>NZ_JAJUXH010000011.1 GCF_021390245.1 Dyadobacter sp. CY323 | reverse complement strand
AACGCAATCCCGCAAAACAAGCGTCTTAGCGATTGATCTGAGTTTTTAAACCGTTATTCCAAGTTATAAAAAACCCAAATGAAAGAGGGTGCCTCAGTTTTTAATTGAGACACCCTCTTTTTGTTTAGTACCGGGGACGGGAATCGAACCCGTACGAGCGTTTCGGCTCACAGGATTTTAAGTCCTGCGTGTCTACCAGTTCCACCACCCCGGCATTAGCCATTTGTGGATTTGGCTCGGAGAGAAAAAAAGCACCGTTTCCGGTGCTTTGTCCTCTGAGCGAAAGACGGGGTTCGAACCCGCGACCTCGACCTTGGCAAGGTCGCGCTCTACCAGCTGAGCTACTTTCGCATAACCGATTTGGTTATCGTGGTGCAAATGTATGCACCTGCTTCATTTGACGCAAGTTTTAATGTGAATTATTTCTCAAAAAAACAGGCACGTTTTTTTAACAATTTGTAAATCAATGCCTACGATCTTCACAAACGCCGCCCGTCCCAATTAATTTCTTCATTTTATATTTTATTTAACTTTGAGAGCTGAAAAAGGATCGATAGTTGTGATATATTGTAGAGCTTTGATCTTTTTCTGAACGTTCGACTTTCCATCAAAATTTCTTTTTCATGTTTTCCAACGAAGTGCTGTTTTTCGGCGGGTTTATATTGGTGATTAGCATCATGCTCCTTTTGGATCTTGGTGTTTTTAACAAGAAGGACCATGTAGTCAAGTTTGGGGAAGCTGCGGCATGGACTGTCGCCTGGATTGCGCTTGCAATGGTATTCTATGTTGTCATCAATACACATGGAGATCTGGTTCACGGAATGGACAATTATGCCCAATTGGAAGGCATTAAGAACAAGTTTGCACCACATTTAAAGCTTATTCCCGGTGATTTTGAAGCGAGCGTTGAGATTTACCGGAGAAATATGTCGCTGGAGTTTATTACCGGCTACCTGCTGGAATACGCGCTTTCTGTTGATAATATCTTCGTAATTATCCTGATTTTCTCATCATTCGGTGTCCGGCCCCAGTATTATAAAAAGGTGCTTTTCTGGGGAGTTTTAGGGGCCATTATCATGCGCTTTATTTTTATTTTCCTCGGGTCGGCATTAATGCAGCGTTTCGAATGGATCATCTATATTTTTGGTTTACTTCTTGTTTATCAGGGTGGTAAGATATTTTTTGAGGGTGGGGAAGAAGAGAAAATTGATCCTGCAAAGCATCCGGTCGTCAAGTTTGCGGCAAAGTATCTGCCAGTATTCCCGAGGTATGTCCGCGAGCATTTCTTTGTTTTGAAAAAAGGAAAATGGCTCGTAACTCCTTTGTTTGTAGTCGTTCTCATCGTCGAGTTTACTGATCTGATTTTTGCCGTAGACTCGGTTCCGGCTGTTTTTTCTGTTACCAAAGATCCCTACGTGGTTTTCTTTTCCAACATTTTCGCAATCATGGGATTGCGGTCGATGTTCTTCTTTCTGAGCAACATAATGGGCCTTTTCCGATTCCTCAAATATGGTCTCGGGGTATTGCTGGTGTTTATCGGAGGAAAAATGCTCGCTCACAAACCTTTGGAAGCAATGGGTTTTGAAACGGTTTATTCATTGTATATCATAGTAGGAATTCTCGCTGTGAGCATTCTGGCATCCGTAGTTATCCCCGTCAAAAAGGAAAAGAAGACGGATGCTTTGTCCAATAGTTAGGTAATCAGGAGCGTTGGAGTAGCTATGAACCGGATTCTGAAAGCCTATTTAAAACGACTTACCAACCTCAGCACTCGCAACAAATCCCTTCTGCTCACCAATCTGGCTGCCGAGCAGTTTCTGGACATTCATGAATCCGATTTTCTGCTGGAGAAACCCTCAGTTGAGATCGTGAAACAGCTTATTGCCGGGAAAGTTCGCATTCCAGTCTGTGATGTTGCTGACCCGCGTTTTGAGAAAGTGAATGAAGTCAGTAAGCGGCTTCGGAAAATCGCCAGGACAGAACGTTTTATAGAAGAGGAACGGGGATCGAGGGATTTGTACCTAGGTTATCCATTTGTGAAGGGAAAGTTGTCAGACGGCACTCCAATCCATGCGCCGCTGTTGTTTTTTCCTGTTACGCTTAAAATGGACCGCGAACAATGGTGCATTTTTGAGCGGAATGAAAGCGATATCGTGCTTAATCAAAGTTTTGCGCTCGCTTACGCGCATTTCAATGAGTCAGTTATACCGGATGAGATCCTGGAAAAGTCATTTGAAGACTTTTCGAAAGATTTCCTGGAATTCCGGACACAGCTTTACGAATGGCTGAAAGCAAGCCCATTCAAAATCAATTTTAATCAACAGCTTTTTGAAGATACCTTAATCCGTTTTAGTGCTGAAAAAACCACTGAACTCGCGATTAATGAGCGGAACGGCGAATTGAAACTATTTCCCGAGGCAGTTCTCGGTATCTTCCCGCAGGCAGGATCGTTTTTGGTTCCGGACTACAATCAACTGATCCATAACAGTGAGCAAGACTCTTTTCGCATTCCGTTGATTGGGATGGAAGAAAATGAATATGTTGTTTCTGATCACTTCGAGCCTGCTTTATCTAATAAAAAACCAATCCGGGAAGAAGATACGCTGACACCGTTTTCGCTCGACGAGTCGCAGGAAGAAATTATTCTGGCAGTGAAATCTGGTAAGTCAGTCGTCGTTCAAGGCCCGCCGGGAAGTGGAAAGTCTCAGCTGATCTGCAATCTGATGTCAGATTTTGCTGCAAGAGGAAAACGGGTTTTGCTGGTCTGCCAGAAAAGAGCGGCTCTGGACGTTGTTTACCAAAGATTACAGACCATTGGTATGAATGATTTCGTGGGTCTGATCCACGATTTTAAGAACGACCGCACGGGGCTTTTCCGGCAGCTGGCTTCGCAAATAGAAAAGGTAGAAGCGTACAAACAACAGAATTACAGTTTGGACGCGGTTTTTCTGGAAAGGGAGTTTACACAGGAAAGTCGCGCGATCGATCGGACAGTCAATGATCTGGATGCATTTCGAAAAGCATTATTTGATGAAAGTGAATGTGGCGTAAGTATCAAGGAACTTTATCTCACAAGCGATCAAACTGCGCCCCAGGTAAATTTGAATGAACAATACCGGTTCTTCCGGCTCGATACCTGGGATAATTTCCGGAGACGCTTCAAGACATTTAGCGAATACACTGTTCACCTCGGTCCAGACCATGCTTGGGCTAAGCGGAGGAATTTTGCCGATTTTGGTATTACTGAATTAAGGAGCATGGAAAATATGCTTTCGGACTGGCCGCGGGCATTTAATCAACAAAAAGAGAAATTCGCAAAGCTTACCTATCAACCATTCTCACAAGATTTTATCCAAAATCGTAATGAAACGCTGGAACGCCTCACCGACATAACCGGCCTGATCCAAGACGAAGCTACCTGGACATTATTTAAAAAATACATTCATTCTTCTTCCAATGGTCACGAAAGGCTCGCATTCATCAGGCAAACCACGGATGCTCTTGAAGGTTTTTTGACAGAAGATGGCATAGAGTTTTCTCTGGAACCGGGGCAAATCTCATCATTTACGTTATCGCTCCGGAATGCAATAGACTCCAAGCAATCAGCGGTGTCCGGGTTATGGTGGGGAATGTTCAGTAAAGAGAAAAAGGAGATTGAAAGGGTCGCTGGGGCTAATGGTCTCGCGCTAACCCTTGATGATCTGATCAAACTTGAATTGAAAGTACGGAACAGAAAGGAGCTGGAAAGTTGGCTGGGTAATGCCAGTTTGAGCATCGATCCGAGATTTTTGGATGGGCTTGCTCTGACGCAGGAAGAAAAATATATTCAATTTTTTCAAAAAGTGGAGGCGGCTGCGGATGCAGTAGTGCGTGCATCATTGGAGCCGTGGTTCTCCATTTTGAAAAGGATTGCCGGTGACTTGGATTTCAATGGTTTTAAACAAGTTTTAGGAAACCTGATCCACTGGCTGGAAGCATGGAACCGCATTGAGCAGGCGATGTTACCATTTCTATTGCCAGAGCAGATTAAAGATTTGATCAGCGAACCGGAACACCACAGCCTGAAATTACTCCAAGCACTGCGAAAAGATTTCGATTCAATGGTGGATATGGACCGGTTGTGGAAGGAAATGTCTGTCGCAGAACAGTCGGTAACGAAATCGATTGCAGATGAGAGTCGAAAACTTAAATTGAGCAGTTCATCAGAAATTGTTGGACTATTTGAAAACAGCATTAAACTGGCCTGGGTTGAGCATATAGAAACAAAATACCCTCATTTGCGCTCTGTGACTTCCCTTAAAATGAGGCAATGGGAAGAACAATTGCAGCAAAGTATACTAATCAAACAAAAACTGAGCAGCGATATTACCGGCATTAAATTGCGTGAGGCTACGTATCAGGATATTGAAAAAAACAGGCTTGGGAACAGGGTCACTTATAGAGAATTGGGACATCAGGTCACCAAAAAACGTAAGATCTGGCCTATCAGAAAACTCCTGGAAAATTATACAGAGGAAGTGTTTTCACTGGTTCCTTGCTGGATGGCTTCTCCCGAGGCAGTATCGGCGATTTTCCCAATGCAGGAGAGCCTCTTTGATCTTGTCATTTTTGATGAAGCTTCCCAATGTTACGCGGAGTATGGTTTGCCGGCTGCATATCGCGGGAAGCAGGTGGTGGTAACCGGCGATAGCAAACAACTTTCACCAAGTGATCTGTATAAAATCCGCTTTGAGGACAAGGGAGAGGAGGAAGAATATTCGGCAGCATTGGAAATTGAATCGTTACTGGATCTTGCGGCCCAGTCATTGGATCAGTATCAGCTCACAGGACATTACCGCAGTCTTTCACTGGACCTGATCGATTTTTCGAACCGGAATTTTTACAAGGATACCTTGAAACTGTTGCCGGATTTTAGCAAAATCAACGAAAGCGAGCCGGGAATCCAGTATATAAAAACCGACGGCGTCTGGAAAAATAACATTAACCTGATCGAAGTTGAGAAGGTTATTGAACTGGTTAGAGATTTGGGTAACACGGGCAAAAGCTTGGGAGTCGTCACATTCAACTTCTATCAACAGCAGGCCATTCAGGACGGTTTAGAAAGAGAAGGAGTGGAGGCGAAAGATTTGTTTGTCAAGAATATAGAAAATGTCCAGGGGGACGAGCGGGACATTATCATATTTTCGATGGGTTATGCACCTGACGAAAAGGGAAAGCTGTCGATGCAGTTTGGTAGTCTAAATATGCAAGGTGGGGAAAACAGGTTGAATGTGGCGGTTACACGGGCCAGGGAACGCATTTACTTTGTGACTAGTCTCTGGCCTTCACAACTTCAAACGGATCAAACTGCTAATGCCGGGCCTAAAATGTTAAAGGCTTACCTGGAATATGCATTTGAAGTTTCAGAAGGTAAATTTCAGCCGCTGCCTATATCAACGAAGCAGTTCAGAACTGATTGGCTACTGAAAGATCGTTTGCAGAGCTCGCAGCATGGATATGAGAAAGAGCTCCCGTTTGGCGACCTTACGGTAAAAGCAGAAGGGGTATATAAAGGTCTGATCCTGACGGATGATGATTTGTATCACCATAGTAAATCGTCGAAAGAACCACACGCTTATTTACCCCTTCTGTTGCGGCTGAAAAACTGGCCGTTTAGCCGTGTTTACAGCCGCGAATACTGGTCCGGTACGCTTACAACCGAACTATTATAATTCCTTAATGCGGATATTTCTGAAAGAGACCTTATTTCCGTGATCTTGCAATGCGATTTTGCCTTTTGACGACGCGCCAAATCCTTCCCAGGTTTTGAATTTGCTGTTGGCAACCAACTTATCCCATTCTGCGCCTTGTGTTGGAAAATCAACTACTTTTTTTCCATTCAACCAGCTTTCCCCTTTCCCGGATTTAATGACGATTTTTGCTTTGTTCCATTGCCCGGCTGGTTTCACAGCAGCCATGTCGGTTGGGGGCAGCATATCATACAACGAACCAGATTTGTGGTTTCCATTCTTTCCAGCTTTGGAATCCGGGTGTTTTTCATCGTCTAGAACCTGGATTTCAGGGCCGGTTGAGTAGGGGCAGCAATATTTTTTATCTTCGATTACGTGATAAATGATACCGCTATTACCTCCTTCAGAAATTTTCCATTCAAGTTCCAGTTCGAAATCACCATATTCTTTGTCGGTTACCAGGTCTTTACCACCTTTTTCCGCAAGAACAATCGCATTATCCTCGATTTTCCATTGTGGTAATACTTTGTCTGATTGCCAGCTGTGCCAGCCATTTAAGCTTTTACCGTCAAAAAGACTAACCCATTTACCTTTATTCTGAGCTTCTGCGTCGTTTCCCGCAAACACAATTGAGAACGATGCGATCACGAAGGCTTTGCCGATTGCATGCCATTTTGTACAATTCATGTCTTGTTTGTTATAAGTTTTGGATCACAATATTAAGTACTTTTAGCATTCTAATTACTTATTTTAAGTTAAAGTTGGCAGCTGTCGCAACGACTTACGAGACTCAATTATTTATAACTGAAATCAAATGGCTTCGATATTCTCTAAAATTGTTGCAGGCGAAATCCCTTCTCATAGAATTGCCGAAAATGACGATTTTCTGGCATTTCTCGATGCATTCCCAATCACATACGGACATGCGCTCGTTATTCCAAAAAAGGAGATCGACTACCTTTTTGACCTTGATGATCAGCTATATTCAGGATTAATGCTTTTTGCGAAAAGCATTGTTCCCGCACTTGAAAAGACGGTTCCGTGCATTCGCATTGGGGTGAGTGTAATCGGGCTGGAAGTGCCGCATGCGCACGTCCATTTACTGCCATTGAATAGTATGTCAGATGCAGATTTCAGTAAAAAGATTCAGATTTCGCAAGAAGAGCTGGCGAATCTAGCCGAGAAGATTCGAAGCAATTTTTAATGAGGTCAGTAGAAAGAAAAGTCTTTCCGGACTCCGAGAGTAAAGCCGTAGGTCTTCCGGTATAATTCTCCGATATCAGCAGCATAGGCGCCTTTCAAGGTAAGTCCCCCCAAAACATTCAGCTTAGTCTGCATTGCGATTAGCCCGGAAAACTGTTTTGGAGAGCCCTTAAAACGTTCCAGATACGTTCCCGAATTATTTGAGTAGGAGAGTTTGGTCTGCCATTCAATTTTTCTTAACAAAGTGCCTTTCAATCCTAAATGATAAACCAGAACCCGGTTGTTGCTGGTAAAATTGTCGGCGTATTTTGGCCATTTCCAGCCAGTTTGTGAGGAGGGTGGGATAAAAGGTGTTCCAATCGTCCGGTCAAAGTAGGACCATCCATCCCTTACCTGCTGGTTGTTGAAATAGTTATCGTGACCGCGGTATTTGCCATTACCGATGATAAAAATATCGCCACCCTGATCTTTGGTAAACAACACTTCAAAAACACCCTGTGTAATTTCAAAACCCGCACCGTAAGAATTCTTTTTCTTGATTCGCGCACCATACAATCCGTCCGCAAGGGTAGTCAGATAGAAAAGTGAGCCATCTTCATATACAAACTGCCGGTACAAGAAAATACTCGAGCCGTAGGTCTCGACTTCCAGTGCGATATCAATGGAACCAAGGTGGTTTCCTATCCGGCTTGTACTATCAAAATGGGTAATTTCGTCGCCCGTGCCTCCCACAGTCCCAAGCACCGCGTGAATGTAATTTGAAAACCCATCGGGCAATTTGCCGTTTTCGGCTGTCAGATAAGGTGATTTACCTCCCCACTGAACCTGGTGATTGAATCCCCCATATAATTTTACTTTCGAATTGGCTTTCCCGATGCGCAGGTAAAACGATTTTTCATGAAACTTCAAGCCGCTGGTAATCGGTCTGTTACCTTCGAACATACCATCAGAATAAAATGCCTGGAAGGAGACCCATTTCCTTGTAAAGGGGACCGGAACAAAGCGGGTAGTGCCTAAATGAATCTTTGGAATTGGTAATGCATTTCCCGACCATGCGTACGAACCCGATCCAATCGTGGAATCAGCCAGACCCACCCACTGTTTTTTTCGACCGACATATAGCTCCCAGTTTTTGAAACGCAATGTCGCGTGCGCCTGAGGCAGCAGGATTTTTGTTTTATTGTTAACATTTGCCACGGCTTCAACACCAAAACCGACACGGAGTGCATTTCTGCTGGTATTGGCCGATATAGGCCAGTAATGTTCAATTCCTGCACGCGCTGCCCCGGCTGGTACCGTAAGTGGTACGGTCCCAAACTGATTTGCCTGTATCCAGAAAGGTGTGTGGCCGTTGGTACTTCCCATTCCGGAAAGTTCTATAAAGTTTTGCGTGGAGTCCGTGTAGACTTCGGGCTGGTCAGCCTCGAATTGTGAAACGCCTGGTGCGGAGATTAACAGTAAAGAAAATAGGAGGGTTAAAAATTTCATAGGCGCGCCCACTAGCTTTTTCGTGATGTGTATAATGGTGTTGTATCGAACAAAATTAAGTATAACTTTTCTCTATTCATATTGTGCTTCAATGGAGTGTGATTGTAACTAGTCGAGAAATCCATTTTTGCGAAACCCGACCTGGAGGCCGTAAGAATTCGGGTATAGCTCGCCAATATCGGCTGACAAACCAGAAAAAACACTGCATCCTTTCAAAATTTTCAAATTTTTTTCAGCGGTGAGTAAAGCTGAACCTTGTTGTTTGACACTTTCATAGGCACTGACGAATGTTCCCGAATTTCGCGAGTACGTACCTCTGAAAGCGAATTTTAGATTAAGCCAACTTGCAGTTATCCCAGTGTGGAACGCCCAGAGCCGGTTATTATTGGAAAACTCGGCATTACTTCTCGGTAAATCACTCTTTGTCGACCCGGAAGCTGGTAATAATGGAGTGCCAATGCCGGTCCCAAAGTAAGACCATCCACGGCGATATATGTAGCTATTGTAATAGTTTCCTTTTTCGAATAAAATAAGTCCCGATAGCGGTGAATTATTGATCTGGTTCTGAGTTCCTAACACTTCCAATAGGAACGAGTGAAATGCGAGATAGGATGAACCTTTCGGTGTCGGTCTGTTTCGTTTGATACTGAATCCATTTAGACCGTCGGAGAAATTAATCACTTTAAAGAGAGACCCGGTTTCATAGATGTTTTGACGATACAAGAACCAGGTCCAGTTCTTACCTTTCCATTCGCCAGCCACGTCTATGGTACCAAAATGGTTCCCGATCTTTCTGTGATCAACGGTTTTGCCAATAATCGTATACCAATATGCTTTTGTCGGCTTCAACTTATATAATTGAAAAGTGCTCAATTCGCCACCCCACATTGCCTGATGGTTTATGCCGGCATACACATTTAGTCTTTGGGACTTATTTCCAAAGTTTAAATAGAGCTGTTTTTGATGAAAATATGTCTTCGGGATCCGGGGAGTACTTCCGTAATTTACATCACTCGCACCCAAGTAGCCATCGGAATAAGAGAACTTAATGGAAACAAGCTCATTCGTAATGTAAAGAGGAACATAATTCGGAATTGATATTTGAAGACGCGGAAATGGCCTTGCATTTCCCGAGACAGACATCGATCCGGAGGTGAGTGTTGTATCCATCAAACCCGTCACCATCCTTTTTTGACCAGCCAGAATTTCCACTACGCCTATTTTCGCTGCTGCGAATGCATCTGACAAAAAGAGATTGCCTGTTTTGCCATAACTTCCAATACCCTGTAAACCACCGCTCCATTGAAATATGCGCGGATTGTGCGGATTGTAAACTTTGTACAACCCTATATCAGCCAATCCGTAATTTCCGTTCAACGGGACGCTGCCGTTTTGATTGGCGCGCGCCCAAAATGGGGTTTGATCCGTTGCGCCGGCAACCAGAATTGAAGCGTTGTAATAAACTGTTGAGTCCTGGGCGTAACTTGAGAACGCGAGACAAAGGGAGAAACACAATAAACAGACTCGCATCCGAAAGATTGGGGCCGGCATTTTAGGTAATAGAAATCGGTGACGTTGATGAGTACTTATTTTACCAAAGTTATCTTTTAAAACCGGATTTCCTCCATCCAAGCATCAATGCAGTGTTTTTAGGATATAATTGTCCAAAATCAGCTGCTAAACTTAAAGTTAAATGAGTATTGTTTCTAACCTTC
Source organism: Dyadobacter sp. CY323 (assembly GCF_021390245.1). Lineage (GTDB taxonomy): Bacteria > Bacteroidota > Bacteroidia > Cytophagales > Spirosomataceae > Dyadobacter. The sequence continues at coordinate 255,015 of NZ_JAJUXH010000011.1, read as the reverse complement.
AACGGACTTTCCACTTGAATGTATAGAGAGGTTTGATAGAGAGGTGGGTTATATTCCGAGATATAAGTTCCTGAATTCACAGAATGCGTCCCTTTGAAAAGCAATGTGGTCTCTCTGAATGTAGCGTTTGCTCCCAAATGAAATGCTACCAACCGATTATTAGATGTAAATGCACTTTCTGATGTGGCGAGATTGTCTCTGATCTGACTTTGCGGGGCAACCAACGGTGTTCCCAATGCCCTGCCTTTATAGGACCAACCCTGAACATAGACATAATGGTTAAAATAATTGTCCCGCCCGAAAGTGCCTGTTACCATGTCAAATACAGCACCACCCTGATTTTTTGTGTATACCAGTTCAAAAAGCAGGGTTTTTAAGTCGAAACCAAACCGATTCTGGGTTCGTTTCCTGAACCGGAGACCATTAAGTCCGTCTGCGACATTGGACAAATTTACCAGGGAGCCGTCTTCGTAAATGCTTTGTCGATACAAAAATACCTCCCAGTATTTACCCTTCCATTCTGCTGCAAGGTCTATTGTGCCAAAATGATTTCCGACCCGGCTCCCTCCCCATGGCTTACCGAGTATCACGTATTCATATGCTGAGGAGCGTTTTAAGCCACCTGAAAAGATCCGATCTTCTCCTCCCCAAATTGCCTGGTGATTGAATCCTGCAAAGAGATTTAGTTTTTGATGCCGCCCCCCCAATTTGATGTAGAAGGATTTTTGATGTAAAAAAACCTGGGGTACCCTCGGAACGTTTCCAAAATGGACATCTGCCGGATCCAACAAACCGTCCGAGTACGAAAATTTAAAGGAAAGTATATCATGATACGGGAAGACATTGGTATAGTTAGAAGTGGATATCTGATATTTCGGATAGGGTCTGAAGTTGGACGACATTGCCAGCGAACCGGTTGTCAATAGGCTGTCCGCCAAACCCATATATTCTCTCCTTTGGCCGATGCTTATTTCGATCGGGCCGGCTTTTCCTGCAAGGTAAAGATCGGTTAAGAAAGCGGTTGATCTGACATTAAGATTAGCAATGCCCTCGATTCCAGCTGAACATTGTAGAAATCGCGGATTGTTAACGTTGTATTTTCTGTAGAAACCGGCTCTTCCGGATAGATAGGACCCATGGTTTGGAACACTACCAAACTGATTACTCTGTAACCAAAAAGGGCTGTCCGTTGATGAAATCGCACCTGACAGCCCTGCGGAATAAAAGTAGGTAGAATCCTGGGCGCTTAATTGAAATGAGAGAGTCACCCACGCGAGTAACAAGAAGATAGATTCCCTCATCCAGGATTTGATAAGATACCTCTTAAAATAATGGAATTACCTACCGCTTTTCTTAAGGATAACTACGGCGGTTAAGAGAATAATCTTCAATTCAAGGAAGAAATTCCAGTTTTTGATGTAATACAAGTCATACATAAGCTTGTGACGTGCATCATATACGCCGGCTCCGTATGAATACATGACCTGGGCATACCCGGTAATTCCCGGTTTGATGTTGTGCCTCATGTTATAATAAGGGATTGTTTCATCAAACGTCTCAGTAAACACTTGCCTCTCGGGCCTCGGACCAATCAAGGAAAGGTCTCTTCTGAAAATATTAATGAGCTGGGGCAGCTCGTCGATACGGCTAATCCGCATGAATGAGCCATAAGAGAAAGTGCGGGTATCATTTTTCTTCGAGAATGACGCACCGTTCTGTTCAGCATCCAGTCCCATAGACCGGAATTTGATACATTTGAAAGGAACATTATTCATCCCCACCCGTTCCTGATAGAAGAAAACCGGCCCTGGGGACTCCATTTTGATTCTGAAATAACTCAGTATCCAGAGGGGGAATGTGAAAAGGAATAGGATAATGCTGATGGTGACGTCGATAATCTTCTTAGGATAACGCACCCGTCTACCAAAAGTAGGTAGGGAAAGAAGGTTAGGATTGATTTCTGAAACGTCGTCCGGGATGTAGACCTTTTTCAGGATCTTTTCACAAAAATCATAAACCGTATTAATGCGGATGGACTTGTTTTTTCTGACAACAAGTTCATATATAACCCTGTTTCTCTTATCGTACTGGGGATTGGTAACCAAATGGATCTTTTCAAATTTATCCAGTAATGGCCTTACAGTGTGGTTTAGCAAATAATCATCGTCAGAGCTGTGGGGGATAAGTATGACCTCTTTGTACTTTTTTAGCAACAAAGCAAGATCATATTTTTGAAGGAAATAATCATAACTTGTTACAATCAATACTTCTTCTGATACCGCAGTTTTACTTAATAACCGATGTACATACCTCCGCTCTGATACGTAAGTGTTGTTCATATGTGTGTATTTTGATAAAAAGAATAATTAAGAATGTGCACAAGTGTGTTTAACACACAAGTTTAGGTATAAACTTTTAGAAAATGAAACTACACCTTCATTAAAATATATAAGTTTTTCGAGATTGATGGGTAAATGCCTACTTATTTCGTATTTGGCTATTAGCGAAAAAAGCACCTTTTAGTTAGTTATATATAACAAAAACCAAACTTTTACACCGCAAATCCTCAAATCGCATTCAGTTGTTCAATTAATGATTCTGAATAAATTTTTACGTTTTCAAATTGTTTTCGGCTAGCCTTTGACAAAGATGAATACAAGATTGGATCTCTTATTACCTGCTCCACTTTTGTCAGAGACGGTATCCAGTTCTCCTGGTTTTGAATATCAATAAAAATGGCATTTTGCATATCCTGGGAGTAATTCGGAATTTCTCCTACGGGTGTTACAATACAAACGAGCCCATTTTGCATTGCCTCTGCAACGCTCATTGCCATTCCTTCCCTGGAACTAAGCTGAATCAGAAAATGGTAGTCGTTCATCACTTTTGACTGGGAGTGATACAACTCTCCTTTGAAGTGAACCTGATCAACGAGGCCTTTTTGATAGATATACTCCACAAGGCCTTGTTCCGTACCTTCCGGTTTTCCGTAAATGTCAAGGCTTACATTGTGACCTTTGGAACGCAGGTAATGGATGGCATCAATTGTTTTTGGCAGATTTTTGACTGGATTGATCCTGCCCAAAAACATGATTCTTATTTCCTTAGGATCAAGCTCACGCAACTCCTGATTTATGTTCTGTGCTTCCAGGCAGAATGAGACAATTTGAATAGGGGCACGTGGCCGGATTTTTGATTTTACAAAATCAGCGGTAGCTTTTGAATCGACGAGGACATGGTCAGCGATTTTTACGGCCATGGAAGAAAACACCCGATTCAAAATATGTGTAAAACCCGCGCTATGGATAAATGAGAAGAATTGTATTTTCCTCTGAAATGATTTTACGATAATACCGATCATGGAGGCTCTCCAAAGCGAGCAAATCATGATGTCGGGATTAAATTTGAAAACAAAAGAAATGATCCCGAAAACTGCAAACGGGTACTGATACAACGGGTAATCAAATGCATGTAACCGACTTTTCTCATCCGGGGTCAACGATGCTGTAATCCGATCGTTAATTTTCCCGAGGGCGATCACCTGCAAGTCAAACTCTCTATTTAACCTGGGAATAGCGGACACCAGCGCAACTTCAACACCGCCAATTTGTATACCATGGAGGATATACAATACTTTTTTACGGCTTATGCTGGATCTGTTCACTGATCAACTCAGATTTATTTGATAAGATAGGAATCGGCAACTCGATGTTAACATTGATAATAATTCCTGTACCAATCTACAAAAAGCGTAACTCCGTTTTCGATTTTGGTTTGCGATCGGTAGCCGGTAGTTATTTCAAGGGCTTCTGTGTCTGCCCACGTCGAAACAATATCGCCGGGAACAATGTCTTTGAAATTCAGTTCGGCTTTTTTGTCAAAGGAATTTTCCAGGCATTTTATAAAATGTAACAGGTCAACAGGCTGTCCATTCCCAATGTTGAAAATTTGATAGTTTTCGGTCAAACCTGTATTAATAACCGCGTAGATACCATCAACAATGTCAAGTATGTACGTGAAATCCCTTTTCATATTGCCGTGATTATAGACATTAATCGGTTTCCCATTCTGAATTGCATCGGCAAAAAGAAATGGTGCCATATCCGGACGCCCCCACGGTCCATAAACCGTAAAAAAGCGCAGTCCGACGGTTGTAATGTCATACAAGTGACTGTATGCATGCGCCATCAGCTCATTACTTTTCTTTGATGCAGCGTAGATGTTAATGGGTGTCTCCGTCTTTTGCCTGGTGGAAAACGGCTGTTCCGAATTTAGTCCGTATACGCTTGAACTACTGGCATAGATCAACTTTTTGGGCTTGTGTAGCCGGCAACATTCAAGCACATTGAAAAAACCTTCAATATTGGACTGCAGATAGCTTCTTGGGTTTTCCATGCTGTACCGGATTCCAGCCTGAGCTGCCAGATTTACAACATAATCAAAGGCATTTTCCTCAAACAATTCCAACAGCCGATCGAAATCAAGCAGGTCTATTTTGAGGAACCGGTAGGTTTTCTCCGCGTTTGTGTAATCGATTTGTTCTTCATTGATAACGATGCCGCAATCTCGTAAACGGTTATGTTTGAGCTCAATTGAATAATAATCATTGATATTGTCCAGTCCAACTACTTCAACCTTAGCGGCTATTAATTTTTTTACCAGGTGATAACCTATAAATCCCGCTGCTCCGGTTACTAAAACTCTCATTCGCTATACAATTTGACAATTTGACTGAAAACAACTTCTTCCGAGAATTCATCGACCGCCAGTTGTCGGCTTGATTCTCCCATTGCCTTCCAGTTTGCTTTTTGTGATACGATTTCCTCAACACTTTGCCTGATTGCGTCGATGGACCTTGGTTCAATGAGAAACCCATTCTCTCCAGACTTCACTGTAAGGTTGCAACCAGGGACTGTCGTTGTTATAATGGGCAGTCCGCAAGCCAAAGCCTCCAGAATGCTCCTGGGAATTCCCTCCCGATAATAACTGGGCAGAATGAAGACATCTGAAGAATCAAGGTATTTTTCCACGTCTGATTTCCGTCCCAAAAAGCGGATAACCTTGCTGTTTTTATAGCGATCTATAAACTCTTCCGAAACTGCCCGGGGGTTTTTTATGTCCGGATCACCAATAATAAGTAATTCAATATTGGATTTGATCGTTTCCGGCAGCGAGTCGAAAGCCTGGGCCATTTCCGCAATTCCTTTTTCCCAGATCAGACGGGTTGTACAAAGAAAAACGCTTTTGTCATTCTCTGATCCGACTTTATTCCTTGGATGAAATGTTTCAATGTTTACACCACTTCCCTTTACCACTTTGATTTTATGCCGGAAATGCTCCTTGAAGAGAAAGTCGTCGAAGTCGTCAGGGTTTTGAATGATGATGAGATCTGCTCTAAGAAACTGAAAAAAGAACAAAACCCTGAATGCAATTTTTATAAGCCTGTATCTGAATGATTTATTGGCGAATGCGATACCGAGGCCGGCAATATGAAGTACTACTTTTTTCTTAGTGAAGATGTTGGATAAAACATTGATCAGGTTGGGAATGAACTTGAAGGAATGGATCAGATCAATGTTATTTTTCTTAGTGTAGCTCTGGACAAACAGAATTGTTGATATTAAGTTAACCAGATTGGTGTTGTCTCTCTCAAGATTGGAATGCTGAACCTCAAATCCTTCCTCTTGAATTAATTCAGTGTATTTATCAGCTGGTAAAAGCACTGAGACGGTGCAACCCTCTTTTTGTAAATAACGGGCAAATGGAATGCGTGCCTTGTAGAAATCTTCTCCATCATGGGCGAGGAGAAGTACTCTTTTATAACCGAGTTTTGAATTGCCGTGGTTCAGAATATCAGCGGGATTAGAAAAACTAGAAGTACTTTTTTTGCCGGATACAGGAGTTGCGGTTATGAGTTCTGGTTTATCCATCAGGTATGTTAAGTGTGCTTGAATCGTAAAGTTAGCAATTTTGGTGTAGGGAGCTGTAAAAATTACCGGATAGATGACACATCATCCTTAAAAATAAGAGATCCGTGAACTGCCCACGGATCTCTTATTTTAGGATAACAGGCTTAAATTAGGGTTGAACTGTCCATGTGCCAGACATCTCCGCGATAAACCAGGAGTTGTCCAGTTGCTTGCGGAGCCGTAATCGACTCCCTACCACTTTGCTGGATATATATTTACCATTGACTGGTGATAGCGGGACAATGTTATCTGTTGCATTTGGGATTATATTGATGGTATAGGGTGACCGCACCTCCACGATCAGTTCAGGAAAGCCAGCATTCACTTTACCCAATGTCAAGTTCCGAGTTGCGGTAGATAATTGATTGGTATAGAATGTCTTGAAATAAGTGTAATCCGCAATACTATTACCATTCCCTAATTCATGAGTCAAGGTTTTATGGCGATCGGCGAGTTCAAGCTCAACATTCGCAATCATGTTATTTGTCGGATAAAATGTATTGTTATCATAAGTCGCCCCCACTTTGATAGGATCTATGATACTGCAGTTTGTGACTTTATTCGTAGTAGCCCAGTCCCTGAAGCTGTAGCCACTTCGTATCAACTTGGTTGGCCTGGTATCCATAATCTTAGGGTTCAAAATGTGCACATTTCCGATGTAGCTGTCGCCACCGTCAGTTGCCTCTCTATGGATATAGAATGCTGCTCCGGCTGTTGGGGATGTGCTAGCATTGGTATTGCAATTAATGACAGTAGGGTTAATGAGCATAACTGCGCACGCCTGATAACTCCAGTTTCTTGAAACGAAACCACAAAGCTTCGAATTTTTCCAAGTTGCATTTTCAATCATGATCGATCCAGGTAACGGCCCTGGTGCCCATGTGACAAGGCAGCCATACATACTTCCGTCATCAACGTGATTGGAAACCACAATATCAATAATGCGATCCGAACCAACGAGCGCGCCAGGCCCGATCATGACACCTGGTCCACGATTCCCACCGGTTTTGGGGTTTGAGATCCGGATACCTTCTAATCGGTTCTCAAATCCATTGGCTTCCACATTTAGCCCTCCTTGGGGTCCCTCGCCACCTGTGTTTGTGAAAATCGCGTTAACAACATCGACATTTTTCCCAGTAGTGAGTGACATACCGGCGCGTCGGTTGTTGTCGGCACTTACATTTATAAATTTGATATTTTCAGAGACTTTTCTTACACTGCCTGCACCGATATAAAATCCGTCGCCACCACTATCGTTGGCAGCCATTCCCTCAATAACGGCATTCAAAACACCTTCAAGAGAGAAAATATGCCTCCATTGCCCTGATGGGTAATTTTCCCTACGGTCCCTAAATGTCACACCATATCCCCGGATGATGATGTTTTCGACATCGTACATGTACATCATCTTCTCACTTGTTCCCAAGTTCCCCATTCCCTCTACTACAGTGCCTTCTTCAAAAGTCAATGTGCTGTTGCTTGGAATCCGTATCGATCTTACCCGGTAAGATGCCGTTGCCTTTGGAAAAAAAACGTTTCTGTATTTTGCGTTGTTCAGCATCGCCTGGATGGCGGCAGACTGGTCGTTGACCCCGTCACCAACAATGCCAAACCACCTTACATTTACTGCGCCGTCGTATACTCTTTCATACCTGCGCCCGGAAGAAACGATTGTCATTGCACCATCGTCAGCCATTGTTGAAGCCGAATTATATCTGAATAGCCCGTGCCGTCCATTGTCAGTAATAAAAACCGCTTCATTGGCATCAGCAACACCAGACCTTAGCTGGGCCATTGTCAAATATGGGACCGTTCCCAAAGCCTGTATCAAAGCAATTCGCGCCCCTTCCTCCGAAGAGTTTACTTCCTGATCGTTGGTATTGAAGTTCAAGCGGGCGACTTCGATAAATGTACTTTGAACGTCAGCTTTCTTGTGACTTCTTAATAGTTGAAAGAAACCGTTTCCCGAATTTCGAGAGAACTTACCCTTAACGTTATATGTGATAAATGGCTTGGTTGATGATAATTCTCCACCTGAGAAATCCGTGAAGTTTCCACCAGTTTGCTCAAAACCATCAGGCAGGATAAGCTTTAACCGAAAAGAATTAGACCCCTCGAAAATAAATGCGGTGTTGGCTGGAATGTTCATATAAGCAGCCTTAATTTCGATCTGAAACTCCTCGTTCAACCCGATCTGAGTCGCAGTTGTTGTCATTGAGAACTTGATAGGGTCGATTTTTGGATCAATTTTAGCTGCGAGAAGCGGCATATTGATAAGAATGACCAGGAGTATATAAAGGTGTGATAATGTTGTCTTCACGTTTTTCTGTAGAAATTTAATTACATAGAGGTAAAATTAAATAATTTCTACAAATAAGTATTACGAAATGTAGTTATTTATTCTATGAGACATGTGAAATTCTTTCAACATTGTGTAGGTGCAGCTTTGTGCTGATTGAAGCACATTTTTGAATTCAACAGGAAAATTTTAAGGAGACAAGACAGGGGATTGGCTGATCATTGTTCATCCCATAAGAAATGTATATTCAGTTAATTGATTTTAACCTTATTGCTCAAATTACCACTGCTGATGAGCGAGTTGATTTCTTTGTTTTGCTGTTTATTTCTCACGTTATAGGTCGCTCCCCGATGGACAAGCTTCAGGTTGCTCAGCGTATAGGTTACGCCGCCTTTGCTCTTTTCGTTGTGGCCATGAAAAAAGTAATAGTCGTATAGATCCTTCTTGGTGTTACGGATAATTGTAGGATTAATGATTTTAAATGTTCCGGTCAGATCCTTGGTGTCAAACCCCTCCATGCTTCCGCTTGCTACATCGAATGAGGCGCCATAGCAGGCAGGGTCATCGTTATAATCTTTCCATTTATTGATTACCACATCCACCTTGTTCGGACCGCACGTATTTTTGAAATAGATGGCGTAGAAATTTGTAGTAGCTAGAACGGGACCCAGATTATTTCTTGTCTCAAGATTATAAAATCGGCAGTTAATGTATTTGCTAGTACAATCGTTCGGTTCGAAGGAAAGCGCAGTCTGAGGTTTTTGGACTTTTTCCTTGGTTTTTTCGCCGGTACCTGATATGTAGATGTTTCTGAAATCTCCATTAACAATGCCATTGACCAGCATCCCGACTCTTGTTGCGTTTGTGATCCTGGCGTTATTAATGGTAATATCCTCGCTTTGCTTTTTCCACTGCACACGAACGGTTATTCCATCTCCTGAATTTTGCGAAATTTTGGCATTGGATATCAGCACTTTTGTCGGCGCGTACATGGCAATTCCAGCGCCGTAGGGAGAAGTGATATAATTCGGGTTCGCTTTACTTCCAGTCAGTTGGATCCCATCAATAAACACATCCTTGACATCCCAGGAAATAAATACCATGTAACCATTGGTTTTCATGTCCTTGGGGCATTCCAGGGAACTTCCTTTCGGGAAATAGAGCCTGTTGCCGGAACTTACTACCAGGTGGCTTTTGTAGCTTGGAAATGACTCGTCATACCCAATTGTAAGTTTGTAGGGAGGGAACTTAACGTACTTGTGTTCCTTTAAAAATTTATTGATGTAAGGGGAATAATTGAAGTCCTCGACAATCTTTTGGTTGTTAAGACTTTTCAGATAAGGCTCAATCTCCACACCGTATCTGACTACGCTGTCTCTTAACATCTTTTCTCTGTCGATTGCCTTTGCGTGGGAAAGACCAACTATAAAGAGTACTAAAACGGATGCAACTATCCTCACCATCATATCATTATGTAAAGCAATTTGCTGGATTGCTGTTAATGTAAATACCGGATGTCTGAAAGAGGATTGGAGCAAATTCGAGCAATTTTGAAGATTACCCGGGTAGCTTTATTTGTTTGAAAAGAGGTTTGACTATACTTATCCAACGTGAATTTTAGGCATTGAAAAGTGCTTAGATCAAAAGTCTTCGAATGCCAATTTAGGGAAGCATGGTTAGAAATGAAAACGGTTAGTTTATTTTTTCTATATAAAACGATCCCGGTTCTCTGTCTTTTGTAAGTCGTGGGCACTTCGCGAGAAGCGCATCGTAGTGGTTATGATGAAGATAGTTGAGCGCTGCAACGATTTTCCAATCCTTGTTCGAAATAAGAAAAGCTTCAAGGAGATATTGCTCATTCCACAGCCTGACTTCATCAATAACCCATTCCTTGAGATAATCTTTTGGGCTGAAAATATCATGAATGTGAACGATCACTCCCTTTTTTAGACTTGGCAGCAATTCTAGAAATTCATAAAGAACATCGCCCTGCGGTCTGATCATATGACTAGAATCAATAAACAGAAGGTCATTTTCACCAAGCTTGTCAAAAATATCGGGACTGACATCTTCCACCCGTTTCCTTATAATTTCGATCCCTAACTTTTCTAACCAGGGCATTTCGTATGGTTCTATACAAATGTGCTCACACTGGTAGGACGGAAGTTCTTTTTGATTCTGCGCAATTGCCAACCTTGCGATTTTGGTAGAATTTCCGCTGCCAATTTCGATAATGATCCCAGGCTTTTTTAGTCTGATGATATTGTATAAATATTCCGCGTCACCGGAAAGGAAGGATTTGTTGTCAAAATGAAAAGTCAGATCGTCCTGGTATTCATTTGGAATTGCGCTGAATTCCTGTGAGTAGTTAAATGACCTCAACGTGGAAAGCTGCTCAGGGACATTCCAATCAATACCACGGATATCGCGGTCGTTCGATAAAGGCCGTTTGAGATGTTTTTGGTTGAAGAGCGGCTCATAATAATGATCTCTGATCGGAATTACACCAATTCTCAACAGTATTTGCTTGGTGAAGATCAGATACTTGAAACCAATTCGCCTTACCAAGAGGAAAAGGAGGGCGGAAGGTATAATGAAGGGTATTAGTAATAAATCAAATAATGTGGAGGTGTAAATAAATTTGATAGACCTTTTTAAAATTTTCTTCATTTAAAATCTGGGTTACGTAGATAGTTGGTGAAGTAACTTTTCAGAACTCATTAGTTCGTACTTCAGTTTTCTGATATTGTCAACATATTTATAATAATCTTCTCCCAAAGCTCTTGACTTGATTACCGACAGGATGTATCGGTTCAACGATTCAGGATCTTCAAAAGGAACTCCAATTCCTCCTGCAATTTCTGCGTAATAGTCGAAATAGTCATTGCGGACATAAAGCAATGGAATTTCCGCATTTACTGCATCCCAGAATGCGCCGCTGGGACAAAGTGAATAATGTGCATTCTCATAGTAAAAGACTGCGAAGCTTGACTCATTGATGAGTTCATTGGACTCTTCCCGTGTTAGTATCTTAAAATCTTCCTTATAAGTCACATGACCGTTGAGGTGATCCTCCATATTTTTTAAAACTCGGCCACAGATATTGAATTTACAAACCTCACCATATCCCAATTCGGACGCTTCTGAAGCTATTTTAAAGAGGTATTGCGTATTCTTGGATAAGGTAGCGACTCCGAGCGAGGAAAACACGATTGGGTTATTCTCCGGCAAAACTGTTTTTCTTGGTTCAAACGGGTAGGGGTGATCCATAATAATGCAGGACTGCTGGGAGAAGCTGGGCATAACCTCCATGAGGTTGTTGTAAATGCTGTTACCAAGCAGGATGTATTGAACATTCGGCTTAACGATAGTCAGCGCACGCGTTTGGAAGAAACCCCATATCTTGTTGAGAAAGTGCTTGTTGAACTTAACAGACTCAAGTTCTCCGTGGATGACGATCCGGACGTTTAACTGGTCAGTATGGAATTGTTTGAAAAGAAAGTGAGCAAAAGGATGTAAAAGTAAAATATACATCTGGGTCACATTTTGCTTTTTTGCCTGCTGTACAATCTTTGATAAGTGCCTGAATTGGAGGTATGCACGGATAAATTCGTTTATCCCACCACGTTTTTTATATATCGTGGCATCACTGAACTGAATGTTGCTAAGACGGTTTTGAAGAGCGGACCGGTGAGATGGATCACAAAAAAATGTGAGGGAGTCATTGATGTATTTCAACTTCAGCAATTCTACAAACGAAATGTTGAATTGCTCATGTTGGGACTCAGCTGACGCAACGTCAACAATGTAAATCATGTGATTAATGGTTATTGACTCAGAATAGTCTTGTAAGGAATGTAAACTTCCTCATCATCTCTCACGAATGTCGAAAACTTCAGAAACGAAAAGGCAAACAAAATCAGAATGATGACGACTTTGTACGATCTTTTGGCTTGGTAATACGCCATAGGAAGCAGAATAATCTGAAAGATATCATAAGGCCGGGCGAGCCTGCTGAATATTAAATTAATTGGGGAGAAAATGGTGTAAATGATAATGCCGAACACGTATATGTTGAAGACCCCATTGTAAAAATCATCCTTTTCGGTACCGTATTTTACAAAACCTATCACAATCAGAAGAAAAAGGAATCTTCCCGATAAGCCCTTTGCCAGGGTAGTATATGGGTTTTTTGTAGTTTCCATACCCATTTCCAGATAGGTTTCCGCCTTATTCTCTGAAACCATCGAGCCGAATGTCTGCATGATCGTCTCAGACATCAACACACACACAATTACCACGACAACGATCAATATGGTATTGAGGACGGTCCATTTAAAATTGTACAGGAAATAGGCGGGGAAGAAGATAAGAGATGAGTTGTGAATCAATGCCGCAAGAACCATAATAATGGCAAACTTGTAGAACTCCCTTTCCTTAATGAACATAATTGATAGGAAACTTAGCGCAATCGCCAGATCTTGCCGGACTCCGAATCCACTGCCAACCAAGCTATACGAGATCAACAGAAAAAGAGAGAATAAAGGAAAAGGGCTATATTTAAATAGTGTGAAGTAAGTGGTAGAAACGATAAATATGGCACAAAAGAACAGAAATGGGGTGGGGTCAGAACTTACCAGGGTCTTGAAGGATCTGACGAGAACTTCATAGCCAATCTCCATTCCGGAGTTTCCAAATGGCCGGTTATCAATCTGTGTGAAATAATACAGGTAATTACCCCAGTCGGTTCCGGTATTCCAACGCAAACCTGCTATCAAGATTACTATAAATCCTATGGTAGCCATAAGAAAAAGAGTAACTATTCTCTTTCTGCCCGCTAAAAAAAGCTCGAAGTTAGCCAGCAGAAAAAAGTTGAGATATAGAACTAAATAAATTGCCATGCCTGAAAAATCCGCTTTCTGAGATTTGTTATTGGAGTGATAAAGTTCTAGTTTTTCCCGACAAGCTTCTTGAGCCGATCTTTTCCGTTGATTCCGACCACTCGGATTAGAGTATTAGTCAGAATCAGCTTGATGGCGGATATGTGCCAGGCCAGCGGGGGAATCGACTTATAGATTTTATTCTTTATTTGTGCCTTCCGGGTATCTTTAAGCAAAGCGATTTTACTTGCACTATGACTGATCCCGCCCGCCCGCATTTTAGCAATCAAAACGGGAACAAACTCGGCGTCATGATCTCTTAAATGTCTCAATAAAAAGTCATAATCTCCGGCTATTTTAAATGAAATATCAAAGCTCTCGTCTTCGAACAACGTCTTTGAGTGAAATGTAGCCTGATGCGGAAAACACATCGCGACATTTCTAAAACGGAATTTGGACTTCTCCCATTCTGATCCGACAATCATTTCATCACCGATGGGATAGACAACACGAACCTGCCCGTAAACGATCAATGCGTTTGTTTTGGCCAAATAGGGTACTGCCTCGGAAATCGCTGTTTCGCTGATCAGAAAATCATCGGCATTTATAAAAATGATCCAGTCGCCGGTAGCCGCTGCCACCCCTTTATTCATTGCATCATAAATCCCCTTGTCCGGTTCGGAAACCCAATAGGCTAAATGACCCGAAAACTTCTTGATTATGTCAGTGGTGTTGTCGGTCGATTTTCCGTCGATGATAATGTATTCAATGTTGGCATAGGTTTGCGAAATAATGCTACTTATCGTATGCTCTATATATTGCTCGCCATTCCGGACGACTGTGATTATTGATATTTTGGGATTGAGATCCATATAATCAATACATTAATTTAGAAGCGCATTCAATATATTCTCTGAAAAGTGTCGAATGTTTTTCGAATAATCCGTCACAACTTTTAGAGGCTCTGCTTCCACGTTTCTTTTGATGATCGCAGCCAGCTCGGTAGCAGAAGAAGGGTCGAAAAAGCTGCAGTTCTCGCTTAGCTGTTCCCGGTGAACTGGTATGTCACTAAGTATGATAAATTGGTTCATTGCTTTGGTGTCTTCTACCACAGTGCTCCATCCCTCAAACAGGGAGGGCTGAATGATCGCGCGGGAGTTGTGCATGAGGGACAACTGCTCACCTCTGTCAATAAATCCTAAAAACTTTACCCAGCGCTGAAGTTCGTTTTCCTGAATGTAATTGTCCAGTTTTTCGAAGTAATCCTTATTCCTGTAATCATTCTGACTTCCGGTGAAGACGATGGTGAAATCGAGATTATCAATTTTTAGCAAATTGATCGCTTCCAGGATGATCATATGGTTCTTATGTGCCCAAAATTGATTTGGGGACATAAAATAGACACCTTGGATATCAAACTTTTTCCGAATTTCGGAGATCTGCAAATGCTTGAATTCGGGAAGTAAGCTTGCAAAATGCAGCAATCGGAGCGTACAATTGTGGTTGGGAAAGAATTTCTGAAAATCGTTCATCGCGTCGTTGCTGCTGAAAACCACTTTGCCACCACTACCAGCGATCGTGGCCTGGTATTCTTTGCGTTTTACGATTTCCTCCTCCTGAAACATATGAGGTAAATACCACTCCTGAAAGTCTGGAATCCAGTGAATCTGTTTTTTTCCAAGAAATATGTACTGGTTATACGGATATACTGTCTCAGGAAGACGAGAATAAAATGCTGACTTTCCCGTCAAAATCCGCTTTAACTTCAGATATGCTTTAACAAATAGATTGGAACTGCTGATCTGGCAATAGCTGATATATGGATACTCAAGTGCTTTAATGTCTTCTACCGGAGCGTCAAATCCATGAAATATGATCAGTTCGGGTTTCTCACGATCATCCAGAAGATCCAGGGCACGAATTAAATTTAACATGTAAATAATACCGCCTGCCCAAACTTTATACGTGGAAAAGAAGAGCAGGCCTATCTGTTTTCTTACAACCGGCTGATCCATAAATAATATTTTGATAGTCCTTCCTCTAGTTTGACAGATTGCTTATAACCCATAGCATTTATCAGCGACACATCTGCCTGCCAGTTTAGGGGATCCCCTTTTTTTACCTGTCCATTGAAGGTAACATGTTTTTCAACGTCAAAGAAAGAATAAAAGGTAGTGACCGCATGATTGATGGTAACCTCTTCGCCATTTGCTACATTAATAGTCTCTCCTTTAAATGGAGTCTTTTCGAGGCAACAATATATAGCCTTGCAAACATCATCAACATGAATGAAATCCCTGGTTTCAAGACCAGTTCCGAAAAGCTCGATTTTGTCTGCTTTCTTCGCTTTTTGAAAGAGATCCCAGAAAAGCTGCTTTTTTAGTCCGTTGCCAAAGGCGGAGAATATCCTCAACGAACAGGTAGGAACATTATAGTAGGTTGAAAAAGACAAACAAATTTCTTCGGCTTGTGCTTTATGAATCCCGTAAGGTGAAATTGGCTTGCACGGAAGGATTTCCCGGATAGGCAATGTAGATGGATTTCCATACACAGCGGCACTTGACAAGTTGATGAACTTACAGTCCGGCTGACTTAACCGAATAGCATCTAAAAGTTTAACGACATTATAAGTATTCAGTGTGAAATCCCTGAACGGATTTTTGAGCGAATCTGGTACACTAGCTGCTCCGGAACAGTTAATGCACGCATCAAACACATTATTTTGAAAAATGCTGTGATAGTCTGCATTTGTCGAGTCAATTAAAAAGTAGTTTTCTTTTTCATAATCCACTACAACATCACATTCATACACGACCGTTTCTTGTTGCGCTTTCAGAAATGTTACTAAGTGGCTTCCGATAAAGCCTTTTGAACCTATAACCAGTATTTTCATATATTATCTCTTGTGTACTTCACTACTTTTGCTGGATTTCCGGCAACTACCGACCAAGGTGGTACATCCTTGGTAACCACACTTTTAGCCCCCACTACGGCTCCTTCTCCGATTGTAACGCCTTTCAGGATCGTCGCGTCAAATCCAATCCATACTTTGTCCTGAATGCTAATAGGCCTGGACTTGACCTTGCTCCAATCTTTGTTCACAATCATGTTGCCAGTGTGCTCAATAAAATCCTTGTAGCATTGTGTATTATCGTTCTGCCTCTCTTCCCAATTAACAGAATGCGAATCGTGATCATAAATGGTAATCCCCCACGCCATTGTCACATCGTTCCCGATGGTTATCCCGTTCCGGCATATAAAATTCGCAGAGCCAATTTGGACATTGTTGCCGATCTGTACCTCACCGCGCTCGGATTCGAAGATAAAGTCAGCATTTATAATACAGTTTTCACCTACTGTGACATAACACCTTTGTTCTTTACTAGTCCTGAAAAAAAGTTTGATCCCTTGTGGCTGCATGAAAGTTCCAGTACCAATAGTATACAGATAGTCGGGTAGCCGCCCAAAGGTGTACTTATATTGGATTTTCCGGATCAGTTTCAAAAGGAATTTCATGCTTCTACTCTGTTGGGTCTGGTTAAGTGTAATGCCATGCGATGACAAATTATCAATGCAGGTATGGATAAGATTCCGGACACCAAAGGAACAGTACCAAGTCCGGTATTATGATTAAAACCGAGTTTTATTAATGGATAAATCAGCATGATATTGAGTATTGCCAGAATAACCTGAGGCATTACCCGCTCAAAAGCATTCATAAACACGGCGCCCGCATAAGCAATGGATTGAATGGATACCATAAATGAGAATGGCAAACAATCCTGCATGTTGATGGTGATGCGATTATTCGTCCAGATTGAGATAAAGAAAGGTGCAACAAACATGATAGCGAATGCGCCGCTTGAAACAAACAGGGATATCAGCAATAATCTTTTGTAGGTCTGTCTCAGTTTAACAAAATTTCCGGTCGTTTTCTGAAAAACAATTTCGGACCAAAAAACGGAAATAATCATATTGAAAAACGTCATGTATAAGTTATACATTTTGTTGATAGTGTCGTAATGAGCTGTATCCGTAGGAGTTAAGTTAGAGTAAACATAGTAGTTACCCATAGAGAAGAGTAATAATGTACTGATCTGAAGAACGAAGAATTTTGCACCGGTGACAAGCGTGCTGTCAATAACCGGTTTTGTCCATAACTCCTTGATTGACGGCACTTCGATCGTCGATTTTGTAAAGGCGATATATACGCACACTCCATTAACGATGGAATTCACAACACTATACCCAATTGCAATGTGTCTCAAGTTCCCTTCATCATCCATGTTTATGATAACGAAAACGAACGCAGCCCATAGTACTGCTCTTAATAAATTGATGATCGCAGTATAATGAACGAACCGCAACCCCTGCAACACCTGATTACTAACACTGAAAGGAAAATAGATAATGTAGGGGATATAAATAATCAGGGACAACGTTTTGTAGTTACTGAGTATGGGGTTGTTGAACAAGGTGTAGACAAAGAAAATTGTAATCGCTACAGTAATAATGAGATAATATTGGAAAGTATTCTTGAAGTATCCATTCAATTTTTCTTTATCCTGATCCGCCAGAAATTCCGTAACCCGATTCCGAAAGCCATAACCAATACCAAAGTCCGAAGCAAGTATCCAGCTCACCAGAGATATTAGCGTGACCCAAAGTCCATACATATCCTTATTTAAATATTGTATCAACAGCGGAACCATCACAAGACTGATTACGGAAGTGACGATTTGGCTAATGAACGAAATGGATAGGGATTTCCCAGCTCTTCCTAACTTTTCAATACGGTTTTTAACAGACATTGGATTATTTTTAACTGGGTCTTCAAAGTCGCCTGTACAGGAAATCTGTACTGTTTCAGAAATGAAAGCGAATTTCCGATCCCTTTTCCCTGTTTTTGAATTGTGTTTAGACCCGAAAGCAGGTTCAGAGCGATTACCTCGCTCGTATTGGTATTGATCTCATTAGCGGAAAAACCCAGTCGTTCCAACTCGTTCCGGATTTTTGATTGCCACAGAATCACTTCATCCATCCATTCTTTGGTTGCACTGAAATTGTTGGTAAAACTCTTCTTCCAAACTCTATATCCAGCTACAATTTCAGGAACAAATAACGACCGGCCATGAATGAGCGCCTGCTGTATAAAATCACTGTCAGCCGCAGTCACCTGAAACCGGTTATCGAGCCCGCCAACCTTTTTATACAGGCTTTTTTTGAAGAAAACACTGATCAGCCGGGCATCGACACCATATTTAAACACCTGATAACCATCCGGAGCCCTTTTTTCTGTCAGCGAAGGTACCTTCCATTCCCCGGCTACAACGCCATTTTCATCGATATAGTTATGACCAAAAACAATTATTTCAGCGTCAGGAAACTTCTCGATATTGCTAAAAAACGATGGAAATGCGTTCTCGTAAAATACATCGTCATCGGACGCAAGGCAAACCCACTCTGTATCAAGATCATCTATTGCTTTCCTCCAGTTCTCAAATATGGGGATTACATTTTTGGTACCATGAAATTTACGGTCACCAAACTCATGTTTAAACTCATTTGAAGTAAAAAGTCCATTATCACTGATCGAAACCTCTATGTCTGCTGGTATAGTATTCAATAGCGTTCGTAGGTAATCCTCTCTGTTATAAGTTGGTATAGCAATTCCTAGTGTGTTCGGTTTTCCCATTTGTCAGTCAGAAAAAGTATGAGATAAATTTTCATGTATCCACTTTCCTCTCAGAACACAATCATCTGTCCAGTAGTATTTCCACTGCCCAAATCGTCCTGTCAGGATTAGAGATCCTAAATTGACTTTGTTTTTAAACTTCGTTTCCCAATTGGTCATCGGCGCCAGATCGTCTTCTTCTCTCACCAATCCGTACTGTTCCAGCCAGTTAAAGATCTTGTTTTGGGCTTCCTCTCTTTGATGATCAAAAATAACATTGGCCCATTCAACCCATTTGGTATGCGTCGATTCGATGTTACTGAGAGATTTAATTAAACCCATTTCAACAAGTTCCGCGCAAACGGCCGAGACGATGACTGAAATGTCCTCAGTCAGCGGAAGATATTTCGAAAAGTACACTTCTACCTGAACGCCGGTTTTTCCCTCCGGGCCATTGTTTGGCGATAGAAGTTCCGTACAATTGATCCTGGTACTGTATTTATCTTCATCATAAACATAAATCCAGTTTTCGGCTCGCTGTGTAACATGATTTGCAACAACGTTAACCAAAAGCACGGAAGAGCAATTCAGTTGTTCTGATGCCGCTTTTATTTCAGCCGGTGCATTACTTTTTTGAATGAGCGTCGGTAAGGGCAGAGAGCTTACTAAAATCTCATAGCTAACCGAATTTCCATTCACAAATTTTATCGTCTTTTGCTCAAAATCAATCGCCTCCAACTCGTAATTCGCCTGAAAATTGGCAGTAGAGATCATTTTCTGCGCAAACGAGACATAGCCGCCTCTTTCGGGGTAGCGGACTTTCTTAATGTAATGCGTCGATTCCGGCAGTGGCGCCAGGTAACCTGCTTTAACCTGATCGATATTGGGAAGGAACATCCTATCACCAACCCAGCTGGTAGCCAGATTAGACGCGTCAGTAGTCCAGTATTTGCGGGTGTAAGCAGCCGGAAATGTACTTGCAAAAGTTTCTCCCAGCGAAAAGTTCAGCCAATCACCGTAGTTCCGGGGTTGAAGTTTTTCGTCAAAACTGTTTTGAATATTCAGGAAATCAGAAAGGCAAGCATCTCGCAGTGGCTGGGGAACCGCAAATAGATTTGTCTGTGCGGGATGCGGTATCCAGGATCCCCTGAAATAATTTCCAGTATGGACTGGGTATTCCAGATATTCATTATCAGTATTGAACTCAAACAGACTCTTTACATACGCCTGGCTGGTGAACGAAACATGAGGTCCCTCGTCCCAGATAAAGCCGTCAATATGTTCAGAATGTATGTGACCGCCCAAATATGCATTTTTTTCATAAATCAGATAATCGCCCTTTAAATGATAAGCAGTGCTTATCCCCGCCAGTCCGCCACCTAATATTGTTACAGACATATTATAAGTTTAGAATGTACTTATTAATCGTGGCTCCGATATAATCATAATGTATCTGATTCAATCCTGGCCAAACCCCCAGCCAAAAAGAGTCATTCATGATGGTGTCTGTATTCGTTAAATCACCAATTACGCGATGTTCAATCCCTTTATAAGCAGGTTGACGAAGAAGGTTACCGGCAAATAACAGGCGGGTGCCTATTTTGTTCTCTTCAAGGTATTGCGTTAAATCACTGCGATTTATCGGACTTCCTTTTCTGATTGTTACCATAAAGCCGAACCAGCTTGGATCGCTGTGGGGCGTCGCTTCATGCAGGATGAAATGTTCTTTGAATGGTTCAAGAGTTTTGTACAGAAGTGCGTGGTTTTCTCTTCTTTTTGCAACAAATTGGTCAGCCTTTTTCAACTGGCTTAAACCAATGGCCGCCTGCATGTCTGTTACTTTCAGGTTGAAGCCAATGTGTGAATAGGTATATTTGTGATCATAGCCATAAGGTAAATCACCTAGCTGCCATTCGAAACGTTTTCTACACGTGTTATCCTTGCCCGTTTCGCAATAGCAATCCCTCCCCCAGTCACGAAAGCTCTCAACAAGCATTTTTAGTCTGGGATTGTTGATCAATATAGCTCCGCCTTCACCCATGGTAATGTGATGTGCAGGGTAAAACGAAACCGTGGCCAAATCCCCAAATGTACCCGTCTTCCGGTTTCTGAAAGTCGCTCCGAGTGAATCACAATCGTCTTCGATTACCCAGAGATTATACTTCTTAGCCACTTCCATCACAATGTCCAGGTCAAATGGATTTCCCAAAGTATGGGCTATCATAATGGCTTTTGTTTTGGCGGAGATTGCCTGCTCTATCAATTCGGCCTTAATATTGTATGTAGGAATGTCAACATCAATAAAAACTGGGACAGCCCCATATTGAATCAGCGGATTTACGGTGGTGGGAAAACCAGCCGCAACGGTTATCACTTCATCGCCAGGTTTTATTTGGCGGTCACCCAGTTTTGGTGATGTCAGCGCGTAAAATGCACAGAGATTGGCTGATGACCCCGAATTTACCAGAACAGACGATTTCGAACCGAAGTATTTAGCAAATTCATACTCAAATTTCTTGCCAAATCTACCAGTGGTCAGCCAGCCATCCAGGACCGAATCTACACCCATTAAAAGGTCTTCGGCATCGAGAACCTTACCCGTAACGGGTATATAATCCTCTCCGGGAATCACTTCTCTCCTGGTATTTTGGGATGCGATGCCAAGCAGCGAAGCGGTTAAAGATTCATCTAAATTTTTATAGACTGACATGAAAGACATTTATTAATTGATAAGAAACTAACACTTTTACAGCACACGTTTAAGTTGCAATAACTTCCTTAACCCATCTTCGATACCGATTGCTGGCTTCCAGCCAAGGTTTTCGTATTGCGAAATGGGAGACATAGAAACTACGGTATCCCTTTCCCGATCCCTTTTTGCTCCCCAGGTAACATTCAGTTTTTTCCCCGTCACACTTTCTAATATGCCCGCTAACTCACGAAGAGAGGTTGATGCTCCGGTCCCGAGATGTATAATTTCCTGATTATCGAATTGGTCTTCGGCCATTAACAACTTATTTAAAAAATCAACTACATCATTGATATGAATAAAATCGAGCTTTTGCTTGCCGGACGATAGTTCTATCGGGTGTTCACTTGAAAGTGCATCGATTAAAATATCTATGATTTTCTTTTTTGGTTCCAACCCGCCATAAATCGAATAAGGAACTACATGAAATGTTTTGTACCTCCCCACCTCAGAATAATATTTTAGTATACTTCTGAACGCGTGCTTCGTCGCCGAATAAAGATAGGTCGGATCATAGGTGTTTCCTTGGTTATGATACTCAGAAAAGCTGCCTACATTGACAAATAGCCTGATATTCGTATCCCTCAGTGAATCTAACAAGTGTGTGCCGAAAGAGATGTTCGACTCCAGTAGTTCGTCAATTACACTTTCATCGTGAGAGCTAGTTAGATATGAAGCCAAATGTAAAACCACCTCAGCATTGTAATCTTTAACTGACTGCTTGATGTTGTCATCATTGAATATAAGTCTGCATTTGGGGTGATAAAAAAAGGAAGGGATAGCACTCTTCATCCGAACCATCAAACCAATGCTTTCGATATCCTCATTTTCAATAAGCAGCGGTACTAATCCTACGCCAACATTCCCAGTGGCCCCTGTAATTAAGACTTTCATCAGAATGGAGTTATAAAAGCCTGAAATGTTGCAAACTCTTTGTCTCGGTTTGAAATGAGAGGCTGCTCTATTCCCAGCCATTCAAATCCAAATGAGTCCCATAAAATTCCTGAATCGGACTCAGGTTTGTATATGGTTGATACATTGTAAACTACTGTTGCATTGTCGGTTAGAGCCATAAATCCATGAGCACAACCCTTGGGGATATACAGTGAGTCTGACTCTCCATTTAAATTCACAGAGATATGTTGGCCATACGTAGGCGAATGTTTTCGGATGTCTAAAACGACGTCTAATATGCTTCCGTTTGTAACGTACACTAATTTTTCATGCTCATCTGGCGGAAGCTGGAAATGCATACCTCGGATAACATTCTTCTTTGAGGTAGAATAGTAACTTTCTTTGAAATCGGTTTGGAGGTTATATTTTTCAAATGCAGACTGATTGAAGGTTTTCACGAAGCAGCCTCTATCGTCTACTGCTATAAAATTTTTCAAAAGATAAACCCCCTCAATTTCAAGTGGCAGTATGTTAATCATTTTGCTCCTGGAAAGCTTTTACTTGTTCTCCTATAAAATTATCATTACCCTCTAAATCATTTTTATACCATTCCACCGTCTTGTTGACAGCTTCCGAAGCATTGTATTTTGGCGTCCAACCCAGCAGATTTGTGGTCTTATTTATATCTAATTTCAGAAGGCCAGCTTCGTGAGGTTGATCAACAAGTTGAGTTTTTTTATAGGATCCTGATCCCCAGAGTTCAATGGCCAGATGTACCAACTCTTCAACAGTGAGATTGTCTTCGGGATTAGGGCCGAAATTCCAACTTTCAGAAAAGCGGGTTGGATTGTCGGACAACTTTGCACCTAAATGCAAATATCCGCCAAGAGGTTCTAATACATGCTGCCAGGGACGAACCGAAAGAGGATTTCGGACACTGACGGGCTCGTTTTTTGATAAGGCCCGAATGATATCAGGAATTATTCTGTCTTTTGACCAATCCCCGCCGCCAATTACATTACCTGCTCGGGCACTGGCTATTCCTTTTCCATGCTTGCTATATTCAGAAGTATTAAAAAAGGAATTTCGAAAAGAGTTAATTACCAGTTCTGCGCAGGCTTTGCTCGCACTGTAAGGATCATACCCGCCTAAGACATCGGTTTCACGGTAGGGGTAATACCATTCTTTATTCTCATATACCTTATCCGTGGTCACAAGAATTACAGAACATTGCTTTTTTAAATGCCTGACTGCATCAAGAAGATTGGCAGTCCCTAGTGTATTGACAGCAAAAGTCTCGGACGGAATCTCGTAGGAGAGTTTAACCAACGGCTGGGCAGCGAGATGAAAAATGAAGTCTGGTTCAAAGGATAGAATTTCCTGGCTTAATTGCTCTCCGTTGCGAATATCACTGATTATAGAGTGACAAAGAGAATTACCATGGATTTTGTGATAGAGATCAAATTCGTTCAATGGTGGTAAAGAGTACCCCTTTACCTCTGCTCCCAACATGTGAAGCCAATATAAAAGCCATGAACCCTTGAAACCGGTATGTCCCGTTAAAAAAACCTTCTTGCCTTTATAGTAATGTGTTAAGTGCTGATAGTCCATTTTATTTTACCAGTTTATCCAGGGAGCTTTTCCTGATTCCCACAAATGTTCAAGTTCATATTTATCTCGAAGAGTGTCCATCGGCCTCCAGAATCCATCATGCTTGTATGCCATCATTTGGCTATCCGATGCAATATTTTCGAGAGGTTCTTTTTCGAAAACTGTTGTGTCGCCATCGATATATTCCAAAACTTTCGGCTCACAAACGAAAAAGCCACCATTTATCCAAGCACCGTCACCTTTTGGCTTTTCCATAAAGGAAGTAACGGATGATGATCCCGAAATGTCCAGGGCTCCAAATCTTCCCGAGGGCTGCACGGCGGTAACTGTAAGAAGCTTCTTATGAGTTTGATGATATTCAACCAACCCTTTTACATTAACATTCGCGACGCCATCACCGTAAGTCAGGAGGAAGGTGTCGTCATTAAGATATTGGCTGATCCTTTTAACTCTTCCCCCAGTCATAGTATCCTGGCCTGTATCAACAAGGGTCACTTTCCATGGCTCCGCCTGTGAATTATGGATTTCCATTTTGTTATCATCCATGTGGAAGGTCACGTCGGATTGATGGAGAAAGTAATTGGCAAAATATTCCTTCACCACGTATCCTTTGTACCCGAGGCATATTATAAATTCTGTAAAGCCATGGGAGGCGTAGATTTTCATGATATGCCATAGAATTGGCTTCCCACCAATTTCTACCATTGGTTTTGGTTTTGTGACCGTCTCTTCAGAGAGACGTGTTCCAAGACCACCTGCAAGCAAGACTACTTTCATCGATATAACTTTTCGTGTGATTTGCCTGGCAGAAGTCCTATGAAACAATTCTGCCTTATAATTTCTAAATGTTGCCGTAAAGCAATCTCTGATGGTACTTCTCCCTAAAAAATATAATGTACATTAATGTGAAGAAGCCGCCAGCTACACCGCAAATAAACCCAATCACAATACGTTTGGGACTACTTTTCGCTACGGGAACTTTGGCTGGTTCGAGTACCTTAAACACAGGTTTTTCTTCTTTTACTCTGATTCTTGCTTGCTCCAATCGAGAAATCAAATCAGAATATACGCCCTGAGCAACAGTAAAATCGGACTGCAGTCTCTGTTCTTCAATACGTGCCACATTCAGAAATGAATTCCTGTTCCTATCCCGGTAGCTTTGCAGAGCATACTCCGCTTTTTGTTGCCGGCTCTTGACTTCTGCTACCCGGTCCTCTAGAAATTGAACCTGTTCTTCTGTCTTCGAAGTCCGATATTCCTCGACATAGTTAACCAAATACTTCTTGCTTGCTTCTACCAGCATGGACGCTACTACTGGGTCCGCCATTTCGCAGCTTAATGTAATGATCCCATTTTTACTATCGATTGTAGTCTGAATCAAGGCACTGGCACTTCGAACAAGATTGAGTTCCTGGGAAGAAAGCATTAGGATGTCTTTCGGGCCTGCGCTTACCGGCTTCTTCGTCGGTTCATCACTACTGGAAAATGAGAATAGCTTGCTCAAAAAACTTGGCTTTCTTGATTTAGCAAAGTATTCTCTCAGCGTCTTATAGTTTGTGCCATTTTCATCCATGACAGGCTGAGTAAGCAGATGCTGCCCGAAAGGGGTACTGCTGAGAATGTTTGGATAAAGTTCGGGAACAAGCTTTTCGGCACCGTTTTTATCCATACTCATGGCCATGCTAAAAAATGAATTGCTCTTTCCCATATTATACTCCGGCAAAAGAATCGTCTGTGCCGTGAATTTTCTGGTCATGAGAAAACTGAAACATACCCCAAGAATGGCAAAGAAAATCGGGGCGAGAATCAACAATTTTAGATAATTCTTCAAGAAGAGTACCACGTCGGCCAGACTCACTTCCAAGGTCCGATTCTCTTGTATTTTTTGCTGTTCTAGCATCGTTCTAAAATATTCGGATTAGCGCTATTGCTAGCGTTGAAAACAGAGATATTAATGCAAATCTCTCTCCGCGGGTCATCGGTTCCTGAACGTTATTACGCTTAATCGGAATTGTGACCGTAGATCCCGGTTCAACTTTCGGGTAAGATTTGAAAAATAAAAATGTCTTGGTTCTGTGAGTTCTTCCGTTCGGATAAGAAACATATGCCCTTTTTTTCCATCCCTGATCCGTATAACCTCCTGCTTGTGAAATATATTCATTGTAACCGAAGGCAGGGTCGAAATTGACAACGGATGGATTATATACTCCACCTTGTATTCTCACGGTCTCTGATTTTTTGGGAATGACAAGTGTATCCCCATTGATCAGTAATAAATTTGATGGGAGTGAAGGCTTTTCTATAATTGCCTTGAGATCAATAGCAACCTGTTCGTAATCTCTATAGAACCGGGCTCCCGGTAGATATGCCTCGGGCTTAATTCCGCCTGCTTTCGCGAAAATATCGGAAATGCGTTCAAAGTTATTGATGATCGTATAATTACCCGGGTATAGTACTTCCCCAACGATGGTTACAATGCGCTGCGGTTCATATCTTGGAGATTTCCGGACAATCACTATATCCTGGGGCAACAATTTAAATTTCTGATCTTCCGGATTAAGCACCAGATTATCGGCAACATCCATTGTGAAAATCCGCACGTTCTGAGAAGCCGGAAGGCCGGTTGTATCGTTTTTTACACGACGTGAAACCTCGATTCTATATGGTATACCTCCTTCGGTGTAGCCGCCCGCCTGGAAAATCAAGTCGGCAATGGTTATATCTTTATAATAGAAGTAGTTACCTGGGTTGATAATGGAGCCGGAAATGGTAAGAAAGGTAAATTCCTTCAGATCGTCTAATGCCTTTATTGTAAGAATATCGCCGGCAAGAAGTGGTATATCCGCTATCTCCCCATTCACGAGCTTTCGGAGATCAAAAGCTATAATTCCGGTCTGTGTGTCACCACTGGAGCGTTCCAGCGTAGCTCTGTTTAAAAAGGCCCTCGGACTTAAACCTTGTGCCATTTGAATCAGCTTTAATACGGTGTTGCATCTTTCCTCGAGTGCATAATTACCCGGTACTGTCACTGCTCCCCTCACTTCAATTTGGTTGCTTACAACTTCGAGAATCCGTTTAACAGTGAAGATATCTCCGTTTCTAGGCACAAAAGAAGTAATCTGAGCAGAGTCCAGACTCCCTATTATGTAATTGGTACCCGTGTTACGCTGATATGTAAATGTCTTCGTGTAGGCTTCGGGAGTAAACCCTCCGGCATAGCGAATTAAATTTGTAATTGTCTCACCCTGAACAGCTTCAAAAATACCAGGTCTCTTTATTTCTCCGCTTAACTCAATATGGCTCTCGAACGGCCTGATCAAGATAATATCCTGATCCTGCATGGAGATGTTATCGCGAAGGTCGGCATCGACAAGGAACCGATAAAGGTCAATTTTCTTGATAATCTTGTTATTTCTTATAATCTCGATATTCCTGTACGATCCGTTTCTGCTGGGACCACCGGAAATTGACAAGACATTAAAGGCAGTTGCGAGCGATGAAACAGTATAGCTTCCGGGTTGCGCAGCTTCTCCTGTGACCATTACTCTGATACTGCGTACGTTACCAAGCGTAATGGAAGAATACGTACCGGAGCCAGGCCTGTTCAAGGAGGAATATGCCTGTCGCAACCTGTTGACAATGCGCTCATTAGCCTGCTCAATCGTTAATCCATTAACATATACCGGAGCAAGGTTCAGCATTTTCACCGTACCCTCCGGGCTGACTCTCATTCGGAAATTATCGACCGCATTTCCGTAAATGTCAACGATTATCTCATCCTCCGGACCTAAGATGTAATTTCTTGGTGTCGCAATGCGCAGGTTTGGTTCAAACGTATTTGATGAGCGTGCAAAGAATGCTGCCCCGAAAGTGTTGTTAAGATTGCGATTCCTGGATCGGCTTGCATTGGTAGAGTCCTTTTCATTGTTAGCCTCTTCGTCAAGCTCATCTTGGCTCCGGGTTTCATCCAACTTGTCCCTGTTCGGATCGTTAACCTTGTTTTCTGCGGGCTTTTGTTGTAGGCGTCTCCGCATAGCAGAAATTTGATCTAACGTATAGCCCCGTTGTAACGCAGCCCTCTCAATGTCAAGATCCGACATTCCCGACGATTTGGCCTGATTATAAAAATCCACAGCCTGCTGATTGGTAATCTGTGATGGATCTACAGATGGTTGAGTTAGCGGATTAGTCTGGGTAGGCGTTGTTTGAGGCGCAGTATTCTGTGCGGAAATTTCAAGGCTGACTATTATCAGAAATATTGGAAAAATACTTTTGATGCACCTTTTAAAGGAGAATGGATAATGCATGTAGTGTTTTAAATTACGGATAGCACCGATCACGTCAGTCAGTGTAATGTTAAACTAGAAATTTTTATCCTGGCAAAACTACGAAATCTTATTCTAACTAAATTCTATAAGGTCGTATGCTGTACCCGCTACTCAACCCTGATTGCCAATTCTTTAAGTTGAGCATCCGATATCACCGATGGTGAATCAATCATCACATCTCTTCCCGAGTTATTTTTTGGAAAAGCGATGAAATCGCGGATGGAATCGGCACCGCCAAAAATAGAGCAAAGCCTGTCAAAACCAAATGCAATGCCGGCATGGGGAGGTGCTCCGAATTCAAACGCATTCATCAGAAAACCAAATTGATCCTGTGCTTCCTCCGGCGAAAATCCAAGTATTCCAAACATCTTCTGTTGAAGTTCCCGCTCAAAAATCCTGACAGAACCTCCGCCAACTTCAACGCCATTTATCACCATATCGTATGCATTTGCACGAACAAGCCCTAAATCGCGGTCCAACAATCCAATGTCTTCTGGCTTCGGACTGGTGAAGGGATGGTGCATAGCGAACCAACGATTTTCAGATTCTCCAAATTCCAACAAAGGGAAATCAAGCACCCACAATGCTCTGTATTCGTCAGCATTTCGTAATCCCAATCTTGATCCCATTTCTAATCTAAGCTCATTCAATTGCTTGCGGGTTTTGTCTGCCTGCCCCGATAGGATAAATATCAGATCTCCCGGATTGGCATTGAATGCAACTACCCACTTTTTTAGGTCGTCTTCCGAATAGAATTTGTCAACGGAGGACTTGATTGAACCATCGGTATTATATCTCACATAAATCAAGCCTTTCGCGCCGATTTGTGGACGCTTCATCCAGTCTGTCAGTTCATCAACTTGTTTACGGGTGTAGGCTGCACAACCCGGAGCGCAGATGCCTGCAACGAGTCCGGCGTCATCAAAAACGCCAAACCCTTTACCCGAAGTCAAATCCTGATTTTCACCTTTGAGCTCGGTAAACTTCATCTCGAAACGGATGTCAGGCTTGTCAGAACCATATTGCCGCATTGCGTCAGCATAGGTCATTCGGGGAACTTCGGGAAGATCAAAACCTTTCACTTTGCTGAAAAGATGCCGGATCATTCCCTCGAAAGTATTCAGCACGTCTTCCTGCGTTACAAAAGACATCTCACAGTCAATCTGAGTAAACTCCGGCTGGCGATCGGCACGAAGGTCTTCATCCCTGAAACACTTCACGATCTGGTAGTAACGGTCAAAACCAGCGACCATCAACAATTGCTTGAAAGTTTGCGGTGACTGGGGAAGTGCATAAAATTCACCGGGATTCATGCGGCTGGGCACCACAAAATCGCGTGCGCCTTCCGGGGTGGATTTGATTAAAACGGGCGTTTCGACCTCAATAAAGTCAAGATCGTCAAGGTAAGCCCGGGTATATCTGGCAACCTGATGACGTAACTGGAGATTTTTACGGACTGTATTTCTTCTTAAATCGAGATAACGGTATTTCATCCGGATATCATCCCCGCCATCAGTCTCATCCTCGATAAGGAAAGGAGGGAGTTTCGCCGGATTAAGCACATTAAGCTCAGTTACGCGGATTTCAATTGCTCCGGTGGCAATTTTATCATTTTTTGAAAGCCTTTCGATTACCTGGCCTTTTGCAGAAATCACAAATTCCCTGCCCAGCGACCGGGCTGTTTCCAATACATCAGCTGGTGTTTTGCCTTCCTCAAAAAGGAGCTGTGTTAAGCCGTAACGATCCCGCAAATCCAGCCAGATCATACCACCTTTATCCCGAACGCGCTGAACCCAGCCGCATAACACAACATCCTGATTAACAAATTCTAAGCTTAACTCACCACAAGTATGGGTACGTAACATATAACTATTTTAATACTGATATAAAGAAAGTGCCTGATAATAAATGGCGCAAAAGTACGTATTTTTAGCAAATCTAACATGCAACGTTTTTTATGAATAAATACAAAGGATTGGGTAACCAGGGGTGGATCGTGATCTGTTCGCTTGTGTTGTGCATCACGTGTTCATGTGATCCCGATCCCAATCCGGGGCCAGGCAATGGGAATTCGGATCAGTTTGAATCTACACCTCAGAAATTTCCCATTACCCCGGGCACAATCGATGAAGCCTCGGGGTTAGCGCCCAGCCTTAATTTTCCGGGTTATCTCTGGACAAATCAGGATTCAGGCCAACCCAACTCGCTTTACCTGGTGAGTAAAGATGGAAAAACCATTAAAGAGTACGGAATTCCGGGGGCACAAAATAACGATTGGGAAGATGTAGCAATCGGGCCGGGACCTGAGAATGGAGTTAACTATCTGTATATCGCTGATACCGGTAACAACGGATCTTCTGCCTCAAAAGTAAATGTCATCTACCGCGTTCCCGAAATTTCAGATCCAAATGCGTCTTTTTCTCAGGATAGGGTTGAAAAAATCACTTATAAATATCCGGACGGTCCCAGGGATGCAGAATCGCTGCTCCTTGATCCTGTTACCAAAGACATTTTCATAGTTTCCAAAGAATCCTCTAATACGGGGATTTACCGGCTGGCATTCCCTCAATCAACGGGAGAAACGATTACCGCGGAGAAACTTGGTACAGTGCCATCGGTATCGACTGCGACGGGTGGGAGTATCTCAAAGGATGGAAATGAAATTGCGATCCGGACTTATCTTTCTGTCTACTACTGGAAGCGTAAAACCGGGGAAACTATCGGGCAGACTTTAACTCAGCCCGCTACCCGCCAGCTTCTCGTAGCGATTGAGCCTCAGGGAGAAAGCATATGCTTTGACTCGGAAGGGTCAGGTTTTTACACATTGAGTGAAAAATCGAATTCTACCGCCGTCACTTTGAATTTTTACAAAAGAAAATAACAAAGCAGAGTATGACGAGTGCTGCCAGTTTGTTGGAAGCTGATACCGTCAAATGATCTGTCATTCCTATTTTATGAAAATTAAACTTTCTGTAATGAGTGTTATCGCCGCGACCGTCATCTCTCCGGACGGTTTTTCCCAAGAGATTTCTTATCCCCAAACAAAGAAAATTGATCATGTAGATGAATACCACGGCGTCAAAGTCGCAGATCCTTACCGGTGGCTCGAAGATGACCGCTCGGAGGAAACGGCCGCATGGGTAAAAGCGGAAAACGAAGTGACTTTCAGCTACCTCAATAAAATCCCATTCAAGGAAAAGATTTTCAACGATCTTGAAAAAGCATATAATTACCCCAAATATTCGGCTCCGCAGAAAAAGGGTGAATACTTCTATTTTTATAAAAACGATGGTTTGCAAAACCAGGCGGTTTTGTACCGGCAGAAAGGGTTGAAGGGAAATCCCGAAGTCGTTCTTGATCCGAATAAGCTATCCGCGGATGGTACCACGCGACTTACTGTTTTCAATCTGTCCAAAGATGGCTCGCATGCTGTTCTCGGCTTTTCGCAAGGTGGCTCCGACTGGCAGGAGTACAATGTCATGGATATGAAAACGCTCAAAATGCTTTCTGATAAAGTGGAATGGGTGAAAGTATCGGGAGCATCGTGGCAGGGAAATGGGTTTTATTACAGTCGTTACCCACAACCGGAAGGAAGTGCATTAGCTGCAAAAAATGAAAACCATCAGGTGTTTTTTCATGAGATTGGAACCGAACAGAAAGACGATAAGCTCATATTTGAAGACCCGGCCAATCCGCAGCGTTTTCATACAGTAGGTACGACCGAAGATGAGCGATATGTAGTGCTGACTGTGAGCGACAGAGGTAAAGGAAAGGATGGAAACGGGCTTTGGGTCATGAAAAAAGGAGGAACGCGTTTCTCACCGATCAAGGAAGAAATTACTGATTTTAGCTTTGGGATTATTGATAATATCGGAGATGATTTTTTGATTGAAACCAATGAGAATGCACCAAACAGCAAAGTCTTGTTATATACATCAAAGTCGAAAAGCTGGAAAACAATCCTGGCCGAGAAATCCGAACCATTGCAGGGA
Source organism: Dyadobacter sp. CY323 (assembly GCF_021390245.1). GTDB lineage: Bacteria > Bacteroidota > Bacteroidia > Cytophagales > Spirosomataceae > Dyadobacter. Next base: position 222,619 of record NZ_JAJUXH010000011.1, on the reverse strand, counting down.
GCCGGGACTGCGGGTGGTAAGTTGTTTGTCTCATACCTGAAAGACGTCACGACCCGGGTAAATGTGTTTGATCTGACCGGTAAGCTTGAAAATGAAGTAATATTGCCCGGTCTGGGCTCAGCCAGCGGTTTTGGAGGTGAGAAAGAGGATACTTTCGTTTTTTATACCTACACTTCATTCAATTACCCGCCGACCATTTTTCGGTATGATATTGCCTCGAAAAAGAGTGAGGTTTTCAGGGCGCCGGAAGTGTCTTTTAAGCCTGATGACTACGAAACCAAGCAGGTTTTTTACCCAAGTAAAGACGGTACCAAAATCCCTGCATTCATCACCTATAAAAAGGGAATAAAGCTGGATGGTTCAAATCCGACCATTTTATATGGCTATGGTGGCTTTAACATTAGTCTTCCGCCTGCATTCAGCTCAATAAGAGTTCCGTTTTTTGATCAGGGAGGGATTTATGTTCAGGCTAACTTAAGGGGTGGGAGTGAGTATGGCGAGAAATGGCATGAGCAAGGAATGAAATTGAAGAAACAGAATGTGTTCGATGACTTCATCGCAGCAGCTGAATATCTGATTAAAGAAAAATATACTGCCCCGGAAAAACTTGCAATTCAGGGAGGTTCGAATGGAGGATTGCTGGTAGGTGCGGTAATGAATCAGCGGCCTGAGCTTTTTAAAGTCGCATTTCCGGCAGTTGGAGTAATGGATATGCTCCGTTTTCACAAATTTACAATCGGCTGGAACTGGATCGCTGATTATGGCAGCAGCGACAATGCCGATGAATTCGCTGTTTTAAAAGGATATTCACCTTTACACAACATCAAAGAAGGCGGGAAATATCCTGCCACGATGATCACCACTGCCGACCACGACGACCGCGTCGTTCCAGCACATTCTTTCAAATATGCCGCTGAACTACAAGCTAAGGCAGGAGCATCGTCCACAAATCCATTGCTGATCCGCATTGATACCAACTCGGGTCACGGTGCCAGCAATACCAAAAAAGCGCTTGAAACGCAGTCAGATATTTATGCGTTTCTGTTTAAAAATATGGGACTGGTTTGGAAGTGATGATCAAGTGGACGCTCTTTAATGGAAAAGTCCGGTTTTTTGCAGATCGTCCATGACCATCTTCGTTCTCATGTCCACGCCTTTTTTCGTCAAATGGTAATTTGTGTTGAAAAACAGCGTATCAGCAAGTTTGTAGCGAACGGGGTCAGTGATGAAGGCTACCCCGTATGCATTCATTTCCTGTTCTATTGATTTGATCATAATTCGCTGATTATTGAACGATGTTGCGGCGTAAACCGGGGGAAGGACACATAAGCTCGCTCCTTTCGATTTTACGGACTGCGAGAATTCTCTTATGAATGCAATTGATTTGGGGTTAACAACCTCTTTTCCTGTACAGGGAATTGCGTGCTCTATTTTTGTGCGCTGGCGGGACCAGTGCAGATATGCATCGCCGAAAGTGTTAAACGATTTTCGTGAATAAACGTCGGTAGCGTTATTCTCATTCCGGGTTTGAAATTTCAGTTTGGATATCGCATATCGGGGCACCAGATCGATCAGATTATACCATTGCTCGAAACTAAGATGCTTTCGGCCATCTTGAAAAATATCGAAAAGAACGGAAACAAGCTCCATATCCCCGTAAAATAGATCAGTATAAAAGTGCTGGTATTCAGGACATAAAACTACGATATCGCCATCCTGAATGTAGGGCAATACATCTGTTGCAAAATACCTGAGACCGATTCCAGCGTGTAAGCCGGTATTGACCACCGGCCTCTTGAAACGCTCGTGAATTTTCTTGCTTTCCAGTCCGAAACTCAGATTTGAGCCTCCGACAAAGACAATCTTCGGTGAACCGGCTTCCATTAGCATTTTATGTTTGTCTGGAAGAGCGCCTAGCAGTGAATGCTGCGCAGCAATGTTCGGAATTCCAAAAAGTGAGGCAGTTAAAATGGCGGTAAGCAAACCCGATAAAAAAAGGACGTTAATGACGAAAGGTTTCATTGGCTAGAATTGAAAATAGATGAACTCCTGGTTATGTCTGAACTGCGCAATGCACACCATTACAAGCAATAGGTATAGTATCCATCGCACCGATTGAAGTTTTAGGCGGGTGATTTGAAGTCCGTGAATCTTATCTCGATGCAGCCATTCCACTACAATGCAAATGGAAATGTAAGCGAGTGGCATCTTCAGATGATCGAGTAATGGGATTGTGAAGAGCGATTGACTAATGATTCTTTTAATGTAAACAAATGAACCTGCGAGGTCTGAACTTCGGAAAAATATCCATCCTATTGTTACCAAAAAGAATGTTGAAATGATTTGCAGCCATTCTTTTAAATTAGGCAGGAACAAGCCCGTTGCGACGACATCTTTATGCTTGTGATTGATATTAAAGAGTAGTAAAGGCAGAAAAAGCAACGCATGATAAAGTCCCCACACTACAAACGTCCAATTTGCTCCATGCCAAAAACCGCTGATCAGGAAAATGATAACAGTGTTTCGAATGCTGGTGAGCAGCCCGAGCCTGCTTCCTCCCAATGGAAAGTATACATAATCTTTAAACCATGATGAAAGCGATATGTGCCATCTCCGCCAAAATTCAGCGATATCTCTCGAAAAATAAGGAAAGGTGAAATTGTTGAGAAGTTCGAAACCAAAAAGCCGCGCTGTTCCCAGGGCAATGTCGGAGTAACCGGAGAAATCGCCGTAAATCTGAAATGCAAACAGAATGGCCCCGAATAAAAGTGTACTGCCCGAATGATTCGTTGGATTGTCAAAGGTCATATTGACATATGTGGCACAACTATCGGCAACAACGATTTTCTTAAAAAATCCCCAAAGCATCTGGCGCATTCCGTCAACTGCTTTTTCATATCTGAAAATTCTGGGTTGCTCGATCTGGGGCAATAAATGCGTCGCCCGTTCAATCGGGCCGGCAACAAGCAATGGGAAGAAGCTGACAAAAAGCGAGTAGTTCACCAGGTTCTCTGACGGATCTATTCTCTTGTTATAGATGTCGATCACATATGAAAGGCCATGAAATGTGTAAAAGGAAATTCCGATGGGCAAAACGATATTGAGGACTTGTAGATGTGTTTCGATCCCAACGGACGCCATCAGTTTTATCAAAGACTCTGCGAAAAAATTATAGTATTTGAAGTATGCTAGAAGACCCACGTTAATTACGATGCTGATAATCAACCACATCCTTGACTGAGCGTTGGTTTTAGATGATTTTATTTTGAGTCCGGAATAGTAATCCAAAAGTGTCGAGAATATCAGGCATCCGAGGAATCGCCAATCCCAGCAACCATAAAAGAAATAGCTTGCAGATAACAGTAAGATGTTCTGCGCTCCGACGGATCGTTTTAGAAGCCAGTAGAGGGTAAATACTGCGGGTAAAAAAAGGACGTAAGAGACGGAATTGAAAAGCACCGGGGATCAGAGTACGAAAGGATAGATAAAATGGTTGGCGCATGTTGAAAAACAGGCAGACCGAACCTAACCGGGAGCAAGAATATGTTAATTTTCCGGTTACGAGCAAAGGAGCTATTCGTCGGTGAAATGGAGTGAGTGATCGGTAAATGGCAGCTTATTTCATGGCTATAAAAACTATCAAATCTCACATTAATTCTCAATTTATTTCTACATGCAGGATACAGCAGGACGGTGCGTATAGGTAAGTTTTCTAATCTTGTGACCTGTTTCAGAGTAGTATTTGTCCCGTCAAATCCTTTCTGGGAGAATGTCCGATACCCAAATTGATAAAAATTAAAAAAGAAAATATGAGCAGTTCTAAAGTAAGCCAGTATAGATATGTAAGTTATTTGTGGGATGACGAGAAAGCCGCTTCTCTGGGTGACGATCAGGTAGCACTTTTATTGTACCGTTCCAATCTGCTGGGCGCCGACCTTCGTTTGACCAATTATGCTGGTGGAAATACAAGTTGCAAAACCATTGAAAAAGATCCTTTGACAGGAAACCCGGTTGAGGTAATGTGGATTAAAGGTTCAGGAGGAGATATCGGGACCTTAACGAGAAGTGGTCTGGCGGGACTTTATGTCGACCGTCTGCACAGCCTCAAAAACATTTATCGCGGACTGGAATTTGAAGATGAAATGGTGGAGCTTTTCAACCACTGCATTTACGATCTGAAATCCAAAGCACCTTCCATTGATACGCCATTGCACGGCCTTTTGCCATTCAAACATATTGATCACCTGCATCCCGATGCATTGATCGCCATTGCCGCTTCCAAAGAAGGGGAGGCCATTACAAAAGAACTGTTTAACGGTGAAATTGCGTGGGTGCCCTGGCAGCGTCCGGGTTTCGACCTGGGTTTGCAGCTTGAACAATCACTGGCAGACAATCCGGGAATCCGGGGTATCGTACTTGGTGGACACGGTTTGTTTACCTGGGGAGATACAGCTTACGAATCTTACATCAATACATTAGATACCATCGAAAAAGCATCGGAGTATCTGAATGAAAATTACGGAAAAACGCGTCCGGTTTTCGGTGGCGTGAGGTTAACGAGCGAGTCGCCGGAACGCAGAACGGAAATTGCCGGTAAACTGGCACCTTATCTGCGTGGTCTGGCATCTGATAAGCAAGCGATGATCGGCCATTTTACCGATGACGAGCGTGTTTTGGAATTTATTGCCAGCAATGATCTGGATAAGTTGGCGCCATTGGGTACCAGCTGCCCGGACCACTTCCTGCGTACGAAAATCCGTCCGCTGGTACTGGATCTTCCATTTGAAAAACTGAATGCGACCGATCAGGAAATCCTGGATCAGATCCGTCCACAATTTGAAGCATACCGTGCCGACTACCAGGCTTACTACGATCGTTGTAAACATGATAACAGCCCGGCAGTTCGCGACCCGAACCCGGTAATTATCCTGTTGCCGGGAGTTGGGATGTTTTCATTTGCAAAAGACAAACAAACAGCCCGCGTTGCAGCTGAATTTTATACTAATGCGATCAACGTAATGAAAGGCGCCGAGGCGATTTCTTCATACGTGTCATTGCCTGAGCAGGAAGCATTTGACATTGAATATTGGCTTTTAGAAGAAGCTAAATTGCAAAGAATGCCGAAAGAAAAATCGGTTTCGCGCAAAGTAGCATTCGTGACTGGCGGCTCGGGTGGAATTGGAAAAGCCATCGCCCAGAAATTGTTGCAGGAAGGTGCATGCGTGGTTATTTCTGATATTGACGAAAAAGCATTAGCAGAAACCAAGTCGGAGTTTGATGCGAAGTTCGGCAAGGATTTTTCTTCGACAACGATTGCAAACGTTCTTGATCCTGAACAAATTAAAGCTGCATTGCACGCTACCAAACTTAAATATGGCGGCGTCGACATTATTGTAAACTGTGCAGGTTTGTCCATTTCAAAACCATTGGCTGAGACGACCATTAAGGATTGGGATATTTTACAGGATGTTTTGGTAAAAGGTCAGTTCCTTGTTTCTCAGGAATCGGTGGCGATTATGCGTCAGCAAGGTTTGGGCGGCGACATTATCAACATCGCCAGCAAAAACGGGATCGTTTCCGGGCCAAATAACGTAGCCTACGGAACAGCCAAAGCTGCGCAGCAACACATGACACGTCTGCTGGCTGCCGAACTTGGTCCGGACAGGATCCGAGTAAATGTGGTTAACCCCGATGCCGTAATCGCCGGAAGTAAGATCTGGGAAAGTGGCTGGGCGGCCGGACGTGCGAAAGCATATGGTATTTCAGTAGCAGAATTACCGGCATACTATGCAAAAAGAACCGTTTTGAATGCTGAAATTCATACTGAAGACATTGCAAATGGTGTCTATATCTTCGTGAGCGGGCTTTTAAGTAAAAGCACTGGGAATGTAATTAACGTAGATGGTGGTGTTCCTGCCGCGTTCCTCCGGTAGATAATTAGACCTGGCAGGTTTTCAAAATCTGCCAGGTCTTTTCCAAAAACCTATTCAAATGAAAATAGAACAATATCAGATTGATCAGCACAATGACTCTCTGTTTTCGAGACATAACAACCAGTTTATTTATACAAAAGAGCAACTGGGCGAGCAGGGGATCAATGCAAATGACATTGTCAAAGCACTTTCTGACTTTCAGGTTGCGATTCCGAGCTGGGCGTTAGGTACGGGCGGAACGCGTTTCGGCCGTTTTTCGGGTGGCGGAGAGCCTCGTTCACTGGAAGAAAAAGTGGAGGATGTTGGTCTGTTACATGCATTAAACCGTTCGAGCGGCTCTATTTCACTGCACATTCCCTGGGATATCCCTGAGCAGGCGCAATCCATTATCTCGTTAGCTTCTTCGTTGAACTTACAGTTCGATGCCGTTAACTCTAATACCTTTCAGGACCAAAAAAATCAGGAGCATTCTTACAAGTTCGGCTCACTTTCTCATGTCGATGCCAAAGTCAGGAAGCAGGCGGTCGACCATAATATTGAGGTAATTAAATACGGAAAGGATCTTGGGTCAAAAGCGTTATCGATCTGGTTGTCAGATGGTTCTTGCTTTCCCGGGCAATCCAATTTTGTGAAATCATTTCAATATACCCTGGAATCTCTGAAGGAAATTTATGCTGCGCTTCCGGACGATTGGAAAGTGTATGTCGAGTACAAAGCGTATGAGCCGAATTTCTATTCTACCGTAATCCAGGATTGGGGAAGCTCCTTATTGTTTTGTCAAAAATTAGGTCCGAAAGCAGATGTACTGGTTGATTTGGGCCACCATTTGCCAAATGCAAACATCGAGCAGATCGTCGCGACGTTGATGATGGAAGGTCGTTTGGCTGGTTTCCATTTCAATGATTCCAAGTACGGAGACGACGATTTGACGGTTGGCAGCATTCGTCCCTATATGCTTTTCTTGATTTTCGTGGAACTCGTTGAAGGCATGAAACGTGCAGGCAGAAATAGTGATACTTACGCCTGGATGATCGATGCAAGTCATAATGTAAAAGATCCGCTCGAAGATCTGCTGCAATCGGTAGAAGCCATTCTTTTATCTTATGCCCAGGCTCTGATTGTTGATCGTAAAAAACTGGAAACGGCACGTCAGCAAAATGACGTGGTACTGGCTCAGCAAATTCTTCAAAACGCATTCAGAACGGATGTTCGTCCATTGGTGCGCGAATCCATGCGACTTAGTGGAGGTGCATTAGACCCGGTTGGGTTGTTCAGAAATCTGAATGTCCGCTCCGAATTAATGAATGAAAGAGGGAAGGTGACGGTAGCGACCGGGCTTTAACTTGTTAATTTGTCCTGCTGAGCGCAGTCAACTGCGCTCAGCAGGACAATGCGTTACAACGACTTCCTCCGGATCAGCGTAAACGGATTTTTAACAATCGCCCGTTTATTTTCAGTGATCAGCTCTGCGGCGGTTCTTCCCATTTGCTCGTGATCGGTTGAAATGGTTGTGATGCCATCGAGCAGGATTTCTTTTAATGGCGTTTCATTGTAGGATATTATTCCAATGTCTTTGCCGATGGTCAGGTGCTGTTCCCTGCATTTTTTGATCAGATTCACCAGGTCGTTTTCCTCAATTACGACATAGGCGGTATCGCTTGCTGCCGTGCTGTTTTCATGAAAATCGTACATGATCTCGTGTTCGAATTCATGTTGAATGCAAAAGATCCGGAAGCCTTTGATGATCTCTTTCGGATAACGGATAATGGTCGGGAAAATGAGGATCAGCTTTTTGTACACTTTCAACAAATCAATCGCCTCGTTTAATGCAGAAACAATATCCTTTTCAAAATTCTGAAAAACGGATGAATGTTTTTTGCTACTCAGTTCCAGATCTTTATCTAGCAATATCAACTTTTCGGGCGGGATCATTTTCAATGTTTCAATCGCTTCTTCGGCCTTCTCGTAAAAATGGGGCATGATTACATAGTAGTCATATTCGCCCAAGCTGTTCTTTATAAGATTCTTGAAGATGTTGACATTGGAATGATGAATGTGCAGATCGACATTCACATTACGCCCGATATTTTCAACAAAAGCATTGTAAATCTGCTTTTTGTAATTACTTATCTTGTTGAAAACCAGCAATATGCGAAGTGATGTCTCAATGTCGACGCGGTTGATGAAATACCCTTTTCCACGCACTGAAATCAGTACTCCGTCTTTTATCAAATGCTTGTAAGCTTTTTCGACCGTATCCCGTGAAAGCAGATATTCTTCACTTAATTGATTAATGGATGGGATCTTGTCGCCTCGTTTCAGTTTTCCTTTGCTGATCGCCTGCAGAAGCGATTTGATGATCTGCATGTATTTCGGTGCACTCTCCTTGAACTCAATGTCAAACTGTATTTCCATTTAAATAGCAATGGGTTTAGAATAGGCTAAAATAATACATTTCTGCCGTATTCAGCTGGAAGAATTGGGATCTCTCAAAACAAAAACGACCCCGGAAGAACTGCTTCCCGGGGCCGTTTCGCATTAAACTAAAAACTATCTGGGTGACCGGCTGCTTCTCTCGGAAGTTCCTCTGCCCTGACTCGGTTGTGCCGATCTTTCACTCCTGTCATTTCCACGCGATTCACTGGCGCTTCTTTCAGGCCGGGCTGCACGTTGTGGCGCTTCGTAAGAACCGCGGCTAGGGCTTGGGTTCGACTCGTTTGAGCGTTGCGACCTTTCGCTTCCGTAGTTTGGAACACTTTGTTCACGGCTGCTGCGTTCAGGCTGGCGAGGTGCCTCGTACCGATCGTTGCCTCTTGTTGCAGGAGCCGGATCGATGCTTCTTTCGCGGCTGCTCCGTTCAGTTCTGCTCGGGGCGCTGTACTCATTGTTATCTCTGCCGCCACGGTCTGAGCCTGGATTAACAGTTGCACCTCGACGATCCGAACCTGCCTCATATGTTCTTCCACCCCGGTCTGGGCTTGCATCAACGGTTCTGCCACCCCGTTCCGGACTTGCGTCAATGGTTCTGCCGCTCCGGTTTGGACTTGCGTCAATGGTTCCTCCACGACGTTCCGGCTCATTTCTGCTGCTCCGTGAATTGTAACGATCATTACCCCGGCTATTTTCCGCCACGATCACCCGCCCACGTCCGCTCGGACTGGCATCGATGGTCCGCACTGGCACACTGCGCCGCGTTACCCGTTCGATTTCATCGCGTCTCGGTCCATACACATAAGTCCGGTTGTTGCTGCGGTAATAATTATTGATAATCACCGTCTGGTTGTACACATGCGAGAACCTTCTTGGAGGTGCGCAGTAATTACGCCAGCCGCGGTAGGTAATGTAACGTTGCGGAACAAAATTCCACCAGAATGACGGTGCATTAAACGAAACGTTAATGCTGATACCAGGCCCCAGCGGCGCCCAGCCGTAATATCCGCCACCCGAACGCCAGTTTACCCAAGCTGGTCCCCATTCATAATCAGGAACCCAGAACCAGCCATTATAGTCGTCATACGACCAGCGGCCGTAGTGAAAAGGAGCCCAGCCCCACTCATAGTCCGAAACCCAGGTATTACCATATTCGGTCACTTCCCAGTAACCGTCGGTGGAATACGGCTGAAAACCTCTCGGTACATCGGGGATCCACACGGAACCATATTGCGGATTGCGCTCCCACCTCCCGTAAGGTGAGAGTTCATTGTAAAAAGTTTGAAAAGAAACGCTGAACCCGGGTTGGGCTTTGGCTGTATCGGTAACCGCAACACCGCCAAGCAATAGTATAAACAAGCCGAGTATCCGAAATGTACGCATGGTGTTCATGGCCGTATGATTAAATTGTTTTCTGTTATTAAAAATCGTTTCTTGGACATCACTTTTTAGGATGGGTTTAATGCAGAAAAGGTTGTCTTAATGGAGTTAGCAATCTGTCTAAACCGGCATTCTTTTTACAAGATTTTTAAAACTCAGTGTTGCGAATTTTATTATCTTGAAAATCATTGAGTTAAGGTTATAATTATTATGGTGACTAGTAGAAATGAGTGATTAAAAGACATTTGAAATCCTGTAACCCCCTATTTTTGACAGAAAACATTAACAAGCGTTAACACTATTTCAAGATCAAATCATGATAAACCCTGAACTCCTGCATCCTGAACTGGTTTTTCAGACCGCCCGAAGTGGTGGGAGTGGAGGACAGAATGTGAACAAAGTCGAAACGAAAGTGGAGCTGCGGTTTGATATCCCAAACTCCAAGATTTTGAATGATGAACAAAAGCAAAACCTCATTATAAAACTGGCAACGCGCTTAACGAATGAAAAGGTTTTGATACTCTATCACCAAACGGAACGTTCGCAGCTGGCAAATAAAGATAAGGTTATTGAAAAGTTTAATGACCTTATTGTAAATGCTTTCGTAGTTCAAAAAAGGCGGAGAGCTACCCGGCCGACGTTAGCCTCAAAACAAGAACGACTTAAAACAAAACAGCGAAATGCGATCGTTAAATCTTTGAGAAAGAAAACCTTTGACGAATAATATTTGCCATAACCTCACTCCATGTACTCCACTACCTCTACTCAACCAAAAATCAGTGCAGTCCTCACACTCCCGGTTATTGTCGCATCGCTGGGCTATTTCGTTGACGTTTACGATCTGTTGTTATTCAATATCGTGCGCGTTCCGAGCCTGAAAGATCTCGGACTGTCGGAAGAAGAAATTTCAAGGATCGGGGCGGCGATCTATAACTGGCAACAAGCCGGGCTGCTGATCGGAGGATTTATGTGGGGTATTTTTGGGGACAAATTTGGAAGAAGATCCGTTTTATTTGGCTCTATTTTAACTTATTCACTAGCCAATATCGCGTGTGGATTTGCTAATAATGTGGAAATTTATTCATTACTGAGATTTATCGCCGGGCTAGGCCTGGCGGGCGAGCTGGGTGCCGGCATTACTTTGATCGCCGAGATCCTGCCGAAAGAATTAAGAGGTTATGGGGCTTCCGTTGTAGCCAGTGTGGGCCTTGCGGGAGCCATTGCCGCATTCTTTGCCGTAAAGCTAACTGATTGGCGGACTGCCTACTTTATTGGTGGCGGAATGGGGTTGGTTTTGCTTGTTATGCGTATCAATGTGCTTGAATCCATTCTTTTTAATATCAGCATCGAGAAGCGGGGAAAGAAGCCGGTACCCTGGTGGACGATCTTTACAAGTTGGTCACGGTTTGTGCGATACATCCGTTGCATGGGGATCGGGCTTCCAACGTATATGGTAATCGGGGTTTATTCCACTTTTGGAAATGAATTTGCCAAAGCGTTGGGCATTCAAGGAGATGTCCCGGCGGGCGATTGCGTGTTGTACACGTATATTGGAGTAGTTACCGGCGATTTTTTTAGTGGTATTTTAAGTCAATGGCTGCGATCACGAAAGCAGGCGATCCTGCTGATGATGGCTATGACATTCGCGGGAGTAGTGTGGCTGCTTTACGGAGGCATCGGCTCCACGACTACACTTTACATTTGCTACACCTGGCTGGGTTTCTCCATTGGTTACATAGCCATGTTTCTGACCACAACTGCCGAACAGTTCGGGACAAACTTGCGGGCAACCGTTACCACTTCCGTCGCGAATAATGTCCGCGCGACCGTTTTACTCACATTGCCATTATTTCAATTATTGAAACCTGAATGGGGCGTTTTACAATCCGGCGCGATCGTCGGGGCGATCTGTTTCTCGCTCGCATTGCTGTCGCTTTGGAAAATGGAGGAGACTTATGGGAAAGAACTCGATTACGAAGAAGTGTAGGGTTATGCCTGAGATTTCCCAAAAATGAGCTTGTCAGGAGTAGGGTAGACGAGTAATTTCGAAAAATCCGTCTTCCAGAAATCCAGGTCGAGTAGTTGGTTATTTGTGTCTTTGGTCAAAGTAATCACTACCGGAGTAGCATCGCTATCGATATATTCCACCTGTATCAGATCCCCGTCATAACCGGAAACATCACCTCCCAAACTGATACTTCCCATTTTCCCGCCCTCATATTCATCCACCATCTCACTAATCGGAAAGTTGGCCGGATCGAGATTTAATCTGGCTAATAAAAAATGAATCAGGTCAACTTCATTTTGGCGGATTGGTCTGATGTTGCTCATAATGGCGATTGTTCCGTTGCCGGCGATAAATGCTACCTTTTTTACCGGATAATATGCACAACTTTCATGCATATTATCCGGTATTTTGCATAAAATCTGTGCATTTTATCTGCTACTTAAAATTTAAACCACGTTACGCCCTCTCCATTGCTCTGCCTTCTTTCCCACAAACCAGAACGAAAGTGCCAATAACGCGAAGAAGATTCCTTTGTTGGTACGGTCCCAGAAATATTCGAAGTATCGGGTATAGATATTTAATAAAAAGAAAACCAGCGTAAGGTCCCGCAGCGTTTCCAGTTTATTTTGAAAAGCATAGTAAAGCAAACCGGCAAGCATAACCGTAAAACCGAGGGCCCAGTACCAGAAGTAGCTCTGTTTCAATGCCGTCCAGCCACTCAGGTCATCATAATTTCCAAACATCGATAAGGTCCAGGCGGCAACGAGGAAAAGAAATAAACCAATCGAATAGGTAACTTCATGAAGGAATTGTAATGCTTTTGTACGATTTACCACCCAGGATAATCCCCAGATTGCCAGCCCGAAAACGGTCATGCGCAACGGATAATTCATTCCCCAAAACCGGTAACTTCCATGAGACCAATAGTATGTCTGCGCGCCCCACCAGCCTGCGAATGAAAGGATTGCAACCGTCCAAAGTAGTGTTGAATGCAGCAAAACGGAGATTGCACCGTAAGCGAAGGTCGCGATCAGGAGTGGTATTGCATAATTGCTTTCCGGCGAGGCAAGACTCCTCGTCCAGTAGGTAATGGCGATGGCGACCGTAAGGATAATGGTGATGTTGTAGGCTTCATTACTGGCCCTGGCGTCGGGAAGTTTGACTTTGCGTCTTTTCGCAAGAAAGATGAAAACCGCCGCTATTAATGTAAATATAATGCCTACGATATTTTCAGAAAAGCCCCATTGTTTCCGAAGCAGCTCAATCCATTTTTCATCGATCACCAAGGCGCCAAATGCGAGTAAGCCACACGAAATGGCGGATATTAATGCATAAATGGCGATGGCATCTGCATTGGAATTTCTCAATTCATAGCTTCCGCGCAACTCATCAGCCAGCTCTTTCGAGATTTTGTTTTTGTCTTGCCAGAACTGAATGGCCTTTCCCACGACCTCAGCCTCTTTCTTGTCTAATTTCATTCAGATATAGTGTTGATGATGATCTTTAAATGCGAAAAGCCCGGATCGCTGTCCGGGCTTTTCGCATTTAATTTATTGTCTTTTTAATCCCGATAAAAACTCCACGACGTCGCGGATTTCTCGTTTCGTCATGATCGTTCCCATTGCCGGCATGCTGGACGGAACATTTTCCCGTTTTGAAATTCTGGAAACCGCTATTTTCAAAGGTTCTGCTTCGGAAGTTTTCAACACAAGCTCGTGATCATTTTCCGCTGAAAGAATCCCTGCCGCACTGGTACCGTCTTTCAAAGTCAGCATCACCATTCCAAATCCCGGCGATAATCTCGCACTTGGTTCTACCAATGCCTGCAAAATCTGCTCGCGTGAAAGTACATTGCCGATATTGGAAAGATTGGGTCCTACTTCGCCGCCTTGTCCGCCAATGGAATGGCACCGAACGCATTCCGCTGCTGAACTTGTCATAAAGTAGCGGCGGCCAAGCTGGGCATTTCCTCCGAAAAGCGCATCCTGGTAGTCCGCAGCAGTCATGCCTGTTGAGCGCATTGGTGCCATTTTCGCAATCAGCGTATTTGACTTTGTGGAATCGACGGCTTCTCCCAAATCAAGTGTAAGACTTTGCGGAAGCTTCTTGTCCGTCATTTTTTGAATCAGGTCCGTCAAAATGCCTTCTGTTTTTGCGACCGGTAAAGTACCCAGCACTTTCAGCATCTGTTGTTGTTCGCGCACACTTCCTTTCTCAAAAATCGCATTCGAAATGTCCGTTAACGCTTCTTTCGACATCGTTACATTTCCTACCATGCCCAATGCAGCGGTGCGGACATCGGCATCAGAATCCGTCATGCCTTTTTTCATAACCGTTTCCATGTCCGTGTATTTCAGATCGTTCAATGCAATAAGCATGGCGGCGCGTACTTTCGGATCTTTATGATCATTCAGGATTTTAGCGAGCGCGGCATTGTTGTCCGAAACGCCCAGATTGGTAAGCATTTGCGCGGCAGCAATCAAAATCGCAGGCTCATCGTCTTTTAACAGATCGGCAACGATAGGCTGGATTTTGGTCTTAACCGTCGCAGCATTACGTTCCAGCGGCCCACGATAACGTCCGTCCACACGGTCCATTACGGACGGACTTGCCCAGGTACCGAGCGTAGCCAATGCTTCGGCACGGATTTCCTTATCAATGTTTTTTCTTTTTGCAAAAGCAACCAGATCATTGAGTTGCGTTTCGCCACCTACCCGCAGCGCAGCATTGATCGACCTTCTCAATAAAGGTTCAGAAGTAAATCTCGGATCGTTTAATGTGGAAGCAAGTGCGGGTAATGCAGCCGCAATCGACAAATCATCGTTAATACCCCGAGCGGCTTCCGTCACAATGTATTCATCCTTATCACGTAAAAACAGGCTGATCTTTTCATTCTTCATTCTCCGCAAAACAAGAATGGCCGCAATGCGTAGGGATTTTTCAGGGCTATCTGCCAATGCAACAATGGGTTCTGCTTCACCAATGCGCGACAAAGCTAAAACTGCAGAGTGGCGCAAATAAACATCTTCATCATTATTAGTCTTGATCATCGCCAATAATGGAGCGATTGCATCTTTGTATTTGATTCTTCCGATCGCCTGCGCCGAGTAAAACCGGACGCGCGGGTTTTTGGAAGAAAGCATCGGTACCAGCATCGGGCCAGCTTCCGTGATACGCGCATCTCCAAGCATTTTCGCCGCCTGCACGGTGATTTCTTCGTCTTTATCCTTTAACAGGGTCATCAAAACGTTTGCATACGCTTTGTCCTGACGAGCAAGTTGACCTATTCCCCAAATTCCGTGAATGCGGCCGAATTGGTTAGCAGTTTGAGCAATGGCTTTATTTAAAACAGCTGCGCCTTTTGCACCCCGCGAAGCCAGTTCAAATTGTGACTTCTGACGAATACGCATGTCCTGGTTGGAAAGCAAAGACAACAGCATATCATCCGACTGCTTCGTATAGTCAAGCTGTATCAGCTTCTTGGTTTCCGCTCTTAACGCTTTAAGATCGTTTTTTTCTTCCGTCACATCCAACTTCCAAACACGTCCAGCATTCTTCGTATCCCAGCCATTGAGCCAGTCAGCAATGTACAATGCACCGTCCGGGCCGAAACGAATACCGGTCGGCAGGATTCCGTTCAGGATATTTTTTTCACCATCCAATACAAACGATGCTCCTTTTGGTTTTAATCCAAATGCCCAGATCGGCGAACGGGCAGGGTTACCCACGAATTCCACCAGGAAGAATTTGTTTTTCCATTCGGAACCCAATGCAGTTCCCGGATTGTACTGCATTCCGGTCGGTCCATTGTGAAAATTTTGAATTGGCGGAATGATATATGCCGCCTGTCCGGCCCAGCGAGGCTTGAAAAGCTGCTCGTCCATCCAGACTTTGTAACTATTGTTTTTAGGATCGGTGTATTTTCCATACTGCCAGTTGGAGCGCCAGCCAGCGTCAGAACCTTCTACTACGTGCACCAATCGCTCACTCTCGCCCGGATGGTCCCCATCGTTATCGGAGCTGATCAGGTTACCGTATTCATCAAAAACGAATTCGTGCGTATTCCGTAATCCGTGTGCAAAAACTTCAAAATCGCTGCCATCGGGATTCGAGCGGGCGATAATACCGGAATTCGGATGTTCGTGTTTTACGCCTTCCGCCGTGGTGATGTTTGCGCCGATATCCCCGATGTTCCAGTATATTTTTCCGTCCGGACCTTCAATGGGATTAGACATTCCGTGGCCGCTAAAACCAATATGGACGCCATAACCGTGGCTAATGGATGTTTTTTCATCCAAAACTCCGTCCCCATTGGTATCTCTCAATCTCCACAAATCCGGCGCGATGGCTACAAATGCATCTTTCGCGCGGATGAGCAGACCGCCGGCTACATCGGAAACTTCATCAAAAAAATCATTCAGAATTCTGGTTGAAATGTCGGCGATGCCATCTTGATCGGTATCTGTTATTTTCCAAACCTCATCTTTTTCAACTGCCAGATCTTTCCAGTCGTGAGAACCGTCTCCGTTGAGGTCTTTCAGGAAATTATTTTCTTTGCTTTTTGAGGGTGCGAAGGTGCTGCGAAGAAATGCACGACGGTCTTCAACGGTTTGTAAACCAATCGAGGCGGTCATCCAGTTGCGGTACCCGCGGATATCAAATTCTGAGTTTTTCTGGCGGTTTGTACGGTTCAGGTATACATTCCCCATATCATCCATCGCAATGGCGACCGGATCAGGGGCAAGTGAATCGGAAGCCCATAAATCCAGTTTCAATCCGTCTGCAAGTTTTACGACGGTTTTTTCACGGATTTCTTTGGCCCGCGTTTTCCCGGTTGCCGCATCTTCCTTAATGACAATGGCCGTACTATTTGTCTTCGAAGTTTTCCCCCATTTGTCGCCGGACGATGAAGGTGTATTGGGAGCCATTTTCATACATGAAACTACCACAACAGTGACGCAGGTCGCGAGGATCAGAGGTTTTTGTAAAAGTTTTTTAGAGATCATTGAGGCATTTTTAGTGTTACAGAATTTAGTTGATCTTAAAGGATCAATTGAAAGAATTAATGGTATGGGATTGATTATGAAAAGGGTTACATGAACGTTCTAACCAGGAACAAATCCTTAGTAGATATTTCAAAGTCGGGAAGCACGGGATATGCGGAACAAATGTCGTTATCCGTGCAGATTTTCACATCTTTTCGTGAAGTATAAATGTAGACGACCTCGTTTTCCGGATAGATGTGCCAAACCACTTTTACCCGGGCATTGAAGTACTCCACTAACTTTTCCTCTATTTTTTCCGCGTCATCATGTTGCGAGATAACTTCTATCACGAATTCCGGAATCGGCTCTTGATCCGATACGAGGGAAGAATCTATTTGCGACCCCGTAAAGTAGGCGAGATCCGGCCTGCGCATTTGTATTCCGCTGAGCATGACGTCTTGCTCCATGATTAACGCCGCTCCTTTTGAGAAAGAATGAGTTCGAAAAAACAATTGCTGAAGTGTTCTGATAATGAACAGGTGCTTTTTCTTCATTTTTTCGAATCTGATTATTTTTCCATCGTTCCATTCATATTTATATCCATCAACAGGCTCCCATTGAAGAAATTCTTCAAGAGTTCGTGGTAAAATGGATGATGAGGAACGCAGTATCATATTCGAATTGCTAACTATTCAGGTAAACTTACTCAAAATCTAAAAAACTTGATATCAATAGCGATGCAAATGAATTAATAAAAGAATCAAAACAACTCCAGCTGCCCGCTCGCCCCTCCCGGCTTTTTGGCTTTCCCCATTACCGTTCTTCCTTCATATTTCCACGAATTATCACGCTCCTGCTGGATGATGTCGTTGAATCGATTGTTAGGCTGAAAGTCTTTTTCGAGGTTTTGCGAGACTTTTGAAAGGTTTCTTAATGCATCTGACTTATCTTTTTCGCCCATCTTCGCTTTCTGAATAGCGCGGTCCAAAGTAAGAATGGATTCATCATATACCGTGATAGGAACGGGAAAGGGGTGACCGTCTTTGCCCCCATGAGCAAAGGAAAACCGGGCCGGGTCGGAGAATCGGGAAGGAGTGCCGTGGATAATTTCACTTACCAGCGTCAGTGACTGGATCGTTCTCGGACCTACACCTTCGAGTAGTAATAACGACTCCATGTCATTCACCGGACTGTCGTGCGCTAACGCCAGAACTGCGCCCAATCTTTTCAGGTTAACGTCCTCTGCTCGAACATCGTGATGATCCGGCATGACCAGTTTCGTAATCTCGCGCATGATCTGGCCGGGATTCTCTTTGGTAAGTTCGAGAATGCCGCTTCTCGTCGGTGCGGCAGCTTTGTCGGTCAGGTTGAGGATAGTACCCTGGTTTTTGCCGTAAATGGAGGTGTGAGGTTCTTCGATGAAGGATTTGATGCTCGGGGAATGCCAGTGATATCTGCGGGCAAGGCGCTCGTTGGTGTTCATTCCCTGCTGAATTACCGCCCATTCTCCTTCTTTGGAAAGAACAAATGAGTGGAGATAAAGCTGAAAACCATCCTGAATAGCCGTGTTATCAACTTTGGCGGATAACCGGCTGCTGTGAACCAGGCTATCTCCATCCAAGCCCGTTTTATTCGCAATCGCCATGAGTTCGGCAGGCGTTGCCCGGGAGTGTTTCCCGCGTCCGCCGCAAATGTAAATGCCGAGTTCCGAAGATCTTTGATTGACCGACTTTTTCAACGCGCCCATGACCGAAGTGGTAATGCCCGAAGAATGCCAGTCCATTCCGAGTACGCAGCCCAGTGATTGGAACCAGAATGGATCGCTCAATTTTTGGAGCAGCGCGTTGCGTCCGTACTCCATTACGATGGACTCTACAATCGCTCCTCCTAATGCGCTCATTCGCTGAGCCAGCCAAACCGGCACTTTCCCGTAATGCAGCGGCAAATCTGCGTGACCACTTTTCATATCTAATGTAAGTTACGAAAAATAGGAAAGTGCCGGAAGTAGAAATTATCGGCGTTTCTCAATGGTACAATTTTTTGTTAAAATGCAGCTTCAAGGCATTTAATTAACTCACTTTATTCAAACTGAATGGCTGTCCAGGTCTTAATCACACTAGTGCTCGTATTTCTTAATGGTTTTTTTGTGGCGGCTGAATTCGCGATCGTCAAGATCAGAGCTTCGCAATTAGAGCAAAAGGCGCAGGAGGGGAATAAGATGGCGATCTTATCAAAAAAAATCGTAGCGAACCTGGATGGTTATCTTGCTGCTACACAGTTTGGTATCACATTGGCAAGTCTGGGTTTGGGTTGGATCGGAGAGCCCGTGGTATCCAAAATCCTGATCGGCGGCATGGAGCTTGTCGGCATTTCGCTTGACCCTGAGCTGGCTCATCAGATTGCATTGCCCACTGCATTTGCAATTATTACCGTGCTACACATTGTGTTTGGAGAACTGGCGCCCAAGTCTATCGCCATCCAGCGCCCCGAGGCCACGACCTTATTTTTGTCTTATCCATTGCATGGGTTTTATATCGTTTTCCGTCCGATTGTCTGGATATTGAATGGTATCGCCAATTTTATTCTGAAAGGCGTCGGCATATCGCCTTCGCACGGTAGCGAGGTACATAGCAGCGACGAGCTTCGGTATCTGGTCCAGCAGCAAAAGGAGAGTGGGATGATCGAAGCGGCGGACTATGATCTGATTAAAAATGCATTCAATTTCTCGGAGCGTCTGGCACGCCAGATTATGATTCCGAGACCTCAGGTTGTTGGTATTGATGTAAATGATTTTAATGAGGCAACGCTCGAAAAAATCATCGAAGAAGGTTATTCACGGATTCCGGTTTATGAAGATACGCTTGACCAGATCGTTGGCGTTTTGCATTTAAAGGATCTGCTTCTAAAAATGCGGCAGGGCAAGGAAATCGTGTTACAGGAGCTGATCCGTCCGATTTCTTCGGTTCATGCATCCAAGCCGATCGGTGCATTACTTCGTGATTTTCAGATGAACCGTCAGCAAATGGCGGTAATTATCGATGAATATGGTGGAGTCGATGGCATTGTAACAATGGAAGACATTCTGGAAGAACTGGTAGGAGAGATTCAGGATGAATACGATAATGAGGTTCCGATCGTAAAAAATGAAAGTGATAATACCTATACCGCGCTGGGTGCGGCGTCTATCACGGATCTGAACGACAAACTTCCTCATGATATCGCGAAGGAAAGCGAGTACGAAACGCTCGCCGGGTACCTGATCTGGAAATTTGGCCGGATACCGTCTGTCGGAGAAAGGTTAAAGACCAAACATTACGAATTCACGATTTTGAAAAAACAAAGAGCAAGTATCTCCCAGGTTAAGATCACCATGCTGGATGCACAGAATGCATTTTAACCTACTTCAGGTGCATCTGAATCCAACTTGTTTCTGAAATGATCTCATTGAAATGCCGACTATGAAAATTTATCTGAAATCCGCATTCGCACTGGTTTCTGCTTTCATGCAGTTTAACGATGCTTTTTCTCAAAGGCAAAAGAAGGGAGATGCATTTCCAACATACGAGCAAATCAGAGGGGATAAGAAGGAAACGGTCGATTATGTTGCCCCCCGTAGCCAGGGATCTGTAGGCGTAATACCTAGATATACTGTCAGAGATCATCACCTTGGTGCTTTCACATATCAGGAAGACAGTGTGACTTATATTCTGAATGGAAGGAAAGTAAAAAGTAAGAAGAAGGCTGAATATGAAGTAAATAGAAAAGATGTCCGGATCGAACGGGTTTCTATCGGGGAAGTGGGGAAGGATGGAAAGAGGATAGTTGAAATCGATTATGAACCGTTCAAAGTAGAGTAATCAGGCATTATTATAAAGCTTGATGATCGTCTGACGCATTTTTTGGCCTGTTTCACTGAGTATGAATGCAATGCTTTCCGCCATATCGGAGCCCGGGATCCATTTGTTGAAGTCGGCATCCGGCATGGCAGTGCGGTTGTCCGGCGTGTCTATTATACTTGGAACTACAACCGATGCCGTGATATTTTTCGACTTGCCTTCTGCATTGATAATATCTGCCATTTGAAATAGCAAAGACTTTGAAAGTGTGTATGCAAAACTTCCCATTCCCTGCTCGGCGACCAATGCGGGGCGCGCACCGATAAAAATAAACTGCCCGCCTCCCTGCGTTTCGAAATGCTTTTGTAAAGGTTTTACAAGGTGAAATGCCGTTAAAAAATTCATCGTTATCATTTTCTCGATGTCGGCATCTTCGGTGTCGGTGAGCTTGCCCTGGGCAAAACCACCCGCCAGAAAAATGCCGGCATGAATAGAACCGGCATTTTCGATGGCTTTCTGAACGAAATTTTCTGACTGACCTTGATCTGACAGATCTGCCGGATAACTAATTACATTAGAAAACCCTGCGTATTTTGAAGTCTTGCCCTCGCGAACATTGAGGTGGATCGTATAGTGTAAAGCGGTGAGCTTCGCCACTACATCTTTCCCCAGGTTACCCGTAGCTCCACTTATAATGACGTGATTTCCCATATGGCCTGTTGAATGTGTCAGGTATTATTCTTTGTTGAGCAGATCAATTAAAAACTTGCGGAATGGCTCGGCAAATTCTTTTCTTTTAAGTGCGAATTCCACGGTCGTTTTCAGATAATCCAGCTTGTCGCCGATATCATGACGTTTGCCTTCAATATGGTGCGCATAAATGTTTTCACGCTTCAAAAGCAATAACAATGAATCTGTTAGTTGAATTTCGTTATTTTTTCCTTTTGGCGTCTGTTCGATCGTGCTGAATATTTCGGGAGTTAAAATGTAACGTCCCGCGATTGCCAGGTTAGAAGGTGCGAGATCGATAGCGGGTTTCTCAATCAATGTACTAAGCTCCATAATGGTATCACTTAACGTCTTACCGCCCACAATTCCATAACGGTTTACTTTATTCGCCGGAACTTCCTCCACCGCGATCACCGATCCGCCATATTGCTCATAGGTGTCCATCAGCTGTTGTGTAACCGGGATCACCGAATCCATAATCGTATCTCCAAGAAGTACTGCAAATGGCTCATTACCAACATGGTGGCGGGCATAGTAAATCGCATCCCCGAGTCCATTCGCTTCTTTTTGACGGACGAAATGCACGTTCGCCATATCTGCTAAACGGCGCATTTCATTGAACCATAGTAAATCCTCTTTTTCCTCTAGGCGGGTTTCCAGCTCTACATTGCGGTCAAAATGATCTTCAATGGCCCGTTTTCCTTTTCCGGAAATGATCAAAATGTCTTCTATCCCAGAGTCAACTGCTTCTTGAACAACATATTGAATAGTTGGAATATCAATAATAGGAAGCATTTCCTTGGGCATTGATTTGGTTGCAGGCAAAAACCGGGTTCCAAGTCCGGCAGCAGGAATTACAGCTTTACGAATCATATTTTTTAGCTTTTAGCCAGGAGCTTTTAGCGGTTAGCTATTAGCTGTTAGCTTATGGTTTTGTTAAATGACAAAATAGGTTGGCAATAAAGCTAATGGCTAACAGCTACTAGCTAATAACAGCTCTTAAACCACAAACGGCCTAATTACCCTTGCATTATGCTTTTTTAGTTCTACGAACAGCTGGTTGAGCATGTCATCGTCGCGGTAGATGCCGATGATTGTGCCTCCTGAGCCGGCGAATTTGGCGGAGGCCCCGCAAGCTCTGGCTGCATTGATCAGTCTTTTGTTCGACTCCGGCACATTATAGATCTTGCAGCGCAGGTCAAAATTCTCATTCATTAACTGATGCAAATCGTCCGGGCGACCTTCCAGCAAGGCTTTTTTACCATCCTCGGCTTTCTGTGCAATTTGTCCCAAAACGTCGATCACATGTGCTTCACCCCGGTCAAACCGAGTTCTCACGTCGCTGTGAACTTTGCCCGATACTTTACTCAGATTGGTATTATAGGCGACATACAATTTCGGCAGGAGCTCAGGATTAACACGTTCGTATTTTCCATGACCTTTTTCTTCGATCATTGTTTTATCAAAATCCATGTAAACACAACCTTCATAACATTGGATCACGCGGTCCTGCAAACCAGCCGTAATGCCAAGTTCCTCGGTCTCGGTCACCATTACAAGTTGAGGAAGTATCTCGATCGGGATTTCAACTTTATAAAACTGCATGAGCGCACGGAACAGTGCTACCACAATGGCACTGGACCCCGACATTCCTACCTGACGAGGAATAGAAGACCGGTAACGCACGGTGAAATTTTTGTTTGGCAGTTTAATATCCTGCTCCTCACAATAGTCCCCGAATTTTTTGATCCCGGCTTTGATCAGGGGAATCCCTCCGTTGTAACCAAGCATACTGACGGTATCGCGCAGGTGAAAGATGCTTCGAAATGTGCTCAGATCCTGAGGCTCAGCTTCGATATGAAGTTGCGGGGATTCGTAAAGTGAAATGGAAGCACCGAAGTTCCGGACGGAAATAGATATCGTTTTTCCAAAAAAACCGTCAGACGGATTGCCCAGTAAGCCTGCGCGGGCATAAGCGCGTGTTTCAATTATCAAGGTAAAGGTCTTTTTTGTCCAAAAGTAATAACATAAAGACGATAGAGAGTCATTTTGCCCCTATCGCCCTGAAATATTTGAGAAACAAAAAAAGCGGGATACCGGGTATCCTTGCTCTTCACTGATAAATGGTTTACTAAAATCTTATTGTTTCACCACCTGAACGTTTGCAATCAGTTTCACTTCGTCGCCAACTACTACGCCGCCAGCTTCTGTCACTGCACTCCATTCAAGGCCGAATTCTTTGCGGTTTAGTTTTCCCGAAATCTCAAAACCTGACTTATTATTTCCGTAAAAGTCGGTCATGTTACCACCGTATTCCACTGCGAACTCAAATGGTTTGGTTGTATTTTTTACAGTCAGGTCGCCTGTCAGAGTATAAGAATCGTCACTCTTTTTGGATAGCTTACCTGCGTATGAAAGTTTAGGATATTTTTCTGCATCGAAGAAATCAGCCGATTTCAAGTGTCCGTCGCGTTGTTCCTGATTGGTATCGATACTATTCACGTCCGCTGAAAACGCAACTGTGGCTCCGTCAAAATCTTCTGTTTCGGTTTCTATCGATCCCTCAAATGATTTGAAAGCACCTGTAACGGTAGAGATAACAAGGTGTTTTACTTTAAACTGAATTTCTGAATGTGTTGGGTCAATTACCCATTTACTAATTGCCATATCTTTTAATGTTTTATATGTATTGACATTTAATGTATATACATGTATTTATTGAAAATAGTTTCACGGACATGAAAAAATCTTGTCGGGCGGACAAGATTTTTTCAACTTTTGAATATTTACACAATCAGTGGGTTGGCATTGTAAAAATCGCTGGGTCGATTTTGGGGTTTACTTCCAGGCTCTGGATCTTCAAAGCCATCGTAGCGCCAGGCATCGCCGATGTTGTTACTTCTGATGTGAAAGGGTAGGTGATTCCATCCACTTGTCTGAAATCGGATTGCGTATTTTCTGACTTAACATCTTGTCCGTTTATGGTAGTCTGAACCACAATTTTCAATATGTAGAACGTGTCTTTTGATAGGTAGTTGATCCTCCTGATTCCATTCTTTAAAGTCATTGATACTTTGTAGACTTTGGCACCGGCAAGATCTTCTTCACCATCGAGCGTCAACGTGTAGCCTTTTTCCTTATAGTTATACAAACCGGTCAGATCGGTTTCGGCTGACATCGACTTTACTGCTTCTTCGGGTAGCACCGTTGCTTTCGGCTCGCCCGCCATCGGATTTATCGACCAGCCTGTATTACCATTTATGACCTGCACCACTTTCATGCCCTGAACGGTCGTTTCGCTACGAAAACCTTTATTTTGAATAATTGTCGTATTAATGGGGACTTTCATATTCATCACATCCATTTCAGCTGTGATTTTGAGGCTCTGTAATTTCGAGAGTTTGTCTCCACCTCCCATTGCTTTTACGTGTTTCGAAATAATTTCATCCAGGTTCTGACCGTAAACAGTTCCGGTTAATGCCGTGATAAATAGGAAAATGAATGTCTTAAAGACCGTTGAGTTACGCATAACGATTTGGTTGTTTAGTTTTTGAACTGCATTTACACCCCAATATTGCATTTGGGACAAACTTATAAAACAAAAAAAGAGCGGGTTGTCGAACCCGCTCGTTTCAATATATTGATTTTTGAAAGCCCTAGTTTTTCAAAGCTTCCGCACCGCCTACGATTTCGAGGATTTCCTTTGTGATAGCAGCCTGACGTGTCCGGTTGTAAATCAATCGGAGTTCCTTCAAAAGCTCCTGCGCATTTTCAGTCGCTTTTTCCATCGCCGTCATACGGGCACCTTGTTCAGACGCGTTGGATTCGAGCACTGCGCGATACAACTGGATTTTTAGCGATTTTGGAATCAGCTCAGCAAGAATTTCTTCTTCCGTCGGTTCAAAAATGTAGTTTACTTCCGTTTTTTTCTTTCTGGAAGATTTGTTCTCAGTCGGAATTGGCAGATACTGATCTGCGTGAATAATCTGGGTAGCAACGTTTTTAAATTCATTGTAAACCAGATCAACGGCGTCGTAACGGCCATCAGAAAATTCCCTCATGATTTCCTCCGCTGCCTGCTTCACGGCAACGAAGCTCAATCTTGTGAAAATGTCTGTGTAGCCAAGGTTAACAACAAATCCGCGACGCACAAATGCTTCTGCACCTTTCTTTCCAATCGCAAAAATCTCAACATTCCCTTTTCGGGCCTGAACTGCATATTTTTGCTCGATCAGCGCAAGGGTAGCTTTTATGATGTTTGTATTAAATGCGCCACACAATCCACGGTCCGAAGTAACGACTACGATCAACACTTTTTCGATCGCGCGAACTGTTTTTAAAGGACTGTCAACGGATGTTTCTGCCCCGGAAGATACAGTGGAAAGCATATCTCCCAATTTTTGAGCATAGGGGCGCATCTGCAGGATACCATCCTGTGCTCTACGCAACTTCGCAGCAGCAACCATTTTCATGGCTTTTGTGATCTGCTGGGTACTGTTAACCGAAACAATCCGGCTACGTACTTCTTTTAAGCTTGCCATTAGTTGGAAGTTTAAAATATTCGGTGTTTCGCTGACCGGAAACTCCGAAGGTTAATGTTATGATAGAAAAGGCCCAGGTAAGTAACTACCTGAGCCTTATATTTTTATTGGTATTTAACAGCGATTTCTCTCGCGACTTTTTCAATCACGTCTGTTACGCTATTATCGAGCTTACCTGCACGAAGACCTGCCAACGTCTCTTTGTATTGGCCGCTCAAAACAGTCAGGAAGTCTTTTTCAAATTCTCTTACGCGGTTTACATCTACTTTATCAAGCAGCCCTTTTGTAGAAGCATAAACCGTTGCAACTTGCTGTTCGACAGGAACGGGAGCATATTGAGGTTGTTTCAAAACTTCCTGGTTACGACGTCCGCGGTCGATTGCAAGTTTAGTAGCCGCATCAAGATCCGAACCGAATTTTGCAAATGCTTCCAGTTCGCGGAATTGGGCCTGGTCAAGTTTTAATGTACCAGAAACCTTCTTCATCGACTTGATCTGTGCATTACCACCCACACGAGATACCGAAATACCTACGTTGATTGCAGGGCGGATACCCGAGTTGAACAGGTTGGATTCGAGGAAGATCTGACCGTCCGTAATCGAAATTACGTTCGTAGGAATATAGGCCGAAACGTCACCTGCCTGGGTTTCGATAATTGGTAATGCAGTTAGTGAACCACCCCCTTTTACGATTCCCTGCAAGGAAGGAGGAAGGTCGTTCATCCCTTTCGCGATTGTATCATCCGAGATGATTTTGGCAGCACGCTCCAAAAGACGGCTGTGGAGATAGAAAACGTCTCCTGGATATGCTTCACGTCCCGGAGGGCGACGAAGTAGCAGGGAAACTTCACGGTAAGCTACCGCTTGTTTCGAAAGGTCATCATAAATAACCAAAGCAGGACGACCTGTATCACGGAAAAATTCACCGATCGCAGCACCCGTAAATGGCGCGTAGAACTGCATTGGAGAAGGATCCGAAGCTCCTGCTGCAACGATTACGGTGTAATCCATTGCTCCGTATCTGCGAAGTGTTGCCTCGATCCCTTTGATGGTTGACGCTTTTTGTCCGCAGGCTACGTAAATACAGTAAACCGGTTCGCCTTTGTCGAAATATTCTTTCTGGTTGATAATGGTATCAATCGCAACCGCAGTTTTACCTGTCTGGCGGTCACCAATAATCAACTCACGCTGGCCGCGACCGATGGGGATCATCGCGTCGATTGCTTTAATACCTGTTTGAAGAGGTTCTGTTACCGGCTGGCGATAGATAACACCGGGAGCTTTACGCTCGATCGGCATTTCATAAAGCTCACCAGTAAGTGGACCGTTTCCGTCGATCGGCTCAGCCAGGGTGTTTACTACACGGCCAATGATGCCGTCACCCACTTTCACAGAAGCAATTTCTTTGGTACGTTTTACAGTCGCACCTTCTTTAATGTCACTAAAATCTCCAAGCAAAACGGCTCCGACGTTGTCTTCCTCGAGGTTAAGTGCGAGGGCTTTAAGGCCTGTTTCGAATACAAGCAGCTCACCTGCCTGTACTTGTGAGAGGCCATAAATGCGGGCAACACCATCACCAATCTGGAGAACTGTGCCTACTTCTTCGAGCTCTGCTTCTGATCTGGCGCCTGCAAGTTGTTCACGCAGGATAGCCGAAACTTCATCCGGTCTAACAGATACCATAGTATATTTAACTTATTTAAAGTATAGTAGTAAGTTTTTGAAAACTGCCGCAAAGGTAGATTTTTATTTTTGTAAAATCAGTATTATTCTGATTAAAACCTGTTCGATAAATTAGATTTTTCCAAGGTTTTCAATGATACCCTGGAGGTATTGAATAAATAACCGTTTATCCATTTATAACAACATTTCTAAAACTTTTTTAGGTACTATTTGTGTTTTTGTTGTAATTGAATTCGTTAATACGACTTTACGTAATTAAATTCCATCTTACCTACCATTCGTCAGTTCAATGTACAAATTAGAAAAAACCGTTTTAGCAGCCTT
Organism: Dyadobacter sp. CY323; assembly: GCF_021390245.1. GTDB lineage: Bacteria > Bacteroidota > Bacteroidia > Cytophagales > Spirosomataceae > Dyadobacter. The sequence continues at coordinate 194,771 of NZ_JAJUXH010000011.1, read as the reverse complement.
AATAGTAGGAGTTCTAGTTATTTCAGAAGGGACAGCACAGACTATCAAAAAAGCAGTTAAACCAGCCAACACAGCTAAACCGGCAGCCGCCAAAAAAGCACCGGCTTCAACAGTAAAAGCAACTTTCTCGCCGGCCGTACTTAAAAATCAAATGGATTCTTTATCGGCAGCGATCGGCGTAAGTTTTTCTTACTCACTATCTTCTCAGGGAATTACTAATGTAAACACGGATGTTCTTAATAAAACGATCAATGCAACCTTGAAGGGAGACAAGACGACATTTACTCCTGAGGAGGCCAATGCATTTATCGGTACTTATTTTCAAAAAATTATGGAAGAAAAAGGTGCGGTTGTGAAGGTGGAAGGTGAGAAATTTTTAGAAGAGAATAAGAAAAGACCTGGCGTAACCACTACCGCCAGTGGTCTGCAATATGAAGTTATTAAGACGGGCGATGGACCTAAACCGGTTGCCACTGATAAAGTGAAAACACATTATCATGGTACGCTCATCAATGGAACAGTTTTTGACAGTTCGGTTGATCGCGGAGAACCGATCGAATTTGCATGTAATGGCGTAATTAAAGGATGGACAGAAGCTCTTCAGTTGATGCCGGTTGGTTCAAAATGGAAATTATTCATTCCATATGACCTGGCTTACGGAGAGCGTGCAGCAGGCCCTCAAATCCCGGCTTATTCAGCTCTGGTATTTGAGGTTGAATTATTAGAAATTGTTAAATAGCAAACGTTCAACAATGAAAAAGTACCTAATCACTCTTATACCGGTTGTGTTGCTAGGTTGGCAGCGGGGCCCAGATCAGCAAAAAGTGGCTGTAATGCCTGCTGTTGAGACTTCCATGGAGGAAGATATTAAGCCAATTCCTGCGCAATACAAGGCAGAGGAGCTGACTACGCGTATTTTATCAAGCTATCATTATAGAAAAACAAAACTGAACGACTCACTTTCTGAGGCGATCTTTGACAAATACATCGACGCCATCGACCATGGGAAGCTGTATTATCTGGCATCTGACCTCGCTGAATTTGATAAGTATAAACACTCTTTTGATGACTACCTTCAGAAAAGAGAATTAGATGTTCCATTCGACATTTATAATGTTTTCAGAAAACGATATAAAGAAAGAAGCGACTACATTCAGGCTTTGCTGAAGGAGCCTAAACCATTTGACTTTACAGCAGATGAGTCGATGGATACCGACCGCGAAAAGGCTACTTGGGCGAAAAGCACAGATGAGTTGAATGACACCTGGCGCAAATACCTTAAAAGCGAAGCGCTGGATATGAAACTTTCGGGAAAAGCGGATACCGCTGTAATCTCTACCTTACGCGACCGGTACAAGAACCGTGACCGCGCATTAGGCCGTATCAGAACTGAGCAGGTTTTTCAAATGTACATGAATGCCTATGCCGAGTCGATGGACCCGCATACCAGCTACATGGCGCCTACCTCTGCGGATCGTTTTAAACAGGAAATGAGCCAGTCGCTGGAAGGTATCGGAGCATTGCTGGGCGAGGAGGATAATTACATTAAGATTAAGGATGTAATTCCGGGTGGTCCTGCATTTAAGGGGAAACAGCTTAAAAAAGAAGATAAGATTATTGCTGTTGCCCAGGGTGATGAAGGTAAGATGGTGGATATCATCGGATGGTTTGTAGATGATGCTGTGAAGTTGATCAAAGGCCCAAAATCCACTGTGGTGAGATTGCAGGTGATCTCGGCAGATGCATTACCCGGCACGCCTCCGAAAGAATATCGTCTGGTTCGTGAGAAGATAAAATTGGAAGAGCAACGTGCAAAAAGTGAGATCGTGTCCATTAACTCGGGAAACAAGGATTTCAAAATTGGCGTAATCGATATCCCTCTCTTTTACCGCGATTTTGAGGGTGCGCAACACAAAGAGAAAGAATTTTCCAGTACTACCCGTGATGTTCAAAAGTTGATCACCGAACTGCAGGCTACGAATGTAGATGGTATCGTAATTGACTTGCGTAACAATGGAGGTGGTTCCCTTACTGAAGCAGTTTCGTTAACCGGATTATTCATTAACAGAGGTCCGGTGGTTCAGGTGAAAGAAGGTCAGGGTGAAATTGAAGTACAATCTGACAATGATCCTAGTATTGCTTACGATGGACCGATGGCGGTGATGGTGAACCGGTTTAGTGCCTCGGCATCCGAGATTTTTGCTGCCGCGATCCAGGACTACAAACGTGGAATTATCGTAGGTGAACAAACTTATGGTAAAGGTACCGTTCAGACGCTGATCGATTTGAATCAATGGGTCCCGAAAGAAACTGACCAATTGGGACAAGTTAAGTTGACAGTTGCGAAGTTCTATCGCATTAATGGCAGCAGTACTCAGCTGAAAGGCGTAATGCCGGATCTGGAACTTCCTACTGCATTTAAGGAAAATGAATATGGCGAAGGTTCACAGCCAAGTGCGCTTCCCTGGGATCAGATTGCTTCTTCAAAATATGACCTGGCAAATAACATCAATCCTAAAATCGTAGGTCAGCTTAAAGACAAGTATAACGCGCGTCTTAAGTCCGATCAGGAATTGAAGACTTTGGTGAAAACGCTTGACGAATTCAAGAAAGCCCGTGAGAACAAAGTTGTTTCACTGCAGGAATCAAAACGAAAAGTGGAACGCGAGGAGGCTGAGAAGAAAAGGGCGGCAATGAAGCAACTGGGTGAAGACAATACCGATGGTGACGACGAAGATGAAGTTGATTCCAAAGTTGCCGAAGCTCCGAAAGATGTGAAAAAGAAAAAAGATATTTACCTGACGGAAACCGGCCGGATGCTGGCAGATCTGATTGTAATATCCAAAGAGCCAAGTCTCGCTGGGGCGAAGAAAAAATAAGGGTTTAAAAATTGAAAGCATTAAAAAAGCACGGGTTTCAGATCCGTGCTTTTTTAATGCTTTCAGCATCCATTTACTCCCAGCCACCTCCAAGTGACCGGTAAAGTTCAACCAATGCGATGAACTGATCTTTTTTAATGTTGGTCAGATTCAGTTCAGCTTCCAATACTCCCCGCTGCGCCGAAATCACTTCAAGATAAGAAGCATAACCCGTCATAAAAAGGTCGTTTGATGTGGTTACTGCTCCCTGTAGTACCTCTACCTCCTGTTGCTTCAAACCGCTGATTTTTCGACTATTTTCCAGCTTTTTCAGGCTCGTGCTCACTTCCTGAAATCCGGTCAGAACTGTTTTGTTGTACGCATACAATGCCTCCAAACTTGCTGCTTCTGCGCTTTTTTGATTTGCTTTTAAAAATTTTCGATTTACCAAGGGAGCAGTTAATCCTCCCAATGCATGATAGGCGATAGAGCCGGGTGAAAAGAGTAAATTGCTTTTAAATGCATTTAAACCAATAAATGCGGTAATGTTGAGCGCAGGCAAAAACGCAAGCTGTGCAGCCTGCTGATCTGAATAGAATGCTAAAAGCGATAGCTGTGCTTCCTGGATATCAGGACGTCTTTTCAGCATACTGGCCGGAATACCAGTGCTCACCGAGTCGGGAAGTGTCTGATCAAGGGCCAGGCCACGGGTGATTTTTTGAGGAAATCGTCCGAGGAGCACATTAATGTTATTCTCATATTCTACAATGCTTTGCTGAATTTCCACTTCAAGGCTCTGGGTATTTAGCATCTGCGCAGTAAGTTGTCTCACTCCAAGTTCGTTAGCGCGCCCAGCTTCTTTTTGGATCTTAACCGTTTCGACCGCAGATTGTTGCAATGCGATATTTTTTCGGATGATATCCAGCTCGGAGTCTAGCGCCATGAGCTCGTAATAGCCTTTTGCAACTTCCGCGATCAGACTTGTAACAATAGCCTGCCGTGCTTTTTCCGAAGCCAGGTATCGGGTGTAAGCTGCTTTTTTTTGTGTTTTTAATTTACCCCAAATATCCACTTCCCACGAACTTCGTAACCCCAGAAAGTAATCAGGCAGGAATGGAGCAGGAAGCCTGCGGTCGTTGTCGATATTGTCTGAGAAATTGGTGTCGTAGTTACCCACGCCGTCCATCGTGTAATCTCCAAATTTTCTCCCGCCGCCGGACACTTCACCGGAAACGGATGGAAGTAATGCACCTTGTCTAACCAGAATATTCGTGCGCATCATCTCAATGCGTTGAACAGCCATTTTCAGATCCAGGTTGTTTTGTATTGCCGTGTCGATTAATGCAATAAGATACTCGTCTCTAAAGAAAGTTTTCCATTGCGTGGCGCCGATACCCGATGAATCGGTCTGATCCTGAAACGTTTTCGGAACTGCGATCCGGGTTGCCTGCTCCACTGGCTTCGTGAGTTTACAGCCTGATACGATTAATACAATTCCAATAAATAGGAGCTTGTTAAGCTTTTTATGTGTTTTCATCAATAAGAACTTTATGAAATAGCGGCCGGATAGAATCTCCGGCCGCAAGACGATTAGTCAAGAACTACCACTTCTCTTTCGGGAACCACCGTTTTCGATGTTTTCTTTCCAGCCATACTTGCAAAGAGCACGTACAATCCCGGGATGATGATGATACCAAAAAGTGTCCCGATGAGCATGCCGCCCGCAGCCGCAGTACCAATGGACCGGTTTCCGATTGCCCCGGCACCCGAAGCCATTACAAGTGGAATTAGCCCGGCCACAAATGCAAAGGAAGTCATGAGGATAGGGCGTAACCTTTCGGTAGCACCTTCCAGTACTGCATCGATCACCGAACGTCCCTCTTTTTGCCGGATAATGGCATACTCCACGATCAGGATCGCGTTTTTACCTAAAAGTCCAATGAGCATCACGAGCGAAACCTGGGCGTAAATGTTGTTTTCGAGCCCCATTAATTTCAATGCAAGAAATGCTCCGAAAATCCCGGTCGGGAGTGAGAGAATAACGGGTAGAGGCAGCAAGAAACTTTCGTATTGAGCCGCCAGCAGCAGGTAAACGAAAATAAGGCAGATCCCGAAAATGTAAATCGCCTGATCACCCGACAGAATTTCCTCGCGCGTCATACCCGACCATTCATAGGTAAAACCTCTCGGCAAACTGGTCGCCGCGACACGTTCGACGGCTTTAATCGCATCGCCGGAACTGAATCCCGGTGCAGCGTCGCCATTGATCATCGCCGAGGTGAACATGTTGTAACGCGTCAGAAGTTCAGGTCCGTAAACCCGCTCCAGCCGGATAAAAGTTGAGAACGGCACCATTTCGCCCCGACTGTTTTTGACATACAATTTCAGGATATCCTCCGGGCTTCGCCGGAAGCTGGGATCCGCCTGCACCATTACCTTGTACATTTGTCCAAAACGGATGAAATTGGATGCATATAAGCTTCCTATCAAGGTTTGGAGCGTATTCATCGCTACATCCACGGAGACGCCTTTTTTAGAGGCAATATCCGCATCCACATGGATCATATACTGTGGAAAACTGGCGTCGAAGCTGCTGAATGCATTCGAAATTTCCGGAGCAGCCGTCAGATCCTTTACGAATTTGTTGGTAATGTCAGCGGTTTTCTGAAGATCGTCACTTCCGGTCCGATCCTGTACTCTGAGCTCAAATCCACTAGAGTTACCAAATCCAGGTACAGTGGGCGGCGGGAAAAACTGAATGTCCGCGTCGGTAATGTGCTTGGTTTTCTTCTCCATTTCGGCGATAATCTCCTGAACAGACGATTTTCGCTGATCCCAGGGCTTCAAATTGATCATCGCCATTCCGTACGACGATCCGGCCGATTCGGTAATCAAACTATATCCCGATAAGCTGGAAACGGATTCCACGGGTTCGAGCGATTCCGCTACTTTCTGGATTTCGTCCAGAACAGCCTCAGTCCGCTCAACGGTAGCGGCAACTGGCGTGGTTACATTGACGTTGATGACGCCCTGATCTTCTGTGGGAATAAATCCGGTCGGTAAGATTGTATTCAGCCCGTATGTTCCAACGCAAAAGGCAATTAGCAAGCCGACTGTCACGACTCTTCTGTTCACAATAAGCGAAAGCAGCTTTCTGTATTTGTTTGAAATACCATCATACCCATTGTTGAAACCTTTGAAAAACCGGTCGAGCCAGGTGTTTTTAGAGGGTTGGCCGTGCGTGTTTTTCAGCATTAATGCACAAAGTGCGGGGGTTAAGGTTAATGCATTGATACCGGAAATCACAATGGAAATGGCCAGCGTAATGGAAAACTGCCTGTAAAATATCCCAACCGGACCTGACATAAATGCAACCGGAACGAACACCGCCGACATCACCAGCGTGATCGCAATAATAGCCCCGCTCATTTCCTTCATTGATTCCATCGTCGCCTCGCGTGCATTCAAATGCTTTTCGGCCATTTTCGCATGCACAGCCTCGACGACGACAATCGCATTATCGACGACAATCCCAATCGCGAGTACCAATGCAAAGAGCGTGAGCAGGTTAATAGAAAACCCGAATAGTTGCATAAATGCAAAAGTCCCGATCAATGCGACAGGCACCGCCAGTGCGGGAATGAGCGTCGATCTGAAATCCTGAAGAAATAGGTAGACGATGATAATTACCAAAATAAATGCTTCGATCAGCGTCCGCACTACCTCATCAATGGATGCGTCGAGAAATCGCGAAACGTCATAGGAAACAAAGTAATCCATACCGGGCGGAAAAGTGGTTGTCTTCAATTCCGCCACCTTTGCTTTGATGTTTTTAATGACTTCCTGCGCATTGGAACCCGGGCGCTGTTTGATCATTATGGACGCCGACGGTTTTCCATTCGATTTAGAAGCCATATCGTACTCGAGTGTACCAAACTCCACATCCGCGACATCCTTCAATTTCAGCATGGAGCCGTCCGGATTGGAGCGGAGAACGATGTTTTCATATTGAGCCGGTTCAAATAATTTGCCGGTGTATTTCAAAACATATTGCAAAGCCTGGACTTCCCGACCAGAGCTGACACCGGTTTTTCCCGGGGCTGCCACCACATTCTGGTCGCGAATCGCTTTCACCACTTCTTCCGACGATACATTATAGCTCATCATACGGTCGGGTTTAAGCCATACCCGCATCGAATAATCCTTACTTCCCATGATCTGGGCGCGACCGACACCGTCGATCCTTTTCAGCTCTTTCAGGATGTTGATATCTGCAAAATTGTAAACAAAATCTTCGGCGACGGACGAATCCGAGCTCATAATATCGAGATACATGAGCATACTGTTCACCTCTTTTTCAGTGGTAACCCCGGCCTTGATTACTTCTTCCGGAAGCTCATCGATTACGGTCTGAACACGGTTTTGGACGTTAACAGCGGCAAGGTCCGGGTCTACGCCCACATTGAATGAGATGGTAATGGTAGTCACGCCGTCGTTTCCGGAGACGCTGGTCATGTAGGTCATGCCAGGTACACCGTTGATCGCCTTTTCAAGTGGTACAGCAACTGCATCCACACAAACCTCGGAGTTTGCCCCGGTATAGGTTGCGGTCACAACAACCGATGGCGGCACAATGTCGGGAAACTGGGAAACGGGCAGTTCTTTGAATGCCAGAAGTCCCAGCAGGGTAATAAAAACGGAGATAACCAGCGATAAAACCGGTCGCTCTATGAATTTTTGAAACATGATTTGAAATTCAGGTGAGACGAATGGATCCTATCGCGCGGTAAGCTCGATCTTGTTAGTTTGTGTATTCAGACTGTCCATCGACACGTTTTTCGGATTAATGGTAGCACCGTCTTTCAATCCCTGAAGTCCTTCATATACAATCGTTTCTCCTGATTCCAATCCTGACTTTACCACATAATAAGAGGCGAACCGCGATCTTGGAACGAAGCTTCTGGTTTTGATCTGGTTGTTTTTATCCACCACATAAACAAAACTCTTGTCCTGAATCTCAAAAGCCGCTTTTTGCGGGACCAAAATGGCATTTTCCACGGTGTTTGTCAGTCGGATCGTTCCGGTTGAGCCGTGTTTCAGGAGTTTTTCGGGATTTGAAAAACGGGCGCGGAATGCAATGGAGCCGGTACCTTCGTCAAATGCGCCTTCCATGGTTTCTATTGTTCCTTTGTGTTTGAAAAAAGAACCATCCGCCAATTCCAGTTCAACCACGGCTTCCCGGTTATCGGCTTTACCTCTGGCTTTTACATATTCCAGGTACTCATTTTCTGAGACGTTGAAATACGCAAAAATTGCTTTGGTATCCGATAATGTCGTTAGCAGCGTTCCGTCGTCGATGAGGCTGCCCATTCTTTGAGGGATCCGGTCGATCACGCCGTCGAATGGGGCCCTGATTTCCGTTCTTGAAAGGTGGATGGCAGCATTGGACTTATCAGACCGCGATTCTTCGATTTTCGCATTCGCTGCCGCAAGTTTTGCTTCTGCAACCTCCACTTCTGTTTTCGTGATCACGTTCTTTTCAACCAGGAGTTTCACGCGTTTCAGTTCGAGCTCAGCGCCTTTTGCCTCGGCAATGGCGCTTTGCAGATTGGCCTTTGCTTTGGCAAGCTGCGCCTCATATTCTTCACTGTTAATGCGGAAAAGAATTTGACCTTTTTTGACTTCTTTGCCTTCGTCTACGTACACTTGTTCGAGATAACCTTTTACACGGGCATAGATTTCAACATTTCTAACAGCTTGTATATTACCGACATACTCGCGGTGAAGATCGGTTTTTTGTGGCTTTAATTCAGTGACGGGTATAGTGAGAATGCTGTCCCTGAGGTTTGATGCAGTTTCGCTTTTTGACGCGCAACCATAGGTAATCACGCTCAGCGCCAGCAGGAGCTGTAATTGTAAATTTTTCATAATGAGTAATTGAATGGATGACAATACGAGTTGTGTCAGATCAGCGTGCTAAATGCAGCATGCCGATCCATCCGTGGTGTTTTACGGTACTTGAAAGAACGCTTGCGGCGGGAACTTAGAAGGGGCAGAGGCGGTGAAGGAAACCGTAGTAACCGGGTAATTCAATATCACCCTTTGGCAATGCAGGTAATGAAACAGACTCCCGGATATTTTTCGGGATTTGTGCTATGTAGTATTCAGAACCGATCTCTGAAATGAGCGTCAGAAACCGGTAGGTCGAATGGCGATGCCGAAGAAGATCGGACAGGTTTTCTTTCCATTCAAAATCATCCGCACGTACGATCGTTTCCTCTTTGCAGATACTGTCGTCAATCAGGGCGAACTGACCCGGATCTTCGGACGATTCAACAGTATAGGGTGAGAAGCTGTCGGTTCCAATATCCAGCTTGCACGCAAACGCCGGCTGTTGCGAAAACAGCGTCGAGGCCAGCATTTGTGCGAGGCAGAAAAACAATACAAAAGTTCTTTTTGTCATGATTCTGATTGAGATCAGTTCATTAAAAAATTTATACTTTTATAATGAAATAAAGATTAATTGGAACAATAATAACGGAATGTTACTACACATCGGTAGATGTCCAAATGTAATAATTCAGATCTAGAATCCAAATTTAAATAGTTGTTAATGCATGTTAATGCCTTCTTTAGCCAAAGAAATTACGGTTTTAAACACAAAAAATAATAACTTATCGTGGATTAAAGCCATGTAACCAGCAGGTATGTTCCATGGATATTGAGCCAATAAAAACAACCCGGTTTGTACTAACAAAAATGACCTCAGCCGACGGGGACAAGTATTTCAGGCTGAGTAATAATGAGAATGTGATGAAGTATGTCACGGGTTATTCGCTTACCAGGGAAGAGTCCGACGCCATGTTGGAAAGTTTCCTGAGCGAGTACGGCCGGAACACATATCTGGGACGTTACCTGATCGAGGACCGTTTGAATGGAGAGCTGGTTGGGGCTGCGAAGCTGGACCGCGTTGGATCAGACATGGAGATTGGTTACCGTATTATGGAAGAGCAATGGGGGAAAGGAATAGCCACCGAAATTGCCTCGGCGCTGATCAAATTCGGGAGGGAAGTGTTGAAATACCGAAATGTGATTGCTTATGTAAATGTCAATAATGCGGCTTCGGTGCGCGTACTCGAAAAAGCGGGGATGACAAATGTGCAGACCATTGAAGATATTGATGAAGTCAAGTACAAATTCATTTATTCACCTCAAAAAAATCCCACGATGAAAAAAGTGCTCTACGTAATCGCCGGACTGATTGCATTGGTCCTGATCGCCGCTCTTATTATGCCGAAAGACTATGCTGTGGAAAAGGAAATAGTAATTAGTCGACCCAATGCCGAGGTTTTTGCATATCTCAAACCATTAAAAAACCAGGATAACTGGAGTGTCTGGTATAGCCGTGATCCGCATATAAAGAAGAATTTTACCGGGACCGACGGGACTGTCGGGTTTGTTTCGATGTGGGAAGGAAATAAGGATGTGGGAAAAGGTGAGCAGGAAATTACGAAAATTGAGGATGGAAAACGGATCGATACCGAACTTCGTTTTCTGGAACCTTTTGAAAGCAGCAACGACGCCTACATGATCACCGAGCCGGTCGATTCCAGCTCTACGCGGGTGAAATGGGGTTTTACGGGGGCAATGCCTATACCCATGAACGTTATGCTCCCGTTTATGGGAATGGAAGAGTCTGTTGGCAAAGATTTTCAGGACGGTTTAAATAATCTCAAAGAAATTTTAGAGAAATAATGCAGCATACAGATCCGCGCGTTGACACGTACATTTTAAAATCGGCAGATTTTGCAATCCCCATTCTCGAGTACCTGAGGGCGGTCATTCACAACGCTTGCCCGGAAGTAAAGGAAACGATGAAATGGAGTTTCCCTAATTTCGACTATCATGGCAGCATTATGTGTAATATGGCGTCATTTAAAGGACATTGTTCGTTTGGATTTTGGCTCGCTTCCCAGCTTACTGACCCGCATAATGTGCTGACTACCGGCGACGAAAAAAATGCGATGGGCCAGTTGGGGAAAATCAAAAGTCTGGACGATCTCCCATCTGAGGAGTATTTAACTGGCCTTGTTAAAGAAGCCATGCATCTGATCGACTCCGGCGTAAAGCAAAAAAGATCGGAAAAGTCCGCCGAACCGAAAGAGCTGGCCATTCCCGATTATGTTCCGGAGGCTCTCTCAAAAAGTCCGAAAGCGCAGGAAACCTTTGCTAAATTCAGTTATTCAAATAAAAAGGATTATATCGAATGGTTTGAAGAGGCGAAGACTGAGGCCACCCGTAATAAACGTGTTGCAACCGCGATTGAATGGATGGAAGAAGGAAAATCGCGGAATTGGAAGTATGAACGGAAATGAAAACAGACCTTACCAGCTTCAATGCCGGTAAGGTCTGTTTCTCTTAAAATTGCCCGTTGGCGTCGGCCAGGGAGTACCTGAAAGTGTAGTAGCTTGCTTCTTCTGTGGGCACATCCTCGGGCGCGCCTTTGTAATAACTGATGATTTCCAGCTTGGCGAATTTGCCTTCCGAAGTTTTTACCAAAATTGTTCTGCCGATGATCGGGAGAATGGCGTGAACGCCCATATCGTACTTATACCACGAATTCCCGCTTCCACCCGGAATGGCAAATCCGGCGTCCCCGTCCGACTTATAACCTTCTTTCGGGGCTTCGGTGATGGTATCGAAAGGTTTTTCCAAAACAATTGCACCTCCCTGACCTGGTCCGCTGGTGCCGCCATTTACCGCGATCGTCGTTTTGCTGAATGCAATATCCCAGCTTTTGCTTTTCGCCTCTGCGGCAGGAACGTCTTTTCTGGTAGCCAGACTAAAATAAATGTATGGCTTCGTGTTCGCATCAAGGTCTTTGATCACCACAATCTCCGACTTAACCGGTTTTTCCAAGGTAATATCTGTTTTCAACGCTACGGTCGTCGTTTCGTTGCCCGCTAAAAATACGGATGAAACGGATAGGAGCAAGGTTTTTAATAGCATGATTTCTTTATTAAAAATCAGAGAGACAATTCCGGGAACTGGCTCTCTGATCAGATGATTTACATTAAGCCCCTTTTTTAACCAGCTTGTATTCGAGCTTTGGTTTGCCGCGCTCGCCGCCATCTTCGGGATGGAAGCTCACAAATCGCAGTTTATAAATGTTCCCGGCAGCATCTTTGATCAGGTAAAAACGGTCTGTTTTAACACCTATGGTTCCACCGGAAGTCACCCGCCATTTCGATCCGATGACGTCCGCATCGGTGGAGAATGTAATGCCGGTTAGATTTGCTTCTGCAAACGCATCGTAAGTTGCTGTGGTCGTAAGTACTTCTGCGGCGCCTACCTTCGCTTGTGCGTTTGTGAAAACAAGATCCGAGAAGCCGTAAGGAATCAGGCCGGCACCAAAATTGGTAAAGTACATATTATAGCCCCATTGAAGGTCCCAGCGATCTTTGGCAGGTTCCACATCAACCGTCGCACCTTTATCTAATGAGACAAACTCAAAATTGTAAGCGGCATCTTTGGTAATATCGAGCGTTTTAAAAGTGGTATCATTCACTTTTGCATATTGAAGCGTATAACCCGTTCCTTTACGCAAAATCCGGATTTTATACAGATCGGCAACTTTCGGTATAGCAGCAGCGCCGCCAGCGCGGTTCAGAATGTACACTTTATTGTCAGCATCTGTCGCTGAAACTTCTTTGATCACTGTTTTAGTAAGATCTCCTTTCGCATCATCAATGAGCGACAGCTTACCCAATCCTTGTCCGATTGCCAGTGAATCCGCCACAAAATCCTTATCCGTTACAGTCGCGAGATCCGTTTTATTGATCATCAATGCCGATGCCCCGGTGGTACCATTAATGATCACCCGGAAATCAGCAGCACCATAGAATCCAAGATCCCAGCTGTTGCGCAAAACAGGCGTTTGTGTATTGCTGCTCAGGTCCAGAAAAACGGAATTAGCGGCGCTGCTTCCCAGTTCCGAACCTGCGATCCCATTCAATTGAATGCTGGTACCTTCCGAAATGATCGCTTTAAAGCTGAGTTTAAGATCGGTATTTGGGCCAATCAATGCAGGTGTGCCTACCGAGGTGATTTTGAATGCGATGCTTTCGTCACCATCAAGGAAAACGCCAGCCTTTTTAGTCACTTTAAATGAGGCCGAAGACTGGCCAGCAGGTACCGATAATGCGATCACATTGTTGGTAGCCACAGGGGTCGTGGTGAATTCGGTATTATAAATAAGCTGCGTTGGAGTTAGCGAAACCGAAATGGGAGTAGCCGCATCCACAGCTCGCGACAACACGATTTTGACCTCCGTTTCTTCGCCTTCGAAGCCTTTTGCAGTGCTTTCAAAACCAGCTACATTGTCCGGAAGCGGCGGCTCATCATCTTTACAGGCATTGAAACCTATCAGGAAAGTAATCACTAATAGTGACGTAACGATCTTATTCATAATTGTTTGTATATGTTTAAAAGGGTATTGATTAATTTTTTGACCATTGAAAATTCAATCCGAGAAAATAAGACCGGCCGTAGGAAAGTGGCACGGAGCCTCCGGAACTGTGCGCGCCGCCTGTGTCTGTGGAGGAATTTGTGAGTGTCGTTACCCCGAGCAGGTTCTTTACTCCACCCAATAAATTGATGTATGTTCCGATTTTCTTATTTATCGTCACATCGGCCATATGAAAGCCTTCCGTTTCCGCAAGTTTTATATTGACCTGATCAGTACTTTCATAGATCGGACGTTTGCCCGAATATTTGTAAAAGACATTAATCCCCGTGCCGATTTTCTTAAATGTGTAAAGGAAGTTTGTGTTCACTTCGGTCGACCACACGAACTCCGGCAACGAGCCAAACTCTCCAGGACTTTCAGAGAACCGGTTATACCGACCTATATAGGAGCCCCCTAAATTGATCTGCAGGTTTTTTATAAAAATTTTATTATCAAGTGTAAACCCTGTGGTTTTGAATGAATCGACATTCAGATAAGTCGTTTCACTTGGATTGCCCGGATCGATCCCTGTTTCGATCAGATTGTGGAAGATGTTGTAAAAGCCGCCTAATGTGGTTGTTACGCGGACATCAGGCTTGGTAACCCACTGCCAGACCAAAAACGAATTGAAACTGTTGGAGTACTCCGCTTTCAGATTGACATTTCCGCGGATGGAGTGCGAGGCGTCATGGAAATCGAAATACAACTCTCTTAATGCGGGAGAACGAAATCCTCTGGCGTAGCCAAATCGCAGGTCAAGGGTTTTGGTCAAAGCCAGTTTTCCATTGAGCGACGGGATAACCGGTGGAGCGTCGTATACCGAGTTTTTTAGGAACCTTACCCCGGGACTGAGTTTTAGAATTTGTCCAATTTTCACTTCCGGTGCGAGGAACAATGCATATTCGGTAATGCTCGAAGAACCCAATATCCGCGCGCCGGAGCTGTTGTTATCGGTAAGTTCGAGGCCGCCGAGAATTGAAATGTGATCGGTAACCTTGTAAAATGCAGTTCCGCGAAAGAAAGTAGTGGTAAAAACAGACTTGTCCTGCGATCCCGGATCCAGGGAAAGCGTCCGGCGATTATTTGCATCTACATTGGTACTGAGTGTGTTCCGCGAATAATCCGTGTAAGAAACAACTCCATTCAGATGGAGCTTTTCATTTACTTTAAATTCGGACTGGACCTGATGGAACCACCGATTGGTTATGTAATCCTTATCCGCGGCGATGCCCGAAATCGGATTGCGATTTCCGAATGATTGGATCGTCTCATCTGTCCCGCTGAACCGGTACCACACATTCCATTTGTGACCCTGAAACCTTGCCCCGGCCGTGTAAAGCATCTGGTCTTTCGGCATCCAGGCTTTGGCCCGACCGGTGGAGGAACCCTGCCAGCCACCGAAATTATTCCGGGTGACATTGCCTGAAAACTGCAATTTTTGGTTTTGCCACGTTACTCCTACACTCTGGTTGTGCGTACCCTCGTTTGTAAACGCATGGTATTCATCACCCGAAGTTTCTTCCTGTAACCTGGCGGTCACGGTCAGATTGGAGCCATCCTGTCCTTTTTTTGTGATGATATTAATGACTCCGGCCAGCGCATCGGTACCGTAAATCACAGACATCGGGCCTTCGACTATCTCTATACGTTCGATCATGTTGACGTCAATCTGGCCCAGACTCTCACGCGTGCTTCCCCGGTCCACCATCGGAATTCCATCGAGCAGGATCTTGACATTTTGTCCCGACATACCCATTAACTGGATATCGGTCGTCCCGAGAGTCAAATCATTTGAAAAGCGTATGCCGAGCTCGGTAATAAGAATAGTTTGAAGATTGGTCGCGCCGCGAAGCCGTATTTTCTCGCTGTCGATGGTACGAACCTGGTAAACAGAATTTTTAAGTGATTGTGGCTCAGACTGTCCCGTTACAATCATTTCCGATAACGAGAGTGGAGAGTCGGCAAGTGTAATGTCCGGAACGACGGTTGTTTCGCCGGGTTTTACTTCCAGTGAAGTATAGTTATCATCACTTCCGAGCGTTTTAGCGACCAGCGTGTAGCTTCCAGCCGGAGCTTTTAATGCGAATTTTCCGCCGCCGTTTGTTTGCGTACCGTAAGATGTCCCTTTTAGAAAAACACTTACTCCGGAAAGCGGCTCTCCTGCTTTTGATATGAACCTTCCCTCGATCTGCGCATCCCGGGTTTGCCCGAAAACAAGTGCTGCATGCAATAGCAAGACCAGAATGGCGGAGAAATGTTTCATCGAAAGGTTATTTAGACTAATTACATTCACAAAGGAAATGTATTATTTAGACTAATTACAATCAAACGAATAAAAATTTTTAACTCAGCATTTTATATGATAGCACAAAGCGTAAACAATTCCGGATGCGGTGCAATTTATTTGATGACAGCCTTTACGGTGACAGTCACGATATCTTTCAGTTTCCAGTCTTTATCCCCGATTTTGTAATCAAGCCGGTTTACATCAAATGTGCTGGATAATGCATAGGTACCATCCCCATTTTTTTTAGCCTCAAATGGCAAAGTAACCGTTTTGCTCACATCCCGGATGGTCAGTGTGCCGGTGGCTTGCAGCTTGCCATCTTTTTTGTCGACTTTGGTAGATTTGAAATGGATATCGGGATACTTTTCGACGTAAAAGTACTTGTCACTTTTCAAATCCTTGTCCCGGGAGTTGTTGTTTGTCTTGAAACTCGATGCCGCAATTTTTATGTCAAAAGATGCATTTCCTACATTTTTTTCATCAAAAACAGCTGTACCTCGCGGCGCGTCAAACGAACCTTTGCAGGTACCCATGATAAACTTGACACTGAAATCCGCTGATCCTGAAACGACTTTTGAAGTCTGGGCGGACAGCGCGAGACTTATGCACAATAGGAAAACTGTCAGAAATGGTTTTAAAACTGGCTTCATTATCTTTTTATTAAAACGGAAATCGGCTACTTCTCCTCCAAAACAGAATCACCCTCAGAAAAATCCCCCGAAGTCCATTTCCATTTTTCATGTAAACGAACCTTCCCATTTGGCATGATCTCGGCGGTAGATTTACAGATCCCTGTCATGATTTCACCTTTTTGATTAATCTGATGGTATCGCATATCGAGATTGCTATCTGAATCCACCACGGCGATAAGATGCCCGTACAGGATCGTATCGCCATGATAAGTAGAAGTAACGATGTTACCCGATTGATGATAAAGAAACTCCATTCCCGATTCCACTTCACCGTTTTCCGAATTAGAAACAGCAACAAAAACCTTATTGTTATAATTGATCATCATCGTTTTAAAGTACAGAAGTAATCCACCAGACATTTCCGCACGGATCGGCCACACCGCAGCTCCTGCCGTAGTCCTGGTCTGCCGGCTCCATAATGCTGGTTGCACCTTCACTTAATGCTTTTTGATAGGTATCGTCCGCATTTTCCACATATACGAACATATTTGCCGGATGTGCAGGCCATTCGGGGCGGCTGTCGCAGAACATGATCGTGCTCCCGCTAATTTTTACCTCGGAATGCTTGATCTTATCCGGCATATCTTCCTGGTAATGCGTCGATGTAATCTCGCCATCAAAGACTTTTGTGGTGAAATCTTTGAACCGGGCGGCGCCGTCCAGCATTAAATACGGCATGACAGATTGATGTCCATTCGGGATTTTAACAGTGCTCATCTTTTTTGTGTTTTAAGTTTAAGCAAATGTATTCGTGTGATTTAGGTCAAAATTGGAAAAATGCGACATTATGCATCGCGGTACCCGGTACCTTCCGCCCGGCCCGAAAAATAGACTTTCGGATGTTCGCCGGAGAATGTTTTAAACTCATGAATAAAATGGGATTGATCGTAATAACCGCAATCATATGCGATGTCGGTCAGTGAGCGATCCGGATCGCCGTAAGCATCCATGGCCGCATGAAACCGGATGATCCGGGTGAAAAGTTTGGGACTAAAACCTGAAAAAGCTTTGAACTTGCGCTCAAACTGTCGTGTGGAAAGAAAACTTTGCGCGGCAAGCTCCGGGACATTCGCAATCCCATTTCCTTTAATTATCTGACTGATTACTGAAAAAACAGCCGGTTCCCGCGTTGGCTGGCTGCTCAGGCGTTTTTCTAAAAAAGCATTCAAAATAGAAACCCTGACGAGATTATCCGGGGCCAGCATCATTTCATTTTCCAGTTTATCCCCGTCTTTTCCAAGAAAAGTGATCAGGTCCGGCATTTCATTGATGACCTCGGTTGATGGGATACCAAAAAGTACCGGAATGGCAAATGGGTACAGATATACGCCAAAGATCCCAAAATCCTGATTGATACTGAATCGTCTGAAGTGGTCTGTCGGTCCGTGAACCCCGGAGGTAAACGATAATTCCGTGGAACCAGCCGGTTTAAATTCTTCAAACCTTCCTTTATAATGAAAGATCAGCTCCGCGCAGCCGTCTGCCATGGTGCGGTGTACATACGGATTTTCGACCGATACCTGGTGTTCCAGGGCCCAGTAGTACCTGACGAAACCCGCTAATGCGGGTGGTGGCGCGAAAGTGAGATATTTCATTGTGGGTACTGGTTATTATATCCTACTTAACCTATATATAATAAAGAATACTTATCATTATATTTTTTTAAATTTACATTTTTGCAATCTCTTTAATACATTTGACAAGGCATTCGATTACCTTTTTACTCTGTTTCTGATTATGAAATTAGTGCCCATAGAAAAGCGTAGCGGTCTTACCCGTGAAGAATTTATAGAAAATTATCTAAAACCAAGTAAACCTGTCGTTTTTACTGACCTGGCGAAAGATTGGCCTGCGGTCGAAAAATGGACGTTTGAATGGCTTAGGGAAAATCATGGCAATCTGGATGTGCCATTGGTGGATAATCATCTTCACGACGCTGACAAGTATTTCCAGATTGCGAAGACGATGAAGTTCGGAGAGTATCTTTCGCTCATTCAAAAGGGCCCGACTGACTTGCGGATCTTTCTTTTCGATATTTTCAAAAAAATACCCGAGCTCGCGAACGACATCCGTTTCCCGACGATCATGGATGGCTTTTTGAAATCATATAAGTTTGTTTTCTTCGGTGGCCAGGGATCCATTACGAGCCTGCATTATGACATGGATTGCTCCAACGTTTTCCTGACCCAGTTCCAGACACGTAAACAGATAATCCTGTTTTCACCCGAGGAAAGTAGCCGTCTCTATCATCACCCGTTTACGGTAATGAGTAAAGTGGACCCCATCAACCCGGATTACGAACGCTTCCCGGCGTTGAAAGGAGCGGTAGGCCACGAAACGACATTACTACATGGTGAAACGATCTTTATACCTTCGTTGTGGTGGCATTACATCCGTTACGTCGATGGTGGTTTTAGTCTTGCATTGCGTGCCAACAACTCCATTTTTACTGCCGTACGCGGTGGAATGAACCTGGTGCGTCACACGTTTGTGGATAAAAGCATGACCAAGCTGCTCGGTATCGGTTGGCAGCATTGGAAAGAAAAAAAGGCCGCTGAAAACGCAGAAACGGTTTTAAGAAGACAAGCATAAAATAGTTTAACCAACGGCATTAACGCATTTTAAAGAACTAATCTATCTTTAAAATGCGTTAATTATTTTAGGGCAACCCCGTTTCGGTAACTCCATTATGTAACTCCGTTACGGCAAGCCTTGGGCCTTATACTTTGTCATGGACTTCGAACTCACTTCCATTTATTCACCTACGGGCGATCAGCCCGAAGCAATTGAACAACTTATTCAGGGAATTGAAGCCGGTGAACCCGCCCAAACCTTGCTTGGAGTAACCGGTTCGGGAAAGACTTTTACAGTCGCCAACGTGGTTGCGCAGGTCAAAAAACCAACACTGGTTCTCAGTCATAACAAAACATTGGCTGCCCAGTTATACGGTGAATTCAAACAGTTTTTCCCTAATAATGCGGTTGAGTATTTCATTAGCTACTACGACTACTACCAGCCGGAAGCCTTCATTTCCAGCACCAATACATACATAGAAAAAGACCTGGCGATCAATCAGGAGATCGAAAAGCTGCGGTTGCATACTGTGTCGTCATTAATGAGCGGCAGGCGGGATGTGATCGTGGTGGCATCGGTATCCTGCATTTACGGTGCGGGAAACCCAAATGAGTACAAAAAAAGCATTGTCAGCGCGAGGGTAGGTGACATTGTGAGCCGAAATCAGTTCCTGTTCCGACTGGTGGAAATTCTTTACAGCCGCACGGAAGTTGAATTCAATCGCGGGACATTCCGGGTCAAAGGCGATACTGTCGATGTATTTCCGGGTTATGCTGATTTCGCATATCGTTTTATTTTTTTCGGGGACGAAATAGAAGAAATCCAGCGCATTGAACCTGAAACGGGTAAAAAGATTTCTTCGGAACGTGCAATTGCTGTTTTTCCTGCCAATCTTTTCGTGACAGGCCGGGATGTGCTCATGCAATCCATCAAAGAAATCCAGGACGACCTGGCTATGCAGATCAAGTTTTTTACAAGTGAAGGCAGATTGGCGGAAGCCGAGCGTGTCAAAGAACGTACCGAATTTGATATGGAAATGATGCGCGAACTGGGATATTGCTCGGGCATTGAAAATTACTCCCGCTACTTTGACAGGCGACTTACCGGGCAGCGGCCTTTCTGTCTTTTAGACTATTTTCCAAGTGACTTTTTAATGGTGGTCGACGAGAGTCACGTGACCATGCCGCAGATCCGCGCCATGTGGGGCGGTGACCGTTCCAGAAAGGAACAGCTGGTTGAGTACGGATTTCGTCTTCCTTCCGCCATGGATAATCGTCCGCTTACTTTTCAGGAATTTGAAGATATGACGCCGCAAACGATTTTCGTGAGTGCAACCCCGGCTGACTATGAATTGCGCAAATCCGAGGGGGTAGTTGTGGAACAAATCATCCGCCCCACGGGT
Organism: Dyadobacter sp. CY323; assembly: GCF_021390245.1. Lineage (GTDB taxonomy): Bacteria > Bacteroidota > Bacteroidia > Cytophagales > Spirosomataceae > Dyadobacter. Next base: position 174,451 of record NZ_JAJUXH010000011.1, on the reverse strand, counting down.
CTTCTGGATCCGGAAATCGAGGTCAGGCCAAGTTTGAACCAGATTGATGATCTTTTGGAGGAAATTACAAAACGGATCAAAATGGGCGATCGGGTGCTCATTACCACGCTAACCAAACGGATGGCCGAGGAATTAAGTAAATATCTGGATCGTGTCGGTATCAAATGCCGGTACATTCACTCAGAAGTCAAAACACTTGATCGTGTGGAAATTTTGCGTGAATTGCGACTTGGGGTTTTCGATGTACTGGTAGGAGTGAATTTGCTTCGTGAAGGGTTGGATTTGCCAGAGGTTTCACTCGTAGCCATTATGGACGCGGATAAAGAAGGGTTTTTGAGAGACACACGCTCGATGATCCAAACCATCGGTCGCGCGGCGCGTAACGATCGCGGAAAAGTAATTATGTATGCCGATGTGATGACAGGTTCGATGCAACTCGCAATCGACGAAACGAACCGCCGTCGGGCCTTGCAGATTGAATACAATATCGAACATGGCATTGTCCCAAAAACGATCCTGAAATCCAGGGAAGCAATAATGGAGCAGACTTCCGTGGCCGATTCGAAAGTCCGGAAAGTGTACGTAGAGCCGAGCGAAGTCCGCATTGCCGCCGATCCGGTTGTTCAGTATATGGGTAAAAACGACTTGACCAAGCTCATCGCAGAAACACAGCGAAAAATGGAAGCCGCCGCCCGCGATCTCGACTTTCTGGAAGCTGCAAGGCTGCGTGATGAATTGCTGCAGTTGAAGGAAAAGGTGAAGGAGACGGTTTGATTTGTTCTGAAAATAAATCCTATCTTTAAACCAGGTTTAATATACATGCTATGATAAGAACAATGTTAGTGCCTAATGACCGTGATGTCTTGATTCATCTTCCAAAGTCTTTTGTTGGGAAAAAAGTTGAGGTAATCGTGCATACCGTAAATGAGCCGGCCGCAGCCCCACAGTCGTCCGACGTAAGTCTTACCCACTTCGCTAGCCAGCAAGTATTGTCAACGGATTGGTCTACCCCGGAAGAAGACAAAGCGTGGGAAAATTTATAAAAGGCGAGATTGTAGTAATACCTTTCCCATTTTCAGATTTGTCAGGTTCAAAAAAGCGACCCGCACTCGTATTGGCCGATCTGGACGGAGATGATATATTGCTGTGCCAAATTACCTCTCAAAATGGTCGTGACAGGCATGCAATCTCACTTTGCTCCAAAGATTTTGCAACCGGCTCACTTCCCGTTGATAGCTTTATCAGGCCGGCGAGAATCTTTACTGCTCATAAAGGGATTATTGTTCGGAAAGCGGGAGTTGTTAATGGTGGCATAATGGTCAGTGTAACTCAAAAGATTTTTGACATTCTCAAATAGAGTTTTCCAATTCCTTTTCCATCAATTCAAGCACCTCAACCCAGCTGTTCACTCTTTTGTGCCTTGTCACATTCACATTATGCCCTGCGGTGAAAAGAATCGGCATCCCTTTGCAGAAATCGAGATTCTTCAAGTGGTCGTCGATGAGATAATCAGTAGCAATAACACTCTTGTCACCGCAAAAAACGATATTCTTCCACGAAATGAATGGGAAATGTTCGTGAAGCCAGTCATGCTTTTCCAATAGTGAATTTGGGAATTCCATCGCGGCTGAGACGATGAAAATATCGAAATGTTCCTGAAGTTTCGATAACGCTTCCTGTGCTCCCTGGATCACCGGCGCATGACGGAAAAAGCCAGGTCTGTAAATCAGGTTCCATGCTGCCGCAGGATCTGGAAATGCCTCATGCTCAGGTATTCCTTGTAAATCTGATTTTGTGATTTTTGTCCCAAATTCGTTATTGTATTTGTCAATCCAGTTGGTTTCAATGTCAGCGATCACATTATCCATATCGATCGCGATCGATTTTCTCTTCATTCCCATTTTAATTTCATTTATAACTTAATGCAACAAATATATCATCCCTTTTTGTCAGGAATCGTTTGTTCGATCTTAAAAAAGGTATCGTCAATGGACTTTGTGTCCTGGTCAATCGCGCTGGCAAAGCCGAGCATGTAGGAAATTACAAGACGTCTGAGCCATTTTCGGGTATTTTTTAACAGATTAACAATATAGATTTTCATTTCCAATGCAGATTTTTGAATAACAGAACATGGCGAGTTCCTGAGGCAGGATCAGCCTTAATGGAGCTGTAAGTCGACACTGATTCTACCGCGATTCTGTTTGGCGGTGTCAATCAAGCCAGCTAAGCCGGATATTATTCAGGAAAATGAAATGAAAGAATCTTCGGATGCGAGGGATCTGCTCCGAAAATGTTGCGTTGGATTGATATGTAAAACGGGTAGTTCTGTTTCCAATCTGCCGATAGTTACAGGAACCCGGTGGTCGGCTTGTGAACTTAACGCTTGTAATATTAAAAATACCGAGCATTTATTACGCTCTTGATTTCTGGCAGAATAAGTAAGGTGAAATATGCCAGGAATATTCCGCTGGTAGCTCCGAAAACCCATTGCAACGGAAGTGGCTTCCCGAGGCGTTGACGAAATACCCGGACCGGTTTCATGAAGAAGAAATATACCAGCAGAAAGTATTGCCAGCAGCAGGCAATGGATTACTGACTTTCGTTCTGATCTTTTCTGGAATAGTTTCATCGTGCTCCAAGATAGCATTATTTCTTAAAAAAGCGGATAACTATCTGGGCGCCATCCTGATCGCACCATCAAGACGGATGACCTCGCCATTCAACATCGGATTTTCGACAATGGATTTGGCAAGCAGGGCATATTCAGAAGGTCGTCCGAGGCGGGAAGGAAATGGTATTTGCTGTCCGAGCGAAATCCGCGCGTCTTCGGGTAAGCCGAGCATCAATGGGGTTTCAAATAAACCCGGGGCGATTGCCATAACCCGGATACCTGACTTAGCGAGATCGCGCGCGACAGGTAAAGTCATGCTGACAATACCACCCTTGCTGGCAGCATAAGCAACCTGACCCATTTGCCCATCATAGGCGGATATGGAGGCTGTATTGATGATCACGCCTCGCTCACCTTCGTCATTTGGCTGGTTTTTCTCCATTGCAAAGGCGGCCAGGCGCATGACATTGAATGTCCCAGTCAGGTTGATTTTTATCGTTTTTTCAAAAACATCAAGCGCGTGCGGGCCGTAAATGCCATCGGTTTTTCCGACGATTTTCCGGGCCGGAGCAATTCCAGCGCAGTTCACGACGATTTTAAAGGAGCCGAAAAGCGATAGTATTTTATCGATCGCATTCTGTACTTCAGTTTCACCCGAAACATCCGTTTTTACAAACTTAAGACGACCCGGAAATTCACTTTCAAGCTTTTGCCCCAGCACTTCATTCAGATCGAGCACTGCCACATTTGCACCCTGCTTCAAAAACAAACGGGCGGTGGCTTCCCCTAATCCGGAAGCACCGCCTGTTATAATTGCTGTTGCGTTTTTTAACTGCATACAAGCCTATTTCTTTAATAGTGTACTTCCTTCAAAATAGATGGACTGGTCTGGATGCATTACGAAACCACCTCGATCTTCACTTTCAGCAGAAACTCATCCATTTCGATTTCCTTCGCTTCGCCATTCAAATCGGTAACAAGGCTCAGATCCAATGCCTGGACTTCCTGGCAGATATATTCTTTGTTTGCAGTAACCGCATTAGCTAGCAGACCGTCATTGTTTTGCAGGGTAATTTTGATCTTATCCGTAACATCAAAACCACTGTCTTTGCGGAGGTTTTGAACACGGTTTACAAAATCACGTGCAATACCTTCCAGGCGCAATTCATCGGTTACAGTAATATCCAATGCGACAGTCAGTCCACCTTCACTGGCGACGAGCCATCCCGGAACATCTTCCGCGATAATTTCAACATCACTGATCGCGATGTCAATCGGAGAGGTAGCTGCATTCAGACTGATTGTGCCATTTCGCTCGATATCCTTGATTTCAGCTTCGGTCATCGCGGAAATGGCGGCGGCTACTTCCTTCATTTTCGGCCCGAATTTTGGACCCAAGGTTTTGAAATTCGGCTTGATCTTCTTTTTAAGAATGCCGCTGTCATCATGGACAAACTCGACCGTTTTAACATTTACCTCATTCAAAATAATGGAGGTTACCTGCTCGATCTGGCGTTTTGTTTCATCACTCAATACCGGGATCAATATTTTCGATAATGGTTGACGCACTTTTATTTTGTGACCTTTCCGGATCGAATGCACCAGCGAACTGATCGTTTGCGCCAGTTCCATGGATTTTTCCAAGTCAGCATCTATTACATCGGCTTCCACTTTTGGCCAGTAAGTAAGGTGTACCGAATCGAATTTGTGTTCTGTATTGTTGGCAATCGAAGCTTCTCTGTCACCATCCGTCAGGTTTTTATATAACCATTCTGCGAAAAATGGGGCTATGGGCGACATGAGTTGCGAAACGGTTACCAGGCAATGCTGCAACGTTTCATAAGCCGCTTTTTTATCATCTGTAAGTCCGGTCCCGGCTTCCTGTGATGGACTCCAGAAACGGCGACGATTGAGGCGGATGTACCAGTTTGACAGTTGATCCGTCACAAAATCCTGAACCAATCGGCCAGCCTTTGTTGGGTTATAATCATCAAATTGCTCGCCTACTTCTTTGATCAGCGTATTCAGTTTGGACAAAATCCAGCGATCCAGTTCGGTTCGTTTCTCAATGGATATCGAGCTGGCTTCATGGAACTCATACCCATCCAGATTGGCATATAATGCGAAGAAATTGTACGTATTGACAAGTGTTCCGAAAAACTTGCGCTGTACTTCTCCGATTCCTTCGATGTTGAATTTCAGGTTGTCCCAGGGTTCTGCATTGGTGATCATATACCAGCGAGTGGCGTCGGGACCGTATTGCGTCAGCGTTGTAAATGGATCCACCGCATTGCCCAGACGTTTGGACATTTTGTTTCCATTTTTGTCCAAAACCAAGCCAGTCGAAACCACATTTTTGAATGCAACGGAATCGAAAAGCATTCCGGCGATTGCATGTAATGTAAAGAACCAGCCGCGGGTTTGATCCACACCTTCGGATATGAAATCGGCCGGGTAGCTTTGGTTAAAAATCTCTTGATTTTCAAATGGATAATGCCACTGCGCATACGGCATGGCCCCCGAATCGAACCAAACGTCGATCAGATCCGGTTCGCGATGCATGACGTGGCCGTGTTTTGATACCAGAACTACATTATCCACATAGGGACGATGAAGGTCGGCCTCTCCGCGTTCCAGTTTTAGCAAATATTCAGAGTTATGCCAGGCCTGTTCTTTGGTCAAATGCTCAGAAATGATCGCTTCTTCCAGCATATCTTTCAGTTCTTCGATGGAACCGATACATACTTCGTCCCCATGATCATTGCGCCAGATCGGCAGCGGAGTTCCCCAGTAACGCGACCGGGACAAATTCCAGTCTACCAGATTTTCAAGCCAGTTTCCAAACCTGCCGGTACCGGTACTTTCCGGTTTCCAGTTGATTGTCTTGTTCAATTCAACCAGACGGTCTTTTAATGCAGTGGTTTTGATAAACCAGCTATCGAGCGGGTAATAAAGGACCGGTTTGTCGGTACGCCAGCAATGCGGGTACGGGTGCTCGTATTTTTCAACTTTAAATGCTTTTCCCTCTTCCTTCAACCGGATTGCGATCAAAACGTCGGTCGGCCGGAATTCCGGATCATTTTGTTCTTCTTCCGAATAGTACTCAGGCTTTACGAAACGACCTGCGTAGTCGGTAATTTCCTTTACGAATCTTCCACGACGATCTACAATCGGCACTTCCTTCCCATTTTCATCTTTCACCATAATGGACGGAATTCCGTTTGCCTGGGCAACCCGAAAGTCATCCGCTCCGAAAGTAGGGGAGGTGTGTACAACGCCGGTACCATCTTCGGTGGTCACAAAATCGCCGAGAATCACACGGAATGCTGGTTTGCCCGACGGCCCGACGGTCGGCTGGACATAAGGCAGTAACTGCTCATATTCAACACCTTCCAGATCTTTTCCTTTAAATTCCGCCAAAACAGACCAGGGCAGATGCTTTTTGTCGCTGGCAGCAAAGCCATCAAAATCATCGTCCTGGTACTTTTCAGAAAAATACTTACCGATCAGATCTTTCGCCAGAACTACGGCCACCGGCTCATAGGTGTAAGGATTGAAAGTTTTTACCAACACATAAGTAATGTTCGCCCCAACCGTCAAAGCTGAGTTTGCAGGTAATGTCCAGGGAGTAGTCGTCCAGGCCAGGATACGGATATCCAAAAGACTTGCCAAGTCTCCAAAGACCTGGTAAGCCTCAGGCGATTTCACCTTGAACATCGCCACAATCGTCGTATCCTTCACATCCTTATACGTTCCAGGCATGTTCAGCTCATGCGAAGAAAGTCCGGTACCTGCGGCCGGAGAATAAGGTTGAATGGTATAACCTTTATATAATAAACCTTTGTCGTACAGCTTTTTAAGAAGATTCCAAAGGCTTTCGATGTAATCGCTTTTGTAAGTGATATATGGATCTTCAAGGTCAACCCAGTAGCCCATTTTTTCGGTAAGGTCATTCCATTGGTCAGTGAACTTCATAACCGTCTGGCGACATTTTTCATTGTATTCTTCTACCGAAATGCTTTTTCCTATATCGTCTTTTGTAATGCCAAGTTCTTTTTCAACCTGCAATTCAACGGGCAATCCATGCGTATCCCAGCCACCTTTGCGTTTGACCTGAAATCCTTGAAGCGTTTTGTAACGGCAGAAAATATCTTTTATAGAGCGCGCCATAACGTGGTGAATACCAGGCGTCCCGTTCGCTGACGGCGGTCCTTCAAAAAAAGTAAATGACTGTGCGCCTTCGCGGGTATCGACAGAAGCTTCAAAAATCTTATGGTCTTTCCAGAATTGCAGCACTTCATCCCCGATTTTCGGGTAACTCAGGTTTTTATATTCGTTGTATTTCATGATAGCGGTTAGCTATTAGCGGCTGGCTGTTAGCTGTAATATAAGTGGCACTAAATTTTAAACCATTCCGAATTTTTAAAGGTGCAAAATTACAGATTTTTTTCTTGGAGAGAGGGTTGAAGTTGCGGACATTTATGGCATGCATTGTCACCCATATCTTTCAACACAAAAAACAAATGGAGTTATATAAAAGACTTTTGCTTGCTAACAAAGCCTGGGCCCAGGAGCAGCTCGATCTGGATGAAAATTACTTTACCAACCTCGCACAAGATCAGAAACCGGATTTTTTGTGGATCGGGTGTTCCGATAGCCGCGTGCCCGCGGAGGATCTGACGGGCTCGCGTCCGGGTGAAATGTTCGTTCATCGGAACGTTGCCAATCTCGTCGTTCACACCGATATGAATATGCTGAGTGTATTGCAGTACGCCGTGGAAGTGTTGAAAGTGAAGCATATCCTGGTGGTAGGGCATTACCAATGCGGTGGGGTTAAAGCTTCCATGACGCATAAAGATCTGGGGCTTATCAATAAATGGCTGAGAAATATCAAGGATGTTTATGACAAGCATTCGGCAGAACTTGAGGCGATTCAGGAGGAGAAAGCACGATTCGACCGTTTAGTTGAACTTAATGTGGTTGAGCAGGTTAACCATCTTTCGGAAACGACGATTATTCAGAAAGCCTGGCATAGAGGGGAAGAAATCACTTTGCATGGCTGGGTTTTCGGCTTGCATGACGGCATTCTCAAAACCCTCGTACACATGCCACCCGGCACGCAGGTGAAAGGTATTTATAAGTATGATTTCGATTAATCTGGCCGATACTGCTTTCCCAAAAATGTAAAACCAGAATTTTTTCTGATTCTTGTCTGGTTACTAAGGTGCTTCTTCTTACATTCGTGTTTTGAATAAGTCTAAATAAAAAGTGTGTTGTAGCGGATGAAAAAGCTGATCGGAAAAGTTCATCTTTGCCTGGGCCTGGTCTCGGGGATTATGGTGGTTGTAATCTCCATTACGGGCTGCATCCTGGCTTTTGAGCAGGAGATCAAAAATGTTATCCAGCCTTACATGTTTTACGACGGCGCGATAGACGGCAAATTATTGCCCCCGTCGACGCTGGCCGCCATTGCAGAAAAGGAATTGCCGGGTAAAAAGGCAAACGGGGTACTTTACGATGCTCCCGGCAGAAATGCCCAGGTTGGTTTTTATAACCTCGATCCGGAATACTATTACGTCGTTTATTTAAATCCGTTTACCGGCAAAGTTTCCAAAGTTTGGAACGAGGACGGCGATTTCTTCCATTTCATCCTGCACGGACATTACTACCTCTGGCTTCCGGAAACGATCGGCCAAACGGTTGTAGCCTCGGCGACGCTGATCTTTTTCGTTATGATGATCAGTGGACTGGTGTTGTGGTGGCCAAAAAATAAATCAGCCGCCAAACAACGATTTTCCATTAAATGGAATGCTGCCTGGCGCCGGAAAAACTATGATCTGCATAATGTTCTTGGCTTTTATGCCATGTCGGTCGGGATCGTTTTGGCACTTACCGGTTTGGTTTGGGGCTTTCAATGGTTTTCACAGGCGGTTTATACCGCAACCGGCGGAGAAGGATCTGATGTATATTACAATCCGACTTCGGATACGATCGCCGTTTCCGTCGTGTCACAACCCATACAGGCAGTGGACCGTGCGTGGCTTTCATTGCAAAAAGAATATCCAACCTACTCCAGCTTGAATATTTCCATTCCGCACCTGAGGTCTGAGTCCATTTTTTCCTATGTCAATTTCCGTGCTGGGACCTATTATAAAGTCGATTATACCTATTTCGATCAACATACCTTGAAGCCGATCCATGCGACCGGGCCGTACTCGGGGAAGTATAGTGAAGCTAATCTCGCTCAAACGCTTCGCCGGATGAATTACGATATTCACACGGGAGCTATCTGGGGTTTGCCCGGAAAGATCCTGATGTTTTGCGCCAGCCTGATTTGCGCCAGCCTACCGATTACCGGATTCATGATCTGGTGGGGACGGAGAAAAAAGACTCCCAAAAAAGCGAGAGGCAGTCTTAAAAACCTGAAACCGGACCTGATTGCCCGATGAGGTTTATTCGGCCTGGAAAACTTTTACGTAATCAATTTCAAAACGTGCCGGGAAGTCCGATTTTGATGGATCTCCGCCATTCTCCCCTCCAACGGCGAGTGTAAGAAGCATATAATGCGGTTGGTTGAACGGCGCTACTGCCTTGTTTTTAAGGTTCATTTCTTTGTCAACTTTTTGGGAAGCCAGCAAAACGTCATCTACAAAAAGCTCGATTGCGTTTTCGTCCCAATCCATTCTCCAGATATGAAATTTCTTCGACCATTCCGGATCTTTGAATTGGCTGAGAGGTGTTTTTACTGAATTCCAAACCGGTTTATATTGCTCAGTCGATCCCCAGGCGATGTTCGCCAAAAGAGTACCCCGGTAAAATTCCATGATATCGATCTCGCCATTGTCCGGCCATTCTCCTTCGGTACCCAGCGTCCAAAATGCGGGCCACAAGCCTGCCTGCGTGTCGATCCTGGCTTTCATTTCCCACCGTCCGTATTGCCAGCTTTGCTTTCCCCGCGTGATCAGGCTCGCCGATGTATACTCGGCATACTCCCTGTTTTCCTTCCAGTTTTTGCTGTCTGCGACGTATTTCGGGTTTGTCACTTTCTCTTTTCTTGCCTCAATAATCAGGTAACCGTTTTTACAAAAGGCATTTTGCTCCTGAAACCATTGTGCTTCATGATTTCTTGTAAATCCTTTCTCGAAAGTCCAGTTTGCGGGATTAGGCGGGCCGTCGGTATCGAATTCATCCGACCAAACCAATTTCCACTGGGCGTACAATGGCGAAACACATGTCATTAATAAAACAGAAAGTATTAATGTTTTGAAATTCAACGGCATTTTGCTTTTCATTAAGTCTTGACCAGATTTACAGGCAAAATACCGTTTTTTGTGATACACACTTAAATGCGGATCGCTAAATGCCATCAGCTAAAAGCCAGAATCATGAATAAAATTTTTGAAACAGCCCGAAAAGCCGGATTAGATGGATTTATGCTGGCGTTGCTGAGTATGATCCTGCTCGCCTGGCTCTGGCCGTATCCGGGAATGGATACCAGCCCATTTCACCTTTCCGAAATATCCACCGTCGCAGTTTCGATTATTTTTTTCTTTTACGGACTTCGCCTAAGTCCTGAAAAGTTGCGCACGGGGTTAGTAAACTGGAAACTACATGTGATGGTGCATTTGTCGACATTCCTACTTTTTCCGCTTATTGCGCTCGCATTTAAACCTATGTTCAAAACCGAAGAAGACCAGACGCTTTGGCTGGCGATCTTCTTTCTCACCGCGCTGCCTTCCACGGTTTCGTCGTCGGTTGTGATGGTATCCATTGCACGGGGCAACATTCCCGCAGCGATCTTCAACGCCAGTATATCCAGTTTGATCGGTGTATTTGTCACGCCGTTGTGGATGGGCGTCGTAATGGATGCCGGCCCGGAACATTTCGATCTGTTGGCGGTAGTCGGAAAACTGTCGTTACAAGTACTATTACCAGTATTTGCGGGAATTATGCTGAACAAACGCTGGGGCCATTTCGCCGAAAGCCATAAAAAATACATCCGCTATTTCGATCAATCGTCGATCCTTCTGATCGTTTATACCTCGTTTTGCGAATCGTTTGGAGAGCATTTATTTAGTTCGCTCGGATTGAAAGAAATTGTACTTTTAGGAATAGGAATGCTGGGATTGTTCTTCGCGATTTACTTTTTACTGACATTCATTTGCAACATACTGAAGTTCAGCCGCGAGGATCAGATTACCGCAGTATATTGTGGGTCAAAAAAGTCATTGGTGCAAGGTGCGGTCATGTCAAAAGTCCTTTTCTCCGGCCCTCAGGCAGGTATTATGCTTTTACCGATCATGATCTATCATGCTTTACAATTGATCGTTGCCAGTATTATTGCACAGCGATTGTCCCGCGGGTCGGATGAAAAAGTACCTGTTTAATTTGAAAGAATGTTATGCGAATAGTATCATGGTTAGTGCGGTTGCTGGTGTTGATCCTCTTATTGTCCGGGTTGCAGGCTCTGTGGGGAAATTTTCGGTCCGGGAACTGGCTGCCCGATTGGGTTAGCGGAAAAGATCAAACAGAAACCCTGCATACCATCGTGCTGGAAGAAATAACCGCAATGGGGAAGCTGGAAGTTGTTAAATACAACTTTAAAGATGTGGTGGAGCAGGAAATTGTCAAAATGTGGCTTCCCAATGCAAAAGCGATCCTGATCGTGCAGGGAGAAGCGATCGGATGTGTCGATTTAACGCTGATCGATATCGCCGACATTTCCTCCGAAGACGAGACGCTGGTTGTCGACATGCCTGAGCCCGAATTATGTGTTTTTAAAATAGATCACAGTAAATCAAAGGTTTATAATACCGAATACGCATTCAGCGAGGAAGGAAAGCTGGTTCAGGAAGCTTATAAACAAGCCGAAAAGCAAATCAGACAATCTGCATTGGATATGGGTATTTTAGACCAAACCAAAGAGAATGCGCGAAAGGTGCTGGTACCTGTCCTGGAAAAAGCTTCCGGCAAAAAAGTAGTTTTGAAATTCCCGATGAATGTAAAGATCGACAAGCTGCGCTAACCCTATTTCTCTACATAAACGCTTTCAGATGAGTATCAAAGGATTTCTGACGCAGGATGAACTTACCGCAAAAGTTGGAGAGGGTCTAATCGAAACCGTGGTTGTGGCTTTTACGGACCACTACGGAAGGTTGATGGGAAAACGGGTTGACGCAGATTACTTTCTGGATTCGGTTTTGAGCTCCGGTACACACGGCTGCAACTATTTGCTGACAACCGATATGGCCATGGACCCGGTGCCAGGTTATAAATATGCGAATTGGGAGCTGGGCTATGGCGACTTTCATCTTGTCCCGGACCTGAGCACGTTACGTATTGCGGATTGGCTCGAAAAAACAGCATTAGTGATCTGTGATGTACATAATGATAAATCGCACGGGCTGGAGTCCATCGCCCCCCGATCCATTTTACAGAAACAATTAGAAATTTTGAAAACGGATGAAATGCAATGTTTCGCAGCTTCCGAACTTGAATATTACCTTTTAGAAAATAGTTACAAACAGGCTTTTCAGCAAAATTATCAAAACCTTTCGCCCGCAGGATACTACCTGGAAGATTACCACATTATGCAGGGAACGCGGAACGAAAAGTATACTTCGGCCGTCCGCAGACATTTAAAAAACTCCGGCATTCCAATTGAAACTTCCAAAGGAGAGTGGGGATTGGGCCAGCATGAATTGAATGTAAAATATGCCGAAGTATTGCCAATGGCGGACAACCATGTGGTTTATAAACAATGCATGAAAGAAGTTGCCGATGCCATGGGTATTTCGGTGACATTCATGGCCAAGTTTGCATCCGACCAGGCGGGTTCGAGCAGCCACATTCATATGAGTTTGTGGAAAGATGGTAAGAATGCATTTGCCGGGGATCAGGAATTGGGGCCGGTTCAAGGTTCAGACCTGTTTCGCTGGTTTTTGGGCGGCTGGATCAAGCACGTTCCGGATGTAATGCCATTTTACGCCCCGACAGTCAATTCGTACAAACGTTTTGTGGATGGTTCCTGGGCGCCCACGCGGCTGGCATGGAGTTACGACAATCGGACAGCCGGCTTTCGGGTAGTTGGAAGCGGTTCGAGTTTACGCATTGAATGCAGGATTCCCGGAGCAGATTGTAACCCGTACCTCGCATTTGCGGCGTCACTGGCATCAGGCTTAGATGGAATCAAAAACAAAATCGAGCCGCCCGAAATCTTTGTCGGCGACATTTACGCAGCGGCGCATTTACCGAGAGTCCCATATACATTAGCGGAAGCAACGACGATGTTCGAGAACAGTGCATTTGCAAAAAGCGCATTTGGAGAAGATGTCGTAGCGCATTACACGCATTTTTTTAGGACGGAGCAACGGGCGTATGATACGTCGGTAACCGATTGGGAGAGAAAGCGTTATTTCGAGCAGATTTGATTTTAGGGTTTGTGTTTTGAAAGGCATTCGGGTTGTGTCAGGTGCTCCGCAGGAGCCCGGTTATCAATGGGGAAATGAATTTTTCTAGAAACAGGGTGCTCCTCCGGAGCAACGCATCGAATAAAGTGAATTCATCACAGAAAGTCGAGATTTGATTATGATGTTTGATCAGGAGCCTGGTTATTAGTGAGGATTATGAAACATGGGTGGCTATCTGAAAAAGCAACCAGGCATTAATCCATCTAACCGAAATTCAATGTTGAACATAAAGAGGATGATATTAGGAAGGAACCCGGCCGCAGAGCGGCTCCCTGTTTCTAGCAAAATACCTCCTAAAAGAAATCAAGGCCCCCGGCGGGGCAACCTGTTATCAATTCAAAACAACACACTAAATTGAAATACAAATGGCGAACACATACTCCCAAATCTATTTGCAGTTCGTTTTCAGCGTAAAATATCGACAAAGTTTAATACCAAAGATTCATAAAGAAGAATTGCACAAATACATAACCGGCTTGGTGCATCACAGAAATTCAAAATTGCTGGCTGTTCATTGTATGCCTGACCACGCGCACATTTTTGTAGGATTTAAACCCGCATTGTCCATATCCGATTTTGTCAAAGAAATCAAAAATGAAAGCAACGAATTTATAAATGAAAGGAAGTGGTCACATCATAAATTCAGTTGGCAGGAGGGGTATGGCGTGTTTTCTTATTCACAGTCTCATATTAATGCAGTAGTCAAGTATATAAAGAATCAGCATCATAAGAAGTGTACGTTTCAGGAAGAGTATTGCGATTTTTTAGAGAAGTTCGAGATTCCATTTGAAGATAGATATTTATTTGAGTTTTTTGACGGAAGTTAGGAGGCTCCGCAGGAGCCTGGTTTTACAGGGGGATGTGGTTTCTAGAAACAGGATGCCCCTCCGGAGCAAAAAATAGTATCGAACGTCCATTTCTAATGCAGTCGCAGATTCGGAAAAAGGCATGGATGAAACGTTCGGTCCGGCAATATTGTAGGGCGGAACCCGGCCGCAGAGCGGCTCCCTGTTTCTAGCAATCGATCAAGATTGGTTACGACGTTTGCTCGTGTTAGGAGGCCCCGCAGGAGCCTGGTTTTCCTTGTAAAATCTAGTTTCTAGAAACAGGGTGCTCCTCCGGGGCAGAGCTAGGGTGGGGAAATTAGTTAATTAGGAACCCAGCCGCAGAGCGGCTCCCTGTATCTAGCAACGATCAAGATTGGTTATGACGTTTGCTCGTGTTAGGAGGCTCCGCAGGAGCCTGGTTTTCCTTGTAAAATCTAGATTCAAGAAACAGGGTGCTCCTCCGGAGCAGAGCTAGGGTGGGTGGGAAATTAGGTAATTAGGGAACCAGCCGCAGAGCGGCTCCTGTTTCTAGCAATCGATCAAGATTGGTTACGACGTTTGCTCGTGTTAGGAGGCTCCGCAGGAGCCTGGTTTTCCTTGGGAAATCTAGATTCTAGAAACAGGGTGCTCCTCCGGAGCAGAGCTAGGGTGGGGAAATTAGTTAATTAGGAACCCAGCCGCAGAGCGGCTCCCTGTTTCTAGCAAAATACCTCCTAAAAGAAATCAAGGCCCCGGCGGGGCCTCCTGTTTCCGGTACCAATTGAAATCATAACCTTACGAAATCGTACGTCAAAATTTTACAAAATCACTTTCGATTCTATTACTATTAAAATACATAACCTATTAACACCCATATCAATGCGTTTAGAAAATAAAGTAGCCCTCATCACGGGTGGAAGTGGCGGGATTGGCCGCGAAACTGCCCTTTTGTTTGCGAAGGAAGGTGCAAAAATTGTCGTAACTGACGTAAATGATGCCGAAGGTCAGCTCACGGCGAATGAAATTGTCACTAATGGCGGTGACGCATTTTTTCTTCATTCCGACGTGTCCAAAGCTGCCGACTGTGAAGCTGCAGTCGCTTTTACCGAAGAAAAATTCGGGAAGCTGAATATCATTTTCAACAATGCGGGGATTATGCACAGTGACGATGATAATGCGATGACAACGGAGGAATCCATCTGGGACCTCACGATGAATATCAATGCAAAAGGGGTTTTTCTGGGTTGTAAATATGGTATTCCGGCATTGCAAAGAGCGGGAGGCGGGTCGATCATTAACACTGCCTCTTTTGTTGCCATTCTTGGTGCCGCCACGCCGCAAATTGCTTACACTGCCAGCAAAGGCGCGGTACTTGCACTCACCCGCGAACTGGCAGTGATCCACGCCCGCGAAAATATCCGCGTCAATGCATTATGTCCCGGCCCGTTACGCACGGAGTTATTGATGAAATTTCTGAATACTGAGGAGAAAAAACAGCGCCGCCTGGTTCACATCCCAATGGGACGTTTTGGGGAAGCAAAAGAAATGGCCTACGCGGCATTATTTCTTGCCTCGGACGAATCGTCGTTTGTCACCGGTACCGACTTTCTGGTCGATGGCGGAATCACATCTGCTTATGTAACACCGGTTTAATTATAGGGAGAAGGGAAGAAAGGAGGAGGGAAGTAAGGGAAAGGGAATTAGGGAGGAAGTGACTCTCTCTTCGTTTATCCTCCATCCTCCATCCTCCCTTTCCCCCATCTTCCCCTTACTCCATTTAAAAAAATGTCAATTCAAAAAACAATAAGCCCTATCGACGGCTCCGTCTATGTCGAACGTACATTGGCAGATGCAGATGGTGTTGAAAATGCCTTGATAAATGCTGTAACTGCTCAGAAACAATGGCGGAAAACGAGCCTTGCCGAGCGTGAGGCTATTTGCCGCAAAGCATTGGAATACTTTCTAGACAATGCAGACGAGATCGGCCTGGAACTGACCTGGCAAATGGGGCGGCCGGTCCGCTATACTGCGAATGAGATCCGGAAAGGGTTTAAGGAACGGGCGAATTATATGATTTCGGTGGCTGAGAAAGCGCTGGCAGATGTGGAAGTTGACGAGATTCCGGGTTTTAGGCGATTTATCCGTCGCGACCCACTCGGTGTTGTTTTCGTAGTAGCGCCTTGGAATTATCCGTATTTAACGTCTGTAAATTCGGTAGTTCCTGCAATTATGGCGGGTAATGCAGTGATTTTAAAACACGCGCAACAAACGCCGTTGTGTGCCGAACGTTATGCAGCTGCATTTGAATATGCCGGTTTGCCAACTGGTGTTTTTCAATATTTGCATTTAAGTCATGATCAGGTTGCACAGGTGATCGGCGACGAGCGGATCGATTATGTCGCATTTACCGGTTCTGTGGAAGGTGGTCATGCGGTTCAAAAGGCTATTAATGAAAGGTTTATCATCGGGGGTTTGGAGCTGGGCGGAAAAGATCCTGCCTACGTGCGACCCGATGCCGATTTGGCCGACGCCGTTGAAAATCTGGTCGATGGATCATTTTTTAACTCGGGGCAATCCTGCTGCGGGATCGAACGGATTTATGTACACCAGGAGATTTATGACAAGTTTGTAAGCGAATTTGCAAAGCTTACCAAAACCTATGTTCTCGGCGATCCGACGGACAGTGAAACTACATTAGGCCCGATGGTCCGCACTTCGGCTGCCGATTTTGCTCAAAATCAGATCGAGGAAGCGATTTCACAGGGTGCTACTCCATTGATTGACCCGACATTATTCCCTGCACATAAAAATAGTACTCCTTATCTGGCGCCACAAGTTTTGGTGAATGTAAATCATTCCATGCAGGTAATGAGTGAGGAAACGTTTGCGCCGGTGGTGGGTATTATGCCGGTGAGCAGCGATGAGGAAGCGATTGCATTGATGAACGACAGCCAGTATGGCTTAACCGCTTCAATCTGGACAAAAGACGTGGATGCTGCGCTGAAAATCGGCGAGCAAGTCGAAACCGGAACGTGGTTTATGAATCGCTGCGACTACCTGGACCCTGCACTTGCCTGGACGGGAGTCAAAAATTCGGGACGCGGATGTACTTTATCCACAGTGGGTTATGAGGCATTAACCCGCCCAAAATCATTTCATTTGAAAATCAACGCGTGATGAAAGTTGGATTGCTGGAATGCGACCATGTGCGCGAGGAGTTACTGCATATTGACGGGGATTATCGCGAGATATTCCCTGCTTTGTTTTCAAAGGTTGCAGAAGAATGGGATTTTACCTTTTACGATGCAGTGAATGGGCAGTTTCCGGCTTCGGTACATGAATGCGACGTTTACATTTGTACAGGTTCGCGATACTCCGTTTATGACCAGGAGGAATGGATTGACCGCTTAAAACTTTTTGTAAATGACATCTATCAGTCTGGTAAAATTTACCTGGGCGTTTGCTTTGGTCATCAGATGCTGGCAGAAGCGTTGGGCGGAAGAGTAGCAAAGTCAGAGGTAGGTTGGTGTGTCGGCGTTCATACGTTTGGAATTACAAAAACAGAGGACTGGATGGAGCCGGAATTTCCTGAGATCAACTTGCTTATGATGTGCCAGGACCAGGTTGTTGCGCTTCCGCCGGACAGCACTTTGCTCGCAACTGCGCCGGATTGTCCGGTTGCGATGTTCAGGGTTGGTGAAAATATGCTGGGTGTGCAGGCGCATCCCGAGTTCTCCAAAAAATATGATCAGGCATTAATGGAGCTTCGGGTGGAGCGCATTGGCCAGGAAAAAGTGGAAGAAGGCATTCGAAGTCTTGAACTGCCGGTGCACGGGACAATTATGGCGGAGTGGATGAAGAACTTCGCCGAGGTTATGAAGAAGTGATTTGTATTCTTAATTTTACTTCTCAAGTTTAACGAATTCGCATTCCAATGAGTGATAGCCGCATTTCTTCCCAGCGTCAAATTCTAAGTTCTCATCAAACAGGCCAGAAAATCCGAAGGATTGCTTTTGAAATATATGAACAAAACTTCGAGGAAACCGGCATCATCGTCGCCGGCATCTCCGGCGAGGGTTATGCTTTTGCTAAAAGGCTCAGCGCCGAATTGCTGGACATTTCTCCGCTGGACGTCCAATTGGTAGAACTGCGTTTCGATAAACATCTTCACCACCAAAGTCCAATTCTATTTGACAAAGACTTTGATGTTGAAAATAAGGTGGTTATCGTTGCAGACGATGTTTTATATACCGGTCGTACACTCGCATTCGCACTGGAACCGTTTCTGAAAGTCCGGATGAAAAAGGTGCAGGTGGCCGTTGTTGTAGACCGCGGACATCATTTATTTCCGGTACATGCCGATTATGTTGGCTTTTCATTGAGCACAACGCTTACCGAGCACGTGAAAGTGATCTTAAGTGAAGCTGAGGAAGAAGGTGTTTATTTAAAATAAAACCTAATTGAAAACCCGGCGCAGCTTCACATTTTCCACCGGTCGGATAATGAGCGGTACCTTTTCGATTTTGACCGAACTGCTGTCGAGCCCAAACCATTTATCTTCCGGCGTTGTAAAATCCTTCACAAAGAAGTAGGTTTTCATGACCAGCTGCTCGAAAAAGGGCAGATCATTCTCGAATGAGAGAAAACGTTCCAGCACGACAAACCGGAAATCGCCGGTGATATTTTGCTTGCTGAGTGACTCATAGCGGCTGGTAATGTCCACTTCTTTATTCATCACCATGTCTTCCACCACTTTCCGGAAAAACATATTAATACGCTGATCCACACGGAAACCGAGGCGGAAATTGATCTTGATGACATTGTCGTCGTTGTCATCATCCGATAACACCTTATATTCCATTGTGTACGGGTCATCGGTAATATCGACGTGGATAAACCAGTAAACATCAGCACGTTTCGGCCGTTTTTGGAAAATAGAGTAAATCACTTTTGTCTCAATTTCCGTAGCGCGCGACGCATTGGTCATAAATACGAGGTGTGTCGTGTATTTCGGGATGCTGATGTCGCGGCTCAGTTCGTGAAGTGCCGGCAGGTATTTTTCGAGTTTGGTGTATTCGGTTAACCTTAGTTTGATGTAAAAAGCTCTGAGCCAAACCGTCATCAGCCCGGCGACGAGTGCGCCAACCATGATGGTAAACCAGCCTCCGTGTGTGAATTTCAAAAGGTTTGCGCCAAGGAACATACCTTCAATGAACAGGTAAATGCCCATGAAAATGATCACAATCCACAAGTTTACTCTTTTGATATAGAGGTAATAAGAGAACAGAATCGTCGTCATGATCATCGTCAGCGTGATTGCAAGTCCGTAAGCCGCCTCCATGTTGGAAGATTGCTTGAAGTACAAAACCACTCCGCTGCAACCAAGCCACAAAAGCCAGTTGATACTCGGTACATATAATTGTCCTTTTTGATCACTCGGATAATTTAACCGGACTTTTGGCCAGAAATTCAGACGAATTGCCTCTGAAATCAACGTGAAAGATCCCGTAATAACCGCCTGACTGGCAATGATCGCGGCTAACGTCGCAATCACGACCCCTGGCAAAAGCCACCATTCAGGCATAATTTCATAGAATGGTTTCCGCGCATTGAGCAGGTTACCCATTTCAGTGATCAGCCAAGCTCCCTGACCAAAGTAATTAAGCAACAGGCAGATCTTAACAAAAATCCAGCTGATCCGGATATTCTCCCGGCCGCAATGTCCAAGGTCGGAGTATAATGCTTCTGCGCCGGTGGTACATAAAAATACAGCTCCCAGAATCCAGAAACCTCCCGGATGTTTGGTGATGAGGTCGTAGCCATACATCGGGTTCACTGCTTTCAGGATCTCGGGGTGGTCTATGATTTGGAATAAACCAAGGATACCCAGCATTACAAACCAGGTTACCATCAACGGCCCGAAAGCTCTGCCGACCACTTTGGTACCAAATGCCTGAATGACGAAAATGAATGTGAGGATCCCGATTACAATGGGGACTGTCTGAATATTAGGGTAGATCAATCTTAAACCCTCGACCGCGGAAGAGACGGAAATGGGTGGGGTAATGATCCCGTCGGCCAGCAGCGTACTACCCCCGATAATGGCGGGGACCGTCAGCCATTTGGCATGCTTCCTGACTAATGCGTACAGGGCGAAAATCCCTCCCTCGCCACGGTTATCGGCGCGCAGGATTAGAATTACATATTTAATGGTGGTTTGGAGCGTAAGTGTCCAGAAAATGCAGGATATGGCTCCGTAAATAATTTCTTCGGTTATCCTTTCATTGAGGATAATTGCCTGCATTACATACAATGGAGAGGTTCCGATGTCCCCATAAATAATCCCAAATGCAACCAATACGCCTGCGGCTGTAACCTTGTCGACTTTATGCTTTGATTCCATTCACCTTTTAATAAATCAGCGAAAGTTAGGAAACCGCATGGAAAGAAATCACGCCGGACAAAAAATAATTTAGAGAGTAGGAATTTAGCCCGTAAAAGTATTAAAAAGGAGATATCCGTTCAGGCTGATGATCGTCAAAGTAATGAGCCAGCTCAATGCGGTTACCAATTTCGTGTTCGCAAATTTTCCCATGATTTTATGGTTAGAAGTGAAGAAAACGAGTGGAACAACCGCAAAACTGAGTTGTAAGGAAAGGATGACCTGGCTGAAAACCAGTAACTCTGCCGTCCCCCGTTCGCCATAAAGCGAGGAGACGATCAATGCGGGGATAATCGCGATCCCACGGGTGATTAGCCGGCGTAACCAGGGTTTGAGCCGGATATTCAGAAATCCTTCCATGACGATCTGTCCGGCCAGGGTCCCCGTCAGTGTCGAACTCTGACCGGATGCGAGCAATGCCAATGCAAAGAAAATCCCTGCCAGGCTCACACCTAATACTGGATCGAGCAAGTGGTAGGCGTCTGTAATATCCGCAATTTCAAAATGACCATTTGCGTGAAATGCAGTGGCGGCGAGTATCAGAATGGAACCGTTGATGAAGAATGCCAGTGCAAGTGAAACGGTCGAATCGATGGTAGCGAACTTAATGGCGGTTTTTTTGCCCTCGTCATCCCGTTTAAAAGCGCGCGTTTGTACAATACTGGAATGGAGGTAGAGATTATGTGGCATCACCGTCGCGCCCAAAATCCCGATTGCAATGTAAAGCATTCCTGGGTTGGTTATGATTTCCGTTTTGGGCAGCAAACCTCCCATAATTCCCGAAAGTGAGGGCTGGGAAACGATCATTTCATAAATAAAACTCAGCAGGATAATTCCCATTAAACCGGCCACAATGCTTTCGATAATGCGGAATCCTTTTTGCTGAAAATAAAGTACGATCAATACGTCAAAGGCGGTTAAAACAACTCCAACCGGCAGTGGAAGACCAAAAAGTAGGTTCAATGCAATAGCGGAACCGATTACTTCGGCCAGGTCGGTGGCTGCGATGGCGATCTCGGCCAGGATCCATAATAAAAACGAAACCGGTCGTGAATAATAATCGCGGCAAGCTTGTGCCAGGTCACGGCCGGACGCAATGCCCAATTTGAGGGAAAGATGCTGCAAAAGCATCGCAAAAAGATTGGATATAAGGATTACGGAAAGAAGTGCATAACCAAATCTCGAACCTCCTTCAATGTCAGTGGCCCAGTTTCCCGGGTCGATGTAACCTACCGAAATCATGAGCCCCGGGCCGGCAAATGCCATCATCTTTTTCCAGAAGCCCGCTCCCTCTGGAATGGCGATCGACGAATGTACCTCCGATAATGAAGCTAGCTGATCGGACTTGTCGCCGCTTTTCGATTTCACTGAATCCTTTATTTTTAAACTGTCAAACATTTTTGCCCCGGTCGAAATAAACAATTTTGTCTACTGAAAACAAATATAAGGAAATTCTTAAATAAAATTTAGACTAGTCTAAATTTTTTATATTCTGATTAGTAAAGTGTACTTTTGCTCTGATCCAAATCATGCCAAAGTGCGAGCTTGAAATGCAGAACTCCTTCACCGAAGAAAATTATCTGAAAATTATTCACGCTTTGTCCGGCAGGGACGGCGGGGAAGTAAGTACCAATGCCCTGGCGGAAAGTACTGCGACCCGCGCGGCATCGGTAACGGATATGTTACGAAAACTGGCGGAAAAAGGATTAATCAACTACAAAAAATATCAGGGCGTAACACTTACGGAACTGGGCGAAAAAGTTGCAATTAAGGTAATCCGCAAGCATCGGCTCTGGGAAGTGTTTTTAGTTGAAAAACTCGGTTTTGGCTGGGATGAGGTGCATGACATTGCGGAGGAACTGGAACATATACCTTCTGAGATCCTGGTGGAAAAGCTGGATGCATTTTTAGGACATCCCCGATTCGACCCCCACGGAGACCCTATACCGGATGCAAAAGGCAACCTGATGGAGCCCGACTACGGCGTACTTACCGACGTGCAGCTAGGCGAAAAGGTAAGAATGATGGGCGTTCTGGATCATGCACCTTCCTTTCTGCAGCATCTCGACCGGTCCGGTCTCACACTCGGGTCGCTGATCGAGGTTAAAGAAATCAATGAATATGACAGGTCGGCATCTGTACAAATAGACGGTGGGCCTACGTTGTTTATCAGTCTCGAAGTATCTAAAAATGTATTGGTACAACGCAGATGACAGCTAGCCCATCATGAGATTTAAAATACTGGATCGTTACCTGATCAAAAACTTCCTCATTACATACGTTTTCGTCGCTTTCGTCATTGTGCTGATCATCTGCATGATTGACTACACCGAAAAAGTGGACGATTTCCTGGATAAGAAAGCCCCGCTCAATGAAATCCTCATTGATTATTACCTCAATCTGATCCCGTACTGGATCAACTACATCAGCCCGCTGATGGTTTTCATCGCGACTGTATTTTTTACGTCACGCATTGCGGCGAGAACAGAAATTGTAGCTATGCTGAGCAGTGGGATCAGTTTCGGGCGAATGTTATTGCCGTATATGGTCGGCGCCGCCATACTTGGGCTCGTTACTTTCATTCAGGTAGGCTGGATACTGCCTAAGGCGAACAAAATCCGGAATGGTTTTGAGAAGACTTATGTAAAGCAAGAGTTCTATTTCAGCGGTCATAATGTGCATATTACCATCGCACCGGACGTTTACGCCTACCTCGAAAGCTACAATACCACGTCTCAGACCGGCAACAAGTTTACGATGGAGACGATCAAAGGCACGAAGCTTCTGCAAAAGTTTTACGCGGACAAAATCGTCTGGCAACCTAAAAAAGGCAAATGGACGCTGCAAAACTACCAGATCCGGACGCTCGATAGTCTGGGGGAAAAACTGAGCAACGGCAGCGCCATTGACACCACCATAAACCTGTCCCCAAAGGATTTTGAAAGTGACTATAACTTGTTCGAAACCTTTACATTACCTGAATTAAATGCCTACATTGACTTGCTCAAAAGTCGGGGAGCCGATGGATTGGAAGTTTATCTGATTGAAAAATACATTCGCTTTACACAACCTTTTGCGATATTGATCTTAACCGCCATCGGCGTGATCGTTTCGGCACGAAAAAGCAGGCGGGGGGTAGGCTGGCAGATTGCACTGGGTTTTATGCTGGCATTTATTTACATCCTGTTTTTCCTTTTATCAAAAGGCGTGGCCGAGGCCGGTACGATCAATACGCTTTTTGCGGTGTGGCTGCCCAATATCGTTTTTTCTCTGATCGGACTGGTTTTGTATAAAACATTGCCCAGGTAACTATGTTTTCGTCCACAGCATTGCGGTCGTACCTGCACCTTCATTTTCTGGTATTGATCTGGGGATTTACTGCTATTGTTGGCCTGATGGTAAGCATTTCGCCGGTCGCATTGGTTTTATACCGGACCTTTTTCGCAGCGATCGGAGTGGCAGTCATTATTCTGGTTAAACGTAAATCCTTTCAAACCTCGCGAACAGACCTGATCAGGATGTTCGTAGTCGGTTTTATACTTTCTGCCCATTGGATGCTGTTTTTTGCGTCTGCCCGCGTTTCTACTGCTTCCGTTTGTCTGGCAGGAATGGCTACGACTTCTCTCTGGACGAGCCTGATCGAACCTTTGGTGAACAAAAGAAAAATCAGCCCGCTCGAAGTAGGTTTGGGCATTCTGGCATTTGCCGGCTTGTACGTGGTTTTTCGGTTTGAATTTGATCATGCGCTGGGATTGGGACTTGCATTATCGTCTGCATTGCTGGCGGCGATGTTCACGGTGGCGAATAGTCGGTTGGTACAGCGAAATGACGCTTTTATCATTACTTTTTATGAAATGACAGGTGCAACGGTTTTTTCACTGATGTTTCTGGTCATCTCCGAATGGCAGGGCTGGACGGGCGGGGCGCCATTCATTCCCATATCGAAAGACTGGATCTGGATATTATTTCTCGCATTCATTTGCACTGTTTACGCCAGTACGATGTCGACCCAGCTGATGAAGCAATTTTCCGCCTATTTAATCAACCTGACCATTAATCTCGAACCAGTTTACGGCATTGCTCTAGCTTTTTTCTTTTTGGGAGAAAAGGAACGCATGACGCGCGAGTTTTATCTTGGTACCTTGCTGATCCTTCTCGCAGTACTGTTATATCCGGTACTTGTCAATACGGTTTTTGGAGGGAGAAAATCGGAAGGCAATTGAATTGAAGATTGAGTGAAATGCCGTAATGGAATATTCCAAAAGGCGCATGTTAACTTATTACTGCTATTTTTGTCGATTCAATCAATAGAGGATATATGAATCCAGCACGTTTACTTTTAGTAATACCTTGTTACAATGAGGAAGCGATTTTGTATCTAACGTATTCTAAACTAAACATTTACTTCAATTCCATTAAACAACAAGGCCTGATCGCAGACGACAGCCGTATCTGCTTTGTAAATGACGGCAGCCGTGATAAGACCTGGAATATTATTGAAGAACTGTGCGGCAAAGACCCGAATGTGATTGGAGTAGGATTGTCCCGGAATTTCGGGCACCAAAGTGCGATTATGGCCGGTTTGGAACAGCATATGGAGAAATTCGATTGTTTCATCACCATCGATGCCGACTTGCAGGATGACATCAACGCCATTACGGCGATGATCCAAAAACACCGCGACGGAGCAATGGTCGTTTACGGTGTACGCGGCGACCGGAGTTCAGATAGCTGGTTCAAGCGATTTACGGCCGAGCGGTTTTATATATTAATGCAAAAAATGGGTGTTCCCGTTGTCTTCAATCACGCGGATTTCAGGTTAATGGACCGCCGGGTTTTGCAGGAACTGGGGAATTTCAAAGAGATCAATTTGTTTTTACGCGGCATTGTCCCGCTCATCGGCTTTCGAAACGACAAAGTTTACTATAACCGCCTGGAACGCGAAGCCGGCGAAACCAAATACCCATTAAGTAAAATGTTGCTGTTCGCCTGGAATGGAATTACTTCATTCTCGACCTTCCCGATGCGGCTGGTCCTTTACTTTGGGGTCTTCAATTTCATAATTGCCATGGTCATCGTGGTGTATATCCTTTTCTCATACCTGGTGGGTTTCACGGTACCCGGCTGGACGTCGACCATGCTGCCACTGACTTTTTTCAGCGGTTCCAACATGATGGCACTCGGCCTGATCGGGGAATACATCGGAAAAATTTATGAGGAGGTAAAAGGACGCCCACGTTACATTATTGAAAAAACGGTCAATGAATAGATTTTATCGAAAATACAGGAGTGTAGGGAATTACATTAACATCGTGTTGATGCTCGTGGTGCTGATACCGATGCTGGCGCTTTCCTACTACAATCACCCTTCGCCTGCCGATGACTACTGTTACATTGATACTGTCTTTAAATACGGCTGGTTCGGCGCCATGAAACTGTACTACACCGGCTGGACGGGCCGCTATTTCGGTATCTTTCTGAATCACACCAACCCACTTCTTTTTCACTCAATCACCGGGTTCAAGGTTCTGCCGGTCGTTCTCATTGCCAGTACCATTTTCTCATTATATAGTCTTTTCCGCCACCTCACGCCCACACTTTCACGCATTGCGCACATTGGATTTGCCGGGGTCGTATTCTTTCTTTTTGTGGTGAGAATGGCCAGTATTGCCGAGGCATTCTACTGGATGGCGGGTTTTGTAACCTTTACGGTTCCCAGTATTCTTACCCTTTTATGGATCGTGTTGGTTTTGCGTTATTACCGTCAGGATACGCAGCAAGCCAAGATTTCTGTCGGTATCCTGGCGGGCATCCTTGTTTTCGCAGCGATCGGATGCAGCGAGCCTAATCTGTTGACGATGGTGTTACTCATCGGTGCCTGGTGGATTTACCGGATTCTTTACCACCGGAAAGTGGACGGTTTCATGATCGCCATGCTGGTAGTGGCGATGCTTTCATGTTATCTATTTTTTGCCGCGCCCGGTAACGACGCCCGGATTGGTACCAATCCTTTGGGGGGCGATATTGTTTTCTCAGTCATTTCGTCATTTAAAATGCTGGCGAAACTCTCGTATGACTGGCTTTTCAGAACACCGTTACTGTTCTTTTCCGTTGCCTGGCTGGTCGTTCTTTCGCGTGTTTCCGAAGGTGCGCGCATTTACTTTTCGATACCCGTCTGGTATGCTGTATTACTATTTGTAGGCGTTCTCGCCGCGCAGCTTTTCCCGAATTATTATGGAGTAGGGATTGATCCGGCACCCAGGGTAATCAATTGCGTTTACTTTTTCTTTCTGATCGGCTGGTTCTATCTGATCGGGGTTGTTTTTCATTATTTCAAAAAGAGAAGAATCGACTATTTTCACTTCACGGTGGTTCGTTATGGGGCACTTTACGCAATCCTGGTCATTTCGATTGCCTTGTTTTTTTACCGGAGCGTGAATGTACATATGCTTTACAGAGACTTGCTGAAAGGAAAAGCAGCGGCTTTTGACAAAGAAATGTACGCACGATATGCCATGCTCGAAAATGCAAAAGATGATATCGTAGCCTTACCTCTGATCCAGTCGAAGCCACTCTCCATTTTTGTCGACGATGATATCAAAACCGATAGTACCTCCTGGTGGAACAAGTGTATGGCAGGGTATTATGGCAAAAAGGTGATCACAGTGAAAAACCCCGAAGGTGAGCAAAAACAGTAAACTCCTGCCTGCGATCCTGATGGCCGTACCCATTCTATTATGGGTATTTGTGATTTTATATTATTCCGTAAACCTTCCCTGGTACGACGATTTCGACCCATTTCCTGACTTTCTGCATAAATGGATCACGGATACCGATTTTTCCGACCGGCTCAATTTGCTTTTTCAGCCGAATAATGAGCACCGGATGGTTGTCGGCAAACTGATCACACTTGGATATTACTGGCTAACCGGACATCTGAACTTTACCTTCCTTCACATGATCGGCGCCTGCTTTACATTGGGGGTGCTATACCTTTTCTGGCGTTCATTCCGGCGGAGTGGCTTGCCCTGGTACTACTTTCTGCCGGTGCCGTTTTTGTTATTTCAAATGCAGTTTCATCTGGTTTTTCTCTGGGCGATAACCGGATTACAACATCAGCCTGCCATCTTTTTTGTCTGCATTTCCATGTATTTGTTGTCGGAAAAACGATTGGTATGGGCGATTACAGCGGCAGTTTGCGCAACTTATGCGATGAGCAGCGGACTTTTTGTCTGGCCGGCCGGATTTGTGGTTTTATTATTCAGGGCAAGATATAAAGAGTTGATTTTCTGGTGCGTAGCTGCATTATTTTCTATTGGTTTTTATCTCTACGGTTTGTCCGCCCAGGGAAATGAGTCCAGCATTGATTTTCTGTTGAAAAACCCGCATTTATCCGTTTTAGGTTTCTTCGCACATTTGGGTGGGTTGTTTGATTTCTTTCCCGAAAAGTCCATCGTAATACGTTCTGCATTACCGGTTCTAATGGGTTTTGCGGTGATGATCTGGATCGCAATATGGTTATGGAAACAACTTTGGTCATGGTTTGGACTTGGGTTCGGGTGGCCTTCGAAAGAGCAACAACTGGCTGTGAAACCATCGTTGCAACCATTTTCTACATTTCTGCTGGGTATTCTCACTTTCTTATTGGTCAATGCGCTCATTATCTGTCTGCTGAGGCCGCGTTTCGGGTTTTTTGTGATGATCGTAAGCAATTACAAAATGTATCCCGCACTGTTTCTGATCGTCGCGTATCTCACATTCATCGGCTCAGCATCCAGAGAAATTGTTAAAATGCGTGGTTTTCAGCTTGTAACTCTGGTCAGTATTTTCATTTGGGGAATCTCGATATTCAACTACCTGCCCGCCATCACGGAACGTCATAAGTACCTCACGGTGAATGGGTACAATCAGGAACATAATGGATTTGGGCTTGGGCATGTACCTTATTCCAAAAGTGCGGCTTATGTGGATAGTTTAATGAAAGATATGGTGCGGCGGGGAGTTTATACTTATCCTGAAAAGGGAAATGCGCTGGCCCAAACAGTAACCGGTTTAACCCAAAATCTTAATCCCGACTTTCAAATCACTGTGGATGAGAAAGATTCCTTATTTTATGTGAATGATCCGGAAATTGATAAATCATTTTCCCGTGACCATGCAGAGTTCGCATTTGTGAGAAATGACAAACACCTCTACTTTTTCAAAATGGAGCCTCATAAATACTCGGGAAGGAACATTTTTCGTCAGTACGACAAAGGCGCCGATGCATTTATCCCGCATGCCTCGCTACTTCCCGGCACGTACGATCTCGGCGTTATCCGCACACAACGTGGAACTGCGAGCGGGGGAATTCTTAGAAAAATCACAATACCTTAAATAATTCCAGTTTCTATAATACGTCGAAAGGTGTATTTTTGCCGCTATTGATCCAATCGAAAACCGTAGCATATTGAAAACCACGCAGATTTCCATTGTTGCGCCGCTTTATAATGAGTCAGAATCTTTCCCACTGCTGGTTCAGCGCATTAATGCATTAATGGATTCCAGTCCGCTTTCTATTGAAGTGGTCTTGATAGATGATGGCAGTAAGGATGATACCGCTTTAAAAATCAGGCAACTAGCGTTGACTGACGATCGCTATCACGGTGTTTTTCTTTCCAGAAATCACGGCCACCAGCTGGCATTGACTGCGGGAATTTCATCCGCAAGAGGCACGGAGGCATTATTTGTGATCGATGGTGATTTGCAAGATCCTCCCGAACTGCTTCCCGATTTTTACAAATTGCTGAAAGACGGAAATGATGTCGTTTATGCGGTCAGGAAAAAGCGCAAGGAAGGATTCGTAAAACGCACAGGTTACCATTTATTTTACCGCATTCTCCGTTCCATTTCCTACGTCGAAATCCCGCTCGACAGTGGTGATTTCGCATTGATCAGCCGCCGGGTAGTGGATGTTTTGAACAAAATGCCGGAAGAAAGCCGGTACCTGCGGGGAATGCGTTCCTGGATCGGTTTCAAACAGGTAGGGTTTGAGTATGAGAGAGATGCGAGAGCGGCAGGAGAATCTAAATATTCGTTTAAGCAACTGTTTCAGCTGGCATATAACGGGATTTTCAATTTCAGCGAATTCCCGATCAAGTTCATGAGCCGGATGGGGATTGTCGCAATTATGATATCCCTCATTTATTTTCTGACAGTAGTAGTCAAGAAAATGTTTTTTACCCACGTAATCGAAGGTTTTACATCCCTGCTTTTTGTCATTATCCTGTTTAGCGGCGTGCAGTTGCTGGCCCTCGGGATCATCGGCGAGTATGTGCTGCGGATCTTTTTTCAATCCAAAAACCGGCCTCTTTTTATAATTAAAGAGGAAATCGTCAATCGCGAGTACATTTGATCTGATGCTTTTCAACTCAATCCAATTCATTATTTTCTTTATCGTTGTCACGCTGGCTTATTTTAGCCTGCCGTTGCGCGGGCGTTGGATTCTGTTACTTGTTGCGAGCTGCTACTTTTACATGGTTTTCAAACCGGTCTTTATCCTGATCCTGTTTGGTACCATCATCATCGATTACTACGCCGGGATCTGGATCGAGAAATCGGAAAACCAAAGGCGGAAAAAGCTGCTTTTGATCATCAGTCTGATCTCAAATATCGGCATACTCGCATTTTTCAAATACTATGATTTTGGGCGGGATTCGGTCAACGCCATTCTTGCCAGCATGGATATCCGGCCATTTGTCCCCCAACTAACGCGGCTCATTCCGGGACCGGTTGCCGAATGGATGACAACTGGCGCAGGTAAGGTTATACTGCCGATCGGATTGTCGTTCCACACGTTTCAGGCCATGAGTTACACGATCGAGGTGTACCGTGGGAACCAGGCTGCTGAAAAGCATTTCGGCATTTATGCGTTGTATGTGATGTTTTACCCGCAGCTGGTGGCAGGTCCGATCGAGCGCCCGCAGAATATGCTTTTCCAGTTTCATACCTACTTTAAATACGATTTTGAACAGGTAAAGCAGGGGTTAATGCAAATGGCGTTCGGGTTTTTCAAAAAAATGGTGATCGCCGACAGGCTTTCTATGATGGTGGATTACGCCTACCATCCGGGTACAGAACATAATGGATTGACATTATTGGTCGCCACAATCTTTTATTCCTTTCAGATCTACTGCGACTTTTCCGGCTATTCCGATATTGCAATCGGTGCGGCCAGGGTAATGGGTTTTACGTTAATGGACAATTTCCGGTCACCTTATGAGGCCCGGTCCATTCCCGAGTTCTGGGGAAGGTGGCATATTTCGCTATCGACCTGGTTCAGGGACTATTTATATATTCCGCTTGGTGGCAACCGGAATGGGGAATTTATGAAATACCGCAACCAAATGATTGTGTTCATGGTGAGCGGGTTATGGCACGGGACGAATTGGAGTTTTGTGATTTGGGGCGGTTTGCACGGCATTTATCAGGTATCCGCATCTCTGAGAGACAAATGGCTGAAAAAAGCGAATATCACCATTCCGGATAATGCTTTTATAAAGGCATTTAATATATTTCTGACCTTTATGCTGGTGACGCTGGCATGGGTATTTTTCCGGAATCCGCTCGGTCGCTCGGTGGTCATCTTGAAAAGTATAGCAAATTTGTCTTTTTCAGATCCGATTTTATCCCCATTCAATTTGACAGAAATGTGTTTCTGCGTTTTTCTGATCGTTTTCTTGTTGATCAAAGAGCATTACTACGAAAAGATTCCAACGCGAAATACGGTACTGTTTTTTGTTCTCTTTCCAGTCATTTCGTTTTTGACCTATTTCCTGGGAGTTATGACAGAAAATCAGTTCATCTACTTTCAATTTTAACAGGAAAACCGGGCAACATTTGCCTTCATTTATTTGTTACCAAAATTCACGGGACCAATCGTGTCTCGTCCGATTAGCTTAAAGTTTATATAATAATGTACGAAGTGACTCCTGACAACCGGTTAAAAAGTTTAATAGTAGTTGGCGACCGGGTATTGATCCGCCCGAAAAGCCCGAGTGACCGAACAAATAGCGGCCTGTACCTGCCGCCCACTGTGACAGAAAAAGAACAGGTGCAAAGTGGTTATGTGATCAAGGTAGGCCCCGGTTATCCGATTCCCGTAGCGGCCGAAGATGAGCCATGGAAAGAAACCGAAGAAAAGGTGAAATACATGCCTTTACAATCCAAGGAAGGTGATCTCGCCATTTATCTGCAGCGTAATGCGATCGATTTGGAATACGACGGACAGAAATACGTGATTGTTCCGCAGGCCTCCATCCTCATGCTGGAACGTTCGGAGGACCTGTTCGACTAGCATTGAATTCTCTTTTTTGTACTAAACTCTTAAGAATATGAAGTACAACTTTCTCAGCAACACAGGTGTGCTGGTTTCCGAATTATGCTTCGGCACAATGACCTTCGGTGGTGAAGGATATTGGGAAGCGATTGGCACTTTGCAGCAGGACGAGGGAAATGCGCTGGTTAAAACTGCATTTGATAGTGGCATTAATTTCTTCGATACAGCGAATGTTTATTCGTACGGAAAATCGGAAACAATTCTCGGACAAGCTTTTAAAGATCTGGGAATCAGAAGAAATGAAGTAGTAATCGCGACAAAAGCGAGAGGCAGAATGGATCCGGGAGCAAATCGGATCGGATTGTCGAGACTGCATATCATGGATTCCGTGGAAGAAAGTCTGTCGCGGCTTGGCACCGATCATATCGATTTATTTTACATCCATGGTGTGGATGTGGAGACGTCGCTCGAAGAAACCATGCGCGGTCTGGAAGACATTGTACGTTCCGGAAAAGTGCGTTACCTGGGCGTGAGCAATCATGCAGCCTGGCAGATTATGAAGGCAAACGGCATCGCCGAGAAAAATGGCTGGACTAAATTTGTGGCTTGTCAGCATTATTACACCATCGCCGGTCGTGATCTGGAAAGGGAGCTGATCCCGATGATGAAAGACCAGAATCTGGCATTAATGCCGTGGAGTCCGCTGGCCGGTGGATTTCTTTCAGGAAAATATACCCGCAACAATCAGACAAGTGGTGATAATCGTCGCGATAGTTTCGATTTTCCGCCGATTGATAAAGAAAAAGCATACGATATAATCGATGAGATCCAGCCGATCGCCGCGGCTCACGGAGTGTCCGTGGCGCAAATTGCATTAGCGTGGTTACTGCATCAAAAAGCGGTTACGAGTGTCATAATCGGCGCAAAAAAGCCCGATCAGCTGAAAGACAATATTGCAGCAACTTCTGTAAAACTCACGGAAGCAGATCTTGCCAAACTGGATGAGATCAGCGCACTGAAAACCGAATACCCGCAATGGATGTTCGAGCGCCAGGGAAGAGACCGTTTGCCAAGCTAACCAGATCCATGAAGAAAAGCATTCTTGTACTCGCTTCGTTTCTGTGCTCATTCGCAGCATTTGCGCAGAAACGAAGCGTTTCCATTACGATTGATGACGTCCCGAATGTGCGTCTTTTTCAGGAAGACGGTTATTCATCGAAATTGCTCAGCAAACTTGATTCTTTAAAAATCCCGGTAGCGATCTTCGTAAACGAACATAATCTTCGGCAGACGAAGCCTTTTGATAAAAACAAAAACTTGTTGAAAACCTGGCTTTCAAAAGATTTTGTCACGCCAGGCAATCATAGTTACTCTCATCCGAATTACGGTGAAATCGGTTTTGAAGCATTCAGCGGGGACGTTTTAAAAGGAGAGACGCTAACGAAAGAAATCCTTAAAGGTTCAGGTAAGAAGCTGGACTATTTTCGGTTTCCGTTCAATGCAATGGGAAAGGACAGCGTGGCGCATTTAAAAATGCAGGAGTTTCTGGTTTCCAAAAACTATAAAAACACACCGTTCACAGTAGAGAGTGAGGATTGGCTTTTTACACAGTTGTATGAAAAGGCACTGAAAAGCGGTGACAAGAAACGTGCAATGGAAATCGGTAATCAATACGTAAAACTGAGTTTAGACCGTTTTGCCCATTTTGACAGTGTTTCCGTGGTAAATTTTCAAAGGCCGGTGAAACAGATTTACCTGTGCCACGACAATCGGCTCAACACCGATTTTCTGCCGGTACTTGTCCAGAAACTGAAAGAGCAGGGTTACCAGATGATCAGTTTGGCAGATGCTATGCAAGATCCGGCGTATCAGTCAAGAGAATATTATCATGGCAATGCAGGGTTTTCGTGGCTATATCGCTGGATGTCAGACCTGAATGAGAGAAAAGGGCTGATGCTTGCTGAGCCGGAGAATGTGGAAATCCACAAGGCTTACGAGGAAATGCAGAAAGCGAAGTAATGGGCAACAAAAAAAGCATGCAGTGATGCATGCTTTCAAAATGTCTTAGTATGACCAAACTTAGATAACGCGAACGTTAACTGCGTTTAGACCTTTTCTTCCATTTTCTACGTCGTAAGTCACCTTGTCATTTTCACGGATGTCGTCTTGAAGACCTGAAACGTGAACAAAAATGTCTTTTTCACCAGATGCTGGTTGGATGAATCCAAATCCTTTGGAGTCATTGAAAAACTTAACTGTACCTTCTGCCATTATAATTGATCTTATATTTTTAAAAATCAAATGTATATAGAAAAAAAATAAAAACAAGATTAAAATTCGAGCTTGTTAGAATAATTCTTGATAATTTAACACAAAACCGGCGTGCCCATTATCCACACTGAAGTGCTTATTTCCCCTAAATGGTTGCCAAATGGCCATTTTCAAAGCATCTATCCGGCCCTTTTTCGGAAGGTCTACGGAATAAAATATTTTCGTGAAAAAATTGTAACACCGGATGATGACTTCCTGATCCTGGACTGGTCGTATGTCAAAAAAGAGCCGGCAAACTCGCTCATCATTCTCTCACACGGGCTCGAAGGTGACAGTTCCAGGCAGTATATTCTAGGGATGGTGAAGCTCATGAACCAGCATGGATTTGATTGCCTCGCCTGGAACTTCCGGAGCTGCGGCGGGGAAATGAACCAGACCGCGCGGTTCTATCACAGTGGGGCGACCGAGGATCTGCAGATGGTTATCGACCATGCCCTCAAAAAAGGATATACTAAAATCCATTTAATCGGGTTCAGTCTGGGAGGGAATCTGACATTGAAATATCTCGGAGAAAAAGGGAGTGAGATAAATGTCGCGATTGAAAAGGCAGTCGTGTTCAGTGTGCCGATGGATCTTAAAGCGTGCAGTCTTTCGATTATCAAAGCCGAAAATAGCATTTACATGCACCGGTTTTTGAAATCTTTACATCCGAAAGTGAGGCTAAAAGCAGGAAAATTTCCGGCGGACATCAAGCTGATGTTGAATGGAGAAGTCAAGACACTTTATGATTTCGACCATTTCTACACGGCTCCATTGCACGGGTTTAAAAGTGCGGATGACTATTATGAAAAATGCAGCTCCATGTTTTTTGTTGAAAATATCACAATCCCGACTGCCATCATTACCGCAAAAAATGATCCTATCGTCCCATTTGAAAGCCTGCCGGTAAAAGAAATCGAATCAAATGGGAATCTCCACTTTTTCGTGACCCGGGATGGCGGACACTGCGGTTTCAGGCCCGCTAATCTCAAAGATGAATTCTATTGGTCCGAAAAGAAAGCATTGGAATTTATTCAAAACGATGCCCGCGAAAAGGATCATTCATGATTAAATTAAGATCATTCCAGCTATTTTTCCTGATACCTGAGAATTCTGGCCGACAATAAATGAATCCGGGGATTATTTTGTTACCATCATATCTAAACAGATTTTGTAATTTTGTGGCCCAATAGCCAGACCATTATTCAGTTATTTCCCGCTTCATGTCTACATTGACTCTCAATCCAGCACCGTACATTATTATTGATTTTGACAGTACTTTTACTAAGGTAGAAGGACTTGACGAACTTGCAGCCATCGCGCTGAAAGGTCATCCGGAACAAGATCTTATCGTTCAGAAAATCTCGGACCTGACGAATAAAGGCATGAACGGCGAAATGTCGTTTGCTGACGGGTTGCGCCAGCGTATCGCATTGCTGAAAGCAAATCGTTCGCATATTGAATCACTCGTTTCGTTTTTGAAGACTAAAATTTCGGATTCGTTTCAGCGGAATGTCCAGTTCCTGACTGAGAATTCGGATCAGATTTACATTGTTTCCAGTGGATTTAAGGAATTTATCGTTCCCGTAGCTACGGAGCTGGGCATTCGTGAGGACCATGTTTTTGCGAATGAGTTTATCTTTGATGAAGAAGGAAATATCACGGGTATCGATGAGGATAATGCACTTTCTACCGATGGCGGCAAGATAAAAATCCTGACTACGCTCAATCTGAGCGGTGATGTTTTTGCAATCGGCGATGGGTATACGGATTATGAATTGAAGGCTTCCGGGCTGGCCAACCGCTTTTACGCATTTACTGAAAACATTGAAAGACCGCGGGTTATGGCCGTTGCGGATCATATTGCGACTTCTTTCGATGACTTTTTATATGATAACAAACTGAGCAGAAGCCAGTCTTATCCAAAAAGCCGCATCAAGGTTTTACTGTTGGAAAATGTGCACCCGGCTGCATTGAAGGCTTTCGAAATGGAAGGTTTTAATGTAGAGTTTGTTAAAGGCGCATTGGATGAAGATGAGCTTTGCGAGCGTATCAAAGACGTTTCGATTATCGGGATCCGTTCAAAAACGAATATAACAAAACGCGTTCTGGATCATGCGAACCGTTTAATGGCGATCGGTGCTTTTTGTATCGGTACCAACCAGATAGACCTGGATGAAGCTGCGAAACGCGGGATCGCTGTTTTTAATGCGCCATATAGTAATACCCGTTCCGTGGTGGAACTTGCTGTGGGCGAAATGATTCTGTTGATCCGGAACATTGTCGGTAAAAGTAATCAGCTGCACCAGGGCATTTGGGACAAATCGGCGAACGGCAGCTTTGAAATCCGCGGTAAAAAGTTGGGTATGGTTGGCTACGGCAGCATTGGAACGCAGCTTTCCGTTGTTGCTGAGGCACTTGGCATGGAAGTTTATTTTTACGATGAAGTTGAAAAACTATCTATCGGGAACGCCAGAAAGGTAAATAGTCTGGAAGAATTGCTGGGTATCAGCGACGTGGTGAGTATGCACGTGGATGGTCGCAAAGAAAATACGAATCTGATCGGTGCCCGGGAGTTTTCGTTAATGAAAGACGGTGTGATATTCCTGAATTTGTCACGCGGACATGTGGTAGATATTCACGCATTGGCGGAAGCTGTAAAAAGTGGAAAAGTGGCCGGCGCGGGAGTGGACGTTTTCCCAAAAGAACCCAAAACGAACGACGAGCTGTTCCAGAGTGAATTGCTCGGTTTGCCCAACGTGATCCTTACTCCGCATATTGGTGGAAGTACGGAGGAGGCGCAGGAAAATATAGGCCATTTTGTTCCTTCCAAATTACTGGAATTCATGAACAATGGAAGTTCATATGGTAGTGTGAATTTCCCGGAAGTACAATTGCCAAAGTTGAAGGATTCTCACCGGTTGTTACACATCCACGCCAATGTACCTGGCGTTTTGGCGAAGCTGAACAATATTTTTGGTAAAAATAACATCAATATCACCGGCCAATATCTCAAAACCAATGAGCACATCGGTTATGTAATTGTAGATATTGAAAAAGGCTATACCGAAGAGTTCATCCAGGAAGTAAGAGAGCTGGAAGGTACAATCCGGTTCCGGATGCTTTATTAATCACTCATTCGGTCATTCACTCCGTTTCACGGCGGATTCACTCATTCACAATTGGTAACAATGCCATTAACCTATTTCACACCCGGGCCTGCCCAGCTTTATCCTACGTTTGAAAGTCATTTGAAAACGTTTGTCGAAGGTCAGCTCGGTTCCATTTCGCATCGTAGCCAGCAGTACCGGGACTTGCATAAATTCACGGTTGATCAATTGCGCATTCTCCTGAATGTGCCTGACTCGCATGCGATATTGTTTCTGGGTTCGGCGTCGGAGATTTGGGAGCGTATTTTGTTCAGTTGTGTGGAGCTGGAAAGCTTTCACCTGGTAAATGGCTCGTTTTCAACGAAGTTTTGTGATTATTCCAGTGCATTAAATAAGTACGCGCATCACCTGGAAAAACCGATGGGTGAAGGCTTTGCTGCAAACGAAATACAGGTTCCCGAATATGCAGAGCTGATTTGTGTAACGCACAATGAAACCAGCTCCGGGGTGCAAATGCCGGTTGCAGAGATACATAAACTGAAACAAAAAAATCCTGACAAGCTGATCGCTGTCGATATGGTTTCGTCGGCACCTTATCCCGATTTTGATTATAATCTGATCGATACCGCATTCTTTTCGGTACAAAAGGCGTTCGGGTTGCCGGCAGGTCTGGGCGTGTGGATTGTGAGTGAAAAGTGCCTGAAAAAAGCGGAGTCCATTAAAAAACAATATTCCATTGGCGCACACAACGATTTGCCGACCCTATGGAAGAATGCGCTGAACAATGAAACTCCCGCAACTCCGAATGTAATGTTGATTTACCTGCTGGGAAAAATTGCTGAGGATTTCAATCGTATCGGCGTTAAAACCATCCGGAAAGAAACGGAACAAAAGGCGGAGGCGCTTTACAAGTTTGTTGAAAAAACGGGCGGATTTACCTCTTTTGTAAAAGAAAAAGCAAACCGTTCCCAAACTGTGGTCGTCGTGAATACCGAAACTCCATCCGCAGATATTATTAAAAATATCAAATCAAAAGGAATGGTGATAGGCAGCGGCTACGGCAAGTTCAAAGACTCTCAATTGCGGATCGCAAACTTCCCCGCGACTTCCATCGAACAAACGGATGCATTGATCCACGAGTTAGGTAAACTATGAGAAAAACAAGTATAGATACGATCAATGCGCCTCTTTTTAAATAAAACTCAAGTTCAATGAAATTTTTTAAGATCGCCTGGGCATTAGCGATATGCCTCGCACTTCAAAATTGCTCCCAAAAAGCCGAGGAGAAAAAAGAGGAAACTCCGGTAGAATCCACCGCCAGTCGCTCGATCTGGTCGAAGGAGCAGGCCAATGAATGGTATGCCAAACAAGGTTGGCTGGTTGGTGCCGATTTCCTCCCGAGTACGGCCATCAATCAGCTCGAGATGTTTCAGGAGGCTTCTTTCGATACCGCTACCATTAACCGTGAACTGGGTTGGGCTGAGAATATCGGCATGAATACCATGCGTGTATATTTGCACGATCTGCTGTTTCAAGAGGATTCTGCTGGTTTTGTAAAAAGATTGGATACGTTTCTGAACATTGCGGAAAAACATAAAATCAAACCGTTATTTGTACTTTTTGATTCTTGCTGGGACCCATTTCCAAAACTGGGAACGCAGCGTGCGCCAAAGCCGGGAGTTCATAACTCGGGTTGGGTGCAAAGCCCGGGGCTGGAAGCTTTGAAAGACAGTACACAATATCCGCGCCTCGAGAGATATGTGAAAGGTACCGTTGCTGCATTCGCAAATGACAGCCGCGTTTTGGCATGGGATATCTGGAACGAGCCGGATAATCCGAATACCAGTTCATACGGAAAAGTGGAATTGCCGAATAAAGTGGATTATGTTTTGCCATTGTTGACAAAAGCATTTGGTTGGGCACGTTCAGTGAACCCAGCACAGCCACTTACAGCCGGCGTGTGGAATGGCGACTGGACTTCTCACGAAACTTTGAAACCGATCGAAAAAGTGATGATCGACGAATCGGACGTCGTTAGTTTCCATAATTATGAAGATGCAGCTGATTTTGAAAAGCGCATTAAGCAACTGCAGCAATATGGCAGGCCACTCATTTGTACGGAATACATGTCGAGAGGTAATGGAAGCTTCTTTAAAGGCTCACTTCCAATCGCTAAAAAGTATCATGTCGGTGCGATCAACTGGGGCCTGGTGAATGGTAAATCACAAACGATTTATCCCTGGGACAGCTGGAAAAAAACTTACACAAAAGAACCTGATCTGTGGTTCCACGACATTTTCAGAAAAGACGGAACACCTTATAAAAAGGAGGAAACAGATTTAATCAAGAGTTTGACGGCTGCGAAGTAGTGGCCTGAACATAAAAGAGGGTTAAAAGCGTTTGACAGAACGCTTTTAACCCTCTTTTATATCTTATGCTGCCGCTTTCCTGAATGCCAGAGAAAGCCGTAGCCAGGCACTTTATCGTTTTCTTACTGACTTTCCAGTTGTAAATGCCCGCAAACTTCATTGAGGATTTCGCGGGGATCGACGTGGGTCGCTAATGTAAAGTTACATTACATAGGCACTCGGGTGGCTTGTTATCTTGGATATGGATTGGTATAATTTCAGGTAGGCGGCATACATTTTCTGAACCGTGAAATGATTTTCGTACGATTTCCTTGCTGCTTCTCGAGCCATTTCCAGGTAATAACGATCACGACTGTACCTCAAAATTGCTGAACTAAAAGCCTCGACGTTATTTTCGACAGCTAATCCGTTATTTCCATCCAGCATTTCCGGAATTCCCCCGACATTGGAGGCGATTACCGGAACGGAGTAGCACAATGCTTCAATAATGGAAATCGGCATTCCTTCATAATTCGTAGGCAGGATAAACAGATCGGCATATTTCAAAAGCTGGTGGGCATCTTCCACCTGTCCGAGGCAGTGTACATTCGCCGGCAGATTAGTAACCTCTTGTTTATTCCCGATCCAGAAAAACTGAATGTCCTCATTTTCCATTTTTGCAGCGATTTCGCAAAAAAGGTCAAACTTTTTCTGAGGTGAGATCCGCGCAATGCACATTACCCTGAAACCGCTTTTCGAAAGGATCTTATCCTCCAGTTCCGTCATTCCTTTGCGCTCAGTCAACTGGTCCGATTCGTAACGATCGATTATGCCGTTGTAAATGCAATTGATGTTCCGGTTGATACCTTCTTTTGCGAGGTTAGCGAGGTCATACATACTTACTCCCACCGTATACCTCGACCGGTTTTGCAAAACTCGTTCAAGCGGCAGAAACTTGGGAAATGCGATCCGGATCGAATCAAAACCGTGAATGGTGTAGATGATCTTGGAGGAAGGAAATGCCAGGCGGCCCAGGATACCAATTTTCGATGAGTGAAGATGAACGATATCCGGCTTAAAATGGGTATTTATTCTTCGTAACTCACGGATCACGGCGATGTCGTCCGACCAGCTGATTTTGCGTTGTAACACCTGGATTTTATACTGGTGTACCGCCTTGGGCAATGTGTTCCAAAGTTCACCAGGGACAGATGAGGCGACCATCACTTCATCTCCGTGAAGAATACTTTCACTTGCAAGGTTCAATACCACTGATTGTGCTCCGCCGAGTTCAGCCAGGGTGATAACATGTACTATTTTCATGAATTCAAACGTGTGTAGAGATGGCGTTGGATAAAGAAGTGGAATAAGTTTCTACGTTTTGGAACTGTCGAAAACAGTTCGTTGAGATTTGTTC
This sequence comes from Dyadobacter sp. CY323, assembly GCF_021390245.1. Taxonomy (GTDB): domain Bacteria; phylum Bacteroidota; class Bacteroidia; order Cytophagales; family Spirosomataceae; genus Dyadobacter. Next base: position 133,621 of record NZ_JAJUXH010000011.1, on the reverse strand, counting down.
ATATTTAGCTGGGTCAGCCACAACATCGGCGATTTTATCTATTGATTTCTCCCATTCAGCGTCTTCCCAAATGTTAGCGAAAACCGCTGTGCGCATATCATCCGCATAATTTTTGATCTCACCGACGGGAGTTGTAAAGCATACAAGCCCGCGCTGCATGGCTTCCGCCACGCTCATGGCCATTCCTTCATGCGAGCTAAGCTGAATCAGGAAATGATGTTCATTAAATGCGGCCGCTTTTTGATCTGCATTCACCTCGCCTTTGTATTTGATGATCGGTCCCAACTGATTTTGCTCAATATATTGTTGAAGGTTTTTGAGCATTCCATCATCGGGCCCATAAAGGTCCAGCGATACATTCAATCCCCGCGAGCGCAGTTTCATGATGGTGTCCACGGTCAGGGTCAGGTTCTTGACTTTGTTCATACGTCCCAGGAACATGAATCGGACGTCGCCGGTATGGGGTGCATTTACTTTTTCGTCGGGGGATTTTTGGATAAAAAATGAAATGACCGTTACGTCAGTCGAGCCGTGTAATTCTTTCTGAACAAACTGTGAGGTTGCAGTCGAGTCCGTAAAAACGTGATCTGCATTCCTTAATGCTGCTTTTGTAAAGAGCTTGTCGAGTTTGTGAAAAAACGTAGTGCTGTGAACAAAGGAAATAAAGGTTAATCCCGGAAGTGATTTCTTAACCATCACGCCAAGCAGCGAGGCTCTCCAAAGTGACGAAACCAGGATCTTGGGGCGTAACCGAACAATGTAATATGCAATGCCCGGGAGGGTAGCCGGGTAGGTGATCAGGGGATAATTAAAGGTTTTAAAGCAGGATTTTTGCTCATCAGAAAGATTTGCTACCATTCTGTTGTCAATCTTTCCAAGTACGATCACATTCAAATCAAAGTTCCGATATAATGTCGGAATGGCTGATATTAAGGCAACTTCTACTCCCCCGACCTGAATGTCATGTAGGACGTATACCAATCTGGCTTTTTCCAAAAGTATTAAGTAGGATGAGGTAGGGTAAAAATCAATTGCGGATTAAAACTAGAATGTAAATTAGCGTAATGCAATTTAATCTTCAAACGGTACTGACAATTTATTTAACGGTTTGTTTGTAGCAATCTTTAAACCATATTTCGAACGAAAAATCACTTAATCGCTTTGTTAAGTAGTTTAGTACTTCATAAAAGTTAGTTCGCATGCAAGAGGATATTCTTTTCCAGATCAGTAACAAACTTAAGGAGGCCAGGAAAAGCAAAGGTGTTACACTTCAGGAAATTGCTGACGAGGCGGGAGTAACCAAAAGTTTGGTTTCGCAGATTGAAAACAGCCGGACTATTCCTTCTTTGCCTGTGATGCTGGGCCTGATAAAGGCGCTGGATATTGATCTCAATGTGTTTTTCAAAGACATTATTTCCACGGCCCCCGGTGAAAACGTACTGATCCGAAGAAAAGACGATTATCAGCCTTTTACCAAAGAAAACGCCAAAGGCTTTTACTACCACCGGATTTTCAGCAAACAGTTTAAGGATAATCACATTGATGTGGTACTGCTTCGCCTGGAAAAAGACGCCCGGCGCCCGATGGTCCGCACCAATGCATTCGAATTTAAGTATGTGTTGCAGGGATCGGTGGAATATACGGTCGGAAAAAATAAGTATGTACTCCATCAGGGCGATTCTATGTTCTTTGACGCCAATGAGCTTCACAATCCAAAATGCATAGATGGAGATGAAGTTTTACTGCTTGTAATCTACTTTTTCAATGAGCCCCAGTAACATTCTGTGTAATCCGACCCTCCATGCATAACAACTAAAAGTTAAATATTAATTAACATTTTAGTAATGCACTTTCGGTGAACGATCTCTATTTTTGCTATATACCGTTTATGGTATTTTAGTTGTTCAGTATAAGTTCACCAATTACATGTTAGAGATGTCGATAGAACTGGTTGTTTTTGATATGGCGGGAACGACTGTCAAAGACAAGAATTTTGTTGGAATTGCTTTTCAGGAAGCGATGAAGTCAGAAGGGTATGAGATTGCCATTGCCGACATTAATCCATTAATGGGTTATGAAAAGCCACTTGCCATTCGAATGATGCTGGAAGTCCGCGAATCGGACAAGACTAAAATCACGAAGGACTTAGTCGGCAGGATACATACCCGTTTTGTAAATGGAATGATTGATTTTTACAAAACCACCCGGGAAATCGGCCCGCTTCCCCATGTGGAAGAAACGTTTGACATGCTTCGTGCCGAGGGTATCAAAATAGCATTGAATACAGGCTTCTCCCGGGACATTGCAGATGTCATCATCGCCCGTCTGGGCTGGGAAAGCAAAATTGACCTGCTGGTTGCGAGCGATGAGGTTCCGTATGGCAGACCTTACCCGGATATGATCCATAAAATCATGCAGGAACTGGGTGTCGGATCTGCGCAAAATATTGCCAAGGTAGGTGATACGGAGGTAGATATAAATGAAGGAATTAATGCGGGCTGCAAATACGTGATCGCGGTGACAACCGGCGCATTTACCCGCGAGGAATTAGTACCTTTTAAGCCTACACACATTATTGATGATATCGCGGATGTAGTGGGTATCATTTCTTCAAATCACGCCTTTGCGGCAAAGGCTTAGTCTGCAAAAATTAATTTTATCGGAATGGCTAAATCTGCTGTTGTTATCGGAGCAGGAATCGTAGGATTGGCGACGGCGCGAGCCTTGGCAACCCGCGGATATCAGGTAACCGTTATCGAAAGATCTTCCAAAGCGATCGGCGCATCCATCCGGAATTTCGGGATGATATGGCCGATCGGGCAGCCGGAAGGGAAGCTTTATGAACGTGCTTTGCATGCCAAAAGCATTTGGAAAGAAGTACTGGCGGGCGCAAAATGCTGGTCTTACGAAGGTGGCAGCCTGCATATGGCGTATCAGAATGATGAGTTTGAGGTGATGCAGCAATTCGCCGGAGTAAGTGCACATCGTCCGGTCAGGATACTGAATGCAATTGAGACACTGGAAAAATCACCCGCAGTGAATGGCAGCGGGTTACTCGGCTCGCTTTATTCCGCCGATGAAATGATCGTGGACCCGCGCGAAGCGATAGCCGCGATTCCGGGATATCTGGAAACGGTTTTGGGAGTGGCATTTATCTGGAATACAGCCATTTCGCAAATAGCTTATCCAAATGTCAGTTCCGGTTCAAAAAGCTGGTCGGCGGATGAAATCTATGTTTGCAGCGGTCAGGATTTTGAAACACTTTACCCGGAGCAATTCAGCGCAGCGCCATTAACCAAATGTAAATTACAAATGCTCCGCCTGGAAGCCCAGCCGGATAACTGGAAAATTGGCCCGGCACTGTGCGGTGGACTTTCCTTGATCCATTATCACGGATTTAAAGCGGCGGCTTCATTGCCTGGTTTGAAAGCCCGGTACGAGCGCGAATATAGTGAGTACCTTAAATGGGGGATTCACGTAATGGCGTCCCAAAATGGGCTGGGGGAGATCACAGTTGGTGATTCTCACGAATATGCATTGACGTTCGATCCGTTCGACCGTGAATTTATAAATACCATGATCCTGGATTACCTGGCCACATTTGCCCGGTTCAAATCTCCGAAAGTATTCCAAACCTGGCACGGCATCTATCCCAAAATGACGAATGGAGCAACCGAAATTGTACTAAAACCGGAAAGCGGCGTGACCATCATCAACGGTCTCGGCGGCAATGGAATGACTCTTTCTTTCGGCCTCTGCGACGAGGTAGTAGCCGGAACCTACAATCCTATTCTAAAAGATCCAGCCTATTCCTAACCCTGACTTTTAATTTTTATGTTCCTTAAACCTACTATTCTTTTCTCTGCCGCATTTTTGTTTCTGATAGGATGTAAAGAGAAATCGGAAGACAAGCCTGATGGCATCGAACATGTAATCGTGATCGGTGTGGATGGCCTGAGTCCGGATGGGATCAGGAAAGCAGAAACGCCGGTGATCGATGATATGATCACAAATGGGAGCGTGAAATGGAATGTGAGGACGGTACTTACTTCTGCTAGCAGCCAGAACTGGGCGTCGATGATCATGGGGGCTGGGCCCGAGCAGCATGGGATCATCAATAACGACTGGGAAATGGACGATCATTCGCTGCCACCCATTGTGAATGAGGCTGACGGCCGCTTCCCAACTATTTTCAGTGTGCTTCACCAGGCAAAGCCCGATGCAGAAATTGGCGTGGTTTATCATTGGGACGGTTTTGGGAGGTTATTTCAAAAAAGCGCGGTGAATTATGATAAGCGTTTTTCTACCGAGGATTCTACTGCCGCTGATTTTATCAACTATATTAAAACAAAAAAACCTGCATTAGGATTTGTGCATTTTGATCACGTCGATCACGGCGGTCACCACGGAGGACATGGTTCTGATGAATATTACAAGTCCGTTGCCAAGGCAGATTCACTGATCGGAAAAATCCTGGCAGGCATAAAAGATGCGGGCATAATGGACAAAACGCTGGTCATTTTGTGGGCGGACCACGGAGGAATTGGTTACGGGCATGGTGGCGCAACGCCCCAGGAAGCGGAAATAGCCGGTGTTTTCTATGGAAAGGGTGTCAAAAAAGGTTATAAAATCGAACAACAGGTTTATACCTATGATCTCGCATCGACGATCGCATTTGTGACTGGAATTCAGCAGCCTTATGCCTGGATCGGGCGCCCGGTAAAGTCTGCATTTGAAGGGTTTAATGAGCCTGAAAACCTTTGGTTGGGAGAAAAGTCAGTCGACGCGCCGGTTATATTTCCCGAGCGAAAGCTCTACCAACAAGCTGGCGGGCTGTATATCGATGAAACGCCGGCGGTGAAGATGGAAAGTAAAATCGAAAACGGGACATTAAGGTATACAACGGACGGTAGCGATCCAGATGCAAAATCTCCGAAGTACGAAAAGCCATTTATCGTAAATCAAACGACGGTTGTAAAAGCCAGGGCATTTGATGAAAAAGGCAATGCGAGTGTACTTTCGACGGCTTATTTTCGGGTGGTAAAATCGGGTTTGGGCAATGGATTGTCGGCCACTTTTTACCAGGGTAACGACCTGAAAAAGCTGCCTGATTTTACCAAAATGAAAAAAGGATCTTCCTGGACAAGCCCGGAATTCGGGATGAAACGCGATGAGATTAACGAGCTTCTGGAAAAAGGCAATGAGAGTTTTGCGGTGAACTTTGAAGGTTTTATTCGAATCGACCAACCCGGAAAATATCTTTTCACTACCCAATCCGATGACGGAAGCAAACTGTTTGTTGATGGAAAAGAAGTGGTGGACAACGATGGAAACCACGGTGTAAAAGAGGAAACAGGAACAATCGAACTGACTGCCGGAAAGCATCCGATCCGCGTGGAATATTATAATAATGGCGGAGGCTTCTGGCTTGACGCATTTTACAAAGGTCCGGGTGTCGCGAAGCAACTGATCCCGGCCGATAAACTATTCGTAAAATGACCGGGACGCATCACCGAACAGAAGGAGATATTAATTTGTCAGCGGCCCGCCGGGAGTGGTACGCGGTGATCGATGATCCGGACACGATTTCGTACTTGCATGAAGACGAGGCGCATTTTCTGCACCAGTCGTTGTCCACACCTTGTCTGGATGTATTAGCTTCTTGCGAGGGGATTTATTTGACTGATATTCAGGGTAAAACATATATGGATTTTCACGGTAACAACGTGCATCAGCTCGGTTACCGCAATCCGTACATTATACAAAAGCTGAAAGAACAGCTGGATATCCTGCCATTTTCTCCGAGAAGATTTGCCAACGTTCCGGCCATTGAGCTTGCCAAAAAGTTAGGCAGTTTGCTGCCGGGGGATTTGAACCGCGTTCTGTTTGCGCCCGGCGGTACTTCCGCCATTAGTATGGCATTGAAATTGGCCCGGATCGTTACCGGAAAGCATAAAGTGGTTTCACTTTGGGACTCGTTTCATGGCGCATCGCTGGATGCCATTTCCGCGGGAGGTGAGCTGGATTTCCGAAAAGATATGGGCCCATTGATGCCCGGAGTGGAACGGATTCCGCCGCCAATGACGTACCGTGGCCCATTTTCGAATGGCTCCACCGGCGATTTACCCTATGCCGATTACCTGGAATATGTCATTGAAAAAGAAGGAGATATCGGTGCATTTCTCATAGAAACCATCCGTAATACCGACGTGCAGATCCCTTCGCAGGCTTACTGGCGGCGGGTAAGGGAAATTTGTTCAAAACATCACGTGCTGCTCATCCTCGATGAAATCCCGATTGCGTTTGGTCGCACCGGCAAGATGTTCGCGTTCGAGCATTATAACATTGAGCCTGATATTATTTGCCTGGGAAAAGGGCTGGGTGGCGGCATTATGCCTATGGCTGCGATTGTAGCGCGGGATTCTTATAATGTAGCTCAGAATGTCTCATTGGGTCATTTTACCCACGAAAAAAGTCCGCTCGGCAGCGTTGCCGCACTGGCAATGCTCGACTTTATGGAGCAAAACCACATCCTGGTAAAAGTGCAGGAAGATGAGGCATTCATGCGGAGAGAATTAGAAAGACTGCAACAAAAATTCCCGCTCATCGGCGACGTTCGCGGGGTTGGATTGCTTTGGGGTATCGAGTTTGTAACCGACCGGGAAACGCGGGAAAAGGCGGTGCGGCAGGCGGAAGTAGTAATGTATGAATGCCTGAAAAACGGTTTGAGCTTCAAAGTTTCACAGGGTAACGTTCTGCAACTTTCCCCGCCACTGATTATTACCCGCGATCAGCTCAGCGAAGCATTGCGGATTCTGGATAACGCGCTCGAAAAAGCATCCACATTCATCTGAAAAAAAACGAATACAAATATGCTGCGACTGAGGGAATCACTTGTGCGCTCGAATACCTTTTTCATTATTTGGGCGCTGGTAGCCTCATTTGGGGCATATTTTTGCATGTATGCGTTCAGGAAACCCTTTAATGCCGGACTTTATCAGGGACTGGAACTCTGGAACGTAAGCTTCAAAGCCATTCTGATCATTTCCCAGGTTGCAGGATATACGCTTTCAAAATTTACCGGAATAAAGGTCATCTCCGAGTTAAAACCCGGTTCACGTGTCATTCTCGTAATTTCCCTGATCCTTTTCGCCGAAACTGCGCTGCTTTTTTTCGGCCTGGTACCATACCCTTATAATTTCATCTTCCTGTTTTTCAATGGACTGCCGCTCGGTATGGTATGGGGCGTTATTTTCAGTTTTTTGGAAGGCCGTAAATTTACTGAAATGCTGGCGATGGGATTGAATATCAGCGTTGTGGTTGCTTCCGGCATCCTCAAAACGACTTATATTGAAATTCACAAAATTGTCCCGGCCGTGTCCGAATTCTGGATGCCTTTTTTGATGGGACTTTTGTTTTTGCCGCTTTTTCTGCTGTTTGTTTGGATGTTATCGGTGATCCCGAAACCTACCGCGGAGGACATCAGGCTGAGAACGGAGCGACTCCCCATGACAAAAGAAGATAAGCAGCTCGTCATGAGGCAACTCGGTTTTCCAATCATTTGTCTTGTCATGTTTTATGCCACACTGGTCATTGTACGCGACTTTCGCGACAATTTCACAATCGAGATCTGGAATGAAATCGACGTTAAATGGGCAAGCAGCGTGTTATCCACCACGGAAATCGTCACCGGCCTGACGGTATTGATCGTTATCGGCTCACTGGCTTTTGTGCGGAACAACCTCATTGGTTTCAGGTTAGCAAACCTGATCTTGTTTGCAGGAATGACGTTGATCGGACTTTCCACATTACTTTACGAAAAGGCGCTGATCAACGGGTTTTATTGGATGTTCCTGATCGGCCTCGGTATGTTCCTTGCGTATACCGTTTTACAAACTGTGGTGTTCGATCGGATGATTGCATTATTGCGCATCAAGGCTAACGCGGGCTACTTTGTTTATATCTGCGAAAGCATTGGCTATATGGGCAGTGTCGGGCTTTTGTTGTACAAAGAGTTCTTTATGGAAGACCTGAGCTGGTCGCGGGTGTTGATGCAGTTTTCGTATCTGCAGTTCGGGATTGGAGTTATCTTGCTCGCATTAAGCAATGTATATTTCGAAAGGTACCGGACCGGGCAGTTACCCCGCGAAAATGATTCTTCATTCGCCCCGATTTGATTTTTCAGGCATAAAAAAAGGAGAATCATGTGTTCCCCTTTTTAATCTCAATTTCACCTTTATTCTATTTCAATACTTATTTCGCGACTTTAAGCTCTACGATTGCAGCTTTCTGCGCCGGGGTGTATTTGGTATACTCGTTCACCGTTTTTGTATTCTGTGGTGCCGGAGTTTCGATTACCGGAGTTGAAGCCGGTAATGCTGATTTTGAATCTGTTTCATTGCTATTGTTGGCGAATGCGAAACTTGTACTGAGCGCCATGGCGCAAACGAATGTGGTTATGGAATTTTTCATTGCTATATCTGTTTGAATCTTGTCTTTGTCTTATTTGACTATGCAAATCTAATTGCTAAATCTGATAGCCTAGCTAACAATTTAACGAGTGAGCAAACCAGCTGACGAATGGTTTCTATTGATGACGAGCAGTTTATTTATAAAAAAGACGCCAAATATTATTTGGCGTCTAAAAATAAAATTGTTAAGTAGTGGCAAGTTAATATTCGAATAGTACAATTGAATTTACTTTGTTTTTGCTTTGATTAAAATGTAATCCAGATTGTTGCCAGACGAAAATGCGGAGATCTGTGTGTATTTCTGGTAGTTATCCCACCGCTTCAATCCGTCCTCGTCCACCTTCGGGGCAATGTTTTCTTTCAGGTCGAGAAGTCCCAGAATGACCCGGTCCTCAAAATCATAATCGGATAAACCTTTTAAAATAATCCTGTCGGCAATCTCATTTATAAAAATGATCTCGATCTTGCCTTCGCGGTAGATTATCTTCGGACATTTGTCACAGCCGGCTTCCTCGTCCTTATAATAACTATCAAGCTTCCCTTTTCCCAAAACAGCTTCCACCTCGGCCTGGCTCCTGAATGCAACCTGGGCAAGGTTCATTTCAACAATTACAGGGGCATTTTCATCATGCTCTTTGAGTACAAAGAATTTTATAAAAATGGCGATGAGGATTACGATGAATGCGATGAATTTCCAATTTGCCCATTTACGCTTTACAGTAGTATGTTCCATGAGGATGGCCTGGTTTTTTATATAAAAGTGATAATTAGAACTATAATCACGAATATCATGCCAGCCGATCTGATTCAAAATGCACCAACGCCTGAGTCGAACTATGACCAGCTGACGATTAGTGAGGCGACTGTTATTCAGCGTGGTCTGATCAAATTTTTGAAGCTGAACCCATTAAATAAGCCGATAACCTCCATCGCCGGCGCGGACATTTCCTTATCGGTACACGATGAGGCGGTTTACGCGGGAATGGTGATCCTGAGTTTTCCTGATTTACAGCCGGTTTCCTACTCGCTGGTGAAAAGCAGCACCACTTTTCCTTACGTCCCAGGCTATCTTGCATTTCGTGAAATCCCTTCATTATTAAAGGCTTATGAGCAAATTCCTATTAAGCCGGACATTGTGATGTTTGATGGAAATGGAATTCTGCACGCACGAAGAATGGGCATTGCATCTCACTTTGGGGTGCTGACCGATACTGCTACGCTCGGGTGTGCAAAATCAAAACTGGCGGGGAAATATGACGAACCAGGCGAAAATAAAGGAGATTTTACTGTCGTAATCGATCGGTCCGAGCAGATTGGCTATGCGGTGCGAACCAAGAATAACGTGAAGCCGGTGTTCATTTCACCCGGTAATAATATGAATCTTCAGGACAGTCTGACTATTGCTTTGAAATGCGTTGGAAAACACCGTCTGCCCGAGCCGACGCGCCGGGCGCACGAAATGGTAAATCTGTTTCGGACCGGCCAATTAGAAGAGGGATTTCACGAGGTTAAAGAGCTGAGGCTTTTTTAATGCTAGCTTTTTAATCCCCGGGCTGAAGCCCGGGGTAAGTGAACTGCGTGTCTTTTAGGCTATTTGTTTGGTACCAGCAGAGTGCGCACGTCTACGTTTAATGCCTCGGCGATTTCGTATAAGGTCTCCATTGTTGGCTGCATTTGATTTGTGCACCATTTAGAAACCGTAGTGCGGTTCATATCAAGCTGATCTGCTAGCCAATTATTGGTTTTATGTTGTTCTGCCAAAACAGCCTTTATACGGTTACTCGCCTTCTTCATTCTCTTTTACTATGTAGTTTTTATGCGAAATACAGGGTGCATTACCTCATAACCTTATCAATCTCGTTCAGCAGATAATTCTTCGGATCGGAGCCGTATTCCCAGAACATGACGCCGCCCAACTTGTTATCCAACACATATTTGCATTTCTCGCGTACGGATTCTTCGTCTTCGTACATCAGGATTTCGCCGGTTTTTTCATTGACCAGATAAGGTACTTTCGCCACTTCGTCGCGGAATGCTTTAAAGCCTTTTTTGTTGACCAAACTATCCTTGAAATAAGTATAACCTTCCACATATTCCTGAGCAACCTGTTTTTGACCAAAACCTTTTTCAAATTTTTGAACCTTAAACATCCTGCCGTAAAATGGAAGTCCTACGACAAGCTTGTTCATGGGGACGCCGGCTGCGTGGAATGCTTTAACCGCTTTGTCTACTGAATGTTGCGAATTGTACTTATCACTTTGGTAAAGATTTGCGTGATGGACCACCGTATCACCCTGGAAAAGATCATAGGTCATTAAGTTCACAAAATCCAGATACTCGGAAGCTTTTCCCATTTCGGTCGTATTCAGGAAGGAAATGAAGCCAGCGGTGGCCGTCGTCAGCATTTTCTTTTTGCCGCTTTCCTTTTCAAATGCATCCAGTTCCTTGCGTAGCGCCTCGAACATCAGTGTGTAATTTTGCTTGTCTTCGGACCGGTACACATTGCCTTCCTCCCCGGGAATGCCGGGATATTCCCAGTCGATATCCACACCGTCCAGCTCATATTTCCGGATGATGTCGACGGAGCTTTTTGCGAAAATTTGACGTGAAGAATCAGTCAGCACCGCGTCGGAGAAGTTTTCACTCCACGTCCAGCCACCGAGGGAAATGAGGATTTTCAGATCGGGATTTTTCTTTTTTAGCAGATTCAGGTTTCGAAAGTTGGTCGAATCCGTTTTCAGGTTGCTCAAAAAAGCTTTTCCCGCTTTTACATCCACAAATGCATAATTGATATGCGTGAGTTTTTCTACGTCGATTTCGTCTGTTTTGAGTAAACCGTGAAATCCGCCTACGTAACCGATGACGGCTGGCTTGCTGGTAGAATCAGAAGCTGCATTTTCTTGTTTTTCTTCGGACTTACAACCCGTTATAAACAGGGAAAAGGAAGCAAAAAATACTAAAAGAAGGTTTTTTGTTGGGATAAATCGATGCATGGGAACAAGAGATAGTTGAAGTAACCAAAGTAAATATTACTTCAACTTAACTCCTAATCGTGCTGGGAAAACCTTTGCTCAACCTTGTTCCTGATGCAGCGATTCCAGTTTCTCCAGTGCTTTATGCATATCAATGCCTTTGCCGAGCACGCCTTTGAAAAGATCACCTTTTTCCTCCACCCGTTTCAGCATGTTTTTGATCGTAAACTCTTTCGGGGACAATCCATGCTTCACTTCGCTCCATTCTAACGGTGCGGAAACGGTTGCTCCCGGTTTGGGGCGGGCACTGTACGCACTCGCCAATGTTTGTGCAATGCGATTTTGCATGAAATCCATGTAAATGTGATTCTTCTTTCTCTTGGAAAGCGACCGTTCCAGGGTGGTCAGGTTTGGAAGATAGTCGGTAACGAGGCTGGCCATAATTTCAGCAAATGATTTGGCCTCATCGTAATCATATTTTTTATTAAATGGAATGTACACATGCAGCCCCCGTGAACCGGAAGTCTTACAAAATCCTTCCACGCCAATCTGATCCAAAATTCCTTTGATCGTCAATGCCACATCCACCACATCGTCAAATGTATTCTTCTCCGACGGGTCAATATCCATGACAATGTAGTCGGGATAATCGAGCTTGGAAATGGTGGAATTCCACGGGTTCATTTCAATAGAGCCGAGGTTCGCAACATATAAAAGTGTCTCCACATCATTCCCGATGATGTAATTCACCATCTTATCCGTCGATTCTGCGTGGATTTCAAATGTTTTTACCCAATCGGGTACATGGTCTCTCGCATCTTTCTGAAAAAAGCCCGGATCCTTGATCCCATTTGGCTGGCGCCGCAATGATAATGGACGGTTTTTCAGGTATGGTAAAATATAAGGTGCGATTTTACTATAATATTCGAGAAGCTCACCTTTCGTGATCTTTTCATCCGGCCAGTAGATTTTGTCCAGGTTTGTGAGTTCAGCTTTCTTTTTCATGATGCTTTTCGTTTAGGGGCGGCAAGACTTTCTTTCAACTGGGCCATAAGATCCTTGCTTTTCGAATGCACAATTTTCAATTTTGAGGTCGGCGGTTTTTTACCTTTTGCCTTGGCCATGATTAGTTTCAGCAAGTTCTCATTGTACGTATCCTTGTAATTGGAAATGTCGAAGTCGGTAGTAAGCTGTTCGATGAGCTGAATGGCCATATTTAATTCGGCGGGTTTAATTTTGACCTCGGGAATATTCAGTTCTTCCGTGTCGCGGATCTCATCCTGGAAGCGTATCTTGTTCAGGATCAGCAAGTCTCCCGCCGGTTTGATCAAAACAAGACTTTCGCGGTTACGCAGTACGTAAGATCCCAATCCAGCCTTACCTGTTTTTTTTAATGCGTCGCGAAGCAATGCATACGGTTTGGAACCCGATTTTTCGGGTTGCAGGTAGTACGGTGTTTCGTAGTAAATGCTGTCGATCTCTTTTTCATTGATGAATTCGGCGATCTCGATGATTTTGGTCTTTTCAGGACTGGCTTTTTCAAAATCCTTTTCATCCAAAACCACGTATTCGTCATCGACTTTGTAGCCTTTCACAATGTTGTCCCAGTCCACTTCTTTGCCGGTATTTGCATTGACGCGCTGGTACTTAATATTTGCGTGGTCTTTTCTGTCCAGCATATCGAGGTCCAGTTCGCTGGCCTGCGTGGCACTGAAAAGTTTGACGGGAATATTAACGAGGCCGAACCCAATCGCCCCGGACCATATTGCTCTCATAAAATCTGCTGAAAAGGTTATGACGCAATGCATTCAAAATCCGTGCCTTAATTTTTTTTTAAGCCACTAATACACGAATAGATTTGTGTTTCATTCGTGCCTTATTCGTGTATCCGTGGCTTAAAATCATTGCCCCAACCAATCCTTAAATCCCCCCATTTTCTCCCGGCTAACCAAAACATCATTATCCGTACAGTTTTCAAGATGAACCTTCAACCGGCTATTGGAATACGTAAATACATCCTTAATCGCATTGATCGAACTCAAATATTTCCGGTTAAGACGAAAAAACTGCTCCGGCGAGACCATATCCTCAATTTCATCCAATGTGTAATCGACAACATACTTTTTCGCCTGCCTCGTTTGCAGTAATGTAACTTTATCCTCGCTGAAAAAGAATGCAATATCCGCGATGTCGACCGTCTGGATACGCTCGCCGATTTTAACCAGAAAGCGCGTTTTAAATGCTTTTGTAGCTGGCTGGAGTAAATGCCGGATCTGTTCCAGAGAAATAGCCGGCTCTTTCCGCCCCGGCTGAAACTTATCCAGCGCATTACCCAATTCCTCCGGATCGACCGGTTTCAACAAATAATCAATGCTATTAAGTTTGAAAGCCTTGATCGCATACTGGTCATAAGCCGTGCAGAAAATGATCGGCGCAGTAACCTTTACTTTTTCAAAAATCTCGAAGCAGATGCCGTCGGCCAGTTGAATGTCCAGAAAAAGGAGATCCGGTTGTGGATTTTTGTTGAACCAGGCCACAGATGCGATCACCGTATCGAGGTTTCCGAGGATTTCGGAACCCGGCAGCTTTTCGGTTATCAGTTGAATAAGACGTCGGGCCGCCGGCTTTTCGTCTTCAATGATCAGGATTTTCATTTGAGAAGCGGATAGGCCGTCGTGTGCTGTCATTAATAGTTAGAAAGTTATGTCTTGTGTTGGGGAGACTCGTAATGCCCCCGGCCCCTAAAGGGGAGAAATTAAGGAATAGTCTTCGTCGCAAATGCCAAGTCCCCTTGAGGGGATTTAGGGGAGAACGCTCAACCAACCCGCAAGAGCGGCAATTTAACAACAAACCATTCCCCATCATTCAAAACCGAAATCCGTTCCTGGCTCAGCAATTCGTATCTCTTACTAATGTTCGAAAGCCCGATCCCCACTGAATCGTCGGAGATGCTGCTTTTCAACTGCAAATTATTTTTCACTACTAATGCATTGTTTTCCAGTGCAATATCAATTCTCAGGGGGTTCTCTGCCGAAGCAATATTATGCTTGATCGCATTTTCCAAAAGCAATTGCAGTGATAATGGAGGTAAAAATCCAGCCTGACTATTGGATACATGGATCTGAAACTGCAAACTTTCCTCGAACCGTATTTTTTGCAACGAGAGATAGTTTTCAGCAAAATCCAGCTCCTTTTCCAGAGGTACCAATTCCTCCTGCTGCACATCGAGTACATATCTGTAAATTTTCGACAATCGATTGATAAACCGCGCCGCAGAATCCGCATTTTCATAGACCAGATTACTCAGCACATTCAGCGAATTGAAAAGGAAATGCGGGTTCAGCTGATCTTTCAACGACTGGAATTGTTGCGCAACCCGTTCCGTTTTGAGCTGCTCCGATTCGATCGCTGCTTTTCTCCATTCCAGCAAAAACGAGCGGCTGATCAGTATAAAACTGATCACGAACGATATCCGCATCGGAAATTTGGTCCAGTTGACGAGGTCTTTCCACGGGATCGTCCGTAACGTAAAAGCTCCCCGCAAAAGATACTGATCAAGAAAAATAATGATGAAACTGACGATGAAAACGTACAGAAAGTAACCAAGGCATTCCAGTACCAGTCTTTTTACGGGAAATTTGATCCAGGAAATCGTCTTGTCGAAGTAATCTTCAAACAAAAAACCGCCATAACTCAGCATGCAGGACATCACGAATGAGATCAAAATATCGTCCCGGATCTCCTTAATTCCTTTCAGGCTCAGAAAGCATTCCGGACAACCAAGCAAGGCAATACCCGTAGCGATCAGGAAATTGACTCCCAAAAAAGCAGGTGAGAAATTCCAGAATTTTTTAGAGCCTCTGCTATATTTTGGGCCAGACATATCGAAAGGTTTGTCGGGTAAGTTACGAGTTACTGACAAGTTTTGACCATCCGTTCCGCGAGGTTTTTTCCCCATGTTGGCAAAATCGCAGCTTTCAATGCTTCCTCATCCTGCGCCGCAAAAATCTCCGCACTTTGCTTCGCCAAACTACAGGCTTTTTCCGGACCGGAGCCAAAGAATTTCGCCATGCCTGCCTCCATTTGTGCCATCATGATCAATGCACGCGGATTTTTACTGTCAAGCGATAAAGCTCGACCAAACGTTTGCATTACTTGTCCGGACAAACTTTGTCCGCGGCCCGCCGGATCTGCGCTCAATTTTGCCATAATTACAAACCCTTGTAAAGTCACGATTTCCACATTCTCAGGAGAAAGTGCATCTGCTTTTTTGACCAACGCATCAGCTAATGCGAGTACCTCATCCTTTTTATCCGTCGTCAAACGGGCATTTAATCCCTGATAAGTATATGCTAATGCATTGTAATACAGCGGTTGCCACTCTTTTGGGTTCAGTTCAGAAATCCTGGAAAATGCATTCGCAGATTGCTGCAGCTCCGGCAATGAATCGGCATCTATCACTTTGGCGATTTCCTTTTTCATCGCTTTTTGATATGGAGTGTCTTGTGCGAATGCGGAAAATGCGGCTAGTAAACTTAAGGTCACGAAAGTGATCAACTTTTTCATATTTTATTGGTTAAAATGGTTGTTTATAAGTTGTTTAGATTATTGGCCGCTTTGTCCTTGGAAAGCGTGATAAAGAGTCCGATGAATGCAAACCGTTTCGCTCCCTGGCCGATCGGCAGACTTGCAAACGTACCGGTTTCATCCGGCTGAGAAGAGTACCGGTAGCCGAATACATTATCTCTCCCGAGCACATTGGAACAAGCGACGTGAATAATCACATTTGGCTTTGGCAGATAACTCCAGCTCACACTCAGGTCACTATAAGATTTTGTTTTACACTGCATTTCACCCGGCAAATTCGGATTGTCGAATGGATAGCCGGTATTCCATGACCAGGATGATCCCAACTGCGATTTAAGCGCATTTACAAAATGCTTCACGACCACCGAACCGTTGTGTTTGGGCGCAAAGGAAGGCTGGACTTTCGTTTCATAATTAGCGAAATGACGTTTGCTATCCACAAAACTGTACGTGATCCAGAAGTCCGTCCCTTTAATGGATTTTTTGTCCCGATAAAAAAAGTCGATGCCGCGCGCATAGCCTGAACCGTTTTGAGCGATGCGGGCCGGACTCGTTGCCGATCCTTTGTAGGTAATGAGATGATCATAGATTTTGTAAAAAGACTCCGCCCGGAAAGTCCGGTTGTCGTTGACGAAGAAGTAATTGAGAATGTAATGTGTCGCCGCTGTTTTTTTCAGGTCAGTCTGAAGCACCCGGATCTTTTCTTCCGGCAACTGTTTGAATCTGCCGGCTGCGAATGAAAATTGGCCCCTGTTTTCAAGTTTGTAAGCAACCGAAAATCTCGGCGTTATCCAGGTTTCCTTGGCAAGAGAACTATGTCCGGTCCGCAATCCACCCACCATAATCAGTTTATTGCTGAAATAGTAAGTGGCTTCGATGAAATGATTGAACTGATGATCCGTATAGTTTCTTTTACGGTTTTCGTCTGTTAATGCCTCCGAGTAGGATTTTACATACCATTCCAAACCATTTTTTAACGAAAACTGAGGTGAGAAATCTTTGACCGCAACTGCTTTTGAGTGTACTAATTGATTAATCTGGCGGGTAGGTTCATAGTTGATATTGAACTTGTCGCGGTTGTGCGAGAAAGCCATTCCGCCGTAAAAGAACCAGCCTTTGTTCCCTGAATGCTTTGCTGATATGTTTCCGTAAGAATAGCGGTTATTCAATGCCATCCGGTCGCCGCGGCTGTCTTCGCCAGGCAAATCGTTGCCCGGAGTTTTTTGCCAGATCGCCATTGTGCTGCCTTCGGTGTGGAAATAAGCTTTGATAAACCCCGATTTCCCTTCCGCCGCATTTCCCCACTTTTGCCTCACCGAAAGCTCCGAATCCCAGCTCGACGGACTTTTTTTCCAATCAAAGTTTTGTTGGACTAAAGACTGGTACGGTGCCAGATTATAGTAGTTTCCGGACGCAGTCAATGCATTTTGCTTCCCTACCAAAGTTTGCGTGTAACCGCCACCCGGCGACATGATACTGATATCTCCCTGGTTGCGCAGCGGCAGGTCCAGCGTATTCAATGCCAATGCGGACGACAATGCCTGCCCATATTCCGCCGAGTAACCGCCGGTACTGAAAAACGATCCTTTGAAAAGATTGGGACTGAAACGGGTTCTTGTGGGGATGTTGGACGCGGTACTGCCAAATGCATTTCCCACTTGCAGGCCATCTATATAAATGGACGTTTCCGACGCGTCGCCGCCTCGTACGAACAATCTCCCGTCATTCCCCACTGTGGAAGTGCCCGGTAATGTGAGTAATGCAGCCGTAATGTCGCCCATCGCGCCCGAGGTAGTGACAATGTCGATCGGCTTCAATACGACCGATTTCTTTTCATCATTTGCTTCCATGGCGCCGGCTGTGATCGTGACCGCTGTGAGCAGGTTGATGCTTTCGCTAAGAGAAACATTTATTGCAATGGGCTGGCCTGAGCAGGTGATACTGATCTCCTGCATTTTGAATCCCAAGGCCTGAATGCTGAGAAGCTGATTGCCAGTTTCATCTGTTTCAAACGCAAAGCTCCCGTCTGCATCCGACGAAGTACCGTCATAAGTACCTTTCAATGTAATGTTAGCGCCGGGAACAGCTCCTCCTTTCTGATCCAAGACCCTCCCGGAAATCAATGTTTGCGCAGCCGCTGCCGAAGCAGCGCCTGCCGAAGCAGCGCCTGCCGAAGCAGCGCCTGCCGAAGCAGCGGCAAACAGAAGCAAGACAATCAGGTAAATTCTCATTTCACATTTCACATTTCACTTTATCACATTTCACATTCCCCAAAGTTGAACACAATGAAAAAGCCTGAGAAACGGACCTGACCGAAGTTTAGAATTGGGTGGTTGAAGCGTAAAAGTACGGGGATGAAGTGTAGAAGGATTTTGTCGTTTTATAACTTTTTGAGAATGAAATGAAAATTTTATAAAATTTGCTCAAACTCCTTGTATTCAAATATTTACTTGGTTATTTTCAGTAAAAAGTTAAACCTGGAAGCTATCAGAATCTCTTGTACATCTGAAAGTTTCGCTGATCTGGCACATTTATTTATTGAGTGAGTGAAAAGCAATTCTAAAACAGACTAACCTCAACCAAAATATCAATATGGTAGCTTCATTAGGAAACAACGCAATCAATACTCTTAAGCCAGGCGCAGTCTTGACCGTAACGGGTGCTAAATCTGAAACGGATGCGCAAAGAGAGGTGGCAGCATTTCTACAATCAAGTAACAGGGATGACCTCGGTTATTTCCTGATCTCTAAAGATTATTTTTTATTGTATTTGAAGTCGGGAAGTTCGGTAAGTGGGGTTGCATAACGCTTTAATTTTTTTATAAACAATCATGGTACAGTCAGGTACTTTCAAATTACTTGGGCAAAAGCTCATCAACATAATCATTCACAGAGAGGACGTAGTGAAAATAGCGCCGATTAAGAAGGGACGTGGATGCATTATTTATCTTAAAAACAAAGTCCCATACGCGGTTAGTGAAACCGAAAGAGAAGTTTATAGCAAATTGGATTGGGTCGCATAGGCTGGGTCGCATAGACGATCACACGAAATTATCTGTTTCCGTGGAAAATGGAAGAAGGCGTCGGCGAAACCGGCGCCTTGTTTGTTTTATAGCTACATCAAATAATCGTGAATATTGCGGCTCGGCCGAACCCGGCCGGATATATCCACGTTATCCGGTTTCCACACCATAAATATTCAATGTCCAGAAAAACGTATTTCTTTTTAATCCTGATCTTAGGAAGTCTCACCGCACTCGGCCCTTTTTCAATTGATATGTACCTGCCGGGTTTTCCTGCGATCGCAAAAGACCTTCACACCACAGCTGCCAAAGTCTCACTTTCATTGTCCGGATTCTTTATCGGAATTTCGTTCGGCCAGCTTCTGTATGGTCCGTTACTCGACCGGTTTGGGCGTAAAAAGCCATTGTTTATCGGACTTAGTGTATATATCATCGCGTCAATCGGTTGCGCCGTCACTACAAGTATTGAAGGTTTGATCGTAATGCGGGTTATCCAGGCGATCGGAAGTTGTGCAGCTACGGTCGCCTCGGTGGCGATGGTGCGTGACCTGTTTCCGGTGAGCGAAAGCGCGAAAGTATTTTCACTCCTTCTCTTGGTAGTTGGCGTTTCCCCCATGATCGCGCCGACCGTTGGTGGATATGTTACTGCGGCATTTGGCTGGCATACTGTGTTTTGGATCCTGGCTGCAATGGGGGTAGCAATATTGGCTGCAACCGTGCTTTGGCTGCCGGACAGTTATAAGCCGGACAAAACCATGTCTTTGAAGCCCAAACCGATCATTGAGAATTTCATCGCAGTGGTGCGAAACCCGCAGTTTTTTACCTATTCATTAACCGGAGCCGTCGCGTTTTCCGGATTGTTTGCTTACGTTTCAGGGTCACCGCTGGTATTCATGGAAGTTTTTCACACGGATGAAAAAGTATATGGCTGGATTTTCGCTTTTCTATCGATCGGATTTATTGGTTCAAGTCAGCTTAATACCTTGTTTTTGAGGAAATACACAAGCGAGCAGGTGGTCAATATCGCATTGATCTGCCAGGTGATCATTGCGTTTACCTTTCTGGCCGCCGCGCTGAATGGACTGCTTACATTACCGACCACCATTGCTTTTCTGTTCTTTTTTCTTTGCTGCGTCGGCTACACGTTCCCGAATGCGGCTGCACTATCGCTGGCGCCATTTACGAAAAATGCAGGGAGTGCGTCGGCATTAATGGGCGCATTTCAAATGGGCGCGGGGACATTGATCTCGATCGCGATCAGTTTGTTTGAAGTCCCATCGGTTGTGCCCATGGTCGGTTCAATGGCGATTTCGGCTTCTGTTGCGCTGACGATCCTTTTGGTCGGCCGGCGGTTTATTACAGAAAAAGTGGAAGTGCAGGAAGGCGCAGACGCCGGAATGATACATTGATTTTAAGGTTTTATAATGAGTGATTATTTTAAAAAACTACTTGATTTACTGAAAGTTGAGCGGGAAGAAGACCGGCAGTCTTACATTCGGTTAACCGAAATGTCTTCCGTTTCCGAGCGACGCGCGAATGGATTGTCGTGGTACCCGATCGCGATCCGCGGGAATGAAATGACGCGTGGCGAATACCTGGCGGTGGAAGTGGAGCGGACGACGCATCAGGATATTCCCCACCAGCTCCGCTTTGGCGTACCCGCAGTTTTATTTAGTAATCACGATGCAAAAAATGACCGGGTCGAAGGGATCATTTCGCATCAAAGTGGTAACCGGCTGAAAATTACATTACGTACCGACGAACTTCCCGAATGGTCGCGTGATGGAAAACTTGGCATTGATCTGCTTTTCGACGACAACAGTTACGACGAAATGCAGAATGCATTGAAAGCTGCCTCTGCATTGTCGGACAATGAGAAAGACGGACTCTTGGTAAGTGTATTAACAGGTGAAAAAGCACCGACTTTTCATGAGCGTTTAGCACAACAGGAAAATCCAAAACTGAATGCTTCTCAAAACGAGGCACTCCATAAAATTTTGTCAGCCAACGAACTAGCCATTGTCCATGGCCCACCCGGGACCGGAAAAACAACCACAGTCGTTCAGGCGATCAAAGCATTAGCTCAAAGAGATCATAAGCCCATTCTCGTTGTTGCTCCGAGTAACACGGCGGTGGATCTGTTGAGTGAGAA
This sequence comes from Dyadobacter sp. CY323, assembly GCF_021390245.1. Lineage (GTDB taxonomy): Bacteria > Bacteroidota > Bacteroidia > Cytophagales > Spirosomataceae > Dyadobacter. The sequence continues at coordinate 112,417 of NZ_JAJUXH010000011.1, read as the reverse complement.
GTTGAGTGAAGAAGGCTTAAATGTGGTCCGCGTGGGTAATCCGGTGCGGGTTTCGGAACGATTGATGTCGCTGACTCTCGATAGCAAAATGTCTGCACATCCAGGTATCAAAGAAGTGAAAGCTTTGAAAAAACAGGCATCGGAATACAAAAACATGGCGCATAAGTATAAACGCCAGTTTGGAAAAGCCGAGCGCGACCAGCGAAAAGCACTTTTCGACGAGGCGCACCGCATTATGAAGGATGTGGGACAAATGGAGCAATACGTGAGTGAAGACGTGCTCGGAAAAGCGCAGGTAATCACCGCGACGCTGGTGGGGTCCAATCATTATACCGTCAGAAACCTCAGTTACGGCACCGTTTTCATCGACGAGGCGGGCCAGGCGCTGGAGCCGGCTTGCTGGATCCCTATTTTGAAAGCTGAAAAAGTGGTACTTGCCGGCGATCATTTTCAACTCGCACCGACCATCAAATCCACCGAAGCTGCGAGGAGCGGGTTAAGTAAAACACTGCTCGAAAAATGCGCGGAGCTGCACCCCGAATCCGTTGTTTTGCTGGAAGAACAATACCGGATGAATGAGGCGATCATGGGTTTTTCTTCCAAAGAGTTTTATCAGAACAAACTAAAAGCGCATGCTTCGGTGGCAAACCGTACCTTATTCGAAGGAGATATGCCACTGACTTTTATAGACACGGCGGGTTGCGGATTTGATGAAAAACTGGAAGGTACCAGTTCCACAAACCCGGAGGAAGCGGCATTTTTGTTCAAGCATTTGACCCAATTGGTTACGGCATACACAGAGGCAAATCCCACAATCCCGAACAACCCGAACAATTTCCCAACCATCGCGGTCATTTCCCCATACAAACAGCAGATCGGCGTTCTGAAAGACCAGTTGCAGCATTCGCCGGTATTACAACCTTTTTTGGGTAAAATATCGGTCAATACCATCGACAGTTTTCAGGGCCAGGAACGCGACGTGGTTTACATTAGTATGACGCGCAGCAACCCGGAAGGCGAGATCGGGTTTTTATCCGACATCCGCAGAATGAACGTGGCGATGACCCGGGCGAAGAAAAAACTGGTCGTGATCGGCGACAGCGCCACACTTTCACAACTTCAGTTTTACTCGGATTTTATCACTTACGCCGAAAATCTGAATGCGTATCAGAGTGCCTGGGAGTTTGTGGAGAGTTAGTTTTTGCCCGAAGGTTTTGTTTTCAATGCAACCGCTTTATATTTAAATGCATCTTGAAGACAACTCACCTGACATTTATGCGCAAACGCTACGTTCTGTTCCTGCTTTTTTCTCTGATTTTTACCAGTCAGGCTTTTTCTCAAACCGGCGTAAAAGGGACCATTAAAACCACAAAAGGCGAGCCGCTACCATTTGCCGCGATCGTTGTAAAAGGCACGGAAATCAGTACTATTTCCAATGAGGAGGGGAAATATCAGCTCGATCTGAAGCCCGGTTATCATGAGGTGATCTTCCAATATCTGGGTTTTAAAACCGGGATGAAGGCTTTTACCATCGAGAACAAAATGGAAACGTTCGACCTCACAATGGAAGAGCAGGCGCTGAACCTGGGAGAGGTACGCATTGGCAGCAAAGACGAAGATCCGGCTTATACCATTATGCGGCGCGCGATCGCCAAGAGTCGCTACCATTTGTTGCAGGTAGATAGTTATGTAGCGAAAGCGTATTCCAAATCCTCCGTGGTGATTACCGACCTGCCGATGGAGTTTTTGTATAAAAAACAATTGAAGGAAGTTGAGCAGGAGACGAACTTCAAAAAAGGCGTTCCGATCTTGAATGAAAGTGTTACTGAAGTGACTTTTCGGCAGCCTAATTTTTACAAACAAAAGGTAATCGCCGCCCGGAACAGTCAGGATAAAGATTTTGCGAACCCGAATGCATATTTGCTCACCAGCTTTTATCAGCCCGAAGTGGTGAAAGCCGTTTCTCCATTGTCCCCGCGCGCATTTGCTTATTATAAGTTTGAGTATCAGGGAGCTTTTCGGGAGAATGGGATTGAGGTAAACAAAATAAAAGTGACGCCGAGATCTTATGGCGAGGGCGTTTACCGTGGTACTATTCACATTATCGAGGGAGAATGGAGCATTTACAGTCTGGATCTGCAGACGGTGAATACCGGTTTTACGATTGATATCAAACAGGTTTACAGCCCGGTTCAGGGAGTTTGGATGCCCATTAATCAGCAATTTCACGTCGCGGGAGGCATTTATGGGTTGAAAGGAAAAGGGGATTTTGTGATCTCACAGTCGTTTTCCAGCATTAAAATCAACCCGACATTCGCACCGGATATCGTGGTTGTGGATGGTAAACGGGAAAAAGAAGAGGCTAAGAAAGTGAAGCTTTCAAGCAGAGAAATCAAAACGCAGAAACTGGAAGAAGTCGTCAGCAAGCAAAAGGAGTTTTCGGCGAAGAACCTGCGTAAACTGATGAAAGAGTACGAAAAGCAGGATCTGAAAGCCAAAGAAGAAAAGGGAGAAGACATTGATCTGAACTTCACCAGGAACGATTCGACGGTTGTGGATACCATGGCGAGCAAACGCACGATGGCATTTTGGGATTCCATTCGAACCGTTCCGCTCACGACCGCCGAGGTGAAAAGTTATACCCGGCTCGACAGCATTATTGTTGTTCAGGAAAATAAGCCGCAAAATGAAGGCAGGCAGGCCAGCAAGTCGGATACTACCAAAAAGAATGGAAAGAGTGGGGGAGGTTTCTTCGGATTTTTCGGGGATGTATTCACCGGTCATAGTTTTGGGTTTGGTAAAAAAAGTCCGTGGCGCCTGGATTATGTAAGTCCGATTTACGGCGCCCAGGTGAACACGGTAGAAGGGATTGTACTGAATGGCGGCGGGTTGAAATTGCATTATGGTGGCGGTGGTAAAAAGGAAAATGGCGAGACAAGAAAACGTCAGGATCTGTCAATCAATGCGTTGACGCGATATTCATTCGCCAGGCAAAAGCTGCTCGGCACAGGCGGAATTGATTATGGCTGGAAACGGAACAAATTAAATCTGATCGGCGGAAGTACCGTTTCCCAATTCAACAGTGAAAATCCGATGCATCCATTATTGAATTCGTTCACCACATTATTTCTTGAACAAAACTTTGTTAAGGTTTACGAAAAGGATTTCATCCGTCTGGACTTTAAAACCGATCGTGAGAACGAGCATTTCGAGTTTAAAGCCAACATAGAATATGCCGACCGGCGTGCATTGCGCAATGTGCGTGACACAGAGCCATATAGCCTGATTGACTGGGACCGGCGGGTATACACGTCCAACATTCCATTAAATGCAGAGTTAACGGACGAAAGCGGGGCAGTTTCTTATGAAATGCAGCCTCACAACGCATTCACACTGGGCTTGGCTGGTTCATATAAACCTTGGCAGAAGTACAAGATCAAAAGCGGCAAAACGACCTTTTACGAGGACGATTCTCCCGAACTCTCTGTTAATTACCGAAAAGGCATCAACAAGGCGTTTGGGAGTAATGTCGATTATGATTTTGTTCAAATTGGCATTCAGCATGGTTTTGAAACCGGCGTGCGGAGCAAGTTGCGGTACAAACTGGCGGCCGGGAAATTCCTGAATGACCGTAACGTTCGTTTTCCGGACTTCCAGCATTTCGCGGGCAACCAGTTCTTCTTCCAGTTCGGCGACCCGGTTAGTACATTTCGGATGCTGGATTACTATAAATACAGTACATCCCAGGAGTTTTTCGAGGCGCACGTCCTGAGTGAGTTCCGCAAATTTTTATTAACCCAAATCACCTGGTTCCGGATCATGGGGATCAAGGAAAACTTTTTCCTGCATTACCTGGCAACGCCGGCCTCAGACAACTACACCGAGCTCGGCTACGGCCTCGACGTAGGAATCCGCTTCCCATTCCGCATTGAAGTTGTGAACAGCTTTGAAGGTTACAAGTACAAGCAAACCGCTTTCCGGATCGGGACTACGATGAATATTAATATTGGGAGGAATTGAGATTAGGTATAGATTAATAAAAAATCAACTTCTCAATGATCTCTTTTTTCGTTGCGGTTTCCGGAAGCTGGCTCGTGAGTCTACTAATTCGCAAGAATGCATTTTTTGCGAGGTATTTATAAATGCGTTTGAAATATTTATCTTTATCTCATTCAAATCTCTTACTAAAATATCCGATCCAAATGCAGACGAATCAGTCTGCATACTCCTTGTCAAACGTCACGGTTAATTAATCGTATCCAATATTTAACAGAGAGAAATGAAACAAATCCAAAAAATAGCCGTCATCGGTGGCGGTGGCCGCACGGGTCAATATATTGTAGATCAGTTGCTTGAAAAAGGATATCATATCCGATTACTCCTCCGGCACCCCGAATCTTTTCCATTTTCAAATCCACTTATTGAGATTATCAAAGGCGATGTACTGGATACAGAAGTGGTGACCATTTTACTGAATGGTTGCGACGCAGTAGTCAGTACAGTTGGACAGCGAAAAGGTGAGCCGCTTGTAGCCAGCGTTGCGACGGAAAACATACTTCATGGCATTGAAAATCAGTCCGGTAGTTCTACGTCTATTCGCTATATTCTTTTGGCTGGACTTAATATCGATACGCCGTTTGATCGGAAAAGTCCGGAAACGCAGAAAGCTACGCCCTTTATATCAACGCATCCCAAATAATTTCCGCCGGATGCATTGCCTTACGTCCCGTACCGTCGTGGATCTGATGGCGGCAGCTGGTCCCCGGGGCTGCGATGATCACTTCTTCGGGTTGCTGGCGAACCGCGGGGAAAAGTACCAGCTCGCCAATTTGCATCGAAATGTCATAATGCTCCTTTTCATATCCAAACGAACCGGCCATGCCGCAGCATCCCGACGGGATGAGCTGTACCGTATAGTTCTCGGGAAGCGAAAGCATTTTTTTAGTAGGTATCATGCTGGAAATGGCCTTTTGCTGGCAATGTCCATGCAATTTGATCAATCGTTTCTCTTTGGTAAACTGATCTTTCGAAATATTTTTCAATTCGATTTCCCGGGAGATGAATTCATCAAATTGCAAGGCATTCTGTGCCAGCTTTTTCGCTTCTTCCACCAGTTCATCACTCACCAGGTCCGGATATTCGTCACGGAAAGTGAGGATAGCCGAAGGTTCGATGCCTACCAGCGGCGAGTGGTGTGAAACGATATCTTTCAGCAAACGGATATTTTCTTCCGCGATTTTTTTTGCATCCTTCAAAAGACCCTTCGAAAGCTGGGGGCGACCAGACGGTGCGTGATCTGGAATAATGACTTCATAACCAAGTTTTTCAAGTGTCAAAACAGACTTTTTACCGATTTCAACATCATTGTAATTGGTAAATTCATCACAAAACAGATATACTTTCCGCTCGGACTTCAATGCTCCTTTCTTTCGCTGATCATACCACTTTTTCAATGTGGTGGTATGCAAAAGCGGCATCGTGCGATCCGGGTGAAATCCGACTACCGAGTTCGCAAGTCTGCGGAGTGGCGCATTTTTGAAGATCAGATTATAAGCCCAGGGAACGTAACTCGCAATCCCTGTCATTCTGGAAAAATTCCCAACCAGCCATGACCGCAGCGGGACGCCATGAACATCGTGATATTGCTGCAAGAACTCCATTTTAAGTTTCGCGACATCGACGTTGGACGGGCACTCACCTTTGCAGCCCTTGCAAGCCAGGCACAAATCGTACACTTCCTTTATTTCATGATTATCAAACCTGTTTTCCTTTGTCGAACGGGTCAGCATTTCACGCAGAATGTTGGCGCGGGCACGCGTGGTATCCTTTTCATTCCGCGTCGCCATGAAGCTCGGGCACATGGTACCCCCGCTCATTTGCGTCTTCCGGCAATCGCCCGACCCATTGCATTGCTCCGCGTGTTGGAGAATATCCTGGTCGTGGAAACGGAAATAAGTTTTAAACTCGGGCGTTTTCTGATCGGCTTCGTAGCGAAGAAATGTATCCATCGGCGCCGTATCCACGATTTTCCCCGGATTAAAGATGTTATGCGGGTCCCAGGTTTTCTTGATTTCTTTAAACAACCGGTAGTTGTGCTCGCCCACCATTTTGGGGATGAACTCGCCCCGCAACCTGCCGTCGCCATGTTCCCCGGAAAGCGAACCATCGTATTTTTTTACCAGATCGGCGATCTCTTCCGCAATCATCCTGAATTGGCGGTGGCCTTCTACGGTTTTAAGATTAATAATGGGCCTCAAATGCAGCTCGCCTGATCCGGCATGCGCATAATGTACCGCCGACATTCCGTGTTTTTTCAGGATCTCATTGAAATCGCGGATGTATTCCGGTTGGTCGTAAACGTCGATTGCCGTGTCTTCAATTACTGCTACCGCTTTTTCATCGCCGGGAATATTGGCCAGCAATCCCAGGCCCGCCTTTCTGAGGGTCCAGATTTTCTTGGTATCATCTCCAAAAAGCAAGGGATAATGGAAGCCGATCCCCGCCTCTTTTAATTCATTTTCAAGTGTGGCGGCCAGTGACTCAACTTCTTCTTTTGTTTCCCGCGAAAGGTCTACCACCAGGATCGCCGGGAACGTTCCGTCGGGTTTATTTTTTACAAAAAATGCATTTTTCTTTTGTTCTGCATTGGTTGTGGCGCATTCCAGAACGTATTCGTCGATCAGCTCCACTGCTTGCGGGCCGTATTTTAATGTTAGTACCGTTGCCCGTAATGCCTCGTCGATCGTGTCACAATGCACACAAACCAATCCCTGCGTTTTAGGAGGAAGCGGGACGAGATTTAATTTTATTTCGGTCAGAAAACAAAGTGTACCTTCCGAGCCGGCAATGAGGCTGCACATATTGAATGGCTTTCCTCCTTCATTTTCAGCATTAAAAGGCGCCGAATTGAGCAACATATCCAGCGCATAGCCGGTATTACGTCTTTCGACGGATGGTTTCGGGAAATTTCTTCTTATTTCCTTCTGATTTTCAGGAGAGTGCAGGATTTCATTCGTTTTCAAATAAATCCTGTCAAGCAAAGTAGCGCTGCCATTCAGCTTTGCCGCCCGGGATAGCAGATCTTGAAAATTTGACTCGTCCAGACTTTTAAATTCCGCGTCAGATCCATCGGCAAGAATGGCTTTTACTTCAAGAGTATGTTCTCTTGTGCTTCCGTAAACAATGGAGTTTGAGCCGCAGGAGTTGTTCCCAACCATTCCCCCGATCATCGCGCGGTTTGCAGTCGAAGTCTCGGGCCCGAAATATAATCCGTACGGTTTCAAAGCCATATTCAGCTCATCGCGCACGACGCCGGGCTGCACCCTCACCCATTTTTCCTCCGCATTGATTTCGAGGATCCTGGTGAAGTTTTTTGAAACGTCTACTACTATACCGTTACCTACCACCTGACCCGCCAGCGATGTTCCTGCTGTCCTCGGAATAAGTGAAATATGTTTTTCGGTCGCGTAAGAAATGAGGGTTTTGAGATCTTTTTCGGACTTCGGGATTGCCACGGCCAAAGGCATTTCGCGGTAAGCGGATGCATCCGTAGCATATAACGTCCTCATGGTGTTATCGTAAAACAAGTCACCTTCCAGATTTTTTGCGAGTGAATGGAGGTCGGTTTCTGATACTGGGGACAGCGATGTCATAATATAATTAACTGGAGAATTTCGAGATTCAAAGTTACAGACAACGCGAAAGGATTGCCAATAAAAAAGTGAGATAACTATGACTTGTTTTGACTGTCAGGGATTTGCATACGTGAATTGCACCATATAAGTATCCGCTTTTGTACTTCTCAAATATCCAATTTGAACTCTACCCTGAAACCTGGAAACAATATGAAATTAAATTGATTTTAATGTACCAATTTTAGTAACCTCATATTGCATTATATGGTTATTTTATATTATTTTGCGTAAGTCATCATGTTAAATTTCAACTTAATCTGTCATAAATTCAGTATAAAGCGCATTTGAACAGTTTTAGTGCCGTTTTTAGCCGAATTTTTTCAGAATGTTAAAATGATACAAAAATGGCGAGCATTGACCTAATAATATTATCTAACCTATGATGAATTTATCCAATCGTTCACTTCGTCAACATCATTTTCCGGACGCGCCGGTTGCCCGCGCGGGGAAAAGTCCGTCTATTCGCAAAATGGGACTGTTAACAGTTCTCTTTGCGATGCTTCAAGTCACATTTGTATTCGCGCAGGAAGTTAACGTCGCCGGAAAGGTGACAGACTCCAAATCGGAAGGCCTTCCCGGCGTAACGGTAACCGTAAAAGGAAGTACCCGTGGAACCAATACCGATGTCCAGGGAAACTACCAGATCACTGTTCCCGCTAATACCACATTGAGTTTCAGTGCCATTGGTTATGTTACTAAAGACATGCCTGTTGGAAACAATACAGTTTTGGATGTATCCCTTTCCGAGGATGTGAAAGCCCTGGAAGAAGTGGTGGTGGTGGGATATGGAACCGTAAAAAAGAAAGATGCAACCGGTGCGGTTTCGGCGCTGGGTTCCAAAGACTTCCAGAAAGGTATCGTAACGTCTCCCGAACAGCTGATGCAGGGCCGTGTGGCCGGTGTCCAGATCACCCAGCAAAGTGGTGAGCCTGGCGGTGGAATTAACGTGCGTATCCGTGGTACATCGTCCGTTCTTGGTGGAAACAACCCGTTATTTGTAATTGACGGTGTTCCTTTGAGCGGGGATAATACTTCATCAGGCGGTGATAACCAGGGTGTAGGTCGCCAGCCGGCCAAAAACCCGCTCAACTTCCTGAACCCGGATGATATTCAAAGCATGGACATACTGAAAGATGCTTCTGCAACCGCTATCTATGGTTCGAGGGGTGCCAATGGTGTTGTTCTGATCACTACCAAAAGAGGTAGAGGAAAAGGGACATTGGATTATGGCTATTCTTTCGGTATCAGCAACATTACCAAAAAGTATGATTTGTTGAATGCTCAGGAGTACAAGGCGGCAGGTGGACAAGATCAGGGCGCTGATACAGACTGGCAGGACGTTTTGTTCAGAACAGCTAAGACGCAACAGCATAACCTTTCCTATGGCGGCGGTGACGCTTCTGGTAACTATCGTTTCTCTTTGGGTTATTTGAATCAGGATGGTATTGTGCAGACGTCCAATGTAAAACGTTATAGTGTTGGTTTCTCCGGACAGAAAAAGTTCATCGGGGATAAACTGACAATCGGAAGCAACCTGAACTTTGCCAATACTCAAGATACAGGCGTTCCTATCTCTGAAAATATTGGTTTTGAAGGTGATTTGATGGGTAGTATCCTGAAAGCTAATCCAACCAGAGCCGTATTCTCTGCGCCGGGCGTGTACAATCAGGTTACCAATTCGGAGCCAAACCCGGCTGCGTTTGTCAATTTGTCCAGAGACAAAAACAATACACTTCGCGCACTGGGTAACATCAATGCTGAGCTTGAAATTATCAAAGGGTTGAAATTCAAAACTGTCCTTGGTTTTGATAAATCGATGTCTTCCAGAAAACAAGCTTATTCAAGAGATCTTTATGTAACTGGTATCCGTGACCTTGGCCGCGTTTACATCCGTGATGTAGAAACCAACAACCAACTTTGGGAAAACTACTTTACCTATGATAAAGAAATCGGCAACGTGTCATTAAATGCTTTACTGGGTTATTCTTACCAAAGCTTTGAGTACGGCACTAAAAACGTAACTGCTACCCGTTTTAGAACAAGTGATCTGGATCTAATGGTCAACAACCTGGGCGTTGCCGGGACAGTAACTCCGAAAGATGAAACCGCCGTCGCAACAGTAGGTTCTGTAATCCAGAATTCGAGCTATACCAAAGATGAGCTGCAATCCTATTTCGGTCGGGTTAATTTAGGTTTTGGTAGCAAGTATTTGTTTACCGGTACATTGCGTGTGGATGGATCTTCTAAATTCGGGGGGAACAACAAATACGGTTACTTCCCATCGGGAGCATTCAAATGGAAATTGGTTGAAGAAGAATTTATTCCCAAAACTGTATTTACCGATCTTTCGCTGCGTGTTGGTTATGGTGTTACAGGAAACCAGGCAATTCCTCACAATCTCTACGATAGGAGGGATCGCTACGGAGATTATACTATTAATGATACTGGTACAAACATATCCGGCGGTGGTTCAGGCGCAGTCGCGTATAATAATGCAGACCTTAAGTGGGAATCGACAGCAGCCTTTAATTTAGGATTGGATTTTTCAATTTTGAAGGGACGACTTGGCGGTACTATCGACGTTTACAGTAAAAGCACCAAGGATCTGTTATTCAAAGTTGTTTCTGCTCAGCCAGCGCCAAACCCGTTTACATACCGTAACCTGGATACCGATATTCAAAACCGAGGCATTGAGCTTGCTCTAAATGCTATAGTAGTGGATGGAAAGAAATTTTCGTGGGAAGTATTGGTAAATGCATCCTACAATAAAAATATGGTTAAGAATCTAACGGGTAGTTATCAAACTGGCGAAATTAACGGACAAGGGTTATCGGGTGCCTTCGCGCAACAATTGGAAGCGGGTCAGCCTTTATTTGCTTATTTTGTGCGGGAATTCGCTGGATTTGACGATAGCGGAAAACCTATATATCCGAATGGGGACATCCAGCAATTTGTAGGAAAAAGTCCATTGCCTAAGGTTAACGCGGGTTTAACAAATAACCTTAAATACGGAAATTTCGATTTAAGCGTTTTCTTCAACGGTGTATTTGGCAATTATATTTACTCCAACACGGCGAATGCTTTCTTTACCCAGGGGTCTTTTCAAAATGGCAGGAATGTTACTAAAAATGTTATTGGTAATGGCGAGGATCCGCTATTTGCTCCTGACGTCTCTACGCGGTTTTTGGAAAAAGGTGATTTTGTTAGATTGCAAAATTTTTCTCTGGGATATCGTGTCCCCATGAAGAGTAATAAAGTTCTGAGCAATGCCCGAGTTTTTGTTTCAGGACAAAATTTACTTACAATAACAAAATATAGTGGACAGGATCCGGAAGTAAGTACTAACAAGCAAATGAATGACATTCCATCTTTTGGAATTGATTACACTTCTTACCCACGGGCAAGAACTTGGACAGTCGGCTTTAATGTCTCATTTTAATAGTCTAAAATTGGTAAAATGAAAACTTACAAACTTTATAAGATATTTATTCTCTGTATAAGCATTTCGGTTTTGTCCGCTTGTACAGACCTTGTCAATGAGGAAAAGGATTCGGAGCTTAGTAAGGACGCGGATGGTGGCTTTGCTCCTATTAATGTCAAAGAAGCGTTAGCCTCTGCTTACAAGGATCTGTCGACGTACTCTGATCAGGCAGGTATTTATGCCCTGGGGGAGCATACTACTGCTGAAATGATCCCTCCGACGCGAGGTGTTGACTGGGGTGACAATGGGGTGTGGCGTACATTGGACGCCCATACATGGGATGCTTCCCACTCTTACATTCTGAGTGCATGGAATGCGTTGAACCAGAGAGCCTACCGTTCGACAGAGATTATTGCTTCCAATCCTACTGCGGCGCAGAAAGCGGAAGCTCAATTTCTTCGTGCTTACAATATGTATTGGGTAATGGATTATTGGGGTGCTGTACCTTTCAGGGAAGTAACCCAAACCGCTATCGAACTACCACGAGTCTTGACACGCTCAGAAGCATTCGACTATATCGTAAAAGATTTGGAAGAAGCACTTCCTGCATTACCAAAAGCAGGTCCTTCCGTAACAAATGGAACTGCCAGCAAAGCGGCTGCTAACTTCCTGCTTGCCAAACTGTATCTTAACAAAGCTGTTTACAAAAGTGCTGCTGCGGAAGGGCCTTATACTTTCGACAAGGCAGATATGGATAAAGTGGTGGCTTATGTAGATGCGATCACTGCCGATGGGTATGCGCTTGAAAAAGACTACTTCACTGCTTTCTCAGCCGCTGCTAAAACAGAACCTATCTTCGTAGTATTGGAAGGTACAGCTCAAAACCGCTGGTTCATGACACTTCACTACGATCAGAACCCATCGGGATGGAACGGCTTCGCTACCCTAGCTGATTTTTATGACACATTCGAGGCAAAAGATACACGTATCGGAGCTCCCGCGAAGAAAGACGGATCGCAATATTCAGGTATCGGAACCGGGTTTCTTATCGGACAACAGTTCAACGATAAAGGTGCTCAGATCGTAGATACCAGGACACAAAGACCGCTACAATTTACAAAAGATGTGCCTTTGGCTGGTGCCGCTACCGACAAAGGTATCCGCGTAATTAAATACCACCCGGCGAATTCAGGGAAGTACATTCTGATGCGTTATGCAGAAGCTTATTTGATGAAAGCTGAGGCATTGCTGAGAGGCGGAAATGCTGCCGGTGCACTTGCTCAGATAAATGGCCTCAGAACTGTGCGTGGTGCATCTGCCCTGGCTACTCTGAATGAAGAGAGCTTGTTCGCTGAAAACGGACGTGAACTTTACTGGGAAGGTGGAAAAAGAACTACCGAGGTGCGTTTTGGCAAATTTACGACGGGTGCCGGAACGGCTGTGAAAGATCCTCACACGGTACTTTATCCAATTCCTTCTGCCGCATTGGTTTCCAATGCAAACCTTGTTCAGAATCCCGGTTATTAATAAAATTAGTTGTATACTTTTTCAAAGATGTCCGATGTTTCGGGCATCTTTGTTTTTTATAGTATCTGAAATGATGTTGTTGCGGTTTAGTGTTTATTTATTGGTTTTAATGGCTTTTCTGGATTTCGGTTGTACCGGGAATAAAGGCTCGGAAGAGAACATAAAACAGATCCTCAGTGAACTTAAAGAAAACCAGACAAAGGTGATCATGCGCATTGACGGAAAGGAATTTTATCCGGCTCAAAGCCTATTCACGGGGCAAATGACCTTTACCGATCAGATGTTAAGCCTTGTTCTGGTGGATCAGTTTGAAGGAAGGACCATGCTGAATCTGGGTGGAGAAAAATGGTACCAGCAGCCGATCGTTAAGGAAGTTTCGACAAGCAATATGTTCAATGCAAGTCTGAAACTTGGCAAACTCATTGATAAAGAAAATCTGATCGGGGAAGGTTATATGATGACGGATGGGAAGATCGAGGCCGTTTCTTTTGCCAGGGACAGAATTGTTTTCAAAATCACAGGTAAGGTTGGGAAATACAGTGATTTTCAACAACCTGAAAAGTATCTTACCGCAGACGGATTAATCGTTTGCAAAATGCCTGCAATTACGTGGACAAGTATCACCGAGGACGAGATTTTCGGTTCCAATAAGCTAGATAAATGACAATCAGATTTACTTTTTTTGCCAGGGTTATCTTCAGTGTTATAACTGTTCTTTCGCTTTTTTCCTGCAATAAAGCCGACAACGAAGCTACTTTATTTGAAGAACTGGATGCCTCGGAAACCGGAATTGACTTTGTTAACAAGGTTGAAGACCGGGAAGACGTCAATATTTTTAATTACCGAAATTTCTACAATGGCGGCGGCGTGGCGATCGGCGACATTAATAATGACGGATTGCAGGATATTTTCTTCACTGCCAACATGGGCGACAGTAAGTTATACCTGAACAAAGGCAACTGGAAGTTTGAAGATATCACCTCAAAAGCCGGCGTCGCGGAATCTTCGAGATGGAGTACCGGAGTGGTAATGGTCGATGTGAATGGTGATAATCTGCTGGATATTTATGTGTGTAATGCGGGTTATCAGAAGTTTGTCAAAAAACAAGGTAATACGCTTTATATCAATAATGGCGACCTTACTTTTACCGAATCCGCTAAAAAATACGGTCTCGATGAGAGTGGATATACTACCCACGCCGCATTTCTGGACTACGATCTGGATGGAGATCTGGATTGCTACGTGCTGAACAACAGCTTTATTCCCGTTAACACCCTGAATTACGCAAATGACCGGAATTTGCGTGCAAAAGACTGGCCGGTTAAAGATTTTCTGAAAGGCGGAGGCGCCAAGCTGCTGCGCAACGATGGCGGGAAGTTTACCGATGTCAGTGAAGAGGCCGGTATTTATGGGAGTCTGATCGGGTTTGGGCTCGGGATTACAGTGGGGGATATCAACGGCGACCAGTATCCCGACATCTACATCAGCAACGATTTTTACGAAAAGGATTATTTATACATCAACCAAAAGGATGGGACCTTCTCGGAGGAACTGGAGAAGCGCATAAAACACACCAGTTTGGCGTCAATGGGCGCAGATATGGCCGACATTAACAATGATGGTTTTCCCGAACTTTTCGTCACTGACATGCTTCCCCGGGACGAATACCGCTACAAAACCACGACTTCTTTTGAAAACCATTATCTATTTAATCTCAAAAAAGAAAAAGGTTTTTACAACCAATACATGCAGAATAGTCTGCAGCTGAATAATCAGGATGGTACTTTCAGTGAGATTGCCAATTATTCCGGTGTTTCGGCGAGCGACTGGAGTTGGGGCGCATTGATGTTCGATGCGGACAATGATGGCAAAACGGATATTTATGTGAGCAACGGGATTTTTCACGACATTCTGGATCAGGACTTTATCGACTTTTTTGCTAATGAGGTCACCCAGAAAATGGTGATGTCGGGCGAAAAGCAAAACATGCAGAACATCATTGACCGGATGCCATCGACACCAATTGCCAACAATTTCTTTCATAATGAAGGTGATCTGCATTTTAAGGAACGTGCGCAGGAATTTGGTTTTGGTACAAAATCCTTTTCAAACGGTGCTGCCTACGCCGATCTTGACAATGATGGTGATCTGGATTTAGTAGTAAATAATGTCAATCAGCCTTGTTTTGTTTATAAGAATAAGTCTGATTTACAGAAGGATAAAAACCATTACATTAAATTCAAGCTGGTCGGGGAAGGTATGAATACCTATGCAATTGGCTCGAAAATAGAAGTTTATGCGGGTAATGAGGTTTTTAGCAAGCAACTCAATCCGGCTCGGGGCTTTCAGTCCAGTACGGAATACCCGATTACGATTGGTCTGGGAAAAATTAACGAAATCGACTCGATACACATTACCTGGCCAAACCGTAAAGTAACAAGTCAGCCACGCATTAAAGCAGATACCACGCTGAGCTTTTCCGCAAAGAATGCGACCAGGGAATTTGCTCCTGCTTTGCCAAAAAGCAACTTTCTGCTTTCCACGGCCACAGTTGGAGGTTTTGAGGCACATAAGGAAAACAAATACGAGGATTTTTATAATGAGCGCAACATCCCGGTTATGCTGTCCCGGGAAGGGCCGAAAGCAGCGATCGGGGATGTGAATGGGGATGGGAAAGACGATGTATTTATCTGCGGTGCCAAAGATCAGGGAAGTCAACTGTACCTGCAAAAAGGAAATGGGTTTGTGAAACCGGCGCAAAAGGCATTCTCGGATCTGGCTGGCTTTGAGGATACCGCGGCAACTTTTATCGATGCAGACGGTGACGGAGATCTGGATCTGGTAGTAGGCAGCGGTGGTAATGAAACATTGAAATCAAGTCCGGATTTGCCGACCAGACTTTACTTAAATGATGGAAAGGGGAATTTTGAGTTGAACCGGAAAGCGTTGCCGCCAAATGGGATGAACACCGCCGTAATCGTTGCCAATGATTACGATGGCGATGGCGATCTGGATTTGTTTGTAGGAAGCAGAAGTGTTCCAAAAGAATATGGTTCAAGTCCGAGAAGCTATTTATATCAAAACGACGGCGCCGGGACCTTTAAAGAAGTCGGCAAAAGCATTGCGCCACAGCTGACCGGATTGGGAATGGTAAGAGATGCTTTTTGGGCTGACGTGAATGGAGATAAAAGCAAAGAACTGATCGTTACGGGCGACTGGATGGCACCTTGTATTTTTAAATATAATGCAGGGAAATTTGAAAAAATGACATCCGGATTAGAAGCGTACCAAGGATTTTGGGGCTGTATGAAAGTGGCCGATATGGACGGTGACGGCGACCAGGACATTGTTTTAGGGAATATCGGAGAGAATTTCGCATTGAAAGCATCTGCGGATGCACCGTTAAAACTTTGGATCAACGATTTTAATAAGAATGGGACCATTGAAAAAGTGATCTCCAAAACAGTCGATACCAAAGATCTGCCGGTTTTGCTGAAACGGGAGCTGACAACACAGTTCCCATTTTTAAAGAAAAAGAGCATTAAGCATTCGGAATATGCGAAACTGAGCGTCCAGGATCTTTTCCCGGAGGATTTATTGAAAAATGCAGTTCATAAAACCGTTACTTACATCCGATCGGCGATTGCGGTGAATGATGGAAAAGGTCATTTTACAATAAAACCTTTGCCTGAAATGGCCCAGATTTCTTGTTTGAATGCAATTGAAAGCATTGATGTAAATAAAGACGGAAAGCCGGACCTGGTCGTGGGAGGGAATTTTTCATACTACATTCCGCAGTTCGGAAGTTTGGATGCTTGCCAGGGTAATGTGCTGATTAACAAAGGGAACCTGCAATTTGATGTATTACTGAGCAATCAAAGCGGGTATGCCGTCGATGGCGAGGTGAAGCAGATCAGCCCGATCGCCATTCAGGGAACGCCTTACCTCATTAATCTCATCAACAATGCGGCTCCAACATTGTTTAAAATCAATAAGTTATAAAAAGTCATATTATTTTGCCTGCAACTATTTCATTATTCTCCGATAAACTGATCCGGCTTTCTTTGCTTCTGATCCTTTGCTACGCCGGTTCTTCCTGTTCCCGGGAAAAGGATTTGCAGGAGTACCAGTTTGATTTGCTGACTTCCGAAAAAACGGGCATTGATTTCTCCAATACGTTGAAACCGACCAAAGATTTCAACATTTTCTACTACATGTATTTTTATAATGGGGGAGGTGTGGGAGCCGGGGATCTGAATAATGACGGATTGGTAGACCTTGTATTTTCGGCCAATCAGGAACCGAACAAGGTTTATCTGAATAAATCCGGAATGAAGTTCGAAGACATTACTGAAAAGTCACATTTCACGGGTGCAAAAGGCTGGTCAACCGGTATTTCGGTTGTGGATATCAATCAGGATGGGATGCTGGACATTTACATTAGTCAGGTTGGTAATTTCGACGCGATGAAAGGTCATAACCTGCTTTTTATTTGTCAGGAAATCACAAAAGACGGGATCCCGGTTTATGCTGAAAAATCGAAAGAATATGGTTTAGACCTGGTCGTTTTCGGTACGCAGGCGCTGTTTTTTGATTTTGACCTGGATGGTGATCTCGATATGTTCCAGCTCAATCACTCGGTGCACCAAAACGGTACTTTTGGCCGCAGATCGTTGTTCGACAATACGTTTCACCCGCTGGCAGGCGACAAGCTTTTCAGAAACGAGGCTGGTAAATACGAGGAAATCACGAAAACAGCGGGCATTCACAGTTCTGCAATTGGTTACGGATTGGGACTTGGAGTGGGCGACATCAATTTCGATGGCTACCCGGATATGTATATCGGAAATGACTTTCATGAAAATGATTACCTCTATATCAATCAAAAAAATGGCACATTCAGCGATCAGACGGATTCGTCGTTGATGCATACCAGCCAGTTTTCGATGGGTGTGGACATCGGCGATCTCAACAATGATATTTTCCCGGAAATCGTCTCGCTGGATATGTTGCCGTCGGATTATGAAATCCTCAAAAAATCGGAAGGGGAGGATGTTTACAGCATTTTTAAGTATAAGATCCGGCAAGGTTATAACTATCAGTTTGCCCGGAATAATCTTCAGTATAATAACGGGAATGGGACTTTTAGCGAGATCGGAATGTATTCGGGCGTGCACGCAACGGACTGGTCCTGGGCGGCGCTTTTTACCGATTTTGACAACGACGGTTTGAAGGATCTTTTCATTTCAAACGGCATCCCAAAAAGGATGAATGATACGGATTACATCAAGTTTGTGTCCGACGATGTGGTGCAGGAAAAGATCAAGAATAAGAATTTTGACGAAAACGATCCCGGCCTCGCAGATAAACTGCCGGAAATTAAACTACTCAACAAATTCTTCTCAAATCAGGGAGATCTGGCATTTAAAGATTTAAATGGAGGTATACATAATGATCAGGTTTCGTATTCAAATGGCTCGGTGTATGCGGATCTGGATAATGATGGCGATCTGGATATTGTGACAAATAATATCAATGAGAAAGCATTTGTATATGAAAACCTGAGTGAGAAAAAAGCTGCCAAAAGTGATTTTTCTAAACTCTATCTCAAAGGTGAAAAAGGGAATCTGAATGCAATCGGTACTAAATGCCTGGTTTTCAAAAAGGATAAGGTGCTGAGTTTTGAGAAATTTCCGGTCCGGGGTTTTCAGTCGAGTATGGAGATTCCGTTGCACCTAGGTTTGGGGCATAAGTCCGAGGTGGATTCAATGGTTGTAATCTGGCCGGACAATCGCTATCAGGTCCTGAAATCTTCGGAGCTAATAGATTCATTAGCATTAACATACACAGAAAATCTGCCTCTTTTTGATTACAATGCATTCAGGCAAAAACGGGAAGATAAAGGATATAAGTTTGAAGATATTGCTGCAAAACTGGGCTTGAATGTTCGCCACGAAGAGAATAATTTCATCGAATTCGACCGTAACTCGTTGATCCCGTTTGAAGTTACTGCCGACGGGCCGGCTCTCGCGATTGCGGATATTAACGGCGACGGACTGGAAGATGTGTTCGTAGGTTCTTCCAAGAAAATGCGGAATCACTTGTTTTTGCAAACGACGGCCGGAACGTTCCGGGAATCCATTCAACCGGCACTGGTTACAGACAGTACGTATGAGGAAATTGATGCGGAATGGGTGGATGTCAACAAAGATGGCTATCCGGACCTGGTGGTGGCGACGGGCGGAAATGAGTACAGCAACAACTCGGAGTACCAAATGCCGCGGATTTACCTCAACGATGGAAAAGGGAATCTGACTGCCAAAACGGATGCATTTTCAAACATTTATATGACTGCATCCTGCGTGGTACCTTTGGATTTTACCGGCGACGGCAATCCCGATCTTTTCATCGGCGGAAGAGCAGTTCCGCTCAATTATGGCGAAGTTCCGAAGTCTTATTTGTTGAAGAATGACGGGACGGGCAAGTTCACGGATGTGACGGAGCAATATGCAAAAGAAATCTCGTCGATTGGATATGTAAAAAGCGCGGAACTGACTGATCTGGATAGGGATGGCGACAATGATCTGTTGCTTGCATTGGAATGGGACGGCATTTGTATGTTGCAGAATAATGGGAAGTCGTTCACGAAAAAAATGCTGACCGATCAAAAAGGCTGGTGGAATTTTGCGATGCCTTATGATTTTGATGGCGACGGAGATCTCGATATTCTTGCCGGGAATCTCGGATTAAATAGCCGGCTGAAAGCAAATGCGGAGCAGCCGGTCAACATGTATATCAATGATTATGATGGGAATGGACGAAAAGAGCCACTGCTAACCTACTTTCTGAATGGGGAAGAAGTGCTTTTTCCAACCAAATTGGAAATGGAAAAACAGATTCCGGCGATCCGGAAGAGATACATTTATGCGACGCAATTTGCCCAAGCGAGTACCGCTGATATTGTTGGCGAAGATAAATTGAAGGATGCGCAAATACTGTCGGCGGACTATTTCCAAAACGCCATGCTGGTGAATGACGGCAAAGGTAATTTTAACCTGAAACCGCTCGGGTTCAAAGCACAATGGACTTCATTTTATGACGCGCAAATCATCGACGCAAATGGCGATAAGCTGCCTGACGTACTGATTATGGGCAATTTTTACAACTGTAACATTCAAATGGGAAGGTATGACGCGGATTTCGGTACAGTTCTGATCAATCAGGGAAACTGTAATTTCCTGCCGACTTCTATGAACGGATTGCAGGTAAAAGGCGAAGTGAAAAAGCTGAAAAAGATCAAGCTAAAAAGCGGCGAGGCCATTATCGCCGCCCGGAACGACGATAAGCTTGTCGTGATCAGCCGGCAGAAATAAGTTACAGTACGAAACTACATACTGTCCGTTTTCCCGCCATCCACGGGCAGATTTACTCCATTAATACTTCCGGCGGCGGGGCTGCAAAGAAACGCGACTGCGGCGCCGGTTTCATCAGCGGTTGTAAATCGCCTGATCGGAATGCTTTCTTTCATTTGCGCCGAAACTTCTTCGGGTGATTTGCCGGACATTTTGCTGCGCATATCCAGAACAGCATCCAGCCGGGACGTTTCGGTGAAGCCAGGCAGTACATTGTTACAGGTAATGCCATATTGCCCCAGTTCCAGCGACAGTGTTTTGGACCAGCTCGCCACAGCCCCGCGGATGGTATTTGAAACACCCAGATTAACGATCGGCTGCTTTACGGAAGTGCTGATGATGTTCACGATGCGGCCATATCCCGCTTTTTTCATGGATGGCACCACAGCCTGCGCAAGGATCTGATAGTTGATCACATGCATTTGAAAGGTTTTGAGAAACTGTTCGGTTTCCGCCTCGATAATAGGTCCGCCGCTCGGTCCGCCGGTGTTGTTGACGAGGATATGCACATCAGGGCAAAGCCGCAGGTAATTTTCGATCTCGTTTTTGACTTGCTGCGTGTCCGCAAAGTCGGCGACTACGTAGCGATGGAGCTGGCCGGCGGAAGTATCCAGTGTTTCCACTGCTTCGCGCAATTTTTCTTCATTTCGTGCCATTAGTGTGACGTTAGCCCCGAGCAATGCGAGTTCTACTGCGGATGCGAGGCCGATACCCTGCGTGCTGCCGCACACGAGGGCTGTTTTTCCGGTCAGGTTAAGGTTCATGAGTTTAACTTTTTATAATCAATGTAGGCTTATTATTTCGATATATCTTATTCAAACTTCGCTCATTTTTCGGCTATCTTTGCGATTTATTTTTCGGGGGTGACGCTAGTCGGGTGCCTAGCGGGCGTGCCGAGCAACGACTCCATTATCAATCCAAAGTCAAGATTCCAAATGTCTAAAAAAATCCAATCCGCGCTTATTTCAGTTTATTATAAGGACGGACTTGAACCACTGGTTCGCCTGTTGCACAATGAAGGTGTTAAACTTTATTCAACGGGCGGTACTCAGACTTTCATCGAAAATCTCAACATTCCGGTAACTGCTGCCGAAGAACTTACGGGTTACCCATCCATATTCGGTGGTCGCGTAAAAACCTTGCATCCTGCTATCATGGGCGGTATTTTGTACCGTCGCGATGATGAAGGCGATGTAGCCCAGGCTCAGCAATACAATATCCCTGCCATTGATATGGTGGTGGTTGATTTGTATCCTTTCGAGGAAACGGTTGCTTCAGGAGCCGGAGACGAAGATATTATTGAAAAAATAGACATTGGCGGTATTTCCCTGATCCGGGCCACTGCGAAGAATTTCAAGGATACATTCATTGTTTCGTCAAGAAGTCAATATGCCGAGGTAGTGGAATTGTTAACTGCAAAAGCGGGCGCCACAGACCTGGAAGACAGACGTTATTATGCGGGGCAGGCATTTTCCGTTTCTTCGCATTACGATGGCGCTATCAACCGGTTTTTTGCCGCAGGAAAGGAAAAAATGGAAAAAGATCTTTTCGATTTCACTGCGCTTGAATCACAAACGCTTCGTTATGGCGAAAATCCACATCAGAATGCGACTTACTACGGCGATCTGGAAGGTATTTTTGAAAAATTGCACGGAAAAGAATTGTCATATAACAACCTCGTGGACGTGGATGCGTGCGTAAACCTGATCGATGAGTTTGTCGGTGCCGACCCGACTTTCGCCATTATCAAACATACGAACGCGTGCGGGATCGCTACTGCGCCCACTGCAAAAGAAGCTTATGACAACGCATTGGCCTGTGATCCTGTTTCTGCTTTTGGCGGTGTGGTGATTACCAATGCAAAAGTGGATCTGGCCACGGCTGCTGAGCTGAATAAGCTTTTTATGGAAATTTTGATCGCTCCGGAATATGAGGAGGAAGCCTTACAGCTTTTGAAATCGAAGAAAAACCGGATCTTATTGAAACGCAATACAGTTGATCTTCCTCAAATCATGTTCAAAACGATCCTGAATGGCGTACTTGTTCAGGATAAGGATTTGTCAACAGAAGTTGCGTCCCAATTCACGACTGTGACCGAAAAAGCACCAACTGAAAGTGAGCTTACAGCATTGGAATTCGCATTGAAAGTTTGCAAACATACCAAGTCAAATACCATTGTACTGGCAAAAGAAAACCAGCTTCTGGCCAGTGGTACCGGACAGACTTCGCGCGTAGATGCATTGCGTCAGGCGATCGAGAAAGCAAATGCATTTGGTTTTGACCTGAAAGGCTCCGTAATGGCATCCGACGCATTTTTCCCCTTCCCCGATTGTGTAGAAATTGCCAAAGAAGCCGGCATCACAGCCGTAGTGCAGCCAGGAGGTTCCATTCGTGACAAAGATTCGATCGAATATTGCAATGCAAATGGCGTTTCGATGGTGACGACTGGCATTCGGCATTTTAAGCATTGATTTTTTAGGCCACGGATGCACGAATGTTCACGAAATCGAATCTGTGTGCATTCGTGCATCCGTGGCTATAACAGGCGTCCTATATTTTGAAAAACATCACCCCAGTCAAAAAGCAAATCTCCCAAACCGGGAGATTTCTTCTGATTGGGTTTTTTGTTTTAATAGCCAGCCTATTTTTCCTCTATCCCCAGATTTTCTATTGCGAGCTCGTCGCATTATCATCATTCCGATCTCCAAACGGGCAGGTATATTACAGTCCGGGGATCCCGAATGCGGGTCAGAATAAGATCAGAAAGACGATAGGCACCGCCGAAATGCGTGTGGATTCCTTTTATCAGGGTACAAAAGCGACTCCAACCTTCATCATTTGCAGCACTCAGGAACAGTACAAAAAATATTGCAGCAGTACGGAAGGTGCAGGATGTAGCATTGGTACCCCATGGGGAAGTTCGTATGTGATCCTGAATGCGCAGGGATTGAATGCGGATGTGATCAGTCACGAAATGAGCCACACCGAATTGCTGGCGAGACTAGGCTGGTGGAAAACGACGACTGAAATCCCGCAATGGTTCAACGAAGGCCTCGCATTGATGCTGGATCGCCGTTTTGTGAGCAACCGCGATCCGGTCGGCCGCTACCTGGACTACATGGACGAGTGGTCGTACTATACCGGCGGTGGCGAGCAGGTTCTCGAATTAAAAGATATTACATCGATCAAAGGATTTTTTAATGGCGGTCAGCGACATGTGATGCGGGCCTACATGTCGGCTGGAATGGAAGTTTCGTACTGGGCGGTGCTTTCGGGAAAAGAAGGGATAAACCAGCTGATTTCGGAAATGAAAACCGGCAAATCATTTGAAGAATCGTATCATAATTCAGAGCGTATCCGGGCGAGGCGATATTTTAAAAAACTGCCGACAAACCC
Organism: Dyadobacter sp. CY323; assembly: GCF_021390245.1. Lineage (GTDB taxonomy): Bacteria > Bacteroidota > Bacteroidia > Cytophagales > Spirosomataceae > Dyadobacter. The sequence continues at coordinate 88,967 of NZ_JAJUXH010000011.1, read as the reverse complement.
GCTCCGCTTTCAGGATTCAAAGAAAATGGCCGAGTAAAACATCATCCCTATCTTCTTTCGGCTATATTTATGAACTACAACCTCCAAAAAACTGAAAGTAATCGCATTATAGCCAATCTGCTTTTGTACTATTTTCTGAAAATAATGTACCTTTCGATTTAAACAACAAACCTCATTCACTCATTTATTTCTAACTTGAAATGCAGCAGTTACAAACCCTGGATTACATTGTTTTCTTCTTCTATTTCATTCTCGTTTCCGGTTATGGCTATTGGATTTACCAGCGTAAAAGATCAAAAGTAGAATCTACAAAAGACTTTTTCCTGGCGGAAGGTTCACTCACCTGGTGGGCGATCGGGGCGTCGTTGATCGCTTCCAATATTTCTGCCGAGCAGTTTATCGGAATGTCGGGAAACGGGTTTTCAATGGGTTTGGGGATCTCGACCTATGAGTGGATGGCGGCCGCAACGCTCATAATCGTGGCGGTTTTTTTTATGCCTATTTATCTCAAGAACAAGATTTATACGATGCCCCAGTTTTTGAGTCAGCGTTATAATCCGACGGTGAGTCTGATCATGGCGGTTTTCTGGCTGGCACTATATATTTTGGTTAACCTTACTTCGATCCTTTATCTGGGAGCATTGGCGGTTTCAGGGATATCCGGCCTGGGTTTTCAGTTTTGTATGATCGCGCTCGCGGTTTTTGCCATCATCATTACCATTGGTGGAATGAAGGTGATTGGATTTACAGATGTCATCCAGGTTTTCTTCCTCGTGATCGGAGGTTTGGCTACCACTTATCTGGCAATCAATCTGGTATCCGACAGTGCCGGAATGCAGGGAATTGTGGATGGTTTTAAATTAATGCGGGACAATCACGACGATCACTTTCACATGATCTTTCCTAAAACCAGCCCATTTTACATGCAACTCCCCGGTTTGACGGTCTTGCTGGGAGGTATGTGGATTGTGAATCTTAACTATTGGGGCTGTAACCAATACATCACGCAACGTGCACTGGGAGCCGATCTGAAAACGGCGCGAAATGGGATCCTATTCGCCGCTTTTCTGAAACTTCTGATGCCGGTAATCGTGGTTTTGCCAGGTATCGCCGCATATGCATTGTACAGCAAAGGGATGTTCCAGGCGGAAATGCTGGGTGACGATGGCATGATCAATGCCGACAAAGCATATCCAGTGTTGTTAAACCTGCTTCCTGCCGGGTTGAAAGGTCTTTCATTTGCGGCACTCACAGCAGCGGTGGTAGCATCTCTGGCTGGTAAAGCAAACAGTATTTCGACCATTTTTACCCTCGATATTTTCAAAAATTACATTGGTAAAGACGCGGATGAAAAGACACTTGTACGGATTGGCCGGCTTGTAGTGGTTGTTTCAATGATCCTTGCGATTGTTGTTTCACCTTATATGGGGATCGATAAAAAAGGAGGGTTTCAGTTTATCCAGGAAATGACGGGCTTGCTTTCTCCGGGTATCTTCGCTTCATTTATCATGGGCTTCTTCTGGAAAAAAACCAACTCCGCAGGTGCGTTGTTCGCGATTGTGGGTGGTTTCCTGATCGCACTGGCGATGCATAACAACTATTTCCCATTCGCAGACTGGACGCAGGTGCCATTCCTGGATCGTATGGGAATTGTATTCCTGATCTGTGTGGCGGTAATGCTTGTATTAGGATTAGTTATGCCGGATGAAAAGAAAGGTCTGGAGATCGACTCATCCATGTTTATTCCTCATCGCACTTTTGTGATCGGTGCAGTGGTTGTGATTGCGATGATCACGTTTTTGTACGCGCATTTCTGGTAAGAATAAAAAAGGGTTAAAAAGGGCTCTATGGAGTGCTTTTTAACCCTTTTTTGTGTCTAATGCCGTTCTTTTATTAAGGTGCCCCGGGACGACGCAGGCCGCGTGCGATAATCAAAAAATATTTTTCTTATAGAGTGACTTTTGTTGAGGTGCGACGTCAAAAGTATAAACGCTATGTTTATGCAACTCTCTCATCTCGTCCGTATCCTGCGGTCACTCGTGCTTTTCAATTTTCTGTTTACATGGTTTTCTTGCTTCGGGCAGACTACTTACTTTCATCAAAATTTCAGCAAAACGACTTCGCTGATCAATCCGCAACCTGATACCAGCCAGTTCAGCCATATCATTCTGACCTCGCCGGTATTATCCTACCACAAGTTTCACAAAGGGTATATGGAGCTTGTGCGGACGCAGCAAGATTCTGCGTCGGGCGGGATCATCAGAATCCTGCGTGCCACCCCGTTTTTACCTAATCCCAAAACGCTCATTATCCGTATCAAACTGAGTGCGGAAGCGATACAATCCAACTCGGTCAATGCGATTTATTTATACGTCGGGGAAAACTTTGATCCGGTCAATAATTCGTTTCCGGGGAATGGGAACATGTTCGGCAGGTGTTCCATTAATTTTTTAGGGAATGCATTTAATGTCAAGGATTTAGAGAACCAGCTCGCAGGTGACTCCATTAAGCTCAAAAAAGTCGTCACACTTACCTGGGCGCTCAACAATTCAGACAAAGCATTCACTTATGACGTTTCAAATGGCACAACAGGCGAAACGGTGGAGCCCGGCAAGTACGACTTATGGATCGATGATAAACCCATAAATAAAGGAAGCAATGCATATCCGGGAAGCTCACCATACTCCGAAACAAAGCTTTCTAATTTCGAAATCAGGTTCCGAAATGGGCTGGGCAGGATCCGAATGTATGACATACTGATTACAGACGGTATTTCCGGGGAGGAATTATCCGGATCAATGGTCATGCCGAATCCTGTTACGATGAACTCATTTATTATTAACGACAAAAATATTGATCCGGCCACCCTGAAACTGGCTCACATCAGTGGAAAACAATTGCCATTCGAGTCCACATTGTTAGCCAATGATCGGGTCAAAATTGTTGTCCCGCAGACTTTGTCCCCGGGCATTTATCTCTTGTATTTCACCGACAGGTACAAAAAACGAAAATCAGTAAAGTTCTTAGTTCAGTAAAGCAAGGTATCGGAATGCCGATAAGTCAAATGTCATACCGATAAGTCGAAACCATTTCCCTGACACTGCTAATGGCAATAGTTTTGGGATTATTAACTTATAAAATTTTTAAAGACCATGAAGAAGTCACCCATGAAAAATGTAGCAAGTTATTTATTGTTTTTCTGCCTGATTGCAGGATTATTATCATGTAATAAAGACTCCGACGATCCAACTCCCGAAACTTCTGGCGGGGTGGAAGGATCCTGGAAAATCACCGCCATTCCGGTTGATCCCGCACAGAACGGGATTTCCGATCTGCTCGCATTCCTGGAAGCTGGTACAGGTGACAAATGCCTGTCAAGTACTGTCATTACATTTAAAGGCAATGGAACGATCGATGCAGTTGCACCGGCGGGTTGCACAGATTCAACTGAAGGCGTGCCCGATGATAACTCAACCTGGAAAGTGAATGGAAACAAAATTCAGCTGAAAGACGGGTCCGATATCAACGAGTTCGACCTTACAGTAAGCAAAACAGAGATGAGATGGTCTTACCAGGAAACAGAGGATAATGCGAACTATAAAGTGACATTTGTATTCAAAAGACAATAGTCTTTCGGAAGATTCTCCTGAAATTTTCAAAATTTCCAATCAAATAGCCGGGCTTTTGTCCGGCTATTTGCGTTATATTGCAATTATTTCCTAAAACCCAATAGTAAAAAATGACTACCCTTTCAGCACCTCGTTCGGATGCTTCCCACCTTTTTAGTGCACCAGTAATAGTCGCAGCGCTTGGTTACTTTGTTGACATTTATGATCTTCTCCTTTTCGGAATCGTGCGTTTGCCCAGTCTTGCATCACTTGGTTTATCGGACTCAGAAATTTCACTTACAGGTGCCAGTATCTTAAACTGGCAAATGACAGGATTGTTACTCGGCGGTATTTTATGGGGTGTTCTCGGCGATAAAAAAGGACGGTTATCCGTTTTATTCGGCTCGATCATCACTTATTCGCTGGCCAATATCGCCTGCGGTTTTGTGCAGGACGTTACTGTTTACAAGCTTTTACGTTTTATTGCCGGAATCGGTCTGGCCGGAGAGCTAGGTGCCGGGATTACCCTGGTCTCTGAGATTCTTCCAAAACACCTTCGGGCGATAGGAACCTCTCTCGTCGCTGGAATCGGCCTTTTGGGAGCCGTTGTCGCCTATTTTACCGTTGAGTATTTTGACTGGCGTTACGCGTATTTCATCGGCGGCGGTCTTGGGATTTCATTGTTGTTACTTCGTATCGGCGTCTTCGAATCAGGAATTTTTAAGGATATTAAAGATCAAAAAAGTGTAGAAAAAGGCAACTTTTTTGCATTATTTAATAATAAAGATCGTTTATCACGTTATCTGAAATGCATTGGGATTGGATTGCCTACCTGGTTTGTGATCGGCATATTGGCAACATTCAGCAACGAATTCGGACAAGCTTTGGGCATTGAGGAACAAGTCAAGCCGGGATTATCGATCATGTGGTGTTACGTCGGATTGTCAATTGGGGACCTGGCGAGCGGGTTTATCAGCCACTGGCTCGAATCCAGGAAAAAGGCTGTCTTTTACCTGATGATTTTTACGCTTGCGGCGAGTGTTATTTACTTATATGCAGGGATTAAAACCGCGGCGCATTTGTATGCGGTGGCAGCCATACTTGGATTTGGCATTGGATACTGGGCCATGTTCGTAACCATTGGTGCTGAGCAATTTGGAACAAATCTGAGAGCGACTGCGGCGACCACGGTACCCAATATGGTACGCGGAACAGTGGTGTTAATGACAACTTTATTTGCTAGTTTTAAAGATTCATTTTCGGTCGTTAATTCCGGCGCATTAGTGGGAGTAATTTGCTTTGCGATCGGACTTTTTTGCATACTCACCATCCCGGAAACACACGGCCGGGACCTGGATTTTCTGGAAGAATAATTCACAATCAAAATAAACATTAAATGGAAAGACGCGTAGCGCTGAAAAGCATGGCTTTGGCCATGGGCGCAATGGCGACCTTGCCGTCATGGGCATCGGGGTGGAGCAAAGGCAGTTTGCCGAAAGGTATTTTGCTTTCTGCAGACCAGTCAAAAAATCTGGCAGCGATGGTAGAAACCATTATTCCGAAGACTGATACGCCGGGAGCGGGAGAACTGGGAGTGAGCGATTTTGTCCAAAAAATGGTTAAGGATTGCTATGACAGCAAGGCTCAGGCAAATCTTGCGAGCGGCATTTCCAATCTGGACGAACAAAGCATTCAGAAATTTGGCAAATCGTTTGCGGATGCCGGAAAAGATCAGAGACTTTCGCTTTTAAAGGAAGCTGAAAAGAGCACGGACGCTGATCAAAAAGCGTTTTTCGGGTTGGTTAAAAACCTCACGATTCAGGGTTATATGTCGTCGGAATATGTGATGACCAACATTACTCATTATGAAATGATCCCTGCGCGCTACCACGGCTGCGTCCCGGTCTCTAAAAGCTAATGCATTTACATTACTATGGCGAATTTTAATATAGACAGTAGAAAAGCACGTACTTACGACGCCATTGTGATCGGCTCGGGAATAAGTGGCGGCTGGTCGGCAAAGGAGCTGACTGAGAAAGGATTGAAGACGCTTGTTCTTGAACGCGGCCGGGATGTTCAGCATATCAAAGATTACCCCACTACCAACATGATGCCGTGGGAATTTGAGCATCGCGAGCGGTTGCCGAAAGAAGTGACGGACGCAAATCCGATTGCGAGCAGGTGTTATAATTTTAAAGAATCGTCGGCGCACTTTTTCGTGAAGGATAATGAACATCCTTACGTGCAGGAAAAGCCTTTCGACTGGCTGCGGGGCTATCAGGTTGGGGGGAAATCGTTACTCTGGGCACGTCAGACGCAGCGTTGGAGCAAATACGATTTTGAAGGCCCGGCCCGTGATAAATTCGCAGTGGAGTGGCCGATCGGCTATGATGATATTGCTCCATGGTACAGCCACGTGGAGAAATTTGCAGGAATCACAGGAAACAAAGACGGACTGGATTCGCTTCCCGATGGAGAGTTTCTTGCGCCGCATGATATGAACTGCGTTGAAAAGTACTTCAAGGAACAAGTCGGGAAGCAGTATAAAGACCGTCACATTATCATTGGGAGAGCTGCACACATTACCGATCCGCAGCAGATACATCTGGACCAGGGACGTGCAAAGTGCCAGAACAGAACAATGTGCGAGCGGGGTTGCCCATTTGGCGGTTATTTTAGCAGCAATGCTTCTACCATTCCGTGGGCGATGAAAACCGGTAATTTGACATTACGTCCGCATTCGGTGGTACATTCCATTATTTACGATGACAAGAAGCAGAAAGCTTCCGGCGTCCGCGTGATCGATGCGAATACCAAACAAATGATTGAGTTTTATGCAGACATCATTTTTGTAAATGCGGCCGCATTGAATAGTAATCTGGTTTTACTCAATTCAACATCAAGCCGTTTTCCAAATGGCCTGGGCAATGATAGCGGCGTTTTAGGCAAGTATGTTGCTTTCCATAATTACCGGGCAAGCGTTTCGGGAGAATACGAAGGTTTTCTGGATTCTACAACGGACGGACGTCGTCCCAACAGCGGATATATTCCAAGGTTCCGAAATTTGTACAAGCAGGAAACAGACTTTTTGAGAGGATATGCGGCAGGGTTTGGTGCAAACCGGATGACCCATACCGACAGAAGTGACCTGGGGGAATCATTGAAAGCCAGCTTGCATAAACCTAAATACGGAAACTGGAGTGTCGGCTCCCATATGATGGGTGAGACGATACCTAAGGAGAGCAATTACGTTGCGCTCGACAAAGACCAGAAAGATGCCTGGGGAATCCCCATGCTCAAAATTTCCGTCGGTTACGACGATAATGACGAAAAAATGATCAAGGATTATGTGGAGCAGGTAAGTGAAATGTTTACAAATGCGGGTTTCAAAAATGTGAGATCGCATGATGGAAAACGTAATCCGGGGAATGACATTCACGAAATGGGCGGCGTTCGTATGGGTAAAGATCCTAAGACATCTATGCTCAACAACTGGAACCAACTGCACGCTTGCAAAAATGTATTCGTCACAGACGGTGCCGCAATGACTTCGACATCCACTCAAAATCCGTCGCTCACCTACATGGCACTTTCCGCGAGAGCGGTTGATTATGCTGTAAAGCAAATGAAGGCGAAGAATTTGTAGGGATAAATATCGTAAACAGTGCGAAAAGCCGAGCCGTCAGGTTTGGCTTTTCGCGTTTTGAAGGGTCTAGTAATTTCCCATTATTGTTCCCATTCGTCCCTCTGAAAGTCCGTGCGTAAAGCGTACAGTACCTATTTTTCTGCGATCTCCTGAAGATTAATTTTATCATTACTTATGTAGATGGTTTAGTAATTACCCATTACGACTCCCATTCTGCCCATTGAAAGATTATACATAAATCTGACCGTCACCAGATCTTCTCTTTTCTCAGATTTACTTCTCTTGATCCCGACAGTGAGACATGGAGTAATTGTAAGAAAGTGATATTCGAATGGCTTTTCATTTTCTCGTAGCGTTTCACCTTCCTTCATACCCTTTACAAGGATAAATGGTTTGTCGAACTGTTTCTCGATCACGAACCGAAGTGAATCGTAAGTTCGCGGGCCTTCTTTGAACTGAAAGATGTAGGAGTTCAAAGTCCGGGAATAGAGTGTTTGTTTCGGTTGACGTTCGTTGTAATAGTCGCCTCCTTCGAAATTCAACCCCAGGACCAATCTGGTTTGTAAATCGTTAATCTTATAATAAAAACCGGGCGGATGGTAGTCCAGATTGTGTTTTTCGACTGCTTTCTCAACAGTTGACGGAAATTGCCAAGTGCTGTTCAGAAATTCGAATGAAACCGGATCGCATTCGACCTCTGGATCTTTAAATATCCAACATGCAGTTAGTAGGAAAAGAGGGGCTAGGTATTTCATCAGTTTCCAGTTGTGGGATTGCCATTAATGTCATGTAGCAAGCCCTCATTATAAGCCATCCAGACCGCATTCAGTATTTCCTGTTTGTTACAATTGGCTGCAATAGAATGTCATGTCAAAGCTCCATGCTCAAATTGAACCTCTAAACGCTCATTTCGGCGTATTTCAAATCGTAGAGAATCATTGGCAAACACGCTCACGGGGAAGGCCAGGAGCGTTAGAAATACAAGAGTTTTCATGACTAATTCTGATGATGTTTAATACCAATCAAAATTCAGTCAAAGAGCTTCTTGTAAAAAGGTAGTTAACTCACCGAAAATAAGATGGTTAACTACCTTGTAAATGTGAGAGGGTTTGCTATGAGCGCCGTCGCGGCGGGTAGAGTATGGGAAACAAATCCCTCAGGGCGTCACGATGCTGTCTGGCGAACTGACCGAGCTTGTTACGGCCTTTCAGCATCAGCTTGTCGCCGATCCGGTATCGCATGTTGCTGATAGTCTGTATTTTACTATTGGTAATCGAAGCGATCTCTACATTTTCGCGGTCTTCGGATATCAGCAATAATACCTCCCACTCGCGGAAAGTTAGTTCGGACATCGGATGAGAAAGTAATGGGCTGGTTTGTTTGGATGGAAGTTGTTCAATCATTTGGTTTGGATTACATGTGAAACGCATTCATCAAATTTCACAGGACCATTGAGCAGAGTATAATTAGTAAGACAAATATAAACTCTGGCATACAAACTAAATTTATTAAGCGGTAGCTAACATTTTAACGGTAGCTTTGGGAAAACCTCCGGTATATCATTTAAGAAAGTTATTGTTTTTTTAAATCAAGACTAAGGGAATTCAAATGCAATAAAGTCTTTTAATTATTACATTAAAATCAAGACTCAATGCACGATCCTTTGCTTAACCAGGAAACAAAGCGCTCGAATCCATTTGTGTCACCGGTACACGAAGGGAAGAGCGGGCCATCTGAAATTGATTCTGCCAGTTTTCTCAAAACAACATTTCAGGAAAATCCTTCGAAAGGGTTAGAGCTGCTTTTTAAACGCTATTATAACCCATTATGCAGCCATGCAGTACGATTTGTTTATTCCAAGCAAATCGCGGAAGACCTGGTAAGTGAAGTCTTTTTTCAGTTCTACCGGACCCGGGCATACGAGAATATCACGTCTTCCTACACCAGCTATTTATTCCGGTCGGTGCGGAATGAATGCTACACGTATATGAAAAGAGAGTTCGGGAAAATGGATACGCTGGAAGTCTCGGAAGAGAATACATTTTCAACTTACCATCAGCAGCCGGATGCTGAAATCCATTATAACAACCTCTTTATCAAAGTAAATGAAGTGATCGCCCGCCTGCCGACACAATGCCAGAAGGTGTTCCTGCTGAGCCGGTTTGAAAACAAGAAATACCACGAAATAGCGGATGAGCTGCATATATCCCCTAAAACCGTGGAAGTACACATATCGAAAGCGCTGAAACACCTGCGTTCTGCACTTCACGGCGAATGGATGATCTCATTCGGTCTGACGGTTCTCAGCCTTATATAATGCCCTCCAAATTTTGACAAAAGCCTCTGATATTCCGAACATAAATTGAGATGAAAACAACTATATCGAAATACACCCTTTTCGAGTACCTGGCTGGTCGGGCCACGCCTCTGGAAAGACAGTTGATCGAAGACTGGATCGAAAACAAGGAAAATGCGGAAACGTTTCATCAATGGCTGATGGAATTTGAGATCAAAAGCCCGCAGTTCGTCCCGGACCAGGAAGCCGCGATCATGCATCTCATGCGCCGTCTTGATTCTGATTTTAACCCTACCGCAAAACCAGATGTTGCCGAAGCAGGCCCGAAAGCTTCATTTTTTACAGGAAATCGTTTTTGGCTGATCGCCGCTTCCGTTGCATTGCTGGTGAGCAGCGGCTGGTGGTTTCGGGATGCATTGCAATACAAATCTTACCAGACCGCGTACGGACAAACGACCAACATTTACCTGGAAGATGGAAGTAAAGTCGCATTGAATTCGAATTCAAAGCTCAAAATCCCGAGAATCGGTTTCAGTGGCAACGTCCGTGAAGTTCTGCTGGAAGGTGAAGCCGAGTTTTCTGTGAGCCATACCATTGATGATAAGCGATTTGTAGTAAAAACATCGGACGCGTTCCAGGTGGAGGTTTTGGGTACTACTTTCTCTGTTTTTGCGCGGCCACGCGGTACCAAAGTCGCATTGACGTCGGGCAGCGTACGGATCGGATATTCGAAAGACAACCTCAGGAAAGAAGTCATGATGGAGCCCGGAGATCTGGCTTTTTTAGATCAGGCGGGCGATGTTCAACTAGAGAAAAAGCAGGATGTCAAAACATTCGCGACGTGGAAGGAGCAGCGTTACATGTTTAATGCAACCTCGGTACGTGAGATCCTCGCGATGATCGAAGAGAATTTCGGGCAGAAGGTAACGCTTTCGGATTCCAACATTGCATCACGGACCATCACCGGAAATTTTAAAACAAAAAATGCAAATGAATTGATCAGGACGATCTCCGAAGTACTCGATATGAAAGTCGGGCAAAATGGTAATACTATCTATTTAACTAATGACTAATATCCTTAACCACTTCACTATGAATATAACGCTATCCGCTAAGCAATGGGTGGGAGCAGGGCTTGTACTTCTTGCACAACAGCCTCAAATCGCCCAATCTCAGGTTATTGCATTTGCGTCTCTACCAAGTCAGCACGCTTCCTTCAGACAGGAAATGAAGCTGAAAAATGTTCTCCTCGATCTGCAGAGGCATTATGGGGTAGAAATTGTTTTCGAAGACCGATTGGTTGGTTCTGTGAATGTAACTTCCACCGCACTCAATCTGAATGATTCGATTGAGAAAAACCTGGACATTATTCTTGCACAGAACGGTTTGAAATATAAAAAGACGAGGAAGAATACGTACGTCATTGTGGAAGGGAAAGTGAAAGAACAGGCACCGGCAAAGGAAGACCCCAAGGATTCGGCCGCATTACAAGATCAAACCGTTACTCCTGAAAACACATCGGAACCTGCGGTTTCACAACAAATGGTGGACAGAACTATAAAAGGTAAGGTTTCGGACGAATCGGGAATGGGGTTACCAGGCGTGAGCATCGTAGTGAAAGGCACCCAGCGCGGAACCTCGACAGGTGCAGGAGGAGACTTCACACTGGATGTGCCCGACGGGGGACAGCATGTACTGGTTTTAAGTTTTGTGGGGTATAAATCCCAGGAAGTGAGCGTCGGTAACCAGTCGGAGATTTCCGTAAATATGGCACCCGATGAGAATGCATTAGACGAGATCGTGGTGGTAGGATATGGAACTGTAAAGAAGTCTGACCTTACCGGGGCAGTCGGGACCATTAAAGGCGAAGTGTTGCAGGAACGTCCGGCATCGTCATTGAATCAGGGACTTTCGGGCCGCATCGCGGGTGTGAACGTATCTTCCAATTCGGGCCGGCCGGGTGGTCGGGCAAATATCCGAATCCGTGGAGCGAGCTCGATCAGTGTCTCAAATAACCCGCTTTATGTTATTGATGGGGTAATATTAAATGCCGTTGACCTTGGAAATGGCAGTACGCCCATTGATTATCTCAACCCGAATGACATTGCGTCCATTGAAGTTTTGAAAGATGCATCATCGACCGCAATCTATGGCGCCCGCGGAGCGAACGGGGTTATTTTAGTAACCACCAAACGCGGAACATCGGGAGGCGGGAAGATTACATATGATACCGATTTCAGTATCGGAGTTGCTCCAAGGAAGCTGCCGGTTTTAAATTCAAAAGAGTTTTTGGCAGTAGAAGAGCAGCTTTATGCAAATGCAGCCAAATATGATTCTGTCGGCTGGGAGACCGGTACAAAATATACGGACCCCAAACTAAAACGTACCAACCCTTTACTTTTTGATTCAAATGGTAACCCATTGTATGATACCGACTGGCAGAAGGAAGCATTTCAAAAAGCATTGACTCAAAATCATCAGCTAGGATTTACAGGTGGAAACGATAAAGGAAGTTACGGGGCTTTTTTGAACTACCGTAATGAAAATGGAATTGTCAAAGATTCGTGGCAAAAAAGGTTTGCGGGCCGTTTTGTATTTGACAGTCAGATTAAAAGCTGGCTCAAAGTAGGTGGTACGCTGGGTTATACGGACCAAAACGAAAAGCAGATCGATCAGCTCGGGGGCGGCGGTATTACTACAATGCGCCAGGTTTTGGAAGCATTACCTATTATTCCCGTGAAATATCCCGACGGAAGATGGGCCAGCAACCGGGACTATCCGGGAATGGAAGGTGGCGATAGTCCGCTCCGCGTCGCAGCGGAAAGACTTTTTTACATGAGAACACAAACCATGCTTGGCAATATGTTTGCCACCATCCGGCTGGCGGACGGTCTTGATCTCAGGTCGACGGTGGGAACAAATGTCATTAATCAGCGGGAGGATTACTTTGCCGCAGCCGGTCTTCAATACATTTCAAACAATGGCGATGCTTCGGTCACCAGCCGGCGGTTTAATTCCTGGCAGTTTGAAAATTACCTGACCTACTTTAAAGATTTTGGTAAAATTCACTCCATTAATGCGATGCTGGGTTTATCGTGGCAGCATGTGGACCGTTTTGAGAACCTGGCCAGAAGTCAGAATTTCACAGACACCTATTTTCAGTTCAACAACCTTGGCGCCGGCGCAACTGCACTTGCACCTACGTCGGGCGCATCGGCGTATGGGCTGAACTCCTATTTCGCGAGGCTGAACTACGGACTGATGGACAAATACCTGGTGACTTTTACGGGGCGTATCGATGGTTCGTCGAAGTTTGGGGAAGCAAACAGGTATGCATTTTTCCCGTCGGCGGCACTTGCATGGAGAGTTTCGGAAGAAGAATTTCTAAAAAGTGTTCCTGCTGTTTCAAACCTGAAAATCAGGGCGAGTTATGGTGCAACAGGTAACTCCGAAATCCCGGCTTATCGTGCATTGGCCGGTTTGCAAAGCTACGACGTGATCTTTGACGGCACCCGCAATATAGGGATCGGTGTCAACCGGATGTCGAATGAGAACCTGCAATGGGAAAAAACACAGCAGGTGGATTTTGGGGTAGAGCTCGGTTTGTTTTCAAACAGACTAAGCTTTGAACTCGATCTGTACAGAAGAAAAGTGAATAAGATGCTGCTGGATGCGCCGCTTCCCCTGAGCAGCGGATACGGGAGCATTTTTACCAATGTCGGAAGTATGGAGAACAAAGGAGTTGAGTTTGCGCTGAATTCAACGAACATCAAAGCAGGCGATTTTACATGGAGTACAACCTTTAATATTTCAGTAAATAAAAATAAGGTACTGGCACTTTCAGGAGGCAGCGACATTTTCTCCGGAAATACGATCGTGCGGGTCGGCAAGCCGGTAGGGTCGTTTTTCGGACGGGTGCACCAGGGTACCTGGTCTACGGCCGAGGCAGAGCAGGCGGCCAAGTACAATGCACTGCCGGGTGATGTCAAATACCAGGATCTCAATAACGATGGGACAATCAACGATAATGACCGGGCAATTATCGGAAAAGGTATTCCGGATGGTTTCGGGACGTTTTTGAATACATTCCAATACAAATCGTGGTCACTGACAGTCGACTTGCAATACATGTATGGAAATGATGTGCTAGACAGAAGTATCCATTCCGCCGAAGACAGACAAGGCATTGCAAATAGCTATAAAACGGTACTGAATGCCTGGACGGAAACCAATCAGAATACGCCGATCGCGCAGGTTCGGCCGATCAATGCCGGTTATGACACGAACAATGATAGTCATAAAGTAACGGATGCTTCTTTCATCCGCGGTCGGAACTTGTTGCTTGCCTATTCATTCCCGGCGACTGTGGTCTCTAAAATCAAACTTGACCGATTGAGGATTTATGGATCGGTGCAAAACTTCTTCGTGACAACTAAATACAAAGGCTACGACCCGGAAGTTTCCAATTCAGGATCTCCATTTGACCAGGGTTTTGGATTATATGATTATCCTAAACCAAGGGTATTTATGCTCGGCTTGAACATCGGTTTATAATATTCCAACTGACTTTTTATCTCAAGTAAAATGAATAAAATATCAAAAAAGATAGGCCTGCTCACCACTCTGATGAGCATATTCTGGGCAACAGGTTGCAGTGATTTTCTCGAGGAATCGGATCCCAGCAATTTCACGGTGGAAAATTATTTCACCCAGCCGGCTCACGGCAGAAGTTCTGTTAATGCAATTTATGCGCCGCTGCGCGATCCGCTGAGCAGTGGATTTGGCGGCGGGCCGTGGATGATGACCGAATTTGCTACCGGACTTGCCGCTACCGATTTGGGGCAGGCGGTAAACAGCTATTTTATAAAAGATTTAAGGAATACCTCGGATAACGGATACGGGCAGACTTACTGGACATCCTATTACCGGGGCATTTCAAATGCAAATCTTTCCATTGCCAAAATACCGGGTATTCCTGCCATTGATCCGGTAGAAGTGAAAAAACTGCTTGGCGAGGCGTATTTTCTGCGAGCGTTTTATTACTTCAATCTGGTCCGGATGTTCGGGAGCGTGCCTTTGGTAACGGAGCCTGTTAATCTTACATCTGAACAATTAAAGCCCAATCAGGCGACGCCGGAAGAAGTTTACAATCTCATTGTCGCCGACCTTACCACCGCTGAGGCATCCGGACTTCCGTGGACAGACGCGTCGGGCAAGGTGAGCCTAGGTGCTGTAAAATCGCTTTTGTCTCAGGTATACCTGACCATGGCGGGATTTCCCTTGCAAAAAGGGGCATCCCATTATGATCTGGCTGCAAAAAAGGCAGCCGAGGTTATTGATTCAAAGCAGTTCAAGCTCTTTTCTTCTTACAATGATTTTCATGATCCGGGTAAAAAGAATATAGAGGAAAATATCTTTATGATCCAGTTCAGGACACAGATCCTGCCTTCTAACTGGCAGGTATCCATTATTCCTTATAACAAGAATATTTCTCAGTATTCCGATGAAACAGGCGGGATTTATGCGACTGGTGATTTTATAAAATCGTATGATCCGGCTGATCTGCGTATTAAGGAAAAGCAGTTCTTTTTTACAAAATTCACAAATGAGACGGATCGTACCAAGGAAGTGGATTTAGGCGGCTACTTCATTTACAAACATTTTGATTTAACTGCACAAACCAGTTCGGCCAACAGTGATCTCAACTGGCCCGTAATTCGATATGCCGATGTATTGCTTACTTACGCCGAAGCAGCGAACGAAGTAGGCGGGCCAACCCCCAAAGTGCTGGAAGCCGTGAATGCGATCCGGGCGAGAGCGACGTTACCTGCATTGGCGGGTTTGACAAAAGACGCATTACGCGAGGCGATCTGGCGGGAACGCTGGTACGAGCTATGTTTTGAAAACATTACCTGGTTTGATATGGCGAGGTTGCGTAAAGCATTTAATGTGACTACCAAAAAGTTCGATAATTACGTCGGTCACCGATTTTCGTATGGTCCGACTCTGACTGACAGAGAGCTGCTGTTTCCAATCCCTACACCTGAAATGCGGAACAATACGAATTTGAGGCAAAACGCAGGGTATTAATGGATTATTAAATCCGCTCATTTTTTCTTGGGAAAATGGTTGGAGGTCGCTGATGATAAATCGGCGACCTCCATTTTTGCCTTTACTAACGTCGCTGGCACCAGTTTTTTACGCGTTCGGCAATCAACAAACGAACAGATTATGAAAAGGAAAATGAAAGTAATTTTTGCAGGCACCGCGATTGCAATGGGAGCGCTGCTTGCGGCTTGCAATTCGGGAGCTGAAAAAGAGGGGAAAGATCTGGCCCAGGCTGAAGAAAAGGCTTTGGAGGCTGTGGATGAGGCAAGGTCCGAAATTGCCGCCCCCTCCGATACCACGAAAGTCGCAGATGCAAAAGAGGAGTTATTGGAAGTAAATCAGGAACTGAATGAAAAGCAGAGCAAGTATCTTGAGTCACTAAAAAAGCAGGAAGTGAAGCTGCAGGAAAACATTACAAAAGTGGATGAAAAACTCCGGTCTGCGGATGGTAATTCGAAGAAACGGCTGACAGAAAAGAAAGATAAGCTGACAAAAGAACGGGACATGCTGCAGGCAAACATGCTCGAACTGACAAAGCCAATGGAAGATAAAAGGCTCGCAACCGTGCAAAAAGAAGTTCAGGAGCGCATAGTTGCGATTGAAAAGGTATTAAGTGAAAAATAATCACTGCAACGTTTAAATGAAAATGGCCGACGTAACCGGCCATTTTCATGTTATATCCTGTTCAGATCAGATAAAGCGATTGATCAGATTTTCCAGATATTCTTGTCTGCCCGATAGTGTAGCAGGTTCGCCTTTGCCGGCTGCCAGTTCAAACAGATCTTCCAGTTTCAGAGATCCTTTTTCAAATTCAGCGCCTTTGCCGCTGTCAAAGCTTGAATAACGATCGGTGCGGATTTTATCATATTCACCATTTGTGATGATTTTGTCCGCGACGATCAATGCTCTTGCAACGGTGTCGATTCCGCCGATATGGGCATGAAATACATCCTCCATATCGGTTGAGTTGCGGCGACGTTTTGCATCAAAGTTGATACCTCCGCCTTGTAGTCCGCCAGCCTTAAGAATAACCAAAAGCGCTTTTGTCCACTCTGCAATGTCATTCGGGAATTGGTCCGTATCCCAGCCATTCTGATAGTCCCCGCGGTTTGCGTCGATGGATCCCAGAATGCCTGCGTCAGCTGCAACCTGTAATTCATGCTCGAATGTATGTCCGGCCAATGTTGCGTGGTTTACTTCCAGGTTCAATGCAAAATCATTCAAAAGATCGTGCTGGCGAAGAAAACCGATTACGGTTGCCGCGTCGTAATCATATTGGTGTTTGGTAGGCTCGCAAGGTTTTGGCTCAATAAAGAATTTACCTTTGAAACCATTTGCACGTGCATAAGCAACGGACATTTTCAGCATTTGCGCGAAATGCTCCTGTTCACGTTTCATGTCCGTATTCAACAAGGTCATATACCCTTCACGTCCACCCCAGAACACATAATTCTCGCCACCTAATGCGATCGTCGCGTCCAGTGCCATTTTTACCTGGGCACCTGCATGGGTAACCACATCAAAATCCGGGTTTGTCGAAGCCCCGTTCATGTATCGGTGATGGCCGAACAGGTTCGCAGTTCCCCAAAGCAATTTTACACCGGATGCTTTTTGTTTTTCACCCAAATAAGCCGTCAGAGCCTGCAGACGTTTTTCGTTTGTCCGGACATCGTCCGCGTAATCCACCACATCTACATCGTGAAAGCAATAGTAGGGTGCGCCCAGCTTTGTGATGAGTTCAAATGCAGCATCGGCTTTGTCTTTTGCCCGGTCTACGGCATCCGCCTTTTTGTCCCAAGGATAAAAAAGAGTCGGTCCGCCAAATGGATCAAGGCCTGAGCCACAGAATGTATGCCAGTAAGCTATCGCAAACCGGAGGTGGTCTTTCATACTCTTGCCACCTACAATTCTGTTCTCGTCATACCAGCGATAAGCCAGGGGATTGTCTGTTTCAGGGCCTTCATATGCAATTTTCCCGACTCCTTTGAAATATTCTTGTTCTCCAAGTAAAATGCTCATTGTGTTTTTATTAAATCGTTTGGTAATAATTGAAGATGTGGTAGTAAGAATAATATTAAGTGTACCATTGACATTTCATGGTGCAATACTATTACTTTTTTTCGAAAAATTTGCAGTCTAACCAAAAAGAGGAGCAGAAATGTTTTCTGCTCCTCTTTCGTAAAGATTTTTTTCGGACCGATCAGAAAAATCTCGCGCGGCGGTCTTCAATTTTTGCGTTATCGCGGATCGCTTCGTTGACAAGGTAAGACATGCGGCCTTCGAGAGATTGTGTCAACTGCGTTTTGTATTGGGTGAAATCGGCGATTTTCGGAGCTTCTGTTTTATTAACAAGTTCCATGATGAATACGCCGTTTTCACCCGTGAACACACCTGTTTTCTGGCCTGGTTTCAAACCAAATACTTTTCCGAGTGCAATCGGGTCAAAACCTGCGCTGGTCAGGAATCCGGTTGCAAGTGAAATGTCATTTGCTGATTCAACCAATGCACCTGCACCGTATTTTTTAGCAATTGTTTCGAGATCTCCGGTGGCACCTTTCAGCTTTGCAGTGATCTGTTCCGATTTGATCTGGTTGCGAACTTTAGTTGTCAGCTCGTCGCGGAAGTCATCTACCTTCACATCTTTTGCATCCGATTTGCCAACCAGAACGGCTACGATATATTGTTCTTCGGTTTCAAAAACCTGAGACACCGAATTGATCTTCGTATCGTCTTTAAATGCCCAGCGAACGATCTCACGTCCATTCTGGATCGCATTCACATTCGTTGCGGACTCAGGAATGCGGTTTGCATTCGCAACAACCAATGCCTTATTTTTCTTAACTTCCTCGTTAAACTGTTCCTTCGTTTTGACAGAATTCGCGAACTCGTCTGCTTTTCTGTAAGCTTCATCACGTGTTGCCTGGCTTGGAGCAATCGTTTTTCCGATGGCCGCGATACGGTAAAGTGTATTCGATTTTGGATCGGTAACCTTAATGATATGGAAACCAAACTGACTTTCAACCAATCTTGGGATCAAACCGGCAGTATTCGTTGAAAAAACGGCTTCTTCAAATGGCTTAACCATAGCACCGTTGTTCTGGAAGTAACCCACATCACCACCGCGTTGAGCAGAACCCTGATCCGCACTTGAAGTAGCAGCTAATGCCTCGAAATTAGCACCGGCGCGGATTTGAGCCAGAATCGATTCTGCTTTTGCACGGGCGGCCGACTTGGACGAATCCGATTGGTTTTCAGCACTGATCAAAATGTGGCTTGCTCTCGCGGAAGCCACTGTATCAATCTTTGTTCCGCCGTATTTGTAAATCAAATACGTATTTCCTTCACGGTACGGGCCATAAACACCGCCCGCAACGAATGTCTTCACCGCTTCTTTCAACTGATCCGACATGGTAGCGAGGGACATGTTGATTGGTAATGGAATATCGGAATTCATGCTCGCAAAAGCAGAGTCGTTTTGTGCCGTTGCAAGTCCGCGTGCAAGTTCTTTAATCTCGCTGTACAAGGCCGCGCTATCGTCTTTGGCAGGCTGGATCGGGAAAGTCACGTATTCGATGGAACGCGTGTCTGTTCCTTTATATTCCTTTTTATGTGCGCTCAGGTATTGTTCAAGCTGAGAATCTGTAACCTTGATGGTTGTATCAACAACAGAGAAATAAGGTACATATAAGTAGCGAAGATCGGCTTTGGTATTCTGTGCTACATATTCTCTTTCAGCCTGTGCTTTTGGAATGTATGTGGAGAGTTTCAACATGTTTTCGTATTTGCTACGAGTACGTTCTTCTCTCAGGCTTTTCTCAAAGTTTTCCCATGATTTTTGTTGCTCAATAGGAAGGGTTTTGAGATTTTTTAAATAATTAACAACCGCATTTTTGTCAAAACGTCCGGTAGTAGGGTCCGAAAATGCTTGCAGGATCGAGGGGCTGATGTGGTTACCTTGCACCATATCGTACAATTCTTCGTCTGTAACGGTAAGTCCCAGACCCTCGAATTGTTTTTTATAGGCGATGTCCACTACAAACTGGTTCCAAGCCTGATCTCTCAGTGAAGCAAGTTCGTTTTCATTCAGACTGCGGCCTGATTGTGCCTCGTAATTTTGACGGAAACCATCAACCCGGCCTTGAAAATCTTTGATATTAATCTCCTTACCTGCGATTTCACCTACAACCTGATCGTTGCCGCCTCCTAAGAAAGAATTAGGCCCCATAAGGTCGCCTCCCACCATGAAAAGAATTAAACTGATAGCGATTACGGTGACAGCAACCCCGGATTTTTCTCTGATTTTGTTTATTAAAGCCATTTCTCGATTCAAATTAGTCCGCAAAATAAAATCTTTTCTTGATGGAATGCAAGGCCTTACGCGACAAATGCGGGAGGTTTACTCCATGTGTTTCAGATTAAATGCGTAAAGGATGAGCATGAAGACACTGAGGAATATTCCGGCAATGGAAGTAATTACACCGAGCCACCCACCGATCAGGAATAACGGGGCTAAAAATGCCACGCCGATTCCTGCCATATAAAGGTAGAAGCCCTTTTTTTGAAGATTCCACATCAGGTATGCCGCATACAGTGAAAAGGACTCGAAAATTAGCATGATGATCGCGCCGGTCGTGATCGTTTTCGCAGTAGTCTGCCCGATTACCGACTCAAACATTTTATCCATCGTTTTAGTATCGGCAGTCGTATTCTGGTCATCAAGATTTTCACGGACTGCTTCAAACGTTTCTCTGGTTTTGTCTGCCATGATGCCCGGGTTCCATAATCTTTCCGATTGTGTCCACAGTCCTGAAACAGAACTCATAAAAGTAAGAAAGCATAAAACGGTAAGGAACGTTGGGCGGTTAGCAATATCACTCATTCGGTAGGTAAATAAATCCAGCAGTCATTTCTGATGAAGAGTGTAAAATTTGCCGTTTTAGGCGAAAACACCAAAGGCATTTGAATATTCTTATGAGGCCGCCTACATTTGTTCTTTTAGTTTTTATCTCATTATAACAACACAAAAGCCACCGTTTATGAGTCTGCAAATCCTGACTGACCGTATTAAAGAAATTTTGGGTACCAATAGTGGCCTCAATGCCACTGCCCGGTTTGTTACCGAAGAAGGTACCGTATTTGTAGATGGAAAGTCGATCCCGAATTCGGTTTCCAACGACGACCTGGAAGCAGATGCTACCTTTGAAGTTTCGACTAAAAATGCACTTAAACTCATTGATGGAGAGATGAATGCGATGATGGCATTGATGACCGGAAAGCTGAAAATTGATGGTGATATGGGGGTTGCGATGAAAATCGCGGAAACATTCAAAGAGCGATAGTAGGCTTTTGGCGGGCTGGTCTTTTCTGATATGCAGGTTGAAGTTTTACTTAGAACGCCGCACATCAGAAATGGGAAAGCCAGACAAACCTACTGAAAGTGAGATAAGACGCAGGGATTTTATAAAAACCGGGGCTGTGGCTGCCGGAGGTTTTATGATCGTCCCGCGCCACGTGCTTGGCAAAGGCTTCATTCCGCCAAGTGATAAGCTGAATATTGCCGCGGTAGGGTGTGGCGGCAAAGGTGATGTGAATGTCAGGCAAGCTTATAATGGCGGGACGGATAACATCGTGGCACTTTGTGACGTGGACGACCGTCAGTCCGAAAAGTATAGAAAACAGTTCCCGAATGCACCTTATTACAAGGATTTCCGGAAAATGTTCGAAAAAGAGGCTAAGAATTTTGATGCTGTTCTCGTCACTACTCCCGACCACATGCATTTCCCCATTGCCATGGCCGCTATGGAACTTGGAAAGCATGTTTACTTGGAAAAGCCATTAACAAAAGATATCTGGGAGGCCCGTAACCTCACTGCCGCTGCAAAAAAATACAAAGTTGTCACCCAAATGGGAAACCAGGGCAGCAGCAGCGACGGAACCCGGCAGACCGAAGCATTGGTACAATCCGGCGTGCTAGGAGAAGTCCATACCATTGAAGTCTGGACGGATCGGCCGGTTTGGCCGCAGGGTGTAAAGTCGCCCAAAGACAAAGGTGAATCGCAGCCGGTCCCCGCTGGTGTGGACTGGGATTTATGGCTGGGTACTGCCCCCAAACGCGATTATCATGAAGCCTATATGCCATTCAGATGGCGGGGTTACTGGGATTTTGGTACAGGAGCATTGGGCGATATGGGGTGCCATTTTATAGATGTACCATTTCGGGCAATGAATCTCGGTTATCCGACTTCGGTAGAATGCAGTGTCGGTTCCGTTTATTCCGACTTTTTTCAACAATCCTTCTTAAATGATGTTGGCCCGCCATCAGCATCCATCCATTTAAAATTTGCTTCAAAAACACCTGGTAAAGAAATCAACTTCTCGTGGTATGATGGCGGAATGCGTCCGAGGTTGCCGGACGGTTGTGATTACAAAAGCGTGTTCGGGAGCATCGACGGCGGGATGCTTTTCATCGGTACAAAAGGGATTTTGAGTGCAGAAATGTTTGGAGAAAATCCGCGACTTTGGCCCGAAAAGAAATTTGAAAATGTAAGGATTGCAACCAAACCCCGTGCATTGGTAAAAGGAAGCTGGGAAGGACATCAGCAGCAATTTGTCCAGGCTTGCAAAAAAGGCTTTGGCACTTACACAAGTTCATCTTTCGACCAATCGGGGCCATTAACTGAAATTGTATTACTGGGAAACCTGGCAGTACGTTCCTACATGCATCGAGAAGCAAAGGCCGACGGAAAAGGCTTCAACTTCCCGGGCAGACAAAAACTGATCTTGGATGGCGCGAATATGAAGATCACAAACTTCGATGTAGCCAATCAGTTTGTAAAAAGGGAGTATCGGACGGGGTGGTAGCCGTCTGAAGACTTGATAAGTCTTAAAGACTTGCCAAGTCTGGCGTTCACAATTCCAATTCCCGCCGATACATCTGGATCGTATTTTCCAAACCAATATAAAGCGCATCGGCGATTAATGCGTGGCCGATCGAAACTTCGTCCAGCCAGGGAATGCTTTGTTTCAAAAAACGAAGATTATCCAGACTGAGATCGTGGCCTGCATTTAAGCCTAACCCAATTTCTTTGGCTTTTTCGGCGGCATATATAAAAGGCAACACTGCTTTTTGGCGGTTTTCAAAATACCCTGCCGCATAAGGTTCCGTGTAGAGCTCTACACGATCCGCGCCGCAGGCTTTTGCGCCTTCTACCATCCGCTCGTCGGCATCCACAAAAACGGAAACGCGGATCCCGGCAGATTTGAAAATGGATACCAGTTCCGTCAATTCACTCGCATTTCCTATCGTATCCCAGCCCGCATTTGAAGTAATCGCATGCAATGCGTCGGGTACGAGAGTTACCTGATCCGGTTTATTTGCCAAAACAAGCTCAACGAATTTTTTCTCAGATGGATTTCCTTCGATATTAAATTCAGTCGTCACGACTTGTTTCAAATCGAACACATCCTGATACCGGATATGCCGCTCATCGGGCCGTGGATGAACCGTAATTCCCTGCGCCCCAAACCGCTCGCAGTCCAAAGCGACTTTCAGAACATTAGGGTTGTCGCCTCCTCTGGAATTGCGGAGCGTTGCGATTTTGTTAATGTTGACGCTTAGTCGGGTCATAGTTTAATGAGTGAATCCGCCGTGGAGCGGAGTGAATGATTGAATGCTGCCTTGGAACGGAGAATGTCTGAATGTGTGAAGTGCAATTTGGATGATTCATTTACCTTTGCAGGCTTGTGAGCAAATTTAACAATCTCAGTCAAAAATCTGAGATTAATCATTCATTCCAAATTCAACATTAAAAATATGTCACTAAAAAGCCAGGTTGAGTCAGGTATTAAAGATGCAATGCGCGCCAAAGATCAGGATACATTGCGCGCGCTTCGTGCCATTAAATCACTGATCTTGCTCGAAGAAACAAAAGGTGGGGCAACCGGAGAACTATCTTCCGATGACGAACTCAAACTACTTACCAAAGCTGCCAAGCAACGCCGCGAATCAGCGGATATTTACAAAACCCAGAACCGTCCCGATCTTTTGGAAAAAGAGGAAGCCGAGCTTGCGGTAATCGAGCAGTTCCTTCCGAAGCAATTGACGGAGGATGAAGTGAAGGTGAAATTGCAGGAAATTATCGCAAGGGTTGGAGCATCAGGGTCGCAGGACATGGGCAAAGTAATGGGGGTAGCAACCAAAGAATTGGCAGGGCAGGCAGAAGGACGTGTTGTTTCTACATTGGTTAAGAGTTTGTTAGCATGAAATTATTGGATGTTCTCATCCTTCTTCCCCTTCTCTGGGGAGCATTGCATGGTTACCGCAAAGGCCTTTTGATTGAAATAATTGGAATTGCAGGTCTTGTGGTTGCCATGATTTTGGGGTTTAAATTTTTAGGGTTAGGTATGGAAGTCCTGACCCCTTATTTTAGTGACAGTGCAGCCAAAAGAATATTGCCATACGTCGGATTCTCGGCAATCTTTTTTCCCACTATCTTTTTATTAAATCAGTTCGGGTATGCAATCCGTCGCTCGCTGCGTTTTTCCATTCTCGGGACTTTCGATCGTTTTGCAGGGGCTATGGTCGGGATATTTACCTGGGTTTTTGGAATAAGCGTATTCTTCTGGCTGGTAAATATGATTGGTGTCAAAATCCCCGCGCACCGGACTGACGATACCTATCTTTATCCCATTGTAGTGCCCATCGCTCCAAATGTGATCACAAAAGCAATGACGCTAATGCCATCGGGCACTGACCTCATCCGTGAATGGAAAACCGAATATCTGGACGATTGAACTTTCGAAATCCGGGAAAGGTTAAGTTTTCATTATTGAGTTTCAGTACCTTTAAGGCTAAAATGGTTAAATACGATCTTAGTATTTGACAAAAAATAAAAATGACCGAGACACAGATTAAGCAGGACATCCGGAAACTGGATATTACCCAGATTAAGAACTGGATGGCCGACCGTGGGGAAAAGGCGTTCAGGGCGAAGCAGATTTATGAGTGGATCTGGAAGAAATCAGCCAACTCATTTGACGAAATGACCAATCTTTCGCTGGCTACCCGCCAGCTTATGAACGAGCATTTTGTGATTTATTCACTTGATGTCGCCAAGCAACAACAAAGCAATGATGGTACGGTCAAATCCGCATTCAGACTTTTTGATGGTAATCTGGTTGAAGGTGTGCTGATTCCGGCAGCCGACCGGATGACAGCCTGTGTGAGCAGCCAGGTAGGTTGTTCGCTGACCTGCAAATTTTGCGCAACCGGCTATATGGACCGCAAACGGAACCTCGAAGCCGGTGAAATATACGACCAGGTAGTCGCGATTGCACGTCAGGCGGAGGCGAGTTTCAAGGCACCTCTGACCAACATTGTGTATATGGGAATGGGCGAGCCGCTTCTGAATTACGCCAATGTTTTGAAATCCATAGAACATATAACTTCTCCCGAAGGCCTGAATATGTCCCCGAAACGCATTACAGTTTCGACAGCGGGCATTGCTAAAATGATCAAAAAACTCGGGGATGATGAAGTCCGTTTCCGTCTGGCGCTCTCATTGCACGCGGCAAACGATGTTAAACGGAACCAGATTATGCCGATCAATGAGTCTAACTCACTGGATAATCTTGCGGAAGCTTTGAATTACTTTTATAAAAAAACCGGGAACCGCATTACATTCGAGTACATTGTTTTTAACAATTTCAATGATACTTTGCAGGATGCCAAAGAACTCTGGGAGTTTACGAAACGGGTTCCGGCGCGGGTTAATATTATTGAGTACAATCCGATCGCAGAGGCAGATTTCACAAATACCGCGGCAGATAAGCTGGACAAGTTTGCCGGATTCCTTGAAGACAGAGGTGTTTCCGTACACGTGCGCCGAAGCAGGGGCAAAGATATCGATGCTGCGTGCGGTCAATTAGCAAATAAGGAAACGGTCTGAAAATTCGTCTTAACAATTTCTTAATATTTCATCGGTCAGGATTAAGTAGCTTTGCCCGATAAATAAAAACATACCTCTTTTATGTTTGGTCTTGAAACCGACATTTTTCTCCTCCTCGCTTTTAGTCTTTTAGCGGCCTGTGCATTCGAATTTGTTAACGGTTTTCACGATACTGCCAACGCGGTAGCAACTGTTATTTATACCAACTCATTAAAACCAAATGTGGCTGTAATCTGGTCCGGTTTTATGAATTTCTGCGGTGTGTTTTTCGGTGGCATCGCGGTCGCCATGGGCATTGTAAATCTGCTGCCGGTTGAGCTTTTGATCGATCAGAATGTCTACCACAGTGCGGCAATGGTCTTTTCATTGTTGTTCAGCGCCATTATATGGAACCTGGGTACCTGGTATTTCGGACTTCCGAGTTCGAGTTCACATACCTTAATAGGTTCCATTCTGGGAGTCGGGCTTGCATTTACATTCATGCCTGAAAACTCAAATGCTGCCGGTGTAAACTGGTCGAAGGCGGAAGAATTATTCATGTCGTTGCTGAGCTCTCCGATTTTCGGTTTTGCGATGGCGATCATCATCATGTTTGTGTTGAGAAGATCGCTTTCAAAACCGATCCGCGAAATTGTTTTCAGTGAACCTAAGAAGAATCAACCGCCGCCGATCTGGATACGCGCCATTTTGATCACAACCTGTACATTGGTCAGTTTTTTTCACGGATCTAATGACGGACAAAAAGGAGTAGGACTTGTGATGTTGATTTTGATCGGGATTGTACCGGCGCATTTTGCATTAGACAACAAAAAGGATCCCGAGTTAATGAAAGCCGATCTGATAGGAATTGAGCAGTCAATCAACAGAATTGATTCCACCAGATTATCTGTCACGGATCGTTTTCATCTGCAGACCATTAAAAACGAAATTGTCACGCTGAAAACGCAGATCAGTCATCCGCTGCCTGAACACCGTCTTCCGCTTGACCAGAGAATGGACGCGCGCCGCTCACTGCTTTTGATCAGCCGTAACACGAAAACGATCCTGGACAACGACCAGACGAACCTCAGCGCATCGGACAAAGCGTATCTTAAAATGCAGTCAGGAAGCGAGACGGGTATCAGACGATACACAGATTACGCACCCGATTGGGTAATTTTAATGATTTCGTTGTCACTTGGATTGGGAACAATGGTAGGCTGGAAACGAATTGTGGTCACGATTGGTGAAAAAATCGGAAAGCAACATCTTACTTATGCACAAGGTGCTTCTGCTGAATTGGTTGCGGCCAGTACAATCGGTGTTTCATCTTATATGGGACTTCCGGTGAGTACTACCCACGTACTTTCTTCGGGGATTGCAGGCTCGATGGTTGCGAGTAAAGGTGTGAAAAATTTGCAGGGCGGAACGATCCGGAACATCGTGATTGCCTGGGTGTTAACGTTGCCTGTAACGATGGTTTTGTCGGGAACACTCTATGTTTTCTTCCGCTGGATTTTATAGAAATCAATCGCATTCAAATGATAAAAAGCCGCTGGGAAACCTTGCGGCTTTTTGCATTTATAGTTCTTCATGCACTTTCTTGACTTCTCAATGGTTTTAATATCGTAAATTCCGGCCTGGATTTTAACATGAACGAAAAGCCAATATTCACCATAATGACAACTATTGAACAACAAGTGAACCGTTACGGATATGTTACCGAAGCGATCGCTGATGATATTGATTTGATTGAAGAAATTAACCGGTTAAAAAAGGAAAAGAATGCGGTGATCCTGGCACATTATTATGTCGATGCGGAAATTCAGGATTTGGCCGATTACATTGGCGACAGTCTGGGACTTTCGCAGCAGGCGGCTGCCACCGAGGCGGATATGATCATTTTCTGCGGGGTGCATTTCATGGGGGAAACAGCAAAAATCCTCAGTCCAAATAAGAAAGTCGTAATCCCGGACCTGAATGCAGGCTGCTCGCTCGCCGACTCGGCGCCGGCCGATAAATTCGCTGCATTTAAAGCACAATATCCGGACCATATCGTAATCAGTTATATCAATTGTTCCGCCGAAATAAAAGCATTAACGGACATCGTTTGTACTTCTTCGAACGCTTTGCAAATCGTTGAAAGTCTTCCGAAAGATCAGAAAATCATTTTTGCTCCTGACGCTAATCTGGGCAGGTATGTGGCGCACAAAACGGGTCGCGATATGGTACTGTGGGACGGTGCCTGCATAGTGCATATTGATATTTCGCGTGAGAAGCTGAAACAACTTCAGGACGAAAATCCGGACGCATTGCTGATCGCGCATCCAGAATGCAAAGAAGATATTCTCAGACAGGCAGATTACGTGAGCTCCACAACCGGACTTCTGAAATTCGTAAAAGAGTCTCCGAATACCAAGTTCATTGTGGCGACAGAAGCAGGGATTTTACACAAAATGAAACAATCGGTCCCGGACAAAAAGCTGATCCCGGCACCAGGCTCGGACAACAACACCTGCGCATGCTCCGAATGCCCATATATGAAGATGAATACGTTAGAAAAGGTGTACAATGCCCTTTATTATGAGCAACCTGAGATTTTTGTACCCGAAGATATCAGACTTAAAGCGTATGAATCTGTCGCACGCATGCTCGAACTGAGCAAAGGAATATGATTGGCTGCCGGCTATCGGCGATTAGCTATCAATACTAAGCCGACTGCCGAAAGCTGACCGCCGACTGCCGACAGGAAAAAAGAAAATTGCCTAAATTTAACCTGATAAAAATGCCCCAATTCGATTTTCTGATTATTGGTTCGGGAATTGCCGGACTGAGCTATGCTGCCAAACTTGCCCGGCATTTTGATCAATTGAACCAGGAAATTTCCATTGCCGTCATCACGAAAGTCCAGGCTGATGAAACCAATACCAAGTACGCCCAGGGCGGAATTGCAGTGGTTTGGGCCGAATCAGATTCGTTTGAGAAGCATATTCAGGATACGATGGACGCGGGTGACGAGGTCAATAAACGCAACATCGTCGAAATCGTAGTTCGCGAAGCGCCGGTACGGATCCAGGAACTGATCGATTACGGTACACGGTTCGACCGGGAAAAAGGCGGAGAGTATGATCTTGCCAAAGAAGGCGGGCATTCCGACCACCGGATTCTTCACTTTAAAGATATTACCGGCGCCGAAATCGAGCGGGCATTGCTCGAAGAAGTCAATCGTCATAAAAGCATTCAGATATTCACGCACTACTATGCGGTAGAGCTGATAACTCAACATCATTTGGGTGAAACGGTCTATCGTTATCAGGAAGATATCAAATGTTTTGGTGCATATGTCCTGAACCGTCAGACCGGCGAGGTCGAAAAGTTCCTAGCCAAAACCACCATGCTCGCAACGGGTGGAATCGGGAATATTTACCAAAGCACTACAAATCCTACCATTGCCACCGGCGATGGCATTGCAATGGCTTATCGCGCCAAAGGAATTTGCGATAATATGGAGTTTATTCAATTCCACCCGACCAGTTTTTATCAGCCTGGACAAAAGCCGTCTTTCCTGATTTCGGAAGCTGTGAGAGGTTTTGGCGGAATTCTGAAAAGAGCAGACGGAAGTACCTTCATGGAAAATTATGACTCGCGTTTATCACTGGCCCCGAGGGACATCGTTGCGCGTGCGATTGACTCTGAAATGAAAAAAAACGGGGTTGATCATGTGTATCTGGATGTGCGGCATTGTGATTACGACAAGTTTCTCGAACATTTTCCCAATATCACCGAGTACTGTCTCAAACAGGGAATCGACGTTCGCAGGGATATGATTCCGGTTGTTCCTGCACAGCATTATATGTGTGGTGGAATTCGGGTAAATGAGTGGGGAAAAACAAATATCGGCTTCCTGTATGCGGTCGGCGAATGCGCATGCACCGGTCTGCATGGCTCAAACAGGCTCGCCTCCAATTCTTTACTGGAGGCGGTAGTATTTGGTCACCGGGCGTACGAAAGCACAATCGCGGGTTTTGAGGATTCATGGACGCCGGGAAATATCCCGGAATGGGACGATTCGGGAACGACGCATCCCGAGGAACAGGTACTGGTAACAGAAATGACACGCGAGCTCAACAGCATTATGTCAAATTACGTAGGTATCGTGCGGACTGATCGCCGAATGAAGCGTGCCTATGACCGTCTTGAGTTGTTACACAAAGAACACGAACAACTTTACCGCGAATCCAAGGTTTCAGTGGCAATCTGCGAGCTGCGCAATATGATCTCGGTCTCTTATCTGATCATTAAAATGGCGATGGCCCGACGCGAAAATATCGGATTGCATTTCAACTCTGACCACCTTTAAGTGGTTAGAGTTGAGTTTAATCCAATTTACTTTCCGGCAACTACATTACGCTCCTTCCGCGTGACAGCCCTTTTCCAGATATTTTCTCCGATTTTTTCACCCAGATAAGTACCTTGTTCTACACCATCCCGGTAATGGATACCTCCATATACCCGGCTGATAGAAGCATCCCAGTAAGCATCTTTAAAAGATTTGAAGGACTTCACTCCATGACCATACTTCTTTTCGGTGGTATCGGTGAAAGCTACATTATCTCCCATTAAGTTTGTCAGAACAGTACCGCATGCCGCAGAAATGGTACTGTGACCACTCACATATTCCGGAAATGCCGGAGTTTCCAGGAATGGACGCCATTCGGGGGCCCAGTTATTATTGATGACCGTCTCTGGTCTGATCCGCACGCTTCTGTACTTTTCGTCCCAGCAGGATACAAAGGCATCGAAAATGGCCAATGCGCCGAGCGTGTAAGCTTCGGTTGCCTGCATTAGATTGTATTTTTTATCGGTTGTAACCGTTTTAATGATTGCCAGCCAATGTCCCGCCGGGGTCATTTTCTTATTTGCAAACATGGCATGTCCCACCACGTTCGTAACAAATGCATTATCGTCCCAAAAGTATGCTGTGGCTTTCTGATCGTCTGTCAGCGTATTTCCCGTGTTGTAAACTTCCATCGCCAGCTTCATAAATGGACTGTCTTTTGTTAGGTCGTATTTCGCCGGGGGCGGACATCTGAACTGGGTTACAGAATCCAGTGCGAACGTTCGGACGGTATTCCACATTGGCTCGCATGCATCGGCGTAAGCTGGTGGAGTTGGCACCCAGGTGCCGGGCGCATTTGTCACCGTATAGCGATATCCGCGAATTTCTTTATAGTGGTCTTTTGCCGAATAAGCGAGGACGTGTTTCGCCACGCTGTCACCATACGCAACAGAACGTTGGTACACTTCATCAGGAATTCCCATGTCCTGATATTTTGCAAAAAGGCCTTTTTCATAATCATCCCACATATTCCCCGAGAATGTAAGTGTGCGCCCAACGGTCGTAAATGCCTTAATACTGGACAATGCAAAACAGTATTCAAGTGTCGAATCGGGTTTAAGTGGTGAATTGAACTTAACAAGTTGTCCTCCAAGTGATTGATAGTCAGGGTAGCCAGGTGCCAATGCCTCATATGCGGCAAGAAACGCATAGCTATAAATACGGCTCGCAACCGGGGGTTTGAAAATGTCGTGGATAATGACATCGGTCAAATAAGTAGCAGTTTCATGGAACAGCTTTGGGTCGGCGGCTTTGGCATTATATTCTTCCTGGGAAAGGTCCTTTTTGCAGCTAAAAACGAAAGGGATCAGCATGAGGGTAAATAAACGCAATTTCATCAGGTGGGATCGCTATGGAAAGGTGTATCTGTTTTTTTTAGCTAATATAAGAAGAAATCAGTAGCCCGCTAATCTGCATTATTAATTGAATTATTGTAACTTATATACTACTAAATCAACCATTTTTGCATTTTACGGCACTATTTATTGTTATTTTTTAAGAATGCATATTCACAAATAAAGAATGTTTTTATTTGTGAAATAATTAATATCTTTTTGTACTATCAAATGAGTAAATCCTAATAATGGGGACTTATTGATCAAGTTTGTAAAAAGTACGGATCGAATTGTGTACAAATAACACAGGCAGATCGGCTCAGACGTTCCAGCTCACCTAACAGAATCTCTATGTAAAAACTTTCCGAAAAAGACCTTCTTTAAACTGTTGAACCGGCTTCATGGGAATGCCGACGATTGACTTTTCGTATCCGTGCTTAAACGGTTAACCAAGTTCCCGTTACATTTTTTAACCTTAAATTTTAATCTATGAGATTTTCTACTGAATGGATATCTCGTGTCATCTCACGAGGTGTGTTTTCACTTGGTCTGATCCTCGCTACGGTCATTGTCGCCAATGCCCAGAATGCGATCAAGGGTAAGATCAAGGACGAACAAGGACAGCCACTGCCCGGTGTAAGTGTTGTCGTCAAAGGAACGACAGCCGGTACAGTAACCGACAATGAGGGTGTTTACAATGTAAGTGCTGAAAGGAATTCAACCCTTGTTTTTTCATTCATAGGCTACCTGACGCAGGAAATAGCGGTTGGTAGCAAAAACAGCGTTGACGTAACGCTTGCAGTTGACACCAAAGCACTGGAAGAAGTGGTGGTAGTGGGCTATGGTACCGCTAAAAAAGCCACGCTGACTGGCTCGGTGACAGCCGTAAAAGGTACCGAGCTTCAGAAAGCTCCTGCGGCTAACCTTTCCAATACACTTGGTGGACGACTTCCTGGTATTTCTGCTGTACAAAGCAGTGGCGAGCCGGGGTATGATGGTTCAGCCATTCGTATCCGGGGAACTAACTCTCTGGGAAACAGTAATGCGCTGATCGTTGTGGATGGTGTACCAAACCGTAGTGGTGGCTTGGACCGGATCAACCCAGCCGACATTGAAAGTATTTCCGTCTTGAAAGATGCGGCGGCCGCGATTTACGGTTCACGTGCAGGTAACGGAGTAATTCTTATTACTACAAAACGCGGAAAAACAGGCAAACCGCAATTATCGTATGACATGAATTTTGGGGTATCACAGCCGACCCGTACGCCCGAAATGTCGAATGCATCTGAATATGCGACCATCCGTAACGAATTGCAAATCTATGATAACCTTCCGGTTGGCGAGTGGCAAGGTGCTTTGACAGGATTTAACACAACCGGATCTTACAAAAGAGTTGATAACGGAAACGTGATCAATGCTGTTTTCAATCCGGACGATATGAAAAAATTCGCTGACGGTACCGATCCATTTTTACACCCAAACACAGACTGGTATGGTTCTGTTTTAAGAAAATGGGCACCTCAGCAACGTCATAATGTACAGCTTACCGGTGGTAGCGACAACATTAAATACCTTGCTTCACTAGGTCACATCAATCAGGATGGATATTATGTGAACTCGGCTACTGGTTACAAACAGTATGATATGCGTATCAACCTTGATACCAAAATCAACAAATATGTAACTGCAAACCTGGGTCTGACACTTCGTGAAGAGTATCGTCACTTCCCAAGTGGTGGTAACAGTGCCGGCGCAATTTTCCGGATGTTAATGCGCGGTAAACCAACTGAAATGGCAATCTGGCCAGACGGACGTCCGGGACCAGATATTGAAAACGGTCAGAATCCAGCGGTGATCACGACCAACACGACAGGTTATAACGACGACAAAAGAGATTATATCCAAACAAATGGAGGTCTTGAAATTCAGATTCCGGGCGTACCAGGTTTGAAAGTGAATGCAATGGCCGCGCTGGATAAGCAACATCGCCGTCAGAAAAACTTCGAAACACCTTGGACGCTTTTTTTCTGGGATAAAAAGACCTACGAGGCAGATGGAAAAACGCCATTCCTGACTGGAACTGTTCGCTCGACTTTCAAAGACCCGCGTGTGAGAGAAAGTGCTTCACAAGAACTTTCGATCCAGCTGACTGGTCAGGTTTCCTACGAGAAATCGGTAGGCGGACATAATTTCAACGTCATGGCCGGTATTCAGCGTGAGAATGTTGAGGCGGATGGATTCTTCGCATTCCGTCGCTACTTCATTTCCCCGGTAGTCGACCAACTCTTCGCCGGTGGTACTGCCGAGCAGGATATCAACAACTTCGATCTTTACAAAAGAGCACGTTTGAGCTATTTTGGACGTGCCGGCTACAACTTCAAAGAGAAATATCTCGCTGAATTCCTGTGGCGTGTGGATGGTTCGTATATTTTTCCTAAAGACGGACGCTTCGGTTTCTTCCCGGGGGTATCGGCTGGATGGAGGGTTTCAGAGGAAGATTTCTGGAAAAACAATGTTCGTTTCATGAACAATGTGAAAGTTCGCGGATCATGGGGTCAAATGGGTGCTGAACCTTATTTCCTTGGTACTGAAACACTTGCTGAATACCAGTATCTGTCGACAATGGGCTTTGGTAGCTACATCATCAATGATCAGGTTGCCAAAACTTTGCTCGAATCACGCGTTGTAAACAAAGCATTTACCTGGGAGGTTGCAAACAACAGCAACTTCGGTATCGAAGGTACTTTGCTGAATGACAAGATCTCATTTGAATTTGACTACTTCGTAAACAACCGTTCGAACATCCTGATCCCAAAAACAGGTACAACTCCTTCATCTGCTGGTATTGATGGAAAACTTCCACCTCAAAACTTAGGTAAACTGCAGAACAAAGGATGGGAATTCAAAGTGAGCTATGATGGCAACGCGGGCGATTTTATCTATTCTGTAAGTGTAAATGGGGGTTATGCCAAAAACAAGATCAAATATTGGGATGAAGTACCGGGAGCACCTTCTTATCAGCAGTCAACCGGTATGCCGTACCAATCATTCCTTGTTTACTCATTTGACGGAGCATTCAGAGATCAGGCGGAAATCGATGCCAACAAACTTGATTACTCACCGATTACAGGTAACCTGAGACCCGGTGATATGAAGTTCAAGGATATCAATGGTGATGGAAAGATCAGCGCGGATGACCGTATCCGTACGGAAAAAGTACAGCGCCCATGGTTTACGGGTGGTGCAACTGTCAATCTCGGATACAAATCGTTTGACCTGACTGTTTTAATGCAGGGAACATTGGGCGGCTTGCAGGTTGTGGGTCTAACAGAATCGGGTGACATTGGTAAC
Organism: Dyadobacter sp. CY323; assembly: GCF_021390245.1. GTDB lineage: Bacteria > Bacteroidota > Bacteroidia > Cytophagales > Spirosomataceae > Dyadobacter. The sequence continues at coordinate 54,299 of NZ_JAJUXH010000011.1, read as the reverse complement.
TACCTGAAATATGACTATGACCATCGCTGGACCATTGATAACCCAACCGACAAATATCCACGTTTGACAAACCGTAACAACCGTTACTACACAAACACAGGCCAGGCTGGTATCAACGATTACTTCTTGAAAAGCAACAATTACCTGCGGATCAAAAACATCGAATTGGGATATAATCTGCCTACGGAGATCGGTTCAAAAATCGGTTTGAGCAACCTGCGTATTTACGTAAATGGATTGAACTTGGTGACCTTCGATAAAATCAAGGTTTGGGATCCGGAATCTACCAACACCAGCGGCCAGTATTACCCACAGGCAAGAGTTGTGAGCGCAGGTTTACGTTTAGCATTTTAATGAAAACAAATATGAAATTTAGCTATAAAAGTTTATTTGTAGTTGCGGCGATGATTGCGGGTGGCTTGTCATCATGCGACACGGATTTTTTGGATGTGACGCCACCAACTGAAATCCCTACAGAAGAAGTTTGGAAGGAGGGAGCGCTGGCGGAAGGTTTTGTAACAGGTATTTACGCCGGACTTCAGCAAGGTGGTTTGGGTGAGCAAATGCTTGCTTCATTGTCAGATGAAGCAGTATTCACCCACACTGGCCGGAACATCAATACCATCAATGAAGGTAGTTTAAGTCCTTCCAACCTCGGCTGGGTAGATGATACCTACGGCTGGGGCCCTATGTATACACGGATTCGCGCCGCCAATATCGCGATCGCGAATCTGGGAATAGCTACATTTACCGACGCCGTTTTGAAAGACCGTTTAAAGGGTGAGGCGTATTACATGAGAGCTTATTACTACCAGCAATTGCTACGTTATTACGGCTCTGTTCCATTGATCAAAAAGGTTTATCTGTTGAACGAAGATTATACCGTTCCCCGTAATACATACGATGAATGCGTGAAGTCTATCGTGAGCGATTTGGACAGTGCTGCTTTGCTATTAGATGGAAAGACGCTGGTAAAAGGCAGAGCAACTAAAATAGCTGCCTTGGCACTCAAATCCCGGGTATTGCTTTACGCGGCCAGCGATCTTCATGATATACCTACTGCAAAAGCCAAGTCTTCCGTGATTTCGGGATATGCAAATCCGGAATTTCTCGGATACGTTTCAGGCGATCGCGCTGCCCGGTGGACGGCGGCACAAGCTGCTGCAAAAGCCGCTTTGGACGCCAGCAACAAAGGTTATAAGTTGGATTTAACGGCTCCGGTATCAAAAGAGCAGGGAACGTTGAACTATATCTCTATGGCGATGGCGGGGGCAAGTGCGGATAAGACACTTGACGCGGGCGGTGCAAACGAGATAATTTTTGGAAGGTATTTTACACCGAGTCTCGGTGAAGGTGCGCGTCAGACAGGTTTGAATAACGGACCCAATGGTTACCACAACTGGGCTGGTAACACACCTATCGGAGCGCTGGTGGATGATTACCAGATGATGGACGGAACGCCGTTCGCCTGGACCAATCCAACGCATAAAGCGGCACCTTACGTGAATCGTGACCCGCGTTTCTATGCGACTGTTATGTATGATGGGGCACCCTGGAAACCACGTCCGTCGGATGCAAAAGATCCTGCAAATCAGGTTCAGACCGGAACCTATGACCTGTTGGACGATAAAGGAGCATTAATTAACCGTAAAGGATTGGATATGCGCAGCAGCTCGATCGAAGACTGGAATGGCAGCCGCTCCGGTTACTATATGCGCAAATTTATTGATCCAAACCCTGCATTGTACGACAACACGGATCGTCAGAACATTCCTTGGCCTTTCCTTCGCGTTACCGAATTAGTGTTTAACTACATCGAGGCGAGCATTGAGCTTGGACAAGAAGCAATTGCACTTGATTGGCTGAATAAAATCCGCTTCCGTGCGGGAATGCCTGCGATCAAAGCTACCGGCGCTGCTTTGAAAGAAGCCTATCGCCAGGAAAAGCGCATTGAAATGGCTTACGAAGAACAACGCTACCACGATGCACGTCGCTGGATGATCGCTCCGACTACCCTGGGCCGTCCTTTGCAGTATATCAGCGTAATTGGGGTGTTCAAGCCGGGCAAATCCATGAAAGAACCTTACCATTACGATCCGACGGTTTACGATTACACATACACTCCGGTGGAAGAGAAGTCGCACGAGAACCGTAAATGGGTGGACAAAATGTACTTCCGTCCGTTCAGCCGGGATGAAATCAACAGAAATGCCAAACTGTTACAAAACCCCGGGTACGATAAATAGTTACTCCGTATTTGGCTAATTTTACTGAAACTATGCCTTTCCATAAAGGCATAGTTTCTTTTTTCTATTCCACTAATCTTCGTAGCGTATTATGAAGCGAATGAAAACCTGGAAAACAGGTGGTGTCGTTCTGATGATTTGCCTGATATCTTTTGGCTGCAACAAAACTTCTAAAAATGAGGAGACGAATGTGCCGGATAAAGGACCGCCCCTTTTTACTTTATTGAATCCTGAAAAGACCAAAGTCGATTTTGCCAATACACTCACGGAGGGTTTGAATACCAATGTGCTGATGTATGAATACTTTTATAATGGCGGCGGTGTTGCGGTAGGTGACCTCAATGGCGATGGTCTTGATGACATTTACTTCACAGGTAACATGGTGCCGAACAAACTTTACCTGAATAAGGGGAAAATGGTGTTTGAAGACATTACCAATGTTGCAGCAGTAGGAGGTAGGGAACATCCGTGGAAAACGGGGGTGACCATGGCAGACGTGAATGGAGACGGAAAACTGGATATATATGTATGTTACTCCGGAAATGTATCGCCGGAAAGCCTAAAAGACCAGCTCTTTATAAACAAAGGAAACAATGCAACGGACATTCCTCAGTTTGAAGAATCGGCTGAAAAGTATGGGTTAGGCAGTCCAACCAACAGTACGCAAGCTGCGTTTTTCGATTTTGATAATGACGGTGACCTGGATATGTTTTTATTAAATCATAATCCAAAATCGCTTCCCATTCTGGATGAAGCCAGCACAGCTGACATATTGAGAAAAGACGATCCGGTTATTGGCGTACGCCTTTTCAGGAATGATCAGAAAAATGGCAGCGACCCAAAATTTATTGATATTACTGTAAAAGCGGGCATTCACAGCTCGCCGCTCACTTACGGATTAGGGATCGGGATTGCGGACATTAACCAGGATGGCTGGCAGGATATGTATATTTCAAACGATTATTCCGTCCCGGACTTTTTGTATATCAATAACAAAAACGGCACATTCACCGACGTAACCGACGCAGGCATAGGCCATACTTCCCATTCCTCCATGGGTAACGACATTGCAGATTTCAACAACGACGGCTTACCGGACATTTTCACGCTGGATATGCTGCCCGAAGACAATCGCCGCCAGAAGTTGCTGGCCGGGCTCGATAATTACGAGTTATTTGATTTCAATGTAAAAGTTGGGTTCCGGCATCAGTACATGCGAAATATGCTGCAGCTGAACGAAGGAATCAGAAATGGATCACAAACGCCCGTATTTTCGGAGATCGGGCAACTTTCGGGCGTTTCGAATACAGACTGGAGTTGGGCATCGCTTTTTGCGGATTTCGATAATGATGGCTGGAAAGACCTGTTTATTACAAATGGTAACCTGCGCGATTTTACCAATATGGATTTTGTCAAATTCATGGGCGATCATTTGAAGCGCATAGAAGGTCAGGTTAAACGAGAGGACGTGCTGAACCTGGTATATCAGATGCCTTCTTCAAACATGAAAAATTATCTTTTCCATAATCGCAAAAATCTGACATTCAGTAATGTAGCAGATGCCTGGGGCGTGGGTGAAATTTCAAACAGCGGTGGCGCAGCTTATGCTGATCTTGATAATGACGGAGACCTGGACCTGGTCGTAAACAACATCAACAAACCTGCTTTTATCTATCAAAATGAGGGAGATAAGGTTTTTAAAAACAATTTCCTGAAAGTAAGACTTCATGGTGAGGGAAATAACACGCTGGGAGTAGGGGCGAAGGTGACGATCTACCGGAATGACCAAAAACAATATCTCGAGCAAATGCCGACACGGGGATATCAGTCCAGCGTTTCGCCCGTATTGCATTTTGGATTAGGTAAAGAAACCGCCATTGATTCCCTCGCTATTTCCTGGCTTGACGGGAAAAAGCAGGTGATCGTTTCGCCAAAATCCAATGAACTTTTAGTAATAAATGAAAAGGATGCAAAGTCCGGGAATTCTGTTACAACTACTTTGCAACCTGCATTTACGGCTGTAAAATCGCCTGTAACCTTCAAAAGTCCGGCCATCAGGACAAACGATTTTAAACGGCAACCTTTGTTGATCAACCCGATTTCTTTCTCGGGACCCTGTCTCAAAAAAGGCGATGTTAATGGGGATGGTCTGGAAGATGTCTTTGTTGGCGGAGGCCCGGGCGAAGCTGCGAAATTATACATTCAACAGAAAAACGGCGCATTTACAGAAAAACCGGTTCCCGCATTCGACGCAGATAAGCAATGCGAGGATACGGATGCATTGGTTTTCGATGCGAATGGCGATGGGTTTCCGGATTTGTTTGTAGCAAGCGGCGGTTATTCCAGTTTTATGCCGGAAGATCCGATGCTGCAAAGTCGGCTGTACGTGAATGACGGAAAAGGCAACTTCTCAAAAAGTGCCTCTGGCCTGCCAAGAATGCTAACCAGCGTCAGTTGCGTGCGTGTTGCCGATATCAATGGAGATACGAAACCCGACTTGTTCGTAGGTGGACGCGTCATTCCGGGAAGGTATCCAGAAACGCCACGAAGCTACATTCTGATCAATGATGGTAAGGGAGTTTTTACCGATCAAACGAAGGATTTTAGTCCGGAAATCGAACGGATCGGACTGGTGACCGATGCAGCCTGGACAGACTTGAATGGAGATAAAAAGCCTGATTTGGTAATCGTGGGAGAATGGATGCCGGTCACTATTTTCATCAATGAGAATGGGAAATTAACCAATAAAACAACGGATTATTTTGACAAACCATATCATGGATGGTGGAACAAATTACTGCTGGAAGATTTGAATGGAGACGGAAAAACAGATCTGCTGATCGGTAATATGGGATTGAATACGCAATGTAAAGCTACTGATCAACAGCCTGTTGAAATGATCTATAAAGATTTTGACGATAACGGTTCGATCGATCCGATCATGAGTTTTTACATTCAGGGGAAAAGTTATCCATATGTCACCCGCGACGAAATGCTCGATCAAATGAGTATCATGCGCACTCGCTTTCAGGATTACAAAAGCTACGCGGATGCCACAGTAAAAGAGATTTTTACACCGGAAGAGCTGGAAGGCGCGAAGGAATTGAAAACCACTTTCCTGGAAACTGCTTATTTCGAGCGTACCGATGCCAAATTCAAGTTGAAGGCGTTACCATTGCAGGCTCAGATCTCACCGGTTTACACGATTACATCCCTGGATTACGATCATGACGGCAAGAGGGATCTGCTTCTTTGCGGAAATATCAGTAAAGCCAGACTGCGATTCGGGAAATACGATGCCAATTATGGTGTTTTACTTAAAGGAAATGGGAAAGGAAATTTCACATATGTTCCCCAGGAGAAGTCCGGATTTGCGCTGAAAGGCGATGTGCGGAGCGTTCTTCCGATCGGAAATAAATTGTTATTTGGTATTAATCAGCAAGAAATCAAAGCTTATCAACTTGGCAAAGTTCAGTAACATTCTCCTTTTTGCGATTTTCACCTGCATCGTTTTTGGCTGCAGGAAGAAATCAGAAACTACAAATCTGGCCCCCGAAACCATCGGGCAGGTTACCCTGCAAATGACCGACGTGATGGTTCATGATGTCACCAATCCACCTTTGAGTGCCCGTTTCTTTTCGTATGCATGCCTGGCCGGGTACGAGGTACTGGCCCAAAATGATCCGGCTTATAAAAGCATGCACGGCGTGTTAAATGGTTTTCCGGTCATTACAAAACCGGCAGTGGAAGACTATTCATACCAGCTTGCTTGTGCGCTGGCGATGCTGGAGACCGCAAAAAAAATGCAGCCGTCGGGCGCGCTTTTGCAAAAGTACCAGAACAAGCTGATCGACTCGTGCCGGACGCTTGGCTTTGATGATGCAACGATTGCGGGTTCACAGCAATATGCGTTGGAGATCAGCAAACAGATCCTGAAATACGCGAAAGCAGACCGGTACAACCGGATCAGTAACTTTCCTCGATATGAACCTACCGGCCTCGCAGGTCACTGGTATCCTACACCTCCGGGCTATTTTCCTCCGGTCGAGCCTTTTTTTAAGACAATACGCCCATTTACATTGGATACCGTTTCCCAGTTTCAGTCAAAGCCGCCGATTGCATTTTCTGAAAGTAAGAGTTCGGAGTTTTACAAATTAATGAAACTGAACTACGATGATAAGGAAAATCAGGAGCACAAGGTCATTGCTGCTTTCTGGGATTGTAACCCGTTTGCTTTGGAAAATAAAGGGCATTTGCTGGTAGGGATGAAAAAAATCTCTCCGGGAGCGCATTGGCTTGGGATCACGGACATAGCCTGCCGCCAGTCGAAAGCAGATTTCGGAAAGACCTTATTGGTAACCATGTCCGTATCAATTGGTTTAATGGACAGTTTCATGACCTGCTGGGACGAAAAATACCGAAGCAACCGCATTCGTCCCGAAACAGCGATCCGTAAATTCATTGATCCGACCTGGAAACCCTTTTTACAAACGCCGCCGTTTCCCGAATATCTCAGTGGACATTCGGTGATTTCTGCATCGTCGGCAGTGATCCTGACCCATTATTTCGGCGAAAATTTCGCCTATACCGATACGGTGGAAGAACGCTTCAACCTGAAAGCCCGCAAGTTCAAGTCATTTGAACATGCAAGCCAGGAAGCCGCCATTTCCCGTTTTTACGGCGGCATCCACTTCATGGATGCCATTGATAATGGCGTAGTTCAGGGAAAAGAAGTCGGGAAATGGGTAATTAAGACTTTGGAAGGAGGTTTTAAATAGCATCCAATTCTGTCGCAAGAAACAGGTTCAAACTAATGACCTTCACCCCGTGCGACGCATTGTATGAATCGCACGATGGTGTGATGATAAATTTGTGCAGTGGAGCCAAATCATCTGTGCAGCTTAAGAATCCCTTTGAAACAGTTGGTGAGTTACTCAATTTAATTTCAATGCAGGCGATTGGCGTAATGCCTCTCACCAAGACAAGATCACATTTCGCGCCCGCCTGGGTTCTGTAAAAAAACATGTCCAGCTCGTTGGAAAGGCATTGAGCGATTTGCTCGATCACATATCCTTCCCAGGATTCCCCGACTCCGGGGTGGCCGGGCAGCTCCGCCGGATTCGAAATGTTAAGAAAACGATGTAAAATACCGGTGTCACGAATATATATTTTCGGAGATTTTACTAATCGTTTTTTTCCATTCACGAACCATGGATGGAGCCGTCTGACAAGATAACCTCCTTCCAGAAAATCGGTCTTTCGATCATTCTCAAAAGCACAATTTAACCTAGTAAATCCAAAGTTGAACTTTTGATTTACTAGGTTAAGTATTTAAAAGGCGTCGAAACACCTTCAAGTAATTGGTTAGTAAAACGATAACCCACGTCAAATAGCTGCTTTGCTTTTCTGAAATCAAAAAGGCTGAATTTACTTAGTTCGGGCGGCTCGATTTGCAGGTTACATCTGAGAAGACGTTCGCGGGTTTTGCTATGCATAGCCAGGATCAGGCTTCGGTATATGATTTCGGTCGTGCCTTTTAATGGTTTATCAAGATTAAATGGGTTGCAGTGACTTCCGATCAGGTAATCGACTTCATTTTGAATGGATTCTACCGGAAGGTTATTTAATACGCCGCCATCGACCAGTTCATGTCCCGCAAACTTAATCGGGCTGAAAAGACCCGGGATGCAGCAGGAAGCGAGCAAAGGCAATGCGAGTTCACCGGTTTCGAATAATACTTCTTCGCCCGATACGACGTCTGTGGCATTAATTACCAAAGGAATTTTCAGGGATTCAAATGCATTTTCCGGAATGTATTGGCAGATGATAGTTTCAATTCGGCGGATATGCAGCAAGCCGGTGGAGCCAAAGCCGGGCCGCAGGTACGGAAAGAATTTTGTTTCAATCAGCTTTTCCAGAATTTCATCTGGCGTATAGCCATAAGCGATCATCGCGCCGACAAACGCCCCTGAGCTTGTGGCACTAATCTTGTCAAAGACAATACCATGCCCCTGCAAAGCTTTAATCACGCCAATGTGAGCGATCCCACGCGCACCGCCTCCCGACAAAACCAATCCTGTTTTCATCCGTTAATTTTGAATAAAATCGGATAGCGCGCCGCGCTCCTTAATCCGTATCCCTTTCTCCGTTTGCTCCACCATGGCAGCCTGGTAGATCGGGTCGTGCTCGAAAAACAGGATGTGATTTTCTTTCACCGCATTTTGCAGAACCAGTGTTTTTTCATCCATTGTTTGCAACGGCCGCATATCGTAGCTCATGATCCAGGGAATGGGGACGTGAAAAGACGATGGGATCAGATCGGCGACGTAAATGATCTTTTGACCATTGAAATCCAAAACCGGCAACATCATTTGCTCGGTATGGCCATCCACATACAGAAAATCGACCAATGGAAACGGAGAAGTTCCTTTTGATATAAATTGAAGCTGACCCGATTCCTGTAATGGAAGAATATTTTCTTTCAGAAACGAAGCTTTCTCTCTGGGATTCGGATTCGTGGCCCATTCCCAGTGCGACTCGTTCGACCAATAAGTTGCGTTTGGGAAGGTCGGAAGCAATCTGGAACCATCGGAACTGAACTTCACCGCGCCACCCACATGGTCGAAATGCAAATGGGTTAAAAACACATCCGTCACATCCTGAGGCCGATAACCTTTTTTTTCAATCGACGAAAGCAATGTATCGTCTCCATGCAAATCATAATGCCCAAAAAATTTCGCATCCTGTTTGTCACCCATTCCCGTGTCAATCAGTATCAGTTTGCCGGCATGTTCAATGAGTAAACAGCGCATAGCCCAGCTGCACAGGTTCTTTTCGTCAGCCGGGTTGTGTTTGTTCCAAAGCGATTTAGGTACTACGCCGAACATCGCGCCGCCGTCAAGTTTGAAAAAACCGGTATCAATGACATTTATTTTCATACAAAAACAGACTTTTAACCGCTAAAAAAATGGTAATTCTAACGCAATTCAACATACCATTATTTTCCCGAACTTTAAGGAAACACAATTCATTAATTCTCCTTTCAATCCGTGGGTTATTTAGTATAATGCAATGCAAAAATTGGATATATATCAAAACCTAAAAATGATATATTGAATTTCATTCATTAAGCAATATAAAATTTGCATTGGTTGATCTTCCTGATTAATTTCCGATTGTTCCATTCTTTTCTCACCAACTTCACATGAACCGTAGAAATTTTTTTGAAAAGGCCATTCCTGCAACTTTTGCGTTGGGTGCCGTGGCGACTTCCTGCGTCCCTAAAACTCAGCTGTACTATCCGGATAAGCATTTTCATATCAGTCGGGGATACCATCAGATTCCCAAATTAAGGCTTTCGATGGACCGGATCGTGAAGGAAACTGTGGGGTTGCGTCCATTCCGGGCATCCGGGCCACGACTTGATGTGGAGCAACTCGGCAACAAAACCCTTATACATAATTATGGTCACGGGGGAAGTGGCTGGTCGCTTTCGTGGGGAACGGGTAACATCGCGAGAAACAATGTGCTGAAAACCGGCGAGAAGAAAATTGCATTACTGGGCTGTGGTACCGTGGGCATTGCAACAGCCCGTTTGTTGCAGGAAAGTGGTTGTGAAGTAACCATTTACACAAAAGACGTCCCGCCAAACATTACCAGCAATCTGGCCACAGGCACCTGGTCGCCGGCATCACGGGTTTGTGACAAAAAAGTGGCCAGTCCCGATTTTGAAAAAGTCTGGGAAGAAGCGACGCGGTTTTCATTTCGCCGGTTCCAGTTTTTGCTGGGTATGAGTGACATTGCCTGCTGGGCCGAAGAATATGGTGTTTTTAACGAATCGCCCGTTTACATTCCGGGAGCAGGTGGGGAAGATTTCGAAATCGAGGGATTAATTCCTGAACGCATTAAACTGGAAGCAAAGGAACATCCATTCAAAGCTGGCCACGTAACCAGGAGATCCAACATCATGTTTAATATACCTACTTATCTGAGACATCATTTGCAGGATTTTACGATGTTTGGAGGAAAAGTCAAGATCCAGGAAATTAAAAAACTGGAAGATATTGATGCACTTCCCGAAAAAGTGGTGGTGAACTGCATGGGGCTCGGTGCAAAACCCGTCTTTAATGATCAGGAACTTACGCCGGTTTCGGGCCAGCTTTCCTGTCTTATCCCGCAAAGTGATGTCAATTATAAACTTTACACGCAAGGAGCCAATTTCATCTCACGAAAAGACGGCATTTACATTGGCAGTAATGGCATTGTGGGTAATTGGGATACTACTCCGAGCAGGGAGCAAACGGAGAAAACAGTGGGTATACTGATGAAGCTGATGGAAGATATGAAGGGTTAATCCTGCAAATGGTACCGCCTCCGGATCTCGTTGATCAGGAATTTTTTGTGGCCTGTAAAACTCTCGGGATGCATGGTCAGAAACAAGTCCTGCCATTCCTGAAAACGGGCCAGATCTGCCTTTTTGAATGCATCCGAGTCGATTTTCTTAGCCTTTAAATATTCTTCAAATTCCATTGCAACGATTTTGTGTGCAATATATCGCTTTAAAATTATATGCTGCTTATCGATTGTTTCCGTTATTAGATGGAAAAATAAGAATCAGGCATAAATGAAAATTGATTTACGCAGCGACACGGTTACCCGCCCGACGCTTGAAATGCAACGGGCAATGTGGGCCGCGGAAGTCGGGGACGATGTTTTGGGCGACGATCCCACCGTGAATGCATTGCAGGAAAAGGCAGCCAAACTTTTCGGAATGGAAGATGCGCTGTTTTGCCCGTCGGGGACAATGACCAACCAGCTCGCGATTCGCGTGCATACGCAGCCAGGCAGCGATGTGATTTGCGACAAGTATTCACATATTTATCTGTATGAGGGCGGGGGCATAATGCTCAATGCACTTTCGTCGGTAAAATTACTGGAAGGTGATCGGGGCCGGATTTCTGCAAAACAGGTAGCCGAAGCAATAAGCCCGGAAAACGACATTCATTCGACATTAACACGGTTGGTTTCGCTGGAAAATACCATGAATAAAGGTGGTGGTTGCTACTACGATTTTGCGGAGATCAGGGCGATTCGGAAAGTTTGCGATGAGAAAAACATTCCATTACACCTGGATGGGGCGCGCCTTTTCAATGCGTTGGTTGAAACCCGTGAGAGTACTTTGCAGTATGGTCAAACGTTCGACAGTATTAGTATCTGCCTTTCAAAAGGTTTAGGTTGTCCCGTTGGTTCTCTTTTACTCGGGACAAAGGAGGTGATCAATAAAGCGCGGCGATTCCGTAAGGTAATGGGTGGAGGCTGGCGTCAGGCTGGTTTTCTGGCAGCTGCCGGCATTTATGCGCTCGATCATCATGTGGACCGTTTGAAAGAAGATCACCAGCGCGCGCGGGAGATCGGGGCGATGTTTTTTAGTAAACCCGAAATTGAGGAAGTTTTTCCGGTGGATACCAATATCGTGATCGTTAGGCTTGCCCCCGGATTGTCGGAGGCGGATTATGTGAAAAAACTGGCTGATGCCGGAGTATATGCCGTGGCTTTTGGAAAAGGTCTTGTGCGGTTTGTCACTCACCTCGATTTTACGGATTCACACCTCGAAGAAATGCGGAAAGTAATAGCCAGGTTTTAACCGGGCTATATTTCCGGAATTGTTTCTTCGTACTCATATTCAGAATTAGGTCCCTGATAAATGACCATCATACCAGCCAGATCTGCCACATAGGTATGGATCCCGGCAGCACCTATTTCACGTAGGAAAGTCGGATAATCCGTTACACCTTCCTGGTTCCGCTTGATTGCCGCCTTCACCGCTTCGAGTTCGAATGTTTCGGCACATTCGAATTCCGGCATGTCTCCGCTGATAATCAATTTGTCACCGGTAACGGATGTATAGGTACGTTTGTGGTTCGTTACCTTCACTTCATAATTGTCAACGCCGATTGCTTTGAGGTTTTTTATGAAGTATGGAAACGGTTGCCCCTCTGCACGCTGCTCCGCAGATTGGATAAGTTCATCGGTTAATTCGATCAGTTCCATAGCTCTATTTTTTTGCTTAATAATTAAAATGCCATGCCAGAAGTTACTTAAATGGCATTTCTAAGAAATTCGGATGTTTTTTAAAGCCGGTACCCATTCGTCCCGGTTGCATACCGGGCAGATTGCGCTACCCGTTTTTTTGTCTTCTGTAAAACCACAAAACGAACAAGAATGGTGGCCATCTTTGAAAATAGTCTTGTTCTTTTTGGAGTATAATTCAGGCAAAACCGGCAACCCGTACTTTACCTCATCTTCTTTATAAAAGAAAATACTTACTTCCCCGGAAGGTTCAAGATATGCATTCCGGATCTGCCCCAGGTGCTCAATGCTTTTGACCCTGAGTTCTGAGAAAAACTCATCCTGTGCCAGCGTTTCTTTGGCAAACTCGGTCACCGAGAAACGTCCTTCGTGGATCAGACATACAGTTTTTCCCTCAATCAACTTCTCAAACCATTCACTTTTGCCGGTAAGCCAGGTAACAACCCTGTAAAGAGAAATGATCGTCGCAAAAACGACCAGTGCAGGAACAATGCCCACATCTTCATAAAACATCGGATCGCCCGCTGCCGATCCCAGCGCAATAATGATCACAATCTCAAAGATCGATAATTGCCTGACACCACGTTTGCCTGTTATTCGGAGCGCAATCAACAGAAATGTGAACATGACGGTCGATCGCAGTATAACTTCTACTACAAAAATGGGCGGAAGGTCGTTAAACAACATACGCTCCCATTCCAGGATTTCCTTCATTGAATGTCAGGTAGAATATGAGTGGTGATCCAAATAAAAAGATGTTACTGAACCAGTTGGTTGGTAAGTAACATCTTTAAAGTAGTCATTTTCAGATAACGATGCAGACTAATGTGCGATATCGTCATCTTCCGGATGGTGTACGATCAGCGAGCTCCGGGTGTCCAGCTTACTGATCATTTCGTTGGACATCGCATCGGCATATACGCCATAGCTACTCACCAACGTACCTTTCAGTCCGTCTTTTGATTCAATGGCATATAAAATCGACATATCGGACGGATCCGTCATTCCTTCAAAGCGATAAACCTGTACGATGTCAAAATCCTCCGGCGATAACGTAAGACAAATACCGTCATCTTTATGGATTTCCAGTGAATGGGCCGTTATGTTGAAATCATAGGTAAAACCCTGTTCTTTCAAATCTTCAAGCGTCTCTACCAGCGTATCTGGTTCCGACATATGTTTTTCGCTGGGATTCGGTTTTTTTATCTTATCCTGATCTGTTCCTTGCAAGTCCATAATCAATTGTGTTAAAGGTTATTGATAGATTTTTTTCACACCTCAGAAGGTATGATATATGTTAAATTACCGGAAAGCGATTGCTATTTCAAGCATAGTCTGTCAGAAATCGACAGCATGGTTTATACGTCCCCACGTGAAAAAAGTATGCCTTGATGAATGCACCTTGGAATAGCAGAAAGCGCTAAATCAGGTGCGTGGATTGTGAGGTGCTTTGACCTCAGTTTGTCTTAATATGTAGAACCAAAACTTGTGTCATTTACTGCGGCCGGTAGACGAGCTGACCGGAATTGTAGGCTGCAAAACACCCCAAACCGCCTTTTATGTTGGTAAAAATGAGAGAGGGCTCGATGAATGGATTATCGGAACTCCCGCGCATTTCGAGTGAACGATGGTAACGAAAATAATTTCCGTCCGTGTTATACACTTCCATGGTCACCGATATAATTTTGCTTCTTGGCTGGACCGTAAACTTGTTCCCATTCCCATAATCGAAGGTTACAGGCTGCGGCAATCGCGATCGTCCGATTGGAGATGAGAAAGACGCACCGTCCAGATTACTGTCACTTTGGAAATCGTTTCTCCCGATTGTTTCATCCCAGTTAAAATTAAACCGGTTTCGTACCCTTTTCTCCTTAAAAGTTTCCGCGCTCGTTCCTTCGGGAATGCTGTATTCCAGATCAACCGCGGCATGTACCCGGTAAAAGTTGGTATCTATCTTAATATCGTCCCACGTCATTTTAACTGTCAGAGCGGCATCACCATCCAGTTCTCTTTCGATTGTGGAAGTATCGATTACGTATGATTTGGCAATAACCTGTCTCGCAGGAACTTTGCAGCTTGAACTTACAGATCTCCGACCATCGGTTACGGTCAGGTAATAGGTTTTGGCAGCAACAATTGGAAACAGGGCCTTATCCAGGCTATATAACTGACTGGCGGTGTCATAAGGAACGATCGCTTCTTTTGCGCCGTCAGAAATTTTCACAACCGCATTACGGATCACGCCACCTGTTGCCGAAGTTGATCCGAAAACCGGAACCGATTCAGTTACAACGACATTAATGCGGGCGGATTGGGGGGAAATAAATGACTGGACAACCAGCTTGGATTCAGTAGGTGGTAATTTGGACGGATCGACATCTGTGATCAGCGACTCGCAGGCGGCAAATGTAATCGCAGAAAACAGCAGGAATATGTAGGCAAATTTCGTCATCAGCAGTTTTAAAACTTGAAATTATAACTGAAATAGGGTAGTACCGGGAAAAGAGAATACCTTTTCAAAGTCCGTTTGCTCGTTGAAGTCCCGTTTCCTATTGTTTCGTCAGACAGATCATAGAAAAACGGATTTCGCCGGTTGTACACATTGTAAACGCCGAATTCCCAGGTACGTTCGTGCCTCTTTTTGTTTTTGTGAAATTGAATGGAAAAGTCCATTCGGTGAAAAGGCTCGGCGCGAAAACTGTTTTTCTGACCAAATTCACTTACCGTCGGCCCGTTCCAGCCAATGACCGGTTTGCCGTTCGGATTAATGCGCGTCATCAGGTTGTCACTCACCCCTTTATATGTCGAAACCGGCAGGGTTAGTGCATTTCCGGTACCATAAACCCAGGTCGATGAAACTGTAATCCGTTTGCTGATCTCATAAATACCGACGATGGACAGATCGTGGCGGCGGTCGTAACGAGGAAAAAATGTCTCTCCGAAATTCAGCTCAGGAAACTGCCAGCGCGTCCAGGATAGCGTATACCCGACCCAGCCTGAAAGCCTGCCAGTTTTTTTCTGTACTAAAAACTCTGCACCGTACGACCAGCCTTTGCCCGAAGTCACATTGTCTTCCCAGCTCAGCTCGCTCGCATTTTCTCCATTAATACTTAAAAAAGAAGATCCTTCCTTGTAATTGAGAATGTGGTTCATTTTCTTGTAATAACCCTCCAAAGTCAATGTCAGGGCCGGCCGTTCCAGATCTTTTGCAAAACCTGCGGCTACTTGTTGCGATTGCTGGGGCGCTACGCGGTCGGTTGTCGGCACCCAGAGATCCGTCGGTAATCCAAGTCCGGTATTCGAAAGCAAATGCACATATTGGTTCATTCGCGCATAAGACGCTTTGAAAGAGAAATCCCGGGCTAACCTTAAAGCTGCCGATATCCGGGGTTCTGGCCGCATGTAGGTTTTACTTTCGGTCTGAAATGTACTCAGCCGCATACCTCCATTGATTTTTAATGCGTCCAGAGCCTGCCAGGTATCTTCGATGTAAATGCCGGTTTCCAGCGTATTCACCGGCGTCACCGAGCGCTCGATCGGATTGTCGATGAACGATCCTTCGATCGCCAATGCGGAAGGAACAAATTTGTGTAAGGTAGCCTGTGCACCAAACCGGACTGCATGTTTAGGGGAAGGATAAAAATCGAAATCAGTCTTTAAACCAAAATCGCGGATTTTTGAACTGTATTCGAGACTAAATTCATCGTCAGTCGCTCCATCCCCAAACTCTTTGGAATAACTGGAAACCCCGAAATTGAACTTGCTGAAAATGAATGAGGTATTGACAAAAAGTTTTTGGTTCAACAGGTGGTTCCAGCGCATGGTGGCGGTTGCATTTCCCCAATCCAATCCCGCCCTCGTTTCCGAATCGGAGCTTTTTTCTCTCGCGTGAAATTTGTCCCGGCCAAAATAACCGCTGACATACAGTTTGTCTTTTGGCCCGAGGTCGTAATTCATTTTTGCATTCAGATCATAAAAATAATAACCCGGCTTCACCTGACTATCATCGCCTTTCTGAGATTGCGCGATCAATGGAGAGGCGAGTACATCAATGTAAGTCCTGCGCCCGGATATCAGAAAGGATGATTTGCCTTTTGAAATTGGCCCCTCCAACGTTAGCCGGGAAGATATTAACCCAATTCCACCTTCTCCATGCAGCTTATCTTTACTGCCTTCCTTCATATTCATTTCCAGAACAGAGGAAAGCCGACCACCATAACGTGCCGGAAAACCGCCTTTTGTCAGCTCCACACTTTTTAACGCGTCACTATTAAAAATAGAAAAGAAACCAAAAAGGTGGTTTGCATTATAAACAACGGCATCATCCAGAATGATCAGGTTCTGATCAGGTCCGCCACCCCGAACGTAAAGCCCGGTTTGTCCCTCGGTACCTTTCTGGACACCCGGCATTAATTGCAGAATACGCAATACATCTTTTTCACCGAAGAATGCGGGCACCTTTTTCAATTGAGCAATCGGAATTTCTATCTGGCTCATTTGCACGTTTCTGCTCACGTAATCTTCTTGTCTCCGTGCGGATACGACAACTTCTTCCAGTTGATTGATGGTTTTTAAAAAAATGCTCAGACTGGCATTCTTCTGCAAACTGAGCTTGTGATCGGTTTTTTCATAACCTACAAAAGAAAAGGAGATCGTCGCCGAATCTGAAACCGGTACTGTAAGCGAGTAAAATCCATAAGTATTGGTCACCGCGCCATATGGAGTTCCCGCCAAATACACATTTACGCCTGGTAATTGCTCCTGGCTGCCTTCCTCTTTTACAAATCCGCTAATGGTTATACGTTCCTGAGCTGAGGCGATGATTGAAACGAGAACCAATGCAGCAGTAAAAATGATATGCATAGTCGAAGAGCTGGTTTGCTTTTGTAACGACTTCGTCAGGTATATAGTATGGATCATTACAAAGGGTAAAAGTCAGATAATATCTCAATCCTCACTTCACTCCCTTCACCCGCATCTTCAAACTATAAACCGCTGATTCCGCTGTGATGAAAAGCAGGTCGTTATTTTTTCCTCCGAAACATACATTGCCTGTCCAGCCTTTACTTATGGCGAAATGTGCGATCTGTTCGCCAGTTTTATCAAACACGGTCACGCCTTTTCCCGTAATGTACAAATTGCCTTCCGAGTCGAGAATCATTCCGTCGGAACCTTTCGGAACAAAAAGTTTTCTGTTTGTTAACGTTCCGTCTTTTTGGATGTCGTAAACGTAGGTTTTATTATCTCCAATATCAGCAATGAAGAGTTTCTTGCCATCTTTGGTGCCGATAATGCCATTGGGTTGTTTCAAGTTTGCATCCACCCGGATCAACTTTTTGCCGTTGGGAAGAAGATAGTAAACATGCTGACCGTCCTGCTGCATTTTCGGGTCACGCTTCCAGTAATCACGTTTATACATTGGATCTGTAAGGTAAATGCCACCTTTTGGGTCAATCCAAAGGTCGTTCGGGCCATTGAGCAACTTGCCTTCATAATCTGTTACTAAAACCGTTGGCTTACCATTTTTATCAAAAGACCAAACCTGGTTGTCTTCGTCCGAGCATGCGACGAGGTTTCCTTTTTTGTCAAAATACATGCCATTTGCGCGGCCGGCATTGTCCGAAAAAACACTGAATTCGCCGGTTTCTGCGTCCCAGCGGTGGATTTTATTATTTGGCTGGTCTGTAAAAAACACATTGCCATCCTTATCGGCAACTGGTCCTTCGGTGAATTTGTAACCGTCGCCAAGTTTCTCTACCTGCGCACCGGGAGCTACTATTGATTTTGAATCCATGATTTGTGCTGAAAGTAAGGCTGGGAAGAAGAGTGTTGTCAATCCCGCCAAAAATGAATAAAAGCCTGCTGATTTTTTCATAAATAAAAATAATGCCGTGATTAGGTTGTTCCAGCGTTATCTTAAAAAGTCGGCCAGCATTATTTCCTTACTTATCAAACTCTGGATGGGGCAATGCCGTAAGCCTTTTTGAAGGCGAAAGAAAAGTGTGATAAATCCTCAAAACCGGTTTCCAGATAAACTTCCGAAGGCGCTTTCCCTTTTTCTTTGATCAGATAATGGGCAGCTTCCAGTCTTTTCTGCACCAGCCAGCGACTTGGGGAAATGTGGAAAGTTTTTTCAAAATCGCGTTTGAATGTGGTGAGACTTCTTCCCGTCAGATAAGCAAAACGTTTCAGTTGCACATTGAAATGAAAATTCTGGTTCATAAAACGTTCCAGGTCGATCTTGCCAGGATCGCTGAAATCAAACAGAATATCTTTCATTTCAGGATTTGTTTGTAGCAAAACGAGAATAGCTTCCTTCAATTTCAGCGACATTAGATGCTGATTAGTCGGCGGCTGGAATTCCTGATAAGGCATCAAAGAGTCAATGTAGCTTGTCAGTAGTTTATCGGATTTTAGTTCGATAATGGCCTTTCCGTTTTGATGCGGCCTGGCTTCAATGCTAAATTCAAGACTGAAATTGCGCAGCGTTTGCTGATCCAGATAAATGGATATGGCTTTAAATTCACCGTTTTCAGGCGGCTGCTTGTTGAATTTGACTAAACTATTCCTTTTTGTAAATCTGAAATTGCCCTGCTGAAAAGCATAGTCGCGAGCGCCGTCATTCACCGTAAGTGTGCCTGCAATCTGATAGCTTAAAACATGCTCCGGGGCAAATTGCTCTCCCTCCCGACTTCTTGTAAAGTAGCAGGAATATACGATTTGCGACAATTTGGGTTCTTCGGTCTGACTCATTGTTTTTAGGTTCAATAGATCAAACAGCATTGCAGGTTCATTTTGTTCTGCAATGCCGCTTTGAATTCAATGGGCAAGTCCTGTAAAAGCGACCATCAAATTCCCTTCATCTTCATATATGATTTGCCCGCTTCCGATTCAAAGAAATTTTCGGCCTCATCATGATCGGTTGAAATACTAACCGGCATCCATTTTTCGAATTCAGCCTGCCTGATCGCGTCCGCACGCTGTACTATGCCAACGGCCTCGCTTCCAAGGATCAAATGCAAAGGAGGTTCGGGATGTTCGACAAGTTCAACCATTACTGTCGCAGCTTTATCAGGATCACCAATCGGAACGAAAGCGCCGCTGGAAAAAAATTGGGTAACCCCACCTATGGTAGATTCATAACCTTCAACCTCAGGTGCAAAGCTCATGGAAGAACCCGCCCAATCCGTACGAAATCCTCCGGGTTCAATGCAAGTAACCCTTATTCCAAGCGGTGCAACTTCTTTGGAAAGCGCCTCGCTGAAACCACCCAATCCAAATTTTGCAGCCTGATACATCGTCAAACCTGCCCCGCCAACGCGACCGCCTACGGAACTGATTTGCAGAATGTGTCCGGAACGTTGCTTGCGCATGTGTGGTAACACGGCGCGGGTGACCTCAATGGGTGCATATAGATTGGTGTCCAGTTGGCTGCGCACCTGCTCGTCCGTGAAGGCTTCCGCTGCGCCGGTAATGCCAAAACCCGCATTGTTGACCAGGACATCGATTTTACCAAAATGTTGAATGGCACTTTCGACGGCAACGTAGATCTGTTCCTTGTTAGTTACATCCAGCTGGATCGGGTAAATCTGATCGGGGAATTGCTGAACGAATTCGTCCAATTGTTGTGTATTGCGTGCTGTGGCAGCGACTTTGTCACCATTTTTGAGCACTGATTCTGTAAGGCTTTTTCCCAATCCGCGGGAGCTACCTGTAATAAACCAAACTTTTGTCATCGTGTTTTTATTTTGAATTAACGATAACAAAGGTCGGCGGAAATGAGAGTGTCAACTTTGTTGGAAGGCTCAAAGTTGGTTTGCTGAAAAGCTCATAGATTGCTAAGCCATTCGTCGAGCTTCTCATAATAATCCATCACGTCACGCTCCATGCGACATGCCCTTTTCCCGGTAACCCTCAAACTCCATCGTCTGAATAATTCGTGTATTCTTCGTGAATTCGTGGCAAACCCCATTAAACTCAAACTCAATCCAGCCGGAATCTCAGCAACATAGCGATAAGGTCCTCCGCGCAAGGCTCAAACTTGACACCTGGGATTGTTATGGGATTAAGCGCTGCTGGCTTTTTTCAAGCCCTTCAAGAAATTTTCGGGCACGGGCAGTTTTCTCCGGGAAAAGATCGCGGTCACCGATTTCCTCGGCTATTCGTCGCAGGAACGCCGCCTTTTCTTCTGGGTTCGTCGGTATACTAGTAGGTCGTTTTTCTTTTGCTTCCATATAAATAAAATTACGGTTATTTTCTGAACAATAAAATCGCATCGTATTTGTTACCAAGGAGATAACGTTCGATAGTTATATTGCCATCGGCAGAAGTAATGCCGCCTAAAAACCAGTAAGCGAGGCTGAGGCTGTCAAAATTTTTTTCTACATAATTTCGATATATCGTAATTCGTTGATTGAATTTTTTACATGCCTCTGTGCATCGTTTTAAACATGCTTCCTTACATTTCTCCACGAAATCTGATCTACCATCACTTCCCTGGACAAGCAACATAGCTTCTGGATTATGCTTGAAAAAGTGCGGTACCGTGGAAAGAACTGTTTGAAAGACTTTATAGGCATCGCCATTATTGGATGTCGCTTGATCGACGATTCTATCTTTTTCGAGGTCATAATCGCCAAATCCAAGGTTGTAAACTTTTCGATCTTCGAATACTTGTACATAAGAATATCTAACAGCTTTAAGAATGCTCCTTGGACCTTCACTCTCAAACAGAAATCTATATCCCGTTGCCATATCGATCTCTTGCAGGTCATATGTGTTTGTTAAATTTGCCATTTGGAAGGTTTATCTTAAATGGCAAAATCTATAAAGAGTTTCGAAAGTTTTTCAGGTTGACTTATCTGCTGGCTATTATGTAATGATCCATCGGCTTAAGTCATTTCAACTGTTTCCGTTCATTCCCTAAAAGTCACAATCAAGGGAACGTGGTCACTATACTTAGTCCAGAAATCAAAGTCACCAACTTCCACAGATTCCAACTTTTCAGCCATATCTGCGGATACAAAGCAATAATCAAGATGATAGGGCCGGTTGCGATGTCGATCGGCTTTCCTACGAAAAGCCATGTTGCAGTTCCAGGTGATGAGCCGCATGGGTTAAGCAGCGTGCTGAGTGTTTGCTGTAATTATGTAACCACGCTCAATTTGCTGGCCAAGAAACTCTTCATCTTTTATCATTGCAACGCCGTGCTGAACATTCATATTTTGAATAAAATCCGGCAGCTCCAAATCTGCTTGTTCCAGAACTACAACCCGCGAGATCTGAATAATTTCATCTGCCGATAAGGAATTTTGTATTTTTTTTGCCAAATAACTTTGCGAGTTAGGATAGTCGCGGTATGCCCATTCAGAATATACCACTATATCCCAGCGACCAATGGATTCTTCTCTCAGGAATAAGGCAAATAGTTCATAATCACCTTTTTCTGCGGCACTGTCCCGTTCAATCTCGATAAGTTTTTTAATGATGTTTTTCATAAACTTTGAAGAATAATGCTGGTGAAGGAAAACATGTTTTTCGCCTTGGCTTCACTAACTAATCCGGCAACATGGTAGCGAGATTCTGGCGTCCAGTTGCTAATAAGCGACCATTCATCAAAATAACGGATTTTAAACTCTGATTCAAAACCAGTTAGCGACAATAGTAATTCTAAATCGTGCGTTCTCAGGCTCTTTAATTTTTCAAATTCTTTGGTTGAAGAAGGAAATCCCGCCCAATTCAAGGTTTTACAAATTTTGTATTTAAGGGCGATTTCCACCGAATAGCCGCATAAATAGAAGGAGCTATCGAAGCGCTTCGCAAGCAATAAAGTCTCCGCGTCGGCCAGCCGCTCAAATGCAATGTTTTTCAAATCATCGGCAGGTATCATGAATAGCGTGTTGGGTTAAGGAGGTAACAAAGTTTCCAAAAATAGCTTTTAATCGGAAGCTTGTCGCGAATCGATTGGCTCAATTATCCTTCGGCGATTCGAGTTAGCCTGTGGCTGCTAACCCGAGATTTCAGGATCTGCGTCTCGCCATCTGTTGATCGATTTGTGCGTTTCTTCGATTTCTTTAATCTGATCTTCGGTAAAAACCGGACCATTGAGCAGGAGTTCTGTCAGTGCGAATGCTCTCGCTTTTTTCTCAAACGCTATCCTTGTCTCGCTGCCTGGTTTACCATGATTTTCGGTAAAGTGCTCTTCAGAGGTTTTTATCAATTCTGGCGGAAGCTTTTTGGTTTTCAACACTTTATTCGCCTTCGCCAATTTTTCAGGAAATAGTATCATATTCTCATATCTATCCAAAGACGGATCAATGACGACTTCGCACACTTGACCATGCAATTTGTTGTTTTTCTTTTTGTTCATGATTTTTTCGATCTAATCCTCCCAAATCTCCAACTGCGGACTCTTCCTCAACTCTCCCACGGGTTCAATAATTAACCTGTCATCCTCAAACCGAACCGTAATATGCTCCCCATAATCGAATCCCAAATCTTTCAGCCACTCGCCACACAACTTGATTTCTGGGACGAACTTGGTACGCCATTGGGAAGTTCTTTGGTACTTTGGATAAATTTTTAGTTGACGAGGTTTAGGTTTGTGCAACGGCATGTTGTAAAAATTAAAGTTTGATTTTCGGTAGATATATTTCGAATTTCTAGACAAAGCTACTGATATTCTATCGAAATCACAAAGTTGTATATCGGAATTCTACATACTTCTTCCTGTATTCTAAATTTATATCCTAAAAAACAGGATTATAATGACAGAATTGGGGCTTTATCTAGGAAGAAAATCTATTAACAAGGCAGACATCTCCCGCAAAACTGGGATTAGCGCTTCAAGACTCAGCGAATTAACATTAAAAGAAGGCGCGCATTTAAGGGCGAAAGAGCTTTATCTTATAGCTCTCGCAATGGATGTAGATCCTTGTGATTTACTGAAGGCTGTTTTCAAAAATGTTGAACTTGCATCTTACAAATAAAAGACGAATTTTAGAACTTCATTGTAATAAGCTCAATTCTACAGAAATGTCGTGACGCAGGCTTTAGAATATGTGCATTAAGTCGATACTAGTCAGCATTAATAATCTTGTCAAAAATGTCATCTAGGCCATAGATTTTGCTTGCTACTAGTTGATATAGCTCGCTAAATGATTCAGTTGCTTCCTTAGTTTTAAGTTCTTCCGTCCTATAAGTAACAAAATCCGAGTAACCCACCCAATCTGTATTTCGAGACAACTCATCTACCGACATATCGTCTAGCGGATAGAAATGTAGATAATATTCGTCGGTTTCGTCCTTGGTAATTGACCATTTGTAGTTATTGTCGTATAGAAAAAAGTATTCATTGCCGCTCTTTCTTACGTTAGTAATCTTTGAACCATTGGATATCATTGCATTTATGACTTGTACTATTTTCATGATTAATTTACAGGTTTTGAGTTTACCAGATTATTGAATGAAGAGACATCGATGTTCCGAATACTTTCTTTAAGCTCACTAACCAAACTTCGCTTTTTGGGTTCGGTAAAAATTTTACTATTGGTAATGAAACTGTTGATCTTGTCCAATTGAGCCTTTAATTTTTCTCGTAGTGAAGGATTTCCATTAATCTGTCCCTCAATTTCGTGTAAAATATTGATGATCTCTGCTTTTTGAGCTTGCTCGTTAGCATTAAAATCATTGAGCCTCTCAATTTTAAATTTTAAGTCAGTAAGCGTAAGTTGATTCGAATAATCGAGAATCAAATTTATAGCATGCTTTATTTTATCTCTATTAAAGTAAAAAACGTATATCGCTATACTTGAAGCTATAATTGTTAGCGAGTTTGCGATAATGTTAATCCAAAGGTCAACTTTTTCCATACCGAAGATAAATGTGATCAACTGAGGATCAGACTAGCGTAAATATTTTTCACGTTATAGCATTATATAAAAAGTAAGCTAAGAAGATTATCTCCCCTTCACCACCCCATCAATCTCCCCCAGCAGCGACTTCACCCCAACACTATCCTGCAACAACTGCCAAATCATCACCCCGTTAACCTTCTCCATCGCCAGCTCCGTCTTCTTCCGAATCGTCGACAGACCGTTATAATAAACCATCCCGCCATTCAAATGCATCTGATCCTGATTCACAGAATCCGGATATTGTCGCAGAATGTTTTTGTAAGACATACTTTCCGGTGCGGTGCCGCCGAAGCCGTAACCGTAGAATGGGACGCCGAGTGTAAGTTTTTCTCTGGGGATTTTGCGGGTTTCTAGCCAGTATTGGAGGTCTTCTTCGGACATGGAGTAGGGTGCATGCGGGCCCGGACGGTCGGGACGCCACGGACCGGTGCGGTCGTAGGACATGATGTTGACGAAATCGAACTGCGCCAATGCTTTGTCGGTAAACTGGGTTTTGTAAACTGTGGCGATGGCGGCTGTGATCAGTTTGTTTTTCTGCCGCAATGCGGCTCCGAAATCGATTACAAAACTTTCGTAGTTGGCATCAATCAATGCGCCTTCCAGGTCTACATCAATGCCGTCGAGATTGTTATTAACTGCCAGATTTACAAGATCATTGATCAGTTTGGTTTTCTTTTCTCCAATCAAAAAGGAAGGATAGTATTTAGGAGCGCCGCCACCACCGATGGAAGCCATGATCTTCACATTTTTGGAATGCGCCAGTGCTGCTACTTCTTTTAGAGACTCGGTTCTGGTGAGGTTACCCAGCGAATCAGGATTGATAAAGGCAATGTACAAATGAGTGATCTTGGCAAAATCAATTTGTTTTGCAGAAACTAGTAAATCCGTCCGATTTGGTAAATAGCCGATTACTTTAAAGCGATTGTCAGCATCGACGCTTTTGGAAACGGTCACGCTTTTCTTGGTGCAACTGGTATTGAATGCAAGGATCACCAGAAAAACGGAGATGCATTGCTTTAACAACTTCGGGAATTTCATGGTGATTCTTTGCGGTGTAAATTGCTATTTGCCTGCCAACATAATCTTCGCGCCGCCTTTGCGGATGGATTCGTAAACGGCGTCGACGACGATCATATCCTTCAATCCTTCGGCTCCGGTTACATTTGGTTCGGGCTTGTTGTTAAGGATAATGTCGGCAATTCCGTCCATTTGCAGGGTTTGGTGCGTGATCACCGGTTGGTTCATCGGGCCAAGGTGCGTCCGGCCTTTGATCGGGCCGTAGCTGAATGCGGGGCTGAGTTCCACGAAACCTTTTTCTCCGATCACATACAATCTTTCGTAGTTATTAAAATTATAAGTCGTGCCGCAGCTCGCCACCACGCCGCTTGGAAAGCCAAGCTGGAACATGATCGTTTCGTCCACTTCCTTGAATTTCACCGGATCGGTTTTGGTTTCCTGCGCTGTCACCCAAATCGGCTCTTCCCCTGTCGCATACCGCGCACCGTTCAATGCATAAATGCCCACGTCCATCATCGCGCCGCCGCCGGCCAATGCCTTTTTCAGTCTCCACTGGTTGGGATCGCCGGATTTGAAACCCATATAATTGTTCACGTGCATGATCTTACCCAGCTCGCCAGCCTCGCGCATACGGATCAGCTCGCGGGTATGCGGCTCAAAATGCATGCGGTAACCAATGTAAAACTTCACCCCGGCTTTTTCACAAGCTGCAATCATTTCACGCGTTTGCTTCGCATTGTCGGCAACTGGTTTTTCACAAAGTACATGTTTGCCAGCCGCCGCAATTTGCAGCACATGCTTGTGATGCAGTGAGTTAGGCGTGGTAATGTAAACCAAATCAATATCCTGGTTATCCTTGATCTTGCTGACCGTCTCGTAGTTGTAAGTGTTCTTTTCAGGAATGTTGTATTTCTTTTTCCAACCTTCCAGCTTGGCGGGTGTCCCGGAAACCGCTCCGACGAGTGTAGCCATTTTGCAATCTTTCATTGCTTCGGCAACGCGGGTACCGTAGCTGCCAAGTCCCATAATCGCAACGCGCAGTTGCTTGTCCGCTTTTGGTCCGGAATAGAGATTTCGGGCAGTTGCTGGCAAATCGGAAAGGGCAGTTGCACCAATTCCCAGGGTTAGTTTTTGAAGAAAATCACGACGAGAATCCATAGTAATTGAGTGATTATTTGTTGATAAATATTTTTGCTCCATTATTCTTGATCGATTCATAAACAGCATCTACCACGATCATATCTTTCAATCCTTCTGCGCCAGTCACATTCGGATCAGGCTTGCCATTTAAAATAGCGTCGGCGATCCCGTCCATTTGGTAGGCCTGGTGATTTACGTCCGGCTGTTCAATCGGGCCTTTATGTGTTGTACCACGGATTGGTCCGTAGCCAAATGCAGGATTCAACTCCGTCCAGCCTTTATCGCCCATCACATGCAGCCTTTCAGAATGATTGAAATTGTATGTACAGCCGCAGTTAGCAATGATACCGCTAGGAAAACCCAATTGAAATGTAATCGTTTCGTCCACATCTTTGAATTTCACAGGGTCGGTTTTGGATTCCTGCGCCGTCACCCAAATCGGCTCTTCGCCCGTGCAATAACGCGCTCCGTTCAATGCATACACACCCACATCCATCATCGCGCCTCCGCCAGCCAATGCTTTTTTTAGCCTCCATTGATTCGGATCGCCGGATTTGAAACCCATATAATTATTGACGTGCATAATCTTGCCAAATTCCCCGGCTTCCCGCATCCGGATCAATTCACGTGTATGCGGCTCAAAATGCAGACGATAACCAATGTAAAATTTAACGCCCGCCTTTTCACAAGCTGCAATCATTTCTCTGGCTTGTTTTGCATTATCGGCTACCGGTTTTTCAGAAATCACATGTTTTCCAGCGGCTGCAACTTGCAGTACATGCTTGTGATGCAGCGAGTTAGGAGTAATCACGTACACCAGATCAATGTCTGGATTATCCTTGATCTCGTGAAGATTTTCGTAGTTGTAAATATTCTTATCCTCAATTCCGTACTTCTCCTTCCATTCCGGGATCTTTGAGGGAGTACCCGTTACAATTCCCACTAGTTTCGCTGTTTTGCATTCTTTCATTCCCCGCGCAACAATATTTGCATAACCGCCGAGGCCCATTAATGCGACACGCAGTTGCTTGTCGGCGGGTGTATTTGAATGTACAGGACCAGCTATGGCAGGGGTCAGGTCAGTGAGCGTGGCGGCTCCTATTCCTAGTGAGAGCGTTTGTAGAAAGTCACGGCGGGAATTCATCGTCAGTTGTTAAAGTGTTGGGAACAACTGAAAAAGGGTATTGAAAGGGTTATCTCCTTATTGTAACCAAACTCTGCGCCACAGCCACTTTGCCGCTCCTTACTTTTGAAGAATTCTTTGTTTTCCGCCTCGCGGACTCTTTCTTCGCTTCATTGAATTTCTTCTTAATTTCCACAGGTATTTCCGTGAGAATCAAATTTTCAAGACTTATGTCGAATAACTTATGAATAATTATTAGGTCGCTCAAGGAAAAAGTTCGCACCCCATTCAAAAGCTCGGATGTATACGACTTACTATGTGATAAAATCGCTGAGAGATCGTTCTGATTAAGTGCGTGTTGCTTTAACTTTTGGGTAATTAGCTCTTTCCTTTTTCTAAAAAATGAACCTTCTTTGTCAACCTGCTTTTCTGCCAAAACGCTTTCGCTCATTTGATCGTCTGTAATCAAATTTACGTTAGACCAATGCTTGGATTCGTAGTCGACAATTAAATCGCTCAGTGCCATGATTAACGGTTCGAGCCCAGGTTGGTCATTATTCATTAAGCGTAACAATCTTTTGGCGCGTACTGCCCTTTCCATTTCGAGCTCCGAGGTTAGCTCGCCCGTTTTTA
The DNA here is from genome assembly GCF_021390245.1 of Dyadobacter sp. CY323. Taxonomy (GTDB): domain Bacteria; phylum Bacteroidota; class Bacteroidia; order Cytophagales; family Spirosomataceae; genus Dyadobacter. The sequence continues at coordinate 26,136 of NZ_JAJUXH010000011.1, read as the reverse complement.
TTATTTCCCTGGCATCGTATGCTGTTAAAGCAAATGCTTGTTTCTTAGCCATTTCTCAACACTGTTTTTGTTGTTTTTGAAGGTTTTTTCATACTCTTGGTGACTTCCGGCCCAGACAATTTCAATCTGACCATTCTCGACGGTAACTAGTATCAGCGTCCTATGAACAAGAATGTCTAGAAAATAGAAACCGGCATTGTGCACTTTTTCAGCATCTTTCCGTATAAGTTTAATGTCTGCTGACGAACTGATGTCCGCGTTTTCAAGATCAGCTATCAGTCGATCGATTGCTCTACATAGTTTGACGTTGCCAAGATTTTTCTTTTTCAATTGATAGAGCCACTTTTTTCCTTCTAGTCGCATCGTCGGGTTAAATTTAAATAAAAAGTTCTACTTTAAACAGAACTTTAAGATTTTCACCTCAATCTTTTGACGTAGACTATTGCAGTTGGTAACGGTATCAAGTCAACAAAAAACAAAAAACTCCCGAGGCGTACCCCGGGAGCTTTGCTTGAACCTTAAAAGTGACTATTTCACAGTCAAAACTCTTTCTGTTTTTTGTTCCGAAACCTGGAACGATTTGGTTTGGATCTCGCTTCCGCTGATCACATCCAATTTATATTGACCGGCCTCCATTTGGTCCATGTTCAAAGAGCGACCGAATTTTTGGTTGTCTTTGCTGATTGTTTCGCGGTATACAACGTCTCCGTTTGCGTTTTTCAATAATAGAACGGTGTTGTTATCAGCGTCGGCCTTGTTAACCAGAACATTGATTTTACCACTTTTTGTTGGGTAGATGCCAGTTCCAAATTTGGAAGCTTTAGCTTCTTTGTCTTCTGCGTTGGCAGCGAAAGTAGAGGCGATAAATGCTAATGCGAATGCGAAAGTTTTAATTGAAGTTTTCATGGCTATTTTATTTTTATGGCTGTTGTTTATTTTCTTTTTGTCTCTGAGGACATGACAAAGGTGACAGAAATGCCGGTACTATGTATTACAAAGTACAGGAATGGGAGATTTAAGTAAATGAATGGTTGATATCTTTCATGAGCAATTAAACGGTTTGTGAATTTTGACTCAATGATGAGGTAAACCGGAAGGATGTTGCTTACATAAATGTTAACAAGTGTTAAAAAAAACGGCTCACTGTTTTGCAGGAGCCGTTTTTACAATTAGTATATCTTTAAAAGGAACTATTCTTTCTCCACATAATTCATGTCCTTGGTGAAAGTTTCTTCCAGAAAATAAAGTGCAAGAAGCGCAACCGCACTTGTAGCAACTCCAATTACGAGCCCGCTTTGGATCACGCCCAGGTCTGGTTTAAAATTCACAAACAATGCGGCCAGTGGAATGGTCGCTCCACGTACAAAATTCGGAACAGTGGTGGCGACAGTAGCACGCAGGTTGGTTCCGAAAAGCTCCGCGGCAATTGTGATGAATAATGTCCAGTAACCGTTGCAGAAACCAAGTAATGCACACATTAAGTAGAAGGTAAATAAATCGAGCGTCGGGATCATCAGATAACCGATCATCATGGCCAATGAAAGGATGATAAACAACCCGATCACGCGCTTTCTGCTTTTAAGATACTGACTCAACAATCCACTGAAAATATCACCAAACACTTGTCCGGAGAATGCGAGCATCACCGCCTTACCTGCATTAATTCCCTCAATTCCTTTTGCTGCGCCAAATTCAGGTGAGAACGTGATCAGGATACCGACTACAAACCAGATAGGCAACCCAACCAGAATCGCCATCATGTATTTTCCAAAACGTTTTCCATTCGTCAGGATCATCATGACATTCCCACGGTCGACCGTTCTTTCTTTCACCTGCTTGAACATACCGGATTCGAAAACGTTGAATCTCAAAACCAGCAGTAGCAAGCCCATTCCACCACCAACAAAATAGGAGATTCTCCATGCAAACAGATCGGCTACAAAATAGGCGAGAATTGCACCGAGCACGCCCAATGTCGCCACCAACGTGGTACCGTAGCCACGTATTTCTTTGGGAAGAACCTCGGTTACCAATGTAATTCCGGCACCAAGTTCACCAGCCAGACCAACTCCTGCCACAAACCGAAGCAACGCATATTGATCCAGCGACTGCACGAATCCGTTTCCGATATTGGCAAGGGAATACATAATGATGGAGCCAAAAAGAACAGAGAGCCGTCCTTTTTTATCCGCAATAACCCCCCACAAAACACCACCAATCAGCATTCCTGCCATTTGATAGTTCAGCAGTCGGATTCCTTCAGTCAGTAATTGGTCCTCCGGAACATTCAGCGCTTTTAAACTTGGAACGCGAACAACACTAAACAAAAAGAGGTCGTACATGTCGACCAGATAACCCAATGCAGCTACGATAACGGGTACCTGCATTAATTGTGGGAGTAAGGAAGGGCGGGTAGTAGGGTTTAGGGACATTTCTGTTTGATGCTTTTAGCTATTAGCGGTTAGCCTTTAGCTTCGTTTGACAAAATTTCTAAATCTCGATTAAGCATTTTAAAAAGCTAACAGCTAATCGCTAACGGCCAACAGCTCAATTACAATCTATCAATCAACATCCCGCCATCCACGCCGATCACCTGGCCGGTGGAGTAGGGGAAGTCACCTCTTGTGAGTGATGCTACTGCTTTTCCAACGTCTTCGGGTGTACCCCAGCGAGGTTGTAATGCGATTCCGCTTTGGAAAAGGTTATCGTATTTCTCCTGTACTTTGGAAGTCATATCCGTTGCAATAATACCGGGACGAATCTCGAAAACTGGGATATTGAATTCCGCCATACGTACAGCAAAAAGCAGGTTGGTCATAGCCAGACCTGATTTTGAAATGCAATATTCACCCCGGTTTATGGATGCGACCGTTGCCGAAATGGAGGTGACAAAAATGATGGTGGCCTCGAATGCATGGTTATTTTGCTTTGCATGAGCCATTCTTTTTGCAATGGCCTGCGTCAGGAAAAATGGTCCTTCCAGGTTAGTTTGCATTACTTCCTGAAAATTTTCCGGGGTTGTTTCCAAAATATCCAGCCTTTCCCGGGGAGCAATTCCTGCATTATTGACCAAAATATTGATTTGTCCAAAAACTGAATATGCCTTTTCGACAATTGCTTCTCGATCAGCCGCATTAGCAATGCTGCCCTGACAATAAACGACTTCTGTGCCCAGTTCCCGAAGTTCGTTCAGGGCTTCCGTAGCGCCTTCTTCGTCACGCACTCCGTTGATCGCGAGATTATACCCTTCGTTTGCTAATGCTTTTGCTATTCCAAAACCGATACCGCGGCTTCCGCCTGTAATTAACGCTGTTTTTTTCATAATTCGGATGGACAAAGACTTCCTAAGTCTTTAAGACGGGGGCGCCTAGACCTGGGAAGTCTTTCTGCTATTTACAACTCCTCAATATTAACCCATTGTCTTTTTTCCCAGCTTTCAATTCCTTTTTCAGCCAATTGAACACCTCTTGCACCTGCCTTCAAATCCCATGGAAATGGCTCGTCTTTTACAATGTGTTTCAGGAATAATTCCCACTGCGCTTTGAATGCATTGTCGAAAATCTCCTGCTCAGGTACCTTTGCCCAACCTTCAAAAAATGGAATTGGTTGTGGAATATCCGGGTTCCAGACTGGCTTCGGTGTATTTCCGTAATGCTGCGTGTAGCAATCGCGAAGTCCGGCAACTGCAGAACCATGGGTACCATCCACTTGCAATGTAAGCAAATCATCGCGGCGGACACGAACCGTCCAGGAAGAGTTGAACTGTGCGATCACATCACCTTCCAGCTCAAATGTCGCGTAACAAGCGTCGTCGGCAGTTGCTACATAAGGTTTGCCATTTTCATCGATCCGCTCCGGAATGTGCGTGGCACCCAGGCAGGAAACCGCTTTTACTTTTCCAAACAAATTGTCGAGCACATATCTCCAGTGGCAAAGCATATCCACGATAATACCACCGTCGTCTTCTTTTCTGTAATTCCATGACGGACGCTGCGCTGGAATGCTATGACCTTCAAACACCCAGTAACCAAATTCTCCACGAACAGAAAGGATTTTTCCGAAAAAGCCATTTTCCATTAAACGCTTTAATTTCAGCATTCCCGGCAGCCAGAGTTTGTCTTGAACCACACCGTTCTTCAGTCCGGCAGCAGTGGCCAGTTCATAAAGTTCCAATGCTTCCTCGGTAGTAGTACCCGTTGGTTTTTCACAATAAATGTGTTTTCCGGCGAGGATCGCTTTTTTCACAGCGGCGGCACGGCGACCCGTCACCTGTGCATCAAAATAGATCTGGTAATGCGGGTCCGACATCACAGAGTCCAGGTCGGTTGTATATTTTTCAACACCAGACTGTTTACAAAGCTGTTGCAACTTGCTTTCATTGCGACCTACCAGAATGGGATCAGGCATTATGATTTCGTCGGCCGAAATTTTTACACCGCCTTGCGTGATGATGGCCGCGATGGATCTCAATAAATGCTGGTTCGTTCCCATACGGCCGGTTACGCCGTTCATAATAATACCGATGGTATGTGTTGTCATTGTTTTAGCTGTTAGCTTTTAGCGGTTAGCGGTTAGTTTAATTTTTAAGTAGTTGTCATGAAGCTGCGCTTCTTGACGATTATTCTCAGGCCTCCGGCCGGTTGGTACATTATACGGTCCTCAAAAAAGCCTCTGTAATCTCCCCCAGAAACAAATTCTGATCTTTTGCCCAATGGATATTTGAAAAAATCTCGACTTCACAAAAGCCATTAAAACCCGTCGCTTCGACCCAGCCTCTGATTTTCTTCAAATCAATGCATCCTTCTCCCATTAATCCGCGGTCATTCAGCAGGTCGATGGTATTTACTTTCCAGTCGCAAACATGGTAGGCCAGCAGATTGCTATTCGCCCCGCACCTTGCGATTTCTTTTTCCAGATCACCATCCCACCACAAATGATAAACATCTACCGCCACGCCCACGAATGGAGATTTGAAATGCTCAGCCATATCATTTGCCTGTGCCAGTGTATTAATTGCTGACCTGTCGGCAGCATACATTGGGTGCAAAGGTTCGATCGCGAGCTTTACATTTAATTTTTCGGCCAAAGGAAGAATGGCTGTAATGCCTTCTTTAATCTGTTCCCGGGATTTTTCCATGGATTGATCCGGTGAAGCCCCGCAAACCAGGACGATCATGGGAGCACCCAAAGCTGCGGCTTCTTCGAGTAGCTTCTTGTTATGATCGATCGCCTGCGCCCGGCCGGCACTGCTGGTATGCGGGAAAAAGCCGCCTCGTACGTATGAGACAATTTCAAGCCCGGCAGACCGGATCAGTTCTCCGGCGCGATGAGGGCCGATCTTTTCAGTAGCATTCTGCCAGACACTTATTCCCTTTACACCTGCCGCCGCATAATTCTCCACCGCCTCGGAAAGCTCCCAGGGCTTCGTGGTAATGGTATGAATGCAGCAACGGTCTAATGTTATATTTTCCAATGTCAATTAGATTTTGAGAATGGTCATTTGTGGTCAGTGGTAGTCATTTGTGGTCACTTGTGGTCATTTATAGTCATTAAGTCATTTATAGTATGATCATTATAAACTTCCAGATTCATCTTAAACAACAAATGACTTAATGACTAATAATGACTAATAATGACTTAATGACTTAATGACTAATAATGACTAAAAACACTCATTTCTTCACCGCACCTAAATAGCTATAATAAGGCAATCCCTTATTGATCCGGTGGAGATACAAGGCAACTTCTCTCGCGTGGTAATCACCCCACATACTGGATTCGCCGCACGGAATTTGCTGACCACCAGGCACGTTATCCCAGCCGTTTGGACGGTGATAGATCGAATGCAATATCAATCCCTGGTGCGTTGGGTCAGTTGAGAGATAAGGTTCAGCAAAAAGTGAATCCACTGCGGTTAAGCCGGCCTGCCAGTATTTGTTACCTTCTTCACTCTTGCCATTGTCATTCAAATACTTACCAAGACGTAATAAACCCTGCGCGCCGATTGCAGCTGCGGAGCTGTCGATTGGTTCAAATGCGTTAAAGGGATCCGAAGTTCTGGATTGGTAATCGCCGAGTTTATGGATTTCGGGCGCGCCTGTATCCCAGTAGGGAATTCCGTCGGAGGCAGTATTGTCAATGTAAAAATCGCAGGTAGCTTTTGCGGCTTTCAGGTAAATTTCTTCAATGGCGTTGCGGCCACCGAACGGAGCTAATTCTTCGTCTGAAAAATGGGGTAATGTTTCCAATTGTTCCGCAAAACCCACCATTGCCCAGGCGAGTCCGCGCGTCCAGGTTGTGAAACCTGAGAAACCCTGCTGTGAATTCGGGCAACGGTAATTTCCGTCATTGGTATTAAAAACGCTTTCATGCGCCGTGCGTCCCCATACATCGTAGCTATCGCGACCTTCGCCATAATAGACTGAGTATTTAGCAGTTGCAACCGAATGCAATGTTCCGCGTTCGAGCAGGCTTGTTTTTACATCGTTTTCGCCCATTAAACCATGTCCCATCAAATGCGAAACCATTAATGCACGAACCGAGCGGATCGTATCCACAAAAAGAGAATGCGGGCCATTAAATGAATGGATAAAACCCTGACCATCTTTGGCGTTCGTCCAGCGTTTCGCCTGAACTGCTCCGGATATTTTTAATGCGATTTCATAAAAGTTGCGTTCCCATTCGTTTTCAGCAATGCGACCTTCATTCATCAATCGGAGCAAATTCCCGTAGGTACTCACGTTATTGAAACCATGGTCATGCACACCAAAATGGCCCACATGTGAAGCCATGTAATTGACGGTATTTTTTCTCGCACTTTCCAGAAATGCTTCTTCACCGGTGGCGTCGAATTGTAAAACTTCGGCACCATATTGGAAACCTTGCGTCCATTCAGTCCAGCCACGAAGCGTGTATTTTCCATTTACGGTAAAAACCGGCGTACCTTTTGAATTGTCGTATTCTCTGGAAATCAGGTCAATTTTTTCGGCTGAAACTTGCCAGAGCCGGTCAATTTTAGACTGTAATGATTCGGCGGTTAAGTCGTTGCGAATTTGCATAACGAATAAGATAGTATTATTTAGCCATTTAAATTTTGGATAATACAAAGATATTCCCGCACACCAACCTGATCAAGGTACATTTTGGTCATTAAATGGCACTTTTCCGAACTTGATCGCGGTATTCATTGGGGGTAAGTCCGGTTTTCTTTTTAAAAATCCGGGAGAAGTACGAGGGATCGTCCATGTGAATATGATATGCCACTTCCTTGCTGGTGAGATTTGTGAAAACCAAAAGTCTTTTGGCTTCCAGTAACAACTTGTCGAGAATATATTCCTGCGCGGAAGTTCCCAGATGTTTTTTTATGATCTTGCTCAAATAGTCCGGAGAGACAGAAAGGGCCTGCGCATATTGCTGCACGCCATGCATAACCAGAAAGTTCTTTTCTACAAGCTCCTGAAAACGACCAATCAGTTCCGGTACTCCTGTTGAGGCAAACTCATTGGATTCGATATTTTTTTGAGATAATAATGCGCATTTCTGTAACAATAATCCCAGGTAAGCTCCAATCAAATTCTGATCCGTTCCCGTGTTGAGATGGTCCTCGACCATGTTTTCGAGGATGTTATGAAAATAATGTTTTTCGTTGCCGGAAAGTGTAATAATGGGTTGTCTCCGGGCTGGCTGGAAAAAAGGTAACTGCGAGAGTGGCTGATTGACAGGGTTATAGAACGTGTAAAAATCCTCCGAAAAGGCAACAATATACCCTTGAAAAGATGTCGAAAATGTAAGTAAATGGACCTGCCCGGGTGTCAGAAAATGTAGCCCCGGTCCTTGAACTGCATATGAATGAAAGTCGATTTCGTGAAAACCCTGGCCTTCTTCAACAAACAGGATCTCATAATATGTGTGCCGGTGCGGGGTGTCTGTCGGTAACGGTGTAATCGGAAGAGAAACAGGGTCTTCGATATTAATTCCAATGCTGTTTTTGAAGCGGAATATCTTTAAAGCCGGAACCTTGCTCGGTGTTTTGGGCAGGGAATGTATGGGAATTGCATCAGGTACGGAAATCATGAACTACTCTTTTTCCTTTTCACTACTCTTTTTAAAAAGCCAGAAAACCGCGAAACCTACCAGTTTTTTTAATCCGGCTGTGACATTTATTAAATTTACATTGTTGGTGATGAAAGCAGTCCCAAAAATAATTCAGTTAAATCTCAGCAAGTGAATCAAGAGACCAAGAGCGGCCAGATTTTCGATCTCCCCACACTCAGACGTTTATATGCATTCGTTAAACCGTATCAGAGTCAGTTTTTTCTGCTGATCGCGATCATCATGCTAAATGCGTTACTAGCCCCGCTGACGCCACTTTTGATCAAATATACCATTGATACACCCATTGCGAACGGTGACTTCGGGCAATTGACGATTATGCTGGTAGTGATGATTGTGGTCACTATTTTTCAGGGAGTTGCGCAGTTCTGGAATACCTATATGTCTGGCTGGCTTGGACAGTATATCATTCGCGATATACGGGTTGCACTTTATGAAAAAATCATTGGGTTGAGGCTGAAATTCTTTGACAATACACCAATCGGACGCTTGGTAACCCGTACTATTTCAGATGTGGAAACGCTATCCAACGTGTTCAGTGACGGTATGGCGGCAATTGCGGGGGACATTCTGCAACTGATCCTGATCATCGCGGTGATGTTTTATACCGATTGGAAACTCTCGCTCATTAGCTTGTCGATGATCCCGTTCATGCTTTTTTGTACTTATATTTTTAAGGAAAAAATCAAAGATTCATTTAACGAGGTACGGGCTGCTGTTTCAAACCTGAATTCCTTTGTTCAGGAGCATTTGACCGGGATGGGTATTGTTCAGATTTTTAGTAGTGAAGATATTGAATATGAGAAATTTAAAGAAATCAATAAAGTCCACCGGAATGCAAATATTCGTTCCATTCTTTACTATTCGATCTACTACCCCGTGGCGGATGTAATTGCGGCAGCAGGAACAGGATTAGTGGTCTGGTATGGTTCGAAACAAATATTGAATGCGGATGTGACATTTGGTACCGTTACTGCATTTGTGATGTTTATCAACTTATTTTTCAGGCCGATCCGTCAGCTCGCCGACCGTTTCAATACGCTGCAGATGGGTATCGTAAGTACCGACCGGATTTTGAAATTGCTGGACAGCGACGAGTATACATCCAATGAAGGCACATTTGCCCCCGAAACGATTAAAGGTAATGTCGAATTCAAGCATGTTTGGTTCGCATACAATGAGGAAGAGTACGTGTTGCGCGACATTAATTTCAGTGTGAAAGAGGGTGAGACGATTGCATTCGTAGGTGCCACCGGAGCTGGTAAATCGTCCATTATCAATTTGTTGACACGGTTTTACGACATCAATAAAGGTAATATCTATGTAGATGGCGTAGAGGTACATGATTACGAACTGAATGCATTGCGGAAACACATTGGTGTTGTTTTACAGGATGTTTTTCTGTTTTCCGATACCATTGAAAATAACATCCGGCTCGGTGATTTTTCTATCACACATGAAAAAATAGTGGAAGCGGCGAAACTTGTGGGTGTACATGATTTTATCGAAAGGCTGCCAGGTGGATACAGTTACAATGTAATGGAGCGCGGCGCCACGCTTTCGGTTGGGCAAAGACAACTAATATCGTTTGTGCGGGCTATGGTTCACGAACCAAAGATTATCGTGCTGGATGAGGCAACCTCGTCGGTTGACAGTGAAACGGAAGAACTGATCCAACACGCCATCGAAACCTTAATGAAGGGGCGGACAGCTATAGTCATTGCGCACCGCCTTTCAACAATTCAGGAGGCCGACAAGATTATTGTCGTTGATAAAGGACAGATCGTGGAGGAAGGAAACCACGAGAAATTGCTGGAAAAAGAAGGAGTTTATGCGAACCTGTATCGCATGCAGTATAAGGAAGTTTTGAAGATTGGTTTGTAAAGGCTTACCACGTCTGGGCGACCCCGTTTTCGAACGGAGACTTACCAGGTTTTTAAAACCTGGTAAGTCTTTATCAATTCCGTCTGCCGGTATCCAGCGGGATCGGTGGCGGGCCGATTAAGAAGTCATCTTCCGCATTTCCTTTTACAGGTGTACTATCACCATCAATCCCCAGCGAATCGCTTGAACTTGGGGCATATAATGTCGGGCAATTGTATGTTTTCGAGATTTTGAAGCTTGCTTTTGGAAAAGGTCCGGGCTCGTAGCCAATCGCTTTATCTCTATAAACCTTCTCCAGAAAGCTGCCGACAATCGGCAATGCGGTTTTGGCGCCTTCGCCCAGGTTGGTTGTCCGGAAGTGGATACTGCGGTCGTCGCCACCTACCCAAGCTCCCACTACGAGGTCACGCGTGATGCACATAAACCAGCCGTCGGAGTTATTGGATGTGGTACCTGTTTTACCGCCGAGCTCATTTCCGTTTCGGGTAACGTCAAACTTCCAGCGAATGCTGCCGGATGTTCCCCCAGGTTCTTCCACTCCGGCTTTAAGCATTTGCACCATTAAGAAGGCCGATTCTGGACGAATTGCCTGTCTGTGCTCCGGTTGGAATTCTTCAATGACCTTCGAGTTACTGTCTTCGATCCTCGTCACGAGTATGGGCTGAGTATAAGTGCCATTGTTTACGAAAACGCTGTATGCTGCAACCATGTCATAAAGAGATACGTCGAATGGTCCTAATCCAATGGAAGGCAAGCCTTTGAGTGGTGTGGTAATGCCCATTTTCTTGGCATAACGAGCTACATTATCCGCACCCACGCGGTCGGTAAGTTCAGCCGTAACCGAGTTGATAGACTGCGCCAACGCCCGGCGCAGCGTCATGCTTGCATAAGAAAACGTACCGGTTGCATTTCGCGGTCGCCATTCTTTCTGCTCGCCGTCTTCCATGTATATTTTTTCAAAAGGCTTGTCTACAACCTCGTCGCACGGAGTCATATTGAACGTGGAATCGTCAATGGCAGTCGTGTAAACGAAGGATTTAAATGTGGATCCAGGCTGTCTTTTACCTTGTTTTACTGCATCGTATTTGAAGTAGTTATAGTCCAAACCACCCACCCAGGCTTTAATCTGGCCGGTTTGCGGGTTCATCGCCATCATACCCGCTCTCAGGATTCTTTTGTAATAATCCAGCGAATCCATTGAACTCCAGTACTTCGTCATTTCCCCGCTATTCTTCCAGTCGTAGACGGTCATCGAATCCTTCTTGTTCAGGTAATAGTTGATACTATCGGGATTGTTTGGGAATTTGTTGGCCAGTGCTCTGTATTTGCTGGTTCGTTTTACGACCGTCGGCAGGAAGTCCGTTATTTCTTTTCCCTGCTCATCTACCCAGGGATTCTGATTACGCCAGTGATCTTCAAACACACGTTGTAATTGTTTCATCTTCTGGGTCATAGCTTCTTCCGCTTTTTCCTGCATCCGCGAATCAATGGTCGTATATATTTTCAAACCATCAGTATACAGGTCATAACCGTTTTCATCGCCCCATTTTTTTACAAAATCAACCACTGCATTTTTAAAGTAGTTGGCATTGCCATCGTATGGTGTTTCGAATTTTGTTTTCAATTCAATCGGCAGGGCGCTGATCGAATCCGCTTGTTTCGCGGACAAGTACCCGTATTTCTGCATTTGCCCGATAACCACATTCCGCCGTTCCGTTGAACGCTTTATGTTGCGGATCGGATTATAGGTTGTAGTTGCTTTTTGCAAACCCACGAGTACGGCGGATTCCTGAAGATTCAGACTGTCAGGCGATTTGCTGAAATAAGATTGCGCCGCTGTATTGATCCCATACGTATTATTACCATAATCAACAGTGTTGAAGTACATGGTAAGGATTTCCTCCTTCGTGAAGTTCCTTTCCAGTTTGATGGCGGTCAGCCATTCTTTGGTTTTATAGATTAGAATACTGAACCCGGGAATATAGCTCAGCAAGCCGCGCGCACCCGATTTTCTGGTTTTAAAAAGCTTTTTAGCCAACTGTTGCGTAATCGTACTGCCACCTCCACGATCGGTTGCGCCGGTAGCAATACCTATTGCTACGCTAGCCATGGCCTTGTAATCAATCCCAGAATGTTTATAGAAACGAACATCTTCGGTCGCAATCAATGCTTTTACAAGGTTCGGGGAGATCATTTTATAAGTAACCGGCGTACGGTTTTCTGTATAAAATTTCCCGATCATGACGCCGTCTGAGGTATAGATTTCAGACGATTGCGCAACTTTCGGATTTTGAAGATCTTCTACGCTCGGCATGCTGCCCATTAACCATAGAAAATTGGTTTCAACACTAAAAATATACAGGGCGATCGCCAGAAAACCATAGATTGCTGTTTTCCAGAGAATGATGATAGGTCGGTAAAATCTGGAATTGACGTCGATTTTTTCTTCCCACCACTCACGAAGTGATTTTTTGTTATTTCGGTAGGATTGGAACAGATGATCGGCCCGTTTTTTTCCGGTAAATAAGGAAGTTAGCGTGTAAGCAATGCGGTTGATGAATGTTGACAGCTGTCTCCCAATGAATTGGAAAAAGGCTTTTATTTTAGTAAAAAACGATCGGATAACTTCCATCAAACGTCAAGGTTCGTAAGAATTCAAAGATAAGAAAAGCCGGACAAATCTGTTGATGTCCGGCTTTTCGGTAATGTGTTACTAGGCTTTATCGAATTTCAATGCAGCGCCGTTCATGCAATATCTCAGCCCGGTCGGCTTCGGGCCGTCGTTGAAAACGTGACCAAGGTGTCCGCCGCAGGTCCTGCAAACGACTTCGGTTCGCGTCATTCCGTGGCTTTTGTCCGTTATTTCTTCCACATTCCCGGAGCTGATCGGCTGAAAGAAGCTGGGCCATCCGGAGCCTGACTCGTATTTTGTTTCCGAGCTGAACAGGGGAGTTCCGCAGGCTGCGCACACGTAAGTTCCCTCTTCTTTATTGTCATTATATGGATGAGAAAATGGCCGCTCCGTTCCCTTTTCGAAAAGGACAAAGCATTGTTGGCCTGTCAGTTCCTGTTGCCATTCTTCTTTGGATTTTTGTACCTCTCTCATTTTAATATGTTTTTTAATTTATGGACACAAACAGAAAAACTGTACCATAATATGAACACCGGAGAATGCATTATCGTTTGGTAAAAATTCGTCTCAGCCATGAATCTTCCGGCGGCCAGCATTTGTTTTGCGACTCCGGCGGGCGACGGAATAAACCGCCCGAAACTCCGAAGTACAGGTTGAACGCTTTGGGGTTGCCTATATTCAAAAGACCGGTTAAATGGTCTGTACCTAACCAAAGTGGCCCGATGCGTCCCGCGATACCGATGGCAGGCGAGCGATAACGGTTCATTAATGAAATCGGGACAGAAATTTCGTACCATTTATGCTCATACCTCGGCGTAACTGCCACATATGACTCGGCTTTCATCCCAAATGCATTTTGCGAAATAAGGTTCTGAACCCACAATGCACTCACGTACACATTTGGTTTGACCTGATAATCCCCGCTGGCCTGAAATGCCATGGGTAAAACAGATTTGAAATTTGGCGCGATCGGGGCACCGCCGTCCAGCGAAGTATTGATCGCATTGAAAAGTCCTTCGGAACCTTCTAATTTCTGGAACGAATCATAACGGAATTCCTTGTCAACCGTATGCGTTTCCTGCTGCATTAAATAGCCGGGATTTTTGAAATGTACCCTGCCAATGTCCGTCAGCGAAACTGCAATGCGGTAAAGGTATTTGTTTTTTGAAGCATCGCGTTTGCGCTCACCGACTTCGGTATAGGTGTATTTGTTGATGTCAGGACGATATTCATACACGGCGCCAATGTCCAATCCCCAGCCGCCACCCGGAGGTGCGGCTCCGATCAGCCAGGCCGGAGTAGGTTTTATGTTTTGAAAACCCTCGTCGTGTGTAATGCCGTAACGGACGTTTATCTCATTTACATGAATGTATTGACGCCGGTTGTCGTAGGTAGCATCAGGCTGGATATCGTAAGAAGAGTTGTCAATAATCGCATGCGCATTATATAAGCCGATCAGTCTTTTGGCAGTTACACCAACTTTTAGATAATCGGCTTCGTTGTCGATAACCGTCCCGCCCACTGTAAATGCGATTTCACCCAGCGCATTGAAATGTAATTTTCCCGACTGATTTTCAAAAACCGTGTTGTGCAATTCTTTCAACTGAGTCGTTTTGGAAATTAACCTTGCAAGATCCTCGGTCACTTGCGACGTGTTGATGATGTATCGTAGCCGTGTGGAAATCCCAACCCCAATCTTGCCTTTGAACATGTTGAACATTACTGACGGGAGACGCGTATCGCCGCCAGCATTGAGGTATTTGAAATTCCCGTTGAGTTTTTCGCGAAGATATGATCGCGGGAAAAGCAATGCGCCGCGCTCATTGCGGTATTCGTCCGAAACGGTATTGGTAATGAGGCTTAGAAACGAGTAAGGTGCTTCGTACTTGACGTGATTGTTGGCGGTATAAAACTGCGTTCCCACCAGGTTGACATAGACGCTATAACGGCTGTCTGCGACGAATGCGGGATTATGGTAAAGCGCATTGGTCCCTGCAAAATTACTCATGGAAACTCCCGGCATATGCTGCGATTCAGCTTTCAGCACAAGTCCAAGAATCAATAGTATAACGAGGAAGTAGTTTTTGCGCATATGACTGTAACGCTTGATATAGTTTTTTTATATCAGGTCACAAAGAAAAGCGGAAGTAGGTGTACTTGCAACGAATGTTTACGGAATGGGTAAATAATTAAGGGGCGATTATCGGCATGATTTTAATAGCTGGTTTTTTTAACGTTTGGTAAAATGCCCGTTTATCGTTTCTGGGTCAACTGTTTAAAGTGTCGGGTTGAAATCCGCGAATGGGTAATAAGCTAGTTTTTTATAATTCAAAGAACATAATGTCAGGTATGTGGGATGGTTGATTGTTTTGTTAATTAAAACATTGACCATATATTGTTCTGAGAATTATAGATATAGACTTATTCAAATTTTGTATTGTATGAATTTTTCATTTTCAGATTATCAAAGCGAAAATTTCTTCGACGAGATGTTCTCTCCGGATGGGCAAATACGACCAGGTTACGAGCATTTAAAGAATAAATTTGAAAACCTGACTCATGAAGATCTTACGAACCGGCAGCTTGCAACGGAACGTGCGTTGCTATCTATGGGGATAACCTTCAACGTTTACTCAGAAGGCGAGGGTACGGAACGCATTATGCCGATTGATATTATCCCGAGAGTACTGTCCAATGCAGAATGGGAATGGCTGGAAAAAGGGTTGAAGCAACGCATTAAAGCATTAAATATGTTCATTGACGACGTGTACAATGAACAAAATATCCTGAACGACGGCGTAGTTCCCCGGGACCTGATCGAATCCAGTAAATGTTTTTTGAAACCATGTCTGGGCTTAAAACCTCCGAAAGGAATCTGGTGCCATATTACCGGTACGGATTTGATTAAAGGTGACGATGGCACGTTTATGGTTTTGGAAGATAACCTGCGTTGTCCGTCGGGGGTGTCGTATATGCTTGAAAACAGGGAGTTATCGAAACAAATTTTCCCTGACGTTCTGGCCCGGACGGGCGTGCGGCCGGTTTCCGATTATCCGACTCGGTTATTGCAAATGCTGCAGCATCTGGCAGACCGTCCCAATCCAACCGTAGCTGTTTTGACCCCTGGAATTTACAATTCAGCCTATTTTGAGCATTCTTACCTCGCTCAGCAAATGGGTGTGGAACTGGTTGATACGCGGGACCTTGTCGTTTCAGATGGGTATGTTAAAATGCGCACGACGAATGGGCTGCAAATTGTGGATGTGATTTATCGTCGTATCGATGATACGTTTATGGATCCCGATGCATTTAATCCCGATTCTCTGATTGGCATCCCGGGAATATTCGAAGTGTATAAGAAAGGTCGCGTTGCTCTGGCAAATGCTCCCGGCACCGGCGTTGCGGACGATAAGGTAGTATATGCGTACGTGCCACGGATGATCAAGTATTATTTAAATGAAGAAGCCATTATTCCAAATGTACAGACTTACATCTGCGGCGAGGAGGATGATTTTAATTATGTGATTGAAAATATTGCGCAACTGGTTGTAAAAGAGGCCAATGAGGCGGGAGGTTACGGAATGCTGATCGGCCCGAAAGCGACAGAAGAGGAGCATGAGCTTTTCAGAGAAAAAATTCGTGCGAATCCAAGGAACTACATTGCCCAACCTACCATTTCCCTATCAAGAGTTCCATGTATGGTGGAAGGTCATGCAGAAGGAAGGCATGTGGATTTACGGCCCTACATTCTATACGGAGATGATATCAGTGTTATCCCGGGTGGGTTGACGCGGGTTGCATTGCGTAAAGGTTCACTGGTCGTAAACTCGTCACAAGGTGGCGGGGGTAAAGATACCTGGGTTCTCTATTAATTATCATTTACAGTAACTGGCAGGCTGTTTATGATAACGGTTTTCAATTTGTTTTGATACCCAATCTAAGATGCCTGAATATAAATATATCCAGTAACTAAAATGATAGCAAAATGCAACGTGAAGTAACCGGTTGGTATAGCCCGGCGCTAAATGAGCACATGAATGTTGCGGTTTACGGACATTATGGATTTGCTCTTTTGTTGATTCCGACAGCAGCTTCTGATTACCTCGAATATGAACAGAATGGGCTGATTGAAAGTATCAGCCCATATATTGATGCGGGGAAAGTCAAAGTTTATTGTGTTAACAGCATTAACTCGGAAAGCTGGCTTAATCCTTATATGCATGGCTATGACAAGGCGTTGCGCCACCAGCTGTTCAACGATTACATCATTAAGGAAGTAATTCCTTTCATCAAGGATACAACGAGCCAAAACAACGAGATTATCGCGGGCGGGGCTTCATTCGGGGCCATGCATGCGGCTAATCTTTTTTTTAAACATCCGGACTACATCAATGGTGTTATTGCCATGAGCGGGTGTTATGACCTGAGCGTTTATACCGACGGGTATTACGATGATAATGTCTATTTCAACTCGCCGTTGCATTATTTGCCGCAATTAAAGGCAGAATGGCATCTCTCCATGTACCGCGACAGCCGGCATATCCATTTCATTTCCGGCTCGGGAGCTTATGAGGTACCCGATTATTCCCGGCAGATTTCAGCAATACTTACCTCCAAAAATGTCCCGCACGAGCTGGACATCTGGGGGACTGATATGCCACACGAATGGTGGGTTTGGAAACGAATGTTACCTTATTATCTGGAAACGAGATTTTAAATTAGGCTCCTTCAAACTGACGTAAAAAACGGACATCGTTCTCCGTGAAGAGCCGGAGATCGTTGATCCCATAACGGAGCATAGTGATACGCTCGATACCCATTCCAAATGCGAACCCCGTGTATTCCTCGCTGTCAATCCCACAGTTGGTGAGTACATTGGGATCAACCATACCTGAGCCTGCAATCTCTACCCAGCCGGTATATTTGCATACGTTGCAACCTTTTTGCTTGCAGATAAAGCATGAAACGTCGATTTCTGCGCTTGGTTCGGTAAAAGGAAAGTACGATGGACGAAGCCGGATGGTCGAATCCTTGCCGAACATTTCTTTCGCGAAATGATATAATGTGTCTTTCAAATCTTTAAAGCTCACATTCTTATCCACATACAAGCCTTCCACTTGATGAAAAACGCAATGCGCGCGCGCCGATATGGCTTCATTCCTAAAAACCCGGCCCGGCATGATCGAGCGTATTGGCGGTTTTTGTCTTTCCATTAAACGCACCTGAACATTTGACGTATGTGTTCTGAGCAGGACATCGTCTTTTACATCACCTTCACTTTTGGAAATAAAAAATGTATCCTGCATTTCCCGGGCAGGATGGTTATCGGCAAAATTGAGCGCGCTGAAATTGTACCAATCTTTTTCGATTTCCGGGCCATACGAAACGTTGAAGCCCATTCTTTCGAATATCTCGATAATTCGCCGACGGATGATGGTGAGCGGATGGAGACTTCCCTGAAGATTGGGAACAACGGGAAGGGTAAGATCAACGAGCACCTCCGGATTTGCATCTTCAGAATTTTCCAATGCGGCCGAAAACTCCTGGAATTTATCTTGCGCAAGATTTTTTAGTGCATTCAATTCTTGCCCGACCGCTCGGCGATCTTCTTGAGGAATGTTTTTCAGGCTGTCAAACAGTTCGGTAACAACACCTTTCTTGCTTATATATTTTAATCTGAATGACTCTAGCTGCTCTTTATTTGCAACCGTAATGTGATCAATTTCATAGATTAACTCTTTTACCCGCTCGGTAATCATAAAGCTGTATTTATTATTTGTGACAGGCAGGCTTCCCGCATTTTAGGCGCGAAAAGGCATTAAAATGGCTGCAAAGATAATTAAAACTGGCTGCTCAATTGTTCTCAAACTCGCTGAGAAACTTTTTTCTGCCGTATAGTCTTAAAAAAAGGCACTTTTCGGAGTACGTAAAATTACGCATTCTACTAAGTTCAGTTACGTCATTTTCCTCCACTAAAATATATAAGTATCTGTAAAGCAAGGTATTAACTTTTGATGCGTAGTTCTACGTATTTTATTTGAGGGGCGCTATATGCTATTTTTGACATAACAAATCACAACATATTAGCTATAGTTAAACCATGAAAAATTTTGCAAGCTTTACCCGCCCGAACCTGTCTGAAAGACCACTTAGCGACAGCCGTTCTACCATCTCCGTTCAGTCCATGGGCAGGACTATCTTTTTGACTCCCGATGTCATTACCTTTTTAGAAGGTGAAGGAAATTATACATTTATATATACCAATACCGGTAAGAAATACCTCGTATCCAGAACGTTGAAATCGTTAGCTGAGCAGCTGAACCCGAATTTCATGCGCGTTCACAAGTCATATCTTGTCAATTCAGCTTATATCGTGGCACGTTTAGAAGATGATCGCATGCTGAAACTATCCTGCGGAAAAGAGGTAGCGGTGTCACGCAGAAAGATCAAAGAAATTACTGGTCTTTTGGATCACACAAATCTGCGTATCAGCGCATAAAATTTTTTGGTGAATTAAATTAGTGGGTTATTCATAAAAACAGCAGCCATCGCTCGATCGAAGGCTGCTTGTTTTGTTTCTGGGCAGTAAAGTTGCGTTATTTTGAACGGGTGTTTGATAATTTTACCATCGACCATTGACGATCGTCGGTGGTCAATCGTCAATTAGAACAACTTCAATCCTAGCGTAACCTGCCAGGAGCTTATTTTTTGTTTTAATGAGGCATCTCCGCCGACCGGCTGTCCATTTGTTTGAAACGAGGCAACATTCGTGAAGGAACCTTCTTTTCTCACATCAAGACTAAAACTCCCGAGATCAAGTCCTGCACCTAACTGATAACCAAAAGTTGCTTCGGACATCGCATTGTTAAGATCCGAAGTATAATGTTCAAAAGCATCTCTTAAACGCTGATTGTCACCAATGCGAAAAGAGGTAACCGGCCCGGCAAGTATACGGAATGGCCCGCCTTTTAAACCAATCAATAATGGAACATCGATGTTACTATATTTGATGTTAACCGTTTTAGTAACGGGTTGTTCTCTGTCCGTTTGAATGATTTCAAAAGCTCCCCCTTTGGTTGAAACAAGAACCTCAGGTTGTATGAACAGCGTCCGCCCAAATCTTGCCCATATTCCGCCGACTGCTCCTGTTCTAGTATTAAAGCTTTGTTTTAAATTATCTCTGACTTCCTTTCCATCGTAACCCAGATAAGGATTTCCCGCGTCATCGTAACGTGTTGTAAAAACATCTCCCATGGTCAGGCGTGAAAGATTCACACCGCCCTTCAAACCAAACGCAAAACCTTTTTTCTGTGCCTGTGCCGAAGTCAATGCAAAAATGCATATCATGCAAATACAGGCTACTTTTGTCAGGATGTTCATGGATAATATCATTATTTAAGTAAAACCGGATAATAACGTCAGAAAATAAAAAACTATACCTATCCTATATTTTTTTTGATTTTGTGGCTGAAACGTACGAATATTTGAATAAATAGGAGTGCGAACTTGTTTACTTTAAGTCACATACAAATTAGATTTTTCTTCTTATGGCCAAAGCCAAAACAGCATATTTTTGTCAGGAATGCGGGTATAATTCGCCAAAATGGGTGGGTAGGTGTCCGTCTTGCGGAGAGTGGAATACATTTGTTCAGGAAGTTATTGAAAAGGAAGATAATAAAACAGCCGTAACCTGGAAATCGGTTAATCTGGCGAGCCGGCCACGAGCGATTGCTGAAATTGAGTATCAGAATGAACCGCGGATCAAGACATTCGATGAGGAACTTAATAGGGTTTTGGGTGGTGGAATTGTGCAGGGATCATTGATTTTGATAGGTGGAGAACCTGGAATCGGGAAATCCACACTGATGCTGCAGATCGCGCTCACACTTTCTAATAAAAAGGTTTTATACATTTCGGGAGAAGAATCCGATCAGCAAATTAAGATGCGAGCTGAACGGATGTCGTCAAAAAGTGAGAAGTGTTACATCCTCACCGAGACACATACCCAAAACATTTTCAGGCAGATAGAAGACTTTAAGCCCGAAATACTGATTGTGGATTCCATTCAAACGATGCAATCTGCATATATCGAATCCGGTGCTGGCAGCGTATCGCAAGTGAGAGAATGCACGGCGGAATTTATGAAATATGCCAAAGAAGTGGGTGTTCCTGTCTTTCTGATCGGACATATCACCAAGGATGGCTCACTTGCCGGCCCCAAAGTTCTCGAACATATGGTGGATACGGTGTTACAGTTTGAGGGCGACAGACATAATACTTATCGGATTTTGCGGACGATTAAGAACCGTTTTGGAAGTACCTCGGAGTTGGGCATTTATGAAATGCTGGGATCGGGTCTGCGGCAGGTTAGTAACCCTTCCGAAATACTAATTTCTCAGCGCGATGAGCCCGTCAGCGGTATTGCTATCGGTTCAATGATGGAAGGTAACAGACCATTACTTATTGAAATACAGTCTCTTGTCAGTGTTGCTAACTATGGAACACCGCAGAGGAGCAGCACAGGTTTTGACGCAAAACGGCTGCAAATGTTGCTAGCTGTGTTAGAAAAAAGGGGAGGTTTCAGGCTGGGTACTCAGGATGTCTTTTTAAATGTAGCTGGCGGGCTAAAAGTCGAAGATCCAGCCATCGACCTTTCTGTAGTGGCGTCCATTGTTTCTTCTTATGAGGATAAATATATTCCACCATCTGTTTGCTTCGCCGCGGAAGTTGGACTTGGGGGCGAGGTGCGGGCGGTAAGCCGGATCGACAGCCGCATTTCGGAAGCGGAAAAACTCGGATTTAAGAAAATCTATATTTCGAAATATAACAGCAAAGGCATCGATTCAAACCGGACAAAAATAGAGGTAATCCCGGTTGCACACTTGGATCAGTTATTTATGTCGCTATTCGCAAATCAATAATAGGCTGACTGCTGAAAGCCGAAGTCATCTCAGTATTTCGCATAAAAATTTTGCAATTTGTTTGTCAACCGCTCGTAAATGGGTTTGCTGAATTCAATAAAAAGCTGCTGAGGGTCAGGAGGTAATAGCTCCTGACTTTTGCATTTACGCAATTGAGACGGGGTGAGCGCACGTTCATCTCCATTGAATGTGGCCCATTCGCACATCCAATTGTATTCGCCATCGAATTTTTCCCGATTCACAACTTGTCTCGACTTGAAATCAGTGATCCTCATATCCAGCAAACCTCCTGACCGGACCGTTTTCCGGATTTGTGTAAGTTTGGCGCTGACTTTCCCGTAAATCGGAATTTTAGATCTGCCCACGAGCTTCTCACTCACTTTTACAGTATCCTTGCTGGTTACCGTCTCCGTATTTTTTTCGATCAGTGTTTGTCCCACTACAAAATCGTCGAATTGCAATGTGATGACGTGATCTGGCTGTAATTTTATTTCGGCAGCTTCCTCCGGCATGTAAAATCGGACAAATTTGTTTAACCGTTTATTTGTCTGTAAATACTCGTTCACCCGATCCTGAAAATACTCATTACTAAGCTGATATCGCTTTGAAGTCACAAGAACCTGCTCAACGACGACTTTGAAAGAAGCCAGCTCGTAGGCCAGTTCCATCTTCTTTTTTACATCTTCAAAGTCGGGAATAAGTGAATTTGCCTTTTCGAAACACTCGTACGATTTTCTTGCATTCTCGCGGTCACCTATCGCCAGTAGTTTGCCAGCTTCTTTGTATCGTACATTCGCTGCATTCAATCTCGCCATGTTCTCCTCTTTATCAAAGCCTTGTGGCGTTACAATCGTAGAACAGGTGTTGCATTGAGAAATTGCAGCGGCAAGTTTATTGAGTTGCATGTAGGTGTCAAGCTGCGGCTCCCATTTGAACAGTTCGTCGGAAGCCCGCGCAGTTTTGATGTCAGCAAGATGCTGTGCCAGTGCGAGCGGATAAGCCTGCCTGAGCGCTTGAATGGAGGATGTGTGACCAGAATTGCTTTTTAGTTTCTCAGCTGCTCGCAAAACGGAATTGTCATAATCACCCTTTTTAAGCGATTTTTCGGCCGATTTACAACCGGCAAAATATGAGAAGATGAATGCAAGGAGGGGTAAGAAAAGCAATTTTTTTTTCATAATTCGGCAAACAACTGATAGGGAACTTGCCGTCAAATTTCCAAAAAAATTACCTCATTTTAGAGTGTTTAACTAAATACGACATCAGTATCGGATCGAATCCCTGGGCGATATCAGCCTCTATGAAGTCAATCTTATATTGACCACATTTCAACTTGAGTTTTTGATAAAAATCACTGACGAACTCTTTGTATGAATCTCTTACCTGATCGGGCTGGACTTTAATTTTCTCGCCGGTTTCCAGATCGATAAATTCGTAGGGGCGGTTTTCAAATGCAAAATCCTCTTCAGTTTTGCGATCGGTGACGTGAAACAAAAGCACTTCATGCAGGTTGTGCCGAAGGTGTTGTAATGCTGAGAAGATTTTGTCCGCGTTCTCCAGATTGTCAAACATATCACTGAAAATGACGACCAGTGAACGCTTATGGATTTTTTCTGCAATCTGATGAAGTACTTCTGAAACGGAAGTTTTCAAAAGTGGCCGGCTGCTTTGAAGCTGGTTTTCCAGTTCGAGCATGATCTTATGAACATGCGATGGAGTCGATTTTACTGCGGTCTGGATTTCAATGCCTTCTGAAAATGTACAAAGACTGACTGCGTCTTTCTGGCGTTGAAGCAGGTATGTGATACTGGCGGCGGCCATGACACTAAAAGTCATTTTGCCAAAGTTTTCTTCCGGGTAATACATGGAAGAAGATGTATCGAGCAAGATATGGCAGCGGAGATTGGTTTCCTCCTCATACCGTTTTACATACAAACGATCGGTCTTGGCATAAACCTTCCAGTCGATATTTCTGGTGGATTCTCCTGTATTGTAAAGCTGATGTTCGGCGAATTCGACTGAAAACCCGTGAAATGGGGACTTATGTAAACCTGTTATAAACCCTTCAACAAGTTGCTTGGCCAGAAATTCGAGGTTCCCGAACTCCCTAACTTTAGCTAAATCAAGTTGCCGGTTACTCATTAACTCATTTATTATGGGGTCCGCATCGATATTACTTTGCCGGATTTCTGATCTATTTCTTCATTGGATTCCAGCAGCACCATTCCTTCCATGCCTACGACTCTAACTGTAACGTTAGCGACACCTTTCGCTACAATTCCCAGCAATCTCGCGGCTTCTTTACTAAGATCAACAATACGGTTCTTGGAAAATGGGCCTCTGTCGTTAACTCTAACAACTACTTTTTCATCATTGTCAACATTCGTGATTTCCAGCATTGTGTTCAGTGGATAACTCCGATGGGCTGCAAGCAATTCGGTACTTTTATGGATTTCTCCGAAAGAAGTTTTTTTACCATTGAAGTGCGACGCGTAATAAGATGCGTTACCTTTTTCGGTTTTTCCTAACTTGACCTGGGCGAATGCATTTTGCCCGAAGGTGAAAGTTAACACAATGAGAATCAGAATCCGATGATAAGTCATATCTCTGGATTTAGGTGAAACATATTAGGGAAAAGAAGCCCTAATTCACATGCTATAACGTCGGGATTCGTGAGAAATTGAAAACCCGTGAGTTTCAAAAGTAATACAAAAAACTTAAAAACGAATAAAAATCGGATTTTCAGTCGTGATGGAAAACGAAAATGAGGAAGTCGCGAACAACAACAATGCTAATATGTTATGGATTTTTTGTTAGCAGCAATAAACTTTATATTTTAGCGTTTGAAAACCTATTTAAAACTAAACATAGTGGAAGACAGAGAGCAAATCTACTCCAAAAGGGTCAGGGCAGGAAAACGGACTTACTTCTTCGATGTTCGATCTACGCGGTCCAACGATTATTATCTAACCATTACAGAGAGCCGTCGTCATCCACAAGGTGATGGGTTTACGTACGAAAAACACAAAATGTTTTTGTATAAAGAGGACTTCGATAAATTCGTAGATGCATTGAAGGAAGCCGTAGATCACGTGAAGACGGAATTGATGCCGGAAGTCGACTTTTCTCAATTTGAAGTAAAAGCCGATGAAGTGGATGTAGTTGGGGAGTCGGATCTTAAGTGGGACTAAAAATTCAGATTTTATAACAAAGCCTTCGTAATCATTACGAAGGCTTTTGGTTTTTGTAGCCGCTAAATGGTAATTTTGCAAAAATTATTATTTAGCAGAAGGAGTTCTTTGCTTTTCTATTGAGAAGAATGCCCTGCTGTTCACTGCATACTTCTAAAATATGAGTCTTCAATGTGGGATCGTTGGATTACCGAACGTCGGAAAATCCACTCTCTTTAATGCCATCTCTACCGGTAAAGCCGAAGCTGCCAATTATCCTTTTTGCACAATTGAACCAAATGTAGGTGTCGTGACCGTTCCTGATGAGCGTCTTGATGTACTTACTGGTCTTGTAAAACCGCAGAAGGTTATTCCTACCATTATAGAATTTGTCGATATCGCAGGTCTGGTAAAAGGTGCGAGCCAGGGAGCTGGGCTTGGTAACAAGTTTTTAGCCAATATTCGGGAAGTGGATGCCATCGTTCATGTCGTGCGCTGCTTTCAGGATGAAAACGTGGTACACGTGGAAGGCCGGGTTGACCCGGTTTTTGACAAGGAAATTATCGACGCGGAACTTCAGTTGAAAGATCTGGAATCCGTCGAGAAAAAAATCCAGAAGACCGAAAAAGGGGCCAGGGCCGGAGATGCGAAAGCAAAAGCGGAGCTGGAATGGCTGAAAAAATACAAATCGACTCTGGAGGCTGGAAAAAATGCAAGAAGTGTTGAAATCGACGAAGAGACAAAAGAGGCTGTAATTGGCGATCTGCAGTTGCTGACTGCGAAACCTGTATTATATGTTGCCAACGTCGATGAAGAGTCGATGCTTACCGGCAATGAATATTCTGAAAAGCTGAGAGAAACCGTGAGACTTGAAGGAGCTGAGGTTATTGTTCTCTGTGCAGCAATTGAATCACAGATTTCAGAGATAGAAGATCCGGAAGAACATGAAATGTTCCTTGGCGAATATGGTCTGAAAGAGTCAGGTCTGAGTAAGTTAATCAAAGCATCCTACTCACTTTTGAACCTGATCACCTATTTCACCGCGGGCGTGAAAGAAGTACGTGCCTGGACAATCGTGAAAGGCTGGAAAGCCCCCCAGGCTGCAGGCGTGATTCACAGTGATTTTGAAAAAGGGTTTATCCGCGCAGAGGTAATCAAGATCGCGGATTACGAACAATATAAAACGGAGGCCGGCGTAAAAGAAGTTGGGAAAATGGCAGTGGAAGGCAAAGAATATGTGGTTTCGGACGGAGATATTATGCATTTCAGGTTTAATGTATAATACTGAAATTAAAGGGGGGACTATCGCATTAACTGTGTAAACTTTTCAATCGGGGTCGGGCAAAGCTTAAAGCCTGACTCTGTTTTCAAAAATAGTCAAAAATTGATTCAGGATCATGCCCCAGTTTCGGATCGG
>NZ_JAJUXH010000010.1 GCF_021390245.1 Dyadobacter sp. CY323 | reverse complement strand
CGTTGCTCTGATACTCTCAGAACTCGTCGTTTAGCCGTCTGCTAAACCGTTGTCCCCGATTGGGAGTGCAAAAGTGCAGCATTAATTCTTAACACGCAAGTATTGATGGAAAATATTTTTGACCAAATAAGTGCTTATTGACATAAGCCTCTGAAAGTGATAACATAAGGCTCGAAAGAAATTTTAAAAAAACTTAAAATATTCGATTACGTGCATTTTGAGTAGCACTTCCTGTTTGAGAACATCTCCCTGGGGCAACGCCCGTTCAAGTTTATAATGAGGCCACCCATCTTTATCTATATACTCCAACGAGTAGTAAGAGGATAAACTCAGAACCTTACATATCCCAATGTGCATTAAATCCTGCTTCTGCTCCTTCGTAAAATGTTTGGCGCCTTGTCCCAATTCCTGCACTCCAACAAGAAATAGCACGCCATTCAAGTCTGCTGGTCTTTTACCGATTAATTGTTCAAGGCCATTTAGCAGATGTTCCCACTGGATGTCCAGGGGTTGATTCTCCATATCTTCCGTTATCATCATTAAGTTTTTGCAGTAGTGTTATAGATCGGTAAAATTGTTGATAATAATGGATAAGCCTATGATCGCAGGCTCGATTTATGACATTCTATAAATAAGAACAACAAACTTGAACGCTTTCACATCTTATTTCCAAGACGCCTTGAATGCTTTTTTCTAACTTTGGCATTGACTATATAAGAACAAGAAATTTGGAAAAGAATATCATTTCTAATCATAAAGACTATCTGGCGACCTTGAATGAGCCTCAGCGAGAGGCTGTGCTGCATGGAGAAGGCCCATTAATGATTATTGCAGGAGCTGGCTCAGGAAAAACGCGTGTTTTGACATACCGTATTGCGCACCTGATCGAAAATGGGGTTGACCCTTTCCGCATTTTGTCTTTGACTTTTACAAATAAAGCGTCTGGGGAAATGCGTCACAGGATCGAGGGGGCTGTGGGAACAGAGGCTCGAAATATCTGGATGGGGACTTTTCACTCGGTGTTTGCGAAAATACTTAGGATAGAAGCCAGATATCTGGGATATACGAGCGACTTTTCTATTTATGATACCGACGATTCTAAATCATTATTGAGAAGTATCATTAAGGAATTCAATCTGGATGACAAAACATACAAGGCCAATGTTGTATTTAATCGCATTTCGGGAGCTAAAAACCGGCTTATATCGGCTGATGACTATCTCAACAATGCAGTAATACAGGCGGATGATGATGCTGCGAAGATGAAAGAGATTGGCAGGTTGTACAAAACCTATGTAACCCGCTGCTTCCAGGCGAATGCGATGGACTTCGATGATTTGCTTTTTAACACTAATATCCTTTTCCGCGACTTTCCAGATGTACTATATAAGTACCAGCACAAGTTTCAGCATGTAATGGTCGATGAGTTTCAGGATACGAACGTCTCGCAGTACCTTATTACTCGCAAACTTTCGGCAGTGCACCGTAATATTGTCGTGGTTGGTGATGACGCACAAAGTATCTATGCATTCCGTGGTGCGAACATTGAGAATATTCTGAACTTTTCAAAGGATTTCCCGGATGTAAGAACTGTAAAACTTGAGCAGAATTATCGCTCGACCAGTACTATCGTGAATGCGGCTAATTCGGTGATTGCAAGAAATAAGGCGCAGCTGGAAAAACATACATTTACCGACAATGAAGAAGGATCGCTAATAGATGTTATTAAAGCAGGTTCGGATAATGAAGAAGGGAGACTGGTTGCTACTGCAATTTTCGAAGAAAAGATGCAAAAAGCACTTAGGAATGAGAATTTCGCCATTCTTTATCGTACCAATGCCCAATCCCGCTCGTTTGAAGAAGCTCTCCGAAAACTAGGTATTAAATACCGTATCATCGGCGGGCAATCGTTTTATCAAAGAAAAGAAATAAAGGATCTGCTGGCCTATTTGAGGTTTACAGTGAACCAGCGTGATGAAGAAGCATTTAAACGAATCATCAATCTTCCCAAAAGAGGAATTGGAGACACGACAGTAGCTAAAATCGCGGTCACCGCATCTGAAAATGGCATCGCAATCTGGGAGGTAGTCGCCAATATCGGAAAGTATGCCACTGGCCGTACCATTGCGCCGATTGAACAGTTCGGCACTTTGATTAAAAGCTTCAAAATACAAATAGAAGAAGGCAAAGATGCGTATGAAATTTCCGCTCATATCGCAAAAACTTCGGGTATTTTGAGAGAATTGTACGAAGACAAAACGGTTGAAGGTTTGTCGCGCTACGAAAACGTTCAGGAACTGTTGAATGGGATCAAAGAATTCGTTGATAGTGCTGACAATGAAGACAAATCGCTGGGTGCATTTTTACAATCCGTTTCGCTTCTAACAAATGCCGATGAACCGGATGACAGTAATGATCATGACCGGGTAACGATGATGACCATTCACTCCGCAAAAGGCCTGGAATTCAGAAATGTATTCATTGTCGGTCTGGAAGAAGACTTATTTCCCAGCCAGATGATGCTGGAAAGCAGGCAGGACCTGGAAGAAGAACGCAGGCTGTTTTATGTTGCGATAACCCGGGCGGAAAAAAAACTTTCATTTTCCTACGCAGAGAGCAGATATCAATGGGGACGGCTTAAAATGTGCGAACCCAGCCGGTTTTTGTTGGAAGTTGACAACCGTTTTCTGAATGTTTCAAAAATGGTACAAACTACGTTAGAAAGAGATACTACCCCACCGGTCACCTCATTCGTGCGGAATCTTGCGCAGAATAAAGCTGCCACACCAAAACCAAATGCCGCTACCTCTAATCACACACCATCTCCTGATTTCGTACCAAGCGACACTTTTGACCTTGCGGAAGGTGATAAAGTCGAGCATTCGAAATTCGGATTCGGGAAAGTTGTTAAAATGGACATTAATGGAACGGATCGCAAAGCAACGGTCAAATTCGATTTAGTGGGTGAAAAAACGCTCCTGCTCAGTTTTGCGAAACTGAGAATTCTTAAATAAATCATCTGGTATGATTATAGGAAGTTAGCAGTCCGCTTTACTAGAGTGGATATTACCCTAAAACTTCACAGACAAAACAATTCCCTTATGTTTATCGATAACGATTTAACTCAAATAAAAGAACGAGGAAGTGACATTAATACAGTGAACGAGCAGGTGAGCTACTTTAAAAACGGGTTCCCGTTTTTGCAACTTTCCAAGGCCGCAACAGTTGGAGATGGGATTATCAGGCTCACCGACGACCAGATTTCGGATGTCATTGCCGAGTTTGATAAAAAAGCATCCGAAGGTGACATATCACTATTAAAATTTGTCCCTGCGTCCGGAGCCGCAACGCGCATGTTCAAATCACTGTTTGGCTTTTTGCAGGACGGAAAAAAGGACAAATCGGTTGATGAATTCTTTTCCAGATTACCTGAATTTGCTTTTTTCGAGGATTTGAGGACCGCAATGGATGGAAATGACATTAACGTTGCCGATGAAAAAACAATAGCATCTTACTTTCTTACTACAAAAGGATTGGGTTACGGTGAGCTGCCGAAAGGACTTCTAAAATTCCATAATTATCAGGATCGTTCGCGGACACCGCTGGAAGAACATCTGGTGGAAGGTGCAAAATATGCAAATGCGGGCAGTAGCGTGCAAATTCATTTCACCGTGTCCCCCGAGCACCGGGATAAGTTCGAAAAGCTTGTGGTTGAAGTACTTCCGAGTTATCAGAGCGAATTTGGGGTCCGTTATATTGTATCTTTTTCGGAGCAAAGCAGCGCTACCGACACGATTGCGGTCAACCTTGACAATACTCCTTTCCGGGAAAAAGATGGCACATTGCTTTTCCGTCCGGCGGGTCATGGCGCATTATTGGAAAACCTGAGCCAGCTGGACGCGGATATTATTTTTATTAAAAACATTGACAATGTTGTTCCTGACCGCATCAAGGGTGATACAATTACATACAAAAAAGCACTAGCGGGGATTGTTCTTCAATATCAAAAACGCATTTTTGGTTATTTGGCAAAACTTGAAGAAAATACCGATTCCTCTATTTTGCAGGAACTGGATGGTTTTTTCAAAACTGAACTCTGTGTAGTACCTCCGAATGGTTTTGATAGCTGGACTGACGAAAAGAAAAAGGAATATTTTGTTCAAAAGCTGGATCGCCCATTGCGCGCGTGTGGAATGGTGAAAAATCAGGGCGAACCTGGCGGCGGACCTTTTTGGGCCGAGAACGCAGATGGTTCTTCATCTCTTCAAATCGTTGAATCGGCTCAGGTTGACGTGGATAATGAGGATCAGAACAGCATCTTCAAGAATTCTACGCACTTTAATCCGGTGGATCTGGTGTGCGCGGTAAAAAACCATAATGGAGAATTATTTGAGCTCAAAAAGTTCAGAGATCCTCTAACCGGATTCATTACTGCGAAGTCAAAAGATGGAAAAGACTTAAAAGCTCAGGAGCTGCCCGGTTTGTGGAATGGTTCAATGGCTGATTGGAATACATTATTTGTTGAGGTTCCCCTACTAACATTCAATCCTGTGAAAACAGTGAATGACCTTTTGCGCGAACAGCATCAATAAGAAACCGTAGGTGTGACCAAATAAAAAACCGCTGGAAATCTCTTTCCAGCGGTTTTTTACTTGCAATTTCTTAACCCAATATCATGGTATCGGAAGTACTTTGCTTTCTTTAAAAGTAGACAAGATAACCATCGTCTGGGTACTCGCGACTTCCTCAATTTCATTGATTTTTTCGAGCATCAATTTCTGATATGTACTGATATCTTTCGAAATAACTCTTAAAAGAAAATCACCTGTTCCTGTAATATGGTGACATTCAATAACTTCTGGGATCGCGTGGATTTTTTCAACAAAAGATTCAGTAACCGCTTTCCGATGACCTACCAATGAGATCTGAACGAAAGTGCTCACACCCAAACCAACTTTTTCGGGCTCGAGTTGCGCATGATAACTTTTAATTATGCCGGACTGTTCCAGCTTTTTTACACGTTCCAACGTGGGTGCGGGAGACAGCCCTATTTCTTTCGATAGTTGTGCGTTGGTTATTTTTGCATTCGTTTGTAGGATCTCCAGTACTTTACGGTCAATCTGGTCTAACTTAATAATGGCCGACATTTTTCTATGACTATGGTTTATATCAAGTCCTTTTTTGGACGCTGCAAAACTAATTAGATTCCCGAAGAATCATATAATTTTATACTGGAAATTTGTCAAAAAAAAGAATTATAGTAGGCCAAAAATGATTTTAGTGTCTAAATATTAGGTTTGGAAGTCTTGGAACGCATTATGAACCATCACATTATACGGCGTAAGTTTCGATTTTTTGTAAAAAATCCTGGTATGTAATCCTGATTCCATCTTCTAACTCGATCCGGTGTTTCCAACCCAGCCCATGTAGCTTGCCAACATCCATCAGTTTCCGGGGAGTACCGTCCGGTTTTTCTGTATTCCAATGGATTTCTCCTTCGTAGCCGACAATATTTTGGATCATTTCGGCCAGATTTTTAATGGACACATCCGCTCCGACTCCGATATTCAGAAACTCAGGCTCATTGTAATTCTGCATTAAAAAGTAGCAGGCATCGGCAAGGTCATCGGCATGTAAAAATTCGCGCATTGGTGAACCAGTACCCCACAGCTCCACAAATGGCTTATTTTCTTCTTTTGCCTCATGAAACTTACGCATCATCGCTGGCAAAACGTGCGAATTGTTGAGGTCGTAATTGTCATTCGGTCCATACAGATTGGTAGGCATTACTGAAATAAAATTGCAACCGTACTGTGCCCGATAAGCCTCACACATTTTAATACCGGCAATTTTCGCAATGGCATATGGTTCATTGGTTTGTTCCAAAAGCCCGGTAAGTAACGAATCCTCTTTAAGCGGCTGAGGTGCCAGTTTTGGATATATGCAGCTGGAACCCAGGAACATAAGTTTTTTAGCTTCTGTTCTATAGGCGCTGTCAATGACGTTATTCTGGATTAATAAATTGTCATTTAAAAATTCTGCACGATATATATTGTTGGCCATAATGCCCCCAACCTTCGCCGCAGCAAGAAAAATATATTCAGGACGTTCAGATTCAAAAAAGGCCCTCACATCATGTTGATTACGAAGATCCAGTTCGGAAGACGTTTTTAAAATAAAATTGTTAAAACCTTCCTGCTTTAATTTTCTGAGGATTGCTGAGCCTACCATTCCCCGGTGTCCGGCGATGTAAATTTTAGAACTTTTTTCCACTGCGTTTGTTTAATTTTATGCTTCGTATATCAATATAGGAAAAATCCATTCGTTACAAAAGTAACAATCTTGCTCTGAAGAAAAATCCAATTATAATGCAAAGTATTATTCCGGCATTAATCTTTTGTTCCTTGATTTTGACAATCGACACACACGCACAGTCGGAAAACAAGGAAACACCACCGCCAGCCTGGCTTCCCAAGGAGACGGTGAAAAAGGACACTGTTTCCCGATCCAAAGACTTAAAATCCTTCGTATCAGGCCTTGATCCTGTTGTCGGTACATCGTTGCCTGGCGCAAATGGTAAGTCTGCCAGCTTGTCGACACTCTTTGGTGAAACGATCCCCGATCTGGGCTTGAAAGTAAAAGAATACAAGAGTCAGAAAAAGGACCGCAAGGCAAAAAAGGAAAAGGCCAAACTCGCAAAAGTGCAATATGAAGGAATTCCAATGGTTAGTATGTCGGTCAAATACGGGAGCGGCGACCGGGCTACTGTGGAGTCGTTTCATGTTCTAAAAGAGTATAAACCGATCAATGCATATGTTCGCGCCACCGAAACCCGCTGGTACGACAAGAAAGGTAAAAAGCTCAGTTCTGCATTAGTGAAAGAGACTCAGCAGGCATTACCTCTCCATGGATCTTATAAAAAATACAATGGAGAGAACCTGATCGAGGAAGGTTTTTACTATATGGGTGTAAAAGATGGCCGCTGGGTTAAATACGACACCAAATACAATCTCATTGATAAGTCGGTCTGGAATCGCGGCTTCCCGGCAGAATCGCGCGTAACCTATTATGATTCAGCACATACGCAGATCAAAGAGGTGACACCCGTTGCTTTTGGAGAGGTGGAAGGCGAGTATCTGGCGTTTTATAAAGAAGGCCAGCTGATGACAAATGGCAAATATGATGATGGAAAGAAAATTGGCCGCTGGGTGGAATATTACCAGTTTCGCCGTCAGCGCAAAAAGGAAATCCAGTATCCGAAAACGGGTTGGGACGAAGAATTTGAGCCTTTTGTATTGAGGGAGTGGGATGACAAAGGCAAATTGCTTTACGACTATACCAAAGATCCCCGCGCTTCCGTAGAGGAAGAAACCGAAAATTAATCTATGCATATACCTTTCCTCCGATCCGTCAGAAAAAAAAGCTGGCCTGCAATTTTATTGTGTATCATCCCGATTGCCATTTATATATGGGTTTTCAAAGCAGTAGCCCTGAATGTAAATTACATTGCATTTGATGACATCAGCATTCTTGGAATCATTCCTGAATTCGATAATGCTACTTTTTTAAAACGCTGGAAGCTTCTTACAGAACTTTTTCCTGAACATCGCCTCGTTTTTTCCCGATCGGTAATCCTGCTTTTACATACGTTTTTCGGTAAGGTCAACCTGGTCTGGCCGATGATCGTAGCCAATATATGCTGGGTACTTTGTGCGTTTGTATTCTATCGTGCATTCAACCGCCTCAAACTTTCAATCTGGTATTTTGTGCCGATCGCCTGGTTGTGGTTTAACATTCAATCCTTTGAGAATATTTTCTGGGGTGTGAGCTCGCTATGTAATTTTGGAGTGATCCTGTTTGTTCTGGGGGCACTTTATTCAGCTGTTTACCGACCAGAGAAAATCGCATATGCATTGATTCTCGCCATTGCAGCCACATTTAGCTATGGAAATGGTTTGATGGTTTTTCCTGTGATCGGCCTGGTATTTTTGCTGGCAGGTTACCGAAAACAATTTGTGATCACCGTATTAACCACGCTGATCATTGCATTCATTTACTTCCTTGACTTTACCCCAATTACGCAAAACCTCGACTTTTCCAACCCCATACAAGTTAAAGAAGGCTTTTTCGGGTTCTTTGGTTTTATAGGCTCAATCGCGACATTAACAGCGTATGGAATGCCCAGTTACATGATGTATCAGGCATCGGTTATCGGTATGTTAATGATTCTTTTGTTCGTTGTATTGTACAAAAATCAATACATCAGGCTCTGGAATTCAGTTTGGTTAAAATCACGCTATACAAACCAAACAGCACTTTTTGCGGCTGCAATAGCCATTTTTGTACTGATTACCGCATTGGCGCTTACTTACAAACGCATTCCTACCGACACCTTCGAGGGAATGTTCAAAGGCCGCTACCGGATGTATTCCACGCTTTGGTGCATTGCGCTTTATTTTGGGTTTTTGGCCATAGTAACCGATAAAGTCAGGTCGCGCGTATCCCCGGTTTTCGTTTGTGCAGCCATTATTCTCAACCTCGTTTTACTACAGAGTAATTTCGCCGACGCGGTGAATAACAGGCGCGCGGCCATTGTGCAGGAATTTAATGCACGTTACAATGCGGATTGGTCTGGAATCAGGATGTTTTCAATGGACCAGGATCACTTCGAAAAAATCAGAAGTTATTACAAATCAGCCGACCCCCTTGCGGAAGGCTGGAATCCGCGTTCAATCCCCTCAGATGTCAAATGCGACAGCATATACCAGCCGGAGACGGTCACTAAATTTGGAAGTTACATCATGGTAAACTTTCCAAATGAGTTTTTTTACGCAGAAAAGGACTATTCGGACGCAGCCTATGTCATCCTGAAATCGGCCGGGCATGTATACGCATCGCCGCCGAACCAGAGTGAAGTACCTTTGAAAACGACTGTTCGCCGACTGATGTATTTTTCAAAAGGCGCCACCGCAAGTTTTCATGAAGGAAATGTGGAGCCAGGTATATACACCATTTATCTGCTTATTCGCAAAAATGGCAAAAACCGTTTGTATTGTACCGGCAAAACCTGGGAGGAAAAATAACCTTAGTATTTGTTGTGAATGCCGGTCAAAATCCGCTCCACTTCCTTTCGTACTTCTGAGCTCGGCCGGGTAAAATTGCTATTCATGAAACTGAATACCAGAGTTTTACCTTTTTTGGTGATTAAATAACCGCTCAGACTGAAATTGTTGCTGAGGCTTCCTGTTTTGGCAAAGATAAAAGGAGCATCACCTTTAAACAGATTACTTAATGTGCCATTTTTCCCGCCTGATGGAAGTATCTGGAAAAGCCTTTCCCTCGGTACCTTCACATAAATCTTTTGAAGTAAAGCAACAATGCTGCGTGGCGTAAAGAGATTATAGCGGCTCAAACCCGAACCATCCTTCCAAACGGGCTTATCAGGTAAGTCTGTAAGCTGATGCCCGATCATGTGTGCAATTGCTTTTTCAGTATTCAATGGAAGCTTGTTGGCAGAGGCGTAAAGCAGCATGAGTTGTTCTGCGAGCATATTATCACTCGTCTGCATCATCCTCGTATATAGCGAGTCGGAGGGAATACTATACACTTTTTGAAGTTCAATTTCCAGCGGAATGTTGATCAGCTTGATCTCCTTTTTTAATGTATCGCTCAAAAGCTGCACAGTCAATTGATCCGTCATCCGAATTGGAACATCCTGAATAAGTCCCTGAGGTACAGCAAGTTTTGAATGGTGAAATACATTCTGCAATTCTTCCCGCTCGATTCCGCTCGCATTTGTGTCAAATAACATTGCTTTTTTCCAGCTCGGCGGACTAACCTGGAAGTTCTGCGATGGGCCCCCGGTAAATCTTGCGATGTTTCCGTAGATCGGCATCGGCGAAACTTCCGGCTGATAATAATCATTATAGTCGCTCCATGCCCAGCCCGGACCAAAACGCTTGTTCTCGAAATTATATGGCGTAAAAAAAATAGGTTCTTTTCTACTTTTTAAAAAACTCAAAACCTTGCTATTCGGAAGATCTGGATGCAGTAACGAGGGATCGCCGGTTCCCCGTATAATGAGCAGCTCGCCCCATTCGAGGTATTCGAGACCCGGAATGGAATCGCCGAGGGCGCACAGACCAGCGTAAAAACTGAATAACTTGGTATTGGAAGCAGGTGTAAAATATTTGTTGTCCTGGTAGGAGGCCAGCGCCTTTTTGTCACCGAGATTTGAAATGGAAACACCCGTATGCTGCTGGCCTAAGATGGCTGAATTTTTTAGTTCACGATTTAAATAATGCGAAACGGAACAGCTGGATAACGAAAGGATACTAAGAAAGAAAATCAGCGTGCGCATAGAGGTGATTATAAGTTCTCAAAAATCAAAGTTACTATTTTCAGGCATTCAAAAAATGGTCGTTGCAGGTGAATGCGCTCGTTTGTCAGCGTTTGCGGGTAACGTTGCGTACACTTGAAGTATTACGGATTACCAGCGCAAATCCACCGTCAAGGTCTACAAATGCGCATTTTTTTGGATCAAACTGAGGCAGGCAATCGGTGTTTGCCAGAATGTATTTTACGGAATCAATATTGGTAGTGAGTGATAAAAAATGATACCGTTGAAAATTAGAATGTATGTCAGCATTGTGATAGAGATCATGGCAAACCCCGATAGTCGACGATTTGGCGACATAATGCCGCATTTCTCTGGCATTGGAAGCAAATACATTCTTCTCAGGCGAGTTCATTTTTTTTACCGTAACACCCCAGCTAACCAGCGTGGCGATAACCAGAGCAATCGTCGCATAAGTGGGTTTTAAAGACATTAACGCACGTACCTTTTCCACAAGAAGACCAGCCGCAAAAAATGCGATAAATGGCAATGCAGGTAAAAGATAGTGCGGATATTGTTTAATGCTGACCAGCATCGGTAAAATTCCCGAAAGACCGACAATTCCCGAAAACAGCGTGATCCGCAGCACTTCACTAGACATTGCAAGCTTTAAACGGTATAACAATGCGATCAGATTGAGCCCGATTAATGCAAACAGATGCGGATATACGTTTCGGAACAAATCTTTCATTAATTGAAAATGCCCGGCAAGCCCGACTCCGGTTTGTTCCCTTTTCTGAAATACGGCCTGAATGACCTGCCCCTGAAAATAGGTGCTCATAAACTCATATGCGGGCTTGAAAGTAAGCACAGCAGCCAGGCAAACTAGGAATGTTCCCGTCACTACTGCGGCCGCTTTTATCGCTGAAAAAAAGCTTGCACCACTCAAAAAAGTAAATGCATAAAGTACTGAAAAAGCCAGCGGAAACAGCCCGACGGGGCCTTTTGTCAAAAAAGCACATAAAACAAACAATCCAGCGGCGACTGCCCAGATGTATTTTTTGAAACCCGGATCGGTCTCTTCTAAAAAGATCAGCTGGAAGTAGCAAGACAACAGACAAAAAACGCCCATTGTACTGTCCAAAAAGTTGTTCGGCATACTGTAATAGACGATTGTCATTCCATACCAGCAAAGTATGGCAAGCCACGAAAACGATTTGAAAGCTGGGTTTTCAGCAAAAAGTTTATTCCAGATTTTAACAATGAGCAGGATCGAGCAGATCAGAATGAGGAGATCATAAACATTTTCTACTGCCGTGGTGTCACCCATCATCCTGAAAAGCAGAGATTGGAGACCAAACATGAGCGGAGGATGTCCAGAGAAATAGGAGGCATTATCATAAGGCAGCCAAAACGATTCCGCAAAATACGGCCGCCAGAATGAGCCGATGCCTAACGACATATTGCGCGAGATGGAAGCATAGGTAACGCCATCCATAAACATGGTGTCGTCGAGGGACCTTGGCAAAAAAGTAATGAGTACAAAACTCAATGTGAAAGTCCAGGAAAGCAATCGGATAAGTCTGTCGCTACTGTTCTCTTGTAGAGGCATTAGTCGGAGTGAGTTTTGAACAAATTAAGCATTTATTCTCAGGAAGATGGCCCCGGATCCCGAGTTTTATTTACCGTTATTACAAAAAACAGTTTTCATAGCGCGTGTAATCGCATTACTTTGTGGGGTATTTGAACACACTGAAAACATAACTCTGATGATTGATCTTCAATCCGTGCTGCGGCGCTATTGGGGTTACGAAACGTTTCGGCCTTTTCAGGAAGAAGCGATAAAAACGGTTCTTAATGGCAACGACGTGCTGGTTTTGCTTCCCACAGGTGGAGGTAAGTCCATTTGTTTTCAGGTGCCCGTTATGGCGTCGGAAGGCGTGTGCATTGTGGTAACGCCGCTCATTGCGTTGATGAAAGATCAGGTGGAGCAGCTGAAAAAACGGTCGATCCCGGCGGCGGCGATCCACTCCGGAATGAGCCGGAATGAAATTGACATTACGCTCGATAATTGCATTCACGGAAACACCAAATTTCTGTATGTTTCTCCCGAAAGGTTGCGAACGGACATTTTGCTCGCCCGTGCGAAACAAATGCAAATTTGCCTGCTCGCGATCGATGAGGCGCATTGTATTTCTGCCTGGGGATACGATTTCAGACCTTCCTACCTTTTGATTTCTGATTTTAGAAAGCAAATACCGAAAGTTCCGGTGATGGCGCTGACCGCAACGGCGACCGAGGAGGTTCGTGCGGACATTCTCGACAGGCTGGAAATGCGGAATGCACGGGTTTACAAACAGTCTTTCGCCCGTGCCAATTTATCTTATTCTGCATTTGCCGAAGAAAATAAAGAACGAAAACTTTTGCAGGTGCTTAAAAATGTGCCGGGATCGGCGATCATTTATGTCCGTACCCGGAAACGTACGAAAGATCTGGCCGATTCACTGGTGAGGCAAGGGATCTCTGCGCAAAGTTACCATGCAGGATTACCATTCAAGGAACGTTCCGACAGGCAGTCGGCGTGGATCAAAAATCAGACGAGAGTCGTGGTCGCGACCAATGCATTTGGGATGGGGATCGATAAGCCGGATGTGCGTGCGGTTATTCATTTTGACCTTCCTGACAGTCTGGAAGCGTATTATCAGGAAGCGGGACGAGCTGGCCGCGATGAAAAGAAAGCATTTGCGGTGGCACTTTTTAATAACATCGACCTGGACGAACTGACAGAGAGCGTTGAGCGAAAATATCCACCGATTGAGGTGTTAAGAAGAGTTTACCAGTCTCTCGCCAATTATTACAGGATCGCGGTCGGCAGCGGCGAGTTCAGCGGATTTAGTTTCGATATCCAGGAATTTACCGGAATTTTTGGGCTGGCAGTGAATGAAACGCATTATGCACTTAAACTTCTTGAAGAAGAAGGCTTTATCCAGCTTAGTGAAAACTTCAACGATCCATCCAAGGTCCATTTTCTGGTCGATAACCGCCAATTGTACGACTTTCAGATACGCTACCAGGAAATGGATTCGTTTATCAAAGTGATTCTGCGGATGTATGGAGGGGAGCTCTTTACAGAATATGTCCGGATTTCGGAGGTTGAAATCGCTCAGACCTATTTTGCGCCGGAGCGAGAAATCATTCAAAAGCTTAATTTTCTGGCTGAGCGAGACATTATCGAATACGAACCCAGAAAAGACAAACCGCAACTAACCTTCCTCACGCCACGATACGATGCAACATTACTGCCACTGAATGTTTTTGAAATTGGAAAAAAGAAAGACCGGGATTTAAAAAAAGCAAAAGCAGTGGTTCATTATGCAACGCATACGCACATCTGCCGGACGTTGTTGTTACTGGAATATTTCAATGAATTTGACGCCCATGCGTGCGGTGTTTGCGATAATTGTCTGAAAAACAAACGGAATGAGATTCAAAACGATGCAAATGCAGCCGGGCAGATTATTCAATTTTTGGGCAAAAACGGCGGGATTACGCCCAAAGAAATGGCCCGGGCTTTTGAGAACATCCATGAAGCCGTATTTCTGAAGACATTACAGGATTTAATTGAAGACGAACTGATCCATTACGACGTGAATGGAAAATTGTCCCTGACTAACAAAACTCAACATTGAAAAAAGCTGCACTTGCCTTCGTATTTTTATTTTCACTGGCCTTTTCGGTCGCATTTTCACAACAAATTCCCGGGCTGGAATTCAGTAATTATGGAGGTTTATACCGGTCGACCTACAATCCGTCGGTGATTGGGGGCCCAAAACATAAATGGCAGATCAACATCGGTACCATCGGTGGAAGTATCAATTACAGGTATTTCAGGTTTGTGGGGGAAAATTCACTGCTTTACCCGCTGCTTACCTCGCATTCAACCAAAGAACTTTACGGCCGTTCCCGGACAATGGGCTCGCTCACGTACAAAGATCCCATTTACCTCGTGAGTGAAATCCGCTGGCCGTCGGCGATGATCGCATTAGGTAAATATCAGGGACTCGCATTACAGTTCCGGAACCGTGGTTTTGTAAAAGCAGCCAACATTCCCGAATTACTCCAGAATGTCTATTTCCATAGACTGGACACGGAAAGTACGCCACCGCTTACTAATGCGGCATGGGGCAATTTCAGTATGATCCAGCAAAGTTTTTCAGACGTCAGCCTGACATATGGAGCTCAATTGCTGGATTTAGAAGCTCACAAATTCAGGATCGGTGCGACCATCAAGCGGGTTTATGGCGCCAGGGTAGCATATCTTTCCGGTAATGCCGACAGCTACACAATCCGTCCGTTAACCAGCAATCCCGAATCCAGCGAACTGGTCGTTTCCGACCTGTCTTACGAAAGCGGTTATAGTGCTCCGACGCAGAAAAGAAGTATTTCAAGTCTTTTTAACTCCGATCGTTACGGCTCCGGATGGGGTTATGATCTGGGTTTTTCTTATGAATTGGGTAAATACTGGCGTAAAAACAAAGAAGTATTCGATGAAAGTCCCGAATATCTGATCCGGCTGGCAGGTTCATTGACTGATGTGGGGTCGATTAAATATCGGACGAGCAATTCCAGGGTAGTCAGCGGGCGCCAGTCAGAGTCGGTAATCGGGCAAGCTCAGCTTGAGACGATTGCCGATAACGGAGCCGAAGGTTTTATGACTCTTTTTCCGGCTGAAACGGATAGCGTTTTCCGAAGAGATGTACAGTTGCCGCAGGCATTGCATCTGGAAGCCGACATTCAATTGGTCAAAGGTTTTTTCGTGAATTTATCTCAAACCAAACGCTATAAAAGCAGGAGTGGGCAACCATTAGATATTTACATTCCCAATACTTTTACCATTACCCCACGTTTCGAAGACGAAGATTCTGATTTTGCATTCCCGATTACATTTATCCCGGGAAACAATCGTCCGTCGATCGGTGCAGTGGGCCATTTTGGTCCTATCTTTCTGGGATTCAGTAGTGTAAATGGTTTAATGAAAAAAGGCGGGGCGAGAGGCAGCATGGTTTATCTGGGTTTTACCGCCTGGAAATTAAACCGAAAAAAAGAAAAGGAATAATATGAAAAAATGGTCTACCAAGCTTCTTATTTGCATTCTTTTGCCTCTGACTCTGTTTGCTCAACATGAGCACCATACTGTGGCGCACGAAACGGCGGGAATCGAACCACAGCCGTTAATGGCGCAGGCTTTGCGTCTGCAGGAGGCACTTTCTTTTTCGGGAAACAGTCTTTCCGTTCAGGATTCTGAAAAGTTAAAAGCGTGGAGTAACAGGCCATTTTCGAAAGAAATGGTAACCGGCATTCAGGAAATTCTTGATCCATATTGTCTGAATATCGTTGATATCAATCCCGAAGGCAGGGTAAAAGTGGAGCGGGGAGCAGCGAAGGCAGTTCTTATTCAGGGAGGTTGGACAAGTTTTTTGGTTAAAATAAATAATGAATCCGGCATTACCGCCAAGCTGGAAGCTGAAAGCCCCAATGCAGCCAAACCGTACCATTCCCCGTCTTTTGATCCAAAAGTAAAAAAGGAACATGAGCTGACTCCCGGACAAGTCGCCAATCGTTTTCTGGATATCCGGATGTATGCCAACAAACCATTACAGCCAAATCTGACCGGCGGCAGGCTGGAATATGCGATCGTGCAGATTTACTCCAAAGATGCTGGTCAGCGGGAAGCAGAGATCGCCTATAATGTGGGTCAGGGATCTCAGGACATCGGTTTTAGGAACTCAACACATATTCTTTTCAATGTAAAACCAGCGGTTAAGGTTAATTTCCAGGTAAAGGATCAGGACGGTTCACCGGTTATGGCGTCGTTTGTGATCACCGACGAGCACGAGCAAACGGCTGGAAAATTTAAAAGGATTTACCCATTACCATCCCGTCGCGTAGCCGCAACAGACGAGTATCCCGACTTTTTCTTTCAGCCTCAGATTTATCGCGCAGATGGTGAACATGTACAATTGCCGGCAGGAAAATACAAGATCATTTTTTCTCGCGGCCCCGAATACATTAGTCAAACCAAAGAAATTACAATTCCTGAAAACGTTGCCTCATTTGACATTTCATTTCAATTAAAACGCTGGATCCAATTGTCGAAACTGGGCTGGTTCAGCGCGGACCACCACATTCACGCAGCAGGTTGCAGCCATTACGATAGTCCGACAGAGGGAGTAGACCCGAAAGATATGTGGCGGCAAGCATTAGGCGAAGACCTGAATATGGCCGCTAACCTGGCCTGGGGGCCAAGCTGGTATCATCAAAAGACTTTTTTTACAGGAAAAGACCTGGCGCTTTCAAACAAAAAGAATGTCATGCGGAACGACGTGGAGGTTTCAGGATTTCCTTCGTCTCACGCAGGTCATATTGTTTTGTTGAGAATAAAAGAAGATGATTACCCGGGAACAACTCAGATAGAACAATGGCCAAGCTGGACGGCGCCCGTGCTAAGCTGGGCGAAGTCGCAAGGTGGCGTTGTGGGCTACGCGCATTCGGCCTGGGGTTTGCAACCCTTGACGCCGGTTGATAAGATCCCGAATTACATTGTTCCTAAAATGGACGGAATCGGGGCGAATGAATACATTGTGACGGTGACGCAAAATCTGGTTGACTTTTTTAGTGCCGGAGACACTCCTGCGCCGTGGGAACTCAATATGTATTACCACACGCTCAATTGCGGGTTCAGGCCGAGGCTGAGCGGAGAAACCGATTTTCCATGCATTACCGATGCGCGGGTAGGGCAGGCGAGGAGCTACTTCAAGCCTGAGGGTGAAATGACGTACGACAATTATGTTCAGGCAATTCAAAAAGGCCGGAGCTATGTTTCGGATGGAAAGTCGCACATCATGAATTTCACAGTCAACAACCAGGAAGCCGGAGTAGGAACAAGTGAGCTTTCGCTAAAAAGTGCGCAAAAGCTGAATGTATCGGCAAACGTAGCTGCATATCTTCCGGCTCAGCAGGATACGGTTGGTGAGCGAATTGCGAAAACTCCGATCATTTTCATGCCTTACTGGGATATTGAACGCGCCCGGATTGAGAAAAGCCGGAAAGTAAGAGTGGAATTGATCGTGAATGGAGAACCCGTGGATACCACAGAAATTACCGCAAATGGGGAAGTGAGCAACGTGAAGTTCAATTATCAGCTGCAAAAATCTGCCTGGGTAGCACTTCGGGTTTACCCCAGCTCGCATTCCAATCCTGTTTTTGTAATAATTGATAATAAGCCGATTGTGGAGAAGAAAAGTGCAGAATGGTGTCTGACAGCATTAAAGCAATGCTGGAAAATGAAAGAGCCGAATATCAGGACCGAGGAAAAAGAAGCAGCGAAGGCCGCGTATGAAAGTGCGGAAAAAGTTTATCAGGGTCTGATTGACATAAAGTATTAAGCCTG
Organism: Dyadobacter sp. CY323; assembly: GCF_021390245.1. Taxonomy (GTDB): domain Bacteria; phylum Bacteroidota; class Bacteroidia; order Cytophagales; family Spirosomataceae; genus Dyadobacter. Next base: position 303,545 of record NZ_JAJUXH010000010.1, on the reverse strand, counting down.
ACTTTTCTTTCGAAATATTGCGCCAATTCTGCTGAACATCCGTTTCTCAAACTCCCAGAAAAAAGTGAATTTCCCCCAAATCCAGCCCCAGGCCAATAAAATAGCCTGGTAAAGGGGCAGAATGATCAGGATGTTGACGGTCCAGCGTATCCAGCCGGATGAATTTTCATTCAATCCGATCCATTCAAAAAGGAGTCGTTTGACGTACAAAACTGAAAAACCGGTACACGCGAAAACGACCAGGATAATGAGGACATCCCACCCGTTTTTCACATTCCACCGTTGTTTCAATTTCTCGATCATTTCATCTATTCGTGCAGGAAATCAAGATGTTCTGGTTTAACAATGTCTGTATCCAGGCTTAAGAATTCTTCCCAAAACGGATCGTTTGGAAGTCCGGCTTTGCAGATCAACGGTTCTTTTTTAACCGGATGCTCGAAATAAAGTCTCCGAGCGTGCAGATTGATGCTTCCGTCCGGATTGCCTTTCGGATAACCATATTTCACATCACCGCGGATCGGGCAATTCATCGATGCAAGCTGTACCCGGATCTGGTGTGGCCTCCCGGTAACGGGCATTACTTCCAGCAGATGGAATTTGTTCACCTCACCCAGCCACCGGTACGATAGTTCCGCGCGCTGCGTTCCCTCTTTTTCGTAATCATAGGCAGTGGTCACATTCCTGGTTTCATCCTTGGAAAGCCAATGGACGAGCTTTCCCTTCTTTTCAGCGGGCCTGTTTTTAACTACGGCCCAATAGGTTTTCTGGACATCGCGTTTGCGGAAGATCTCATTCATCCGTTCCAGCGCTTTTGAGGTACGGGCAAAAACAACAAGCCCGCTCACCGGGCGATCGAGACGATGGACGGTACCGAGAAAAACGGCGCCCGGTTTCTGATACGTATCTTTAATATAGTCCTTCACAATGTCCAGCAGGCATTTGTCGCGGGTAATGTCTCCCTGGACAAGGACGCCGGCTTCTTTGTTGACAATAATGAGGTGATTGTCCTCGTATATAACGTGGAGTGGTTTTTTAGCCATTTTATTAGTTCTTTACTTTTTAAAAGGTCAATACGATTCCTGTTCATTAGGAAACGATTTTCCTTTTACGTCTTTAATGTAATTGGAAATGGCGTCTGTCATTACGCCGTTCAAATCTGCGTAGCGGCGTAAGAATCTGGGCTTGAATGCCTTATTAATGCCTAGTAAATCGTGCAATACCAAAATTTGCCCGTCAGCATGAGGTCCCGCCCCGATTCCGATCGTTGGAATGCCCACGTTTTCGGAAACTTTTTTTGTTAAAGTGGAAGGGATTTTCTCCAAAACCATTGAAAAACAACCGATCTCTTCAAGCATTTTAGCGTCTTCCAATAACTTTCTGGCTTCATCTTCCTGCTTTGCACGGACGGTATACGTTCCAAATTTATAGATCGACTGTGGCGTTAGCCCCAAATGGCCCATTACCGGAACTCCTGCGCTTAATATCCTGGTAATGGAATCTTTGATTTCAAGCCCGCCTTCCAGCTTCACCGCATGCGCGCCCGATTCCTTCATAATGCGTATCGCCGAGTTAAGCGCTTCCCGGGAGTTCCCCTGATACGATCCGAAAGGTAAGTCCACTACCACCAATGCCCTTTTTACAGCCCGTACTACCGAAGTCGCGTGGTAGATCATCTGGTCAATGGTAATAGGTAGCGTCGTTTCGTGGCCGGCCATCACGTTTGATGCCGAATCTCCAACCAGGATCAGCTCGACACCTGCGGCATCCACAATGCCGGCCATCGAATAATCATAGGCTGTAAGACAAGATATTTTTTCACCACGCGTCTTCATTTCCTGAATGATGTGGGTGGTAACACGTTTAATATCAGGTGTATGGACGGACATATCGTTACAAGTCAAATTTAATGTGAAAATCTAATTAGTCATTTATTGTCAAAAGGTCATTTGTTGTCTCCTCGCACTTATACAAAACAATACATGACTATTAATGACTACGAATGACAAAAAAAACTGGGTTTCAGGAGTTACCGCCGCATCAGCCAGGTTTCGGGATTGAGGCGGGATGTATTTTTCCAGATCTGGAATTGTAACTCGGATGTACCGTCACTATCCGTAGCAACCCTCCCTATATTTTCTCTTGCTTTCACTTTTTGGCCCGCGCGAACAGTTACTCCATTCATTTTGGCATAAATCGTCATGTAATTTCCATGCTGGATCGCGACTACGTTACCCATTCCCGGCATTTCAGTCACATCTAACACTACGCCATCGTAAACGGATCGTACCGGCTCGCCGGCGGTGGTTTGGATATCAACACCCAGGTTATCAACCATTACACCTTTTAAAACGGCATGAGGCCTTTGTCCGAAATGTCCCGACACGAACCCTTTCACCGGCCATGGTAAACGCGCCTGAGAAGCTGTAAATGAGGAAGCTAATGTCGTTTCTTCCTCGCTCATCCCACTCGAAATCACCGGTTCTTCTTCTTTTTCAGGGGCGGCTACCACGGCAGCTTCTCCCTTTTTCTCCCTTTCCGCGTTTTCGCGTGCTAATCTTTCGCGTTCGGCCTTTCTTCTGGCTTCACGTTCTTCGCGTTCTCTTTTCTCACGTTCCAGACGCTCGCGGCGTTCACGCTCGGCGATCCGCCGGATGTTCGCTTCCAGTAAGTCGGTTGCACGTTTATTTTCGGCGATCTGCTTCCGCAATTCAACTTCCTTTTGTGAAAGCTCCTGGATCACCTCGTTTTGCTTGGTTTTCAGACCTTCCAGTTTGGTGTTCTCGGTAACCCGCGTATCAAGTACTGTTTTTTGCTGATTCTTTTTGCTGGTAATGCGCCGACGTTCAGCAGCTAATTTGTTTTGCAGAACCTCTATTTCCTCCACCTGATCTTCGCGCGCATCCGTATATTGTTTGAGATATTTATACCTTAAGACAAACTGATTGAATGTACCTGCGGAAAAAAGGAAAACGAGTTGATTGAAATACACATTTCGTTTGGACGCCTCGTAGATCATCCTGCCGTATTCCTTTTTCAGTACATTCAAACTGCTGTCGAGTGCCTGACGCTTTTTTTCGAGGATTTTTAACTCTTTGTCGAGTAACGCAAGATCATCCGAAAGCAGGTCGATCTGTCTTTTATAAGTGTTAATTTGTTGGTTTAACGCTTTTAGCTGACCCAGGTTCACATTTTTCTGAGAAGAAGTCTGTTTCAGAATGCTCTGGATCTCGCGGATTTTGCTCTGGTTCTCATTTTTTTCGCGTTCGAGTTGCTCGCGTGTTTTTTGCGCGAAGGCGCCTGTACACGCACAGATCAGAAACGTCAGTAATAAGAATAAACGGCGGCAGCCGGGGGTAAGAAAGGGCATATGATTGATTCTTGCGGCCAAAATACAATTCCAGGCGGGCAAAGTTAAGCAGACTTTCTGTATTTTACCTTTTGCGCTTGTAGCCAGACGGCACTTTAAAAGGAAAACCGGGACTGTTGGCAACCAGTTCTACCTTACTGTGTTTGATCCGCATATTGGTCTCTCTGACCTGCTGATCTTTCGCCGATTTTACATTCAGGTTGATGGTACTCATGAATGGGAACAGGAAGCTGCTTACTTCTTTAAAGTCCTCATAATCCAACGTAAAGGTGTTCTGAGTTGGTATTTCTGTCGCTTTGAGACGCGACAATTTTAAATTGCTTTCGGCAATGTAGTTATCGACTTGGAGCCTTTCAATCTCCTGTTTAAGAATATAAAAGTCATTTTCTTTTACGAAACGCCCATCAGGTTGTTGTTCAAACGGCAGGTTGCCAATGATCACGGATTGGAGAAGTGCGAAGTTCAGGTCAAAATTATATTGTTTGCTTAGCTGCGCGTAATCGAATACAAAATAGTCGCGGTGAATTTTATCCATAAAAATAATGGAGTCAGGCGTAATAATGCCCCGCGCCACTTCAAGCCCCACGCCCGTGACCGAAATCCAGATAATACTGTCTTTCTTCATGCGGATGTTGACATTTGTATTATCAAAATCCTGCGATTTGCTTTTAAATGAGACTTTGGATTTGGCGGTCAGATATTCAAATTCGACCTTTTTAATGGCGATGGGCTCTACTTTTTCAGTTACTTCTGCAACCGAAGAATCCGTTTCGACCGGGGCATTTGTAACGATAGTAGAATCTGCGACCGGATTTTTGGCTAAACTTTTTGAAGAACGTTGTTTATGACAAGCTGTAAACCAGATTAATGAAATGGTTACCAGCCCGACCGTAATTTTATTGCTCATGTAGTGCACCCGTTGCTATTTTTTTGTCCAGAAGTTCAGTGGTTTCGCCCATTCTCTTTGCCTTTTTCCATTGCGCCACTGCGTTATCCCGTTCACCTAATTTGAACAGAACATCTCCATAATGCTCAACAATCGTGCCACTCACGCCGGCACTGTCGACCATTGCTTTTTCGAGAAACTCCTTTGCTTTCTTATAGTCTTTCCGAATGTAAAGTACCCACGCGTATGTATCCAGGTAAGTAGGGTTATTCTGATGTTGCTGGACCAACTTTTCGGACATCTTCAGTGCCAGGTCCAGTTTTTCTTTTCGCAGCGATAAAAAGTAACTGTAATTATTCAGTACATGGTCATTATCCGGATTGCCTTTAAGTGCGAGATCGTATGCTGCGTCGGACTTCTGGTGATCACCGATGCCATTGTATGCATCCCCAAGCTGCGCATGAATGTGCGGTATGAGATCAGGTTTGTCACCAACCAGTTTCAGGCCTTCCTCAAAGGATGAAATCGCCTCTTTGAAATTCTTTTTCATCAAATGCGCGATCCCATTGAAATACCATAACAATCCCTGATTAGGAAATATTTCAAGTGCTTTTTCCGAATGGACCATCACGCTATCTATCTGATTAAGATCGATATCCAGCTGTAAAATGGCGCCCCAAACCTGAAATACCGAACCATCCAGTTGCGAAGCTTTTACATACATATCTCTGGCATCCGCCTTTTTGTTCTGACGCGTCAGCAGGTCTGCGTAAATGACAATGGCGCGAGCTTCGGTCGGGTGGGTTTCTGCAAGCTGTTTCGCCAGACTTGTAGCCTCATTGAGTTCAGTGTCTGTTTTTAACATGCTCAGATATCCGGTCAGCACACGTACTTTCGGATCTGCATCGAGGTTTGGGTTCGCGAAAACCAGTCGCAATTCCTGGTTGCATTTTTCTATATCGCCATTTCTGCGGTAAATGTCGGCCAGCAGTACGTGGGCCTGAGCCTCGTCGGGATTGATTTTCAGAGCCTCTTCCAAAGGAATTACAGCATCTTTTACCCGATCGTTCGCAATCAGAAGTTCTGCTAACTCCACCCGGTAACTTACTTCTGTCGGCTCGGCGGCGATTAGCTTTTTGGCTTCTTCAACTGCCTTATCCAGATTGTTTTGTCTTAAATAAAGCTGCTGTTTCTGATGTGTTATTTCTTCGGTAACCCCAATTGCCTTTTCCAGACCGGTGTACGTTTCAATGGCTTTGTCAAATTGTTCGTTGAAAACATAAACCGCCGCCAGTTCCACACCATACTGGATGTTCTCCGGGTTTTTCGTAACTAAGGTTTGGTAGATCTGTGCGGCTTCGGTGTATTTCCGGCGTTTTGCGCAAAGCTCTGCAAGCTGCTGGGCGTAAAAAATATTCTCTTTATTGAGTTCGTAGGCCTTTTTGGAAGAAACAATGGCATCATCAAATTTTTCGAGCTTAATGAGCGCTGTTGCTACAAGGTAATGGGTAGCGGCATCTTCTGAGTTTGTTTTGGCGAGATTTTCAAAAATGGGAAGTGCGCGGGCCGGTTCATCCTTCATCATAAACTTCATACCCTCAGCCGCCATCGATTCTTCGACAAGCTTGAAACTGGCCGATTCTGCCTTTGCTGGATCTTTTTCTTTATCCTTACCCCGGCGCTGTGCATTTGCCGACGGCGCAATGAACGCGCTCGCCAGAAGACAAATCAGAAGGGTCAGTTTTAAATATTCGGTCCTCATAATTTCAAGTTATGCCTTCACATCCTGATTCATGTCCGGTATTGCGGCGTAAATAACAAAGTTACAATTTTTATGTGTGTATGACTTGTCCAACTACTTACGCAAATAAGAATAGTAACGTGTAAATTGAAGTAATCTTACATCCGTCTTAATTCACAGAATAAGAGGCTTTACCGTAGCCCGGAACGCCGGCAAAACTAAGTACCTCAGCGCTGATATCTACATTAGAAACCGCATCCGAATTGAAGTAGGAAAACCGCGCTTTTCCATTCTTGTCTGTTTTTAACATCGGTGCCCAAAAAATAGTTGACCTGTAATCAGGAATTGCGTTTTGCGCATTGCCCGCATTGTAAACCGGTGAATAAAACGCTCTCGGAACATTGAAACCCGCAATCTGGCTTACTAAAACACCCGGCACGATATCCTGCGAGTAATCGTAGTTTTCATTGCCGCGTTTCGTCAGGATCGAAATCACTCCGTTTCCGCCCCGACTCCCAAAAATAGCTGCGCCGGCACCTTTTAGCACGTCAATGGATTCGACGTCATGCACGTTCATCGAAATCACCATTTCCTTGTCGACCGGCATTCCGTCCAGTACGAACTGTGGCTCAGACGTATTTCCACGAATAAAAACGGATGCATTCATCCCCGAACCGGTCACTCGCACACCGGCCACGCGCCCGGCGAGCATATCGAGAATGCTCATGCTTCCCGATGCCATCTGAGGGGTAATTTTAATTGATGCATCCGCAGAACCGTATATTTTCCTGGAATCCCGGGGTACTTCCTTTTTTGCTTTAATAGTCACCTCCTGCAATAGTCGTTCTCTGCTTTCCCGGATCTTTCTCGTAATCTCCTGGTCCTGGGCAGCTTTTTTGAGATAATCATTGAGCCGCTGGGCGTCTACTGTGACAGGATTATATGGGATTTTAACCAAAGAAACCTTCGGGCTGAGAAATGGATCGAGTTTAAAAGAGAGACTTTGATTGCCTTTTTTGTTCATTCCCTGCAAACGGACCTTCAAAGAATCTTCAAATACAAGATTGTAGACCGCGAACCGGCTGTCGGCCTGCGTTTCGGCTGTCATAAATGTGTTCAGACTATCGTTGCTGAGGTACAACGATAGCACCAGCTTATCCGTAACCTTTTTGTTATTGCGGCGAACCTCGCCCGAGAGGGTTACACCTTGCTCGACAAAGTATTTAGGCAGGTCGAGTGAATCCCGAAGTACTTCATTCCATTTAAACCTGGTCCAGCCCTGGGTCGTCATCAGGTAATCGAGGTTAACCTTCCGGTCAGACTTCTGACGATCGAAATAATATCCCGGCTGTTCGATAAATCCTTTCAGATCAGACGATAGGAGAAGGTAGGAGACGATGTTCTGATCGTAAGGTTGCTGCAAAATTTGTGAGCCATCCGTCACGGAAACGGAAAGGTTAGCCTCGACAGGTTTGCCGGCCGAATCCGTAACGGTTACTTCCACTTCCGATTTTTCACGGGGCTTAAATGCCGTTTTTGCAGGACTGAGTTTTACATTCAGGTTTCGGTTATGATCAATGAAAACGATCCGCTCGCAAACCGGCTTATTTTCATCATCAAAAAGCGTCAGGTGCGTGATACCGTCCGGAAGTTCGGTAGTGAAGAGGTTCATCATTAATCCCCGGGCGCCAATTTTACCTTTTGCTATGAATGCCACAATTCCTCTCGAATGTCCCACGACATGAACGGGTATTTCACTCTTGCCCGGGATTTTCGCGTAGGCTATAATTCTCATTTTAAGTGGATTGGACAAATTGTCTACGATCATGGTATAGCCGCTCGGGTCCACAGTAGGAAAGGTTACCGGCATTAATTTACCGTCTTTGTCTTTCAGAAATGCAGAATAAGTTTGATCAGCCGCCGCCTCGAACTGAAACCTGCCCATTCCCAGATGCGCACTCGCAAATGAAGCAACGGTATCTTTATTTTGATTTAAAACAAAACCTTTTACATCCTGCCCCAGGCCAGCACCATTTACCGCTTTGAACGAAATACGCGTACTCACGCCCGCCACAAGCTGACCTCCTTCCGGAAAAAACTGGAAGTCGATCTTCGAGGGCTTGTCGATAGTAAGTTGTTCATTCTCAGCAAACACCCGGATGTCTTTTTGAAAAAAGAAATCATCCGAAGCATTGCGCATCCAGTTTGTGTATGCGCGTACCGTATACGATCCGGCCGGAATGGAGTCGGCAAGTACAATGTCACCGTGACCAATGCCGCCATTCAGGTTCACACGTTTTAATGCCGAATTTTTGCCGGTTCGGTGCTCGATCAGGTCCACATATAGCAGATTACTTGCGCTATCCATGGCGTGAAGTGCGCCTTCCACCAGGTAGGCCTTAAACCATAATGTATCGCCGGTCACATAATACGGTTTATCGAGGTGAAGAAATGCTTTCTCGGGTGGAAAAGCGTGCCGGTATTTCATCAGTTTTCTTGACAGAAATTGCGTAAAATCTTCTTCGATCGCCTGAAAAGCGAATGCGGAAAGAACAATCAGCGAGATCAGCGTTGATCGGATAAATGTCTTAGTGTGTAGCATAGATTGTTTTAGGTGAGATTTCTATTAAACAAACTTGCGGTTACTTTTTACTGATTGAGCCGCCGGACCAGCAAAAAGGCCGGATAACTAATGATCATGAAAAGCAATGCAAACTGGCTTCCGGGAAGATCCTGAATGATGGCGCCGATCAGGAATGCGATTGACACGATGAGCATCAGCATCGGCAAAAACGGGTAGGCGGGCACTTTCCAGGGACGTGGCAGGGTGGGTTCTTTTTTTCGTAATGCCAAAAGCGACGCGAATCCGGAGGTGTAACCTAGTACAAAAAAGAATGTCGCAATGTCGGACAACTTTTCGCAGGCATCTTTACCTAGTAATATTAATGTAACCGCAACTCCCGAGGTGATCAGCATCGCGACAGCCGGCGTACCTCCGTTATTCACAAGGGTACCCGCACGCAGGAAAAGTCCATCGCGACTCATGGAATATAAAACACGCGGATTGAAAAGCAGCTGCGCATTAACGATCCCGAGAATGGAGATCATCAGAAACAAGGTCACAATCTTGCCCGAACCTTCGCCGAAAATCAGCGTAATCGCATCAGCAGCAGCCAGCTTCGACTGGGACAATGCATCCATTGGCAGAACGTGCAGGATAGCGAGATTGCAAAGAAGGTAAATTGCTATGATCAGCAAAACGCCCCCGATCATCGATTTCGGGAGATTTTTAGTCGGGTTGCGGTCTTCTTCGGAAAAATAGGCGGCCGTATGCCAGCCGTCATAGGTGTAAAAAATGGCTTGCAGCGAAAAGATCACCGGCGCGATCCAGCTTCCGGTTTCGGCGATTTTGCTGGTCGTTTGTACCATTTGTTCTCCGGTTACTTCGTCGCCATAGATGTAACAGACTATCACGAAGATTAAAAGTCCAATGCCTTTCAAAACACTCATGATGTTTTGAAAACTGCTGGCTAATGCCAGACCGATCCAGTGAATGCACGTGAGAATGAGCAGAATAGACGCAGCAACATAAGGTTCGTAGCCGGTAAATGCAGGGATGAGCAGCGCAAGGTATTCGCTCATGGTATACACTCCGAAACCCAGGGCGGAACAGGTACCGAGCCAGCTGTTAATACCAACCACAAAACCGGCATAATTACCAAATGCTCTCTGGGCGTAAATGTACCAGGCCCCGGCTTTTGGCATGGAAGTTCCCAATTCAATGGTGCAAAGTGTGCCGAGAAATGCATATATGCTCACTGCGACCCATAGTGTCATAATCAGCCATGGCTCACCAAGCTGGGCTGCGATGGGGCCGGGCTTGCGAAGAATGCCCGTTCCGATGGTACCGCCGATGGTTACCGCAATCCCGAAGCCAACGCCAAGGATTTTAAGGAGTTCGTTTTTGGAAGAGGATTGTTCCATGCAGGAGTGAAAAGTAGTTTTCGAAAATAGGAAAACTTTTTCTTTTTGCAACCTCTATATTCGTCGGGGGTTAGGTTTTGAAGAATAAAATAAAGGCATAATTATGTTTCAGGCAAAGAATCTTTGGAGCTTAAACTTCTGTTACTGTGCAGCTGGTTTACTCAACGTCCCCGGAATTATCATCTGGTATCCGATCGATCAGCTTGTTATAAGGATCAATGCCCGCTTTCACCGGTTTGCCTTTCACCCGCATGGTCACAGTTTGAGTGCCGGGTTTCAGCTTGTATTTTTTGATAAATAATGGGTTAGTTTGTTTTTGGCCTCCCTTGTTTGTTGTTTCGGCCGCGAAGACACCCAGGTCGATGTAGTCGTTCATGGGCGCTACTGTTTCTTTTCCGCTGCTATCGGCATAAAACTTCTTGGAAGAAAACGTAAATGATACATCATACATATCCTTTCCAGCTGCTTTTGATGAGGCTTTTTCGAATTTATTTTCGTACAAAGTGATCTTTTTCCAGGTATCGTTGAGGTAGTATCTTAATGAATCCGGCGTGTGCTTATCAAGGTAGGCAAAGAGGTTGTTACTTCCGGCGAATGGCGGATTCTCACGTAATGCATATTCGTCCCTGAATTCCCGCAATGCCTGATTTACCGCGGTATCTCCGACCAGATCGCGCAATCCATACATGATCAGGCTGCCTTTGTAATACCATTCATATGGCCGGTTGCAGTTTATAAAGGTGTTTTCTTTTTTTGCTTCATTCGCCCGTCCGCGCAGGTATTTGTCGAGCTCGTCTTTCAGGAACCGTTTCATATTGTCTTTTCCATATTTGCGCTCGGTCAAAATCAAAGCAGTGTATTCTGCTAATGCTTCGGAAACCAGGTTGGATCCACGAGTTTTATTTGGGGTAACCTGATGCCCCCACCATTGATGCGCCAGTTCATGAGCAGTTACGAAGTAGGTATAGTCAAAATCATCCGGACTTTGGAAATCCGCTACCCAGCCAAAATTTTCGGAATATGGTACCGTGTTTGCAAAGCTTTGAGCAAAGCTCTCATAACGAGGGAATTCCATCAGCCGCATTTGCCGGAATTGAAAGGGCCCGTAGGTTTCGGAGAAATATTTCAGCCCATCTTTATAAGCAGTGTTAAAACGCTGAAGGTTATATGGATGGCTTTTATCATGAAATATCTCGATGTTGATGCTTCTTCCGTCCGGTAATTTTTGTACGTCTTTCAGCACGTCATACTTTGCAGATACGAGGGTGAAAAAGAGATCAATCGGCGTATCCTGGACATAATGATAGTATTTGCGACCTCCTTTCTCCCAGGTTTTCAACAGATAACCTGGCGCAATGGCAAGCTGGTCGGCTGTTGTGCTCACGGTTGCTTCAAAGTGAACCATATCCGCATCGTCATTAAACAGCATCGTCCGGATTCCTTTGGGATCGTTGTGGTCGGGCAGGTCGTCTTTTTTTGGTTTTAGGCCGAGTTTTTTCCGGTATTCATCGCTTTCCAGCTCAGCTTCCGCAGAATAGCCGAAACTGGGCAGACCTCCGCTGTAAAACGTGCCGTTATTCAACACTTCCCGGCTAAACCCATTGTTGAGAAAACCTTTATTCGCCTTCACCGAGTAAATTTCCAGTAAGGCGGAATCTCCGGGCTGCATGGTCGCGGGCAAATTATAGATCCGGTAATTGAAGTTTTGCTCGCCTTTTTTCAAAAAGGAGAATTTGGAATAGGGATGTTTGGCAGGATAACTGAAAGGAAGGTTCTTCCCATTATAAAGCATTTTGTATTCCAGATCCTCGTCCGCACTCATTAAATGCAGGGTTTTAATGGGTTCATCGGTTTTATTTTTAATGATCATTTTGCCATAAATAGAAACTTTGCGTTCCTCAGGGAAAATGTCTGCATTAACGATCAGGCTGGTAATCTTGGGCATTGGCAGGTTTTCGTACTTTTTCAGCTTTTTCTCATATAACGCCTGATTCTCACGGTTTTCGGAAGCGCTATAATAGTTGTTCAGATAACTCACATTGTAATAAATGAATGCGCCGCTGCCGATCCAGCAAATGAAAAATAGCGGGACGAGTATTCTGGGAACGCCATTGAAACGCTGCAATGCCACTCTCCACCTTTCCTTGAAACCCCCCACGACGCCTCGCTGAAAAAACAAATAAGCAAGCGAAGCCAGTAGCATTCCAAGAAACAACCAGTAGAAATTGAACCAGAAAAGCGGCTTCGCAAAGTGCCCCAGCCCATTCATATCAGACCATCTGAAATCGGGTGTGAAAAAGTAAAAGAACAGATTGTAGTTCATTTCGGCAAAATTCCGGAGCAGGAACATCGCAATCCAGATCAGCATGGCAACACCGTGGCCTGCGAACTTATTATTGACCAGAATATGCACTGCGAAAGAGAGCAGCAGCATTTGAATGAAACCGGGTAATGTAAGCAGGTAGGAATCAATGAAATAAACCGGCAGATTGAAATCGGTAAAACCTTTAATGATCTGGATGATCATCCCAATTACTATTGGAATAGTCGCCATGATGGCTGCAATTCCGATCAATCCAGACAATTTGGAAAAGTAGAGAATGAGATTGGAGACGGGCAATGCGTCGTTCAGGATGTTGTAACGTGTGGCTTTTTCGCGGTGTACTGCTTCTCCGGTGTAGAAAAGAAGGATGATGAAAATGAATACATTATAGTCATAGCCTTTATAATCCATGATAAAAATGGTGAGCGGCAGGTTGCTCACGCTGTAGATGGTGTCCCCGATCCAGATATCCAGCACCAGAAATATCAATGCTCCGAGCACGATTGCTCTGAAATAATTATCCCGGATAACGTTCAGGAATTCAATTTTGGTAAGGTTCCAGAAAATCCTTTGGTTATAGACATTCCCGAAATGCTGATGAACTTTTGGAATAAATGTTGGTGCAGCTTCGTCTTTCTCGCCTTTTTTTGCTTTTTTATTTCCGGTTATTTCAGGTTGTAAAAATTTGGAGAAGCTGAATTTGTAATAGGTAAAAAGGATAAGTAAGATCGCCATTCCGACCCATATAAGCCGATTTAATAGGTAAATGGTCGAAATGGGCGTGAGTACGTGGTTTTTCTCATATGGTGTTGTAAAGCGCGTTTCCAGTGTAAAAGTATTGATCGCAAACGGGTCAAGAAGTTTTACGAGTTCGTGATTCTCAATGTCTTTGGCAAGAAAATTACCCAGCAGATAAGCAATGAAAAGCAGGATACTTGCGGAGTAAATGACTTTGACATTTCGGGTAAATGATACAAGCGCAAAGAAAATGGTTGACGACAAGATCAGGTTGCCGATGGAAAATACGAAATACGGATAAAAGTAATTCCAGAGGTTGTAATCGCCCACTCTTTCCGCAGGTACCCAGCCGAGAGGCGGGCCAATAAATGAACCGATGTAACTGCCCACGCTAAAACCGGTGCCGATCAGCAGCACATAAATAAATGAACCCAAAAACCTGCCCCAGAAATAGCCGGCTTTGGTGATCGGGGCGGCGAAAAGGTAGTTACGGGTTTGGTACTCAATGTCACGATAAAGTGGAACACCCATTACCGCCGAGCAAACCAGCATCATGGTGAAGCTGAAAAAAATGTTTCCCTCCGCCATTGTCCATGGGGCATTATGCATTACTTTTTCAGATGCGGGAGTCCAGCCGGTTGCGACGGAAAGGAAACCCACAAGTACGTAAACGCCAAAATAGATCCAGGTGGCCGGGCGGTTGAAACGGTATTTCAGTTCAAACGTAAATATTTGAGAGAACATAGCAGAGACATTAGAAGTGAGGGATTACAAAGCGATTACGTCCATTTTGGAAGCAATCTGGTGGAAGTAAATGTCTTCCAGGATCGGTTCAACCGGAAGAAATCCGATTCCAGGATCGGTTTCTGAAAAAATCCTGATACTTAGTTTGCCGCTTTTCATTTGCGCCGAGATCACCTGGTATTTCGCTTTATACTCTTCTATGTCTGATTTTTCGATCGTGATACTGTAAATGTAGCCTTCCAACTCTTTGACGGCTTCATCGGGATTTCCGTTTCGGAGTACTTCACCTTTACATATAATGGCAAAGTCGCTGCATAATGTCCGTACATCTTCCACAATATGCGTGGAGAGAATGACGATCGTATTTTCGCCTAACTCACTGAGGAGATTGTAAAAGCGGTTTCTTTCCGCCGGGTCCAGTCCGGCGGTTGGTTCGTCCACAATGATGAGTTTTGGATTTGCGAGAAGTGCCTGCGCGATACCGAACCGTTGTTTCATCCCGCCAGAGAACGTGCCGAGGTGTTTTTTGCGGTCATTGTAAAGGTTAACCCGCGCCAGCAAAGCCGCTACGGTCTGTTTTCGTTCCTTGGCATCAAGAATTCCTTTTAACTGCGCAATGTGGTCAAGCATAACTTCCGAGCTGATTTTCGGATAAACCCCAAATTCCTGAGGTAAGTAGCCCAATATCCGTCTAACGGCAGGTTTATCATTCAAAACATCCAGATCGTCGAGAAAAATGCTGCCGGCATCCGCTTCCTGCAACGTGGCAATGGTACGCATGAGCGAGGATTTTCCCGCGCCATTTGGCCCGAGAAGGCCAAACATTCCGGTTTCAATAACGAGGTCAATGCCTTTTAAGGCTCTTACCCCATTGGGATAAGTTTTTTGAAGGTTTTGGATAGATAGTTTCACCGGCAGGAATCTATTAGTTGAGGTACGTTTGGTAAGGTACTCAATTATAGTAAATTATAGGAACTTTACGTCCTCCGGTTACTAAATGTATTTTTTATATTTTGAGTAAATAAAAACAAAAAAGCAGAGACCGTTTCCAGCCTCTGCTTTTCCTTCAATCTTGTATTTCTATAAAATAGCTTCTGCGAGAACCAGCACCTTATTATTAAGTACCTCCACAACGCCGCCGTCGATCAGGTAAGTTTGCTTGGTAACTCCGGTATCTACCACAACGTCCCCTTTGGCAAGTGCGCTCACCAACGGTGCGTGACGGTTCAGTACCTGAAATTGTCCCTCGGTTCCTGGTAAAGTAACGGAGTTGGCCTCTCCCGCGAAAACTTTTTTATCTGGCGTAATTATTTCTAAATGCATTTTTTAGCTTTTAGCTGTTAGCGATTGGCTGTTAGCAAAATAGTATAGGCTAACGGCTCAGCAGCGGATTCTCCGATTAACGGGTTGCTTCCGCTAGCATTTTTTCTCCTTTTGCCTGCGCATCTTCAATGGTCCCAACCAGGTTGAAAGCCATTTCAGGAAGGTGATCGTAAGCTCCGTCCATAATCAGGTTGAAACCTTTAATGGTATCGTTGATATCAACCAAAGTTCCTTTTAGACCGGTGAACTGCTCAGCAACAAAGAATGGTTGTGACAAGAAACGTTCCACACGACGGGCGCGGGATACAACCAGCTTATCTTCGTCGGAAAGTTCTTCCATACCAAGGATCGCAATGATATCCTGCAATTCTTTGTAACGCTGAAGAATGCTTTTGACGCGTTGTGCGCAATCGTAATGCTCGGCACCCAGAGTTTCAGCATTCAAAATACGTGAAGCCGAATCCAGTGGATCCACAGCTGGGTAAATACCTTTTTCAGAAACTTTACGGCTAAGTACCGTAGTAGCGTCCAAGTGGGCAAATGTCGTCGCAGGAGCAGGGTCAGTCAAGTCATCCGCAGGTACGTAAACTGCTTGTACGGAAGTGATTGAACCTCGTTTTGTAGATGTAATGCGTTCCTGCATCTGGCCCATTTCGGTTGCCAGCGTTGGCTGGTAACCTACGGCTGATGGCATACGTCCCAAAAGGGCTGATACCTCAGAACCTGCCTGCGTAAAACGGAAGATATTGTCGATAAAGAAAAGAATATCACGACCCTGACCTTCGCCATCTCCGTCACGGAAATACTCAGCCATTGTTAACCCTGAAAGCGCCACACGTGCACGTGCGCCAGGAGGTTCGTTCATTTGTCCGAAAACGAAAGTAGCCTGTGAATCTTTCAATTCGTTGTAATCAACTTTTGAAATATCCCATCCACCTTCTTCCATGCTATGTTTGAACTCGTCGCCGTATTTAATGATACCGGCTTCGATCATTTCACGCATTAAGTCATTTCCTTCACGTGTACGTTCTCCAACGCCAGCGAAAACGGAAAGACCTGCGTATGCTTTTGCAATATTGTTGATCAATTCCTGGATCAATACCGTTTTACCTACACCGGCACCACCGAACAAACCGATTTTACCTCCTTTTACGTAAGGTGCAAGCAGGTCAATTACTTTGATACCTGTAAAAAGTACTTCAGTAGCAGTAGCAAGGTCCTCAAACTTAGGAGCCGAGCGGTGAATCGAAATACCATTTGTAGAATCCAAAGGAGTAAGACCATCGATCGCTTCACCGATTACATTGAAAAGGCGACCTTTGATACCTTCGCCGATTGGCATTCTGATCGGTGATCCCAGTGGAGTCACCTTCATACCGCGCTGCATACCTTCGGTACTATCCATCGCGATGGTACGGACGCGGTCTTCGCCCAAATGTTGCTGGCATTCCAGTACAACTTTCTGACCATTAGGTTTGATGACTTCAAGCGCATCCAGGATCGAAGGAATGCTTGTGGCATCTTCAAATGATACGTCTACAACCGGGCCAATTACCTGCGTAATTTTTCCTATGTTTGTCGCGTTTGCCATTATATGATTTTGATTATCTCAGATGAGGTTTTTTTCAGACCGCAAAAGTAGGAGATAATTTGGTTAGTACCAATAGCAAGCCACTTGATTAATAGGATATTTTTTAGAAAATCGGCCTGTTTTTTGGCAATTAATAGGCTCTTGATTCCTGCATTGTTACCTGTAAACAGTGGAGCGTTGTCCAAGCAACGGGAGTTTCGAAGTAGTTGACTATTTTAATCAGTAGCAAAAAAGGTTAAATTTGACAAGGTTGATAGGAACACAATGGATAAACAACTTCTTGAACGCATCACTTTTAACCCAAACCAATGTGGGGGCAAGCCTTGTATACGCAATATGCGTGTACGTGTGACCGACATTCTTGAACTACTGGCAAATGGACTGACTCCGGAACAGATTCTGATCGATGAGTTGCCTGACCTTGAACCGGAAGACATTACTGCAAGCCTTATGTATGCGGCGGTAAAGCTTAACCATCCGGTTTTACAGGCTGCTTAAATGATCATTCTTGACGCCCAGCTCCCACCCAGTCTTGCTCCCTGGATCACTTCAACTTTCAAAATTGAATGTTACTCTGCTCAATTCCTGGGCCTTGCTGAGGCAGACGATAAAGAGATCTTTTTTGATGCGAGAAAGAAAGACGCGATCGTTATAACAAAAGATGATGATTTCGTGACACTGTTAAACCGAAATGGCAGTCCCCCAAAAGTAATCTGGCTGACTTGTGGAAATACGTCGAAGGTCAGGTTAATGCAAATTTTTAATTCACAATTGATCCAGGCTTTTGATTTGCTGGAAACGAGTGATCTCGTTGAGATTACCGGGTTTTGATCGCACTTAAATAATTATATGAAGGAATTCTTTTTCTGGAAAGTATGGTCTTCGTCGGAACGCAGGATGGTGATTGCCGGCTTGGTTCTGATCGTTTTAGCCGTGCTTTTTTTTATTGTTAAAACGATAGATCCACTGGATAATGTCGTTCGCTGGAATGTGTTGAGTGAGCTTTCGGATATCAGTACCTCGGTAGATATTCTTCAGCTCGGGCAGTGGCAATATGGCGTTTCGTCCCTTTCGCATTTGGTAACCGAAAGCTTCATCGCGTCTGTCATGGAGGTTGATTTGCTGACGATCAGGATCTTTTGGGTTTTTGCATTCGCGGGTCTTTCCCTGATCCTGGCGGCACTTACAACAATGCCGCGATTCTGGTACCTGGCCGGAATGATTATTTTTATTTTATTTCTCGGTTTTTCCAGACTTGAATCGCTAGGTGTTTTGGGAGAAAGTCGGCTTCTATTTATCCTGACAGTGATTTTATATGGTGGCGTGAGCTATTACTTTCACGCCTTTCGGCAGGACTTTGGAATAAGTGCCCGGATCATAAGTTTTCTTGGGATTTCTACATTAATCGCTCTAATTGTCTTTATATCAACGACATCTTCCCACCCGGCTTTAAATGCAGCGGTTTACTCATTTCCACTTTGGCTGGTCATCACGGTGCTTTTCCTGCTGGTGAGTTCCACGGAAATTATGGCGGGGCTGGTTTGGCTGAGCACGAGCGGATCAGTCAATAAAGGAAAATCCGGATTGGTTAACTTTCTGGTGATCAGCGTGCTTTATTTGTTAGTACTTGTTCTGATCTTTCTTAGAAACACGAAGCAGATCGATTGGAACGTCACATTGATTAGTCCGATTATTCTTGCATTAATTTCGGCAATTTTAGGTTTGTGGGGTTTCCGGCGGCGTGCCGATTCGACGGGTGGCTTGATCCCCTTTCGGAGTACCGGTTTCTGGCTTTATCTAGGAATGTTCCTGATTGCCGTCGCATTTTCGGCATTGATGGCTGGCACTGCAAACGACCCGGTTTTGGAAACGTTGGAAGATGTGGTTGTGCAGGGTCAATTAGCGATGAGTGTGCTATTTCTTTTTTATGTGTTGATCAATTTTTATCCTCTTTTTCAACAAAGACTGGCCGTTTACAAAGTTCTTTACAAACCACTCCGTTTCGGTTTGACTCAGACACGTCTGTTTGGGGTTGCTGCAGTATTCGTCTTATTTTCCACTCAAAAGTTACTTCCGGTCAATCAGGCAATTGCGGGTTATTTTAATGGGTTGGGGGATCTTCATGCGACTTTGCAACAGTTTACTTTGGCCGAGCAATACTATAAGCTCGCATTGCAACAGGAATTTCAGAATCATAAATCCAATTATGCACTGGCTTCGCTGGCGCTAAAACAAGGCGACCAGAATGCTGGAGCGTACTATTTCAGACAAGCTCTTTTAAAAAACCCTTCTCCCCAGGCTTATGCGGGACTCAGCGGAATTCTTACCCAGGAGAATCTTTTTTTTGATGCGGTTTACAGCTTAAAAGAAGGCATTCAAAAGTTTCCAAAAAGTGGCGAGTTGCTGAATAACCTGGGAATGCTTTATGCAAAGACGAATGTGGCGGATTCGGCATATTATTATGTAGATAAATCGAAATCGTACTCGCAGCGTCCAGAAATTCCTGCTACCAATTTGTTAGCTATTCTGGCAAAAAGCACCGATTCACAGCTGCTTGATTCACTTTCTCAGGGCAGTGAAAAGCAGGATTACAATTCCTGGCAGGCAAACTGGCTGGCTGTAAAGAATTTGAGGCAACGGTTTTCGAAAGAAACTTACAACCAAAACGTTGTTCAGCCGGACTCACTTTTGAGCGCGTCGTCATTTGCATATTTGATTAATTACGCTACAAATCAGGCGAAGCTGGACAGTTTTCCTGCAAGACTTTTGCCTAAACTTGCCGCAAAAAATCCGGTACTTTCTCAGGATCTCAGCTTTGCAGCATTATACTCTGAATTTTACAGTGGCGATAAGTTAAGGGCATTAGAAACGCTTTCGGCCTGGGCTGCCGAAGACGATCAGAAAAGCGATCTGTATCATAAGATTTTGGGACACTGGCTATTACAGTTGGGCTTATACGACAAAGCAATGGAGCCACTTTCGGTGGTTGAGGGAATTGAGGGGACGATTGGAATGGCGGTCGCCAATGCACTTTCAAACAAAAAGGAGATCGCGGTGATCTTGCTGGATAAATTGCAGGAAAAGGAGAGTAATCCTGCCGTCGAACAGTTGAAACAAACATTACTTTCTGGGGTAAGTTTGAAAACTGCATCCGATTCGCTTTTGCTAGTAGCTACAAAAAATCCTTCTGACGTAACAATGTCGCAACTTGTTCGAGCTAACCCATTTAATGCAAAAGCAGTGGCTGCCGCCTCATCCTATTTCCGAAATAAAAAGCAACCTACCAAAGCCTACAAGCTGGTGATCGACGCATTGCGGTACAATGAATATGCGCCGGAGATCTGGGAGCAATATGCCTATCTGAGCTTAGATCAGGGTTTATTAACCCAGGCGGCAGAAGGAGACGAAAAAGTGAGGCAATATGCCGAGCCTGCCGATTATCAGCATTTTTTGACGCGCTATCAGCCTATGCGGGCACTTATCGAAAAACAACGGGCGGAATTTCAATGATTTAATATTTTAGAGATTCATAATCTGCACTTCATCAACAAATGTCTTTAACCTGGAAATCGAATTTTAGCGGAACGGAGCACCGGATTTTCAGGGGCAAAATAATAGCCGGGTTGCTGAAAACCAGTACCTGGAAAAACGAAGGATACGGAGAACTTAACGGACATCTGGTCCGGTTTAAAACCAAAGGGTTTTTGCAAAAGAAAACAGATATCCAAAGCATTGACGGAGATAAAATTCTCGGCAACATCGAATTTCATTTTCTGAAAAGCGCCGCAACCATTACGTACAACGACATAAGCTACGAATGGAAGTTTGAGCCGTGGAGCCGCAGGAAATGGTTTGTTGCCAACAATGGCACCCGGGCTGATTTCAAGCTGTCGGGGTTTTGGCAGAAAACAGGGGAGGTCCAGAACGAAGATATTCCAGCGGCGGTTTTGCTCGCATCTTTGTACACATTCATTTATTTTCAAAAGACATCAGCTGCGGTCTGACATACGTTTTAGCCTGTTTTAGTTATTTAAAAGAAAAATCCCATACATGAAAATCATAGAAACTACGGAGATTTCAAAACGATATGTAATGGGTACGGAAATTATCCAGGCATTGAAATCCGTGACTATTTCGGTCAATAAAGGAGAATATGTTGCATTTATGGGGCCTTCCGGTTCTGGGAAATCAACCCTGATGAACATCATCGGATGTCTTGACACACCATCGACAGGCCGCTATGTTTTGAATAATAAAGACGTGAGTGACATGACTGAAAGCGAACTCGCTGAAATTCGCAATAAGGAAATCGGGTTTGTATTTCAGACTTTCAACCTTTTGCCAAGAATGTCCTCGCTGGATAATGTTGCATTGCCGCTGATCTATGCAGGTCTAAACAAATCGGACAGAACTGAAAAGGCAATGCTCTCCCTTAAAAACGTGGGCCTCGAAAACCGGGCCGGGCACAAACCGAATGAATTGTCAGGTGGTCAGCGTCAGCGGGTTGCTATCGCCCGGGCTTTGGTGAATGATCCGAGTATCCTGCTGGCAGATGAACCTACCGGAAACCTGGATTCAAAAACTTCATACGAGATCATGGATTTGTTCGATCAGCTTTATAGTAAAGGAAATACGATTGTTATGGTGACGCACGAAGAAGATATCGCGCATTACGCGCACCGCATTGTCCGCCTCCGAGATGGATTAGTCGAATCCGACACCATAAATCCGAATCCTACGAGGGTTACTGCATTGGTATGATTATATTTACACCAGAGACTGCTTAAATTTTTTAAAGTGAGCGAATCCGAATGAATTATCGTTATGTGGTAATTCATTCGGATTATTTTTATTGAACAATTATGAAATTGAATTTTAAAGACCTCATAGTATTTGAAGATGAGGATTTTCTGTTGGTTAACAAACCGCCACACCTGGCAACACTGGATGAACGGACAGCAGACAGAGGAGGAAGCGTATTGCGGCTTGCCAAAGAATATAATCCTGATTTACAGGCTGCACATAGATTAGATAAGGAAACATCGGGAGTCCTCGCATTCGCGAAAAACCCGGCAGCTTACCGCCATCTGGCAATGCAGTTTGAGCATCGTGAAGTGACGAAACGCTATCATGCAGTTGCAAATGGCATTCATAATCTCGATAGTATTTCCGTTTACCTGCCAATTCTCCCCTTAAAGAACGGCACTGCCGTAAAAATTGACCGGGCGGAAGGCAAGGTTGCTGAAACCATTTTCAACACATTGCAGGTTTATCGCGGATACACATTAGTAGAATGTATCCCCATAACCGGACGTATGCATCAGATACGCATCCATTTATCCTGCCTGAAAGCTCCTATTGTATGCGATCCTCAATATGGAGGTGAGCCTATCTTTTTGTCGAGCCTGAAACGCAAATTCAATTTGAAAAAAGAGACAGAGGAACAACCTCTTATTCAACGTGTTGCACTACATGCGCATTCTCTTTCCTTTGCTGTAATGAACGGAGACCCCATACGTATCGAAGCTCCGTATCCCAAAGATTTTGAGGTGCTTGTGAAGCAATTAAATAAATTCGGAATGTAATAGCACACTTTTTTAGGATAGGTGAAGAAAGTTTATGTAGGTTTAAAAAATCTATCTTTCATTTTAACTTCACCAATATGCATTTACACACATTTAAAAAGTTGCTTATTACGAAAGTTGCTTTCTTCGCCTTCCTTCTTGTCCAATCTGCCGCCGCTCAAACGCCCGCAAAAAATGATGTGATTGTTAAGCGTGACAGTTCTCGGATTCAGGCTTTGATTACCCAAATGAGCTACGAGAAAATCAACTACCGCGACCTGGGAACAGCCGATAGTGCCAAAACCTACATATATCTCGATCAGGTCGCTAGGGTTTTGCTAAAAAACGGGAAAATCATCAATGTGAAAGATTCCGTTTTAGTCGGTAAGGTCCCACCGGATAGCGTAGGCCAATATGCAGACATGAATAATTTGCCGACCAATGCATTTGACAAAAGTGTGGTCATGGCGAACTCAGATCAGTTGAGGGATAAATACGAATATTATAACAACAAAGCGATCGATGGTAGAACCGGGGCGATTGTCTTTACTTCGATTGCCGTTGCGACGCTGGTTTCCGGGATAATCGTCTCTTCAACCGGGGATAGCCCTGACAACAAAACGATCGGTACGTCTCTGGCCATCGCGGGTCCGGTTTTCGGGGGCGTTCTCGGGCTGATCACTTTCCGTAATCATAAGGTGAATAAAAAGAAAGCCGGGAAAGTGAAAGCGGAGCTCGAACGCAGAAATCAGCCATTGACATCATTCAGGATCAGCCCGGGTTTCGACCCGTTAAATAAATCTGGCTACCTTACTTTGAGAATGTCGTTTTGATCCAGGTAAATTTTTTACTTCATTAGTTTAAAATTCTACTCATCAAGCTTTTTCAGAATGAAAGTAAGTTTACCTAAAGTAGCGCCAATCCTGTGTGCGATGCTGTTTTTATGCGCAATTGCGACATTTTGCTCTGCTCAAACGCAAAGAAAACCCGATATCATTATGCTTCGGGGCGACTCTAAATTAGAAGTATTCATTCAGGAAGTGGATGAGAGCGTCGTTAAATACAAGAAATTAACAGATCCGGAAGGCCCGTTATTTACGGTCAAAAAGAGCGAGATCACCTCCATTAAATACGGTAATGGTGAAGTCGAGACGTTTGAGGCAGTTCTGGAAGTACCAAGCTACTATACACCCTCATCGGCACAGCCAAATTCGGTTAAACCTGCGGCAGCACCTCCCAGAAACGGAAATAAGTTAATGGAGGAAATAAGAGCTTCTCCCTCAGATCAACTTCGTGCTACCTACAAATTCTATAAAGCCAAGTCGAAAGGCGGGCTGATCATGGGGATAGCCGGAACCTCCGCTGGGGTTCTTGTTGCAGGGATCGGAACAGGTATTTTAGCCAGTGCAACAGATGCAAATGGGAATTTTGCTACTTATGCCGATGAACGCAGGGCGTTGAGGGGTGCCTGGATGATGATCGGCGGCTTTGCCGGAGCTACTACGTTTGGAACAGTCGGTTTTATCAAATTTGGCAAAAACGGTTCAAAAGCCAACAGGATTAGAAGGGAGTTGATTCACCGGGGTGAGCCCCTTGCATGGAGGATCAACCCAGGGTTCAATCCGGTAACTCAATCAGGATATGTCAGAGTGAGTTTGAATTTTTAATAGACATGGTGAAATGAAAAAGGTCGCTGGAAACATTTCCGGCGACCTTTTTTTTATTTATTCGACTTGTCTTAGAATTTGAAAGCGATACCAGCTTTTAATGGAGAGGCATTATAACCAACCTCAGCAAACACGCCCATATTCGGTTTAAAATAGTAGCGTGCTCCTGCAAATGCACCGAAGAAAACACCGCTACCATACGCGTCATAACCAATGCCGTCATATGATGAGCTCGCAATACGATAGCCCAATGCAGGGCCAGCGTAAAGGTCAAGATTATCCATTTTCAGGAAATGCTTTCCGTAGTGATATGAACCTCTGGCTGCGATATTAATAAAATTGTAGCTCCAGCCGTAACTGTAAATTCCTCCACCATACCCCCAATGCACAAAGTCGAATTGACCACCTACGCTGATGAAGTCATGCACACCACCTTCGAACGATGCACCTGCACCGATCCCGCCACCACCGTACGTGCCGCCTAAGTTGATACCAACATTCAGTAATTTATCTCCTTTTTCAAACTGGGCGAAAGCCTTTTCGGAAGTTGCGCTGAAAGCGGCGGCAACCAGAAACATAAATAGAATCTTTTTCATCGTAATAGATTAGTTATTGTTAAAAAATAATGGCACAAATTAAAGCCTTTATTTGAACGCTTCAAAACTTGTGCCATTTATACTTATTATGCGGATACTCTCACCTTATAACTGGCCTTTATCCAATTTTAAAGGTTGAAATCAGATTTGTTTCCGTAATTTCTCTTTGAAAACTTTTTTGAACTTGTCCAGTTTTGGGGCAATGACAAACGCGCAATATCCCTGGTCGGGGTTGTTTGCGAAATAGTTTTGATGATAGTCCTCTGCGGGATAGAACTTCGGAGCTTTAGTAATTTCAGTGACGATCGGATTCGAGTATGCTCCGGATTTATCAAGCTCAGCCTTCGCTTTTTCCGCCAGATTTTTCTGCTCATCGTTGTGATAAAAAATCACGGACCGATACTGAGTTCCCACGTCATTGCCCTGACGGTTCAGGCTTGTAGGGTCGTGGCTGCGGAAAAACGCTTCAAGTAAGTCGGCATAGCTAATCACTTTCGGGTCATAGGTGACTTCTACACATTCGGCATGTCCGGTGGTTCCTGTACAAACATCTTTGTAATTAGGATTCGGGTCGTGGCCTCCGGAGTAACCTGAAATTACCTTTTTGACGCCGTCTAAAGACTCCAGTACAGCTTCGGTGCACCAAAAGCAACCCGTGCCGAAAGTTGCGATTTCAGTATTCGCGGTATTTACATTATTCTCGTCCAATGCGGCGGACGCAGTTGCTTTATCCATATTTTTCTTCTGTTTTTTATCAGATTGCGCGCACGAAATAATGACCATGCAACACATAAATAGAAATGTGAAAATGGGGATGGTGGTTCTAATCATGTTAATAGTGTTGATTTTTTCAAATTGGTAACGAAACGCAGACAAATAAAGTTTTATCGGCTTATTGATGTATAATTTACGAAATTTGAGTACAAAAAGATCGGTACAATTCCTCTATGACCTACCTTCATTTTAAGGCTCTGCATATTATTTTCGTTGTTAGCTGGTTCGCCGGGCTGTTTTATATGCCCCGGTTATTTGTGTACCACACCGAAGCAAAAGACAAGCCGAATCCCGAGCGTGAAATACTTTTTGCGCAGTTTACCAAAATGGAAAAATTGCTCTGGAACGCGATCATGACACCTGCAAGCTGGCTGGCATTATTGTTCGGATCGATCATGCTTTACATTACGCCGGCGTGGCTGGAGCAGGGTTGGATGCAGCTGAAATTGCTTTTTGTCCTGGGACTTTTGGGATACCATTTTTTTACCGGCAAGATCCTTAAGGAGTTAAGCCAAGGAAAGTTTCGGTTTTCATCTTCCCAGCTGCGGTTATTTAATGAAGTCGCCACCATATTTCTATTCTCCATTGTATTCCTGGTCGTTTTGAAAAATACAGTCGACTGGCTGTGGGGAGTACTCGGGCTGATCATCTTTGCTGTATTGATTATGACGGCCGTAAAAATCGTAAAGCGGGTCCGGGACAAAAATTAAGGTTCGCTTTTTGTATATGTGTTCCGCCGAATACCGAGCGTAACCGTAATTCAATCTAGGTAATGGAGAACTTTTTGCACCGCTGCTTTTTTCTGTCGATCACATATATCTGCTGTTCGTTGATCCGGGATTGTCCTGAAAAAATTAATCTGCTTCCCATGTATGGCAATGCCAAAAAATGTCCGGAGCAAATTGAGGCAGACCGAAGGTTTTTGCAAGAGACTGACGGATTATTTCAGGGCGATAGAAAACGGGCGGCAGAAGACCGGGTTGCGAGAGCCTGGGAATACTTCGATGCAAATGTCCAGGATACGGCAATGATGCGGTTCAACCAGGCCTGGTTGCTCGATAGCAGCAATGCAGAAGTTTATTGGGGTTTCGGAAACTTGTTAGGAGGTCAGGAGAGGTTTAGAGAATCCATACCGTTCTTTAAAAAGTCGCTCCGGCTCAATCCCGAAAATCCTATTGTTTGGGAAGCAGCAGCCCAGAGCTACGGCAACATTTATGCGGATACCCGTAGCCAAAAAGATCTGGATAGCAGCATTTATTACCTGAGGCACTCCTTCAGACTGGATCCAAAAAACAGTGGTACCATATCCAAACTGACGATGGCTTATTTGTATGCAATGAAAAAGGATAGCGCGACCAAATATTTGAAGTTGGCAGAACAAATAGATCCAGGTTCAGTGCCTGACGAAATCCGGCGGATGATTCAGTCTATCAAATAGGGTAAGCATTTGGCACTAATTTGGCCTAAATCAAAAACGCCATTCCTGATAGCAGGAACAGCGTTTTGTGCCGAAGGCGGGACTCGAACCCGCATGGGGCAACCCCCACACGCCTCTGAAACGTGCGTGTCTACCAGTTTCACCACTTCGGCATTTGAAATTGGGTTTGCGAAAGTAGTAAAGACTTGGCAGGTTTTAAAGCAGACCGTTCAAATTTCTACATTTTCGTAAAGAGCGGGAATTTCAATATTCTTAAACCCAGCATTTTGCAGTTTTAATTTAAACGAAACCTGCGTTTCATACTCACCATGGACCAGGAAAACCTTTTTTACACGTTCGGGATTCTGGCACGAAAGAAAATCCAGCATTTCATTGTAGTCTCCATGACCGGAAAATGACTCCATCGAGGTCACATTGCAGCGGACTTCAAATTGTTCCCCAAAAATGTTAACCTGCTTGTCGCCCCGTTTTAAAACTCCGGCTAATGTATTTGCGGAAGCATAACCGACCAGTAAAATTGTCGCCGTCGGATTTCCAATGTTGTTTTTAATATGATGCTTGATCCTCCCGGCCTCCGCCATTCCGGATGCCGAAATGATAATGCAAGGTTCTTTCTTTTCATTCAAGGCAATGGAGTCCTGCACATCTGAGATGTAATGGAGATAGGGAAATGCGAATGCGTCGCCATCTTTTTCAATGTACGCGAGAATTTCCGGATTGAAGCATTCTTCATGATCCTTCATGATCTTGGTAGCACGGATCGCGAGCGGACTGTCAATGTAAACCGGGATGCGGGGCAGTTTACCCGAGCTATATAGTTGGTCGAGAGCGTAAATCAATTCCTGTGTACGGTCAATTGCAAACGCAGGAATGATGAGTTTGCCGCGGTTTTGAACGCACGTTTCCTGTACAATTTTCAAGAGATGCGCGTGCATATCGCCTTCTTTTTCGTGCAGACGGTCGCCGTAGGTAGACTCACAAATAATAATGTCGGCCTGGGGGAAAACGTCTGGTTTTTTCAGAATACGATCTTCCGGCCTGCCAATATCTCCGGTGAATGTGAGCTGCGTAAATGTCCCTTTGTCTGGTATTGTTAAGTGAACGGCTGCGCTACCGAGTAAATGCGCTGCGTCTGTAAGTACCACCGCCACTTCGTTTTCCTTTCCGACATAGAAAGTCTGGCCATACTTTACCGGTTTGAACAACGTCAATGCTTGCGCAGCATCTTCTGAGCTGTATAATTCTTCCAGCAAAGGCCGACCTTGCTTTTGACGCCTCCGGTTGATCCGTTCAACATCTTGTTCCTGAATATGGGCGCTGTCCATTAACATAACCCGGCACAGATCAGCGGTGGCGGAAGTACAATAAATCGGTCCGTTAAAACCTTTTTTGACCAGCCGGGGGATCAACCCCGAATGGTCGATATGGGCGTGAGATAAGATCAGATAATCGACTTCGGAAGGTTTGAAACCAAATGTGTTATTGAATTCATCTGTTTGAATCCCTTGAAAAAGCCCGCAGTCGAGTAATATTTTAGTGCCTTTTTCGGTGGTAATCAAATGCTTGCTTCCGGTGACGGCTCTTGCAGCCCCAAAAAATTGAATATGCATATTTAGAGGTTTGGTCGTTGAATTTTGAGGCGTGTAAGTTTATTCCAAAGCGTAAATCGAGTCCAGGTTTCTGCCAATTTCATCATAATCAAGCCCATAACCAACCACAAATTTGTTACCAATTTTAAAGCCGGTATAACGTAACTCGATCGGTGTTTTTAGCGATTCTGGTTTGTGCAGTAATGTAGCGACTTCCACCGACTTTGGAGATTTTTCCCAAACTTTCGATATTAATTGACTCATTGTGAGGCCAGTATCTACAATGTCTTCAATGATGATAATGTCCCGGTTTGCCAGATTCTTATCTATTCCGATAATCTCTTTTACTTCCCCGGTAGATTCTGTTTTGGAATAGGATGAAACCCGAATAAACGTAATTTCGCAGGATAATGGGATTCTCTTGACAAGCTCACTTGCAAATAGAAATGCCCCATTCAAAACCACCAGGAAAACCGGGCAACTGTCCTTGTAATCTCTGCTGATCGACGCGGCCAGCTCGGTTATGCGGGTTTCAATTTCTTCTTTGGAAATAAAAGGGACAAATGTTTTGTCAAGAATGTTAATCATATTGGCGGTGTCATCTTAAGCTGATCAATATTAACTCTTTTTTCAAAAACCGGGTCGATGACAAACGTAAAATAAAAATCCCGCGTTTAAAGGACAGATTTACCCAAGCTATGAAAAGGCTCATTAACACCATCATATTCTGCTATTTAACAGCGCATACTGTATCTGCTCAGCTGTATTCTTCGGCCGAGCTGGACAAGAATTATGATATGGTCCTCAACAACCCGAGCGTGCAGATTGAGTCGACCGAAGCGATTAATATGCTCTATAATTACAAGTTTGCAGAGGCAGATGCAGAGTTCCGGTGGCTCAAATACCGTTATCCGAAACATCCGATGCCACATTTCTTAATGGGCCTCGCAGAGTGGTGGAAGATTGTACCAAATACGGAAAATGAGTCGCACGACAAAGCTTTTCTGGCTCAGATGGATTCGACCATTAATCTTGCAGAAGAACTTTACGATAAGGAGAAAAATAAAGTTGAGCCGGCATTTTTCCTGGCGGCTGCATATGCATTTAAAGGAAGGTTGTACGCGGAGCGCGAGAGTTGGACGAAAGCAGCTTTTGCGGGAAAAAAGTCTCTGAAATATTTCGAGCAATGTAAAGGAAATGGCGATCTGACTCCTGAGCTGCTTTTTGGGGATGGACTTTATAATTACTACGCTGAATGGGTCCCGAAAGAATATCCGATCCTGAAACCGATTTTGGCGCTTTTTCCAAAAGGCAACAAGAAGCTCGGGGAGCAGCAGCTTGAAAAAGTAGGAAATAATGCATTCTACACGAGGGTGGAGGCGAGGTACTTTTTATTGCAGATTTACAGCATGGAAAATGAGCACAGTAAAGCCTATGAAATGGCAAAATACATGTGGCAGACCTTCCCAAACAATCCTTATTTCGAAAGGTATTTCTGCCGGACTGCATTTGTAACCGGAAAAATGGCCGAGGCTGAAACGGCCGCTCAGAACATCATTGATAAAATTACTCAGGGAATGCCTGGCTACGAGGGCGTTAGTGGCCGAAATGCGGCTTATGTTTTAGCGTATTACAATATGAATTACCACCGTAACTATGAGGCTGCGAGTGGCTTTTATAAAAAAGCAATCGAGTATTCTACTCAGACTAACTCGACCAATGCAGGCTATTATATTTCATCTCTCATTGGTTTGGGTAAAATTGCCGAGATCCGAAAAGATTATGACGAGGCTTTGAAATACTATAAAACCGCCGATGATAAGGCGGATAAGAAATCGAGCCAGGATAGAGAAGCGAAAACTGCAATCGCTAATCTGAAAAAAATGAAGCGGGAGCAGCGACGGAAACGGTAGCGGCGCGCCAGACTTACCAAGTCTACTAAGACTTGGCAAGTCTCTCCTCCGGCCGCTTATTTCTTCAACGCCGCATAATGCTTGAAAAACAGCGGTATCGTTTCAATTCCTTTATAATAATTGAACAAACCGTAACTTTCATTCGGGGAATGCAATGCATCAATATCCAGCCCGAAACCCATTAAAATACTTTTCCGGCCCAATTCCTGCTCAAACAGCGCGACGATTGGGATACTTCCGCCACCACGCGTTGGAATCGGTTTTTTGCCAAATGATTCTTCCATTGCCATTTCAGCCGCTTTGTACTCAACCGAATCAGTTGGAGTAACATAAGGTAAGCCGCCGTGATGCGGGATAACTTTTACTTTTACAGATGCAGGCGCAATAGATTCGAAGTGTTTGGTAAATAACTCACAAATCGCATCGTCGTTCTGGTTCGGGACTAATCGCATTGAAATCTTAGCATTCGCTTTGGAAGGCAAAACCGTTTTGGCACCTTCACCAATATATCCGCCCCAGATCCCATTTACATCCAGCGTCGGGCGTACGGAAGTTCGCTCAATAGTCGAATAACCCTTTTCCCCCAAAACATCATTGATATCCAAATCCTTTTTATATTCCTCGAGATCAAATGGAGCTGCGTTTAATGCATCGCGTTGCTCAGTCGTAAGATCCTCGACGGTATCATAAAAACCGGGAATGGTAATGTGCCCGTTTTCATCTTTCAGCGAGGCGATCATTTCACAAAGTACATTGATCGGGTTGGCTACGCCGCCGCCGTAAACGCCCGAATGCAGGTCACGGTTTGCACCAACTACTTCCACTTCCACGTATGTCAATCCCCGAAGGCCGGTTTCGATGGATGGAACATCGTTCGCGATAATGCTGGTATCTGAAATCAGGATCGTATCGCATTTCAGCATTTCCTTATATTCTCTTACAAAAGCGCCAAGATTGGACGAGCCTATCTCTTCCTCACCTTCGATCATGATTTTCACATTGCAAGTGAGCGAATTGGTAGCCAGCATCGTTTCCAACGCTTTGATATGCATATAAAACTGGCCTTTATCATCACAGGAACCTCGCGCATAAATCCGTTCGTTTTTAATTACGGGTTCAAATGGGGGGGAGTTCCAAAGTTCATACGGATCTGCCGGCTGAACGTCATAATGTCCATAAATCAATACAGTCGGCAATGCCGGATCTACCATTTTCTCACCATAAACTACCGGATGTCCCGCCGTTTCGTAAATCTCCGCCTTATCTGCGCCAGCATCCAAAATGCTATTCTTTACAAATTCGGCTGCCTTTCTCATATCGTCTTTGAACTTGGAATCCGCACTAACCGACGGAATTCTTAGCAAATCCAAAAGCTCATTCAAAAATCGGTCGCGGTTAGTTTCAATGTATTTTTTCATTTGTTAATGTTAGTTCGATCACGTGGAAAGGAAAGCCAAGATAAAAAAATAACCCCTAAGGTCTGGCCTCAGGGGTTGGTATTTCTTTTAAAATCGTGATTACGAATGACTGGGTTGCGATTTTGACCTGCCGAAAATCTTGACGCGGCTTTCGTTTCCATTGAGTAGCCTCACGATATTTTTCTGATGCGTGAGTACAACCAGAATGAACATCGTAAACCCGAAAACGATCAGCAGCGGCTCCGGATGCCCGAACAGGCCAAGCCAGGAAAGAACCGGAAACGCTAACGTCGCCAGGATAGAACTCAGCGAAACGTATTGAGACGCAACGAGTGTCAGGATAAAGATAGTAATGCAAACCGATGCAAGTTCCGGGTGGATTGCGAGAACCATTCCAAGTAGCGTCGCGATTCCTTTGCCACCTTTGAAGTTTACGAAAACAGGGAAAATGTGACCGATGATAGCAACGATCCCGAAGAGTATTTTGTAGACAAGCAACTCAGTCTCGCCAATTTCATTCATATAAAAAAGCATCGACGCAAGGCAGGTCGCTGTCCAGCCTTTCATCACGTCAATCAGCATTACAACCGTTCCTGCACGCTTTCCTAAAACCCTGAACGTATTGGTTGCACCTGCATTTCCACTTCCTTGTTTGCGAACATCAATCCCAAAGTATCCTATTCCGTACCAGACTGAACTTGGGATCGACCCCAACAAATATGCAGCAACAACTGAAATTATTATTAAGACAATACTCATCTTGTACTATTCAATGATTATTTTAAATTACAATAAGTTTTGTTCAAAAATACGACAGTTAAGCGATTTTGCAAGAAATTGGACTGTAAAACTACGATTATGTATGCTATTTTTCAAAAAGTAGCATAAAGTATTGCATTTCTTAAAATGAGATTAAAATCCTTCGGTAGGCTCTACTTTTTTCTTTTTTTCTGCTGCTGGAGTCGTTACTGCTTTCTTCTTGGTGGTAGCTTTTACGAGCTTCGCCTTTTTGATTGCGGGTTGATAAAAATCGTCAAACCGGTTCACAAACATATCTTTTTCCTCCGGCCCGATCGAAACCAGCGACATGTCTTTCGACTTCACGTTTTTGGATTTTGCAGTAATCTGATCATTGAAATCGACTTGCGACGAAACTACGCCGAGCTCACCTTGTTTCAAGTCAAAATAGTACCAGATATCCGGGGAAGCCTGTAAGTACAAACTGAATTCGTCCCCCTCAACTCCCCGCCGAATTTCCAGCACACCTTCCATTTGCGCATTCACGTTATTCCGTCCGAAATGCGCCACGCCGATCGGCCCCTGCGAATAATATGCCTGATGCGCAGCCGACCAGTGCAGATTTACATTCGACAAAACCATAGGAACATCTAACGCCGGTGATGCTTCAAACAACGGTTTGTAACCCGCAGCGGTCAGTTTCGCATAGGCATCGGTTGCTTTCGAGCCGATCAATGCAGACAATTTGTTATTCAGTTGTTCAAAATCATCGTCCGCCGCCGTACTGTTTTGTTCTTCCAGATTGGTTTCAACAATTTTTGCTACCAATGGTTGAGAAATCGGTTCCAATGCGGGCAGCTTCATCAAAAGCATAGTGTTAAAGCTGAATTTGGAGCTATCCACCTGCACCTCCGCACTTCCCACACTCTGAAGCCAGTCAGCGCCAATCATTTTAAATGCACCCGAAAAGCTGGCAAGTCCGGTTTTATCATCAAAACGCAATGCATTAGCTTCGTCGATCAATCCGTCTGCCCCGGGCGGCGGGTTCACCTTGAATGCCTTTGCGTCCTCATCATAGTTCAATGCACCTTGCGCGAGGTAGATATCTTCGTCCCCATCCGACTCTTTTGGCGAAAGGAAACTCATGTACATGCCTCTCGCCTCGTTGTAATGCAAGCCCACCGAAAGCGGGATTTCGTGCTCATTTTTAAGGTCTTTATTGATCTTAATGGCGACGGTTTCGCCCGGAGATTCCTTGTAAACGATCCAAGAACTTTGAAAATCTTTCCTGAATTTAATCACCGGTTTTACAAATCCATCCAGTTGTAAAGAAGGTTCGTAAGCAATAAGGTTAATGCCTCCTTTGAATTGAATGCGTGGAGAAAGGATCAGGTTTTCAGCTTCTTTCACATCTGCACGCGCCGTCGTGTAATACTTCACAGCAGCATTTGCCTGATTAGTATTGTTTCTGGATCTTTTACCGGTATCCGCCACACCCATTTCCCGCAACTCAAAATTCTGCATCTTGATGTTGAATGTGTCTTTGCGGGCCGTGATATATTGGTAAGTAGCCGAGCCTTCAAAATGATTACGCGAATCAATCCGAATGTCTGCATCACGCAATCTGTGGGAGACATTTAACGTATCAATTTCAATGCGGGCTTTCTTTAATGGAGCAATCTTTCCTTTACTATCCACGCTGACATAACCTTTATCGGGGATGATCTTAACATCGGCGGTTTGAATAAATGGAACGCCTTTGATATTCAGTGAAACTTTTTCAATGTCATAAAGTGCCTCAGCGCCATTGAATGTAAGCCCCTCCTGGCTTGGGTCGGTGGAAGTATAAGACGACGTTTCGCCGATTCCTTTCATTAAGATCGTCTTTTTGGTCATATCCCACTTCGCACTGCCGATTAAAGTCTGGTAAGAAGCAGTCGGGATTTGCATGCCCGAAGAATCGTTTCCAAAGCCTGTTTCGTCCGTCAGGAAATTGGCGATACCCGTTTTGAAATTAAAATCGATATTGACATTATTACCTGTGAGCAGCTTTTTTGTCGATTTTGCGTCACCGCTATTGATCGCGAACTGCGACCGGTTTGCGAGGAAACCATCCTTATTAAACTTAATATCCGGCGAGGAAAGCTCGGAATCCGTTCTTTTCAACTTACCACTTCCGTATAGTCCAGACGAGCGCAACAGCAAGCTTCCTTCCAGGTTCGTAGTTCCTTTATAAAAAGAAAATGACTTTCCAGTAGTGTTAATGAACATACTATCCGCATTTGGATACCATTTCAATGCATAATCTTTTAAGTCAACAGCCGGGAAATAACCTTTACCGATGGTTGCTTCCTTAATGCTCGCCACTTCGCCAGACGCCATCAGGGAATCGGAGGTGAGCAGCACGTTTTTAGCGGTCATTGAGGCAGATAAGTATTTCAAAACGGCCTTTGAATGCAAACCACTGTTATCCATGGTGAGCGTATCCGTGAACCGTGCCAATGCTTTGCCATCATAGATCTTCATATCCGTAACCGGCGGCTTGTATTCAAAACCGAGCGAGTTATCCGGCATACTTTTCAGGATCGTGTTGATAGGTGGAATAATGCCATTCGAATTAAATGCACCTTCAAAAATCACGTCACGTTCATCAAGCCCGCCCATATCGATCTTCGGTATTTTGAAAAACACCTCTTTTGGATAAATAACGGTACCGCGTTCGGGCTGGTCGAAATACACCGTCATACCACTTTCCACCACCAAACGCGGCGACTTCTTAATACCTTTTTGGAGCCCGGACTTGTTTTTAGGATCGCTTAAATAGAAGGTACCGCCTTTGTCATATTTCACGTGCCCGCCGACTTCTCCTTTCTGTCCTTTTGCAAATTTTTCTCTGGGGGTAAATGTGATCGAATCGGATGGAGCAACGTTGACAAAGAACTGATTATAGTCAAATTTGATGTTTTGACCACGGAACTGGTAGTTAGACGCCACCATTTGGCCATTCAAAGTGAAATTCCTGTTTTTGCCGATGATCAATTTTTTATCGGACGGGATCGCGTAGATCTTCAGTGAGTCGCTGACAATGAAACGCGAAACGCCCAAAACGGTGAGCATCGTGTCAGGCAGGTAAATGGTCGCATTTGCAACTTCTTCATTTGCAGTGTATTGAGACGAAACCTGAAAGTTGTCATAATCCGCTTTATCCAGATTAGCCAGTACATACAAAACGCCTTTTTTGCTTAATGCGAATTCGTCTGTGGATTTGTTGTAAATGAAATAACCTTCCAGTGCCAGACGCTGCAATGCATTGCGCAGAATGGTTGGATTTTGTTTAAAATGTTTGGCAAGTTCCTCGGCCAGAAACGCTGATTTTTTGGTAGTCTGAACGTAATTGGCCGCCATATTCAATGGCTGGGAACCGTATTCCTTGGCAATTTCCCTGAACCTTTCTTTTTTGAAAAAATCCTGAGATTCAAGCCGTACCGGCACTACTGTTTTTCCGTCAATGCGCAGAAACTCGACTTTCTCGGTCGGGAAACGCCAGCGCATAGCCTGGGACCAGATATTCATTTTGTGATAACTGTCCTGATAGGGCAGCGGCGCATAATCCGTTTTTTCTGCCCGTCCCAGTTTTACCAAACCTTCATCGTCATTGTATTTAAATGTAACTCCCTGATGATACAAAGAGTCAGTACCCAGAGGCATGGAATACTGCGCAAAAGACGAAGAAATGACGGAATCTTTGAGAATGAATTTCTTGCTCAAAGCCGTAAATGCAAGCTTATCCTTGTATTTCACCTTCACAGTCGACGGCAGATCGCTAAGCGACGAACTGTACATTTCAGTACCGATCAATGCGAAACCACCTTTATAATCGATGTTTTTACGGTCTTCTTTCAATCGGGCGTCAATGCCATTTGAAACAAAACGAGGATACGCTGTGGGCTGGCCTTTGATTTTCTTTACGCCCCGATACTCCAATGTTCCTTTAATGGGCGCCGCAAGTTTTTGATCGTGATGCAGTGTCACATTCTCCGCCAGCAACTTTGGCTGACTGATATTAAAAGAGTAACTATCCAGATCCGCATAAATCGTCGAATCCCCCGCAGCCTGCCAGTTGAATTTCCCGTTTTTACCTACAAAAACACCGTTTTGCAAAGAAACACTACCATTCGCTGGCCCAAAAACGACGGAGTCTCCGGCGGTAACCATCGCGAAAGTCGCATTTTGCAAATCGAGGATTGCGCCGGTGATAGCCGGTAATGGATTGGATTTCGGAGCAATTACAAAATTCGAATCAACCGGCGTGTCCCAGCTGTCGTTTATAGCTGCCGCAGTTGCTTCGATGTTCGCTTTTGCCGCATTAGTCGTATCGAAACGATATTTGTAAGTCCCGCCAAGGAGATAAAGTGAATTGTAGTTGGAGGAGTAAAGTTTATTGGTTTCGCTCAAAGTCCGGACGGTCTCGAGCACTTTTATGAATGATTTTGCATCCGATTTTTCACCTGCTACTGAGGCAACATTCAGAAAGCCATCCAGATTTTCGGGGGATTGTTTGGCGAGAAAGGTTGCATTTTTTGTCAAAAGAAAAAGCAGCGGCCCCGCTTTCTGACCTTTGGCAACCTGCGTTTTTACCATAGCCGTAAACTTCATTTGTTGTCCCGTATTGAACGAGGACATCCAGATACTGTCGAGTTGCGCCGCGGACCGGATGTATTGCGGATTGCGGCTGCCGTCCATCAGTTTCCGGAACTGGGTCATAAACTGCGTCGGCTCGTCCGATAATTTCACGCTTTGCGCAGACGCAGTTCTTCCAATAAAACCTAAAATGAACAGGAGTATAGTAAAACGAATTAGTTTCATGTGGTAATTAGCTATTGGCTTTTAGCGATCAGCTATTAGCTTCTTTTGACCTTCGCGCTTGTTGCCGGATTCAAATCTTTTCAAATACAACGCAAGCCCATTGATTTCGTGTATTTGATCTTAATTTCTTCAAACCATTATTAAATGCACATTGCTCTATATCAGCCTGATCCACCTCGTAAAAGCCACTTGTCACAAGCCAGCCGCCTGGTTTCAAATGCTGAAGATATTTCGGTATTTCTGCGAGAAGGATATTCCGGTTGATATTCGCCAAAATCCCTCCGAACATTTTTCCACCCTCAACTTTGTCAATGGTACCCTGAAAAACCTCGGTTTCCGCAGACAATTCATTCATTTCAAAATTCTCCACGGTATTCTCGACTGCCCATTCATCGATATCAAACCCAAGCAAACTCGTTGCACCAAGTTTGGCGGCTAAAATGGACAGAATGCCCGTTCCACATCCCACATCCATAACAGAAAAGCCGTCGTGAGGTAGGTTCAATTGCTCATTCATCACCAGCCAGGTGGTTTCGTGGTGGCCGGTACCAAATGACATTTTGGGTTGAATCAGTAAATCATATGTAAAAGAAGGGTCCGGTTCATGAAAGGTTGCTCTAACCCGGATTTTAGTACCGACTACAATCGGTTCGTAGCTTTTTTCCCACTCCTCGTTCCAATTTCTCCTTTCTAACGATTTCCAGGAGGTCGCTATTGTCGTTAAATCCTGGTATTTGGCAGTCAGTTCATCTAATATTTTTTGGTCAAAACCCTCTTCCTGAATGTAGGCCAGCAACCCATCTTCTGTCTCAACAAAAGACTCATATCCAGCCTCACCCAACTCTGCCACGATGATTTCCGAAAAATCGGCCTCGACGTGGATTTCAACTTCAATGTAATTCATTTGGTTTCTTTAAAGCCTTTTTAAATGTGGTAAAAGGTACTAAGAATCTCTCATTAGGAGAGGTTTGCTTCCTGATTTATGCTTTAAATCCCAAAATTAATACCGATATTTTAAAATTTAATTTTAAATTTACGGGATTAATTTTTCAAATATGTTTGATCGAATCATTGAAAATGAGCTTTTTGAGCAGATTTCGGATAATCCTGCGGTCGCGTTGGTTGGTCCAAGACAAGTTGGCAAAACTACATTAGTGAAAAATCTGCAACAACGATTTGAAAAGCCATCCATTTACCTGGATCTGGAATCAAATGCGGATCTCGCACGCTTGAGAGATGCCGAACTCTATCTGGACGAAAGGCGTGAAAGCATGATTATCCTGGATGAAATTCAACGTATGCCATCACTGTTTCCGTTAATGCGCTCGTTGATAGATCGTCAGCGAGAGCCAGGTAGATTTCTTCTGCTGGGCTCAGCTTCGCCCGATATGCTAAAGAACAGTTCAGAAACTTTGGCAGGGCGCATTTCCTATCTTGAACTTCATCCTCTGCAATTTGATGAGGTTCACAATGAAGTTGCCTATTCAGTACATTGGTTACGAGGCGGTTATCCTGCTATGTTGCTGGCGGTTTCTGACAGATCTTCATTCAGAAAAATGAGTGATTTTGTTAATACTTACATCGAAAGAGATCTGCCATTGCTGGGGCTGCCTGGAAATCCGAGTAATGTAAGATTGTTGTTAAACATGCTTGTAAGTGTGCATGGAGGCTTGCTGAATATCTCGCAATTGGCAAATTCATTAAAAATGACTGTGCCGACGATTCAAACGTACCTGGATTATCTGGAAAATGCATTCTTGATCCGGCGCTTGTTACCTTGGCATATAAATGTGAATAAGCGTCTCGTTAAAACACCAAAGATTTATATCCGTGATTCCGGCATGTTGCATTCTTTGGCAGGAATAACAAGTTCAGAAGATCTGGCTGGGAATATTATCATCGGTAATTCCTGGGAGGGATATGTTATTCAGCAAATCATTGCGGCATTACCGTTTAATGTGCAACCTTTCTTTTACCGGACGCACGATGGAGCCGAACTTGATCTGATTTTGGTTAAAGGAACAAGTGTGAAAATTGCGATTGAAATAAAATATACAAATAGTCCGAGCCTTAGTCGCGGAAATACACTTGCACAGCAGGATTTAGGAAATCCGTTACTACTTGTTGTTACGCCTTCGGCCGAAGATTACCTTCTACGGGAAAATATTCAGGTATGCAGTATTGCTACTGTAAAAAATTATCTGAATGCGGCTTTGTAAGGGTATGAATATAAAACGAAAAGACCCGCCATTTTTGCGGGTCTTTTCGTTTTTACGGCTTCTTCCGTTTCGTCGCCAGATCATGCGCGGTATCGTAATACGACCGCAGATTGGTCCAGTCGAAAACGTCCGAGATATTTTCAACACGGTTTCGTTGCATAATGCGGTCGCGGCGCTGCATTCTCACAAATTTGAAAAGAATGTCAGCAAGCTGGTCTGCCGCCTGCGTGAATGTTTGTGACTTTCTATTGATGACATAAATGCCCCTGTTTTCATAATCCCGCATGATTTGCATGATGTAATCCCCAAAACCCGACAAGTCGCTCGTCACAGTCGGGACCCCGCGAACCACGCATTCGAGCGGCGTGTAACCCCAGGGCTCATAATAGCTAGGAAAGACACCCAAATGGCAGCCGCGGACAAACTGGCCATAATCGAGCCCGAATAATGGATTGGTCGAAGAAATGAAATCCGGATGGTAAACGATTTTAACGCGGTCACGCTCATTGTTGACCAGATTGGCCCGTTTACAGAATTCGGTAATACCATCTTCTTCTTTCAGATCGTGCGTAACGAATGCAGGAAGTTTATCCGTTTTCCAGCTTTGAATGGTTCTCCGCAGCCGCAGCCGCCAATATTCATCGACGAAATTATTGAGATCGGGCATTTTGTGATCAGCGCCGGACGCCGTAGCCAGGAAAAGTTTTTCCCCAACCTCTTTCTCAATCGCCGTACACGTTTCCTGCAACTCATTCAAAACCGCCCGCGACTGCAGCACGTCGGGGTTGACGGAATAGTAAGGTTGTTTGGTCACAATGAACATCACGACGGTCATATCCATATTCGCCTGCACCATTTTCCAGTTCAGACGTGCCAAAGCTTCCAGCGTGAGGTCGTAACCTTTGTTACTATATTCATAACGTCCGGAAGTGAAGAAGTAAAGTGTTTTATCCAGATCAAACGAATAGCTCGGGAAGAAATGCCCCAGAACAAACTCGTGGATCCGTTCCTTATGTTTTAAATGCAGGTTTTGAAATTCGTGTACTGCCTGGAAACGGACGACGTTCAGTCCGTTTGGTGTTACCAGATCAGGCATTCTGCCGAGGAAGACTTCGCATTCACGCGCCGTAACATCACTCACCGTGGTAAGCACATGCGCGCTCAATGCGGATTGTCTCTCGATGGAACATTGGGTTAATATCCCATAATTTTTGGCTTCCTGCTCCCAGTCGAAAAACGGGAGCTTATTGTAAAATCCAGTGACATTCTGCGCCAGATAACGTCCCAGCATGGTCGCGTGGGTAGTGAAGGTCATAGCGACTTTCACATTGTCGCGTTTCAGGTCTGGTAATCCGCTACTGGCCATCCACTCATGAAATTGAGCCGTAATGTCCTCACGTTTAGCATTTTCCTCGGCATATTCTTTTAAAAATATCCGGGTCATTTCGCCAAAGCAAAGTGTCTGGTTTACCAGTGGCTCTGCATTAATGGTCGGGATCCTGCTGCGTTCCCACAGGTTGAATTTGATCTGGTCCAATTCCTTTGAGATGCTATCAAGGTCGAAAAGGATTACGCGCGGCTTGCCGGTAACCAGCCAGTAGCCATAGTGCACAATGTAGCCCATGTCACGCATTCTCCTCACTACCCTGCCTGCGGGAGAGTCTTCCAGATCTGTTATTTCTTCAAATTCCGATGATGCTTTTTTCTCGAAATAAGGCCCCAGCAGAAAGTAGTTTTCGTCCCACTTTTCTACCATAGCAGGGACTTTGGTTCTTATAACTGTGTATATTCCTCCAACTTGATTACAAACCTCCCATGCAATTTCAAACAGGACGTTTTTCTTAGTGGTTTTAACAAAAGGTTCCAATATGGGATGTATGTTTAAACGTTACTGGCTGCATTCACAACATTTCCTGTTTACTTTAAGTCACAAAAATCCTTGTAATTACACAATAAATATGCAGAAAAATTATTCACAATTACAATAATAAACCTTTTGTTTCTAGTGTCCGATATTTCTAAATCAGAGCCTTTTTTACCACAAAATATAAAAAAGTCAAGAAAGTGGTAAACAAGGTGTATAAGCCGTTTCAAGCACGGGGAGCCCATGATCGAATGAATTTAAGGCGCTTCTCGGCTAACTTTGTTTCAAATTACGTTACTTTGACTGGATTAACATTTTGCATTGGTTATATAGTGAAAAAAATTAAAATTGTTGCGCTTTCCTTTGCGATAGTGATGTTTTTAATGGAAAGCTGCATTGCCCAATCTGCCGAGACTGACGAGATTTTGCCCCCCAAAAGAGAGTTCAGAGCAGTTTGGATAGCCACTGTTGATAACATCGACTGGCCAAGCAGTAAAAATCTCTTGCCAG
Source organism: Dyadobacter sp. CY323 (assembly GCF_021390245.1). Taxonomy (GTDB): domain Bacteria; phylum Bacteroidota; class Bacteroidia; order Cytophagales; family Spirosomataceae; genus Dyadobacter. Next base: position 261,692 of record NZ_JAJUXH010000010.1, on the reverse strand, counting down.
AAGAACAGCAGCAAGAGTTTTCCAATCTTCTCGATTTTCACAAAAAAGTAGGCATGAATGCGGTATTCGTGCAGGTGCGGGCAGCCGGGGATGCATTTTATGCCAAAAGCCCGGAACCGTGGTCGGAATGGCTAACTGGCCGACAAGGCAGGCGGCCGGAGCCCATGTGGGACCCGCTGGATTTCATGATCGTTGAGGCGCACCGCCGCGGACTGGAATTTCATGCCTGGCTTAATCTCAATCGGTTAGTCCACAAATCTTCTACCAGCGTTTCTTCAGAAAACATCAGCAAAATACATCCGGAATGGATTTTGACTTATGACGGATATAAATTGTTCGACTTTGGTCTCCCGGAAGTGCGCCAGTTTATCACCGACATGACCGTGAACGTCGCCAGAAATTACGATGTCGACGGAATCCATTTTGATGATTATTTCTATCCATACGCTTCTCCCGGACAGGTGATCCAGGATGAGGCTACATTCCGGAAATATGCGGACGGTCATACCAACAAAGCGGATTGGCGTCGGCATAATGTCGATCTTCTGGTGAAACAGATCCATGATGCATTAGCTGCAGTAAAGCCAAAACTTAAATTCGGTATCAGTCCTTTCGGGGTTTGGAGAAATAAGGACCGCGAAGCCGAGGGATCAAAAACCTTTGGCGCATTGGCATCTTACGACGATCTTTTTGCGGATAGCAGAAAATGGGTGAAAGAAGGCTGGGTGGATTACATTGCGCCGCAAGTGTATTTTTCTTCCGGATTCAATCGCGTACCGTATAGAAACCTGGTTGACTGGTGGACCGAAAATTCGTTCGAAAGGCATTTATATATAGGGATAGGGGCCTATCGTGTCGGGTATAAAGACAGAGATACGCATTGGTCCAACCCCGTGGAAGTACCGAATCAGATCCGTTATCTGCGGGATAGCGAAACGGACGGGGCTATCTTTTTCAGCTCCCGGTCGCTGCGAGGAAATAGTTTGGGATTTGTTGATTCTCTTCGCCGGGATTTTTTCCGCTACCCTGCATTAGTCCCGACGATGCCCTGGAAAGACCGCACTCCGCCGCTGGCACCGAAAAGCCTGAAAGCAACCTTACTTTCGAAAGGTTTGGAACTAACCTGGGATAGGCCGGATGAAGCGTCCGACGGCGACAGAGCCTGGTACTATGTGATCTACCGGTTCTCGGCAGAAGAAAAGGCGACCGCTCATGACCCGCGCCGGATTTTGGGAATGTGCCACGAAGGTGAAAAATTTATCGATCAGACTGCTGAATCCGGTTCGCGATATGTTTACTATGTAACTGCAGTGGATCGGCTGCATAATGAAAGCCGGCCGATCGGGCCATTGCGGGTGGAAGTTCACGATCAGAAACTGGTGAGATTTTAGTTATGAGCAACACGATCCAATACGAGTATAAACCGGAATATCTGACGGTTTCCGTGCCTACAAAATACAACTCCGAAAATCTTCGTACCGAAGAGATGGTGTTGAATATGGGGCCGCAACACCCTTCTACTCACGGGGTTTTGAGATTGGAGGTAGTGACAGACGGTGAAGTGGTGGTAGACGTCGTCCCACATCTCGGATACTTACACCGCTGTTTTGAAAAACACGCCGAATCCCTTCCATACAACCAGATCATTCCTTACGTAGACCGGCTGGACTATGTTGCGGCGATGAATTCCGAACACGCATATGTAATGGGCGTGGAGAGAATGCTAGGCATCGAAAATGATATTCCGAAACGCATTGAGTACATCCGGGTAGTAGTCGCCGAACTGAACCGACTGGCTTCGCATTTCGTAGCGCTGGGTACCTATGCCATGGATATTGGAGCATATACGCCGTTTCTTTGGATGATGCGCGACCGGGAACAGATCCTGCGTTTGCTCGAATGGACCTGCGGGGCCAGAATGCTTTACAATTACATCTGGATCGGCGGGCTTTTCTATGATTTACCGGTTGGTTTTGAAGAAAGGTGTTTAGAGTTTATTAAATATTTAAAACCGAAACTTGTTGAATTACAACAGCTTGTAATCGATAATAAGATTTTCATTCAGCGTACGGCTAACGTCGGAGTGCTCCCATTGCCTGTGGCGGTTAACTACGGCTGCACGGGCCCCATGTTACGGGGCTCGGGATTGAGGTATGACCTCCGAAAGGTGGATGGCTATTCTGTTTATCCGGAACTTGATTTTGAGATACCGATCGGAGAAGGGAAGATGGGCACCACCGGCGATTGCTGGGACCGGACCTGGGTGCGGGTGGTGGAATGTCAGGAATCGGTAAAGCTGATCGAACAGAGCATTGCACAACTTACAGGTGACTACAAAAGAACAAGAGACTTTAATCCTCAGGCATTAGTTCCTAAAAAGATACGTCCGAAAGCCATGGATTTTTACGTCAGAGGCGAAAGCCCGAAAGGTGAACTTGGCTTTTATTTCAGAACCGACGGCCGTTCGGACATTCCGGTACGATGCAAAGCCCGCTCATGTTGTTTCCATAACCTTTCGGTGATCGGCGAAATTACAAAAGGCGCATTACTAGCTGATCTGGTAGCCGTTATCGGATCGATTGATGTGGTAATGGGGGAGGTGGATAGGTGATCCCAAAGCCTTAAACCCCTAAACCCCTAAAAGGGCATAATATGGAGTAAAGAAAAGTTCCCTTCAGGGGATTTAGGGGAAGAAAGGAGAAGAGGGAAAAAGAAAAAAGAGCCACTTTTAGGCAGCTCTTTCATCTAATATATTTTTTTTCAATTCCTACACTTCCTGCGCAACACCAACCAAATCGTGTTTTGCTAAAAACTCGGCGATCTGAACGGTATTGGTCGCTGCACCTTTTCTTAGGTTATCAGCTACGATCCACAAATTCAATGTCTTAGGTTGTGATTCGTCGCGACGGATGCGGCCTACAAAAGTTTCGTCTTTTCCGTGAGCCGTTAAAGGCATTGGGTACAATGCGTTTTTAGGATCATCCTGCAAGATTACACCTTCCGCCTCGCTGAGGATCTGGCGAACTTCGTCCAGGTCAAATTCATTTTCAAATTCGATGTTAACTGCCTCAGAGTGACCGCCAATGGTTGGAATGCGAACGGTAGTGGCGGTAACAGCAATGCTGTCGTCGCCCATGATTTTCTTCGTTTCATTCGTCATTTTCATTTCCTCCTTGGTGTAACCGTTATCCAGGAATACATCGATATGAGGCAGCACATTCAGGTCGATCTGATGTGGGTATACTTTACTTTTGCTGTGGTCGCCCGAACGTTCTGAGAAAAGTTGGTCAACTGCCGCTTTTCCTGTGCCGGTTACCGACTGGTAAGTTGAGACAACAACGCGTTTGACTTTATATTTTTTGTGCAAAGGATTAAGAACCACCACCATTTGAATGGTGGAGCAGTTTGGATTTGCAATGATCTTATCTTCTTTGGTCAATTCGCCGGCATTGATTTCTGGTACTACGAGTTTCTTCGTAGGGTCCATTCTCCAAGCTGATGAGTTGTCAATTACGGTAATACCGGCCTCCGCAAATTTCGGTGCAAGTGCAAGAGATGTACCGCCGCCGGCCGAAAATATCGCTATTTCAGGTTTGGCAGCAATCGCGTCCTCAAATCCGATCACCTTTATCTGTTTACCCTTGAATGTAACTTCCTTACCAACAGATCTTTCTGATGCAACGGCTAACAATTCCGTCACCGGGAAATTACGCTCTTCGAGCACTTTGAGGATTTCGCCGCCCACCAAACCGGTAGCGCCTACTACTGCGATTTTCATTCTTGCATTGAGATTAAATGGATAAAATTGATTTTACACTTCGTCAGAAAAGGCGAAAAGTGCCGCAAATTTACAAGGAAATTTAGAATCGGTACACATATTCCGGTGTAATACACATATTTAACGGTACATCGTGCGCATCAAGGTCCCCGATTTCATCCACAGGCTCAAAAAATGATACACCTATTTTGACCGTATCCGGGCGGCACTTTTTCAGAAAACGATCATAATATCCGCCTCCGTAGCCGACGCGATATCCTTTTTTATCAAAAATCAAAAGTGGGACCAGCACAGCATCAATCTGATCTTCATGGATCTTTTTCGACTTAACAGGGTCGGGCTCAGGGATTTTCCAACGGTTGAGAATAAGTGGTGTGTTTTTATTCAGCTCATAATGCTCCATTTCAAATGTTCCGGGAATGACATAAGGTGCGACGATCTGTGATTTAGGCAAATTCGCCCAAAACCATCTGACCAGCTTCCAGGTATCCACCTCATTTTTTTCAGGCTGCGGGAGAAATACATGTACGGTTTTTTTTGAATAAACCTTGAAAACATTTTTTGTCAGACGATAAATGGCGTCGTTTTTTTTCTGGCTTTCTTCTTCGAACAATGAAATTCGCCTTTGTAGAAATTGCTGTCTGAGAATGGCTTTGTTGATCATTCGCTAGTTTTTGTACCAGGAAGCAATATCAAAAATTAACCCAATGCTGCCAATATCTGAATCGTTATTGATGTTGTTTTTCGAAAGTTTAAACGAATGGCCGTATTGTAATTGCAGTTTTACAAACTTATAGCCACCGCGAAGAGTGAGTGCAGGTTCAAAAAACGCATACATTTTCTGGTCGATGATATTGAAATAATTGGCAGCACTTTCCTCACTTGAATATCCGGCAATATCGGGCATTTTATACTTAATCATCGAAAGCCGGGGCGTCAATGCAACTTCAAAATATGGATTAACCCAGCCGATAGACGGTTGTACAAAATACTTCATTGCGTCTGAATCAAATCGTTTCGTATTGTTGGATTCCTTTATGCTTACGTTATAAAACCCAGCGCCGGCATACGCTTCATAGGAAAGACGCTGGTCGGTATGGCCGAAGTAGCCGATCCCGATTTCCCCACCTTTTCCATTGTTTTTGAAGCTTTTGTCGTCACTTGTATAGGCATTAAGGTATCCATTCACCATTACTCCTACATGTTCGGTGACGGCGCCGGCGAGCTGAATATTATTTGTTGCAACGGTTGCTTTAAACTCTCCCTTTTCCTGCAAAAGCGGGGCATTAACCGCATTTGGCGCATATACAGTTCGACAGGATGTGATGGATACGGCAATTAATGTAAGTAGTGCGGCGCATGCGTGTAGCGATTTCATTAACCATTAAGTTTAAAACAGTTATAAAAATTCTTAACATTTTCATATTACAGTTAAAAACCTGTGCCAGGCAGTAATGCGATGTGCGGATTAAATGCTGTAAATGCAGGCCATAAAAGCGCAATAGGAAAGTTTAAAACCAATTTAGTCGCCTATTTTTCAGCTTTTAGCCGATTGTTTGTACTTTCACGATCGGTTTCAAATCTTTAACTAGTATAGAATTTAGGACATGAGCAAAATTAAAGTTGACAATCCCGTTGTAGAACTGGATGGCGATGAAATGACCCGGATTATCTGGAAGTTTATCAAAGAAAAACTCATTTTACCGTATCTGGATGTTGATATTAAGTACTATGACCTCGGCGTTGAGTATCGCGACGAAACCAATGACCAGGTTACGATCGATGCGGCAAATGCGATTAAAGAATACGGCGTTGGGATCAAATGCGCTACGATCACTCCTGACGAAGACCGCGTTAAAGAATTTAATCTGAAACAAATGTGGAAATCGCCAAACGGAACGATCCGGAATATCCTGGATGGTACCGTTTTCCGCGAGCCGATCGTTATGAGCAATGTGCCGCGTCTGGTTACAAACTGGACTGCACCTATCATTGTTGGTCGTCACGCATTTGGTGATCAGTATAAAGCAACCGATTTTGTAGTTCCTGGAAAAGGAAAACTGACCATCAAGTTTGAAGGCGAAGATGGACAAGTGATCGAGCACGAAGTGTATGAGTTCAAAGGTGCTGGTGTTGCAATGGGAATGTACAACATCGACGAGTCGATCTACGGATTTGCTCGGGCGTGTTTCAATGTTGCCATGGATAAAGGCTGGCCATTATATCTTTCGACAAAAAATACGATCCTGAAAAAATACGACGGACGTTTCAAGGATATTTTCCAGGAAGTGTACGAGCAGGAATATGCTGGCAAAGTACATTACGAGCACCGTTTGATCGACGACATGGTTGCTTCTGCTCTTAAATGGGAAGGTAACTTTGTTTGGGCTTGTAAAAACTATGACGGTGACGTTCAGTCTGATACCGTTGCACAAGGATTTGGTTCGCTGGGACTTATGACTTCTGTATTGGTTACGCCTGATGGCAAAACCATGGAAGCGGAAGCGGCGCACGGAACGGTTACACGCCATTACCGCGAGCACCAGAAAGGAAAGCCGACATCAACGAACCCGATCGCTTCCATTTTTGCGTGGACACGTGGTCTTGCATTCCGTGGTAAACTGGACGGCAACCAGCCTCTGATCGACTTCAGCCTTGCACTTGAAAAAGTGTGTATTGAAACAGTTGAAAGTGGTAAAATGACAAAAGATCTGGCTGTGAATATTCACGGGAATGACGTCAAGCATGGCGAGCATTACCTTTACACAGAAGAGTTCCTTGATGCAATTGACGAAAATTTGAAAGCTGCTTTGGCTTAATAAATAGTGTCTGACGTTTAAAAGCCACCAGGTTCACATTGAACCTGGTGGCTTTTTTGTTCCCGGTATCATTTTGGTATAGCATTTGGATATTACCAAAGTTACCCCCGGACGCGAATTGAAACGAAATTATATACGCATATTGGCGCTGTTTTTGTACCTGACGTTCACAGGTGTGGAATCCCATAGCCGGCCTATGCAAATATCGGACAGCCAACCCGTCGCAAAAGCAGACTCGATTGAGAAGATCGTTTTGCAGAAGGATATTATTGATGTGCTTAAAAACCTTCGAAAAAAGCACCGTCAGGACTCTGTCAAAGTGGATACAGTTCTGAAAACGGGGAAAGTGCTGTTTTCCATTGTTCCTGCTTTCGGCTACACATTAACCTCCGGTTTTATTGGTTCGATGAATGTGAATTCCGCATTTTATTCGAGTAATCCGCATAAAACGAGAATATCGAGCATTACCGCCAACTTCATTTACACCGAGTACAAACAAATCACCGTTCCGCTGCAAGCCAGCATCTGGACGCGGAACAATGATTTTAATATCCTTACAGACTGGCGGTATTTCAAATATCCTCAGGATACGTACGGGCTTGGACCAAACAGCGAACTCGGCGACGCTTCTAAAATAGACTATTCGCACATCCGGCTGCATCAGACGGTACTGAAGAAAGTCACCAATTCATTTTACGCCGGAATCGGGTTTTTCTACGATTACCGGTGGAATATTCGTCAGGAAGATCGGAATGACGACGTTCTTAAATACGGACTGACACCAAAATCAATATCTGCCGGGCCGGTTGCTACACTGGTCTACGACAGCCGCACCAATTCCATTAATCCTGAAAAAGGATTCTACACCAGCGTGCAATACCGATCGAGTTTAAAAAAAATGAATAGCACAAGCAACTGGAACTCGATCGTTGTGGATATCCGCAAATACTTCAACCTACCTCAGGGAAGTCGGAATACACTGGCATTCTGGAATTACAACTGGCTGATCGTAAGCGGCAAGTCGCCGTATCTCGACCTTCCCAGTACCGGCTGGGATCCGTCGACGAGTATGGGGCGAGGCTATATTCAGGGTCGGTTTCGTAGTCCGAAATTGCTCTACTTTGAAACAGAATACCGAATGTCACTCACCCGAAATGGCCTGCTGGGAGCCGTCGTTTTCGGAAATGCGCAAAGTGTATCAAATTGGCCTTCAAATAATTTCACCAAAATTGCACCGGCTGGCGGAGTAGGATTGAGGATAAAGGTCAATAAAAAATCCAGGGCCAATATCGCCATTGATTACGGTTTTGGGATGAAAGGTTCGCGTGGACTATTTGTAAATCTAGGCGAAGTGTTTTGAGAAAAAGCATTAATCTTCTCTTCCTTCTTTTCGGTTTGGATCGGCCATTCTCACTATTTTGGGCGAAAACCGCGCAAGAACCGAAACCAGGTCCGTTTGTGCGGAAATCACATCTTCAATGTTTTTATAAACCATCGGCGACTCATCCAGATCTCCGCCAATGAGTTGAATACCAGAATCTTCCAGGACTTTATTCATTTCGCTCCAGGTTGTCGAAGTAAATGCTTTCGTTCGGGACATAAGTCGGCCCGCGCCGTGAGATGCAGAAGCCAGCGAATCCGCATTCCCCTTTCCACGGATCACATATCCAGGCTGGCTCATGGAGCCGGGGATAATGCCCAGCTCGTTTAGTCCCGCAGGTGTGGCTCCTTTTCTATGAACGAGCACCTCGCGACCATCGGCAAGTTTTTCTTTCCAGGCGAAATTGTGGTGGTTCTCGATCATCCGTAATGGTTTTTCATGTAAGTCTCGGGCGATCTTGTTATGGATTTCATGGTGATTTGCAGAAGCGTATTCTCCGGCCAAATTCATCCCGATCCAGTATTCCTGGCCCTCTTCCGAGTTCAGGTCGAGCCAGGCGAGATGTGCTGCCGGTTTGGGGAGGACCGTTTTCTGCATGGCCATCTTGGAATAGTGATTGGCTACATTTCCTCCAAAACCCCGGGAACCGGAATGTGACAGCAACGCAAGATATTGTCCCACTTGCAGATCGAGCAAAGCATCATTTTCCAGGACATCCAAAATACCCCATTCAACAAAATGATTACCGGTTCCGGAAGTACCGAGCTGGCGGTAAGCCTTGTCTTTCAGGTTTTTGATCAGTTTTGTTGCTCCCCATTGTGGAAGATCCATGACGCTATCATCATATTTACGACCAATTTCACCACCCATTCCGAATTTGGTATTTTCAAGCAGTATCTTTTTCAATGAATGCGACTCCCGTTTCAGGTAGTCCGGTGAAATGTCGAAAATGGAAAGGCACATGCGGCAGGCAATGTCCACGCCCACTGCAAATGGAATGACCTTATCCGCCTCCGTCGCCAGCACGCCGCCGATCGGCAAACCATATCCCTGATGCGCGTCGGGCATTAATGCGCCCGCAACCGAAATCGGCAGGCTGGTAGCAGTTTCCATTTGCTGCAATGCGCCTTCTTCGATGTATTCTTTTCCAAAAACCGCATAGTCGAGCTTGTCTTCACGCAGGTTAAATGCATTTTTTGGCTGCGTCTCCCGATCTTCCAATGTGAGCACAGCTTCTTCATTATATAACAATTCCTTTCCGTCATCGGTCAGTGAAATCTCGACGCCGTTTTTTATTTCTTCGTAAATGGTTTTGGCAAGATTGGTAATCTTGTTTTTCGAAAAGGCATACTTCTTCGGACTGTGTAACATTTTGACCAAAAGCAGAAAAACTTTCTCCTTTGGGTATTTGGCCCGTTGATGTAGTCCATTGGTTACGCGCAGGAATGCTGCGTGCAAATTTTCTGGGATGTTAGCCAAAAACAGCAGTTCTTCGATTGTGATGGTTGAGTCCATTCGGATGCATTTTAATGAAGGCTTTTTTTTATTCTTAAGACGCCGGATTAATAAAATAGTATGCTAAGTTTTACCAAATCTTTACCAACATTCCTCAAACAGCATTCAAAAACCTGTACCTTTGCGGGCAATTTGTTGATACAGATAGCAGTACCTACTTTAACTAAATTTAATCGTTGCAATGTCCGCAGTAGCAGAGCAAACCCAAACGGGATCACGGTTGTTAGCCGACCGTATCAACGCCCTCGAAGAATCTTCGACGCTGGCAATGACAAAAATGGCACGCGAGTTGGCAGCCCAAGGCCACAAAGTAATTAGTCTTAGTGTTGGAGAGCCTGATTTCAAGACGCCCGCGCACATTTGCGAGGCGGCCAAAAAAGCCATCGATGATGGTTTTCATGGATACTCTCCGGTTGCAGGTTATCCGGACCTGCGAAAGGCTATTGCTGACAAATTGAAACGAGATAACAATATAGATTGGAAACCGGAAAACATTGTGGTTTCCACCGGAGCCAAGCATTCCCTGGCAAACGTGATCCAGGTTTTGATCAATCCGGGCGATGAGGTTGTAATTTTTGCACCTTACTGGGTTAGTTATTCCGAAATGGTGAAACTGGCAGAAGGAAAGTCGGTAATTGTCGATGGTGCTTTTGAAAATGATTTCAAAGTGACAGCGGAGCAACTTGAAGCTGCCATTACGCCTCGTACGAAAATCGTAATGTATGCTTCCCCAAACAATCCAACGGGAGCCGTTTACTCAGAAAAAGAATTGAGAGAGATCGCGGCGGTTTTGGAAAAACACGAAGATATCTACGTCCTCGCGGACGAAATTTATGAATATATCAACTTCACGGAAGAAGGACATTTCAGTATCGGTTCCATTCCTGAATTGAAGGAACGCGTAATTACCGTAAATGGTGTTGCGAAAGGATATGCTATGACGGGCTGGCGGATCGGCTTCATCGCCGCTGCTAAATGGATTTCCGAAGGTGTTGAAAAATTGCAGGGGCAAGTTACTTCCGGCACAAATTCCATCGCGCAAAAAGCATCCGTTGCCGCATTTAATGGGCCAATGGAGCCTTCAATCGAGATGGCAAAAGCATATCAGCGTCGTCGTGACCTGGTTGTTGGCTTGTTGAAAGCGATTCCTGGATTTAAGGTGAATGTACCTCAGGGAGCATTCTACGCATTCCCGGATGTAAGTTATTATTTTGGAAAAACGGACGGAGAGTCGGTGATCAATAACTCCGACGATTTCTCCAACTGGTTGTTAAATAAATCTTTCGTATCTACCGTAGCGGGTTCAGGTTTCGGAGCGCCAAACTGCATCCGTATTTCAACCGCCGCTGCCGACGAAGCGTTGGTGGAAGCAGTCGAGCGAATCAGAACAGCTGTTGCAACTTTGAATTAAGATAAAATTGAAATGAAAAAAGCCTCATAGGTGTTACCTGTGAGGCTTTTGCATTGAATATCACACTAAAAGCTAGGAGCCAATAGCTACATCCAATGAGCAAATATTATTTCTTAAAAGTTAAAGAAGTCGAAAAGGAAACGGAAGAAGCATCCACGATACACTTCTGGCATCCTTTAAATGAAGTAATTTCGTACCGGCCCGGCCAGTTTCTCACCTTACTGATCGAACAGGACGACAAAAAGGTAAGGAGGTCTTACTCGATGTCGAGCTCACCATATACCGATGTTTCGCTGGCCATTACCATCAAGCGTGTCCCCGGCGGATTTGCGTCAAACATGCTTTTGGATTCCATTAAGGAAGGGGATGTGCTTGAAGCAATGGAACCAATGGGCGTGTTTTTCCCGAAGCAGGAAGACGATCAAACAAGGCAAGTGGTATTTATTGGTGCGGGAAGCGGAATAACTCCCTTGTTTTCGATTTTAAAGTCCATATTAATGGTTGAGCCTGAGAGTGAGGTGTTTCTGATTTACGGCAGCCGCAATGAAGAAAGCATTATTTTCAGGAATAAGATCGAGAAATTAGAAGCTAAGTATGGCGATCGTTTCAAAGTAGTACACACATTGAGCCAGCCTTCTGAAAATTGGCAAGGTGAAACCGGAAGATTGAATAAATCTCATCTCCTGAAAATCGTAGAAGGAATACCTACCCTGGACAAGAAGGAAGCAGAATATTTTCTGTGTGGTCCGGAGGATATGATGGTGGAGGCGCAACGGGCGTTGGATATCCTGGGTGTACCGACAAATAAAGTGAGGCACGAAAGCTTTCTTACAGCCACCGCAGCCCAGCCCGGGGAAATTGTGATGGAGGAAGAAAATGCATTAATAGCCAGGGAGATTACGCTTTTTTACGAAGGCGCGGAATATAAAGTTCCCGTTAAACCGCACGAGACGGTTCTCGAAGCTGCTTTGAATATGGATATAGATCTTCCGTATTCCTGTCAGGCCGGAATGTGTACGGCCTGCCTGGGGCGATGTGTTTCCGGGAAAGTGCAGATGGACGAAGAAGACGCATTATCCCAGGCAGAGATCGACGAAGGTTTTGTACTGACCTGCGTAACGCATCCAATGAGCGACGACGTGATTATTGAAGTGGAGTAATATCTCCATTCAGGGTATAAAAAAAGAGGACAATGTGATATGCACTGCCCTCTTTTTTTATAATCACTTTTTTGCTGGCGGAACGGGAGGTTTTGGAGGCGCAACCGATTTTGGAGCTTTGGGTGCCGGAGCCGGTACTGCCCGCGCTGGCGCCGGAGGCGGTGGGGGCGGAGCAACGCGGCCATGCCCCGTAACATTTCTTACCCGCGAAGTTCTTGCTTCCCGGACACGTGGGTTGCCTTCAATCTTTTCAAAACCAAGAGCTTCCACACCAATTTTGCCACTAATCTCCTCAATCTTCTCATTGATTTCCTGTGTCTCGGTATTAAACCTCCGAATAGGCTCTTCTGCTTTGAAAGCATCTTTTCGGGTGGAGGCGATTTGAGAATTCAGTTGTGAAATGGTTTCTTCCTGCACTTTAATCTGCTGCTCGAAATCCGCAAGCTGCTTGTCAAGTTCCGAGTCATTTGTTTTCGATTCGTTCGATCTTGATCTGTCGAGCAATGTTGATCTTTTCTCTGTCAGATCATTTCTCAACTCCAATGCAGCTTGCTTTTTCCATTCAATCTTTTCCAATTCTCTCTGAAAGCGTTCCACTTCAAAGTTTTGTTTTTCCATTTCGAGTTGTATTTCCTCCATTCGCTGATTCAGCGGTTCCATTTCGGTTTGCAGCGCCTGCATTCTTTTATGGATCTCATTTCTTTTTTTATTAAGCGAATCATCATCAAAATGCATTGCCGGAAATTCTGCGATTTCGACATCAGGGATTTCGATTGCGGAAAGTTCCGCAAGTTCAGGTACCTCGGCAATCTCATTTTCGACGGCGTGAAAGCCGGAAACGGATTTTTGTTTTTTACCCGCGGACTGACTGACTTTCTTATCCTTCTTTTTCTCAGTCTTCTGAGCCACTGCATACACCGACAATCCTATCACCAAACCGAATGCAACCAGCATCAGCGGCAGATTCCCTAACGTCCGGGTTGATTTTGGTGTGAGGCCGAGTACGCGTTGGACGCGACGAAGCAAGAGTGGTTTTTTGGATGCAAATGCCATAGCCATTCTCGGAGCGGTTTGCCATTCAGCGACTTTGACCAACGCGTGTGCCAAAGACATTTTGTCCCCACAAACACTTAATGCAATGTCGTCGCAGCAATGTTCCCGCTCTGTGCGGATGCGTTCCGAAAGCCACCAAATGGCGGGGTGGAAGAAAAATACCACTTCAACGAAGGATTGAAGCATATTAACGAGGTAATCGTTTCTTCTGATGTGGGCGAGTTCGTGCGCCAGGATCGCTTCCACCTGAGACGTCGAAAACCCGGATAGCAGCCCAATGGGAATCAGGATCACCGGACTGAATGCTCCGATCACCATCGGTGTCAGGATTTTGGCCGTTTCTTTGAATTCGATGGATTGCGAGATATTCATTTTTGCTACAATCACCCCGAATCGTGCACGCCACTCCCGGTCCATTACGACTTTTGCATCGTAACGAAGCTTTTCTGTAAACAGCCAGCCGCCCAGAAACCGCAGCAAAAGCACTGCCGCTCCAATCATCCAGCAGATTACCAGTTCGTGCAAATGCATGGATAACCAACCTTGTAGCTTCATGCTGAATGGTAATTCCGTCGCTGAGAAACTGACTTGCCTGACATTGGTAAAGGTGAGGGAATTTGCAAAGGTTTTTGGTACCGATAATGCAGGGGTTGATTTGGTATAGTAGTAGAAAAATGTCGCAATGGAAGTAAAAAGCTGGGTGGAAAGAAATGCGACCGCTGCCAGGTATCGGACATTTGCGGTTTTCTTTTTTAATATATAAAATGTCGCGATGGCCAGAAGCATGAGCAAAGCAGCCTGCCAAACGGAATGGATCAATGTCCAGCCTAAGGCTGAAACGGAGGCGCTGGTGAATAGATCAAAGAAAATTTTCATGGCTAGCGATTGTTTTCGAGGTTGTTTAATAACTCACGTATTTCATCCAGTTCTTCTTTCGACGTCGAATGGTTCCCAAGTGCCTGCATGACCATTTGAGCAGCAGAACCCTGAAATAACGTTTCGACCATTTTTCCCAGAAGATTTTGTTGTGTTTCTTCCTGCCCTAATAATGCGACGTAAATGTGGGAGCGGCCGTTTTCTGTGCGATACAGCAACCCTTTGTCATGCATGATCTGCATAAGTTTTAATGTCGTTGTATAGCCAACATCTTTGGTAGCTGATAATGCATCATGCACTGCCCGTACGGTACTTGGCCCAGCCTGCCAGAGATAGTTTAAAATTTCTAGTTCGGAATCTGTGGGTTTAATATACATGTCTTATTCGTTGTACGATTTTCTTCGTATCAAATGTCTACGAAAAAAATCGTACATGCAAGGCCTGGCTACGATTTTTTTCGTACTAATGCGTTAAAATTTGTTAAATGACTTGAAATGTGATTGTTGTAACGCAAAAAAGTCCGGGAATTACCGGACTTTAAGTATTGTAAAATTTCTAGGTGACTAAACGTAGGTATTTAGCATTACCGGCATAACCAGCATTAAAATGTCCTCATTTTCTTCCTGATCAACCGGGATAATTAGTCCTGCGCGATTTGGCGCTGAAAGTTCGAATGTGATTGTTTTGCTGGAAAGGTTACCTAACACTTCGATCAGGAACTTTGCATTGAAGCCGATCTCCATATCGTCTCCATTATATTCACACATCAATCTCTCATTCGCTTCGTTCGAATAATCTAAATCTTCTGCAGAAATAACCAGATCATTTAGAGACATTTTCAAACGAACCTGATGGGTAGTCCGGTTGGAATAAATAGAAATCCGTCTCAGTGAGCTGAGGATTTCCATTCTGTTAATGGTAAGTGTATTTTGATTGTTGGTCGGGATTGCATTTTCATAATCCGGGAACCGCTCGTCAATCAACCGGCAGATCATCCGGATATTTCCGAAGCTGAAAAATGCATTGGATGAAGTAAATTCGGCTTTCACCGCAACGTCTTCGGACGGTAAACAGGATTTCAAGAGATTCAGAGCTTTCCGCTGAATGATCATCGAAGTGTCCACATCCGATTTGATGTCAGTACGACGGTAGCGAACGAGTCTGTGTCCATCCGTCGCAACAAACGTTGCATTTTCTGTTCCCATTTGAACAAAAACCCCCGTCATCGCAGGTCTCAGATCGTCGGTACTGGTTGCGAAAAGCGTGTTTGCAATCGCTGCCCCTAATGCGGAAGAGGAGAAATCAACAGACTGTCCGCGGTTTACAGCAGGTGTTTTGGGGAAATCGATTGGATTTTCCCCGGACAATTTATAGCGACCGTTATCCGAAATAATTTCAGTGCCAAATGTCTCACTGTTAACCTGTAAGGTGATTGGCTGCTCTGGCAAACCACGAAGTGTATCCAGCAACAATTTTGCAGGAATAGCGATGGCGCCTTTTTCAGAAGATTCTACTTCGATCTCCGTAATCATTACGGTTTGCAGATCAGAAGCAGTCACCGTCAGCGAATTTCCTTCAAGCGTCAGAAGGAAATTTTCTAATATGGGTACGATTGGGTTCGTTGAAACGACACCGTTTATAGCTGAAAGCTGTTTGAGAAGAACTGATGACGAAACGACAAACTTCATAATTCGTGACGTAAGTGTTTAGATGATAAATATATAGCCAAGGAGATTCCTGAAAATCATTTTGTAGGGGACAAAAGTATGAAATTTTAGCGACGAACTTGTCGTTTCAACCGAATTTTCGAAGGCGAAAATAATACCTTAATGCACCCAAAATCGCAATCAGCACGACTGGAAGAAGCAGGTTGAAAGCCTGCCAGAATTTGCGGCTTTCCTGAATCTGGATTTTGTCCAATGCGCGAATTTCAATCTGTTTGCTTCTTGCATTAATCAAACCGTTCGCGTTTGTCATGAAATCAAGCGCATTCATGATGAAGTCCTTGTTTCCGAAAGTTTGCTTCGTTACCCGGTCGTAACCGAGCGGGAGAGGTGCATTCCTTTTATAATCATAATCGTTGACTGCAATGTCCCCATCGGAACAAATGATCACTTTTCCCTCATTCCCTGTCGCCCTGAATTTCGCGGCTCTCGGATCTCCGGGCAGGATCCTGTTTTCAAATAACGAACTGAAAGAACCTTCGAGAAGAACTGCACTGAATTTTACACCGGACCGGTATTCCGTTGGTTCAGGCTGCTTTCTGGCTTCATTATATCCAACCAATGCCGGGGCATTTAAGAGTTTTGTGTATGGTGAAGTCATTAATAACGGAGTTTTGTGAATTCCACTGGCACCGCCGACCGTATCGATCGAGCTTAAAAACCGGGTATAAATAGCATTCAAATTGCGGGTAACCGGATGTTGTCCAAAATTATTCAGTAAAGGAAAAAATCGCCAGGGCAACGGACGTATTTCAGGTTCGTCGCCGATGTTACCGACATTCAGCAGGATTTCGGCACAATTCATATCTTTTACAAGATCAGTATTGACGCGCGTGCCCCATTTAAAAAACAGATCATTAAGATTGAGGTCCAGTGGTTGCGCGTAACTTCCATCCAAACTCACACTATCCACGCGAGCGCCATCGACGAAGAAAATCGCTTTTCCACCCCCCACTACATACTGGTCCAGTTTGAATTTCTCATCTTCTGAAAACGTGCTGTCGGGTTTTAAAATCAGTAATGCATCCAGCCCATCATACGATTCGGGATTGTTCATGTCCAGAAACACATCGTAATTCTGCTGAATCGATGCGATCAGATCGCTGAGCCTGGCGGGGGAAATTTTGGTATGACTAACTACCAGACCTACTTTTTTCCGTTCCTTATTATCCAGCATCCGGATTGCCGAAGCAATTTCAAATTCAACACCTTCATAAGACTGATTAAGTTGTTCTTCCGGCGAACTTGCCTTATTTCCCTTCAAGAGCTGAACAGGAACCGACAGAGTATCGTATTGCACCAATACGCCTGGGAAAATGATTTTTTCAGTCCGTTTACCGTCTTCGTTGGCAAATACGTTTGTTGGCGTTAACCCGCGGTTGACAAGATTTAAATATTGTTTTTGGCGCTGCTCTTCACTTGCAGCCTCGGAGGGATCTGAATAATAGACGCTTAAATGGCCATTAGAATAGGTTCTTAATTCTTCAAGAGTTTTCCGCGTAGCACTTTCAAGACGTTCAAATCCTGGCGGAAAATCTCCGGATAAGTATACATTGACTGTAATGTCTTTGTCAAGTTCACTTAAAAGCTGTTTCGTCGCCTCGGAAATGCTATACCTTTTGTCCTGAGTAAGATCGAGCCTGACAAAAAACTGTGAAGCAAGCCAGTTGACTCCGGCAAAAACGCCAATAAGCAGCAAAAACCGAAGTATTGTTTTTTTCATTGGAGAATCCCGGGGTATGGAAATGAAAAATGGACGAATCTGTTACCGCAGCATAACGTCCATCTTTTTGCAAAAATATAAAAAACGCGGAACGAGCGTCCGAATAGTTATTTCAACACATCTTCAGATTGTGGGAAAATGGGATTATTGTAAATGTAAACGCCATTGTATTCCTGTTTGACCGGTACCTGCGTAACAAAATTGCGATGGTAGGGAAGTGCCTCCAGTGTGGAATAATGGCAGACAAACGATTTGCGTGTCTGGTCGGGATTAGTAATCATGGAACCACCATGAGCCAGCGCAGCATGCCAGATCAGAACGTCGCCTTTCTTGATCAGCAATGTTTCTTTTGGATAATTCAGCTCGGCACTCGTTTTATCGAGATACTCTGCAAATTCAAGCGGCGATTTGGTGGAATCAGGTTTGAATAAAATCCCGGATCCAAAATTGAATTTTGGCATTTTATGAGAGCCAATGTAGTAGTACAAAGGTCCGGAATCGATTTTTATGTCTTCTAATGCAATCCACGCAGCAGCCAGGTGGCTTGGAATTTTGGCGGTAACCCAAGGATAATCCTGGTGAGAGGGCTGCTGGCTGCCATATAAAAATACGAGGCTCTGCATGACCACCACTTTCTGATGGAAAATCGCTTCGAGGAATGAAACAATGTATGGGTGGGTCATCAGTTTTTTGCCGGCGACTGATGAGTTATGGAAATCATTGATCTTCACATACTTACCTTGCAAAGCCCGTTTTGGAAATTCTTTAATATTTCTTTCCTGATTCGGCTTGAATTCATCAAGATCAATGCGGACAGACAAGTCGTATTTTTCAGGATGATGCACAAGTTCCTGGAAATCCCCCCAGAATTTATCGATCATTTCTTCCGAGATGATTTTTTCCAGCACGACATACCCGTTTTGTTCCCAGTTTCTCAGCTTATCGGCCATATCATAAGGAACATCGTAACGTGGCGGATTTTCTTTCAGAAACCCCGTAATGTCCGGATTCGGCTTATCGATCCAGGGGAGCGTGGCTTTGTCAAACTCAGTTAACGGAAAATACTTGTCTTTGATCGTTTCTGCTTTGCGTATCACACGCCCGAGGATGCTCATCAAGTGTAAATGTTTTGTTCGAAAGTTGATTCAAAATAGACTAAAAACTTGAAGACGCAAAAGTCTCCCGGGAGAGCTTAACAATTATTTAGTAAACGTGCAGGTAGCATTGTCGGCAACTTTGTAGTACGATTTATAATTCTTCGCCTTCGGGTTCATACAGCCTTTGAGGTTCAGCAGCTCAATATTCCGGAAGTCGATCGGGTGGCTTTCTGCCTGTAAAGCAATATAGCCGCTTCCTAATGGCGTTCCGTCCTTCTTTTTCCAATCATCTTCACCGCCCACTTTTCCATCTTTAAATGTGTGGTTTTTACCAACATAACCACCACCGATTTTTGGATTTGTAAAAACCAGTACTGTATCTCCTTCGATCAAATGGTAAACGATGGAGTCGCCGAGGACAATTGCTTCGGCAGTGACCCATTGGTCTCCGTTATATGTTTTTGAAGTGGAGTTAATGCAATGGGCTTCTGCAAGTTTTCCGTCAATATCGACGATCGTGCCCGGCGTGCAGAGGTTTCCGGTGTTTCGTTCTCCGGCATTAAGTCCACCAAGGTATTGCATTTCAAGTGAGATCGGGAAGTCCTGATCCAGCCCCAGGCTGGCCGCAGATTGAGAATGGAGCATAATGCCGCTGTTTCTCACATTCCACGAAGCACCGCCGGGTACCTGGTTTCCGGTGAACCGGTACTGCAGACGGATTTTATAATGTGAATACGGCTTGTTGTAATACATATGCCCATATTCCGTGGTAAACCGGTCGTATTCTTTGTAGTTAACACGGATCATGTTGTCCTCGACGATGAATGTGTTCTTATAATTATCATTCACCTTATGCCCGGCAATTTTGATGTCCCAGCCAGTGAGATCCTGGCCATTGAATAACGATTGCCATTCTTCTTTATCAGAGGCTTTTTGGGCGAAAGTTGAGAAGGAGATTAAAGTGAAAAGAATGAGAATGAATTGATTTTTTGGCATGAGCGAATTGATTTTAGCCACGAATACACGAATTGCCACGGATGCATTCGTGATTATTCGTGCATCCGTGGCAACAAAATTTAAAGCACCAACCTCTTATATTCTAACCTGCCACGCCCAAAATTGACCAACAATCCAAGTTTATTCCCCGAAACTTTCAGATAATTAATCGTCTGCGCCGTATGTTCTTCCGTAAGCATCGAAAGGCATTTCAATTCAAGGATTATTTTATCGAACACCACGAAATCCGCATAAAATTTATGGCGTAGCAATACGCCTCTAAAGTAAACCAAATACTCTTTTTCTCGCTCGAAGTAGATCTTATCCAAGCCAAAGAGCAGTTCTAATGCATCTTTATAAACAATCTCGGCGAACCCATGTCCGAGTTCCTTATGCACTTCCATGCATTTGCCAATAATCTGATAAGATTCTTCTTTATAAACCAGCTCCATGTTCAAAGGTTAATTTCCTTTTAGACGGACAACTGCTGATTAGGTCACATTAAAATTATTTCCTCTTTCTCCTAGGCTTCGCAGACGAAGTCGGGCCTGCCGATTTTTTATTTCCTCTCGACGACCGAGGCGGCCTCGATTCGCGGCCCGACGATTTACGATCGCTAGACCTTCCGGAAGAACCGTTGCTGCGCATTGGGGATGGAATCGTGCCGGCAAGGTACAAATCCATACTTCTGCGGGCCAGGTTGGTATCCTTCACTTTTACCTTGACAGTATCACCAAACGTATAAATCTTCTTCGTCCGCTGACCAACGATCCGGTAATTCTCTTTTTCCAGCTCGTAATAATCATCTCCCAAATCCGTCATCCGGATTAACCCTTCTGACGCCGTTGCTGTGATTTCTACAAAAATGCCGAATTCGGTTACCCCGGTAATAATCCCGTCAAATTCCAGGTCTTTGTCCATCATACTCATGAACTCAACTTGTTTGTATTTGATCGATGCCCTTTCGGCTTCTGCTGCAAGGCGCTCTCTTTCAGATGAATGCTTCGAAGCAGCTTCGTACTCTTCGTCATCCACGGATGCTCCGCCATCCAGATAATGTTGCAGCAACCGATGCGCCATTACATCGGGGTAGCGACGAATCGGAGATGTAAAATGCGAATACCGTTTAAATGCAAGACCAAAATGTCCAAGATCTGCCGTACTGTAACGTGCCTTGGCCATTGTCCTCACAGCCAGCGATTCGATCAGATTTTGCTCCGGTCTACCCTCTACTTTGGCGAGCATCGAGTTCATCGACTTGGCGATTTTGTTCTCTTCTTCCAGTTCCAGTTTGAGGCCAAGCTTTGCGATGAAGGTGGCAAACGTTTTTAGCCGGTCCGGATCGGGAGCTTCGTGGACCCGATATACCATGGTATTTTTCACTTCTCCTTTTGAGAGCGAATACACATATTCAGCCACTTGTTTATTGGCAAGAAGCATAAACTCCTCGATCAGCTTATTCGAATCATGCCGTTCCTTTTGATAAATACCGAGTGGTTTTCCATCCGGATCGAGACGAAAACGAACTTCCGGGGTTTCGAAATTGATTGCCCCGTTTTTGAAACGTTCTTTTCTTAGAATTTTTGCGAGTGTGTTCAGGGTATTCAATTCCTGCACATGGTCACCTTCACCCGAATCAAGAACTTGTTGAGCTTCTTCATAACTAAACCGTCTGTCGGAATGGATCACAGTCCGGCCAAACCATTGTTTCGTTACCTTCCCTTTCGGGGTCATTTCGAAAATCGCGGAGAATGCAAGCCGGTCTTCATTCGGACGTAGCGAACAAAGATTGTTAGACAGCTTTTCAGGAAGCATCGGCACAGTCCGGTCTACCAGATACACGGACGTTGCGCGTCTGAATGCTTCTTTTTCAAGTTCTGTTCCGGGGAGTACGTAATGCGAAACGTCTGCGATATGCACGCCGACTTCCACATTTCCGTCATCCAGATATTGTACGGATAATGCATCATCAAAATCTTTTGCATCTACCGGATCAATGGTGAATGTGAGGACATTACGAATGTCGCGTCTTTTTTTAATATCCTTCGCAGCAATCTTATCAGGGATTTTTTGTGCCTCTGCCTCTACGATTTCGGGGAAATGATACGGCAGACCAAATTCGGCCAGGATTGCGTGCATTTCAACATCGTTGTTGCCGGCCTTACCCAGCACAGTAACGATCTTACCTGCGGCCTGGCTTCTCCGGGTTGGCCATTCGGTTACTTTTACGATCACCTTGTCGCCATCTGCGGCTTCGTCGGTTTCGTCGATTTCCAGAAAAATGGGATCAAATAGCTTTTTGTTGTCCGGTTGAACAACCGCGAAACGCTCGTTAATCTCGATGATACCCACAATTTCGGCACTCGAACGCTGAACGATGTCGGTAACCTTTCCCTCGACCCGGTTTTTACCACCATCACGCCCGCCTCTCGATCCGCGGGATCCTTTTGATAATGGCTGAACTGTTACAATATCGCCGTCCCAGGCTCCATTTAAAAAATCAGCCTCTACATAAATGTCATCATCTAATCCTTCGACAATGACAAAACCAAACGATTTGTTGACGCGGTCAACCCGGCCGGTAAGTCCTTTATTTACAGGTTTATCTACGGATGCTGTGTAAGATCCATTATTATAAACCAGCCTCCCGGCTTCTTCCAGCTCATGAAGTATTTCATTAAATAGCTGTCTTACCTTTTTATCCTGCACACCGAAATGATCATGAACATCAAACGTCCGGAACGAATGCTCACTATTCAGATCAAAAAAAGCCGCAATGTCAGCTTTCAGATTATCAATGTAGGAAACGATATCGTGAGGTCCATTTACAGGCCTGCTTTCTTGATTTGTCTTATTTTTATTCTTGTTATCTCTCATTATTCTTTAAATCATTGCGTAGCGCCGATAGCCGATGTCTGACAGCCGACAGCTAGCTCTCTACTCTTAGTTATATTTTCTGCCGCCACTTGTTTGAAGCAGTTCAACCGAAGATAAAGTTGTGCCAGCACAACGACATCCTCCCTGCAATATCGCGAAATTTTGGCCAGATCATTTTCTTCATAATAAACCTTGGTTACCTGGTCCCCGCTCATTTCATTTTTACTTCCCGGCACGTCTAATACCGCAGCAAGCAGATCGAGCGAAGTGTAACTTTTATAATCACCGAATTTCCATAGATCCATGGTATCCTGATGCAAAACTTCCCACGGTTTCTTGCCTGTAATCTGTAAAGCTTTTGGGATTTCAATGCAGTGGACCAACATGCGGCGGCAGAGGAATGGGAAGTCGAATTCTTTGCCATTATGGGCACAAAGTACAAGCTGATCGGCCGGATATTTCTCGATTAATGCTTTAAACTGTAACAATAACTGCACTTCGTCATCGCTGGAGAAGCTGCTCGTTTTAAAGGCCAGCTCATCCTTTTCATTCCAGTAAAATGCACCGAAGGCAATGCAGACTATCTTTCCAAATTCGGAATAAATCGCACCGCGATCATAAAAAAGATCGGCATTACTTACAGATTCATCGCCTTTTTTAAGGATTAATGCTTTTTTGTCCCAAAGCTTCTGCATCCGCTCGGGAAGCTGGTCGTAAGAACCATAAGAAGATACTGTTTCAATGTCTAGAAGAAGGAAATTCTTGGCTTTTCTTTTAAAATCTTCTGTCATAGTGTGGCGTTTGTGGTTGTTTAATGGAATGTTACTGATGGTCAGGGATTGTCATTGGTTGTTTGATATTGTTCGATATGGTTCGGGGTTGTTCGGAATTGTCATTTATAGTCAGTGATTGTTCGGTTGCTCGAAGTGACTTTGCATCTTATTATTGCCGGATATGTCATTGTCATCCCGATATACAATCCCGAACAATCCCGAACAATTCCAAACAAAAAATGACAATCCCTGACCAAAAATGACCACAAATGACAATCATAACGAACGCTCCTATTCATGCAAAACGCCCTTCAATCCCAGCGGTTCGATTGGAATCAGATTCGCTTCCACAATGCTGTCGGGCACGAAGATAAACTTTTTATCGTAGATCTGACTTCCAATGAAATAGCTGACCCAGTATTCATTATACAGGTGAAAAACCTCCGGCATGATCGGCTCGACTACCACGTGTCCTCCCGTTCCGATCTCTGCAAAAAAATGTCTTAATGTTGAAGTTTTCTGTTCCGAATTGTCGCCCGACTCGCTGTTTCCGTAGCCTTTTGAGGTAACAAATACATTGCTGACCGGCTGATCATTTCGATTGATTACAACCACGCTCCATTCTTCATGATCTGCCTCGCTATGGTTTCTGACAATCGCTACCTGTACTCCCGTCACCGGGTGAAATATGATATCCTTTTTCATTATAATGCTTTCTCCATTTCCATCTGAAACAATTCGGTCAGATGGGTTTTTAATTTTAATGATACTTCTTTTAGATCGATCTCGCGTCCCAATTCTTTCGACAGCGATGTAACTGCTTTATCTTCAATACCGCACGGGACAATATTTTCAAAATAGGATAAGTCCGTATTCACATTTAATGCAAATCCGTGCATGGTAACCCACCTGCTGGCTTTTACTCCCAGCGCACATATTTTGCGGGGATTAATTTGCGCCTCAAAATCCAGCCACACCCCTGTTAACCCTTGAATCCTGCCGGCCGCCAAACCATAATCTGCCAGCGTCAGAATGATTGCTTCTTCCAAAGTCCTCATATATAAATGAATATCCGTGAAGAAATTATCCAGGTCTAATATCGGATAGCCCACCAGTTGCCCGGGGCCATGATAGGTAATGTCACCGCCGCGATTGATCCGGTAGTATTTAGCCTCTCTTTGAGTCAAATCTTGGTCAGAAAGCAGCAAATGATCCGGTTTGCCACTTTTACCCAAGGTAAAAACATGCGGATGCTGACAGAAAAACAGAAAATTGGGCGTTGCTACCTTTTCATGGTCAGGCAAAGTCCGGTTTCGGGTTTTAATCGAAAGCGTTTCCGCAAAAACCTTCTCCTGAAAATCCCAGGCCTCCTGATAATCAATGAGGCCCAAATCCCGGAATTGCACTTGTCTGTTTATGAGGGTATTCATTTTAATTTCTTTTCGGGCGAGCCGATACTTTTTGCAAATGTGACGTCTAAAAGAAAGGTAATCATACAATGATTAAAACCTTTGTTACCTACAACGCTATTTGCACGCTGAAATGTTCGTGATAGTGTTTGTAAACGATCGAATGCATTAATCAACACAAATGGCAGCACACAACGATACCGGAAATTGGGGCGAAGCGAAAGCGGCGGAGTTTCTCATTCAAAATGGATTTGAGATCATTGAAAAAAATTTCAGAAGCAGGCATGTAGAAATTGACTTGATCGTCAAAAAAGACAAAATGCTGATTTTTATCGAGGTAAAAACCAGAAGCGGCGTCGCATTTGGAATGCCTGAGGAATTTGTGAATGTGACAAAAGCCAGGAACATCATGCGTGCCGCAGAGAACTACATTTTTGACAAGAACTGGTTTTTTGACGTCAGGTTCGATATCATTTCCATCTTAATTTTTACGAATGGAAAGGTGGAAATCCGACATATCGAAGATGCATTCTGCAGGTAAATCCGCCAAACCCCGCGATAAGTAGAATCCGATGGTTCAGCAATTTAGAAGATAACCTAGTCTTCCTAAATCCATCATCATGAACCAGGAAAACCTTACTCGCCGCACGATGATCAGAAGCAGCGCGCTTTTGCTGGCGGCAGCTTCCAGCGGTGTTTTGTTTGAGGCACCACCCAAAATTCAGCTCGGCGCATGCGACTGGTCGGTAGGGAAAATGCTGAATCCCGAGGCATTTGATCGCGCCAAAGCCATTGGCTTGCAGGGAATTCAGGTGAGTTATAATACCGGCAACGACCACGCCGGACTTTCCATTCCGGCTACATTAAAATCCATTCAGGATGCGTCAGCGCGCACAGGTGTAGAAGTATCCAGCCTCGCGCTGGGTATATTGAACAGCGTACCCTATAAATCGGATCCGAAGACTGAACAATGGGTTTGGAACAGTGTGGATGCAGCCAAAGCATTGGGTGTCAAAGTGATATTGCTTGCGTTCTTCTCCGACGGAGATCTCAGAAATGACGATGCCGGGAAAAAAGTAGTAATCGAAAGATTAAAAAAAGTAGCACCCCATGCTGAAAAGCAAGGAGTAACATTAGGAATTGAGTCCTATCTGACTGCCCGGGAACATCTCGATATCATTCACGCAGTGGGCTCGAAAGCGGTGAAGGTATACTACGATTTTCGCAATGCTGCCGATGCCGGAAACGATGTTTTTAAGGAAGTACCGATGATCGGTAAAGATCTGATCTGCGAGCTGCATATTAAGGAAAATGGCTTCAAATTGGGCGAAGGCACGATGGATTGGCCAAAAATCGCAGGAATGGTGAAAGACATGGATTATCAGGGATGGATGCAGATCGAAGGTGCCACGCCGAAAGGTGCCGACATCATTGAATGCTACCAGCAAAACCGCAAATATCTCGAAGGCCTTTTCTCTTTTAATTAATATGAATTCAGTGACTTTCAGCCAACCCAGAACTGCGGTTTTCTTCGCAGGTACCGCATTCCTGTTTTTTGCCGCATTGCAGTTTGGAAACAAACAGCCATTTATTCCAAAGCAATCTGAAAACCCTGTTGCTATTGCCGACGATTCGTCGCGTTTATATGTTCCCGACGATCTGGCAGCGACACTCTGGGCGGAGGCGCCGATGTTTTACAATCCGACAAATATGGATATCGACGCAAAAGGCCGGGTATGGATCACGGAAGCCGTGAATTACCGCGATTTTAACACAAAACCTGCGGAGCGCCTCAGTCACAGACAAAAAGGCGACCGGGTAATGATCCTGGAAGATAAGGATGGAGACGGAAAAGCGGAATCATCCAAAGTTTTTGTAGAAGATACTTTATTGACTTCCCCATTGGGCATTGCGGTGATTGGCAACAAAACCATCGTTTCCTGTGCCCCAAACCTGATCATTTATACGGATAAAGATGGGGATGATAAACCCGATAGCCGCGAAGTTTTCTTAACCGGTTTTGGAGGTTTTGACCACGATCATTCCCTGCATTCATTGATCGCAGGCCCCGATGGGAAGTATTATTTCAATACCGGAAACGCTGGTCCTCATAAGGTTACGGATAAAAGCGGCTGGACTTTGAGGAGTGGAAGCTTGTACGCGGGCGGTACACCTTATAACAAATCAAATCAGGGAAACCAAAAATCGGACGACGGCAAAGTCTGGGTTGGCGGGCTCGCACTTCGCATTAACCCCGACGGTACCGGGCTGAAAGTACTCGGACATAATTTCAGGAACAGTTATGAAGTTTGTCTTGATAGTTATGGCAATATGTGGCAGAATGACAATGATGATCAGGTGATTACGTGCCGCGTTTCATTTTTGCAGGAAGGTGGGAATGCAGGTTATTTTTCCGCAGATGGAAATCGTTTCTGGCAGGCAGACCGTCGGCCAGGACAAGATATTTTCACTACCCACTGGCACCAGGAAGATCCGGGCGTCATGCCTGCGGGCGACAATACCGGCGCGGGTTCGCCGACCGGGATTGTTTTTTACGAGGGGGATGCATTGGGGAAAAATTATCGCGGAATGCTACTTAGCTGCGAAGCAGGCCGAAATGTGATTTTCGCCTATCAGCCTGTGAAGAAAGGCGCGGGATTTGAACTGGACCGAAAAAACCTGATCAGCTCATTTCCGCAAGCTAATGAACGATATGAATGGTACGAGACGGACAATGATTATCGGAAATGGTTTCGCCCGTCGGATGTGGCAGTCGGGCCGGATGGTGCCATTTACGTTGCCGATTGGTACGATCCGGTTGTGGGGGGCCATGCGATGAAGGATAAAAAAGGCTACGGCCGCATTTACCGCATTACCCCGAAAGGCAAGAAACTGGTCACGCCAAAACTGGATTTATCATCAACTGCCGGACTTATCGAGGCATTGAAAAACCCTGCGATCAATGTCCGTGCATTGGGTTTTGAAGGGCTTAAAAAAAAGGGGGATGCCGTTTTAGGGGACATTAAAAAGCTTCTGACTATTGAAAATCCATTTCATCAGGCACGGGCGATTTGGCTAATGGCGCAGTTGGGAGAGGAAGGGAAAAAGGAAACTGGGAAGTTATTAATGTCTGGAAATGCTTCGCACCGGCTTGCGGCTTTTCGTGCATTGAAAGCGATCGGGGCTACCGATCCGTATTTGTTACAAATGTCAAAAGATCCGGATGTTGCGATCAGGCGGGAAGTGGGCATTGCATTGCGGGATTTGAAGGCGCAGCAATCTTTGCCGGTGATTAAGGAATTGGTAAACCGCTACGATGGCGAAGATCCGTGGATGTTGGAGGCGATTGGTACCGCTGCTTTTGGCAAGGAAAATGAAGTATATGCGTATGTAAATGAGAAATTTCCTGCCGCTCCGGATAAATGGGGAAATGCAAAAGCAAATCTGATATGGCGGCTACATCCTGTTTCGGCCGTTGATGATGTGAAAATGAGGGCATTGTCGGAAAAAGTAGCCATTCCCCAGCGTCGCAAAGCCATCACGGCCATTGGTTTTATAAATGATAAAAAGGCGGTTGATGCAATGACTGTTTTATCCAAATCAACATTGCCTGATGTCGCCGGACAGGCATCGTACTGGCTCAACTTCCGGAAAACCAATGACTGGGCTGACCTCGCCAATTGGGAAGAAACCAATGCGGTGGCCATGACCCCGGCCTACCGGCAAATGCTGGAAATGAAAAAGACGGTGGCCGACAAAAGCCAGAACTTGACTACCCGCATTGATCTGGCTAAAAAAATGGCTGCCGACCCGGACGGAGGGAATATAC
The DNA here is from genome assembly GCF_021390245.1 of Dyadobacter sp. CY323. Classification (GTDB taxonomy): domain Bacteria; phylum Bacteroidota; class Bacteroidia; order Cytophagales; family Spirosomataceae; genus Dyadobacter. The sequence continues at coordinate 233,271 of NZ_JAJUXH010000010.1, read as the reverse complement.
TGCTCGATATGCGGGTTCAGGGACAATTGCAGGATACCATCGCAAGATCCGTCAGCGAGATCATTTTCAAACATCCCGATCAGAATGTGCGCGTTGTCGCCAGCCAGTTTTTTCCAAGAAACGGGAAGGTGATGAAAACGGATTTTATTGCAAGAATGTCCGCGGTACCTTCTAATGGCGAAAAAATATTTTCAAATACCTGCGCGGCTTGTCATAAACATGGCAAAACGGGTGCGGAAATTGGCCCGGACCTCACAGAGATTCATAAGAAATTCGATAAAACGGCACTTTTAGACGCCATTATTAATCCCTCGGCTGCGATGGTGTTTGGGTATGAAAGCTATACAATCGTCACAAAATCCGGCGAGACGTATTTCGGATTTTTACTGAGCGACGGCGCGAATGTAGTTTTGAAAGATGCCGCCGGCCAGCAACATTCCATTAAAAGTGATCAGATAAAAAGCAGGGAAAAAATGCCATTATCCTTAATGCCGGAGCCTACCGCGCTGAATCTCAACGAACAGGATTTGGCGGATCTTACCGGTTATCTCCTGAATTTTAAGTAAATTAAAACTCCTAAATACTTAATCATTCATGCTTAAAAGGATTGTCATATTAACCGGCATTTTGGGCCTTGCTTTTGGTTTGTGGTCGTGGTGGAAAGGTGGCCGGGATTCAGGGATTGACTATAATAGTCAGGTTAAACCGATCCTGAACAAGCATTGCATGGGTTGCCATGGAGGTGTAAAAAAGGCGGGCGACGTAAGTTTTCTTTTCGAACATGAAATGCTGGAACCCGGGAAGTCCGGTAAAATCCCGGTTGTCCGCGGCGATGCAGATGCGAGTGAAATGATGAGGCGCATTCTCAGTCACGATCCGGAAGAAAGGATGCCGAAAAAAGGTACCCCGCTGAACGATGATGAGGTGGATATTCTTCGCAAATGGATCAATGAAGGTGCAGAATGGGAAACGCATTGGTCTTACAAACGCGTCGAAAGGCCGGATGTTCCTTCTTTAAATAACATTGGTAATCTTTTTGGGCTGCTGAATACAGGTGACAAAAAATGGGCGAAGAATGAAATAGATCATTTTGTTCTGGATAAAATAAAGGACAAAGGTCTAAAAGTATCGCCCGAAGCAGACCGCGCTACATTAATCAGGCGGGTAAGCCTCGACCTCACCGGACTTCCACCTACCGAAAAGGAGGTCGCCGATTTTACAAATGACAAATCAGAAAATGCATACGAGAAAGTCGTTGACCGGCTGCTGAAATCTCCATCTTATGGCGAACGGTGGACATCGATGTGGATGGATCTAGCGAGATATGCAGATACCAAAGGTTACGAAAGTGACGGCGGCCGCACCATGTGGCGTTATCGTGATTATGTCGTGAAGTCGTTCAATGACGACAAACCTTTCGACCAATTTACAATTGAGCAGCTTGCCGGTGATTTGCTCTCGAAAGACAAAGATGGATTTCCAAAGGAGGAAAATATCATTGCGACTGGTTTTCACCGCAATACGATGACGAATAATGAAGGTGGAACGGACGACGAAGAGTTTCGTACTGCTGCATTGATCGACCGCGTGAACACAACCTGGGAAGTTTGGCAGGGTACTACATTTGGCTGCATTCAATGCCACAGCCATCCATATGACCCCATTCCGCACGAAGATTATTACAAATACATGGCGTTTTTCAACAATGCCAGGGATGAAGATGTGTGGGATGAGTGGCCAAAGTTGCGGTTTTATAAAGGAGAAGATTCGGCCCGGGTTGAGAAAGTGAAAGACTGGATCAGGCAAAATGATCCGAAGCAATTACCGGAAGTGACGCAGTTTATGAAGGTCATGGAGCCCAAAATCAATGCGCATAATTTTGTAAAAGGCGACCAATCTACGGTACTGCTGATTTCCTATTATGGGGTAAAAAACAAAGGAAATGCTCGGATTTCGCAGGTCAATCTCTCAGGCGCGGATAATGTGGTAATGAATGTGTCGACTAAGGCTGAGAATGCGGTTTTAACTTTGCATTTGGATAAGCTGGATGGTCCCGTTATTTCTGAAATCAAAATTCCGATGCGCGATTCTGTCATTATCGCACCCATTATTAAGACGTCCGGAAAGCACGACATATATCTTTCATTGAGCAGTCCCAAGGCTCCCGAAGAATGGGTCCGCATTACGTGGATGTCCTTTCAAAAAGCATTACCCGGAGCAGGGAAGCCGGATTACGACAAAATCGTTTCCGACTACGCAACCATTCTCACTCGCCCAGCCGAGGCTATGCCGGTGGTGTGGGAAGGAAAAGGTGATTTTGCAAGAAAAACGAATGTTTTCGTAAGAGGCAACTGGATGGTGAAAGGCGCCGAAGTAAAACCCGATGTACCCAAATTGTTGGCGCCACTACCGGCTAATCAGCAAAAAGACAGGCTAGCCCTGGCGAAATGGATCGTGAACCGGGATAATGCATTGACTGGCAGGGTTGTAGTGAACCGTTTCTGGGAGCAGCTTTTTGGAAAAGGGATTGTGGAAACGGTCGAAGATTTCGGGTCGCAGGGTAGTGAACCTACGCATCCTGAGTTACTGGATTGGTTGGCAGTAAAGTTCATGGAGGACGATCATTGGAGCGTGAAAAAGCTTTTAAAAACCATTACCATGTCCGCAACTTACCGCCAGGCTTCGAAAACGGATAAAGACAAACTTGAAAAAGACCCCTATAACATCTGGATATCCCGTGGCCCAAGGGTGAGGCTCAGTGCGGAACAGGTTCGCGATCAGGCATTGGCTTGTAGCGGATTGATTTCCAATAAAATGTATGGCCCGGGCGTAATGCCGCCACAGCCGGACAAGATCTGGCAGTCGCCATATAGTGGCGAAAAGTGGGTTTTAAGTGAGGGAGAAGACAGATATCGACGCGGAGTTTACACGTACTGGAAACGTACCGCACCTTATCCTTCAATGGTTACATTCGATGCGCCGAGCCGGGAGTTTTGTCAATCCAGGAGGATTTTGACCAACACACCTTTGCAGGCATTGGTTACATTGAATGATCCGGTGTACCTGGAAGCAGCGGAAAAGTTGGCGGCGAAAATGCAGAAAAGGGGTAAAACACCCGAGCAACAGCTGACCGAAGGGTATCGAATGCTGACATTCCAGCCCATTGAGCAAAAGAATTTAAATGTATTAGTGAAAGTCTATAAAGAGGCGCTCACTGCTTACAAAAAAAGGCCAGTGGATGCAGACAGCATTCTCGTATATGGAAAAGAGCGATCGCCCGAGCTGGCCGCATTAACAATATCAGCCAATGTAATGCTCAATCTGGACAATGTTGTGACAAAAGAATAATTTGAAAATTTCATTATAAATCTTTCTCAATCAGGAATCCCCGGCCTGAAGGCCGGGGCAAATGATTTTTAGCTATTAGTGATTTCGATTGCCCGGAGGCAGCAAAGCCAAAAGTGTGACAACACTTTCAATTGTCCCGGGCTTAAGCCCGGGGATAAAAAGAGAAAGAGAAAGAGAGAAAAAGATAATCATTAGCCTGGGATTTTAGTCAAAGAAATATGGAAAAGCTACTAAAAGAACTTCAACATGCGGATTTGCAGCGCCAGACCAGGCGGCATTTCCTGCAATCGGCCGGATTTGGATTGGGGGCGCTTGGGCTGGGATCTCTTTTGGGCTCGTGCAGTTCATCTTCTGCGGAATCCGTCGGGGCCTCTGATGCAGCAAATGCCCGCATTCCTCAGTTTTTACCAAAAGCCAAACGGGTGATTTACATTCACATGGCCGGCGCTCCGTCACAACTGGAATTGTTTGATTACAAGCCTGAACTTCTGAAATACCATGGACAGGATTGTCCGGCGGAGTTTTTGGAAGGTAAAAAATTTGCATTCATTCAGGGTGTTCCGAAAATGCTCGGACCGCAGAGTAAGTTTGCCCAGTATGGACAATCCGGTGCCTGGATGTCTGACTATGTGCCTTATCTGCAAACTGTGGCGGACGAAATCACTTTTCTGAAAGCCATGCATACCGATCAGTTCAACCACGCGCCTGCGCAGTTGCTGATGCATACGGGAAGTGCGAGACTGGGACGTCCGAGTTTGGGAGCATGGTCTGTTTATGGATTAGGATCGGAGAATCAGAATCTGCCCGGGTTTATAGTACTCGCTTCCGGCGGCCAGCAGCCCGATGCCGGGAAAAGTGTTTATGGGAGTGGTTTTTTACCGTCTGTATATCAGGGAGTTCAATGCAGGACAGGTGGCGATCCGGTGTTGTATGTGAGCGATCCGAATGGAATGAACCGTGATATGCGCAAGCAAACCATCGATGCCATCAATGAAATCAACCGGCAGACTTACGAGGAGGTGCAGGATCCGGAAATCCTGACCCGCATTAGTCAGTACGAAATGGCTTTCCGGATGCAAATGTCGGTGCCGGAAGTGATGGATGTTTCGAAGGAGCCGCAGTTTATTTTGGATATGTATGGGGTTAAACCAGGCGAAGGTACGTTTGCCATGAACTGCCTTTTAGCGCGGAAACTGGTTGAAAATGACGTGCGTTTTGTGCAGCTTTTCGACTGGGGCTGGGATGGTCATGGTACCTCGAAGGATCACAATGTAGAAGGTGGTTTGCGCAAGAAATGCCGTGAATCGGATCAGCCGGTTGCTGCGTTGATCAAAGACCTTAAAATGCGCGGATTGTTGGAAGAAACCCTGATTATCTGGGGAGCGGAATTTGGAAGAACGCCGATGCAGGAAAACCGGAATGGGTTGGTAATGCCATTTATGGGCCGCGACCACCATTTGGATGCATTCACGATGTGGATGGCCGGCGGAGGAGTGAAACAAGGGTATTCTCACGGAGAAACTGATGAGTTGGGTTATTATGGGGTAAAAAACCGGGTTCATGTGCATGATTTGCAGGCAACGATCCTGCATTTAATGGGTTTCAATCATGAAAAATTTACCTATCCATTCCAGGGAAGAAACTTCCGGCTGACTGATACCGAAGGAAAAGTAGTTAAAGAAATAGTTGCGTAATCATTGATTTTAAATGGATAACAATTTTGTGAAGGCATTCCGGATGCAACTAAAACCGGGTTTTGAGACAGAATATCAAAAGCGTCACGACGAAATCTGGCCGGAGCTTTCCGAACTACTTATTAATGCCGGGATAAAGGAGTATTATATTTTTCTTGACCCGGTAAGTCTTGCACTTTTTGCATTTCAAAAACTTGGTGAAGGTGAAACAACTTCGACCTTGTCCGGCCTGCCGATCATGAAAAAATGGTGGGACCATATGGCGGACATCATGGAAGTAAATGAGGATAACTCCCCCAAAGCAATCAGCTGCCGCGAGGTTTTCAGGTTATAGAAGATGCTACCTATTCGATTTTAGATTAAACCCTGATCATCAGAATGTTTTATACCCTTCTTCAGGCATCTTCCTGGACCATTTTTATTGGCAGGTTCCACCCGGCACTGGTGCATTTTCCAATCGGCTTTCTATTGCTTGCGGCTTTGCTGGAAATCGGGCGGCGGACTGGTAAAGTCCCGGTGCAGGAAAGTACCATCCGGTTTATCCTGTTTGTGTCTGCGGTAGGCGCTACGATTGCCTGCATTTGCGGGTATCTTTTATCTCTGGGTGGAGGTTATGATATCGAATTGTTGGATAACCACATGTGGCAGGGCATCGGTGTCGCTGTTTTCGCCTGGATTGCGTGGTTGATCAAATCGGAGCGTTTGGGGGCGAAAATTCCGTTTAGCTCGGTCATTTATCTCCCCGCATTTTTACTGGCGACAGTACTTACTTTAACCGCGGGTCACGATGGTGGCTCACTGACGCACGGGCAGGGATACCTCACACAATATACACCGGAACCGTTCCGCGGACTGGCTGGAATGCCTCCCATTCAGGAGAAAGCGGACGAAATTAAGCCAATCGCCAATGTGCAGCAGGCATTGGTTTACGATGACATTGTGCAGCCGATTTTGCAGGCGCGATGCGCGCAATGCCACAATGCAAACAAGCAAAAAGGGGATTTGCGGGTAGATCAGCTTGCATTACTATTAAAAGGCGGCGAAGGCGGACCCGCTTTACTTCCGGGTAAAGGTTCCGAAAGTGACCTGATCAAACGGTGCCTGCTCGACGAAAGTGACGACGACCATATGCCTCCGAAAGGCAAACCGCAGTTAACCCCAGACCAGATCACATTACTTTCGTGGTGGATCGACCAGGGTGCGCCGGCTGATAAAAAAGTTTCGGAACTGAAAACGAATGAGGCCGTAACGCCTGCATTGGCTTCTTTGAGCAAAGGTGCCGCTCCCGGCAAACCGGTCAAACAGGAATCGGCCATCGCAAATGTGAAGGTAGAGCCAGCGAGCGAGCAGGCAATTGCATCATTGAGGAAAGCTGGGCTCATTGTGAATACGTTATCTCAGGATCAGAATCTCATTGAAGTGAGTGCGGTGAATGCGCCGAATTTTGACGATAAGCAAATGGAGTTACTCAAACCGGTTTCAACACAGATTGCGTGGCTCAAACTGGGGGATACCAAAATTACCGACGCGGCTCTGGAACAGATCGCAAAATTCCCTAACCTCAATAAGCTGCATTTGGAACATACTGGTATTTCAGATAAGGGTGTACATGCATTAAAAGGCGTCAAACTCCTGGAATATCTGAATGTAGTAGACACAAAAGTGGGGGACGAAGGATTGAGAGGAATCGCAGGCATTAAAGGATTAAGATCTGTGTACGTTTGGCAATCGGCCGTAACGGATAGCGCGGTAAGTCAGGTAAGCAGGCAAAATCCTGGTTTGTCGGTGGTTAATGGATTTACTGAGGCTGCGGTGGCGGCGTTTTTAAAAGCCGGAGATACTACTGCGATCAAACCGGAAACCAAAAAGCTTTAATAAGTAATCAACATCAAGAGTTACCAGATACGAAATGGATCGGCGGAATTTTATGAATACTGCTCTCGCGACGGCGGGTGTTTTAACGGGTTTTGAAACATTTGCTGATGCGAATGCAGCACCTGTGCAGTTTGCAGACAAATTGTCTTTGAAGGTGTTGGGAACAAACTGGGGCTTTGTGGGAAATACCGATGCCTTTTGCGCAGCTCTGAAAAAGGAAGGTTATGATGGCATGGAAATCTGGTGGCAGGGCAACCCGGAAAAGCGAAATGAATTACTGGCTGCTTTGAAAAAGTATGACCTGGAAGTCGGGTTTTTGTGTGGCTCCGCCGCCCCGGATTATGCAGCACATCTGGACGGGTTTAAGAAACAGATCAATGCCGCGACCACCGAATTTCCGATGAAACCGTTGTATGTGAATTGTCATAGCGGGCGGGATTATTTTACTTATGAGCAAAACAAGGCTTTTATAGATCATACTTCCGAAGTTTCGGCTAAAACCGGCATTCCGATTTACCACGAAACACATCGCGGGAGAATGCTTTTTGCCGCTCACATTACAAGAAATTTTATCGAAAAAAATCCTCAGCTGCGACTTACCTTAGACATTTCGCATTGGTGCAATGTGCACGAAACTTTGCTCGCTGACCAGCAGGAAACGGTGAAATTGGCATTATCGAGAGTCGGGCACATTCATTCACGGATTGGCCACGAGGAAGGTCCGCAGGTGAACGATCCGCGAGCGCCGGAATGGGAAGCGGCGGTAAAGGCGCATCTGGCCTGGTGGGATGAAGTAGTCGCGCACAAAGTCAAAAGTGGTGAAACATTGACGGTATTAACCGAATTCGGGCCGCCCAACTATTTGCCGACGGTACCATTCACGCACCAGCCTCTCGCCGACCAATGGGCGATTAATGTGCACATGATGCATTTATTAAGAAAGCGTTATATCAAATCATAGCTATGAAAATCGCACATTTCCTGATTGCGGCAGACGGATCAGATATCAAGAAAAATTTCCCAAATGCATTCATTGCCTGGGTGGACGGGAAAAAAACGGCAACCATCAAGGAATTCTATGATGAGATTCCGAATGCTATGCATTTCGAGGAGGAGCCTGTCAAAAATTTGGAAGTGTTTGATGCAGTACTGAATGATCTTCAATGGATCGAGGAAGAGCAGGTTATTGTTTACATTAGTAACTCTGCCGAATGGCTTTCCAAAGAAAAATCAGAAGAAAAAATACTGGCTATTATCGACGTGCTCGACGCGACGGCTGAAGACTGGAAATGGGTGGAAGACGACGAGGATATCGTTAGAAAAGATCTCAAAATCGTTTTTCAGGACTCCGCACGCATCAAATCACTGCTCGAAAGTCAGGAGATTCCGTTTGCAAATCTTGGGTGAAGGAGGAGATTTGTCATTTGTAGTCATTGATAGTCATTAGGTCATTTGTAGTTTTTTTATTTAAACAACAAGTGACAATTAATGACCCAATGACTCCTAATAACCCCTAGCGACATTTCCCACATCCCTTTTCCACCGCAGGTACCCAATCACGGCGAGTAAGGTGAATACGGCGTATAAAATGGCGGTTAAATGCAGGGATTTGTAAAAATACATGGCTGCGTAGCAAGCGTCGGCGACGATCCAGATGATCCAGTTTTCGAGATACTTCCGTGCCAGCATCCATTGGCCGATCAGGCTGGCGATTGTTAATGCGGAATCAGCGTATGATAAGCTGGCGTCCGTAAAACGATTTAGCAGAAATCCCCACAGAATCGTTACGGTGATAAAAATGAACCCAAAAATGGGGTATAATTTCAAAGGTGTACTGGTAACGCGGATACCATCGTGATTTTGTCCGCCAAATTTCCACATCCACCAGCCGTAAATGCTTGTTACGAAATAATAACCCTGCAATCCCATATCGGCATAAAGCCTTACCTGCCAGAAAACCGCAGCATATAAAATAGCATTAAGGATCCCGACAAACCATGCCCATACATTCTGGCGCGTGTTGAGATAAACATAGCCCGCGCCGGTTATGAAACCCAGAATTTCTAACGGTGAACTGGTAAATGCGCCAAAAGTGAGGGTTTTGTTCAGCCAGTCGATCATGAATTAATGAAATCGTAATTTGTAAAACTAAATGATTAACCGGATTTCAGGCCTATTTTTGCAGCAGGAAAACAAAAGTCTCAAAACTGTTGTTATCTTTTTTTTGCCGGTCGGGAAATTTTCCCGGAACGGCTTTTTGCGTTTACATTCACTACGGGGCTGCCGATGGATCAGCCCATTTACTTTTGAATTAATTGGAAGTTAAAGACTTATTGACACTATACGGAGGCGACAGTTACCTTGACTTGCTCGTCTCCCAAATTGCCTCCAAAAATGCCGAGGCGGAACATATTCAGATTAAAGGATTGGTTGGAAGCCTGGATGCAGTCATCACTGCATCCATTCAACAGCGCAAAAAAGGTCCGGCATTATATATTTTGAGCGATCGCGAGGAAGCGGCTTATTTCCAGAATGATTTTCAAAATCTGCTCGGAAAAACGGAAGTTCTGTTTTACCCGACTTCCTACAAACGTCCCTATCACTACGAAGAAGTCGATAATGCGAACGTTTTGATGCGCGGGGAGATCCTGAACAAGCTTAATGTGGGCCGCTCGACGCCGATTCAGCTTGTGACGTATCCGGAAGCATTATTTGAGAAGGTTATTAACAAAAGATCACTCAAGGCCAACACGTTTTCTGTAAAAGTGGGGGAGAAACTGGATCCGGCATTTCTCTCGGAATTTCTTGGGAACTACGGGTTTGAGATCACTGACTTCGTTTTCGAGGCAGGACAGTTTTCCATTCGCGGGGGAATAGTGGACGTTTTCTCGTTTGCAAACGAGCATCCTTTTCGTATCGAATTGTTTGGAGATGAAGTTGAAAGTATCCGCTCTTTTGATCCGGATACGCAGCTTTCCATAGAATCGGCGAAGCAAATCAACATTGTCCCGAATATCCAGCAGAAGCTTTCCCAGGAAACGCGGGAATCGTTTCTGAACTTTCTTCCGTCGGATACAACCATCTGGTTTAAAGATGTGGAACTGACATTGGAAGTGATTGAAAACTGTTTTGAACGGGCCGAAAAAGCATTGCAGGAAGTGACAAGTGGCGGCATTCAGATCGTGTCGAACCCGCAGGACCTGTTTGAAACGAGACGAGGGTTTTTGAACCAGGTGAAGCAGTTTAAAACAGTGGAGTTTGGTAAAAAATCCTATTTCAAAACGGAGGTTAAGCTTCCGTATTCTTCCAAACCGCAGCCTTCATTTAATAAGGATTTCAAACGATTGTTGGACGATCTGTCTGAGAATCAATCAAAAGGATATGTAAATATCATTGCGTCCGAGCAACCCAAGCAGCTCGACCGATTGGAACGCATTTTCGAAGACCTCGATCCTTTTGTGAAGTTCCGGCCGATGCATATTTCGTTGCGGGAAGGTTTTGTGGATGACAATGTGAAGGTTGCCTGCTACACGGATCACCAGATTTTTGCCCGTTTTTACAAATACAGGCTGAAAGAAAAGTTTACTAAATCCAAAGCCATCACGCTAAAAGAGCTCAAAACCTTGCAGCCGGGTGACTTTGTAACGCACGTCGATTACGGCATCGGACGATTTGCAGGTTTGGAACGGAAGGATGTGAATGGGAAAGAGCAGGAAGCAATCCGGTTGATTTACCGCGACAATGATTTGTTGTATGTGAGTGTGCACAACCTTCATAAAATCGCCAAGTATACGGGCAAGGAAGGGACGCCACCGGCCATGAGCAAGCTCGGTTCCGGCGATTGGGATGCTAAGAAATCGAAGGTTAAGAAGCAGCTTAAAGACATTGCTCACGAGCTCATCGCACTTTATGCGCAACGCCGCCAGGCACCCGGTTTCCCATTTTCACCGGACAATTACATGCAAGCAGAGCTGGAATCTTCTTTCATATATGAGGATACTCCCGATCAGGCGACAGCGACGAGCAATGTGAAAGACGATATGGAAAAGCCAAACCCAATGGACAGACTGGTTTGCGGCGATGTAGGTTTTGGTAAAACAGAAATTGCGATCCGGGCGGCATTTAAAGCGGTTTGTGACAGTAAACAAGTGGCAGTACTTGTTCCTACCACCATTCTTGCAATGCAGCATTTCAAAACGTTCAGCGAACGACTTGCCGATTTTCCTGTAAAAGTGGGTTATATCAACCGTTTCAAATCGACAAAGGATATTAAGGAAACGTTGAAGGAAGCGGAGGAAGGCAAAGTGGATATTTTAATAGGTACCCATCGGATTCTGAATAAAGATGTGAAATTCAAAGACCTGGGTTTGCTGGTGATCGATGAGGAACAAAAATTTGGCGTAAAAGCGAAGGACCGGTTGAAGGAAATGCGGGTGAATGTGGATGTTCTTACATTGACTGCGACGCCGATTCCAAGAACCTTGCATTTCTCATTAATGGGCGCACGTGACCTTTCGGTTATCGCGACACCACCGCCAAACCGCCAGCCGGTCACTACCGAAGTTCATACATTCAGTGAAGAATTTATCCGCGACGCGATCAGCTTTGAAGTTCAGCGCGGCGGGCAGGTTTTCTTTGTGCATAACCGGGTGAATGACATCGAGTCGATTGCCAATATCATTTTGAGACTTGTTCCGGATGTGCGGATCGGCGTCGCCCACGGACAAATGGAAGGTGATAAGCTGGAAAAGGTAATGGTCAGTTTCATTGAGGGAGAATATGACGTGCTGGTTTCCACCAACATCATTGAGTCGGGAATTGACATTGCGAATGCGAATACCATTATTATCAATTCAGCGCACATGTTCGGGTTATCTGATCTGCACCAGATGCGGGGCAGGGTCGGCCGTTCGAACCGGAAGGCATTCTGTTATCTTTTGACACCATCCGCATCGACTCTGGCTAGTGATTCGCGGAAACGTTTACAGACGCTGGAAGAGTTTTCGGAGCTTGGCGATGGCTTTAAGGTAGCGATGCGGGATTTGGATATCCGTGGTGCGGGTAATTTGCTCGGGGCAGAACAAAGTGGTTTTGTGAATGATCTGGGATATGAGTTGTATCACAAAATGCTCGATGAGGCAGTTCAGGAGTTGAAAAATAATGAGTTTAAAGACCTGTTTTCATCTGCATTGGGACTCCCTGCCAAGCTGGTTCCCGACACGCAGATCGAGACCGATTTCGCGACTTTGATTCCGGACAATTATGTTAAAAATATTTCGGAAAGACTGTCGTTATATACCCGCCTTGACAATATCGAGACGGAGGAAGAACTGGCGAAATTTGAAAAGGAAATTCTGGACCGTTTCGGGCCGGTTCCTTCTGAGGTTCAGGATTTATTGAAAACGGTTCGTTTGCGCTGGGAAGCAGAGATTTTGCACTTCGAAAAACTAACTTTGAAGAGCAATACAATGAAAGGATACTTCGTTACTTCGCAGAATGACGAATTTTTCCAGTCAGCCAAGTTCGGACAGGTCATTGATTACATCAAAAAACACCCGAAACAGATCTCATTTAAAGACCAAAAGGGGAAACTGATACTGATCTGTGAAGATGTCCGGAATATTGATGAGGCGAGAAATATTTTACGAGAGATGTCGGGCTCAAATTGACCAGCTAATCGATTTTAATATTATTTTACATTCATTTCTTACATTTGCGGTTTCGCATACTATAAAATACCAAACTATAACGTCACTTTAAGCAATGATTTGCATGCAAAAGATGGGTACCCGGTCGATCGCGTTGATGTTAATTGTGATATTAGCGGCTACTTCATGTAGTAAAAACAAAAGGCCTACCAGTTTGAAACCTGGTAAAACGAGCTCCAAAACAGGTTTGGCGTACAATGGTAAAGACGGCTTTGAGGTAAAACAGTACAAAGCACTTCCAGCAGGCCCTGACCTTGTTTACATCGAGGGAGGTCGCTTTACAATGGGATCTTTGGAAGAGGAGGTAATGAGCAGGAGGGATAACCCAAAGAGAACGGTCAGTATCCAGTCTTTTTATATGGACCAGACGGAAGTCGCGAATGTCCATTATCTGGAATACCTGAATGCGGTACAACGCGATTCATCTGAAGAATTTTATGCCAAAGCGTTGCCTGATACCAATGTCTGGTTCAACGAATTGTCTTTCAATGATTCTTATGTAACGATGTATTTGCGTCACCCTGGCTTCCGTCTATATCCGGTAGTGGGCGTTTCATGGGTTCAGGCAAATGACTATTGTGCGTGGCGTACAGCCGCGGTTAGTCAGGCTAATAATACGGCCGGTGCAGCTGCTGCAAGCGGCAAGAAAAAAGGGTTTTCTTTCGGCAAGAAAAAGAAAGCTGCTGATGCTGCAGTTGCGGAAGCAGCCGGACCAGCGCCACAACTTAGAATTGAAAGTGGCTACGTAATGCCGCCATACCGTCTTCCAACGGAAGCAGAATTTGAATATGCGGCGATGGCGATGATCGGAACACAATATTCAGATGAAAATCAGGCCAATTCAAGAATTTATCCCTGGGATGGTTCGACCATGCGTCAGCCCCGCGGACGGAAACAAGGTACAATGCTTGCAAACTTCAAACGTGGTCCTGGTGATTACGCTGGTATCGCAGGTAAATCGAATGACGGCGCGATTATTACGCAAGAAATTCGCTCGTATCCGGCTAACGACAATGGATTGTACGATATGGCAGGAAACGTGAGCGAGTGGGTTTATGACGTGTATCGCCCACTTTCCAATAGTGATGTGAACGACCTTAACTCATTCCGTCGCGATGGGTACCAGGATGAGTCTAAAAACTACGATACTAAAAACAGCAACTCTTTGGTGGATGATAAGCTGAGAGTTTACAAAGGCGGTTCGTGGTCAGATGTAGCTTACTGGTTGTCTCCAGGAACACGTCGCTATATGGATCAGGATTCAGCAACTGCAATGGTAGGTTTCCGTTGTGCGATGATTGCGACCGGAAGTCATAAGGAATAAGAAAACCGGATATTTTGTTAGCCGCGATTTTAGGATCGCGGCTTTTTTATTTTAATGCTGTGCCAAAGCAATGGTCAGAATGTAAAACTGGGTGCAGCCAGCTGTTTTTAAAGTCTCAACACATTCTTCCAATGTCGCGCCGGTTGTGAGTACATCATCCATAATGATGACGCTTTCAGGTAGGCTTTTTTCTCTCACTTCGAACACGCCGCGGACATTTTCGCGACGCTCCGTTTTACTTTTTCCGGTTTGCGTTTCCGTGTATTTTACCCGTTCCAAAGCGGTTCCAGACCAGGGAATGCCGGTAGCAGACGAAAATCCTTCAGCAAGCAAGTCACTCTGATTATAACCCCTGTTCTTCTTCTTTTTACGATGCAAAGGTACGCTGATGATCAGTTCTGCATTTGGCAGTTCGCCCGCTGCCAGCATTTCCTGACCAAACATAAAACCCATTAAAATCCCTACTTCCTTATTCCCACGGTATTTGAGGACATGAAGCAGTTTTTGAACTTTGCTTTTTTTGGTAAAAAGTAAAAATGAATGCGTAGAAATGATTTCCGGGACATTCACAAATTTATACTGCAGGGTATCCTTGTTCATGCCCTCACTGTTAAGCCGGGGTAGTGAAATCCTGCAAACGGTGCATATCGTTTCTTCATTTCCTATCAATGGCTTTTCGCAGCCTTCGCAGCAACGGGGGAAAATGAGATCGATGAAATCATTGAAGACAATCTGTAATGTCATTTTTGAAAAATTATAGTGGGTGAATTTGACCTGACTGAATACCTTTGCGCTACCAAATCTTTATCCGGATATGACAACGCTGATCATTAATGCACGTGTAGTAAATGAAAATACCGTCCAACATTTAGACGTATTAATTGAAAATGGTCACATTAAAAAAATCGGGAAGGATTTACAAAGTACGCCGGCGGACCGAATTATCGACGCGAAAGGCCAGTATCTCATGCCTGGAATAATTGACGATCAGGTGCATTTTCGCGAACCGGGACTGACCCACAAAGCCAATATCTATACAGAATCAAAGGCGGCAGTGGCAGGTGGGGTTACTTCGTTCATGGAAATGCCAAACACGGTCCCGAATACCTTGACGCAGGAATTACTGGCAGATAAATACGAGATCGGCGCAAGAACTTCACTTGCTAATTATTCCTTCTTCATGGGCGCTTCCAATGACAATTATGAAGAAGTAATGAAGACAAATCCGTCACAGGTTTGCGGGATTAAGATATTTATGGGGTCATCAACCGGAAATATGCTGGTGGACGCTCCGGATGTTTTGGAGAAGATTTTTACAAATGCACCCTGCATTATCGCAACGCATTGCGAGGATGAGCCGACGGTTCGCCAGCGCATGGAGCATTTTAAAGAGCTTTACGGCGAAAATGTGCCTTACAACATTCACGCGCTCATCCGGAACGAGGAGGCTTGTCTTAAATCTTCGTCTTTTGCTGCTTCTCTTGCGCACAAGCATAATACAAGGCTACATATTCTGCATATTTCCACGGGCGACGAAGTGATCTTATTTGAACCGGGGATCCGGAAAGACGGAACAATTCTCCTGGCGGACGGTCAGAAAAAATTAGTTACGGCAGAAGCTTGTGTACACCATCTCTGGTTCGACGCGGAGGATTATCATACACTTGGTAATAAAATTAAATGCAACCCGGCCATTAAAGCACCGCATCATAAAGAAAAGATCCTGCAGGCTGTGCTGGACAATCGCATCGATGTGATTGCCACAGACCATGCGCCGCACACCATCGAGGAAAAAGCGCAGCCTTACTGGCAGGCGCCATCCGGATTGCCGCTCGTACAACACACTCTGAATGTGATGCTGGAGTTAAGCAAGGAAGGGAAAATCTCAATCGACAAAGTAGTTGAAAAAATGAGCCACGCCGTTGCGGACTGTTTTGATATCAAAGACCGGGGCTATATTCGTGAAGGCTATCACGCTGATTTGATCCTCGTAGATACCGGTGACATCACGCATGTGGAGCAGTCAAACCTTTATTCCAAGTGTGGCTGGTCACCGTTTGAAGGAACAACTTTTGGCTCAAAGGTTACGCATACCTTTGTTTCAGGGCATTTGGTGTATGAGAATGGAAATTTCAATGAAAGCGTAAAAGGGCAGCGACTACTTTTTAACCGATAAGTACTCGTAGTAATTCTCGATTACATTCAAATCAGCCTCCGTCCAGTCGAGAGAACTGAGTTCTTCGGGACCCAGCCAGAGAATTTGCTCATGCTCGGTCAATGTAATTTGCAGAGTTTTGAGGCGGCAAATGAAGGGTACCAGTATAATCTCACGCCAGCCCTGATCTTTGGAAGTAACCGGAAGTTTCTGGATAATTTCAATATCGACATCCAGTTCTTCTTTGATTTCGCGATACAATGCATCTTCGTCCGATTCATTTTTTTCAGCCTTTCCTCCGGGAAACTCCCATTTTAAAGGAAAAGATAATGCAGCGCTGCGTTGTCCCGCCAGTACCTTTCCGTTGTATTCGATCACAGCACATGGCACCCTCACAACCAACTTTTCGGAAACAAGTACTTCATTCATAGAGGCGGTCGTAGTAATTTACCGCGAATTTACTACTTCTATTCCTAATTTGCACGCTATTCTAAAAAGTTCATATTCTGATCATATCAGAATAATTCGCCGGATCGGTTGCGTGGTAATATTCCAAGATGCCTGAATGCTTTCTCCGTAACCTCGCGTCCGCGTGAAGTACGTTTCATATACCCTTCCTGGATCAGAAAAGGCTCATACACTTCCTCGATCGTCTCCGCTTCTTCCCCGCAAGCGGTGGCAATGGTTGACAGACCAACCGGCCCGCCTTTGAATTTGTGGATAATGGTATTTAGAATGCGGTTATCCATTTCATCCAAACCATTCTGATCCACATCTAGTGCTTTTAATGCCATTTCAGCGATCGCAACAGTTACCCGGCCATTCCCTTTTACCTGTGCAAAATCCCGCGTTCTGCGCAACAGATTATTCGCAATCCTCGGAGTTCCGCGGCTGCGCCGGGCTATCTCAAAAGCGGCATCATCTTCCAGAGGAGTTCCCAGGATTGCAGCTGAACGTTGCAAAATAGATTTCAATAACTGTGCATCATAATATTCAAGACGCGCATTGATACCAAACCGGGCACGCAGCGGAGAAGTGAGCATACCGGCCCGGGTAGTAGCCCCGATTAATGTAAAAGGGTTCAGACCAATTTGAATGCTTCTTGCATTTGGCCCGCTGTCGAGCATAATGTCAATTTTGTAATCCTCCATGGCGGAATACAGATACTCTTCCACAATGGGGTTTAACCGGTGGATTTCGTCGATAAAAAGTACATCATGCTCCTGCAAATTAGTGAGCAAACCTGCCAGATCACTTGGTTTATCGAGAACGGGACCGGAGGTAATTTTGATACCTGCCCCCAACTCGTTCGCAACGATGTTGGACAAGGTCGTTTTACCTAAACCCGGAGGCCCGTGAAGCAAAACGTGGTCCAATGCATCGCCTCGCTGGCGAGCAGCCTGCACAAAAACTTTCAGGTTTTCGAGAATTTTATCTTGCCCGGTAAAATCGTCAAAAGTAAGCGGACGTAATGCCCGCTCAATCTCTTTTTCAGTATTGGATAGATTTTCTTTATCTCCGGACAGGTAATCCTGGCGCATATTCGGTGCAGTAAGTCAAATTATTTAATCAAAAATAACCGTTTTAATCTGCAAAAAGAAGGATTATCTGATCACCATGACCGATCCGCGTTTTACGATCGGGGCCCGCTCAGGGAAGTAGAGAGCTTCGTAGGAAAGTACATACGGGTATGCTCCCGGCTGGACTTTCTGGCCTTTATAGGTTCCGTCCCAGCGTTCTTCAAGGTTAGTTGTTGCGTAGATTACTTCTCCCCAGCGGTTGTAAATGCGGATCTGAAAATTGGTATAATAGGCCCCGAAAATCTCTAATATTTCATTATGGCCTTCTCCATCAGGAGTAAATGCATCGGGAATGAAGAAACGCGGTTCACATCGGTCGATTACATTCGTTACTTGTTCTGTAACACATCCCACCGAATTCGTCGCCCTCACTACATATTGGCCCTCCTGATTCACTGTGATCGTTCGCGTGGTATCCCCGGAAGCCGGCCACAGATAAGAGAGTTGACCCTGACCATTTGCATCGAGTATGACGGATTGACCATCCGGAATACAGATCGAATTTTCGGGCGCGAGACCAAGGATCGGTGACGGAAGTTCCCCAACCTGAATGGTATCCGAGTTAAAACAATCGTTTCTGTCTTTTACAATCACAAAATACGTCCCTGCCTGGCCTACCGTTACATCACGGGTTTTTTCTCCGGTACTCCAGTTGAATTCAATCCATCTTTCGCTTTGAACCGTCAGCACAATGGAGCTATCGCGGCAAAGTGTCGTATCCGGCCCGATCGAAAAGGCGGGCGGGCGGCGTAATGTAATTTCAATCGTATCTGCGGAATAACATTCTCCTTGCGGACCGTTAAATGCCACAGCAATGTAACGTCCGGTAGCAATCGCATTATAGGTTTTCTGGCGTCCCACTACCCTGCCCCGGTGAATCCAGGCATACACTTCGGCCTGCACATTCATGTCCAGAGGTACAAAATTACCGCAGGTATCTTTGTCGGCGCCGAGGTTGATCTGTGGCGGCGTTTCGTAAATGGTAACTTCTTGAATGATGGTTGTATCCTTGCATTTATTCGTGGCGCGCATCCGTACCATGTAAGTACCTGGCTGCGTGTACGTGTAAGTCGCCTGAGTTTCTTTGGATGGGGCTGTGAAACTTCCGTCACCTAGGAAATCCCATTGATAACTGTCTTCGATCGGATCGCAGATCGGGCTGGCCTGAAAAGTGGTAGGCTCATTGGTACAAAACCCGCTGGCTTCAAATCCGGGCCCGGATGCTTCCTGCGTAAAGTCCTGGACCATGTTAGGTAATCCGAGCTGACTGTTTTTACCTCCCAGGTTCACGTCGTCACGTTCATATTCCACGCCTGTGATCGAATTTCCTTCCGGTTCGCCAATGGTAGCAAGGTATTCGCTGCCCTGGATCGCCATATAAATCCTTCCATCCGGGCCGAATTGCAATGCACCGAATTTACGTGTAGCTGAGCTGTCAATTGTAATCGCGGTTTCTTCCAAAAGACTATCAGGTAGGGTCAAATCGTATTGTTTCAAATACGAATTCGTCCCGTTTTCTCCTGAAAAAGAGATATACATTTTCTCGGCGCTGGGCGAAAACTCAATACCATATGCGGTAGGTGGCGCAGGCCCGAGATCGATGGTTTTATCATAGGTTAATGTCCCGGTAGAATCGTTGAAACTGAATAGTTCGACGTAATTTCTAGGTGGCCCAGGGATAATGACGGCTAATCTCCGCTGGCCGGTTGTACTGTCGGCATTGGAAAACTTCATGTAACCTTCCGCTTTATTCAGACTGTCATGCGCCATACCCAGCTCCGGTGCGCTGCTTTCCACCAAGCCTCCGGTTGTTGCATGAAAAATTCGGAATTTATTTGTTCCGTAATCGTGTGAAATAACCCAGTAAGTACTATCGCGGTCATTACGGGCAGACACTATACGTTCTGTTGTAGGCTGTTGGAGTGTTGTATTTTGTTCAATGATTGCGCCAAGCCCATTATTCCTTCTCATATCGACAACACTCACGGTCAAAAGCTTTTCGCCATTGATGTCGGAGGTTGTAAAAACATTGAACAAATATTCACAGCCTTTACAGGTCGGCTGCGGGACAATCAATACGGATTGCGTGGAATTCGGACTTCCTTTGAGGGGCGCACAGTTCCCCGGCGCAAAACAGGGCATGACGTCCCCATTCTTATTCCAGACGGTTATACCATCTGAATAAAACAGAAGCTGGCCTTTCGAATTGGCGATTGAGGAAGTACCCTCGGGCGTATTTACCTTTCCATCGGTGATAGGCGTGGGCGGGGTATTAGAAAAATCAAGACCTGCATTTCCCCCAAAATACCATTTTGCACCTTCCTGGGCAGAAGGTTCCATACAGATCTTCACATTGATCCGATCCTGGATTTTACAGCCATTCGGCAGAATAACCTCTACGGAGTAACAGCCTGAACTGTCCACATTCAATGTTTGAGTCGTATCTCCTTTCGGGTACCAGACGAACTTTGCACCATCCGGAGCGCCATTTGGGTAGGGATCAAGAATTAATGTATCGCCAGGGCAGATGGTGGTATCTGTTTTCCACTCCTGAAATTGCGGCGGTAATTCACCGATCTGAATAACCTGAGAAACAGTCTGCGTAGCGCCGCCTCTGATCGTGCGTACGAGCGTCACATTATAGGAGCCCGGAGCCATATAGGAATGTTGCGCATTGCGCCTAGTGTCGGTAGCGCCGCCTTCGCCGAAACTCCATCGCCACGCAATGGCAGTACTCAGCGTATCCCTGAATGAAGTCGAATCGGCTGCACAGTCCGGGTTTTGCATACACTGACCATCTATCAAAAACGGAGCTTGTGCTTTTGCGTATCCTGTGGTTAACAGGATGAGAAAGAAAAATGCGCAAAATATTTGTTGGTACTTATTATAAAATCGCCCCATGTTTCGTTACTTGTTCAAACACCCCTAGCCACCACATTTGATATTCAAATTACCCGACAATACTAACGAAAATAAAATGTTAAAATTTTGTGCGGGAATGTCGGTAAAACCACTCTTATTTGAATATTAATACGCAATTTGAATATATTTTGTGAAATTAATCTGGGTAATTTTTGAGAGCCCGTAACCTTATCGCCATTTATCCGGCGGTGATTTATTATTTATATGACGAAGCGTATACTTTGCCTTTTTTTACTGACACTTTGCTGCCTGGATGGTTGGAGCCAGGATCCGCAATTTTCTCAGTTTTATGCAAATCCACTTTACCTGAATCCGGCGCTCGCGGGAGGTGCATTGGCGCCGAGAGCTACCGTTAATTACCGCAACCAGTGGCCGTCGCTATCTGCGAATTTTGTTACAACCTCATTTGGCGCAGATGCTTTCTTTTCGAATTTCAATAGTGGTGTAGGTGTATTGGTAACCATGGACAGTCAGGGTTTGGGTAACCTCAAATCAACAGAAGCAGCATTACAATATTCGTATCAGATCCAGTTTAATGAGGTTACTTCGCTCAGGCTGGGAGTTCAGGGAGGATTTGCTTCCCGTACATTGGACTATTTTGGATTGACTTTCGGGGATCAGTATAATAATGGCGGACTTACCGGCCAACCTTCGGAGGATCCGTTTGCAAAAGGTGGCCCGAATGTCTTTTATGCTGATTTTGGCGCAGGTGCAATGCTGTATTCAGATTGGTATTGGGCAGGTGTTTCGGCTCACCATCTAAACAAACCGAACCAGGCATTTTCCGATTTATCGCAGGCCAGGCTCCCGGTAAAAGCCAGCTTGCAGGCGGGTTTGCGTATTCCTTTTGCAGGGTACACATTTTTGGGGAATGAAATTGACAAGGAAAAAACCATTTCACCTGCCATTATGTATAAAAAACAGGGAAAATACGATCAGTTCGACGCAGGATTATATGTGACCATTGAGCCGCTCGTACTTGGCGCGTGGTACCGTGGAATCCCATTTAAAAAGTATGCAGAGAATATCAATAATCACGAATCTCTGATCTTTCTTGCCGGTTTTCGCCAGGATAAATTTTCAATCGGTTACAGTTATGACCTGACGGTTTCTACGCTTGGTGCCAGCAGCGGCGGCGCGCATGAGATCTCACTTTCTTATATTTTCCCTCCATTAGAACCGAAGCTCAGAAGATCAAAATCCAGTAAGAAGCAACTTTCCTGCCCGAAATTCTAATGATCTTATTAGGGTAAATCCGGGATTCGGAAGTCTTACTGATTGCAACGGAACATCATTACTTATTTACTTATGCGTAACATTCTAAAAAAGAAAACAACACTTCTTTCTCTCCTGCTGTGCCTCATCACACTCAGTACACAGGCTGCACCACCGAAAAGAGAATTTTATCAGATTAAGCTCTACCATTTGAAGAACAAAGACCAGGAAAACCGTGTCGATGCTTATTTGAAAGACGCGTACATTCCGGCTTTGCATAAAGCAGGTATCAAAAATATAGGTGTTTTCAAGCCTGTCGCTACTGATACATCTGCCGGAAAGCTGATCTATGTTTTGATCCCGATTAAATCGCTTGACCAGCTTGTTTCCATTCCTCAGACTTTGAATAAAGATGCTGCATATCTCGCGGCAGGCAAAGATTACATTGATGCGGAATACAAAAACGCACCTTACGCGAGGATCCAATCCACGGTGTTGAGAGCTTTTGAAAACAGCCCAATGTTGAAAACGCCAACATTTTCAACACCGAAAAGCGAGCGCATCTATGAGTTGAGAAGTTACGAGGGGCATACCGAAAAGATCCACGTGAATAAGGTAAAACAATTTAATGCCGGAAACGAAATCGGTATTTTTGATCGCCTGGGCTTCAATGCGGTTTTTTATGGCGAAGTAATTTCCGGTGCAACGATGCCGAATCTAATGTACCTGACTACATTCTCGGACAAAGCGTCCCGCGATGCACACTGGAAATCGTTCAGCGACGATGCAGAATGGGGAAAAGTGAAGTCGATGCCTGAGTATCAGAATAATGTATCTAAAAACATCACATTGTTCCTTTACCCGACTGATTATTCAGATTACTAAGATTTTTAAGATAAAAAAGACCGGACCTGAAATCATTTCAGGTCCGGTCTTTTGCTTAAAATACCTGCTATTTTTTAATCGATTCAATTGCGCCCCGTACACTTCCATATTCTTTTAAAAGGGATTCAGCTTCGTCCGGTGAGATATTCAGTTCTTCGATGATCATGCGAATTGCGCGGTTTACCAGCTTTTCATTGGTCATCTGCATGTCGACCATTTTATTGCCCTTCACTTTTCCCAGCCGGATCATCACTGCCGTAGAGATCATATTTAAAACCAGCTTTTGAGCCGTTCCTGACTTCATTCGGGTACTGCCGGTCAAAAATTCGGGACCAACTACCACTTCCACCGGGAATTCTGCCGCAGCAGCTACGGCTGAGCCACTATTGCAGACCACACATCCGGTGAGTAACCCTGCTTTTTGAGCCTCGTTCAATCCGCCGATCACGTAAGGCGTGCGCCCGGAAGCAGCAATGCCGATCAATGTATCATTTTCATTCGGCGCATATTCTGCCAGATCAATCCATGCCTGCTCCGCATCATCTTCCGCATTTTCCACTGCTTTTCTGATCGCTTTATCTCCGCCGGCAATAATGCCGACGACCAGATCAAAGGGGACGCCGAAGGTAGGCGGACACTCCGATGCATCGACCACACCCAACCGGCCACTGGTACCAGCGCCGATATAGAATAACCTTCCACCTTTTTGCATTCGCGGTACAACCTGCTCCACCAACGCCTCGATCTGCGGAATTGATTTTTGAACAGCATTTGGGACAGTCTGATCTTCGTTATTAATGGCTGTCAAAATAGCTGCGACACTCATTTTTTCAAGATCATTATAGTAAGAAGACGATTCGGTAGTCTGCATTTTAAATTCGGTTGGTCAAACTCAAAATTAAATGTTTTCCGTATATAGGCATTAACCTTCTTTTAATTTGGTATTAATCTCAGAAAAATAACAAAAAAACTCGTGAATGTTTGGAAAATAAAAAGATACCCGGCTAATTTGTAAGACAAAGATCAATTTAGCGAATTTTCGCTACAAGTTATTCTTACGCTGAAAAGAGATAATTATCCGATACAAATTCACCAATGGCAGAACTGAACAAATTTTCAAAAACCCTTACCCAGGAAGTTACCAACCCGGCAGCGCAGGCCATGCTTTATGGCATTGGCTTAACCGAAGCTGATCTCGAAAAGCCGCAAATAGGCATTGCCAGCACGGGTTACGAAGGCAATCCCTGTAATATGCATTTAAATGGCCTGTCTGTTTATGTAAAACAAGGAGTTACTGCCAATAATATGGTTGGTCTGATCTTCAATACAATCGGCGTTTCGGATGGGATGACGAATGGAAATGACGGAATGCGTTACTCATTGCCTAGCCGCGACATTATCGCAGATTCCATTGAAACAGTTGTTTCGGCGCAGTGGTATGATGGTGTAATTGCAGTGGTGGGTTGCGACAAAAATATGCCGGGCGCGGTAATGGCGATGGCTCGCCTGGACCGTCCCGCGATCATGGTTTATGGTGGTACCATTCGTTCAGGACATTATAAAGGACAAAAACTGGATATCGTTTCTGCGTTTGAGGCATTGGGTAAGAAGTTTGCCAACAACATTTCAGACGAAGATTTTAAAGGAGTTATTCAAAATTCTATCCCGGGTCAGGGTGCTTGCGGTGGTATGTACACTGCCAATACGATGGCGGCGTCTATCGAAGCAATGGGAATGAGCCTGCCATTTAGCAGTTCGTACCCTGCAACCCACGAGGGGAAGCAGGAAGAATGCAAGAAGATAGGTGTGGCGATGAAAAAATTGCTGGAACTGAACATTACCCCCAAAGAAATTATCACGACAAAATCGCTTGAAAACGCATTAACGGTAGTAATGGCGTTGGGTGGTTCAACCAATGCAGCTTTGCATTACCTGGCAATTGCACGCTCCGCGGGGCTTTCGTTGACATTAGATGATATTCAGGCTATTTCAGATCGCACGCCATTTATCGCGGATCTTAAACCAAGTGGTAAGTATTATATGGAAGATATTCTGGCAATCGGCGGCGTTCCTGCGATTACCAAGTATTTGTATTCCAAAGGGTTGATTCACGGAGAATGTATTACCGTAACGGGTAAAACAGTAGCCGAAAACCTTGCAGAAGCTCCTGATCTTGATTTTGAAACCCAAAAAATGGTGTTTCCTCTTGAAAAAGCAATCAAGTCTTCCGGACATATTCAAATTATGTATGGAAACCTTTGTCCAACGGGGGCAGTTGCAAAAATCACTGGAAAAGAAGGTATGACGTTCGATGGCGAAGCCAAAGTGTGCGAGCACGAATCGGAGATCATTACCATGCTTTCAAAAGGTGAAATTAAGGCTGGTCATGTAGTTGTAATCCGCAATGCGGGACCAAAAGGCGGACCTGGCATGTCGGAAATGCTTAAACCCACTTCGGCTGTAATGGGAGCCGGTTTAGGAGACAAGATTGCATTGATCACAGACGGCCGTTTTTCGGGCGGAACGCACGGTTTTGTGGTAGGTCACATTACTCCCGAAGCATTCGACGGCGGGCCGATTGCATTGGTAAAAGACGGCGACCGTATTACTATTGACGCAAATACACGCCAGTTGACACTTCACATTTCGGACGAAGAAATGGCAGCCCGCGCAGCCCAATGGGTTCAGCCCGCTCCACTTTTTACAAAAGGAATGCTTGGAAGATATATCCGTACAGTAAAATCAGCCAGTGAAGGTTGCGTTACGGACGAAGCCTAGTCATTGAGCATTAAAGAATAAGAAATTCATCGGACTAAAATTTAAGGGTCATGGAATTTAATGAGAATCAAACGCAGACCGTACAGATCGCAGATCCTGCGGTATCTGTTGCCAAACCGGAACTAATTAATGGATCGCATGCCCTGATCCGCTCGCTGATTGAGGAAGGTGTAGAAACTATTTTCGGATATCCCGGCGGCGCGATTATGCCCGTGTACGATGCCATTTATGATTATCAGGAGGATATAAATCACATTCTGGTGCGTCATGAGCAGGGTGCGGCACATGCGGCCGAAGGTTTTGCGCGGGTTACCGGCGAGGTAGGCGTTTGCCTGGTTACTTCTGGTCCTGGCGCTACAAATCTTGTAACCGGAATAGCCGACGCAATCATCGATTCAACGCCGCTGGTTTGCGTGGTTGGTCAGGTTGCTGCACATTTGCTGGGTACGGATGCATTTCAGGAAACGGATGTGATAGGGATCACAATTCCCATTACCAAATGGAATTACCAGATCACGCGGGCTGATGAAATACCGGAAGTGATGGCAAAGGCATTTTACATTGCCAAATCCGGTCGCCCGGGACCGGTTTTGATCGACATTACCAAGAATGCTCAGAATGAGTTGATGTCCAAGGAGTTTTCTTACAAAAAATGTGAAAACCTGATTAGTTACCGCCCTCGTCTGGCACCAAAAGTAGATCAGGTCGAAGCGGCTGCAAAGTTGATCAATGAAGCTAAAAAGCCTTTTCTATTTGTAGGCCACGGTGTTCGGATCTCGCATGCTGAAAATGAGCTGATCAAATTTATTGAGAAAACGGATATTCCCGCCGCCTCTACATTACTCGGACTTTCTTGTGTTTCAGTAGATCACCCGAATTACGTGGGCTGGCTGGGAATGCATGGAAATTATGGCACCAATGTGCTCACAAACCAATGTGACCTGATCATCGCTGTCGGCATGCGGTTCGACGACCGGGTTACCGGTGACGTAAGCCGCTATGCGAAGCAGGCGAAGGTTGTTCACATTGAAATTGACCCGGCTGAGATAGGCAAAATAGTAAAGGCGGACGCACCCGTGGTAGGAGATGCCAAGATTGCGCTTGAAATGCTTCTTCCATTGGTCAAAGAAAATAACCATAAAGAATGGATTGCGGAGTTCAAGAAATTTGATGCGATTGAGGATGAAAAGATTACGCAGCCTGAACTTGCGCCAACGACCGAAAAAATCAAAATGGCGGAGGTAATCCGCACATTGTCAGATAAAACCAAAGGTGAGGCTGTGATCCTGGCAGACGTAGGCCAGCATCAGATGATGACAGCTCGTTATTATCAGTTTAAAAAACCGAATTCGTTCATTACATCCGGCGGACTGGGTACAATGGGTTATGCATTGCCAGCTGCATTTGGAGCGAAAGTGGGAGCGCCTGACCGTGAAGTTGTCGCGTTCATCGGCGATGGGTGTTTCCAGATGACGATTCAGGAGCTGGGGACAATTGCGCAAAGTGGATTACCTGTCAAAATCATCATTCTGAATAACAATTTCCTCGGAATGGTGCGTCAGTGGCAGCAGCTTTTCCATCAGAAACGCTACTCGTTTGTTGAGCTTCAAAACCCTGATTTTATAACAATTGGAAAAGGTTTTGGAATTGATGGACATACCTGCTCGGCACGCGAGGATTTGAATGCATCGCTTGATAAAATGCTGGCTTCGGGCAAACCTTACCTGCTGGAAGTGATCGTAGAAAAAGAAGAAAATGTATTCCCTATGGTTCCAACCGGAGCTTGCGTGGCAGATATCAGATTAGAATAAACGGCTAAAAATTGCATTATGACAACTTACACCATTTGTGTTTTTACTGAAAATACGATTGGTATTCTTAATAAGATTACCACAATCCTCACACGCCGCCGGATCAACATCGATAGTCTGACCGTTTCTGAAACAGAACGTAAGGGTATATCCCGTTTTACCATCGTCATTCGTCATGATTCGCGGGAAGCGGTTGAAAAGCTGGTTCGTCAGATCCGTAAGGTCATTGAAGTACTGGCAGTATTCGGGTACCTGAACGATGACATCGCCTACAATGAAATTGCATTGTTCAAAGTTTCGACACCGATCGGCGCAAAACCCATTGACATAGAGACCATTAACAAGGTTTATAAAGCCTGGGTAGTGTACTGGCACCTCACCTACGTGATCATTCAGAAAACGGGGACCGAGGAGGAAATCTTTGAATTTTTTGACTACATCAAACCGCACGAAATTCTGGAATTTGTGAGATCCGGTCGGGTTGCAGTTAGTAAATCGCCGCAAACACTTGTGGATTATCTTCCGGAGGCAGAATGGGAGTATTATCAATAATCCGGCAGCTTTAATAAGAATCTCTTTAATCGTAATAAATCAATTTAAACAATAACAATGGCAAAATTAAATTTCGGCGGGGTCGAAGAAGAAGTAGTAACCCGTGAAGAATTTCCTCTTGAAAAAGCACGTGAAGTACTTTCCACTGAAACTATAGCTGTAATCGGTTACGGCGTACAAGGTCCGGGCC
Source organism: Dyadobacter sp. CY323 (assembly GCF_021390245.1). Taxonomy (GTDB): domain Bacteria; phylum Bacteroidota; class Bacteroidia; order Cytophagales; family Spirosomataceae; genus Dyadobacter. The sequence goes on along the minus strand of NZ_JAJUXH010000010.1, from coordinate 205,234 downwards.
AAAGCCTGAACATGCGCGACAACGGATTTAATGTAATCGTTGGTCAGCGTAAAGGTGGTAAATCATGGGACAAGGCAGTTTCTGACGGATGGGTTCCGGGAGAAACACTTTTCGAACTGGAAGAAGCTTTGGCAAAAGGAACGATCATTTGTTACCTGCTTTCTGACGCTGCTCAGATTGAACTTTGGCCAACTGTAAAAGCAAATCTTACTGCTGGAAAATCACTTTATTTCTCACACGGTTTTGGGGTGACTTATAAAGACCAGACTGGTATCATCCCTCCTGCTGATGTAGATGTGTATCTGGTAGCTCCGAAAGGATCTGGAACTTCACTTCGCCGCATGTTCGTAGAAGGAAAAGGTCTTAACTCATCTTTCGCGGTATTCCAGGATGCAACCGGCAAAGCCCGTGAAAAATGCATTGCAATGGGAATCGGCGTTGGTTCAGGATATTTATTTGAAACCGATTTTTACCGTGAGGTAACGTCTGACTTAACTGGCGAACGTGGAACACTAATGGGCGCGATCCAGGGAATTTTCGCGGCTCAGTATGAAGTACTTCGCTCAAATGGCCACTCGCCATCAGAAGCATTCAACGAAACCGTTGAAGAATTGACACAATCACTAATGCCATTGGTTGCTGAAAACGGAATGGACTGGATGTACGCAAACTGCTCGACTACGGCACAACGCGGCGCATTGGATTGGTGGAAACCTTTCCGCGACGCTACCAAACCTGTTTTCGAACAACTTTACAACTCAGTAAAAAGCGGCGAGCAAGCTAAAATCTCGATCACACGTAACTCACAACCTGACTATCGCGTGAAACTGGAAGAAGAACTTGCTGAACTTCGCGAGTCTGAAATGTGGAAAGCTGGCAAAACTGTTCGCAGCCTGCGCCCAGAAAATAACTAATTTTTGATTTAATAATCCCCGGGCTTAAGCCTGGGGCAATTTGGGCTTTGCGAGAATTCGCGAAGCTCTTTTCTTTGCAAGACATGGATAATCTGCATTCACTCCCGACACTCGATAACATTTTCCTGGCTGCCGAAAGGCTGCGGGGCGTGATCAATCACACGCCGATTTTATATAATGCACATTTGTCGGAACAATACCAGGCAAATATTTACCTGAAAAGAGAGGATTTGCAAACGGTACGTTCATACAAAATTCGTGGCGCGTATAACAAAATGGCGAGCATGACGCCGGAAGCTTTGTCGGGCGGAGTCGTGTGTGCGAGTGCCGGAAACCATGCCCAGGGAGTTGCCTATGCCTGCCGGAAAATGGAGGTTAAAGGCGCGATTTTCATGCCTACCACCACGCCGGCGCAGAAGATCAAGCAGGTAAGATTATTTGGAAAGGAATGGATCGAGATCCATTTGGTGGGCGATACATATGATGATGCATATTATGCTTCAAAAGAATATCAAACCGTTACAAATGCAGTTTTTGTACATCCATTTGACGATTTGCAGGTAATTGAAGGTCAGGGAACGGTAGGTTTGGAAATTTTCAAAGATGCTGATTTTAAGGTCGATTACCTGTTTATGGCCATTGGCGGCGGCGGGTTGGCATCGGGTATTTCTACTGTTTTCAAACAACTTTCTCCTAAAACGCAACTGATCGGCGTGGAACCGGAAGGCTCTCCGACCATGCACAAATCCATTGAAGAAGGTCACGTCGTTACCCTCGAAAATATTGACAAGTTTGTAGATGGCGCGGCGGTCCGCCGGGCTGGCGACATTACGTTTGAGATCTGCAGTAAAAGTCTGAGCAAAGTTTTGCTGGTTCCGGAGGGAAAAGTTTGTTCTACCATTTTACAGCTTTACAATGAAGAGGCAATTGTTGCAGAGCCCGCAGGCGCATTAACGGTAGCGGCACTGGAATTGATAAAAGATGAGATCAAAGGTAAAAATGTGGTCGCATTGATCAGCGGCGGCAATAATGACATTACAAGAACGGAGGAAATTAAAGAGCGATCGCTGCTTTACGAAGGTTTAAAGCATTATTTTATCATCCGTTTCCCGCAACGTTCCGGCGCCTTTCGGGAATTCCTAAATGTATTGGGGCCAAATGACGATATCGCCAGATTCGAATACGTGAAGAAAACGAACCGCGAGCAGGGACCTGCATTAGTTGGTATCGAGCTAAAAAACCGCGAAGACTTCGCCCCATTAATCGAGCGAATGGATGAAAATAAAGTGGTTTACGAGTATTTGAATGATCAGCCGGATTTGTTTCAGTTTATGGTTTGATTATGCTCCGCGTCCCTTCCGATATAAGCTCCTCCGAATTCGAATCCCTGAAAATTCAGGATATGACCTTTGTTGCTTACCGCAATGAAGTATATCCGTCTAAATACGATGTTTTTTTTGAAGAACATGCGGTGATTGTGGTTTTGGAGGGAGAGAAAAAGTTCACTAGTCCGACGCAGGAGGTGCATGTTGAAAAAGGTGATATTCTGTTCATTCAGCGCGGATTTTACCTGATGTCCGAGTCCATTAATGAATCTTATAAAAGTCTGGTTTTCTTTTTCGATGAAAAATTGTTGAAAGAATTCGTGAGTTTGCATCCTGAGCTTTTCGCTCGGGAGGAGTCAGTCACAATTCTTGAAAACCCAATCCTGCTGCTTAAATCGGATGATAATTTTGAGAAGTTCATTCAGTCCGTGTTTCCTTATTTCAGATCGCGGACGGATTTGAAAAATCACTTTCTCAGGTTGAAATTTCAGGAATTGCTTTTGCATTTACTGGAGCTTGATAATTCGCGGCAGCTTCGCGCAATCCTTTACAGTTTGCACAAAGGAGAAAAAGTGGATCTGTCATTTTTGATGAATAGTTACTATCTCAAACCATTAACACTAAATGAGTTAGCCAGGCTTTCCGGTCGAAGTTTATCCGCATTTAAAAGAGATTTTCAGGATGAATTCAAGACTTCACCCGCATTGTGGCTTAAAAACAAGCGCCTGGATTATGCGGACTTTTTGTTGAGGAATAGCACTAAGAATGTGTCGGAGATTAGCACTGAGATCGGCTATGAGAGTGTTTCGCATTTTATTAAGACGTATAAAGAGAAGTTTAGGGTGACTCCGAAGAAGCAGTTATAATTTTGGGAAATATCTTCAAAAACCATAGCTTCATTAATTATTAGAATTGCTATGAATACATCTCAGATCTTAGATAAACTCCATCAGTCGAAAGGGTATTTATTTAACAAATATCCCTTAAAATCAATGGCTTTGTTTGGCTCATATGCCAAAAACGAAGCTACGGAAAAAAGTGATGTTGACATTCTGGTTGAATTTTCGACACCTGTGGGTTTTGAGTTTATTGATCTCGCCATTGACCTGGAAAATGTGCTTCATCAAAAAGTAGATTTGGTTAGCAGAAAAGGACTTAAAGCTGCACTGCTTCCTATAATCGAAAAAAATCTGATTTATGTCTGAACGAATTCCCTCCATTCTTTTCTCAGACATGTTGGATTCTGTTAATACGGTATTTGAATACACGGCAGGAATGAATTATCAAGCTTTTCTGGAAGATCGGAAAACAAGGGATGCGGTAGACTCCAAATAAAGATTTCCGCTCAAACCGTCGCTTCAAACCAAAATCACTATTTTTTGAGCCTTTAACGTTATCTATATCAATTTGTTTTTGTGGTAATTTGTATTCTCGATCCCGGTTTCATGCAAAGGTTTATTCCTGATCTTTCTTGAAATCGTCGTATTGAGTTGGCGAAATTTTAATAATGTAAAAGATGAGTAATCAAGCTAGTACCCTTTTTGACAAGGTTTGGGACGCGCATGTTGTCCGTAAAATTGAAGATGGTCCCGATGTGTTTTTCATCGATCGTCATTTTATCCACGAAGTAACCAGTCCGGTAGCTTTTCTCGGGCTCGAAAGCAGAAATATTGGTGTCATGTACCCTGAACGTACTTTCGCCACTGCGGATCACAACACTCCGACAATTAATCAGCATCTTCCGGTTCAGGATCCTCTTTCTGCCAATCAGCTGAAAGCGCTGGAAACGAACTCCAACAAATACGGAATTTCTCACTGGGGATTAGGTCACGCGCAAAATGGTATTGTGCACGTCGTAGGCCCGGAGAATGGGATTACACTTCCCGGAATGACGATCGTTTGCGGTGACTCACATACTTCTACGCATGGCGCATTTGGTGCAATTGCCTTTGGTATAGGTACTTCCGAAGTTGAAATGGTACTTTCTTCCCAGTGTATCATGCAACCGAAGCCCAAGAAAATGCGTGTGAACGTAAATGGCAAACTGGGCAAAGCTGTAACTCCGAAAGACGTTACTTTATACATCATTTCAAAATTGACAACTGCCGGTGCCACAGGATATTTCGTGGAATATGCGGGGGATGTTTTTGAAAACATGAGTATGGAAGGTCGCATGACGGTTTGCAATATGAGCATCGAAATGGGTGCACGTGGCGGCATGATCGCTCCGGACCACACAACTTATGCATATATCAATGGTCGAGACCAGGCTCCAAAGGGAGAGAAATGGGATAAGGCATTAGCTTATTGGAAGACATTGAAAACAGACGAAGGTGCTGTTTTTGATAAGGAATATCATTTTGACGCCGCCGATATCGAACCAATGATCACTTATGGTACGAACCCGGGAATGGGTCAGGGTATTTCGAGAGCGATCCCGACTTCGGACCAGGTTGAAGGTGGTAAGTCAACATACGATAAGTCATTGAATTACATGGGCTTTCATGAAAATGAATCCATGTTAGGCAAGAAAATCGATTACGTATTTATCGGAAGTTGCACAAATGGACGTATTGAAGATTTCCGTGCATTTGCGTCGATCGTGAAAGGTCGCAAAAAGGCGGATAATGTAACTGCATGGGTTGTTCCCGGGTCGCATATCGTTGAGGCTCAGATTAAAGAAGAAGGAATTCTGGATATTCTGCACGAAGCAGGTTTCGAGCTCCGCCAACCGGGCTGCTCGGCTTGTCTTGCAATGAATGACGACAAAATCCCAGCCGGCAAATACGCAGTAAGTACTTCAAACCGCAATTTCGAAGGCCGCCAGGGCCCGGGCGCGAGAACATTGCTGGCAAGTCCGTTGGTAGCAGCGGCAGCGGCTGTTACCGGAGTTGTTACAGACCCAAGAGAATTATTATAAAAGACTTAAATGCTAATCGCTAAAAGCTGATAGCTCCAAAACATGGCTTACGATAAATTCACAGTACTAAAAAGCACGGCGGTTCCTTTGCCGATTGAGAATGTTGATACCGATCAGATTATTCCTGCGCGGTTTTTGAAAGCGACTAAAAGGGAAGGATTTGGGGATAACCTGTTCCGTGACTGGTGTTACAATGGAGACGATACTCCCAAGCAGGATTTCGTTCTGAACAATCCGATTTACTCGGGAAAAATCCTGGTAGGCGGACACAATTTTGGAAGCGGATCGAGCCGCGAGCATGCTGCGTGGGCCATTTACGATTACGGTTTTCGCTGCGTGGTGTCCAGCTTTTTCGCGGACATTTTTAAAGGTAACTCGTTGAATATCGGCATTCTGCCAGTTCAGGTTAGCCCGGAATTTTTAGATAAGATTTTCCAGACGATCGAAGGGGATCCGCATGCAGAGTTCGAAGTAAATCTGGCCGAACAAACGATCACAATTCTAGCGACTGGCGAAAATCATTCGTTTGACATTAATGGGTACAAGAAGCACAACATGATGAATGGCTTTGACGATATCGATTATTTGCAGGCGATGAAAAGCGAGATTAATCAATTCGAATTAGAGAGATTATATTAATGAGGCAATCGGTTATCGGCTTTCGGCTATCGGTTTAAACTGAATTGCCGAAAGCCGACAGCTGAATGCCGACAGCCGCATATGACTAGTCGATACATTGAAATAATGGATACGACACTGCGTGATGGTGAACAAACCAGCGGAGTGTCTTTTTCTGCGTCCGAGAAACTAACAATCGCCCAGATCCTTCTTCAGGAAGTAAAGGTGGACCGCATTGAGGTTGCTTCCGCCCGCGTCTCCGAAGGTGAATTTCAGGCAGTTAAAAAAATTACGAATTGGGCGAAGAGTAATGGTTTTTTAGATAAAATCGAAGTTCTGACATTTGTCGACGGCGACGCATCCATCGACTGGATGTTGCAAAGTGGCGCGAGAGTGATGAATCTTTTGACAAAAGGCTCTCTCAATCATTTGAAACATCAGCTGAAAAAGTCGCCGCAGGAGCATTTTGAAGACATCCGGAATGTCATCGAGCTGGCGGAGTCGAAAGGAATTGACTGCAATGTGTATCTTGAAGACTGGAGTAATGGAATGCGAAATTCACCGGATTACGTTTTTGCGTCACTCGATTTTCTTGTAACGCAGCCTGTAAAACGCATTTTGCTGCCTGATACACTTGGAATTCTCACACCATCCGAATCCTATTCATTTGTAAAAGCAATTGTCGATCGTTACCCGAACCATCATTTCGAGTTTCACGCACATAACGACTACGATCTGAGCATCGCGAATGTAATGGAAGCATTGCGGGCTGGTGCGCGTGGACTTCATCTTACCGTAAATGGGATGGGTGAGCGAACTGGTAATGCGCCATTGGCGAGTACGATCGCGGTTTTGAACGACATGATGCCGGAGTATAAAACTTCCGTTAATGAGCGATCATTATACTCGGTGAGCAAGCTGGTAGAAACTTTTTCAGGAATCAGGATCCCTGCGAATAAACCGATTGTCGGAGAAAGTGTTTTTACCCAAACGGCTGGAATTCACGCCGATGGAGACAAGAAAAACAACCTGTATTTCAGCAAGTTGATGCCTGAGAGATTTGGCCGACAAAGGTTGTATGCTTTGGGTAAAACGTCCGGGAAAGCTAATATTGAAAATAATCTGAGAGATCTTGGGATAACACTTTCCGATGCCGATCTCAAAAAAGTAACGCAACGAATTATAGAGCTCGGTGATCGAAAAGAGTCAGTTACACCTGACGATCTTCCCTACATTATTTCGGATGTGCTTGCGAGCAGTGCCATTGAGGAAAAGGTAGTAATTGTCAATTATGTGCTTACGCATTCAAAAAACCTCAAACCCTCTGCGACTTTACAGATCAAATTCGTGGATGAAGTTTTTGAAGAAAGTGCACAAGGTGACGGGCAGTATGATGCATTCATGAATGCACTCAAAAGAATTTATTACCTGAAAGGTATTAATCTGCCCATGTTGACGGACTATACGGTACGCATTCCGCCCGGTGGTAAAACAGATGCCCTTTGTGAAACGATTATAACCTGGGAAATTGCTGGTAAGGAGGTGAAGACCAGGGGTTTGGATTCAGATCAAACGGTTTCTGCGATTATGGCCACACAAAAAATGCTTAACCTGATCGGTATCCCAAATGATGCAAAGCTCACACCGGAAATTCCGATGGTGAAGACTTTTTAATACTTTTTTTTGAATTAATTATTTATCAAGTATCCAATCAAACCTTTAATGAAGAAGAACATATTAATCGTTCCAGGTGATGGAATCGGGCAGGAAGTAACTGAAGTTGGGAAGAATGTATTGATAAAAATCGCCGAAAAATTCGGTCACGAGTTCATTTACGATGAAGCTTTAATGGGCCACGTGGCGATTGAAGCAACCGGAAATCCGCTTCCTGATGAAACACTCGCTAAAATGCGGGCTTCCGACGCTATCCTTTTCGGCGCAGTAGGTCATCCCAAATATGACAACGATCCGACTGCAAAAGTCCGTCCGGAACAAGGTCTTCTCAAAATGCGTAAAGAACTCGGGTTATATGCAAACCTGCGCCCGATCAAGCTTTTTGATGAGCTTCTCGGCGCATCTTCCATTAAGCCTGAAATTTTGAAAGGGTCTGATATTTTGTTTTTCCGCGAATTGACGGGCGACATTTATTTCGGAGAAAAAGGTCGTAAAAATGATAATAACACGGCTTACGACATCGCTGAATACAGCAGGTATGAAGTGGAACGCATTGGCCGTAAAGCATTTGAGGCTGCACGTACACGTAGCAAAAGACTTTGTTCGGTTGATAAAGCGAACGTTCTGGAAACCAGCCGTCTTTGGCGTGAGGTAATCCAGGCGCTTGCTCCTGAGTATCCGGATATTACGGTTGAACATCAGTTTGTAGATTCAGCTGCGATGATGCTGATCAAAGATCCGCGCAGGTTTGACGTCGTAGTTACTGCGAACCTTTTTGGTGACATTCTTACTGACGAGGCGAGCCAGATCGCGGGTTCAATGGGAATGCTTGCTTCTGCATCTGTTGGTGACAGCACCGGAGTTTACGAACCGATCCACGGTTCAGCACATGACATTACCGGAAAAGGCATTGCAAATCCATTGGCGTCTGTACTTTCAGCTGCATTGCTTCTTGATATTTCATTTGGCTTAAAAGAAGAATCGGACACCATTATTTCGGCAGTTGACAAACTCTTGAAAGATGGTTTCAGAACGAAGGATATCGCTGATGCGACCACGCCGGCTGATAAGCTTCTGAACACCGAAGCTGCTGGAATAGAGTTGTTAAAAAGAATATAAATAATGGGAAGTTTTGCCAAAGAATATTTGTCAAACACAAAACTTATACTTTATTTGCAGAAGAATCTCGCGTTAGCGAATTTTCGCCAATTTAGATGAACACACTGAATCAAAGCCTGGACATTCTCATTCTGACCATTCCGTAAGATCGGGAAAGCTTACGTTTTGATTTATTTTAGACCCTTTCCCCACTACGGAAAGGGTTTTATATTGTGTAAATATTATTAAATTAGTGTCCCATTAAATTATAATTCCCATCAATGAGTAATCGAGTTCAGATCTTCGACACAACTTTACGAGACGGCGAGCAGGTACCTGGCAGCCAATTAACTACGGAGGAAAAGATTGTTGTAGCCAAGCAACTCGAAAAACTAGGTGTTGATATCATCGAAGCGGGGTTTCCGGTATCCAGCCCGGGGGATTTCAGATCAGTAGTAGAAATTTCCAAAGTGGTACGCGAATCGGTTATTTGCGCATTGTCCAGAGCGGTTCAGGGCGATATCGATGCTGCAGCCGATGCATTGCAATATGCGGAACGCGGACGCATTCACACCGGAATCGGTTCGTCCGATATTCATATTCAGCATAAATTTAATACGACCAGAGAGAAGATCATCGAGCGTGCGATTGCTGCTACGAAATATGCCAAGTCGAAGGTGGAGGATGTGGAGTTTTACTGCGAAGATGCAGGCCGCGCAGATCTTGTGTTTCTTTCACAACTTGTAGAGGCGGTAATTGGTGCGGGAGCGACGGTGGTAAATATTCCCGACACAACAGGATATTGCCTGCCCGACGAGTATGGTAATAAGATCAAATACATTTTCGAACACGTTTCAAACATTCATAAAGCCACAATTTCCATTCACTGTCACAATGATCTGGGACTTGCCACTGCCAACTCCATTGCAGGTATAAATCAGGGTGCGCGGCAGGTTGAGGTTACGATCAATGGAATTGGCGAGCGCGCAGGGAACACATCTTTGGAGGAAGTTGTGATGGCTTTAAATGTACATAAGGAACTGGGCTTGGAAACGGGGATTAATACCCAATTTATTTATCCAACCAGCCAGCTTGTCTCTAAAATGATGCGTATGCCGGTGCAGGCTAATAAAGCGATTGTTGGCCGCAATGCATTCGCACATTCATCCGGAATTCATCAGGATGGATTTTTGAAGAACACATTGAACTATGAGATCATGAACCCGCAGGATGTGGGCGTCGATAAATCGGATATCCTTTTGACCGCAAGAAGCGGCCGCCATGCATTGAAGCACCGGTTCGAACTTCTGGGTTTTAGTTTCGATAAATCGGCATTGGATGAACTTTACACAAGGTTCCTGGAAGTCGCAGATTTGAAGAAAGAAGTGAACGATGCCGACCTGGTTGATCTCGCGCGGACTACCATTCCGGTTTGATTAGAATATCATTAGAATTGGATAACTCCTTGAATCTGAATTTGATGTTTTAAAGATTTTTTTGTAACATTACATATTCAATAACATCCATCAGATTGCAAAAAGCCCTCGGTGATTCTGACTAAGGGCTTTTTTCTTGCCTAGAGAATAATCGTTCGGTTATTGTGAATAAAGACCCGGTCGTTCAGGACAAGCTTCAAAGCTTTTGATAAAACGGCTTTTTCCGTATCTCTCCCCAGCGTTGCCATATCCGAAGCCGTTTGCCGGTGATCCACTGATTTCACGTCTTGAGCAATGATTGGACCTTCATCCAAATCATTATTTACGAAATGCGCGGTCGCTCCAATAATTTTCACCCCGCGATCATAAGCTTGCCGGTAAGGGTTTGCCCCAATGAATGCGGGAAGAAATGAGTGGTGGATATTGATGATCTTATTAGGATAATGGTCAACAAAATCCGATGTAATGATCCGCATGTATTTCGCCAGCACCAGATATTCCGGTTTATATAGATCCAGCGTTTTCAGGATCATTTCTTCATGTTGTTCGCGGGTTTTATTTTCGTGGGAAATGAAGTGGAACGGAATCCCAAATTTCCCTACAAATGGCTGCAAGGTGTTATAGTTGCTCACAACCGCCAGAATATTCGCATCCAGCTCATCAAATGCATATCGGATCAGAAGTTCGCCCAGGCAGTGATGTTCTTTGGTAACAAATAATACGATATCCTTTTTACTTTTTGGATTAATGCGCAGGTTCAAGCCGGCAGGTAACTCAGTTTGAAGTACTTGTAAAAGATTGTCAATTTCTGTCTCTCCCTCGAATTCGGTCCGCATAAAGAAATAGCTGGACGGGCTCACGTATTCATCGTTTCGGATAATGTTTTGATTATGAGCGTAAAGAATGCGGGTTACGTGATAAATAAGACCTTTGTGATCAGGTCCGTCCATTAATAAGATATTTCTTTGTGCCATTCTTGGTAAAATAATCTGGAAAGAGGTTAAATATAATGCGTTGAGACAGTACTGCAATCTTCAGTTCAATGTTTTGTCGTTCCTGTAACTTATAAGGTCAGATTTCTGTTTCCGAGTATAAATTATTGACAAAAATGGCAGAAGAACTGATTATACCAATCTCGACCGATCGCTCGGAAATTTACGAAGCTCTATATCCTCAGATTCAGGCGCTGGTTGAGTCGGAAAGTGACCTCATTGCTAACCTGGCCAATGTGACGGCTGCATTGAAAGAAGCTTTTGGGTTTTTTTGGGTCGGTTTTTACATTGTAAAAGAAGGTCAGCTGGTTCTCGGGCCCTTTCAAGGGCCGATTGCCTGTACCAGGATCGCATTCAATAAAGGAGTTTGCGGGGCGAGCTATACCAGAAAAGAAATACTTATAGTCCCTGATGTCGAGCAATTTCCAGGCCATATCGCCTGCAATTCAGCTTCCAAATCTGAAATTGTATTGCCTGTTTTTCATCGGAATGGTACCGTTGCGATGGTTCTCGATGTGGATAGTGATCGGCCCGATGATTTTAGCGAGACAGATGCCAGGGAACTTGGAAGGATTATTAAATTGATAGAACGGACATTGTAAAAAGTAAAACGCCTCACTGTCGCACAGACAATGAGGCGTTTTTATGGGTTATTGCTTATTAGTTCAATGAAAACATTGGCAACCTCAATGCTACTACATTATTGAACATCAGTTTCGAAATTTTTGGATCCATATAGTCGATTAATGGAAACTCCGAAACAAGTGACATCACCTCAAACTCAGTGTCCGCTCTCACAACGCACCATAGTTTCGAATAATCTTCGGAAAGTGCATATGACATCAACCGGCCCTGCTCCATCATCTCATTGATTTTCTTTCTCTGAGCGGGTATTTTTGCTGTGAAATCTTCCGACATCACAGCCGGAAGCTGAATTTCAACCATATATTGACTCATGGTGATAGACGTTTGGTTTACTTTACTTTCAATAAAGGATATGCTTCCTTGATTAGTTCCTGAAAGTAATATACTTAAATTCTATAAAACCTTTTATCCCCTTCCAACCATTCGGTTTACAAATGAGTCGTAATCTATACGGATTGCGGTGGCTATGACCATGAACCCGGGCGTAAACAGAGAACAGTATTCACCTATCTTTGGGATAGAGGTGCTGATTTATAACATATAACCGAACGAAGCACCCTAAACTTCGGATGACCTTTAACGAACAGGAATTGGTGACAGGCTGTAAACAGCGCAACCGGCTCGCCCAGAAACAACTATACGATGTTTTTGGGGGTAAGTTGTTCGCTATTTGTCTCCGTTATACCAAAAACCGGGCGGATGCCGAGGATGTTTTACAAGATGCTTTTATAAAAATATATCAGAATATAGATTCATTCCGGAACGATAGTCCGCTGGAATACTGGCTTCGTTCTGTGGTAGTTAACACCGCATTGAATCATTTGCGGCAGCAAAAGTACCTGAAGGATCTGGATGATATTGACATTCATCATAATGGAATTGCCGATCGAGAATTTACGCTGGGCAATTTTCAGTTACAGCAATTGATGGAGCTCATTCAGGAACTACCGACAGGCTGCCAGACCATCTTCAATCTCTATGCGATTGAAGGGTATCAACACAATGAAATAGCTCAAAAGCTGGGCATTTCAGAAGGAACGTCAAAGTCACAGTATTCACGGGCCAGGACATTACTTCAACAAAAATTAAATAAAGAAAAGAGATTTGACGATGGATCCGTCCGCAACAAACAGTTTTGAAGATCAGTGGCGCAAGGCATTGAGAGAAGCTTCTGAAACTCCGCCGCCATCGGTATGGGAGGGAATAGAGGCGCGTCTTGATGAAGGAAATGACAAGGGAATAATTCCGCTTTGGGGGCAATCTCCTAAGATTTGGTATGCAGCTGCTTCCGTGGTCGCATTACTGCTCGTAGGTGTGGGTTTATGGTACTCGGGAGGTGGAATAAACGATAAGAAAGCCGAAACGAATGTGGCATTTAACAAGTCGGGAAATGACAAGAATGCAGCTAACGATGTGGCGGATATAAGTAAGAAAGATTCATCTGAAGTATCAAACAACACTCAAAACGAGATTGAGAAGCAGCCATTACTTGCTAAAACAGAGACAATTAGGGAGAATAGAACAAAGAATAAGGTTACAGGTTCAGGTTTGTCGAGTGGAAAAGAGGTGTCGATTGCAACTGAAAACAGTAAAAACCAATCAGGTGATCCAGTAAAAGAATCTCTTGCAATAAAAGAAGCGCCCCGGCTGCCGAATAACAGCGGCACGGATATCGAAAAGCAGGCTCCAACTATGATTTTTCAATCAGAAGACAATCGAGTTGCTGCTAATGTAGTCGAAAACAATGCTCAATCGGGCATTTCAGCGGAGCTTCTCAATTCTTTGCCTTATGATCAGCTGGATGTGCATTTTCAGAAGCGATTTGTGTTTTTCAGGCCTGAAATCAGGGAGGAAGAAGAAGTTATAAAACCTGCGAAGAATAAAGAATACTGGGCTGCTTTGGGGGTAATGCCGGCGTCATTTAATCCCGATGTGAAAATCAAGGAAGCGCCGCTTGCTTTTTCTAATCAGACCTTGTCGAACAAAAAGTCAGTATCTGGTACCAGCGAGGCAGGCGCGTCTTACTCGGTCCAGACTCAGGGCGGTGTGAGGGTTTCCAAGCATTGGACGGTCGAGTTTGGACTAAGTTATCTGAAAGGAAATTCGGATTATCAGGGCGGAGGTTATGTACTGAGTGCCTATAACAGCAAATCCGCCAATGCATTGGAGAATGCACTCTCAGGTCTTGCATCTGCCCCAATTGCAGGTCCGACCGGAATGGACAAAGGGGCCGGTTTCGCCAATAATCAGTCCATTTACATTGATGTGACGAAAAAGGTAAGTAACAATTATCAATACCTGCAATTGCCGGTGCAGGCCGGTTTCACACTGAATCCGGATAAGAAGCTCAGTTATTCGGTTTTAGGCGGAATGGCGGCGAATTTCTTCCTTACCAATGATCTTGAATCGGCATCCGGGGAGATTATCACCACGAAAGCGAGCGATGAAATTTATCGTACCGTAAACTGGGCTGCTACGACTGGTCTGAGGTTTAATTACAGGCTTTCGTCTAAATGGAAAGCCAGTCTGACGGGTTCGTATCAAAAGGCAGTTTCGTCCGGTTTCAGGTCGAATCAGAGCCTGGATTCACATCCTTACCTGTATGGGGTGGCCTGGGGCGTTCGATATTCTTTTTAAAAGCCAGCGATATTCCAACCATTGATCTCGTTTTTGAATCTGAGAATTAGCCATTCTTAAATTTATTAGCCATGAAAATTTTGAAACAATCTTTCTTCCTGCCACTGATAGCGACACTTGTTTTCTGGAGTTGTACGGATGATAAAAATGTAGGTCCGGATATCGAAGTCAATCCGGTGGAGATACCGGCCAATGTATCCAGTGGCACTACTTCATTTGCTTTTAATTTACTGCACAACTTACAGCAAACACAACCTTCGGAGGAAAACCTGTTCGTATCCCCATTAAGTCTTCACATCGCGCTCGGAATGCTTTTGAACGGTGCTGAAAAAGAAACCGAAGCTGAAATCCTGAAAACGCTTCAAATGGAAGGGATCACAATGGCGGATTTGAACAGTGCTTATCAAACCCTCATCAACGACTTGCCCGTTGCAGACTCGAAGGTGAGCCTGGGTTTGGCGAATTCAATGTGGTACAGAACGGGCTTTCAGGTTGAAAATAACTTTCAGGGTGTGCTCAAAAATTCATTCAATTCCGAGATTACCGGCCTGCCGTTTGACAATGCCGCGAAAGATCGAATTAACCAGTGGGCAAGTGATAAAACCAGCGGGAAGATCCAAAAAGTGCTGGATAAAATTTCACCCGACCAGGTGATGTTCCTTTTGAATGCACTTTATTTTAAGGGTGACTGGAAAGCAAAATTTGATTCGAAACTGACTGTTGATACTCCATTTACTCTTGAGAAAGGCGGAAGTAAAACAGTTAAAATGATGAATGTCAAGTCTGTATTCAAGATCGCGGCAGACAACAAGTTCAGTATCGTTCAGCTTCCTTATTCGAGCGGCCAGTTCAACATGACCCTGATTATTCCTCACGACGGCGCGACTATCGACGAAGCATTGTCAACCCTGACGGCTGCAAAATGGAATGAATTGACCGGCCGATTGTCCGAAAAAACCGTAACCGTTGGGTTGCCGCGTTTCAAACTCGATTATTCAATAAAGCTGAATGAGACGCTGAAAAAGATGGGAATCCAAAAAGCGTTCAGCGATGCCGCAGACTTGGGCAGAATCAGCAAGTCGCCAGGGCTTTTTGTGGATTTTGTAAAGCAAGATACTTATCTCGGGATCGATGAACAGGGAACTGAGGCAGCGGCTGTAACTACCATTGGAATCGGTTTAACATCGGCTGGGCCGCAGGAACCGAGATTTATCTGTGACCGTCCGTTTGGCTTGATCATCAGCGAGAGTACATCGAATACCCTTCTGTTCCTTGGGAGAATTAAAAACCCGGACAGCAAATAAGCATGATCTGTTAGCCATAAAACATTAAAGAAAAAAATGCCGGTCCGCCGGCA
Organism: Dyadobacter sp. CY323; assembly: GCF_021390245.1. Lineage (GTDB taxonomy): Bacteria > Bacteroidota > Bacteroidia > Cytophagales > Spirosomataceae > Dyadobacter. Next base: position 189,618 of record NZ_JAJUXH010000010.1, on the reverse strand, counting down.
TTTTCGGGGTGCGTTATCGTCCGGAGGCTTTGCTTTCGGACGATTTTGTTTTGAGTTACAACCAATTAAAAATCGATCGTGTCATTTGTTTTTAAAAGTTACTTACTCACATCCTTAACCTTAACAGACAATGAATCCCAGACTTCTACAACTCTTGCTGATTTTCCTGGCACCTGCATTCTGGTCGTGCAACGATCAATGCAAAGAAACCCGTGTTACACGTCAGTTCACCAATGTAACCCGTTCCCTGATGGAGCTGCGGACACAGGTAAAATCAGAATCCCCCCGGGCAATGGAAAAGCCTGGGAAAATGTATGTCAAAGGCGATTACCTTTTTGTGAATGAAGTCAAAGAAGGTATTCATATCATTGATAACAGCAATCCAGCCTCCCCCAAATTTGTGGCATTTATTACTATTCCCGGAAACGGCGACATCGCGGTCCGGAATAACATTCTTTATGCCGACAGCTACTCTGACCTCGTTGCACTCGATATCAGTAACCCTTCCAAAGCAGTGGAGGTTGAAAGGGTTAAAAATGTATTTAAAAACGGGCTTTTCGATGGCGGTTCATGGAACCTGAACGAGTCGATCGGTGCCATTAACGACCAGAATGTGGAGTACGTTACGGAAACGGTGACTGTGAACTGTGAAGAAAATGTTAATCCTGGCTCCTGGTGGGGCGGTGAGATCTGGGCTGTTGCAGACCGCGCTTTTTTTGGTGCCGGAGCCGCAAAGTCTTCAGCATCTCCACAATCCTCGGGTAACTCCAATGGCCAGGCAGGCTCCATGTCACGTTTTGCACTGCATCAACAGTTTTTGTATACCGTTGGCCAGAATGAACTGAACTTGTTCGATATTTCCAATGCAGCGAAGCCGAAATCGTTTACAACCGTGAATATCGGATGGGGTATTGAAACGATTTTTCCATATGAGAACAAGCTTTTTATCGGTTCCACAACCGGAATGTTTATTTATGATAATAGCAACCCGGCTGAACCAAAACAACTTTCAACGTTCCAGCACGGCAGGGCTTGCGACCCGGTTGTAGTTCAGGATGACATTGCTTATGTGACTCTTCGCACCGGAAATGCGTGTGCCGGGGCGCAGAATCAGCTCGACCTGGTCGATGTAAGCAATCCGTCATCGCCGCAGCTGATCAAAAGTTATCAAATGGAAAATCCGCATGGATTAAGTATTGACTTTCCGACCCTGTATCTCTGCGAAGGCGAGCATGGTTTAAAAGTTTTTGATGTTGCGGACAAGTTTGCAGTAGACAAACATCAGATCGCGCATTTCAAAAACATGGATGCATATGATGTCATTTCGTTAGGCAAGACATTGCTGCTGATCGGCAAGGATGGATTTTACCAATATGACGCTTCCAATCCGAAAGACATCCGGATGTTGAGTAAAATTCCTGTTGGAAAAGCGATCTGATATGAAAAAGAGCACTTACATCCTTTTCGCATTGCTGCTGTTTACATCAGCGGTAAATGCACAAAACGCGGCCAGAATAAAATATGTGAACCATACCGAAGTAGGCGGATTGTTTGGGCGGGTGAAGTTTGATAACCAATACAACGGAAATCTCGAACAAGTCGAAAACCGGAACAGTATGACTGCGCAGACGTTTAATGGAATCCAGGTCAACAAAAGGCTGGCTACCGGTGTAACTGTCGGGATGGATTGGTATCGCGCAGCTTTGTTAACCCCGATTGCCGCAGGACTGAGGTATGATCTTACCAAAAACGGAGGGGTTAAATTGTATGGGACCGTCGACGCAGGTTATGGCTTCGCGTGGTTCCATGATGACGCCGAGGGATTTGACACGAGCGGTGGGCTGATGCTCAATCCGGGAGTGGGACTAAGGTTCGGGAAAGACGGCGGCCCAGGTTTTACCCTTGCATTTACCTACAAAAGACAGGAAGCCGAGGTTGATAAGCCACCTCTATGGGGCCAAACCGAGCGATCGGAGCACCGGGTATATAACAGACTTGCACTGAGATTAGGATTAAGTTTTTAAATGCAATGAGAAAAATCGGGTATTACCTTATTGTTACAATTTTGCTGGCATTTTCCGCATTTCAATGCAGGGAAGCCCAGGATTGTTGTGTTCCTCCCTGCAGTGAAAAGTCGACATTAACGGGTACCTGGCGATTATCTGCGATTGAAAACCTGGCTTCCGGCACGTCCGAACCCGATCCCGATCCGAATGGGAAAGGCGTGATATTTACGTTTACCGACGATGAAAAGGAAGGTGCGATTACAGGACATACATTTGTCAACCAGGTAGATGGAAGCTATTCACTTGCGGCGGAATGCGCGATCGTGATCAAAGAGTTTGGTGGTACGAAAGTAGGGGAACCTAAGTGGAGCGGCAGAGCCTGGCTTGCTTCGGGTAAAGGTTCGTACCAGCTCGCAGGCGACAAGCTGACCCTTTTTCTCAATGATCGTGAAACAGGTCTGGTCTTTACGAGAGTGAAGTGAGGCCTTTCCGGTGTGATATGTCTGCCGATTTCTTGTCAAAAGCTTCAATTTCCTTTATAAATGTCACCCTTCCCTGATTGTACCAGTCTCTGAATTTCTGAGACTGGTCAATGTGTTTTGATAAATAATTCAGCAAAACCGAAAGATCAAAAGTTTTGGACGTGATACCGGCACCCGAAATTACGCCGTCGATCGCATTGCATTCCTGCTCAAAGTGATTCGGAACGGGTACCATCATAACCGGTTTTCCAAGATACATGGCTTCACAAACCGATTCGAATCCTGCGGTTGTCACCAATGCGCGTGAGTTCGCCAGCATATGGAGATATTTCTCGCTGTTAATCCGGTGGAATGTGAGTGTTTGGTCGAATGCGAATTCTTCTGCCGCATCCGCATTATCCCAAAAGCAATGCAGCTTTATTTCAGGATGTTGCCGATGCCAGGAGACAATTTGCTGGCTCAAACTGTGGTGTGTCATGTAAACGAGAAAATAGTCACCGTTTGTCGCATTAAGATCGATCACCTCCTGCCGGAGAAGTGGCGGAACGACTGTGATGTTCGAATGGGTTTCCGAATGCATTGAACGAAATGATAATGCAAGCTTTTTCTCCGAAAACCAGGACGTAAACCTGGAATTAAGATTGATCAGAAATTGATTGAATGCGCTTTTCTCCGGAAATATAAACCGCGGGTGAAGCAACAGAAATTGATGTGCAACACATACCATCGGGATTTTCGAGCGGTAAATCACATTGTACAAGCCGCCATAGGTGTCATAAAAGCTGATGATGAGATCGGGCTGGATTTCCAGAATGGATGCGTGAATGCTGCGGAGGCTTTTCAGGTATTTTGGTAAATTGGAAAGGTGAGTATATATTGTTTTCTGTAGGTCCATTCCGCCACTTTGCGCATTATAAATGAGATTTGGAGCATCGAAATGATGTACAGGGGCCAGGATTTGCTCATCAAAAAATTTCGGGATCTGCCTTCCCGGTGAAGATCCAACTATGGCGCCGACAATTTCATGACCTGCCGAACGCAGGATTTGACCTAACGAAATAGCCTGCGTGAGGTGTCCACGACCTTCCCCCTGCACCATAAATAAGATCCGCATATTATAAGTAGCGCTGGTTTTGATTTGGTAAAACACCGGTGAATGCGACCTGTTTCTCAATGGTAGGGAAGCTGTCAATCCGCGTTTTTGCAGCTTTTTTCACAGGTTTTTCAGAAATCGCTTGTTGATCGTAGTATAGCAGGCTCCAGTTTCCGTCAAAATCCTCCACCAATGCGCTGAGCGTTTCCACCCAGTCCCCGGAATTCATGTAAGTAATGCCCTTGATTTCCCGGATCGCCGGGTGGTGAATGTGTCCGCAAATCACGCCGTCGCAGTCGCGGGATTTAGCGAGCTCGGTCAGCTTTTCTTCGAAATCGGTCATGTAATTGACAGCCATTTTTACCGATTGTTTGATCCGCTGAGAAAGGGAATAATAGGAAAGCCCGCGCCATTCGCGGTATTTGTTATAAAATTTATTTACCCATAAAAGAAAAGTATAACCTACATCTCCCAGGTAAGCAAGCCATTTGAGATGTGTTGTGATGGAATCAAACACATCTCCGTGGGTAATGTAAAACCTCTGTGTGCCGGAATTCAGGATGTAGTCTTTGCGGATCTGGAAGTGTTTACCGAGCCGTAATGGAATGATCTGATCCAGAAAATCATCGTGGTTACCGCGGATGTAAATGACTTTTGTTTTGTTCTCTTCAATCATTTTCAGCACGCGTTTGAAAAACATCGTGTGCTTGCGTTTCCAGGCTCCGTACTTTTTCAGTTGCCACGCATCAATGATGTCACCGTTCAGGATAAGCTTTTTGCAGGTGTAGCTTTTCAAGAAACTGGTGACTTCCTCCGCTTTCGAGCCTCCGGCTCCTAAATGCAGATCTGAAATGATAATCGTGCGAAAGTGAGTTGTATCTCCCATGTTACAAATTTTATCATTTTATGTTACCTGGATGTTACTGTCAGATTACCAGTAAGTTAACTTTCCTGCGGTATTTTTTAAGAATTTCAATGAGGGATTATTCAAACAGTAACTATTAGTTAATTAAGAAATGACCTCTTTAATTTATATTTGTTTAAACCAACTCACCGATATGAAAGGAATTTTTGCACTGTTAATTCTGGTCCAGCTAAATGCATTTGCGCAACAAGTTTACCTTCCTCATGAAGTCGAAACGCAGGCCGGGCCGGTGGGAGGAGTAACTTATCTGAATCAATTCCTGAACGCTAATCTTCAAATCCCTTTCAAAAGTTCGATCAAAGGTCTTAATGGCCGCGTCTATGTTCGCGGGGTCGTGGAGCCGGATGGCAGTATGAGCAATGTGGAGATAGCCAGAGGAATTGACGCACTATGTAATGCTGAGGCTGTGAGGGTAATGAGCTTATTTAAAGCCTGGAAGCCGGCACTTATTAAAGGAAAAGCGGTTAAGCAGTCGATCTCATACCCCGTTACATTCAAAAGTCCTCCCCGAAGCAATTACGATAGCACGAGATCTGCGTTAATCGATTACTATGACAGCAAATATGTGCCGACTACCGATCCTGCAAAAATCAGGTACCGCATGATAATTCCAGTCGATGAGAATGGTTATGTAAAAGATGACGTGGTGTATGAGGAAGAAAAAGGGGCTAAATGGAAACAAACCGGATCGGCCTCGTTTGAAAAAAAGGAGATCTGGTTTCACCTGGATTATTCTCCCGATGCCCCGGATTCCGTGAAGGCTTTTCAAATCGCAGCCCGTGATCAGAACATGGCCAGCCATTCATCGGAATCGGTATTTCAACCGGACGGTAAGCTGCTAAGCCATATTGAATATGGATTGCTCACCAAGAAATCACTCCAGAAATCGTTCGATCTGAATGGTATGGTCCGAAAACTTCAGGTGTTTTCGGATAGTGTCGTTACCGAAGTATCGTGGTATGAAAATGGGCAAATCAAAAGTGTTATAGAAGTGAATGTGCCCAAATCGACTGAGCCTGAGGAAAAAGTATATGTCAACGCGTGGAATAAGGAGGGCCAGCAAACGATAAAGGATGGAGACGGTTTTTTGAGATCCGTTGAAAAAACTTTTAATGGCAAATATCTGATTGAAGAAGGTAAGGTAGTATCGGGTGTTAAAAACGGCAAATGGACGGGAAAATGGCTTGACAGTACCTTGCATTATACCGAGCAATACGAGCTGGGTGTTTTAAATAAAGGATTGTCTTATGAGGGCGGTAAGACCACAGAATATACAGTAGCCATGACAAATCCGCAGTTTAAGGGAGGTTTGAATGCATTCTATAAATTTCTTGCACAGAATATCCAATACCCGGTAAATGCTTCACGAAATGGAGTTTCGGCCCGGGTGAAGTTATCTTTTGTGGTATGCGAAGATGGAAGCATGTGTGATTATCAAGTCGAAAATCGTGTGGGTTTCGGTTTGGACGAGGAAGCTTTGCGGGTAGTGAAGAAAATGGAAGGACATTGGGAGCCTGGCGTACTGAGGGGGAAACCGGTACGTGTCCGATATTTTGTGCCGATCAATTTTGAGGTGCGCTGATTAAAACCACTCATCCTATCCCAAAGCCGGTCAATGGCTTTGGGATTTTTTTTATCCTTATTCTTTGGGTTATTGATTTTGTTTTGATGATATTGTGATATCAATTTACTATCACAATCCGAACTATGAATGAAAAAGAATTACGCTCGATCTCAGGATATTTGCTTTTTGCAATAGGCCTGGTAATGCTTTTTGGAGGCATTATTTATGTTATCAACACCGGCAGCCCGTTCGAGGGAATCTTTATCTCAATTACAGGCTTTGTTATTCTGATCGGCTTAACGGTAATCAATCCGAATGAGGCTGTTGTCACTACATTCTTTGGTGATTACATGGGTACTATGAAACAAAGCGGACTGCGCTGGGTAAACCCATTGTTCCGTCGGAAGAAGATCAGTCTGCGTGCGCGGAACCTGAATGGCCAGAAGCTGAAGGTAAACGACAAGCTGGGTAATCCCATTGAAATTGCAGCCGTTGTAGTATGGCGCGTGGGGGATACAGCCAAGTCGTCTTTTGAAGTAGATGATTATGTAAAATATGTAGAAATCCAGTCGGAGGCAGCCGTGCGGCATTTGGCGGGGATTTATGCATACGATACAATGGAAGATGAAGATCTTCAAATACAAGAAGTTACATTGCGGGACGGAAGTGGAAAGATCAATGAAATGCTGGAAGCTGAGTTGACCGAACGTCTGAGCCGCGCAGGCATTGATGTCCTGGAAGCCAGGATCAGCCACCTGGCCTACGCCCCTGAAATCGCCGGTGCAATGCTTCAAAGGCAACAAGCTTCCGCAGTGGTCGCAGCTCGCCGCCAGATTGTTAACGGAGCTGTGGGGATGGTGGATATGGCGCTCGCGATGCTTTCGGAAAAAGGCATTGTGCAACTGGATGAAGAAAGAAAAGCGGCCATGGTAAGCAACTTGCTCGTCGTTTTATGCGGTGAAAAAGCAGCGACACCCATCTTGAACGCCGGCACTTTGTATCCCTGATATGGCAGAAAAAAAAGCATTTGTTTTACGTGTCAATCCTGATATGCTCAAGGAACTGGAAACCTGGGCACAGCAGGATTTTCGCAGTCTGAATGGTCAGATCGAGTATTTGTTGAGTGAGGCATTGAAAAAACAGAAAAGGTCGAAGACAAAGGGTGGGGAACAAGGAGATGAAAAGAATAATTAAAAATGTTAAAATTGCGTAACCATTAGTTGTCTTACCAATTTTCTGAAACCAAATGAAGCATATTATCAGGATCTTATTCCTCACACTTCTCACAACTCAGCTCTTTGCGCAGATTCCGGATACCTTTCAGTGGCTGCCTGACGGTAGCGGGTATCGGGATGTAGAAGAGAACGAGATCGTTCAGGTGACGTTGCCGTCTAACCAGCAAAAAGTACTTGTATCGAAAGCCCAGCTCACACCTGCGGGAGGTGCGGCGTTACAGATCAAAAGTTACACGATAAGCAAGGCGGGCGACAAGTTTTTAGTTTATACCAATTCAAAAAGAGTTTGGCGTTACGAAACCCGCGGAGATTACTGGGTTTACGATGTGACTTCCAAATCACTCAAACAACTCGGAAAAGGCCTGCCTGCATCTTCCTTAATGTTTGCAAAATTTTCGCCAGATGGAAAATATGTAGGGTATGTGAGCCAACACAATGTTTACTCGGAAGACCTTCAATCCGGGGAAGTGAAGCAGCTTACCAAGGACGGAACAGACCGCATTATCAATGGGACTTTCGACTGGGCCTATGAAGAAGAGTTCGATTGTCGTGACGGGTTCCGGTGGAGTGACGACAGTAAGTCCATTGCATACTGGCAGCTGGATGCACGAAAGATCCGTAACTTCTTGATGATCAATACGACAGATTCGATCTACTCTTTTAATGTACCGGTTGAATATCCGAAAGTGGGTGAAACTCCCTCACCATACAAAATCGGTGTAGTAAGTATTGCAAATGCGGAAACGAAATGGATGAACATCCCCGGCGATCCGCAGAACACATACTTACCGAGAATGGAATGGTCCGGGATGCCCAATGAGCTGGTAGTGCAGCAATTAAACAGAAAACAGAATGAGAGTACGTTGCTTTACATCAACACAACCAACGGGAGTTCTAAATCTTTTTATGTTGAAAAAGACGCGGCCTGGATTGATATAAAGAGCCGCTGGGAAAACGATCCGATGGGTTGGGACTGGATTAATGGAGGTAAGGAATTTTTGTGGGTGAGTGAAAAAGATGGATGGAGACATACGTATCGGGTAAGCCGCGACGGTAAAAAGGAGACACTGATCACGGTCGGAAATTTTGACATGATTAATCCGGTACGCATTGATGAGAAGAGCAATGCATATTATTTCATGGCTTCCCCCGATAATGCAACGCAAAGTTATTTATACAAAACGACATTGGATGGAAAAGGCAAACCAGTGCGTGTAACGCCTGCTGATCAGCAGGGAACTCATAATTACGAGATTTCACCGGAAGCAAAATTTGGAATGCACCGTTTTTCAAATGCGAAAACAGTGCCATTAACCGAGTGGATTTCTTTTCCAAAACATACCTCAATTGACCCGAACAATTCCATTGCACAGTCAGCAAGCAAGATCAATTCCGGTAAGCTTGACATTGAGTTTTTTAAAGTAAAGACTTCCGAAGGAGTTGAAATTGATGCGTGGATTGTAAAACCGACCAATTTTGATGCAACTAAAAAGTACCCGATCGTCTTTACGGTCTACGGCGAACCTGCCGGAAGTACAGTAAAAGACACCTATGGAACCGGTCGGAATCGCTTGTACAATGGAAGTATGGCGGATGATGGCTACATCTATGCATCGATGGATAACCGGGGCACACCTTCTCCAAAAGGTGCTGCGTGGCGTAAAGCGATCCACAAGAATATCGGGACGATCAATATTAAGGATATGGATGGTGCAGCTACGGAGATTTTCAAAAAGTATTCGTTTATCGATACTTCGCGCGTGGCTGTTCACGGCTGGAGTGGCGGCGGATCATCTACATTGAATCTGCTTTTTCAATATCCGGAGCATTTCAAAACCGGCATTGCAGTGGCAGCAGTAGCGAATCAGCTTACGTATGATAACATTTACCAGGAACGCTATATGGGGCTTCCACAGGAAAATCGCGACGATTTTGTGAAGGGATCACCCATTACCTATGCTAAAAACCTGCGTGGAAATTTGCTTTACATTCATGGTACCGGTGATGACAATGTGCATTATCAAAATGCCGAAATGCTTGTGAATGAATTAATTAAAGCAAATAAGGTTTTCCAGTTTATGCCTTACCCAAACAGATCGCATAGTATTAGTGAGGGAACTGGTACCTCGCAGCATCTTCGGAGTTTATTCACAGATTATCTGAGAAAGAATTGCCCTCCCGGAGGAAAATGACATTGTTATAAACTAGAAAAGACCGCTCCGGATACTGAGGCGGTCTTTTTTCTTTGTAGACGGTAACTTATTAAGGAATGCGATTGAAAACAAAAAGGTCTACAAAAACCCACTTATTATTCTCCATTTTTCCGCGCTGGATTACCAGCTGATTTTGTGTCCTTCTTTCGTAGATAATGCGTACTGAAACGTCATCCTTTTCAAATAGAGCCTGGTTTTTCTTGGCTTCAATAAAATTGTAACGGTCGGAAACCGCTTTTTCTTCCACAGCGATCAGGCCGGGTTTGAAGTGCTTTACTAGTGCTACCGGACCTTTCTCTGTCTGCTCAAATGCGAACACTTCATAAAGTGAAGGCTTATCGTCCTTGATCATCCGGATGTAGCCCATGATGTTATTGCCTGCCGGTGCAGTCCAGCCTGCCTCGATCGGTCCGCCATTGTACGTGCCGAGCCAGTGGCCTTCCAGAAAGCTGATGTCATTTAGTGTCCCGACAGCAGTTTGCGCTTTTCCTGCAAAACCAAGAAGCACGAATGCAAAGAGAAAAGATAGTTTTTTGATTAATTGGGTTGTGTTAGAATGAGTCATCTGGGATCCAGGTTTTATTAAAAAAGGCAATTTAAGGTAAATGTTGCTTTGTCGGATCAAAGTGGCCGGAATCGTTTTTTATATAGACAAAAAAAAGCTGCCCTGGATTGCAAGACAGCTATTTTTTGTATGCTTGGTTGTTAATATGCTCTTTCCAATTTTCCCTCGTGCGAGTTTGAAAATGCTTTATTTACTACTTTATTTCCGCCAAGTGTTGGGTAATTTCCTGTAAAATACCAGTCTCCCAAATGTTGCGGACAAGCTTTGTGAAGGTTTTCAACGGTTTGAAAAACTACTGAAAGTTCTGCATTCAAATCCTTCGGCCTAATGATATCAGCAATTTTTTGTGAAATCTCCTCATCGGTGAATGGATCATACAATGCTTTCACATAATTGGTATGATACGGATTTTTAGTGGCGATCGACGTAACACTTTGCATATATACGTCTTCCAGCAAATATTCCAGGTCACGTTCTTCCAATAATTTCAGCACCGCGCGGAAAGCCACAAAATCCTTCATTTTCGACATATCGATTCCGTAACAGTCTGGGAAACGAATTTGCGGAGCAGAAGAAGCAACGACGATTTTCTTTGGGTTAAGACGATCAAGCATTGTTAAAATGCTCTTTTCCAGAGTAGTACCTCTCACAATGGAATCGTCGATGATCACAACGGTATCCACATTTTTTCGAACAACTTCGAATGTAGTATCATACACACTCGAAACCATATCGTCGCGCAATGCGTCGGCGGTAATGAATGTCCTGGATTTCACATCCTTCGTAACCAGCTTTTCAATGCGCGGACGGAAAGAAAGTACCTTTTCAAGGTCAGCCTCAAAAAGAATTCCTTCCATGATCGCCTGTTTGCGTTTTTTGGCAAGGTATTCTTCCAGACCTTCGATCATCCCCAAAAATGCGGTTTCAGCCGTATTCGGAATGTACGAGAATATCGTGTTTTCGAGATCGTAATTAACCTCTTTTAATATTTGAGGAATTAAAAGCTTCCCGAGTTGCTTGCGCTCATTATAGATATCGGGATCTGTTCCTCTTGAAAAGTAAATCCTTTCAAAGCTGCAAGAACGTTTTTCAAGACGCGGCAGGATCGGGAATTCGTTGAATTCACCATTTTTATCAACAATTAATGCCGAACCGGGAGTAATCTCGAGGATCTGGTTATAATCAACATTAAACGCTGCTTTAATTGCTTGCTTTTCAGACGCAACTACTACTACTTCGTCATCCGCGTAATAGAATGCGGGCCTGATACCGGCCGGATCACGGATTACAAATGACGCTCCATAGCCTGTTAGTCCGCACATTGCATAGCCGCCGTCGAAATCACGGCAGGATCTGTGAAGAACTCTCTGCATATCGATGTTGTCTTCGATGACGTCAGAAAGTGTCGGATTTTCATAAATTCCCTTGAAACGATCGAACACGCGCTGGTTTTCTTCATCCAGGAAATGTCCAATTTTTTCCATTACGGTTACGGTGTCGACTTTCTCCTTTGGATGCTGTCCGAGCGAGACCAGTTTACCGAAAAGTTCATCCACGTTGGTCATGTTGAAGTTCCCCGCCATTACCAGATTACGGCTTCTCCAGTTACTTTGACGAAGCATCGGATGACAGTTTTCAACTTCATTGGAACCATGTGTCCCGTACCGAAGGTGCCCCAGCCAGACTTCCCCGGTGAATGCAAGGTTTTCCTGCAACCATTTCCCGTCGGTGGCTCGGTCTCTGTTGTTTTTGAGACCTTTTCGGAATTTCTTATGGATTTTGGAAAAAATGTCCGTAAGTGGCTGAGGTTCTACGGATCTGTATCTGCTGATGTATCGTTTTCCGGGCGGAACGTCGATTTTTATGTTGGCTACTCCGGCTCCATCTTGTCCCCGGTTTACCTGTTTTTCCATCATTACCGAAAGCTTGTGTACCGCGTATAACGGTGTCTCGTACTTGTCGATGTAATATTGATAGGGCTTTCTAAGACGGATAAGTGCTATGCCGCACTCATGCTTAATGGCGTCGCTCATAAGAAGAGTAATGCGTTAGAAAATATTTTTGTCTGCAGTTTGCAAACCGTATTCCCTGGATAGTAGCTTAACGAATTTGTCATCTTGTTTAGTTCGTTGCAGATACAAAGGTAAACATCCTTTGGCTTAAAAAACTTCAAATTCTCCGATTTTTCCAGGCACTTTCAGCAGCGATAAATTCATGAATCCACTACCGGAAGTCTAGCTAACAGAAAGATAACTAAATTTGACCAAAACGGATTAAAAAAATAAAATGCTCCATAAAACCAATGGTATCGCACTGAGTTACATCCGCTATCGTGAATCGTCCATTATCGCCCGGGTTTATACGGATGTGTTTGGGATACAGACTTACATTGTGAATGGGGTAAGGAGCGGTAAATCCAGAAACAACCGTATTGCGTTATTTCAGCCGCTCACTTTGCTTGAAATGGTTGTGTATCATAAAAATAAAGAAGATACGGTTCATCGAATTTCGGAATTGAAATGCCATACTCCGTTGAAGACGCTACCCTATGATGTCATCAAATCGAGTCTGGGCATGTTTATTACCGAAATTCTGGGGAAGACGTTAAAGGAAGAAGAGCAGAATGAAGCATTATTCCGGTTCATCGAAACCTCGATTCTTTATCTGGATGATGCAGAACGGGATTTCGAGAATTTTCACATTCAGTTTCTGGCCCAATTAGCGCATTACCTTGGTTTCGGAGTGGAGAATGCGGAGGATTTTGAGAATGAGCTGAAAAACAGCAATTATCCTCAGCTGCCGGATGTGATTGAACATCAGGCCACTGAACAATTATTGCGGCATAATTACGGTATCCGCATCGCATTAGATAGGGCCAGACGCACACGGATTCTCGAAAAACTGATTTTTTTCTACAAGATCCACATGGACAGCCTGGGCGAAATCAAATCGCTGGAAGTTTTGAAGGAGGTTTTGAGGTGAAAGCCAAACGCGGGTATCCTTAGCTAATGACCGTTGGCATATTGGCATAGTTTTGATAACGTATAGTCTAATCTAAAATACAGTACAATATGAAACAACTACTTACAATCTCATTGATGCTTATTTCAGTGCTGACCATTGCACAGGAACGCCTGCCGCAAGTTCCTAAAGGTGCATGGAAATCGCAGGAACCCACAGGAAGTGCTTCGACTTTAATCGTCGCGGATAATTATCTGTCGATCGCATCTTATAGTATCAACAATAAATATTTTGAGCGGAGTGAAGGCGGACCGTTTACAATGAGCGGGGATCAACTGACCTACACCCCGGAGTTCAATTCTGCGGATACAAGCAAAGTGGGCATTCCAATTGTCTTCACCGTTACTGTGAAAGATGATATTCTTACACTTCGTTATGAAGAGGCAATGGTGTGGATGCGGGTGGACAACGCAACCAACGTTCCAATGGCTGGGGCGTGGCATATTACCGAGCGAGCCGCGAACGGGCAAGGTGAATTGGTGAAAATCCACCAGGAAGGAACACGGAAAACCATCAAAATGCTCTCAGGTACACGATTTCAATGGTTTGCAATTGATCCGGTAGTGAAAGGATTTTATGCAACTGGTGGAGGGACTTACACTGCAAAAGATGGTAAATACACAGAAAACATCCAGTTTTTTTCGAAAGATAATAATCGTGTGGGCTCATCATTAAAGTTCAATTACAAGCTCGAAAACGGAAGGTGGGACCATAGTGGCAAAAGCAGTGATGGTAAGCCGATACATGAGATCTGGGAAAAAATCCCATGATTGCTCAACTATTTAGATTAGTTCAAAATAATTAGTGACAAAATTTGAATCATTCTAAATAGCTGCTACATTTGTTTGGGTTTAACAGCAATGGGATGAGTTTTTCTATTTTGAGTGAATGCAATGTTACTTCTGAGCGTGAGGATTTCTGGATGAAATCAATTGCTGACAACACGGAATGTGTCTTCAAAAAGTGTTGTGAAAAATATAAAAAGAAGGGAAAACATTGCAAAAAATGTCCCAAAAAATAGTGCTGTTCGACTCATTCAAGTCGCAATACAGTTCATGGTGAATAATTGTAAGAGGGGGAATGCCAGGTAGCGTTCCCTTTTCTATTTCAAAGAGCTAGATCTTTCTTTTCAGCTCGAAATTCTGACCTAAGTACACTCTTCTCACTACCTCATCTTCTGCCAGTTCCTCGGCAGATCCCTGTTTCAGGATTTTACCTTCAAATAATAAATAGGCCCGGTCTGTAATGGATAATGTCTCGTTTACATTGTGATCGGTAATAAGAATGCCGATGTTTTTATGTTTCAGTTTGGCGACAATGCTCTGGATATCTTCTACTGCAATGGGGTCAACCCCCGCGAAAGGTTCGTCGAGGAGAATGAATTTTGGATCGACGGCCAGGGAACGGGCAATTTCAGTCCGCCTTCTTTCGCCGCCTGAGAGTACCATCCCTTTGCTTTTACGCACATGTGTCAAATGGAATTCTTCCAGCAATTCTTCGACCTTTTCTCTTTGGGCCTGCCTCGGTAAATCTGTCATTTCCAACACAGCCCTGATATTTTCTTCAACCGTCAACGTGCGGAACACCGAAGCTTCCTGGGCGAGGTAGCCGAGGCCAAGTCGTGCCCGCTTGTACATCGGCAAACTTGTTATATCCTTGTCGTCGAGAAACACCTTGCCACTGTTGGGTTTCACCAAACCGACCGCCATATAGAAGGAAGTGGTTTTTCCGGCGCCATTAGGTCCTAGCAAACCAACAATTTCTCCTTGCTCCACCTGGTAGCTTACATTGTTGTTGACAAGACGTACCCCGTATTTTTTAACAAGGTTTTCAGTTCTCAGTATCATTTTTGATTGTATTCATTGCCGAGACGTGTCTCAATGCAGCTTAATGTCTTTTAAAGACAGTTGTAACGTTTTTTTATCCCGAAAGTTATTTTCTTCGATGCAATAGCAAATCGAAAATGACCTTCCGTTGGCGATATCCGGATAAAAGTGGGCCATACCAAAACCGACTGCTGTGAAAACGGCGGACCCGTTTTGTTTTACATCAAATTTGATATGCTTTTCCTTCATCATCGATGGCCTCCCAGCCAGTGTAACATTTCTGGATTCAAACATTGGGGTCATGTTACCAGGTCCGAATGGGCCCATTTGCCGAAGGATATTATAAAATCGAGGCGTAATGGATTCCAGTTCCAGCAGCATATCGATATTAACCATCGGGATCAATTGATCCGGATGAATGCGATTGCTTACAATTTGGTCGAATCTCGACTTGAATGCCTCGACATTATCCAGCGGTAAGGTTAATCCGGCAGCGAATGTGTGCCCCCCATATTGTTCCAATAGATCTGCGCATTCTTCGATTGCTTCATACACGTCGAAACCAGGAACCGAGCGGGCTGATCCTGCGGCTTTTCCGTGAGACTGTGTCAAAATAATGGTCGGGCGATGGTATTTTTCAATACACCTGCTCGCCACAATTCCGATCACGCCTTTGTGCCAGTCTTCCTTATATAGTACCGTACTTTTTGCGGTTGAAAACCATTCGTCGTTTTCAATCATCAAAAGTGCCTGCTCGGTAATGCTCGTGTCAAAAGTTCTGCGCTCGCTGTTGTGTTTATTGATTTCCTGCGCAAATTCCTCGGCTTCCTCATCAAGTTCGGAAAGTAGCAGTTTTACAGCTTCTTTTGCGTGTTTAATGCGTCCGGCAGCATTAATCCTCGGCCCGATTCCGAAAACGACATTTGTGATGTCCAATGCTCCATTGATACCGGATATTTGAATAAGTGCTTTAATTCCGGTCCGGGGAGAAGCATTTAGTTTTTTTAATCCATAAAATGCAAGAACTCTGTTTTCGCCGGTGATGGGAACAATATCGGATGCTATACTTACGACAACCAGATCCAGGTAGTCAAAAAGGATTTCCTGGTCAATCCCGGTTTTTATGCAATAGGCTTGCAATAATTTAAACCCGACCCCGCAGCCAGTCAGTTCTTTATAGGGATATTCGCAATCGTTACGCTTCGGATCTAATACTGCCACAGCCGGCGGAAGTTCGTCCCCGGGGCGGTGATGATCACAAATGATAAAATCGATCCCTTTTTCAGCCGCAGCGGTAACCTTATCCACCGATTTTACACCGCAGTCCAGCGTAACGATCAGATTAAAACCATTTTGCTTAGCCCATTCAATACTTTGCCAGGATACTCCATATCCTTCCTCATAACGGTCGGGAATGTAGTAGTCGAGGTTGTTGTATTTTTTTTTCAAAAAGCCATAAAACAATGCGACCGAAGTGGTACCGTCGACATCGTAGTCTCCATAAACAAGAATTTTCTCTCCGGAATGAATGGCTTTAATAATGCGTTCCACGGCAGCGTCCATACCCTTCATCAGAAATGGATCGTGCAAATGGCTTATATCGGGACGGAAAAAATTTCGGGATTGTTCAAAATCAACAATGCCACGCTGGACTAGCAAAGTGGCCAGTGATGGTCCCACATTAAGTGATCCCGCGAGTTCATTGACAATCTTTTGTTGGTCGAGGGTAAATTCGGGATAGTGTATCCAACGCTTTTCAATCATAAAGACAAAGATAATGGGATTAAGTCATGAGCACATCAAAATCTGTCAGCCGGCGGTTGCAATCAGAAAAAGCTAATTGAAAGGTCTTATCTTTACAACTTATTAACATTCTTTAAGATAAATGCCGCGTCTCCTTGCAATCGATTATGGTTCAAAACGAAGCGGGATCGCAGTTACTGATCCACTTCAGATCATTGCTACCGCGCTGGAAACGGTTCCTACGCACACGCTTTTGGACTTCTTAAAAAAATACGCAGGCCAGGAACAACTGGAAGCTTTCATCGTAGGAATGCCGAAACGGCTGGACAATACGGCAAGTGAAAACGCTGCCAGGGTAGTCGCCTTTATCAAAGTGTTGAAAAAGGGATTTCCGGATATTCCGGTTTACACACACGACGAACGTTTTACTTCTTCCATGGCACTGCAATCTATGATCACGGCAGGCACAAAAAAAAGTGACCGTAGAGAAAAAGGTAATATTGACAAGATTAGCGCTACCATTATTCTGCAGTCTTATATGGAAAGCAGCAGGTAGCCGCCAGTCAGAACGGTTTTATACGCATATAAAGTTTTAGTAAAATGATTTATCCAATTGTCGCTTACGGCGACCCGATTCTTAGAAAACCTACCCGATTTATCGAAAAAGAGGAGCTTGATCTTAAAAAGCTATCCGATGACATGTTCGAAACCATGCACAATGCAAATGGTGTGGGACTTGCCGCCCCGCAGATCGGGATGAATATCAGAGTGTTTGTCGTGGATGGTACACCTTTCAGTGAAAAGGACGATGACGACGACGAGCCGGATCTTTCGCTGGTCGATTTCAAAAAAACCTTTATTAACCCGGAAATTCTGGAAGAAAAAGGAGAAGAATGGGCGTTTGAAGAAGGTTGTTTGAGCATTCCCGGAATCAGAGGCGACGTGTATCGACCAGAAACTCTCCGGATCCGGTACCGCGATATTGAATGGAATGAATATGAAGAAGAGTACTCGGGAATGGCCGCCAGGATTATCCAGCACGAGTATGATCACCTGCTCGGAAAGTTGTTTGTCGATTATCTGCCAACTTTAAAAAAGCAGTTTATTAAAAAGAAACTCACCGATATTTCCAAAGGATCTGTTGATGCGGATTACCGCATGCGGTTCCCGGGCCGTAAATAAGTGATGAAATTTCCTGAAACCAGCTGCTAAATGTCCGGACAAATGCAAACACTATCGGTGACTTTGATCCAGACAGATTTGTTTTGGGAGAATCCAACTGCAAACCTCTCGTCGCTTGAAGAAAAAATAGCAGCGCTTCCCGAATCGTCGGACATTATTGTACTTCCGGAAATGTTTAATTCCGGGTTTACAATGAACAAATCCATTGCAGAGCCGATGAACCTGACGACCACAAAGTGGATGAAGCAAATGGCTGCACAAACAGGTTCATTGCTTATCGGAAGTTTTGCTGTGAAAGAAGGCGGCAACTACTACAACCGTCTCATTTGCTGTAAACCTGATGGGGCGTATCTTCAAAATGACAAGAGGCATCTTTTCAGTATGGGGCAAGAGCATTTGACCTACACGCCCGGAAGCAGCCGTTTGACATTCGAATGGAGGGGATGGAATATCTGTCCGTTGGTTTGCTATGATCTTCGGTTTCCCGTTTGGAGCCGAAATGTCGGATCCAATCCGTATGATCTCTTAATATATGTAGCAAACTGGCCGGCAAAACGAGCAAACGCCTGGAATACATTGCTTAAAGCGCGTGCGATCGAAAATCAAACTTATGTAGTGGGTGTGAACCGGATTGGCAGGGATGGGAGCGATCTTGAGTATCGCGGAGATTCGGTTGCGCTCGATTACCTTGGAGAACCCGTGTGTATGCTGGGATCGGCGGAAGTAGAAAAAACCGTTCGTTTTTCAAAAAGTGAACTGGCCGATTACCGACAAAAATTCCCCGCACTGGCGGATTCGGATGACTTTACATTGCATTGTTGACACATTGGTCAAATTGTCCCATTGTTACTCAATGACTTTTGGTACCATTATATAGGTATCATTTTTGGAAGGCGCATTGCCTAATGCTTCCGTTCTGCTAAGTGTATTCGAGCCCTGATCTTCCCGCCAGTTATTAACTTCATCCATGATGTGAGTGAGCGGCTCCACGCCTTCTGTATCAATTTCATTCAGCTGGTCCATCCACGTCAACACCGAATCCATACTTTTCAGGAGAGCTTCCTCTTCTCCGGGTTTGATTTCAAGCCGGGCGAGGTTTGCAATTTTTTTAAGTGATTCCTGATCTATTTTCATCGTATTATGAATTTGTTAAGTTAGCGGGCCTTTGTAATTCAAAAACTAAAATTACCGGATTTTTGTCAATTCGTCGCCGACGCACCTGGATAAAGATGTCTGTGGAAGCAGCAAACAGCAACATTGTTAACTTTTCCGCATCTCGATTTTGAACAAAATGACAGCGTGCCAGGGAAAAAGAGTTATGCGAAATTTAAAATTGTTGTCTAGACACTTAGTAGGAGAAAAATAATATTTGCTTTTCTAAGTTAATCTTGAAATATTTTGAAATACAAAGGTAGGCTTTGAAAAACATGTTAGTAGAGTTTGAAGTAAAGAGTACAATTATATATAGATTTGCAATTATGTGATAGACGGTTCTTAATCAGCATTGAACCGGGATTTTAGGCCAAAATATTGAACAGTTCATTCTTCAAATTATGCAATTTTTAGAAAATCTGATCAAAAAAACGACAAAAAATCTGACAAAAAGCTTGCTTTTTTTTAAAAGGAAAACTCATACTTTTGTAGAAGTCGATAATTTAAAAGGCAATCGAAATTATATTTTACCAAAACCAGTTTTAACCAAAAGTTTTATTTAATTCACAACCAAAATCTCAATTTAACCTTTAAAAGTAAGTCTGATGGAAAAGAAAGCTACAAGTCCGGCACCAGCTCCAAAGCCTGCTGCGGCAGCAACAAAAGGCAAAGGCGGTTTGAACCCGGCATTGGTAATCCCTCTACTATTCGCGATTGCATTAGTTGTTTACATTTTCGTTCTGGGAGCTCCGGAACACTTTAAGGATGGCGATCACGCAAAAGGCCCAATCGATGGTGATTACTACGGAATCGTTTACAAAGGAGGTCCTATCGTACCAATTTTGATGACTTGTTTCCTCATCGTGTTAACATTTACAATCGAACGTCTGATCACTTTGAACAAAGCATCAGGATCAGGCAGCATCGATGCATTTGTACGTAAGTTGAGAAGCCTTCTCGACAAAAATCAAATCGACGAAGCAATCAAAGAATGTGACAGACAAAAAGGATCTGTTGGTAATGTTGTTAAAGCAGGCCTTTTGAAATATAAGCAGTTAACTACGGAAACTGCGCTTGATAAAGAACAAAAACTGGCGGCTCTTCAGAAAGAAATCGAAGAAGCGACTACGCTTGAACTTCCAATGCTTCAGAAAAACCTTACAATTATCGCAACTCTTGCCGGTGCATCTACACTTCTTGCACTTCTTGGAACGGTAATTGGTATGATTAAAGCGTTCGCGGCACTTGGTACATCAGGTTCTCCTGACTCAGCTGCTCTTGCAACTGGTATCTCCGAGGCCCTTATCAATACCGCACTTGGTATTGGTACATCGGCTATCGCGACTATTTCTTACGCTTACCTGAACAGCCGTGTTGACGACCTTACTTACAGCATTGATGAGATCGGCATGAGCCTTCAATCAAATTTTGCTGCACATTATTGATAGTTGAGAAACTATTTAATAGTGAAGTTACGTTAATATACAAAAAACTTATATATTTGTTATGGCAAAAGTAAGACCTAAGAAGCACGCCCCGCATACAGATATGACGGCGATGACTGACGTGGCGTTCTTACTACTGACATTCTTCATTATGACGGCGACTTTTAAGTCGAACGAAGCTGAGATTACCACTCCTTCTTCGATTTCTCAGATCAAAGTTCCGGATGATGACATTATGGTCATTAGTATCGACAAAGCGGGTAAAGTGTTCTTTGGAGTGGATGCGAAACCAGTTCGTGCGGCAATGCTTGAAAATATAGGTCAGTCAAAGGGGATTACATTCACTGAAACTGAGAAAGCTAAATTTGCATTACAAAGCAGCTTTGGATTTCCTCTGAATCAATTGAAGCCCTGGCTGAACATGACAAAAGAGCAAATGCCGAATGTGAAACAGCCTGGTATTCCGGTTGATTCCACAGGAGCAAGTGAATTGGCTGATTGGGTTTATGCAGCTCGTAAAGCGAATAACCAATTGCGGATTGCTTTGAAAGGTGATAATTTGTCTAAGTTCCCTGTTTTTAAAGATGTACTTGCTAACCTGCAATCGCAGAACATTAACAAGTTCAACCTGATAACAGGTAGCGAACAAGCACCAGCTGGCTATACAAACGAATAGTACTTAAAAGGTATCATTTTAATTAAGAAGAGAAATGGCAGCAATTGAAGAATCAGGTGGTGGGCACGGCAAAGGTGATGGTAAGGTTCGGGCCAAGAAAATGTCCACGCGAGTGGACATGACACCCATGGTGGATTTGGGCTTCTTGCTTATCACGTTTTTCATGCTTGCGACGACGATGTCCAAGCCGACATCCATGTCACTCGCTGTACCTGATAAAACAGAGGATAAAGAGAAAGAGACCGAACCTTTAAAAGCATCCAAAGTTTTGACCCTTTTTATGGGAGCAAACGATGATGTATATTATCTGGACGGTGTTGCTGCGGATGACGACAAAGCAGAAGCTTCTTTGAAAACAACCCGCTATGGGTTTGATCTCAGAAGTGTGATTTTTGCTTCCCAGAAACGTATCAACGCAGCTAACCCAAAGGATGAAAAAGGGAACGAAGCTTTTGTAGTGGTAATCAAGCCGACACCGGTGTCTACTTATAAGAATATGGTAGACGTATTGGATGAAATGGCCATTACTAAGTCGAAACGTTATGCGCTGGTAGACAATCTTACCGATTCGGAGAAGAAGCTACTTGGTGATAAAATAAAAGATAAAAATTAATCACTAATCAAAACTAATTAAAGCGCCATGGCAGAAATAGGCCCGAATGCAACGCTTGATGATATAGTGTTTGCTGATCGTAATAAGGCGTACGGTGCATTTGAACTTCGCAGAGGCTATCGTGCCGATGTTACGAAGGCTACTTTGATCGGTGCTGCCTTGTTTATCCTGGCGATGTTTACCCCGTCGATTATCAATAAATTGACGGCCGGACAGGAAGAAGAAGCGCCCATGATTGAGGTGGATTTAATGAAGATACCACCGCCGCCAATTGACCCGGCAGAACCGCCACCGCCACCGCCGCCACCGGTTGAACAACCTAAGGTGAACACGGTGAAGTTCTTACCGCCGGAAGTTAAGAAAGATGAAGAAGTTCCTGAGGAAGTTCCGCCACCAACAGTTGAAGAAATTAAAGAAGCTGTTGTTGCTGATAAAACGGTAGAAGGTGATCCGAATGCGAATGAAATCATCGTTGCTCCCGAGGCAGTAGCTGCACCTAGTAAAGGTACAGTAGTAGAGGCCGCTCCCGAACCTGAAAAGGTTTTTACGGTCGTTGAGCAACAGCCTGAGTTTCCAGGTGGTACTGCGGAGATGTACAAGTATTTGAGTAAGAACATCAAGTATCCAAGTGCAGCTTCACGTGCCAACGTTTCAGGAAGGGTTTTCATGTCCTTCGTTGTTAATATCGATGGAAGTATCCAGGATGTGGCAGTGTTAAAAGGTTTGGGATTTGGCTGTGATGAGGAAGCCATTCGTGTTGTGAAAGCAATGCCGAAATGGAAACCAGGTAAGCAGTCAGGACGTGCGGTACGTGTGAAGTATAACTTGCCAATTAATTTCCAGTTGGAGTAACTCATGAGGGAAAAACCATTGCATGAGAAGATCAGTGATCTAACCTCTATCGTAATGGCTCTGACATACATAGGAGGAGGGATCTTTTTGATTCTCTCCTCCTTGTCTTTTAGATTGTTACCGATTGGAAGTGTTCCAAGATATGCCTTCGCTGGCACACTTATTTTATACGGTGCTTACAGAGGCTATAGGGTTTGGAGAAAAAGAAATCAGGAAGAGCCATGAAATTCAGGTCTGTCAGCTATTTGCTAGTTTTAGGAGTAGGTCTTATAGGCTGTGACAAGTCTAGTGATAGCCTGGATAACCCCAGACAAGGAACCATTACCATTGCTTCAGATGAGTCTTTTAAGCCGTTGGTTCATGCACTAACGAATGCCTACGAAGGTATTTATCCAAATGCACATTTTGAAATTGATTACAAGCCCGAGCAAGAAGCGATCAGGCAATTGTTGAATGATAGTGCAAGGATTATTTTTTCGACGCGACAGCTTAATGAGAAGGAGTTAGAGATCATTCGAAAACAAAAGGGAACACAGAAATTTCAGCATATCGCGACTGATGGACTGGCGCTGGTTACAGGTAAGGCTAATTCCGATAGTCTGATCACCATGTCGGAGATCAAGGGTATAATGGAGAGCCGGATTACGGATTGGTCCCAGTTGAAGGATGGAAACCAGAAAGGAGCTATCACTTTGGTATTTGATAATGCCAATGCCAGTAATTTGAATTTTATTCTAAATAAATTTGGAATAAAAGACATACAGGGATTGCGGATCATTTCCGCGGGATCAAATGAAAGTGTTATAAAGAATGTTCGGGAAAATCCACTACACCTGGGTTTTATCGGGGTTAATTGGATTAGCGACGGACACTCTCTGGCATCTGAGGAATTGTCCAAAGGAATCAACGTGATGGGCGTTTCTAAGAAAGCAAACCCGGATTCTCTTTCAGATTACATTCAACCTTTTCAGGGTGGATTGGAGTTCAAACGGTATCCCCTGTTCAGAGATCTTTACATAATTAGTCGTGAAGGTTATTCGGGACTTGGAGGAGGATTAATGACTTACATTGCGAGGGATGTCGGAGGTTTGATAATTCAGAAAATGGGTTTATTGCCGACGGTACCCTACCCGCGCGAGTTGGAAATAACGACTGGTAAAGACTTTTGACCTAGTACAATTTAATAGATTTGGATTTGTTATTGAAAAGCCAAATTTTTTATCATTATTTTAACCGGATAAAAAATGAACAGAAACATGAAAATGAAGTTAGTAGCACTGTTAATTAGTTTATTATCGTTTGCGAACTTACAAGCGCAGACGGTGCAGGATGGTCTTGCATTGATACACGGAGAACGTTACAATGACGCAGGGGCATTATTTAAAAAACTTGCTGAAGGTACACCTTCTGCTGATAATCAGTATTATTTAGGATACTATTATATTAAAACTAATCAACTGGATGAAGCGCAGAAAGCTTTCGAAAAAGGCCTGACGATTGATGATAAGTCATATCTGAACCAGGTGGGACTTGGAACCATTGCGCTTTCAAAAGGAGATCGCGCCAAAGCCAAGGAATTGTTTGACACGGCGGAGAAGAAAAAAGGAAAAGATGCGGAGGTACTTTTCAGAATCGGTGAAGCTTATACACTTTTCGAAAAGAATAATGATCCTGCTGAGGCGATCAGACTTTTAGATTTGGCTGTTAAGAGAGACAAAAATCTTGCTGATGCTTACCTGGCGAAAGGGGATGCTTTAATGCTTCGCAATGAAGGTGGTAACGCGGCAACTGCTTATGAGTATGCATTAACAGCAAAACCAAACTATGCTGTTGCTCACAACGCAATTGGTCAGATTTTCCTTCGCGGTAAAAATTACAATCTGGCTCTTGAACATTATAAAAAGGCGATTGAGGCGGATCAAAACTTTGCACCCGCATATAAAGACCTTGCAGAGTTGTATTTCTTCGCTCAGAAATATAAGCAAGCCGCTGAAAATTTTGATTTGTATATCCAGAAAAGCGGAACGACTGACCCAGAAATGAAGCTTCGCGCTGCTCAGTTTGCGTTTACCGCCGATGATTATGCAAAATCACTTCAATTGCTGGAAGAGATAAAAGGAAAGATCAACAACCCGATCACACTTCGTATGTATGGATGGTCTTACTTCAAACAAAATGATCCTGACAAGGCAATTGAAAATTTGAATGAGTTCATTAAAATTGCCCCTGATAAGGTTATCGGTGATGACTATAAATATCTGGGTCGCGCGTATAATCAAAAGGTAACTGACGAAAAGAAGTACGACTCAACGGGTGTTCGTTATATCCTGAAAGGAGCTGACATGGATACCAGCAAAGCAGAGGCTGCTACAACATACAAAGAAGTAGCTGCTCTATACTATGCTGCGAAAGACTTCCCGAATGCAGCGGCTACTTATTCCAAAGGAATTGCTTTGGATACCGCTAAGGCTACGGCGAACGATTATTACTATACCGGTCTTGCTAACTTCCAGACTGCCACAAGCTATGTGCTGCCGACGGCTGCGGATTCAAACTATGCGGATAGCGCCAAGATTGCTGCTACCAGAAGAGAGTTATTCTTAAAGGCGGATTCGATTTTTGCGACGGTAACGCAGAAACTGCCTGAATGGCCTTATGGATACTATTGGAGAGCAAGTACGCTGTACAATGCTTACGATCGTCAGGAGAACGTGGACAAAGGTATTTCAGCACCACATTATCAAAAGCTGACTGAACTTGCCGAAAAAGATCCGGATCCAAGTAAATATAAATCTTACTTGAAACTGGCTTACGGATACCTGGCTTTTTATAGTCAAACGACTTTGAAGGATGAAGCTAAGGCGAAGGAGTATTGGGAGAAATTATTAAAGGTTGATCCGGATAACGCTTCTGCCAAGGAGGCGTTAGGATTGGCGGTAGCTCCTGCTGCTCAGCCAGCTGCTGCTACCACAGCTAAACCAAAAGCGGCTCCAAAGAAAAAGCAATAACTTACAAGACCATAAGTTGAAAAGGCCCTCGGAACTCCGAGGGCCTTTTCACTTTTATAAACCACAGGAATAATAAATCGAATCAGAGAGATGATATACGTGCAAAGCATGTATTTAACACGGGTAAATGAATTGTCGCATAATGGTCATAACACCACTGTCTCAAACGTTTTACTTCGGCCGGCATTAACATACGAATCGCTTTCCTCAACTCTTTTTCAAACAATCTTCTGTCGAAGCTGACTTTTTGCAGAATAATTTTTATGTATTCAAGCATCGAGGCCATAGTATTATGTAGTTTTGTGGTTTAGGGACGTTATTTACCAGAACAAAGTATCTCCTGAAACAGGAAGATCACAGCAAATCCTAATAAAATTAACGAAAATAATTCATGAAATTATATGCGTTATTAAATATTATTTTGTGTTTTTCGAGTACAATTTGTGCGCAGGTAGTTAATAATGCTTCTACAATTGAATTTGGCTCCAAAAATCTTTCGTTGGAAGAACCACTTCTTATTTCGGTAGTTTTGAGAGATGCGGAAAATCGTCCATCCGTTATTTTTCCGGAAATAAAGAATCTTGAGAAAAGGAGCAAATCGGCCACAAGTTCAATAAGTATTGTAGATGGGCAGAAGGTGGTGATACAAACTATCACACAGGAATATTACGCTTCTAAGCCTGGAAGCTATCTTGTTCCGCAATTTTTTCTTACGGTTAACGGGCAAAGACTGCATGCGGAAGAGACATTGGTGGTATTCTCTGCCCGTAAGGATACTGAAAATCCTGTGGCCGCGGAAACACCTAATTTAGAAAGTGATTTCGAACCTAATAAGGAAGATATATTTCTATCGGTCCAGACAGATAAAAAGCAAGTGTTCATTCGCCAGGGATTCGCGTTGCGAATTTCACTTTATATCGCTGAGAATACACCCGTTGAAATGGAGTTCTACCGCTTTAACGAACAGCTGCAAACGATTTTAAAAGCGGTTAAACCGACTACCTGCTGGGAAGAGAATGTAGGAATTGAAGAAATTATTAAAAGGAAAGTTACGATTCGCGGGCGGAAGTATACCGAATACAACATGTACCAGGCAAGGCTTTTCCCGATCACTACTGAGGACATTCAGTTTCCGTCGGTAAAACTGGAAATGCTCGTGAAAGACAACAGTAGTGCCGTGAATGTGGACAAGAAAGTTCTGAAAGCGTTCCGATCAAAGGCAAATTGGGTCAAAGTGGAACAATTACCTGACCATCCGCTGCGCGACCAGGTTGCGGTAGGTCAATATAGTTTGAACGAGAAGCTTTCGGCTGAGTTGGTTTATCCTGGCGAGAGTGTGAGGTATATGTTTAAAGTTGAAGGTGTTGGCAACATCGCTGCCATCCCAGCCCCGACAATGCAGCCGAATTCCTCATTCGATATTTATCCGCCTGAGGTCAGCCAGATCATCAAACGCAGTAACCAGAGTGTGATTGGTGAAAAAACGTTTGACTATTTTGTTGTACCCAGAAAAGACGGATCTTTTCCATTGGGAAGGTATTTTCAATGGGTGTACTTCAATTCGGCGAAAGCCCGGTATGATACGCTCAGGTCTGCTAAATCTTTGCAGGTCCGAGGTGAGGACTATAAGCTTGCAAATCTGGCATTTAGTGGGTCATCCGGCCTTTATGATAATTTAGAGAGTCTCGATAGCACCAGCGAGCGGTTTGATTTTAAACAAATTTTAAAAGAGGTAACCAATGCGATTGTTGTCGTTTTGCTGATAACAATGTTTTGGGTGCTCAGAAAATAATAGTTAATGGGAAGTACATACGGTAAAATATTCAAGATTGCCACATTTGGTGAGTCGCATGGATCAGGGATTGGAGTGATTATAGAGGGGTGTCCGGCGGGAGTCACGTTTAATAATGAGTTTATACAAAGCGAACTCACAAGGCGTAAACCGGGCCAGTCGCGCATTACAACGCAGCGTAAAGAGGCAGACGAATTTGAAGTGTTATCAGGTGTGTTTGAGGGTAAAACAACCGGGACACCCATTGCCATGCTCATTCGGAATGAAGACCAACGCAGTAAGGATTATTCCCATATTGCTGCCCAGTACAGGCCGTCTCACGCCGATTATACTTATCAGGCCAAATATGGTGTCCGCGACTACCGTGGAGGAGGTAGAAGTTCAGCACGTGAAACTGCGGCAAGAGTGGCGGCTGGCGCGGTTGCTAAAACGCTTTTGAATGATCAGAAAGTAACTGTATCCGCTTATGTATCGCAGGTTGGTACTATGAAGCTGGAAAAGGAATACGGCGCGTTAAACCTTGCATTAACCGAAACCAATGATGTTCGCTGCCCCGATCTGGAAATGGCACAACAGATGTTTGACTATATCGACAGTGTCCGTAAATCCGGCGACTCTGTCGGAGGTGTCGTGAGCTGTGTCATCAAAGGAGTACCTGCTGGCTGGGGAGAGCCAGTGTTCGATAAGCTTCACGCGGAACTCGGAAAGGCGATGCTCAGTATTAATGCAGTAAAAGGATTCGAATATGGCAGCGGATTTGCGGGTGTGGAGCTTCTGGGATCTCAGCACAATGACGCTTTCTTCACGGATGAATCCGGCCAGGTACATACAAGAACCAACCATTCCGGAGGCATACAGGGAGGTATTTCAAATGGCGAGGATATTTATTTTAAAGTAGCTTTTAAGCCGGTAGCGACCATCATGCAAGATCAGGAAAGCATTGATCAGGATGGGAATATCGCTATTGTACAGGGTAAAGGACGACATGATCCTTGCGTTGTGCCGAGAGCGGTTCCAATTGTAGAAGCAATGGCGGCACTTGTTCTGGCGGATTTTTATTTGAGAAACAAATCAAGTAAGGCCTGACGATACTTATAACTTGTGTTTATTGCGTCTTTGGTTCAGACTGAGTACAAGCCAGATAGTACCAATGAATTCAACTGCAAGGCCACTCAAAATAACCGGGTGAGACAGATGCTCCCGTGAGGCATTTAAAAATGAACCGGTAGCGACGACGAGCAGACCAGCCAATAAAATAAGTACAGCGTTTCTCAGACCAAGTTTCACTTACTATAAGTTCGTTCAACAAAAATGCAGTTACTGAAATCTGCTTATCTAATATAAAAACTCCTTTTTTAAAATGCTATGTATCAGGAGTGATTGTTTTAATATTTTACCTACAAATAAAAAATGGCTCTTTCGGAGCCATTTTTTATTCAGTCATTGTAAGATTTATATAACCTGAGTTTTACCAGGAACTGCCACAGGATACAATCCATCCGGGCCAGGCAAAATCTTAGGAGATGCGTCCCAGGCCAGCTTGTCAGGGAATAAGTTAATGTCTGAGTTCAAAGCCTCATCCCATTTGATCATTTTTCCCGAATAGGTTGCCATACGTCCCATGATGGATGTCATTGTACTTTTCGCGCCATTTTCTGCATCAGCGAATTTGTATTCCCCTTTTGCAACCGCAGCAAACAATTCGTCGTGCTCAACCTGATATGGGTTTTTGTCACCTTTGTCATCATGTTGATAAATCACGCCACCTTTATAGTCTTTTAAAGCAGTTTTCTTGCCTTCAAAGCTATCAATGCGACCTTTTGTTCCGACGAACGCTTCGTCAACCCGATTCCAGGTTCCTTCGAACTGGCGGCACTGGCTTGATATTACAGTTCCGTCTGCATAGACAAGGTCTAATGTATGGTGGTCAAAAATCTCACCGTATGCTTTACCGGTACGAACCTGGCGTCCACCGGAGCCTTGGATTGTCACCGGATATCCTTTTTTCACCCAGTTTGCAACGTCAATATTGTGAACGTGTTGCTCGGAAATATGGTCACCGCAAAGCCAGTTGAAGTAATACCAGTTTCTCATTTGGTATTCCATCTCTGTTTGGCTGGGCTGACGTTCCTTCACCCACGGGCTGCTTCCTACCCAATACACCTGGCCGCCAACGATATCTCCAATGGCGCCGTCGTGAATCCTCTTGATCGCTTCACGGTAGTTCGCCTGGTAATGGCGTTGCAGACCAACAACCACATTCAATTTTTTCTTTTTTGCTTCTTCGGCAACTTCGAGCACTTTGCGGATTCCCGGAGCATCGGTAGCAACCGGTTTTTCCATGAAAATGTGCTTGTTATTTTTAACCGCCTCTTCAAAATGCGATGGTCTGAAACCCGGAGGAGTTGCAAGAATTACAACATCTACGTCTTTCAACGCGATCGCTTTTTTGAATGCATCAAATCCAACAAATTTGCGGTCTTCAGGAACATCTACTTTCGTTTTGATGTCCGCTGGAGCGCCAGCTGCATTCTTATATTTTTTGGCCGTCAGATTTTTGTAAGATTCATCCAGTCGATCCTTAAATGCATCTGCCATTGCAACGATCTGTACATTTTGAGATGTACTCAGAGCTTGCGCAGCAGCACCAGTTCCTCGTCCGCCGCAGCCGATCAAAGCAACTTTTATCGTTTCTCCCACCGCGCTGTTGAATCCATAACCTGTCAATGGATTCAGCAAAGCACCTCCTGCTATTAAGCCGGATGCTTTCAGAAAATTACGTCTATCTTGTTCCATTCTACTTAATATAAGAGTTTATTAAAATCAATAATCTTCAATCAATTTCGGGCTGTAATACGCTTTGATTTCTTCGGCAGAAGGTACTTTTAATGGCCTTACTACGCGAAAACCTACAAAAGATGCGCTGGTCATCCACCATTCGCTTTTTGGCAATTGCGGGTCGAGAATTTTCCATTCCGGTTTAGAAGCGGTTCTGGCTGCACTTCTTAAATCCGCAGGCTCGTCGTCCCATGAACCGCCGCGAACAGCCGTCGGGTACAATTCGCTTACCGGTGCAAATGCCTCGTTCGCAGGTTTTTTGGAATAATAATCAGGAATGTACTGATCTAATGTCCATTCCATCACATTTCCATGCATATCGTGCAAACCAAATGCATTCGGCTTTTTGGTACCAATCTTTTTATATGCCGCATCGCTGTTTTTTCTATACCAGGCATACTGATCGAGCGTTGCTTCGTCGCTTCCGAACGAATAGGCCGTTTTAGAACCCGCGCGGCAAGCATATTCCCATTCCGCTTCTGTTGGTAACCGGTAAAAAATCCCGGTTTTTTCATAAAGCCATTTACAGAATAATATCGCCGCGTACTGTGTCATATTAATTGCGGGATATCCTGATCGCCCCATTCCGAATGACATATCTACATAAGGTGGGCTGGGACGTGTGCTCGCATCTGTTTTTTGAACGCTTTTGTCAGGATCCGGATGTCTTGCAGCCATTTCCTTCTCCATATTTTTGAAAGCATACAAATCATATATGTCCCAAACTACTTCGTGCTTGCCCATCCAAAAAGGCTCAATCTTTACTTTGTGCTGCGGACCTTCATCTGCCCTGCGGCCCTTTTCATTAGCTGGGCTGCCCATCGTAAACTCACCGCCAGGTACTGCGACCATGTCATAAACCTGCGGACTTCCTCCGATTTTTTGTGTGTAACTTTTAAAATTAGCGTTCTGCGCCTGCGTGTTCGAAAAAAAGAAAACCGTTGAGATTAGGAAAAAAAATCTTTTGTACATGATAATGTAATGTGTTCAATGGAACCATCTAACTGAATATAAGCGGCAATATTAGCCTATTTACCCTACTAAAACGAATTTTTTCTTCGTTGTTTGATATCTATCCTAACTTTGTAGTGATTGAATTTTACTTTTATTTATGAATTACCTGTCAGCAGAAAATATTGCAAAGTCGTTCGGTGACCAATGGCTTTTTAGAAATATAAATTTCGGGATCAGCAGAGGAGATAAGGTTGCGTTGATCGGAACGAATGGAACCGGGAAAACCACATTCCTAAACATCCTCACTGGAAAAATTCCATCGGATGAGGGCGAAGTAAGCATTCGGAAAGACATTCGTGTCGGCTATCTCGATCAAAGTCCCGCTTTTGACGAAACCCTGCCGGTACTTGAAGTGATCTTTTCTTCAAATAATCCGGTTGCGCAAGTTGTGAAACGGTATGAACACGCCATTGAAACCGATAACCATGATGAACTCTCCGAGGTTATGGAGGATATGGACAAGTTCAATGCGTGGGATTTTGAATACCGGACCAAGGAAATTTTGGGGAGACTAGGTATCCATAATACTGAGAATCTGTTTGGCACCTTGTCGGGTGGCCAGCGGAAACGGGTGGCACTTGCAAAAGTACTTCTGGAAGATCCAGATCTTCTGATCCTCGATGAACCAACCAACCATTTGGACCTGGATACCGTCGAATGGCTGGAAGAATATCTGAATACCTCAAACACGACACTTTTGGTGGTGACCCACGACCGGTATTTTCTCGATACGGTTTGTAATCAAATGCTGGAACTCGATCATGGTTCGGCTTATTCTTATAAAGGAAACTACACGTACTTTCTCGAAAAAAAGGCAGAGCGGGAGGAAATGGAGGCTGCGGGCATTGATAAGGCACGTAACCTCATGCGCAAGGAACTGGATTGGATCAGGAGACAGCCGAAAGCCCGGGGTACCAAAGCCAAATACCGTGTGGATGCTTTCGAGGAACTGAAAGAAAAGGCAAGTCAGAAGAAGTTCGATACGCAAATGGAATTAAATGTGCGGACATCAAGACTTGGAAGCAAGATCATCGAACTGAACGATGTAAGCAAAGGTTTTGGCGATCGCCAGTTGATCAAGAAATTTGAATATACATTCCGGAAAGGGGACCGGATAGGCATTGTCGGCCAGAATGGGATGGGCAAATCGACATTACTTAACATGATCACCGGCGAGCTGCTTCCGGATAGTGGCGAGATTGTAAAAGGAGAAACCGTTCAATTTGGGTACTACAAACAATCAGACCTGGTCTTCAATGAAAATCAAAGGGTTATTGATATCGTAAAAGATGTTGCGGAAGTGGTACAACTGGGAACCGGCGAGACGGTAACGGTCGGACATTTGTTACAGGCATTCCTGTTTTCTCCCTCCAAACAATACGATTTCATTTCCAAACTGAGTGGCGGAGAAAAGAGAAGATTGCAACTTCTGCTCATCCTGATCAAGCAGCCGAATTTCCTCATTCTGGATGAGCCGACCAACGATCTGGATATTGCCAGTCTGAATGTATTGGAAGAATTTCTTTTGAACTTTCCGGGCTGTCTGGTTATCGTATCCCACGACCGGTACTTCCTGGACAGACTGGTGCAGCATATATTTGTTTTTGAAGGTGAAGGTAAGATCAGCGATTTCCCCGGCAATTACACAGAGCTTCGAGATTACCAGGATGAGCAGGAGGTATTGAAAAAGAACACCCCGTCGGCGCCGGCAAAAGCAGTAGAACCAGT
Source organism: Dyadobacter sp. CY323 (assembly GCF_021390245.1). Lineage (GTDB taxonomy): Bacteria > Bacteroidota > Bacteroidia > Cytophagales > Spirosomataceae > Dyadobacter. The sequence continues at coordinate 156,645 of NZ_JAJUXH010000010.1, read as the reverse complement.
TACCGCACCTGTTGCAAAAGAGATTGTACCGGCGGGCACGGCACCTAAAAGAAAGCTGAGTTATAAAGAACAAAAGGAAATGCAGCAGCTGGAATCTGACATTGCCGAGCTGGAAAAGAAAAAGACCAGACTCGTCGAAAAACTAAACAATGGCGGCACCCATGAAGAGCTGGCCAAATGGGCAACACAAATTGAAGAAATGACGGATAGCCAGGCTAACAAAGAAATGAGATGGCTGGAACTATCAGAAAATGCATAGTTTTGAAAAAATGACCTGTTTTTGACTTAAAAAGTGCGATATGGATTCCATTATAGAGTTCTTCCAATACATTCTTAATTCTGAGGAATTGATACGTACAGGTGGGCTTCTTGTTATTACATTCATCGTATTCGCGGAAAACGGGTTGTTTTTTGCTTTTTTTCTTCCTGGCGATTACCTCGTTTTTCTTGCCGGCGTCTTTTGTGGCACGGGCATTCTGAACGTACCGATCGGGATATTACTGATCTGCATGTTCACTGCTGCGGTTTTGGGCTCGCTCGTTGGTTACATTTTTGGTAAATATTTTGGTGGGATATTTGAAAACAGGAAAGATTCCTTCTTTTTCAAGAAGAAGCACATCGATACTACCCGTAGTTATTTCGAAAAGTATGGGAGCAGGACATTGATCATCAGTCGATTCCTTCCGGTTGTGCGTACTTTTGCCCCGATTTTAGCCGGGTTGGTGAAAATGCCTTTTCCTGCATTTCTTATTAATAATGTAGCAGGCGGCGCTATCTGGATCGGCACATTAACCGGTGGCGGCTTTCTTTTCGGCGAACGCTTTCCCTGGATCGTTGACTACGTCCAGTACATTATCCTGTTCTTTCTGGCGATAACAACGTTTACAGTTATAAAAGGATATTTAAATGCGCGGAAGGAAATGAGCTAGCTTATTTTATTACCTTGAAGCTGATCGATATACCGGTTCTTCTCGCGGATTATTTGATTTTTCTCCTCGATTATTTTCTCATAATGCATGGATAAAGGATTGTTGATTTCTCCATTCCTGTTTTTCAAACTTTCTCCGAAGCAAATTGCTGTTACAACCTGTCCAATATTCATATTGAGGGCCTCAGGTAGTTTGTAAATCAACCCAATATCCAATTTCCTTTTATTATTCTCAATCCGGTTTACGACAGAAGTTGAAATTTTCAAAACTGCCGCCAGACCTTCCTGCGACAATCCGGCCGATTCTCTGAGCTTTCTAAAATTTCTGCCAAAATCATTCATTTGAGCGTGTGTTGGAAAGGTGTAACTGATCAACAAATCTATATGTAATTTTTTGATTTGTTCAGGTACTATTAGCTTGTTTTTAAATAGAAACTATTTTCTGATTTACGGTCACAGTAAAAAACTACCGTTAAATAAACCTTTAAAAATGTTTTGCGAAAACCGCAAAATATCATGCGATTTCCGCAAAAGGGTATCCGAATTAATTCATTTGATTTGTGAGGTAATTAACCCTAAATCGAATATTAATATGAGCCCTAAAACATTCTTTGGTTTTTATTCCAGATGCTTTTTGATGGTAAGTATTTTTTGTCTGTCAACAATGATTTCTTATGCGCAAACAGATGACTTCATCACTGAAATTCCCATTGGAGAGGCTGTAAAAAGCGATTCACTAATAAAATATGAACAAATTATAAAGCGACACAGAAATATTAAAAGTCTTACTTATGTGAAAGTGGGCAACTTGGCCGAGGCTCAAAAAGATGGCTATCTCACCTTGCACTTACCTGGCAGCAACAAAGTAATAACAGCAAAAGGGAAAAGCATAAGGTATTTCTCTGAAAAGGATGATGAGTGGATTGGTAAAACGGATGACGATCGCGAGACTGTTATTCTATTAGCAAATAAAGGGGTAATTCAAGGGCATATTTCTACGCCGGATGGTGTTTACGAAATAGTACCAGCCCCAACTAATGGGCTTTATACGTTACAGGAAGTTGAAAGCACACAAATCGACTATGTAGGCTGTGGAGACGTTCCTATAAAAGTAAAAAAGGAAGAATCTTCGGCTGAACCTCCGGCGGAAGATTTCCATCTGTCGGGACAAAGGATGGACCCATGTAATTCCCAGACAAATCCGAGAGTCCTCGTTCTGTATACACCTAGTGCATTGGACGCTGCGGGCGGTAGCATAGCCGTAGTAGAAAGTATAGCGGCGATGGGCATTGCACAATTCAATTCTACTGTTAATAACAGTGGTGTGCAAAGCGGCGCTATATTATCATTGGCAGGAGTTGCACCTTTTGGGTTAATAGAAGATGAAGGTATGGGCGCTGACCTAGAAAAGCTGATCGCTAATGGTTCAGCCAGTACACTAAGAAATATTTTTTCGGCCGATTTGGTTGTGCTTTTTACTGATGGGTATTATTCTGAAGGGGATGTGAGAGGAATCTCAGGGTCAGTCAAATTGCAAAATGAGCGATCATTTTCTATTGTCGAGATATGGGCGGCGACCGCAAATAAAACTTTCCCACATGAAGTAGGTTATTTATTTGGCTGTCGCCATGACGGCCATGTAGACATACCCAACTATGCTCAGGGACATAATATGTCGATGGCTTATGGATGTGGACCGCACCATGATGAGCACCCATACTTCGAACGGCAGCAACAGGCTGCTGAATTTCTCAAACCCGAGTATTAACGTTGGAGGCAGAGCAACAGGCACGGCAGATCATAATAATGCAAAATGGATTAATGAGACATGTTCCATTGTTGGTAATTTCCGGCCTAACCCGGCTGGGACGTTTAATGTTTATCTGGAAGGACCGACTTATGTCGCATCGGAAGGATCACGGACGTATGAGATGGTTTATAAATGCGGTTTCGGCCCATATAGTTTTAGCTGGGAATACAGCTCAGACGGGGTAAATTATTACGCAACAGGATCTAATAGTGAAATCCTTACCTGGTATTTTTATGAGAGTCGAACCTTGTTTCTGAGAGGCACCATTACGACGAACGGACAGTCCTATACCTCATTCACGACTGTCGATGCTCAAATACCTAATTCTGGTCGTTTCGGAGTTTTCGAACCTATTGCAATTGAGGGTCAAAACCTCAAAACTTTTCCTAATCCGCCATTAGATGTCGTGAAAATTAAGTTCAGCATTGAAAAGTCAACAAAGGTAGAGCTCGATATTCTGGATCAAACTGGGAAGATCATCAAATCAATAAGTGGTAGTCCAGGGTTTTTAGAAGTGTGTAACTATACCAGAGAATGGAACACTCGGGACGTGCAAGCAGGTCTATATTTGTGCAGATTGCGGGCCAATAACGAAACCAGAATAAATCGTATCACTGTAATCAAATAAGCTATGAATCGGATCGTACTTTTTATTATCCTTCTGGTAGTCAATATAGGTTGTAATTTACAGTACGACGCCAGACCAAAAAATCCTTCTTGGGGTTTTCTAACTACAAAAATGAATGGGCAAGATTGGAATAAAACGTATCGGAATGGATATCAGGTCGTGCAAGGGTTAATCTCAACGGGAGCGGTTGGGAGTGCAATGCCTTGTAAGGGAGAATTTTATTATATTAATTCTGAGTTGTATACGGACCGGGGAGAAGTCCGGCAGCATCTAAGTTTGATAAAAGTGCCGATTGTGAAAGGCAAATATAAAGTGACACCCTATATCAATGGTCATTGTAGTGATAGCGATCCGGTGTATGGTATTTTATATACTCAATTTGGCGACGTAATGGATGATCAATACAACATTTTGACTAGCGAGAGCAATTTCTTGCAAATAGACAGTTATGATGATAAGTCGAAAGAAATTAAGGGAACTTTCCAATTAACTTTTGTACTGGAACGAGCAGGTTCTGGCCAAACCTTACCAGACACGATACGATTTAGAGAAGGTAAATTTCATACCAAAATAATGGATTTACGCAGGAAGTGAGAAGAGCCTTACACGCAATGGGTCGAGCAAGGCGCAAAAGATCAGAATTACATGAAAACGGTAACCATATTTCTGACATTAATATTTCCTTTTTTAGTAAATGGTCAATCAATTTATTCTAGAGACAAGATTATTTCAGGTAACACAACTTTCCTGGTAACTAAACCTAGTGAAATTGAACAGCGATTTGTTGTCCGAAATATTAATAACAGATTATTTAAAAGACGGGTAGTCATGCCACAGGCAATCAAGGGAGAGTACCTAAAATTTGTACATACCGACGATACTGAAAAAGTTAAAGTGAAAGGAATTATTACTGCCGCTATTGGCGATAGGATGGAAAAACTTGGCAATGAAAAACTACGTATTCAATATTATATAGATAAGCATGGAGTAATAAAGGAAATAAATTTTGTTTTGAGTCGAGACACAAAAATTTTACCAAATGACCTGAAACTAATTGAGCAGTATTTGAAAGAAAAGTACATTTTTAAAGTTGATTCGCTAAAATTAGCTGGTGTTGACTTTATTCCTTTTTTCTGGCCGGTTCATTTTTAAGTGATTGTTAATTAATCGGTTATTCTTAGTTACTAGCGATGAGGTAAAAAGTAGGTTTAGTTAGAATTCTTTGATCAAATAGCTATGAGCCGAATCATTTGTTTTATTGTCCTTCTGGTAGCTAGTATGAGTTGTAATCTACAATACGACGCCAGGCCAAGAAATCCTTCCTGGGGTTTTTTTACTACAAAAATGAACGGGCAGGAGTGGAATAAGACGTATCGGAATGGGTATCAAGTCGTTCAAGGATTAACAGCATCGGGAGCGGCGGGAAGTGCAATGCCTTGCAAGCGGGAGTATTACATTATTAATGCGGAGTTGTATACGAGTGAAGGATATATTAGGCAGAATCTTTATTTAAAAAAAGTGCCGATTGTGAAAGGTAAATACAAAGTAATACCTTATATCATGGATCACTGTAATGAAAGCGATCCGGTTTATGGCATTTTATATACTTGGATTGACGATGGCTGTGTTATCGGTGATGAATACAAGATTCTAGAGAGCGAGAATAACTTTTTGCAAATAGAAAGTTATAATGAAAAGTCAAAAGAAATAAAAGGAACTTTCCAATTAACCTTTGTGCTAGAGCGGGAAGGTTCTGACCATACCTTACCAGATACGTTACGATTTAGGGAAGGTAAATTTCATACCAAAATAATGGATTTACGCAGAAAGTGAAGAACGGAGGTATATTATTTATTTTTATAATGGAAGTAACTGCACCAAAAGTAGTACTCTGTAAATATCATTAGTTTGTTAATACAAGGGATGAACATAAAAAGAGCCATTATTCTCTCGAGAATTTTCATTTATATCATACTGCTAGTTCAATTCATTACCATAATATTCTTTAGTGTAGATGCATACAGCAGTAAACTGACCTGGTTATTTAATTGTGCGTTACTATTCTGTGTGCTTGTTATCCTGATTGTGAATTGGGTTAATGGACAGCCGATGAATAGAAGCATGACCAGACGCCTGATTTGGATCGCGTTATCTGTAATTATTTATTTTGGTGCTACTAATCGAGTGGTAAGACGTCATGTGCTGGTCTTTATGCAGTCGATTCGGCAGCCAAATACTTAGGAATTTTTCATCACCTTTCTTCTTCCTTAAACCAACCAGAGTACACAATATAATTATTGGCTGTTCGGTCAATAGCCGCATTCAACTCTTGGGAAACATCTTTGAGATATTTTGCCGGATTGCCTGCATAGATGGTGCCCGGCGGAATTTTCGTCCCCTGCGTTACAATCGCTCCAGCCGCCACAATCGACCCTTCTCCCACAACTGCCCCATCCATAACGATTGCCCCCATTCCAATCAGAACATGGTCTTCAATTGTACAGCCGTGGACAATTGCATTGTGTGCAATGGATACGTAATTGCCCACCGTTGTAGAAAAACGTTGATAGGTACAATGTATCACAGCCCCATCCTGGACATTTGAATGATGGCCGATCCGGATGCTGTTCACATCCCCCCTGATCACCGCATTGAACCAGACAGTGCAGTTCTCTCCCAGAATAACATCACCAACAATGGTCGCATTTTCGGCAAACCAGCAACTTTCGGGATACTGGGGCAGATGTCCTCGCACGGATTTTATAAGTGCCATAATGTGTAGCTGTTTTTATTTCGGATGCGTTTATAATTACAGTTTTGTGGAAAATAGCCAAAACCAGCGATACCTTTCCCATAGGCGTTAAAAATGTTACCAAAAAAGTGAATATATTCGAGTGAACTAATTTTATCTGCAGGTTATGTCTTCAGTTATGAATGTTTCAAAAGGAAGTCTGTTAATTGCCAAGCCTTTTCTTGGTGACCCGAATTTTGAGAGGGGTGTGATTGTGATGTGTGAGCACAATGATCAGGGAAGTTTTGGGTTTGTATTGAACCAAACGACTGATTTATTTTTGGGAGACGTCTTAGAAGAAACTATCTATCAGGATATTACCCTGCACCTGGGCGGGCCGGTCGAGAAGAACACGCTACACTTTATCCACCGCAGACCCGACCTCATTTCCGGAGGTGCTGAGATTATGAAGAATGTATATTGGGGCGGCGATTTCACAAGTGTGAAAACGTTACTGAACCTGAATACGCTACAACAGGACGATGTCCGTTTCTTTATCGGCTATTCGGGATGGAGCGGGGGGCAGCTGGACGAGGAGTTAAGCCAGGATTCATGGATTGTATCCAATACGACCTCTGACTTTTTGTTTACAACGCCCCCGGGTAACTTCTGGCGCGAAATTCTTCGCAATATGGGTGGAGAGTACCGATCGATCGCGCATTACCCGATTGACCCGCGTCTTAACTAAATTGTATTGCAGGTATAACTTCAATTTGGGCGATCCAGGCCTTTTACCGATTCATAATCCGACTTTATTCTCGAGACAGCACTCGTCAGAAAATGTTGTAATTCTTCATTAAATAATTTCTGATCATCCTCAGACAGACCTGCATACAAATCTTTCAACTCCCGGTTAATCTCCGCCCGTTCTGAATCCGACCCTGCGTTCATTGAGCGGATGTGAAATCTTTTAAAATCAAACTTTGCCATATTTCTTTAATTGAGGTTTCAAAATTATCAAAAACCATTGAGCTCGTAAAATCCGCCTTTGATGCGGTCGTTGATTCAGGTCGTACATAATATTCACAATCTGCGGGGGATGCCGAACGAGAAAACCAGGCATTGCGTTTAAAGTCAATATGATTACGTTTTTATACTAATGAATCGGACCTTCTTTTTTTTAATATTAACCTTCATTCTCGTTGCAATTGACTGGTACGTTTGGCAGGGTTTGAGGCTGGCCATCCGGAATTTGTCACCCTTCACCCAGCGCCTGGTTGGTGGTGCGTATTGGGGGCTCACCTTTCTGACGCTACTTTCATACATCGGAATGCAGTTGCTCCCCGCGGATTATTTCAAAAGCTCTACCCGAACGTTCGTTATTGCTTTCATTGCGATACCGTATTTGTCAAAGTTACTTGCGGTACTGATTTTGCTGATCGATGACATCCGACGTTTTTTCCAATTGATCGTTAGTTTCTTTATGCCTTCTGCGGCAACTATTTCTCCGGAGACAGGTGAGCATGTCATTCCAAGATCGCAGTTTCTTGCGACAACAGCCGTGGTGGCAGGTACGGGTTTAATGGGGACTTTCGCATTCGGGATCCTGTCGGGTGCACATGATTATCGCATTAGGCGCGTAAAGGTTCCACTCAAAAATCTTCCCCGCGCATTTCACGGAATGAAAATCGCCCAACTTTCAGACATCCATTCAGGCAGTTTTTTTAACAAAACAGCTGTAAAAGGAGGGGTGGAAATGCTGATGAGAGAAAAACCGGATATTGCATTTTTTACGGGTGACCTTGTAAACGACCGCGCAGTTGAAGTGAGAGATTACATCAATATATTTGACAAAGTGAAGGCGCCATTGGGTGTACATTCGGTTTTAGGAAACCATGATTACGGTGATTATTTTCAATGGCCCGACGTGAACGCCAAAAATAATAACCTATCTGACTTAAGAAAAGCGCATCAGTTGCTTGACTGGAATTTGATGCTCGATGAAAACCGGGCGATCCGGGTGGACGGAGAGGAAATTGGATTAATCGGGATTCAGAACTGGGGCGCTGGCAATTTTGCCAAGTATGGTAATCTTCAAAAAGCGTATCAGCATACAGAGGATTATCCGGTAAAAATTCTGTTATCACATGATCCAAGCCATTGGGGAGCGCAGGTTTTGCCCAAATACAAAGACATTGACCTGGCGCTGGCAGGCCATACTCATGGAATGCAGTTCGGGGTTGAAATTGGTAAGCTGAAATGGAGCCCGGTGCAATATCGTTATAAACAATGGGCGGGGCTATACGAGGAGAATGATCAGTATCTGTATGTCAATCGGGGTTTTGGTTATCTTGGTTATCCAGGTAGGGTTGGAATTTTGCCTGAAATAACGATTCTTGAACTGGTGAAGGCCTGAAAGTTAAAATTGGGTAGTTCTGCCTAATTCATTCATACGTTATTCCATTTTCGCAACGTTTATTAATTGATCACTGCTCAAAAAAATTCATTAAGATGATGAGAAAAATTGCTCCCTGGCTTCTGATTTTCGCATTGGTTTGCGGGGTTTCAGGTATAGAACCTTTAAACGCAAAACCGGCCGCTTCTAAAATGGAGCTGTTTGGGAAGAAGAAGAAATATAAGGGTTACAAAAAGCCTAAGTCCAAAAAAATCCTCGGAATTTTCAAGCGAAAAAGTGACTGCGGCTGTCCGAATAAGTAATCGTATCAGCGCATACAATTTTGTACATATTCAAGAGTAAGCATTGCCTGCATTTCAAAAAGATCTGGAGGGTTTTGCTTACTTTTGTATTTTAAAAACCAACCTATTAACGGCACTCTCGGGCCACGTTGAATGAAAATTAATCTTCGAAACCAGGATACATTTGAAAGCCGTCACCACGGCAAAGATGCGCAGGAGCTGCAGGAAATGCTGAATACGATCGGAGCCGCATCTCTGGATGAACTGATAGATCAGACACTTCCCCAAGCCATACGTTTGGCAAAGCCACTATATCTTCCAAAACCAAAGAGTGAGCAGGAGTTTTTGCAGGGCATTAAAAAAATTGCCTCTAAAAATGCAGTGCTCAAATCTTACATTGGTACGGGTTATTATGACACCATTACCCCAAATGTCATTTTGAGGAACATCCTCGAAAATCCGGCCTGGTATACCGCATATACGCCATATCAGGCGGAAATCGCCCAAGGCAGGCTGGAAATGCTTCTGAATTTTCAGACGGTTATTACAGACCTGACTGGCATGGAGATCGCAAATGCGTCGCTGCTGGATGAGGCTACTGCCGCCGCCGAAGCGATGACGATGCTGCACAGTCTGAGGCCAGCCGCGAAGAAAAAGGCAAATACGTTTTTCGTTTCAGAACTTTGCCATCCCCAAACCATCGATTTGATCCATACTCGTGCCAAACCAATTGGTATTGAGGTGATTGTAGGAAATCATGCCACTTTTGACCTGACTAATGAAAACGTTTATGGCGTACTTGTTCAGTATCCGGCGACGAATGGAGAGGTAATCGATTATACGGATTTCATCGCATCCGCGCATAATCTGCACGTAACTGTTGCGGTAGCCGCTGACCTCCTGGCATTAGTACTTCTGAAATCTCCGGGAGAAATGGGCGCTGATGTGGTAGTTGGATCTTCGCAGCGTTTTGGTGTTCCGATGGGCTATGGTGGTCCTCACGCAGCATTTTTTGCAACCAAAGACTCATTCAAGCGTAATATTCCGGGACGTATCATCGGAGTTTCCGTGGATGGCGAAGGGAATCGTGCATTACGGATGGCACTTCAGACGCGCGAGCAGCATATCCGGAGAGAAAAGGCTACGTCTAACATTTGTACTGCCCAGGTACTGTTGGCAGTGATAGCCGGAGCATATTCCGTTTACCATGGTCCCGAGGGCATAAAAGTGATTGCTTCACGGGTTCACGGACTAACAAAATTGTTTGTTGAGACGATCAGGAAGTTTCATTATGAAGTTGTTACAGAAAATTACTTTGACACAGTCACCATTCAGACGACGCTGGGCAGGAAACTCAGAGAAACGTCTTTGAAATATGGCATCAATTTGAAGTATAATAAAGAAGAAAGCGTCACGGTTGCATTTGACGAAGCTAAGACTTTCGACGACGTCATCGCATTGCTGAATGTATTTGCAGAAGTGTCTGGCTTTCAAGGTGAAATGGTAATTGATGAAGACCTTGAATTTGCTTTCCCGGAAAATCTCGAACGCAAATCTGATTTTCTGACTCATCCGGTTTTTAATACCCATCATACTGAGCACGAGATGCTTCGGTATTTGAAATCACTGGAAAATAAGGATTTATCATTGGTTCATTCGATGATTTCGCTAGGAAGTTGCACCATGAAACTGAATGCGACTGCGGAAATGATTCCGTTGACCTGGCCGGAATTTGGTGGAATTCACCCATTCGCTCCGACAAACCAGGTGGGCGGGTATGCTCAGTTGGTGAGTGAGCTAAATGTTTGGCTTTGCGAGATCACTGGATTTGCGGCAATGTCGTTTCAACCAAATTCAGGTGCACAAGGAGAATATGCAGGTTTAATGGCGATCCGGGCATATCATGAGAGCCGCGGGGAACATCACCGCAATGTGGCCCTCATACCGCAATCAGCGCATGGAACCAATCCCGCTTCTGCCGTGATGGCCGGAATGAGGGTTGTAGTTACAAAAACTGATGAGAGAGGAAATATCGATGTGGCCGATCTGAAAGCAAAAGCAGAACAATACGGCAGCGATCTGTCTTGCCTGATGGTCACCTACCCGTCCACTCACGGAGTGTACGAGGAAAGTATCATTGAGATATGTGAAATGATCCATTCGCATGGCGGACAGGTGTATATGGATGGCGCAAATATGAATGCGCAGGTAGGGTTAACAAGTCCGGCCAGCATTGGTGCGGATGTTTGCCACTTGAACCTGCATAAGACTTTTTGTATCCCTCATGGCGGCGGCGGACCCGGGGTTGGACCGATTGGGGTTGCGGAACATTTGATGCCATTCTTACCGGGACACATTAATTTCAGTACCCAGCCGGAACATTTGCCGGCAGGCGAAGCAGGAGCAGTTTCTGCGGCACCTTATGGCAGCGCCAGCATCCTTACTATTTCATATGCGTACATCGCGATGATGGGCAGTGAGGGGCTTATAAATGCTACGAAATATGCGATTCTCAATGCGAATTACATTAAAGAGCGTTTGAGCGGACATTATGACGTACTTTACACAGGTACAAATGGACGTTGCGCGCATGAAATGATTCTGGATTGTCGTTCATTTAAATCCGCTGGCGTAGAAGCCGAGGATCTCGCAAAACGTTTGATGGATTACGGATTTCATGCACCAACACTGTCATTCCCAGTTGCGGGTACATTGATGATCGAACCGACGGAATCAGAATCAAAAGCGGAACTCGACCGTTTTTGTGACGCCATGATTTCAATCCGTAATGAGGTCAGAGAAATTGAAGAAGGTACCGCAGATCGCTCTGACAATGTCTTGAAACATGCGCCGCATACTTCAAGAGTTCTATTGAGCGAATCCTGGAATAGATCTTACAGTCGTGAAAAGGCGGCATTTCCACTTCCATATTTGCGTTTCAATAAATTCTGGCCAAGTGTCAGCCGTGTTGATAGCGCCTATGGTGATCGCAACCTGATCTGCTCATGCATTCCGGTGGAAGCTTACGCGGAAGAGGCGGCTAATTGATCTGAAACAAGGCATTAAAAAAGGAGACAATCGCCCGATCGTCTCCTTTTTTTGTATTCGTATGAAGGTAATTGGCTATTTTAGAAATGCCGCTCTCCAATTTCTCTTTTACCCAACATAACAGCTCCTACCATAGCCACTAAAAGCAAAATGGATACAAGCTCAAACGGTAAAAGATATTCACGGAACAGCAAATGACCGAGGTTTTCTATCATACCAATCTGAGAATCGAATGTTTCCGGGCTGTACGATGGGACAATGCTTTTACGATATGCACCGAAAAGAATCACAAAAACTGTTCCTCCGACAATTGTAGCGGCGATTTTGGTCAGGTTCGTTTTTGACTCTTCATTATCTTGTTTCATATTCAAAAACATGATCACGAAGAGAAACAATACCATAATGGCCCCCGCATAAACGATGATGTTCACTGCCGCCAGAAACTGAGCATTTAGCAGAATATAATGGCCGGACAAAGTAAAGAATGTCAGGATCAGATAAAGTACGCTGTGGATCGGGTTACGCGAGACAACCACCATTACTGCACTGAGAATGGTGAGGAAAGAAAGGAAATAGAAAAAAGATACGGTTGAATTCATGACATTAATTACTTCTGAAAGTATGGGTTAATCCGCTCACGGGATAGCTCTTGGAACAACGTTGGTAACTTCTCCGCTGGCTCTTTTTGCATCGAGCGCATGAGCTTCTTCTTTGGTCCAGGCTTCACGGGTGTAGCGGTTAGTCATATCTTCTACCAGCAAATCTTTCCCCCAGATCACCTGATCGCGTTCCGTAAAAACAGGAATAAACTCGTCGTGACGAAGGTAGACAGCTTGTTTTGGACAAGCTTCTTCGCATAAACCGCAGAATATGCACCGCAACATATTTACTTCGTAAACAGCTGCGTATTTTTCTTCCCGGTACAACTTTTCTTCTCCCTTTTCACGTTCAGCCGCAACGATCTGAATGGCTTCTGCAGGACAAGCTACGGCACAAAGGCCACAGGCTGTGCAGCGTTCCCGACCATCTTCATCACGTTTAAGAATATGCCTTCCCCTGAAAACAGGGCCCAGATAACGTTTTACCTCAGGATATTGAATCGTAACTTTCTTGGAGAAAAAATGTTTGATGGTGATGGCCAGACCTGTTGCAATCGCCGGCAGGTATGCGCGTTCCATCAACGTCATTTCTTTATTGCTGACTTGCTTAGAGCGGTTGGTCAATTGCATAGCAATGCGTTTTTGAAAATTTTAGTTTAACCACGCGGTGATAACAGGCTTCAAGAAAAGCACAGCGGCACCAGTGATTATGATATTAAAAATGGCCAGCGGAATGAGTTTCTTCCAGCCAAGGTTCATCAATTGGTCATAACGGAAACGCGGGATTGTCCAGCGAACCCACATGTAAAAGAATATAAAGAATATAGCCTTGCCAAAGAAGACGGCGGTGCCGATCAATGTAGCTATATTATGACCTGTTTCAGATCCCAACGCCTGAGTAAGCTGGCTGTAAACCCAATCCATGCCCGGGTAGTTATATCCGCCAAAATACAAGACCGAAATGATCGCCGAGGAAATGAACATGTTGATGTATTCTGCAAACAGGTAAAAACCCAGCTTCATACTTCCATATTCGGTGTGATAGCCTCCCACGAGCTCGGTTTCGCATTCAGGAAGGTCAAATGGGACACGGTTACATTCAGCAAATGAGCAGGTTATAAAGATTATGAAGCCCAGTGGCTGGTAAAAAATATTCCAGTTAGCTCCGTGCTGCTGTGCAACGATCTCGCCCAATGAAAGTGAACTGCTCATCATCAAAATGGCAATCAGGGACAAACCCATCGCCACTTCATAGCTAATATTCTGAGAAGCCGCCCGGATTGCACCAAGCAATGAAAATTTATTATTGGAAGCCCAGCCTCCGATCATAATTCCATAAACACCAAGTGCTACAACGCCAAAAACGTACAAGATACCAATGTTGGACTCAACACCTTGCAGCACCACTTCATGGCCATTGATTTTGAATGTGCTTCCAAACGGGATCACGGCGCTGGCAAGCAATGCAGTGAGCATCGCTAAACTCGGGCCGGCTATAAAAAGCCATTTGTTGGCTAATGCAGGAATAAAGTCTTCCTTGAAAAACATTTTACCTGCATCAGCCAGCGGCTGTAACAATCCACCCCATCCCGCGCGGTTGGGTCCCTCACGGTCCTGAATAAAACCAGCTACTTTGCGCTCGGCCCAGGTCGAATACATGGCGATGACCAGGGTGAGGACGAAAACGACGAAGATGGTTGCTGTTTTTACTAAAAACTCAATTAAATCCATTTTAAAGCCGGGTTATCGGCAGCATTTCTGCTGCTACTAATTATTTTTTGCTAACAAAGAACGGTGATTTGCCTTGTCGTTATTTTCAATGCTTTGCTGACGGATCGTCTCCCCGTCAGTCACAAATTCTCTGGTATCATCAATCGGTTTGAACTGAGTGGCAGCTAGTTTTAGAGCGAAATCAGGCTTTTTGATGAGATCTGCACGGTACTTGTTGGCTGAGATCACCGAGCTGCGCTTCACTTTTGTCGGCCCTTCCAATACCCAGTCGCTGGTTTTTTTCCTTTCAAAACGGCAGGTATTGCAAATGAACTCGTTCACTTCTCCCCAGGTATTTTTGCGTGCGGTAACTCGGATCACTTCATCGCCCCGATACCATAAGGTTACTTTTCCGCTGCATTTAGAACAATCACAATGCGCATCTTCCGGTTTCGAGAACCATACCCTGTTTTTAAAGCGGTATGTTTTGTCGGTTAAAGCTCCTACCGGACAAACGTCGATCACATTGCCTGAGAAATCGTTATCGATCGCCTTTTCGATGTATGTACTGATCTCGGACGCATCCCCGCGGTTCATTACACCGTGAACACGCTTATCTGTGATCTGATCCGCAGTGTATACACAACGGTAGCAAAGTATGCAGCGCGTCATGTGCAACTGCACGAATGGGCCAATGTCTATTTTGTCAAAAGTACGTCTGTCTTCCTCGTAACGGGTTTTTACCGATCCATGCTCAAATGCAAAATCCTGCAAATGACACTCACCAGCCTGGTCGCAAATCGGACAGTCGAGCGGGTGGTTGATCAGTAAAAATTCAACTATACTTTTGCGCGTGTCCAGAACTCCCTGATTGGTAGTGTTTTCCACAACCATACCCTCCTGAACCTGTGTAATGCAGGACGGAACGAGTTTCGGCATTGGGCGAGGATCTTTTGCGGATCCCTGCGCCACTTTTACCAGACATGCCCTGCACTTCCCACCCGAAGTCGGAAGTGGTTTATAGTAGCACATTGCCGGCGGAACAAGGTGGCCCTGGCTTTCATCCGCTTCTGCAATTTTCCGTGCAGCTTGCATGATGGTAGTACCAGGTTCCACTTCAACTTCAATGCCGTCGAATGTGATTTTTATTAACTGCGGTTTCGTTTCTTCCATGCCAAATAATGTACATTATGCCCTGGTTGTTATACCAGCGCCATTTCTCCCTGATATACAGCTCCTGGTTGTGAAGCTTCGTGAGGATTGGTAATATGCCACATAAATTCATCCCTGAAGTGGCGTATCGCACTGGCAACCGGCCAGGCAGCAGCGTCACCTAGTGGACAAATGGTGTTTCCTTCTATTTTTTTTGATATATCAACCAAAAGGTCGACATCATGCATACTTCCATGTCCGTGCTCTATGCGATGCAGGACTTTTTCCATCCAGCCGGTTCCTTCACGGCACGGGCTGCATTGTCCGCAAGATTCGTGGTGATAAAAACGTGCGAAATTCCAGGTATTTCTTACAATGCAGGCTGTTTCATCAAAAACGATAAATCCACCTGACCCGAGCATGGTACCTGTCGCAAATCCACCGTCCGAAAGAGATTCATAAGACATCAGACGATCTTCGCCATTTGCTGTTTTCATGATCAGATGAGCTGGCAGAATGGGTACGGATGATCCGCCGGCAACCAAAGCTTTCAAATGATGACCGTCTCTAATGCCGCCGCAGTATTCATCCGAATTCAAAAATTCTTCAACACTTACACCGAGTTCAATTTCATAAACCCCTGGCTTTTTAATATGCCCGGAAGCAGAAATCAATTTGGTACCTGTGCTTCTTCCAATTCCAATTCCCGCATAAGCATCCGCTCCATTATTGATGATCCATGGCATATTAGCAATGGATTCTACATTATTCACAACCGTTGGACTTTGATATAATCCTTTTACCGCCGGGAATGGAGGTTTATTTCTCGGGTTTCCTCTTTTACCTTCAAGCGATTCGAGCAGGGCAGTTTCTTCGCCACATATATATGCACCACCTCCGGATTGTACGATCAGTTCAAGATCGTATCCGGTACCCAAAATGTTCTGACCTAAAAATCCAGCCGCTTTTGCTTCTGCAATCGCTTTTTCAAGGATGTGGATCACGTACATCAGTTCACCCCGAACATAGATGAATGATTTTTTGGCACCTAATGCAAAACTGCCAATAATCATCCCCTCGATTAATAAATGCGGGATCGACTTCATCAGGTAATGATCCTTGAAGGTTCCTGGTTCCGATTCGTCCGCGTTGCAAACAAGATATCTTGGAACACCCTCAGGTTTAGCCAAAAAGCCCCATTTCATACCCATCGGAAATCCTGCGCCACCTCTTCCTCTCACTCCTGATTTCTTAGTTTCTTCCACGATCTCATCCGGAGTCATGGTTTTCAAAGCCTTTTCAACGGCTGTATAACCTCCCTGTCTGCGATACACATCGAAAGTTTCAATGCCAGGGACGTTGATATGTTCCGTTAATATTTTTTTAGCCATTTGAGGATACTGTTTTCAGCCTTTAAATGCTTATTTACTTAAATCTTCAATAATCTGATCTACTTTTTCATTGGTCAGATTCATATAATATTTTTCTCTGATCTGAAAAACCGGACCCCATCCGCAGGCAGCAAGACACTCGACTTCTTTTAATGTAAAAAGTCCGTCTGCGGTAGTTTGCCCGGCTTCCACTCCGAGTTTTTGTTTCAAATAACCATACACATCTTCTCCACCCATGAGGCAGCAAGGTCCGGTTCTGCAATATTCGATCACATGTTTGCCTACGGGATCGAGATGGTACATGGTGTAGAATGTAGCCACTTCGTACACTTCAACCGGCTCGAGACTTAAAATACCTGCCACATAGTCCATTACCTCACTGCTGAGCCAGCCCCACTGTTCCTGGGCTACGTGCAAAACAGGTAAGAGAGCCGACTTTTGGCGGCCCTCCGGATATCTTGCAATAATGTCTTTTACTTTCTCCAGTCTTTCCGGCGTAAATGCAACCAGATTAGGTGTTTCAGTCATTTCTTAGATACGATCTTTAAACAAACTTTAAGCGTCGAGTTCGCCCGCAATTACATTGAGGCTACTCATCGTCAGAATGGCATCCGACAATGTACTTCCTTTGCACATTTCAGGATAAGCCTGATAATAAATGAAACTTGGCCTGCGGAAATGCAAACGGTACGGGGCACGTCCGCCATCGCTGATCAGGTAAAAACCAAGTTCTCCGTTTCCGCCCTCGACAGCATGATAAACTTCACCGATCGGAGCATCAATTTCCCCCATTACGATCTTGAAATGGTAGATAAGTGCCTCCATGCTTCTGTAAACCTCTTGTTTAGGAGGCAAATAATATTCAGGAGCATCGGCATAAAAAGGTCCTTCCGGAAGATTGTTAATCGCTTGTTCTACGATTTTTAAACTTTGCCACATTTCCTCGTTACGCACCATATAACGATCGTACGTATCACCATTTTGACCAATCGGAATGGTAAAGTCAAAATCCTCATACGAAGAATAAGGATTCATAACCCTGACGTCATAGTCCAGTCCGGCTGCGCGCAGGTTAGGGCCTGTGAAACCGTATGAGATCGCTCTCTCCATTGAGATTGGACCTACGTTAATGGTACGGTCCATGAAGATCCGGTTGCGGTTCAAAAGCTTTTCAAGCTCGCGTAAAACAGGTGGGAATGATTTTATAAATTCATGGATCTTGCGGATTGCGGTATTTGAAAGATCTCTTTCCATGCCGCCCACCCGGCCCATATTCGTAGTCAGACGTGCGCCGCAAACCTCTTCGTAAATCTCGTAAACCTCTTCCCTTTTTTGCATAACATACAAAAAGCCCGTAAAGGCCCCGGTATCCACACCAAGAATGCTATTGCAAATAATATGATCGGTAATGCGGGCCAGCTCCATCATGATTACGCGGATATATTGCGCGCGTTTCGGAACTTCAACACCCAGCAGCTTTTCCACAGTCATATGCCAGCCCATATTATTGATCGGGGAGGAGCAATAATTCATGCGGTCTGTAAGCGTGGTAATTTGGTAAAAAGCCCTTCTTTCCGCTATTTTTTCAAAAGCACGGTGTATATACCCAATCGTCTGCTCACCCGAAACGATCTTTTCCCCATCCATTTTCAGGATATTCTGGAAAATTCCGTGCGTTGCAGGGTGGGTCGGGCCAAGATTGAGTGTGGTTAATTCCTCAACCAGTTCGGGCAAATCGGACTTTGAGGGAACGTTATGCGGTAATAATTCAATATCTGCCATAATAACTCAATATAAGATCAGCGGCCAAAAAGGGCATCAGTTTTATCTTCACGTGTGGCATCTTCCAATGCATATTGTCTGCGCATGGGAAAGTAGTCCATCTCTTCGATATTCAGAATCCGGATGAGGTTAGGGTGCCCGTCAAACAGGATTCCAAAAAAGTCATAGGTTTCGCGTTCCATCCAGTTGGCACTTGCAAAGAGGCCCGTTGCCGTCGGAATATGAATATCTTCTTCTGCAATGGAAACCTTGATCCGTATCCTGAAATTATGGATAAAGCTATGCATGTGGTACACCACCATAAATTCCTTCGACGCATTGTCCGGATAATGTATTCCGCACAAGTCGGTCAGAAAAATGACCTGGTAGGTTTTATGATCACGCAAAAATTCGAGCATTGGTATAATCTGCTCGCGGGTGGTTGAAAGCGTTAAAAGTCCGTAAGGCTCTTCAAAATCAAAAGCTTGATCACCAAATTTTTCCAAAAGTGCTTCCGCTACCTCCTGATTCGTCAGCATATCGGTTACTGAATGTTATAAGAAGACAATAATTGCTGGTATTCATCGGTATTTCTCCGGCGAAGTTTTTCATTCTGTGCCAAATACTGTATTTGCATAAGGCCATCAATGATCTGTTCTGGTCGTGGCGGGCATCCGGGCACATACACATCAACCGGGATAATCCTGTCGATACCCTGCAAAACGCTGTAAGTATCGAAAATACCTCCACTGGATGCACAAGCTCCAACCGCCATAACCCAGCGGGGTTCAGCCATTTGAAGGTATACCTGCTTTACAACCGGCGCCATCTTTTTCGCAATGGTACCCATTACCATGAGCAGATCGGCCTGACGTGGCGAAAAGCTTGGACGTTCAGACCCAAAGCGTGAAATATCATAATGCGCACCCATGGTTGCCATAAATTCAATTCCGCAACAAGAGGTGGCAAAAGGCAAAGGCCAAAGTGAATAGCTGCGTGCCAGTCCGATGGCCTCGTCAAATGAAGTTGCAAAAAAACCAGATCCGCTATGTCCTTGCGGAGCCTCCACAATCGTTACTTCTTTCATAATTTTTCCCAATTCAAGGTTTGTGGCTTACTCTTCCCAGTTCAATACACCCTTGCGGATGACATAATAAAAACCGGATAACAGGAGCGCCATAAACAATAACATCTCAATGAACCCAAACATTCCGAGGCCTTTAAAGTTTACAGCCCAGGGATACATAAATATCACTTCAACGTCAAAAAGAACGAACAGGATTGCAACTAAAAAGTACTTAACGGAAATTGGTGTCCGGGCATCACCCACCGATTCGATGCCGCATTCAAATGGGTCATCCTTTAATTTGCTCTTCCGGCTTGGCCCAATCAAATGCGTTACGATCATCGTTCCGCCAATGAAAGCCGCAGCAAGTAGAAATTGAACTAAAATAGGTAGGTAATCGGAAGGAAGATATGTGTTTTTCATTGAAAGAACGCTATGATAATCTCAGGTCGTCAGGCTTGTCAAAATGTATAAAGGGTACTGTTTTCCTATATCTCAAAATTAGCCTTTGCAAATTTATCAATCAAATTCTTTACTTTTTCTTTTGTTTAATTAGGATCATACTAAATAAGCCCCGGTCTCCCGGGGCTTATTTGTAAACAAACAAAGAAAAATTAGTTATCGGATGATAATTTGCTTCGTAAGGCTCTGTCCCTGCCCCGTAACGCGGATAATGTATTTGCCGGTTGGCAAATGCCCGACACTGATTCGCAGGCGGCTATCAAGCATTTGAGGTGGCGTGGACTTCACAACACGTCCGTAGATGTCAAAAAGCGTTATAACCGCATTTGAAATGTTGTCACGGGACTCGATGTAAACATAACTATCCTGACTTGGATTTGGGTAGATAACCACATCGTTTTGTTCAATGGTCTTAAATTCCTGCGAAGTTGTATCCGAATAGCATGTCAGCACATTGTTATCTCCAATTGTGAAATTTACCTTGGCTTTCGTAGAGTAGTTACCTGTTTTGAGAATTTTCACAATATTGGCCGTAGTATCTGACTCGGTCCCCGGCCGTCTCCATAAAAACTGCTCATTGAGCCCCGTTTCTGAGATTTTGGCGGTAATGCTGAAAGGTCCCGATGCTTCAATGACCGGCTTGGAAATTTTTGGCCGGATAACCAGTGAAGAGTTGGCTGAATTTTCGGAAACACATCCAAATACGTTCTGTGATTTCACAAAATAGTTTCCACTCTCTGCGATTTTCGCGGTTGGGCCGGTAGCAATAATGGAGTTTGAACCTTGTTTATACCAGCTGTAAATGTCATTGCCTTCCGCAACCGAAAACTGAAATGATGAATCGGCGCAGGCCTGCTGCTGACCTTGTTGCAAAATGCT
This sequence comes from Dyadobacter sp. CY323, assembly GCF_021390245.1. Taxonomy (GTDB): domain Bacteria; phylum Bacteroidota; class Bacteroidia; order Cytophagales; family Spirosomataceae; genus Dyadobacter. Next base: position 135,783 of record NZ_JAJUXH010000010.1, on the reverse strand, counting down.
CGGCTGAACCGGTTTTGCACCATTGTCAAGAACCACTACCGAAGTGAGGATTGAGTTGCCAGCATCATCTTTCACGGTGGCGCGATATGTACCGGCGTCGGAAACCGTAATTGAGCTGCCCTTTGATCCGTTGCTCCATTCATAGGATTTGTATCCGGTTGGTAACGTTATGGTAACCGCATTGTTCGCAGTTACACAGGCTGCTGTCATCGCAGGAATTTCAGCAGGCGCCGCAGGAGGAACAGTCGAAAAGAAATTCGCATCCAGACTTTCATTCCATGCATTTGCAAGAATCCGGAGTGCATTTACGGTGCCTTCCTCATCATCAGGTCTTTTACCGACAAAGTGCGTACCATCACCCCGATCTGTGACAAGAGGATCGGTTTCCGGGCCAGGATAAGTTGGATTGAATTTTGTGTCTAAAACCGCGTTCTGTGCTGCAATGATTGCAGGGTTTGTAAATGACGGAGTTTGGGGATTAGGCGATGTTCTGCTTGTTCTTGCAATAACCCAGGTAATGCGTTTGTTAGTCTCCGAAGTTAATCTATTGATCAGAAACTGAAGGTTGTCTCTGTAAAAAGCAGCCGGTGTCTTGAATAATGCGTCTGCCTCCCCCTGCATCCACAAAATCGCCCGCACTCCGTATTGATTTCCGTAATTCCTGGCAGCAATTCGCAGGTTTGCATAAGGCATACCAGGAACATAAGTGAAATTACCATATTTGTTTACGGTAGCTAATCCCTGGGCGCTGTAGGACCAGTTTTCGATCGCCGTTCCTTCCCAGGCGGTGTTTATAAATAATACCGGAACATTCAATTTGGTTACCAGGAGATCTCCTAATATACCCCAGCACCAGGCTGTCTGGCCACGTGGCGACATGGTTTTCAGGTCTCTTGTTATCTTTGAAAACGTCGGTGGAACAGGGTCAGTCAATAAATCCTTGTATTGCCCTAATTCATCATTTTCATAGTTTGATACATATTGAACCCGGTCATCCTGAGCTGAAGGCCCCCAGTTGTATCCCTTTAAACCTTGGGCATTTGATTGGCCCGCAATGATAAAGACTTCGCCAATACCTACCCGGGCAAGCACGTCACGTCCTACTACTTTTCCGCCCGCAATCGCCCTGACTTCAAGTGTATACCAACCTCCGAAAAGTGTAATATTTCCTGAAAAAACACCTCCTTTTGGTGCATCCTGCAAGGTTTCCCAGGCCGTTGGTATACCCTGTCCCTGGACTACCGGTACCGCCCGGATTTCAACCTTATCCATGGTGACAGTAAATGTCCCGGTAACGGTAAGGGTTCGCTGGCCGGTTATATCTCGTTGATATACAGCCTGGAAGGTAGGAGAAGTAATTTTGATTTGTGCAAATACTGTTGATGAAATCATCACGATCAACAGCAGCGCCTTTGCCACTACCGGAAGAAAAAATCTATTACGCATTGGGAATTCTGATACAGGTAAAGTTTTGTATATTCTGTACGATTATGGTTCCGATTGGATGTTTCTAAAGCAAAACGGTTACAAATGTAAATGATTATTTTGCGAAAATATCACCATTTCAATATTTTGATCAGACAGGTGCCCAGTCGTTTATTTACTGTACAATCAGAAGTTTTTGAGTCGCATTAAAACCTGCGGAAAGAATACGGACAAAATAGGTCCCGCTCGATAAACCGGACAAGTTGAAAACTTTTTGACTGTCGAACCTTTTAACAGTAAACGTTTTATGAATCACACCACGACTATCTACAATCTGGATCTCCGCATTAATCACATTAAGGAGTGTTTCCACCGTCATTTTTCCAGTTGCATTTGGATTAGGGTAAACCACAAAACCGGGAACGGTCGGGTCCAACCTGAACATAAATGGTTCCGAAAATTCAGAGTAGCAAGTGAGTGTGGGGCTGTAAACGATTGTATTGTTGACCACATATGATCCGCTCCGGACAGCTTTCAGGGTCGCCGTATTTTCAGTTAAAACCAAATCATTAAACTTCCAGACATGATCTCCCGAATTGAGATTATTTTCTGCCAACAAAGTATAAGTACCAGTTTGACGGATAACGGGCGCACTTGGAGAGGGTTTTACATCGATGGGGATTAGCGCAGAATAAGGCGAGTAGCAACCCTTGCTATCTTGTACCCGCGCAGCATAATCCCCAGCTTCTATGACCTTAATATCACTTCCTTCTTCACCATTATTCCAGAAAAATGAATTTCCTTGTGAAGCCTGCAAAATCACCGTATCACCATCGCAAATGGTCGTCGCACTTAATGCACGAACATTTGGAGCTGCGGGTAATGCGAGAGTTTGTGTTGTGATTTTGTTACTCGGGTCGGAATAGCACTGAAATTCATTGATCGTCTGCACTGAAAATATGCCGGCCGTAGTCACTTTCAGAGTCTGCGTAGATGCTCCGTTACTCCATAAAAATCCTACTGCGGTAGATGATTGAAGATTAACACTTAAATCCGCACAAAAAACAATGGGGCCATCAGCCGCTATGGTTGGTGTGACAGGCAATGGATTAGCCACGACTGCAACTACCGGCGACACGGGCGAAATGCAGCCATTTTCATCTTTTGACGAAATAGTGAAATTACCCGAGTTTCTGATTTCAATCTGCCGGCCGGTCTCTCCATTGCTCCATACATAAGAAAAAGCTTCGCTACTCTGAAGAGTGGTATAATCCCGCAAACAAAAAGTAGTTGGGCGCAAGGCAGTGATCGCCGGAGTTTGGGGTAATGGATTCACTTTTACAGATACCTGGTCGGAGGTTGACTCACATCCATTTGCGTCGCGTTGCATTAAAGTAAAATTGCCCGTAGCCGTAACAGAAATAGCTTTGGTCGTGGCAGTTGTGCTCCAGATATTGCCCGTGTCGTAACTGGAAGTCAATGTCACATTTCCGCCCGCACAAAATGTCGTTTCGCCACTCAAACCAATAATCGGTCTGGCAGGCAATGGATTTACTTTGACATTCACTGCTTCCGATTCGAGAGAATAGCATCCCTCCGAATCCAGTGCACGTACCTTGAATTCGCCGGAGTTTTTTACAACAATACTGCCCGCATTCGCTCCATTTGACCAGATATTAGTAAGCTTGGAGTCGGAAGTAAGACTTACTTCACCCCCATCACAAAAAGTGAGCACGCCGGAAGCAGTCACCTTTGGGGTGGCGGGTAACGGCGCATTGGAAACTTTCATCGTGATCTTTTCAGAAGTCGCTTCGCAACCGTATACATTCCTGGTAGAAACAAAATAGTCCCCACCAGTGGTCACATCAAGCCGATCACTGGTTGAGCCGGTATTCCACCGGACATTTTCAGAAGTGCTGGATATCAATGTCGCGGTATTCCCAAGACAGACCGGATTGCTCCCTTCGAGCCGGATCGTAGGCTGTGGAGGTTGTATATTTTCGTTTATCCTGATTTCCGGAGAAAAAATGTAATTGCCACGGTCGTCACGGGCATATGCCCGGTAATTTCCATTCCCTACCTGAATGCTGTTGGACGACTGCCCGTTTGTCCAGCTAACCGACGACAAGCCTGCATTGTTCGCACTCAGATTCAGATTTCCGTTTCCGGCGCAGAATGCGTTCACGGACATTGGCCGGACACCTTGATATGGGTCAGATGAATTGAAATAACCGTCATTCAGTTTATCCGCCCAGGCTTCGGCGAGCTGCGTCAATCCCTCATTCATGAAATGGACGCCATCGGGGCCATCCTGGCGTGGGATCTGAATCGCATCTGTGTTTGGGCCTTCGAATACGTTCAGCACATTATTGATCACGCGCCGCTGTCCATTCACAATGTTTTGATCACTTCCATTTTTATTGTTGTAGGAAGTAAGCGATACCATCCAGGAGATATTTTTTCCGGATTCGTTTCTAGAAGTTTCGATTACCGTTTTCAAACTATTGAAATAAGTATCCGTACTGGTATTGAAATCGTTATCTGCTTCGCCCTGAATCCACAGCACGCCTCTCATTCCAGTGATGGGAGTGTATCGCTGGATTACCATCCTGATATTTCCATAGGGCATTCCGCTTGGTTCGATTGGCCCCCCTGTGTAAACCGAATAACCGGTACCATTGATGCTTTGGCGCCATGCGATGGCCGATGTCCCATACCACGCAACATTGAAAAACAGGATTGGAACACCCAGCCGCTGAGCAAGAATGTCTCCCAGCTTGCCCCAGCACCATGCGCCTTTACCCCTGGGAGCAATGTCAGAAAATGACTCTATATGTTGAAAAGATGGATAAGGCAGATCCTGAAAAATCGGTGGGCCATCCGTTGAATTAAAACCAATGCAGCTTACCCGGTCATCCTGAGCGCCCTGGGCACCCTTGTCAGTGTAACCCTGACCGTTCGACTGGCCCGCGACCATAAAAACTTCGCCGATGCCTACGTGTGAAACTTCTGTGGAGCCAACTACGTCGCCGCCCCGCCTGGCGCGAACCTCAAGGCGATACCAGCCGCCGCGTGCCTGCAGGCTTCCCTGATATAGACCTCCTGATGGATTTAGTTGGATAGTAGTCCAGTCGATATTTTCACCACCGTTGATCGCAGTTAATTTTGCTTCGATCCGGTCGGTAACCTTGGTGTAACCCCCTGCAATATAGAGGGTAGCAGAGTTGTTTTTATCACGTTGAAAAACGGCGCGGTCAGTCGGATAATCGATGCTAACTTGTCCAAATGACGCTGTCGAGAGAATTATTAAGGCTACCCGAAGCAAGTACGGTAGATAGTGTTTCATAGTGAGTACAATTCTTTAACGTAACTTCTCGGACACACAATATGCACCGAATGGTTGCCTGTTTCAAGAAAATATTATTTTACGGGAAACTGAAATTAGTTTACTGTAAACGGGGAATTGATCGACTCCCATATTTTGTCTTTCAATTGTTCAATTCCTTCTTGAGTAACTGCAGAAATGAATATACTAGCAACATTATCAGGTAGTTGTTTTTCTAATATACTACGTTCCGAGTCAGAGAGGACATCGATTTTTGAAATCGCGAGGAGACGATTCTTATCTAAGAGTGCAGGATTGTAGACTTTTAGCTCCTGCAGAAGGGTTTGATATGCAGCTTGAATGTCCTCGCTGTCGGCGGGGACCATAAATAATAAAATGGAGTTTCGTTCGATATGTCTGAGGAAACGGAGCCCCAATCCTTTGCCCTGAGATGCTCCTTCAATGATTCCCGGAATGTCGGCCATCACGAAAGATTTGTAGTCGCGGTACGATACTACACCCAGATTTGGCACCAGAGTTGTAAACGGATAATCCGCAATTTCGGGTCGCGCAGCCGAGACTACAGAAAGCAATGTCGATTTACCGGCATTGGGAAAACCGACCAAACCTACATCTGCGAGTACTTTTAGTTCGAGGATCACCCATTCTTCCAGACCTGGCTCGCCCGGTTGGGCGTGTTGGGGTGTCTGGTTGGTTGCCGACTTGAAATGGTCATTTCCCATTCCACCCCGACCGCCTTTCAGCAAAATGATTTCCTGCCCGTCTTCGGTTATTTCGAATAGCTGTTCACCGGTTTCGGCATTTCTGGCAATTGTTCCGAGCGGAACTTCGAGGATAATGTCTTTTCCGATGGAGCCACTTCTTCGTCCACCTTCGCCGCCTTTGCCATCAAATGCCTTGATATGCTTGGTGTATTTCAAATGAAGCAACGTCCATAGCTGGCTGTTTCCTTTCAGGATCACGTGGCCACCTCTTCCTCCGTCACCACCGTCGGGCCCTCCTTTTTCAACATGCTTTTCACGCCTGAAATGGAGAGAACCTGCTCCCCCCGCGCCGGAACGCACATTGATTTTAACGTAATCTATAAAATTTGACGAAGCCATGTGTTGTATAGCGATAAGTTAATTCTCAGGTAAAAATTACCTGGATATTGCCTGTGTAATCTCTTCAAAAATAAAATCGATCTCACCAATCCCGTCAATTGCGACAAATTTTCCCTGCTGCTGATAATAGTCCGCTACGGGCCTGGTTTTATTGTTGTACTCCTGAATGCGTTTGCTGATCAGCTCTTCATTCTGATCGTCTGGTCTGCCCGATGTTTTTCCACGGTTTAGCAGGCGCGCCAGCAATTCGTTGTCATCTACGACCAGAGCAATCATGATTGTAATGCTCTCATTGTAAGAAGCTAACAGCTGATCTAGTGCCTCAGATTGCTTAACTGTTCTTGGAAACCCGTCAAAAATGAACCCGGCGGCATTTCTGTGTTCTTTCAGCTTATTATCAATCATCCCGATCACCACTTCATCCGGTACTAATATGCCCTGATCCATGAGTGTTTTTGCTTTCAGGCCCAGTTCAGAACCCGCCTGAATTTCATTACGGAGCAAATCTCCTGTCGACAAATGGATCAGATTGTACTTGGCAATAATTTTTTCACTTTGGGTGCCTTTCCCCGCACCCGGAGGGCCAAACAGTATAAGATTCAGCATAATAGCTTAGGAAATTGATGTCGCAGTTAGATGGTGATTTTGGCAAATTTACAATTCTTACCAAATGTCAGCCTAATTGTTCCATTATTTTTAAAATAAAAATCCCCTCATTATTTCTAAATAAGGGGATTTTCAGGAACAGAAAATGTCAGATTATGGGATAACAACCCGCTTTACAGTGCCGTCTTCATTCTGGACAACAGTTACAAACAAGGTGCCTTTCGTGCTCTTTTTAAGTTCAATCTGACCCACAAACTCACCTTCGAAGTCCTTAATTTCCTTTTTGCCGACTTCTTTGCCTTTGGTATCCGTAACAGTTACTGTCACATCACCTTTCTCGGGGACACTGAAACGAAGGTTCAGCATTCCGTTGTCGGGATTATTGGAATAAGCGCTGAGCGCGCGCACATTCGCAGGTTTTACAAAATCCTTTTCCCAGATATCGCCCATTTGTGTACCGAGATGTTCCATATCTTTCAGGAGCATCTTCGTTTTTGGTCTGATGTCTCTTTCAAATTCTCTCAGATTGCTGCGGAACTTGTCGGAATCCCATTCAAAATCAAAAGAATGGTCGTTTTTCCAGTGATAGGCAAGTGGTTCCCGATCGTCCCGGTGGTCGATGATCACTTTTCTACGTTTTTTTGCTGCGATCATGTCGGTGTCGCCGTCATCTACCGTAATGGATATCGATTGCTTTTTCTTTTTATCAACTCCCAGTGAATCAAGTACTTTCTCCACAAACTTGTCACGCTCATCGTCGGACATCGCGCCCACGCGATAACTCCGTTCTTTATTTGTGGTTTTCCCGCCTTCATCTTCCGTTATCTGAATGCGGATAACAGATTCTGATTTATCTCCGGGCTTTGTTTTTTTATCCGCCTGCGCCGATGCCTGATTTGAGACAAACAACACAGCCGAAAGTGACAGCGGCAACATTAATTTTTGAAGGAAAACAGCTTTCATAGGTGCATTTGGTTATGATTATGAACGATTTATAAAATTATCGAACGTGCCTTTGTGTCGCTGTTAAATAATGTTAAAAACAAATGGCGACGAATGCGAAACGTTAAATTTGTTATCAGCTAAAATGTCGGGGAAAAGGGAGGAGGCGTTGCATCATTGAAACAGAAATATATGTCTAAAAGGAAAATACAGGTCATCGTTGGATTAATGTGCCTGGCGTTGATCGGCCTGATCGGATTTCAATGGTATTGGATCCGTGAAGCGATCGCGATACGTAATGATCAGTTCAATCAAAAAGTATCTGAATCCGTTCAGGAAGTGGTGCACAGGCTTGAAAAGCAGGAAATGATGTATCTGCTGCAAAGACGGATCGAGACGGAGCAGCAAAAAAGCAAGCTGGACCGGATCGCCCAGCTGCGGAATATGCCGATGAAAAGGGTAACGCCGAAAAAACCTCAGGCACCAGCGGAACAAGTGGTGCACGTGAAGCCGAAGCTAGAAATTGCCATTGGCCCCAATGGTGAAGAAGTTCATTATCAGATTATTACTGAGGCAGTTCCTAGTGACGTGCTAAGTCCTAATTTCAGGGTGATGGTCGATCATCAGCAGCGGATTATGGAAGAATTTTTCCAGGCGCAACAGTATGGAATTGCCGGGATCGATGAGTTTATGCGACGAAGACTCGAAGAAGAAGAACGTCTCGGAAATGTATTGAGAGGTGTTCATAATGGGGAAAATGGCAGATCGCGCACAGATTCGGTGAGAAGTAGTCTAGCAAATCGGAAGGTGGCGATTTCTGACAAAACAAAGAATGGCAGGCTCAATTCCAAAGCTATGATCACGGTAGGGGAAACGGATAAAGCGGAGCTTCTGAAAGAAGTTATGAAGGATTTTATTTATACAAAAAGACCTATTGAACAGCGAGTTAACCGGTTTTTACTGGATACACTGCTCAAAAAGGAGCTTATTCAGAATGGCGTCTCGATTCCTTATGAGTTCGCGGTGAGAGGTCAATCGGAAGACAGTCTGATTTTCTCGACAGTAAGCCTGAAACCGAATGATTGGGAGGAACGATCGTATAAAGCGTCACTTTTTCCAAATGAGGAGGTGAATGCAAAAAACGCACTCTACGTATTTTTTCCGGATCAGCAAAAATACATTCTGAGCAACATGGGCGTGATGTTTGGTGGCTCGGGCATCTTAATCGTAGTTATAATGGCTTGTTTTTATATGGCGGTCACTACGATTTTACGTCAGAAAAAACTGTCGGAAATTAAGAATGACTTCATTAACAATATGACGCACGAGTTTAAAACACCTATTTCGACCATTGCACTGGCGGCGGAAATGGCGCAGGAAAATTCGGCGACATTTATAGAGACAAAGAATACCACACGTCTTGACCGTTACCTCGGCATTATACGTGAGGAAAATAAAAGGCTGGGCACGCATGTCGAAAAAGTGTTGCAAATGGCACTTCTGGACAAAGGTCACGTAAAATTAACATTGGGCGAAACAAACATTCATGATCTGATTACCAAGGCATTAAATGGGCAAAGTGTTCAGATCGAGCAAAAGGAAGGTGAGGTAGCATTGGAATTTGAAGCCGAAAATGAAATTGTTTTCGCGGATGAAGTTCACATTTCGAATGTACTAAACAACCTCGTTGATAATGCGATCAAATATTCGCCGGAAAAGCTGGATCTGAGCATCCGAACCTGGAATGAGAACAATGGTATTTCCGTTTCGATTACCGATAGAGGTATTGGCATGAACCGGGACCAGCAGCAGCGCATTTTCGATACATTCTACCGCGTACCGACTGGAAATGTGCACGATGTGAAAGGCTTCGGACTTGGATTAAGTTATGTCAAAAAGATGGTCGAGGCGCATGCGGGCACGGTTCAGGTCACAAGCAAGCCTGGGGAAGGAAGCACATTTATTGTCTGGCTGCCGCTCGGCAAAGAGGAAGTATAGTTTAGAAATTTCAGCTGCAAATCATAACTTGCCTTCTTTTTAAGATGGCAAACCGCCAGGTGAAGGTAAATTTCTGACTACACAATGATTTCCAAAACATATGCCCCTCAGGAGATAGAGGATAAATGGTATTCGTACTGGCTGGACAACAAGTACTTCCAATCGAAGCCCAATCCGGACAAGGAACCGTACACGATCGTGATTCCGCCTCCAAACGTCACCGGCGTGCTGCACATGGGGCATATGCTCAATAATACCATTCAGGACATTCTGGTCCGTAAAGCCAGGATGGAAGGAAAAGAAGCCTGCTGGGTGCCTGGTACGGACCATGCCTCCATTGCTACAGAAGCCAAGGTGGTGGCGATGCTAAAAGAACGCGGCATCAGTAAACGCGACCTTACTCGCGACGAATTTCTCGAATATTGCTGGGAATGGACGCACAAATACGGCGGCATTATCCTGAAACAATTGCGCAAACTGGGAGCTTCCTGCGACTGGGACCGGACGCGTTTTACCATGGAGCCGGATCTGTACGATTCGGTGATCGACGTCTTTATTGACCTGTATAATAAAGGCGATATCTATCGCGGGCACCGGATGGTGAACTGGGACCCGCAGGCGAGGACCACAGTATCGGATGAGGAAGTAATTATGAAAGAGGTAAATCAGAAATTGGTTTATCTTAAATATCCGTTGGTTGGGGAGAATGGAGGAGGGAGTATGGAGGAAGGGGTGGTGATTGCTACTACGCGGCCGGAGACTATTATGGCGGATGTGGCTATTTGTGTGAATCCTGGGGATGAGCGTTATCAACATTTAATCGGTCAAAAGGTTTTGATCCCATTAATCAATCGCGCGATTCCCATTATTGCGGATGAATATGTTGAAATGGAATTTGGTACCGGCTGCCTGAAAGTTACCCCTGCCCACGATACCAATGATTATGAGCTTGGTAAAAGGCATAATTTGCCGATAATCGATTTGCTTAACGAGGATGGTACTTTAAATGAGAAAGCGCAGATCCTCGTAGGTGAAGACCGGTTTACAGCCCGAAAAAAGATCATTAAGCTGCTCGAAGAATCAGGAAATCTGGTTAAAACAGAGGAATACAAATCCAATGTGGGACATTCAGAGAGGACCAATTCTGTAATTGAGCCGCGACTTTCGGAGCAATGGTTTTTGAAAATGGAGAAGATCAGCAAACCGGCATTTGACAATGTCATGAACGATACGGTTCAGCTGATTCCTGCCAAATTCAAGAATACGTACCGTCACTGGATGGAAAATGTCCGGGATTGGAACATTAGCCGGCAGCTTTGGTGGGGACATCGCATTCCGGCCTTCTACCTCAAAGACGGCACGATCATCATTGCAAAAACGAAAAAAGAAGCATTACGGAAAGCGCAGCATGAGTACCAGCTTTTTGCATTAACTGAGGAGGATATTGAGCAAGACCCGGATGTACTGGATACCTGGTTTTCGTCGTGGCTCTGGCCGATTTCTGTTTTTAATGGGATAAAAGAGCCGGATAATGAGGAAGTAAACTACTATTATCCAACCAATGACCTGGTTACCGCTCCTGAAATCCTGTTCTTCTGGGTGGCGCGGATGATCATTGCGGGATATGAATATCGGGGAACCTATCCATTCAAAAATGTATATCTCACGGGTATTGTGCGGGATAAACAGGGACGTAAAATGTCCAAGTCGCTCGGTAATTCTCCCGATCCGATTGATTTGATCGAACAATTTGGCGCGGATAGCATTCGTACCGGTATGCTTTTTAGCTCTCAGGCAGGGAATGATCTTCCGTATGACGATAAGCTGGTGGAGCAGGGCAGGAACTTTGGGAATAAGATCTGGAATGCGTTTCGATTGGTTAAGACTTTCCAGGTTTCCGAAAACCGGGAAAGTCTGCGGGTTCCCGCAGGTTCCAAACTGGCCGTTCAATGGTTTGAAAGCAAACTGAACCAGACATTGGCGGAAGTCGAGGATCATTTCTCCAAATTCCGGATTTCGGACGCATTGAATTCGGTTTATAAACTGATCTGGGACGATTTCTGTGCGCAATATCTGGAAATGATCAAGCCTGGTTTTGAGCAGCCGATCGATCTGGAAATATACGATTCGACATTAGATTTCTTTGATCAGTTAATGCGTTTGTTGCATCCGTTTATGCCTTTTATAACCGAAGAAATCTGGCAGAGCATCATCGAACGTCCGGCTAACGACTCCATTTGCATTGCCCAGTTTCCTCAGGCAAAGGAATTTGATCAAACTTTGCTGAATGACTTTGAAATACTTTTTGAGCTGGTTTCGGCGATCCGGAATCTGCGCAATTCAAAAAATATCAGTCCGAAAGTTGCATTGCCGCTGGCAATCCGCACGGATTCTCCGGCCCGCTACCAAACCCTGGAGACATTGATCCTCAAACTGGCCCATGTAGATAGCATTCAGTATGTTTCCGGAGAATCAGAAGGAACGTCATTCCGTGTGAAATCGGATGAGTTTTTTGTAAACCTGGCTGACGAACTGGATATTGAATCGGAAAAGGAAAATCTGCAAAAAGAACTGGAATACACGCAGGGCTTCCTCGATTCGGTGGTAAAGAAACTCTCGAACGAACGTTTTGTACAGAATGCAAAAGGCGACGTCGTCGAAAAGGAACGTCAGAAGCAGGCGGATGCCGAAGCGAAAATCGCAACCTTGACCGAGGCGCTGGCAAGGCTTAAATAAGCGTCAGAAAAGCAAGTCATATATTAAGCACAGGGTGGAAGTACCTTGTGCTTTTTTTGTTAGTCATCCGTCTGTTTTATGTCACCATGACATTTAAAAAGTACAAGCTAAATAAATTTAATGCGCTCATTATTAGAATTAATCAATGTTTTAATGGAGATAAAGTCATATTAATTTTTAAAATATTTTATTAGGTCAAACTGTTTGGAAATAGGAAAAATCGGGGTGTAATTTCCTGCCAATATTATGTAAACTCATACTATGGCGACGAAAACAGAACAGGAGCTAGCGGTGCCGGTGGGCGTCACACTCGACCGTTTTATCATGCACAGTCAAAGCGCGTTTCCGTACGCAACCGGAGAGTTATCGCAGTTGCTACGGGACATCGCACTCGCGGGAAAGATCATTAACCGGGAAATCAACCGGGCCGGGCTCATCGATATTGTCGGCGGGAACGGGACGGAGAACGTGCAGGGTGAGAATCAGCAAAAGCTCGATATCATCGCCAATATCCGTTTTATCCGGGCTTTAAAAAATGGAGGAGAGGTTTGCGCCATTCTTTCTGAGGAAGAGGAAGACATTATCCATACCGGCAACAACCACGGCAAATATGTAGTGGCCATGGATCCGCTGGACGGCTCTTCGAACATCGATGTAAATGTCTCCATTGGCAGCATTTTCTCAATTTACCGACGTGTTACCCCCATTAATGGCCCGGCTTCCATTTCAGACTTTTTACAGGGCGGGCGGAAGCAGATTGCGGCAGGTTACATTATTTACGGCTCATCGACGATGCTCGTTTATTCCACAGGCGATGGCGTGAATGGGTTTACGTTCGACCATTCGCTCGGCGAATTCATTTTATCACACAAAAATATAGGTACTCCTTCCCACGGCTCAATCTACTCGGTGAATGAGGGCCATTATCACAGCTACCCGAAATTTGTGCAAAAGTATATTGAGCAATGTAAGTCAAAAAGTTTTAGTGCCCGTTACATAGGCTCGCTCGTGGGCGATTTTCACCGAAACATGCTGAAAGGCGGCATTTACCTGTATCCATCTACCAACAAAGACCCAAAAGGCAAATTGCGGCTGCTTTATGAATGCTACCCGCTGGCATTTATAGCCGAGAAGTCCGGCGGCAAGGCGCACGACGGGTTCGGGAGCATTCTGGACATTGTTCCGCAATCGTTCCACCAGCGGTCGCCGATCTACATTGGTTCAGCAGATCTCGTCGACGACGTTGTTACAGGTTGATAACCGGCTACTGTTTTAGTTTTCGTACCTTTGCGGCATGCAGACTACGCAAAATACCTTTGAACAATTTAAGCTTAACCGTCAGTTACTCAACGCAATTGAAGAAGCAGGTTACGAAACTCCCACACCCATTCAGGAACAAGCGATCCCGCTTGCATTAGCCGGACAGGACATTTTGGGTATCGCGCAAACCGGTACTGGCAAAACAGCAGCTTATTCGTTACCCCTGCTCATGCGCATTAAATTCGCGCAGGGACAGCACCCGCGGGCACTGATCTTGGCGCCGACACGCGAGCTTGCGATGCAGATTTCAGAAGCCATTACACAGTTCGCCAAATACACGGATATTCGGATAGTAGTTTTATATGGTGGGGTAGGGCCAAAAACGCAGATTGAAAATGTGCGTGCCGGAGTTGATATTATTGTGGCGACACCCGGCCGATTCATGGACCTCTATTTTCAGGAAGAGGTGATCGTCAAAAACCTGAATGTGATGGTCCTCGATGAGGCGGATAAAATGATGGATATGGGTTTCATGCCGCAGATCCGGAAGCTTCTGGAGATCATTCCTACCAAAAGACAGAACATGCTCTTTTCGGCAACATTTTCCGAAAAAGTAGAGAGGTTATCCCACGAATTTTTAGAATTCCCAACCCGCATTGAAGTTACCCCGCAGGCTACAACGGCCGAAATGGTCACGCAACGCTTATACGAAGTCCCCAATTTCAGGACGAAGATTAACTTACTTACCTCGTTGTTAAGGGATAAGGAAACCTTCAACCGGGTTCTCATTTTTACCAGGAGCCGCGAGGTGGCAGGTTTGGTGCATCAGAATCTGTTGGATAAAGTGGTCAGGGAGGATGAATTGAGAGTAATACATGCTAATAAAGGGCAGAATACCCGGATCAATGCGATGGATGCATTCAGGTCCGGATCTGTGCGGGTGATGGTTGCGACGGATGTGGTTGCGCGGGGAATTGACATTACGGAAGTGAGCCACGTGATCAACTTTGACGTACCGCTGATTTATGAGGATTATGTTCATCGGATCGGTCGCACGGGCCGGGCAAATCAGTCGGGCGAGGCGATCACTTTTATGACGATTGCTGATGAATACCACATCAAAAAAATCGAAAATATGATCCGGAAACCGATTCCGCGCGCTGAGCTGCCGGCAGACGTAGAGACGGAACCAACGCCCATTCCCGAGCGGCAGGATATGCTGAGGGAGATTGACAACCAAAAACGAAAAGAAGATCCAACCTTTCTGGGTGCATTCCATGAGAAGAAACATTCTCACAGACCACCGTCCAAAACGTCTTCAAATGGAGGACATAAGCGTCGGGGTTTACCCGGAAGAAGTAAACGTAAATAATGCAATACAATTAGAATAAAACCGTTTAACTTGGACAATAGAAAACCTGTTTCTCTATTTAAGTTACCTATGAAAGGATTTGTTGTTGTTTGGCTTGCTATCTTAACACCGGCATTGGGCTTTGCTCAAAATACGCATCTCGCGAGCGCTGCTCCAAGTTCAGACACGAACGTTGCCTCAAAGAAACCGCTTGAATTAAAGGAACGCAGGATTCTTCCATTATTCGGAGAAATCAGTAAAACCTCGGAACAGATCGATGAAGAAATCAAGTTTCTGAGTGAATGCGATAAATCATTTTCGAGCCGTACCGAAGCAAGCAGTTTTTTTGCAACCCGTGCCTGGGAATATCTTCAGGAAGGTTCGCTGGACACAGCCTGCTACCGTTTCAATCTGGCGCAATTGCTGAACGATAAAAACGTAGAGGCTTACTGGGGCCTGGGAGTAGTTTCGTACCAGAGAGAAAACTGGGTGGATGCCAAGAAAATGTTGAGCAGAGGCATCAACCTGCAAGGTGATAATGTTCCGTTGCTGGTGGATCTTTCGACCGTGAATCTCAAATTATATGCGATCACAAGCCGAAAAGAAGAACTCGATGAAGCCGGAGAATTGCTGAAACACGCGATGGCACTCGATTCAACTTACGCGCTGGGACAATATAATCTGGCATTGGTGCATTATAATCTCAATGAACTGGATAAGTCGTGGGAACATTTGCACAAAGGCCGCACCCTTGATCTGAGTCAGATGAATTTCGAATTTGTCGAGCTCCTAAAAGCAAAAATGCCTGATCCGCAGGGCTTTTTTAAGTAGCTATAAAACCGTTGGGACATACAAGAGCCTCTGAATTTGCGTTCAGAGGCTCTTTTGCATGTAAGGATTTTATTTGAAAAAGAAGCCGGTTGGCGCCACTCCCACTTTGATAGAATCTACCAGACTTCCATCGCCCCTGTATCGTACTGCATATCCAGCTTGTGCGTAAGAAGGAGTTACTCCGGCGTAGATCAAACCCTGCGAAGGATCTACCGATAACCCGCTAAATACTCGCTTGATCAATGGGGTTGCTACATTGATTTGTGTGTCGGTTACTCCAAATTTGTATGTTTCGCCGTGGCTGACATAGTTCGCATCAAAGTAAGAAAGCACGAAAAAGATGCTTTTAAGATCAGCACTCAATGCAAAATTCCGGGCTGACTTTTTGGAATCAGAACCGATCGGAAGTGTACTTTCAATAGCATAGCTATCTACATTGATTTTCAACGCATTGGTTCCGGCACCGGCCCAAAGCTTACCGTTCGCATCAATGCCGATGGGAGTTGCGCTGCCTGGAACTGTGATGGTTTTGACGACGTCGTCACTCGTAGTGTTAATGACAGTAAGTGTTTTACCGCCGCCATCGGAATTGGTACCCACAAACAATTTTCCATTGTTATACACCAGATTTTCAGGGCCGCCGGTAATGGCGATTTTCTTGGTAACCTTGTGTGAGCCGAGATCGATTACTGCAATGTAGCCTGTCGTATATTTGTAATCCGCGTTTGCCCCCCAGCAGGAAACATAGGCTTTATTATTGTTACCGATCACAATCTCACGTGGGTTTTCGATGTCCGGCGCACCAATGCTCGTCAGATCCTGAAAAGTGTTGCTATTTATAATTTCAACTTTATCCAGTCCCGCGGCGGAGTTATCGACGAGTATCAGACCTTTTTCTCCAGCCACTGCGTAACCTTGCACGCCGCCACCCAGCACTTTCCCGTTCACTCTGGAAAAGATATCGTCTTGCGAAGTAGTTTCTTCTCTGGTGAAAAACGAAATCGCGCCATTATTCTGGAAGAAATTGCCTTCATTCAGCACAAAAACGCCTTTTACGTAATCGCCTTTTGGTGCCGGATCACTCTGGTTGCAAGACCAGAAAACGAGGGAGAATGCTACTAGGGCAGCTACTCTGGTTAATTGTTTTTTCATGTTGTTCATTTATTAATAAAAATTATTCTTCGTTGACCGGTAATTCACTACCAAACTTAATGCAAAGCTCCGTCCCGGCATTGCATTGTTCCTTACATTCAGGTAAAAAGTATTAGCAAGATTGTCGACGCGGCCCTGGATCAGCAGCCTGATTCTGTTCAGGTTCAAAGTCGTTTCGGTGAGCATATTTACCAGGGTGTATCCTGGCAAAAACTGGGAATTGTCGAATGTACTGTACCGTTTGCTGAATGCCTGAAGCTGCCCGGTAACCTTCCACTTTTTGTACAGAACGTACACATTTCCATTTCCGGAATGCATGGGAACAAAAACCAGTTGTTTTCCTACGATTTCCGCTGAATAGGCATCGTAAGACTTTTCCTGGGTGCTATTATTGAATGCATAACCCAGGTTTGCACCTGATCGCAATACGCCATAGTTACTTTTCCAGCCCAATTGAAATTCAATGCCTTTGGCTAAAACCTGCTTTAAATTCTCGACGCGGTAGTTCCTGGCAGGATTCCAGTAGGTCCAATCTTTGATCCGGTTATAATATCCGGTAATGGACGTGGTCAGATGCTGGTTGGCTGTGATTTGATACGTTTGATCGAGGCCGATTTCCCGGTTCCACCCACTCTCCGGCCTGATTTCCGGATTTCCCAGTTCTTTCCAGTAGCGTTCATTCAAAGTAGGAACCCGGTAGCTTCTGGCGATCGAACCTTTCAGTTTCAAATGGTAAAAGTGCTTTTGAATTAATATATATTCTCCTCCGAAAGAAGGTGTCACTGGCGGGTTGAAACGCGTGATCAACGCCTGCCGGAGGTTCAAAGAAAGCAGCACACGCTGTGTAACCTGAAAACGGGTTAGCAGAAACAGATCTCCGCGGTTTTCAGTGATCAGAGGGTTTTTATAACCCGAAAGTTTCGCCCGAAAATGAGTCCATTCAGCGCCTGCTTTTACTTGAACGGCATTCCCATTTGTTCCGATATTCCATTGAAAATCTTTTTCAATGCGGTTCGAGAATTTATCGGTCACCGCATGATCGGGATTTTTGAAATCACTTTTGGCATAATCAATGATATCCCGGACCCAGGAAGTCCGCAATGCCAGATCTTTAAAACGGTAACGTAACATCGTCCGATAGGCTTCGGTGAGAGTCAGTTCCCGGCCGGCCAGCTCGTTTGGCGCGATGGTTAGTTTATTGTTTGTCAGCCAGATATGTGCCGATAATTCCTGATCATTCTTCGATTGCAAAAACAGATCCTGAACCAGACCTTTTTGAAAAGTTTCAGAAGGTAAGATCGAGTAACCTCTTCTCTGCGAATATGGAAAGTGGTTATTAGTCATTCCATAATATGCATTTGTCTTTCCTGAAATTTTCCAGATGTCATTGAGTTTCACCCCATAATTTGCCGAAACCTGTGACTGGTAATTATCAAAGCTTTCATGCTGATGTCCGACGGATGCATTAAAACCCGCATTTACTGGAGAACTCCCCAGTAAAATGCTTCCCCCGACTGCATCGGTGCCTACAATGCTGGCAGCAGAACCATACTGAACGGAAAGCTGATCAAAACCTGCGACGGGAATGGTAGAAAAATCAGTTTGGCCTAATGACGGGGAATTGATGTTGAGCCCATTCCATAATACCGCCGTGTGATTGGATGAAGTGCCCCGAAACGACGCAGTGTTCAGTTGTCCGGGGCCGTAGTTTTTAAATGCGATGGGCGTATATAATGAAAGCAGATCGGAGATATTGCGGAATTTAAACTGACTTAATGTGGTCGAATCGAATTTCTGCACTTTCAGCCCGCTCATGAATTTTACAGGAACAAATCCCTGAACGATAACCGGTTCCAGACGAATGCTGTCTTTTTGCGCATACGTTTTCCCGGACAAAAGAATGCCTGTTGTAATCGAAAATAGAATAACCAAGATCCGGTTAATGATCACCTGCGAACTGAATGGATTTGTCGTTGACTTTTATTTTTCCTCCGAAAACGGAAAAGTCAGAATGTTCTGGCAGGTCTCCTGGCTCGTCTTTTGATCCCGCGCCTTCCCGTTTGCGTGAAACAGTGGCTAAGAAGATCGGGTCAAATGAAACAGACTTACAGTTGCGGGGACAGCTTCCGGATCAACGGAATTCCCTATTAAGCCTAATGGCTGCATTGAATCAGCGGTTGGCACCAAACGCTGCAAAGGTAGATAATTGAATTGATTTTCGACTATTTGACAGATGCGTTATCTTTGACCAAAATCTAATTTATTGGCTGCGACACCAGATTTTCTTGCATCTAAATCTTCCCAAAAAGGCATTTACCTGATGCTGGGAGCTGCTTTCTTCTTTTCCCTCACATCTGCGATCTCCAAGTGGCTTGGCAAGGAATTTCATATTGTGCAACTGGTATTTTTTCGCAATATCGTTGGGGTTGTCTTCGTGCTCAGCAGCATTTGGCGGAGGCCGGTCAAGCAGGAAGGTGGCAGGCTTGGATTGCTGATTTTCAGGGGTGTAGTGGGCACATTGTCACTTTATATGCTTTTCTACGCGATCCAAACGCTCGGGTTGGGACGTGCTTCTACTTATCAATACACGTACCCGATATTTCTTGCCTTGTTTTCCTGGCTGCTGATCGGCGAAACATTGAACCCAAAAGAATGGACTGCGATATTTATCGGTTTCGCCGGCATTCTGTTTGTCTTTCGCCCCGACCTTTCCATATCACTCCGCGATAATGCATTGGGACTCGGAAATGCATTATTAACTGCAATTTCCTATCTGTCGATCCGGCAGCTCGGCGTGGTTTACGACACCCGGTCTATCATTCTTTCGTTTATGTTAAGTGGTATTGTAATGCCAATCGTTTCGATGTTGGTCGGCACGTACTACCCAATGGAGCACCTCGATTTTCTGATCGGGACTTTCAAATGGCCGGACGATTCCCTTCAATGGGCGGGATTTTTGGCACTTGGGTTAACGGCGTTAATGGGGCAGAGAATGCTCACGCAGTCATTTACGTTTGACAAAGCGGGACGCGTGGCAGCCATCGGTTATTCCAACATTTTGTTCTCGGTACTCATCGGATTTTTCATGGGCGAAGCCATGCCCTCGGTTTCCATGCTTACGGGGATGGTGTTGATCGTCGCTGGCGGGATCCTGGTTTCATTAGCCAAAACAAAAGCATAAATTGGCATTCATTTAGCATTGTAAGCAACCCGTGGCCAAGCAATTTTCTGTCGATACATTCTGTTTATTTGAAGTAATCCAAAACAAGATGAAAACTTTCAAAACTACATTTCTCTTGATACTGGTCATTTTGACCGTGTCGACGGGATTTCGCTCGGATTCTGAGAGCCGCCCGGCAGAAGGAATTCAATGGCTTACGATTGAAGAAGCTTTTACGAAAATCCAGAAAGAGCCCAGAAAAGTGATGATCGATTTATATACCGACTGGTGCGGATGGTGCAAGGTAATGGACCGCGAAACGTTCAAAAATAAGGCGGTTGTCGAGTATGTTAATAAGAAATATTATGCCGTAAAGCTCGATGCGGAGCAAAAAGAAGCCATTACATTGGGGGACAAAAAATTCAAATATCTGGCTCAGGGCGGACGTGGAATCAATGAAATTGCATTGGCGCTAACCAATAATCAGCCGAGTTACCCTACTACTGTTTTTCTGGACGACAAATTCAATATGATCCAGCCACTTCCCGGATACCTGAAAGCCAAAGAATTTCATCAGATCATCACCTTCATCGGCGACGATCATCACAAAAAAGAAGACTTCGAAGCCTATAAATCGAAGACCTACTCGGCACTTTATCCATAGCAGTTGGTTCGAACGTCCCGTTCGGACCAACTATTCCAAGGCCTCCGGCCGTGAAGCGGAAATAAGTATGGTATAAGCATTTTGATTGCTGTCGGCCAGAGGCCTCCTCATATTAGTCGCGAAGGTCTACCTTCGCACTAACTTTTGCTTAAACCGTTTCTCCTTCCTGCATTCTCTCCGCATTTTCAGCGATTCTTAGCCTTTCGATGAATTCGGCAATGTCGCCTTCCATTACCGCGGGGAGATTGTAAACGGTATAGCCGATCCGGTGATCAGTAATGCGGCTTTGAGGGTAGTTGTAGGTGCGGATTTTATCGGAACGGTCGCCGCTACCAACCATGGATTTACGCTGAGAACTGATCGCGTCGTTGTGTTCTTTTAGTTTAATCTCATATAACCTGGAACGCAAAACGCTCAATGCGCGGTCTTTGTTTTTTAATTGAGAACGTTCGTCCTGGCAGCTCACCACAAGCCCGGAAGGAATGTGGGTTAATCTTACTGCTGAATAAGTGGTGTTAACAGACTGACCACCAGCACCGGACGATTGGAATGTATCAACCCGGACATCATTCATATTGATCTGAACATCCACTTCCTCCGCTTCCGGCAATACAGCCACAGAAGCTGCCGACGTGTGAATGCGCCCCTGAGATTCTGTTTGAGGTACGCGCTGAACCCGGTGAACTCCCGATTCAAACTTCATTTTGCCATACACATCTTCTCCCTCAACCTTACAGATAATCTCTTTATAACCGCCATTTGAACCTTCTGTAAAGTCCATGATCGACGATCGCCAGCCCATTTTTTCGAAAAACCGCTGATACATCCGGAACAAGTCCCCCGCAAAAATCGCGGCCTCGTCGCCACCCGTTCCGCCGCGTACCTCTAAAATGATGTTGCGGCTGTCGTTCGGATCTTTTGGGATTAGTAACTCTTTTATATTTTGTTCCAATTCTTCCAATTTCGGACTCAGGTCGTCGAGCTCCTCTTTCGCCATTTCTCTCAGTTCCTCGTCCTTTTCGGTTGCGATGAGTTCCTTTGTTCCGGCAATATCTTTTTGAATTTTGAGATACATATTATACTGCGCAACGATCTTTCCAAGGTCTTTATATTCTTTACTGATCTTGGAATAACGGGCAGAATCCGAAACGATTTCGGGCTGTACAATTTGTTGCGAAACTTCTTCGAAACGTTCTTTTATAGCTTCTAACTTATCGATCATCTTTATTGAATATCTTTGGCACGACCCATTCGGGGCACAAAGATAGGGATTTTAGGAAGGATGTAGAAAAGCTAAATTTGAAATGAAATGAAACGACTAATAGGTTGTGCCAGCCTGGTACTCTTGCTGGCAGCTTGTGATACCAGTGGCCGGATAGAAAATACAAAGGAACTGAATGCGGAAATCAAAGCCTCTCAGATAAAACGGGTTACAAATACTCAGTTGATTTATTCGGCAGATGAGTGGGGAAAGAAAATCTCGAAAATCGCTGAAAAATCGCTGACAAATCAACTCGGTCAAAGTCCGGACCGGGCAGGTGAAATTTGTAAAGACCTTTCTAAAATTCCGGTTATCGCCGCTTTGGAAAAAGAATATGGCGTGCACATTCAACTACTGGGAATGGCTGATTTGAAAAACCCGGACCTTGCGGCGAAAGAGCGTGAATTGCTGGATGCGTATTTATATAGTGCAAAAAACAACTCGGTAGCAAATGATAATCTGCAGCAATTAAATGATACACTGTTGGTGTACAATGCGCCGGTCGCGGCCGAAAGCCCGGTTTGCAAAGCATGTATGCCCACTCAGGAAATGCCTTTTGCAGTATGGCGATTATTGTTTAGCAAAAAAGCCATCATCAGAAAGCTGGATGCCAAACAGTTGAAGTAGTTTTAAGTCTCAACCGGTTCAACACGAGGATATATGATATGAGAATTTCAACGGCGGAACGATTGTATCTGAAAGGGTTAGCCCTGTTTGTTCAACTCGTTTGTACAGTTGCATTCCTATCTTGTGGTTCGGAAACGAAGCCTGGTATTTTGGTATTTCAATCGGATTTCGGGCTCAAAGATGGCGCAGTTTCAGCCATGAAAGGAGTTGCTTCCGGCGTAGCACCTGATTTGAAAATCTACGATGTCACGCATGAAATCCCTCCGTTTAACATTTGGGAGGCATCTTATCGTTTGGTTCAAACGGCCCCATATTGGCCAGTGGGCACTGTTTTCGTTTCAGTAGTCGATCCCGGAGTCGGCACGAAGCGAAAATCCGTTGTTGTTCTGACAAAAACCGGCCATTATTTTGTAACGCCGGACAATGGCACACTCACATTGGTTGCAGAAGAAATGGGCATTCAGGAAATCCGGGAAATCGATGAGGCAATCAATCGTCGCCAAAACTCGGGTGAATCGTATACGTTTCACGGCCGGGATGTTTACGCATTTACCGGCGCCCGTTTAGCATCGAAAGTCATTAAGTTTGAAGAAGTTGGCAAAAAGCTTCCAGCTGCAGTTGTTGCGATTCCTTATCAAAAACCGAAGTTCGGGAATAATAAGGTTCAAGGCGGAATTCCGATCCTGGACATTCAGTACGGAAATGTCTGGACCAATATTGATAAAACGACTTTTAATAAGCTGAATATCAAGCCCGGAGAAAGGGTCAAAGTGCAGGTTTTTAGTAAAAAAAAGAAAGTTTTCGATGGCCAGGTACTGTACGTTAATACATTTGGTGAGGCACCGGAGGGAGAAAGAGTAGGCTATTTTAACAGCCTGCTCAAGTTTTCAATCGCGATTAATATGGGAAATTTCTCCCAGCAGGAACACGTATTCAGTGGAAATGAATGGAGCGTCGTGCTGAGTAAATAACGTCTATTTTCCTGCAACCTGATAGATTTCATACCAATCTTCCCGGCTAAGCTGCACATCCGATGCACTTGCGCCATTCCTGATCCGTGCTTCGGATAGTGAGCCGATGATTGGCAAAGTACCTAGTTTCATCAACCAGGCGACCGCAGTTTGTTCGATGTTTGCATCGTATTTCCTGCTGATTTCTTCCAGTTTTGAACGCAACCTCACCGCTTTTTCATCCGTTCCGTGAAGGATTTTACCACCGGCCAATGGTGCCCAGGCAAGTGGTTTGCTGAAACTTTGTTTGATAAAATCAATGCGACCATCCTCTATGGCCGAAATATTCATCAGATTAAGCTCAATATGGTTCGTTACAATCGGAATTCTGAGATAAGAGGCAAGCAGTTGATGTTGAAAAACTGAGAAGTTGGCAACACCGATGTGTTTCGCTTTTCCGGATGTAACAATTTCAGCCAATGCGCCCGCAGTTTCTTCAGGATCAGAAAGAAAGTCACTTTGGTGCAGAAGGAAAATATCGAGATAATCCGTTTTTAGCCTTTTGAGCGATCCATTAATGCTGTCCAGAATGTGCTCGCGCGACGTGTCGTAGTAGGTTAAGTACTTGTCGGCAGACTTTCTTATCCCGCATTTGCTGAACAATATAATGTCTTCGCGTTTGAAAGATTTGTTTTGAATAATTTTTCCAAAATGCTCCTCAATGGTAAAATCGCCGTAAATGTCTGCATGATCAAACGTATTAATACCAAGTTCCAGGCACAGATTAATCGTTTTTTCGATTTGAGTAGTCGTTACGGCACCTTCGTCGGTCCATCTCCAGAAACCATAAATTGCTTCTGATACTTTCGGTCCGGAATCACTGAGGCTTACTTTTTTCATTCGGGGGAAAATTTGAATTCGGTGCAAAAATATCTATTTCTCCAATCGTTTACCTTTTACGATCAGATAAAAATCGTTTTCCAGTTCCAGATACCCATAATCGTACACAAAATGGTAAATGCTGCCTTTAAGAGTGGGCCGGATACTGGTAATCAGGTTAAAGTCAAAACCTTTGCTGATTAGCATACTCTTTGTTGTCTTCGATTTCTCATCGGGACATAGAACTTCAAGGATCCTGCGATTTTTCCGAAGCTGGTTGTTCATGTTTCTCACAATGTTGTAAGAGTCTGAATTAAGCCGGTTATTGAAGCTGTTCCGGCACATATCCGAGCAGAATTTCTTGTCAATCCTGCCATTGAGAGTGTTATTGCATTCGAGGCAATTCTTCATTTCATGATTGTTTGGTCAATCCTTGCATCAAGGATCCGACATCGTGTGTATATCTCCTGCTGCGAATATAACAAAATTCACGAGTTGCGCTCACACCTGCCGAGCTGTTTGCAAACGGCTGCAAATGCTTTTACCCGACTGTAATTATTTAAAAACCGAATCAATTTTCATGGCTCCCACACTTTTGCAGAGTCGATCCAAACGGAGGACTTAACTATTCATTTAACAGTCAAACGCAAAGCATATGAACTCAGTAAAATTAATCGGGAACGTTGGACGTGAGGTAACCGTGAGAGAAGTCGAAAGCGGAAAAATGGTCACATTTTCAGTTGCTACCAATGAAAAGTACGTGAACAAAAACAAGGAAGAAGTCAAAACCGTGGTCTGGCACTCCGTTGTTGCCTGGGGACAAGCCGCGGTGCATTGCGAGAAACTGCTAGAAAAAGGAAAATTGATTTCCGTTGAGGGAAAATTAAGCTATCGGCAATATCAGAATAAAGAGGATCAGATGGTGAAAGTTACTGAGATCGTCGCATTCAAAGTGGAGGAAGTGACCAAAGCCCAGGAAGTGTCATAAACTGTTTCCCAATGTTTCTTTCCATTTGCCATATGCATCTTTCGTAGCTTCCGAGAAAGAAATGTCCGGCTCAATGGTACGTAATGCAGTCAAGCCTGTAAAAGCATCCTCTCTGCTCTTGTAGTAACCGAGTCCGAACCCGGCAGCGCGTGCTGCTCCCTGCGCACCGTCCGTATTGTAAAGCTCGACGGTGGCACCCGAGATATTGGCGAACGTTTCGCGGAATACCGGGCTAAGAAACATATTGGCTTCACCGGCGCGGATATTTTTTAACGATACACCCACAGTTTCCATGATTTCCATACCATAATATAAGGCGAAAACAATGCCTTCCTGTGACGCTCTGACGTAGTGACTTATATCGTGGCGGCTAAACTGAAGGCCTTTAAAAGTGCTTCCAGGATCCTGATTTTCGAGCATGCGTTCTGCGCCGTTCCCAAATGGCAGACAGAATAATCCGTCCGCTCCGACCGGGGCCTGAGAAGCGATCTGATTCATATCTGGATAAGAAATAGTGCCCTGGAAAAGTGAATTTCTGAGCCAGCCATTAAGACTCCCTGTGCCGTTAACGCATAATAAAACACCGTAACGTGACGAATCGGTCAAAGGATTGACGTGCAAAAAAGTGTTTACTCTTGATTTGGGATCGAATTTTATTTGATCGCTAACGCCGTAAACCACGCCTGACGTGCCGGCCGTTGCAGCTACCTCGCCAGGTTCAAGAACGTTGAGTGAAAAAGCATTATTGGGCTGGTCACCGGCACGATAGGTTACCGGAACTCCTTGCCGCAAGCCCAGTGCAGCGGCAGCTTCTGCGGTGATCTTGCCTTGTTCGGAAAATGTAGGTAGTACCTGTGGAAGGATCTGATGATCAAAACCGAAATGATTAAATATAAAATCAGCCGGGCGGTTGTTTACAAAATCCCAGAAAATACCTTCCGACAAGCCAGAAGGAGTTGTTACGACTTCACCAGTCATCCGCATGGCCAGATAATCGCCAGGCAGCATGAATTTATATACTTTGGAAAAAACATCCGGTTCATTCTGTTTTACCCAGCCCAGCTTGGAAGCTGTGAAATTGCCCGGAGAATTCAGAAGGTGTGGCAAAACATATTCTTCTCCAATCGCTTCCATTGCCTGATTTCCGACTTCCACGGCCCGGCTGTCGCACCAGATGATGGATGGTCGAAGTACATTCTGATCCTTATCAATCACAACAAGTCCATGCATTTGATAGGAGATCCCGATCGCTCCGACTTCATCCGCCGAAATTCCAGCCTTTTGAATCACAGACCTGGAAGCCAGGCATGCATTTTCCCACCACATCTCAGGCTGTTGTTCAGCGAAGCCTGGTTTTGGTGAAGCTATGGCCATTTCACGTTCAGGATAAAAAGCGGAAGCAGCAACGGAACCAGAATCTGCGTGGATCAGGCAAGCTTTAACGGAAGAGCTGCCCAAGTCAAACCCAAGAAAATACATTGTAATACAGGTTAATGAATTGACGTACTAAATTTTTTCAAACAGTTGATTTGAAAAATACAAAAATGAATAAACAATCTGAATAAAGAAAATGAGTTAAGTGTAAACTTTACACTTAAAAGGAAATGTCAAACAAAGTGTGTTTTTAATCATTGTACAACAAATCATTTCCGTGTAGAAAAAATTCTGTATTTTAAGAAAGATTATCAAAAAATGGGAATCTATTTGAGGTCTTATTTGTGTATATCTTGCACGAAATCAAATATCAATCCATATTTGAATCATAATTAAAAATACAGATATCCTTTATCGGGTCTTATGAAAAAAGTTGTACAAGTCGTCTTAATTAGTGGATTTTTCATGTCTTTCGCGGGATTTCGACCCGTGGATAAGAAGTGGGAAAAGCCTTTCTCTAAACTAGACAATGAGGTAAGAAGGAACAGCAAGGCATACGCAACACTTGAAGAAGCCACCAAAACGATTGGTCACCGTCTGACAGGAAGTGCAAACGGAGAAAAGGCCGAAGAATATGCTTTTAAACTTTTGAAAAGTTACGGTTTTACAGATGTTGTATACCAACCTTTCGAAGTGGAAGCCTGGATGCGCGACACCGTGACTTTATCTATTGCACCGGGCAGCAGTGACAACTTTCGGGATGTTCCGGTTGTTTCGCTGGCGCATTCTCCGGTAGAATCCAATCTGAAAGGAGAGATTGTGGATGTCGGAAATGGTTTGGACGAGGATTTTGCCGCGGTGAAAGAAAAAGTGAAAGGAAAAGTGGTTCTTGCCAATATTAATTTGGTGGGCGCGTCAGGCAAGAAAAATCTTCATCGTTCTGAAAAAACAGCATTAGCTATCAAATATGGCGCTACCGGCGTAATCATGGTAAATGGAGCGCCCGGGAAAATACTTTTGACGGGAACCGCCTCGGTAACCGGTGCCATTATATCCATCCCAGCAGTTTGCATTTCAAGTGAAAGTGGCATTGAGGTACGCAAATGGCTTAAAGAAGAGGGACCCCTGGAAGCACATATCGATATGCATAACGTTTCTAAACCCATTAAGGCCAGAAATGTGATCGCAACCCTGAGAGGAAAATCAGATGAAAAAGTCATTATCGGCGGCCACCTTGACTCCTGGGACCTGGCCACGGGTGCAATCGATAATGGGATCGGGTCTTTTGCGGTAATGGATATCGCACGGACGTTCAAGGCTATCAAAGTCAAACCGGAGAAGACCATTCAGTTCGTGTTATTTATGGGGGAGGAGCAAGGATTGCTTGGATCAAAGCATTTTGTGAGTGAACTGAAGAAATCCGGGAATATTGACAAGGTAAGTTATATGATGAACCTCGATATGACGAATGATCCCAGGGGCGTGAACGCATTTGGAAGAGAGGAAATGAACAATTTCTTCGCCACAGTGGGGACTGCCATTCAGCAGATAGATGCAGGTTACAAGAACGAAACGATCAACCGTGCAGGCCTTCACAGTGATCATCAGCCGTTTATGCTGGAAGGTATTCCTATTGCAGGGTTGTCTGGCCACCTTGATCCAAATGTTTTACAATGTTACCATGCGGATTGTGATGATTTTAGTTTGGTAAATAAAGATCAGCTGGAAAGCACAGTTCGAATTGCGGCAATGTATTTATATGCACTGACGAATACGCAGGACATCGCAGTTAAAAAGCTTTCAGACCAAAAAACACGGGATTTTCTTATCTCGCAGGGTTTGAAGGAAGAATTAGTGATTGGTCAGGAGTGGCGTTGGGAGCAATAATCAGGAAATATGCGGATATTTGCGGCCAATTTTTAAGGATAGTATGCTGGTATTTCCAAATGCAAAAATCAATATTGGTTTAAATATCGTTGAAAAAAGGTCCGACGGTTTCCATAATATCGAGTCATGTTTTTACCCGGTAGGATGGACGGACGCGTTGGAAGTCACAGATTCTGGTGAGTTGCTATTCGAGTCCGATGGTATTGCCATTCCGGGAAACAACTCGGATAACCTTTGCCTCAAAGCTTATAAGATGCTGAGTGACGATTATCAACTTGCACCGGTGAAATTGCATCTGCTGAAAAGCATTCCGGTTGGTGCAGGGTTGGGGGGAGGCTCATCGGACGCTGCATTTACAATCAAAGCATTGAATCAGTACTTCAATCTTCATATTTCTTTTGAAAAACAGCTCGAATATGCACGTAGATTAGGAAGTGATTGTGCTTTTTTTATTCTTAATGAACCTGCGTACTGTTTCGAAAAAGGGGATCATTTTGAAGATATTGATCTGAGCCTGAAAGGGAAAAGGATTGTGATGGTGAATCCCGGGATACACATTTCGACAATCGAGGCATACGCGGGTGTAGTGGCAAAACCCGGGGAAAGCGATTTGCGGAATGCTTTGAAGTTGCCAGTTTCGGAATGGAAATTTCAGGTAAAAAATGACTTTGAAGCAACGCTGTTCCGGAAATATCCTCTTTTGGAAGAATTAAAGACTAAAATATACGAATGCGGGGCAGAATATGCTTCTATGAGTGGTTCCGGCTCGACGATATTTGGAATTTTCGACCAGGAAATTAATTTACGTTCACACTTTAAGCCTTTTATGGTGTGGCAGGGGTTTCTTAAATAAATATAATTGTTAAGCATATGCCCGACTGTTTAAAACGGTCGTTATATCCAGAAGGGTGCCATTTTAAAATAGCTGAGAGTTAGAATGAGTCCAAAACCAACAACCAAATTAAGGGAAAGCCCTTTTACAAAGCGGCGTGAGCCTCTTGGCTTTATGCTTTGGCTTGGTGTTGCAGGAAGTGCATTACTCTTTACGTCGATATTCATCATTTTTCTGCTGCTTTTACACAGAGATTCAGGCAACCTGATTGTACTGCCCGATATGTTCTGGCTGAGCACATTAGTCATTTTGTTCAGCAGCATCACCCTACACGAAGCAAATCTTGCATTCAATACCGAGCGTTTTTTGCATTATCGTGTTTTTCTGGGTGCGACATTACTCCTTGGGTTTGTTTTTATCCTGCTACAGATCGGGGGCTGGATGGAAATGGTCAATACAGGCGTTTTCATTGGAGTAAGTAATTCGGAAGGTTTCATCTACCTCTTAACCGGGTTGCATTTACTTCACATCCTGGCAGGCGTTCTTTACCTGAGTTATCTATTTCGGAAAGCGGTTAAGAACAGAAGTTATGTGGACTCTTTTGTTTACAGCGTAAACCCCCCGAACCGGTTGCGTATCAAGCTTTTAACGCGGTTTTGGCACTTCACAGGAGCTCTCTGGCTGGCGGTATTTATCGTGCTGATATTCCTTTATTAAAATTTCAATAGTTCCGTCTTACTATTTCTTTAAAATCTTGAATTCCACACGCCGGTTTTGTTGTTGACCTTCGGGCGTATCGTTCTTGGCGACAGGAATCGTTTCGCCGTATCCTTTGCTGCCGACACGATCTGGTTCGATGCCTTTTCCGATCAGGTACTCTCTTACCGTATCGGCACGATCTTGTGAGAGTTTAAGGTTGAATTCCGCGCTGCCCGTATTGTCCGTGTGGCCTCCAAGCTCGATCGCAAGAGTCTTGTTCTCCGTCATAGAAATCGCAATTCGGTTCAACTCAGGAAAGGATTCGCTGTTTAATGTAGACTTCCCGGTGGCGAAGAAAATGTTGTTGAGGCGGACAATCTGACCTTCCTCGATGGGGATCAGTTTCAGCGACTTGTTGGTAATTTCTCTGAATGTTTTTCCCTTTCCATTTGCTGTCGAATCTGTTAGGTCAATGTTTTCGCCTTCGGCTATAAAATCAGGCGCAACCGCTCGCATACTATACTTTTGGCCATACGGAAGTACAATTTTGTATTCCCCGGTAGTCGGATTCGTGGTGGCGGTTCCGACTTCTTCTCCATCAACCAGATTTTCGTAAATAATGGTAGCCTGGACCGGTTTGCCAGTCTTTGAATCAATCACTTTACCACTGATCATGACGACCGGATCAGCCACAGGAATGTTTGCAATGGGTGCTTCCGTGGTATCTCCGGGCGTAGTTTTAGGCTGAAGATTAAATCGGACGACATCGCCTTTTCCTTCGGTATCTTTGAAGGAAACCATATATGCATAGTCGCCCAGCGCCGAAATAGTGTAGTAGGCGTCATAACCGTCGGTATTAATTGCCGCTCCAAGGTTTACCGGTCTGCTCCACCTTTTCCAGCTTTTATCAATGCGTTTGCTGTAATAAATATCGTTACTTCCCTGCCCGCCTTTTCGGTCACTTGAAAAATACAACGTAACACCATCCGGAGCTAGAAAAGGAGTTGTTTCTGTAAATTCCTCTGTATTTATCTCAGGACCAAGGTTTAACGGTTTCGACCATTCGCCGTTTTTTTGTTTAAAACTGACGTACATATCGTCTGTTTTACTGTTCTTCTTTTCGCTAAACGACATGACAAGTACCTTGCCGTCCGTCGACAAGTAGCCGCAGTCGAACTGGCCTTTGCTCATTTTAGCATAGCCGGGTATTTCAATTTTGTTAGGTGCCGCCCAGCCTCGTGTTGTTTTTTTGCTGGTAGAAAAGCCTCGGGTTTCATAGACCCCATTTTTGTAGGAACCTTTGATAAGCAACGTGTTACCATCGGGGGTGATGCTATATAGGCTGTTGTAACCTTCTTTGTTTAGAGGGGGAGGAAGTCGTCTTGCCTGCGTCCATTTGTCGTTTTTCAGTTCGGAGAACCAGATATCCTGGCTTCCTTTCGGTCCGTGGGTGTTTTGCGGGTGACTAACTCTTGAAAAATAAATGGTTTTTCCATCGGGAGAAATGATGGGGCTGATCTCGTTATATTCGGTATTTACTGTTTTGCCGAGATTTTCCAGCTGCGCCTGGGCAGTAAAGGAAATCAGCAGGATAATAAGGATAAGATTAGAAATACGCATTGAACGGGAAAGTGACTAATTGTTGTCTACGTATAACGAGCTGTCAAGCGGCTTATTTTCCGGATTTTTCTGCCGGTAATCATCCATTTTTTCAAGGAGCGTTCCGGCTTCGTCGGCTACAACCAGCAATTTAAGATTGTCTGTACGCAGGAAACCTTCTTCAACCATTTTGTCCAGTTGCATTAAAAGAAAATCGTAATATCCATTCACATTTAAAAGACCTACCGGCCCATTGAAAATGCGAAGTTGAGACCAGGTAAGGATTTCAAACAGTTCATCGAATGTGCCATATCCGCCCGGAAGCGCAATAACCCCGTCCGACATTGCGACCATTTTCGCTTTTCGTTCGTGCATTGTTTCTACAAAATGCAGTTCAGAAAGTGTCTTGTGGGCGTTTTCCAGCTTTGCCAGAAAATTGGGGATAATGCCCGTGACGAAGCCCTGGTTTTCCATTGCCCCGTCGGCCACTCGCCCCATTAATCCCATATTGCCGCCACCGTAGATTAGCTTGATATTTCTTTTCGCGAGCTCGGCGCCGACAGAATACGCTGCTTCGGCATAAACCGCCTTGTTACCCGAATTGGAACCGCAATAAACAACAATGGACTGCATGGAATGAGAATATTAAATGTGTGAAATGATGAGAATTATTATGCAAGAATTTCTTCAGCCAATGCTTTAAGGTCCAGATCGCCGTAAGTGCCAGAACTCATGAGCAACAAATTTGCGTTCTTCCAGGTCAGGGATTTCAGGAAAGTAACCATTTCTGATGAATCTGTGAAAACCTGCAGATCGTCTCTCTTGAATGCAAGACGAATATCTTCCTTCGATATCGGTTCCAGCTTTTTATGTTCAACAGTGAGCGGGTTATAGTATACAACCGCGACGTCAGCCGCTTTCAGTTTTCTGCGATATTGTTTTAAAAATGCTTTGTTCAGGCTGCTGAATGTATGCAGCTCGGCGCAGGCCACCAGCGTACGGTCCGGAAATTGCTCTTTTAATGCAATTGTTGTGGCCTCTACTTTGGATGGAGCATGCGCGAAATCACGGTATACCTTCACCGAATCGTTGCTGCCCAGCAATTCCAGCCTTTTCGAAGCGCCTTTAAAGGATTGGATTGCTTTGTAAAATTCTTCATCGGTAATGCCTAATCTTTCGCAAACCGCACGGGCACCACTGATGTTCTTCATATTATGATTCCCAAATACAAGAACCGGAACTTCTCCATTTTCCGCAGTCAGAAGGATGGTTTTCCCGTTTTCAATCTTGTTTGGATGTTCATTATAAGGTGTACTGACCACATCCGGCCGACCTTTTTGACCGATCACGTCGAGCATATCATCGGTTTCGTCAAAGATAATGGTACCGGCTTTTGGCAGGGAATCGGCTAACAGTTCAAATTGCTTGACATACGATTCCCAGGTAGGAAACACATTGAAATGATCCCAGGCAATGCCGCTGATCAATGCGATGTGCGGCTGGTAATGCATGAATTTCGGGGTATGATCGAGCGGAGAAGTAAAGTACTCATCTCCTTCGATCACGATCAGCGGCGCTTTTTCCGAAAGGTTGACCATGTTGTCAAACCCTTCGATCTGAGCGCCTACCAGGTAATTGAAAATGCGGTTATTGAATTTTAAAACATGGAGGATCATCGAAGTAATGGTCGTTTTTCCATGACTTCCAGCGATTACCACACGTTGTTTATTCTGGCTTTGTTCGAATATGTATTCAGGGTAAGAATAGACTTTGATCCCCAATTCCCTGGCTTTTGCCAACTCCGGATTGTCCTGCCGGGCGTGCATTCCTAAAATGACAGCTTGCAGATCAGATGTTATCTTTTCCGGAAACCAGCCGGTAATGGCCGGAAGCAAACCGTAACGGGCGAGCCGGCTGGATGATGGTTCGTAGATCTCATCGTCCGATCCGCTGACAAGAAAGCCGTTTAAATGAAGCTCGATGGCCAGATTATGCATTACGCTGCCACCTATTGAAATGAAATGTATTTTGGGAAGAGACGGATTTTGAGTCATTGATGGTTCTAAACAGATTTCTGTGCGAAAGTTAGCAAGAATTGATCTTTGAGAGAAATCTGAGTAAAAAGAGAAAGGTATGACTTAAATTGGCAGGTATTTTAATAACAAATCCACAGTCAGTGATAAAACTTTATCGGCCGATACTGGTATTCCTGCCGGTCATTTTATTTGCCTGCTACATATTCAAGCATGCGGTGAATGTTCCTTATATGGACGATATGGAACTGATCGATTCAGTTAATATCCTGAAAAATGACCTTTCCCGCTTTTTCTCGGTACTTGTCCGGCAACAAAACGATCACCGCTCCGCATTTCCCCGCATTGGCATTTTCCTTACCTATTTAGTGAAAGGCACGCTCGATTTCAAGATGACGATCATGTTTGGTTATCTGTATCTGATGCTGTTAGGATATACGTTTTACCTCATATTCAGAACCTCGGGCAATGGATTTCTGTCATTTTTGCCGGTCACATTGCTATTGTTTTCGCCGATGGTTTATCAGGTTCATATGTGGAGTCTGACGGCTTTGCAGCATACGCCTTCCATTGCATTTTCCCTTTTGTGTCTTTATTTTCTTCGCGAGGAAAAGCGAAAAGTCTGGTATTACTCCATTCTTTTCGCAGTCATGGCCAGCCTCACCAACCTTGATGGCATCAGTATCATTCCGGTGGCCATTGTCTGGCTGATGACCCAAAAAAGGTGGAAACATGCTGCGTTTTTCCTGGTTTTCGGGGTTGCGTATCTGATCATTTACTTTGCCGATTTTAAGTTTACCAGCGATTCTAAGCTTATTTTCAATGCAGAAACGCTTGTTTCAATGGCAAAAGGTTTTGTTGTGGGAACCGGATCGATTGGAAAAGTGATTTCGGACACGCGCGCAGTGCCCATTTCGCTGCTCATAGGAAGTGTTATTTTAGCGGTTTTTGTAACCCTGAAACTCTTCCCGAATATAGCTGCCAGATCGGACCGGTTTGAAACCGGAAATTTACTAGCGCTGGATTTTACTGACATTTGTTTTCTGCGCCTGCTGGCTAGTATGGCTTTCATTGCAATCGGGAGGCAGGCATCCGGGGCTGAATCCATGGTCGCTATCCGGTACCAGATCTATTCAGTCAGTATGCTGATCCTGTTTTATTTATTTGTAATTAAATATTTAAAAAACAGGGACTTAAGAATATTTAAAGCATTGTTTTTATTCGTCTCATTCCTACTGAATGTGTACAGTTATGCAAAGTATGAATCGGCCGTAAGTAGTTTTGAGCACGGTTTGAAGGCGGATAGTTACAATTATCCACGCCACCGGGTTTTCCTTCATCAATACCTTAACATGACGGATGCCGACCCGGAATTCTACGTGAACTACACATTCCCGGTCTATTTTTACAAAAGCATTATCGAATCATGGAAGCGTAAACCGGTCGGGGAGCCTGCAAATGCAACCATTTCCATTCAGAGATTTTCTGCGGGGGAACTGAGTACGAATCCCGTTTTTCCGGTGCAAATCATTGGGATAGAAAATAAAGACAAGGATCTGGCGAAAGAAGATGTATACCTTGGGCTGACTTCCAGTACTGATCCGCAAGACTTTTATCTTGTGGCCCTCCACAGTAATAGAGCAATCTTTTCCAACATGTTTTCGAAGGGTTCGGACCGTGTGAATTACTATTGCGAGATTCCGGAAAAGCTTCGGCACGGGACCTATCTCGCACGGTTTTGCTGGCTGGCGGACGGAAAGCCCATGTCGCGTGGTATCTCAAAGCCTTTAATATTCTAAAAAAGGGACCGGAGAATTTCCCCGGCCCCGTCTTCATTTGAATTTTCTTATGGAAATTTAAGCTAACTTCTTGTATTTTATTCTTTTAGGGGTCAAATCGCTTCCCATTCGCTTGCGCCGGTTTTCTTCATACTCCGTGAAATTCCCTTCAAACCAATATACCTGAGAATCACCCTCGAAAGCAAGAATATGTGTTGCAACGCGGTCGAGGAACCACCGGTCGTGGGAGATGATTACGGCACATCCTGCAAAATTCTCAAGGCCTTCTTCCAATGCACGTAATGTATTGATATCCAAGTCGTTGGTCGGCTCATCGAGCAGCAGCAAATTACCGCCTTCTTTTAGCGTCATCGCCAAATGCACCCGGTTTCGCTCGCCACCCGAAAGGGTCCCGACTTTCTTTTCCTGATCACCGCCACCAAAATTAAACCGGCTCACATACGCCCGCGCATTCGATTGCTTTCCGCCGATCATGATCCAGTCGTTTCCGTCGGCAATACTTTGGTACACCGTTTTTACGGGGTCGAGATTATCATGCTCCTGGTCTACATAAGCCAGTTCCACCGTGTCACCGACATCGAAATGGCCCGAAAGTGGTTTCAGCTGGCCAGTTATCAGTTTAAAAAGAGTCGTCTTTCCGGCACCATTAGGCCCGATAATTCCCACTATACCATTTGGGGGCAAAGCAAAATTCAGGTTTTCATAAAGCAACCTGTCACCAAAACCCATGGAGACATTATGGGCTTCGATCACCTTGTTACCAAGTCTTGGGCCAGCTGGAATGAAGATCTCCAATTTTTCTTCCTTCTCTCTTCCTTCCTCCCCGAGCAATCTTTCGTATGCGCCCAAACGTGCCTTGGATTTAGCCTGGCGCCCTTTCGTCCCCATGCGTACCCATTCCAGCTCACGCTGCAGGGTTTTCTGACGTTTGGATTCTGTTTTTTCTTCTTTTTTCAAACGTTCCTGCTTTTGTTCCAGCCAGGAAGTATAGTTTCCTTTCCATGGAATTCCCTCGCCGCGATCGAGTTCCAGGATCCAGCCGGCCACATTATCCAGGAAATACCTATCGTGGGTTACTGCGATTACTGTTCCTTTATATTGTCTTAAATGTTCTTCAAGCCAGAGTACCGACTCGGCATCCAGGTGGTTGGTAGGTTCATCCAGTAAAAGTACATCAGGCTGGCGCAGCAAAAGGCGGCACAATGCAACCCGGCGTTTTTCACCTCCCGAGAGTGTTGAAACCAATGCATCGGAAGGCGGGCAGCGCAATGCATCCATCGCGATTTCGAGACGGTTATCCAGGTTCCAGGCATCCGTCGCATCCAGTTTTTCCTGTACTTCTCCTTGTCTTTCAAGTAACTTATCAAAATCAGCATCCTCTTCCCCGAATGCCTCGTTGATCTCTTCAAATTCTTTTAAAAGGTTTACGATTTCCTGAACGCCTTCTTCCACAACCTCCCGCACCGTTTTTGTGGGGTCCAGTTTCGGCTCCTGCTCCAGCATGCCGACTGAATAACCTGGCGAGAAAACTACGTCACCCTGAATGTCCTTGTCAATTCCTGCTATTACCCGGAGAAGTGTCGATTTACCTGAACCGTTTAAACCTAGAACCCCGATTTTTGCACCATAAAAAAAGGATAGATAGATGTTTTTAATAATATGCCTGTTGGGAGGTATGACTTTGTTAACCCCAGACATTGAGAAAATAATGGTTTCGTTACTCATTTTTTGTTTAATTTGTGCGTAACAAATATCGTTATATATCCCTACACTTAGCAGATAAAAAAATTGGAAGAATGGAAAATGCCACATTGAATGATGAATACGGCTATGTTAAAGACAGCAAAGTATTTTTAAAGGGGTACCTCGATTTCCCCGACCGGCAAATTGGAGAAGTGAAAAGGACAGAGCAGGAAGCGATAGATTATTTCAAGAATCGTTTCAACATTGTCCTGAACAAAGTAGAGCAACTGGAGCAAGAGATCGATGAAGCACTTAACAAAGGCTCATATCTGACAAAACTGATCCAGCTGCAACGTAAGCTTAAAGGTTTTGATGCACTTGGGGACTTTGTGCCTTTGCTGCAACGACTGGAAGAGAAAGAGGAGTACCTGAAAGGTTTGATCGAGGTGAACCAACTTAAAAACCTTGAAATCAAGCGAGCACTGATTGAAGATGTAAAAGTAGCTGCTGCAATTGAAGATTATGCGGCGGCAACGGATCAGATACAGGAAATCAAAGCAAAATGGATACGTACCGGGCCTGTTGAAAAAGAGTATCAGGAAGAAGTTGAGACGACGTTCCAACAAATCCTGGATGACTTTTTCCAACGTCGCCGTGATTATTTTGATGAGCAGAATAAGATTAACCAGTCTCGCATTGAAGAATATGAGAAGTTGATCAAGATTACCAAAACGCTCAGCTATTCACGTGACCTCGATGATGCCTATGCGAAAGCAAGAGATGTGCGTAATGCCTGGAATAATATCGGTGAAGTGCCTCCAAAGCGTTTCTTTAAAGTAAATAA
The DNA here is from genome assembly GCF_021390245.1 of Dyadobacter sp. CY323. Taxonomy (GTDB): domain Bacteria; phylum Bacteroidota; class Bacteroidia; order Cytophagales; family Spirosomataceae; genus Dyadobacter. The sequence continues at coordinate 97,754 of NZ_JAJUXH010000010.1, read as the reverse complement.
GGCATACCGGCACTTTCTCAAATTGTTTTACGACAAATACAATCTGGCAAAAGGTATCGAGCCAAAAGTACGTGTAGACCCGCGCATTGTAGAACAGCAAAAATTATTGGCGCAGGCAGAAACGCTTTTGCGCGGCCCGGATATTATCGAGGCATCGCAGGAGGCAAAAGTTCTTTTAAGCAAATGGAAAGAAATCAAAATTCCTTTCAAAATGGCGGACAAAGAACTTGCGGAACGTTTCAGGATGGTTTGTGACAAAATATTTGAGCTTAGCTACCTGGCGCGCGTGATCAGCCGCAAATACCCGGCTTTTGAAATGAAAAGTCAGGAAGAGCAGCTGCGTACCAAATACCGGGAACTGGAATGGCTTGCAAAACGCGAGAAAAGCGACCTTGAATTTGCCATTCTCGAGTTCGACAGAACTGCCACCGGCGATCCTGAAATCGATAAACAAGCCGCAGGCCGCATCAACATCCAGAAACGCAAGGTTCAGATGAAAGAGCGTATCCTGGCGGAATTTGACAGAAAGCTGAAAACGATTACGGGGTGATTTTTGTGAAATGTGAGATTTGTGAAATGTGAGAAGTGAAATGTGAAATGGAAGTAAAATGTGAAATGAAGTGAAATGGAAGTAAAATGTGAAATGAAGTGAAATGTAAAATGAAGTGAAATGTAAAATGTAAAATGTGAGAAGTTAAAAGGCTTAAACCTCACATCTCACATCTCACTTTTCACGTTTTACATCTCACATCTCACATCTCACATTTTACATCTCACACCTCACACCTCACATCTCACGCCTCACATCTCACATCTCACGCCTCACGCCTCACATCTCACACTTTCTTCAACGAAGATTTCTGTATAACAAGATTTGATTGCAGTACCCTGGTCTCGAAAGTGGCCGGGGTATTTTTGCTTTCGATCAGATCCAGCAATAGGGATGTTGCCTGCTGGCCCATTTCGAAAGAAGGCTGGGTGATGGAACTTACAGGAGGGTCGAGGAGTGACGACATGGCAAGATCGCAGAAACCGATCACCGCAACGTCGTCGGGCATTTTATAGCCGAGCTGCTTTAGCGCCCAGTGGATTCCCATGGTAATGCGGTCGCTTGCGCCAAAAATGGCATCGGGCCTTTCCCGCAGGGCCATGAGCTGGTATGTGCGGTCGGTGCCGCCGGCCTGGGTGATTTCGGTGTGAAGTACCCATTCCTCCTGAAATTCGATGTCGTATTTTCGCAATGCGTCTTTATAACCTTCCAGCCTGAAACGGGTGATCGAAACCGGTTTTGGGCCAGCGATGTGTGCAATGCGACGACAACCTCTTCTGATTAAATGTTCCGTCGCTTCAAACGCGCCTTTATAATCATCCACGCGTACTTTATGCGTTTGCATGGCATCGCTTACCCTGTCAAAAAATACGACAGGGATACCTTGTTCCTGCAAAGAAACGAAGTGATCGATATTCTCGGACTGACTTGAAATGGCGACAACCAGCCCATCCACCCGCCGGGAAGCGATATGTCTGGAGGCCGATCGTTCTCTTTCGAGCAGCTCGTGACTTTGGTAGATCATAGTGTGGTAGCCCCGGCTGTAAGCGATATCTTCTACGCCACCGATCGCCGAGGAGTAAAACCGGTTGGCAATATCCGGTACGATCACGCCGATCGTCTGTGTCCGGTTTTTGAGCAAACTGATTGCAATGGGATTCGGATAGTAGTTGAGCTGCTCCGCAAGGTCGATCACCTTCTTTTTCGTTTCCTCACTGATTTCACTGCTATCCCGGAGTGCGCGAGAAACCGTGGATTTCGAAATAGAAAGCTGCCTGGCGATCTCCTTAATGGTAATGGAAACTTTCTTCATCGGTGATATAGGAATAGTGCAATCATGCTAAACAATCTAAAATATGCAACATGTCGGGCGGTTGCGCAAGTTTATGCATTTTTGAAATGTTTCCGGGAATAATTCCGCAAACGGGAACGGTTCCGGGAACGGTTGCGTAAATTAATTGCTTTTTTTCAAGAATTATTTTTGTGTATCAACGAACCAATGGTTAACTAGGTTTAATGTTGACGGCGATTGTGCCGGGCGCACCACTACTCATCGCGGAAATCTTCTATAAATAACCTGGCTTGATTTAAATGGAAACAAAATCTTTTACCAAACCGGTACAGTCTGTTTACACACAAAAGAATCTGCTGGAAAATTTGTTCGGCAAAGTAGTGGCGACAGGGGATTACAATGCTTTTCGGGAGTTGTTTACGCATCATTACAGGTCATTATGCAATTACGCGATGCGCGTGGTAGTAACCCGTGAGATTGCCGAGGAAGTCGTGTCCGATGTATTTGTAAAACTTTGGAAAAATCGTGAGCAGATTGAAGTGCATACTTCGTTTCAAGCTTACATTTACAGAGCAGTGCGCAATCAGGCGCTGGACTATCTGAAACTGCGGGTTCACCGGCAGAATGAGCGCGAATCGCTGGAATCGGTACAATGGAATTTGTCTCACGCAGACCATTTTTCCCCAGCCGATGAACTTTCGTTCAACGAATTTTACACGCACGTGGAAGGTTGTATTCAGGCTCTCCCACGCCAATGCCAGCTCATTTTCAGGCTCAGCAGAGAAGAGGGTCTGCGTTACCGTGACATCGCAGAAAAACTCGAAATTTCAGTCAAAACAGTGGAAACACAAATGAGCCGGGCGTTGAAGGTATTGAGAGAAAGGGTACCGGAGCATAGGTTGGTGGCTTGAAGAGCTGTTTAGCTGTTAGCCATTAGCTAAATGCTCTTCAATTTTTTAAATAAAAAAAACATATTAAACAGTACAGCGATTAAACCGCGTAGCCAAAAAGCTAACGGCTAACAGCTAAAAGCTAATCGCTAACAATCTTAAACAATGGCATTAGAACAAACATGGCGGTGGTTCGGACCGAATGACCCCGTTTCTTTATCGGATATACGTCAGGCAGGGGCGACTGGCATTGTGACTGCTCTGCACCATATCCGCAACGGCGAAGTTTGGGAAATTTCGGAGATTCAAAAACGCAAGGAAGAAATTGAGTCTGCCGGGCTGACTTGGTCCGTGGTGGAAAGTGTTCCGGTTCACGAGGCGATCAAAACACGTACGGGTGATTTTGAAAAATACATTAAAAACTACCAGCAAAGCTTATATAACCTGGGTCAATGTGGTATCGATACCGTATGCTACAACTTCATGCCGATCCTAGATTGGACCAGAACAGACCTGGACGCTCCCATGAAGGATGGTTCTACCGGATTGAGATTTGATGCCGCACAGTTTGCCGCATTTGACCTATTTCTTTTAAACAGGCCAGAAGCCCGGGAATTATACTCGGAGGAGCAGAAAATTAAGGCTAAAAACTGGCTCGACGGTGCTTCGGAAGAACTGGTAAACAAACTGGTACGCAACATTATTGCCGGATTGCCAGGTTCGGAAGAAAGCTTTACAATCGAAGAGTTCCGGAAGGTTTTAGAAACATACAGACATATCGGCGACCTGGAATTAAGGACGCATTTATACCAATTTATCCAGGCAATAGGGCCGGTAGCTGCCGAATCGGGCATCAGGCTGGCCATCCACCCCGACGATCCTCCGTATCCGATCCTTGGCTTGCCAAGAGTTGTGAGTACGGAAAACGACGTATTAATGCTTTTGGAAGCGTATGACGATCAGGCAAACGGCATTTGCTTTTGCACGGGTTCATACGGCGTGAGGCCCGACAATGACCTGAAAGGAATGGTAAACAGACTTGGTAGCAGGATCCATTTTATCCATTTACGCGCAACAAGACGTGAACATGATGGCAGCTTCTATGAAGCAGATCACCTCGACGGGGACGTGGATATGTATGGCGTGATGAAGGCTTTGGTACTGGAACAAAAAAGAAGAAAGGAAGAGGGAAGAACAGATCTTCGCATGCCTTTCCGTCCCGATCACGGACATCGGATGCTGGACGATCTCTCGGCTACCAAAAGAACAAATCCGGGGTATACTGCAATTGGGAGATTGAGAGGATTGGCGGAATTACGCGGGTTGGAATATGGAATTGAGCGGGGGTTGCCCCTGAATCCCCTAAAGGGGACTTGAAATATAATATATAAATAGCCCCCTTTAGGGGGTTGGGGGAGAAAGACCAGCAGGGCAACGACCGAAGGTGCAAATACAACAGGGGAATATGACGACAATCGCTACAACTCAAAAAACATTTATCTCCGAGGATTTTCTGCTTCGCTCGGAAACCGCGCGTATTCTTTATCACGAATATGCCAAGGAGATGCCGATCATCGATTATCACTGCCATCTTCCGCCGGATCAGATTGCCGGGGATAAGCAATTCGAAAACCTGACGCAGATCTGGCTGTATGGCGACCATTACAAATGGAGGGCCATGCGAGCCAACGGGATCAATGAACGGTATTGCACCGGTGATGCGAGCGATTGGGAGAAGTTTGAGCAGTGGGCAGGTACGGTACCGTACACGATGCGAAACCCATTATATCACTGGACGCATCTGGAGTTGCTTCGCTATTTTGATATTGATATTCTGTTAAATAAGGATACGGCCAGGGAAATCTACGACGAGTGCTCGGCCAAGCTGAAACAGCCTGATTTTTCAGTGAAAAGTTTGCTGAACCGTATGAATGTAAAGGTGATCTGTACTACCGATGATCCCATTGATTCGCTGGAATACCACAGTCAGATCAGTGAAAGTGGGTTTAATATAAAGGTACTTCCAACTTTCCGGCCGGATAAGTCAATGCTTTTGATCGATTCTCCGGAAGATTTTAAGCAATATCTTTCAAAACTCGAAAAAGCTTCCGGCATTACCATTGGCAATTATGGGAATTTGTTGGCTGCGTTGCAAAACCGTCACGACTTTTTTGCATCAATGGGCGGCAAGCTTTCCGACCATGGTTTGGAACATATTTATGCCGATTATGATGAAGAGGCTGCGAAGCAGGCATTTAATTCTGCATTGAAAGGTGAGCAGGCTAGTCTTGCGCAGCGAAATGCATTTAAGTCGGTATTGCTGTATGAACTTGCCAAAATGGATCACGCGAAATCGTGGACGCAACAGTTTCACCTGGGCGCATTAAGAAATAATAATGAGAGAATGCTCCGCGAAACCGGCCCGGATACAGGCTGGGATTCGATCGGGGATTATAGCCAGGCACAGGCATTATCGAAGTTTTTGAATAAACTGGATTCTACCAATCAGCTTGCTAAAACGGTGCTTTATAATTTGAACCCGTCGGACAACGAGGTGCTGGCGACGATGACAGGAAATTACAACGATGGTACCGTTGCCGGGAAAATGCAGTTTGGGTCCGGCTGGTGGTTCCTGGATCAGAAAGATGGTATGGAGCGCCAGATGAATGCGCTTTCGAATATGGGACTTTTGAGCCGTTTTGTGGGAATGCTGACGGATTCACGCAGCTTTTTGTCTTATCCGAGGCACGAATATTTCCGCCGGATCTTGTGCAATCTCATTGGTAACGATGTCAAAAACGGTGAGCTTCCAAATGATCTTCAGTGGCTGGGCAAAATGGTAGAAGATATTTCGTATCATAATGCAAACCGTTACTTCGGATTTTAGATATTTCAGTTTTACCGGAATTTAAGATGGTAGCCCGCGACTTGTTGTGGGCTATTTTAATGTTTAATACCTATTTTTGACTTCTAATCAATTTTTCCCAAAGCCTGTAATTTGTGCATTTGAAAAGCAGGCGACCGTTTTGTATATGGCTCAGATAGTCTCTTTCGGAGAAGTCCTCATGCGACTTTCCACTCCTGGTTTTTCCCGTTTCGAACAAGCCCGTCAACTCAATGTTACCTATGCGGGCGGCGAAGCCAATGTTTCGACAGCGCTAGCCTATTGGGGGCATCATACCGCCCACGTTACCCGTTTCCCGGATTCGCCAATCGGCCGGGCGGCGGCACAATATCTGCATTTTCATGGAGTAGATATTTCAAAAATCATTTACGGCGGGCCTAGAATGGCAGTATATTTCCTGGAAACGGGTGCTGCATTGAGAGGAAGCCAGATCGTTTACGACCGGGCCAATTCGTCGCTCGCAGAAATTGATCCAAAAGAAATCGACTGGGATTCGATCCTGAAAGATGCGAAATGGTTTCACTGGGCAGGAATTACGCCCGCGTTGTCACAAGGCGCCGCGGATGCACTGTTAGATGGGATCAAAACTGCCAGGAAATATGGGATTACGGTTTCCGGTGACATTTTTTATAGGGCAAATCTCTGGAAATACGGCAAAAAGCCTTCCGAAGTTTTACCTGAATTGACTGCTGGAACGGATATTGTTATCGCGAACCAGGAAAATATCAAAGAGATTTTTGGGATAGAAGGAAACGATTTTACAGAATCGTGCGTCAACTTACAGAAGGCTTATCCGCAGGTATCCACAATTGTCGACACAAAACGTACATCCATTAGCGCGTCGCATAATTTGCTGAGAGCTTATTTATGGAATGGTAGGGAGCTTCTGGAGACAGACGATATTGAAATAAATCCTATCATTGACCGTGTGGGCGGCGGAGATGCATTTATTGCTGGATTGATTCATGGCTTGATCTCGTTTGACGATCAGCAAAAAGCGCTTGAATTTGGAGTGGCCGCATCTGCATTAAAGCATACCATTGAAGGTGATGCATTGATCTCAACCATCGCAGAAGTCGAGGCAATCAGGCAGGGAGAAACCTCCGGGCGGATCAAACGGTAATCGTAATTAGGTTCGACGAAATTTTAACTCCTATAACTAACAAAAGCTAATGCCAATAGCTCAAAGCTAACGGCCCAAAAACTATGGACAGAGAAACTACATTGGTGCTGATAAACGAAATCGGGATCGTCCCGTTGTTTTATCATGCAGATATAGAAATCGCCAAAGAAGTGATCAATGCGAGCTATCGTGGCGGCGCACGCGCATTTGAATTTACCAATCGCGGCGAGAATGCGTACCCGGTTTTTGTTGAATTGCTGGCTTACGTAAAAGAAAGTCTGCCGGGCTTGTCGCTCGGTATTGGAACGATATATGACGTTGAAACAGCACATAAATTCATCACTGCGGGAACTGACTTCATCGTTACTCCCTGCCTAAACCCGGCTGTGGGGCAGGCTTGCGTGGCAGCCAACATTCCCTGGATACCCGGTGTTTCCACGTTAACTGAAATTTACAATGCCCAACAGGCTGGCGCGGAAGTGGTTAAACTTTTTCCGGGAGAGGTAGTAGGGTCTGCGTTCGTGAGAGCCATCCGCGGGCCGATGCCGAAAGTTAAAATCATGGTAACCGGCGGCGTGCAGCCGACGGTTGAAAGCATTAGTGAATGGTTTGGCGCAGGAGCGTACGCAGTCGGTTTAGGTTCCAACCTTTTTCCCAAAGACGTAATTGCCGAGGGTAATTTCGGGTGGATCGAACAAAAAGTCGCGGAAAGTATCGCGCTCGTTAAAGCATTCAGGCAGGGGAATTAACCTCTGCCATATGTTGTTTTACCGCATCCGCAAATCCAGGAAGCAAAGTAAGGTCCGCATCCCAAAGTGATGCATCGCTCATGACCTGCTGGGCAAGGTCCAGGGGAGATGCTGCATTCTTCCATTTTTCGTCAAAATATGCGGCTGAATCGCAGCGGATGGAATAAGGTTCCCCGTTTCTATCGCCGTAGTACGCTTCTTCTTTATGAATCACCGGCTTCATAAATCTGAGGAAAGCAGCAAAACCTTTTGCAAAAAGGGCAGGCACCTGATCGGTTTTTTGATAGTGATTGAGAAGCGTCGGAATGTTGCGCATTTTCATTTTTGCCGTGTATTGTACGGTAATATCAATGAGCTGGTGCCTGATAAAAGGGTTTCTGAAACGATCCAAAACCTGATTGCCAAATGTAGAAGCCGTTTCCGCATTTACAGGATAAGGTATTGCCGGGGCCAATTCTCCCAACATAACATTTGAAATAAATGCAGCGGTTTCTGGCTGCTCCATGCTTTCTCTGACGGTGTCCAGACCGTTCAGAAAACATAGGCCACAAGCCAATGTATGCGTTCCATTGAGCAGACGCAATTTCAATTCCCTGAAAAGATCAATATCCGGCTCAATCACGACACCGCTATCTGCCTGCGCAAAACTCAGAATGGAACGGACTGCCTCATTTCCCTCAATGGCCCATAACCGGTACACCTCCGAAACGATTAGTAACTTGTCTTCAAATCCGTGTTTTTCGGAAAGTTCTTCAATCGTTTCTGCATCCGGTTTGCCAGGTACAATGCGGTCAACGAGTGAGCTGCAAAAGTGGTTAGACTCTTCCAGCCACTGGATGAAACCGGATTCAAGATTGTGTCTCGAAGCTTGTTCCAGCACGATGGAACGTAGTTTAGGCCCATTTCCGACAATTAATTCAGTTGGAACGATCACCATACCTGCTTCCGGCGAGCCGGCAAATGCTTTATAGCGTTCGAATAAGTAGGCAGTCAGTTTTCCCGGGAAAGAAGCCGGTGGCGAAGCAAAAATATCGTCGTCGGTGAGCTGGATACCAACTTCGGTTGTGTTGGAAATCACAATCTTCAATTCCGGATTATGTGCGCATTCCAGAATTTCATCCCAGTGGTTGCTTGCCGAAAGCGTGCGACTGATTGCCGTATTGATAACCAGATCATCAATCTGATTGCCGTTTTCGATCCCTCTGATGCTGTGAGAAAAAATGTTTTGTTGTTCGGAAAATGAATCCGTACCACCGCTGTTTGTCGATTTGACAACCACAATTCTCCCATTGAAAATGCCTTGCTGATTTGCTTTATTGACGAAGTAATCAGGCAATCCTCTCAGCAACACACCCGTTCCAAACTGGATGATTTTTTCGGGCAGAGCAAGCAGGCTTTTATGGTTCGGTAAAATCTCCGGATGAGAATCGAGAAATGCGGGTGAAAGCAGTGGTAAAGACATTGTCAAAAAATAAAGTACACTTTCATGACGCCATTTCGAATGGCAAACCCCTAAAAACAAAAAGAGACGCATAAAAACGTCTCTTTGTTGCTATATGAAATATTGAAAAATTAAACGCCTAATGTAACATAGCCGCTTTCTTCTTTTTCTCTTTTTTCTTCCGGAAATACAAAGTTTGTCGCATTCTTCACCTTATCTGCAAGCAATGCAATCCCCAGTACTTCGTCGATCTGGTCCACATAATGGAAGCTCAGGTCTTTAATGTAGTTCGCCGGTACTTCTTCCACATCCTTCCGGTTTTTCACGCAAAGAATGATTTCCTTCACACCGGCACGTCTCGCAGCAAGGATTTTTTCTTTTACACCACCAACCGGCAGAACTTTTCCGCGCAGGGTAATCTCACCGGTCATGGCGATAAATGGCCTTACGCGACGCTGCGTGAAAATCGAGGCCATTGACGTCACCATGGTCACACCCGCCGACGGCCCGTCTTTTGGAACCGCGCCCGCAGGCACGTGCACGTGAAGGTCATAATGGTTAAAAATGCGGTAATCAATTCCCAGACGATCGGCATTTGCTTTGAGATAAGATAATGCAGCGACAGCCGATTCTTTCATTACATCGCCAAGTTGGCCGGATAGGGTCAGATTTCCTTTTCCACGGCTCAGACTGGTTTCAATAAACAAGATTTCCCCACCGACAGAAGTCCAGGCTAACCCGGTAACTACGCCAGCGAAATCGTTATCCTGATACAGATCTTTATCAAAAATCTCAGCACCTAAATACTTCTCAACTTGCTCCGGTTTGACTGTTTTGGAGTATTCCTGTTCCATTGCCACCGATTTGGCAATTTTACGAACAACAGATCCCACTTTTTGTTCCAGGTTACGGACACCCGATTCTCGTGTATATCCCTCAATGATGCGCACAAGTGCAGAATCATCAATGCGAATATCGCTGGATTTCAAACCATGATCTTTCCGTTGTTTCGGGACCAGGTAACGTTTTGCTATCTGCAGTTTTTCCTCGATCGTGTAGCCCGTCATCTCAATGATTTCCATCCGGTCGCGCAATGCAGGGTGAATGGTATCCAGCGAATTGGCAGTAGCTACAAACAAAACTTTGGAAAGATCGTATTCAACTTCCAGGTAATTGTCTGTAAATGAGGAATTTTGTTCAGGATCGAGTACTTCCAGCAATGCAGAAGACGGATCGCCGCGATAATCGGAGCTAACCTTGTCAATCTCATCCAGTATAAAAACCGGATTGGCAGAACCTGCTTTTTTAATGTTCTGAATGATCTTACCCGGCATCGCGCCAATGTAAGTCTTTCTATGCCCGCGTATTTCGGCTTCATCATGCACGCCGCCGAGGGCCATTCTAATATATTCCCGGTTCAAAGCTTTCGCAATGGATTTTCCAAGGGAAGTTTTACCAACTCCGGGAGGGCCATATAAACAAAGGATTGGTGCTTTCAGATTGCCTTTCAGCTTCAAAACAGCCAGGTATTCTATGATCCGTTCTTTTACTTTTTCCAGTCCAAAATGATCCGCGTCGAGTACTTTTTGAGCGCGCACCAGGTCAAAATTGTCTTTCGTATATTGAGCCCATGGCAAATCGACCAGCGTTTCCAGGTAATTCATCGTTACCGGATATTCAGGTGCCATGGGGTTAATGCGCTGAAGTTTGCTCAGTTCTTTATCAAAATGGTTCCGAATGGTATCCGACCACTTTTTCTGACTTGCTTTCAGGCGTATCTCATCCAGATCGCGTTCCGGACTATCCATTCCAAGCTCATCGTGCAATACTTTGATCTGCTGGCGAAGAAAATAATCCCGTTGCTGCTGATCTATATCCGAGCTGGCTTTCGTCTGGATTTCCCGTTTCAATTCCAGCATTTCAATCTCCCGCATCATGTACTGAAGCAAAAGCGTGGCCTGCTTGTGACCATTCCGTTCTTCGAGCAGTTTTTGCTTGTCCGCCACTTCCACATTGATATTGGAAGAAAGGAAATGGATCAGAAAAATCGGACTTTCAATGTTATCTAATGCAATCCGTGCTTCCTGAGGAATTTCAGGGTTCAGGCGCATGATCTTGTGAGCACCGTCGCGTAATGACTGTAATAATGCTTTGGATTCCTTTTTGGTCGGTCCAGAAAAAGAGTCCTCGATCGCACGTACTTCCGCGGTAAGATATGGCTCTTCGTGAATGATGTTTTTGATCTCAAAACGCTGCCTTCCCTGAACAATAATCGTTACGTTTCCGTCGGGAAGAGTGATCATTTTTAAGATCTGAGCAACTGTACCTACGTTATACAGATCCTCGGCAGTGGGATCTTCTTTATTTGGAATAGCCTGAGTTACAGCTCCTAAAATCCGCTGATTGATATCAGAATTACGATAGATCTTTTTAACCAAACGAATGGCTTTCTGACGCACTACGGTGACAGGAATTACCATTCCGGGGAAGAGCACTGTTTGCCTTATTGGCAGTATAGCAAGTTCATTTGGAAGCTCAAAAGGCTCATCGGAACCGTCAGGGCCACCGAGAGGGACAATTTCTAGGCTATCCATATCTGAATCAGACATGAGGAGCCGACTATATAAGTCAGAAGGTTCAAATTTCATAGGCATTCTGTCAATTTGACAGATATCGTTTTCCCAATATATATATAATGACTCTTAAAAGAAAGGGAATCTTACAAACAAAATAGCCATGCCACGACCCGGATGTCAGGCGTTTTTTGTCCGCTAAAATTCAAAGTATGTGTGTTGATTGGCCTTTTTTAAACAAAAGCGTTTTCTTGTCAGAAGCTAACTTAATGTTGGTCATATTGACCTGATCGTCGAACACTTCCATCAGGGTTGCATTCTGAAGTTTACAGCCGTCCAATGGGCCCTGGAACGGTATTTCAAGATAAACCCAGGTCGCGTCTTCTTCTTGTTCTCTTCCTACAAACTGGATGGTGACAGGTTTCCTCTGGCTATCCGTGAGTATAAACGATTTACGAATATATTTCTCGATAAATGCGTCATTTTTGTCGCCGGTTTTAAGTATAAACCGTTGTTTATCATTGCTTAACGACAGGCCTTTTTCCAAATCGTCTGTAAAGATCCGGATACTGATTTCAAACGATTTCAATGCAGGATTGTATTGCATCTGGGTGACCGAAACGTGATAGTCGTGCTTTGGAGTAGAGGATAGGAGGAAAAGGAGAAGGGGGAGGAAAAGGACGATAGGGAATAAGGATTGAAATCCATAATTCCTTCCTCCCTTTCCTTCCCGTTCCTCCCTTCTCCCTTTATTAAAAAACAGCTTTCCAAACATCATTGAAGATTGCAAATGCCATCAGGCCGAGCAAAAGTACCATTCCGACTTTCTGAGCATTTTCAAGAAACTTATCGGAAGGTTTGCGGCCCGAGATGATCTCGTAAGAAAGAATTACTGCGTGGCCGCCGTCCAGAGCAGGAATTGGAAGTGCATTCATGAATGCTAGCACCATAGAAAGCAAGCCGGTAAGGTACCAGAAACGGCCCCAGTCCCAAACTCCGCCAAACATCCGGGCAATGCCGATCGGGCCGCTCAATGCTTTGGAAGCCGAAACTTCGCCGCGGAAGATCTTGCCAAAACCTTTGATATTATTAAAAACAACAGCAAAAGCGTCATTGGTACCGACTACAATCGCCTGGCCCAGGGTATAATCGACAGAGGTGTAGTTGAGCAGGCTTTGTGGGTAAAAACCGAGAGTGCCCTCTTCCGAGATTGTGACGTTCAGCGTTTTTTGTTCTGTGCCGCGCTGCACGATCAATGGCGTCGTTTTCCCTTTCAGCTTTGCCAGTTCGTTCTGAAGTTCGTGAAAGTAATTGATTGGTTTGCCAGCAATGGAGATCACCTTGTCGCCCGTTTCAAGCCCTGCTTTTTCGCCGGGAGAATCAGCCGCCACCTCGCCGATCGTGAACGGTTCCTGCGCGCGGATAAATCTGCCTCTTTCTTCCGGACTTTGTCTTGCAGAAAGCTTTTCGATGAAGTTATTAGGGATATCGATCTGGATTTCCTGACCATTGCGATTAACTGTATACGAACTGTTACTTCCCAGAAATACGTCCGAACTGAGCGCGTCGCTGAAATTGGCAACAGACTTTCCATTGACCTTCACAATCTTATCCCCGGTTTTTAAACCCAGTTCCTGGCCAAGATCGCCAGCGAAAATACCGTATTTATTGACCTCGTTGATCGAAAGAAATTTGTCACCTTCATGATATGCGATCACGATAAAAATGAAGATACCCACGATTACATTGACGATGATTCCGCCAAGCATGACAATCAGACGCTGCCAGGCCGGTTTGGAGCGAAATTCCCAGGGTTGAGGTTCCTGGTTCATAGTCGCGGTATCCATCGACTCGTCAATCATCCCCGATATTTTCACGAATCCACCAAGCGGGATCGCGCCGATGCCATATTCTGTTTCTCCTTTTGTAATACTGAAAATCTTGGGCGGAAAGCCAATAAAATATTTCTCAACCCGCATTCCAAACATTTTCGCGGCAAACATATGTCCCCACTCGTGCAGTCCTACCAAAATCGACAAGCCCAGTATGAGCTGTCCCGCCATTATTAATACTTCCATTCAGGTTTCTTAGTCGTTATTATGTTATTTATTAAATCAATTACTCGGATTTCAGGCTGGTGTAATTATAAGTATTTAAACGTAAATGTAGTGAGTAAAGTTACAATTCTATATCAATCCCCATCATGCGCATGAGTTCCGACGCATTGAAACTCGTACAAATTCCTTCGTGCAGGCGATAGTCAAAATGCAGCTTTCCGTTCTCCACATCGGAACGAAAATGGAAGTTATGCACGTAGTTTTCAGTAGCGCCCCATTCACCCAGTTCAAGATCATGCGTTGAAACAAGCCCGGAAGCATTTTTCTTATGTAATTGCCGGATCAAAGCTTCCGCGCCGCGATGCCGGTCTGCGGAGTTGGTACCTTTCAGAATTTCGTCGAGCAGGTAAAAAACGGGTGTTCCTGATTTTTCGTCGGCCAGTTCGAGCAGCTTCCGCAGCCTTTTTAGTTCAGCATAAAAGGAAGAAGTACTTTCTTCGAGCGAATCCTGCGTACGCATGCTGCTGAAAATGCGAACGGGAGCGCATGAAAATGAATCGGCACTCACTACCGCACCTGTTTGAGCTAAAACAAAATTGAGCCCAATCGTTCTCAAAAACGTGCTTTTACCTGACATATTCGAGCCCGTAATCAGAATTGTATGCCCGGTCCCATTCATTTCAAAGCTATTTGAAACCCTTTTCGATCCGGGGATGAGCGGATGTCCCATTTCCTTGGCTTTTATAAAAACATCATCCTGCCGACTTACTTCCGGTATCACACATTCGGGATTGGCGAATGCATATCCGGCCAGACTGTTCATGGCTTCGGTGTCGGCAAGTACATCGAGCCAGTCCGCCAATTTTGAGCGATTGGTTTCTTTCCAGCTTTCCAAAGCAGCCAAACAATGCAAGTCCCAAAGTGTAGGAAGGCCGACAAAAAGCGAGAAGAATGGATTATTACGATAATCAAGCCGCTCGAACAAACTTCCGGCCTGATGTAATGCTGACGAAGAACCGGTAATAAATTCCTTGCGGCGCAGCCACCACGGAGATGTGAATGGGGCCGATTCTGCATTTTTTAAAAGGTCTGCGTAAGCAATAAGCGTACGTCCTAGCGTCGCCGTTTTATTTGTAAGCTGTTGAATGCTAGTAAGGTATCTTCTCAGAATAAGAAAATGCGCGGCTAATGCCAGTAAAAACAATCCGACGGGAATCAATTTTAAAATTGCGGCAATCCCAATGACCAGTGTCAACAACGGAACCCAGCGCAAACGGAGGGACTTGACTAGTTCATCCGGCATTTTCTCCGTAATCCAGGCGCGAAATGTACCGATCTGTTGCGCGGCTTTTTCATGAAGCAATGCAGTCGCTTCCCATTCCTGAATGTACTGAGGCTGGTTTTTGAATTCAATGGAAGTTTGCTGTCTTAATGCAATTTCTTCGGTATCCGCATGATTTTTCAACCAGTTTGCGAGCCGCCGGCTTCCTTCTGCGGTTCTCGTGCGGTTCAATAACTTATATAAAGAATATCCGCCGAAAATATCCAGATCTGTGGCATATGCATGTTCTTTTTCTGAGAACTGAGTTCCAGTATCCGTTCTTTTGAACCGGTAAGCCAATCTTTCCAATTCATCTTCATTGACGGTCTGAATATTTCTCTGAAAATCCCTTTTTCTTTTTACGGCCTGGTGTTTTTTCATTAAAATAAAAAAGGCCACAATCAATGCCACAACTACGATTGCCAGCAGCGATTCACCGGTTCTGTTCCAGATCCAGGCAGCGACTAATATCCCTGCGAAAACGGATAACCTTACAATCGCTAATGCATTAAATCTTTTTTGCGCTGCGGCTTGTGCGAGGCGGGCCTTTTCGAATTCGGTTTCAAAAAAATGTTGCGGGGCAGTTTTAGAAAATTCTGTGGGGTTTTCCATTAATTACTTTCTGCGGTTTCAAACTGCAACTTGATAAGATTGGCGTACAAACCATTGTCCAGCAACGTCAATTGCTGATGTGAGCCCGATTCGGCAATGCGGCCTTCGCGGATCACGTAAATCATATCCACTTTGCGGATGGTAGCGAGCCGGTGCGCGATGACGATCGTGGTCCGGTTTTGCATTAATTCGTCGAGTGCGATCTGTACCAGTTTTTCCGATTCTGCGTCGAGCGAGCTGGTAGCTTCGTCCAATATCAGAATTTTCGGATCCTTTAAAATGGCCCGCGCAATGGCAATGCGCTGACGTTGACCACCGGATAACTTAATGCCGCGCTCGCCCACAATGGTTTCAAACTTTTCGGGAAACGTATCGATAAACTCGCTGGCGTGGGCGCGTCTGGCGGCATCGTAAATTTCTTCACGGGTCGCATTTGGCTTTCCGTACGAGATATTTTCATAGATCGTCCCGCCAAAAAGCATCACTTCCTGAGGTACGACCGCGATATTTTTCCGAAGCTCCGTAATCCCGAAACTGCTCAATGGCTTTCCGTCAACCAGGATATTACCCGATTGATGGTCGTAAAAACGCAGTAATAGTTGCACGATCGTGGATTTGCCTGCGCCGCTATAACCTACCAATGCGATTTTTTCACCTGCTTTGATGTGGAAAGAAATACCTTTTAACACCGGCAGATCGGAGCGGGATGGGTAAGAGAAATGCACATCGTCGTACACCACGTCGCCGGTGACGCCGCCCGCCGTCGCGTTTTTGGCAACTTCGAGGGAGATCTCCGGTGTTTCCCGTAAAATCTCGAAAATGCGTTCGGAAGCGCCGATCGTTTTGTTGATTTGGGCATATAGGTCACCCATTCCGCTGATCGACGCACCAATAAATGTAGTATAAAGGATAAATGTAAAAAGCTCGGAAAGTCCGAAATCGCCCGCCTGCACCAGCCCGGCGCCATACCATACCACGCCAACAATGCCGCCAAACATGGCAAAAATAATGAATGACACAAACCCGCCCCGAAACTTGGCAGCGTAAAGTGAAAGGTCGACCACGCGGCCAAGGATTGTGTTATAGCGATCCACTTCAAGCGGTTCGTTGGTAAATGCTTTTACGACATTGACAGACTGGAGTGTTTCTTCAACCACTACATTCGCCGCTGCCAGCTCGTCCTGCGCCTTTTTGGATAGCCGGCGCATATGACGCCCGAAAAAAACCGAGGCGACGACCAGCATCGGAAAAGTCGCCAGCATGAATAAGGTCAGTTTCCAGGAGGTGTAAAAAAGAATACTGATACCGACAATGAGTGTGGCCACCTGACGGAAAACCTCGGCCAGTGTAAATGACATAAGTCCCTGTAATTGGGATACATCGGAAGTGATGCGGCTCGTTAGCTCACCAACGCGACGTTGTTCCAGGAACGAGATCGGTAATGTAATGATCTTGCTGAAAACGTCAGACCGGATATTGCTCATGGCCATTTCACTCACTTTTGTAAAGAGAAATACCCTGAAATAAGAAAAGACGGCCTGGCAGATCAGAACGATAAAAAGAAATCCGGTAATCTCGTTGATCGTGTATTTTGACTTTCCCTCAATAACTTTGATGATGTTTCCGACGAGCTTGGGGAATGCGAGTGAAGTACCGGTTGAGAGTACCAGGAAGATCATTCCGACAAAGAATGTCCAGCGGTATGGCCGGAGGTATTTTAAAAGTTCCTTTGTGGTTTTAAGACCCTGCCAACTGATTTTTTTTATTGCAAACGGTGATTGAGGGTCTTCTTTAGTGTCGATAGCAGCCATTACAATTCATATTGTGCATTACTCAGCCCATCTTCCGGCTGTTTTAAAATAACTGATTGGATCAGCCTGCAAAAATAGTCAATTAAATCAAGGATGCGGTTAACAGGAGATTAAACCGATTTTTGCGTTTTAACCTTAACATTTTCAAATAGTTATAAAAATTAACGAAAATCTTGACCATACCAAGCAACCGTTGTTTTGAAATGAACGTAATGGTGTAAAAAAGCGAATAGCATGCCCGAGTATAACTCCGCCGTTCTTCATGAACTACTCGACGGCTGTTTAAGAAAAAACCGCCGCAGTCAGGAGCTGTTGTACAAACAGTTTTACGGCTATGCCATGAGCATTTGTTTACGCTATACACGTAGCCGGGAGGAGGCTAAGGAAATACTCAACGATGGATTTCTGAAGGTTTTTACAAAACTTGACAGTTTTGATTCAGACCGTTCATTTAAAACCTGGTTGAGTAGGATCATGATTAATACAGCACTGGATCATTACAGACAGGAGGTCCGCAGGGATGTGTTCGACGACGTGGAGATGGCGGAGCAAGTGTCTGTTGATGAGACGGTGATCAGTAAAATCGCTCATGAGGAGCTGGTTGGCCTGATCCAAAAACTTACACCCTCCTACCGGATTGTTTTTAGTTTATCAGTGATTGACGGCTACACACACGAAGAAATTGCAGATCAGCTGAATATTTCGGTTGGGGCGTCAAAGTCGAATTTGTCGCGTGCAAGAGAAAAATTAAGAGAAATGTTATCCAAAATCAGTATTGACAATTATGATAGAGTTACCAGATGACGAACTGGATAAGCTCTTCAGAAAGTCATCAGAAGAGCTTGATCCGCAATTTGATCCGGAAGATTGGAATAGCCTGAAAAAACGACTTGATGAGACGGATGGGAAAACTCCGGCTGCCTGGTTCAGGAAATGGTGGCCGCTGGGGTTGTTGTTATTGATGATCCCCGGAGGAATTGCGTCTTATTATTTGTTTGGTAATGAAGAAAAAAACCAGGTAAATGAGCAAATTCAGCTTGTTCCGGGATCAAAGGTTACTGAAAATAAATCGGCTGCACAAGAACAAACCAATGCGAAAATCATCGAGAAAATAGATAAAGAAGCTTTAACGAACGCAGCGCAGGAGAAAGAAAATACTGAACCGAGCATTTCACCAAGATCAGAAAAGGATACCCGTACTCCGGAATCCTCCTTAAAATCAGATTTGAAGGCTGTTTCTTCAAAAAGCAGTAAAACATTGCCCCGGAGCCTATCTAAGGCAGGCGGAGTGTACTTAGAGCCTAACCGCTCAAAAAGGGAAGGAGGCGACGGGGCTCTTTCATTAAATGCCGACGAAAAAGTGCATAAAAATGATCCTAACGGAACCAGTGCCTCCGAACTTGGGGCAAGGCAGGCAATTGGTTCCAATGGGGTCACACCCAATCGGACTGAAATGGGAGGTAATGCAGATGCGACCAATATGTCGCCTGTTAATGTCCAGCAAAATGAGGTTATATCAGCCGATGACCAGTTGGATAGAATGCAGATTACGGTGTCCAATTTAGGTAACAAACAAATAAACTGGGCAAATCGGATTGACTACCCAGTAATTGCTGTAACAGAAGCAGAGCCTGATGCTAATCAGGAGAAATCGAAAGAAAGCATTGAGATATCTAATGCGAAATGGGCTGTACGGTTTGGCTATTCTCCTGACCTAAGTACAGTTGGTATGAAGGACTTTACGAAGCCTGGAACAGCGGTATCACTACTTGTCGAATATTCGATAGTGCCTAGACTGTTCGTACAAACCGGAGCAGTATGGAGTTCAAAAGGGTATTACGGAGATGGAAAAAGTTACAAGTTGCCTTTGATGCAAGATCCCCATTATTATGGACCTGATGTAAAGAGTGTGGATGGCTTTTGCAAAGTCCTGGAAATACCTCTGAATCTGCGATATGATGTTTTACAAATAGCAAGATCGTCCATATTTGCTGGTGGTGGTTTTTCTTCCTATCACATGAACAAGGAAAAATATAAATACAGCTTCGAGAATGAAATGGATCCGAAGATTAAAATGCGAAGCTGGAATGGAAAGACAGGATGGTACTGGTTCAGCCATCTGAATGTCTCCGCGGGTTATGAATACAAGATTTCTCAAAAACTCTCCCTACTTGCCGAACCTTATTTAAGAGTGCCGTTGAAAAGGGTAGGATACGGCAAAGTCAACCTGTTCACCACAGGTATGTGGCTATCCCTCCGCTACACACCTGCATTCCGTTAAGAACACGAATTACCAGTACTGCTTAATATCTACTAATTAATTTATTATTAATTACTTATTCACTATGGATACTACTCAAAAAGAGGGAATGAAAAGAGGCGAATTCCTAAGAAGTCTTGGACTCAGTACTTCCACTTTAATGGCTTTTTACTGCATGGGCACCACCCTGTCATCCTGCGGGTCGGGTAGTGATGACCCGGAACCGACTCCCGGCGGTGGTACAAGTACGGGCATTACGGGAACAACGACCGGCTCGGTAAACTTTTCCATCGATCTGACCAAGGCCACCGACATTAAAGCGAGTGGAGGTTTCAGGGTCATTGGTGATACCATTGTAGCTCACACGACAGCGGGGTCCTATGTCGCACTTTCAAAAACGTGTACGCATGAAGGTTTTACAATCGGTTTCCGTGCGGGTGAAAATGACTTTTTGTGTACCAATCACGGATCACAATTTTCAACAACCGGTGCCGTGAAAAACGGACCGGCAACTACCGCGCTGAAAGTTTACAAAACCGCACTCTCTGCGGACGGAAATACGCTTACAATTACAGCCTAACCAAACTCATTATGAAAATGCTCCGCCTCGCATTATTGTTAATGTGCTCATCCGCTGTGGCCTACGCTCAGGATGATCTGTTAAATCAACTGTCGAAACAAGATAGCGCACAGAAAATCCCGGTTGATGCCACATTCAAATCAACCCGTGTGGTGAATGGGCATTCCGTCGAAACCATGAAGAAAAAGCACATGGATTTCCGGATCTCGCACCGTTTCGGAAGACTGAATTCCGGCGCATATAACTTTTTCGGATTGGACCAGGCGACTATGCGCATGGGTTTTGAATATGGGTTGACCGACAATTTCATGATTGGCGTCGGCAGAAGTACCTCTCAAAAAGCCTATGATTTTTTGGGAAAATATAAAGTGTTAAAACAAAGTACCGGTGCTCGGTCCGTACCTGTATCGGTGACGCTTTTCGGCAGCATGGCCATTGCAACGGTGAACAAAGAGCTCGAATTTCAGGATAAGCTCACGTATACGGCGCAGGTGCTCATCGCCAGAAAGTTTGGGGAACGATTATCGTTGCAACTTTCGCCGACATTCCTGCATCGAAATCATCCGGATGTGCTGGGCGACGAGAATACACTTCTGGCGGTTGGGATTGGCGGACGGTTTAAGCTATCGAAACGCGTTTCACTGAATGGAGAGTACTTTTACACAGCCCGCGAAAAAAATACTGTCACTGCTCGGTACTATGATTCTATGTCTTTTGGAGTCGACATTGAAACGGGCGGACACGTTTTCCAGCTCCACTTTACAAATTCGTTAGGCATGATCGAAAAGCAATTTATCGGAGAAACAGCCGGAACCTGGGGCAAAGGTGATATTCATTACGGGTTCAATCTGTCCAGGACTTTCAGTTTTGATAAAAAGAATAAAAGACAGCCAGCAAACTAAATCAACACGATTATGAAAGCGCTTTTTATTCGCATGGTTCTCGTAACCTTGCTGGGGATGACTTTGCATTCGGTACCGCTCTCGGCGCAGGGAATGTTTTCTACTTCGTCCGGAGTCACTACTTTTTCTTCGGTAACGCCATTGGAAAATGTATTTGCCGAGAATAAGAAGTCCCAGGCAATTCTGAATACGGCCACAGGAGAAATTGCTATCCGTATGAATATGAGGGAATTTAATTTTCCGAATAAGTTAATGCAGGAGCATTTTAATGAAAACTACATCGAGTCGGCCAAATACCCGACGGCCACATTCAGTGGAAAAGTGGATAAAGCGCCGGATTATGCGAAAGATGGGGAATATGATGTTTCGGCCACCGGCAAATTCACAGTGCATGGTGTTACAAAAGTGCGGACCATTCCCGGAAAGATGAGGATAGAAGGCGGGAAGATCTCCATTTCTTCTGCATTCGAGGTACCATTAACCGATCACAAAATCGAAGTTCCGCAGGTAGTTTTTGTAAAAATAGCCCAGGTAATCAGCGTAAAAGCGAATTATACGCTGGTGGCGAAGTAGTAGGAAGAAAGACTTACCGCCGCCTTCTCCGGGAGGAGCTTCTCCTCCGTACGGGCTTTTTCCGTACCGGCGCTTTTCTCACAACCGGTTTAGGAGCAGGTTCTTCCAGTTCAGCTTCAGCATCGTCCTCAGATGTAACTGCATTTTCATCGCTAGAAGTACTGGACTCAGCATTCCCGGACTTGCGGGCATACGGAAGCTGGCTACCGGCAATCTGTTCGATGTTAGAAGTATTATCAATGGCTTTCAACCTGAAACTATACGAATACACTTTGGCTGGAAGCAGGTATTCGGTATGAACCCTCGGCGACCAGCTGTCGTCGCCCCCGAGTCCCATTTGGGCCAGGTCGATGTTGACGGTCGTCGAGGAGCCTCTTACCAATGTTGCCGCCCGCTTTTTTGCGGCTAGTAAGCTTTTGTCCGTATAGTCATGTACGTTGTAGTTGAACACCGAGTCACTCACTGCGAGCAATCCGATCCCCTCTGCATTGGTTATGCTGGCCCAGCGGACATCCGTTTTGTTACCATTCTCTTGCGGGGAAATGTACGGAAAGTGCTGGTCTGCAACAGTTCCGCCGTAAATTCCGACTTTTCGACTGGTTTTCCGGTCGGGGTAAGTTTCGTGCGGGCCATTTCCGTACCATTGCGTTTTATTGAAACTAACCGGCATCCGAAACTGCATTCCTACCTTGGCGAGCACCGGCCATTCGCCGGTTGGGGTATAGGTACAACGTACCAGAACATCACCCGAAGCATATACCAGATATTCGGCATTCACCACCACTTCACCTTTGCCGGATTTCAGCGTATTATTTAATGTAACCCTGTAAACTTGCGAAGTCAGACGCTGGGTTTTCATTTCTGAGGACGCCAGTTCAAGGGTATCCAGATTTACGCCACGCCATTTGGAGGCATAACTGTTAGCACCACCACCTTCATCGTTATCCGTTGGTACGCGCCAAAAATTTGGGAACGGACCTGTTTCCAGCATTTCTTCTTTTTTGTTTTTAAAAGAAATCATCCGGCCGGCGGTTTTATCAAATACTACCGAAAAATCCTGCCCGCTAATGGAAACGCGTCCTGAGCTGATTTGCGCAACGCGAAGTGGCCTTTCACTGTACATACTCACCAATGGAGCCTGAGGAGTTTGTTTTAAAACAGGTACCTGATGCCAGGCAATCTCGTGACCTTTTGATGCCCAGTTTGTTGCATTTTTTAATCTCACGCTCAGATTTAAAAAATATTCTGTCAGCGGTTTCGCTGTGGCTGGAAGTTCGTAAGGAATGGTAACCTGGTTTTTTTGGCCCGGCTGAGCGTTGAGATTTCCAATCGTACCCCCTTTTCCAATTACCTTTCCGTTTTCCTGCAGATTCCATACTAACTCATAGCCGCTCAGAGTTTGGAAATCAAATGCGTTATGGAGGGTAATCTGCTTTTCGCCGACGCGTAACGTGTCCGGCATTTCGAATTTGACAGACTGATAAACCTTTTTCACCTCGTTCAGCTCGGGCTGTGGCGTCCGATCCGGATTTACCAGTCCATCGCCCGCATTGGCACCGTCGATGTAGTTGAAATAATCCCAATAGGTTGTTCCATCGGTGTTTTTTAGTTTAAGTCCCTGATCCACCCAATCCCAGATAAAACCTCCCTGCATGGTTGGGTTTTTCTCGATCACGTTCCAGTAATCTTTCAGGTTACCAATGCTGTTACCCATTCCGTGTGCATACTCGCAAACGATCAATGGGCGCGTTTTGTCTTTTTTTACCAATTCAATCATATCCTGAACGGATGGGTACATGACTGAAATGATGTCAAAGTTGCTCAGCGTAGTCGGTTTGTAATCTTTTCTGCCTTCGTAATGGATCGGGCGTGTCGGATCGGCAAGGCGGATGAAATCGGCCATCGCAGTGAAATTCTGCCCCATTCCTGATTCATTTCCGAGCGACCAGATAATGACAGACGGATGATTTTTATCCCGCTCGATCATGGCATTGCCGCGTGCCAGGAATGCAGACCTCCATTGAGGCTGGTCAGCCAGGATCACATTTTTACTCCATAACTCATGACTCTCAATATTCGCCTCATCCATGACATACAAGCCATATTCATCACACAGGTCGTACCATTCCGATACGTTAGGGTAATGCGATGTGCGGACTGCGTTGATGTTGTATTGCTTCATTAAGGTAATGTCGCGGACCATGGTTTCCCGGCTCATAACCCTGCCCGTTTCAGGAACGAATTCGTGGCGGTTTACACCTTTTAATGTAATCGCTTTTCCATTCACCAGCAGTTGACCGCCTTTGATCTTCACCTCTCTGAAACCTACACGCTGGCTTGTTGCTTCCAGCACTTTTCCATCCGAATTCATCAGCTGGACGCTCAGAGTATATAAATAGGGATTTTCAGCACTCCATTTGGTTGGATTCGGAATAGCAACGTCCAGTCTCACAGCCCCTTCCTTACCCGGTTCCAGCGTTCCAACCATCTGACTTGCAGGGGTTACCACTACATTTTTAGCATGATCGTATAAGGTACAAAGTACCTGATGTGCATGAATGGGTTGCGGGCCATAATTTTTTACAAACGCACTCAGTTTCAACGTAGCATTTTCATGATTGGCGTCAAGAATGGTCCGCACGGAAAAATCGGCCAGCATAGCTTTCGGCAATAGAAGCAGGTTCACATCCCTGAAAATCCCGGACAGCCTCCAGTAATCCTGATCTTCCAGGTAACTTCCATCAGACCAGTTGATTACCTCCACTGCCAGCGAATTAATACCTTGTTTTACATCTTCTGTAATATCAAATTCAAAAGGCGTCATCCCGTCTTCATGGTACCCCAGCGCAACGCCATTCAGCCACACATAACAGGCAGACTGAACGCCGCCGAAATGCAGGAATAGCTGCTTATCTTTTACATTGTCGGTAACCGTGAATGTGGTCCGGTACATGCCAACCGCATTCGTGTCGGCCGTGATCCGCGGGGGCGTTGCCTTAAATGGATGCCTGATGTTGGAGAAAATCGGTTTGTCATAACTGCGACCCTCCCGCGCTCCGAACACCTGCCAGTTGGATGGGACTGGTATCGTCTCCCAGTTCGCGTCGGGTGTTTTTGGATCGAAAAAATTGACTTGTGCTTTGGACGGATGAGGAGCCCATTTAAACTTCCAATTCCCATTCAGCGATTGCACAAACGGCGTTTTCACTTCTCTGAGCAATGCACTTTTTTCAGTAGGGTAGGGTGTAAAATCGGCGCGTGGACGTTCGGTATTGATGCTGATGACCTGCGGATCCTGCCATTCAGGAATAGCCTGAGAATGAGCTGACAAATGCGGAAATATAAGTAGAAAGCCCGTTAAAATGAGTCTTTCCAGTTTGTTAAAAAACATAGTGAGGTTCCCGGTAAATCTTGCGAAAGGTATCTGAAATGTCTGCGGTACAGACTGGTTTATTTTTTTGTTAAAAATAGATATTCTCAAAAAGAAACGGGTGCAAATCATGGGCAAGATGAAGTTTTATTTGAATAATGCCTTTAATTTGCCCGTGGATGTAAATTCAATTTTATGCTTTTAGCCGTAGACGTCGGCAATACCGACACCGTTTTTGGACTCTACCAATCTGGTAATTGGGAACATATCTGGCGGATGCGGTCACTGGTGCAAGAAAATGAATCACATTATGAGTCAAGGCTCAGGCTGCACTTCCTGGAAGCCGGACTTTGGTTTGGCGATGTAGAAACCGTTGTTTTAAGCAGTGTTGTACCGGCAATGACACCCATTATCCAGAAAATGCTCCGGTCTTTATTCGGGGATGATGTCATTGTTGTCGGTCCGGAAATTTATCCCGCATTGAGCATTGCCATCGATCATCCGCACGAAATAGGCGCCGATCTGATCGCCAATGCGGTCGCCGTTTCTACGCGGTATAAACAAAATTGTGTCGTTGTGGATTTCGGTACCGCGCTCACTTTCACCACGGTATCGAAAGATAGCAAGATCCTGGGCGTCGCCATTCTGCCTGGATTGTTGACCGCCGTAAAAGCATTATTTGCCAACACTGCGCAGTTGCCCGAGGTACCGTTGCAATTACCTGCCACTGCAATCGGCAGAAATACTACAGAAGCAATTCAGGCGGGTATTTTGTTAGGCTATGAAGGTTTGGTGAAATCTTTGATCAGTCGCATTCGGGCCGAATTGGGAGGCGAATGCATTGCCGTGGCAACGGGCGGGCTATCCTCGATCATCGACACATTGCGTGACGAATTTGTAGAAATTGACCGGAAATTGACCTTGGACGGTCTGCGCATAATCGGTGAAAGTCTTCGCGCTTAAACCGTAAAACGGCCGTCTGAAATAAGTGGTAATCCGTCGACAGATTGGTTATACAAATAGGTCCAGCATGGAACTTCTGATCCGTTTTGCAGGGTCACAGTAACAACCTTTCTCAGATACAGGCTGGATGCTTCATCCCCAAGAACCTCCTCATATTCGTCGAGCTCCCAAAGTATTTCAGTGTCGGTGAGCCGGTAAGCTTCTCCATGCACTTTTGCCGTTTCCATTTCATCATATACGGCACCCGGGTACCAAGAAATCAGGTACAGACGCCCATTGAAATAACCTTCGCCCTCAAAAACCGAAGCGAAACGAAGCGTTTCGGCGAATGGATTTTTAAATCCTTTCTTCAAGGTGCCGTAAGTAAACAGATAAACATTTTCGGGAAACATGATTTAGAACTTTTCCATTCTGTAACTAGAATGCGGTTAAATACGTTAATATGGTAATGCATTTTTCTTATATTTACAAGTAACGTTTTTTATCTTACCTATTCAAGTTATGTACGAAAAGAACCTTGGTACCAAACAAAAAGCATTAAGGATCAACCTTGATCGCAGAATATATGGTTCTTTCGCTGAAATCGGGGCTGGTCAGGAGACTGCTGCATATTTTTTTAAGGCTGGCGGGGCTTCCGGGACGGTAGCCAAAACCATGTCCGCCTACGACATGACTTTCAGCGACGCAATTTACGGAACGGAAGAAGGAGGACGATATGTGGTGGAATCCCGGCTGATGAAGATGTTGAACCGGGAATATAATCTGGTAGAAAAAAGGCTTTCGGAGAAACGGGGCGAGGACAGCCAGTTTTTTGCATTTGCCAATACCGTAGTTGCTCTTAATTTTCAAAAAACCAATGAATCACACGGCTGGGTGGGTCTGCAATTTCAGCTTACGCCAATGGGGCCTACCAATTATGTGGTCATACATATCCGGATGCGTGATGATGAGAACATTCTGCAGCAGCAGGCGCTCGGTATTATCGGCGTAAACCTGATGTACGGCTGTTTTTTTTACTATAAATCGCCCGAAATACTGCTTTTGTCTTTAATGGACGATCTGACCAGTGATCGGATCGAAATTGATATGGTGCGTTTCAGCGGGCCGGATTTCGCGAAGGTGGATAACCGGTTAATGAGCCTCAGACTGGTTAAAAACGGGTTTACGGACGCCGCACTTTTTGGCAGCGATGGTGGTGTTTTGCAACCTTCGGAGGCTTTATATAAAAAACACATCCTGATGATGCGCGGCCGGTTGAGGCCGATCACGAACGTCCATATCGACCTGATCAGCAATGGGCAAAAGCAGTTTCTGGCTGAGCCGGATGTGGACGAGTCGAAAGTAGTTTTGATCTCCGAACTTACCCTGCATAACCTCAAAGGCGGCGACCGGGATATTGACGAAAAGGACTTTCTGGACCGTGTAGACATTCTTTGTTCTCTCGGCCACATGGTAATGATTTCCAACCACCATGAATATTATCGTCTGGTCGCCTATCTTTCCCGGCTTACCAAATTGAAAGCGGGGCTGCTGCTGGGTAGTCCGAGTTTGCAGGATATTTTTGAAGAAAAGCATTATGAGTTTCTGCAGGGAGGTATTCTGGAATCTTTTGCAACACTTTTCAGCCGGAAAGTAAAGCTGTTCATTTACCCCACTTTACAGCCCGACGGTTCTGTTTACAGTTGTGAGAATTTCGTGGTTCCTGATCATCTGAGACCACTTTTTCAATATTTGATCATTAATGATAAAATAGAGGATATCCGGAATTATAATAAAGAACACATGCATATTACCACTGATAGTGTTCTCGAAAAAATTAAAAGGGGTGAGCCGGGCTGGGAAAAACTGGTTCCCGAAAATGTGGCGGTCATGATCAAGGAGAAGGCGCTTTTTGGTCTGCCGAGCGAAGATAATTACGCGGATACTGTTACACAGATCCATCAGGCGGTTGGTAATCTTTAGTCTTTTAATGCCACGAATGCACGAATGACACACGAATGTATTAGTGTCACATTCGTGTATCCGTGGCTTTAAAAACCGAGTAGTCCCCCTCTAAAATTGACTTTTGGCATTAAACAAAATTAATGACCAAAATCCTAACCCCTCCCACAACCTTTTTAGGCAGAATACGTTACCTCGGCCCCGGATTCATCCTTTCGGCAGCAATTGTCGGTTCCGGCGAGTTGATCGCGACCACCGCATTAGGCGCGAAAGCTGGTTTCGTCATGTTCTGGATTATCATTCTCAGTTGCCTGGTGAAGGTGGCTCTCCAACTGGAATTTGGTAAAAATGCGATTTACACCGGCACTTTTATCATGCATAATTTCAATAACCTGCCCGGATTGAGGTTTGGAAAATCGCATTGGAGCATTTGGCTTTGGCTTTCACTGCAGGGTTTGAAATTGTTGCAGGTAGGAGGAATTGTCGGAGGTGTCGCCATTGTACTCAATATGGCCTGGCCTGGAATTTCAGTAAATGTCTGGGCAATTATCTCGGTACTTGTTACTTCGTTTTGGGTTTACAGAGGAAACTACGGACCGATCGAAAAAGGCTCTCTGGTGATGATCCTCCTGTTTACAGTTGTGATTTTATTATCACTTTTTCTGCTGCAAGGAACAAAATATGCCATTCATTGGGAGCAAATAAAGACGGGACTGCAGTTTTCACTTCCGGTTGGCATGGTTGCGATGGCTTTCGGGGCATTTGGTATTACCGGCGTGGGTGGCGATGAAATCATGTACTACAATTACTGGTGCATCGAAAAGGGTTATGCCGCATACACGGGGCCAAACGATGGAAGCGAAGAATGGGCGGTCAGGGCCAAAGGATGGTTTCGGGTCATGTACCTGGATGCCGTTCTGTCGATGGTGGTTTATACGATCGTGACGGCTGCATTTTACTTACTTGGGGCGGCGGTTCTGCACAGTGCAGGCAGCGTTCCCGAGGGATATGAAATGGTAGAAGTGTTGTCAAGAATATTCACTGAAACGCTGGGCCCTTGGGCTAAAAACCTGTTTCTGGTCGGGGCATTTTTCGTTTTGTATTCCACCTTATTTACGGCTGCTGCAAGCTGGGCAAGAGTGTGGGGGGATGCCTTCGGACAATTGGGATGGATGAAATTCAATACTGAGGCAGAGCAACGTAAAAGCATCGGCATACTATCATGGGTTTTGCCTGCAATCTGGTGCATCTTGTTTTTGTTTTTACAGTCTCCCGTGATGATGGTTATTCTCGGCGGAATTGCGACGTCTATTTTGCTATTGTTGATTGTATATGTGTCACTGGTTTTCCGCTATCGTGAATTGCCTGCTTCATTAAAGCCATCAATGGCATATGATCTGTTTTTCTGGATAAGTGTCGTATCGATTTTAACAGTAAGCGGCTACGGCATTGTGCAGATTCTCTGATTTTTAAATAGTACGAAATTTTAAAATAATAGTAAAGCTGTTAACCTTAACCGGATCTTAAATTCTGTCATATGGAAAAGCCGAACGAAGTTTCAAGGAGAGATTTTATTAAAAATTCAACGGCAGCAGCGGTAACGCTCTCAATCCCCTACATTATTCCTGCGAATGCATTTGGCGCGAATGATCGTGTACGGGTGGCCGTTCTTGGTGTAAATGGGCGGGGCCAGTCGCACATTGCGGGGTTCAGCAAACTGAGCAATGTGGAGGTAGCTACATTATGCGATCCTGATAATAACATTCTTCAGACGAGAGCAAAGGAGTTTGAAACCAAAACAGGCAAAAAAGTCAAGACTGAAAATGATCTTCGAAAGGTATATGAGGACAAATCGATTGATGTAGTCAGTATCGCAACTCCCAATCACTGGCATGCATTGGCAACGATTTGGGCTTGTCAGGCGGGAAAAGATGTTTACGTTGAAAAACCAGGCTCACATAATCTGCATGAAGGTCGCAAAATGATCGAGGCTGCTCACAAATACAAACGAATCGTGCAGCATGGCGTGCAGTTGCGCAGCTCGGAAGCATTGCAGGAAGCAGTGAAGCATCTGCGCGACGGTTTGATAGGGAATGTGTATATGGCGAGAGGTCTCGTTTATAAATGGCGCCCCGATATTGGTGACAGAGGAACGGAGGCAGTTCCGGCAGGTTTGAATTACGATTTATGGACCGGCCCGGCCGAAATGAAGCCATTTTCTAAAAACTATGTGCATTACGACTGGCACTGGCACTGGAACTATGGGAACGGCGATATCGGTAATCAGGGAATTCACGAGACGGATATGTGTATGTGGGGTTTGGGGGTTGATAGTTTCCCGGAAAAGATTACCTCTTCCGGAGGTAAATTTCTGTGGAATGATGCGAAGGAAACGCCTGAGGTATTGAGTTCTTCTTTTGTTTATCCCAAAGAAAAAAAGATCATCGAATTCGAAGTGCGTCCATGGATGACAAACGATGAAGGTGGAACGGGAATCGGGAACATTTTCTATGGTTCAGAAGGGTATATGGTTGTGAAAGGCTATGACTTTTACGAAACGTTTCTGGGAAAGGAAAAGAAGCCGGGACCAACGCGTAAAGCCGGTGGAGACCATTTCAAAAACTTCATAGACGCAGTAGTAGCTAAGGATGCCAAGTTGCTAAACGGCCCGGTTGAAACCGCACATTTATCGTCGGGCCTGGCGCATCTAGGAAACATCGCATATCGCACCGGGCGCGCATTGACGTTTGACCCTAAAACTGAAAAGTTCATTGCAGATGATGAAGCTAATAAAATGCTGACCAGAAAGTATAGATCGCCATATTCGATGCCTGGGGCGGTTTGACCGGTTTCTAACTAAGGCTTTTCAAAAGTTCTCTTTACGAGAACTTTTTTTATATTTACACACTTGTTCATGAGAGTACATTTAATAAAAAAACAGAGTATTGAAGAATTTGTAAGAAATCATGCGAGAAGTAAAACGTCATTTGAAGATTGGCTGCAAAGGGTAAAGCATGCGGATTGGCGGTTTCCGGGAGATATTCAGGAAAGTTTTTCAACGGCAGATTTCCTAGGTAATGCTTCGAGACGAGTTGTTTTTGATGTAGGGGGGAACAATTACCGCATAATATGTAAGTACGTTTTCGGCGAGGCCTCTGTCCGCATATATGTTTGTTGGATTGGAACACATGCTGATTATACATATTTGTGTAGGCGTGGCCATCAATACACAGTTAATCAATTTTAGCATGGAGGTCCTTAAGTATAAAGTGATAAAAACGAAGGAACAGTACTATGAATACTGCCGGGAGCTAGAAAAGCTGGATGATTCTTTGGAAGCCGACAAATTTGTCGATGAGGCTGAGCTTCTAACTCTTCTGATAGAAACTTACGATGCGGAGAGGGAGACTAAATCAAATTACGATCCGGTTGAACTGCTCCACTCATTAATGTCTGATCATCAGCTGAAAGCACGTGATCTAGCTGCAATTTTGAATGTAAGCAAAGGCTATGTATCTGACATCTTGCATTATAAAAAAGGGATGTCAAAAGAAGTAATCCGCAAACTTGCCGAGCGTTTCAAAATGAGGCAGGAGGCATTTAACAGGGAATATCAGCTTTTGCACGAGAACTCCGGCGAGCGCAGTAAGGAAAGCACCAAGCGAATTTTGCAAGATGTATAACACGTAAAAGTCCGATAAACGACAGGTTTACCGGACTTTTTACTTTTATAATTTTTATCTTAAAGCGTCGAAAAATCGAACGTTTCCAGATATTTAGTCGTGAAGTTCCCTGATTTGAAACCTGGATCGTCCATTAACTTGATATGGAATGGAATGGTGGTTTTGATACCCTCAATCACAAATTCCTGCAAGGCGCGCTTCATACGGGTGATCACTTCTTCTCTTGACTGGCCGCTCACAATAAGCTTCGCAATCATGGAATCGTAATTCGGCGGGATGGTGTAGCCACTGTAAACATGGCTGTCGATCCGAACACCATGACCACCTGGGAAATGCAGATTCGTAATTTTTCCCGGCGCCGGTCTGAAATTATTGGCAGGATCTTCTGCATTGATCCGGCATTCCATCGCGAACAGTTTGGGCGTATAATTCTGACCGGAAATAGGCTCGCCCGCAGCTACTTTTATCTGCTCTTTTATTAAATCAAAATCTGTAACTTCCTCAGTGATAGGGTGCTCTACCTGAATACGGGTATTCATTTCCATAAAGTAGAAGTCCCCATGTTTATCAACTAGAAATTCAATAGTGCCAGCTCCTTCGTAACCGATTGCCTGCGCACCTTTGATCGCCGCAGCCCCCATTTGTTCGCGCAGCTCAGGCGTAATGATTGGAGAAGGTGTTTCTTCAACCAGTTTCTGGTGACGACGCTGAATGGAACAATCGCGCTCGGACAAGTGACAAACTTTACCAAACTGATCCCCGATGATCTGGATTTCAATGTGACGAGGTTCTTCGACAAATTTTTCGAGGTATAAACCGTCGTTGCCAAATGCAGCGGCTGATTCTGTGCGGGCGTCATTCCAAGCTTTCTCAAATTCATCAGGCTTGTTGATGATTCGCATTCCACGACCACCACCTCCGGCAGTTGCTTTTACGATCACCGGATAACCAATGCCTTCTGCCAGTCTTTTTCCGTGTTCAACCGAATCGAGCAAGCCTTCCGATCCCGGAACGACGGGCACGCCGGCCGTTATCATCGTAGCTTTTGCGGTGGCTTTATCGCCCATTCCATTGATCTGAGCAGCAGTGGCTCCAATGAATTTGATCCCGTAATCCGCACAAATTTGAGAGAATTCAGCATTTTCCGACAAGAAGCCATAACCCGGGTGGATCGCATCTGCCCCGGTAACTTCTGCTGCTGATATAATGTTTTGAATACTTAAATAGGATTGCCGGCTGGGAGGCGGGCCAATGCACACTGCCTCGTCCGCGAAACGTACATGAAGGCTGTCCCGATCAGCAGTAGAATATACTGCAACGGTTTTTATCCCCATTTCCCGGCAGGTACGGATAACCCGTAAGGCGATTTCTCCCCGATTAGCAATGAGTATCTTTTTAAACATAAAAATCAATTAGGTTTTGCAGATCATCCTCTGCTTCAGATGGGCTCCACAAGAAATAATGGCTGATCAAATTCTACCGGCGTGGCATTTTCTACCAGTACTTTTACAATTTTACCCGAAATCTCGGATTCAATCTCATTGAATAGTTTCATCGCCTCGATCACGCAAACAATCTTACCCGGCTTGATTTCGTCCCCTACGCTGGCAAATGCAGGTGTTTCAGGATTTGAAGCACGATAGAATGTACCGATCATCGGTGATTTAATGGTAACCAGATTCTGAGTTGCCGAATCGCTGGTGGCAGCAGGCCCCGTAGAAGCAGCCTGAGTGACAGCGGTAGTGGGAACAGGAGGTGCGAACAATGGCGCAGTACTTGCTGCCGGAGTCGAGCTCACCGTTGCGGGAGCCGAACCGTAACGTTTTACTTTGATTTTCAGATCTGCGGTTTCAATATTCACTTCATCAAGGCCGGATTGGGCAATGAAGTCAATCAATTTTTGGATTTCTCTGGTTTCCATTTAGTCAAATTTAAACTGTTGAGAATGAGCGATCAAGGTCAACTTAATAAGTGCTTGATTTCCGGCATTTACCTCTTACAGCAAACAAAATTATGATTTTACTCTTTCTACGTAATCGTAAGTGCGGGTATCGACTTTGATCTTCTGACCCTCTTCAATGAAAAGCGGGACCATGATACGGGCGCCTGTTTCAACCTCAATGGCTTTTTTTGGAGAGTTGGCTGTGTCACCTTTCAGGCCAGGCTCAGAGTAGGTCACTTCTAGTTCTACAAAAGGAGGAAGTTCGCAGAGCAGTGCCGAGTCATTTTCTGTATTGATCAAAATCTCTACCTCCTGACCTTCTTTCATCAGATCTGCATTGGTAACCAATTTCTCATCAATCAAAACCTGGTCAAAGGTTTCCGCATTCATGAAATTGTAGCCGACTTCGTCTTTATATAAATACTGGAATTTATGTCTTTCAACACGAACGGGAATGATGCCGGCGCCGGAAGAGAAAGTGTTATCCAATACTTTTCCGGTAGTGAGACTTTTCAGTTTGGTACGAACAAAAGCATTGCCTTTGCCTGGTTTAACGTGCTGAAATTCAATTACCTGAAACAGGTCGTGGTTAAAATTGATTACCAGTCCGTTGCGCAAATCTGCAGTAGTTGCCATTTTTAGTCAATAAAATTAATATGAAGCTTTCACTAAACCTTGGTCTAAGCCTGGTATGCCCATTTAAGATAAATAGAGCCCCAGGTAAACCCACCTCCAAAGGCAGCCAGGATAAGATTGTCACCTTTTTTTATCTGAGATTCATAATCCCATAAACACAAAGGTATTGTTGCAGCCGTAGTATTGCCGTATTTCTGAATGTTCACCATTACTTTTTCCATGCCAACGCCCATCCGGTTAGCAGTAGCTTCGATAATCCGGCGGTTTGCCTGGTGCGGGACCAGCCACGCTACGTCATTGCCCGCCAACCCGTTTCTTTCCATAATTTCGGCAGAAACGTCAGCCATATTGGTCACAGCAAATTTGAAAACCTGCGCTCCGTCCTGATAGACGTAATGTAACCTGTTTTCGACGGTTTCATGTGTAGGCGGATAGCGGCTTCCTCCCGCTTTTTGGTTGAGGTAAGGATATCCTGCACCGTCTGATTTTATTATTGAATCTACAATTCCGTATCCTTCCGTATTTGGTTCAAGTAAAACTGCCCCGGCGCCATCTCCGAAAAGAATGCACGTTTTGCGATCGGTGTAATCAACAATCGCGGACATTTTATCGGTACCGACAATGATGACCTTCTTATACTTTCCTGTTTCGATGAATTGTGAACCGAGGGTGAGCGCGTAGAGAAATCCGGAACATGCTGCCTGGATATCAAAACTGCCCACGTTCCGAATGCCCACCATATCGCAAATGAGATTGGCGGTACAGGGAAAAATAAAATCAGGTGTAGTTGTTGCGCAAATCAGAAGGTCAATGTCTTTTGGGCTGGTGTTGGTTTTTGCAAGCAGCCCTTTCACCGCCTCGGCACCCATATGTGAACTTCCCAAACCCTCACCTTTCAAAATACGCCTTTCTTTAATACCGGTGCGACTTACGATCCATTCGTCATTTGTCGCAACCATTGTTTCCAACTCGGCATTTGTTAAAACATAATCAGGCACATACCCTTGTATTCCTGTTATAGAGGCTTTGATTTGGGTCATGATAAATTAACTATTCAAAATCCGAATAGGTTTTGGTAAGGTAGACAGTATCAGTTTAGACATGTGGTTGTGGTTGTCCGTGTCCGGATTAATTCAATGCCTGCGCAATGTGCAAATAAGCTTTGGATTTAACTTGTTTGTAAGCCCAGCCAATCATGTTTTTTATAGCCAATGGCGAAGAAATTCCATGAGCAATCATGACATTTCCGTTCACGCCAATTATCGGGCTACCTCCCACTGACTCGTAATTAGTCTGGTCAATGAACTCGTCCCTGAAATTCCGTTTTTTGGAAATTTCATAAAGTGATTCTCCCAGTTTAAATAATATATTTCCAGTAAAACCGTCGGTAACGATCACGTCGGCCTTGTTGGTAAAGAGATCTTTACCTTCAATATTTCCTATAAAATTGATTTTTTTGTTTTGTTTGAGGAGCGGATAAGTCGCCTGGGAAGTAAGAGAACCTTTTTGTTCTTCCTCGCCTATGTTCATCAGAGCAACGCGGGGCCGCTCGATCTGGAATGTATGCTGTGCGAATAAAGAGCCTATTTCTCCAAACTGGGCGAGCACTTCGGGCTTGCAGTCGGCGTTTGCTCCGATGTCAAGCATTACCGAGTGTCCTCCGCCGACCTGGGGCACAAATCCTGCGATGGCAGGTCTTATAACTCCTTCAATTGCTTTTATGCTAAAAAGCGCGCCTACATGCATTGCGCCTGTATTACCAGCACTACAGAAAATGTCGGCCTCTTTTTCTTTCAGAAGCTTGAAACCAACTCCTATACTGGAATTGGGTTTTTGTGACAGGGCCTTGGTCGGATGCTCCCCCATCTCAATAACATCTTCTGCGTGAACGACGTCAACATTAGTAGGGGTGAAATTGTGTTGATTGAATATTTCCCAAATCACACTTTCACGTCCAATTAAAACGATTCTCGCCTCGGATGGTAGCTCAGAAGCGGCCTGGATGACCCCTTCAACAATTGCCTGCGGAGCTAAATCTCCCCCCATAGCATCTACCGCAATTTTCATTTACACGCTGTTATTTTAGACTAATACGTTAGAAATCGAAGGTGTAAATTTAGCAGATGTGCCGTAGTAAAAAAGAATTTCGCAACAACTTTTATACGGTTGCTGCGAAATTGATAAGTTCACCGGCTGAAACTAAACGGTTTTAGTGTAGTTTTCAACTACCACTTTTCCCCTGTAAACCAGGTTACCTTCGTGCACGTGAGCGCGGTGTAATTGATGTATTTCGCCGGTCGAGGAATCAGTACCTAATTGCTTTCCGGTAAGGAAGTCATGTGCTCTGCGAGTGTCGCGACGAGTAGTGGAATGTCTCCGCTTAGGATGTGCCATGATGCTTTATGTCTATTGTTTTGTTTAAATCTGTTATTATCCTTCCCCTTTCAGCTTCTTCAATGCTTCCCAGCGGGGATCAACTTTTTCTTCTTCTTCGTCACTTTCAGGATCGTCGGAGACTTCAGAAGAATATACTAAAATTGCTTCTTCTTCATCTTCGGCCGATTCCAGTTCATCATCTTCTGTCCGCAGATCCGGGTGGATCTTTTTGAACGGGAGCGATAATGCAATAAAATCGAATATGTAGCGGGCTACATTAATTCTTGGCGTGTTCCGGTTGATGATTTCAATCTCATCAGTCAGTTCCTCATTGTGGTCCCCGAACTTCAATATAATCCGATCGTTGGAATCAATGGGTTCTTCAAACGGTTCGAGACTGCGGTCGCATGTTAATGTAACAGCACCCACCGTATGAAAATTGAGCTGGATCATCGTCGCCGATTTGTTGAGCTGAACGTGCGTTTTGAAATGCCCGTTTTGGATCAGATCCTGTTCCAATTCCTCAAAAAAAGCGTCTCCCGATTCCATCTCATAGTCATACTGTTTGTCTTCCAAACCGTAAATGTCTATGTTATATTTACTTAGCTCTTTCACTTTTTCTGTCAAAAGGACTGCAAAGGTAATGTCTTTCGATTTAATAAAAAAACGATAAGAGGATTTTATTC
Organism: Dyadobacter sp. CY323; assembly: GCF_021390245.1. Classification (GTDB taxonomy): domain Bacteria; phylum Bacteroidota; class Bacteroidia; order Cytophagales; family Spirosomataceae; genus Dyadobacter. The sequence goes on along the minus strand of NZ_JAJUXH010000010.1, from coordinate 60,519 downwards.
ACCTTCCTCTTTCGCTTAACAAACCTAGTTATAAGTCCCCTTTCAGAGATTAGGGGTACTAAATCTTCTTCGCCGGATTGCCGAAATACGTGGCTTTTGCCGGTACGTTTTCCACAACTACGGATCCTGCACCAATGCGCGCATTTTTTCCGATTTCCACACCTGCGACGATGATGGCACCTGATCCAATAAAAGCACCACTGTTTATCTTCACACGATCGTTGATTACAGCGCCACTTCCGATGGTTACAAAGTCACCAACTTCGACAGCAGTATCGACAACAGCGGCAGTTTGAATCAGGCAATGATGGCCGATATTAGATTTCGCGCCAATGGTAACACGGGCACCAACCAGATTCCCATGACCAATGGAAGCCATCGCGGAAATGATCGCACTGTCGTGAATCGCATTGACAGGCATAACCTTACGCTCATCATTCAAAGTCTCCACAAGCCTTTCCCGTACCGACCTTTCTCCGATGGCAATAAAAGCCTCACATTTTTCTCCTACAATATTGAGAAAAGCGCTGTCATCCGTATCTCCAAGCACGCTGACATCACCATATTCCTTGCCATGTAGTTCTTTGTGATCGTCCAATAAGCCGTAAACAAGAACCTGGTTACGTCTGAAAATATCCAGTGCCTGCATTCCAAGATCTCCGGCACCAAAAATTAAAACGGGGTTTTCCATATTCGTAAATTAAAAGTCAAGTCTCATTTGAATGAGGGACAAATGAAGACTAAAAAAGTGAACCACTGCCGGATTGGCAGTGGAGTTGGTATCAAAAAAATGAACCTAATTACAGGAAGGTGATCCTAAAAACAAACGGACTGCCATAAGGTGAGAGATTCTGACCACTATACTGGTCGATCTGACTGTTGTAATTGAGGTTATACAATGCAGTAAAATGCACTTGTTTGATGAATCGCCCGCCGATTGGCTGAGAATAGGAAGCACCTAACAATGGCGAGCCGATCCACTGGCGTTTTTGGTAAGAACCAACCACATTCATCGATTCAAATTCACCGATGATGTTGATAATAGGTATCACATTATACATTAAAAACGCCCTGCCACCGTAGTAGGCTGTATTGATATCATAATATTTATATCTGAAGTACATGAGCGTTGCACCAACTCCACCGACAAGCTTGGGAGTGAGCTCGTAACCGATCATGGGGGACAAATTCACATTTGTGACCGTTCCGAAGCTTAATCCAAAACTGCCGCCAAGCCGGAGTCTGTCTTTAAAAGGCAGCTGGCTGAAATCAACATCTTTTTTATCCTCAATCTGCTTATTTTCAATCGGTGGAACATCTTTCTCTACTGGTTTTTCTTTGCCAATTGAATCCGGACGGTAATAATCGTCTTGCGCCAGAAGGTCTGCGGAGGCAAATAGTGTGAGCAGGAATATGCATAACGGGAGGATTTTTCTTTTCATCTTAAAATCGTTTATTTTATATATTGTAATTAGTAACGTACCGGCCGAAGATTTTGGTTTACCAATGCTGCCAGGCCTTCAAACTCCTCTACGACAACCTCATTCTTGTGTATGCATTATCAAATTTCGGTATCCGATCCACAGTCCCACTTCCTGAATATCACCTACACCATTCCCGAAATTAGCAGCGACTACATTGAAATTCAGCTGCCTGCGTGGAGGCCCGGACGGTACGAAATACAAAACTTCGCCAAAAATATTCAATTTATCGAAGCGATTTCAGAAGCAAATGAGAAACTGCCACTTCACAAAGTAACAAAAGACCGCTGGCGCGTTGGAACGGCCGGTCAAAAAGAGGTGCGCATCCGATATTCGTATTATGCAATTAGTCAGAATGCGGGGACAAGTTATGTGGACGAAGAACTTTGGTATCTGAACTTCATCAATTTCTGTATGTACACCGAAGGACGTATTACAGAACCTTACACAATAAAGCTTGGATTGCCTGACAGTTATCAGATTGCGTGCGGATTGCCGGAAACCGGTAAAAACACATTATATGCCAATGACTTTTACCAGCTTGTCGACAGCCCGCTGCTCGCCTCGGAAACACTTCAGCAATGTGATTATAGGGTGCGGGGCGTGCAATTTAAGATCTGGATGCACGGTAACCTACGGCCCAACTGGCGCCGCATTGAAAGAGATTTCAGAAGGTTTTCGAGGGAACAGATTGCAACTATGGGAGAATTTCCGGAAACGGAGTACCATTTCCTGAACCTCATTTTGCCCACTGCATTTTACCATGGAGTAGAACATCAAAATTCGACGATGATCGTGCTCGGGCCGGACGATGAAGGTGAGGGGCTTTATTCTGATCTTCTGGGGGTTAGTTCTCATGAGCTATTCCACACATGGAATATTATCAGAATTCGTCCGATCGAGTTGTTGCCATACGATTTTACCAAAGAAAACTACTTTCGTACCTGTTTTGTAGCGGAAGGCTGCACGACTTATTATGGGGATCTTTTCCTAAAAAGGTCGGGAGTTTTTACGGATGAGGCATATATAAAGGAATTGCAGGTTTACATGAAGAGGCATTTTGAAACTGCCGGGCAGGCAACGCAATCACTTGCCGATTCTTCTTTTGATCTCTGGCTGGACGGTTATGAAAAGGGAATACCGAACCGCAAAGTATCCGTATACCATAAAGGCGCGCTGGCTGCATTGATCCTCGACCTTTACATCCGAAAGAAGACGAATCACGCTCAATCTCTGGATGATGTGATGCGCCTGCTCTGGCTGCGGTTCGGGAAGCCATTTATCGGATATACTTTGGAAGATTACATTCAAATCGCCGAAGAAGTGGCCGGAGAAACGCTGGAATGGTATTGGCATGACTGCATTTATACCAGCGAGCCACTCGAAACGCGCCTGAACGATGCACTGGCATTTGTGGGCCTGCAAATGTCTACATTCAGTAATGGTAATATTCAGCTCAATGTACTGGACGATTTCAAAGCAAAAATTCAGAGGGATAAGTGGCTGGAAACGGTGCAGGTTTTGACTGCGGAGGAGGAGGAGGAGGAGTAGGGTGGCTTTCGGCTGTCAGCTATCGGCAATCAAAAAAAGTCAGAATGCCGACAGCCGATTGCCGAAGTACCTACACCAATGCCTCTTTCACTGCCGCGCCAATCTCCGGGAACCTGTATTTGAAATTCGTTTCCTTTACAATTCGCTCGTTAATGAGGTAACTGCTTCCAAGAACCACACTGGCCATTTTACCAAAGACGAGTTTCAATGCGAAAGCCGGTACGTTTGGGAGCCATTGCGGTTTGTTTAAGGCCATGCAGATTTGTTTTGTCAATTCTTCATTTGTTACTGCGGGTGTTGCAACTGCATTATATGCACCTTGCCAGGATTCGTTTTCAAGCGCGTCGACATACATTTGACAAATATCGTCGATGTGGATCCAGGGAATCCATTGCTTTCCGGAACCGAGTGGCGCACCGAAGCCAAACTTGGCTGGCGCAGCGATTTGCGGCAGCGCTCCACCGTCTTTGCTGAGTACCACCCCGGTCCGGAGCTTTACCGTTCTCACATCCTGATCTTTAATCAGGTCGGCTGCCTTTTCCCATTGAATGGTAACCTGAGACAAAAAGTCATTTCCCGGAGGCGACGATTCTGTATGCTTTACATTTCCGGAATCTTCTCCATAATAACTGCTGCCCGATGCCGATACAAATGCTGCAGGTAGTACTTTCTGCTTCTTCAATTGGTCAGCAAGAAATGAAATGGTATCGATACGGCTGGAAAGAATGTTCTTTTTCTGCTTTTCCGTCCAGCGACTCTCGGCAACTCCTTCGCCAGCCAGATGAACCAGGAAATGAAGGTTGTCTAATGCGCCTTCCTCGAGATAGCCATTTTCAAAATTCCATTCAAACACTCGAACAGAAGGAATGTCCTTTTTCTTTCTGCTCAGGTAAGCGACTTCATACCCTTTTTTCAGCAGGATTTTGGTTAAATGTCTGCCAATCAAACCTGTTCCGCCGGTGATCAAAACCTTTTTGCCCATCATTCAAGTATAGTTAAAAGCGTACCACCAATCAGTCGACGATCAAACCCGCAGCGTCGTTGGGGACATTCTGTTCAATCGCCTTTGTAACCCGCTCTACCATACTTTCAACCGATTCGTCCGGAAGAAAATGCATAGCTGGTTTAAAATGGACAGTAAGCTTGGTATTACGTTTCTTGAAACGCAACCCTTTTTTATCAAATGCTCTTCTGAAACCGTTGATTACAACCGGGATCACAATGGGATTATGGTCTTTTATCAAATGCGCAGTTCCCTTGCGTACAGGGGCATACGGTTTCGTCGTTCCTTGCGGAAAACTGACTACCCAGCCATGCCCGAGACCCATGCCAATGCGGTCCTGAGCGGAGTTGTCAAGCTGGCGGCTTACATTTTCACCATTTGCCCGCCACGATCTTTCGATCGTAATGGCACCGCCCGCACTGAATAACTTTGGCAGGATACCTTCTTTCATGGTCTCTGCGGCTGCGACGTAATAGCATCGCGCGCGGGGTGAAAAAAGGTAAAATGGCGGCGAGATCGTATCCTTGTATCCCCATTTTATCGCACAAAAAATATGGTAAAACGCGATGACATCCGCGAAGTACGTCTGGTGGTTGGAAAGAAAAAGAACGCCATGATCCGGTAATTCCAGTAGCTGATCGCCACCTATGATCTTGATTTTATTTACTGCGGTATATCTGTAATACGTGAACCAGCCGAGGATAAATATCAGTAGCCTTTTGAAAATCAAGTAGTTGCCAAAAGGATCTTTCTCGAAGAGGCCAAAAAAATCAAAATGGACGAGCCAGGAAGGTAAAAGGCTGTAAGTACTCTTCTTAGGATTCATAGTGCAGGTAAAGAATTCATCATCAGATCAGCCAGGCCGTTTTGCTCAGGAGTATTGGCAACTATTGTACCAATCAGTTGTAATTTATGTAATATGCATTGTTAAAGTAAGAATATTTTTCGGAGTTCTGCTCTAATGCAGGCGCAGCAATTGGCATGATTCTTTCTGCGCATACCTTTACATTCAAATTCAGTATTTCTTAATAACACTCATTTTTCAACAGTATGAAAATGAAATTTAAATTTCACATTCTGACAGGTTTTGTGGCAATCAGCCTGTTGTCGGGATGTTCTAAAAATCCCGTAACAGGCAAGAAGGAAATCATCTTTATGTCCAAGGAAAAGGAGATTGCCCTCGGCGCCGAATCGCATCCCTCTATCGTCGCCACTATGGGTATTTACGACGATAAAAACCTGCAATCCTTTATTAATGAAAAAGGAAAGGCAATGGCAAACATATCTCACCGCCCCGATCTTCCCTACCAATTTTTTATTGTAGACTCCCCGGTTGTCAATGCATTTGCCGTTCCCGGCGGTTACGTATACTTCACACGGGGGATTATGGCACATTTCAATAATGAAGCTGAATTTGCCGGAGTACTGGGCCATGAAATCGGGCACATTACAGCCAGGCACTCGGCACGTCAGCAGACGTCACAGATCTTTGGTCAGGTTGGATTAATGGCGGGAATGGTGCTTTCCGAAACGGTGCGCGGACTTGCAGATCAGACGCAGCAAGCACTGGGCTTGCTGCTTTTGAGCTATAGCCGTGAGCACGAAACGGAATCGGATAAGATTGGAGTAGAGTATTCGAGCAAAATCGGTTACGACGCCCATCAGATGGCGGATTTCTTTGGTACGCTGAAAAAAATAAGCGAAACCGGCGGTCAAACCATCCCGACCTTCCAGTCAACTCACCCGGATCCGGGCGGCAGACAAACAAAAGTGGAAAAGTTGGCGACGGAGTATCAAAAAGAACATCCCGCCAAGTATAATGTGAACCGCGATGCCTACCTGCGTAAAATTGAAGGTATCATTTATGGAACAGATCCGAAACAGGGTTTTGTAGAAAATCATACGTTTTATCATCCTGAGCTGAAATTACAGTTTCCCGTTCCAAGTGGCTGGCAGTACGAAAATTCCCCTGCCCAATTCCAGATGGCCGCGAAGGATGGAAAATCCATGGTTCTTTTTACCATTGCACCGGGAAAGACGTTGGAGGAAGCCGCTCAGGCGGTAATCAAAAATTATAGCTTACAAGTGTCCGAAAACAACAAAACGTCCATCAATGGCAATCCGGCCATTGCCATGATTTCGACACAAGTTGCGCAATCGCAAACCGGTCAGCAAGCTGCTCCAACTCAGAATTCGATCCAGGTTGCAACATGGCTGATCCAATACGGCGGCAATATTTACGCGATCCACGGTGTGGCGGCTGCGGCAAATTTTGGTGGGAATGTAAATCAGTTTAAATCCATAGCACAAGGCTTTAAGTCGGTAACAGACGGAAACATACTGAACCGCCAACCCGATCGTATCCGTATTAAAACCGTACAACGCGACGGTTCTCTGAAAGACGCTTTGAAAGACAACAACCAGCAGGACAAGCAAATGGACGAACTGGCAATCATCAATGGAATGTCGCTTTCGGATAAAGTAACGAAAGGAATGTTGATCAAGACGCTGGGAAGGTAGTTTTAAGTTAAAGGACGTATTGTCACCCTGAGCGGCCCGGCGGCCCGGTGCGCTCAGGGTGACAATTTTTTTAACGTTGCACCTGGCAGGCATTGATCGTAAACCACTCATCCTACAATTTTTTCCACTCAAAAACTTTTCCTGAAAAAATTTGGTTGATATATCAACACAATCTACATTTGTACTATGGTAAATGCAGCAGTTAATAAATGGGAAAATCTGAGAGAAGAAATGAAAAACTCTCTGCAGTTTAAGCTGGGGGCTGTTACTAAATCGGTTTTCAAAAAAATGAACTCTGAATTGGTGAATGAAGGAATTCCAGTCCTTGCTGAACAATTGCCGATTCTGATGGTTGTATATTTTCAAGTTAATGCGATGACCCAGCAGGACATTGCGAATGTGCTTCAAAAAGATAAAGCAGGCATTCAGCGTTCTGTGCAGACATTACATAAAGATGGGTTTTTGAAAATTGAAAGTGATATCGAGGACAAAAGAAAGAATATGATCTCGTTAACACCGAGCGGAAAGTTTGTCTGCGAGCGTATTCAGACATTAGCCATTGCATTTAATAATCAAATTATGGAGCACTTTTCGGAAGATGAAAGGAAGACTTTTATTGGTTTTCTGGATAGGGTGCTCACAGTCATTGAAAAATAAAAAATTTTAGTGAAATGGTTGATATGTCACCAGTAGATAGGTCAACCATTAAAAGTTTAGCCACAATTATTACATGAAAAATCCAATGAATTTGAAACAGATATGGGCACTCCTTGCATTGGTACTGATCGCTGACGCAGCGTCGGCGCAGACGACCAAGCTGACTTTAAAGGATTGCATTGCTTACGGGATCAAGAACAACAGCAATGTTAAAATTGCCCAGTATAAGGAAAGCGTTGCAAACGAGCAGTCGCGGGAGGCATTATCTTATTATTTGCCGCAAGTTGCAGGTAATGGCGCGCTCGATGATAACCTTAAACTGCAATCGACCGTACTTCCGGGTGCATTGTTTGGAGGTGAAGATCGCCGGGTTGCATTAGGTACCAAGTATACGACCAACGTTTCGGCCCAGGCGGATCAGGTGATCTTCGATCAGCAGCTTTTGGCGGGTATCAAGGCAAACAAGCCAAACATTGCGAATGCAGAATTGAACTCGCGGAAGACGAAAGAGACGATCATTTACAATATTACAAACGCTTATTATCAGGTATTTGTAACCAATGCACAGATCGATCTTTTAAAAGATAACCTCGAAAAAACCACTAAAATCCTGGGTACGCTGCAATTGCAACTGGACAATGGTGTGATCAAAAAAGTGGATTACGATCGTACGAAAGTGAGTTTGAACAACATTCAGTCACAATTGACATTAGCGGAAAGTAATCTGATCCTCGCTAACAATCAGCTGAAATTCCAAATGGGAATGCCGCTTTCGGAACAACTGGAATTGACGGATAATCCGCTGAACAAACCATTCAAACTGATTGAGCCAGGACCATTTGAAGCTTCTAATCTGACCGATTTCAAGATCCAGAACGTGAACATGCAATTGCAACAAATTGAAAAAGACCGCATTAAGGCAGGTTATTTGCCCAAAGTTTCAATATACGGCCGCTATGGTATGCAGGCACTGGGAAGCCAATTGGGTGAATCCTGGGGAAACTGGTTTAGCTACGGTGCAGTTGGTTTGAAATTGACAATCCCGATTTTCGACAGTTTCAGAAGAGATGCGCAATATAAACAGGCGGACCTGAACCTAATGACGCAGCAGGAACAATTGAAACTCAACACACAGAATTACGAGTTGCAGAACAACAATGCGACGACACAGCTTCAAAAAGCCAAACTCAATCTGACAAATGACGAAAGCAACGTAAACCTGGCGAAGGAAGTGTACGATGTAACCACGCTGCAATATAGAGAAGGAACGATCCCGTTATCCGACCTGCTCAATGCTGAAACTTCCTATAAAGAAGCCCAAAGCAATTATATCAACTCTATGCTGAGCTACTACCAGGCACAACTGGGCATCGAACAGTCACTGGGAACGCTTAACGATTTTTATACAGCATTGCCGTAAAAAGCCATTGGGTCATTGATGGTCATTGGGTCATTTATAGTCATTAAGTCATTAGTCGTCAACATTTCGGCCGCCCGGCGGCCCGGTTCGCTCAATGTGACAATTCAAATCATTCATTTACTCATTCAACATTAAAATGAAAAGGAAAATAATCATCATAAGCTCCATCGTCATCATCGGACTCCTGATCGGCTTCCGCCTGGTAGCGAACAAGTCCAAGATGGACGCGAAGAAAGTAATGCCGGATAACAAAAACGTAACCATTCCGGTAACTGCGGTGGCAGTAAAAGAAGGCAGCACCGATCAGCAGCTGGTGCGTACCGGTAGCCTGATCCCATTCAAGGAAGCCGAGATTATGGCGACTTCGGCTGGTAAGGTTTTGTCGGTTAAATATGACCTCGGAAGCTACGTTTCGCAGGGTGCGACGCTCGTGAAAGTGGATAGCAAGTTGAAAGAACTTTCACTGCAAGCCACCGAATTGAATATCAACAAATTGAAAAAAGATACAGATCGTTACAACAAGCTTCTGGCTGGAAATGCAGCAACAGAAGTGCAGGTGAACGATACGAAATACAACTACGAAAATGCATTGAACCAGGCTGAGCAGATCAAACAGCAGATCAACGATGCAGTAGTAGCAGCGCCGATCAGCGGTCGCGTGATCAAAAAGAACATTGAACCGGGGGAGTTTGTCAATGTAGGTACCTCATTAGGAACGATTCTCGATGTTTCACGCCTGAAAGTGCAGGTAATGATCTCCGAGAATGATGTTTACAAATTGAAAGAAGGCCAGCATGTAAAGGTAGGTTCAAGTGTTTTTCCTGATAAAAAGATAGACGGTACGATCTCATACATTGCTCCGCAGGGTGACGAATCGCATAACTATCCGGTGGAAATCGTAATCAAAAATGCCAATCAATTGCGCGCAGGAACCTTCGTAACTGTTGAGTTTAGCCAGAAAAGCAGCCAGCAGGCATTGCTGATCCCGAGAAGTGCATTGGTAGAAAGCGTGCGTAATCCTTATGTGTATGCCGTGGAAAATGGAGTTGCAAAAAGACGTAACATTCAGGTAGGCCGCGAGTTAGGCGACAATGTGGAAGTTTTGGGAGGTTTGAAATCAGGCGAGACGGTGATCACAACCGGCCAGATCAACCTGAGCGACGGGGCTGCGGTTAATGTTACCAAATAGTATTCATCAGTAAACGAATCAAGAAATGTCAATCACCGAAGTAGCAGTAAAAAGACCGCTCTTCATCATAGTAGTATTCACGGTGTTGATACTATTTGGTGTGATCAGCTATAAACAATTGTCCTACAACTTGTTACCTAAGTTTGAGGCCAATGTTGTGAGTGTAATGACAACTTACCGTGGCGCGGCTGCGGATGAAGTTGAAACCAATGTTACCAAACACATTGAAGACGCCGTTTCGGCGATCGAAGGTTTGGACCAGATCAACTCTACTTCTCAGGAAGGTGTTTCATCTGTCATTATCCAGTTGAAACAAGGTATCAGCGTTGATTTGGCACAGCAGGAAGCGCAGCGCAAAGTTGAGCAGGTGATTTCATTATTGCCCGACGATGCCGACCGTCCGGTAATTAACAAATTTTCTACCGACGAAATCCCGGTATTGAGAATGGGTGTGACTGCAAATATGTCGCCGTCAGCATTGTATGACTTGATTGATGATAAACTGAAACCACAGCTTTCGAACGTAAGTGGCGTAGGTCAGGTAACGATCATTGGTGGAACGGAGCGCCAGATTCAGGTTAATATTAGTCAGGATAAATTGAAGGCATATCGCCTATCAATTGCGCAGGTTTCCGCAGCGATTAATAATGCAAATACTTCATACCCAGCGGGTCAGGTAAAAACGCAGGAAGATCAGCTTTCGATCCGTTTTGATGCCAAACTGACAACTGTAGAGAATTTGAGAAATGTAATTGTCGGTCGTAACACAACTGGCGGGCAGATCTTTTTGAAAGATATTGCCGAAGTATATGACGGCACGGCCGACGCTACTGCGGTGAACCACATTAACGGTCGCCCGTCTGTAGCTTTGCAGATTCAGAAACAATCTGATGCGAATGCAGTGGATGTGAGTAAATTGACGCGTGAGCGTTTGACTACTTTGGAAAAACAGTATGCTTCATCAGGCTTGAAATTCAACATTGCATCTGACCAATCGATTTACACATTGGCCTCGGCCGACGCGGTGGTATTTGACCTTGGACTTGCGGTTTTGATCGTATCCGTCGTGATGTTGCTATTCCTGCACAGTGTCCGCAGCTCAATGTTCATCTTGGTCGCATTGCCTTCTTCCATGATCCCGACCTTCATTTTGATGAGCCTTTTAGGTTTTTCGCTCAATTTGATGACATTAATGGCGCTTTCGCTGGTAGTGGGTATCCTCGTCGATGACTCGATTGTGGTTTTAGAAAACATCAACCGCCACATGGAAATGGGCAAAAGCAGGTGGCAGGCCGCATTAGACGGACGAGCCGAAATCGGGTTTACAGCGCTCGCAATTACATTGGTCGATGTCGTGGTTTTCGTACCGCTCGCAATGACTTCCGGTTTGATCGGTAACATTCTGAGAGAATTCTCGCTTGTCGTAGTGTTCTCCACATTGATGAGTTTGTTCGTCTCCTTTACATTGACGCCGCTTTTGGCTTCGCGTTTTGGTAAGATTGAGGTTTTGGATAAAAATTCTCTGTGGGGCAGGCTGAACCTGGGTTTTGAAAGGTTTTTGGATAATATCAAAAACGAGTACGGCAGAATGCTGACCTGGGTTTTGGGTCACAAAAGATATGTTTTTATTCTTGCTATTGCATTGATCGTTGGCTCCATCGCATTGGTTCCGGGAGGTTTTATCGGAGCAGCATTTATGCAGCAAAGTGACCGCGGCGAGCTGAATGTGTCACTTGAACTGGCACCGACTGCGTCCGTTTACCAGACAAACCAGGTTGCACAGCGCGTTGAGAAAATGCTTTTGGCAAGAAAAGAAGTGACCAAAGTATTTACCAATGTCGGTTATAGCAGTACCGGTTTAGGAACTACATCAAGCGGTAACATTGCCGATTTGACAGTTCAATTGGTCGACAAAGCAGAGCGCCCCATGTCAGCAGAAGGTTTTGGAACGCAAATCCAAAAAGAGATCTTGCAAATTCCTGGCGTAAAAGTGACGGTTGCTCCAACTTCCATCACCGGTAATGCCAATCAGGCGCCGATCCAGGTTGCAGTAAAAGGAACCGATATGGCGACAATCCGTAAAACCGCTGCACAGGTGAAAGAAGTTGTGGCTTCGATACCGGGAACAGCCAACGTAGATTACTCCGTCGACGATCCGAAACCGGAAGTTGGTGTACAGCTTGATCGTGAAAAGATGTCTCAATTAGGCATCAATGCCGCCGAAGTAGGAGCAGCATTGCAAACTGCATTCCGCGGCGACGACCGTTCGAAATTCAAGGAAAATGGCAAGGAATACGACATTATGGTCACATTAGACCAGTTCAACCGTTCCAGCGCCGACGATATCCGTCACCTGAGTTTTGTAAACAGTGCAGGCCAGGCGTTCGAACTGTCACAATTCGCGACAATCCGCGAAGGAATGGGAGAGAGCGTTTTGCAGCGTATCGACCGTCTGTCGTCTATCACCATTAACTCACAGGTAATTGGCCGTCCATCCGGTTCTATCGGTGCCGACATTCAGGCAAAAATGGCGAGTGTGAAATTACCGGAAGGCGTTTTCATCGAATACCGCGGTGACCTGAAAAACCAGGCCGACGCATTCGGAAGCCTGGGCTTGGCGCTCGTACTCGGTATCGTGCTCATTTACCTGATCATGGTCGCGCTTTACGAAAGTACCATTTACCCATTCGTCGTATTGTTCTCAATCCCGGTCGCATTGGTCGGCGCATTGACTGCATTGGCATTAACCATGGAAAGCCTGACCATCTTCTCCATCGTAGGGATGATCATGCTCCTCGGTCTGGTAGCCAAAAACGCGATCCTGATCGTCGATTTCACCAATCAGCTCAAAGAAGAAGGCCACGCATTGAAAGACGCACTGATCGAAGCCGGCAAAGAACGTCTCCGCCCAATCCTGATGACCACCATCGCCATGATCGCCGGTATGTTACCCATCGCATTAGCCTCCGGCGACGGAGCCGAAGTAAAAAACGGTATGGCCTGGGTGATTATCGGTGGTCTGACCAGTTCATTGCTGCTGACCATATTCCTTGTTCCTAGTGTTTATTACGTAGTGGACCGCATTAAGGAGCGGTTTGCGGGTCGGAAGGCGAGAAAGCAGCAGAGGAGAGAGGAGTTGGTTTTAGAGGCGTAAGGTACTCCAAGTCAGGGTGTTTACACCTCTCTTCATCCACTTTCTATTCCTCTAATGCATCTCATTCATACATTCCGCCAAAGGCTATTTAATCTTATGTCGATGTAAATGGAAGGTTGTGGCCGTACTAGCTACTATTAGAAAAATACTAGTTAGGGAAAGTAATTCCTGATTTACCACGGAATAACCGATACCCTCCATGTGCTCATTTTAAATGCCTACTCTGCACCAAAAGTCTTGTTTTGTAGCCAGTAACTAAAATCAATTGTTTAACTACAAAATCAGAAAAAAATGAAATTAGTACAAAAATTACCAATAGGTCTGGGCCTGGCTTGCGTCATGATGATGACCAGCTGCTCGAAAGAAAACGCTGTAACTCCTGAGCCAGCAATGGAGAGTACAAACGTGCATTCGAGCTTGAAAACAAATGCTGAAGAGGACGAAGTGTTACCCTTTTTTCCAACAACAACCGACGGAATCGTAAATTTTAATTCTTATCCAAGGTATTGGGAAAGAGGTATCACCACGCCGAATGACCTCACAGGAATCCCTACGGGAACTTCATCATTGACCTCGCTGTGGGGACAATGGTATGCGGAAAACAAATGGATCAAGCCGTTGGCTCCGGTGCCTTCCAATGTAACAGCCAATTCCATGTTGACAGTAAGAAGCTTCACTTCGGTTGCGGCGGAAGTAAACAAAAGATCGTATGTGTTTACCACGATCATGAATTTGAAGCCTGGAAAAACATATTCGGCTACCATCTATGTGGCAACAACAATCACCAACCGAGTGCTAAATGCCAATACAAAGCCTGTTTATGCAAAATCAGCTGAAATAAAGCTTTATCCTTACACCAACTCCGGGGTAGTTAATGTCAATGTCGATTTGACCGGGAAAGAAGCGGTGTGGGTTAAGAAAACGATCACGTTTACCCCGACGAAAAGTGATGCTAAATTTTGGTTCTCAGGTCTAACCAAGCAGGGTGATGTATACTCTTATATTCACCTCTTTGTAGATCCGAATTCGGTCAAAGAGGCGATTCAAGTAGGACCCGTCAAATTATAGCAAATACCTCTGATATTGTATTATTGCCGCGCCGTCTCAGATTTCTGAGGCGGTTTTTTTATTCTATCAAGACAATTAAAAGCATAATCTTACTTCAAACTAGTATTAGCTCGACATATTCCAGAAAATATTTATAAGAAACAAACAGTCAATAATAATCTATATCGAAAGCCAATATTAGTAATAGCTACTATACGAAAATTACTATTCGGTTAAGACGTTGCTCTTTTTACCGAGGAATAACCGCTAGCGTCCACGCGCTCACTATTAAGGCTTTATTCATGAAACAAAGGCTTTTTTTGTGGCCAGTAACAAAACAAATGTTTAACTACAAAAACAGAAAAAATGAATTTAGTACAAAAATTGCCAATTGGTTTAAGCCTGGCTTGTTTGATGTTCATGAGCAGCTGCTCAAAAGAAGATGCGGTGACTCCGGAGCCGCAAATGGAGAGTGTGAATGCGCATTCGGGTTTGAGAGATGGATCGGGGCCTGTGATTTCTCTGCCCTATTTTCCGTCAACGAAAGGTTCAACAGGTTTGAATGTCTACCCACTTGATTGGGAAAGATCAATTTCCCAATCTCAACCAGTCAGTCTAGAGGAACTACCTACTGGAACTTCCAACTTGACACATTTGTGGGGCAATCCAACGTTGCCTTGGAAAAAAAATCTTCCGACAATTGTAAATGCTAATTCAATTGTCAACTTTGGTTCAATAGTGACAACTACTTCTTATCGCAGTAACGCTTCAAACGGGAAAAATTCGTTAGCTGAAACAAAAATCACTAATCTGAAATCAGGCAAAGAGTATGAAATTACAATGTATGTTGCTAGTACCATTTGTAGCGTGAACCAAAATGAACTAACACCTCGATACGCTAAGACGATATATGTGAATGTGAAAAATGTAAAGTTTCCAATTACCTATAATATCAATTATGAAGGAAAAGAAGCAGAGTGGATTAAAAAAACAATTATTTTTAAGGCAAAAAGTGCAGAAATGACCCTTTCCTTTGAAGCTTTCACTCCTGACGGCGGATATTCGTACGCCCACATGTTTGTTGACAAAAATGCAATCAAACAATTAAACTAAGTAGGCGTTTTATAGACTCACAGTCATTTTGATTAGGCTGCTTGAAAAAACTTTCAAGCAGCCTTTTTTCGTTTCAAGTATTGAACGGAAGCCTTTACTTCCACTTCTTCCCCAATACCTTCATCCAATACCCGCCAACAACCGACCTCGCCCGAAATCCGACCGACTTTCCATCCACAGTCTCATGCCAATCCGAAAGCGGAATGCGATCGGGTGTTTCCATGGCGTATTTATAAACGGGCTTAATCAATGCTTCAAAATCTTTTGGATCCGTCGCTAATGTTGCTGTCCAGATGATCCAATCGGATTTGCTATATGTTTTGCGGCTGTCGAGTGGGAGGCCGAATGGTTTTTGTTTGGTGAGGTAATATTTGATTTCTTTTTCGGCGACGGTTTTTGGGAATACGTTGAGGTTTAGAAGTTCGTCCCAAACGAGGTTATATTTCTGGCTCCACGAGTCTTTGTTGTCAAAAGTCAGTGCATAATGATCGCCGCTGTCGGCCAGTTCCATCCACTTTTTAGCGAAGTCTTTTACTAATGCATTCACTTCCGCAGCTTCTTTGGTTTCGCCAAGTTGCTCGGCCATTTTGGCGTAAGATGCTAATCCCATAATCGCTTTGATTGACAAATTTGCATTTCGAGCAAGGTGGCCGGCAAAATCATCGGTGCAAAGCTGGTTCGCTGGGTCGAAACCTTCTTTTTTAAGATAATTGGCCCACACACTCAGCACTTTCCAATGCTTTTTGGCAAATTCGATGTTATTTTCTGCTTTGCAAATGGCGTAAGTCAGTGTAAGCATGTTGCCGGATTCTTCCACGGGCATATCTTCACCATAAGTCTGTCCGTTTGCGAGCGGATAGGTACCCACGTCATGCGCTGCGAAAGGTTTGGTCCATTTGCCGCTTTCGGAATAATAGAAAATCGGTTCCAGCATTCCTTTGAGCAAAACAGGATTGTAAAGCAGGAATAATGGCGCCGAAGGATACGTCACATCGACCGTCCCAATCGACCCATTACTGAAATTTTCTTTGGACAAAAATAAGGGTGTCCCCGATGGATCTGCAACTAATTTGTGTGCAGAAATTGCCTGACGGTAAGCCAATACGCAAAGCTCAGCGTACTGTTTCCCGCCGGCTTTCAGCGCGTCATTGTAAATCATTTCGTCCGTCGCTTCGCATTCTTGTAGGATTTTGGAGAAATCCGTTTCGGCATTTTGTAATTCACGCCCGATGGTTTTACTGCCATCCTTGTTCCACCAAGGCCGCAGGTTTTGACCGAAATATTGAACCGAATATCCATCGTCATAACCCAGCATCAAATGAAGTGATTTCTCATCGCTGCCAACCTTATCAGCAAGTACCACTCCCATTGATTTCGTGTCTGCGTTTGCAGAGGTAGTTTCACCGACATTCACAGCGCCATTTTTTGAGAATGATCTGACAAGCTCTTCCGGTGCGCCCAAGCCCGAGCTCTTTGCATCGGCTGTACGGGTTGCCAGATACGCCCGGCCCCAGTCTATGCGAACATTATCTCCTTTTTTGCCCAATAATTTTTGCTCGGTATTGGCCAGCGAAAGTATTAAAAGTCCATTTTGGCTTTCCTTTTTGCCTTCCACTTTCTGGCTCGCATCATTCACTGCCCAAAGTCCCGAAACCGAATTCAGGATCTCTACCTGGTGCGTTTTCCCGTCGGTCGATTTCAAATCATAAACCACATAATTGACTGGACGCGAAACCATATTCAGGTCTTTCAGAATCAATGGGGCAATAAAACGTACTTTCATCTTAACCGGACCAGCTTCAAAATTATAGATTGCCTGCGTGGCCGTCATTTCAAAACCAGCTTGCTTCGCGGTCTGGATCACGTCGTTACCTTTCGGAGCAATTTCATCTGCCAGACCAATGTCGATATAACCCGGACCGGCGCCGTTTTTACAATAGGCAGCCAGCAGATTTTTGCCTTTTTTGAGTGCTTTTCTGGCGGATGCGCTAATGGGTTTGAACTCATAATCGCCTGTGTAACATGGAGAACAATCAAATGCCGGGACTCCATTAATATATACCTGTACATCGTCGTCATGGAAAATATTCAGGGTTGGTTTTTCAAAATCTGTGGCTGTCAATGTGAACTCGCGGCGGTACCATACTTCCGTTTGAAATTCGGTACCACCTTTCAACATAGCATCATTGCGGTCTTTTGTGCCAAATGGTGCAGGCGATTGCTTCCAGTTTGTGACGTTGTAACCTTCTTTGTACCACCAATTTGGGTCGGGTTTTACTGTGGTGAACCTGGCGAGATAGGCGGCTTGCTTGGCGGTCGGCAGGATGGTTTTCATCACCGGCGAAGGCGCGCCCATGAAACGATATGTTTTTCCATCCACCCGGATCAGACCGTCCATTGGTTGGGGCTTGCCGGTCCAATGCTTGGTTGCCGAGCCATTTAATTCACTCCCGAAAGACCAGACACTGGTGTAAGGATCGATGGTAATGAGCGGCGCTGCCGGCGGGCGGAAGGTTTGTGCGGAAAGTGTTAACGAAAAAAAGGTGAGTAGTACGGGAGACCAATATTTCATCATGAAGCAGTCGTGTTTTATTGTTGGACCGTCACCTCAAGGAGACGGAAATTGACTTGCGAATATACAAATCAATGACGGTTTGCTTCTGCTGACGGTTAATAGCGAAAAGAAGCGGAAAGCCGCAAAAACTTACTTCGCAGAAAACGCAGCTTTCCCACGATCCAGAAACGCTGCGAAATTGGCGGGGTTCAAATCATAATTGATGGGCTTTACCAACAAATTTCCGTCATGATCAACCAGGCAGTAATGCGGCTGCGCATTGTTGTTGTATTTCACGATCTGCAGATCGGCATTTTGCGCACCAATGGTTTTCTTTACCTTATTATCATAGTTGGAAGTATACCAGGCTGATTCCGGCAATTCTGTTTTGTCATCCACATAAAGCGCGACGATCACATAATCATTACGGAGACGTTGTTGCACTGCGGGATCTACCCAAACCCGCGCTTCCATTTCGCGGCAGTTTACGCAACCATGACCAGTGAAATCAATGAAAACAGGTTTATTAACCTTTTTTGCGTAAGCTAATGCATCTTTATAATCGAAAAAACCTTCCAGTTCGTGAGGCAGGTGGAAGAGGTCGGAGTATTTTCGTGACTCACCCGGAGCAATCGTGGAGGCTGCTCCTGCCGTTCTTTTGTTCAGATCAAAATCCAGTGTGGATTGCGGCGGAAGGTAGCCAGCTAGTGCTTTTAATGGCGCGCCCCACATTCCCGGGATCATATATACGACGAATGTGAAAGTGATAATGGATAGTAACAATCTTGGAACACTCACTTTTTCGAGTGGAGAATCGTGCGGGGTCCTGATTTTACCCAAAAGATAAAATCCTAACAAGCCAAATATTACGATCCAGAATGCGAGATAAATCTCCCGGTCGAGCAATCGCCAGTGGTAAACCTGATCGGCAATGCTGAAAAATTTCAATGCAAGCGCCAGTTCCAGAAAACCCAAAACAACTTTGACCGTATTGAGCCAGCCGCCGGATTTAGGTAAAGATTTTAACCATTGCGGAAATAAGGCAAACAATGTAAAGGGTATCGCAAATGCAGCCGAAAACGATGCCATGCCAATAATCGGTTTCACCACTTCACCTCCCGCAGAGGCTACCAGCAAACTTCCGACAATTGGTCCGGTGCAGGAAAATGAAACCAGTACCAACGTAAATGCCATGAAGAAAACGCCGGCATAACCGCCCTGATCGGCTTTCTGATCCATTTTATTAACAAACCCACTCGGAAGTACGATCTCAAAAAGACCCAAAAAGGATAATCCAAAAACAAAGAAAATGGCGAAAAACAGCAGGTTAGGAATCCAATGCGTACTCAGAAAATTGGCAAATGCAGGGCCATTTAATCTGGAAACCACAGTACCTATCAATGTATAAATTAAGACAATGGAGATACCATATATGAGAGCTTTCAGCTTTCCCTTTTCCTGATTGGTGAAGTAACTAACCGTCATCGGGATGATCGGGAAAACGCAGGGGGTAAGTAATGCAACCAGGCCGGATAAGAATGCGGCCAATGCAAAACCCCAGAGCGATTTGCCGGCTGCCGGATCTTCGGAAGTTAAAGTTTGCCGATCCGGAGCATTTGCTTCCGGAGCATTAGATACGGTATCCGTCTGATTTGCTGCTGCTTGCGTTGTGGAATCGACGGTATCGTTCGCCAGGCTCACTTCCTCATTAGCTGGCGTAGTCTCCGTTTTCGCGGCACCGACAGCCGGTTGCACGTCACTACCGGTTGCAGCGGCGACAACTTTCAGACCTTTGAATTCAAAATCATCATTTCCCGGAATACATAAGCCGGTTACGTGGCTGCACGTCTGATATTCCGAACTTCCTTTAATAATGGGATTGTCTGTAAGTACTTTTATAGTTTGCTTAAAAACACCTTTTCCTTCAAAATAGCGAACATTTCCACCCCATACCTCCTCGAATTTCTGCTTTGGATTTTGTGGTTTCAGCTTTCCGATTACCTCGAATGTGTTGTTCTTCTCAAATGTAAAAGTCGTCAGCATCGGGCCGAGATCGGGGTCGAAATCGGATGAATACATGTACCAATCCTTCTCGATGGTCGCCGAAAATAGCAGGTCAACGGTCTCGCCTTTTTTCACTTCCATTTTGGAAAATGAATAGGTCCAATGCGCTTTTTTTGTCTGAAGTTGCGCATTAGCGGCATAATGGATGAAAAAACAAAGACTTAGGAAGAAGAGAATACTCCGTTTCATATGCTGGTGGAAATACTGGGTGCCAGAGCGCCTGTTTATACTAAATCTAGTAGATTGATAGGGTTTTACTGGCTTTTGTTAGTCAACGTAATTTTGCCAAAAAAATTCATGAAATAAAATTACGTTTCCCGTCTAAAGCCGTTTCTGCTACCTTTGCTTTCTTTGTTACCCAATACTAAAATAGACCTGGAATGTCCCAAACGCTATATATTGTCAAGATCGGAGGTAATGTCATCGATAATCCCGAAGCTTGCGACGCTTTTTTAAAAGACTTCGTAAAACTCGATGCGCCCAAAATCCTGGTGCACGGTGGCGGAAAAGTAGCGACTCAGATTGCAGCCAAATTGCAGATCGAAACACAGATGGTGGACGGACGCAGGATCACGGATAAACCCATGCTGGATGTCGTTACCATGGTGTATGGCGGATTGGTCAACAAAAATCTGGTGGCGCAATTACAAGCCGGCGAATGCAATGCGATCGGGCTGACCGGCGCGGACGGCGGGATCATCCGTTCTGTAAAACGACCGGTGAAAACCATTGATTACGGTTTTGTGGGAGATATTGAGGAAGTGAATGCGCAGCAGATCAATGCATTGTTAAACAGTAGCCTCGTTCCCGTCATCGCGCCGCTCACTTACAGCTCAGACGGAACGTTGCTCAATACAAATGCCGACACGATGGCTTCCGCGACCGCAGTGGCGATGGCTAAGCATTTCGATGTGAACCTCATTTATTGTTTTGAGAAAAAAGGGGTTTTGTCCGATCCGGATGACGATGATGCGGTCATCCCTTCTCTGAATCCTGTGTCATATTCAACATATAAAAACTCAGGGGTGATCAATAAAGGGATGATCCCGAAGCTGGATAATGCATTTGCTGCATTGGAAGCCGGCGTCGATCGAGTCACCATATGCCATGCGAATGATCTCCTCGAAGCGGCGCATGGAGTGGCTGGCACTACGATTAAGTCATAAAACCTGAATTTTCTGTAAATTTAGGAATTCAATTCCTAAATTTACAGAATGATACCTCGCAGTTTATCCGATAAGGTTGCAGAAATGCTAATGAAATATCCGATTGTCAGCCTACTAGGGCCTCGGCAAGCCGGAAAGACCACGTTAGCTAAAATGGTTAGGCCGGACTATCAATATGTCAATCTCGAAAATCTGAGCATTAGGTCTTTTGCTCTCGAAGATCCGGTTGGTTTTCTGGCTACTTATCAAGGTGGGGTTATTATCGATGAAGCTCAATATGCCCCGAATCTCTTTTCTTATTTACAAGTATTCACGGATGAGCGAAATATAAAAGGAGAATACATTTTAACCGGATCTCAGAATTTTCTGATGATGGAACAGATTACCCAGTCTCTTGCCGGCAGAGTTGCCATCTTTCAACTCCTTCCATTTTCAATCGACGAGCTCGATGGAACTCAATATGCAGAAGATAAATGGGAAAAATACATCATTAAAGGTTCTTACCCACGGAAGTTGGTGGATGACATCGATGCTCAAACTTTTTATGATAACTATTTGAGAACATATATTGAGCGCGATGTTCGATTAGTCAAGAATATACTGGACCTTGGCGCGTTTCAGCGTTTTATTCAGTTACTCGCTGGAAGGATCGGGCAACAATTTAATCAGAATAGCCTTGGTGTGGAGCTTGGGTTGAATAATAAGACCATCAATTCTTGGCTTTCTGTACTTGAAACGTCATTCATAGCGTTTCGTCTGCAACCCTATTTTCAGAATTTTAATAAGCGGATTGTTAGCACACCGAAGGTCTATTTCTACGATTTAGGTCTGGCGGCATATTTACTTGGTATCCGGACAGAGGATGAGTTGGATACGCATTATGCAAAAGGGTCACTTTTCGAGAATCTCGTTATCAATGAATTGCAGAAGAATGTGATGAACAAGGGTCAGCAGCCTCGTTTTTATTTTTGGCGCGACCAAAGCCAGCACGAAGTAGATCTGCTAATTCAGGATGGGGTAAATCTGAAGGCGATCGAAATTAAGTCTGGTAAAACCATTCAGAAAGACTTTTTTAAAAATCTTGACTTTTTTGGAAAAGTATCAGGGGCAACAGACCTCAACCTCATATATGGTGGTGATGAATTTCAAAAGAGGACGAAAGTCACCGCCTATCCGTTCCATAACCTACATAACATTCTCTTAAAGAATCAGTAAAACTGTCTTTCCGGTTTTTTGCCAAATTCTGTTTTCTTTTTTTGCGAGTTTAGCCAATAATTAGTTCACCGCTCGCGTTATTTCGCTGCAATTAGTAATTTATTTTAAGAATTGAATTTAACTTAAATAAATTACTGTTAAAATTGCGGTAAAATTCTAATCCTCAATAAATACTTTATTCACTTATGGGCAAAAATTTACTTAGGCTTGTCGTCATGCTCATGCTGGCAAGTGCTCCCGTGTTCGCTCAAACGATCACTGGAACGGTTAAATCAGCCACCGACGGCACCACATTGCCGGGTGTTTCGGTGCTGGTGAAAGGCACTACGAACGGGACCACTACTGACGTTTCAGGAAAGTTTACCCTTACGGCGGCTACCGGAAATACGCTGGTTCTTTCTTACATCGGCTTCAAAACGATCGAGGCTACTGTGGGAAGCCAGACGGTTTTGGATATTACAATGACAGAAGATGCCAATCAGCTCGGTGAAGTAGTAGTAACTGCACTTGGTATCTCAAAAGAACAACGCGCAATAGGATATGCGACTGCAACCATCAACAACGAGGCATTAGTCAAAACAGCTTCTCCAAACTTTGCAACTGCACTTTACGGAAAAGCACCAGGTGTAACCATCAACGCAACTCCGGGTGGGGCAACCAGCGGGGTGAGCATCAACATTCGTGGATTTAGCTCCATTACAGGAAATACGCAGCCATTACTTGTGCTTGACGGTGTTCCCATTCGTAACGGCGAATCGAGAAACGGCGATTACTGGGGCGACCAGCGTATCCGCGGGAACGGTCTTCTGGATTTGAACCCAGCCGATATTGAGAATATTTCTGTACTTAAAGGTGCATCTGCGGCTGCACTTTACGGTTCTGAGGCGGTAAATGGGGTTTTGCTGGTAACTACGAAAAGTGGTAAAGGCAAAAAAGGCATTGGCGTGGATTTCAACGCCAGCTACAATGTGGATAAAATTGCTTATCTGCCCCGTTATCAGAATGTAAGAGGTCCGGGCTATCCTTTGAACTACAACAATGGCGGCCAGGATGCGGCTGGTTTTATCTATTATGATACCGATGGTGACGGTGTTAAAGAAACAAGAGGATTGCTGGACGCAACCGTAAACTTCGGACCAAAATTCGACGGCCAGCCGATCATGTCATTTGATGGCAAGATCAGACCTTACTCTCCGTCAGGTAACAGCTACGCGGATCTGTTCGAAAACGCGAGCAGCTCAAACATCAACTTGTCGATCTCGAAATCAAACGAAAATTCTAATATCCGTTTCTCGTTCACACGTCAGGATAACGGGATGATCAGCTACAATTCGAAAAACAGCAAAAACATTGCGAACCTGAATGCCAGTTTCAGCCTTAATAAAAAGCTGACTACGGATGTAATGGTGAACTATGTAAACCAGACTACTCGCAACCGCCCGTTTAAAGTGGATCGTATGATCAACAACTTTACAGGTATGATGAACCGTTTCGAGTCTGCAGACTGGTATTTTGATAAATATCAGACAAGTCAGGGCTACAAATTTGTTACGGGTACGAACCCAAGTTTGACCCCTGGCGAGAACCTGATTCGCAATGGTTTCAAAGCTGATATCGCGGATTATGTATGGAATACCAGAAAAAACCAGGCATTCGAATACAGTGATCGCATTATTGCCAGCCTTACCCAGAACTGGCAGATCCTTGAAAGCCTGAAACTCCGCGGCCGTATCGCCACGGACTACACGTCTGAAAGAATGGAAAACTGGGGTTACAGCACAATTCCTCTGGCATTCGGCTATTCAGGAGACTTTGGTATGAACAACAACCAGTACAATAATGTATATGGTGACGTTCTTTTAACTTATACCAAAAAACTTTCTGCGGACGCTACTATTTCCCTTTTGGGTGGGTATTCTGCCAACAGACAATTGAACACATTCCTGTCAAGATCGACTAATGGCGGACTTAGCACAGAGAACTTCTTCGATATTTCTGCAAGTGTAAACGTTCCAAATGGTAACCAAACCAGAAGCCGCTGGCTGCGCGACGCATACATTGGAACCGTTAACTTCGATTACAAGAACATTTTCTTCATTGAAGGAACAATCCGCAGAGACCGTACATCCACGCTAGCGAAAGGAAACAATGCATTTGTCTATCCTTCTGTGAACAGCAGCTTTGTTTTCTCAGATGCATTCGATATGCCTTCATTCCTTAGCTATGGTAAACTGAGAGGTTCATTTGGTATCGTAGGAAATTACCCGACGATCTATCAGGCAAACAATGCATATCAGCAAGGTTCCTTGTCGATCCAGCAAACTGGCGGGCAATCGGTTCTTTATACGACTTTAAGCTCAGACTACGGAAACGACAAGATACGTCCGGAGCAGAAACGCGAATTCGAGTTCGGTCTTGAAACCAAATTCTTCAACAACCGCATTGGACTGGACATCGCATACTACAACGCACAGATCGTTGACCAGATCCTTCCTTTGAGCATCGCGGCAACGACCGGCGCAAGAACAGTCCTTGAGAACATTGGTACTTTACGGAACCAGGGTGTTGAAGTTGCATTCAATGTAAGCCCGTTGAAAGCAAAAACAGTGAGCGACCTGAACTGGGACCTGACCTTGAACCTGTCGAGAAACGTAAACAAGGTTGAAAAGCTGGCAAACAGCTCTACCGAATTGCTTCATGCCGATTTCGATGGTAATGCGGCACAGATCCGCTCCGTTGTAGGTCGTCCGATGGGAGATATCTTCGCACACGGTATCTTGAAAGACAGCCAGGGCAGAAGCATCGTAGGTCCAAACGGACTTTATACACTGGATGGCAACAACTGGATCAAGGTAGGTAATGCGATGCCTAAACTGACAGGTGGTTTGCTCAACACATTCAGCTACAAAAACTTCACACTCGACGGGGTAATCGATTTCCGTGTAGGCGGTCACATTATGCCCACGGGTATCAACTGGATGACATCGAGAGGTTTGACAGAAGAAAGTTTAAATGCAATGGATGCGGAGCACGGCGGACTATCCTATTATGTGGATGCAAACGGAAAAGGTGTAGCTACGAACGGATCAGCCGGACCAAACGGACAAACTGTTTACCACGACGGTATGTTGATGGACGGTGTTTCGGCGACGGGTGAAGTAAATACCAACGTTGTTTCTCAGGCTACTTACTACAACAGTACGTACAACTGGGGCGGTCCCCAGTACGGTAATGCGCGTTATGAGCTTTACGTACAGGAAAATACGTATTTCAAAATGCGTGAGCTTTCGCTTGCCTACCGTCTGCCAGCTGCAATCGGCAACAAGATCGGTGCGCAGAACATCTCTGTTTCCGTGTTCGGACGTAACCTGTTCTTCCTTTACAGAACGATCAAAGACCTGGATGCAGAGCAGACAAGCGTAAGTACAAGATGGTATGAAAACATCAACAATGCAGGTAGTAACCCGTCATTCCGTACTATGGGTGTGATGTTGAGGGCCAGCTTCTAATTTTTAATCCGATCACGACAATGAAACAGATATCATCATTCATTTTGGCGGGACTTATGCTCACGGCAGTGTCCTGCAAGGAATCCGAATTTACCGAAAGGTATTCCGACCCTGCAAAAATCGCAGAGTCAACTGTTGAAAAACAGTATTCCGGCTTTATGTACGCCAGCAAAGACTACATTCTTCCGGGTTACGGACAATATTTTGTTACCCTGAGAACAACTTTGAGCCGGTTCAACCAGGCGGTTGGCTGGCCAAATGAGTCGGGGCAGTATGTTCCGGCGTCCGCGGGTGTGCAGGATATGTGGTTTAACTACTATAACACGCTGGCGCAATACAGAGAGCTTGAAAAAATCTACAATTCAAGACCGGCCCAGGAGCAGGCTGATAAAAAGATTTTCATGCTGACGGCGAAAGTTTATCTGTACAATTATACTCAGCGGATGGTGGATCTGCATGGTGCGATCCCTTTCACGCAAGCAGGTATGCTGAGCACAAATGCGGGCAACTATGCAGGTTCAAACGCGAAATTCGATTCGGCAGAAGAAATTTACACGTTGATGCTGAACGATTTGAAATCCATTGCTACTGAGCTGAATACCATTACAATAAGCTCAAATTACGTAAAGCCATTTCAGACTCAGGATATTGTCAACAAAGGAGACATTACTGCCTGGAAGCGTTTTACTAATTCACTCCGCCTGCGGATGCTGAACAGAGTATCGGCTGCCGCGAATTTTCAGGCAAGATCAAATACCGAGATCGCCGAGATCCTGAATGCGCCAGGTACTTATCCGGTCGTGGAAACAAACGAGCAAAACATTCAGATCAATGTGTATGATGTAAATACCGACATCAACTCCAAAGGATTCCAGGATGGACTTGCTTCCGGCGGATGGTATGGCAACACGGCAGGCAAGAGAATGATCGACCTCATGAAAACCACGAGTGATCCACGTTTGAGACTGTTGTTCGAGCCGGGAGAGAAAGCGAAAGGTGAATATATTGGAATCGATCCATTGGGGACTTCGGCTACGCAAACGGCTCTTTTCAATGCCGGAACAGTGTCCATCTACAACCGTTATGTGCTGAGCCACAACCAGTTTTTCCCGGGTGTGATCATCAATGCTCCTGAAATTAACCTCATTAAAGCAGAATACTTCCTGAGATCGGGCAACGATGCTGCTGCTAAAACAGCTTACGAAACGGCGATTTCGCAGTCGGTGAAGTTTTACACTACGATTGCAGGCCTGAGCAATGCAACACAGGGTACCAAACCTGCTGTATTAACCGAGGCACAGAGTACTGCACAAATCGCTGCTTACATTGCCAATGACGCGGTGAACTGGACGAAAGCGGCAACACCTGCTGCAAAACTTAGCCTGATCGCTACCCAGAAATGGCTGCATTACAACGTTGTTCAGCCTTATGAAAACTTCGCTGATATCCGCAGACTGGACCTGCCGGCGTTAAGCTTCCAGGTAGACAATGCAAACAACCAGACTTTGCCTCCGGTAAGATGGAATTACCCAGGCAACGAGGTGACTTACAACCCTGAAAACTACGCATCCGTAAGAGATAACGACAAGCTTACTACCAAGCTGTTCTGGGATGTGAAATAACCCCAACCCCCTGAAAGGGGCTTGCACATTCTATTTAGTAAGAACAAAGCTCCCTCTCAGGGGGGTGGGGATAATGGTCGGCGTTAGCGTCGGCCATTTTTTTGTGCCTTACTTTTGAGGTTGGTCAAAAGCAGGAGTTGAGGAAACGATAAGACACCGTGCGACATCAATTTCGACATTTCGCCGAGTACATGAAAATAGGAGCCGAGAGCGATGTCGATGTCTCCGTCCTGATCAAAATCCCCGGCCTCCATTGTCATCCATTTGCCCGATGCAGCTTCCGGAGTTACCTGAGCTTTGAAATGGAAATTACCTTCATTCGAAAGATAGACGAATGCATCCGCAGGGTTTTGAAGATCGGTGTAAAACGAAACAGCCGCAATGTCCAAATCACCGTCATTGTCAAAATCCCGGGCCATTGCTTTGCTTGCGCCATATAAAGGATAAAACCAGGCTTCTTTGAAGTTGTCTTTCCCGTCGTTCAGGTAAATGCGGACGCCGTGATAGTTTTTTGGAATGGCCGATAAATCCCAGTTATCGCCATTTGTCAAAAGAATATCCTGAAAACCATCCTTATTGAAATCCACCATTTCAAAATAATTGACGCCATAAGAAGGTGGAAATTGCAGGACTACTTTTTCCTCGAACTTCCCGTTTCCGAGATTGTAAAAGATCGAAACATTCTCCCAGGCCTGCGATGTTAATGCAACGATATCGGGTTTTTTATCACGGTTAAGATCCAACACTTCCGTTTTTCGGGCTCCCGGTAAGCGTTTCAGGATATGTTCTTTTTGAGGATCAAAACCGTCATACCAGAACAGCTTTCCTGCATTATTCCCAAAACCGCAGATAATCACATCTTCTTTTCCATCCATATTCAAATCAGCGGCTGTAAACTGAACCGGTCTTGGAAGGTTAGCAATATTCACCGCAGCTTGCGGAACCTGTGATTTTGAAAGAGAGATCATCCCGCCCAGTTTCTGATCCGATGGTTCGAATTTTCCGATCGTCAATAACCGCGGCGGCGCATTTTTTGGAAAATCAATATCAACAGGCGGCGTGTCGATCCACCAGGTGTCTTTTAATTGAAATGATTTATCCAGAACATACAAAGCATTCTGATCATCGCCGACATACAATTGCGCGGGAGCCGGATCGAATTTCAGCAAAGTTGTTTTTGGAACAGACTTGTCGCCAACTGTAAGTGAAGTCGCTTTGAATGAAGTCAGTGGCGCGACCGGAATGCTGGAAGTTTTTTGCGGTAATGGTTTTTCAGGCGCGGTTTCCACGTAGTATGCAACAATTTTCTCCCATTCCTGTATGGAAATTAGCGCCGTTTCCGGATAGGTACCCAGTTTTTTAATGATTTCTTTGTCCGCCGGCTCCATATCAACATAAAGTGCCCGGCCGGGAAACTGTAAACCCAGGCGCTGCCCCATATTTGGAAGAACACTTTCCGTCCACGTTTTTTTGTCCAATAATGCGGGTTCAGGAAAAAGATGGCATCGCTGGCAATATTGCATGGCCAGCTGTTTTCCGGACAGAGAGTCAGAAAACGTTATTTTCAGCTTTATTTCAGAACGGTCAGTACCGGGATTTTTGGTAGGATAAAATAGGAAAGCCAACATCCAGACAGAAAGGGAAATAACCAAACTGATTCTGAATGAGACCATGACACACTATTCGCTGAGCAATTTTTCGAGTGCCTTTTCAACCCGATCATAGCCAAATGCGGCAATCTCTTTTTCCATTCGCTCCCTGATTTCCGTGGTTTGAAGGTTACCAATACTACCTTCATGGGAATGCTTTAATGCACGTGGCGCAACATAACTTCCATCGCCAATCTCAGTGCCTACCTGCTTATACGCATCCCGGAACGGTACTCCGTTGATTACCAGCTCATTCACCCGCTCCACACTGAAAAGCATATCATACTTCGGATCGTCGAGCAGATTTTGCTTCACTTGTATGTTTTCGAGCATAAACGCGGCGATATCCAGACAATCCAGTATTTCATCAAATGCAGGCATCAGGATTTCTTTTAGCAGCTGCATATCCCTGTGGTACCCCGATGGCAGGTTACTCAAAACCATGGTTACTTCCATTGGTAATGCCTTCATCCTATTCGTTTTAGCCCGAAGTAATTCAGCGACATCGGGGTTTTTTTTATGCGGCATAATGCTGCTGCCGGTTGTCAGATCATCGGGCAAAACGATAAACCCGAAGTTTTGACTATTGTACAGACAAACATCCATAGCCAGCCGGGAAACGGTTGCTGCCAGAGAAGAAATCGCAGTTAATGCCGCCTGCTCGGTGCGTCCGCGGCTCATTTGAGCATACACCACATTGTGATGCATTCCCTCAAATCCCAGAAGTTCGGTTGTTAACTGGCGGTTTAAAGGAAAAGACGAACCATAACCCGCCCCCGAACCCAATGGATTACGGTTGGCAAGTCGATATGCTGCATTTAGTTGAATAATATCATCGATCAAACCTTCTGCATAAGCCCCAAACCACAAGCCAAAAGAGGAAGGCATCGCGATCTGCAAATGTGTATAACCCGGCAAAAGGTCATTTTTATGTTCTTCTGATTTTTTGATTAAAACATGAAACAGCTTTTCGGTAGCCTGAACCACTTCAAAAAGCCGCGCGCGGGTATAAAGTTTCATATCCACCAGCACCTGGTCGTTCCGCGAACGGCCGCTATGTATCTTTTTCCCGGTGTCGCCTAATGTGCGCGTCAGCATGAGTTCAACCTGCGAATGCACGTCTTCCACTCCCTCTTCGATCGCAAAATCACCTTTTTCAATCCCTGAATAGATCACTTTCAGTTCCGCTTTCAAAGCTGTCAGATCCTCCGAAGTAAGCAACCCGATGGTTTCCAGCATGCTCGCATGCGCCAGATTTCCCAGCACATCAAACTCCGCCAGATGAAGGTCCATTTCGCGGTCTTTGCCAACCGTGAATTTTTCAATTTTTTCAGAGGTAACAGTATTTTCTTTCTGCCAGAGTTTCAAAATGCAACGGTTGTTTGATAATAAAATGGTTTCGCAAATTTAATCGCAATCCACGTTATACCCGCCATGCCGTGATTTGAAAATGACGGAAATTGAAAATTTTTGGATTGCGACATCATGCCCGAAATTCTTTCTGGAAATATGTGACCGAAATGAAGTGTCCACGTCTAAATGATATTAATCATTTAACCTCTCTTTCTATGAGCTGGACAAGCATTTGGATACACATGGTTTTTTGTACGAAGTATCGTAAACCTTTTTTGAATGATGAGATAAGACAAAAGGTATTTTTCCATATAAAGGGAAATGCCGTTTCAAAGGGAATTTGTCTGGATGTTGTAAATGGATATACCGATCATGCGCATTGTTTGATCTCGCTAGGCAGGGAACACTCGCTGGCGAAAATGGCGAATCTCATTAAAGGAGAATCGTCATTCTGGATCAATCAAAACAAGTTAACCTCTCAGAAGTTTGCATGGCAAGACGACTATTGGGCAGTAAGTGTAAGTGAGAAGCATGTGGCAAGAGTTCGGCAATATATTTTGAACCAGGAAGCGCATCATCGTAAGAAAACTTTTAAAGACGAATCCGACCGCTTCATGAAGAAATATGGCTGGCAACAAATCAAAAATTAGAATTCTCCTCTCTCTCTCTTGATCCGTCCCCTGAAGGGGGCGGTAAGATGAGAGCTGGCAGCGCCAGCTTCAATTCCCGTTCCGTTAGGGGACGGATTGTACTAATCTCTTAATCGCTACGAAACGCTTCGAGTAATAACTGGCATTCAGAAGATCATATCGGATGCCGCCTTTGAATGCAGAATGGATGAACTTTACATAACCGGGAGCAACTTCGGTGATGATTCCTACATGGCCGATGCGGCTGCTTTTTGAACTTTCGCCTTTGAAAAAGATCAAATCACCGGGTTTTGCATCGTCCAGTTTGATCGTCTCGCCGTGCTTGGACTGTGCGGCGCTGGAATGCGGCAGTGAAATATTCCATTTATCGAAACAATACCGCACGAAGCCGGAGCAGTCAAAACCTTTTTTAGAGGTTCCACCCGAGCGGTAAGGAATATGCAAATGTTTGGTCGCAAATGAAACCAGCGCCTGGACTGTATTTAAGCTGTCCGAAACCATTTCCCCCGAGGTGGAAGTAGTGGCATTCGAAGGATTATAGGAAGTTGAAACAACAATTAAAAGAGCAGAAACAACTATTGATCGAATCAAAAAACGCATGAACTTATCGGGGGTTCGGGTCTTTAACTAATAAACAATAGATTCTATGGTTTTGGATATTTGAAACCATAGAATTGTAAAGCTAAAAACTTTTTAGCATAAATCTGATTTTAATAATTCATTAGTTTTTGAAATAATTTGTAACTCACTGAGGGTCGGTAGAGTAACGTTGTTTTCGTTAAAGTAAAGGTTTAAAACCCTTTTTCCCTACTTTTGTGGCTGAAATCACGACCGTTGTATTTAATAAAAAAGCATAGATGAAAACTACCGACCGTTACCTTCAGCGTGGTGTATCGGCTTCAAAAGAAGATGTGCATAAAGCCATAGAAAAGATCGACAAAGGCATTTTCCCAAAAGCTTTTTGCAAAATCGTTCCTGATATCCTGGCCGGAGATGCTGACTATTGCACCATCATGCATGCCGACGGCGCGGGTACAAAAACCTCCCTGGCATATTTGTACTGGAAAGAAACCGGCGATATTTCGGTCTGGAAAGGGGTGGCCCAGGATGCGATCGTGATGAATACCGATGACCTTCTTTGCATAGGAGCCACCGGCCCGATGTTATACTCTTCGACGATCGACCGGAACAAAAACCGCATCCCCGGCGAGGTGATTGCGGAGGTAATAAACGGGGCCGAAGAAGTGCTCGAAATGCTCCGCAGCTATGGTGTGGAGATTTACAGTACCGGAGGCGAAACGGCTGATGTTGGCGATCTTGTGAGAACGGTGACAGTAAACAGTACCGTGGTCGCGCGGATGAAACGGTCGGAGGTGATTGATAATGCCAATATTCAGGCAGGTGACGTCATCGTCGGGCTGGCTTCTTATGGTCAGGCTAATTATGAAACCACCTATAATGGCGGAATGGGAAGTAATGGATTGACTTCTGCGAGACATGATATCCTGGACAAATACCTGAGCAAATATTCGGAAAGTTTTGACCCTGAAGTGAGCGAAGATCTGATTTACAGTGGAAGCAAAAAACTAACCGACGCAGTGGAAGGCGTACCATTGAATGTGGGCCAGCTCATTCTTTCACCGACACGTACCTATGCACCCGTCGCCAAAGCGCTGCTGGATGAGATGCGTCAGCACATTCATGGCATGGTACATTGCAGTGGCGGGGCACAGACGAAAATTCTACATTTTGTTGATAACCTTCACATTATCAAAGACAATTTGCTCCCGGTTCCGCCTCTTTTCAAATTGATCCAGGAAGAAAGCGGTACGAGCTGGCAGGAAATGTATAAAGTATTCAACATGGGGCACAGGCTTGAAATTTACCTCCCGGAAGCGTTCGCGCAAAGAGTAATAGACGTGTCCAAATCTTTTGGGATCGACGCGCAGGTTGTGGGCAGGGTGGAGGAATCGCCAGCCAAAAAATTGACAATCACATCTGAATTCGGCGAATTCAACTATTAGTATAAAACAATACTTTCCGAAAGCTTTCAACCGTCTGGCTGAGAGCTTTTTTTGTTTCAGGCATTGCGTTTCCCGGCTTCTCAGTGGGCACGTAAATAGTAGTAAAATTCTAAATGTATATCGAATACATTAGATTTTTTCACCCACTAAACATTTCGGTTATGAGAAATTTTATCCAACAAAAAATCGTCAGCCTGCTAACATTGTTGCTTTGTCTGATATCGTTTACCGCCGCTTACGCTCAGGCCCCCGAGATTAAAATTGATCAGACGACCACGGGAACAATTACAGGCTTCAACGGCGCAATTCAACTTGTGCATGCTGGCGATGGTTCCAAACGGATTTTTATTGTCGAAAGGGCTGGTGTTATCAAAGTTCTGGCACCGGGAGCAACCACACCCGTTGAATTTATTAACCTGAACAGCACAAGCAATGTCGTGGATACGGAAGGCGAAGGTGGCTTGCTGAGTGTCGCATTTCACCCGCAGTATGAAACAAACGGGCATTTCTTCGCCTTTTATACCAATAGCAGCGGTAACCTGGAAGTAGCACGGTATACGGCATCCCCGGCTTCGGGCAACACGGCATCCGTTACCAGTAGAAAATACATTCTTGGCATCGATCATCCTGATTACTCCAATCACAATGGCGGAGAAATGCATTTTGGGTATGACGATGGCTATTTGTATTTGTCAACCGGCGACGGAGGTGACAGTAATGATCCCTCCGGAAATGCGCAAAATACCAATTCTCTGCTAGGTAAATTGTTGCGTATAGATGTGGACGTTCCGGTTGGAAGTGATATAGGATATGAAGTGCCTGCAGATAACCCTATTCCTAACTCACTGATTTACGTCACAGGCCTCAGAAATCCATTTCGGTGGAGTTTTGATCGGGTGACGCATGCGATCTGGATTGGAGATGTGGGCCAGGGTGCGCGGGAAGAGATTGATTACGTGCCGGCCGCCAACCTGAAAGGAGCGAATTTTGGGTGGAGGTGTTTTGAAGGCGAATTGACTACCGGGGACCAATCGGGCTGTCCGACGGGTCTGGTGACGATCGCACCGATCCATACCTACCAGACCGGCACACCCTTGCCTGACATGCAGGGTGGCAGGTCGGTGATCGGAGGCGTTGTTTACAGGGGTTCACTATACCCCGCCATGTATGGGTATTATATAGGAATGGATAATTCCTCCGGCCAGATCCACCGGATCAAAAGCGGAGGTACGCCTCAGGTATTCGAGACTTCGCCGATCCGGGGCATTGTCGACATTGGTGAAGATGAGGCGGGGGAGCTTTATGCGGTGACAGGCAGTACAATTTACCATATCTACACGGATTCGCAGTTACCTGTAACGCTGGTCAGCTTTACCGGCGTCCCCGGCGTGGAAGGTGTGAAATTGTCCTGGCAAACGTCAATGGAAGAAAATTCGCGGTCGTTCGACATTGAGCATAGCAACGATGCAGTAAATTTTCAAACGGTCGGTAATGTGTTGTCGGACAATTCCGTTACCGGGGGAAGTTACCGTTTTTCCCACGCCGTAGTATCGGGCGGCGTGCATTATTACAGGCTCAAAATGAACGATCAGGACGGCAGCTCCGAACATTCCAGGATTATCGCCATTGACACCGGTCCGGAATCACTCGCAGGCAATTTTATCAGACCATCCTACATCACCAACCGGACGATCAATTTGGTGCTCGATGAACCTTTTCAGTCCATGGAACTTGTCGGAACGGGTGGACAAGTGTTTTTAAGAAAGGATATTTCAGGCAAAAGCGGAACGATCCCGATTCCGATCAATCCGACAGCTTCTGGTATTTACATTGTCAGGCTCGAAGATCATGGGAAAGTTATCCAGCAAAAAGTGCTCGTGCTGGAATAGTGCGGGAGTGAACGGACTCTAATCGATGAGGAGCTAGTTAGAAATTTTCTTCTCGTAATTTGGCTGGGACATACTAAAGCACCCCGGTAACCTGGAATATCCGGTACCGGGGTGTTTCAAATTAGTGGGTTATCTGTTATTTATATTCCAGCCAGGTAGTCGCCTCGCAGGCTTTGTCCGTCTTAAAACGTACCCATCTTGCTGCAAAATCTTTCGGGAAATCGTAGTTGACTGTCTGTCCTGGCGCTACTGTGATCTTTTCCGCAGCCATCCAGGGGCCGTTTCCGACCGGGTCTACTTCCATTGTGAAGGTCACCGGGCTTTTTGCATTGTGGGACAGTTTCAATGATTTCTTATCGTAAAAACCGATCAGATAGGGATCAGATGCTTCATTTGCATTTACCGAAGCATTCTTCCACGGGCCGCCCTGGCCGGTTGGTTTGCCCAGTTTCCAGAGATCATCGATCGCTCCTGCCCATACTGCCGCTTTTTTATCATCCGAAACAATGACATGCGAATTTCCTTTCGTCGCATTCTGATCAATTCCCGTCATTACGAGCAATCCGCGATACGATGCGTAATCGTTAATGCGCAGATTATGAGACGATACCGGACGGATTTTTGCATAACCGTCCGCATTCTCGGCAGGCAGTTCGTAAAATGTACCGTGCACATTGAACAAGTCGCGTTCCGTCGAAACTTCCCGGCAGATGCGTAAGGCAGCCTCATTGGTTAGTCCTGTAAATTGTTCATTACCAAGTGGTAATCTCCACCTGCGACCTTTATCATCCACCACCAGCACCGACGATCCGTCGATAGTAACGACCTTTTGCGGGATCGCGAACTTGCTTTTGATGAATGAAAGCGTTTTGGGATCTTCCTTACGAACGAGTTTCATATCTCCATCCAGCTCATAGTAACCCGTTTCGCTGGCAGTTCCACCAGAGTAATCATGGGCTGCAATACCCAATGCACGACGGTTTTCACCAAGTCCATATAACAATCCTCCCGAAGTTTTGGCCGAAGTAATGTTGCTCAATCCTGCAAAAATAGCGTCCGGTGAAGTGGTACGTTTATCATCGGCTATGTAGGAAAAGTGGGCAGATGCATTGGTGGCCTGCGCAGGTTTAATGCGGATCCATTCGCCGGTTTCAGCTGCGGGGAACTCCACTTTGACAGCACTTTTCGCGCCTACTTTAATCGATTTCAAAGGGACCCAGTTTCCGTTTCCGGTTTTGTCAACCTCAAATGCAAAGCTTGTTTCACTATCCCCATTGTTCTGAACCCAGGCCGA
Organism: Dyadobacter sp. CY323; assembly: GCF_021390245.1. Lineage (GTDB taxonomy): Bacteria > Bacteroidota > Bacteroidia > Cytophagales > Spirosomataceae > Dyadobacter. Next base: position 24,395 of record NZ_JAJUXH010000010.1, on the reverse strand, counting down.
ACGATGGGCCCAGCCGGCAAACAGAAATGGCTCGGAGGTTTCGCCTGCTTTCACATTTTCATTCAGCCAAACGGCTCCCTCGGCGGTATTTGGTCCCAGTAAATCCGGCTGATTGAGCGACGTGAACCACAGGTTTGAATTGGACTGCCCCGGGCCTTCAATATTACCTTTTGCTTTTCTTTTGTTCAAAAACTCCCTTTGCGCAGAATCATCACAACCAAACACCAGCTGATTGTTCCAGCGTGTATAGTCGCCGATCACTTTCAAATACGCCGAGCGCGGACGGATACCTGCGGTGTTTTTAGACGAAAACTTTCCTGGAAACTGGAAGAACATTCCGTGCATGGTCATCAGGTAATCAGGTATTTGCTCCGTTCCAACGTCGCGGATACGTGGCCATTCGGTGTTCCAGCCGTGTGCGCCATCGTAGCTGTGGCTGGCCTTTGGTAACCTGAAAAACGTCCATTTCCCGCCATCGCGCACACCCAGCAATACCGACTTATGGTCCCAGCCGGTTGCCCAGATCGGGTCGGTTTCAGGGTTTTTGTTACCATAAATTCCTCCCGGGCCGGTTACTTCCACAAACTGGTTTCTGCGTACCAGTTTCCAGTTTTTCCCATCCCATTCCGACAACGATCCGGATTCGATATCAAACTGTTTTTCAGCCAGTTTACCGGCTTCTCCATTGTTGGAATAAACGGTCACACCCTGGCCCGAATAATAGCCTTTCCCGTGCGTTCCCGGCAGCAGGTTGTTATATTGGTACTGCTGCTGTTCTCCGTTGTTTGTGTTGTTTTTGTTGCTTTTTACATTGCCGTCTTCATATAACATGTTCACAGCCAGTGTTTTTACATCCACTTCGTAAAAACCTTCTTCCATTGTCCCGTAATAGATCTTGTTCTTTGGGTCTGTCAGATGGCGCGCATTTCCGGTGTGCCTTCCCGGCATCGTCTTGTAAGAAATTGCCCGGACAGCTCCTTTGCCATCTATGGCGTATGGTCCGATAAAAAGCTGGTTGCTTTCCGTGTGGATCATCCGGTTTGCCGGGGTACCACCGATGCTTTCCGGACGGACGGTTTGTTTCAGATCCGAACTGATTTCGTACAGCTTGTCCGAAGAGCCGAAAGGCAAATGCGGGGCGTAGGTGATCGCCCAGAGTTTACCGGCCCAGGGTACAACCGCGCCGGTACCGCACTCACCTTCGTTGTTATACATCGCCAAATGCGGATAAATGCCACTGAACGAAGGTTTTTTGGTTTGAGAAAAAGAATGAAGGGTTAGGAATAGGAATAACGCGGAGAGACTAAGTCTGACTTTTTTCATCAATAAAATAGTTTTAATGGAGTGTGGAATGCACCAAGGTTTTGATTATGAGATAAATAATTAATATTAGTAACCAGGATTCTGTGTAATCCCTGTGTTGACACGTCTTTCGACTGCCGGGATCGGCCAGAGATATTGCCTCGATTTGTCAAAGCTGCGCTGTGCGAGCACTTTCACATCGGTACCAAAGCTGGAATAATCGGGTATGCCATCTGCATCGATCGGCGTAACGCCCGGGAATGGCCATTTCGCGCGGTTTTGGGCAGTAGGATCAGGTAACCCGATCACCGGTTTGCCGAGTGCTTTTTCGGCCAGTTGCCAGCGGATCAGGTCCATATAGCGCAGTCCTTCCCTTGGAAATTCGACGCGGCGCTCCCGTCGCAGGATCTTTTGTAATGCAGCTGCATTAGTAACCGTTACTGCCGGGTACAGAGTAGTTTGTTCCACCGTCACGCCATAAGCCCGCGCCCGCACCTGGTTGATGGCACTAAGCACACTGGCGTCGATCTCGCCGAGTTCCATTTTGGCTTCCGCGTACGTCAGCAGGATTTCGGCGTAGCGGATAATGATCGCATCGTTGTCTTCCACGAGCCGGTCGGGCCAGGTTTGGTCAATGCCTTTTTTCCATAAAAAGCCTGTAAAACTGGCAAATGCAGCCACCGCGCGGGTATCCTTATTCGAAACTTTCTTATTTTCTTTTGAACTGAAAATCAGGAGCGAATCGGGATGCGGCGTGTAATTATAGCCGAGCCACTGCGTGTTAAACTCTACGATCGTGGCGGTAAGTCTTGGATCACGGTTTTTGAATGGGGTTTTAGGATCATACAGCGTCGATTCGTTGATCGGTTTACCATCAATGGATTCGTATACATCCATCAAATCCCGGGTCGGCAATTGTGCGCCAAAACCTCCCGCATTTCTTGAAATATTATCCTGCACATATCCCGCGGTGCTGAAAATCTGCTGTTTTTCGTCCCTCGGAATGCTGATGATCAATTCTCTGCTTGTTTCCCCGGCACGCAGAAAAAGTTGTGAGTAAGAAGCGTTGAGTGCATAAGTCTGCGATTTGATCACCGCGTCGGCTGCTTCTTTTGCAATCGCCCATTTGCCGGTATACAATGCCGTGCGGGCTTTAATGGCCAGCGCGGCACCTTTGGTAAGACGTTTTGCTTCGGCGGCACCGTATGTAGCTGGCAGGTTCGCAGCCGCAAAGTCAAGCTCCTGGAATACGAACGTCAGGATTTGGTCTTTACTGGTGCGGGTAATGCCGTATGATTCTTCAAGTGTAACCGGCTCAGTCAGGAATGGGACGTCACCGAAATGCGTGATCAACCGCGAGTACTGATATGCCCGCATCAGCCGCATTTCTGCTTCCAGTCGCAGCATGACGTTCGCCGGGGTATTCGCAGCGGCTTTGTCTTTGTTGGCCAAAAAAGAATTGGCCCGTGCGATTGCTTTGTAACTATTCAGCCAAAAAGTCTGTACGTTGGCGTCGTCGGCATTCATGGTACCGCCGATCACCGCATTGGTGAGCTGGCCGCGGTGCCATTCGTTGTCACTGAAAAGCTCATTGTCGTTGCCCCAGAAAATCAGGCGGTACAGGTCGTTCACAGCCAGTTCCAGTTCGGTCTGGTTGGAATAGAATGTCCCCGTCGATGCCTCGGAAAGTGGGTTGAGGTCGAGTGTATGGCAGGCTGAAACGCTGGCCACCAACAGGATATAGAATATTTTTTTCATGATGATTTTTTATATAAACCCCTGATAATTAAAATCGTATCGTCGCGCCAGCCATAAACGTACTCACAATGGGGTACGCATAGCTTCCGGATTCCGGATCGAGGTATTTGGGGAATTTGCTGATTGAGAACACATCGTTGGCCGAGACATAAAAACGCAGGGATTGAATGCCCGTTTTCTTGGTCACGGTTTGTTTCAGCGTGTAGCCGAGCGTGATGTTTTTAAGCCGGAAATACGCCCCGTTGATGAGCCAGTAATCCGAAAGGGAATAATTGGCGGTGTTGGAAGTGCGGGACAAACGCGGGTAAGTCGCATTCAGGTTTTGTTGGGGTGTGTTGTTCACACTCCAGAACTTCCCGATCATGTCGGCTGGTAAATTTCCAAAAGCTTCTGCAAATGGCTGCACCACTTCATTGGCCAATCGGGAACGCCTTTTAGCTACACCCTGAAAACTGATACCGAAGTCAAAACCTTCATAATCTGCCCGCAGGTTACCGCCGTACAAGTATCTTGGCAATGCGCCTCCCAGCAATACCCGGTCGTCGGTCGTGATCCTGCCGTCTTTATTCACATCCACATAGCGCACATCGCCCGGTTTGGTGGTTACATTCAGCACCGGCGCACCTGTGATCTCGTCCTGCGTCTGAAACAATCCATTGGAAATGTACCCGAACCATTCATTGTACTCGCTGCCATTCCGGATGATCTGATCGCCGCGGAACTCCGTGCCTTTGAGATCGCCAACAGTCGATTTTGCATCGGAAAGGTTCGCAGCGACCGAGTAGTTCAGCTTGTTGATTTTGTCTCTCCAAGCCAGTTCCAGTTCCCAGCCTTTTACATTCAATACACCAGCATTCTGGTTTGGCTTATCATATCCCAAATACAATGGAATGTCGAGCGGCAAAAGAATGTCGGTGGTTTTCTTCATGTAATAATCGGCACCCAGGCTCAGCCGGTCATTCAGGAAAGCAGCGTCAATACCAATATCGGTCGTCCGGCTGGTTTCCCATGTAATGTTATCGACGGCATATACCTGCTGGCCGCCGCCCGCGAGCGGCACCACGCTGCCATTCTGGTAAAACAATGCGCTTGTAAAATCAATGGTAGCCAGGTAGGGATAGTAGGCCGGCCTGCCATCTTTGTTGAGCAGACGCTCGTTTCCGGCTTTACCCCATGAACCTCTCAGTTTCAGAAAAGAAAGCCATTTGGTATTTTTCAAAAACTCTTCTTCGGAAACCGTCCATCCCGCTGAAAGAGAGGGGTATATAGCTCTCCGGTAGGCTGGTGCAAACCGGGAAGACAGGTCGGAGCGAAGATTACCCTGAATGAAATATTTGCTTTTGTAATTGTATTGCAATCTTCCAAAAAAAGAATGCAAGCCGGATTCGTTCGCACTACCCGAGTTATCCCGTAGTTCCGTCGAACCGGAATTCAGGTAAGGGAAATCGGTTAATGCAAATCCGCTTCTGGACGCGCCGAGGGTATCGAGCGAACGATAATTTTCTTCAAAACCACCGAGAATGTCAATGGTATGCCCGCCATTGAGCTCCTTCACATAATTGGCCAGCAGCTGTCCGTTTATACTCAAACTCTCCGATCGGCCTTCCTGTAAAATCGTCCGCGCCTGATTTACAACTGTACTGTTGGTACCATTAGGATTGGTGTACCGGATCTGTTTCGAGAAATATTTGCTTTTGTCCAGATCGAGTACCGGCGCTACCAATGCAGTCAGTGTCAGTCCGTCTACGGGTTTGTAGTTCAATGACATACGTCCGCCGATCTGGTTATTTAAAGTCTTGGTAAAACCACCGTCGCGAAGTTGACCTAATGGATTTCGCCCATCTTTACCTAATGCCGGGCGGCCATTTTCGTAGACGTCGTCGTAGATCGGCGGCATTACACGGGCTTCATAGATCGGATTGAATGCGTTGTTTGGAAGTTCATTTCCATTTCCCTCGTTGTTTGTCCTTTTGTAAAAAACATCGAGATTAATGCCCAGCTTTTCATTGACCTGCAAATCATTATTGATCCTGAAAAGGTATCTGTTGAATGACCGGTTGTCGTAAAAAGCACCTGCACTTGCATATCCCAGCGAGGCTTTTGTCTTGATCTTCCCGGTACCCATCGAAAATACCACGTCGTGACGCTGGCGCGGGGCATTTTGTCTGGTTAAGATGGCTTTTTGCCAGTCTGTGTTAGGGAAACGATCCGGGCTGACGCGGTTACTGTCAAGATATGTGTCGATGAATGCCTTCTGGAACGGGCCGGTACTCGCGCCATCATTCGTAGCCTGCTCATTGAAATATCGCATATAATCCTGCACGCCGGCATACGACGGAGAAGAAGTAGCCCGCTGCACACCGTATTCATAGGTATATTCCAGACTGCTCTGTCCGTTTTTCGCCCGTTTGGTCGTAACTAAAATAACCCCGGCAGCACCTCTGGAACCATAAATGGCAGCCGATGCGGCATCTTTCAAAACGGTGATACTTTCGACATCGCCCGGGTTTACATTATCGATACTCGCCACAGGCACGCCATCCACCACGATGAGCGGATTGTTGGTACCAATGGTAGTAATGCCCCGGATCAGGATGTTTGAGCTGGAACCGGGTGCGCCGTTGCTGCGGGTAACCGATACACCTGCCACACTGCCTTGCAATGCTTCCGAAACCTGCAAAGTCTGGCGGCCTGCAACATCTTTGGAGCCGATCGTCGAGATCGCGCCGGTCAGGTCTTTTTTCTTCTGCGTACCGTATCCGACAACCACGACTTCGGCAAGTGAATTGTCATTTGGCTTCAAAGTAACGTCGAGTATGGAACGTCCGTCCACGGCAATTTCCTGACTTGCGTAACCGACAAATGAAAATGTCAGCGTCACGGGTTCGGCGTCGGGAAGGGCCAGTTTATACTGTCCGTTCGCATCGGTAACCGTACCTTGCTGCTTTCCTTTTATGACAATGCTCACGCCGGGAAGCTCTTTGGATTCTTCGTCTGTGACTTTTCCGGTGAGCTGCCGCGTTTGTGCCAGCAAGGGACTTATCCACCCAAAAAACAGGACGCAACCTAGTAGAATTTTTTGTCTCATCATTTTTGAATATGTTAGTGTTTAGGTAGTTTTTGATCAAAACCGTTCGGGTTTTAATAAAAGTTTACAAATATAAAATTGCATATTTTGGCGATTCGGGTGTGTGCTTGATCAGTTGGTTAACCAAAACTATGGACAACCTAAATAACTGATAAACAGATTTTTACTTTACTAGTGTTATGGAGAATGGACAAGTCAGGGCGAGCTCTTTGGATCAGTTGGATCACTGCTGCCGGCTTGTAAGTGAGGTATATGGGAAGCCGGACATCGGCAAATGGACGAACGGCGATTATGTGAAGCTGGGTTATACGCTTTACAAAAAGACGCAGGTTCAAATCAGTCCCAATACGCTCAAACGCATCTTTGGGAAAATCAGAACGGATGTACGTTACTATCCGCAGCGTGCTACCCGCGACGCCCTGGCGAGGTACATTGGTTACAGCGATTGGGAAAATTTCAATACGTCGAAGCCTGTATTTACTACACAAGTTCACAATGCGGTCAGGGAAGAGGTCTCATATTCGCCGGTAATTGTCATTGATCCTGTCGAGACTTCCGTATCTGACGAGAAACGGCAGCGATGGCCATTGGCGCTTGCCGGGATGATCGTACTTGTCGTTGCATTCGTGTTTTCGTATAAATTGTTTTTTGTAAATCATCTGCCGGAAGAAGTCCGGCTGGTTTGCCAGAATCCGGTTGGAGGCAACCCGCATTCGGCTGTTTTTGTACTTCCGGGGCTAGGTGCCTACACCGATCCCAAAGACCAGTATGTGATCGAATTCGGGGATGGCCGAAAAATACCGGTGACGATGGGCGACAGTCTTTATTCCCATTATTACGAAGTTCCGGGCCGGTATCATGCTGTTCTGAAAAAGAATGGATACGCGCTGGACACGGCATCCGTGTATTTGCAAACGGATGGCTGGACCGCGACGGCAGAAATGATGTATGATACTACCCGGGTTTATCCCATTGAGATCGCGGATCTTTTGATAAGTGGAAAAAAGAGCGTGAGCGCGCTGGAAGTTTCACACGCCGGTGTGGACACCAACCGTACCTTTTTTGTAAAATTCATCAATACCCATATTACGCACATCGACGGGGACAATTTTGACCTTTTTATAAAATTAAAAACATCGCCGTCCCGCGCAGGTGTACGCTGTTCGCAAGTTCGGGTCACGGTGTTTGGGGAGACATCCAAACATTTATTCGATGTAATGAAACCCGGCTGCGTGCACTGGACAGACCTGCAATTCTCGGAGATCAACAAGCAGGGGGAATCCAACCAGCTGAATTTTTTGGGTGCGGACCTGCATCAGGGTGGCTCGGTGCAAATGAAGGTGGTGAACAAACACGCACGTGTTTTTATCAATGAAAAGCAGGTGTATGAGACCGATTACTTGGAGCCTCTGAAACAGATCTACGGCCTGGGAATTACGTTTGCAGGCATTGGGGAAATCCATTCTGTGCTGCTCAAAGACCTGAAAACGGGAAAAACGTTTGACGGGAATTTTGACTAAAAAAGTTTAGCCCGGCGCGCCGGGCTAAACGACTTCCTTATTTATGCCAGCTTTTCATTGAAAAAATCAATGGTACGTTTCCAGGCAAGTTCGGCCGCCGCTTTATCGTAACGCGGCGTAGTATCGTTGTGGAAACCGTGATTTACGTCGGGATAGATGTACGCCGTATATTCTTTTTTGTTTTCTTTTAATGCTTTTTCATACGCCGGCCAGCCTTCATTTACGCGCGTATCCAGCGAGGCGTAATGCAAAAGCAGCGGGGCTTTGATTTTCGGGACATCTTCCACCGCAGGTTGGCCTCCGTAAAAAGGTACCGAAGCTGCCAGTTCCGGCACGCGGACCGCCATCATGTTGGAAATCCCGCCGCCAAAGCAGAACCCAACGACACCGATTTTTCCATTGCAATCTTTGTGGTTTTTCAGATATTCAAATGCGGCGATAAAGTCTTCGGACATTTCGTTCCTGTCGCGTTTGCTTTGCATTTCCCTACCCTGATCGTCGTTGCCCGGGTAGCCGCCGAGGGGGGTTAATGCGTCGGGAGCAATAGAAAGGAAACCTGCCAATGCGGCTCTGCGGCCTACATCCTCGATATATGGGTTCAGGCCGCGGTTTTCGTGGACCACGATAACGCCTCCCAGCTTGCCCGTCGCACCTTCGGGTTTGGATAATAATGCTTTGATTTTCTTTCCGCCTTTTGGAGAATCATAAGTAATGTAGTCCGATTTCAGGCGGGGATCATTTGCCTGAACCTGGATATTTCCTTGATAATCAGGCATTAAAAAACTCATCAGAGAAGCAACGGTCATCCCGCCGACGGCATAGGCCGACAGACTTTGCATAAAATTTCGCCTGTCGATCCGGTCGTGGGCATAGTCGTCGTACAAATCGAAGACTTCCTGCTTAATATCCTCTTTTTTGATCTCGCTCATGTTGTTCTCTATAAAGTTTTAGGTTTTGCGATCTACACTGGAATCGCCTTTGTCTTCAAAAGTTACCTTGATTTTATGAAAGGCGCAAAAATGAATTTATGTTATCGTTGCCAGACCAAGTTTCGGAGAAGCTACCTGTTTCCAGCAAATGCGAGGAGGCCCCGCCGGGGCCCTATTTCTGTGCTGCTATTCCTTTCTAGAAACAGGAAGCCGCTCCGCGGCTGCATTCACAATTATGGGGAGTTAAACGAATGGGCCCCAGCGGGGCCTCCTGTTTCTAGGAAATCGGATCTAAAACGTAAATGTGGCCCCAGCGGGGCCTCCTGCTTCTAGGAAATCGGATCCAAAACGTAAATGCGGCCCCAGCGGGGCCTCCTGTTTCTAGAAAGACATTTCCGGCACAATAAAAAAGCGTAATGTCTTGCATAGTATTTTCAGAATTGATTTACTTTGTATCACAAAGTACTTTTCAATTCACCAATTAATGTGTCAGACTGTTTTTATGAAAAACGAAATCTTAGCCAATCTCGACAACCCTGAGCAGCTTGAAAGGTTGTACCGGGCCGACAAACCATCCTTTAAACGCGCATTTAAAGCTTTATACCCCGAGCTTACCGACAATATGCTTGTCCGGTTTTGGAACGAACGGTTAAGTTCCGGCAACGAAGACGTCTCCTGGGGCAACAGCAAAGACCTGGTGTTTGTGATCATTGCTTCCCTGATAGCGGGGTTGATCGCAAAGTTGCCTGGATTTTTCTCCATTGATGAAGAGTTTTTCTATCCCCGGAATATTGGGTTTATCGTTTTTCCGGCGCTGTCGGCCTATTTTGCCTGGAAAAATAATCTTTCAGTCGGTAAAATCGCGCTGATAGCCGGGGCCATGCTCACGGGGTTGATTTTTATTAATTCCCTGCCGGATGTGAGAGACAGCGATACCCTGGTCTTATCGTGCATTCATTTAGGCCTGTTTTTATGGGCGATACTTGCATTTGCATTTGTGGGCGAACCAAGGAATAATGTCGATAAGCGGCTCGGTTATTTGAGGTACAATGGCGACCTGATCGTCATGACAACGCTGATCCTGATCGCCGGCGGCATTATGACCGGCTTAACGATCAACCTTTTCAAACTGATCGGATTTGGGATTGAAGAGCTTTATTTCCAATATTTCGGGATTTTCGGACTTGCCGCCGCGCCGATAGTCGGTACTTATCTTACGCAGACCAATCCGCAGCTGGTAGGTAAAGTTTCGCCGGTGATTGCCCGGATATTCAGTCCGCTGGTGTTGGTGATGCTGGTCATTTATCTGGTAGCGATCGCCTATTCGGGAAAAGATCCTTATAACGACCGTGAGTTTCTGTTGATTTTCAATGCGTTGTTGATTGGCGTAATGGCGATCATTTTCTTTTCGGTGGCCGAAACGGCTAAAAGCACGAAAAGTCAGACGGAAATAGTGGTGGTACTTCTGCTGTCGGTTGTTACTATACTCGTGAATGCCGTCGCACTGTCTGCGATTTTGTTCAGGATCTCGGAATGGGGTATTACACCGAACCGGGCTGCGGTGCTAGGCAGTAATATTTTAATTTTGATCAATCTTCTTTTGGTAGCGGCGCAGCTTTTCAGGGTACTCTCTAAAAAATCGGATATTGCCGGAGTTGGGAAAACCATTGCATTGTACCTGCCGGTCTATTTCCTGTGGACTGTGATCGTAACGTTTTTGTTTCCTTTGATATTTGGGTTTAAATAGGGTTGATTAAAAAAAGTTTTCTCAAGATCAGCAGACGCCAGGAATTATGATCCTGAACTTATATTTGAATAAAAACGGGCTTGTCGGGTTTATCTCATAAGTCCGTTTTGGCTTTTTATCGGGTATCAGCGAGGCCATTTGTACAACCATAAAATAGTTTTCCAAAATAATTTTCAGGAAATTGAAGATTGTATTGGAATGAGGGTCATTGAAATGACCGGGAAAATAGAATACTGAAAGTAGCAGACTCAACGGTTATGCCTGAAAACAATGAAAAAATGGAGGTCGGTTGGATGGATACCGATGACCTCAAAAAGTACCATAAACGGGGCCGTGCCGTCTCGTCCGGCATACCTGCCACCCTTTTTCTGATCTTTTCTCTACTTCTGTTTGGAATGCTCGGTCTGGTGGCTATCCTGCCGGTGGGAATTGCAGCGTTTTTGTTTCTTAAGTTTTCCAAACAGGCAACCAGACTTCCAAAGTGGCTTTATGCAGCTGCATTTGTGATTCTCGGAATTATGATATGGAGCTTTTTCGCGAATGGTCCAGTGGTGTCAAACCGGATTGCAAACTGGATTTACCGTTACTCTCGGTTTGATGAAATGAGGGGTGAGCCGACCGTGATTGTGTCGGACGATGAGTTGTTACCCACCCAAAGTCAGGCTTCCTTTCCGGCAGCAGACACTTTGGCCAGTCAGCCTGATCAGGCCAGCACAGTAATCCCGGATCCTAATGCATCGGCAACCGTGGCAGCTGAACCGACTGCACCAGCCATTAAACCTGAAACAGAATTACCGGCAGCGCCCGACCAACAGGTTTTTGATACCTATATAAATAATGGTTTGAAAGCCGTCGAAGACGAAGATTACAGCGTGGCTAATCAGAACTTCAAAAACGCATTCAAGGCTAATCCCCGGCATCCCAGGCTGCAGCAACTGGCCGCAGAGTTCCGAAAATCGGCGGACGAGAAATGTCAGGATTTTAAGAATGCGAATGCCAAAGAACTGAGCCACATTCCGAACAATTATTACCAATACGCAGCCTCACTAACTCAAACGGTACCTTTGAAATGCGATTAACCATTTACCTGACTTTCCTATTGCTTTTTTTAAATGCCGGATTAGCCTGGTCACAGGAAAAATTCACAAAAAAAGAGCTTTACTCCGTCTGGATGATTGCCGAGGAAAAACTCGATGCAGGGAAGTTTAATGAAGCATTGGCATTGTATAAGTCTTATCCCCGAGATTCAAGTTTCATGTTGCGGACGAGGCAGATCAATGTCATTAATGAGCTGGTAAAAGAAGGAGAAAGGCTTTATAAAAAAGAACAATATGCGGAAGCGCTCGATAAATTCAAGGAGTACCGGAAATTAAGGGACATCGGTACGCTTCGTTTTTTTGAGGATAAAATTGAAGACTGTCTGAACCAGATCAACAAAGGAAATCTCTCCGAATTGACATCCCAGCAACGCGTCATTACCGGCTTTGAGTTCGCGCACCGCGGACGCCAAAAGCTGAGTAAGCTGGATACTACAGGCGCAAAAAGTGACTTCACAAATGCCAAAACACTGGGCGGGAATGCAAATAGTACGCTCAGAGAACAGTATGTGGATGGGCTGAGGATCGCGGATGAACTTTCAAAATGGGGTAGTAAAAACTTAGGAAACGCCGCGAAAACCCGCTCTTCATACGAGGAACTAAAAGCGCTCGAAACTTACCGGGACATTCGGAATATCGACATTCCGGAGATTGAGACGAGAATCAGAGAATTAAGTAGCGGACTGGACGGTAAGGAATCTCTTCCGGAGATCGCGAAGCTTTGCGATATAGACCTTTTGATCAGGCATGTGGAAACAAATAAGTCGACCATTAAAACATCTGATTTTCTCATTACCAGATTAAAGGAATTTAAAAGTACCCGGCAAAAAATCGATATACTCAAAAAGAACAAAACCAACGCCGAAACGGTGAGAAGTGCCTACACAAGCCTGATTTCCTGGACGGACGAACTTCCGGCCGAGATCCGGTCGACCATGAAAGGCTGCATTCAGAATGAGTATTCCAGCTATGTGGCTACACTTCCTGCACCTCCCACTCCCCGGCCGCGTAATACTGCGGATTGCAGCGGGCTCGAAAGTTTCACGAGAGGAATCACATTGGTGCGCAGAGAACTTTCAAACTGCAACATCGTTCGGTCAAAACGGTTGTGGAGAGAAACGGTGACTTTTCTCAATGGTTGTAACAATGCCGCTGCAATTCTGAAATCGTACGCAAGTTTGAACGATTCCATCAGCAGATTTGCCGAAAGTGACAGCATTCTGACGGGCTATCGGAACAAGATTGAAGACTTCAACAAAATTGGCGAGTGCGCCAGAACGGCGGAAATCTATGAGCAAATGAAGTCGGTCAGGACTTGTAACCAGGCCGCACTGGATCAAGAAATAAAAAACGGTTTGGATCTGGCCAAAAACTGCAAAGGCGGCAGCTGGTGGCGCCCGCAACTGATCGGGAGTTTTGCAGCAGTAATGCCTGAATACAGCGTCGGGGACGTAAAAAGAGATATGGCAACCGGCTGGATGGCCTCGGGTGGGATCGCATTAGCCTATATCGACCACAAGAACCTGGCAGAATTCCTGGTGGGTGTTGAATACTTTAAAACCAGTTTTTATTCCACCGGCTCCACCGGATCGACATTAGAGGATTTTACGATCGACGGGGTGAATGTGTCGCTGGGGATCAAACTGCATCTTCCGAATACCAATCCGGGGAAGCTTCGGCCTTATGTGAGATTTGGCCCGGAATTGCAGGTTCCATTGTCTTATAAATATGAAAACCATTCTACATTTACCGAAAGCGATGATGTGGCAGATCTTCAAAAGACCATGTTATTCTTGTCCGGAGGTTTGGGTGTAGAAATTCAAAAAGTTCATTTTGGGGCATTTCTGGAAGCTTTCGGGGCTGCCGGGCTGGGTAGCATTTACAAGTCCGAGGTGCCTCACCTGTCTACCACGTTTCAAAAGATCGAGGCAGGTTTCAATAAATTCGGAGTTAAGATCGGAGTTCGTTTTTGGTAGAAGCCGGGGACTTTTCAGCTTTAATCCCTTTCAAACTTCCCAGAAACCCATCCCTGAGGTAGGACACATCCGAGCCCAGTGCCAGGCAGGTAAACCCTGTTTGCTGTAATGCAGGAATATCTTGCGGATTTCGAACCAGAATACCGGTTTGTTTCCCATGTATTTGTGCCGATTGATTTACATTGATTAATGCCTCATCAAATGACATTTGCTTTTCTCCGGAGTGAAAGGAAAGAGCCAGTTTAAGGTCTGCCGGTCCCACGAAAAGCATATCGACACCCCCGACCGCGGCGATCGCTTCTGAATTTACGACACCGTCATAATTTTCAATTTGGGCTAAAAAAAGCGGAGGAACCCATTCCAGCATATTTTTCGGTGCATTCAAGCCGTATTTAAATGCACGTGCAGAACTGGAAAACCCACGCGAACCATGCGGGGGATATTGCATGGCACGTACACACATTTCGGCCTGCCCGGGCGTAGAAACATGTGGCAGCATAATACCCGACGCGCCCCAGTCGAGTACGTGCGCGATCAGCGCAGTATCCAGCGAACCCACGCGGACGATCAGTTTGATATCCTCCCTTTTTGCGGCTTGCAGACAAGCTAGCACACCGGATTCAGTAATGCAGCCGTGTTCCAGGTCCAGCAATAACCATTCGAAACCACATTCCGAAGCCATTTCGGCGATGACGGGGGAGCCGATCGATAACCAGGTTCCAATTCCTAAATGACGGGCGTCGGCTTTCATAGGTCTTTGATTTGTTTCAAGTTCTGCAAACCCTCGCAGGCTAGCTCGATTCGTCGTTTTGTAAAATCCCTGAGCGATGTACCGGTTGCTCCCGAGCCCAACAGGAAGAAATCTGATTTGCGGTCGAAATAGCCACCTCCGACACGTATAACGGCTTTTACAATAATATTTCTTATTAAATGCAGCCAGAACCTGGTCAGGAAATGTTTAGGAAGCTCCCGGCCTTTTTGATATCCCTGAATCGCAGCCGCGACCACCTCGCCGGAATGGAAACAGGCGAGCAAGGAAAGATCATCGGTGGGGTCGCCGCAAATGGTATCGTCCCAATCGATGAATGCTTTGATCTCATCCGCATTTCCAAGAATATTCCAGAGCGCCAGATCTTTATGGACCAGACAGCCCTGATCCAGTTCCAGGTAATGCCTGTGCCTTCCGACCAGTATTTCAATATCCATTGCTTCGGTTTCAGTCAGCAAACCGCCTTCTACCAGAAAATTGAGATGCTTGTTCCAGTTAAGAAAGTAGTAGTCCGGATAGGTTTTGTGCAGGCCTTTTAATTCATCATACTGCCTCAATAATCCCGGATTAAACGGGCCGAAACCAGCTGGCGTGATGGATTGCCATTTTGCGATATTCTCGCCGATGGTCTCCGCAATGCGGACGAGGTCCAGATTTCCGTCTTTGTAAATTTTATTTAAATCCGGATAGTTGCTGAATTCCAGCATTTGATAGGAAAACGTTACCTCGGACCGGGTTGCGTCTACGGCATAAACCTTCGGCGTGGGAACTCCGGCCTGACGTACCAGATCCAGTACTTTTGCCTCGATCTCCATGTAATCGTCCCCCTCAGGGCCATTTTCCAGACGGAGAAAGTAAGTATCGTTTTCATATTCAGCGAGATAAGTGATGTGATTTCCTTGTCCGCCAGCCTTGCGGAGTGAAAATGAACGGATCCCAAACCTTTTTTCCAGTTGGTGTTTTAAAGACTTTTCAATGGCGAGCGAGTCGCTGTCCGTGAGCCGTTCATTGGTTAGCGTGTAAAATGCCGACGGGCGGTCACACTTCCAGTAGTGTATTGCTATTCGATTTGACATATCAGTTTTCAGGAGTTTTTCGGTGCCACCACGAAGCCAGAATGGAACCGGTTACATTCATTAGGGGGCCAAAAATGGCGGGAGCGAGACCTATGGTGGCTATTTTGCCCATTTCTTTGGCGATGCCGGAGGCGAGGCCACCATTTTGCATACCTACTTCAATCGCGACGGTGCGGCAATCCCGTTCATTCATTTTGAACATCCTGGCCGACCAGTAACCCAGCAGGTAGCCGCACAGATTATGGATTAAAACGAGCAAAAGAAGCAGCGGTCCGATTTTGATCAGACTATCCCTGCCCGCGGCGGTGATCACGACAATGGAAAAGGCGATCCCGAACATGGAAACCAGTGGCATGGCCTCATCCAGCCATTTTACTTTCCCGCTGAACAATTTGTTGAAAAGCAGTCCGGCGCCAATTGGCAGGATGACCATTTTGGCAATGTCCCACATCATATTTAATGCATTAATTTCAACAAATGCGCCGGCAAGAAGCTTCATGAGAAGTGGCGTAATAAATGGGGCCAGCGAAGTGGAAATGGCGGTAATGGTAATCGAAAGCGCCAGATTTGCTTTGGCCAGATACGATATCACATTGGATGCCATCCCATTTGGTGAGCAACCGATGAGGATAATTCCCGCCGCGATTTCCGGTTCGAGCCCGCTGATGTTGGCCAATACAAAACCCAGCAGCGGCATAATCAGAAAGTGACTGGTAACCCCGATAAAAACGCCCTTCGGCATTTTGACGACCCCCGCGAAGTCTTCAAAACTCATGGAAGTACCCATTCCAAACATGATGAGCTGGATGAGCGGCGTGATCAATCCGGTGAATTTGAACCCATTATATTCGACAAAATAGTGGGGATAAGACAAAGCTGTAGTTACCGCCGCAAGAATGAACATGGTGTAGGAAAACCCTTTCAGATGATCATATCCCCGGAAAGCGACAGCCACCAGGAGAAAGGATACAATGAGCGCCGGGCCGACCAAAACCGTATTGCCAGTGATCACCATCAACATGGCTATCGCGAAACACAGGCAGGAAAGCGCTGCTGATAATTTGTAAAAAGTCATGATTGGCTACTTACTTTTTTCGGATGGGGCGGGAAGTTTGTCCAAGCCTAACGGCTTGCTGATCAGTATCTTCGCTTTTGATTTCTTGCCTGAAAACTTCCCATCGAGAATGTCCTGCTCGGTAAACCTGGCCATTACTATTTCCCCGGCAAAGTCACGGCTGTAATCATACGAAACATATAATGTACCGTCGGGAGCCTGAAAACCATCCGGATAAGAAATACCGCGACGCTCATCGAGCATTAAACCACCGATCCAGGTTTTGCCATCGTCTTCGGACAGGTAGGCGGTGAATTTGGACCGGAACCTCGTTTTCTCATTCAGCCCGCCGTGGCGCACCAGCAAAATTCTTCCGGATTGCAGCCGACGTATGAAATGACGGGAACTGATGTGTTCCTGATACTTAGCGGGTTCGGACCAGGTTTTCCCCTGATCGGTAGAGACACTTTGCCAAAGTCCGGTCGCCGTGCGGGCAGTCATCCAAAGCGTTCCGTCTTTGCGCTCAATGACGTGATGCTCGTCGAATTGGGCTTGCGGATAGCGGACTCCCCCGCGACGGGTCCATGTTTTTCCCTGGTCGGTCGATGCATAAACATTGGCCATTCTTTCATCATCCAATTCATGGAAAGCTTCTTTGTACGGATCTTTTATTTTAGTTCTGTCCCAAAGGGAAACGGGGAGGATCCAGGTTCCATCTTTCAAAACAACCGGCTTGTTCAAGGTACAGCCATTGCTAACTCTGACCGGCTTTGACCATACCGGCCTGTCGCTGTCTGGATTTTCGCAGATCGTATAGTAATTTCCGTCCCTGCCATCGAACATGGTCATCGATTGATCGAAAAATAACCACAACCGTCCGAGCGGGTCCAGCCACAAACATCCAACTACGGTTCTCCGTTTTTCTTTCAGCGAGGGGTTATGCGGATCAATGACCAGCTTCGGGGCGGACCATGTTTTGCCGTCATTATCGCTGGTGTTCAGGACAAAAAATGCATCGTCATTATCGCCGCCGGCGACCCAGCAAGCCCATATTCTGCCTTTTGGCGTTCGTTCGATGCCGATGGTCATGCCGTAATCCAGCCGGTCGTAGTCGTAATCGGGAAGAGGGGAAGTGTTAAGAATAGGTTGTTCCAGACCCGGATCTTTGGTCGTTTCACTGGCCGATTGCGCGCTAATGTCCGTTATACTCAGACCAAGCATTATCAAACAGAATCCAAAATGAATCAGCTGTTTTTCAACCATTGTTAAGTGTTTTATCATAACTGAAAATGAGAAATTAATAGCCTGGGTTTTGTTCTAACTTCCTGCTGAAATTTGCATCGATAGCGGTTTGCGGAATGGGCCAGAATGCATGTTTATCCTGAATGGTGGCCCTGGTATCTGCTCGCATATTGTATTTTCGGACGCGCTCCACCAGTTTTCCTGTCCTGACCAATGTGCGGTGGCGCGGTTCTTCGGTGATCAGCTCCCGTCCACGTTCGTCTAATATGTAATCGAGGTTCACCTTGCTGGCCAATACAGGTTTAGCCTGTGAGCGGAGACGAACTTTGTTGATATCAGTTGCGGCTTTTTCCAAATCCCCTTTATACATATAAGCCTCTGCCCGAAGCAGATACGTTTCTGCAAGTCGATAAACCATTACATCTTTAAAAGTACGGCCCGTTGTGTTATTTCCTGACTTGCCTACTTTTCCTTCTACTTTCCGCAAGGTCGGATAAAGCATTTGGAAGGTATCCAGCTTGGCATAGTGACTTTTTTCAACCATTTTCCTGAAATAGGCCGAAGCCGGATTGGTATAATAATGGTCGCGGCGAATGTTATATCTCGAATTCCGGATATCGTTCGACCAGTTGTCTTCCCACAGGTTATAGAGAAAATAATTGGTCGGTCTTACCCAACCTACCCCGCGGCCCAGGCTATCCACGATCACCATTCCGGGCTTGCCGTCGGGATCTTTTACATTAATATAAAACGGCGCCCATGCTCGCAGAAGGTAATTTCCATTGTTACCACCCTGTCCGCCCGGAGTCTGATCTTCAAACTGCCAGTTGAAAATCGATTCGAGGTTTCCCGAGCTGCGATTTTGATTTCCGTCTTTAAAAAGATCCGAATACACATCTCCCGGCAAATCTTTTTCCGAACCAAAACGAGTGGTCATTAAACTGTAAATGCCGGAATTTATAACGAGTGACGCACTTTCTACGGCTTTGTCATATTGTTTTAGACTGATATAAACCTCTGAAAGTAAATGGTCCGCAGCTCCTTTTACAACCCGGCCTTCATTGGCTTTCACCACCGTTGCAGGTAACCATTTGGAGGCAAATTCAAGATCCGCGCGCGCCGATTGATACACTTCTTCCCTGGTATTTTTAACAAAATCCGTTTTCGGGCCTGCGTAAATGGTATCGACGATTGGAACAGATCCATACAGATTTGCCAGGAAATTATGGGTATAGGCGCGAAAAAAGCGTGCTTCCGCGATGATGGCATTCTTTTCGGCTTCATTGGCCCAAATCCCATTCAGTTCAGGTTTGTTGGCATAAACAATAATGGTATTGGCTTTCAAAAGCATATCCGAATAGGCCCAGTCCCAATATCGCTGCACCACCTGGGTGGCAGAGGTCAGGTAAGTGTCATAATTTCGAAAATTAGCCGCTGCGTTTTCGCCGCTGCATGCAATGTCCGTCCCCATTTGCTGATTGATGTACCAGCCGAATGAGTCAAACTTGCCCAGTTCTTCCCGGGCCGACATGTGTAATGCGGTAATATAGCTCTCAAAACCTGCTTTGGAAGAAAGCACTACTTCGGAACTCAATGAGGCCACCGGCTTTTCTTCCAGGAAATCATCTTTACACGAGGCCATTGAAAGGCAGAATACTACGAGCAGAACAGGGTACCGGGAAAGTGTTCGCCCAATGAAGTAGGGTATGTATTTCATAATGAAAAGTCTTTGATTTTGAAGATTAAAAGCCCAGGTTCAAGCCGAGTGTGAAACTTCTTGGAACAGGAAATCCTTTGGCGGTGCCTCCGCTTTCGGGATCGGTTCCCAGCCATTTGGTAAACGTCGCCAGGTTCTTACCATTCACGAAAACTCTTGCATTGGCTAATTTAACCCTCGAGAGAACATTTTTCGGAACCTGATAGGTGAGCGAAACATCCTGGATCCGGACGAAATTGCGGCTCAGGTAATAATTATGAAGGTAAGGGTTAGGATAGCCAAGGGACGGGCGGGTGTTGGATTTGTTCTCCGGCGTCCACCAGCCGGCATCCAGACGGTTCACGGGGCGATTGGGATAATTTCCCGAACCGGACAGAAAGTATTCAATGTCCAGTTCGTTCAATGTCGCAATCCAGCCCTGCATTGCATTTACAAAAACAGAAAGTGTAAGGTTATTGTAGGTAAAATTGTTGGTGACGCCCCATCGGATCTTCGGCTGGCCCATTTGACCTACAATGGTTCGGTCGTCCGCGGCAGTGACTTTGCTATCTCCATTCAGGTCCTTTAATCTGATATACCCTGGCTTGAAACCGGCGGGAATTTCATCACCAACCTGATAAACACCGTCCATGATATAATCATAAGCGACATTAACAGGCTGACCGATAAACCATTTATTGCCCAAATCATCATCCTCTTTTCCGTCACCATTGGTATCAGATTGATACAAATGAACAATCTTATTTTTATTGGTAGAAAAAACCACATTGCTGCCCCATTCAAATTTCCCTTTTCTCAGGTTGATCGAATTGATGCTGAATTCCAATCCTTTATTATTGGTAGCTCCCAGGTTCGTCCAGACTGAATTGTAGCCTGTCATGGTCGGCAAAGAACGTTGCACCAGCAAGTTTCGGGTATCCATATTATAGAGTTCGAATGTTCCGCCGAGCCTGCCTTTAAACAATTCAAAGTCGACGGCGAAGTTGGCGGTGTAAGTGGTTTCCCATTTCAGATCGCTGTTGGCCATCGATGATGGATATACGCCAAGCGAAGAGGGCCCGCCATCGCCATATACATAACGGGTGGTGCTGGAAAGGCTCAACGACTGATAAGGACTGATCGCCTGGTTGCCCACAGCTCCATACGAAGCCCTCACTTTCAGCATATCGACGAATGGAACGTCTTTGAGAAAAGGTTCTTCCGAAGCAATCCAGGCAAGTGAACCAGATGGGAAAGTCGCATACTTGTTGTTTGCGGCAAAAACAGAGCTGCCATCCCGTCTGGCGGTAAGGGTAAGTAAGTATTTGTTTTTGATGCGGTAGTTGAGCCGGGCCATGGAGGAAAGGCCGTCGGTGAAACCGGCAGACGAAGTATTGGTTAATATGCCGCCAAGTCCGAGATCATTCCAGCCCAGAGCTTCAGACGAAAGCTGTGATGCATTCGCTGTTGTGGATTCGAAGCCGAGATGGTTTCGGCCGTAAAGTAGAGTAATGTCAAAGGCGTGGTTTTCATTGATCTGCCGGTTGTAGGTCAGGATGTTTTCCAATACCCAGTCAAAATCTTCCCGGTTGAATTTGCCCGCGCTGGTGGTGTTGCCCGCGAAATGCTTATCCTGCCGAAAGAAATTGTAATTGTGCTGCCAGCGGTAGTTGGGCGAATAATTTACCCGATATGTCAATCCTTCAACCGCCGGAATGTTCAGCATGGCGTAGAAATTGGCAAAAATATTGGTGTATACCTCTTCATTTCTGGTCAAAAGCGCACTTCTGATCGGATTGGTAGATATTTGATCTTCGGGAACCAGCCATTGCGTCGGTTCGCCATCCTCGTAGAATGGAGTCCCGTATGGGCTCACACTATATGGAGAGTCGGCTTCTTTTCCTGAGAGATCCCGACGGATAAACGTGGAACTAAATCCGATTGTCAACCATTTTGCAACGTCGGTTTCCAGGTTCGCGCGAAGCGAGAGACGCTTTTGATTATCATTGAATATCAGTCCTTTTTCATTTGTCAGCGCTGCCGAAACATAGTAATTGGTCGTGTTTGATCTTCCCGAAATACTCAGGTCATAGGAGTTGATTCTTCCTTTTTGAGAAACCAGGTCCCACGGATCGGTGGTTTTTCCGCTTTCGTAATTCTCGACTTCAGAAGGTTGCAGGTAACTCGTGATCTGGGCCGGGTCATAAGTCAGCCCTGCTACCTGCCGGTAGTCCAGCACTTTTTGAATGTAGCGTTCCGGCGTCAGTAATTTTACTTTGTAAGCAAAATCCGAAACTCCGGTAAACATATTAAACCGGATGGTCGGCTTCTCGGTCGTTCCTTTTTTGGAAGTGATCAGTATCACACCATTGGCTGCGCGCGATCCATAAATCGCGGCAGCACTGGCATCTTTTAGTACTTCCATCGACTCGATGTCGTTGGGATTGACATCTGCCAGACTGCCATTAAAGAATATCCCATCCAGTACGATCAGCGGATTATTCCCGCCGCTCAGCGACCTGGGCCCCCGCACGAGAATGGATCCGCCCTGGCCCGGTCTGCCGCTATCTGTGAACTGCACGCCCGCCACTCGGCCTCTGAGCGCCTGAGAGATATTCGTATTCGGCAAATTCTCCGTTTGCTTCATATCTACCTTTACCACCGAACCCGTCACATTTCGGCGGGATTGGGTTCCGTAACCTACTACGACTACCTCGTCCAGCGCTTTCTGGTCGACTTTCAGGCTGATATCCAGCGTGTTGTTGCTGCCAACCACCACGCTGTGAGAAAGATAACCTACGAAGCTGATCACCAGGACGGTGCTGTCGTGAGGGACAGAGATCTCGTACTTTCCGTCGACATTGGTGGTGGTTCCCTGCTGGCTGCCTTTGATGATCAGGTTTACACCGGGCAGGCCTGCATTGGTTTCTGCATCCTTCACCGTGCCGCGTACAATACGGTCTGCTGCCAGATTTTCGGAAAAGGCCTGGGAAATGGGGAGAATCAGGATGACCAGCACAATCCGCAGCAATCCGCCCTGCATTACATCCTGAACGGATCTTTTGAGTTTTAAAGGGTTTATCATATTTTCTTCCGGTAAATATTGGAACTGTTATGTTCTGCAAATCTCCCCGAAACAATCCTAAAACGTGTTCAAATAATTATCCATAATGTACGTCCAATTATCATATCACTTTTTATTGGTTTTTTATAAAATTACCTTGTGATGAAATTCAGACTTCAACCCACATGAAACCTCAGTTTTATCTTGTACCCCGCGATGTTTTGAGCTCGCACCTGTCCCGTCATCATACTTTGCCCAATTTCGGTACGGCGTGGCATTACCATCCGGAACTCGAACTGCATTATATCGTCAGAGGAGAAGGCGTGCGGTTTGTGGGGGATAATGTGAGCAATTTCGATTCGGGGGAGCTGCTGCTGCTCGGCGAAAACCTTCCGCATATGTGGCGCTGCAATGAAAAGTACTTCCGACGGGATCCGAAAGTGACGGCGGAAGCGATTGTCGTGCAGTTTCTACCGGATTTCCTCGGTCAGGATTTTCTTTCAAAACCTGAGTCAACTGCGATTCTGAACCTGTATGACAAAGCCAAAGCCGGATTGGTCATTACCGGGGAAACGCGTGAAAAATTAATTGTTTTAATGCGCCAATCGGTAAAAGCAACCGGATTAAAAAGAGTAGTGATGATCCTGAACATGCTGGAAATCCTGAGCGAAAGTGACGATATGCAGGTGATTTCTGAAAAGTCTTCCTACCAGTCCAGCAAAGAAGAGGCTGATCGGCTCAACAAGGTTTATACTTACACGCTCACTAACTATAAACGGGAATTAACGCTCGAAGAAATCGCCTCGGTCGCTAATCTCAGTGTTACGTCTTTTTGCCGGTATTTCAAGATGATGACCAAAAAGACATTTCATGATTTTCTGATCGAAATTCGCATTAGTCATGCCCAGCGGATGTTGATTGAAGACAGTTCAATCACTGCCGAGGCGATTTGCTTTGAATGCGGCTTCAACAACCGCTCCAATTTCTTTGGACATTTCAAAAGAATCACCGGACTTACGCCACTCGAATACAAGCGTAAATGTCATTTTTGACCCATTCGGGAAGAAGCGATTTTTTTTAATAATTTTCCTGGAAAACGAAGTAATCCATTCGGGTAACTGCCAACATGATCGCCTCCGATGCGAACCGCCTGTTTATTCAATATGGCAGTACCGGGTTTCAACTCATCACCAATGGGAAAGTGGATGTAATGGACGCGACCACTCAGGGGATCAAAACGTTGACTGCGGCTTTCCCGGATTTGCCGTTTAAGGAGCGGGACGTATACTGTACTCAAATCTCCTCCCCTAAATTTGCTTCCGTGTAGTTATTATATCCTTGACAACATATCAAATCCAGCGGCCGCAGAGCGGCCCCCTGTTTCTAGAAAAACATACGTCATTGATAATGGGCCTCCTGTTTGTCCGTTAATTTCAGGAGGCACCTCCGGAGCCGCGTTGAACTTAATAAAAAGCACTTTCTAGAAACAGGAAGATCCTCAGGAGCTGTTTTTGCGTCACCCCAAATCTTCTCCATTCGAATTGCGCATGTAACTAGTATCCTAGCAAAACATCTCAATCCAGCAGCCGCAGAGCGGCTCCCTGTTTCTAGAAAACCATACGTCATTGATAATGGGCCCAGCGGGGCCTCCTGTTTGTCCGTTAATTTCAGGAGGCACCTACGGAGCCGCGTTGAACTTAATAAAAAGCAATTTCTAGAAACAGGAGGCTCCTCAGGAGCTGTTTTTGAGTCACCCCAAATCTTCTCCATTCGAATTGCGCATGTAACTAGTATCCTAGCAAAACATCTCAATCCAGCAGCCGCAGAGCGGCTCCCTGTTTCTAGAAAGGATAATACCACGAGAAATAGGCCCCAGTGGGGCCTCCTGTTTGTCGTTAATTTCAGGAGGCACCTCCGGAGCCACGTTGAACTTAATAGAAGCACTTTCTAGAAACAGGAAGAGGGTGTCTCAATTAAAAACTGAGGCACCCTCTTTCATTTGGGTTTTTTATAACTTGGAATAACGGTTTAAAAACTCAGATCAATCGCTAAGACGCTTGTTTTGCGGGATTGCGTT
>NZ_JAJUXH010000009.1 GCF_021390245.1 Dyadobacter sp. CY323 | reverse complement strand
ATCCGGTTGATCACATCGTCAACCACACGCACAATGTGGCCTTTGGGGACCAGCTCATCAATGCTGGGAGGAAGCAGCATCAATTGCTGCTGGTGGTAAGGTTTAAAAGAAGGTTGTCTACGGCCCATTTTTCTTTGATTTGCTTATACCTAAAGTTAAACAATTCGGAAAAGTTATACAACCGCTAAAATGCAAAAAAAGACTGCCTCTTTTGAGACAGCCTCTTATACAAGAAACTGCAGATCACTACACTTCCATGATCTCTTTTTCTTTCGAATTGAAAATCTGATCGACCCTTGTAATAAAACCATCGGTCAATTTCTGAACGCGATCTTCACTCAACTTCACCAAATCTTCAGCAACGCCTTCTTTTGTGAGTTTCCGTAAAGAATTGTTTGCGTCCTGACGGATGTTGCGGATATTGATCTTAGCCGTTTCGATCTCGTTTTTAGCCCTTTTTGTAAGTTGAATACGACGTTCCTCATTTAAAGGCGGAACCGAGATACGGATCATTTCCCCATCATTTGAAGGTGAAAATCCAAGATTACTGTTCCGGATCGCTTTTTCAATGTCATTGATAATTTTTCTCTCAAATGGTTTGATCGCGATCGTTCTTGCATCGGGTGTATTGATGGTCGCCACGTTCTGCAAAGGCGTCATCGAGCCGTAATATTCAATCTGAAGACCTTCCAGCATTTGGGGAGATGCCTTTCCAGCGCGGATTTTACCTAATTCAATAATAAGGTGTTTAAGAGCGCCTTCCATGGTGTCTTTGGCGTCTTCGAGATATAATTCTATTTCTTCCATTGGTTTTTAAAAATATACTCTGTTCTGCTAGTTAGATATCAGTGTTCCCACATTTTCGCCCATCACAAGATCGTAAAGGTTACCCGCCTTGTTCATGTCAAACACGATGATCGGCAGGTTATTTTCCTTGCAAAGCGTGAATGCGGTAAGGTCCATAATCTTAAGATTTTTGGACAATGCTTCATCAAATGTCAGTTGAGAATATTTGGTAGCCAGAGGGTCTTTCTCCGGATCAGCGGTGTAGACACCATCAACACGTGTGCCTTTAAGTACCACTTCGGATTCTGATTCAATCGCGCGCAACCCGGCAGTCGTATCTGTAGTAAAATAAGGGTTTCCTGTACCTGCTCCGAAAATAACGACGCGCCCCTTTTCGAGATGACGAATGGCCCGGCGGCGGATCAAGGGTTCACAAACCTGTTCCATTTTAATGGCGGACATCAGGCGTGTATTTACACCGTGTTTTTCAAGTGAGCTTTGGATAGCCATTCCGTTGATAACGGTTGCCAGCATTCCCATATGATCGCCCTGAACGCGATCAATTCCGGATTTTTCGACAGATGCACCCCGAAATATATTTCCTCCCCCAATTACAATTGCAACCTGAACGCCTACTTCTGTGATTCTCTTGATTTCTGTAGCGTAACTATCCAGGATGTTAAAGTCGATAACCTGGCCTTTGTCGCCGCCGTTTAATGCTTCTCCGCTTAGTTTCAGTAGTAAACGCTTATACTTTGGTTCGGGCATGATTGTGATGTAGGTGATTTCGACCGTAAAAATAAGTGTAGGATATTCAGATTAACAAGTATTTTATTGAAACTCCAGTAATACCTGATTTTTTTCAACAATTTCTCCGGAAGCTACCTTAATGGATTTCACGACGCCATTTCCGGATGCTTTAATAATGTTCTCCATTTTCATCGCTACCAATACAAGCAGCGTATCGCCTTTGCTCAAATGATCACCCTCCGAAACTGCGATGGATTGGATGAGTCCCGGCATGGGGGCTTTTACATTGTTGATTTTTTGTGCCGAACTACCTTCGAGGCCCATTCCTTCCAAAAGCAGATCCAGGCGGTTTTTAGCAGAAGTATAGAAATGCACACCGTTGATCAGCAAATGCACTGACTTTTCCAACGGGTTCTTTTCCAGGATCTCGATGTTATACGATTTGTTTTTCCAGATCACATGGTAGCGATTTTGTGCAATTGCTTCAATGTCTCCGTCAAACAATGCCTTATCGATGAGCCACCCCGTCTTGGTTTGGTCAATTTCAAATGTATTCTTATTGGAAGCGCCGTTTTCTTCGGAATCCTGCGAGTTGCTTACGTCGACTTTTAGCATACAACTGCGCTGTAATCGTGGCTTATTTCTTGTAATATGCAGTCAAGTTCTTCAAAAGTCATTGCCTCCACCAGTCGCATACGGTATGGTTTGAAATGTTCCATGCCTTTGAAATAATTGGTATAATGCCTGCGCATTTCAAAAACCCCGGCAACCGGACCTTTCCAGCGGATCGAAAATTCGAGATGACGCCGGCATACATCCACGCGTTGCTCCATCGTAGGTGGCGATAGACGTTCGCCAGTCTTCAAATAATGCTTGATATCATTGAAAATCCACGGGTTACCGATTGTGGCGCGGCCAATCATAATGCCGTCGACGCCGTAACGATTTTTGTATTCCAATGCTTTTTCAGGAGAATCCACATCGCCATTTCCGAATATCGGAATATGTATGCGAGGGTTTTCTTTAATTTTCGCGATCAGCGACCAGTCGGCAGTGCCTTTGTACATCTGAACACGCGTGCGGCCATGAATGGAAAGTGCCTTAATACCGATGTCCTGCAGACGCTCGGCTACATCCAGCACGTTTTTCGTGTTTTCGTCCCAGCCCAATCTGGTTTTCACGGTCACAGGCAAATGCGTCGATTTGATCACGGCCTCGGTCATTTTCACCATTTTCGGGACGTCCTGCAATAATGCAGCCCCAGCGCCGCGGCAAGCTACATTTTTGACCGGGCAGCCGTAATTAATGTCAATCAGGTCGGGATTTACGCGTGACGCGATTTCTGAGCAGGAACCCATTGTTTCCACATCGCTTCCAAAAAGCTGAATGCCAACCGGACGCTCATATTCGAAAATATCCAGTTTCTGCAAACTTTTAGCCGCATCACGGATCAACCCCTCGGATGAAACGAATTCTGTATACATCAGATCCGCCCCATTTTCCTTACATACTGCGCGAAAAGGAGGGTCACTGACATCTTCCATCGGTGCCAGCAGCAACGGAAAGTCGCTCAATTCTATATTTCCAATTTTAACCATTTCGGTGTGATGGGAATCTAATAAGCTGTAAATTTACCACAATTATGCAAAATAGTAACCCGGACCTCATTGTTTCCCGCGTACCCGCAACGTGGGGTAGCTTACTGGTATTGATCGGCTTTGTCCTGATCGGAATGGCCGTGGGCAATATTTTGGCGGTGATGATCCTTGCGTTATATTTCTCCACCGACGCTGAAAGTGTTACCGTTCTGCTCAACCAGCTGATCACAAATCCCGGGAAAGTGAAAAACGGATGGTATGCATTAATGGTTCTCCAGGGAGTCGTGCATTTCTTTTCCTACTTGCTTCCGTCGCTTTTATACTGGTTTTACATCGAGCGGCGTAAAATCTCACAACTGAGTCCCGGGAGGACACCGGCGGCGCAGGTCTGGTTACTCGCATTTCTGCTGGTACTGATTTTTATTCCCATTAACAGCAAATTCATCGAATGGAATGCCGCAATGAAACTTCCCGATGCATTATCGGGACTGGAAACCTGGATGCGTGATAAAGAAGACCAGTTGTCGGTGATGACGGCTTTTTTAACATCTTATAAAAGTTTTGGCCAGCTGCTGATTGCATTGTTTGTTGTGACATTGCTGCCCGCATTGGGCGAGGAAGCATTGTTTCGGGGAGTTATACAAACAAAGCTCACGCAACAGTTTACGAACCCACATGTAGCCATTTGGGTTTCAGCCGCTATTTTTAGTGCAATCCATTTTCAGTTTTACGGTTTTTTGCCTCGAATGATGCTGGGGGCCTTGTTTGGTTATTTGTATTTCTGGACGGGCAATTTTTGGGTGGCAGTACTGGCACATTTTGTGAACAACGGATTTGTGCTCGTGATGATGTACCTGCACAACATCGGAATTATTAAAACAAATATTGAAGAAACGAAATCCATGTCAGGAGTTCTCGTGATATCTTCACTTTTTCTGACAATACTGGTGCTGAATTTTATCAGACAAGCAAGTTTGCCCCGCAAGCAGGCAATTCGTGGTGATCAGCAATTGGTTATAAAAATTTAAAATTATGGATGAGAATTGGGCCAAAGCCTATCAAAGCACGCAAATGATCCGCGCAGAAATAGCAAGGGAATTACTGGAACAGAATGGGATTGCCGCAGTCATCGTCAATAAAAAAGACAGCAGTTATCCGATCTTTGGTATGTGTGAAGTACACGTGCCAGCCAGCGATCTGTCCCAGGCTCAAACAATTCTGAATAATGAAGACGCGATTAAGGAATCTGAGTAATTTACAGCAACGTACTATCACCGCCCTGGCAGGCGTATTTGTCATCATAGGTTGTATCCTTTACAATGAACTGACTTTTCTACTGCTGTTTTGCACCATCAGCTCACTCACGCAACTCGAATTTTACAAGCTACTCGGCCTGGACGGTAATCAGCCGCTCACATATTATGGCACCTTCTGTGGCACAGTCATGATATTACTTGCGTACTTGATAGAACAGGACATTGTTCCGTTCGAAAACTATTTCATTATCAGTCCCTTGTTGTCGATGATCTTCTTTATTAAGTTATATAAAAAGAATGATCTGAAACCTTTTACCAATATCGGGTTTACTTTTCTTGGGATCATTTATGTGGCGCTGCCATTTGCGTTGATCATCGTGATGGCGTTGCGCGGCGGACTTTATAATTATGAGATTGTTCTCGGAAGCCTTTTATTACTTTGGGCATCGGATATAGGAGGTTATTTCGCAGGGACGAAGTTTGGCAAAAGAAAGTTATTCGAGCGGATTTCACCTAAGAAATCCTGGGAGGGAGCAATGGGAAGTGCTGCATTTGCAGCGATTATCGCATTTGCCCTGGGGCATTATTTCCGTACCTTCGAGCCCTGGAAGTGGTACTGCATCGGTGCAATCATCGTTGTAGTAGGTACTTATGGAGATTTGGTTGAGTCGCTTTTTAAGAGAAGTATTGCCATTAAAGATTCAGGGAGTAGTATTCCGGGTCACGGAGGATTTTTGGACCGTTTCGACGGGCTTCTTTTGTCAGCTCCATTTATTGTCACGTTTTTAAAGTTATTTTCCTGATTCGGGTGCTTTTAAATCCTGGAAAGCAATCACCCACGGGTCGGATCGTTTTTAGTACAGGAACGAATTTTGCGGGTTAATTACGGAATACCCTTTTTAGATCTATCTTTTAATACAATGCGCTTTGGAACACCTAAACCGCTTCAAAGCATAATCTGGAACGAATGAAACGGAGTTTTTTAATAGTGTTATTGACGTTGGCCGGGATGTTATGTGTCCGGGATCTTTATGCTCAGGGTGAACAAAAGGCAATCAGCTTCTCAGGAGTAGTAGTTGGCGGGAAAAGTACAGAGCTTCTTCCCGGAGCAACAATTCGGATCGTCAAAGCCGGTCGTGGAACACTGGCCAAAGCCGATGGTTCTTTCACGATCCCGGTTTTTCCAGGAGATAGTATCGTTTTCAGTTATGTTGGTTACAAGGATCAATATCACGTGGTTCCGAGAAATTACAATTCGGATTTGTATTCTGCCATTGTCGCGCTCCGGGAGGATGTAGTGACGCTTTCCAGTGTAACCATTTACCCTTATTCAACAGAAGAGGAGTTTAAAAAAGCATTTCTCGCGCTTGAATTGCCCGATCAGGCGGACCGTGATGCGCTCAAAAGAAGTACCGACCCGGACTACATTAACAGAATGGCTGCACAGGTACCCAATAATGCCCAGACCAATTACCGTTATTCGATGGATCAGCTGATGTTCGGTCGGGAGTCTGCCGCTAATAAAGGATTCGCCACGACCTTTCCTTTCCTGAACCCGTTTGCCTGGGCTAACTTTATTAAATCGGTCAAAAGAGGTGATTTGAAACAAAAAGACTGGCGAAAAGATTTGAATGCAGCTCCCAGAGAAAGTATCAACAAAGGTGATTTTATTCCACCTTCCAATGAATCCGAGCCTGAGCGGAAAAAAGGGACTAATTAACGGGCCGAAGCTGGCAGGTACTCTTTCAAATCCAGATTTCCCCCATCAAAAACAGCGTAATAACGCTGAGTGACCCATTCTCCCAAATTCACGTAACGCGTTTGCGGATCTACCTGCATATCCAGGGTTAAATGCCGGTGCCCGAAAATGTAAAAATCGTGGTGCTGAGTTGCTTCTACGCTTTTGCAGTATTGGAAAAGCCACTCGTGATCTTCACCCAAAAAACGTTCTTCACCTTTATTTACATTCGCGATCCGGCTTCTTTTTGACCATTCCATCGCAATCCAGATTCCCACATCCGGATGCACCAGCCGGAAGATTAATTGAAAAAAGGAGTTTTCAAATACCTTTTTCAGGAACTTGTAAGTACCGTCGCCGGGGCCGAGGCCATCACCGTGGCCCACCAATATCCTTTTCTCACCGAGCTCAGACTTAAAACTGAAACTGACCGGATTGCGAAAAATGGATGCCCCGATTTCCTCAGTAAGATAACCTGACATCCACATATCATGATTTCCGGTAAAAATGATCAGCTCAA
This sequence comes from Dyadobacter sp. CY323, assembly GCF_021390245.1. Lineage (GTDB taxonomy): Bacteria > Bacteroidota > Bacteroidia > Cytophagales > Spirosomataceae > Dyadobacter. Next base: position 221,024 of record NZ_JAJUXH010000009.1, on the reverse strand, counting down.
CGCCGCGATCCGACAGATCGGCAAGCTTACCCAGTAACCGCACAAATCCTTTCGGGACAACGGTTTTGTATTCAAACCAAAAATCAAAAATATCCCCGACCAGAAAAATGACCTGCGCATCGACCTCAACCGATTCAAGCCAATTGACGATGGCCTTTTCGCGTTCCCTGCTGCTCAGCGCATTCGGCACGCCCAAATGGTAGTCGGATGAAAAATAAATGCGTTTCCCTGGCTGAATGGTAATCTCTCTTTTCTCGAATCGAAGGCTCATGAATGCGGCAATTGTGCTGCAATTTACAATCTTCTGTCTAAAAGACGTTTCTCAAAACCACATCGGCGCGTCACACCAAATAATCAATTAATATTCAAGTCATTAACTAAGTTCGTACCTTGATAGTAACGTTCATCAAAGCACAACTACTATGAAAATTTTAAACAGAAAGGCAGGCATTGTGTTTCTTTTGACACTTAGTTCACTGGTGTCATTTGCTCAAATACGAATCAATGACCCGGGCAGGGTGGTGGAAAGGCAGGCGGAGTACCGGGCCAACCGGAAGGTGGACCAGGCAGTTGACAAAGGGTTTGATTCGCTTGAAGAAGGCATTGGCAATATGTTTAAGAAAAAGGATAAGGATAAAAAAGGGAAAGAGGAGGTGGAGAAAAGCAGCAATGCAAATCAGAACGCCGGTAATGCGGGAAATGCAGGGAATAACGGGCAAACTAATACCGAATCTAAACCAGAGCCTGACGGCAAAGCCGGTAAACCGACCTTGAAATCGTATAGCAAATTCGATTTTATTCCGGGGGATAAAGTGGTTGCCGTGGAGGATTTCGCACAGGATGCGGTCGGAGATTTTCCTGCCAAATGGAATACCAATTCGTCCGGCGAGGTTGTTACGATTGAAGGAACGGAAGGAAAATGGCTGATGCTGGGCCCGGAAGGTGTTTTTTACCCTGAATTTATAAATGCATTGCCCGAAAACTTTACATTGGAATTCAACCTGGCGACCACTTCTGATTTTAGTTTTTATTCCGGGTATTTCAGGGCCGTCATCGCCCAGGTCGGCGACGCCGCGAAAGAATTTACGAACTGGAAGGGTTTTGACGGAGGTAAGACCAACGGAATCGAGATCGGTCTTCACCCAAAAGATGCTGGCGGTACACAAGGTTTATCTTTTTTTAATGTGTTTTCGGAAACTCCGGCGTCATCACTGATGAAAAATGAAAAGAGTTTCCCGGCTTTTCATGTGCCTGAACATAATGTCGTGAAAGTGTCAATCTGGCGTCAGAAAGGCCGGATGCGGCTTTATGTGGATGATTACAAGGTTTGGGATTTGCCACGTGCATTTAACCCAGCGACGAAATATAACTTCATCGCATTCTCCAATCAAGGTTACCATGATGAAGCAAACCGCTATTTTGTGAGCAACCTCCGCGTCGCAGTGGGTGCGCCGGATACACGCAGTAAACTGATCACAGAAGGTAAGTTTTCAACTACCGGAATTTTGTTTGATGTGAATTCCGCGACCATTAAACCTGAATCGTATGGTGTGTTAAAAGATATAGCGAATGTTTTGACGGAGAATGCTGCCGTGAAAGTGAAGATCATCGGTCACACCGATTCGGACGGGGATGACAATGGAAATCTCGCTTTGTCCAAAAAGAGGTCAGAAGCTGTAAAAGCTGCATTAGCGAAAGATTTTGCCATTGACTCTGGCCGACTGGAAACGGATGGAAAAGGGGAAAGCGAACCCGCCGGACCAAATACTACCTCGGAAGGAAAAGCCAATAACCGGCGTGTCGAGTTTGTCAAAATGTAATAAAGATGGGTTTTTAAAAAGTCTCTTTTTAGATTGCGGGCATTATCATCAACGAAATCATGAAAAGAAACTTCTTTTATCTTGTTCTGCTTTTAGGCCTGATCGCGCCGCAGCTACTCCTCGCGCAGACCGCCAAAATCCCGGTTGATAAACAAAGAGCATTGCAATGGAAGCCGGAAAGAGGCCAGTATTATTTCAGCCACGCATTTGTTTTTGATTATCAAAACAAAGCCGATAAAACATCCGGAACAATAAAGGTTTACGTCGATCCGGTTACAGGCGCCATGTGTTTTAAAAAAGAAACCAGCTTTGGTCAAGGTGGGAAAGGGTTCGATTTTGTGATTGGTTTTCCGGATGGTCGCTATATTTTCTGTGGAGAAGAAAGTGGTAAAAAGGTCAGGATCAATGAAGTGGTTAAAGAATTGAAGCCGGATGCCGAAACGAAGTCGCAGCAGAAAGAAGATTTCGCGACTTACTGCATTCCGACAGGCAATAAAAGAGTCGATTTTGGATTGGAAAGTCTGGAATATGACCTGAGTTATGCGACCTCCGACCGGAAGGATAAGATCTGGCTCTCACAGACTCCATTCAGCATTTATCCACTTTACGGGATCGAGTTTGTAGAGTCGGCGGTGAGTTTGCCGGTAACTTTCGATTACATGTATTTGTTAGGGCCAAATCAGTTGATTACAGAAATTGATTCAAAAGATCTGGTTCTAAAACTGAGCAGCTTCGGGAAAGATCCTTTTCTGGCAGTTACAAAAGGATATATGGAATTGAAACTGAATAATTAATAAGAAAAGGGTTTTCCAATCAAAGAAAACCCCTTTTCTTGTTTCAGACAGCCTCGCCGCGCTCGGCAAGTACCTCCGATAATGGCCGCATATTTGCGGGAATTTCTTCCTGCTGATCTTCTTCAGCGGTGTATGGAAAAACATCCAGGATTGGCGTAAGTGTGATGTCCGTCGTTTCATATGGGATCAGGAAATTGCGCATGCTTTCATTGATCCGGTCCAGTGCCTGCTGGATTCCGTCCGCATTCACGAGCATATAATTGACGATCTTCTTTTCCTTCCCGCTTTTTTCATCCACCGAAAAGTAGATCACTTTTGCTTTAAACCATTGTTCACCTTCTTCAAAAGCAAACAGGTCGGCAAGCCGCATTCTTGTAATGGCAGTCACGCTGAAATCGCTGGCACCCGTCACGATTTGTTTATATAACCTCGCCTCCGATTCGGTGTATGAAACCGCGTCGACCAGGTATGTCTCATTGATCGTTTTCAGACTTCCCGCCTCATCTTCCTTTTGATACCTGATTTTTCCTAAATACCAGCTCGCCATAAGTTGTTCTATTGAAATTTAAAGTTTGCAAATGTAGAGTCTTGACCTATTGTGTCCAAAAAATAAAGCTTCAAAGTAATAATCCCGAAACAGCGCATGCGTTCTGATACCTACTGTTTAACTTGCGAAAAATAATTGAAATGAAAAAGAGCATTTTTGTTGTGTTAATCCTGCTTGTTGCAGGCATATTTACCAGTTGTGGGGTTGGGCGTCAGGTTTCCGACGCAAAAACATTTGGAGAATGCAAATACGATATAGCGTCTGTGGATAGTGTTTTTCTGGCCGGGATCGATGTAAGAGAATTTAAGAACATCAGAAGTTTCAGCGATTTTGATCTGGCGCGTTACCCGGGACTGGCGATGGGACTTTTGCGTAAAAATGTTCCGCTAAACTTGCGCGTAAACATCGATATCCGCAACCCAACCAAGAAACGGGCAGCGATCAACCAGCTGGAATACAAGGTATTACTTACCGAAAGTGAGATTTTTAATGGGTATTTAAATCAGCTGATCGAAGTGATGCCGGGCACAGGCAGTACGCGCGTTCCGGTTTCGCTGAACACCAATGCGTATCAGCTGATCTCGAATGATCAGACCCGCGACCAGTTCATCAACATGATCCTCGCATTAACCGGCAAATCGGATGCGAAACCTGCGAAATTCGTGGTGAAAGTAAGGCCAACACTCGACATTGCCGGAAAGCAGGTGAATTATCCCGGCTACATTACATTTGAAAAAGAGGTCACGAGCCAGATGCTCACCGGTACCCGCTAGTTTGCATTAAAACCAATCAGACGCAGTTTTGAAGTTATTTCTGGATAACCCTCATTTACTTGAATACTTCGGGCTAGTAACTGTCCTACTTTTACTTTTTGGAGCAACCTTTTTTGTTGAAAAGCTGATACCCGCCCGTAAATGGGCCGGTATCGGTCTTATAGTCGTCCCGATCCTTTATTTCTTCCTGATCCTGGATGCACATCTGGTCAATATTCCGTACTCGGATGATTTTGACCTGCTTGAAACCATCGATAAGTTTCAGAAAACGCCAGATTTTGTAAGTCGCATTAAAATCCTGTTTACTCAGGTCAATCAGCATCGTTTTGCTTTCGAGCGGATCGTTATGCTGCTGATGGTGTTTTTAACCGGAACCGTTAATATCAAAACACAGATACTGATCGGGGACTTCTTCCTTCTCGGAATCGCCTGGTTTTTGTTTCAATCCCTGAAAAAAGAAGCGATTTCGTGGTACTATTTCATTCCGGTACCCTACGTCATTTTCAATCTCGTTTACTTTGAAAATGCCTTTTGGGGAATTGCAGCAATTCAAAATACACCGCTCATTTTCTTTGCATTTCTCACTGCCTACGGAATCGGCAGAAACGATCGAAAAGGATTGTATATCGGTATTGCAGCCGCATTACTGACTACTTTCACGAGTGGCAGCGGGATTCTGGCGTGGATTCTCGGGTTGGTGCTTTTATTTTTTCAAAAACGGTATAAGATTTTGTTTGTTTGGTTGGTAGCCGCCGCCGCCGTCATCCTGTTTTACTTTCTTTTCGATTATTATATCATTCCTCCCGGCAGGGAAAGGATCTGGGACCATCCGGTTTACAACCTCATTTTTGCATTTGGCTTCTTTGGGAATGCATTGTTTCTGGATGTCCGGCACCCATTACTGCCTCATTTTCAAAGCGATCTGATCTGGTGTGTTTTGTTGGGAACCGGACTTGCATTGATCTTTTTTGTGTGGTTTATCCGGATTTTAATCAAAAAGAAAACCGTCTGGAGTGACTGGTTTTTGTGGGGGGCAATGATGTTTGTGATCGGTACCGGCGCCATGTTCGTGATCAGTCGCCCGATCAGCAACTATTTCATGTACGGCGGAAACCTCTTTTCGCGGCGATATATGCTTTTTGGGATTGTTCTTTTAGCGACGGGTTATGTTTGTGCGATCATTCTGAGTAAAGATTTTAAGTATATCAAACGGTTCGTTGCCATTGCGGGAATAGCTGGTTTTGTTGCATTGAACTTCGTCAGCTACTATTTGTCCATTGTTCAAGTTCGGAAGCTGCATGACGAGCTGGTGATCGACAGTTATTTTTGGAAAAACTATAAGACGTTTTTATCGGTTGGTAAAAAATTCAGCGACATTCCGTTCTGGAACCACCCGACGCGGATGAGTAATCTCATTATCTCGCTTGAAAAAAACGGGTTATCCGATTTTTATCAGTTTCACACCTTACCTGATCACCATGACTTGATCAGAGAAACATCCGACCCGAAGTCGCAAGTGATTGTCCCTTTTGATGCGCGGTTTCAATACCGGAATAGTGAAGACAATATTCCAACGCGGTACAACCACTTTCAGATTGACCAAAAAAGCGGAGATCCTGAACCGGCCTATTTTGTGCTGTCATCTCCGCAGATCACGCTTGTTTTGCCAGCCGTGCCCATTCCAAATCCGCCATCTCAATTGCTGAGAGGAAATGGATATTATAGTAATTCCTTTTCCTACTCACTTTATAAAGAAAAGCTCCCGACCGGCACATTTGACGCGTGGGTGCTATATTCTGATCTGAAAGCAACCGGTAAATGGCGTTCCTTTCCGACGGGCAAAAAAGTTTTACTTAAATAATACCCAACCCTCTTATTTATGCAGATACTTACCTATAACCTGAATGGCATACGCGCCGCATTAAAAAACGGTCTGATTGAGTGGCTGAGCACAAAATCAGTGGATATTCTCTGTTTTCAGGAAGTAAAAGCTACGCCGGATGTTGTGGATCTTTCAGGGTTTGAAGCATTGGGTTATGAACTGGTCGGCTGGCACGCGGCGGTGAAAAAAGGATACAGTGGCGTTGCAATATTCTCAAAAATCAAACCAGATCTGGTGACAGCAGGCTGCGGAATCCCGGCGTACGATATGGAGGGCCGTGTTTTGCGGGCGGATTTTGGTGATATTACTGTCTTAAATTGCTACTTTCCTTCGGGTACCAGCGGTGATATCCGGCAGGCGGTCAAAATGACTTTTCTGGAAGATTTTTACGCCTGGGTTGATGAATTGAGAAAAGAAAGGCCAAATCTGATCATCTGCGGAGATTACAACATCGCGCATACAGAAATTGACATTCACGATCCGATCCGGAACAAAAAATCATCCGGCTTCCTACCCGAAGAACGTGCCTGGATGACGAAATGGTTTGGAAATGGCTATACTGATGCATTCAGATTCAAAAACCCGGGCTTACGCGAATACTCCTGGTGGACTTACCGCGCCGGCGCCCGGGCCAATAACAAAGGCTGGCGTATCGATTACATTTCCGTCTCAGATACAATAAAAGACCGCATTACCGCCAGCCGCCAATACAACGACGCCGTCCATTCCGATCACTGTCCGGTGTGGTTGGAAATGAGTTGATCCGAAAACTAAACAGGCAACCTACTCAATCGTCCTCGTCTATACTTCACCTGTTGTTTTTCATTTTAATAAAGGAGAAAATTATGGAGATCGAAGTACCATTAACATTGAAAGTTGGAGACTTGATGAGTGAGGAAGATTTCTTCTAGTTTTGCCAAATGAACGGCATACTAAATTTCGAGAGGGATGCACGGCAAAATATCATACTGCTTGCGCCAATCGGGTGCCTGACTGCCAATAACAATTTGAAAATTTCAATGCAAATCGGGCTATGGAATTGCGAAACGGAGTTAGGCGTGGCATTTGCTTCAACGACGGGATTTACGTTACCAAATGGATCCGTGCGATCTCCGGTTGTCTCCTGGATACGGAATGATCGCTGGGAAATGTTGTCAGAGGACGAAACAGAGCGATTTGCTCCAATCTGTCCGGATTTTTTGATTGAAATCCGGTCCAATGCAAGTGAATTGAAATACCTGCGGGATAAGATGGAGGAGTACATCTTAAATGGAACACAGCTGGCCTGGCTGATCGATCGTTTTGATAAAAACGTGTACATTTACCGAACCGGCAAACCCGTTGAAATTCACGATAGACTCGAAGTCTTGCTCTCAGGTGAGTCGGTACTGCCTGGTTTTACATTGGATCTCGGGGCTGTTATTAAGTAATCGCATCCGCATTTTCACTAATCATTTTTTCATTGTACCAATACTTCCTAATCTATAAACCGTTCGGAATGCTTTCGCAGTTTACACGCGAAGGTGAACATGAGACTCTTGCCGATCTGGGTTTTGAATTTGCCAAAGACATCTACCCAGTAGGCCGCCTGGACGCAGACAGCGAAGGTTTGCTGCTTTTAACCAACGATAATTTCCTCAAAACAAAACTGCTCGAACCCCGGCACCGGCATACGAAAACATACTATGTGCAGGTGGAAGGCGAGGTCACAGAAGACGCTTGTGCTCAGCTAAGTAAAGGTGTCCCCATTTCCATTAATGGAAAACAATATGTCACACTTCCGGCCCAATCTACAGTGATCGACGAGCCTGAACTTCCAGAAAGGAATCCCCCCATCCGTTTCCGGAAAAATATCCCGACTTCCTGGTTATCGCTGACGCTACGGGAAGGCAAAAATCGACAGGTACGCAAAATGACCGCAGCCGTTGGGTTTCCGACCCTCAGACTGGTGCGCTGGTCGATCGGGAAAATTTCGCTGGCCCAAAAAGAAGGAGAATTTCCTAAACCGGGGGACGTATGGGAAGTTACGGCGAAAGACGCGAAACGTTTTTACGAGTGACCGGACCTGGGGCCTGATAAAACACCTTTCTGCATTTGTCAAACCGGGCAGAAGGCTTAATTTTGTGAATACCCTGTTATTCAAAATACGGCTACTAATTGGCAAAGGCACATAAAGAAACTCCGCTTAATAAACAATACAACGAGATTAAAGCGAAATACCCGGGCGCATTGCTGCTTTTCAGGGTTGGGGATTTCTACGAAACATTTGGAGAAGATGCCATTCGAGCGTCCAAAATATTAGGGATTGTGCTCACGCGCCGCAACAATGGCGGCTCGCATGAAGAACTTGCCGGTTTCCCTCATCATTCTCTCGATAATTACCTCCCGAAACTCGTCCGCGCAGGCGAGCGTGTAGCCATTTGCGACCAGCTCGAAGATCCCGCCATGGCGAAAGGCATTGTTAAGAGAGGCGTTACCGAATTGGTTACGCCGGGTGTTTCTTACAATGACAATGTGCTCGACATCCGTAAAAACAACTACCTCGCAGCCGTTCATGTCGGCGGGGAAGATTTGTATGGGGTCGCATTCCTCGATATTTCGACGGGTGAGTTTATGACCTCACAAGGTAATGCGGCCTATGTCGATAAAATGCTGCAGGGTTTTACACCGGCAGAGGTGCTTTTCTGTAAAAAACATAAACAGGAATTCAATCTGTTATTTGGAGGTAAATACCATACGTTTCAGCTCGAAGACTGGTGTTTCGGATATGATTACGGATACGAAAAGCTTACTTCGCATTTTCAGACCACCACTTTAAAAGGATATGGCATTGAGGCATTGCCCATGGGCATTATCGCTGCCGGGGTGATTCTCCATTACCTGAAAGAAACGGAGCATAAAGAGATTGCGCACATTGGCCGCATTACCCGTCTTGAGGAAGAAAAATACGTCTGGCTGGACCGTTTCACCGTTCGGAACCTTGAACTTATCTTCCCGCAACAGGAGGGAGGTGTCCCGTTGATACAGATCCTCGATCAGACGGTTACACCGATGGGTGCACGGCTTTTGAGAAAATGGATGGTGTTGCCGTTGAAGGAAAAATTGCCGATCGAGGAGCGGTTGAATACGGTTGAACATTTTCTCAGACATGAAGATCTTCATGAATACGTGATTCAATGCCTGAAACAGATCGGGGATCTGGAAAGGTTGATTTCAAAAGTCGCTGTTCGCCGGATCAATCCGAGAGAGCTGGGGCAGCTGAAAAAATCTCTCCGGCAGATCGAGCCGATCAAAGATATTTTATCCAAATTAATGGAGGGGCAGGAAGGAAAACCTGCTCAGGCAATTCTGAAAAAATATTCGGATCAGCTGAATCCATGCAGTTTTTTAGTTGAAAAAATCGAAACGGAATTGCGGGATGATGCTCCGGTCCTTTCGAACCAGGGCAGGATGATCAAAAGTGGCGTCAATCCCGAACTGGACGAACTGCACGCGATTTCATACGAAGGCAAAGATTATCTATTGAAACTTCAAAACCGGGAAATTGAACGTACCGGCATTGGATCTTTAAAAATTGCGTACAACAAAGTTTTCGGATACTACCTGGAAGTCACCCACGCACATCAGAACAAAGTTCCGTCGGACTGGATCAGGAAACAGACCTTGGTGAATGCGGAGCGTTACATTACCCCCGAGCTCAAAGAATACGAAGAAAAGATACTGAATGCCGAAGACAAGATTTCGGCCATTGAATTCAAGATTTTTCAGGAACTGATACTTACAGCTTCGGAATACGTGGGTACGATCCAGCAAAATGCATTGATCATATCCACCCTTGATGTACTGAGTTCATTTGCGGCAGTAGCCAAAACCAACAAATATGTCAAACCGGTCATTTCGGAAGGAAAAGAGCTGGACATCCGTGACGGACGCCATCCGGTGATCGAGCAGCAGCTTCCTCTGGGCGAAAGCTATGTTCCAAACGATCTTTACCTGGACGATCTGACGCAACAGATCATCATCATCACCGGCCCGAACATGGCGGGAAAGTCTGCATTGTTACGGCAGACCGCGCTGATCGTGCTCATGGCGCAAATGGGATGTTATGTCCCCGCCAAATCCGCGTCGATCGGGCTGGTGGACAAGATTTTCACCAGGGTAGGGGCGAGCGACAACCTGAGCCGGGGCGAGAGTACGTTTATGGTCGAAATGACCGAAACTGCCAGTATTTTAAATAACCTGAGTGACCGGAGCCTGATACTAATGGACGAAATCGGTCGGGGTACGAGTACCTACGACGGTGTTTCCATTGCCTGGGCAATTACGGAATATCTGCACAATCAGCATACCTGTAAACCAAAAACGCTTTTTGCGACACACTACCACGAGCTGAACCAGCTGGCCGACGATTTTCCAAGAATCAAGAATTTCAATGTCGCGGTAAAAGAAGTGGATAACAAGGTGATATTCCTTCGCAAACTGAAACCAGGCGGCAGTGCGCATAGTTTCGGGATACATGTGGCGCAAATCGCCGGAATGCCGCAGCCGATCGTGTTGCGGGCCAGCGAGATCATGCACCATCTTGAAAAAGACCATGTAGCGCACGAGCACAAACAAAGAGTGAAGGATGTCCCCAAAAACAATTTCCAGCTCAGTATTTTCGAGCCCGCAGATCCGAAACTGGAAGAATTGAAAGAGAAACTTTCGCTGGTGGATGTCAACACATTATCACCGATCGAGGCGCTGCTTAAATTGAATGAATTTCAGAGAATGATCAAAAAATAACCATAACCCCATAATCTGCTAATTAATCTCCTGTTTCTTTTATGAAAAATTCGACCCGTTTTCAACTGATGGCCATGATGTTCCTCCTCTATTTTATATGGGGTTCATGGTATGGGCAAATGAGTAAATACCTGTTTACAGCGCTCGGGGCAACGGGAGGCCAGGTTGGTAATGCCTATGCGGCTTTTTCAATCGCGCAGATTATCGCCCCTTTCTTCGTCGGGATGATCGCCGACCGGTACTTCGCCGCTCAAAAAGTATTGGGCGTTCTGAGCCTTGCGGGCGCAGCACTTCTTTTTGTTCTGATCGGCGTGGACAATCCGGATAACTTCTTCTGGGTTATCCTGGCTTACTGCATCTCTTTTGCACCGATGATGTCACTCACGACCTCGATTGCCATGCAGCAGGTGACGAATTCTGAGAAGGATTTTCCTGCAATCCGCGTAATGGGTACAGTTTCATGGATTGTCGTTTCCAATATCATCGGCTACTATGGTTTCGGGGACAACGTAATGATCTTCAAAATCTCCATGGTGGCTTCCGCGCTTTTAGGAGTTTATTCTTTCTTTCTGCCTGATACCCCACCAAAACCAAGCACAAAAACATCTTTTTCCGACATTTTGGGACTTGATGCATTCACTCTTTTCAAAGACCGTTCATTTGCGATTTTCTTCATCTCGTCGCTGCTCATCTGTATCCCATTGTCTTTCTACTACGCCATGGCCAACCCGTCACTCACCGATTCGGGAATGACCAATGTGGAAAACAAAATGTCGTTGGGACAAGCTTCGGAAGTAGTTTTCATGCTGTTGATCCCATTAGCATTTAGCCGCCTTGGAGTTAAATGGATGTTGGTAGTTGGTTTGATTGCCTGGATCGTCCGTTTCATTGGATTTGGGTACGGAGATGCGAACAGCGAATGGCTGCTTTTCCTTGCCATTTTGCTTCACGGTGTTTGTTACGACTTCTTCTTTGTGACCGGGCAAATTTATACCGATAGCAAGGCCGGTGAAAAATACCGCTCCTCGGCGCAGGGCCTCATTTCTATCGCAACATACGGCATTGGAATGGGTATCGGCTCGTGGCTGGCGGGTGTGGTTGCCGACATGTATACAGTTGACGGTGTGAAGAACTGGACGAGTATCTGGATGGTGCCGGCTGGAATCGCAGCGATTGTACTTGTGTTGTTTATCTTGTTTTTCAAGGATAATAAAATCAAGGCGACTGCATGAAATCGTTCCTGACCATCGGCTTACTTATCTTGTCCAATGCCTTCATGACGATGGCATGGTATGGACATTTAAAATTTAAGGAACTCGGATGGTTTAGTAAACTAGGGTTATTCTCCGTGATCCTGATCAGTTGGGGAATAGCCCTTTTCGAGTATTGCTTTCAGGTGCCGGCCAACCGGATTGGTTTCAAAGAGAATGGAGGTCCATTTTCTCTGGTAGAGTTGAAAGTGATCCAGGAAGTAATAACCCTGGTCATTTTCACCGTATTTACATTGGTATTCTTCAAAAACGAAACATTCCGCTGGAACCATGCGGTCGGTTTTCTGTTCCTGATACTGGCGGTTTACTTTATATTCCGGAAATAAAAAAGACCTGTAAAATTTACAGGTCTTTCTAAATTCTCACCAGGCATCGTCTTCGTCTTCGTCCCGGACTTTGTAGTTTTTCGATCCGCCGCCTCCCTTTTTAGGTGGTTCGGTGCCGCGACCAAATTTATTATCAGGCCTGGTCGATTTGTTACGATCTCCATAGCCTCCACTGAATTTCTTGTCTCCTCCTTTTTGGCGATCAGGACCAAAATCCCTGCCGCCGCCACCGGTATTTGCGCTGCCGCCAGCATAACCTCCCGAAGGTCTGTCGCTCGGCGGGCTGCTTGGACGGCTATCTCCTTCGGATGATCTTGGTGGGCCACTAAAACCTTCTCTTTTGAAATCACTTCTTGGTGCGGTTCCCGGTTCTCTTTTTTGAGATTCATTCACCACCAATGCTCTTCCGTACATTTCAGCCCCGTTCATTGAACTGATGGCTAACCTTGCCTCATCCTCCTCAGGCATTTCAACGAACCCGAAGCCTTTGCTTTGTCGCGTGATCTTGTCAATAATAATTTTCGCGGAGCTAACTTTTCCGTACTTCTCGAAAGCCTCACGCAACTCGCTTTCCTTTAACTTAAAAGAAAGACTCCCAACAAAAATGTCCATGAAACGCCTGTGTTAATGTTTTTAGGTTATAAATATATTTATTTTAGCTGATACGCTACTACACTGTTTTTTCCGAAAGTTGGTATGTAAACCACTTTTTTCACAGAATCATATCCAATATCGGCAGAATTTATCTTGTCTGCACTGGTATCCAGTAATTTTTCTGCTTTCCCATTCGAATCTACGTAATAAACTACGCCTGCCCAGCACGAAACAATGTACTCGCCCGGCTTCACTTCTTCAATCCCATCGGTACTTTTTTCCATACCTTCTGCGACAACCGTCATCTGTTTGTTAGTACCCAGCCTCTTCAATGTCCCCGAATCCGCGATCAGCAGATCGGAGCCGACTGCAAGTACACCATTGGGGCCTGTCAGACCTTCCACATAGGTGGATACTTTTCCGTCCGAGATCAAATGCACTTTTTTTGTTCTTGAGTCGGATACGTAGATATTTCCTTTTGAATCAATGGACAAATCGTTGAGGAATTGTGATCCTTCTACCGGATGTTTTTTAAGGATTTTGCCGGCCTTGATATCAATTTCTACCACTTCAGTAAGATCCGTCACATAAAGCTTGTTACCCTTTACGCCCATTCCTTTCGGCGCATTCAGGCCGGTAATCCAGTCTTTGTTAATGATTTTACCATCCAGGCCAACTTTTGCTATCCCGCCTTTTCCATCTTTTTCTCCGGGATTTCCATCAATCTGAGCTACATAAAGCACTTTATTTTGGGCACTGTAAAATACAGATTCCGGAACAGGAAGTGTTGCTTCTGTCTCCCAAAGCCTTGTTAGGGAATGTTGGGCCTGCGATGTAAATGCGCAGGAAGAGGCTAATAGTGCAGTGAACAGAATGTATTTGATTCTCATAGTTTTATGATTAGTTACAGAAAGTTGATTTACCGGTTTTACTTCCTCTCAAGGTTCAAGCTAGGGTTATTTACTTTCTGTAACTAACCAATTATGTTATTTCTTCTTCTTTTTTGATTTCTTGTCTGAAACCGTCACCGGCTCATCCTTCACTTTAGTCAGGTCATTGATCCGGATATTCCTGAATTTCAATGGGGATCCGTGACCCAGGAAGCCAATATAGCCGCTGGTACGTTTAAGTCCCGGATGCTCTTTGTGATCGAGCGTTCCGTTTTTGCTGGCTTCTGCAAGATCGCCATCCAAAATGACCGTTCCATTCAAAGTAACCTTAATTTTAGAACCTTTTATCCACACTTCTTCGTAGTTCCACTCGCCGGTAGGTTTCAGAAATCCTCTTTTGGCGGGGATAATTCCATATGCCGAGCCGTGATACTGATATACCTGCAGGTCTTTGTAGATATCGGCATCGTTATCCAGAATCTGGATTTCGGTCCCTGAATATGCCGCATCTCCCGTGTTCGGGGCACGGATTCCCAGACCATTATTTGCGCCTGGCGTGAGTTGAAATTCAAAACGGAACTCAAAATCACTGTACTCATCTTTGGTATACAAATTACCGCTGCCGCCTTTTTTCGGATCAACCACCAATTCGCCGTTGTCGATAAAGTAATCGGTTTTATTGCCGGTCCATTCAAACATATTGGTTCCGTCGAAAAGCACTTTGAAACCTGCTTTCTTCTCTGCTTCCGATAGTTCGAATGTATTCTGGCGTGGAATTTCGCGAACGTAAATGTCGCGGTAGTTGATCTGGTTTCCGTGGGCCTGAAGTTCCAGTTGTTCCGCAGCGAAAATCGGCAGGTTACGGTCCCAGTAATTTTCCAAAACCACATTATCCACGACATTTTCTCCATTTAAATCCACCGAAACGCGGTCGCCGATCATAGTAATGTGAAACGTATTCCAATCTCCGATTGCATTATCGGCCAGTTTCGAAGGTTTGCTAGGGTTTTTCTGATTGTTATATAAACCACCAGAACCAACCTGCGCACCTACATCCACGCGCGACGTATCCCAGATCTGCACCTGCGGCGTACCACGAAGATAAATGCCGGCATCGCCATCTTTCAGGATTTTCCAGTCGACATACATTTCAAAATCACCGTATTGTTTTACGGTACAAAGGTTGTTTCCGTGCCCGGAGAATACGAGTTCACCATCTTTTGCATACCAGTCTTTCATGGCAGCAGCATCTGCCTTCTTCTGTTTGGCGGCCAATGTATCCGCGCTCATTTTGCTTCTCGCGATCGGGTTTTCTACCAATCCCTTCCAGCCCGAAAGGTCTTTTCCGTTAAACAATGAAACAAAACCGCCTTCTTTTGGCAACTCGGACAAATGTCTCCGAATGGATTCTTTCTGATACTCACTATCCTTTCCTTGCAGAACGGAAGATGCTTTGGTCAGTAAGTCACGAACTTCCGTGCCATAAAAGCCTTTGTTTGCCAACCCAATACTCATTACTGCTTGTGCAGCAGCCTGTTGTGTGGCGGCATTGTCCAGGTACTTACCAGCAAAAAGCATGGCATTGAATGTGCGTAATCTCGGCAATTCTTTCAGGATTGCTTCTTTTTGGGCATCGGTTTTGGCCAGGCTCATCGCCTCGCGCAACTTGATCACTTTAATGGCAGGTGTTTTTGGGGATTTTGAAACGGCGGAAACATATCCCAGCAATGCCGCATTAAAATCATCCGCATCGGAGGTTGATTTTGCAATGGCCAACATTTCGCCGGCCGCGCTCGCATCAGCCCAGGAAGCCATCGCGCTGATCGCCGCTTTCTTCATGTCACCCGTTCCGTTCTTGTAAGATGCCGCGACAGATGATAATGCTTTTTTACCGCCAATGCTTGACAAAACAGCCAGATAATTCCCTTGTTTCTCAGCCGGAGAAGCTTGCATTTGTTTCAGGATCAGGTCGGTTTGCGCATTCATATCACCGGCGGATTTAACGCTTGCGGAGATCGCTTTTTGTGTTGCGGCGATTTCTTCCGGGCTGTTTACTGTATTCAGTAACTTGTATAATTCAGGTAAATCCTTGCTGCCAACCAGTGATTTCAATGCCGTAAATGCAGATTTTTTGACTTCCGGATTGGTACTTTTCAACAATGCCCAAACCGCGGGAAGCTTGGAGTCAGCACCTCTCGCAGCCAGTACATCGATCACCGCAGGCTGCGCGGACACAGGAAGTGTTGGCAATGCAGACGCCAGTTGGTTCGTCAAGCCTGCGCCTTTTGAAGTTAGTAAGCTGCTTTTTACAGCCGCTACTTCTTCTGCATTGGCCGTTTTCAAAACAGCCAGCAAACTCGGGATTACCGTTTCTCCGCCAATTTTTCCCGCCGCCCAAATGGAAGCCATCTTCACTTTCGTATCCTTTGATTTCAAGGATTTAAGAATTTCAGGCAATGCATCTTTCGATTCGGCACGACCTAGCATGTAGATAATTTCTGCCTGAACTTCCGGCAACGCTTTTTTGGATGCTGCCAGCCACGGGCGTGTTCCATCGGCCATCAGGTATTTTTGTCCCAGTTTTAATGCAGCTGCGCGATATTGCGGATCGTCATTTTGCATGGCAGCTACCAGTACAGGAACCGATTCGCGTTTTTTGATATCCGAATAAATCTTCAATGCTGACGATTTCGTGGACGTTTGTTTCGGGTCCGTCGCCGCGGCGATTAATGCCAGTGCCGCTTTTTCAGCGATCGCTGCATTTCCATTTTCAGCCAACCGGGCCAAATATTTTAGATAAACTGCTGTTGCGTCTGCCTCGTCATAACCATATTTTACCTTTTGTGCAGCAGCCTGTAAAATGGATTCAGAAGACGGTGCGCCAATTTCCGAAAGTGAATACAAGCTTACTTTGCGCAAATTAAGGTCGGTACTGACGGCTGTTTTTTCAATTTCTGACGCAGCTTCTTTGTATCTGACCCCGCCGAGTGCCTCCGTAATGGAGATTTGAATGCCGCCTTTTGAACCGTTTAATGACTGCAATAATGCGGCGCCAGCAGCAGGTGTGCCAATTCTCGATAATGCGCGCGCTGCCGGGGCGGACAATCTCTCGTCAGTGAGGTAGCTTTTTAAAATGTTGACGGATTCATCTTTACCAACGGTTTGTAATTGGTAAATCAGAAAGTTTTTATTGTCCGGGTCATTCACATTGCCCAATGCTTCGGCATACGCTTCGGCTGCATTTTTACGTGCCGTTTCTTTGCCCGCCTGAGAAGCGTAGTAAGTGAACCCGCCCAATGCATACTCGACTTTGGCGTTATTTCCTTTTCCGAGTGGTTTCAGCATCGATGCGATCTGAACCAATGCGGGTTTGCCCAGTTGCTCGAGGGTTTCCATGTTTTTCTTTAATCCGGCCTCATTTTCAGCGGGGATCTTCGAGAAAAGTACCTCTATTTTATTGGTCATGGAAGCATCAGTCTGCGCGATTCCCGGGGATACGATCAGGAAAAACGCGAGGATGGTATATATTGTTTTTTTCATTGTCTGTTACGCTGGTTGCAGCTTGCCCAGCCTTTGTTGTTAAAGATCTTGAAAAGGAAATTGGTTAATTAAATCGTCCACGGCCCACGCATAGGCTGGTTGATCAACCGGTTTGCACCTTCATCGTCAATAAATTCCTGTTTGTCGGGATCATATTTGAGCGAGCGTCCAAGCCGTAATGCAGCCAGTCCCATATTCACGATCGTGCAGGAGCGGTGACCGTTTTCCTCATTCAATGCGAATTTCTTGCGGTTTTTGACAGCATCGACAAAATCCGTTACCTGAGGTTCAGGGTCCGGGAAAGCCGCCAGTTTCTTTTCAAGATCCGGAATATCCGATCTGAAATTCGGGTAAAGTTTGCCTTTTGGACCTTCGATGTAAGCTACCTTTTCATCTTTGGCCTCACCGTCCAGAACGATCTGGCAACCGTCGGCATAGGTATAGGTAATGCGTCTCCATGTTCCCACTGCCTCGGTGTGCTGCTGCGGGGCATCCACTTCCACGCTCACCGGGCTGGTATCGTCTTTTCCAAGAAAGTACTGGACCGGATCGAGGTAATGCTGGCCCATATCGCCGAGCCCGCCGCCATCGTAATCCCAATACCCCCGGAAAGTCTGGTGAACGCGATGTTCATTATACGGTTTGTAAGGTGCAGGCCCAAGCCACATTTCGTAATCGAGCTCGGCAGGTACAGGTTGGGGCGCATTGTTTGTATTTCCAACCCAATAAAATTTCCAGTCAAAACCCGTGTGTTTACTTACCGTCACTTTTAATGGCCAGCCTAGCAACCCACTTTGAACGAGTTTTTTAATGGGTTTTACCGGTGTCCGCATTCCGTAAAAATTATCCTCAAAACGGAACCAGGTATTCAGCCTGAAAATGCGGCCATGCTGCTGGACAGCTTCCACCAGACGTTTTCCCTCACCAATTGTCCTCGTCATCGGTTTTTCACACCATACATCTTTTCCAGCGCGCGCAGCGTCGGCGGCGATGATCCCGTGCCAGTGGGGCGGGGTAGCGACGTGTACGATATCCACCTCCGGCAGCTGTATCACTTCACGGTAATCGGAGAAAGTCTTCACGCCTTTTTCCACCATTCCAACGGCTGTTTCCAGGTGCTTTTTATCCACATCACAAAGTGCTACCACCTTTGTCCCGGCATATGGGATGTGACCGCGGCCCATGGAGCCGGTCCCGACAATGGCTTTGGTAAGCTGATCACTCGGGGCGATATAACCTTTGCCCAATACGTGGCGGGGAACAATGGAAAAAGTGGCAACCGTCGCCAGCGAACCTTTAATGAAGTTTCGCCTGGACGTAGAAATACCTTTCTTTTCTTTCATTAGTCGAAGAGATTTAGGAATAAAATTGGTTACTAATATATAGTTGTGAAATTATGATAATAATTAGAATGTAGCAATCTGCTCCCGGCGTAGCATTTGATTAACGCGGAATTCCTTGAGAATGAAACACGATTTCCCCTAACATTCCTAAAAGACATCTCAGGAAAGGTTAAAGCGGAATATTGCCGTGTTTCTTTCTTGGCAAAACGTCTACCTTGTTTTCGAGCATTTCAAATGCGCGTATCAGCTTTTCGCGGGTTTGTTCCGGATAAATCACTTCATCGATATAACCACGGTGCGCGGCGCGGTATGGATTTGCGAATTTCTCGGTATACTCACCGATTTTCTCCTGTAATTTTTCCTGCGGATTTTCAGCCTGCGCAATCTCGCGTTTGAAAATGATTTCCGCCGCGCCGCTAGCTCCCATTACCGCAATTTCAGCAGTGGGCCAGGCAAAGTTCATGTCGGCGCCGATGTGTTTGGAATTCATTACATCGTACGCGCCTCCGTACGCTTTGCGCGTAATGACGGTAATGCGCGGGACAGTGGCTTCGCAAAATGCATATAAAAGCTTTGCGCCATTGGTAATGATCGCATTCCATTCCTGATCGGTGCCTGGGAGGAAACCGGGAACGTCCTCCAGAACAAGCAACGGAACATTGAAACTATCGCAAAAGCGCACAAACCGCGCCGCCTTCTGGCTTGCATGAATGTCGAGAACACCAGCCAGAACCGCCGGTTGATTGGCCACAATGCCAATACTTCTACCAGCAAGCCGGGCGAAACCGACCACGATATTTTCAGCAAAATTCTGATGTGCCTCGAAAAAACTGTCCGTATCGACAATCTCGGTAATGACTTCCCGCATGTCGTAAGGCTGGTTGGTACTTTCCGGAATGATCGTCGTTAATGCAGGGCGGGATTCGTCGCCGAGCAGGTAAGGATAGCGCGGCGCGGCGTCTTCACAGTTTTGTGGAATGTAGCCGAGCAGTTTTTTAATGGATAAAAGGCATTCGACTTCATTCGGAGAGACAAAATGCGTAACGCCCGATTTGGTGGCGTGCGTCATCGCGCCGCCCAATTCCTCGGAAGTTACTTCTTCGTGCGTCACCGTTTTTACTACATTCGGTCCGGTAACGAACATGTAACTCGTATTCTCCACCATGAAGATAAAATCCGTAATGGCAGGAGAGTATACCGCCCCGCCGGCGCACGGGCCCATTACCGCGGAGATTTGCGGAACAACGCCGGAAGCCAATGTATTTTTGTAAAAAATATCCGCATAACCCGCCAGCGAAAGTACACCTTCCTGAATGCGGGCACCTCCCGAATCGTTCAAACCAATTACAGGCGCGCCGTTTTTCATCGCCAAATCCATGATCTTGCAGATTTTCTCCGCATGTGTTTCGGAAAGTGAGCCTCCAAAAACCGTAAAATCCTGCGCGAAAATGTAGACCAGGCGACCGTTGATTTTACCATATCCGGTTACCACGCCATCGCCGAGGTAATGTTCTTTGTCCAGACCAAAATCCTTGCTGCGGTGTAAAACAAACCGGCCGATTTCTTCAAACGAACCTTCGTCTAACAATACCGAAATCCGCTCTCGCGCAGTCAACTTCCCTTTCTGGTGTTGCGCCTGGATCCTTTTTTCACCGCCACCCAGATCGGCCTCAGCATTTTTTTGGTCTAAATGTTCTGTTTTTGAAGTGGCGGCAGAGTTGGATTCCATGAATGCGGAGATGTTTTTAGGTTATTCTTGTAGGAATTATAAATATAGCGTCATTTTACTGATTCGGGAAATCAGCCTTTTTCATTGGTAACTCGCTACTCTACCGCTTTCAAGCTTGATGTAATGCGTCACACAATCCGGGATTTCATGCGGATAATGCGACACATAAATCAGCGTTCTCAGATCCGTATCGCAAATGGCATTGACAACTGATTTGAAATATTCAATGGACTCTGTATCAAGTCCCTGACAAGGCTCGTCCAAAATGAGTAACGGAGGATTTTTTACCAATGCACGGGCCAGCAACACCATTCGCTGCTGACCTTTTGACAATTGCGAAAAGTCTTTTTCAATGAGCGAATGCACATGAAGAAGTTCGGCGACCTCATGTACCCGTTCAATTTGTTCATCAGTTAATTTCTTGAAAAACACGCCGGTTGCGTCGAAAAAGCCGGAAGCGATGGTTTTGAACACGGTAGTATTCCTTGGGAAATAGAGATGTAGCTCCGGAGACACGTGTCCGATCTTTTGTTTGATATCCCAAATGGAAGCCCCAATTCCGCCTCGTTTTTGGTCAAACAAATCAAAATTATTGGCAAAACGCTGCGGGTTATCAGCTGTAATAATGCTCAGCAAAGTAGATTTCCCAGATCCATTCGGACCGGAAAGTGCCCATTTCTCTCCTTTTTTAATTTTCCAGTTTACACGATTCAGAATAAGTTGATCATGATATTTTACAGTAATGTTTCTGAGGTCCAGTGCATTTTGGAAATCCCTGAACGCAGGATATCCGAAATGAGCGAGTTTCTCAGGATCCGGTTTTGGATAAATGGCTGATTCTGATTTTGTTTTAAATTCACCAACAAGACATAGCTTACTTATTTGTCCTGCATTCAATTCCAAAATATCGGTAATGCACGGAGGAATTTCGGTAGCCGTGGTTGCCATGATAATCGTGACGCCGTGATCAGAAAGCGAAGTCAATGCGTTTCTCAAAACCTCCCTAGAATGTACATCCAACCCGCTGAATGCATTATCGAGCAGTAACACTTTTGGTTTTTTTAATAATGATTTTGCCAAAAGCATTCGTCTGGTTTCGCCATTGGAAAGTGTCACAAACGGATGATCCAGCAAATGGGTAATGGAAAGTAATTCGCAAATCGCCATCAAAGACTCTTCACTGACTTTCGACGGGGCCAGTTCTACTGATTTCTCATCCACGGTCCCGACGGGTTTCAGCTGGTCGGTCAGGATCGCCCGCACGGATGGCGCGCGTTCGGACTCGTAGGCATAAAAACGCTGCTGGTAGTATTCCGCACCCGCATTTACAATGCGGTTGAAAGAATAATCATTAGAAACAAGCTCCACGGTTTCTCTCAGAGATTCCGACCAGTTATACGTGATTTTTCCGGACGCCACCGGCCATTTTCCGGCGATTACATCCAGTAATATCGTCTTCCCGGATCCATTCGGGCCAACGATCGCCCAGTTTTGATGGTTTTCAACCTGCCAGTTGATATTCAGCAGAACAGTCGTATCGTATTTGCGGACAGAAACGTCCCGGAAAGAAATAAGGGTCATTGGTATTTGATCGTAAACAATCGTTAAGATTACAACTTTGCCCGCAAACTGGCAATAAAAATGGCATCCTGATTGCAGGACGCCATTTTTAGTTTGTTGATAAACGACTGAATACCTTAATGATGAAGTTCTAAATTGAATTCCTTGACCATTGCATTTGTAAATGCAGACAGGTCATCGGTTGTTCTGCTCGTAACCAGACCGTTATTGGTTACTACTTCCTGATCGATCCAAATGGCGCCCGCATTCTCGAGATCCTGTCGAATGGAGCCATAAGAAGTGAGTGTCCGGCCGATTACGACGTCGGCATCGATCAGGATTTGGGGGCCGTGACAAATTGCAGCCACAGGTTTTCCGGCAACAAAAAATGATCGTACAAATTCAATTGCTTTCTGGTTTTGTCTTAAAACGTCCAGCCCCATCACACCACCTGGAAGCAAAAGTGCATCGTAATATTCCGCGCGGGCCAGTTCAAGAGGGACGTCAACCTTATTTCTCTCGCCCCAATCCATGTGACTCCATCCTCTGACCGAATCTTTATTGGGCGAGATAACATGCGTGGTCGCTCCATTCTGATCTAGGACTTTTCTGGGACAAGTCATTTCGATTTGCTCAAATCCATCGGCAACAAGAATGGCTACTTTGAATGAACTTAGGGATGATTCCATGGATTTAGCGCTATTTATAAGGGTTAGATTATTTAGACATTTTATTGCACAAAAATTATGCCAATAATCAAAATCTATTGTGCTCGATAACCTGAATTTCAATCGTAGCATGGAAACCACAGGTGTAGAAGTGAAAGGTAGTATCCGGGATTAGTGTAGAAACAAAAAGAGCGACCATATCAGCCGCTCTTTGATTTATGATTTTTTTAAGATCAGATCTCTACACTACCTACATTTTCGAAAATCAGATCACCTTTGGAATTGAGCTCCATCATGATCACCGAATCCTTCGCTACCTGTCCGCTCAGGATGCCTTTTGAAAGTTCATTCAGGATGCGTCTTTGCAGGACACGTTTCAATGGGCGGGCACCGAATGCGGGGTCGAATCCGTCTTCACCTAATTTAGTCAGCGCTTCATCGGCGGCATCCAGCGTAATTCCCTGTTCAAGCAACATATGTTGAATTCCCTTGAACTGGATATCCACGATTTTGCGGATGTTTTTCAACGTAAGTGGTTCAAAAAGAACGATCTCGTCGATCCGGTTCAGAAACTCGGGACGTACCGAAGCTTTCAATAAATCCAGAACGGCTTGTTTCGCTTCTTCTAAAACCAGCGTATGGTTCCAGCCTTCGTCTTCCGCAAATTTTTCCTGGATAATATGACTACCGATGTTCGAAGTCATAATAATAATCGTGTTCTTGAAATTGGCAACCCGGCCTTTATTATCCGTCAACCGGCCTTCGTCCAGAACCTGCAACAAGATATTCCAAACGTCCGGATGCGCTTTTTCGATCTCATCCAAAAGAATGACACTATAAGGTTTCCTGCGAACTGCTTCGGTCAGCTGGCCACCTTCGTCATAACCCACATATCCCGGAGGCGCTCCCACCAGACGACTTACTGCATGACGTTCCTGATATTCACTCATATCGATCCGCACCATCGCATTTTCGTCATTGAAAAGATACTCTGCCAGTGTTTTCGCTAATTCAGTCTTTCCGACACCGGTTGGTCCCAGGAACAGAAAACTACCAATGGGCCGTTTTGCGTCTTGCAAACCTGCGCGGCTGCGGCGAACTGCATCGGAAACCACTTCTATTGCCTCATTCTGCCCGGCAACGCGCTGGTGCAAATGTTCTTCCAGCTGCAACAATTTCTCACGATCGCTCTGCAGCATTTTGCTTACTGGAATACCCGTCCATTTGGCGACCACTTCGGCGATTTCTTCCGGCGTAATCTCCTCCTGCATCAGACTCTGGGCATTCTCAGAATTTTCCAGTTCAGTCAGTTTCTGCTGGACTTCCGGAATGCGGCCGTACCGTATTTCGGCTACTTTGCCAAAATCCCCGGAACGTTCTGCCTGCTCGGCTTCCAAACGCAGCTGTTCACTTTGCTCTTTCAGCGCGCGGACCTCATTTACCTTGCCTTTTTCGATCTCCCACTGTGCTTTCAGTGCATTTCTGTCTTCACTCAGATCGGCGATTTCCTTATTCAGGACGGTTTCTTTTTCTTTGTTATTTTCCCGGCGGATAGCCTCGCGTTCAATTTCAAGCTGCATAATGCGGCGGTTCAATTCGTCGAGTTCTTCCGGCACGCTGTCCATTTCCAGACGAAGTTTGGATGCTGCCTCGTCCATTAGGTCAATGGCTTTATCCGGTAAGAAACGGTCACTGATGTAACGGTTCGATAACTCAACCGCGGCAATCACCGCATCGTCCTGAATCCTTACACCGTGGTGCAGCTCATATTTTTCTTTGATACCACGAAGAATGCTGATCGCGTCCGGAATATTCGGTTCGTCCACTACCACAGCCTGGAAACGGCGTTCCAGCGCTTTGTCCTTCTCCATGTATTTCTGATATTCTTTCAGCGTAGTCGCACCGATCGCGTGCAATTCACCTCTGGCGAGTGCCGGTTTTAGCAGGTTTGCAGCGTCCATGGCACTTTCCCCGCCGCCACCTGCGCCGATCAACGTATGGATCTCGTCAATGAAAAGGACAATCTCCCCGTCAGAATCAGTTACTTCCTTGATTACTGCTTTTAGCCGTTCTTCAAACTCACCTTTGTATTTGGCGCCGGCGATCAGCAGTCCCATATCCAGGGATACGATCGTTTTTGATTTCAAATTTTCTGGAACATCACCCTGAACGATCCTTTGGGCCAGACCTTCAACAATGGCTGTTTTACCAACGCCGGGTTCACCCAAAAGGATAGGGTTGTTTTTCGTACGGCGGCTTAATATCTGCAAAACCCGCCTGATCTCCTCGTCCCGGCCAATTACCGGATCAATTTTGCCGGCTTTGGCCAATTCATTCAAATTTTTACTAAACCGTTCAAGTGACCGGTATTTAGCTTCCGCGTTTTGGTCTTTCACAGGGTTATTTTTTCCTCTAAGTTCTTTAATGGCATTGATCAATTCTTTTTCCTTGAACCCAATTTCTTTCATCAGGGTAGCGGTGGCATCTTTTCCGCCAAGGATACCCAGCACTAGCAATTCAATGCTGATGAACTCGTCATTGAATTCTTTCAGGTAATTCTGGGCTTTGCCGCTCGCAGCAGCCATGTCGTTTCCCAGATACGGTTGGCCTCCACTCACGCGGGGATAACCGTCCAAAATTTTCTGTAAGCGATTATTTAATACTTCCGGACTGATATTCAACTTGTTAAGAAGAAATTGCGAGGTGTTGGGATCCTCTTCCAAAATGGATTTCAGCACATGTCCCGTCTCGATCGCTTGCTGCTGATTTGCCTGGGCCATTTGCGCAGCATGCTGAATTACTTCCTGCGCCTTGATGGTATATTGGTTAAAGTTCATGGCGATGATTTTTGTCAATGATTTACCTCATCACCAAAAATCATGTGCCGATGCCGAAAATCGGAAATTTTGACACTAAAAAACAAAAAAGATAAAAATGCCAGACAAAATGACTGTTAAGGTTCTTATTCGTTCTTTAGTGCCTGAATGTAATCATAGATCCATTTGAGTTAGAAGCAGATCCTCCAACGTTTCCCGCCGCCTCACCAGTGTAGCTTGTCCGTTATCTATCAATATCTCGGCGGGCCGCAGACGTGCATTATAGTTAGAACTCATCGTTAAACCGTACGCACCGGCATTCAGAAACGCCAGTATATCGCCCGGCTTTACTTCCGGAAGTTCGCGATCAGTGGCAAATGTGTCCGTCTCGCAGATGTAACCCACTACATTATAAGGTTTTACTGCGCCCGCAGGATTAGATAAATTAAGAATATGATGATAAGAACCATACATCATCGGGCGGATCAAATGATTAAGTCCGGAATCCACGTGCACGAAATTCCGTGCCGGATCTTCCTTCACTACCGTTGTTTTTACCAACAAAAATCCCGACTCACTTACCAAAAATTTACCGGGTTCAAACCAAAGCTGTAACTCACGGCCATATTCTTCGCAAAATACTTTGAAACGTTCTGAGATCTTCGTGCCCAACAAATCCATGTCCGTAATCGTATCCCCTGGCAGGTAGGAAACTTTAAAGCCGCCACCCAAATCGATGATTTCAAGATCCGGGAAATGTTTTGCGGTCTCGAAAATGATGTCGGCTACCTGCAGAAATGGCTCAGCGTCCTTGATATCGGAGCCGGTATGTTGGTGCAGCCCGATGATTTTGATGTCGTATTTTTTTACAACTTCAAGAATCTGATCCAGCAATAAAACGGAAATGCCAAACTTTGAATCAGCGTGGGCCGTCATGATTTTCACATTGCCGCCGGCAGCTACATTGGGTTTAATGCGGATGAGGCAGGGTTTGGTATTTCCGTAAGTCTGGCCGAACCATTCGAGCAGCGGCAGACTGTCCACATTCACAACTGCACCGGATTCCACGGCACTCCTGACTTCCTCAAAAGGAACTCCGCTCGGTGTAAAGGTGATCTGAGTGCCGGTATAACCCGCAATTTTCCCCATTTCGAGCTCACCCGGAGATACGACGTCGAGTTCCACTCCAATCTCCCGCATCAAACGAAGGATGGAAAGATTTGTATTCGCTTTGCAGGCATATTTGATTTTCATATTAATTCCTGCAAATGCATGCTGCAACTCCGACACTTTCCGACGGATTGTGCCGCCATCGTAAACGTAAAGCGGACTTCCGTACTGATTTATTAATTGAATCGGGTCAATTCCCTGGATTGTATATGAATTCTGATCGGTGAGTTGCATTAGATTGTACAGTATTTGTCAAGATAAATTTCCATTTCCTTTTGAAGCGCAGAAGCTTCCTGTTTGGCTTTTTCGGCGAAATCGTGGCCGTTTCCGGCATATATGATGCTTCGGGACGCATTTACCAGCAATCCGCAATGCGGGTTCATGCCAAATCGCGATACTTCTTCGAGGTTACCACCCTGCGCCCCGACCCCGGGAACCAAAAGAAAATGTTCCGGCACGATGGTCCTGATTTTTTCAAATTCCGAGGCTTGCGTCGCACCTACCACATACATCATGCGGTCGGGGCCTGCCCAGGTTTGCGAGGTTCGCAAAACATGCTCATAGAGATTTAGATCGTCGGACCGCAAACGCTGGAAATCTGAACTCCCTGGGTTAGAGGTTAATGCAAGAAGTATCACCCATTTGTTTTCGAATTCCAGAAAGGGTTTCACGGAATCGCTGCCCATATAGGGAGCAACTGTGACCGAATCGAAATCAAGTCCCGATGAGGAGGCGTCGAAAAACGTCCGGGCGTAAAGGCCAGAGGTATTTCCAATGTCGCCACGCTTTGCATCAGCAATGGAAAAGTGGCTTTTTGGAATGTAATCGACGGTTTTTTGCAGACTTTCCCATCCTTTCGGGCCTAATGCTTCGTAAAAGGCAATGTTGGGTTTGTAGGAGACACAAAAGTCTGCGGTTGCATCAATGATTTGTTTATTAAACTCAAATATCGGGTCTTCAGTTTTCAGTAAATGAGCCGGAATTTTGCGAATATCCGTGTCGAGACCGACACACAAATATGTTTTTTTCTTGACTATTTGTTGAAAAAGCTCTTTATAATTCATGATTTTAGAAATAACGCCGTGAAATTACGACCTCTAAAAATAGATTCATAAATTTGCTGTCACATAGATTACACTCCAAAAAACTTAATCGACGTTTATGCAGATTCGAGAAACCACAATCGCCGGACTAGTTGAAATCTTTCCACGTGTTTTTTCCGACGACCGGGGGATGTTTTTTGAATCATTCAACAAACAGGTTTTTGAAAAGCATGGCTTACCTGTTGATTTTGTACAGGATAATCAGTCATTTTCAAAAAAAGGAGTCGTGCGCGGCCTGCACTTTCAAAAAGCTCCTTTCGCCCAGGGGAAATTGGTCCGGGTGATTTCGGGAAGGGTTTTGGATGTGGCAGTAGATATTCGTCCGGGATCGCCGACATTCGGGAAATATGAAATCTTCGAGCTTCGTAGCGATACAAACAATATTGCTTATGTGCCTGAGGGTTTTGCACATGGTTTTGTAGCACTTGAAGACACGATATTCAGCTACAAATGCACCAATATCTACAATAAAGAATCTGAATCAGGTATTCTTTGGAACGATCCTGATCTGGGTATCGATTGGGGAGTGACCGATCCGATCGTCTCTGAAAAAGATGAGATCCTGCCTACTTTCAAATCTCTGTTTTCAGAATTAGGAGTATAGTACGACCACATTATTTTTCGAAAAGTTCTTCCAATGCTTTGGAAGCAACTTTTCGGGCCGAGTTGGGATTTTCTCCGGTGATTAACCTTTCATCCATCTCTATAAATTCCATGAAAGGGAGCATTGCTTTTGTATAATGTCCACCCTGTTCCTTCACTTTATCTTCCAGGTAAAAAGGTACCTCGCTGACAAAGCTCATCAGTGTTTCTTCAACATTGGAAAAACCGGTCAGGTACTTATCTTTAATCAATAAGCTTCCATCCGATAATTTCACGTATAGCAGTGCAGCGACACCGTGGCACACGGCAGCGACCATTCCGTTGTGTTCGTAAATGTAGGTGGTAATGTTTTGGAGCTCAATGTTCTCGGGCAAGTCCCACATGGCCCCGTGACCACCTGTGAAATAAATGACCCGATAATCCGCGGGATCGATCTGAGATGGTTTTAAGGAATTCTCAATCTTTTGTCTGAAACCGGGGTCTTCCCAGTAACGTGCATTGCATTCGTCTTTCAGGTCGAAACTGCGTTCGTCGATTGGAATGGCGCCTCCAAGCGGACTAACGATGTCCATCAGGACTTTTCGCTTTGCCATCACATCATAAAAATGTGTGAGCTCGCTTAGCCACAGCCCTGTTTTAGATGATTTTGTAGGATAGCTATCGTGATTTGTACAGACGATCAGAACTTTCATAGCATCGTGAAGAGATTCTTCGGAAATATACTATAAAATCCCAGTAACTAGCGCCGCGATGATAGGAAACGCGTCAGGAAAGCAATTGGTTTTTGTAGGCAAATGCAACTGCGGCGGCAGTACTTTTTGTACCGGTTTTTTCGAGCACGCGCAGTCTGTGACCTTCTACGGTGCGGATACTAATGAAGAGTTTGTCGCTGATTTCCGCCGTGGAAAGGCCGTCGCATATCAGTTGCAATACCTCTTTTTCTCGTGCTGATAAGGCGACATTGCATGCATTTGGGAAAAACGGATGTTTATTGACCTGCCGGTTCACCATTTTGCGGTGCATGGCTTTCGATACGAAGTCATTGTAGTAAAAGCCTTCTTCATCCACCCTCCGGATAGCTTTTTCTACTTCATCGGGGCTGGTATCTTTCAGCAGGTAACCCTGCACTCCTTTTTCGAGCATGTGAATGACAAAGCGATCTTCATTATACATGGAAACCACGATGACCTTGATATTCGGAAATCTTTCAAACGCTGCTTCGGTTGCCTGGATGCCATCCATTACCGGCATTTGAAGATCCATAAAAACGATATCCGGCGTATTGGCTGGCAGCCGGTCCAGAAGCTCCTGACCGTTTGCTGCTTCCAGTATAAATTCAAAATCGGGAATGCTACTCAGCATGGAGATAAAACCTTTTCTGAATAGTTCGTGATCGTCGGCAATACCTAATTTTAGCGTTTTCATACTCGTTTAAATGTTCACGCGTTCCCGCCTGAAAGGATGTAAAGGTTCCGGCTTGTTTTCTGCAATGGGCATAACCGGAATCTGTGCGAACGCACTGGAACCTCCGTTTAAAGGTTTTTCATATTGGACGGTACCATTTACGATGGCCAGCCTGCTTTCAATGCCAAGTAATCCCAGCCCGGCCAGGTTGTTTTCTTTGATTTTTTCAGGATCGAAACCCACACCGTTATCAGTCACTCTTAAACCGATCATTTCCTCGGTACTTTCAAGTGAAATCTCAATCCTGGAACAACTTGCATGTTTGATTGCATTGTTCACCAGTTCCTGCATGATCCGGTACAGGGTAAGTTCGAGTTTCTGGCCTTGTCTGGGGAATTCTTCGGTATTGGCCTGGAAAGAAATCACCAGGTTATTATCCTCTTCCAGTTTGTCTATAAATTCCTCTATCGCTTCCAGCAGTCCAAAACGTTCTAATGTAGTGGGGACAAGGTCACGGGTGATGCGCCTTACGTGCAAAATAGTCTCTTCGACCAGCGACTGAGACTTTTTCATGATCTGATCTTCTTTTTCATCTCCGGTAGTACCAATCATCTTGCTTAACTGATTCAAGCTCAATTTGGTAAGTGATAGCATGGTGCCAATGTCATCATGCAAATCCTGCGCAATCCTCCGTCTTTCTGTTTCTTCGGAGTTTAATGCAGTATCCAGGAGCAGCCGGTTGTAGTTCTTTTCAATATCGCTTATTTTTTTCTCCTCCTCAAATCTCTTCTTTTGATAATACATCACAAATGAAATTACAAAAAATGCCATCATTAGCATTGCGATCGATGCTATAAGTAATGCCAGTTTTAGTTCTTCATTATTTTGCATATCGTGGACTAGGAAATTGCGAAATCCCAATGCTGAACAGCACTATACTTACACATTCGAAAATGTATGGAACATAAGACAAAAAACCCATATCAAGCCACTGCTCCCATTTTGAATCATAATGTAACACGGGGGCAATAAATAGAAAGCTGGAATAATAAAGCAAGAGTCCCGAACATACCCAAAAGAAGGGATAAGTTAGCAAATTCGGGATCTTTAAAGTTCGTATCGTATTATAAAAATATAGCAAAATCCAAAAGAGCATTAAAAGGCTTTCAACAGTTGTTGAGTACAACACCATTTTATGATTATGTAAATCACTCAATGACGGATTGGTGTTAAGAATATCCCATATCGAAAAACTTGTAAAGACAGGGACTGAAAGTAGAAGCCAATTTTTGTAACGTTTGATTTCTAACTTATTATAGAACATCCAGGAAGTTAATATATATCGTACCGGAACGCTGAGGTTGTAGAAAACCACCGTATTTTTCTTTTGTGACGCCCAGTCAAACATGATAAAATCGATGGCAAATTTGGCAACTAAGTAGATGGCAAGAATTTGAAAAGTTCGATCCAGATACGCTTTACGTTTCCAGATTAGAACGATGGGTATTAAAGTCAAAAAAACGGGAATACTCGCTAGAGGTTGCCTCGCAAAATAGGAGATATAAATCTCAAGCATTGAACCAAGGTTAAAACAATTAACAATGACGGGGGCAGATCGGTCCGCCGACCATCACTTCTCCTTCTGCCGGCATGTCTTTCATTCCTCCCAGCTGCGCCGTTTTAGTCAGATCCCTGCCATTTTCGTCCACGGGTACGATGATCAGCCTCGAAGTAGGTTTTTTCTCGTACTTGCTATTTTCGACCTTTTCAAGCGAGTTGTCTTCGTCTTCACCAACGCCGTAATAAATTCTAAAGCCAACGCAATTGTCGCCATGCTTTCCCATTAATTGATTAAAGGTATGTATGCCAAAAAATTCAGCTTTCACGAAATTTTCCCCATTTGCGGTGATTGTGCGCTCTTTGCTTAAATGTGGTTCGATTAATTTTTGTGCCTGCTCAGCAGAAATAATGCTTCCTTCCTTGCCTGTAAACCTTTTAGAATCCATGAGTTAGAATATTATTGAAATTAAGATAATGAATGTATGTAAATGTAACCAGTGTGGTTTCTACCACCAAGTGAACAATTCTGTATTGATTAAACGGTTTGCTACAACTATTTGTCAATCAATGTTTTGCTGATTTTGGCTGACCGCAAACGCGTAATATTACGCAGTCGGTACCGGAAGAATACTGTGGCCGGTTTGTAGCGCTACGCGATTTTATAAAAGGGGGATTTCACTCTAAAGCCTTGGGTCGCGCCATTATACATTTGTAAAGCGTTAGGGAAACTCGTCAGAGACTTTCTTTCAAGATTAAGGGTTAGGTTAACATACGAAAGCCGTGAGGGAATTCCTTCACGGCTTTTTTGATTTCTTCGTATTTTCGGTCATTCACATCTTTCATAGCATGAAACCGACTATCACAATTGAATACTGTCCCAAATGCGGCTGGCTTTTGAGGGCCGCCTGGATGGCGCAGGAGCTGTTAACAACATTTACCGATGACCTTCACGCAGTTCAATTAGTCCCATCGGAAGTACCCGGGAGGTATACGATCAACTTGGATGAAGTCCTCGTTTGGGACAGGAAAAGGGAAGGACATTTCCCCGAGCCCAAGGAACTGAAACAAAAAGTCCGTGATATCATCGCCCCCGACCGTAATATGGGCCATAACGATCGTTGATTTAAATCGGCCATTTTGTCGGACTGAAATGAGTTGTACTGCTATTTTGTCTGCTTCTGGATTTTAAAATACTTTTCAATAATATTCGGAATGCGGAATAAGAGTTAAGTGTTTAACTAACAATGATATAGATATAGTAAGAGTGGCGTTTGGCTCTATTTTTTTCGAGAGCAGTAATCTTTGGCACGTAGTTTTTCGTTAATGTTTCAAATACTTGTTAACCTAAAACGCGATAGCTATGGAAAGCAAACTGAAAATCCCACAGGAGATGTTAATGAACATAGATTTCATTAACACGGTCAACGGTGGAATGAGTGAGCCTGCTATAAAGCTTGACAGAGGATCTGAAGGTTTTGAAGTAGTTGTGAAAATTCCTGGCATCGATGTTGAGGATCTCCAATTGGAAGTAGTTAAAGGAAAAAGGAACACGAACAATCTGAAACTTTTTCATTTGCTACCGATATTTTCACAGCAAAACCTTTCGGAAGAAGAACAGTGGAAAACAATTCGTTTCATCAATACCTTCGTCATTCCCGATGGAGTTGATATAGAACATATATCTGCAAAATACGACGACGCACTTAGGCATTTGGTACTGTTTTTACCTTATGGAAATGAGCAGGGAGACTTTCACCGCAAGGTGGATATTGAGCGCTGGTAAGACGTTATTATAGGATCTTTCCAAAAACCTGGCAGCCTTAGCTGCCAGGTTTTTTTTATTTTAATTCCATTTTAATGCTTCGAATCAAATTTATTTTATGGGCTGAATGCGTCAAAACTGGCATTTCCAACTTTCCGCGAACTAATTGTATCCTTCCAATAAGAAATATTAAGATATGGTAAAGATTGCCTTTTGAGCGAAAAAATGGCATTACATATTTATATCTTAGTGTTCATGTTTTATATATTACCTTCCAAACTCAACGTTATGAAAAAATCCAATATTTTCGCCTACATCGAACTCACGAAGCTTGTCGACGAACTGAAGTCATCTTCCGAAGCAGGTAAACTCAAGCAGAAACTCAAATCCCAGTCGGCTTATTTTAACATTATTGAACCAAGGTATTTTTCGGAGGGACTTGTAGGTGAATGGGAAAGTATTCTTAGCGTTATCAAACAGAAGGGTGCTAAAACGAACGAAGAAGGAAAGGTTGTTTCAAATGCAGTGAGCAATACGATCGATCAACTCAGCGACAAAGAATGTGAAGTGCTGGTCGATAAAATCCGGGTCGTGTACGATCAGGTCAGGAAGGAATTTCAATAATTGTTCAGATACTGTTTTAAGCGAAGCCAATGAATAGTCAATGGCTTCGCTTTTCTTTGTTAGTTAACAGTTCCTCCGTTCCAGATTTCCTTTCCGGGTTGGACAAAAGCCAGGCTTCCATCCTTATCTTCCGCCATCAGGATCATTCCGTGACTTTCCATTCCCATCATTTTGCGCGGCGCGAGATTAGCGAGATACAACACTTTGTTTCCGATAATTTCCTCCGCTTTGAAATGTTCCGAAATACCACTTAAAACAGTGCGTTTTTCGCTACCGATATCGACCAGCAGTTTCAATAGCTTCTTGCTTTTCGGGACATTTTCCGCGGCAACAATGGTCGCTACACGGATATCCATTTTGGCAAAGTCATCGTATTGAATTTCAGCTTTCACCGGCGCTACTACTTTGCCTTCCAGCTCATTTAAACGTTTGGCATCATGCAGTTTTTGAATTTGTTGTTCAATAACATGATCCTCTATTTTTTCAAACAAAAGCTTGGCCCCGGTGATAGGTTGTCCGGCAGAAAGCAGGTTCGGTTTCCCGGCATCTGGCCAGGTCTGACCAGCTAGTCCGAGTTGATCCGCGATTTTGGCGGCTGTAAAAGGAAGTATCGGTTCCGAAACAATGGCCAGCGTCGCCGATATCTGCAATGCAATATTCAGGATCGTATTGACCCGGGCCGGATCGGTTTTGATCACGTGCCAGGGCTGGGTATCAGCAAGATATTTGTTGCCCAGTCGGGCCAGGTCCATAATGAATGTCAGCGCTTCACGGAATCGGTAGTTTTCAATCGCCTCACCGATCCTGGCCGGAAATGCTTCCAGCTGAGATAATGTGTTTTGATCTATCTCCTCCAATGCTCCGGCAGCAGGCACTTTTCCTTCACAAAATTTGTGGGTAAGTACTACGGCGCGGTTGATGAAATTTCCAAAAATACCGACAAGCTCACTGTTGTTCCGTGTCTGAAAATCTTTCCAGGTAAACTCGCTATCCTTGGTTTCGGGCGCATTGGCGGTCAATACATAGCGTAAAACATCCTGCTTATCAGGCAGTTCTTCGAGGTATTCGTGCAGCCAAACGGCCCAGTTGCGGGAAGTGGAGATTTTGTCACCTTCCAGGTTCATGAATTCGTTCGCGGGTACATTGTCGGGAAGTATATAGTTTCCTTCCGCCATCAGCATGGCTGGGAAAATAATGCAATGGAATACGATGTTGTCTTTCCCGATAAAATGAACCAGTTTCGTTTCTTCCGGTGCATTCGTTTCCGGTTGCCACCATTTTTCCCAACCAGCGTCTGTTCCGTTTTTCTGGATCATCCAATCCTTTGTCGCGGAAATATATCCGATCGGCGCTTCAAACCATACATATAAAACTTTTCCTTCTGTATCCTCGACAGGTACTTTAATGCCCCAGTCCAGATCGCGCGTCATCGCCCTCGGTTTAAGACCGTCTTTCAACCATGATTGGCACTGACCAAGTACATTGGTTTTCCATTCGCCGTGACTGGTAATGTAATTTTCAATTTGCGGCTGTAATGTATCGAGCGGCAAATACCAGTTTTTAGTGGCTTTAAGTACCGGCGAAGCGCCTGATAGCATTGATCTCGGGTCTTTCAGTTCCAGCGGACTGAGCGTGGAGCCGCATCTTTCACATTGATCGCCATAGGCATTTGGATTTGCGCACACCGGACAAGTCCCTACAATATATCTGTCGGCCAGAAATTGCTGAGCTGTTTCATCGAAATACTGTTCAGTCGTTTCCTCGATAAAGACATTTTTATCGTAAAGGTCCCTGAAAATCTGTTTCGAGGTTTCGTGATGGATATCCTTGCTGGTCCTGGAATAAATGTCAAATGAAATGCCGAGACTTTTGAATGAAGCATCGATCTGCGCGTAGTATTTATCAACCACTTCCTGAGGCGTGAGCCCCTCTTTTTTGGCACGAATGGTAATGGGTACCCCATGCTCATCGGTACCGCTGATGAATGCAACTTCTTTCTTATTGGATCGCAGGTAGCGAACGTAGATATCCGCGGGGATATAACAGCCAGCCAGGTGACCAATATGAATGGGACCATTGGCATAGATCAGCGCCGCGGTGACCGTGTATCGTTTGGGATTTAAAATGGGCATTATCGGGCAAATAGTAATAATGAATGTTCAATAACAGCACCGGAAAGCCGATCTGTATTCTTTGTAAAAGTAGTAAAATCGCTCTCATTGTGAGATTACGGGTGCGTGATTTTCACTTTTGTGATTTCCGTAAATACGCTATTACGCCCGATTAAATTTTATATACTTGTGAAAGTAAACCTATACACTCACCATAATGAAAGAAAAATACATGTCGCGCCAGCAACTGGCGCAGGAACTTGGGATCTCCGCACGGACACTTTCGAGAAAGCTTGATGCATTAAAAATCACATTGCCTCCCGGTCTGATCCCGCCCAAACTTTGCCAGCAGCTTATTGAATTACTTCGTAGCTGACGGCCTGTCCAATATTGTCCTATTTTGTCCTGTTTTGTCCAACTTTTGCTATTGGAGATAAAGGGTATTTGGGGGATGTTTGCATTCGCTGCGCAGCCGAGAAAAATATCTTAATCAAAACACTATTTTATGAAAAGATCAACAAAGTATTTCTAGCGATTCTTTTGATTCCGCTTGTTACGATAATAGTTTATGCGAAAGCAATTTATTGCACGGGGCAAGATACAGTTGTGGATAATGGGTTTGCAGTAGTCGGGCAGGTGAGCTTTAGTACTGAAAATGACTGTTGCACGCCTGCATCCGGGTCCGCTCTCGTTACGAAATCCTTTTATCTGAATGGGTCGTGCATAGCTACAGCATTTTACTACATTACCATCACCGAGGCTCAGCAAGCGATGAGTTGTCAATTCACCTAACATTAAACTTCATCTGATGAAAAACATAATTAAAGCTGTTTTCCTGGCTTTGGTCGTCCTGTTGAAAACTAGTTGTTCAGAAACAGAATCCGAGAAGCCGAAATTGGTCAATGGTCAGAAATATCATTTTCAGAAAATAGAAGTTGCTGATAACGAGGAGACATTCCCGACTTATCGGATAAGTGATACTGATATTCCAACAGAGCTCGATTTTGCGTATCAAAAAAAGGCTGTGGCCAGACTTGCAGAGCTCAATCCCATTGTTATTGCTGATGCTAATTCGAGAATCGGTTTGCAAGATCAGAATGAGGCAATTAGTAAATACAAAGCCTTTCTGCATAAGTATCGTGAAGACACGGTCATGATACGACATTTTCGTGGTCAGTATGCGAATAGGCTGCTCTTGGATTATAAAGTTATCCAATCGCAAGACACTGAGAAACTGTTGTTTTTTGTCAAGGAATTGGTCCATTCTGAAACAGGTAGATTTGGCACTATTCTCGCTGGATTGGATAGGTTAAGTAAGATGGGGGATTCCAAATCCTATATTGGACTCGTGCTTGAAACGCAGAGGCAAGTTGAGGTGAGCCTTCGGATGACTAAAGCCATCCAGCGACGTTTGCCAGATCTAATACGAAAATTAAAAGAGCGTGAGATTCAAAGTCAGGGTACTTTAAGAGAGGATTTCACAATCGCTTCGCTGGAAAAGGAAGATTTTTCAAAGAAAATATCAAAGCTGGAACGTTACAGAAATCAGGTGATAAAAATGAAAACCTAGATAACCAGCCTATCTAATCCACAACAGATCCTTTCCATCTCCGGGAAGGATCTTTTTTGTCCATGTACTTTTCAATCACGAACTTTGACTACCACATTTTGTTTTGATTTTATGAAGGTTCTAATCACGGGGGCTACTGGTCTGGTTGGCAGTGCAGTTGCAAAAAGGTTTCTTGCCAATAACGATGAAGTGTTTGCATTATACCGCGAAGGTGCGGATCGCAGCCTGTTGGCGGGGTTGGAATCTCAGGTTCAATGGGTTATTGGTGACATTACTGATATCAGCTCGCTCGAAAGTGCGATAGAACACGTGGATTTTGTCATCCATACCGCTGCAGTGGTTTCCTTTATTCCGAAAGACCGTAAAATGATGTATAAAGTAAATGTGGAAGGAACCGCTAACCTTGTTAACGTCTGCCTGAAATATCCGGTCAAAAAACTGTGTCATGTCAGCAGTATCGCAGCGATTGGAAGGCCCGATTCCCGAAAGACGGCCCAGGCGCAGGAAATAGTACTGGACGAGTCGCAGCGCTGGGAAGATTCTCCCGAAAATTCCGAATATGCTAAAACGAAACATCTTGCCGAGCTGGAAGTGTGGCGTGGAATTGCGGAGGGATTGAATGCCGTCATCGTGAATCCGACCTTGATATTGGGCGAAGGTGACTGGACAAAA
This sequence comes from Dyadobacter sp. CY323, assembly GCF_021390245.1. Lineage (GTDB taxonomy): Bacteria > Bacteroidota > Bacteroidia > Cytophagales > Spirosomataceae > Dyadobacter. Next base: position 183,107 of record NZ_JAJUXH010000009.1, on the reverse strand, counting down.
AGCAGCACACAAATTTTCAGGTACGTTTTTCGGGAAAAACCTTTTTATACGGAAGGTATAGCTAACTACGTGGATGTAAAGGATGTAGCTGAAATTGTTTTTCAGCTTACACAGTCGGGAATATCAGGTGAAAGGTTTCTGTTGAACGCCGGCAGCATTTCCTATCGTAACTTGTTTAACCTAATTGCGGATGCAATGCATAAAAAGCGTCCGTCGATCCGGGTAGGGTCGGGGCTGGCGGGGATGATCTGGCGAATAGAAGCGGTCAGGACATTTTTGTTAGGCACAAAACCTTTAATAACAAAAGAAACGGCGCAATCGGCGGCCAGAAAAATTACTTATCGTAATGCGAAGATCACAAATGCGTTGGGTTTTAAGTTTCAGCCGATTGAAAAAACGGTAGCGCGCGTGAGCGAAAGTTTGCTTGACAAGAATTTGAAATAAGACGAATTATTTTATAACTTTCTTCATTATTATTTGGTGCGTTAGCCCTCAATTCTAACCTTGGCGGTCCGTATGATGGAGAAAAATTTTGGGGAAAGAAAGGATTATATGAAGGAGACGTTGCTCAGGTTTGAAAAAATGCTCAAAACCAGCGAACCGGTCTTTTTTGATTTGGATACCTACGAAAAAGTCACGGTTCATTACATTGAGAGAGGAGATTGGGATAAAGCCTTTAAAGCATGTGAGTTAGGTTTGTCGGATTACCCGTATTCGCTCGATCTGCTGCTGAATATGGTTCAGTTGCATTCCAATCGCGGGGAGCATGAATTGGCCCAGGAAATACTGGAACGCGCCTCGTTGTTCCATCCCGGAGACATTGAAATCTCATTCATGCAGGTTGCTATTTCCAATATGATGGGCGAATATGAAGAGGCCATCGAGTTGTTGGAAAATCTGCTGCAAAGGGTGGACGATCACGATGAAATCTACTTCCAGGTCGGTCAGACGTACCAGAACTGGGGGAAATATGAGGAGGCGATTAAATTCTACAAAAAGTCGCTTCGCAATAATCTGAATAATGAAAGTGCATTGTACGAGCTGGCGCATTGCCTCGACCTGGTTGGGCAGCTGGAAAGTCACCTCGACTATTACAATGAGCTTGTCGATCGCGATCCGTTTTCGCATCACGCCTGGTACAATCTGGGAATCGCATTCAGCAAGCTGGAACGCTATGATGATGCGGTGAATGCCTATGAGTATGCGACCTTGGTAAAGGATGATTTCGCCTCTGCTTTTTTCCAGCTCGGCAATTCGTATATGAACCTGGAACGCTACCAGGAAGCAAAAGACCAGTATTTGAAAGCAATCGAGTTGGAAGGTAAACAACCGGAAACCTGTTGCTGCCTGGGGACTTGCTATGAAAAGTTAGGCGAGTTCGAAATGGCGATCAAATATTATCGGCAGACCGTGAAACTGGATAGCCAGTGGGACGACGGCTGGTATGGAATGGGGATCTGTTTCAGCGAGCTCGGCCGGTGGTATGAAGCCGTCGGGTTTTTGAGAAAAGCGATCCAGATCACCGAGCTGAACCCGGATTACTGGCTTGCACTGGCAGAAACCGAATTCAAGGTTGGTAATGTCGTTTCTGCATTTGAGGCATTCGAAAAAGCAGCTGAAATCGAACCTTCCAACCCGGATATCTGGCTGAAATGGTCGCACGTGTTGTTCGAGCAGGGAAATTATGCGAGAGCCTGTGACTTACTTCAGGCTGCGATCGATGAAATGCCGGAAGAAGCCGACTTGTATTATCGAATGACTGTTTATCAAATCCACGGCGGGGAATACCGGGAAGCATTAGTGAACCTGGAAGTGGGATTGACACTTGACTATGATGCGCACGTGCAGCTTTTTGACTTTTTCCCAGACCTGGAAAAACAAAAAGCACTTTTCCGGATCATTGAGCAATACCGAGAAAAGTAGTTACCTGATCATATTTTGATAAAGGTCGATTAACTGTCCTGCGATATTTTTACCGGTAAACTGCTCAATGTGACGTTTCCCGGCAGAAACCAACGATTTTCTAAGATTGACATCCGTTATCAATTTTCCCAATTGATGGCTGATGTCTTCTGTTTTATAAGGGTCCGCATATAGTCCGCCGGGCCCGCCAGCTTCTTCCAAACACGAGCCTTTTGCAGAAAGCACAGGTGTCCCGCTATGCAATGCTTCCAATATTGGGATACCAAAACCTTCATAAATAGAAATGTAGGCAAAAATCTCTGCTGACTGATAAAGTGCCGGCAAATGGTCCGTGGGGACATTTTGTAATATTAGTACCTGTTTTTCGAGCCCGTAATGACGGATCGTTTCGCGGATTTTTTGTGAATAAGATGTCGGTTTACCCACCAATATCAATTTAAAGTCAGACGTCCGCGCATTTGCAAAAGCCTCAACCAGACGGTGCTGATTTTTACGTTCTTCCAGCGTTCCTACACTTAAAATGAAGGGTAGTTCAATCCCATACAACCCGAGGATTTTAGTACTTTCTTCGTGATCTGTCATTCGTTTGAAAACCGGATTGCAATCCTGGTAAATCACATGAATGCGTTCGGGATCAACATGATATAGTTCCACGAGATCGCGTTTGGTTTGTTCACTTACAGCCACAATACGATCCGATCTTTTACAGGCAGATTGAAATTTATGCCGGTAAATGCGGCGGTCCACGGGTTTAAAAAGTTCCGGTAATCTCTCGAAAATCAGGTCATGGATGGTAACAACAGACTTAATTCCTTTTAGTGACAGACCTTGCGGGACTTCGTTGCTGAGCCCGTGAAAAATATCGACCTTATCTTTGCTTAACTGGTTGGTAATGTTAGAGTAACGCCAAAATGCACTCAGTTTTTTATCCAGAAAAGTTTCAGGAAAATGAATGGAGCTTTTTGGGAAATCAGGAAAGAGATTTTGGTTGTCTTTTGGCGTGTATGCATCATACTCATGTTGTTTTTCAAAAGTCATTAATGCATTTAAAACAAACCGGCTGTAATTTCCCAAGCCGGTTTTATTGGCAAAGGCTCTTTTGGCGTCAAATCCGATTCGCATAGGCAACTTTGTACAAGGGTTTGCGGGCAAAAGTCCGTATTTTTGTGGATACCACCGAAATTTATTGGCTGGTATTTTGTGTTTAAAAGGAATGAAGAGAAACAACATTCGCAAACGGGGAAATCCCGAGACAACCTCCCTGACACTTACTGAAGAATATCAAATACACACGCTCGCGAACGGGATCAGGATTGCGCATAAGCAAGTTCCATATACTCAAATTGCACATTGCGGCATTATGCTTGATATCGGTAGCCGGGACGAACTGCCTCACCAACAGGGGCTTGCGCACTTTTGGGAACATATGGCTTTCAAAGGGACTGAAAAACGCAGTTCCTACCACATTATCAATCGGTTAGAAAATGTGGGAGGGGAATTGAATGCATATACCACCAAGGAAAAAATTTGCTTTCATGCGTCGGTACTTGACGATCATTTCGATAAAGCAATGGACTTGCTGGCCGATATTACATTCCATTCTGTTTTTCCTGAAAAGCAGATCGAGCGTGAGCGTAATGTGATCCTGGAAGAAATGTCCATGTACCTGGATTCGCCGGAAGACGCTATTCAGGATGATTTTGATCAGTCTGTCTTTCCCGATCATGCATTAGGCAACAACATTTTGGGAACAGCCGAAACGGTGAGTTCTTTCGGTAAGGAAGAGTTACATCAGTTTATTAATGAAAATATTGATACCGAGCGAATTGTCGTTTCATCGGTAAGCCGGCTGCCGTTTTCAAAAGTGGTTAGAACCGCTGAAAAATACCTGGGAGATGTACCTCATCGGCGAACTTCACGAGTCAGGATCGCCCCGCAGTCTTATTCGCCTGTAACTCAGCAGAAAGAACGTCCCATTCAGCAAGCTCAATGCGCCATGGGACAGCCTGCCTATTCTTTGCTGGATGATCGCAGATTACCGTTTTTTATGTTGGTCAATTTGCTAGGCGGCCCGGGGATGAATTCGCGGTTCAATCTTTCTTTGCGTGAAAAATACGGGTTTGTGTATTCCATTGAAGGAAATTATACACCTTATCTGGATACAGGTTTTATGGGGATCTTTTTTGGAACGGAGAAAAAGCAACTCAATAAAAGCATTTCTCTCATTCATAAAGAGCTGAAACGGGTAAGAGAAATTCCACTTTCTGTTTTACAGCTTCACCAGACCAAAGTTCAGTTAATGGGCCAGCTGGCAATGTCGGAAGAAAGTAACATGAGCTTTATGCTGATGATGGCGAAAAGCCTCCTCGATACCGGCAGAGTGGATTCACTCCCTGAAATTTTTGCCGAAATCGAGCAGATCAAGTCGCAGGATCTGCAGGAAATTGCGCAGGAGATGTTCAACGAACAAAATTTCAGCTACCTTACATTCCTTCCCGAAGATTGATTTGAAAATGAACAACCTCCTCCTGATAGGCATTCTGGCTTATTTTTTAGTTTCATGCGGCGAGAAAACAGAATCTGAAGAAACGAATGAGTTTCCAGCTGAGCTTGTGAATTTCAAGCCTTATAAAGCAAATCCATTGTTTACAGGTTCGGGCGATTCCACCACATGGGATGAAAAAATCAGGGAACGAGGTTTTATTTTGAAAGAAGACAGCCTGTACTACATGTGGTATACAGGCTATACCAGGAAAACTGGAAATAACATCAAATATCTTGGCCTGGCTACGTCAAATGATGGGATTAGCTGGAAAAGGCATTCCGACAAACCGATTCACACGTCCATTTGGGTCGAAGATGTGTTTGTCCTGAAATCGGATAGCACCTATTACATGTTCGCGGAAAGCAGGGGAGATACGGCGCATTTGCTCACGTCTCAGGATAAAGTAAAATGGACCGATCAAGGGGCATTGGATGTTCGCAACAAAGACGGCAGCCCAATTGAAAAAGGCCCATATGGAACGCCGACAGTGTGGAAGGAAAACGGTATCTGGTATCTATTTTACGAAAGAAACGATGTGGCGATATGGGTTGCTACATCTACGGACCTGAAAGTCTGGACGAATGTTCAGGATGAGCCGGTAATAAAGACAGGACCTGAAAAATACGATCAGTTTGCGGTTGCCATGAACCAGATCATCAAATACAACGGTCTCTATTATGCCTATTATCACGCATCGGCATTTAAAGACTGGCGCGAATGGTCCATGAACGTAGCTGTTTCAAAAGATCTGATTCATTGGGAAAAGTACCAGAAGAACCCGATTCTCGGGAATAATCTGTCGAGCGGAATTCTTGTAAATGAAGGTGCATCCTATAATTTATACACCATGCATCCTGAGGTCAATTTACATCTTCCCGATTCTTTGAAATCCAACTGACCCTTTTAAGCCAAAACCTCTTGTTTTGCCTCTGCCCTGTAATATAATGTCGATGAATTGGCCGGATTTAGAATGGTTTTAGCGGAATCGTGAATATCCTGCTGAGTAAGGCTTCGGATAATTTCGGCATCGCTGTTGGCCCAATCTACATTACCTGCATTAGCCGCGAAAGCCAGGTTCATCGCACGGTTCAGCAGTTCTACTTCTGAGAAAGCAAGCGAGGCTTCGGATTGATTTTTCACCTTCGTAACTTCTTCCTCGGTCGCGCCATTTTCAACCATTTCCTGCAAAACAACTTTTATCGCTTCGTCCGCCTCTTCCAGTGATATTCCCGGATTGAGATTGCCTTTTACCATTAATAAACCTGGATCCAGCGAAGATGTGATACTCGCAGTAATGCTGTTGAAAAGCGCCTTTTCTTTCAATAATTTTTGATAAAGTCTTGAAGATTTGCCTCTTCCGAGAATATCGCTCAGCAGATCAGCCGCATAAAATCCGTCGTCATATCTGCCGGGCATGTGAAAAACCTTGATGATGGAATCTAATGGGACGGCTGCGGAAGTCTCAAGATGTCGTGCTTCCTTTTGCGCTGGTTCTCGCGGCACATTTCTAACGTGAGGTGGCCCGGCGGGAATGTTACCAAACCATTTGCTTGCAAGTTCCTGCACTCTCTCAAAAGTTACAGCTCCCGCCACGACCATGATTGCATTGTTTGGTCTGTAAAACCGGAAAAAGAAATCCTGTACATCCTGCATGGTTGCTCGTTCGATGTGTTCGATATCCTTCCCGATCGTAGCCCAGCGATAGGGATGTTCCTTGTAAGCGAGTGGCCTCAGTTTGAGCCACATATCGCCATAAGGCTGGTTAAGGTAGCGTTGTTTAAATTCTTCAATCACTACTTTTCGCTGCACTTCGAGCACATTAGGGTCAAATGAAAGACTCAGCATCCGGTCGGATTCCAGCCAGAAAGCCGTTTCCACGTTTTCCGCGGGAAGTGTGATGTAGTAGTTTGTAATGTCGGGCGATGTGAATGCATTGTTTTCGCCGCCCACATTCTGCACCGGAATATCATAATTCGGAATGTTCTGAGAACCGCCAAACATTAGGTGCTCAAAAAGATGTGCAAATCCGGTACGTTCTTCATCTTCATCACGTGACCCTACATTATATAAGATGTTCACCGCTGCCATCGGTGTCGAGAAATCCTCATGGACAAATACTTTGAGACCGTTGTCCAGCGTAAACTGCTTATAGCGAATCATGTGAATAAAAAATGGGTAGTAACTATCATTGTTAACACTAAAATAAAGCCGGTCACAGAAACCTCGGGCCCCAAATCAGGGTTATAAACAAAGCTACTGTTCAGTTGGGATACCACCAAACCATTTTGAGTTAATAGTCGATGCCATGCAAAAATCAATTCGCGTACTTCTTTTTTTACTTTTCTTTTTTTCAATTCCTTCGCTTCAAGCTCAATTACTGAATGATCCTGCAACCTTAAAAAATGTTCAGAACAGCCTTGATAAAATTTACAATTATGAGTTTGACGAGGCGAATGTGTATATGGACCAGGTTGAAAAAAAGTATCCGAATCACCCCGTTTCGTACATTCTTGATTCGTTCGTCCTTTTTTGGAAATACATGCCCATTAAGGATAACCCCACCAAATCGAAGGAATACATCCACAAACTGGATCAATGCCTTGAAGCAATAAATAAGAAATACGGGAAAAATAGTCTCGATCCCGAGGCAGTATTTTATACCATGGTTGCCCGGGGTTACATGGCGATGATTTACAATTACCGCGGGGAAATGGTAAATGCGGCCGGAGAAGGTAAAAAGGCATATAATGCATTCGTGGAAGGCTTGAAACTTATTAATAAAAACCCGGAATTTTACTTCACTTCCGGGATGTATAATTACTATGTTGAAGTGTATCCCGAGGAACATCCGATTGTGAAACCGCTTTTAGTTTTTTTTAAAAACGGCGATAAGGCATTGGGTTTGAGGCAAATGGAGAATGCAACGAAAGTCGGTACCATTACCAAAGCCGAGGCTTGCTTTTATATATCACACATCTACCTGAAATACGAAATGAAGCCGGAGAAGGCAGTGGTTTATATGGACAAACTTGTCGACATGTATCCGAGAAACCCACTTTATCTCATGAAAAACATTGAGTCTCTGGTTTTAGCTGGAAAGTATGAGCAGGCCAAAAGAGACATTGCGATTCTTAGGAAGATCAACAGTGGATTTTATCCCATTGCATGGCGTACTTTTCAGGGTATCTTGGATGAAAAAGCTGATAAAAATGATGCAAATGCGCAAAAGGAATATTTGCTCGCGTTGAAAACACCTCATGACGATCAGTATACCAAAGAGTACCACGCGCTCGCATACGCTGGTCTGGCAAGAATTTCTGCCCGCGCCGGTAACAAAGCAAAAGCCAAGGATTACTACAAGAAATGCCTGGATAAGGCAGAATACAGGTCGGTGATAAAAGAAGCGAAGTCCTTCAAATAATGCTTATTTGGGAAACTGGCTTTTATCGAGTCCGGGGATGATTTTGAGTGCGTTTTTATAGTAAAGCTTTTTCAAAACCTCGTCAGAAAGCCCCATTCCGTACATGCGCCAGAATGCGTGGTATTTTTTGTGATAAGGGAAATACTCATCTTCGGTTTCCAGCACGCGGAAATAGGTTGCATATTCGGCCGGCACCCAGCTGTCTTTTCCGAATAGTACCCGGTCCTGATATTTGTCAAAAAACTTTTTACCGGTTCTCGGCTGCCTTCCCAACTCCGCAATCACCGCCCCGATCTCGACATACATATTTGGGAATGCGGTCATGAGGCTATCCAGTTTCTTCAAATTGTTCGGATACCAGCCCATATGCGCATTAATAAAGATGGTTTTCGGGTTTTTGCGAAAAATGGCATGCTGCTCCGCAATGAGCGAATCGAAAGGTATGGGGTCGTTTGCTCCCCGGCGGCGGCCAGGATGCGTTTTTAATTCCAGCCAACGCTCATTATACCTGTCCATCGGATCCCAGAAAGACGGCACGTCCGCAGTATGGATAAGTACCGGAATACCCAATTCCCCGCATTTTTGCCAAACCGGCTGCAACCGGGAATCGCTCACGGATATGCGATTTCCTTTATCGTCTTTCAAACCGCTGAAACCTAGGTTTTTATAAATTTTTAATCCTTTCGCACCCATTTTTACATCTTCTTCCAGCTGGGCGACTGTCTTTGAAGTCCAGTCTTTTTCGCCAAAACCTTTGAATTGCAGATTGGTAAAAACAGCAATGCGTTTCGGCTGATTCTTTGCCACATTTTCGATGGAACCTTTCAATGTCGCAGTCCCTTCACTCCATTCCTGAGACCAGCCGCGGCCACTCAAATTGACCATAATACCCATATTCAGACTGTCCATCTGAGCAGTTAATGCTTTCAGGTCCTGGGTTGGCATTTGATACTGGTGATTATGTACATCGATAAAAGGGAATTTCGCCCGTTTTAACGGATGCTCCTCGACTTTTAATGTAGAAATGGGATCGTACTCTTCAAAACCCAGCGGCTGCGTGATCTGGGTGGCTTCCTGCGCGCGGCAGCTGATGAATGCACTTGCTAAAATGGTCAGGGAGAGTAGGATTTTCTTCATGCAGGAATTCGGGATTTGTTTAGATAAATACGTCTACTGAGTGACGCCGGGTTTATAGATCAATGCAATACAATGGGCGGCAATACCTTCTTCTCTTCCCACAAATCCCAGATGCTCGGAAGTGGTTGCTTTAATGGAAATATCTTCTTCGGCAATATTAGTAACTTCCGCCAGACAAGTTTTCATCGCCGGAATATGCGGGTTCAGTTTTGGATTTTGCAAAACAATCGTCACGTCCACATTACCCACCTCATAGCCTTTTTCCCGGATCATCTCCATTACTTTCGACAGCAGGATCTTACTGTCCACACCTTTCCATTGCGGATCCTTATCTGAAAAATGGTAGCCGATATTGCGAAGGTTTGCTGCGCCCAAAAGTGCGTCGCACAGCACGTGGCAAACGACGTCCGCGTCGGAATGTCCGTTTGCGCCGTGCGTGTGCGGGATTAAAATGCCTCCAAGCCAGAACGGCCTGCCTTCTACTAATTGATGAACGTCATAACCTTGACCTACGCGGAACGGGAGCATGTAAACTCAGCTATTTAAAAAAATTCAGAAGGTTAGCGATTTCTTCCAGAGAACCGATTCTTGTGTGCAGGCTTTTCTGACCAAACCTTAGTTCGGTTTGACCATCTTCCCAACGATCCAGACGATGAAGGAACTCCGCCATAAATTCTTCCGGATTACTGATTCTTTCGTTGTCCTTCATGTAAATAGTGCTTAAACAAATATAATAATTCTTTCTTAAGCTTAGACGTGGGAATCAGCGATTGGTCACACCTCGCAGGTGAGATTTTTTTGAAATTGGGAATAGAAAATAGAAAAGTGTAAGAATACTATTTAAGTTGCTCGACTTGCTGAGCTTTAAGCTTTTGCAATTCCTCGGCCTGGCTGGCAGATTTGAAATAATAATATAACCCGGCGATCAAAAATATTTTGGACAAGACAAAAACCGCTATAAAAGCAGGCCGCCAAAACTTATGAACCTTCATGTGCGTATCATTGACCTCAATGTCAAGATAAGGCGCTTTGATGTCCTGATCAGCCGACTTGAAAGCATGCTTTTCTTTCCTTTCGCGAAGGTTCCGTAACTGTATAATCTCACGTACAGCAGTCGGTGGAGTGACAGATTCGTGGACGAAATAGCTTCTGATATCCGATTCAAGATTCAATACATAATCAGCGAGCTCGCGATCCGCCGACATCATCTGCTTCACTTGTTCCTGTTCTTCATTTGTGGCAAAACCGAGTAAATGCGATTCTAAAATTCCACTTTCGATAAATTCCTGTGTTTTCAAAGTGTGTTCTGATTATGCGTTGCGATACGATTTGAAAAAGTCATGAAAGCTCCGGAGAACTTCTGATTTGGTAATATTCAGTTTCTTGGCAACTTCATCGGGAGTAAATCCCTGACGGAAAGCAAGTTCGAATATATTTTGAGGTGATAGGGAATCGGCATCGACGGCATCTTCCTCATTTGCCGGAACCAGTGCTGTGAGCTTGCGTTTTGCTTCCACTGCCTTTGCCCTCGCCAGCTTGATCACGCATGCCGCAAAGGTAAACGGGTAACTGTTGCAGGATTGTAACTGGGGGGAAGAAAATACGCTGACCAACACTTCCTGGGCCAAATGCGGCTGTGGCAGGATCTGTAGTATGATTCCATAAGCCATAGCTCCAAATTTATCATATATTTCGAGGGAGGACAGGCTGTTATTGCTAGCTAACGGTTGTGGACTGACCCCGTTGTTTATCCTTTCTAATTCATTCATACACGACAATTAATTAAAGCACAATATTAGTGAATCGGAGAGTTTCAAGTGTCTGAGTTTTAAAGGTTGTAGACTAATAGTCGCGAAAAGTAAACCTGTGTATGGTAAATTTAATAGAATAACCTTATTAATTGCTATTGATAATTTAAAAGTCTGACATGATATCCGGGGAAATCATAAAAACGTCGAATCGAAATTGTCCGGTTTTTTGCTTTTAAACAATCTCTGTCAATCATTAAATTTGCGGGATGAAAGAGAAAATCGCAGTCATATTCGACATGGATGGCGTCATTTGCCATACCAATCCGTACCATTCAAAAGCATTCAGAGAGTTTTTCTCGAGACGCGACCTGGCGCCGACAGACGAGGAATTCGCGCAGCATATGTTTGGGAAAAGCAATAGTTATATTCTCAGCCATTTCCTTCAACGTGTTGTGGAAGGCGAAGAATTGTTGCAGATGGAGGATGAAAAAGAAAGTCTTTTCCGGCAGATTTATGAACCTTACATTAAGCCGATTGAAGGTATTGTAGAATTCATGGAGGATTTGAAACAACACGGCGTCGAACTGGGTGTTGCAACTTCCGCTCCGCACGCAAATCTGGAATTAATATTAAGTAAAGTACCGGTTCGCTCACATTTAGGTTCGATCCTGGCAAGTGAAAATGTAAAAAAGCACAAGCCGGATCCTGAGGTATATCTCACATCCGCAAAAAATCTGGGAGTAACCCCAGACCAATGCGTTGTTTTCGAAGACTCTTTTTCAGGTGTTACCGCTGCGCTGAACGCAGGAATGCGGGTAGTAGGTGTTCTCAGCTCGCATTCAGCAGATGAATTACCACCTTGTAATTTTTATGTTGAAAATTACAAAGACCTGTCTTTTGCCAAAATCCAGGAATTGTTTTGAATGCACTAAAGAGTCGTTGAATCTTTGACCTTCACATCAAACGCGCCCGTCATCACTTTTTCGTTGCGTTTTACCTGTAGGAAAATGCGGTAACGTCCATCTCTCGGAAATGCATAAGGAAACGAAATGCGGTTGCCATGCTCCATTCCGTTCATTCCAGTTCCCGTGCTGTTGTACATACCCATTTCAGTCATCAGGAATTCTTCGCGTTCCAGGGTTGACATCGCTTTTAACCGGGCGAGATGTTGATCAACACTATCTCTGAAGATCGCAGGAGATGGTCGTTTGACCACTTTTGCAGTATCGGCAATGCGGTTTTGAAAACGTGTTCCGGCTGCCATGGCAATGGAGCCAGACGGATGCAAATGGATATAAACGGAACCATCCGACCGGATCACGGCCACGTGGCCCGTCATTCCCAGGTAAGGTTCAGGCAGGCATGGGCTACCATCGGGATTAAAGATCTCAAAATTGAGCTGATACGGTTTTCCTGCCTCAAGAGCTTTGTCGGGCTTGCCTTCCCAAATGGCATAGGAGCCGTCTTTGAAAACAGTTTTAGTGCCCGGCTGGCCGCAGATCACCACATTTTCATCCATCAATGAAGCTTTTCCAGGGAGGTCGATCGGGTCGGTAACTACATAGGTATCTTCTCCGGTCAATTCGGAAGTTGTCAGGAGATTTTCGTTTGGAGCGCCGATTACCAGCGTATCTACGATCGTCTCGGCGAACCCGGAAAACTGAACAATGTCTGAGTAAGCAATGTATTTTCCTGCGGGTAACTTTGGTAAAAGTGCTTCAAATGTGACGCTGTCTTTCCGTTCGGGATGGATGTGGGCAAATGCGTCGAGCCCGGGCATACGGATCAAAAAAGTGTGCATCAGCTTTCCGTGATCAGGTATCAGCGTACTGAGCATACTTCCGCGTGACTTTTTGTCCCATTCGCGCGTGTCTATTTTTAGCTGGAAAATCCGCTGATCTGAATTATCCAAAACTGCCGCATTTCCTTTAATTGGTTTGTAAAGCCATTGTTTGTATTCAGCAGCCCAGCTATCCCACCAGCTGCTTCCGCCATATAATATCAATGTACACACAAGGACAGCAATGCCCATGTTAATCCGTTTTTTTCGCTTTTGTGAAACGGTTAGTACTTCGCCGGGTTTCAAAAGTCCGTCACCGACACTGGCCCCGATGGTAGTGATCATCAAAAGAAAAAGAATGACACCGAGTATGCTCAATCCGATCCCAAGTTGTTTGGGCATATCTCTTTCTGCGGTGGAAACAGCCACAATGGGAACAATCATCTCGCCTTTTCCATTTGCTCCCTCAATGGTGAACTGGGCGCTCGACGAGCCCCATTCCATTAACCAGATTACTCCCTGAAACTGGCCCTTCTGATCCGGTACCTGGGCAAGTTCGTCTGCAGATGGCGCACCTTTATCACCGGAATAAAAATAAACCGGACGTGCGGCAACCCGGGTAACACCGGGATTCTCGATGAATACCGAAACTTTTGCGGTACCGGGGATTACATCCGGGGGCTGAATGCTCACCAGGACTTTGTAGGGTCCGGCTTGTCCCTGCATTTGTACGCCCGAACTTCCCACGTGAGCCTGGGCAACGGAACAAATCAATAAAAGTGCGAGAGATAAAAACGTTTTCATCGTTGAATTTTATGCATCCAATTGCCCCAGGCAAGGCCAATGCGGGTGGAAATTAATGTTGCGATCAAAGCGATACCTAACCCTTTTGACAGTGTGCCGAAGTCTTCCAGCATCCACGGGCCAAATTTGTACCGGTACTCCCATTCCGGCGGATTTCCAAAATACCAATAGTGACTTCCAAAAAACCAGTTTCTCGCATAAGGTGATTCCATTAAAAAACCACCGAAAAACCATTGAACTACAAAAAATACGATGAGGAAAGCGAAGCCGAGAAGGGGTGTCAACTGCCAGTCGTTCAGGTAACCGAAACGATGTCTGAGCAAGTCCATGGCGAAGGCTGGTAAGATTAAAAGCAATGGAAACTGAAAGCCCTGATAATGATCGAAATGATTTAGAATGGGGCCGAGCTTGGGTTCGGCCGGGAATAATGGAATGATCCATAATGTGAGCAGCATCAAAATCGTGTAAACGGCGGCTACGGCAGTTATCGTCCATTTATGGTTGACAGCTTTACCGACTGCCATTAATAAGATAGGAAATGCGGCTCCCGAGAAAATGTAAAAGCTGGACCGGCGAACCCGCATTCGCCCCAATTCTTCTGATATCAGTGTATACCAGATTGTCAGCAGGAAACCGGCAGAGAGTGCAAAAAGCACGAACAAAACGGAGTTCAATGCTTTTTCCTGATTGGTGGTCATGTTTTTTAAAAACTTAACCTGATTTTTAATCGCGATCACACTGATCATCGCACCAAACTGGATGCCTATAATGCCGAGGATCAGCACGGTATGCGGCGGGGAAAGAATGGTCACATCCAGACCATAAGTGTTGTGCCACCAGTCATCAAACGGGGCCGAAGTGAGCATGGATAATGCGCCCCACACGCAGAAAAGCGAGCCGAGTGAACTGTAAAAAAAGCCCCAAATCTTAACGCTTGTTGCTTTTTCTTCTTTACTGCCCCAAAATGTCTTTCTTAAAATCTCATAACCTGAAAACAAACCTGAAACAACCGCGCCGAGGTAAATGACCAGGTGTGGAGGAGATAACAATCCGTCCCGGCCGATGCTCAAATGCCAGCAAATGTCCCAGATTAGGCCTGTGATGACGCAGAACGAGGCAAATACAGTTGCGAAAATGTACACCGGAATGCGGGGGCTACTTTTCGCGAGGTGCATTCTTGCAGTGTCCGTCGGTGGGGGAGGGCTGAGGGTCGTCGACATGATTTGATCGTCAAAATGGACGCATTGCTTTTACAAAGCGACCCTTAAAATAAGTAGAAAATAGATTATCCTCCCTAACACCGCGCGAAGTAGAAGCATGAATAAAAATGATTTCCTGCTGACCTCTCACATCGGTAACAATTCCTGCGTGTGAAACGTATCCTTCCTTACCGGCTTCGGGAACAAAAAAGAGCCAGTCTCCGGCTTTAATGTCTTCTAATTTAGCTACTTCCTGGCCAAATTCCGATTGCTGCCAGGAGATCCGCGGCACTTTTACGCCCACTTCGGAATAAACCGAGCAGATGAGCCCGGAGCAGTCAATGCCGTTTTTATCATTACCACCCGACCTATATGGAGTGCCTGTGTACGTCCGCGCGACCTGAACGACTTGTGGAATGGCAGCTGTTGAAACAGATCCCGGACGAGCATATTGAGGTTTTGTTGCGGCAGCTGGCTTGCGCACCGGGGCTTTGGCGACCGGCCTCCGGTTCGTCAACGTTTTACGTGTTCCCGGACGCGAAGAAGTGGAGCGCTCCGGCGCTTTACGCAGCGTGTCGCAGGAAAATTGAAGGATGGCAAATGAAAGAATGCAAATGATTGGTAAAAAAGAAAAGGGAATCTGCTTCTTCATGCGTAAGCGGCGAATGGAATATGTTATCTCAAAAATAGCAAGAAAATTTAGCTCAAAGGAATCAAAACGGCTGCGCTGCCTGATTATTCAACTGCTTTTGGCGTGAAAAATTGTAGCAAATGTTATGTCTCTGGCTGCTTTGTAAGTAGTTTTGCGACTGACTGTCATACCGTTTAAATCTTATTTCTGCGAATGAAAATTATTTGTGTAGGCCGGAATTACACCGAGCATATTGCTGAACTGAACAACGAAAAACCAGATGCGCCGGTTATATTCCTAAAACCTGAAACGGCGCTCGTTCGAACCGGAGATCCGTTTTTCTATCCGGATTTTTCAAAAGACGTGCATCATGAAGTGGAGCTGGTCGTGAAGATAAACCGGGTAGGCAAGAACATTGAAGAAAGGTTTGCGCACAAATATTACGACGAGATTGGTGTTGGCATCGATTTTACCGCGCGTGATCTTCAATCGGAGCTGAAAAGCAAAGGGTTGCCCTGGGAATTAGCAAAGGCATTTAATGGTTCCGCGCCGGTTTCGGAGTTTGTGCCGGTGAGTGATTATGCAGACATTCAGAATATTAATTTCAGTCTGGATATAAATGGAGAAACGCGGCAGAACGGGAATTCTTCGATGATGCTTTATCGGATCAACTACCTTATTTCGTTTGTTTCAAAATATTTTATGTTGAAAAAAGGCGACCTGATCTTCACAGGCACGCCCAAAGGTGTTTCAGCAGTGAAAGTTGGTGACAAGCTAACCGCATCCATTGAAGGCAAGAAGATGCTCGAATTATTCGTTAGATAAACCATATCGCCAAACTTCACGATAGTCCCCCAATCATACACTTTTTTCATGCATCATCACTTTCGGGCTGGTGTCCGTTTCGGTTTCATTTTGTTGGTTTTAGTAGTTTTTGGTCAATGGTCAATTGCTCAAAAACAATCTTATCCAAAAGGGTATTACCAATTTCCGATTCGTCCGGGGCTGGCTAATTCACTGGCAGGCGGCTTGGGTGACCTCCGATCCAATCATTTTCATGCCGGCTTGGACATCCGCACGCAGCAGCGGGAAGGGTTGCCTGTGTATGCGGCTGCGGAAGGGTATGTTTTCAAAGTCGCGGTGCAGCGAAGTGGTTATGGGAATGTGATTTTTCTGCGGCATCCAAATGGGCAGACCACCGTTTATGGGCATTTGTTGAAATTCGGCGGTGCATTAGGCAATTACGTCCGGGAGGAGCAATATAAAAAACAGACTTTTGAGATTGAACTGTTTCCGGAAGAAGGAAAATATGCCTTTAAAAAAGGAGAGGTTATCGCACTTTCAGGCAATACCGGAGGATCGGCCGGGCCGCATTTGCATTTCGAGATCAGAGATTCCAATAATAATTACCTCAATCCCCTGTATTTTGGATTTAATGAAATAAAAGACGTTACCCCGCCAAAATTCGTCAACCTTGCCATCCGGCCCATGGACATTAATGGTCGGGTTAATAAGCAATTTGATCGTAAAATATATACGCCGGTAAAATTGGCTGACGGTTCGTACCGGTTGACAGAGCCCGTATCAGCGACCGGATTAATTGGTATTGAAATGGTTGCTCATGACCAGATGACGGGCACCGGGTTTCGGTACGGACTTCAATGCATTGAGATAAAGATGGATGGCAGTGAGCTTTTTTCATATAACATGGAAATTTTCCCCGCCACTCCAACCCGCGATTATAATAATCTGATCGACTACGCAACAGAGCAGAAAACGGGGCAGAGGTTTTTAAAATGCTACGTCCCGGATGGCAATAACTTCAATCTCTATAAAACAGATTCGTATCGGGGGAAACTCAATATTACGGACACATTGACCCATGAAGTGCGGATCAGAATATCGGATTCGTATGAAAATTTTTCAGAGCTGATATTTAATGTAAAAGGCGAGCCGCAAAATCCGCCGCTGCCGGTGCATGACATCGAAGTAAATCCGGAATGGGTCGCAACCGATGTGCAGGAAAATACGCTTGTCGTAAAAGCGAAATATTACAAGAGCTCCATTCCATTTGCTACTTATTTTGCAGATGGTAAGGAAATAAAAAAGGAACCTGATTTCTACGCTGCAGAATCCGCCGTTTTTCTCACTGATCTGAGAGAATACCGGCCCGATTCGGTTAAAGTGAATGCGACAACCGTAAAAACCTATCTGAGAAGTCCTGTTTTTCCGGGTAGTCCGGCCAGTTACAGGTCGGATAAATGGGGGATTGATTTCCAGGCGACTAGTCTGTTCGATACGCTGTTTTTGACGGGTCAGAGAAATTTTAATGCACTTACGATCAACCATCGGGGAACTGCGTTGAATGATCACGTCAGTGTCTCTTTAATACCCGAAAAAGTGCCGGACAACAAAGAAAAAACACGTGTGTATCGCTATCTGGACGGTTACTACCGGTTTTTAGGCGGATTATGGTCCGGCGATACGATCAAATTTGACACGCGTGAACTTGGGACTTTCGTAATCCAGGAAGATACACTTCCGCCCAAAGTCAGGTTGGTAGAACATAGCCAACACAGGATCCGGGGATACATCAGCGACGCCGTTTCGGGCATTGGCCACTTTAAAGCGCTCGTTAATGGGGAATGGGTTTTATTGAATTACGATTATAAAAAAAGCTATATATGGTCTGAGAAACAGGATGATAGCCTTCCTTTCGAAGGTGAACTTATGCTTGAAGTAACAGACAGGGCAGGAAATAGCACTATCTTGCGAACAGAATTAGTAGATCCGGTTGTTGTACGTAAAAAAACCAAAGCTACTAAGCAACGCAAAAAATAAAGTATGGAACTTCAGGTGGGCGATCCGGCACCGGCATTTAAGTTAAAGAATCAGGATGGGGAAGAAGTAAAACTTTCCGATTTCAAAGGAGAAAAAGTGATTCTATACTTTTATCCAAAAGACAACACACCTACCTGTACCACACAAGCCTGCAATATCAGGGATAACTATCAGTCGCTACTTAAAAAAGGTTATAAAGTACTGGGAATAAGTACCGATGATCAGAAGTCACATGTAAGGTTTATCAAGAAATATCAGCTACCTTTTCCATTGTTGTCAGATACCGATCATGAGATGGTGAATGCATATGGCGTTTGGGGTGAAAAAACGACTTTTGGGCGTACCTATATGGGGCTATTGCGCACGACATTCGTCATAGATGAAAACGGGCTGATCCAGGAAATCATCAGGAAGGTTGAATCTAAGAATCACACTGATCAAATTTTGAGGAATAGTTAATAATAATCAGTCATTTAAGAATTCGGAATTGAGGGACATTTACATGGTTCTTCTCGTTTCGGAGCCAATTGACCAAGCATAATCAATAGAAAATAACAATGGAAATTGAACAATTAGAAAAGGTTGCTTCGCAGGTCCGCCGGGACATCGTCCGAATGGTGCATGGTTGCCAGTCGGGTCACCCGGGAGGTTCCCTGGGCTGCACAGAATTATTTGTGGCACTCTACTTTGAGCGCCTGAAATTGAAAGAGCAGGATGGAAAGCCGGTATTTGACATGAACGGCACGGATGAGGATATTTTCTTTTTATCAAATGGACATATTTCGCCGGTTTGGTACAGTGTGCTGGCGCGTCGCGGGTATTTCCCGGTTGAGGAGCTTGCTACGTTCCGTAAACTGGATTCGCGTCTTCAGGGCCACCCTACCACGCACGAACATCTGGAAGGTATCCGGATCGCATCTGGCTCACTGGGTCAGGGGCTTTCGGTTGCATTAGGCGCTGCGCAGGCAAAAAAGCTGAATGGCGATAAAGGTCTGGTGTATGTATTGATGGGCGATGGCGAGCAGCAGGAAGGTCAGGTTTGGGAAGCGGTAACATTTGCTCCACATGCGCAGGTTGATAACCTGATCGCATTCATTGATTTGAATGGACAGCAGATCGACGGCCCGACAGTGAAGGTAATGAACAACCGTGATCTTGGTAAAAAATACGAAGCTTTCGGCTGGGAAGTAATTTCCATTGAAGAAGGCAATGATATGGCTGCGGTTCTGAAAGGACTTTACGAAGCCAAAAGCCGACTGGGCCACGGCAGGCCAATTTTGGTTTTGTTGCACACGGGAATGGGCTTTGGAGTCGATTTCATGATGGGTAGCCACAAATGGCATGGTGTTGCGCCGAATGACGAACAATTAGCGGCGGCATTGGGACAGTTGGAAGAATCTTTAGGCGACTATTAAAAGAATTAACTCATAATGAAAAAATACACTTTCACTGAAAAGAAAGATACCCGTTCAGGTTTTGGTGCCGGAATGCACGTGCTGGGCCAGCAAAATCCAAATGTGGTTGCACTTTGTGCGGACCTGGTAGGCTCTTTAAAACTGGAACCGTTTATCAAGGAAAATCCGGACCGGTTTATACAATGCGGAATTTCTGAGGCGAATATGATCGGAATGTCTGCGGGTCTGACGATCGGCGGGAAAATCCCTTTTGCCACCACATTTGCCAATTTTGCAACGGGCCGGGTTTATGATCAGATTCGTCAGAGCGTAGCCTATTCGAACAAAAACGTAAAAATCTGTGCATCTCATGCAGGTCTTACCCTCGGTGAGGACGGTGCTACGCACCAGATTTTGGAAGATATCGGAATGATGAAGATGTTGCCGGGAATGACGGTAATCAATCCTTGCGATTTTAACCAGACAAAAGCGGCCACGATTGCGATTGCTGAGTATGAAGGCCCGGTTTACCTGCGTTTCGGTCGTCCGGTGATCCCTATTTTTACCGATGCTGACCAGAAATTTGAAATTGGAAAAGCATGGATGGTGAATGAAGGTACGGATGTGAGCATTTTCGCGACCGGGCACATGGTTTGGGAAGCGATCCAGGCGGGTGAGCTGCTGGAAGCGGAAGGTATCAATGCGGAAATCATTAATATCCACACCATTAAACCACTCGACGAGGAAGCTATTTTGAAATCAGTCGAAAAAACGGGTTGTGTTGTTTCAGCAGAGGAACATAACCGTATTGGTGGGCTGGGCGATAGCATTGCACAGGTTTTAGTAAAACATAGACTTGCTCCCCAGGAATATGTAGCCGTAGATGATAGCTTTGGAGAAAGCGGTACCCCGGCTCAGCTTATGGAGAAATACGGGTTGACGGCTAAACACATTGTGGAGGCTGCAAAACGCGCAATCGCGAGAAAATAGGCTACGATTTTTATACTGATCTTTAAAAAGATCCATTGACATAAGTCCTGCGGAAAGGTGAAACCAGTGTTCTTCACTCCGCAGGACTTAAGTTTTATTTGCCCTGAACAAAAAAATAAATTATTATTGACTTGCATTGATTTGGGTTTTAAAACGACGCATTGACGTTTTTTTCAATCTAAATTGAATATCAGGATAGTACGGATTAAATGTCTGACGAGGAATTATTAGCTCTTTTTGAAAATCCCGAAACGCGCCGGAACGCTTTCAACCAATTGGTGCGCAAGTATCAGCAAAAGGTGTATTGGCTGATTCGCAAGATGGTTGTGGACCACGATGATGCGAATGATATCACTCAGGATGTTTTTTTGAAAGCGTGGACTGCATTGGAAAACTTTCGCGGGGATTCCAAACTGTATACCTGGCTTTACCGGATTGCAAGTAATGAAGCGATCAATTTTCTTAACAAAAAACGCAGGAAATTTTTCGTGCCGATTTACGATGTGGAGAATGAATTGAGTGAAAAACTGGAAGCTGACCCTGATCTGAGCGGCGATGCGATACAGCTCAAACTACAGAAGGCATTATTAAAATTACCAGAAAAGCAGAGACTGGTTTTCAACCTGAAGTATTTCGAAGAATTGCCTTACGAAGAGATTTCGGAGATTACCGGAACGTCGGTTGGAGCGCTAAAAGCCTCATATCATTGGGCTACGAAAAAAATTGAGGATTTTTTAAATAATACGGATTAAACTATTGACGATTGCCTTGGTCAAACCTTTACAAGTTTGGAAATATAATTAATCATGGACAAAGAACGTATACGGCTGGATGATCTGAAAAGAAAGGTACCTTTTTCTGTACCTGAGGATTATTTTGACAAATTGCCTCAGACCATACTTTCCCGAATCCCTGCGGAGCCTGCCAAAAAACCTGTATTTGACTGGGGATGGCAAAGGTGGACGAGCCTTGCTGCGGCCATGGCGTTGATTTTGGTGCTGGTGTGGGTGACCGTCCCCGAGCGTCAGGGATCACTGGGTCAGGAACCGTTGAGCGGGATCAGCAATGCGTCGATCGTCAATTATCTGGAGGAAGAAAACATAAGTTATTACGATTTGAGCGAGCATAAGGTAGTTCAAAAAGCATTTGATACGGATTCGACGGTGCTCAATTACCTTGACGGGCTGGACGACGAGGTTCTTCGTCAGCAAATTCAGGAATCTGTTTTAGCATCAGAGACAATATGACCCTAATGAATAAATAATATGGACATTAAATTATTAGCCAATCAGTATCGTAAGGTCTTTATCATTCTGTTTGTCACTTTTAGCGCGGTAACTTCAGTTCAGGCGCAGCACAAGTCAGAAGAAGAGATAAAGAGGATTCAGGATGCAAAAGTGGCCATTATCACGAATCGCCTGAATTTGACAGCTGAACAATCGGCTGGGTTTTGGCCGATATATAATGAGTACTCTCAGAAAAGAAGGGAAATTCACCGCGCTCAAAGAAAGATCATCAATGATAAAAAGGCGGATGGGAAAACAGATGATCAGGTGTTGAATAACCTGAATGAGGTGCAGGATTTGAGACAAAAGGATATTGACCTTGAAAAGGAATATCAGACTAAGTTTTTAAAAGTGATTTCTGCGAGTCAGGTTATCGAGCTGTATAAGGCAGAGCGCACATTTAACGATATGTTGATCCAGCGGCTTAAACAGCGATAATGTAAAGACTTCTAACCTGCTTTTTCGACTTACTACAAAATAAATCCCGCAACTGGCTTTACCGGTTGC
This sequence comes from Dyadobacter sp. CY323, assembly GCF_021390245.1. Taxonomy (GTDB): domain Bacteria; phylum Bacteroidota; class Bacteroidia; order Cytophagales; family Spirosomataceae; genus Dyadobacter. Next base: position 160,898 of record NZ_JAJUXH010000009.1, on the reverse strand, counting down.
GGGATTTTTATATTAATGACCGCCTACTACTTCAACGTTGTTGATGCCTTTCGTCTGGACCGTGATATTTCTCAGCGGGGCTGAGTGTTTCTTGAAATCCTGAATGATCTCAAGTACATCATAATCAATGTTCAGCGATTTGCTGCCATCGATCACCACCGTCGAACCATCGGGCAATTTATCGAGTGTGGCACTGATGCTCCCTTTGTTGAGGAAGGTTACTTCCTCGGAAAGGATCAATGTAATCACGTCTCCGTCACGATGCTGTTCTTTAATGTAGTGGTACGAATGCTGGTAATTTTTCCTTAATATAAAGTAAATCGCCACGACCATTCCGATACCGATGCCTTTTAGCAAATCGGTGCTCAAAATTGCAACGATGGTAACAATGAAAGGGATAAACTGCTCCCTGCCAAGACTATACATTCCTTTGTATAATGAGAATTTGGACAGCTTGTAGCCAACCATCAACAGAATCGCAGCCAGGGAAGCGAGTGGAATGAAATTCAGCAAATGCGGAATAAACACCGCAGAAAGCAGCAAAATAGAACCATGAACAATAGTACTCATTCTTGTACGACCGCCAGAATCGATATTAGCGGAGCTTCGTACAATTACCTGAGTGATTGGCAGGCCGCCGATCAACCCGGAAGAGATGTTGCCCATCCCTTGTGCGATCAGCTCGCGGTTCGTAGGCGTATTTCGCTTGAATGGATCCAGCTTATCAGTCGCTTCGACCGAAAGTAATGTCTCCAGACTCGCCACAATCGCCAGCGTAACGGCAACCGTATATACTTCGACTCTTCCAAAAGCGGAAAAATCGGGTGTTTTGAAAAAAGTCAAAAACTCACTGGCGCTCGATGCTACCGGTAATTGTACAAGATGGCCGCCGGAAAGCTGCCAGGCAGGAATCAGCGCTGCGAAAGCAATGTTCAGTAAAATGCCGATCATTACAACAAACAGCGCACCGGGTATGAAGCGAAAAAGCTGGATTTTCTTCATGAACGGCCTGTCGAAAAGTATGAGCAGACCCAAAGAAATGGCAGAAATAACAATGGCGCCGATACTACTGTATTTCACAGCATTAAGCAGCTCGGTGAACGTATTCTGCCCGTCTTTCTGATCGAATGCTTCGTCTCCCATGAAGTCGGCATCATAACCTAGCGCATGAGGTATTTCCTTTAAAATAAGGGTAATACCTATGGCGGCGAGCATCCCTTTTATAACTGAAGATGGGAAGTAATAACCAATGATCCCGGCATTCAGAAAACCTGCGACTACCTGTAGCATTCCCGCGAGGACTACGGCAAGCAGAAAAGCTTCAAAGCTGCCCAGGGTATCAAGCGCGTTCAGCACGATTACAACGAGCCCGGCAGCTGGCCCGGCTACTCCAAGAGATGAACCACTGATTGAACCGACGACAATCCCGCCGATCACACCAGCAATTATTCCCGAAAAAAGGAGGTCCGAGCGCCCGGTGGATGCCAGGGCTATTCCCAGGCAAAGCGGTAATGCCACCAGATACACGACAAGCCCGGATGGGAAATCGTATTTAATATTGGACAATATATTATTCTTATTCAATGACATACGATTAATTCAGATAGTCGGAGTTATAGACTTGCTTTTTAGACTTGTTCAGATACTTTCGGCAGTTCGAATCGATAGACGTCATCCATACCGCCTGTATTGTCAACTGTGACATTCAGATCGTTCAAAATACCGTTTTTGATATCGTATACGATGCCGTGCACCTGTAGTTGCTGGCCGTTTGCCCAGGCGTTTTGTACGATGCTGGTTTTGGCGAGATCGTGAACTTGCTCGTGCACATTCAATTCTACCAGCCGGTCACTTCTCTTTTTGAGGTCGGTAATGGCATTAAGTTCATTCTGGTGCAGACGATAAACATCTTTAATATGACGTAGCCAGTTATCGATCAAGCCTACCTGCTTGTGTCCCATAGCAGTTAAAACTCCTCCACAGCCATAATGGCCGCATACGATGATATGTTGGACACCCAGTACATTTACCGAGTAATCGAGTACGCTCAGCATACTCATATCTGTGTGAATCACCATGTTAGCGATATTGCGGTGCACAAATATATCGCCGGGCTGAGTGCCGGTTATTTCGTTCGCCGGTACCCGGCTGTCTGAACAACCGATCCAAAGAAATTTGGGGCTTTGGCCGTTTGCCAAGTTGGTGAAGAAATCAGGGTTTTCTTGAGTTGTAGCTGCAACCCATTTTTTATTTTTTTCGAAAAGCTCGTTATATGAATTGATCATGATCTGTTAAAATTTTGAAATGACACGTGCGGCATCATGCATCTCCGATGAAAAATTTCATCAGGACAGGCATGCCTTAACTAGTAATGCAAAAATAAATCAGATCAATTCGGGGGGAGGCGACAAGAGATTGTAGAAAATCTCAGTATGCGCGGCAGTACTGTAAGAGAAAGAATTTTTAAGTGGAATGGCTAAGCAGAATTTACCGAAATCCACACTATGCGGGATCAACAACAGGTCGTCGCTAATCTTCTCAACTTCTGTTTTTTCATTATCACAGGTGCCAGAATCACAAAGCACTGACGACTTCTCCTTTGCCAGCAAGAGGCTGGCAACACCTGTGGCTTTACAGATTAGGAAGGCCGTGAGCAGTATGAGACAAAGGGATCTTAGCAACTTAATACAGAATTTAAAGAAACATTAGGGGAACACCCAACTGGCCTAAAACGTTCGCCCTATACGAACTTATTGTCCGGGCGAGTTACTTTTTTTACGGTTTAATGTTTGTATAACAATAAAAAAAGGGTCGTTTTAAACAACCCTCATTTATTAATTTTCCAGCCTTTTTCGTGATTTTCCAGCCAACGACCCACCAGAAAGGCGGAGCTTAGCAGAACAATATAAAAGGCAATCATTATGATGGTCATTCCCATAACTGTATTCAATTAATCTAATTAGAGACGGACAAAAATAGCTAAAAAATGACTTCGTGAAACCAGGGTAATAAAATTTTAAAGAACTCCTTTTGTCGATGGCATAAAGTCAAGTGCCTTCAAATCTCTTCTGACAGCCATTTTTATGGCCTTGGCAAACGCCTTGAAAATGGATTCAATTTTATGATGCTCATTTTGACCTTCTACTTTAATGTTCAGATTTGAAAGCGAAGTATCTGAAAATGATTTGAAAAAGTGAAAGAACATTTCTGTTGGCATTTCCCCGATTTTCTCACGCTTGAAATCCGCATCCCAAACGATCCATGGTCTACCTGAAAAATCAATCGCAACCTGGGCAAGTGCCTCATCCATAGGTAACAAGAAACCATAACGGTTAATCCCACGCTTGTCACCGATGGCCTGGCGATAAGCTTCCCCCAATGCCAATGCGGTATCCTCAATTGTATGATGCTCGTCGATGTGCAGATCACCTGCGACGCGGATCGAAAGATCTGCGCCGGAATGTCGCGCCAGCTGATCGAGCATATGATCAAAAAAACCGAGTCCGGTATGAATGTCAGACCGGCCGCTTCCATCGAGGTTAAGGTCTATTTTAATCTGCGTTTCTTTGGTATTTCGTTCAACGGAGGCGATTCTGGAAGGCAATTTTAAATGTTCGTAAATGCTGTCCCAGTCATTCGAGATTAATGAAGTTGCCGCATTCATCTGATCGGACATCCCTTCTTTTGGCAGAGAATCAGCCAAAAGAATTGCCTTTGCGCCAAGGTTTACCGCTAATTGCACGTCAGTAAGTCTATCGCCGATCACATAACTGTTAGCAAGATCGTAATCTGTTGAGAAATAGGTCGAGAGCATGCCTGTTCCTGGTTTCCGGGTTGGAAGATTGTCTTCGGGAAAGCTGCGGTCAACGTGTATTTGAGCGAATTGTATATTTTCACCGGCCAGGGTTGCAAGCATTTTGTTATGCGCAAGCCAGAACGTATTTTCTGGAAAGGAATCGGTACCCAAGCCATCCTGATTAGTTACCATAACCAGTTCGTAATCCGTTTCTTCAGCTATTTTCCGAAGGTTTGAAATTGCTTTCGGCAGAAATTCAAGCTTTTCAAGAGAATCAACCTGAAAATCGGTAGGCGGCTCAACAATGATCGTTCCGTCGCGATCAATAAATAGTACTTTTTTCATTAACTGATTTTTGGAATATATGCATTGCAGGTCCGGAAGCGAACCGGTCTGGGGTTGCAAAGTTCGCAAAGTATATGGATTTGTAAAAAAATATAAGAAATCAAGGTAATGAACAAATCGTAACTTTGTATTTTAAAATTTGTGATAAAACATGTTTACAGGAATTGTAGAGTCAATCGGTGAGGTGGTGCATATAGTGTCCGAAGGTACTAACAAGACTTTTACCCTTCAGTCGCCGATTGCGACGGAATTTAAAATTGACCAGAGTATCAATCACAATGGTGTCTGTCTTACGGTAGTCGGTGTGGAGCTTGACCATTATCGCGTGACGGCAATCGAGGAAACGCTGAGCAAAACCAACCTGGGAACGCTCTTGCCGGGCAGTAAAGTCAATCTGGAACGATGTATGCCGGCAAATGGCCGGTTTGACGGTCATATTGTTCAGGGTCACGTGGATCAAACCGGAACATGTACTTACGTTGAGGAGCGTGACGGGAGCTGGCTTTACGATTTTGAATATGATGCTTCAACCGGGAATATAACAGTAGAAAAAGGTTCTATTTGTATCAATGGCGTCAGTCTGACCGTTTTTAATTCCAGGGAGAATGCGTTTCGCGTCGCGATTATCCCTTATACCTATTCTTTTACCAATTTTCATGCTTTGAAAGCGGGTGATTCTGTGAACCTTGAATTCGATATTTTAGGAAAGTATATCAAAAGAATTCTTGGCTCATATACGGCATAGTGTATTTGGTTCTTGGAATATTACGTTTATTTTTACCCTTCATTAAGTTTCGCGCACAAGTACATTCATGGCCAAAATAAGTACACAATCCAGAAAGGACCTTCTAACACATATTGGAATTATCGTCTCGCTCCTTTTGGTTCTTTTTCTGGGATTCTTTTTTGTCTATCTCCCTTTCACAACGAACCACGGTGAGGCTATTACGGTACCAGATTTGAAAAAGAAAAGCGTCGAAGACCTTGATGACTTTCTGGGGGACCGGGATCTTCGGTATGAAGTGGATTGCACATTTGTGACGAATGTACCGGCTCTAACCATCATATCGCAATATCCGCTACCCGGCTCAAAAGTGAAGGAAGGCCGGAAGATTTACGTCACCGTAGTTTCGAGAACCGCGCCGCTGATCAAAATGCCGAAGCTGACCGACATGACGCACCGGAGTGCTCAAATGCTCCTTAAAAGTGTGGGATTGGAGGAAGGAAATATTTCCTATGTGCCTGATATGGCTCAAAATGCAGTGTTGAAACAAATGTATAATGGCAAAGAAATCCTGCCCGGACAACCCATTGCAAAAGGCGCCAAGATTGATCTGGAACTCGGTGAAGGGTTAGGGACGGCGCAGTTTGAGGCTCCTTCGGTACTTGGAATGCCACTGGATGAGGCCAAGATCGCTATAATCGGCGCAGGTCTGAAAGTAGGGCAACAAATGATCGTACAGGCTGAGGAAGGTCAGGCACCGGGATCGGTCGTGAGGCAAAATCCGGACGCCGGCAATAATGTGAGGATCGGAGATGTAATTGATCTCTGGGTCACTCCGCAAGCAGTTGAACCAACTGAGAATGAAAGTGATCAAGGGCAACAGTTTTAATTTTTTCATCAACAATAAACGTATACTGATTCTGTGGATGCTCATCCTGTTTCAGTTGCCTGCAGTTTATGCCCAGTTGAAACTGGTACCTTTGGAAGGTTTGCCCGGTGAGGACGATGGATATTCTTTTTCAGGTGAAGATCTTTTACGGACAGACGCTGCATTAACACTTCCATTTTTCGAAGATTTCTCCACGGTAAAATCCGCAACTCCGGGTACAAGAAACTGGCTCTCCGGCGGTGGGGTTTACATTAACAATACTCTTTCTGGTTCTCATCCTTCCCTGAACATCGCAACGTTTGATGGTCTGAATGCGGGAGGAACTCCTTACAATCTGGTCAATCCATTAACTCAGAATTTTACAGATACACTAACTTCTCAGCCGATTAATCTGGCTGGCAAAACCGTTGCCGATTCAGTTTATTTAAGTTTTTACTGGATGGCGAAAGGTTTGGGTGAATTGCCCGATTCCAGTGATTTTTTCCAGGTGGAGTTTCTTTCTAAAACGGCTGGTTGGGTGACGGTATGGAATCAGGCAGGCTTTAATCTTGATACCCTATTTCACCAGAAATTCATCAGGATCTCCGATCCGGGGTATTTTCATGACGCATTTCAATTTCGGTTCCGTTCCTATGGCCGCAATTCCGGGGCTTACGATACCTGGCAACTCGACTACATTTATCTTAATGCAAAACGATCTGTAAAGCAACCTTACCTATTTGATGTTGCCATGAGGAAACCTGTTTCGCCGCTTTTGAAACGATATACTGCGATGCCCCTCAGGCAGTATCGGGTTAATCCTGCATTAGCAACTTCGGATTCAGTCCGAACGGATATTGTGAATCATTTCAATAATTTCAATATCCTGACGAGCACTTTTACTATTACGGATGCGCAGAGGGGGACTGAATATTTTAGAAATGTGCAAAGATCTATTTATGTAGAATCTCTGAAATCAAAAAGCTTGTCTGTGAAACCGGCAGCGTTGAATATTAATGCGACTTTGGATAGTATTAATCTTTTAAGTAAGTTTTTCGTGATCACCACGGATACGATTCCGAATGTGAACCTTAAAACCAATGATACAATTACAGCCAGGGTCGCATTGACAGATTACTATGCTTTTGACGATGGCAGCGCAGAGTATGGGGTGCAGGTGAATCAAAAGTTGGGAAGGGTGGCAGTCCAGTATATTCTTTCAAAACCTGATACAATAGGAGGCGTCAGGATTGCTTTGGCTCCTTTCAATAAAGATATTGCTGGACAAAGTTTTACAATCCAGATCTCTAATAGTAAAAATGGGCGTCCTGATCAGGTGATTTCGCAACGGTCGGTAGCAGTCAGCTATCCAAACGTCCGAAACGGCTTTATTGATTATCAATTCGCTAATCCCGTGGCCGTGGCAGATACTTTTTACGTAGGTTGGCTGCAGATAAACGAGCAACCGGTTACGGTAGGATTTGACCGAAACTCAATACTTGGCAAGAACGCTATTTTTTACAACCTCGGAACCGAGTGGGCCAGGGAAACCTCATTGAATGGAAGCATTATGATCCGTCCCTACCTTGGAAAAAACGCGCGGGGTGTCATAACGGGTATTGAAACAAGCAGCCCGGATTACTTCTTCCCCAACCCCAGCAGCGGCATTATTAACTGGAACAGCAATTCATTAAAAAGGATTGATGTTTTCAATGTGCAGGGAAATCAGATTGACACTATTTTACCTGATGGAAATATAAAAGCAGCATCTGTTTCTCATTTAAGCGCCGGGATTTATTTCCTGAAAGCCAATGATGGGAAACGAAATTTTGTCCAAAAGATGTTAATTGTCAAATAGCATTAAAAGCAACAAATTCTACTAATATGGATATTACAGTTGAGGAATTAAAAGAGCGTCTCGAAAAGGGGGAAGATCTGCATTTTTACGATGTACGCGAAGAACATGAATATGAAGAGGATAATCTTGGGGCCATTTTAATCCCATTAGGTGAGCTCCCGGATCATCTGAACGAGCTTGAACCGCTGAAGAATGAAGAAATTATCATCCATTGCCGTTCCGGAGCGAGAAGCGGCAAAGCGGCCAAGTATCTCGAGTCTCAGGGATATTCGAATGTCCGTAATGTCTTGGGTGGAATCTTAGCCTATCGGGAACTGGAAGATTAAGTTCTAAATGGCAGTTTATAAATCTTTGTAAGCTGCCATTTACTTTATTAAGTGTTTCCGATTCGCTGCTCAATATAGGATAGCACCCCCTCATAATCGTCAGCCTGAAACCACTCAAAGTTTCCCTGATGCCGGAACCACGTTAGTTGACGTTTTGCATAACGTCGCGAATTCTGCTTCAATAGCCGCTCCATCTCAGCCCCGCCATATTCTCCGTCCAGATAGCCATAAATTTCCTTGTAACCGACTGTTTGCAGCGCATGGTGTGATCTGTAAGCAATAAGGCTTTTCGCTTCTTCAAGCAGGCCTGCACGAAGCATTTCATCCATTCTCAGATCTATTCTTTGATACAGTTCCGAACGATCACGATCCAAAGCAATGCAAATGGACTCAAAAGGTCTGGTTAAACGTTTTTTTTGCTGAAACTGGCTAATGGGAAGTCCGGTGGTCAGGTAAACTTCGAGTGCTCTTAACACTCTTTGCGGATTAGCGATTTCCTTCGTTGCCGCAAATTTCGGATCTATGGTCCGGACTTCATCCTGAAGAGTGGCGAGACCTTCGGAAGCCAGCCTTTTAGTCAGGGAATCACGCAGCCCTGGCAGAGGTTGGGGGAGGTCATCAAGACCTTCAAGTACAGCTTTTACATAGAATCCGGAGCCACCTGTCAGAATTACATAATTGTGTTTTTCGAAAAGTAATTCGAGCAATTTCAAAACATCTCTTTCGAAATCGCCCGCACTATAAGTTTCGGTAATGGAGTGTGAGTTAATGAAATGATGTGGAACCTTGTCCAGTTCATATTGAGAAGGCTTGGCAGTTCCTATATTTAGTTCGCGAAAAAACTGGCGTGAATCGGCTGAAATAATTTCTGTTTTTAATTTCTCTGCTAGCTGTATTGAGAGGGTGGTTTTCCCCACTGCGGTAGGCCCGGCAACAATGATCAGATATTTTTTTTGCTGGTTTGGCATTGTGCGGTTTTTATTTCAATTTTAGTTGCTGCAAAAATAGAACTCACGGGATAGTTGCACCACTATTTCTTATAATTGCGTATTAACTCTTACTTATAGCTTTCTTTTAATTCACAATTTAAACGTTAACAGTTATGTTCAAAAGATTATTACTTTTTGCCTGGATCGGGTTGATGGTTGTTCTGGTAAGTGGTTGCAAAGGGGAACAGGGGGACGTGGGGCCAGCTGGGCCAAAAGGAGATGCAGGCGCAGCCGGACCTGCCGGCCCAGCGGGACCAGCGGGGGCGGATGGACAAGATGGCACGGGCGGTGGGGGGGCAGCGATACTGTCGATTGGTGAAATCGGGACTACGGCAGATGGTGGAGTTGTGGGCCGAATTGGAATTGACAGCTTGTCTGCCGAAGAAGACGAATTCTATAACAGCGCTGTTGTCATGGTGTATGTGAAAGTGCAGGGTGTTTGGTGGCCTTTACCAGGTACAGTAATTTTTGATGACGAAAAGGCGAGCGACTTCACATTTATCCACGGTATCCAACAATCTACATTTTTTGTTGATATCATCAATGTGAGGTGGTACGAGGATGTGCAAACCGTCCCAATGCGCACATTTGAAGATATCCGCATTATCCTTGTGCCAGGTGCTCTTGTAAGAACCTCTGCTGAGACTGATTGGAAAGATTACAACAAAGCAGTTGAAGCACTTGGTTTGTCTGAAAGCGACGTTAAAACCGCTAAGAGATAATTTGATGAGGAAGTAATATTCGGGGAAAAAGTCAATAAATACAAAAAGCACCTCTAAAGGTGCTTTTTGTATTTATTGACTTTAGATTTATGGAATTAGTACTCCCACAAACCATGTTCCAACTCCATCAATTCCTGCTCATAGTTAAGAGATTTAATTAGTGCCTCTTTTTCTCCACTATAAATGTCCAGGAATCCCTGATCTTTTGCATTTGAGAACTTCGTAATCCGACCATAAAAAAGTCGAAGATCAAATGCGTCAGCCAGGTTTTTATTCTGAGCTGTGTTATGGGTGTTATACCAAATGTATTTCTTTGGGTCACTTCTGAAAAGCCTTTCAGCGTCTTTCCAGCGGAATGATGCAACTGGTAATTCCAGGCCAGTCGCAGTTTGTTCAGAAGGAAGAATGATAGACACTGTTTGCACATCATTGTAAAGACGTGATCTCTTCTTGTCGAATGTCCAATCTTCTCTTAACTCAATGATACTAAGTTGCTCAGGGAAATATTCTTCTTCCGTAGAAGCGACCTGGGTTTCAAACGACGTGGAATCAACTTTTGGCTGTTCCACAACCGGTGGCTCTTCCTTGGCTACCTGATTTTTGGTACCTTTTTTTGTGGTTTTCTTTTTAGGAGGTCCCCATCCATCATCTTCCTGCGCTACCTCTTTTTTAGCATCCTTTTTGGTATTACCCCATCCGTCATCGGCAGCAGCAGCTTGCTTGGCAGGGTCTGCTTTTGGTTTTGCTCCCCAGCCATCATCTGTTTTCGTCGCTTCTCCAAAACCTGCGGCAATCTCTTCCGCAGATAATCCGGCTGTCTGATTCGGAATCAGAATACGCTTATGCAATTCGTCAGCCGTAATTTTAGTAGTGCATGAATCGTTGGTGTAAGCATCGATTAAGCCAGCCTTAGCAGCTTCCAATAGGTAACGGGTGATTTCGTTGTTTTTCGAAAACATCGCTATGTTTTGCTTTTCTTTCAAATCAACCCTTCTCCAAAGCGTTCTTTTCATCATTACATCTCCGTCCGCAATCGGGCGGGATGAGAATTGATTAGCAGTCGAATCTTCCTTTTCCTGAGCAAACGCAGCCCCAGTTCCCAGCGATAGGGAGATTAAGGACCATGCAATCGTTTTTCCGTTCATTCTTGTCATAGCATACAAAGTTGTATTGTCCAATCAACGACTAAAATTGTGAATTAGTATAGCGGAACAGTTCTGTATTGATTACCCATTTCCACTTCATTCACAGCACCTTTGAAGTTCTGGCGTTCCACCTTCAAAATCGTGACTACATACCTGTCGCCAGGCTGAGCCTTCTGCGCCAGAGATGAGATAGATCCGCCTCCACCTTTCAAAGTAACACCATCAATACGCCTGTTATTTCTGGCCAGCGAAATCTCAACTTCCGAAACTCTGAATTTAGCGTCTTCCGGCGAGAAGTTCTTGAAACTCTCATCTGGAATTGCAATAACCTGGATGCTTCTTGTTCCACTTGCAGGCGCACCTTTTCTTTCATCAAAAGTGGCCCCATTCACCCGTATTTCAAGCGAAGGTTTAGGAACCTTATTCACACGGAATGGCTCCGAACCTAAAACATTGCCCGCGTTGCTAACTGTAATGTTCAACTGCGCACGATTCGGCACGATTGTAAATTTCCCTTTTTGCCCACTTTGAATAATCTCACCGCCGTCTGTTGAAAAGCTAGGAGCCCATAGTGGCCCCAAAGCTGGACTTTGAATGCTTAATTTATTAGCACAGCCAAGATACAATGGAGGCAACGTTCCGGTCTCTATCTGGTACGAAGGTTTCACTACGAAATACTCCTGATTCATTGTATAAGTAGTATCGCGGCCAGAAGGTGTTGGGATTGTAATTCTTGCCTGCAATTCACGCTTCGCTAGACCCTCTGCATTGTATCCGCCGCCTTGCGCAGTGAATTCAATAAGACCAATACCATTTTCAACTTTTACCGGAGATCCATTAAGGCTCATTTTCGGTGTGATCCCGGATGCAGATGCTGCTATGAACATTTGCCCTTTAAACTTGGTACCTGCAACTACTGTCTTCGCATCAGCACTCACCATCGCCAGAACCCGGTCGAATTTGACGTCTGCAGCTCCCACCTTACTTGCAAGATAATTAAGTACTTCACCTTCCATACGGCGAATATCTGTCTGCTTCTGGCTTAAAACGGCCAATGCAGCAGCAACGGGAGTAGATTCGAAATTTAATTCAGCAAAATCCTTATTCCTTTGTTCCTTATTACCTTTTATAACCTGATCTTCTTTTCCATCAAGTGCAAGATTTTGGAACTTGTTAGGAGATAATTGATTAAGCTGAGCAGTATAAGCATTCAGAGTTTGTTTCAACTTATATGCTCTGCCGTTTTTGCCGACACCGATCATCATTTCTGCAACCTTCGCTTCTTCTTGTGGGTTTTTTATACCACCTTCTTCATTAAGTCCGCCACCTGCCTTCGCGACAATTTCCTGTTTTACGGAGTTAATTTCGTTGGTAATGTCGGCAGAATATTTACGTACTTCTTCCGCTTGCTTAATTACAGCAACATCAGCCGCACGGTTTCCGGACTTCTCAACCGCTTTCTTTATTTTAAGTACTGTTTCTTCGTTTATTCTATTAGCTGCTCCGGAAGATAGTTCCAAAGAATTGTTCAGAAGAATGAATTTTTCTATAATGGCTGAACTTACCTGCAATGCGAGCATCGCTGTAAGTACCAGATACATCATTCCAATCATCTTTTGACGGGGTGTTTCTTTTCCACCTGCCATATTGTTCAGTAATCAGTTATCAGTGATTAAATAATTTATTGATAACAAACATTAATAATTCACTTGATGGACTTACTAGCTGCTTGTTAGGGATTATTAGGCATTACCACCGCGCATCGCTGTCAGCATATTACCGTAAATGCCGTTTAGAGATGAAATATTAGTGGTCAGTTTAGACATTTCATTTTTAAACACTTGCGATTCTTTTGTTGCATCGGCCATGTTTTCCATTGCAGCAGTCAAGTTGCCATAGAAAGCGTTCATTGCTTTCAGGTGTTTTGTTGTGTCCTGAAGCTCGAGTTCATAAACGGCATTCAGAGCACCCATATTTTTAGTGATTTGCTGGAACTGCTCGCGATAAGATTGGGCATCCTTTGTAGCATCAGCCATGGAGCTCATTGCATTAATGGCAACACCGTAAGACTTGTTCATATCATTGATCGCCGTTGAAGCATTTTTTACATTTCTTGCGTAGTCATTTGTAGCGACTGTGGCATCTGTAATGTCAGTGATCTTGCCAACTGTATCAGATAGGTTTCTAAATCCTTTACCCAGGCTGTCGAAGATTTCAGGTGAAATCTTAGCATTGTCGAGCATGTTGTCGAGCTTGGCCGTAACATTGCTGCTTTGTGTTGAACCACGCGTGATTGCTGGTCCATTGTAATCATCGGCGAGCTCCGGATAAACGCGCGTCCAATCCGGATCTTTATCGTTTGATTGAGTCAGAGTTTGTAATGCATAAAGAAGGAATATAAGTACCTCGGTACCAAGACCGGCAGTAAGTAGAGGTCCTCCAAAATCCCAGTGTTGAATCTTTGCCAACGCTCCCAAAATTACAACGGCAGCACCCGCACTATATATTGTTGGTACTAGTTTATCCCAAAAAAAATTAGGTCCGCTATTCTTAGCCATACGAATTGAAATCAGTTACAGTGAAAAATTAATGATGAATGAAAGTGTTATTTGTTTTGAATAGATCGTAAAAAAGAAGCAGTGTCTAAACGCTGCTTCTTTCATAAAAATTGTATGTTCTAGCGACGACGAGCACGCGCACCACCACGGTCGTTTACATTGTCCATTACGCAGCGGAACCCAATGAAGGCACGACGTTCGGTTTCATATTCGAAAGTACGGGTACCAGTCTGAAGATAATAAGCGATGTCTTTCCAGGATCCTCCTTTTACAACCTTACGAGGTTCGTCGGGGTTGTTATATTGTGGGTTCATATCCCAAACAATTGCGGTAGCATTGTCCGTGTACGCATCCGAAGTCCATTCAGCTACGTTACCAGCCATGTTATACAAGCCAAAGTCATTTGGATTATACGCATTTGCCGGACCTGTATATGGATATCCGTCAGCATCGTAATTACCACGCTGCGGTTTAAAGTTTGCAAGAAAGCATCCTTTCGCATTCATAGTGTAAGGATTTCCCCAAGGATACTTGGCCACAGCCCGACCGCCACGTGCCGCCCATTCCCATTCAGCTTCAGTAGGAAGACGGAAACCTGTGGAATTGAACTGTCCCTCTTTGTTTTGAAAATCATGGAGGAGATTTGTACGCCATTTTGAAAAGTATTCAGCGCCTGTCCAGCTCACACCAACAACCGGGTAAGTGTCGAAACCTGGGTGCTGGTAATAATATTCTACGAATGGATCACCGTTGGAGTAGGCAAAGTCTTTTTTCCATACCGTTGTGTCAGGGTAATATTTAGACATAATCTCTTCTTCCCCTAAAACGGACACGGAGTCAACAAGCAATGCATTAACAAACTGGCGATACTCATTGTTGGTAATTTCAGTATCATCCATAAAGAAAGAACTGATCGTCACCCGCCTGTTCATATTGTTCATCGAAGAGGCTATATCTTCATCAGCCTGGCCCATTACGAAGGATCCGGAAGGTATTACCACCATACCCGCCGGTGTTGTTTGTTTGAAACCCTTGCGGGCTGTTGCGGTGATCTCACCATTGGCAATGCCGCTTTCTTCTTTTCCTCCCTTGCCAAACTTACTCTTGATAAATCCGCAACTCTGCATGAGCATAAGAGCGGCTATCAAAAGCAGACTTTTGACTCCATCCCGATAGAACACTTTCACATTCATAGTGTTTTTGTAAAATTTGAATAATAAAATGTTAGCCTAAAAACGTCGACCAATGATATATAGTATAACCTGAATAAAAACTAAAAATCAATTTTGAGCAGTGCGATTTCAAAAAAAATCAGGAGAGAAAACCATGCCTGAAGAGTTACGAAATCAATCAATTATCGTCTTAACGTAAGAAAAACGGAAATGGTATAAGGGACATTTATTTTACAAATATAAATTAAAGTTTCGCAAAGTGGTCAACGCTTATTCTCAAGTGACTTACAAAAAAGTCACATTGCGTGCGGTCTAATGGCTTTTTTAATAATTTGAAGATGCAATGTCATTTTAGCTTGAAGTAATTAAGCTCTGATCAGAAGCGAAAGCGGGGTGTTCTTATGATTGTCTTTTTACCAAATTTCGGAGATGGTAATGCGTAAGAAAGCATCACTTCAAACGAGGAAGGCGCTTTTGCACGATCGCCTCCAATCACCATATCATACGCTCCCGAAAGTCTTAAAGATTGATCGGTTAGCAAATATACGCCGCCCATAATGATGAAGTAAGTGTCTTGCTGTCTGTAAGTTCCACCAATCCAATAACGCTTATTATAGGTGACAGTCGCACCACCTTCAACCGATACCGTACTAATGTCGGATTTTACCAGAACAATGGGTTGAATGTCCAGCAAATAACCTAATTCAATATTTACCCCGGCATTGAAATACAGCGTTCGCGGCAGGGGATTAGTCGCAGTTTCAGAACCCAGTTGATATTTAGGTTTCAGAAAATGGTTTAGAGAAACTCCCGCATAAAATGCTTCGTTTTCATATCGGGCACCCACTGCAAAATCAGGATTAATTTCTGAGATTACACCTGTCTGGATCAATGGATCATCCGGGTCGCGCGCACGCAGTTTTCCATAATCGATCGCCTGGCGGAAAAGTCCCGCACTTGCTCCGACCTGGAAATTACCGCCTGCAAAAGGGATATGATACGCTGCTGAAATTTTGAAATCCTGATCCGTTCTCGGTCCACTTTTATCATTAAGTGCATAAAAGCCTATACCGAAATTTTTGAATGGCATGCTGAATGAAAAGAGTTGCGTCGACAGCGCGCCTCCTGTATCATCTATATTGGTACCTTGGTAGCCAGCATATTGTGTCCGATGTGTTAATTGGAATTTAGTCAATCCATCAGCACCGGCCGCGGCGGGATTCAGGTAAAGCTGATTGAGCGAAAAAAGGCTGAACTGGGCATCTTTCTGAGCATCAGCAACTAGAGGAATTATCAGCAAAACGGCGAACGCCTTTATGTATTTAATACTTTTAATAGTAAACGTAAAAGTCATGCTGCTGGGTTGGTTTGAAGAACTTGCCGATAGTCTCCGGATTTAATTCATAACGCATATTGCTTAAAAAAATTGATAAAAGCATAAAAAAGCCCTGGAAAATTTCCAGGGCTTTTTTATGGGTAAAACTCGCCTAAATCTGGTTCGCTTTCCGGATATACAGGTCAAGCGCCCCGGTCATCGAAGGTGCATTTGGAAGTGGCGCCTGAATGTCACAGATCAGACCAGCATCTTCCACCGCTTTGGCAGTAGTTGGTCCGAATGCGGCGAGACGAGTGGAGTTTTGTTTGAAATCAGGGAAATTGTCAAATAAAGACTTAATTCCGGATGGGCTGAAAAATGCAATAATGTCATAGTAAACGTCTTCCAGATCTGATAGATTCGCCGAGCCCGTTTGATACATTACTGCTTCGGTGAAGCTAAATTCCTCGGTGTCAGCAAATTCGGGAATGTCGTTTTTGCGTACGTCCGAGCAAGGATACAGGAACTTCTCCTTTTTGTGCTTCCGCATAAGTTCGATCAGCTCAGCAGCCGTTTTCGTGCCTGTGAAAATCTTCCTTTTACGTATTACGATGTACTTCTGGAGATAGTTAGCCGTTTGTTCTGAAATGCAAAAATATTTCATTGTTGCAGGAACTTCGATCCGACCTTCGTTGCAAATCCTGAAAAAGTGATCGATTGCATTACGGCTTGTAAAGATGACAGCCGAATAGTCCAGAATGTTGATTTTTTGTTTTCGAAAGTCCTTGTAAGAAATTCCGTCAACTTGTATGAATGGCCTGAAATCTACCTTAATGTTGTATTTTTTAGCCAACTCATAATATGGTGAATTCTCGTCTGCGGGTCTGGATTGACTAACTAAAAGGCTTGTAACTTTCTTAAGTCTTTCCTGATCAAAATTGATGGTATCACTCATGTAAAATCCTCATTAGTTTATTCCCTTCCTTGTTTTCTTAGTTATAATGCAAATTTCATACTAACAATGAGTGGGATTATTTCAATGACGCAAAGGTAAGAAAATAAATAGAGATTAATCAATGAACCGGAAGGCTTGGTCACCACATACAAAGCGACAAATCGGGCCAGATAGAATATTGAAAAGGGTAGGAGGATGTAGGACTTTCCGTCCGCAAGCCAGTTAACATGGTTGAAGCTCAATGCGAAAACGACCAGAAACAATAGTGAATAAAACAGGTAGGAGGATTGCACTATTTTGATAAAAATAATATCGACGTGTTTATCCAGATTGAGCATATTTCCAGCAAGTACCATACAGATATACTTGGTATAGGTCAACACAAAAAAGATGATCGAGAGAATCAGGAAATCTCCAAGAATTTGCAACGTTGTCGATTTGTCGGACAAAATAGTACTGACTGCAAACAGGTTAAGTTTATTCGTGGATAGGTAAACCGCGATAAAAGCCATCAGCATGGCACTGGTAATAACAAAGAAAATAGTGGTATTGCTGTATGGCTTATTGATCTTGGCGAGCTGATCCCGCGGGTCGCTATTGAAAAACTCGATTGGATTTATCAAACGTATGAATGACAATGGGTTGAGGTTAAAGACCCAGGCATTTATGATCAGAATGAGGATTAATGCGATACCGGCAAAATTACCAAATGGCGAAGATGCGATCGGTCTAATGTTGATGAAATTGGAACGAGTAGTCGTGGAAAGTGCCTCGTCACTACTTTTTTTCTCGTGACAGAGCAGGACGGTTTTGTCCAGAATTCCGGGATTACCGTACAATGTCACCAAAAGTTCTTCTTTTTTGTAAATCCTGTAGAGGCTATCGATAGACAACTCCTGCCACGTATTTACTTCAAGCTTGTTCTGTAACGCCCCCTCAATGAAAAGATAGCTTTGATTTTCCGCTCTGACCAGTAAAGTATATCGTCGGTTTTTGAGGAGATCGATGTATAGACTCACATATTGCGTCCCCTCGTTGATGCCCTGCGAAAAAGGCACATAGTTTTTATATTGGCTATTGTATACGAGCCAATCATTCTGGTAATCGTAAACAGGAAAGAACCTGGGAGGAGGATTGACTTTCACCGCCGCCTCAGCAAATGAACCAGCAAAAAGTAATGCTGAAAAAAAAGCCCAGTAAGCTGCGGAAATGATGGACTTCATTGGTACAAAAAAGGGCGGAGTTTCCCCAGCCCTCTGATCTTTTTATACGTAAGTAATATTATTTTCTTCCTAGTGCCAGAAGCATCGTTTCTCCAATCAATGCAGGTGACTCAGCTACAAAAATACCCGATTCTTTCATAATCCGGATTTTCGCTTCGGCTGTGTCATCGGCACCACCGATAATTGCACCGGCATGACCCATACGACGTCCTTTTGGGGCAGTTTGGCCAGCTATAAACCCAACCACAGGCTTTTTGTTACCGGTTGATTTTACATAATGAGCAGCTTCTGCTTCCATGCTACCACCAATTTCACCGATCATCACAATCGCCTCAGTTTCAGGGTCGTTCATTAATAATTCAACGGCTTCTTTCGTAGTGGTACCGATAATAGGGTCGCCTCCAATACCGATCGCAGTTGTTTGTCCCAATCCGGCGCGGGTCAGCTGATCTACGGCTTCATATGTAAGTGTTCCCGATTTTGAAACCAAACCAACAGTTCCTTTTTTAAAGATAAAACCTGGCATAATACCTACTTTGCATTCCTCGGCAGTGATGATTCCAGGACAGTTTGGGCCAATCAGGCGACAGTTTTTACCTTTGATATATTCTTTCGCCTGCATCATATCCTTTGTTGGGATACCTTCTGTGATACAAACAATGACTCCAATACCAGCGTCAGCAGATTCCATGATAGCATCAGCGGCAAAGGCCGGCGGCACGAAAATGATTGATACGTCTGCTCCGGTTGCGCGCACTGCGAGATCCACGGTATTGAAAACAGGTCTTTCCAAATGAGAGAGTCCGCCTTTACCAGGAGTTACGCCACCTACCACGTTCGTACCATATTCAATCATTTGCTGGGCATGAAAGGACCCTTCTGAACCGGTAAATCCCTGAACTATAATCTTAGAATTTTTATTAACTAAAACGCTCATATTGGTAAATCAGTTTTTTTGGTAAAAGTAGAACGAAAAGCACGAAGTAGCAAAATGTAACCAGAATTTGTAAATTGCTTTTTTGACAATCTGATGGGTGTTTATGGATATACTTAACAATCCTCACATATTTTCCAACGTCGTCTTAAGTTTCACCAGCCTGTTCATTTTTTTTAAATATTTTAACCATCAACCAATCATTGCCCGCTGGCTTTGGGGGATATTTTTGGTTAGTATTTCTCTGGTTGCACTTACTGATTCTCTTGTTTATGCCGGGGCCGGATTTTTGGAAAATACCAGAACGATCTTAGTAGCCGGGGAAATGACGCTCGGGGCACTTTGCCTTGTTTCAGCATCCTGGTGCCTGATTATGCGTTATAAAGGCGGTAACTTTTTGTTATCGGCAACCATATCCCTCGGTCTGTTATTATTTTATTGCATTACCTGGTTCAAAGTCGAATATGTTGGGCTGATCATCAAATCCCTCTGCATATTGGTCACGTTACTGATCTCCTGCGTGGGACTGGCCAGCAAGCAAAAAAGCGCACTCTGGGTTGTTTTTTCCATGATGCTTCTCGCATTGTCTACAAAATCCGGGAAGTTGCCGATCCCGATGGATCCGGTAGACATCAATCATTATATGATGGTATTATCGGTAATCTGTGTCGGATTAGCCGTGCGCGACCAGTATAAAGTGCTGTTCTGACATTAGTTTTCAAACAAATGTTAATGAATTGCTTTTTAAAAAATCCGTGTCGTAAATTGCACCCATCAATTATAATCAAACAAGTTTACTAATACTCAGAATATGAAAACGACCAAGTATGGTGTAATGCTTCTTGCCGCTGTTGTGGCGTTTGGAGCCGTTACAATGAACCCTGTTGAAGCTAAATTACCAACTGGCAGAGCAGTGGTTAGCGATGTGAAGCAAGTAAAAACCATCGTGATAAAAGGAAGTGATGCAATGCAATTCGACCTGAAAGAAATCAAAGTGAAGGCCGGACAAAAAGTAAAACTTACGCTTACACATTCAGGAAAACTTCCCAAAGCTGCAATGGGACACAACTGGGTACTTTTGAAACCTGGTGTTGACATTGCTGCGTTCGGTTCGAAAGCTGCTGCTGCAAGAGAAACCGAATACATTCCTAAGTCGGAGGCGGCAAGCATTGTTGCTCATACCAAACTTGTGGGTGGCGGAGAAAGTGATACTGTTGAGTTTACAGCACCAGCAAAAGGAACATATACATTTATTTGCAGCTTTCCCGGACATTATGCATTGATGAAAGGAAGCTTCATTGTTGAGTAAGAAATAGTTTAGTCAATAAAAAACGGCGTCGGATTTTCCGACGCCGTTTTTTATTGACTGCTTGTTAGTCAGATCTCTGCCAATTGCCTTTCAATGAGATCAACGATCTCCGGGCGGTCCCATTGCGACGCGCCAATTTCTTCTGCGAGGATTTTTCCTTTGTAAATGATATAAGTTCTTGGAATTGCATTCCCATCCAATGCAGCCGGATACGGCCCGCTGAATTGATAAAATGGCAAATTATACCCTTTCCTTTCGATAAAAGGGTTTACTGTCTCGGCATCTTCGTCCGAGATAATGTAGAATGCAATTTTTTCATGCGATTTATATTTATCGTAAAGCTTTTGAATGCCAGGCATTTCCATATTACAAGGCCCGCACCATGTTGCCCACACGTTCATGAAAATCAGCTTGTTTTCATCCATTGACACCGGCTTTCCATGCAGGTCTCTCAGAGCGTCAAGGTAAACGGATGAAGATCCTTGTTGTTCGTCTGCCGATACCACGTCGGATTGCCGCACGGTAGGTTTGAAAAATGCCAAATAGACTGCCGCAAAGCCAATCACGAGCAACACGATGACAAAAAATTTCTTGGATGTCGAATTCATGAAGCGAAAATTAAGTGAAAACCTGATAAATTTTGTCTTTCGTAAGAGAGTAAAAGTACCCATATTCTGACGAAAGAGTTATAAAAACTTCTTTCAAAATAGGCGTTTCCTTTTATTGATGCTGAAACGGAATTTGAATACTTTTATGGAATAATTGTAACAAATAACGGATTTGAGGAAACGGTTTACATTCATGAAAGTTCTATTTCGGGGCATTTTTCTATTTATAACATGCTTCCTGCCCTACCAAATCATTGCGCAACGTTCAGCTGCGGAATTCTTCGAAGAAGGAAATACAAAAGCAGGTACGGGCGACTTCAACGGGGCCATGCAGGCCTACACATCGGTCATTTCAATGAATGCCGACCATGCTCCGAGTTATTTTAACAGGGGATTGGCAAAGGCAAACCTCAAAGATCACCGAGGGGCAATACTGGATTACGATAAGGCCATTGAGCTAAATCCGCGAGAGGCGCTTTACTTCCAGAGCCGCGGTGTCAGCAAAAGTTTGCAAGAGGATTTTCGCGCGGCAATTGAGGATTATTCCAAAGCGATCGAACTGAACCCGGAGGAGCCAAAAGCCTACTACAATCGTGGTGTGAGCTATGCAAAACTGAAAAACCATCGGAATGCATTAATAGATCTCGACCGCGCGCTTTCTCTTAATCCTGATGAACTTGCTGCATTATATGCGAGGGGAAATTGTAAACAGGATTTGCAGGAATATGCAGGTAGTCTTGCGGATTTTACCAGAGTGATTGAGCTGAGTCCCAAACGAACAGGGGCGTATGCCGGTCGGGGCCTTGCGAAGCTGGAACTTGGTGACTATCAGGGTGCAGTACATGATTTTACGCGGGCAATCGAACTAAGTCCGAATGACAGCGAATACTACACGAACAGAGGGTTTGCAAAAAACAGGATTGAAGATTACCAGGGAGCGATCATTGATTTTGATAAAACCATACAATTGAATCCCGATGACTATCAAGCGTATTATGGCCGGGGTTTTTCAAAAGGTAAACTCAATGACTCAAGAGGCGCGATTGCTGACCTTTCGAAATCAATAGAATTAAAAAATGCGTATGTCGGTGATCCCAAGAAGATCGTTTACTCCGGTAAAATAAACCGGGACAAACTGGATGAACTGCGGGATCAGGTGAAGGAAAACATTAAGATCGATAATCTGACGCACGAGCGGGCCGAGGCGTATTTTATGAGAGGTATCAGCAAATCGAAGGTGGGAGAAATTAAAGGTGCAATACAAGACCTGACAACTGCCGTGGAATTGAACCCTACCTACTCAAATGCATACTTTTCCAGGGCAATGATACGCTCACAAAGTGGTGATCAAATGGGCGCCGTACTCGACTTCACAAGCTCAATCAAACTTCGTTCTGACTACCCGGAAGCTTATTACCTGAGAGGCATTTTGAAAAACAGCCTTGGGGAAGTAAACGATGGTTGTATGGATCTGAGTAAAGCGGGTGAACTCGGGTATCAGCAGGCGTATAAGGTGATTTCTAGTTATTGTAATTGATTTTTGTGAGATGTGAGATGTAAAATGTGAGATGTAAAATGTGAGATGTAAAATGTGAGATGTGAGATGTGAGATGTGAGATGTGAGATGTGAGATGTAAAAGGTGAAGACTAGCCTAACATAAAATCACCTCACATTTCACATCTCACACAAAAATCCAGCTTACGCTTTTTTCAAATTCTCAGCTACTTTATCCCAATTCACTACATCCCAGAATGCTTTGATGTAATCGGGGCGCTTGTTTTGATAATGTAGATAGTAAGCATGTTCCCAGACGTCCAGGGCCAAAATAGGGGTTCCTTTGAAGTCCGACACATCCATCAATGGATTATCCTGATTTGGGGTAGAACCAACTGAAAGCTTACCACCCTTTGCAACCAGCCACGCCCATCCTGATCCGAACCGTGTAGTTGCTGCTTTGCCAAACTCTTCTTTGAACTTATCCAGCGATCCAAACTGACCGTTGATTGCATCAGCTACCGCGCCAGTCGGTCCGGCAGCCTTTTTCGGGCCCATTACTTCCCAGAAAAAAGTATGGTTCCAATGTCCGCCACCATTATTCCGGATCGCCGCGGGGGCTTTACCGATCGATTTGATGATTTCGTCCAGTGATTTTTTCTCGAATTCTGTCCCTTTTACAGCATCGTTGAGATTTTTAACATACGTTGCATGGTGTTTTCCATAATGGATCTCCATGGTCATCTTATCAATGCTGGGCTCCAATGCTCCAAAATCATAAGGAAGTGGAGCTTGTTTGAAAGGTGCAGTCTCCGCATTCAATCCAACGGAGGAAGATGCAAAGGCATTTTTAGTGAATGCGCTTACAGCAAGTGAGCCACCGGCCAGGGTTTTCAAAAAGTCTGTTCTATTCATAAAAAGAAAATTAAAGGTTAGTATCAATCATATGCCACCCGGCTTATGATGCTGCGCCCGAGCGTTATTTCGTCGGCATATTCAAGATCGCCGCCGATAGGTATACCACGGGCAATGGTGCTCATTTTGACACCCGTGGATTTCAATTTTTTCTGAAGATAAAATGCGGTAGTATCACCTTCCATTGTAGGGCTTAATGCCAGGATTATTTCTTTTACAGGCTCACTTTCTTCCGGGCTTTCAATGCGCGAAACAAGCGAATCGATCTGTAAATCAGCGGGGCCGATCCCTTCTAATGGAGATATGATACCGCCGAGCACGTGATATAAACCCTTATACTGGTTTGTTGATTCAATAGCAAGTACGTCACGCGTGTCGACTACTACACAGATAATGGATTGGTCACGCCTGGCATTGGCACAAATGTTACAAAGCCGCTCATCTGCGATATTATGGCATTTTACACAATAAGTCGTTTTGGTGCGCATATTCAAAAGCGCTTCCGAAAGAGATTTGGTTTGTTCCTCTTCTCTCTTGAGCAAATGTAATGCCAGACGTAATGCGGTTTTCTTTCCGATTCCCGGCAGACGGGAAATTTCACTAACTGCATCCTCAATGAGCCGTGAGGGGTAATTCATAAGCAGGGAAACGGAATGTTGAAAATGTAGGTACTGATCAATGGATCTCGGCCGAAATGCCTCTGCGGCAAATCTCGTTGCGCATACCGGCCAATTCTTCAAAGGTGCCTTCTTTTACAGCACATTTACCTTTATAATGAATGATAAGGGTACATTGCTCAGCCTGTTCGCTGGTATGGTTGCAAACCTCCATTAAAGTATCGATTACCCAATCGAATGTGTTGACCTCGTCATTGTAAATGACGAGCTTCATGATGTCAAGTTCAACTGTTTTTTCCAGAATTTCGACCTCCGTATCTGTGAGCGCTTGCATAACAACCAAATTTCTGTTTGATTAGCAAATCTAATTAAAAACGCAGATTATTAGAAGTTTTAAGTGCCTTTTAATCCGCTGCTCCACTCATTCAAATACCCGCTTTAATGAATCCATATATATCCCTGGTCATTCTGATTGCCTATTTTGGAATGCTCATAACGGTATCTATTTACACTTCAAGGGGAGCTGATACCAACACTTTTTTTACAGCTAACAGGCAGTCTCCGTGGTATCTCGTCGCATTTGGAATGATCGGTACCTCGTTGTCGGGAGTCACATTTGTTTCCGTTCCCGGGGCGGTTGTCAATATTCAATTTTCCTATTTTCAGGTAGTAATCGGATATATTCTCGGTTATCTGGTGATCGGGACTGTGTTAATGCCGCTTTATTACCGGCTGAACCTTATCTCCATTTATTCGTATCTCGAACAGCGTTTTGGATTTTGGTCTTATAAGACAGGATCAGGTTTTTTTCTGTTATCGAGAACAATCGGCTCGGCGGTGAGATTGTATGTGGCCGCGCAGGTTTTGCAGCTTGCATTGTTCAAGCCACTAGGTATTCCGTTTGAGGTGGCCGTAGCCATTACCATCTTTCTGATCTGGATCTATACGTTTAAAGGTGGGGTCAAAACCATTATTGTCACAGATACGTTGCAGACGTTTTTCCTGATTACTGCGGTTATCCTGACCATCATTTTAGTCTCAAATGAATTGAATCTGAGTGGTTTCGGGGATATCTGGAACAGGGTGCAGACCAGTGGATATTCCAAGATTTTTTACTGGGATACCAACGATCCCAAAAACTTCTTCAAACAGTTTTTCGCCGGCGTTTTCATCGCCATTGTTATGACGGGCCTGGATCAGGATTTAATGCAGAAAAACCTGACTTGCAAGAATATTGGAGAAGCCCAAAAGAATATGTTTTGGTTCACGATCGTTTTGGTAATCGTCAATTTCCTGTTTCTGTCGCTCGGGGCACTTCTTTACGTATATGCGGAAGCGCAAGGCATTCCTACTCCTGCGAAATCAGATGATTTTTACCCAATGCTGGCGCTGAATCATTTAGGCCTTGTAGTAGGGATCACATTCCTTTTGGGGATCACAGCCGCCACATACGCCAGCTCCGATTCAGCTCTGACTGCATTGACCACAGCTTTCTGTATTGATTTTATGGAAATAGAAAAGAGGCCAGAGGAGCAGCGATCGGTCATTAAATTTTGGGTGCATATCGGCTTTTCGGTCGTTTTCTATCTGGTTATCCTTGTCTTCAACCGGCTGAACAGCAAAGAAGTGATCACGGCTGTTTTTGATCTGGCTGGTTATACTTATGGCCCGTTGCTCGGATTATTTTCCTTTGGGGCATTTACAAAAAGACCTGTCCGGGATAGGTGGGTACCGCTGGTTTGTATCATCGCGCCCATTCTTACCTACGTCATCAATGATCATTCCGCAGAATGGTTTAATGGCTACAAATTCGGATTTGAGCGACTGATTATCAATGGACTGATTACCTTCATCGGATTATGGATTCTACATAATCCCAAACCCCTCGCGTCTGCTCAATACGCTTCGCCTAAATAGCCTGTATGAGAGCCGTGAAAAAAATAAATTCTGATTTTACTGTAACATTTCATTCGTTCGCTTTTAAATGGGAATGTTCGGTACCGAACAGCGGTGATGAATGGCTTTCGGATGCGGAAAAATGTTTGAAATATTTTTAACTCATTAAAAATCAATTGGTTACTTAGTAGATGTTTTGGTTTGATTTATAGAAAATCGAAATCTGGCACATCCTTTTTTAGTTATAGTTCAACCGGGCAGGATGCTCGGAAGCAATTATAACTAATATTAGCCATGAAAATTTCAAACGTTTCAAACCTGTTCTGCGCACTGGCGCTCACTTTGTCTCTTGCCTCTTTCACAACAGACAAAAAGAAAAGTACCGACGAAAAAGCAAATGCAGTCACATTCGATGCAGCGCTTTACAAAGTCTCTCAAACGAATAAAGTCAAATTGTCGGTAGACAAACCCGTTGATGATAAGCTGAGAGTAATCCTGAAAGACAAAGCCGGAAAAGTGTATTACAACGAGGTGTTCAGCGAAAAAGATTCAAAATACCGCCGCGTATTTGATCTGGAAGAAATGAATGACGGAACTTACTATTTCGAGTTGTACGACAAAAAGAACAAACTGGTTAAAGAAGTTGAGATCCGAAGCACGAGCGAAAAGCTTATTTCATTACAATGAGAAGCTCCGGGGACTAAATCGAGTAACCAAAAGAAAACGAGAAATCCCGGCCTTTGACCGGGATTTCTCGTTTATAATGCAAGTTCTTTTTCTGGATCCCAGAAGCATTCTTTCCAATTCTGGATCTTATCGTTCTTTATGAGAATGCCCTCACTTTCAAGTTTTTCCTGCATAAATGTAGGTGTGTCGAACAGCATCTTTGCAGTTAAAATGCCCTGACTATTTACAACCCGATGAGCTGGGATACCCTGCTGATGATAGCTGGATCCCATTGCCCAGCCGACAAGCCTGGCGCCTCGTTTCTTGCCAAGATAAGCAGCAATGGCACCATAAGATGTTGCCCGGCCTTTGGGTATTTGCCGCACTACCTCGTAAACATCATTGAAAAAGTCATTTTCCTTTTTCATTTAATTCGTTTAGTCTTGCTGCCTGTCTGTCACCAATTTCCTCGGTAAGCTGATCGTACCAACCCGGCCCGTATGCCCGGATGAGTGGCTCTTTCAAAAATTTGTAAACCGGTACCCCCAGCTCCTGACCGAAACTGCATGCCGGGCTGCAAATGCTCCACCGATCGTAATTCAATGCATGGAACTCATCGTATTTGGTTACTCTGATCGGGTACAAATGACAGGAGAGCGGCTTCTTATAATTTATTTTTCCGTCGTTATAGGCCGCCTCAATGCCACATTTTAGGATTCCCTTCTCATCGTAAATGGCATACGCGCATTCTCTTCCTTCGATGATCGGGGTTACATAGTCACCATCCCAATCCGTCGTGGATGTGCCTTCTTTGGCGATTACTTGTTTTCCGGCCTCAGAAAGGTATGGTTCAACAAATGGGTAAATTTCATCCAGAATTGCTCTTTCACCTTCATCCAAAGGCGCACCTGAATCTCCTTCTATACAACAAGCACCTTTACATTTGTCCAGATTGCAGACAAATAGCTGGTCTTCGATATCGTCACTAATACAGGTATTTTCTATGAGGATCATAAACTATTCACCTACTATTGAGGTATTTTGATTTTTTGTCCTACCATAACATTGTTTCCAGACATATTGTTTAATTTCTTGATGTCATCAATGTTTTTATGATAGGTTTGAGCAATGCGGAAGAGTGTTTCACCCGGCGCTACTGTATGCGTTTGGCTGCCGGAAACCGATCTTTCCACGTTTTCTGAAGATGCATTTTGGCCATCGGCCTGACGAACTCTGAGACGCTGCCCGGATTTCAAGCGATCCGAATCATCCAGATTATTGATTTCCAGCAATTCCTTAATGCTAAGGTTGTATGCCTTGGAAATGCTGTAATAGGTCTGGCCGCCTTGCACAACGTGGAATTCACTGTTTGGATTGGCTGTTTGCCGCGTTTCCTCCTTGATTTCTTCCGGAGTTCTAAAAGTTTCAGTAGGTTCAGCACGAGTAACCGCGACTTTCTCAGGAGCTGCTTTCTGCTCCACCTGCACGGATTGTACGGGTTCAACCTTACTATCCCTGCTCACGATCAGTTTTTCACCTTTGATCAAACCTTTGCGGACATTGCGATTATTAAGGTCAAGCAATTGCGAGAGAGTCAAATTATATTTGCTGGCAATACCAAAAAACGTGTCGCCGGATTCAACCGTATGTACAGTCGGTTTTTCAGTTGTAGGATTCTCAGTCGCAGCTTCTCTGGCGGCCCGTTCCGCAGCCGCAGCTCTCTGACGCGCATATACAGATGTCGAAGCAGTCGTTCTCGTATCGTTTGGAGTGATCACCTTGGAGGATCCATTCGCCTTCGCTACCGGCCGTTCGTCCTCGCTTGATTTGAAAGAGTCATTCGCATTATCCTGCGTAATAATCACGACACGATCATCAGTTTCAGGTTTTGTTACTGCGGTGGTGGTGTTGCCAGGCGTTTTTGCCGGTGATGAGGGAACAGTAGTCGGTACCGTTGTTGTGGCTGTCACGGCCGGCACAGATGTGGCCGTTACTGGTTCACTTTCCTTTGCGCCGCTATCTGTTTTCTCCACTAGTACGGGCGTATATTTTTTCCTGCCTGATGGCTTGTCAGGAATTGCGTTTGTGGAGGCGGCCGCGACTGCGGTCGAAGACTTTTCAGGAGCAACTGCGATATCTGAATCTTTCGGTGCAACCTTAGGCTGCGGAGGTGCTATAATCTCGATCGGCTGTTTCTTCGGCCGTTTTTTAGTTAAAAACAATACCTGTCCGGTTTGGATCGGATAGTTGCGACTGGTTGTCCGGTTGAATTTCAGCAGACTTACCAATCTCACACCGTATTGCTGCGAGACGCTGTGCCAGGTATCCCCGGGCCTCGCGGTGTGAAATGGCGTAGAAGCTTTTTTGTGTTTTTTTGCCAGATAATACACTTTTCCCGGGACCAGCGCCATGTCGGCCACCATATCGTTGTAGCGCATAAACTTCGGCATTCTCAGTCCTCTTGAATTTGCCAATGCTTTCGGTTTGTAACCTGCCACTGCTTCGATGCCCGGAAGTCCATTGATTTCATATCGTTGCGGCGCACCCGGATCCTTCGACTGATTTCCGGATTTTTTCAAAACCGGGTAACCGGTGTCTTCATAAACCGATGCAACAGCTGTTTGCGTAGCAGGCAGCGACAGTTTCTCACGTACGCTTGCTACCTGCGATATAGGTACGGGTAATGTTACGAGATATTCCCGGTCGTTCGGGATTTTATCGTCTGTAAGCCATTTGTTATAATTTTTAAGATCGGCAGAAGAAATTCCCAGCGCACTGGCTACTTCGTCCAGAGATTTCCCTTTACCGAAATCAGATTCCATCAGCACGAGCGCATTAGACGATTTATATCGCTCGATGCCTGCTTCAAGTGCTATTTTATGTGCAAAAAACCGAAGCATGTAGCGATCGGTCTTCGAAGTCAGTGTAACTTCTCGGGCGTAAGCCCAGCTGGCAGGTACTATTTTCTTTACACCGCCTGCACCCTGATAATACGAATATAATGTAGTTACCCAGTTATTAAACTGTTGATTGTTCTTTTTGAGATACCAGGCAGCAGCGTGTGTGGATGAACTGATATTCTTCCGCTCGTCTACATCGCCATCAACCCTAAGATTGAGTTCTCGGGCTGTTTCCGGCTTAAATTGCCAATATCCGACTGCATTGGAAGTAGAAACGACATCGGGCCTGAATGAACTTTCCTGCACGGCAAGGTATTTGAAATCAATGGGCACCTCCTCATCCATCAGAATGGCCTCGACAATGGGAAAATGCAGGATTGCCCGGTCCATTTTTTCCTCCCAGAACTTCTTGTTGGATATCAGACTTTTTACGTCTTCTTCAATAAGATTTTGAGCCGAACGATCAAACTTCACGGTTATTCCGCCGAACGAAACGCTCGAAGGTATTTCAGGGATGTTTTGTGCGTTGGCGGACTTGCTTGTGATCAGCAGCGAAATCCAGATGAAAGATAGGTACTTGATGTTCTTAATGAGCGTTCTGGCCATATTGTAAATGCTTGGCTTATTGATTTGATACCTAAATTTTTTGAAGAATCATTAATCCGTCACGGATCGGGAGCAGAATATTCGACACACGCCCGTCTTCGTGAACCATCCGGTTGAAATCCAATAACGCTTGAGTATCCTTGTCTGTTTTTTTTATATCCTGCTGAACGACTTTTCCGCTCCACAAAACATTATCCGCAATCAGAAAACCACCTTTCCTGACCTTGTCGAGGCAAAGGTTAAAATAGGAAGAATAATTGATTTTATCTGCATCGATAAAAACCAGATCGAACGTATCCGTGAGGGTGGGAATTATATCGAGTGCGTTGCCGATGCGGTAATCGATCTTGTCGTTGAATGCCGTTTTCGCTAAAAAACCACGTGTAAAAGTTTCCAGCTCCTCATTAATGTCGATCGTAATCAGCTTGCCGCTTTCTGTCAAACCCTCACAAAGACATATCGCGGAGTAACCCGTATAAGTCCCGATTTCAAGGATCCGGTCGGGGCGTATCATCCTGGAAATCATCGACAAGAAGCGTCCCTGCAGATGCCCTGAAAGCATGCGGGGATTGAGGACGTTTGCATGTGTCTCGCGGTTTAAAGACTTCAGCAACTCGTTCTCACCTTCCGTGTGCGCAGCTGAATACTGCTCAATTTCCTCTACCAAAAACTTCATTTTAATGCAATCAGTAACTAGTGCAATGTCTTTTGGCCATTTATAAATGGGCTACAATGCGTTCTAGATAAGTGCCGTAGCCACTTTTTACCAACGGTTTTGCAATTTCCTTAAGTTGTTCTGCAGTAATAAAGTCCATCCGGTAGGCGATCTCCTCAATGCATCCCACCTTTAAACCCTGTCTTTCTTCAATCACCTGAACGAATTGACCTGCCTGCATTAAAGATTGGAAAGTACCGGTATCAAGCCAGGCCGTGCCGCGATTCAGAACGCCGACTTTCAGTTTTCCGCGTTCCAGGTAAACCCGGTTCACATCAGTGATTTCAAGCTCGCCGCGAGGAGAGGGTGGGATGGTTTTTGCTATTTCAACAACATCGTTATCGTAGAAATACAAACCGGGTACCGCGTAATTAGACTTAGGTTCCTCCGGTTTTTCTTCAATCGAAATTACATTGTTGGATTTATCAAACTCTACAACTCCGTAACGTTCAGGATCATGTACCTGATATGCGAAAATGACGCCACCATCCGGATCATTGTTCGATTGCAAAAGTTGTGATAAACCTGATCCGTAAAAAATATTATCTCCAAGAATCAATGCAACTTTATCATCACCGATAAATTCTTCACCGATTATAAATGCCTGCGCCAAACCATCCGGACTGGGCTGAACTGCATAACTGAACTGGCAGCCAAGCCGGCTTCCGTCCCCAAGCAATTTCTCGAAATGCGGTAAATCGTGCGGAGTGGAGATGATCAGAATTTCGCGAATGCCCGCCAGCATCAGAATCGATAACGGGTAATAAATCATGGGTTTATCGTAGACGGGCATAAGCTGCTTGCTAACTGCCAGCGTCAATGGATGTAACCTTGTTCCGGAGCCTCCGGCCAATATAATGCCTTTCATGTGGTGAATTTCAAATTGAAAAAACTAGACTACGTGTCCCGGACTACGCGTCCCGGACTATCTGTCGGAGACTCATCTGTCGGAATACATTTCGTTGTAATATTTCTGGTAATTTCCAGAGGTGACATTGTGAAGCCATTCCCCATTATTGAGGTACCAGTCAACCGTTCTTTCAAGACCTTCGGCAAATTGCAGAGAAGGTTTCCAGCCCAATTCCTCGGAAAGTTTGGTAGCGTCGATCGCATAACGAAGATCATGGCCGGCGCGGTCCGTCACGTACGTGATCAGCTTTTCAGTCTCACCTTTTTCGCGGCCAAGCTTGCGGTCCATAATGCTGCAAAGCAACAATACAAGGTCAATATTTTTCCACTCGTTATGGCCCCCGATGTTATAGGTTTCGCCATTTGCACCTTTGTGAAAAATCACATCAATGGCAATGGCGTGATCTTCTACAAATAGCCAGTCACGAATATTTTCGCCTTTTCCATAAACAGGAAGTGGTTTTCCTTCGATGATATTGTGTATCATCAGCGGGATCAGCTTCTCGGGAAAGTGATTTGGGCCGTAGTTGTTGGAGCAATTGGAAATGACTACCGGTAATTTATAGGTATTCTGGTAGGCTCTTACAAAATGGTCGGAAGAGGCTTTTGATGCAGAATAAGGTGAGCGTGGATCGTATTTGGTTGTTTCCACAAAAAATGTCCCGGGATCATGAAGTTCACCATAAACTTCATCCGTGGAAACATGGTAGAAACGACGGTCTGAAAAATCCTCTTTCCATGCGTTTTTTGCCGAATTCAGCAGATTTACAGTCCCGACTACATTTGTCATTACAAAAGACATCGGATCGGTAATGGACCGATCTACATGACTTTCGGCAGCTAAGTGCACGACACCGTGAAAATCGTTTTCAGAAAAGAGTGTATCTATAAAAGCAGCGTCAACAATATCACCTTTTACAAATGTATAATTCGGTGCGTTTTCAACATCCCGGAGGTTTTCAAGATTCCCCGCGTAGGTGAGTGCATCGAGGTTATAAATCTGGTATTCTGGATGGAAATTTACAAAGCGGCGCACCACGTGTGAGCCAATAAAACCGGCTCCGCCAGTGATCAGGATTTTTTTCATTATTGTTGAGTAGTTATTTTTAATTGCCAGTTCCATGCATCGCGAAGTGCATCTGCCATGGATTTTTCAGCATGCCATTTCATTACCTGGTTTACTTTATCGGATTGCGCATAAATCTTCTCGACATCGCCCTCTCTGCGCGGGCCGATTGTGTAGTTTAATTTTACGCCATTTACTTCCTCAAAGGTTTTAATCAGTTCCAAAACGGTGTAACCTTCGCCGGTACCGACATTAAACACATCATAATAATCGCTTTCAGTTTGTGATTCGAGCAATTCAAGCGCTTTCACGTGCGCTTTGGCAAGGTCCACAACATGGATAAAATCACGGATGCAGGTACCGTCAGACGTGTCGTAATCGTTTCCGAATACAGTAAGCGATTTGCGCAGACCGGCTGCGGTTTGGGTTATATAAGGAACCAGATTGCTCGGAACGCCATTTGGCAATTCGCCGATTAAAGAACTTTCATGCGCACCGATCGGGTTGAAATAGCGGAGTGAAATGGCTTTTACACCTGATTTCGCGTGAACGTAGTCACGGATAATATCCTCTCCGATGGCTTTTGTATTACCGTAAGGCGAGTTCGCTGGTTTTCGGGGCGTATTTTCGGTTACCGGAATAGTATCAGGTTCGCCGTAGACGGTGCAGGATGAAGAAAAAACGAAGTTAGGTACCTTAAATTCCTGAGCGGCCCGCAAAAGGACCATCAGAGACATCAGGTTATTCTCGTAGTAATTCAATGGTTTGTCAACCGATTCTCCCACAGCCTTGTAAGCCGCAAAATGAATTATTCCATCAAACTTTTCTTTTTCAAACAGCTCGCGGACTTTTTCGGAATCATTGCAATCGATCTCGTAGAATGGAAAATCTTTGCCGGTTATTTTCTTAATCCCTTCCAGAACACCTGGGTTGGAATTATAAAGATTGTCGATAATGACTGGTTGAAACCCGGCTTTATCTAACTCAATAACAGTGTGCGAACCTATGAATCCAGCCCCCCCGGTAACGAGAATTTTCATGCGTTATAGTCTGATTAAGAAAAAAATTGTGGTATAGATGATGGGTAAAAAAGGCTTAGGATACGCAATTAAACGGAATTTAGGGCAGAGATGCAACAAATTCTACTCGTTTGGACTCACATTTTTTACCGGGCAAAAGTAGAAAATTTGATGTCCATAAAAAAAAATTGTTTTTATTTATCCGTTGGTTGTTAAATGTAGATTTGAGGGAAATGAACCAGAGAGAAATCAAAGCGCTGATATCGTTGCTTGATGACGAAGATCATGAAGTGAGCCAGCATGTTGAAGGAAAAATCATGTCATTGGGAGGCAATGTGATACCTTTTCTGGAAACGGAATGGGAAGAAAGTTTCAATCCGATTGTTCAGAGAAAGATTGAAGAACTGATCCACGAGCTTCAATTAACGATCATGATTGAAAGGTTGCAGGCATGGAAAAATGGGGGCGGACTGGACTTGCTCGAAGGTTTATGGATTATCGCAACCTACCATTATCCGGACCTTTCGATGGAAAAGCTGAAAACGAATATCGAACAGCTCTACTACGATATCTGGATCCAGTTTCAGGAGGAAATGAATGCGGTGGACCAGGTGAAACGCATTAACAGTATCTTTTTCGGGATCATGAACTTTGCGGCAAATACCAAGAACTTTCATTCGCCGTCGAATTCGATGATCAATGTGGTTTTAGAAAGCCGGAGAGGTAATCCCATTACATTATGCGTGATCTATTTGCTGATCGCCAGGAAGTTAGGGATGCCTGTGTATGGGGTTAACCTGCCTAATTTGTTTGTTTTGACTTATAAAAGCGAGCAGACGCAATTCTATATCAATGTATTTAACCGCGGGATTATCTTCTCAAAAACGGATATTGACCATTATATCGCGCAGCTGAACATCAAGTCAAAAGAAATTTTTTATCAGCCGTGTACCAACCTGGAAATCGTTCAGCGGGTTTTGCGCAATCTGATCTTGTCGTATGAAAAAACCAGCGAGCAGCACAAGATTCGGGAAATCGAGAAAATTTTGAAATCGACACTCGACGATCAGGATGATCATTGATCAGAGAGAAATGGCGAGGCAATGATGGTCAAACCATCTTACGTGAATGGTGGAATGCACGGTCAATGCCTCGTCTGTTAACTTGCCGATCAATCGCACATCTTCTTGCTGAAAAGCGGTGACGCGGATGGAATCCTTAAAGCTGATCTTTTTCTTTCCATACAATTTATAGAGTGCTTCTTTTGCACACCAGTACATGCACAGCAGCGATATGTCATTTGCTGCGTGATCATACTCCGGTTGTGACAAATATTTGGAAGAGGTCCGCTGCAATTTTTCGTCGCACTTTTCCATATCAATCCCGACGGCTGCCACCGGATTTAATGCAACGGCTACAAATTCAAACGTATGAGTGATGGAAATGTGGGATTCATTATTGATCAGAAATGCTTTTCCATGCTCATCCTTCTTCAACCCGACATAAGCAATGCCGAATTTTTCGGCGAGCATTTTAATTAACAGCCGGCTGGCTAGCCATTCGCGGACTTTTTGGGGATGCCTGATTTGTCCTAACTCGTCAGAAATGTATTCGTCGCCCAGTTTTTGCCGAAGTTCAGATTCCGTTTCCGTCAGTTTCCAAAGCAGCAGCGTGCAGTTCTCTTCAATCGTTTCGGAATGAACGAGGGGCATAAGAATTCTGTTTACAATTTCTATTTTTGGCTACTCAATCCCGTATTTAACACAATAGGATGAACATTCGCAAAGTAGACACTTTTTCAGGTCATAGAGATAGTGTTTACACAATTATTTCCGACCAGACTTCACAAGGATTTTATTCTGCTGGCGGCGATGGATTTGTCATCCACTGGGATCTTAATAAACCCGATCTTGGGAAACTGGTTGCCCGGGCGGGAATGTCCGTTTACGCTTTGGCATTAAATGAGCAAGATAACTCGCTCTGGATCGGACAGAATTTTGAAGGTATCCAGGTCGTTGATCCCATTGAAAAAAAAGTGGACAAAACGATCAAACTGACGACCGCAGCCATTTTTGATATTCAGTTTGTCGGTGATAAAGCATTGCTTGCATTAGGCGACGGCGTCATTATCGTGATGGATGTTCCGTCGTTTAGTATCCAAAAACACATTAAGGTTGCTAGCAAAAGCATACGCAGCATTGCGATCAATCCGGCGACCAATGAATTCGCTACGGGCGACAGTGAATGCAACGTCCATATTTTTGATCTGGAAGGTTTTCAGTTAAAAAAGACAATTCAGTCACATTCAAATTCCGTCTTTTGCGTTAAGTATTCACCGGACGGTAACTATTTGTTCACAACCGGCCGGGATGCGCATCTGAAAATCTGGGATGTAAATGATGCGTACGGGATCGTAACCGACATACCTGCACACCTTTACGCGATCAACGACATTCAGTTCAGTCCCGATCGCACGCTGTTTGCGACATGCAGCATGGACAAATCAATAAAAGTCTGGGATGCAGGTAGTTTTAAACTTAAAAAAATAATTGACCGGGCGCGTCACGCGGGGCACGGAACATCGGTCAATAAACTCCTCTGGACAACCTTTGAAAATCAGCTGATTTCCTGCAGCGACGATCGTATGATCTCCGTTTGGGAAGTCTTGAAGTAGCATACTTATAATATGGTATTATCGGTAAATACTTTGATAAATGAATCTTATATCTTTAACTTACACGACTGTTTTTAACTAAGTCACATAGCACCGATTGCATCATGAAAATATCCGCTATTGAGATACGCAAGCATACTTTTGAAAAGATTTTCAGAGGTTACGACCCGGACGAAGTAGATGCTTTCCTGAACTCTCTGTCGCAGGAATGGGAGCGGTTTTCGAGTGAGAACAACCTGCTAAAAATGCAGCTGGAATACGCGGAAAAGGAACTTAGTAAGCTAAAAGACATTGAATCGACGCTATTTCGCACATTAAAAGCAGCTGAAGATACCAGCAGGCTGATCGAGAAAGAAGCCAATGAATTAGCGGAAAAACGGATTGAAGAATCGAAGGTAACAGCGAACGATCTGGTCACTGAAGCCGAGGCCCGAACCAATCAGATTATCAGTGAAACGGAGGATAAACTGAGGCAATTTAAAGAGGATTTCGCGAGTGAAATCAAACGTCAGGAAAGGGATTTCAAAGCGATTGAAAACTTCCGCGATAACCTCATTGTCCAGCTTTCGTCCCTCGCAAATAATACTATTGATACGGTCGACCGATTTGAGCAGAAATATGATAAAGAATCCATTTTAAATAAAATGGAAGAGATCAAACAGCACGTTTCGGAGATTGAGATTCCAAAGAAAACGGTATTTGCACCAACGCTGAAACCTGCGGAAGAAATTGAAGAGGATGAGGTCATGGCAGAAGTGAACGTGGTGCTTCAGGACGATAAGCCAGAGGTTGTGTTTGAGGTGGTAGATACGGTCACTGAGCCGCAATACGAAGTTGAGCCGGAAGTCGAAGCGGTAGAAGACGAGGAACTTATAGCAGAAGCGGAGCTCGTGGAACAAGAAGTAGCGCCTATCGAGGAACCGGAGCCTGAACCGGTTGAGGAGGCAATATCTTATCGCGCAAAAGAAACGACACGAAGTGCGGCAGACGAAATGAGCGAAGTACTTGCCGAAATGCATAAGACGGCAGAAAAAGCCAGGGAGTCTTCATCTAATCCAGGCTCTGGATCAGGTATAAACCGTCCGCGAGAAAGCAATAACCAGCCGAAGAAAACAGGGGGTGGCGGCTCATTCTTTGATCAAATCTAGTCACATTGGGAACGATCAGCCTGGAAGGACTCGAATTTTTTGCCTATCATGGTTTCTATCCTGAAGAACAAAGGATTGGAAACAAGTATGCACTTGATATCACCATCACTACGGATTTTTTTGATGCAGCTCAAAATGACAAGCTGAGCGAAACCGTAAACTACGAAACGATTTATCAGATTGCGTCGAAAGTTATGAAGGAACCGGCTAAGTTGCTGGAACACATAGGGTTCACCGTAATCGAGCGAATAAGAGAGCATTATCCATCCGTCGCCAACATCACAGTAAGAGTTTCAAAATTCAATCCGCCAGTCGGGGGAGTTTGTGAGCGGGCGGTGATTACGATGGAAGGCTAGGCTTCGACTGCGCTCAGCCTGACAACTCTGGTTGTCAAACTGAGCGCAGTCGAAGTTAATATTCGTGCGGCAATTCCACATTCACCCGCTCATTCCATGGCAAACCGTGTTGGTTGAGGAGATCCATAAACGGATCGGGATTTAATTCTTCTACATTGTAAACGCCCGGTTTCATCCATTCTTCGTTGGTCAGCATCAGCATGGCGCCGATCATTGCCGGAACTCCGGTGGTATAGCTTACGGCTTGTGCACGGACTTCGCGGTAACATTCCGCATGATCGCAGTTGTTCCACACATAATAGGTTTTTTCCTCACCGTCTTTTACGCCTTTAATCTGACAACCGATTGAGGTTTGTCCCGAGTAATTTTCTCCCAGAGAATCCGGAGCAGGAAGTACTGCTTTCAGGAATTCGAGGGGAACGATATCCAGTCCGTTGAATTTGATCGGCTTAATGCTGGTCATTCCCACGTTTTCGAGCACATTCAAATGCGTAATGTAAGCTTGCCCGAATGTCATCCAGAAACGTGCGCGTTTTAGTGTTGGGAAGTTTTTTACCAATGATTCAAGTTCCTCGTGATAAAGAACATAGCTTTCTTTGGGGCCAATGCCTGGGTATTCGATCGGCTTGTGAATGGACATGGCAGGTATCTCTATCCACGCGCCATTTTCCCAATACCGGCCGGGCTGCGTAATCTCGCGAATGTTGATCTCCGGATTGAAATTCGTAGCAAATGCTTTTCCATGATCACCTGCATTACAGTCGATAATATCCAGGTAATGCATTTCGTCGAAATGGTGTTTCGCTGCGTAAGCTGTGAAAACCTGGGTCACTCCCGGATCAAAACCACAACCCAGCACCGCCATTAAACCAGCTTCTTTGAAACGCTCCTGGTAAGCCCATTGCCAGCTATATTCAAATTTGGCAACGTCTTTCGGCTCGTAATTGGCAGTATCAAGGTAATGTACGCCAGTGGCGAGACAGGCTTCCATAATGGTAAGGTCCTGGTATGGTAATGCGACGTTAATCAATAATTTGGGTTGAAAACGTTTGATCAGCAGCACAGTTTCGGAAACGATATCCGCATCAACCTGAGCAGTTTGAATGGTAACACCGTGCATTTCCTGAATCTCGGCAGCGATTTTATCACATTTAGACTTTGTCCGGCTTGCGAGAAGGATTTCAGTAAATATATTGCTGTTCAATGCACATTTATGGGCAACTACACTTCCTACACCACCTGCACCAATTATTAGAACCTTAGACATTTTGTTAGATTTGAACGGTTAAAATAGACTTGCCAGGTTTTGAAAAACTGGTAAGTCTTCTGGGTTGAATTCCGGCAAAGATAGGATTGCAGGCCAATTTTTCAATTTAAATTTCCGTTAACAAGCTTCTTTTACGAAACAAACGCGCGAAGGCGGAGTTGCAGAATGAAAGCAAGTTTTACAAAGCAATAAAAGGAAGATATCAACGCTGCAAATTTCATTAAGCGTTATGAAGTCGCTCTAAATCAAATGATTCCAAATCACATCGTATACATCAACAGCTTCCAGCTCTGGCTTTTCCAAGGCTGAATCGGTAATGCAAATCGGATAATACATGGCTGGAACATTGATACTACCGTGCGAACCTTTGATCAACGTCGCATCAAGGGGAATGACGTCCATTAAGTACCGAAAACCCATTAGTTTCCGGGCGAGTTTGTAACCAGCACGCAGTTTGATAAATGGATTTTTGGGGTCCATGAACATTTCAACAGGGTCATAACCTGGCTTTCTGTGAATATCCACTAAATGTGCATAGTCCGGGGCTTTTGCGTCATCCAGCCAATAATAATAGGTAAACCAGCTATCCGGTTTGGCGACTACTACAAGGTCACCGGAACGCTCATGATCAATGTGATAGGCTTTTTGCTGCTCTTTGTCTAATATAAGATCAATCCCCGGGATTTTTTGTAAAGCATTGATAACCTGACTTTTAACCGACGGATCATTCAAATAAACATGAGCGATCTGATGATCCGAGGTTGCAAATGCTTTCGAAACACCCGGATCGAGCAGTTCATACCAGCGTTCCGTTCTTACCGAAATCAAACCTTCATTTCTCAGAATGCGGTTGATGTGAATGGGGTTGCTGACGGGGTTAATCCCATATTCAGAAAGCAGGATAATTTTTGAATTTTTTGCCTCGTAAAATTCAATCAGCTCTTTTACAACGTCATCGATTTCATGCAGTTCTTTGCTGATCTTGGAAAAATCAGGGCCGAATTTTTGAAGACAATAATCTAAATGCGGCAGGTAAATCAATGTCAGAGTGGGATCATGCCTTTTATCAACCCACATGGAAGCGTCGGCGATCCATTTGGTGGATTTGATATTTGCGTTTGGCCCCCAAAAACTAAACAATGGAAACTGTCCCAGGTCTTGTTGAAGTTCGTCGCGCAACTCAGGCGGATACGCGTAACAATCCGGCGCTTTCACGCCGTCGGCATGGTATTGCGGGCGCGGAGTTACCGAAAAATCAGCGGTAGAATACATATTGTACCACCAAAACATTTTCGAAACGGTGAACTTAGGGTCCAGTTTCCTGGCCGCATCCCAGATCTTCTCGCCTTTTACCAGTTTGTTTGACTGTTTCCAGAATTTGATCTCAGAGTCTTCGCGATCGTACCAGCCATTTCCGACAATGCCGTTTTCGGCTGGCCACTTTCCGGTGATATAAGTGCTCTGTGAAGTAGTTGTAACAGCAGGTAAAACCGGTTTAATCGGCGTTAAATGCTTTTTTTTGAGGTAACTAAAAAGAAACGGGGTATGTTCGCCGATCAGGTTTGCGCTCAGGCCGACAATGTCAATGACTACGGTTTTATTCATGTTCAAGGATTTTCTTAACCCATTCCAGCTCTCTCACAATGGATTCGCCGATGGGTTTCTGCATATCTTCCGGAAGTACGCCCCACGTGTAAGTTTCTACTTCCAGAAATGAAGAAAAAGGACTTTGCTGATGTAAAGCCAGGGTTTTAATAATATCATCCTGCGTGGATTCGAGAACGCCGTACGAATTGATAAAAAGCGGAACATGGAAATGCACGCGCCATTCTTCCTGATTCCCATTCCAGTCTTTTATTGCGTCTTTCAGATCCGGGTAGTGTGTCAAACTGTTGTCTGCATTTCGCGCTACAACCTGGTGGAGGTAAACAGGTTCATCAAAAGTTTCGATCGCTCTGAGCTTGACTTCTTTTTCTGTATCAAAATTCACTTTCAGTGCCGAACTGACCTGAATCCGGCCCACTTTTATTCCGTGATCGTTTAAGTCAGCGATAATGTCTGCCGGATCTTCATAACCAACAGCTGCATGACAAATATCATAGCAAAGCTGAATGTGCCGTAAAGTGACCTCCCTCGCCTGGCTTGGCTCAAATCCGTGTTTTTCTAACAGATAAATCGTGCCTTCTGGTAACAACATTTCCTGGTACCAGGTGATAAAATCGGAAATGCTATCCAGCAAACCGTCTGGTTCCGGTTCAATATCCAGGTGAAGTACTTTTCCTGTTTCTTGCTCTATTTCAATGAGTTTGTCAAGCAATTGGAGCACATGTTGGGTCGCATCACGGGTTGCCTGGTATTTATCAGTATCCGATTTCCACCACAGCCGGTAGGAGAGTGGCGGAGTGGAAACGCCACCATGCATTCCATCAGGAAGTAATTCGGCCAGAATCCTGAAAAGTCGGATGGTATATTCCAATCGGTCTGTTGTCGTCCAGTCGGGTGTGTGGACGTCGTCTTTTACAACTGTATTGTGGAAACCTCCGTACGGAAAACCGTTAATGACAAAAACGTATACATTCTGCTCGTCCAGCCAGTTCTGGAATTCAGCTAATGTAGCCGGATTGCTGAGTTCAATGGAAGCTTCATTTGCAATGCGCAAACCAAGCCCGAACGCTTCTCCCGGGGCCAGTTGCTCGCGGATATAAGGAATATTTTCGCGAAGTGATTTGAAATGGTCAGCCCACTTTTCGCCGGGATGAATGTTACTGCAATAAGTCAGGTGTCCGTGCGGCGTGATCATAATGCATGAATGATTTTAGCTCCTTCCAGGTAATCGACCGAGCTTGATATAATGTCTGCATCCAGTTCGTGCACTTCCACTCCTTTTCCTATTTTTTCCAAAAGCATGATCGTCAGCCTGCCGCCCAAATGCTCCCGAAATTCCTGCAAGCCATTGCGAAGATTGATCTTGTCATTTTCAGCCAGTTTGGAATGGTAAAGCTCAAAACCCAACTTATGCAAAACGTCGAGAATGCGGTTTAGATCTGTTTCGGGAAGCATCCCGATTTTGGCAGCATATACACAATCCAATGCAATTCCGATTGCCACGGCTTCGCCATGACGAACCTGAAAATCAGTAAGATACTCCAATTTGTGTGCAGCCCAATGACCAAAATCGAGCGGACGTGAAGATCCGAATTCAAATGGATCGCCGCCGGCAATATGGTCGGTATGCATTTCGGCGCAACGGTGAATGAGATAAGACATCGCATCCTCGTCGCGACGTGCAAGCGCCGATGCGTGTTCTTCAATCCATTCAAAAAAAGCGACATCTTTAATGAGTGAAACCTTGATGGCCTCGGCAATTCCGGCCCGCCAGTCACGGTCATCGAGTGTTCTCAGAAAAGTCAGGTCATTGAAAACAGCCACGGGAGGCGCAAACGTGCCCAGGAAGTTTTTCTTGCCGTGAAAGTTGATGCTGTTTTTCACACCTACTCCCGAATCGTTTTGAGCCAGAACGGTCGTTGGAATGCGGATTAACTTAATTCCTCTGTGCGAAACTGCTGCGGCGTAACCAACCAGGTCCAGCACGGCACCACCGCCGATAGCGATGATAAACGAATGCCTGTCAATTCCATATTTGTCGACTGCTTCAACCAGCCTGTCGAAAAGTGCAGGATCATTTTTACAGGCTTCACCACCCGTAACTACGATCATTTCAGAAGCAAGTTGTATATCCGGTATGGAAGCTGAAAAATAAGAACGTATCTGTTCGGATAAATCGGCGTGATATTTTGCAAAACCCTCATCCACTATCACCAGGGCCTTTTTTTGGAAACCCTGTTCGGTAATGTCACTTAAAAAGTCTTTAAGCAGAGGATTATTTTGTTCAAATAGGTTTTTCGTGAAGAATACAGAATAGTTGTATTCCACCTTGAAACGCTGTTTTATGGGGTGCATCGAAAATGACATTGAAATGCAATAATTGGTATTGTTATTAAGACTAAAAACCTCACTCTTTCCCCATTTCTGGGTACTTTAATTACTAAGTTACTGCGAAAACCTTTGCCAGAAGCATGGATAACGGCAATAACGCTAAAACCGCAATTCCCAAGGGCAGTAACCCAAACGCCACGCACCACGAAGCATTCATTACGATCAGTGAAATGACGCCTGCTTTCACGGCTTTTCCAATCAATGGACCGATCGGATTTTGTATGGCGTTAAATAACGGTCTGCCGATCAGCCAGGTATGCAGTAATACAAATGGAATTGTATAAAGAATGTTCCCAAGCCTCTGAGCAACAGTTAGCTGCGCCACCAAAACGATCAGGTAAAGCAGCGCAGCGATGTATAATGTTCTTTTTTTTCCGCCATGTACTTCGTCCTGACTAATGAGTGTGATCGCGAAAATATAGGCAATCGGAAGAATGGCGATCAGCCCCCATTGGGATAAAGACTCGGGTATCACGCTCATTCCCAGGATCAGATTTGCGCCCCGGCACATTCCCATGGTTAATGGACCCAGGAATACGTGGTGTTTGGCAAAACGGTTGTACAAAACTGTCAACATGGCGATGACCAATGCAATCATTCCGCTCAGAAAACTGAACATCGCCGCCGCAAGAATCCCTATAAACAATAATGAGATCCCGAGCATCGTCGCTGAACGCAGTGG
Organism: Dyadobacter sp. CY323; assembly: GCF_021390245.1. Classification (GTDB taxonomy): domain Bacteria; phylum Bacteroidota; class Bacteroidia; order Cytophagales; family Spirosomataceae; genus Dyadobacter. Next base: position 117,124 of record NZ_JAJUXH010000009.1, on the reverse strand, counting down.
GACTTTGCCACTTGGGATGGGTCTTTCCGGACGTTCGATACTGTCCAGTTTTGCGTCGAAAACGTCATTCATAACCACTCCGCCGCCATAAAGTCCGAGCGTGGAAAGGACAAGATATGCGGGCGAGAAGTCTGAAAATGTAAATTGTGCAATCGCCAGTCCAGCCAGGATGTCGGCAATGGCTGTGACGAGATTGGCGGGGCGGGTTAGTTGCAGATAGGGTTTCAGGGTGCTCACTTTATTGGATAACTAATGAATCTCTGGCTGGTTCTGGCTGCTGGCCGCCTCTTAAAATGCTGTTCCCATGGAATTTTTCGGTCTGATCAATTTTTAAATCTCCCTCGAAATCAGTCACATCGATCTGTCCGCTTTTTCCAAATGCATCGATGGCGTTCTGATACGTGACCAGCCTTATCGTTTCATCCGAGATGCCGCGCATTTTCATCAGTGCGGCCGTTTTCGGGATAGCCAGCGGATCGGAAATGCCCCAATCGGCCGCGGAATTGACCATAATGCGCTCGGGTCCGTATTGCTCGACCACCTTCACCATGCGTTCGTTACCCATTTTTGTAAATGGATAAATGGTAAATGCAGCCCAGAAGCCCTGATCCAAAACACTTTTGACCGTTTCTTCATTATTATGGTCCACGATGACCCACGAAGGGTCGATGCCGTGTTCGAGCGCGATCGCCATGCTGCGCTCGGTACCTTTCTTTTTGTCGCGGTGCGGGGTATGGATCTGTACCGGCAGTTTTGCTTCTTTGGCGAGTTCGAGTTGCAGCCTGTAATATTTCTCCTCAGCAGGTGTCTGGTCATCAAAACCGATTTCACCAACTCCTACGACGCCTTCTTTATAAATATATAATGGCAAAACCTCCATTACCTGCTCGGCCAGCGATTCGTTATTCGCCTCGCGGGAGTTCAGGCCCATGGTGCAATAATGTTTTATCCCAAATTGTGAAGACCGAAAACGCTCCCAGCCGACCAGGCTGCTATAATAATCTTTAAAGCTTGAAAGGCCGGTACGCGGCTGACCAACCCAAAAGGCCGGTTCGATCAGCGCTACAATGCCTGCCTGGCGCATGGCCTGGTAGTCGTCGGTTGTCCGGGAAACCATGTGGATATGCGGGTCGAAAAAACGCATTCCTTTTATCAGGTCTTTGTAATCGTTCCAGGCGATGTCCCGGTGCGCGGGAGCTGCCATGGTTTCCTCGCTATCTTCGAAATGCGATGGATTTGGTGAAGTTTCGTTAGGATTCAGGCACATAATTATCAGTGTTCTAGTTCGGCCCAGGTGAGTTCACCTGATTTTACTGACTTTTCGAGATCGGTGTATTTGGCCAGTAAATAATGGGCGGAAGTAAGTGTGGACTCGTTGCAGGCTAATGCAGCCGCTTTTCGATCTTCCTCATTTTCAGATTCAAATAAATGCTGCATATCGGCCAGCAGCGCCGGGTTTAGATATTTTCCGGTAAGCCGCCAAACCTGCGGAGGAACACTCCGGCCGGCAGCCCAGCGTTCATGCGCAAAATCGGAAAGGGTCAATGCCAGTTTTTCATTGGACCTGTTTTCCAATCCTTCAATTAAATGGACGGGCTTGTCATTAAAGATGGTTTTGAGTACCATCTGGTTCCAGGCCAGCTCCGAGAAGTGTTTTTCAGGATAAGGATTATGTAAAGCAATGGAGTCAAATACGTAACCCATGTTGGAACGTACCGCGTCGGTTGCCCTGAAAAGCCATTGATCCGGATAAGAAAGCAACGGCAATGCCGAATACAATGCCACCAGCTCATTCATTTCGGCGGTATCAAAAAGCGTCTCTATGTTTTTAATGTATTCACTTTTGTCCGACGGGTCGAGCTGCGTGAGCAGCCATACGCGGCTCAGACGTACCAGCGACCAGTTCTCTACCGAAAATCCAGGAAATTCCGCATTAAGCTCCCATTTCAATTCGGGGGAATTTGTAATTATTTTTTTTGGGACAAATCTTGGGACCGCTACAAAAGCAGTCATCAATTCGAGCGGATTTGAGGATCCCTTTTGCCGCAGCCAATCGGCTTCGGCGGGAGATGTGTTATAAGTCAGTACTGACCAAAGTTTTTGTTTTATGATGTCGGACATAACGTGCAAAAATGCGATTCAACGGGAAGTGTTCTCGCAAATCATTCTGGGTTATTCATTAATAATATCTAATACCGTTATAAAGTTTCCGGCGACTCCATTATAACGTTGCCTGGTGGTCATAAGCTTCAAGAATGGCGCGTTTCTGCGCATTTTAATGAAAAACTAATTTTACCCGCCGGATACCGCGCCCTAAAAGTCGAATTCCTTAATCTCGGCGTCGTTGAGCAAGTTATGCGTTAACTTCTCGTGATCCTTTTCCGAACCCTGCAGTGTCCAGCTTCCGGTAATGTGGTTACCTGTTCTGCTTTGCTCGCCCCGTAATACCTTCAGATCATGTGCTAGGAAGAGCTGTTCATATTTTTTGAGGGTTTTGTGCTGATATGCGCACATGAGGCGGTAATTTCTGATCTGGCTTTTTTTGCGGATAAATCGTTGGATAGGAGTGAGAACCACGAGCGACAGCCCGGAAATGATAAAACAGGCGAGTGAGACTTCATAAAAACCCGCACCAATGCCCATTCCAAGTGCCGCGGTTACCCACACGATTGCGGCTGTCGTGATCCCCACCACACGATTGTTTTCACGGAAAATGATGCCGGCACCGATAAAACCGATACCGGTAACAATGTTGGCTGCAATGCGCCCGGCATCCGAACTGATCTTGATCGAAAGAATGGTGAACAGGGTAGATCCCACGGCAATGAGGATCATCGTCCGTAACCCGGCCGATTTACTGCGATATTCGCGCTCGGTACCGATTATGGCGCCCAGAAAAAAGGATAAAAGCAGTTTAAAAATTTCTTCAGGTAGGAGCTCCATTCTAAATCGGAATTAAAAAACTAAAAAGCCGGGATCATTACATCTCCGGCTTGTGAAACTATTTAAAATTGCTCTCCTAGTCGGCGTCGACGTTTCTGATTAATTCTTCCAATTCATGATCTTTGATATTCTCTTTCTCTGCTTTATCATAAATTGAAAGCAGTACGACTGTGTGTTTTAGTGCGAATACGCAAGTAATAACCCTCGCCCCGCCACTTTTGCCTCTTCCTTTACTTTTTATCGATAGCCGAATTTTAAAGCAGCTTTTTCCGAGAGGCGTACCTTGACTAGGGTCTTTCGTCAGGTTATTTGCCAGTTCTGCTATTTCATCTTTAAGTGAAGCATATTTCTTAACGAGACGCTTTAAATTTTTGATAAAGTGATCGGACGCCGTTACCTCAAAGTTCATTCAGAACATCTTTAATCGGGCGTGTCTTTAAGGTACCTTTTTTTAGAGCTACAAGGTCTTGTTTAATTTCGTCTAGAATTTTTGATTTCAAAGGCTCCTTATCTCTTCTGATTTCCTCCTGCAAAACAGAAGCCAACTTCTCTCTCTCAATTTTCGGTAATTGCAGAACGAGGTCTGTCAACTGTTGAAACGAAAGTGTCGAATTAGGATTTGTGGTTGCTTTCATAGCCTGACGTCTTTGTTACACAAACAAATTTATAAAAACAAAAGACAAGACCATGCATGGAGCTGCATTGGCCCCGCTTCTGAAACACATTCAATTTTGTAACTGGTAATTTAATTTGTAAAATTACGTTTTATCTTATTTCGAAATTACGGCCTCGGCCCATACCATACCTAACTTCTTAATAGTCCATGAAAAGATTGTTCCTGCTTGTTTTTGCATTACTTCCATTTGTTTCGTCAGCGACCCCCAAGTACTGGATCTATCTGAAAGATAAGGATTTAAATGAAACTCCGGCCGTTTCACCACAAACGCTGGAATGTCGTCAGAAGTTAGGTCTGACCGTTTCGGACGATACAGACTTGCCGGTTAACAAAGCATACGAGCATTTACTTCAATCGCAATCGATAAAGATTATCAACCGCTCGAAATGGCTTAATGCCGTTTCTGCTAACCTCACAAGCGAGCAGGCGATGAAGATCCGCGAGCTGGATTTTGTAGCAGAAGTCGTTCCCATTGATCCCGGTTTTTACATTGCCCGTACCCAGCCGATTGAAAAAGCACAAATGGCCCCGGTGATGTCGCAAGTCCAGGCAAATGCCTTTTTGAAGGAAGGTATTACTGCCAAAGATGTTACCATCGGAGTGATCGATGCAGGTTTTTATGGTGCGGATTCCTCTTTCTCGTTAACTCAGATTTTTTCCAATAAAAGAATTCTCGGCATTCGTGATTACGTGAAGCCGGGCCGCCCGGGCGAATTGTTGTTCAGCACAGCAGAATCGTTCTCAGATATGCACGGAACGGAGGTTTTGGCGGCAATCGCAGGGATCGATCATCAGGACCAAATCCAATACGGAATGGCGACCAATGCAAAATTTTACCTCGCGAGGACCGATTATTCGATGCGTGAATATCGGGGCGAAGAAGATAACTGGATTGCGGCGATGGAGTGGATGGATAGTCTGGGCGTGCGTTTGATCAATACTTCTCTGGGTTATGCCAAAGGCTTTTCCGATCCGTCTGAAAATTATTCACCTTCTCAAATGGATGGTAAAACCAGTGCAATTACTAAAGCTGCTCAGATCGCGTCTGACCGGAAGGGTATTATGCTGATTGTATCTGCTGGGAATGAAGGTGATGACAGAAGCTGGGAAATCGTTTCGGCCCCGGCAGATGCGAAAGGAGTACTGTCGGTAGGTGCAACAAATGGAAAACTTTGGAACCGGATCGGTTACAGTAGCCGCGGCCCGGAATTCCTGCCTTATGTGAAGCCGAACGTATCTTGTTTTTCATTATACGGAACTTCACTTTCGGCACCGGTGATCACAGGTTTTGCAGCTTGCCTACTTCAGGCTAATCCCAAGCTGACGAATAAAGAACTCATTTCGCTGATCGAGAAATCGTCCCATTTGTATCCGTACGGAAACAATTTTGTGGGCTATGGTGTGCCTCAGGCGTCCCGCGCACTGGCGCTTGCCAAAGCTCCTTATTTGCCGAGCAATTCCAGGCTGGTGAAAGCTACGGGCAAGTCATTTGATCTCGACGTGACAAGTTCTGATTCTCTGGTGGCGATTTACCGCAAGAAAAGCGACAAAGACGTTATGTCCCAGCAGGTAGCCAAGGTTCAGAATGGAAAAATATCCCTGAAACGTCAGAGCAATGAAAAATTCACGACTGTGGATCTCAGGGATTATGTGGTTGAAGTGGAGTGGAACTGATTAGTGCGATTTTGTCAAACGAGCCTCTTCCAGATCCAGTTCGCGTTCTTTGGCTTTAATCAATGTATCAGCGCAGATCCGTTCGCGGCGGACGGTCTGAATTTCTTCTCTTTTAACATTAATAATCTCCAGAAGCATTCTCCGGTACTTGCGCATGGCATTTCGGGAGGCATTGTCTTCCGAATGAAGCATTTTCGAATCGGCAAGTTCGATGATTTTCTCATACCTGTCTTTTAACAACCGGAACGGTTCAAATTCCGCAATTTCACCATCATAATTGGACTTCATATAATCAAGACTTGCCGTTGCCAGGCGGGCATTCAGGATAGCGTTTTGCTCGCTCAGGTTTTCACCGTCATCCTTTACTTTCAGCCATTTTATTACAAAAGGCAAGCTCAATCCCTGTAAAACTAGGGTAAACAGGATGACAACGAATGTGATAAAAAGTATCAGGTCGCGATGAGGAAATGCAGCTCCATTTAAAAACAGAGGGACAGATAATGCCGAGGCAAGTGACACGACTCCCCGCATACCACTCCATCCAACGATAAATACCGTTTGCCAGCTTGGCCGTCTTTCGGTGGTACGAATGGATTTGAATAATAAATGCGGGAGATAGGTTGCAGGAAACACCCAGATGATGCGGATCAAAATGGTTACGATACTGATAATGACCGAGTAAAGCACCAGCTCCTGAATGGTGTAGTTTTCGAGTCCCTTCATTACGGCAGGCAATTGTAACCCGATCATGATAAAGACAATGCCATTCAGCAGGAAAATGACCGTCTCCCAAACATGGGTACTCTGCATCCGGGTCTGATAACTAAATAATTCATGGGAACGAAAACTCAGGAACAAACCACCGCTAACCACCGCAAGCACACCGGAATAATGGAAATGCTCGGCTGTAATGTACATGAGATAGGGTGTTATGAACGTAAGCGCGGTGTCGATGCTCGGTGTTGTGGGGAAAAACTTGTGGACCAGATATAATATATGACCGATAACAAGGCCGATGAAGATGCCCATAAACGCTACCAGCATAAAATCAACCTCGGCCTCCCAGAACACAAACTGGCCGGAAGCGATCGTGGCGAGTGCAACGCGGAAGACGATCAGTGAAGAAGCGTCATTCACCAGGCTTTCACCTTCCAGAATGGTAACGATCCGTTTCGGGATTTTCAGCCCATGTAAAACAGATGTAGCAGCGACGGCATCGGGCGGTGATATGATGCCGCCCAGCACGAAGCCCATCGCCAGCGTAAATCCGGGGATCATGGCGTGGGAAAGATATGCAACCGCCGTGGCCGTAAAAACAACGAGTCCGACGGCCAATAATAAAATGGGACGTTTCCATGTCCAGAAATCTTTCCACGAAGTATTCCAGGCAGCCTCATAAAGCAGCGGCGGAAGAAAAATAAGAAATACGAGTTCCGGTTCCAGTTCAAAGTGCGGCATACCCGGAATAAAACTGACCACCAGACCTGCGATCACCAGAAAAATAGGGTAGGAGATCCCGATTTTTTCACTGAGCATGGTCAGCATGGATACTACAAAAAGAAGGGAAATGATAAGAAGTAAATTGTCTTGAATCATATTATAACGTGGAGGTTTGAGAACATAAAGGTAGGTGGATATGGATTTTAATACGCAGTCGGCATAATGTGTGGTCGAACACGCAAAATGATTTTTTGGTTTATCTTTGGAAAAAAAATAAGAGATTTGATTATCTTTAAGCCTTTGTAGTTGCTGAATCTGCGGCAGTATACGGAAAATTCAAAATATTATTTAGTAATTCTATAACCTAATCCCAAGTAATATGAGTACTTCTCGAAGAGATGTTCTGAAAATGGCGGGAATGGCGCTGGCTGGTAGCACACTACCAACCGTAGCGATCCTTAATCCAAATCGCGCATTTGCCGGTACTAATAGTGAAACACTGAAAGTGGGTTTGATCGGTTGCGGTGGACGTGGTTCCGGTGCGGCTAACCAGGCTTTAAAAGCAGATCCTAATGTCGTTCTTCACGCAATGGGTGATATTTTTAAAGACAAAATGGATTCTTCTCTCGAGAACCTTACCAAAGTACACGGGTCGAAAGTGAAGGTTGATGACGGGCACAAGTTCATTGGGTTTGATGCTTACAAGAAAGTGTTGGAATCAGGTGTGGACGTGGTACTTCTTGCTACCCCTCCGCATTTCCGTCCCGAGCACCTTACTGCTGCCATCAATGCGGGCAAACACGTATTCTGTGAAAAGCCTGTTGCTGTAGATGCACCCGGAGTTCGTAAGGTACTTGACGCTGCAAAACTTGCCAAGCAAAAAAATGTCTCGTTGATGTCCGGTTTTTGCTGGCGTTATCATGAGCCTAAACGTGCGAGTTTTTCCAGGATCCTGGATGGTGCGGTAGGTGATATTTCTGCGATTTACAATACGTATGATACAGGTACGTTGTGGTCTTTCCCACGTGTGGCAGGCTGGTCGGACGCGGAATACGTACTTCGTAACTGGACGTACTACACCTGGCTGGCGGGCGATCATATTGTAGAACAAGCAGTTCACAGTATCGACATGATGTCATGGGCAATGGGCGGGAAATTACCGCTTTCGGCAGTTGGGACCGGCGGACGCCAGGTTCGTACCGATTCTTTGTTCGGGAATGTTTTCGATCACTTCGCAGTAACTTACGATTACGAAGGTGGCGTGAAAGGTTTCCACCATTCGAGACAACAGGCTAACTGTGAAAACAGCTACCTCGTCGAAACAATCGGAACAAAAGGACGTGCCATGGTAAACTGCGCACGTAATGTTCATGAGATCTTTGGTGCTAAGCCATGGAAATATGAAGGCGTACAAAACGATATGTACCAGACTGAACATAACGAACTGTTTGCAGGTATCAGAAGCGGCAAGTTTGTGAATGACGGTGAGTTTATGGCTCACAGCACATTGATCGCCATCATGGGTAGAATGGCTTCCTATACCGGAAAGCGCGTTACCTGGGACGAGGCAATGAACTCATCTGAAAAACTAGGTCCCGATACTTACAGTTTCGATATGAAACCTCCGGTTGTTGAGGTTGCAAGACCAGGGATCACTGCTTTCTCCTGATCTCCATGCATAGACGAATATTTATAAAGAGCACTGCCATAGCCGCCTCGGCTGTGGCAGTTGCCCCTCATCTTGTGTCCAACGCAGAAGCTGCACCGCTCGCCCGGCCAATGGTTAAAAAGAGCCTGATGTGGGGAATGGTGAAGGAAGATCTGTCCGTAATGGATAAGTTTAAACTGCTGAAAGATCTGGGCTATGATGGGGTGGAACTCGATTCTCCTGATAAGCTGGATATGAAAGAAGTTCTTGCAGCCAGAGATAAAACCGGGTTACTGATCCCAGGAACAGTAAATTCAATGCACTGGAAGCTGCCGTTGTCTGATCCCGATCCAAAGAAACGGGAAGAGTGCGCGAAGTCGATCGAAAAGGCATTGTGGGATACAAAAGAATATGGCGGAAACACGGTGCTGGTAGTACCGGGAGTTGTAAATGCCAGTGTAACTTACAGTGAAGCATATGAACGCTCGCAAGCGGAGATCAGGAAGCTGCTTCCGGTGGCTGAAAAAGCGGGCGTGAAAATAGCGATCGAAAATGTCTGGAACCAGTTTCTGTTGAGTCCGTTGGAAGCGGCAAAGTTCGTCGATGACTTCAAACATCCTATGGTGGGATGGTATCTGGACATCGGAAATGTACTGCGGTACAGCTGGCCGGTTTCTTGGATCGAGGCATTAAACAAACGTATTTTAAAGCTCCATTTAAAAGAATTCAGCATTAAGAAGCAGAATGACCTGGGTCTTTGGAAAGGTTTTGATGTCGAATTTTTGGAAGGTGACAACAATTGGCCGGAAGTAAATAAAGCATTAGCTAAAATCGGATATTCAGGCTGGGCTTCTGCGGAAGTATCTGGTGGCGACAGAAAAAGATTGCTGACGATCCGCGAAAAAATGGATGAGGTTTTTAAGGCCTGATTTAAAGTATAGAATGAAGCAAAAGAGCCCGATTTCCGGGCTCTTTTGCTTTTTATTCACATTGTAAATTATTTCTTCACTTTATACCTGGTTCTTGCGTAATACTTTAAGGTAGAGATCTTCAACTGGTTATTCTTGATTTCCACAAGCTTATATTCTTTGAATTCACCTGTTTTATCCAAAAAACCAAGAATGCAGGATTGTTCTTTCGGGCCTTTCTGGATTTCTACTTTTGGCAGGATGCCGAAGTTTGGAATTTTTAAAGTATCCTCCACATCCATTGCCTTATATGTCATTTTAACTAAAAAATCGAACGTAGCTTTTGTCTCATACACTTCCACTGCAAATTTCCAGTCGTTCAACGGATCTTCAACCTTTTCACTATATGCCGCCACCGGCCCCGATTCGACCTGATCTCTTGTCAGTGGGATCGTATCGTTAATCGCTTTATCAGGATCAGCATTTGATTGGTCCGAACTTTCCTGCCGGTTGCACGCAATCACTAGTACGAGGAATAAAAACAGAATGGTGTACTTCATTGAAAACAGTAGTTAGGTTTTAAATGTGATCTCTACTTTGCAATATACTTTTGTTATTTGCACGAAATAAAATATTTTAATCATTGCATTATAAACAAATCATTAATTAAGCCCGCTCCTTCACTATTTCGTACTTATGGCATTAAACTACATCTTCGTCGGATTCTTTGTAATCGCCTTCCTGGTCGCTTCACTGCAATTTATCCTGACCGGGGATGTGCAGACATTTAAGGAAGTTACGGAGGGGATGCTGAAAATGGCTGAAGTGGCGGTGATGGATATTGCATTGCCGTTAACCGGCGTGATGACCTTCTTTCTGGGCATCCTGAATGTGGGAGAAAAAGCAGGGATTATTAATAATCTGGCCAAAATCATCGGGCCATTCTTTAACAAACTTTTTCCCGAAGTACCAAAAGACCATCCGGCACACGGGCAGATGATCATGAATTTTTCGGCCAATTTTCTTGGTCTTGACAATGCAGCCACGCCATTCGGTTTGCGCGCCATGCAAAGTTTGCAGGAACTGAACCCGAGCAAAGATACCGCATCCAATGCGCAGATCATGTTTCTGGTGCTGCATACATCCGGTCTGCAGATCATTCCATTATCCATTATTGCACAAAGAGCCATACTCGGTGCCGAAAGCCCGTCGGACGTTTTCATACCTTGCGTGGTCGGAACTTACATTACCACGGTGGTAGCGATGATTATTACGGCGAGCTGGCAGCGGATCAATCTTTTCAACCGGACCATTATGTTATGGCTCGGCGGTATTACTACGGTACTTGCTTTACTACTCTGGTACCTGGCGGGACTACCTCAGGCGCAGATTGAAAAGGTCTCCATTTTCGTCGGAAATTCGGTTTTGCTGGCGGTTATCGCAGGATTTCTCGGAACCGCAATGTATAAAAAGGTAAATGTGTTCGAGAGCTTTATCGATGGTGCGAAAGCTGGATTTTCAACAACGGTCATGATAATCCCATATCTGGTCGGATTGTTAGTGGCCATCAGTGCATTCCGAAGCTGCGGGGCAATGGATTATCTGATCGATGGGTTGAAATTTCTGTTTTCCCTGACCGGGATGAACACGGATTTCACCGATGCGTTGCCGGTTGCCCTCATGAAACCGCTCAGCGGAAGCGGCGCCCGTGCATTGATGATCGACGCGATGAAGGAATTCGGGCCGGATTCATTCATTGGCCGGCTGGTATGTATTTTTCAGGGATCGGCAGATACTACCTTATATATTGTTGCGCTTTACTTCGGTTCCGTGGGGATCAAGAACACCCGATACGCGATCGTGGCCGGATTAATCGCCGATTTTGTCGGAGTGGTGGCAGGAATATGGCTTGGATACTTATTTTTTCACTGATTTTTTATTCTCAAAACAATTACCCTTTTACATGGATATGCAACCGTCCGTATAAAATGGATGGTTGTTTTTTAGGGTAAAGAGTAATATTGATCATCTAACTCTGAACATCTTATGTTTAAATCGTTACGCAATTCCACACTTGTGACGCTTACATTATGTGCGATTCTGGCGAGCAGTGCCGCATTTGCGCAAAGAAACGTTGATCAGCCTGCGAATACTTATTCTCTTGAAGATTGCATCCGCATTGCCCTCGAAACAAACCCTCAGGTAAAGCTTTCCGAAATTACGGTAGCAACGAATGGTAATACCTATGCGCAGTCCAAATGGGCGCGCTGGCCTAGTATCAGTTTTAGTGCCGGCCAGGGATTCAGTTCAGGTAGAAATATTGACCCGTTTACCAACCAGTTCGTTCAGCAGAATATCAGTTCGAATAATTATCAGCTGGGAGGCCAGGTTACCCTTTTCAATGGTTTCCAGATTAAGAACAATATCAAATTCAACGACGCGAATTACAAAGCGAGTCAGAAGGACCTGGATGCTGCCCGAAATGATATTATGCTGAATGTCGCATTATCCTATCTGCAGGTAGTCACCAATCAGGAACTGATCGAAGTTGCCCGCAGACAGGTGGAAGCTTCGAATTTGCAAGTAGAACGGACCGGCAAATTGGTGGAAGCAGGCACGTCGGCCGAGAGTGCGCTTCTCGATCTGAAAGCTCAGCTTGCCAATGATGAACTAACACTCGTAAATGCGGAAAATAACCTTGAAACTGCAAAGCTCAATCTGAAGCAATTCATGAATATGCCTGGCAGCGATCCGATCAATGTTGTTAGAATAGAAGTAGCCGATCCGACATTACAAGCTTACAATGCCACCATTCAGGAAATCTATGAAACGGCTCTAACAAATCTGCCGCAGATGAAAGCAGCTAATTTCCGCATTGAAGCTGCGAAAACCAATGTGGACCTGGCAAAAGGGGCAGGCTTACCTACATTAACATTAAATGGAGGCATTTACACCGCTTTTTCAAGTGCAGCTCCGAAACAACGGTTTGTGTCTGATGGATCAGGAAATACGATGACCGAGGTGATTTCTACCACCGATTACATTGTTTATAATGACCAGCAATTACCGATCGTGCAACAGGTGTCGACGCCAAACGGATCGCTGCGCACATTTGGATATCTCGATCAGCTCAACTTCAACAGAAATTCGGCTATCAATTTAAACCTTACCATTCCGATCTTCACCAATTTCAGGGTAAAGTATAATGTGGCCAATGCTAAACTGCAGCAAAAAACCTATGAATATCAGGCGCAGCAAGTTCAACTGACCATCCGCAAGAATGTGGAACAAGCTTACATCGACATGACCAATGCCGCAAAAAGATATTCCGCGACAGCAAACCAGGTGAGAGCCTTGCAGGAAACTTTCCGGGTTTCTCAGGTGCGTTTCGACGTTGGGGCGATCAACTCCGTAGAATACAGCATAGCAAAAGCGAACCTGGACAAGGCAAACGGGAATTTGGTACAAACAAAATACGATTACGTTTTCCGGACCAAGATCCTCGATTTTTATCTGAACCGTCCGCTTTCTGATTTCTAATACTCATTCACATTACCCTCAGCCGTGCCTCTGGTGCGAAGCAAACACATAACAATTCATTGTAATCAACAAAAAATATGGCACGTAAATCTTCTAAACGAATCTGGTGGATCACAGCGGGATTGGTTGTACTTCTGGTCGCGGGTTTGTTCGGGGCCAAGCAAGCAGGTTACATTGGAAAGCCAAAAACCACGGAAGTTGAATATACAACCGTAAAAACGGCAGACATTGTCGAACGTGTGACAGCGTCCGGAAAGGTCCAGCCAGAGGTGGAAGTGAAGCTAAGCCCGGACGTATCCGGTGAGATCATCAGCCTGAATGTAGCCGAGGGAGATTCGGTATACAAAGGTCAGTTGTTACTTAAGATCCGGCCTGATAACTACGAATCGCTGATGGCACGTGCCCAGGCTGCGGTGAATTCGAGTAAGGCTAATTATGAACAGACCAAAGCGATGGTAGCGCAGTCGGAAGCCCGTTTGGTACAAGCCAAAGCCAATTTCGAACGGAATAAAAAGCTTTTCGCAGATAAGGTTATTTCATCCGCTGATTTCGAACAATTTTCATCCACATATGGCGTCGCATTGCAGGATGTGGAATCTTCAAAAGCAAACGTATCCGCTGCACTTTACAACATCAAAAGCGCAGAAGCCAGCATGAGAGATGCGGCGGAAAACCTTCGTAAAACCAGCATTTTCGCACCCGTGAGCGGGATTATCTCGCTATTGAATGTGGAAGCCGGTGAACGCGTGGTTGGGACGTCGCAAATGGCAGGGACCGAAATGATGCGTATCGCGAACCTGGCCAATATGGAAGTTCGGGTGAATGTCAATGAAAACGATATTGTGCGCGTGTCGCTGGGAGATACTGCCGAAATCGACGTCGATGCGTATAGTTCCTCCGGGCGGAAGTTTAAGGGTATTGTGAAGGAAATAGCTAATACCGCAGCCGGCCTGGCAAGTTCAACATCGACATCTGCGGCAGCGAGTACGTCAGCGGATGCAGTTACCGAATTTGAAGTGAAAGTAAAGATATTGAATGAATCGTTTAATGACCTGATGGTGTCGCGTAACAAAAAATCGTATCCATTCAAACCGGGTATGACGGCTTCTGTTGAAATCATTACGGATCGGAAGAATGGCGTTATTACGGTTCCCATTGCCGCAGTGACGACCCGTTCAAACAAGCCGGTTGTGAAAGCAGGAGAGCCGGGCGGGCCTCCGGCAGAAAACGAAAATGAGAATGAGGATGACAAAAAACCTAAGAAAGAAGAGATTATTAAGGAAGTGGTGTTTACCGACGTGAATGGAAAAGCGCAGATGAAAGAAGTAAAAACGGGTATCAGCGATTTCGAGAATATCGAGATCCTTTCAGGGCTGAAACCTGGGGATCGAATTATTTCTGGGCCCTACATCGCAGTATCTAAGAACCTGAATAACGGCGACTTAGTAGAGAAAAAGAAGGAAGAAGTGAAAAAAGACGAAAAAAAATGAAATGATAACGCGAATCGGTACGTTGTAAAAGCGTAATAAGTTCGATTTAGTTTAGGTTAAAAAGGAAAATCCTTGCGGCTTTGCTGCAAGGATTTTTTATTTTAACAAGCTTTTCAGCGATGAATCGTGCATTATTGAGATTTGTATGCCGTTATTTGAACCCAGATAACGGCTTTATATTTTTCAGGATGAGTTTTTTAAATAATACCAAAATAGCTGTAATCGGCGGCGGAAGCTGGGCGACTGCGCTCATCAAGATCCTGTGTGAACAAAATCATATACAGATCCGCTGGTGGCTCCGAAATCAGAAAGACATTGACCATATCCGCAAATTCAACCACAATCCCAGCTACCTCAGCGACGTGGTGCTTTCTCCAAGAAAGGTGAAAGTTTTCGAAAAGACAGTTGATGCGGTAAAAGGTGCCGATTATGTGATCCTCGCGGTTCCAGCCGCGTTTGTCCGCGAATCATTACAGCATTTATCTCCCAAACACTTACAGGGAAAACGCATTGTTTCCGCCATTAAAGGCATGTTACCCGATCTCAATCTCCTGATCACCGACTGGATTTCCAGGGATTTCGGCATTCCCATTGAAGATACCTGTGTCATCGCCGGACCTTGCCACGCCGAGGAAGTTGCACTCGAAAAGCAATCCTATTTGTCCATTGCCTCCACGGAATGTCCCGCCGCGGAGGATTTCGCCGCTTTAATGACCTGTCGCTACGTTGCCGCCAATCCGCTGGACGATTTGTATGGTGTGGAATATGCCGCGATCATGAAAAACATCATTGCGCTGGCCTGCGGGATCACGCACGGGCTGGGCTATGGAGACAATTTTCAGGCAGTGTTAGTCTCAAATGCCATGCAGGAAATCGGCGGCTTTGTAACTTCGCTTGATCCGCGCGAACGGAATATGAGCTCATCGGCCTATCTCGGGGACTTGCTGGTGACATCCTATTCGCAATTCAGCAGAAACCGGCTGTTTGGTAATATGATCGGCCGCGGGTATAGTGTAAAAGCGGCGCAGCTTGAAATGAAAATGATCGCCGAAGGCTTTTACGCAACCAAAAGCATTCATGAAATGAATAAAATCCATCACGTCAACATGCCGATAACGAATTCCGTTTACCGCGTATTGTACGAAGAACACGCCCCGGCGGTGGTTATGGAAGATCTGAAGAAATTGTTGAAGTAAATAGCCTGTTTCATTTCTAAATGGGTAACATTCAAAACCATTGCATTATTAACATCATGACTATTTTCAAAAAAACCTCCATTCAGATCGCAGGTATGCTGCTGTTCAGTTCTGCATTATTGTTTTCCTGCGGCGAAAAAAAAGCGGAAGATTCTGACAAAGAGGTAATTGACTCAGTTGCCAGCACGAAAGAATTTGTTTTTGGAGATAAACGTGAATTTGCCCAATGCCACGCCTCGACGGTCGTGAGGTTAAAGGATGGCCAGTTTCTGATCGCGTGGTTTGGTGGTACCGAAGAAAAAAATCCGGATGTTGGAATCTGGGTATCTAAAGGCAAGCCAGGGAACTGGAGTGCGCCGAAGGAAGTTGCGAAAATCCGTGAAGATGCACACTGGAACCCGGTACTTCAGAATAATGCCGATGGAAAAGTTTATTTGTATTTCAAAGTAGGCAAAGAAATCGCGCACTGGGAAACATGGGTGAAGACCTCGGCCGACAACGGCGTGACCTGGTCGGAGCCTTATGAATTGGTAAAAGGAGATAAAGGCGGACGCGGGCCTGTGAAAAATAAAATGATCGAACTATCCAATGGAGATTTACTTGCAGGCTCGTCAAATGAAGTGAACCGCTGGGAAGTTTTTGTTGATAAAAGTACCGACAAAGGTAAAACCTGGGTGGCAAGTCCGTACTTCAAGATTGATACGTTGGAAATCAAAGGGAAAGGTGCCATTCAGCCTACACTTTGGGAATCAACACCCGGAAACGTTCATATGCTCGTGAGAACGACCGGCGGTGTGATCGGAAGAAGTGATTCGAAGGATTTTGGTAAAACCTGGTCTACCATTAAAAAGACAAGCCTGCCCAATCCAAACAGCGGCATTGACCTCGCAAAACTGGCAGACGGTACATTGGTACTTGCCTACAATCCGGACGATGAGAACTGGGGTTCGCGATCACCATTGTCGCTGATCATGTCTTACGATAATGGACAAAACTGGACAGATAAAACGGATATAGCCACTGGCAAAAAAGAAGATGAATATTCCTATCCTGCCATTATCAGCTGGGGCGATTCCGTCGCAGTAACCTACACGTTCAACCGGCAGAAAATCGCATTCTGGTCGGGGAGTAAAAAGGATATAGTAGAACTTTCAAAAAAGGAAAAGAACTAGTAACCCATCAATTCCAGATCGTAGGATTCCAGCATTTCAACTTTCTTGCCCATCTTTTTCTGGATGATCTTGAAATGATGCACATCTTCCGGACAGATCAGCGAAATCGCCTCGCCCGAAGCTTCCGCCCGACCGGTACGGCCGATCCGGTGGACGTAATCTTTGGGTGAGCGCGGCAACTCGAAATTGATCACATAAGGTAAAAACTGGATGTCAATTCCGCGTGCTACGAGGTCGGTAGCAACTAATACCGTCAGCTTTCCGGCTTTGAATTTGTTTAATGCCTCCGTTCGGGCACCCTGGCTTTTCTTACTATGCATGGCCATCGCCTGAATGCCATTCTTATTTAGTTTTTCAACCAAATTATCCGCAGTCCTCGTCGCGGATACAAATACAAGAACCTGCTGCATTTCCTGGGTTTTGATCAAATACCGCAACAAAGGCCCGCGACGGTCAGGATCGACGAAATAGGCGGTCTGTTTGATCTGATCTATGTTTTCCTCTTCTTCCCCGATTTCAATGCGAATAGGATCTTTGAGCTGCGTTTTATTGATCTGATCAATTTCGTCGCCCAATGTGGCGGAGAACAAAATGCTCTGACGTTTTTTGGGCAACAGGAAAAAGATATCCTTCATTTCGTCCGCGAAGCCCAGATTCAGCATTTTATCTGCTTCATCCAAAACTAAAATTCGGGTCTCGGAAAGGCTCAGCGCTTTGTAAGAAAGCAGATCAAGCAGCCTTCCCGGCGTAGCAACCAGGATTTCAACACCCTGTAATCCAATCATTTGCGGATTAATGGAAACACCTCCAAAAACAGCCAGCGTCTTCACCTTCCGCGGAAGCCTCTCCCCGAATGTCTGGAAAACCACGCCAACCTGCACAGCCAGCTCTCTCGTGGGTACTAATATTAATGCAGTAATGTGCCTGTTTGGCGCTGCGGGTTTATTTTGAAATAACTCAAGAATCGGCAGGACAAAACTGGCTGTCTTTCCCGAACCTGTTTTTGCGATTCCAAGAACATCATTTCCTTTCAGAATAGCCGGAATTGCCTCCTGCTGAATCGGATAAGGTTGAGTATAATTTTGTTCCGCAATGGTTTTTAACAAGGGTTCGGATAAGCCGAGTGATTCAAAAGTCATAGAAAGTTTTATCCCGTTAACCGGATTTTTTTAGAAGAGAGCAAAGATACCATTTACAAACATTTACTTCTCCCATAACATGTCTTACAACCGCAGGGAATTTTTACAACAACTTGGATTTGGTGCACTACAGCTGGGTGTGATCAGCGCCATTCCGGCTTCCGTCTGGGCTTCGTCCCTCAGTTATGGACAGCTGCCGCGCACCTCGCCCGAATCGCAGGGAATGTCCGCAAAAGGCATTCTGGACTTTGCCAGCGCAGTGGAGGCAGACAAGCTTAATGTACATAGTCTGATGGTACTCCGGCAGGGAAAAGTGGTTGCTGAGGGTTGGTGGGCACCTTATGCGCCTGATCTCCGGCATACGCTTTATTCGTTAAGCAAAAGCTTTACATCTACCGCAATCGGACTGGCTGTGGCGGAGGGTAAGTTGAAGGTGGATGATAAGGTACTTTCCTTTTTCCCCGAGGACAAGCCGGCGACGGTGAGTGAAAACCTGGCGGCAATGCGTGTAAAAGATCTTCTGACCATGTCTACCGGGCATGATAAAGACTCTACCGGTTCGTTGAGAGGCGGCAAAGACCCAAATTGGGTGAAATCGTTTCTGGCATTGCCGGTGGAGCATCAGCCTGGTACTTTTTTCGTGTACAATAGTGGTGCTACTTACATGTTGTCTGCCATCATTCAAAAACTGACCGGGCAAACATTGCTTGCCTACCTGACGCCGCGGTTGTTTGAACCACTGGCCATCGAGGGAATGGACTGGGAAACCGACCCGAACGGGATCAATACCGGAGGATGGGGCCTGCGTTTGAAAACGGAGGATATCGCGAAATTCGGTCAGTTGTACCTGCAAAAAGGAGAATGGAGCGGAAAGCAGATTTTACCCGCTGCCTGGGTGGAAGAAGCGACACGCTCGCACATTCAGTCGAAAGGTGGTGCGCGAAAACAGGAGGAAAATGACTGGTTGCAAGGATATTGCTACCAGTTCTGGCGGTGCCGCAACGGGGCGTACCGGGGCGATGGGGCTTTTGGTCAGTATTGCATTGTGATGCCGAAAGAAGATGTCGTAGTTGCTATCACGAGCGAAACCGGCGATATGCAGAAAATTCTCGATCATGTCTGGAACCATATACTCGCGTCTGTAAAAACCAGCGGTATATCTTCCGACAAAGAAGTGCAGGCCCAGCTTCAAAAGAAACTTACCACGCTGGCATTGCCGCTCACGGCCGGCAAACCATCTTCGGAGCTGGCGGCCACATTGAATGGAAAGAGTTTCAAAATTGCCGGGAATGATCAGAAGATCAGTAAAATCTCTTTCGAGTTTGCAAAAGGCTGGTGCCTTTTTCGTTTGAACGATGATAAAGGAGAACATCTGGTCGTAAATGGCCTGGGAAACTGGAAAGTCGGGCTGACGGACTTGTCGAATATGCCATTGAAACTGGTATTAACCCCGGTACCGGGTGAGACCAGAACAAAAATCGCCTGCAACGGAGCCTGGACCGATGACAATACGTTTGAAATGACCTGGCGTTTTATTGAAACTGCTCATTATGAAACGGTTCATTGCAAATTCGCCGGCGATGATGTGCAGGTTGAGTTCAAGAGAAGTCTTGCCATTATTGGAAATACAAAAGACGCACGCCCGGCTTTAAGCGGCAAACTGATCACATAAATGCTTTCGTATCACTTTAAAGCGTATTATTGAAAAAACAACCACATAACCAATGAAAAAGAACATTTTCCTTTCGCTACTATTCCTTTTTGCAGCATTGGCCACCCAGGCTCAGAAGTTCCGGGCGCTGGATAAAAGCCCGCGCGACATCGCCTATTTCCCCGACCATTTTGCGCACGATCGTAAAGACGGCGAAAAAGCATTGGCGAGAGTTTCGTACAGCAGGCCTTACCTGCAGGGAAGACAGGCTTTTGGAAAGCTGGAACCGTATGGAAAAGTATGGCGGGTTGGTGCGGATGAGTCGGCTGAGATCAAGTTTTACCAGGATGCGACATTTGGAGGCAAAAAAGTGAAAGCCGGTACTTATTCATTATTCGCGATTCCGGGGGAAAAAGAATGGACGGTGATTCTTAGCTCAGACCTGGATTACTGGGGTGCTTACAAATACAAAGAAGCCAATGACGTGTTGCGCGTCACTGCACCAGTTAAACCGTCTGAAACAGCAATCGAAAACTTCTCGATCGTGTTTGAAAAGGTGTCTGATACTTCCGCCAAAATGTTCATGGGATGGGATAAAACCATCGTAGAGGTCCCGGTTAGCTTTTGATCTGAGAAGGAAAGCGCATTAAAGGAATCAGCCTCGCATACATACTGGCATTATTATTATTGCAAAAAAGCAGATCCGCGGCCAAACCGTCGGTCTGCTTTTTTATTTTTAATCAACACTGAAAACAATGCAAAACAATAACCTAGCTATTCTTGCAATTGCCGGAATGATCGCACTCGCAGGTTGTGGCAGTAAGGAGAAGGAAAAAGAAGAGGCCGCAAAAAGCAGCCCGGATTCGGTAGTGACGGTTAGTGACAGCCTTACACTGCCCGCGCCATTTGCCACGGAATCGGCTGAAAAGCGTCCGGAAGAAGCAGGCTGGCCGGAAGGAAAAATGCCCGTCGCGCCCGCTGGTTTTACGGTAACGAAATTTGCAGACAAGTTCGACAGTCCGCGCTGGACTTACATCGCGCCCAATGGAGATGTATTTGTGGCCGAGTCGAGTACAAAAAAGAGTGCGGACCGGATTACGCTATTGCGGGATGTGAATAAAGACGGAAAGCCGGAGCTGCGCGAGATATTCATCGAAAAACTGAATAAGCCGCTCGGAATGCTGGTTTTGAAAAACTTTTTTTATGTCGCAAATACTGATGGTCTGTACCGTTTTCCATATAAATCCGGCGATACGAAAATCACGGGAAAAGGTGAAAAAATAGTGGACCTGCCTGCAGGAGGATATAACAATCACTGGACGAGAAATTTGCTGGCTAATGCCGATGGCAGTAAGATCTACATTTCGGTGGGCTCGGCCAGTAATGTAGCAGATCACGGGATGGACGAAGAAAAGCGTCGTGCCAATATTTTACAGGTAAATCCGGATGGGACTGGTGAAAAAGTCTTTGCAAGTGGTTTGCGAAATCCGGTTGGAATGGCCTGGGCGCCGGAATCCGGTGAACTTTGGACAGCTGTGAATGAGCGCGACAAACTGGGCGACGACCTTGTTCCGGATTACATTACCAGTGTAAAGGAAGGTGGATTTTACGGCTGGCCGTATGCTTATTTCGGTAAAAACGAAGATCCGCGCCGAAAAGGAGAACGACCAGATCTGGTTTCCAAAACGATCGTTCCGGATGTGCCGGTTGGATCGCACACTGCATCTCTCGGGCTCGCTTTTTATGATAAAACCCAATTTCCTGCCAAATACCGGAAAGGTGCATTCATAGGCCAGCACGGATCCTGGAACCGTTCCAGGATCTCGGGCTACAAAGTGGTTTTTGTTCCCTTTAAAAATGGCAAACCAGCAGGGAAACCGGAAGACTTTCTTACAGGCTTTGTCGAAAGTGAAGAGAAGGTATATGGACGACCTGTGGGCATTACCGTAATGGAAGATGGCTCGATGCTGGTGAATGATGATTCTGGGGGTACGATTTGGAGGGTCAGTGCGGAATAGTGAAATAGTGAAATGTGAGATGTGAGATGTGAGGTGTGAATGTGGAAAGCGGTCTGGATTTGATTCGGGGCGCTTTTTGCATTTGACTATTTAATTGGAAATAAAATGGGTATTATGTTTGCAAAAATATACCGTATGGTATATTTTTGTGTCGTTAATTTAAGATCATGAGCAAAGCAGAGAAAACCAGGCAGTTTATTGTTGAAAAAGCGGCCCCCGTTTTTAATGTAAAAGGGTACGCAGGGACTTCGATCAATGATCTGATCAACGCGACCGGGCTTACAAAGGGTAGTATATACGGAAACTTTACCAACAAGGACGAAGTCGCGCTCGCTGCATTTGATCATAACCTTAAATGCATGCTTGGCTCCTTGCAAAAGGAAATGGACAAGCAAACTTCTGCGAAAGAAAAGCTGCTGGTCTACTCCGAAATTTATGGTGAATTGATGCGGGAATCGTTCCCGGTGGGAGGTTGCCCGGTTTTAAACACGTCGACCGAAGCAGACGACACTCATCCAGAGCTCAGAAAAAAGGCCGCCCAGGCGATCATGTCATGGAAAAGCTCCATTGCAACAACCATCAAAAAAGGAATTAGCAACAATGAATTCCGGAGTGATATTGATCCTGAGCAGATTGCCATTACGCTCGTGGCGCTGATCGAAGGTGGTATTATGATCGGCAAGGTCACGGGCAGCGAGAATTATCGGATCGCGATTATGAAATCAGTGAAAAAAATGATTAACGATTTAGAATAAAAAATTTTACCCATAAATATACCGATCGGTATATTATCTATTTAATTAAACAAAAAAGAAAATGAAAACGACTGAGAATACGGTATTGATCACTGGCGGAAGTGCCGGAATTGGTTTTGCATTAGCCAAAGCTTTATCTGAAAAAAATAATCACGTGATCATCACGGGCAGAAATGAGGAAAGACTTTTAAATGCCGCTTCACAACTGAAAAATGTAACGCCGATCGTTGCCGATGTAACGGACCAAAACGACGTTGACAAGCTGGTAACGAAACTTCAAACAGAGTTTCCTGAACTGAATTTGCTAATTAATAATGCAGGTAAAGCTTTTGTCTATCATCTGGATAGCGTAGACAATGCCGGGGAAAATGCTGAGGACGAAATACTTACCAACTATTTATCGGTGATCCGCCTCAACCAGAAGCTGATCCCTCTGTTAAAAAATCAGGATGAAGCTTCTATTGTGACCGTTTCGAGCATTGCTGCATTTGTGCCGAACCACGTTATACCTACCTATGCGGCCAGCAAAGCAGCGCTGCATTCGTACACCCAGTCGCTCCGTCTGACGTTGGCTAAGGAAACAAATGTGAAAGTGTTTGAATTAATGCCTCCGTTGGTCAATACTGATTTTTCGGAAGGAATTGGCGGTAAAAACGGCATTCCGGCCAGCCAGGTCGCTGATGAATTTTTGGAAGCGTTTGAAAATAACATTTACGAGATCCACGTTGGTGGTACGGCACAACTTTTTCAGCTGTTCCTGAGTTCACCATCGGATGCGTTGCTTGCCATGAATCCTGTCGCAAAGAGCTAATTTATACGAACTCTTAGATGAAACAGAAAATAGCATTTGCCATGATTATGGGAGTTATCACAACGGGCATAATTTCCTTTACTTTGATTTCTATAAATATTGGATTTGTTCCCAATTTTTTGGTGATTTGGCTGAAATCTTGGAGTATGGCTTATTTGATCGTCATTCCAGTGATCCTATTAGTTGGGCCGCGTGTCCAGAAACTGGTTTACGCCATGTTCAAAGAAGCAGTGACTCAGGAGTTTGACTAATGACTCCTGACGTCTTAGGAATCAATTTTCACAAATTTTATGAAAAGAGTAGTTGTTACAGGTCTGGGAGTTATTTCTCCCCTCGGTAATTCGGTTGATGAATTCTGGGAGAATATTGTAAATGGTAAAAGCGGTGCTGCTCCCATTACGAAAAAGGATGTTTCAAAATTTAAAACGCAGTTCGGTTGCGAGGTTAAAAACTTCAATCCGGAAGACTATATTGAAAAAAAAGAGCTGAAAAAATATGATCTGCATACCCAGTACGCCATTGCCGCGTCGGATACGGCTATAAAGGATGCAGGTCTGGATTTCACCAAGATTGACGTAACCGACCGTCACGATATGGGTGTGATCTGGGCGACGGGAAATGGAGGTATGGGTACATTTGAAGACCAGCTTCTGGAATTCCACGCTTCGGACGGTACGCCCCGTTTCAACCCGTTTTTCATCCCGAAAATGATCGTCGACATTGCTGCCGGGGTTATCTCGATCCGCCACAAGCTGCACGGTCCGAATTACTGTACGGTTTCAGCCTGCGCTTCGTCGAATACCGCCGTAATAAGTGCATTCGACACGATCAGGATGGATAAGGCGAAACTGATGATCGCCGGAGGCTCTGAAGCGTCCATTATCTACTCCGCACTTGGCGGATTTAATGCTGCACAGGCACTTTCGAAAAGAAACGACGAACCCGGAAAAGCGTCACGGCCATTTGATAAAGACCGTGATGGTTTTGTAATGGGTGAAGGAGCGGCAGCATTGATCCTGGAAGACCTTGATTATGCATTGAGCCGGGGCGCTAAAATATATGCCGAGATTGTAGGCGGCGGTATGGCTGCGGATGCATACCACCTTACGGGAACCCCGCCAGATGGGATGGGGGCTGCGTTGGGAATGCGTAAAGCTCTGAAAGAAGCAGGTATTGCCCCGGACAAAATCGATTACGTGAATGCGCACGCGACTTCAACCGGGCTGGGAGATATGAGCGAGCTGAATGGTATAAAAACCGTGTTCGGTGATCACCAGGTTGCTGTCAGCGCGACCAAGTCCATGACGGGACATTTGCTGGGCGCAGCCGGTGCAATCGAGAGTATCATCTGCACACTCGTTGTGAAAAATGATATCATTCCGGGAACGATCAACACGGAAAACCTGGATGAACATGTACCGGAAGGGATGAATATCATCCTGGGCGATTCTGTGAAGCAAACGGTCAATTACGCGCTCAATAATACCTTTGGATTTGGCGGCCACACGGCAACGTCCATTTTCAAAAAATATACCGAATAAATTACCCGGTTATCTCCGAAAGGATTTCTACTACCCCGTTTTCATCGTTGCTTTTAGCGATGAAACGGGCTATTTTTTTGACGTCCGGGTGCGCATTGGCCATCGCATAGGAGTAATGCGCCTTTTCCAGCATTTCGAGATCATTCAGGTAATCACCAAAAGCCATCGTCTGGTCGAAGGTCACATTGAATTTCTTCTGGATCACCTCCATTGCCGTCCCTTTATTTGCCTTTTTATGTGAAATGTCGAGCCAGATCGGGCCGGAAACTTTCACTTTAAGCGTTTCCTCAAACCTTTTGTAATGCGGGTAACTATTGTTTTCAGAGCCTGCAAGATCACATAACGTGAATTTCAGGAACTGATCGTCTTCTACTTTGAGAAGGTCGTCCACAATTTCATATTTTTCAAAATAAAGTTTGAGATGGTCAATAAACTCGGGGGCATCATCTTCCACATACGCTTTTTTCTTACCGCAAATAATGGGATACGTGTCGGGAATATCGGCGGATACGCGGATCAGATCTCTGACGATTTCGGTATCGATGGCCTGAATATGTATTTCCTGATCCTGAAAGACGACATAACTGCCATTCTCGGCTGCGAAAACTACTTCGTCTTTTACTTTGTCGAGCGTTTTGAGCAGATTAAAATACTGACGTCCACTGGCCGCGACGAACACGATCCCCTGATCTTTCAGCTTCCTGAACACCGGGTAAAATGATTCGTGTACTTCGTGTTCTGAGTTCAAAAGCGTACCATCCATATCGGTCGCCACCAGCCTGATGTCTGAAAAAGTCATATCGTTTTTATGTGTATCTGAATAGGGAAGATATTTCGCAACCCTAAGGTTCCGCGATCTCCATTCTTTTTGTCGAAACCTGGCACTATACCAAATGGTTTTATAACGAATGGTATAAAGGATTGCAAGACATGGATTTTACCAATAACTAAAAGATTGTGAGTGGATAAAAACTTAATTTTGAAGACAAAGTCTTACCGCGATGAAATTTTCAAAATACTATCTGGCCGCATTTGTATCATTCGTTATCTGGGGATTTTTTAGCCTTGCATTAAAACCACTAAAAGCGTATCCGTCACTCGATATCTTATTCTATCGTGTGTTTCTATGCGCGGTTATTATGCTGGTGATCAGCTTATTTGCGAGAACGAAGGTCTTGAAGGAAAATATCAGGACGTTCAGGGCAATGCCGGCAAGTCAGAGGACAAGAGTTGCATTACTCACATTGAGTGGGGGGATTTTACTGACGGCAAACTGGTTTTTCTTTATTTATGTAATGAACCACATCAGTGTAAAAGCAGCTTCGTTCGCATACCTGGTCTGCCCGATCATGACGACCGTTATCGCGTATTTTGTTTTGAGTGAAAAGCTGAGCAAATGGCAGTGGACGGCGGTTTTAATGAGTGTGCTGAGTTGTCTTTTATTGTCGTTCAATAACCTCGCGGATATTGCATATAGTCTCATTGTTGCGGCTTCTTACGCATTATACCTCGTGAGTCAGCGGAAGAATTTCGGTTTCGATAAATTTCTGATACTGACCGTTCAGATCCTATTTTCCGCATTGATACTGTTACCGTTTTACCCAAAATACAGCGCCGCAATTCCGGTTGAATTTTCCTTTTACGCAATGATTTTCCTGATCGCGGTACTTTTTACGATCATTCCGCTTTTTATGAATCTCTATGCATTGCAGAGAGTCACCTCTTCGACAATGGGTATTTTGCTGTATATCAATCCATTAATGAATTTCATCATCGCACTTACCTATTTCCACGAACCGATCAATGCGATCCAGATCACAGCCTATTCGCTGATCCTGCTTTCCATTGTGGTGTTTAACGAACGGTTTATTTTTGGAAGAAGCCGCACTGCAATCGGGTAGTATTAGTTAAAAAAGCTTCCCACAATCCCGCTAGCGGCTTTTACAAGCAAAAGCCCGTCGATTACAATCAGGTAATAAAGGATTTTCCGGGGCCGCTGCAGCTGAAATGCGACGATCAGCAGGCAGATGAATGGAACGAGATTCAGCAAGATCGTTGGAAGACTGAAACCACGGTTAAATGCGAAAATCAAAAAGGCCGTGAGACCGGTGAGAAGCAAAGGAACGAGAATGCGAAAAATAGTATGGGTAAGTCCAAACCGTACTGCAAAGGTTTTCAGTTCGATGTTCGCGTCGTCTTCGTAATCCTTGATGTCGAACATAATCGCATTGACGGTACAAAACATCCAGTTTTTCATAAATAACCAAAGCATTAATGCAGGCTCCTGAATGCTGATATCGTGCTCGATCCGGAGCATTGTGATCGGGAACAGGTTCACACATCCCGCCCATACAAAACCAATCACGAATGCTTTCCACCAGCCGGTGCGCCGGAGGTTTATTCTAAAAAAAGATTCCGGGGTAAGTCCATAGTAAAGAAGGGCCGCCAGTGGAATGAGAATGAGCAGGAGCCAATAGTAAAAAGGCAGTTCAACGATCCGGGCAAAGTTTTTTTGCAGGATCCAGCATCCACTCAATGCACAGATCCCGAGAAATACAAGCTGACTTTTCCGGATAAACCGCGCGTGCTGCCGGTACCATTCGGTTCGCGGATTGTCGGAAACGAGCTGCGTTTCAGGCACGGAATAAGCGAATGTGTAGTAAAAGACGGTGGCTGAAAATAACAAAATGTAGTAGGCAAAAGAATTACGCGGCAGGCCGAGTTGAAAAACAGTTTCCACCGACAATGCAACTGCCAGAAAGCCGACAAAGTAATTGGCAAAAAACAAGAATGCTACGATCCGCTTTCCCACGTCATTTTCCTACATTAGTTTTGTCAATAATTGATCAACTAACAATTTCATGAAAAACATTTTCTCATTCACTATCCTCGTTTTATTGCTCGGGGGAAATACTGTTTTTGCACAACCCAAAGATCCGGTTGTTGAAAACATCGTTAAAGAAGCAACGGAAAATTCACAATTGGAAAAGCTCGCACACGAATTAATGGACGTGATCGGGCCGCGTCTGGTAGGTTCTCCGCAGATGATGCAGGCGCACGAATGGGCTGTGGCGAAATATAAAGGCTGGAATATTACTGCAAAAAACGAAAAGTGGGGTGAATGGCGCGGCTGGGAACGCGGCGTGTCGCACATCGATATGGTTGCCCCGCGCGTGAAATCGCTCGAAGGCATGCAGCTGGCGTGGAGCCCGGGAACAGGTGGCAAAACCGTTACGGCTGATGTAATCATCCTTCCCGATGTGGCGGATTCGGTTGCATTCCAGAAATGGCTTCCCTCGGTAAAAGGCAAGTTTGTGATGATCAGCATGAACCAGCCTACCGGCCGACCGGATTACAACTGGCAGGAATTCGCGACGAAAGAGTCTTTTGACAAAATGAAAAAATTGCGCGACGAGCAAACAGAAGCGTGGACGAACCGGCTGAGAAAAACCGGCTATGGCACGCGCACATTGCCAGTTGCATTGGAAAAGGCTGGTGCTGCAGGAGTAGTCATGTCTTATTGGTCAAAAGGTTTTGGGGCTAACAAAATTTTCGGAGCTTATACCAAAACAGTTCCGACTGTTGATATTTCGCTGGAAGATTATGGGTTGCTATATCGTCTGGCGGAATCGGGGCACACACCTAAGATCAGCGTGCGGGCGGATGCGAAAGAAACAGGTATTAGCCAGACATTCAATACAATAGGAGAAATAAAGGGTACTGAAAAGCCAAACGAATATGTGATCCTTTCCGCGCATTTCGATTCGTGGGACGGTGGCTCGGGCGCCACGGACAATGGTACCGGAACGATCGTGATGATGGAAGCAATGCGCATTCTGAAAAAGGTTTATCCAAATCCCAAAAGAACGATCCTGGTGGGACATTGGGGAAGCGAGGAGCAGGGTTTGAATGGTTCCAGGGCATTTGTTGAAGATCATCCCGAGATAGTTCAGAACATTCAGGCGCTTTTCAATCAGGACAATGGTACCGGAAGAACGGTAAGTCTTGCGGGCCAGGGTTTTTTGAATTCGTATGATTACCTCGGTCGCTGGTTATCGAAAGTGCCGGAAGATATCAAATCACCCATTGTGACGAACTTTCCCGGATCTCCGGGCGGTGGCGGTTCTGACTTTGCTTCTTTTGTGGCAGCCGGCGCGCCCGCATTTTCATTAAGTTCTTTAAACTGGTCTTACGGAACTTATACCTGGCACACAAACCGCGATACATACGATAAAATCGTTTTTGACGACGTGCGCAGCAATGCGATCCTGGCGGCGATCATGGCGTATCAGGCCAGTGAGGACCCCGCGAAAACATCGCGTGACAAAATCGTTTTGCCACTCAATGCAGCAGGGAAACCAGGCGCGTGGCCAGAGCAGAGAAAGGCGACCAGAAAAGGCGGACTGGACTAAAATCAGATCTATTTTTATTTGAAAGCAAAGACTTAACTTGTCTTTGCTTTTTTTATTTACCCCAAAATTGAAACCAATGCAAATCCGGCAAATACTCGACGCGAACGAAGATACATTACTGATCAAATCTTTTGAGTCAGGATCAGAGCCCGAAAATCAGACGATGTTCAAAGCAGAAAAAGGGGAGTTATGGTGGTTTTCTTCCAGGGAATTATGGGTGGGCCTGGGAAAAGAGCCGAAGCTGCCGGCGATCATCCGGATTTTCAGATCATTGTTTTTTAAACGAAAGGACCGCTGGCCAGGTCAGATTATTCTCGATAGCAAAAACCGGAGCGCCGAATGGGTCGAGCATGCGGTCAATGGGATTTTGCTTGGCGGCTACAACATTCAGTTATACAAAACCGACCCAAAACCTGTGAGTACCTTCTTTTCGGATGGAACACTTTCCATTCTGACGGACGCGAATTTCAACCTGGGTAACAGTTTGGAAAAAGCCCAGAAAACGGCATCGGTGCAAATGCGGATCATGGATCTGATGAATGCGCCCGGAAATTATAAAACGCCGCAGGTACTGGCCGATTGGGCGGTGAAATCAGGAGAAGTGAATGGTTTCGGTGTTCAGATTTTGGATAAAGCAAAGCTGGAAGAACTTGGAATGCATGCATTGTTGTCGGTGAATAAAGGCAGCGATGTTCCGCCGGTGATGATCGTGATGGACTATCAGCCCGAATCGTATCAGCAGACGGTCGCATTGGTTGGAAAGGGGGTAACCTTCGATACGGGTGGGATTTCGATCAAAACGTCGGCCAATATGCATTTGATGAAAAGCGATATGGGCGGCGCTGCGGCGGTTTTGGGGACGATTGAACTGGCTGCGCAATTGAAACTGCCGGTACGGTTGATCGGCGTCATTCCATCCACCGAAAATTGCGTCGACGGATCTTCCACAAAACCGGGCGACGTGATTCAATCTTACTCCGGAAAAACCATCGAAGTGATCGATACGGACGCCGAAGGAAGGCTGATCCTGGCGGATGGATTGAGTTATGCCGGGAAAGAGTTTAAGCCGGACGTGATCATCGACCTCGCAACATTGACGGGAAGTGTGATCCAGACGTTGGGTTATGAAGCCGCGGGATTGTTTACGGCAAATGATCAGCTCGCAGACGCATTATCGAAATCTGGTGAAAAAACGGGCGAGAGGCTATGGCGTTTGCCAATTTGGGATGAATACAAAGAAGAAATTTCATCGGATATCGCTGATCTGAAAAACTACCATGGAAAGCCTCTGGCGGGCGCCATCGTCGCCGCGAAATTTCTGGAAGTCTTCACCGACGGGCATTCTGCGTGGGCGCATCTCGACATCGCGGGAACTGCATTTGGAGACACAGAATTCGCTCCCGGACGCGCCGGTACAGCCTACGGAATCAGGTTATTGTATCATTATTTGTCTAATGCTTCACTTGCGTAATTGCTTCTTTTTGCTAGATTTACCCTAGCTACTTTCCACCAAACGCTTTTTTTATGGCGCGAACTCTGACTTTTCTTTGCATCTCTACATACTTCAAGGGTAACGACTTTTTGAGAGCCTGTAAAGAGGCGGGCAACAAGGTGTTTCTGATCACCGCCAAGAAGCTGGAACACAAACCATGGGCCAGAGAATCGGTCGATGAAATTTTTTATGTAGAGGAGGGAGAGGACGGAACTTATAACATGAAGGAAATCATCAATGGTCTGGCGTATGTCATGCGCACGAGGCCCATTGACCGGGTAGTAGCGCTGGACGATTTTGATGTGGAAAAGGCCGCGCATATCCGTGAATATTTCCGCATTCCGGGGATGGGACAAACGACCGGACGCTATTTCCGTGACAAGCTGGCTATGCGTACAAAGGCGGCCGAATCGGGGATTTTGGTCCCGGGATTTTCAGCTTTGTTCAATGACGATCAGATTAATCAGTTTATTGAAAAATATCCTGGCCCGTGGATGATCAAACCGCGGTCGGAAGCTTCCGCCACGGGGATCAAGAAAATGCATGATGCCACGGAATTGTGGGAAACCATTCACGGCCTGGGCGATAGAAGACATGCTTATCTGATCGAGCAGTACAAGCCGGGAAACGTCTACCACGTCGATTCGATTTCTTATAATGGGCGGGTGATTTTCTCGTGGAGCAGCAAGTACCTGGCGCCACCGTTTGACGTGGCGCACGGTGGGGGCATATTCAGGTCGGTGACCGTGCCATTTGACTCTTCGGAAGACCATGCATTGGAAACGCTTGCCGTAGATCTTCTTAAAGCTTTCGGGTTAAGACACAGCGCGTCGCATACGGAGGTGATCCGCTGCCATGACGATGGGAAATACTATTTTCTCGAGACTTCCTCGCGGGTAGGAGGTGCGAATCTGTCTGAAATGGTCGAGGCTTCTTCAGGCATTAACCTTTGGAAAGAATGGGCGAAAATGGAAACGGCGGAGGCAAAAGGTGAAAATTACAAGCTCCCGCCGGTACGTAAAGATTATTCAGGCATAATCATTTCACTTACCCGCCAGGAATGGCCGGATATGTCGGTTTTTAATGACCCTGAAATTGTGTGGAGAATGGAGGAGCCTTATCATGTTGGTCTGGTAGTACGTTCCAAATCCCGCGAAAAAGTAATCGAACTTCTTGATAATTACGCCGATATCATTCAGAACGAATACCACGCATCCGCCCCGGCACCGGACCGGCCCACGCATTAGATTTGTACTTTATGTGTCTTGTAATGTTTTGCTATATTGGTGGTTTAATTCTTTAAAAATATGGAATTGACAGTACACATTGAATATGAACAAATATTAAAGTTGGCCAGGCAGTTGCCTGCGGCTAAAATCATACAATTGAAATCAGATCTGAATACAGGTTTTATAAAAGAGAAGGCTGAAAAACAAATTTCTCAGTTTCAAAAATTTCTATTGTCAGGGCCAGTAATGACTGACGATCAGTTAGATGAGTTTAAAAATAACAGGAAACTGATGAATGCATGGTGGAAGAAATAATCTGTCTGGATTCTTCGGTGTTAATTGACTTTTACAGAAAGAAGGATAAAACAAAATCATATTTTTATAATCTGACCACCAGATATAATGTCTTTGCAGTGTCAGTGTTAACTGAATACGAAAAATTAATAGGCAGTAAGGAAGACAAAGAGATTTTTTGGGAGCCATTTTTTAATACTGTGGAAGTACTTCCTTTTGACAAGGCGGTAAATATTATCGCAATTCAAGTATTTAAGCAACTCAAAACAGCGAGTAAACTTATTGAGATCCCTGACATTTTAATCGGATCAACTGCGATTGCCCATGGCTACAAGCTTGCCACATTAAATCGAAAACATTTTGAAAGAATAGCAGGATTGTCGCTCGTCGATTTGGATTTTAAATGAGCGATACGTAAGACAAATTATATTTCCAAAACACCAGGGTTGTACGAGTTATACGCATACAGCCCGGGTGTTTTTTGTGTTTGGATTTTTACGTTCCCTTTTTAACCTAACAATCGATCGCATGAAAGTCTTTACGAACTATTTGTCAGCGATTTTGCTGATGTCTGTCTTGCTGATTGGTTGTAAAGACGATAAGGAAGTTGTGCCTAAAAGTACGATAAGCTACGATGGCTCTGATTATGACCTGTCGAATGCAGTGTTGCTGGATTATGGGAGGTATCCGCCGCATGAAGGCAGTTACCAGGAACTATTTCTTTCTTCACCCGACGTAGTTATTCGCGAAAAGGCAGGTAAAATTGATTCAGTTTACGGTACCGGTCATGCTATTTTCTTTCGTCTTTTTACCGCCGGAATCGGTGAGCTGGCGGAAGGTGAATATACCTTTGACTTCTCGAACGGGCCGTTTGAGTCGGGAAGTTTTGTCTATTCGTATGCGGTATTTAACGCCAATTTCGTGTTACGAAACCAGGTTGCCCATGTCATGATCGCGGGGACGGTCACTGTAAAAAAAGAGAAGACGGATTACCGCATTACGTTCGATTGCGTTGAGGATACGGGGAAACACATCAATGGCTTTTTCAAAGGACCGTTGAAAGTTTATGACGAGAAATAGCCATTTTTTCAGGGGATCTTAAATGCCTGCCGTGCAAGCAGGAGCCATTGTCCTTTCGTTTTTTGCCAGACCAGCAGTACACGGATATTGATCGGCGCGGGATCTTTTCCTTTGTTGTGCGTTTCGCCTGAAAGCTTGTGGCGCACCAATGCCACGTCACCGGAAATGGAGATCGTTTGCTCCGAAAGTTCAATCTTTTCAAAGTTGGCAGTCCCACTCACGAGGGCTTCGATAAACGCTTTTTTGTTTTCTAAAAGGCCATTTGAATGTCCGTAAGTGAGTAATGGAGAAGTCAGTTTGCTCAATTCAGCTTCATTGGCATCCATCAGGGCAACACGAAGTTTTTCCACCGCAGTCGCCACCGATTTTTCATCTTCCTGAGCAAATGCGCAGCAATTTCCGGCTAGCAGCAATGCGATGAACAATAGTTTTTTCATCATTTCAAATACGTGAATGGAATGTTTTTATACACCAAATAAAGCTTTAAACGCGCCGGGCTTACTGGTCAGGCATATTCGCCTTTTTCGAGAAATACTTTGAGTGCTGCCATTGCACCGATTTGTTTGACCGCATGCAGATGAAAAGCCAGTGAGGATACCAATGCCTCGTTTTTAGGAAAATCCTTTCCCCAGATCGATTGTTCTTTCAAAATAGTCCGAACCATGTCATTCAGCGAGGTTATCTGCCATTTCTGATGAAAGTAAGCTGCTTTCTGATCCTGGATCAGGTAGTGAGCTCCATTCGCGAGACCATAGTAATTATCTCCGTCTTTCTTTACTGCCTTCATGTAAAAAATATATACGGCCAGACCAAAAACCATGTGGTCGGGCAATGCTTCTCGCTTTTTTTCATAATTCAGGAAAACAGGGATTACCCGTGACAGGATTTTGGCGGAATAATTCTGGGAAATGTTGAGCCATTTGTGCCTGATATACGGGTTACGAAATCTTTCTAGCACTTTTTTTGTGAAATTCAGCGCAACATCTTCCTCGACCGGATAGGGAATGGCAGGCCCGATTTCCGACTCCATTAAATTGCTGAGATAGGTTGCGAAACTCACATCTTCCATTGCTTCGGCAACCGTTTTGAAGCCGCATAAATGTGCCAGCCCGCAACCCAGGGTATGCGCGCCATTCAAAAGCCGGAGTTTTAGCTCGCGATACAGCTCAATGTCCGGCTCGATGACCAAACCTTCATCAATCCCAAAAAATGGTAATTTCTGACGGATCTTTTCATCGCCCTCAATTGCCCACAAATGGTAAGGTTCGGTGGTGATCAGCAGCTCATCGCGGTAACCGAGCTCATCTTCATATTCCTTCTGCATGGCCAGCTCGGGTTTGCCCGGAACAATGCGGTCGACCAGTGAGTTACAGAAAAAATTAGACTGTTCGATCCAATCGATAAATGCAGCTTCGAGCCCGTTCCGATGTGCCAGTTCCAGCACGATCGATTCCAGTTTTTTGCCGTTATCGGTGATCAGTTCGGTTGGGATAATAACCACGCCGTAGTCGGCGTTACCGCCAAATGCGACGTAACGGGCATATAAAAACGCAAGCAGTTTTCCGGGAAAGGAAACGGGAGGCCATTGATAAATATCATCCTGGACAAGTCTGATACCGATCTCAGTTGTATTGGAAATGACGATGCTCACGGACGGATTTTTGGCAAGATCGAGCACGAGAGACCATTGTGTTTTTGCATATAAAACACGGCTTATCGCCGAGGAGATGATGTTTTCTTCTTTTACTTCACCATTATCAATGCCCCTTGTACAAATGGTATACAGGTTATCCTGCTGGTCAAACGCTTTCAGATCGCCATCGTCGGTGGATTTTACAACCACAATCCGTCCATTAAAAACACCCTGACGATTTGCCTTATCGATAAAATAATCGGCGAGACCGCGCAAAAATGCGCCCGTACCAAACTGCAGTACCTTTTCGGGTAGCTGGAAAACGGAATCGTCGGGGACTACGAGCGAGGGCTGGCTTCGTAGCTGACGAAGATTCTCGCGGAAAAGACGCCCCATTTCAGATCATTTAATATTTAGTAAAACCTATTTCACAAAATCTTCACGCATCGGATTGAAAATATCGACGAGCGTTCCAGCTTCCATGCATAATGCACCGTGAACTACGTTTGGCGGAATATGGTAAGCATCTCCTTTTTGTAATACCACCTTTTTTTCTCCAATGGTTATTTCAAAAACACCGCTTTCGACATAGCTCATTTGCGTATGGTAATGGCTGTGGAGCACGCCGATTCCGCCCGCCTCAAACGCCACTTTGACCATCATGAGGTTTGCATCGTAGCCCATGATCTTGCGTTTTAGCCCACCTCCCAGGTCTTCCCACGGAATTTCTGCGTCGGAGATAAATTGCTTCTCTGTCAAATCCTTCATTACAATGCTACTATTTAAGGTCAGTGATTGCCACTGCGTCCATGTCTGTGTAATCTTTATTTTCGCCGGCCATACCCCAGATAAAGGAGTAGTTGGAAGTGCCGGAGCCTGAATGCAACGACCACGGCGGTGATATAACAGCTTGTTTGTCAGCAACCCAGAGATGCCTGGTTTCTGTTGGTTCGCCCATGATATGTAAAACCCGCTGACCTTCCGGCAGATCGAAATAACAGTAGGCTTCCATACGGCGGTCGTGCACGTGGGCTGGCATGGTGTTCCATACGCTGCCAACTTGCAAAACCGTCAGTCCCATTACAAGCTGTGAACTCTGAATGCCCTGCATGTGAATGTATTTGTAAATGGTGCGGTGGTTGGATGTTTCCGCACTTCCTACTGTAACCGGCGACGCATCTTCTTTGGTGAATAACCGCGTCGGGTACTTCTGATGTGCCGGTGCCGAAAGCATATAAAATACTGCGGGGTTACCTGGGTCGGCACTGGCCAGCGTTACTTCTTTGGTTTCCTTTCCCGCATAAAAACAGCTTAACCTGTTCATCTGGTACGATTCGCCATCCGCTTCGATAAGCCCCTCGCCGCCAATATTGATGATCCCGATCTCGCGTCTTTCCAGCAGATATTCCGATTTAAGCGGACCATAAGTTTCCAGTTTCAGGACCTGGTTTACGGGAACTGCGCCGCCGATCATCATGCGGTCGTAATGTGTGTAGACAAAATGGACCTGGTCGTTTTGAAAAATCTCCTGAATCAAAAAATTCTCGCGCAATAGTTCGGTATTCATCCGGGAAACCTCGCCGGGGCTGCTCTCAAATCGGATCTGCATGTAGTTGGGGTTTAGTTAAGCTTACTATTTAGTCATTTTAATGGCGCAACCGCATTTTTTTCTTTCATATCGCATACGTTGGGTAAATTCATATGGGATTCTGATTTGTCTTTTTCGGGGTGATGTTAATATTTAGCGTCGTTTCTGAAAGAGCCAACACACAACCTAGTTTAGACTGAATAATTAGAAATATCAAATATCAAATTGTCTTTATTTGTGCAATCGTTCTCGGGAACGTTGTCAGTAGACGAAAAGAACGAGTTTTCTTTCTGATATTGTAAGAAATAGTCTCCCCGAAGCCAGCCGCAGGACCGAATAGTTCGGACAATCAGAAATTATTCTCGAATCATAAGTTGGAATAAACCAATTTTTCCTTGGAAGCAATTACGATAAAGGATATTGCCAAAGCATTGAATCTCTCGACATCCACCGTGTCGCGGGCATTGAGAAACAGCTACGAGATCAATCCCGAAACGAAGAGGTTGGTGATGGAATATGCCGAGCGGATGAACTACCGGCCCAATCCGATCGCATTAAGTTTGAAGGATAGCAAAAGCAAATCCATCGGCGTGATCATTCCTGAGATTGCAAATCATTTTTTCTCTCAGCTCATTAATGGGATTGAGTCCATTGCTTACAATCTTGGTTATCATGTAGTTATATTTCAAAGTCACGATTCGTATGAACGGGAGGTAGCAAATACTAATTATCTCGTTTCCAGAAAAGTAGACGGTTTACTGGTCTCATTAGGCAGCTTGACAACCAATCTGGACCATTTTCAGGAGTTAATGGAAAAGGGGCTGCCCATTGTGTTTCTCGACCGTGTACCGAAAGAAATAGAAACCCATAAAGTGGTTGCCGATAATTTCGCAGGCAGCTACGAGGCTACCGCCCATTTGATAAGCACCGGAAAAAAACGCATTGCGCACCTCACCAGCCCCATTTATTTGTCCATTACGAGCGAGCGACTGGCAGGATATAAAAAAGCTTTGGAAGATTTCGGGCTTCCGTTTGATGAAGATTATGTCAAATACTGTTTATATGGTGGAAAAATGGTGGCGGAAAACGAGGCGGCCGTGGAGGAGTTGCTGAATATGTCTGAGCCGCCCGATGCGATTTTCACGGCAAGTGACCGGTTGACAACGGGTTGTTTATCTGTTTTAAATAGAAGAAATATTAGGATTCCCGAAGAAATCGGGATCGTAGGATTTACAAATATCAGCGTCGCCGAGTTGCTCAACCCGCCGCTGACCGCGGTCGTGCAGCCTGCATTGGACATGGGTCAGCAGGCGGTAGAGTTACTGATCCGGCTGATCGAGCATCCGCAAAAAACCGACGTGTTTGAAACCCGTTCTGTAAAAACGTCACTGATCAAGAGAGAATCTTCGGTTGGAAAACAGGCACTGGAGATTTAAGTAACAAATAAGATAGGTCTTCCAATTGACGGGGCGTTGCTCAACCGGCCTGTTTTAATTTGTCATATACCGCCAGGTTACCTTTCCGACTGTATTCGGTTTCCCGGCTTCTTCTTTTGAAATACTTCCTTTAAAAGTCCCGTTTTTCTGCTTTTCGACTTTGATCTCCCGCCAGGAAAAAATCCCTTTTTCGTAGTCAAATGTTACGCCGTCGTCATCATACAATGCATAACTTCCGTTTTTCTCGCCATAATGCCGGATTTCCAGATCCACTTTTTCGCCCGGTTTCGGTGCATGCAGCCGGGTCGGCATCATGGGGATGATTCCTCCGTCTTTTACATAAACCGGAATGCGGTCCAGACCAGGGGTAATGGTAATGACCTGGCCATCGCCGACAAACTTGCCTGTGTAGAAATCGAACCATTTGCCTTTTGGCAAGATCACTTTCCGGGTTGTCTGGCCGGTAAATAAGGGTGCCACGAGCAAAAACTCGCCGGCCATATATTGATCTTTTACTTCTTTTGTAATGGCTTCTTCGTACGGGTTTTCTTCCAGGTTCGTCGCTGTTTTTTCTTTTTTGAAATCGGATGCAAAACCTTCTTCCAGGCTCATTCCGCGGAATGGAGGGGTTCCTTTGTAATGGTATTTTGCAAATTCCGAGTACCAGTAAGGCATCATTTGCATCCGTAACTCAGCGACTGCTTTGATCTGCGGCGCAACTTCCGGGAATGTCCACGGCTGCATACCGCTCGACCACGCATTGATCATCGCCATAGGTGAAAAACAAACGGTTTGAAAGCGTCTCAGCCATTCTTCGGCCGTTTTGGAAGCTCGTACTTCCGGCGTCCATAATACACCCGCGTAGCCACTGTTTATTAATGCTGTTATGAAATCCTCGTGGCTGTAATTGTCATTATAGATCACATATGGAAAGGAAGATCCGCCTGCATTAGACGCCCGGACTAATCCATAAGTCCGGGAATTATTTTTCCGGAACATTTCAAAGCTTTGTTTTTGGACCAATAATCCATAAGTCTGGCGGATCTGCTCGGAAGCATGGCCGGATGGGAATGTCGCCACGTCGGGCCACACGTAGGAGTCGTACCCGTCGACTTCATCAATTTTATAACCGCTGACACCGATTTTCACATGTTCTTTTTCCCATTGGCTAAAAAGGATTTTACCCGCCTGGGGCATCGAAAGATCGGGGACAATGCCGTTCCATACGGTATGGGAGCCGGTATAGGGTAGGATCGCTGTGTAAATGGACGCGTCGGGAGATACATATGGATTGGTCCACAGATTTATTTTGACTCCCATTGCATCCATTTCTTTTACAAACCGGGCAGGATCGGGAAAGCGGCCTTTGTCCCATTCAAATGTGCAGGGATAGGATTTGCTTTGCCAGCCCGGCTCCAATCCGATGAAATCCAGCGGAAACCCTTTTTCTTCAAATGCTTTTGCTTCCTTTTTCACCTGCTCGTCGGTGTAAAGCCGGTGGACACGCTGGGTGAATCCAAGTCCCCAGCGCGGAGGCAAACATCCGCCACCGCTCAGCAAATTGAAACGCTCGATGACGTTGACAGGCTTCGGTCCGGCAAAAACATATATTTCCACACCTTCGGCGGGAATCAGCATTTCGACGGCATCCGAATAAGGGTGGGCACTCCAATCTTTGTCGGTGTTCCGGTCCATGATCTTTGGTGGATTTTTGCTGTCTTTTCGTACGCCCGAACCGGCATAAACATCGATATACCGGGCTGAATTGACGAAAACACCGTAGCCGAGCGAGGAAATGTAGAATGGCACCGGCGCATGCGTACGGCCATTATCCGACTTGCCATAATGATCGGCATGGAGCTGCATGATTTTCCCGCGCTGGTGAACGGTCTGAAAATTTAAGCCAAAACCAAAAAGCTGCTCGTTCTTTTCAAGCGGAATGCGCAGGTAACTTTTTCCCGAATTGAGTTGAAAATGAATGTCGTTTTTGTTTAATGGGAAATCGGCCTTATCCATTTTCTGCAAGATGGAAGATGCGCGCACATCTGCGGCTTTCAACAGATCATACGCTTCCGGTTTGCCGGCAATTCCTTTCCAAACACCCGGATATATTTTCTTCCATTCGATATTTTGA
Source organism: Dyadobacter sp. CY323 (assembly GCF_021390245.1). Taxonomy (GTDB): domain Bacteria; phylum Bacteroidota; class Bacteroidia; order Cytophagales; family Spirosomataceae; genus Dyadobacter. The sequence continues at coordinate 77,224 of NZ_JAJUXH010000009.1, read as the reverse complement.
GCAGAAATAGCCTGTGAGAAAAATGCGAAAATCAGTATAAACAGGATTCTCAGAACGGGGTGCATGAGACATTTAAAATTTAGTTTGATAATTATAAGCTGCGACAGCCATTTTGTTACTAAAAAATAATTTTGATAAATAAAGTCTATTAATCTTGTAGAGTAGATAGATTAATGCTAGCTTTGGAAAAGAAACACAATTCGAGCATTAGTCCCTGACAAATCATGTATTACGAAATTGAAGATGAATCGGGTAACATTTCGACGCTTAATCTGAAACAGAAAGTGACAGATGAATCGGTTGAAATTCTCAAAACGGGCGATTTAGCGCCCTTGTTTTACCTGCGAAATGATGACGGTTTTCCGGTGACATCCATTAATGGGTTTTCACAATCGGGGGATTCCAGGTCTGTAATAGATCTGATCCATTTCAAGCCGCTTGTTTTGAGTTTCTATTGTAATTGCTGGGGAAGTTACGCGCCCAAACATCTGGCGATGATCGAAAAATTGGCGCCACAGGTGGAAGCGCTGGGCGGGCAGCTGCTGATTTTGACCAATGAGTCGCAAAAGGAAATCGAGCGGATTGGCCGGAAACTGGAAACAGAGCTGCCTATTTATCATGATAAAAATTATAATGTGGCGCGATCGTACGGGGTTTATTCTGAAACGTCACCGATCTGGGACCGCATTGCGGGCATTTCGGAGGAGGTTTTTACACCATCTTTGTTTGTGATCGGGCAGGATAGAAGAATCGCGTATGCATTCGTGGACGAGAATTTCGACCATACACCGGACGTGAAGTCTGTTCTGAAAGAAGTATATATCCGGAAATCGGGGAAATAGGGATTTCCATCCTAAACCCGCATCTGCTGACTGTCATTGCTTATATTTGACAAACCGGCATTGATGCGGGTTTTTTTATGTAAAACAGGTTCTTTTTCTCATAAGTCGCGGATGCAATCGAAACTTCCTAAAGTAGGTACGACCATTTTTACCAGAATGTCCCGGCTCGCAGAAGAGCACAAAGCGATCAATCTTGCACAAGGATTCCCCGAATTTGACTGTTCCCCGGAATTGCAGGGGTTGGTCGACAAATACATCCGCGCTGGCAAAAATCAGTATGCGCCGATGGCCGGTGTAATGGCACTGCGGGAAGCGATTTCGCAAAAAGTGTGCACCGCAACCTCGTATGAATATCATCCCGAATCGGAAATCACAATAACCAGCGGCGCTACCGAGGCATTGTATGTGGCGATCAGTACGGTGGTGCATCCTGGGGACGAGGTCATTGTTTTCGAGCCGGCGTATGATAGTTACGTTCCGGCCATTGAGCTGAATGGAGGTGTGCCGGTTTTTGTAACGCTGGATCCGCAGTATGAAGAGATTGATTGGGAAAATGTAAAATCGAAGATCAGCCCAAAAACGAGGGCTATTATCGTGAATACGCCGCATAACCCGACTGGAAATGTTTGGAAATCGTCCGATTTGAAGCAACTGGCGACACTTGCGGAAGAATACGATCTTACTGTGATCAGCGATGAAGTGTATGAGCACATTGTGTTCGATGGGCGAGAGCATATTTCGACAGCCTCCATTCCTTCGCTGGCTGCACGCACTTTTCTTTGCGGCTCATTTGGGAAAACATTTCATACGACGGGCTGGAAACTGGGCTACTGTCTGGCCCCAAAGGAATTGACTGCTGAATTTCGCAAGATCCATCAGTTTCTGGTATTCAGCGTGGTGACGCCGTTTCAGTTTGCAGTAGCCGAATATCTCTCAGAACCTGCGCATTACCTGACTTTATCTGCATTTTATGAGCGGAAGCGGGATATTTTTCTGGATGCGATCAATGACATTGGTTTTGGAATAAAACCTACGGAGGGCAGCTTTTTTCAGAATGTTTCCTACGCGAATTTGTCTGACGAAAAGGACCTTTCCCTCGCCGAACGGATGACCATTGAAGCTGGCGTGGCGTCCATTCCTGTTTCCTCCTTTTACGACCGGCCTACCGATTTTAAGACTTTGCGATTTTGTTTTGCCAAACACGATGATACACTTTTGCGGGCGGCGGATGCGTTGAGGAAAGTAGCTTGGTAAACACGAAAAAAGTCGTATCTTAGGGGGACAAAATACGGATTTTATGAAGAGCATACACTATCAGATGCCCGAAACAAATACGCCGATGCGGATTGCCGCCGAGCCGGAAGTCTTGTACATGGCCCGCAAAACGATCGATCTGTTTCCCATTGATCAGTTTCAGGCATTATCCCAAAAACTTTTATTTACCCAGCTTGAATGGGCTGATATCCTGCATATCAGCGATCGTACGTTGCAGCGCTACCTTAAAGATAACAAGCCATTTGAGGGGCTTTTTGCCGAGCACCTCTATCAGCTCGAAAACATGGCTGAGCTGGGGCTTTCTGTTTTTGCAACTCCCAAAGCTTTGGAAGAATGGCTTCGAAAGCCACGTGAAGTACTGGGCGAAATGCACGATTTTTCTACCTTGAAATCTTTTTGGGGAGTGAAACTGATTTGCAATGAGCTCGGGCGCATTGAGCACGGAGTTTACATATGATCGTTTACAGGCTCGCCGCAAAGCAGTATATCGATGATCGGACGGGCGCGGGCGCGAAGCTTTTTGGTGGCAGATGGAATCCGGTCGGACTGGCTTGTATTTATGCCAGCGAGCATATCTCTCTCGCATTGCTCGAAAAATTTGTTCACGCCGAGCATAAGGAAAATATGCAGCGGATTGCATTGATGCATATTGAAATTCCTGATACTGCGTCGCTTGTTTTTAATACCGACGAAAAGCTTCTGAAAAAATCCTGGGCGGACGATATTTCGTATTCGCAGTTCATTGGGGAACAAGTATTGAACGATCCGGATGTGATCGCATTCACCGTTCCCTCGGCGATAATTCCTTTGGAGCGGAATGTGATTTTAAATCCGCGGGCGGCTGCATTTGATCAAATCAAGTTCCTGAAAGTAACGGATTTCACAACGGACTTTCGGTTGCTCAGCAAGCTTATTTCCTGATTACATTACTTTTTGAAAAGCAATGCTTTTATCGGCTGTATTTTGGTGATAATGAGTGTGGGAATCAACAAGATTAATCCCGAAATGAGCACGGTCACGATGTTTACCATGACGAAAATCGGCCAGTCGAAAACAATGGGCACGGTGTCCATGTAATAATTGACCGGGTTGAGTTCAATGAGTTTGAACTTGTATTGCAGCCAGCAAAGCAATAATCCCGAGACATTTCCAATCACAAGTCCCTGGCGTACCATATGCAGCCCGACTCTGAAAAAAACCATCCGGATTTGTCTGTTCGGACTTCCTAATGTCTTTAAAAGCCCGATCAGCGGTGTTCTTTCCATGATCATGACCAGCAATATGGAGATCATATTAAAGCAGGCAACAAAGAGTATGAGGGTAAGAAAAACAGCGGTATTACGGTCTAACAAAATGAGCCAGTCGAAAATCTGGGGGAAGACGCTCGTTACTTTTTGCAGGTAAATGCCCGGAGGAAGGGTTCGGCGCAAGTGATTGGCAACATCGTCCAGTTTTGTGAAATCGTTCAGATAAATTTCGTACGTACCTACCGAATCGGGCCCCCAGCCATTTAAACGCTGAATCAATGCCAAATCTCCGATAATCAGGTTGTTATCGAATTCCTCCATTTGCGTATCGTAGATCCCCATTATCGTCAGTTTTCGTGGCCTGGGCGGATTTTGCAGGGAATACATAATCACATCTTCCCCAATTTTTAGACGGAGTAGCGAGGCAATTTTCTGGCTGATTAAAACCTCAGAAGAATATCCGTATTTGATAGAAGTGGAGTCTGTGTGGCCGATAAGCCTGCCAGCGACGAGGCTTTTTTTGAACGTATCCCAGTCGTAATCTTTGCCTACACCTTTTAAAACAACACCTTTGATCTCGTCCGGTGTTTTCAAAATGCCGGATTTGTGTGCGACTGTTTGCCAGCGCTTTATTTCCGGAATGGCGGGTAAGATATCCGAAACCGGATTTTTGAGGGGTAATGCACCTTCTTCGTAGGTATTTCCCTGAGAAAAGGCCGCAACATTGATATGTGCCCCAAACAAAAAGATTTTTTGCTGGATCGTCTGCTTAAACCCGAGCAGTACCGCAAACGAAATAATCCCCACCGCAATACCGATGGCGATACTCGCGATGCCTATTCTCGACACGGTAGCGGAAAAGGAACCTGCCTCATTGTGACGGATGCGTCGGGCGATAAAAGAGGGGAACTGCAAAAGGAATCGGTTGGTTATTTTTATGTTAGCAAAAATAGGGAAAAACTTTGCCTGTTTGAAAAGGCAAATTTTTATTAAGTTGCCGGCACATCATTTTAAGGAAGGCCGATATATTCATTAACAAGCCATTTTCATGCCTTTAATCAAAGTAGCTTCCGGAGTAGTAAATCAGACGCCGATGGCGTGGGAGGCTAATACCAGAAACATTATTCAAGCCATTGAAGAGGCGAAAAAGCAGCAGGTAAGTTTGCTATGTCTGCCCGAATTGTGTATTTCCGGCTACGGATGCGAAGACTATTTTTTCGCCCCGGATATGGTGGAGCAAGCACAAAAATGCCTGCTCGAAATTGTGCGCGAAACCGATGGCATCATCGTGGCGGTGGGGCTTCCGGTACGGCATAATGCCAGCTTGTATAATGCGGCCTGCCTGATTTCGAATAAGCAGATTGTCGGTTTTTTCTGTAAACAAAATCTCGCCAATAATGGCATTCATTACGAAGCCCGCTGGTTTCGTCCCTGGCAGCCGGGCGTGGTGGAAAGTATTGAGGTGAACCAAATGTTTTATCCGATCGGGGACATCATTTTCGATATTGCGAGCGGCCCGATACTCGGTGGCTCTCATGGGGTTAAAATCGGATTCGAGATTTGTGAGGATGGCTGGGTTTCCAACCGGCCGGCGCGTCGTCACTACGACCGCGGGGTTGACATTATTTTGAATCCCAGCGCCAGCCATTTTGCATTTAACAAGTTCATGACACGTGAAAAGCTGGTTGTAGATGCTTCCAGGGCATTTTCGTGCAGTTACATCTATACCAATTTATTGGGCAATGAAGCCGGGCGGGCGGTTTATGACGGTGACGCCATGATCGCTTCCAACGGGGAGCTGCTTGCGTCGAGTGATCGGTTCAGTTATGAAGATTACCTGATCACGACGGCGGTTATTGATACGGAAACAACCCGTTTGAGTCAGGTTCAAAGCAAAATTGCTGTGCCTCCGAAAGAACGGACATGGCGGATCCCGGCACGTTTTGATTTCCCGGAAGTGGAGCCAGTGTTTCCGCAGGTTCCTGATATCGAACCTTTTGAAAAGGGGGGTGCATTAAAAGAGGAAGAATTTGCGCGGGCGGTATGTCTGGCTTTGTTTGATTATTTGAGAAAAAGCCGGTCTAATGGATTTACCATTTCGCTTTCCGGAGGGGCGGATTCCTGTGCTTGTACTGCATTATGCGGGCTGATGATCCGCCTGGCTGACGAAAGCATTGGAATGGCGCGTTTGAAAGAAAAGCTTTCGTATATCAAGGAAATCCAGTCTGCGGAGACGGAAGAAGATCTCGCAAAAGCATTGATCCACAACATTTATCAGGGCACCGAAAATAGCTCGTCCGATACATTGGAATCGGCCCAGTCGCTGGCGGAATCGATTGGATCTACGTTTTATAATGTGAATATCAATGGGTTGGTTGAAACGTATAAAGGGCTGATTGAAGAGCAGATAGGTCGGAAATTGAGCTGGGAAACGGATGATATAGCTTTACAGAATATCCAGGCGAGAGTACGTGCCCCGGGGGTTTGGTTACTGACTAATATTTCAAATCATTTGCTGCTTGCAACTTCCAATCGCTCGGAAGCTGCGGTAGGCTATGCAACGATGGATGGCGATACCGCTGGGAGCATCAGCCCGCTCGCTGGCATCGATAAGCATTATCTGCGTCAGTGGCTTCGCTGGCTGGAAACGGCCGGTTGCGAGGTGAAAGGCAAACATATCAGGATCGAAGGGTTGAAAAAAGTGAACAGTTTACAGCCTACTGCCGAGCTGCGGCCGCTGGCACAAACTCAGACTGATGAAGCCGATTTAATGCCTTATGAATTTTTAAATGACCTTGAAAATCTGGCGATCCGGGATAAAAAGTCGCCGCTGGAATCTTACAGGAATTTACATGTCCGTTACAAAGCAATTTATGCGCCGGAACAAATATTAGGCTGGACTGAGCGGTTTTTTAAACTGTGGAGCCGGAATCAATGGAAAAGGGAGCGTTATGCACCATCTTTCCATTTGGATGATCATAATCTTGATCCGAGATCGTGGTGCCGTTTTCCAATACTTTCGGGTGGATTTGAGAAAGAATTGAAAGAACTGGCGGATTTTGTGAATAGCGGGAACACGAGGAATAATAGTAAAAGGATCGGGTTTTAATTACAAAAACGTATCCCGGCCTGAAAGCCGACCCAGCTGTATCCTGTTTTTGACTGATCACGTTTGCGACCGAGCCAGAAAGGTTTAATGCCATTGGTTTCGCCATTCCGAATGCGACCTGATTCATTTCCAGTGAGAAGGTTAATGGATGGTCCGGCGAAAAGAGCAAGTTTTCGGCCTAATTTCTTTTCAATACTCGCTGAAAATTTGAATAGACCTGCATTAATCTCGTCGATTTCCTGATCTTTAAAAAGAACCACATTTCCAGTCAGATCTGCATTAACCATCCACCCTTTTCCCAGATTTTGGGCTGTACCAAAGCCATAACCTATTGTCCCAAGCGGCTTTTCTGCGGACATTCCATTAAAGCCCAATGAAAATATATTGTAAAACCGGCTCACTCCCGTTTTGAATGCGGTATTGAAATAATTGAACTCGTCGGTGGAAAATTCGAAGCGGCGATAACCATTTTGGTATACATAACTGAAAAGCCCAAATGGCACCGTTGCGGAAGAATCGGCGTAATTGATAAACCCGATCTGATGGCCGCTGCGAACCGTATTTGCATAGTTATATCCCGCCGAAAGCTGGTAGCCATCCAAATTACCAACAACCACATTACCCACTCCCGCAACCTGAAAACCAGAGAAATTCCGGCCGGTATAGTTGATCAGGTTACTCCCCTGGAATCCCTGAAAATTACCTAATGTGATGTTGAGGACATTCGCGTACTGAAATCCGGTGACGTTGTTTCCAACAATATTACTTACGCCCGCCAGCTGAAAACCATTGACGTTCCCGCGAACGACATTCAGTATCCCGCCAACTTCCAATGTGCTGACTCCCAGTGAATATCCGGCAATCAGGTTAAGTGAGTACGTATTGATCACGTTTCCGCTCAACTCGTGATTGGTCCCGAAAAAAGGAAGGATAGACGCCTGGTAGTGACGATGTAATGTATCTGAAATATTCCGGGTGTGGATGGCTTGTTTGGCGCTGGCAAATGCGCTGATCAGATTATTTTGTACTTTCTGATAGGTTTGTTTTAAACGCGCATAATCCCGCGCCGCTGGCTGTGTATCCGGCAAAGTCTCCTCAGGCATTTCAACATGTGAAACCAGCTGGATTTTCGGCACGACCACTTTCCGGTGCAGTGAATCGGTTATACTTTGTTCTCTCGGGGTTAGTTTGTTGGAAAGAAGCTGCAACGTGTCTGGATTCAGTCTAATGTGCAGGAAAGTATCCTTACGATTTGAGACGGAAATGCTTTTTCCGATGTAATCCTCTTTACGAACTTCCAGCCGCAACGCTCCCGGGACGACCGGCAAACGTATTTTGTAATAGCCAAACTGGTTGCTGACGGTGGATGCCAGGGTAGCAGTTTCGTAAATACTTGCATTTGCGAGCTTTCGGCCGGTTTTGTTGTCGATAATGTAGCCATTCAGATCAAAATTTTCATCCGGCTCCGGGATGTCTGCCTTTTGGAGGATAATGTATTTTCGCTTCGCCCGGAAGGTAACTTTGCCTTTAAAAAGTTCAGTCAGTATTTCGCGAATGCTTTGATTGTCAGCCTGAATGGAAACTTTGGATTTAATATCAATAATATCCGGACTGTATGAAAAACTGAAATTCCCGGCATCTCCGAGCTTTTTCAAAGTTTCATCGAGCGGTTGACTGGAAATTTTAATGGAAATCCGTTTTTCCAAAAGATCCTGTGATTTCACAAAACCGATTGAAATAGCGAAGAAGAGTGCGAGAAGCAGATATTTATTGACAGCCATTTCCGTCGAGCCAATATACTTTTCCTTCCTTTTTTAAATCCAGGTTCAGCGTTTCGGCAATGACCGAAAGTGTCGCATCCAGTGGTTCTTTTTCAAACCGGATGGTCAGTCTGCATTGTGCGATCTGCTCATTGGACAATCGTACATCCACATGATAACCGTCACGGATTGAGTTAATTACCTCTGTTAAATTAGCTGCATTGAAGTCATATATCTGAGTGCGGTATCCCATAATATTGACATCAGCTTTGAGGCTTCGGATCGAGTCCGCCAGAACTTCGGCGCCTTCGCCTTTGGTGAGCTGAACTTTGTGACTGGCTTTGCTTACCTGCACTTTTCCTGTCGACACATCCACCCGCACGGGACTTTCTTTGTAGGCTTTTACATTAAATGACGTTCCCAAAACCTTGATTTCAGTTCCATCTGCATCGATTATAAACGGGTGTTCTGCATCGGGTTTTACATCGAAAAATGCTTCTCCTTTTAAAGAAACAGTCCTCAAATCGCCATTAAACTCTTCGGGATAGGAAATGGACGAGTTATAGTTTAAAAATACCTTCGTGCCGTCGGGAAGAATTTTTTCAACGGTATTGTTTGAAGTGGCAACCAGCAAAGGCTCTGGAAAACGGCCTGAATTGAGGAAATACCAGCTAAATGCGACGAGCAGTAACGTCACCGCAGCGGCAGCCCACATTGGTACCGGCCACGCTTTTTTGCCAAAAGGAATCTGTTTCACCTCTGGCCCAGGCAATGAAATTTTCGCTGAACTCTTGTCCATTTTCGATTTCATCTTACCCCAGGCCATATCTGTATCCACGCGAAAGCTTTTGCCGATCGCACCCGAATGTTCCCAAATCAATTTATAGGCAGCAAATTCCTTTTCATGCAAAGGTGATTCGGCGAGCCATGACAGCACGGTAGCAATCTCTTTTTCTGAGGCATTATCGGCCAGGTAACGGGCTAGCAGCTCCTCCGATATGTTGTCATGAGTGTTCATGGTAACGATCCGATTAGCCGTTCAACAAAAAAGTAAATGGGCCAGATCATGCCGGGAAGGTAATCGGCGAGTTCAATGCGTAAAAGTTTTAATGCTTTACCTATCTGATTCTCAACGGTTTTGATTGAAATTCCAAGCTGATCGGCAATTTCCTGGTACTTTAATTCTTCAAACCGGCTCAATCTGAATGCTTTCTGACATTGTTCCGGCAATGATCTGACAGCTTTTTCAATGCGTTCTTCCAATTCATTTGCATGAATGGTTTCGGTAACCGATTCGTAAGATTCAGAGGTAAAGTGGAGGGTATGTTCACGGTGAACTTCGCGCACAGATGCGTGCTTGAAACGGTTCAGACAATGATTGTGAACTGCCCGGTAGAGATACGATTTGAGGGATAAGGTAATTTCAAGATCCGCCCGTTTTTCCCAGATCGTCAAAAAAACAGTTTGAACGACTTCTTCGGATTCTTCTTCATCTTTTAATAGCGAACATGCATAGTTGCACAAGCGCGGATAATACAAACGGAAAGTTTGCTCGAAGGCTTTTTCATCGCCTCTCCTGATTGCGTGAACAATATCCGGATCCGAAGGTACCAATCTCTCTTTTTGATTTTTGGTCAAAAATAGAAAATCTCCGTTGATTAGTGGTTGCCGGTAAAGAAGTGCGGGTGCTGACACGGATGTTAATTTTGAATAGGACAATCCGGTGCACCTTAACCCCCACGCAGGAAAAATATTTTTTTAGATAGGGGGAAATCTAAGGGCGGTTGTCATGGGAGAAAGTAACAAAATCATTTATTAGCCATGAAACAATTCTTATTTTCAGTTCTGACCGTTTTGGTCATTTTTGCAGGGTTACAAGCTTGTGTTTATGTTGAGTCAGAAGATAACATTCCACCGCGCGGTGAAAGTACGCGGACCTTTGATTTAAAAAACTTTGACAAGCTGGTGATGGGTAGCGCCTATCGGGTCAATGTAAAAGCGGGGCCTGCTTTCGGTGTTTCGGCTACCGGTGAACTGAATGACCTGGATGATCTAAATGTGTTCGTCCAGGACCGCAAGTTGGTTGTCCGTTATGAAAACTCCTGGAAAAACCGGCGCACCATGCAGATTGACATCACCATGCCCGATCTGGAATCGGTCGATTTTTCCGGTGCGGTAATGTCCAAAATCGAAGGTTTCGAAAATTTGCCGGAAGTGGAATTTGAGTTATCCGGCGCGTCGAAATGTGATTTTAATGGATCTGCCCAGGAATTAAAGTTCGATTTGTCGGGAGCGTCACGTCTGAATCTGTTTGGTTCCGGAAAGTATCTGGATGGTGAGGTGTCAGGCGCGTCGCAGCTTCATGCATTTGATATGCCGGTTGAAGAATCGGATCTGGATGTTTCCGGTGCGAGTAAAGCCCGGGTTTCAGTCTCGCGATTGCTGGTAGTAGATGCGAATGGAGCCAGTGAAGTGCGTTATCTGGGAGCACCAGCGGTAGATAAAAAAGTATCCGGGGGAAGTACCGTCAGACAGGAGTAAAGTTACCGGATCATACCATACCTGGCTTTCGCCTGACTTTTAGACATACCGTCGAAATGCCACCACTCGGTCGTATTCGCACGAAATCCTGCCTGAACCATTACTTTTCTCAGCAACTGACGGTTCTCGATTTGTAGGATTGTCAGCTTGCCTTTTTTTAGCATTTCCTGCTCGGACCTCGGATAGGCAAGCGGGCCAAAAAAGTCGAATTTTGTACCCATATCCAATGGTTTTCCATTACCATCAGCAATCGTCAGATCGATCGCGCAACCGAAGTTGTGGTTGGAGCCGATTTTCGGATCGGCTACGTACATGGTTTTATTTTTAGCCGGAATTTTCAGGTTGTCCAATGCATCCCACAATGCATATTGTGCGGAATTGGGCCTTGCTGCGTCATAAACGAGCAACTTGAATTCCGGTTTCAGCTTTTTTAAGTATTCACTGGCTTTCGACAATCTTTTCGCCATTTCGGGTTGCAGATAGGCGCGGTTGAGTTCACCGTATACGTCTTTGCCGATGAAATTATCGGTTGTCGAATATTTTAATTCAACCAGAATGTCAGGATCTGTTTCCTGAACATTCACCAATCCCTGTTTGATCATCCTAGTCTCAATCTCGGGAAGATTCCTGGCGTCTATGCCTTTTTTAGTTTGTGCAATGAGTTGAAAATGGAATAACAATGCGGCAATAGGAAGTGTCAAGAACTTTTTGAACATAAAAAAATGAATATCGATGCAGGCTGCAAAGATATTCATTTGATTATGTTTTGGGATAAAACCCACTTTGCTGAATTTGGTAATTAGTACCGTTTGATGTTGATGCTGGTCAGGCCGCCTTCGAAGTGAATGATGATTTTTTTCGAGGCACTGTCAAAGCCTGGCGAGTGATACACACCGTTACTCACTTTGTCGAGGTCATCGAAATTTTTCGCATTCAATGCGCCGTCCACATGCATTTCACAACCGACAGATTTAGGAATTTCGAGAGTGACAGAAGCAACTCCGGCTTCGATATCTACATTGGAAAGAACCATTTTGTCGCCCATTTTAATATCCATATCGGCGACTCCGGTACTTACTTTCAGCTTTTCAACTTTGTAATTGCTGAAATCGAAATCACCTTTTCCAGCACCGATTCCCAGGTCGATGTTCCATACCGGTTTTTCATTTAACTGAATTTTCGCCTGATTGGAAATCTCCCCTTTTTTGATTTTCACGTTCCCTTCTTCCATTTTCAGGTTTACCGTAGCCGAATTATCCAGCTTGTTGATGGATGTGTTTGACAAAAATCCGACGATGTTGCTTTTGGTACTTGCTTCGAAGAGCTTTTGAGTATTTCCATTTAAGGTAAAGGAACCTGCTCCGCCTTCCAGATGAAAATTGGCTTTTTGTATAAAATCCTCCATATCATACTTGTAGGAGCCATTTATTGCCTTTCCATCATTCCTTCTCCAATGCTGTTTTTCATAATCTTCGTCCTTATTCTCATCATGATCACCGCCATTGTCTTCATTATGGTAATTGTGGAAGCCAAAATTGTGATCGTCGTCATCATCCCAGTCGAAGTTCCAGTCGCCCATTCTGTTGTCGAAGGCGCGGTTCGTGCGGTTTACAATGCCGCCAAAAACAGCAAGTGTGATCAGTAGCGCAACGACGCCTCCGGAGGCTACGCGAGTTGTGGCGCCAGCGAGCAAAAGAACACCTGCGAGGATCAACAGTACCGGCCAGTAGGGAAGAACTTCATCCCACTGCACAAACACCAGACCCAGACTGCGAAGAAGCCAGATGACACCGAAAATGATCAGCAACCCGCCCCAGACAATACCGCGTGAATTTTTCATTGTGTTAAATGTTAGATCTGTTGGAAGTATCAGTATTCAGGAAATTGCGAAGCAGCAACAAACCGCCCGTGGTAATGAGGATAATGGGCCAGAAGAAACGGCCAAAATCGAATGCTGTCAGTTCTTCTATCAGAAAAAGGGATCCGATGATAATGAGGATTACTCCCCAGAAAATGTTTTTGAAGTTCATGGCTATTTTTATTTTAAGTGAGTTCTGAAAAGGAATACCGCACTAGTTTACTTTAATGATCTGATCATCGTCTTCATCCGGTTTCCGGTTTTCAGGATCTTCAGGGAAATGCGTGGCAGTGGTTGGTTGCGATGAAAAAGGTGTGTAAGGCTGTGGGTCTGGTTCCGGCTGTGGCGGTGTCACCGGATCGACTGGCGGCGGAGGTGTTGTAGGGTACACGGTAGTATTGCTTTCGTGATCCTTATCTCTTTGTCTGAGAATCAGAAACGCTCCGATAGCGATGAAAACGATGGGCCAGAAATATTTTTTAAACTCATACCAGATCGGAAGATCGTCGAGCAGCATAATGGCGCCAAAAACGACTAATACTCCCCCGAGTATCATCACGGTTTGATCTGAGCGTTTTTTATCAAAGAAAGGCTCCCCCGAAAATGGCCCGGTTGGTTTTGCGAGCGGATCGGTGGGGGTTGTGTAGATATCACCGGCAGGTCCGGTAGGCAACACTGCCCATAGGATAATGTATAAAATTCCTGTCCATCCGAAGCTTGGGGGGATTGGGAGAAACAACATCACGACAAACAGGACGCGCACAATCACGACGTCTATTTGCAGATATTGAGCTATTCCGGAAGCCACTCCTCCAAAAACTGCCTGGTCGGGTATGCGGTGCAATTTCTTTTCCATGATTCGTTTAACGTTTATTTGTAATCAAAGGTAGTAGGTAATGCAAGATACTGAAAACCGGAAAATTACTATCGGTAAAACGACGTGTTAAGCGGATATTTTTAAGGAAAGTGGAAAATCGGGATCAGAATCGGGGATTATTGCTCTTCTAATGCTTCCAGAATGTCCATCATACTGCCAAAATCCTTGTATCCGGGGCGGATTTCTTCGCTGCCCCGCAATGCGATGCCGACATTTGGCAGGAGTTCGGTTAATGCACTTACTGTGAACTCATTGTCAAGCCCAAATCCGATCAGTACCGGATATTCGGCCACGAGATTGCCGAGCACACGTATCCAGGATTCGGACAAATCTGCATTTGAGTCGCTTTCCAGCAAAAAGTACGTAACATCGGATTCGTACCTGCTCAGGATCGAGCTTAATTCTTCAGCCTCGTACAAATCGACACTTATTCTAAGAATTAATGGAAGGTTGAGTTCGCTGCGGAGATAATTCAGGAGCCCGGGTTGCTCCACCTGTATCGCATGGACCGGATAGTTGGTCAACGTTTCTAAAATGGTCTCAGGATTTGTCTGGTTCGTTTCGGCCACAAGAGTCACACCGGCAAGCCAGGAGCATATATCTTCGAATTTCTTGGGAGAAATGTAATTCGGTGAATCTTCGTCAATGGAAAAACCAAGCATTTCTACACCCATGCCAGCACAATAGCGCGCATCTGACAGATTGGTAACATTGCTGATTTTAACTGTTTTAGTAAGCATTTTGGGAGTTTATGATTTAAGAGTGGGATGCCGAAATTCAAAAAGCAATTTTCCCGGCGTGCAATTGTTCTATCGGAAAAATAAGGTCCCAGTTCTGTCCCCAAACAAGATTGCCGTTCTCTATCTTGAATTTTTGAAAATGATCGAGGTTGCGATACTTATTATACTGCGGATGAGGATTTCCTTCTAAAAAATCCTTGAAATCGATAGTCTGCTGCGAGTTATCCGAGAAACGCACCATCACCTTGTAATCCGATAAATATATCGCGTCCATTACGCTAATGACCAGATTCATAGTCGTTTTGTAATTTTAACACTTTCACTTTCTTCTTGAGAACAAAGAAATCTGTCCAGCGATTCACAATATCTTATGCAAAATGTGAAATGACTTTATCAGCTTCTTTTAACTGCTGGCTTGCAAGTGGTTCTCTTTCAGCTACTTCCGGATCCGGATCTCTGCAATTCTCCGTTCTCGAAACAAATTTCAAATACACTTTCGCATTCCGCGTATGAAACATGTATGTGAATCGGCAAATGTTCATTGGAATAAAAATAAAATATCATTCCAAAATATTCGGGAATTTTTAGCATCCAGGTAATACAGTGTGATTTGCCAAAACTAACAAAAAGAAATATAAAAGGGACAAGATAACCAGTGCTATCAGAAGCTCTGATTATCTTGTCCCAATTCAATAACTGTCTTTATTAGCTTTTACTTCGCCGAAAACCGATATTTCGTGGTTGTCGAATACGTTTCTCCGGGTTTTAGTTGCGTAGTGGGGAACTGCGGCTGGTTGGGTGAATCGGGGTAGTGTTCCGTTTCCATGCACAAACCGAAGCGTTTTGAAAATGTAGCTCCTTTGCCTTTCAAACTTCCGTCGAGAAAGTTACCCGTGTAAAACTGAACGGCTGGCTCAGTCGTAAATACTTCCATAAACCGCCCGCTTTCAGGATCTTTAACTGTCGCGAATAACATTAATCCCGGTTCTGTTCTTTTAATGACCCAGCAATGGTCGTAGCCACCGCCGTTTTTAATCTGCTCATCTTCCGTTTTGTTGATACCCGCCGACACTTTTGTCGGTTTTCTGAAATCAAATGGCGTTCCTTCGACGGCACGCAATTTCCCGGTCGGGATCAAGGTGGTATCAACAGGCACTATACTATCTGAAACAATCGAAACTTCATGATCCAGAATGTCTCTTTTCAGACCGGTCAGATTGAAATAAGAATGGTTGGTCAGGTTAATTACTGTGGTTTTATCAGTTGAAGCCGTATAGTTGATTGTCAATGCGTTATCATTATCCAGCGTGTAAGTAATTTTCACACTCAGGTTTCCCGGATAGCCTTCTTCCATGTCTTTGCTGGTATATTCCAGTTCCAGGCCCACTACCGAATCCTTATTGATCTCAGTAGCTTTCCAGATCACCTTATCGAAGCCTTTTTTACCCCCGTGCAATGCATTTGGGCCGTTATTTATCGCCAATGTATAGTCTTTACCTTCCAGCGTAAATTTCCCTTTTGCAATCCGGTTACCATACCTTCCCACTAAAGCTCCGAAAAACGGATGGCCGCCGAGGTAGGGGGGAAGCGAATCAAAACCTAATACTACATCGGCAAACTCACCGTTTTTATCGGGAGCGGTCAACTTGGTAATAATTCCACCGTAGTTGGTGATATTTACCGTCATACCATTCCCATTGGTCAATGTATAAAGGTCTGCTTTCTGTCCGTCGGGAAGTTCTCCGAAGGATTCTTTTGAAATGGTACTTGTCATTTTTTCGTCATTCGATTTTTGAGAGCATCCAAAAAGGCCGAAACCGATCAGCGCAGTGAGTAAAAAAGGAAGTTTTTTCATAATGAAAGTTTAAAGTTTGCAGCTGCATTACTAAAAGTCATCCAACAATCCGGATTTCCTCAGTTCCGTCGGTTATTTTCACTTTATAGCAGGGTAGATCGATCTGATATTGGTCGAGATACGCCTTTTTCATTTCGATTTCAAACGAGGGAACGGCTTCTTTTTTAACCAGATTAATTGTGCAGCCACCAAATCCACCACCCATCATTCTTGACCCTAAAACGGCTTCATTGCGAATGGTTTGTTGCACGAGAAAGTCCAGTTCGGGGCAGCTTACTTCATATTCATGCTGCAAACCCTGGTGCGTTTCATACATTTTGTTACCAAACGCAGGTAAATCACCATCGATGAGCAAATTACAGGCATCCTGAACGCGACGAATTTCTTCGGTAATGAATTTGCAGCGGCGATATACCACATCCCCAAGTTCTTCCCGATGCAATTCCACAAATTCGGGATTAGTGTCGCGGAGGCTGAGAATAGAAGAATCGTATTTCTGTAAAATCTGGGTTCCTTTTTCGCATTCCAGCCGACGCGTGTTGTACTCCGAACTGGCGAGGGAATGTTTCACCATCGTGTCACACAAAACGATCAAATAATCATCCATCGGGAACGGAAAATATTCGTATTCCAATGAGCGGCAGTCAAGACGGATAACCGATTCATTTTTGCCAAATGCAGATGCAAATTGGTCCATAATGCCGCATTGAACACCTACGTATTCGTTCTCCGCTTTTTGGGCCATCTTAACAATGGTCAGACGATCCAGCTTCAACTCGAAAAGCTCATTCAACGCAAAAAGTAAACAGCATTCCAATGCCGCTGAGGAAGACAAACCGGCACCAACTGGCACATTTCCCCCGAAAGCAGCCTGAAAACCACCTATTTTCAATCCCTTTTTATGAATTTGTTCAACGATACCAATCTGGTAATGCGGCCAGGATTGCTCTGGTTTGGACAGGTCGGAGAGTGAAAATGAGTACGTTTCATCCAGATCAGATGCGTATAATATAACCCGATCGTCTGCACGCGGCGAGATTACAAAATAGACCGCTTTATCCACACTGGCTGGCAATACAAACCCATTATTGTAATCCGTATGTTCGCCGATCAAGTTAATGCGGCCCGGGGACCTGAAAACCCGTATTTCTTCCGGATTTTCGCTGCCGAATTTTAAAAGATATTTTTCTTTTACGGCTTCCGCCAATTCCGTTTCCGTGATCACTTGTTGCAATTTGGTCATGATTAATATCCTTTACGGAGGTTCACTTCATTTGCAATATTTCCCCCATTATCGAGTGCAAACACATTATTCAGGAATAAATCGACTTTACCGACATGTTCATTCCGATGTCCGCCGCCCGTATGTTGTGTTAAAATCACATTGTCCATTTTCCAGAGTGGGCTGGTTGCCGGCAGTGGCTCCACCTCGGTCACATCCAGTACGGCACCTTCTATTTTTTTCGCATTTAATGCCTCGATCAATGCATTTTCATCCGTAGTACTGCCTCGTCCCACACTTGCGTAAACACTTTCCGGTTTCATTTTTGAGAAAAACTCCGCATCGGCAAAATGCGTGGCAGTTCCAGGCAATGTGTTGATAATCAGATCAGCAGAAGGTAGTTCGTGCAGTAACTCTTCACGACTGTGCAGGTCGGCATCCGGGGAAGTTCTTGCCATGAGATGAATGGTGCAGCCAAATCCTTTCAGAATGGAATGTACTGCCATGCCGATAGTCCCTGCGCCGAGTACGATTACATTTTGTCTATAAATGATCCGGAGGTCCGCCCGCAATTTCGACCCGATCCATTCCGATTTCTGTTTCAGCAACGTCAGCGTATCCAGGCCTCTGTACAATGCCAGAACACCTCCAACGATCGATTCGGCGCAGGGGCGCGCAAACCAGTCACCCATGTTGGCTACTTTGGCACCGTCGGGAAGTGATACCGAAGAAAACTGATCAAATCCGGCTGAATCCAGCTGCCAGAAGTTGAGATCCGCAGGTTGGTTTTCAAACCATTCCACGGGCGGGTTTCCCAAAATATAGTTTGCATCCCGGAAGAACGATTTATTCGTTTGCTCGTCCGTGCTTTCCGTTCTAAAATGAATGGTATGCGAGGCTGATAATCCTTCGCTAAGCTTATTTTGCAGCGTTTCGTCCAGCAGTGAATGACAGTAAATGATCATTTGGTCTTTTTGTTTAATGCAGCTAAAATTTTCGTTCCCCTCGACCTGAATGCAGCCGTCTCATAGTCTATATTTTCTACTATTATATAACAAAGCTCATTCTTTATTTCCGGATAAATCAGCGAAAGCCTGTAAAGTATCGTGAGCGAAAATGCGCGTATCGCAATGGCGGTCTGCCTGTTCTGAATAAATCCAAAACAGGCATCCATTACTTCTCCGTGGAATTGTTCCGGTATCTCAATTTCTTCAAGGATTCTCGCACTATTCCGTATCACTGCATCATGCACATCGTTTCTCTTCAACTGGTCGACTAGTATACCCACATAGGGCTGCATCAGATCAATTTTTTTTCTGGCAGCGATGCTAAGGCTGTATGCGGCGCGTTGGGCCAGTTTGTGATCTTCAGACAGATAGCAATGTATGAGTTCTTTAAAGGCATTTTCAGATGAGCAAGCATACTCGGCTACGCGTGTGGCGAGGCTTTTGGATTGCATTTGATCCGCCAATAAAACTTCCGGAATGATCATTTGTTATCGCCGACCATGTCTTCCGGTTTCACCCATGCATCAAACTCATCCGGCGTAAGGTATCCCAGTGCCACTGCCGTTTCCTTCAATGTCGATCCATTTTTATGAGCCGTCTGCGCGATTTCCGCGGCCTTATAATATCCGATTTTGGTATTCAGCGCAGTAACCAGCATCAGAGAGTTGTTCACATGTTTTTTGATATTCTCATGAAGTGGCTCAATGCCCACTGCACAATTATCATTGAATGAAACACATACATCGCCGATCAGACGGGCCGAATGCAGGAAGTTATAAGCCATTAAAGGTTTAAATACATTCAACTCGAAATGTCCATTTGAGCCGCCGATACCGATTGCTACATCGTTACCCATTACCTGGGCTGCCACCATTGTCATCGCCTCGCATTGGGTAGGATTCACTTTTCCCGGCATAATGGAGCTACCCGGCTCATTATCAGGAATATGTATTTCGCCAATACCCGATCTCGGGCCCGAAGACAACATCCGGATATCATTACCGATTTTCATCAGACTTACTGCGACTGTTTTCAATGCGCCGTGAGCTTCCACAATGGCATCATGTGCGGCCAATGCCTCGAACTTGTTTTCGGCAGTAATGAAAGGAAGTCCGGTCAATGCAGCAATATGTCTGGCTACGTTCTCAGAATAACCTTCCGGCGTATTAATACCCGTTCCAACCGCTGTTCCGCCCAATGCGAGTTCCGAAAGGTGGGCAAGTGTGTTGTAAATGGCGCGGAGACCATGATCAAGCTGGGAAGCATATCCCGAAAACTCCTGCCCAAGTGTAAGTGGCGTAGCATCCATAAAGTGAGTACGGCCGATCTTCACTACATCTCTGAATGCTTCTGACTTTGCTTTTAATGTATCTCTCAGCTTGGTAATGCCGGGAATTGTTACGTCTACCAAAATTTTGTAGGCTGCAATGTGCATTGCCGTCGGGTAGGTGTCATTGGACGACTGGGACTTGTTTACATCGTCATTTGGATGAAGGAATTTGGTTTTGTCGGCCAGTTCGCCACCTTGCAGCACATGTCCGCGGTAGGCGATCACTTCATTGCAGTTCATATTAGACTGGGTTCCCGAGCCTGTTTGCCACACGACCAACGGAAACTGATCACTAAGTTGATCGGTAAGGATTTCATCGCAAACTTGTCCGATCAGGTCACTTTTTTCTTTGGGCAAAATACCCGCTTCGAAATTGGTAATGGCCGCGGCTTTCTTCAAGTAAGCAAATGCCTTGATGATTTCCTTGGGCATCCTATTGATATCCTGTGCAATCGGGAAATTTTGGATTGAACGTTGCGTTTGAGCGCCCCAATATACATGAGCAGGTACCTGCACTTCGCCCATTGTATCTTTTTCTATGCGATATTCCATTTTATGTAGTAAGAGAATGAAAAATTGTAAATGTGGATGAGGTGGTAAAGTTAGGGTCGGGTTTGCAGTTTTTGTTGATTTTTTGGGATAAATGTTCAGCAGGATAAAAAGAATGTTTAGATTTCAAACCGCAGGTTCAAATCACTAAAAGAATGATTCCTAAAATCACTATTTGCCCCGATTACAATGCGATGAGTTCGATGGCGGCGGATCGCGTAATGGCGCTTTTAGCAAAAAAGCCGGATGCCGTCATTTGTTTACCTTCCGGCAGTACGCCGCTGGGCATGTTTCAGACCTTGGTTGCTGCAAATCAGAAAGGAACGACCGATTTCTCGAAATGCGTTTTTATTGGTTTGGATGAATGGATCGGACTGAATGCAGATGATGATGGAAGTTGCCGAAATTTGTTAGATCGCGACTTCCTGAAACCAATCGGAATGCGTGAAAATCAGATCGTGTATTTCGACGGGAAAGCGATTGATCCAGCCGCTGAATGCGACCGGGTTAATAAAATTCTCGACAGTCTGGGAGGTCTCGACCTGATCGTACTCGGTATGGGAATGAACGGTCACCTTGCATTAAATGAGCCGGGTACGGCCTGGAATCTGTACGCACATGTCTCTGATCTCGATCCGGTTACGGTGGAAGTCGGGCAAAAATATTTTAAAAAAGCGACGGTTTTAACAAAAGGCATTACCATCGGAATAAGAAATATTTTAGAAGCAAAAACGGCTATTTTACTGGCTTCCGGCAAATCGAAAGCCGAAGTAGTGCGCCGCGCCCTGGCTTTTCCGGTCACTACCGATTTCCCGGCTACGGCTTTGCAAAACCATTTGAATGCAGAGATTATTTTGGATGAAGAGGCGGCCGACGGCGTTGCCGGGAACGGATAAATGACACTCTCGCCTTTACCCGAATTCTTCACAGGAAAGAGATATACAGCTATTTTCCCTAAAATAACGGCTTCGAAAAATCACTTTTGAAGCCGTTATTTTTGGCTAAATCAGATATTTTATCGTTTCAAAAACTGAATTTTTTATTCAAATCACTTAAATCGGCCTACCCAGCCGCATCGATTCTTTTTCTCTACTAACTTCGTCGAGTTCTTTGGAACGCCCGTCAATCGGGGTAGTGGTTTTTGCTTTTGGAACCCTCATCCAATGTCAGCAAAACAAAAAGGAACCGTGTGCGAATCACGGGCAGTCGTGCTACTGTAAGTGCCGGCCCTGCAAATTTCAGGGCAATTTTTACCCTCGCGTCCCATTGAGATCAAAGGCAGCAAACCGGAGAAATCGAGAAGGGCGGTAAAAATGGTGCAAGCCAGGAGACTTGCCGCTACTCTCAATGGCCTTTCTCTCACGTCAGGAGAATTGTCACGCATTGATTTACTCAAAATACATATTTCCATATGCCAATGCACGATCGTTCGCAAACTGGCTGCCCGGATGACTGTATTCAGTACTGATCAATCTTTTTATCAAAGTCAAATCAGGATGGGAGGGTGTTTTCAAAGGGTTTTTATTAACTCTTAAACACAATTGCTATGTTGTCACACAACCTCGGTTACCCACGCGTCGGTAGCCAACGCGAACTCAAAAAAGCCAGTGAACAGTATTGGGCTGGAAAGATCAACCGGGATGAACTTCAAAAAACCGCCCGGAAGATCCGTCATCAGAACTGGGAGATCCAGAAAAATGCAGGCATTGACCTGATCCCCTCCAATGATTTTTCTTTGTACGATCAGGTACTGGATACGTCGATGATGGTCGGTGCTATCCCGGAACGTTATTACCAGCTAATCGATGGAAAGTCAAACAACGAGCTCGATCTTTATTTCGCGATGGCGCGGGGTTTCCAGCGCGATAATACAGATGTGAAAGCCATGGAAATGACAAAATGGTTTGATACAAATTACCATTACCTCGTTCCGGAATTTACTGCAAATCAGAAATTCAAGCCATATTCCGACAAGGTACTGCTTGAATTTGAGGATGCATTGCAAAAAGGAATTACTACCAAGCCAGTTTTGATTGGTCCGGTAACTTACCTGCTATTGGGTAAGGAAAAGGAGGCTGGTTTCGATAAAATAGATCTGCTAGACAACCTTTTGCCGGTGTATATATCGGTTCTCAAAGAACTGTCGTCGAGAGGAGCGGAATGGGTACAACTGGACGAGCCCGGCCTTGTTCTGGATCTGACAGAAAAGCAAAAGCTTGCATTTCAGAGCGCATATGCGCAGCTCCGGGAAGCATTACCGACGTTGCGCATTCTGGTAGCCACGTATTTCGGGGCACTTGAAGACAATTTGTCGACTGCAACTGCATTGTCGGTTGATGCCCTGCACATTGATCTGACGAGGGGCGCGGAAACGCTTCCAGCCATTCTGAATGATGAAGATTTTGTTTCATCAACTAAAAAGCTCTCGTTAGGAGTAGTTGATGGCAGAAATATCTGGAAAAATGATTATCAAAAATCGCTGGACTTCATTACAAAGGCAGTGGAAGTTTTAGGTGAAAATCGAGTGATGGTGGCACCTTCATCTTCCTTGCTGCACAGTCCGCACGACCTGGATTTGGAAACGAATGTGACGGTTTTGACCCTGGAAATAAAAAACTGGATGGCTTTCGCAAAACAAAAACTGCATGAAGTTTCGGAAATAACTGCACTCGCTAAAACCGATTGGAAGAGTGAAAATGCATTTGTTGAAAACCAGACAGCCATTGAAAGCCGCCGCAATTCTTCATTAATCCATAAACCACATGTTAAAAAACGCGCAGAGGAGATTGTAGATCGTGATTTTGAGAGATTGAGCACTTTTCCGGAGCGTCAGGCTATTCAGCTTGAAAAACTAAAATTGCCTCTTTTCCCGTCCACGACAATCGGCTCTTTTCCGCAAACCGATGACGTCCGTCAACTGAGAGCTAACCTGAAAAAGGGCGTTTTGACCCAGGACGATTATGAAGATCGGATCCGGGAAGAGATTGTGAAGTCTCTCAGATGGCAGGAAGATCTGGGCATCGACGTGCTGGTTCACGGGGAATTCGAACGGAATGATATGGTCGAGTACTTCGGCGAAAGTTTGTCCGGATTTGTTTTTACACAAAATGGATGGGTACAAAGTTACGGCAGCCGTTGTGTGAAACCTCCGATCATTTTTGGAGATGTAGAACGTCCCGAGGCGATGACCGTAAAATGGTCTGCTTTTGCACAAGCCAATTCTGAAAAACTGGTAAAAGGGATGCTGACTGGCCCGGTAACGATTTTGCAATGGTCATTTGTGCGAGACGATCAGCCGAGAAAGGATACTGCATTCCAGATCGGCCTGGCGATCCGTGATGAAGTTGTCGACCTCGAAAAAGCCGGTATCAAGGTTATTCAAATTGACGAACCTGCCATTCGGGAAGGATTACCGTTGCGGAAACATGCGTGGAAAACGTATTTAACCTGGGCTGTGGATGCATTCAGGCTTAGTGCCGCAGGTGTCGCTGATCAGACGCAAATCCACACGCATATGTGTTATTCGGAGTTTAATGATATTATCGATTCCATTGCGGCCATGGATGCCGATGTGATTACGATTGAGACTTCGCGTTCGCAAATGGAGTTACTGGATGCATTTGCCAACTTTAATTATCCAAATGAGATTGGCCCTGGTGTTTATGACATTCACTCGCCGAGGGTTCCGACGGTGGATGAAATGGTGTTTTTGTTAGAAAAAGCACTGAAAGTGATCCCAGCCAGAAACTTATGGGTAAACCCGGACTGCGGCTTGAAAACACGAAAATGGCCAGAAACCGAAGCCGCTTTGCGCAATATGATTTCAGCAGCTAACTTGCTCCGTGAATCAGTTGTGGCGGTGAGCCAGGGGTAGGTTGGCATTTGTCAGGACGGTCAGGGATGGTCATTTGTTGTCACTTATTGTCATTTGTTGTTCAGGATTGTTCGAAATCGATCAAAATGGTTTGGAGTTGTTTTGGGCTGTTTTAGAACATTTTTTTTTAGAATATTTAATTAACCACATCGAACTACCCCAAACAACCCACGACAATAAGTGACAACAAATGACAACAAATGTCCACCCCTGACCATACAATTACCAAAACCAAGAGAATTTTGACACTAGAAGAAAAGATTACCGCCTCGGAAGCAAGGGTTTTTAAAACTGTTTTTCCAAATAATACCAACCATTACGATACGCTTTTCGGTGGAACCGCATTATCGATGATGGATGAAGTAGCGTTCATTGCTGCCACACGGTTTTCCAGGCTGCGTTGTGTTACAGTTTCTTCGGACCGCATTGATTTTACTCACCCCATTCCGGCTGGGACGATCATCGAACTCGTCGGAAGAGTTGAGACGGTCGGCAACACCAGTATGAAGGTGAGAGTCGATATTTTTGTCGAGAAAATGTATGAAGAAGGTCGGGAGAAGGCTGTGACCGGTATTTTTACGTTTGTGGCTTTGGATGAGGCACATAAGCCTACAAAAATACTAGCCTAATGGTGCAGGCAATCTGAAATTTACGGTAGATAATTAAATGCATTAAAGTTTTTGCGGATTACTATATTTGCATATAACCTGTCCGTTTTTAACGCTCGTAATGAAGTTGCGCTTATTTCTTTTTTCTGCGATATTCTTCCTCATCCTTTTCCTCCTCACGGAGATTTTGCTTCGATTAACTCTGGTTTTCTTTGGTTATCCCTTTTTCAAACCTTCCGACAATATTTATAAAAGTTACTATACCAATCTGGATCCCGTCCGGCAAAAAGATATAAAGAGTAACGATGATATTTTTGACGTCCTGATTCTCGGAGGATCTGTCGTAAGTACACCCTGGTCTAACCTGGAAGCCCGCCTGGATACAATCCTTAAAGATGAATACAAAGACAGAAAATTCGCATTCTACAATATAGCGGGCGCAGGTCATACTTCACTTGATAATGCTCTCAAGTATACATTACTGGACAAGCAGCGTTTTGACCTGGTTTTTTACTATGAGGCCATTAATGAGAACCGGGCTAATAATATTCCGGCGAAAGATTTCAGACAAGATTACTCCCATATCCAATGGTACGACGGGATTTACCTGCTGCAAGCCCATCCCGAAATTAATATTACAGTCATCCCGTATGTCGTCGACAAAGCGATCCGGTTTATACGGGATAACATTAAGAAAAGGGTTTTTATCAGTCAGGATAAAGTAGATCCGGCTTATGCGGTTTTCGGTTCAGACATTAAAACAGCGGTACCTTACCAAAAGAATATCGAGCGTTTGATCAAAACCGCGGCGTCGCGCGGGGATAAGCTGGTGCTGATGAGCTATGCAAGTTATTTTCCACCCAATGTGAAATTGACGGGCAAGGAAAAAGACATGAAACATTTCGCAGGCTGCCGTTTCGCGTCCCCGGTCACGATATGGGGACTTCCTGAAAACGTGCACAAAGGCATTGAAATACACAATATGGGACTACGGAAGTTGGTTAAGAAATACCGGATGCCGTTTTTGGATATGGAAGCAACAATGCCAAAAGATTCGACTTTATTCTGTGACGTATGCCATGTGAGTGAAGCTGGTGCTCAAAGGTTTGCTCATGAAATGGCAGGATTTATTATACGTGAAAAGATCGTTAAATAAGCTGGAATGACTATTAAACTCCTGTTACCATTGGCAGACAAGGTCTCCCTGAATTGCACGGTTGAGCAAAATGCTTAACTTGCACGCCTTTTGGACGGTATAGGAGTAACTGTACACATAATTTAAACACTTAATGAAAATTCTAGGTATTTCGGCCTTCTATCATGATTCTGCGGCAGCTCTTATTGATAACGGTGAAATTGTAGCAGCAGCCCAGGAAGAACGGTTTACCCGTAAAAAACACGATCCAGGTTTCCCCTCCAATGCGGTATCATTTTGCCTGGAATACGGCGGTTTATCCATTAACGAGCTTGATGCAATCGTTTTTTATGACAAACCTCTCCTGAAATTCGAAAGATTACTCGAAACGTATTATGCTTTTGCCCCCAAAGGAGTAAAATCCTTTTTAACCGCAATGCCGGTATGGATCAAGGAAAAGATGTTCTTAAAACGTCTGATCAATGAGGAGCTGGTTAAGCTTGGGTACGACAAAAAGAAAAAAGTAAAAATGCTCTTCCCTGAGCATCACTTGTCGCACGCAGCCAGTGCGTATTACCCATCTCCATTTGAAAAATCGGCTATTCTGACAATCGACGGGGTGGGTGAATGGGCGACAGCCTCCATTTGTCTCGGCGAAGGAAAGGATATCAGTATTTTAAAGGAGTTGCGATTCCCGCATTCACTTGGTCTGCTATATTCAGCATTTACTTATTTCTTAGGTTTTCGGGTGAATTCCGGCGAGTACAAACTCATGGGACTTGCACCTTACGGAGATCCGCATTCTCCTGACATTAAAAAGTATGAGGAAATCATACTGAGAGACCTTGTCGATTTAAAAGAAGATGGTTCCGTTTGGCTTGATCAGGAGTACTTTGATTATGCAACCGGCCTGAAAATGGTGAATGAGCATAAATGGGAGGCTCTTTTCGGATTCAAAACAAGAAGGCCGGAAGATCCGCTAGAAGCCATGCATTGTAATTTGGGTCTTGCAATTCAGAATATCACGGAAGAAGCGGTGATCAGAATGGCGAAAGAAGCGAAACGATTAACAGGTGCTGATTATTTGTGTATGGCTGGCGGTGTTGCATTGAATTGCGTATCAAACGGCAAGCTTCAGAAAGCCAATATTTTTAAGGACATTTTCATTCAACCTGCTGCGGGTGATGCCGGTGGCGCATTAGGAGCGGCGCAAGCTGCGTACCACATTTATTTCGGTCAGGAAAGAACAGTTACCTGGAAAGCAGATGCAATGAGAGGTTCTTATCTGGGTCCAACCTTCTCGGATCTGGATGTGGCACTGACTGCAAAAAAATACAAAGCAGTTTACACTTACTACGATAATTTTCAGGAACTTACGGATGAGGCTGCGAAATTACTTGCCGAAGGAAATGTAGTAGGCTGGGTGCAGGGACGCATGGAATTCGGGCCGCGTGCATTGGGTGGACGAAGCATACTGGGAGATCCAAGAAATGCCGAAATGCAGAAAAAACTCAACCTCAAAATTAAATACCGCGAATCTTTCCGGCCATTTGCGCCATCCGTTCTCGCGGAAGAATGCTCCGATTATTTCGATTACGATGGAATTTCACCTTACATGCTGCTGGTTCATCCAGTAGCTGAAAGCCGCCGCAAGCCGGTTCCATCTAATTATGGTTCGCTTGATCTTCGCGAAAAGCTTTACTTCGAGCGCTCCGACCTCCCATCAATCACGCATATTGACTATTCCGCGCGGATCCAGACAGTCCATAAAGATACCAATCCGAGGTATTACGATCTGATTCATTCCTTCAAGCAACTCACTGGCTACGCGGTAATCGTTAATACCAGTTTCAACGTTCGCGGTGAACCGATTGTTTGCACGCCCAATGACGCTTACAGGTGTTTTATGCGTACCGAAATGGACTATCTGGTGGTTGGTAATTTCATTTTCAACAAGAAACAACAACCGGAGTGGCTTGAAAAGGACAATTGGAAGGAAGAGTTCGTTTTGGATTAATTATCCTTCCATGATTAACATCACTAATGGCATCTAAAATTTTTACAAGCCTCGTTAGAATGATCTTTCTGGGGCTGCTTTTTATCTTTTTATTTTACCCGGACAAATTTCACATCAAATTTGATTATCCCGGTTTCCCGCAAAGCGACAGCTGGTATGTCAGGCTTGCCAAATTCTCTTTCTGGTTCCTGCTGATCATCGAGATCCTCCGCATTTTCTATTATGGGGTGGTCAAAAGTAAAGCGAAAGGATTGATTGCGAATATTGTAACCATTGTCATTCCGTTAGTGGTTACACTTATTTTTCTCGAGATCATCTTCATGTACATCCCGCAAAGTCATGAAGGCGTTTTGTCAAAGGCATCACAGATCTGGTGGGAGAAATATTGGAACCCGGTGAATACGCTTGGTTACCACGATAAAGAAATAAAGCAGGAATCAACCAAGAAAAATGTACTGGTTATCGGAGATTCTTTCGCCGCCGGACATGGATTGAAAGATGTAAACGAACGCTTCTCCAATATGCTTGAAGCGAAGTTGGGGCCTGATAAATATTCGGTCTATAATCTTGGAATGTCGGGAGCAGACACGCGCGACGAAGCAAAGAGACTCGCGGAATTCCCCGTTAAGCCGGACATTATCATTCTTGAGTATTTCCCGAATGATATCGAAAAGGTCGGACGAGAAAAGGGATTGACATTGTCTGGCGCTGAACCATATGCGGATTTGACGGGGCCCATGGCGACAATTGTGAAAAGGTTTTATCTGCCGAATTTTATCTACTGGCAGTTGCCTCATACCGGTTTCAGCACATTTGAAAAGTTTGTACAGACTGCGTATACCGATTCAACCGTTCTTAATGCGCATCTTCGCGATCTCTCCAAGATGACCGAATACAGAGATAGCACAAATGCTAAAATGTACGCCGTGTTTATCCCGTTTTTGTTTCAAATTGAAAAAAGTGCTGGGTATACAAAGCCGGTTGAAGATTACCTCCGTTCGAAGGGTGTAACCGTAGTCGGGATAAATGATGGTATCACTAAAATTCCTGAGAAAGAGCGTGTTGTGGGAAAAAATGACGGTCATGGAAGTGCAACCCTGAATGCATTGATCGCCGACAGACTTTACAATGCGATGAAATGATGCATTGATTTAATGAATTGAAGTAACGTAATTTTATAATTTAATCTAAAACATTAAAAGGAAATGGATTTTTTGACAGACTTGTTTGCTTTTATGAAGGAGCGCAAAAAATGGTGGCTTGCTCCGGTGATTATCGTTCTGCTCCTGATCGGGGTTCTGATCGTGATTGGTGGTGGGTCCGCAGTGGCTCCATTTATCTATACTTTGTTCTAAAATTCGTGGTCTGTTTCGCAGGCCTGAATCAGAGACTAAAACTAGTTGCGCTGGTATCTTCATAAGTACCAGCGCGTTCAAATTTTTCCACAAATCAAATGAGTGAGTCAGATAAGACCAAAGCCCAGCTGGTCATCGTAACCGGATTGCTGGTATTGTATTATATTTTTAAGTCGAGATATCCTTATTTCATCGTTGCCGCAGCTGCGATTGGAGTGATAAGTCTGGCAATTCCCGTTGCGGGGGATTTGATCGTAAAAGGCTGGTATAAACTGGCGGAGATATTAGGTGCGATCAATGGCAAAATACTCCTTTCACTTGTATTTTTTGTCGTACTTTTTCCGGTAGCGGTTTTTGCTCGGATGGGTAAAAAGAAAAATCCACTGGGATTGAAGAAAGAGTCAGGTAATTCCGTTTTTACAGAACGAAATCACAAATATTCCGCGAAAGACCTTGAACAGGTCTGGTAGTGAAAAGTTAAGTTAATAAGATCAAAAAGGCCTGGTTCAGGCCTTTTTTTTGCGGCATGCCCGATCGTACAATAGCTGAAGCATACCGTCTTTGAGGCCGACGTCAGGAACGTGGATGACTTTTGCACCAGCCCATTTCATCGCAGACAGATAAATGTCGCCGGCCGGAACAATCACATCTGCGCGGTCGGGGTTGAGTTGCAATTTATTCACACGCTCATCGAATGTGAATTTCGCAATGTAGTCCCTCATTCTTTCAATTTCGTCAATGCTTGTGGAACTCTCGGTTAGTTTGGATGAGAGATCAAAAAGTTTGTTAATGTTTCCACCCGTGCCAACTGCCTGAATCGGCAAATTATAGTCGACATTCTGATTAATCCATTCTTTGATTTTCAACCAGGAATTCTTGGATTCCTTTCCTTCCAAAAGCCTGACGGATCCGAGTTTGAACGATTTCGCAATGATTTTGACGCGGTCTTTATATAAGTTGAGTTCTGTGCTGCCGCCACCTACGTCAATGTGAATGTACTGACCTTCACTCAGCGATTTCACAACGACATTATTTACAAGCTCCGCTTCGCGCTGACCATCAATGATTTGAATATGAATACCGGTACGTTGCGCAATGTGGTCGCGTACTTCAAAACCATTTTCAGCTTCACGCATTGCCGAGGTAGAACATGCCATAAAGTCGTCCACTTCATGCAATTCCATGAGCAGCTGATAAGCCAGCATAAGTTTCATCAGCCGGTCCTCGCTCATCGAAGAAATCCTTCCCTGAGTAAAAACATCATGGCCCAATCTTAGCGGAAAGCGGACGTATTCTACCTTTTTAAAACGAGAGATACCTTCATCCTGCAACACAGATGAGATTTGCATTCGGGCACCATTGGATCCAATATCTATTGCAGCGAATTTCAAGCAGTATGGTGGTAGGGAGTGAATAAAGACCAAAAGTAGAACTTTCACGAACAAGTTTCTACACCTCCCGTGAAAGTTAAAGATCCTTATTTACATTTTTCGCCCGATCTGATACAGAAGTTTCAGTTTCATGCCCGGGCCAGCAGAGTGGCTTAGCGGGGTGAGTGGTTGGAAATAAGTAAACAAATATCCTTCCGCCTGTATCACGATCGGATGCCATGTTTTTTCAATACCCATTGAAAAATTAACGGAATTAATGGCCGGCGAATCGGTCTTTTTGTCAAAAGCCTGGGTGAAATAGGCATTGTTCGGAGCCTTGCAATCGAATGAAATGTTTTCTTTGGATTTCAATGTGATGTTCGTTCCCACTCCCGCATAATATGCCCAGTTATCCTTGATATCGTTCCGGAATGCGATAGTCAGCGGAATTTGAACCAGGGTTGGGTTGACTTTAATATTATACACTTCGAAAGCCAGCGGAACCTGATCGGGATGCGTTCTTTTAAAGTCTTTCCGGTTTTTCTCACGAAATATTTTCTCCGTAAAAAACTCCATTGGTTTCACTTTCAACCAGCTGATGCCTGCGGTAATGGAAAATTTCTTGGCAAGCAGTACTTCCCCAACTACCGTTTTTGCCTGACCATTCCCTTCAATGTGGATTCCACCTCCAAAACGGTAAGGTACTTTGATATTGAATTTTGGAATTACATTATCGGCTTTGGCAGTTTGTTCGACCTTTTTATCCGAAGCTGTATTTGCATTGCTGGCGATATGAGTACTGCCAATATCTGTTTTTCGGGCATTCAAGGATTGTTGTACCTGCCTGGAAGAAATCCTGCTGGCGAGCCCATAATTCATTTTTCTTGATAAATAGGATGAGTTACCCAAAGTTGTGACACCGCTAACCACCATTGGCTCAAATTCGCGGTTTAGCACCCGCTCATTGGCATTTGCTGTCAGGCTCTCATTTTCAGATGCAGCACCCGATTCCGCAATGGTTTTTTCTGCATGAGTAATCGTTTTGTCGTGACCATAAATCTCAGAGACTATTTCTGCGACATTTTCGCTCGGATCGGAGGTAGTATTTAATACAATGTTGTTAGTAGCCCGGTTTGCATCCCTACCATTCGTAATGGCGAATTGGTCACTCCGCACGGTATTTTTCTCAACGTAAATCCTCCCGGGCGCCTTTGCAGCTTGCTGCTCATTATTCGTAAATTGTTCTTTTTGAACAAGATAAACCGTATCCGTCTTTCCTGCGATTGTTGGCTGGTTCTTAATTACCTCAATCTGATTTTTAAGATTCTTTACGTCTGATACCAGGCTGTCGTTTTGCGAGAGCTGGTTAATGTACATAAATGACATGACCGTCGTGATCGATGCGGCAGCTGCGTAGCCAATCCATGAGCCGTATTGTTGCCAGAGAGATGGGGGCGTGTGGACCTGCATGTATTGCTGCATTTTGGCCCAATCCTGCTCCTGAAAGTCTGGCTGGATACTCTCTAATTTTCGGCGTATAGTATTTTCAAATAGATTAGTTTTCATTTCCTCGGAATGACTTTACGGCCCAATCACTTGGGAAGAGATGTGGGTAATATTGTTTAATCAAATGCTGCAAACGAGCTCTGGCCCGAACATAATGCGAACGCACCGTAGCTTCGTTGAGCTGCAGTAAATCGGCAATTTCCCTGTGATTGTAGCCATCTACAACATACAATAAAAAAACATTTTTGTAAACAGGCTTGATCCGTTGAATAAGTTCAAGGATTTCATCTGCGGTAATCTGACTGATAATGTCTTCATCAAATTTGGGATAAGGAGCGTCTTCCAGTGAAATGACGTCCTCGCTGTGCTTTTTGTGCTTCCGGTAATAGCTGATGGCCGTATTTACCATGATCGTCCTCAGCCATGCTTTGAATGGATGATTCGAGTCATATTTTGTCAAATTGTTGAAAACTTTCAAAAATCCTTCGTTTAAAACCTCCTCAGCCTCCTCAGTTGTATTCGTATAGCGAAGGCAAATGCTTTTGGAATACCCGAAAAATTGTTTGTAAAGATGCCTCTGCGCCTGACTGTTTCCAGCAATGCAGGCAGCCACAACTGAGTCGAAGTTGTGCTCGTCAAAGGATATTTTTCTTCCAAATAGCAAAGTCAGGGTATAATGTTGTCAGGGATTGAATTCTTGAATAAGGTTACGCTTCGGTTGTGGAGATTGTTGCAGGTAATGAGTATTTAATTTAAAACTACCTATTTTTGACATCAAAGTTTGGGCAAAGTCGATTTTTACACACCCTGCATGACTGTTCTGAAGGTACTAAGTTTCCTATCCAGTTTATTTTTCATCGGCCTGTTTTTCTTCCTAGTAGCGTCGAATTCAGTTGATATTCCGGTTGGCGATGATTTTTATTGTTTGCTGCTTTTTGCGCAAGAATTTCACGATTCGGACAGCCTGCTCAAAGGCTGGTCGCTGCTTACCGAGCAATGGGTGGAGCACCGCATTCTGTTTTCTCGCCTGACGGCCCTCATTTCCCTTCTGATCCATGGACAGGTCAATTTCGTGACCATCATCTTGTTGGGCAATTTGACACTGGTCGCCATGACGGTTTTATTCGGCTTTTTTCTTCGCAAAGTCGGGCAGTTTTCATGGTTTTACTTACTGCCGGTTGTATTAATTCTGTTTAACCCGGCGGCATTCGAGGGAAACGTATGGGCGGGAGCGGCAACGGTTTACATGCCAGTCTGTTTTCTCGGGTTACTCACCATCTATCTGGTGGCCCAGGGATCCAAGACCGCTTTTTTTCTCGGAATTATTACAGCATCCATTGCTACGTTCTCTTTTGGGAATGGGATGTTCGCGTTTTTTTCCGCATTCATCGTGTTGCTGTACCTGAAAGAGTTCAAAAAAGCGGGGATCTGGGCAACTGTGGCTGTTTTGATGGTATGTTGCTATTTCTACGGTTATGGTGTGCATAGTGCGACGAAGTCATTTGATTTGTTCGTGCACTTTCGGTATCCCATGTATATCATCTATAATCTGCTGGTCTTTATCGGAGGTGTTTTTAATCTCATTGATAATACGAACTCACATTTTCAGGCCGAGAATCTGCCTTCCCTGTTAATGGGCCTGATTTTACTGGTAGTAATTCTGATAGGTGTTTTTATATTTCTTTTTCAGGATCGGCCGGTATATACTCCACGAACGGATACACGCAAACCAAAGGTAATCTGGCTTGGAATGGCGCTTTTTATCCTGCTTACCACCCTCGCGATGACCTACTCGCGAACTTTTGGGGAAAGCATGAATACCGTTTCCAGCAGGTACCGGATTTATTCCATGCTGTTTTTCATCCTTGCGTATTTGTGGTGTTTCATGTTTTTCAAAAATAAAAAGGCAGTAGCGGCAGGTTACGGATCGATAGCGTTGCTTTTGCTGGGGTTTAATTATTTTATGAATTTTGATAAGCTTGCCAATTTCAAGTCTTCATTTCTGGCAGGAGTTTACAATTATAAAGTAAATCACGACTGGGTTATCTACCGGCATACCGCGTACTATGCGCCTGCCAGCGTTGCGGTAAGTGACAGCATTTCGAAGGCAGATGAGCCAGTATATCGTTTCAAGAATGCATTTCCGGAACTGACACTTTCAAGCATTTTGAATGCCAAAGAGTTAAGCCATGTAACAGTCACCAAGTCAGAAGGTTGTATTGATAAAAAAAGCAATTGCATTTACGTGGCTTCGGATCATTTTCCGGAAACTCCCAACAATCACAAAGGCATCTACCTGGTTTTTTACAATCAGAAAAATATATATCTGCTTCCCTGCGATCCTGTAAAAAATGGAAAAGTCAAAATGCTGACAAGTTTCCGCTACTTCAAAAACGGCTTCGCGACACAAGTGGATTACGATTTCATACGTCCCGACGGTGATGGATATAAGCTGGCCATTTTCTGTCCATCCAATCGCGGTGACAAAATCATGAAGATCAACGATCCGCTTTAATGGTTGCCTGTTTCTTATATTCCGGCAAGTCGAATAATCACAAAATGGAATAAAAAGTAGCCGGACGTTGCAACACACCGCTTTTTCATGGCGTAAATGAGGAAAATACTTGATCAGAAAATACAATTATACGACGTGTACGAACCACAGGTAATTGGTAAAACGTCATAAAAGATTTTTGTTAGGGGTGAGTTGGAATACGGTGCTGGATCTTCCGGTGCCGTATTTATTTTTTACTGCTCAGCATTTCCAGCGCAGATGAATTCTTGATTTCACCCATTACGAACAAACTGTGTGTGCTGCCGATGTTTTCAAGAGAGCCTAATTTTTGCATTAAAAATTGCTGATACTGAGACATATCTTCGACGACTACCTTTAATAAAAAATCGTAATCTCCGGAGATGTTGAAGCATTCCATCACTTCCGGCATAGCGATCACCGCCTTCACAAATTTCTCTCCCATGCTTTTGGAATGCTCTTTTAAAGCAATATTGCAGAATGCCATCAGCTTTTTCCCAACTTTTTCCCGGTCCACCAGCGCCACATATTTTCTGATCACACCTTCTTTTTCCAGTCGCCTCACGCGTTCGTAAACAGGTGTATACGAAAGGTTTAACTTTTCCGACAGTTCCCGTGTTTTCAAAGTCGCATCCTGTTGCAGCAAATGCAGGATTTTAGCATCTGTTTCGTCGAGATTGTACATAGATAGAATATCTTTATTCAATTTGGTAACGAAACGAAGATAGATAAATAGTTTGGAGATTGTAAAATTGATAGACTATTAGTCTGAATTTTTTGAATATCTTGAACAAAACATCTATTGCGTTAAATTTGCTGAACCGAAAAAGTGTTTCGTTTTTAATAGAAAATCCATTTATAACTAATAAAGAAATGATAGCAACGCAAACAGCAGATATTCGCGAGATACTAAAAAGCCGTATTCTGGTACTGGACGGAGCTATGGGTACAATGATCCAGCGTTACAAGCTGGAAGATCACGATTACCGTGGCGACCGGTTTGCAGACTGGCCGCAGGATGTGAAAGGTAACAACGATTTGCTTTCACTAACCCGCCCTGATATCATCAAAGAAATTCACGCCGCCTACTTTGAGGCCGGTGCCGATATCGCTGAAACCAACACATTTTCGGGTACTACCATCGCAATGGCCGATTATGGAATGGAAGAATTGGTGTATGAGCTTAATTTCGAGTCAGCACGGCTTGCGCGGGAAGTAGCAGATGCGTTCACCGAACGAGAGCCGGAAAAACCCCGTTTCGTGGCGGGATCGATGGGTCCTACAAACAGAACTGCGTCACTGTCGCCCGACGTCAATAATCCGGGCTTCCGCGCAATCAGTTTCGATCAGTTGGTCGATGCTTATTATGAGCAAATTAAAGGACTTACGGACGGTGGTTGCGACTTGCTGCTCGTGGAGACGATTTTTGATACATTAAATGCAAAAGCAGCTCTTTTTGCAATCGATAAATTTTTTGTTGATGCCAAAAACGGCAAAGTAGAAAGACTTCCGTCATGGAAATGCAAACCGGGCGAAGCGTTGCCGATTATGATCTCCGGTACCATTACCGATGCGTCGGGAAGAACTTTATCCGGACAAACTACCGAGGCATTTCTGACTTCCATTTCGCATTTACCGTTGTTATCTGTTGGGTTAAACTGTGCATTGGGAGCCGACTTGATGCGTCCGTACGTTCAGGTTTTAGCAAAAGAAGCGCCTTTTTATACATCTGCCCATCCGAATGCAGGATTACCCAATGAAATGGGGGAATATGATGAGTCGCCGGAGCAAATGGGAGAAGTTATTGACGGATTTTTGAGGGACAATCTCGTTAATATCATCGGCGGATGCTGCGGTACTACTCCGGACCACATTCGCGTGATCGCTGATCTGACAAAAAAGTACGAGCCGAGGCAATTACCTCAGGCCGAAACAGTCATGAAACTGTCTGGTCTGGAACCGGTTAAAATCACCGAGCTGACCAATTTTGTAAACATCGGTGAACGCTGTAATGTGACTGGTTCTAAGAAATTCGCGAGGCTAATCCGGGATGGGAACTATGACGAGGCATTGACCATCGCGCGTGAACAGGTGGAAAGCGGCGCGCAGGTGATTGACATTAACCTCGATGAGGGAATGATAGACGGTGTGGCGGCGATGAAAACCTTCGTGAACCTTATCGCCTCTGAACCGGATATTTCCAAAGTACCGTTGATGATTGACTCTTCAAAATGGGAAGTCATCGAATCCGGACTTAAATGCGTACAGGGAAAATCCATTGTGAACTCCATTTCTCTGAAAGAAGGAGAGGAGAAGTTCAAGGAATCGGCAAGAGCTGTACTTCGTTATGGGGCAGCCACAGTTGTAATGGCTTTCGACGAACAAGGTCAGGCGGACAACCTGGAACGGAGGATCGAGATCTGCTCAAGAGCTTACCGGATTTTAGTCGATGAGGTAGGGTTTCCGCCGGAGGATATCATTTTTGACCCGAACATCCTTACGGTTGCAACCGGTATGGAGGAGCATAATAACTATGCTGTGGACTTCATTAATGCAGTTCGCTGGATCAAAGAAAACCTGCCGCACGCAAAAGTTTCAGGCGGTGTCTCCAATGTATCGTTCAGTTTCCGGGGCAATGAGCCCGTTCGCGAGGCGATCCATACGGCATTTTTATACCATGCCATCAAGGCTGGTTTGGATATGGGTATTGTGAATGCAGCGCAGATCGGAATTTATGATGAAATTCCAAAGGACGTTCTCGAATTGGTTGAAGATGTATTATTAAATCGGCGGACCGATTCTACGGAGCGCCTGGTAACCTACGCGGAAACAGTAAAAGACAAAGGTAAATCGCAAAGCGGGCCGGATTTGACCTGGCGTTCACTGCCGGTTAAAGAGCGAATTTCCCATGCTTTGGTGAAAGGTATTTCAGATTATGTTGATGAGGACGTCGAAGAATGCCGGCACTTGTTTACCAGGCCGTTGGAGGTAATCGAGGGGCCTTTAATGGACGGAATGAGCATTGTCGGCGATTTGTTCGGAGAAGGAAAGATGTTTCTTCCGCAGGTGGTAAAATCTGCACGGGTAATGAAAAAGGCAGTTGCCTATCTGCAGCCGTATATCGAGGCCGAGAAATCAGGCGGCGGATCTTCTGCGGGCAAAATTTTGCTTGCAACTGTAAAAGGGGACGTACATGACATTGGCAAAAATATTGTGGGCGTGGTACTGGGTTGTAACAATTACGAAATCATCGACCTAGGGGTAATGGTGTCGACAGACCGAATTCTCGCGGCGGCCGAGGAACATCAGGTCGACATCATCGGATTATCCGGTTTGATTACACCATCGCTTGACGAAATGGTAGGTGTTGCCAAAGAAATGGAGCGCAGGAAGTTGAAAACACCATTATTAATCGGTGGCGCGACTACTTCCAGAATTCATACTGCTGTTAAAATTGACCCAAATTATTCCGGTCCGGTCATTCACGTGCTGGATGCGTCCCGTTCCGTTCCGGTTGCAGGCAAGCTGATTCAAAGTGACAAGAGTCAGGCTACTGTTTTGGCGGACATTAAAGCGGAATATGCGAAGCTTCGCGACGACCATTCAAAGAGGGGTGGAGAAAAAGCGCATATTTCAATCGATAAAGCGCGCTCGAATAAAGCGAAAATTGACTGGAAGGATTTCAAGGCGACAAAGCCGCAGTTTCTCGGAACACGGGTTTTCGAAGATTATGATCTGGCGGATATCGCCAGATACATCGACTGGACGCCATTTTTTCAAACGTGGCAGTTGCATGGAAAATACCCGAAGATCTTTGAAGATAAAGTTGTGGGATCTGAAGCAATGAAGCTTTTTGAAGATGCTGCCGTGCTTCTTGGTGAAATTATTCGTGATAAAACACTGAAAGCGAAAGCAGTAATCGGATTCTGGCCTGCCAATTCGATTCAGGATGACATTGTATTACATCATTTCGAAGAAGAAACGCGTGAAGTTCCGTGCGAGCGTCATGGCTCACACCAACACCTGGAATATAAAATCAGCAGAAACGAGTTCAACGAAGAAAAAGCTGGAGAACTGATCGCCGATACTGCGGTTGTACTGCATCATCTGCGGCAGCAAAGCCAGAAAGCAGCCAATCTTGCCAATTATTGTCTGTCCGATTTTATTGCACCACTTGAAACCGGTCATACCGATTATCTGGGCGGTTTTGCAGTGACTGCCGGGGTGGGTATTGAGGCGCTTCTTGATAGGTATGACAAAGATCACGACGACTATAACAGCATCATGGTGAAGGCATTGGCCGATCGCTTGGTAGAGGCATTAGCTGAGTTGATGCACGAAAAAGTCCGGAAGGAACTTTGGGGATATCAAAAAGATGAAAGTTTGTCAAATGAAGAGTTGATCAAAGAAGCGTATAAAGGTATCCGGCCGGCGCCGGGCTATCCAGCCTGCCCCGATCACACCGAGAAACGCGCATTGTTCGATTTACTGGACGCTGAGAAAATTGGGATTGAACTTACTGAAAGCTTTGCGATGTACCCCGCAAGCAGCGTGAGCGGCTGGTATTTCTCACATCCCGAAAGCAGATACTTTCCAGTAGGCAAGATATTCAAAGACCAGGTTGAGGATTATGCAAGAAGAAAGAATATGACTTTGGACGATGCGGAGAAGTGGCTTTCACCGATTTTAGGATATTAAAGAAGTTTGTAACCGTTGAGAGGGAGGTGGTTTATTCCATCTCCCTTTTTTTATTTGCTTAAGTATACTTTTCCCTTCTGAAACGCGTATTTAAGATAGGATTGCGCCCAATAATCAGGTATTTATACTCTATTATCTCAATATTTTATAAAAGATATTTGTATATGCGATTTTAGCCGTGAATAGAATAAATATTTAGTTTATTAGCCATGAAAAAAAATATCTCCGTTTTCATACTCCTTATCCTTCTTGCTTCCTCATTTAAATACCGGTCCAAAGCAAAAGAGTTTGATCAGCCTATCTCAACTACCGGATACGCCAGCAATGCAACTACAACGGAGAAAAATGTCCAGCCTTTGGATGCGGTTGTAGACCAAATGCAGCGGGCAAACCTGGACAAAGCAAACGGTAATTCCGAAGCGATAAAATCACTTTGGTCGCATACGGAGAATGTTACTATTTTCGACGGTGGCGAGAATCAGGAATTCAAAGGGTGGAAAGCCGTACAGGCAGAACTCGAAAAAATAAGCGCCGGAAACCCCGAAAATTACACCTACACATTTGAGAAAATAGCCAGCCACCAGAGTGATGATCAAGCTTGCGTTCTGCAAAAAGAACACTACTTGTTGAAAACTGGGAAAGCTGTGAATCTCTACGCAACGATTGTTTTCAGGAAGGAAAATAACACCTGGAAAATCGTTCACCGCCAGGAGAATGTCCTTTCTTCGCAAGACAAATCGGACGAATCTTTTAAATAACTGTCCGCTTTCCTGATATTTCTGACCAAGTATTACTTACTGGTTTTTTTGTTGCTATTTTGCAGCTTTGCGCTAAAATTGACAACAAGGATCGATGGAAAGATTTACGGGACTGCTTGGTATTGCATTGATTCTTGGCATTGCATTTGCCATGTCAAACAACAGAAAGGCAATTAATTACCGTACGGTGGGCGTTGGTTTGGCTCTGCAGTTTGGTTTGGCGGTTTTTATTCTTCGGACCGACATTGGTCAGGCTATTTTTCAATGGCTTGGAGAAAAAGTCCAGAAACTTCTTTCTTTTTCAGACAAAGGCGCCGACTTTGTTTTCAGCACGTTGGTACGCCCCGATCTGATGCAACGCGCATTTGGCCCCGGCAACGACTTCGTATTTTTCTTCAAAATCATTCCTACCATCATTTTCGTTGCCGTTCTCGTGAACATGCTTTACCACCTGGGTATTATGCAGCGGGTCGTTTCATTTATTGCGAGGGGAGTTTATTGGTTAATGGGAGTGAGCGGAGTCGAGGCGTTATCCAATGTAGCCAGTACGTTTGTAGGCCAGGTAGAGGCGCAGATTATGATTAAGCCTTATCTTAAAAACATGACAAATTCGGAGTTAATGGCTTCTATGACAGGTAGTTTTGCATGTATTGCCGGAGGTGTCATGGCTGTTTACATTTCGCTTGGCGTACCTGCACCTTACCTGATTGCAGCCAGCTTGATGGCGGCTCCCGGCGCATTGGTCATCTCAAAAATTGTTTATCCCGAAACACTGGAAAGTGACGCAAAAGGCGCTGTAAAACTGGAAATTCAGAAAACGCATGCGAACCTCCTCGACGCCATTGCAGCCGGAGCGAGTGAAGGTTTAAAAGTAGGTTTTAACGTGATCGCCATGCTGATCGGTTTCATTGCATTGGTGGCTCTCCTCGATTATTTGCTGGGATACATTGGTGGGTTATTCTCTTTTCCACAACTCAGCTTCAACTTCATACTGGGAAAAGTCTTCTCCATTTTCGCGTGGGCAATGGGCGTTCCTGCCAAAGACATTGATGCAGCCGGCTCACTCATGGGTACTAAGATGGTGATCAATGAGTTTGTAGCATATCTTGATATGGTCAAGATCAAAGACACACTGGATCACAAAACACTGGTAATCACGAGTTTTGCATTGTGCGGGTTTGCAAATTTCAGTTCCATTGCGATCCAGGTAGGAGGTATCGGTGAACTTGCTCCAACCCGACGCGCCGACCTTGCCAGGCTTGGTTTTAAAGCACTGGTATGCGGTACATTAGCTTCTTATATGTCTGCAACATTAGCAGGACTTCTGTTGTAACTTCTCAGTATCTCAGGTTTGCCGGGTGGTTGGCATGAATATTTTTGCGATGTGATGTTGAAACCATCTCCTCAGCAGGCAGGTATTCTTATCTATGAAAAACATCAAGCTATACTTCGGAATCTTCAAAGAGAGCGCGACCGAATTTTTAAACGACAACGGTCTGAAACTGAGTGCGGCTCTGTCGTATTACACGATCTTTTCTCTGGCTCCCATGTTGCTGGTCATCATCTCGGTGTTCAGCATTTTTTTTGGCAGGGACGCCATTCAGGGTGAACTTTTTGGACAAATAAGCGGGCTGGTAGGTGCCAGCGCCGCGGAACAGTTACAGGAAATTCTGAAGAATGCGGAGATGTCCAATAAGTCAGGACTGGCAGCTGCGATCGGAATTGGAACCTTACTGATCGGTGCAACCGGGGTTTTCGCAGAAATGCAGGATTCGATTAATTTCATATGGGCTATAAAATCAAAACCCAAAAAAGGCTGGCTGCAATACTTAAAAAACCGGCTCATTTCTTTTTCGATGATTCTTACCCTGGGTTTCCTGCTCGTTGTTTCACTGGGCGCAAGTGCATTGATCGATCTTTTGAGTAACCGGCTCGAACAATACTTTTCCGAGGCTTCGGTGATTTTGTTCTACATGGTCAACATGGCCTTGGTACTCACAATCATCACATCGCTTTTTACCGTTATTTTCAAAGTACTGCCCGATGGCGAGCTGCGATGGAAAGAATGTATGGTCGGGGCCGCATTTACATCCGTTCTGTTTCTGATCGGCAAATTTGTAATTAGTTTTTACCTGGGTAAATCCGACCTAGGAGCTGCCTACGGAACTTCTGCCTCCATTGTTATCCTGCTGACCTGGATTTATTATTCGTCCATTATTTTGTATTTCGGGGCCGAGTTTACCAAGGTATATGCGAGGCAGGATGGCGTAGCAATCACCCCGAATAAGCACGCCGTGCTGATTGTTCGTCAGGAGTTGAATGAAAAAACAGGTGTAATTGAAAATTAGGCCAATAAAAAAGCTCGATTCCATAGCGGAAACGAGCTTTTTTATTGGTTTTTAATAGAATTAACGAATCACCATTTCAAATGGCATTCTGGTTTGCATTCCCCCCATGTTCATCAGTTTTTTATACATTTTGACATAAGGTGCAAGTTCTCCCAGCGTTTTTGCACTTGCTTTTTCTTCTTCGTCGTTCATTACTTTCGATACCAGTTCATCAAAAGGCTTTTTCTTTTCAGGATAATAACGGACGCGGTAATCCCCTTCCGACAATTTCGCAGCTTTTGCGGCAATCTTGATGGCATCATCAACTCCGCCCAAAACGTCAACCAATCCATTTTCTTTTGCTTCTACGCCAGACCAAACGCGGCCCTGCGCCAGACTTTTCAGTTTTTCAACCGACATTTTCCGACCTTCCGCAGCTTTTTTAGTGAAAGTGTCGTAACCTTCATTTACACTTTTCTGAATCGTAGCCTTCTCAAAATCAGTCATTTCTCTCGTAGCGGTTGGCCAATCAGCATGTGGGCTGGTACCTACACCGTCGAAAGTAATGCCAAGTTTATTGTTCATGAAATCGGTTACATTGAAGATCAGGCCGAAAATACCGATGGAACCTGTGATCGTATTCGGCTGGGCGACGATCGTGTCGCAGCCCATCGCAAGATAATACCCGCCGGAAGCAGCTACATCCGACATAGAAGCAATTACCGGTTTCTTTTTAGCAGTCAATTTAATTTCCCTCCACATTACATCCGAAGCCAATGCGCTTCCGCCTGGTGAATTGATACGGATCACAACAGCTTTGATCTTATCGTTCTCACGGATTTTTTTAAGTTCTTTCACGAATTTTTCCGAGCCGATATTGTCGTCGCCACCATCACCGCTCGTGATTTCACCTTCCGCGACCAGTACCCCAATTCTTTTGTTAAAATCTCCATCGTCGATTTTGCTGTCGCCTTTCAAATATTTGTCAACACCAACGTAAGAAATGTCCTTCTTCTCTTCCACCTTCAATTCCTTTTTTAGATAGGCCTCCAATTCATCCTGATAACCCAAATTCGTCACAAACTGATATTTTAAAGCGGATTTTGGATTTTCCACTGCCAGAGAATCTGCCAGCCCTTTCAACGTTTCAACCGGGATTTTTCGGGACGCGGAGATGTTTTTAAGGAAGTTGTTATTGATTGCCGTAATGAGCTCAATCGACTGCTTTTTGCTGGCCTCACTCATATCCGCGCGGGAAAACATTTCAATGGCGCTTTTAAATTCGCCCACTCTGAAAACGAGCGGCTTGATATCGAGTTTGTCAAATGTTCCTTTAAAGAAGCTGTATTCGGCGGAAAGGCCATTCCACTCCATTCCACCGGCTGGATTGAGGTAGATTTTGTCAGCGAGTGAGGCGATGTAGTATCCTTTTTCAGAATAGCTTTCGCCATATGTAACGATGAATTTCTTTGATTTTTTAAATTCCAGGAGCTGATTACGTATTTCTTCGAGCGTAGCCCAGCCAGCCTCCGGATTTTCTGTTTTGAGGTAAATCCCTTTTACTTTATCATCTGTCTGCGCATTTTTCAGAGCTTCGATGATATCTTTCAGGCCAGCCACATTTTCATTCCCTTGAAAAAAGCCTCCGAGATCAGCAAAAGGATTCTCAACCCCAACTTCCTGGATCGGTTTGTTCAGGTCCAGTTTAAGGATCGATTTGTCATTCAATACCACTTTTTCTTCGCTGGAAAATAGGGATCCAATGCCGGCTAAAATGAAGAAAGAGAGGAAAATAAAAAGGATTATGCCGACGAAAGTGGCCAGGACATATTTAAAAAATTGAAGCATTGTATGTAATCGCTTAGTATGTTTTCTGTAGTAATGTAATTAACAAAATTAAAGATTATTTGTCGCCC
Organism: Dyadobacter sp. CY323; assembly: GCF_021390245.1. Taxonomy (GTDB): domain Bacteria; phylum Bacteroidota; class Bacteroidia; order Cytophagales; family Spirosomataceae; genus Dyadobacter. Next base: position 32,915 of record NZ_JAJUXH010000009.1, on the reverse strand, counting down.
CTTGTTTAATAAATAATGTCAAAAGGTTGTTTCGACGGATTAAGTGGTTGCGGAGACACAAATTTTTTCAAAGCTAACCGAAGCATTTCCCAAGGCATATTCAGTACTTTTGAGAAAAAATAAGGCAATGAAAAAAACGCTCATTCTGGTTCGCCACGCAACCGCGGAAGACCAAACTTTCAGGATCAAAGACTTTGACAGAAATCTGAACAGCAAAGGTCTTGGCGAGGCAACGGCGATGGGAAAGTGGCTGGCCGAATCGGATGTTAAGCCTGATATTTTCGTGTCAAGCCCGGCTTCGAGAGCATTCAAAACGGCGGAGATCATTGCCGGAAAGTTAGGGGTGAACACCGCTTCCATCAATTCACGGACCGAAATCTACGACGGGGGCCCGAGAGCTTATCTGAACGCCATTAATACGGTTCCCGAAACATTTTCCACTCTCATTTTATTCGGCCACAATCCGGACATTACCTATTTCGCAGAATATCTTTCCGGCTCCAACCTGGGATCGATGAAGAAAGGATCAGTTGCATTTATTGAATTTGAAGGTCAGAAATGGGAAGAAATATCTGCTAAAACCGGAAATTTAACCATTTACAGAACACCAAAACAGGTGAGCGAAGTTTAGTAACAATGAAGGATCCCAACAAGAACCGCAAGATTTTTATTGTCGTAATGATTCTGTTCGTCGCATTGTTCTCCTACATTTCCTACGATATGTCGAGCCGCACCACCGCGCCCTGGAACAAACCAAAGCAGCTCAATCGCGCAATGCCCGGCGCCACCCCGGATTCCGATTCCCTTTTGCTGGATTCGCTCTTACAGGAAGTGAAGTGACGTATCTGGAAGGGGATATTATTGGTGATTTGTCGTTAATGGTAGTCATTGGTGGTCATTAATAGTCATTGGTAGTCAATGGTAGTCAATGGTAGTCATTGGTGGTCATTTGTTGCCTGTTTCTAATAGTCATGTCGGACATCACAACAATTAATGACTATTATGACAACTAATGACAATGACAATTAATGACTACAAATGACTACAAATGACTATTAATGACTACTAATGACAACGACAACTCATGACAATTAACGACCATCAAATGACAACCCCAGCCTCTGCTATCAACCTCTCGGGTGAAACTCTGTGATCACCTGCCGCAGATAGTCCCGGTCGAGGTGCGTGTAAATTTCAGTCGTTGTAATAGACTCATGGCCAAGCATTTCCTGAACTGCCCGTAAACTCGCGCCGCCTTCAATTAAATGCGTTGCGAATGAATGCCGGAAGGTGTGGGGGCTCACGTTTTTAGCAATCCCGGCTTTCTCGGCAAGATCTTTAATGATCAAGAAAATCATCACCCGCGTCAACTGGCCACCTCTACGGTTCAGAAATACGATATCCTCACTATCCTTTTTCGGCGCGATCTCATTTCGTACATGATCCAGATAAATTTGGGTGTATTTGATCGCTTCCTTTCCAATGGGTACCAATCGAACCTTGTCGCCTTTTCCAAGAATCCGTAAAAACCCGATATCAAAGTAGCAGTGTGTTAACAGCAGACCGGTAAGTTCCGAAACGCGTAGACCTGAGCTATACAAAACTTCTATAATGGCCCGGTTCCGGGTGCCTTCCGGCGTCGAGTGGTCGATTGCCGCCAGCATAGATTCAATGTCTTCATAAGAAAGTACATCAGGCAACTTTCGGGGCAGACGGGGAGATTCCAATAGCTCCGTTGGATCTTCTGTGATCTCATTTTCCAGCAACAAATATTTGAAAAACGTCTTGATCCCCGACAGCATCCGGGCTTGTGAATGCGCTGCAAGTCCGAGTTCGGATAAGTATTTCAAAAATTCCGATAAATGCACTTCCTGGATCTTTGCTGGAGGTAAATCAACTTTTGTGAATTCCAGAAACTCTTCCAGCTTTTCGACATCCCGCACATAAGCATCCACCGAATTGCCCGATAACGAGCGTTCCAGGCGGAGATAATTTTTAAAATGTTTAATGTAGCTTTGCCACATACAAAAAAGGGAAAAAGAATAATCAATCAGCGTGCTAAAATGAAGAAGATACTAATCCTCAACGGTCCCAATTTAAACCTTTTGGGCAAACGTGAACCCGGTATTTATGGCAGTCAGTCATTTGAGGATTACTTTGAAACCTTGAAAGCGACCTTTGCGGACATTGAACTGCATTATTTTCAGTCCAACCACGAGGGCGCAATCATTGATAAAATTCACGAGATCGGATTTTCGTTCGATGGCATCATTATCAACGCCGGCGGACTTACCCATACGTCCATTGCGCTGGCGGATGCATTATCGGCAGTGACCACACCAGCGGTAGAAGTCCATATTTCCAACATCCACGCCCGCGAGCCATTCCGTCACCATAGCTACCTGACTTCCAGGTGTAAAGGAATGATCTGTGGATTGGGGCTGAAAGGGTATGAGTTAGCGGTGAGGTATTTTACCTAAACACCGCGTTACTGAAAAGAATCTTTCCATTGTAAAGCATGGCGCGGAAGACCGGATCTTCCATCATGTAAATGACCTGGCCGTTGCCCAGTTCCTGAACTCCGAGTATTAATGTGTTTTTTAGTTTGGCTGCCATTTTGCTGCCTACAAATCCGGCTTTGTAGCCCGTTTCAGTCAGGTAGCCCACATTCCATCCATCTTTTAAATATTCCCTTTCATAGGCATCCCTCACGAGCGTGACGTATTCTTCACTGCATCCGAAAGACAATGGATGGGTTTTGTCCATGGTTAACTGAAACATACTTCCCGGGGACGAATCGCTGGCACCTTCACGTTCCTGATCCCCGTACTTTTTGAAGAAGTCAGCATCTTTCTTTCTGTCCGAAGATTTTTTTGAGAGAGTAAATCCTGACTTACCTAAAAATGCATCGGTTGCACCTTCCATGGCGATGATCTTGCCACCATTTTTTACCCAGGCTTGTAGTGCTTCCAGCTGTTTTTCTCCTAATATGTCGTTGTATTTGCCATCTGGCAAGATCAAAACGTCGATCTCATTCCAGGGTAAGGAAATCAGCCGCGTCGCATTTACAATGGTAACCGGGTATTTGATCTGCTGCTCAAAATAATGCCATACTGCACCAAATGAGGTAGGAGAAATGCCGTCCCCGCTAACTGCAACCACTTTTGGGATTTTCAGAGCAGCGATGTGGTCGTCGCCGAAGTCTGATCCTGAGGTAACCAGGGCGGTTTTTACGGGCAGAAGTTTGACAAAATGTTTAGTAGCAATGGATGTTACCAGCTTATCAAAATCATTTCTCTCATTTCCTTTTTTAGTAATAATGAGCGCCCCGGCTTCAAACTTCGCATTGTCGATCTCAAAGGGAACGTTTGACGTTTTTACCAAAATCTCATTTTTTAATAACTCGGCCAGGAAAACGGCATCTTCCACTTCCGACCAGCGTGCGACATATGCATAAGGTGAAAAATTGGGTACAGCGTTTTCGACTTTCTCAGGCTGATAACTCGCAGGTGCAAGCTTTTCTTTCAGACCATACGCTTTTAGGCCAAAAATGTAAGATAGTCCCCAGCTTGTGACATCGTACGTGACAGAATCTTCGAGGACGGGTTTAGGCTCAAAAAGCACACGCAACAAATTGGATTTAGGCTGATATGTGGTAATCAGCAAGTCGTTATGTTCGATTTTTACGGATTCATCAACCGAATTGATCAGCTCGGTTCCTTTTACGGTGGCCGATTTTCCGGCAATCCCATACGTTATACCCTGCTTTTCGAGCCACGAACCAAAGTAGCGGGCGCGTTCTTCCCGTCCTTTTGTTTTGACAATGTAGGTTTTAAATGCGCCGGTTGGGGCTTTGGCGGCATTGTCGTGAAACTTCACAAACTCTGCTACAATCTTTTCTTTTTGTGACAATACAGCTTCCAGCGTGGCCAAAGTGGTAGCATAATGGTGGGAAATGCGGCTTGCCAGCGTGAGCGTGTCGTGTTCATCTTCCCTTTTAATTGCTAATCCTGCCCGGCCACCGCCGCCTTGTTCGTAAGTTACACCCACTGCACCATTGATGGTCGGCCAGGTGTCGCCGTAGCTTGGATAGAATAGATCGTAATTGTATTTTGTGAAATAGGCCCAGTTGTTTTTATCAAAATATTTACGGCAATACTCGCCGATCAGCACATTGAACTCGCGCTGCCAGGCTGTAATGTCCTTATGAAAAGGCTTCGCTGCGGGTGGAAAATAGTAGCTTCTCGACGGTCCCATTTCATGGAAATCGGCGTGAAAATGCGGCATCCATTGATTATATAATGCGATCCGTTCCTGAGTTTCTTTTTGAGTTTGCCAGGCCCAGTCGCGGTTTAAGTCAAATAAATAATGATTAAAACGTCCGCCCGGCCAGGGTTCATCGTGTTCCAATGCAAATGGCGTCACATCCGGAACTGCATTTTGTACACGGTTATACCATTGCGAATACCGCTCATATCCATCGGGATTAATACACGGATCGATCAGAATGACCATGTTTTTGAGGAAATCCTGCGTCAATGCATTCTGTTTGTTAAGCAGTTCGTAAATCACCTGCATGCTCGTGTTTGCCGAAACCGACTCATTTCCATGTACATTATAGCTCAGCCACACGATCGGGGGCACACTTGCATCCGGTGTGCCTGGCATTAATCCAATGCTTTTCAAATGGTTCTCACGGATGCTGTTCAATTTGCTTATGTTTTCAGCAGAGGAAACAAATGCAACCATCAGCGGCCTGCCTTCATTCGTTGTCCCGTATTGCATGAGTTTCATGCGGTCCTGGTTTTGCGATTGCAGCAAACTGAAGTACTGAGTGATCTGGCTATGAAAGGCGAATTTCGATCCCAATGGAAATCCGAGGTGCTGTTCGGGAGTGGTATTCTGAGCAAAAACTGGATGAAACGATATGAACAACAGGAGGATACGGGCAAAACGTGGCATAGGCAGCGGATGAATGGAAGTGCTCAGACTCAAATTTAGAAAGTTACCCGAATTTAACCCCATTAGGGTTGGGATAAAAAAACTTTCGGAAATGAACTTGTTGAAAATGAATGGATAATGAAATAGTTCAATTTTATTTGCCTTCCATAGTTGCAATTTTAAATCCAACCGTGCATCTTTGCACCACGTTTTCGGAAAAGGGAAACGAAAAGTGAAAGAAAGTGTTGAAAAACGCGCGAAGTAGGAGACCAGTCGGCCCATTCGTCTAGCGGTTAGGACACGACCCTTTCACGGTTGAAACAGGGGTTCGATTCCCCTATGGGTCACAAACCGTGCGATGAAGCACTTTCGATCATTACTAAAACCGCCTTGTTTCAGGGCGGTTTTTTTTGTTTGCGCCAACTCCCTCTATTTCAATCAACTAGTTTATCAAACTGCTGCGAACGTTGCCGAAGCCGCAATATTATATCGGTTACAGAATGGTTTATTGTGTTTTGTAGTATATTTGTTATAAAAGGTAGAATAAATTAGAGATAATTCATCTTAAACTATACAGTATTTATTGTTAACAAATGTACACTATATGAATTTTTTACGGAAGATTGTTTTTACAGGACTCATGGCCAGTCCGTTTTTTGCGGCAGCCCATGAAGGAAGTAGCAGCATCCCTTTGAGCTCCGACAGCGTGAATGTCGAGGCTGGTTTGGTGGCTGATCTGAATCATACATACACCATTAAAAACCCTTACGCAGATTCGCCCGACAAACCTTTTACCATTACTCCCAAAACGGTAGCGGCAAGCCCGGCACCATTAGCCAGCAAAGTAACGTGCGGGGGAAGGACCTGGGAGCATAATCAATATCTGGGAAGTACCAGCGATGGAAAAGAAGTGCGCGTACGTTTGCAGGATAACCGGATTTACCTCAACTGGGATGGCGAGGTGTCCGCAAACATCTGGATTCTTTATTATTTGAATACAGGGGCGTTTCAGGACAATTCTACAGATGGGCCCACGATTGCGAACTGTGTGAACCCGGTTGACCCGAGTACTGCACGAAACCAACTATTGGGAAGAACGAATGACGGTCAAATCACTTGTAAAGGCATTGTCATGCCGGACCGTGACTTTCTTGGAACGTATGTTGGCAGCGAGGGGAACACGTATCAGTCCATCCGGTATGTGAACGGGATGCTACGTGTCGCCATGAAACAGGGAGAAAATGACACGCGTGACGACTTTTATGACATGGGTCTTTTGAAATTCACGATACGTCATGCAAACACACACAGCAAGTTATCTGCGAAATGGGAAGGTGTTTTGACGGAAGAGATGGTTGATGGCTGTTTCTGGCCGATCGTCCCAAAAGCTGCCACACCGGTTGCTGAGACGCCGTGTGCATCCGGCCCGACTTTGAAAACAGTTACGAACGTGAACCAAACCAGTCTGCGGTTCACCTATGAAGGCACCGGAGTAACGTCCATTAAATGGAAAATTCTTTCAGGTTCTAATACCGTTGCCAGCAATGCAACTGGTACCCTGAGCGGCACCACCGTGAATCTGAGTTATGGATCGCTTACGCCGGGGAGTTACAAGCTTGTGATCGAGGGCAACAATTGTGTCTCCGGATCAAGCGAAATGAACTTTACCGTACCCGTTCCTCCGGTAGGAGCCTGCATTGCAGGGCCAAATGTGGGAGCTGTGACAAATATTTCAGCAACTGGTTTGCGGTTTAGCTTTGATGGGCTTGGGGTGAATACCATTAAGTGGAAAATTCTCTCGGGAAGCAGCACCGTTGCCAGCGGGACGACGCCACAGCTTACCAGCTCACAAGTCAATATTATTTTTGGATCGCTTTCACCAGGTAATTACAAGCTCGCTATCGAAGGAGGTGACTGTAATTCATCACTGAGTGAAACAACGTTTACCGTGCCAGGTTCAATATCAAATTGCGCCTCTGGTCCGACTTTGAAAACGGTTACGAATGTGAACCAAACCAGCCTGCGTTTCACCTATGAAGGCACCGGAGTGACCACCATTAAGTGGAAAATACTTTCTGGGGCAAACACCGTTGCCAACAATACGACCGGAAACCTCAGCAGTACTACGGTGGACCTGAGTTTCGGCTCACTTTCGCCTGGTAATTACAAACTTGCCATTGAAGGCGGAAACTGTGTTTCGGGACAAAGTGAACTGAACTTCACGGTGCCCGCCCCTCCTGTTGGGAACTGCATCGCGGGGCCGAATCTGGGAGCTATCACAAACATTTCAGCGACCGGTCTGCAGTTTGGTTTTGATGGACTTGGTGTCCATACCATTAAATGGAAAATCCTTTCGGGAGCCAATACCGTTGCCAGCGGGACGACGCCAGAACTTACCAGCGCAAACGTAAATCTGATTTTTTCTTCACTTACACCAGGCAATTACAAGCTTGCGATCGAGGGCGGTGACTGTACATCTTCAGTAAGCGAAAAACCGTTTACTGTGCCGGGTTCTACACCAAATTGTTCAGCTGGCCCGACTTTGAAGACCGTAACAAACATTACTCCAACGAGCCTGCGTTTTACCTACGAGGGAACGGGAGTGAGTACCATTAAATGGAAAATTCTTTCGGGACTCAATACCGTTGAAACCAAAACAACCGGGAATCTTAGCACCACCACTGTGAATGTGACATTTGGAACGCTTTCACCAGGCAATTACAAGCTGTCGATCGAAGGAGGTAACTGCGTCTCGGGGCAAAGCGAGCTGAGCTTCACGGTGCCAGTACCTCCGGTGCCGGATTGTATTGGTGGCCCGAGCATTTCTACGATCAAAAACATTTCTCAAACTGGCCTGACGGTAGATTTTGCAGGAACGAACCTTCAAATTTTTTCGTGGAAAATTTTGCAAAACACAAGTGAAGTTGGAAGCGGAAAAACGACGTATTTGAGCACCAAATCGACCGCAATTACCTTTCCAACCCTAGCCGCGGGTACTTACACCCTTCAGATAATACCTGAGGACTGCAAGGGTACGCCAGCTACCAAAACCTTCGTCGTGCCGGTTGCACAACTTACTCCATGCGTATTTGGCCCGGAGTTACTTTCTTTAAAAGATCCCAGCCCAACAGCGTTGAAATTTCAATTTAATGGGATCCAGGTGACAGCAATCAACTGGAAGATCATGAAAGGTAACACGATGATGCGATCGAGCAGTGTTGAGCCGAAAAGCAGCTTACCGGAGATCACTTACGACAGGTTGAATGACGGCGAGTACACATTGGAAATCCAGGGAGGAAATTGTAAGTCTGCGGTTGCTTCTTCGACTTTCAAAGTAAGTGGTTCACTGCCGATCTATATTGCGAATTTCAAAGGTGAGGTGGTCGACAAAGGCGTCGAACTTTCGTGGGAAGTGGTTGCTGAGCAAGATGGAAAGGAATTTGAAGTACTGCGCTACGACGACAAGCTGAAAAAAGAGGAAGTACTGGGTAAAGTTTCACTTACCGATCAGCGCATTGGATGGTATCATTTTGTTGACGAAAAACCATTACTGGGTATCAATTACTATCAATTGAAGCAAATTGACATCAATGGTACATTCGAAAAAAGCAAGATGATCTCGATCAATCCGGGCATTATTACCGGCAGAGTGGTGGCGCCAAATCCCGCACAGGATTATGTGGACATTCAGTTTACGTCGCGGACAGCGGGCTTGTCTACGGTCAGCATTTATTCCGTTTCGGGTGTAGAAGTGAGCAGTTCGCAGATTCAGATCAAGGAGGGAAATAACAACCACCGCCTGAATGTGAAGAAGCTGATCGGCGGAAGCTACATCATCAAAATCGCGCACGGTGGCGAATTTTCGAAGCTTCGATTTATGAAAGTGAATTGATATCAGGACATTAATGATGCAAAAGCCGCTCGTTTATCGGGCGGCTTTTTTTGTTTAAATCTCCCGGCTTTTGATGCCAGCGAGTTTTTCAAGTGCCAATGTGACCCGCTCGATCCGGTCGACATGCCCGCGTGAGGAGTCCGAGTAGGCTTGTGCAACGGACCGCATATAGGCCTCACCGTCGCGGGTGTTAAAGAACGGATCGTGGCTCGCCAATCGTTCCCTCCATCCCGATCCGACCTTTTTTCGGGCCTCACCAAATCGTAAAAGTAACCTTTCCTTAATCGAAAGCCTCTTAGGCTCAACGGACCTTGTTTCCATGTGCATAATGTGTAATTTGCGTATACCAGTTATTGTACAGCAAATATATGAATAAAAAATTGATCGTGTAATTATTTTTGTATAATATTTTGATTAAAATGTTTTCTGATCGATTAAAGCAACTAATCACGCATTTAAAAGTATCAATTACTTCATTTGAGACATCTATTGGAGTTTCGAAGGGCTCAATTGCTAAACCGATTCAAAATGGAAGAAACGTTGGATCTGACGTTGTGGCGAAAATTTTATCTGCTTACCCAAATTTAAATCTGGAATGGCTGATTGCTGGAACTGGTGAAATGATGAAGGAAAGTAAAATATTAGAAGATCAATTTCCAGAGAATATTTTACCCGGCAATTTAATCACAATCACCAAAGACGAATTTATTGAGTTGCAGCGGAAGGCATTGCGGCAGGAGGATCGGATTCGGGAATTGGAGAAGGTTGTTGAGGAGTTGAGGAAAGGGTAGATTTACATTATCAAAATGCTATGATTCAGCAAAGTAACTAATTTAATGAGTGATAGGTACGAGATAAATGGCGCGTTTGTTCGTATTTTTAATTCTTTGATTGAGAGCAAAACAATCAAGAGCAAAGGTGAGCTTGCAACGATTTTGAATATAAAACCTTCAACACTTTCAGAAATCATTGCAAAGCGGCAGGGTGTAACTGTGGAGTTCATTCAAAAATTCTGTTCAGCATTTCCAACTATTACCCCGAATGATTTTTCGATGTGAAATCCGCTTTTGATGCAAATAGCAATGCGGAAATTGTTGATCTACAAAGCCAGATAATAAATTTGCAAAAACAGTTATTGGCATTGAGGCATAAAGGGATGGAATAATGGATTCCGAGAATTTCAACTGTGCCTGCGATGTGAACTATGTTGATTACCACTACAAGTATGGAAATGTTAAAAAGAGAAATGCGTCCGTCCCATCCCGGTGCTATTTTAAAGGGAATGATTGAGGGTTTGAGGGAAGAAACTGGCCTGGCATTTACAATATCAGAAATTGCGAAAGGTCTGGGAGTTAATCGTGGTACGCTGTCGTTAATCTTGAATCAAAAATCGGGAATTAGTCCGGAAATGGCTGTTAAGCTTTCCGAGGCATTTAATACGAATGCAGACCTTCAAAAGAAATATGATCTTTGGGAGGCTGAAAAGAAGGTGAATCGTGAGTCTGTCAAGCATTTTATTAATGGGCAGTCGGCGAAGTTGGCTGTGGTTTAGAATCAAAATCATGGTCGGGAAAATTAAGAACAGATATTTGACAAAGGTCGCAAATTTGCGACCTTTGTTTTTTACTCACACACGTACACCTTAATTGACCAACGTTATGAAATTAACAATTATAGTAGAAAAAAGTGATAACGAACTCTGGGGGCGCATTGATCATGTCCCTGATTATCTTCCTGTTACAACTGGAAAGACAATGGAAGAAATTGACCAAAACCTAACGGATTTGCTTGATGACTACATTCAACATGAAGGTCAGAATCACAAAGAATGGGAAAATCTGAAAATCGAAGATATCACTTTTGACCATGTGTATGATCTGAGCGCATTCTTTGAATTGTTTGACGACGTTAAAGTAGGAGCAATCGCGAAAAGGGCAGGGTTGAATCCCTCGCTGGTGAGGCATTATGTAGCCGGAACGAAATTCCCGTCCGAGCAACAGGCGAAAAAGTTGGAAGATGCTATCCATGAGCTTGGCGAGAAGCTGAGGGAGGTTGTTTTGGCTTAGAAATAGCCTATTAATATATCAATGCGCATAGATATGTATGTCAGCTAATTGATTCGCCAATTGCTTGATTGCATTTTCTATTTTCTCAACCTGTTTTGCAGAAGGGTTCTTTTTACCGCTTGCATATTGCCTCAAAAGACTACCATTAAGTCCGGCGAGTTCTGCAATTTTGGTTATTTTTAAGAAATCGAACTGTTCAAAGAACACTGTGAGATCATATTCAATTCGAAATTCGAAGTCGCCCGGATTAAGATCGTGAAAGTCAAATAAAAGCTTTTTCATTTTTTGTTCAAGCTCTCCAACAGACTTCGCATCGTCAACGATTAAATTTTCATCATAAAGTACCCTTCCCCAGAGAGAATTCTCACCACTTTCGATGATGAGTGTGATAGATTCTGTTGTATTTTTCTCTTCTGTTTCCATTTCAAAAGTTTTGATACGTTTTCACTTCAGGCCTGCCTGTTTCAAAATGCTAGTTAGTGTCGAGGAGAAATATCTCCATTGTGCATTGGAAAGGTTACTTTGCTAGTTTTTGTTGGGGCAGCTCGCTTTATTTTATGTTTCAGGATCAAACAACTCCGTCAATAATTCAGGATTGCGAACGCAAAGGTGAATGTGGTCATGCTCGCGGAATGCGCTGCCAGGGTACACCGGGAAGCCTTCCTGGAATGGGGCCCGGACGGTGTCGTAGGTGAAATTAGGATCCCTTTTAATTGCCAGAGTCATTGCGTAGTCAATCACTACCTTGTCGAGATACCTCAAAACCATATCAGTCGGGTTACCTATTCCTTTTGGATGAGATTTGTTTACAAGCACAGCGGAGTTTGTATTCTTCCAGTCTGTATAAAGGTCACCAAAAGAAATCTTGAGTATTTCTTTTGAAAACGAATTGGATAAGTCAAAGCAATGACCAAGTTGAATCTTAGCTCCGATGACGGCAGCATTATTGCCATGCAGTTGTTTTGCCCAATCATAAGCTCTTAAAAAATCATTTTCCCAGAAATAAACGCCGGCACCGAGCCAATCATACCGATTAACGCTGTTCTCGAACTTAGCTGCGCCACTGAGGATTTTGTTTTTGACATCAACATTGCATCCATGAAAACCATAGACGGCAACATCGCAATAATGGAGAGGATGCATTCTGAATGATAGTGTGTGAAAAATCGTTAAGCTCAAACAAGAATCAGGCTTTTTTCCAATCTTTTGGAATACCTCCTCTATATTGTTCCGCAACCTCACCTGTTTCGTCGAGGTATCCTATTTCTATAAGATGAATGATAGATGCCTGGCGAGGGTCCGGAGAGTTTTCTATCTCTTTTCGCCTAGCCGCAACATCAGCCCTAATTTTTTCAACCAATTCCTGAGTCATATCTTTAGTGTTTATCGGAATAAATCCGGGTGTATAGAAACCCAAATGTCTGCTAATTTTATTTAACAAACAATCTCATTCCTACTCCGGTTGCAGAGCCTTTTCCTTCCACCATTCTTCCCAAATCTGATCTCCATTTAAATCAACTTTTTGTCCGATCAGCGGGGTTACCAGAGGCATATTTTGCTTTTTTGCTTCGGCTGAGGCTCTTAAGATTGGTTCGTTCCAGTCGTGTAGTGCGAGGGAGAACTTGGCCCAGTGTACTGGCATCAATTTCTTCGCATTCAGCTCTTTGGCTGCGGTTACCGTTTCTTCCGGCATCATGTGAATGTATTTCCAGGCCTCGTTATATTGCCCGCATTCCAGTAACGCAAGGTCGAATGGGCCAAACTTCTCACCGATTTTCTTGAAGTGATGATCGTAGCCTGAGTCGCCTCCGACGAAGATCTTCTTGCTTGGCGTTTGAAGTACCATCGACACCCACAATGCTTTGTTCCGGCTAAATCCCCGGCCTGAAAAATGCCTTCCGGGTGTAATGTCAATCTTGAAACCACCTCCCAGATCAATCCCTTCATTCCAATCTTTTTCAGCGATAATCGCCGGATCGTATCCCCAATATTCAAAATGTTCGCCTGTACCCAGACCAGTAACCACCTGTTTTACTTTCGGTTTGAGTTGCAGGATCGTCTTATAATCCAAATGATCGTAATGATCGTGAGAAATAAGAAGATAGTCGATGTTCGGGAAATCTGCGACGGTGTAAACATCGGTTCCTTTGAAGCTTGGCGTCGTGAAACTCAGCGGCGACGCATTGCCGCTTAAAACCGGATCAACCAGGAACCTTTTTCCATCAATCTGCATGAAATACGACGAATGTCCAAACCAGACCAGCACATTTTCGTTTGGATCTAAATGCAGCAAATCTGTTTTCTGCGAAGGGATCGTTGCGCCGGGAATGTTGAACTTGCTTTTGCCGAAGAAAAATTTGGTAATTACCTTAAAATAACTGGCACCCTCTGCCAGTGCGGGCGTCAAACTTTCATTCTGAAACTGGCCGTCGCGATAATTTGGTGACTGTTTGATCCTTTCCAATCGTGCGCCCGAAGGTTGTCTTCCAAATATGGGCTGTCGCATAAATAACACAATTCCAACTACCAGCAATGCCAGTATCACAAAGAATATCATGAGAGTCTTTTTAAGTCGTTTCATTTAATTTTTACATCTATGGAGTCGTCTTAGTCACAAAACTCGACCCCTCAAATCAATGCAACCGATAAGTAAGTGAAAAGTTCCGACCGCTAACTAAATCTTGTGATCGATGGTAAATCTTACCTATTTATGAGACTTCTTTCTCTAAATATCATGAAAAAAACGATTTGCTTGCTGTATTTTCTGGCCGCCTCTGTCATTTCTGTTTCTGCTCAGGATAGTCTTATTACGGAGCTCTCCAAAGAGTATATGAAAACTTTTCTTCCTCAAAACAACTCATTTGCGGGGCAGGGTTGGGACTACATTCTGGAAAAAACAATGAAGCCAAATTACATATTGATCGGCGAGGATCATTTGATGAATGAGGTTCCTATGTTTTGCTCGGCTTTGCTTAATCATGTGAAATTTGACAATTTCTTCTGCGAAACGGATCCATTTTCCGCAAAAATCATCGAGTCGAAAATCAGTGAAATGTCTGAGCCGGAGCTGGCAAAATTCGTTTCTGACTATGGAAATTCGTTTTCTTTTTTTGCCATGAAACCTGAACTGGATCTCCTGAAACAAGTCGCAGCCGCAAATACCGATGTCTATGGAATTGATCAGATCCTGGTGGTCGCTGACCGGTTGATATGCAGTGAATTGAAACTAATCACTAAGAATGGCCGCAGCGTCCGTTTATCAGGATATTGAAAATCAGTCAAAAACACATTTTGAAAACTTTCTGAAAGATCCCAGCAAGCCATTTTACATGCTGACTCCTGACTTCGAAAAAAGACTTGCCATTCTTTCGTCGATGGATTTAAGTGCCGGGGAAACGGAGATTATCGATAAACTAAAACTTACAGCCCGGATTTATAAGCAACAAAACCATCACCTGAGAATCCAGCTTATTAAATCTCAGCTTATGGAAAAATATGGGGAGTGGGAGAATAAAAAGAGCTTGTTCAAATATGGCTCAGTGCATTTGCCGAAAGGTGAGAGCTTACTCGACATTTACGACATCGGCAATCTCATCCACAATGTTGCGGATAGTAAGTTTCAACAATCTTTTCATATCATGATCATCGCCAAGTCGGGTTTTCAGGCTTCTCCATTCAAAGGCTTTCCGGATTCGCCAATCGATGCGGGGGGTAACGAACTGAAAACTTTGAAGCCAATCTTTGACATTAACAGTGGCCCGAACTGGCAATGTTTCGATCTCGCTGCATTAAATTCGAAAATTGTAAAATCCAAAATACGCGTTGAAAGTAAGAGAATGACACAGATCCTGGAAGGTTACGACTTGCTGATCGTTATCCCTGCCGCTACGCCTGCCAAATTTGCTTTCTAGTACCAATCGGAAACAATTATTTCTTCCTTATTTTTGATCAGAAACGTTACTCTACATCTGGTCCATTATGAAAATAAGTTTCCCGTTCTTCTTCCTTTTGCTGATTTCCTTTACCTCCAATGCACAAAGTACGGCGGTTCCAGACACTGGTTTTGTTCGAAGTAACTACAAGAAAACAGAAGTTTACATTACCATGCGTGACGGCGTGAAGCTTTTCACTGCCATTTATTCTCCAAAAGATTCTTCCCAGACTTACCCGATCATCATGCAGCGGACGCCGTATTCGATACGTCCGTACGGTGCGAATAACTACCGCAGAAGTCTCGGGCCAAATGCATTTTTGATGCGGGAAAAGTACATTTTTGTTTATCAGGATGCGCGGGGACGGTATAAAAGTGAGGGTGATTTTCGTGAAATGACTCCGGCGATCGCAAATAAGAAAAGCAATAAAGATGTGGACGAATCCAGCGATACGTATGATACGCTCGAATGGCTTTTGAAAAACACAAAAAACAATGGTAAAGTAGGTCAGTCAGGTATCTCATTTCCAGGCTATTATTCATCGGCTGCATTGCCCAACGCACATCCTGCGCTGGTTGCAGTTTCTCCGCAAGCCCCGATGTCCGATGAATTCATCGGTGACGATTGTTATCATAACGGCGCTTTTTTTCTCATGGATAACTTTGGGTTTTACAGCGG
The DNA here is from genome assembly GCF_021390245.1 of Dyadobacter sp. CY323. GTDB lineage: Bacteria > Bacteroidota > Bacteroidia > Cytophagales > Spirosomataceae > Dyadobacter. The sequence goes on along the minus strand of NZ_JAJUXH010000009.1, from coordinate 17,406 downwards.
ATTTGATGGTCCGAAAAGTGAGGATGGACAAAATTATAAAAGTCATTTTCAGGCCAGCTTCAGTGACGCTTACGAGTACTTCCTGGATTTTGGGCCATTGAAAAAAGCAAATGCGGCACCTTACTTTGCCGATGAAAAAAGCATCTGGCGGCAAACGGTTGCACATCCGGTTTACGATGATTTCTGGCAATCGAGAAATATCAAAAGCCATTTGAAAAATATAAAACCGGCCGTTTTGGTAGTGGGAGGCTGGTTTGATGCTGAAGATCTGTATGGCGCATTGAAAACGTATGCCGCGATTGAGAAACAAACTCCGGGTAATAATAACAGGCTGGTAATGGGTCCCTGGACGCATGGGGGATGGGCTGCGTCAACGTGGAAATCGTTTGCGCAATACCAGTTCGGCGGCGACGTAAACAAATATTATCAGGAGGAAATCGAGACTAAGTTTTTCAATTTTTACCTCAAAGGAAAAGGAGATTTCAAACAGTCCGAGGCCACTATTTTTGAAACTGGTACCAATCAATGGAAGAACTATGAAGTCTGGCCTCCAAAAAACAGCCAGCCAACCGCATATTATTTTGACTTAAAAGGGAAATTGTCGGTCTCGAAACCAACCTCTGTAAGAAGTGTATCCGAGTACGAAAGTGACCCGGCGAAACCTGTACCGTACACCAATGTGATCGGCAGACAAAGAAATAACGAGTACATGGCCGAAGATCAGCGTTTTGCATCCCGCAGACCGGATGTGCTGAGTTTTCAATCCGATTCCCTGACCGAAGATCTTACGCTGACTGGCGAAATTGTAGCAAACCTGATGGTTTCGATGACCGGGTCTGATGCGGATTTTATTGTAAAAGTGATCGACGTTTGGCCGGCAAATAGCACAGTACCTGCCGCCAAAGAAGGTGAGCGGCCGGTTCAAATGGCTGGTTATCAGCAGATGGTTCGGGCGGAAGTACTGCGTGGGAAGTTTCGGAACAGCTTTTCAAAACCTGAGCCTTTTGTAAAGGACAAAATCGAAAAAGTAACCGTGAAGTTGAATGAAGTGGCGCATACTTTCAAAAAGGGGCATCGGGTAATGGTGCAGGTTCAAAGCAGCTGGTTTCCATTGGTAGACAGAAATCCACAGAAATTTCTGAACATTTTTGAGGCAAATGAGTCGGATTTCCAAAAGTCGAAAATTACCATTCACCACGATGCAAAAAATAGCAGCCATATTCTTTTACCGGTGCTGAAATAGTACCCGGAGTTAACTGTAAGCAACTGGTAAATAATGAAGAACCTGTTTCGGAAATCCCCGATTTGTATACTGGTCGTATTCCTGACGTTATCAGGCGCTACTTGTTTTGGTCAATCAAAATCACCCGCATTCCGCGTTTTGGCAATGGCTGAGCCGGGCGGACATCACATTGCCTACTCAAAAGCGGCGCGGATCTGGCTGGATTCACTTGCCGCCAAAAGCAATTTTTCGATTGACTACATTGATAAAACTGATCCGATTAATGAACACTATCTTTCAAATTACCAGCTGATCATTCAGCTTGATTATGTGCCATATGCCTGGAAACCGGAAGCTATTGCTGCTTTTGAAAAATACATTGCAGAAGGAAAAGGCGGCTGGATCGGATTTCATCACGCGACTTTACTGGGAGAATTTGATGGATATAAAATCTGGCCCTGGTTTTCAGAGTTTATGGGGGGTATTCGTTACAAAAATTACATTGCCGATTTCGCTGCGGCGACTGTAAAAGCGGAGGACATGAAACATCCGGTTATGAAAGGAGTGTCGGCATCTTTTCTGGTTAAAAAAGAGGAGTGGTACATTTATGATAAAAGCCCGAGACCAAATGTGCATGTGATCGCAAGCGTGGATGAGTCGACGTATTTACCTGATTCGAAGATCAAAATGGGCGATCATCCGGTTATTTGGTCAAATCCGAAAGTGAAAGCGAAGAATGTCTACATTTTCATGGGACATTCTCCGGTTTTATTCGAAAGTGCGGAGTACAAGAGGCTGTTTGCCAATGCGATTTTCTGGGCTGCAGGGGAATAAATTAAAACGAGACTTGCCAAGTCTTCAAGACTTGGCAAGTCGTCTCACATTCCCTTCCGTTTTTTATATTCCTGGTACCGCTCGTTGTATTCCTTCAACTGTTCTTCCTTAAAGCTTTTCTCGTAGCGTTCCGGCAATTTCAATCTTTCTTCCATTTGAAGTGTATTGGACAATTCAACAAGCGTATTGCTTCCATTTGGGTCTTTTTCAAGATCAAATGCGTCATATAGGTCGCCATTCACTGTAAATGCTTTGAAGGAGAGTTTGTTCTGATCAATAGTTATAGCCTGATACAATTGGGTGTTGGACGCGGCGCGGTCCATCCAGTTTTGTAATCCGAGGTCGTACATTTTAGGTCCACTTACCGACACCACGTAAATCGGTCCGTCGGGCTTTTTGTGGCTTTCCCCGGTCGGCATGTTAATTCCCCGCGCGTACGTGTGATCGTGGCCCTGAAGAACAATATCTACCTTATATTTTTTGTAAAGAGGCTCCATTTTTTCTCTCCATTCGTCATTGTCCCGGCCTTGTTTGGTGGAATAAATTGGATGGTGATGGATTACTACGGTCCATCGGTTTGGGTTATTGGAAACTACTTTTTCAAACCAATCGGCTTGCTTATTGCGCGAGTCCCGGTTTGAAGTCGCTTCCTCTGAATTCAGGAAAATGAACCTGCTACCTTGATAATCGATATAATATGTGGTTTCAAGTAAATCCTCCGGTCCGTTTTCCGGTAATGCAAATTGTGGCCGCCAATGTTTGGAAACCTTTTCTTTCAAACCATCCCGATAATATTCATGGTTTCCGGGAGTTGCCAGATTTGGCACCATTCCATTTACCCAACCTCCTGCCTCAAACCATTCTCCCCATTCATAGTCATTATTCGAACGGTTGATCAAATCACCGGCGTGAATCATAAAATTCGCTTTCGGCAAGCTTGAATAGGCCCCCCGGATCGCTCGCGACCATAACGAACGTATGTCATTCTGCGCATCCCCAAAATACAGAAATGAAAGAGGTGCAGGCTTGTCGGATGCGGTTTTAAAGTGAAACCATTCACTCCATTGTGTGCCATTTCCCACCCGGTATACATATTGGGTAGCTGGTTTCAAACCTGTAAAATTAACTTCGTGATAAATAACGGATCTTTCATCCAGTTTGGTCGGCTGACTAAAAGCTTTCACTACCGTTGCTTTTTCTTGGAAATCCGGCGACGGATCAGCCTCGTGGATCGCGGCAACGGCGTTTGTCACACTGGAATCGGTGCGCCAGTTTACAGCCTGTGAAGTAGCCGGATCGCCTTTGTAGCCGAGAATAACACGGTCCGGGAATGTGGATGGTAGGTAGGTTTTGTTCGCTTGCGCCTGAGTGAGCTGGCAAAAAGAGCAAGTAAAGAAAATGGAGAATAGGGTGATTGGGAGGTATTTTGGAGACTGGAATATCATAAGTCGACTTGAAAGTTGCTTTACAATGATACCACTTTCAAGGGTAAAAAGGCTACTCGGCTTTGTTACCGTTTCAGATAGAAATTAAGTTTCGGTTTCAATAAGCTAAATTTGTGTAGAAGAAAACTTGATCCGTGCAGCAGAAAACACTCTTAATCACCCCACCTTTTACGCAGCTTAATACGCCGTACCCAGCCACAGCTTATCTGAAAGGATTTCTGAATACGCTGGGAAGAGAGTCTTATCAAGCTGATTTAGGTATCGAAGTTATCTTGGAAATCTTTTCTGCGACGGGATTGAAAAAGCTGTTTTCTGAGCTCGAAAATTCGGATATCGGGCTGACAGACAATAGTTTCCGCATTTATTCACTCAAAGACGAATACATCAGTACCATAGATCCGGTGATTCGTTTTCTTAAAAATGCGAATCCGACGCTCGCACATAGCATTTGTGACCGCAGTTACCTCCCGGAAGCCAGCCGGTTTCAGCAGCTGGAAGATATGGACTGGGCATTTGGTACCATGGGTATTCATGATAAAGCCCGGCATTTGGCGACACTTTACCTCGAAGATCTGGGCGATCTGATCCAGGAAGCAATCGACCCGCATTTTGGATTCAGCAGGTATGCGGAACGTCTTGGAAGATCGGCGACGAGCTTTGATGAAATGGAGCAGGCGTTAGAACTTCCGGATACGCTTTTGACGGAGGCATTGACCAGAATACTTGAGAAAAAAATTCAAATTTTTCAGCCCGATCTTGTTTGTATCTCGGTACCGTTTCCAGGGAATTTGTACGGTGGTTTTAAATGTGGCCAGTATTTGAAAAAGCATTATCCTACCATTAAAGTAGTGATGGGTGGCGGATTCGCGAATACGGAACTTCGCTCGTTGAAGGAACCGCGGGTTTTTAATTACATTGATTTTGTTTGTCTGGACGACGGAGAGGCGCCATTACTTTCATTACTCGGACATCTGGACGGTGTCCGGGATATTTCGCAAATGAAACGGGTTTATTCACGTGTGAACGGAGAAGTGATTTATCATAATGGCGCCCGAGAAAAGGATGTGCCGCAACGTGATACCGGTACGCCGGATTATAGTGATTTGCTTTTACACGATTACCTGTCCGTCATCGAAATCGTGAATCCCATGCATCGGCTCTGGAGCGATGGAAGGTGGAACAAGCTGACGCTGGCTCATGGCTGCTACTGGGGTAAATGCTCATTTTGTGACATTTCACTTGATTATATTCGTCGATATGAACCTATGACTGCGGCGTTATTATGTGATAGGATTGAAGAAATCATCGACCAGACGCAGCAAAACGGGTTTCATTTTGTAGACGAGGCGGCACCGCCCGCATTATTACGGGATCTGGCATTGGAAATCATACGTCGCAAGATCACCGTTGTTTGGTGGACCAATATCCGTTTTGAAAAGAACTTTACGCCAGACTTATGCCTGTTATTAAAAGCCTCAGGCTGCATTGCGATTTCCGGAGGATTGGAAGTTGCCTCGGACAGACTACTTGATAAGATGAAAAAAGGCGTTACCGTGTCGCAGGTGGCGCGGGTAGCCGACGGTTTTACGCAGGCGGGCATTATGGTACACGCCTATCTTATGTACGGATTTCCTACGCAAACGGCCCAGGAAACGATTGATTCACTGGAAATGGTCAGGCAGCTTTTTCAGACTGGAATTGTTCAGTCGGGATTTTGGCACCGGTTCGCCATGACTGCGCATAGTCCGGTCGGGTTGCATCCGGAAGAGTTTGATGTAATGCGTCTGGGGCCGGATACTGGTAGGTTTGCGAACAATGATCTTGAACATAACGATCCGCTCGGCGCTGATCATGACCGTTTTGCGGAAGGTTTGAGAAAATCGCTATTCAATTTCATGCACGGGGTATGCCTGGATTTCCCACTTTCCAAATGGTTCGATTTCAAAGTTCCGCCAACTTCGATCCCACCCAATTATATTCAACGCAGTATTAGCGAAACCAGCCATTTGAACAATCGTCCGAATGCGGTTATAGTCTGGCTTGGAAGCTTGCCGGAGCTGTCTATTTTCGAGGAAATGCAGGGCAGGAGAACCGTAGAAGTTGCGGAGCTTGTATTTTTTGACAAGAAAAAAGAATGGGCTGTCGAGATGGAGCCTGTGATAGGAGAGTGGCTCGTCATGACTTTTCCAAAGCTTTTGAGTTCTAGTCCGGAACCTTATCCGTTCGAGCAGTTTAAAAGAGACTTTGAATCAGCCGGACTTGGCGCGTTCGATCAGTTTAGTCAGTCCAAAACCTGGCTCGATCTTAAAAATAGTGGGATGCTGATACTATAAGGTGATCACTTCGAAATTTTTGAGATTGTCGTCGAATGCCGTGAAAACTGCCGGATAACCCACCTCAATGCAACCGATCTGTTTGTTAAGTCCTATAACCGTAGCTGGTCGGATCGTGACCATTTCAATCGCTTCCTGCAAAGGTATTCCTACGTTTTCTACGGCATAGCGAACCGCATCGGGTAGTGAGATGGTAGCTCCCGCCAGGTTTCCGTCTGAGTTGGTATAGCGACCGTTTTTCAGGGAAGCGTCGAATTCATCCCATTTAAATTCAGTCACTTTTTCTCCCAGAAAAAGTGCGTCCGAGATCAGGAAAAGCTTGTCTTTTTTAATCTTGTACGCTACGCTCGCAGCTGCAAAATCGCAATGTACGCCGTCGATAATAATTGGCGCATAAACAGTTTCGGTATCAAATGTTGCCCCCACAAGTCCTGGTTGCCGGTGACCGAATGCAGACATTGCATTGTACAAATGGGTAACCAGATTAATACCCTTAGAAAATGCATGGGTCGCTTCCTCGTAAGTTGCATTGGAATGGCCTGCAGAAACGATCATTCCAGATTCCAAAAGCATTTCAATCTGATCGTCTGTGAACATTTCCGGAGCGATCGTGATCAGCTTGATTACATCTTTACCATACCTGATGATTTCTTCAAGTTCTGCATTGGTAGGTTTTCTTACATATTCCGTCAGATGCGCGCCGCGTTTTATTGGATTCAGGAACGGTCCCTCAAGGTGCATTCCCGGTACGCCGGCAGCTGGGTTTTTTGTAATGTAATTGCGGGTAGCCTCGATGCCTTTTAGAATATTATCCAATGGCGAGGTGATTAATGTAGGCAGTACGTAGGCGGTACCGCTACTTACGCTGGCCTGATAAATATCGTCAATCGTTTCTTCGTCTGCTTTTTGGGTGAAATGAAACTTCTCCCCGCCATTGATATGGATATCGAAAAAGCCGGGCGCCAGGTTGGCTACTTTTGTGGTCGCGGCACTTGTCTCTGCATATTCCATTGCGGCAATTTTGCCATTCAGGATTTGGATAAGCTGATTTTTAAGAACTTCTTTTCCGGTAAAAACCTTCTCGGCAAACAATTGTACGGGCATAGATCGCTAATAAGAATATCCTGTCAAGAAACGAAAAATGTGTAGTCGTTCAAAATTCTACTTGAGAATTATATCGAATTTTGAAAGAAGTCCGGCGAGGTCCGAAGATAGAAATTTGGCTTTCCGGATGTTGTTACTGGTTGGGTCGATTGTGAAATTTTTGCTGGACGAGAAGTCTGCCCCGGCAAGGTTTGTATTGGCGAAAACAGCGTCCCAGAAGTCACAGTTGTGGATTTTGCATTTGGACAAGTCGGCATCAGTGAAATCGGCACCGTGTATTTTACAGTTTGTGAAGAAAGTTTTGTTGAGTTTTTTTCTTTCAAAAATCGCATAATCCAGAATGCAGTTGTCAAACCTGGCCGCAAATGCGAAGTCTTTACTTTCTGCAAAATTGACACCGGTTAACTTGCAGTTAATGAATTCGATATCTGAAATTTTGCAATTCTTGACCGAGACATTACTGAGATTACAATCCTGGAAAACGCAATCAATAAAATCAATTCCTGAAAGATCCTGAAACGTGCACTGTACAAAACTGACTTGTTCAAAATGGTCACCACGCAATGGCTCGGCGCTAAAATCTACACTTTTTATGACTTCTGAATTGCCTGTTCGCAACATACGGACTATCGAGGAGGGATTTAAATTAAATATACTTTTGAATGACCGATTTCAGCTGGTCGGCCTGAACCACGCCCGATTGCCTCCACATTGGCTTTCCGTGTTTGAAAACTATGAGGGTCGGCACTCCCTGGATTTTATAGGCGCTCGCGGCGGATTGATTTTTATCCACATCCACTTTGATGATCGTGGCGGTATCTCCCAGATCGGCTTTCACCTTTTCCAGAATGGGTTTCATCATTTTACATGGTCCGCACCATTCCGCAGAAAAGTCGACGAGGACCGGTTTATTGCTATTGATAAGTTCTTTGAAAGACGCCATGTTTTCCGAAGTTTGGTTAATAGGATAACCATTGCTGGTTAAAGATCGTGCCAGCTAAGACTCTAAAATTCCGCGGTTAACTCCACTTTTCTCGCAAAAATTTACCGAATCGCTTTTCAATAAATTCATACGTAAAGTGTGAATAGCAAATGGTAAGAACGATCGACGTCACCAGTGAAATGCCGATCATCAGTTCGGAATCTGGCGATTTCAATAATCGAAAAAGGATCACATTGACCAGGATCAGGACGATCGCATGGTTCAGATAAATGGAATAGGATATTTTTCCAAGATACTGGAATGGCCGGCCGGACAGCATACGGGTAACAATGCCCCGGGAACTCGTAAAGATGATAATGCCGAATGCAAACAGGAATGGAAAGACGAGTTTCCATAAATTTAACTCCCATTGATAGGTATAATACATAGAACCAAGCAACAGTACAAGAAAGGGAATTTCAAGAAATGACAATTCAAACGACTTTTTGCTCAATACCAAATGTGTGAAAATACCCAGGCAGAAGCAAAGCAGCCCGCGTACAAACCCATAATCGTACGCAAGCAGGTATTCGCCTTTTGAAACAATGAAAAGTATGGAAAGAAGTATGATGACCGTGAAGCCGATGTATTTGAGTTTAGGCAGAAAGAGAACTACTAACCCGAATGCAACATAAGCAATCATTTCTGCCGAAATGGACCATGACGGATAATTATTGCTCACCCAGGTGCCGAGAATCGGCGTGGAACCCATAAAAGTGATCGTGTCGAGGGTAGTGAAAAAGTAGTATTCGGAACCCAGCGCGCCGACATTTTTCATCGGAGTTTTTTCCCCCAGCAAGTTGGCGATCACAAAGACGATCTCTGTGAAAAACAAAAGTGGGTAGAGCCGGATGAACCGCTTTTTGAGAAATGAGAAGAAATCGCCGGCCGTGTGAATGCGTCCGATGTAATTTAATGCAATAACAAAACCGCTGAGGACAAAGAAGAAATCAACAAAAAGACTGGCGTTGATGACGAAAAAATTATCGTACAGGTAGGAGTCTTTGAAAGCATTGTGATGATGTGCAATGACCATCACTGAAAAAATACCCCTAAGTCCGTCCAATTGTTCAACTCTGTCTTTCATGCGTTTGTAAATGTGCGTTCGCATTGCCCGACCGCAGCTTCTCCGGATTTAGGAGGATAATTAAGTTGTAGCGGGTGCCAGTGTTTGTATTGAGACAGGAGCCTTTTTAAAACTGTCGAGATAGCGAATTCCGAGAAACCGGATCATTACAGAGTATGGAAACCAGAACGCAATGTCGTATGGCCTTCCGCCGGTGAAAAGTAACACCATCATGGAAAGGAAGAAGTAGGCTAAAAACGTACTGAGCGGATTGGTGTACCTGCGAACTTCGCGAATCGCAAAAACAAACAGGAAGAAGTTAAAGCTGGCGAAAAAGACAAATCCAAAAACGCCATGATTTACCCAGGATTCAAGTACGGGGACATCCAGATATTCTTTTTTGTATCCTCTTCCAAGAAAAACTTCCCAGGAGTAAAGTGTTTCTAAAAACTCTCCAAAACCACTCACACGGCCCATCGCCGAATAATCGACATCGGCGGTATCTGAGAGTTTCAAACCTGTGGAAGTGAAAATTACATCCATTATACGGTTTTCAAAAACATCCCAGTAGCCAAGCAAAAGATTCAAAACATCGCCATAACGTGCTAAAAACACGTTTATACCGATTATAATAAGAATAATGAAAACCAAATTCCTGAATTTGAATGCATCGCCAATGCCGGTCACGACATTCTTAAGCTTGAAATGAAAAATGAAGAATGCTCCGAAAGCAATCCCCAGTCCGAGGTAGCTGGATTTTGCGAGTGAAATGACCACGACCCCGAGGCTAAATAATATGGAGAAAAACAAGAAGGCTCTTGTAAGTAATCCTTTTGTCGAACCCAGCATGACGAATGCAGAAAGGAGGCAGACCACTCCGTTCCGTGCGGTAATGTGCGGATTACCACCGGGTTGTGCACCTTCGTTTGCGAAGCTCACCGCAGCTCTCATGCCGGGGGTCCAGTTGGGATCGGTGATGAGCGAGTAGACAAGCGTAATATTGGTAAAGAATGAAAAGACAAAAAGTACCTGGATAAGCGTATCCTTCACATCGTTTGGAACGTGCATCAGCAAGGCGATAAAGCCAAATGTGAATACAAAGTTGCCCACATCAGCAACTGCTTTTCCGGAAGTATTGAGGAAGAAAAAATAGTATAGCGTCAGAACCAGAAAGGCCAGGCCCAAATTGATGAGGATCACGTTGGGCTTGTAAAGCCGCTTGAACAAGTGCCTGGGCACCATCAGCAACAATGCAAGCGAGAAAAAAATGGCTGTAAAAACGCTGCTCGCAGGACCGACGCCCAAGGTATCCCTGATGAAAAATATCAAAGGAAAGCCATTGAACATCATCGCGATGCCCATTGAATATCTGAGATAATTGAAATTTGTTGCTACGTTAAATAAGCTCCAATTCATCTGGAAAGTCTGAAACTGATGTATTTAATATCCAAGCGTAAGATGAAATATGCAATTTTTCGAACCCGGCACCAAAGATACTTGATTTTGTTCAGAGAGGCTGAGCTGTTCGTAGAAATGTACAATTCCCGAATGCGCGCATGTTCCTCGCTGCCAACTGAAGCAATGGTCGATGATTTCGCATCGGCATGTACCCGGAGAGCCCCCGCCAGCCCCCCGACTTTCCGGACGGTGGTGGATTTTTGCGCGGTATAGCGGGTTATAAACTCATAATCAAATGCGAAACGGTAGCTCTCGTCAAATGGCCCGTAGCGCTTCACCAGTGAATTTTTGAAAAACAATGACTGATTATGGATCTGCATTCCTTCAAGTATTTGACAATCAAAACTGTACGATGTCGTTTTGAGAATTTCAGTGACCTGATCGTCGGTTGAAATCATATAGAGATCACCATAAATTATGTCTGAATCCTCTTTTTGAGCCGCTTTTCCAAAACGATCAAATGTGCCCGGGAAATATACATCATCCGAATTCTGGAAACTGATATAGTCACCGGTAGCTCTCTCAAGTGCCTTATTTATGGCGTGAACTTGCCCCCGGTCTTTTTCGGAAACCCACCATGAAATGTATTTTTCATACTTTTTGATAACCTCTACACTGGCGTCGGTAGATCCGCCGTCTACAATGAAATATTCAAGATTTGGATATCCCTGATTTAAAACGCTGAGTATTGTTCTTTCCAGAAATGCCGCCTGATTGTAAGAGGGTGTAATGACGGTTAGTTTGGGAAATTTCGGATTATTGGCCGGTTTTCCCAATGGAGATATTTTCAGTGCGGATAAAAAATCCCGGAGAGCCTTTGTGTCTTTTTCAAGAAAGTGCATGTAGTCTGGTTGAGCTGGGTATTAAAATTGATCAATGTAAGTGGTCAATGTCTTCAATTTCTTTGCAATATTATTCCTAAAAAGCCGATACTTTTTGATTTGGATGTTTTTTCCGTACCGGGGCGTAGCTCCTACCGGAACTTTGGCTGCATAATGCTGTACCGACTGCCTATATTTTTTAAATAAATCCTTGAAGACCGGGTCTTTTGAAAGCAATGCTGCGTGATCGGACCACACCGGATCGAAAAAATCCAGGCCGGCAAAATCGACGGTGATCAAATCTGTCGCTTCAACAATATGGCGTTCATTCTCTTTTGATATCTTACTGCTCAGCACCGATTGCAAGCCATGATGCCATCCCGCATGGCGGATGATCGTCGTTTCTTTATTCCAAATCGGAAGGTAGTTCAACCAAAGCTGATCCATATTCATTCCTTCACAAAGATTGAAACTCGCGCGGTCGACGGTGCGGTTTGCCCACCAGCGTAGTAATTTCAGCGTTTTAGCATTTGGCCTCAAAACCCAGCTACCCGCATGGAACATACCAGCATTGAGAATTCTCTTATCGTCAAGTATTCCGGATGCCGGCAAAGGTTTTGTAAGATTCGGTGTCAGGAACAGGTCCGAATCCGTGGTAAGAATATCCTGAAATGAATGGAATAACAAAACGGTCGGTGCCAAAAACGTGATCTGGGCACAATCAGGATATCTTTTCAGGAGTCCGAGTGCAAATGCAGGTCTGGATGCCGATAACAATTCGAAGTTATAATACCGACTCGCCATCTCCTCCCAATGCAAAATCCCAACTTCTGAAAGAGACATTAAATGAATGTAGCCGGGCAAATCTTTCAGAGGAATTGAGTCGGCCCAACATAAAACAAAGGTATGGTCAGGTTGAAATTCAAATGCGGAATCTGCCAGAGCCAGTGCATGAGCCAGGTTTGTGCGATTACAAACGGTATAAATAATGTTCATGTACGGATTATTCTGATTCGGGCAGTGCGTTAAAAAAAGGTAATTTCTGGATGTTAGACCTCGTAATGCCGGTTAATGCAAAAGGCTGGGTTTTGGAATTCTCGAAATTTAGGGCATTTTGGGCAAAGTGTTTGCGAACAACATGAGTCGGCTTTCTTAAATGCGGTAAAAAGCGATTGGCTTCAAGATCCCAGAATACAGAATCTGCGTGACTTAAATGGTCGTCATGCCTGTACTGATATGATTCTTTCTTTTTGCTTTTCAAAGTCTTAATGGTGTGTTCGATCCGGCAAAGGTAAAGACCGTTATTAGCATAGCCTTGTCCGAATGCTCGTTTTTCTTCAGCTTTTAGTCCCAGCAAACGTGTTAAAATGTGGTCATTAAAAGGGTTTTTGTCTCCGAAATAGGGCGCTGCATTCAGGAAATCATATCCCTGCTTACACCAGTAATAAAGCTCATCCTTGATCACCCAGCTATTCAGTTCATGGATCAGAAGAAATTCGCACCAGTTGAATCGCTCGTAAAAATCTTCCATCAGAAACAGCGCTGCCAGATGGTCGCGCGACTGAAAATATTTTTGGGGAAAATAAATGACATCGATTTCCTGGTGATGTTCTTTTACAATCGATAGATCGGCACCCTGGTAAGTGACAAAAATGAGTGGATAATTACTCAGTGTTTGAAGGCAATGGTGCAGAAGTTTTTCTTCCGTAGGGTTGATCTGCGGGTTCAGAATGGGGATTATTACGGAAACTAGTTCTTTCATCAGGGAGTTTCAAGCTGATCAATCAAGTAGTTGATCGGCTTCTTTAGCATTTTTCGTACCCGCTGGTAAAGTCGCACCGGCTCAGGTTTGATATAGGAACAATGGAATTTCCGGTAATAAGCGTTCCCGTTTTTCAATAAACTATTTCTGTAAAGGTCAAACAAGGCGGTCAGATCTTTTCTTTCCGAGAGTTCGAAACGGTCCTGATATTTAGAAAGCACGTCGGGTTTCGCCGGATCGTAGCCACTGTAATGGAAGAAAATCAATGGATTGTCTCCATTAACGCAATGTGTATTATCAACAAATGAAAAGAAGCGTTCGTGCAGGTTCCAATAGGCGGCATTGTATCCCGGATTTTGTTCCAGATAGGTGTTGGGAACAAAGAGCGGCAGGAAGTTCATCCAATTCTGATCGACAAAAAGTCCGTTACAAAGGTCGATCAGACATTCATATCGCAGCTTCTCCTCCCACCATGCAATGAAACGCAAATTTTCGTCTGAGCGGCTAAATGCCACAAAACCAAGGTTGTATACGCCGGTATTTAAATGATGGAGTTCGTTGGGGGTCAGGGTATCATCGATGGGCGAATTGATGTGCGGCGTCAAAACGGCATTGTGTTTCGCGAGTGAGCTTAAAAGCTCTTTTAATGGCTGGAAAACAATAATGTCCGGGTCGAAATAAATTACATTTTGCGCCCAGGGATAATGTTTGAAAAAGTAAGTGAAATAAAAAGGTTTAACTGCGGTATTGAGTTCGGTAATGTTATACCTGTCAGCCATTTCATGAAAATCCCGGATCCCTATTTTGTCAATTTCGACCATAGGAAATGTCGGGGCGTAAGATTCTTCAAACTCAATCCCATTCAATGAATCCACGAGTCCGATCACAAACAGAACATCCGGATTAGTGGATTTTAACGAATCCCCAAGAGTCCTGGCCTGAGCTAAATAATTGATTGAACAAATTGTAAAGGCAATAGTCATTGATTATGCTGTTCCGAAACCTGCAAGGGTAGATATTTTTGAATGATGGCTTCGACGCTTCCCACGCTTTTGTCGGTATTATGCCTTTCCAGCACTTTTTTACGGCCTGTCTGGCCCATTGAATCTCGTAACGAAGGATCCAGTACAAGTTGGATAACTGCTTCCGCGGCAGCTGTTATGTCCATATATGGAACCACAAATCCAGCATCGCTCTCAATCAGTTCGGGGGCACCTCCGGCGTCTTCGAAACAAACCACAGGAATTTCCTGCAAAGCTGCTTCCATGACGACGAGTGGGTATGGATCTTCGCGCGAACTCAGAAGCAAGACGTCGAATCGATGGATATAGTCGAGTGCGTAGGGTGTGGGTGGAACGAGGATGATTCGGTCGCTCAGTCCCATTAACCGGATGTCGCTTTCAATCAACTCAAAAATTTCGTGCTGCGGACCTGCACCGACCCAAACGAAATAGACAGGAAGCGGATGGGTTTTCTGGATCACTTGTCGGGCGATCCAATTGAAAATATCATTTCCTTTACGCCATTCCGCATTGCCACAACCACCTATTACGATCGCATCTTGTGGCACTCTGTATGTTTTCTCGAGAATGTCCGGCTGGATCGATTTCAGTTTTTTATCAATATGCAAATGATCGATCAGCGTAAACGTGCTGACATGCCTTTGGGGAAAATCGTATTTTTTAATGTAAAAGTTAGCCACTGCATTCGAAACGGCGATCAGGTGGTCAGTCTTTCTCAGCAGGAAATTCAGGTGTCTTTCATGCGAATATATCTTGATAGACATCGCCAGCTCGTGAACAAAAAGCACGAGGGGCAGGTGATGAAGAAAAGTCAGGAAATCGTGATAAACACCGGCATTGGCTATTGAATTGACAAAAACCAGCCCGATATTCTGCTGTTCAATTTCAGCAATGATCTTATCATTATCGCGCTGCACAGAGCGTTCGTGGTAGAGCTTGTACAGGTTTACTTTTTTAAGAATTTTTCCGGTTAATGGCGTTGACGATACTTTATAGCTTTGGTATAAACGGGTCACACCAACGACTTCTTCAAACTCCCTTTCCAGTTCTCCGCCACTGCATAATAACAAATGCATAGGTACACCGCGGTCTTTCAAAAGCCTCAATAACTGTAATAACAGAAGTTGACTTCCTGCCCGGTTCGCGTCGTGGCTTACAAATAAGATTTTCTTCTGCTCCATTAACCCAATCATTGCTATCTCAAACTTCGGTTATTCTGGTAACTCTTCCAAGAATATCAGTACATCAGTAAGCTTCGTGACTTAGTTTTCCAGGGACTTTCTTTGCGGGATTGCCGATGTAAATCCCCCATTCTTCTGTCTCTTTTGTGATTGCGGACGCCATTCCAACCAACGTTCCCTGAGCTATCCGCGTATAATCTCGTATCGTACTGTTTACGCCGAAAAAGGAATATGATTCCACCACGCAATGGCCTGAAAGCACCACGTGTGAAGTGAAGAACACATGATCGTTGATTTGGCCGTGATGACCAATGTGATTGCCGCTCCACATCACCACATTGTTGCCGATCGTAGTAAACGGCTGGATCGTATTATCTTCCAGGATGAAGCAATTCTCACCGATCACATTATCGAAAAGCGTTGCTTTGGAGCTGATGTAGGAAATAAACGGATAGCCTTTTGCCTTGGCCTGATTGTAAATGGACTCGCGGTTCCGATTCATATTCCGACCTGTCATTGGGGCGAAAAATGAATATTCGGCCGGTGAAAAAACAGTCTCAATGTCTTCAAAAGCTACAACCGGCAGACCTTTGAAATTTTCATTTTCAATATATTGGCGATTGATGGTAAATGCGACTACTTCATGTTCGGAGTCATGAGTCAAGTAGTAGTGTGCTAGCTCTGCGGTATCCAGTACTCCAAAAATGATAATTTTCGCCATTCCTAAATGAGTTCGTAAGCTTCTAATTGTTCACTGATCTGTTCCGGACTATTGAACATTAAAACATCTATAACAGATAGCCAGGGCACAAAAGCATTCTTAAATTGCGGGTAGGGGCTTGAAACACTCTTAATGAAGTTAAGCTTTATCCCTTCCTTTTCAAACCGGCTTTTGTCATACAATTCCATTCCTCCAATCGGGTTAATGTAATGACTGGCATTTTCCTTGTTACAGATATCCAGAATTCGATCCGGGCCTTTCAGGTTTTTATTACTATAAATCGACGAGGAGGGGAGTATTTCAGTTTCAATTCCCATGGCTGCGGAGACCTTAGTCAGTGCAAAATAGGCCAGCTCATTGATGGTTTTAACTTCTAAATTTACAATTTCTTCAATCAGAACAAAAACCTTTTGATAATATGGTGCTTTCTGGTAGGATTGCTGGATCGTCTTTAAGAACTTTTTCTGCCAGGGATCATTCGGAGAAAGTTCCACTTCGTTGATCAGCTTATTTTGACTGGCGTCTTTTAATGGGATTGTAAAAAGATGCGCATTTCCACCCACTAATATATTATTTCTATTGATCCAGCCTTTGTTGATAAAATTGACATCGTCATAAATAATGAATTTATCGACCGCATTAATCAACTGAAAATAACCTATATAGGGAAATATATAAGGCTGCATTATCGCAATAGTCATGGGATACTATTTAAGTTTCCGAAGGTAATAATCCTGACCTTTCACATCCAGATTGGTCATGGTAGTATCCGACCCCAACCGGATGTCACTTTTCAGCGCCTTAATCTTGCTGGTATCGTTGATGACACTTTTGACATAAAAAAGGTAATCGGCTTCTTGGGGAATTGGTTTCAGACCTTTTTCAAAAGGATGGATCGAGATGAGCTTGCGGGATAAGTCTTCGCCGTAAAGAGGGTATTCAAAGTCGTCGTTTATCGTCGCCAGGGCAACGGTGGCATCCTTTGGAACAAGCGAATCGAAAGTCTGGTAAGCCTTGGTAATGTCGGGACGCGCAAAAGTCTGATAAGCAATACGTTCCGCTTTTAGGGCCGATGGATAGCCATATGCAGCAAAAGGCAGGCAACGGATATTGAGATATACAGACATCACCGCAGAAATGCACGCCAGTCCGACAATGGTCAGAATGTAGCCTTTCCAAACGTTTCGTCTCGGTTTTATAATGGACAACCGATGATTTGAAAATAAAAGCAAGAGAAAAAAGACGCCGAATATTCCGGATTCTATAAAATATCTTCCTTTAAACGGATCGTAAGGTGCTGAATATGAAAGTGCTGCAAAGTGCAAACAAAAGGCGAGAGCCAGGAACCAGTGTACTCTGGACCGGAAAACGCGAATCAGCACAAGCAAGATCAATGGAATGATCAGGGCAAATCCGAAAACGCCCCAGTAAGGATTTGCATTGTAATTGTTGAAC
>NZ_JAJUXH010000008.1 GCF_021390245.1 Dyadobacter sp. CY323 | reverse complement strand
AGCTTATCTTCCAATGCGACAATCGGTTTCCGAATGGTCGTGTTCAGGTTATAACCCCATTGCGCATTTCTGATCCCATCCAGGTTGAAGAAGTCATACGCATAGCGCACCACATTGCGGCTTCCTTGCTCTAAGAGATTGGACAGCGGCCCGGCCCGTTCAACCGACTGGTGCATGAGCGAGGTAGGTGGCCCGATCGGATGTCCAAACACCAAAATGTTCTTGATGTAGCCGGTCGGAAGGGTGTAAATGAGTATCGCTACAAAGATTGAGACCGCTAGTTTTACAAACCTTCCGAGGAAAGTTTTGATGTCAGGTGCAAGAAAAACGGTATAAAGCATGATCACAAAAACCGACGGCAGGAGTAATGCAAACGTCACTTTATGACCAAGTACGATCCCGAACGTCATCCCTGCGAGATACAGATATTTGTTCGTGCGGGTTGAATAGTAAGTAAACAGAAAGTAAAGAAGGCCGCTTAAATAGGCTGTCATCACGATATCCGTTTCTGTTGTTACAGCCTGCATCAAGAAATCGAGGAAGAACGCATAGGCGAGTGCACAGAAAAAGCTGGCGGATAGATTTCTACCAATCCGTTGTGCAATGCCAAAAACGGAAACAAGCGTTACATAATACGATAAATGATGAATCAGCTTGAATGCATTCTCGATTTTACCACTTATTAAATAACTGTAAATCTGAATGGTCGTGAGGCTTTTAGGATAGGTATCCATATTCCAGTTGGTGCCACCGAAATGCTCCATTGTCCCCCGCTGAATATACCTGACCGCCCGGTTGAGGTGACCAGTCATGCTATCCCATTCATTTGGAACAGTAAATAATACCAGGATAAGATTCGTTACGGCAATCACAGCAAGTGTGCCGAACATCATGATGAAAATCGTTTTAAGATAAGCGGAAAGCTCTTTTGTCCAGAGTACGAATGCGGACGCCCGGTTCGCAAGAAGCTGCCTGACCGAATAGGCCGGATTTTGACCAGCCAGATAAGGCCAGACAAAATAATGTACCAGTAATGTCAGGAAATTACCGGCGATCCATGCAAAAGTATTCGCGGTGAGATCCAGCGCGGAAAGTACGAATCCGGTTGGTATGATACTTCCTGCAAAGAGAATGAAGGAAGTGATGATCCATTCGGTAAGCGACGGCTGAGAAATCTTTTTTGCAACAAAGCCAATGCCGTATAAAAATAGCAAAAAGGATAGCCAGTAAAGAAAGACCATTCGACTAGAGTAATAGATGACCGTTGATAATGCCTGCTATCCGCTCAATATCTGAGTACGGAAGACCGACATATAGTGGCAAACTTAACACTCTTACTGAAATATCTTCTGAAACAGGGCAGGCAATTTGCCTCGGCATGAAAGAAAGCGTGTTGAGCGAAGGGTAAAAGTAGCGGCGCGGAATAACATCTTCAATGCGCAAAGCTTCCATTACCTTGAACATAATCTCTTCCGATGGAAATACAACCGGATAGTAGGCGTAGTTGTATTCGATGTCTTTGCTGATCTCAGGTTTATAAAGGATATTCCAGTCGAGCAAACTGTCATACGCTGCGAAAACTTCTTTTCGGGCTCGAATGATTTCGGGAACGTGAGGCAGGTTTACGAGTCCCATTGCAGCATGGAATTCGGAATTTTTTCCATTAATGCCTGCAAATTCGTAGGATTCATCTCCTTTGTGACCAAATGCGCGCAACAGGCCTAACTTCCTATCCAGCTCGGGATGATTTGAAATTAACGCACCTCCTTCGATGGTATGGAAGACCTTCGTGGAATGAAAGCTGCACGTGCTCAGATCGCCGAAAGAGAGTAGTGATTTTCCTTTATACGTCACACCAAACGCATGTGCTGCGTCATAAATGACTTTCAGATCGTGTTTTTTTGCAATGATTTCAATTGCTTCAATATCGCATGGATTACCATAAACATGCGTGGCAAGAATGGCAGTGGTCGCAGGCGTTATAGCCTCTTCGATCAATGCAGGATTGATGTTGAAACTTTTAGGATCAATATCTACAAATACGGGTGTGCAATTTTCCCATAAAATAGCATTAGTAGTGGCGCAGTAGGAAAAAGGCGTTGTGATGATATCTCCGGTGATTTCCAGCGCCTTAATAGCGATCTGCAGAACGATGGTGCCGTTTCCACAAAAGTACAGGTAATCAACTCCAAGGTATTCTTTTAATTCAGCTTCAAGTTGCTGTAAAACCGGTCCGTTATTCGTAAGATATCCACGATCCCAGATTTCGCGAACATAGCGCAGGTATTCCTCCTGATCAGGTAAAAAGGTCTTAGTGACGTTAATCATTCACTACGTGTTCAGTTTGGCGAATGGAAAAATTAAGTTGGGGGCGAATATATCCGGGCCATTTGCCATACCAGGTAACATTTTCACGATAGTCCTCAATATCAAATATCAGCGCTTCTTCCATGTTGTATAGCACGGTGCTGGTATCTTTCACAATCATCATGGAAACCACATAAGACCCGTCATTCAGAAAATTCCCGGGGATTTCGCAAGTACCTCGTACAAGTCCTTTTGCGAAAGGTTCTGACTGAGTACCTACATTAAAAATGCATTCGCCTGTAAAAGTATACAGGTGCATACTCAGGTTTAAGTTTGCCCCCTCAACCAAATTCCAGAATTCAAACTGAAAATTCATTGGCGTTCGAACATCGATGTGGTTCAAATCATCCTGATATTCCGGGAACAGCTTGAAGCGTTTCACTCGTACCTGATCATTTCCAGGTGCATTATCCATATTATCCCAGTGCTTTTCGAGCGTTTTGTGAGAAACTTTGCTGAGGTAATTGGTTACAATATGGGTAGTTTCTCCCTGGTCGATCAGACGGCCTTTTTCAAAATAAAATGACTTATTGCAAAGTGCTTGAATGGCAGTGAGATTGTGACTTACGAATAGCAAAGTCCTCCCACTTTCGGAGACGTCCCGCATTTTACCGAGACACTTTTTTTGGAATTCGGTATCCCCAACGGCCAGCACTTCATCCACAATCAGGATTTCGGGATTCAGGTGCGCGGCAATTGCAAAACCAAGCCGCACATACATTCCCGATGAATATCTTTTTACAGGTGTATCCAGGAATTTCTCAACGCCGGCAAAATCAACGATTGCATCAAAAGATTGTTTGATCTCATTTCTTGACATGCCAAGAATAGCGCCGTTCAGAAATATGTTTTCGCGGCCGGTCAACTCCGGGTGAAACCCGGTTCCTACTTCAAGCAAACTCGCAATGCGGCCTTCGATTTTTATCTGCCCGGTAGTAGGCTCGGTGATGCGGCTCAGAATCTTCAATAGAGTAGATTTCCCAGCTCCATTATGTCCAACGATCCCAATGCGATCACCTTGATCGATACTGAAGTTGACATCCTGTAATGCCCAGAATTCTTCTTTTTCGGCAAAATCAGAAAGGTCTTTTTTGTTGGAAAACAACTTGTCTACCTGATCAGAAACGATATCGCGAAGGCTCGAAGAGCCATTCTTTCGTTGGTGGTCGATGATATATCTTTTGCTGATGTTTTCAGCTACAATTACAGGCATGCCCAAGTCTTATTTTTCAGATATGATCTACGAACGTATTTTCTTTCTTCCGGAAATAAGTCAAAGATAATATCAATATCAAAAAGGAAATAACGGTCGTCGAGTATAAACTGTTCGGATTAAAATACACTTTATCTCCTAAAAGGCACCACCGAAAACCTTCGATGATCCCGACCAGAGGATTAAGATTGTAATACTTCTCAAACCAGGTACCCTTGGCAAGTGAGCTGCTGTAATTAATAGGGCAAATGTAAAAACCGATCTGCACTAGAAATGGGATCAGCTGGCCCACATCCCGGAAGCGTACATTAAGAACAGCAAAAAACAGGCCGAAGCCTAACGATGTAATAAATGTAAGTAAAATGAAGCAAGGAAGAAACACGACCTGCCAGCTCACCGGATAACGAAAAATCAGCGTTGCTAATAAAAAGATACCAAACGTGATCAGGAAATCGACAAACCCCACTGCTACCGAACTCAACGGCATAAGTAACCTGGGGAAATACACCTTTGATACCAGGTTGGAGTTGATCAGGATACTGCTGCTGATCTGAGTAAACGTGTTGGCAAAAAATGTCCAGATGGTCAGTCCACTGAGTACCGTCAAAGGGTAGGGAATCTCCGGATCACCTTTGACTTTCGCAAGATAACTGAATACAAACACCATGACAACGGTTGTCATCAGAGGTCTCAAAACACTCCAGGCGATGCCGAGAAGCGTTTGTTTGTAGCGAACGGAAATATCTCTTTTTGAAAGAATCCACAAAAGTTGACGGTTTAACCAAAGATCTTTCCAATAATCCTTTTCTGATCCGCCAGCCTTTATTGTGGTCGTGTGTTGAACTGTTGCCATTTTTACGCCTTCTCTACTTTTACTTCAGTGCTGAATACGGTTCTGAAATAGGTAAAAATCAAAGCAAGCATCAGTCCCGCCAATGCGCCTATTTTTGCATTCGTTTTATTTTCATGCTTCATATCCAGAGGTACCTTAATGCCCTCTATTTCCGTGAAAAGCGGGGCTTCTCTAACAAGAGACACACGCATCTTTTCAGCCTGGGCCATTGCTTCGTAATATAATTGCTGAAGGAAAGAGGATTTCCTCTCCATACTATTTGTAGAAACTTTTGCTTCAGGCAGCATAATTTGCTGGCTGTAATCCATTTGTTTCGCAAGTCTATTTTCAGCAATTCCCAAAACCGAGGCTAACGAATCTGCACGATGCTGGAGAAGGCGTAGTGTTTTTCTCGTTTTTTGAGTTTGATTTTCGGTGTACATCTCCTCAACGGTTGTAAGAAGTGTAGTTACCCACAAGCCAGCCAGAAGCTCATTTTCCATTTGTGTGGAAATGGAAATAAATGACGATTTCCGATCAAGAGAAGCAATTTCAGTAGATTCGGCCACTTTTTTTACAATCTCATTCAGAACGATCCTGGAACTGCGGTCCAGCTTCTTAAGATCATTCGTCTGGAACTTGAAAGTTTGCATATCTGGCCTTTCTTCCCAATCCGTTTCTTTAATACCACTGGAGTCGATGTAAAAGTTTGCCAGAATTTCTTTCTTACCATGAATATCAACCTCTTTCATGAGGTTACGTTCAAGGACGGGACGGGATTTAATAAAGTAGAAAAAATTCTCTCCCGTGAAGATGTTGGCATCTGGCGCAGAACCCAATCCAAGTAAACCGGCCATATCGCCCAAACCTGAACCCTGACCACCGCCCCCGAGGTTGAAAATGACGTTAGCGTCATATTTGGGTGCGCTTTTCTGGTATGTATCCATCGCATATCCGATACCGAAGCCGGCAAGCGGGAGAAGCAATATCCATATCCAGTTTCGATAAATGGCCGTTTTTACAACCAGTATCTTTTCGATAACTACTTTTGGAGACAGCTCGTCATCCGGTATTTGTTGTGTGGGTGTGATCATCGCTGAAGTTATCTTATGGAGCGGAAAGCCAAAACAGTTACAATTAATCCCATTACTGAACTCAGCAAGCCTGTTGCTGTCGAAATCGCTTGTTGAGTATTCAATGCCGGAGCAGCTCTTACAGGAACAAAGATCTCCGATCCTGGCTCAACTTTTGGATATACGTTGAAAAACAGGAATCTTCTGGTACGGTCAATATTTCCGTTGGGGTATTTAATGTATGAGCTCTTTCTCAGCGAAACAACTGTAAATCCTCCGGACTGTGAAATGTAATCCGTGAATGACATCCCTTTTCCGTATTTAACAGAAGTCGGATAAAGAACAGAACCCGCCACCTGAACTGTTTCCAGGCGTTTCGGAATACGGATGATGTCACCTTCCTGAACAATCAGATCTTCAAAAGACCCTGGATTTCTCAAGATATTTTTGAGGATAATACCGATTTTTTCTTCCTTAACATTCGGAGTATCGCCAATTATCATTCCTTGTTTAATGCTTTTTTCAGTGATTGCAGCCTGGTCAAAATCGGTAGGTTCTTCCAGGTCTCTCACCAAAGTTCTGCGTAGCAGTGTGGCTCCCTCCGGATAGGCGAGATCAGTAAGACCACCAGCTCTCTTTATGATATCACTGATTTTGTCATTCTTGTTAATAATCGTGTAAGGTCCTGTAATCAAAACTTCACCTTCCACAAAAACAGTTTGTTGTTCGACGTAGTTCGGTGAGCGGCGAACGATGACCTGGTCAAAAGGAAGTAATGGAAAGCCCGATGCCTTGCTGTTTAACGAAAGATCTCTGCTAACATCAAATTTGAACACTTCTGAAATCTGAGCATTCGCTGCACCGGCAATGCTGTTTCGTTTACGCCTTACTACTTCCACTTCCGACGTGTAAGCAGACTCTTTCAGACCGCCAGCTTGTACCAGCACATCTTCCAGTGTCATGTCAATGGTATATGGGAATTTGCCTTCGTTTTCGCCGAGCTTTGTGTTGTTCACTTCACCTTCTACGCTGATGTAGGCAGATTCGGCCATATCAAACTTTGATGGAACGATGACCTGATCGAGACGGGTAAGTATCAGGTCGGGAGTTACATTATTAATGATATCGGTATAATTGATTGGAATGCTTTGTATAACCAGATCATCCCGCGTTCTGAGTACACTTACACGCCCCACGAACGCATCTTCGCGAAAGCCTTGCGCATTCTCAATGAGTTGTTTTAAAGTCGGGGAATTATCCAGCGAAAAATTACCCGGACGCATCACCGCGCCTTCGATCGTTACGATATTTTCAAAGCGGTCGAGGACTGTTCCGACATCGACAGAATCGCCGGTAACAACTTCAAATGTATCAAAGTCGGGCTCAGCCACATCCAGCAATTTTCTTTCTTTTGAAGTAATCCGTTGGATTTTAAGTCTGGCTCGATATGCTTTATCCATAAATCCACCGGAATAACGCAGCATATCCCCCAGCTTTTCCTCTCCTTTCAGTTCGTAAATACCGGGACGTTTAACCATACCGGTTATTTCCGCTCTTTTAAGATAGTATCCGACAACGATGTTATCGTTGTCCTGAACGCGGATGTCGCCGTCAATTTTACCATTTACGAGGTAATCATAAATGTCAATATGCGATACAACTTTTCCTTGGCGAACGACACGGACATCACGGAAAGATCCAATTTCATTTGGACCTCCGGCCTGATAAAGTGCGTTGAATGCAGAGGATAAAGAAGACATAGTATACGTCCCAGGGTTAATTACTTCTCCCGTTACAAATACCTTAACCGAACGAACCTCGCCAAGTGTGACCATCAACTTAGTCCGGGCAGTTTCACCCCCACCTCCAATTAGCCCTGGGACGAATTTAGAGAACTTATCAATAAGTATTTTCCGTACCTCCTCTATCGTCCGGCCGGCTACGTGGACGGGGCCGAGCCTCACGATCTGGATATTGCCATCTTTATCTACAGTCGTCTTGTAGGAGCTTTCAGCGTAGTTGTAAATGTAAATATTGAGCTCGTCACCAGGCCCTACAATGTAATTAGTAGGTGTAGAGATCTGTAAATCAGGTATTTGATCGAGTTTCTTGTCGGCAAAAAGTGAATATCCGTAGATTTTCTGGCGAAACGCTTCCTTCTCCTGTTCCGCCGGACTAAGCGTTGTCGAAGTATTCTGGTTAACTTTACTTTGATCGTTACCAGATTCATTGCCTTCTGTTGCAATTTTTGCCTTATCCACCGTTTTTCCCTCATTGGATTGGGGATTGTTGGAGTTGGAAGGTTGATTTCCCTGCGTATTCCCTGATTGGGGAGAATTCGCATTTGCAGGCTGGTTACCAGTTGTATTTCCCGTCGTATTGCCTCTTGGCGCCCCTGATTGCGGGTTTCCCTGGCTACCGGTAGATGCCGGGCCTTGTGTTGAAGGAGCTGTTGGAGTTACCTGTGAAAACGCGGGTAGGGAAACAATGAAACTGAGTAGGTAGGGAAGTAGAGATTTATAACTTTTAGTCAATGTGAGTCTGTTCATAGGTAGAATTATTGTTCCATTGAAATGCTGAAAATTCATTAAAACTTGTGCGTTAGACTAGTATTTTTGAATTTAGGATCCTAGCATGTTTAAGTTTTGAATGTGCATATGATAGCAAAGTAAATTAGATTTTTCCTATTTTTAAACAATTTCTAGTAATCGGCCTGAGGCATAGATCGCGTAAAGTTATAACAGCGTAACGATAAAAGATTAAAATTATTAAAATACAATATTTAAAAACAGTAAACCGGCGGGCAATATTCAAATATGGAAAGTTCAAACGTTCAGTACGACGAGAATAGCATTAAGTCACTTGACTGGAAAGAGCATATTCGGCTACGCCCCGGAATGTACATTGGGAAATTGGGTGACGGCTCGTCCATTGACGATGGTATATATGTGCTCGTGAAAGAAATCATGGATAACTCCATTGATGAGCATATGATGGGCAATGGCAAGACGATCGAGATCAAGATCACAGAACATCGGGTTGAGGTGAGAGATTATGGCCGGGGAATTCCTCTGGGTAAGGTTGTAGACTGTGTTTCAAAGATCAATACGGGTGGAAAATACGATTCCGGCGCATTTCAGAAGTCGGTAGGTTTAAATGGTGTTGGTACCAAAGCGGTAAATGCACTTTCCCAGTATTTTAAGGTTCAGTCTTATCGTGACGGCAAATCCAAGCATGCCGAGTTTCATCAGGGTGAACTGATAAATGAATCAGGTGAAGAGCCTAGCAACCAGCGTAATGGTACACACACGGTGTTTGAGCCGGATGGTATTATTTTCAAGAATTTCAGGTATATACCTCAGTACCTGGATAATATGATCTGGAACTACTGCTATCTGAATGCGGGATTGACCATTAATTTTAATGGAGAAAAGTACATTTCTCAAAACGGTTTGCTTGATTTGCTCCGCAGCAAGTCTGATCCCGATTCGCTGCGTTACCCGATCATACATTTAAAGGGTGAAGACATCGAATTTGCGATGACCCACGGAAACCAATATGGCGAAGAGTATTACTCTTTTGTAAATGGTCAGTACACGACACAGGGAGGAACGCACCTCGCAGCGTTCCGGGAAGCGGTAGTGAGAGCAGTTCGCGAGCATTTTGGGAAGGATTATGCGCCGGAAGACATCCGTTCATCGATTATAGCTGCCGTTGCGATACGAGTTCAGGAGCCTGTTTTTGAATCTCAAACAAAGACCAAACTTGGTTCTAATACCATTACGCCCGATCCGAACAGTACAACCGTCCGGACTTTTGTAAACGACTTTATTAAAGAAAGGCTGGATAACTTTCTTCACATGAACCCCGAATCGCGCGACGCCCTGAAAAAAAGGATCGAGCAGTCGGAACGTGAAAGAAAAGAGCTTGCGGGTATTAAAAAGCTGGCTAACGACCGTGCGAAAAAAGCCAACCTGCATAATAAGAAACTCAGAGATTGCCGGCTGCACCTGACGGACCTAAAAAATGAGTTTCGCTATGAAACCACATTATTTATCACCGAGGGTGACTCGGCCAGCGGTTCAATCACAAAATCACGGAACATACAAACTCAGGCAGTATTCAGTTTGCGGGGTAAGCCTTTGAACTGTTTTGGATTGACAAAAAAAATCGTGTACGAAAATGAAGAATTCAATTTGCTTCAACATGCATTGGACATTGAGAATGGGGTTGAAAATCTTCGCTTTAACCGGATCATTATTGCTACGGATGCGGATGTCGACGGAATGCATATCCGCTTATTATTAATGACGTTTTTTCTCCAGTTCTTTCCCGATCTTGTACGAAACGGGCATTTATTTGTTTTGGAAACCCCGCTTTTCAGGGTTAGAAACAAGAAAGAAACCATTTATTGTTATAGCGATGAAGAAAAGCAAATGGCGGTGCACAAATTGGGAAGTAAGCCCGAAATCACGCGTTTCAAAGGTTTGGGGGAAATTTCGCCGGAAGAATTCGGCAAATTCATCGGTGAAGATATGCGGATCGAACCTGTAATCCTTCAAAAGGAAACTTCAATCCAAAAACTGCTCAGCTATTTTATGGGAAAAAATACGCCTGAGAGACAGCGGTTTATTATTGACAATCTTAAAATCGAGAAAAATATTGACGAGCTTGCACTCGCAGGCTAGTATACTTGCAGCCATTTACTCATTAGAACATTTAGAAATTTTTCTGTGGAATTACAGGACCTACGAGACCGAATTGACACACTCGACGATCAGCTATTGAACATTTTGAACGAGCGGATGGAGCTTGTCAAGAAGGTTGGAGAGCTGAAACGCTCGTCGCAATCGATCATTTACCGCCCGGAAAGGGAAAAACAAATTTTGGATCGTTTAGAAAAATGCAATAAGGGACTTTTGACCCGCCAGGCGATCGACACCATCTTCTTTGAAATATTCGCGGTTTCGCGAAATTTGGAATTGCCCGAGCGCGTGTCTTACCTCGGTCCCGAAGGCAGTTTTACACATCAGGCTGCGGAAAGCCGGTTCGGCGGGATGAGCGAATACCTTGTTTTGCCTACCATCCACTCTGTTTTTGAAAGCGTGGAGACGGGCCGTGCGAAATTCGGGGTGGTGCCGATCGAGAATAATCAGGAAGGCATGGTGATCGAAACGGTTGACTTTTTGAGAGAAAAAAACCTGTCGATCGTCGCGGAAGTCTTGTTACAGGTGCATTTTACTTTTGCTTCACAAGCTGATACGTTAAAGCATATCCGGCGCATTTATTCGAAGGATATCGCATTCCGGCAGTGCGGCAAGTTCATTAATGAATATCTCGAAGGTTTAGGTATCGAACTGATCCCGGTGGAGTCGACGTCAAAAGCAGCAAAAATGGCTTCCGAGGATCCGGATGCAGCCGCCATTTGCTCGTCGATTTCTGCGCGGCTATTCGGGGTGCCTATTTTGTTTGATAATATCGAGGATAGCGATCAGAACCGCACGAGATTCCTGATCTTGGCAAAAGACTTTGTGAATGTAAAGAGCGACGACGATAAAACGACCATCATCGCAAATTTGCCAAATACAAATCGTCCCGGGGTACTTTATGAGTTCCTGAAAGATTTTAACGACCGCGGCATTAACCTTACCAAAATCGAGAGCCGGCCATTACGTGGAGAGGCGGCGTTCCGTACCTGGTTTTTTGTTGAATTTATTGGCCACATCAATGATAAGCCGGTTCAGGAAATCATGCACAAGTATGGAACACACATGAAATGGCTCGGAAGTTATATCCGGATATCATAAAAAAATGGTCACAGTTTCGGCTGTGACCATTTTTTTCAGTTGCATGATCATCCGCGACTTACTTTTTCAACGTGCCCCGGTAAAGCGAAGGCCAGTTTCCATAAAGCTCAATTTCCGTCTCCACGCCGTCAGGTAACCTTATTTTCATTGTGCGCGTTGCCGAAGGTTGTTGAAAATTGTCTATTGCCAGAACCGCGATCTTATTTCCTTTTATAACAGAAGTAACAAACGGCTGTTTTTGATCAATCGCGATCAATGCCTGTTCTTTTCTGGGTTCGATCCAGCTACCGTTCAGCTCAAATGGCAGATCCTTATTCGTTCCCCCCACGATCACATCTTCCACTTGTTTTGCCATCCAGTTACCCAACACGTAAAATTCCGTCGGGAAATCCCAGTAAGGAGGAGCACCGGAGTCTTTATTATTCCGGCCAATTTCGCTGTCAGGCGTTTTATTGTCAACCGGATACCACTCAAATCCCCAGCCTGGTCCGTCTTTTGACACTTTATATGCATTCACGTCTTCTCCGTAAGGCGCGCTGTCGTGCCATAAATAGTAGCCATCGAAAAGGACAAGAGAAAATAGGGAAAAGCTGAGTGCCTGGCTGGCCGGCATCATTTCGAGCTGGTTCATGATCAGCTCTCCTTTCGGATCCGTCAGCTTGTAATTCCAGGGTACTATGGGATCGTTGTAAAGCGGCATATACCGGTTCCAGCCGTAGAAAATGAACTTGTTGTTTTTCTGATACGGGATGAGTTTATTAATCCTTAAAGAATGTAATGCAGATAACAGAACGAAGTTGTTGGCCGAATTCCCTTTTTCGTCCATAGCAAACATGGCTTTCGGGTACACGTCAATCGGTGTCGTGTTGAACAGTGTTTGAAAACTTTCTCCGTTTGGTAAAGGCTCAAAATTGGAATTATTGGGTTTGGGCTGCTCGTAATCTTTAAAGAAATCTTTGGGCTTGGCTCCACCGACCGAATTAATGTGCGGATTGGTATACGCACCACCGCCCCAGTAATCCATTAAATGCATATCGGGGTGATTTTTCTTAATTACGTTCGAAAACCAGATCAGTCTTTGCCGGGTTTCGGGAGAATAATGCTGGTTCCAGAATTCGAAATCATAGGCGTAAATGCCAAAACCCGGTACGCCCGCGTAACTTTCCACTTCCTGTCTTGAAAGCTGAGTAAACCACTTTTCATCTCTGTCCGCAAAGAAGTTTGGGGTTACCGTTAAATGCGTTTTGGAATCAGGCAAACCATTCTCGCCGTGATGAAGATGACTAATGCCGCGGTTATAGTAATTGGATGAAGACGTGTAGGTGTTGAGGCGGTATTGCGCCACCAGCTTTCCTTCAATGGGTTGAAATTCGGGGAACTTGGTGTCAAATTGTACATTAAGACCACGTGACGGTGCAAACCATTCCGGTATTTCAATCCGGGTGAGCGAGCTGGCTGCCGGTTTTTCAGTCCGCCCGGCTATCCAGATATTTTGCTGGCGTAGCGACCGGTTTTTAACCGGGTTCCACCAGTCATTATACGGTGCGTCGATCCATCGGGCTGTGATGGAATACAAATATCCCGGTTTTACCTCAATGCCGTTTTCAAGTCCATTAACACCGATCCCGTCGATCATGACAACTTTGGTGCGATCGTCGCGGTAGTTTGCGAAATCTTTCAGGAATACCTTTCCACTTCGGATTACAGGCCTTACATCGAGCCAGTTATCTTCGCTGCCATGCCTGATCCACGTTTGAGCATCCGGTATTTCGTCTTTTATTTTTCCGTCAAAATCGAAAGAAGCGGTCGTTTCGCAGCCCGCCATGCCGAGACTTATCACCCGGATCTTCGCCGGGCCGGCAGTCAGGCTTACGTCCGGAACGGTAAGCCAGGTTCCGTAGCGATGAGGTAATTCAGAGAATTTCTGAGTTTTGCCGTTTTGCGAGATTTCGACATGGTATGGAGACAAGCCGCCTGCATTTGATGCGAGCTCGAATTGCATCTCGCTGCCAATCTGTTTGTAGCGCCTGATCACCAGATCGCAGGAATGGGACGAAGAGTCTAAGGTTTGGGCAATTGGGAACCCTTTGGTGATTTCGGGATAATACTTGTCTTTTGAAGGACCAAACCGGTTCCACAGCCAGAGCCCGGAAGCGGTAAGGAAAATCAGGATCCCACTGATCCAGAAAAGCGATGTTTTTGACAAAATTTTATTTTTACGTACCACAATGCGATGATTACCACCACCGATAAAAGACACCTATTGAGCCGTTTATAGAAGATACTCCCTTTTCGATGTATTCATGCTTGTAGGATGTTCCATCGTATTTAACACGAACATCAACGCCGAATTTGCCATCTTGTTTAAACAGGAATTTAGACCCTAAACCAACGCCATATTTAGGTGCGATCTTTTGATGCTGGGTTGAAAGACTGCCGTAATATAGGTTATAATCTACGATACTTATACCTGCGCTCACCTGAACATACGGTTGAATGGTCGAGTTTTTACCTAAAAAATGATAATTGGCAAAAAGCTCCACGGGATATTGAGATAGTGTGCGGGTCTGTACTGCCGAAATCGTTTCGTCGCCATTTTGGTAGGTCGCCCGGGGGATACGTTTTTGAAAATAGGTAGACCCGATTTCTCCACCGATCGATAAAGGTGAATTTCTCAAAACCCATTCAATGGAAATGGAAGCGTTCTGAAACGAAGCTTTATTCACATAAGAATCAGCAAATGATCCCAGAGGCATTGAACCCATAAACCGGGCGGTAGCCAGGTAATGTGTATATCGTTCAAATGGAGAGGGAAGCGTATATAATTTCGGTGCTTCCTGCGCAAAACCGTTCACTGCACCTGCAAGAAAAAGGGCTATAACAACTGCTATTTTTTTCATTTCAATTGATTTTTAAATAAGATGACTGGCCAAAAATCGAATCGACCATCTTGTCAATATACTGGGATTCACCAATTCCCGAACCTCTGATCTGCGCATCCCAGACTACATTAAAAGTCTTGTCCGCGTTATTAGGGTTTTTGAAATCAAGCATGGTGATCAGCCAGTAACTTTCACTGGTTTCATAATACGTGTAATAATTAGGATATCCGTAACCATATCCACCTCCCCAGTATCCGCCATAATAAGATGAGTATGGATTGGAAGCGACGTTCAGGTACGTATTGGTAATCCAGGCGGCATTAATGCCCACGTCCGGATTGCTTTTCGGGCTGACGTATTTGTACCCGAGGCTCTGCATATTGGTAATGATCCGCTGAAGTAATGCGCGGTCGATATCGCTCAATGCGGTGCCGGAACGGTTATTTTCGACAATCAGGACCGAGTCCACAATACTGAATGTTTTGTATTGATTGAAACTGGCGGCTTTGTCATGATTGGTAAGATATACCAGCGATTCTTCCGTAGACAGATCACTGATCGGATCTTTGGAACAGGAAATAAATCCTACGCTGGCTATGAGTATGAGTAATGAGGCTTTTTTGAACATGTTGAACGTGGTATTTAAAATTTGTTTATTAAACGAAAATTGATTTTGAAGATTTTATTTTTCGGAATTTCTCAGTTCAATTTTTTAGTTTTAAATAATTGCTGCATTTTCATTGACTATAATGCAGGAAATATGGTTGTAAACCGGATATTAAAAACGTCTCGAATACAGAGGCTAGTTCTTTGACTAAAAATGGGAATAATACGGAGATGATATTCTGGTCATTATTAAATGGATAATTCGTAATACAGCGCCTTGATTTATAAACATATATGGAAACAAAAGAAGAGATTTTAAGAATTATAGATGTCCTCAACGACACGTATGAAAGTGAGGAAGCCTGGTATGGCCCGTCGGTTGTGGAGGCTTTGAGAGATGTGACACCGAAAATGGCGGAAGTGAGATTGAGCAGTAACACACACTCGATCGCTGAAATCGTATACCACATGACGACCTGGCGGATTTTTGCAGTTCGTAAGATTCAAGGCGATGCCGACTTTGATATCAAGACCGAAGATAAAGACTGGAAAAAAATTCCGGTCGTGGATGAATTCGAATGGGAAGCAATTCAGATGGAGCTGAGTCTGTCCCAGGAAGAGTTGGTTTCCGAGCTGGAAAAAATAGAAAGCGACGCTTTTCTCGAGGAGTTTGTTCCGGGTAGGGACTATTCGTATTATACATTGATCCATGGCGTAATCCAGCACGATGTATATCACGCCGGGCAAGTTGGTTTGATCAAGAAAGCGGTAAAAGGAATGCGGCTCGAAGAAGACGACTATGGTACATTGGATGATCGGGCGGATTATGAAAACGGTGCTGATTATTATTAATACATATATAAAATTTTGTCTTGCATTACAAATGCCTATTATTTATTATCTAAATTTTCTATTTTGCATAATAATAGAACGTAGTGTCCGTAAAAATACCAGCGTTCTAATGGTGTGGATATAGACAAAAAGGCTGTCCGATGTTTCGGACAGCCTTTTTTTTAGTAAAAAATCCATGCAACATTTGACACCACAACTTTGCTTAATCATTCCGATGAAAATACTAATCGTTGAAGACGAACCCAAGCTTGCAGGATTTCTGAAACGGGGTTTGGAAGAACAATCTTGGGAAGTTGAACTGGCGTATGACGGTCAGGTAGGAAAAAAAATGGCTTCAAACTACCGTTTTGATGTCATCATTCTGGATGTTAACCTTCCATTATTAAATGGATATGACCTGGCCAGGCAATTGCGGAGCGACGGACTTTCAACGCCGATCCTGTTTCTGACGGCTTTGGGCACGATAGACGACAAACTCGACGGATTTGAAGCCGGGGGCGACGATTATCTGGTCAAACCATTCGAGTTCCGGGAGCTGATTGCGCGGCTTAAAGTATTGTCAAGCAGAAACAATTCGAGAGAGCAGTCGAATCAGGTACTTTCTCTGGCCGACCTGGAACTGAACCTGGACGAAAAAGTGGCCAGGCGTTCCGGAAATCGTATCGACCTCACTGCCAAGGAATTCGCATTACTTGAATACCTGATGCGTAACCGTGGTCGTGTGGT
This sequence comes from Dyadobacter sp. CY323, assembly GCF_021390245.1. Lineage (GTDB taxonomy): Bacteria > Bacteroidota > Bacteroidia > Cytophagales > Spirosomataceae > Dyadobacter. The sequence continues at coordinate 80,165 of NZ_JAJUXH010000008.1, read as the reverse complement.
ATCCCGCGTGGACATTGCCGAGCAGGTTTGGGACATTCGGTTCGATACCGGCACAAATGTGATAGACGTTTACATTAATTTTTTGAGAAAAAAAGTGGATAAGGATTATCCCAACAAGCTGATCCATACCGTGGTGGGAATGGGCTACATTTTCAAGGAAGAATGAACATCAAGGCCCGCCTTACATTGATGTTTACCATGCTGGTTGGCTCCATCATGGCTTTATTTTGCCTTTCCATTTACTTTTTCTACGATCAGTACCGTGAGAAACAGTTTTATTCTTTTCTGAATGAACGTGGACAAACCATCGCACAGCTGGTTGAGGCAAGTAACGGCATTAGCAAGGCGGACATTCAAAAAATCGAAAAAGAGAATAAGACCATCCTGCTGAATGAGGAAATAACCATTTACGATGGTTCCGATTCCGTCATTTTTATAAGTGGGAAGGAAAAATATGTGCTCAATGCGCCGATGCTTGCCGATGCGAGGAGCGGGAAAGAGATACATACTAAGGAACACAAACGGGAGATGATCGTAATCCGCCACATTCTGCAGGATCATCGCAAACCGTGGGTAATCGTAGTAATTGCCGACGATTACCTGGGAATGAACCAGTTGGACAGATTGCGCCAGATTCTTGTCATCGGCTGGTTGTTATCATTGGTGCTGGTGGGAGTGGCCGGCTGGCAATTTTCCAATGACGCCATCAAGCCTGTCGCCGATATCATCGATCAGGTGAATAACATATCAGCGGGTAACCTTCACGAAAAAGTGAAAGTAGGCCGGGAAAAGGACGAACTTGCACTTCTTGCAGAAACATTTAATCAAATGCTGACAAGGCTCGAGATTGCATTTGTAGCCCAGAAAAACTTTGTATCACATGCCTCCCACGAACTCCGGACCCCGCTTGCGCTGATCATGAGCGAAGCCGAGCTCAGCCTGATGAAGGAACGCACGCCGGCCGATTACCAGGACGCATTACAAGGAATATGGGCAGAAGCGAAAGAAATGAATGAGCTGGTAAACAGGTTATTGGAACTCGCCCGCACAGATGAAAATGCATTCAAGGTTTCATTTTCCAGAATACGTGTGGACGAGGTTTTGTGGCAGGCCAAAACGACGATCCAGCACAAGAATCCGGACAATCAGGTGCACATTCATTATGCAAAAATTCCCGACGATGAGGAACAGCTGAAACGGTATGCAGATGAAAGTCTGCTCCGCACGGCTTTTGTGAACCTGATGGATAATGCGTGCAAATATTCGGCAAACAACACAGTTAATGTGTTCCTGGAAATCAAGAATAATCAGATCCGCATTTACTTTAAAGACACCGGGATCGGGATATCGCCGGAGGAACTTCCTTACATTTTTGACACCTTTTACCGCAGTGCCAAAACCATCAGTAAACCGGGTTACGGCATCGGTCTCGCATTGACCAAAAGAATTATCAACATGCAGGGCGCCACCATTGATGTGGAGTCCGTGGCAGGCACCGGCACGACATTCATTGTCCGGTTTCCCCCTTTTTAATTCTCTTTTAATTCCTCCTTAATGCCTCTTTAACAACCCCTAATGTCATTTGTAGCATAAATCATCCTACTTGATTTATACATGCACACGAGGTACCTCCATTGTAATTTTCTGGCTCATTTCCAGCATCTTGGCAGGTGATCAACTCTAATTATTTCCCATTCAATCAACGAATATGAGGTCAGCGATGTGGAAGCCTGCTACGGGTTTTGAGGGATTAAAGGAAAACTGGAAAGCCGACCTGTTATCGGGATTTTTAGTTGCCCTTATTGCCTTGCCTTTGAGCCTCAGTGTTGCGGTTGCAAGTAACTTTCCGCCGGTGATGGGCTTAGTGACTGCCATTGTAGGAGGTCTTGCTTCGTTTTTGACAAACTCAGAATTAACAGTTAAAGGTCCGGCTGGCGGATTGATCGTGATTGCGGCTGGTGCTGTGGACGAGCTGGGCAGGGGGAATAATGCGGTTGGCTGGCGTCTTGCATTGGGAGCAATCGTTGTCGCGGGGGGCATTCAGGTTTTGATGGGACTTTTTAAACTTCCAAAGTTTGCAGATTTCTTTCCATTATCGGCGGTGCACGGAATGCTTGCGGCAATTGGTATTATCATCATGTCGAAACAAATCCATTTGGCGGTAGGTATTGCCCCCTCCGAACTGATTGGTAAAGGACCATTGGAATTGCTTGAAATGGTGCCCCACAGCCTTCTTCACATGGAATATCACATTGCGATTGTAGGTCTTGTCGGTTTGATGATCATGTTCGGCTGGAAATACCTTTCATTTTCGATCTTTAAAAAAGTACCGCCCGCATTGGTTGTATTGGTCGTGGCGATTGGGCTGGGCCAGTTTTTCCATCTTTTTGAGCCGGCGTATGGTGACATCAGCCCACTTATCGATCCGGGTGAATTTTCACTTGCTTACCATGCGGATTTTGGTGGAATGAAAAGCGATTTACTCCCGGTATTTATTAAATACGTAGCCTTGTTTGCATTGGTTGGTAGTCTCGAATCGCTGCTAACAGTCAAAGCAATGGACCTGCTGGATCCATTCAAACGCGAAGCGGACCTTAGCCGCGATGTGACTGCGATCGGTGCGGGTAACATCGTCGCGGGAATGTTGGGCGGGCTGCCGATGATATCCGAAGTTGCTCGGAGCTCGGCGAATATCAACAATGGCGGAAAAACACGTTGGGCCAACCTTTTTCAGGGAATGTTCCTCCTTATTTTTGTAATCACATTAGCGCCAGTCGTCCGGATGGTTCCGGTGGCTGCATTAGCAACCATGCTGATCTTTGTCGGTTTCCGCCTTGCGTCGCCTGCCGAGTTTACACACATTTATCACATTGGAAAAGAGCAGCTCCTCATTTTCCTGGTGACGATCATTGCAACACTAAGTACTGATTTGTTGATCGGTATCGGTTGCGGGATTATTACCAAAGTCATTATCCAGTTGTTTTACGGAGTGAAGCTTTCGCACATTTTTAATCCTAAAATTGAAGTGAGAGCTGAGAGAGACATTTTCTTCGTGAATGTTCCGCGAGCGGCTGTTTTCACAAATTACCTGAGCCTGAAATCCAAACTGGAAGCAATTCCAAAAGGCAAGGTTGTGCAGATCGATTTTTCCAATGCGCCCTATGTGGACCATACGGTCATGGAGAATGTGACAAGATTTAAAAATGGCTACGAACTAGCCGGGGGACGCATGGTACTGATTGGTTTCGAACACCATTTGGCTTTGTCCGACCACCCGCTGGCCGCCCGAAGAAACCAGAAAGAAACAGTATTAAGTTAAATTGAGTTAGGTGAGTAGTAAGAAAGAACTGGCCTCCGGATTTTCCGGGGGCTAATTTTATGCTCCCGGGTCAGGAAGTTTAAATGGTTTTTCTTGTTCCTCAATGCGTGTGGACGGCAGCGCCTGCGGATATTCTTTACTAATAAATTCGATCATTTTTTCGCGGACAATACAACGCAGATCGAATGTTTCGGAAGAGTTCCGGGCCGACATTAATGCTCTCAAGACCATAAACTGACCCTGGGTATCCGTAACCTGTAATGCCCACGACTTTCCATTCCAGAGTGGCGTTTCATCCAATATCTGTTTCAGTTTTTCCCTTAATTTGTCAACCGGAGTATGGTAATTGAGATGAAAAAATGCGCTGCCGATCAGCGCACTATCATTTCTTGTCCAGTTTTGAAACGGCGTTTCGATGAAATAGGTAATGGGCAATACAATGCGCCGCAAGTCCCAGATATTCACCACGACATAAGTCAGGTTAATCTCCTCGATCCGTCCCCACTCACCCTCCACGATCACCACATCATCGATCTTGATCGGCTGTGTAAATGCGATCTGGATGCCCGCCATTAAATTGGCCAGCGATTTTTGCGCGGCAAAACCGATAATCACACTGAAAATCCCTGCTGAGGTCAGGATACCCACCCCATACTGTCTCACACTGTTAAAGCTGAGCAGCAAAATGGATAAACCAAATGTTACAATGAGGATAATAATGATGCGTTTGACAAACTTGATTTTGGTAAACATCCGCCTCGCGTAATTGTTGTCCGGCGAGTTGAAGTCAAGCTGTTCGATCAGTATTTGTTCAATAATGATAACGATGCGCGTCATTAGCCAGGTCGTCAGCGCGATGGTCAAGACCTTGCTGATCCCAAAAAACCATTCGTACGTTTTGTCGAATGATACGTAGGTTTTCAAAACAACCGTAATGAGCACCATCGGAATGAAGAAATGGAGGATACCCGTCAGGTTTTTACGGATGACGCGAACTGCCGGCCAATCTTTTTTTAATGCGGTGACCTTGATGGCACTAATTAGTATCGTGCTGATAATCAGGCCGGCTATGCCTGCCAGCGCGATGATCAGCCAGGGAGAATTTTTGTAATCAAGTAGTTGAGAAAACTCCATTAAGGACATCAGATATCGTTGAGCCGGGCCACGATCATTCCCGTATGTTTGGGGACCGAAGCCACATATTCTGCGAGCGGAACGCTGGACATAAGTACTTTTTTGCCGGTCAGCGAAGCATGTATGAGGTAGGCGCGGCTGCCAACTTTGGTGATAATGCCCATATGGTTCACGTCCAACCCCTCAACAGACGAGGTGAATGCGACAATGTCGCCGTCGTGAAGCATCGGTTCAGCTTTATGGATCCCCGCCTTCGGGATATAGTTATGTTCTCTGGAATTGATGACAGTTTCCTGGTCTTTCACTTTTTCCCAAACTTCGCTTTCCGCCATCGCAGGATAAAGATTGGCATGATTTGTCATGAAATTGATCTCCTTTTTAAAAGGTATCCCTCCCACTTTTGCCGTGATATCTTCTAATCTGCCGCGTTTTTCATTTTCATACATCCAGTCGAGCACGTAATGCAGCCTGGAAGGATATCCGTCAATAATGCCATCGCGGTAACGCAACTTGGTCAGTTCGGACTTATAACCTTCGTAACCGGAGTTCTCGGACTTGGCGACTGCCAATGCGACCGAGCTTTCTACGAGTGTCGTACAATCCAGCCCGTCCAACTTGCAAACCAGCCTTTCGGTCGGATTACCTTCCAGCGAGCCGGCTACGTAAGGCGTACCCAGGAACGACTCGGTGATTCTCAACACCTGAGTACCGATATCGCGGCTGTCAGGCAAATCCATTTTTTGTCCAAAAGCCTTTTGCAGGCTCGTCTGCGCATACCCGGCGACCGATATTGTTAAAAAAAGAAGTAGCACTCCAATGCGTATCATACTGAATTCTTCGGATCCTGTTGAGCGAGTGAAAGTAGTATTGAAAAAGACAAAATTTCGAACGTATGTAAAAATAGGCATGAAAAACCCGATTTGCAATTGCTTTAAACCAATCCCTTTTGTTAAGAAATCCATGTTCGTGATCCCAGTACCCAACTATTTTTCGATGATTTCAAAAACAAAAACCGAAACGGGCGGCAGTTCAATGTGCACACCGGTCGAAGTGATTTCGGCTGCATTTAACCGCAGCGGCGGCAGAAAAAGCGGGAAAACCGGTTTCAGCGAATAGTCGTTCGTTTTACCCAGCTTCAAAAAATCAGTCCAGGCGTCCTGCGGAATACGCACCGAGGTTTCAATGGTTTTATCATGATGAAAATTATAGACAAAAAGCAGCTTTTGATTTTCGGCATATCTTAAGTAGCTGTAAATGATCGTTTTGTCATAATTGAGAGATTGGCCATCGACATTGATAAATTGAAGATCATAAAATCCACCCTCGCGAACGGCTTCATTTTCAAGCACAAAATGGTTCAGGCTCTCGTAAAACGAACGCAGCCGTTGCTGATCGGCGGTCAGCAGATCGGTATTGAACCTGCCGCCATTCACCCATTGCTGAAATTCCGTGACGCCCCAATAATCGAAAATGGTTGTCCGGCCATCTTCACCCTGAAATCCTTCTGCTACGGTCGGATTTACGCCAAGTTCCTGACCGAAATAAACCATCACCGGGCCATCGTGCAACGTCGCGCTCAATGTCATTGCGGGAATGGCAAGCCACGGATCACCTGCAAAATACCGCGAGGCAATCCGTTGCTCATCGTGGTTTTCAAGGAACCGGAGCATGTTTTTGCTGATATCCCCCGATTCTTGCTGCCAGATCCTGGTAATTTCTTCAACCGTCCCATGTCCCTCGACCAGCCGGCGCAGTGAGTTATAAAGTCCTACTTTGTCGTAGAGATAATCGAACTTTCCAACGTTGATATAATTGTGGTACTCGGTTGGATTGTAGATCTCAGCGATAAAAATCACTGTTTCATTAAGCTTTTTAATCTCCGGAATCACCCAGGCCCAGAATTCCACCGGTACCATTTCGGCCATATCGCAACGGAATCCATCTACACCTTTTTGTACCCAATACTTTAAAATATCATACATTTTAAGCCAGGTGGAAGGGATCGGATCAAAATAGGTAGCCCGTTCCCGTAGGTAATCGACCCCGTAGTTCAGCTTGATCGTTTCATACCAATCGTACTGGCTCGGCTGTGCCTGAAAAACGTCGTTCCCGGTCGCCTTTGCCGGACGTTCATGATATGGGTTATGAATGGGAACAGGCGGAGTGTGACCTTCAGGAACGATAAAATCCTGATTTGGAATGTAATAAAAATTATTTGAAGCTTTAAAATCGACGGTATCATCATCTTCTTCGCCAAAATCTTTTATGCCCATAGCAGTAGCATCCGAATGATATTGGCGGGCCACGTGGTTTGGAATAAAGTCGATGATCACCTTCAAATCGAGTGCATGTGTACGGCCCAGCAGTTCCTCGAATTCCTTCATCCGGTCCCGCACGTCGACAGCCAGGTCGGGATCTACATCATAGTAATCTTTTACCGCATACGGCGATCCGGCAATTCCTTTTACGACCAACGGATGGTCGGGGTTGATACCAAATTCTGAATAATCGGTGAGGGTGGCATGCTCCAGTATGCCTGTGTACCAGACATGTGTGATCCCGAAATCTTTGAGCGCCACGAGAGCCGTTTCCGTAATGTCGTTGAATTTCCCAGTCCCATTTTCTTCCAGTGTGCCATAGTATTTGTTGGTTGTATTCTGATTGCCAAAAAGGCGCGTGAAGATCTGATAAATAACAAATTTATGTGATCCGGGAGTGGGCATTTTAGCCATAATGCAGGTGCTTACGAATTTTTACTATTTTGCAAGATATTAAATTTGACCTAATATGCCCTCAATAAATGCCTGTCTCTTCGATCTTGACGGAGTGATTGTGGACACCGCAAAGTATCATTACATCGCCTGGCGCAGGCTCGCAAACGACCTCGGTTTTGATCTGACACTGGAACAAAACGAACGGCTGAAAGGTGTAAGCCGGATCGAATCGCTGGAAATCATTCTGACAATCGGCGGGGTGCATTTGACAGACGAAGAAAAAGCGGAACATGCTGCTGAAAAGAATGTGAGGTACCTGGAATTATGCCAGCAAATGACGCCGGAAGATACATTACCAGGTGTCCGGACTTTTATCGACGAGTTGAAAGCAACGGGAATGCGCGTGGGATTAGGTTCAGCGAGCAAGAATGCGAAGGTGATCCTGGAAAGGATCGGAATGCTGGAATATTTCGACACCATCGTTGACGGTAACCGTGTTACCAAAGGCAAGCCCGATCCTCAGGTTTTTCTTCTGGGAGCCGAAGATCTGAACACATCCCCGGAAAATTGCGTCGTTTTTGAAGATGCCGTTGCCGGGATACAATCTGCGAGGTCAGCCGGAATGCTGGCCATCGGAGTAGGAGAGAAGTCAGTTTTAACGGAGGCTGATTTTGTGATCGAGGGTTTTGCAAACTTCCGAGTTCATGATCTTATCGAATTAAGCATATAATGAAAAATTACATCACCCACGATCCATGGTGCATTGTGGAAAACGGCTTCCATCCTGAGTATAACGAAATTACAGAGAGTTTAATGAGCCTCGGTAATGGACGGATGGGACAGCGGGGGAACTTTGAAGAAAGATATACCGGTAAAACGCTCCTGGGTAACTATGTCGCCGGTGTTTATTTTCCGGATAAAACACGTGTTGGCTGGTGGAAAAACGGGTATCCCAACTACTTCGCCAAAGTACTCAATGCATGTAACTGGACGGGGATCGACGTGCTGGTGGGGAGTGAAATGCTCGACTTAAATACCTGCGAAGTCCATGCATTTGAGCGAAACCTGAACATGAAAGAAGGCGTGCTCGAACGGAAAGCGGTTGTAACACTTTCAGGTCGCCGGGAGCTGCGCATCGAATCCAAACGCTTTTGCAGCATGGCCGACGATGAGTCGGCAGCGATCAGCTATACGCTTACGCCTTTGAATTTTGAGGATGAATTCACGGTCACACCTTATCTGGATGGCAATATCCGGAACCGCGATTCGAATTACGACGAATCATTCTGGAATGAGATCGAGCGGCTTGCGGGATATTCCGAAGGGTATCTGGTTCTGGAAACGAAGCAAAATCCATATAGAGTGGAACGGTTTCAGGTTGCAACCGGGATGAAATTTGAGCTGAAAACAACCGGAAAGCTGGCCGAAACGGGTCATACACCTTTTGAGAAAGAAAAATACGTGGCCAGTTCCGCGAGGGTAACATTGGGCGCAGGGCAGGAACTGACTGTTTATAAATATGCCGTAAACCTGTCGTCGACCAACTATGAGACAAGTGAGCTGATCGTTCAGGCAAAAAACTACATTACCCGCATCTCTGAGAAAGGGTTCGACCTGATGTATACCGAGCACCGGCAGGCGTGGGCCGAAAAATGGCTGAAAAATGACATCACAATCGAGGGGAATATCGCTGCGCAACAAGCGATCCGGTTCAATATTTTCCACCTGGGCCAAACCTACACCGGCGAGGATGAACGTCTGAACATCGGGCCGAAAGGATTTACGGGAGAAAAATACGGGGGGAGCACCTATTGGGATACCGAGGCATATTGCATTCCCTTTTACCTCTCCACAGCGGACCACAAAGTGGCACGTAACCTGCTCGTATATAGACATAAGCACTTGCAGAAAGCCATTGAAAATGCCGGGAAACTAGGTTTTTCGGACGGGGCTGCGCTGTACCCGATGGTAACGATGAACGGCGAGGAATGCCATAATGAATGGGAGATTACCTTTGAGGAAATACATCGGAACGGCGCCATTGCCTACGCGATATATGATTATACCCGCTACACCGGCGATGAAACCTACTTAACGGAAGACGGGCTCGAAGTGCTGATCGCGATTTCGAGGTTCTGGAAGCAGCGCATTACCTGGTCGGCGGAAAAAAACCAGTATGTAATGCTGGGTGTGACCGGGCCAAATGAGTACGAAAACAATGTAAATAACAACTGGTATACCAATTACATCGCATGCTGGACGTTGCGCTACACGCTGGAAATTGTCGACAAATTGTGGACTGAGGATTCGAAACGGTTGAATGAAATTATCCTGAAAACCGGTTTGAGGCTAAATGCGGAATTGCCGGAGTGGAAGCATATCATCGAAAACATGCATTTCCCTTTCGATGAAAACAGGCAGGTATTTTTGCAGCAGCAAGGATTTTTAGATAAAGAGATCTTAACCGTAGACGACATTGCCGATCATCGGCCCATTAACCAAAAATGGTCCTGGGACCGGATTTTAAGATCTTGCTTCATCAAGCAGGCTGACGTCTTGCAAGGTTTGTATTTCTTTGAAGACGAATTTCAGCCCGACGAGATCAAGCGGAATTTCGAGTTTTATGAACCGATGACCGTCCACGAATCGTCGCTTTCACCTTGCGTGCATGCGATCCTGGCGGCAAGTATCGGTATGAAAGACAAGGCGTACGAAATGTACGTTCGCACGGCGCGACTTGATCTCGATGATTATAATAACGATACTGAAGACGGTCTCCACATTACTTCCATGGCCGGGACCTGGATGAGCGTTGTGAAGGGATTTGCCGGGCAGCGTGTCAGGGACGGGATTTTGGTATTAAATCCGTACGTGCCGGAAGAATGGAGCGCCTATTCTTTCCGCATTGGGTTCAGGGAAAGCTGGCTGAAAATTACAGTAACCAAGGATGAAACTTCCATTGAAAACACGTCCGAAAAAGATTTAATTATATCCGTTCATGGAAAGCGGATAGGATTAAACGCGAATGCCATCGTAAAGGTCTAAGTATTAGCTTATTTATTGAAAAAATAACATTTTATCCGGAATTTACCGTAGGCATACAGCAGTAATTGCAAATCTGAAACAATACTTGTAGGTTAGTACCTTTTTGAGCCATTCAATTCAATCATGGTACGGAAAATATGCTTACTTGTATTTTCGGGTATGTTGCTACTGTTCAGGATTTTACTTCCGGAAACAGCAACTGCTCAGGATTTCGGTGAGTGTCAGAGGATTGTCAAAGATCTGTTACCGGTTTTTAACCAGGCATTTGAAGAAAATAACCTCGCATTACTAAAAGAAGAAACGTACCAGCGCGGCGTCCGTAATCTGCAGGCCGCCTACGCGCTTTATCACAAACAGGCTTTTCAGCCATCCGACTCAGCGCAACGGATGAACAATGAGGCGATCATTCTCGCTTTGTCCGGTAATTATCAAAAAGCATTGCATATCATGGAAGAACTCGATCTGAGTTCCGATCGTGAAAATATGCGTTACAACCGCGGTTTGTTTGCATTATTGTCGGGCAGGTTTGCCGCTGCAAGAACCGATTTTGCAGACGCTCCGGGTGGCTCCCAGGCCAATCTGAACACGCTTGTTTCATTTGCCAAACAGAAAAAGTACGGAGAGGCTGTTGACTTTTCCACCAACAATTCAGGAAAGAACAGTGGCGGTAAATGGAATTACAATGTCGGACTGATACACAAGTTTCAGGGGCATCCCGAAGAAGCCGTCGATGAGATTACCTCGGCGATCCGGCAGAAGGATGAAATGGCTTACCGGTTGCAGCGCGGGGACATTCTGATGCGGACGGGAAATGAAAAAAAGGCGGTTAAAGATTTTGAAAAAGTAGCCAGAAAACACCCGAAAGCACAAATCAGATACGCCAATGCATTGTTGTCACTCAACCAGTTCGGTGCTGCAAAAGCGGTTTTCGCTACATATCTCGAAAGCAATGACCGCACCTTTCGCGGTGATGCCTATCTGGGAATGGCGCATTCAAACTACGGATTAAAACTGATCGGCGAAGCGCAACGCTACTACAAGTTGGCTTCCACGCTCAAACGCGAAACGCCTGCATTGCAGTCCGGGATAGCGAATACGCATCTTTCAAAGCGGGAATATCAGACTGCATTCACGCTTTTTGACCGGGTTATCAAAAAAGACTCAACTTACTTACCCGCGTATCTTGGCCGAGCAGTTGCATATTATGGCCAAAAGAAATATGATCTTGCATTAAAGGATTTTAAGAAGGCGGAAAAAGCATTGGATGAAAACAACCGGTTCTTTGCCGACCTGTTTGTGACCAAAGCATTTTCTGAATATTATCTGAAGAAGAGCAGCGAGGCGCAGGAAGATTTTCAAAAAGCGATCAGGCTGGATCCCGCCAGATATGAGGCACTTGCAGGGATCAGCGGCATTATGATCGACCAGAAAAGGTACTCGGAAGCCGGGCAGTTTTTGGCAAAAGCATTGCAGTATGAGCAGGGATACGATCTCATGTGGAGCAATTACGGCAATCTGCTGCTGCATTTCGATATGTTTAAAAAAGGATATCAGGTATTTAAAAAGGCAGTTTCTCTGAACCCTGCGAACGTGAATGCGCAGAATGGCTGGGGTGTTGTACTGCTGGAAAATGACCAGCTGGATAAGTCAATGGCACTTTTTGACAGTCTGGTGCGGGAGAAACCGGAGCTACCGTTCCTGCATAACAACCATGGCATCGTGCAGGCGTATATAGGAAACAGGCATGATCAGCGGCATCAGGTTAATGAGGCGAACGCGCGTTACGATGGCTCATTTGAAGATTTCAAAAAAGCAATGGACGCTGCGCCATCCCGGAAGTTTTACAACGTGAATCAGGGAAATGTATATCGTTACCTGGAAAAATACGATGAAGCGAAACTCAGCTATCAGACCTATCAGGATAAAAGTGCATTGAACAATACGGCTGTGATGTACGCAGGCCAGCAACGCATTAAAGATGCGAAATACTACCTGGGTGTCGCAATCCAGATCGATTCGCTGCACCGGGTTTTTCAGTATAATATGACGGTGCTGGCAAAAGGAAAACAACAGGAAATGATGCGGCTTGTAGCCTCGGCAGATGAAAATAGCCCCTTTTCTGACATCGGGATCAAGTATAGCCGCGACGGTTTCGTGACAATTTACCTGTATGATTATGAGTATGATGTATTAACATTCCCGGGGAGACACTATATGCCGCTGCCCGTTGCTGAATATAAGGAGGATTATTTTATACCGGATTATGACTTCAAGCTGGTTGCGTACGAGAAGAAAAAAGGAAGTACGCCTAAGAAAAAGCACGTTCGTTATCGGAGTCAAAAGGTAAAGCTACCCGGATCGCGGGGCAGGTCGGGGACGCAATGCCCGATCCTTTTCTGATTTTGTGCGTATTAATAGCAGATCTTTGTATTGAGTAAAAATTTCTACGAGTCTTTGTCCGAATCTACAAAAGACGGATTTTTTTCCACGACAGCTTGGCAAACACTGTTTTTGGCATAAACGTCACCGTTTATTCGCGGCAATAATATGCTTGACTTCTACGAAGCTGATTGGTTTGTCAAGAAAATAATCGGCACCGAGTTTCAGTGCCTCTTCTTTGAGATTGGTCATTGCGCTCATCATCACCACTTTCATGCTTCGCTCGTGGCCCGCATTCTTAATGGTTTGAATTTCATCAATCCCTTTACCGTCAGGCAGATTGTTATCAATAAATATCCAGTCGGGGCTCATTTCCCGAATACATAGTAAACCCTCCGAGAGAGAGGCGGCGACTTTTACAGATGCTTCCGGTGTTTTAATGTTTAACTGTCTGACTAGAAAATTGCGTAACAACACTCCCAAATCCTGCTCATCCTCAATAATTACAATTTTCATAGCGCTGTGTTAGAAATAGAATTTTTGCGTGGTTGCGGAGGTGTTTCTCATTCTTTTCCTTTTCTAAGACTTGAATCCGAGGTATCAAAAGCAATAACCCTGCCATTCTGCTTCTCAGACGGTCTGTGCAGGAAAAAGTTGCTCAAAGCTCTTGGCCCACTCATACTGACAGTGTAGAACCGATGTCCCTGTTTTACGCTGTTTAGGAATTAAAATTTACAGGCTGATGAGTTCCCGAACTATGGGAAGCCGGATATGGTATTGCCTAGCGTTCTGGTATTCAACAGTTTGGCATGTAATGGACATGAGTGCGAATGGTTGGTACAGGATTTTTTGAGATACTCCATTATACAAGCAATTATTCACATTAATCATTTAGATATGTCAAATAATAAAGTGTTTTTGGGGATTATAACGGCGGCGATCGCCGGTGCAGTTATCGGATTATTGTTTGCGCCGGAAGATGGTAATGAAACCAGAAAGAAAATCAAGAAAAGAACAAACAGTCTTGCAACCGATCTGATCGACGCGCTTGAAAAAAGCAAGTCGAAAGCAGAAGGTGCCGTAGAAGATTTGAAAGACGAAGGTAAGAGATATGCGGATGAGGCTTCCAACAAAGCTGCCGAGTATACCGATGCCGCTCGTGAAGAAGTTAATAAATATCAATAACATTCAGATCCGGTCATTGCACTCATTAAGTGATGACCGGATTTTTTAATACACATCACATGGATAGCGCAACATATATTTCGCATAAGGCTGGGCCAAAGTCAGCGACAAGCAGTCCGATGAACTACGTCAAGGATATATTCGCAGGTAGTACTGAGAAATCAGGATCCGAAATAGCGAGCGGCGTCAGGAATATGTTATCAAAGACGCTTTTAAAAGGTCTTCCGGCACCTCTGAATTTGATCGCTCCCGTTATAGTCGAGAAAGTGATTATGAAATATGGAGTGGAAGAAGGCCGGGAAGTGTTGTTAAAGGGCTTACGCTGGGTAAAGAAAGTTACCGACGAGAAACCTGGGCTCGCTTCGTGATCATATTTTACATTCTTATTTTACATTCTTACAAAAAACCCTTCCTGACAGAAGGGTTTTTTGTTGTTTGCTCATTCCCGGCGATGCGTTCATAGGCAAGGGTTTTGTTTAGTAATTCTTTGTCTCCGTAAATCCGGACTGATTTGCAGAGACGATTTTCACGAAAATGCGTTCATTTATCTTTTGAAACATGCAGTTAAAACAGCGGCCAGCAGGAATCTTTAAGAGAAGTCTGGCGAAGATTATTCTGATTATCAGGTACATGTAGCACGTTCCGTGTGCTGCACGTGAACAGATGATGTGCGATTCGCCCCGTATTTGTTCAGTGCGTATTCCATGAACCGTGCTTCGGGAAAATGCAGCCGGAAACGCTTACAATCCAGTGTAAATGTGGATTCGCTCTACATTCTGACTTATTGTACTCAGTCTGTGGAAATAACTACGCAATCTTACATGAACCTGGTCGGGCATTTAAGATAGATTGGATAAAGAATCGTAAATTTAAAGCATTAAGACAATTACAAATTTACCCAGGTTGCTATATGCAAAGACAAACGCAGACGCAAAGACAGACCCTTAAATACTCTCCTCTGCAGATCCAGATGCTCAATCTTCTGCATTTGACAACGATGGAGCTTGAGCAGAGAATCAAAGAAGAATTAGAAGAAAACCCCATATTAGAAGAAGGGAAAGAGGAGAATGCATCCGAAGACAGTACCGATGAGTTCCAGGATCCGGATGATCCCAAAAATGCCGGTGAAGATAGCTCGGTCCAGGATTATTACGATTGGGACGAGTTCAGAGACGACGATATTCCGGACTATAAGACATACGCAAATAATCAATCGGCAGACAATGAACTTTATACCCGGCCGATGGTCGAAACGATCTCATTCCGGGATGAATTGAAACAACAGGTTCATTTTCTGAGACTTAATGAAAGGCAGCAACTTGTCGCCGATTTTATTCTTGATTCTCTTGATGAAGACGGATTTCTGAGGCGGGAAAGTGAAGTGATTGCGGATGATATCTCGTTTGCAAACAGCATGTTCATCGATACGGACGAGGTGAATGCGATGCTGAAAATTATCCAGCAGCTCGATCCTGCCGGAATCGCAGCAAAAGATTTGAAAGAATGCCTGCTGATCCAGCTTAACCGGATGGAGACGCACAATGAAACCTGGAAATGGGCGTACCGGATCGTTAGCGACGCCTTCGACGAACTGGGTTCCCGGAATTATGACAAGATCATGCGCATTACCGGGCTGGACGAAGAGTCTTTGAAAAAAGCCATTGCGCTCATCACTGCGCTGAATCCGAAACCTGCTTCCGGGCTGCGAAACGATTCGATCGTAAATGAAAGCATCAAACCCGACTTCATGCTGTGGTATGCCGAGGATGGTGAGATCGAAGTGCAGCTAACCTGGGGAAACAGCCCTGCATTAAAGCTGAACAAGCTTTTTACCCAAATGGCCGAACAGAAAAATGATAAGGCAACCAATCAGTTCCTGAAAAATAAAATGAACTCGGCCAAGTGGTTTATCGATGCGATCAAGCAACGGGAAAACACCATGCTGAGTACATTAAAAGCGATTGTAAGACTTCAATACGATTACTTTCAGACTGGCGATATCAAAAAATTGCGCCCGATGATCCTCAAAGATGTGGCGGAGATCATCGACATGGACATTTCTACGGTTTCACGGGTGACGACGAATAAATATGTTCAAACCCCATTCGGGATTGTATTGCTGAAAGATTTGTTTACAGAAGGAGTAACGAATGAGGATGGTACCGAAGTTTCTAACCGCGAGATCCAGGAAGCAATCCGGGAGATTGTTGGGGAGGAAGATAAAAGACATCCATATAATGACCAGCAGATCACAGATATGCTTTCTGAAAAAGGCTATTCTGTTGCCAGACGTACGGTCGCAAAATACCGGGAACAACTGAATATCCCGACTGCAAGATTGAGAGTTACCATTTAAAATTAAGCCCTACGACCTGCATGAAAAAAATTGTTGTTGTTGATGATGAGGCAGATATCTGCTTCCTGTTGAAGAGATTTTTATCTAAGAATGATTTTATAGTTGAAACGGCCCAAAACGGTAAAGATGGACTGGCGTTGATCGATTCGATCTCACCGGACCTGGTTATGACAGACTTCCGTTTAGGGGATATTACGGGTACCGAACTTCTTACCGCCATCAAAGCCAAAAGGCCAAATGTGCCGGTATTGATTATCACAGGCTATTCAGACATTAAAGTCGCTGTGAGTGTAATGAAGCTCGGTGCGTACGATTACATCACCAAGCCACTTTTCCCGGACGAGATTTTAGTGACCGTTAAAAAGGCCATTGCGGATGCAGAGGCTGCCGGAAATGATGAAATGGAGTACAGCACTCCGGTTGGCGGGCAAACTTCCGAAAACCCTAAGCCTAGTCGTAAAAGTAGCCTGAGAACAAAAGCAGGCTATGTAATGGGCCAGAGCGAGATTTCAGATAATCTGTTCAGACAGGTGGACCTGGTGGCGCCGACGAATTTTAGTGTGATCATCTATGGCGAAAGCGGATCAGGTAAAGAGGCGATCGCACAGGAGATCCACAACCGATCACGGAGAAAAGACATGCCTTTTGTGGCAATGGACTGCGGCGCGATTTCAAAGGAACTGGCTGGTAGCGAGTTATTCGGGCACGAAAAAGGATCATTTACAGGTGCTTTACAAACTAAGATCGGCCATTTTGAGATGGCGAATGGAGGTACACTGTTTCTGGATGAGGTTTCCAACCTTTCTTATGAAATACAGGTGGCTTTGTTGCGGGTTGTGCAGGAGCGTAAAATGCGCCGGATCGGTGGGTCAAAAGAAATTGATCTGGATGTACGGATTATCGTAGCCAGTAACGAGCGACTTCTTGAATCAGCTAAGAATGGCAAGTTTAGGGAGGATTTGTATTACCGTTTTAATGAATTTACAATCGAAGTCCCTGCACTCAGAAACCGGAAAGACGACCTGATGCTCTTTGCAAACACGTTTCTGGACACGACTAATGCCGAGCTCGGCAAGAATGTGAGCGGATTTTCTGATGAAGTTAAAAGTGACTTCCTCAACTATTCCTGGCCGGGAAATCTCAGGGAATTGAAAAACGTGATCAAACGTGCGACGCTTCTTTCAGATGGTGATTTAATCGAAGAAAAAGCACTTCCATTTGAGATCGTGAATTACCGGAAACTGAAAGATCTTGATGAAGAACCAGTTACGCAGAGTTCGGTGAGCTCCAACGTCACCGACACAACGGATGGCGACGATTCCAAACCCAGCCTGAAGACCGTTGCCAACGAGGCGGAATACGATATGATTATGCAGGTGCTGCGCGATGTGAATTTTAATAAAAGCAAGGCCGCCCGTTTATTAAACATCGATCGAAAGACGTTGTATAATAAAATGAAGCAGTTTGATATTTAGTTGGGGTGATATGGCCGATTTGGGATGAATAACAGAATTATCAAAGTGCTTCTTGTCGATGACGATGAGGATGATTACTTCTTGACGAGAGAATATTTTCAGGATCTGATCAACTGGAAGTTTGATGTTACCTGGTGCGCGACATTCAGGGATGCGGAAGAAAAAATCAGAAGCAACAAATACGACCTCTATCTTTTTGACTACCTGCTTGGTGGCAATACCGGCATTGATCTGATTGAGCTGACAAGTCAGTTCGAATATGAAGAGCCGATAATACTTCTCACAGGAAAGGGAGATACCAAAATCGCGGTGGAAGCGCTGCGTTTGGGCGCTACGGATTACCTGATCAAAAGCGAGCTGGACGCTGAAAAGCTGGAAAGAAGCATTCGTTATGCCTTGGAAAGAACCTCGGTGTTGAAGGCATTAAAACACAGTGAGCGACGGTACCGCCGGGTTTTCGAGGAATCAAATGACTTTCTTTTCATTAGTGATCTTTCTGGTAACATCATTGATTTGAATGCGTCCGGAAGTGTGCTTACCGGGTATGCCGAGGATGAGCTACGTTCCCGAAACATCCTCGACCTGATTGAAGACCCCCAGTTCACGGTTTTGTGGAACAACATTGAGGAGCATTCGATTCACGACCATGAGGTGAAGCTGCAGACACGTGATTCGGACAAAAAATACTGCTTGTTTTCGGCCACCGTTGAGTTCGACGACAATCATCCGTATATACAGGGACGATTACACGATATGACCGCCAGAAAGCAATCCGAAAGAGAGCGGTTATTTTCTGAAAAAATGGCCGTTACCGACCGTTTGGTACGAATGCTGGCCCATGAAGTTCGCAATCCTCTGACTAATGTGAATCTCTCCGCCGAACAGCTTGAAATGGAGCTGGTCGATGAGGATCAGAAGTTTTATACACAAATCATCAAGCGTAACTGTACCCGAATCAACGATCTGATCACGCAGTTACTGCAGCCTTCTACCTCGGCAGACATTGAGTTGGTCGATAATTCGGTGCATTTGGTACTCCGCGAGTCGATCGGCGCTGCGCTGGACCGGGTACAACTCAAACGCATTCAGATCGTGAGTCAGTTTGCCGAAGAGGAGTTGGTACTCCCCCTCGACTCGGTTTCTTTACAAATGGCCTTTCTTAACCTGATCACAAATGCGATCGAGGCGATGGAGGAGGACCGGGGCATTCTTCGTATTACCACCAAAAACCAGGGAGATGCGATTCTGGTTATTTTCTCGGACAATGGCTCGGGCATCAGCGAAGAACATATGGACCGGATTTTCGAACCTTATTTCACTGGTAAAAACAATGGAATGGGTATTGGACTTTCCACCACCATGAGCATCATCCACGCGCACCACGGCCGGATCGACGTACAATCGGAAGTGGGGGTTGGAACCACGTTTACGATCAGTTTTCAGGTTACTAAATAAGCCGGACTTTCCTGAAAATCTGAACTTATTCAAGACTTTCGACACGGGAAGTTCCGATTTTGCGATTGGAAAATGCATATATGATCGGAAAAACGAGTAATGTCAAAACGGTGGCCGTAATAAGCCCGCCGATCACGACAATCGCCAAAGGCTTTTGAGTTTCCGATCCTATACCTGTCGAGGTAGCCGCTGGCAATAACCCGATCGCGGCCATTAATGCAGTCATGATCACCGGCCGTATCCTGGATTTCACACCTTCCCTGATGGCCTCATCCAACGACATCCGGGCTGCGAGGTTTTTATTAAATACCGAAATCAGGATCACTCCATTTTGCACGCATAACCCAAACAATGCGATAAACCCAACACCCGCGGATATTCCGAAATTCATGTGTGTGACGTGCAAGGCAAGTATCCCGCCGATCAATGCAAAGGGCACATTGATGAGCACCAGCCCGGCGTCTTTCGCATTGCTGAACATGATGAAAAGCAAGATGAAAATGCCGATTAAGCTAATGGGAACCACTTGACCTAATCGTGCGGTAGCTCTCACCTGATTTTCAAATTCTCCCGACCAGTTTACCGAATATCCTTTTGGAAGTGTTTTTAAAAGCGGTTTTACGCGGTTTTGCGCATCGGCAATCGTACTTCCCAAATCGCGTTCGCGAACCGAGAATTTGACCCCGATAAACCGTTTATTATTGTCGCGGTAAACGAATGCAGGCCCGGTGACGGTCTTGATCGATGATATTTCCTTTAATGGTATTTTACCTCCGGTGAGTGTCGGTACCATCAGTTGCTGTATGTTCTCGACCGTGCTGCGGTACTGCTGCTCGTAGCGAAGCCGGATGTCAAACTTACGTTCACCTTCGTATAGAATGGATGCTGTTTTTCCGCCAATCGCCATTTCAATCACGGCCTGTGCATCTGCGATACTGACTCCGTATTGTGCCATTTGATGATCGTGGAGCATGACGCTTATTTCCGGCTGACCGATATTCCGTAAAATACCTACGTCTTTGATCCCGGGTACATCTTTGATCGCCTCCAATACTTCATTGGCCTTGGTATTCAGCGTTTCTAGGTCGTCGCCGTAGATTTTTACCGCATTACTCGCATTCATACCTGCCACGGCTTCGGCCACATTATCGATGATAGGCTGCGAATAATTGTAATTGATCCCCTGAAATTGTTTCAGTTTGGTATCCATTTCCTCGATCAGCTGATCCTGGGTGATTTTCCGTTTCCATTCATCTTTTGGTTTTAAATTCACCTGCATTTGAACGTAATAGAAACCCGATGGATCGGTACCATCGTTGGAGCGGCCTGTTTGGGAGAGTACGCCATTTACTTCCGGAAACTCATTCAGTTTGGATCGAAGTATGGTTACCATTTTGATGGTTTCGTTCAATGAACTGCTCATCGGCATTTTCGCTTCCACCCACAATGCGCCTTCATTTAGTGTAGGTAAAAATTCAGTCCCCAAAAATTTGGCCGAAAACAAACTGACTAAAAGAAATGCGGTTGCGAGGAAGATACTGAGCTTTTTGCGCGCATAACACCATTCAAATCCGCCAGAAACCGCACGGTCAAAGAACCGGACAATCGGATTACTTTTTTCCCGCACGTTCTTTTTCAACAGGATCGAACAGAGTACCGGAACGAGCGTTAGCGTATAAAGCAGGGCACCAAGCAATGCAAAACCCAACGTATAAGCCAGTGGGGTAAACATTTTTCCCTCCACTTTCTGGAAGCTGAAAATGGGTATTAATGCAGTGATAATAATGAGTTTGGAAAAGAAAATAGCCTTTCCAAGTTCTCCGCCGGTTTTCTTGATAAGTCCCAGCTTCGAGAGCTTATTATATCGATCCATTCCATTCCGATGTGCCAAATGATCCAGCGCGACGAAAATTCCTTCGACCATCACCACGGCTCCATCTATGATAATCCCGAAGTCAATCGCCCCCATCGACAATAAATTCGCGGACATGCCTTTTAACTTTAAACACATAAATGCGAAAAGCAGGGCCAGGGGAATGATAATGGAAACGATCACGGTCGTGCGCCAGTCAGCCATGAACACAAACACGATGACGGTCACCAGTACAATGCCTTCGATGAGGTTGTGTTTTACGGTATGAGCGCAGAATTCGATCAGATTATCACGGTCGTAAAATGTCACCATCTTCACATCGGGTGGCAAGATTTTCGTGTTTAATTCCTGAACCTTCTCCTTTATACGTGCAAGTACTTCACTCGGATTTTCACCTTTCCGCTGCACCACAATCCCCTCGACGACGTCGTCATTTTCATCCAGCCCTACCTGCCCGACCCGCGGCATATCCGACTCTTTAACATCGGCCACGTCCCGCACCAGAACCGGATTATCCTTTACAAACTCTACAATGATATTTTGAATGTCCGGAATGGAGTTTAAAAGACCAATCCCCCTCACCACGTAAGCCTGGCCGTTTTTCTCGATCACATCGCCGCCGACATTGATATTGCTTTTGGTTACAGCCTGGTATACTTCCAGCGGCGTAATGTTGTATTTGGCAAGCTTGGTAGGGTTTACCTGCACTTCGTAAATCTTCTCCCTACCCCCGAAAGCCACTACATCGGCCACTCCCGGTATGCTCCGAAGCTGGCGGTCGATCACCCAGCTCTGCAATGTGAGCAGGTCGCGGCTATCGCGGTCCTCGCTTTTTAATGTATATCTGAATATTTCACCGGTAGGGCCGTATGGTGGCTGAACGTCCGGCTCCACGCCATCGGGCAATGAGATGTTACGGAGTTGATTATTAACCTGTTGTCGGGCGAAAAAGTCTTCCACACCGTCATCAAAAATGATCTTGATAATGCTCAGACCGAACATGGTGGTACTCCGCACATTGGATTTTTGTTGGACGGAATTCATCGCTACTTCAATCGGCACGGTCACAAACCGTTCGATCTCCTCCGCGCTCCGGCCATTCCATTGAGTGACGATGATGATCTGCGTATTGGTCACGTCCGGAAATGCTTCCAGCGGTGTGTCCCGGTAACTGACAACGCCGGCCACGATCAGCAGACCTGTCATAAAAAATATGAAGAACCGGTTTTTCAAAGAAAACCCCACGATTCCACGAATGAATTTATTCATTTTTCAATGTTGGATGGGAATGGGTGAAATGGGAAATGTGAGATGTGAAAAGTGAAAAGTGAAATGTAAGATGTGAAAAGTGAAAAGTGAGATGTGAGATGTGAAAAGTGAAAAGTGAGATGGGGATGAGTGGGTGAATTTGGTATTTAGTTTTTTTATAAGTTGTTGATATTTAACATGTAAAAGCAAAAACGTACATTTCACATTTCACATCTCACCTCTCACCTCTCACCTCTCACCTCTCACATCTCACATCTAAAAAAACTAATCATTCAACGCATCATACACTAAAAGTTGGTTTTTTGAGATTACGGTTTCGCCGGGTTTCAGGCCTTCGCTGATGTAGGCACGGTTTGCGAGGGAGCGGTACACGGCGACGGGCCGGGTTTCAATTTTTCCGCGGTTGTGGTAGACCATTACCCAGTTCTTACTTTTATCAAAAATGATCGCCTGAGAAGGAATTGCCTGCATTTGATTTCCTTCTTCAAAATTCAGACTGACCGTCGCGTGCATTTCCGGTTTTAGCTTAAAACCGATATTTTGAAGCTGAATGCGAATTTTCATCGCCTTCGTGTCCGGATCCAGTACATTGTATATCTTGTCTACCTTACCTTTAAAAACTTCGTCGGAAAAGCTGATCGTCCGGACTTCCGCAGGCATTCCAAGCTGGATTCTGGGGATATCGCTCTCGTTCACATTCGCCATTACCCACACATCCGCGATTTGTCCCACAGTGAAAAGGCTTTCGGAATTGTCGGAGCGCAGCTGCATGCCGCGGTTTACATTTTTGTCGATGATAAAACCGTTGATCGGCGACTTAACCACATAGTTTGTTGATTTTCCCAACCCATAAATCGAGAATATCTCTTTCACCCGGCTCAGTTCCGCCTGCGCTTTGTCGACCATTTGTCTTGCCGAGATCACATCCCGCTCGGGTACCAGCTTACTTTCGAAAAGATCTTCTGTCGAGGATAAATTCTTTTGTGCAACGAGCAAA
The DNA here is from genome assembly GCF_021390245.1 of Dyadobacter sp. CY323. Lineage (GTDB taxonomy): Bacteria > Bacteroidota > Bacteroidia > Cytophagales > Spirosomataceae > Dyadobacter. The sequence continues at coordinate 56,964 of NZ_JAJUXH010000008.1, read as the reverse complement.
TCAGACTGCGCCTGGATCATCTGCCGTTCAAAATCAGCAACTTCGCCGGACCGGATTGTTGCCAGCTTTTGACCTTTCCGGACGTTATCACCCAGTTCCACATCCACTTCTTCCACATTGCCACCTACCAGCGGATATACTTTGATCACCTGATTTTCATCCGGAACGATCTTCCCGACGAGGGTAAGCTCATTTCGGACCTGTTCCGTTCGCACCGTATCGATTTTGATCCGGCTCATCATCGTGTCGGACAACATAAATGCCTTTGATTCTTCGGGATCTTCTTTTTTTCCTTCGCAGGACGTCAGCCAGATCACAAAAGAGGCCAACAAAACAGCATAAAGTGAATTTTTCATTTTGAATTTAGTTAAAAAGCTCTTCACCAACCACATAGTTGAGCTCCTCGTATACCTTGATCCGGTCGGCCTGCAAGCGGTTATATTCTTTGGTACTTTCATTGTAGGTTTCAATAAAATCGATGAATTCGAGGAGGGTTATATTTCTTTTCTGGAAGTTGTCGTACATGCCGGTACTGAGCAACTGGAACTGGTTTGTGAATTGGCTTTCAACACTTTGGTAGGCTTTTTCAGCAATGCCCACTTTTTGAATGGCCGCGTCTACTTCATTGTTCACACTATTTTGTTTAGCCAGTTCCGATGTTTTGAAATAGCTGATGTTGCTTTTTGCCGCGCGGATATTTCCCTGGTTCCGGTTAAAAAAGGGCAGAGATATCGCAGCTGACAATCCAAAATAGTTATTGACATAGTTACTTGCCTGATCATAAGTAGCGCCGACCTGGATATCGGGTTTGGCCAGGGCTTTTTGTAAGGTGTAGTTCAATTCCGCCTGCTTGGTCGAAGATTGAGCGACTTTAAGATCAGCCCGGCTTTCAAGTGCCTTCTCTTTCAGGAATGTGGGGGTATACTTCGCAAGCTCATAGCGTCGGATATCCGAACTATCGACAATGGATTTTATCGGGCGTTCCGAATTCAGCAGCGTACGCAGATCACGCTGATTTTCCTGTAATTCAAATTGTATGGCAGCCCGCTCGTTTGTCAGCTCAAACAACAACGCCCTGAGCCGGACGACTTCTTTCAGAGAGATGTTTTTCCGTTCATATTCCTTTTCAAATGCATTCACGGTGGTGTTAAGCGTGGCGATCTGATTATCGTATAATGAAACCGTTTTTTCCAGATAAAAGGATTCAAAAAAGATCTGGCGCAGATCAAATTTTAATGTCCGGATGAGGTCATAAAATTGATATTCGCTTTTTCGCGTCGATTCGACGTCCAATGCAACTTGTTTGTTGCGTTTGCCGGCTCGGGTAATGAGTTGCTGGATGCTGAATGCTTTCTGGCCATTTTTACCAACATCAAATGCACCACGGGACGGATTGTATGCGCTGATCTCCACGCCGAAAGTCGGATTATTCCAGAGCTTATCCTGGATTTCAATGGATTTGGCAATGTCGATCTGATATTTTTCAGCGAGGATCTCGAGATTATTTTGAAGAAAAAGGCTGTCCGCCTGCCGGATCGAGAGCCTGAGTGTGTCTTGTGCGTGTAGACTGGTCGATATCAAAATCAAAAGCCCGAAGAAATGGATTCGCATATTTTCTGTGTTAGAATGATGCGATATTCGGGTGCTGGTATTACAACAGCCTTAAAATAGTCTTAGAAAAAAATTAGAATGCAGAAAAGGGGTCTTAGTTGGCTGGAATGGGGGGTGTTTGGGATTGTGAGAAGTGAAATGTGAGAAGTGAAATGTGAGAAGTGAAATGTGAGAAGTGAAATGTGAGAAGTGAAAAAGTGAAATGTGAAATGTTTCCTCTTTAGGGGCGGGGGGCTGGCGGCGTTTCGCGTTTTTTTCCCTAAATCCCCTCATGGGGACTTGGTGTTGGCGTGAAAAATGGAAAAGTGAAAGCGGAAATGTGTAAGTCTCCCCTTTAGGGGTCGGGGGCAAAACTGGTCAAAGCATGATCGTACATAGCAAACGCAAAAGTCCCCTTGAGGGGATTTAGGGGAAAAAAACGCTTCCTACACATGACCAAGCTGCACCTGGAACTCACTACCCACGCCAAGCTCACTCGTAACCGAAATCACCCCGTGGTGCAGTTCCACGATCCGCTGGCAAATGGAGAGCCCGATGCCGAATCCGGGAAGATCCGAAGCGTTTGACGACCTGAAAAACGGATTGAAAATATGCGGAATGTCCTCCTCGCTGATCCCAATGCCTTTGTCTTTCACTTTTACAATGCAGGATTTGGCATTGGACGAAATGATGATCTGCGCCTGATGATCTGATGAATACTTGCAGGCATTGTCGAGCAGGTTTGAGAAAACCCTTTTCAATAATTCCTCATTCCCTTTGATAACTGTTTCGTTCTCGTTTTCAGGGATCGTTTCGTAGCCGATTGTTACCACGTAGTCCGGGTGGGAGGCCAGTAGTTCTTCTTTTGCCAGAAACGCAAGATCTTCGATGTGTACGGGTGCCATTTTCAGGTCACCGATGTTTTCCAGGGAGCGTGCCAGGAACAGCAGGTTATTGGTAATGCTGATCAAGCGCTCGGTATCTGAGAATAAGTTGTCAAATACTTCTTCCAGGTCCGGATTGTTGGTGGTAAATCGCTGCCCAAGCTGAATTTCGGACTTCAATGCAGCCAGTGGTGTACGCAATTCATGCGAGGCATGGGAAACAAAACTTTTTTGCTGTTCAAATGCCTTGTTGAGGCGATAAAGTACGGTATTGAAGTTAATGGCTAGTTGTGCAATTTCGTCTTTCCGGTTTCCTTCGTCAAGTTGTTGGGACAAGTTGTGAGCGGTAATGAGCGAAACCTGTTCGTTGATCCGGCTGATCGGTCGCAATGCATTTCCGGCAAAATAGATCCCCAGCACCACCGTGACACCGATTCCTGTCAGCAATCCCCAGGTAAGCGTACTCCGAAGATTTTTCAGTTTGCTATGGCCGAAAGTATCATAGGCAGATGCGAGCACGACGAGCGGCTCGTCACCTTCCTCATACAGCAATCCAATCACCTCGTTTTCACCCTGATGAAACTCCATATATTCCAGCTGACGCACTTCATTTAATAAAGCAGTGCGATATGTAAGCAGCTTGTCGTCGACGCTGGAATAGATGAGTTCGTTGTCTGAATCAAATATCAGTACCTTTTCATCCAGCATTTCCGAAAGTGTATTTTGGTCAATCGCTTTGAGCAGGTCTTTGTCGATACCTTTTACCTTTACGAGCAGGCGGCAGGTAGTACGCGCGCGGCCCTGAAGACGATCATAGAATTCCTCCTGACGATAATGGTCGGAAACACTATAAATTGCAACGGAAAATAACAACAGGATCGCTGCCACCAAAAGCGTAAACTGTAATGCGATCCGGTTTTTAATTTTCATGATGATCTTCTATTCTTCTTTCATAATGTAACCCATTCCCGGACGGGTGTGAATCAGTTTTGTGGTGAAATCCCGATCCACTTTTTTTCGTAAGTAATTGATATACACTTCAACAACATTCGTTCCCGGGTCGAAATTAAGATGCCAGACATGTTCCGCCAGATCCATTTTCGAAACGACGCGTCCGCGGTGCAAAAGGAAATATTCTAATAATGCAAACTCTTTGGCTGTGAGGTCAATGGCGTTGCCGCCGCGTTTCACCTGTTTGGTGCCCAGGTTCATTTCCAGGTCCGCAATGCGGAGTATCTTGTCTGCGGACTCAGGATTATTGATTTCCGACAGCCGCAGTTGCGCATTAATCCGCGCATGCAGTTCACGAAAATCGAATGGTTTTACAATGTAATCATTAGCTCCACGGTTTAGCCCCTCCACTTTGTCTTCAATTTCGCCATAAGCCGTGAGCATAATAATCGGCAGGCTGGGCTTGTAAATCCTGATTTGCTGACAAACGTCATACCCTTTTAATCCAGGAAGGTTTACGTCCAGGAGAACGAGGTCAAATTTCTTGTCGAGTGCCAGTTGTTTGCCTGTGATGCCATCATACGCGATTTCTGCCTCAAAGCTTTCAGCAGCCAGCCCGCGAAAGATATTTTGCGCGATCCTGCGGTCATCTTCAACAATCAGGATTTTTTTCATAAAAACTCATTCAGCTATTTTACTAAAACTACAAAACGGCAAGTGCCTGCTCGAAATCTCTGATCAAAAAATCAGCATCTTCCAGTCCGATGTATACGCGCGCCATTCGATGTCTTTCATTTATCGGGTCGAAATCCTCAGGTGCTAATCCGGCGGCTTGGGGCAAAATCAGCGACTCATGACCACCCCAGGAAACGGCTACCAAAAAGTGTTTCAGCGAATACGTAAATCGTTCGATAGCATGGTGCGAATCGGCTTTCAGTACAATGGTAAATAACCCGCAGGCACCGGTCATCTGTTTTTTTGCCAGTTCAAGTTGGGGGAAATCACTGTCAAAAGGAAAGATCACACGTTCTATTTTTGGATGACTTTTCAGGAAGGCTATTACTTTTTCCGTCGTTTTTCCAATGTGTTCAAGACGCACAGGGAGAGTGCGCAGGCCTCTAAGGATCAGCCATGCATTAAATGGCGATATGATGGAACCGTTATTAAGCAGTTGTTCGTTGAAAATTTTATTCAACATATCTTTTTTCCCTGTGAGCACACCAGCAACCGTGTCGCTGTGCCCGCCAAGGTATTTGGTAGCTGACTGCAGTACCATATCAATGCCGAGCGAGATTGGTTTCTGATGTAATGGTGAAGAATAGCTGTTGTCCACGATCGTAATAATCCCACGCTCTTTCGCCAGGCTGGCCACCGCTTGCAGGTCCTGCAATTCAAACGTATTGGAATTAGGTGATTCCATGTAAATAATGGCCGTTTCCGGTCGCAATGCATTCCGGAAATTCCCGATATCTGTACCGTCAATGTACGTGGTGGTGACCCCGAAGCGCGGTAGCATCCGGTCGAACATGCGCCATGCCCAACTGTACGGCTTGTCAACAGAGATAATGTGGTCTCCGCTTTTTACATTCGCAAGTACCGAGGCAAAAATCGCCGATGCCCCGCTGTTGAAAACGAGGGCATCTTCGGCGCCGTCGAGCGCAGCCAGTTTTTTTCTTAGTATTTCAATGGTCGGATTTTTACCCCGGGAATATAAATAGGCTGAATCTTCATCTTCAAAGGCTTTGCGTAAATCTTCAAAAGAGTCAAAAACAAAATTACTGGCCTGAACAATGGGAGGTGCTACTGCATTAAAATAAAGACTTCTGTCTTCGCCGAGCTCATTGATAATATGCGAAATGTCCATTTATACGAATTAAGATTCCGGTAAATTTTCGGGTGAGATAACTTCCAGCGGCACTTCGATTACAATGCCGTTTTCGAGCGAATGCGCAATCGCTTTATTGCTATGTGAAAAATAGCAGGTATCGATGCCCAGTTGCTGAATGTTGTTAAGTAATGTGGCCGTCAAGGGTCTGGCCCGTTTTCTGGTTTGTCGTATGTAAACCGCCCGGATGTTTGTAGGAAATGTCCTGCAAGCTTCTTCATAGATTTCCGGGTCTTTTTGTGAATCATCTCCCAAAAGGATGAACTGCAGTTCGGGGTAGAAACTGATAATATTATGGATCTTGCGAAGCTTGTGCAAATGGGAACCGGAACCTGTCATAACAAAGTCGTCAAGCCCGGATTTCAGTTTTTTTAATTTCAGAACCGCTTTTGGTAACCCATTTAATTCAGCGAAACGGACGATCATATCGTACAAATTCCATTCACTGCTGGATACGTAAAAAAAGATGTTATTCTCTTTCTGAGGATGCGTCCGGCTCGCGAACGAGAGCAGTTTGTAATGCCTCACCACGTCGTCAAACGGCTTTCTGGCCTGCACGTTTTTAGACAAAAGAACAAATAGTTTTTTGAAAGACCGGCGGCTATGTGAGATTAGGAAGGTATCGTCGATGTCAGAAATCAGCCCGTAAGATGTTTTATATGGCAGAAAAAACTCTTCGGTACTGCTCGCCTTGTATTTTTTTCCATCCACTTCTTCATCCACGCTGACTTCATAGGTATGCCAGCCGCTGGGGATTTCCTGCTCAAATGGTACCTGAAACCGGAAGTAACCATCTTCCTCCGCCTGGGTCTGCGCTACCAGATCACCGACCCGTAACGTCACATTCAGAAAGGGAATTGTCTTTATCGAGAAGAGTTCGATGATCGTCCGTGCGTACCTGAAACCGCTGCGCGTGTATTTGCGGTCGCCGGAAGGATACTTTTTAACCACATGCCCGAATACCACAAGTTCTTTTTTATTGGCATAACCCCGATACAATTTTAAGTCACAACGTTTCATAACTATCTTTAACCTCCTTAGACTTGAAGTCCCTAATTTAGACAATATGTTTCCAGAACGAAAAGTTTTGCTGGTAGTAAATCCCATATCGGGGGATGTTGAGAAGGATGTTATTTTTGAACGGGTTATTGAAAAATCAGGGTCTGAGGGATACGATCTCCGTATTTATTCCACCACTGGCGAACACGATCTGGAGACGATCCGGGAGATGGCGGAGGCTATAAAACCGGAACGGGTTTTGGTTGCTGGTGGCGATGGCACTATTTCACTGGTGGCGCAGGCATTGTATGGATTGGATGTAGTGTTAGGCATTATCCCGGCCGGTTCAGCCAACGGACTTTCTGTGGATTTTGGACTTTCAGGTTCTGTGGATCAAGCCCTGGAAATTGCATTTGGAGAAAATTCGGTATGTATTGATGCGGTATCTATTAATGGGGATATCAGCCTGCATTTGAGTGATATAGGATTAAATGCATTGTTGGTAAAAAACTACGAAAACAGCGAAACGCGCGGGAAACTGGGATATGCGCGTGAGATGCTGAAAACACTGAGCGAGCACGAAAATTTCACCGTCCGCATTACGACAGAAGAAAAAGTAATGGAAATGGATGCATTGATCGTGATCATTGCGAACGCTCAGAAATACGGTACCGGGGTAACCATTAACCCCGCCGGCGATATGTCCGATGGCTTTTTTGAGCTGGTCATTGCCAAAAAACTCGACTTCATAGAAACCGCAAAAATCCTCGCCGGCAACACCGACTTCAATCCGGAGATTATGCAGGTATTGTCAGTTGAAAAAGCAGAAATCGAATGCATTAATAAAGAAGCCCATTTCCAGATCGACGGGGAGTACAAAGGAATGGTAAAGCACCTGGAAGCGCATATTTTGAAAAGTTATATTAGAGTGGCGGTGGTGTAGGGCTTTCGGTAGCCGGCGGTCGGCTTTTAGCGATTAGCTTGACAATTGAAGACCATCAATGGTCAACTATCAGAGCATTTTTTTCGAAAGCCGATCGCCGACCGCCACAACAGTATTCTCCGTTCCCGCATTTCTTTTAATCTCAAACAACCACTTATTCGCATGAAAACAATCTTTCCATTACTGTTTGGGCTCATTTGTGTTGTATTTCAAAGTGCTGCACAAACTCCTGAACTCTGTCAGGGTGCCTATTTTACTGAAGAAGAAGGAAAGGCATTTTTAGAAAAACATCAGGTTGCTTCGAGAGTGGAGTGGGAGACGCGGGCAGAGAAAATCAGGAAACAGATCCGAGATGGAATGGATTTGAATACATTGCCAGAAAAGCCGACTTCGAAGCCGATCGTTCATAGCCGGAAGGAAATGGATGGGTATTCGATTGAAAATGTGGCTTTTGAGAGTATGCCGGGTATTTACGTAACAGGGAATTTGTACAAACCTTTAAAGAAACAAAAATCGTATGCAGGTATACTTTGTCCGCACGGGCATGGTGAAAATCCGCATGGCAGGTTTCGGGAGCAAACCCAGAAACGCTGCGCCATGCTCGCGCGAATGGGTGCCATCGTTTTTGTTTGGGATATGGTTGGCCAGGGTGATTCGAGGCAATGTGAACACAAAATGGCGAAGGCGCTGAAACTGCAGACGATCAATAGCATCCGCTCTCTGGATTATCTTTTATCTATTCCGGGCGTTGATCCTGAAAGGGTGGCAGTTACCGGCGAATCAGGTGGAGGTACGCAGACATTTTTATTGGCGGCACTGGACAATCGGGTCAAAGTATCTGTTCCGGTTGTGATGGTATCAGCTTATTTCTTCGGCGGCTGTGTCTGCGAAAGCGGCCTTCCCATTCATAAAAATGGGGATTTCCAGACAAATAATGTAGAGATAGCGGCGCTGGCGGCGCCCCGGCCAATGATCCTGATCTCAGATGGCGGCGACTGGACGAAGAATACGCCAGTGGTCGAATTTCCCTTCATCGAGAATATTTATAATCTGTATGGAAAGAAAAATCATTTGGAAGGAGTTCACCTTGCCGACGAAAAGCATGATTTCGGCCCATCCAAACGTAAAGCGATGTACGGATTTATTGCCAAACACCTGGGATTGGATCTGAAGGCGATTAAAGATTCACATGGCGATATTGATGAATCTCCCGCGAAAGTATTGGAAAGTAAAGATCTTGAAGTTTTCAACGAAGCTCACCCACGACCCGCAAATGCAGTAATGGGGGATGAGGCAGTTATGGAATTGCTATAATAGCAGTCCACCATTCTGAATCTAATGGAGATGTGATCCTGAATCTTACCGCTTTGTCAGTCTGAATCTTGCCGCCTTGTCAGTCTGAATTTTACCGCTTTGTCAGTCTGAGCGGAGTCGAAGACACTAGCAAACTGCTGATGTTTCGACCCCGCTCAACATGACAAAAAAATGGGGACAAACTTGTCACCCAATTGAGAAATTATACGCCCAATTCAGCAAGTACTTCCGATACCTTGGTAGCGGCTTCTTTGAATTCGATAGCGGAATATACTTTCAAACCTGATTCATTGATAATGCGGGCTCCTTCTTCTGCATTGGTTCCTTGCAAGCGAACGATGATCGGAACAGGGATTTCACCGATTGCTTTGTAAGCTTCTACAACACCAGCCGCAACACGGTCGCAACGAACGATACCTCCGAAAATGTTGATCAGGATCGCCTTTACGTTCGGATCTTTCAGGATAATACGGAAACCGGCTTCTACGGTACGTGCATTCGCGCCACCCCCAACATCCAGGAAGTTAGCAGGCTCGCCACCTGATAGTTTGATGATATCCATCGTAGCCATTGCAAGACCAGCGCCATTTACCATACAACCTACGTTTCCGTCCAGTTTTACATAGTTCAGGTTGTTTGCACCTGCTTCTACTTCCAACGGATCTTCTTCATTGGTATCACGCATTTCGGCAAGCTCAGGATGACGGTATAATGCATTGTCATCTAAATCAACTTTTGCATCAACGGCAAGAATTTTATTATCAGACGTTTTCAAAACCGGGTTGATTTCGAACATCGCTGAATCACTTTCGATATAAGCTTTGTAAAGAGCAGTAATGAATTTCACCATTTCTTTGAATGCATCACCTTCAAGACCCAGTGCAAATGCTACTTTACGTGCCTGGAATGGCTGCAATCCAACTTTCGGATCGATCCATTCTTTCATGATTTTTTCAGGGGTATGCTCCGCAACTTCTTCGATGTCCATACCGCCTTCGGTGCTGGCCATGATCACATTGCAGTTTTTACCACGGTCAAGAAGGATAGAAAGGTAGTATTCTTTCGGCTCGCTTGGGCCCGGGTAGTAAACATCTTCGGCAATAAGTACTTTGTTAACACGCTTTCCGTCAGGGCCGGTTTGGTGAGTAACCAATACTTTACCCAAAATATTATTGGATATGGTTCTTACATCTTCAACAGATTTGGCAAGGGCAACACCACGTTGTTCGGTACCTACGATACGTCCTTTTCCGCGACCACCTGCGTGGATCTGAGACTTAACAACGTACCATTTGGTGCCTGTCTGCTGGCTAAGCTCACGTGCAACTTCCACTGCCTTGTCGGGAGTATCAGCTACGAGGCCTTCCTGAATACGCACACCGTATTTTTTAAGAACGCTTTTGCCTTGATATTCGTGAATATTCATGAGTATAAAAGTAAATGGGTATTTTTACGGCAAATTAAGGAATTAATCAAAACGGGCGTAGGAATTAAGCCAATTATCTTTTCAGGTCATGCAATTACTTCAGGCGAGCGGAATCAGGCGTACATATGGTTCATTACAGGTTTTGAAGGGGATTGATCTTGAAGTACAAAAGGGCGAAGTAGTCGCCATTGTGGGTCCGTCGGGAGCTGGTAAAAGTACCTTTCTGCACATTCTCGGTACACTGGACCGGCCTGAAGAAGGGCAGGTTTTTATTGAAGGTGTTAATGTTTTTACTCAAAAAGACAAAGATCTGGCGCGGTTCAGAAATGAGAAAATCGGCTTTATTTTCCAGTTCCATAATCTGCTCGCCGAGTTTACGGCGTTGGAAAATGTATGTATGCCGGGGTATATCAATGGAAAAATAAGTGAAAAGGAACTTGTTAAAAGAGGGGGGGAGCTGCTCGAACTTTTAGGCCTTTCGGGAAGGACAGACCATTTACCATCGCAGCTATCCGGCGGCGAGCAACAAAGGGTAGCAGTTGCGAGAGCTTTGCTTAACAAACCGTCCATCGTGCTCGCTGACGAACCCAGCGGTAACCTGGATTCTCATAATGCGCTTGATCTGCATCAATTGTTTTTTAAACTAAGGGATGAGTTTGGTCAGACTTTCGTAATTGTGACTCACAACGAAGAGCTGGCGGAAATGGCAGATAGGAGAATGGTGATGCAGGATGGGGTAATGCTTTCTTAAAAACAATCTGATAAAAAGCGAAAGCCGTCAGAATCACTCCCGACGGCTTTTTGTCATTTCTATCTGAACAAACGATTACATCATTCCACCCATTCCGCCACCGTGGCTGTGGCCACCTGCTGCCGGAGCTTCTTCTGGTTCGTCAGCGATCACACATTCTGTTGTCAACAACAAGCCTGCGATAGATGCTGCGTTTTCAAGTGCCAGACGGGATACTTTCTTAGGGTCAATGATACCAGCTTCCAAAAGGTCTGTGTATACATTGTCTTTAGCATTGTAACCATAAGCACCAGTTCCTTCTTTCACTTTCTGAACAACAACCGAAGGTTCCTGACCTGAGTTAGAAACGATTGTTCTCAATGGAGCTTCCAAAGCAACGCGGATGATATTGATACCGGTTTTTTCGTCTTCGTTTGAGCCAACCACGCCTTCAAGAGCCGCAGTAGCGCGAATATAAGCTACACCACCACCGGCTACGATACCTTCTTCAACGGCAGCACGGGTTGCGTGCAATGCATCGTCAACACGGTCTTTTTTCTCTTTCATTTCAACCTCAGTAGCTGCACCAATGTAAAGGATTGCAACACCACCTGACAATTTAGCCAGACGTTCCTGAAGTTTTTCGCGATCGTAATCTGAAGTTGTGTTTTCGATCTGCGCTTTGATTTGGTTCACACGTCCCTGAATATCTTCAGAGTTACCTGCACCATTTACCAAAGTTGTATTGTCTTTGTCGATTATCGCTTTTTCGCAAGTACCAAGGTATTCCAAAGTAGCGTTTTCCAATTTGAAACCGCGTTCTTCTGAAATTACAGTACCGCCAGTGATGATCGCGATGTCTTCAAGCATTGCTTTACGACGGTCACCGAAACCAGGAGCTTTAACAGCTGCCACTTTCAATGCACCACGGATTTTGTTTACTACCAATGTAGCAAGTGCTTCTCCGTCAACATCTTCTGAAAGAATAAGTAATGGACGACCAGTTTGAGCAACTGCTTCCAAAACTGGAAGAAGTTCTTTCATGGAAGAAACTTTCTTTTCAGAGATCAGGATATATGGACGCTCCAATTCAGCTTCCATTTTCTCTGTGTTCGTTACGAAATATGGGGACAGGTAACCACGGTCAAACTGCATACCTTCAACAGTTTTAACTTCTGTTTCGGTACCACGAGCTTCTTCAACGGTGATAACACCTTCTTTACCTACTTTCTCCATCGCCTCAGCGATCATCTGACCGATTTCTTCATCATGGTTAGCAGAGATTGTTGCAACCTGAGCGATTTCTTTTGAAGTGGAGATATTTTTTTTCTGAGCTTCAAGATCCCGAACGATTACTTGTACCGCTTTGTCGATACCACGTTTCAGGTCCATTGGATTAGCGCCAGCTGCTACGTTTTTCACACCGATCGAATAGATCGCTTGTGCCAGAACAGTTGCAGTAGTGGTACCGTCACCCGCAGAGTCAGCAGTTTTAGAAGCAACTTCTTTCACCAACTGAGCTCCCATGTTTTCGATAGGATCTTTCAGATCGATTTCTTTGGCAACAGTAACACCATCTTTGGTGATGCTTGGAGAACCGAATTTTTTGTCAATTACAACGTTACGACCACGTGGTCCCAATGTAACTTTTACGGCGTCAGCCAATGTGTCCACACCCTTCTTGATCTTGTCACGGGCTTCTGTGTCAAAAAATATTTTCTTAGACATAACAGTTAATAATTTGAAAAAACTTTAAGAGAAACTTTTGGAATAAATAATGTCGGACAATTAACCAATAATGGCGTAAATGTCTGATTCGCGCATGATCAGGATATCTTTTCCTTCATATGCTAATTCAGTACCGGAGTATTTGCCGTACAAAACGGTGTCACCCACTTTTACTGTAAGAGGCTCATCTTTTTTACCTGGGCCAACGGCAACTACGGTTCCGCGTTGTGGCTTTTCTTTGGCAGTATCAGGGATAATGATACCAAATGCAGTTTTTTCTTCGGCTGGGGCTGGTTCTACAAGAACACGGTCAGCCAGAGGTTGTACGTTAACTTGTATTTCTGCTAAAGTTGACATAAATATTAAACGTTTGTTTTTAAGATTGTCAGTATTTGATTTGACTGTTTACTGGTAAGCACAATCTGTGCCAGCGAGGGGTGCTATGACATTTTTTCCGGCGAGTGTGACAAATTTGTATCTAAACCTGCGCCCATGTAATTATACTGCTATTTGTATGTCAGGTAAACTGGAAAGATTGCTTCGCACTTTGAAATTACGTAAATTTTATCGGCACCAAGTTAAAATCGTATGAAGAACCTGCATTACAATTGGTTAACCGAAGGAACTTTTGATTTTGAGTATAAAAAATACGTGTTGCTGGCCTACCTGCAACATATTAACAGTGAATTCACCAACAACCGGCTACACCCGCATTTGCCGGAGCTGAGAAAGCATCTCAATACCTGCACCGAGATCAAATCGACTAAAAATCAGATCAAAACATCACTGCCTAAGAACCTGACCGGCATTAACTTGCGTGAATTGAAACTGGAATATGAAGAAACGCACCAGGACGATCCGTACATGGAAGACCTGAACTACATTCTGGATTTCGCGATGCCGCGGTTTTCAAAATACATTGTGGAAGGTACGGAGCGGTTTAATGAGGTGGAGGAGAATGTCAAAATTTCACCCGTTGGCATTGTGCCGTTGAGGTTGCAAGAGGGTTATCTATTGTTTTTGCACACGTGGCAGCCTCTCGTCAGCATTTTTCAATATCAGCTCGCTTTATTCAACCAAATGCGTGAGCGTTATCTGAAAACCTGGTTTTTGGAAACTGTGCGGATTGGGATCGGACATTCTGTTTCGCAGGTAAAGGTTGATTTGACCCGAAAAAATAAATCACTGCCAAATCCTGCAACGTACATCGTTGAATCAAAATACGAGTATCCTTTGCATGAAACGCTTGTGCCAGTGGCCGAAAAGCTGATACTTAAAGAGATTACGATTGCCTAGATTCTTAGGCGGCTTAAAAACAAAAAATGTTCACGAATGACTCGTGAACATTTTTTATGCGGGTAAACCGAAATTTTTATTTTGAGCTGTCAGCCGGTGCCGGAGTTGCCGGCGTGGTTGCAGCGGGAGTAGTCGATTCCTGTGCGCCTTGCGCCGCACCTCCCGGTGCCGGAGCAATTTTTCCGCCCGGAACAACTGCATTCTGTGCTCTGTCCACATTAATACTGTTAATTCCTGATCCTGTATTGCTGTTGCCAACGATAATGTAAGATGCCAGAGAGATCAGGATTACTGCACCTGCAAGTCCCCAGGTTATTTGTTCGAGCAAATCGGTTGTCTTTTTAACACCAAACATCTGGGTGGTGCCAGCGCCGCTAAATTCGCTTGAAAGTCCGCCACCTTTTGAGTTTTGAACCAAAACCACCAGAATCAATAACACTGCGACGATCGCCACGAGAATAATTAAACCTAAATACATGCTTTTTTAATTTTTTGAATGACAGAATGAGTGACCGGGTCGCCGGTGCGATGAGTGAATGTTGATAGCTGAATGCCGACAGCCGAAGTTTAACAAACAATTTTACTGCCGGTACAACTCACTCAATTTTTTCGCAAAGTAATTTCTTTTTTCTGGTTTTTTCAAGATCAATTTTTGATAGATATCAATCGCCTTTTCAATTTTACCCTGACGGATCAATATTTTGGCAAATGCTTCGGTCTCAATACTTCCGGCTCCCGATTCGGCGACCCGGCCACTTACATCCAGAGAAATGGGTTCAAGATTATTATCCTGCTTGTTGATCCTCGGGTTTTTCTTCATAAAACCCTCGATGATCTGTTGCTGCCGTCTCTGTTCTTCCGACTTCTGAATGGATAACGGAGTGGTTTGCTGTTCAACGAGCGTAATCAGAATATCCTCGCCATTTTGCGGAACTACTTCTTGCTCATTTTCAAGAATTTGGTCCACATTAACAGATGCGTCATAACGCTCGGTGTCATTTTCGACCAGCCTCTGCAAAGCAACGCGGCTTAATGCATATGCCGCGGCTTTCGGCTTTGTTTCGTCCAGCTTTTCCGTGCCTGCATAGGCCTTTGCCAAGAGCGAATAAGGGATTTGGCAGTAAGGATACGCCTTGATAGTAGCTTCCAGTAAAGGAATTATATCAGAACCAATTCCTGCCGGATTTTTCACCAGCTCACCAAATGCTTCTTTTTCAATAATGGCCATAACCGGAGGTTGAATTTTTCTGAAAAGAGGATGAAATTAAAGAAAAGAGACGTGTCTTACCAGTCCGCGGCTGATTTATTAAAGATCTGTTGAACTAGATTTTCGCGGATCGTTGGCAAAAGACGGGCTTCGTTCTGGTTAAGTGTTTGATCCTGTGGGAAGTCGGCGTAATAGGTGAAAGACTGATCAAAATTCTTTGTTTCGTCTTTTGCATTAGTGTAACGAACCTGGACGGAGACATTCAACCGGTTGAGCCCGGCCTGGTCGTTTGCGGTGGGTGCAGCCGCGAGTACGTCATATCCCACGATTGAGCCTTCGATGACCAGGTCGCCACCGCCGGGCTGGCTGATAAGGCTTGTATTTCTCTGAAAATATTCCTTCAAATCCTCTGTCAGCCTTTGCGGCAGATCGGACGGTCCGCCAGCTGTGCCCATTGTAAAATTCAACACACTAAATGTCTTAATGTCAGGAGATAAGTTTGTTCCGGTAAAAGAATAAACGCCGCATCCCGAAATGAAAACGGAGCAATGCAGGAACAATAGGACGAGGATCAATCTTTCGCCGCCTGTTTTTAACAACCGACCTAATTCACTATTCTTCAATATCATACTGCTTGATTTTCCTGTATAACGTCCGTTCGGATATGCCCAATGCATTCGCTGCATACTTTCGTTTGTTGTTGTTTTTGCGGAGCGCCTTGATAATCATCTCTTTCTCTTTGTCTTCCAGCGAGAGCGACTCTTCCTCCGCAGTCACATGCACAACATCCTCGATTTCACCGCGCTCGTCGGAATAACGGTCGAGATCAACTACTCTGGAAGGTGGGGGCGAAAGTAGCCGGGATGGTTCAATGGTTGGCGAACTGATCACCGGTTCAGCGTTGTTGATCGAGCTGAATAATTCCTGATGATCTTTCAAGATATCTCCGCCGTATTTCTCATTTTCTAAAACGTTCCGGACCAGTTTTTTCAATTCCGTCACATCCCTGCGCATGTCGAAAAGTACCTTATAAAGTAATTCTCTCTCTGAGAAAGAAGTCGAGTCGTCGTTTTGGCGTAGCTGAATGAGTGATTTTCGACCCGCCGGCTGAACCGGATTAAGATAGTGATTGAGCGTATCGACGCTGATCGGAAATTCCTTGTCTGTTTCCAGAATGGTAATTTGTTCGGCGATATTTTTTAACTGCCTGATATTCCCTGGAAATGCATAGCCCATTAAAAGATCCCGGGCTTCGTTATCCAGCCTGACAGGTTTAGTCCGGTACCTTTCGGAAAAATCATTGGTGAACTTCCTGAACAACAACAGAATGTCCTCTCCGCGATCACGCAGTGGCGGCACGTAAATGGGGACTGTATTTAACCGGTAATAAAGATCTTCCCTGAATTTCCCATTATTAACCGCATCCAGCAAATTCACATTAGTCGCGGCAACGACCCTCACATTTGTTTTAAGGACTTTGGAAGATCCTACTTTTATATATTCACCATTTTCCAGTACACGCAACAAACGCGCCTGCGTGCCCAGCGGCATTTCACCTACTTCATCGAGGAATATGGTACCTGAGTTGGTTGTTTCAAAATACCCTTTTCTCGCATCCAATGCCCCCGTAAATGAGCCTTTTTCATGACCGAAAAGTTCTGAGTCGATCGTTCCTTCGGGTATGGCACCGCAGTTGATCGCGATAAAAGGCCCATGTTTCCGCGAACTCAAACTGTGAATGATCTTTGAAAAAGATTCTTTACCACTACCGCTTTCTCCCGTGATTAATACGGTAAGATCAGTCGCTGCAACCTGTACTGCTACATTAATGGCGTGGTTCAGGCCCGGGGATGTCCCGATGATCCCGAAACGATTTTTTATTGCTTGTATCTCCGATGGATTCATTCAAATAGCGGTTGGCTGCCAGCTGTGGGCTGTTAGCCTTTTAGAGTTAAATGTCTGATTTTCTTTGTGACATCGGACATTATTATTGCGTTTAAATGGCCTCAACCTCTGCAACTACTTTTCCTTTGAGCGTTGCGGCTGTGCATTCGGTGATTAAAACGTGTACATAATCACCTTTTTTGAAATTTTCCCTCGGAAAAATAACCTTTTTACCTTGATCGATCCTGCCTGTAAAGTCGTTTTCGGAACGTTTTGAGGTTCCTTCAATCAATACTTTCTGGATGGTACCGATCAGTCTCTGGTTGCGTTCCAGGGATATTCTTTGTTGTATGTCGATCATTTCGGCAAGTCTTTTTTGCTTTACCTCAGCCGAAATGTCATCCTGGAATTTTTTCGCGGCCAGCGTTCCCGGACGTTCGGAGTACGAAAACATGTATCCGAAATCAAACCTTACATATTCAAGCAATGAAAGAGAATCCTGGTGTTCTTCCTCGGTTTCAGTACAAAAACCTGTGATCATGTCGTGAGAAATTCCGCAATCTTCACCCAAGATCCGGCGGATACTGTCAATCCGTTCCAGGTACCATTCACGGTCATACGTGCGGTTCATCAGTTCCAGTATCCGGCTGTTTCCGCTTTGGGCAGGTAAATGGACGTATTTACAGATGTTATCATACTTTTTAATGGTATATAAAACCTCATCCGTAATGTCTTTCGGATGCGACGTGCTGAACCTTACACGCAGTTCCGGATTTATCCGGGCAACCATTTCCAGCAGCTGCGCGAAATTGACCTGTTTTTCCCATTTGTAACTGTCCACATTCTGGCCGAGCAAGGTAACCTCGCGATAGCCCAGATTGAAAAGATCTTCGGCTTCTTTCACAATGGAATGCGGGTCCCTGCTCCGTTCGCGGCCACGCGTAAATGGTACCACGCAGAAGCTGCACATATTGTCACAACCCCGCATAATGGAAACGAGCGCGGTTACTCCATTGGAATTCAGACGGATCGGAGAAATATCGGCGTAAGTTTCCTCTCGGGAAAGAAACACATTTACACCTTTCTGACCAGTTCCTGCATCCAGCACAAGTCTTGGAAGATCACGGTAGGCATCAGGCCCCGTAACGATATCGACCATTTTTTCCTCTTCCAGCAACTGGGTTTTGAGCCTCTCAGCCATACAACCGAGCACACCGATGAGCATTCCCGGTTTTTTATTTTTCAGGAAATTTAAATGCCTCAACCTGTTTCTAACCTTCTGTTCCGCATTGTCACGGATCGCGCATGTATTCAGAAAAATGAGATCGGCGTCGTTTTCATCTGACGTGGTCGCATAGCCGGCGTCACGCATGACAGAAGCTACGATTTCACTATCCGAAAAATTCATCTGACAACCGTAGCTTTCAATAAACAGCCTTTTTTTAGTTGTAAGAGGTTCATTTTCCGAGACACGCACGGTTTCGCAAGCTTCTTTATCAGCCTCGGTCAGTATTTTTAATGAATTTGAAATTCTGTGTTCCATTGGAAAGGAAATCTGTAATCTTCAATGCCTGTCAGCGAAGTGAAATCACTTATTATTTCAACTTCGGTTCAGGCCGGACGGTTGCAAAGATAGGGAAAAATCAGGTATACTGACAAACTGTCATACTAAGATGGGCGAGCTTTGCAGCAATTAAAAAGGATATCCAACTCCCAGATTGATATTGAGAAAATTGGATTGTGTACGGTTGAAAAGCTTGTTGAACTTTAATTCGTCCAGTACAAATCGCTGTAATGCAGGATCGTATACCTTGATCCCGAAGTCAAATCGGAGTATAAAGAACGAAAGATCATATCGGATCCCGAACCCGGTACCAACTGCGATTTCGCGCAAAAAGCTGTTGGCTTCAAATTTCTGCGATTCCGTCGCCGTACTGTTCAGGTTCCACACGTTTCCCGCGTCGATAAAGAGTGCGTAGTTGATATCACCGAAAAATTTCGCCAGGAATCCGCGCCATTCGAGGTTACCTTCGAGCAGAAATTCACCCGGCGATTCGATCGACAAGTTGTTGGAAGTTAACCTGGGCGACGAGGACCCGGGACCTAGCCGGCGTGGAAGCCAGGCCCTCAAACTGTTTGATCCGCCTGCAAAAAAGTATTTTTCGTAGGGTGGTACTTTGCTGTCCCCGTAACTGTAAATCGCGCCGCTGTTGATCCTGGCTACAAATGCCGATCTTTTATTGACGGGCCAGTAACGACGGTAATCGGCATTCCAGCGCAGGTATTTATAGAATTGCAAGTCACCGAACACATTTTTAATCAGATCCTGTTGCCCGGGTAGAATATTGAGCGATGTACCTCCCGATTCCAGTGCTACCCTAAAATATTTCGCATTCTTTTGCGGGCCCATTAATGCATTGGTATTATAAACAAAATTGAAATTGATATCGGATACAAATGATTTCTGAAAGCTGTTAATCAGGTTGTTACCTTGTAAATACAACGTGTCTAGCAAGCTTTTGAAATCGGCCCGGATGTTTTGCGTGTTCAGTATATTGAGGTCAACCAGTGACACATTGAAAAGCGTATTATTGGTCGGCTGCCACGAATAATTCATCGCGATCTTCACGTTGGTACGGGTGTATTCGGGACGGTTTACATAATTATAGCCCAATCCAATCTGCGTCCGCGGATTGTAACTGGCCGTTTGTTTTTGCAGAATGTTACGAGGTGTTAAAAGCCTGGGAAAAGTGAGTGAGGTGTTCAATCCGATTTCTTCACTCCTGTAAATCTGTCTGTTACCCAAAAAACCAGGAACGAGTTCTATCCCGCCGCGAAGGTTCGCTTCAAAGTTTTCCAGCCCGTTGAACACGTTCCGAATTTTATAAGATAAATTGGCAAATGGGCCCGGCGCACCTTGCAACTGGATCACATTCAGACCAATATCAGTCGAGATCTGGTATTTCTTTAATGGAATAACTTTAAAATAACTATTAATCCCTTTTCCCGTCGAATCAATGGTGTAGTTGTAATTGACGAAATCAAATTGGTCTGTCAGGGATAATTGTTGCTGCGTGTCGCGTTCTTTTTTCTGACTGTAAAACTCGCCGGGACGTACCTGAATCTTGCTATCCAGAATCTTCGTTGAGAAATGCTTGTCTGAAAATACATACCGGATCCCCTGGTGGACTGTCGTGTCTTTTTTGTAAAGCGAATCAGGCGTACCCGATGGCGGCAATACCTCGAAATTAACCGAATTGATCACATACCGCGTTTGCTTGTTACCTGCATCCGGCATTTCCACACGCACTTTGATGTCTACCGATTTGAAATTGCTGTCTGTCAGCGCATTCGTGATCGTATCGTTAACAAGGTAGGAGACATTCTGGCGCGAAAAACCCATATATCCTTCGTTTCGGAGGAGCGTTTCGATGCGTATCCGTTCTTCCTCGAATGAGTCGCCGTCATACCTTTTTTTACTGATCAAAACTGCATCCTTCGCATTTGCGTCGATGATGCTGTCGGCAAAATAGTTTTTGACCTGATACTGAATATCCCGGATCATGGTCGGGCGGTTCTCATGGATCAGATAATTCACCCTGATCCGGTTGAAAACGGTATCCGGTTTAAAAGAAGTTTTCGCCTCAAAAAACCCGTTGTTGTAGAGGTACTTCTGCATTTTTTCGGCATTCTGTACGACTTCGTTCAGGTTGAAATAAACAGGTGCTTCGCCTAAAATCCGCATCCAGAAATTTCCTTGATCCGCGCGTACCTGCGCTTTTTCAAGTTTCTTAGCATATCGACGCTGAATTTTTTCCAGCTTTCGCGGATTATTTTCGTGAATCCGGGATTCGTTCTGATAATTTTGCGTCACTTCGATTACTTTACGCTGTTTTTCTTCGCGGTTGTAAAACAGTTCGCCAAATCGGTAAAGGCCGACATATGGAAAGAATGGAAGTCCCAGAAGCCGGCGGTTTGGTTTTTGGGGGATCAATGCATCCAGTTCCGAATCGTTGACGATGCGGTTGCCTTTAATCGACGAAGTGCCTAAAAAATAACTTTTGGTGGGTGACGATGACTTGGGTGTGCAGGAGAACAATCCCGTCAAGACAAGAATGAGAAATGAGCCGTATGTAATCCTACAATGAATATTCAATGCTCTCAAAAAATCGTATAAAGTATATAAACTCGCTCAAAATCAAGAAGTACCGTCAGGCGCACCAGGCTTTTATTGTCGAAGGCGCTAAAAGTGTACTTGAATTAATGGATTCAGATTTTGAGATTGAGTTTGTATTAGCAACAGAGGAATTTCAGCAAAAATACTCAACTATTCTATCCCGACATAACGCTGCAATAGAAACCGCTACGATCGTCGGGCTGGAAACAGTCGGTTCTTTTCAGACGAACGATTCATGCCTGGCTGTTGCTAAAACGAAGGAGAATGCTTTTTTGTCTTTAAATGAAGCCGAATATGTGCTGATTCTGGATGATGTGCGTGATCCGGGAAACCTGGGAACGATCATCCGCGTCGCTGATTGGTACGGAATCACAAAAATCGTATGTTCCGAGGACACAACCGATTTTTACAACCCAAAGGTAATCGCCGCCAGTAAAGGCTCATTTACGAGGATCAAAATCTATTATACCGACCTGGCTACCTACCTGGCGGATCAAGCTCATAACCAAAATGTCATCGGGGCATTTCTTGGAGGCGAATCGCTTTACGAGTTTCCTTTTTCTGCAAATGGCGGTTTTATTGTGATGGGGAATGAGTCGAATGGGATCGGTGCGGGTGTGGAGCCGTTCATAACGCACAAGGTAACGATACCGAGAGTGGGCGAGGCCGAATCGCTGAATGTTGGAATCGCAACCGCCGTAATGCTCGATAATATGAGGCGACAAATTACTGCAAAACCGAATTAATCACTCGTGGGCAGCTTTATGTGACAATTCTTCGGCATATTCTTTTCCGAGGTAATTATCAATAAAGTAATGCGCGATGTACAGAACCGGGGTAAGCATGATCGCAATAACTCCTTTATACAGATAATTAATAGTACCCACCGCAAATATCTGTTTCAAATCCCAGTTGCCGAATACGTAAAAGGCAATTGTGATGACCACAAAACTGTCTACCAATTGTGAAAACATCGTCGAACCCGTTGCGCGGAGCCAGATGAACCGGCTGCCCGTTTTTCTGCGCAGCCACGAAAATACCGATACATCGAGTAGCTGGCCGAGAAGAAAAGCTACGATCGAGCCGATCATAATGCCAAGTCCCTGGTTGAATATTTTGGTAAATGCATCATTGATATTAAATACATTCCCTTGATTATCAGTGTTGTTCAGTTCCAGCCAGAATTGCGCGGGCGGGAGTTTGGTAGCAACCAGAATGGTGATAAAGGTATAGACAATGAAGCAAGCCGTAAGAAAGGAAATGCGTTTCACTCCTTTTCGGCCAAAATATTCATTGATAATATCGGAAGTGATGAACACCACCGGCCAGTTCACAACCCCGGCCGTCATGTTGAAATCGAGACGCTGACCACCGATCGGCAGCTGGGCTGGCGCAATACCAAGTAAAGATTCTACTGAAAATATTTTGCCGCCTATGATTTCGGCGATCAGCGCGTTGGTCAGGAATATGCCGCAAAGCAGCAAAAACAGGCGTTGTCTTTTAGCTTCCTGGATGGTCGGGTCTTGAATGGACATTTATCGGGTTCAGTGATAAAGAGGGTAATTTCAAAAAAAGCCTGAGCAAACCGCTCAGGCAATAATTTCTTCAACCGTACGCGTCGACAATACTCTGCGATTTTCGAGAAAGAACTCTAACTTGTCCATCGCCTGGTTCAGCTCGTCAACGGTTGGTAAAAAGACAATCCGGAAATGGTCGTCCGAAATATAATTAAATCCGGTGCCCGCCACCACGAGTACTTTTTGATCACTTAACAGGTCGTAAACAAATTTTTCGTCGGTTTTAAGTCCGAATTTTTTCAAATCGATTTTTGGAAAAACATATAATGAACCTTTCGGCTTCACGCAGGTGATTCCCGGAATGGAAGTCAGGCGATCGTACACCAGGTTCATTTGTTTGTGCAGCCTTCCTGTAGGAGCTACCAGTTCTTTGATGCTCTGATAACCTCCTAATGCAGTTTGAATGGCGTATTGGGTAGGCACATTCGCGCAAAGACGCATACTCGCAAGCAGCAGCAAACCTTCGGAATACGATTTTGCTTTATGTTTTGCGCCGCTCATGATCATCCAGCCACCTCTGAACCCAGCCGAACGGTAATTCTTGGAAAGCCCACCGTAAGTAACGCATAGCGTTTCGGTTACAAGTGAACCCATTGGGTAATGAACTGCGCCATTGTAAAGGATTTTATCATAAATCTCATCGGAGAAAATGATCAGCCCATGCTCTTCAGCAATTTTAGCAATGCGTATCAGAACATCTTTTTCATAAACTGCGCCCGTTGGATTGTTTGGGTTAATTAAAACAATGCCTTTAGTCCGGGAAGTGATTTTCTTTTCAAGATCGTCCAGGTCCGGGTTCCAGTCGGCTTGCTCGTCGCAGACATAATGTACCGGAGTTCCGCCACTCAATGCGATAGACGCAGTCCAAAGTGGGTAGTCCGGAGAAGGAACGAGGATTTCGTCACCTGGATTCAGCAATGCCTGCATCGAAAGCAGGATCAGCTCACTTACCCCATTGCCAATGAAAATATCATTGATCTCAACATCCTGAATGCCAATCGTCTGGGTGTAATGCATAACTGCCTTACGAGCGGCAAACAAGCCACGGGAATCCGAATAACCCTGTGCATTACGCATGTTCATGATAATGTCGTGAACAATTTCGTCGGGGGAATCGAACCCGAAAGGGGCGGGGTTTCCGATATTCAGGTTGTGAATTTTATAACCCTGACTTTCAAGCTCCAAAGCTTTTTGGTAAGTAGCGCCGCGAATTTCGTATTTAAGATTATTGAGACGCTGGCTTTTAAGGAATTCCATGTTTGTAATTGGCTCGTATATGGACAAATTTAGTTAAAATAATGACTATTAAAACCAAGAAAAGCCGGTCAAAAAAGACCGGCTCTTCAAAATCACGATAAGAAACTATACTGTTACTTAATGGCTTTTACTTTCTTACAAGTATTTCTTCCGCAACGCGCCACCCGTTGGCACCCATATAGCCATACCGCACATAGAAAGTTTTGGTGGCGGGATCGTAGGTGTTATTTGCTTTATCAGCATTTGCCCAGGCAGACTTATAGGGAGCAGGCAATGCAGTATCAAACTGCGTGTAAGGTGCCCCAGCCGCCCCCGCTGCCGGAGTGATAGTGATCTTATTGGTTTTTGGGTCTACTGTCAGGTTAGCGAAATAACCCGACCCACCCAAGTCACCAAGTTCCACGGATACGGTTGTAGGTGAGACGGTTACAAGTGATTTGTCTTTCGCGACGGCTCTCGGTGACGTCGGGTGGTAAACATATCCGGTCGCCGCGTATGTGGCGTCATAGATGTTTTTAGCCTTAACCGCTAACAGGATGGTACCGAAGTTGCCGCTTACCACACCTGACGAAACAGATTTAATCTGAACGGGAAGAACATAATTCTTCGAGAAGTCGAATTGCGCTGTTTTAAGTTTGATCAAAACCTGAGCAGTACGCTGCCCTTTTGGGATCACCACAGTGGCAGGTAATGTGTAAAGATTAGGCGTAATCGCATCAAATTCCTCGTGTTGCTCCGTATTGTAATGAGTCACCGCGGCAGTATCCACGCCAAGAGTTACCGTTATATCTGCTGGAGCAACATCCGCTCCCGAATAACTTACCGTAATCGGGTAGTCTGCCTGGTCAGCAAGGTCAAATGACTGGGAATACAGAGAGTATGTGCTGCCTGAGGGTGACACAAAACTGGATGGGTTTTTAAACTCGACCACATTGGTTGATTTGTCCGGATCAAGTGTGATATCGTCCTTTAAGCAGGATGTGAATGCCGCTGCCGTCAGGAACAGACTGGCTATTTTTATCGAAAATTTCATATTTCAATTAGTTAGGATCCCAGAAAATGAGGTCAGTGAACTGATTAATAACTTTGTAGTTAGCAGCATTATACGACTGCTCGGAGGATGGATAAAGAATTCTGGAAGGCAGCTTGTCCGGTCTGGTTGAAGTGGACAGCAGGGAAGCGATATTGTGGTATGCGTCTCCATTAGCTGCGGTCACAGGATAGCCCGTTCTGCGGAATTCATTATAGCCTTCTTCCGAATTGATCATGTTTACTGCAATATATTTCTGAGTAATGATCGCTTCAAGCCTCTGGGCTGGTGTTGTTGCCAGCTTGATATTGACCAGATAGCTGGCTGCATTCTCGGTTTTATAGGCCGTTACATCCGCAGCGACATCTTTTCCTGCCGCAACAACATTCGTCACATCTTTGTATAGATACTTGAACGAAGCAGCAATTCCAGCGTCAAAATTGGTAGTGAAATCACCTGTCAGGAAACCTTTCAGCTTCGCTTCTGCCTGTAAAAATTCAGATTCTGCGAGCAGCATCAGTACTTGTCCCTGGCTTGGTCCTTTAAGAACACCCAAAGCGTTACCGATGCTTGATGCACTACTGAAATTTCCAGTATACCAAGTGGAGTAATTGGTAATGATCGTTGGTGCATCCACCTCATTTCCAAGTTGATTCACGGGTGTATTTGTTGCAAAGTTTTTATAAATCACCGATCCTCTCCAATTATCCGTCAACTTCTGACCTTTGTAGAAACCAAAAGCAAACTCGGTAGGGATCCGGGATGTATTCGCCACTGCTCCGGTAGATGAATACCCCCACGAATTCCAAACCGGATTTGGTTTGTCTCTCACGTAACCTGGATTAACGACTGCGTCATCTGTTAAAAAGCCGAGCGTTTTGTCCATTGCTGCGAATTTGGTGGTCACAAAAGAAGAAAGCGCCGCAACACCGGAAACACGTATCAGGATTCTAAGTTTGATCGTGTTTGCAAACTTTTTCCATCTCATCATATCTCCCCCGAATAATGGATCGGACGAAGAGTTGAGCGATTTCGGGAACTGCGCTCCGTCGATGATCAGGATGGCGGAATCCAGCTTGGTAACCAGGTCCTGGTAAATGGTGGCAGCGTCGTCGTACTTCGGCGTCAGGTTCGCATTGTTTTTCAATGCCTCGGTATATGGAACATCCCCGAATGCATCTACCAAACGCTGATAGTTCATAGCAGTCATGATTTTGGCCGCTGCATTTGCGTAGGCTTGCTCATCATTGCCGGCTGTCTGATTGATCACATATTGGTAATCATTTAAGTTGTCGTAAGAGTTGGCCCAAAGTCCATTATAATCGCCCGGCACCAGCTGATAGTTGAACAAGTTACCGAAACCCGAAAATCCGCCTGCATTGGCAATGTATCCGCCAAAATGCCCTCCATAAGAATTGAACTGGTTAGCGACAGAAGCACTACCTACGATAGCCTGGGGCAAGACGAGCAATGCGTCGGCGCTGGTGGCATTGTTGGGGTTTGTATTGATATCGAGATAATCATTACAGGATGAAAGGCCCGTTATAAGCAGCGCCAGTATCCAACTGATGTTATATCTTTTCATTAGTTGTTTCAATTAAAATGTTAATGATAACGTACCACCGAAATAGCGGGCGGGCGGTGTTTGTCCGAGGTTTGTAAAACCTACCGCATTGCTGTCAGCACCGTTTTGGCTGTACTCAGGATCGGTATAAAGATTTGACTTTGGAACCCAAATAAACAGGTTTCTTCCCTGGATACTTATGTTTGCTGCCTTGATAAACTTTGTGGCGGAAAGCAGAGAAGATGGTAACTCAAATCCTATCGAAGCCTCACGAAGCTTCCAGAAACCGGCAGAATTTGAATAGTTTTCTCCAATACCTGTATTTCTTGTTCCGTCTGTCCAGAAGTCAGCACCACCGCTTCTTACTGCTATATTGGTATTTTCAACGTAATTCCCTTCGCTGTTCTTATATGATGAATTGGGAATAACAAAACGGTCTCTGTTGTACCAGGCAGTGCGAACACCCGCTCCCGAGAAGTCGTAACCGGTTGAAATCGCATTGTAGATATAATGTCCGTTGCGGTATTCAAATAATATATTAAATCTGAATCCTTTGTATTTGATTGCTCCGTTCACACCCAAAATATGAGGTGGGTTGGTGATGCCCACGTCATGGAAAGATCCATTTGTTGACGGATAACCTGTTTTGGAATCCACGATAATACGTCCCTGTTCGTCACGGTTGTAGCGTGTGGTCTGAAGAAGAGGGAATGGTGAACCCACTTTCGCGAGTACCTTGGCAGTAGCACCGACAGAACCAATACTCAATTCGTTCGACTGATCAGAAAGGGAAATTACTTTGTTGCTGTTATACGTGTAGTTGGCCCCCAGATCCACCTGTAATCCTGATGCGGTCTTAATTGGAGTAATGTGCAACGTAGCCTCAATACCTTTGTTTTCAACCTCTCCAACATTAGTTGTCAAAAATCCATATCCGGTGGAGTTTGGGATGAGTACCGTAATGGTTTGGTCTACCGTGTTGGTTTGATAGAAGGTAAGTCCGCCACCAATTCGCATCGGGCGCAATTCGAAATCAATTCCGCCTTCCAGTCCGGTAGTAATTTCCGGTTTGAGGTTGGAAGAAACCAGCGTATTATCTAGCGTGAAACCTGCGCCGCTTGAATAAGGATATCCGAAACCCTGTGAGAAGGTGCTGTTAAGCGCATAAGCACCCTGGTTGCTCAAAGGAATTTGACCAAAAGTTCTGTTGGCACCAAGGTTGACCTGCCCAACCTGCGAGTATCCCGCACGAAGTTTCAAGCTCTCGAGCATTTCCCAGTTACCCAATCCAGGAATTGCGTCGCTGGCAATGAAGGAAACGTCAACAGAAGGATAGAAGAAAGAACGGTTTTCTTTAGCAAGAATGGAACGCCAGTCATTTCTGGCAGTTGCGTGCAGATAAAGGAATTCTTTAAATCCAAGACGGGCCTCGCCATACACACCAATCTGGCGCGCTTTGTAGTTGCCTTCGATCGCAGTTGGGTTACTAAGACTATTACCCACATTATACAATCCGTCAATCACAAGTCCGTTAGCTGCAATCGCCATGGCCTTGGTGGCATTTTCGCGAACCGTCGTGCCGACCGTTACGTTCAGGCTAACGGCAGGGCTTAGGGTGGTTCTGTATTCGGCCAGAAAGTCATTGACTAACTGCGTGGTATATCCGGAATAGTCCGCTACGGAGCCCGCAATATCTGTTTTTGAGCTACCGGAAATGCTTTTGGTATAATCAGAGAAAATGAATTTACCGGTACTTACTTTCCCGGAAAGGTTACGTGTGCTGATACCAACCCGGTAAGTGAATGTCAATGGCTTGACCGGATTCCATTTCAACTCCATATTTCCCTGCAGATAGTCGCTTCTGTCCGTAAGCCGGTTGTTCGATAGCGTGAAATATGGGTTCTGGAAATACTCGTTGAAATATCCGTTCGGGTTGGCAAACGGATTATTCTGCCAGTCTTCATACTGGGTAACATCGACCTGGGAAGGAGACATCAGCAGGTTTTGATAAGCCGCTAAGGTCTGGCTGCTCTGGTCCGTACGGTTTCCGATAAAGTTGGTATTGAACGACGCAGTGAGGTTTTTGTAGATGTGACGGACAATGTTGGCACGGACACTATATCTTTTATACTTGTCGTAAGGCACCGTCGATTTCTGGTCGAAATACTGTGCTGAAAGATAGAAAGTACCTTTTTCATCACCCGAAGTTACACTAAGGTCTGTCTGGTTGGCGACGCCGGTGTTCCAGAAATCCTCACGGAAATCTTGTGCACTGTAGGGAACCGTCTGAATGGAGCCGTCCTGTAATGGCTTACCGATTTCTACCATGGATCCATCAAACGCGGGACCATATTGCTGGTTTTCGTATGGTGTATATTCAGGAACATCATCCGGTGTTGTTCCGGATCCGAACCCTTTCTGCAGCTGGGGCAGAAAGCTTACTCTTTCAATAGTTGTTGTGTTCGATACCCTAAACTCCGTTTTACCTGACTTACCCTTTTTAGTGGTAACAATGAGTGCGCCGTTCGAAGCGTCAGATCCGTATAGCGCCGCGGCCCCGGCTCCATTAAGAACCTGAATATCCTCGATGTCCTCAGGATTGAGGTTACCCAGGATGTCATTCGTGGAAATGATGTTATCGATCACAACGAGAGCCTGGTTATTACCAGTGAGTGAACGGTTACCCCTAAGGACTAAACGATAGTTGGGGTTAACACCGCTGCTCACACCCATTACCAATAATCCGGGGACGCGGCCTGCAAGGCTGGCTGCTACACTAATGGGCTTGCCCTGCACAATGTCCTGCGCTTTCACCGTCGTGGACTGGTTACCGAGTTCGCGGCGCTGGGCAGTGAGACCTCCCGCTGTAATCACGACTTCATTCAACGCTAGTTCGTCCAGCGTCAAAGAAACGTCCAGGTTTCCGCTGGCTGGCGCTTTCAGCTCCTGATTGAGGAAACCGACAAAAGAAAAAATGAGTGACTGCCCGGTGCGTGCATTAATACTGTACTCACCTTTGTCGTTGGTGAGCGTACCGGTATTTGTACCGGCGACTCGGATAGAAACCCCGGGCAGGAGCGAACCATCGTCTTTGGAAGTGACCGTCCCGGTCACCTCACGGCTTTGGGCATAGGCTTGACTGCAGAGCAGCAGCAACCCTCCCAAAAAGGGTAATAAATGTTTTTTCATTAAGCTAGGTTTGTTATAAAGATTTACCAGTAAAAATAATTATTGTTCTGACAATCACAACGGTCATTTCGAGTTTTTCAAAATAAATCTGTGGTGAAAATTCGATTTGTCCATTCATACTTTGGTTAAAGCAAGCATTATCAAAATGAAATGTGCCTTTAGAGTTACTCTGCGGCAGTATTTTTGATTTTAAGGGTAGGGGCATAAAAAAAGGCGGACAATTGTCCGCCTTTTTTTATGCTAAACTTTTTTCATTTAAAATTTATCCCACCACAATTTGGTAGTTGCCAGGTCTCCTCCAATCGCAGTGCCAGCAGCTTCGCGGTTTGCAGGATTCAACGTTTGTTCGTTGATCGGGTAGATGATCCGTACTGGGATCGCCAGACCGGCAGGGGCACTTCCACCTGTCGGAGGCGATAGTTTTGGGTAATCCAGTCTTCTCCATTCAACCCACGCTTCCCAGCCGCGGTTGTAAAGGGCGATCCATTTCTGGAAACCGATTTTCTCTTTGTAATCACCTTTTGCGGTAGCATATGCTACGGCTGGCTGAGCCAGGTAAGCAGCAGCTTCGGCAGGAGTTCCACCCCAGTAAGTGATAGAAGCTGTAACCGCATTGTTATAGTGCGATGCAGCTGTTCCACTTGTGATGAAACCTCTTTCAACCGCTTCTGCAAGGAAGAACTCAACTTCGGCGTAGTCCATCAACAAACCTTCCAATGTTGGCTCGATGATTTTCGTGCCTACTTTTGAGAAATTTGCATAGGTGTTAAGGAAACCGTAGTTACCGCCCACATATTTGTCTCCGACAGTTGTGAAGAAAGAAGATCTTCTCGGATCGTTCAATGCATTCAATGGGTCGATCAGCGTAGAAGACCCTACAAAATCCTGACGGGTTGAATACAGAATGTTAAGGTTCTGTGCGATCGGATTGTAGTTCGGCGGTGTTCCAATGTAAGGGAAAGCAGCTTTGTCAGCATTTGACGTAAATACGTTCGGTGCCGCAGCAGCAACCAATGTCTTAGCTTTTGCAGCATCCACATCAGCAATGATCATTCCCAGTTTCAATTTCAGAGAGTTTCCGAACTTGCTCCATTTAGCCATGTCGCCTTTATAGATCAGGTCACCGGTAGTAAAGCCAGCTGTTGTCGGAGTGATTCCGGCCAATGCAGCGTCAAGACGAACCAGGATCGCGTCGTAAACCGTTTTCGCATCGTCATACTTTGGAAGTGGATTGGTAGGATCCAAAGCTTCTGTGTAAGGAACGTTTCCAAAAGTGTTCACCAATACAGCCCAGCTGTAAACTTCCATGATTTCAAGCTGTGCCAATTGGTTCGCTTTCACTTTCGCATCTAAAAGCGCATCCGCATTCAGAATTTTTTTCGCTTCGTTCAGATCAGAGATTACATCCCGATAAACCGCCTGCCACAGAGCTTGTGGAATCGTACGTGCGGTAAGATTGTAACGTGGCTCATCCAGGTAAGTCGTTGTAGACCAGTGTTGCACGTACAAACGGTAGTTGTTTGTATTTACGCTTGGCGTAGTCAAAACATCTGCCAAACCTTTCAATGCATTTGAAAAAAGGGTCGCTGGCGGTACCACCGTCGCTTTCTTCTCATTGATGTTGTAGTCGTCCAGGCTATCCACGCAGGATGCGAGCAGCACGACCGGTAATAAGAATATGATTAATTTTTTCATGTTGTTTTTAGAAACGGAATTTAACATTGAATCCATAATTTTTTACAGCTGGGTAAGCACCTGTCTGGTAACCACCTGCACCTGATAATAGGCCTGATCCCAAACCTTCTTCCGGATCCTGGAAATCCATGTTTTTATGGATGATCCACAAGTTGCGTCCTACAAATGAGACATCGATCGCCTTGAAAGCTCTGGTTTTAGCAACCAATGCATTTGGCAAGCCGAAAGTCAATGCAACTTCTCTCAGTTTCACATAGCTACCATCGTAGATATACTGAGCTCTTGGAGGGTTAGCAGGATAACCGTAAGCAGTTGCGCCACCACCATCTGTGTTTTCTGCGCGGATGGTGTTAGGAGTACCGTCAGCCTGAACACCTGGATACAATACGCCACCCTGATTTGGTGCAGCACCTAGGTTGTTTCCTTTTGCATCGTACAGGTAAGCCGGGTTTCTTTTAGGATTTCCAAGTTCATTCAGACCAGCAGTGATTGGGTACATACCAGTACCTTCTCCATACCATTGATCCAATGACCAGATATCTCCACCGTGACGAACGTCGATCAGGAAGCTAAGTGCAAGTGTTTTGTATTTCAAGGTGTTGTTCAGGCCACCGATCCAGTCCGGGTTCGGGTTACCGATGATTTCAGAAGAACTTGCAGAAGCCTGGTACATACCATTTGCTTTAACAATTTTCTGTCCGTTTTCGTGGTAAACGAAATTTGTTCCCCGGATGATACCGAACGGCATACCTTTCACATTTCCCTTCGCATCTTTTGTAAATGCCGCATTCAAAGTGACACCACCTTGTAATGAAGCTACTTGTACATTTTGCACGTCTCCGTAAAGGCTCAATACTTCGTTACGGTTTCTTGCAAAGTTTACATTCAAAGTCCACTCGAAATCACCAGTTCTGATTGGTGTAACAAATGCAGAAATCTCAACCCCTTTGTTCTGAACCTCTCCTGAGTTTACATAGCGGCCGGTATAACCTGTCGCAGCTGTGATATCAACCGGAAGGATCTGGTCAAGGGTATTTGATTTGTAATAAGTAACATCAAATCCTACGCGTTCCTGAAGGAAGCCCATTTGCAGGGTGAATTCCAGGTTTTTAGTTCTTTCTGATTTAAGATCAGGATTGTTCTTGATGTTAGGCAGAGAGAAATAAGGAATAGAACCGATTGCAGTTGGTTTGTCGTAAATGTCACGAGTTGAACCAAATGGAGCATCGTTACCTACTTCCGCGTAGTTTGCGCTGATCTTACCAACGCTCAGCCAGTTGTTTTTCAAAGCAGGCAATTCAGAGAACACGAAGTTTGCTCCAACGGATGGATAAAAATACGTGTTGCTTGATTCAGGAAGTGTTGTTGATTTATCCTGTCTCGCAGTTAATTCAAGGTTAGCCAATTCTTTGAATCCGAAAGATGCCTGTGCATACAAACCATCCACACCGATACGGCGATAGATTTCAGTTGGCGCTTCGATCGGGTTTTTCGAGTTTTCAAGAGAGTAAAGATTTGGAACCACAAGACCGCCGTTTGTAGAAGCGCGGATTGAGGTTTCTTTCGATCTTCTCATGCTACCACCAACCAAACCAGAGAAGTTAATATCTTTTGTGATACTTTTTCTAAAGTTAGCGATTACGTCTAGGTTCGTTTCATTGAAGGAACGGTTGAAACGTGTATAGTTACCAGGAGCCTGGCTCAATACCGCGATTCTTTCTTCCTGCATATCGCTTGTTCCATTATAGGCAAAACGACCTGTCAGATCAAACCATGAAGCAATTTTATAGGTTGCTGTGGCATATCCGAAGAAGTTGTCACGTGAATCGTTCGAATAGTTCTTGTAACGTGACCAGTAAGGGTTATCCGCGTAGATCGGATAGTTGTTTGCGAATTCCGCGCCGGCACCTGAATGGTTTGCCCAGTTCCAGGTAACGTTCTGCTCATTTCTGAAATAAGCGTCTTTCATTTCAACCATATCTACGTTCGTCTGGAACCACTGACGGAAAGCCTGGTTAGGGTTTTTACCGTTATATCCTGTTCCAAAACGACCAAGACCTGTCACTTGTGAATAGTTCACGTTTGCAGCAATCGTCAATTTTTTAGACAGATCGTATGAAGCAGAGAAGTTGAAAAGGTTTTTGCCAAGCTTACTGTTTGGGAGAACACCTTTCTCATCGTTTCTAGTGTAACCGATTTTGAATGTGCTGTTGTCTCCACCACCTGTGATGTTAATGCTCTGGTTGGAAGTTACACCCGTTTCATAGAATTTGTCGGGGCCATTTTCCGCTGCAACCCATGGGCGCATCTGGCGGTAGAATGGAGAAGATGGGTCGATTGCATCCCAGTGGTATACATTCAAATTTGGATCGAATTTTGGACCAAAAGAAGCATCTGCATCAAAGGCAACAATTTTACCATCGCCTGAACCAAGGTTTCCGGTATAAAAATCATTGGCGCCACCATAACCAGCACCGTATTCTTTCTGGTATTTAATGTAAGTCGATTTGTCGATTTTACCCCAGGTAACACCGCTGTTAACAGTTACATCGAAGCTGTTTTTGCGACCTTGTTTCGTTGTGATCAAAATCACACCGTTTGCTGCGCGTGAACCGTAAAGAGCAGTTGCAGCAGCACCTTTCAAAACGTTGATAGACTGAATGTTGTCAGGGTTGATATCCGACGCAGCGTTACCGAAATCCGTCCCCACACCACCTGTTTGCTGAGCATTGGTGTTTGTGTTCGCGTTGGAGACCGGGATACCGTCAATTACGTACAAAGCCTGGTTGTTACCTGTAATGGATTTGTAACCACGGATGATGGTACTGGTAGAGCCTCCCATTGTGTTACTCGCCTTGATGTCCAAACCTGCTACTTTACCGGCAAGTGCGTTCATCATGTTCGTGTTACGGCCTTGGGTAAGCAATCCTGCACTCACTTGTTGTGCAGCATAAACCAGTTCATTGCGTTTTTTCTCCTGGCCCAATGCGGTTACAACCACTTCCTGTAGCTGGCTTACATCGTTCTTGAGAGAAATATCGATCGTGGTTTGGCTACCTAAAAGAGCTTCCTGAGTTTGGAATCCAATAAAACTGAACACCAATGTAGCTCCCGGTTCGGCGTTGATAGAATATTGCCCCTGTGTGTCTGTAGTGGTACCCCGAGTAGTACCTTTCAAAGAAATGTTGACACCCGGCAAAACGGAACCGTCATCTGCTGTGACTTTACCAGTCACGGCGCGGTCCTGGGCATACAGTTGTGCAGTCAAAAGCAGCATGCATCCCAGTAGGGATAATAGAGTCTTCCTCATACGTGATTAACTAATTAGGTTTGTTACGTTAACATAATGTTGCAAAATTAATTATTAGTTCAACCATTACAACCTTTTTATTAGCAAATTTCAAAATATACTTTGGTATGAGCTATGATTTTGAAAAATTTTATACCTGAACAATGGCATTTTTTGCGATTTTTATAAATGTTTAAAATCTCAAAAAATCCTTCTGAGGTTATATATTTGTTAACATTATGTTCATTTTGTTATGTTTTTTGTATCATTACCTGCAACTGACTTTAAGATTGGCAATTAGAACTAGTTGCAATTGTATTTGCTATACGTCAACATTATTAAGAATGGATTTAAATTAAAACGAGCCTGGCCTAGTCAGAAAACTACACTTTCCTCCGCGATTTTATTCTTTTGATCGATTGCATTATTTTAATATTTACTTAACCTAAAAAATGGCATGTTACTCAGAAAATTGATGATTGCGGCGTTACCGCTGCTCGCAACCGGCGGCTACGGTCAGACTACCATGGCTGGCAGGATCGATCAGAAAGCACAGGCATTAGAGAAAAGGTTGTCCGAATGGCGCCGCGATTTCCATCAGAATCCGGAATTGGGAAACAGGGAATTCAAAACAGCCGAGAAAATAGCCAGTCACCTGAAACAACTCGGCATCGAAGTTCAAACCGGCGTTGCGCATACAGGTGTGGTTGGGTTGCTAAAAGGTGGCAAACCCGGTCCGGTTGTGGCATTACGCGCAGATATCGACGCATTGCCGGTAACGGAACGCGTGGATGTCCCATTTAAATCGACGGTTATCACTGAATTCAACGGTCAGAAAACCGGGGTGATGCATGCCTGCGGTCACGACACCCACATAGCCATTCTGATGGGCGTTGCGGAAGTGCTGTCGTCCATGAAAAATGATCTGTCGGGGACTGTGAAGTTTATCTTTCAGCCTGCCGAGGAAGGTGCGCCGGAAGGCGAGGAGGGAGGGGCATTGCTGATGGTGAAACAAGGTGTGCTGGAAAACCCGAAAGTGGACGCAATTTTCGGATTACACATCGATTCTCAGATTGAGGTCGGGAAGATCGGATACAAGCCCGGACCTACGATGGCGGCGGTGGATATTCTGAATATTACGGTGAAGGGCAAACAAACGCACGGTGCCTATCCCTGGTCAGGCATAGATCCTATTGTGACATCTGCGCAGATCATTAACTCACTTCAGACCATCGTGAGCAGAAATTTGAACCTTACCCAGGCTCCTGCGGTGGTGACGATCGGGATGATCAATGGCGGGATCAGACAGAATATTATTCCGGAATCTGTGAAAATGGTTGGAACAATACGCACGTTCGATGAAAAGATGCATACGTTCGTTCATAAAAGGATCAATGATATCGCTACCAATGTGGCTGAAAGCGCGGGAGCTGCGGCAGAAGTGAAGATTGACATTCTTTATCCGGTGACGGTCAACGACGTACCATTAACTGAAAATATGATCGGTACGCTGCAAAGTGTGGCTGGGAAAGAGAATGTAAACCTCATCAGCGCTAAAACCGGGGCGGAAGATTTCTCTTACTATCAGCAGAAAGTGCCGGGCCTGTTCTTCTTTTTGGGCGGAATGCCAAAAGGAAAGAATGTCGCGGACGCTGCGCCGCATCATACTCCCGATTTTTATCTGGACGAGGGAAGCCTGGTATTAGGTGTGAGATCGCTCAGTCGTTTGACAACCGATTATATGGAGAAAAATAAAACAGGCACAGAAAAAGGGAAGACGAAGACCAAATAAACCTGCTATTTCGGAATATTCTTTCTCACCTGTTCGAACAACAGGCTGGGAAAGAATCTTTTGAGGTAGATGGCGGCCACTTCTTTAAATCCGCCAATGTAGATTTCTTTTTTATCCTTCTTAACCGCGTCCAGAATCATCCGGGCGCATTCATCGGCCGGTATGCCGTTCTCCTGGTTTGAATCCATTTTACCAAATTTTCCGCCGGATTCGTTCAATGCATTTAAGGAAATATTCGTACGGATATAACCGGGGCAAATCGTTGTCACTTTGATATTGTCGGAATAACCCTCGGCTCTCAACGAATCGTAAAATCCGTGCAACGCATGTTTTGCTGCATTGTAACCGGATCGCATAATCGTGCCGATTTTTCCGGCCACGCTGCTCATGACGATAAAATGTCCGCTCTTTTGCGCAATCATATAAGGTAACACGGCTTTGGTGATCGCTACCGTACTGAAGAAATCTATTGTCATCAGTTGTTGATAAACTTCCATGCTGGTATCCTTGATATAGGATCGCTGGCTCACTCCGGCGTTATGCACCATGATATCGATCCGGCCGAAATGGGTGATGATCTGCCTGGCTGCATTTTCAGCTTGATCGAGCTCGGTGACGTCCATTGGTAAGATCAACACCGAAGAGTCGGGCAGGCCGGTCAGATTTTTAACACGTTCCAGTTCTTCGGTCCTGCGAGCGGTAAGTACCAGTTTTGCCTGCTCTTTTGCAAAAGCAATGGCCAGTGCTTCTCCAATTCCGGACGATGCGCCGGTAATCCACACCACTTTGTCTTTGTAAAAATCCATGTCAGGAAAGTTCAGGAAAGAGGTCCAGGTAATGGAATGCGACAGATTCTTCCTTGATTTCAAGCATACTTGTCATGCCGATGGCCATTGCGCGGTTATCGCTAACATGACCGACCGGAAAACCATAACAAACGGGATAATCAAAATCCTGTACATGCTCGTGGATGATCTGATAGGAATCTTTTCCGAATGTGGGAAATGCATTATCCTTCATATCGGTAAACTGGCCGACGATCAGTCCCGCCAGGTTTGTTAGTTTTTCCGCACGTTTCAATTGCATGATCATACGGTCCAGGTTGTACAGGTATTCATTGATATCTTCGATGAAAAGGATTTTTCCATCGGTGTTAATTTCGGTATCCGAGCCGATTAAATGGGCCAGCATGCAGAGATTACCGCCGACCAGTTTACCGGAAGCAGTGCCAATTTTGTTGAGCGGATGTGCCGGAAAGGAATATGAAGGCATTTCACCAAATAGCGTTTGTCTTAACGACTCGGCTGCTTCCTCGGCACCCGCAGTCGTAATGGATTTCGCCATGGGCGCGTGAAGGCTAGCAAAGCCCAATTGATATAACTTTGAAAGAATCACCGTCAAGTCGCTGAAACCGACGATCCATTTCGGGTTTTTAATAAATGCATCAAAATCTAAATCATCGACAATGCGCGAACAGCCATAGCCGCCGCGGGCAGCAATGATCGCTTTGATGGTCGGATCATCCAGCATTTGTTGTAGATCAGCCAGGCGGTCTTCGTCGGGAGCAGAGAATTGGTTGAAGTTGCTTTTTAATGTAGAACCTTCCACCACTTGCAGTCCCCATTTATTTTGGAACAGCTCAATGCCGGGCAAAAGATCGTCATAGTTAACTACACTAGCCGGCGCGACAATCCCTATTTTATCCCCAGGTTTTAGAAATGGCGGGAGTTTGATGTTGTTTACTTGCATTTACTTGTAGTGTCCTTTGATCGAGAGAATGTGGATGATATTTTCGGAGACCTCATAGATAATCCGATGTTCTTGCGTAATTCGTCTCGACCAGCAACCGGTCATATTATGTTTCAGGGATTCGGGTTTCCCGATACCTTCAAATGGAGTATTTTGAATTGATTCGAGTAGCGCTCTAATCTTTTTGAGAATGACGGAATTGTTGGTTTTTTTCCAGTAGTCGATGTCGTTTTTTGCTTGAATAGAATATTCTATTTCCATATATCATCGAGATCAATTTTTACGGATTTTCCTTCCCTGATCTCCTGCCGACTTTTTTCAATTTTTGCCACAAACTCAGGATTATATGGTGAAGATTTACTTTCTTCATATGACACCTGAAAACCGGTTAATAGTGCTTTTACCGCCTTTAAAACCTCCTGGCTTTCTGTATTGATTGTTAATGTAGTCATGGGGTAATTGTTGTAATTAGCCTGTCAACAAATTTATACAATTTACAATTTCATCAAAATCAGATAAACACCACTTCATCAACCAGACTACTATTCATTTCTCTGTTGATCAGCTCGATGATCTTTGATTTGGCGCGCAATAATTCACTGCGCAATGGGGCGGACTCGATCTGAAGAAACAGTGTCCGATCTTTAATGTAAACCTTTTTGGTCCGGGTGGCAATCGCAGAACCCATGATTTTGTCCCAATGCGCTACCACGTAGGATTGATCAAAACGGTTGCGGATACGATACTTGTCCAGCATCTGTTCGATCGCATCCTTTAATGGCGTGACGCCCGGGCGCCGGGACGCTTTTTCTTTGTCGAACCGATAGTGTTGTGCCATAATAGAGTAAGGTGAGTCGGACAAATTTAGAAAGATAAACTTTAGGCACCAGAACGCCTCCCTACTTTTTCAACAGTTCCTGATAAACGACGTCCATAATGGAGGTACGTATATTAAGCGTCGAGATCTTCGAATTTTCCCGGGTCGGATACACGCGATTCGACAGAAATACATAATTTAATTTCCACGCCGGGTCGGCCCAGGTCATAATTCCGGTGTAACCTGTGTGCCCAAAACTGGATGGACTCGCATATTTCGGCGCATTACCCGAGTATTTGAATGTAGGTTTGTCGAATCCGATCCCCCGGCGGCTTCCCGTTTCGGGATACTGGTAACGGGTAAATTCAATGAGAGCGTCTTTGCTAAGAAGCTGCTCGCCCCCGTAATACCCCTGTTGCAGATACATTTGCCAAACTTTCATCACATCATTCGCATCGCCAAACAAGCCGGCATGTCCGCTTAGTCCGCCTAACATAGCCGCTGCTTCGTCGTGCACCTGGCCGTGCAGCTGCGTCATCCTGAAAAACGTATCCTTCTCGGTTGGCACAATGTCTTCCAGTTGGTAAAACCGTTTCGGGTTGAATGTCAGCGTATTCGCGCCCAGTTTATGGTAATAATGGTTTTTGAGGTAATCTTCAAAATTTTCCCCGCTCAGGCTTTTTACAATTTGAGGATAAAGAATGAAAGACAAATCGCTGTACACATAGCCTTCTTTCTCATTTAGTGGAGAATCGCGGATGGCGTGGAAAATAGTCTGGTCATAATTTTTGAAAATAAACAAACTGTCGCCGACCACAGATGTAGGATAGCGTTTCGACTGCTTTGTACTGAATGTTTTCTTTTTCCAGCTTCCGTCGGGATTTTGAGCTTCTTTCCAGAGAACGATGAATGCTTTCAAACGGGCACTATGCGTCAGCACGCGTCTCCATTCGAGGTCGGCTTTATTTGATTTGGCAAAATCAGGCAGATAATCCTTCATAGTCGCATCCAGATCGAATTTTTTCTGGTCGTACAAGCTCATTAATGCTAAAGTCGAAGCTGTGATTTTGGTGACGGACGCGAGGTCATACAGGTCAGTGAGCTTCACATTCTGGTTACCTTCATACGTATGTTTGCCATAAGCTTTTCTAAAAAACACTTTCCCGTCTTTCGCCAGCTGCACTACGCAGCCAGGTGTCGCTTTTTCTGTAACCGCCAGATTTGCAATGGAGTCGATTTTAAATGTGATGATTTTTGAATCAAGTCCGAGTTCTTCCGGAATGGTGTATTTGAGTCGGCCGATCGCCGGCGTTTCGATGCCTGCATTATAAGGAAATGTCGCATTCACCATCACAGGCAATTTTCCTTTTGCCGGAATGGCGCCGAAGATCAACTGGGCAGACAAATCCTGCGTGTAGGGTGTCAATTGATACGCCATGACCAATGCCTTTGCATTTTCCGGTTTCTGGATTTTGTTCAATGCGTAGGGATTTCCGAAAATCGAGACAACTGCTTTATTCGTAGCGATTAATTCCTGCAAAACGGCGCTCATTTGATCCGTCAAACCATAATTGGTGCGTGGAGAAATGCTACCCAAATGCACTCCCACGAGCAGCAGGTTATAGTTTTTCAGTTTGGAGCGTAAATCGGCAACCTGGGTTTCCGTTGCTTTTGCCGGAATGAAAAAATGGTCAACAGTCGAATACAGTTCAAGTGTTTTTTGAAAGGTAGTAATGGTATCGGCGCCGATCGAAACGGATGCGATTTTCAACGTATCCAGTGCCCGAAGTGGCAAGAGTGCATTGTCATTTTTCAAAACCGTCAGGGCTTGCTCGGTGAGCAACCGGTTTACAAGTTCAGCGGATTTTGGATTAAGGTCTTCGTATAAATTGTTGAGGTCTACAGGCTTGTAGTGATTAAGCCCGGCCCAGGCTTTCGCGTGAAGCACTTTTTTAACACGATAATCAATTTCCTCTTGCGTAATTTTTCCTTCTGCAATGCTTTTTTTGATCTCGGTGATGGATTTGGTGACGTCTTCGGTGAATTCCAGAATGTCCATTCCAGCTTCCAGGCCCATTGCATCGGCTTTACCATCAGGGAAATATTTGGTAACGCCTTTCATATTCATGGCGTCGGAATAAATGAGACCGTCGAAACCCAGTTTTGTTCTCAGAACATCGGTTACAATTGGTTTTGAAAGTGTCGAGGGTAGATTCGGCGTTTTATCCAGCGCAGGAATGCTCAGGTGGGCGATCATAATGCCGCTGATCCCGTTGCTGATCAATGCTTTGAATGGATATAATTCCAGCGAATCGAGGCGCGTTGTGTTATGGGAGATCAGCGGGAGGTCGTAATGCGAATCGGTTCCGGTATCACCGTGGCCCGGGAAATGTTTTGCGCTGGTAAGCAGGCCATTATCCTGCATTCCTTTCATGTAGGCAACCGCTTTGTCGGCTACTTTGTATTTATTCTCGCCAAATGAGCGGAAGCTGATCACCGGATTATCGGGATTGTTGTTGACATCGGCAACCGGCGCGAAATTGATATGCATTCCCAATCTTTTGGCTTGTTTCGCCAATTGAGCCCCCATTTCATAAATCAGCTCGTTACTCCCCTGGATCGCACCCAGCGTCATTTGATAGGGATATCGCACGGTACTGTCAA
This sequence comes from Dyadobacter sp. CY323, assembly GCF_021390245.1. Lineage (GTDB taxonomy): Bacteria > Bacteroidota > Bacteroidia > Cytophagales > Spirosomataceae > Dyadobacter. The sequence continues at coordinate 15,327 of NZ_JAJUXH010000008.1, read as the reverse complement.
TCCGCATGGCCAGCCCGAATTCGGCATCCATGGCTACCAGCAACGGTACTTTCGAAATGGATTGATAATGGTTGGTCAGTCTTGCCTGAGGTACGGGGCCGCCCTGAAAAAACACTACGCCTCCGACTTTGTTTTCCCGGATCAGTTTTTCAACCATCGCGGGACTACTCGCCTTAGGATCAATCAAAGCCCTTTTTACATCCGAAACCGCCGGGATCATAATGAGCTGGGCAATGCGTTCATCAGGCGTGAGCGTCGCAAAAACAGAATCAACCCATTGTTGGTTTTTATGCAGAAAAGTGGGTGATGTATTTAATTGGGCTTTTAAACTTGTAGCAAACAGGGAAAAAGAGAGGAGTAACAGAAGGGTATTTTTCATTCTTATATGCTAATCTTTATTAATGTTAGATTCATTTTCAGCGGGTACTAACAACGGACGTATCGCTTACGACGATCACTGGAAGAGATTGCTAAGCGTATTGAGATCTGAATCAAGATCCTCTTTATCGTAGGACGATACAATTTCTCTCTTTCCAAGCTCACGCTGAAATCGAATTGAACCCATTCCGGTCATTCTTCCTCCTTGTCCAACCGTAATTTTACCCTGTTCGTACAATTGTACCGCCAGTTCAATTCTCAGTTCTTCGGGAGTAAGTCCGGTACTTTGCACAATTTGATCATCAAGTTCCAGCAGCATAACCAATAGTTAAAGTGTCTGGTAAATATACACATAGAAATCAGTTTTGCCTTCAAGAAAAAGGTGTCAGAAAATGAGGCCGAGGACTAACCCGGCGAGGATGATGAGGTACGAAGGGATCTTGGCGAAGGTTAAAACCAGTAAGGTAACAATGACCGTGAACAGAGGTTGCCAGTTGGTCATCATGGGTTGAAAAAGGGAAATGGCTGCCGCAATAGTTAGCCCGCAGCTGGCGGCGTGGATGCCTTCCAGCGATGCGCGTATGCCCCGGTATTTTTTGAGCTGATCCCAGAAAGGGTAGGCAAAAAAAATGAAAAAGGTGCCCGGAAGAAATATTCCGGCAGTAGCCACAAAGCCGCCGATAACCTGGCCTGTCCAGCCCTCCGATTGGAGAGATACACTTCCCACGAAGGTGGCAATGGAAAAAACGGGGCCCGGCACGATTTGCGTCAGCGCCATTCCTGCGAGGAATTCCTGGTCGGTGAGGTAATGTTTAAATTCGACGAACTCATTATAAAGAATCGGAATCAGTACCTGTCCGCCGCCAAAAACCAGACTTCCGTTCCTGTAAAAGTTTTCAAAAAGCCTGACTGGTAGGGAATTGGTGATTTTACCAATAATCGCCGCAGCAATCAAAACGGATATCCAGAAAATGATCGGCCGCCAACGGATCCGGATTGGCCCTTTTTCCATTTTCTCATGTTTTTTAAAATTCAGGGAAGCCGCAACGCCACCCGAAATAATCAACACCGGGGTCATATATGGTGACGGATACAGATATGCCAGAATGGTCGAAATAATCAGAAATGTCCAGCCTTGTGCATTATGGATCACTTTTCGCGCGATGGCGGAGGCACCGTACATCAGAAATGCAACCGCCATTGGACCTACAAACTTGGTAAAAGACAATGAAATGGAATTTCTTTCCAGGTAATGTATCCCGATCGCCGCGACCGTCATAAGTACCATGGCGGGGATCGACCAGACGATCAGGCTGAGGTAGGCGAGAAGCTGTCCACCGATTTTTAAACCAATGGCAGTTACCGTCTGCGTGGAGCTGGGGCCGGGTAAAACCTGGCAAAGTGCCTGTAATTCAAGTAATTCCTCTTCTGTGATATATCTCCTTTTCCGTACCAATCTTTCGATCATCATCATTAAATGTACCTGCGGACCGCCAAAAGCAGTGAGTGATAACAACAGGATATCCATCAGGTAAATGATGTAGCGAAACCGGCGAATGGGTGGATAAGCCAAGAGTTTTTACCGATTATTTTTTCAATCCCAATTCCCTCAGACGCTCGTCCAGAAATTCTCCGGCCGTCATATCGGTATAAAGTTTCGGATACTCCTGCGAGACACAGCTTTCCAGGCAGGTCAGGTCCATATCGGCGCGGGGATGCATGAAAAATGGAATCGAGTAGCGTGACGTTCCCATTTTCTCGCGCGGAGGATTTACGACGCGGTGAATGGTGGATTTTAGTTTGTGGTTCGTAAGCCGGTCGAGCATATCGCCCACGTTTACTACAATCTGGTCGGGCAATGCGGTAATGGCGATCCATTGTCCGTCTCTCCTCAAAACCTCCAAACCTTCGGCGCTGGCGCCCATTAACAAGGTAATCAGATTAATATCGCCATGGGCAGCGGCGCGCACGGCGCCTTCGGCCACCAGTTCAGGATTCGGGATCGGGAAGTAATGCAATGCACGAAGCAGGCTATCGCCGTTTTTGACTTTATCTTCAAAATAATCTTCCGGCAAATGCAGGTAAATGGCGATGGCGCGCAGTAATGTCTTTCCCGTGTTCTCAAAAGTCCGGTAAACTTCCAAAGTATACTTTTCGAAATCCGGTACCTCTTCCGGAAATGTATTCGATGGCATATTACCCGTAGGCTCGGGCTGGCCGACGTGGTAAAATTCTTTCAAATCCGCCACCTTAAAGCCTTTTGCTGTTTCTTTTCCTTTACTAATGTAACCACGCTGGCCAAACAGGTTCGGGAACTCGTATCTCCTTTTCACTTCTTCCGGTTGGGAGAAAAACTCTTTAACCGAATCATACAATTTACCACGCAAATCGTCGCTAAGTCCGTGATTCTTAATGGCCACAAAACCGATGTTGGTAAATGCGGCACCGAGATCCGCTACGAATTTTTCTTTCTGCTGCGTATTTCCGGATGTGTAATCTGCCAGATCCAGCGACGGGACCTGGTTGAGAAGTGCTGGTTCCATATTAGTTTGTTTTTTCGTAGACTTGGTAAGTCTTAAAGACTTGCCAAGTCCAGGACGTCTACCAACGCAAATTACTCCTTAATACCTTTAATATAAGCAACCGTTACAGGAATCTGTTTCAGATACGAGGGACTTTCGTCTTCGATGAAATAATGCTTAACCCCCACTTTCTTCGCAGCTTTCAAAACCGCCGGAATGTCGATCGAACCGGTTCCGAGCGCAACGTCGTTGGTAGTAGGCGTACCACCTGACAAATTTCCGACAACGCCTTTTTTCAAATCTTTCAAGTGCATGAGTTTGAATCGGGTAGGGTATTTTAACAGTAATTTCGCGGGATCCTGGCCGGGAAATGCGGTCCAGAGTACGTCCATTTCAAAACTGACATATTCCGGATTTGTGTTTTTCACAATGTAATCAAATAGGGTTCCGTCCTCATACGGCTCAAATTCGTAGCCGTGGTTGTGGTAGGTGAAGGTTATGCCGGCCGCTTTCAGCTCTTTGCCCACTTTATTAAAATCAGTAACTGCCTGTTTGGCATTTTCCAGGGTAAATGCTCCATTATGAGGGATCCATGGGACCATCACATACGTTGCGCCCAGTATCTTGCAATTTTTGATCGTCTCCGCGGTGCTGGCCACGATTTGTTTATAATCGGCACCGATAGACACCATCTTAATCCCGCGTTTGTCGAGTTGCTTACGCAGTTCCTCAGTGGTTATGCCTTTAATCGGGCCGCCTTCCATTTCCGTCACTCCCAATGATTTGATCGTATCGAGTGTTGCTTCAATGCCATTGCCCCAGCTTCCACGGAAGGTATACGCCTGCATCCCAATGGGATTGGTGTATACGGGTTTCTGCGCCAGCGTTTCAAAAGAGATCAAAACAGAGAGAACAAAATATACCATTTTCGTAAGTTTCTTCATGTCAAAAGGTTGTTAAAAATTGAATGATACTTTTGAGCAAAAGCAGCGGATATTCTAAAAACTACTTGATCCGCCGCAAACTCAAACTAATGATTACCTGTCATTTCTGGCTTTAAAAACCATCCGCTTTCAATTGCTTTTCGCTGATCTCACCATACTTTTTAACCTGGTCCCGTATCTCGTCCGCTTTTCCGATCAGAACAAATTGCAGCTTGTCTTTCGGAAAATGGGTATCAATGATTTCCTTCGCTTTCGCGGTCGTCATTCCGTCCACTTTCGCCTGAAATGTGTTGATAAAACTTTCGTCAAAATTGTAGACAAACATATCCGTCAGCAATCGCGCCAATGCGCCCGACGATTCGTAGGCGGGCGGAAAGCTGGCTTTTACGTAGGATTTAGCCGATGAAAGAATTTCCTCATTGATCCCGGTTTTGTGCAGACTGTCCAGCACGCTCAGCGCCATATCGATCGCGGGAACGGTCGTGGAGTTTTTTGTAAATGTGTTGATGGAGAAAGTACCTGCGTATTTCATTCGGCTGAAACGGCTGTTTGCCCCATAAGTAAGTCCCGAGTTCACGCGAAGCGCGTCGTTGAGCCAGGAAGTAAACCGTCCGCCCAAAATGGTATTGATCACTAAAACGGGTACATAATCTGCTGAAAGATAATCGATTCCTTTTCCTCCGATCAGAAATGTAGTTTCGCGCGCATCCGGTTTGTCGACCAGTAACACCCGGCTTTTATCAAAATCGAGATCCGGTGCCACGCGTTTGATCATTCGGGATTCAGCCGTTTTCCAGCCCCCGAAAAGGTTGGTGATCCGGGTTTTCATTTCTGCGGTTTTGAAATCACCTACCACCGCAATGGCGCCTTTCCCGGTCGTGTAGTTACTTTCATAAAAAGCCTTTGCATCAGCCGCATTTAGTTTTTCAACAGCTGGCTTCGTTCCCGCGTCCGGATTGGCATACGGGAAATTTTTAAATACAAATGCATTAAAGTAGTTACCGATCACGGCTCGCGGGCTTTCTTTTTGCTGGATCAATTGCTGGACCGTACGTGCGCGATATTTGTCAAATTCTGATTGATCAAAAACCGGATGCAGCAACATTTGCTGGATTATGTCAAACAGTTTTTCCTGATCTTTCACCGCAAACGAAGAAGTAATGCCCGCCATATCCTTCGCAGCGTATGTATTCACGCTCGCCCCTACAAAATCGATCATTTCTTCAATCTGCGGTTTGGTGTATTTTTTGGTACCAAACAGCAATGCATCGGCCGTGAGGTTTGCCAGCCCAAAACGCTCGCCATCGTGGATCGATCCCGCATCAAAAACAGCCGAAACATTGATCAATGGAACTTCATGCTGTTCCATTAAGTAAACCGTCAGTCCGTTTTTTAACTTGAACTTTTCATATTTCGGTACTTTAAAGCTGCTCTGGCTAAATGCATTCGCAGAGATGAATGCAAGGAAGACTATAAAAATATTTTTCATCAGGTATGACTTGATTTAATAGCGATAAGCCTTATTTCGATTTTTCGGGAAGCAGATAGCCTACTGTCCGGTTGCGGCTGCTCAGGTATTTAGCAGCTACGCGTTTGATGTCTTCGTTGGTTACTTTTTTGTACAATTCCGGTGCTTCGAACATTTTTTTATAATCACCAAAAAACACATCGTACGTTCCCAGGCTATTCGCTTTTCCGTTGATCGTTTCAAGTGTACGGTAAAATTCCATCAACTTCTGGTTCTTTACTTTTTGCAATTCATTATCCGTTACACCTTCTTTTACAACCAATTCAATTTGTCTGTCAATGGCTTTTTCGAGGTGATCTGCGGAGACATTATTTCCGGCAATCGCGTACATTACTAACAGGCTCGGATCGAAACTCTGGTCCGTAAAACTGGATACCTGAGTGGCAAGTGTGGAATCCATGACGAGCGATTTGGTTAGTCGTGACGAATTTCCGGAAGTTAGCAAACTGCTCAGCAGGTCGATCGCGTAATAATCTTCGTGTTTGGTTTCCGGCACGTGGTAGGCCATCATGATATTGGGCGTTGAGATATCCTTGTAGGTTGTAGCTCTTCTTTCGCCGTTTTGAGGAGGTTCCACCGTCCGTATTTTAGGAGGTAACCCGCGTGACGCGATCGGCTCAATGTACTGGTCGGCCAGCTTTTTCACCTGCTCCAACGTTACGTCGCCGACGATCACAGCCGTTGCATTGTTGGGTGAATAATAGGTTTTGAAATAATTTTCAAGGTCTTGCTGCGTCCAGCTTTTAATATCCGATTCGAAACCGATCACTGGCAGCATGTACGGATGTTCCTGAAAAGCAACCGATTGAACAAGTTCGCCAAGAAGTCTGTAATTGCTGTTTTCCAGTCCGGTACTGCGCTCGGAAAGCACAACTCCGCGTTCGCTTTCTACCATTTTAGGATCAATGGACAGGTTTGCGATCCTGTCCGATTCGAGTTTGAAGATCGTTTCCAATGCATCTTTCTGAAACCAGTCGGTGTAAACCGTTACATTTTCATTGGTATATGCATTATTGGAACCGCCATTGGCTTCCATTACCCGGTCAAATTGCTTCGGTCCGTAGTTTTTTGAACCGTTAAACATCATGTGTTCAAAAAAGTGGGAAAGTCCGGTAATGCCGTGGACTTCATTTCTGGATCCTACTTTCCAGAAAATGTACATATTCGCATTGGGAATGGAATGGTCTTCGAGGACCAGGAATTTCATTCCATTGGGTAATGTAAAAGTCTTGACATCTTCGGGTTTGGTTTGTGCGTAACCTGTGCCGAAACCGGCCGCAAGCAGGGCAATCAGTAAAAATTTTCTCAGGTTCATTGATGACATTGTTTCTATTTTTGATTTTCCATTCATTCTAAATCCTTTAAAAATACGATGAAAAGTAGCATTTTCTGCGTCTTAATGGTACTGTCCGGTTTCGTTTATTCGAAAAATCCGGAAAAAAGTGGGGATCGTGATTTTCCAAAAGAACAGCGGTTCAAGGTCATGACTTATAATATTCACCACTGTAATCCGCCATCGGCCGGAGACAAGATTGACGTTGAGGCGATTGCGAAAGTGATCAATGCAGAGAAGCCGGATTTTGTTGCATTGCAGGAAGTGGATGTGAATACGGAGCGTTCGGGGAAAGGTAAAAATCAGGCACAACAACTTGCTCAATTAACAGGGATGCGGTTTTATTTTTCAAAAGCCATCGATCATGGCGGCGGGGATTATGGAGTAGCAGTTTTATCTAAATTCCCAATCGTGGATTCGGTGCGATATGACCTTCCCATTCATCCGGAACTGAAAGAAGAAAACCGTACCGTAGCTGCCGTGACGGTGATTTTACCAAATAAAAAGAAGATAATCTTTGCGAGCACGCATTTGGGTTTGAAAGAACCAAACCGGCTTTTGCAGGCCGAAACGCTGATGAAGCATCTGGGGAAAACCAAGCTGCCATTAATCCTCGCGGGAGATTTCAATGCAGTTCCTGAAAGTCAGGTGATCGGTTATTTCGATCAGTATTTCACCCGGACATGTACAGAATGCAAGCCGACGATCCCGGTTGAAACGCCGAATAAAACCATCGACTTCATTATGTATCTAAAAGGAAAAAGGCTGAAAGGGTCTGATACAAAGGTAATTGATGAAAAATATGCGTCGGATCATTTGCCCGTAACCGCCGAATTTACATTGGACTAATTAGCTCATCCTTAATCCAGTTCACACGCACTACCCGGCTTTTTACACCATGTTCGGCGAAGAAATGCTGCCAGTGCAACTGTCTGGAAGAAAGATGGTCCGTCGGGGATTTTATCTCGATAAAGGCATATTCCGTTTCGTTCCAAACCAATATGTCCGGGAAACCGCGCGTGTTTTCTTTCAGGTTCAATGCCATTTCGAGCATAATGAGCCGGATTTGTTCGGGAGTCAACAACGAGGTCAATGTCAGAACTTTATCCAGCGCGCCATCGTACCACGGAACCAGAACGTTGGTAATGCCATACATGTCTTTAAAAGTCTGGCTGACCATTTCGTCGATAATTTCTTTGGAATGTGCAGCTTGCAAACGTTCCTTTAACTGAGCTGATCTTTTGTAATAAAAATCAGGAAGGAAGAAATCGGTCGGGATGCGCTGGAACGGATTATGGATCGTCTGCACATTGGTATCATATATAATGTCCCAAAACAGCAGACCAAATAATGCCCGCCACGGTTCATTTTCGCTAAAAAACGCATTGTAGCCCAACGCGCGGTAATATTCCAGCGCGCCATATTCGACTTGATACCGAAATAAAACCGATACTTCGATGGCTTCCGCAGCTTTCAGCGCCTGCGTCGTCCGTTTGATGATCCGGCTTTTTTTGTTTTTAATGCGATCGTAAAAATCCTTGCTAAAATAACGTTCGTCGGCATTTTGCGGATTTTCAGCGATTTCTTCACAAAGCGCCAACGCCTCATCGATTTCACCAAGATTGTACAGCAATCTCACCCGTCTTTCGCGCGCGGGCGCATCGTTGGTGAGCTGGTAAATGCTGAGTGCCTGCGAAAGCATTTTTTTGCGTTCGAGCCACGCACTTACTCTCAGAATGAATGCATTAAAAGAAGGGATCGCTTTCTGGCTGAGGTCCGACGCACTTCCTGCCTGCCAGTTCATAAACCAGTCGAAAATATCTTCCGGCGGCAATTCCTGTTTGATCTCGTCAAAAGTTTCCTTCAAAAGCGAAATCATCAAGGTATCATCCACATCTTTTCGAGTTTCAAACTGAATAGACAAATGCTGATCGTCGAAAGACTGAAAACGAACATGTCCGAGATCGCGGATCACAAATTCCGTCATATCGGCATTCCGGTTTCCGAAAAACAGGAATTTCATGAGCATAACCTCCGCCTCATAAGTCACTTTCACGACCGGCTCCATTTGTGAAATGATGTCGCACAATACATGGAATTCGTACGTGTGAAGAAGCCAGCGCACCAGGTCGTTTTTCTTAATGCTTTTCGAAGGCATTACATCCGGTTCGAGCAGTTTGGTCAAAACCAGCAGTTCAGGCTTTGTAAAAAGATCGATGATTTCGGCAAAGCGTTTTTCGTGGGCTTCGCAGATCGTTTCAATAAAGCCGTTTTCAAGCAGTTCATTTAAAATCGCGGGCATGTCGGCGATTTCAGAGTAGGAGACATTGTTCACCCTGAAAAAGGATTTGCTCCGATTGCTGAACCGGATAAATAGGCATTGCGCATCCTCGGAAAGTGCCTCGTAGCTTTCCAGGAAACCAGCCTCCGTTTCCGTCAGAATATGAGCATATCTCTTCTTAACGAAGTCCAGGACATAGTTGAAATAATCGTGGTAATATTTGGGAGGAAGATCCGTCGGGAACTCACTATTCTGCACAAATGGATCCGGTAGCACGTCGTTCAAAACGGTAATATTCTTTTCGTTTAAGAAACTAAAATTACCAATAACATCCGGATTATTAAAATTTGGTTAAGTTGTTGTTTTATAGAAAAATTGACAGCAAAAATTGCATTATACCTATTACGAATGCCGTCTTTTCTCGATAAGATAGTATATAATAAAGAAATTGGATTACATTTGTTACCTATGGAAAACAATTTTACCGCCCATGACTACATTAGATTCTTATGATTTTTCAGGCAAAAAAGCCTTGGTCCGCGTGGATTTTAATGTCCCGCTAAATGACAAATTTGAAATCACGGACGATACCCGTATCCGTGCGACAATTCCCACAATCAGTAAGATTCTTAACGACGGAGGTTCCGTTATTTTAATGTCTCATCTGGGACGTCCGAAAGATGGGCCGACTGAGAAATATTCCCTGAAACACCTTGTAAATCCACTTTCCCTGATCCTGGGGAAAACGGTAAAATTTGCGGACGACTGCATTAGAGAAAGCGCCACGACACTTGCGGAAGCTTTAAATCCGGGAGAAGTTTTGCTTCTTGAAAACCTTCGTTTTTACAAAGAAGAAGAAAAAGGAAATGAGGAGTTTGCCGAAAAGCTTTCCAAACTCGGTGATGTGTGGGTAATGGATGCTTTCGGAACGGCTCACCGTGCACATGCTTCCACAGCTGTGATCGGTAAGTTTTTCGCAGACAAGGTTTGCGGATACGTAATGCAGGCTGAGCTCGACAATGCAGAAAGACTACTTGAACATTCGGAAAGACCTTTCACGGCCATTATGGGCGGTGCGAAAATCTCTGATAAGATATTGATTATCGAACGTCTGATCGATAAGGTGGATAACCTCATTATCGGCGGCGGAATGTCATATACTTTCTCCAAAGCGCAAGGTGGAAGCATTGGACAGTCACTTTTGGAGGCTGACAAGCAAGATCTTACATTGGAACTGGTTCAAAAAGCAAAAGATAAGGGTGTTAACCTGATTTTGCCGGTTGATTCGATGATCGCGGATAAGTTCAGCAATGACGCCGAGCGTAAAATTGTAAAAGCTGGTGAAATTCCGGATGAGTGGCAGGGACTTGATATCGGTCCGGAAAGCATCAAGATTTTTTCCGAGATCATCAAGAACTCGAAGACCGTACTTTGGAACGGTCCGATGGGTGTTTTCGAATTCCCGAATTTTGCTCAGGGTACCAATGCAATCGCACAGTCGGTCGTAGCGGTAACGGAAGAAAACGACGCATTCTCATTGATCGGCGGCGGAGATTCTGCTTCCGCGATCAACAATGCAGGTTATGGCGACCGCGTGAGTTACGTTTCAACAGGCGGCGGCGCATTGCTCGAATACATGGAAGGAAAAGTACTTCCGGGCGTTGCAGCTTTGGAAGCTTAACTTGTAAATAAGGTTTTGAATAAAAAAGAAATCCATCCCGCACACCGCGGGATGGATTTTCTGTATAACAAACCTAACTAATTTATGAACACGGGCCCGTTGGACCGGAATTCCTACTAACTTCCGCCGTTTGCCCGTTTCTGAAGATCATCAGATCCGGTGTTGCGCTGGCGGGCGCCTTTCACATTCTGGTTACCAAAATTATATGTGAAAGTCAATCTGAACTGGCGGCTTGGCCACTGCGATTTTACATGGAAATCGATGTCCTTGTAGATCGCCCGACCGCGGAAACGGTTAGTCCAGAAAATGTCATTTACATTCAGACGGATGGTGCCTTTTTTATTCCAGATGTTCTTTTGTAAACCTGCATTTACCATTCCCATTGGTTTGGCTTGATACAAGCCGTAGAACGCTCTGCTATTATACCATCCGGAAAGCTCGGCGGACCATTGCTTTGTGATAGTAAATTGATTGCTCGCGAACATATTCCACGAAGCTTGTTTGATTTCCAGTTTTTCTTCCAGATAAATCGAGTTATAATGATTGTAGACACCCGTGAAGTTGGTCTGTACATTCCACCATTTGGCAACTTTAATCGGAAATGAGATCGTAAGACTTACATTGTCCTGGTTATCGAGGTTATCCGACGTTACAAAGGTTTTGTTTTCTGAGGCGATCTGCTGAGGCAGCTCGTCAGCGATCATATCTTTAATGCGGCTATAAGCCAGTGTGGTGTTGAGGAAGTTTTTGTAAACGTGTACAAGTTGGAATGAATTGGTGTACTGTGGTTTAAGATTCGGGTTACCTCTTTGGAAAGTATATGGATCCAGGTAAAATTCGAATGGGTTAAGTGACTGGTAATTGGGACGGTCGATGCGACGACTGTAACTCAGATTCAGGACATTGTTTGTGTCCAGCTGATTTGAAAGGAACACGCTTGGGAAAAGATTGACATAGTTCCGGTCGCGTTTCTGGTTCAAGGTCACCGAGTTACCGATTGAATGCGTGTGTTCTCCGCGTAACCCCAACTGATATTTTACTTTTTTCGAAATGGCGCCGCTGTAGTTCAGGTAAGCTGCATTCACATTTTCGGTGTATTTGAAACGATTTGAACGTGTCGGGTCCAGCACCCAGTCATCTGCTTTTGTTTCAAAAACCATGTTATTGTCAGAAGCCACGAAGCTGCCTTTCAGTCCGGTTTCAAATTTTCCTTTCCAAAGTGGTTGGGTGTAGTCCAGTTTGGCAACTGCGATATTGATGTCCGACGGCATGTTATTGCGGACCGTTTCAGGGCTTCCATCTTCTTGTCCGTTCGGTTTGTAGTAGCGGGTGTCGAGGTTGCTGCTCTTTTTACCTCCATAATTGACATAATCCACATCGAAAGTCATCTCTTTCCCTTTATCATCAAACTGATGTTTAAAATTGACGTTGGTGCTGATGTTATTCATAGTCCCGCCATTGTAAACATTGGTCCGGAATGTTCTTTGCAGAATCAGATTTTCGTCTAATATGCGTGTATTTGTTTGTCCGAAAGGGTTGCTGTAACTGTTGTAAAATCCGGAAACCAAGACACCGACAGTTGTTTTGCTGGTGGCGAAATAATCCAGCCCGGCGCGCACATTGTAGTATTCGGATTTGTTAATGCGCTCGGTGCGCTGATCAAAAATGGTGACCTTGTCTTCAAACGGAATAGAACGGTAAATGTCGTTGTTGTTGAAACCCTTGTTCAAAAAAGCGCCACCATTGATGAACGTGCTGATTTTCCCTGCCCGGTGGTTGATCGTCGCGGTGGCATTGGCGCGGCCGTATTTGGCGTGTGCGACTCCCAGGTTTACATTCCCATTGGTACCGTAATTTTTGTTGCGTTTCATCTTAATGTTGATGATCCCCGAGTTTCCTGCTGCATCGTATTTCGCGGAAGGGTTGGTGATCAGCTCGATTTTTTCGATGTTATCGCTGGGCGTGTTCCGAAGAAGATTAATCAGTTCTTGTTGTGACAGAAAAGTTTGTTTTCCGTCAATTTGTACAATGACACCTTCTTTACCCCTGAGTTTAAGCTGTTCGTTTTGCTGATCGACCGTTACGCCGGGAGCCCGTTCTAAAATTTCAAGAGCAGTGGCGCCGGCCGATACGATGCTGTTTTCAACATTCACGACCGTGCGATCGATTTCCTGTTCGATAAAAGGTTTTTTAGCAACAACCGTAACTTCTTTCAAAGCCTGAATATCTGTTTTTAGATTGAAGGTCGGGAGAGTTACCGGCGAATCGGTTACAGTAAAAACATCGGTGTAGCTTTTTTGATATCCTACCATCGAAACCAATGCGAGGTATTTACCCTGCGCAACCTGATCGAATGTGAACTTACCATTCTCGTCGGCGGCCAGTCCTTTAACAAGAACAGAATCAGCGGATTGTAGCAATAATACATTCACAAACGGGAACGGCTGGGATTTTTCGTCCAAGATAGAACCAGATACTTTTCCTTTCGCAGGGGTTTGTGCAAACGCAAAACTTCCAGTCAGTAGCAGGGCTACAGTTAGGTTAAATAAAATTTTCATGGCTAATAAATTGTGGTCAATGCACTGTTTCTCTGTTTCAGTACATTGCAAATGTAAGTACTTGGTATAACATAGAACCTTAGATTACATAAGTGGTTTTTCTGTTATATAAGCGGCTTGTGTGTGTCTGGGATCCGTTTTATAGATACAAAGGGAAGAAGGAAAGTTGCTCGAGGCGAGAAAAAAAGTTTGAGTGGTCGATATAGCTGTGTGAGAGACAATCGGATGATGAAGCCAGTTTTTTGATTTCGGGCAATCTCCCTACCTTTGCGACTTAGATAGCATTATATATGACTGAACAAATTCTGATTTTAGATTTTGGTTCACAGTACACCCAATTAATAGCGCGACGTGTCCGTGAACTTAATGTTTATTGTGAAATCCACCCCTTCAATAATTACCCCTATCTTACTCCAAATATAAAAGGCGTTATTCTCTCAGGAAGCCCTTGTTCTGTCCGGGACGCCGATTCTCCGAGAATTGATCTTGATAAATTCCGTAAAGTGGTACCTGTTTTAGGCGTTTGCTACGGTGCGCAGTTACTAGCCCAGGAGTTGGGTGGCGATGTAAAACCTTCTCAACATCGTGAATACGGCCGTGCCCGTCTGGGAATCGACGATACCGACTCGTCTTTGCTGGCCGGCCTTTCGGATTCTTCGCAGGTTTGGATGTCTCATGGCGATACGATTGTTCATGCACCCGAAAACTTTCATGTCATCGCATCGACGGAATCGGTGAAAGTTGCCGCATTTAAAATTGAGAATGAGCTGACATACGGCATTCAGTTTCACCCCGAGGTTACGCATACAACCGAAGGTAAAAAGCTGATGTACAACTTCGTAGCCAAAATTTGTGGATGCAGGCAAGATTGGACATCTGAATCCTTCGTAGAGCAAACCGTTGCCAGTCTTCGCAAAAAACTAGGCGATGATAAGGTGGTAATGGCCCTTTCTGGCGGGGTTGATTCTACGGTTGCTGCTACCCTGGTGCATCAGGCGATTGGCAAAAATCTATACTGCATTTTTGTGGATAATGGATTGCTCCGCAAAGATGAATTCGCTGAGGTATTGCATTCTTATCAGGATATGGGGTTGAATATCAAAGGTGTTGATTCAAAATCTCACTTTTACCAATCACTTTCCGGACTTTCGGAACCTGAATCCAAACGTAAAGCGATCGGGAAATCATTCATCGATATTTTTGATCAGGAAGCGCATTTGATTGAGGAAGTAAAATGGCTTGGTCAGGGTACGATTTACCCTGATGTGATAGAATCCGTATCTATTAAAGGACCTTCCGCCACGATCAAGTCGCACCATAATGTGGGCGGGTTGCCTGATTTTATGAAGTTGAAAGTGGTGGAGCCGCTTAATACACTTTTTAAAGATGAAGTTCGGGCAGTAGGTCGCACATTAGGGATAGATCCTAAAATACTTGGACGTCATCCATTCCCGGGACCAGGTCTGGCCATCCGTATCCTCGGAGAAATCACGCCGGAAAAGGTTGCGATTTTGCAGGAAGTCGACGCTATTTTTATCGGAGGATTGCGGAAATGGGATTTATATAAAGAAGTATGGCAGGCCGGGGCGATGCTCCTGCCGGTTCAGAGTGTGGGAGTGATGGGTGATGAAAGAACTTACGAAAGTGTGGTAGCACTACGCGCTGTGACTTCTGTAGACGGTATGACAGCCGATTGGGCGCATTTACCCTACGATTTCCTAGCCGAAGTATCGAATGATATCATTAACAGGGTAAAAGGTGTTAACCGCGTTGTCTACGACATTTCATCCAAACCGCCGGCAACAATTGAGTGGGAATAGGAGCTTGTGGGATGTGGAAAGTGAGATGTTAGATGTTAGGCGTTAGATGTTAGATGATTAGATGTGAGATGATTGGATGTGAGATGTGAGATGTGAGATGGGGATGAGGGAAAGGTTACAAAGCAAAAAAGCGGACCTTAGTCCGCTTTTTTGCTTTGTAAAAATGTCTAGTCCTAAAATAAGTTGACACAAATTCAACTTATTATGGGAAGTGTCTCATTATCAAGAAAGAAGCGTAGTCAGCGTGACTACAATTTAGCCTTTAAATTGTCGGTCATTAGT
>NZ_JAJUXH010000007.1 GCF_021390245.1 Dyadobacter sp. CY323 | reverse complement strand
AAAGAAGGTTGTCTGCGGCCCATTTTTCTTTGATTTGCTTATACCTAAAGTTAAACAATTCGGAAAAGTTATACAACCGCTAAAATGCAAAAAAAGACTGCCTCTTTTGAGACAGCCTCCTTTTTTTATATATACCCCAAGTCTTAAAATCTCCAATAAATTGCAATATTCCATTACGCCAGTTTCCAATCACATCTCCCATTTCACATCTCCCATTCCACAACCCCCTGAAAATTCATCAAAAACAGTGTTTTCTCCAATATCTCTTCCATTTGCCAAATCCACATATATCAAATTAAAATATTGCATTTAATACTTTTAGTAGAATTTAAATCGGCTGTATATGACATTTGCGTCCTAATAATTTTACGTTGTTCGACGTCGGTACCATTCGGTGACTTGCCGATGTTTGATTTTGAAAGATAGTAGTAGGATTGAGTAAGATAGTATCAGATTGTGACCGTTATAAGTTTTAATATTGAGATAATTGATTTTCTCAAAATAATGTATTGTTTTATTTAACCACAGTGTTCTTATGTACGGAAATTCTTTACCAGTTCCATTAAAATGGATGAATTGCACTTTTTCGACCTGGGGGCCCGCGGCTCACATGCAGGGCAGCTCGCGTCAAAGATTTAAGATCTTGGTGGTTTTGATGTTGCTGGGAGCTGGTTTTGCTTCGGAAACAGTGGCGCAGGAATTAAATGTTACGGGGAAAGTGGTGGATGATAAGGGGGTAGGTTTGCCTGGCGTAAACGTGCTCATTAAAGGATCGACCAAGGGAACCTCCACCGACACGGGCGGCGGATATTCCATTTCTGTGCCGACCGGCTCTGAAACACTTGTGTTTTCGTTTATCGGGTACGCTTCCATGGACGTGGCCGTGAGCGGCAGATCCGTGGTAAATGTGACTCTTCGCGAAGATGCTACCCAGCTTGGAGAAGTGGTAGTAACGGCCCTCGGTATTGAAAGAAGCGCCAAAACGCTGACGTATGCGACCCAGCAACTTTCGGGAAAACAACTGGCTGATGTGCGGGACGCGAACTTCGTAAACACGCTTTCCGGTAAAGTAGCCGGTATCGTGGTAACCCAAGGTTCGTCCGGTCCGGGATCTGCCACACGGGTGACGTTGAGAGGTAACCGTTCGATCGGCGGGAACAACAATGCATTGTTCGTAGTAGACGGTGTCCCCATCGATAACTCCATCAGAAGTCAGGTAAACTCGGATTTCGGAGGAGTGAACCGCAGTGACGGTGCCGCCAACATCAACCCGGACGATATCGAATCCATGAACGTACTGAAAGGACCTGCGGCATCGGCATTGTATGGTAGCCGGGCTGCGAACGGGGTCATTATGATCACGACCAAAAAAGGCAAGGCAGGTAAGATCTCCACGGACATCAATTCAGGGATTTCAATTGAATCACCTTTGCTTTTGCCAAGTTTTCAGAATAAATACGGGCAGGGAGCCGGCGGCAAGTCAAGTGAAAATGCATCGGGAAGCTGGGGTGCCGCGGCTACAACCTATCCGGATAACATTAAAAACTTCTACAGGAACGGGGTTTCAACCAACAATTCCATTGGTTTGTCGGGTGGTAGCGAAAATATCCAGACGTACATGTCTTATACCCACAATAAAAACCAGGGCCTGATCCCGAACAATGATCTGCAGAGACATACTTTGAACCTGCGGATCAGTGCAAACCTGACCAAAAAACTGAGTGTCGATGGCAAGGTAACTTACATCAATCAGGATATTAAGAACAAACCCTACTCAGGTGAGAACAGCGGTCCGATCATGAACCTGCTCAAAACACCCAGAAGTGTGAACCTGGATGATTATAAAAACTTCGAAACAGAAAACGGAACACCGAGATACTGGACCAGCTCGGGGATTTATATGAACCCTTACTGGACGCTCAACCGAACTTTTGGTACTGAAAAAAGAGACCGTTCCATTATCCTCGGATCGGCGAAATATGAGCTGGCAAGCTGGCTGAACGTGCAGGGACGCGTGAGCTACGACACGTATGTAGATGAGTATGAGCGTGGTTATGCAAACAATACGCTTTTATATGCAGCGGCCGGAGGTAACTACGAGAATTTCGATGGTAAAACGCTGGAACGGAATATGGACCTGATTTTTTCCGGTAACCATAAAATCGGCGGCAACTTCGGACTAACCTACAACTTTGGGGCCGGTTCGACCTACAATAAATATTCAGAAGTAGGGGGAACGGCAACCGGACTTTCCGTGGTGAACAAGTTCGACTTGTCGTTCGCTACAAACCTTACCCGCGTTTCGACATTCTCGGAAAAAGAACTGCAGTATGTGTTCGGGGCGGCATCTTTTTCATTCAAGGATTACCTTACCGTGGACGCTTCCATTCGTAACGACTGGTCTTCCACGCTTCCGAACCCTTATTCTTACACGTACTTTTCTTTTGGGGGTAATTTCATTCTGTCCGAAGCCTTGCGGATGCCATCCTGGATCAGCTTTGCCAAAGTACGCGGATCGTGGGCGCAGGTGGGTAACGATACGAGCCCATACCAGCTCGATCCGTTCTATACCTTTACAGCAGGTGGCACTACCGGCTACATTGCCAGAAACACCACTTTGCCTAATGCAAATCTGAAACCTGAAATTTCTTCCGCCACTGAATTCGGTGTGGATTTCCGGGCTTTCAATGGACGCATCGGACTGGATGTGACTTATTATAACAGTAATACGATCAACCAGATCCTGTCGCTGCCGCTGGCATCTCCATCCGGATTCAACACCCAGGTGATCAATGCAGGGAAAATCAACAACACGGGTATCGAGATCGTTGCTTCCGGCAAGCCATTGAAAGGTGGCAGGGTTTCCTGGGAGACGAGCGTGAATTTTGCCCGTAACGTGAACAAAGTGGTTTACCTGAACGAAAGTATCAAAAAGGTGAGTTTGGGAAGCGGTATCAGATCTGCATCGCCGATTGTTGCCGAGGGAGGTTCTTTTGGGGATATGGAAGCTAATACCTGGCTGAGAGACTCGCAGGGCAGGTATGTAGTGACTGCGGCGGGCGTACCGGCTGTGGGGCCAATTGCCACCATCGGAAACTATAACCCAAAATTCACGTTGGGCTGGAACAACAGTTTCAACTACAAAAACTTCGTGTTCTCCTTCCTTGTGGACGGACGTATAGGCGGAATTGTAACTTCGGGAACAGAAGCTAACCTCGCATTCGACGGTAACTCTGACTATACCGAGGCGCATCGTGAAGGCGGATGGGTACTTCCTGCGGTAACGGCCGAAGGTGCTCCCAACACAAAGGCGATCACTGCGGAACAATTCTGGCAAACCGTTTCACAGGGACGTTATTCATGGGGCGAGTTCTTTACGTATTCGGCGACCAACTTCCGTTTGCGCGAGCTTACATTGGGTTACAACATTCCTTTCTCTCCAAACTCTTTCCTGAAAAATGCGCGGCTATCGTTCACTGCGCGTAACCTGTTCTTCATTTACAGAGGCAATGCCAAAATGGATATTCCCGGTCTGGCGAAACGCAAGCTGCCGTTCGATCCGGATATGAACCTGGGTGCAGGTAACTTCCAGGGTCTTGACTACGGGAACCTGCCATCGTCGAGAACAATCGGGTTGAACCTAAAACTCAGCTTTTAATTGATGTCCAGGAACCAGTGTATTTTTTAAATATTGACATATCATGAAACGAAATATAAATCAGAAATTAAGAAAGATCTTGAGTGTTGGTTCCATCGGGCTCGCTGGCTTTTTCGGCGCCGCCTGTACCGACGACTTCGACACCATGAACAAGAGTAAGACCGCCCTTGTTGTACTGACCCCGGCAGAATATCCGAAATTGTTTTCGCATGCATTGTCCCAGGGTTCATACCATCCTTCTTACCAGACTGCCACCAACCTTTTTGCGGATTTGTATGCGCAGTATTTTGCAACCACTACTGCCAACTTCCAGTCAGACAGGTATTTTACAAACATGTCGTGGATCAACTCACACTGGAACCCGATTTACATCCAGGTGGTGCCGCAGCTGAAAACGTTGTTTGAAAGCTACGATCCGAACAGTGCGGAATATTCGCTGGCGAGCATCTGGTGGGTGTTCTCATTTCACCGCGTGACCGATTATTACGGGCCAATCCCTTATTTCGACGCTGGCGTACCTGCGCAAAGTGTGAAATACGACGCTCAGGATGTGATTTATGATGATTTTTTCAAAAGACTGGATGCTGCCGTAGCCATATTGAAGTCCAAAACGGCTGAAAAACCATTCGGTGGATCTGACATTATGTATGCCGGGGATGTGAACAAATGGATCAAATTTGCGAACACGCTGCGTTTGCGCCTTGCATTACGTATTTCGAAAGTGGACCCTGCACGCGCGAAAAAAGAAGCGGAAGCAGCTGTGGCGGCGGGAGTGCTGACAACAGCAACGGACGACGCCATGATGGTGCGGACGGCTGTGAGCAGCGCCGATGCCAATGGTCTTTCACGGATTGCAGCATGGGGTGAATTCCGCATGAGTGCAACCATGGAATCCATTTTGAAAGGTTATAATGACCCGCGTATGGCACAATTCTTCCAGCCGGCATTCAATACCAAAACCTACGAAGGTGTGCGTAACGGATTGAGTCCTGCACAGCTGATCGAGCCTTTGAACACCAATGACAACAATTCGAACATCGGTGCGAGATGGGTACGTAACACAGGCACAGGATCGGGCTGGGAAAACCTGCTCGCCGTAAAAGCAGACATCATGCACGCGGCCGAGGCGCATTTCCTGAAAGCAGAAGGCGCGCTCAATGGCTGGAACATGGGAACCGGTACTGCGCAGAGTTTTTACGAAGAAGGAATCCGTCAATCCATGGCTACCTGGGGATTCAGCGGCGCAGTTGTCGAAACGTATATCAACGGTACTACGCCTCCGATCGCCCCCGGCGATTCGCAGAATTCTCCGGCGGTGAGCAATATTCCTGTCAAATGGGGCGCGACCCCTGCGATTCAGCGCGAGCAGATCGGTACACAGAAATGGCTGGCATTGTATCCGGATGGTTGCGAGGCGTGGGCGGAGTTCAGAAGGTCTCTTTTCCCAAAACTTTACCATGTCGTGAATTCAGTAAATCCGGACGTACCGAATACGGCATTCATCAGAAGGTTCCCGTTCATCGATTCGGAAAAAGCAAACAATAAAGTCGCTGTTACGGACGCTGTGAAGTTGCTTAATGGACCAGATAAAGCCAGTACGGCGTTGTGGTGGGATAAAAATTAGAGTGTGAAAAGTGAGAGTGTGAAAAGTGAGAGGTGAAAAGTGAGAGGTGAAAAGTGAGAGTGTGAAAAGTGAGAGGTGAAATGTGAGAGGTGAAATGTGAAATGTGAGAGGTGAAGTATCCCGGCGCAATGTTTTGTTGCGGCCGGGATATTTGGTGTTTTAATGCTTTGTTTAAATGATGCCCAGTTAACCCACTCAGAATATGGCCAAGGTGAAATCCTATATTTATCCGCTTGTCATTATTGCGATCCTGTTTTTTGTTTTTGGCTTTATTACGTGGGTCAATGGCATCCTGATCCCGTACTTTCAGATCTGTCTGGAACTCACCAATTTCCAGTCGCTGCTCGTTGCATTTGCTTCTTACATCGCCTACTTTTTCATGGCGATACCTTCCGCCTGGATCCTGAAACATACCGGTTACAAAAAAGGAATGGTGATTGGCTTGCTGGTTATGGCACTTGGTACCGTCATGTTCGTTCCGGCCGCGTTTTCCAGGACCTACCTGCTTTTCCTCGGGGGCTTGTTTGTTACCGGCACGGGACTGGCGCTTCTGCAGACTGCCGCTAATCCGTATGTCGCCATTATTGGTCCCGCAGAGAGTACCGCACAGCGGATCGGGTTTATGGGTATTGCCAACAAAACGGCCGGAATATTAAGTCAGCGTATCCTGGGGGCCATTTTTTTGTTAAATGCAGATTCAATCGTCGCCAGTATTTCAACTGCCAGCATAGAAGAAAAAGCGGCTATTCTGGATGAGTATGTATTAAAAGTAGTCGATCCGTACCTGGTCATTACCGCAATACTTGCTTTGCTGGCGGTAATGGTATTTTTCTCCAAGTTACCCGAAGTAGAAGAAAGCGAAAGCGAACCGCTGGGGAGTGAAAAACCGGAGGGAAGCAAAACATCGGTATTCCAGTATCCCTACCTCGTGCTCGGCGTGATTGCGTTGTTTATGGCCGGCGGCTGTGAGGTGATCCCTATCGACGGGATCATTTTATACAGCCGGAACCTCGGCATTCCTTTGCAGGAATCGAGGCATTTCGCGGAGTATACCCTGTATGCGATGCTGGTCGGCTATGTGGCGAGTACTGTTCTTATTCCTAAATGGCTTTCGCAGCAGGCGGCACTGAAATACTGCGCGATCTCTGGTTTTATCCTGATTATGGCTGCCTATTTTACAACGGGTATGGTCTCGATTTACTGTCTGATCTGCACCGGTTTCGGCGCTGCATTGCTCTGGGGAGTAATTTGGGGGCTCGCGATCCGCAACCTCAGCAAGTTTACTAAAATGGGCTCGGCCCTGCTGCTGATGTCGGTGATCGGGGGCGGGATATTTCCATTACTGTTCGGAAGCATCATAGACTGGAACCCCGACTCGCCCCAAACGGCTGTGCTCGTGCTGATTCCATGTTATTCGTACCTGTTCTTTTACGCAACCTGGGGCTGGAAAAAGAAAGAATGGAAAAGCAGCCGGGCGTCAAATCAAAATGCACCCGTTTATCAATAATTATCCTAAACCTTTATAAGTATCCTAAACCTTTAATCAAATGAAACTATCAACACGAATCATGTTAATGACGATGATGTTCCTTCAGTTTTTTGTCTGGGGGGCCTGGTATGGTCAGATGAGTAAGTATATGTTCACACAACTTGGCGCTTCCGGCGTGCAGGTGGGTAATGCATATGCCACGTTTTCGATCGGAATGATCGTATCGCCGTTCTTCATGGGTATGATCGCCGACCGCTATTTTTCAGCGCAGAAAGTATTGGGTGTACTCAATCTGCTCGGCGCGTTTTTCCTCTGGCTGATCTGCCGGACAGAAGATCCCGGAACGTTTTTCTGGGTGATCCTGATGTATTGCCTCACTTTTGCGCCAACGCTCGTTCTGGCAAGCTCCATTTCCATGCAGCACATGACGAGCTCGGAAAAGGAATTTTCTTCGATCCGCGTCATAGGCACCGTGGCCTGGATTATTGTAACCAACATCATCGGATATTATGCATTGGGAGATAAGGTGGCGATTTTCGAGATCGCCATGTATGTCTCTTTTTTCTATGGAATCTTCGCTTTTTTTCTGCCGGATACCCCGCCAAAGCCGTCAACCAGCAAATCCTTCACGTCGATCCTGGGACTGGATGCATTCCGGCTTTTCAAAGACCGGTCGTTTACGATATTCTTCATTTCATCGATGCTGATCTGTATTCCGCTGTCTTTTTACTATGCCCTCGCCAACCCTTCGCTGAATGATTCGGGTATGCTGAATGTCGAAAATAAGATGTCTCTGGGCCAGGTGTCCGAGGTAGTATTCATCCTGCTGATCCCATTTGCTTTCCAGCGGTTTGGTGTGAAATGGATGCTCATCGCCGGCCTGGTCGCCTGGATCCTGCGTTTCATCGGATTTGGATTCGGGGATGCGCAAACCAGTGAGTGGATGTTATATCTGGCTATCGCGTTGCATGGAATTTCGTACGACTTCATCTTCATTACCGGCCACATTTATACCGATAATAAAGCCGATGTCCGGATCAGATCTTCTGCGCAAGGCCTTTTTTCAATCGCTACCTATGGATTGGGCATGGGAATCGGCTCCTGGATTGCGGGAGTGGTGGCGGATATTTACACGGTTGAAGGTGTGAAAAACTGGTCTGCGATCTGGATGGTTCCGGCCGGTATAGCTGTGCTGGTACTTGTTCTTTTTGTCCTCTTTTTCAAAAGCGAAAAAGCGCCGCAGGCAGATGTGCCGGCCGTGGTTGCAGCGTAAATGCAGGATCTGTGGGGTATAGCCTGTGATGAAGCCGTCTCAATGTAAATGAGGCGGCTTTATCTTTTGTATTGAATGGTGATTTAGACATAAGGTTAAAATGCAGCAACGGCAGCTATCAATCTGACATATTAGAAAATTTCCAAATATTAATTGGCTAAAAAGAAAATAATCGAAAAAAGTATGAAATCCGGATAGGACTTTTTTCAACCCAGATTGTCTTTAATTAAAGGCAGCATGCATCATCTAGACCCGAGACAGAGATGGAAAAAGAAGAACAGTTTATGGATCCGGCAGGGAAGCAGCGACGGTTGTTGCCCGGACCCATTCATGAAAAGGACGCCGTAAAGGTCATAGATTCTGAAATGCTGCTGAAACGCGCCTTTGAAAAAGATTCATCTGCCGGGGCCGAGGCTCTTTACAAATGGTACTACGCCCCGCTTTGCAGTCATGCGGTCCGTTATGTGTCTTCCAAAGAAATTGCCGAGGATATTGTCGCAGATGTTTTTTTTAAGTTTTTCGCGCAAAGGCTGTATTTAAAAATCGACAGCTCATTCCGTGCCTATCTGTTTACCTGTGTCAGAAACAGTGCTTTTAATTATGTGCAAACGGAAATGAGGAGAAGTACTTCTCTGGAATTTGCGGAGCTCGTACCCATCCGGGAAGACCAGCAGCCCGATGGGCTCACGCAGTATGAAGAAACCTATCAGGATGTGGAAAAGGCCGTGAATGCCCTGCCGCTCAAACGCCGGAAAATTTACATCATGCACCGGGTCGAAGGAAAAAAATACCAGGAAATCGCAAACGACCTGGAAATATCTATCAAAACTGTGAAGGAGCAAATGACTAAGGCTATCCAGCAGATCAGGAAAGAGTTGAAAGGGAAGTGGTTTCTTCTATTGATCGGTTTTTGCCAATAGCAACATTCACATACTAAATCTTGGAACAAATGGAACCAGATATTACCCGGGAGATCGTTTTCAGCTACCTGAAAGGAAATACAACCGCTCTTCAGAAGCAATTGATCGAAGAATGGGCGAAGCATAAGGAGAACCGTGAGCAGTTTTTTGAATGGCTTTACGAGTACGAAAGAATCAACCAGCAATATCCGGTGGATGTAAAGGCGGGTTATGAACGGTATTTGGAATGGAAAAATAGTCATGCGGGTGAAGACAATCTTAGGCTTGACAGTTTGCAGGATGACGAAACGCCTGTTGGACTGCTGTCCGGTTACGTAAAGTTGATCGCCGCCTCGGTGATTTTAGTATTGGCCTGTTTTGTGGGCTGGCTGCTGAGGGATGAGATCTTGTACCAGAATTATGCGACTGCTTATGGCGAGGTCAGAAAAGTGGATCTCCCGGACGGGAGCAAGGTGGTGCTCAATGCCAATTCGCGGCTTTTCGTCCCGAGATTCGGTTTTGGCGATGAAAAACGGGAGGTGCGGCTGAGTGGGGAAGCGAGTTTTAACGTAATCCACACCCAAAACCACCAGCGTTTTATTGTACTCACCGACAAGCATGTCAATATCGAAGTACTGGGCACCGAGTTCAACGTATACGCCAGACCGAGAGGTACGCAGGTTGTCTTGAACAAAGGAAAAGTTCAGCTGAACTATCTGGAAGGAAATGCGGATAAAATTTTGACCATGAAACCGGGCGACCTGGTAACGGTGGATGGGAATGGCGCGGCCAATGTGCGAAAGACCGCGCAGCCCGCCAATTTCTCCGCCTGGAAATTCCATCGGTTTATATTTGAAAATACCTCGTTGAGCGAAATAGGCATTCAGCTTCAGGAACATTTCGGGACTAAAATCATCATCCAGGACCAGGCATTATCAGACCTGACCATATCGGGCTCATTTACGGCAATGGACGCCGAGGAGCTGCTGGACATTCTTAGTGAGCCATCGGATTTTATCTATGAAAAAAAGGGTAAGAACAAAATCGTTATCCTCAATAAGAAACTAAAATAAGCCTCATTCCGGGTGCATTTGAAGATTTATATCGGCCGGTGTAAAACTTTGAAAGCCACAGTTTAGCGGTAGTCCGGACTATCTGTTAAACACCATTTGAGGAGGAATAAAGCAATGAGAGATGTTTTAATCTTAACAAATCATTATTTATGAAAACAAAATTACGAGTGCTCCTGCTGCTGGTCGCCTTCGGGAGTAGTATACAATCCGGGACCGCCCAGTTGCTTGCAAGTTCGATCAAGCAAAAGCCTGCGAACAACAAAACGGACACACAACCGACGATCCGGCAGCTGAAAGATGTTCTGCTGGAATTCAAAAATCTGTATAAAGTTGATATTCTGTTCGTCGATTCGATGGTGGAAGGCTATTCGGTGCAGTCTGACCGGATTGTCAGGGACAATAATTTCGAGCGCAGCCTGCACAAGCTGCTCGTACCGCTGGGTCTGACCTACAAAAAAGGAAAGAATGGCGGCTACATCATTACCAAAAAAGGAGATCCCGAAACGAAGCTGAAAAATCAGGAGCTGAACCAGCTCGAACAACTGGCTCCCGCCGAAACGAAAAATCCGCAGGGGCCGATCAACAGTGCAGAAACTCCGGGTAAAATTCCCGCGCAGCGCAGTTTCGACAAATTTATTACCGGAACGATCATTGATGCGGAAACCGGGGCCGGACTGCCGGGTGTGAATGTAATCCTGAAAGGCACGACGACCGGCACCACTTCCGACGCGAACGGCGTGTACCGCATTTCCATTCCCGACGATTCCAAAGAATTGATTTTTAGTTTTGTAGGATATGAAAGTGTGGAGTTACCGGTGGGCGGCGCAACCTTGAATGTATCGCTGAAAGCGGACGTGCGTGCGCTGAATGAGGTGGTTGTGGTGAGTTATGGAACGCAGAAAAAACGTGAAGTAACCGGCGCGGTCAGCACGCTGAAAGCCGAAACCGTTGCGGATATGCCGGTCGCGCAGATCGGGCAGAAATTGCAGGGGCAGTTTGCGGGCGTTCAGGTTTACCAGAGCACGGGTACGCCCGGAGCGGGAATGTCGTTCCGGATCCGGGGCCAGGCGTCCATCAGCGCGGGAAACACGCCGCTTTACGTGGTGGACGGGTTTCCCATTGTGGGCGGCATTGAGCGGATCAGCCCGGAAGAGATCGAATCCTTTACGGTTTTGAAAGATGCGTCGGCGTCTTCCTTGTATGGGTCGCGGGCAGCAAACGGCGTGATTCTGATCACCACCAAATCGGCCAAAGATGGAAAAACAAGGATTGATTTCAGTTCATACATTGGCGTTCAGGTGGTGCCAAAACGCGGCCGGCCGGAGCTGATGAATGCACGTGAATTTGCCCAGTTTAAAAAGGAGTGGTATGAAGACGAAGCCATTTACAGCGGCTACACCGGCGGCGTGCCGGTAGAATATCAGAATCCTGAAAAATACGGCCCGAACGATGGTACCAACTGGTTCGACGTTCTGCTGCGGGACGCACCCACGCAAAACTACAATCTGTCGCTTTCTTCCGGTACGCAGCGGCTCAAATCAACCGTAAACCTGAATTACAACAAGCAGGATGGCGTCATGCTCAACACCTATGCGAACCGGTTTACATTGCGTTCCAACAACATTTACGAAGCTTCCGATAAGCTCACATTCGGGATCAATGTGGCCGTAACGCATCAGCTGAGCCAGAATTTTACAACGGACGGATACTGGAACATCATCTCCGGCGCCTACCTGATGGACCCGAGCCTGAACTATAAAAACCCGGATGGTACGCTGCCGGTTTCCATGTCTGCACCGGGCATGTTTCCCAATCCGAACTGGTACCGCGTACTTACCGAGCAAAAAGCGCCGCAAAAAAGAACGACCGCAATCGGGAACGTCTACGGCGAATGGTCCATTCTCAAAGACCTGAAATACCGCATTTCCCTCAACACCGACCTGGGCAATTCTTCGTTGCGGAGTTTCAGGCCTTCAACAGCTGGCGGCGGGATGTTCGTTGCTCCGCCGGTGCTGGCAACCGGTTCTTACAACACCGATAATTACCTTTCCTGGCTGGTTGAGAACACATTAACCTACTCGAAATCGATTAAGGACCATAATTTTGACGTGCTTGTGGGTTACAATTCACAAAAATTCACTTCCGAGTTCAGTAATATCAATGCGACGGATTTTCCGGACGACGCCATCGACTGGATCAATGTGGCTACCACGCGGATCGGGACTGCCGGAGCGGGGGAGTGGTCTATCCTTTCCATGCTCGGACGATTGAACTACAATTATAAAGGCAAATACCTGCTTTCGGCCGCCATGCGCAGGGATGGGTCTTCCCGGTTCGGGTCAAATAATAAATGGGGTTCATTTCCTTCTGTTTCCGCAGGCTGGATCGTTTCCGACGAGGATTTCCTAGCTACTGCTTCAAAACTGAGCTATCTGAAAATCCGTGGAAGCTACGGGGTTGTCGGCAACAACAACATCGGGAACTATACCTTTATTCCCTCCATTGGCCGGTCGAGTTATGTGTTTGGGAATCAGGTAGTGGCGGGAGGCAGCCTGTCGGGGCTGGCCAATCAGGACCTGGGCTGGGAGCGGACGCGCCAGCTGGATATCGGCTTTGACCTGGGCCTTTTCAATGATCGTGTGTTCTTCGTTTATGATTATTACAAAAAGAATACGGACGGGCTGCTTTACAACATCGACATTCCCTGGGCATCGGGTTATTCGTCGGTGACCTCCAATGTGGGCGAGTTCAAATTCTGGGGACATGAATTCGGTTTGGAAACGAAAAATCTGGTCGGGGCTTTCCGCTGGAACAGTAATCTGAATGTAACCGTGAACCGGAATGAGGTAATGAAGCTGGGCGTAAACAACACACCAATAGGCGGTTATCAGGAAAACATCGATTATGTAAGAACGGAGGTCGGACATCCGATGGGGCAGTTCTACGGATACATTTATGATGGCGTTTTTATGAACCAGGCGGAGTTTGACCAGGGCGCAAAAAGCGTTAATTCCAAAGTCGGCTCGGTGAGGATCAGGGATGTGAGCGGCCCGGATGGTAAGGCTGATGGCAAGATCGATGTGTATGACAAAACCTTCATCGGTAATCCGATCCCCAAGTTCCTGTTTGGTTTTTCAAATCAGTTTACCTACAAAAACTTCGATCTGGGGATACAAATGGCTGGTTCGGTCGGCGGCGACATTATGGATGTGAGTTACCAGTGGACTGAAAATATCGACGGTGTTTTTAATGTAAGAAAAGAAGTGGCGGAGAGATGGCGGTCGGAAGCAAATCCGGGAAAAGGAAACATTCCGCGGACGAATTCTGATCCTTTGCACCGGTTCAACAACAGCCGCTGGATCTGGAATGGCTCCTATCTTTCCGTCAAAAACATTACACTGGCCTACAACCTGCCGCTGCAAAGCAAGTACATCAAAAAGGCAAGGATCTACGTGACGACCCAAAACGCATTTATCCTCACAAAGTATCCGGGAATGAACCCGGAAGTGAGCGATTCAGGACTGGGCGGGTTACGGGAAGGCGTGGACCAGGCATCTTATCCGGTGCCCAGAGTGCTCACGGCCGGGGTGAATGTGTCCTTTTGATTTTTGTAAACAAGTAATTCCAGTGGTACGATTCTGACCAATAAAAGACATTACTAATGAAAAATATTTTAACCATACTCATCATTGGCGCCGCAGTTCTGAGTTCCTGTAAAGAAGAATTCCTGGATCTCGCCCCGCCGACCAATCTCAGTTCCGCCACGTATTTCAAAACAGAGGCCCAGTTTGACCAGGCGCTGGTGGGCGCCTATGAAACCCTGCGCGGCATGGTTGCCGCCGGTGCCTACATGGACGAAATGCGCTCGGATAATACTTTTTTTACTTACTATGCCGCCGACAGAGGTCCCGCAAACTGGGTGGAGGACATTATCATGTTCCGCGATAATCCGCAAACTACGGTTACCAATGGACGTTATCGCAACAATTACACAGGAATTGCCCGGGTGAACGCCATCGTCGACCGGATCGGCGCGGCTGGTGTTCCGGAACCGGCCAAGAACCGGATTTTAGGGGAAGCCTTGTTTCTGCGTGCTTTTTACTACTTCGATCTGGTACAGCATTACGGCGGTGTGCCGCTGCACCTGAAAGATGTGGTTTCGGTAGATGATGCGTTTCTGGCAAGATCTTCCGTTCAGCAGGTATATGATCAGATCGTGACCGACCTGAATGCAGCAATGCCTAAACTGGCCGAGGCAACCGTTTTTCCTCAGTCGGGAAGGGCTACAAAAGGTGCGGCGAAAATGCTGCTCGCCTACGCATACATGTCGAAACCTGAGAAGGAATATGCAAAAGCGGAGGCAGAACTGCTCGACATTACAAAAATGAAATATCAGTTGCTGACGGATTATGCTTCGGTTTTCAATCCGACCAATAAAAACAGCAGCGAGTCGATCTTTGAGATTCAGTTTCAGGAAGGTAACACGGGCCAGCAGAGCGATTTTATCTACACATTTTTGCCTAAAACAACCAATGCATCCTTGCTTGTGGGTCTGCCCGTGAGTACCCTTTCGCGCGGAGGCTGGAATGTTCCCACGGAAGAACTCGTCAAATCGTACGAGACGGGCGACAAAAGGCTGCCGGCATCCATTTCGGTGATCCAGGGGACGCAAACCGGAGATAATTTCACCTATGAGGTTGAGAAAAACGTGGTGGGATATACGCCACAGGCCGGAAAAACGTATCGCTATTTTATCAAAAAATTCCTGAACCCACCTTACCAACGCGAGTTTAATACGAATGACAACTGGCCGGTTTTCAGATATGCCGGTGCGATGTTGCTGCTGGCGGAATGCCTGGTCCAGCAGGGAAAAGCCGCCAGTGCATTGCCGTACATCAATGCAGTACGTGCCAGGGCCGGATTGCCTGCGCTCACCACCGCAACTGCTGAAAATGTGGCCAATGAAACGCGTCACGAGCTTGCATTTGAAAATCACCGGTACACGGATCTGATCAGAACCGGCAAGGCGATCCCGGTGCTCACGGCAAAAGGAAATGAAATGAAACGCCTGTATACATTTGTCCCTGCAAATGCCTTCGAAGTAACCGAAAGCAGGTTAGTATATCCGATACCGTTCAGGGAGTTGCAGCTCAACAACCAGCTCGAACAGAACCTGGGATATTGATGGGGGCCGCACTTCGACCGCCCGGCGGCCCTGTGCGCTCAATTTTTCTTAAAGATCTAAATATATGAATATGACCCTACTTTGTTTAAAGAGAGCCATTTGCATAGCCGTGGCCATCATTTGCAACACAGGTTTCACGACTGCAGCAGATCTAGTGATTGAAACCATGGGCTTTAAATATGGCATCAGCCAGCAAGGGAAAAATCTTTATTTCACGGATAAAAAAAGTGGCATTAATTATCTGAATGATAAGATTCCTTCATTCAGCGCGTCGGTCACTGTTGATGGAAAAGAGTATGCGGTAACATCGGCCGTTTTGAAGAACGGTGTGCTGCAATATGCATTTGGGTTGAGCAGTGTCACAGCTGAGATTCAGGTAACAACCTCGCCGGATCGGATTAACCTGAAAGTACTGGCATTAAATGGAAAAGTGGAGTCATTTACGTTTGTGAATGTTCCTCTCAAAACCGAAGGATTGTCGTATGAGCCCTTCGCGGCGTGTGTACTTTCCATGAATTTACAAACGCATGTTTTCCAGCTGCCCGCGTTGCAAACGCATTTAAAAGCAACATGTTACGAGCGTTTTGGTCTTGAAAAATCGGAGGTGACCATGCTGGGCGTGCCGCAAAAAGACATACTTCCGGTCATCCGGGATGTTATGAGCCAGGCGAAAGACATCCCGCATTCCACTGCCGGGGGAGCCTGGGCACAGCTTTCAAAGGAAGGATATGGGTCTTACCTCATGAACTTCGGTACGCTCACAGAGGAGACTGTGGATGAATGGATTACGATGTGTAATAACCTTGGTTTCAAGCAGATTGACAGTCATGGCGGTTCAGGGTTTTTCAGGTTTGGTGATTTTGATCTCGACCAAAAGAAATGGCCGGAAGGCTGGGAGAATTTCAAACGCATTAACAAGCGTCTTCACGATGCCGGCATATCGGCGATATTTCATACGTATGCTTTCTTTATCGACAAAGATTCCAGGTATGTAACGCCCGTTCCAAGCAAGGATCTTGGCTATTTTAATGCGTTTACCCTTGAAAAACCATTAGGTGAAAACGACACCGAAATCGTAGTAAAGGAATCTACCGCCAATATCTCGCTCACAACCGGCTTTTTTGTCCGCAACAGCCGCACGGTACGGATCGGAGACGAGCTGATCGAGTTCAGTGGTGTCACCAAAACGGCCCCATTTAAGTTAACAGGTTGTAAAAGAGCGGCAAATGGGACAAAAAAATCGGCGCATAATGCGGGAGAAAGTGCCTACCATCTCAGGGAAATGTTCGGCCGGTTTGTGCCCGGGCCGGAAACGCCACTGTTTTCGGAAATAGCAAAACGTACCGCAGAAATTGTGGAACAGGCCGGTTTTGACGGTATTTACTTCGATGCGATCGACGGCAGCGACATCCTGGCCGGCCCGGAGAATTTCTGGTATTATGGAGGAAAATTCGTGTTTGAAGTGGCGCGTCATCTGAAACGTCCGGTGGGAATGGAAATGAGTTCCATGATCCATCACTGGTGGCATTACCGCTCGCGGTGGCAGGCATGGGACCGCCCGACACGGGGTTACAAACGTTTTATCGACATTCACACGGCTTCCATTAAATCCGACGAATACGAGCATGGGCTCTGGAGGGGGCATTCTCCGCTGATCGACAAGCTTGCCAAAGCCGAAAATGGCGGACTGCTGCTTCCGCTGCAGCTAGGCTGGTGGCAGCACCAGACCTGGAACCCGCCGCAGGTTGAGCCCACATTTGCGGATGACATTGAATACCTGGGCGCCAAAATGATCGGGAATAATGCGGGACTGGCGATGCTGGGCGGTTTCGACCAAAAATCACTGGACGCAACGCCTGCATTGAAAAGACTGAATGCGATCATCCGGCAATATGAGGATTTGAGACAAAAAAAGTATTTCGGTGAAAACATACGGAGTCAGCTGCGGCAAACCGGCAAGGATTTTACATTAGTACAATCGAACGACAGCACCTGGAATTTCCGCCCGGTATCTTATCAAAAGCACAAAGTGACGGGAGCGTCCGCAACATGGGTAATTGATAATGCATTTGATCCACAGCCGGTTAAGCTGCGCATTGAGCCGCTGATGTCGGTAAAATCATTTGACGACGAAGCAAATGTAACGTTAACAGACTTCTCCAGACTAAGTGATTTCTCTGAGAAAGAAACTGCGAAAGGTATTTCGGGCGGTTTGAAAGTTTCCTCGGAAAAACCGGGTTCCGGACAAAATGCGGCACTTTTTACGGCCACAAGTAACGGAACTTCTCCGAGAGCTGCTTCGTGGATCAAAATGGAACATCCGTTTGAGCCGATACTGGATCTTTCCAAAAATCAGGGATTGGGCGTTTGGGTAAAAGGGGATGGAAATGGACAATTGCTTAATCTGAGACTGGAAAGCCCGCGCCACATTTCGCACGGGGCGCGAGGCGATCATTTTATAAAAATCGATTTCAAAGGCTGGAAGTATTTTGAACTCGTGGAAATTGAATCTTCCGAATTCAGTAATTACATCTGGCCTGCGCTGGTTTCCAGTTCGAGTTTCTACGTCTACGATTCGTACCGCCACGAGGTTTCTTTCCCGAATGTGGACAAGCTGCAGCTTTGGTATAACAATCTTCCAGCCGGCAAAACGGTGAATACCGTCGTCGGTCCGGTGAAAGCGCTTCCATTGGTCTCTACAAAAATTACAAACCCGGAAGTCATGATCGGGAAGGAGAAAATTGTGTTTCCGGTCACGATGGAGTCAGGCATGTACCTGGAATACAGCTCGGCGACGGATTGCAAGCTGTACGGGCCGAAAGGAGAGTTCATCCAGGAGGTAAAGCCGGTGGGTAAAACGCCATTGCTCAAAAAAGGAACGAATACAATCACATTCCGCTGCGACGGGCCGAAGGATGTAAACCCGCGGGTGCAGGTGACGACGATCAGCCAGGGGAAACTGCTGCCCAACAATTAATAGGTTTTTTAGTCATTACCAATCATTTTTCAATTATGCCTTATTTAAATAGAGAAGAAAGCCAGGCGCGTCTTGGCCGTGTGCGCGAATTACTTGCAGCCAAAGATCTGGACCTGGCGCTGGTTTACTATGACGAATTCAACATCGGAAATGGCTGGTACCTTACCGGCTGGTGCCCGCAGTTTGAAAGCGGAGCTGTTCTGGTTCCCCGTTCCGGCGAGCCGCTGATTTTGGGAGGCCCGGAAAGCGAGCCTTTTGCGAAACTGGACAGTGCGATCACTGAAACACGGAATTTTCCGGTTTTTATGGTCCCGGATGAAGAATATCCCAATGCGACCATCATCGATTTTTCGCAGCTTTTTGCGGAGCTCAATGCCGGATTAGGCAGCGTTCGCCGCGTGGGTATGGTTGGAGCGGGGCGGATGCCAGCCGATTGTTACAAGCAAATCGTGGATGGGTTTACAGGTGTGGAATTGGTGGATATCACCTCCGATTATGTGCAGCTCAGGTTCAGCAAGTCACCCTGGGAACGCGAACAGATCCGGGCGGCTTTCCAACTGGCCGACTTCGCATACGATGCCATGAAAGAGGCGACGAAGCCAGGCGTTTCGGAAATTCAGATTGCCGCCGCGGGGGAATATGCAGTCCGCAGCCGGGGCGCAAGTGGTTTTGGGTTCAGTACGATCGTCGGGAGTGGAAAACGGTCTGACGGAGTAGTGCCGACAGCCAGTTCCAAAATCCTTGAAAACGGAGAGATGGTCATGGTAGGCATTTCGCCCAAAGTAGCGGGTTATGCGGGCGTTGTGGGCGATTCGCTGCCGGTTAGCGGAGGCTACACCGAAAGTCAACAGGCATGTATCAATCATTTGAAAGAGGCATTCCGGTTAACAAAAGCGCAGCTCGTTCCGGGCAAAACCGGCAGGGAAATCGATGCGCCGGCGAGGGCTTATTTTACGGAACATGGTTTGTCACAATACCTGGTTTGCCCATTCGTACACACCATTGGGCTGCATGAAGCGGAGTCACCGTTTTTCGGGCCGCAAAGTGATGATGTACTTGCTCCGGGGATGATGATCTGCATTGATGTCAGCTTTTTCGGCCATCCCGAATTTCACGGGGTACGGATTGAAACCGGCTACGAGATCGGCGAGGAAGGCGCCATCCCTTTAAGTCCTAAAATGGATGCGTTTTTATTAAGTAATTAACTGGCTTTGAGTGCTATGACGACATTTGATGTGGTTCTGGGTTTTGATATGGAAACCGACATTGGTTCTTATACACCATTTTACGAGGGTGTGCAATTCGGAACGCTGCCGATACTCGACATTCTCGCAAAACACAACATTCCGGCAACATTTTACTGGACCGGCCACGCCGCTGAAAACAACCCGGAAATGGTAAATCGAGTGCGTGATGCCGGCCATGAAACAGGTTGTCACGGGCTTTTTCATGAAACGCTGGGCGATCCTATTTTTCCATTGCCAAACAACTGGCCGATCCTGCCTTCGGAAGTAGAGGGCAGACTGACGATTGCTACGGATATCATTGAACAGGTGTGTGGCGAGCGTCCGGTCAGTTTTCGGTGCCCGCGGCTCTGGGGTAGTACTACTGTCGTAAATGTGCTGGAAAAGCTTGGATACATTTCGGATGCGTCTTTTCCATTGTATTTTTTTGGTGAGCCATTTATACCCTATTATCCTTCGTACACGGACTGGACCAAATCGGGTACCATGCAAATTCTTGAAATCCCCAACTTCTGCGACCTGACGATGGAAAGCAACGATCCTTACCGGCGCGACCGCGATCAGTGGCCGATATTCCGGACGAAATCGGCGGCGCATTTTATGGAAAAAGCGGATGGGTTTATCGATTTTACAAAAGCTGCCGGGCATCGTCCGGTAGTTTGCCTGTACCTGCATCCGTGGGAGTTTCATGAAATGCCGCAGGGTGCGATGGATTTTGGTGAATGCAGCGTAACGCCACTTCCATTTATCGTAGAAAACTGCGGTGCCTATGCCGTGGAGCAGCTGGATCTTGTGTGTGAAATGTTGTTGAAAAACGGCGGACGCTTCGTTACTGCCGGAAAGCTTGCAGAAGAATTTCAGCAGGAAAGAATTTTGAACACGACAAAATGATCCGGAAAGCATTTTTGATCACCGCCAAGCCGGGCTTGTCCATGGAATACCAGAAAAGGCACAATCCGATCTGGCCGGAACTGGAACAAACCCTGAAAGATCACGGCGTCAGTAATTACAGCATTTTCCTTCACGAGGCTACGCATTCTCTTTTTGGGTATCTGGAAGTGGCGGACGAGGAACTGTTTCTCCGGATTGCTGAGACGGAAGTCTGCCAGCGCTGGTGGAAATACATGACCGAGGTGCTCATTTGCGAGGAAGGGAATGCTGCAAAAGCGCAGGAAGATATGCTATCGGAGGTTTTTCATTTGGATTAGAACCATGTAACTAATGAAGGCGAGTGAAATGCTGGAAAGCTTTGAAAAGGCTGGAAAACGCGTACATCTGGTAGGCAGTGCCGACAATGGCGTGATCGTCGCGCTGGATATGGAGGGTAGACTATTCACCATACTGAATGGAGAGGTACTGAACCGGGTAAATCCGGCGGCGATTTCAGGCGAAAGCGTCATGAAGGATTATTTAAATCCGGGTGGCGACGGGTTATGGCCTGCGCCGGAAGGTACCACACTAGGTTACCAGTATGCGACGGGCAGCTGGCGGGTGTCGCCCGGACTGCGAATGGCGCGTTACCAGGTCCTGGAAGCCGGTGACAACACCGTTTCCATCGGCTGTGAAATCGATCTGATCAATCGTCTTGGAACCGGAATTCCGGTGTTTTTTCAACGGAAGATCCAAGTGGAGTTTGGTGAAAAATCGTTGATTTCAAAAGTCCGTGAAAGCATAACCTATCTCGGAAATAAGACATTAACCCATGAAGAATGCCTCGTCACGCCCTGGACATTGTGCCAGTTTGACTGCGCCGCAGGATGTGAAGTGGTGTTTCCTTGTACTGACAAATCGGCTGTCTGGGATCTGTACGAGGAGTCCAGTGATGCCCGGAGAACGTGGAAAGACGGATTTTGTCACACCGCAACCGATGGTTCGCAGCGTTACCAGATCGCCATGGATGAACGTGTCCCATGGATCGAGTTCAGGGACCCGGGCCGCAGCCTAACAGTTCGTCGCCATGCAGGCCCACTGCAAACCGGACAATCGTATATTGATATCAGTGACGCTCCGCCGGATGTAAAGCCGGCCAGTAAAGGTGTGCGATACAGTGTTTACAGCGATACCAACGATTTTATGGAGATTGAAGCCGTTGGCGGTTGTCCCGAAACGCTTTCGCCAGGGGCAAAACTCAGCATCGATGTTACCACCGAATTTTATTTGACCAACTAAGTATTCCTAAACCCTTAAATAACCTACCCCGGCCTTAACTTTTTTGTAAATATGGAGCAACTATTAGGAATTGTATTGCATGCAATCGGAGGCTTTTCATCCGCCAGTTTCTATGTTCCGTACAATAAAGTGAAGGGCTGGGCGTGGGAAACCTATTGGATCACGCTCGGTTTTGTCGCCTGGATGATCATGCCCATTATCGGCGGCTGGCTTACTACGCCGGATATCTTTGCGATTTTAAAAAACAGTCCCGGGAGCAGCCTCAATATGACCTACATTTTCGGCGCTTTGTGGGGATTTGGAGGTCTTTTGTCCGGTCTGGGGCTTCGTTATCTGGGGCTGTCACTTGGCCAGTCCATTTCACTGGGAGTTTGCGCTATTGTCGGCACATTGGTGCCCGCGGTTTTGGATGATAAAATGGATATGCTGGTTTCTAGCAGATCCGGTAACATTATTCTGCTTGGATTGCTGGTTTGCCTCGTCGGTATTTTCTGCTGCGGTTATGCAGGAGCCTTGAAAGAGAGCCTTTTAACCGAAAGTGAAAAGAAGGAATCGGTCAAGGAATTTTCGGCAATGAAAGGAACCATCGCGGCTGTTTTTGGAGGTATTATGAGCGCGTGTATGGCGCTGGCTATTCATTATGGCGGCCCCATTTCGGTGGAAGCTTTGAGGGCGGGGACTAGTGACGTTTTTGTGAATACGCCCATTTTCATACTGGCGATGGCGGGCGGTTTTACCACCAATTTTATTTATGTCATGATTTTAAGTGCCAGAAATAAATCGTTTTCAGATTTTACTCAACGTTCTCCATTTTTGACAAGGAATTACTTACTCGCTCTTTTGAGCGGCCTGATGTGGTACGGACAATTCTTTTTTTACGGAATGGGTTCTACCAAAATGGGCGACTACGATTTTGCCAGTTGGAGTCTGCATATGTCCTCCATTATCATATTCAGCAACTTATGGGGTTTATGGTTGAAGGAATGGACGCATGTGAACAACCGTACCCGCATTTGGCTCTGGGCCGGGATTATTCTGTTGATCGGGTCTGTGCTGCTGATCGGAATTGGGAATAGTATGTAGTGCTGTTCGAAAAATAGATTCCATTTAAAATGGTTTTGTCTACTCGTTTCATTCTGTTATAAAATGCGCAATGCGCTCATTACAAATCCGTTCGGTCAGATCTCTCAGCAGTTTAACACGATCGGATAAGTATTCCAATTCAGCTTTTTCGATCTTGTAATTCATATTATAACGCGAATCGATATACGCCTTTTGCAAGAGTTCAAATAGTCGCTTTTTCTCTGGCGTGTTTTTGGGAAAAACTGTCCCAAAGGCCGAATGAAGTTTTTCGACCTGATTCCCTAATACCTCAATGTCGTGAATTTTTGGCTTGTAATCGGTGAAAACGAGGAGGATTACAACATAATATTTTTCCGTTGTTTGATGAAGTAAAAAGGCGGAATCTTTAAACCAATTGTTTTCAAACTGAAATTCGAAGGTTTTTAGAAAATTGTTTGCAGATTCAAACCAATTCTTAAAATTCTCTTTTGCCTTTCTCAGTCTTTTCTCAGCATTCATCGCTTTCGGCTCGGATAATTTGAATGTTCCCGAATCAAAAAGCAAAACTCCTTCTTTTAAGATATCGACAAAAAAATATTGATTTTGTTCGATCGCATTATTTACAAAGCCAATGCCGTGATGGATGATGCTGACGTTTGGTTGCTCGCCGTTACCACTGTTTACTCTTTCTTTCAGGTCCCACCACTTTTTGTCGGCTTTGGCAGATTTCCTGCCTTTGGTAATGACGAGAATGTCATAATCGCTTACATATTCAGTGTGCTGCTGGTAATCCTCCACCCAATCACCACGCGCATGGCTGCCGAAGAGAATGATCATTTCGGCCGGTACTTTTTCAATAATGGTCTTAGTCAGATATTCCAGCTCTTCTTGTTTATCTTCGGGGAGGTGGGAAAGGGTGGTTTTCATGGGTGTGTGGTTTTTAGCTGATTGTTTTTGCTAACTGCATTGCAATCTAAACTAAGATTTATCAAAGTTCTATTTCGCGAATCGTTTTTTCTTGACTCGGGGTTTCTACTCACTTTTCAAAACCTTGGCAGGATTGTTCCGGGCGGCTTTTACGGTTTGAGATCCGATCAAAAGGAATGCAAAAAGCATGACCAGGAGTGAACCGCCGAGCATTTCAGTCAGGCTGATAGGCTGGTGATACGGAAATTTGGTTAAAACCACTTTGTCAAAAAACAGGTAAGTGAGAGGCAATGCAATGAATGTCGAGATCACCATAAGTACTAAAAACCCTCTGCATAGCAGATAAATCAGGCCGGTTTCGCTGGCGCCCAGCACCTTGCGGATGCTGATCTCTTTCAATTTCGTTTCGGTAGTAAAAACCACCATGCCGAACAATCCCAATGAAGCAATGCAAATGGCAAGGAATGCGATGAAGCCGATGATTTTGACGATCAGTGAAAATTGCGCATACGTTTCCTCGATTTGCTCGTCATAGAATTTAGCTTCCAGCTCATGGACCTTATCGACAGTTTTCCACGCGCTTTTAATGCTCGCCATGGTTCCAGGCAGGTCTTTGGAAGCAATTTTGACATTGAGATAAGTGGCGGGCTCAGCCAGATACCGGAACATCACCGGCTCGATCTTGTTTTCAAGTGAACCGTAATGAAAGTCTTTGAGCACACCTACGATCGTCATTTTTTGCCCGGCCACGCTAACGATCTCGCCCAGTGCTTTTTCAGGATTTTGTTTGGCAATGTTGAACCGTTTTAAAACCTGCTGATTCACGATGATCTCACTTTCTTTTCCTTTTTCAGGCTTTAACCGGAAATTATGGCCAGCCAGCAGTTTATGCTGATGAAGCGGCAGGTAATATTCATCCACCATATTCATCCATACCAGCGTGGAATCCGTGCCGTAAGTCAGATTTGTACCATGCGTACTCCCAAGGCTCGTGATCATCATCGATTGTGAAAAGTCTTGCACGGCCGGGATTTGTGCGATCTCTTTGGCTACAACCGCCCCTTTATTTCCTTTCAGCTTGATATTAATAATATTTTCCGTTTTGAAGCCCAGGTCAAATGTGATCAGGCCTTTGTACTGGTTATAGCCGATCAGCGTACCTGCAATGAAAATAAGCGATAATGTGAACTGGATCACAATCAGCACTTTCCTCATGCCGACTCGCCGAAACAGTTTCAGGTTGGAAACATCCTTCATCACTTGCAACGCATTCATTTTTGAGAAAAACAAGGCAGGCATAAAACCTGCGGCCAGCCCGGTTGCGATTGCTAAAAGGATAAAATAGAGTATGTTACGGAAAGAGATATCGAGAGAAAAAATGTCTCCGACGTGATTGTCCAGTCCCAGGAATTGTTCACGTAAAACCCAAAACAAGGCAAATGAAAACACCAGTGCCAGCAATGCAATGATCACGGATTCCGCCATAAACTGTCCCAGCACATGACTTCTATGTGCGCCGATGATCTTTCTTATGCCCACCTCCCGCGATCTGCGCAAGGAACGGGCGACGGAAAGGTTGGTATAATTGAAACAAGCCGAAAGGATGATCACGATCGCCAGGCCGCACAGCGTCCACATCACGGCAGGTGTAAACGCAGGTCCGATATTGTTGGAAAGCGGGCCGCCGAGAACAATGTCTTTCAATGGTTGTAATGAAACGAATACGGTCCGGGCTGTCAAATTCTTGTTTTCCTGTTTGCTAAGCCGGTCGAGTACTGCCTGGTGTTTCGAAATGTCGGTTTTTTCGGGAAATGTCACGTATACATAGTTTTGCCAGATGTTGGCCCAGCTATGAAGGTCCGCATTTTTGTGCCCGGCGTCGAGCGAGGCCAGGGATATCAATGCGCCAAAGGTCAGGTGAGAAAGTTTCGCCACATCCTGGGCTACGCCGGTGACGATGTAACTGGTCGTGTCGAATTGAACCGTTTTGCCTATCGGATCCGATGCTCCGAATAATTTTTCAGCCGTTTTCTCTGTCAAAACGAGGGAGTAAGGTTCTTTGAGCGCAGTAGCGGCATCACCTTTTATTAATGGGAATGAAAAAACTTTGAGAAACGAATTGTCGGCCCAGGTGGCGGCCATCGGAAATTTCGCGTCGCCAACTTTGGCGTCCCCGACTTTGGCGTCCCCCCAAAATCCCGGCCTCAAAATGGTAACATCTTCAATGGCTGGAATAATCTCTTTGATCTTTTCACCCACCTGAATGGACGTAGAAGCAAGCTTCAATTCAGAAGAATTTCCTTTTTCGACCGTTTTGGTGTTTACGCGGTAAGTCCGGTCTTTCTTTTCCTGAAAATCATCGTACGAATAAAGATCATTTACAATGGAGATCACCAGCAGTCCAACCGACATGCTCACCGCAAGTCCGATGATATTGATCAGTGAAAACAGTTTGTTGCGGACGAGGCTTCGCCGGGAAGTTTTGAAATAGCTGCCGATCATGATCCAGTGAATGAAAAGATGAAAAAAATCTATTTTGCGGATGGTGTATGGTCTGAGGAACTTGATCACGTCGAGCACGTAGATCAGTCGCGCCTTTTTTACCCCTTTTCGGGCGACATTTCGGTCGAAATATTCGTTAAGATCGCCTTCGAGATCTTCCAGCAGGCGCGGCCGGCAGTACCAATGTAAAAAGCGGGTGGCCCAGCGCGGCGGTTTGGCTTCTGTTTTTTGTTTCATATCGAACCTTCCAGATTAAAGCCAGGGATATTCCGCCAGATGTTTTCGCGCACTTCTTTGGCCTTCATCAATGCGACTTTGCCGGTGTGGCTTACCTCATAAAAGCGTTTCCTTTTTCCTCCCCGCGCGCTGGTGGCCTCGCCGAGGCGACTTTTTGCCAATCCTTTTTCTTCAAGGCGGTTCAGTACCGAATGCACGACGCCGAGCTTGGCAGTGCGGCCCGTATATTTTTCGAGCTCATCGCATATCGCGACACTATATGCATCGCTGGCGAGGGATGCGATCGTCAGCAGAACAA
This sequence comes from Dyadobacter sp. CY323, assembly GCF_021390245.1. Classification (GTDB taxonomy): domain Bacteria; phylum Bacteroidota; class Bacteroidia; order Cytophagales; family Spirosomataceae; genus Dyadobacter. The sequence goes on along the minus strand of NZ_JAJUXH010000007.1, from coordinate 226,192 downwards.
GTTCTTCAAATTCCCCCAGATTGGCTCCTTTCATTTACTCAGGCTTTTTTTTTGATATTGTAACCAAATGTATGTAAAATGGATTTATTAATTCAGGTTTTGTATGTAAAATATTTTGGGAAGCTAGTTTGGAGTGATTATCAAGGAGTTTGCCTGCTCTGTTGCGTGGAAGAAATCCTTCGGAGTCTGGCCGGTGAATGTTTTGAAATGCCGGATAAAATGCGACTGGTCAAAAAAACCGGCGTCCAGGGCAGCATCCGTAATGGGGCCGGCTACCTGCGCCCGGGCGATCACCGCTTTCATGCGGACGATATCCGCATACTGCTTGGGTGTGGTACCCACCACTTTTCTAAACCTCTTTTCGAATGCATCCAGACTGATATGCAGGTTGTCAGACAGTTGCTTCACGTTGAGGATCCCGTTCGCCCCTTTTATTTCCTGGACCGAGTGCGCGATGAGCAGGTCTGGCTTTTGGTAACGAAGTCTCGAAATGAAAAACTGCTGGACCATGTTCACCTTATCCTGCACGGAATCAGCTGCTTCCAGCTGCTCCTGAAATGCATTTAACTCCGAATGTTTGAAAAAATGGTCCAGCGATACGTTCAATTCAAACAGTTCGTGGATTGGCAAATGGAGAAAAGCAGCGGCGCCACCTTCTTTAAACTGAATAAGAATATTGGAACTGTTTTTCCCATATTCGGCTATTTTGAAAGACTTCCTTAAACCGGATACAGACCATACAGGCAGGGAAGCGTCGCCGGTCGGTTCTTTGAATTGTACAAGGCCCTGCAAGCGAATGGCTGCAACAATAGAGGTGTCAGGCAACAACCGGTTCACGAATGTGCCGTTGCTTTCGACTACCACAAACGCTTTAACGTATGGCTGTAAACAGGAAACCGGTTCGAATATTTGCATAAAATGACAGGTAAATGTACCATTTTACCGGAGTAGCCGCAACCATTCTGAAATGGCAACACCAATTTCATCCGATGAGTCCTCCTGCAGATTATGATGTCCTTGAACTTTCACAGAAGTCTGGTTGGGCCAAAGCATGCATGCTTCTTTTTCTGCCTGGGCCAGGGTCCCGGGTGTGGCTTCAATAAACAGTTTTGGAAGATCGCTTTTCGCAAGCCAGCTGCTATTTTCGTTTACGGCCTGGATGATATCCTCGGGTTCGCCGCCTAATGGCAGCTGCCGCGCCCAGCTCAGCATGGGACGTCTGCTCTCGCCGGGCTGGGAAAAGGGTCGGCGGTACTCAGCCATTTCTTCCTTTGTGAGGGGACGCAAAACTGTTTTTGGCAAATTAAACTCAATGAAGGAATTGTCGGTCAGTACCATTTGCTCACCTTCATTTGTGCGAAGTTTTTGAAAAGTTTCGCGTGCTGCACCAGGTACTTCATCCCATGAACGCGGCCTGGTGATGGCTTCCATATAAACAATGCCTTTCACGGCGCCGGGATGGTTTCGCACCCAATTGAAGGCCAGCACAGAACCCCAGTCATGTACTACAAAAGTGATGTTCTTATCAAGGCCAAGCGCACTAAAAAGTTCGTCGAGGTATTTTTCGTTGTTGTTGAAAGTATAATCCTCTTTATCAGCGAGTTGATCCGAGTCGCCCATGCCCATTAAGTCGGGGGCAATGCAACGTCCGAGATCTTGCAAATGCGGTATGATGTTCCGCCAGATATAGCTCGACGTCGGGTTTCCATGGAGAAAAATGATCGGATCACCTTCACCTTCATCCACATAGGCCATTTTGAGCCCATTAATGATTTCGAATTTCTTTTGAAGCTGAACCGCTGTTTCCGTCCGTGCGTTTTGTGCTGTTTCCATCTTGCGTTCTTTTGCTGGTTTGGTAAATAATATTTACGCAAAAGTCAGCAGGTGCAGGATTCGGAAATAGTATAAAATCATTGATATCGGATCAATGAAGAACTTTACAACGATAGCTCTCTCAGTCGGATTTCAAGCCTCCTTCGAAGGATCAGTTGCTTTCGAAGTGATCCGGAGCTGGTGGGTATTGAATACCTGGGAGTCGGGCGGGATGCTTTTAGTGAGGAAAACACTTCCGCCGATCACCGTATTTTTACCAATAATTGTATCGCCTCCCAGAATGGTCGTCCGGGCGTAAATGATCACATTATCTTCTACGGTCGGATGTCTTTTGGTACTGTGAAGTTCTTTCGCAACCTGCAATGCACCCAGGGTAACTCCCTGATAGATACTCACATTGTTGCCGATCACCGAGGTCGCACCGATGACAATGCCGGTCCCGTGGTCGATCATAAAAGGCACGCCGATGGAAGCCTCGGGATGAATATCCACCCCCGTTTTTCCGTGTGCGGATTCACTTAATATGCGTGGAAGAATGGGAATGCTGAGCCTGCTGAGGTAATTGGAAATCCGGTAAACCGTAATGGCATAAAAGCCTGGGTAGGACACAATTACTTCGTTCACGCTGGTTGCGGCAGGATCATACTCGTAAATTTTGCTTGCGTCCAGTCGCAGGTTCCGGTAAATGGTTTCCAGAGAGCCGTAAAAAGAACTGACCACGGCTTCGATCTCAATCTCCTTTGGGTCGAGATAACTCAGCAGGATATTTTCCAGGTCGATCTGGTTTTTCTTCAAAATCCCTTCGTACGAGGAATTTTTCGGCAGGTGATTGCTGGGAAACAGGAACTGGACCAGGTCATTGAGCCACGAGATCGCATCGTGCGACGAGGGAGTTGCTTCCCATTCCGCACGATGCGTTTTTCTGAGTAATTCAACCAGCGGACGGGTATCGCTATGTTCTTTTTGTGCCATTAAATTTTCCCTCTTCTTAACCGGTATAATGTGTCCACCAGCACATCAATTTCGGAGGTGGTATTGTAAAAAGCAAGCGATGGCCGGACGGTGGTTTCCTGGCCAAACCTGCGCAAAATGGGCTGCGCACAATGGTGTCCCGAGCGTACCGCAATGCCTTCCTGATTCAATGCGTTACCAACTTCTTCGGTGCGGTAACCTTCAAATACGAACGATAATACCGATGCTTTTTCCTTCGCCGTCCCAATTAGTCTGAGTCCCGGAATGACCTGCATCCGGCTGGTCGCATATTCGAGCAGGTAATGCTCGTACCGGTTGATGACATCGATCCCGATTTTGTTCACATAATCGATCGCTGCGCCCAAACCCACCGCATCTGCAATGTTACCGGTTCCGGCTTCAAACCGGGATGGGGCTTTGTGATATTGTATATGTTCAAAAGTCACGTCGACGATCATATTGCCGCCTCCCTGCCAGGGCTGGGTCGCATTCAGCAAGTCTTCTTTTCCATATAAAACCCCGATCCCGGTCGGGCCGAAGACTTTATGTCCGGAAAAAACAAACCAGTCGCAATTCAACCCGCGCACATCGGAGCGTAAATGAGAAACCGATTGGGCGCCATCCAGCAGCACTTTTGCGCCGGCCGCATGTGCCATTTCAATGATTTGTTTGGCGGGCGTAATGGTACCTAATGCATTGGAAACCTGGGTGAATGATACCAGTTTGGTCCGGTGGTTCAAAAGGCGCGCATATTCATCCAGCAGGACCTGGCCGTCATTGTCGACCGGGATTACCCGGATCTTCAACCCTTTTTTATCCGCGAGCTGTTTCCAGGGAACAATATTCGCATGGTGTTCCAAATGACTGAGAATGATCTCGTCGCCGGCTGCCAGATGCTGGTCCCCCCAGGTTTTCGCGACCAGATTAATGGCCTCCGTGGTACCCCGCACAAAAATGATCTCATTAACCGAACCCGCATTCAAAAACTGCCTGACCTTTTCCCGTGCACCTTCATAGGCGTCTGTCGCGCGTGCGGCAAGCTCGTGCGCGGCGCGGTGGATGTTGGAGTTTTCGTGCTCGTAAAAATAGCTGATACGGTCAATGACCTGGCGCGGCTTCTGCGTGGTAGCTGCATTATCCAGCCATATCAGCGGCTTGCCATTCACCCGCTCGTTAAAAACCGGGAAGTCTTTCCGGACCGAGTCAACATCGAAGCCGGAAATGCCCGGCGATTGCGTGATTGGCTTCGGAGTATTTTGTAAAAAATAATACGCCGGATCGGTGCCTTGAAATGCATGTAAAGGAATCTGAGGCAGCTTTTCCGACTGTGTGATCGCAGCTAACATTTGTTTCAACTCAATTTCCTGCCGGTGATCGAAATGGTAAGGCTTGAAATCACTTTGATTCACCTCGAACGGATGTGCATATGCGAGCGCAGCTGGCGGCACCTCCTGCGGTGACGGCGTATAGCTGTGGACCGCCCCGGCCGGGGAAACACCAACTCCGGTCGCGGATGGCGGCACTTTCCCATCTGCAAAATGCGGATCTGCCAGGCTCGTCTGCGGATTGTTCAGTTGAAATCCATCCTGTGGAGCCGGAGCTTTTGAGAAACCCGGCACGACAAGGTTCAGCATTTTTTCCATTCTGGGATGATCTTCCAGATGCGGTGAAAATACAGGCTTCGGCATTTCCGTCGGAAGTTCCGAAAATAGCTCATTCGCCAGCTTTTCGATCCACGCCGCATCCGGGACGCCCGGAATATTCGGGTCAGTATTTATACTCATGGTAGTTACTGATTTCGACATCCTCCAAAACCGCAATCGCATCGTCGACCAGCACGGCCAGAGAGCAATATAATGAGACGAGATAGGATGCAATGGCTTTGTCATTAATGCCCATAAAACGAACGGACAGTCCCGGCGACTGCTCACCAGGCAATCCCGGCTGATACAGTCCCACTACGCCCTGACGGCTTTCGCCGGTACGCAGCAAAAGGATTTTTGTCTTGCCATTCTCAATGGGAACTTTATCCGATGGGATGAGGGGAATGCCACGCCAGGTGATGAACTGGGAACCAAATAGCGAAATCGTTGGCGGCGGAACACCTTTGCGGGTACATTCTCGGCCAAATGCAGCAATGGCTTGCGGATGCAATAAAAAGAAACCGGGCTCTTTCCAGACTTTGGCCAGAAGATCGTCCAGGTCGTCGGGAGTAGGAGGGCCGAGGCGGGTAGAAATGCGCTGCGAAGGTGCAATGCTGCTGATCAGGCCATATTCGCCATTGTTGATCAATTCGCTTTCCTGGCGCTCCTTAATGCTCTCGATCGTGAGCCTTAACTGCTCGCTGATCTGATTGTATGGCTTGCTGTAAAGGTCAGAAACCCTGGTGTGGACGTCCAGAACCGTGTTTACTGCGGTGAGATTGTACTCGCGCGGGTTTTCGACGTAATCGATAAACGTGTGCGGCAGCTCTCTTTCATCGCGTCCGGAGCAGTCCACTTCGGCAGTACTGCCGTCTTTTACTTTGTTTAACCGGTACACGCCGGATTCGACCGGTATCCAGTTGAGCAGCCGGGTGAGCCAGCGGGGGGTAATGGCTTCAAACTGAGGGACGGTGCGGGTGGCGATGGCGAGCTGCCGCGCAGCCACATCGCCCAAAGCGGTTTGGTTTTGATTCTGTTTTGCCATGTAAGAATTGTGAATTGTTGTGATGCAGGGTCTTTTTATCGATACCGGGACTGACGATTGACCATGACGACCGACGATTGACCATTGATCATTGACAATTGGCCATTGACGTCCGGTACCCGGGGCGGTATGATTTTGTAAACATACGGGAAGTTGTCCCCGGAAAAACAGGAAAACCTGATGCTTACCACCTGCTAATCCGGTATAACTGGTATGTCTGATCGCTAATCAATACATTCGTTGGTATTCGGAATTATTATGGCTGTTTTGAGGAATAAAATTTTGTGATGCGCTGATAAGTGTGAGCCGAATTCTGCTATTAAGTCCATTACTTTAATAGGAGAGACAGATTGAACGATTGGGGACTTTACCACACGATCTATAAAAATCTATTAAACCGATAGATTTTATATTTTTATTTTATTAGCTTTGAAAAAGTACATGTTTCCTTCATGCCATGTCCGCAGGTAATCTGATCGATGTCTATAAAAACGAAGAAATGGCCGTCCTGGCGTTCAGGGACCTCCGATTGAGAAAAGGGGTTACCTGTAAAAAGTGCGGGAAAAGGGATCATTACTGGCTGGCATCGAAACAGCAATTTCAATGCAAACACTGCAGGTTTCGTACCACCTTGCAAAGTGGGACAGTACTGGAAGGAAGCAAGCTTCCGATCTCCTATTTTTTTATTGCGGTGTACCTCATGTTAAAAGAGGGAAATGCATTCACGGTACAGGATTTACAAGAGCAGACGGGCCACAAATACTATGAACCGCTGTACGATTTTGCACGAAAGATCAGGGCTTATCTGAATGAAAGTGATCAGAACGGTATTCTGATCACTTTCGTGGAAATATCAAATCAGCTGATTAACCGTCAGGCACCGGGTCCGCAAATACACATCGAGCACCTCATTTCGTGAACACACGGAGCTAACTTGTAAGCAACCTCCGTGTGCCAGGTCAACAACAAAAGCTACCTGCCATAAATCATGTTGAGATACTGTTTCTGCAAACTGGAAAAATAAGCCAGGCAACCGGTGGTGACCGCGGCAAGGAAAAGGAACGTGGTCGGGTGGGGGAAGTAATGGTATGTGATCACCACAATGAGCGCAGCCCGGGTGAATTCCAGGTAAAATACCCAGCGACGTTGTTCCAGGATCGCCCCGCAATTGATCAGCGTGACAAAAATCGTCAGCGCGATCATAATCTGAATGTAGGAAGTGATGTAATGCTCAAAAAGTAAAAGAAAGAACAGCGTTGTCACCATCAGGGCAAACTGGATAACTGCGTACAAACGAAATTTTTGTGACCGGGCCCGCACTTTGTGTTTGGACAGAAACCTCTTTTCTGCCAAAACTCTGAAGTCGGGATCGAAGTCGGCCGGACTACCGAAAATGATTTTCAGTTTGTTGAAAAACCCGCGCGTGCTTTTTACCGCATAACCAAGTTCCACCAGATAATGAAAATGCTGCCATAGAAAACTGTGGCTTTCCAACTGTTTCGTGAGACCGTATTTTGGCGTTTCCTTTTCTTCGGCAAAAGTCCCGAACAATTTATCCCAGATGATAAACATATCGCCGAAATTCTTGTCCAGATACACCTCATTGCTGGCGTGATGGACGCGATGATGAGAAGGTGTTACCAGGATATATTCCAGAAAGCCGAGTTTACCGATCATCTGGGTATGCGTAAAAAACGGGTATAATCCGTGCACGATGAGCATGGTGGTGATCATCGCCGGCGGAAATCCGATAACCGGTAATATCGCCCAGAATGCAGTGCGGATAAATGCCTGGAAAACGGTGATCCTGGTGCCTGCCGTGTAGTTGAACTCCTCGCTGGTATGGTGCACGACATGGAACCCCCAGAAAAGATTGATTTCATGTCCAAACCGGTGGTACCAGTACCAGACCAGGTCGGTAGCCAGTACCAGCGCGATCCACATTAAAATGCCTGGCTTAATGTCGAAAATCGCATAATGCTGATGCAGGTATTCGTAAAAGAAGTAAAATGAGGCCGCAGTAAACATATCAATCAGACGCTCGGCGACACCGACATTCATATTGGTAAGCGAGCTTGTGAAGTTGAAAACCTGACGCCCCCGCTTTTTGGAGATTACATATTCCAGTCCGATGAAAAACAAAAACACGGGGACTGCCAATGCCATGTAATTAAGGTTCATATAAGATTACACCAGATTTTAAAATACCCTGATTTTAGGGGGAAGTTAAGGAATTTTAAATAACTATATAAATGTTATAGAGTAAGTATTTTATTGCGCTCCGGCGGATTTGCTCTTCCGGTTCTATGAAGCAAATAAAAATTATATACTTTTGACTATGATATCTAAAAAGGCGAAATACGCGCTGAAAGCACTTAAAGTACTGGCGGAAAAATATGGGAAAGGCCCCGTCCTGATCTCGGAAATCGCTGAAAGAGAACGCATTCCTAAAAAATTTCTTGAAGCAATCCTGCTTGATTTGCGTAACAACGGTGTCCTGCAGAGCCAGAAAGGAAAGGGTGGCGGATATATGCTACGGATTGCTCCGGAAGAGGTAAGTTTTTCCAAAGTATTAAGGATCATCGACGGGCCGATTGCGCCTGCGCTTTGTGTTTCGATGTTTTTCTATGGCAGGTGTGACGATTGCAAGGACGAAGAAACGTGCAGTCTTAGAACTGTACTTACGAAATGGCGTGACGCAAACCTGACAGTCCTGGATACAACCACTCTTGCCGACATTCTGAAGGCCGAAAATGCGTACGTTGCGCCCAGTGACGCAGCTTAGTTAAGTACAATTTCTCCATTCCTGTTAATTTCAAGATTTTCCTTTGGAAACAATTTCCATTTACCTACATTTGCAATCTAATCTATAAAACTTATAGATTAAGTGTATAAAGCCATTGAAACAGACACATCACTTATGAAAAACTCCACAAAGTCAGGCAACTTCCTCGGTACCAACATTTTTGAGGTTCGCTATTTCGAAAGTTGTTGACAAACAATTCCTCTTTTCCTTCCCTTTTGGCCGCACCAGTTTAACCAGAGCGCTTCATCATTTTTTGATGATGCGGGCGAGGGCATTTACATCCGGCGGGAAGCTTAATTATTACTTAATTAACATTTAACATGAAAAAAAATCTAGTTTATCTGTTCCTGTTGCTTTTTGCCGTGCCAGTGAGCACTGCCTTGGCGCAGAATATTACGGTTGCGGGCCGCGTGGTTTCGCAGGCTGAAAATGAAGCGCTGCCCGGCGTTTCAATCCTACTGAAAGGTACTTCCAAAGGTACCGCTACGAATGTGGATGGCACTTACACGTTAGAAGCTGCGCCAGGCACGACGCTTGTTTTTTCTTTTATCGGCTTAAAAACAACGGAACTGGTTGTCCCTGCTGACGGGAAGCTGGATGTAGCGCTTGAAAACGACAATACCATTCTGCAGGAAGTGGTGGTGACAGCCCTGGGTATCACGAAAGAGAAAAAATCGCTCGGTTACGCGGTGCAGGAGCTCAAAACCAGGGACCTGGCAGAAGCGCGGGAGGGGAATTTAGTGAATGCACTTTCGGGGAAGATCGCCGGTGTGAATATTACGAATAGCCAGGGCGGGATGGGGTCTTCGCGGATTGTGATCCGGGGTGAAACCTCCATTGCCGGCAATAATCAGCCACTTTTCGTCGTGGACGGCATACCTGTCGATAACTCTCAACTGGGCGCCGGGGCCAATGGATCGAGGGATTTTGCGAATGCGATTTCGGACATTAACCCCGGTGATATCGAGTCGATCAGTGTTTTGAAAGGGCCGAATGCAGCGGCATTATACGGTTCGAGAGCTTCTAATGGGGTTATTTTGATCAAAACCAAGTCGGGTAACTCCGGCCAGAAAGGATTGGGGATTACTTTGAATATAGGCTACACGTTTGACAAACTTCTGGTACTCCCGAAATACCAGAATGTATTCGGGCAGGGAACCGGCGGACAGTTTTCTTATAAAGACGGTAAAGGCGGCGGCATCAATGACGCGACCGACGAAAGCTGGGGACCCAGAATGGACGGACGTTTGATCCCGCAATTCTTTTCAAATGGAGAAGCGGTACCGTTTGTGGCACATCCGGATAACGTAAAAAACTTCTTTGAAACCGGCCATACCAGGACAACCGGCGTTTCTGTTTCGGGTTCCAATGAGAAAATCGACTACCGGTTTTCTTTCAATAACAGCAAGCAAACCAGGGTTATTCCAAATACGGATATCTCTAAAAACTCATTTGGCGTGAACTCCACGTACCGGATCAACGACAAGCTGACACTTTCGACGAGCGCGAATTTCATTCGCACGGCGTCGGACAACTTGCCGGGAACGTCGGGCCGGGGAAGCAGCGTGATGCTCCAATTTTTGTGGTTTGGTCGGCAGGTGGATACCGAATTGCTGAAAGATTATAACAAAGGCGGTTTCGATTATAACTGGAACCACAGCTATTACAGTAACCCGTATTTGCTGCAATATGAAAATACGGTCCAGCAGCGTCGCGACCGGTTTTTCGGAAATGTAAACCTGAATTATAAGATCACCGACTGGCTTTCGGCGACTGTCCGCACCGGGAATGACTACTATACCGACAAGCGTAAGTTCAGAGTGGCTTATGGAACAAACGGTACGCCATTCGGCTCGTATACAGAGGATGGTTACGTTGTGAATGAGAATAATACTGACTTTAATTTTAATTTTAATAAAAGCATCGGCAGCGATTTCGAAGTGGACTGGCTGGTGGGAGGAAGTGTCCGCAGCAACTTCAATGAGCAGAATTACCAGCAGGCACCCAAGCTGGCGGTGAGTAATTTGTATACATTAAATAACTCGCGCGATCCACTGGTATCTTATAATGTGTTGAGAAAACAGAAGGTTTATAGTGCCTTTTCGTCCGCTCAGATCGGTTTCAGAAACTACGCATTCCTGAACCTGACAGCCAGAAACGACTGGTCGTCCACGCTTCCGACCGGCAACAATTCGTACTTCTATCCTTCGATCAATGCAAGTTTTGTGCTGACCGATGCATTTGACATTAAAAGCAATGTGCTGACTTTTGCCAAAATACGCGGCGGCTGGGCGGAAGTGGGGAAAGATACCGATCCATATCAGCTGATCAATACGTATCCATTCAACCAGCCTTTTGGAAGCAGTCCGCTGCTCACCGTTTCGGATGTTCTTTTAAACTCCAACCTGAAACCTGAAATCACCCGGTCGACGGAACTCGGTGTTGATCTCGCATTTTTCAGAAACCGGGCAAGACTGGATTTTAGTTATTATAACACAGATAGTTACAACCAGATATTGAGAGCCGATGTGAGCCCGACGACAGGTTATAAACAAAAACTATTGAACGCCGGCCACATCAACAACCATGGAATTGAGGCGATGCTGAATGTAAAGCCAGTCGATACCAAATCGGGTTTTAAATGGGATATCGGGATCAATTTTTCTAAAAACGTAAGCAAAGTAATCTCACTCGACGACGAAGGTTTCCTGAACGATTACAGGTTAGGAGCAAACGGAGCGACGGTGTATGCGAGCAAAGGAAAAGGGTACGGAGCTATTTTCGGGTCGGCATTTGCCCGCGATGCGAATGGTACCATTATCATCGGTGCGAACGGGTTGCCAACGCGTGACCCAAACCAGAAAGTACTTGGGCACTACACGCCAAAATGGATGGGAGGGGTTACCAACTCGTTTTCGTTCAAAGGATTTAACCTGAGTGTTTTAATTGATACAAAACAAGGCGGATCACTTTATTCGGCGACGAATGCAACCGGGAAATATACGGGTGTGCTGGTAGAAACGCTTGAAGGCCGGGACGCCGAGCACGGCGGGCTTACCTACTATTTCCCCGGAAATAACAAATCGGCACCGGCTGTACAATTGAATCAGGGTGGCGCGGCGCCTGCGGGAGAAACGACTTATGACGACGGGATTATCGCCAAAGGAAATACGGTCGACGGAAAGCCAAATGCGACGATCGTTTCGGCTGAGCGGTATTACAAAGGCGTGTACAGCAACAGTGCGGGGATCAATGAGGCCAGTGTTTTTGATGCATCCTTCATTAAGCTGCGAGAGGTGAAATTGGGCTACTCGGTACCGCAAACTTTGGTGAACCGCTATAAGCTGCAAAATGTAACGATCTCTGTATATGGACGTAACCTCGCATTCCTGCAAAGAAAAGCGACGAATATTGATCCCGAAACTGCATTTAACACCGGTAACACCGGGCAGGGACTGGAATCCCTTCAATTACCGACTACCAGTTCTTACGGCTTTAATCTGAACATTGGATTTTAACTTTCAAACAAGATCGAAACCGGTTTTATCTAAAATTTTTGAAGAAATGAAAACTAGAAATATATATTTAAAAAGCGCGTTTGCATTGGTTTTAACGGCGTTCCTGACCGCCTGCTCGGACGATCTGGAAGACATTAATAAAAACCCGAACGAAGCAATCACCGCCCAGCCCGACTACCTGCTGGCCAATGCGATCAAGTCGAATGCGGACATTATCCTCGGCTCGGATGCGAGCATGGAAACGACTACTCTGTACGTGCAGCATTGGGCGAAAATCCAGTATACCGATCCGGATAAGTACACGGCGAGTCTGACCAACATTCAAAACGTCTGGACAAACCTTTATTCGCAGGGGCTCACCGATTTTTCCACCCTTATTAAACTGGGTGAAGAAGCCGGAAATCCGAACTATCAGGCGGTTGGATTGATTTTAAAATCCTGGTCTTTTCAGATCCTGACGGACTTGTATGGCGACATTCCCTATTCTCAGGCAGTGAAAATCGATGAGTACCTGACACCCAAATACGATGCGCAAAAAGACGTGTACATTGGTTTGCTGGCTGATCTGAAAAAGGCCGGGGATCAGATCAATGTGGGCGGGAACCCCATTGCCGGTGACCTGATCTATGCTGGAAATATGACCAAATGGAAGAAGTTTGCCAACTCTTTGCGTTTGAGGATTGCATTACGGATCGCCGATAAAGATCCGGCGACAGCAAAAGCAGTAGTGGCAGAACTGGCGGCCGATCCGTCGCAGCTGATTGCCAGTAATGACGAAATCGCGCAGCTGATTTATCAGGCCTCGCCGAACCAGAACCCGGTTGCGAGAGATCGGGAAACGCGGGACGATTACCGTGTGAGCAAATCCGTGGTGGACAAATTAATTGAGCTGAAAGATCCACGTCTGGCGGTTTTCGCGAACAAAACAGTGGATACAACTCCGTTGGGTTATGTGGGAGTAACCAATGGTTTGCCGGCTGATTCGGCTGCAAAACTTGGGTTTACCAAAACGTCAAAACTGGGCGATTACTTTACCGCAGCCACTTCCCCGGCCGTATTTTTGAGCTACTCCGAAGTGCTGTTCAATTTGTCAGAAGCAGCCGCGAGGGGTTTCATTTCGAGTGATGCCGCAGATTTATATAAAAAGGCGGTTACGGCTTCGTTGCAGCAGTTCAGGATCGGCACTGCGGATATCACGGCATATCTGGCCCAGCCCGCAGTGACGTTTAATGCAGCTAATTACAAAAAGTCAATCGGCGAGCAGAAATGGCTTGCGTTGTTCAGTCAGGGACTGGAAGCATATACCGAATGGCGAAGACTGGATTATCCGCAGCTGAAACCAGCCTACGCCGGTGTTTTGAGCGGGAAATTTCCATTGAGGCTAACCTACCCAACCGGCGAGCAAGCATTGAATCTGTCAAATTACAAAGCTGCGGTGGCGAGTCAGGGAGAAGACAAGCTGACGACGAAACTATGGTTCGACGTGCAGTAAAAGTCGGAAGGATTATTTGATGGATGTAGGTGAACAAATTCCCGGCAGCGTTTTTGCCGGGAATTTTTTTGTTGCAAAACTGTCGGCTTACCTAATACGAAAAGAGTATAATGCGAGCCGGTTTTGCCTTCCTGGGTAACAGTTGACGATCCGAATGCCGTTCCTGACGGTACTGGATCGGTTTTTTATACTGAATTTTAACAAATAAAATATAAATATGGCCTCCGGTTTCTTTGCGATTTTAGATGACATTGCCTTTTTAATGGATGACGTTGCGCTGGCAACGAAAGTAGCAACAAAAAAAACAGCGGGTATCCTCGGGGATGACCTGGCCGTGAATGCGGAAAAAGCAACCGGTTTTTTGTCCGAACGGGAGTTGCCGGTATTGTGGGCTATCACAAAAGGCTCGCTGGTAAACAAGCTTATTATCGTGCCCGTAGCTTTGCTGCTGAATGCGTTTTTGCCCGCTGCGGTCACATACATTCTCATTTTGGGAGGGCTTTACCTGGCTTATGAAGGTGTCGAAAAAATAATCGAATACTTTTTTCATCATCCCAAGGAAGAACATCCGGTTGTTGCTATCATAGCAGAACCGGAAAATGATGCGCTCCGTGCCGAGAATGAAAAAACGAAGATAAAATCTGCGGTAACGACCGATTTTATCCTGTCGATCGAGATTGTGATCATTGCGCTGGGGAGTGTTGTCGAAGAGACTTTAAACATACAGATACTGACTGTTGCCGCAGTTGCATTACTGGCCACAGTCGGTGTTTACGGCATCGTAGCGCTGATTGTGAGAATGGATGATGCCGGTCGCAGGCTGATTGAAAAGTCGGGTGATAAAGGCCTTTTTGCAAAACTAGGCCACGTGCTGGTGAAGGCACTTCCTGTTTTGATCAAGATTTTAGGGGCCGTGGGAACGGTCGCATTGCTGCTGGTTTCCGGCGGGATTTTTGTTCATAATGTTGCATACCTGCATCACCTTTTTCCGGGTGTTCCATCAATAGTGAAGGAGTTCGGGATGGGTTTGGTTGCTGGTTTGCTCGTTTTCCTGCTTGTTACGGGCGTCAAAAAGGTGATTTCCCTCGCCAAATCGTAGCATCCATCACGCGGATCCAAGAATAGCCTTGATATAAATAGCCATCATTGTGGACTTTTTGTCAACAATAATTGACAAAAAGATATGTTTACATATCTTTGCAGAAACTAAACAATTAAACATGATGGAACAGTACCAAAAATCCGCGAACCAGCAATCGGTTATCTTCGCCCTCCTGCACGTCGCCACGTATTTGCCGGCGACATGGCTGCTTACACGTCATGTAGTTGACCAGCCTGTTTCGGTGCTGATTGCGATCGTGCCGGTCATTACGTTCGCCATTTTTATTTTTAAGTTAATCAAAGCCTTTTCGGTCATGGACGAAGTGAACCAGCGGGTGCAATTGGAGGCCGTTGTGATCGGTTTTTCATTGGCGGTAATGCTGATCATGCTTTTGTTTTTGCTTAGCCTTTGTGAAATATCGAATCCCGCCTGGTTTGGCTACGGGTATCTGGTGGCCTATTGCTGGGGATTTTATTTTATCGGATGGTTTGTTTCGAGGATAAAATACGGGGTATGAAAAACACGATAAAGGTTGAGCGCGCGAAAAAAAACTGGACTCAGGCTGACCTGGCAAAGTACATCGGGGTTTCGAGACAAGGCTTAAATTCGATTGAAACCGGGAAATTCATTCCTTCCACTTTACTTGCTTTGCGGATGGCGAAAGTTTTTGAAACTACTGTCGAGGTTTTGTTTCAACTGGATGATACCGAGGTGTGATTCAGGAAGAAGTGTGCGCCCGTAAATTATACGGAAACTTCCCGACGGATTTACATAAATTGCCTTTTCAACAAAAACCACCTTCCGCATGACACATACTACCACCAACCCCAGGATCCACGAAGGCCGCAACTTGAAGCGATTTCGGGAAATGATGGGTATCAAGCAAGAGGCACTTGCATTTGAGCTTGGCGAAGATTGGAATCAGCAGAGAATTTCCACGCTCGAACAAAAAGAGAAGATCGATGCCAATATATTGGAACAGGTATCGGCGATACTGAAAATACCGGCTGAGGCTATCCAGAATTTTGATGAGGAGCAGGCGATTACAGTTATTTCAAGCACATTTAATGACAATGCAGCCGTAGTTAATAATAATCCGGTGTTTCATCCGATTGATAAACTCATTCAACTACACGAGGAAAAAATCACATTGTACGAGCGGATGTTGAAGGAGAAAGATGAGATGATGGGGCTGTTGAGGGGGTTGATGGCGGGGAGGTAGGGTGGAAGTGGCGAGAATCATCATAAGATTTTTTAATTTATCTAATGACTGACAAAGTTCTCTATATCATTGCGGGCTGCAATGGAGCTGGCAAAACCGCAGCATCCTTTGCAATACTTCCAAAAATCCTGGATTGCAAAGAGTTTGTCAATGCCGATGAAATTGCGAAAGGTATATCACCATTTCAGCCGGAAAAGGTTGCACTAGAGGCCGGGCGCATTATGTTAAACCGGGTAAACGAGCTCTTAAATAATGAGGATAGTTTTGCATTCGAAACAACACTATCAACCAGAAGCTATAAGCAAAAAATAGGGAAGCTAAAGAAAAAGGATTTATAATAACACTGGTCTTCTATTGGCTTAACAATGTAGAATTGGCAAAAGATCGTGTAAGAATGAGAGTTTCCGAGGGCGGACATGACATTGCGCCTGAGGTAATCGAACGAAGATATATAAAAGGTATTAAGAATTTATATGATATCTATTTGACAATTGTTGACAATGTCTTTATAATCGACAATTCTTTTGAAAAAGAAGAATTAATAGCAGAAAAATTGGATGGTTTGAATTTGAAAATTATTGAGAAAGACAAATATGACAAATTAAGAAACTATTATGAACACAATTAAAAGGGGAGCAGAATTGAAGGAGAAAATACTCTTGGGGATAAAAAAGACCCACGAAGAAGTTATCGAGTTTAAAAAACAAAAGAATACGCCAATTGTTGTTATGAGGGGAGACAAGATTGTGAAAATTAAGCCATGGGAGAGGGACGGCATTCAACCTTGAACCGTATCATCAAGAAGAACATTACTATTCAAATTACCCATACACGCAAGCCACAATAATTGAGATCTTGTTAAATGGCGCTGCTATAATAAATCTCCCTTTTATAAATCGTATAAAGTCCGACAGAAACGAAGGTGAGTATTTCGGCAAAGGAGCGGGAAATCCATACGCCGTTTAATCCCATATGGAGGTGTTCCGGGAGTATCATTAAAAGAAGTGCGATAAATACGAATCCTTTCAAAACATTGATTAATGTGGAAATGGTTGATTTGCCGATACTCTGAAAATAGGCAGATAAAATGTAATTAGGACCGGCAGCAAGGAAAAGCAAAAAGTAAAGTCCGATGCCGCTGCTGGCTATTTGTTTGAACTCTGCGGTCGCGTCTTTCATTAGGTTTTCGATTAATAAATCGGGCAACAGGAAACCAAGTAGGGATATAATGCTACCCAAAGCCAGCGTGAAAACAAGTGAAAACTTGAAAATAGCCAGCACTCTCAGAGGTAGTTTCGCTCCGATGTTAAAGGATATGATTGGAAGTGAAGCAATCATCGCTGCCGTAAAAAAACGGATCAGTATAAAACTGACGTAATTGATCAGGCCAAAGGCTGAAACAGCGAGCGGACCGTAAGGCACAACGCGATGGCTTATGATCAAAAGACCACATGAGAAGGATAATTCCGATGCAAACGTCGGAAGCCCCAAATTCAGTAACTCCCTCCATTCCGTGAATTTCAGTGTAAAACGAAAATTGCGAAAGCTTAAATGATTCCGTCCTTTTCGGATATAGAAAAACAAATAGAGTACCGACGTAAAACTGGATAGAGCTGTTGCCAGAGACGCCCCTTTTACACCCATATCGAAGCCGATTATTAAGACAAGATCCAGGATAATATTGAGTGAAACGGCGATCAGAGATGCGTTTTTGGGAATATTTGGGGCGTTGTCGTTTCGGATAAAACCGCCCCAAAACATGCCTAAAAAGAAAAATGGCATACCGATCAGTTGCCAGAACATATAGTCGGAAATGTTTTTAACCAAGGTAGCATTGTCAACTCCGGCCAGAAAATTAGCAACAGGTTTGATCAGAAACGGCGCACTTAATGCAATGATCCCACCGAATAGTAATGCTATTGTGGTAGCGAATTGAAAAATATTATGAACCAGATCGTACTTCTTTGCTCCGATATTTTTACCAATCAAAATCCCGCTTCCAATCATAACGGGAAGCGCCAGCGCAATAAACAAAATGACAACGGGCCCATATAACCCGACTGCGGCCAGACCCTCTTTTCCAACTTGTTGACCCAATATTACGCCATTGATCACCTGGTGGAGCGTCGACGATAAGATACTTATGAGTGCCGGTGTGTAATATTTAAAAAACAAAGACCTGATCGGACGTTCTCCTAATTCATTGTCAATGCGCATATAGAAAAGGAGGAAAGCGGTTAGGGCTAGGATCTGGAAAAAGTGCACAAACCTACAACATCACCGCAAATTAATCCCATAGTTATTGCGTATCTGGAGCATTTACCAGATAAATTCCAGCTCGACAACCAATATCCTATTAAAAAACAAAAGCCCGTAAATCAAAAATTCACAGGCCCTCGCCCCATCTCACCGCACCGGCGGCCCGGATCTCACTTCTCACATTTCACATCTAACAAAAAAATTTAAATCCTCGCCTTCGCCACTGGCAAACAAACCTGCATTTCATGACCGCTGCCACGTTTAAATACCAGCTTTTTAACCAGCTTTTTCTCCGGCGCGGCGCTGCCTTCTCGAATTTTTATGAACTGGTTAGCCGCTATATTTTTTAGCTTTTGTACTTTACCGCTTCCATTCCAGCGGATTTCAACCTCGTCGATCACTCGTGCCGAGCCCAGGCCGATTTCCCGCTTGAACGGTGAAGATCCAAAACTCCCGCCGGACGATACAACCCGGTAAACGCTTCTGGTCTGTCCATTTTCGGTAAAAGTGAGTTTGATCCGTGAACCTACGGCGGCTTTGTTAGCTGTTACCCCTTCCAGGTCAATCGAAATCCAGTTGTTGCCGCTTTGACCGGGATTCATAAAAAAAGAATTCTGGTATGCATCGCCAATGTACGCGCCGCCCATTTCAATGTAAATGTCCTGGTCGCCGTCGTTGTCCATATCAGCAAAAGCTACGGAATGCCCTTTCTGCAGGCTTCCAACTTGTGCCGAGGTTGTCACGTCCGCAAAACCTTTACCTCCCATGTTTTTGAACATCTTGTTGGGGATCAGTGATTTGTAGCTTGGGTTACCTGTTCCGATGAAGATATCGAGATAACCGTCGTTGTCGATGTCCCCGAAATTTCCGCCCATCGCAAAACCGGTTTTGTCGAGCCCCATTGCCTTGGTCACGTTGCTGAATGTACCGTCGTGGTTGTTATGGTAAAGTACCGGCTGACCGTGAAACTCGGGCGACTTGCCCAGTCGCTCGGCGGCTGCGTAGTAGCTCAGCGCATAGTCCATGGTGTAATCGCCGCAGAGAATATCCTGCCAGCCATCGTTGTCATAATCCCAAAACCAGGTTGCAAAACTGCGGTTCTGATCTTTGTCCAGCGCAGCCGACTGCGTTACATCTTCAAAACTGATCCCACGTCCATCCGTACCGGCCCCCAAACCCTTGTTTCGCAACAGAAACCGGCGGCCGCTCAAAGTCGAAATGAAGAGGTCGTTCCAGCCGTCATTGTCGTAATCTGCCGAGGTTACGCCTTTTACAAAAGCGGCGATGTCTGTTTTTGCTTGTTTGGCAACTTCGGTAAATGTCCCGTTTTTGTTGTTCAGATAAAGTTCGCAGGGATGGTAATTCGCACCAATGGTGGTTTCATTTCCGATAAAAACGTCCAGCCAGCCGTCGTTGTTGAAGTCGTTCCAGGTGGCTGTCTGGGTCGGGTGCATGGAGAGTAATCCGGCGTCGATGGTAACGTCTGTGAATGTGCCGTCGCCATTATTCCTCAGCAGGGAATTAGGCTGCTCGCCAAACTGTCCACCCAGCCAGGCACCACGCAAAACGAAAATGTCCTTGAACCCGTCATTGTTATAGTCGGTCTGCGTCATGTGCAGCCCGCCCGTAAACTTGTTCAGCCGCGATTTTTCCGACTTGTCCGTAAATGTCCCGTCGCCATTGTTTTTGAAATAATGCATCGGTTCGCTGAGGTCCCAGCCCGACATGGCCAGATCCAGGAACCCGTCGTTGTCAAAATCCTCCGTGATCACGCCGCCGGCCATGTTTTTCACATCCAGTTTCAAGTCCGGTGCGATATCCTGGAACGGTTTCACCGCAATGGCATCGGGATTATCCATCGCCGGGATCAGCATGGTTTTGGGGACCCGCCCGGGGTACTGGCCGAGCGTCATATACGCAATGTTGAGCAGCCAAAGCGACTCGTAATCGTCCGGTTTTTCAGTCAGCATCTGCTCGTAAATAGTAACCGATCCCTTCGATCCTTTCGTGTTCCGGTGAATCCCTCCGTTTTTGATCGGCAGAATGCAGGCATCCACGGAATGGTGGTTAATGCAATTGACCTGCTCGCCAAACCGAAGGTAGGCCACCGCCATATCATCCGTAACTTTGCGCATAACCCCCGGCAAGGTAACGAATGGCCCCGGATCGCGTTCTAACGCCCGTAATATATTGATCGCGTCGTCGGGCTTGCCGAGTTGCATCAGAATATTTGCCTTGAAGTGCTTGATCCTGAACCGCTGCGCTACTTCGCTTTCTGGTACCGCTTTCAAAAGCGAATCGAGGTAGAGCAGCTGTGCCTCCGGGGAGAAGTTGTTTTGGTAGTTGAAAACCTTACGCCGGGTCTGTTCCAGAAGTTCCAGCATTTTGTCCTCCGAATTTGGCTTCGTGCACCGGCTTATCCCCACCGCGCCAATGAGCACGATGGTAAAAAGTATAAGTTTTTGCCTCATTTTCTAAGTTTTACTCTGATTGTTTGAACAAAACAGCATATACATACAGCTTTCCATTTCTGCTCAACAAAGAGGCAGCAAAGGATTTGTGATGTACAGGATATTCAAAAATCACCGGGGAGGCGGCGAGGCGATGTGAAGAAACAAGGAGGAAAATGTCAGTATAATGCCTTTGAAGCCCGGCGTAGCGCCGATCCAGTCGATGACGAAAAACCAGTGGTTCCGGTTGAAAGTCACGTAGTCTTTTAAGAAGTTTTTGAGGAATTGCGGAGACTTCCCCTTACCATCCGTCACGCCTCCTTTGACGTGCTTGTCTACATGCGAAACAAGGTCAAGGTAGCGGTCTTTTGCATCGATATCGAGTTTGCATTTCACATACAACGTATCATTGCGGAGCTGCTGCTCAACGATCTGATAAAAATCGTCCCCCCGCCGCAGGCGCCCCTCGGCAGGTTCCGCCACCTGCCAGTCGGTCTGATAGGGGATCATAATGGGGATTTTTAAGATCAGCATGCTTTTTGCCGCCAACGGTACCGCCGAAAATCCCGCACTTTCCTCCATCGCACAATACTCCTCGATCCAATACACCAAAGGGAAGCCCATGATGTTGTAGAGGAGTAAGCCGCACATGAGAATGGAGAATACTTTCTTCAACGGATTGTTTTTATTCAAATGTAGAATTTAAAAACCTTTAGTCATATAAGTTCTGCTAATATTTCCATTGCATCCGGTCTCAGGATGAGGAGGTTTCAGGTGCGTAACTATTTTAATAAGATTTATGGTTAATTTGCGAACTATCCTTCTTAAACGATTGCCAGTACAGTGAAAGCAAGTGGTCAGGATCAATTATGGAACAGTTTTAAGTCCGGTGACAGAGATTCTTTTGCCAAAATCTATGACATCTATATTGAGGACCTGCTGAGCTACGGGTACCGGGTAACATCCAACCGGCAGCTCATTAAAGATAGTATCCAGGACGTTTTTCTAAACCTCTGGCAGCAGCGCCGGAACCTGTCCGAGACCGACTCCATTAAATTTTACCTCTTTCGCGCATTGCGCAACCGCATTCTGCGTAACATCGGGATCCAGCACGAGAAACCGGTTTTCAGCGATCATCTGTTTATAGAAGATGTGCTCATCGACTTTCCTTTCGAAGACGCGCTCGTGGAAAATGAAACTTATCAGGAGCAGATCGAGCGACTTCAGAATGCAATCAGCCAGCTTCCCAAACGCCAGCAGGAAGTAGTTCAGCTCCGCTACAACCAGGATTTTTCCCTCGAAGAGATCGCCAGCCTGATGCAGATCAGCAACCAGTCTGTCCGCAACCTGCTGCACAGGGCCATTACCGAGTTACGCAGGTTCTTTCAGGTAACCGGCTGGATCCTGTTTTTCATTTTTCTGTTCCAATAAAAATTTTTCATTTTTTTTATAAAAAATGAGTACAAACCCATATGTCCCTGATTTAGGGGTCAGAATAGCATTGGTATGATCGAAAAATATGCAACATACTCTGTTGAAGACTTTGTCCGCGACGAGTTGTTTATTGAATGGGTGAAAACACCCGATCCGCGACGTAATGCACTTTGGCAGCGCGTAGTGGATACCTATCCGGGACAAAAACCCGTGATAAGACAGGCCAGGCAGATCGTAGCGCAGCTTTCGGAGGCGTCGCGTGCGCCATTTTACAGGGAAGATGCCGTCGGGATATGGAACAGTATTGACAATGAGTTGTTTACTTCCCAAATTAATTTCGGGAGAAAATCAATTTACCGTTCCTTGTGGATGGCGGCGGCTTCCATACTCGTGCTGCTGGGGCTCGGTTGGGCGGTATACAATCTGCCAAATAACAGAGAATCCATCGGGTATGACCAACTGGTACGCAAAACGGAAAATAAGCTGAAAGAGGTTGCCAATACCGGTGAAAAAACGCTGATGGTAAATCTTCCGGACGGAAGCCGGGTGTACCTCCAAAAAGATAGTAAACTAAGCTATGCCAGTGATTTTTCGGGAAAAACGAGGGATGTGTTCCTTTCCGGTGCCGCATTTTTTGATGTAACCAAAAATCCTGAGAAACCTTTTATTGTATATGCCAATGAGCTGGTGACCAAAGTGTTGGGTACCAGTTTCACCATCAGCGCATTCGACCGGGACAGCAAGGTGACCGTCGCGGTGAAAACAGGGAAAGTCTCGGTTTTTGCCAACCGGTATGTAGGTGACGTCGATCCCGAAACAAAGGGCATTATCCTGATCCCCAACCAGCAGGCGGATTTCCAGCGTAAAAGCGAGACCATCAGCCGATCACTCGTGGAGCAGCCGAAAGTAGTGATCGCTAAAAAGGAGCTTGAAAAATTCGCATTTAACAATGCACCGGTCGCCGAGATTTTTGCTGCGATGGAAAGTGCCTACGGAGTGGATTTTCTGTTCGACCATGAAGTGCTTTCCGAATGCCGCCTGACCACCTCACTTTCCGAAGAAACCCTTTTTGAACGACTGGATGTGATTTGTGAAGCGATCGGAGCCACTTATAAGGTGGTTGACGCGCAGATTGTAATTACCGGCAGAAAGTGCAATTAACCCTAAACCTCTAAACCCACTAATTATATATGAGTTGAACCCTACAAAAAAGCCGGTAACGGTTCCAGCGTTACCGGCCTAAAATTCCTTTCATGTTTCCGAAAAACACAGCATCCGCTTTCCGCGGATGAAAGGACCGTTATTGCTTTTCTCAAAACAAGAACAAATCAAAACTAATGAAAAAAGAATTTGTAATCCAAAAAATCCTATACCCCATTATGAAAATCTCGCTCATTCAGACGATTCTGGCGGTGATTTTTACTGGCTGGTCATTTGCGGGGAAAGCAGATGCGCAGGACCTTCTCAATCAGAGAATTACAATCAAAGCGAAAAATCAGGAGCTGGTGACAATCCTGAAAAACATAGAAAAACTGGCGGATGTGAAATTCACATACCGGCCCGACCTCATCCGTGATGCAAAAAAGCAGAGCCTGGAAGTAGAGGACCGGAAACTGGTGGAGTTGCTGGATGAGCTGCTTAACCCGCTTGAAATCAAATATAAGATTGTGAGACGGCAGGTCATCTTGACGAAGGTCGATAAAACCCAGAGCATCATCCCTGCGATCATGCCTTTACAGCCGAGAATACCGGCGGACCGCGAAGTAACGGGGAAAGTACTGGACGAGAAAAACACCGGGTTGCCGGGAGTGAGTGTAGTCCTTAAAGGCACGCAAAGAGGCACCACGACCGATATTGATGGGGCTTTCAAGCTGGCACTGCCGGACCAGAATGCCACATTGGTTTTCAGTTTCGTAGGTTATCAAAGCCAGGACGTGAACATTGGAAATTCATCGGCCATTACGGTGACCATGTCGCCGGAAGACCGCTCGCTGAACGAAATTGTAGTGGTCGGCTACGGTACCGTCAAGAAAAGCGACATTACCGGATCGGTGGCGCAGGTTAAATCCAAAGAATTGAATTCATTTCCTACTTCCAATGCATTGCAGGCACTTTCGGGCCGCGCTGCCGGTGTGCAGGTTACACAATCCAACGGCTCGCCCGGAGCGGGTATGACCGTCCGGATACGGGGGACGAACTCGATCCAGGGAAGCAACGAACCGCTTTATGTAATCGACGGTTTCCCGACTTCGGGAGGTACTCCATCCATTCTCAATAATGTGGACATCGAAAGTATGGAAATCCTGAAAGATGCATCCGCAACTGCCATCTACGGTTCACGGGGAGCGAATGGGGTAGTTTTGATCACTACCAAACAAGGTAGAGCCGGAAAAACTAGAGTGGATATTGAAACGAGTTACAGCTCGCAAACACTCCGCAAGAAGCTGGACCTGATGAATGCGGCTGAATACGCGCAGTTTTACAATATGCAGGCCGTGAATGATAAGGTAACCCCTTATTTTACAGATGATCAGATCAAAAATTTCGGTGAAGGATTCGACTGGCAGGATGAAGTTTTCCGCCGCGCGGCCATTAAGTCAACTGCATTGACGGTGAGTGGTGGAAATGATAAAACGCAGTTCTCCATCTCGGGTAGCTTCTTCGGGCAGGACGGGATCATCAAAGGCAGCGACTACAACCGCTATTCTCTGCGGACGAATTTCAAGCACAGCATCAGCAAAAAGATCGCATTTACGATGTCCACCACACTGTCACGTCTGAAAACCGCTCGCCGCGATAGTGAGGGAGGTGCACGAGGTAACTCTATGATCTCCGCTGCCATATCTTCACCGGCCACGCTTACCCCTTATAATGAAGATGGTTCATACCGGGTAATGGCTACGGCGTATCCCTTCATAGCCACGGATCTGATTAACCCGCTTAACTACATCAATGAGCAGACGAATGTGGTGAAAGCCAATCGCATACTTTCAAATGCAGCTTTCATTTATAATCCCATCCCGGAAATCTCCATTAAAGTCTCGGGGGGCATTGAAAACGCGGACGATCGCACGGACGTTTACACCACCCGTAATTTCGTTAACTCCAATGGGACCGCCAGTGTAAAAAGCCAGCAGCAGACCAGTTTTTTGAATGAAAATACCATTAGCTATAACAAGACATTCAATGAGATACACAGCTTTTCGGCGGTGGCGGGTTTTACCTACCAGGACTTTCTGAATACCAATGTCTCGGGCAGCGGAACCGGTTTTCTGAGCGACGTCCCTGAAACCTCGGGCTTAGGCTCGGCAGCAACACCCGGCATTCCGGGGTCCGGCTATTCCAAAGCCGTTTTGCTTTCTTACCTGGCGCGGGTTAACTATGGTTTAAAAGACAAATACCTGTTTACAGCCAGCATTCGCCGGGACGGATCTTCGCGGTACAGCAAGGATAACAAATGGGGTTACTTCCCATCCGGGGCAGTGGCCTGGCGGATTTCCAACGAAGATTTCCTGAAGAACAATAACAACATCTCCGAGCTGAAACTGAGAGCAAGCTGGGGACTTACCGGCAGCCAGGCGATCGAGCCTTATGCTACCTTAAATCAGTTAAATGCAAGCCGGACAGTATTTGACGATGCGATGTATACGACTTTCACACCTGGTACCATATTGCCTGGCGACCTGAAATGGGAAACCACCGAGCAGAAAGACATTGGTGTGGATCTCGGGATCTTGAAAAACCGGATCATTATTTCGGCGGATTATTATATCAAAAATACACGTAACCTTCTCAACAGAGTAAGCTTACCGTCGTCCCTGGGCTACACCTCTACCATCAGGAATGTGGGGGAAATGCAGAATCAGGGTGTGGAACTCGGCGTTGATACCCGCATTCTCACCGGCGAGTTTAAATGGGACCTCAATGCAAATATTTCATTAAACCGTAACAAGGTGGTGAAACTGTATGACAGCGGCGATGTGCTCGGTGGCAACGTCAATGTGGTGGCGATCAACGATGTAACTACGATTCTGAGAGAAGGCCGGCCGGTTGGTCAGTTCTGGGGATATCGGGAAGATGGTTATACCGAACAGGGAAAACTGAAATTCGCAGATTTGGATGAAGATGGCGCCATTACCCAAAACGACAAAACCTACATTGGAAACCCCAACCCTGATTTTATCTACGGGATCAATTCCAGTATGTCTTACAAAGGCTTCGACCTGACACTGTTCGTTCAGGGCATTCAGGGAAACGACCTGTTTAATGTAAGTTCGGTAGTGAACACGATGGATTACGGTTTCGGTCTGAATATGCCGAAAGAAGTGCTTTACAATCACTGGTCACCGGAAAATCCCAACGCGAAATATCCGATTATCAGCAGAAGCTCGAATGTGCGGGTTTCCGACCGCTTTATTGAAGACGGTTCCTTTCTGCGGCTGAGAAATATCCAGCTTGCCTACAATCTTCCATTGGAAAAATGGCAGGTGAAGTCTTTGAGAAACGTGCAATTATATGTGAGCGGACAAAATCTGCTGACGCTTACCAAATACTCGTGGTGGGACCCGGAGGTCAATTCGAAAGGCGGCGGTAATGTACAGGCCCAGGGACTTGACCACAATAGTTACCCGACTGCGAAGTCATTTACTGCAGGCGTCCGTGTCGGATTTTAACACCATTCCAGTTTTGTGTCCACTGATAAAAGCATTCTCATGAAAATCTCAAAATATATACTCCCAGCGATCCTTCTCGCCGCACTCACCTCTTGCGAGGAAGTCCTGGAAGAAAGCCCAAAATCTATTGTTGTCGAAACATTCTTCAACACAGCTGCCGAGGTGGAAGCGGCGACAAACGGCATTTACATTCCGCTCCGGAGCAACAATTATACCGTGTACGAAACCACGCTGGAATGTCAGGCCGACTATGCGTACGGCCGCGGAAGCTGGGCCCCGCTGCATGAATACCAGGGTTTTAATGATGCGAACATCAGCCGCGTGGCGGATCTTTGGAATGCATTTTACCTGAGCATCCGTAATGCGAACCTGATCATTTTAAATGCGCCAAAAGGAAAGACCATCAGTGAAGCCGATGTCAAAAAATATGTGGCCGAAGCCAAATTCCTGCGGGCTCTCAACTATTTCCAGCTGGTGAGAAACTGGGCCGGCGTACCGCTGCGGACAGAAAATAACATGTCGGAAGAGAATCTTGCAAAAAGTACTCCCGAGCAGGTATATGAGCTGATCCTGGCCGATCTCGCGGAAGCGGAGCAAAACCTGCCCGAAAAAGCGGCGATGAATGGAAGACCATCCAAATGGTCGGCCAAGATCATGCTGGCCGACGTGTATCTGAACCTCAAACGGTTCGGGGAAGCACGCGATAAGGCTGACGAAGTGATCAAATCCGGGAAGTTCTCTTTGGTTCCCATCAAATCGGCAGCCGATTATCAGACCAACGTCTTTGGTCCTGAACTGGTTAGTACCTCCGAAGAGATATTTTTCTTCAAATATACCCGTCAGGTAGGTCAGGGAAATTACATGCTCTGGATTACCAATCACCCGAGTACCGGACTGTTTAATTTCGGTGGGGCGTACGTGGTGTATGGCCAGTCAACCGAACCGTTTTATCAGACCTGGGATGAAAAAGACATTCGTAAAAGCTTATGGAACAAGGTCAATATCGGCTTGGGTGCCAATACTTTGCTGAGCTCCAAGTTTATCGACAAGGCAGCGATCGCACAAAATGGTGCGGGAAATGACGATCCGGTTTACAGCTATGCCGATGCGTTGCTGATCTACGCAGAGGCGGCAGGAATGGCTGGTAACGGACCTACGGCAGCAGCCATGGAAGCAGTGAACCAGGTTCGCCGCCGCGCATACGGGCTGGCGCCCACAACCGCAGCGGCAGGCGATTACGTCGCCAGCAATTACAATGTAACCACATTCCAGGATCTCGTTTTGCGTGAAAGAGCCTACGAATTTCAATATCTGGGCAAACGCTGGCTGGATTTGAAACGTACTGGAAAAGTGAAAGAGGTCATTCAAAAAGTAAAAGGCATTACCGTGGCAGACAAGCATTTGCTGTGGCCGATACCCAATTCAGAAATCAATTTTAACAAAGCATTGGATCCCGCCAAAGACCAGAATCCA
The DNA here is from genome assembly GCF_021390245.1 of Dyadobacter sp. CY323. Lineage (GTDB taxonomy): Bacteria > Bacteroidota > Bacteroidia > Cytophagales > Spirosomataceae > Dyadobacter. Next base: position 198,270 of record NZ_JAJUXH010000007.1, on the reverse strand, counting down.
GGCTATTGATCATTATAAATTTGACAGGATTATGAAGAGAAGATCAGCGTTAGCATCCATCGGCGCCATTTCATTTGGTATTGGTTCAAAAGAAGTGGATCCGGTTGAAATCGTAAGAGAACCTTATAAAGTCAAAAAACAATCCCTGAAAACCGATATCGTCGTGGTAGGAGGGGGAACGGCCGGGGTTATTGCAGCCATCCAGGCAGGCCGCGCCGGGCGTAAAGTGATCTTGATCGAAAACGGAAGCCAGCTTGGCGGTACCACTACCACGGGCGGCGTCGCATTTCCGGGGATATTTTTCGCCTGGGGAAAACAGGTGATCGGCGGCATCGGCTGGGAACTGGTGCAGGAAGCCGTCGCATTGAATGACGATACCCTGCCCGATTTTTCCATTCCTCACGGCAAACACCATCCGCGCCACCAGGTTAGGCTGAATGGGCAACTTTACGCCATGCTGATCGAAGAGAAATGTCGGGAAGCCGGTGTAAACCTGCGTTTTTATGAAACACCCACCCGGGTCGCGTTCCAAAGCAATACCTGGACGGTGGAGACGGTCGGAAAAGGCACAAACACGGAAATTACCTGCAAGCAGCTCATCGACTGCACCGGCAATGGATATGCCGCGCACCTGGCAGGTTACAAACTTTTGCGGGAAGCTGAAACGCAGCCGGGTACACTCCAATTTCAGCTTGGCGGATATGATTTTAAGTCGTTGGATCTGAAAATGATACAGGCTAAGTATCAGCAGGCCATTGCCAGCGGGCAGCTTGTAAAAAGTGATTTTCGGAACAACATCGTGGGTTTGCTCAAAAGCGAGGGCGATAACATTCAGCACATTCTGGGTGCGGATTCTACCACTTCCGAAACCCATTCCCTGGCTAACGTTCAGGGAAGGACGGCGCTTTTGAACACGCTGCGTTTTCTGAGAACATTGCCGGGACTTGAAAAAACGAAGATCGTGGACATGCAGAATGAAACCGGCATACGGGAAACCTACCGGATCGACGGTTTGTACAAGATCACGCACGAAGATTACGTCACCGGAAAACTCTTCGATGACGCCGTTTCGTATTCCTATTACCCCATCGATGTCCATGACGAAAACGGGGTAGTGCCCGATCATTTGAAAGAAGGCGTGGTGCCGAGTGTGCCGCTCCGCGCGCTGATCCCGAAAAACAGTAAGAATTTCATGGTAGCAGGCCGTTGTCTGAGCAGCGACAGGCTCGCCAATTCCGCCCTGCGCGTGCAGGCTTCCTGCATGGGTATGGGACAAGCCGCAGGCGCAGCTGCGGCATTAGCCTGCAAGCTTGACAAAACACCTCTCGAAGTTCCTTTAAAAGATTTGAGACAACTCATCACCGAGCACGGCGGGATCGTGCCGGGCATTGTCTGAATGGATGTTTCATGAATAAATGCCGCATATTATTTTTACTCACGTTACTTGCATTGGCTGCATCGGGCTTCCGGTCCGATCAGCCAGGCAGGTATTTTTTATCCCCGACATTATCACTTCCGGCCGACCACGTCCAAGCCTTCACGTTCGATTTCAAGGATGAGCTTCTGGACGATACACTCTTCCAAACCAGGTCAAAAGAAGGATTCCCATTATCCTATCACCGCAGGTTAAAAACGAGCGTTTGTTTTGATGACAAATGCAGGTTGCTCGATGTGGCCATTTACTGGAACATTACCGGCCGCTATCTGGGTTTTGAACTCCCTCAAAAAGAATATTTAAGCAAAACCGACCACGAACCGTTCACAACCGACGAATATCAGCGATTGAACGCATTGCTGGCAGACGAGCAGTCGCCACTCGGCAATATGTCGTACGAAGAACTTGTGCCAAGACCCTACTTTACCGTGAAAGGCATCGACGGGGTTACCTCGGCCACAGCCAAAAGTGTGCTGGATTACATTGTGAAAGGCGCCGCCTACACGACTTATAAAATGTGGCATTTTATTTACGGCCCCACCCAGGAGCGGGTTACTGAGCTTACAATCAAATCGTTATCGCCGGAACTGATCATGAAGATCCTGGAAAGCGGCGATGCATATGATAAACTTTGGGCATTGAACCACATCAACGGACATGTAAAACCGACTCCTCAGATCCTCGGACAGTTACTCAGATTCATAGATAACCGCAATTACAGCCTGTCCGAACGCGCGATAAACGCCATTAGCCCCACCGACCTGCAATCCGATTCCGTGCAGGTATTATTGCTTTCAAAACTCAATCAGGCGGATTACAGTCAGAAAAAGCTGCTCATTAAGAAACTGAAAGAAGCGCCATTTTTGAATGCGGACGTAAAAACCAATCTCGCAGATCAGCTTCCGAAATTAAGCGCGGAACTGGTCGGGGACGTGCTGGTTTTGTTCCAGAAATTTGGCGTAAAAGATCTTCCCACTTACCGTGCTGTCAGCCAATTACTTCGAAGTGAAAACAGGTTTATCGGGTCAAAAGCATTGAAATTTTTGCAGGACGCCGGAGTAACAGACGAAGCTATTTCAAGGGAAATGGCAGCTTTCCGGACAAGCCAATAACCACACCCGCCACGTTATTTAAGTACCGCAATTTTCCTTTTAGGTGTTTCCGTGACTATTAAAGTCATATAGATTTCCTTGTAACAAGTGAGAAAGGAGTTACTTGTGTCTTTGGTGAATATCCTAATCTGTCGCCATTAAACGGGCGGCTTATTCCTAAACCTAATAAACAAGATGAAAAAAATGTATTTGAGTGGGGCTCTCCTCCTTTGCGGGGCAGTGCTGCACGGCCAGCAGGCACCTTCCGGAAAAGCTTTTCGTGCGGGCGCAGCCACGAGCATCATTTCGCCAAAGATCGGCACTTCCAACAATGGCAACATGCAGGATGTTACCATTAAAAGTATCCACGATGAAACCATGGCGCGCAGCATTGTGCTCGACGACGGCGATACCCGGCTCGCCATTGTGGTTTCGGACCTTTGCATGGTTTCCCGCGAGATCCTCGACGTAGCCAAACGCCGCGCCAGCGAGATCACCAAAATCCCTGCCGCGAACATGCTGATGTCTGCCACGCACACGCACTCCGCCGGTACTGCCTGCGGTGTTTTTCAAAGTGAGCCGGATTCGGAGTACGTCAAATTCCTGAGCGAGCGGATTGCCGATGCAGTCATTCGCGCGAACCACAATCTGGCTCCCGCGCGCATTGGCTGGGGTGTGGGAAATGAGCCTTCCCAGGTTTTCAACCGGCGCTGGAAAATGAAACCGGGCACACCGATCATCAACCCGTTCGGAAAAGAAGATCAGGTAAAAATGAACCCGGGAATCGGTAACCCGAACCTCCTGGAACCTTCCGGCCCGACCGATCCGGAGCTGCCTATTCTCTCCATACAAACGCCTGCTGGCCAGCCCATTGCCCTGCTGGCTAATTATTCCCTGCATTATGTAGGCGGAGTTGGTGCCGGTGAAGTTTCAGCGGACTATTACGGCATGTTCGCCGAGCGTATGAAACAAATGCTTTCTGCGGAAGGCCAGGATCCTGCATTTGTGGCCATTATGTCCAATGGTACCAGCGGGAATATCAACAATGTCAATTTTGGAGGAAAACTAACAGCACCTGCAAAGCCTTACGAAAAAATGAGAGCAGTGGCAAATGTTGTCGCAGCGGAGGCATTTAAGGTATATCAAAATATAAAATACCAGGACTGGGTATCGCTTTCGAGCGTTCAAAAGGAGATCACACTGGGTGTGCGTAAACCGGCAGCCGATGAGGTAACGCGGGCCAAGGATATTATTGCCAAAGCGAAAAAGCCCGTTATGACCAGCATGGAAGAGATCTATGCCAAAGAAACGATGGCTATGAAAGATTATCCGGATCAGGTGAAATTGATCCTGCAAGCCTTCCGGATTGGTGATTTGGCCATTACTGCTATCCCATGTGAGGTTTTTGTGGAAATAGGTCTGGACATTAAAAAGAGAAGTCCGTTCAAACCGACATTCAGCATTTCACTGGCAAACGGATATAACGGCTACCTGCCTACACCCGAGCATCACAAATTGGGCGGGTATGAAACCTGGCGTGCCAAATCGAGCTACCTGGAAGTGGATGCTTCTGCTAAAATCACCGAATCCTTATTTGAACTATTGGGGAAACTCAAAACTGTAAATCCCTGAGATCCGATGAGAGTTTCGCGAAAAGACTTTTTGAGGTCAGCAACGCTGGCCACGGCCGGCTTGCTGGCTGTACCTCCGTCCATTACACTGGCTGGTACCCATTCCATTAAAAAATCGGCCGTTGCATTGCCGCATTTCCCAGACAAACTTCACGCCTTCTTGTGGAGAAACTGGGGGCTCGTTTCGACGGAGCGGCTTGCGGCGGTTACCGGGGCGAAGCCTGATGCTATTCTCAAACTGGCGGCAACGCTGGGACTTCCGGCGCCAAAACCGGTTACGTCCGACCAGGAGCAGCGGAGTTACCTCACCGTGATCCGGCGAAACTGGCACCTGCTGCCCCGCGAGCAGATGCTGGAACTGCTCGGCTGGACAGATGAGAAACTGACGTTTACATTACAGGAAGATGATTTTTTCTATATCAAACTCGGGAGTGTCAAACCCGAATGCGAACCGATCAGATTCCGCGCTTCTTCTGAATCACTCAAAAAGCAGGAAAAATGGTTTTCCGATGTGATCCATGAAGAATTTCGGGACGGATTGCCGCAGCATGGTCAGCCGCTTTTTCAGTTTGTTAAGGATTTGTCAAAAACCCCGGAAAGGAGCGTAAAACAAACTTCTTCAGGTTTCTCGCCCCGATTTGGATATGCGTATTTCGCCCTTTTCGGTGACCCATTGTTACAGCCCGAAGTGGATCCGTACCCCGAGGGTTACCTTGCGCAAATGGCGGCCTCGGGCATGGACGGTACGTGGATGCACATTGTACTTTCCAAACTCACGCCATTCCCGTGGGAACCGGCATTGAGCGACCGTTGGGAACAACGGCTCGAAAATCTTGGAAAACTCGTTGCGAAGTCCAAAAAGCATGGGATCGGCATTTATTTGTACCTCAATGAGCCGCGCTTCATGCCGCTGGCTTTTTTTGAGAAACACCCGGAACTTAAAGGCGTTCAGATCGGGGAGCAGGCCGCGCTTTGCACAAGCCACCCCGACGTTCAGAAATACCTGGTCGATTCCATGGCGATGATCACATCCCGGGTACCCGACCTGGCCGGTTTCTTTTCCATTACTGCCTCCGAAAACCATACCAATTGCTGGTCACATGGCAAAGGCGCCGAATGTCCGCGTTGCTCCAAACGAGGCCCGTCCGAAGTCATTTCTGAATTAAATCAGCTTTATCTCAAAGGTATAAATCAGGGGTTATCAGGTCACAAACAACAAAAAGGTCCTGGACTGATTGTCTGGGACTGGGGCTGGCGGGATGGCTGGGCGGAAGACATTATTCCTGCGTTGCCCAAAACTGCCTCGCTGATGAGTGTCAGCGAATGGGACCTAGAAATAAACCGTGGCGGCGTGAAAAATAAGGTCGGGGAGTATTCCATTTCATCCGTAGGGCCGGGGCCACGCGCATTGCGGCATTGGGAGATCGCCCGTAAAAATGGCTTGAAAACCATCGCGAAAATCCAGGCGGGATGTACCTGGGAAATTGCGGCCGTACCCTACATCCCGGCTATGGAAAACGTAACGCGACATGCCGAAAACCTGCGAAATGTGCAGGTAGACGGACTTATGCTGGGCTGGACGCTGGGCGGTTATCCTTCCCCAAATCTAGAAATCGTTGCTGAAATGGGCAGCAGCAAAACCATCACCGGCCTGGAAGCCATGCAGAAAGTCGCAAAACGCAGGTATGGTGCTGCGGGTGCGGCAGTAACGAAAGCGTGGCAGCATTTCAGTAAGGCATTCAGTGAGTTTCCGTACCATGTCGGCGTGGTATACTCGGCACCTTTACAGGCTGGGCCATCGAACTTGCTTTGGTCAAAACCTACCGGATATCATGCAAGTATGGTCGGTTTGGCGTATGACGATGTGAACAGCTGGCGCGCGAATTACCCCGTGGATATTTTTATTTCTCAAATGCAAAAAGTGGCCGGCGGTTTTCATGACGCGCTCGCCAGACTACGCAGCGAGACGTCCGGGTTGAAACTATCGTCGCCGGTTCGGAAAGCGCTGGACGATGAATGCGGCGTAGCGGAAACTGTGGAAGTCCATTACAGCAGCGTCGCAAATCAGGCGCGGTTTGTCGTGGCCAGGGACAAGCTGGCAGCCGCAAAAGACAGGAAACAAGCAGCCGATCTGGTAACCGAAATCGAAAAGATCCTGCGTGCGGAAATCGTCCTGGCCAAACGCATGGCTATGCTCCAAGGTGGCGACAGCCGGCTCGGGTTTGAAGCATCCAACCATTATTTCTATGTGTGCAACGACCTGGCCGAAAAAGTCATCAACTGCCGCGACTTGCTGGACCACTGGCTGCCGGAGGTGAAAAAAAGCTTCGCAGGTTAATTGGGATTAAAGTTTTTTAGGATCAGGGTGCGATAGTAAAAAGTGCCCTGATTCGATATTATAGGTAGGTATTAAATGCCATTAACCAAATATTGTAGGCGATTTTTCAAAAAGACTAAAATATTTTTTTCAGACCATAGGTGTTTTTCTACGCCCGGACGTCTCCCTTTCAGAGTACCAGATCAATGCCGGTCACCTTTATCTTGAAATACTCAGCATGGAGCAAGCAAGTAATCTTTATCGCGGTGAGAGAGGAGGGGGACCTTCTTTGACAAATCCGGACGATAGCGCATTTACCGAGCAGGGAAAACACGCGGATTCGGAGATTTTGATTAGAAAAGGTTTTGAATCCGATGTGAACCGGGGCATTTAACTGCTTTTCAGGTACTACTACCGCCCATTGTGCAGTCACGCGGTGCGTTATGTGTCTTCCAAGGAAATTGCCGAAGACATCGTTTCGGATATTTTTTACAAATTCCACCTGGAACAAACCTATCTGGAAATTCATAGCTCCTACCGGTCATACCTTTTCACTTCCGTGCGGCATAGGGCTTTCGATTATGTCCGTAGTGAGCTGAAACGAAATACCTCCATGCAGTTTGCAGAACTTGTCGCAATCCAGCCCGACCAGCAGCCCGACCAGATCACACAGTACGAGGACCTGTGCAACGATGTGGAAAATGCGGTGAACAGTTTGCCATTGAAACGCAGGCGCATTTATGTCATGCACCGTTTTGAAGGTAAAAAGTACCAGGAAATAGCGACCGAACTCAATTTATCGCTCCGTACGGTTGAAGCACAAATGTACCAGGCGTTGCATCAGGTCAGGAAGATCATACAGAAAAAGTGGTTTTTGTTATTCATCGCTTTTTTGAGGTGAGTATGCAGCGGGATTGCCAACAGGCCAGATCTTCATTTAACATTTGAAAAATGAACACAGAAATCAATAAGGAGCTTATATTCAATTATTTCGCAGGGAGGGCTACGGCTTTTCAAAAGCAAATGATTGAAGACTGGGCGACAGACTCCGCCAACCGGGAACAGTTTTTCATCTGGTTACAGGAATGGGAGCAAAACAATGCGCAGTATTTTTCCGATGTAGAAAAAGGATTGAGCAGGCATTGGACGCGGATCAACAATCAGGGAAACGGGATTGAAACGGCAGCTGAGGTGGCCTTGGAAGAAACGAAACGGGTCCCTTTTTTCAGCAGGTTCAACTGGCTGATCGCCGCATCGGTTGTTTTCGTGATCGCGGCAGGCGGCTGGTTTTTTAAGGAAAACCTGGAATACCACATCCACCGGACCAGCTTCGGCGAAATCCGGCGGTTCAGCCTGCCTGATGGAAGTAAGGTCGTATTGAATTCCAACTCGGTTTTGAAGATCCCGCGTTTTGGTTTTGGTACAAAAACGAGGGAGGTACTTCTGAGCGGAGAGGCGAATTTCGATATCCGTCACACCCGGGACCATCAGCGGTTTATTGTGAAAACCATCAATAGCCTGGAAGTGGAAGTACTGGGCACGGAGTTCGACGTATATAGCAGACCGAGGGGTACGAAAGTGATTTTGAACAAAGGAAAAGTGCAGCTGCGCTACCAGCAGGGCCAGGACAGGAAACAGCTGACCATGAAGCCGGGTGACCTGGTAACCATGGATGAGAAAGGATATGCGAGCCTGCGTAAGACAGATCACCCCGAAAAGTTCTCCGCCTGGAAAGCCCACCGCTTTGTTTTTAATAAAACAAGCCTCAAAGAGGTATGCCATTTGTTTGAGGACAACTTTGGAGTGAAGGTCGATATTCCCGATTCCACGCTGGCTGGGCTAACCATATCCGGCTCATTTACAGCATTAAATGCAGAAGAACTATTGGAGATCCTGACAGAGGATTCCGGGTTGAACTATACCAAATCCGGGGACGGAAAGAGCATTACCTTATCCTATTAGTACGCGTACCGATTATTCCTAAACCTTTAACCTAATCCCTTTATGAAAACAACAATACGATTATTTGTATTGACGGTGCTGCTGTGCGGAAGTATTCGGCCCGGCTTTACCCAATTGATCGCCAGCGCCCAGCTGCAGCCCCGATCAGTGGTTTCGCAGCCTTCGGTTAAAACGCTGAAAGATGTATTGCAGGAATTCAAGACCCATTACCATGTCGACATTCTTTATTTCGACCATCTGGTGGAAGGTTACCGCGTATCGGCAGACGCCGTAAAACTGGACCCGAATGTGGAACAGAGCCTGACCGACCTGCTCAAACCGCTGGGCTTAAAGTACAAAAAGACCAACAATGGGGGTTATGTGATTACCAAAGCAAAAAACAGCGAAAAGAAAGAGCAGAAGTCCCTGGTGCCTGAGGAAGTACACCTCATCAGAAACGATTTTGGCCAGGGGAATTATGCGGGTAGCATGTCGGCGCTGAAAGGCGATCAGCTTCTGCAAAAGATGAATTTCGCCGACAAGACCATTACCGGCCGGATTACCGATGCCGAAAAGCGTGAAGGTTTGCCCGGCGTGAACGTATTGGTGAAAGGTACCACAAACGGAACGGTGACGGATGCGAATGGCGGTTACAGCATTTCCATTCCCGACGGACCGGTGAGCCTGGTGTTTTCCTTCATTGGTTTTGTAAGTCAGGAAATTGCCATTACGTCGCAATCCGTGGTGGACATCGCGCTCGTTGCCGACATTCAGTCGCTGAGCGAAGTGGTGGTGACGGGTTACTCGTCCGAACGTAAAAAAGACATTACCGGCTCGGTGGCGGTGGTGGATATGAAGGCATTGAAATCCATTCCGGGCGGCTCGGCGGTGCGTGCATTGCAGGGACAAGCCTCGGGCGTGAACGTAATCAGCTCGGGGGTACCGGGCGGGGCCAGTACGATCAACATCCGCGGTATCAGCTCGTTTGGCAACACGCAGCCTCTGGTGATGGTGGATGGCGTGGAGGCAAACTTGAATGAGATCAGCTCCACGGATATTGAATCCATTCAGGTTTTGAAAGATGCGGGTGCCGCGGCCATTTACGGGGTTCGCGGATCCAACGGGGTAATTATTGTGACTACCAAAAAAGGGAAAACAGGCGCTCCGAAGATTAGTTATGACACCTACTTTGGCCAGCAGGTACCGTTGAAAGGCAATGTGTTTGACATGCTCAATCCGACCGATTTTGCCAGACTTTCCAAGATCGCATTTCCTTCCTCCGTATTGTTCAAAGACGGTCTTCCCGATTATTTATACAGCGGTCCCGGCGTTTCGGGCACCGGAAAAGAGGGTGATGCCGTGGTAAGTCCTTCCAAATATTTGCTGGACCCATCCAACCCCGCCAATAATTACCTGATCCAGAAGGTGAACAAAGAAGGTACCGACTGGTTTCACGAGATTTTCAAAAGTGCGCCCATTCAGGAACATAATTTATCGATCAGCGGCGCGACGGACAAAGCCGGTTACCTCGTTGCTTTGGGTTATTTGAACCAGCAGGGAACGTTGATCGAGACTTTTCATAAAAGGGTGTCGGCGCGGGTGAATACCAATTTTAAGATCGGTAAAAACATCCGGGTTGGGGAAAATCTCTACCTGTACAGCACGAAAAACCCCGGTTTCGCTAACCAGGCCGAAAATAACTCCATTTCGCATGTATACCGTCAAATGACGCTTCTGCCTGTTTATGACATTGGCGGCAACTTTGGGGGGATGTTCGCAGGCCCCGACCTGGGTAATGCGTCCAACCCGGTGGCGATCCAGAAACGTACCGCAAACAACCGGGGAAACACCTGGAACATTGTCGGCAATGCATACGCGGAGGTGGATTTTTTGAAAAATTTTACCGTTCGTACCAGCATTGGCGGCAGCATCAACAACCGCTACAACATTACTTTTGACTACAACCGTTACAACGACCGCGAGGGAAATACGAGTTTGAACAGTTTGTCGGAAGCGTCCGGATATTCCACCAACACGATCTGGACCAATACGCTGAATTACAACAACCGTTTTGGTAAACATTATGTAAAAGTGTTACTCGGCTCGGAAGCGATCCTGAATTATTCCAGGACTTTGAATGGAAGCAGAAGCGATTACTTTTCAACGGATTTCGACTACCTGGTTCTTGGAAACGGGACATCCAATCTCAACAATTCCAGTTCTGCTTCGGAAAACACGCTTTACTCCATGTTCGCCCGGGTTGACTATGCATTCAGCGACAAATACCTGCTCGGCGCAACAATCCGCCGCGACGGTTCGTCCCGGTTTGGTTCTGAAAAAAGATATGGCGTTTTCCCGTCCTTCTCGCTGGGCTGGCGGTTATCCGACGAAGCCTTTATGAAGGATATCAACTGGCTCAACGACTTGAAGATCAAAGGCAGCTACGGTGTGCTCGGCTCTCAGAACAACGTCGATCCGGCCAATGCATTCACATTGTTCGGCTCGGGCATCGGGACTTCCTATTATGACATTACCGGTTCAAACACCAGCGCAAAACCCGGCTTCTATCAAACCAGGAACGGAAACAGAAATACCAGCTGGGAGAAAAACATCGTCTCCAACTTTGGTCTTGATGCATCGATCCTGAACAACCGGCTTGAATTCTCTTTGGAATACTATAAAAAATCGATCAACGGATTGCTTTTTCCATTGCCACTGGCTGCAACTGCCGGTGCCGCAGCGGCTCCGACGGTCAACATCGGGGACATTCAGAATACCGGTTTCGATCTTTCAGGAACCTACCGCGGCAAGATCAGCGATGACTTCCTTTTCACGATCGGCGCGAACATTACTACCTATCAAAACGAGGTGGTAAGCACGCCCGACCCGGGCTATTTCGATACGGCTGATTCGCGTAATGGTAACCTCGTGCGTAACCAGATCGGACATCCGGTGAGCTCTTTCTTTGGATACCAGGTAATGGGGTTGTTTAAAAACGAAGCCGAGGTAACTTCCTCACCGACCCAGACCGCAGCCGCTCCCGGACGTTTCAGATACCAGGATATTGACGGCGATGGTGCAATTACAGCTGCAGACCGCACATTCACCGGAAACCCTAATCCCGATTTTACTTATGGGCTAAACCTCGGGTTCAATTACAAAGGGTTTGATTTCTCGTCCATATTCTACGGATCGCAGGGAAATGAGGTTTTCAACCTGGTACGTTACTATACCCATTTTTACTCCGGTTTCAGGGGCGGAAAAAGCAATGTGCTCCTGAATGCCTGGACTCCTGAAAATACGGACACGACGGTTCCGGTGATTGAAGCTGCCGGTAATTTCAGCACATCCAGCGTGCCCAATTCGTATTACATTGAAAACGGTTCGTTCCTCAAACTGCGGTCGCTGATCCTGGGTTACACCGTTCCTTCGGGCATTTTGCAGAAGATCAAAGCGAACAATCTGCGGCTTTATGTGCAGGCCTCCAATCTTTTTACCATCACCAAATACACGGGACTGGATCCTGAACTGATGGGCGAAAGTTCGGCATTCGGGATCGATCGCGGGAATTATCCCAACAATCAGAAGACGTTCCTGGTAGGTCTAAACATCTCATTTTAATCATCTTTTTTAACATTAATAATGATGAAAAATATCACGTCCAAATTTCTCACAGCGGGTTGCCTGATCTCCCTTTTGGCCATTCCGTCCTGTAAAAAAGATTTCCTGGAAATAGGTGCGATCGGGACTGTAAATGAAACGACACTTGCCAACAAAGAAGGTGTAAATCGCTTATTGATAGGAGCTTATTCCTTGCTGGATGAAAACGGCGGGGCGCCCGGCGCATCTTATTTCAAGTCCGGGACAAACTTTCTTTACAGCAACATTGCGTCCGATGAGGCACATGCCGGAACACTGGGTAACCTGCCTAATAATGAACTTATTGAAGCTTGGCGGCACGATGCCAGCAATGTGAATTTCGGTTTCAAATGGGCGGAAATATATGCGGGCGTGCAGCGCGCCAACGATGTGCTGCGGGTTTTGGCGCAGATTCCGGAAGGATCTATCAGCGCAGATGAAGCACTGCAAATCAAAGCAGAAGCCGTTTTTCTGCGTGCGGTGTATCATTTCAATGCCATTAAAATGTGGCGGAATGTGCCTTACCTGGACGAAACGGTGAGTTTTGGAAATAACAACTTCCTGGTATCCAACACAGAACCTGCCTGGCCCAAAGTGGAAGCGGATTTCCAGTTTGCGGCAGCGAACCTTACGCCTACCAAGCCCGACGCAGGCCGTGGCAACAGCTGGGCAGCGAAGGCTTTTCTGGCCAAAGTGTATATGTTCCAGAATAAATTTACCGAAGCAAAACCCTTGCTGGCCGATCTGATCGCAAATGGGGTAACGGCCTCGGGTAAAAAATATGCATTGGTCAATTACTCGGACAACTTCAATCCGGTTAAACAAAACAATTCGGAATCCGTATTTTCGGTCCAGAACTCTGTGAAGGATGGTTCCAGCGGCGCCAATGGGAATAATGGCGATGTAATTTCCATTCCGCTCGTGCCGGGAGCAGGTGGTTCCGGTTCCAATCAGCCCTCGTTCAGTCTGGTCAATTCCTTTAAAACAGATCCTGCAACCGGTCTGCCGCTGCTCGATACCTTCAATGATTCTGACATCAAGCACGACCAGGGTCTGGCCGCAACCGATCCATTTACACCTTATGCCGGAACAGTCGATCCCAGATTGGACTGGACGGTTGGAAGAAGGGACATTCCTCTAATGGACCACGGGCTTTTTGGGCGTTACTGGATTCTTTATCAGGATATTGGCGGACCTTATGGGCCTAAGAAGAATATGTTCTACCTTGCCGATGCAGCCTCCACCAGCGAGTCGATCGGATGGTCGCTCGCGACAGCGAACAATTACAATATGATCCGTTTTGCCGACATTCTTTTATGGGCTGCCGAAGTGGAAGTGGAGATCGGAAGTCTGACAGAAGCAGAAAAATATGTGAACATGATCCGGGCACGTGCGGCTAATGTGGACGATTGGGTGAAAACCTACGTCGACAATGCCAATCCATCCAAAGGATTTACCACAAAACCGGCGGCGAACTACAAGATCGGATTATACGCAGGCCAGTTTGCGGCCCAGGGAAAAGAATTCGCCCGGAAGGCGGTCCGTTTTGAAAGGAAGATCGAGCTTGCGATGGAAGGTCACCGGTTTTTTGATCTTCAGCGATGGGACAATGGTACCGGCTATATGGCGGATGTGTTGAATGCATATCTGGCCCACGAGACTAAGATTCCGGGTTTTGTTTATTCCAACAGGCTTCAATCGAAATTTATCAAAGGCAAACACGAACTGTACCCGATCCCGCAGAAAGAAATTGACCTGAGCGTACGGGAAGGTGCCTCTGTTTTGAAACAAAATCCAGGATTTCAATAAGTATGAGATTAGCTAAACTAGGATTTGTACTGATCGCATTGCTGGCGATTGCCGGCAATGCGGCAGCCTCGGAACTCTACATTGGTACAGCCACAGTCGACGTAACGCCAGCCTTGCCCATTGCGGTGACGGGGCAATTCCACCTCCGGGTTGCTCCGGTGGCGGAAACCCCGCTGACTGCGAACGTAATGGTGCTCGAATCGAGAGACGGTGCAAAACCGCTCGATCTGTCGATCTTCGTTTCCTGTGATTTGTTGTATGTGCCTGTGGATCTGATCGGGATCATCCGCGAAGATGTCCGCCAAAAGCAGCCGGATATTGACGTGAGCAAGATCATCATGAATGCGACCCACACGCATACCGCCCCGGTTTTGATGGCCGAAGGTGAATACCTGATCCCGAAAGAAGGTGTGACGCAGGTGGAAACGTACCGCCGTTTTTTTGCCAAAAAAGTAGCCGAGGCGATTGTAAAAGCGTGGAAAAACAAACAGCAGGGAAGTGTAACCTGGGGCATGAGCTATGCGGTGGTCGGCAACAACCGGCGCATTTCCTACGCCGACGGTTCCGCCGGAATGAGCAGCAAAACCAATTTGCCTGAATTCCGCAGTTTCGAAGGTTACGAAGACCATGACGTGAACATGCTGTTTTTTTGGGATAAACGTAAAAAGCTGATCGCCATGAGTATAGACCTGCCTTGTCCTTCCCAGGAAGTGGAAGGCCGGGTTGCTGTGAATGCGGATTTCTGGCATCCCGTTCGCGAAAAATTGAAGAAACAATACGGTGATCAATTATGTGTGATGGCGTGGATCGGGGCCGCAGGCGATCACACGCCGCACATGATGTACCGCAACGCATCCGACGACCGCATGCGTGAATTCCGCAAGTTGAGCCGGATGGACGAGATCGCCCGCCGGATCATCAATGCAGTAAATGAAGCATACGATGCCGTGAAAGACGATGGCCGCAGCGAAGTGATATTAAAACATCATGTTGAGAAACTGCCGATCCCGGCGCGGGTCGTGACGGATGCCGAATACAAGGATGCCAAAACATTTGTGGAAGAATCGGAAGCGAGCATTGCCAAAGACCCGAAAGCCGCGGACCAGCTTTACAGAAAAATGAAATGGACCGACGCTACCGTCAAACGTTACGAAAGCCAGCGCACCAATCCCAAACCGGTGTATGAAATGGAAATGCATGTGCTGCGGCTGGGCGATGTGGCGATCTGTACCAATGAATTCGAGTTCTTTTCGGATTACGGGATCAGGATCAAAGCGCGGAGTAAGGCATTGCAAACTTTTATCATCCAGCTGGCTGGAAGCCAGGCCTGGGGCGCCTATCTCCCGACTGAAAAAGCCGTGAAAGGCGGGGCGTACAGTGCGGTGGTACACAGTTCGCTGGTCGGGCCGGAAGGCGGGCAGGCCATTGTGGACCGTTCAGTCGAGCTGATCAATGCATTCTGGCCGGAGGTGAAATAAGTTTTGTGATCTGA
This sequence comes from Dyadobacter sp. CY323, assembly GCF_021390245.1. Classification (GTDB taxonomy): domain Bacteria; phylum Bacteroidota; class Bacteroidia; order Cytophagales; family Spirosomataceae; genus Dyadobacter. The sequence continues at coordinate 182,915 of NZ_JAJUXH010000007.1, read as the reverse complement.
TTCAGGAGTAAAAGCATTCATTTTTCAACCTATAAATATGAACCTAACCCGCTACTTGACCATTTTCGTCATTTGCCAACTGCTGTTTCCCACCGTGCAGGCTTCGGAACTATACATTGGAAAAGCGACGGCCGATATTACGCCTGCAATGCCCGTCGCTTTAATGGGGCAGTTCAATCTGCGCATTGCAAAAACCGCCGATACACCTCTGACGGCAAACATCGTCGCATTGGAATCCCGCGACGGAACGCAATCTGTGGATGCTACAATCATTGTTTCCTGCGATCTGATCTACATTTCGGCGCAGCTGCTGGCAATGGTACGCGCGGAAGCCGGAAAGCGGATCAAGGGTTTGGATGTGAACAAGATCATCCTGAACGCTACCCATACCCACACTGCGCCGGTTTTGGAAGACGGGCCCGACGAAGCTTCTTTTCTTTACCCGATCCCGAAAGGCGTGGTGCCAGTAAAAGATTACAAAGCGCTTTTTACAAAAAAAGTAGCAGACGCCATTGTCCAGGCATGGAACAGCCGCGCACCCGGAAGTATGACCTGGGGCCTGAACCGCACAGCCGTCGGTTACAATCGCCGGTCGGTATATGCGGATAAAAAGACGATCATGTATGGCAAAACGAACTCGCCCGAATTCCGGAATCTGGAAGGGTATGAGGACCATGATATCAACTCGCTTTTCTTTTGGAATAAGGCTGGCAAGCTCATCGCAATGAGTCTCGACGTGGCTTGTCCGGCGCAGGAACTGGAACATCAGGAAACCGTAAATGCCGATTACTGGCACCTGGTACGCCAGGGTCTGCAGAAAAAGTTTGGTGCGGATGTCTGTGTTTTGGGTTGGATCGCGGCGGCGGGTGATCAGTCCCCGCACACGATGTACCGCAAATCCGCAGACGAAAGAATGCTCAAACTGAACAAAATGACACGTCTGGAAGACATTGCGCAGCGCGTGATCAATTCGGCGGAGGCTTCTTACAATGCGGTAAAAAATGATAAGCATACGAATGTAAAACTGGTGCACAAAGTGGAAAAATTGAAGCTTCCCATGCGCATCATTACCGCAGCTGAGTACAAGGAATCGATGGCGGTGCGCGACGAAGCTGCCGCGATTATGGCGAAGGATTCGAGTACCGTCGGCGCACAATATGCAAAAATGACCTGGTTCGGAGATGTTTTGAAACGGTATGACTGGCAACAAAAAAATCCCGATCCAACCTACGAAAGCGAGATCCACGTGGTGCGGATCGGTGATATTGTGGTGTGTACCAATCAGTTTGAGCTTTTTACGGATTATGGGATACGCATTCAGGCCCGGAGCAAAGCGCTGCAAACCTTCGTAGTGCAGCTCGCCGGGCCAGGCACCTATCTGCCTACTGAAAAAGCGATTGCAGGCGGCGGTTACAGTGCGGTTTGCCAGAGCAATGTAGTGGGCGCCGAAGGCGGACAAATGCTCGTTGATCGCACCGTGGCGCTGATCGATGGAATGTGGGAAGAAAAAGAGTAACGAACGGAACGAATCCTTTTTTATGAAAAAAATAAATCTGAGTAACTGTTTCAGCTGGTTTTTTCAGCTGATGATTTTAATGGGAATACTGGCGTCGTGCCAGAAAAAGGAAGCAATCACAGGCTCGCGAGAGGGTTCTACGCCGCCGGAAAAAGCATTGGGCACCTTTGAACTTGAAAAAGGTTTTAAGATAGAATTGCTGGCCAGCGAGCCGGATGTAGCCAGTCCGGTGGATATGGAAATTGATGAATACGGCCGGTTATATGTCGTGGAAATGCCGGGTTATCCGCTGGATAAAAGCGGTACCGGTCGCATTAAGCTGCTTTCCGACTCGGATGGGGATGGTAAAATGGACAAGAGTACCGTTTTTGCGGAAGATCTGGTGCTGCCGAATGGCATCCTGCGCTGGAAAAAGGGCATTATGATCACTGACGCGCCAAATGTGCTTTATCTGGAAGATACGGATGGCGATGGAAAAGCCGATGTAAGAGATACATTACTGACCGGTTTTTCACTATCAAATCCGCATGTAAATGTCAATAATCCGGTTTACGGGCTGGATAACTGGGTCTATCTTTCGCATTTAGGCGCAATCGGTACAAGAAAATACGGGACGGAATTTGGGGATAAAGGTTCGGAAATCCGGTTCCCCGGCCAGGCGGACGGGCCAAAGTTACCTCCGAATGCAGAAAGCCATAATGTACGTTTCAGACCCGAAATGCATCAGCTGGAAATGGGTTCGGGGCGGTCGCAGTTTGGACACACGTTTGACCAGTGGGGACATCATTTTTTTACCCATAACCAAAACCACATTTACGAAGAAGTGATCGGCGCACAGTACCTGGCCCGCAATCCCGACCTTTTGATCTCGGATGCGACGCAGGTTATTTCCGATCACGAGAAAGCAACCGAAGTTTTTCAGATCACCAAAAATCCTGACAGGCAACTCTTTACACCCGTTGGCGTGACCACGTCCAGCAGCGGACTTACGGCTTATCTGGGCGGCGCATTTCCTCCGCCGTTTGATGGGATGGTCACTTTTGTGGCTGAATCGGTGAGTAATTTGGTACATGCGGATATTGTTAAAGAAAAAGGCGCGACGTTCACAGCCAGCCGTTTGCAACCCAATAAGGAATTTCTGGCGTCGACCGATTCCTGGTCGCGGCCGGTGAATATGTATGTAGGGCCTGATGGTGCATTGTATGTGCTTGACTACTACCGGCAAACGATTGAGCATCCCGAATGGATGTCGGACGAAGCGGTGGCGGCGGGCGGCTTGTATAATGGCTACAACATGGGCCGCATTTACCGGATCACACCCACCGATGCCAAAGGTTCGGAATGGACAAAAGGTTTGAAACTTGGTGACGCGACAAATGCAGAACTCGTGGATTATCTTACCAACGCCAACATTTGGTGGCGGATGAACGCGCAGCGGTTACTGGTGGACCGCGCCGACAAAAGTGTGGTTCCGGTTCTGGAAAAAATGGCTGCTAATGCCACTTCTCCGATGGGCCGCCTGCACGCGCTCTGGACATTGGAAGGAATGAAATCACTCAATGCTGATTTGATTTCCAGGAGTTTGACAGATCCGGTTCCGGGTATCCGTGAGAATGCGATCCGGTTGGCCGAATTGCACCGCGACAGTTCCGATTTGCTGAAAAACCTTTTGGTACTTCAAAATGATACAGACCCGAAAGTAAGATATCAACTGCTTTGTACGCTTGGATATTTCAATACACCGGAGGCAGGTACTGCCCGTCAGAAACTGCTTTTTAAGGATCTGGATGATGACTGGGTGCAGATCGCAGCATTATCCGCAAACTCCTCACAAACTGCGCCATTGTTAAAAACGGTCATGCAAACCTACCAATCGGACAAACCCGCTTATGCGGGATTGCTCCAAAGATTAACGGGTATAGTCGGGGCCGGGGATAAGCCTGAGCCCATTCAGGAGCTAATCAACAAAGCAATTGCGCCCCAAACAGGCAAACAATCGGGCTGGCAATCGCCGATACTGACCGGGCTGACAGACGGTTTAAAACGTAAAAAAATCGATTTTGCATTATTACAAAATGAGCAGAATGCATTGGTCGAAAGCACATTTGAAAACCCCTCGGCTGATGTCAGAAAAGCTTCTTTACAAATGCTGAAAGTAATTGGTGTGAAGGATTCGGTGCAGCTGGAAAAAACATTTAAAAAAGCCATTGCAGTGGCAGGGAATCGGAATCTTCCAAATGAAAAAAGAGCGGAAGCACTTAATTTTCTGGCACTTGGCAATCCTGCGCCTTATGCTGCTACCCTGGCAGGCCTCATTGTTCCGCAGGAAGAGCCGGCGGTACAACTGGCGGCTTTGAAAATCCTGGGCCAGGTGCCGGACGAAACCGCACCGAATTATGTACTGAAAAACTGGGAGCGATTAACCCCCGAAATCCGTGATGAGGCTTTAAATACTTTTATGACAAATCCGGAGAGAGTCACATTGCTTTTGAATGCCGTCGAAACCGGAAAAGTAAAACCAGAAAGTGTAGGCTGGCCGCGCAGCGTTCAACTCATGAGCCACTCAGACGAAAAATTACGCGAAAAAGCCAGAAAACTGCTTTCCGGGGGTGATAAGGCAAAAACCAACAAGGAATACCAGCAGGCATTGAGCCTTGCCGGCGATGTGAGTAAAGGCAAGCTGGTATATATGCAGAATTGCGCGCTTTGTCACCAGGTGCGGGGAGAAATCGGGGTGGGTTACGGGCCGGACCTGGGCACGGTGCATAACTGGTTGTCCAAAGATCTGATGGCCAACATTCTGGATCCGAGCTTGTCCATCGCACCGGGTTTTGACCTCTGGGAAGTGGAGCTGAAAGACGGCTCGCCCGTGCAGGGAATGATCATGAGCGAAACCTCCGCAGCGATTAAACTGAGGACTGCCCCTGGAATCGACAAAATGATTAACCGTCAGGATATCAAAGCGTTGAAAGTGTTGAATATGTCGGTAATGCCGGTATTGAGCAGCCAGCTGGACCATCAGAAAATGGCTGACCTGATCGCATTTTTGAAAAACAGCCGAAGCGAATAACTGAACCGAACGATCATGAACAGACATACTTTTATCAGGCAAAGTTTATTGGCCGGAGCTGCATTGGTTTCGCTGGATCCGATGCGGAGTGCCGCGAATGCATTGAATCTTTTGAAAGAAAAACCTTTCAACATGAAGTTCTCGCCGGAGTTCGGGATTTTTAAAGAACTTGTCGGGAAGGATATTATTGATCAGATCAAATGGGGATATGATCAGGGTTTTCGTGCCTGGGAAAGTACCTGGCTTGCGCGCAGACCGGTGGAGGAGCAGGAGCGTATCAGCAAAACGGTGAGCCAGTTGGGTATGGAGTTCGGGCAGTTTGTAGGAACCATGAATTTCAAAGAACCCACTTTTGCCAGCCGCGACCAGGCTATTCGTGACAATGTATTAAAAGAGGTGAAGGCGTCGGTAGAAATCGCAAAAAGGATGAACACCAAATTTATCCACAATGTACTGGGAATGGCAGATCCAAAGCTTCCCTGGGATTTTCAGATGGCCAATGCGATCGAACTTCTGAAACGTGCGGCCGCTATTTACGAACCGCACGGAATTGTGATGGTGATGGAAACCATGAACCACAAGATCAACCACCCGGGCATGTTCCTGCACACGATCCCGCAAGCGTATGCCATGGCGAAAGCGGTAGGAAGCCCGAGCCTGAAAATTCTTTTTGACTTCTATCACATTCAGATTCAGGAAGGTAACATCATCCCCACGCTGGATTATGCCTGGGACGAAATCGGCTACATGCAGATCGGCGACTCGCCGGGAAGAAACGAGCCGACGACCGGGGAGATCAACTTCGTAAATGTTTTACAGCATGTGTATGACAAAGGTTACCGCGGATTTATGGGGATGGAACACGGCATTCTAAAACCCGGAAAAGCCGGAGAAGTGGCTGCATTGGCGGCTTACCGTGCCGTAGATCCGAAGTAAATCGTTCGCCACGACATCCTCTCACTTTCTAAAATCGGAAATTTAACGATTCGATAAAACCTTCGAAGGGTTTTGATGGTTCACTATCTATACTTTGGGGCTACTATTCCAAGCTTCAAGTTCGTTTCCGATTTTGCTCACGTTACGATGTCGATTTTTAACCAAAAATATAAGCAGCCGGTTTTAAAAAAGAACCAGCCTGACGATACTTATAAATTTCAACCTTTGCCTGCACCGACTGGCGAATATCCCTATCGTTTAGATCTGACGAAGATTCAGCAGGTGCCGGATGTTAGCAAACTTGCTTTTCACATGCTGGGTGATACCGGCAGCATTCGAAACCCGGATTTCCAGAAGCTGGTAGTTGCTGAAATGATCAAGCAATACCAGAAAACGGAGGACACTGGTTTTGAGCCGCAGTTTTTGTACCATTTGGGCGATGTCGTTTACAATTTCGGGGAAGCCAGTCAGTACAAAAGGCAGTTTTTTGATCCCTATGAAAGGTATCCCGGCCCGATTTTCGCGATTCCGGGAAACCACGACAGTGACGTTAACCCCGACAGCCGCGTTCGGTATAGCAGTCTGGATGCATTCAGGAGGGTTTTTTGTGATACGCATCCTCAGACGGTACCGTTTAGCGGAAATGCCGCACGCAAAAGTTTGGTTCAGCCGAATGTCTTCTGGACGCTGGTTACGCCGGTCGCCAATATCATTGGTCTGTATTGTAATGTTCCGAAGTTCGGAGTCATCACGCCCGATCAGCGGAAATGGTTTATGGAAGAGTTGCGCCATGCAGATTCGGAGCGGCCGGGGAAGGCGATTATTCTTTGTATGCACCACGCGCCATATTCGGCGGATGTCAATCACGGTTCAAGCCTGAATATGATCAGGTTTCTGGACGGCGTGTTCGAGCAGGTGGGCATTCGGCCGGATGTTGTGTTCAGCGGCCATGTTCATAATTACCAGCGGTTTTCTAAGAAATTCCATGACGGCAAAGTGGTACCATTTGTGGTGGCTGGTGGCGGCGGGTATGATGAGCTGCACCCGGTCGCGAACACTTCCGACTCTCGTTTTACACCAAACAATGCACTTTTCAATCACGTAAAGCTTGAAAACTATTGTGACACCAAGCACGGTTTTCTCAAAATACTGATTGAAAAAACCGTTACTGGTGTCACCATCACCGGGGAATTCTATACGCTGCCTCACGAAAAACATGTAGGCCCGGAAATGAAAGCGGATCTTGCAGACCGTTTTGTTATCAAAACGGGCGGTTAATTCAGCGGCAATTTTTTATTGTATGAACTTTATTTTTGAGAATGTCAGCAACGGTTGAATGGCAGTTGCGCCTGCATTTTTAAATACAAAATAAATATCGTGCTTTCCTTTGGTCGGCTGGATGCTGATGGATACCGGCGCTCTGGTCGGACGACGCGGTGGTGTTTTTGGAGCTTCACCGGGTTTCAGGTTTTTATTCTGATTTTCCAGTTCAGCCATTAATTTCTGCATATCCACTTCGGGGGCGAGCTCTACTTTCTGTTCACCCACCAAGGTCCCGGTGGGGGAGTCCAGGCGGATTTCGATGGTTCCTCCCACGGCACCTTCCCGGTTTTGGGCGACTGCGTTTAATTCCAGTTTTTCGATTCCCGAAAGGTCAATTTCGTTAAATGCAAGAAAGCTGTTCGCGAACGGCATTACGCTGAATCCAAGTCCCGCGGTACCTAATGCTTTTAATTCGGCACCTTTTACGATATTGGCTTCGGCAGCATTCAGCTCGGGGCTGCGCAACACGATCATTTCTTCGGAGGTCTGTGCAGGAATCGCTTTGTTTCCACTCACGGCGCGATCGGTGAATGCGGCCCGGATCAGAACGGAGCCTTTTCCATTATCCTTTGCAGGGATTGTTGGTGTATATTCACCTTTAACCGGCAGCGTTGCGAGCGTTTTGTCGGTGCTGTTCAGGATGTATTTCACAATCACTTCCGCATCTGCAACGGGTAATGCCGGGTGCGCGGCCATGGCTACTTCGCCCCAAACTCCAGAGCCGCCTTCCAGTACTTTTTTTACGAGCATTTCGGTTACGCCCGGTTTGCCTTTGTATTTATTTGAAATATCGGCAAATGAAGGGCCGACCGATTTCGTGTTTGGCTGGTGGCAGACTTTGCAATCGCTTTTGCCAATTAACACCTGGGCAACTGCAAATTGTGTGGAAGCATCCACACTGCGCTGACTCTGAATTACTTCAGCATAATCAAAACCTTCCGAAGTGTAGTCGATACTCACCGCTACCTGATCGGCTTTGATTTTTCCATCCGCCAGACTACCATCTTCTTTATCCGTTACATCAATCGAATAGGGGATGGGTTTGCCGGCAAAGAAAAACGTTTTATTTCCGTCCAGGTTTACAGCGACTTTTGGAGGCTCATTTCCGGCTACGATTTTTAAAGCCTGAGAATTGCTGGCTCCCTTCGCATCGGTCACCGTGAGGCTGGCCGTATAAACGCCTGGTTTGTCGAAGGTTACCTCCGGGCTTTCAGTATTGAATGTTTTGGGAGCAGATCCGGCGCCGGTGATTTTCCAGCTGTATTTTAATGCATCTCCGTCAAAATCTTTGGTGCCCGCAGCCGACAATTTTGCTTTGAATGGAACAGTGCCTCCTTTTTTGTCGATCGCTGCTACTACGATCGGTTTGCGGTTTCCGCCATTATATTCAATGCGTACCAAACGTGAGTTTTCGCTTTTCCGGAACCAGTTGCTGCCATATTCCAACACATACAAATCACCGGACGGGCCGAATTTGATGTCGATAGGCTGCACGGGATGGTAATTTGGCATAACCCGCTCCATGGACTGGTAGTCACCATTTTCTGCCATCGTAATGGCCATGATCCAGCCGCGCGAAAAGTCAGCGGCGATCCATTTGTTTTCATAATACGCTGGCCACGGACGTGTAGGCGCCTTGAAGTCGGCACGGTGATAAATGGGTCCGCCGGTCGCACTTCTTGAACCGGAACCTACCAGCGGGAATTTTTCGGAGATGCCATATGGATAGTAAATGAAGTTCGGCGCATTCGGGAAAAGCTCTTTCAAACCCGTATTGTTGGGCGATTCATTCACCGGATGGTTTGGGTCTTTTTTGGCGAGTGGCTTATTTGTAGCGTAATCAAAAACAGGAAATGCCTGATTATCACCTACAAACCATGGCCAGCCAAAGTTACCCGGTTTCCGCGCCTGATTCAATTCGTCATATCCTCTCGGCCCGATCTCCGAATCTTCACTGGCATCCGGGCCTACTTCTCCCCAGTACAAATAGCCCGTTTTGCTGTCAACCGCAATGCGCCACGGATTCCGATGTCCCATTGAATAAATTTCCGGGCGGGTTTTCGCCGTTCCTTTTGGATATAGATTGCCTTCGGGAATGGTATATGTGCCGTTCGGTTCCGGATGGATCTTCAATATTTTTCCTCTCAGATCATTCGTATTTCCCGCATGTCCCTGATCATCCCAGCTGGCCCTGCCAGGACGTTCGTCGGTTTGCGCAGCACGCTGGTTTCCGGTGTTATTGCCAACCGTCAGATAGAGATTTCCGGCTTTATCCCAGGTCATTCCCCCGCCGGTATGGCAGCAAACTTCCCGCTGCGTTTCCACTTCTATGACGTCTTTTTTACTGCTTTCTACAAGTTGCTCGTCTTTGATTTCCCAACGCGAAAGAATGTGCTTTTTCTCTGTCGGGTGGGCGTAATAGAGGTAAATCCAGTGGTTTTTATCGTAATTCGGGTCCATTGTAAAACCCATTAACCCTTCTTCGGCTTCTCTCGCTAGACCTTCGGCGCTGGTGTATTTGGTATTCACCGGGATGTTGGCGATCAGGCTGGTGGATTTGGTTACCGGATTGTATTTTTTTAAAGCTCCTTTTCTTTCAATGATGTAAACGGAGCCGTCCTTTAATACTTCGAAAACCATCGGCTCATCCAGGTTATCGGCTACAACGATGGGTGTAAACCTGCTTTCGTCGGGTTTGGGCGGACTATCCTGGAAGGTAAATGCGGCAATAAATAGTACCGGGGAAAAACAGAGAAATGACTTTAATGCGCGTGGGAACGCGGAAAGTAAGGATAAGTTGGTCATAGAGTAGCTAAATGGGGTCAAAATGTGTACCCTCTAATTTACTACTATTTTAAGAAAAAATGGGCGCGATCTTATTTTCCCATCCAATGCTTGAAATCGCTTACTTTTTCCCGGCTTACCAATGCTTCTTTACTATGACCTGGGCGGAGCGTGAGTGCCAGTCTGTTACCAAAATAGGGATCAATTTTATCGACGGCTTTATGAGCAACCATCATACCCCGGTTGATCCTGAAAAAGCGCGACGGGTCGAGTACTTCCGCCAGTTCGTCGAGCGTATAATCCACGAGTAATTTCTGACCAGAATCAGTAATGAAAAAGCTGTACCGATCGTCTGTGAAAAAATAGGAAATGTCGCCAACCTCAACCGAAAGCATTTTTTGACCTTGTTTTACAAGAAACCGCTGCCGGTATTCCACGGCGGGTTTCCGAAATCCTTCCAGCAATTTTCGGATTCCTTCCAGCGAGTCGGCGGCAGGTTGCGCACGGAGGTTTTCATATTTCTGCATACTGCGCTGCAAATCTTCCCGGTGTACCGGTTTCAGCAGGTAATCGATGCTGTTCAGTTTGAAAGCCTGCAAGGCATATTCGTCATAAGACGTCGTGAAAATGATCGTACTGGTAACCTGGATCCGATTAAATATCTCAAAACTCTGCCCGTCGGAAAGTTCGATGTCCAGGAAAATGAGATCCGGATCGGCGTTGTTTTTACGATTTTTTTCGAGCCAATCCACGGTTTCCTCAATGCTGTCGGTTACGCCCGCGACGGTCAGCGACGGAACGGTTTCTGCCAGCAACTTCTTCAACCTGCGCACGGATAAATCTTCGTCTTCAACAATCAGGGCATTCATAATGATATCAGGCAATTAAAGGTAATGTTACTGTGAAAAATTCGTGATTGCTCTCAACAACCGGCTCAGGCAATGTGGGCTGGTATTCGTTGAGGAGCTTGTATTTGGTAATGATATTGATCAGGCCTACGCGCGTGGATTCGAGATGTTCTGCGCCGGCAGTCAATGTCTTTTTTTGAAGATTATTCCGTACCATGAGCTGGTCATTTTCGGTGCTGAGAATGAATATCGTCAAAGGCCGACTGACCCGGATCACATTGTGCTTTACGGCATTTTCAACCAGTAATTGCAGCGTGAGCGGCGGAATCCGGCGCGTCAGGAGATTTTCTTCGACGTGTATATAAAGCTTCATTCCTTCGCCATACCGCGTTTTAAGCAAATGTCCGTACGATTCGATAAATGAAAGTTCTTTTTGAAGGGTAGTGAGCTGGCCGAAGTCACCGTTATCGAACGAAGAATGATTTGTTTGTAATAAATACCGGTACACCCGCGCCATTTCGTCCACAAACTGCTCGGCTTTCTGAGGATTTTCAGCAATGAGAGTCGAAAGGGAATTGAGTGTATTGAACAGAAAATGTGGACTCACCTGCGCTTTCAGACTTTCCAGCTGTCCATTCACATGCTCTTTCATCCATCGCTCTTTATTAACCTCCTGCTGCCTCCACCTCCCGATCGCGTGAAACGATTCCTGGATACCCATTACCAGCACGATCGCCCCCAGATTTACCACATAAATAATGAAAAGCGTGCGAGCCGTAAGTGTGGACCCGAAAAGCTTGAAATGCACATAAAGCCAGGCGCATAATAGTAAGAAAACCGCGGATAAAATGGCGTGCGAGCAAACCGATACGAAGATCCTTTTTACGGTTTCGTCCAGCCCGGAGTAGCGCCGGATGATGGAATCGTTGATGCGGGATTGAATGAAAAAGGTGGTCGTCAGGATTGCTCCGTTGAGCAGAATGCCACCTGTAAAAGTCTTCCAGTTACTGAAAAACGAAGGTCCGATCATCAGGTAGCTAAAAAACGTCAGGAAAACCGGCATGGTCAGTGCATAAGACCATCGGCTTTTCGGACTAATTTCTCCTGAGATATTTTCAAACCATTTTTTCATTTTTCGGTTGATGAACCCGGCATTTCAGCGGCTTTGGATGATCGGTTAATTCAAAAATAGAATAAAGGAATCTACGGCCGTCCCTAATGTTGTATCAACTGTTTTTTTTGAAGTATGAATTGTAGCGAACAGGTTACACGCGCACCGGCTCGGACAACAGGGGCAGGCTCACAATGAAGTTTTCCTCGTTCTGCTCCACGCGGACTTCCCGGTTGCTGAGTTCCTTATATTTGGCTTTGAGGCTTGCCAGTCCCGCGCGCGTCGTCCGGATCGAACGGATTTTGGTTTGCATATTATTTTTAATGGCGATTCGCTGGCTGAATGCAATTTCGATCTCGATCACGAGCGGTTTTCCAGCCGACATTGCATTGTGGTTGATCGCATTGTCCACCAATATCTGCAAAGCCAGCGGCGGAACAAACAAATCGCCCGGACCTGATTCAGGCGCGATGATCTGTAAACTTTTTCCGTACCGAACGTGCAGCAGTCTCGAATAGGTTTGTAGAAAATTCAGTTCAGATTTCAGAGGTATTAGTTCGGTTTTTCCGGCCTGCAGAATATATCGGTAAATCTTGGCAAGATCTTCGACAAAGGTTTCCGCCATATCCTGGTCTTCGCTGATGAGGGAGGAAAGCGTGTTAAGACTATTAAATAAAAAGTGAGGATTAACCTGACCTTTCAATGCATCAAGCTGGGTTTGAAGTGACATGCGTTGTAATTTTTCACTTTCAGCTTCATTCTTTCTCCATTGTTCAAGCGAGTAAAATAAACCCAGCATTGCGCATAGAAATACATCAAAAAAAGCGCCAAGTACCATAATCGGCCAGACCGTATGCCAGGCAAACTGCACCTTCAAACCGGGCGTGATGCTGTAAGCCCATACATCGAAAATCGCCAGCAACATGGTAATGCTTCCAACATAAAACAGCATCACAAGCAAACGTTTGGTTGTTTGATCGACGCCCGGATAATGATTAATAATCCAGCGAACGAGAAGCGTGAGAGTTACAATGGAGAACCAGTAAAGCACAGATACAAGCAGGGACGCAATTATAAATGTGTCGGGATCTGTAAAATAGCCTGAACCGATGAAGTAATAGTTTCCAACTGCAAAAAACACCGGCATCATCGCCAGGTGATACCACCATTCATATTTTGAAAAGAAATCGGGTTTCATGTTTTAAGAGAAGGAAGGTGTTAATGGTTTTTTCAAAAATAAGTATCCCGCACCTGAATCCAAATGGGCGCCGAGAACTTTCGGGATCGCGAGCCGGAAAAGCGCTTCGAAATTGCTGATTTTTGATTTTATCTGAATTCCTTAGTTTTGCCGACTATGAAAATTCCACACTATCAAACTCATCAGGATGATCCCGCTGACTACAAAAAGAAATGTCGCTTTTCGGAATACTTTATTCATATAAATTTTACAGTATTGGTAGAGCAGGAAACTTCGAGCTACGCATCGTCATCAGTAGGTTAAGTACGGCTGTACGAACAAGGTTATATCAACGGGAAATCGCGAAGATTATAGACCTGGTTCCAAGAGAGCTGAAAATAGAAGGTTTGATCAGGGCCGACGATATCGGATTTATGGATTTCAAAAAAGGGATAAACTTTGATGCTTTTTTGTTATCAGCTAAATGATTTGTACATTTCAATATACTTAAAACACGATATTATGTTTTCTTCTATTGCGAAGGATGAAAAAGGCAAGACTCATGCAGACAGAAAGCTTGTCGTAACTCCGATGGATGAAAATGGTTTATCCTTCATCGACCGCAAGACCATCCGAATGGACGAAACTTTAAAAAAGTTTCCCAGGCGTGCTGAAAAATAAACTAAGTACGTTCATATACGGCACGAACTTTCGTGCAGTTTTAACCGGCAATCATTTCTGATCTGTCGGTTTTTGATTTTTATACATTTAATAATTACATCGACCTCGGTATACATGGAGGCTTTTAATCAAAAACAAAATGGCTAGTCAGAGCGCGGGAATTTTAATGTATCGGAAAAAAGAAGAGTTAGAAGTGTTGCTGGTTCATCCGGGCGGACCTTTTTTTGCCAGGAAGGATTTGGGCAGCTGGTCGATACCGAAAGGGATTTATGTGTCCGGCGAAGATGCACTGGACGCAGCAAAACGGGAATTTGAAGAGGAAACCGGATTTAAACCGGAAGGTGATTTTATCGCATTGAAACCGGTAAAATTGAAAAGTGGAAAGGAAGTGAAAGCCTGGGCATGCGAAGGCGACCTGGATGCGTCGGCAATTGTCAGTAATTCATTCGACATTGAATGGCCGCCGCGTTCCGGGAAAAGGCAGACGTTTCCGGAAGTAGACAAAGCCGGTTGGTTCGGATTACAGGTTGCCACACAAAAAATGAATGAAAGGCAGATTCCCTTTCTGGAAGAATTGAAATCGCTTTTAAAATTATGAAGTTTGAAATTTAAATGGGGCACTCTATTCCGCCTATTTGACCACATCAGGCGCAAGATAATTCGTCTTTTTCTTTGAGTTAGTACGCTCGGACTTTTGTGATAGTATGGTCTCATTATTAGTAACTTAGTTATCACTTGTTATGGAGTGTCAATCCGTTTTTACACCGTACAACAATCATCGGCATTGCGGATTTTTATTAAGTGAATTCGGCCCATGTATCGGGAAATTGATGTGATCGGACTGAGGATTTATTATTAAAAGTTGCGCTTATTTTGGGAGCGAATTCAATTCATATATTATGTATTTGAAATTAAACTTAATTACAGCTTCATTTTTTATTGGATAAAAGTTTTAATTAATTGGCATGATTGCTTTATTTGTAAATAATTAAACTAATAATAACCCATCATATCCAATATGAAAGCAAGCGCGATAAAATTCTTTTCTCCGGAGGAGAATGTTGCTGTCACTAAAAAACCAAAAGAACAACCAAAGCCAACCGGTTATATATCCGCCACAGGCAAGTTGGTACTTCCTCCGAAAACGCTTGAAGAATTAGGTATAGAGCCATTAAGCACACGTTTCAGAATTGGTACCCAGCAGGGAAAAAGAACTTTGAAAAATCTTTATCTCATTCCAAGCGCAGATACCGAAGGTACTTTTGGTTTGACAAAAAGTGGTCGTGGATACTCCATTCCGCTCGATATAATCCTCAAAAAAGGCGGCGTCGATTTTGAACAGGCAAAATATACGTTTGACATCACATTGTTTAATTATGAGGAAGGTGTAGTTGGGTACGAACTCGAACTATCAAGCTCAGACTCAAAACCAAAACCAGAGTATACAGGCAAGCCACGTGGCCGCAGGCCAAAAGCTGCCGTTTCGGAATAATAACCGGAAGGGTTTTCCCTTACTCGTTTTTTTAAGTCTTTTATCTAACCAATCTGGCCAATGCGGCAGGTTGGTTTTTTTTATTAATTGCTGCGCACGAAGTGGAAATTCATTTTCACTTTTCGTATATGCGCTAATGGATAATAATAAAGTATCATTTAGCAGGTTAGGGAAAATTGCATTGGCATAATTGTTATAATTATGAACGCATTATTTTACTTCACCATGACCTATGACCACCGACTATCCCGATATGCAGGCTGAAACCGTTGAAAATTTCACCCCTCAAAAAGTGACGCTTACTGTCAACCAAAAGCCCGTTGAACTGGAAGTACTTCCCTGGGTAAGCCTGCTTGACGGGCTGCGTGACTACGCCGGATTGACCGGGACGAAAAAAGGTTGCGATCACGGGCAATGCGGTGCATGTACTGTTCTTTGTGACGGTGAGCGGATATTGAGCTGCCTCACATTAGCTGTGATGAACGATGGTTCCGAAATTACGACCATCGAGGGAATTGCGCAGGAAGGTGAGCTTCATCCGCTGCAAAAGGCATTTATTGAGCATGATGCATTTCAATGCGGCTACTGCACGCCGGGGCAGATTTGTAGTGCGATCGGGATGCTGAATGAGGGAAAAGCAAAATCACGCGAGGAAGTAAAGGAGCTCATGAGCGGTAACCTGTGCCGGTGCGGGGCCAATACCAATATTATCGACGCCATAATGGAAGTTAAAAATCAACTCGCCCATGAATAACTTCAACTACCTCAGAGCGTCGGACGTACAGGATGCAATCAGTCAATCCGCACGTGAGGCAGATGTGAAATACCTTGCGGGAGGTACCAATCTCATTGATTTGATGAAATATAATCTGACCAGAGCGGACATTTTGGTCGATATAAACCGAATTAGCGACCATCGCGAAATTACGGAATTACCGGATGGGGGACTACGTTTAGGGGCATTCGTTAAAAACGCAGCGACGGCCTGGAATCACCTGGTGGAGGAGCATTATCCATTGTTATCGAAAGCAATATTGGCCGGAGCATCTGCGCAGATCAGGAATATGGCCACGAATGGGGGGAATCTGCTGCAGCGTACCCGGTGCTACTATTTTTACGATGCGAATGTTCCGTGTAACAAACGGGAGCCCGGTTCAGGCTGTTCTGCAATAACTGGTTATCAGCGTATTATGGCCATATTGGGCACGACCGAGCATTGCATTGCGGTGTTCCCATCCGATATGTGCGTGGCACTTGCTGCATTGGATGCGGTGGTACAGGTCGAAGGTCCGCAGGGTATGCGAAGCATTCATTTTGCTGATTTTCACCGTCTTCCCGGCGATACGCCGCACATAGACAATAACCTGAAACCGGGCGAAATAATCACGGGAATTGATCTGCCTGCGAAGGGTTTTTCCAAAAACTATTCCTATCTCAAACTGCGTGACCGGAATTCGTATGCATTTGCATTGGTGTCGGTGGCAACCGGCCTGGAACTCGACGGGGAAACGATTACGGACGCCCGGATCGCATTAGGCGGGGTCGCGCACAAACCCTGGCGCGTGGCTGCCGCAGAAGATTTCCTGAAAGGCAAAACCGCATCAGGGGAAAATTTTCGGCAGGCAGCGGAAATCATCGTTCAGGGTGCCGTCGGTTATGAACATAATGCTTTTAAAATCGAATTGGCGAAAAGAGCGATCGTGCGGAATTGCATGATGGCACTTCACCCGGAATCACAGTTGCCCGGCGCTCAGCCTTCGGCCTAAACTTCAACCAAACTATGTCAACAATCCCATCAATCGGGCAGTCCGTAAGTCGTCTTGAAGGAAAATTGAAAGTAACGGGTACGGCAAAATACGCCGGTGACTATCAGGTTCCCGGATTACTTTACGGATATGTCATCAACAGTATCATTACCAAAGGAAAAATTATCCGTTTTGATACCAGCAAAGCCACGGCGCTTCCGGGCGTTATTGCGGTTTTTAATCATACCAACAGACCTTCATTAGCCTGGTTCAGCATGCAGTATACTGATATGGACGCGCCGCCGGGTTCGCCATTCCGGCCACTGCGGGATGAAGAAATTTTATATAACGGACAGCCGATCGGACTTGTGGTGGCAGAGACTTTTGAGCTGGCGCGCTATGCTGCTACGCTCGTGGAAGTGGAGTACGAAACCGAGGCCTTTGAAACAGACCTGCGTAACAACGCATCGGAGGCGCGTTCCCCGAAAATGGGTATGGCTACGATGTTGAAACCATTACCACCACGTCCGAAAGGCAATTTTGAGAAGGCGTTTGAGCAATCATTTGCACAGAGTTCGGGAGAATATTACCACGGTACCGAGCATCACAACCCACTCGAATTGTTTGCAACCACGACTATTTATGAGGGCAAAGGAAAACTGACGATTTATGATAAAACGCAGGGAACGATCAATAGTCAGCTTTACGTGGCCAATATCTTTGGGCTGAAATACAAAAATGTGAGGGTTATTGCACCTTATGTCGGCGGGGCATTTGGTTCGGGTTTGAGGCCTCAGTACCAATTGTTTTTGTCTGTAATGGCGGCGCTGGAACTTAAACGGTCGGTTCTGGTGACGCTGGACCGCAGTCAGATGTTTACGTTCGGCCACCGGCCGCCTACCATTCAGTCTACGCGTTTTGGTGCAGACGAAAATGGGAAGGTAACTGCTCTGAACCACGCGGCCATTGCGGAAACTTCGCGTTTTGAAGATTACACGGAGGTGGTTGTGAACTGGTCGCACATGCTTTATCCGGCGGAAAATACACTAATGCAATATAAATTGGTTGAGTTGGATGTGTTCACTCCGCTTGACATGCGCGCACCGGGCGGATCCACCGGTTTGCATGCAATTGAGAGTACCATGGATGATTTGTCGTACAAGCTGAAAATCGACCCGCTCGAACTCAGGCTTATTAATTATTCCGATACGGATGTGAGCCTGAACCGACCATATAGCAGCAAGGAACTGAGACAATGCTATTTGCATGGCGCTGAAAAGTTTGGCTGGAAGAACCGCAATCCTGAGCCGCGTAGCATGCGTAACGGTAATAAATTGGTAGGTTATGGCATGGCAACCGGGATCTGGGAAGCGAATTCGTTGCCGGCACGTGCCGAAGCGATCATTACACGAGACGGAAAATTACATGTAAACAGCGCGGTGACGGACATCGGTACGGGAACACTGACGGTAATGAGCCAGATCGCCGCGGATGAGCTGGGACTCCGGGTTGAAGATGTTACCTTTTCTTACGGTGATAGTCAAAAGCCGTTTGCGCCGATTCAAGGCGGTTCCTTCACCGTTTCTACGGTAGGCTCGGCCATTAAGGCAGCCGGGTCAGCTTTGCGAAAAAAGCTGTTCAAAATAGCGGTGTCGATGGAAGGCGCCTTGCTGAAAGGACTCGAAATCGAAGATGTCCGGTTTGAAAACGGCTGCATTGTTTTAAAAACAGACCCTTTCACATTCATCTCATTTACGGATATTATCGAAGCCAACGGAGGTACTCCGGTAAAAGTGATCAAGTTTTCAGTACCTAATCTGTTAAAACTAAAAAAGTATTCACGGGCGACACATGCCGCGGCTTTTGTAGAAGTAGAAGTGGATGAGGAACTTGGAATTATTAATGTCACCCGCGCCCTGACCGCCGTCGCAGCGGGAAGGATTATTAATCCCAAAACGGCGCGCAGCCAGATCCTCGGCGGAATGGTTTGGAGTATCAGCAAAGCATTGCGGGAAGAGACTATCAACGATTCGCTGCTTGGAAAATACATGAACCAGAACCTCTCGGAATACCACATTCCGGTACATGCGGATATCCACGATCTGGACGTGATTTTCGTCGAGGAAAAGGATGATATAGTGAATGAACTAGGTACAAAAGGTGTCGGCGAAATCGGGCTGGTAGGAATGCCACCCGCGATAGCCAATGCGGTTTACCATGCGACGGGAAAGAGAATAAACCAGTTTCCGATCCATTTCGATTATTTGTTGTAAGGCGGGTACATTACTGGACAAAAGTATAGCGTTGACCGTTTGGTATAAAAATAGTGGTGGTAGTTTTACAAAACCTAAAACTCCCCACATGAATTCAGATTTTAACAACAGACTCAGACAGGTTTTTTATCTCGTTGTGGTTATCTCCCTGGCCATTCTGGTTTTCAGGCAGCTCTACACCTTCTTTCCCGGATTTCTGGGCGCGCTTACCTTATACATTCTGTGTCGCAGATACTACTTTTATCTTACTCTCAAAAGGCACTGGAACAAGAGTCTGACGGCGTTGCTTTTTATGGCTTTGTTCATGGCTTGCATTGTTGCGCCCGTTTATTTTTCGTTACAAATGGCTTATACCAAAGTCGCTGCCGTGGCGAAAGAACCTGAGCAGGTAAATCAGGCATTGGATGCTATTTCTGCACAGATTAAGGATTGGACCGGGCAGGATCTGATCACAAACGAGGCGACAGCCAACATCCGGAAAAAAGCGGCCAGCTTCATCCCCCGCATTCTAAACAGTTCGGCGACCATGCTCGGCAACCTGCTCATGATCCTTTTCCTGGCGTATTTTATGTTTAAAAACGGCCAGAGCCTGGAAAAGAATTTGCAAAAGGCTATCCCGCTGAAAACCAGGAATATCAATCTGCTGTCTGACGAAATCATCAGCATGGTACGTGCCAATGCGCTGGGGGTACCATTAATTTCCGTCATTCAGGGCATCGTGGCGGTGCTCGGGTACTGGGCTTTCGGGATAAAGGATTTTTTACTGCTAGGAATGGTCACCGGAATCTTCGCTTTTTTTCCGGTGATAGGAACCGCTTTAATCTGGATACCTCTGGTTATTTTTCTTTTCTCCACCGGCGAATCCGGGAAAGCGATCGGACTGCTCATTTATAGCGTGGTGGTGATCGGTAACATTGACTATGTGGCGCGGATTACTTTTCTTAAAAAAGTGGGTGATGTACACCCGGTAACCACGATTTTAGGTTTGATAGCCGGCTTGAAACTGTTTGGTTTCTGGGGATTTATCTTCGGTCCGTTGCTGATCAGCCTGATTTTGGTTTTATTCAAAATTTACAAAAGCGAGTTTGCCACAGAACCGAAAGAAGCATAAAAAAGCCGGAATCACTTCCGGCCTTTTGCTAAATCGCTGTATCATTTTTAGAATCGATCTTATAATCGGCGAATGCATTTTTTTCATCCGACCATTTATAAACGATCTTTTTGAAACGGAGATCATTGACGATCTCCTGAATGTTATTGGTAAATGCCTTCTGAGATTTTTTAGCCTCAAACATTTCACCTGAAATCATGAGTACGTCTTTGTGGTCTCCTGAAAGCGCAATGTCGATATGCTGCGTGGCTAAAACTTCTTTTTTCGACTCGACATATGCGTTTCGCAGCTCGGGAAATTCGCGGCCCTGGACTTTCACCATTTTCTTTTTCAGTTCTTCACGCTTGGTCGCGATCTCCTTGTCCTTGCTGCTTTTAACCTCATCATAAAGTGCATGGTTTGATTTGTGCCACGACAACCGTGTCGCAATATCAGCTTCATTATGGGTCACGGCCAATTCCTGATCAATGTCAATGATCTTGTTATCAATAAACAAAGTCATGTTTTTATTGGAGGAAATGTCGACTTCCTTCGGTTTAAAGAAGTGTATTCCCAGGCCAACTGCGGCTACCAGCAGAAGCAGATACACGATAATACGGCCAATTCTCCCTTTTTTTCTATGGTCATCTTCCATCTTAAAATTCGATTTTGTTTCTGATTTATTTTCAAAAAATATGCCACCATTGGAACAGAATTTTTTCAGAGAAAGGAATATTTGAATAAATCCCTTTTTTACAAAAATGAAATTGAGTCAATTTTACAACCAGGTTTATGCCTGGATGCTTCGTACCGGCCCCTCGTTTTTATTAGGTGCAGGCGTTCTAATTATCGGCTTTTGGCTGATCCGCATCCTTTCGAGATACATGCATGCGCACATGTTCAGGAAGAAAATCGATCCGTCGCTTACGCCGTTCTTGCTGAGTCTCACGATCACTACTCTCCGCATTCTGCTCCTCATCTCTGTGATGCAGATCGTAGGTATTCAAATGACGGTTTTTGCAGCATTAGTGGGCGCAATCGGCGTTGCTGCGGGTCTTGCATTGTCAGGGACACTGCAAAATTTCACGAGTGGTGTGCTGATCCTGATCCTGAAACCATTTCAGGTCGGGGATAATATTATAGCGCAGGGGCAGGAGGGCACTGTCCAGGCAATCAAAATTTTCTATACGATCGTCAATACGTTCGACAATCGCATGGTTGTTATCCCAAACAGCAAGTTATCGAATGAGGTGATCATCAACGTGAGCGGAACGGGAAGCAGAAGGCTGGATGTGGAGATGAAATTCAACAATAGTATCGATTTCAAAGAAGTCAGGCGAACGATAAACAATGTCCTTGATGATGCTCAAAATGCCCTGAAAATCCCCGAACGCAGGATCGGGATCTCATCCATCGAGCCCGACGGGTACAAAGTAATGGTAAACGTATGGCTCAACGCCCACGGATTTGTGGATACAAAAATGGAGATTCAGGAGCAGATCATGACAGGCATTAAGGAATCCGGATTGAAGTTGCCGGGACTTTAATCAGAATCCTGCAGGCATTTCATTTTAAATTTTGTTTCTTTGTTTTATGGCTGTAAATTTACAACTGTAAAAATGCAAATGTGATTATGACCTACATCAGCGCTCAACCTCAGGTAAGTAATTCCTGGAATGACATATGCTACCCTGTCAATCCCGTCTGGCTGGCGGACTTGCTGCCGGATTACGATATCATCGCTACCGACCGGCAGCAACTGATTGTAGGGCAGCCATTTATGGGCAGAAAAACGATTTTCGGGATCCAAAGTGCCGATTATGACATCGTACCTAACATTCTGATCCGGGAAGTAGTGGACAAGCTGTATCGCGACTATACCCTTCAGATTAAATACACGTCAACCGGCGAATTCAACATCAACATCATTCTTCCGCAAGAGTTTTCTGTGGGCGGAGAGCAGTTGCAGCGCAGTATGATATTGACAAACAGCTACAATGGTAAAACGCCTTTCAGCATTCAGGGGCAGACTTTGACGGCCATGCTGGACAGTCACTCCAGTCCCGGCAGCAGTATGTACCGGGAGGTTTGTCAAAATGGCCTGATGGGATGGGCTGATTCGTTTGATGAGCTGCCCAACTATCAGCTGTGGCTAAATGAAGGGTCGGAGAAAAACAGGAAACAAAATGTGAAACATGCCCAGGGAATGAGGCAGCAGGCAAAAAAAGATTCGGTTGTGCGGAAAATCCATCACAGCCGGCTTAGCCCGGACTTATTTCAGGAGCAGCTCTATGAACTACTCGCCGATCAGGACCAGCAGCGGGTCACCCTCACTGCCAAAGTCTATGAACATTTTCAAAGGCGTTTTGTAGACCGGCAGGATGAGAGTATGCTCAAAACACTGCCGATTCCGGTGCAGGTGGCGAAGCAGGCTCACGAGCGGCTGCGACTTGAGCAGCGGCTTTTAGGGGTGGATTCGTCTTACTGGCTTATGTATAATGCTGTAAATCATGCACTTTTCAATGCCCGGAGCAGCCTTACACTAAATGATCGCTATAAGTTGGATGAAAGAGTTTTTCACCAGCTCGCGGCTAGTTCTTTTGCTTAATGAAGGCAGAATACGTTGTTTAACATCAATTGAATCTTATGCAGTCTACTTACATGAGACCAGGATCTGCTTCCGTAGCGCTGGTGCTGGCAAATATGGAAGATACGCTTAAAATGAGCGGAAGTCAGAGAAAAGGAGAGCCTGATGCCAGCTGGCAGCATTCTGATTTTTCTCTATATGCCAATTTTATCCAGGAAAATGCAGCGATACTTGGTAAAAGCAGCACTCATCCGCAGCAGTTACAGGTTAATCCGGTGAAAATCGAGGAGCGGGATAGAAATCGTTTTCTAACTATTTTAAGCCGTGTGAGCAGGGGTCACGAAGGTGTATCACGTCAGGAGCGTCTGTTTGTGTACCGGTTTTGGGCCGAAATACAAAAGACTTTTTACAAGCTGCGTAATGCGTGAAAGAATAATTGTCAGGGTATGGAGGGTAACACGCCGATCATTCTGAGAGAAAGCGACTTTCGTATTTTAAAGCGATATGTCGCGAAAATGCCGCCAAACGAATCCACTGAGTCTATTTTATTGTACTGGGACCTCAGATCGGCGATTGTGGTGGAAGACGAGATTTTGCCCGAAAATTGTGTGCGGCTAAACTCGACGGTTAAAGTAAAGGAATGGGCCAGTAATCAGATCATGGAGTTCAGCATTGTAACTCCGGAGCTTGCGAATTCAGAAAAAAGAAGAATTTCATTTTTGGATCCATTGGGTGCCGCATTTATCGGGCTTTGCAAAATGGAGAAAATAGAAAGAGAAATTTATGGGAATACCAAATGCTTCAAAATACTGGATGTCAGACATCCGACCAATCAAGTAAAAATTTGAGATACCGGAAAGGGTAAATCAAATCTCGGATCAAATCTATTTTAATTCTTACGCCGGTACCTGATCGCGCCAGACGATTTTTTATTGTCTGAAAATGCGGATCAGGCAGCAGGCTTATTGTTATACACTTTAATTAAATTGATATGAATAATCAGAAAAATCACGTCATACTTAGCGAAGATGATTTTCGCATGTTGAAACAATTCGCTGAAACTTTCCCGGGCAGTGCGAATGCAAACGAAATGTCTTTGTCCTATGAATTGAACAGGGCCATCGTCGTGGAAAATGAAGACCTTCCGCCTGACAGTATCCGCCTGAATTCGCATGTAAAAGTAAGAGAGCTAACCAGTAATAAGGAAATGGAATTCGCCATTGTAATGCCTGCGCTCGCGGATTTTAACCAAAAGAAAATCTCAGTTCTCACACCAATGGGTGCGGCTTTGATCGGTCTGTGCAAAGGTGAAACCGTGGAGTGGAAAATGCCCGCCGGAATGAAAAAATTCGAAGTATTGGATGTCATTCAGGTGGCCTGATTTAATTTTTTATAAAAAGCAGGTTACGCGGTTCAAGTACCCCGGACCTGCTTTTTTGATTTAAAAAGCTTCCTTTTAATCTGGTAACATGAAAATGCTGTGGCACGGCCTTTAACTCAGCAGGAACTCCTGCGCGGAGCAGACTGTCGGTAACCGCCGGTGTCGTATATAAATAACACGGCGCTTTTTTTATGAAATTTTGCAGGTCATTCTGGGTTTTTATCAAACTTACATCGCCCGGCGCATAGAATTCGAAACTGTATGATAATGAGCCATATTCAGCTGTCGGAATGTGTTTATGTTCTATCGGAATGACCTTTGCCGCCTGGCGGCCCGATTGGTACTGTAATAAAAAAGGATAGAAAAACAGAAATAGAAAAAGATACATGATCGCGCCCGTTGCATACGCTTTGTACAAAAGTTGCTGAAGAGGATTTTTGACCCGGATAAAAAAATTGGCAACTACAATAACCCCGCAGATGGCAACGGCGATAATTGCATTTTGAATGCCTGTGATATAGAGCAAACCGGCAATTAAAATAAATGTCAGAACCAATATCCCGCTTTGAATGTGAACAAAGATTTTGAGTTTAGATGCCCCAGCCATTTGATACAAATAATAGGCGGTAATGAGCGAGAAATGCGGGAATAAAATGACGAGGTAATGTGGTAATTGAAACCGGGACAGCGAAAAAAGAAGGAATGTAAGCAATGCACTGCCGTAAACGATCCACCTGACCGGCTGTCGGTTTTTATCCGATTTAATCAAATAAATAATCCCGGCAACCAGTCCTACCGACCATGGTAGAAATGCCCATAATGTGGTATGTAAAAAGAAAGTAGCACTGCCTTTTCCCTTTATCGGACCCGTATTGAAAAAACGTCCGAACTGACTGTCCCAGAAAAAAAAGCGGATCCCGGATACATTTGTTTTACCAAAAACCACTTTTTCGGGGTGCAGGTCAAACTGTGCGTATAAACTGTATAGTTCAGGCAGGATGAATAGGAAGCACAGAACGAGCATCAGCCACCAGCGCCAGTTGAGAAGTTCACGAAATTGCCCGGTCACCAGCCAGAAAATCGCCCATCCGCCGGTAATGGTCAGGAGTGCAAAAATGCCTTTTGTCATGATGGCGCACGCTGCAAACAATGCGGCTGCCACGATATGTCCCCAATGTTCTTTCCTGTAAACCAGCAACATATGCCAGATCGCCGCGATAATGCACGTGGTGAGATAGGGTTCCGCACGCACATCGAAGTTGAAGAGTGTACTGTGTAATGCAATGGCCGAAACGAGCACGGCAATGCGCGCGACATCCACATTATACAAATCCCGGCCCAGCAAATAGGTATAACGCAGACCGATCAGGAAGAAAATGAATGCGGGGAGTTTATAGGTAAATCCGGTGATCCCAAAGATCTTATAACTGATCGCAGCCATCCAGAATGGGAAATGCGGCTTGTCGAGCCAGTCGTGCCCGTCGCCGAAAAGGTTGATCCAGTCTCGGTGAAGTACGATGTGTTTGGCAATCGTGGCATATAATGCACCATCCGGCTCGATGATATCGAGGAATAATCCGGGTACATTTAGGGCAATTCCAATGAAAAGTAGCCAGGGAAAATAGCGTTTTAAAAAGGGATCATTCATATTCCAGCGGCAGCTTAGCTTGGCAAATGGATTCAGTTTGTCGCCGCAAGTTAACAAACAACCCTGCTAGATTCCGAGAACTTTCGGCCCGCTTTGTTAAAAATTCACTTTCGCCAGATCTGGTCGTTCGAACACTTCAGCTTCCGGCCGGGTTTCGATCCACCAGATGCGCTCGCATTTCGGGTCATAGTAGCGGGCGAGCCTGCCTTTGAATAAAACCACCTTCCGGACTTCGTTTTTTGCGGGCATGAGATTGCTTCCGACACCGTATGTCTGCCTGAAACCATCGAGAAAATAAGGTTCGTTCCGGAGTGTTTCCAGATCAAATTCACTTACCGTTTTCGATTCGATATTGCCTTTCAGCAACGCAACAGGTGGCGCGGCTTTGTGAAGTGGAAACGTGAGGTAAAAAATCTCTTTGCACAACCCTCGCTCCGCCCGGTTTTTGTATTCCTGTGTCTGGTCGATGAGGTACGGGTAACTTTTAAATGCCTCATTCACCGCATTGTAATCTGCTTTTTTTCCATCCAGATAAAACTGGGTCATGCCTTCGTAACCTACCAATTCTTTATCCCGGTTGAAATAACCTTTTCCGAATTTAGTAATCACATTTTGTGGCCATGGGTGCGCTTTTCTGAAATTGACTTTCAGAGTATGCTCCGCAAGGAATTTTTGAGACGAATCGGTGAGGTAACTTTTAAGAGAATGCCGAATGTTACCCGATGGATTTGATTCAAAAAAAGCGGATTTTGAAATGCTGTAGAAATCGGAAGGGATGTCATTGCTCCCCTTACGACTGAGAAAGATGATCTCAAAGCCGCCGAAAACGCCATACTTTTCCATATTTGGATTTTTTAATAAGCCAAACTGAGAAAATTGGTGGCCCACGTAGCTCAGCGAGTAGCTGGTTTTTTGGAAAAGCAGCTTTGTGTTCTCACTGGAAGCGTTATTTTTCGGTGGAATTATTTTTATTTCCTGATAATAAAAGCCCCTCTCGTCGGTACGGATGGATTTAACAAGCGTGTCGTTATATGAAATGTTGAGCGGAAGATTTGAAACTGGTTTGTTGGTTTCCGCATCCATTATGATCCCTGAAATGTATAGAATTTTGCGGTTCGTTTTAATAGGAGTGTCCTCCAGGAAGGACCTTAATTGTGAAACCTTATCACTGTCAGCCATTTGACTGATATCGTCCCGGAAAATGACGACTAAAACGGCCAGTAAAGGCATTGCCAACAGAAAAGCCGACAAAAATAATCTGTTTGATCTGGCTTTATTCATCATGATGATCCGCTGCTTTAATGATGAGAAACTAAACTGATTCGCGATCCTGAACCCGGGAACGCCCGCAACTTTCAAAAGTAGATACTGGTACTGGCGCATATCCACCTGGTTTTCCAGCACTTTCTGATCTGCAATGAATTCAAGATTTTGCCTGATGGCGTGACGAATGAGCCACGCAAATGGATTGTACCAGTTGAGAATGCATAGCAGTTCACCCCAAAGAATATCGACCGAATGCCGCTGCCGGACATGTATATACTCATGCAGGATGATGTCTTTCAATTCTTCGGGCCGGTGCATTTCAGGATTATAAAAAATGGCATTTCCGAACGAAAATGGGCTTATTTGTTTTTCAACATGGTAGATTTTCACGCCATCTTCGGAGACTAACGTCGCATTTCTCAGGACTTTGAGATACGAGAAAACTTGAAGTCCGAACCTGGCCAGCATCATTGCGGTGCCGACAATGACCAGAATGAGAAACGCCAGGCCGGGATCAATGGAGTAGGAGGAAACCTGTCCGACTGCCGGGATACTTCCGTTGCGGAATTGATAAATGGCTGGAATTTGGTTAATCAGGCCGGAATTGCTGATTTTGGAAATGGAATGGATAGTCTGCCGGGCATCGATAAATGGAAGTATGAAACAAAATGCAGAGTACAACAGCAAATAGTAGCGGTTCCAGTTGTAAAAGGTAAGACGTCGCAAAACGGCGTAGTAAAAAAGGCTGACGGCAGCCACGCTAACCGACATTTTGAGCAGATATTCAATGACAGGATGCATATCTTGAAGCGTTTGACCCGTTACTTTTTACCTTCAATAAGACTGATGATTTCTTTCAGTTCATCCGAGGATATTTTATTCTTCTCCACAAAAAAACTGACGAGTTCCTTATAGGAATTTTCAAAATAATCCTTCACGACATTTCCCATGAATTTTTGCTTAAATGCCTCCTCCGTCACGGCGGGCGCATATAAATTCACATTTCCGACGAGCCGGCTTGTGATATAACCCTTCTTTTCAAGGTTTTTAATGGTAGAAGCGAGGGTAGTGTAAGGTGGGAGCGGGCCTGTAAATGCGGCCATGAATGACTTAATGCTGCCTTCGCCGGTTTTCCAGACTGCCAGCATCGCCTCTTCTTCCTGTTGCGTCAACTTTTCCATAACTACGATGTTTTCGTAAATCTACGAATATTTCGTAATTAACAAACAGGATGTCTATTTTTTAGAATTAAATGCACGGATTACTCACACATCCGCATTCTGACTTTTATAAATCTGCACTTTCTTAAACATTTCAATCAGTGTGGAAACGCCCAACTTTTCGAAAATCCGGGCTTTGTAAGTACTTACGGAACTTTCGGTAAGATTAAGGTGAATGGCGATCTCCTTGGTCCAGTAGCCTTCTAACAGCATATCCATAACTTCCAGTTCACGCTGGGAGAGGTGTTTGAGCGGGTTTTCGCCATTCGTTTTGCTTTCGAGTGTATTCTTGAGTAGTTGCTGCTGTACCGCCTGACTCAAATAATTGCCCGATTCGAACATCGACAGAATGGCTCTTTTGATTTCGTTTTGTGATGAATTTTTCGATAAAAAACCGTTGGCACCCGCCTTAATGTAATGCAATGCGTAGATCTGTTCTTCAAGACTTGAAAAAATCAGAATCAATACCTTCGGTTGGATCTCCCGTATTTTCGGCATCATATTGAAACCTTCTCCATTGGGAATGTTGATGTCGAGCAAAATCAGATCAAATGTATTTGCAGCGACTGCGGCAAGAGTTTCTCCAAACGTGGCAGCTTCCATTACTTTGACAGGATTCAGCAATTCCTGAACCAAAACCTTGGTCGCCAGCCTTACAATCGCATGATCTTCAACGAGTAAAATTTGTTTCATTTTTTTAGAGGAGGCCTAAATTTTAAACCTTTTGTGTATGATCAATCAGTGCCAAGTAGTAAAACTAGGTTACAAAATCTTCGTAGTATTTCTTAGCAAGCTACGTAATATTTGGGCAATATTTCATAATGCATATTTACTTTTAAAGGTCGGATTTATCAAATTTTGTTTGTGTTCAATTCCAATTATTTTCTTGTCAACCTCCGGGCATAAAAAAAGCGTTGCCTCGCAGCAACGCTCCCGTTTGGATTTAAGAACCTTATTTAACCGGTCTTTTGAAGATTGCGTCGTCAACCGGTACATTCACTGCGATCTTGTTTGTAATGAATGACATAGTGCCCATTTGTGGATTAGAAATATCCATGGTATTCGGGAATTTCACGCCATCAACTTCTTTGTAGTCGGACATCTCAATTTCACCTTCCGTACCATTCATTGTTGCTTTGATTTTATTAATCAGATACGTGCCCGCGTCCAGATATTCGTCGATCACCTGGCCGTCCGCCGAGGTAACTTTGAGATGATAAACATCCTTCTTATCCAATTTTTCCTTTCCGATCAGTTCTACTTTGGTACCTTTTTCTTTGTACCCCACCAGGCCGCCAAATGGGTCTAGCGAGCTTATCTGTTGTTTCAGCTGATCTGCCGGCATATCTTCCGGCTCGCCGGTACCGCCCATCATCGTCGGGCGGATCATCCAGCCTTTCGAATCACTTACTACCTGCACCATCGAGTTACCCATTACGGTAGATTCGCTGCGGACTGATTTGCCGACAACCAGGATCGTTTTGGTCGGGATTTCCATTCCCTGCACGGCAAGTGAACGTTCTGTGACAAGCGTATTTACCGCTTTGATCTTATCCATTCCGCCTAATGCGGCGACATGTTTTTCTACGAGTTCATCCACAGTCTGAGCGTAGGACCCTGCCGCAAACAGCGTAGCAGCCACGGTAAAGAATAGGTTTGTTGTTTTCATACCGGTGTTTTATTTGAATGGATTAGTTTAGTGATATTTAAAGTCATTACAGTCAATTAACTACCTTGGAGTGCTGCCGCCGCCCGTAGTTCCGCCACTTTGCTGGCCGCCGCTGCCGTCACTTTTCACATCGTCGTTGTTGACGGACTTCGCTTTTTTCTTCGGCGCATCCATTGTCATTTTACCGATTTTATAAGTAAATGTTAAACGGACACCTCTGTTGTACATGTAAATGTCGTTCACCTGGTTGAACTGGATCGAATTCAGTTCAGTATGCATCCTGAATCGTTTGCTCAGGAAGTTCTCCGCAGCAAGTCCGACACTTCCTTTTTTGTTGGCAAATTCCTTTTTAACCCCTATGGTGTAGAACCCGAAGCCTCCCTGCATTCCCTGCAACTGAACCTGGTTGCCCTGCATAAAACCAAATGCCTGCGCTCCCCAGCCGTTTTTGAAAGTTGCCTGAGAGAAAACACCTCCGCTGACATTGAAACCGTCGTTTTTAATTTCCTGTGCCTTACCGTTTTGTCCGATCGTTTGTCCCGTCAGAGTGGTATAGAATGCATTGGCAAAAATCCCGAAGTTTATCTTTGAGGTAGCTGCGATATTTGCAAACAAGTTGGTACCATACGCATGTTGCTTACCGATGTTTTCAAACGTAGTCACGATCGATCCCGCCAGTGTATCAGAAGGTGCGCGAACCTGGCTTATCGCATTGTTGGTCACCCGGCCAAAGAAAGTCGCATTAATGAACGTCTTTTTAATGTTCTTGCTCAATCCGAGTTCGAAGTTGTTGGTCAGCTCGGGACGAAGTTCGGGATTACCAACGCTGATGTTCTGCGGGTTTGCCGAGTTGAAGTTCGGGTTCAGCTGTTGTAAACCGGGACGCTGGATCCGGCGGTTATAGGCCAGCTTCACCGTAGTACCCTTAAATGTTTTCGACGCATTTACACTCGGCACCAGTACACCGTAATTTCCTACACCCACCGTTCCTTCATTTGTGCTCGCATCTATGAAAGTATGCTCGTACCGCAAACCACCTTTGATGGTGTAGCGTTTTTTGGTGGTGTACGTATAAGAAGTGTAACCGGCGGCAATGTTTTGATGGTAGGTCAAATCACCCGCTGGCTGATCCGTCTCCGGACGGAAATCGCCGGTCGGCTCTGCGATCAGGAAGCTATATGCACTTTTTACCTCGCGGAAAATTCCTTTTCCACCAAATTCCAGCAACTGGTTTTTCTTGATCGGCGTCTGATAATCAGATTGGAAGGTGTATTCCTGGTTAATGCTTTTGTTCAGGTTGCGCTGGCGGCTGGTCAGTTCATTGCCTCCGTTGAGCAAATTGGCATCGAAATCATTTGTAAGATCATTCCGGCTGTAGAGTGTCGAAACGCTCCATTCCTGCTGCGGTTTGAATGTATGCAGGTAGTCGAGGTTTACATCCACTGTTCCTGAAAGGTTTTTGGCATCCACATCGCGGTTCGTAATGACATCACTCGATCCGGTTTTCATCAGCCGTGTCATCAGGTCCTGCTGGTTGCTGAAATTCCGTACGCCATATTTCACGCCGGCAGTCAGACTTTGATTTTTAGCAAGATCGTAGTCGAATCCCAGGTTATAGTTTCCAAAAAGTCCCCGGCTGCTTCCGTCGCCGGTTTGTCTGGTAACCGTAGTCACATTCTCAACCGTACTGCTTTGTTCCAGCGATGTTTTAGTAATGGTGTTGTACATCCCGCGACCAAATCCACCAATCGTAAATCCGGCTTTTCCTTTGCGGTAACCTCCATTCAATGAAAGCATGGAGCCCCGGTTTCCAACACCGGCATCCACATTCAGGTTAAGTCCCTGCAAACTGTTTTTCTTCGTAATGATGTTGATGATACCGCCCGAACCTTCAGCGTCATATTTGGCCGACGGGCTGGTAATCACTTCCACCGACTTGATCTGATCCGCAGGAATCTGTTTCAATGCGTCGGCTACACTGTTCGCAATGATGGTACTCGGTTTGTTATTGATCAAAACCCGGATGTTCTGGCTGCCGCGAAGCGACACATTACCATCCAGATCGACGGTCAGAAGAGGTACTTTTCTTAAAATATCCGTAGCATCTCCCCCTTTTGCGGTAATGTCTTTTTCTGCATTGTAAACAAGCCTGTCCACTTTTTCTTCGATTAGCGCAGCTTGCCCGGTTACGGTGACTTCGTTCAGTGTTTTTGTATTCGACGCAAGTGTAATGGTGCCCAGGTCCAGTTCCTGGCCTTTGGCAAGTGTAATGTTATCGATCGTTTTGTTGGCATAACCAATGAACGAAACCATTACTTTGTAATCTCCGGCGGCCACTTTGGTCAGTGCAAACTTTCCTTTTTCGTCGGCTACCGTTCCGTCTATTGCCTGTCCGTTTCCTTTGTTGTAAAGCGCAACGCTCACAAATTCAATGCCTTTTGATGAAGTGGAATCTACAATGGAACCAGTGATTTTCGAAGTACCCTTCGGAGTAGTGTCGCCCGCAGTACCGGGTAGCGCTTTCGGTGTAGATGCACCACCCGTCGGAAACTGCGCAAATGCAGGAGCAAAAAAGGTGGCCAGAACAATAATAATAGTGAGCAAAAGTTTTGACATTTTCATTGGTTTAAAATTAACGCAACAAAAATGCCATTAAACCCAAATGTTAAGAAGGAAATTATGACAAAGGCTAAAATAAACGGGATGGATGTCCTTATTGTCCTGCCAGATCTTTGTAGCCGATCAAAACGATTCCCTTTTCCTTAATTGCATCTTTCACTTTCTTGCTCGTGAAAAGATCCGTTACACCCTGGCGGTCCATTGCCACATCCTCGTAGCCGATGTGATGTATAGCCTTCAACTCTTCGTCATCCAATCCGGGATGATCCACAAAAAGATATGTTTTCCCGCTTTCCAATTTATTAAGCATACCAATAAAGCTGTCAATCTTCTCCTGAGGCGTCTTATGTGTTCCGGCATAGCCTGCATAAGCAAGATTTGCCGGCTCCGGATCAATGGGGATTTTGTATTCTCTGGCCAGTTTTCGGGTTAGTTCTTTTACCTCCGGCGATATTCCCGTGCAGCCCATATGTGACGATAAATGGCTTATCTGAGGAAGGTATTTCAATGCAATCTCGATCTGTGCGCGAAATTCTTTTTCTATGTCGGCGATTTTCCAGTCGTTATCCATGATGGCCCGTTTAGGGTAGTTTTTGTTCGCGCGGATCATGGGATAAAAGTAGCCGTCCGCATCCCTCAAGCTCGGACAATCAGATACCGGGCGCCATTTCACGTTGTCCCATTCACTGGTAATCGCGAGGTGAATGCCGATGTCGGTCCCCGGATTTTCCTTTAACATTTTCACCGCCTCGGGAAACCATGGCGACGGTACGATGATCTCAATGGAAGTCTGAATGCCTTCTTTAAAACTTTTGATCAAAGCAAGATTTCCAGAATGCGAATAGCCCATGTCATCGCCGCGAACGATCAGGCGGGCACCTTTTTGTGCATACACAGTAAATGCTGCGACAGAAAAAAGAAGAGATAGTAAAGTCTTTTTCATATTATAAAAGTTGAAGTCAGTTCTTTTGAGGTAAAAATCCGGAATGCTTAGATACTACCCATTCAAAACGCGGACTATATTTACGCAATGGAAAAAACGAATGCATTAAATGGTGTAAAGGAAATAGCGCGGCGCGCCAACGTCTCTACCGCAACGGTCGACCGGGTATTGCACAACCGCACGGGTGTTTCGGAAAAAACGCGGCAGAAGATCAATGAGATTATAAAGGAGCTTGATTATCAGCCGAATATCTTAGCCAGTCGGCTTGCTTCCCGGAAAATCATTACCCTCGCCATTTTAATCCCGAGCATTTCTGAGGAAACGAATTATTGGGATGCCCCATTGAATGGCGTGCGCCGCGCCGAATCGGAAATCAAGCAATATGGCGTGCAGACCACGGTTTTCTTTTTTGATCTGAGCGACAAAGATTCGTTTGCAGATCAGGTCAAGGCGATATTTCAGGCGGATTTCGATGGTATACTGATTTCACCTTCATACGTGGAGGAAACAAGGAAATTCGCCGATGAATGCACGAAACGTAAAATCCCGTTTGTATTCATAGATTCCGACGTGCCCGATTTGCGGAGACATTCCTACATCGGCCCGCATTTGCATAAAAGTGGGTATGTCGGTGCCAAATTGCTGACGTACAGGTTGGCAGAAAACAAAAAGGTACTGATCATCCATATTTCGAAGGAGATCGATAATTTCAACTACCATGAAATAGAAGAGGGTTTCCGGGCCTTTTTTAAAGACAATAATCAGCCGAATGACATCGTGCGGATCGATATCCGGGAAACGGATTACCAGTCTGTGGCGCGGCACCTTACTTATGTATTCCATTTGAATAAAGACATCGGTGCTGTATTTGTCACCAATTCCCGCGTACATACGGTGGCTTCCTTTTTAAAGAACAGCCACCGGACCGATATTTCACTGATCGGCTACGACTTTGTAAAGGAGAATGTCGACTACCTGGAAAAGAATGTCATCGACTTTCTGATCTGTCACCGGCCCGAGGATCAGGGCTACCGTGGCATCATGACCCTCTACCAAATGTTAGTGATCAATTCGTCCGTTAATCAGATTCATTATATGCCGATTGACATTGTGACGAAAGAAAATTATGAATTTTATCAAAATTAGCAACTTCCAGAAATATCTTTTCTATATTTACGGGCACGTGCCCGTTTTCTTTAAATCGCATCATAAGTTAATCTCATATCCGACCCTTTACATTGGAAAATTCTAAATCAGGAGTGCTAAGATGGCTCAAATCGCTGGGCCCGGGAATGATCACGGCGGCATTGGTCTTCGGACCAAGTAAGTTGACCATTACCTCAAAACTAGGGGCAGTTTACGGATACTCATTGCTGTGGATTGTTCTCGTGGCCATTTTGTTCATGGCCGTTTTTACGTCGATGTCAACGCGGATTGGCGTAGCGACGAATCAATCGTTTCTTGCCTCAGTAAAACAGAAATGGGGGAAAGGTGCTTCCGTAGCCATTGGGATCGGCGTTTTTTTGGTTACCACCTCGTTTCAGGCAGGTAATTCGGTTGGGGTGGGGATCGCGGCGGGAGAACTTAATAATACGTCGCCGGTTCCCTGGATCATTTTCTTCAACCTGGTCGGAATCAGCCTTTTATTTTTCAGAAGCTTTTATTCGGTTCTGGAGCGCACGATGATCATTCTGATTTTTGTGAAGTTATTCTCATTCGTTACTACTTTTTTCTGGGCAAAACCTGATGTTGCCAAAATTGTGAAAGGTTTTACAGTACCGACGCTTCCGGAGGGTTCGCAGGGATTGATCATCGCATTCGTCGCTTCCTGTTTCTCCATTGTCGGGGCATTATATCAATCTTACCTCATTCAGGAAAGGATTCGCCTCAAACCAGAACTTCGTACTGCTAAAAATGACAGTACCACCGGGATCATTCTGCTCGGATGTATGTGCAGTATTGTGATCATCTGCGCAGCTGCCATTCTCAATCCGAAAGGCATTGCGGTGAATTCGGCTACCGATATGGCAAAAGCGCTGGAACCGATTTTTGGCAGTAATGCTACCACGCTTTTCCTGGTCGGTTTGTTCGGTGCCGCGTTTTCCTCATTGATCGGTAATGCGTCTGTTGGCGGCACGTTGCTGGGGGATGCGTTGGGACTAGGCAGTAATTTTAGCTCAAAGTCAGTACGTTACCTAGTAGCTCTGGTCATGGTGATCGGTGCCTCCATCGCAATCCGGTTTGGTAAACTACCGTTGGAGCTCATCGTTTTTGCGCAAAGCGTAACCATTTTCGTCGTTCCTTTTATAGGTACTGCATTATATATGGTTGGAAATGACAAGAAGATTATGGGCGATAAAGTAAACAGTCCGCTTGTAAAAGTGGTCGCAGGGTTAGGATTGATCGTCATCTTTTCACTCGCTATAATTAATACAAAAGAATTATTCTTTAACAACCCGCTTTTCAAATAATGAACGGAATAGAATCTTTGGAAGAAAAATGGTTAAGCCCGTCTGATGCGCTCATCGAAGATATGAAGCGGATCAAAGGGGACATTATGGTGCTCGGCGCAGGCGGTAAGATCGGCCCGAGCATTTGCCGGCTTGCAAAACAGGCCATCGATCGTGCCGGTGTGGACAAGCATGTCATCGCCGTGTCCCGGTTCAGCGAAGAAGGTGTGGCTGCGGAACTGAACGCAGACGGGATCGAAACGATCTCTGCGAATATTCTGGACGATCCGCAGTTGAAAAACCTGCCGGAAGTTGAAAACGTGCTCTACCTGGCTGGTACTAAATTCGGGACGTCTAGTAATGAGCCATACACGTGGGCGATGAATACGTATCTGCCGGGTCGTGTGGCTGAGAAGTTCCGGAAATCAAAGATCGTGGTGTATTCGACTGGAAATGTTTATCCTTTTACACCAGTCAATTCCGGCGGCGCTACGGAAGACATGCGCGCTGATCCGGTTGGAGAGTATGGTCAGTCGTGCCTGGGCCGCGAGCGGTTGTTTCAATACTTTTCCTCCGTTTACGGTACACCTCTGCTGATTTACAGACTGAACTATGCGATTGATTTCAGGTATGGCGTCCTGCTGGAAATTGCGAAGTCGGTGCTCGCTCAAAAGCCGATCAACGTGAATATGGGGCACGTGAATGTGATCTGGCAGGGAGACGCGAACGAAATGGCGATCAGGTCTTTACTGCATTGCGAAGCGCCGGCGAAACTGCTGAACATTACCGGTCCGGAAACCGTACCGTTACGTTGGCTGGCGAAAGAATTTGGGAAAAT
Source organism: Dyadobacter sp. CY323 (assembly GCF_021390245.1). GTDB lineage: Bacteria > Bacteroidota > Bacteroidia > Cytophagales > Spirosomataceae > Dyadobacter. The sequence continues at coordinate 146,248 of NZ_JAJUXH010000007.1, read as the reverse complement.
ATTCCAGGTTGAGCCGCAGTTTGTAGGCGAGGAGCAACCTACCGCATTACTCAGCAATGCAGCAGAATCATTCAGGCTTTTCGGTTATCCACGCACAACTCTGAAAGAAATGATCGGAATCACGGCGCAATGGTTATTGGAAGGTGGTAAAACGATCAATAAACCGACGCATTTTCAGGAAAGAAAAGGGCAGTTTTAATTTTTGGAATTATGTTAAAAGAAGAAATAAAAAAGCTGCTGTTTGAAGGAACTGTCATTCCGGCCCACCCGCTGGCATTGGATAGCAATCTGAAATTGAATGAAGAAAGGCAGCGCGGACTCACCAGGTATTACATGGCGAGTGGGGCAGGTGGCGTGGCGATCGGTGTTCATACCACCCAGTTCGAAATCCGCGATCCGGGTGTGGACCTTTACGAAAAACTACTTGCGATCACTTCGGATGAAATTAACAAAGCGGATCTCGACCGCCCGTTTATCAAAGTTGCCGGCATCGTAGGATTGACTGATCAGGCATTGGCGGAAGCGAAAATTGCGGTAAAGTACGGGTACGATCTTGGTCTCGTGAGTATGGCTGCCTGGAAACATCAGTCAGAAGATGAGATTATTGCACATGTAAAGTCGGTTGCCGAGATCATTCCGGTTTTCGGTTTTTACCTGCAGGCTGCGATCGGCGGGAGAGTTTATTCTTATGATTTCTGGCAAAAATTCGCCGACATTCCGAATGTGTGCGCCATTAAAGTGGCTGCATTCAATCGCTATCAGACCATTGATGTGGTCCGCGCGGTGTGCGCCTCGTCGCGGCGGAATGAGATCGCATTGTATACCGGTAATGACGATAATATTGTCGCCGATCTTTTGACACCATTCCGGTTCAGTATCGATGGCCGGACAATCGAAAAGAGATTTGTAGGCGGGTTACTCGGACATTGGGCAGTTTGGACTGAAAAAGCAGTAAGGCTGCTGGCTTTCATTAAAGAAAGCATCGCGAGCGACAAAAATATCTCTGAATTGATGAGCATGAATGGCGAGGTGACCGATATGAATGCGGCGATTTTCGACCCGGCACATCAGTTTCACGGCTGCATTACCGGTGTCCACGAAGTGCTGCGTCGTCAGGGATTGCTGGAAGGGATTTGGACATTAAACCCAAAAGAGACACTTTCACCCGGTCAGTATGAGGAAATTGCGCGAGTGATTGATGCCTATCCGCATTTGATCGACGATACATTTGTAAATGCTTTCCTGCAAAACGACGCTGACAACATTAGGAAAGAAGAAGCGGGCCCTTTGAGTTCATAAACAATCAATTTGTTTATGAAGACATTAAAATTTAAAATCCCGAAACTGCTGGCTGCATTCGCTATGCTGGCATGTTTGTCTTCGACATCCGACCCGTCGTATAAGGTCATAGAAGCCTTTCCGAAACTGAAATTCAAAGAGCCTGTCGATCTGACCCATTCCAATGATGGCAGTAACAGGCTTTTTGTATTGGAGCAGGAGGGTACCATTCGGGTTTTTGAGAATAATAACTCGGCGACCACCTCGCAACTTTTCTTGGATATTAAAAAGAAGGTGAGCTACGGCGGGGAGGCTGGACTTTTGGGTCTGGCATTCCATCCCGATTACAAGAAGAACGGCTATTTTTTTGTCAACTACACCAGTAAAGTTTCGGGGAAGCTCGAAACAATTATCGCGCGCTACAAGGTGAGTCAAAACAATGCGAATCAGGCGGATCCGGCCAGTGAGACGGTTTTATTTACCTACGAGCAACCTTATGATAACCATAATGGCGGTGCGGTAAAATTCGGAAAGGATGGATTTCTCTATATTTCTGCGGGTGACGGTGGAAGCTGGGGCGATCCGCACAACAATGGCCAGAACAAAAGTGCATTGCTCGGAAAAATATTAAGGGTTGATGTCAACTCGACTGAAAAAGGGAATTATGGTATCCCGAAAGACAATCCGTTTGCAGGTAACAGAGAAGGTTTCAGGGAGGAAATTTATGCACTGGGTATGCGCAATCCGTGGCGAATCAGCTTTGATAATGAGACGAATACACTTTGGGCCGGCGACGTCGGACAAAACAAAAGAGAAGAAATCGATATCATTGTAAAAGGCGGGAACTACGGCTGGCGCAAAAAGGAGAGCATTGACTGCTACAAGCCCAACAAAGATTGTGAGGAAACAGGATTCATCGACCCGATACTGGATCTGCCGCAATCCAATGGCGAGCATTCGGTCACCGGCGGATTCGTTTATCGTGGGAAAGCACTGCCCGAGCTTACCGGCAAATACGTCTTCTCCGATTACGTGAGCGGTCGCGTTTTTGCGCTGGAAACGAAAAATGGTAAAGCGGTAAAAAACAGTGTTTTGGCGGAAAAAGTCTACCAGGTTTCTGCATTTGGTGAAGACGCTGATCGTGAGCTATACCTCTGCAGTCACAGTTCAGGTAAGATTTTAAAGCTGGCTAAATGAGGTTTTTTAGGGTAGCAATGCCGCTTTTTTGACTTTCTTACATGGATCTAACAAACCATTTACATTGTGAGCGAAAGTTCTGAACATATAGACCGCCGTACATTTTTACAGCAAGCCGGCATGATTGCCGTCGCCGGTGCGAGTACGGATATCACAGGTCTGCAAATTCCATTAAACCCAACCATGAAAAAAATAAAGATCGCGAATGTCAACTCGAATTTTGAGCGGGAGCCGCTGAACCCGTACCGTTTCAAAGGCAGCGCGATCACGGATAGCTGGCAGGGGATTGCTATGCTGGAATCCGAATCGGGGATAAAAAAAGTGGGATTAGGGACGCAGGGAGTATTGTGGTCCGATTCAAAAGTGTTTGCGGAGCATTCGGAAAGTGCGGGAAATGCATTGATGTATGCGATGAGCGAAAGGGCGCTGCAAATGCTGAAAGGAACAACTTTCACAGACCCGGTACAGTTGCTGGATGACCTTTTACCCGAAGTTCTGGCTTATGGAAAAAAGATAACCAGGCATCCGGACCTTCGTAAAACCTTTGCGCTCAATGCATTGGTTTGCGTGGATAATGCGGCCTGGCTTTTATATGCGCAGGAAAACGGGATCAAGCAATTCGATGATATGATACCGGCGGCTTACAAACCCGGATTATCGTACCGTCATGAAAAAGTGGCCAGCATACCTTCGTTCAGCGTGGGTACTACCGCCGAGAGGATCAAGCAGGCGGCTGATGAAGGGTATTTTATATTAAAACTTAAAACCGGTGCAGCGGGAACGCAGCAGGAAATGATCGAGAAGGATATCGCATTCCTGACTTCGCTGCATAAAACGATCGGGCATTACGAAACGCAGTATACCGCGAGCGGAAAAATCCCTTATTACTTCGATATGAATGGCCGGTACGAGAAAAAGGAAACGTTGATGCGGTTTTTGGATCATGCCAAAAAAATAGGCGCATTCGATCAGATCGCGGTGATCGAGGAGCCGTTTGAAGAAAGTAATGAAGCGTTTGTGGGGGATCTTGGCGTGAGGGTTGCAGCCGATGAGAGTGCTCACACGGTCGAAGATGCGGCACATCGCATTGAGCTGGGCTACACCGCCATTGCTGTGAAAGCGATCGCTAAGACGCTGAGTATGACGATGAAGATTACGCAGCTGGCTTATGAGAAGAAGATCCCTTGTTTTTGCGCGGATCTGACGGTTAACCCGATCCTGGTGGATTGGAATAAAAATGTTGCCGCGCGTTTGCAGCCTTTCCCAGGCATGTCCGTGGGATTACAGGAAACCAATGGACATCAGTATTATAAAAACTGGGACAGGCTGATGACTTACCATCCGATGGCAAGCGGCAGCTGGGTTAAGACGCAGAAGGGTGTATATCCTACCGACAAATCCTTCTACGCGCAGAGCGGGGGCATATTGGCGCCGTCTGCTCATTATGAAGAGCTGTTTAAAGGCTGATCACCTCTTTCGCTGCATGCGGAAGAAAAATGACTTTCTTTACGATCGCTTCTTTATTGGAAGTGGATGAAGATTTCTTAGAAGAAGTTGAGAAAGAAGAAGGCAGGAGAGTTTAAATCGCTTTCAACGTCTTGAAAATCTCTGCGTGCGGCTGCTCACCTTCGTACGTTTTTACCAGTTTGCCTGTTTTGTCATAAATGGCAATGTAAGGAAACGACCGGATCTGGTAGTATTTCTGGACGACATAAGAAGTTCCCTCCGTCCCGACTTTGAAATTTGAATAAGAGTTCAACCCGTATTGCGTAACAAATGGTTTGAGCATATCCATTGCCTGAAACGTCACCATCACCACCTGCTTGTTCGCAACTACGCTGTAATTTTTGATGAGATCCTTTGTGAAATCCTGGCAATGATCACAGTCCGGCGAGAAATAAATAAGTACCACAGGTCCCGCTGCTAACTGAGAATAATTGTATTGCTGGCCATTCGTAAGTCTCATCGAAAACGGCGCTATTTTTTTCGCGGCTGCTCCACCTTGCGAATAGCATTTAGAAAAAGCGATAACCAGTAAAAGAACAAGTAAGAATTTACGAAGCATGTCTGGCAGATGTCTGTTTATAATAGCTGCAAGATATCAATCAGAAACCTCATCCATCTACTTTTCTATCACTTTTTCCAAAATACCGAGGAAGTTGGATGTCGCAGATATGACTTTGCTTACTTTTCCAGAATGCCTTTTAGTGTGGTAAGACTCGTTTCCAGGTCTGTGCCCAGCATTTTGTCGATAAACAAATTGGTAATGTTCATCGGATACTTACTCGTACCAGCCATTTGCCAGGTTACTTTCGTCTGTTCGGGAGCCACCGATTGCGTGGCTATTTCGGTAAGACCGATCCCCTCAAAAGGTTTGATGAAACGGATCTCGATGTTGACTCTTTCGTTTTCAGTAATGCCCGTAATTTCTTCAGCACCTTTCCCGACATTACCGTTTTTACTGTCCCATGCATAAGTGAACCCAACGGTACCATCCGTTCCGTTAAATTGTTTGGACATGTTCGGATCGGCCATTACCCATTTGTTAAAGTTGTCCTGGTTTTTCAAATACCTGACATAATCAAATACGGCCTCTTTTGGCTTGTTAATGACGACTTCCCGCTTAATGATGTACTCTTTTTTGACAAAAAGCGCGACCAAAAGAAATAATACAACAATGCCGGTAACGATGAGCAAAATGATCTTTAAGACTTGCATAACAATAAATTTAAAAGTTGTTTCAGGCAGCAAATACCACTTCGCTTTCTTTTTTGTGGTAATAAAAGTAAGAAGCGGCAATCAGCACAAGGCCGACGATCAACCCACCCCACATCTGTACGCCATCGCCAAATGCCAGGTGTGAATATAATGCGCCAAAGACATCATAAGTGAGCCCGGCATATGCCCATTCCTTGATCCGCGGATAACCCGGAACCAGAATCGCGATGATGCCAAGAATTTTCATAACACCTAAAAAAGGCACCAGGTATTCCGGGTAGCCGATCCTGGTGATGTGCTCTACGGCCTCAGGAGCCGACATGGCATCAAAAACGGAGCCGATACCAAGCATCGCAGCGAGCAGACCTGTGAGAATCCAGTAGATGATTTTTGTCTTTTTCATTTGAATAAGCATTAGGTTTATATAGGTTTTAGAGATGCCGTTGAGGCTTATACGCTCTTGTTGCAGGGGATTTTTGTTTATAAACTGTTGAGGAATAATGCATTGAAAACAGCCGACACGCAGGTACATCGTCCTTCAACACTTCTGCTTGATATCCAAAATCCTGCATAAGCCGGATTAAGCTGGTTGCGCACACTGCATTAGTGGTTGACTTTACACATAAAACTTTGTCACAATCTTCCAGGTCGAACGTTGCGGAGTAGCCCGTGAATGTTCGTTGGATCAAATCAATCATGATCCTTGCCTGATTTTCTTTGACGACATTGGTTTTAAAAACTTCTGTCATAACAGTAAGAGTTAGGTGATAAAATCAGCGGATAACCGCCCGTTTCAGTCATACAAACTAAGCAGGATGAAAACTAAAAAATGGATGTGATTTGCGACAATATGAGGGGGGGATTGTGACAACTACAAGCTGCTAAATGCGCATTCAACTTCCTTCCATTGCACGGATGTAGCTGGCGAACGTGTCGAAGTCCGTGGGCAGAATGTGCGAATGATCGGGGAAAGTATGACCGAAAAGGCCGACGTGAAGTGGAATAGGGGTTACGGGCGGCGCACCGATGTCTTTCGTTTTGAGATCGGCTACTTTCAGAAAAGTCCTGTTCACATGAATGCTGAAATCGGACCAGCCGAACAGGTAAGTCGAACTGCAGGTATTGCACGTCCAAATCGCATTATTGGCTTCGTTCCCCTCAGGGATGGGCTCAACCGTGAAATGTTTGTAGGCGGCGCTGATAAATCCCTCGGTTTCACTGGCGTAAAATGACTTTCTGAAATCCACGCAATCAATTGAGACAATTTGCCGGAAACGCTGAAAAGCGCACGGACAAGCCGTTTCATTATAAAAGTCAACCGTCTCTTCCAGGTATTTCCAGACTTTATCCGTTTTTTCCTGCGTCATTCTCAGGTATTCGGCATTCCCGGTTTTGTTTTGGGACTGGGGAGCTGCTTTAAAAAGTTTTTGAAAGATATTCATGATCGCCTTTTTTAGTTGAAGAAAGGCGAATAAAAGCGATTAAAACCGGGCACAAAATCCGGGTTATTTTCCGGCAGCTCAATCGCCCCACGCGGTAATTACCAGACTTCTCGAACCTCCGTGATCACGATGCTCACAAAGGTAAATGCCTTGCCAGGTGCCAAATGCAGGTCTGCCATTTGATATCGGAAACAGTACGGAACTTCCGAGTAACGCAGCTTTCAAATGCGCGGGCATGTCATCGGAACCTTCGTAATCATGCTCATAATCGGGATCGTTTTCCGGCACGGATTTATTGAAATACATTTCAAAATCCTTCCGGACGGTTGGATCGGCGTTTTCATTGATCGTGAGTGAAGCCGATGTATGCTGGATAAAAACCTGGCACATACCCGTTCTGATCTCTGAGATTTGCGGGAATGCGCGGAGGATCTCATTGGTTATTAAATGAAATCCTCTGCGTTTCTCACGTAATGGAATGGTTTGCTGATACATTTTCATGCAGCAATACCGTATAGTGCAACGATTGCAGCCATTTTATTACTGTTTGGATTTTCCATCTGTTAATGGTTTAGGTGAGAAAAGCGACACTATTTTTGAATAACCGACAGGATATTGCCAGCCGGATCGGTGAACCAGGCAATGGTCGGTCCCTCGCCTCTTGAGATATTGTCTTCGTCGGTTTTCAGTCCGGGCAAATCATAGCTTTCAAATTCTACACCTATGGCTTTTAGGTCGCTAACTGCCTTTTCGATATCAGAAACCTCAAAATTAAGAATTGTAAACGTCGCCGGTTCGTGATTTGGTTTTTCATAAATCATCACCGTATGCCCGCCTGCTAAATGCAGTCCCAGCACCATATCCTCCATTTCCTCAGTTACTTCGAGTCCGAGAATGTCACCATAGAATTCTCGCGCTTTTTGCAGATTGTTTACTGAAAATCCGCTGAATGCATGTGAGTCTTTAAACATGATTTTGATTGTTTAGTTGTTGATAAAGTATAATTCAAATCAGAAGCCGGAAGCAGGCAAAGCGCCCGCATCCATTTCTGGTTCAGGCTTTTTATAGACCTTTGAGAGCTTTTGATACGCATCCGATTGCATGGCAAGAAGGGTGATCAGTAATCCGATAAATCCGGTTGCGATAAACAAAAGAGCCAGCCCGCGAGCGGTCCCCGTTCCAAACCACGAACCGATCCAACTTGCGCCGGCGCCGGTAGTCATAAACGGAATAAACATAAACTTGGCAATTGGCCCGATCATAAATGCAGTTATGGGCGACGCTGCCTGCTCGATACTCTGGGCAAAACCAAAAACCCTTCCTTGTCTTTCATGCGGAATAACCTTTTGTAAAATCGTTTGCTCCGTTGCTTCCACAACAGGTATCAGACAGAGGTAAGCAAACATTCCGACCGCCAGTAACTCAATCGAGGCTTGAATCGGGAAGAGGATCGTGATTATCCACATAATGATGTTGCACACGAAAAGGGTTTTCAAAGGCTTTTTGCCCAACCCTTTTTTAGCTACAACCAGCCCGCCAATGATGAATCCGAGACTTAAAACGCCCCACAAGATCCCCCAGACCTGTACCGATACCATCGATAAACCGTATGCATCCATCAGCGACATAAAAACGCCGCCCAGAAAGTTGTTAAATGTGTTGAAGAAAATGAGACCGAAAAGCCCGGGAACGAGCCCGACTACCTTGATCGTCCCGCGAATGTCAATGCTTTCGTAATGCGACTCGGTATGCACAATGCCTTTTTCTGGAATCGTAATGGTCATTAAATGCAGCAGCACAATAATCGTGCAGCCCAGCGCGAGCGCCATCATCCAGAGAATTCCCATGAATCCGATGACCAGACCGCTGAAAATCGAGGCAACTAAAAACGAGACACCATTGGCCGTTCCTACCATCCCGTTTGCTTTGTCGCGGGTTTCCTCAGGAACGAGAATCGTCACCACAGTCGACAATGCGATTGTACGGATGTTGCCTGTGATCGCTCCGAAAAGCGCCAGGACGATGAATGCCCAGAGACTAATGCTGTCGTCGCGTTTGAAAACTTCATCCGGCGTGACAATGAGGATCAACAATGCGGCGGTGTAAAAAAGCAGTGTTAATACCCCGGAAATCATCATCGAGGTCTTTTTTTTGTACCGATCTACAATGGATCCCAAAAAGAAACCCGACAATGCGACCGTTCCCAAGTAGACACCGGCCATTACGGAAGTGGCAATGACCGATTTGGTTTCCAAATACACCCAGAAAGTCACCGCAAACCAGACAAACGTGTTGGTTAATGCTGCTGCAAGTGAATTTGCCAGAACGGCATAAAACGTTTTCATGATCTGACGGTAACAAGTTTTGCAGAAGAATATATTTCCTTCCGACAATACAAAATTACTGCAAACCTTTCGTCAACAAGCTGGCAGTATGCGACAAATGAAGGGTGGGATTGTGCCACCCTCGGTTAATAGTTAGGCTGTAGTCGCTGTGGAGAAGCAGGTACCGCGGGTGCAGTCGTGGCGGCCCGGGGTTGTGTAACAGTGCGTTGCTGCGCATTCGTCTGGCTTTGATTGGCAGTCCGGGAGTTAGGGGTCTGTTGTTGATTCACCTGTTGCTGATTCCCGGCCTGGGGCGTTTGCGTGGTCGTTGAATTTGTATTTCCCTGCTCGGTGGGCGTTGTTACATCGGTTTGAATCACCTGACCAGCAGTCGTGGACTGATTTTGTCCAGGCAAAGTCTGAGTTTCCTGAGTCGTGATCGTGGTTTCTGACTGAGTTACCGGATTTGGATTATACCGTTCAGGGAATGTCCTGGCATCCTGGTTTGAATTCACTTTCGGAACCTGACCTTGTTGCAGCACACCGCCAGACTGGGCGTTACCGGACAGCTGTGAAGCTGCCTGATTTGTAGTTTGCTGAGGAATCGTTCCTTCGGCAGGTGCAATCTGGCCGGTTGGTTTTGGCTTAAATTCAGAATACGAACTTCCTGGTTGGCCTGAGTAAGATTTTGGTACTTGTCCGGTAGGAGCTGGCCTGCGGGTTTGCGCATAAACATTTCCAGCAAATAGAAAAAGAGTAACAGCTGCGATGCGGATCAGATAGGTGCGTCTCATTAAAGTGTGATTTGTTTACACGAAGGTACTTACTAAAATTATTCCACAAAGAAATTGCATTATAAAAGTAGTTCCGGATCAAAAATCCGGTGGCTCTTGCATCGTGCCACAGGTCTTTCCCATCCGGAACTCAGATTAAAGGCTAATAAATGCTAACGGTCCCAAAATGCGGGCGGTTCGACTCCCAGCGCTCTCAGATACACATATCCTTGTGCGCGGTGATGTATCTCATTGTCAATCATATATAGGATCGTATTGTAGATCGTATTTTCGTACATTCCAAACGCCGCCTCTTTTTCGTGGAATCTTTGTGGCTGGATTTGTGGCCACAGGAGGTTGATGTAATCGGTAACCACGTCCCATAGTTGCAATACTTCCGCCTTTGTTGCCGGCGCGGGGGTTGAATGGTCCAGAGTAGGTTCGGTGAAAGTCCAGTCTCCAAATGCTATGCCCCTGATTCCAGGCGCTGAAATGCCGATTATCTCCATCGCAAGCTGGGCGAAAGTGCGCATGCCGCCAATCGAAAAATCATAAAACCGATCTTCAGGAAATGCCTCAATAACCCTGCGTGTAAGAGCACGATGTCCCTGCCAGTGTTCAAGTAATATTTCGGGAGTGATAACGGCGACGGTTTCTGGTTTTGTCTGAATGCTGTTCGTTTCCATGTCAATGATTTTTTGTTTGAGTTTGATTACATCACAAACTAAATACCATCGAATGACAGCAGTATGTCAGCAGTATTTTCAGAAACCATTATTTTTTTTCAGGGTCAGATTTGCCACAAACTATCCGTAAAATAATGTTTACAGTCGAGAAAGTGCCCGATCACCCGGAAGCCATTTGTTTCCGCAGCCTGATTTATTTCGTTAATCGTGTATTTCTTAGAAAGCTCCGTCCAGATCAATTCATTTCGCTCAAAATCGTAACATCTGTCCATTTGTGCAATATGCACCTTTTGAGGTACCAGACTCACCAGATAACTCCGTACTTCGCCATTTAATGGATTATAATGCGAATAAAAATCAAACTGGCTGGTGTTGAAATTTCCGCCAAGCTCGCGGTTGATCCGGTGGAGGAGGTTGATGTTGAATGCTTTGGTGATCCCTTTTGGATCGTCGTATGCACAGCGGATGGTCGCCGGATTTTTCTGTAAATCAAATCCGATAAGTAACTGATCACCAGGCCGCATGCTTTTTTTAAAATCTCCAAGCAGGTTATCAACTTCTGGTTTTTCGTAGTTTCCAATGTTTCCACCCAAAAACAGATATAATGCAGGAATCGCGGAATGCGATAATTCTTCCATCATCGAAAAGTAATTGCCGATCATGGGTTCTATTTTCAAACCGGGGAGTTGCTGATACATGCCAGCTTTCAACTCGCCGATCGCCTTTTTTGAAATATCGATGGGAACGTATGTGAAATCAATGTTTCGTTCGGTCAGCTTTTTGAGCAATTGCCGGGTTTTAGTCCCGTCGCCTGCCCCAAATTCCACGATATTGAACGGTTTCTCGAAGTCCAGCTTATTGATGATCTGATCTCCCTGCAACGAAAGGATTTCAAATTCGCACGGAGTAGGGTAGTATTCAGGCATTTTCATGATATCCTGAAATATCCCGCTGCCAATATCATCGTAAAAATATTTGGAGGAAATATGTTTTAGCGGTGCAGTTAACCCTTTGTGTATATCTTTTGCAAATGTATTGTCCGACATATTGAATTAAAATCAATTACTTAACCAGCCTGATGCCGGTGAATTGCCAACGTTCATTGGCGTGAAAAAAATTGCGGTACGTTTTTCTGCTATGTTCCGGGGACGTGGCCACCGAAGCTCCTCGCAACACCATTTGATTGATCATAAATTTCCCATTATACTCGCCCACGGCGCCAGCGGCTTTGGTAAATCCCGGATAAGGCAGGTAGGCGCTGTTCGTCCATTCCCAGCGCTGCCCCCAATCCAGATTTACAGAAGCAACTTCCCATTCAAATTCCGTCGGCAGCCGCATTCCCTTCCATTGCGCGAATGCAGAAGCTTCAAAAAGATTAACGTGACTGAGAATAGCCTTCGGATTAACTTGCTGCAAACCGCCGAGCGTATAATAATGCCATGCTCCATGGATCTTGTGCCAGTACATCGGTGCATTCACTTTGTTCTCATTCACCCAAGACCAACCTTCATCAAGCCATAAATTGAAATCCTCGTATCCGCCACTTTCCATAAAATCGATGTACTCTTCGTTGGTAACGAGAGATTTGCTGATTTCAAAATCATGGAGATACACCTTGTGCCGGCCAAGTTCATTGTCGAAACAAAATCCATCGCCCATAAAACCGATGTCATAAATTCCCTCCGGTACTTGCATAAAGCCGGATTCTGCATTGAATGAATTCACGAGCTGGTGACCTTCTTTGTAAACCGGAAATAATGGATTATGCCCGAGAATGTATTTAATATCGGTAACCAGAAGTTCCTGATGCTGCTGTTCATGATGCAGCCCGAGTTCTACGAGTGACCGTGTTTGATCATCCAGATCCTGATCCAGAAGTTCTTCCATGCAGCGATCCACATGTTGCCGGTAAGCATACACAGCTTTGGTGGTCGGGCGTGTAACATTTCCCCTGTCCGTCCGCAGAACCCTGTCGCCTACATTGTTGTAGTAACTATTGAACAAATAGTTGAAATCGGGATCGTATTCCTGGTAGCCGCCAAGGTATTTTTTAAGCAAAAATGTCTCAAAAAACCAGGTCGAATGCGCCAGGTGCCACTTTGGGGGACTTACAAATGGCACAGGTTGCGGAACATAATCTTCCGTCTCCAAAGGCGAACAAATTTGCTCGGAATATTTTCTAACACTGTTATATGCCTCTTTTAGGGCGGTGGTTTCCGTTAGCTGCATAGGTTGTTAAATCAGTAATGGATTTTATATTCAAGGATTGTGCCTGATTTTTTCGCATCATCAGGGCATATGCATTGTTGAATCCAATCGGTTTGAGCCATTGTAACTGGTAGTGGTTCGAGAACTGTTTTTTGACAAATTCGAAGACTTTATCGCGATTACCTTTAAGATTTTCGACCTCCGTTTTAGTTGGTTTTAAAATAACCAGCAAACCGGTACCGGTGTATTCGGGATACAGGTCGATTTCATTATTCGTTAATGCATCAAAACAGATCTTGGTTCCGCCCAGACCGGTTTTTGAGACGGTTTTCAATTGTGTGTTTCCCTCAATGAGTTCTTTATACATCTCGATCAAAATGTATTGTTCAGCGAATATCTTGGAACCCAGCCGGATAACTCCCTTATTCCCGATATTAGGTTTTTTATAAAGTCCATTGCGCACCAGAAAGTCATGCGCCACTTTTTCAGGAGTTTGTTTCAGATAATCCACCCGATAATTCAAATCCGTCATGATCGAATCATTGATTTTCCCGGATAGTAATTCCAGTGCGGGCTGCAATTCAGGATATTTTATCAAAACATCAGTCCGGACTAATGGTGATGCATAATAGGGAGGGAAAATATGTTGATCGTCATCCAGTGTCATCAGATCGTATGCTTTGAGCCGCCCGTCTGTACTATATCCGCTGATCACGTCGATCTTTTTTTCAAATGCAGCTTTGTACATGACGGCATCGCTGATCACAACCGTTGGAATACGGAGTTTGTATTTTGATTTTAAGCCGAGATAACCATCCTCGCGCCCCATAAACTCGGGTGTAAACCCGCCCAGCAGCTTGTTTTCTGAATTTGGAATGATATAAAAAGACGAGAGTACCAGCAACAAAACCGGTAAGATCACCGACACTTTACGCATTCGTTCCAGGTTCGTTTTCTGAATTCTGGACAACAAAAAATCGAATAGAATAGCGAGTAATGCGGCTGGAATTGCTCCGGCCAGGATCATGTTGCTGTTATTGAGCGCAATACCGCCGAAAATGAATTCTCCCAAACCACCTGCTGCAATGTAAGCTGCCAGGGTGGCAACGCCGACATTAATCACAGTCGCCGTACGGATTCCGGCCAAAATCACCGGCAATGCGAGCGGAAGTTCAACACTGAAAAGTATCTGCCTGGTAGTCATTCCCATTGCCCGAGCCGATTCGGTAATGGCCGGATCAACGCCTGTGATGCCAGTGTAAGTATTTCGGATAATGGGAAGTAATGCGTACAAAAACAGTGCGGTAATCGCCGGCAGCGCGCCAATTCCGAGTAACGGGATCATAAAACCGAGCAATGCTATGCTGGGTATGGTTTGTAAAATGCCCGCAATCCCGAGCACAACCCAGGTTGCTTTTTTTCTTCGGGCTATCCAGATTCCCAGCGGCATACCCACAATAACGGCGATCAGCAAGGAAATACAGGTGAGGCCAATGTGCGCGATTGTCTGGCTCCAGAGCTTGTCCGACTGTTGCCCCATGAATTCGAGTAGGCTTTGCTGTGGCTCCATTATAGGTTGTATTTGAACCGGTTGAGCGACTCCTGCAAGTTTGCCAGCGTCACTTTTTTGTGAATTTGATTGATTTTATCTACGACGACCAGTTGAGTTTTTTTCTGTTCTGAAAGATATTCCATTCCTTTCCACAAGGTTTCATTGCTCCAAAGAACCGGACCTGATAAATCGTCAGCATGAGGTAAAAGCTCCCATATGTCGTTGAATGACAATGATTTTAATTCAAGATAGAGTCTTTGGCTTTCAAAAAATGCTTTAACAAAATCATTAACCGGTTTCATGAGTAAATCCCTCGCAGTACCCGACTGCACAATTTCACCCTGGTCCATTAAACAAATCTTGTCGCCAAGTTCAAGCGCTTCCTGAATGTCGTGGGTGACCAGCACAATGGTTTTTCGTTTCAATTCGGGCAGCTGGGTAAATTCGGTTCGTATGCCCGCGCGGGTGACGGGGTCCAGCGCACCGAAAGGTTCGTCCATTAACAAAACAGGAGCATCCGCAATGAGCGCCCGGGCAACTGCCACGCGCTGTTTTTGTCCCCCACTCAGCTCATCCGGGTACTTGTGTGCGTACTCTTCCCAAGGTATTTTTAACTGCGCCAGTAATGCTTCCGTTTTGGTCTGAATGTCAGATTTCGTCCAATGCAGCAATTTTGGGATGATTGCGATGTTTTCAGAAACTGTGAAATGAGGGAATAGTCCGTTGTTCTGGGAAACGTATCCGATTGTACGTCGAAGCTTTTCCGGCCGTTCCTGAAAAATATCTTTTCCATCGATCGTAATTTTTCCGGAACTGGCCTCTATCAGCCGGTTGAGCATTTTGAGGGTAGTGGTTTTGCCGCAGCCGCTGGTACCTAGCAAAACCATGGTTTCTCCTCTTTTCACCTCAAAAGAAATATTTCTTACTGCCTTAATTTCCCGAAAATCCTTTCTGATGTTGTCTGCAACGATCATGCGCAGTGGTTCTGAATGGGTTGTTTACTTAGGATTTATTCGTCAAGCGTCATAAACAGGTTGTTCAGGGACTCGGCGTAAGTCGGGTGTGCAAATGCAGCGTCCCGGATCTGCTCATAAGTTAGCCCGCCCATCATGGCCACCTGCAAAAGCGTAGCTATTTCGCCGCCCTGCTCGGCAAGTACGGACGCGCCGAGTATTTTGCCGGATTTGGCATCCACAATGGCCTTCATCATCCCACGCTCATCGCCCGTTTCAATGGCGCGCGCCACCGAATCGTTTTTAATGGCAGCCACTTTAATCTCAATGCCTTGTTCCTTCGCTTCCTGTTCGGTGATCCCAACGCGCCCGAGTTGCGGATCGATAAACATACAATATGGAACGATGCGATCCGTTATCGACGCTGCTTTTTTATCAATAACATTGCTGGCCACAATGCGGTAGTCGTCGTACGAAATGTGCGTAAATGCCGGTCCGCCTTTCATATCTCCTAATGCAAAAATTCCTGCCGCAGAAGTTTCGAGTTTGTCATTAACTTTTACATACCCTTTTTCATCGATTTCGACACCTGCCACATTAAGTCCGAGATTGTCTGTCTGAGGTTTCCGGCCCGTGGCAACCAGCACGTGAGAGCAATTCAGCGATGTTGTTTTACCTTCCTTTTCAATGCGGGCAGTAATTTGGCCGCTCTGCTTTGCAAACGCGATGGCTTTACTCCCGGTTTCAATCTGAATACCTTCTTCGGCCAGAATTTTAGTTATCTCTTCCGCAATATCCTCATCTTCTTTTTTAAGAATCCGCCCGGAAGGTTCCAGAATGGTAACATTGCTACCAAACCGACGGAACATCTGACCAAATTCCAATCCGATATAACCGCTTCCAAGTATCAGCAAATGTTCGGGTATTTCTTCAATGTCCAGGATTGTGGTGGAGGTATGATAATCAATATCTTTGATTCCTTCGATATCCGGGATTGCAGGCGTTTCGCCGGTGTTCAGGAAAAATAAGTCGGCTGTCAAAACGGCGCTGCCACCATCATTTAAAGTGACAGTTATTTCTTTTTTATCCGTAAAAATGGCCGTTCCTTCAATCAGATCAAGATTTTTTGTTTCACCAATTCCTTTTTCCAGATTTGAGCGCATGGTATTTACGACCTTATTCTTACGTCCTAGAATGGTTTTAAAGTCAATCGTGATGGCACCAGGTTCAACGCCAAGACTTTTATTGTGTTCCGCAGACCAGGCTGCTTTTGCCGACGCGATCATGGTTTTACTGGGCGAGCATCCGTCGTTCACGCACGTACCGCCGAGCCAGCGCTTTTCGATCAATGCGGTTTTAAATCCGGCAGCAGCGAGCTTTTTGGATAGGGGAGTACCAGCCTGGCCCGAGCCGATTACAATGGCGTCATAATGTGTCATAAGATTGCATTTGGCCACTATCCGGCCGTTTTGAAAGACGAGGGCAATTTACCCGCATTCAAAAACAATAAAAGCGTGCCCGGGTAGACACGCTTTCTTAAGTCGTTAATATAGATTGCTTACTTATGCGAAATAGCTCAATGTATTTGCTTTGTCGAGGTTGATCTGTTTCACCAGCATATCCAATCCGTCAAACCTCTGTTCAGGACGCAAATAGCTGACGAGTTCAAGTTTCAGGTCCTCCCCATATATTTCCTGGTCAAAATCAAACAGATGCGCTTCAATTGTTCTTGTAGTACCGTCAACAGTGGGCCTCACACCGATGTTGAGCATTCCTTTGTACCGGTTTTCCTGATGCGTCGCGTAGATAATGTAAACGCCGTTCATCGGCACCAGCTTGTACGATTCGTGGAGGTGAAGGTTTGCAGTCGGAAAGCCAATTGTGCGTCCGAGTTGTTTGCCTTTCACTACGGTTCCCGACAAAGTATAAGATCTTCCCAGAAGCTCATTTGCTTCCTGAATGTGGCCGGTAACCAGTGATTTACGTATCCTGGATGAGCTTATCGCCATATTCTCAATGTCGGCGCGGGGAATTTCCTCTACCTCAAAACCGTATTTCGGACCGTTGTTTTGTAAAAACTCAAAGCTGCCTTCGCGGTTGCGTCCAAACCGGTGATCGTAGCCGATTACCAGCTTTTTGGTACCAATGCGATCGAGAAGGATTTGCTGGATAAATTCGTCGGATGACAGCTCTGAGAACGCGCGGGTAAACGGAACGATGGCGAGGTGCTTGATCCCTAACTCAGCGAACAGTTCGATTTTTTCATCGATCGTGGAAAGCAACTGCAGATCCTGGCTATCTTCTGAAACCACCATACGTGGATGTGGCCAGAATGTAAGTACGACCGATTCGCCTCCCGATTGTTCACTGATTTCAATGAGACGGGAAAGGATTTTTTTATGTCCCAAATGCACGCCGTCAAAGGTGCCACTGGTTACGACGCCATTTTCCAGTCTTTCAAAGGAATCCAGGCTGTGGTATATATTCATTCGTCAACTTCTAACTTCAACTCTACTCTTTTTTGATGGATGAAATCCGTGAGATTCCAGGCATTTGACAGTTCGAAAGCCCCGATACGTGTCCTGCATAGCGTTTTTAGATACGCACCGCTTCCTGCTAACTGGCCAAAATCGCGAACCATACTGCGAATATAAGTACCTTTTGAACAAATGATCCTAAAATCGATGGCAGGAAAATGCTGGCTTTCGATTTCAAAAAGAGAAACTTCGACACTGCGTTTCTTGATCTCAACCACCTCACCGCGCCGTGCTTTTTTGTAAAGCCGCTCGCCATCTACACGCACCGCGGAATAGATCGGCGGGATTTGCTCGATCATCCCGGTGAGCTGCAAACGGGCATTTTCAAGTACTTCGGGAGTAATGTGCGCGGTAGGATATTCGGCGTCAAACTCGGTTTCCAGGTCGACGGAGGGAGTGGTTTTTCCTAATACAAAGGTGCCGGTATATTCCTTTTCCTGCGCCTGATAGGTATCTATCTGTTTGGTTTTTTTGCCGGTACAAAGTATGAGCAAACCGGTTGCCAGCGGATCCAGAGTTCCGGCATGGCCAATTTTTTTGAATTTGCAGGCGCGTTTAAGCTTGTTCGCAACGTCAAATGATGTCCAGGTCAGAGGCTTGTCAATGAGAATGACTTCACCTTCGTCTGGTATGTTGTTTTCGGTATTCAAATCATGAGGTTTAAGAGGACCGGCGTGGATTTGTTATACAATATCCAGTTTATAACCGGACGCCAATAGGCCCAGCAGGATCAGTCCCAGGATAATGCGGTAGTAGCCAAACACTTTGAAACCATACTTGGTCAGAAAGCTGATAAAAAATTTAATCGCCAGCATCGCTACCACAAATGCGACCAGATTACCGATCAGCAAGGTCTGAATATCTTCGGACTTGATCGTATCGTAGGTTTTGAGTAGCTTATAACCACCTGCGGCTGCCATTGTTGGAACTGCAAGAAAAAATGAGAATTCAGCCGCCTGTTTTCTCGAAAGTCCCTGAAGCATCCCGCCGATGATGGTAGATGCAGACCGTGATACACCCGGGATCATCGCAATGCACTGGAAGAACCCGATCTTTAATGCGGTCAGATACGTAATTTCCTTTTCGCTGGTGTCATCATTGGTGATCCGGTCGATGAAAAGAAGGATGATACCGCCAACCAGCAACGAAATGGCAACTACGATTACGTTTTCAAGCAATGCGTCTATAAAGTCATTTAATAAAAAACCAATGACAGCGGCCGGCAAAAAGGCGATAAAAAGCTTAAAATAGAAGTCTGTGCTTTGGAAAAAGCGTTTCCAGTATAAAACCAGCACGGAGAGAATGGCGCCGAACTGAATATTAACCGTGAACATTTTGGTAAATTCCAGATGACTGATCCCCATGAATGAGGAAGCGATAATCATGTGGCCGGTAGAAGAAACGGGCAAAAACTCAGTAATACCTTCAACAATTGCTAAAATGATGGCCTGCCAGATGCTCATGAATTACTGGGTTTACGTAAGATCGCCCAAAACTCAACGATAAAGCCTAAAACCGTAACTATGGGGCCAAGTGTCAATCCAAGGAATCCGAAACCAAATTCTTCGCTATCGAATGCCATGATCAGGAAACCCGCCAGAATTAACGCAATGCCGACCAGCATCACGGTGTAATTGGATGAAGAAAAAGGAAGTTCTTCTTTTTTGCTGCTCATATTCGTATCTGTTTTCTTTTAACTCGTTGAACTTGATATGATCAGTACAGATCGTCCAGCGCCATTCTCAGGTAGCGCGCCAGGGATTGATAAGTACTTGAAATTCCGATTAAAATGCCGAGCGAAAGGACTGCCAGGATAAGAAAAGCAATTTTTTCATATTCCTGCAGCATTGCAAGACCTTCTACATTGCGTACCGCGATCTGTTGCAAAACAATAAGCAGGATCCCGGCAAGAACGCCTCCCACGAGCCCCTGAATGGCTCCCCGCAGTACATATGGACGCTGGATAAAGCCATTGGTTGCGCCTACAAGCTGCATACTCCGGATCAGGAAACGCTGGGAATAAATGGCAAGTTTAATGGTGTTATTCACCAGCAACACGATGATAATCAGCATCACCAGCGCAAAGCTGGCAAGTACAATGTAGATTTTTGTAACGTTCCGGTTGATGTTATCCGCGAGATCTTCCTGATACACCACTTCATACACGCCTTTGATCTGCTCAATGTCTTTTTTGATTTGCTGCAATTTGGCTTCTTCGAAGTAATCCTCGTGGATCTTGACGCGATAGCTGTTGCGAAGTGGGTTTTCTCCAAGAAAATTTACAAAATCCTCCTTGGTACCTTCTATAAATTCTTTCGCGGCTTCTTCTTTTGAAACAAAAATGATGGGTTTCACTTCGGTGGAAGCTAATACGAAGGGTTTTGACTGGATAGCCTGTAAGATCGAATCTTGTCCCGCTTTGTTTACTTCCTTGTCTAAAAATACCCTTACCTCAATATTTTGCCGAATGATGGAAACCAGCTTTTTCGATTGAATGACAAGTAGTCCGCAAAAGCCGATGAGGAACAATGCAGCCGTGAGGCTCATGACGATCATTGCATTCGGGTAACTTCCAATCTTCTTTTTTTTAGGCATGAGAGCGTACGATTTCGCTTATGTTACTTGAAGTTCGGGAAAACGAGGTGTGGCAAAAATAAGGATTTATAATTCAAAAAAGCCCAATTAGAGGGCTTCCTTAACTATTTTTAACTTAACAAAGTTGCTTGGTCAGTTCCTGCGGCCCATTTCGTCGCGGATCTTGGCTGCTTTTTCGTAGTCTTCTTTTGCAAGCGCATCGTCGAGCATTCGTTGTAGCTCGTCGAATGGGAGGTCACGTAACTGATCTTTCGAACCGGATGCTTTCACAGTCTCGCGAACCGTTTCGTCATCATCTTCTTCGTCCTCAGTCAGCGAGCTGGAAACGATTCCGGCTTCGGATAAAATAGCTTCGTAAGTGTAAATAGGAATGGCAAAACGCAGCCCGATCGCTATTGCGTCGGAGGGACGTGCATCAATTTCCACCTGCCGGAGCGAATCCGTGCAAATGATCTTTGCGTAAAAAATCCCTTCTTTCAGATCAGAGATGACAATTTCTTTCAACGTGTAATTCATTCCATCGGCGAATGATTTGAACAAATCATGCGTCATGGGACGATTAGGGACAATATTTTCGATCTGAACCGCAATCGCCTGGGCTTCGAATACACCAATGATGATCGGCAAGCGACGGTTGCCGGATTCTTCTCCCAGCACCAAAGCAAAAGAACCGGCCTGAGATTGGCTGGGCGAAAGCCCCAGAATTTCTAACTTAATTTTTTTCACGTTCAAACAGAATGTGCAGGTATGATTGACAGTAGTGATGAATACTTGCTGATTTTCAAGGCATTAACAAGCAAATTTTTCAAAGTGTTCCATCTTGCCAAACAGGCCTCGCGGAATTGAAGTTGCAAAAATAAATAACCCGTACTGCATAAAAAAATACGGTACGGGTCAAGAATCGTGTTACCTCAGGTCTGGTGAAAGTAAAACGGCTTAAAGAACTGATTTATAAGCTATTTTTAAATTTGAGCCTGCTTCGAAATATTGCATTTAAATTAAAAAGCGAGAAAATTGCCTATTTTAAGCTTTTTGCAGCTTCGGTCAGTTTTGGCAATATTTCAAATACGTCACCGATTATTCCATAGTCGGCGGCTTTGAAAAAAGGCGCTTCCGGATCTTTATTAATGACGACGATGCACTTGGAACCGTTAACACCAGCCAGATGCTGAATGGCCCCGGAAATGCCACAGGCAATGTATAAGTTGGGGGCAACTTTAATGCCCGTCTGTCCGATGTGTTCGTGATGCGGGCGCCAGTCGAGGTCTGAAACCGGTTTGGAACATCCGGTCGCAGCTCCCAGCGCTTTTGCCAGGTCGATCAGCGGTTGCCAGTTTTCAGGGCCTTTCATTCCACGCCCGCCGGAAACGATAATTTCCGCCTCCGTCAGGGACAGCTCGGAACTGGCCTTCTCAACCTTGCTCACGCTTGCTTGGAAATCTTCGTCGCGAAGCGGTGGAGTAAATGCGGTAATCTCAGCTTGTACGGTCGAAACCGGGGAGTCGTCGATTTCAATAGCATTCTTCCGGACAACCAGAATTTTGATATCTGATTTAATTTCAGTTGTAGCAAATGCTTTCCCGGTAAAAATACTTCGGGTCACCTGAAATGAGTCACCAATCTCAGGCAAAGCGGTAACGCCGGAAACGATCCCCGCTTTAAGTTTTGCAGCGGCGCGGGCAGCCAGTGCATCACCCAATCCGGATTTTGCAAGAATGATCACCTTGCTGGACTCCTGGCTTGCCGCCTGCACGAGTACATCGGCATAAGCCATTGCGTTTTCGTGCGTAAGCTTCGCGTCGGCGGCATGCAGTACTTTGGAAGCTCCATAATTACCAGCTTTTTCCAGCTCAGCCGAAGCTGCATGTCCAATGGCCAGAACGACCGCTTTCTCACCGATTTTTTCAGCAACTTTCGAGCCAAAAGCGACTGCTTCGAGGGATGTTTTTTTGATCGAACCGTTATCCAGCTCTACATATATAAGGACTGACATGTTATTCTAGATTTAAATGGATTGACAAAACCTGCTTAAAGCACTTTGGCTTCCGTTTGCAACAAACGAATGAGAGTTCCGGCTTCACTGGCCGGGATCATTTTGCAGGCACCTTTGGGCGTGGGCAGAGTATATTTCTGGGGAGTAGTTAGCTCTTCCAGCGCAACCGGTTCCAATACCTGAAGTGGCTTTGTGCGGGCTGTCATGATGCCACGCATATTGGGTATTTTCCATTCGGCAATGGGTTCCTGGCATCCCAGTACCAGTGGGAGCGGCGCTTGCAACACTTCTTTTCCCCCGTCGATTTCACGGGACAACGTGGCTGTTGAACCCGTAATTTCCAGTTTCATTACCGGTGAGTATGAAGCGATTCCGAGCATTTCGCCCACGAGCCCGTGCACTACGCCGCTATTATAATCAATGGATTCACGGCCCATTAAGATCAGGTCATACGTACCAGGCTTTGCAACCTGTGCGATCTGGAAAGCGGTGAAATAGGAATCCAGTGGATCCGCATTGATCCGGATCGCATCGTCGGCGCCGATTGCGAGTGCTTTCCGTATTTGCGGATCGGCATCCGCCTCACCTACGTGCAATACGGTGAGGGAGCCGCCGGTTTGCTCTTTTAATTCCACTCCCCGCGCAAGTGCGTAGTCGTCATACGGGCCAATGATATAAGGTATGCCTGCTTTATTAAGCTTGGTGTCGTTGTCGGTGAAAGTTATCTTAGCGGTTGTATCCGGTACATTGGTTATACAAACTAGAATTTTCATGATATTTCAGTTGCGAAACTTTTGGTTGATGAGACTAATTTAATCCGGGCAAATTAAGGCAAATCTAAATCGTATGCAAGCATAATAATTACTCATGAAAGGCTCCTTTCTTACCTCTTTACTGACATTTTACGAAGAAGATCCGACCGATCCATTTAATGTTTACGCGCTCGCCATTGAATACACGAAGTCCGATCCGATCCAGGCCGAACGTTTTTTTGAGATACTCCTGACCCAACATCCTGACTATCTGCCGACCTATTATCACGCTGGCGCATTTTTTGCAGCGTTGGAAAAAGTGGAAAAGACGGAGCAGATTTATCAGAAAGGTGTGGAGCTGGCCCGTTCCCGGAACGATTCAAAAGCACTTCGGGAGCTGATGGGAGCTTACAATGCCTTTCTTGATGAGCTGGACGACTGAACGATTTGATGCCCAAATTTGCTGTTTTCGGCGAAAACGAGTACCTTTCGCACTTAATCTATACTATTTGCCAGACTGCATACGGCATAAATCTTTCCCTCTGCTCAGTTTAGCTCGATTTTTATTGTAGAAGTCCCTGTAGAGTGGGAAGAAAAAAAAATATTCATTCATCATTATGGAAAAGGAATCATTTATTCCGCAGGTAATTAAATGGGCTAAGGCTCACGGTTTTAAGGATATTCAGGCTAACATGGAAGGCTACGAAATCCCGAAATCTTATGAAAGGGCAGCAGACAATATCAAGTTTACGCCTGATGTTACTGGTGTTAATATGTTTAACCGCCATTATCTTGAAGTTTCTGTTAAAACAGATCAGATGCGTGGCAACATCTCAAAATGGAAGTTATTGAGTGAATTGGCAGGAATGAAGGGGGCTAAATTATACTTAATGGCGCCACGCGGACACGTGAGATTCACGCGTGAAATGATTGATCAATACAACATTCCCGCTGAAGTGATTAAGATTGACTGATTGCTGTTCTCTTGGTGATACTTACTAGTCATTTATAGTCATTAATAGTCATTTATTGTTTTCTGGATATAATACAATGAATGACCACCAATGACGATAAATGACTTTTTTTACACCTTCGGATACTTCCACTCCCCGCGATAGTTCCGGCTCAGCAATTTATTTGCTTCCGCGTCACCCTCGATCGTTTCTTTTTCTCCGTCCCAGATAATACTCCTGCCTAATTTATAGGAAAGCATTCCGAGTAAAGCCACATTGGTCGACTTCTGACCCACTTCGATGTCACAGATCGGCGGGGTATTTGTTTTAATTGAACTTAAAAAATTGGCCCACAAGAGCTGGATATTCTGATCATCGGGTTTGTCCAGTTTGGCATCTTCGTGAATGATCGGCTTGTTTGGGTTTGTAGGATAAAATGTCCATCCGTCGAGCCAGCCCATGTGAAATGTGCCCTCGGTTCCGTAGAAATAAACGCCTACTGCTTGCTGCGGATGTGTTTTTTCCGCATTGTTAGCCGCGAAATTCCGGTGCTCCCATTCCAGTGTGAAACCATCAAAATCGAAAACCGCTACCTGATGGTCGGGTGCGTCGGTATTGTCTTGCCGGATCGCACGGCCGCCCGTTGAGTATATTTTCTTCGGATATTTCTGTTCCGACCACCACAATACCTGGTCAAGCCAGTGGATTCCCCAATCGCCGAGCGTGCCATTTGCGAAATTGAGATACCCCCTGAAACCGCGCGGATGAATGGTTTTATTGTATGGTACCAATGGTGCGGGTCCGCAGTAGAAATCCCAGTCGATGGTTTTTGGAGCTTCTTCGTTTGGTGTTTTCTGGCCAGGTCCGCCGCCGTAATGCACGAATGCACGCGCCATTCCAATTTTTCCAGCCTTACCCGATTTCAGAAATTCCATGCCGGATACATTGTGCGGAGACACCCGTCTGTGCGTTCCTACCTGCACGATCTTTCCATGTTTCCGCGTTGCATTCACCATGGCGCGTCCTTCTTTTATGGTATGTGAAATCGGTTTTTCGACATACACATGCGCACCCGATTCGATGGCTGCAATGCAACACAATGCGTGCCAGTGGTCGGGCGTGGCCACGATCACGATCTCCGGCTTTTCTTTTAAAAGCATTTCCCGGTAATCGCGGTAAAGTTTAGGTTTGTCAGGCGTCAGTTTGGAAACGACATCGGAGCAAACTTTCAGCTGATTTTCATCCACATCACAAAGCGCGACAACTTTCGACTCGCCGGCCTGAATGGCGCAGCGCAGAATATTGGTACCCCACCACCCCGCACCGACCAGCGCAGTGCGGTAAGGTGCGGCCCTGCTCAATGCGCTCAGCAATGGAAGTGCTGAGAAAGCGGCACCCGCAAACGCAGACTTTTCAATAAATGTCCGACGGTCCATAGTGTTATTTTTTTGCTGTTAATTTTTCAATCAGCCAGTTGTTCATCACGTCGCGCTCTTCCTGATATGTCCAGTGGCCGGTGTCGAGATATAGTTTCAGTTCTTTTGGTGCAGTGGTTACATTATATGCAGAATACATGGAGGTAGGAGGGCAGGTTTCGTCATTGAATCCCCAAATGTAAAAGCCCGGCACCTTCACTCTTCTCGCAAAATTGACTACATCGTAGTAGCCCACTGTTGCCAGTTTGTCTTTGGTATTATTCCATTTCACGCTGTTTTTATCGAAGTAATGAGGCCAGCCACCCGCGCGACCGTGCAGGTAACCAGTAACATCGCTTAATGCCGGATAAAATGCGCCCAGCCATTTCACACGCGAGTCGAGGCCGGCTGTGATAATGGATAATGCGCCTCCCTGGCTGCCACCTGTAACTGCCAGATTAACCCCGTCGAACTGCGGCATACTTACCAGAAAGTCATTTGCTCGCACGCATCCGAGATAAACCCTTTTATAATAAAACCGGTCTTTATCATCCAGATTAGCAGACGGATACCCATTTAAAGCCCCCTGGCCCAGATCGACGTAAACCGACGGATCCATTGTCACCGGAACACCGTGAATGCCTATTTCCAACGTGATAATGCCTTTTTCGGCAGTCGCTACATCACCATAATACGCTCTCACACCAGCGCCTGGCACTTTAAGTAATGCAGGGTATTTTCCTTCTTTTTTAGGGACACACAAAATCCCGTAGACGCGCACGTTCGTTCTGTTATTTTGAAGATTAAGGTGATATACATTCACTTTTTCGGTGCAGCGTTCCGGTAGCAGAGTCATTTTGGCATCCATCGGGACCGTCGCCAGCTCCTTTTTTGCATTCGCCCAAAACGTATCGAAATCTTCCGGATTTGAAACGGTCGGCTGTATTTTCAGTGGGTCGAAACCGGCCGTTGCCAACCCGCGATATTCACCGCCATCGACGTTTGCCCAGGCAATGCACCTCAAAAAACCCGGTGTTTTCAAAGTTCCACCGTCAATGGTAAGCTTTCCGTCAGCGGCCGTTTTGGTTTCTTTGATGGTCGGATCAAGTTTTTCCAAACCTATTTCATAACGTATCGATGCATTTTTAACCGGATTACCGTTACGCAATACCTGCACAATAAACTGCGCTTTTTCACCGGTTTTGTAAGTCCAGTCTTCATGGTCGGCCGTAACGATTACTTCTACGGGACGCCTGGCAGGCTGGGCATGAAGGGAAATGAGAGATACCCAGAAAAGTAACTGGACAAGGAGTAAGCGATTTTTCATACTAAACGAATATTCTATCAGACTAAGTGAAAAAATTGAGAATTGACAGATAAAGGGGCGAACCGCCGGAATCTTTGATAAAACCGGGATAATTTTTACGATTTGCTGTATTTTGTCGACGCATTCAGTACTCAGTAATTTTGAAATAATGGAATTGACCCGCATTAATAAATTTATCAGTGAAACCGGTTTTTGTTCCAGGAGAGAGGCGGACAGGCTGGTGGAACAAGGTCAGGTAACGTTGAATGGGAGGGTTGCGGTACTGGGCGACAAAGCTTCTGCGGCGGATGATGTGCGGGTAAAAGGGCAGCGGTTGAAGATTAAGAAAAAGTCCGTTTACATTGCTTTTAACAAACCGGTAGGGATCACGTGTACGACCGAGCGTAATGTGAAGGGAAATATTATTGACTATATCCGGCATCCTGAGCGCATTTTCCCGATCGGGCGGCTCGATAAACCTTCGGAGGGATTGATATTTCTGACCAGTGACGGAGATATTGTAAATAAGATACTCCGGGCCGGAAACAATCATGAAAAAGAATATGTGGTGACGGTCAATAAACCGGTAACCCCTGATTTTATCGCAAAAATGGCATCCGGCGTGCCTGTTTTAGGGACGATTACCAAAAAGTGTTTTGTGAGAAAAGACAGTAGTCATGTTTTTACCATTATCCTTACTCAGGGTTTAAACCGCCAGATCAGGCGCATGTGTGATTTCCTGGGCTATGAAGTACGGAAACTGAAAAGAGTCCGGATCATGAATGTTACGATGGAAAACCTGCCGGTAGGAAAGTGGCGAGACCTCACAGAGGAAGAAATGAAAGAGATTAATGCGGCGGTAGAAAGTTCGACCAAGACAGAAGAAGGCTCACAGATTGCCTGGGAAGAATAGCTGTGCGGGGAAGCTGAAAAGAAAAATGGAATATCTCCCCGATTTGTCTAAATTTAGATTGAAATAATACCTAAACCCGTGATGCTATGAAGTCGTTGTCCACCCTGGCCATTTTACTGATTTCAATCGGCTGCGTATATGCCCAAAAGAATACTGACGTAGTTCGGGTAAAAGATGGCAGCGACATCGGCAAAACTCTCCCGTATTCCCTGCGATTTCAGTACGATACGTTTCTCGACGGACAGGCAGTTTTCCGGAATGGCACGATTTCGAAGGCGAAATTTAATTACAGCCTCGTACACGGACAAGTGATGTTCATCGCTCCAAGTACGGATACGATGTTGTTGAACGATATTGATTTCATACGCTTCGTCTCCATCGATCAGACACCCTACTACTTTTACCAGGGCCGCGGACATGTGGAAGTTGCCGGTGAATACGGCAGGGTAAGGCTTGCTAAAAAGCTGTTTTTAGTTCAAATGGGTAATGAAAAATACGCCTCTTATGATCAGTATTCCTCCACCTCGGCTATTTCAAGCTATTCTTCTTATATGAATGGAAATGGCGTCCAGTTTTTGGAGGGACGGGACAAAGTCATTCTTAAAAAGAGATCCACCTTTTATCTTCTCGACAAAAACGATCGCATCCACCTGGTGAACCGTGGAAGCCTAATGAAAATTTTCCCATCCAATAAATCGGAAATTAACCGGTTTTTAAAAGAAAAAGGGATTAATCTGGAAAACGAGGAGGATTTGAAACAGACCCTCGCGTTCTGCAGCACCCTTTGACCTATATTCCGGCTTCATCTTTAAATCAAATATGAAACCGTTTTTATTCACTTTAATCGGCGCATTCCTCGCGATTACAGAGTTAGCCGCACAAAATCTTCCAATCTGGAATGCCGCATTTGATCAGAAAAGAAGCTCAGACTGGCTGATCGGAACTGTTAAAGAGAAAGCCGCAGCCTATAAATCTTCTGACGGTAAAAACATCATCCTGCATAATGGTCTGTTGAAACGGACGTTCCGGTTGTCGCCCGACCTGGCATGCACCGATTTTACTAATCTTTCAAATGGCCAGCAGTTGCTCCGTTCCGTTAAACCGGAGGCCCGCGTGACGATAGCCGGCCGCCATTACAACGTCGGAGGATTGTATGGTCAAAAAGAAAACGGTTATCTGCTTCCGGAATGGATCGACGGGCTAAAATCCTCGGACAGCGCTTTTCATTTCGTCGATTTTACGATCGGCAACATCAAACCGTATCTCAACTGGAAAACCTCCATGTGGACCGGCGACAAAAATCAGCCTACCGGTAAAACCATCGAATTTCATTATAAATCATCTCTTCCTGACTTGCAGGGCATTGAGGTAAATGTGCATTACTCCATTTTCGACGGCATTCCGCTTTTGAGTAAATGGGTTACCATAGAAAACAATTCGTCTTCGGAGGTTACTGTCGATCAAGTTGTTAACGAAATTCTGGCTGTGGTTGAAGAGGAAAGTGCAGTTGTCGGTACGCCGCATAGTATGGCGAAACCAAATGGGATTTATGTTGAAAACAACTTTGCATTCAACAATTCCATGCGGTACAATCTGAGCGACCAGGCGACCCACTGGAAAGTCGATCCGGCATATACCTCACAGGTTAATTACGAGTTTCAAACGCCTTGTTTACTGGAAGTACACCCGGCCAGAAATATGGGAATGGTTTTGAAAAAGGGCGAATCACTGGAATCCGTGCGAACGTATGAACTGCTGCAAGAAAGTTATGATCGTGAGCGTAAAGGATTAGCTATCAAGAGAATGTACCGGACCATTGCGCCCTGGACAACCAGTAACCCGATCTTTATGCATTTGGTCAGTAAAAACGACGAAGAAGTAAAAACAGCGATTGACCAGTGTGCGGCAACGGGTTACGAAGCCCTGATCCTGAGCTTTGGCAGCCATTGCATTATGGAAGACGTGAGCCAGACAAACCTGGATAAATGGAAAAAGCTGGCAGATTACGCGTATAGTAAAAACATTTTCATCGGCAGTTATTCTTTGTTCAGCTCGCGGCGGATCAGCGATGAAGACGATGTAATCGACCCGAAGACCAACAAGCCTGGCGGCGCTTTCTTTAATGGGCACGCACCATGCCTGGGTAGCAAATGGGGACTTGCCTACATAGAGAAACTCAAACAATTTATGAGTTACACCGGATTCAATATCTTCGAAAATGACGGACCATATCCGGGTGACGTGTGCGCATCCACGACACATCCCGGGCATACCGGGCTGGCCGACTCGCAATGGAGGCAGATGGAATTACAGAAAAGTTTGTATCGCTGGTGCAATGAAAACGGCGTGTATGTCAATGCCCCGGACTGGTACTTTCTGGATGGAACAAATAAGGTTGCGCTGGGGTATCGGGAAGTGAATTTTTCATTATCGCGGGACCAGCAAAAGATCCTGAACCGGCAGAATATCTATGATGCCATGTGGAACGAAATCCCGTCGATAGTCTGGGGGTTTGTACCACTGACGAAATACCAGGGTGGGAATGAGGATGCTGTTCTGGAACCATTGTCCGAACACCTGGATACCTACGAGCAATTGATGATGCAATATTACGGAGCAGGCGTGCAGGCTTGCTACCGCGGACCGCGGCTTTACGACACCGACCTGACAAAAAGTAAGGTATCGGAGGTAATAAACTGGTATAAGAAATACCGTGACATTTTAAACTCGGATGTGTTGCATTTGCGCCGCGCGGACGGACGTGACTGGGACGGGATCATGCATATCAATCCCGCATTGAAACAAAAAGGGTTGGTAATGCTTTATAACCCCCTCGAAATCAGCATTCAGCGCAGTGTTAAACTTCCGGTTTACTACACAGGCCAGCACGAAACGATCAGGGTCAGAGAAAAAGAAAGTGCCGCTAAAACGGTAAAAATCAGCCGGGATTATGATGCGATGGTCACAGTCACAATTCCGGCTAACTCGTACACCTGGCTGGTTTTGGAATAATGTATTGGTTTTAAAATACCAGATCCCTGATTTTCTCGCCTGATTTGATATCCCATTCCTCGAACCGGCGGAGGAGATGCATTGCTTTTAAGGACAGGTCGTCAATAGTATTAAGGCCGTTGGATTAGTTAATCTCGCCTCAGGATAAGCGTTTTGTTAGCCCACAGTTGATTAAAACTATGTTTGCGGCTTACCATAAACGTAAATCAGCTAATGAAGAAGCTTATTTTGCTACTAGGATTTTCATAATCCATCAGTACCTGTTCGGGCAGGGAGTAGGGATTAATATTGCCTCACCAGATCCAAGTGCAGCGCTCGACATTCAAAGTACTAATAAAGGTGTTTTGTTACCAAAAGTTTCGCTCACGTCAATAACCGACAAAACAACAATAGTATCTCCTGCGACAAGTCTGCTGGTTTTTAATACTAATAACGTGCTGCCCAATGGGACGGGATTTTATTTTAATGCTGGTTCGGAACAATCTCCTTTCTGGAAAAGCTTATCGAGCTGGACTACTCCATTTTACGCGGCTGCATCACCAACTGGCGCTGCTTTTCAAATCGAAAATTATGACGGGAGCCCAACATCAATCGCAATCAAGGGAATTGGTAAAGGGTACAATGTGGGAGTAAAAGCTCAAAGCACCGAAGGAAATGCGTTGGTTGTTGATGGTAAGATGCGGATATTTAATAACGGCCCCAATACTCTACAAGGAAAAGTTCTCACAAGTGATTCAGAAGGTAATGCAACCTGGGAAGGAGCAATAGCATTCAACGCGAAAGGTGTTGTAGGTAACGGAAGCGAAAAGATTGGCGCTCAAAAAAACAAGGTTCCGTTTAGTTTTGAGGAGTATGACAGGCAAAATAATTACAACAATGCTGTTCAGGCGAACCATAGCACTTTTACTGCTCCTGTAAAAGGCATCTACCATTTCAACGTCCTGGTTTCCTGGAAAGAATATGATGGAGAACCGGATGAAAATCACCACACATTCATCTACCTGGTAATGACAAGAAATGGAGCGAGTGGTGATCTAATTCGCCAGCAAAGTCATTTGCCAGGAGGTAATTCCGGGAAAATTTCAGCTGATGTCCTCTTGGAAGCCGGGGATCAAATATCCGTTCATTTCAAGCAGCTTGGTTATGATTATCTCAATCTCAGGACGGGCAACGAAGATGCGTTTTTCAATGGTAGACTTGTAATTAAGTTGTAAATAATTTTTAAAGACGGTTTAAACGAATCGTATTCACTATGAAAAAGCTTATTATAATTTTCATCTTTTTTATCATCCAGCGCCATCTGGCTGCACAGGGTGTGGGTATTAATACAACTAATCCTGATGCCAGCGCGGTTTTAGAAATAAAGAGTTCAGACAAAGGTGTGCTAATTCCAAGAGTCTCTCTTACATCGGTCAGCGATAACAGCACGATCATCCTTCCGTCCACCAGCCTATTGGTTTATAACACTAATTCAACTTTGCCGAATGGTTCTGGATTCTACTTTAACGGCAACACGCCTCAGGCTCCTGTCTGGACAAGTGTATCTAGTTGGAACTTACCTTTTTATGCTGCCGCTTCACCGGACGGCGCCGCTTTTCAGATTGAGGTAGACCAGGCAGCTGGTGCTGATGGAGTTGCAATTAAAGGTTTTGGAGTAAATAAAGGTGTCGGTATCTACGCTCAGAGTTCATCCGGAAAGGCGCTGATTGTGGATGGATTTTTAAAATTAACCGGCGATGATATTGCACCACCAGCAGTCGGGAGAATATTGACAAGTGATGATGATGGGAATGCGAGCTGGCAGGGGGCAATTGCATTCAAGGCGACTGGAGTGAAAGGGTCTGGAAGTGAAAAGATAGCAAAAAATGTCCTAACAAAAATTCCATTCGCATCTGAGCAATATGACCTGCAAGAAAGCTACACAAATTCAGAGCAAGCGAATCATAGCACTTTTACAGCACCCACTCGTGGTATTTACCGGTTTGACGCCATGATCGCATGGGAAGATATAAATGTACTGGACACTTACGCCACTGAACTGTTTTTAAGAAGGCAACGAAATGGAGGTTGGCTTACCTTAAATGAGTCAAGGTTTGACACTCCTGGTGGGAATTCGAATTACATGTCTTCTGAGGTGATACTGGAGGCTGGCGATCAAATTTCAATCTGGTGTGAACAGGGAATTCCCGATTATCTCAATCTAAATACTGACCAGGCTGCCAGTTATTTCTCGGGCAGGTTATTAATTAAGTTATAACATACACTCCAACATCATCTTATTTATGAAAAAATTAACTTTTTTTTTAGCGCTATTAATTACAGGCCAATCGGTTTTTGGACAGGGAACAGGAATAAATACATTAGACCCGCATCCCAGTGCAGCATTAGACGTTCAAAGCAATAACGGGGGCATATTAATTCCGCGGATATCTCTCAATTCCCTGACTGATAAATTAACGATCTCGTCACCTGCAAATGGCTTGTTTTTGTTCAATATAAATTCTGCCTTGCCGGGTGGTAAAGGATTTTACTTTAACAATAATTCTTCACAAAATCCAGCCTGGACAAATGTGGCGTTTTGGAGTTTGCCATTTCAAAGCGTTTCCACAAAGAATGGACCGGCATTCCAAATTGACAATTATCAGGGATCTTCGAGTGGAATTGCAATAAAAGGATTTGGAGCATTATCAGGAACAGGAATTTATGCGCAGAGTGAATTAGGATTTGCAATGGCTGTTACCGGAAAAATGAAAATTATGGGAAATGGTCAAACTCCTGACTTCGGCAAAGTGCTTACAAGTGATTTGGCAGGTAATGCCACATGGGAAGGAGCAATTGCATTTAGCGCATTAGGCATAAAAGGCGAGGGAAGTGAAAAAATAGCCAAGGATGTTGCAACGAAGATTCCATTTGACTTCGTGAGCTTTGACTTACAAAATAACTACACGAATGCCGAGCAAGCTGGTCATAGTACTTTCACTGCGCCAACCGACGGGATTTATAATTTTGATGTGCAGGTGTCTTGGGAGCCACGAAATTTTGACGAAAATTTCGATACTGTGGTACAACTTGTGAGAAAAAGAAACGGAAATGAGTCTGTGATGGCAGAAAAAAAATGTCGAGCGGCATTTTCAAATACCAGTTTTATTAACACCGATTTAAATCTACAGCTAGGTGACCAAATCTGTGTCAAGTTTTTGCACTTTCAATACGATTATGTGAAACTTTATACATCTCGTGAATTGAATCATTTCACAGGGAGTCTAATCATGAAGCTTTAACATAACCTTTTTATAAACTTTTCACTGGCCGTTTAAATGAACCAACGAGGTACATTTAAACGGCCATTTTACTGGAGGAAAGTCTCGAAACGTTTCAGGGAGCTTTTAAAACACCAAATCCCTGATTTTCTCGCCGGTGGTAATATCCCACTCTTCAAACCGGCGGAGTTCGAGAAACGATCCGTAATGCCAGTCGGTGTTGATGATGATGGCGCCTATTACGAAAAGGTACTTTCCGGTGAAACTGGTTTTTTTGATCAAACGGCTGATCAGCTCGCCTGAGTTCTCGAAAATAACTTCCGTAGCTTCCTTAATAGGCGTTTCCGAGTTCAGTACCCGCTCTTTTTCTTCAAATAAAAATTCCTGCAGACAATGCTGCTGGTAGTCATCCGCTGGCTTTTCTCCCGGAACAATCTCATCGTTTTTCAGACGGTTCAATGCCAGTACTGCCGCGCCGCAGCAGCTGGATTCTTCATTCTGACCCACCCGGATGATCTTGCCAAGCTCACCGTTGTTGCTAACCCCGATATGCGGGGCGTAAAAGATCATAGCCGCCCCATCGTCGGGTACATGGTGTGCAAATGCGCTCATTCCGGTGAGGCCCGTGAACGGGTAACCATTTAATCCGCCCATATTGAACGGACCGAGCATTTGCCTGCCTTCCTCGGGATATTCGATGGCGTTTACATCGTCGGAGCAGATCGAATGCGCGAGCATGATCTTGTCCGGCGTAAGCTGGTAAGGTGCGAGTGATTTGTACACATTTAATACAAAATCACTGGACGGAACTGCATTCGGAAAGTATTTCTGGACCTTTTCTAACATGGAGAAGTTACATTAAAATATTATTGACAGCTGTGATAGGGGCAGGGATTGATTCTTCATTCAGCATTTCGCGGAGGTCTATCTCGATCGTCCGGCAAATGGCTGTCATCGGAATGTCATTTATGGCATTTTCAAACGGATTTTCACTGGTATCACCCACGACTTCCATGGTGTTGAAAACCCACGCAATCACCATATAACTCGGGATTGAAAGCCAGAGAAAACCCGGCCCGAGTTTGGCAAACTCATTGATCAAACCAAACGGCAGGATCAAAATGAAAAGCCAGACAAATACTTTGCTGAAATAGGCATACTGGCGGGGAAAAGGGAAATTCTTGATCCGTTCGGCCGCACCCTGCTGGTTGTAAAATTCCTGGATCACGTTCATCATGTGAAAATAAAACAGCTCGTTGATCTCGCCTCTCCGGAAAATCTCATCCAGTTGCCGGGCTTGTTCCTTCATGATGTGCGTCGCAGGATTTTTTTTCGAAAACAGGTAATCCGCCTCCTTTTCAGGTAAAAGTCTTTTAAGAAGCAGCAGCAAATTCGAATCGTCCGGAATGTGTTGTTTCTGGACCAGCGCATGCGAAACCGTATCGGTATCGTTCCACACGCTTTTCGCCCGCAGTTGAATGCGGACTGCATTTACATAAGCGATATGCCTGTGAATGAGCTGCGCTTTGGCCAAGCCGCCATCTTCCGTTTTAACATAGGTACTGGCCAATGTCCCCCAGGTGCGGCTCGCATTCACGATAGCACCCCAGATCCGGCGCGCCTCCCACAGACGTTCGTACGACGAGTTGTTCTTAAAGCCTACATAAAAAGCTACGGCGGTACCGATGAGGCCGATCGGAACGAATGAGATCCCGAGTGTGAAACCGGAAAAATAGCTTATGCAGCAGAGGATTGTAGAATAGAGGAAGAAAAACAGAATGATTTTCCAGGCAAAGGACAAAACGATCCCCAGCTTTATTTCGCGACCGGTATACATGAAAGGTAAATGTTAAACAATATGATGCAGGTGTTATTCGGACGCTAATATTCTCTTTTAATCACAAAATCATCACCGATTTCAAATGAACCTGACAATTTGGGAAACCAAGAAGAAAAAAATGCAGGTGAACATGCGGGGACTCACGACAACTCTTCAAACCATTTTTTAAAAATCGGGACACGTTCTTTGCTGATCAGGATCTGATTGGTCGATGATGGGGATGTCCTGATGAGCAGCCTGCCATTAAAATACAGTTCGATCTCGGTAATGCATTGGCGGGCGATAATAAACTGACGGTTCGCCCTGAAAAAGTTGGCCGGTTCCAGCTGGTTTTCCAGTTCTTCGAGCGATTTATCGATCACAAAGTTGCGGTCATCGTGCAGGGTAGCAACCACGACGCCATTTCGGATGGTGAGCCACGCAAAATCGGTATCGCGCAAGGGGATCAGCTTGTCCCGGTAAGGTACCAGGAAGCTCCGGCGTGGATTTCTCCGGTTGAGGATCTGGGTATGCATGAGCTCTTCCAGGTATTTCACTTTGCTGATCGCATTTTCTTCATTTAGCTGGTAATATTTGTCCAGACTGAATTTCAAAGCCTCCTGCCGGATCGGTTTCAACAGATAATCAATGCTATTCAGCTTGAAGGCGCGTAATGCATATTCGTCGTGAGCAGTTGTGAAAATAACCGGGCACCCGATGGAGATTTGTTCAAAAATCTGAAAACAGGTACCGTCGCCGAGTTGTACATCCAGAAAAATAAGGTCCGGCACGGGGTGGCTTCCGAGCCATTCTACCGCTGTTTCCACGCTTTCAATGACATCCAGAATTTCTGATTTCGGGTCAATTTTTAAAATAAGTTGTGTCAGATACTGTCCTGCGGGTTGTTCGTCTTCGACGATCAGAATTCGTGTCATGGCGCTTCAATCAAGGGTACTTTTACAGTAAATTGTTGTTCGTCTTCGATAAGTGACGGCTTTTGGCCGGTCTGGATCTTGTAGCGTTTATCAAGATTCTGTAACCCGATCCCGGTGCCGCCGGAGTTCATTTTTTTATTTAGCGTATTCATTACAATCACCTGCTTTTCCTTTTCATTGAGACGAACCTCGATGAAAAGAACCTGACTGGATGACATTACATTATGTTTTATTGCATTTTCAATGAGGATTTGCAGGGATAATGGAATGATGTACCATTGTTTTGTCGTTTCGGTGTCTACAAATTCAAAAGTCATTTTTTCTCCAAATCTCGCCTTGTACAAATCAAGATATGCACGTGCTGCGGCGAGCTCGTCTGTTAAAAGGATCAGACTTTGATTTTGAACTTTCAGGTTATACCGCAGAATATCCGATAAGTCTAGCACGATGTTCTGGGCGAGTTGCGGGTTTGTGGCAATGGAGATATTCAGAATATTCAGTGCATTAAAAAGAAAATGCGGGTTCAGCTGATTTCGCAATGCTTCGAGCTGTGCCTTTAACTGTTCTCGTTTGAGCTGCTCATTTTCCAGTCCGATTTTGTGGTTCTCCTGTGTGGTAAGCAAAAAATTCCGGAAGCCGACGATCGCCAGCAAAAGCAGAAGGTGATAGAGATAGTAAACCACCCTGAAAATCAGCATATCCGAGTGGTTCGCATCCAGTGCGATCTTTAGTTGGAAAAGAATTTCATTAATGGAAAGGAAAAGTAATATGAGAAGCAAAGCCTGCACCCAGGGATTTTGCCGGTTGAACCAGCTGGGCATCTGGTAAGTATAATGCAGACAGATGTAGACGAATATCCAGGCAAATTCAAAACTGATAATGAACTGGATGCAGATATCCAGCAGGCCCGAGCCAAAGTTATCACTGCTAAATAATGACGGCCAGACGAAGATGAGTCTGGGAATGGTTGCGAAGAGGCTTAAAATAAAACAGAGACGCCAACCCAATGACATCCCGTTTTTGTAATTCAACGCTTGGTTCATGCCGGACTCGTAAGTAATTCAGGGTTTAGCCGGGATGATTTTTCGTTTGAGAGATATTTTTTGTGGATCAGGCCTGAGATCAGAACTACCAGTTCGATTTCGGCTTCCGACCATTCTCTGATATTCATGGTGTCTTCCAGCCCGATGTAGGCCAGCCATCTTCCATTTTCACAAACCGGTACTGCAAGTAGGGACATTATATCATGCCTTGCAAGCCAGTGGTGCTCATTTCGTGGCAGGTTTTCGAGTAATTCCTGAACCGGCCTTCCTGATTCAAACAGTATATTCCATCTTGTGAAAAAAGGAATTTCGAGCGGATTGGCGGACGCGGACCGTTTCAATGCAACGCCTGGCGCGGTAACCTCCACCCGTTTCCTGATCTCGGTTTCGCCGTCGTTTCCATTATGAGGCATACATAGGTAAATGCGACTCAGGTCCATTACTTCCAGCAACAGTTCAAATGCCGAATCGACAGCTTCGGCGGATCCATCGTGTCCTTTGTCCGAAGAAAATATCTCCTCGCACCGAGCCATTACCTTCTTGTTAAAAGTCTCCGAGCGCTGCTGATGCTGGTCGAGTTTCTGCTGCGCATTATTTTTCCATTTTATCAGCGTGTTTTCCAGCGCGGGAATCCATTCCAGCTTATTGGTACAATTGATGTAATAGTTAGTATCTGTTACCGCCAGGACCGGGCCTGCACTCACGGGACAAAATCCTTCAGACATCACCAGGCAAGGCAGCTGACTCCCCAGCACGTCTGCCAGATCTGTAATCGTGCCATCGGGCAATGCGCAATTGGAGATCAGCAGGTCATACCTGCCTTCATGAAATGCCTTGATTGCGGCTTGCTTTGAATCGGCTTGTTTCATTTGAAATGTATAGCCGGCATAGGTAAGTGAATTTTCCAAAAGAATGAGCCATTCGGGTCGGATCGCTACAATTAGTAGATTCAAGGGTGTCATTTACAGATATTTATAGTTATAAACGAAGTTTGTAGCGCGTATGAATTCGTGCGTGTAGCATGTTGCCCTTTAAAAGACATTGGATGGGCAGAGTTTGATTAAGTGGGAGCACCTGCAATTATACTTATAATGGTAGAAATAATACTATTGTTTTCTTCCGTTTTTCGAAAATTAATCAAAAGATTTTATGCATAATTTATTAAAAGGTAATCGATTATACTGCATTCGGACAGGTGGAAAAATTTCATAATGCCTTTTCGCAGGTTCGCAGAACCTTCGTCGGTTTGAGGTCTGGAATCAACGGGTTCAACATGCTTTTTTTCAGTTTCGATAATTATTTGAAACCCTCGGCCCCGGGTTGTAGAGATATTTGGAAATCAGAAATTAAAAAAGAACGATTCGGTATCATTTTTAACTAAACCTTCCTCCCTGGGACTTTGACCAAGATGAATACAAACAAGGTACTTTCAAGACGTTACTTTTACCAGATCATGAACGGGATGAACGAGCAGGTTGCTCACGAGATCCTTTCAGAAGATTTTGTTTTCACCCTGCCTACTCACCCAGAGCCATTTTATGGTCCCGACGGATTCATCGGACTTGTTAAAATGCTTCATGGTTCATTCCCTGATTTTTACATCAACCCGCAAGAAATGCTGGCTGGCGGCGACTGGGTAATTACCCGTTGGAAAGGCGGCGGCACGCATACCGGTGGACCTTTGGTAACTGTAAAAGGAGATGTACAAGCGAGCGGAAAACATTTCGAAATCGACGGAATGACCTGGCACACCATTAAAGACGGTAAAATCGTGGAATCGATCGGCCATGAAGATACACTTGGTCTGATGCTGCAATTGGGCGTGCTTCCGTCAGAAGGCGCGGAGGCTGAGCACGACCTGGAACACAACCAAACTTTGGCTACCCGGTACTTCGAAGAAATTATGAGCCAGGGCAGGCTGGATGTAGTAGAAGAAATTCTAGATCCTGAATTTGCATTTATTATACCTACCCAGCCTGAGCCAATCGCGGGCTACCCGGCTTTCAAAGGATTTGTTTCTTACCTGCGGAATGCATTCCCGGACATCAAGTTCACGGTGATGCGCCAGACAGCCGAAGGAAATAAAGTAGCCAGCAGATGGAATATTGAAGGTACTCACCTGGGAGAATTCCTCGGAGCACCTGCAACCGGAAACCACGTGAAGGATTACGGTATCGACATTTTTACGATCAAGAATGGCAAAATCGTTTCAGTGCATGTGAACGAAAATGATTTCGGTTTGATGCAGCAACTCGGCGCCATCCCATCCTGAAACGTCAACCATCCGGATTCATGGAAACCAGTGTTGCGCAACCAACCACTTTGTTAAGAAGATTTTACGACACATTAGAAAATAACCAAATCGATCAGCTACTGCCTTTTTTAGCAGAAGATGTGATTTGGGAAGTTGCCGGTCCGACCGATATCATGCCCTGGGCAGGAGAATGGAAAGGCCACGAAGGTGTCAGACAATATTTTATTTTACTCAACGAAGGATTAGCTTCCGATAAGCTGGTTCCGACCCGGTTTATCGTCCAGGGCAACACAGCAGCGGTTGTCCTGGACGGAAGCGGCGAAACCAGGAACGGGAGCAGGTTCACCGGGGGTGCGGTACATTGGATCACGATTACTGACGGGAAAATTAGTCGCTTGCAATCGTACCGCGACGCTTTTCCCATTATTGAAGCTCTGTATGGCGGAAGGCCATTCACGGTGCAGCTTTCGCAGTCCGCTTCCCATTACGTGATCAGTCCGCTGGCGCCTGAAAAGAATGCGGATGCCCCGCTACCCGAAACAGTAAAGACGGTATTGGCGATGTACGGCGCTTTGCAAGGTTTGAAGACGGATGAGTTGCGGAAAGTGTTTGCAGAAGATGTAGTCTGGGAAATGTTCGGTCCCGCAGACATTATCGGATGGTCGGGCAAGTGGATAGGCCCGGACGAAGCAATGGAATCGGCGAAAGCGATCATTGAAACCATGCATTTCGAACATTTTAAAGCTGTCGGGATGATTTGCGAGGGAGACACAGCAGCTGTCCTGATCGACGAGCCGGGTTCATCAAAAGCCACCGGATTACCATTTCACACCAGCGTAGTCCATATAGTAACCGCAAAGGAAGGCCGAATTACAAAGTTCACAAACTACGTAAACACAGCCGGAATCGTGGAGGCATTTTTAGGCGGGAGACCGTTTGTAGTAAGCTAAATGCTGTTAGCTATTAGCCGTTAGCTATTAGCTTTTAGAAACTAAGCCGTTCGCAACGAGATGATTATGTACCAGATTGAGAGTTTAATAAGTTTCAAAATAAAAAAAAGGCTAACAGCTAATGGCTAACAGCTAAAAGCTTCCCCCTACCATTTCAACCCTTAAAAGAAAAAACCATGTCATTAACAGCAGAAGAAAACAATGCCATTTGTATCGAGTTTTTTGAAGCTGCCTGGAATACAGGTATCGTAAGAGAAGACCTTTTATCGTCTGACGCGATCGACCATTCTCAGGTAGGTGGAAAAACCGTATCTGAACCTGGGTCAGCCAGTTTCAAAGGAATTGTGGGAATGTTTCGCGGTGCAATGCCGGACGTACAGCTTACTATCGAAGACCAGATTTATGTGGCTGACAAAGTCGTTCACAGATGGAGACTGAATGGTACCGATACTGGCGGAGTAATGGGAATGCCACCATCCGGCAAATCAATCTCCATGTCAGGAACGACGACGGTTCGTATGGCCGATGGTAAAATCGCAGAACGCTGGGCAAATGTCGACGAACTCGGTCTGTTACAGCAGCTGGGAGTTGTGCCTCCTCCTCCGGGACATTGATTTCTAAAGATATCAAATCTTCCTCTTGATCATTGATCCTCCTCTTATCAAAATTTTAAAGCTTCGAAAAACCAAAAAATATTATGTCTAAAAAAATACTCGCCGTTTTATCGGAATATGGATATTGGGGCATTGAGCTCGTAGGCCCGCTCGAAAAACTGGAAGAAGCCGGTTACACTGTAGAATTCATTACACCGACAGGTAAAAAAGCAGAGGCATTGCCGCCGAGCTACGATACTACCTATGTGGATCCTCCGCTGGGAGTATGCGTTACTACGCCGCTTGCTGCTGAGAAAGTGATTGCATTCGAGAAATCAAACCGTCTTGAAGAAAGAATGAACCTTTCCGAGATCCTTCCGGAACGTCCGTTTTTCTCAACGCCTGACTTTTTGAGAGCGTTTGAAAAATATTATGCAGATCTTAAAATTGCGCAGGAAAAACTGACCGAAGAATATGCAGCCGTTTTCCTAGTAGGCGGCAGCGGCCCGATCGTTGACATGGTCAACAATCAGCGCGTTCACGATCTGATCTTAGGCTTTTACAAAAAAGGATTGCCTGTTGCGGGAATCTGCTACGGAGTTGCTCCGCTGGTTTTTGCCCGCGATTTCAACGAGCGCAGACCGATTATCCGTGGCAAACATGTGACCGGACATTGCATTGAGTACGATTACCACGACGGTACCGGCTTCCTGCACACGGATCTGAACATGGGCGCGCCGCCATATGTACTGGAATATATCTTGTCCGACGCAGTGGGACCAGAAGGTCAGTATCATGGCAATTTTGGAAAAGAAACCTCAGTAATCGTTGATTATCCATTTATTACCGCACGTTCGCTGCAATGTTCTTTCGAATTCGGAGAGCAGTTTGTGAACGTATTAGACAAAGGTCTCACTCGTTATGGCTGGTAAAACCGGGAATCAGAAGATAATCGAACAATTTCTTGCCGACGGTATGGATTTCATGTTCGGGAACCCGGGAACGGTGGAGCAAGGTTTCCTCGATGCCCTGGCCGAATACCCGGACATGAAGTATATTCTTTCCCTGCAGGAAACCATTGCCGTCATGATGGGCGATGGTTACGCGAGGGCTACGCAAAAACCTACCCTGGTGCAACTGCACAGTTCGCCGGGTATCGGTAATGCGGTGGGCGCCGTGTATCAGGCTAAACGGGGACATGCGCCGCTGGTCGTGATCGGATCGGACGCGGGTGTGCAGTACATGAATATGGACGCGCAAATGGCGAACGACCTGGTAGCGATGATGGCCCCGGTTACCAAATATGCAACGATGGCGACCTCGTCGAAATCGCTGTTGAGGACTTTGCGCCGCGCGATTAAAATAGCTACCACAGCACCAATGGGGCCGGTTTACGTTTGTTTGCCGATGGATATTCTGGACGAGATAAACGATGAGCCCGTATTCCCAAGCTGCATTCCGTCTACGCGGGTTTTACCTTCGGAAGATTTGATCAGACAATCTGCTGAAATGCTTCTGAATGCAGAAAAACCAATGATTTTCGTGGGGGACGGCGTGGCATATTCAGATGCGATCCCGGAATTGACGAAAGTAGCGGAGCTTTTAGGCGCGGAAGTATATGGGGTTGAATTTGGTGACGTGGTAATGGACAATACGCATCCGCTTTACCAGGGCACGACCGGCCATATGTTCGGTTCATTCAGCCACCCGATTACTACAAAAGGCGATGTAAACCTAGTTGTGGGAACCTATATGGTGCCTGAGGTTTTCCCGGAGCTTGGTGAAATTTACGCACCGGACGCCAAAGTGATCCATTACGATCTGAATGCATATGAAATCGCTAAAAATCACCGTGTTGACCTGGGTGTAGTTTGCGATCCCAAGTTATCACTTGCTGAACTCGCTGAGGCTATTGAAGCCATGATCTCTCCCGAACAAATGTCGATTGTGATCGAACGTATAGAGCAGATCGGTCAGGCAAAAGAAGAGAAAATACGCAACGAAAAACAACTGGACGATAAGCAACAGGGAAAAAATCCTTTGCATATGGCACAGTTCAGCCGCGTTCTTGCAGAAAAACTCAACCAGGCCGAAACAATTATTTTCGACGAAGCATTAACGAGTTCGGCAGCAGTTAGCAGGTACATCCCGCCACGGTCTGCCGGCCAGTACTTTACAACACGCGGAGGTTCGCTCGGAGTAGGCTTTCCGGGTGCGATCGGTGCCAAGCTGGCTAATCCTGAAAAAACGGTGATCGGCTTTTCGGGCGACGGCGGAAGTATGTATACCATTCAAACGCTCTGGTCTGCGGTCCGGCATAACACCGGAGCAAAG
Organism: Dyadobacter sp. CY323; assembly: GCF_021390245.1. GTDB lineage: Bacteria > Bacteroidota > Bacteroidia > Cytophagales > Spirosomataceae > Dyadobacter. Next base: position 102,453 of record NZ_JAJUXH010000007.1, on the reverse strand, counting down.
TTTGTAGTGTGTAACAATGGATCGTACCGTCTTTTGCAACTCAATATCGACCAATACTGGCAGGAAAGAGAGATTGGCAAACATTCGTTCCCGCTGCCATTCGACCTTTCATATCCCGCGATCCGGTTTGACCTGATGGCGCAATCCATGGGCGTCGATTCCGTCCGGGTGGAAAAAGAAGAAGATATTTTACCGGCAATCGAGAGGATGCTGGCCGACGATAAACCCTTTTTAATTGACCTGGTGCTGGAAGGTGACCACCGTTCCGACTGGGTAAAAGTGAACTGTTCGCATTAGCTGACCAATTAACCTCCTCCATAAAAATGTTGAATAATCAAATCTACGATTACATCATTGTGGGCGCCGGAGCCTCCGGCAGTGTGCTTGCAAACCGATTGAGTGAAGATCCGAAAAACCGGGTTTTACTGATTGAAGCCGGTGGTAGCGATCAGAACCCGGCTGTAAAAGATCCCGGCGGTTTTGTAAGCTTGTGGGGCACGGACTTGGACTGGCAGCTTGAAACTACCGGTCAGGAGGGGTTGGGCGGGCGTAAAATAGTGATCAACCAGGGCAAAGTACTAGGCGGAGGCACATCGCTGAATGCCATGATGTACGTCCGCGGAAATCCGGGGAACTTCAACGAATGGGAAGCCCTGGGCGCCGAAGGATGGGGATATGACGATGTATTAACCTATTTTAAAAAATTAGAGAACTTTGAAGGTGGTGAATCCACGTACCATTCAACGGGCGGCGAAATAAGTATCCGTTATTGCCCGGACGATGTGATGCGTTCCGAACATTTTCTGAAAGGTGCGACGGAACTGGGTTACGACGGCCCGGACTGGGATTATAATGGCGCCCGCCAGGAAAATGGAGCTGGTTTGTTACAGTTTCACATTGATAAGGAAAATCGCCGCGATAATGGCGTTTCAGCATTTTTAGATCCGATTAGAGAAAGGCAGAACCTGACGATTATCACAAATGCGCAGGTGTCCCGGATTTTGATCCAGGACAAAAAAGCATTCGGGATTGAATTCGAGCAGGAGGACCTGACCTGGCATGCTTTGGCCGAAAAAGAAGTGATCGTTTCTTCGGGTGCGCTGGCTTCGCCGAAGTTGCTGTTGCTTTCGGGAATCGGGCCGGCGGCAGAACTGAAAGCCCTGGAAATACCGGTAGTCGCTGATTTGCCGGGTGTTGGAAAAAACCTGCAGGATCATTTGCAGCTGCCGATGATTTTCAGGTCGAAGATTCCAATGCCAAATACGACGTTGCTGACCGGTAATGCCATTTTTCTTTGCACAAAAGAAGAAGGCGGACTGGTAGATCTGCAAATCAATTTCACTCCAAGTTTGCCGGGACCGCTTGCGCCGATATTGCCCGATCTGGGCGGCCCGGTTTGCATATTCCTGCCGATTTTGGTGCAGCCGGAAAGCAGGGGAGAAGTTACTCTTCAGTCGAAGCATTTCATGGACCCCCCATTTGTAAATCCAAATTATCTCCAGGCAGCTGCCGACGTGGAAGTACTTTCCAAAGCAGTCGGGATAGTGCGGAAACTTGCCAATACCAACAAATTCCTGGAACTGAACGGCGGTGAAATGGTACCGGGCGAAGGAACGGACCTGGAAGGATTTATCCGTAGCCAATGCACCACACTCTGGCATCCGGCGGGGACCTGTAAAATGGGACAAGACGAGATGTCGGTCGTTGATCCGAGCCTCAAAGTACACGGCATTGCAAATTTAAGAGTAGCCGACGCCTCGGTCATGCCGACTGTGATCAGCGGAAATACAGTCGCAGCCTGTTTTATGATCGGTGCAAAAGCCGCAGAAATGATCCTGAAACAGCATTCCGAAGCCATAACAAGCTCGGTAGCAAGCTAATTTATCAAAGACTTTAAACACAACTGAATACCATGTTAACACAGGAAGCAATAAAAGAATTAGCACTTGACTGGTACGCTAAACTGGACGTACACGTTCCGATGGTCGAAGTTTTACCTCTGCTGGCAGACGCGGAACTGGAAATGGTATTTCCGGAAGCTACGGTTTACGGATATGCCGGTTTTGAAGGCTGGTTCCAGCGCGTGATCCGCATTTTCTTCGATGAAGTGCATACTGTTAAAAGTGTAGAATCGACGATCAATGGCGACAGAGCTACCGTAAAAGTGGTGGTACAATGGGAAGCGAGCGTTTGGAATGCACCTGAGGCATATAGCAAACGCATTAAATGCGACGCGTTCCAGACCTGGGAAGTGAAATTAAATGACGCCGGAAAGGTAGTTATCACTAAATACATCGTGGACGGACTGGAATATCACGAAGGTTCAGCCACACTTTAATACCGATCAATATTCCTTCTTTATCCCAAACAACATTATGAAGAACGTACCGGACACCAAGCTGGGTAAAATGTATAGAGAGCATATCCAGCACATTCTGGATAAAAACATCGATGCTCTTCTGGATCAATATACCGACGATGCTACGCTGATCAGCAGCTTTTCCAAATCACCCGTGGTTTACAAAGGCCGTGATCAGGTCAATGAACACATGCAGGGAATTTTAGGGATAGATGGCCTCGAAACAGAGATTATTTTCTGGGCAGAAACTGAAAATCCCGAAACGCTGATGATCACCGAACAGATCACGATGACAGTAGGCGGTGAAAAGAGCGAAATGCGTTTTGCCGATAGCTGGGTGCTGGAAAACGGTCGCATCGCCATTCATTTTGCAGGAATGGTACAACATCCTGACGGGACTCTCGCCTAAACTAGTATCCAAAAAATAACCCCCGTCATCATGAAACTTGTAGGAAAAAAGATCGGCGTGCTCATTGAGGCCGACTATTTCGAGAACGAAATCTTCTATTACAAATTCCGCTTCCCCGAGGAAGGCGCCGAAATTCATTTCCTATCTCGTCTCTGGGGACAGGATAAGCTCACATTTCTAGGTCACGAATACCGTGCGCCGATGGATTGCTGGGAGACATTCGAAAATATGAGCGACGAAGAGTTGCGCTCGTACGACGCGATCATCGTTCCGTCAGGGATGGTTTCTGACAGGCTTCGATATACCGAAGATGTGGAGAAAATCCCGCCGGCAACGGAATTCCTGAAACGCGTGTTTGCAGAGCCAGGCATTCTGAAAGGTATTATTTGTCATGGCATGTGGCTGGTAGCTCCCGCAACGGAACTTGTGAGAGGCCGGAAAGTGGTTTGCCATAACAACCTGATCGGCGATGCCAAAGCCTACGGCGCCATTTATACCAATGAAGATGTGGTTGTAGACGGCGACCTGATTACCGGAAGATCGGGCGGCCATGCCCATTTGTTTGCGAAGATGATCATTGAAACGCTTTCTGTAAACTGATAACAGCATGGAAACAACATTTTTTCATTTGGCACTGACCGTCAAAGACCTGGCAAAATTCGAGTCCTTTTATTCCAGGCATTTCGGGTTCCGACGGGCACGGGTGATCAGTTTAGGCGACGACGCTGAGCTGGTTTTCCTGAAAAACGACAAAAACGTATACCTGGAAATCTTCCCGCCTGAAGAAGAACGTCCGTGCGCAATGTCGGAGGCCGATGGACCGCATTACCCGGGACTGCGTCACATTGCATTTTCGGTCGACGACATCGATGCCAAGCTCCAGTCCATGGGGGAAGACGCGGTGATCACCCTCGGCCCATTGCATTTCGACGATGTGATCGAAGGCTGGAAGACGGTCTGGTTGAAAGATCCGGAAGGAAACATCATCGAGATCACCCAGGGCTACCGGGACCAGGAGAATCTGGTGACGGCCTAGGCCGTGAGGCCGTCGTGCCGTCGTTGGTGCCGTCGTTGGTGTTCTCACCAACGACAAAATCGCCGGTGAGAACACCGGCAACGACAAAATCGCCGGTGAGAACACCGGCAACGACAAAATCGCCGGTGAGAACACCGGCAATGGCGAAATCGCCGGTGAGAACACCGGCAATGGCGAAAATCGCCGGTGAGACACCGTCAATGGCGTAGAATACCCCTCAAATCAAAACATTATAAAACACCTTAACGACTAACGAATGAATTTAAATTTCACTTTTTCGGATACCATTGCGGGTTATATCACCGGATATAATGCAGAGGAACGCTGGTTTACTTTGGAAACTTCGGACAAAAGACCGTTCAAGCTCAACCTGATCGCCTCTACTTACGCACGCAGCGTACAAAACCTGACCGAAGGCTGGCAGGATCCGGGCGATATTGCCACGTTTCTGTCTACGAACGGCCAGTACGTTTTCGCCTACGGAACATTTTATCCAAATGCCGGCGCAGACGAAGCCGCATTTGAAGCACAGCAATTGATTTTCCCGGGTAAAGAACCGAAGGTATACCGTCACGAAGAACAAAACTGGTGGATCACGCAGATCAGTTCGATCGCTTCCAGCTACCTGAAATGGCAATTTGATTATCCCAAAGAGGAAATCAACTACAAGAACTACCGCACAATGCTGCATTTGGGAGGTTCTAAAAAAGGCGATTATCTTCAGGAAACGGATACTATATCCCGTATGGTTTACGGATTCGCTTCCGCCTACCTATTAACCGGAAAAGACGAATTCCTTGAAGGTGCGGAGCTCGGAACGGAATACCTGCGCGACCACATGCGGTTTTTCGATACCGACGATGATCTCGTTTACTGGTACCACGGTTTAAAAGTGGAAGGTCAGAAAGAAACGAAATTGCTGACTTCTGAATTCGGTGACGATCTGGATTCACTTCCAATGTACGAGCAGATCTACGCATTGGCAGGTCCTACTCAAACCTACCGCATTACGGGAGATCAGCGCATCCGTGACGATATCGACAAAACCATTGACCTTTTTGAAAAATACTTCAAAGATCCGAATGGAATAGGTTATTACTCTCACTTACACCCGATTACGCTTGATGCGCACGAGGAATCCCTTGCACACAACAAAGCCCGTAAAAACTGGAACTCGGTAGGTGACCACGCGCCTGCTTACCTGATCAACCTGTACCTGGCAACGGGTGAGAAGGCCCACGCCGACTTCCTCGAATATACGTTTGATACGATTACAAAGTATTTCCCGGATTACGAAAACAGCCCGTTCGTTCAGGAAAAATTCTTCGAAGACTGGAGTAAAGATCAAACCTGGGGATGGCAGCAAAACCGCGCGGTAGTAGGTCACAACCTTAAAATCGCATGGAACCTGATGCGTCAGCAATCGTTAACCCCAAAACAAGAGTACCTCGATTTCGCTAAGAAAATTGCAGAACTAATGCCTTCGGCTGGTTCCGATCAGCAACGTGGCGGCTGGTATGATGTGGTTGAAAGAGTAAAGAAAACCGGCGGAAAACATCAGTTTGTGTGGCACGACCGCAAAGCCTGGTGGCAGCAGGAGCAGGCAATCCTTGCTTACCTGATCATGTACGGAATCCTGGGCGACGAGGAATACGAAAAACAAGCTCGTGAGGCAGCTGCATTCTACAATGCATTCTTCCTGGATAACGACGATGGCGGTGTGTATTTCAATGTGCTTTCGAATGGTATGCCTTACCTGCTGGGTACGGAGCGTTTCAAAGGAAGCCACTCGATGAGCGCCTATCACAGTACCGAATTGTGCTACCTGTCAGCGGTTTACATTAACTTGTTGATCACAAAAGAGCCGACGTACTTCTACTTTAAGCCTTATCCAAACGGTTGGAAAGACAATATTCTTCGTGTTTCTCCTGACATTTTGCCTCCTGGAAGCATTTACATCAGCGAAGTTTTCATTGACGATCAGCCATATACCGATTTCGACGCGCAGGGACTTACCGTAAAACTTCCGGAAACAGAAGAACGCATCCGTGTGAAAGTATTGATCAGCCCGACGAAATAGGGGATAGGCCGTCGGCAATCAGCCGTCAGCTATCGGCAATCTCAAATTGATTCCAAATCAAAAAGAGAGCCGAAAGCCGACCACCGAAAGTCGACGGCCAACTAAGCTAACCGCTAAAAGCTAAAAGCTAAAAAACATGAAAGTAACAATTACCGAGCAGGACGAGATTGCGGTTGTGGAAGTAACCGGCGATATCGACAGCAAGACGGCACCTGAATTTGAGCGAAATGCGAAGCTCGCGACCGAAAAAAGTCAGAAAATCGCCATTGACCTTACCAACGTGGAATTTATGTCCAGCGCAGGATTGCGTGTGCTGCTCATGGTTTTCAGGAACATCAAATCGCAAAATGGGAAGGTGATCCTTGTCGGCGTTTCGGAGGATATTCAGGATGTGATGTCTACTACTGGTTTTATCAACTTTTTCACGATCGTTGGGACGCTGGACGAAGCACTTGTCATTCTTAAACAAGACTAGCCCATGGCAACAGATATCAGGATAGATTATTATCCTACCCACGAGCAGCAAGGCATTAAATTCAGACGCGGACATGCATTGCCTTTTGGGGCTACCATGGTTCCGAACGGGATCAATTTCAGTATTTATTCGAGCGAAGCCATCGACTGCACGCTGGTGCTTTTCGAAAGAGGTGAGGCCCAGCCATTCGCTGAGATCCGTTTCCCGGAGGAATTCCGTACCGGTAATGTGTATTCCATGATCGTGTTCGACCTCGACTACGAGCGACTGGAATATGGTTACCGCATGGACGGGCCATTCAAGCCGGAAGAAGGACATCGTTTTGACAAAAGCATTATCCTGAGCGATCCGTATGCGAAAGCGATCGGCGGCCGCGATACCTGGCTGGCGACTCCGAACTGGGACAACATTTATCCGTATCGGTCAAGACTCGTTTTCGAAGACTTCGACTGGGAAAATGACCACCCGCTGGAAACGCCGATCGAGGATCTCGTAATCTACGAAATGCACGTCCGCGGCTTTACGCAGCATCCGTCTTCCAATGTCAAAAATCCGGGAACGTTCGCAGCGATCCGCAGCAAGATTGCCTATTTGAAAGAACTGGGCATTAACTGCGTGGAACTGATGCCGATCTACGAATTCGATGAATGGGAAAACAGCAAGGAAAATCCCGTTACCGGAGGTCTGATCGTCAATTTCTGGGGATACAGCACCGTTAACTTCTTCTCGCCAAAAGCAGGTTATGCCGCAACCGGGAAGTTCGGGATGCAGGTGGATGAGCTCAAAACGCTGGTAAAAGAACTGCATAAAGCAGGTATCGAGGTCATGCTCGATGTTGTGTTTAACCACACGGCCGAAGGCGATCACCGCGGACATACCATTTCTTTCAGGGGGATTGATAACAAAACCTACTACATGCTCACGCCTGAGGGTTATTACTTCAATTTCTCGGGAACGGGAAATACATTGAACTGTAACAATCCGGTGGTTCGTAACATGGTACTCGACTGTCTGCGTTACTGGGCGGCTGATTATCACATTGACGGTTTCCGTTTTGACCTCGCCGCCATTCTCGGCCGTGACCAGAACGGTGCGCCGTTGAGCAACCCGCCATTACTTGAATCACTGGCCTACGATCCCATTCTTGCCAAATGCAAGCTGGTTGCCGAAGCCTGGGATGCAGGAGGATTATATCAGGTAGGCTCATTTCCCGCATACGGCCGCTGGGCGGAATGGAACGGAAAGTACCGCGACGCAATTCGCAAATTCCTGAAAGGGGACGAAGGCCTGGTAGGTGAAATGGCGCAATGTATCCAGGGATGGCCTGATCTGTACTATTACCGCGGCCCGACTGCCAGCATCAATTTTATTGCCTGTCACGATGGTTTTACGCTTTATGACCTTTTTGCTTACAATGAAAAACACAACGAAGCGAATGGAGAAGGTAATAATGACGGCGGCAATGATAATCATTCATGGAATTGTGGTGTGGAAGGTGAAACAGAAGATCCGTACATTAATCAACTACGTCACAAGCAGATAAAAAATGCATTGTCGATCCTGATGGTAAGCCAGGGTGTGCCGATGATCTTGTCGGGCGATGAAATGGGTGTGACCAAAAACGGCAACAACAATACCTACTGCCACGACAACGAACTGAACTGGGTTGACTGGAACCTGCTGGAAAAAAATGCCGATATCTATTATTTCGCGCAACGCATTACGCGGTTCCGCCGGGCGCATCCGGTACTGAGAAGCAGGACGCATTTCCAGCACCGCGATTATGTAGGCAGCGGATTTCCTGATGTCAGTTTTCACGGTACACAAGCCTGGGAACCAAACTTCGACGCATCGAGCCGCTGCCTGGGCGTAATGCTCGACGGCGCGCATGCAAAAGGTGGGACGATCGAAGACGACAGTATTTACATCGCGATGAACTCACATTACGACGCATTGTATTATGAGCTTCCGCAACTGCCAAACGGCAAAAGCTGGCACCTGGCCGTAAATACAGATATGCCGACAGGTGACGACATCTACGACATCGGAAAAGAGCCGAGACTCGAAGATCAGGGCAGGTTCCTGGTTGGAGGAAGGGCTACGGTGATATTGGTTGGGAAGTAGTGGAATGCGATGTCAGTTATGGTCACTAATAGTCACTTATTGTCATTAATAGTCATTCATGGTAATAACGCTTAATAACAATTCATGACGATCAATGACGACAAGTGACAATAAATGACAGAACCAACCCGGCCTCCCTGGCAACAGCTCATTTACATTTTAAATCAACTTTATAATATTAAAATCATGGCATTTCAAATAGAATCAGTAGTTGAGGATCAGGTTGCGAAACTTACTTTACATGGCGAGCTTGATTCGCTTTCGGCGCGTGTGTTTCAAACCGAGATCGAAAAAATCGCTAATCAACCGATCGAGTCGTTGGTACTTGACATGGAGGAGCTTAACTTTATGTCATCCGCAGGATTGAGGGTTTTAATTTATTCCAAACAAAAAATCGGCCCGAAACTGTCCATTTATATTGTAAAACCACAGGAGCTGATTGTTGACACGCTCACCAAAACGGGTCTTCAGCACAGCGTTACGATTGTCGATCAATATCCTGTTTAACTTCCGTTATGATGGAATCGAAAAGTTTTCCCGGCAATGTGGATTCTCTGGATTCGCTGCGGGAATACGTTGGTGAGCTTTCGCAGCAGGCAGGTTTGGCCAAAAAGCCAACTTACAGTCTCAAACTGGCTGTTGATGAAATTGCTACAAACATCATTTTGTACGGTTATCAGGAGGCTGGTTTAAATGCCGATTTCGCAGTTTTGAGCGAAATCACAGATAAGGAACTGGTTTTGATCCTCGAAGACGTAGCTGCTCCGTTCGATCCGCTGGCCAAAGACCTGCCAAATGCAAAAGATCTGACACTTTCGCTGGAAGAACGCGGAATTGGAGGATTAGGCATTTTCCTGACGATCAATGGTGTCGATGAATTTTCATATGAATACGCGGATGGGAAAAACAGAAACAAATTTGTTATGAAAATCGCCGCAACCTGAAAGATATGGTTGATAGTTCTACGCTTGCCAATCCATTTCCCGGACTAAGAAGTTACGAATACGAGGATCACGCTTTGTTCTTCGGCAGGGACGCGCACATCCGGGAGTTAAAAAATAAACTCCTGGATGGGCGGTTCCTTGCGTTGATCGGTTCCTCGGGCAGTGGTAAGTCATCGCTCATTAAAGCGGGGCTGATTCCGTCCGTCGAAGAAAGCGAAGGCGGAAATCGCTGGAAAGTCGTCATTTTCAGACCAGGTAGTAATCCTGTCCGAAGCTTTCTCACCGCTTTGAGAAATGCGTTGAAAAACGACGACCCTAGCTGGGAACATCGGGATTCCGAGACGATTGAAAAAGAAATTTTCCAGGATCCGAGAGTCGCTCTCGCATTGCTTACCGAGATCCGCGAGGCCAAAATCCTGCTGGTGATCGACCAGTTCGAAGAGCTTTTCCGTTACGAACTGGCGGAAGATTTTTCAGGTAAAAGCAGGACTACTTCGTTTGTACAACTGCTTTTGACCCTGATCAACCAGAGAGAGCTGCCTGTTCACGCGGTGATCACGATGCGTTCCGATTACCTGGACCACTGCACCGAGTTCAATGGACTCACCGAAGTGATCAACAAGGGCTACTACCTCTTGCCGAAAATGAATGCGGATGAGGTAAAGCAGGTGATTGTCGGGCCGATTGAATCTGTTGGGGCGACGATCGAGCCGGCACTGGTAGGCGGACTTTTGAAAGAATTGTCCGACAATCCGGATTTTCTGCCCATTCTGCAACACGCGTTAATGCGTACCTGGGACCGATGGAAATCCACAAAACCATTTTCGTCACCGGTTAGTGTTACTGACTATGAGGCGATTGGTGGGATACAGGAATCCATTAGCCAGCATGCCGAAGAAATATACACACAGCGACTGGACGAAAAACGCAGAAATGCAGCCGCAAAGCTTTTCAAATCGCTCATCGTTCTTGGGCCGAGCGATACTTCATCGCTGCACCCGACCGCACTTCGCGAGATCATCCAGATTACGGGCATTCCGGATTACTTATTGATTGATGTCATCCTCGTTTTCCGTGAAAACGGGGTTTCGTTTCTTACGCCCAAGCCTGGCATCAAAATCGACCATGACTCCATTATCGATGTTTCGGTGGAGAAGATCCTGACGTTTTGGGACAGGTGTAAAAAGTGGATCGAGGAGGAGCTGGAATCGGCGAAATTGTACAAGCAGCTTAGTTATTCCGCAGCATTGTATCAGGAAGGCCGCACTGGGCTTTGGGTGAACCCGGAGCTGCAAATGGGGCTCAAATGGTTGAAAGAAAGTGAGCCGACATTGGAATGGGCGCAACGTTACGATCCGTTTTTCGAGCGTGCGACTAATTTTTTGGATTATAGTAAAAAACAATACGAGCTCGAAGTAAGACAAAAAGAAGACCGGCAGAAAAGAGAACTGCGTAAAGCAAGAGTTTTCGCATCGGTACTTGGGATCAGTTCGCTCGTTTCACTTTTGTTCCTGATCGTCGCATTAGTACTGCGGACGCAGGCGCAGCAAAGTGAGAAAACGGCATTGGAGAAAGAAAGTCTGGCTTTGGAAGAACGTAAACGGGCTGAGGACCAGACACGTGAAGCCATTTCTCAAAAAAAGATCGCAGAGCAGCAAGGCACATTCGCAGAACTGCAAAAAGCATTGACAGAAGAACAAAAAGCCATTGCGGTACGGGAGCAGGAAAAAGCTGTAAAAGAAAGCATTGCGGCAAAAGCAGCCAGGGAAATTGCTGAGGAACAGAGAGCTCAGGCAGATAATGCCAGAAAAGCAGCGGTACAATCCCAAAAAGAAACCGAAGTTCAAAAAGAATATGCAGTAAGTGCCCAAAAGGAATCGGACCGGCAAAAAGTGTACGCCCAAACCGCGCAAAAAGAAGCGGAGAGTTCCAGGAACGACGCATTGAAACAAAGATCCAAAGCAGTTGCCCGCTTTATTGCGATCCAATCATTCCAAATGCCGGCAGGAGACGATCTGGCTGCATTACTTGCTTTGAAAGCGTATGACTTTAACGTAAAAAACGGGGGAGAGCAAGACAATCCCGACATATTCAACGCATTGTCCAAAGCAGCGGGCGCGAAAGCGACTTTGATCGCGCACAATGACATTGTTCGCGCAGTGGCCGAGCCTCAGGCAACCAGCTCTCTTTTTGCTACTGCCGGTGACGACGGGATTGTCAGTCTCTGGAATTATCTCACTCCATCCGCCAGACCTGTCTCGATCCGTAATCCCCGGCAAACGTTCAAAAGCATTCGTTCACTGGCCTTTATGCCCGACGGGAAAACCATTTTTACCGGTTCTTCAAATGGCCAGATTGTTCGCTGGGACAATTTCGCGCCGGGTAGTTTGCCCACTAAAACACTTGTGGGACATGACGGTATTGTGTTTTCAATGTCGGTCAGGAATATCAATAATAAGCCCCAGTTGATATCCGTAAGTTCAGCCGGGCAGATCCGGATCTGGGATGTGAGTGATAAAAAGATGGATGTGCTCAAAAATCTGAATCTGGGCGTGGAAGTCGCGAGTATGGAAACGATGTCAGACGGTCATTATATGTTTTTAGGTACCGGAAATGGAAAGCTGGTCCGGGTGAATTTAACCAAACTGGAAGAAAAACCGGTGGAATACAACTTCGCTAACTTGCGGGGAAGGCTGATTTCGATGGCTTTTACGCCGGATCAGAAGCATCTGTATTTCGGGACGAGCTCGGGGATGTTATACAATGTGAGGGTGGTAAATGATGAACCGGTGATGAATTCGCTGAACGGCACCCAGGGTACACATACTTCGGGGATAACCAAAATTGCATTCGCGCCCGATGGAAGTCGCATTGCCACAGCTTGTTACGACTGGAAAATACGGATCTGGAATGCGAAAGAAGACATTTCCAAACAACAGCCGGTATTATTGAGTGATTTCGATTACTGGGTAATGGATATCCGGTTTAGTCGCGACGGCAACAAGCTGCTTGCCGCGGGGGCTGACAAAACGGTGCGGATCTGGGACATTAATTCAGCCGATCTGTTCGCGGAAGTTTTAAAGAAAGCAAAGAGAGAATTGACCGAGGAAGAATGGGACCAATACATCGGAAAGGATATTCCGTACGAAAAATTGTCCCGAAACATTCGATAAGCACATGATGAAAAATTTTTTACTCCTGTTTGTTATCATCATACTGACCTTTGTGCCTGGCATTGCGTCTGCCCAGAATGACTGCGACGCATCGGTGATCGTGCCCGAGGCCGACAGGAAATACCGTACCGGGAATTTCGACGAGGTATTTCAATTGTTGAATCCGTGTCTGAAAACAAAGTTCTCGCCCAATGCACAGGTTCAGGCCTACAAAATCATCGCACTCACTTACCTCGCATTGGATTCGCTGCCACAAGCTGCAACCGCCGTTCGGAACCTGCTGATCGCCAATCAAAATTATGAGCCGGAATTTTCTGCATTGCCTCAGTTTAAAGATCTGGTAGCCCAGCAGCGTGATCTGATGGACCGCATTGTTCAGATTACTTCGGTTTCCAAAAAGGCGGAAAACCTGTTGCAGGTACCCGCCACGGTAACGGTTTTGACACATACCGACATTGTAAAACGAGGCTATAAAGACTTAACCCAGATGCTGAACGACATTCCGGGTTTCGATGTGATCCGGGGAAACGGACCTTCTTACGTCACTTTTTATCAGCGCGGTTACCGTTCTACCTCCAATGACCGTACCATCCTTTTGGTGGATGGAGTAGAAGAAAATGACTTGAATTCGGATAACATCCCGATTTCGAGACAATATGCATTGTCGGACATTGAGCGGGTAGAGGTCATTTACGGGCCTGCCTCCACGATGTATGGTGCGAATGCATTTATGGGGGTTATCAACCTCATTACCAAGCGTTTTCTGGAAAGAGAAATGCCGGAGGGAAAAAAAGTTGATTTTTCGGCAAATGGTCAGCTCCGTTATGGATCACTTAATACGAAGCTTGTCGACGGTGTAGTGACAGTCCGGACAAAGGATATCGCCGTTTCCGTTACTTCACGGTATTTTGCTTCCAACGAGCTGAATTACAGCCAGTACCCGGAATGGAATTATGATCCGCGAACGGCCGCAAATTATCCGTCACAACAGAACATAAATGGTGCCGCGGCCCAAACTTATATTACAAACAACAAGCTGACCACGCTTTTTCCAAACAGCGACTTATATCAGATTGGGTATGATGCCAATGGAAGTGCAAATGCACTGAGCCTGACCCCGGCTGGGAAAGCAAAAGCCGCCGAACTGGACAATGCAAATCTGTTCCAGGCCAATATAAATGGCGATCAGGTTGGGTTTAATGATGATTCGAGAAACGTATTTGTCCGCGCTAAAATCGAATTCAAAGACTTTATGATTTCGCTGATGAGCTGGAAAACCGATGAAGGTGCCACACCGTGGTATACAAACAGGTCCAGGATTGTGACGCCGGAGCTATCGCGCTGGGTAGCAAACAATAAAGCATTTTCATTGACCTACAATAAATACATTTCGGATAAAGTCCAGATCCTCAACCTTACTTCATACCGGTTGCACGAGCTCAATGGAGCTACAAACCTGCCAACCTACCGGGGCTATTACAACGGAAGTTACGGGATTGTTGACCTGCTGAACCAGCGCAAACCAACATATTCTGTACCGTACTGGTACCGTGTTTCCAACCAGCTGCGTAACGAGTTCCGTGTTCTCTGGACGCCGCTGCCGAAAATGGATATCAACAGTGGTATCGAGATCCGGAACAGTATCATCCAGGCCAATTACATTACCTCGCTGGTGGGACAGGCAGATGAAAAGGGACGCCCGGACTCGACGCTGGCAGGAGGTGATAATTTCAGGGTTTTCGATATCGGACTTTTTAGCCAGGGTACCTATAACTGGACGGAAAGCCTTAAAATGGTGCTCGCCTCACGCCTGGACTACAACCAGATCCGCTCGAACGGAGGGTATGGTTTTGTATTTAACCCCCGGATCAGTCTCATTTATTCAAAAGGCAAATTCGTATTCAAAGGCATTTATACCGAGGCATTTAAGGATGCTTCTTATCTTCAAAAATATGGAACAGGCAGCGACCGTCTTCTGAACAATCCCACGCTGCAGCCTGAGCGTGTGAAGAATGTGGAAGGCAGCGTGTCTGCAAGGTTCAGCAAAGCGTTATCCGTGAATGTGGCGGGTTATATGTCCAATTACAGTAATGCGGTAGGGCTGGCTCCGGTCGTAACACCGGCCGGCATAAAGACAAACCAGTTTCAGGCACTGGGCAAGCAGCGAATTATAGGCCTGCAATCGGAGGCACGTTACGATGTTAAAAACCTGAATGTCTGGGGAAATTTCACATACTCTAATCCGCGCGATCTCAGCAAAGTGGAGGGGCAGAAGGTACCGGTGAGTGACATTGCGCCGTGGTCAGCTAATCTTGGGGCGGTTTATGAGCCTGTCAAAAACCTGAGTATCAGCATTACCAATAATTACATTAGTGCCAGAAAATCGGGCGCGGGGACTTCCGGGAGCAGCAACCCGATCACGCATTTCGCTTCGATCTACTTGCTGAACTCATCGGTTACCTATCATAACCTGTTGAATTTATTCAGCCTGCAATTACAGGTTTCCAATATTTTAAACAGCGAATACTTTGTCCCCGGCATCAGGGCTGCCGATGGAGTTACCTCTGCGTCGCGCTATCCGCAGGAAAGACGAGTGTTTTCAATCGGATTGCTCATCGATACCAACCGGAAATAATTAGTAAGGAAATATGGAATTAGTGACTTTAAAAACTCCTCGCGTCATGGAAACACGGTTTGAAATCGGGAATTCAGAATTCTTGCTGACAAAGCTGGATTATCCCGAGAGATTGGACGAAATGGGCGCATTGCGTGTACTTGCCTGGAAAGATGAACAAGGTATCAGCCATGATTTTTTCTCGCACAAATCATGGCTTGACGAAGACGATCTGCGGGCACATCATTGGGTGATCAGCCACAATAAAGTGATCGTTGCGGCGGCCAGACTAAGTTTTCACAAAGAATACAGTTCTGTACCACATGCCGATCTTTTCGACGAATCGTTGATTGCAAAGTATGGGACCGGGCCGTATGCTTCGCTCAACCGGCTGGTTGTAGCGCCCGAATACCGCGGCAAGGGATTTTCGACTTTACTGGATGAAGCGAGGATCAACTACGCGGCAACGAATGGTGCCAAAATGATCATCGCACAGCCGGTAGCTTCGCGGATCAAATCATTGGAAGAACTCGGGTTTTTATATCTGGGAAAGATAAAACCGCTCTACCAGATGCCCGAACGTCAGATCTATTTTATGATTAAGGAGATAAGTAACTAGCTATTGAAAAAATTCAGGAACATATCGCGGATGTTGAACGTCAGGAAGGACGAGGAAGGCCTCGTAAGCTTGCTGATGGCCTATTCTTTCTTTATGGGAGGGGCAACCGCGTTGTTTTACACGGTGGTCGCGTCTTCGTTCCTGGTGAGTTTCGACAGGCTTGCGCTGCCTCAGGTATATGTAGTGGGCGGGATTTTTATCTACGTGCTGGGTTTGGGCGTCACGAGGCTGCAAAAGAAGATTGCATTCGACCGGCTGGCCGAAAACATGCTTCTGTTCCTGATTGTATCCATTAGTCTGTTTCTGGTATTTTATCACGTTACCGGCAACCGTTGGGTTTTCTTTATCCTGTTTCTCTGGAACCGCGTTTTTGTGTTGGTCAATGGCGTGACCTTCTGGGCAGTTGTAGTAAAGCTGTTCAATTTTCAGCAATCCAAAAGACTTTCCTCGCTGATTAATACAGGTGATGTATTTTCCTCGGTGATCATGTATCTCGCTGTTCCGGGTTTGGTGAAAATTCTGCCCATTGACTCGCTGCTAATCATTGCCGTGGGGTTTTTGGTGGTTTGCGCCGTGCTGCTGAGGCAGATACACAAGCGGTATGTAACTGCCGAACATAAAAACGACGAGGTAAGCAGCGAACATGTCGACAAAGTGGCCGACGACGTTGTAAATCCCTCATACTACCGTGCCATCTTTTTCCTGGCCTTGTTGCCGGTATTTGCATTGTTTTATGTCGAATACATTTTCTTCATCGAGTCGCGGGTTATTTTTCCAAACAAAGAATCACTTGCCAGCTTTCTGGGTGTGTTTTTTGGCATCTCCGCCATTCTGGAATTTTTCATTAAAACCTTTTTTTACAACAAGCTTATCAGCAAATACGGGGTCAGGCTTGGGATAATGATCCTGCCTTTAAGCCTCGTTTTCAGTTTTGCGGTATCTGTTATTTATGGTTTAGGTTATGACACTGCTGCCATATTCTTTGCTTGCGTCGCATTGTCGCGGTTTTTCCTGAGTGCCATACGAAAAGCGATCAGTGAACCGGCATACCAGGTACTTTATCAGCCGATCCAGGCGCGGTTTCGTCTGAACATCCAGGGTAGGATCGAGGGGCGGGCCAAGGCAATGGGAGGTCTGGCGGCCGGAGTCGTCCTTTTAATATTGGTCAATTTGTGGCAACTGGAAGCTTTGCCACTCGCAATCGTGTTTTTGGTAGTTGCGCTCGGCTGGGCGGTTGTATCATTTGCAGGCCAGAATGCCTACAAAAAGATGGTGCGCGAAAAAGTATTTCACTTTCCTGCACGCCAGGTGCGTGGAAACGCCTATGTTCCTCAGAACGAAAGGACAAGCAAACCTTTTGATGAACTGATCAGCCAGGTTTTTTCAAAAAATGCCGAAGAAAGGACCGAAGCTGCATTGGGACTTGGCGGCGCAAACCGGTTTTTGTCTTACAAATACCTGATACCACTTTTGCAGGATCCGGATCAGCGTGTTCGCGAAGCTGCTATTTATACGGCGGGAGAGCTCCGGAGATCGGAACTATGGCCGTATCTGATGGAGCAAATGGAGATAGACCGGTATTATTCTGTGGCATTCGATGCGTTGGTAAAATCGGGAGTCCCATTATTGAAATACATTGAAAAGTCATTTTTAAGTAATAATGATAATCGCTATCGCCAGCTTCATTTACTCAAAATCGTAGAAGAAATAGGTGGGGGCGAGGCGATCCGTTTTTTCAGACGAAACCTTGAAAACCCAAACCGTTTTATAAAAGACAAAGTCCTTGAATCGCTCAGAAACCTGAATTACGGCTGCAACAGTACCGAAAAGATATTCCTGCTCAATGAACTGGACGAGCATTTGAAAACCTTCGTCTGGCTGCTTTCCGCACAATACGACCTTTCCGAGACATACCCGCACGATTCGCAGTTGATGCTGAATATCGAAAGAGAAAAGCAAAGGATTATCCGCAAAGCATTTATTGTACTGGAAGTCGTCTATGGGTCTAGGTTTCATGCGATCACCCTGCTGAAAGGTGAGCAGGCCATGGATGCACGCGACTATCTTACTGAGATCTCGGACTTATTGCTACCCGAAAACATCAAGAATAAAATCCTGCCTTTTCTGGATAGCGCCTCGTCTGATGAAATGCGCAACCGGTATGCAGAGATTTTACCGGTTTCCGAGTTGTCGGTTGAAGAAAGGCTGATCGATATTATTAACAAAGATTATACACGGATTTCGAGGTGGACCAAAGCGGTGGCGATCCGGGAGCTGCGGCATTTTCCGGCTGAAATTGTAACTCCGGTACTTGTTGCCAATGCAGTTTCTCACTCGAAAGTAATATCGCAAACTGCTTTTTACATTCTCAGGATCGTCAATCCGGGCCGGTTTAAGTCGCTGATGGACGTGATGACGCGTGACAAAGATGCATTTCATCTCGACATTATGAAGCCGCTGGAATGGCTGGCGACCGAGGAAGATCTGCTTATCAGCAAGTTGCGCCGGCTCAGGGAGGCTCAAGGACTGAGCAAGTTGCTTAATGGCGAACTTCAGAAGATCCTGCTTAACTCGGCCTATTTTCAGGAAGAAGAAGGCGAGGTGATCGACCTCCGGAAGTATACCAACAATGCAGACGTTTCGCTCCTGATCACATATGGAAAGCTGTTTTTTTCCAAGATCGGCGGCATTGAGGCGGGAGAGATCAGGAATGTGGTTGAACTTAAAAACCAGGGAGTCGTAATGATTCCGAATGTGATGGAAAACACGGAGTTCTACCTGATCGAAAATTACCTTTTGAAAGATCTTAACATCACGCACCATGTGTCTGAGGAGGCTGTTAGTCAGTAATATTTTTCTTTTAACAATGCTTATTGCGGGGATCGGACCTGCATGGGCGCAGCATGTGGTTTCCAAAAAGCCGGAGATTGGCCGGCCTATGTCAAGCTATTTTGAATCTTCGGAATACCGCGCACACGCTCAGAACTTTGCCATTACCCAGGACAGGTCGGGTGTCATGTATTTTGCCAATTTTGCAGGTGTACTCGAATACGACGGGGTAACCTGGAATACCGTTCAAACCGAGAATGTGACGCGCGTTACTGCTCTGACGACTGACGCGAAAGGACGGGTGCTTGTCGGTGCAAATGGAGAATTTGGGTACCTCGGCTATGATTCGCTTGGCGTTCACCGGTTTGTGAGCCTCTCTTCAAAATTGAAAGATGAGGTGGGGGAGATCACGCAGATTTTAACTGTTCCGACCGGTGCGTGGTTCATTACCGGCAAGAATGGCTTTTTCTGGAATGGGTCTTCGGTTAAAACCTATACACATAATCTGAACATCCAGTCGGCATTTGCATACGATGGTAAAGCCATTGTCTTTGCGAAAGGCAGGGGAATTGTTACGCTCAGTGGCGCCAAATCTTCTGGAATCGAGCAAGATAGCGATGTTCCGGTTTTGCTCGACCTGATTTCCGTGGTACCAATGACCGATGGCTCGGCGATCTTGTTGACAACGGGTCAGGGGATTTTCCGGCTTCGAAATAACCGCATTGAAACGATCGGTGGGGATGCAAACCAGGCACTTGTCCGCATGAAGGCGGCCTACGCAGTGAAATTACCGGATGGAAATATAGCGATTAGTCTGGCTGCGGACGGCATTATAGTAATTACTTCAACCGGCGATATCGAGTATTCAGTGGCTTTCAGCGATGAAATCCGGGATAGTCAGGTGGCGTCGATGTTTACCGATCGGGACCAAAATCTTTGGCTTGCGCTGAACGACGGGATCGCGCGTTTCGACCTTCCTTCACCCATTTCCATGTATGATGCGGCAGATGGGCTGAAAGGTGCGGTGACTGCGATCACGCGTTTTCAGGGGAGGATCGTGGTGGGTACTTTATATGGTTTGTATTACATTGAAAATAACCGGGTGGTCCGAATTAATAGCTTTCCCGGCAGCTGTCTGGGGTTTGATGAGGCCGGAGGTAATCTTTACATAGCATCAAATAAAGGCCTTTTTCAATGGTCGAAAGGCGGAGGTCTGACAAATCTTACAAACGATTTTCCATTAAGTGTCACGGCTTCCGAATCGGGATATGAGCTGTATGTAGGCATGCAGGATGGGCTGAATATATGGAGAAAAGGTGCGAATGGATGGAGCTCCAATAAAGTCAAATCCATTAATGAACAGGTAACAGGCGTTTTGGAATACCCCACGGGCACATTCTGGCTGGAAACGCTTTCCAACGGACTTATGAAGTTTGATCCTGCGACTGGCCATGTGAAACGATTCTCCGCGGCTCAGGGAATTTTAAGCCCATTGTATAACAAATTGTCACTTTACGGTAACAAACTCATTGTCTCCAATAAGGACGGTTTGTTTGAATACCAGCCACAAGCCGACCGATTTTCGTGGGCCGACTGGTTGAATGGAGAAAAGGCCTGGTTCGACCGCGTAGAGCAGGATAGTCAGGGAAATGTGTGGACGACGCGGGGGGATAAGAAATCAGCTTCGTTTTTCAGAAAGAAACCTTCCGGCGGATTTGAGCTTGTTGAGACGCCATTAATGCCCATTGCGAGGGTCCAGTTTCAGGTTATCTACTCAGATTCGGCTGGGGTGGCCTGGCTGGGAGGCGATCAGGGACTTTACCGGCTCGACCTTCGGGTACCGAAGCAGTACGTCTACAAATATCCGGTCTTATTAAGAAATGTCTCGACGCTGAGAACTTCGGCTTCCGCAGTTTCCGCTCAGAGCGGCAGCATCGCACTGACGCAGGATAGTATCCCGGTTTCAACGGTTTTGGGTAACAAACAAAACAACATCGTATTTCAATTCGCATTGCCGAGTTATCGGAGCAACGAGGAAATTCAGTACCAGTATCAACTGGAAAATTATGATAAGGAATGGTCGGACTGGACACCGATCACCCGGAAGGAATACAATGGGCTGCCTTCGGGGAAATATGTTTTCAAGGTTCGGGCGCGGGACATTTATAATAACATCTCAAAAGAGGCAGTATTTCCGCTTACAATCCTGACTCCATGGTTCCGGCAATGGTATATGATTTTGTTGTATGTGGTAGTCTTTGCAGTGATGATTTACTATGTGGTCCGCTGGCGGTTGAGAAGTATCATCCGTGAAAAAGAAGCACTGGAAAACCTGATCCGGGAAAGAACGGAGGAAGTCGTGAATCAAAAGGAAGAACTCGAATTTCAGTCCGAGGAACTGTCGGCAACAAATGATCAGCTTGAACGGATCGATGAGTTTGTAAAGTCCATTAATGGGGAAGTAAATACAGGGAAGTTGTTTCAGCTGGTACTTGACCGGTTGTGCGAATTCCAGAATGTGGATGGCGCCTCGGCATTGATCTATAATAAAACCGCTGACAGTTACCAGTTTATCGCACTAGCGGGTTCAGTGGGCAATGCGAAGGTAGATGAGGTGAGGCTCACAAAAAGACAGGCAGAGGAACGGTACGTGGAGAATGGCGAGGAAGTATTTGAAGATATTTTCCTGAAAAACAATTTCCGGTACCAGAATGCAGATGAGTCGATCGACGAAGTGTTCACACCCAAATCGCTGATCAGTATTTTAATACGTGTTGAAGGTGACGTAAAAAGCTACATTACGCTGGAAAACATGGGCCGCGAAAATGCATTTGGCGAGCGTGATTTCAATATGGTCAAAAACCTGAAAGAGCATTTGATCGGGGCTTACATTAAAACCAATATTCTTGAAAACCTGGAAAGTACGCTTTCAAACCTGAAATCGACCCAGGAAGAATTGATCCGTCAGGAACGTCTGGCGTCTGTCGGAAGCCTTACAAAAGGGATTGTAGACCGGATCCTCAATCCATTGAATTACATTAATAACTTCTCGCAGTCGTCGGGGAAATTGTTGAAAGAGATCACAGAAGTGACCGATAAACATCAGGATGGACTTTCGGAAGATGAAAAGGATGATCTGGACAGTGGTTTCAGCATGCTTGAAAAAAATCTGGAGAAGATTTACGAACACGGAAACAGTACTACCCGCATTGTAAAAGACATGCAGAAGTTGCTGAAAGGAAAATCGACGGAGTTTTTCGTGACAGACCTGAACCCGTTTTTAGAGTCAAAATCAAAATCTGCGATTCAGGAAGTATTAAATGATTATAAGGATGCGAAAGTAAAGCTATCCTTTGCGCTGGATCCAACTCCGATCAAAGTCAGCTTGTTACCATTTGAATTTGCACAGGTTTTGACCAACCTGATCAGTAATGCATGTTATGCAGTGATTGAAAAAACAAAAATTGATAAGGTCTTCGAGCCAGAGATCACTGTTTCCACCGGCCGGTCCGAGGGCGGTATTTCCATTTACATACGCGACAACGGAAAAGGGATTCCGGTGAAGGAAACGGAGCAATTGTTCAATCCGTTTTTTACGACAAAACCAACGTCCAAAGGAACGGGGCTGGGTTTGTATATGAGTAAAGACATTATTGAATACCACAAAGGACGGATGTCCGTGAAGTCGAAGGAAGGTGACTTTACCGAGGTTGAAATTTATCTTCCAACCGTCAAATAATTTTTAAGTTACAAGATCACTTAATTGTCCGGATTATGGAGCCCGCAACGACCGACAAGGAAATCGAGATTTATCAGCAAAAAATAGTGGAACTGAACCGGCTCGCCGAAATCGGTCAGCTCAGTGCGGGGATTCTGCATGAAATTAAAAATCCGGTCAGCTTCGTGAATAATTTTTCGCGGCTTTCACAAAGTCTTGTGGAAGAGATCCGTGACCTCGCAGAGAAGAAAATTACGGATTTAAATGAGGATGATTTGGCAGACGAACGGGATTTACTCAATACCTTGTCGCAAAATCTGGTGAAGATCAACGAGAATGGAAAACGGATCGAACGTATTATCCAGGGAATGTTAGCGCAAACACGGTCGGATAATGCGGTGCTGGAAGCGACGGACCTGAACCAGCTTCTCGAAGAATACAGCAAGCTGGCGTACCAGAGTGTGCGGAGTGAAGACAAGGAATTTAATGTGACGCTTACCTACGAGCTGGACCCGAATGTAGGCGACGTCGCTATTTCGAAAGGCGAGTTCGGGCGTGTGATCGTCAACCTTGTGAACAATGCATGCTATGCTGTGAATGAAAAGCGAAAGCAAGGTTTGGAAGGCTACGAGCCGGAAATTAAGATCACAACAACAAGGCTCGAAACGGACATTGACATCCGGATCTCGGATAATGGAATCGGCATTCCGGAAGAAATAGTATCCAAGTTGTTTGATGCTTTTTTTACCACGAAACCGCGCGGGAAAGGCACCGGGCTGGGGCTTTCGCTGACATATTCCAGCATTGTCGACACGCATAAAGGGAAAATTAGCGTAAGCTCCGTTCTGGGTGAAAAAACGGAATTTCAGATTGTGATCCCAGGCTGAACGGCGCATTAATACAGAAAGGAAATATCTACAAAATCTCATAAATAGCAAGATAATGGCAATCAGAATATTAAGTGTGGACGATGAACAGGACATGGAGATGCTCATTCTTCAATTGTTCAGGAAGCAGATCAGAGATAAAAAATACGAGTTTGTTTTTGCCAACAATGGGGTGGAGGCGCTGGAAAAGATGGAGGAACATGATGATATCACGCTGATTTTGTCCGATATCAACATGCCCGGGATGGACGGGCTGACCTTTCTTTCCAAGATCAATGAGAAGCAAAATCCACTTCTGAAGGCAATTATGGTGTCGGCTTATGGCGATATGGATAACATCCGGACGGCGATGAACCGCGGTGCATTCGACTTTGTGACCAAGCCCGTGAACTTTGAAGATCTTGAGATCACGATCTCGAAAACGGTGGAGCATATCGAAATGCTTTCTACGCTGGAAAAAGGACGGGAGCAACTGATTGCGATCCAGAATGATTTGAGTGTAGCGAAGGAAATCCAGATGTCGATGTTGCCCAAAACGGTACCGGCCAACATTGGTAAAGCCGGTGTAGACCTGCATGCCTTTATTCATCCCGCGAAAGCAGTCGGCGGAGATCTTTATGATTATTTCATGATGGATTCCGAGCGATTGTTTTTCATGATCGGCGATGTTTCCGACAAAGGAGTTCCCGCAGCTTTGTTTATGGCCATTACCAAAGCGATTTTCAAAAGCCAGTTTTCGAACCGGAACGGGGACACGATTTGTGAGAAGGTGAAGATTGTGAATGAATTTTTGAGTGAAGACAACTCTTCATTTATGTTCGTGACAGCATTCGTTTGCATATTAAATGTAAAAACAGGCGTAGTTGAGTACGTGGATGCCGGACACGAACCTCCGATCGTTATCCGCGCGGACGGTTCAACGGAGCTTATTCCGAAACAGGGGGGAATGGCGCTTTGTTTTGACAGTTCCTTTGAGTTCGAATCTCACACCGTTACTCTTAATCCGGGCGATAAATTTGTATTATATACAGACGGTGTTACCGATGCCAATAATCTCTCTGGCGCGAGGTACGGGTTGCATTATCTGCAGGATTTCTTCACTACCGGCGATGGCTCCACAAAAGTTACGGCAAAAGAGATGAATGAAACGACGCTGGAAAGTCTGATCGATTTCATCGGCGCAGCGAACCAGTTCGATGACATTACGATGTTATCACTGAGGTATCTGGCGAGTTAGGGATTGGAAGAAGTTCATCTTTTTTGTAATCATAGGGTCTCTGAACGAGGCCCTATTTTTGTTGGAATGAATAAAAACAAAAGAGCTTTGCAAATAACTGCTAAACTCTTTTACCGACCGGGAACACCCCAATCCCAAAAAAATGTAATGTAAAATATTAAATGGCAACCTTTCTCGAAAGTAGCTTCAATACAAATTCGCCACGGGCTGATATCTGATTAGTGCCAGCCGGTAGCATTCCTGGTATCGAAGCTGCAACTCAGTCCAGCAAAGTCTGTCCAAAACTTGTCTGGATAACCTGGCGCGCGGAATGTATTGATGGTTTTCGAATGAAAATACAAAGTCTTCTAATACGGAAGTGAGCTGGGCGGCCGCGCTCTCGTCGGACTGGTAGCGGCGGTTGATGATCGCAATCTCATGATCCTGATCGGCCGTTACAGCATCGCCGATGAACTTTCCAAAACCGGAAAGATCACTCGAAATGACCGGCGTCCCATGCATAACAGTTTCCATAGGTGCGTATCCCCAGGGTTCGTAAAGGGATGGAAAAATGCCAAGATGACAGCCTCTCACAAAATCAAGGTAATCCATGGAAAACAGTGAGGTCGCACGGTCCATAAAATCGGGATGGTAAATCACTTTCACGCGATCTTCCTCTTTATTGTTTAGCCCGGCCCGCTGCAATTCGCGCGTAACCTCGTCGTCGTTGTGCAAATGGTGGGTTGTAACCGGCGGAAGTCCATCCCGTTTAAACTGGTTAACTGCCTGGCGCCAGGTATGGTGCAGCTCATCGTCCATGAGCTGATTGAGATCCGGCAGTTTCCGGCCGCCCGGGCCGGTGACATTGGAGTATATACGCGGCCCGATCCGAGCACTTATTTGCTTGCAGATTTTTTGCAGGTTCTGGTATCGCTGCCTGGCTTCGAGTACCTCTGTGCGGATGTTGTAAAACGGTTTTTTTGAGATCAGAAAGAATACGACCGTAATGTCGGAACCGTTTCGCTTCAAGGCCTCATTCAGTCTGGAAACCGCTGCCAGTGTAATGTCAAATCCTTTATTCTGGAACTCGTATCGGCCCGAAGTGAAGAAGTACAGGGTCTTTTCCGTTTTGAACTGATAACTTGGAGAAAACAGCGCTTTTACGAATGCATCGATTTTTGAACGGTTTTGAAGGTGTTTTTCAAAAACCTCGTGGCCAACTCCCGGTTTTCGGTGTATCCCGGCGCTGATGATGCTATCCGGGGAACGGTCCAAAAACGCTTCGCACTCTCTTGCTGTCACGCTACTGCTCGTAATCAGCACATGGGCGCTTTTTGCAGCGGTTCTTTCGATACCAACCCGATCTTCGATCTGGAAATCCGACGCCTTTTGTCGCCAGTCGATTTCGTGCAGATTAAGGTGATATTGTTGTTCATTTGGCGCCACGTACCTTCCGATAAGTGTTGCATGAGCTGTAAAAATGGTCGCCACACGTACTTTCTCAGCCACCAGCCCGATCAAACTCACGGCTGACATCCATTCGTGGTAATGCGCGATGACGTCTTGCTCGAAATGAATACGATCAATCAGTTCGGTGAGGAGGATCCGGGTTATTTCGCCAAATGCGATCACCTGGTCTGTTAATGGATCAGGCTGGATTGTCGAGATCCCGTGCTGGTTCCAGAGCCTGGCTTTTATGCTGTCGCTATGTTCTTTCCTTAGTACAGGGTTGATTAACAGTACTTTGGGGCGGGCTTCTTCCAGAAGCCAGTAGCCATAGTGAACTTCAAACCCGAGGTTTCTGGTATGTTGTATCGCCTGCGATAATGGCGAATCATCAAGTTCGCGGATGGGCCTGAAATCTAATTTAGCCTTTTCAGGAAAATACGGGCCGATCAGCATATACTCTTCACCGTAGGTGTCGACCATGGTCGGCACCCTCGATTTGATGTACGTGAAAATACCGCCAATCTGGTTACAGACTTCCCAGGCAATTTCTAACTGAAGGGTATTCGGCTTCAAAATTTAGAGGATCGGAAGGTAAATTATATAGCGTTAAGCAGGATATTTCAATTAAAATTAATTACTTAAACAAGAAAGAGGAAAATGCTCTCGGCAAAGCAGATAAAACGGCATTTGAAGCAGAAAAATGCCGCCCCGAGATGTAATTGACCTGAAAATAAGCGCACATTGCAAAAAAACCATTTGTATTCAACCTCCCTAATCCGATCTGAAAAATGACTAAGAATGCGCCGCTCCGTCTGGATTCCATCGACACTTTCCGGGCCTTGACCATGTTTCTCATGATCTTTGTCAACGACTTCTGGACCCTGCAGAATATTCCGCAATGGCTGAAACACAGCCGGGCCGCGGAAGATGCCATGGGTCTTTCGGACGTTGTTTTTCCCTGTTTCCTGTTTATCGTAGGACTTTCTATCCCATTCGCGATTTCAAATAGAAAGGCAAAAGGAGATACCTCATTCATTATCGTTTTTCACATTATCGAACGTACGTTTGCGCTACTGGTAATGGGTGTTTACACGGTTAACCTGGAAAATGCGCTCGGCGATCTCATGGTGATCAATAAGCAAGTGTGGTCGCTTTGGATGGTAATTGCGTTTTTCCTCATCTGGAACGTTTACCCGAGGCACTCCGGGATCCGGAATACGAGTTTAAAAATTGTCGGATACATTATTCTGGCGGCACTGGCGGTGGTTTATAGGGGTGGTGATCCCGCCAGTCCATCAGGAATGGGTACGCTCTGGTATGGGATTCTTGGGCTCATCGGCTGGTCATACCTGATTTGTGCGCTGATTTATTTCTTTACGGGCGACCGTTTGGTTGGCGTTATCATCGGCTGGCTCTTCCTTGTTCTATTTAATCTGGGCGACTTCGCAGAAATTCTTCACCCGCTCGACGGAATCCGGAATTTCGTCTGGATCGTGGGGAGCGGCGCGATGCCTGCATTTACAATGGGCGGGGTTGTAGCTTCGGTGATTTACAGGCATTATGTAAATCAAAAAGGCATTAACCAGACCTATTTGCTCATCCTGGTCATCCTGGGCGTTATCTGTTTCTTTTATGGGTTTGGAACACGTCCATTTTGGGGCATCTCAAAAATACGGGCAACTCCCGCCTGGATTGGCATTTGTAGTGGGATCAGCTTTTTGGCGTTTGCGTTTTTATTCTGGCTTGTGGATTTAAGAAAAATAAAAAACTGGGCAAACGTGCTGAAACCTGCCGGAACTGCTACGCTCACCTGCTACCTCATACCTTACGTCTGGTATGCGGTCATTACTATTTTTGGTATTAGTCTCCCTATGTATCTGCGGACCGGGCTGGCAGGTCTTTTAAAATCCTTGTCTTTCGCGCTGTTGGTGATTCTGGTTACTGGTATCATCAATAGGCTGGGGGTCAAATTGAAGATTTGAATGGGTAGGTGGTAAATTCTGGACTGCGCGTCTTTATATTAAAACAGATCATAAACTACATATTATATGGATTCAAGAAGAGCATTTTTCAAAAAGGGAGTGGCAGGTGCGATCGCAGGTAGTCTTTTGGGACTTTCAGAAAACGAGCTGCATGCGAAGCCGATGGCTAAAAAAGAAGATCCATTCCATTTAGGAATTGCTGGATTTAGTTTCGTCAATTTCAAATTGGACGAATCGCTCGCCATGATGAAAAAGGTGAATGTCCATTACCTGTGTATAAAAGATTTTCATCTTCCTTTTAATAGTACTGCCGAAGAAATTGCCGCTTTTCATGCCAAGTTGAAGGAATCGGATATTACGGGTTATGCAGTCGGCCCCATTTATACCAAAAACCCAAAGGAAATTGACGCGGCTTTTGAGTACGCAAAACGGGTTGGAGTAAAACTGATCGTCGGCATTCCAAATTACGATGACCTGAAATATGTGGATCAGAAAGTAAAGGAATATGACATCCGTTACGCCATTCACAACCACGGGCCGGAAGATAAGTTGTATCCAAATGCGGCTTCCATTTACGATCGCGTGAAAGAGCTGGACGCGCGTGTGGGAATTTGCTTCGATATCGGACATAACAGAAGAGATAACCAGGATTCCGTAGCAGACCTCGGAAAATACGCGAAACGTATTTTCGACCTGCACCTGAAAAACGTGACGGCAGCGTCGAAAGACGGGAAAGCATGTGAACTGGGGCGCGGGGTGATCGATATTCCTGCATTTGTTAAAATGCTCCGGAAAATCAAGTATCCGGGCGTTTGCAGTCTTGAATATGAGAAAGATATGAAAGATCCCCTGGCCGGAATAGCAGAGTCTGTGGGATATTTTAATGGCGTTTGTGATGCAGTCTGATGCGCAAAAAGTCCGTAAACTGCTGTAAAATGATATTTTTGCATGTTCAAGGCTGATTTTTACTTTAACAAATCGAAAAATGCTACAGACCGTACCCTTTGACAGGTTGCCCGCCTATAAGAAACTGAAATCCCATTTCAAGAATATATCTCAAAAGCATATAAAAACGCTGTTTGAAGAAGATGGAGACCGTCATAAAAAATTCTCCATTCGTTTCGGTGAAATTCTGGTTGACTATTCCAAAAACCGGATCACCTCCCGGACGCGTTCTTACCTGGTGCAGCTTGCTGAGGAAGCCGGTCTTGCGCAGGCGATCGAAGACATGTTTACAGGGGAAAAAATCAATGCGACCGAGGGACGTTCAGTTTTACACACCGCGCTCCGGAACCGCTCAAATGAACCGGTTTTGGCCGACGGAAAAGATGTGATGCCGGATGTCAATGAGGTACTAGGCAAAATGAAAGAGTTTTCGGGCAAAGTAAGGTCCGGAGCGTGGAAAGGGTATAGTGGGAAGGAAATCACAGATATCGTCAACATAGGTATTGGTGGAAGTGACCTGGGTCCGGTGATGGTGACTGAGGCGCTTAAAGCATACGGTAAGGTAGGATTAAATGTCCATTTTGTTTCGAATGTCGATGGTACTCACATTGCGGAGACTACTAAGGGATTGAACCCGGAAACTACCTTATTCATGATCGCGTCTAAAACGTTCACGACGCAGGAAACAATGGCAAACGCACACAGTGCGCGTACGTGGTTTTTAGAAAAAGCAGTTGATAAACAACACGTTAAAAAGCATTTCGTAGCGATCTCAACCAATCAGTCGGAAGTTGAGAATTTTGGAATTGATCCTGAAAATATGTTTGGTTTCTGGGATTGGGTAGGGGGGCGTTACTCGCTTTGGTCGGCCATTGGTTTGTCCATTGCTTGTTTCATCGGCTTCCAGAATTTCGAGCAGCTATTGTCCGGCGCTCACGAAATGGACAAGCATTTCAGAACTACGAAGTTTGAACGCAACATCCCGGTAATGCTTGCTTTATTGGGGATCTGGTATAATGATTTCTTTGACGCTCAAACTCAGGCCATTTTACCTTATGACCAATACATGCACCGTTTTGCAGCGTATTTTCAGCAGGGTGATATGGAAAGTAATGGAAAGAGTATGGGCCGCGACGGAAAACCGGTTGGTTATCAAACTGGTCCGGTCATCTGGGGAGAACCTGGCACCAATGGTCAGCACGCTTTTTATCAGCTTATCCACCAGGGTACAAAACTGATCCCGTGTGATTTCATCGCGCCGGCTACCAGTCATAATCCGCTGGGTGAGCATCATAAAATGCTTTTATCCAATTTCTTTGCGCAAACCGAGGCACTCATGAATGGTAAAAGCGATGAAGAAGTGCGGGCCGAATTGAAAGCTGCCGGAAAGAACCCCGAAGAAATTGACCAGATCGCTCCGTTCAAAATTTTCTCAGGAAACAGGCCTACTAACTCGATTCTCGTAAAGAAAATTACCCCGAAAGTGCTGGGAAGCCTGATCGCCATGTACGAGCATAAGATATTCGTCCAGGGAATAATCTGGAACATTTACAGCTTCGACCAATGGGGGGTGGAATTGGGCAAGCAACTCGCCAACAAAATTTATCCCGAACTTCAGAACGACTGGCCGGTGAGCAACCACGACAGCTCCACAAATGGACTGATCAATCAGTACAAACGCTGGCGATAACGGTTGATGACTAAGGCCGTGAACAAATAGCCGATGAGTACACCAGCAGCATCTGCCGCAGCATCCCACCAATCGAAGGTGCGATCGAATGGCAGAAGCTGCTGGTAAAATTCGAGACCCAGGCCGTAAGCCATTCCGGCGATTACCAATAGCGTACTTTTCTGCGGATAAACTAAAATCCAGAGTGTTATCCAAACAATGAACAGCCCCGTGTGAACAATTTTATCAAAACCGACGACGGGCGCGGCAGGTATGTCTTTCCCCGGCCAGGTGCAAGCTGTGAGGATAAGCAGCGTCCAGAACCACGCGAGCCACGGACGTTTTGAAAGGAGAGAAATAATTGATCGGAACAAAGTGGTAAAGTTGAGTGAGTAACAAATTTATAGGAAGAATTTGTTAGCCGCCACATTTTAGGATCACGACTGAAGAAGTTTAACCAGAATCTTAGCATAAATAAGGCGTCCCTGATTCCAGAGACGCCTTATTTGTTCGTTGATGAAATATAATATCTTAGCCGTTGTCGGCAAATTCGGGGTACAAGGTCATACCACCGTCAATGTATAGCGTTTCGCCGTTCACATAGTCGGATTCGTCGGATGCAAGCCAGCCTACCGCTTTTGCCACATCCTGCGGTGTACCGATTCTTTTGTATGGAATTAAGTTTAATAAGCTTTTGTATTGCTCGGGATCCGACCAGACTTCTTTATTGATCGGAGTTTTGATCGCTCCCGGGCTCACTGAGTTTACCCGAATTTTATGAGGCGCCAATTCCTGGGCGATGGATTTCATGAACATCATAATACCACCTTTTGAAGCAGCATAATTCACATGTCCGGCCCAAGGTATAATATCGTGTACCGAGCTCATCATCACAATCTTACCAATGGAAAGTTCACTATGGGAAGCTTCTGTATCCTCTTTTGCCTGCGCAACGAATTGCCTCGCCGCAGCCCGGCAACAAAGGAACATTCCGGTGAGGTTCACATCGATCACTTTCTGCCATTGCTGCAAACTCATTTCCAGAAACGGTGAATCTTTTTGAAGACCGGCATTACTAACCAGTACATCAAGCCGCCCGAATTTGGAGATCGTCTCGCGGAAAAGCGCCAGCACATCGTCTTCACGACTTACATCTGCCTGGACCAGGATTGCACTTCCGCCGTTAGACAATATTTCATCCAGCGTTTGTTGTCCCTCCTCCGGACTTGAGCTGTAATTTACGACGACATGCGCCCCCTGATTTGCAAAATAAATGGCGCAGGCTTTGCCTATTCCGGAACTGGATCCGGTTACTATGACTACCTGATCCTTAAATTTCAATTCGGGGCCGATCATATCATCTCCTTTTCAAATGACTTTAATTTTTTCCAGACATTCCTGTTCACATTTTTAACCGCCCAGTTTTTTGCAATAAGAATTGCTTTGGACACAGCTTCGCGGGGCGAAATGTTATTAGCTCTTAAAAGTTCCTGCGCAATTACAACCGCTTTTTCTCGGGTTGTGGGAGATAAGTACATCAACTCAGGTAATGCGATCCTTGTGTCCATACGTTAAAATGAATTTTAGTTACAGGTTTTAAGATTGATGAAGTGTATGATTCGGTTTATAAAAAGTGATGCCAGCAAAATTCGGTATTTGTTCATCACGCTGATAGACGTTCAATGACCCCATTTTGCTGCAACGGGTGTAAAAAAAATCCCCATCTTATTAAGGACGGGGATTTTTAATCTGAAAGTCTTATTTAACTTCCTCGAAATTAACATCCGTCACGTCGTCGGTAGCGCCTCCATTATCTGCTGCTCCCGCGTTACCAGGGTTTCCACCCGGTGCGCCTCCTGGCTGACCTTCGCCACCCTGAGCATACATTTCCTGTGAAGCGGCCTGCCACGCGCCGTTCAATTTTTCCATTGCAGTGTCGATACCAGCAAGATCCTGGCTCTGATGTGCCGTTTTAAGCTCACCCAGGGCACTTTCTATCGCTGATTTGTTTCCTGCCGAAAGTTTATCGCCAAATTCTTTCAACTGTTTTTCAGTCGAGAATATCAGGCTGTCTGCTCCGTTGATCTTCTCAATTTTCTCACGTTCCGCTTTGTCAGCAGCCTCGTTCGCTTTCGCTTCTTCACGCATTTTAGTGATCTCTGCATCCGTCAAACCGCTGGAAGCTTCAATGCGGATTTTTTGCTCTTTATTGGTTCCTTTATCTTTTGCAGATACATGAAGGATACCATTTGCATCCACATCAAACGTCACTTCGATCTGCGGTGTACCGCGTTGCGCTGGTGGAATATCGGACAAATGGAACCGTCCAAGTGTCCGGTTTTGATTCGCCATCGGACGTTCTCCTTGCAACACGTGGATCTCAACGGATGGCTGGTTATCAGCAGCAGTCGAGAATGTCTCTGTTTTTTTAGAAGGAATGGTTGTGTTTGCATCAATCAATTTGGTAAACACACCACCCAAAGTTTCAATACCCAGCGACAATGGAATTACGTCGAGAAGAAGTACATCTTTCACTTCACCAGTTAAAACGCCACCTTGAATCGCTGCACCAATTGCCACAGCTTCGTCGGGGTTAACGCCTTTTGAAGGCTTTCTGCCAAAGAATTTCTCAACTTCTTCCTGTACACGTGGGATACGCGTAGACCCACCAACTAAAATAACTTCGTTGATATCATTATTTGTATAACCCGCGTTTTTCATGGCTCTTTTGCAGGGCTCCATCATTCTTTGGAACAAGGTGTCTGCAAGTTGTTCGAATTTTGAACGAGTCAAGGTGCGAACAAGGTGTTTTGGTATCCCATCAACCGGGAATATATAAGGTAAGTTGATTTCAGTCTGGGTAGAGCTGGACAATTCAACTTTTGCTTTTTCAGCGGCTTCTTTCAGACGTTGAAGCGCCATCGGATCTTTACGAAGATCAACCGCCTCATCTTTCTGGAATTCGTCAGCAAGCCAGTTAATGATCACCTGGTCAAAGTCGTCACCACCTAAGTGTGTATCACCGTCGGTAGATTTTACCTCGAAAACGCCGTCTCCCAATTCAAGAATGGATACATCGAAAGTACCACCACCCAAGTCAAACACAGCGATTTTCATATCGAGGTGTTGCTTGTCAAGACCATATGCCAAAGCAGCAGCAGTAGGTTCGTTGATGATACGTTTCACATCAAGACCTGCAATCTGACCCGCTTCTTTAGTAGCCTGACGTTCTGCGTCATTGAAGTAAGCCGGAACGGTAATCACCGCTTCTGTAACTTCCTGACCAAGATAATCCTCGGCAGTTTGTCTCATTTTTTGCAAAATGAATGCAGAAACTTCCTGTGGAGTATATAACCTGTCTCCGATGGGGATACGAGGCGTGTTGTTAGGTCCTTTTTCTACGCTGTATGCAACCGTTTTCATTTCGCCGGTTGTATCATCGTATTTTTTACCCATAAATCTTTTTATGGAGCTGATAGTATGCTTGGGATTCGTGATCGCCTGACGTTTGGCCGGTGCTCCGATTTTGCGTTCACCATTATCCATGAATGCAACCACAGAAGGAGTTGTGCGGGCACCTTCGCTGTTTGCAATGACAACCGGCTCATTACCCTCCATGACAGCCACGCAGGAGTTCGTTGTTCCTAAGTCTATGCCAATAATTTTTCCCATTGTTCTATATTAATGTTTAGTATAATTTGATTCTGTAATGTTGAGCAGAAACCGCCAAAACGTGCGGTTACTTCGAGTTCTACTAAAAACCCCGTACCAGAATATTTTACACAAAACAGAAATGACAAAGTGTCAGGCCGCTCCCGACCTGACTTTTTCGGGATAGGATCAGCTTAGCATCTTACCCATAAATGGGTCGCTCAGGCTCGAATGCCCGGTTTCTACGTGGCCCGCATAGCGGCTCAGAAACTCGGGATCTTCCTCGATCAGAATGGAGAAATCGTACCAATTGGCATTTTTTTCAAGTTGCAGGGAAACCTGCACAATATTTCCTTGGGAGTTTTCGAAATTAACTACCTGATCGTTAGCGCCGTATGCATTATCCCTGATGATAATGGTCTGATTTGACTCAGCTACCGATCTGGTTAGTTCGATGACCAGGATGCCTTGTGATTTTTTATTTTTATCGATCGAGTAATGACTTCCGACTTTAACTCCCGAGCCATTCCTTGAACCCTTGTATTCTCGCATGAAGCCATTTGGCCCGTAAACGATCAAATGGTATTTCTGATCTGCAAAATCGCTTAATTTCCAGGTTCCGGTCAACGCGTCTCCTGGCTTTACGGCGTAATTCCAGACTTTCATTGGTTCTTTTTTATATTTACCAGGTGCATAAACCATGTACGGAGCGCCGGCGGACTTGTCCTTAAACATGCCATTTCTGGCTTCCAGCTTAATCTGAAATGCAGTTTTGTCAGAGTTCAGCGCGCCATCAGCATATAGTTCATACGGAATTGCACGAGCAGGTCTCGTCCCTTTTTCCTGTTTTGGCATCACGGGCGACAGACGAGGATCTATATTAATTTGTGCGATCTCCTTTTCTGTTAATGCTTTATAGCCGTTTGGAAGCTTTTTAAATTTTGCATTATAAATGCCTTCCATAAATTCATCTCTCTCCAGGAAAGTTGGCAGTTGCATTTTTTCGCCGTTATAAGGAGTAAAAGTGGAAGTAAGATCCCCGCAGATCGTACGCCGCCATTCACTGATATTGGTTTCTCTAATACTCTTCCCTGATTTGTGACTGACAAACTTCTCGAGGAATTGCAAAATAGAAGTATGGTCAAAAACCTCCGAACAGACATTCCCGCCACGGTTCCAGGGAGAGGCAACCACGAGAGGTACCCGGTAACCCAGACCAATCGGGCTTTCCCGGCAATCTTTTTTCGGCTTCTTAGTCATATCCTGTTCCAATGTGACGAATTCCGTTTTACAATCAATGCCTTCGGATACAGCACCTGTATCTTCCTTATACGGATTGGGAACGGAAAATGGCGGAATGTGATCGAAATAGCCATCATTTTCGTCATAGCACAAAATAAAAATGGTCTTTTTCCAAACTTCCGGATCAGCAGTAAGAATGTCCATCACTTCTGAAACATACCAGGCGCCATACCAGGGAGACGTGGGGTGGTCGGAGAAGTTTTCGGGAGCTACCAGCCAGGAAACCGTGGGCAGTCTGCCACTTTTCACATCCGAGCGGAATTGGTGTAAAATATCACCTTGCGGAGCCTTTGCTTCGTGCTCGATATCCCCATCCATATATTTGACGGTAGTGATCTTTCGATAGTCCGGGTCTTTCTTGTTTGTGGTAAATGCTTTGTTGTGGATGTTTTTGCTGCGTTGCGATAGTTTTTCAAAATTCTCCGGACTCCATCTCACCAGTTCTTCCTTCGCCAATGCCAGCAACTGTTCTTTTTCTTTAAGTGATTTAGTAAGCTTCTCGGCATCCTGTCCGGCAGCAGCTTCTTTTAATTTAAATCTTGCCTCCTCTATTTCGCGAGGCAAATTAGCTTGTCGTTCCTTCAAATAGGTTTGGTATCCCGTATGAAAGCGTACATTATACTGACTGAACCATTCGATCGGATTGTCCGTAAAATTGGCAAGCCAGGAATCTTCTTCCCCGACAAACCCGGTTGAAATACTGAGCTCGTTCTGATAGATTTTCCAGGATACTCCATGATCTTCAAGTCTTTCCGGAAAGGTTGTCCAGGAAGCTTCCGCGTCATCGGACACGTTTTCATTCCGCACGTTGGCATAATGCTTCGGATCAGGATTTTCCCGGATCGTGCCCGACCATAAATACAGTCTGTTTGGAGTTGTTCCGGTCAAAGACGAGCAAAAATTTTGGTCACAAACGGTAAATGCGTCCGCTAATGCATAATAAAATGGGATGTCTTCACGGTTATAGAATCCTTGCGTCAAAGGCATTTTGGAATAATCCTTATGGCCTGCTTGCTTCGCGATCAGCCATTTATCGTACTTTCCATCATTCCGGGCATCCACCTGATTCGTCCAGGAATGCGGCAGAGAGCCCATCCAGGTTGCATTCGATTCCCGCATATTCAGCCGGAATGGCACATGGGTTTCGCCAAATGCATTGGTTTGTAACCATACCAGATTCTCGTTGGGAAGCTTTATCGCCCGCGGATCATTAAAGCCGCGAACACCTCGTAATGTTCCGTATGAATGGTCGAACGAACGGTTTTCCTGCATCAGGATTACGACATGTTCAGCGTCAAGATAGGTACTGCCCTTTTTTGGGTCAATCGCAAATGCTTTTTGAATGGACGCGGGTAAGGTGCTGAACATTCCGGCAGCACCGGTGAGCATGGTTGCCTTTTTGATAAATTCCCTTCTGGATTCCATAGAACAGGGTTGTGGGTTTCAAACTTTATGAGTAGTACCTGACAAGGCTACTAAAGTACCAACCTTTCGCTATTCGGGGAATTAATAAATTGTAAAGAGAGAAGTAAGGGGCAAAAAAAATCCCGCCGGAGAGGCGGGATGCTGTTTTATTTTACCTGATCAACGATTGCTTTGAAAGCTGCCGGATGGTTCATCGCCAGATCGGCCAGAACCTTTCTGTTTAGCTCAACGCCTGCTGCACTGAGTTTACCGATGAATGCAGAATAAGATAATCCGTGTTCACGGGCTCCTGCGTTGATACGCTGGATCCACAAGGCGCGGAAATTACGTTTTTTCTGTTTACGGCCTTTGTATGCGTAAGCCAAACCGCGTTCTACTGCGTTTTTAGCAACGGTCCATACATTTTTACGACGGCCAAAATAGCCTTTCGCAAGTTTTAATACTTTTTTACGTCTTGCACGTGAAGCGACGTGATTTACTGAACGTGGCATAATTTAAACTGTTTTTGATAATCGGCGCTCTGTTGAGTCTTAAAAGCCTTTCATCGGGTTGAACAAAGAACCTGAATGGTATTCACTCTTAATGGCTTTGGATTATTTTCCAAGCATTGCCAATACCTGCTTGTGGTTAGACTCATCGATAAGACCAGTTTTAACCAAACCACGCTTGCGCTTGTTTGATTTTTTGGTCAGGATGTGACTGTGGAACGCGTGTTTACGCTTAATTTTTCCAGTGCCGGTCAGCGAGAAACGCTTTTTAGCTCCTGAAATGGTTTTCATTTTAGGCATGATTCAAAAATAATAGTTGATAAAATATAAAACAGCGCGCGAAATTAGCCAAAATGTTTATAAAATGAAAATCGTGGCCCCGGTAAATCCGAGACCACGATTTCTATATATGTGATAATCACTTACTCTTAACAATAGGAGCAAGGATGATTGTCATTCTTTTTCCTTCCAGTTTTGGCTCCATTTCCAGTTTTCCAAATTCAGCCAGTGCCTCGGAGAATTTTTTCAAAAGATTCACACCACGTTCTTTAAACACAATCGTACGTCCCACAAAATGGACATAGGCTTTTACTTTTGAACCTTCTTTGAGGAAATTAATGGCATGTTTCAATTTGAAATCGAAATCATGATCATCTGTGTTAGGGCCGAACCGGATCTCTTTAATAACCACTTTCATTGCCTTCGCTTTGATCTCCTTCTGCTTTTTCTTCTGCTCGTATTTGAACTTCGAGTAGTCGACCACTTTGCATACAGGCGGAACTGCGGTAGGTGCAATTTCAACCAGATCAAGGCTTTGTGCCTTTGCAATTGCTCGGGCTGCACTAATTTCAACTATACCTGGTTCGATATTTTCTCCTACCAGGCGTACTTCTTTTGCTGTAATTCGTTCGTTAATTTTATAAGGTTCTTCAGGAACTCTTAACCGTCCACTAGGGGGTCTTAATGCCATATAATTTGGTTTGGTGTTTTTTTAGTTTTTGGTGGAAATCGAAAAAGCTAACACTATGGAAACAAAAATAGTGCCTTACTGACAGAATTATAGTAAAAAGTTAAAAAAATCAAATTATGCTAGCTTCTTTTTTGAAAAAGCCTGCAAATTCTTCAACTGTCATGCTTCCAAGATCTCCTTCTCCTTTTCTACGTATCGATATTTTACCTTCTGCCATTTCTTTTTCACCCACAATGAGCATAAACGGAACTTTGGTAACCTCCGCATCACGGATTTTCCTTCCAATCTTCTCGTCCCGGTGATCTACAAATCCGCGGATGTCGTGATCCTGCAATTTGAAAAATACATCCTCCGCATAGTCAGCAAACTTTTCGGAGATCGGCAAAATGGCGATCTGATCCGGAGAAAGCCACAATGGAAATTGTCCCGCTGTATTCTCGATTAAAATTGCAATGAATCTTTCCATTGATCCGAAAGGCGCACGGTGGATCATTACCGGCTGATGTTTCTGGTTGTCGGAGCCGGTATATTCCAGTCCAAAGCGTTTCGGCATTTGATAATCAACCTGGATTGTACCCAATTGCCACTTTCTTCCCAATGCGTCACGCACCATAAAATCAAGTTTCGGGCCGTAAAATGCAGCTTCACCCAGCTCGGTAACGGTGCTCAGTCCACGCTCCTGGGCCGCTTCGATGATCGCATTTTCAGCACGTTCCCAATCCTCGTCTTTTCCAATGTACTTTACTTTGTCATTTGGATCACGCAATGAAATCTGGGCGCTATAATCCTCAAAACCCAGTGATTTGAACACATAAAGTACCAGATCGATCACACGCACAAACTCTTCTTTCACCTGATCCGGGCGGCAGAAAATGTGTGCATCATCCTGTGTAAAGCCACGAACGCGTGTCAAACCGTGCAGCTCGCCACTTTGCTCGTACCTATAAACCGTTCCAAACTCCGAAAACCGCAATGGGAGATCTTTGTAGGAGCGGGGAGAAGTTTTATAAATCTCGCAATGATGCGGGCAATTCATTGGTTTTAAAAGGTATTCCTCGCCAACATTCGGTGTTTTAATTGGCTGGAAAGAATCCTTCCCATATTTATCCCAGTGCCCGGAAGTCACGTAAAGTTCTTTGCTTCCGATATTCGGGGTAATAACCGGCAGATAACCTGCGCGGGATTGTGCCTTGCTCAAAAACGATTGAAGCCTTTCACGAAGCATTGCACCTTTTGGCAGCCACAATGGAAGTCCCTGACCCACTTTTTCGGAGAATGCGAACAATTCCAGCTCTTTCCCGAGTTTCCGGTGGTCGCGTTTTTTGGCTTCTTCCATTAATGTCACATACTCTTCCAGCTCTTTTTGTTTTGGAAAAGTAATCCCGTAAATGCGGGTTAACATTTTGTTTTCCTGCTTGTTACGCCAGTACGCACCTGCAATATTCGTCAGCTTTACAGCTTTTATAAATCCTGTATTCGGAATGTGAGGTCCGCGGCAAAGGTCGGTAAATCCACCCTGCTCATATAATGTAATGGAACCGTCTTCAAGTCCGTCGATCAGTTCCAGTTTATATTGATCTCCTTTTTCAGTAAAGTATTCGAACGCGTCCGCTTTGCTGATCGGCTTGCGAACATACTCGTTTTTCTGGCGGGCCAGTTCAAGCATTTTCGCCTCGATCTTTGGAAAGTCGTCCTGCGAAAGCGTTTGCTCGCCAAGGTCCACATCGTAGTAAAAACCTTTTTCAATGGAAGGCCCCGTTCCGAATTTAACGCCCGGGTAAAGTGCTTCGAGAGCTTCGGCAAGTAAGTGGGCTGAAGAATGCCAGAATGTCGATTTGCCATCCTCGTCATTCCAGGTCAGTAGTTTCACCAGAGAATCCTCTGTAATCTGACGCGTAGGGTCCCAAATTTCATTATTGACTTTCGCTGCGATCACATTGCGCGCCAGTCCTTCACTGATACTGAGTGCGATTTCGAGTGCGGTTACACCTTTTGGGTAATAACGCTCACTTCCATCCGGCAGGGTAATTTTTACTTGAGACTCGTCTTTCATTCAAAATTTATTCTATGACTGTAATTCAATGGCTTTGGGAAAGCTGTAAAGTGCAAATCTATTCAATTTTAGCTTTTCGTGACGAGTCAACCCGGATATTTGTCGTACCGCGTGGCTGTATCGTCCTGATTTGGACGCGTGACGTGTCGAGCAGTTTATAACCCGTACCTTGCTTTTCTTCCGGATAGTACGAATCGTATAGACCTTCATTTTCACGCTGACGGATCCTGTACAGCCCATATCGCGCATCCTGATCGCCGGGCGCTACTACCAGCGCAGTGCCATAATATCCTCTGGCTTTCTCAAAATCCCCGATTTTTTCATAACAAAAACCGAGCATATTATTGATTTCTTTCGACTTCGGCTGCTTTTTATAGAGTTTGTCGAGAGCTGATACCGCCCGGTAATACTCGCGGATTGAAATCCCGGTCGTGGCAATTTTCATTAATGCATCATCGTAGTCGGGATTGAGCCTTGCTGCTTTCTCATAATTTAAAAGAGCAGTATCTGGTCTGGCGAGATTGGTATATATTTCTCCGCGCTCAAAAAATAAGGTGGCTTTTGAAGGAAAACGTTGAATAGCCTTTTCATTGATAGCAAGCGCTTTATCAATGTTTTTAAGTTTTATCAAAATGTCGGTACTCCTCTCGTAGGCCCTGAATAACCTCGGATTCACATTCATCGCATAGTCGAAACTGGACAGGCTGGCAAGTGAATCTCCTTGTCGCGCCTGCAACATTCCTTTGACAAAATAGGCCGAACCATCGTAGGGAGCCATTTTTAATGCCTGGTTCAGATATCCCGCCGCTTCTCCAAAACGGTTTTTCGCCTGTAAAATGTCGGCAAGCAAAACGTACAACTCCGGGCTACTTTGCTGCAATGCCTCTGCCCGCTGCGCATCCTCTAAGGCATTATCAATTTTATCGAGTTCGCGGTTGATTTTTCCTCTCAGCAGAAAGTACTCGCTGATATTATCCTGCTCGTAAATGGATTCATTAATGTCGTCCAGCGCCTCATTATATTGTTCGCGGTCGAAGTAAATTCGGGCGCGTTTAAAATAGTTTACATCTGAGTCAATTCCACGGTTTATAAGTTCAGTCAGCGACAGTAATGCGTCGTTTTCCCACTGCGTTCTGGATTTTTTTACAGTCGGCGGGATACGGGTTGCATTACGTGCATCACTCTGGCACGACTGGTTTGCAATCGTGAGAATGACCAGGATAATAACCGTGAAAAGTGTAGACCGATCAAACTTCATGCGTATCTTTTTGATCTGAAAATCTGGAAAAAACACCTAACGGAAGTTTCTTTCCAAATGAGTCTGGGATAAACAATTCGCCAAATTCGTGACCATCCTGCGTTCCAAAATGAGCCTTGATCAGATTTTCAACGATCAATGCAGAAAAACCTAGCGAGTACAGATTGATGATAAAAAAGTAATTTTCCTTTTTTAAAAGCAATGCGCAAAGCCGCAAAAGTTCATTCAGACTTTCTTCCAGCAGCCATTTTTCACCATCCGGACCTCGGCCATAAGCCGGTGGATCAAGGATAATGCCATTGTACTGGTTACCGCGCCGCACTTCTCTTTGTACAAACTTCATCGCATCTTCCACCACCCAGCGAATATTATCCAGTCCGCTAAGTTGCATATTTTCCCGCGACCAGCTGATTACCTGCTTGATAGAATCCACGTGCGTCACGTCCGCGCCCGCTGATTTCGCTGCCAGCGAGGCAATTCCGGTATATGCAAATAGATTCAAAACCGATGGTTTCTCCTCGGGCATTTGTTTCAAAGTCTTTGTAATGTAATCCCAGTTAGTAGCCTGTTCCGGAAAAACGCCCACGTGTTTAAATGAGGATAAAATCAGTTTCGACCGCAGATGCAGGTCTTTTGTACGATACTGAAAAACCCATCGCTCGGGCATATCGCCTTTTGAAACCCACTGTCCTTTTTCCTGTGAATTTTTATCTTTTTTGAAAACGGCATTCGATTGCTTTTCCCATTCTTCCTCAGAAAGCGATTTGTCCCAGATCGCCTGCGGCTCGGGACGTGACAATATATAAGGTCCAAATCGTTCAAGCTTTTCAAAGCGCCCGGAATCGATGAGTTGGTAGTCGGTATGTTGGTCTGGTGAGAGAAGAAGCATTTTGGGAGGTTTTTAGCTGTTTGTTGTTGGCTGATAGCTATTAGCTTTTAGCTTTTAGCTTTGTTTTTTGCAGTTAAATGCAGACGATCTGCATTTTGTATTAATTAATTTCAGTAGTATCAGCAAGCGCATAGAAAAAAGCGAAGAAAAAAAGCTAACGGCTAACGGCTAAAAGCTAACAGCTAATGGCTAACAGCTAAAAGCTAGTACGCAATCTTATTCAAATAAAAAACATTCCTTCGTCCCCTGGTTTGTGGGTCGCCGGCGGCGTTGATGATGCGCTGCTCGCCCCAGGCAAGGTAAAAGTTTCCGTACCAGTAGTCGATGTCGTCGGTGCTGGTTTTCCGTACTTTATCACCTTCTACATTGGTTTCATTCGGTATAACCCGGTCGCTGTCAATAACCTGGTCGCCTTTTATGATCTTACTGCGAATGCCGCCATTGTGACTGTAAACCAGTCTGGAATTGCCGTTTGCGAATGTCTGGACGCGGATTTTCTCTTTCAGCTCCATACTTTTTACATTGTCGAAGTTAATGCTGTTATCCCACAGCAGCTTCCCGTTTTGATCCACATCCGCAACGATGGCATGTGTGTATGTGAAGCCGTCAAAAACCTGCTGATTGTAGCCCCGTCCTCCGTACATCGGGTTCCATAAGTAAGGATTGTAAAGTCCCATTCCAAACGGGTAGCCAATTAATCCACCATACCCGTAACCGCCCATTATATTCGGGTTTTGGTACCGGTATTCGGGATAAAAGACTTCTGCAACGAGGAGGAAATTGTTGCTTTTCGGTACAACGTCATGAACCAGCAAACGGTAGTTGAGTTTCAGATCATCCCCACTTTCCTTTTTCTTTTTAATGCGCCTTTCCATTTTTTCCTGCTGGCGCTCGTTCATGAAGTTGAAGAAGTTTTTGAAATCGGTAAAACTATGGTACCGGGTAAAAACCGTCTCCTCGTTGATGATTTTACTGATATACAAACCCTGAGAAGCTGCATTGCTGCTGCTTTGCATATTGCGATAACCATACGTGCCGATCACGACGCGGACAGAATCATTCAGGACCTGTAATCTGCCACTCAACAAAGAAAAGTCATCTTCCGGGTCAACCGAAACCTGCGCGTACAATTCGCCGGTCTCCTCGTAGGAACGCGCGACAATTTTGGTTTGCCTGCCTTTTTTTACCGCAAAACACACATTCACAAGGTGATGCGCAGTATCCACTTCAACGGTTTGAATGGCATTTGAACCTTTAATGGCGGAGGGTAACACCTTAGTTTGTGACGTGGTGAGTTGGGTATAAATAAGTACCGGCTCGTTACGCACCATTCCGGCCATAAATACCGAATAACCGAGCGTTTTAAAAT
Organism: Dyadobacter sp. CY323; assembly: GCF_021390245.1. Taxonomy (GTDB): domain Bacteria; phylum Bacteroidota; class Bacteroidia; order Cytophagales; family Spirosomataceae; genus Dyadobacter. The sequence continues at coordinate 58,520 of NZ_JAJUXH010000007.1, read as the reverse complement.
CGGTGATCTCGAAACGGTCGAGCGTATTGATCGTAAAAGTTTCAATAAAGCCCGGTCTTACATTCACTTTCACAATTTGATACAACGAACTGCGGTATTTACTAAAAAGCAAAAAAACAGCCTGCCCGTCGTAGGAAGACGTAACATAATCCAGATTTGACTCGATGGGGCCATCAATGGACCAGACCCGGTCCAGGTTCGTATCAAATTTTTGAACGTTAAACGTACCACGGTCGGGTTTAGAGATCAGTAGCACACCCTGCTCCCCGAGTGGCACCGCCTGATAGGCAGCGTTGCCGGCCAGAGGCAGTTCTATTCGTTTGACACCCTGCCCGAGGACGTGCACCGAAATGGAAACCAGAAAGTAGATAAATAGCCTCGTTTTCAAACCGGTGAATTTATTCAGCATCATGGGCCAGTGCAACAATGATATCGAATTCGGCAGGTTTAACCGGCACAACGGACAATCTTGACAATTTCACTAATGCCATTTCTTTCAGCCTCTCATCCGCTTTGATCTGTGCCAACGTCACCGTTTTCGGGAATTTTTCAACCGGAACGACATTCACAACTACCCAGTCACCTTCCTTGGCAGTAGGATCGGGATAATGTTCTTTGGAAACTTTTGCCAGCCCTACCACTTCTTTACCTTCATTACTATGGTAAAAAAGTACGGGATCACCCACTTTCATGGCCATCAGATTATTGCGCGCGGCATAGTTGCGAACACCGTCCCACATTCCTTCTTTTTCTTTCACAAGTTGGTCCCAGGGATATGCGCTGGGTTCAGATTTTACAAGCCAGTGGTTCATAAGATTAGATCAGGTAATACTAATTAGAATGTTGGATCGAGGAAACAGATCAGGGGAATTTGGGGAATTTGCTAAAATCAGGTGTTCTCTTTTCAAGGAACGATTTTTGGCCTTCTTTCGCTTCTTCGCTCAAATAGTACAGCAATGTCGCATTTCCGGCAAGTTCCTGAATCCCAGCTTGTCCGTCCAGTTCCGCATTGAATGAGCTTTTGAGCATCCGGATTGATAGAGGGCTTTTTTCCTGGATTTTTTTACACCATTCAACCGTCGTCTTTTCCAACTCTTTCAGAGGTACTACTTTATTTACCAAACCCATTTGCAACGCTTCCTGCGCATCATACTGATCACAAAGGAACCAGATCTCACGAGCCTTTTTCTGGCCGACCACGCGTGCCAGGTACGAGGCACCGAAACCACCATCGAAGCTGCCTACTTTCGGTCCGGTTTGCCCGAAACGCGCATTTTCTGCTGCAATGGAAAGATCGCAGATAACATGTAGAACGTGCCCGCCGCCGATCGCCCAGCCTGCTACCATCGCAATCACCGCTTTTGGAATGGAACGGATCATCCGTTGCAGATCGAGTACGTTCAAACGCGGCACATGATCGTCGCCGATATAGCCGCCGTGTCCGCGGACGGATTGGTCGCCGCCGGAGCAAAATGCTTTGCCGCCCTCACCCGTTAGAATAATGACATCGATACGCGGGTCTTCCCGGCAAATATGCATGGCATCGATCATTTCCGTCACAGTAAGTGGCGTAAACGCATTGTGTTTGTGCGGACGGTTGATACTTATTTTCGCAATTCGTTCATGAAGTGTGAACAGGATTTCCTCGTATTCTTTAATGGTTTCCCATTGAAATGAGCTGGACATAAATCGAAATGTAAATGAATAATGATGCAAATGCGGCCAGATCTGAACGCAGCCTGCATTGCTTAATCCACGAAATTACAGATTGTTTGGGTTTCCTTCAAAAACAAATGAATAACTTTCGGGCAAATGAAATGGGTTACCAGCAATATCGTTTTTGATCGGCAAAACAAACCGGGGCACGCTTATTTCGGCCGGGCTTACGATTTTATAAAAGCCTGGAATGACGGCCAGGAGGCGTTTGTTCTGCAAACTTCCGGATCAACAGGTTTGCCGAAACCGATCACTGTTACAAGGAAACAACTGACAGCCAGCGCACGAATGACCGGCAGAGCTTTGAACCTGAATGCTGGAACCCGCGCATTGGTATGCCTCAATATCTCCTACATTGCCGGCCTGATGATGCTGGTCCGAGGAATGGAACTGGGCTGGGAACTGACCATCATCGAACCTGCTGCAAATCCGATTTTAAATGAGGAATTAGCTGATTTCGACTTTGTTGCACTGGTACCTATGCAGTTAGCAGAGATTTTGGATAATCCTTTGACAACAAGCAAAATCGAGAAGCTTGGGAAGGTTTTACTCGGAGGTGCGGCTGTCAGTATTTCGTTGCAAAAACGCATTGAGCATTTGGAGGTACCTGTTTTTCAAAGTTATGGAATGACTGAAACCGTTTCCCATATTGCATTGAAACAACTGAATGGACCTCATGCCAGCGCTGGTTATACTTTTCTGCCAGACATTGAATATGGAACGGATGAACGCGGTTGTCTCTTCATTTCGGGAGTGGTTACAAATCACGCATTGATCCAAACCAATGACATTGTGGCAATCTCGGGCAATCAGTTCGAGTGGATTGGCCGAGCGGATAACATCATCAATTCGGGTGGCGTAAAAATCTTTTTGGATCAGGTTGACATTCGCATTGCGGAAGTTTTTTACGATTTAGGTGTGCCAAATGCTTTTTTTTCCTGGCATCAAACCGACGAAAAATGGGGACAGAAACTGATCCTCGTGATAGAAGGCGAAGTGAGCGCTTTTACTCAAGAACAGCTCACTAATGAAATTAGGAAGCAGCTTTCCGCGTATGAAACCCCGAAAGGTATTTACTTTGTGGAACGGTTTAGCAAAACGCCGACAGATAAGGTGGACAAACGCCTCACAATTCAACAGCTTTTTTAGTACCAAATGGATCTCAATCTTCAAATACCCGGCGAATACATTATCAGGTTTGAAACTGCAACGGTCGTTCCGGCTCCGTATGCACATTATTATACCCTCAAAATGAATTTTTCTGCCGAAGAAAAACTCTTAGTGGACTTCGAAATAGTTTATACGGACCGTGACGGCATCTCGGAAGATGACCTGTACGACGAAGGTTTTTCCGAAGATGACGATTACAAATGGAACGGCGAGGTTCCGGCGATCTGGATCAGTGAATTCCGGAACATTCTGACTTCGTCGAAAATAATCCGCAAGCGAAATGAGAGTGAGTATGAGGATTTTATCGAATTGGAAATTGAGGAGAATGAGAAAAGAGTAACCATTTATCCGGTCGATAAGGAACGCTGGTCCTATTTTCTGCAGGAATTCATGCAGGCTATTTTTGAGACGGGCGGAAAAGAAAAACCGTTTGAAATGAGTTTTTTAGACATTGATTCAGATAAACAAACTTCCATTGATCTGATCGCTTCGTTTGGAGACAAAACCTTTAAAATAACGAAAGACAAAGGAACAGCACGGAAGCTGGAATGGGCACAACTGCAAAAGGTAATGGATACCGTTTACAGAGCGGAATTTGTGGCTGACAATGCATCCGAGTCAAAGCCATCCAAAAAAGGCAAATACATTACCGCTGGCGACGGGCTTTGGTATCAACTTGGAGTAGCGGTTCTTGAAACAACCTCTAAAAGCAAAGATCTTGCTAAGATAGAAGCTTTGTTCGCAACGCTTTCAAGCAAGATTTAATGCGATTTTCTACTGCCGGTACTGAGCAAGTTCCTGCTGCAATTCGTCGATAAGATTATATATTTTTTCCAAAGAAGGCTGTGGAGCAGGCATTTGTGAACTCACGAATGCTTTTACTTCCCAGACTTCCAGCACATCCTGCAACGGAACTTCCAAGTTGGGCATTCCAGGATTATCGGAAGCTAGCAGCAGAATCCCAGAGGTTTTCACGTGATTGTAAGCTCTGCTGCAGATCACACCGTGGCTGCGCAGCACAAAAACATACTGCATTCCATCCTTGATGTCATACCAGTTGCGGATAAATGTCCCGATCAGCAATGCATTCGGGTATATAAAATCTTCACCGCTTTCAAATCCACGATAGTATCCGGCAGGCAGATTTGGCAGCTGGAATGCAGGTAAATTCGTCAGATAGGACGGATTCTGAAAGTTGGCCAGGTATTCCTGCTGTTTACTTCTGGCTATCCATTGAATCGTCGGATAACTTTCCGCCCGGCTCTCCACCTGGTTATTGAACTGACCCGCCTGATATTGATTGTTGAAAACCGGAAACTGTCCGGCCGTATGCGGCTGTACGAACTGAGGTTGCGGAGCTGGATACTGTTGCACGGGTTGCTGTGGAATCGTCGTTTGAATCACTGGTCGGGGTGCCGGAACGGGTTGCGGCGTTTCTCCGCTCACCGGTTTAAGGTTTACCTGCCTGGAAACCATTCTGATCGGCGGCTCTGGCTGCTGGTATTTGTCCATGATTTTCGCCAGTGGCTGCGGCTCCGCGAATGTTGGTGTGCGGGCCGGAACAGGCGTCTGTGCATTCCCGGAATGCGAAACGGTCATAGGCCGCGGCGAATTCAGCGGGAGCGAAAGGTCAGGCGTTTCTCTTAGTTTTCTGAGATCGTTTTTTAGCAAATTATCGACGGTGATGCCGAAAGCAGCCGCCATATTTTTGAGGTTAGTAAGATTGGGATTGGCGCGGGCCTCTTCATATGCACCGAGTAGTGAGCGTTTAATCGCTATTTTTCGGGCAAATTGTTCCTGGGTCAGCCCATTTAGCCTTCTCAGATATTTGATGTTATTGCTTACAATACTCATAGTAGAGACTTTCTGTAAAAGTACTTACTAATTGACAAATGTTTTAGTAAAAAGCAAATACAGAAAGTTTTACTCTACTTATAAATCTCTTTTTTTGCCGCTTTAAATGTATTGGTGAGCAATCCGCAGATGGTCATAAGCCCCACACCGCCGGGAACCGGAGTAATGTAACTAGTTTTGGCAGCAACGTCATTGAAATCGACATCGCCTTTGATAGAGAATCCGCTTTTTTTGGCTTCGTCGACAACGCGGGTAATGCCTACGTCGATGACCACGGCACCTTCTTTCACGTAGTCGGCTTTCACGAATTCGGGTTTGCCCAACGCGACTATGAGGATATCCGCCGTCTGGCAGATTTCTTTCAGGTTCGTGGTTTTACTATGTGTGATTGTAACTGTGCAGTTCCCGGGATACTCATTTCGCTGCATTAAAATGCTCATCGGAAGCCCCACAATCTGACTCCGGCCAATTACTACGCAATGTTTGCCACTGGTTTCAATGCCCGCCCGGATCAGCATTTCAAGGATTCCGAATGGTGTTGCTGAAATGTAAGCCGGAAGCCCTTTACACATTTTACCGACATTCACCGGGTGAAAACCGTCCACATCTTTCGCAGGATCAACTGCTTCCATGACGGTATTTTCCGAAATATGTTTTGGCAATGGGAGCTGCACAATAAAGCCATCCACATCGGGATCGTTATTGAGCGATTCAACCGCATTCAGCAATTCGCCCTCCGTGGTATCCGGATCGAAACGCAAAAGGGTAGAGGTAAAGCCTATTTCTTCGCAGCTTCTGATCTTAGAAGCCACATATGTTTCACTGGCGCCGTCGGCCCCAACCAGAATAGCGGCCAGATGCGGCTTTTTCCCGCCGCCGGCAATCCATTTTTCTACTTCTTCTTTGATTTCGGATTTGATTTGGGAAGAAATGGCTTTCCCGTCAAGTAATTGCATTAGCTTTCAGTAGGTAAATATTTGGTAATCAATGTTTCCATCCCGGTTGTGGCCTTTTCCTGAATGAAAGTCATATTGGGTTTTATGCTGATCTCAGGCTTCGCCGGATCGATAATATAAACCGGTTTGCCACGCTTTACATAATGTACCAGGCCAGCTGCCGGATACACGGCCAGCGACGTACCGATCACGACAAAAATATCTGCTTCTTCAGTAATTTCCACGGCAGTTTCCATCATCGGGACTTCTTCGCCGAACCAGACAATGTGCGGCCGAAGCTGGCTTCCCAACTCGCATAAATCGCCTTTTTTTAACTCCCAGGAGGTCATTTCATAAACCAGATCGGGATTCTTGGTACTTCTGGATTTGAAAAGTTCTCCGTGCAAATGCACCACTTTTGTAGAACCTGCCACTTCGTGCAGATTGTCTACATTTTGCGTGATGATGGTAACGTCAAATTGCTTTTCAAGCTCCGCTAATGCGTAATGAGCCGCATTTGGTTTGACGCTGTCAGCCTGTTTTCTTCTTTGATTGTAAAAATCAAGTACCAATTCCTGGTTTCTCACCCATGCTTCGGGCGTCGCCACATCTTCAATGCGGAAGTTATCCCACAACCCGCCATTGTCGCGAAAAGTACTGATGCCGCTTTCGGCGCTGATTCCTGCTCCTGATAAGATTACGAGTTTTTTCATTTTAAGTGTGTTTTTTTATGCCACGAATACACGAATGAAACACGAATGCATTAGTGGGCAATTAGTGTATTCGTGGCAAATAATCTACTCTTTTTTAACAACCTTCTTAGCCGCAGGTTTTTTAGCGGCAGCTTTTTTAGCAACCGGCTTTTTCTCCGCTGCTACTTTAGGCGCCGCTGCTTTTTTAAATCCGCCTCTTCCCGCCGGTTTATCCGGAGTTTCCGCAGCCAGCTTTACGATTTCTTCATAAGTCAATGCCGCCGGATCCGAACCTTTCGGGATCTTCACATTCTTTTTACCAAATGCGATATAAGGTCCGTACTTTCCATTCAAAACCTTCGCAGCGGGGTCTTCGCTAAACTCTTTGATCGTCCGGCTGCTGTCCTGCAAACGTTTTTGGATAATGATCTCCACCAGACGATCTTCAGTCACAGCCATCGGATCATCCGTTTTCAATAGCGAGAAATATTTGCCATCGTGTTTTACGTATGGTCCGAATTTCCCGATGTTGACGATCAGTTCTTTATCCTCATACAAACCCACTTCCCGCGGTAGTTTGAACAGTTCAAATGCCTCTTCCAGCGTGATGTTTTCCATCAGCTGACCTTTCATCAGACTGGCAAACTTCGGTTTTTCCTCGTCTTCGGCGTCACCGATCTGCACGTAAGGTCCATACTTGCCGATGCGGACCGATACTTTTTTACCCGTCGCAGGATCTTCGCCCAGGTCTCGCGAAGTCAGACTTCTGTCGATCGCTTCTTCACGTGCCTCAGTTACTTTTTTCTGGAATGGCGTGTAAAAGTTCTTGATCATCTGCCTCCATTCAAGCTGACCGTCGGCAATGTTATCGAAGTCTTTCTCCACACTCGCCGTGAAAGAATAGTCGATGATGTCGTTGAAATGGCTCACCAGGAAGTCGTTAACGACCATCCCCGTACTGGTCGGGAACAATTTGGCTTTCTCCGAACCGTATATTTCTTTATTAACCTTGCTTTTTATCTGATTATCGGCAAGTGTGAATTCTTTGAAATCACGCTCAAATCCCTGGCGGTCTTCTTTTACGATATATTCACGCCGAAGGATCGTGGAGATCGTCGGCGCGTATGTGGACGGACGGCCGATACCCAGTTCTTCCAGCTTTTTCACAAGACTTGCTTCCGTGTAACGGGGCGGGTTCCGGGTGAATCGTTCCGTTGCTTTCATGTCGGCAAGATTCAGGATCTGGCCGATGTTCAATGGCGGAAGCATTCCTTTTTGTTCTTCGTCACCCTCATCGTCGCTCGATTCGAGGTATACTTTAAGAAAACCTTCAAATTTGATCACCTCACCTTGTGCTACCAGCTCTTCGGAAGCAGTTGATATTCCGATGGTTGCGGTTGTACGTTCCAGCTGCGCATCGGACATTTGTGAAGCAATCGCCCGTTTCCAGATCAGTTCGTAAAGACGCTGTTCATTCCGGTCGCTGCTGCCATTTAACGTCGAGAAATCCGTTGGCCGGATGGCTTCGTGAGCTTCCTGCGCCGATTCGTTTTTGGTCTTAAAAATCCTTTTGTTATAATATTCCTGACCGTACTCCGTGGTAATTTGCTGTCTTGCTTTTTCCAGCGCTTCTTCCGACAAATTGGTCGAGTCGGTACGCATGTATGAAATTTTACCGGCCTCGTACAATCGCTGAGCGACGGTCATGGTCTGAGCTACTGAAAAGCTCAGTTTCCGGGATGCTTCTTGTTGTAAAGTAGATGTTGTGAATGGCGGTGCAGGTGTTTTTTTAGCTGGTTTTACTTCAAGATTTTTGATAGAAAACTGTGCTCCGATGCATTTTTCGAGAAATTTGAATGCATCTTCTTCATTCGCAAAGTTCTTAGCCAGTTCTGCATTTAAGACTTTGCCATTTCCAAGATCGAAATGCGCAGTTACTTTAAAGCTGCTTTTACTTTTGAATGCATCGATTTCCCTTTCTCTTTCCACTATAATCCGAACCGCAACAGACTGCACGCGGCCGGCCGAAAGGTTTGATTTACCAATTCTGATTTTTTTCCAAAGTACCGGCGATAGTTCATATCCCACAAGTCTGTCGAGGATCCGGCGTGCCTGCTGGGCGTCAACGAGGTCCGCATCAATGGTCCGTGGCTTGGCGATCGCCGTCTGCAATGCAGATTTCGTAATCTCACGGAATACAATACGTTTGGTATCATCCGGTAGGCCCAGTGCCTCTTTCAAATGCCAGCTGATCGCTTCTCCTTCGCGGTCATCATCCGTTGCGAGCCACACTTCTGCGCCTTTTGCAAGCTTTTTGAGCTCTGAAATTACCTTGACTTTGTCGGCAGAAATCTCATAAGACGGCTGAAAACCATGTTCGACATCAACTCCCATGTCATGTTCGGGAAGATCGCGGACGTGTCCGAAACTTGACTTAACCGTGAAATCCTGTCCTAAATAACTTTCAATGGTTTTGGCCTTCGCCGGTGACTCTACGATCACCAGATTTTTTGACATAACTTTGGATTTAATGGATCTGGTAGCACTTTGAATGTCCAAATATAGGGGACAATCGAAAAAAAAGTAAGATTGGTAAAAAAAGCTGAGGGAAATATTGGCCAGCTTCTCAGATCAACCCGGACGCATTTTAATTAATTCCTTTATTATGTTGATGCAGAGAACAAAAACGGGTGGGGCAGGGTTTTCTAAAAGAACACTAGTATATAATGATGCTAAATAGTATCGAAAATAGTCGCAATTCCCTTCCTATATTGGGTAAATTCGTATTTTCGCGCGTTTTACAAACAATAAATAATCCAATTACAGTTAAATACTATGGCTTTTAATCAGGACATGATTAAGGTCATTGAAAAGAACCAATCATGAACATTTATAAGGATTACATTCAAGAAATTGAAGAAAGAAAAACCCTGGGACTTCATCCAAAGCCGATTGATGGCGCAGAATTGTTAGGTGAAATCATCGCTCAAATTAAAGATACGGAAAACGAGTACCGCGAAGACTCTCTCAAATTCTTTATTTACAATACTTTACCAGGTACAACGAGTGCTGCCGGCGTGAAAGCCAGGTTTCTAAAAGAGATTATTCTTGGAGAATCCGTAGTGGCAGAAATATCACCCGCTTTTGCTTTTGAGTTGCTGTCTCACATGAAAGGCGGACCGTCCATTGGCGTATTGCTCGATCTTGCCCTGGGTGATGAATTATTTATCGCAAAACAGGCTGCGGAGGTTCTTAAAACGCAGGTTTTCCTTTATGATGCAGACACAGATCGCCTGAAAGAGGCATTTAAAAGTGGTAATGTAATCGCCAGAGAAATTCTTGAAAGTTACGCCCGGGCTGAATTCTTCACTAAGCTCCCCGACGTACCGGAAGAAATTAAGGTCGTGACTTTTATCGCCGGCGAGGGCGACATTTCAACAGATTTGCTCTCCCCGGGTAACCAGGCACACTCCCGGTCAGACCGTGAATTGCACGGCCAATGCATGATCACGCCTGCGGCACAGCAGCAAATCAAAGCGTTGCAGGAAGAACATCCTGACAAAAACGTGATGCTGATTGCCGAGAAAGGTACAATGGGCGTGGGTTCATCCAGGATGTCTGGCGTGAACAACGTGGCGCTTTGGACGGGTAAACAAGCTAGCCCGTATATACCCTACGTGAATATTGCTCCGATCGTTGGAGGTACGAATGGAATCTCTCCGATTTTCCTTACTACGGTCGACGTGACCGGCGGTATCGGTATCGATCTGAAAAACTGGGTAAAAAAGGTGGATGAACACGGTAATGTTGTCCGCAATGAAAGTGGCGACCCTGTTTTGGAAGAAGTTTACTCGGTTGCTACAGGAACTGTTTTAACCATTAACACGCAAACCAAAAAACTTTATAATGGCGACCGGGAACTGATTGACATTTCCAAGGCGCTCACTCCACAGAAAAAAGAATTTATCAGGGCGGGCGGATCATACGCCATTGTATTTGGTAAAAAGATCCAGACGGTCGCAGCGAAGATTTTAGGCATCGAACCTACTCTTGTATTTGCGCCATCCAAAGAGATTTCCAACGAGGGACAAGGTCTGACAGCGGTTGAAAAAATATTCAACAGAAATGCGGTTGGTACCACTCCGGGTAAAGTTTTACACGCAGGTTCGGATGTTCGTGTAGAAGTTAACATTGTCGGCTCGCAGGATACGACAGGTTTGATGACCGCTCAGGAACTGGAATCAATGGCTGCGACAACGATTTCGCCGATTGTTGACGGTGCGTACCAGTCAGGCTGTCATACGGCGTCGGTTTGGGATAAAAAAGCGCAGGCAAACATTCCGAAACTGATGAAGTTTATGAATGACTTCGGCCTGATCACTGCGCGTGACCCGAAAGGGGAGTATCACTCCATGACCGATGTGATCCATAAAGTACTAAACGATATCACGATTGACGAGTGGGCGATCATCATCGGTGGCGACTCTCACACAAGAATGTCCAAAGGTGTTGCTTTTGGTGCTGACTCAGGAACCGTTGCGATTGCATTGGCTACCGGTGAGGTATCCATGCCAATCCCTGAATCCGTGAAAGTAACGTTCAAAGGCGACATGAAAGAGCACATGGATTTCCGTGATGTGGTGCATGCTACACAAGCTCAGATGCTTCAGAAGTTTGGCGGAGAGAACGTATTCCAGGGGAGGATCATTGAGGTTCATCTTGGAACGCTACCAGCCGACCAGGCATTCACGTTTACAGACTGGACTGCGGAAATGAAGGCGAAAGCTTCCATCTGTATTTCTGAGGATGATACTTTGATCGAATCACTGGAAATTGCGAAAAACAGGATCCAGATCATGATCGATAAGGGAATGGAGAACCACAAACAAGTTCTTCAGGGATTGATCAACAAAGCGGATAAGCGGATCGCTGAAATTAAATCAGGCGAAAAACCAGCTCTGGTCCCCGATGCCAATGCAAAGTATTACGCGGAGGTTGTTATTGACCTCGACGTGATCGTAGAGCCGATGATTGCCGATCCGGATGTTAACAATAAAGAAGTTTCCAAGCGGTACACCCACGATACCATTCGTCCGCTCTCTTATTATGGGGAGGATAAAAAGGTAGATCTTGGTTTTGTCGGCTCCTGCATGGTTCACAAAGGAGATTTGAAAATTGTTTCTCAAATGCTCCGGAATCTGGAGTACCAGCAAGGAAAGGTTGAGTTCCACGCTCCGCTGGTTGTGGCAGCGCCAACCTATAACATTATAGAAGAGCTGAAAAAAGAAGGTGACTGGGATGTATTGCAGAAATACTCTGGTTTCGAATTCGACGATAACGCTCCGAAAGTCGCGGCACGTACGGAATACGAAAATATGATGTATCTGGAACGTCCCGGCTGTAATCTTTGCATGGGTAACCAGGAAAAAGCTGCGAAAGGAGACACTGTTCTGGCAACCTCGACGCGACTTTTCCAGGGAAGAGTTGTGGAAGATTCAGAGCGCAAAAAGGGAGAGTCATTGCTCGCATCCACACCGGTGGTGGTGCTGTCTGCAATCCTTGGACGCATTCCTAATGTGGATGAATACAAAGCTGCGGTGGTCGGCATTGACCTGACCAAGTTCGCGCCTCCCGTTAAGCAGCTGAGCAGATAGTGATTTTGGTACAGTTATTTATAACTGTGAGTACATAAGTATTAATTACAAAAGATATGGCATTTGACTTAGACATGATCAAGGGCGTTTATGCCCGCATGCAAGATAGAGTTGAAGCTGCCCGGGCAATTGAGGGGCGTGCTTTGACCTTGGCAGAGAAGATCCTATATTCTCATTTGTGGGAAGGTACACCCACCCAGGTTTACGAACGTGGGAAGTCGTATGTAGATTTCGCTCCCGACCGCGTTGCCATGCAGGATGCGACTGCCCAAATGGCCCTTTTACAATTTATGCAGGCTGGCCGCCCGCAAGTTGCCGTTCCTTCAACTGTACATTGCGATCACCTGATCCAGGCAGAAGTAGGTGCAGTACAGGATTTGGCCACTGCTGTCGATAAAAATAGAGAGGTATACGATTTCCTTTCCTCCGTTTCCAACAAATATGGTTTAGGTTTTTGGAAAGCGGGTGCAGGTATCATTCACCAGGTCGTTCTTGAAAATTATGCATTTCCAGGTGGTATGATGATCGGAACGGATTCTCATACGCCAAATGCAGGTGGTTTGGGCATGATCGCGATTGGTGTCGGTGGAGCGGATGCGAGTGATGTAATGTCAGGGCTTGCGTGGGAATTGAAAATGCCAAGATTAATCGGTGTAAAATTAACCGGCAGACTGAGCGGGTGGACAGCAGCGAAAGACGTAATCCTTTGGGTTGCAGGTCAATTGACTGTGAAAGGTGGGACAGGATATGTAGTTGAATATTTTGGGGAAGGTGCTGAAAGCATTTCTGCTACCGGGAAAGCGACCATCTGTAACATGGGTGCTGAAATCGGTGCTACAACCTCGATCTTCGCATACGATAAAAGAAGCGCAGCCTATTTGCGGGCCACAGAACGTGCAGACATTGCAGATGCAGCTGATGCGGTTCAGGAATACCTCCGTTCCGATGACGAAGTCTATGCTGATCCTGCAAAATACTTTGATCAGTTGATCGAGCTTGATCTTTCTGCATTGGAACCACACATTAATGGTCCTTTTACACCGGATCTGGCGTGGCCATTGTCGAAATTCGCTACGGCTGTGAGAGAAAACGGATGGCCGGAAGTTCTTTCGGTGGGGTTGATTGGGTCTTGCACGAACTCGTCTTATGAAGATGTAAGCCGTGCGGCTTCTCTTGCACAACAAGCTGTTGATAAAAAATTGCAAGTAAGTTCAGAATATACCATTACTCCCGGTTCTGAGCAGGTAAGATATACGGTGGATCGTGACGGTTTCCTGGATACGTTCGCTCAGATTGGCGGTGTGGTTCTCGCGAACGCTTGCGGGCCTTGCATCGGACAATGGGCACGTCACGGGGCTGAGAAAGGAGAAAAGAACTCCATTATCACTTCTTTCAACCGTAACTTCTCGAAACGTGCCGATGGTAATCCGAACACGCATTCATTTGTAGCATCGCCCGAAATTGTCACCGCAATGGCTATCGCCGGACGTCTTACTTTCGACCCGCGCGTTGACAAACTGGTGAATGTGGACGGTGAAGAAGTAATGCTCGACGAACCAAGTGGCCTGGAATTGCCTACACGCGGATTTGCGGTAGAAGATGCCGGGTACCAGGCTCCGGCCGAAGATCCAAGCCAGGTTCAGGTTTTGGTGAGCCCAACTTCTGACCGTCTTCAATTATTGGCTCCATTTGCTGAATGGGAAGGAACAGATCTGAAAGGTTTGAAACTGCTCATTAAAGCAAAAGGAAAATGTACGACCGACCATATTTCAATGGCAGGGCCGTGGTTAAAATACCGTGGGCACCTTGATAATATTTCGAATAACATGCTGATCGGCGCGGTAAATTTCTATAATGAAAAAACCAATACCGTTAAAAATCAGCTTAGTAATCAATATGGAGAAGTTCCTGCTGTTCAGCGTGATTATAAAGCGCACGGAATCGGAACGATCGTAGTCGGCGACGAAAACTATGGAGAAGGTTCATCCCGTGAGCATGCAGCCATGGAGCCGCGCTTCCTGGGGGTTCGTGCAATCCTGACGAAGTCTTTCGCCCGTATCCACGAAACCAACCTGAAAAAGCAGGGAATGCTTGCATTGACTTTTGCAAACACGGCTGATTACGATAAAATCCAGGAAGATGATACCATTGATATCGTAGGATTGGAAAACTTCGCCGAAGGTCAGCCATTAACAATCGTACTGCATCATAACGACGGCACAAACGAAGAATTCCCGGTAAACCACACGTATAACAATCAGCAGATCGAGTGGTTCAAAGCCGGTTCAGCATTGAATATTATCAGAAGATCGGTGGGAGTGTAGAAAGCTATTAGCTTTTAGCAGTTAGCTGTTAGCCAAACTTTGTTTTTCAGCTAACAGCTAACAGCTAACAGCTACCCCAACATCCTCCCTCTCTGCCTCTGATACGATTGCGCCAGAAAAATAAACATCCCCGTCATAATGGAGACATCGGCCATGTTGAATATTCCTGTTTGGAAAAGGCCGAAGTTGAGATGCATGAAATCGGTGACGGAACCGTGTACCATGCGATCGTAAATATTACCGATGCCGCCTCCGATCGCGAAGCTCAGCGAAAGCGCACTCAACCAGGTCAGGTTCTTTTTCATTAAGATATAAACGATCCCGAAAATAAGGGCGATCAAAGGAATAACGGACAAAACGATTAGCTTGACCGTGTGAGGTAAATTTCCTCCGATGCTCAGAAATGCGCCCGGATTTTCGACATACGTGATGGTAAACAGATCTTTAACAATCGTCCTGGTTTCGTAAAAACCGATATTTTGGCGAATTACGTTTTTAGAGATCTGGTCGCAACCGATGTTGGCAACGACGATAAATACAATCCCTATATTTCTGAAAATCCGGCTGGATCTGAATGTTGGCATTATTTGGTTAGTGTTTTAATAGGCGTAATCTGCATTTCCCTGAACTCAACTTCCGAACCTTCCGATTGTACTGCGATCTGACCTTTTGAGGCGGTCGCATTGTACCCATGATTGACCATTTCGCCATTCAGCCACACCTTGATCGAATTTTTAACACATTCGATCACCATGGAATTCCACTCGCCCAATGGCTTTTCGGTTCCGTCGGTCAGGTTTGGAATGCGGCGCAGCTTGTCTCCATTCACGCCCCATTTTTCTTTCGGGCCACGTCTTTTTTCCATATCCGGAACAGTTATATCCTCCTGGATGCACCAAAAATCACCTGCATTCTGGTTCATCATTTGAACTTCAATTGATTTGGGGAACATTTCATATAACGCCCGGTGAGTGGATACAAATACCAGTGCGCCGCAATTTCCCGGCTTTCCGGCAAAACGATACTGAAAGGTCCATCTGAAATTCTCGTATTGCGCATCGGTAATCAAATGTCCACCCGGCGCACCTAAACTCACCAATAATCCATTGCGAACCAGAAAGGGGCTTTTTACAGACTTGTCTTTGTCCATTTCAGGAACGTCGACGTGCCATCCTTTCAAATCTTTCCCATTGAAAATGGATTTGGATTGTGCTTTGGAAGATTCGTTTAAAAGGAATGTGAATGCAGCCAGGAATAACAGTTTTTTCATGCGGGTCTAGACATTGTTAAGTTTTAATGGAATTCAGGTGGAAAAATTAAGCAATAATACGCTTACTCCGGGTATCGGTTTGGAAATTGTGAATGGAATGGGTTAAATTGGTCAGGCAGCATTAACTTATTAACCCGGTATCATGTTAAAAAAAATACTCTTTATTGTTGGCTTTCAAGTTATTAGCGGCTCGCTATTTGGCCAGAAAATCAGTTACGATGTTTCTTTCCCAAATATCGCGCACCACGAAGCCCGCATCTCACTGACCGTTTCGGAAGCATCTCAGCAGCAATTGACTTTTCGCATGAGCAGATCGTCGCCGGGCCGGTATGCGACCCATGAATATGGAAAGAACATTTATGATGTGGTAGCGGAGGATCAATCGGGCAAAGCCCTGCCGGTTCAGCGGATTGACGGTGATGTTTACCAAATTTCCGGCGTAAACGGATCTGTAAAAGTCTCCTATACATTGTATGCAAACCATGCGGATGGGACCTATGCGGGAATCGATCCGGCGAGTGTGCATCTGAACATGCCGGCGACTTTTATGTGGGTGAAGGAATTACAAAAGGCACCGATTGAGGTTAAATTTAATTTGCCGGAAGGAAACGAATGGACGATCGCTACCCAATTAATGCCAACCAAAAATGTAACAATTTTCACGGCACCGGACCTGCAATATTTTCTGGACTCGCCAACCAAGATTGGTAATTTATTCGTAAAAGGATGGGCACTGGACAATGGGGGAGGTAAAAAATCGAATTTCAGGCTGGCTTTGGAAGCTACAACAACGGATGCAAAAGCAGATGAGTTTGCGGCAAAAGTAAAGAAGGTAACTCAGGAGGCGCAAACGGTTTTTGGTGAATTTCCAACCTTTGATGTAGCAAGTTACACCTTCCTTGCCAGCATTAATCCATACGTGCGGGGCGATGGGATGGAACACCGGAACAGTACGATGATCTCCATTCCAACAGCATTTACAGGCGATAACAATCTGCTGGGTGTGTTCTCTCATGAATTTTTTCATACCTGGAATGTCGAGCGGATCAGGCCTAAAAGCTTGGAGCCGTTTAATTTTGAGAAAAGTAATATGAGCTTCGAGCTATGGTTCGCCGAGGGATTTACACAATATTACGGTGACCTGATTCTCGAACGTGCCGGTTTTGATTCGCCAAAAGAATATTGCCGCACACTTACTTCTCTCGTCAACACAAAAGAAAATACGGCTGGCGCAAAACGCATTTCACCCGTTCAGGCGAGTTGCCAGGCGGTTTTTGTCGACGCCGGAGTGGCGATCGACAAAACGAACTACCCGAATACCTATACTTCTTATTACCCGTATGGCGCGTCCATCGCGCTGGCACTTGACCTGGAACTGCGCGCAAAAGGCCTGAACCTTGATGGCTTTATGAAACTGGTTTGGCAAAAACATGGCAAACCGGAAGTAGCCTATACGGTTTCAGACCTTCAAAAAGTACTCGAAAGTTATGCGAAAGACAAAGCCTTCGCGGAGGGTTTTTTTGCAAAATATGTAAACGGACATGAAGCATTTAATTATGCTCCATTGCTCCGAATGGCCGGATTGTCGCTGAAAAAGCAATTTGAGGGACAAGCGTGGATCGGAGATGTTCGCTATAAAGAGGGAACCGAACTGACCATTATTTCAAACACCATCATTGGAACACCTTTATACGATGCCGGACTAGATATCGACAATCAGATTATCAGTGTGGACGGAAAACCTACGGGTACGCAGGCGGAACTGACAGCCATTTTGAAAGGTCATAAACCTGGTGAAAAGGTTACGGTTACGTATCGTCACCGCGACCAACAAAATTCTGCTACCATTACATTCGCGGAAAATCCCCGGTTTGTTGTTGAGTTGAACGAGGATATCAACCAGCCGGTAACCGCCGAAATGCAGAAATTCAGACAGGATTGGCTGGGAAGTAAAATGAAGTAAATCTTACTTATTGCTGCTTTTCGGACAGATATTTCCAGTAACGTTTGGGGACATGCCGGATGTGCAACTTCATATTTTTGCGGGTAGGAATGTTGGTACTTCGAAAATAGTCTTTCCACAAAACACTGTAAAGTTCTTCTTTCGGATCAAGAAGTCGGGAGGGTAAAGCATTTAAATTTGGCGACATTTCAGCCGAAAAATCGAATGCTACCTCCTCCACTTTTTCGAGGTCGTAAAACAATCCATATTTTCGTTTCAAATCGTAAATTATCCATTTCTGGTCTGCATACCGGTTTTGGAAGTGCTCGGTGAGCAGAGGTAGCACGTTGAAATCCGGCTCGATGTGGGCATAAAAAATTTCATCAGCCGTTTTTTGGAACCGGATAAATGCCTCCATCCGATGTTTTTCGCGATGCACTTTCTGCGCCATTTGTGATATGGCCAGCACATGCGGATTTCCAAAATTATGTTCTGCGCCTGCCGGGTTATCGATGATATATCTTGCAAAATTGAACAGATGCTGAAATGTCTCCGGCTGTTCGGACAAATAAGATTGGTAAAATCGCAGCAGCCATTCTTTATCAAGCTTTTTCTTCAACCCTTCCCACACTCTCCGGCCTTTTTCATCGTCACTGACCACCAGAAAGTTCGTTTGAAAGACATCCGGCAAATGATAATCCTTGTTAATCAGCTTTACAGTACCGGATTTTCGTTGGTAACAATAAAAGATCGATGTCAGTAAACCTTCGAGCGTGCCATCAAAAATGAACGTTTCCATTAGAAAATAGAAAGTTGATTGGCTGCGACCCTCTGATATTTGCTCTGACTTTCTGCTAAAATCAATCCTTTGATGTGCCCGGATTCAAAATCCTTCAATTGCACCGGACTATCTGCAAAGCGGATAAAATGTTTTGCCTTGTTGTATGAGATTCCTATTTTTTTGAGATTGTCCTGATATAATCTCCCGAATTTTCTTGCCTGAACGATTTTTAATGCGGAGGCCACGCCGATTCCCGGAACACGCAGAATCATATGATAGTCTGCGGTATTGACGTCCACTGGAAAACGGTCCAGATTTCTCAATGCCCAGCTCAATTTAGGGTCCACATCCGCTTCGAGATTCGGGTGTGCATCATTTAAAATTTCCTGGACATTAAAACCATAAAACCGCATCAGCCAGTCGGCCTGGTACAACCGGTTTTCGCGGATCAATGGCGGCTGCGTGCCGATCACGGGTAACCTGTTATCATTACTAATTGGAATATAGCCCGAATAATAAACCCGTTTCAGTGAGAAATTTTTGTAGAATGCATTGGCCGTATCCATGATTTCCTTGTCGGTATCGGGTGTGGCCCCAATCACAATCTGAGTACTCTGCCCGGCCGGGACGAATTTCGGGACACTCTTAATCAATGCTTTTTCGTCCGAAAATTGATTTATATTCTTTTGAATGTAATTCAGAGGTTTCTTAACTTCTTCATGTGATTTTTCAGGGGCCAATAATTTCAATCCGGTTTCAGTCGGCATTTCGAGATTGATACTCATTCTGTCCGCGTACATTCCGGCTTCTTTCAGCAATTCTTCACTGGCGCCGGGAATCGTTTTCAGGTGGATATATCCATTGAATCGCTCCTCATTCCGCAGTTTTTTTACAATCCTGACAAGCCTTTCCATCGTGTAGTCGGCGTTTTTGAATATGCCGGAACTTAGAAAAAGCCCTTCAATGTAATTTCTGCGATAAAAATTCATAGTTAACTCAACGACTTCTTCTACCGTGAATGCAGCCCGTTTAATGTCATTACTCCGACGGGACACACAAAAGGCACAATCGAAAATGCAGTGGTTGGTCAGCAAAATCTTCAGAAGAGAAACGCACCTGCCGTCTTCTGTGTACGAGTGACAAATTCCGGTTCCATAGGCATCGCCCAGGCCCTTGTTTTCATTTTTTCGATTACTTCCACTGGATGAGCAAGATACGTCGTATTTGGCGGCGTCTGCTAAAATCTCCAACTTCTCACGAATCCGCTCAAACATATCCTTGATTCAATTTTTTATTTTTGTTAAAATATTTTGACAAGCTCCACAGTTATATCAACGCCGCGAGTCAGAATTTGTGATGCAAAATATCAAACTTTTGATACTAATACAATCAAAATCTTAATAAAACCGTTCCACATGAATTTCAATAAAACTGAGATTTTTACTTTTCTCATTTTTACTCTTTCCTTTTACATTTCAAACGGTCAGCCACCCGAACCCAAAGTAACCCGGTACAATGGAAAAGTAAGTCAGCAGTTTGTAATGAACCGTGAAACCGTCATTATCAACCATTCGACCGGCAAGAAAATCAGTTACGAAGCTTATGATGAGTTGCTTAGGCGAAATCCGGGGGTGTATAAAACGCAGCCTATTTTTGACAAATACGGGAAACCGTCATCATTCGAATTGATTAAAAGAAGTCAGTTGCAGATTCAGGAAAATGGGGCGGTGATGCAGAATTCCGATTTAATGCCCGAGATAGGGGAACCGCTGCCTCCATTCATTATGAAGGGTTTGGACGGAAAGGAATACAATTCGGAAAAGTTGCGGGGAAAATATATTCTGCTCGGATTTTGGGTTAAATATGAAAAACCACTTTACACGCTGGCCAGTACCAAAGTGATTTCCAATTTTATTGATGAAAATAAAAGAAAGGGAATTGAAATTGTCTCGCTCGGGACCACACTGAATACGTCGGAAGAATGCTTAGAAGCGATTCCAAAACGGAATTGCGGCTTCGTTCCGGTGCCCGATTCATATGGTTTTAATCACCGCTATAAAATTAGTGAAACGCCATTTTTTATATTGGTTGATAAAAAAGGCATTATCCGGGAAATGGCCCCTCACACCGAGTTTTCGAAAATCAGTGACTTGAATCTGAGGTGATTAACCTAATTGCCCACTAATCCGGTTGAAAATTTTATCTGCTTTCCAATCCCGTTTTTTACCTAAAACCATTCTACGGGAAAACCGGAGTTGTTGAAATCCATTCGCTTCAAGAAATTGAATGGCCGATTTATTATCGATCGGTAAAATGGCGGTACCAGCTCGCTGAATGTGCATTCGCAACAACTCAATCCCGGCAACATCGTCGATTGCCAGGACAGGCCCATCGCCCCAATCCGGAATATAGTATCCCAGTACGCGTGATTCTTCCATATACAAGTATGCCGATCCTATAAAATCGGATAGTACGCCGCGGCGATCTTCGCCCGAAACCTGCCGGTCGAGTTCGAAGATCTGATTTTTATACTCCTCTGAAAATGGAAGAATTTTTTCTGATAATGAAGAAGAAGAAGAAAGAGGCTCCTTTCTAGAAAAATGCCCATACGCCATTTCCACCCCGAAATTCAATTTCAAGTAAACAGGGTATCCGAAGTCAGTCGCATCGAGATAAATGGTTTGATACCGTTCCTGATCGATGTCCTGAATTAATGACTTGGTCATTGTTAACCCCAAACCTTTGTTGCGGTGATCGGGATGAACCACAATGCAGGCAAGCCAAACAGTATCCTGATGATAGATGCTTGTCCCAATCGCGACCACCTGGCCATTTTCAGAAATTTTAATGGGGCGGCAATATTCAGATTCAATAAAATACGCAAACCGGGGAACAAGGTCGCCCCAGGTCGGGGGTTGCAATGCCGGAAGCTGGTCCAGATCCGCAGGAAGAAATTCAGAGTGGAGCATTAATAAACTAGTAATTAAGAAATAACAGGTTGAACCTTTCGAACGTGCGCTATTTATCCTTTCCTTATCGCGCGTATTTGATTTGCGTTTAACGTTTCCACCGCGATCGTGTCGCCATCCAGCGCTATAAACTCGACTTCATATCCCAAATCTTCTCCGTGAATCATCACAATTGCTCCTACATCCCCAACTTTTAACTCGTAGTTGTAAATATTTTCAGTGAGCACCACTTTGTCCAATTCGCTAATCATACTTTATCAAGGAATTACAGTGATCAATCGGGGAATATTCTGGTCATCGTTCATATCAAAAAACCAACCGATTAGAACCTTTGGATTTCGTTTGTCGGGTGATTCGCATTTCCCGATCATCGTAACACGTGTTCCGAAAGGTGGTCGGTATTCTTGCTTCACTACTTTACCTTCGCAAGCCACTTTTATTAGGGCGGTTTGAAGAGAAATACTATTTCTGACAGAATACCCAAATTTAATAAAAATCTTGCTTTGGACTGGCCTTCGGGATGATTCGGGTTTAAGTAGGTATTTTTCAATTTTACTTAACGATACCAATGCGTGTGAACAGTTGCGGAGAAGGGGCATACCCAATTTGAGTTTGATATGGATATATTTTAGACGCAAATTGTCCGTAAAAGTCACTTTCTTTATGAAATTCAATCGCTATCCATTCATTATGAACATTATTACCACACAAAAACTAAAAGACATTTCAAGCCAGGAGCAGGTGATCTTCGTCGATGCGAGGGGTGGCGCAGATGCTTTTGAGAGGTATAAAGCTGCGCATCTTGAACATGCACTTTTCGCAGACCTCGAAACGGACCTTTCTGAAAAAGGCGAAAATGCGGCCAATGGCGGCAGACACCCGTTGCCTGAGCCTGGCGCATTTAGCGCATTTCTTGGAAAACTGGGCATTGCACCAAGCTCGACCGTTGTCGTTTATGACGATAAAAAAGGAGCAAATGCAGCCGCGCGATTCTGGTGGATGCTCAAAGCAGCCGGGCATGAAAACGTGTATGTGCTGAGTGGCGGTTTGGATGCATTAAAAGCCGCTGATTTTCCGATTACACAGGAAATTCCCGGATCTCCCGCAGAAACCAATTATCCGTTAACGGAATGGAAATTGCCAACCGTAGACATGAACCATATCTCTGAGATTTCTACGGATCCGGATTTTATGGTCATCGATGTGCGGGAGCATTACCGGTATATCGGTGAAAGCGAACCGATTGATCTGGTAGCCGGACACATTCCAGGCGCGGTCAATATTGCCTATACATCCAATTTGGATGAAAGCGGAGAGTTCAAATCCGTGGAAGCGTTGAGGGAAATGTATAAGTCGGCCATTGCAGACCGGAAGATTGAAAATGTGATTGTGCATTGCGGTTCCGGGGTCACGGCTTGTCACACGTTACTTGCACTTTCAGAGGCTGGTTTTGATGGGGCGGGTTTGTATGTAGGGTCGTGGAGTGAATGGTCGCGAAACGATAAACCGATCGCAATCGGAAACAACTGATATTCATAACTGCCCGGACTTTCAAATCCAGGCAGTTATGCTTTTAGTCAATGGACTGGAGATATTGATAAAGTGACGCGAGCTCTGTTTGGGTATACTGCGCAGTCATTTTCCAGGGCATATCTTCATTTTTGAGAATGTGGCCTTCCGGAGTAGTACCGGTTGTCAAAGTTGTAATGAATTGATCTTGTGACCATTTACCGACATGTCCGGATCGGCTAATGTCAGGCACGGGAGGAAATCCCAGGGCCAGGGGCTCGCCACCTTTCATATTACTTCTGTGGCAGCCTGAACAGGAAATGGACAAATATTTTCCCTGTTCTATTCCTTCATTTGAATCTACCTGTGCGACCATCGGCTTGTTATGATCGATTTTTTCAACAGATAATAATGGCGTTTTATCCAGATAACTCATCACCAATGCAACCGGCCCCAAATCAATCTTCGGCATCACGCGGTCCACATCCGGAACGCGTCCGCAATAGGCAATGAGTGCAGACATATCTTCCTGAGAAAGAAGGGTGGTTTCATGTGACGGCATGAAAATCAGTGGCTTACCTTGTTTATTTACACCGTGCCGAAGCGCCATGAGCCAATCCGAGTCACTGTAATCTGCGGGCAAACCACCGGAACCTTTTGTAAGATTACTGGCAACAAGCCTGCCTACGGCTCCATCGTCGTTCATGATTTTTCCACCCAAATCAGTCCCATGACAATCCTGACAACCCTTAATGGCGATCAGATGTTTTCCGCGGGCAAGAGTCAGACTATCTGACGGAATCTCTATAGCCTCTTCACTAAAAGTGTACGTTTTATTCATGCGGCCATTCACATTGATGCTGACGTTGATGTATGCCGTTACAAGAATGAAGACAATCGCACCGAGAACAATTCCGGTCCATTTCAAAATTTTAAGAATCATAGCTTATCCATTTTTTGCCTGCAAAGTTGTGTTCGGATCGCGAATCGGCGCGTACGCAAAAAGGATAAAATTCTACGCAGGAGGGATTATTCGGCAACCTCTTTCAGCGTGTGATTTCCGTTAAGTAACTTCTGTCAACTAACTGCTGCGAAAACCATTATTTTAGAGCTTTTAAGAATAGAAAATTAACCATTAGCCAGCCATGATTATCAATTCAACGGACGTATTCGAGTTCAGCCACATCCCCGATCCCAAGTCGGTCAGTACGGGCAAACCTGCCGACGCGTGCCCCCAGTTTACCAGCAGGTACCATCCCAAAGCCGGGAGTATCCGGTTCAGGAATGCATTATTTCCTCACATGCACCTTATGAACCTGTGCTGGCAGACGGAGGAAGCGATTGAATTACATGATAGCTCGCCATCCGATACGGTCAATATCAATTTTCACCTTTCTGGAAAGCTTGACACTCAATTTGTTGGCATTAAACGAGAACTTAATATGCGTCCCCGGAAACATAACCTGGTGTACGCACCGGACGGGGGAAATATCAATAAGGTAGCTTCCAAATCCTCGCTGGAAATGTTCCACATCAGCCTTGAAAAGAACTTTTTTAGCGGAGCCCTAGGCTGTGACGATCCGTGGAGCGAAAAGATCCATGAGAATTTGTACCATAATCGTCCGTTTTCCGGAACGGAAGGCACGTTGGATATGACCCCTCACATGCTGCGACTGATCGATGAAATGCGCGTTTGCACCTACTCGGGGCCAATGCGTAACCTCATGATCCAGTCTAAAACTCTGGAACTTCTTGCTTTGCAGATCGAACAATTCAAATCTCCGGGTCCGGCAAGTGATTCGGTCAAACCCGATGAAGCGGAAAAACTGTATGCTTTAAAAAAGCATTTGGAAGTTCACTTTCTGTCCGATCTGTCGCTGAGCGAATTAAGCCGTGTTTGCCTTTTAAATGAGTTTAAGGTCAAGAAAGGATTTAAAACACTATTTGGAGAAACGGTTTTCGGATATGTGAGGAAATTGCGGATGGAATATGCGGCGAAACTGCTGAAAGATTGCAACATGTCGGTCGAGGCGGTTGCCAATATTTTGGGTTATGAGCATTCACAGCATTTTTCCGTAGCATTCAAAAAATTTACCGGCGTCAGTCCGTCGCAGATTGGCAGTTATGCATTCAAGCCAAACCTCATAAGACAAGCGTCATGAAAAGGAATCTGCTTCTTATTCTTTCTACGATAGCCTTTTCTTTCACAATTTTAGTAATAAAAACCTGGAAGATCGCGGACGGTTACATCATCCGGTTCGATGGCAAATATGCGCATGGAACCTTTGAAAAGCTCAGTGGAGACATTCAGTTTGATCCGGAAAATCCATTGAATGCAAAATTTGATGTTTCGGTCGATGTGAATTCCATTAACACCGGAATCGAGTTAAAAAATAAGCACGCAAAAAGCGAAAAATGGTTTGATGCGGCACAGTTTCCGGTAATCCGGTTCGTTTCCACGAATGTCTCAAAACTGGATTCCGGATATGTGGTAAATGGAGAACTGGAAATGCACGGCATCAGGAAGCCGGTTTCAATCCCTTTTTTATTCAAAGAATCTGAGGGCAAATCGTTGTTTCAGGGGACATTTAAAGTGAATCGCGGCGATTTCGGGATTGGTAAAACGACCGGAAAGGAATCAGACTCCACCAGTGTGGAAGTTTCAGTGCCAGTACATGCATTATAAGGTAGTCTGTTGGTATGATATTTTGTAATAACCGATCATGAATCACATATTAAGCCATGAGAAATATTGAATGCCACTATAATGACGGATCACTGGTTTTCTGCACGACGCAGGATTACACGATCACGAATGCACACAAAATACTGAACATTTTTCACGTCGCCGGGCTTGTGTCGACAATCAGGGAAAAGTCAAACGATCTATTTAATGTAGTTGGGCAACTTCCTGTCGACTATGATCCATTTGGCACAAATTCAGACAAATGGAGTGAGGTAGTCAGCGAATTGACTAAAACGAAAGAAGTGCTGGAACAAGAAGTTAAAGCAGTTTAGCCTCGTTTAAGATCATCCAGCTCTTGGATCAGATCTTCTAAATCCTGCTCCAAACTTTTTAGTGATTTCAGGTCCGTGGCGTCCAGATCGCTTTCCGGCGATTGGCCTGCATTGATCATTTCTTCCTTTACATCAGGGTTTTCCCGGTTGTCATCTGACAGCATCTGATCAGCCTCCACACTATTCCGCTCAAACTCAATTTGCTGACGTTTAGAGAGAATTTTCTCCTCCAATTCCTTTCGTTTTTCGTTTTCCAAAGACATGGTTTTTTAGTTTGATTTATCTGATCGAACTAAAAAACCAAGCCAGTCCCGTTGATTGCACTGTTTATCATTTTAAGCTGGGATTCGAAAACTCACTGAACCACCACTTTCTTCGTCAAAACATTCCCACCGGAGGTGAACCGGAAAAGGTAAATGCCAGCTTGTAACCTTCTTGGGAAAGTGATTTTCCGAGTGTTTGAGAACGTTAGTTCTTTTTCAAATACCTGGTTGCCAGTTAAATTGTACACGGTTACTTTACCGTCAAACATACTCCCTCGGGTTAATTTTAGCGTGACCTCGCTGCCTCCCGATGGATTAGGAACGAGGCTTAAATCGAAGTTTGCAGAAAGTGAATGGAGTTTTACCACGATCATCTTGGAGTAGATGTACGTCCCATCCTGATCGATTTGTTTGAGTCGATAGTAATATTTCTCAGAATGCTGATTGCCTGCGGTACTGTCGATCGCCGCGTAAGAACTAGTTCCCTGAGAATTTCCCTGCGCCGGTATTTTCGAAATCTCAACAAACGTGATGCTGTCGGTTGAACGTTCAATGACGAACTGCGAAGCATTTTGCTCGAAACTGGTCACCCATTTCAACGTCACCTGATTGGCATCATCCGCCACGCCGTCGAATGAAATCAGCTTGACAGGCAACACCGGGCTGACTTTGACGTGGAATGTGTCGCTCAGGCATTCGAAATTGTCTTTAACAATGTAGTCGGTATCAACGGTGGGCGAAACCACAATGGACCTGGACGTAGCACCCATATTCCACTTATAAGTTCCTATAAACGACGAATTTAGGGTTACGCTGTTTCCTGAGGTCAGATCAATGTTTGTCTTTCGGCTTACGTCTTTTTCTAATGTAAACTTGTCCCGGATCACACCATCGGCCCCGATCCATTTCGCGTCGAGCCGGTTACCCTCCACTTCCAGCACCATTCCACCGCCGTGTGTCGCATTGGAAAATGGCAGCGCATCATGCGGATAGTTGGCCTTCATTCCGCCAAGCTGGCCAGCCGAGCCAGAGACCACATACACGGTTCCTCTGTTTTTGGCTGACTTTTTTTCGTAGGGACAGGAATTGAGCGAGCCGTCATACATACCACTCGAACTGCTCAAATTATGCACAGAGGGATCCAGGGAATTCTCCAAACCGTAATGTCCCTGCATTAATTTCGACCGCTCGTAGTCATGGCTGTGCCCGCACAAGATGAGATCCACACCATTACGTTCTAAAATCCGAATGAAATCGGTCCTGATTTTGAGCATGGAAGATTCTGTGTCAGAGTCATGAGAACCTTTCGAATAAGGCGGATGGTGCCAGTATGCGACGATCCAGTCTTTATTTGCATTGGCTGCGAGGTCCTGTTTTATCCATGTAACCTGCTTTCCGAGAGTATCATAGAGGCGGGTCGCATTATCTTCTTTACCGTACGAATCCAGAGATAGAAAGTGAATATTTCCATAATCGAATGAATAATAAGCCTCTGTACCCGACGCAACGCCACCGGCTTCTCCTTGTTTTGGTATCGTAAAAACATCATAATAAGGAATGTTGTGATCATTTTGATGATCTGAATTGTCTGCATAATCGTGGTTACCCGGCGCAGGATATAATGGGCTTTTTTTAAGAAAACCATCTTTATATACGTTAAAAAAATTCGACTGATATTCCGGATCTGTGCCGAACGAGTATGCATTATCACCCAATAAGATCCACGCATTCATATAGTTAGCGCCGAGATAATTTCCTACCTGATCCCGGACATTTAACTGATTAACAGAGTTATTTCCGCAATCACCGATCACGCCGATCCGGTATTTGCCGATTGCTCCGGGCAGGGGTGGAGTTTCGAAGTAATTTTCACTGTTACCCTGCAAAACCGTACTGCTGCTTCCAATGGAATAGTAATACCTGGTTTTTGGATTTAGCCCGGTCAATTTGACTTCATGCTCAGTAACCGGCGTGACGTCGTCGACAACTTTGTTGAGGTTTGCGGCTGAACTGCCAAACTTTACCTGACTATTCGAAGCTTCGTCGGTCCGCCAGCGAATCACAATGCTTACCGATGTGGCCGATTGCAAATAGGGGCCACGTATCAGAGAAGGAATGCTGAATGCAGTAAAGCTGTTCAAAATACATGAAATGAGCAATGTATAACTGCACACCATTTTGAAAGAACTGAATTGTAAAAGTGATTTCATATTCAACTGTTTAAAGCATAATTGGTTGATACACAATTATTTTAATTTACTGATGTCATCCGTCAAAGCTTCGAGAAAGGCAACCAGGTTTATTTTTTCAGTATCGGTAAGATTGAGATGCGCGGAGGAAAGTGTCTGATTTTTGACATCCATTCCAATTCCTTCGCCGCCGCCGACATTATAAAATTCAATGACGTTTTCCAGCGTTTTGAATGCGCCATTGTGCATATACGGTGCAGTCGCCGACGAATTTCTGACGGTCGGCGTTTTAAAAGCATTCTCATAGAATGAAACGGGATACAATGCAAACCGACCTCTATCTAAATCCGTGATGGGCTTTTTCAAATCGTCATTTCCGGGAGTGCCCAAAACTTCAAATTCAGTGAGCAGATATGCGGGCGGGACCAGGCCATTAAAAACGGGCGCAAAATGACAGGTTCCGCATTGCGCTTTCCCCATAAAAAGATTGAAACCGGCGACTTGATTTTCCGTCAATGCTTTTTTATTACCCGCCATATATTCGTCAAACGGGGAATTATGGGGATTGAGCGTAGCAATGTAGGATGCGATGGCGCGGTAAATGTCCTTTTCTACAATCTTACCAGACTTTTTCTTACCAAAGGCCATTTGAAATGCAGCGGAGTAATTTTTATCTGCATTTAATTTTTTAAGAATAGAAGGCATATTTCCATGCATTTCTTCCGGATCTTTCAGTACCTGCCCAATCTGAGTTTCCAGGTTTTTTGCCCGGCCATCCCAAAATTGGTTATGCTGCAAACCCGCGTACAACAAGGAAGGAGCATTGCGCCGCACCACGGTATTTGGCCTGAATCCCTTGCTCCGCACAAGACTGTCCGAAAAATAAGTATCCGGATTATGGCACGACGCACAGTTTCGTTTTCCATTTCCAGAAAGTCGTTTCTCGAAAAACAACCGTTTACCCAGCCGTATCTCGTCTTTTGATACCGCACTTTTACGACCGGTTACTGCATGGATATGGATAGCGTCGCGCGAAAAGAGATGTTCGGCATTGTAATTCAGGATCTTACTTTTATTGACTTCCAGGTTTAAACTTCTGATTAGGATTCCCAGATGTTTCTGTAACGGTAATGCATGTTCAGTCAGAAATTCCATTCTGTTAAATGTATCAAAATCAGTGTTTAGACTAAGATAATGAATGGATTTTTCAAGAAAATACGCCACGCTGTCCGTTGTCCTGTTTTTGTTTTTGGAATAAAAAAGCAGCGTAGGCTGCATCGTTTCGAGCGCGACTTTCGATTCGCGGATACCTGTTTTAAGTGATGGAGCGTCAAAACCTGTGACTCCGAGCGTGATGATCCTGATGAGCTGCAAACGGATGCTTTCGAGGATCTGGCCTTCTGTGCCCGAAAACCGGTATAACAGTGACGGTAAGTCTTCAGAAGACAGTTTCAGAAGCCGGACCTGATCCCGAAAATCCTTCCTGTGATCCTCAGGAAGTGTATCAAAAAGCATTTGTTCAATATA
Source organism: Dyadobacter sp. CY323 (assembly GCF_021390245.1). Classification (GTDB taxonomy): domain Bacteria; phylum Bacteroidota; class Bacteroidia; order Cytophagales; family Spirosomataceae; genus Dyadobacter. The sequence goes on along the minus strand of NZ_JAJUXH010000007.1, from coordinate 28,707 downwards.
TTGAAATCCTGCGGGTGCCTGCCATTCTAAAAACGGTTCTTCTACCTCGTTTTTCGGCGCGCGGTTGTAAATGCGGGAAGAAGTGGTAAAGAAATACTCCATAAAGTATTCCAATTTCTTGTAGGCCAAACGACTGTCTGCCATTGCAATCTTCGCATGGAGGATCGATTTCTCGTCCGCATTATCGATCCCGCTCAACGCATGGTCGAGGATATCAAGACTGGCCGACAGATTTTTAGAATCGGATTTGAACCGGCTGATGGTCTCGGACACGACTTTTGACTCGTTTTGCTGATAGATAGCAGCCGTAAGAAGATGCGCCAGCAAGAAAATCAGGAAAGCAGGGCCGATTCGCTTTTTCATTTCATATTGAGGGCACGCTTTAAAAAAGCTCCCAAAAAGCTGGCGGCAAATGTGAGGATCATGGAACCGTATAAACCAAAGTTTTCCAGTTCCTGTTGACCTTTGTTCCCGGGTGTTTCAACAAACGACATGTAGCCGGCAAAAATTAAAACACATTGGGCGATTGCGAGAAACCAACCCTTTTGAGGCTCGGCGAAACCAATGATGATCGCCGAGAAAACGGCCACCAGATACGGGATATGCACACTTTTAGCATGATGTATCACAGAAACGACCATCGCACTCGTAAAAATGACCATCAAAAAGCTGGCGATAAACTTACGGTCAACGAACTCACTTTTCGATGTTGATTGAAAAGCCGTTTCTGGTTGTCCAGCTGCGCGGATATCTTTTCCAAGATTAAAATCCTGCTGCGCGGCGTCGGGTTGGTTGAGCTTCAAGTACGTGTGGCCACGCAGGTGATAAACTTCCGGGTTTAATGTATCTGCAAGGTTCTCAACCTTATTAAATGCAATCAGCGCATTTCCGAAATCACCCTTTTCCAAATACATTTTTCCTACTTCAAGCTGGATCCGATAAACAGCATCATCTAAGCTAACTGCTGTTTTCAGATCTCGTTCTGACTCCTCCTGATGTCCATTGGCTTTAAAAATCAGCGCGCGATAGAGATATGCAATGGGAAGCTTTGGTTTTTCCGCAATGCGACGATTGAAGTAGGCGAGTGCTTCATCTAGTTTGTTACTATTGTATAATGCGATGCCATCGGCCAATGCGGCTTCTTCTTTTTCAGAGGCCGTTCGCAAGTCAGCGTAATTTCTTAAGTAGAAGATATAACCGAAAAAGGCCAGGACAATCAAAAATTCCATGCTATTCGTCAGGTAACCGGTTTACCCTCAAAGGAAACAGGTCTTGCTGACAAAGAAAAGAAAATGGTCGGCCAATAATTTGCCGGAGTGGATAAAGGCAGCGAAAGCTGTTATTGATACCAGAATGGCCATTTACCTTTATAGGTAAACCGTTAAATCAAAACGGCCATGTCGGGATCCATGCGGCTGTCATGCGAAAATGCGGAATAGCCTAATGCGACGCGTTTCCCTGTATTTTCAGCCATTTCCAATAACTGAAAAACTTTTTCTTCGCCTTCAAGCCGAAGTGCCTGATATAAAATGTTTCCGTAATGGAACTCCTGGGAGCCAAGTCCCTTTGCAAGTGCAGCCAGTTGGTAGCGGTCAAATAGTTCCTTTCCTGTCATGGAGTGCAATGTTTTATATTAAATCTGGCATCTTAATTTGACCGAAAGATGCCGGATTTAACGCCAAGGTTGCACGGCTATATTAAATGTTGCGGAAGGGGAAGATTTTTACTGGATTCATCCGGGATCGGCGCAAGCTTTGTACTTGGTATGGGGATAATGCCCGACCAGATCGGCAATGCAAGATCTTCTTCCTCGTCGTTCGGCATTCCATCGCGGGTTTTCGCAGAAGCTTCGTCAAATGCAAATGCCAGCGCCGTGGTTTTCCTGACCTCACTGTCTTTCATGGGCCGTAAATATTCCCAGCTGCCGGGTACAATTTTGTCAGTCAGCCATTCAAATGCGGCCTTTTTCGTTTCAAAATCCTCAATCTTTTCGGCTTGGGAAAAAATCGTAACGGAGCGATAATTCACCGAGTGACTGAATGCAGACTTCGCCACGACCAGCGCATCTGTAAGCATAATGGAAATGCAAACGGGAATCCCTTTCTCAATTTCTCTGATAAAGTGGCTTCCCACCGATCCGTGAATGTAAATCTTGTCTTCGTACCTTACAAATGCGGTCGGAATGGAAAACGGGCGATGGTCGGAAACATAGCTGATCGTGCAGAAAAGTGCTTCTTCAAGGATCGAACAAATGGTTTCATGATCGTAATGCGCTCTTTTAGGGAGCCGGCTTGGGACGAGGTGCGGAGGGTGATTTTGCATGGTGTTTTTGTTTTACACAAAATTAAATGCAAATTGGATGCTTGTTATGATCCAATATTTAAAATTTTGGTAGTCCAATTCGGTGAACATCCTTTCTACATTATTAGCGATTGAAAAATCGGAACGCCTGCCGGTTTACCTGCAATTGGCAAATCAACTCATGGGGCTGATCCGAAACGGCACATTGCAGCCTGGTTACCGCTTGTTGAGTACCAGGCAGCTGGCGGGCATGTTGAAAATCCACAGACGCACGGTTGTCCAGGCTTACGACGAGCTATTGGCGCAGGGCTGGCTGGAAAGTCATACAGGAAACGGAACTTTTGTAGCTAAAAATCTTCCGGAAATTCAGGTAACGTCAAAGGAAGAAACACCGGAAAAGTCTTCGAACTCTCTCAAAAAAGCAGGTTTCAAGTTTGAAACACCGCCTTACCTGAACAGACCTGTCTTGAAATCGGATACCAGGCTGCATTTGGACGATGGTTTTCCGGATCCCCGATTGGCGCCATTGGAAGAATTGTCGCGCGCCTACCGAAGCCAGCTTTTGAACGGTAATCCCTATATGCGTTTGGGTTATGGCGATACAAAAGGTTCGTCCTGGCTCCGGCAGGAATTGTCTGTTTACCTCAATGAAACCAGAGGATTGAAAGTATCAGCTGATAACATCTTGATTACGAGGGGCGTAATTATGGGAATCCACCTGGTGAGTACGGGTTTGCTGCGTCGTGGAGATTTTGTGGTGGTAGATTCCCCGGGATGGTTCGGAGCGAATATGAATTTCGTCCAGGCAGGTGCGAACGTGATTGAGTTGCCTGTGGATGAATTCGGGCTTGATGTGGATGCGCTCGAGGAGGTTTGTAAAAAGCAGTCGATCCGGTTACTATATGTCACATCGCATCACCATTATCCGACCACCGTTGCATTAAGGGCCGACCGTCGCATTAAATTGATCAAGCTTTCGGACAAGTATGGTTTCATTATTTTTGAAGATGATTATGATTACGACTTTCATTATCTGAGCAAACCTTTGCTGCCTTTGGCCGGTGCGGACAAAGCGGGAATGGTGATGTACTGCGGTTCATTTACCAAAACGATCTCACCTGCATTTCGGGTTGGATACCTCGTCGGACCGGAAGATGTGATTGCGCAACTGGCGCGGCTGCGGCGCATTATTGATCGTCAGGGTGATCAAATGCTGGAAAACGCAATGGCGGAATTGATCCAAACCGGTGTGATCCAAAGGCATCTCCGGAAATCGGTGCGGGTTTATAAACAGCGCAGGGACTTTTTTTGTGATCTGCTCAAAACAAAACTGGGTGATCGCGTGAGCTTTCAGATACCGGACGGTGGAATGGCTGTCTGGGCAAAGTTTGACCCGGAAATCAATCTGAAAGAATTGGCTGGCAAGGCATTAAAGAAGGATTTGTATTTCTCCGAAGGCTCCAATGCATATCCCGGGAGCCCGCGTCACAATGCAATACGATTGGGTTTTGCATCGTCGAACCTGGAAGAACTTGAAGAAAGCATACACATCATTAAAGATTTGTTATGAGCTTTGCGTGAGCTTGCATTACCATTATGATCAACAAAATAATTGACAGTTACCGCATTTCTTTCAGTGGTTTAAGTCGTGAAACCTGGTTATTGAGCATCGTCGTGCTTGTGAACCGTTGTGGATATATGGCCGTGCCGTTTATGAGCATGTACATGACCCAAAACCTCCACAGAAGCATCACCGACGCCGGATTGATCATCACACTTTTTGGGGTAGGCTCAGTATTAGGCGCAATGGCGGGAGGTTATCTCACCGACATTTGGGGATTTCGTCCCGTCCAGATCATTAGTTTGATCCTGAGCGGGGTGTTTTTTGTGCTTTTCGGGCTTGTTGCGAATTTTACGGGCCTGTGCGTGCTGATCGTTTTACTTAGTTTTTTCGTGGAAGCCTTTAAACCAGCGAACAGTACTGCCATTGCCGCGTACTCGTCGCCGGAGAATCTGACACGTTCGTATGCACTTAACCGTTTGGCCACTAATATCGGATTCGGTTTCGGAACTTCGGTGGGAGGGCTCCTGGCGGCGATCAATTACCATTTGCTGTTTTGGGTGGATGGTGTGATTTACGCATTGGCAGGAATTCTGATTGCTGCGCTGCTATCAAAAGGAAGGATGATCCGGCAGATTACGATGAATATGGAGGAAGAAATTCCGGGGATCTCACCGTGGAAAGATCGGTTTTTCGTCCGGTTTTTAATTATGACAACCTTATATATGGTGTGTTTTGTGCTTCTTTTCAGGCTGGCGCCGGTTTATTGGAAAGAAGAAATGCACATCGGTGAGTCGATGATCGGGATCTTGCTTGGGATGAATGGGCTCGTGATCGCTGTCTTTGAAATGGTTTTGATCCAGAAGCTGGCGAACCGGCGTCCCGATTCCTTTTACATTACGGCCGGGGTCTTATTTTGCGGGCTGGCATTTATGGCGCTGGTGGTCCCGGTGGGTTTTCCAATTTTACTGGCAGCTGCGGCCGTACTGCTGTTTACCATCGGCGAAATGCTGGCGATACCGTATTTAAGCACCTTTGTGATAAACCGCGCGAGTGAGCGAAACCGGGGAAAGTATTCAGCGGCATACTCGGTTGCCCAGTCGGTCGCACAGATTATCGGACCGGTACTGGGCGGGTATATGGCTGCTGAATGGGGTTATGATAAGCTTTGGATTTTACTGATCTTCATCAGTTTCACCTGCGCTGCTGGATTCCGGAATCTGTTTCAGCGGAATGTCGGCCTGAGATAGCTTTTTCGGTTCTTCGTAGGGGTTCAGCGCCTTTTCCAGTTGTTCTTTCAAGTTGCGTACCCTTTCTTCTTCCATTTCCAGCGCTTTCCACTGTAAGCCGATCAGATCGTCTTTTCTAACCATCACATAATTTTCGCGTGGTTCTTCCAGTATTGGCGCTTCGCCCACGAGCTGAGCTACCGTCGTATTAAAAATTTCGGCCATTTTACGCACCTGCGCAAGGGATGGATCGACTTTTCCATTTTCCCAGTGCGATACAATAGTCTTCCCGGACTTGCCCATCAGGGCCGCCAGCTCATCCTGATTCATACCAGCTAGTTCGCGGTACCTCTTAATTCTTTGGCCAGTGATTGACATCTAATATAATTTTGTTGTTAAAATACTTGACTTTGTTGTTGTTAAAATATACTTTTGTATATACTTATAGTGCTTTACGCAAATTACAAAAATTACACACACAAACTCAAATCCCATGGAAGAGCTACATGCGAGAGTGACTGAGTTCGGCGGCCTGTCAATTAAGGAACGTCTTTTGGTCCGTTTCATCCGTTCGCGGAAACTTGTAGGGAAAAACTGGCGCGGAATCCTGGCGTCGCATGACCCCTTTTTTAACACCAAACTTGGTAGTGATTACCTTACCTCTGTCGCTCAGGCGGTCTCAGACACGAGCCGCGGAAACGTCGACCGGATCGAGCGGGTGACGATGGCACTGGAGAAAATCGCAGGTATTTCATCAAATCCAATCGTTTAGCCATGGTTTCAGCACTTTGTGAACTGGCTATGTTCCTGACAGGTGACGGGATGGTATGGTTGGTTACTACCTTCGGAAATTTACTTTTGCTCGTCATTGTCCTCTTCCTGATCTGCATGGTTGTGAAGTTCATGTACCAGGATTGACAAGCCGGAGTTTTTTGGCTAGCAGTAAGCGTAAAAAACACATTCAGATCGTCCGTAGAGCACTGTTCCGGATTTTCTGAATGTGATTCTGCGGTATCTTCAATTATTTAACGGAAATCTAGATTTTTTTGCCCTGAATCCTGAATGCATTCAGGATCGCGAGCATGGCTACGCCCACATCGGCAAACACTGCTTCCCACAACGTCGCAATGCCGCCCGCTCCCAAGATCATGACTGCAATTTTGACACCGATCGCCAGGGTGATATTCTGGTACACGATCGTTTTTGTGATCCTGCCGGCTTTAATCGCCGACACGATCTTGGTAGGCTGGTCATTTTGAATCACAATATCGGCGGTTTCAATTGTCGCATCGGAGCCTAGCCCACCCATTGCAATGCCTGCGTCGGCTAATGCAATCACCGGCGCATCGTTCACTCCGTCGCCAACAAATGCGATCCGTTTTCCCTCATCTTTCAATTTTTGAACATGGCTGACTTTATCTTCCGGCAGCAAGTTGCCATAACTTTTACTGATCCCTAAAAGATCAGCGACTTTTGAAACCACTTCGCTTTTATCTCCTGATAGCATAATAGTCTCTATACCAAGATGTTTCAATTCGGAAACCGCCTGCGCGGCGTCTTCCTTCACTTCGTCTGCAATGGTAATGTAACCCGCATATTTACCTTCAATCGCTACCACGACAATCGTTTCGAAAATCGACGATAGGGTTTCCGGATAGCTGATCGCATATTTATCCAGAAGTTTCAGATTGCCAGCCAGGACTGTCTTTCCATTTACTATGCCTTTTAATCCATGCCCCGAAATTTCCTCTACTTCCAGCGGTTTTGTCAAATCGAGGTCCTCTGCATGCTGTACTACGGCCCTGGCCACCGGATGCGTCGAATAGCTTTCCAGCGATGCAACCTGGGTTAAAAATTCAGCTTCGTTCAGCTCGGTTTTTACCGTCTGCACTTTGAAAACACCTTTTGTGAGCGTGCCGGTTTTGTCAGAAACAACGGTATCGATCTTGGTCATAACGTCCAGAAAATTAGATCCTTTGACCAGGATACCATTCCGGGAAGCAAGTCCGATTCCTCCAAAATATCCCAGGGGAATGGAAATCGTGAGTGCGCATGGACATGCAATTACAAGGAAAACCATTCCGCGATAGAGCCATTCATTGAAGTCGTAATTTGCGACAAACAGTAGGGGGATGAAAATGATCAGGACAGCCAGGAAGAAAACTATCGGTGTGTATATTTTGGCTAACCGGCTGATCATTAATTGAGTAGGTGCTTTTCGCGCGGTTGCTTCCTGCACCATTTCCAAAATCCGCGACAATTTTGAATCTTTGAACAATGCCCGTACTTCAATCTCCACCGTTTTTTCCGTATTGATCATCCCGGCGAGGACAGGGTCATTTTGTCTGATGGTCCTTGGAACGGATTCACCCGTTAATGCAGCCGTATTGAATATTCCCGAAGCCGATGAAAGTACTCCGTCGAGCGCCACTTTCTCTCCGGCTTTCACTAAAATGGTCTCCCCGGTTTGCACCGAATCCGGGCTTGTCTGAATGTCTTTCTGGTCACGGATCACCGTTACCGTTTCGGGCCTGATGTCCAACAATGCCTTAATGGAGCGTTTGGAGCGGCTTACTGCGAGATCTTGAAACAATTCACCAATTTCATAAAAAAGCATGACGGCAACACCCTCGCTAAACTCGCCGATAAAAAATGCACCGAACGTAGCGATTGTCATTAATGTAAATTCATTGAAAAAATCACCCCTCAATACCTTTTTAAAAGCTGTTGCGATCGTTTTATTTCCCGCAAGCAGATAGGCGGTAACCATTAATGCAATCTCAACGATACGGCTAACCTCTATTTCAAGAATGAACGTCGTGAGCAAAAAACCGGCCAGGATCGCCAGACTCAGCCAAAGCATCCATCTGCTTTTCAGAATACCGCTATCTCCCTCGCCACCGTGACTGTGACCATCGTGATCGTGGTCGTGATCATGTCCATCGTGGCTATGGTCGTGCTGTTTTTTATGTTGATGGGAATGAGCGACAAGCTTTTGCGGTTCGTGTGAGCAACAATCGTCCACTTCCTGAGGCAATTTATTTTTTGTTTGAACTTTCATATCATTAATATAAAATCGTATTTCGCAGGGTAGCCGACAAACCAAGGTCGACAGAATTACATGCGTGCGATCGGTGCAAATATAATCTCAAACAGCGTGCAACAGGGTTACATGTGCTGGAAATCAATTACTTGCAATGATGTTGCATGGTTATGTACTTCGCATTTGCTGTAAATGGCCGAGCCTTTTTAGGGGAAATAGAAAATGACCTTTTAATTGTTCCGCCAATGTAATAACTCGCATGCGGTCTGGCCGACGTTACGAAAATTGGAATTAATAGTATACTAGTTACAAAACATGGACAAAGAAAACTTCATTGCATTGTTTTCGCGCGACATTGCTAAGCTTCGGTCGGAAATCGCTCAGTATCCATCGGAGGAATCGCTATGGGTGTTACTTCCCGGGACGCTCAATTCCGGCGGTAACCTGGCGCAGCATCTCGCAGGTAATCTCAGAACATATATCGGACTCACGCTGGGCGGCTTTGCGTATGTTCGCGACCGTGATGCCGAATTTTCGGCAAGGCGTTTTTCAGGCATTGAGTTAATGGAAGAACTAGATCTCACCTTGCAGACCGTTATCGGGACATTAGAAGAGATTACTTCGGAAAAGCTTCAATCGGAATACCCCAAAGAGGTCCTGGATTTGTTTCCCGGACAAAACGTGAGTTTGATCCTGCACCATTTACACGGGCATCTTTCCTATCATTTAGGGCAAATAAATTATCACAGACGGTGGATAAGTCAAACTTTAAAGTCTCTGTGATTTGTATTTGCAAAAATGTACATTTACCCCCGGCCATCCCGCTTACAATATGTCCAGGCAACTTTCTTATTGTTTACTCTTATTTACGGCTTTCGGGTTTATGCAATGCAGTTCGGCTCAATCGGTTTTAAAGGTGAGAGAAATCCCTGGTTACGGCGCACAAGTGCAGGATCACATCCTTTTTCTGCATTTTAAAATCAAAGACGGGGGAGAAGGCAAGAACGAAAAGGTGGAGTTTTTGAATGCTACCTCGGGCAATGGACGAATGAAAAACCTGGCGGTGCCGGTGCATTATCCGTATCAGATCAAGGCGGTACCGCGATACACCACGAGCCATTTTGAAATAGGGATCACACTCGAACATCCGCTTTTCCGGTCGGTGGAAGTGGCGAGCCAGGATGGGACGATTGCAAAAGCGGAAATTACGGCGCGGGAAGGAAATCTTTCTTTCAGAATCCAGGAAGAGAGTTACATGGACCGCATTGATATATACAGTATCACTCCCGAACGCGGCGAAGTGAAAATTTACACACTAAATCTGAAACAATGAAAAAAGCGTTTACCACACTATTCTTCCTTCTGATCATCTGCAAAAGTTTCGCACAAACTTTTACGGTTGATACTTTGTACAAAACCGGGGTAATCAACAACCGCATAAATGTGGTAATCCTGGGCGATGGTTTCACAGAGGAGGAAATGCCCAAGTTTCGAGCAGAAGCCAAGAAGTTTGCTGATTTCTTTCTCTCTTACGATCCCTACAATCATTACAAAGGATATTTTAACTTTTTCTCCATATCGACTCCTTCTAAAGAAAGTGGCGTCACCAATCCCGGAACTTCGCCCGATGCATATCCGGATCAGCCGGTCGGTAAAAAGAATACTTTTTACAGTGGCACATTCGGATCGTCCATTCATCGGCTGGTAACAGTTAATTATTCAGTCGTGATGAATGTGCTTTCATCCAATTTTCCAAGCTATGATCTGGCTGTGGTGTTGGTGAATACGAAATTTTACGGCGGTTCGGGCGGCTCCATTGCGGTGCATACTTTGCACGATCAGGCGCATTTGATCGGTGTTCATGAAATCGGGCATACCTTTTCTGCATTAAACGATGAATACTGGGCCGGTCCGGGCTATGGCTGGGAAGCGCCAAATATGACTCAAAATAGCAACCCGTCCACCATTAAATGGCGAAACTGGCTAAATTCGGATAATATCGGGATCTATCAACACGGATTTTCCGGCGAGTCGGAAACCTGGCATAAACCCACGAGCGGCGGATGCTTAATGGAAGTTCTTCTTCGGCCGTTTTGCGCAGTCTGCAAAGAAGCTACCACAGAAAAAATCTTATTTTTCGTTAATCCGGTCGAAAAAGTGGAACCGGATGCGGAGGGGGTTACAGTTGTCGGCAAGCCGCAGGTTTTCAAACTGCATTTGGTCAATCCGGACCCCAATACATTATCGGTTGATTGGAAACTGGACGGGCAGCTGATTTCAAAAGCTCCGAAAGAGATCACCCTATCACCAGAAAATCTACCCGAGTTTGGGACATTAACAGCAACCATTTTTGACTCCACAGCCATGAGCAGGAGGGATAATGCGCGGGAACAGCGTACCTGGACAATGGAATGGAAATTACAATCCGAATCTCCGGGTGTATTTAAAGTAGAAGCGGCTGCCGATAGTATTTGTGCTGGTTTTGAAACGGTATTGACAGCGTCGGGTTGTCGCGGTACTACGAGCTGGTCGACAGGCGTGTTAGGTACCAGCCTCACCGTCAAGCCGACTACGACTACTGCATATATTGCATCTTGCAACGTTGAGGGGCGAGAAACGACCACGTCTGAGATTTCGATTACCGTACTTCCATTGCCCGCTGCCACGGCGACAAACACCGGCCCGTACTTTGAGGGTGCGGTGATTGAGCTCAAAGCAAACGGGGGCGTAACTTATGAATGGACCGGGCCGCTCAATTTCTCTGCAAAAACAGAGCAAGCATCGATTCAGAACGCGAAACAAGCGAATGCAGGAGCATATCAGGTGAAAGTCACGGATCGCTACGGATGCGTCGCAGCTGCCATAACTGACGTAAGAGTGGATCCGATTCTGGCGGTGGAGAAAAGTGAGAACAATTTCGTTCGAGTATCGCCTAATCCTGCCAAAGAGTACATTCGCATTGAGACGCACTTACCTGGCGAATCCACGATTGTTTTTTATAATGCAAATGGACAACAAATGCTGAAAAAAGCATTTGAAGGAAAAACACAGGTGAAGCTTACTGCGGGAACCGGCCTCTATCTTTTTCGTTTTAAAAATGGCGCGAGTGAATCTTCGGGAAAGCTGATTATTGAATAAGTATATCAAATATAAATCAACAAAAAAGTCTCCCGCTTGGGAGACTTTGTGCTATTCAGTAGCAGATTTTGGCTTTCGGCCTACTTTGGTACGGTTTCGTATTTTGTCCGGACGCGGCCTGATTTCTTTATCCTGAAAATACAGCTTTAAGGATTCGAGAATGATGTCTTTTTGCGTGAGGCCTTCCCAATAACCATAGTCTTTCATGTTTTCCATTAAAATGTAATCACAATCAAACGTGACTTTGGTGGGAGCTCCATCGACTACCTCTTCGGTTTTGGCCGCCTCTTCCTGTATGTCGGTAACCAGGGGTAGGGGTGCAAAATCAAATTTCCTTTCCTTTGCCATAATTCAGTGATTAAATTCGTGTCAGTATTTCTTTTGTTAACTTATAATAATCTTCGGCACCGTTGCTGTCGGGAGCGTATTCAAATATCGTTTTCCCGTTCGCCTGAGCTTCTGACAAGGCGATGTTGTCGCGAATGTACGAATCCATAAATACTTCACCAAGTTGCTCCCGGGTCGCGGCGATCAGTTCGTGGCTGATCTTCTTCCTGATTTTCGGGTTGTAACGCGTCGCAAAAACACCTCCCAGATTGGTACTCGGACTTATTTTTTTGATCTCTGCTGAATACACCAAAAAGTTGCGCAAACCTTCGTAACTCAAAAACTCCGCCTGCAATGGAACGTAGTACTGATGGCAGGAAACCAATGCCAATCTTGTATTTCCATAGAGCGCCGGGGGGCAGTCGATGATCACAAAATCGTACCTGTCTTTTACTTTTTCCAATGCAATTTTAAGGTTGAAAGGAAAGATCGGGGCGGACTTAATGGTGTCTTCCCGGTGTATCATTTCGGCCGATCCCGGCAGCACATCAATGTCGCCAACACGTTTGACAATGTCGTCAAATTCATATTCGCCGGTAATGAACGAACCGCTGTCTTTTTTCAATCCGGCATGTGTGATGCCGAAACTTTTTGTAAGACTAGCCTGTGCATCCAGGTCAATAACCAACACCCGGGCGTTGGCAAATTTACTTAGACCGGCAGCAATGCTCTGGGCAGAAGTGGTTTTACCCACACCTCCTTTGTTGTTGACAATACTGATGATTTTCATTTATAAATATTATATGTATAAAAAGTATGAATTTATCTTACGTTTCGTACGTAAATAAACGTAAAATAATTTTATTACTAATATTTATAAATAGAAAGCTACAAAAGTTTTTTGCTTTGTAAATGTATTAAACTTTTTAAAAGAACAATAAGTATTAAAAGAATTTTTTTGCGATAAAAACTTAAAAAGCTGGATTTGAGGAAGTACCGGGAGCGGCCGCAAGTTTCGCGGTGACGTATTTGTGAATGCGATACATTAGAAACGCGGTAACGATCACAGCGAATACGACTACGTCGCCGAGCAGCGGGTAGTTTTCAATGAACCCGGAGCTGGTTTCCGAAACAATAAAACCCGCCAGCAGAGAAGCCAGGCCGCCGGAAATTTGCTGAATGGAAGAATTAATACCCATGAATGCACCACGATCCTGAGGCTCCGGAACTGCAGTCATGAGTGCCGAAGCAGAGATCATCCGGCCTGTGATACCTACGAAAAGCAGTACATTTAGAATGATGATGATCCAGAGTGGCGTAACGCTGAGGTTGCAATATATGAGTGTCATGATACACGTAATTGCTGATCCGGCCAGGAATACCTGGTACTTTCCGATCTTGTCGGAAGCCCTCCCAATGAGCGGACTGAATAGCAACATGCAAATGCCGGTTACCATGTATAAGCTCGGCAACTGGGCTTCTTGAATGCCGAGATTATTCACACCAAATGCAGTTCCAAAAGGCATAAGCATGAAACCGCCGGTTGCCAGCAAAGTGGTGGCTGCAAAAGCCTGCAGATAGTCGCGTCGGGCAATGGTTTTTCCCAAATGTTGAAATGCATTTCCTTGGGACGGAAGTTTGAGGTGTTCATTGATTGGTTTCAGATATAAAACGATCAGGACGCCCACGATCAGACTTAGTCCGACGATCATCAGAAACGGTGCATGCCAGGAAAATTCTTTCGCCAAATACAAACCTATCGGAATACCTAAAACCTGACTGCTTGCAAAAGCCATTTGTACGAAACCCATGACGCGTCCCCTGACCTGGATCGGAAAAAGATCGGTGATGATCGCAAAGCCGATGGAGCCAATCACACCACCGAAAATGCCGGTGAAGATCCGGGCCAGAAGCAGGAAATGGTAAGTAGGCGCGATCCCGCAAAGAAAGGTGCCGATCACGAAACCCGTGTAAAAGAACAGTAACAATTTTTTCCGGTCGAATTTGTCCGCGAAACCGGCGGTGAGCAAACCCGACGCGCCCGCGCTAAATGCGTATGCGGAAACGACAAGCCCGAACTGGCTTGTGCTGATGGAAAGCTTATCCAGCAGAATGTAGCCTAATGGCGATAGTACCATGAAATCCAATACTACCGTAAATTGTAATGTGGCGAGCAGGGCTATGACAAACTTTTCATAACCCGTAAAAGTGGTTTTTTTTTGTTCCGACATCGGTGTGGGCGGCTATAATTTGTTAATCGGTTAATTCTTCGCAGGCATATCCCGCTTGTTTTACCAGCTCAATGACCGGCGCACAATCGGAATGGGTGGCTTCTATCCGCAAAACATTGTCAATATCGGACAAATCTACGTTCCATTTTTTGATCGTGTCACATCCGTTGAGAAGTGGAGAAATAGTTCTGACATGTTTTTTCCGGTTGATGTTGGTCCGGAAAACAAGGATGTGATCATGTGTCTGGTAAATATCATTCATGGCAGTTCGTTGAGGTTTTTATCAGATATTATGGTTTGAGGGCTTTAATGACTAGTTCCAGTGTTTGGTTTATCTTCTCTTCATCAAAAATGAATGGCGGTCTTCCCGGCATACTCGTCTTCGAAATGTGGAATTTCACGAGTTGATAGAGCGGCGCGAAAGCGATGGACCAGTAGATTTCGACCGGTAATGAGACGATTTCTTTCCGTTCGATTGCCTTGTGAACAAAAGTGGACATCGCGTGCAGGAACCGCTGATCAATTGAAGAGCGGTCCACCAGCGGTGAATGCTTCACTTGTTCCATGAACGTCATACTATATGGATTTTTCAGGCAGTACCTCATTCGGTTCATCCATTGAACCTTCAATCCTTCGTCAAAATGCGATTCCGGATTAAAATTCAGAAGTGTAGCTTCGGCCATTTTCGCGTTTTCTTCCGTGTAAAGTTGCTGAATAAGTTGTTCACGATCTTTGAAATAGATGTAGATCGTGGCGACCGAAACACCGGCGGATTTAGCGAGTTTATGCATACTCAACCCGTCGAATCCGTGATTGACAATGATCTCAATGGCTTTTTCCCTGATCAAACTTTCCTTATGTATATCCCGCGTCCTCAATTTATCCTGTAATATTTCGAGTAAATATAAATGAACGTTCGTTTATTTATAAACCATAACTCACTTATTTTTAGCTGAATGTGACTGGAATGCTAACTAATCTTTTGTTATAACAAAGTTTTCGATCGCTTTCTTGTTGTAGCCTTTATAGCCACCCTGAAAATCCCTGCCTGCCACTGCAATGAAATCCGCCATTCTCTGCGAGTTCAACTGGGTAAGCAAAGTCTCGTAATCGCCGTCATACTTAATAAAATAGCCGGAATAGACGGTCGCTTCCTCGTTTTCATGCAGGACGAAATTAGGTGACAGGTTCATTGGTGAAAAGATGATCTTCTTGCCAAAAGAACTATCCAGACTCTGCGAACGTCCGAATGCATACCACGCCACGGCATTCGGCTTTCCATTATCACGACGATCGAGCGCGGGTTTTACTTTAAGAAAATAGGAAAAAGTTTCGGGAAATTTAGATTCGAGCTCATCTTGAGGGATAATGCGCTGTTTACCAGATTCATCTGTTTTGTAGGGGAATAAAATATATTCAGTGATCGGGTCTTGTGAGGTTTTAAGTTTTGAGCCCTTTACGATGGGTTTGAGAATCGCTTTTTCCAGATAAACTTCCATCCCGTTTTTGTTTCTGGCATAAACCAGATCATCGTTTTTACTAATAATGGAGAATAAATAGTAGGGATCAGCCAGGGTAGTGACGCCGACTGAAATTTTACAAATGTCGCCAAGTCGTTCACCGGCAATTTCCTGACTAACTTCTGGGGCTAAATGCCAGGGCTGATTTTCTCTCAGTTCTGAGTAACTGACATTTCTCCCATTGTATTGGAAATCCGATGTTCGGCATTGTTCGAAAAAGAATGCGTCATTTTTGATTTTGCCGAAAATGGTAACCGCTGCATAGGTGGAGGTACCTTTAAATACGGAAAAATGGGCAAAATTAGTCAGTAGTAAAAGGTTTTGATTGCATTCAAAATAGGAGCGCAGTGCTCTCCCGGTTTCGGACGTCAGGTAAGAATTGGGAGTAATGAAACCGCAATGGCCATTTTCAGTGAGTAATTCGGAGGCGAGTTCGAAAAAGGCTACAAATGCGTCTGTCGAGCCACTTTGGCAAAATGAATATTCTTTTTGAATGTATTTTCGCTGCTCCTCGGGCAAATGCTGAATGCGTATGTAGGGTGGATTTCCGACGATGAGGTCAAATTTCCGGCCGGAATCTCGCTGCTTTAATGCATCGCAGATCTCCAACTTCCATTGGATTTCCAAGCCTAGATCTGCCACCAGATGATCCAGATTTTTCCTGCAACTTTTAATTGCTTCGGGATCAATATCCCAGCCCTCAATTTTGCCTAATCTTTCAGAAAGCTGGTCGGCCGGTGAATTTTGGATGAGATATTCCGCGATGGGGACAAGAAAACGGCCATCGCCGCAGGCTGGGTCAAGAATAGTAATGGGAGCTGGACTGAGATTGTAAAATCCGCAATGCGTCAGTATTTTTTGTACAATGTGTAGTGGTGTGTAAACCTGGCCGAGCAGTTTTTTCTTTTCGTACGAGCGATTCTGTGAAGCCATTTGATTTTAGAAGTCGCGTCCCTTCGTTTTTCTTAAAATGCTTGTAAGGAAGTTGTATGGCGACGTAATGCTAATATTTGTGGCGTTTGAAAACTTAAAGTCTTTGGTGTTGTTGGTTATCAGAAAATTACACCCTACTGCGAGAGCAGTTTGAAGCTGATAAGAATCTTCAATGTCTTTCATTCCTGAATTAAGAGCATTGACAAAACAGGTCGTACTGGAATTGCATACTTTTAGAATTTTGAGGTATAACAATAGACGAGTCTTTAAATCATTATTTTTGAGCCCTTCCTTTTGCAGTACGTAAGTAAAAGTGTAAAAGCTGGCAGAGGAAATGAACATTGGAATTTCATTTTCGAGCGCCCAGGAAAGTAAGAATTTAGCTTCGTTTGACTGACCCGTTATTCGACTAAGTGCATGATCTACAAGCACGTTGGTATCTAAAAATAACTTCATAGACCGAATTTATCTTTGATCATCAGATCTTTAATTTCTTTGTCGGTCATATTACTCAATGGCCCGCCACTCGCACAGCCATATAGCTGATCTGCAATGTTTAGCTTTTTGCTGGGTTCGTTGGTTTCAGAGTCCTTTAAACCAACCAAATGATCCTCAATTAATTGAGAGACTGAGGTTCCGTTTTCGGAAGCATATTTCTTCGCCTTTTCGATTACTGATTTTTTCACACTAACTGTCAGTTTAACTTTGGGATCCTTTTCCGCTTTCATTTCATACGTATCATGTTGAGTCTGGTAATTCAAATGTACGTATAAATTTCTTATTTAAGCTCACAGATCCGAAAGGCTTTCAGCTTCTTAATAGACTCTGTAACAACCGGAGGATCAATGTCTCCGAAGAGTACTTCATACGTATTTTCGTAGAATGTAAATGCAGTCCCGTCCGATCTGACGCGCTTGGTGCCGGATTTATACAACTGCCCGATCACGCCATTTTCGAGTGCTTGTTTGTCAATGAAACCAATCAAGGAAGCAATCGTGCCTTCCGTTTCACATTGGTGAAATGAGATGCAGAAGTAATGGGAGGTTTTTGAATTGGGTTTGTGGAGTTGAGATGATGGGATATTCAGAACATAGTCGGCCGCCAGACTTCCCGACTTGCGTTTCATCGATTTGATGTCAACCGAAAATGCAAGCGCGTCGGATTTGATCAAAAAGTCCTGGCCCCAATCCTGGCCGTCTGCTGCTCCGAATGAACGTTGCGGACGAGGCAAATGATAGCAGTCCGCAAACACAATCTCACCCAAAGTTCCGGTGAAACGCATCATGCGCGTTTTCGAAAGCTTGTCATCATGTTTGTCCCAAATATTGGAAACGAGGTGATGGCGCAGCGAATGTTCGACTAGTTCCCGTGCAGAAAGCTTCTGTTCGTCGGTCACGGAGATTTGTATGTACGAGGCCTTGTTCAAAACAGTCTGCTCCATGCAAATCTGATGGCGAGCAAAGTGAGCACAAAACCGATTAAAATGACGCTAAACGGAACGTAAGTAAATGCTACTAAGTGGATTCTGTCAAAAAACCACATGGTTCCTATGAGCGCAGCAATCAATGTCAGAAATCCGGAAATTTTGCCAAAACCCGGGATTTGAGAGAATGGGATCTTGCTTTTGATCAACATAAGGGTCATTGCCATTGAAATCACCGGGACAAACTGGAGAACGACATTCGCCTGCCAGATGCTCTGTCTTTCAAACAAGAATAAGTAAATATCCAATGTAACCGCGAAAATTCCCGGAATGCAAACTGCGTAAACTAGAATTGCATAAATTAAACTCCAAAATTTAACATCACGACTTCCATTAGCTATGACACCAATCAGCCAAGCAAGCAATGGGAGTAGAAGGAAATAAACCGTCGCCGGCCAGGGGTTTTGCGAAATGGAATTGAATAGTTGTGATAGTGTCATAGGCTGAAAATAAAAGAGGGGAAGAACGTTTCCGTCTTCCCCTCAAAATTACTTTTTAATTACAAACCCAAAAGAAAACCGATCGTAAAGTTTGCATCCCAGTCAAAAACGAATTGGTTGCAGCCTGTGGCATCTTTAACAGCCTTATAAATGTTCACACCCGCTTTGGTTTTTGCATTTGTCAGCTTCGAGTAAGCCAGCGGATCGCTCAATGTCGTGTAGCGTTCCTTTCCTTTCCGTACTTCTTTTGCCATTTCAAACGGAACTCCGCCAATGATGAAACAGGTATTTCTCAACTCTGAGGGGATCTGCTTGGATTTCGCACTCACCTCATCGTATACTTTCGAATCAGCAGTACCATCCTGATAATATTTGGCTCCATAAGCTTCCAGAGCTGACGTTTTTCCATTGTTGATCCAGGAGATCTTCGTGTTTCCCGAGCCGATGTCCACCACGAACGCTTTGCCCGCATATTCAGCTGGAAGAACAGATTTCAATGCTAACTGACCTTCCTGCTCGGGAGTTACCTGATTCACTACATATCCCAAAGATTTTAAAACGCGCGTAATTTTCTGGGTAACATCCGCTTTGGCAGCGCCAGAACTTACTACAAAGTGAATGTCTTTGCTGCTCACTCCATAGTCCAGCATTCCGCCGATGTACTTTTTCAAGCCAATGCGAATGTCTTCATCTGTTGCCATATTCTCTGTCACCAGACTGTTTCCAAACTCGGATTTTTCAAGGTCCCAGCGTTTCTGACTATCAACTTTGATGATAAAAGAGTTAAATCCGCTCGCGCCAAGTTCGACTACCCCCTTTAATTTACCGTCGACCGGGGCAGGAGGGGTGTAGTTAAATGCAGACGTTCCGGATGAAACGGCTTCTGAATCATTCGAGCTGCTTTCCTCCGCCGGAGCTTCACTTGCTGATCCGGTCGTAGCGGTGGTATCGGGCGTTTGGGCGCGATCCTCGGCCATTTGGTTCAAAGCCTTTTCCCCGCCAAGGTATTTATAACCCAAAAATAGGGCACCTAAAATGATTGCCGTGATAATGAGGCGGCCTGCAACTGTGAGTCTTTTCATGGGTGTTTATTATAAATTGAACGATGTAAAATGTTTTAACAAAAGTGATTAATCCAATAAACCCTTGTAACTGGAGTCTTTCGGCGTATCAATGTTCCGGGATACCGGCTGGGGAGAATCGATCTGGATCAGTTTGAACTGACCGGAATTATAGGCTTCCAGCATGGCTTGTCCTTTATCTGAAAGCAGCCCATTCTGAACGTCGACGCCATTGATAAAGTCCAGTGAAAGGTCCATTGCCCGTTTCATTTCGCCCAGTTTCTGGCTCATATCGTCCTGGATGTATTCCATGGACTCGTCAAAATAGAACTTTTTGTCCGGGTTTCCTTTGAAAATGCTGATCGCGGTACGCAATGCGTTGGAGCTCTCTTTCACGATCCGGTACTCGGCTTCTTTCAGTTTAACCTTTATCTCGGTCTCTTTAATAATGTAATCGGCACTTTTATTGACTTTCTCCATGAATTCCAGAATGGTTTTCATATTACGTTGCAATGGAAAAAGCTTCTCGTTCATTTCCTGTAAACCGGCACCTTCGATGGTCGCAAGTGATGCCGTTTCCTTCATGCCCGGGCGGTCGAGCATTGTACTCGCCTTGTTTGCTTCTGCGAATTTCTGCTTGATCTGCTCATTGTTCTGGCTGATATTTTTATTTAGTTTGACCAATTGTCCGGCCAGCGTATTGATCTGCCCCTGCATTTTTTCACGCTTCTCTTTCAGGTCATCAATGTAAATTTTCATGATCGCAATCGGATCAAGCTTGATGATCGTACCGGTAATCTTGCGCATCAGCGTTTTGAAAAGAAAGAAAACAGCCGTGCGCACATCCTTACTGGTAAAAAGGAAGATCACCAGTGCGAGCGCAGCCATCAAAAAGCCGAGGTACAGTGTATTTTGTGTCACCTCAATGAGGAATGCGGCGATTTTATTCCAGAAATATAATGCAGCCGCGCCAAGTCCGCCCAGAAAAAGCAGGGAAGTAATGCCCTCGGGCTTACTCCAGTACGACCGCTTGGAACCGTCTTCCTGTGAGCCGCCGATTTGAGAGAAATCAGGTGTTGCCATTGATTCGAGATGTTAGGTTTTAGTTTATTTTAAGTATTGGTTAATTTTCAAAAGGTCAGACTTAATCTGCTCTGCAAAGCTCAGATACGTGATTTCGAAATTGTCTTTATTCGCATTGATCTTCGCGCTTTGTTCCGTAACCTCGCCCGAAATCTGTCCGAGCCGGTTTTTATTTTCTTCTATTTTCTTCTGGATTTCCTCGATCTGTTTAATAAAAGAAGCATTCGATTCTTCCAGTTTCTTTTGCTCGTCCTGCAAAGCGCCAACGCGGTCTTTAATGGCCTTTTCTACATCTTTTAAAAATGATTCGCGATCCCGCGCCAGAATTGCAAGGTATTGATCTGCCGATGTTTTGAGAATTGTCGTGTCTTTCACGCCACCCATCGCTTTGAAACTTGCCCAGGCAGCCTGAAACTGCTTCTCTTCCCCAAGGCTCAAACCGTCCATACTTTGAAGTGCCTGTTTGTACTCAAAATAATCCGGCCCGGGCAGGTTCGCTTTTTCGAGCAGGCTCACGAAATGCTCTACAAATTTTCGGTCCACATTAGCAGTTCCCGCCACGTTTGGTACGGTAGGACTTGGTACCGGTTTTATGGGTTCCGGATTTGCACCTGTGATAGGTGCGGATTTTGCCGGTTCTTCATTTTCCTTGATAAAAAAGCTGAGTATCTTTTTGCCAATACCCGGTTCTGAGTCTGCCATAAGTGTTTAACTGGTTAGAATTCATTGCTTTTGTCAGATCAATATTACTAAAATTAAAAGGATTTAGTACGGGTTGATATTTACCAATGGCAGCCTGAATTGATGAAGCCTCGGAAAATTTGGATGGAATTCGGGACTAGCCTTGAATGCAGTCAGTTTTTTACTGAAGTTTACCTCAAAAACTGCTTTATTATGCTAAAATTAGGTTTTAATAGTGCCATACTAGCCGATTTCGGGTTCGAGCATGTTATCCAGTTTGCTGGAAATCATGGTTTTTCATGTGTGGAAGTAATGTGTTGGCCGCCTGATAATGCCGATAGCCGAAGGTACGCCGGCGTGACGCATATCGACGTGACTGCGCTTACCGAGCACAAGGTATCGACCATAAAGCATAGATTGAAAGAAGCCCATGTTTTCATTTCTGCATTGGGCTATTATCCGAATCCGCTCGATCCCGATCCAAACCGTTCCGAATATTTTATTGAACATATTAAACAGGTTATCAAAGGTGCGGCAAAGCTCGATGTTCCGGTGGTTACCACCTTTATCGGGCGGGATCCTTCAAAGAGCATCAAGGATAACCTGGCCAGATTCGCAGATGTGTGGCCTTCGATTGTGAAAGTAGGTGAGGAGTATAATGTAAAAATTGCCATTGAAAACTGTCCGATGTTCTTCACGGATGACGAATGGCCGGGGGGTAAAAACCTCGCAATCAGCCCGGCCGTGTGGGACAGAATGTTCGAGATCATTCCCAATCCGGTACTTGGGTTGAATTACGATCCCTCACACATGATCTGGCAGATGATGGATGAAACCTATCCGATTTATAATTATAAATCAAGATTGCATCATATACATTTGAAAGATGCAAAAATTTACAAAGATAAATTGAATCGGGTGGGCATTATGGCAAACCCCCTGGAATACCATTCCCCGAAATTGCCCGGACTGGGTGATGTGAACTGGCGCGCCTTTTTTGCTGCGTTAACCGATGTTCGCTATCGCGGACCGGTCGTTATTGAGGTTGAAGACAAAGCGTATGAGAATGGCATTTCTGATATTCAAAGCGCCATTCTCACCAGCCGGAATTACCTTCGGCAGTTTCTGGGTTAATTGCCCAGAAACTGTAACAATGGAGTAATAAATCGATTAAAATCCTCAATGTGAGGTAAATGGCCAATATTGTCTAGTTCGACGAGTTGGCCGTTTTTAATTTTTGCCTTTGTTTGTTTCCCAAGCTCCGGGTAGTTTCCCAGTGTCTTTCTCACTGCCTCGGGAGCAAGGTTTTTGCCCACGGCACTGCGGTCGCGCTGACCAATAATGAGCAGAGTAGGAACGGCCAATTTGTCAAACTCATAACAAACTGGCTGCGAATAGATCATATCATATATCAATGCGGAATTCCAGGCGACGCGGGGGTAGTCTTTATTAAGTGTCCAGCCTGCCAGCAAATTCACCCATTTGGTATACTGGTCCTTCCATTTTCCATCATAATAACTGGTGAGCTGATAGTTTTTAATGGAGTTGAAATCGGCTTTTAATTCACTCTGATACCATTTGTCTACAGATTGATATGGCACTTTAAGCTTGTAATCTTCCAGACCGATCGGATTTTCGAGGATCAGTTTTTCAACCAGTTCTGGATACATTAATGTAAACCGTGTGGCAACCATCCCACCCATGGAATGTCCCAGAACGACCATTTTGTTAATTTTTAGTTGATCCGGAATGCGTTTGGTTGCCGCGGCAAGTTCCTGAAAGGAGTACTGAAAATGCATCGGTTTGGTCGATTTTCCGAAACCGATCTGGTCGGGGATCAGTACACGGTAACCCTTATCAATCAATGCTTTCGCAGTTTCTTCCCAGTATGCCCCATTGAAATTTTTACCGTGCATCAGCATGACCGTTTTCCCATTGGGCTTCGATGGCTTTACATCCATATATGCCAACTGGATTTTTTCAGCCTGCGATTCAAATTCGATATAGCTCACGGGAAAGGGATATTCGTAGTTTTCCAGATTGATATCCAGACTTCGCAATGAGTCTTTTTGAGCGTTCACAGCAGTAGCCAGGAACATCAGGATTATGAAGAGAAGATGTAATTTTTTCATTTTGAATACTTTAAATGCAAAAAAGGAAGCCCGTCCGGACTTCCTTTTTTAAAGCGAAAAATATGTACCAGCACTGAATTATTGAATCAGGCGGGCTTTTGTGGATAAGAATGCAGTTAATGAGGCCAGAATTCCAACGATCGCAAACGACCAGCGCAGGTCTGCAAACTGGGCAACGATACCAATCAATGGCGGGCCGATCAGAAAACCGATGAAACTGATAGACGAAACCGCCGCGAGTGCCATGCCCGCTGACATCGTCGTAGATCTTCCCGCCGCGCTATAAACCAGCGGGACGACCGAGGAAACGCCGAAACCAACCAATAGAAAACCAAACGTCGCCGGCACAAGAGATGGAAACAAAACAGCGACTGCTAATCCGGTACCCATTAAAGATCCACTGATCTGAAGCATTTTTCTTCTTCCCAAACGGTTTGCGAGCCAGTCACCGGCAAAGCGACCACCGGTCATGGTTGCCATAAAAGAAACGTAGCCCAATGTCGTCATGGATGCTGGCACATGTACCGCTTCCTGGAAATAAACGCCGCTCCAATCGAACATCGCACCTTCACAAACCATGGCACAGAAACCGATCAGACCCAATGTGAGCAGATCGCGGTCGGGTTTTACAAACATAGGCTGCGGTTCACCTTCATTTTTATCACTGTCCGGCATGGTATGCTTGTAAGCGGTGAAAATGATGATAAATGCGATAATGGCAATGATTATAAAGTGTATTTGAGGAGGGATGTTAACCGAAATAAAAACGGAACCGATCATCGCGCTCACAAAACCCGCCAGGCTCCAAAGCCCGTGGAACGAGGCCATAATGGATTTGCCGTACACCTGCTCAACTGCAACTGCCTGCGTGTTAATTGCGATATTGGTAAGATTACCCCAAAGACCAAATGCAAAAAGCGCGATGACAAGTTGCTCGGTGCGGGTTACGAAACCGATGAAGGTCAATGTGGTTGCGTACAAAATCGCACCGATCAAAACCATTTTCTTACTGCCGTAATGGGTTACCATCCAGCCTGATATGGGCAAACTGGCCATCAGCCCGAGAGGCAGTGCAAGTAGTACGGTACCCAAGCCGCCTTCCGTGAGGTGGAGCATGTTTTTAATGTCCGGGATCCGGCTTGCCCAGGCTGCGAAACTAAGTCCCTGCACGAAAAAGAAAGCTGCAACGGCAAGTCGCAGGTATTTTCTCGAATCAGATGGGGCTAAAATTGAATAATTCATAGGAGTGAAAATTTGTGTAAACGACATCCGTTCACGATTCCTTATTTATGGCTAATGTAATTTTTTCAATAATGGATTTTATAGAAGAAATATGAAAGGAAACTGAGCGACCACCTAGAAGCCTTATTTCCAATACAAAAGTAACGTAATGAGGATTATTTAGTTTCAAAAAAGTGGTAGTTTTTAAATAAAATTAAAAAGTATGTATTGTACAAAAGTAAGAAACTGGATTTTGCAGGAAAGAAATAGAACCGATTGCTCCTGCTCCAATCAGAAATAGTAGTAAAAACAGACTGCATTTGTTAAATTCATCCGTAACATCAACCATCCAGCCATTCATGTATCGGATTATTTTTACCATTTTCATTCTAACTCTGAGCCTTGGTTCCCGCGCGCAGGTAGCTCAGTCAGACCGTATTGAGAAGATCAAGGCGACTTTTCCGGCAGTTGAAAAGCTTTATAAAGATTATGCAGAGAAAAATCATTTTCCTGGATTGGCATTTGGGCTGGTTGTCGACGGCAAGTTGATCATGTCCGGCGCTCAGGGATTTTCTGAGATCTCTACTTCGACAAAGGCTACGCCGAAATCTCTTTTCAGGATAGCGTCCATGTCCAAAAGTGTGACCGCCATGGGAATTCTTGCACTTAGAAAGGAGGGGAAATTGAAACTGGACGATCCGGCATATCTCTACATTCCGGAACTTAAGAATATGCCCGGCCTGACAAAAGATGCGCCCGCGATTACAATCCGGCATTTACTTACGCACGCCGCGGGTTTTCCGGAAGATAATCCCTGGGGCGACCGCCAGCTTGATTCAAAGGATGAAGAACTGATTGCGCTGATCAAAAAAGGAATTTCTTTCTCAAATGTTCCCGGGATCACGTATGAATATAGCAACCTCGGTTTCGCTTTACTAGGCAAAATCATAGGCAATGTTTCCGGGAAACCGTATCAGCAATACATTGACGAAGTCATTTTTAAGCCGCTCGGAATGAATAATACCATTTGGGAATATTCAAAAGCGCCCGGGGAATTGCTGGCACATGGATATCGGTACGAAGACGAAGTCTGGAAAGAAGAGGAACTGTTGCACGATGGTACTTATGGCGCAATGGGCGGTTTAATAACTTCGATTGATGATTTTAGTAAATACGTTTCCTTCCATTTATCTGCCTGGCCGCCGAGTTCGGGGCCTGAGACCGGACCCGTTTTGCGCAGTGATGTCCGCGAAATGCAAATGCCCTGGAATTTCAATAGTCTGAATGCAAAATTTCAGTATCCTTCCGGTCGTGTTTGCGCGATGACGTCCGCATATGGTTACGGGTTGCGGTGGAGCCGTGATTGTGAGGGAAGGACTGGCATCGGACATACGGGTGGGCTGCCCGGTTTTGGTAGTCAATGGCAGATTTTACCCGAATATGGAATTGGAATTATAGCGCATGCGAACCGGACCTACGCGGGAATGGCGACAATCAATACGGCTGTTTTAGATACTATTATTGCTTTGGCAGGGCTGAAACCGCTTCCGATTGGCGTTTCTGAGATTTTAAATAAAAGGAAACAACAATTGGCGGCGATGCTGCCTGAATGGAAAAATGCCGAGCAAAGTGGCGTTTTTGCCGAGAACTTTTTCCCGGACCGGTCCATATCCCATCGTAAAAAGGAACTGGACGTGCTTTTGGTAAAATCTGGGGCGATCAATGGATCAACGGAAATGATCGCCGATAATCAGCTGCGGGGGAGCTTTTTGCTGAAAGGTGCAGCTGCGGATATTAAGGTTTTCTTCACACTTTCACCCGAAAATCCAGGGCTTGTGCAACAGCTTGATTTTTCGTTGGTAAAGAAATAGAGACAGTAATTTCAGTACAGCGATAGGGGGAAGGATTTGATGGATTGTCTGGGAGGAAACAACTCAGATATTATGAAAAAGATTATTCTATCCATCACATGCTTTTTTTCTCTGATCGTGGCTACGGGTTCGTTTGCCCAGGATAACCAGACTATTTTCAGAAGTGACGGTATCCGTAAATCGGGCGGATATGTGGCGCTATCCAATAAGTTTACAAAGATCAATGGGCATTATGCCAATATGCCTGAATTTTACGGCGGCTGGTTTATTAATCAAAAGTTTATGATCGGAGTAGGAGCGGCGGCAACGACCAATCACATTCCCGTTGCGCTGGCGGATCAAAATTTTCCCGGAAACAAAGTCACATATCAGTACGGACAGTTGGGCCTGATGACCGAATATGTGGTGGCATCCACGAGGCGGGTACATTTCAACGTGAATCTGCTGACGGGGACAGGCTTCACTTTACAATACGATCGCCGGGAAATTGATGACTGGGATTGGGATTCGGACCGGGACGACCGTTATGAGGACGACGCGAAATTTTTCTTTGTCATGGAACCAGGTGTGCAGGTGGAATTCAATCTCTTGAAATGGATGCGGTTTAGTCCGGGTGTATCGTATCGAAAAGCATTTAATGCAAAAGGCAATGGTCTTACTGACAGTGATTTGAGTAACATTTCGTATAATGTGACATTGAAGTTCGGGATATTCTGAAATACGGGGGTTGAGGGACAGTTTGAGGTTGAAACTGCTTCTTTCAATCCCCATTTCACATTTAGTACACGTTTGCTCGGACTACCAATTGGCTGATAATCTTCATCCCGGGACAATAGGAACAAAAGTTGTACTGTTATATAGCAATTGCACACAAATACGCCAGACACCATGATAATGCGGGTTGTTTTTTCAGGATTTCTGATGTTATGTATATCGGCAGCACATGCCCAGAATATGTATGATGTGATCGTCGCCGGTCGCACCATTGGTTCGTTGAAGGTTTTTGATGACAAAGGAAAAGATAATACGGAAACGCACCGGATCGAATCAGACTTCAAGATCATGTTTTACAAAGGAAAGTACGCTACTCAAACCAGCTACGTGCAGGGAAAGCTGGTTTCCGCCTCATGTTCGCACCATGTAAATGGCGATCTGAAAGAAAGGACCTTGACTAAAAGCAGCACAAAATCGCTTTACGAAGTGCTTTTTTCGGGAGAAGATGGTGAGGATAAGCCCAGGCTGGAACTGAATTCTCCGATTAACAGTACCATTACAAGCTTGTATTACAAGGAGCCCGTTAATATTACGGAGGTTTATTCTGAACGCTACGGAAAGATGTGCAGCGTTAAAAAGTTATCGGAAGGCAAATACGGCGTATTGCTGCCAGACGGTAAGCAGGGCATTTATTCCTACAAAAACGGCCTTTGTCAGGAGGTTAAAACAGATCTTGCTGGCTTTAAATTACGTATTGTACTCGCTGGCGGAAAGCGGCTTTAATTGGTCGCTGAAACCAGTTTTTGGTTTTTCACTTCCGAATTGTCCCGGATTTCTTCATTTGCCGACTTCACGATAA
This sequence comes from Dyadobacter sp. CY323, assembly GCF_021390245.1. Classification (GTDB taxonomy): domain Bacteria; phylum Bacteroidota; class Bacteroidia; order Cytophagales; family Spirosomataceae; genus Dyadobacter. Next base: position 879 of record NZ_JAJUXH010000007.1, on the reverse strand, counting down.
CATCTCCGTCTTTTACATCCCCAAACACTTCTGTTAATTCGTCGCTGCTCGTCCCGGTTTTTATCGGAACCCAAATCGCTTTTTTATCGGCGACCTTGATGAGGTAAGTTCCCTGAGTCGAATTCAAAACCGACGACCTCGGAACTGCAAATGAATGCGCACTGCCCGTCAAAGGAATGGAAACTTCTGTGATCATACCGGGCAAAAGTTTTCTATCCGTGTTAATCACGTCCATTTCGGTCCTTTGCGACCTTAATCGATTGTCGAGAGCCCCGGCCAGCCGCGTTACTTTTGCAGAGAAAGTTTGGTTTGGTAGCGACTTCACTTTGAATGTAACCTCACTTTTATTCTTTAAATAGCTCGTATAAGCTTCCGGCACGCTCACAACTAATCGTAATTTTCGCTGCTCTACCAATGTAAACAATGGGAATTCGGATCCTTTTCCGGTAGGACCGACATATGCGCCGGTACTCACATTTCGTGCCGTGATCACGCCGCTGAAAGGGGCTCGTATTTCGAGGTAATTGCGGGTATCGGTAATTTCGCGGCTGGCAGATTTGGCTGCTTCAAGCTGGGCCAGATCCGATTTTTGTTTTGCCAAAGCTGCATCCAGATCAAGCTGAGAGACCGTGCCGGGCGTTTTGCTGGTTTCCAAAAGCCGCTCGTAATTGGCTTTGCTGTTCTCATAAATGGCTTCCTGAGACTGCAGACGCGATTGGCTTGACGAGACTTGGGCAGACAACTCAGGTGCCTCCATGGAAGCCAGTAATTGTCCCTGCGAAACCTCGCTACCCACATCCACGTGCAGCTTTTTCACAAAACTGCTCACTTTTGCGTACAAATCAACCTGCTGAAAAGCAATAAGCTCGCCCGGAATCT
>NZ_JAJUXH010000006.1 GCF_021390245.1 Dyadobacter sp. CY323 | reverse complement strand
TGCAGGTTGGACGACATCTGCTTTTTCTCGAGTGTGAAGGTTTCGAGCGCCGCAGCTTCCACAGGCGCTTTTTTCTTCTCTTCTTCTTCCTCAGCCTTTGAAGACCCACATTGCTGAAACAAAACGGCCGAGCTGGCCAGCAAAAGGGTGGTGGTGATGTTACGTATATTTTTCATTTTACAATTGAATCGAATGAAAGTTACTTGTTAACCGGAACATAAAATCTGCTTTCTTCGTCCTCCGGATCGAGAGAAACACTTTGTGTCGTGGCCTTACCTTGTCCCCAGGCGAACACCAGCGGCAGGATAAACAATGCTGCAAACGTGGAAGCGATCAGCCCGCCGATCACCGCCCGGCCAAGTGGCGATGACTGGTCACCTGCCTCACCCAGGCCACTCGCCATGGGGATCATACCCACAACCATTGCCACCGCTGTCATCACGATCGGGCGCAGGCGCAAACCGGCCGATTCCTGGGCAGCAGCAATCGCATTGCCACTGTGTTTTCGAAGTTGTTCCGCATTGGTAATCAATAAAACCGCATTTGAAATCGAAACCCCGACAGACATAATGATGCCCATGTAAGATTGCAGGTTTAAGGTAGAGCCGGTAATCATCAATAATGCAAGCGAGCCCATGATCACCGCCGGCACGGTGGTTAGTACCACAGCGGATACCTTGAAAGACTGAAAATTAGCAGCCAGCATTAAGAAAATCACCACAATGGCGACGACAAGGCCGTTTTGGAGACTATCCAATGTATCGGTCAACGTTTGGCTCATGCCTACAAGTTCGACAGTCAGACCGCGTGGGAGCTCTCCCAATGAGGCCAGTGCTTCTTCCACATCTGCTTTTGCAGCTCCGAGATCGATGTTGTTGAGATTGGCTGTTACGGATAAAACAGGCATTGAACCGAGGTTGTCATTTTCACCATACGTGGTGTCCGGCGTAATGGTAGCGATATCGCCGAGAACGGGACGATTCGAGTTCCGGAGTAATGGAATTTCACCTAGTTCACTGATACTGTTCATTTTACTTTCTGGTATCTGAACCTGCACATTGTAGCTGAATCCGCCTTTTTCATCCACCCAAATATTTTTGTCGGTATAACGGGACGATGAGGTCGAAGCGATCAATGATTTGGAAACGTCACTCATATCTACTCCCAGTTGCGCGGCACGGATCCGGTCGACTTCAATTTTGATTGCGGGATATTTGTTCGATTGTCCCAGCTGAATGTCGCGGAGGTACGCAATGTCTTTTAACCTTTTGATCACTTTCTGCGCGTATTGTTCATTCACTTTTTTGTCCCGGCCAGACATCCTGACTTCAATCGGAGTCGTCGAGCCCTGACTTAAAATCTTGTCTGTCAATTCGATAGGTTCAAAAGAAAGCGCGACATCCGGCATTGTCTCTTTTACGCGATGCCTTATTTTTTCTTTTAATTCATCAAGATTAACATGAAAACCCTCATGCAGCCCCACCTGCAAAACAGCTTCCTGCGGTCCGGCCATCCACAGGTAAATCGGGCTGATCGAGAATAATGCGGGATGCTGACCTACGTATGCGGAGGTAACCGACACATTCTCGGGACCAACAATGTCCTTAATCGCCTGGATGGTTTTTAATGTCTTTTCCTCCGTACGTTCCATCCGTGTTCCTTCGGGTGCTCTCAACCGAACCTGAAACTGATTACCATTTACTTTTGGTAAAACATCCTTACCAATTACGCTGAGCATCAGTGCCGCGAGCGCAGTAGTCACAATCAGATATGTGATTACGATTGGTTTTCTGAATGGGATCATCCGTTCGATAAACCGCATAAAGCGCATTCTGACCCGCTCGAAACGACTGATCTTACCATCCTGGTTACTGTCCACCCGATGAACCAGCGATTCTTTTTGCGCGTCTTTATCCCAGGTCAGTCCGGATGCGGCAAATTCTTCTGAATCGGTCATTTCGGCCCCGTCGGTTTTTTTATGGTGCTTCACTTTCATGATCCAGTTTGCCATTACCGGTACAAAAGTTTGCGCCAGAAAGTACGAAATGATCATGCTGAAACCGATTGCCAGAGCGAGGGGTAAGAATAGTGATCCGGGGATACCGCCCATGGTGAATGCCGGAGCAAACACGGCCAGAATGCAGAAAAGGATCAGCAATTTCGGGAATGCAATCTCCTGGCAAGCATCCCAGATCGCCAGCGCTTTGGGTTTTCCCATATCAAAATGCTGGTGAATGTTCTCGATCGTTACCGTACTTTCATCGACCAAAATACCGATGGCGAGAGCCAGCCCGCTGAGCGTCATGATATTAATGGTTTGTCCGAACAGGTTCAGGAACAAAACACCTGAAATAATGGAGGTAGGGATGGTCAGGATTACGATGAGTGCGCCGCGTGGATCGCCGAGGAACAGCAATACCATTAAACCGGTCAGGATCGCACCGATGGCTCCCTCGGTCAGCAAGCTCATCACCGAGTTCATGACGTAGGTCGACTGGTCGAATTCGTAACTGATCTTCACATCTTCCGGCAATGTGCTTTGAATGCGCGGCATTGCTTTTTTCAGGTTTTGAACCACCTCCCAGGTCGAGGCATCCGCACCTTTGGCAATACTTAAATAAACCGACCGCTTTCCATTAACAAGTCCGTAACCCGCCGTGATGTCGGCGCCATCTTCGACCGTGGCCACATCGCGCAGGTAAAGGTTTTGAACGGACCCTTTAAAAAGAGGTATGTTTTCAAAATCCTTGATGTTTTTAACCGTCGTATTCGTAGGAGTAATGTAGTTTTTATCACCGATCCGCACGTTTCCGGATGGAGCAGTTTGGTTGTTCAGACGCAATGCTTCCACCAACTGATCCGCTGAAATATTATGCGAACGCATTAACTCCGGATCGGCTTTTACAACAATCGTGCGAATGTTACCACCAAAAGGAGGAGCGGAAACCAGACCCGGAATGGAGGTAAAAGTCGATCGCACATAGACATTTGCCAGATCAAGCAACTCATTATTCGACCGTTTTTCACTGCTGATTACCAACTGTCCGACGGGCAATGTGGATGCATCAAAACGGATAATGAATGGCGGGTTTGAACCAGGCGGAAATATGGCCTGGGCACGGTTGGTAAATGAGCTCAGCTCGGCCGATGCCTGGGCCATGTTCGTACCCGGGTAAAAGTTGATCTTCATCAGAGTAAGCCCCTGAATATTTTTGGTCTCAATACTCTTTATCCCATTGACATACAGCAGAATATTAATGTATTGTTTGGCAAAAAACGTCTCCATTTGTGTCGGCGTATACCCTCCAAACGGGTGGGCGATATACATGACCGGCAGGTCGAGCTTCGGAAAAATATCTACCTTGATAGTCCGTACTGCATTGATACCAAAAAAGAATAAACCAGCCACTAACACCATGATGGTGATCGGTTTACGTAATGCAAAACGTATTAAATCCATGTTACGGTTAGTTGGGTCAAGGGTGGTCAGAGGTGGTCATGATTGTCATTTGTGGTCAGGGGCGTTGTCTATTTGTCATTTATAGTCATTTGTGGTCATTTGTAGTCCTGTATTGCTTGGTATGTGTATAAAGTATAATTGAACATATGTGACCGCACCTGACAATCAATAACTCATATGACAATCAATGACCACACATGACTACGAATGACAAAAATTTACACGCTCCTTTCATGGGCGAAAATCACTGGTTCAGAAAAATATTAAAATCCCCGGCGGCGGCGGCTTTCAGGAGCAATGCCTGCCAGAGGTTACTTAATGCGATATCACGGTTTGTTTCAGCGCGGTTCAAAATGTATAAAGCCTGCGTGAGGTCTACCATGTTGCTTAGCCCATTTTTGTATAAAACACTTTTCTGCAAATAAGCGTCCGACGCGGAACGCACCTGAACCGGCGCTTCCTGGAAGTTTGAAACTGCATTACGTATTTTGTTTTCTGCCAAAAGCAGCTGGTTTTTGATCTGCTGATCGGCCAGATTGTATTCTTCTTTCAATGCAGTTGAGATGAAACTCTGGGACGCAACCTGCTGTCTTGTCCGAAGAATGCCAGTCAGGTTCCACGTTGCCCCGATTCCGAGCAAATAATTCGCACGGACCGGTTTAATCCCCTCGAAATAATTCTGAGTATATGCATGCTGATCGGTGGCGTAGCTGGATGAAAACCCCGCGCCGCGACCTTGAAATACACCAAATGCAGTAAAAGTAGGCATGCCCAGCGTTTGGAAATACCTGGCCTGATGTTCGCTGACGGCCACACGGTTTGCATAATACCGGAGTACCGGATGGTTTTCTGTTTTAAGAACTGAATCGGACAGTGACTGCGGCATTTTGGTTATAAAAAGCGTATCCAGTACGAAGTTTTGAGTGGTGACGCCCATTAACCGGGCAAGATTGTTGGCTTGTTCCTGTTCAAAATCCCGAGCCTGAGTAATGCTGATTTTGGCACTAGAAACTTCCGCATTTGCCAGCGAAGAGTCAACGCCGGGTATCAGACCATTTTTCGCGCGTGTTACGACCACATTTTTCAAAGCAGCTGCGCGTTGCAGGTTATTTTCCCAGGATTGGGTCAGCCTTTGAGCAGCCAATAAATTGAGATACGCAGCCGCTACCCGGATGCTATGCTGAAATTGTTCCTGTTCCAGATCACTTTCATCACGCTTCACCATGGACTGTGATACCTGAATGCGTTCACGTGCCCGGCCGAATGCAAAAAAATCCCAGTTTACATTGGTAAGATAAAGCGCACCAAAAGCGGCGTTCCAATTTTGATGGGGGAGTGGCAAACCGGACGAAGCGACAGAAAGCCCCAATCCGTAAAGCGGGCCATTCTGACCATTTATCGTTCCAAAATCCTGCTGGGCAGACAAATTGAGATTGGGTAAATACTCTTTTTTGCTTTGAAGAACAGTCGCTTTCGACGCATTCAGATAGTTGTTCTTGGCTTTGATACTGCCATAATTTGCCAACCCTGTTTCGACGGCATCATTCAGTGTGAGAACCTGGGCGGAAAGCTTAGCACATGGGACTAGTAAGTTCAGGAGCAAAAACAAAGAAAGGAAATGGCTTTTCGACATTATGATGCTGTCATATTTTGGTGCAAATGTAAATATGTAACCGCTGGTATCCTTTACTACTTTCAAATTAAATCTTATAAAATTCAAACATATCATTCCCGATTGTATCCGTTTTGCCTTGATCGTTATACCTATTTATTTTTAAAGCAGGTTGTCGAAATCAGGTGATGTGGGAAGGTGTAGCATTCGCAGGGATTATTAATTGAAATTATTAAAACCAAACACTGGCTACAAGTCAATGCAGTTAAAAAGTGATTATAATGCAAGTAATCTTACTATCATCCAACTTTTTCAAATTTTAAACAATCTTGGTCTGCATGAACCAAAAAGCCAACGTTGGTAAACGTCGGCCTTTTCCGGCTGTGGCCTGATGGACTGGAATGACCACGGCATAAAAAAAGCCAGCTTTGTCAGGGCTGGCTTTTCAATGTACAACGACTGTCTCTTAATCGGTTGTCGGGTAAACTGATGTATTAATGTCAGCCAGCTCCGATGTGTCTTTTGCAACTTTAAGATTCGGCGTCTTGTAATTCCGGGATGAAAGCAATGGATTGATCTCGATTCCCTCTTTTTTGTATTCCCTTACAACTACCAGCGTAGCCGGCCGCGGCGCGTACTTCGGCGTATTGCTCACATCCCGACGTCTCTGCGACTTGCCGGCACGCTCAACCGTATTGTAATTGGCAACGCGAACCGACTTTTGCTCGCCGTTTGATTTTGCCTGGGCTGCTTTATTCGGATGTTTATAATTGTGAACCGAAATTCCCGGATCTACAATGGATTGTGCTTTGGTACTGAAAGTTAGCATTCCGCTGATGAGCAGAAAGGCAAGTATAAATGGGGCTTTTTTCATGTTGATAATCGTTTACTGTGGATAAAAATCCATCCCAGATTTTCGGGACACATGAAAATAGTAAGTATTTAATAGTAAGAAAATTGCTCTAATTTTTTCCAAAACCATTGATTAGAGCAAAATCGGACGCATTTCAGCAATGATTTTTGTCAAAAATGGTAAACTTCGGAAAATCGGGTTTCAAAAATTTGAATAGTTTCATAAGAAATGCTTCAAGCCTGGAAAATGGGTCTAATATCGACGGGAAGATAATCTTGAAAAAAATGTAAATTTTAATCAGTTTCTAACCAGGTTCTAATAATTGGCTCGGTTAGCACTAGCTGAGCAGTGCATGGGTGGAAGTTTTGATGCCTGCACAAATTCTTTCAATGGGAAGGTCATTGCTGTCATCACCAAAAGGATCCTCGATTTCTTCGGCGATCACCTCCAGGCTGGCCAGAATGTAAAAAACGAACATAACAAAAGGTACCACCAGCATATGCAAGCTAAACACGTAGCCGATTGGTAATGTGAGGCAGTAAATGAAAATGAATTTTTTTATAAAAGAGCTGTATGAAAGTGGGATCGGCGTGTTTTTGATACGTTCGCAGGCACCGCAGATATTGGTCAGCGATTCAATTTCATGATTTAGCAGAATCGTATGTTCAGGTAGCAAAACGCCATTTTTTTGTAGTTCAATGACTTTGGCAAAAATCGCGGACGCAATCTGGTTGGGAATGTGGTCACTCATTTTTAGCCGGTTGCGAGGGAATATACTGGCATCCTCAAATTCTTCTGGCCGATATTTATTCCTCAAATGATTTTTTAATGCAAATGCATAGTTCGGGATCATTTTCTGAAAAAACTGACGTTCGTCGTCATGTGAATTTTCAAGTAATGCATTGATTTTCAGTGCCAGGTTCCGGCTGCTGTTTACCAGCGATCCCCATTGTTTTCTGCCTTCCCACCACCGGTCGTATGCGGTATTCGTGCGGAAAACGAGTAGCATGGAGATTACGAAGCCCAGCAGGGAATGCATGAGCGATATATTTTTCAAGTCGGTGTTGGTACCCACTTTCCAGACAATCATCAGAAGGTATGCGACTATGGCTGAGTAAACGCCAATTCCGAGGATCAATGGGGTAAGCTTTCGGACGGTGTCGGCTTTTTGAAAATAGAAAATATACCGGAACCACTCCTTTGGATTATAATCTACCATACAACTTTCACCTGATCGATAAGCTTGAAAAATTCTTTAAAACATTTTGCAGTAAGGCGGGCGTCTTCGAGTGCATTGTGAGTATCTTCTTCCCGTTCAAATCCGAAGTATCCCGCAACCGAACCCAGGCTCAGCGAACGCGGGACCGTTTTCCCATTCTTTTCAAGGATTTGGAAAAATAAATAGGATACAGTGTGCAAATCGAGCATTTTATTGGAAAAGCCCCATTTCATTTTCTCGTTCCGGTAAGCAAACCGCAAAAAGTTGATGTCATTAATGACGCTCTGGCCGCAGATGATCACATTATTCAGGCTGGGTTTTCCCGCATTCAGCTTTTTGATCCACTTTTCGAACTCGGGCAAAACGTCATAGATCATCGGAGCATCTTCCAGGTCGGCCATAGACAGCCCGTGGACTTCTTCTGATTTGACTGAAAAAGCTTCTTCGTTTTCAGGGTATACATTTTGAAGGTAAGTGCCGAGCGAGCGCCAATGATCATCAAAAAGCTCCGCCCCGATCTGAATAATTTCGTTCCAGCCTGGTTCAGGGCCGGTCATTTCAATATCTAATACGAGAAAAGCCATGAGGTGAATCGGGGGAATAACTTATACTTTTGCATACAAAATTATAGAAACATTGCATTCAAGGTTGTCTCACTATTCATTTATATCTAATGCCAATTGATTATAGCCAAATACCTTCTCCCTGTTTTGTACTGGAAGAAGAGCTGCTTCGCAAAAACCTGGAATTGATCGACTCCGTCCAGAAAGCTGCGGGGTGTAAGATCATTCTCGCATTGAAAGGCTTTTCGATGTACAGTGTTTTCCCGATTGTGAAGGAATATCTGGACGGTGCCACGGCCAGTTCGCTCAACGAGGTCAAATTGATCAATGACTTCATGGGCTATCAGGCTCATACTTATATGCCTGCGTACCTGGATAACGAGTTTCAGGAGATTATGGAGCGCAGCAGCCACATTACCTTCAATTCACTTGGACAATGGGAGCGGTTTAAAGAGAGGGTGGAGGATTTTAAAACAGCAAACCCCACGCACAAGCTATCTTGCGGAATTCGGGTCAACCCGCAATATTCAGAAGTGGAGACTGATATGTATAATCCATGTGTCCCAGGCTCCCGACTGGGAGTAACGCGCGACAAGTTACCCGCTGAGCTTCCCGCAGGCGTGGATGGAATTCATTTCCATACGCTGTGTGAAAATGGCGCAGACACCTTGGAACGGACGCTCGAAGCTTTAGAGTCCAAATTTGGCGATTTGCTGCATCAGGCAAAGTGGCTTAACATGGGTGGGGGACATTTAATGACAAGAAAAGGTTATGACACCGATAAACTAATTAAATTAGTTAGTAATATTAAAGAAAAGTATAACTTGGAGGTGATACTGGAACCCGGGTCGGCCATAGCCTGGCGAACCGGAGAACTGGTGACAACGGTGCTCGATGTACTGGATAGTCAGGGTGTGGATGTGGCGATCCTGGACACATCGTTTGCGGCACATATGCCCGACACTTTGGAGATGCCGTACAAGCCTTTTATTGTGAATTCCCACCACGATCCCGAGCCGGGCAAGCCGACTTACAGAATGGGGGGAATGACTTGTCTGGCTGGGGACTTTATCGGGGATTACTCATTTGACAAAACCCTCGAAATTGGGGATAAAATCATATTTGAGGACATGATCCATTATACGATGGTGAAGACCACTACATTTAACGGTGTTAATTTACCTTCCATTGGTATATGGAAAATGAGTGGAGATTTCGAATTGATTCGCTCTTTCGGTTATGAGAGTTTCAAAGACCGGCTATCTTAGTAAATATTGTAATATTCCATGAAATCTGAATTTTAATGAAAGAGCCTGATCTTGGGATTGTGAAATTTCACAACGCGGATCAGGCTCTTTTGGTTTTAGTACTTCGGTAAGATGGAGCGTTTTTCCTAACTAGTTACGGCAGCATCGGGAACAGTCGTTTAATGTCTTCGGGAGTAGGTTGTTTTCCGTATTCGCATATCTCAAATACCTCCACAAATTTTACGGTTTCGGCTTTTTCTTTTCCATACCATTTCTCCAGTGTAACCTTGATTTCAGGGGTAACGGACGAACGTCTTTCGATGGAAGAGGTCAACCATTTTTTGCGCTCGACAACATCTTTTGGAACGTTAGCAAGATCCTGATTTGTCCAGGGAAGCCACTCGTAAAATTGGGAAACGTGCGCATCCAGTCCGTGAACCTTTTTAGCAAGATTAGCAGTGATATCGATCGCGATATCCGGACGAAATGGATTTGGTCTTTGAAAACGATCCCTGAAATAGAGAAAAACCGGGTTTTTGGTCAGTGGAGGCACACTACTAAGTACATTTGGCACAATTACTAAGTAGGCCGCATCCTGCACAACCACGCCCGTGTTGCGGTGATCGGGGTGATAATCGTTGGTTCGCGGCGCGATTACCATATCCGCATTCCATTCACGGATTTTCCGAATGACAGCCAGCCGATTTTCTAATGTCGGAAAAAGCTCGCCGTCGTGATTGTCCAGCACGTCGTATTCGATGCCTAGTCGTTTTGCAACTTCTTTAGTTTCGGCCAGTCTGCGTTTAGCAAGTTCGCCGCCACCGATATCCTGGTGACCGGCGTCCCCATTCGTCAGCGAAACGAATTTAACTTTGTGCCCCATTTCCGAGTAAATCGAAGCAATGCCGCCTGCACCGAGGTCACAATCATCGGGGTGCGCACCAAAGACAATTATTTTCAGCGGTGTTTTGCCAGTTTGAGTTGTCTGCTGAGCAAACGTCGGGGATAGTAGTGCGAGGAAAAACGGGAGGAATAAAAGCTTTTTCATGTTTGTATATTTCAAAGGTTTGGTTTGATTGTAAAGCTGGAAATTAAAGATTTGTTGTGATAATCCTGCATTAAAGCCTCTCACGATTGATTCGCGAAAAAAAGATCTGCCGGTAACAGGTCAGATTAACAACTGGTTAATGCAATAAGGCAAATATTTGAAAAGGCTTCGCTAAGATTCCTGCCACATTCTTGTATCTTTGTATCCCGTAATCATAGAAAAAAAGCAACGTCTTATGGCTTCCAAAGCACAAAAGACCGCGAAGTACATTTTCGTTACGGGCGGTGTAACATCTTCATTGGGCAAAGGAATTATTGCCTCCTCATTAGCTAAACTACTGCAAGCCAGAGGTCTTTCGGTAACAATCCAAAAATTCGATCCTTATTTGAATATAGATCCGGGTACTATGAATCCGTATGAGCATGGTGAATGCTATGTTACGGACGACGGTGCTGAAACGGATCTTGACCTTGGACATTACGAGCGTTTTCTGAACGTCCGGACGTCCCAGGCAAACAATGTCACAACCGGGAGAATTTATCATAATGTCATTACAGCGGAACGTCGTGGCGACTTTCTTGGAAAAACAGTCCAGGTTGTTCCTCACATTACCGACGAGCTCAAAAGGAATATGCTTTTGCTCGGCCAGACTGGCGATTACGACATTGTAATCACAGAAATCGGTGGCTGCGTAGGTGATATCGAATCACTTCCATTCCTCGAAGCGGTTCGTCAGGTTAAGTTTGAAATGGAAGAACATGATACATTGGTCATCCATCTTACCTTAATCCCATACCTCAATTCGGCGGGAGAATTAAAAACAAAACCGACCCAGCACTCGGTGAGAATGCTGCAGGAATCGGGAATTCAGCCGGATATACTGGTGTGCAGGTCTGAGCACCCGTTACCTTATGATATCCGCAAAAAAATAGCGCTTTTCTGTAATGTCCAGGTCAATTCGGTGATCGAAGCAATGGATGCGGATACGATTTATGCCGTGCCTCTGCTGATGTTGAAGGAAAGACTGGATCAGCGTGCATTATATATGCTGGACATTTACAATGATAAAGATGTAGATCTTGATTCATGGAAAACGTTTTTATCCAGACTGAAAAACCCGGTAGATTCTGTCAGGATTGGTCTGGTAGGAAAATATGTGGAGCTGCATGACGCCTATAAGTCGATCGTGGAGTCATTTATTCATGCCGGCGCGGCAAATGAATGCAAAGTCCATATCGAATGGATCCATTCAGAAAGCCTGACTGCAGATAATGTGGTTGAGAAACTCGATAATCTGGATGGAGTACTCGTTGCGCCAGGATTTGGCGAGAGAGGAATAGAAGGTAAAATTGCGGCGATCCAGTATGTGCGGGAAAACAACATTCCGTTTTTCGGTATTTGTCTCGGAATGCAGATGGCTGTGATCGAATATGCAAGAAATGTGATCGGTTGGGAAAGTGCCCATTCGGTAGAAATGGACGCGTCGACAGACCATCCGGTGATCCATTTGATGAAAGATCAGAAAGATGTTTCGAATAAAGGCGGGACCATGCGTTTGGGAGCTTATGCTTGCCGGATTAAGAAGGATACGCTGGCATTCAGGATCTACGGTAAAACCAATATCAGCGAACGCCACAGACATCGGTACGAATTCAACAGCAAGTATCTGAAAGATTTCGAAGACAAAGGATTTATGGCGACAGGTATAAATCCCGATAATAACCTGGTTGAAATGATGGAGCTGCCAAATCACCCATTTTACATCGGTGTACAGTTTCACCCCGAACTGAAAAGTACAGTGATGAACCCGCATCCGCTTTTCGTGAATTTCGTAAGTGCGGCGTTAAGCTATTCGCTCGAAAAAAGATCGGTAGAAGCATTAAATCCGTCCATCCATTAGCAGAAATGCCATTAAGAAAATCTTATTACCTTTGCGATCCCATTCAGGGGTACGTATTTCAATCATTTTTAAATAAATAATGGATAAAAATTTTGTAATCGGCTTAGTGCTCATTATGCTAATGCTGATAGGCTACCAGATATTGGTCCCGAAACCCGTGGAGCCAACACCTGTGGAGCAAGTAAAAAAGAGTTCATCAACAGCCTCTGTTTCCTCCTCAAAAGTTCCGGATTCTACTCAAACTCCCTCCCAATCAACGGATACTATTGCTCAGATAGCTCCGAAAGACCTGGTTATAGAGACGAAAGATACCCGCGTCGTTTTCACAAATAAAGGCGGCGTAATGAAGGAAGTTTTATTGAAAAACTATAAAACGTACGATCAGAAGCCCCTCTACCTCATTGCGGAGGATCATAACAAATTTGAACTTACCCTGCCGACTCAAACAGGCGACGTCAGACTGACCGATCAATTCTTTACGACAACCTCTGAAAACCAAACACTTGCAGAAAAGGACTCGGCAACAATTACCTATCGTACCATTCTTAAAAACGGCCAGTTCGTAGAGCAGACTTATGTTGTTCGGGGAACGGGTTATGTGATCGATTATGGCATTAAATCAAATGTTGCGGGCGTTTCTGAAAAATCGCTTGCATTCAGATGGGATAATGACTTGTTGCAGCTTGAAAACGATATGCATAAAAACCGTGAAGTGGTAACGATCAACTACTACACGGATGAGCTTCTAAGCCTCTCAGCCAGTCCAACTTCTAATGAAGAAGAGAAGACTGCAGATCCTGTCAAATGGTTTACGATCAAGCACAAATACTTTCTCGCGGGCTTGATTTCTGAAAAATATCCATTTACAAATACCACACTTCGTGCCGATGTGAACCCGAATGACTCGGTTATCGTAAAAACGATGCACGTGGACGCCGGAATTCCGATGCTGGCAATACAAAAAGGAGACGCGAAATTTCAGTTCTTCCTGGGCCCGAATGATTACCACCTCGTGGATAAAGTGAAAGCCGAGAATTTCGACCAGAATGTATATCTGGGATATGCATTTTTAAAGCCAATCAACAAGTTTTTCCTTGTACCGCTTTTTAATTTCATCGAGAAATTCGTGAGCAATTATGGTCTGCTGATCATTCTCCTAGTACTTTTTGTGAAAACGCTTTTGACCCCGCTGACTTACAAATCGTACATCAGTATGGCGAAAATGAAGCTGCTGGCCCCCGAGCTTGAACAAATCCGTCAGCAAAATCCTGACGATATGGCGAAACAGCAACAGGATCAGATGAAACTGTACCAGCAGGTAGGAGTGAGCCCATTGAGCGGTTGCGTCCCGGTACTGGCTACAATGCCGATCTTGTTTTCATTGTTCTTCCTGTTTCCGAACCTGATCGAACTCCGGCAGCAATCTTTCTTGTGGGCCAGCGATTTATCCACGTACGATTCCTTCATCAAACTTCCGGTGACCATTCCGCTGGGTATTGGAAATCACATCAGCTTATTCACCATTCTGATGACAGCTTCCAGCATTGGATATGCCTATTATAACAACCAGATCACCCCAACGCAGCCCGGCCCGATAAATATGAAGGTGCTCGGATACATTATGCCGTTGATGTTCATGTTTGTATTGAATTCATTTCCAGCAGGTTTGACGTTCTATTATTTTGTATCAAACGTCGTGACGATCGCTCAGCAGTTGTTGATCAAGAGGTTTGTAAACGAAGACAAGATCCGGGCCATTCTGGATGAAAACCGCAGAAAGAATGCGAATGGAGAGAAAAAGCAGACAAAATTCCAGAAGTATCTTGAAAAATCGTTGCAAGCTGCGGAAGAGGCAAAAAAGAAGCAGGCGGAACTAGAGAAACGCGCTAAAAAGAAATAAAAGTTTTACCGTGTCGTACTATAAGGGCAATGTTTCCAACCGGAAATATTGCCCGTTTTTTTCCCTTAGAACGGTTTTTGTAATTTGACCTTACCATATTAACCTGACCCACACATCTGATGAGAGTTATCTTTTTCCTGGTACTGGCGATCCATTTCGGCATTGGCCATTTTGCAATCTCACAAAATATAGCACAGGCTGAAAGCAAGTATAAATCTGCCGTTACCGATTACAAGCAGGGGCGATATGCAGTGGCCATGGAGAAATTGTATCCGATGACCAGTGTGAATGTAAAAACGCAATATTCACCTTACGCCCATTATTACTATGCACTGTCTGCCTATCAGCTGAAACGCTATAAAGAGAGTCGGCAGATGTTGATGCAATTGCAGAGTCGCTATCCTGGCTGGAACCGTATCAACGACGCCTACTATTTGCTGGGGGCTATAAATCTGGAAAATGGCCAGTTAAAGGAGGGGTTGGACGTTTTGCAGAAGATTAAGGAATCTTCCTTTTCAAAAGACGTTCAGGCTTTAAAGCAGCATTATCTTGCGCCGATAGGCGATGTTTCTAAATTAAAAGAACTTCAAAAACAATACAGTTCCGACCGGGACATTGCGTTGGCATTGGTCCAGTTTATCGAGAACTCCCCGACAGCATCCCAACCCGATCACCAGCTGGCAGCACAACTGGACAAGCAGTTTAAATTCAGCAAAAAAGAAAAGGTTGTTTCCGAGGAAAAACCAAAACGAAGCACGCCAAAAAGCGAGGGCCAATGGACGAAAGGATATTTCGACATTTCGGTTCTGCTTCCATTCCGGCTGGATGAATTCAGTACCTCAAAACGCAGGTCAAATCAATTTGCATATGACTACTATCTAGGTTTAGTTATGGCCAGGGAGCAATTGCAGACTGAGGGGATTACCGTTAACCTCTGGGCTTACGACGTCGGTAATGATGTGAATTCAATGCAGACTATCGTAGATAATAAAAACTTTCAGGCGTCCGATATGGTGATCGGTCCATTGTATCAGGGGACATTTGATGTGGCGGCAGGCTTTATTTCACAGTCACCGGGCATTATGCTGAACCCACTTTCCACTGATCAGAATCTATTAAAATCAGCTTCTAACATCTACCTGGGACATCCGTCTATCAATTTTCAAACGCAGAAAGCTGCTCAATGGATGAAGACTCAGTCGCCAGGGTTAACGTCTGCGGTCTTTTATGGAAATACCCCCAAGGATTCATCGATGGCTGCTTTGTATGCTGCCGAATGGAAAAGTAAGGGTGGGAAGGTCTTGGGGCCGACGAAGATCCAACCGGATAGGGAATGGCTGGAAAGCAACATTCCTGGTTTTGAAACGACCAGACCGGGTCACATTGCCTTATTTTCCTCCGACGGCTCTTCCGGTGTCAACTTAATGGAGGTTCTAAATACAAGGAAATTGACGACTACTCCTGTTGTGGCGACTTCAACCAGCTTTAATCAACAACAGGCAAGAGTTGCGAAATACGGCGCACGTCTGTCCCTGATCAACCCGGATTATGTCGATCGGGAAAAGGAAAGCATCCGCGAGTTTCAAAGGAATTATTGGAACAAAACGAGTTCATTTGCTTCCGTATATTCCTATCAGGGATATGATCAGCTTTTGTTTTTTGGACGCATGTTAAACAAACACAAAGAAAAACTGACAAACGGCCTGCAGTCACGGAAATACGGTGAAGAGGATTTCCTGCTCGCAGGATTTGATTATACCAATTCAAATGAAAACCAAATTGTACCTGTATTGAAATTCAACGGCTCTAAATGGGTGCCGATTGACAGGTAATCTCTTAATAATACTATGAATATCTCAACAAGTCAGTCTCTTTTCGAAAAAGCGCAACAATACATTCCAGGTGGCGTCAATTCACCGGTCCGGGCATTCCGCGCGGTTGGCGGCTCGCCTATTTTTATTAAATCGGCAAAAGGTCCCTACGTGTATGACGAGGATGGAAACGAGTACATTGAGCTGATCAATAGCTGGGGGCCGATGATCCTCGGTCATGCAAACGATTTGATACAAAAGGCCGTTTCTGACGCCATTCAGCACTCTTTTTCGTTTGGGGCGCCTACCCGACGTGAGGTCGAGATCGCGGAGCTGATCGTTTCCATGGTACCATCTATTGAGAAAGTACGAATGGTAAATTCAGGTACCGAGGCTACTATGTCTGCGATCCGCGTTGCGAGAGGTTTTACAGGCCGGGACAAAATCATCAAGTTTGAAGGATGTTACCATGGTCACGGAGATAGTTTTTTGATCGCCGCGGGTAGCGGCGCGGCCACTTTCGGAACGCCTGACAGTCCGGGCGTTACCAGGGGAGTTGCAAACGATACCTTAACGGCGCCATTCAATGATCTCTCGGCTGTTCAAGGCCTGGTAGATGCTAATAAAAATCAGATTGCGGCACTCATTCTTGAACCCGTTGTCGGGAATATGGGGTGTGTGTTACCTGCGGAAGGGTTTTTGGAAGGTTTGCGGCGGATTTGTGATGAAGAAGGCATCGTTTTGATCCTGGATGAGGTCATGACCGGATTTCGTCTTTCGAAAGGCGGGGCGCAGGAGCGGTTCGGCATTACACCAGATCTAACAACGTTAGGTAAAATAATAGGGGGAGGAATGCCCGTGGGAGCGTACGGCGGTAAAGCTGAGATTATGAATTGGGTTTCACCTGCCGGGCCTGTCTATCAGGCTGGTACATTATCCGGGAATCCGATTGCGATGGCAGCAGGGTTAACTATGCTCAACTATCTGAATGAGCATCCGGAAGTCTATTCACAACTGGAAGTTTCAGGTAACAGGTTGGTAAACGGCTTCAAAAACTCGCAGCAGAAACTGGGTCTGGATTATACCTTGAATCACATTGGCTCGATGTATACACTCTTTTTCACCAGTCAGCCGGTTACAGACTTTTCTACTGCGAAATCATCTGATCTGGTACTTTTTGGTAAATATTTCCACGCGATGCTGAACCGCGGCATTTATATGGGACCGTCGCAGTTTGAAAGCATGTTCCTTTCCACCGCATTAACCGATTCGCATATCGACACCATTATTGCGGCCAATCAAGAATCGCTCAAAGAAATCCTGAGTATTTAACGGTTATCAGATTTCAAACATGCGCCTCTACTCCATTATCATTCCGGTTTACAATCGTCCCGACGAGTTGCAGGAATTGCTCGAATGTGTGGTTTTACAGACGTATAAAAATTTTGAGGTAATCATTGTCGAGGACGGATCAAAGGTTAAAGCTGATCAAGTGGTTGACAGATTTAATGATCAATTAAGTATCCGGTATTTCTTCAAAGAAAATGGCGGTCAGGGGTTTGCCAGAAACTATGGTTTCGAGCGTGCAGCAGGCGATTATTTCATACTATTCGATTCGGATGCATTGATCGAACCGGATTATCTTCAGATTGTCGATGAAAAGCTGAACGCTGATTTTGTCGATCTGTATGGCGGGCCGGATACCGATCATCCTTCTTTCACGCCCATTCAAAAAGCGATCAGCTACTCGATGACGTCGGTTTTTACGACTGGCGGCATTCGTGGGAAAAAGAACAATATGGGTGGTACATTCCATCCCAGAAGCTTCAATATGGGACTTTCGCGAAAGGTTTGGGAGCGGACCGGAGGTTTTTTAACGAGCCGGATGGGGGAGGATATCCTGTTTAGTATCGCAGCTTTACGACTTGGTTTCCGTTCTGCATTGATCCCGGAGGCATTTATTTATCACAAAAGGAGAACGAAATTCGTCCCGTTTTTCAGGCAGCTCAAATTTTTTGGTCGCGCGCGTATTAACATTGCACGTTATTATCCGGACGAACTTAAACTGGTTCACACCTTTCCGCTTCTTTTTACGCTGGCAGTCTGCAGTATCCCGCTCTGGTTTTTAATTTTTAAGCCTTTTTTTTATCTCGGATTAATTGGCGTGGCGGCTTATTCGCTGTTGCTATTTTTCGATGCATTCAAGCAGACTAAAAGCTTTGAAGTTGCTCTTTTGAGCATCTCGGCTGCATTTGTCCAGCTTTTTGGCTATGGTTTTGGTTTTTTGGAGGAAGGCTGGAAACGGATCTGGGAGAAGAAATCGCACCGGGAGACTGGCGCGGCGATTGAATATCCTTCGTGAACCGGAGACTTGGTAAGTCTTAAGACGGGGTCGCCGAGACTTCCCAAGTCTGCGATGGTTGGTAGCGTGCGGTAAGACTTGGTAAGTCTAGCGGGACGTTACTTCCAGCAGAAATAAACGATTTCCTGGCCTGGTAATGCATATTTCTTCACTTCTGCCGGAGTAAGTTCGTCCATTACGAAGCGGTCTTCTTTTACATTAAAGCCTCCTTTTTGTAACTCCTGACCATAATTTCTCCCAAAAAGCCTTAAATGGTCGTTTTGCAGAAAATGCTTTTCACGTTCTTTCGGGTCGGTGATCGTGGCGTCTTCGTAGGTGGTTTCGTATTTCAAATCTTGCGGGCTTTGAATCAATGCCCAGCCGCCTGGCTTTAAAACACGATATAACTCGCTCATTGCCAGTATGTAATCATCAACGTGCTCCATTACGTGATTACAGAATGCAACGTCAAATGTATTATCCTCAAACGGGATCTGGTGAATGTCCATTTTCACCTTTGCGAGCGGCGATTCAATGTCTGCAGTAATGTAGTCCAGGTTTTTCATTTGCTCAAAACGATCGATGAAGCAATATTCCGGGGCTACATGCAAGACTTTAAGATTTTCCTTAAAGAAATTTGTTTTCCGTTTTAAATAAAGCCCCATCAAACGATGTCTTTCGAGCGAGAGACAATGAGGGCATAATGCATTCTCGCGGCTTGAAGTATTCCTTCCATAAGGCAGGAATTTGCGGTAACGGCTGTCGCAAACGGGACATTCGACCTTGTTACCTAAATAAAATATGCTGAGAAAACGGGCTACCCAGTGTCCGACAAGTTGCAGGTAGGGCCGGGGAATGTATCGTAAGACTAAACTTATGATGGATTTCATTAATCTATTGACTAAAAATTGATAATTTTAGGATAATTACCTGGAAAAAATTACTGAATGATTCCTTCGATAGATCCAAAACCACCTGGTAAAAGGCTGATTAAAAGAATGTCAACGCGTACCAAATGGATGATTCTTGCTCCATGCGGATTGTTGCTGTTCAGTTTTGGCCTTACCGTTCTCAGCGAAGCTGCCCACCAGCGTCGCATTGGAGAGCCTACGCAGGTTTGGGTCGTGTTGGGTTTGTACAGTCTCGTCCTGATTAATGGAGGATTGATCATGTTCGGGGAAGCACTCCGGTTCCGGATTCTTCTTGACGTTCGTCGCGAGGCCCGCAGAAGTATGCGTCAGCTTCTCAGAAAAGTCAACACCAAGTCTTCCAACAAATCCAAATCCAGTAAAAAAGCAAAAAGCCCTACCAAAACAGATTGACAGGACTCATTGAATAACATTTCCGAGAGGCTTGATTATTTCTTGTTAGCTTCAAACTGAGCTTTTATTGCCTCAACATCGACGTTGCGAACTTCTGGTTTGCGTAAAAGATCTTTGATTTTCGCAGTACGATTATTAGCTACTGCCTTGTTTCTACGACCTTTACGTTTTAATTCCGTAACTCCCATTGTAAATATTGTTTTGTGAACGAGGCGCAAAATTAAGCATTTCCTTATAAATAATGCAGAGAATAGTCACAAATATTGCCTAAGTCAACCTAACTTTGCGCTCCAATTGGCCCGATAGGCCATTTTTTTTTCGGACATTTGATCGTTTCTGCCGTCGCAAAACACCGCATTTAATCAGACGATCGAAATTTACAGCAAATTGACAGACCCATACAATGAGTAAACCATCTCTTGCGCGCGGAACCAGAGACTTCGGTCCCGAACAGATGGCCAAGCGTACTTTCATTTTCGATACAATCAGAAGTTCTTTTCAGCGATATGGCTTTCTGCCATTGGAAACTCCGGCGTTCGAAAATCTTTCCGTTTTAATGGGAAAGTATGGTGACGAGGGAGATCAGCTGCTTTTCAAATTACTTAATTCAGGCGATTTTAGCGGAAAGTTGTCGGATGCTGACTGGAATGCAGGGTATAAACCGCTGACAACCAAAATATCTGAAAAAGGTCTTCGCTACGATCTGACGGTACCTTTCGCGAGATATGTGGTGATGAACCGCGGCACGCTCGCAATGCCTTTCAAGCGTTACCAAATCCAGCCCGTATGGCGTGCGGACCGTCCGCAAAAAGGGCGGTACCGGGAGTTCTACCAATGCGATGCAGATGTTGTCGGCACAGATTCACTGCTTTGCGAAGCTGAGATCGTCATGCTTTTGCATGATATTCTGCCGGCTCTGGGTATCACCGATTTTACGGTTAAGATCAATAACAGAAAAATCCTGACCGGAATCGCAGATATGATCGGCGCGCACGGAATGGAAGGTCCATTGTGTGTGGCGATTGACAAGCTGGATAAAATTGGGGAAGAAAAAGTAGTTGAAGAATTGCTGGAAAGAGGTTTTTCGGCTGAAAGTATCGATCTTTTGAAACCGATTTTTAGTCTTTCCAATGATGCTGATCCATTTGCGGAATTGAGAAAATGGCTGGCAGATTCGGAAATTGCATTAAAAGGCATTCAGGAACTGGAAGAGGTTTGGGCGATGGTAAAAGTACTTGGCCTGGAAAATGCTAAAATCGAATTTGACGTGACACTTGCGCGCGGATTATCTTATTATACCGGGGCTATTTTTGAGGTTAAGGCTAATAATGTGCAGATTGGAAGTATTTCCGGTGGCGGACGTTATGATAACCTGACCGGCACTTTTGGAGTCCCGGGGATTTCAGGCGTGGGTATTTCGCTGGGCGTCGACCGGATTTATGATGTAATGGAAGAATTAAACCTTTTTCCGGAAAGTCAGAAGACGAGTACGAAAGTAATGATTTCCAACTTCGATCAGGAAGCATTTAACTATGGATTATCCATCTTGCCAAAACTCCGGAAAGCCGGCATTAACTCGGAAATTTACCCCGATCAGGTGAAATTGAAGAAACAACTGGACTATGCCGACCGAAAAAATATACCTTTTGTGATCCTGATCGGTTCAGATGAAATACAGTCCGGGTTGCTTACTTTAAAGAATATGAAGTCCGGCGAGCAGCAGAAATTGAGCGCCGAAGATATTATGGCAACTTTGTCCGGAGAAAATAGCTAACCCAACTTTTAATGATACTTAATGGCCGTTTCAACCAAGGCCGGTGACTAAAATGAAGGATAATATTCTAAGAATAGCAATACAAAAATCGGGTAGGTTAAGTGAGGATTCTTTAAAACTGATTAAAGAATGCGGAATTCGTTTCGATAACGGTGCCGGGAAACTGAAAACGGACGCGACTAATTTTCCTGCTGAAATCCTTTTTTTGAGGGACGACGATATTCCGGGTTATGTGGAAGATGGCGTGGCCCATTTGGGAATTGTGGGAGAGAATGTGTCGGAAGAATCGGCCAGGGATGTGGATACGGTTCATAGACTTGGTTTTTCTAAATGCCGTCTTTCAATCGGGGTTTTGAGAGAACACGATTATGCCGGCGTCCAGGATCTGGAAGGTAAAAGCATTGCTACCACTTACCCACGTTTACTTGGCAAATATCTCGAAGCAAATAACGTAACTGCGCAGATCCATGAAATCAGCGGCTCCGTCGAAATCGCGCCGAGTATCGGTTTGGCGGATGCCGTTTGCGACATTGTGAGCTCAGGAAGTACATTACTTAGTAATGGATTGAAAGAAGTTGAAACGATCTTTCGTTCGGAGGCGGTAATGATCGCTAGCAAGCATCTTTCGGACGTTCAAAAGGATCTGCTGGACCAGCTGCTTTTCAGGATAAAATCCGTTCAGGTTGCCAAAAACAATAAGTACATCTTACTCAACTGCCCGACGGATGCGGTTGAGAACATCTCCAAATTTCTGCCGGGAATGCGTTCTCCAACGATTTTACCATTAACTACCGAAGGCTGGTGTTCGCTGCATTCTGTAATCAATGAGAATGAATTTTGGGAAAATATTGAAAAGATCCGGCAGGCTGGGGCAGAAGGTATCCTGGTGATCCCGATCGAAAAAATGATCTTGTAGTATGAATATTATTCCATTTCCGGAAAGAGGTCAATGGGCGGCATTACTGGCGCGCCCGGTTCTGGAAGCGCAGGATATCGAAGGAAAAGTGTTGCCGATCCTGAATCAGGTAAAAGTGCAGGGTGATGCGGGAATAAGGGATTTGGCGAGACGTTTTGATAAAACAGAACTTACGGACCTTGCTTTTTCAGAAGATGCGATTTCAAATGCGGAAGGTAAGCTTGATGCTGAATTAAAGAATGCGATCGGTCAGGCTTATCGTAATATTTATAAATTTCACGAAAAGCAGGTTCAGCCGGTCGAGAAGATCGAGACGATGCCCGGCGTAACTTGCTGGCGAAAAAGCGTGGGGATCGAAAAGGTAGGGATTTACATTCCCGGCGGTTCGGCTCCTTTGTTCAGTACGGTTTTAATGCTGGGAATTCCGGCGCAAATTGCTGGTTGTAAAGAAGTTGTACTTTGCACACCTTCGGATCATCCGGCTATTTTATATGCTGCAAAATTAGTGGGTGTTACCAAAGCATTCCGCATTGGCGGTGCCCAGGCTATTGCGGCGATGGCTTACGGAACAGAAAGTGTTCCCAAAGTTTACAAGATATTCGGTCCCGGAAATCAATATGTAACGACTGCCAAAATGCTGATCAGCAAGGAAGGAATTGCTATTGATATGCCTGCCGGACCGTCGGAAGTCGCTATTTACGCGGACGATACCGCAATTCCTGCATTTGTTGCTGCTGATCTTTTGTCACAAGCCGAGCACGGGCCGGATAGTCAGGTACTCCTTGTTTCGACGAGTAAAAAACTACTTTCTTCTGTTAATTTGGCCTTGGCTTCACAATTAGACAACCTGCCAAGACGTGACCTGGCAGCACAATCGATTCAGAATAGTAAAGCCATTTTGGTTGAGTCACAGGAAGACGCCATTGAACTCTTGAACCAGTATGCGGCGGAGCATTTAATTTTAAGTGTTGAAGATGCAGAAGCTGTTTCGGAGAAGATCAGTAATGCAGGATCCATATTTTTAGGAAATTACACGCCCGAATCCTGCGGAGATTACGCATCCGGAACCAATCATACCTTGCCTACAAATGGCTATGCGAGAGCGTATAGCGGCGTTTCAGTCGATAGTTTTGTCAAGAAAATAACAGTACAAAACATTACTAAGCAAGGCATTCAAAATATCGGACCGATCGTAGAAGCAATGGCGGAAGCGGAATCATTGGAGGCACACAAGAAAGCAGTTACGATTCGGTTGAAAAGTCTTTTGTGAAAAAATTTCAAAAACCGGGAAATTTGTCATAAATTAGAGGACATATTTCCAAGGTAACCAAAAGAGATTATGACAGCACGAATGGTAAATGAGCGTTTGGGAGGCTACGGTATTCTCAAACATTCGGTTAAGAGCGATTTCGACCTAGCTTATCTTGCCGAAAACGGCATTCCAAAAGCATCAATCCAGCATTTAGCCGATTCCGTTGCGATGGATGTAAAAGACATTATCGCACTTTTGCCCGTCACTTCAAGGAACCTGCAACGCTACAACGACATTGATCTTCTAAGTAATGTCGTTTCGGATCATCTGATCGCATTAGCTGATCTATTTTCCGTGGGAGCCCGGGTTTTGGGCAAAGATTATCTTCACGGGTGGCTCAATAACAACATACCGGCGCTCGGCCAGGAAAAGCCCATCAACTTTCTTAAAACACATGCCGGCATTGATCTGATCAAAACGGAACTGGGGCGTATCGAGCACGGAATATTTGCTTAATGGAGCTTTTCAGAGTCACACGATCCGAGTATCAGAACGATCTAACTGGAATCGGAGCTTTTCATCACGGCGGACGCTGGAATTCCCCCAGAAATTACATGCTATATACTTCGTCCCACCGCTCGCTGGCTATGCTGGAAGTGTTGGTACACTGGAACAAAACCACACCGCCACCCGATTACGTCGTTGTCGTATTGTACGTTCCTGATTCTATGGCTACGATGCAAACACCTTATATGATAAGCGACTGGCAGGAAGAGCAGAACTGGACGAAGGAAGCGGGAGACAACTGGCTCCAGGAGGGGCACTCGCTGTTATGCAGGGTTCCCTCGGTCGTCGTTAAATCTGAACATAACTATCTGGTCAATCCGCTGCATTTAAATGCAGGTTCAATCAAAGTTGTCGGTGTTGAGCCATTTGTATTTGATAAACGGCTTTTTGTCCTTTCTAAATAAAAAATAATGCGGCAATGCCGTGGAATGAGCATGAATACTTTTGATTTAAATAAAATTCTCCGGCCACACATTATCTCCCTGGCACCGTATTCATCTGCACGTGACGAGTATACCGGACACGTGGGAGTATTTCTGGATGCCAATGAAAATCCCTATGGCTCAGTTACAGAAGAAAATTACAACCGGTATCCGGATCCTTATCAGGCGGAGATCAAGCAGAAAATCGCTCCGATCAAAAACATCAATCCCGAGCACATTTTTCTGGGTAATGGAAGTGATGAGCCGATCGATTTGCTCGTGCGGGCTACCTGTACGCCGGGACAAGATCATGTGATCATTATGCCGCCGACGTACGGAATGTATGAAGTGAGTGCCTCCATTCACGATGTGAAAATCGATAAAGTGTCATTGACTACTGATTTTCAGATTGATACGGAAGCTGTTTTGAATGCAGTCACGCCGGTTACAAAAATCATCTGGATCTGTTCGCCGAATAACCCGACAGGGAATGTGATGCACCAAGAGTCTATCCGGAAAATCCTTGAAAACTTCAATGGGTTGGTGGTCGTGGATGAGGCTTATATTGACTTTACCGACGAACCTTCATGGATCCAGCATCTGGGCCAATATCCAAATCTGGTCGTTTTGCAGACTTTTTCGAAGGCCTGGGGGCTGGCCGGATTACGAATCGGGATGTGTTTTGCATCAGCCGGGCTAATCCGCATTTTGAATAAAATCAAACCTCCGTATAACATCAGTTTACCCGCCCAGCAGGCGCTGCTGGAAGGTATCCGGCATGAGGATCGTAAAAAAGAGATGGTCATCGACATTCTGGATCAACGCTTTTTATTGCGTAACAAGCTGGAAAACTTGCCATTAGTTATAAAAATTTATCCCTCAGACTCCAATTTTCTTCTGGTGCAATTTGAAGACGCAAAAGCGGTAATGGACTATCTTATTCACGAGACGATCATTGTTCGGGACCGTTCGCGGGTCCATTTATGTGACGGGTGTCTGAGAATAACCGTGGGTACAGGAGAAGAAAATGAAGTTTTGATCGATTCTTTAAAGAAATACCAGCAGAAAAGCGTTATTGTGTAGAATAGCATTCAGCACTCACAGACATTTCCCCTATTCAATTACTTATGAAGAAATTAGCCTTAACATTTATTTGCACCCTTTGTTTTGGAATTGCACAAGCTCAATATGACAATTGGGCCGTAGGTTTTAAACTTGGTGAGCCTACCGGGATTAACATCCGCAAGTACTTCAACAACATTCATGCGCTCGACGTAACTATTGGAACCTATGGCGGCATCTTGTCCAACGATCGGAAATACAGAGGGGATGAGGGGATTTACAAAAATGCCGGGGTTTCACTTCAGGTACATTATCTGTGGCACACACCGCTCTTTAATTCGGAAGCTGTTCATGTTTACTACGGACTCGGCGGACAGGTAAACAGCCGCAGATCATATCCAAAAAGATTGCTGGGCAACTACGAAAAAGACATTTCACTCGGCGGTTCGGCTTTAGCGGGGTTTGAATATTACATTCCCGACAACCGCATTTCGGTTTTCCTGGAAGCAGGTACGTATGTCGAACTTTTGCCAAGACCTTTTTATCTGAGCCCGAATATTTCTGCGGGTATCCGGTTCAATTTGTAGGTCAGAGGATTACATTATGGATTTCAAAAGCAGGTGCAAACCTGCTTTTTTTGTGTAAATTGATCAGGCTTTTACGTCACTAATCTTCATTTTTTAGCTCAAAGTGTTTAAAGTATACAGTTCATCGGCAGGGTCGGGTAAGACTTACACGCTCACAAAAGAGTATCTCAAACTTGCTTTAAGTTCTGACTCAGAAACTTACTTCCGGAATATTCTGGCTGTAACCTTTACCAATGCGGCGGCCAATGAGATGAAAGACCGCATTCTGCTGATGCTGCGCACATTCAGCCCGCTGCCGGAGACGCATATTCCGCCCATGCTCAGGGATATTGTGACTGAATTGTATCCGGATGCACTGGAAGATCAGGAGCTTTTCGCAGCCGGAGTCAGCCGCATTTCAGCGCGGTCTGAGGTGGTTTTCAAACAAATCCTGCACCGGTACTCCGATTTTTCGGTGATGACGATCGATAAATTCACGCAAAGACTGATCAGCAGTTTTACAGATGAACTTGGCATTCCATTCATTTTCGAAACCCAGCTCGATGGCGATCTGCTCGACGAGGCGGTGGACCGTCTGCTGGCGCGGATCGGGCAGGAAGGTGAAGATGTGTTGACGGATATCGTTGAAAAATATTACCGTGAAAGTGCGGAGGAAGGTAAAAGCTGGGGCACGTTACCTATGCAGATCCGGGAAGTTTCGGGGACGTTGCTGAGCGAGCAGAGTTACCTGCAGATGAAACGGGTCGAAAACCTCAAAATGGAGGACTGGATCACGATCCGGAACCAAATGCGGGGTTTTGTAAAAGAGAAAGAAGCATTGATCCGCAAACTGGCAGCGAATGCATTTGAACTCATCCAATCTACCTTTCTGGCCGAAAAAGATTTTTTTCAGAGTGGGAGGGGCATTTACGGGTATTTCCGTGATCGCGCCGAAGAGAAGAAAATATGGGGCGAGCCGAACTCTTATGTTTATAAAACTATCGGAGAAGGAGTTTGGTACGGTGCAAAAAGTCCAGGGTTGATCAAAGATGAAATAGAACGGGTGCGGACAGACCTCGAAAACTATTTTCACCAGATCGAAAATATACGGTCATCGGAAACGGCCAAAGTAACACTTTACAGGCAGCTCGACAGACACATTTACAGCTTATCGTTACTCGGCGAGATCCGCAAGGAATTTGATGCGCTTTTAAAGCAAAACAATCAGGTGCATATCTCTGATTTTAATCGTAAAATCATTGAAATAGTGACCAGGGAGCCGGTACCGTTTATTTTTGAACGTCTCGGCGAGCGATATAACCACATTCTGGTAGACGAATTTCAGGATACTTCCAAGCTGCAGTTTGCCAATTTGCTTCCACTGATCGAGAATGCACTGGCGGGCGGTTTTTTCAACCTGATCGTCGGGGATGCGAAACAATCCATTTACCGGTTTCGCGGCGGGGATATGGATCTCATTTTGCAACTGGCGCAGAGCCAGGTAATGCAATTGGCGACGGTGCTGGGCGACAATGACTTTCACGCCGAGCGGTTACTCAGCCTGGACCAGTTCCTGAATGTGAATCATCTCAAAACAAACCGGCGGAGCTTTCGGGAGATTACGGATTTTAATAACCAGTTTTTCGCATTCATTGCTGAGACAGTCGGAGAAGAATTTCCATTGATCCGGGAAGTATATGATCAGAATTTCCAGCAGGAGATTCCCGACGAAGTGAAGGAAGGCGGGCATGTGGAAGTTGAATTTTTGGAATTGAATGATGATTCGGACGAAACGTCGATTGAGGAAAATGCGGCTGACGGTATTGTAAGAAGAGCTACTGAGCTTGTCAGTGAGCTGAAATCTCAGGGTTACAACTGGCGTGACATTGCGATTTTATGTCGAAAAAAAAAGGAAGCCACTGCTCTCGCCAACCGAATGAAAGAAGCAGGTTTTCCGCTGATTTCGGATGATGCGCTTGCATTGAGCTACTCGCGGGCAATCCATTTCATCATTTCGTTCATGAAGGTGTTGCATAGCTCCGACCACCGTTTGGCCCGGTATGAAGCAGCTTACCTTTTTCATCACATCATCCGACGGCAAAATCCCGCTCCGGCGGAATATGAACAGATCCGGATTCTGTGCGAGGAACGGGGTCTTGACTCTTTTCTTGGCTATTTCAAGAAATGGAATATCAGCCTGAGCTCGTTCCGTATGCGGCAATTGTCTGTTTTTGAATTGAGTGAACAGTTAATGCAACGTTTTGGGTTGTTTGAGAACCATTTTGAAAATGAATATCTCTTCCGTTTTCTGGACGTCGTATTAGAATTTGGCAACCGGAAAACCAATCACCTCGGCGACTTTTTGACGTACTGGGAAAATGTCCGTCACAAGCTTTCCATTACCATTCCCGAGGAAACGGATGCGATCCGCATTACGACGATACATAAATCGAAAGGCCTGGAATATCCGGTCGTGATCGTTCCGTATGCACATTGGAAAGTAACTCCAAACGCTAAACTTGACAGACTTTGGGTTGATCTGGAACAGGTTGATCATGAGGAACTTGCATTGCCAGGCCAGCCTGATTATGCACCAAAAAAGCTAAAAAGCTCCATGGTTTCGGTCATTAAAGAGCTTGAAAATACGGCAGTGGCCGATCAATATCAGAACGAGCGGACGAGGACATTGGTTGAAAACCTCAATCTGCTGTATGTGGCCTTTACGCGGCCGGTCCAGCGGCTGTATATATTGGCAAAACGCGAACGAAGATGGGAATCGGGCGCGCAGATCAATCATTGGCTTCGCGATTATCTCAATCAGGAGCATGTTAAACCGACGTGGGACGATATGATCTCCAAATATGTGATTTCAGACAACGCGAGCCTGCCCGGGCATGCGCATTTGAAAACGGATGCGCAGCCTTTTGTACTAAAAAACATTCTTAGCAACGACCGCACCGAATCGCTGCGGCTACGGCGGATGGCCGACCGGATTTTTGATGTTCAAACCTTTGAGCCGCGTCACGACAGGTTGCAAAAAATGAAGTACCTGCTCACAAGGTTGAAGTCGGTTTCAGATCTGCCGGCCGCATTGGAAAAGCTGGTGGGTGAAGGGATTTTTACCAGAAGGGAAACGCATGAAATGGAAACGTGGGCGACTTCTCTTTTGCAGGAACCTTCTTTAAAGACACTTTACAACGATGAAAATCGCGTTCAGGTTAATAAAGAATTACTTATTCCAGGAGGTAAACTGCTACATATAGACCGTGTCGTTCAAACGCCGGAAGCGCTCATTTTTATGACATTCACCGGCGGCGCAAATGCGGATGAGCCCCGCAGGCATTTGAAAAAAATAATTAACACGTTTCAGCAGCCTGGAAAGCGGTCACGGGGGGTGATCATTTCAATGGAAGACGAAGCTGCGGAATGGATTGATGTATAGGCAATTACGCATTTTTCTGTAATGAGATCAGAAGATGGAGTCGCATTAGAATTATAGAAATAATTTTAAGCATAAAAAAAGGCAAAAGCCACTAGTCGTAGGATAAGAACGCGTTAAATGCTTAATTTCGAGGAATTCATGACAGCGTATTGTCGATATACTTCTATTCGCTTTTGATATTTTATGCGCGTTTCGTTCCAACAACAAGTCTTCCTTGGAATTGCTTTCTCCATTTTCTTAGTTCTCGTAGTAGGTCTCACTTCTTACAATGCGATCAGGGTGCAGCTGGAAAATACCGGCTGGGTCAACCATACCCGGGAAGTAATGCGGGTTTCAAGTTCGGTCAAAAACCAGTTGCTCACAGCTGAATCAAATGTCCGCGGGTACGCGATCACAGGAAATGCGGCATTTGAAAGTAGCTATCTGCAGGCTTCGGCCAGGATCAGTTCTGAGGTGGATGTGCTCCGACGCCTGGTGAAAGATAACAGCGTGCAAGCCGCGCGAATCGACTCATTATCACTTCTTCTGCAATCCCGGCTGGAACTCATGAACCGGCAGTATGAACTTCTGAAAGAAAGCAGTTACAAGCCGGATACCATTAAGTCGATCGTTCTGGCGGGGAAAAATCTTTCATCGCAGATCGAATTCAGTTTCCGGCGGATTGAAAATGTGGAGGAAGGACTTTTAGCCGAGCGTGAGCAGAACGCCACGGTCAGTTCGTCGAAAGCTAAACAATACATTTTAATGGGATCGTCGGCCTTTCTGATGGTGATCTTGTTGCTTTATTATTTCATCAGAAGAACTTATAATGCGCAAATCGCCTCGGAACAGGCAACCTTGAAAGCAAACAAGCAGCTGGAAAATCTCGCAATAGAAGACCAGGAGAAGAACTGGATCCTGAATTCGGCAATCCAGATCTCGGAATCGGTCCGGGGCGAGCCTACACTTGAAGAATTATCTAACCGGTTGATTTCTAAGCTAGTGGAGGTTACAGAGGCAGAACTTGCAGTCATGTACCTGGTATCACGGACGGAACACGTACTGGAAGCTTCCGCCAGCTACGGAATGAGCATTACCAAACCTTATCCGCGAACGATCATCATTGGTGAAGGAGCGCTCGGACAAATGGTTCAGAATAAAATCAGCCTCAAAAGGCTCGATGTAAGTCCTGATTATTTCGCAATAGAAACAGCAACCGGAAATGCTACTACCGGAGTTGTTCTGGTGAAAACGATCTCATTCGGCGGGAAAGTCATTGCATTAATGGAAGCCGGATATTTGAAAGAGCCTTCTTCACGCGTGATTAAACTTCTGGAACTCGTTTCCGACAATATTGCGGTGGGAATTATAGCTTCACAGGCCCGTGAAATAGCGAATGAACTGCTCGAAAAAACCCAAATGCAAGCTGAAGAACTGGAAAGTCAGCAGGAAGAACTACGGGTTACAAATGAAGAATTGACGCGGCAAAGTTCATTACTGCAGGTTTCGGAGGAAGAACTGAGGGTTCAGCAGGAGGAATTGAAGCAAATCAATACCGAGCTGGAAGAAAAAGCTTTCCTGCTTGAAGAGCAGAAAAGTACGATCGAAGAAGCCCGGGACCAGATCCAGCTGAAAGCGGACGCATTGGAAAAAAGCGGACGGTTCAAAAGCGAGTTCCTGGCGAATATGAGCCACGAACTGCGCACACCTCTGAACAGTATTCTGATCCTGTCGCGCATCCTTGGTGAAAATAAAGGCGAGCGCCTGAACGAGGAAGAACAACGTTATGCCTCCGTGATCTTCAATTCCGGAAACGATCTTCTGACTTTGATCAACGACATTCTCGATTTAGCCAAAGTGGAATCCGGGAAAGTGGAGCTCATTCATGAAAATGTTCCTACCGAGCTGATTTTGACAGAAGTAAGAAATACATTCCAGAAAATCGCGGAAAATAAGGGTCTTACTCTTTCGATTAAAAAGAACGATTCCTGCCCGGACACGCTTTACGTTGATCACGTCAGACTTCTGCAGATTGTCAGAAACCTCATGTCCAATGCGATCAAATTCACTTCTGCGCCGGGCACCGTATCGCTTCGGATCAGCGAGGAACTGGGCTATCTGCATTTCGAAGTAGCCGATACAGGTATCGGCATTCCCGAGGATAAACAAAAAGCCATATTTGAAGCATTTCAGCAAGCCGACGGTTCCACAAGCAGAAAATATGGCGGAACCGGGCTGGGACTTTCCATTAGCAGGGAGCTCGCAAATTTGTTTAAAGGTTCCGTTTCATTAAAAAGCAAGCTGGGAGCAGGATCTGTTTTTACACTAAAAATACCGGTACAAAGCGAAACGCCCGCCGGTTTGCAAATCACGGAATTTGCGGACGAAATAAAACCCGAGAAGACGGTACCCGTACTCAAAGAAAACCGTCTTCTTCTCATTGAAGACGATGAAGTATTTGCCGCCGATATGTCTGCAAAAGCGCGGGACGCGGGTTTTTTGGTAGAAATTGCAAGTGATGGCGCGACGGCGCTGCGGCTCATCAAAACATTTAGTCCGACCGCCATTATTCTCGATATGCGTCTGCCGGATATGCATGGGCGTGAAATTATAGAGGAATTGCAATCGGATAGCAAAACCCGGCTGATACCGGTTCACACGGTTTCATCAGGTGACTTTTTCGACGAAGATCTGCTCGGAGAAGGCGCCATCGGATTTATGCAAAAACCGGTTGACCGGGCGTCTGCCGAGCATATGTTCAATCTGTTGAAACTGGAAGGAAAAGATCTTGAAAAACAGCGCATTCTGTTGATCGAGGACGATACCTATCAAAGCAAATACGTCGGCGATTTCCTGGCCTCCAATAATATTTTCGTTTTGTACGCTTTTTCCGCCGAAGAAGCGCTGACGATCCTCCGTAAAGATTCCGTCGACGGCATTATCCTGGATGTGAGGCTGGCAGATATGAATGGACTGGATCTGCTCGACCGGATCAAGGAAAATCCTGAATGGAATGCGCTGCCGGTGGTCGTTAATACCGCCGAGGATCTTAGCCAAGCCGATCTTAGCAGGGTCATGAAATATGCACATCCGGTAGTGATCAAAACAAAAAAATCGAACGAACGGCTCTTGGATGAGGTTAAGCTGTTCCTGAAAAAAATTCAACCTAAAACAGAAATTTCGAAAGCCAAAAAAGATGCATTCAGTAATCCGGTCGTTCATTCGCAGAATGTCTTTATAGGCCGTACCATCCTGCTCGCAGACGATGATATGCGTAATATTTTCGCATTGAGCGCGGTTTTGGAGGAAGCCGGTTTCAAAATTGAAATCGCGACAAATGGGAGAGAAGCCATTCAAAAACTGGAAGAAGGGCCAGGTATCGAGCTGGTGCTGATGGATGTGATGATGCCGGAAATGGATGGGATCGAGGCGACGCGGCGGATTCGCGAACAAAGCCGCTGGGCCAACCTGCCCATTATTGCGGTTACGGCGAAAGCCATGCAGGGCGACCGCGAACAATGCCTGGCGGCCGGGGCGAACGACTACATTTCTAAACCGGTGGATATCGATAAGCTCTTATCCCTCATTAAAGTGTGGCTACACGCAGCCTGATCTATGGTAGTGATTGAATACGCAGAGCTGGAAATTTTGATCGGCAGGATCAGGGAAATATCGGGGTTTGACTTTTCGGGATATGCACGGCCTTCTCTTTTGCGCAGGGCCAGCCGCTATTTGTCCAGGCACGCGATGGATCTCAACGGACTTTTATCGCACATCGAACCCGGCGGCGGCATGGTGTATGATCTCATCCAGGAACTGACGGTCAACTATTCCGAGATGTTTCGCGACCCTGATTTTTTTACGAAGATCCGGTCGGAAGTTTTTACCTATCTCGAATCGTATCCCGCATTGCGTTTTTGGGTAGCAGGATGTGCATCGGGCGAAGAAGCGTTTTCCATGGCTATCCTGCTGAAAGAGACCGGATTTCTCGACCGTTCTTTGATTTACGCCACCGATTTGAACAACAAGGTTTTAAATGCAGCACGGGAAGGTGTTTTTACATTAAGCAACACACGGAGTTTTTCGGAAAACTACATGCTGGCGGCAGGAAAGCGTTCTCTGTCCGATTATTACCATGTCGCGTATAACAAAGCCATTATCTCCCCGGAGCTGCGAAAAAATATCGTTTTTTCACTGCATGACCTCACTGGCGACGGCGTGTTCAACGAATTCCAGTTCATCAGTTGCCGGAATGTGATGATCTATTTTACATTGGAACTGAGGCAAAAGGTATTCAGGCTTTTGTATGACAGTTTGAGCATGCTGGGCTTTCTTTGCCTCGGAAAGCGCGAGACGCTGCGTTACTCGGGCATTGAAGATAATTTTAAAGTGATCGACAGTGCGTTGAACATTTACCAAAAAATCAAATGAACAGATCCGAAGATCCGCTAAGCCTGGTATTGATCGGCGGTTCTTCCGGAAGCCTCACCCTTTTTGAGGAGATATTAAAGTTGCTGGTTAACCCGGTATCGTTTGCATTGATCTTCGTGCTGCATCGGGGAAAAACGAGTACTGCCGTACTTCCGGATTTGTTCCGAAACAAAACTAAAATTTGGATGAGCGAGCCAAACCATCTCGACCCGATCCTCGCCAAAAGTGCGTATGTCGCGTTTCCGGACTACCATTTGCTGATTGGGGCAGATAAGCGTTTTTATTATGATTTGTCCGAAAAGGATTTTTATTCGAGACCTTCCGTTGACGCCACATTTATTTCAGCCGCAATGTCGGGTATTCCCGTGAAGGCTGCCGTGCTGCTTTCCGGCGCCAATGGTGACG
This sequence comes from Dyadobacter sp. CY323, assembly GCF_021390245.1. GTDB lineage: Bacteria > Bacteroidota > Bacteroidia > Cytophagales > Spirosomataceae > Dyadobacter. The sequence continues at coordinate 55,302 of NZ_JAJUXH010000006.1, read as the reverse complement.
GCGCGAATGGAATGAAACTGCTGGCAGATAAAGTGGATTTTTGAGAATAACTCACGATATTTTTTATACACATTGAAGCTGAGCCATGGAAAACACGAAAATTTTATTGCTTGATGACCGTGAAGAAAACCTGATTTCGTTGAAGGCTATTCTCAGCCGCGACGATATCGAGGTTTTTTCCACGACATCTCCCAATGAGGCACTTCGTATCGTCTGGGAAAATGATGTTGCCGTTGCGCTGGTGGATGTGCAAATGCCTGGAATGGATGGATTTGAGTTTGCGGAGACGCTTTTGTCCAATCCCAAAACCAAAGAGATCCTGATCGTATTTGTCACAGCCATTTCGAAGGAAACGACATACGCGGTTCGTGGGTTGAAAACCGGTGCCATCGACTATCTCTATAAACCGCTTGACCCGTACATCACAAATGCGAAAGTCGATTCGCTGATCAGGCTTGCGCGCAGCCAGAAGGAGATCAGGGATAAGAACAAGCTGCTCGAAAACTATGCAACGATCATCTTAAATTCCCCGGATATTATTGCGACGGTCGAGCCGGAAACCGGTAAAATCCTTTCCATTAATCCGTCTGTCGATACCATACTCGGTACTCCACCTTCGAGCCTCACCGGGCTGAGTATCCTGAACCTTCTTGTGGATCCGTCCAATTCGGGGTTACGCAAAGTACTGGTGGACCGCAGCTACATCGGAGGTGAAACGATCGTGGTGGAGGATCAATTCTATGGAAGGTTGCGCCAGCCGGTGTGGTTGGAATTGCGTGTCATGTACAGGAACAGACTTTTGTTTGTCAACCTGCATGATGTTGAAAAAAGAAAGGCGCACGAACGAGAGCTGATCCATGCGCAGACGCAGGCAGAAAAGGCGCGAAAAGTAAAAGAAGCTTTTCTAGCCAACATGAGCCACGAGATCCGAACGCCTTTGAACGGCATCATGGGTATCGGTAACCTGCTCGCCGCCAGCCAGCTAGACGAATCACAGACAGAACTGGTGGGCATGCTCCGCCAGTCTTCGGGATCGCTGCTCAACATTCTGAACGACATTCTGGATATTTCAAAGATAGACGAAGGGAAGTTTTCCATTTTACCTACATCAACAGATCTGCGGGTTCTCGGCAAAGGAATTATTGATCTGATGAAATTCAAGGCAGAAGAGAAATTACTTGATTTACAGCTTATTATAGCAGATTCGGTGCCGGAATGCGTGATCGCGGATGGAATGCGTCTCAATCAGATCCTGCTCAATCTGGTTGGAAATGCATTAAAATTCACAGAAACCGGAAGTGTTAAACTTAAAGTGGATCATCTCGGGGAAACCAACACCATACACCAGGTCCGTTTCAGTGTGGAAGATACCGGCATCGGCATGTCCCAGGATCAGATCGCAAACATTTTCTCGGAGTATGGACAAGCCTCAGAAAATACTTCGCACCAATATGGAGGTACCGGACTTGGCCTCACGATCTCGCAAAAACTTGTTCGTTTAATGGGTAGCGAACTGGAAGTAAACAGTCACTCGAATTTCGGAAGCCAGTTTTTCTTCACACTTGCTTTGCCCGACGCCAACGAAAAAGCGCAGGAGGAGCGGAAACCGGTTGCATTCCAGGATTTACCGCCTTTTAATGGTAAAAAAGTACTTGTAGCCGAAGACAATCCAATTAATGCGTTGTTACTAAAAAAATACCTGAAAGCCTGGAAGCTGGAAGTTACACTTGTCGTGAACGGAAGAGAGGCAGTGGATGTACTGCGCGAGCAACGTTTCGACCTGATTATCATGGATACGAGGATGCCCGAAATGGACGGTTTTCAGGCTGCGCGCATTGTAAGGAACCAATTGAATATCATAACACCCATACTTTCCCTCTCGGCGACCGTTTTGCCGGAGGAAATCGAGCAGGCACTGGATTCGGGAATGACCGACACATTATCCAAGCCGTTTGAGCCGGAAAAGCTGCATGTTAAAATTGATACGCTTTTGAGTGCGGCCATTCGTTCGTAATGCAACGATTTGTTGGTACTTATCGTAATGATTAAATACAGATTTCGTTATAAAGTAATTGTAATTGATATCAACCGACCAAAATGAAAAGTTTAAGAAACAGTTGGGGTTTACCGCTGCTCGCCGCCCTCTTCGGATGCAGCCTTTTTGGATGCAGCTCCTCCAAAACAATGAGCTATGAATCAAAATGGAATGCGCCTTTCTCATACGTGGATGAAGTAAAACCGGATCAGCAGGATCAGAAATCGCGGTTGCGTTATGGGATTATTAATGATGACCAGTACGTGTACATTACCTTGAAAACAAAAGACCCATCGACGATCCAGAATATTCTGAGCAGTGGGATGAAGATCGCATTCAGTCCGGACGGCCAGAAAAAAGAAGCTTATTCCCTTCTTTTTCCGGTGGTAATGAAAGAAGACAGAAAAGCTTTGAAACGAATCGATACGGATCTGCCAAACAGCCTGGGGTTGGACCTGCTTCTAGATTCTTACAATAAAGAGGCGGTTTGGAAAGACAGAAAAGGCGAGCATTTTATAAATCTCGTGGAACCGGACGGAAGTATCAAATCGCATATCTCCATGGACCGGAATGGCGAGTTAACCGAGCAAATTGCAATTCCATTTAGTTTAATGGGCGTTAATGCGAAGGAAACGGCTATGCTTGGTCTGAATATCAAAGTAGATGGACAGTCGTCGCAGTCTGGTTTTAGTCCAAGGATCGGGATCGGCCTTGGAGGCGGAATGGGAATGGGAGGCGGAATGGGCGTTGGAATCGGATCGGGTGGCGGCTATGGCTCGCGATATAATAACAACGAGCGAAATGTAGATATCAGGCTCGAAGTGCAGCTGGCACGCGCGAATTAACCCAGCCTTATTCAAGTCAAAGCCTGCCGATCTCGGCGGGCTTTTTTATTCAGCATATGTCCCGCTCTCCAACTGTGGAACGTAATTTGCTGTGATTAGACGCATCAGAATTTTAATTAAAAAGAGATTACTGCTTTTCTCAACACCGGATTTGTCGAGGAAGTATCTCAAAACAAGATCTTGTGAATAGAGACACTATCAAAAAGTTCTATCATTTCATAAAGTTCAGGAACGACTTCACGCGTCGGAACCTGAACAAGTTCAAGAGTTATGAAATCGTATTGTTCTGGCTCAAAAGCGTTTTAAGCCGCTCACAGTTTTTGATTTTGTCGGGTATCCTGGTGGGGATAACCTGCGGCCTGGCCGGCGTGGTGCTGAAATCCCTTGTGCATTACATCCACTACATCATCACCCACAAGGTGCATTTCGAAGAGCAGGTGTTCTTTTACATTCTCTTCCCGTTCCTGGGCATTGTCCTGACTACATTGGTCGTCATTTTTGTCTTCAAAGGCCAGGATAAGAAAGGAATTCCGGTAATCCTGTATGAGATCGCCCAGAATTCCAGCATTGTATCTTCCGTCAAAATGTATTCCCAGATCGTGCAAAGCGCCATCACTGTCGGGCTTGGTGGCTCGGCAGGACTGGAAAGCCCGATTGCAGTAACCGGCGCGGCCATTGGTTCCAATTTCGCGCAAACCTATAAGCTGGACTATCGCGAGCGTACACTTTTGCTGGCAGCCGGCGCTACCGCCGGGATCGCGTCCGCATTCAATGCCCCGATCGCGGGGATGATGTTCGCATTTGAGATCCTGCTGGTAGGGGTTGTTTTCTCCGATTTTATCCCGTTGGTAGTAGCGGCTGTTTGCGGGAGTTTGGTATCCAAGATCCTTTTACAGGGAGAAGTTCTTTTCCTGTTTAAGACGAGAAGTCCGTTTGATTACCATAACATCCCGTTTTACCTCGTTCTTGGCGTTCTCTGCGGACTTTACGCCCGTTACTTTGTCCTGATCGCCAGATACGTCGACGAGCTCTTCCACAGCCTGAAAATGACCCGTATCCGGAAGGCCATGCTCGGCGGGGCGATCCTTTCCATTTTATGCGTGTTGTACCCACCGCTGTTTGGCGAAGGATATGATACCATTAAAGCCCTTACGAACGGGCAGATCCACGAGGTGATGGAGAACAGTTTTTTCCGGTTTATCAGCTACCGGGAATGGGTGGTGGTGGTGTTCGTCGCAGTGATCTGTCTGCTGAAAGCATTCTCTGCATCGATCACCATTTTCAGTGGCGGGAACGGGGGGAATTTCGCGCCGTCGCTCTTTGCCGGAGGGTCGCTCGGTTACGCATTTGCATTGCTTTGTGTGCAGGCCGGTATCACCGAAGTACCCGTGAACAACCTGGTGATCGTAGGAATGGCCGGGGTGATGAGCGGGGTATTGTATGCGCCGCTTACAGCCATTTTTCTGATCGCAGAATCTACTTCCGGTTACGATCTTTTTATCCCGTTAATGATCGTTTCGGTCATTTCCTTTTCCATTGCAAAATGGTTTTCATCCATTTCTCCGGACCTCCAGAAGCTCGCCGATTCGGGTAAGATATTCACTCGGGAACACGACCGGAATCTGCTTTCCCTGCTGCACGTCCTTGATCTTATCGATAAGGATATTCAGACCATTCATGTGAATGCATCGCGGGAAGAACTCGCCGAATTATTCCGGAATGGGAGGCGGAATATGATCTCTGTAATTAATGGAGAGAAGAAGCTGGTAGGTATTATTTCAATGGACGATGTGCGTCCGCTTTTGTTCAATCCCGAGGTCTACGATTTGCTCACGGTTAAGGGTCTGATGAAAGAGCCGGCAACGGTGATCAGTGACTTTGATACGGTCATCAGCGTAGTCAAAAAGTTCGACGAAACGGGTGCCTGGAACCTCCCGGTAGTTAAGACTTCGGGTGAATTTGTAGGCTTCATTTCCAAATCCGGCGTTCTGAACAGCTACCGGCAGCTATTACGCTCGCATTCAGGGTAGAAGTGCCACGTGAAACATATTTTTTATTATTAAAATCCATAACAAACTGTTGTTTAATTGGGTATGTCTATTATATATTTGCATAATACTTGATTATTCAAGTATATATCAACTATAAAACAACTACTATTCAAGCTTATGTCAACTACAACTCCTGCATTGAAATTCTTTATGAACCTCACGATGGTTCAGTCGCTGATATTCAAACGGTTCGATACAAAACTGAGCAGGCATGGCATCAGCCTGAATGAATTCATGATCCTTTATCACCTCGGAGAAGCGACGGACGAGAAGTTGAGAAGGGTAGATCTGGCTGAAAAAATTGGTTTAACAGCTTCGGGAATTACGAGAATGCTGACACCTTTGGAAAAACTTGGCCTGGTAAAGAGAGAAGCGAACAGCAGAGATGCCCGCGTGAGTTACGTAAAACTGGCCAACGCCGGGAAAAAGATTTTAAACGAAAGCTCAGCCACCGCCGAAGAGGTAACTGAGCAGATTCTGGCCCTGGTAAAGACTAAAAAACTCGACGATTTCTCGAAGATGTTACTGGAAATGGGAGCGACGATTAAGTGATTGCCCCCCGGCCCCCTGAAGGGGGAGAAACAGAACGGGCTTGGAAAAGTCCTAGCAAATCTCCCCCTAAATCCCCTAAAGGGGACTTTTTGTAAAAAAGAATGTCTCCCCTTCAGGGGCCGGGGGAAAGAAGTAGAACGTCTCCCCTTCAGGGGTCGGGGGGTCACTTCGCCTTCCTCACATAAATATTCCCATTCATATTCTTCATCATAATCTCGCCGCCGCCGCCATTTACTTTGCCTTTGACCCAATCTTCGATGGATACTTTGTACATGCCGTCTTTGGCTGAACGCGTCGCCTGCGGCTGGCTTTTATCGACGTCCACGTCAAAGTCGCTGTAAATTTCTCCCCGGTCGGATTTGATCCGGACATCGAATTTGGCGGCAGCCGGCAAGGTAACATCCACGTTTCCGTTCAGCGTTGAAAAAGCCATGGGGGAAGTCGTATTTACGTTCTTGAAGGTTGCTTTCAATGTGCCGTTGATCGTGTTAGCAACTGCGGATCCCGACACGTTTGTGAGACGGATATCGCCGTTCACGTTTTTGATTTCCAGCTCGCCGTCCACGTTCTCAACGATGATGTCGCCATCGTTCACGGTGCTGACTTTCAACTTGCATTTCAGCGGGACTTTAATATTCAGCGTAAGAATGTTGTGGTTCACACGTGAATTGATCTTAACCGTATTGTTCTGCTCCGTGGCCGTAATGTCCAGACCTGCATTCCGCGGTGATATCCGTTTCATCCCGCCAGCCTGCTCGTCATTTGGTTTGTCTCTCCTTTCTTCAGTTTTCGAGGAAGCGTCGATCACCACATGGTTTCCGGCATAGCCTGTCACGTGGATGCTGCCGTAGAGAATTCCCACATCCAGCGTTGCGGGCTTGGAAGGGTCGGACAACGGCACTGTGAGCGTTTCTTTTGATTCCGCCTGCGCCAAAAGTCGTGTCTGCACGAAGGTTAATGCGATGGATACGGCGAGGGATATTATTGAATTGGTTTTCATTTTGCTTATGATTGTTTTTTAAGATAAATATTTCCGTTAAATGTTTCGAACTTATAGGTAGGCCCGCCTTTTCCAACGCGGATAAATGTGTCGGTACTGAGCTTGTAAACTGTTTTATTGTCTTTCACCTCCGCATTCTTGATCACTTTCACCGGCAGCGATTCCACATCGTTGAAATCCGTGTAAAAATTGCCATTAAATGTTTTGAAGCTACAAACCACGGAGAGCGCGGCTGGGTAGGTGATCTTAATGTCGCCGTTCAAAGTCTTGAAATCAGACTCGCCGGGAGGTATGACGAGGTAATTTGCCTCCACATTTCCATTCACCGTCCGCACCTTCGCAGCGCCTTTTGCATTGGCAATCGTAATGGCCCCATTGACATTGTATACGCCCAGCGAACCGGTCACATCGTTCACCGTTATATCGCCGCCATTCACCGTAGATACATGGAGATTCAGCGAATAGGGGACTTTTACCGTGAAATTCAGTTCGTAGTGATACTGGATTCTGGGCCCGTCCCAGTTTCTTTTATTGCGGTTTGGACGTGAGTCAAAAGGAGTTTTGATAAAAGCAGTGACACTGTCTGCATTCTGTTCAAAATCCAGACTAAATTCCTTTTTACCTTCTTCCAATGCTTCCTGGGTTTTTGCTGAAATGGTCTTGTCGATTTCCAGCAGCACTTTATCTCCATTATACCCTACAACCTTGATAAATCCATTCACATTATAAATGGCGAGCGTGTTGGTGGCGGCACTTTTCGACAGAGAAAACTCCTTGGTAATGTGCTCTTTGAATTCGAGCTTTTGTGCCGGGGCCTGGGTACAAGCGAGTACCGCTCCCGCCAGCAGGGGGATTGCAAAATAGTTCATGGCTAATAGATTAATTACAGTTTAAGACAGCTCCTTGATCGACTGCTCGATCTTATTTTTGACCAAATCGTTGAGTCCTTCTTTCCGGAGCAGAGTCCGCAATGCCTTGATGGACTTTTTCTCCTGCATTTGCACCATCACATCCGCCAATGCTACCTGTACCATAGGCGAATCCTGAACGAGCAGCGACTTTACAAGACCTTCCCTGACAACCGGATCACTCGTATACTGCGTCAAAGCTTCCAGCGTCACCAGCCTCACATTCACATTATCATCGGTATTGAGGGTAGTAAAAAGCGCCTCGATTACGCGTTCGTCTGCATTGGCGATCTCACTGGTGTAGCCTACTGCCCGGAGCCTTTCAGTAGCCGAAGGATTTTCGATAAGTGACAACATCATCGTGCTTTTCATATCCTGAACCTGCGATGCGAGCGTTTCAATTTGCTCCTGATAAGCCGTGGCTTTAACATTTTCTCCACCCGTTCTGCGGCCGATAATCCAGCCAAGTCCCACCAGCAGCAAACTAAATGCAACCTGAACCGCCCAGGGAGGAATCACTAATTCCCTGATTTTATCAATAATCCGCTGTAAAGAGAATGGGCTTTCGACTTGTTCCGCTTTTTTGAACTGATCCAGCATTTGATAAAAATTGACCCGCATCGCTTCGTCCGGTTCGGGTATCCGCATTTTGCCAAGACCTTCCCAAAGTTGCTTATCCATTAAGAATTCTTCCTGGCAGGTTATGCATTCTGCCAGATGGTTATCCACTTCCGCACGGTCGACTTTGGTAAGCCTGTTGTTCAGCCAGTCGGTTAACTTATCTTTTGTATGCTCACAGCCCATTTCGTTATTTCCTTTCATTTGTAAAAAACTTTTTTTTTAACTCACCCAGTGCGCGGTGCACCCTCACTTTCACAGTTCCTTCATTGATGTTCAGGACTTTTGCTATTTCGTCGTATTTCAGTTCCTGGAACCGGCTCAAAATCAATACTTCCCGATATTCTTCACTTAATCCTGCCATGGCCTTGTGCAGAAAATCCTTATCCTGCTGCTTTTCAATACTTTCATCGGCCAGAGTCCCGCCTCCGATCTTATCCGCCATTTCGTTGACGTCATAATGGTTGGCCGATTTGTGCTGTTTAACGGAATCATTCAAAACGTTTCTCGCGAGATGATACATCCATGTCCTGAATTCACCCTCACCTGTAAACGTATGCTTGTATTTCAGCATCCGGTAAAACACATTCTGCACCAGATCCTCGCTTGAATCGGCTTTATGCGTCATATGGTAAAAGAATGCAAACAACGGTCGGTTGTACCGCTCAAAGAGCAAACCCATCTTATCCAGGTCGCCGGCTTTCACCCGGAGCATCAGCGAATTGTCTGTCAAAGCGTTCAAATGATTGGCTCTTTTTGTTTGATTGTATTGTGGTAACCGGGGGTACTGAGAAAGGTTACAGGAATTTAGAAATATTTTTTCTTTATCTAATCTAGCAACTCGTAGCGTTGCCTGCTTCTGCATAGGTAACTCATTAAAAAGCCGGACAAGCCGGCATTTTCTAAGTCGTCAGAGGATAATTTGGAACGTCCCGTTGTCGGTCCCTTTCCTTTTTGATCGTATCATGTGATGACTTGATCGCCGATTCCTGACTCAATAGCAGCTGTCGGATATCGGCCGGCAAAACTTCGGATTTTAATGCTTCCCCGTAAGCCTTTATTGCCGCATCTTCGCCGCCTTCGGCATTTTCCAGCACGGCAAGACGGTTATCAAATGTAAAAACCGAGCGAATATCCATCCATACGCGATATAATTTTCCGGAGGTCATCGTTCCTGTCGCCGGTTCGCCGCCGAGCTTTACTACCTCCGCTTTCAGGTCCAGCACATGGTCCCTGCTCTGCTCAGCCAGCTTTTTAAACATTGCCCTCAGATCATTTTCAATTTCCTTCGTTTCCGCGTCAGCCTTTTCGTACCCGGCAATCCGATCATTATTGATCAGAATAAGATCATTTAAAACCTCAATTACTTCTGAATTTTCTGCCATGACATTCTTCAAGTTTGTTGATGGCAGCATTTCTAAAATAATTATTCCAAATCGCATTTACCTCCGCAAAATGCTGATTGTATTGGAATAAACCTCATAATCACACCCGGGGGCCCGGTCTTCAATCACCTTTTTGGAAACAAAATTCAGAATTTCAGCCCTTCGGGATAATGGCGTTTTCGTATGGTTTTCCCAATACTTTTCTTCCGGGATTAAAATAACCACAACCGCTTTTCCGCCGCCAAATTCCCATTCAAAAGCAATATTGATTTCTTTCTCTCTATAAGTAATAGTTCCGCCGCGTCCGTCCTGCGTGTACTCAACTGCCGGCCCGAATTTGGAAGTCAGGTCCGTTTTGAATCTTTGAAGATCCGTCCCATTTTGAATCTCAACATGATTGGAATCAAACAACCGGTGTTCTTTGTCATATTGAACCATCCGCACGTTTCCCGGCGGATGCTCGTACCCATCAAATGGTTTTTCAACGATCAAACGACTCGTTTCCTGCACCGGCGAAATTACCGTCGGCGGGGGTGGCAAATGCACTTCCTGATTGCGGATGGCTTGTCTGATGTTGACCGGCGGATTGGGATATGCGGCTGTGGGGAAACCTTGGCGAAATTTGATGAACCGTATCTTATGCGTCCAGCCGCCCGGCCAGTCGGCTTCAATGGTATAAAAACCCGGTTTCAGCGGCAGCGTGTCGATGGAGATCATCATACCTCCATTCAATTTGTTTTTCACAGCCGTTTTTTCCACCTCGTGAGAAACATGGTTTATCAGCGTGAAGTGTCCCGCATGATACGCATACTTCGGCATGTGAAAAACGATCTGCTGGCAATCGGGGTAATGAATAACCCGCACTTTTTCCGGTTTTATTGAGCCAATATTTTCCGTATCAATGGACGGATCTTCCTGGTCATTTCTGGCAAAATTGGTGACGCTTGTCAGGACACATTTGCCGAAATAAGGTTCTGTCTCTTTCGGTATTTTTATTTTTTTCAAAAATTGCATTGGCAGCAAACCTGCTTCACCATTGCCCATATCAGGCAAAAGATAGCCACCAAGTGCCGGCGCCACCTCTATTGCCTGGCTAGTAAGTTCCAGGATAGTACCCGGCTCAAAAACCCGCGAATGCTTTATAATCTCGACAAAGACGGTTTCTTGCGCCATGTTATTCCGAACGAAGTGATTTTACAGGGTTAATCAATGCTGCTTTGATCGATTGAAATGAGACGGTGAACAAGGCTACCGCGACAGAAAGAAGGCCGGCGAATGCAAACATCCACCACGAAATCCGGATCCTATATTCAAAATCCTGCAGCCATTTGTCCATCATATACCACGCCGCCGGAACCGCAAGGACCATGGCAATCGCTACCAGTTTCAGAAAGTCTTTCGAAAGTAATGCGACGATGCCAGCAACCGACGCGCCCAGTACTTTGCGAACACCAATTTCCTTATTTCTTTGTTCGGCAGTAAAAATCGCCAGTCCGAATAATCCCATACACGCGACAAAGATTGTCAAACCCGCGAAAACACCCAGTATCTTACCCGTTTTCTGTTCGGCTTTGTAAGTTTGATTAAAGCGTTCATCCAGAAAGGAATAGGTGAAAGGAAGATCCGGCTTAAAGCTTTCCCATTGTTTTTGCATCGTGGAAAGAAGGCCGGAAACCTCTTTCGTTTTGATCTTCACAATCATCCAGCCATTGTCTTTTGCCAAAGTCATCACCAGCGGCGTAATGCGTTCATGCAGCGATTTGAAATGGAAATCCTTCACAATCCCGATCACGTGAAACGTAGCGACTTTTCCCTCGTTATCCCGCCGCTCGACGGTTTTGTTGATCGCATTTTTGTTAAAACCGAAAGCTTTTGCGGCCGTTTCATTCAGGATTATGGCGGTTGAATCCATTCCGTACTCCTTTGAAAAATTTCGGCCTTCCGCCATTTCCATACCCAGCGTAGCCAGATAATCGTAATCAACCTCAAATCTCAGTGTCTTGATCAAATTCGAGCTGTTGTTTTCGGGAGACATCGTATAGTTGTTATTTCCCGACGGACCGGCGGGAACATACCCCGATTGACTGATATTGCTAACTCTCGAATCGCGCAGCAATTCTTCTTTAAATACAGACTGATTTTTACCCAAAGCCCAGGCAGGCACTACCAACACCTGTTCTTTATTGTAACCCAGTTTTTTGTTTTGGATAAATTTCAGCTGCTGGTACACGACGGTGGTACCGACGATAAGTGTAATGGAAATAAAGAATTGGAATACTACCAGGCTGCTTCTGAGCCCGATATTGCTCCTTGAACCTAATTTTATCGAAGCCGCGCTGCCTTTTAGTACTGAAATGGGTTTGAAGGAAGAAAGGAAAAATGCGGGGTAACTTCCGGCAAAAACGCCTACGAAAATTCCGAATATGAGCAATAATGGAATCAAACCAGGTATTTCATCCAGGCTCAGTGAGAGCTCTTTGCCAGAAAGCTCGTTGAAAAGCGGTAATGCGATCAGGCAAATTCCTGCTGCCAGAACCAATGCAATGCCCGTCAGCAAAAGCGACTCCATTAAAAACTGTCCGACGAGCTCGATTTTTTCCGAGCCCATTACTTTCCGCACGCCGACTTCCCGCGCCCGTTTGGATGAACCGGCTGTCGACAAATTCATGAAATTAATGCAGGCGATCACAAGCATGATAATGGCCACCGCACTGAAAATGTAGACGTAACGCAAATCTCCATTCGCACTCAGGTCGTACTCAAAATCGGAATGTAAATGAATGTCCGTCAGCGGTTGAAGATACAATCCAATGTCGTTTCCCTTTTTGCGGAACTCGCTGAGCGACATACCAAATGCGTGCGTCAGCTGCGGCCCCATATATTTCGCGACCGTCTGCGGCAACTTGGCTTCAAGACGTTTATAATCGTAGCCTTTCGGCAGAACGAGGTAGGTAAAAAATTCCGAAATCATCCAGGAAGTTGATTTCGCATCGTCCAGCGACGACATTGAGCCCAGCATTTCAAACCGGAAATGTGCGTTTTTCGGCATGTCTTTCATCACGCCCGACACCTTGTAAGTCTTGTTCCACTCCTTGAATTTGATGAGTTTTCCCAATGCGTTTGTCTTACCGAAATATTTATCGGCTAAAGTTTCCGAGATCACCAGATTGTTGGGTTCCAGCAATGCATTGTTCGGGTTTCCCTGCAAAAACGGCACTGTAAAAACTTGAAAAAAGTTGGAATCAACAAATGCCATCCGGTCATCGGTGAACAATTTTTGATCGATTAAGACCAGCGGCGCGCCACCCTCACGCAGACGTGTCGCGGCCAGAACTTCGGGATAATCCGCTTTTAATGCAGCAGCAGTTGGCGGCATTACGTGAGACTCATTCATTTTCCCTCCCTGGATCGTGCCTTTGAAGAATACGCGCACGATCTGATCGGCTTTCTCATTGTGCCGGTCAAAGCTAAGTTCATCGAATACATACAGGCTGATAAGCATGCAGGAAGCGAGGCCGATGCCCAGACCTGCAATGTTGATTGCTGAGAAGACGCGGTTGCGGAGCAGAGTTCGCCAGGCAATTTTGAAATAGTTCTTAATCATGACTTTGATTTAAATTAGGGCAGAAGTGAGATGATTTATGGCTAACAGATCGGTACATTGTATTACATAGTTCTTGGTATAAAATATATGCCAAGATATTAAAAGTATGGTTATGTGCACCTTGTGAGCTGATATTAAATGCGCATCGTTCAATTTCGAACACATTTCGTACGGAAATGACCGCGTTGTAAAATTAAAAACGATATCTTTTGACCATGACAGATCTCGAACAATACCTCCAAACCTATTTTGATTTCGATCAGACTGAATTGGGCAAAGTAGCGGCTTTTTTCAAACCTGAAATGCTGAAAAAGGGCGATTATTATTTGCGGACGGGCAGGTCCTGTAACAAGCTAAGCTTTGTTCAATCCGGTTTGCTGCGGGTTTACGTGGAATTGGAGGATCGGGAAGTAACACAATGGATTTCCACCAATGGCTATTTCATCACAGATTTATCGAGCCTCGTTTTCGACAAACCCTCGCGCTGGAACATCCAGGCATTGACCGACACTGCCATTTACACGATTGATAAATCGGACTACAATCAACTGGGACGTTACATTCCGAAATGGCCGCAAACCGAAAAGCTGTTTATCGCGCATTGCTTCACGACATTGGAGGACCGCGTATTTTCCTTCCTGTCCATGACAGCCGAGCAACGCTACAACATTTTGTTTGAGAGCAACCGGGAACTGTTTAATCAAGTACCACTTCAATACATTGCCTCCATGCTCGGAATGACGCCCGAAACCATCAGCAGAATACGCAGAAAGCAACTTTTCTGATTTCTTGATCTAGATCAAGTGAGCCGGAAACGGCCGTTGATACATTTGTAAAGTCAATAATCAATCACTATTTATATGTTTTTAGGTCACTACGGTTTAGCATTCGGAGCAAAAAAGGCGGCTCCCCGGGTTTCACTTCTAATCCTTTTCGTCGCGGTCGAATTTGTCGACATTCTCTGGCCGTTCATGTTGTTGTTCGATGTGGAGCAAGTGAAGGTCCATCCCGGTATTTCAGAAGTTACACCTTTCGAGTTTGTCCATTACCCTTACACACATAGTCTTCTGATGGGTCTGGTCTGGGGAGTGTTGTTCGGGTTATGTTATTGGTTATTGAAAAAAGACGTGCGAAGTTCAGTAGTTGTGGGCCTGGCCGTATTGAGCCACTGGTTCCTTGATTTCGTAGTCCATATTCCCGATCTTCCCCTTACACCTTTCGGATCACAAAAAGTAGGGCTGGGGCTCTGGAATTCACTTCCACTGACACTTCTGATTGAAAGCATCATCTTTTTCGGCGGTATCTATATTTATGTCAAAAATACTACTGCATTGAATGCAAAAGGTAAATGGGGACTTTGGGCGCTGGTGATATTCTTCATCGTCGCGAACCTTTACAACGTGTTCGGCCCTCCGCCGTCAGATTCAATTCCGGTTCTATTCGTTTCCTTCGCGGTATTACAAGTGATCGTATTAGCACTCGCGCATTTTGTTGAGAAAAACCGGGAGGGGGTTTCGATACTTGGTAAGTCTTAAAGATTTGCCAAGTATACCGGTTCTTCGCAGTTTTGAATAGTGTGAACGAACTTCACACTATTTCTTGTGTCATTAATTTAAATGCGTTAGCTTTATTTTACAACACACTTTTCGATGCAAAGAAAGACCCGGCGAGAGTAACTGGTTGAAATGGCCAAAGAACGGTTGCAAGAATTGGAGGAACTGCTGATTGCACCCAGCAATTATCTGGAAGACGAAGAATTTGAGGAATTGCAGCAAGAAGCGATTAAACTCAGGGAGATGCTGCGAATGCTGGAATGATCATAATAATTGGAGAGAGACTATTATGGATGAGACACTTAAGGAAAAACTTGATCACTATATATCAGCAATGAAGAATGCTGAAAAGCCGGAGGTCGCCAAATTGAGATCTGAATTTTCGAACTGGTATTATGGGCTTTCGGAGCAAGAAAGGGGCCAGGTTGAGCCATTTTGGAAGGGTATAAAAGAAGCAGCGCGGCAGTCTATTAAAGAAATTAAAGATCTTATTAATGAAATAAAGCGGCTTGACGATGTTAAAATCGTGGTTGCAGGGGATGAATATGACTTGCATGACTGGGTAACCATCTCAAATTATTCCCGTTTGCATAATCTGAAAGTGAGTCGCGTTCAAAACTGGATTTCGAGAGGGGTAGTGCCCAGGGACAAGGTATTGGCAATTCCGCAATTGAATAATGTGAAGTTGATTAAGAATGAAATTTACTTGGTGAGCTAAATACTTGGTAAGTCTTGGCGACCCGTCTTATAGACTTGCCAAGTATTGGCCCGGATTTCTATTTGAATTTCGTAACTTCGCTGTATGGCTAGCACAGAAACACTCGAAGAATTTTACCAGTATAAATTCAATTGGCTTCCTGAAAACCTGAAACAGGATATCGGTCACTTCAATGTGTTTTCGATGGCGAAGCATTTCGGTCCTGACGCTGTGCCGGTAAAATACAGCAGAAGGGATTTTTATAAGATCGCATTGATAAAAGGCAAAAATATTTATCATTATGCCGAAAAAAGCCTGGAAGTAGATGGATCAGCATTGATGTTCTTCAATCCGCAGGTGCCTTATACCTGGGAATCCGGATGTAGTGATGGCAGTGGTTATTTCTGCATTTTCAAGGAAGGATTTTTTCAGGAGAGAATGCGGGGGAGCATGAGCGACCTGCCCATGTTTGCCATTGGTGCGAAACCATCTTACCTTCTCGATGATAAGCAGGAGCAGCATGTGTCCGGGATTTTCCAAAAAATGTTGGAAGAAATTGAGTCGGATTATCCATTCAAGTATGATCTCATCCGGAATTACGTGACTGAACTCATCCATTATGCGATGAAGATACAGCCTACCGAGTCCCTTTTTCAGCATCCCAATGCAAATTCCAGGATTACCTCCATTTTTACCGAGCTGCTCGAACGGCAGTTTCCCATCGAATCTCCTTCCCAACGTTTTTCGTTGCGATCAGCCAACGATTTTGCCCAGCAGCTTTCGGTACATGTGAATCATTTAAACCGCGCGATCAGGGAAACAACCGGCAAAACCACTACTGCGCACATTTCAGAAAGAATCGCGAACGAGGCAAAAGCATTGCTTAAACATACGAACTGGAATATTTCCGAGATCAGCTACAGCCTGGGTTTCGAAGAACCGGCCCATTTCAATAACTTTTTCAAAAAACAAACCAGCCAAACTCCTTCTTCTTTCAGGATTGTTTGAATTTTGTAAGTATCTGTTTGAACCCCGCAATCATCACGCTGGACGAGGTGCCTAATTTTGTTGTGTTAATTAATCAACAGAAAAAATGGAAACTCAAAAAGTATGGTTTGTTACAGGCGCATCAAAAGGTTTGGGGCTTGTTTTAGTTCAAAAATTACTATCAAATGGCATTCAGGTAGCAGCTACCTCACGGAATGTCGCTGACCTTCAAGCTGCTGCCGGCGACCGGACTGATTTATTTTTGCCTCTTCAAGTCGATCTCAAAAGCGAATCCAGCGTGCAGGATGCCATTGAAAAGACGATCGGCACCTTTGGCAAAATAGATGTTGTGGTCAACAATGCAGGATATGGCTTAACGGGCAGTGTCGAAGAACTGACAGATGCGGAAGCCAGGGAAAATTTCGATGTAAATGTGTTTGGTACGCTGAATGTGATCCGGAAAGCGATGCCGCACCTCCGGGCTCAAAGATCCGGGCATATTTTTAATATTTCTTCCATTGGAGGCTTTACCGGCGATTTTCCCGGATTTGCAATCTATTGCGCCACAAAATTTGCTGTAAACGGACTGACAGAATCTCTTGCGGCGGAAGTGAAGTCGTTTGGCATTAAGGTTACCGTTGTTGAGCCGGGATATTTCAGGACCAATTTCCTGACTTCCGGTTCGCTGGGCATTCCCCAAAACGAAATTGCGGATTATAAAGAAGTGAGAGAGATGCAGAAAGCGCATCAGTTTGACATCAACGGAAATCAGCCGGGTGATCCCGGAAAGGCAGCAGAAGCTTTGATCCGCATTTCGGAAGAAACGACTCCGCCGCTCAACCTGTTTCTTGGCCAGGATGCTTTTGATCTTGCGCAAGCGAAAATCGAGTCGATTAGCAGAGATCTCGACAATTGGAAATCGTTGACAATTTCGACCGGTTTCTAAGTACAGAACGGAGAATATAGATATCTTGCAAAATACCGGATACTGAACTCAACCCGCATTAAAATGGCTTTGAACAACAAAATAAGAGCAATTGTCACCGGAGCGACGGGAATGGTCGGAGAAGGTGTTTTGTATGAATGTCTGGAAGATCCCGATGTCGAATCGGTTCTGATCATCAACCGCAAACCTGCGGGTTTTAATCATCCCAAACTCAAAGAAATCGTACATACTGATTTCCTGAATGTTACACCAATTGAGTCTCAATTGTCAGGCTACAACGCGTGCTATTTTTGCCTCGGCGTATCTTCAATCGGTATGAAGGAACCTGAATACACGGAAATGACCTACTCACTGACCATGCATGTGGCGGAAATTTTGAGTCGTAATAACCCTGAGATGACGTTTTGTTACGTTTCCGGTGCAGGTACGGACAGCTCGGAGAAGGGTCGGCAGATGTGGGCGCGGGTGAAGGGTAAAACCGAAAATGATTTGATGAAACTGCCTTTTCTACAAGTATTTGCATTCCGGCCCGGGTTTATGAAACCCAGACCGGATGCAAAATATGCATTGAAGTATTATAAATATTTTAACTGGCTATTTCCGGTTCTAAAAGCGCTGTTTCCCAACACAGCTTCGCAACTGAGCCAGCTTGGACAGGCAATGCTGAAAGTCACCAAGTATAGCTACGACAAGAAAATCCTGGAAGTAAAGGACATTAATACCTTGGCCGACAGACAATTTGTTTAATGGGTGTGGCAGCTGTTTGCGGAGGTAAAAGCAGTAATCCTGATTATTTACGGGAAAATATTTACTTTGGCAATTAATTGTGAGCTTCATACAACATTAGCGAATCCATTACCTGCATGGGATATTTTTTAGTATCATTATTCCTGATCCAATACATTCGTTCTACTTTACAGACCAAGATCCAGTACCCGCATCTGGACAAGATGATACTGCTCGCGAGGTACGTATCCATTGCCCTGATCGCCGTCAACTACGCTGCGGATGAACCGAGATGGTTCGACTGGCTCTGGTTTATTTACCTCACCGTATTTCTTGTTTATTGTTACCGGCAGGAGCAAATACGGCCGATACGGACAATGATCCAGTCGGTAATCCCGTATCTGGTACTTTCGATATTAAATGATTTTCTTAGAATAGCCGCCCCAAAATTTTACAAAGAGTATGGCGACTACCTTCAAATTGCTGTCTTCTTTGCATTTGCCCTCGCATTTGTGCTTTGGTTTTACGCCCGGAAGCAACAGAGAATCCTGATTAAGGAACGCGAGGACAGAATGCGAGACGAGATCGCGAGCCGGGCGCAGAAAGAATCGCTGGAATACCTTGTGAATGAAAGAACGCTGGAACTAACGCTTCAAAAGGAGGAACTTCAAAAGACGATCGAAGAACTGAAAGCCACTCAGACTCAATTGATCCAGAGTGAAAAAATGGCGTCTCTGGGTGAGCTTACCGCCGGTATCGCGCACGAAATCCAGAACCCTTTAAACTTTGTAAATAACTTCTCGGAGGTTTCGGTGGAGCTTTGCCAGGAATTGACCGAAGAAATTGATAAAACAGACCTGCCGGATTCGGATAAGGATTATATCAAAGAGATTATCGGCGATCTGAGCCAGAACCAGCAGAAGATCACACACCACGGAAAGCGCGCAGATTCGATCGTAAAAGGAATGTTGCAACATTCCAGAACTTCCTCGGGCGAGAAAGAACCGGTGGAAATCAATGCATTGGCGGACGAGTATTTGCGGCTCGCCTATCATGGCTTGCGGGCAAAGGACAAAGAATTCAATGCTGCGCTGGTCACGGATTTTGATCCTACAATCGGGAAGGTCAATGTGCTTCCGCAGGATCTTGGCCGTGTTTTTCTCAATTTGTTTACGAATGCATTTTACGCGGTGGCCGAGAAAAAGCGCAAGCTTACCGAGGAAGGAACTGCGGCGGACTACAAACCTGAGGTCAGGGTTAGTACCAAGAAATTTGACAACAAACTGTATATCAGAGTTTCAGATAACGGTACCGGAATGCCGGATCATGTGAAAGCAAAGATTTTTCAACCGTTTTTTACGACCAAACCGACCGGCCAGGGAACGGGCCTGGGGCTTTCTATGAGTTACGATATCATTACCAGCGGACATAGCGGGACGTTGGACGTGGATACAGTGCCGGGTGAGCGAACCGACTTCAAGATCACAATCCCGATGATCTGATCCCATCATACGAAATGCGAACCTCCAAACTGTATAAAAAATGACGAAGATATTAGTCGTGGACGACGAGGAAGATGTTAAATCGCTGTTTGAACAAAAGTTCAGACGCGAGATCCGCAGCGGCCAACTGGAATTTTCATTTGCCTTTTCGGGAGAAGAAGCATTGCAATACCTGGCCGAACACCCGTCGGAGGTAGTGATGATCCTGTCCGATATTAATATGCCGGGAATGAGCGGGATCGAGCTATTGAAAACGATACGCAAGGAACATCCGCTCGCGCCCCCGCAGGTAATGATGATCACTGCTTATGGCGACAGCGCCAACCATGAACAGGCGATGTTGCTTGGCGCGGATGACTTCCTGACCAAGCCGGTCGATTTTGTTGAACTGAAAGAGAAATTGTTACAAACTTTATGAAAGCCAAAATACTGGTAGTGGATGATGAGGCTGATTTACAATTGTTGATCAAGCAGAAATTCAGGAGGCAGATCCGGGAACAGGAATACGAATTTATTTTTGCCGAAAATGGCGTGAAAGCGTTGGAAGCAATCGACCAGCATCCCGATGTGGATATGGTTCTCAGTGACATCAATATGCCGGAAATGGATGGCCTGACGTTACTGGTACGGATCGGTGAGACAAGCCCGTTGCTCAAATCGGTCATAGTTTCGGCATACGGCGATATGGACAATATCCGCACGGCAATGAACCGCGGGGCATTCGATTTTCTTACAAAACCCATTGATTTCAAGGATCTTGAAGTAACCATGGAAAAAACGCTCACGTATGTGACGCAGTTGAAAGAAACCCTCAAAGCAGTCAGGGAAAACAATATCCTTCGCATGTATGTGGATTCGTCTGTCCTGCAATTCATGACGCAGGAGACATTCGAGAAATCGTTGATGACCAGTGAAAATATCGTGGGTACCGTTGTCTTTATGGACGTGTGCGGCTTCACTTCCATATCGGAAAAAGAAGCTCCGGATCTGGTTGTTAAACTTATAAACAAGTATTTCGATGTGATGGTGAAAGAGATTCTCGCGCAGGGTGGTTTGGTGGATAAATTCATGGGAGACGCCGTAATGGCCGTTTTTCGTGGCGATTACCATCTGGACCGTGCGGTCGAATCGTCACTGGCGGTGCGCAATCATATCAATGGCTTTAAAGAAGAACTTTCGGACCAGTCGGGTTATTTTCCAAAAGTCTCGATCGGGATTAATACCGGCGAAATGGTATCCGGGAACATTGGCTCTGCGGCGCTTAAAAGACTGGATTACACGGTGATAGGTGACGTTGTGAATGTGGCCCAGCGACTCCAGTCCATTGCCAAACCCGGTCAGATTGTGGTACCGCAAGCTGCATACGAACAGATCAAGGAGGCTTTTCAATGTAATCCGGTGGGAGAGGTGGTACTTAAAAACAAGGCAAATGCAGTGACGGTTTACGAAGTTGTTGAATAATATGCGGGTAGAAGAGGTTGAAAAATTCATGATAGAGAAAATGCGGAGCTCGCTCGATCCGAATCTGCATTATCATGGATTACATCATACTCTCGATGTAATTCGAGCAACGGCGGAAATTGCTGAGCTTGAAGGAATTGCGGATGAAGAATCGCTCAACTTGCTGAAAACCGCCGCGCTGTTCCATGATAGCGGTTTTATGAATACTTATCAGGGGCATGAAGAAGAAAGCTGCCGGATCGCACGGGAAGTGTTGATTGATTTCGATTACTCGCCGGAGCAGATCGACCAGATCTGCGGAATGATTATGGCGACAAAAATCCCTCAAAACCCTAAAACACATCTGGAACGCATTATCAGCGACGCCGATCTGGATTATCTGGGACGAAATGATTTCTGGCCGATCGCCATGAAGCTTTTTGTGGAGTTGAATGCACGAGGAACTGTGCATGACCTGCCTACCTGGAACAAAATTCAGGAAAAGTTTATTGAATCCCATTCTTACTGGACAGAATCAGAGCGAAACCGCCGTGACGAGATGAAAAGAATGCACCTGGCCGGGCTACGCTAGCCGCGCTACGCTAGCTGCCTCATTTTGTCATTCTGCACCCGGATTCGCTGGCAAAGAATGCGCAGCACGTTGCGCAGTATCTCGTCCCGTTCTTCCATTAGCTCAAAAAAATCTTCCTGATCGATCCGGAATACCAGAATGTCGGTTTCTGCAATAGTCGTAGCTGAGCGCGGTTCGGTGTCGAGCAGCGCCAGTTCGCCGAAGATCTCCCCTTTATTGAAAAGCGCGAGCTGTTTTTTACCATCGTAAATCCCAACTTGTCCGGTGTATATTATGTACATGGAGTCGCCCAGGTCGCCTTTTGCGAAAATTTCCTGTCCATCGCTGTACGATACTTCCTTCATGATCGGAGCAATGGAGCTTAACACGTTTTCGGGTGTCTGAGAGAAAAGCTGGGTGTTTTTTAAAACAATAACCCGCTCCATTTCCGAGATTTGCTGGGTCGCTTCTATGTGTTTCATGGGTACATTCAGTGTAAATTTTAAGTCAGGATCCAGGCTTAATGCAGCGTATTTCTCCCGCACTGCCTCTCTGATCAACCGGGAAGGATGTTCTGCCAATCCTCTCAACAAATCCATATCGCTGTCGAGTGCGGGCATATTTTTGATCGCCAGTGCCACAGTCCAGGTTGTAAAAGATTTTTCGTTCTGTGTCAAAACGTAAGTGGTCAGAGAAAGGCCGGTATCCAGGTTTCCCATGTACTGCCGCAATGCGTCGCGTTTTTTCTGAATGGGGATATCTTCAAACAATGCATGCAGGGCGGGGTACAGCATGCGGGGCAGCAGACTCTCGATCATTTCCAGCGAATTCGCCCGTTTTTCCTTGCTCGCGTGCCGGATTCCCTTCCATGCATTTTGTACCGCATCTTTGTCGTACTGCATCATGAAAAGGTAAAAAAGACGTCGGCCTGTCAGTTCGAGTTCGTATTCGAGCGAGTCGTTCCAGGTTTTATCTGTACTATCATCTTCCATGCCATTCAGCAACTGAGAAGCATGGATTAGTTCTTTTTCGACAAATTCAGATATATTATCCTTATAATCAGCGACTAACGAATAACTCGTCAACGCTTTTAATGCAGCTAAATGCGTAAAAGTATCAATACCGTTCATATGAATAGAACTATCAGTACTTTTAGAAAATTTATTTTGGTATATATGATTAATAAGTTTGAAAAGTATTAAAAGAATAAATTCATTCTTATGCTTTTCAGCGACTTTAATCACCAGCTGAATGCGTTCTCCGGCACGGTCGTCATGAAGCCATTCCTCTACGATCCGAATGCCCGGATCGCCGGACTTGACCAATGCTGCAACTGTTTTTCGGGAAAGATTTCCCGTTAACATTGGTTTCAGCTCACGTAAAAGTTGCGGCGAACCAACTTCGGCCGCAACTTCGAGCGCGTAATTCCGGACTTTATCGGAGCCGTTTTTCAGGTAACTTTTTACGAATTCTTCGTAAGAATTAATCCCCGTAACTTTGATACAATCCAGCGCGGCAAGCCGATCTTCCTCGGATTCTGAATTGAACAACCGGCGTAATGTGGCATGAATGAGCGGTAGTGCCTTGCCAGCTTCCCAGCAACCGATAATGCAGCCTTTGACAATGTCCAGATCGTTGTGTGCGAGAAATCGGGCGAGTTGTTCGTCGGATAGATACGATGCAGAACAGGCAATTCTGACGGCCAGTGTCTGGCAGGCTGTGTCGGGCTCGGCTTCAATGTATTTCAGGAACGTGTCTGAAAGTTCTGGTTTTTCGAGCGTGGCGAGCGTTTGTAAAGTCCTGAGCCGGACGGCCACAGAAGGATTTTTCAAAAGCAAATCGACATTTTTTCGAAACAGGATCACCTTGTTTTTCGACAGCCAGTCAATCGCATTCAGTACTTCTTCTTTCCGGTCGCTTTTTAGGTTCGCAGTGATAATGGGCAGCGCTTCGGCGGGGGAAGCCATTTCGCCACTTCTTATAAATCGTTTGCTGATCGCCGATTTGAGCTCCTGAATGTAATGTCCGTAGGCTTTTCGGAAGATAAAAAGCGACGCGACGGCGAAGAGCAGCGACAAGTCGAATGTAAGACTGATGTTGCTCAACTGTTGCGTGTACACAATCCACAGTAAAGCCCCGGCAATGAGCATTCCGAGCGGCTCAAAAAGTCCCTTTGCCAGCGTATGGCCTTTTAAACGTGTTTTTGTAGATAATGGCTGGAACAAAACAAGAAAAACGGGATCGAAAATCGTTCTTCTGACGAGTTCGAAAAGCAGGTACGCGACGCAATAATAGACAAGTAACGAAGGTTCGTCTTTTCGGAAATAGGAAGAAATGAGCAGTCCCAGTGAGATCAGGATCGTGGTGAGCGGCAGTAGGAAAAGAGTCAGTTTTACTCCGAAACGTTCAACCGTTTTTCCCGAAAGAATCAACTTTACAAAAGTAGAAATGACATAAGTTGCTGATAACAATGTACCTACAAACGTAATAACATCGTGCTGGCTGTGAAATTTGTATTTGACATTGACAAAGAAATGGTACTCGATCCAGGTTGCAGTCGCCGCAATGGCTACCATCCCCAGACAGAGTGAAGTCAGTAATTTGTTGCCGCCAAAATATTTCTGAATAATCCTCGAATCGGAATCAGAAGTCTGGCGAGGCCGGGAATGGTGTGGATTTGGGATTTCGGTAAACCGGAAAGTCAGGATTTGTGTATAAAAAGCCAGGGCGAAGAAGACCAGCGAAATGATCAGCAGGATCATCAAAACCGAATTGGAATGGATCAGAACCGCCAATACCGCACCGAGCGCTTTGGCAGGCATATCACCCGAACCAATCACACTGAAGAGTCTTTTGCTTTGACGTACATCAAAAACCAAAGCCGATAACCCCCAGAACTCCAGATTAATAAGTAAATAAATAATGCGGTACCCAACCATAATCGCCACAGCCGTAGCAATGCCATGTCCAGCCCAAAGTAATCCCATCACCACCACAACCATAAAAAGCGACGAGACCATCGTGCCGAGGCTCAGCCGTTTTAATATAAGGTGATGTTCAAAATACTCGTAGATTTTTCCCGCGGTCATAACCGCCAGCGCGGCAGCTATATAGGCAATGGGCAGAGAATATTCGGGATGGTTTTCAAGCAAAAGCACGTTGGCGGAAACGTAAACCAGCGTGGTACCTACATTGATAAAGAAGTTATGAAAGAAGAAAAGGATTGTCTGGGGATTGAAGGAACTCGAAATTCTGTTATTCTTTAAAAAGGACATCATAAGTTGGAATGCTAGCGTCGCTTATGTAAAGTAAACACTTATTATTCCTTTTAAAAACTGAAATAGGGGAAGTTCCCAGGTCAGAGCGGCCTGGAAACGGTTCTGTTAATTGCGTACGATCAAAACGGATGGCGAGTAAGAAAGCCAGATGCTATGTGATTCAACGGCTTTTTTCCAGCTGTCGAGACTGATGATCATCAGGTCTTTTTCCTGAAGAAATTCTTTTTCAAGTGCTTTTTCCATGTGAATGGCGACTTTCTCCGGCGCAAATTCCTGCAATGCGCTGAACGTGTCGTGTGTGTCGGCATCTTGTAAAACCATATCCGACGGATCCATAATGGACACATTCAGATTGCCGCTCGCCACCAGTTTTTGGGCGAATTGGAGCAGGAATTCATCCTGTGGAGAGAAGATCGGGATAAAGATCTCCTCCATTTTACTAAGGTTTTTCTCGATCAGAATGCCCACGGGTACCTTTACGGATTTTATGATGTGCGTAGTACGTTCATCGAAAACATCGGCATGAAACAACTTTTCTTTGCCTGTAATGGTGTCAAACAATCGCTCGCGGCTGATGATCCGGGAAGTGAAACCCAGGATTTTGCCCAGGAATGTGCCCTCGAAAACGGACTTGCCAATGCCGATCAGGAGCATATCATACTCGCCATTGTTCGCGGAATTGATGATATCCTGCTCAATATTTTGGGAAGGTTTGAAAAGAGAATTGAATTCGAGATCGAGTTGTTGCGCTTCTTCGGTAATGGGTCTGAACGTTTCGTATTGATATTCCTCCGTGTTGACCTGGTTCAGATAGCTGCTTGGAGATAAATGGAGTGCCGTAATATGCTGACGATCAGAATATTTCTGAATGAGGTTATTTGCGAGTCTCAACATTTTACGGCCACCCTGCGGACTGGCAAATGCGATCAGCAGGGAAAACCTGGACGTTTCGGAAAGTCCCTGAAAAGCCTCCCACTTCTTTTTTGGGAAAAAACGGTCGATGAGATCCAATGCCGGACCCGTCATGCAGGTGGTAACCAGTGCCATGATCACCATCATCGCGAATATTTCGGCCGATAAAACACCGATATCATATCCGATATTGAGTACAACGAGCTCCATTAAACCACGTGTATTCATCAGGGAACCGATAACAAGACTGTCCCGCCAGGATTGTTTGACAAAACGAGCCGCCACTGCGCTGCCTACAAACTTCCCAAAAACAGCCGCCAAAATGATCAGACCGGTTACCTGCCACAAATAGCCTTCATTCAGCAGACCGATCTGCGTCCTCAAACCAGTAAATACAAAGAATAATGGCAGCAAAAGCACCATCGACACGTCTTCAACTTTTTCAATAAATATATTCCTGAAACTCTGGTTCGCGGGCATGATCACACCCGCCATAAATGCGCCGAATAACGCGTGAATGCCTATTACTTCGGTGCAAAATGAGGATAAAAGCAGAATGAGGAAGAATAGTGCGACCACCGGTTTGGTGAGTCCCTCACGATAGGAATAATGATCGCCAATGCGCTTTAAAAGTGGTTTCAGCACTTTCAGCATAACGAAAACATACGCTGCTGCGAGGATGATGGTATAAATGGAGCTTACGAACGAGCCGGCTTTTACAATCGCAATAACCGCTGCCAGAATACACCAGGCCGTAATATCGTCCGTAGCGGCGCAGGTGATCACCATGGTGCCCAGCTTGGTACGTGAAAGTCCACGTTCCTGGACAATGCGCGCAAGTACCGGAAATGCGGTGATACTCAACGCGATACCGATAAATAATGAGAATGAAAGAAAGTTAATTCCCTCAGGGGCAAAGTCCTGATACATGTATAATGCGAGTCCGACGCCCAATGCAAATGGCAGGATAATGCTGGCGTGACTGATCACAACAGCTTCCTGGGCTTTGGTTTTCAGGACTTTTAAATCCAGTTCCATTCCGATAATGAACATGAACAGGATAAGCCCGACCTGGCTCAGAAACTGAAGATTACTAAGTGAAGTAGCGGGAAATAAAAAAGCCGAAACACCCGGATAAAACATGCCCAGCAGTGACGGGCCGAGGAAAATACCCGCCGCAATTTCACCGATTACCGTAGGCTGGCCGATGGATTTACAGATCCAGCCGAAGATACGGGCTGCGATGATTATGGTAATAATCTGCAGAAGTAGGATGGCGAGCGGGTGCGTGAGATTATGTCCGAAGGTATCCATAAACTGATCCCAGGAAGAGGCGTTATTTACTTGATTTTTAGCATGTAAGTCGGGTTTTTCAAGAAACGTACCTTGGTAAATGAAGAAGTAAAGCAGAGCGGAAAAGGCACCTATTGTAATCGTGTAGAAAAGTACATTGCGTAGGTTTTTCATGTTTACAGGCAAGAGTGAAGTATGCAAAATACTGAAAATGGGGAGACTTGGCAAGGGATTTATCTTCCCCTAATTTACCTTCCAATAGCTTTTCGACCGATAGATAACCCGTCTGTTAGCTTCAAATGAAAGTTTGAGACCTTCGATTTCAATATTAGACTCTAATATTTTGTTCGAATTTTCAATCTTTAATTTAAAAACACAATGAAGGCAATGTTTTCATTATTAAAGCTTTACCGCACGGTTTTTGCATTCTGTCTACTCACATCTTTTCCGTTTTCAGCAAACCTGTTTGCACAAGGCGTAGGAATCAATACCATTTCGCCAGACCTCAGTAGCGCTCTAGATATTCATAGTAATAATAAAGGAATACTAATCCCGAGGGTTGCTTTAACTTCTTTAAATGACGGTGTTACGATAGTCCATCCGGCCAATTCACTATTAGTTTGGAATACGAATGCTGCGTTAGAGTCTGGAACCGGCTATTACTTTAATAGAGGATCAGCTAATGCACCTCAATGGACTGCTTTTCAAGCAGATCCTAACGCAATATGGAGCGATAAGATTGCTTTTAGAGCGAGCGGTGTTTCAGAAGCAGACAGAAAGATAGCACCAAATTCAGATTCAAATATTCTATTTTCGACGGAGGAGTATGATCTTGGAAATAATTATTCCGCTAATGTCTTCACCGCTCCTGTTAGCGGAATTTATCACTTTGATGTCTCTATCAAATTTACTAATGCGTTGCAGGGCGAAATCCTGTATAACATGTTTAAGTCTCCAATGTACATCAAGCAAATTAGAAATGGTGTTACTACAAATATCGCCCAAGCTTACACTAATCAAGGTCATAATAGTACTGATTTTTACAACGAAATTTCAGCAGACTTAAAATTGGAGCAAGGAGATCAGATATTTTTGACCAATGGATATTATCCAAATCCAAATTATTTTAGTGGCGATTTTCTTTATCTATACACTGATAATGTAGCTACTCATTTTAATGGAAGGTTAGTCAGTGTCGTCTCTCAATAAAGATTTATAATAAAATAAGAGGGTGTCTCATTTTTAAAACTGAGGCACCCTCTTATTTTAATTTGATGAATGAAGAATTTACAATCAATATTCTTTGTCAAAAGCTAACAGGCCTTATTTATCTATTTCTAAAAAACAGCCCTTCTTAGGCTGCCCTTTTCCTTAGATTTTGGGCTATTGCGATCAATCCCCACTCGATTTCGACCTTTTGTGTCCCACGAAGCATGAACCTGCGGAAGCCGTGGTTGTTTTTTATGTTGCCAAAAACAGGCTCGACATCGAAGCACCGCTTCTTTCGCCTGGCAATCCCTTCTTCACTTTTTAGCAGCTGGTCTGCCTGCTGCTTTTGTCTTTCCAGGTTGACGTTGACTTGAATGATCCGGTCGCTTTGCGACTTGTGACAGGCCCCGTTCAAAGGACAGTTCTGGCAGTTTTTGGCTTTGTAGAGCCTTACGGTTTGCTCAAAACCAGTCGTTGTTTTTCTGGTACGGTCGCCTATGTAATCCATTTTCTGGCCCATCGGACAGATATAATGGTCTTGCTTGTGATTATAATAAAGTTTGTCCGCTGCAAAGGGATGTTTTTTGTTAAAAGAGCGGTTCTAGCTTTTGTCAAAAAGGCCATATTTCACAAAAGCAGTTACATTCTTTTCTTCTAGCAATGTATAGTTCTCTTCTGAACCGTAACCAGCGTCGGCTGTCAGCGATTTTGGGGCAGAGCCGAAACTCTTTTCATGCTGTTCAAGGTGCCCCGCCAGTGTGTTGGTGTCAGTCGGATTAGGATGAATGGAGTACGGGGTCGCCCGGCGATTTACGATGAACTGATTCGAGGTTGATATTTGCACATTGTAGGCTGGTTTGAGCTGACCGTTGCGCATATGGTCCTCTTTTAGCTTCATGAACGTAGCGTCAGGATCAGTCTTGCTGTAAGAATTACGTTCACCCAAAATGGCTTCCTGTTTCTCATAACGGGCAATATTGGCCGGATAGTGTTTGGTCACATAGCCTAGCTTGCCTTCATTTTCTTGTCGATGTTCTCTTTTTTGCCAAGCACTTGGTTAAGTGTATCGACCGCATCCTGCACTTTCTCTTTGTTGATGGTAGTCAGGTCTGGCGGCTCGGGCAAGTTGTCCTCGCTGGCAGCCACGCTCTGCGCATACGCCCAGATATCAGCTAACTGCTTCTTCATCTTTTCTTTGTTGGTGGCAATCGCCTACGCGGCCCGGCCTTCTTCCAAACAAAAGTGTATTTATTGGCATTGGCCTCAATTTTGGTCCCGTCGGTAAAGACCTCTTCAATACTTAAATAACCTTCCTGGGCGAGCAAACTGACCACTTGCTCGAAAATTGTCCTGAACGTATCCTTCAAACGCACGCCCCGGAACCGGTTAATTGTATTATGGTCAGGAAAGCTCATCGAGCTCAAAAACCGCCGGGCGGCCCCGATAAAATAAATGCTCTCCTTACATGCTGCTTCCAGCTTCCTGCTAGAATAAATGTTGCTCATATAGCCAAATACAAGCACTTTCAAAAGCATTTGGGGATGATAGCCCGCAGAGCCCGCCATATGGTAAGCTGCATTGAGCGGTTCCAAATTAATCCGGTTGATCACATCATCGACCACACGAACAATGTGCCCTTTGGGAACCAGATCGTCAATACTGGGCGGAAGCAGCATCAATTGCTGCTGATGGTAAGGTTTAAAAGAAGGTTGTCTGCGGGCCATTTTCGCTGAATTGCTTATATCTAAAGATAATCAATTCAAGGATTTTATGCAACCAATAAAAAGCAAAAAGACTGCCTCATTTTGAGACAGCCTCTTATTTCTTCGATTTAACTCCACAACCTATCATGCGACCGCTTTTCATTCCAATCCGGAGTAGGGGCGAAGAAGCTTTTATCCTTCGGATGAAGGTGCTTTTTCACCTCTTCATCTACCAGCTCGATGCCCAGGCCCGGAGCTTCCAGAGGTACCGGCGCGTAACCTTTGTCGATGAGCTTGCGGCCGTCGGTGGTTTTTACCAAGCTTTCCCACCAGGGTACATCTACTGAATGGTGTTCCAATGCAAGGAAATTCTGGGTTGCTGCCGCGCAATGGACGTTCGCCATGAAACTCACCGGCGTTCCGGCGAAGTGCATGGCCATCGCAATACCGTTATCTTCGGCGTAATCTCCAATTCTTTTGGTTTCCAAAAGTCCGCCGGAAGATGCCAGATCCGGGTGGATGATATCGACGGCGCGTTTTTCAATCAATGCTTTAAAACCTTCTTTCAGGTAAATGTCTTCTCCCGTCAAAGTCGGGGTTTCCAATGCATCTGAAATCGTTTTCCATTGATCCGTATATTCCCAGGGTACCATATCTTCGAACCACGCCAGACGGTATTTGTCCAATGCTTTTCCCAGACGAATGCCGTTATTTAGGTCAAAATGGCCGTAATGATCGGTGGATAATGGGATTTCGTAACCTACTACGCTGCGGACATCTTCCACCACTTTCGCCATTTCATCCAATCCTTTCGGCGTGATCTGAATCGCAGTGAATGGATGTTTGGTATTGGCATAGGAATGGTAATCGCCGGCCCATTGTGAAAAGCCGCCTCCCCAGACCTTGTTATTCACCACACTGCCTTCCTTATTTCGCAGCATCCCGATCGACACATCCATTTTTAGCCAGGTATACCCTTGATCCTGCGTCCGGAACCTGATTTTTTGTTTAAATTCATCCAGGTTGTCCGACTCCGGCGTGTCCGCGTACAACCTTACTTTGTCGCGGTACCTTCCGCCGAGCAGCTGCCAGCAGGGCACACCGTAAGCTTTTCCGCAGAGGTCCCAAAGTGCCATTTCAACCCCGCAAACACCACCAGCCTGACGACCATGATAGCCAAACTGCTTAATGGATTTAAAAAGCATTTCCACATTACACGGATTTTGACCAATCAAATGTGCTTTCAAAAACAATGCATACCGCTCGTCGGCACCGTCGCGAACTTCTCCCAAACCATAAATCCCCTGATTGGTATCAATGCGGATGATCGGTGTCCGGCCCACATTTTGGACAATCGCATAGCGCAAATCCGTGATTTTCAACTCCGAAGGTTTTGAAGCGCGGTTTACTTTGGAAGTAGCCTGCGCAATGGTATCTTCCGTCGACATTGACATAAATCCACCTAATGCAATCCCGCCAACGGCAGTCTTCCGAAGAAAATTCCGGCGACTGTCTTTGGTAGTCTGGTTGTTAATTTCTGCCAAAGCAGCCGCTTTTTCAGCTTTTTCGACTTCTTTGTTGGAGGCAATGATTTGTTTTAAGATTTCTTTCATTGGGAAGTTGGTTGAAAAGGCTGTTGGCTGTTGGCTGTTAGCTTTTAGCCATTAGCCATTAGCCTTTGTTTTAATTAATTGTTTGAATAAATGTGATTAAGGTTCATCAGCTATCAGTAAAGATCCAGGATTACCTGTCAACCATTACTTCTAAAAGCTAAAGGCTAAAAGCTAAAAGCTAACGGCTAACAGCTAACAGCTAAAAGCTAACGGCTAACAGCTGGTAGCTCCCCTAATAATTCCTTTCTTTCAAATAATCATCAAGCTCCTTCTTCGTCATCGGGAGCTTGCCGGGATAGTTGTTTACCCAGTTCAAAAAATCCTTTGAAATGGTATCCGACCATTTGGTGTCGATTTCGCCAGGGGTGTATTTTCCTTCCCGGAGCCGCAGATGGCCGAATTCGTCGCGCAATGCGGTTACCTCGGATGTGAGTACGAGTTCTTCAACCAGATGTGCCGGAATGAAGATGGTACCATACTTTTTGGCGAGCACCACATCGCCCGGCAAAACGGTCGCGCGGCCGATCCGGATGGGTGTATTGATGTTCGAAAGCATCATTTGCTGGATGTAGGAAGGATCCTGACCTTTCATCCACGCATTGAAACCTTTAATCTCACTCAAACCCTCCACATCGCGCACGGAGCCATAAAATATGACGCCCCGCTTTGATTTGGCATAAATGGAATTACCCAGATTGTCGCCGATCAGCGTTCCGTCGGCAATTTTACCATACCCGTCGGCCACGTAAACGTCGCCGTCTTTCAGTACGTCAATGGGCCAGGAATTGGTACCACCGGTTTGTACTCGACCTTCTTTCTTGCCGGTTTCTTTTACCAAATCGGCCAAATCAGGTCTTAATGGCACATACTGGGCAGTTACCACGCGGCCGGTCATGGAACTGTCCGTGTGGATCAGCTGCCAGTCTCCCTCGAACTGGTTGTGATACCCTTTATTCCTCAAAACGCCCCAGGCTTCTTCCATGGAGATGTTTTTCAGACGTGCCAGGATCGCGTCGGAAACACGTGGGCGACCATCTGCGGACCGTTCACCCTTCCAGCCGGACGTGTAGGCTTTGATCTGATCAGGGGTGGGGGAGATGGACTGGGCCGTGGCCGTTAGTCCCAGCAGCATAAGTGCCCCTGCGATAAAACTCTGTTTAAGCATACTAGAAAAATTAAGGTTAACAATTTTTATTTATCCCAAAAAACAGGCGTCCCAAGTTCATCCGGGCCCATCCGGGCAACGGCTTCTTTGTAATTGGCTTCATTCACAGACCTTTCTCTGACCGGATATACCAGTCGCCGGATGAAATCTTTCACCGAAGGATCTTTCCCGGGGTAGGTGTTGACCGGCAATGCAGGAAACCCACTACGACGGAAATTAGCCCACGCTTCCGAGCCATTCAGAAAGGATGAAATCCAGTATTGCGTGTTGATCTGTTCCAGAGCTTTTGCGGCTACGAATGGATTTGCGGCAATGTATGCGTCCTGGGCAGCGGCTGGAACTGTGGCGGAAACATCATACGTGGCCAGTTGAGCCATATGTGCTTTTACGCCCGCCTCATAAAGTGCTTTCACATCGCCTGTTGCCCATCCGCGCTGAACCGCCTCGGCCAGCAGCAACGAAGTTTGAGAATAGGTAATGAAGAACTCTGGAGCGTCGATCTTGCCCAGCGTCTTCCGGTTGATCTGCGAGTATTTGAATGCAGAACCGATTTTTCCAGGATATCCGGGCGCATTCGCCAGCGTAGACTCATTGTAACCATACGGCATTCCTTCCTGGTTAGCGGGTGCGGTATCTTCCGCCCCGGCGGTTGCGATCGGGTTGCCGGGCGTTTCGTATTTCACGGCGATCACACGTAATCTCGGATCTGCGGTGGTTTTGAGATAATCCACAAATGCTTTTCCCAGGTACACATTACCACGTTCCGTTCCCTGGAAATAATTTGCCAGCGGATGGTTGAATGTGCTGTTGAATGCGATGAATGCATTGTCGGCATTGGAACTCTGCAGTCCGCCGTTGACCGGGTCCACCGCAATGGTTACATACTGTTTTGCTTTTGCGACGTCAATTTTGGTATAGCGCATCGCAGCTCTCAGCAGCAGTGAGTTTCCGAGCTTTTTCCATTGAGCAATATTTCCTTTGAAAAACAGGTCACCGCTTTCAATGGCTTTTGTTGCGTCCAGCGCTTTTGTACCCTCCGAAAGTTCTTTGAGGATATCATCGTAAATCAGCTTCTGGTCGTCATATTTTGGTAGATTAATGCCTTCCAGAAATGCTTTGCCAGCCTGAAAATAAGGTACATCACCATACGTATCTACCAGAACCATAAATACATACGCCTTCCAGATCCGCGACATATTGTACAGATTGACCCGTGCCGGATTGTCTTTCGTCTGAGCGATAACTGTCGTCAAAAGATTCACCGGGCCGTTTTGCAGATATAAGGAATTGAAATTCGCATTCGAATTCGGGTCGGACACTGCATTGTGATTACCGCCTTCCAGTACGCCCGTATAAGGTGTATTGATCTGCTGCACAATCTGCAACTGGTAGTTTTGCGTCGCGATGGCTGAGGTAAACTCCGCATTCGAAAACAAGTAGATCGGATCGACGCTCGTGGCTTGGACCGGGTTTTTGTTCACATCTTCAAAGCCATTATCACACGAACTGGCACCAGCCAGAACACTAAAAGCCGTAACATATATCACTATTTTTTTCATAAAATCAATGTCTAAATCAATGGAAATCAATCTAAATTCATTAGTCAATGGTCAAGATCATTCGTCAATCGTCATCGTCACCTACAATTTCACATTCAGATTAAGACCGTAGCTCCGGGTAGTCGGGAGCGTGTGGGTTTCAATGCCCTGTAAATTGTCAGATGCCGATACTTGTGCCTCAGGATCAAGGTTATCGATGTATTTTTTGATCATAAACACATTGTTGCACATGGCTGAAATGCTCAGACCTTTGATGAAGGTTTTATCGCGCACAAAACGTGAGAGATCATAGCCGAGTGTAATGCTTCTCCATCTTACAAAAGAACCATTGTATACAAATGGCGCTGCGATATTTGTGCTCCGGTAGGCGGTGTAAAATTGCTCAGCTTCAACACGTTGAGTATTGGGAGAACCGTCGGCTGTAACACCTTCAAGCAATACGCCGCCTTCCCGCCCGACCAGGGATGGTTTGGAAAGTCCTTCACGCAGGAAGTTAAGGTTTGAGTTAGACAAAATGGTGTTGCCTGCCTTAAAATCGATCTGCGTTCCTATACGTATTCCTTTGACGTTGATGGTATTAACCCACGCGCCAAC
This sequence comes from Dyadobacter sp. CY323, assembly GCF_021390245.1. Classification (GTDB taxonomy): domain Bacteria; phylum Bacteroidota; class Bacteroidia; order Cytophagales; family Spirosomataceae; genus Dyadobacter. Next base: position 20,556 of record NZ_JAJUXH010000006.1, on the reverse strand, counting down.
CCATTTCGGAATGGCACTTCCGAAAGTAGTGAGGTTGCCTTGCTGCGGCAAACCTCCGGAAGTAACGATGCGTCCCTGCTCGTCCCTTTTATAGTCAAATCCGCGCAGTGAGGCCAGTGGTTTGCCGACTTCGTGAGAAACGGTACCGAAAAATTCACCCGTACCAACGTCAAACCGCGGCTGACGGGGTGGGCCCGGGGCAAGTTCGATCACCTTACTGATGTTGTAACTTCCGTTGAAACCGGTTTCCCAGGTTACGCCTTCCGTCCTGACCGGCACGATCGTCAAAAGGAATTCAACGCCCTGATTGCGGAGTTTACCCACATTCACTTTGGTCTGACTGAATCCGGAAGCATTTGAGATGTCAACATTCAGGATTTCGTCGACCGTGTTCTTACGGTATAATGAAAGATCAAGGTTCAGACGATTATCGAACGTTTTCATTTCGATTCCGACTTCTGCTTCTTTCACTTTTAATGGCCTCAAATTCGCATTCGGGCTGACAGTCGATGGAAAGTTTCCGAGTGCCGTTCCATTGAATGGGTTAGCATTGATCCCGTAGTACAAATTATTGGAATAAGGGTCCGTATCGCCGCCCACTTCCGCATAGGCAGCGCGCAATTTGCCATAGCTCAGCCAGTTAGGTGCATTCTGAAATGCCTGACTGAATACAAAACTCGCGCTCACGGAAGGGTAGAGGTAGCTGTTCGACATCGGGTTTAAAGTAGAAAACCAGTCGTTGCGGCCCGTTACATTCACAAAAAGGAAATTTCTGAAGGAAAACTCAGCTGCGCCGTAAACAGAGTTTACTTTCTTTTTGCTATACCCGTAATTTGGATTTTTCACCTGGCCATTCGCGATGGTATACAGGTCGCGTACATAAAAATTGGTTACCGCCGTAGAAACGTTGTCGCTCACCTGCAGCATTTGATTACCACCTAATGTAATATCGATGCCAAAATCGCCGAATGTGCGGTTAGCACCAATCAGAATGTCTAAGTTTCTTTCACGGAATGTTGCTACATCCTGATAGTAATACCCATTAAAGCCGGTTGCCACGGCTCCGATCGATCGTGTTCCGGTCGGACGGTTGTAGTTATACGGACGCGTGTAGTAATCCTGTCCAATGCGGCCCTGGACAAAAAGCCAGTCCGTAAAATCGTACCTAAGTGAAGTATTTCCGAAGATCCGGTCGCGGCGGACGTTTTCAAAACGATCGTAGGCAACCCAGTATGGATTGTTGCGGTTTGTAAATCGGGCCAGTGGCATTTCATTTCCATTCGCATCCTTCCTGTTTTTGAGCCATTCGGGATCAATGCTTGTGGCCAGCGTGTAGATCGTCGTATTGGCATTCATATCCTGAATACCGATCTGCGGTGGATTCTTGTTGTACTCGTTGGAATAATTGGCATTAAGCTGCGCCGATAGCTTTGGGGAAAACTTGTAATTCAGACCGAGGTTGAAAATCTTCTTATGATAATCGGAATTCGGCATGATCGCAGTTGCGTCCGTGTTCGCAAACGAAAGACGGAAGTTGCCTTTCTCATTTCCGCCCGATAATGCAACGGAGTTCGTAAAGCTGGTACCCGTGCGGTAAAAGTCTTTGATGCGGTTTTTGTGGGCCACATAAGGTTGAGTACTTCCATCGAATTGCGGCGTTGGTTTCCCATCCATTTTTTCACCGAATGCAAACACACCAGAGCTTTGCGCCTCTGCAACGGAGGTCTGCCTTTTCCCAAATTCACCTTGCCCGTATTCATACTGAAAGTCCGTGTAATCCAATGCTTCCTGCGCCTGGAAATTTGAATTCAGTTCGACGCCGATGCCCGTGGTTTTGCTGCCGCTTTTAGTGGTAATGATGATCGCGCCATCTTTCGCACGAAAACCATACAATGCCGCGGCAGCTGCACCTTTCAGCACCGTCATCGACTCGATATCATCCTGATTAATGCTTTGCAAACCGTCGCCCGCATCCGAAGAGCCACCGGTAGGGTTTCCGGTTCCATTCCCATTTGAACCACCTGCCGAAACGCTGCTGTTATTGATCGGAATCCCGTTTACAATAATGAGCGGGGAGTTGTTGCCGCCGAACGACGACTGGCCGCGTATACGGATCTTCGTGGAACCGCCCGGGCCGCTCGCAGGAGGTGTCACATTCAGGCCGGCCACCTTACCCTGTAAACTGTTACCAAGGTTGGTTGTGCGATTGGTCGTAATTTCCTCCGTGTTAATGGTTGCTGTGGAGTAGCCCAGCTTTTTTGCGTCCCTTTTTATACCCAGTGCTGTCACCACCACCATTTCGAGGTTGCGGACGTCCGGCTGCATGGTTATGTCGTAGTTGGACTGGCTGCTGAGCGTCACTTCCTGAGAGGTATAACCCACGTAAGAAAATGTGAGAACGCCGCCAGCGTCCGGGGCGCTTAGTTGGTATGTACCTTCCGTATTTGTAGCGGTTCCGGATTTTGTCCCTTTCACCACAATGCTGACTCCGGGCAGCGGCTGGCCTTTTTCATCCGAAACTTTACCGGAAATCGTACGGTCAATTATGGCCGGATCTTTCAGTTGTGAAGGCGTTGAAGAGCTGGGCTCCGGAGCGTTTTTGACCAATACAACCTGCTTTCCCTCAATTCTATACGTAATATTGATCGGCTTGAACAGTTCGTCGAGCACATCACCCAGCGGACGCTCCACCGCGTGAATGGACACTTTCTGCTGCGTTTTCAGGATGGATGCATTATAAGTAAACCGAACCTGCGTCAGCTTGTTCAATTTACTGAGTACCGTCTTGATTTCCTGGTTGTTAACCTGAATGGTAATCTTTTGTGAAAGTACATTCTGGGCTCCAACGTGACTCGCCAGGGAAATCCCTGCGAAGAAAGAGGCAATTATTAATTGGTAAAATGATATTCTCATAACCCGATAAAGTAGCCTGGACAAGTGTCGGTGTTTTTTCATACTTTTGATTGTTTTGTTCAGTATTTGAAAAGATAGGACAAACGGCCTCCCACATTTAGTAGATGTGTTTTTTGGAGTAATGGAGTCAGTGATGGCGCAAACATCGCTGGCTCCTATTCTTGGTATATTTACAAGTCGGTACCATTTATATCATAGGCAGGAGGAGTTTTGTTTCAAACAAAAACTAGTTGCAACCCTTCGAACTGATCACAATCTGCCCGTCTATCATGTCATAGCTGGCACCGATCGCTCCACAAATTGCATTCATGCGTTGTTTCAGGTTTTCATCCACAAATTGCGCGCTGATCATGCAATTCAACAAGGTTTCGGCATTGTGTATGATCGTAATACCATACATTTTTTCAAGCGACTGGAACACCTCGGAAACAGGTCTTTCATCAAAAATCTGGTCTTTCCGGACTACAGACTCCGATAGTAATGCAGGTTGCATTACGACCCCTTTTTCGAGCCGGTTTTCCTTTCTCAGAAATACCGCCTGCTGATTTGGGTTGAGTATGACCCCAATTGTTTTTTCGATTTTTTCTCCGGGCTTTACCTCATATTCATGCTTTGGAAATACAGATACCCGGCCGGTTTTTACAACTACCAGAACGGTGTTGTCTTCCTCAAACGCCTTCACCCGAAAGCTGGTCCCGAGCACTTTGGTGACGGTTTCATTGGCATAAACCAGAAATGGCTGCGCTGGATTTTTCGTCACATCAAAGAATGCCTCACCGGTGAGATAAACCCTTCGCTCCTTAGTCCCGAAATGTTTTGGGAAAGTGATTTTACTGCCTTTAGACAACGTAGCGACACTATTGTCACTCAACAGTACGATCATTTCTTCCTGCGTGGTGTTCGTTTTTGAGAACATCAACTCTTCCGTTTGCTCATCCTGCGGTTTCGTTCCCGCCAACGGTAATGAGGACTCACTGGCGTAATAGAGCAAACCCAGTCCCGACACCAGTGTGACCACAGCAGCAATTCGCCTGAAAGCAGGCCAGTAAAAAATATTACGCTGCTCCGGCTCCGGCCTCAGTTCGGCCAGTCGGACAATCTCCCGGATTTCGTGACCGACCATTTCATCGGAGAGTTCATCTTTGTAAATATCATGGACAGCAAGCACCATCTCCCTCGCCTGGGCCACTATATGCAGCCGGTCGGGGTTTTCATCCGTCCATTGCTTCCAGAACGAAGCAAGTTTGGGCGTCGGATCCATCACCCAGCGGCGAAACATCTCATCCGTCGCCAATTCTTCAACGGTATGCGCGCGGTAGTTGATCATCGGGTAAATGCTGCAATCATAAAGTCCGTAGATATGAATGGTCTCTATGTATGTATGTCAGCTTTTCAGCAGGATATAACCAAAAAAGTATAGTTTTTTTTCAAATAGTGATAGGGCAGTCGGCTTTCGGCGGTCGGCTCTCACATCTCACATCTCACAAAAAAACGCAAGCGACAGCACCAGAACAAATTCCACCGGAACCCAGATTTCTTTTATGTCTTTTAAAGTGCGGGAGAGAAGGTTCGAAACGCTTTGCCGACCGAGTCCCATAATGTTTGCTATGTTCTCGTTGTCGAGGTTTTGATAAAAGCGCAGGTAGATGATTTCCTGTTGCCTTTTTGAGAGAAGCGTGATGATCTGTTTGAGCCTGCCGTTCTGGTACCGGAGGTTTTCGTCTTCGATGATATGCGCTTCAATGGAAGGGTCGGTGTCATCGTCACCAAAAAAGTCACTCTGAGGTTCCTGAAACCGTTTTAAGCGAATGCTCTCCTTGATGAGTTTGTGGCGCAACGCTTTAAGTAAATACGACTTGACAAAATGCGTTTCGGATAAGTTTTTGCGGCGTTCCCACAATTCGAGGTACATGTCCTGGATGGAGTCGCGGATGAAGTCGGGATCTGAAGAAAAACGGGTGGCGTAGTTGTAAAGAGCACGGTAGTGGACCTGGGCGAGCTGGCCCAAAGCATCCGAATCACCCGCTTTGAATCGTTTCCAGAGGTGAATGTTGATGTCAGTAGCTTGCAGTATAGAGTCCGTGCTGCTCAAAGTTACTTATACGCTTTGTTTTATTTATTCAATGAATTGTGCTAATCAAAGTCGACTGTACTTTTATTCTCCTTGTATATACCTGCTATTTATTTGGAGAAAATGGATGATTTGAAAAAAATGCCGGTTTTAGTGGATTGTTCGGGGTGAACGTCACTAAAACCGGCAGCAAATATTACTTAACGACTTTCAGTTTTCCCTGCATTAAAGTATAATGTCCCGGAAATGTGCACACATATTGGTATGTCCCGGCCTGTTTCGGAGCAACAAAATAAATGGACTCCGATTTTTCCGGCTCGACGATGTTACTATGGAAGAGTACGTCATTGGTTTTTGGCACATAATTCATTTCAGTACCTTTCAGCCCTAAATTCAAACCGGCTTCGCCGACAGCATTGGCCGTTCCTGGCTTGGTAATCACCAGATTATGAAGCATATCATCGTTGTTGTTAAAAACAATCTTAATGCGGCTTCCGGCTTTCACCTGAATTTCTGAAATATCAAATTTGAGACCCGGTACCGTACCAATCGTCACCACCTGGTCTGGACCATTCGTCCAGCTCGCCGGCATCTCGGTAACGCGTTTTGCCGAAGCAGCGGTATTTGCAGCCTCAGCGGCCGGCATCGCATGGGCGCTGTGATCTGCTTCTGCTTTTACAGTCGTCGTGAATTGTGAGCTGGCTACCGGATTTCCCGCCGCAATTTCATTCAGGGTGTAGTAGCCGGTCGCGTGTAGCAATGCATTTCCTTCCGTCGCTTTTACGCCGTCAGCTTTTATTTCATGAATGTATCCTTTGCGAAGCAGGGCAGGGTCTACCACCAGTCTTACACGCAAACCATCTTCGGAAACGACAATTCCTTTCAGCGGGACTTCTTTCGTATTTACGATCGGACTACCGTAGGTTTGATGGTATTTGTAGGTAAAGCTGTTTAATTTATAGGCATTCTGATCCGCAGCAGCTTTTTTATCGACCGGGCTGGTGAATGTGATCTCGAAACCGTCTGGCATCGAGCGGACAGTTTTCATTTCAAAAGGCATTTTACCTGTCCACACCAATCGCTGGATACCAAATTCTTCCTTACCCGTTGCAGACCAGCCACGGCTCGTTTGACCTACAAATAAAGAACCGTCCAGGCCCCATTCAAGTCGCAAAATCCCGGACATAAATCCTTCCCGGAAAGGAAAAACAGTTCCCTGCCAAACGCCATTCACTTTTTCAAGATCGACGCGGGTGATGATACTATGTCCCTGGTCGCCAACAAACATCTGTCCGGCAAATGGCCCGAATGTTCCATTTGTAACATCTTCTTTGAAGTCCGAAGTTGAAATACCGACCAATGTGTGAGGAAACCATACAGCTGGCGGTTTTAGGCCCTTTACTCGTTTGGACACGTCGTAGATCGGCTCGCCGGTGTTTGGGATGTCTTCGGGTTTTAGTTTCACTGGGGACCCTTCCTCGCCGCTCCATTTCAATCCGGCCGGGTTACCTGCGAAATCGCCTTTTTCAAGATGCGTCATTCTTCCCGAACCAACCCAGTCACCCTGGTTTTCAGTGTAAAATATATCACCTTTATATGACCCGAATCCGGATGGGGAACGAAGTCCCGTTGCGAAAGGAGTCAGTTTTCCATCTTCACCGAGTTTGAGCATCCAGCCACGCCATTTGGAACCACTCGCCCCGCGGCCAACCCAGTCCAGGTTCAGTGTAACCAGCAACTCGCCATTTGGCATCGCAACAGGACCATATGAATACTGGTGATAATTTCCGGAAAGCGGCCATTTAGCGAACGAATCGTACACGTCGGCAACACCATCATTATCAGTATCAACGAGGCGCGTCACTTCGCCTCTTTGCGACACCAGAAAGTCTTTTCCACGGTTCAGCAGCCCTAGCGGTTCGTGCAAGCCACTCGCAAATTTGTGAAACGACGGTTTTCCATCGCCTTTCAGGTATGGATTGCCAATCAGCCACACTTCGCCGCGGCGTGTTGTGGTGGCCAGTCTGCCATCGGGCATAACCTGCATTCCGCCCACTTCCATCCTGATGTTTTCAGGAATGGGTAATGTTACAATGCGATAGAAATCGTCTTCTTTATTGGTTTTTGACTGTGCCAGCGCGGCCATGCAGCCAAGGGAAATCAGAGAGGTAAGAACTATATTTTTCATTTATTAAAATCGGATATCTTGAAACGAATGAGATGGGTCGACAACTACCAGTACATGGAATAGTTGGTGGTACCCGAAATCGGTAAGATCAGTTCCTGTACCTGACCAGCCGGCCGCACAACTGCTTTGGCTTTTTTATCGACCACCACATAAAACCGGTCGTCGATCTGGTAAAGACCGCTCTCAATTTCTACGATCTTGTTCCCACTCGCCAGCAAGGAATAAAGTGGTTTTTTTGCTGTTCCTTCCAGTTTTAATGTACGCGATAGCGTATTACCTGCCGAAACAAGCTCGTCGCTCACCGTAGCGCCGTCCATTCCGTACCTGAATACAGGATATCCCTGCGGATTGATTTTATAGCCCAGGAAATTGATATCCGAAGAATCCGGCCAGGTTGCATTTGTATTTTCAAGACCTGCAAAGCTGCTTCTTCCTGAAACATGAATTTTTAGTCCGGCGGGAAAAAGGAGCTGAGGCTCGCCGCGCTCGTACCACATTTCGGTCACGTCCGCAAACTGTCCGCGCCATGCCTGGATCAATGCGCCGCGGTTCAGATCGATGGTGTAGTTCCAGCCATCCGGACTTCCCACGGAGATGCAATGCGTGCGTTTTGTTTTTTCTCCGTCGATTAAGATAAATGAACGGACCATTTCAGGCCGCATTTCGGGAGTGACACTGATGTACGGTTTCGGTTCTGGCTCCGGGAGCGATGAAAGTGTATGCAGATCGTACGGCCGGATTCCGGATTTTTCAACGCGTAAACCAAGTGCTGGCGCGCGCCACGGGAATTTGGAATAATGGATCCTAAACTTGTGTTTGCCCTGCGTCAGGTTCACCGAGCCGGTGTGACTTTCCTGGGAAGTACTTTCACCATTATTCAGCACGCTTTTTCCGTCCACATCCAGGGTCATGACATTACCGGAATAAATGGAAGTAAAATTGTAATCACCAGCTTCGGTGGCTTCCATTTCACCTTCGTAAATCAGGTGGAACTCACGCATTCCATTGGTGACTTCCTGTGTGAGCACCTGTGAAGTTCCTTCATGATCGACCTTCGTATATTCTTTGGCGTCCCATTTGTCTGAGTATACTTTGTAGGTCAGGTTATTTAACGATAGCGGTTTACGGCTCGCAAGTAATTGGTAGCCGACATTCCGGAATGCGATCGTGCCTTTGGTGACTTCGAAAGTCAGTGGCTGACCATCTGCCGCTGTCTTTGAATTCGGCAGGTAAATGGTTTCGAGAATGGTCACGTTATTCAACACCAGTGAATTCAATCTCGCGGAATTAGGAAGGTGCTGAACAGTAGCATCATACGCAAGTTCCATTGTCTGCCATAATCCCGCAGCTTTTGCAGCATTTTGCGTTGGAAATTGCCCGATATAACCCGAGGTCAGTGCACTTAACTGTTTTTGTTTGCTACTGTCTGAAATGCGCACTTTTTGTCCGCCGGGCAGGGTAACACTTCCTTCCGCGCCTGGGGAGACGGCAAATTCGAGATAAAGGCGCAGGTCACTTGCTTTCAGTTTTGTGGTTATTGCAGTACCTGCATTACCCACCAGTACTCCGCTTCCCGTTGTTGTTTTAATCTTGCCGTTGGCCGTCGGAGGAATCGCGACATTGCCCTGGACCGACCAGTTGGCACTTTTGGTTTCGAATGAACTGAGGTCTGTGAGAGGAAGCGGCGAGTAATTTCCTTTCTGTGCCGATACCAGAATGGGGCAGCTAAGTAACAGAAAGGATGCTTTTAAAATGACGTGACGCATTGTAATATATTAAGTGTATTGTTTACAATTAAAAAGCGAAGGTCGGGATTTTTTCTACTAATATATCCTGATTTATTATGATTTATTTTTAAATGAATGCGTTGCCGAAACGTTCACCGAACAGCTACTTTTTCAGACGGTTATGTAGTCTGGCGGAATTCGCGACCAGCATTATGAATTCGGTTTCCGCCTTTCGCATTTTACGGAGGATATTTTTCCGGTGCGTCTTCACCGTATACTCGCTCACGAACATTTTTAATGCAATGTCGCGTGAAGTTTTACCTTTTGATATCAGATGAATGATTTCGATTTCTCTCTTTGTGAACATGATGATTGGTTTTTGATGATCGTTTAACCACTTCTATTGATACGCGGGATTTGGAAAAAGTAACGGAAAAAAATTGAAAGGTCGGATGAAGGCCGGATGTTTAGTTTTATTTAAAATACAGGGACAGTTTATTTTCAAAAAAATGGGGAAGCCCCGCCGAAATATCGAAAGTGTCGTTCTACAAACTGTAATCGCCTGATACAGTGAAATGTCCGGAAAAGCATTTACGGAAAGCACTTTACTCTTACCAACATAAAGTGCTGATCCGGGATGGATTTAGTTAAATGTAACTGTAATTGACTTATTTATAGGTAAATAAGTTGAAGGGAAGTTGTTCCTTTTCTGAACCATTTTTTTTACATTTAAAGACAGCAGTGCCACCGGTGACAAATGCCTGGTGAGACCTTCCATTGCCATTTTGTCGAGGCATTCCCATAACGAGCAGGGGTGATAAGCTTATTCAGATTTGTTTATAGTATGTTAATAAATACTTAACACAAATAGCCGTCTAAAACAGGAGTTTTGTATTCTGGATAAGTTATTCACTCCAAAAATCTTTCTTTAATTATCACAATTAAATGTTTTAGCTCATGATTAGACAACTCTACTTAAAAACAAGTCTGATTAGTTCCGGACGGAGCAGGCAGGCCGGTTTGCTCTTTGGCATCATGCTTTTCGCTCAGGCGACATTTGCTCAGCTCGCGATTACCGGGCAGGTGAAAGGACAGGAAGATAGCGCGCCGATCCCCGGTGTAAGTGTGGTCGTGAAAGGTACCGCCAACGGAACGATCACGGATTCGGAAGGAAAATATAAGCTGGATGTTCGCGATAATGCAGCGGAACTGACTTTTTCATTTCTGGGATTTGCTTCCAAAGACGTCAAAGTTGGCGACCGTTCCGTGATTGACGTGATCCTGACGCCGGATCTGAGGCAATTGAACGAGGTGGTTGTTACGGCACTCGGGATCAAAAAAGACATCCGGAGAATCGGAGTGGCCATTCAGACCGTGGATGGAAATGCGACCGTAAAGGCACGCGAACCGAACGCGATCAATGCATTGGCCGGAAAAGTGGCGGGACTTACCGTGGGTGTGCAGCAGGAGATGCTCCGCAAACCGAATTTGCAGCTCCGTGGCAATTCAGACGTACTTTTTGTTGTGGATGGTGTGCCTGTAAACTCCGACACGTGGAATGTTAGTCCGGATGATATTGATACCTATTCCGTATTAAAAGGTGCCTCAGCTTCTGCACTTTACGGTTTCCGCGGGAAAAACGGCGCGATTTTGATCACCACCAAAAGAGGTTCAAAAGACAAACGCGGCTTCTCGGTAGATTTCAACTCGTCGACCATGATCGATAATGGTTTTTACGCAATCCCGAAAGTTCAGGATCTTTATGGACCAGGTGACCACGGTCGTTATGCATTTGGCGACGGCAAAGGCGGCGGTTTGAACGACGGTGACTACGATGGCGGCTGGGGACCGAAATTTGAAGGCCAGCTGATCCCGCAATACGACAGCCCGGTAGACCCGGTGACCGGCGTGAGGCAGGGAACTCCGTGGGTAGCGCGCGGAAAAGACAACCTGAGTCGCTTTTTGCAGCCAGGTCTTTTATCTACAAACAACATATCCGTTTCTGCATCTGGTGAAAAATACAATTTACGTTTCTCAACGTCGCATATTCATCAAAAAGGGATTGTCCCGAACACGAAACTGAACATTACAAACTTCAACATCGTAGCGGATTACAATTTCTCCAAAAAGCTGACATTTAATTCATCACTGCAATACAACCGTCAGTACACGCCGAACATCCCGGACATTAACTATGGTCCTAACTCGATCATTTACAACATTGTACTTTGGGCAGGTGCGGACTGGAATGTGGATGATATGCGTAACTACTGGCAGCCAGGAAAAGAAGGTACTCAGCAGATCTACGCGGAATATCAGCGTTATAACAACCCGTATTTCATGAGTTATGAATGGCTGAGAGGCCACCAGAAATCAGATATTATCGGGCAGGCTGCAATGACCTATAAATTCACTGACTTCCTGGAAGCAACGTTCCGTTCGCAGGTGAATACGTGGAGCATGTTCCGCAGTGAAAAAATGCCCGTTTCGGCTGGTTCCTATGGCCGTGAGGAACGTCGCGGTGATTACCGTGAGGACCGCCGGAACCTGTTTGAAAACAATACGGACCTGCTGATCAAGTTCGATAAGGATATTTTTCCAGGCTTCAACGCGAAGATCTGGGGCGGCGGTAACATTCGCAGCTTCTCGTACAACTCGCAGTTCACCACCACGGATTACCTGAACGTGCCTGGTTTGTATAACTTCGGAAACTCCGCCAATCCGGTGAAAACTGCCAACTTTATTTCGGATATGCGTGTGGCATCTGCCTACTATTCTGCGGATTTTACTTTTAAAGATTACCTGACGGTATCTACAACAGGCCGTATGGACAAACTTTCGACGCTTCCGAAAGGACATAATGCATTCTTCTATCCATCTGTGGCTTTGTCTACGGTGATCTCGGATTACACGCACCTGCCGGAAGTGATCTCATTTTTGAAATTGCGCGGATCTTATGCCAATGTGAAAGATGGTTTGACAGCATCGGAGATTGTAGGAACTCCGGGAACCAGCTATTTTCTGGGCTATGGTGAGGAGTATAAATCGTCTTACGGCGGACCCACTTACCAGAATTCAGCTGTTTATTCAACTCCTTTCGCTTACGATAACAAGCCTGCTGCGTATTACACCAACACATTGAACAACCCCGAAATCGTGCCGAGCACAACTTCGCAAACAGAGGTGGGACTAGACGTGAGGGTTATGCAAAACCGTCTGGGACTGGACGTTACCTATTTTGTCTCCAACGACGGTCCAAGTATTTTTGCCTTACCGATCTCATCCACAACGGGTTACACGGCTGCCTTGGTAAATGGTATCAAAACGCGGAAAAACGGTCTGGAAATTTCCCTGACAGGTTCTCCGATCCGTTCGGAAAAAGGATTTAACTGGGATATTGTGGCCAACTATTCTACGTACAAAAAAGTGCTGACCGAGATCTATCCGGGTCAGGGCCAGTTCAATACGTTTTTCAAAGTGGGCGATAGGCTGGACAAATTCTATGGTCGCGCATTTGCCAAAACCGCTGACGGGCAGATCATCAATGACGACTCGGGCCGCCCTATCTATTCTTCACAATCCAGGTACCTGGGCAACACCAATTCCAAGTTTGTGTTTGGTATCAACAACAAATTCTCTTACGGTAACTTCAACCTGGGTTTTCAGTTCGACGGGCGCATCGGGGGCGTGATCTCCAACTACATTCAGAAGCAGACTTTCCGGGGAGGACGCCACATCGAGCTTATTCAAGGCCAGTTAGGTGCTTCCCGCGAAACGGATTACATCGCTTTCAAGAAAAATACGGAGAACAAAACATATGTGGGAGAAGGGGTGCAGGTGGTGGGTGGAACTGCTCTCAATTTCGATGCCGATGGCAACATTACCAATCTTAACGAGCTGAAATTTAAGCCGAATGCGACTGCGCAGAATGTACAGGACTGGGTGAGCCGTTATTACAACTCGGATGAAGGTAACCTCATGAGCCGCTCTTTCGGCATGTTGCGTGAAGTGGTGATCGGGTATCGTTTCCCGGCTGCATTGCTTGAAAGAACCTTCATTCGCAATGCTTCCATCTCGCTTGTGGGACGTAACCTGCTCTATTTTGCTGAGAAAAAAGACGTGGACCTTAACCAGTACATCGACGATGGCGGTTCTGGTTTGCAAACTCCGTCGGTCCGCCGTTATGGTGTCAACGTAAGCCTGACATTCTAAATCACGTCTAAGACAGATTATTTCAACAATCCAATTCTTGAAACAATGAGATTCAATCATAAACTTATCGGATTATGCACTGTTTTTGCCCTGATGTTATCGGGTTGCGAAAAGAGTTTCGAGGAACTCGAGAAAGATCCAAACCGCGCTGTTACTGCGCCCGCATCGCTTGTGCTGCAAGGTATCGAGTTCGATATGTACGACAATACCGGAAGACCTTTTAGTGAAGAAATGCGCTGGAATCAGTTTTATGCGATCAATTACAATTATTATGGGAACAATGAATACACCTGGTCCACTTTCACCGACCATTATGCCACGCTGAAAAATGTGGTGAAAATGGAAGAAGAAGCGAAACGCGCCGGACTTGCGGATGTGAATGTGTATTCGGCAGTGGGTAAATTTTTCCGTGCATTCTTCATCGATCAGATGTCGATTCGGGGGGGCGACCTCCCAGCTTCCGAGGCACTGAAAGGTTTGGTAAACCTGGAACCGAAGTATGATTCACAGAAAGATGTTTACATGCAGATCCTGGCGTGGCTCGACCAATCCAATGCAGAAATGGCTTCCCTGATCGCTTCCGGTAATTCGAAATTGACGGGTGATTTTTATCTGGGCGAGGATCTGTTTAAATGGCAAAAAGTGGTTAACAGTTTCCGGTTGCGGATATTGATCCGGTTGAGTAAAAAAGAAAATGAGGCCGGGATGAATGTAAAAGCCCAGTTTGCTGAAATTCTGGCCAATCCTGCCAAATATCCATTGATGGATGGAATGGCTGATAATCTGGAATTCAAATCGAATGTTTTCAACAAATACCCTTCGAACCCGGACAACTTCGGTTTTGACGCTACCCGCCAGAACATGGCACAAACGTATGTGGGTTTGCTGACCGAGCGTAAAGATCCGCGCGTGATGGTGACGACGGAACCTGCGGGAGCACAATTGAAAGCCGGGAAATTACCTTCGGATTTTACTGCATTTATTGCTGCCAGCTCGGGAGAAGATCTTTCGGATATGTCCAACAAAGCGGGTAAGGATAATGGAGCCGGTTTCGCGCCGGGCGAATATTCATTTCAGAGCAGATCGAGGTATTATTCCAACTACATTGGTGAAAGTACATTCATCGTGGGATATCCTGAAATGTGCTTCAACATTGCCGAAGGTATTGCGAGAGGATGGGGTGCGGGAAGTGCCGAAGATTGGTACAAGAAAGGCATCAAAGCGTCCCAGGAGTTTTACGGCGTCAAAACCGGTGCATTGACCATGACTTATTCCAAAACGGGCGGACGTGCCGCGACGGATTTTGCAAATTATACGGTCAATTATAATTTTGATACGTATTACGCGCAGCCACTGGTGAAATATGCGGGGAACAACATTACGGGTATCGAGCAGATTGTGACGCAGAAATACCTTTCATTCTTCATGAACTCGGGTATGGAAGCCTATTTCAACTATCGGCGCACCGGATTTCCAAAATTCATGACCGGCGTGGGAACGGGTAACTCAGGCAGGATAGCCATTCGCTGGCAGTACCCGCTTTCCGAACGCACCACGAATGAGGCCAACTATAATTCGGCCATTCAGGCGCAGTTTGCCGGGAAAGATGATATTAACCAGCCATTATGGATTTCGAAGTAAGAAGCCTTCGGTATGGTTGATGAAAACGGAGAAAGAGCGGCAAGCCGCTCTTTCTCCGTTCATTCCCACGCCATCCGGCCACCCAGCCGTTGCTGGTGTTGTCACCAGAAACACCCACGCTCACCAACAACACCACGCTCACCAGCAACACCTCGCTCACCAGCAACACCTCGCTCACCAGCGACACTCCTTCGTCAGTGCGCTTCCAGCCAGTTGGCACCGACTCCGATGCCGGTTTCCATTCGTACGGACATCGGGATCGCGTTTCGCATGAGGTCGTCGACTTTTTGTTTCAGCAGGTCGATTTCGCTGTAATGCGCGTCGAACACGAGTTCATCATGCACCTGCAGGATCATCCGTGATTTCAGCTTTTCTTCCGCCATCCAGTCGTGTATCCGGATCATCGCTACTTTGATCATATCGGCAGCTGAACCCTGAATGGGCGCATTAATGGCATTTCTCTCCGCGTAGCCCCGGTTTGTCTGGTTTCCCGAAACAATGTCCGGCAGGTACCGTCTTCTTCCTAAGATCGTTTCCACGTATTTTTTTTCACGCGCATCGTTCACAATGCGGTCCATATATCCTTTCACTGCCGGAAATTCCTCGAAATAGGCACGGATGATTTCGCTTGCCTCGCCGCGCGGGATTGCCAGGCGCTGCGCCAGCCCAAATGCGGAAATCCCGTAAATGATCCCGAAGTTCACCATTTTGGATTTGCGGCGCATATCAGAAGAAACCTGGTCGAGCGGGACTTTGAAAACCTTACTGGCCGTGGTGGCGTGAATGTCACGTCCCTGATTGAATGCTTCCGTCATACTGGCGTCCCCGCTGAATGCAGCCATGATCCGCAACTCGATTTGGGAATAATCCGCGGACAGGATCTGGAATTCGTCGGTGTCGGGCACAAATGCTTTCCGGATCTCGCGACCGCGGATGGTGCGGATCGGGATGTTTTGGAGGTTTGGGTTTGTAGAGCTAAGGCGACCCGTCGCCGCCACGGCCTGATTGTATGATGTGTGAATGCGGCCGCTTTTCTTGCTTACCAATAACGGTAATGCATCCACGTAGGTTGATTTCAGTTTCTGCAGCTCCCGATAATCGAGTATTTTTCTGGCGATGATGTGGTTTGCTTCCAGGTCGGACAGAATATCTTCGCCGGTCGCATATTGTCCGGTTTTCGTCTTTTTAGGCTTTTCGATCAGTTTCATTTTTTCAAACAAAACCTCGCCCAGCTGTTTCGGAGAACTGATGTTGAACGACTGACCGGCAGCTTCGTAAATTTCTGCCTCGGTAATCCGCAAATCTGTTTCCAGCACACCTGACATTTCTTTTAATGCATTGATATCCAGTCTTACACCGGTACTTTCCATAGATGCGAGCACTTTCAGTAAAGGCATTTCTACGTCATAATAGAGTTTCGATGCATTTACTTTCGGCAGTTCTCTTGAAAAAATTTCATTCAACTGAAAGGTAATATCGGCATCCTCCCCGGCATATTGCGTGATTTCAGGAATCGCAACATCTCGCATGGTGCCTTGTTTAACTCCTTTTTTACCAATTAAAGATGTAATGGAAACGGGGTCATAATTGAGGTAAGATGCCGCCAGAATATCCATTCCGTGGCGTTTGTCCGGTTCCAGGATGTAATGCGCGAGCATGGTGTCGCTCAGTTTTCCGTGCACATCAATGCCGTAGTTTTTCAGTACGAGCAGATCATACTTGATATTTTGGCCGATCTTCTCAATGTTCTCATTTTCAAAAACGGCCCGGAAATTTTCTACGATCTCCTGGGCCTGCATTTTATCAGCCGGTACCGGAATGTAAAATGCTTCGCCGGCCAGGTAAGAAAACGATAATCCCACCAGTTCTGCATCGATCGTATCCAACGACGTGGTTTCGGTATCAAAGCAAAAAGCATCCTGCAGACTCAGATAATAGGCAAGACTTTTCATCAGTTCCGGTGTATCAACCGTGTGATACCGGTGAAATGTATTGTCGATCGTCCTTCTGGTAGTGGGAATTCGAAGATCTTCAAAGGATTGTTCCGGAGCATCGTCGTCGGCAATGCCTTCACTGATGATCGCGGGTTGTTTTCCGACTTCCTCGGTCGGGTTACCAAAAAGGTCGAGCTGACCTTTGCTTTTAGCCGCCGGGCGCGAGATCTGCGTGGTTTGAACCGGCTGATTTGTACCGCCCAAAACGCGGGCTTTTAAGGTTTTGAATTCAAGTTCATCGAACAGCTCGACGATCAGATCCGAATTCGCTGCGCAGATGGTGAGATCTTCGGCATCAAATGGAACGGGAACCTTGGTATCAATGGTCGCGAGCTGTTTGCTGAGAATCGCTTTATCGAAATTGTCGCGGATCTTTTCTCCGAGTTTTCCTTTGATCTCATCTGCATGCGTGATGAGGTTTTCAATGGTATCATATTCTTCAATGAGTTTCTGCGCCGTTTTTTCGCCCACTCCCGGAACACCCGGAATGTTGTCGACCGCATCCCCCATGAGCCCTAGAATATCAATAACCTGATCAATGCGTTTGATCTGCCAGCGTTCCAGGATTTCATTTACACCAAGTACTTCAGCGCCTTTTCCAAGGAATGCAGGCTTATAAATATGGACATATTGTTCAACCAGCTGACCATAATCTTTGTCCGGCGTCATCATAAAAACTTCGAAACCGTGCGATGACGCCTCTTTCGCAATCGTCCCGATCACGTCGTCGGCTTCATAACCGTCCAGTTCCAGCACCGGAATGCACATGGCTTTCAGCAAGCGTTTCACCAATGGGATTGCGACGGTAATGTCTTCCGGCTGTTCCTGGCGCTGTGCCTTATACGCTTCAAACTGCACATGTCGGAACGTAGGTGCGGGGGTGTCAAATGCCACTCCGATATGGGTCGGCTTTTCCTTTTGCAATACTTCCAGCAAGGTGTTCGTGAAGCCGAAAACGGCGCTGGTATTCAACCCACGTGACGTGATACGCGGCGCTTTGATAAAGGCAAAATGCGCGCGGTAGATCAACGCCATTGCGTCGAGAAGGAAAAGCTTATGAACCGGTTTATCCATGGGTAAGTTTGTATCGAAACTCAAATATAATGTAAGTCGGAGGACTGAAATGGATTACAGGAGGATTTTTGTAGATTGCCTTGTAAGCTCATTTAGTTATTACTTATAGTAATTATAATACATTATATATGTTTTAAAAGTATTTAATTAATAATACATAAAATTCATTTAATTAATAACTTAATAATCTTTCTTTTAAATAGTATGATCAGTTTCAAAAGTATCATTCTATTACAGCATACCGAACTTTTTATTCATTTAAACAATATTGGCCTGTGAGAATTATTATACTGTTTTTAGCTGTTATCATTTTTTCGTGTAAACAAAATAAGGAAGTGAAAGAAGCATATCAATGGCCGGAAGCAACGCCTCCCGTAGCAGAAATGAAAGACCATGAGACTGGAATGCATGGCGACAAAAGGAATGACGAGTATTACTGGATGGCCGATTATTTCAGCAAAGGTCCGGACAGTTCGAAAGTGGTAGACTATCTGAATGCCGAGAATGCGTATACGGATACCATGATGGCAGGTACAAAGCAGTTTCAGAGAGACCTTTTTGCGGAAATGAAAGGCCGCATTAAAGAAAAGGATGAGTCTGTTCCGGTGTTCAGCAATGGATATTGGTATTACACCCGAAGCGAGGAGGGTAAACAATATTTCAAATACTGCCGAAAAAAAGGAACGCTCGAAGCGACGGAGGAAATTTTACTGGATGTCGATCAAATGGCGGAAGGTCACCCGTATTATTCTGCATCTGGTTTTAGCGTCAGTCCGGACAACAAGTTGCTGGCATTCGGAGTGGATACCGTCTCGCGGCGCGAGTATACCATTCACATTAAACACCTGGAAACGGGCGAGATCCTGAAAGATGCGATCTTTCCGACTGACCCGGGGTACGAATGGGGGAATGACAATAAAACGCTTTTTTACACCGCTACAAACCCGAAAACGCTTTTAAGCGAAAAAATCAAAAGACATACGCTGGGGGCTGATCCTAAAACGGATGTGACGGTTTATGTAGAAAAGGACAATAGCAACTACATCGGAGTAGGCAAAACCAAATCTGACAAATTCATTGTAATCTCTTCCACGGCAACCATGTCGTCAGAACACCGCATACTCGATGCGAATAAACCCGAAGGTGAGTTCCAGGTTTTTCAGCCCAGGATAAAAAATGTCCTTTATGACATCGATCACCAGAACGACAAATTTTTGATCGTAACCAATCAGGACGCGCTGAATTTCAAATTAATGGAAACGCCTATTGGGAAAACGGGCGTTGCAAACTGGAAGGAGGTGATCCCGACAAGAAAAGATGTTCTGTTGCAGGGAATCGATGTTTTTAAGGATTATCTCGTGATTACCGAGCGCAAAAACGGTTTGCTGCAATTGCGTATCCGGAATATCACCAACCAGGCCGAGCATTATGTCGATTTTGGCGAGGCGGCCTACACAGCTTATCCATCCGGCAATCCGGAATACGATACCAAAAACCTGCGCTACTCGTACACCTCACTCACGACGCCAAATTCGGTTTACGACTACGATATGGAGTCAAAAAAGAAGGAATTGAAAAAGCGTCAGGAAGTGCTGGGCGGATATGATCCCGAAGAATATGTGACGGAACGGTTGTACGCCACGGCGCGTGATGGCGTGAAGGTGCCTATCTCATTGGTGTACAAAAAGGGAACGGCGAAAAGCGCGGAAACCCCGATGTTATTGTACGCGTATGGATCATACGGGTATAGCATGGATGCGAGTTTTAGCAGTTCAAGGCTCAGTTTACTGGATCGCGGCTTTATTTTCGCCATTGCGCACATTCGCGGCGGACAGGAACTGGGACGTCAATGGTATGAGGACGGGAAAATGTTTAAAAAGAAGAATACCTTCTTTGATTTCATCGATTGCGCCGAATTCCTGATCAAAGAAAAATATACATCCACTGCCCATTTATTCGCAGAAGGTGGGAGTGCAGGCGGTCTGTTAATGGGTGCCGTTTCAAACCTGCGCCCGGACCTATGGCGGGGAATTGTCGCCGATGTGCCATTTGTGGATGTGGTCACAACCATGCTCGATGAGAGTATCCCGCTGACGACCAATGAATGGGATGAATGGGGAAATCCGAAGAACAAAGATTCGTACGAGTATATGAAGTCGTACTCGCCCTACGATAATGTTGAGAAGAAAGCGTATCCCAATATGCTAGTTACCACCGGATTGCACGATAGTCAGGTCCAGTATTTCGAGCCCGCTAAATGGGTAGCGAGGCTTAGAACGCACAAAACCGATAAAAATGTGCTGCTCCTGAAAACCAACATGGAGGCAGGCCACGGCGGCGCGTCAGGCAGGTTCGACTACCTGAAAGAAATCGCGCTGAGATGTGCGTTTATGTTTGCGTTGGAAGGGATTAGGGAGTGAGATGTGTTTGAAGTGAAATGTGAGATGTAAAATGTGAGATGTAAAATGTGAGATGTAAAATGTGAGAAGTGAAATGTGAGATGTAAAATGTGAAATGTGAGATGTAAAATGTGAAATGTGAGAAGTAAAATGTGAGAAGTAAAAAGTGGGATGTGAGAAGTAAATGTGAAATGTAGGAATTACTTTTTAAATCTTACTTTGGGACTATCGCATTAACTGTGTAAACTTTTCAATCGGGGTCGGGCAAAGCTTAAAGCCTGACTCTGTTTTCAAAAATAGTCAAAAATTGATTCAGGATCATGCCCCAGTTTCGGAT
>NZ_JAJUXH010000005.1 GCF_021390245.1 Dyadobacter sp. CY323 | reverse complement strand
TTTACATGTAGTTCAGTTGGTTAGAATACATGCCCGCCCGACGTTCGGTGTCACGCATGGGGTCGCGTGCGGAACGCCGCCCGGTTCGAGTCCCGTCCAGACCGCAAAAAGCTCAGAGAAATCTGGGCTTTTTTCATTTCCGAGGTACTCGCTCGACCTACCTGATTTACTAAGCAATCGTTTTCAGCGAATTTATATCACGGGTCGCACCTGGTTAAATCCGTTTGTTCGATGTCGCTCACCGTTTGATCATTTGGTGGAACTGTGGAAGGTAATATTTCTAAGTTGGGCTATTATTTCGGTCTAACTATTCAATCTTATGAAATTCATCTTCTGGCTCGCTGTCACCATAGAGGGGAGTGCATTTTTTTACTATCTGATCCAAATTTGGGTCCTCTACAAAAAGAAGCAGGAGATTGGATACACACCTCGATATGATACGGTCGTTTTGCCGGCAATCGTGTTGGGGAGTCTTTTTCTGGGCAGTCTTATTGCCAAGTACTATTTTAAAAGCGACAAATATGCTACAATAGTCGCGCTCATTCCGCTAGCATTTATGGTCTTTGCTTTTTTAGCAATGATCTTCGCTACCATCTTCTTAAAGGGAAATAATCATTAGGCTTTATTTTCGTACACAGCAGGATTTCTGAACGATTATTCATCTCTGCGCCGAGAGTTTAATTGACTTGGATCAAAAAGTAGCGGTAAAGGAAGGAGAGACAATATCGGTTTGGTCTGAAAATGAAAAACACGCAGGTTTCAAAATGAACCCGCGTGTCAAATTACACTTCATCAACAAACTAAAAACCAAATAAAACTAATACGAAAAAATTCGCTTGTCAAGTTTTTTTTGCTGTAGGAGGGGGATTCGAACCACCCACGGTGCGGTTAGCTACGGTACAAATACTGTTGGTGGTCCACCCCAGTCGACGTAAGTCGGCATTATGCCGCGTTTATCCCTTATTCACCACCCCCGAGACAGGAGGGCATGGCTGCCAGTTTCATCACCCTACAATGTGATTTTCCAATTATCAGGGACTGTCTGAACGACATTTCTCAACATTTGGTTCTGCAAAACTAAAACTTCTGATTTTAAATATAAAATATTTTCATTTAAAATTGACAAAATTTACAAGTTTTGCATAATTTGGATGGTTATATTGTGAAATATTCAAACTTTTAACCCAAAATGCAGAAATATTCAGATATCGATAGTACTGATTTGCGCATTCTGTCGCTCCTCATTGAGAATGCAGCGTTACCGTACACGGAGATTGGAAAACGAGTTTTTGTCTCTGGTGGAACCGTTCATGTCAGAATGAAGAAGCTGGAACAAATGGGTATAGTAAAGGGTTCGCAGCTTGTAATTGATCCGGCCAAGCTGGGATGGGATATCAGTGCATTTCTAGGTATTTACCTTGATAAAAGTTCTTTATACGAACAGGTAGCAACCGCATTAGAGGGGATTCCCGAGGTGGTAAATATTCATTATACTACCGGCATCTACAGTATTTTTTTGAAAATTGTATGCAGAGATACCGGGCACCTTCGTGAGATTCTTCATGATAAGATCCAAAAGGTAAGTGGTATACAGCGGACGGAGACATTTATTTCACTGGAAGAGCGTATCAATCGTTCCATTCCGCTGGCCGAAAGCTGAGGTAAAAAATAATTTCATCAAATTTTAGACGGGATTTGTATATATAAAAAACTTATATATATTTGTTCAACAAACAATTGAATATATGGATAATATCGCAACAAGTAACGAATATGTGAGGGGAACATTAAAAACGATTGTGTTGAATTTATTGGCAGAACACGACCGGATGTATGGATACGAAATAACACAAGAAGTAAAGGAAAGAACCGGCGGCGCCATTGCACTTACATTCGGCGCATTGTATCCGGTCTTACATAAATTGGAGCAGGAAGGTCTGCTGATCACCGAGTCGGTGGAAGTGGACGGACGGCTGAGGAAATATTATTCGCTCACCACATATGGTAATGAAACTGCACAGACTAAAACCAATGACCTTGAACGTTTTATAGATGCTGTGAGGTTACTACTGGCTCCCAAGAATCTGGCAACTGAATAAACCTGGTTACATGGAAATATCTAACGGATAAACACTATGAAACGCCTTCAAAACGATCGGATTGATTTAATTAAAAAATATTTGCATTCCTGCAAGCTGGATCCCGAGTTGTTTCCGGAAATCCTGGATCATTTGGCTTGTGAAGCGGAAGAGCGTCTTTGGGACGGTAAACCGTTTGAGCAGATCTATGACAATATCATGGAAACTGCTGACGGTAAAGTCCTGCTGGATCTTAGTGTTGATCATAAAAATCTGTTAGCCATGGAAAATTCATTTAATGACATCGTGTTCGAGGGCCGGAATAAACTTTATGGAGCGTATGATCTGAGGAAAAGTTACGGGCAGACTATTCAAAGGTCCGTGATCATGGGCGTGACGTTATTTATTTTGATTGTAATGTTTCCCAATCTGTATGCACGGCTGGTCCCTGATCCAAAAGATGATGATATCGCGTACATCGTAGAGGCAAAACCCATTGATATACGTGAGATGATTACCAAGCCTCTCGTTAAGTTGGAAGAACCGGCTCCTGCCCCGAAAACGATACGATCTTTGACGCCGGAAGTTTTACCCGATAATCAGGTGGAGATGGAGAATCTCCCACCAGCATTGGAAGAATTGGAAAAAGCGCAACCGGATTCCCGAACTCTGGATGGTGTAGAAGATATCACGATTATCATTCCCCCTGCAGCAGGAGTAGGTAGTGCGAAATCTTCTCCGATTGAAGTTGAAATCAAGAATGAAGAAACATTTTTAAATGTCGAGCAGGCGCCGCAGTATAATGGCGGGGCGGAGGCAATGTCGGCATTTCTGCAAAAAAATCTCAAATACCCAATGCAAGCTTCCAGAGCGGGTATCCAAGGTAGGGTATTTGTACAGTTTACAGTAGGTTCTGATGGAAAAGTGGAGAACGTGGCCGCATTGAAAGGAATAGGATTTGGCTGTGACGAAGAGGCGGTTCGTGTAGTGAAGCTGATGCAGAACTGGATGCCCGGCCGACAAGCTGGTATACCGGTTCGGGTAAGGTTCACGTTGCCGATTTCGTTCCAGCTCAATTAATGCCCGGAATTGTGTAAATGCCTCCCTGTTATTGAATAAAATCCTCGCTTAGGCGGGGATTTTTTTGTTTTTTTGCAAATCAAAAAATATATATTCAGAAGATTCCGAGGTGCATGTACGCAATTGTCGATATTGAAACAACAGGTGGGGGAGGTGGAGCGCGTATTACAGAAATAGCAGTTTTCAGGCACGACGGATGCAGGATCGTTGACGTTTTTCATTCACTGGTCAATCCGGAAATATACATACCACCGTTCATTACCCGCCTCACGGGAATTGATAATGCGATGGTAAAAGATTCTCCCACTTTTTACGATGTCCAGGATCACGTTCGGAATTTGACGAAAGATGCCTGGTTCGTCGCCCATAATGCCAAGTTCGATTACGGTTTCATAAAACGCGAATTTGGTGCAATGGACGAGTTTTTTCAACGGGATTTACTTTGCACCGTTCAGTTGAGCCGCAAGATATTCCCCGGGCTGAAATCATACAGTCTTGGAAACCTTTGCCAGAGTCTGGAGATATGCATTGAAAATCGACACCGTGCGCATGGCGATGCTGCAGCGACGGTGCAGCTTTTCGAAAAGCTTTTGGTTAATGATAGTCAAAAGCTCATCCCGTTTGATATTTTTCAGGTTTAAAGCTCCGGGGAACGTTGGAATGATTTTTTAAGTGCTGGACTTAGATTTTTCAACCTAAATTTTCCTTCCAATGAGAGCATTTATTAACTGTCTGGTTATTCTTCTTTTGACTTTTACACTTACAAGTTGTGAAGCAATTGGTAGCATTTTCAAAACCGGGGTTTGGACCGGCGTGATTCTCGTAGTTGGAATAATCGCCGTTGTGATATGGGCACTGTCTAAAGCATTTGGCGGAGGCCGACGATGATTAAGGAATGAAGTATTTTACTTCAAGACATAAAATCAGGACTTAGCTTGCATCTAAAAATTCTCCGTTTCATCTTTGCACTCCTCAAAAGGGGGATCTTATCAGAAACGGGGGATTAGCTCAGTTGGCTAGAGCGCTTGCATGGCATGCAAGAGGTCGACGGTTCGAATCCGTTATTCTCCACATTAGTATTAAGCCGTAACTGGAAACAGTTACGGCTTTTTTGTTTTAACCCATTTTGGACGGCATTTAGCTATTCTATCATACCGTTGGATAACTAATCCCGCCTCAGGGTAGCAGTACTTCCTAATGCTCCGGTCTTCTTCTACTTTTAAATTTTTCACAAACGCCGTTTCGAGCGACCTTATTTTCAACATCAATATGCCTGAACGAATCAAAAACCTTAGAGAAATTAAATATAGAGTTTCGTCCGAAAATGCCAAACCTGAGGCTTTTGAAAAAATGCTGATGAACTTGGTGGAAATCCGATCGGAGGAAAACAGTGATCATATTAATCATATCCGATTGTGGTTTATGCATTCCACACGGGTTACCAAGCATATTTGCAAACGAATGCGCGGACTTACCCGCACATTGCAGCATCCCGACGAACAGACTTTACAGACCATTCAAGATATGATTGGCTACTGCCGCCATTTGTGTAAAAATTCGGAACTGCTGGCGAATGACTATGAAATTTTGGTGAGACACGGGTTTATTGTTGCCGAAATTGATGATTTTCGGAAAGCTTATCATCGTTTACAGGAGGTTGTTTACTATATTGAGTCAGTTTACATGAGCTTATATCACAAGGTCGGTGTCAATGATTCGGTGAGAAAGAATTGAAGGATTAATTTAAACTGTACAAAATGGACCAAGATCAAGAACTTACCAATAACTCCAAAACTGTCGCAAAGGGTTTTCTGATCCTGTTTGCTTCTGTATTAGCCATCATGGCGGCGATCGTTTCCCCGGTTGGCGAATTGCTGGGACTTCTGTTTTTGAGCAAAAAATCCTGGAAGGGTGGTAAATTCAGAAAGGCTAAGTAAATGAAGACGTTCACTACGATAGAAGAGGCCTTTGGATGGTTTCTTGACAACGTATATAAAAATTTACCTGCCGAAGAAAAAAAAGGAGAGTTAACAAATGCTTGGAGAAACTATACGCACAAACTGGGTATTTCGCCAAAAAAAATGGCAGCTATCCTGGAACGCTATGGATTTGAAGTTAAGTTGCTTGTGACCTACAAAAAGTAATTTTTTTGTTTGAAATTTGTTTGGTTTTCAAACAAATTTGTTCCCGGCCGCGACATTTCAAGCAACTACGGGATAAGACACAATTAATTTTAGGTTGATCAGGTACATGACTGTCCTGGATAATCACGTCAAAAACGTACAGGTACTGGGGAAACCTTCATTTTGACATACATTGCTTTTGTAAAAACCCTAATATTGCATGTGTTAAATCAAGAAGTAGAATTATTATGTCAGACAGCATATTCGAATTTGGAATGATTGGTCTCGGGGTAATGGGTCGCAACCTGTTGCTCAATATGGCCGATCATGGTTTCGCAGTAATCGGTTTCGATAAGGATGCGACCAAAAATGCAGCTTTGGAGAGTTCGGCCACTCCGGGAACCACTGTTAAAGGTGTTGGCGAGCTTTCGCAAATGATCCAGCTTTTGCAACGTCCTCGGAAAGTAATGATGCTGGTACCAGCCGGCCAGCCGGTAGACGATGTAATTACTTCATTACTACCTCTTCTGGAAGAAGGTGACGTGATCATCGACGGTGGAAATTCGCATTACACCGATACGCTTCGTCGTGTAAAAGCCCTACGTGAGAAGAATATACACTTTATGGGAATTGGTGTTTCAGGAGGTGAAAAAGGCGCGCGTACCGGTCCGAGTATCATGCCCGGTGGCGACCAGATCGCATATGGGCACGTGCAGCCAATGCTGGAAGCCATTGCCGCGAAAGTGGGCGACGAACCTTGCGTAGCCTATCTGGGGAAAGAAGGTGCGGGCCATTATGTAAAAATGGTGCATAATGGCATCGAATATGCGATTATGCAGCTGATCAGCGAATCGTATGCAATACTGAAACACGGGGGGCTGAACAATCAGCAAATGCATGAAGTTTTCGCCAAATGGAATAATGAAAAACTGCAATCCTTTCTTGTCGAGATCACGGCGGAGATATTCCTCCAAAAAGACGACAAAGGCACTGGCGACCTGGTAGACGTAATTTCAGATAAAGCAGGTTCGAAAGGTACCGGTAAATGGACGTCGCAGGATTCGATGGAACTGCCCGTTGCAGTGCCGGTAATTGATACTGCCGTCGCTATGCGCACGTTGTCAGGATATAAAGATGAGCGCGTGCAGGCTGCTGAAATATATGGCGAACCAGCTGGAAATGAATCCCTTCCTTCCGAGGAGTTGATCGCGCTGGTTTATGATGCATTGTATTTTGCAACCATTCTGAGTTATGCGCAAGGTCTCGCTATGTTATTTCAAGCATCAAAAGACCTGAATATGGATATTCCGCTGCCGGAAGTGGTGAGTGTATGGCGTGGAGGCTGTATCATCCGTTCTTCGTTGTTGGAAACATTTACGACAGCGTATCGCCAGAACCCGGAATTATCCAACATCTTGCTGA
Organism: Dyadobacter sp. CY323; assembly: GCF_021390245.1. Taxonomy (GTDB): domain Bacteria; phylum Bacteroidota; class Bacteroidia; order Cytophagales; family Spirosomataceae; genus Dyadobacter. The sequence continues at coordinate 420,336 of NZ_JAJUXH010000005.1, read as the reverse complement.
ACCAAGAAGTAGCTTCACTCGTTAAATCAGCGGAAGATAAGACTCGTTCTTTGATCGCATTCGCAGCTAAATCGGGCATTCCGATCGCTGGTCTGATGTCTTCGCTGGCATACTTCGACGCCTACAAATCGGCCAGCATGCCGACAAACCTGATCCAGGCGCAACGCGACTATTTCGGCGCGCATACTTATCAACGTATCGATACCCCCGGTACCTTTCATACGGAATGGGGTCAACAATAACTAAGTGAATTATGCAAAATACTAAACGCCCACCTGCCACGGTTCTTTTTATCTTCGGAGGCAGCGGTGACCTGAATTACAGAAAGTTAACTCCTGCTCTTTATAATTTATTTCTTGATAACTGGATGCCGGAGCAATTCGCGATCGCAGGTATCGGCAGAAGTCCGTACACGGATGAGGCATATCACGAGCATTTGCTTGATGGTGTGACTAAGTTTTCGAGAAGAAAAGGCAAACAGAACGGGCATTGGACAGAGTTTAGTCAGCACGTTTTGTATCTGCAAATGGATGGCGATGATGCGGCAGCTTATCATAAGATCACCGATCTTGTCACCAAAAAGGAAGAAGAGTGGGGCGTTCATCCGAATGTGATCTTTTACCTCGCAGTAGCGCCACAACTGGTGCCGTCGATCGCGCAGAAATTGGGGGCTCTTCAGATTTGTCATGATAAAAGTACAACCAGAATCGTGGTTGAAAAACCATTTGGTCATGATCTGGAAAGTGCGCACGAATTGAATGAATTGCTTTCAGGCATGTTTGCCGAGGAGCAAATTTTCCGAATCGACCATTATTTGGGTAAAGAAACCGTTCAGAATATTCTTGCATTGCGTTTTGCTAATGCATTATTTGAGCCACTCTGGAATCGGAATTACATTGACCACATTCAGATCACAGCTGCCGAAAGTGTGGGTTTGGAAGGTCGGGGAGGTTACTTTGAGCATGCGGGTGCATTGCGGGATATGGTACAAAACCACATTCTGCAAATCCTTTGCATGATTGCCATGGAGCCGCCGGTTTCATTTGATGCAAATGAAATCCGTAACAAGAAAGTGGATGTTTTGAATGCGATCCGTCGTATTTCGAAAGAACAGGTACACGATTTTGCAGTACGCGGTCAATATTCGGGCGGCTGGAAAAAGGGTGATAAAGTAGTTGGATATCGCCAGGAAGAAGGTGTTAACCCGCAATCCAATATCGATACGTTTGCTGCGGTTAAGTTTTATATCGATAACTGGCGCTGGCAGGGAGTTCCGATCTACGTGAGGACTGGAAAATATCTCAATCAAAAAGCTACTCACATTACTCTGCAGTTCAAACCAGCACCGCATTATGCATTTCCGGCTGAATCCGCCGAGTCTTGGCGTTCTAACCGGTTGACGATCAGTATTCAACCGAATATGGATATCAGCATCCGTTTCCAGGCGAAACGTCCCGGACAGACCATGACGCTCGATCCGGTAGATATGACATTTGACTACGATGAGGTAGCCGGTGAGCATGCACCCGAGGCGTATGAAACTTTGTTGCTGGATGTAATGGAGGGAGACGCAACACTTTTCATGCGTAATGATCAGGTGGATGCTGCCTGGAAGGTGATCATGCCGATCCTCGAAACTTGGGAAGGCCGGACGCCGCAGGATTTTCCGAACTACGCGCCGGATTCGTGGGGGCCCGACGATGCCGATGCATTAATCGCCCGTGATGGTCATACCTGGATTAATTTACCACCCGTTCCCTGATCTATGGAATTGCATATTGAAAAGGACGCAAGTCAGCTTAGTACAAAGCTGGCTTCCTGGCTGGCTGATTACATTCAGGAAGTTTTGTCGAAGCAGGAGCGTTTTACATTTGTTTTGTCAGGTGGAGGTACGCCGAAGCTGCTTTATGCTTTGTTGGCGGAATCGCCATATAAACAGTCCATTCCGTGGGGAAAAATTCATTTTTTCTGGGGGGATGAACGTGCGGTACCATTCGAAGATTCACGAAATAATGCGAAAATGTGTTTTGAGGAATTGCTGGATAAAGTACCTGCAAAACCCGAAAACATACATGTAATGCGTACTGATATTCCGCCTGCGGAATCTGCACTGGAATATGAATCCGTTTTGAAACAATACTTTTCGGGCTCTGAGACCACATTTGATTTTGTGCTGTTGGGAATGGGGGATGATGGACATACGTTATCGCTATTTCCGGGAACCGATGTCATTCATGAAAAAGATGTGTGGGCAACTTCATTCTTTCTGCCCGCGCAGGATATGTACCGAATCACCTTGACGGCGCCGGTTGTAAATCAGGCGGCGTGTGTGGCTTTTCTGGCAACAGGTATCGGGAAAGCTGAAACACTGAAACATGTGCTGAAAGGTGAGCAGAACCTGGATGTTTATCCATCTCAGATCATTAATCCAGAAAAAGGTCAGCTGCATTGGTTTGTGGACGAAGCTGCGGCTAGTCTTTTAGCCTGAAAGTAAATAAAAGCTACCATTTGAAAAGCGTGTCGATAATCGATGCGCTTTTTGTTTATATATGAATTTCACCAGTTCATTGACATAACAAACCATTGGATAAAATATTCATGTCAATGCATGATCACACGATACATTTATAGAAAAAATCTAGCTAATATGGAATATATTCTGAAAGTGATCCTGGTGATCGTTGCGATTACCTACTCCCTGCAACTGGTTAATTCTCAGTCGGATTTGCTAGTCTTTGGCGGCCTGGCGTTTATCGGAGCGGCTCTTTTTTACCTTTTTGGAGAAATAAAAAATCTGTTGAAGCAAATCAAATCTAAACTATAATGAACATGAGAAGAAACATTATCATCGCTATCGTTAGTTTTATAATCCTTGTCATCGTCGTTACCGTCCAGCCGTTTACCTACGAAAACATCGACGCCGGGAATGTGGGCATCAAAATAAATCTTTACGGATCCGATAAAGGGGTGGATAACATTACTTTGGTGACCGGAAGAGTTTGGTACAATACCTGGACGACCAAAATCATCGAATTTCCAACTTATACCCAAAGTGTTGATTACGACCCTTTTGTAATTACAACCCAGGATGCTGCAGAATTTAAAGTGGATCCCAAATTAAACTACCACATTAACCCGGATAAAGTCCCGCAGATCTACCGCCAATACAGACGACCGTTATCGGAGATTCAGCAGGGTTTTATGAAAAACACCATTTACGATGCATACCGGATCGCAGCGAATTCATTTACCTCCGACAGTGTGATGTCCAACCGGGAAGTTTTTGAAGATCGTGTGCAGAATGTGTTGACCAAAACTCTTGGCAGAGACGGATTTATTTATGACCAATTAACTTCCGCGATCACACCGCCACCGTCACTGCGCCAGATGATCGATGAAAAAAATACGTCCATTCAGGCGAGGCTAAAAGCTGAAAATATGGCGAAACAAGCTGAGGCTGAGGCAAAAGTGATTATCGCCCGCGCAGAAGGCCAGGCAAAAGCGACATTGATCAAAGCCCGCGCCGAAGCAGAAGCCAATCAACTCCGCCAGAAGACATTAACTCCATTATTAATCCAGCAGGAATGGGTTGCCAAATGGAACGGTATTCTTCCAACAACAAATGCGGGCGGTGCAAGCTTAATGCTGGGAATCAAATAGCAAAAGCTGCATCGTGAATTTATTCGAAATGCCGGGAGCTCAAATTCCCGGCATTCTTAATTTTCAGCAACATTTTTATAGAGGCTCCCCGGCAAATTAATCTGAGCTTTGCCATCTACATTTGCCTTAAATGATTTGAAAATATCTTTTTCTACCTTCAAACTGCTGCTATCCTTCACCTGCACAGACACATTCCCGAGATTATTGCTCTTCCCAAATTTTACGAATCCTCCTGAATGAACATCCGTATTCAGGTTGTCAATCACATTATCGCTTACGAGCAATGCGCCTTTATTCATTTTTATAACCAGATCGCCACTTTTCCAGTTTGTGATGTGAACCGGTACATCTTGTGAGGTAATGGATTTAATATCCGGGGCTGTAATGTAAAAATTAGGGCCAATGTTCAAAGCCTCTTCCGTAAATGGTGCGGAGAGTTCCCAGTCGCGGTGATAATTGAAAACCAGGGTGTCACCCACCACTTTCCAGTCGTAATACTTTTTATCCGGCCCGGCCGTAATTTTATACTCTTTGCCAGGGCTGATCTCCGTCAGGCCAAATGCTTTTCCCTGAAGTTTCACATATTTGAATGGCTTTGCAGGTTCCTTTCTATATCCCCACAAGGGGTCGCTTTTGTCTATTCTGTCATACCCTGCCTTCAAAACCAGATTTGACCCTAACAAAACAAGCAGTGTCAATGAAAATAGCGTGATAAGTAAGATGTTACTTGTCTTCATTGTATTAAAAGTTAGTTCGTGACAGGATATGTTTCGGTGATGAACTTGTTGTAGCGGGTCTGTAACTCGCCCATACTGATATTCAGAAGGTAGAGCGTCCGGAAAAGATCGGGCAGCTCGCTTTCGAGAAAACGCTCTTTTCGATAAAGTAAAATTCGTTCAACTGCCTTATCATCAGCCGAGTATCCAATTCCTCTTTTGTTGAAAATGATTTCTTTATTCTGAAGGAAATCGTACGTTCTCATCACGGTGTTTGGATTGACTTCCAGCATCGCGGCCAGGTCCCTGACAGACGGGATGCGTTCTCCGGGCGGCCATTTACCGAGCAGGATCTGCTCGCAGATATAGTCGGCGATCTGCAGGTAAATAGATTGTTTATCTTTAAACTCCATAAATCATGTGTGGTTAAATTTCCTTCTCTTTTAGCCGTATGTAGGCAATAAACCAAAAGCTGAGCGCGACCAGCACCGCAAAAACACGTAGCAGATTATCGGTGGTTTCGGGGATCAGAACATGAAAGAATTTCTCATGTACGTTTTTGGTCAGAGACATTGTGTCGCTCTCCCAGATGCGCCAGCCAGTCATTGGAAATGCTACAATTTTCTTAGGAAAGCCGGTAAATAAACTTGCAATCAACGTATTGACGCCAAAAACAACCAGTATAGTGATCAAAACAAATGTTGCCGTTTTGATGTACGATGCTTTCGGAAAATAGACCGATCCCAGAAAAATGACCGAATGCAGGATGAAATAGCAGAAATAAAAATACTGTAGTGGCTCATTCTGGATATAATTGTATTTGTACCCGCCTGCCGGAAGTTTTGAATTCCCGATGTCTATCGTGTAATGATGAAGTTTTACAAAAAGGATCAGGAATGGGACAACGAAAATGACGTTCAGAATGAATGAGCTCAGGTACTTTTCGACTCGTGATGCCGGCACCATTAACGCTGCAATACACGTTTGCGGTGTGGAATATTGAGTTAATGCATTGCTGGAATAGAAACTTCCGCCAAAAAGCACAACCGTAAATAAAGCAACATAATGCAATGCCTCCCGCAATCCGCTCGGTTCCCTGGACATCGTGATCGGTAGCAGCATCAGCAAAAGCATCACAACAAGAAGTGTCGCCAGCAACAGCATATTTCTGCCTTTTTCTGCCAAATCCAGTTTCAGCATTAATGCAAAGCGGTGAATGTCAAATGTCTGATTCATAGGATGAAAGATAAAAATTGGTCAGGTAGGATGGAAGGAGCCAGATATTGGATCAATAAAATGAGTACGATAAGAAATAGGATTAGTAGCTGTTTCATGATCTTATCGGAATATGGATTTGATACGCGCCGGATTTTCCATGACTGCATTAAACAGATGTTCAAGATCTACGCGACTATCCTCCTGCTCGGAATTCTCAAAAACTGCTTTATAGCCACGCAATGAAGGTTCCGAGTAAAGAACCCGATTGTCGAATTCGATACTGCTGAGCGTTCCGAAACACAGTCGCTCGGTAACCACGTCGAGACTATGCTGCAACAGGATCTGGCTATCTTCCAGAATAATGATGGAATCAATGAGATTGTCAAGGTCGCGAACCTGATGTGTGGAGATCAGTATCAGCCTGTCTTTGTCCAGAACCGAGGATACCAGTTTGCGAAATTGACTTTTTGAGGGAATATCGAGACCGTTTGTAGGCTCATCCATGATGAGAATCCGGGTATTCGTCGCGAGTGCAAATGCGATCAGCACTTTTTTCTTCTGACCATAAGACATGCCCGTTAGCTTGTTTTTTTCGGGAATGTCGAGTTCAGCGATGTATCCCCGGAATTGTTTTTCGTCAAACCTGGGGTAAAACGGCGCGAGCATATCGAGGTACTTATCGATTGTGACCGAAGGCAGATAAATTTCCTCGGGAATAAAAAAGACATCCTGCAAAAATGCAGGCTGGCGTTTGCCAGGTTCGTAGCCGGCCACATTGATCTTGCCGCTGAGCGGAAAAAGCAGTCCGACCATGTTTCTGAGCAAACTGGATTTCCCTGCACCGTTTTTTCCCAGCAAACCATAAATATGCCCGGCTTTCAGATTCAGCGTGAGGTTTTCAAAAAGCTTTTTACGCGTACTATATCCAAAGGATACCTGGTCAAAATGGATCATGGTCTGAGAGATTTAGTGTTCTAGTTAAATAGTACACTGCAATGATAAAAGAAGATCTTGACTTAAACAAAAAGATTTTTTCAATCTGATTTAATTGCCGTCGGCTTAAGACGACGGCAATTAAATCAAGATTGAAAAATTAAGAGATTTTTGTAGTCTTCTTTTGTGTCGATATCGATGTTTCCGAGCGGGAATGGGCAGGAAGTCACCTCATTAGAAAATTTTGAAAGAAGCTTTTTAGCGCCTTCGGCACCGCTTAATTTCAGGAGGTCAGTAAAATATTTTTCAGAAAATAAAACCGGAGTTCCTAATGTACCGGCATAAGACGAAGCTACGATTCCTGCATTTGTGCGGGTTTTCTGATCAATTAGTGACTGAAACAGGGAAATATCTACAAATGGCTGATCACTGACTGCGAGGATCACGCCGGCTGATAAAATATTCATAGATTGTAAGCCATGTATTCCTTGCGCAATGGAAGATCCCATTCCTTCCGCCCAATTTGCATTATAGGTGAAATGACATTTTAGTCCATTCAATTCATTTTCAATACGTTCGGAGTTGGAACCAGTCACTATAATCACTTCCGAAAACCCACTAGCCAGAGCAGTTTCGGTGATATGACGGATGAGTGTTTTGTTTTGATATTTCAATAATTGCTTGGGTTCGCCGAGCCTGGATGAATTCCCTGCGGCGAGTATAACAATGCTATATGGAGCGTAGGCGCTCATTTAAGAAGTCGCAATTTGCACGGCACAAAGAAATTCCTCCATTTCCGCCTTGGAGTAGTCCACTTTCTGGTCAGACCGGTTGTGTATCGGCTCCATTTTGTCGCGGAGCGAAAATCCTTTTCTATTACTGAGAACCGCCTTGATTTCAGCTAAAACAGACAATGCAATTTCTTCGGAAGTTTCAGCGCCGATATCGAGGCCCACTGGTCCGTAAATGCGTGTTTTTTGTTCCTCCGTTACACCAATTCCATTTTCTTCCAGCTCTGAAAACATTCGTTCCAATTTCTTCTTTGGCCCCAAGGTACCAGTGTACTGGCAAGATTCAACAGTGACCAACTGTTTCAGTAGCGCCAGATCGTAATTGTAATTATGTGTCATTAGCAGGAAAAATGTTCTTTCATCACATTCAATATGATTTAAAACATCTTCGGCCCGGGAAACGATTACCCTTGTTGCATTCGGAAAGCGTTGTTTCGTAGCATGTCCGGCCCGACCATCCACAACCGTCGTTTTCCAGCCCAGGATATTCGCCATTTCCACCAGCGGTATTGTATCGTTTCCCGCACCGGCAATGACAATGGAAGGTGGCGTATTTACGTACTCAATGAAACCAGTGAGATTTTGACCATCATACAGAAAAGTCTTAAAGAATGAATCGGACTTTGAATAAGCTAATTGTGAATCGACTAACAAATCAGAAATAGCCGGCTCTTTCAAATCTTTTGTAATGATTTGATCCTCAGTTTCTAAATGCAGGAAACACGTGCCCGGCTGTGCGCCGGTTCTGGATTTCAGGGAAAACAAGGTGATGAGTACGGCATTTTGTCTTTTGACCAAAACCCTTTTCAACAATTCAATGGGGTTGTCTTTATCGGCAATATGAATCGGCTCAAAAAGAATGTGAATAATGCCATTACAGCCCAGCTGCACACCTAATGTCGTGTCGTTTTCGTCGGTTGTATCGTAGGTGACCAGTTTGTTTTTTTGCTGTGAAATGGCCAGTAATGCTTTTCTCAATGCATCACCTTCGAGGCAGCCGCCACTGATCGCCCCGGTAAGCTGACCGTCGTCCGTGACGAGCATTCTCGCGCCCGGCCTGCGATAGGATGAGCCTTCAACATGTACCACAGTAGCGAGTGCCATGTTTTTACCGCTCATTATGGCGTTTTCATAGGACTTTATGATGTCCGAAATTTCTTTCATGGCGATGCTCTTTTATGATTCGTGAAATAATTCCGATCGCGTGATCAGCATGCTCTTCGGTAGAGAACCGACCAAAGCTGAAACGGAAAGAATTGTGAATTGTCTCGTCGGTCAGCCCCATTGCTTTTAACACATAACTCGGTTCCAATGTTGCCGACGTGCAGGCGGAACTTCGGGAAAAGGCGAGATCGCTGCTCGATTCGAAGATCATTTTTTCTCCGTCAATGCCATGAAACGAGATGTTGGTCGCATGAGGAAGCCGCGATTTTTGATCGCCATTTACTTCCAGATCTTCGAGATCCATCAGTTGTTTTTCAAAATAATCGCGCAATGCACCGAGCCGCGTACTTTCTGTATGCATCTCATTTTCACAGATTTCGCACGCTTTTCCAAAGCCGACGATACCCGGTACATTCAATGTCCCGCTTCTCATATTTCGTTCATGCCCGCCGCCGTCGATCTGCGCGGTGAGCGTCACCGTAGGGTTTTTCTTTCTTACATACAATGCACCCACGCCTTTTGGGCCGTACAATTTATGTGCGCTGAAAGTCATCAGATCAATGCCATCCCGATCTACATTTACAGGTATTTTACCGACAGCCTGTGTCGCATCGCTTAAAAACGGAATACCGTGTTTTCTGGCGATCGCTGAAATTTCTTTCACCGGCATTACTACACCTGTCTCATTATTGGCATACATGACGGCGATTAAAATGGTATTTTGGTTGATCGCATTTTCAAGTTCTTCCAGATCGATGAGCCCATCTGCATTCACATGTAAATACGAGACTTCGTGGCCATTCCTTTCCATTTTCCTGCACGTGTCCAAAACCGCTTTATGTTCGGTTGATACCGTAATCATGTGTTTTTTTTCGACCGGATAATTTTCGAAAACACCTTTGATTGCGAGATTAACTGCTTCTGTTGCGCCGGAAGTAAAGACAATTTCCTGAGGATGAGCACCGATCAGGCTGGCAATCTGCTCACGGGCAATGTCCACAGCTTCTTCTGCTTCCCATCCAAATGCATGCGTTTTGCTGGCTGCGTTACCAAATTTCTCTGTATAATAAGGCAGCATTTCTTCCAAAACTCTCGGATCCATCGGAGTAGTAGCATTGTAATCCAGGTAAACAGGCAGTTTCAAAGACATGAACGGTTGTTTTATCAAGAAAGTAAAATGCGGAGTGATAGTTCAATTTAAACAAAAAACCATCTCATTTTAATGATGAGATGGTTTCTACAATTTAAACGAACAGGTTATCTATTATTATAAAGGTCTGTGAGCTATTGTCGGCGATGGATTGGTGTGTGATAGCACATTCAAAGGAGCAGACTTTCAATTAAAACGCAATTAAAGGGGATTTAAAATGAGGTTAAAATTGCATTGAGGTTAATATTCTGAGGATTTATCAGGGTTTAGTCATATCCGATCTTGGATACATTTATTCATCTGACAATTACCGCTTAATTGAAACTAATTATCTATTTTTGTGTTAAACTCTACAACTTTGGTAGATTATTGTCAAACTTAAATTTTATTGCTTATGTCACTGCGACTAGGAGATATTGCCCCGGACTTTGAGGCAAATACCACACAAGGCCCTATTAAATTTCACGAATGGCTTGGCGATAGCTGGGGATTGCTTTTTTCTCACCCGGCAGATTTTACGCCGGTATGTACTACCGAACTTGGTAAAACGGCGCTTTTGAAAGGCGAATTTGAAAAACGCAATGTTAAAGTGCTGGCAGTGAGCGTAGATGATCTGGATTCTCACAACCGCTGGATCCCGGATATCAATGAGGTGAGCGACACCGAAGTTAACTTTCCAATTATCGCAGATGAAGGCCGGAAAGTAGCGCAGCTGTATGACATGATCCATCCAAATGCGAGCGAGAAAGCAACGGTTCGTTCGGTGTTTATCGTTGGACCGGATAAAAAAATCAAGCTTACCCTGACTTATCCTGCATCAACAGGCCGAAATTTCAATGAGATTCTCCGGGTTGTGGACTCACTGCAACTGACTGCTAATTATTCTGTTGCGACTCCCGCGGACTGGAAAGATGGGGATGATGTGATCGTGGTTCCTGCGGTGAGCACCGAGGATGCTGAAAAGAGATTTACAAAAGGATTGAATATAGTAAAACCATATTTGCGTTACACGCCGCAGCCTAACAAGTAAGGTGTTATCATGCAAAAAAATAGAGTGCCTGCATCAGGCGCTCTATTTTTTTGCATTGTATGTTTTAAAAGATCAACTCAGTCCTCGATTTTTTCACTCTCTATAATCTTTTCGGGGACGATCATTTCATCTCCGTAATAGATCATATGCCGGGCACCCTGGTAATAAAACCAAATGGATAGCGCCATCGGAATGTGACTGATATCGTTGTAATTGAACCACGGACCGAAGCTGAATTTCAAAGCGTGCATTCCGGCCGCCAGCGCGCCCATGAGCGTCGCGATGAATATATTGACACTCCCCGGATCGCGACGTTTCTTGTAAACATAAATTTCAATCAGGAAAAGCATCAGAAAAAGTCCATAAAAGGCATGGATCTCGACGATCACAAAGTTGAGTGTAATGAATGTGAGGACGAAGAAAATCGTCAGCTCTACATAATTCAGCCAGCCGAGTATGAGTCCGTTACGTTTGTGGAGCAAGGGTTTAATGTGCCAAATTGCCGCTCTTTCAAACAATGCGACTGCGATCATACTCGCAAACCATCCGGGGATCTTCCCGACTTGTCCCGTTAAATATAAAAAACCGTGACCGAGTATTCCGCCGATTGCAGTCGCGATACCCATGAATAAAAAGAAGTACTGGATTTGCTTGTACATCCGGTGCGCACGTCCGAGCCTGTTTAAGTGGACGAAGGCGTAAATGCATACCGCAGTCATCATCAGACTCGAAATCACAGAGGAAGGTTCCAGAATGGTGATCCCGAAAATCTGGATCTGATGAACCTTACTGAAATCAATGGCAACTTCATTCATGAACAGAAGAGTATAAATCGCGTAAAGGAGTGAATGTCCCGGACATTACAAGTCCAAAGTAAGCCACAAATCAGCAATTATATGCAACAATATTGTTGTAACAACTCCAAATAATAAAATTATACCAACCAGTTGTTGATATCGGATATTCCCGGATTCATCTAACCTGTGCCGCTCTGTAACGGGCGAAATTGCCATTTGGCAGATGAAAACGACGTGCCTATCTATTATCATTTTTGGTGTGCACCGTATTCGTTTCTTTTGTATCGGGAATTGTATTTAAATAGGACTTGCACAGTTGCCTCTCTATCTATCAAAGTTTTCATCCATGAACAAATTAATTCTTTCTAAAACGGCTGCCTCAGGTTTTGTACTTATTATGAGCTTTTTTGCCACATTTTCCTTCGGGCAAGCTCCTGCATCCGCTCCCGCCGTATTAACTGAAACGGCTCCAAAAGGCAATTCGAAAATTTCGGGAATTGTACTGGATTCATCCGCTGCAAAAGGCGTGGAGTTTGCGAGTATTGCATTATTCAGTGTTGTCGGAAACAAAGCCATTGACGGTACTACGGCTGACGAAACGGGGAAATTCTCTATTACCAAAGTTGCACCTGGCAATTACAAGCTGCTGATTTCTTTCATTGGTTTTAAAGACAAAACGGTTGATAACATTCAGATTGAAAAAGGAAAAGATATCGACCTGGGATCTATACAGCTGGCTTCGACCGTGCAGAACTTGCAGGAAGTGACGATTACCGGTGAAAAATCGCTGGTGGAGGAAAAGGTAGACAGGCTGGTTTACAATGCTGAAAAAGACATTACATCCAAAGGTGGCGATGCATCGGATCTTCTGCGGAAAGTACCTATGCTGTCGGTCGATCTGGATGGAAATGTTTCATTGCGCGGAAGTTCAAATATCAGGGTTTTGATCAATAATAAACCTTCGACCATTATCGCGAGCAATGTCGCTGACGCATTGAAACAAATTCCTGCGGATATGATCAAGTCTGTGGAGGTCATCACATCGCCGTCTGCCAAATACGACGCGGAAGGTTCTGGTGGGATTATCAATATTATTACTAAAAAGAATAGCCTGCAGGGGTTGACATTGAACATTGATTCGGGCGTTGGAAACCGGGGTACCAACCTGGGTTTGAATGGAAGTTACCGGAAAGGGAAAATGGGGTTTACGCTGGGCGGTTTTGGACGTGCATTTTATAATAAAGCTGAATCGGTATTGAACCAGACTACTTTTTCAGAAGGCAGCTCGTTTCTAACAAATCAATCTTCCAAAGCAAAAGACCAGGGATTATTCGGACAATATTCGCTGGGATGGGATTATGATCTTGGTAAAAATCAGGCATTGTCGGCGGGTTTGCGTTACGGAACACGGAACTTTATCCAAAAGCAGGATCTGACCATAAATCAATTCCAAAACAATGTGTTAGGTATGACTTCCCAGCGGAAAGTAGATCGTAAAGATCTTTCCGGGACCGTTGATTTTAACATTGATTATCTCCGGACTTTCAAGCCTCAGCAGGAATGGAGCATTTCAACTTTGTATAGCCGCACGGGTTTGACAAACAATTTTAACACGGATTTACTCACTGAATCTGGCGCAGTAAGTGGCCGTCTGAAAAACGTCAACGATAATACTAATTCGGAATTTACACTACAAACCGATTATCAGACTCCCATCGCTAAAAATCAATTGATCGAATTTGGGGCGAAAGGTATTTTCAGGACGGTTAATAGTGACTTTAAATACCTTTCTGCTACTGAATCAGGAGATTTCTCGGTAAGTCCGACAAACCCTTCCGGTACGTTGAATTACAATCAGAATGTGGCTGCGGGATATATTTCTTATACATTGACTACCAAAAATAAATACACATTTAAAGCAGGGACCCGGTATGAATATACGGGCATAACGGCCGATCTGGGTGAAGCTGGGAAGGTGACGATCCCAAATTATGGAAATCTGGTACCTAGTATTAATGTGTCGAAAGCATTGACGGGTAATACAACATTGAAAGCAGCCTATAACAGAAGAATTCAACGTCCGGGTATTCAGCAGCTCAACCCCAATGTAAATCTCTCAAACCCACAAAATATCAGTACTGGTAATCCGGCGCTGAGTCCCGAGCTGACCGATAATTTTGAGCTGGCTTTGAGTACCAATATCAAGAAAACCTATTTGAATGTCTCCGCATTTGCACGTCAGACAAACAACTCCATTACGCAAGTGAGAATGGCCGTTGATACGCTGCAGGGTGCAATCGTAACTACTTATGAGAATATCGGAAAGCAGCAGGCATACGGAATGAATGTTTTTGCGAACGTATATCTCACGCCGAAATGGACGCTAAACGGAAGTCTTGACATTCTGCATTCGTATCTGGAAGGTCAGACAACGAGTCTGGAAGGGGCGCCGGTGATGGCCAGCAATTCTGGTTTCAACTATGGCGGACGATTGATGTCGCAAATTTCACTGGCGCGGGGCTGGGGAGTTCAGGCATTTGGCTTCTATCGCGGTAAGGAAATACAGTTGCAAGGAACGCGCACCGGCTTTTACATGTATTCGCTGGGTTTCAAGAAAGATTTTGCTAATAAAAAGGGTAGTGTTGGTTTCGCTGCGGAGAATTTCATGACGAAAGGTGTCCGTTTTACTTCGGACCTTACTTCGCCGCAGTTCATACAGTCGTCTCAAACGCAGTTATATAACCGGAATTTCAAGATTACATTTAATTATTCAATCGGTAAAATGAGCTTTGACGCTCCCAAGAAGAAAACGAAATCTGTCAACAATACCGATGTAATAGGTGGCGGAGACGGACAGAAATAAAAGCATCAGATAAGTCAGTTAAAGTGTTTCAGGACAGACGTTTTGGAACACTTTTGCTTTCATACGTGGTTGAAATCAATATTAAAAGCACTATAACGTTATTATAGAAAGATATTTTTGTATTTTGAAGACACTTAAACGGATAGCGGAGCAAGCTTAATTATTATCGGATGAAATGGTCATTTGTAATTCAACAAAAGTTAAAAGCTGCGGTCTTACTTGGCAGTATTATGGTCCTGATCATTTTGGGATCGGTTCTTTCGAGATACAATGTGCACGGAATCGATCAGTCGGTCTCCTCGATTTATAAGGATCGCCTTATTCCCGCGACGACGATTATTTACCTGACAGAAAATCTTTACGGAAAGCGTCTCACACTCGAAAAACATCTTTTTTTGCCAGATCCGAAATCGGAAGATGAACTGAGATCACAGTTAAAGACCTATGATACACATATCGATTCGTTGGTAGGAGTTTTTGAGAAGACTTACCTGGTTGATCAGGAAACAAAGAGTCTCCAGAAATTTAAGTATCAGGTGGATAAATATCGTTTGCTGGAAGCGACGATATTGAACTTAACCAGTTTGGGTGCGAACGAGGAGGGGAAGCTTGTTTTTGCGAAGACTGGCGCGGCTGCATTTCAGGAATCGATACATATTCTGAACGAGCTGACCAGCATTCAATCGGACATTGGGGCGGACCTCATGAAGGTATCGAAAAGTGAGGCAGCCAGTTTCGACATCATTTCCTTTTTGCAGATCGGACTTTCGGTCATTATCGGGTTAATTGTTTTGATACTCATTCAAAATGATCGCATTATCAATAAGCCGGAGATTACCGCAAACAAAAAACAACAGTATTTTAATCTGAATTGAAGTGTTGTAAAGCAAAAAAGGTCAGGGATTTCCTGACCTTTTTTGTGTATCATGAAAAGCGATTACTGACCGACTTTTCGTCCTTTTAATGTTTCTCTCGAATTTTTTACTTGCTTCAACAAATCCTTCTTAACAAAAAGCCGGGCTCCGTTTCCACCTTGCAGATCGAACGTCCGCTCCTTGTATTCAAATTTGTTATTCGGCAATACATCCAGAAAGTAGTTCTGCCCACTCAGGTTGAACTGCATTCCTTTCGTATCCTGCTGTGTGTCGTCCCATGAAACATGAAGTGTGCCATTTCCCGAACCTAAAGAAACGCCTGGCGTAAATGGAAGCACATTGATTGTCTGAATGCTTTTTCCGTTACTCATCGTAATCTGTCCTTCCGGGTTTACCTTGATGTCATTCGGATCGGAAACTTCTCTGCGGATGTTAATCGCCTTGTCATTGAAGAACTGCACCTTGGCGAGATCGATGTTTGCAGCTTCCAGGTCACGCCGTAAATCCTCCGTAAAAACGGTGTAATTAGAAAGAGGGACAGAATTCATGGTAGTACAAGCTGAAACAATGCTTAGAAAAAGTACCGCCGTAAAAAGTTTTTTAATCAGATTCATGTTTAAAATTGGTGTTCTTCAGATGAACGTTTGATGGATTTTAGCTGGGGTAGTTTACCGATCGCAATATTAAGAAAAAGCGAATGAGATACCAACCCCGAAATTGTGCCCAGATGCATATATTCACGACTGACAATGTGTCAGCAGTCCGTATTTTGATTGTTATTGGAACGCATATTTTTGTTCCGTATTGCAAAAGCAGAAAAACAATTCTAATTCATAAAAACCAAACATTATAACTATGGAGTCAGTGATTCAGGAAAAAGGAAATCTTAGTATTCATACTGAGAACATCTTCCCGATTATCAAAAAATTCCTTTATTCGGACCACGAAATCTTTTTAAGAGAATTGGTTTCCAATGCAGTGGATGCGTCTCAGAAAATCAAGAAACTGGCATCTTATGGCGAGTTTAATGGTGAACTGGGAGATCTTAAAGTGGTTGTTAAACTGGATGCAGATGCCAAAACGATCACAATCAGTGATAACGGTATCGGTATGACCGCCGATGAAATAAAAAAGTACATCAATCAGATCGCTTTCTCCGGCGCTACTGAGTTTGTCGAAAAGTATAAGGATAAGGGTGAGGACGGAAAAGGTGACAAAGGCATTATCGGTCACTTCGGATTAGGTTTCTATTCCGCCTACATGGTTGCTGAAAACGTTGAGATCCTTACAAAATCTTACAAAGAGGGTTCAGAAGCGGTTCGCTGGCAATGTGACGGTTCGACCGAATTTGAACTTTCGCCTGCTGAAAAAGAAGAACGCGGATCGGACATTATCCTGCACATTGCGCCAGATTCAGAAGAATTCCTGGACGCGCATCGTCTTCGCGGCATTCTTGAAAAATATGGTAAATTTCTGCCGATACCCATTGAATTTGAAGATAAGGTAATCAACAACCCAACTCCGATCTGGACTAAAAACCCGTCGGATCTGACTGACGAAGATTACATTGCATTCTATAAAGAGCTTTATCCTTTCAGCGAAGATCCCTTATTTTGGATACACCTGAATGTCGATTATCCATTCAATCTTACCGGTGTTCTTTACTTTCCCAAGCTGCGCAACGATTTTCAGGGACAACGTGAAAAGATCCAGCTTTATAGCCGCCAGGTTTTTATTACGGATGAAGTAAAAGACATTGTGCCTAATTTCCTTCAATTACTGCATGGGGTGATCGACTCGCCGGACATTCCTCTGAACGTATCGCGGAGTTATTTGCAGGCTGACGGTAATGTGAAGAAAATCAATGGCTATATCACACGTAAAGTAGCTGACAAGCTTTCGGAAATATTCAAAAACGACCGTGAGGGATTTGAAAAGAAATTTGACGATATCGGTTTGTTTGTAAAATATGGTATCATCAGCGATGATAAATTTTACGAAAAAGCGAAGGATTTTTGTCTGCTGAAAAGTACAGACGGTAAGTTCCACACATTTGAAGAATACCGCGAGTTGGTGAAGGAAAATCAGACGGATAAGAACGACACGCAAATCTGGCTTTACACAACGGACGAGAAAAAACAAGATGCCTTTATCCAGTCAGCCAAAAAGAGAAGCTATGATGTGCTTGAACTTGGCAGTATGATTGACTCGCATTTCATAAATACATTAGAGCAGAAGCTTGAAAAAATCAATATCAAACGTGTTGATGCGGACACTTTAGACAAGCTTGTTGAGAAAGATGTGAAGCTGGAAAGCATTTTGTCTTCCGACGATCAGGACAAAGTGAAGAAAGTTTTCGAGGAAGTTGCGGGAAGCAAAGCAGCTAATATTCAGGTTGAAGCGATGCCTGTGGACGAGTTGCCGGTAGTCATTACTTTCCCTGAATTTATGCGTCGTATGACAGATATGCAGGCCAGCTCTGGGCAACGTTCAATGTTCGGCGACATGCCTCTGATGTATACCGTTTCACTGAATTCAAATCACCCGGTCATCGGCCGGATCCTGGCGACTGAAAACGATTCGGATCAGAAAGCTTTGGCAAAGCAGGTTTACGATCTTGCATTGCTTTCGCAGGGTTTGCTTTCTGGCAGTGACCTGACTCAGTTCATTCAAAGAACCGTTACGAATTTGTAAGCTTGACTTTATCAGACGAAAAAACCCGCCAGGAGCGGGTTTTTTCGTCTATATACTACTATCTTTTTTCGCCTGTTATCAGCTGCGTTTTCAAACTTCCCAATTCTTCCCATTTCTGTTCTTTGGCCAGTACTGCCTGGTTTGGCCAGGAAGACGGATCATTGAGCTGGTATCTGGGCCCCGCTTTTTTTAGAATGCCAACAATGCGGATCACCGAAGTTTCGGCAAGTTGTTCAAAGGTATGTATGCCTTCTTTATTCAGGATTTCTTCGATTTTTGGACCAACACCTTCCAGGATTTTGAGGTCGTCCGGTGCGTGATCCGGGCTCGTTACGGGATATGCCGTTTTTGAAGCATTCGTGGCCACAGGTTGATCGGTTGGATTTTTCATGAATGTCCGGAAGTCAGCAAGCTCAATTTTTTTCTCCTCAATGAGGTCGTGCAAGATACGAACTCTGCGTCTGATGATTATCCTTGCCAGCAGCCAGCCGGCGACAGAGGCAATGCAAAGCATCAAAATGATCTCCGTTATTGCTACGGGAACTGATTGAGGGTCAAAAGGATAGTCTGGTAAAGTCATTCTTTCGACCGATAATATTTTATTTCACGATTTATCCTGCTTAACCGATATTTAAGTTCCGTCGTCTTTTTGTCACCATAACTTTTGCCAATAAAAAAGCCCAACAGCAGCGCGACGGTAAACATCGTGGCATATTGGGCAAGCTTGCCTGCATCAATGGTGTAGGTCAGGAATGGAATGGATCGACCGGCAATAAACTCTCCGGATTCTGAGACTATTTCAGTCGGAAAAAGTGCGGGATTGACAATGGTGTCACAGAGAAGCTTGATTTTACAAACATACCAATATGTTGAACCCAGTATCCAGGCGGTTAATACAGTCCACAACAACGCCTTGACATTGAACATAATCCGACTGTTTTTGAGTTAGCCCAAAACGATTATCCTTTTAAAGATACTTTTAGGAACGAACAGATGCAACAAATCGGGCACTAAGTAAAAAGAGCCTGAGTGTTGCTCAGGCTCTTTTTACTTATCGGTTCATTGAAATCAGGAACTCTTCGTTATTCCTGGTTCCTTTCATGTGTTCTAAAAGGAAATCCATGGATTCCATAGCATTCATATCAGACATATGTTTGCGAAGTATCCATACCTTTTTCAGTGTTTCTTTATCAAGCAGCAAATCTTCGCGACGGGTACCTGACGCCATCACATCGATTGCAGGGAATACACGTTTGTTTGAAAGCTTGCGATCGAGTTGCAATTCCATGTTACCGGTACCTTTGAACTCTTCAAAGATAACTTCGTCCATTTTAGATCCTGTATCGATCAGGGCAGTTGCGATAATGGTCAGTGAACCGCCGTGCTCTACATTTCTGGCTGCACCAAAGAAACGTTTAGGTTTGTGCAATGCATTGGCATCCACACCACCGGAGAGAATTTTACCGGATGAGGGAACTACCGTATTATACGCACGGGCAAGACGGGTAATGGAATCAAGAAGAATAACAACATCGTGGCCGCATTCAACCATTCGTTTTGCTTTTTCAAGCACAATGCTGGCAACTTTTACGTGACGGTCAGCTTGTTCATCGAACGTAGATGCAATTACCTCCGCGCGAACGCTGCGTTGCATATCGGTTACTTCTTCCGGACGTTCATCAATCAATAATATCAGAAGAAAAACTTCCGGGTGGTTCCGTGTGATCGCGTTTGCAATTTCTTTTAACAAAACCGTTTTACCGGTTTTAGGCTGCGCAACGATCATTCCTCGTTGTCCTTTTCCGATTGGGGCAAAAAGATCGAGGATCCTTGTTGAGTATTGGTCGGGCCGGGAGCTCAGTTTGAGACATTCATCAGGAAAAAGAGGGGTAAGGTATTCAAAAGGAATACGGTCCCTGATTTCTTCCGTTGTTTTTCCATTAACTGTTTCAACTCTTAATAATGCAAAATACTTTTCACCTTCCTTTGGAGGGCGGATTTGCCCTTTTACCGTATCCCCGGTTTTAAGACCGAAGAGTTTAATTTGAGACGGAGAAACATATATATCGTCCGGACTTGCGAGATAATTGTAATCTGCTGAACGGAGAAAACCATATCCGCCATCCTGCATAATTTCAAGAACACCCTCATTGACGATCAAACCGTCAAATTCACGGACGTAATTATTATAGTTGCGTTTAATTTTAGAAGACGGATCCTCTCTTTGTGCCTGCGCCTGTGGTTGGCGGTCCGCATTTTCATTGTTTTGACGGGCAGGTTTTTCTTCTTTCTGTCCGCCTGTATTTTGATCCTGAGAATTATTGGCAGCCGGCGTTTCGCTGGTCGATTCTGATACTTCCGCAGGTGCAGTTTCTTGCATTAAAGAAATTACTTCTTCTTTGCCTAAATCGTTTGCTGTATCATTGTCAGAATCAATGTCTTCGGCCATTTCCACATTGCGTGGTCTCTCCTGATTTCTAGCCGGTTTTTCATTTCTCGACTGTTGCTCATTTCGTGCCGGAGCTTCGTTGTTGACGGAAGTTTCGTTTCGAACTTCAGCATTATCTTCCGCCTGTATTTCATTTCCTGCCGAAGGTGAGGAATCGAAAAGAGGTGCCGGGCTAAATAAAGGTGCACTTGAGGCATGATCCTTCTTGTTTTTAGCGGGACGGTTCCCATTTGATTTAACTGCTATGGGAGTAGGCTCAACTGGCCTGCGCGCACGCTTTTTCTTCGGCTCATCCGCGTCAGTGGCCGAAGTATCTTCAAAAGCAGGTGCCACTACGGGTTGAGCTACGCTCTCCTGACGGGCAAGGATTCTGCTGATAAGTTCTTTTTTAGGAAGTTTTGTATGATCAGAAATGCCAAGGTTTCCGGCGATTTCTTTGAGCTCTGATAAAAGCTTAATGTTCAATTCATCAATTGTAGGCATACAGAAAAAGGGAAGTAAAGGGGGACTTTACCAATGGGATAATAAGTTTGTGAATTTGATTGGATACAAAATCGGGGATCTGTCCCGAAGTCATGTGATGGTCATTTATGTAAAAAATGTTTGTAGAGTCTGTTTAAATGACCTTACTAACGGATAAACTTTGATAGATCAACTCTGAAAAGTTTGCAATGTGATACACTGGAAGTATTGACAATAAATCGGCAAGAAATTTTAAAACCCGATAACGTTGGGATAGAGAGTTACCGCGAGATGGATTTTGGATTTATAAGTCGATACTGGACTTAGCTCGACGAAGGTAAAAATTCTGAATATCAATTCCAAATTTTTCCTCTTAAAATCCTTTCCACGCTTCAAATGGTAAACAAAGTTGCTTATTTGATATTATAAGGTGTTGATAGTGTGTAGCTTATAATAGCAATACTAAATTAAAGGCAAGCTAGTTTTTGTGACCGAAATATCAGATTTTTGCACTATTATGAACATTGTGGTCGATTCGGGAAATACCTTTTTCAAAGTTGGATACTTCGAAAGTGAAAAACTCATACGCTATACGACGAGGCTTAGTTTTGAGGAAGTGATCGAAATGATCAGAGTGGAAATTCCGGAAAACATGCTGTATTCCTCCGTACGTCATACCGTTGACGAATTTAAAGAAGCACTGAATCTTCCGGTTAAAATTTACAACCTGTCAGCCGACACTCTTTTACCAATCACAAAAAATTACGATACACCTGAAACCTTGGGAGCGGACCGCATTGCTGCCTCCGCGGGTGCAAACTTTCTTTTTCCAGACGAAGATCTTGTGGTGATTGATATGGGGACTTGCATTACGTATGATCTGATTGATGCGCAGGCGGTATTTCAGGGCGGGTTAATTTCCCCCGGAATGAAGATGCGATTCAATGCAATGCATTCGTTCACTAAAAGGCTTCCGCTCGTTGAACCGGAAATAAATCCTGAATTTATTGGGAAAAGCACCAGAAAAGCGATGCAGAGTGGTGTGATGAATGGGATCCTTGCAGAAATGGAAGGAATAATTGAGCGATACCGACACAAATCACCAAGTTTGCGCGTAGTATTATGTGGTGGCGACGCGGCTTTTTTTGAAAACAGCCTGAAACCACCCATCTTTGCGGTTCCAGAACTGGTTTTAATTGGATTGAACAGAATTTTAACATATAATGTCTCTTTACGGTAAAATAGTAACTCTCACATTTGCAATTACCCTCGGGTGGAGTTGTACAAGTCTTACACAAAATCTGAAAGCGCAGGGCTTGGGAAATTCTCCGTATTCTTCCCTGGGAATGGGAGAGTTTTATGGAGATGCCTACTCAGACCAGGCGGGTATGGGACAATCCGGGGTCAGCTACGGAAGTGGATTTCAGGTTAATAATTTGAACCCTGCACTTTGGGTGCGAAACCGTTTCACGACGCTGGATGTTGGCCTGATCGGACAGTACAAGAATATTGTGGCTGGTAGCAAGAATCAAAATAATGCGGGAGGTAATCTTGCGTACGTTTCCCTGTCATTTCCGGTAAGTCCAAAATGGGCCATCGGCGTTAATCTGAAACCTTATAGTTTTATTGACTATGAGAATACCTCGTCCAGAGCGGTTCCGGGTACTCCTGCATCAGCCCAATATTACACTTCGGGCAAAGGTGGGATTAACAAGGCTTCGTTAACCAATTCTGTTCAACTGACTAAATATATCAGCTTAGGTCTTGAAACCAGCTATTTTTTCGGGAATGTGAGAAAGGCGTCCGAAGTTACATTGGGGTCGGGTCAAGTAGGTGACTATGTGGTGACCTTGAATGAACGGACAACTTATTCCGATTTTTCTTTTCGTGCAGGTGTTGCCGGCAGGATTCCTATCAAAAAGGAAAATAAATTGAATTTGAACCTGGGAGGTACCTATAGTTTCAGCTCCAATCTGAATTCAAGTCAAACAAGATCCTTCGAGCTTACCCAGGAATCATTTCCGGTAATGAATCCAGATACCCTTGAAAATGAGCTTGGTGGCGGACTAACGATACCTCAGCAATATCAGGTAGGTGCAAGTTTGGAATGGCCATTTAAACTGGTACTTTCAGCAGATTACAGTTACCAGTCCTGGTCTAAATACAGAAGCTTTACAAATTCAAATGATAACCTTAAAGATGTCGGCCGTATTCATGTTGGCGCGGAATATTTACCTCGGTTTACTTCTCTGAACTACTTTAATCTGGTACGTTATCGGGTTGGTTTTAGTCATGGTAACACGCCGTACTCCATTAACGGAACGGATGTAAAAGATACCAATGTCAGTTTAGGATTTACATTCCCGATGGGCAGAGGGTATCAAAACTTCATTTCGCTCGCTCTCATCGCCGGGCAGCGCGGCAATACCGGCGCCGGATTGATCCGGGAGCGTTACGGACGCGCCGTCTTGGGAATAACATTGCTTGAAAGATGGTTTGTAAAACAGAAAATCGATTAAACGGTATGTTTTTGAAATTTTCCATTATACCTGTTTTAAAAGGAGATAAATTTTTATCTCCTTTTTGCATTATGCTCCTCGGCATTATATTTCTTTCATGTGAGGGGAAAAAGAACAAAATCGGCGCAGTATATACCGGCCCATTGGAAATTGTAAACGATGTAGAGGTCAAATACAGCGAGCAGGGTAAAATCAAGGTACTTATGCGGACACCAAAGTCGCTGAGGTTTCAGAATGAAACGAAAGTTTTTCCGGATACGATTAATATCAGCTTTTTTGACACGCTTGGGACAGTGGTCACAAGATTGCGTTCAGATTCCGGGAGGTATGATCAGAATGCAGATGTATATATTGTAAAGGGAAATGTCCGGGTTGTAAAATCTGAGACGAATGAACTGCTCACTACTTCAGAATTAAACTGGAGTCCGAGAACGCGTAAAGTGTTCACAGAGAAACCACTTTCAGTCATAAATAAAAGAACCTCGGAGATTACCAATGCGATCGGAATGGATGCAGAGCAGGATTTTACGAGAATCAAATTTAGAAAAGCGACAGGAGTTTATAAGTTTACAGCCCCGCCCCCTGCGGATACTCTTTACAAGCTGTCAACGCCTCCTTAACTGTTTCAATTCGCGTATAAACGCTGTCCTTGCCCCATTTCATAGTCACAAAGCTGACAATCTCAGCAATTTCGATCTCGGTAAGTTTTGGATTGGGCGGCATCGGCCGGCTGAACGTTTTGCCGTTCACCATGATCGTGTCTTTCATCCCATTCCTGATAATACAGGCGATCATCGCTTTATCCGATAAGATCGCCGACCCGTCGACAGGAGGGTATAGGTTAGCCATCCCGCCTCCCTCGGCTTGGTGGCAATTCGCACAGTTAGCAGTATACAATTGATAGCCTTCCACGAAATATTGCTCGCTCTTTAATTCTTCGCTGGTTTGACAAGAAACAAGCAACGTCAGCAAACTGAGTAAGTATAGGCTAATTTTTATATTCACTTAACAATTTTTGGATATCTGAAATCAATTTTTCAGTGCCTTCTTCGGTGGTACCATCGTACATTCCGCGAACGTGTCGGTCTTTGTCAACCAAAATAAATGCTCCACTATGGATATATCCACCTTCTGCGGATTTGTCTTCTTTCGCAGTTGCCATGTAGCTTTTTTGACCGATCTCGTAAATTTTCTCTTTTTGTCCGGTCAGAAAAAGCCATTGATCCCCATTAACTCCCAAATCCTGAGCATATTTATTCAGAACTTGCGGGGTATCATGTTCAGGATCAATGGAGTGGGAGAGTATCAATAGCTCTGGGTTTCCTTTGTATGCATTGTAAACTTTCGTCATTTGCCTTTTCATGACGGGACAAATGGTCGGGCAGGTTGTAAAGAAAAAGTCTGTTACATATATTTTCCCTTCCACGGCTTTTTCAGTAATAGTGTCCCCGTTTTGACTAATAAATGCAAAGGCTGGAATCGTATTATAAATGGTGTCGACAACCTCCTTGCCGTCTACCGTTTTCTTAACCCAATCCCGTTCTCCTAGAATGGGAAGTTTACTATCCGAATTGCCACAACCAATCAATCCGGTTAATGCACCGGAAACCAGGGTGAGATAAAGAAAACGGGCGCTCAAATTGAATTTCATGATTATTCTAGAAATGTTTTAGCCTCCTGAATAGATTTGACCGTAGTTTGTTTGACAAGAAGAATTTTCTCTCTTTCCTTTTCAAAATAGGCGACTGCCTCCGCAGGCTGCAGTTTTTTGGCGGAGTCACCCTGGTAACCATGCATCCAGTCCATCATCAACTTATCAGAGTCATTCAATCTTTGATTAATGTCGACAGCCTTAATGCGCTGCTCGGCTAATGTGTTGCTGCTAATGCCAACATTCTGCATACTGTCAATACTCTGGATTTTTTTCGAAAGTTGTGATTTCAGCGTCATAATGTCCTCCATTTGAGGCATTACCTCGTCGTGTATGGTCATGACCTCGGCCTCCAAAGTTGTCACCTTATCTTTTTGTGCATCCTTACCACATGCTGTCAGGATGATACAAAGAGCAAGTGCCTGTATAATTCGCTTCATGTCATTTTAGTTATTTAAGTGAGTAGTTATTTAGAGGGTATGCCCGGACTTTGATACCATTTCACGGGCGTTTGTTAATACGGATTCGGACGGATTATGACCTCCGATCATTTGTGCGATTTCTTGTACACGCTCGTCAACGGTTAGTTTCCTAATTTTGCTGACGGTTCTGCTGGAAGAATGATCCTTGTAAACAAAGTAATGGGCACCGCCACTGCTTGCGATCTGATGAAGGTGCGTAATAGCGATAATCTGATGGCTCAAAGCCATATTCAGCATCATTTTGCCCATTTTTTTTGCGATTTCACCGGATACTCCAGTATCAATCTCGTCAAAAATAATAGTAGGAAGCTTTCTTTTATCCGCCAGAATATATTTGATCACCATCATTAGTCGCGAAAACTCGCCACCGGAAGCAACCTGTTTAAGTTCTTGCGGCGCAATGCCTTTATTCCCGCTGAATAAAAAAGAAATGGTGTCTATACCAGCTGGGGTAGGGGCAGTTTCGGTAATTTGAATGGAGAATGTCGCATTCGGAATTCCAAGTTCAACAAGCCGTTCCAGAATAAGCTTCTCGATCGGTTTCATAACCTTGTGACGCTTCGCAGATAAATTTCCGGCCGTTTTCAGCATTCGGTCCTTCGTCACGACGGCGTTTTTCTCTGCCTTGTTAAGTTCTTCATCCAGATTGAGAACTATGCTCAACTTATCTTGCAATTCCTGTTGAAGTTCAAGAAGCTCGTCAACGGAGGAAAGCTTATGCTTTTTTAACAAAGTATAAATAAGATCAAGGCGCTCCTGAACAACATCGGTTCTATTGCTGTCGATATCCACCGTTGCATTCGATTGGTCGATTTCATCCGCCAGGTCGCGTAATTCGATCAAAGAACTTTGCGCGCGTTCGCGTAGCGCTTCATAATCCGGCACAAGGCGAGAAGCTTGCGACAAGGCGCTCACTGTGCTTTTCAGCATGTCTAGTACCGAGCTTTCGGGATTTTCCAGATATGCGTATGCAACTTGCAGTTTTTCTTTAATCTCGACAGCATTTTCCAGGATTATAAGCTCCTGTTCCAGTTTTTCCATTTCTCCGGACCGAAGGTCCGCATTACTTAATTCCTGAAACAGAAACTGGTCATAGTCGAATTCCTTGCGCAGTTGTTGCTCCCGCTTTTTCAAGTCGTCGAGAAAACGAGCCGCAGACCGATATGATTGGAAATCAGCGGAGTAGGATTTAAGTATTTCACTATTATCAGCAAATGAATCCACAACCTGCAATTGAAACTCGTTATTGCCGAGCATAATGGAGTCGTGCTGCGAATGAATGTCTAATAATTGGCTGCCGATTTTTTTAAGAGTATCCAGATTGACCGGGGTGTCATTAATGAACGCACGGGATTTGCCGGCAACTGAGATCTCTCTTCGTATGATACACTCATTGGAAAAGTCCAGATTTTCTTCTTCAAAGTTGCTCGACAGGTCATAACCAGTGAGGTCGAAACTTCCTTCGATTACACATTTTTCAGCGGCATCGTACAATGCTTTCACATCTGCCCGATTACCTAGCAACAAGCCGATTGCTCCGAGCATAATGGATTTCCCGGCACCGGTTTCGCCAGTGATGATGTTCAATCCTGGATCCGGGGACATTTCCAGTTGCTTGATGAGCGCGTAATTTTTAATCAGTAAATTAGAAAGCATATCTAATTTAAGCGACGAATTACCGGAGCATGCAATCGTGCTTTGAGAAGAAAATATGAGTTTGTCTCCGTTACGAAGATAGCTATGATATCAACAAACTAAAATATAACCGCCGCGGTAAATGATTAATTAATTTGGTTGGGCCGCATCGTATATCAGTTCGTAGAGCTCGGTAAAAGCCAGATCATGAGAATGGTCGCGGGAATCTTTTAATATCAAACCGGCCTGATCATAGGATACTAGTCTTCCAGAATACGTATTGCCATTTTCGAGGACTGCACTCACCTCACGAGAACGTAGTTTTTCTAACTCCGGTAAGAGCTTTGACCCTGCAATACGAATTAACCTTTTACTCATCGATAATTTTTGAATAAAGGAATGCTTAAAGTGAAAGACGTTGGTACAATTGCGTTTTTGAGGGATCAAGACTTACCAAAATGTTATAAGCCTGAGAACGCTGCTCGGGTTGCGCCTCGATAAGAATTCTATAAAGCTCGTCGGATTTGGCGTCCAAAAAAGAGTTGATGACAACACTCGCCGGTCGCAACTGGTTGACATCTCTCATAGTGTTCAAAAACTGCAAAACTTTGGTACGGGTTTCTACCGGATTTTGTGTCGCCACATCCAATCCTTGTCGATAATAAGAATAAAGACCTTCTCTGAACGGAGTAAATTGCTGGCTCATGAGGTTCTCTACCAGCCAGTAGCGGTTTCTCGAATCTCCATTGGAATCCCAGCCGCGTTTGTTTGGTGAAGAATTACGCGCCTGGTTTACAAGATTAAATGCTTTTTGAACATAAGGT
Organism: Dyadobacter sp. CY323; assembly: GCF_021390245.1. Classification (GTDB taxonomy): domain Bacteria; phylum Bacteroidota; class Bacteroidia; order Cytophagales; family Spirosomataceae; genus Dyadobacter. The sequence goes on along the minus strand of NZ_JAJUXH010000005.1, from coordinate 392,423 downwards.
GCACCTCCCATTTTGCTAAAGGAATCGTAATCCAAAATAAGTGCGACATTCGCATAAAATGCTAGAATGTAAGGAAGTTCCTCGGTGTAGCTGTTCTCGTTGAAATACAGCTGCGTGTTTGGAAGGTAAGTGAATGTAAAATTTTTATCGATGTATGTAAATAAAACCGTCTCATAATTTGAGTTGAAAACCGGCCTCGACACGACAAGTTGTGCGTTTCCTTCATAATTTCCCTGGGCCAGCGAACGCGTCAGGTTTACATTTAACTTGCATTTGATCTTTTCTTCCTTGTTAAACTGGTCGTTTGTCCAGCGCGTATTGTTAAGAAAATCATTCATATACGTTTGCAGCTGATTCATCGACTGCGGATCCGTTTTTTGCTGTGCTACGAGCTGTTCATAATTCAGGTTAACCGTGAACTGAAACTCCTGAGCAAGTAATTCACCTGAGAAACTCAAAACAAACAGGAATGCAAAAAACTTTTTCATGCTTCGCTCCATTTAGCTAAAACGATATTCAGGATATCTTGGGCAACTTGGTCCTTGGATTTAAGATCGAAATGCTGCACCTTTTTCTCCTTGTCAATAACGGTAATTTTGTTGGTATCGTGTGCAAACCCGGCACCGGCGTCATTCAATGAATTCAATATAATGTAATCCAGGTTTTTGCGAATAAGTTTGTCAACCGCATTCTCGGTCTCGTTTTCAGTTTCCAGCGCAAAGCCGATCACGATCTGCCCGGGTTGTTTCGATGACCCCAAAACCCCGGCGATATCACTCGTCTTGGAAAGTTCCAGAGTCATTTCCGGGCCTTGTTTCTTAATTTTCTGGGGAGCGACATTTTTGGGAGTGTAATCTGCAACCGCTGCTGAAAATATGATAACATCCTGGTTATCAAAATTCTCGCTGGTGGCTTTTAGCATTTGCTCGGCGCTCTCAATGGAAATGCAGGTAATATTTTTGTTTAATACCTTCAAATTTGTAGGGCCACTCACCAAAGTTACTTCTGCTCCTGCGGAAGCAAATGCCTCTGCCAGGCTATATCCCATTTTTCCAGATGAGCGGTTACTGATAAAACGGACAGGGTCAATCGCTTCCACCGTTGGTCCGGCGGTGATTAAAACCCGCTTTCCGCGTGCAAGCGCGTTCAATGAAAAGTAGGAAGCGATTTCCTCTATAATTTTTTCCGGTTCAGCAAGACGGCCGTCACCCACCAGCCCACTCGCCAACTCGCCATGATCAGGCGCGATGAAGTGATTCCCATAACTTGACAGGATCACCATGTTTTGTTTGGTAGATGGATGCAGGAACATATCCACGTCCATGGCCGGGGCAAAAAATACGGGACATCTTGCAGACAAGTAAACTGCTGTGAGCAAGTCGTCGCAGTTCCCCGTCGCGCATTTTGATAAGGTTTTTGCAGTTGCCGGTGCGACAATCATCAAGTCCGCCCAAAGTCCGAGATCGACATGGTTGTTCCACATTCCGGTTTCAGGATCAGTGAACGTACTTAAAACCGGATTTTTAGAAAGCACTCCCAAAGTCAAAGGCGTAATGAATTCCTTTGCAGAATCGGTCATTACAACTCTCACCCATGCATCAGCTTTGACGAGCAGCCTGACGAGCAATGCTGATTTGTAAGCAGCAATGCTTCCGGAAACGCCTACCAGGATTTTTTTGCCTTTGAGACTCAATTTAAAAGAATAGAAAGTTAGTACTACCTGATAAAGTTACTGAGATAACCTATACGAAGGTCTTTACGATGGGGGTGTAAATAAAAAAACCAGCCATAATATCTTAATGGCTGGTTTTTTTGCTTGCTTACTGACTATTCCTCGTCAGTTTCGCGGTATGCGTGATATGTTTTTCCCTCGATGAATTCGTCGATTGAAATGCTGCCTGCTTTTGGCATCCGCTCGTAAAATTTGGAGATTTCAATCTGCTCTCTGTTTTCAAAAACTTCTTCAAGATTGTCGACACCAGAAGCAAATTCAGCCAGCTTATTGTTAAGCTCTTCTTTCATTTTGCTTGAAATCTGGCGTGCTCTCTTTGAGATGACAGATACGGACTCATATAAGTTACCGGTAACGTCGGCTATTTTATCCGTGTCCCGGGTAATGATCGATGGATTCGTTGCCATGCTTTTTGTTATAGTTTAAAATTCTGAAACATTATAAAGGCCGCAACTTATTGTCCTTTTGGTTCTGCAATTGCGGGAGTTGTTACTTTCGTTGGTTTGGTAGTTGGGTCAGGTTGGGCATCTTTCAGCTTTTGCTTTTCCTCTTCCAGCTTCGCGATAACTTGAATCTGTTTTTGACTTTCGTCGAACATTTTCTCGGCATCACGGTTATATTTTCCTGTGGGATATTTGTCGATCAATTCCTGATAGAACTTCAAAACATCCTGAAAACGTTCCTTTTGTTTATCAATGAAGCTGTTTGACGCCAGGTTATATTGAGACTCGACTTTCAAAAATGCCAGTTCCTCATTGTATTGAGAGTCAGGGAAATCTTTGCGAAAATTCTCAATGGATATCACCGCCGACTTCAAAGACATTGGGTTAAAATCGCTGATTTTGTGATAAAGTCTTGCGCGTTCGTACGCCTTCTTTTCCAGCTTTGATCTCAGTTCCAGAATGTATTTGGTACACTCTTCACGAAACGGGCTTTCAGGATATGTATTAATGAAATCCTGCATCGCCGAAATCGCTGTAAACGTACTTGTCTGATCCAGGTTATAAGGCGACGAGTCTTTGTAAAGCGAAAATGCATGCATGTAAAATGCTTCCTGAGCATAATCGCTTCTTGCATACGTATCGAAGAATTTCTTGAACAGGAACTGACTGGTATTGTATTGACTCTGATGATACTGGGTGTACGCATAGTAAAACTGCGCAAGTTCCGACTCAGTACTACCTTTCAGCAAGGGAATCAATTCCTCAAACAACAGACCTGAGCGATAAAAATCACCCTTTTTGTAATAGGCCATCGCGGCATCATACTTCTCCTGATCCGTCCCCGTCTTCTGTAATTTTGAGAATTTACTGCAGGACGTAATGATTAGAACTGCAATAATTAGCAATAAATAGCTTGCTCGACTGTTTTTTCGCATATTGGCTGCAAAGGTAATAAAAAAAGCTACAGCATTCATAACGAATACGTAGCTGATATAGTGTCAAAAATCTGTCTATTGCTGATGGCGGACAAGCATCTTTTTGGTTGCTACTTTTTTGCCATCGACCGATAACTGGTAGAAGTAAAGCCCTGTCGGCATGTCTTTCGTATTCACCCGAAGTTTTCTGTCGTTTTTGCCTAATGTAAAAGCTCCCATTTCGGATCCAAGAACATTATAAAAAATCAGCTTTGCGTCGCGTAGACCCGGAGAGATCGTAAAGTCAATCTCAGCATATTCGCTGGCCGGATTTGGGTAAATGTTTGAAACAGAGATTTTATCGCTCACGTAAAGAAGTTCTTCCGCCTTAATGTGCGCTTCCAGGGATGGGGATCTTCTTTCAGCATTTTTCTCTACAATTTCAGCTGCCAGTATATTGTTACTTTCTGCCGATCCCGGACTTGAAAACAAAAAGGAAGTATAGAATTTATTAAGTGCGTTGGGATTTTGCAGAGACAGAGGTTTGTAACTTAGACCGGAAGCAAACGTCGTAAACTTTATATTTTCAGATGTCGCCGGTTTCTTTTTGCCGGCTATGTTCAGTCGGCTCCCGCCGGAGACGTTTTGAGCATTGATTTCCCGGTGTCCCAGGAAGAATGCGGTAAGTATTAATAAGCAAAGTATAGTTCTTTTCATAGCTGATAATCAGATACTTTTGACTAATATTTAGGTGATTTAGTTAAAAAGTACGCTACAAAAATATAGAGAAATAATTGTATATTCAAAATATATTGTGCGAACGGAGATGTTTATTTTTAATCATAAAAAACCATGCCGTTAAAAAACTTTTTTACTGATTTTTGGAAAAAAATTATAGCTCAGCCCACGTCGTCTTTTCCTTGGTTGGCTTTTCTTTTATTCGCCAGTTAAAACCATCCAACTGTCGTTCTGTCGGCTTGATCTTGGACGGAGGGATCAATTTCCCATCCGGTTTCCCGACAAACGAAATTTTTTGTACTTGGTTATTGACAAATTGGAGGTTCATCCTTCCACATTCAACCCGGTTTAATCCGATATTTTTATCCTTATCGTCGATCGCATAGTAAGCACTTTCGCCGTTTCCATCCACCAGGACCTGTTTTAACTTGTTTCCGGTTTCAAAATAAGCATTGATCACCCGACCTTTTACCTGATTAAACTGCCTGACCAGTGTATCCTCTGTGATCACAAACGATTTACCTTTTAACAGCATCCGGTTAATCTCGTTATTCACGAGAAATGCGGTAATTGAGTCAGCTTCCATCTGATAATGCTGGTCACTCCATAGAATGGGTTGACGAAAAAATCGGATAATGGAGTCCGCCGTGTTGTAGGTAATGGAATCACATTTACCTTGAAAATCAGACTTGTAGATGAACACATTTTTATGTCCGATCAACTTGCGTGTGCTATCCCGGGCATTTTCGTACGAATAAAGTGTATCTGCCCGGATGTATAGTGTGTCTTCTGAAACCACATTGCGGACGTAGGCGTGCCCGAATATTTTGGAAAAACCCTGAGACTTCCAGTAATATCCTTCGTCGCCATTCAGTACCGTTTTATCTTTTTTAGCGACAATCACCACATTCCCTTTTCCCTGACCATTATTCGTTTTTCCATCCACAACCAACGAGTCTGCGGTAAGGGTATACGTTTCATTGTCAACCGTTGTTCTTTTGTGAAAAGATGATTGCGCGGATTCCGTATTATACTGACCTCTTGTTCCGACAACAGTCCCGTCTTTGTTCACGATTTTAGTCGCGCCGGTAAAGTAAGACCATTTAGTAAGCGAATTATAAAGGAGGGTATCCGTTGTCAACGTGTATTTTTTATTGACCAATTTCACGTTTTTATAATAGGTAAATTCTTTTGTCGACGTATTATAAATTCCTTCTTTGCTGGTCAGTACATTTTCCTCGTCTACTGTCCTTCCGGGAACCTTGTAATTGGCCAACCCGTTAGCCATGTCGTATTCGATTTTGCGCGTCGTCAATGTCCGTTTCTGGTCTTTAAGAACCGTTTTTCTTCCGCTAACAATGGCAAGACGAGTGTTACCAAAGTAAAAAAGAGTATCGCCCGTAACCGTAACAGTATCACCCTGGACGATTTTTACATTCCCAAATGCCTCAATCACATTGGTGTTGATATTCTGGATCGCTAATTTGCTGTATAACAATGCACCTTTGTGCTTGAAAACACCATTGGTAACCCGTCTGGAATCCACTCCGTTTTCATTAATTATTTCCAGTTCATCAGACTTCAAAATCTCCACAAGATCCTCGCTTTGATTAGCTTGCTGAGGCTGAGTTAAAACCTTCTGTGCGAACAGATAAGGTGACAAAATCAGTAAGGCAAAGAACGTAAGTTGAAATATATTCCGTTTGATAATGATGACGTTCAAAAGTTTAAAAGCGTTGCAGGGATCACTGTAATTTTTTTTCTTCATGTTGCTAATCATTCTTTTACCTTTGAAATGATACAACTCGCGGGATCGGTAAAAGAAATGGGAATTGTATCTGCCAAAATTACATCAATTACGTTTTTCAGGTTCATTTTGGATTCTTTTTTAACTTTTATTAACCAACATAAGCTGGATCTCAAAAAACAACCCTGTTTGCTTACTGTGAGTGGGGGAGTGGACTCTATCGTAATGCTCGATCTGTTCGGCAAGGCCGATTTTCCGGCGGGTGTGGCACATTGTAATTTCGGTTTGAGAGGGGAGGAGTCGGAAGGCGATGAGGTCTTTGTCCGTAAGCTTGCCGAGAGTTATGGATTCCCGTTTTTCAGTAAGCATTTCAATCCCAAATCCCTCACCAAAGAAAAAGGCATTTCCACCCAAATGGCCGCCAGGGAGCTTCGCTACCCGTGGTTTGAAGAGCTTCGAATAGAACACAATTACAAATATATCGCCACCGCCCATCACGCAAACGATTCACTGGAAACAACGCTGCTTAATCTTGTTCGAGGTACTGGCTTGTCGGGTTTGCATGGCATTTCAGGAATTTATAATCACATTCTGCGTCCGCTGTTACTCGCTACGAAAGAAGAGATTTTGTCGTACGCTCAGGAAAACGGGTTGCTTTGGCGTGAGGACCGGTCGAATGATTCGGATGATTATAAAAGAAATCTGATCAGGCATAAAGTCGTTCCGATTTTAAAGCAGCTTAATCCTTCACTTGAAAAAACACATGGACATTCTGCTGAAAAGCTGCTAAGTGCGGATCACTTGCTTAAGGAAATGCTGCATGAATGGGCGGCAACAATAGTCACGAAGAAAAATGATCAAATTCGGATCAATATTTTTTTGCTATTGACTGAAAGTCAGCCTGTTTATCGGCTTTGGTATTTGTTGGATGAATATGGTTACTCCTATCAACAGTCGGCACAAATCATCGCGAACATACCGGGCATTTCCGGAAGACAGTTCTTGTCAAATTCACATATTTTGTTGATTGACAGAGAGTACTTGATTGTTACGAAAAAAAATGAATGTAAAGAATATTCAAGTGTATCAATAAATGCATTGGAGGGTGAATTTCATTTGGGCGGCCAATCCCTACGCCTTTCGCAAAAAGAAAGAAATTCGAACCCATGGACCTGTAACGACAAAAATACCGTCATTGTAGACCCCAAAAAGCTAAAATTCCCCTTAACAATCCGAAAGTGGGAGACTGGCGACGTTTTCCAGCCCTTTGGCATGAACGGTAAGAGAAAAAAGCTCAGCGACTTTTTTGCCGATCTCAAAATGGACCTATTCACAAAAAGAAATACGTTGATCCTTCTGAATGGAAATCAAGAGATAATCTGGGTACTGGGCCTGCGATTGGACGAACGCTACCGCATTGACGAGGACACGGTAGACTTTTTAGAGTTTACATTGATTTTAAGCGAGAGGGGTTGAACTTTTCACGTACAGTAAACACACAGTTTTAGTCTTTTTTTTCTCATCTTCATCTGTTGCAGAATCATCTTGAACTGATAAAAGGGTATGTACTAATTGTTCAGAACTAAAGCGGTTATTGCTGCTTTTACCACCGTTCGTCAGGTGTGTCTAACTCGCCTCCGGAAGTTATCTGTTAACGCGAGACGACATAAAACTGCTCAATAAGACGCCTGAAATAATTTGTCGCGCAAGTACTCCCTCACCTACAACAAAATAGGAGTTACTACCTGTCTCGCTGAATTGACAAGCACCTTCAGGCGATAAGCTGGCCCATTTCATTTGTAAAATTTTTTAAAAGGAACTGAGGTATAAGCCCTTCTAACAGTGGCCCTCAACTAGCCCAAAGGAATCCTTTTCGAGTTTGAAAGGAACTTCGTGGAGTGGAGAGAGGGTGGTTTGGTTGGTTGTAAAAATTTGCATGCAAGCTTGTCTAATAATTCACTTCTGGGCTCAATATATCTAAAAAACAAAAAAGGACTGTCGCCAACAGTCCTCCAATTCCTAAGCTTTCGCCCCCATCTGCTCGAAGCCTTCCCAAAGCACCTTCAAATCATAAAGCGCCGACTTTTCTTCCGCATCAAACGGAATATCCGAATGATAAAGCGCCAGATCGTGGATCATTTTGAGCGAATGCGCCAGCTCGTTGCAGCCCTGACATTCTACAAGATACCAAAACTCGGCTTGGGACTCCGTCAGCGGATCGCCGACATTTGATGCGTGACGTGCATCATTCGTTGGGTTGACTGAATTTTTGTTCGAGCCAACACCGTCGCCATTCGACGTTTGCATGGTGAAATGGATTTTGGTGAATGAATAAAGGAGAGGTCACTGCAAACGTCAGCGATGGAACACATCGACCAGGCTTCGGGACTTTCACCCGTATGCCTCTCCAAGACCATTTTCTCCTGGTTACTATTAATTGTTCCATACTTATTAATCAAAAACGTTTGCGTGGCAAATATAGGAGAAAGAATTGAACCAAAATGCGTCAATGAACCATCGGTAAATCTAACCAGCACAACACGAACGCGCCCCCAGCAACTATCCCAAAATGGAAAGCTTACTGCGAGCGCGAAGATTCTTGTAAAATAATTAAAGCAACTCAGCCACTCCCGGTAGCTAAGTATATTGCTTCATATTCAGATTGGTTCCAGTCCCAACTCCTTCAAAAAAGCATTGTGAGCATCCGTATGCGTTCTGATGCTTTCATTGATCACAACCAGCTTTTTGTTGACTTCTGCCAAGTCTATTTGAATTTCATCGTCCGAGGTACTCACATATCTCGAAACATTCAAATTGTAGCCATTTCGCTCGATTTCTTCCATTGAAACCCTGCGGGCGTATCGTTCAATATGCTGAGGTCGGTATTGATAGGTGTCTATAATCCTCCTGATGTCATTGAGCTCTCCATCTTCTCCTTCTCTCAGCGTATTTTGGCGCTTACCCTTTTCGAACTGCTGACTTGCATTGATGAACAACACGTCATCTTGCTTCTTGCATTTTTCAGAACCAGGATACAAACAGGTATACCCGTAGAATAGAACAAATTGGAAGGTAGACCGATGACGGTATCAATGTGATTGTCCTTCAAAAGCTTCGTTCGGATCCTTTCCTCTGCACCTCCGCGAAACAAAACACCGTGCGGCAAGATAATCGCCATCGTGCCCTCTTTTCCAAGGAAATGAAAGCCGTGTAACAAAAATGCAAAGTCAGCAGCCGACTTAGGAGCCAAGCCGTAACCCTTAAAACGAAAATCATCTCCCAACGTATCATTTGGCTCCCACCGCAGGCTAAACGGCGGATTGGCAACAATGGCATCAAATTCAATCTTTTTGGCGGGATTCATTTCATTGAGTAAATCCCAGTGATTGTATAATGTGTCCCCGTGAAAAATCTCAAACTCCGTATCTTTCATCCCGTGCAGCAGCATATTCATCCGGGCAAGGTTGTAGGTGGTAATGTTATTCTCTTGTCCGTATATCTTACCAACGCTGCCACCATTATCCTTTATTCGCTTCCGTACATTCAGCAATAAAGAGCCCGAACCGCAGGCGAAATCCAGGACTTTATCTAGCTTTTTCTTTTTCCCCGACGTCGGATCTTGGCTATCTAAGGTTACGATTTCTGATAAAATAGTTGAAATTTGTTGAGGTGTGTAAAACTCTCCTGCCTTTTTACCTGAGCCCGCCGCAAACTGACCTATAAGATATTCATAAGCATCTCCCAGCGTATCCGAATCTGTCGAGAAATCCGCAATTCCGTCTGCGATTTTTTGAATAATGGCGCAGAGCTTTTTATTCCTTTCCTTTGGGGTCTTACCTAACTTATCCGAGCTCAGGTTTATTTCGGAAAATAGGCCTTGAAAACTATCAGCAAAAGATTTGTTTTCGATATATCTAAATCCTTCTTCGAGTGTTTCAAGTAACAAATCGTCTTGGACACGCGCCAGTTCAGTGATATTACTCCACAGGTGATCGGGCCTGATGACATAATGCACTTTTTTGCGCATTTGCTCCTCAAATTCCTTTACATCTGTATCGTTCTCATTATACCAAACCGCCAAGGGTATTCTTCTGTCTTTTTCATTTAGTTTTGGATAGTCCGCACCGAGCTCCTTCTTGGCTGACTCTTCATAATTGAAAGACAAATACCTTAAAAAAAGAAACGAAAGCATATAATCCCGGAAATCATCCGCATTCATTGCTCCACGTAATTGATCCGCTATATTCCAAAGGGTTTTCCCCAGTTGCTGCTGTTGTTTTTGAGTCATTATTTATTCTTACTACCTAACTTTTTAATCTCTTTATCAAAATCAGAAACTATTTTCTGTGTCTTATTGAATTGGTCATATTCAGTATTCGCTTTGGAGACCGCCATGTTGTGCGACACTTTTCCCGCATCTTCCAAAATCTTAAATTCATTGAAATTCAGAAACTTGTCTACGCTTGTAGCCAAGCTATCCATGGTGAATGTGTTCTCCCGTTCTATCAGGTTTTCTATATAGTCAAAGTATCCCGTTACGGTCCGTTCCAATTGCTTTATTTCTTTTTCCGGCAGATAATTCTTAGCCACCGCCGTATCTGACTTTAAGATTCTGCCTTCGGGAGCATTCTTCCAGGTCGTCAAGCCCATATTTTCTTTGGACGAATCGGCTTTCTTGTAAACAATTTCAGCAGCTGTATTGCCGGTTATTGCATAATGAAATTTATTCTGGACCAATGCATAAAAGTTCCGGGTTATATCCGACTTTGGGTCGTAGTCAATGCTGCATTCGGCAAAAATATCCGTGATTTGCTGGTAAATTCTTCGCTCACTGGCACGAATGGATCGTACCCGTTCTAACAAGTCCTTGAAGTAATCCTTTCCGAAGAATGTTTCCCCCTGCTTTAAACGTTTATCATCCAGTACAAAACCCTTGATAATGTACTCGCGTAGCGTGTTAGTTGCCCAAATTCTGAACTGGGTAGCTTTGGCAGAATTTACCCTATAACCTACTGAGATAATGGCATCCAGGTTATACATTTTTTGCGTTCGTGAAACATCTCGTCCACCCTCCAACTGAACTTGTAAAAAATCCTTACAAGTTGCATCTTCCTCTAATTCACCACTTTCGAAAATGTTCTTTAAGTGTATGGTAATGTTCTGTGGTGTGGTATCGAACAAGACTCCCATTGACCTTTGCGTAAGCCAGATGGTTTCATTTTGCAATAATACATGCAGCTTCACCTCACCCGCAGGTGTCGTGTAAAGTATGAAGTTTTGTTCGTTTGATGAATTGGTCATTATCAGCTCTTAATTCTTAATTATTTTCGGAAATAAACTTTGCATTAAGCCTTTTTTATGTAAGATTAATTGTTCAATCTTTTCTGTTTGTGAAGTGATAGAGACTTCTAAATTTGTTAGGCAAGAAGCGACTGCCAGTTGTTCATCTTTATTCGATGGTACTCGCAGAGCTAATTTCTTCAAACCATCAGTTTCCAATTTTCCGGCACCAATTCCTGTTGAAGTTACAGATTCCAATAGCTTTGATTCATTCGAAATCAGCAGATAAAGAAAAAACACATTGTCTATTTCTTTTTTTAACTCTAATGATTTTACATCCTGATTGTACGACACATCTCTTCCCGTAATACAAATGGGAATCCGTTTAAATAACATACTACCTCTTACCAAAATAAGTATATTCCCTTTTCGGGATATACTCGCTCCATCTCTAATTGCTATATCAGTGAGGTACAATTCAGATTTCTCTGCTACTAAATCGTGCATTGAAGAAGCGCTGATCCAGGGTATATCTCCGTTCCAATATTCAGCTATGTCTTTGGAAGGAGTTCCACCAGACGAGAATTTAGCAGCATCACCTAATAATAGTTCCTCCCAGCCACCATCCTTCAAAAACTCAGGAAATCGCATTCTCGGCACCGATTCCCCTTCTTGTGGAAACAGGTTTTGCATCAAGCCCTTTTTATATTCTTTGAGAGCTTCCAATTTTTGAGCTTGAGCTTCGATTACTTCATCCAAGGAGGAAAGACAGGAGACGATTTTTTGTTGTTCTTCGGGGCATTTAGGGTAATAAATATTTACATTTGAAATCCTACTAGCTGATATTCCTAAGACTTTCGCCCCTTGGGCTTCTCTTTGAATTTGCTCTCTAACGTGATTAGACTTAAACAAATAGCCTCCGAATCCTGAAATAAATTTCCCATTCTTTTTTCTAGCTAGCAAAGTATGCAAGCCGGAAAGAACCTTTTGCTCATTGAGATTAACAATTTCTATACTCTTGCCGATATCATTGATATCTTCTGATGCATCTGCAAAGATAACATCACCTTCTACGCAGTAATTTTCAGCCTTAATTTTATCAATGGAGGTATTTAAGTTGATATATGGAAGTTCTTTTTCTTTTGATATATCTAATAAAGTATTGAATTTTGTATGAATATCTCCATAGTGAATATTTTTCACCAAACCTTTTTCATAGTTTAAGTTTTCCCTTGAAAACGAATTTGTTACTTTGAAATCATAAGTATTCCCTACTGTATCATTTTCCCAACCAAGACAATCTTTGAACTCTGGGAATCGCAGGTCGGGTACTAAGACAATTTTGTAATTGTTCATCCCTTTTTTGACAGCATTTAATTCGATAATTCAGGCATAGATGAGGAATTTTTATTCATAAGCCGCCAATCCACTTATATCCCGTCCTTCTGATATTTTCTTTAATTGCGGCACCAAATCTTCCATTAATGCCAACTCTTTATTCCTGCGTTCTTTCCAACTCAAACCTATTGGTTCCAGAAAATCCGTAAGTTTCTCGCCGTCAAAAATCATCCGGCTCATGATTCCATCTACGAAACTTTTTAGCTCTGCCGTTTGTAATCCATGTCTGTGGGCAATGGCGGCTAACTCTCTGTCGCTTTTGTCAACCTTGAAGGTTTCAAACATTTTTCGCAACTCTTCAACAGTACGCCCTCCATTCCAATCTAATATGTTAATGAATTCCGTCAAGTTCTCCTGCTCATCCATCAAGTTGGAATTGGCGCTAAGCAAACTGATCACCTGCACTTTGGTCATTTTCTGTTTTGCCGGTTTCTTCTGCGTGTTATCGGCAATGAGGTTTATAATGTAGTCGTAGTCGATAATTGCCGAAGCAAAGAGCACAAACTCAAAATCCAGCTCTTGAATTTCAACGGGAGTTTCGTCGCCTTGTTTTTGTTGTATTTCGCGCAGTTGCTTGGCAGTTTCGATATACGAGCTTCTGAACTCTTGCAGTGTCTCCTTGGGAAGAATCGCTTCGATAATAGATTTCTGCGCTGCGTCCAGGTCGGTGTACTGGTCTAGCTGGGTTTTGAGACGCTGGATTTCCTTAAAGTTTTTTACAAAAGTAGTCCGTGCCGCGTCACCTCTCAGATTGTACACATCCTCAGGCTCTACCGATAAATCGTGCTCCTGCATAAATGCGCCAAGTGTATTTACCGCTTTCTGGTATTTGTCGATTACGACAGGTGCGGGATCTACCATCCATATTTCCCTGGCTCTTCCACTGTCTTCACCAGAGAAAAGCGTGATGGCTTGATTTACTGCATCCTGCTGAGAGCGGAAATCCAGAATATTGCCATAAGGCTTGGTGTCATTCAGTACGCGGTTGGTTCGCGAAAATGCCTGTATCAAACCGTGGTATTTCAGGTTTTTATCTACATACAAAGTATTCAGGTATTTGGAGTCAAATCCTGTGAGCAACATATCCACTACAATCGTAATGTCAATTTTGTTTTTGTGCGGGTAGTCCTGGTTGCTATACTTCTGATCTTTGATGCGCCTTTGCACATCCTGGTAGTACAAATCAAATTCGTTGATGGTGTGATTCGTGCTATACTGCTTGTTGTAGTCAGCAATAATCTCTGTGAGCGCTCTTTTCTTTTCTTCCGGGTTGGTTTGGTTATCCTGCTTTTCTTGAAGCAAATCGTCCTGCAACTGCTTTACATCCGCAGCGTTCTTTTGGCTTTGCTTATCACCGTCTTTTGCGATCAATTGAGCGGGCGGAGAGAACACACAGGTTATATTCAACGGCTGAAATTCAGGATCCTTTGCCAGACGAGCAGTTTGGGTTTCTTTAAACAATTGATAATATTCAATCGCATTGCTGATCGAACCCGTTGCCAACACCGCATTGAAGCGTCTTGAATTGGTTGCGTCATTATGCTTCGCCAAAATGGCCTCGACAACCGCCTGGGGCGCGACTTGTTCCCCGAGTCGAAGGGTTTGAGTTCCCTTCCCTTTAAAGTAGTCCACATGAAATTTCAGAACGTTTCGATCTTCGATGGCGTGGGTTATCGTGTAGGCATGTAACTGTTTCTCAAAAATGTCTTTGGTTTCTTTATATTTTGCTTCCTCACCTTCTCTTGTAATGTATGTCGCATTGGTTTCAAAAATAGGTGTGCCGGTAAAACCAAATAATTGCGCATTCGGAAAAAACTCCTTAATCGATTTGTGATTTTCGCCAAACTGAGAACGGTGACATTCATCAAAAATGAATATTACACGCTTTTGGCTCAGAGGCAGCAAACGGTCTTTGTAGTTTTGCTTACTGGAATCATCCAGCGCCAATCCCAATTTTTGAATAGTGGTAACAATAACCTTGTCGGCATAATCGCTGGACAATAACCGCCTTACCAATGTTTCGGTATTGGTATTCTCCTCCACGCTGCCTTCCTGAAATTTGTTGAACTCCTCACGGGTTTGCCGGTCGAGGTCCTTCCGATCCACCACAAAAAGGCATTTTTCAATATCGGGGTTGTCTTTGAGCAAAGTGGACGCTTTGAATGACGTCAAGGTTTTTCCACTTCCTGTCGTATGCCAGATATACCCATTGCCCCGATTCTGATGAATGCAATCCATGATGGCCTTGACCGCGTAAATTTGGTATGGCCGCATCACGAGCAATTTCTGTTCGCTTTCTACCAAAACCATGTATTTGCTGATCATTTCGCCCAGCGTACACTTGCTTAGGAATTTTTCTGTGAATGATTCAAGGTGAGTGATTTTCCTATTGTCTACGTCGGCAAGTTGGTAAATGGGCAAAAACTGTTCATCTGCATTGAAAGCAAAATGCTGATTTCTGTTATTGGCAAAATAGTAAGTATTAGTCCTGTTGCTGACAATGAACAATTGCATGAAGCAAAGCAGGGAATTGCCGTAACCATTGCCCGGGTCGCTTTTATAGTCCACGATTTGCTGCATGGCTTTTCGTGGCGAAATATCCAGGCCTTTCAATTCAATTTGAACAAGAGGCAGGCCATTGATCAACAGAATTACATCAAACCGCTGATGGCTGTTTTCAGTATTGATGCGCAGCTGACTGATAACCTCAAAGTCGTTCTTGCACCAGTCCTTATTATTCACCAGCGTGTAATGCAAGGGCGTACCATCCTCACGCTGAAAGTATTGTCTTTCTCTTAAAAGTTTTGAAGCTTTGAAAACATCCGTAGTAATGATTTCTTCTCGCAGGCGTAGGAATTCATTCTCGGTCAGCCTGACACGATTGAGTGTCTCAAACTTGCTTTTGAAGTTTTGTTCAAGTGTCTTGCGGTCGATTATGTCAGACCGTTGAATGTATTTAAGATCAGTAAGTTGCCTGATCAAATCGACTTCGATATGGGTTTCCTTACTCATTCGGGTTTAGGTCTAGGTTCAGCTAAATTTAGCTTTTTTATCAGTTAGTGATTTGTTGCGCTAACAAAAACTGAATTTATCGACCTGTTACGGGTTTGCTACAAAGCTGACCCCGCCCCAGAGTAATACTAATGGAAATTCTATTTCAGACACTTCCACAATAAAATGTATTTCTATTGAAAATTTCCTAGTGTGTTATTGCAGCGCAAAAAAATCAAAAACCTCGTTTAAATCGCTTAAACGAGGTTTTTATTATTCGCAGAGAGAGAGGGATTCGAAATCAGCCCATATCTAACTTAAAATCAGAATTTTACAAGAACACAAAAAGTCTGCTCACCGAATTGCTCACCGAGATTGTATAGGCTGCAACCATCCACAAATCTAGTATAGAAACCCGCGGATTGCAAGGAATTATAGTGACCTCTTTCTTACCCCGAAAATCATCATTGGAGAGGCTTAGAGTTATCCACCCGAAGTTCCTAACGACCGAATTTATCAGCCAGTGTGTCTACTGCCATTTCGAGATACTTTATGGGTTGCACCGCAAATAATGACACGAACCCTTATTATGCTTGTAACTCCTACATTAATTGTTTGTAATAGGATTTCCCTATTTCGCGACCAGCTTCACCTCTCTTAAATCCAGTAACGCATCGTTTTTAAACGGGGTGGCAGCGCGGAATACCACTTTGTATTTGCCGGGTGCCAGGCTAACTTCGCCAATTTTCTTTTCCTTGAAAGTCTCCCAGGAGCCGCTTTTGGCGACGGTCCCAGTGATTTTCTTGTTGCCTAACTCGAGTATGAACGGCTTTCCCGCACTTTCGTCGGAGACAGACCAATCCAGCAGCACTTCATAGTTTCCCTTTTGTGCGACTTCCAGGTCCCAGCTCACTTTGTCTTCGCCGGTAAACCATCCAAAAGCTTTCCATTCGGGCATAAACTTGATCTTAGGGCCCGTCCCTACTCCGGCCTCGGCATGCAGCGAAATGTTCCCTTTTTCATCCGGACGGACCAGCGAGCCATGTTCCGGCGCTGGTGTTTTGCCACTTCTGGTAGTCAGTACGTGTTTGGCGACGGCACCAACTGGCGCGAGCCATATCCCGTTTTTCGGATCCTGCGCGTATTGGATGAGCTTTCTAAGCATGGAAATGCGCGTGGTTTGCGGGCCGTTTTCTCCCATTTCATGTCCTGCCAGGATGAGCCACTGGCCGTTGGCCCTGGCCTGCTCGATCATGGGCATGATCTCTTCAAAATCCCTTCCATCCATTTCCATGCCTGTCAGTTGCGCCATATCACAGAATTCAGGAGCATTGGGGCCTTCATTGCGCCAGGTACGTCCCGTCGCGAAGATATCTGCAACCACAGGCACATAGCTTTTAGTATTCACGCCCCGGCCGACGAAGGTGTTGCCGCAGGGATATGCAAACCCCTCGCATTTTACCCTCAACAAATTAAAAATCTGCGCATTGGCCTCTGTCAGCTCCGCGTGCATGCTTTCCTGGGTATAATCTTCCAGCGCCTTGCCACGCGACCAGGGAAAGTTTCCCGTACAGGGATGGTTTACCGAGTGGTTGGCTATTTCCTGGCCTGCCGCAACAGCCTTTTTCCAGCCTTCCAGCTGCATTTTTACAGCCGATGGTACCAGATAAAACGTTCCCTTTACATTGTACTCATTCAGGACAGGGATCCCGGTAGTGGCCTGGCTTGCCCGCGCATCATCGAAGGTAAGACTGATGGCGATTTTCTTGCCCTCCGGCCAGGCAAACGTGTTTTTTTGTGCCGAAGCGGTTTCTATGCTAGAGAAGACTAATCCTGTCAGAAGAAGCCCTGAGGAGAAAAGTTTAAAAGGGGTCGAGGTCATTTTAATAGTGATTTGTTAAAGATTAATGGGTCTGGTTTTAACGCGGGTTTTTCATTTCACCCTGTAAATAATTAATTACCGAGTCGGTAAGGTCCTTTGCCGCAGAGGGTGAGTACGGAGAAACGGTCGGCTCGTACCCACCGTATTTCAGTTCTTCCACGGTGAGCAGGTAGCCGAGCCAGCCATTGGTATATCCAAAATAAAACGTGTGCGGAAACGGGGACCGGTCACGGATCTCATTGGAAATCTCGCAGAACAATTCAAGCGGCGCGCTCCATATGGCCAGTTCCTCATTGATTTTCAGAAAACGCACCGGGAGCTTGACCAGGTTCACGCCGGCTTTATTGGTGCGGTTATAGGCGGCCAGTTCATCGGGCCAGCTCAGACCGGCTTTTCTGGGCGTTTCCACGGTAATGGCGGCGGATTTTAGCTTGATGTCGGAAGTGGTGGCAGTCAATGCTTTATTTGCATCGAGGATCTTGTCGCCCAGGAGCACCTGAAACTGAGCAAGATGTCCCGCGCCAGGACTTGGATATACACTGTAAATAGGCGCGATATTTCCAGCCGCGCCATTGATATACAACAATGGAACACCTGTTTTGCTTTCCACATATTCTGATACCACACCCTGCGCATCGCCGCTGATTTCCAGGTTGGCGCCGCTCATGACGGTACCATGCATGGCGTAGTTAGCGATCAGTGCCATCGGGCTGCCGTCTGCTTTTTCCAGACGGAGCAAACCGATCCGGCGGTCAACGGGGCCATCCGGGTTCATGCCTAATGTCGTATTCCCATCCGAGAAGCGCGCGCGGCGGTTGATGTTCGCCTGGGCAAAACCCCAGCCAATCCCCAGTTTGGCCGGGGCCAGGTTCTTGCGGGCTTCGGCAATGCCATCGATCAGCTTTTGCTCCACCATAGCCGTATAAGTCTTGTCGTATTCGTGCTTGTATCTATCGCCGAGAAAGATCACGGGTAACCCGGGAGGGCCCACTTCAGGCGCGGAATGGGTGTGGGTAAAAGTCCACCAAAGATTAATAGGGCTCACTTTGTGCTCTTTCAAAAGGCGGGCGGAAACTTTATCGTATTCGGACGGTGATACAAGACAGATATCGGAAGAAACGATAAAGAACTGCGTGGTGCCATCATCCATCGCAATAATGCGGTGATAGATCTTGTCATGCACACCGGTAGACTGCCGCGCCTGGTAACCCAGGAGCATCTGCGGAGTATCGGGCGTGATGTCGACTTTCACGACTGCCGCCCGAAAAACCCCCGCATATGCATCGGAGCCGAACATATTTCCAAGCAGGAAAAGCAAGAGAATGCTGTTATGCACCGATTTTGAAAAACATTCGCGTCTGTAATTCATTATGATTGTTGGGTTAGGAATATTCAATTTGTATAAAAAGCCGCGTTACTTACCTTGTTTGAGAAAAACCAGCAGGTCGGCCATATCCTCGGGAGTGATCTGACTTTCGAGTCCTGCCGGCATGACCGACATTCCGAGTGCTTTGAGCGACTTGATGTTCTGCCTGGCGATGACCGTCTCTTGTCCGCCATAATTTCGGATTGTCAATGCGGACGGTGTTTCTGTCGCGATCAGCCCCTGGATAGTCTCTCCTGATATCATTTCCACCGACCAGATATCATAGCCGTCTGCGATGGATTGATTTGGGTTGAGAATATCGCCCATGATCGACTCCGGACGCCGGTTCCGGATCGTGCCCAGGTCGGGGCCATAAGGTGTTCCATCTTTGCCGCCGATCTGGTGACAGGCCGAGCAGTTGTTGGTAAAAACCTGTTTCCCTTTGTCGGCACTTCCGGTCATCGATAAGGCGGGTGTATATTTTTTGATAATCTCCTGCCGGCCATCGCCTTTTTTGGTAAGCAATGCGCGGGAGCGGCTTTTCAGGGCTGCATTTCCCTGCGCCATCAGTCCCACGCTGCGTGGCCAGCCGATGCTGGAAGGGTCGATGATCTTTTTCTCCACGGCATCCAGCAACAGTGTAACCCGCGCCTCATTACCCATAAAAGTATTGATAGCAGCATTCCGGACATCCGGGGTGAACGACGGCCATTGTGAGACAGTAAACTCACTCACCGTCACATCCGGAATGGAGGCGAGGGTATGGAGTGCGGCAAGTTGCACAGCAGTGGGCTCGGTGGGCGAAATGAGACTTTTTAGGAGCTCAGTATGTGTTTTTGGATTATCCAATGCCAGGAAATGAATGGCGGCGATCCTGGTTTCAGGGGTAGATTTTTTATCCATTGCCGTTTTCGCCGACTTCTCAACAGCTGTTTTAATGGCAGTTGTCGCAGGCAAGCCGGTAATGCGCAGCAACTGAATGCTGCCCTGACGAACTGCGGTAGAACTATTGTTCAACGCCGCACTGACCAAAAGGTTCTGATCAGCTTTGAGTGCCGCTGCTGCTTCCTTATTATTTTTTAATCCCTGAGAAAGTCCCTGTAATACCGCAGCCTGCCAGCCGGAATGCGTGCCGCTTCCGAGCTGCAATGATTTTTTGACTGCCGACCGAATCTCTTCCGATGTGCCTCCGGCGCCGGTCATATTACTTAGCCGTTCCACGAGGGAGGTATAGGCTGGTTTGTTTTTCTCAAAACGGTTAATTACTGCATTCAACAAATTGCTTTTCGCCGAAGGAGCCGCCGAAAGCGCGGCAATCTGCATCCACGGATCTTCCATGTCACGGAACAGTAACTTCTCCCTGGCTTGGCTCGACTCCGGCGTATCAATAGAACCCAATGTACAAAGCAGCTGAAAGCGGACTTTGGCGTTTCTGTCATTCTGCAAAGCATAAAGTGCGTCCCGTATTCCGGCATCACCGGTAAATGCTTCGGATAATTTCACAGCGTTTTCCCGCACTCCCGCAGTCCGGTCTTTCAAAGCATTGATTATCAAAGAGGATTTTAGCAGTCCAAGTCCTTCCAATGTCCAGAGCGCGTGCAGCCTTCCAACGGGATTTTTTTCCGATACCACCATTTGTTCCAATGCTGCTGCTTCACCGGATGCTTTACGGTCGATGAGTAAACGCTGCGCATTTCGGCGCCACCAGATGTTTGGATCGGCAAGCCTTTTCAGCAATTGTGCATTATCCAGTTCTGCCGGTTTCAGTTCTTTTGACAGTGAATACGGTTTCGTCCCTTTTGGTGTGATCCGATAAATTCGGCCTTTGTCGATGCCATTATACAATGCACCGGACTTCACAACATCCTCTGCCATCCATTCCGGGTGCTCGATGATCTGCCTGTAATAATCCACCACGTACAGCGCACCATCCGGCCCGGTATACATATTGACTGGCCTGAACCAGGCATCCGTCGAGGCGAGAAATTCTTTATTCTGATAAACCCGGCTGCCGGTAAAAGTGGCGCCTTTATCGCGCAGCACGTCCGCATGAACAATGTTACTAACCGGCTCGGCTACAAAAGCAATGCTATCGAAAGCCGGTGGAAAAAGCCCTCCCTGGTACACGGTTGTCCCGCAGGCGGAGGTAAATACGCCCACGTCCGTCAGCAATTGATTTTGAGGATTTTGTGTAATTGGGAAAACTTCTGCGGCTGATCCGTGATCCGATATGGATTGGGTTGCATTGGAAACGAGCAGGCTTGGATTCCGGTTGAGATACGCTGCCGATATAACCTGATGGATCAGGTGATTGGCATTGCTAACAAGCATATAATGGCCCCAGGTATCAAACGAATGTCCGAATTGTGTATTGGCCGACAGTATTTCCAGGCCGGTCCTGTCCGGCCGCATCCTCACGCTGCGTCCACGTGCATTGTCGGGAAGGCGTGGGCTGTCTTTTTTACCAGGATAAAACACATCGCCACCCCGGTCACCGAATTCGCTTTTGAAAGTTTGCGTAGAAACGGCCGGTTCGTGACCGAGGTAGATCCAATTGTCAAGCCCGAGAATGGGATTGTTGAGATTATGCTGTGGGTTTGATAAAGCAAAGCCGGTGACGAGGGTGTCTTTAATGTCCGCTTTTCCGTCTCCATCGGTGTCTTCGAGATACAATACATTTGGTGCGTCGGTTACGATGATACCCTTTTTCCACCTCATCACGCCCGTTGGAAGCATGAGGCCTTCCGCAAAGACCTTGCTGTCATCCATTTTACCGTCACCATCCGTGTCGTTCAGCAGCTTGATCTTGCCGGAGCCGCTTTTATCGAGGGGATAGCCATGCATTTCCACCACGTACATCCGGCCGTATTCGTCAATTTCCATAGAAACCGGATCGGCGATCAGCGGTTCACTGGCGATCATTTCGATCTGAAAACCATCCGCCAGCTGGAATGTGGCCAGCGCCTGGTCCGGCGGTACTTCGTGGGAAGGGTTGGTTTTCAGGTTACTGCTCATGGCTACCAGCAGGCAGCAGAGGAGACATCCGGTAAGGAATTTAGAAGTAGTAAATGAATTCATTAATTATATAAGCGTTGATTATCTGCAAATAAAGCACGGCACTGAACTCAGCGTCACTCAGGACTAATCCAAATGGGGCTAGACCAGGCAATATGTTCATTGTCCATCGAAACTCTCACGTAATACCACGTTGGTGCGCCCGGCGCCTTTTCCACCGTTTTCCATAGCGTGTCGTTTTTTCCAGGTTTACTGGTTTGAACAGATACGCCTTCCTTGATCAGGTCAATCTGCTGAATCTTTAAATTTCCTGCTACTTCAACGAAAATTGACAGCTCTTTTGAGCTGCGCATTTCGGAACCCATCGGGTTTTCATTGATCATGAACTTTAGATATGTTCTGTTGTTGGTGGTACCAAAAACCCGGCGATTCCATAGAGCTTTAAAAACAGATTCTCTGGACAGGTCTTCCGCCCATACCCCCATCAGCCCAGGCCCCAGGAGCGTTTTATAATCTTCTGGCTTCTCCTGAAGACTGTGAAGCGCATCGCCCGGCCTGCCATCGTGATCATCTCCCGTCCCGATCATCCCTAAACGGAACCCCCTTTTCAAACCGTCAATGACGTGACTCCCCACTACCTCCTTTTGTTTCGCCCTGCTTTTGGATAAATTACCCATTCCAAACCTCATTTCATTAATGCCGCCTATTGAATATACTTCAATCAAGCGTTCCACTTCCGGGTCATGTCCATTATCCCAATTGGTAGTATGCCCCGCACTGGCCGTATGGTTCGCAATAATCAATGCACCTTTGCTTCTTGCAACCGCAAAAAGTTTAGCCAGGTTATCTTGTTCAGGGTCCGTGCAACGCAGAATGGGCCCATCGTTCCCGGGATACAGGAAGTTCCTGTGCCCAAATTTCGGACTGGTCCATTCTCCTCCGATAAACGTAACAAACCTGCCTGCCCGATTGAAATCATTGGTGACTTCCTTGAAATAAGTCCACTGCGCATTTGTAATGGCCTCTGTGTGATCGGTTAATGAGAAAATATCCAGAAAGGATTCATCCCGGGCAAAAGCATATATCTCCTCCGGTATCCTAATACCATCCCCAAAGATGCTGTGACAATGGGTGTTCCCCCAAAACAAGCGCATTTGCGGTTTCTCTTCCTCTACATATATCGCATTACTAATGCCGGTAATTCCTGTGACGGGATCCGTAATGCGTATGTACTTTACACCGGGTTTAGAAAACCGTAACCCTTCCAAACGCCGGACCGGGCGACGATCAGATTCATAAGGCCCGCTCCCTTCTTTAAATGAATACGTACTGATGCCTTCAAATCCCTCATCTCCTGCTATACTGACCTCTCCCTCCCACAATGGCAACACATTTTCCATATACCGGATCCCTCTGGAAGATTGATTAAATGGCCCGTTCACCGTAGCTCTGCTTCTTTGCCAGCTAGGCCCCCATCCGGCAAAGAAAGGGTCTGTCAGTAATCTTACCCCGAGCCAAAAAGGCTCATTCACTCTCACGACACTCGGTGTAGCAACACGGATCTCTGTTAATACCTTAGATGGAGATGGACTCGCCTGATTCTGGGATGCTTCTGGTTTTGCGTATGCTGTTCCAAGTAAAGTTGTACTGCCAGAAATCAGAGATAAATTCCCTAAAAATTTTCTTCTTTTCATTGGTAGAAAGACACAGACTCACTTGTGCAAAAAAAGTACACAAGTGAGTCTTGTTGAGTAATTAATAATTTGGATTCTGCTTCAACTGAGAATTCTTATCAATAGATGATTGCGGAATGGGCAGCAGATAATTCTTTTCAGGATAAAAAAGTCTCTGACCTCCCGCTACAGGTACTACGGTTGCTATGGTACCCTTTCCGCCGTTCTCAATTTTCATCCCCAGCAAGTTTTGATTCAACACCACTTCGGCCGTCTTCCAGCGTAGTAAATCCAGATAACGCTTTTGCTCAAATGCCAGCTCGACTCTTCTCTCCTGATGTATGGCTTTGCGCATCGCGTCTTGCGACAGTCCTGCCTTCAAAGGAGGAAGATCAACTCTTTTCCTGATTTGGTTCAAAGCATCATAAACAGAAGCTATCGGCCCGCTGACTTCATTTTGAGCCTCGGCAAAATTCAACAGAACTTCTGCATATCTGAAGTACTTCTGAGATGCGCTATTCAACTTTTGATCATTGTGTACTGCATATTTTGGGTTCATCCCTTTTACAAGATCGTACCCAGTCGGGGAACCGCGATTAAATTCGATCAGACTGCCCGACCCAACCCGGTAGACCATCTTGGTTCCAAGCCATTCTGCTCCATCGAAGCTTACGGTGTAGTAAAACCTTTTTTCCCGGTTCAAATAAGGTGCATTGGGATCGTAACCTGATGCGGGATCGGTTATAGGTAAGCCATTTGCCATAAAAAACTCTTGCACAATATTATGGGTAGGCCGGACTCCTCCAAAAGATTTCGACTCTCCACCTACATTAAATGGTCCGGTAAGGCCCTCTCTGCTTCCACCAAGTGCCGTCCCTCCAAGATATTGTCTGCTAAATATTTCCTCCACATTGTTATTATTTTCCTCATAAAACATACTCTGGAAATTCGGGAACAGGCTGTAAACACCCGATTCAATCACCTGCTTATTCGTTTCTGCGGCTGACTTCCATTTGGACTGATCATTGCCCGGATTGTTCAAAGCGCTTGCTTCAAATAACTCACACCATCCTTTCAGCGTTAAAGCAGCTCCTCTGGTTGCTCTTCCTGCTTCCGATTTTAACGGCAAGTCCTGAACGATCGACTCCAGCTCCTCTATAATAAAATTGAAGGTTTCAGCGTGCGTATTGCGTGCTCTGTATATCGCATCACCCTGCTCGCTTTGATTCAATACGTCTGTAATGATCGGAACTCCCCCGTAGTTCATCCACAAAATATGATAGTAGTAAGCTCTCAGAAAGCGAACTTCTGCCGTTCTGAGGGTTTTCCAATCTGTTGATAGTTTGGACTCCTTCATATTATCTATGAACAGATTGCATTTTCTGATATTTGAATAACTGCTTGACCAATAATTCGGAGCATCATTGGACGTGTAATTGGCGAGTGCAAACGTTGTTCTGCTGTACTGATTAGGCGGCCCGGCAAAAGCATCATCCGAAAAATTATCTACCGGGTCCGCATTATTGTATTCGCGAGGTAAGCCCGCATAGATGTTATTCAAGAATTTGTCGGCATTGCTGGTCGAATTCCAAACAATATTGTCGGTAACCCGGTTAGTTGGAGTTAATTCGAGGTAATCGCTGCATGCTGAAAACGCCAACATGATCATCAAGTAAGCAAGCCTTGCCGGCCAGCTTCTATATTTTTCTGACTTTGTCATTATCATTTGATTTTTTGATTCTAGAAAGTGAGATTTAAACCAACAGACATTACCCTTTGCTGGGGATAGTTACGACCCAAGTTATTACTCACCTCAGGGTCAAAACTTTTGATCTTACTTTTTGTCAGGACATTCTGGCCTGATACATAAACACGTATACTCTGAACCCCTATTTTAGTTGTGACCGGAGAGGGAACATTGTACGAGATCGTAGCATTTTTTAATCTGAGATAGGCCATGTCTTTCATCCAGAAAGAAGACCGTTGCGTGTTATTGGTTGTGGGAGCCGAAGTCACGCGCGGGTTTGCAGCGTTTATATTTTCAGGAGTCCAGTAATCGAGGTTGTCGGTGAAAGCACCCATTCCATTAAAAAACAGCCATGCTCCTTCTCCTTCCATATAAAAATCCCGGTTACCAGTCCCCTGGAGCAATAAGTCAACATTAAAGTTTTTGTAACTGACAGAAGGAGATATCCCAAAAAGAACAACGGGGACGGCCGTTTTTCCGATCACTGTTTCGTCATCGTTGTTTATCTTGCCATCGTTGTTAAGATCAGCGTATCGGATATCACCCGGCTGAACACGGCCCCAGGGTTGTACGGCAATACCTTGAATCAGATTTCCTGATTCATCAAAATTCTCCGCTTTGAAGAACCCCAACGATTTTAAACCATACTGTGTATTTAACGGACGCCCTGTTCTTCTCCGGTTTGGATTATCATAAGTCACCGCTGTTTCAAATACCTGCAGTAATTTATTTTTGGCAAAAGTAAAATTTGCACCCAGTGAAACACTTAAATCATTCGCAAATTTATGTCTGGATGAGAGGGCAAACTCAAAACCCCGATTGCTCATAATCCCGTCGTTGACCTGGCTTAACCCGATTCCGTATTCGTCAGGAACGATTACATCAGGACGTACAAGCATATTTGCCCGTTTTTCGAAAAAGTAATCCGCCTCTATATTTAACAAACCATTCCACAAGGTTGCTTCCAGGCCAATATCTGTTTTCCTGGCCCGTTCCCACGTAATATTTCGGTTCGCTTCTGCGCTTTCAGATAAACCCTGAACTGCACTTCCTCCAATGACATAAGCGGGGCTGGAGACGCCATAGAGCGTAAGATATTGATAATCACTACCTGCTAATGCCCCTACTTCTCCGTATGATCCCCTTATTTTGAGGTTGTCAATCCAGCGCACGCTCTTCATGAATGATTCCTCGGAAACCCTCCATCCTACCGAAAATGCTGGAAAAAAGCCAAACCTTTTATCAGAAGCGAAATAATAGCTTCCATCATATCTGCCACTCGCCTCAAAAAGGTAACGGTCTCCATAATTATAGGCCAGGCGGTACACAAGTCCCAGCTGACGCCCCATGTTAGACGCTCCACTATTGGAAAGATCGGCCTGATTAGAACTTCCCATATTGAGCTCATCAATATCCAGATCGTAATTCCGTCTGACAGCACCCAGGTTATTCATACTGTTCTCTTTGCTTTCCAGTACGCCTAGTACGGTTACATTATTTTTTCCAAAGGACCTGGCATAATGCAGACTTCCCTGAAATGTTAGCTGGTACCGGCTGATATACTCTTCGGTCAGAGATGATTTCGTCTGCCCAAATACGCCATCCTTGATAACGTGAGGCGTTTTGGTGGTATCGATCGTAGCCAATTGGACAGGCATAAGCCACGATTTATTATGGGAATGTGTTGGGTCAAAAGCAACCGTACCTTTTAATGAAAGGCCTTTTATGAGAGACACATTTTGTTCAACAGATAACTGTGAAAACATAGCTGTGGTGTTTTCGCGCGCATATCCATCGTTGTATATGCTGCCCATGATGAATTTGCCATACATGCCGTTACTGAAAACCAACGGGCCGCCCCTTGCCGGATGAGAATATCCTATCAATTCGAAAATTCGGGCTGTACCAATAGGAGGATACCAGTTTTTCTGCATTCGGCCGTTGAAACTAAAAAACAGCTTGGTACTCTTGGTTACGTCAGCATCAATGTTGAGAGCTAAATTGTACTTATTTTCACCAGTGGTCGGCCAGAGACCAGCCTGATGCTGATAACCAAAACTGGCGTAGTAACGGGCTCTGTCGCTCCCGCCGGTCACTTCAATGTTGTGATTGGTCAACACCGCGTTTTTTCTTGCCAGCTCATTCCATACATCATCTACGGGAAAGACATCCGGCGCTGAACCATCCTGAAATTTTTGCAGGGCATTCTGATCGTATGGTATCGGAAGTCCGTCATTCTGTGCAGCCAGATTCTTTAATAAAGCAAACTCATGAGGTGTTACGTGCTTCTGACGGGCTGTGGGATTTTGGAACCCTATATATCCATTATAAGTCAAAGAAGGCGCCCCGGACTTCCCCCTTTTCGTGGTAATAAGTATTACACCGTTTGCCCCGGCCACACCGTAAGGCGCTACTGCCGCAGCATCTTTGAGTACCGTTAAAGATTCAATCGTATTGGGATCAAGTTTCTGAAAATCTCTGGGAATTCCATCCACGATCAGCAAGGGCTGGTTACTCCCGGTAGATGAAATTCCTCTTATATAGATATTTGACCCATCACGACCTGGTTCACCGGATCCTTGTCCAACGATTACACCCGACAGCCTGCCACCTAATCCGTTACTCAGGTTCGTAACCGGAAGTTTAGATATTTCTTCCCCTTTCATCGCTGATACGGCAGCTGTCAATGAGGTCTTTTTCTGAGTACCGTAACCCACCACTACCAATGCTTCAAGTGCCTTTGCATCGAATTTGAGTGTGATATCAACAGCCGTTTTAGATCCAACAAGTATTTCCTGGCTACTGTATCCAACAAAGCTAAAAACAAGCACAGATGATTCACCGTCAACTCCAAGCTGATAATGTCCCGCACCATCCGTAATTGTACCCATTTGGGTGCCCTTAATCAAAATGCTCACGCCCGGGAGAGGCGCGCCCGTTTCGTCCGTAACTACTCCGCTCACTTTTTGTTCGACCGTCTCCATTCCTTTATATTCCGTGAGCGACTGATCAGACAAACCAGTTACCTGTTTAGTACGGCCAAGAATTACAAAATCATCGGAAACGCTGTAATGTATACGCAGCGGTTCGAGGATCTGTTTTAACACTTGCTCCAAGGGCAGATCTGCGGCTTGAACATTGACTTGTTTGTCACGAACAATCGCCGCAGTATAGGTAAACCGTACTTTGGTTTTCTGTTCCAAGCGATTGAGTACACCTTTCAGTGTTTCGTTCCTGGCCGTGAATGTGACTCTTTTGCTAAGCAGCTCCTGCGCTGAGCCAGGATGAGCATAGGAAATGCCCATCGCAAATAAGAGAAGTAACACCTGTAAACTTACTTTCATAATAATATGAATGTATTTGTATCTGGTAATTCTTTTTTTCATAATTTGTTTTTGTTTCTGGAAAGGAACATAGATTTCCTGCTCTCCTATTTCAGGAGAATGGGTTTGAAATTAGTCCGGTGGCGCTCGACCCGTCACTGGATTTTTCGTTTGGAGGTGGTTAGATTAAGGCTTTTGTCATAGGCAGTTACGTCTATTGTTTATGAATTGGGTTTAGGATTTATACACATTCTCTTTATTGACATCCCTCGCTTTCAACCCTTATCCCGTCGTCTGTCCTCCTATACGTGGCATTTATAGTACGACAGATAATATCCAGCTTTTGGTAGAAAGGCTCCTCTCTGAACGGAAGTGTCACATAGCAATCTTCCATCTTTTGCTCATCGAAATAAATAGATATACCGTATGCCTTCTCCAGTATACGAAATACATCCCCCGCTTTCGCTCCGTCAAATGCACCACCCGTTTTGAGTTCACCTGGTTCAACCATTACCGGCACCTCTGATAACGTTTTCATAAGCCTTGGTTCAGATATATAATAGATCGCTTTTTGGTTAGGCATTAAAATCAAAGGAGCAGCTTCCTCTCCGGATCGCGACACCGCAACCTTACCTGTATTTACTGTGACTGAAATATCCGTTTCACTGGATTTTACGAAAAAGCTTGTGCCCAGTACCCGGGTCGTTAAGCCACCTGCATAGACGGAGAAAGGCCTCAAAGTATTTCTTCTCACCTCAAAAAAAGCAGCTCCAGTCAAGTTTACATCTCGCATACGCTCATGCACAAACCCGGACGAATAGGTAATCCGGCTACCAGGCGAAAGGCGGATAACGCTGCTGTCGGGCAAATGCAATACCTTATCCACTTGTCCTGAATTAGTTATTTCAATCATATTTGTTGAATTGCCCGATGTAGCTAGATCGAGCCTATGCGTTTCACGATTTGAATAGAAATACCAGGCTACACCCAATGCAATAAATACGGCCGCAGCATACCTTACCCAGCCGTACCACATAGGACGGAGAACCGTTTTACGCCGGTCAATATCGGTAAGGATGCTTTGTATATCCCGAAACATCTGCTCATCGTTCAAAGAGGATTCGGTACGTTTCCATTCTCTGACCAGAATGATAGCTTCGTCTATATATTGCTTTTTTTCAGGGTATTGTAGTAACAAGTCTCCCCATATTGTCCCCTCCGGTACCGAGCCGGAGAGAACCCATTCCCTGAACTGGTCGTCCAGTAAAAATTCCCCAAGTTTATAGTTTATATACTTTTCCATAACGGGCGGACTCTGTCGCTTTTCCTATATAGTGGAAATGAGCCCCTGGAATAATGTAAAAAAAACAGTTTTTTTTTACAAAATGATACAAGATACTGATTTCCAGGAAGATAAGAGTAGAAGTAATGGATAACATTCCACTTTCCACAGTACTTTGAAAGCTTGAAGTGAGGTGTAAAGCAGATTAGCTGTTGCGGCTCTGGAAATGCCTAGACTTTCGGCTATCTGTTCATTGGAGAATTCTTCAAAAAACTTAAGATGTAGGACTTCCTGCTGGCGTTTCGAGAGTTTAAGAAGCATGCGCCGTATCTGATGAGATTGTCTCTCATCCGCTTCTTCTTTTTCGAAGCCGAAAAGCATGTCATCGTTCTCATCAACAGCATCCTCATTAAGGCTGCCGCTATCAACGAAAATACCCTTTTTCCGTTTGCCCTTAAGGATCTGGTGGCGTAATGCCTTAAAAAGATAAAATTTTAGATGCTCCGTTGCTCGCAGGTGCTCTCTTCGCTCCCACAAGTTGACCATAAGATCGTGAAGATCGTCACGCAACTGATCCGTATCACTCTGAATGCGAATACCGTAGTCGAACATGGGTCGATAGTATTGCAAAAGCAGCTGTTCAAAAGCTGCTTTATCCCCGTTACGAAAAGACTCCCAAATATCTTTATCCTGATTAGTCACGTGCATCTAAGCTTAATTTACGCCAGCTTTTAAAAGACGAGGTTTTTCTAAAATAGAAACATTTGAAAAAGCTATCATGCCGCTCGTGTTCACATGCGTTCATCACAGCCGTAATCATTAATGGACAAAGTTGCCTAATTGCCGATGTATTTCAGTAAAACTACCAATTAATTTAATATTAAGTTTAATTGGTAGAACTTTTGATAGATGTATAAAATTAGTGACAATCTGTTTGATTTCTTTGCAAACTTCCACAACTAATCCCTTAAAAAGGCGCCATGCCGGCGGCGACATTGGCAGGGCCACAAGATGCTGCGAAAGCACTTTTGGGCAAGGTATATCTCACCAGCGGTGATTTCAACAAAGCGAAAGACAAGCTCAATGAAGTGATAGTCCCGGTACTTACCCATTGCTGGACGACTATACTGCGTTATTGCCGGTTTCCAATGCCAATACCAGGAATCCATTTTTGAAGTGCAGTTTAAGGAAGGCGGAACTGGTACGGGTAGCAGTTTTCACAACAATTTTGCGCGGCCTAACTCGGGCACAAATGTGATAAAGATTGGTTTTGCGGGTGGGAGAAATAATCCGACATCCGACATGTTGGCCAACTACGAAACGGGAGACGCCCGGAAGCAGCGTCACTCGCCACCAAGTCAGCGATGCCGCCATCTGTAAGTTTGCGCCTAATCCTATACATTAAAATACCAGGACACGCCATTTGCAGAAGGCGACGGGAATAACAACGGGACGGTGCTGCGCTATGCTGATGTGCGCCGAGTCGATCAATGAAGCAAGCAATGGCCCTATTACGGAGGCATATGATGCGATTTTAAAGGTGTTTCTTCATATTCAGCTGGGATAGTGACCTTATTCGGACCTATAAATACAACCTGAGGAATAGAGCCGTAGATCCATCGACACTTGGTGTCTTCAGTGTTTAAGTGATGTGTTTTGTATTCATACCTACACGACGAGGTAGCACTCAAAAAGCAATTTTTCCACCCTTATTTTCGTCTTCCCGTTTCCGGAGACTTACTTTGCGGGGGGAAGGTCACGTTTGCCGTAACTACCAGTTCGCCTGTAAGTTCATTTATACAGTACTGAAATCTCTGCGCGTAATCATGCATCTTTCAAACTTCTCTCAGGTGCTGATCTGCGTTTTCGAGAAACTTTGAAAAAAAGTCATAAAAAATGGATTAAAAGCATCCAATTTCTGCACTTGGATATATACCGATGTGGCGTCTATGTCCAAAAAACTATACAAAATACGAATTGCAGATTTGCCTTTGACGAACCCTTTCAAAAACGGGTTTTCGAGGAGCATTCAGGGTCATCAGATCCGTTGTTAATTTACCCTGTTATAAGTTCTTTAAAATTAATCGTCGATGGAAAACGAGCAGGTTACGCTTAAAAAAGCATTAAAGCCCATTCATTTGTGGGCGATAGGCGTTGGACTCGTCATCTCGGGAGAATATTTTGGCTGGAACTACGGCTGGGGCGTTTCAGGAACAATCGGTCTTTTGATTGCTACGCTGGTCATTACACTGCTGTATTTTACATTCATTTTCAGCTTTACAGAGCTCACCACTGCCATTCCCAATGCGGGCGGGCCGTTCGCGTATGCCCTAAAAGCTTTTGGCCCGCCAGGCGCGCTGGTAGCAGGTTATGCCACATTAATCGAATTTTTGTTCGCCACACCTGCTATTGCCCTGGCGCTGGGAAGTTACGTGCACTTCCTGTACCCTTCTGTTGCCGTGCTGCTGGCTTCTATCATTTCTTTCATACTTTTTACCCTGATTAATTTACTTGGAATAAAAGAAGCTGCCTGGTTTTCATTGATCATGACACTGCTGGCCATTGGTGAGCTTATCTTGTTTATCGGTGTTGTCGCTCCCCACTTCAAGCTTGAAACCTTCATGCACAATCCGATGCCTTTCGGGTGGGGAGGCGTTTTTGCAGCCATGCCATTTGCCATCTGGCTTTATGTTTGTCTGGAAGGCGTGGCGATGGTGGCAGAAGAAGTGAAGGACGAAAAAAAGGCAATTGCCAAAGGATATATTTCTGCGCTGTTAACGCTGACCGTCCTGGCACTCGCGGTGATGATCAGCGTAGGTGGAATTGCGCACTGGGAAAATCTGGACAACCTGGACTATCCATTGCCCGAATCCATTGCACTGGTTTTAGGTCGTGAAAACGCCTTGACAAAGCTGTTTGCAAGCGTGGGCCTTTTCGGTCTGATCGCTTCATTTCACGGCATCATCATCACATATTCCAGACAAATGTATGCGCTCGCCCGAGCGGGGTATCTGCCCAGTGGACTTTCAAAAGTGAGCAGAAAACAACAGGTTCCTTATCTGGCATTGATAGCCGGGGCTATATTGGGCATCGTTGCGTTGCTGCTGCTGGATACTATGAAACTGGTCATCATCTCGACCATCGGAGCCGTCGTGGTTTACGTAATCAGCATGCTTTCTCTGTTCAAACTGAGAAGCAGCCACCCTGAAATGGAAAGGCCTTTCAAAGCTCCTTTTTATCCTTATTTCCCAGCCATTGCCTTGCTTCTGGCCCTGGTGGCGCTGATGGCAATGATGTATTTCTATCCCTGGCTGGGGCTGATATTTTTTTGCGGTCTAGCTATCATTTCCGGGGTTTTCTACGCCACAGGTATGCACCGCAAGATCATTACGGCTGCTGTGGCGGCAGAATAAAACACAGAATTCATGTCTTATCAATACACAATCAGGGAGTTTACCTATCGTTTTGATGACCTGCGGGAATTGCTTGCCAAGGCAAGCCCGCTGCGTTCCGGCGATGTGCTGGCAGGACTGGCCGCTGTTACCTACGAAGAGCGTGTAGCAGCCCAGCTGGCACTTTCAGATGTGCCTTTAAGAAATTTTTTGAATGAAGCAGTTATCCCTTACGAAAACGATGAAGTTACCAGACTGATCATCGATTCGCATGATCGAGATGCCTTTTTGCCCATCAGCCACTTTACCGTCGGCGACCTCCGCGACTGGCTTTTGAGCGATCAGGCAGATACGCTGGCTTTGCAGCAGCTTACGATGGGCCTCACACCGGAAATGGTTGCGGCGGTATCTAAGCTGATGCGTAACCAGGATTTGATTTTGGTTGCCAAAAAGTGCGAGGTCGTCACCCGTTTTCGCAATACAGTTGGCTTGAAAGGCCATCTGTCTGTACGCTTGCAGCCAAATCACCCCCTCGATGATGTGCGCGGCATTGCCGCAAGCGTACTCGATGGTCTGCTGTATGGGAGTGGGGATGCAGTAATTGGCATCAATCCGGCCACAGACAGTCCCTCAGCGACCGCAAAATTACTTTATCTGATCAACGACCTCAGAGAGCGCTTTGAAATCCCCACACAGAGCTGCATCCTAAGCCATATTACCACCACCATAGAGCTCATCGCACAAAATGTTCCCGTTGATCTGGTATTTCAGTCTATTGCCGGGACAGAAAAAGCAAATGCCAGCTTTGGCGTCAACCTGGCCATTTTGCAGGAAGGTTATGAAGCAGGTCTTTCGTTAAACCGCGGAACGATTGGCAATAATGTCATGTATTTCGAAAGCGGCCAGGGAAGTGCTTTGTCTTCCAATGCGCACGTGGGCCTGGATCAGCAAACCTGTGAGGTTCGCTCTTATGCAGTTGCACGGCAGTTCAAGCCATTTTTACACAATTCGGTGGTTGGTTTTATTGGCCCGGAATACCTCTTTGACGGAAAGCAAATCATTCGGGCCGGCCTGGAAGACCACTTTTGCGGAAAGCTGATGGGACTGCCAATGGGAATGGACATTTGTTATACCAATCACGCCCAGGCCGATCAGGACGACATGGATACCTTGTTGACGATGCTGGGCGTATCCGGCATTAACTTCATTATGGGTGTTCCCGGAGCAGACGACATCATGCTCAACTATCAGTCTACATCCTTTCACGATGCACTTTACTTGCGGCGGGTACTCGGCCTCAGACCGGCGCCGGAATTTGAAAGCTGGCTGCTGCAACAGGGAATTATGGATGCAGACAGCAGACGGCTTTTCACCGGCAACGAAAAAAAGCTTTATGCAGTACTATTTGAAGTATGAACAAAATCCTAAAAACAAATATAGAGCCCGACGAGTGGCAGTCGCTTAAAGCCTACACCGATGCCCGTATTGCCCTGGGCAAAACTGGCGTATCGATTCCCGTGGCCGCATCCATGGCTTTTAAACTTGCCCACGCCCACGCCAAAGACGCGGTTTACTCCTCTTTGGATCAGAGCAAATTGATTGATTTGCTTAAAGAAATACACCAGCCGGTGGCCGCCCTGCACAGCCAGGCGGCCAATCGCGACATTTATCTGCAGAGGCCTGATCTTGGCAGAAGACTTGCAGATGATTCTGTAAGAAAACTTCACCAGCTGCTGGCGCAACCCTGCGATTTGTGCATCATTCTTGCTGACGGTTTATCTGCCTCTGCAATTAATGAAAATGCCTGGCCGGTTGTGAATTTACTGGTGCAGACAGCTAAAAGCATGAACTTTTCCCTTTCGGCTATTTCGCTGGTTGAACACGCGCGCGTGGCAATTGCAGACGAGATCGGTAGTTTACTCAAAGCGAAACTGAGCATTATTTTTATTGGAGAGCGGCCGGGACTAAGCTCTTTTGACAGTATGGGCGCCTACATTACCTACGCACCATCGCCAGGTTTGACCGACGAAAGACGTAATTGCATTTCCAATATCCGTCAAAATGGGCTTTCAGCTGCTCTGGCAGTAGACAAGATTATGTATCTTGTCCGGGAAGCATTCAGGTTACAGACAACTGGCGTCAGCCTGAAAGACAACGATATAGGTCAACCTACGCAATTACCGACAGGTGGTCCGTCTAACGGAATGATCATACATCCAACAGCTGGTAGCAACTTACCTGTAAATGAATGAGCGTAGCGATGTGCGATAGTAAAACGATTGCTTAGAGAAAACATAAAAGTCTATACTTCTGGAATATGGAAAGCAGAAACCTAACAAAATGAAGCCATACACTTCCGACGATGATGATTCAGTCTCCGATCAGGATTTATGGTCGGCATTTAAAGGAGGGGACCGAACGGCGTTCGCACATATCTATCAGCGGCATTTTAGAAAGCTCATCGCTTACGGGATTAAAGTAGCCGGAGATAAGGATGTCGTAAAGGACTGTATACAAGATCTTTACGTTGAGTTATGGGAAACGAAGGGGAACCTGGCGAACGTCAGTTCAATCCAGTTTTATTTATTAAAGGCACTTCGTTACAAAATCATCAGGCATCTGGAAGACAGCGGGGAGGATACGCTGGACACAATCCATTGGAAGGTCCAGGAGGACAACTTTGAGCTACAGATGTTGCAAGAAGAGTCCAGCATATTGAATTATAAGAAACTAGACACTGCAATCAATCTTTTGCCAAAGCGCCAGCGTGAAGCGGTACAGCTCCGTTATTTTCACGATATGAGTAACGAGCAGGTTGCTCAGGTCATGGGCGTAAACTACCAATCCGCCTGTAAGTTCATTTATACGGCATTGAAATCCCTGCGTCAAATCATGCATCTTTCAAGCTTTTCGCCGCTACTAATCGCCTTTTTCGGGAAACTTTGAAAAAAGGTCATAAAGAATGGATTAAAAACATCCAATTTCTGCACTTGGATATATACCGATATGGCGTCTATGTCCAAAGACTATTCAAAATACGAAATTGAAGATTTTGCTTTTGACGAATCCTTTCAAAAATGGGTTTTCGAGGAGCATTCCGGATCCTCAGGATTTTGGGAAGAATACATTGCCGCGCATCCATATCAAACCAATAAAATACTTGCAGCCAGAAGGTTGGTTCAAAAATTAAGGACAGATGAAATCCCTGGGGAGCCTTACGCTGATTTAATGCAGGAGATTTGGGATAATGTTCAGCAGAGGATCAGGCCCAAGCAGGTTACCTTTTGGACAAGGCTGTCCAGATGGCAAATTGCCGCTTCAATTCTGCTTATTATCGCAGCCATGCTGGGCTGGTATAAGCTAGTAAGGACTGACGGTGCTATTGACGGCCTTCCGCAGGCATTAGTTGCACAGGGAGAACATCAATTGGTTGCGGAGGTTAACAGAACGAATAATACTCTCAAAATATATTTAGCGGACGGAAGTGCTGTAAGCCTGGCTAGAAACAGCCGGCTCATCTACCCGAAGAAATTTGGATCAAAAGAGCGTATTGTCCAACTTGAAGGCGAGGCATTTTTTGAAGTCTTCAAGGATGCGGATCACCCCTTTTTGATCTATGCAAATGAGACTGTTACAAAGGTTATAGGGACAAGTTTCCGTATACAGGCGTTTCAGGCCAACCCAGACGTAGTCGTTTCCGTAACAACAGGTAAAGTATCTGTTTTTACCCGGAAAGAACTTGAGCAAAGCAAAACGCCCCGTGGTGTGATCCTGACTGCCAACCTACAGGCAGAATTCTCCAGAAGTGGTCAGCAGTTCCACAAAACATTAGTGGAGTACCCCATCATTCTGCCCGCTAAAAAGAATATACAATTCGACTTCAACGACACGCCTTTAAATCAGGTATTTGATGCGTTACAAACAGCCTATGGAATTGAAATTATCTATGATCCGGATGTAATGGCAGGCCGGACCCTGCGGGTCAGCTTGGATAACGAAAGTATGTACGAAAAGCTGGATGTGATATGTAATACAATTGGCATGAGCTATCAAATTGTCGACGCTAAAGTGATTATAGAAAAAAAACCTGAATTTATTCCTAAACCTATTCCTAACCTAACCCTCCAGTTTATGATATAAACATATTCAACAGCAATCAGGCATAGTGAAACATGGCTGATTGCCAGATTGTCTTTCAGAACTTCCGCAGGGGAGGGAAGATAGGTTTTGCCTATATATATATCCAAAACATTCAAAACGCGTCATTCTGTATGCAACAAGAATATTTACCTTTTAAAGTCTTATCTGCCATGCTCAAATTCTCAGGCCGACAGATTATTCTGATCCTGCTGACTTTTGGAATGGGTATGGCTAAAGATGGTCTAGGTCAAGAGTTGTTAACCCGTCCTGTTTCCTTTGAGGTACAGAACAGGGACATTCGTACTGCTCTGTCAATCATTGAAAAATCGGCGAAAGTAAAATTTAGCTACGAACCAGCCATTATACCTAAAAATGTAGAGACAACCTTGATTGCCAACCAGGACCCACTTGCCCTGGTACTGGAAAAGCTTTTATCTCCATTGGGCCTGACCTATGAGGTCTCCGGAAAGTATATTATCCTGACGAAGAAAAATAAGCTGTCGGAAGCTTCCCCATTTAGTCACGAGGAAGCAAGTAATGCTTTGTCCCGTGAAACGAAAGTATCGGGAAAAGTGACAGACGAAAAAGGGGATGCAATGCCTGGGGTCACTATCCGGGTGAAGGGAACACAGTCCGGTACCATAACCGACATAGAGGGAAAATACTCGATGGATTTATCCAATACGAATGCAATACTTGTGTTTTCATTCGTGGGTTACGATAGCCAGGAAGTAGAGACAGGCTCTAACAGCCAGCTTAATATCTCCCTTAAGCCGTCATCCAGATCGTTTGACGACGTGGTTGTCGTGGGGTATGGTACCATGAAAAAGAGGGATATCCTGGGTTCGGTAGCTACGCTCAAATCGGAGGACCTTCAAAAACTCAAACCCACATCTATGGATGCGGCGCTGCAGGGAATGGCCTCAGGTGTAATGGTGACATCTTCCGGTGTGCCTGGAGCACCCGTACAGGTGAAAGTTCGTGGTGTTAATTCCATCTCGTCGAACACAGACCCGCTTTGGATTGTCGATGGGATACCCATTGTAACAGGTTCAATCGGTTCAGATTTTAACGGAGCGGCCAATCAGAATATCCTTTCGATGATTAATCCGGCAGACATTGAATCAATGCAGGTACTAAAAGATGCAGCGGCCACTTCTATTTATGGTTCGCGTGGTTCCAATGGAGTGATTATTGTTACTACAAAAAGCGGGAAGAAAGGGAAAACCACTTTTGATGTGGATATCCGTAGTGGCGTTAGCAATTGGACGAAAACAGATGTTGGTATCGCATCTGGGAAGGAGTTCGTAGAGATCATGGATCTGGTGAGGACCAACAGTCGCCTATCAGGTACGTACGAACCTGTCCAAAGCCTTGGGCAGTTGGATACATACCAGACTTCTATGACAAGAGAGGAAGCCATGAACACAAACACCAGATGGGCTGATCAAATCAGTCGCATGGGTAGCTACTCGGATGTGCGGATATCAACAAGCAGTGGTTCGGAGAAAACAAACTCGTATCTGTCGCTGAATTACAGGAAGGACAATAGCAATCTCAAATTCGGGGATATGCAAACCATTTCCAGCAATTTTAACATCAAACACAGCTTACTTAACTCATTATCCCTGGGATACAGAATGCTGGCATCTTATACGGACAATAACCGGATAAGCTCAGGTGATGGCAAGCAAGGTGCTGGCGGCTGGGGACAGGTGAACTCCAATGCGCTTCCATGGTACAGAGTTTACGACCCCGAAGGTGTCAACGGATACTGGAACCCCCAGTCAATGGTCAATCCGCTTGCGAGTATGGACCGGATTCATTCGGAAAATAACCTAAAAGCGTTGAACCTGCTCACAGGTCTTACCGCCGATCTAAAACTTCCCGTCAATGGTCTTGTCTTACACGGTGAACTGGGAATGAATTACATCAATAGCCAGGCAACATCATGGATCAGTGAAAAAGTCCGCATTTTGGGCAGCCGTGCGCAGGAAAACAAAACGAACTCCTCAACACTGAATTACAATACGTATCTTAATTACGATGCTTCTTTCCGTGATCACAACATTAATGTGGTGGCTGGTGTTGAAGGCACGCGTGCGAAAGCCCACGGTACAACGCTGACAGGAGTAGGGTTGATTGGGGTGTATCATGAAATTGGTACGCCCGCCTCTCTCACAGGTAGCAGCGGCCTGGGTAACGAAATGTATCTGATGGGATTGTTTGGGAGAGCTAATTACAATTTCAAGGAGAAGTATTACGCAGGATTAAGTGTGCGACGCGACGGGATTTCGAAATTTATTAACAAAAACAGGTGGGCGAATTTCCTGTCAGGGTCTCTGGGCTGGGTAGTTTCTGAGGAAAAGTTTTTCAGCATTGACGCCATTAACCTTTTGAAATTTAGAGGTAGCTACGGACAAACGGGAAATACCAACATTCCTACGGGCATCACAGGAGATATTTGGAGTAACCGCTCCGGCGACGGCACCCTGCAAATGACCAACTCTAAAATGCTTACCAACATAGGCAACCGGAATGTTAAATGGGAAACAACAAGCACGATTGACTTTGGTATCGACTTTGGACTGTTCCAAAACAGGATCAACGGGTCGGTAGCTTGGTACAACAAAAATGTTGCAGACATGTTGCTTAAAGCGGCTGTTCCGTTGTCGGCAGGTATACAGCAAAGCAATTCGATCTGGCAGAATATCGGAGACATGAAAAGTTATGGACTTGAATTCGATATTGACGGTGTGCTTATTTCCAAAAAGGATTTTAAATGGAG
Source organism: Dyadobacter sp. CY323 (assembly GCF_021390245.1). Classification (GTDB taxonomy): domain Bacteria; phylum Bacteroidota; class Bacteroidia; order Cytophagales; family Spirosomataceae; genus Dyadobacter. Next base: position 352,572 of record NZ_JAJUXH010000005.1, on the reverse strand, counting down.
AGTTGGTGGGAATTTCGCTACCAACCGGAATAAAGTATTAGCACTTACACCGGAATTGGATAACACAGGAAATGGTATTCTACCGTCAGAAACTGTCCGTGAAATTATCAAAAAAGGGTTGCCGCTTGCTAACTGGTATATGGCTGACTATGCAGGCGTGGACGCTGAAAAGGGTATTCCTTTGATTTATCAAATCGAAAGGCTGGAAGACGGATCTACCCGTCGTACTGGCAAAATAATACCAGCTACCACCACTAACCAGACTGCCAACAGAATGATTCTCCACGGGAAAACATCAATTCCGAAAATCACTGGCGGGGTTAATACAAACGTAACCTATAAAGCTTTTAATGTGAGTATGTTCTGGAATTTCGCGGCAGGTCATTACATCTATAACCGGTTGAGACAAAGTTTGATGACACCGAATACTGGCTTGTTGACGCTTTCACAAGACATACTTACCGATACGTGGAGAAGTCCCGGAGACAATGCAAAATATCCAATGACGACGTATGGTAATAGTTATTATTTTGACAGCAATGGCAACCCTTCTAATGTCCAGGTGCAATATGGAAGCGAAAATATCACGCCAAATTCCCTGTACCTTGAAAAGGGTGATTACCTGCGGCTTAAAAACCTTCAACTGGGTTATAACATCCCTGTAAAATTAACCGACGCAAGCCGAATAAAGAGCCTCTACCTATATCTGAGCGGAACCAATTTGCTTACGTTCACAAAGTTCTCGGGGTATGATCCGGAAGTGAATATTACCGACGGCTCACTGAGCAGCGTTGTATTTGCACTGGAGATGCCTCAATCAAGGGTTTTCTCCGTTGGTGTCAGTGCTAAATTCTAAACTATCGAAATGTAGTATATCATGAAAATGTATAATAAGATTATCAAAAACTGCTGCATTTTTTTTGTGACGTTTGGGTTATCCTCATGTGACAAATATTTTGAGCTGGAAAGACCCTTTCAGTTTCCGTGGCAGAATACAAAAGAGCTGGAACTTGGCGTCCGGGAAGGATATCTCCATTTGTCAAATGACCCCTGGTTTAACCCGATGGGATCGCTGTCACTGGTTCAGTTTGGACAGTCGGATATTGTACGGCTATTGCCCGAAGCTATACAGGGTAATAATTATGCGACACAATATTATAACCGTACATACGCCACTGCGCCTTCGGATAAGGAAGTAGCGGAGACTTTCAAGTTCCTGTATTATATCATCACCAATAATAACGCAGCTTTACAGTTGCTGAACGATGCGGAAAGGGAAGGAAGAGATCCTTTTGAGGGGATGGTCAATGCCGACCGCGAAGTCGTGAAACGCTATAAAGGTGAGTTGTATTTTATGCGCGGAGTGGCCTATTGGTATCTGGCAAGATTATATGCACCTCCTTTTGACCCGAACGGGACCAATGCTAGCCGTCATTTTGTCCTGCGCACCGACTACGTCAAAACACCGGAAGAATTGAAGGAGCCTTATCTGGGTACTGTTGCGGAGGTCTGGGCGCTGATTCAGAGCGATCTCGAAAAAGCAAAGGAATTACTGCCTGAAAGTTATGTTTCGACAGAAACCCAGCCGAAAGGGAGAGCAAACAAATTTGCGGCTTCCAGCATGTTGTCCAGGGTATATTTCATAACCGGTCAACATGCAAAAGCTAAGACCGAATGTGATTTTGTACTGGCCAGTTCGATGTACGATCTTACAGAAGATCCAATTGTCGCGTTCAACCGGACAGGCGGGCAAAATGCCAACGAAGTTATTTGGGAAACAGCCTATGTGAGCCCAAGTACACGCTTTGACAGAACGCCAGGCATTTATGGGAAAAATCTGTATAACAACAACAACAGGGGAGGAGACTATTCCACCTACACGCTGGCATACGCTGCTTTGAAGGAAATCGGATGGATGGCTGACGGAATGAAGGGCAATTACGCTGAAATTCCTGAAGCGAAGAAGGACAAACGTTATATGCAACTCTATAAGCGTTATGAGGAATATGGTGCCCCGGGCGGTGATCCTAATGCAACAGCTAAGGTAGCAAGGCCGGAAGTATGGGTAGATAAATATTTCCGTTCATCTAGCGGACGTTATTCCAACCGCCCTATGATCAGACTGGCTGAAATTTACCTTACCCGTGCCATACTTCGCTTTAATGCAGGCGACAAACAAGGCGCCGCTCAGGATCTAAATGTGGTGAGGAAGCGTGCAGGATTGGACGATATTTCAGCGTCCAAGATCACAGCAAACGATATTCACAACGATCGTACCAAGGAACTGGCAAGCGAACACGGCGACCGTACCTATTATCTGATAGGCTTACGCCTGCCGCTGGGCATCGGAGACAGAGATCCTGCTCGTTTTTCTCCGATCAATCCACCTTACTCAGATTATTTTTGGTCCGTGCCGCTTATTGAGCAGCAACAAAATCAATCCTACCAATAAAAATGCTTTAAAAATACTCGCTTAGCGGTCAAAGCTGCGGGTTTCCTATTCCTGAACCAATGGATAGCGCAACTGACTTTTCAGTTGCGCTATCCATTCAATTAAAATTCCGTAAAAAACATGCGCTGACCGCTCAGCGGACTGAACTATTCCTAACCCAATGAAAAGAATACTTTTTATCATTAGCCTCACCATCCTTTCCTTCTTATCTGCCAAAGGCGATGAAAAGCCGGTACTGAAATTCAATGCCCGGGCCAGGTTCAAAATTGTACAGTTTACCGATATCCATATACAGTATGATGCATATCGGTCGGATAGTACGCTGGTAATGATGAGGGCGGTTATCCAGAGAGAAAAGCCGGATCTGGTGGTACTTACCGGCGACGTGGTCGGTTCGGATAACAGAAAGAAAGCCTGGCTGAAAGTAGCGCAGGTAATGATCGATGCAAAAGTACCCTGGGCAGCCGTGTTGGGCAACCACGACGCAGAGTATGAACTGGATAAAGAGCAGACTATGAATACAATCGTAGGTTTGCCTTATAACCTGACCATCGCCGGACCCAAAGAATTGGCAGGAAAGGGCAATTACGTGCTGCCTATACAAGCTTCAAAGTCAGAGAAGACCGCGGCCGTGCTTTATGGTCTGGATTCCGAGGAGAGAGAGCCGAATGTTAAAGACTGGATGGATGAAAGCCAGGTACAATGGTACAAAGAGCAGAGCGCCGCATTGACCAAACAAAATAACGGGACGCCGCTTCCGGCACTGGCGTTTTTCCATATCCCTTTTCCGGAATTTGCGGACGTTGTTGGAAAAAGCACCACTTATGGCATTAACTACGAAAAGCTGCATTCCAAGTCGAGCATCAACTCCAATCTGTTTAAAGCTTTTCAGGAAAAGAAAGATGTAATGGGCGTATTTGTAGGCCATGAGCACAACAACAATTACATTGGAAACATAAACGATATCTGCCTTGCATTCGGCCAAGCCGGCGGCCGCCAGATTTACGGAGACCTTGGGTCAGGCGCCAGGGTGATTGAATTGCATGAAGGACAAAGAAAATTCGATTCCTGGATTTTAAAATTATACGACAACAGTCGCGAACTGGATTTATGGAAACCTACTCACAGCAAAGAACGGATGTTCTTTGTGACTTACCCCGATTCATTTACCGAAAAGAAAGCGAATGCTGATAAGATCAGTATGATCACGGAAGGTCGCAAGGTAAATATTCAATTATCAGGACCTGGATCAGCCACGATTGATTGGGGCGATGGTTCGAAGAAAGAAGTTCTGACACTTAAAGAATCAGTATCGCAAATTGACCATACCTATCCAGCCGCATCGACCCGCGCGATCTCTATTAATGGAGACAATATCACAACATTGATCTGCAAAGGCGCTGGCCTGACGTATTTGGACGTCAGCAAGAATGCAGAGCTGACATCGCTGGATTGCAGTGATAACCGGTTAATGCAATTGAACATAAGTCACAATACTGCGCTTAAAACATTGTGGTGCAATGGTAATCAGCTAACGAACCTGGACGTAAACAAAAACACCTTGCTCGCCGAATTGTATTGCTATCGCAACCGGTTAATGAACCTTGATGTAAGCAAAAACACTGCGCTCACCTGGCTGAATTGTTATCAGAACGATTTGAGGAGTTTGGACCTGAGCAAGACCACTGCACTGAGACGGCTGGATTGCTACGAAAACCGGTTGATGACTTTGGATTTCAGCAAAAATACTGCACTCACGTGGTTGGTTTGTACCGATAATCAATTCACAACCGAGACCATGAATGCTTTGTTTGCGAGCTTGCACAAAAGCGCTAGTCCTGCAAAATTATTCATCGGCGGCAACCCGGGCGAAAGGGATTGCGACCGCAGCCTTGCGAAGAGTAAAAACTGGACAGTAAGCCTTAGATATTAGAACTTGTCAGATATGAAATTGCGACAATTATCATTTCTCTCATGGTTGATTTGTTTTGCTACGGCCACCAATGCACAGGTTAAACCAGGCGACATATTTCCGGACTGGTCGGCCGATTATATGGACATTCATCACATCAGTACAGGCAGAGGGGAATGTGTATTTGCCATCCTGCCCGACGGCACCACGATGATGATAGACGCAGGCGAAACGGGCACTGACAAACGTAACTTCAAACCTGACGGCAGCAGAAGTACCGGAGAGTGGATATCCCGTTACATGCTCCGCATGATGCGACCGCTGCCCGAGAAGAAATTAGACTACATTATGCTGACACATTTTCATGATGACCATATGGGGAATGTGAAGCTCAGCAATAGAAAATCCAAGAAAGGAGACTATATCCTCACGGGTGTTACCGAAGTAGGCACGCTGATCCCTTTTGGGAAAATAATAGACCGCAACTGGCCTGATTACAACTATCCTCGTTCAATGACTGATGACCAGGATATGCAAAACTACATTCGCTTTGTGAATTGGCATGTTGCTAACGGGGCAAAAGCTGAACAGTTTCAGGTAGGCTCCAATCAGCAGTTTAAGCTTGTACGGCAGGCGGGTAAATTTCCAGGGTTTGAAATCAGGAACATTGCCGCCAACGGACAGGTTTGGACCGGCACACACAACAATACCCGTCATCACTTCCCTCCTCTTGACAAACTACCCGAAGACGATTATCCGGAAGAAAACGCATGCAGCGCCGCGATCCGGATATCGTACGGGAAGTTTGATTATTTCAACGGCGGTGATCTCATCCGCACTCACACTCCTGGCACCTGGAAACACATTGAGATGCCGGTGGGCCTGGCTGCCGGGCCTGTGGATGTATGCGAAGCGAACCATCATGCAAAAGATGCCATGAGTGCTGAGTTTGTACGGGCGGTAGCTCCCCGGGTTTTTGTCATCCAGGGTTTTGCCCTCAGCCACCCCGATGCCATCGCGCTTAAAGCTATGCTGGCGAAGAATATTTATCCTGGCGAGCGGGACATCTTTACTTCTCATCTCTTTGACGTCAACAAGACGGTTCTCGGTTCAACCTTAGTGCGTCAGCTGAAAAGTACGCAGGGACATACGGTCATCCGGGTACATCCGGGCGGCGATAGTTATGAAGTGTACGTATTGGATGACACGTCGGAAAACTTTATCATCAAATCCATTCATGGGAAATATGAAAGCAGATAGCGGGCTGAGGGTTATTCTAAATATGGGGTTAAAAAATTCATTTTTGACAGCATTGCTGGTTTGTTTGCAGACAATCACTTTTGCCCAGGGTAAAGTTGGCGATGCCTGGCCCAACTGGACGGCCGGCTACATGGATATTCATCATATCAACACCGGCAAGGGAGAATGTGTATTTGCGATCCTGCCGGATGGAACAACGATGATGATAGACGCCGGAGAGATCGCCAAAGGCCACCATAACGCCGATGCACGCCCGAATGACAGCAGGACTCCCGGCGAATGGATTTCGCGCTATGTGCTCCGCATGATGCAGCCGCTGCCCGAGAAAAAAATAGACTATATTCATTCGAGCCATTTACACGATGACCATATGGGTTCAGCCGAACCCGGCAAGAAAAAATCTGCCAAAGGCAATTACCTGCTCTCGGGAATTAGCGAAGTGGGTGACAATATCCCTTTCGGGAAAATTGTAGATCGCGGCTGGCCGGATTATAACTGGCCGCGGCCCATGACTGGCGACAAGAATATACAGAACCACATTCAGTTTATAAAAAGCCAGATTGCCGGTGGTGCGAAGGCTGAACAGTTTAAGGCAGGGTCCAGTAAACAATTCAGGTTACTTAAGCAAGCGGATCAATATCCCGAATTCGAGATCAGGAACATTGCTGTAAATGGGCAGGTATGGACGGGTACGGGAGATAAGGTCCGTAATCATTTCCCGCCTTTGGAGAGGCTTTCCAAAGAGGAATATCCGACCGAAAATCAATGCAGCGCCGCAATCCGTATCTCTTACGGGAATTTTGATTATTTCAACGGCGGTGATCTTGTTAACTCCAGTGCTCCGGTTGGCGCATGGCAGAATATCGAAACGCCGGTGGGTGTCGTCACAGGTCCGGTTGAGGTATGCGAAGCAAACCACCATGCTACTTACGACGCCATGGGCGAAAACTTTCTGATGGCAGTTCGTCCCAGGGTCATTGTCATACAGGCTTGGACGGCAAGCCATCCAAACAACAGTACATTTCTGCGCATGTTGGAAAACAGCAAAGTCTATCCTGGTGAAAGAGACATATTCACAACCAATCTCATGAAGGAAACCCTGGCTGTGATTAGCGAAAGACGGATCAGCCCTATAAAAAGCAGACAGGGCCATGTTGTTGTGCGGGTTCACCCGGGCGGCGGACAGTATGACATTTATATATTAGACGATTCTTCGGAAAGTTTTACCATCAAAGCGGTGCACGGACCATACCTAAGCAGGTAAAGCAAAAGGAATCAATCAGGAAATGGATAATAGAAGAGAATTTCTAAAAAAAGCCATGCTTCTAACCGGGGGCGTGGCTTTAACAGAATTGCTGCATGCCAGTATATTGAAAGCAATGCAGATCGAGCCGGCGGATGGAAGTTCCTTTTCCGATGCAGAGCATGTTGTTTTTTTGATGCAGGAAAACAGGTCTTTTGACCATATGTTCGGTTCTCTCCAGGGAGTACGCGGGTTCAATGATCCCAGAAGCATTTCTCTGCCAAACGCCAATAAGGTATGGCTGCAAACCAATGAAAAGGGCGAAACCTATAGGCCTTTTCATTTGGACATTAATAATACCAAAGCTACCTGGATGAGCGATCTTCCGCATAGCTGGCCGGATCAAACGGATGCACGTAACCATGGGCATTTTGATAAATGGCTGGAATCTAAAAAATCTCCAAAAAAAGAATACAGGCATATGCCGCTTACCCTGGGCTATTACAACCGCCAGGACCTTCCCTTCTACTATGCGCTGGCGGACGCATTTACCATTTGTGATCAGAATTTCAGTTCCGCACTTTCTTCCACAACGCCCAACAGAGTCCATTTCTGGTCGGGTACGGTGAGGGACAGGAATGACCCCAAGCTGTTCGCACGGGTATGGAATGAAGATACAAAACCATGGAGTTTGGCACACTGGAAAACGTTTCCCGAACGCCTGGAAGCGTTGCAGCTCAGCTGGAAAGTGTATCAGAATGATTTGTATAAACAAGGATTGCCTCCTGAGAAAGAAACCTGGTTAGATAATTTTGGGGACAATACGCTTGAAAACTTCGGTCAGTTTAATGTTGATGCATATCAAAAGGAGAAGTACAAATTCCTTACATCTGAGCAAAAATCCCTTCACGACCGGGCCTTTACGACCAATAAAGCAGACCCGTATTACCGGGATATGCAAACATTAACCTACCAGGATGGAGGACAGCAGCGGGAACTGGAAATTCCCAAAGGCGATGTTCTGCATCAGTTCAGAGACGATGTAAAAAACGGAAACCTGCCGCTTGTATCATGGCTGGTTCCTGCCGGTAAGTTCTCCGATCACCCGGGCCATCCCTGGTACGGCGCCTGGTTCATGAGCGAGGTGATCAATATCCTGACCGAAAACCCTAAGATATGGAAGAAGACCATCTTTGTATTGACTTACGATGAAAATGACGGGTATTTTGATCATATCCCTCCTTATGTTCCGCCACATCCACATGAAAAGAACAGGGGGAAATTGTCCGCATCCCTGGATGCCCAGGCGGAATATGTGACGAGTCTGGACCAGCAGAGTAACCGGGAGAAAGGACGTATTGCTCCCATTGGATTGGGCTATCGAGTGCCTATGATCATTGCTTCTCCATGGACACGCGGAGGATGGGTGAATTCAGAAGTGTTTGATCATACCTCGTCCTTACAGTTTCTGGAAAAATTCGTTGATAATAAATTTGGAAAAAAAACTTACGAAAGCAATATCAGTGCATGGCGGCGCGCCATCTGCGGCGATTTAACATCCGTATTCAGGCCCTATGAGGCGAAAAAAGAGGCACCCCTGCCATTTTTAGAGAAGATTCCTTTGATTGAAAAAATACATAAGGCCAAGTTTAAAAATGAACCTGCTAATTTCCGCGCACTCTCGGAGGCTGAAATGAAGGACATCAACAGCAATACGCCGATTGCTCAAATGCCGCGCCAGGAGCCGGGTGTGCGTCCTTCTTCTGCTTTGCCCTATTCGCCCGAAGTAAATGGAAGACTACGGGATGACAAGCAATTCGAGATGAATTTTCATGTTTCTGATAAACTTTTCGGTCCGCAAACCGCTGCTTCTCCCTTTATTGTATACACATATCGGGTAAAATCAGGCGTAGATAATGCACCCCGTAATTATGCAATAACGGTGGGCGACAGGCAACAGGACGTATGGACTATCGAGGACTTTGATCATGATCAATATCATTTGGTAGTTCAGGGTCCAAATGGTTTTTTTAGGGAGTTTAATGGTGCAGCAGAATGGAATAACTTTGAGGTGTCCGTTGTACATGACCATCAAAGAATCAACCGCCATACCAAGCCCGGTGTTCTCATTACGGTAAACTGTCCCGACCCAAAGGGAGTGAGCTGCGCCATTATCCATCATGGCTACGGCTATCAAAACGAAACGATTAGCCTGAAAGGAAAAAGCAGACCTGTTGGGCTGGATCTGTCAAAAAGCTTTGGGTGGTACGACTTTACCGTTCAGGTCAGCAAAGGGCCTCTTTCTGCATCCTACCGCTATGCCGGCAGAATAGAAACCGGTAAGTCGAGCTACACGGATCCCTTGATGGGACGGACAATGTGACGTAACCGTTCTGCCTTCCGCGCGGTTACGTCACATTCTGGTTAAATCGGTCTTACTTCGAGCTTGCCAGAAGCGTTTGTGTTGGGTAGTCTGATCTGCAACAATCCCTTGTTGAGCACAGAAAATATCAACTTTTTTCTATTGAAAAATACTTCATAAGTTTTGTCGGGATTCATTGCTACAAGTATGGATCTTTGGTGGGATTTTGTAGTAGTATCAAACATCAGATCCGCGGAAAATGCCGTGTGATGCTGGTTAAACGCTTGCTTGTCAATCCAGGTTTCAAATCCTGTGGTGACTGTGCCCACTTTATAATAGGAAGCAAACCAGCAAAGTACCGGCGAGGACAATCCCGAAAACTGGTGCCATCCCGCACCTCTGCCTGACTTAGCCAGGAAATGTTCAAAGGTGTAGTAAGAAGCATCCGTCTCCGTTTTCCATACATCAAGTGCCTTTTGAGCCAACTGAAAAGCAAGTTTGGGCTTTCCTAAATCAAGCAGGGTTTTCCAGATGAACCACTGATGCGGCATCCATACCGAGCCGTTCCAGTATCCGTCAGTTTTATAATATGGAGCAGATTGATCGACTGCCGAGATGCCGCTCGCTGTCCAAAGATGACTAGCCGAAAACAGCCGCTCAGTTAGAATATTCACTTGCTCCTCTGAACAGATCCCGGCGATTAACGGCGATACGCCATCAAGTCCCATATTGTAGTTTACGTTCTGGTCACCAAATCTGAATATGCCATTGGCATTTCCTTTCGGATCATGTTTGACGTATCCGAAATAACCCGATTCGGGATCCCAGGAATGCTGCTGCAAAGCACGGGACAAGGTGTTGATTTGCTGATCGTACGCTTTAACATCTTCTTTCTCTCCTAATTTCACGGCCATCATTCTCAGCATCTTAGCCACCCTGATTGCGTGCGCTGTATTGGAAACAGGTGCGATTTGATCTTCCAGCTTCTGCACATGTACACCCACTTGCGGAGGATAGTCATCCCAACCAGCTGAATTGTAGAAGTAGTCCCAGGATTTGAGTAACCCTGACTGTAATGTCCCGAAAGTTGAGCCAGGATATTTACCTGAAATAAACAAATACTGACGTTTTAACCGGGGATAAAAGTGACGGATCCCTTCCATGGAATTGGAGCCGTTGTACAGATCGAAAAATGCGTATGCCTGCACGGGCAGCGGCGAACCATGGTGAATAAAAGCAGACTGGCTTTCTTCCGGCGTCGTGTATGCATTAACACATTCTGTTGCCAAACTTTTATTGATCTGGTTCATGCCCAATGCAATGAAGCCGGAATCCCACGTATAAAGGCTATTCCACCATTTGCCGGGTGTAAAATTTCTGATATAACTGTCTTGTGTGTACACAGGATAAACAACGTTCGAGAGTATCGTTGCCTGCAGCATTTTTTGACTGAAAGCGTACTGCTCACCCTCTTCATAAATTTTATTTTGATCAGAGGCGACATTCTCAGCAGGCACGGCCTCGCCGGCAGCAAACCGCTCCAGCTGATTTCTGACCGCATCTGCGGTGCCCGTACTGATCAGAGCGTACTCGGTTTTATCGCTATGTGGTAACAGCTCAACCGGCCTAATAAAAACATTCGAATAACTTCCTTTCTGATCTCCCTGGAATATTTTATCTACATGGTTATGAACAAGATCCTTGAAGTAAATATCCAGTTCACTGTTTCGGACTTCGCGGATCTGAAACAGCTCATTCTTCCAGGCGATACCATAGTGAGGTGTAACGTCCTGATACTTCAGTATCAGATTTTTTGCTTTCGCATCTTCTGTTGTTTGCGCAATGACATGTTTATCCTGATTCTGGATACTGAAAGGAGATTGATCTGACTGGCTGGAAATGACAAACCCGTTTATCTGTGCCAGTGCCGATCCGGTGGATACAAGAGAGATTGTCTGGTTGCCCGGCTTTGATACCGAGAAGGGAATAGCTATGCTTTCGATACTTCCGGTTCCTTTTAATTCGACCAGCCTTTCTGCCAATCCTTCTATTTTAAAAGTTGCCGTCTCACCCTTCATTACTTTATGAACCAAACTGATCTTACCATTTGTCTGACCAGGCTTAATATCTACCAGGTAGGTTACCTTATCTCCAGGATTTTTGCCAAACCCATTTCCTATGGCTCTGCCGTCGATAAAGTCGCTGTTTCGTACTTCCGCTCTCAGCCATCCGTCATATACCAAATTCTCTTTTGCACTTTTCATGGCATGGTCCAGCGAATTGTAAGCCAATGCATTATACCATTGTGCCTGTGGAGAGCACACCATTGTTTTAGTGGAGTAGTTCTCAGGGTAGTCAATGAATGCCATCAGGTTTAAAGCCAGATTTTGCGGCAGGTCTGTATTATTGACGCTTCTGATCCTGACCAGCACCGATGAAGAGTCGCGGACCGTATAGGTTACATCTACAAATACTTTATCTTTCCATTCCAACTCGTATCGATATGTGAACGTGCCTAAATCCGGCTGAAACTCCCAAGGGAAATAGCCTGACTCAAACCGCACATTAGGAATGAGCACTTTGTTGCGATAGTAGCCTGGCATGACAGAAAAATCAAACCGCAAACCGGATTTTAGATCCGGGATATGTGAAATGCCCGCATATTTCTTCGAATAAGGGCCCCAGGCTGACAGACTGACATCATGCGATTGTTCCAGCTTTTTAAAATCGGTATGACTTAAATCATCACCTGCATGTTGCGCCAGCAGCGAGTATTCCGTAGCAAATAACAGGTACCAAAAAAGCAAGAATCGAAGCAACATATTATTATAATGTTTTGGGTTTGAAACAGTAATTCCATCAGCAAATCAGTATTGCTGATGGAATTCTCTTAGATCAAACAAAATTAGAGAATAAGCTCAGATGTTTTATTTCAACCTACCCTCTTTTGTTCTCTAAGCTTTTGAAAACATCATGGACCAGTTCCTTAGATTCCTGAGGTGGCTCCGAAAATCGGCACATTTTTGCAGAACATGATGCAATATGAAAGACCAGAAATTGGTAAAAACTCGTGGGAGCTACGATGCTGATCTCAAGCAGGAAATGACAGGATGCTTGCTTCCGGCAGCAGCGCTAAGGAAATCTCAGAGGCATTGGAATTGCCGAGAAGCGGTCCACCGCCGCGGGTTCTCTATCGTTGGAGAAGGATGGCAACGAAATCGAAAAGCGGAGTAAATAGCAGCGGTAAATCAGCGAAACTAGCTGTGGAAAGTTCCTAAACTACAAGCGGGAAATGAAGGGCTTAAAACCGACCGCAAATCTTAAAAAAGCCCGCCGGGCGGCCCCCGTTTGGTCTTTTGAGCCAGTCCGACTCAGGACGTCTATGAGTTGTTAATATACTCGTTTTTCTCGGACGCAAAAGATCAATTATCTGTGCTCACTTTTGAAGTCACGGGGCCGCCCGGCGGCCGGACAGCTTATTGTCTTTATCAGCAGGGGGAAGTCATAATGCGGACAAAAAAATATAACCCTCCAAAGCATGAGGTCAGGATTGAGTTTATCCGGGATTTTAAGCGATACGGTAGCAAACGCATTAAGGAATCTCTGAAACAAAAGGGTATAAAAATAGGTCGCAGATAAGTTATTAAATCATGCGAAAAGAGGGTCTGAGAGCCATTCAACCGCCTACATTCGTTCAAGAGCGACAGCTAGTAGGCATGGGAAGCGGGTCTCTCCTAATCTTCTGCTGATCAACCTAAGCCAAGCAAGCCTAATTGTGTGTGGGTTTCCGATATTACATTTATGCCTTTGAAAGGCGGCAAATGGGCTTATTTGTGTGTCTGCCGGGTGGCCGGTGCCGATCGATTTGTTCTCACGCCAGGTAGTTGGCTGGCAGTTGGATGATAATATACAGGAAAGCCTTGTCCGGGAGCCATTGGAAAGGGCGCTCTTGAGACATCGCATTGAAGATTGTAAAGTCTGACATTTTCAGCCCCGGTTTTACCTCCTCCCAATGAAGGGGCATAGAGATTGTCGCGCCGGGCTTTGGCCGGACTGAATAAGGCGCTGCCAGGGTCGCCCCAGGACGGTTTTGAAGAAAGTCCAGATACATTTTTCCATTCCGGGACTTGATCGCCCTTTCCAGGCTAGTGAATTCTGGTATCTGATCATGCACCAGCGTCACGATGATGCGGGCAAACTCTTTGGACTGCTCATAGGTATATTTGCCGCCAAATGGAATGTAAATATGGATTCCTGTCGAACCGCTCGTTTTAGGATAGCACGGAACACCAAGCTCGTCTAAAACGCTCTTTGTAACCAAGGCGGCCTCAATTACCTGATCAAAAGTCGTTTTATCGGCAGGGTCCAGATCGACGATGCACCAGGTAGGGTTATCCGGATTATTGGTTGTAGAGCTCCATGGATTAATTTCAATCGCGCCCAGATTGGCCATGTATAGAAGGGTCGCTTCTTCGTTGGCTACCAGATAATTCTTGTCTTCCGGCTCGTCATTGCTGTGGTATCTGTAGGTGGTCATCCAGTCAGGGACTTTTCCAGTCACATCTTTCTGATAAAAGCTTGGCCCCTTAATACCGCCCGGATGCCGGTTCATGGATTCCGGTCTGTCTTTCAAGTAAGGTAGTATGTAGGGCGCAACCTGGTAATAGTAATTGAGCATATCCCGCTTGGTGATTTTCTCATCGGGCCAGTAGACCTTATCCAGGTTGGTAAATTTAAGCTCATGCCCTTGCAGTTTCTTACACTGCGTTTTCTCTGTTGGGTTCAACAGCGTTTTACCATCCAGCTTTTCTGGCGGTTTGACCACATCTTTAAGGGCTGTTCCTTTTGGCGTTTCGGTTACTTTTTCTGTATCAGAAGCAATTTCAATAACCACTTCCTTTGCATTCTTATCTTCCCGCATAGCCAGGAACGATGGGTGCCGAAATACGCCTTCGTCGGTGACCTCTGCAAAATTGATCTCACAGACCAGCTGCGGTTTTAGCCAGGTGGCCGATGCATGTGGCGGGTTGCGGCGAAAGCGTGATGGTTTGTTGTAATCCGGTGCTTCTTCAAAGGGAGCCTTGTCAATGATCAATGGTTTGAACTGTGCGATCATCTCCTTTTGCTGCTTGTCGTTAAAGCCAGTCCCTACTTTTCCCACATATTGCAACCGGCCATCTTTGTATGCGCCCAACAGCAACGCACTGAATTGCTTGGGCGAATCATCGTTTCTTGTATAGCCTGCAATAATCACTTCCTGACGTTTTTGTACTTTAATTTTTAGCCAGTTTTTAGAACGGTCACCAGACAGATAAGTGCTATCTGACCTTTTGGCAATGATCCCTTCCAGGCCCATATCTTTGGCCACATCAAAAAACTCGGTCCCCCTGGCCTCGACACTGAAACCGCTCCGGATGATGCCGCTTTCCGGAACGAGCGGAAGTAGTACTGCGCTTCTTCCTTCTGAGTTAGCCCCATAAGGTTCTTACCATCCAGCCAAAGGATATCAAACACATAAAACAATAGCTCTCCGTCCGCTTCACTTCGCCAGTTTTGTAGAGAGTTAAAATTCGAAATACCATTGTCATTGACCACTACAACCTCCCCATCAATGATCGCATTCAGGTTCCACGCTTTGATCGCGGTCAATACCGGATAGAATTTGTCATTAAACGATTTATTATTTCTCGATTTCAAATCCGCCTCACCGTCTTTCATAAATGCTAGCGCTCGATATCCATCCCATTTTACCTCATACTGCCATCCCGGATCATCGAAAGGAGCGTCTACAAGCGTGGCAAGCATAGGAGTGACCGTGGTATCGAATTTGCCTTTCGGCGCTTTCTTCAGAATAGCAGTGACGTCCAGCTCCGACTCTGGAACCTGGGTATCATCGGGATCGACCTGTTGCTCCAAGGTTTCTTTAACCTTCTTTTTTGAAACAGGCTTGCTTTTTTCCTTTGGCTTCTGTCCATATACATTTTCACTGGTTGAGGCAATTTCTTTTAGATCCTGGCCGGAGATCACCGATTTGTCTTCCAAAGTGATATCGTCTTTTGTGGCATACTCATCGTCGAGCTTCATCAGCAGCCAGGCATTCTCCCCTCTTCCATGTGCCTTTACAAGGGCGAACCGCCCTTTAAGTTTCTGGCCGCTCATTACAAACTTTATCTTTCCACTGTGCAGCTCATGCAAGAGCTTTTTCTCATTGGCCTTTTTGTCTTTTTTGGGATCTTCTGAAGGCATATACACGCCTTCGTCCCACACCATCACGGTGCCTCCTCCATACTCTCCCTGTGGTATGATCCCTTCAAATGTGCGATAGTCATACGGATGGTCTTCCACCATCATCGCCAGGCGTTTTACCTCCGGATCCATCGATGGCCCCTTGGGCACGGCCCAGCTTTTAAGCACACCTTCCATTTCCAGCCGGAAGTCATAATGAAGGTGTGAAGCTGCATGTTTTTGGATCACAAACCGAAGGATATTCTTGTCGGGTTTACCGCCAAATGGCTCAGGCGTTTTATTTTCAGAGCGTTTTTCTTTGTATTTGACCAGGCTCATTGTAAGTAGTAGCTAAGTATTTGGAGATCAGTAAAGGTGAGGCAAAACATATCAAAGCGCGTGCCAGATGGCGTTGGGTACAATTTTATAGGCAAATCTTTATCAACAAACCATTACGACCATGGCAGATGACAAAACAAAACGAGGACCAGCAGACAGCAGCCGAATCAATCTCAGCGAAGACTATGAAGTTGCTTATTGGACAGAAGCCCTAGGCGTTTCCAAGGAAAAATTAGTTGAAGCAGTCAAAGAAACAGGAACATCGGCGAAAGCTGTCCGAGAATACTTAGGAAAAAAGTAATTTAATGATGCTCCGGAAACGGAGTGCCTTCTTTTAGGCTTGGTATGGCCATTATCATTTTGCAGGTAAGCATTGTGCTAAGTTAAATTTGGCCACACTCCAATTAAGCTTCCCGGACAATTTTAATTCCAGCGAGCTTTTCCATGGCAACGACTACGCGCTCAATACGGTCGACGTGACCGCGTTGAAGTGTCAGAAATCGCTTGAGATACTGATCCCATAAAGTCAGACCGAGTTTCGTATTAAAGAATGGATCGTTCTCGGCCAGCTCGTCCCGCCAATCCTTGCCCAGGATATCCCTGGCGACCACAAACCTCATTATAAGTCTTTCCTTGATGGTTAGGTACCCAAATTCTTTGATCTTGGAGGCGTCTTCTTCCGGTAAGTGCATTGTAATTATACGATGGTTCTGGATTGCCATGCATAATGTTACAAAGTTCCATCGTTTTAGGCAAATGGTTAAGTGAATTCTCAGATTCACTCGCGACGGGCAACATCAATTATTTGAATTATTCGACTGTCAACAGCTCCTCAATCCGGTTAGCAAGCAGTTGTATAGATCCGGTCTTTTCTAAAAATTTGTCGACCCCGACTTTCGCAAGCTTGCTACGGAACTCTGGGGGTATGGAAGATGAATAAACGACAAGTAGGGGCGAATCAAACTGTTTTAGTTGTTGAAGTTCTTGTAGACACTGATCACCATTCAATCTTGGTAACCTGATATCAATAAAAACGTATCCCGGTGGTGTTGATGTGTTTTTCAAAAAATGCGCTATTGCCGACTCACAGTCAACAAAAAATTGACATTGTACAGGCTCTCCAATCTCATTGAGGGCCATTCTAAATATTTCATGATCATCTATATCATCGTCAATCATGACAAGAAGCTGTTTATTTCCCATTAAGCGTTTATTATTTTGCAAAGAATTTCGCAAAAAAAATTATTCCAAAAATTATTCCAGGTTTGCCGCCACGTATGCCTGTACCGCGATTTGTAGTTCTCAATATTTTTTAGCTCGCCAGGATCATCAATGGAGAACTCATGGAGCTTGCCCGTCAATTTTATTTCTCCTTAACAATTTTCCCACAAAAAAGAGGCCGAAGCCTCTCTAATTTCTCTCCGTAAATATCTAATTAGTTCTGAGGTGAGCAGCGTTGCCAATATTCAATGACAGTATTGATCGTTTTTGTAAACTCGGAGATTGAGCAAGTTTTAATAAAAGAGCCTTGCGGTGACCTGTCGTAGGCAATATTTGTGTTTGAGGTATCGGATAACAGTATGAAAGGGATACGTCTTGATAAAAATACTCTATCAGCTCGCAACTCTCTTTTCACTTCCAAGTCGCTAAGCTTTATTAAGCTTATATCAGAAAACACAATGAATGGGTTAGACTCAGAGTTTTGTAAATAATCCATTGCTTCCTTTCCTCCGCTGAAGTAGACTCTGTTATTTGGATAGTTTAGGTCGATTAGCACCTCTTCCATTATAAACCTATCGTCTTCGTTATCTTCAATTACTAAGATAGCTCCATTGTTGTTCATAATATACGGGGTTAGGCTATGCCTTTACCAAAACCGAGCCAATCAATTTTCGCCTGGTCCCAACTCGTATATAGTTACCTTTATTTTTAAAGGTCAGCTGAATGTATTCCTTGAGGGCTAAAAATGTTTTTTTTTCTTAGTTTGGATGGGTCAGATATTGTTGAAATCAAAAGTTATTAGGGGCTGCACACCGCTTCCAATATTCCAGTATGACCTGAATGGTTGTTCTCAAATCCTCAAACACTCCTTGTTTAACAAAGAATCCCTGGGCTGACATACTATATGCTGCTATAACCGCTTCCTGGCTTATAGCCGTAGAAAAGAAAAGATAGGGAATACATTTTATTTGAAGTTCAGCATCGGTGTGAAGTTTGTGCCTTAACTCGAACCCGTTCAGTCTAGGCATATTGACATCTGATAAAATCAGGAATGGTACCGAGGAAGAGTGTTGCAGGTATTCCAATGCAGCTTCTCCATCTTCAAAATAGAGCCGATTGTTGGTACATTCTAAGGAGTTAAATACGTCTTCAAGTAAATATCTGTCGTCTTCATCATCTTCAATAATGACTATTTCTCCACTCTTATTCATGTAACCGAGTTCAACCTGGGGTTAAGTCGGCCATTTATAAAAGTGCCAACGTAGATATAACAACCTTTAATTCTGGAAAGAAGTTCTGGCGCCGGGGTTGGGCTCGAACGCAACCAAATCACTGTAGATAAATGGCATGGTTGGAGCTTCCGCTTTTAAGAAGTCTTTTTGCACCCTATTTCCCAAAGTTCTCAGGGTCAGTGATCACCTTCAAACTTTCAATGTTTGTTCGGTGGTGAAGTCCCTGGTAGAAGGTCAGCGTATATTCAGGACGGGTTTCGCTTGGCTTATAAGTCCTGCATTCAAGCCTTTGCCCGCGCAGATAGCTCTTGACTTCCGTTATCTGATACAAGCCCTCTGGCACGCAAAAGGGTGCTTCATTGGTATCGGGCACTGTATGGCGAACGTATCGTCGCGCTAAGTCTTTATCACATGGAATCATCCAAATTCAAAGATATTTTCGATTGTCATTAAAATACTCTTCCTTACCTCTTCCAGTTTAAACTGACGCCGGTATTCTAGCCCGATCTTGACCTGCATGATCGTCGTCCCCGTAGCATACGGGTTTTCCTGGCGGGCAATATAAGTGGGACAGATCAGGCATTCCACAAGGGTACCCCTCTCAAAGAACACAACATTCTTTACTTGGAGATCACCGCCAACGTAATCGCTTCCCCAGTGTGCCATATCAGTTTATCCATTTCACGCATGTATCGACTTCCCACTGATCTGTAAACTTGAATGTCACCACACACGTAGAGCAGTTTTGAGCACACATGTAGAATTGGCCCAGATGGCAGCGGATTTCTGGCTTCACCGAAGTCAGATGCGGGAAAGCGGTTGAAAGGAGATAATCCTCTGTTGGGTGAGTAGTGATTTTTGAGCTTATTGATGTTGATGATATCATAAATTTGACATCATAGTATCAATTAAAAACCTGCGTGTCAATACGTGACACCGAAAAATCTTCGAGAACATCCCGTAGCTATCGCCACGCAATAAATTTTTGGGACTCGTTACCTTCGTAGCTTGCTACGTAACTCAACTTAAAATGACGGTCGAAGAGCTTAAAGAGTGGTATGAAGGCAGGGAACTGCCAACAGGGCCTATTATGATCAATAGTTTTAGCACCATAGGGGACGCGAGAACATTTGTTGACCGAGAGTTTGAAATTTTGGATGCTAATCCAAATTCCAAGCCGCATGATTCATGCCGGCTAAGACTAATGGAACTGAAAGATTGGTTGCTGACAAGAAAAAGTCTGGGCGCGTAAGATATAACCGATAAATGGGCAGGTGCCGCTACAAATCTCAATTATCTGGAAACGACTACATTCACTTGATGACATCAGTAAATTTCTTTGAGTAGTAATGGAATAGCAAAGACACCTTTCGGAAGTAAACGCAATCGTAAACTGAGCATCACATAAGGAAAAGCAATAGTCGTTTCGGTGGACAATGTCTAGTTTAAATCATTTAGTTCCTTCAATTGCCGCTTTTGCAACTTTTTCCATATTTCGAGATAGACCTTGGTGAAATGAAATAACTCTGATGCATTACTAATTAGGACTTGGGATTTCGCAATGCGATTCTCCCGTTCAGCTATGACCAAATTGTTTTCTTGCCTCAATTTCAAAGCTAGTCGCTCCACCTGGCGCTGGGCTAGAAACTCTTCACGTTCGACCCGATGACGGGCAAGCATTTCCTGATATTCGTTGGTCATAGCCTATTTTTGGGCATCCCTGCGAAAATTATTCCAGCCGGTATCACTCCACCCGGATTCTGAGTAAACATCGGTATATTGCACGAATACCATCTGACCCCTTCCTAAACATGAATAAGAACGGCGACATCGTCATTGTAGAAGATGATGAAGACGACAGATATTTACTTGAAGACGTATTTAACTCCTTGGAGTGCGTCAACAAGCGGCTCTATTTTGAAGATGGAGAAGCCGCATTGGCGTACCTGCAAGATTCTACCTCAGTGCCATTCCTGATTTTGTCAGATATTAATATGCCTAGACTGGACGGGTTCGAGCTAAGGAAAAAACTTCACACCGATGCCGAGCTTCAAATTAGATGCATCCCGTACCTGTTTTTCTCAACAGCCGTGAATCAGCAAATGGTAATTGACGCGTATAGTGTGTCCGCTCAGGGGTTCTTCGTCAAACAGGGCGCTTTCGACGAACTGAGGAAAACGATCAGTGTCATTTTGGAATATTGGAGGCGGTGCGCCGCGCCGAATAATTTCGCATAAGTAAACTGTTGATGTCTATTTCCGTAACGTGTACGATACTATCCAGCGCATTTCCAAGAATTCGCCTTGCCTCACGAATTGACAATCTACAACTGCTTAAAGCCGGTTAAAACTCGATAACCAATGTTTACAGCCATTTTCTACGGTAAGACAAGCCAGGCTGATGTGTTGGCTTTGTAACCCTACCAGAAATTCAAAAGCAATGGTGCACCATGATCAGTTGGCTTGATCGCTTTCATATTCTCTTTAAATTGTTCCATCTCGTATTTCTGCCTTTCAATAGTATCCATCCATCGTCTCATGTACGTGTTTCCCATCTGAATTATCTCTTCTGAATTCTCTAATAGGAATTTAGCCATCGTTACTGCATCTCGATCATTACTCAACATAACCCTTCTTCTTTTTGCCGCGCCAGTAATCTTGCCCGTTCTGATTCCCGTTCCTTGACAATCTCGTTCCTTTCCGTTCTGTGACGGTTGATCATATTTTGAAAAGCATCCTCCATGCCGTTTAGAAAAATTTCGTGTGTCCACAAAAAAACCATTCCACATGAGTGTCGCGACGCTGAAATAGGTGCTACCTCAACGGTCTGATTCACAATCTTTAAGCACGTTTTTTTTGTGGATTTTGTTAATATAATATATGCACTTACCAATAATGTTCTTTCACCAACTAAACACAGTAACAACTACCATGGGCCACTTTACAATTGAAATGTCAGCAAACGAGAATGGAATTACTAAGATCAAATCATTTTGTTTCTATACAAATTGTCAACTAGTTGAAGATGATTTTGTAGGAGATTTTAAATTGTTCAACCCTACTTTTACCGAGGTTCAAGTCATATCTTACTTAGAAACCACGCCGCCGGTAGCTGCCTATCGTCCGGCATCTAGTTAAGCCAATTCATCGGGGTAAAATCTGGATCGTAAATACGCTCCGTTTATAAGATTTTTAAAATCCTTCCTTCATCAGTCATAATGACTAAGACAACACCAGTATTCAATAATAGTCCATACAGAAAACCAAGTTTAAAATCTTATAAATAAATGGGGATACTTCACATTAGGAATATGGTAAGTCGGCGGTGCCAGATTGTGGTAGAGGCAGAGTTAGATACGTTAGGCATGCGGCATGGGCATATTTCCCTTGGAGAAGTCGAAGTTGACGAAGAACTGCCCGCCGAACAACTAGAACGGCTGAACGCCGCCTTAAAAAGGTCGGGATTGGAATTGATGGACAATAAAAGGGCACAGCTTATTGAAAATATTAAAATAGCAATCCGCGTCATGGTAACGCGGTCCGGTGAAAGGCTAAAACTAAATAATTCAAAGTACCTGAGTGAAAAATTTGGCCAGAACTATTCAAGCCTCGCCCACACTTTCTCTGAGGTTACCGGCGTCACAATCGAGAACTTTATTATTGCCAGTAAAATTGAACGGGTAAAAAAGCTCTTGATTTCCGACGAACTAAGTCTAACTGACATTTCTTACTTGCTAAATTACAGCAGTGTGGCCCATTTGTCAACCCAATTTAAACGGATCACAGGATTGACCCCAAGCTTCTTTAAAAGCCAGGATCGTATTAAGGCGCACTAAAAACATATGGATGAGGTAAAAATATTAACTAATTGATAACCATCAGCTCATAAGAAAAAAAAGCTACAAGTAATTGTAGATGCTTACCGCTGATCAGTAAGAAACCTAATCCGAACGAGTGTGCCACGGCCAGGTTCACTTTCGATATCCATACTAGCTTTCATAAGCTCGCATAATTTCTTTACAATAAACAAACCGAGCCCCTCACTTTCTTTCATTTCAATCGGATGCTGTTTAATAGCCTCGGTTGAGGGCGCATGGTCTAAAGGATATTCAACTTTTCCACCAGTTTGATGGCTGCTGCTAGGCTCGCCCAAAGGTTTTAACTGTTCAGCCAGCAGACCGGCTGGGCTGTCTGCGGAAAAGCCGGGGCCCGAGTCTTGGATGCTGAGTATCCATCTTGTCTCATTCTCTTGCGCCCAAGAAATATAGATGCCTCCCTTTATAGTGTATTTAAGGGCATTTAACATCAAATTTTGAGCGATCCTTTGGGTTTTAACTGGGTCGCTGGTTACTTTTAGCTCGCTTGGCCCTTCCCCTTGCAAGATCAGATTACGGCTCCCGGCAAGCGGCTGGGCACTTCCAATCAACTGATTAAGCAGGTCTGCTGCGTCAAATTTCTTGATCTCCAAAGTTTCTTGTCCGGCTTCAATGCGTGAGAAATCACTCAACTGTAACAGCATATCCCTCACTAAGCCTAGATTTCTATTAAGCATTTCAAACAGGGTAATGCGCTCTTGCTCGGTATCCGGCATCTTTAGCATCTGTGAGGTACCCATCAATACCCCAAAACTTGATCTGAGATCGTGCGTGCTTTCACGCAGATGCTTGCTTCTGCTTTTGCTCAGTTGTTCAAGTTGACGAAGTGCCTGCATGGTTATGCTAGCCTGCTCAGCAGCATTCGTTTGCCTAAGCTCATCAAAGTAAAGGACACTTCCGCGGCCTGCTTCCTGTGAAATGTCCAAAACATGTGCATGTACTTCCAGTATTACATCGGCTGAAAGTTTGTGTACGTTTTGATGATAGTTACTGATGAGCCCAACAACTACTCGAAAGAGATGCTCAAGTTCTACAAGCAGCTCAGGGAGCGAGTAGCCACGCTGCCAGCGGTGCAGCCCATGCGCCTGTGCGATGGAGACAACATCAGACTCTTGCGGTAATTTGGCGAGGCGCTGGTTTAGTATGTTCAAGATAATGGGAGCCTGGTCATTGAATTCCTCACGGGAGAAGCTCGTCTTACTGACCATAATTAAATCTTGGGCGCAAACTTGATATTCCGGAGCAAAGAGAGCCAGTGTTCCGGCAACTTGAGCCAGTGATTCCGGGAAATAGAGCCAGTCATAAAACGTATGTTTGGCAACGATTCCGGCAATCTGAGCCACTTGGATGTTTTGTAAGATTCCGGCAAGAGAGCCACCCCAGATTGGTATTGAAGTACTAAACCAACCATCTTTTGTAAAAAAACAAAAGCAAAGGATGGCCAACAAAGTTACTTCGATGCAGGCACTGCGATTGATCATACAACTACTGGACCGGAATGTATCAGAGCGGAACATTTCCAGGCAACTCCACATTTCCCGCAATACAATTAAGTTTTACAAAGACCGACTGCTAGCAGGCCCTTACTCCTTTAAGCAACTGCTTGCCCTGGATGATGGTATATTATCATCGATGATCTATGCAGATTCCACCTCTATTCAAAATGAGGTTGAACGTAAAGCGGATTTTCGTGAGCGGCTGGCTTATTTCCTTTCCGAGCTTAGAGATACCGGTGTAACGCGTCAGCTACTTTAGGAAGAATACATAGCTCAATATCCGGATGGTTACCGGTACTCACAGTTTTGCCATCACCTCAATGAATCTGGCAAGGTCATGCAAGCCAGTTTCATATCAGTTATCAGGCTGCGGACGTAATGATGAATGATTTTGCAGGTAAGCTGCTGCACTATCTTGACAAGGCCAGCGGTGAACAGATCAGTTGCCCAGTCCTAGTATGCGTCTTGCCATTTAGCAATTATACCTATGTGGAAGCATTGCCTAACGCCCGCATTGTTGGCGGCACTTGATAATTGTCTGCGCTACTTCAAAGGGGTGTAAGGCCCCCCCGTTTTGCATCATTAATATGCAATATGTGCGTGATTTTTAAGACCCACCCGATCATTCCGGCAAGGCGAACTTGATTATGGTTCAAGTAGTTTGCAGACTTCTGAATCTTAATAAAATAAATATTTCTTAAACCTTGAAAACATTACCAGACTCTAGTGAACTCTTACTTCGAATCTCCGAAGGTGATGAAAAGGCCTACGAGATTTTTTTTGACTTTTACTACGGCCGCCTATATCCCTTCGTTTTAAAGTTTACAAAATCCGCGGCAGACGCAGAGGAAGTCCTTCAGGAAACATTTGTAAGGATTTGGCTTAACAGAGATAAACTTCCGGAATTAGAAAATATCAACGGGTGGATATATAGAGTTGCGTCACGGGAATGTTTGACCTTCCTGAGAAAAAGCCAGCTGGACAGGAGCCAATTTAGCAAGCTGAGCGAGGAGACCGAGGATAGCACTGCCAGAGTGAATACCCCGGTTGATCTGGTTTACTTTCAGGAGGTTAACGCACTCATTCTCCAGGCCATAGACCGGATGCCGAATCAGCGGAAACGTATTTTCCGGCTGAGCCGTGATGAAGGCATGAAACCGGCCGAAATAGCAGTTGAACTTAACCTCTCCGTAAGTACCGTCAAAAATGTTTTGACTACTGCCCTGAGAGAAATCAGGGAGCATTTGAGTAACGAGGGGTTCGACTTCGCTCTTGTTATGTTTGTTGTTATAAAATATTTGCAAAATTTTCCATTTCCCGATAGTACGTTTTGCTCTTAGCTCATTCTTGTATATGAATGACCGATAAATCCTGAATTGTGCTTGTCTTTTATCATCTCATTAATGAATAAGGAAAGAATAAAATATTTGCTGGAGCAACACCTATCAGATCAGCTGAGCCCGGCAGAACATAATGAACTGATATCGCTTAACACAATTGAGAATGAACCGGTCTTGCTGGAGGTTCTACAGGCTATGATGAATGATAGCAGCATCACCTCAGAGGAAGTTGAGTTGTTTAATAAAGCCAATTTTAGCGGCATTCTGTCTCTGGACAAAACTAATATAAATAGTAGCCGGAATATTCCTACTAAAACGCGGAGGTTATTGCCTGCCCGCAGCTGGCTGGTGGCGGCTTGTGTTACCCTGTTGCTGCTTTCGTTTGGCGCCTATTTCTGGATGTCACCTCAGACATCAGAGAAAAACAAGCAAGCATTTGTCGCAGCGGATTCCAGAACGCCAAGCGATTATGTTCGTACTATAAATTTACCTGATGGGACTTCCATCATTTTGCAGGCCGGCAGTACGCTGGATATCCATCCAAATTTCTCGAACACGAGCAGGGAAGTGACTTTGCAGGGAGAAGCTTATTTTGAAGTAAAAAAGATAAATGCCAGCCAAAATAAACGATCTCCCTTCACCATCTATTCGGGTAAACTAAAAACGGTGGTTTTGGGTACTGCGTTTAACATCAAAGCCTATCCCGAGCAAAATAACATTACTGTTTCGGTGGCTGAAGGCAAGGTGCGTATTGAAGATGGATCAAAAGTCCTGGCCGTCATTTTACCCAATCAGCAGCTGACGTATAGTAATGAGAGTTCGAGTGTCATACAAGAGGAAATTGACCCGGAAGAGACGGAATGGACGAAATACGACATGGAATTTGACGGGGTTCGCTTTGAAGATATCGCTCAGTTCTTGGAGAAGCGATATGGCGTGACAATACAGTTTAAGAACGAAAAATTGAAGCATTGCAGGATCGTATCTTCATTCGTTGGTACCGAATCCATTGAAAATGTGCTGCAAACCTTGTGTTCTATTCAAAATTCAACCTATACAATGAAATCAGACATGGACATCGTTATCGATGGCAATGGATGTAATTGATCTGAAAGCCCGTATTTACGCCTTTGCCTGTTAGGAAAAACTTATAGTCAATAGTTCAGTTTATAGAGCTACTGAATCAAATCATACTGAAAAAATCAGTGTATACGTGAGTATTAACGATTTATTTTTACCCGACGTCATAATCTTAGTGAAGTATCCGTTCGTCTAAACCCTATATAAATCCTATCCTACAAAAGAGTACAGCTTGTTTACATCCCCTTTTGCTCTCGTAAGCAAAATGGGTTGGCCTGACGCGTTATTGTTTAATTTCAAACTCCTGAATTTTATGAAAAATTTCTTTACCGAGTGTAAATGGCATTGTATAATGCCAAGTCAAAATCATTTTATCATGAGGATCAGTGTATGTATTATTACCATTGTCTTGTGTTCTACGCAGTTGATGCTGGCCAGTACGATAAATGGCCAGAGCATTCAGGAAAAAAGGATAAAGCTCGAAATTGAAAATGAATTATTACGCAGTGCGCTAAATAAAATAGGAAAAGCATCCGGGTTCAGAATGGCTTATTCCTTGGAAAATGTTTCCCAGTTTAAGAAGGTATCCTTACCCAATGAGGTAATGTCAGTTGAACAGATCATGAGGCACGTACTGGACGGGACGGGGCTGTCTTTTGAAGAAGGCCCTAATGCAACCATCGTAATTTTCAGGAATTTAAAAGAGAGGAATATACAACATCATATTGATTCTACGAAATCATCTATCCATCACGACCAGCCCATATTCCAGCTGATTAATGGAAAAGTTACCGATGAAAAGGGCGGGGTGCTGCCGGGAGTAAGTATCGTTGTAAAAGGAACTTCACAAGGCACCACCACGGATGCGGACGGTAATTTCGAAATTTCCCTGCAAAATGATGCGGGCGTATTGATATTCAGTTTTGTTGGTTACATCAGCCGGGAGATTGAAGTCGGTACAAAAACCAGCCTGAGTATCGCATTGAGTGTGGATACGCGTTCCCTTGACGAGCTTGTGGTGGTAGGATACGGCACTGTAAAAAAGAGCGACCTGACAGGCTCGGTGTCTACCATCAAGGGAGAGGAGATAAATTCTTTTCCTGCGGCGAATGTAATGCAGGCACTTTCGGGAAGGGCCTCGGGTGTGCAGGTTAAGCAAAATACGGGCGCGCCCGGGGCGGGGGTCAGTGTTCGTATCAGAGGGACAAACTCCATTCAAGGAAGTAATGAGCCGCTTTACGTTATCGATGGCTTTCCTTCAAATGGCAGCCCGTTGATCCTCAATAATGCGGATATCGAAAGTATCGAAGTACTGAAGGATGCATCAGCCATCGCAATTTATGGATCGAGGGGAGCCAATGGGGTTGTACTCATTACTACCAAGTCCGGGAAGCAGGGGAAAATGCAGGTAGATTACGAATCAACATATGGTTCGCAGCAATTACGGAAGAAGCTGGAATTTATGAATGCGGTCGAATATGCCCGGTTTTATAATGAGCAACGGATAAATGATGGACAAGGCATCTATTTTACCGAGGATCAAATCAACGGTTTTGGCAATGGATTTGACTGGCAGGATTTCGTTTTTCAGAAGGCCCCGATCCAAAATCATTCCTTAAATATCAGTGCAGGAAATGAGAAAACCCAGTTCTCTCTTTCGGGGAGTATTTTTGATCAAAAAGGTATTATCAAAGGCAGTAATTATAAACGTTACTCCCTTCGTACCAATATTCATCACGCGCTAAGTTCGAAAATCCAAGCAAACTTCTCGTCAACACTTTCCAGGAACATAACAGACAGGCAAAATTCGTCCGGGGCACGGTTCGGTGCCTCGCTCATCAGTGCTTCTCTGGTAGCGCCCCCCACGCTTACCCCCTATAACGAGAATGGTACGTACAGGGTATTATCGACAGCTTATCCATTTCTGTCAGAAGGTCTGACCAACCCCTTAAACTTTATTAACGAAACAAAAGATGCAGCGCTATCCAATAAAGTAATGGCAAATGCTTCGATTAGTTATGAACCAATCGGCGGGTTGATATTGAAAGTCTACGGAGGTGTTGAAAACAGTGATGACCGGAGCGATTACTATCAAACACGGAAATATGTTAATTCACAGGGCAGCGCAAGCGTGTCCAGCAGCCAGTTTACAAGCCTTTTAAATGAAAATACGATCAGCTATACCAAATTGTTTGGAAAGCACTCACTCTCTGCGTTGGGCGGATTTACGGTCCAGGATTTCACCAGCACATCGCTGAGCGGCTCAGGCACCGGGTTTTTAAGTGATGTTACTGAAACCTATAATCTTGCGTCGGCTTCAATACCCGGTATTCCCGGTTCCGGATATTCCAAATCGGTATTATTATCTTACCTGGGAAGGCTAAACTACAACTTCGACAACCGGGTACTTGCAACATTGAGCTTTCGCGCCGACGGATCTTCTAAATATAGTGAGGGAAATAAATGGGGACATTTTCCATCGGCCGCATTAGCATGGAGAATCAAGCAAGAAAAGTTTATGGAGAATATTCCCTTCATAACGGATCTTAAACTTCGGACAAGCTGGGGGCAAACGGGTTCGCAGGCAATTAATGCCTACGCTACTTTGAGCCAGCTATCTTCGGGTAAAAATGTTTTCGGCAATACGCTTTATAATACATTTGCGCCAGGTACGGTACTCCCGGGAAACCTGAAATGGGAAACGACCGAGCAGTCCGACATTGGGATGGATCTGGCTATTATGCAAAACAGAATTCAGATCACGGCCGACTATTATGTTAAAAATACCCGTGACCTTCTCAATACCGTTCAGCTGCCTTCTTCATTGGGTTACACCAGTACCATCCGGAATATCGGGCAGATCCGGAACAAGGGATTTGAGTTCTCAGTAAATGCGAATTTGATAGACGGCGCTTTTAAATGGGATGTCAACGGAAATATCGCTTTCAATAAAACCAAGGTAGTTAAACTATACGGTCACCAGGATATTCTGGGTGGGGCTGTGGATATGCTTGTTTTCTCAGACAATACCACGCTGCTCCGGGAAGGCGAGGAGCTGGGCGTCTTCTACGGATACCTTGAAAATGGCTATAATGAGAAGGGCGCAATCCAATATCAGGACATAAATAACGATGGCGCTATTAATTTGAATGACAAGACTATTATTGGGAACCCAAATCCGGATTTTATTTATGGCCTCAATTCTACCATGTCCTTCAAAGGATTGGACCTGAATTTATTCCTGCAGGGTTCGCAGGGAAATGACATTGTCAATATCAGCGGAGTAGGGAATACGCTGCATTATGGCTACGGGAACAACATGCTAAAAGAGGTTTATTACAACCACTGGACCCCGGACAATACCAATGCGGCATATCCGCGTATCACCCGTACCCAAACGCTGAACTTTGCAAACCGTTTCGTTGAAAATGGATCCTATCTGCGCTTACGCAATATAGAACTGGGTTATTCGCTGCCCTTAAAAACCTGGGGCGTCAATTGGATACGTGCCGCGAAGATCTATGTGAGCGGCCAGAACTTAATCACTTTTACGAAGTACTCCTGGTGGGATCCCGAGGTAAACTCAATGGGAGGTGCCAACTCGATTGCACAGGGGATAGATTTTTCTACCTACCCAACTGCAAAGTCATATATGGTTGGTATTCGGGTCAATTTTTAACGCTAAATACATTAAAGACATGAAACTATATATTATTACAATTCTGGCCCTTTTAGTGTCTCTAACATCTTGTGAGGATTTATTGGTAGAAGCGCCGAAGTCGCTGGCGGTTCAGACTTTCTATAATACTGCCGACGAGGTTGACGGCGCCGTTGCCGCGATATATTCACCCCTAAGAAATGGAAACGGGTTTGGCGCCGTTTACGTTGCCATGCTGGAAACATCCACCGACTATCACATGGGAAGGGCCAGCTGGGCACCACCAAGTGAATTCCAGGGGCTGGATGGAACTAACATTACCCGTGTGGGGACGGTATGGAATAACTTCTACCTGAGCATCCGGAATGCGAACCTGGTTATTAAAAATGCGCCAAACGGGAAGGGTATTAGCGAAGCAGACAAAAACAAATTCATCGGTGAAGCGAAATTCCTGCGTGCCTTAACATATTTTCATTTAGTAAGGAACTGGGGAGGAGTTATCATTCGCACGCAGGATAACATGGAAGAAGAAAGCCTGACCAGGAGCAGTACAGACGCCGTTTATGATCTGATTAAACAAGATCTTTTGTTTGCGGAAGACAATCTCCCGGATGCAGTATCCGCTGCCGGTCGGGCCACAAAATGGGCAGCCAAATCACTGCTCGCCGACGTATACTTTTATCTGGGAGACCACGCACAGGCAAGCAGCAAAGCCAATGAAGTGATATCATCGTCCAAGTACAGCCTCGTTGAAGTCGCCAAACCGGACGATTTTTTGAAACTATTCGGGGCAGATGTGGTGTCTTCGCCAGAAGAAATCTTCTATTTCAAATTTTCCCAGGAACAATCATGGGCTTATCCGCTATATACAAACGGCGTGGGTACGCCTTATCTGCTGCAAGCGGGATACATGGCGTTATACAGCACTCTTGAGCAGCCGGTGTATGCGTCCTGGGACGATAAGGATTTGAGAAAAAGCTATAACTGGTACAAATGGTCATTTGGGCTGGGGGATAATACCATCCTCAATAAAAAGTTTTCGGACGCCGCTAACCTTCAGCCGCGAACGGATTACCCTTTATACAGATATGCTGACGTGCTGCTGTTGTACGCGGAAGCGTCCTGCGAAGCTGAGGGGCGCCCTACAACCCTGGGACTGGAGGCATTGAACAAGGTCCGTCGCCGGGCGTATGGTTACAATACGGCCCAGGTATCCCCGGTGGATTACAAGCTGGCGAATTACAGCAAGGAATCGTTCATCGAATTAGTCCGTAAAGAGCGGGGGTATGAAACCCAGGCCGAGGGAAAACGTTGGCTCGATCTGAAAAGAACAGGGAAAGCCAATGACTACATTAAAGCCGCAACGAAAAAATCGATTTCGGAAAAACACTATTTGTGGCCTCTCCCTGTCTCGGAACTCAACTATAACAGCGCTCTAAATCCCACCGCGGACCAAAATCCAGGGTACTAACCCGATCATATTCCAGCCCAATCAAATACCAGATATACATATGAATACCAGAAGAGAATTTATCAGACAGGCCACGGCAGCAAGTATATTAGCAACGATTCCTGGCTCGCTCATCGCCGGGCGGGTAGCGCCGCCACCGAGCAAGGTGTGGGCTGGGCTGCTACACCTTTCCTTTAACTTTGCTGCGGGTATTGCCAAGTATGGCGGTTTGAGAGAAGAGTTTGAGCCAAACGAGGCTCTCTGGAATGACGCTTTAAGGAAAATGGCTGATTCTGGCATGAATGTCGTGCTTATCAATCTTGACGATTCCGTTAGATGGAATAGCCACCCCGAGATAGCTGTTAGAAACGC
Source organism: Dyadobacter sp. CY323 (assembly GCF_021390245.1). GTDB lineage: Bacteria > Bacteroidota > Bacteroidia > Cytophagales > Spirosomataceae > Dyadobacter. Next base: position 321,056 of record NZ_JAJUXH010000005.1, on the reverse strand, counting down.
TTGGACACCAGAACGCCTACGTGAAGAACTAGCTAAGATTCGTAAGCTAGGTTTGGAGCCTATCCCCATGTTGAACTTCTCATCCACACACGATGCGTGGATGAAGGAATATTCCCGAATGTTGTCAACCGATAAGTATTATAATGTTTGCAAAGACCTGATCGCGGAAGCAATTGATATCTTCGATAAACCACGTTTTTTTCACCTGGGACTGGATGAGGAAACGGAACAACATCAGCGGCATTTCGATTATACGGTGATCCGGAAGAATGATCTATGGTGGGCGGATTTCTATTTTATAATAGGAGAGGTTATGAAAGGGGGAGCACGCCCCTGGATCTGGTCGGATTATGTTTGGCATAACCCTGAAACTTTTTACAAAAAAATGCCGAAATCGGTCATTCAGAGCAACTGGTATTACCAGGACCAGTTTGATTTTAAGACGCTTACAGAACCCAAGAAGACGTATGTCAACGCTTATCTGGAGCTGGAATCACATGGCTATGATCAAATCCCTACTTCGAGCAATGATCAAAAGATCACTACCGGTATAGGCAACACCGTCAAGTTTTGCAGTGAGCACATTCCGGATGCAAGATTGATGGGTTTTTTACAAACATTCTGGAAACCGACGATTGAGGAATACAGAGGTTTAATTATGGAAGGGATTGACCTGATGGGGGCATCCAAGAAGTGGTTTGATCAAAATAAAAAGTCGTAAAGGTGAAAAAAACTGTTCGCGTATATTAATAACAGCTAGCGTTTTCTTTAACCGTTTTGTTCCGTCTTCCGCTGAATTTGATTCGCATGGATCTCGTAAAACCATAAGCAAGACACCAGTCAGGCGCCCTTACAGCTATACTATCAGATAGTAGAACGGGGAGTTTAATACCGATTTATAATTATTCAACCAATCCAGTTTTTATGAGCGTAAAAGAAACAGGCGTAAGTTATTACGGCCTAAGTTATCCTGAACATGCAGAGAAGGATTTCAAAGAAATGATCTCGCATAACTGTAATGCGGTTATCCTGGCATTATCCGAATTTGATATCGACTTCTGGTTCCCCAATATCATAGAAGTGACAAAAGTTGCAAAGAACCTGGGGTTGAAAGTTTATCTGGATACCTGGGGAATAGGGAAATGGTTTGGCGGCGAACCACCAAGCATATTTCTGACCAATAACCCGGGAAACCGGCAAGTCTCAGCATTTACAGGAGAACAGCTGCCTGCGGTCTGCTTCAACACCAAAGCTTTTAAGGAATACTTTTATAGGATTTGTGAAAAACTGGCTTACGAGGTTGATGCTGACGGTTTCTTCTGGGATGAGCCCCATTATGCGCTTCCGAAAAGTTATGCCTCTATTACAGGTGGCCCAGGCGACGATTGGGCATGTCGTTGTGATACTTGTAAGCAGAAATTTAGAGAAGAATATAATTACAAAATGCCTCGTATGCTTACCAAAGAGGTAGTTGAATTCAGAGAAACCAACGCTTTACGAATTCTTGAAGTCGCTTCCGATAAAATTAAAGCGATACGCCCGGCAAGTAAGATCGTGGTATGCGTACATGCAACGATCAACAACTACTATGTGAAAGAAAACAGGGGCTACGATAACTGGGATAAGGTAGCAAAAGTAAATTCTTTTGATGTATTCAGTACCACTATCATTAGCTATAAATTACCACGGAGCTACTTTAAATCAATCACGCAGCAGACCATTGATGTTGCCAAAAAATACGGTAAGGAGTCACAACGGTGGCTGATGAACTACTATCAGGAGCCTGATGATCTTTCCGAGATCAAGGAGATCGTCCATCTCTATAATGATATGGGTACCGACAGTCTGTTTGCATGGACGTACCGCGGCGGTCATGGCACCGTGCTGGCGGCTCCGAGAGCACTTGAAATGTGGAAGATGCTCGGCGACGCGTACGGAGAAGTATTGGATGAAAAATATCGTATCAAATAAGCACTGAATACAATGGAAACAAATGATATGGGCTATTTACAGCAAGTAATAGCCAATCTGCAGAAAGTAGAAACCGAACAGGCAGAAAATATTGAAAAGGCCGCCGATCTGATGGCGGGCGCGATAGCGAAAGACCAGCTTATCCATGTATATGGGGGTGGCGGGCACACCACGCTGGTGATGGGCGAAATGTTTTTCAGGGCTGGTGGACTGGCAAATATTAATCCGCTCATGGAAACAGGGCTTTCGGTATTTAACCAGGCATTGAAATACCTTGAACTGGAACGGACGGTCAATTATGGAAGAAGCATTGTAAAGTATTTCAAGCTTCAAAAAGACGATGTGCTTATCATTTTTCATAACATAGGGATTAATGCTGCAACGATTGATGCCGCGATGGAAGCCAGGGAAAATGGCGCAAAAATAATTGCCGTAAGCTCATCTTTCTGGCAGAATGATATGCCGGAGGACCATTTCATTCGCCACCCGAACAAGAAAAACCTGTTTGATTATGCCGATGTGTGCATCGACGATTACAATCCTGTGGGTGACGCTGTGGTTAATGTTGACGGATTCGATACAGCGATCGCCCCCATTTCGAACATTGTCGATTTTTACATTGCACACCGCTTAGAGATAGCCACAGTAAAAAAGTGCGTCGAAAGGGGCATAACTCCCCCCGTTTGGTCCAGTGCGAATGCACCTGGTGGAGATGAGATTAATGCCAAATACGTTAAGAAATATTTCCCCCGCGTAAAGTCTTTGTAAATCATTAAAATGCATGGAACAATCTAGAAGTAAAGCCACCGAAGTGGCATTACAGGAGCTACTCGACAAGTACAATGTAAAAGTTGACCAGCCTCTTAGTTTAAGTACTTTCTCTCAACCAGGCGATTCACTTCAGCTACTCCCGGGTTGGCATTTGCTAGCCTCTCTGCCTAAAACAAATCAGCAGCCATTGCTTACCTGGAGGGTCAATCGTGCTTTCACCGAATTACGAAAGATCATCGCGGATTCTGTGGTCGAAAATGCGTGTCTGTTTCGCTTCAGCTGTTTGGCATCCCCTGATCAATGGTCTGTTGATGCGCTGATTTACCGTGAAATTGATCTTTGCGAATTTATAAGCGGGGGAAAAACGATGTCGGTATTTGCAGTTCGGGAAAAGCAATCCATCAACATCATTTTACGCCTGGATACCGGGGTGCTTTGCAGTATTGAAATTAGCACACAACTCCCCGCGGGGTCCCCTTTCCAGGAAAGGCATGAGTTGATTGGTCAGCGTGGTACGGCCAGCGATCGGGTCGTAGATACACAGGTTTCTCAATATTCGATCTACGGTTATACGCGAAACGGAATTGAACAGTACAAAGATACCGATATGGAGCTGTTTGGTTTTGATGAAAATCAGATAGAACATGTGCGTTCAGCATTTGAATTATTAAAAACCCCGGTGTTAATACGGCAGTGGGCCGACCAGCATTTGCACCTGGTAAATCTGGTCAATGCCGTCCATACATCTGCTAGTGAACGTAGAAAAGTAATCATTGCTTAACTCCATCCATCTCATGAAACCTATAAAAATAGCCATGCTATCGCTGACGCATGGTCATTCCAGGAAATATTTCCAGACTTTGAATGATAACCGTCATTTTGAATGGGTGGCTGTAAGCGCCGAAAGCGATAAAATCAAGCAGGACTTTTTAAGTCGGGGTTATGACATCCCTTGCTATCTCGACGAAAAGGAAATGCTTGATAATCACCCCGATATCGAAGCTGTCGTAATGGCATCAGCTAATTCGGAGCATATAAGTCAGTTCAGGCTTTGCGCCGGCCGGGGTATCCATATTTTAAGCATGAAAGTCCCGACTTTCAACATGGTGGAATATGAAGAAATGATGCGCCTTGCAGCGGAAAACAACATTGTTTGTCAGATCGAGCTGGAGCTGCATTATAATCCCGTGGTGGCCAGGTTGAAGAAACTCATTTCGGAAGGTGCAGTTGGAGACATCAGCACTTTCAATGCGACCAATATTACCCTGACGCCGGTTTGGGCTTTTCCCTGGCAGGGCGTCCCTGAAAAGAGTTTTGGGGAACGTGTTTCATTGAGTTCTGACGCCACCCGGTATAGGGGCGGGTGCCTGTGCGACCACCCCCACGTATTTGACATGATACGTTGGTTCACTAAGAGTGATTTTGACTATGTGTATGCCGAAGCCGGCCCTAACATTCGTCCGGAATTACAAGTAGAGGACACCATGCTAGTTACCGGAAAAATGAAGAATGGCACGAGCTTCCTTTTCGACCCTTCCTGGTCGCGACTGGAAGAACGGCTTGAGGTACCTGGACCGGGTTGGGAAGTCCATCCTAAACGCATGGAAGTGAACGTCTCAATTTGCGGGGACAATGGTGTTGTGCTGGCGGATTGCTTTGGACCCAATGTTTACCATAACGGTGCGCCCAACGACCGCTACACGGTGCAGTATACCTATTTCGATGAGTGGATCGGCCTGATGGAAGAGTTTGCCGATTGTGTCCGTACGGGCAGGCAGCCAGCCATTAATTTGAAATGGCATCAGAAAACAATTGAAGTGATGAACGCCTGCTACGAAAGCATTGCCACCCAAAGTCCCGTCTATTTACCCTAAACTACAACAAATGACTGCTCGACGAACTTTCGTGAAACAAATATGTGCTGCGGGGGCACTCAGTACGATTCCGGGCTTTTTACACGCCCAGCCCAAACCTGAGGATAAAAAAATATGGGCAGGGCTTCTGCATTTGAGTTTTAATATGTGGGAAGAATACATATCTCCTCACAGGCCCTTCAGAGGTTACAGGCCCGACTTACGATTGAGCGAGCCGCTGTGGAATGAAGCGCTGGAGCGTATGGCCAAGTCGGGTATGAATATGGTAGTGATCGACTTGGGCGATGCGGTGAAATACGAAAGCCATCCTGAAATCTCTGTTCACAATGCATGGTCGCCCGACCGTTTACGTCAGGAGTTGACAAAAATGCGTGCTTTAGGTCTGGAGCCGATCCCGAAACTAAATTTCTCGGCTGGCCATGATACATGGATGGGGCCGTACGCACGCATGGTGTCTACGCAACCCTACTATACCTTTTGCAGGAATATTATTGCAGAAGTAATCGACATCTTCGACAAACCACGCTTTTTTCACTTGGGAATGGATGAAGAAACGGCCTCTCACCAACATTACTATTTACATACAGTTGTCCGAAAAAATGATGTATGGTGGGGTGATTTTTACTACCTGATCGGCGAAGTACAAAAAGGAGGGGCCCGCCCCTGGATCTGGTCGGATTATATGTGGGATAACCTGGATTTGTTCTTAAAGAAAATGCCTAAATCAGTTGTCCAAAGCAATTGGTACTACGGAGAAAGTTTCGCTCTGAAATCTGCTAAAAATGCGAAAAACCTCAAAGAGAACCCGCAGACAGCAGCGATCAAGCGCGATTCCAATAGGGCCGCCTCCTACATAGATCTTGAAAAAAATGGGTATGATCAGATTCCTACAGGAAGCTTTCATGATAACAATACCCACAGCATAGGCAATACGGTTAAATTTTGTACGGAGCAGGTCGCAGACACCCGTTTACTAGGATTTCTTCAGACCTTTTGGAAGCCCACAATTGAAGAATACCGAAACCTAATCCTGACCGGCATCGACCTCACCGCAGATTCGAAAAAATGGTTTGACAAAAACCGAAAATAAATAGATCAGGGTAATAAATATTCCATATTATGTTAAAAAAAAGCGTTCCCTATAAATGGGAGCTTGTAGGATTGCTTTGGCTGGCCTTTTTCTTTAATCAGGCGGATCGGCAGATTTACAACGTGGTGTTATCTGCCATCCGTGATGATTTAGCGTTGTCGGATGCCGATATGGGACTTGTATCTTCTTCGCTCATATTAATTTACGGATTATTGGTTCCGGTAGCGGGTGTCATCGGAGATCGATATCCCAAGAAGAGGGTAATTATTATCAGTCTGCTTGTTTGGACTTGTGCAACCCTTTCTACGGGACTGAGCCAGACGCTGCTTCAATTGATTTTGCTGAGAAGCGTTGCTACGGGCGGCGGCGAGGCTTTTTATTCACCTTCCGCTAATTCTCTGATAGGCGAATCTCACAAAAAGACGCTGGCGACGGCACTGTCCATCCATCAGACAGCCCTATATGTCGGTGTAATTGCTAGTAGTTTTGTAACTGGCTACATTGCAGATTTGTACGGATGGCGCATGGCGTTTTACGTTTTCGGAGGAGCGGGTATATTTCTTGCCGCGCTTATTTACTGGAGGGTAAGAAATATTGTTTCAGGACAAAGCATCGTAGGTGTGATCCCTTCGCAGAAGAGCATCAAAGAAGTAATTTCCATATTTTTCAAGAAACCGACAGCGATCCTGCTTGCATGCGCTTTTGCAGGAATGCAATTCGCGGGGGTTGGGTTTATGACCTGGATGCCGACTTTTCTGCATGAAAAATATAATCTATCTTTCGCACAAGCTGGATTTGATTCTACTTTTTACTATAAGGTGACGGCATTGTTAGGGATCCTTTTAGGAGCTCGCATTGCAGACCGGTTCACACGGAAAATGACCGGAATGCGTGGAATGGTTCAGTTATGTGGCTTGATGATGGGAGTTCCCGCATTATACTTCATGGGGACTACGGATTCTCTCTCGACAGTTTATATAACACTGGTTGTTTTTGGCCTTTGTCAGGGACTTTATGACTCCAACATTTTCGCGTCATTATTTGATGTTGTCGAGCCTCCATATCGGTCCACAGCTACGGGTATCATGTTATCTTTCGCCTTTATCGTTGGAGCCATATCTCCATATGTGTTGGGGCTGTTAAAACCTGTTTTTGGCTTGTCTAATGGGATCGCTTTCTTGTCACTTGGCTATTTCTTTGCAGCCTTATGTATTATAGTGGCGTTATTATTCTTCTACAGAAAGGATTGCCTAAAAACTAATGATGTTTTGATATCAGGAGGTGACTAGAAACTTTCATTGATATATAATGCTCTGCGGCTACAGACTTCTAGCCTCTGGATTATTAGTACGAATTGCGGTATTTAGTTATCGCATTCGGTAATGAACACGAGTGTTACCACGTGCATATCTGTGCCTCCAATGCGCATTGCTATTGACCATTTGGGATGAGAAAAAGATTGTATCCAAAATCTAGCTGATTATAAACGTCAAGCCCAAACTTCTTATACCAGGGAAGGTTTTTGATAGTGGAGGTCTCAAATATATCGGTCTCTTCATACGTTCGGACTCAGCTACAAGCTCGTTCATCAGCTGTCTGCCGACGCCGTTGTTATGACTTTCTGGGCGTACGCCTATGAACCATTGGTAAAAATTGGACTGGCGGGATAGTGTCGAGAAATTTCCTTTTCACGGTTGATGGCCTTTGAAATATTACTAATTCCTATACCTGTGAAAATGAGTTTTGCTTCTAGCCACAGTGACTTTAGAGTGGTTTTCTTACGCTCAGGAAAGGAAGCTAAGGCGCACCCTCTCTTGTCATCGGATAAATAAACCTTCCCGAATAGTTTGCACGTCTCGTACGAATACTCCTGAGGCCCTCCCTGGTTTTCAGACGGTTGAAAGTAGAGTTTCCGGTGTTTCTTGATGTAAATTAACAAATTCCTTCGGTGTTAAATCATTCAGTGCGCTGTGAGGCCTGAAGTGGTTGTATTCCCACCGAAAATCTTCAATTTTTTCTCGTGCGTCATCCAATGACAAGAACCAGTTAACGGAAAGGCACTCATCTCGGAATTTACCATTAAATGATTCAACATATGGATTATCGGTTGGTTTTCCAGGTCCTGAAAAGTCAAGCGTAACACCATTGGAGTATGCCCATAAGTCCATTTCTTTTGATGTAAATTCACTGCCATTATCACATTGAATGCGTTCCGGAAAACGACCTTCGACCAAACAAATCCGGCTTAGTTCAGCAACAACGTCAATGCCTTTTAGCGATTTTCCGGCCATTAACCCGTGGCAAATTTTACCGCCAGGCGGCCCTGTACAATTATCGACTACAGTTAATACCCGAAACCGCTCGCCGTTGAAGAGCGCATCCTGGACAAAATCCATGCCGCGCGGCGTCCGCTCCAAACTTTGTTGATTCCTTGAGTGTCCAAACGTTCCAATCGGTGTTCTGCACTACGGCTTCGTCGAGGCCTCTTTGTTCGTAAATTCAGCCCACAGGCCTTATAAACACGATAAACACGTTTGTGATTATCGCCAAATCCTTCTCTTTTCAACAGCACAAAAATCCGCCGGAACCCATACCTAATCCGAGTATTTGCAATTTCTTTCATGCGCATTGCCAACAGCGTATCATCGCGGCGGTGGCGCTTATAATAATACATTGCCCTGACTAACTTCACGCAGCGATAGGCTCTCTGGATTGAAACCCGGTAATTAAACACCAACCAATTTGCCATTTCCTTCTTATAGGGTGGCTTCACAACCGCGCGGCGGCCGCTTTTTTTTAATCACATCCTGAAGCATTTGCTTGTCCAGGCTCAGGTCCGCCACAAGCTTTTTTAGCTGCGCGTTCTCCTCTTCAAGTTGCCGTAACTTGCGCAGCTCAGCAACACCCATCCCGCCGTACTTTTTCTTCCAATTGAAAAAAGTGGCCTGGGAAACTCCCAATTGGCGGCAGATCTCCTCGACCCGTGTGCCGGTCTCCGATTGTCTAAGTGCAAAAGCGATCTGCGCTTCAGTGAATTTTGACTTTTTCATAGTGACAAATTACGTTTTTGATCCGTTTTTGCCACCGAAATCTCTAGTTTTCAGCTGTCTCGTTTGCCGGGGGGAGGTCAGGTCAAATCGCGTATCAGTGACTGAGGAGCTGCCTTTATTTACAAAGACAATTTCATGTAGGGACTGGCCGTGATTCCAGTTCGGCCAAAGGGTGACGCGGTACTCGAAGTATCTCCCTTAATAGGAAACGTTTAATTAATGCTAAACAGGAAGAGGACATAACTGCTTTTTAATGCAATCCTGAGCACCTTCAGGGCCTGAACCAGATGGTTTTTCGCGGTATTGGGGGAGATGTCTAGGGTCTTTGCAACTTCATCCAATGACAGACCATTTTCGCGGCTTAGCCGGTACACTTCAATCTGGCGCGGGGGAAGAGATTTCAGAAGGGCCCCTATTTTCTCATCCAGTTCGTTTTTATATATCTCCTGAATGACATCATTGGAATGCTGTTCCATTTCATACCAAATCAAGTCCTGGTACTTTTTTTCAGATGCAAGTTTCCTGTAGTGGTCCATCAGTCGGTTACGGGCCAGTGTGTAGAGCCAGGCATTGATATTTTCAATGGAGTCAGCATGATCTTTGCGCTGCCAGAACTTGATGAACACATCCTGCGCGAGATCTTCCGCAAGTGCATGGACCTTTACATGCTTAAGAAAAAAACGATAGAGAAATTCCCTGTACTGCTTATTAATATCTTCCATTTTCACAGATTTTAAGCCAATTCCCTGTGAAAGGTGAAGTTGTAACCCATAGTAAAGTGCTCAATAAAGGTATGAAAAATCACGAATTATTACAATTGTGAAAAAATTATAAGTTTCACTAGTCCTAAAAAGGGAGCAATCCGTCAATGCAGTATAAAAAGAAAGGAAAGTTCGATGACTCATGTGTGAAGTGCAAAAACCAAAGTCAGACACCTTAAAAGAACTACATAGTGAGTAATAGAGATCAGAGGTTAACTCAGTTGCTGATAAAATACCGGAATAACGATCTGTCACCATCGGAATACGAAGAGTTCCTGCTGTTGATCGGTGGGCCGGAATCTGAAAAAATTATTGACACGATGGCAGAACGAGACTGGCAGGGATCGGCCGAAATCCTCTTGGGGATGGAATTCGACGAGGAGAGAGGCAGTCGTAAATCATACAAAATCGTTCGCTGGGGCCTGATGATAGCAGCATCTGTAACGCTGATTATTTCATTGTTTAATTACTGGCCGTTTCATCTTCAAAAAATTGAGTCCATTACGCATCGAACGTCTTATGGCGAGACGAAAAGTATCATATTACCTGATAGCAGCAAGGTTTTGCTAAATGCAAACACACAGCTGTCGTGGGATAACAACTGGAAACGGAAGGGTATCAGGAAAGTGAAACTGGAAGGGGAAGCTTTCTTCGAAGTAAAAAAGTTGAATGGGACCGAGTTTGTGGTGCAGTCGGGCGATGTGAAGGTGAAGGTACTGGGGACAGTATTCAATGTCCGCAACCGCCGGGGTTTAACAGATGTTTTCTTAGAATCGGGAAAAGTTAAACTGGAACTGGATAACATCGATGGAAAAACGATAACCATGGAACCAGGCAATTCTGTGCACTATGACGACAAGCGGACGGAACTGGTTGTAAAAGAATCCACGACCCTGATCCGTAACGCATCATGGGTAGACGGCATGCTGGACTTTCAGAACGAGTCCCTTGCCGATATTTTAAATCGCTTTGAGGAGCTCTATGGGAAGAAATTTCAAATTGAGAACAAGGCTCTGCTGAGCAAGCGGATGGATTTGTCTTTACCGTATGCGAACTGGGAACTCATCCGGAATGCGCTCGAAATTTCCCTTGATATTGAATTCGAAGAGCATGAAAACACCATCATTGTCAACTAAACGCAATTTCCCATGCAATACTTCGCCCTTTCAATTAGTGTTCTTTAATGCCCTTAAACCCTAAACCCTTACTTCAAAATTTAATCTGGTATGAAAAACTACTTGCAAGTTCTCTTGTCAGGAGTCCTGTTTCTCAGTCTAACCATATGCGACTCCAGTGGGTCGGAGAGGTACGTCAACGGAGAGAAATTACTCACGGTAATTCAGGATATCAACAAACGTTACCATGTCCATTTCACCTACGACCGCGAGATCGTGGAAAATATTAGTATCCGGAAAGATTATAATCCTGACGATTATACCAGTGCGAACGAAGCTTTAAGCAGCGCACTTGAACACACGCGGTTAAAGTATAAGATCCTAGATTCGAAATATGTCATCATTTATCAGGACGATAAGAAAGGTATGGAATCCTTGAAGAAAATGGTGAATGTCCTTCAAGAGATCATTGATCAGAAAAAGGGAGGGAACACGTTGCCTAATGTCACCAGACCAGCAGCCAAAGAGAAGGTGGAAATCGTCCCGCCAACCGTCGCGCGTTTATCAATTAGCGTTAGCGGGAAGGTGCAGGATGAAAAAGGCGAGGGGTTGCCCGGCGTGAGCATCCTCATCAAGGGTTCGCAGCAAGGAACGGTCACCGACGTCAACGGAAACTTTTCTGTCGATGTGGCTGATGAAAGTTCAGTTCTGGTATTCTCATTTGTGGGATATCACACGAGGGAAGTGGTTGTAGGGAACAAGAGCACGATCGAGATCTCGCTGTCGACCGATCAGAAATCGTTTGACGAGGTGGTTGTTGTAGGCTACGGAAGTCAGAAAAAAAGTGACTTGACCGGCGCTGTTTCTTCCGTGAACCTGGAAGCATTCAAGGAGGCTCCGAACATCAATATTTTGCAGTCGCTTCAAGGCTCCGTGCCTGGCGTCCGGATCGGTCAGGTCAACCAGGCCGGGCAGGAGCCCAGTATTATGATTCGTGGACAGAACACTTTGAGCGGAAGCACCAGCCCATTGATTGTGGTCGACGGGATTATCTTCAGGGGAAGACTTTCCGACTTGAATCCGGCCGATATCAAATCGGTGGATGTTTTAAAAGACGCCAGTAGTAAAGCGATATACGGCGCGCAAGCGGCCAATGGAGTAATCATCATCACCACCAACTCGGGAAAATCGGCCAAAAAACCGGTAATCAGTTATTCGGGATCCTATTCCATCCAGAATCCGAGCGTGAATGCGCGGCTGCTCGATCGCGAGGAAACACTTCAAAAGGTGAAAGCTATAGACTATAAAAACGCCTATCTGGCCCCTGACTATGTTAATCCCAATCCAAACTGGAATTTTAGTTTATCCGAACTGCGTCCGATGCAGATCGAGGGGATAGAGAAACAAAACAACTTTGATTGGTGGGACGCGCTGACAAACGCTGCGTATATCAATGATCATCAGCTGAGTATTGCGGGAAGTACCGAATCTACCAGTTATTATTTGTCGGGGGGGCTCACGGACCAGCGGGGATATCTTCTTAATGATAAGTATAAAAGAGCCACTGTCAGGGTCAATTTGGAAACGAATATCAATCCGTGGCTTACCGTAGGTGTCAATACGTTCGGTTCGTTTTTAGATATGTCGGGAAAAACTCCTGCTATAGGTGCCATCGCGTCGGGGACATCGCCTCTGTCACTGCCTTGGGATGAGCAGGGGAATTTTATCGTGAATCCGAGAGGCGATGTCGCGATAAATCCATTTCTCGACGCGCAGACGGACGACAAAGATATCAGTAACAGGGCATCCGGTAATTTTTACGGGATCATCAAGCTGCCCTTTTTGGAAGGGTTCAGTTACCGGATGAATTACAGCAATAACCTCCGCTGGTGGAACCGGTCCAACAGCAATCCCTACGACAGAGGACAGACCGGGTCAGTAGGCAAGGAACACGGCTCGATCCTGGATATGTTATTTGATAACATCTTCACATATGATAAGAAAATTGGCCAGCACGGTATCAATCTGACTTTTGTGGCCGGATACAATAAGATAGCTGGGGAAACCACAAATGCAGGTGGATACAATATTCCAAATATCAGTCTGGGATACAACAATATCCAGCAGGCAACTACCATGTTCAACTCTTCCTCTGCACATAAAGAATCGTCTGTTTATCAGATGATCAGAGCAAATTACAATTACCGGGGACGGTATATGTTAACTGCTACCCTGCGGAGAGACGGTTTCAGTGGGTTTGCAAAAAATAATAAGACAGCACTTTTCCCTTCCATTGGGGGCGCCTGGACACTTTCGGAGGAGTCATTCTTCTCGATCCCGGTCATCAGTTATGCGAAGTTGAGGGCCAGTTACGGGGAGAACGGCAATCAGATCGCACGCTATAACTCCCTGGCTCGTGTGGCCACGACCACCAGCTCCAGTTATGTATTCGGCGATGGTGCTACCACATCACTGGGACAGTCTCCGTCGAGTTTAGCGAATGATAACCTGGCCTGGGAATCGACCGCGGGTGTGAACCTTGGTGTGGATTATGGCATCTTCAATGACCGGATAAAGGGAAGCGTCGATTACTACAAAACCGTGACGACTAATTTGTTCTGGAACGTCGGTCTTCCTATTGCCACCGGATTTTCGTCCATAACAAGCAACCTAGGCAGGTTGGTCAACCATGGGTTTGAATTTCAAATTTTCGGCAAAGCGGTTCACAGACCAAAATTTAGCTGGGACGTCGATTTGAATTTTTCTTCGAACCGTAATAAAATCACCGAATTACTAGGGGTTGATAAAGACGGGGACGGCAGGGATGATGATCTGATTGCCAGCGGACTTTTTATCGGGAATTCAATCGGAACAGTATATGATTTCGAAACCAATGGAATCTGGCAATTGTCCGATGAAATACCAGCAGGTTTCTCACCAGGAACTTACCGGATGGTCGATCAGAATGGAGACGGACAGCTTTCTGCTGAAAAGGACAGGAGGATTCTGGGAAGAACGGAGCCGGCATATCAGATGGGAATTCAGAACACATTGAAGTATAGCAACTTCTCCTTCCGGTTTTTTATCAATACCATCCAAGGTGGCAAAAATGCTTACCTGGGTGCTAACCATCCTACCGGGGTAAATAATACAAAAAGTACGGCGCAGCACGGGAACTGGTTTTCCTTTTACGACTATTGGTCTCCTTCTAATCCAAACGGCAAGTATCCTTTGGTGTGGGAACCTGCACAGATCGCGCCTGTACGCTATGTATCCCGAAGTTTCGCACGGCTGCAGGATGTTTCGCTGTCTTATCAACTGCCGATTAAGCTGCTGAGCAAAATTCGCTTGAAATCAGCGAACCTCTACCTGAGCGGAAAGAATATGGTAACGCTGACGAAATGGGATGGTTGGGATCCGGAAACAGGGCAAGGAGTTACCAGCAGCAACCCGCTACCCGTGATGAAGGCTTATACTGTTGGGCTAAATGTTTCTCTATAAATCAAAATGGACATGAGAAAAAATCTAATAGCAGGAATGGTCGGAGCGATCATGCTTTTCACGACGGCTTGCGATGAACAGAAATTCCTAAACGAGGTGCCTCTGGACTTTTTTAGTCTAGAAAACTCTTATAAAACAGCCAATGATTACGAGCGTGCGCTGACGGACCTTTATGCGCGGGTCCGGGAAATCAATTTCGGGATAGCAGAAAATGTCAACTACTTTGCCCATTTTCAGGCGACCGATATTGCCAAGCACGCACGTGGCGATGCCGATAGGTTCGGCGATTATAATGTGTGGCTTGTGCCCACCAATAATATGGTGAAGTATCACTGGGAGAGTTGGTACAAGATAATTTCAAATTCGAACACCATTATATCGCGTATTGAAACCAGTGATATCGCCGATACCCAGAAACAGAACATTACTGGCGAAGCCAAGTTTTTCAGGGCCTACGCTTACCGTTACCTGGTTTACCTGTTCGGCGGAGTTCCACTGATTCTGGAAGAGGTGGCATCCCCGAGAACTGATCTGACCCGGGCGTCCAGGGAAGCGGTTCTTCAACAAATAGCGCTGGATGCTGAGGAGGCGTCCCGGAGCCTGCCTTCTATTAATCAAGTGGTCGATGGGAAAGTGTCCGATCTGGTTGCGTTTCATTTACTGTCGGAAACCTACATTACATTAGGGAGGTACGATGATGCCATTGCCGCCGCTACCAAGGTGATCAATGACCCCCATGTTCAATTGATGAAAAACCGGTTTGGTGCCCGGGTCGCCGAGACGGACAAGGATGTGTTCTGGGATTTGTTTCAAAGAGGCAACCAAAAACGGAGCGCTGGAAATACGGAAACATTGTGGCTCGCCAGAATGGAGCCTGACGTTCCGGGTGGGTTACTGGTTTCCTCTGGCGGAAGTCAGAACTGTCTTGAGAGATACGCGGTACCGGCAGGCTGGACACTCACGGATCCGGACGGAAAAACCGGTATGAATGGTCAGGGAATGTCTGACTACAACATGGGTGGACGTGGCGTCTCTTTTATGATGAATACCGACTACTATCTCTATGATTTGTGGGAAAGCGATTGGAACAACGACATCCGCAATGCTTCGCATAACATTGTACGGGATGTGAAATATACCAATCGTGCTTCTGTCTGGTACGATTCGAGCGCAGTTAAATATCCGTCCCAAAACGGAAAATTACAGCCTTGGAGGTGGTATCCCTGGCCTTCCAAAGCAACTACGCCAGGAGATCATCCGGACGAATTGTATGCCGACAAGGCTAACAAAATCCTGAAAGCCACTTCTGGAAGCACCTATCGGGATATGTATATATTACGATTGGCGGAAACGTATTTGCTACGCGCTGAGGCGTATGTGCTGAGGGGTGAAAAGGCACAGGCCGCTAACGACGTAAATCAAGTTCGCAGCAGGTCGAAAGCCAAAGCTATTACAGCAGGTGAGGTAACCTTGGAGTTTCTGCTCGACGAGAGGGCAAGGGAATTGGTCTATGAAGAACACCGGAGAATCACCTTACACCGAATGGGAGTGCTGGTAGAGCGTGTCCGGAAATACAATGACCTGAACCAGGACGATATCAAGGATTTTCATAACCTGTGGCCCATTCCGAATACAGACATTGAAGCCAACAAGGATGCGAAAATAGACCAGAATCCTGGTTATAACTAACTGCTCTTACCGGGCTATTTATTTCTCAAAAAACAATTGTTTTAATTCTTAAGTCAGATCTTATGTCTACAATAACGAGTTTAGTTTTGTCCGTACTACTGCTAAATCCCATTGGTTTCAATGATGACAGAACCGAAGGCAGCGCAAAAAGCACGAATACTGCAAGGGGAAATAACCCCGAAAACAGTGAATTTAAGAAGATAAAAAGCCCGGTCGATATTCCCAATCTGTTGACTTTCTGGGATTTTCAGGAGAAATCCGGATCGACAAAGAAGTCAAAAGGGAAGTATAAATACGAACTGGAGGAAATGAACGGACCAATCCGCAGGGTTGAAGACGGGGTATTCGGGAAGTATAGCGCGGACCTGGAGTGGGGGCAGTGGCTTAGATTAAAGCGCGCTGACGCGCAAGGCTTGAATATTCACGGTAGTAAAAAGCAGATCACAATCGTTTCGTGGATTCAGCGGCAATCGGATCGCCCGTGGCAGTACATAGCGGGTATGTGGAATGAAGGTGATATGAAATTTCTCGGTAAGGCAGAGGGGATAGGGGATAGGTATCCAGCCAGACAATATGCGCTCTTTATGAGTGGTCTTTCTCAGACTGACTATAGAACATATAAAAGAAGTCCGGCCAAGCACCAGGCTATGGGATACTTGTCTCCTTACGGAGGAGCCACTCCCAATCATCCCTTTGCGTTTGACTATGCAACGGGTAAAACGTTTCTCGAGAAGGATACATGGTACATGATCGCGTATACCTATGATACCAAAAGGATCAGCGTTTATGTAAATGGAGCTCTGGATACGAACGCCAATTTCAATCCCTTTCATTACGAAGGGCCGATTTTCGACGGTGGTCCCAATGGTGCTGATTTTACCGTAGCCCAGCGCGATCACCCCATGTGGCCGACTTATCCAGAGGGGAAACCAACGTACGAGGAAGGCTTCGATGGAAAATTAGGAGGATTGGCTGTGTATGACCGGGCACTGACCGCAAAAGAAATCGCCGCACTTTATCAGGCTACATTGGGTAAAAAATAAGCTGGTTGGTGATCATCGTTGAGTAAACGTCTTCGGTGGTTCACGCCGATTCTAAAAACCCGCTGGCATACTAACTGATGTTACGATGAATAATACGAATTGCCTTTTTTCAATTGCTTTGATCCTTCTGTTCATGACTTCCGCTTCGTTGAGTCATGGGCAGGGGGCATCCTGCAAGCCTTGTGAGCAAATGAAAGCACTCGATTTGCCGGAAGTTAACATTCACACCGCTACGCAGATAAACGCAGGAGATGATCCGGACGGGAAAGGGCCTGCAAAAAAGGCCTATTGTAAGTTATTGGGGGTGATCGGGCGTGAAATCAATTTTGAACTGATCTTACCGGCAGACTTTAATGGTCGCTTTGCCATGAGCGGCGGCGGGGGCTTTGTCGGCGTTGTCAGTAATAGCCTCAGGAGCCTGACCGATGAGGGCTATGCCAATGCCGGTACAGACGTTGGACATACTAAACATGATCCTTCGATCTGGGCCGTAGACAACATGGAACGACAGCTTAATTTTGGTCACCTGGCAATTCACAGAACAGCGGTAGTTTGTAAAAATCTGATAGCACGCTTTTATTGTTCCCCTCCCTCCTACAGTTATTTTGTGGGAGCTTCACGAGGTGGAGGGCAGGCAATGATGGAAGCGCAGCGATATCCGGAAGACTTTGATGGCATCGTAGCAGGCGCGCCTGCATTCAATTGGACGGGGTTTTCAGCAAAACTTGTTCAAATAGCTCAGAAGTTATACCGGGATGGCAAGCTGGGCGCACAAGTACTGGGCAAAGATCACTTAGCACTGCTGCAATCTAGAATCATGCAACAATGTGACGCACTGGACGGTGTCAGAGACACTATTTTGAATGACCCAAATGCGTGCCGGTTTGACCTTGCCAGTCTGCCGGTATGTGAAGGCAACGCGGCGGGACCGGCTTGTTTTACCGGTGCACAGATCGAAGTTCTCCGGACGATTTATGAACCTCTTGTAGCAAATGGCAAAAAGATACATGCAGGCTTTCCACTTGGCGGCGAGAATGAGCCTGGTGGCTGGGACCCGTGGATCGCGGCATCCAAACCTCCTACTGCCGCATACCCCAGCCTGCATTCTTATTTTGGTATAGAAACTTTCAAATACTTAATTTTTAATGATAAGGACTGGGATTATGCAACTTATGACCTGGCCAATCTGGCAAAGGATACAAGGTATGCGGCTGCATACCTCAATGCCGATAGTAAGGACTATAGCGCATTCAAAAAACGAGGCGGCAAAATGCTGATATGGCAGGGATGGGCCGATCCGGTTATTTCCGCATTGGATATTATTGAGTATTATAAGGAAGCCGAAAAGGTCGACCCTGAGCTGAACAAGTATGTCCGTCTGTATTTAATGCCGGGTGTGCTTCACGGCGGCGGGCAAGGTCCGGATAAGGTCAACTGGCTGCGAGCAGTACAGGATTGGGTTGAAAAAGGTATAGTCCCCGACCGGCTGACTGCCTCGAAATTAGTTGAGGGAAAGACGACGATGACACGCCCTGTTTTTCCATATCCCAACAAAGCAATTTTCGATGGAAAAGGCGATCCTATGAAAGAAGCAAGTTTCAATCCTGAAAGATGATTTGTATGAAATTGTTATTTGGAAAAATTTAACCGTATCGGCATGTTTACCTCGCAAACCTTACTTTAAATGGTGGTGTTTTTGATAACAGGTTGCCGTCCGTATGAAGCGCTGGTAGAAACTTGGCGCAGTTCCCCCGAGATCGTGAAAGCGCGCCAGTGCTTACCAAATTCCAATTTCATGAAACAACCTTCTAAATTCATTGTGGTCGATGACGATCCCGGCAACAACCTAATCTGCAAATATGTCATTGCCTCCTATTGCGCCTAATGCCAGCATCAATCTGTTTACTGCCCCTGAAAAGGCGTTGGAATGGATCAAGGAAGACTATACTAATGTGCACAGGATCAGCACGCTGCGCTCGTTCTCGATATCAATATGCGGTAATGAACGGGTGGGAGTTTCTGGATACATTCTGTTCGTTCCCTGGCCTGTTACAGGAATAAATCACCATATTTATCCTCTCCTCTTCCATTGATCCAGAAGACAAAGAAAACGTGGAAAAAACGCCCGCTGCCCAGGGTTAACATGTGAAACCGTTAAGAATGGAAATGATAAACCAGATATTCAGCATATAATTCACTTGGATCAACCCAATGGTTATCAAACATCGACAACGTCATATTAAGTTTTAGGCCATCATTGATAGCGTCGAATTCAGCCCGCGCCGCTCAGGAAGGCATTGGGTGAAGATATGCAAAAAGAGCTGGCACTGGCTAGCTAGAAGTAAAGGATGGCGCAAGACCATTTCGGCTACAACAATCTCCACATCCGCTACAAGCGCCAGCTGCGCGACGCAGAAATTTGTCTTACGAAAATAACAAGTTAGACAAATGACAAAGACGATTTTTATTACTGGTGCTTCAACAGGTATCGGAAGGGCTACGGCCAAATTGTTTGCGGCCAAAGGCTGGAAGGTGATCGCCACCATGCGCAAGCCTGAAAATGAAACAGAACTCAATGCGCTGGATCATGTAACGGTGCTGCCCCTGGACGTGACCAACCCGGCGCAAATCCGCGAAATCACGCAGCAAGTGTTAGCTTTGGGCGATATTGATGTGGTATTTAACAATGCGGGCTATGGATTGTTTGGCGCATTGGAAGCGATGACCGACGAGCAGCTGATACAGCAAATGGAAACCAATTTTTTCGGTGTCGTGCGCGTGACGCAGGCCTTTATTCCCTACTTCCGCAAGCGGAAAGCGGGACTTTTTATCACAACCGGCTCCTCGGCAGGGCTGATGGCTTTCCCTATGAGCTCGATGTACGATGCCAGCAAATTTGCGCTGGAAGGTTGGGCGGAAAGTTTGTCTTATGAGCTTAATGAATTTGGAATTGGGATTAAAACCATTGAACCCGGATTGGTGGCGACGGAAATCGGTGCGAAGTCGGTGTTTGCCACGCACCCGGCTTATGAAACATTGATAAACAAATTCACGGCGATGCTGGCACCTGACCAAGCGGCGACGACTTCCGAACAAATCGCCGAAGTGGTGTTCGGTGCGGCTACCGATGGGACCGACACATTGAGATACGTCTGTGGCGACGATGCCAAAGAATGGTATGCGAAGCGCCTGGCCGAGGGCGACGAGGCTTTTCGATACGGGATTAAACAATTGTTAGCCGCTGTTTAAAATCAAACGGGCTGCCGGAGCGAGCTGGAACGATTTGCGCCGGCAGCCCATTATGTGATTATGAAAAGGGAACATCTCAAACCACGCGTGTACCACTCCATTTCCGAAATGCAGCGTGCATTCGGCCTGCCACAACCTTTGCACCCGCTGATCAGCCTGCTCGACTTCAATAAAGTACGCATCACGGCCGAAATGCTGGCCGATACTTTTGCCATGGATTTTTATAATATCACCTATAACGAATCGGCGGGCTGCCGGATGCGATATGGGCAAACAACCTACGATTTCCAGGTAGGGGGAATGTTTTTTTCCTCGCCGGGCCAGCCGCTGACGGGCATTCAGGTGGCCGAAGAAACCCTGGGATTTACCTTGCTGATCCACCCTGATTTTCTTCGAAACTATCCACTTGACGCCAAAATCAAGCATTATGGCTTTTTTTCTTACTCGGTGACCGAGTCGCTGCATTTGTCAGACAAGGAAAAGTCGATCATCGAGGGCATTGCCGGCAACATCTGCGATGAGCTCGAAACGGCGATCGACGACCTGAGCCAGGATGTGCTGATTTCGCAGTTGGAACTGATGCTGAATTACAGCCAGCGGTTTTACAAACGCCAGTTCATTACCCGAAACCCGATCCACAATGCATTGCTGGAAAAGCTTGACCAATTGCTGAATAATTATTTCGATGACGAAACCGCCTTGATAAAAGGGCTGCCGAGCGTCCAGTACCTTTCGGACGAACTACATGTTTCGCCCCGCTACCTGGGCGACATGCTCCGCGCACTAACAGGCCAGAATACGCAGCAGCACATTCACAATAAGCTGATCGAAAAAGCAAAGGAAGTGCTGACATTCAGTAATCTCACAGTAGGAGAAATCGCCTACCAGCTCGGTTTTGAGCATCCGCAGTCTTTTAGTAAGTTATTCAAATCAAAGACAAACTATTCCCCTCTGGAATTCAGAGCGAGCTTTAATTAAGAAAGGCAGGCTATGAATTTTGAGGGTGATACGTATAGGAACCTATCGCAATAAGTGAGAAGAAATTTACTTCTCCCACAACACCATCAAATATCCAGAAGTTGTTTTATATAACGGCCGTTCAGCAACTGACGCAGCTTTACTCCAAACTTTTTATAATCGAGAACATAGTAATGGAACGAAGACAATAGGGAAATGGCGGGTTGAAAGTATCGGCACTAGGCTTGGGCTGAACGGGCCTAATCTCTACTTTAATATTTAATTTGAGGATGTTTGGATATCAACAACCATGAAAAAGGGAGCAGCTTGCCTTACATTTAGATTCTCCTTCGAATGTTGCTTATGTTGATAAGGCGTTTAACTCTTAACATCTGAGAATTTAACGGTTACATTACGAATTCAATTACTTGTTATGAACATTAGCCAGCCTGGATGCAATAATTATGTGCTAAATATCTGTTTTATTGTTTCCTTTCTCAATGGTTTCGAATAATAGCCCTGCACAAGCGGGTGGTTTTCTGCCTTCTCTTTGTCTTCCGGGTCGATGGATGAAGAAACGATAAATATGTTGTAATTTGCGTGGAGCCCGGGGAGGAACGAACTGAATTCATCTAGAAATTCCCAGCCATTCATCACCGGCATGTTGATATCCAGAAAGAGGGCCGTGCTCAGGTCTTCTGCTCTATTGCTAAAGTCTTTCTGGATCCATTCCAGTGCTTTTTCGGGCTCAGTAAAGAGTTGAATGCGGGCGTGGGGTGCAATAGAAGCAATGGCATATTTGCAAATGAGGTTATTACCGCGATCGTCATCGACGACAATGAATTGAGAGGGCAGTTTCATGGGGTAGGGGTGCGGAACGCGTTCGAACTAAATTCAACCTTAAATTCGGTGCCTTGATTGACTACACTGTTTACGGCAATTTTCCCCCCAAGCATTTCTACTTGTGTCTTGACCATAAACAACCCCATCCCTTTTCCTTCTACATGGTAGTGGAAGCGCTTGTAAAGACCAAAGAGTTGCGCACCTTTGCCGGCCAGGTCAATTCCCATACCATTGTCCCGAAGGGAAAGGCCAACCTGG
This sequence comes from Dyadobacter sp. CY323, assembly GCF_021390245.1. Lineage (GTDB taxonomy): Bacteria > Bacteroidota > Bacteroidia > Cytophagales > Spirosomataceae > Dyadobacter. The sequence goes on along the minus strand of NZ_JAJUXH010000005.1, from coordinate 298,884 downwards.
TCCTGGTCCAGGCTGCTTTTTATCGTGATCACTGGGTCAATGTCCTTTCGGCGGTATTTAATACTGTTCATGATCAGGTTAAAAAGAATGCTGTGTAAATAACTTTTCAGGGTGAACAATTCGCCTACAGTGCTAAAATCGGTTTCTATCCTCACATTTTCTTTTTCAATGATGTTTTGAATGCTCGAGCTGATTTCATCTATCAGTCGCTGCAAAGAAACCAGCTCCCTTTTCTCGCTTACTCCTCTTTTAACCTGTAAAATCGTGTTAAGGTCTGAAATGACATCGTCGAGCCGTTCGACATTTATCAATAGCTCGCTTAAAAATTGCTCCTTAACTTCCATAGGATAAATACCCTCGTTGGCAAGTTCGGCCAGGCCTATGATATTGGCTACTGGTGCACGCAGGTTGTGTGATACAATGTAGGAGAACTGTTCAAGGCCCTTGTTGGATGCGATGAGCTCGTCCGTATATTTCTGAAGGCTTTTGTTGAGCTCGTTGAGTTGCGACTCCGAATGCTTTCTTTGGGTAATGTCCCTAAAATATATTGAAAGAACACTCGCTGACGGGTAGGCTGACACTTCCAGCCAGGTATTGTCCCTTTCATAGAAGGATTCAAAATGCTGGATGGTATTCTGCTCAAAAGCCTTTTGGTAAGAAGTATGGAATAAAGAGCCCACAGCATCAGGGAACAAATCCCATAAATTATTACCCAGTATGCTTTCCTTTGGACAACTCAACACCGTCTCGGCCTCTTTGTTCCAGTAGGTGACAATCCAGTTGCGGTCCATTGTATAAAAGGCATCCCCGATACTTTCAAGAATGATATTTTTTTCTTCAAGCGCTTTGAGCACCTCATCTTCGGCCTGTTTCTCCTTGGTAATATCATTGGCAAAACATGATAAACCGACAAGAGTGTTGTTCTCTTTTATTGGATGAATGGAGAATCTAAAATGATTGCGCTTCCCGTTATAAGGAATTTCCTTTTCAAATTTCATAATTTCCCCACCTAACGCCCTGGCATTGATTTGCGACCAGTCCGACTCAGAACCCGGATCAAACTTTTCCATAGATTTGAGGATGTTATCGCCTGGCTGCACATCTATGCCGTACCTTTCCTTCATCATGCTTTTAAGTGCGTCGTTGTAGGTGATGTATCTCAGGTCGGTGTCAAGGGAGTAGATGAGTGCATCCGTATTGTTGATGATCGCGTTCATGTTCGACTCTGAACGCTGGAGTAGTTCCTGGGCCAGTTTCCGTTCGGTAACGTCCCTCATAGCCAGGCTGAGCCCCGTGATCTCACCGTTTTCATACACCGGGATGAACATAATGCTCAGACATTTGCTGTCCCCATCGATCTGCTCATATACATGGTCATACTGGCGGGTCTTACCGGATAGTACACTGGTGATCACCTTTTCGTAATCAGCGCTTTTGTCCTTACTGACCCCATGATATAAACTGCAGCCGACTTCAATTTTTTCGCCGGTAATTACCTCATAAAAACGGGCCGCCTTATTATTGAAGTACTTGACTGCCGCCTGGGTATCTGCCAGGATAAAACCTTCCGTGGAATTTTCAAAGATTGCCCGCAGGTTGGACTCCGAATTTCGCAGGGCCTGCTGAGATTTTTTAATTTCAGTCACATCGTGCATCACGCCGTATAAACTGACGGGCTGCCGCTGGCTATTGAACTCAATATGGGTTTGTGCATGCAGGTGCCTGACCTGCCCGTCCCTTCTGACGATGCGGTAGTAGTAGTCCGCCGCCTGCTGGGAATCCAGTGAATCCTGGTTCTTTTTGAGTACGTATTCAACATCATCAGGATGTACGAAGGATATCCAGGAAGCCGTACTTTGGATATTGTCTGTTTGGGACAAACCATAGATCCGGCATGCTTCATCGGAGAACATACTAATTTGTGTCTCCATATCTAGTTCCCAGCTGCCCAGATGGGCAACGGCCTGTGCTTGGTTCAGGCGTCTTTCCCTGTGTTTGCGTTGCTGGTCGGCCAGGACCGATTCGGTTACGTCCCTGAAATTGTCAACAATGCCGTTGATAGCCGGATCATGCAACAGGTTGGTTACTGTAGCGTCAATCCAGCGCCAGGTGCTATCTTTGTGCAGCATCCGCCCCGTATGCCCCTGGATGGGTACCCCCGGAGTGGCAAGTACTTTCATCATGACCTTAGAGAGTTCTTCCACGTCGTCAGGATGTGCCAAAGTAAAAAGATCCATGGTAAGGACCTCCTGTGGGGTGTATCCCAATACGTTTATAACGGTCGGCGAAACGTAGGTTGGCCTGGCCTGCGCATCGAGCACGACAACGGCGTCCGTGCTGTTTTCCACCAGCGCTCGGAAACGCTTTTCACTGTTGGTTAACTGTTCGAGCATGTCCTGCTGCTCTTTTATAAGCTTGTATTTTTCAAGGCTCTGCTGTATTGCCAACGGCAGGCGGCCGGGCTGGTCCTTAATAATGTAGTCGTCCGCCCCCAGCAGCAGAAGCTCTTCCGCCATTTCATCAGACACTGCATTGGAAACGATGATAAATGGGATTTTCATCCCGCTCTGCCGTAGACTCGCAACTGCTTCAGAGCAGTGTATACCGGCCAGAGTATATTCAGAGAGGATAATATCTGGCGTAAAACCCGCTAGTTCCGCTATATATTGATCCTTGTTGCAGCCAACACGTATCTCCGCGTTTATCCCTTTTTTGTCCAAGGCTTGTTTCGCCGTGATTGTCCCCGCCTCTGAACCTTCCAGGTACACTATTTTCAAATCGCTCTTCACTTTTGTGTATTTTATATATGCTAAACTCGGCAAGACTTTGTTCCTATAATAGATTTAAAGCACCCACTATCCCCTGAATGTAAAACAATTTCGTAGTAAATGCATATATATTTGACATCTAAGTAGAATGTGGCCTACTGGTGGTCATGCTTTTTTAAAGGATAAGTTCATAAACCTGAGTTTCGACAATAGCATTAACCGCAGGGCACGCACCAATTACATACCCAAGTGGGTCACTAAGTCTTAGATTAGGCACTGAAAACCAACTATCCATTAGAGGTGTTATGCCCTCTCAGGGCACAGAGGTATTTTTCGTGCCAAAATTCGTAGCATTATCCCTATCTGGGAGATAAATCAGTGGTAAAAGCAGCACCAAAAATGAACATCTCCGGTGCTAGTTTCAGCTTGAGTAATTGAAAACCACGTAGCTTCTGTGGCTTCATAGTGCTAATTGACACTTGCCGTGGCTCGGCCGAGCGTTGCAATTCACCCGGTTCCCTTCCATAAGTCACTCAGACCTGTTCAAACCGGCGCTTACACTCATTCGCCATCGATGTTCACGGTTTATACTACTTACCCGTATTGTTTGGCAAATAGCCAGCTGCGCAGTTATTTCTTAAGTATTCCGCAATTCTGTCTGAGAGATCCTGATAACCAGCTAGTTTGTTGAGGTGTCCGTCGAAACCACCCGCCGGGGTAAATTTGCCGATTTGGTTATCACTACGACCGGTTAGCGCGATGATGCGCACCTGCTTTCCCCACATCTGCTTGCGGATGTGGCCGCATACTTGAAAACCATCCACGGCTGGCATATCGATATCCAGCAAGATCACATGAGGGCTGAATGTTTCCGTTACATTAATACAATCACTTCCGCTGTTACAAACCTGGACCTGATATCCCATGGCGACCAGTAACATACCGGTCACATAAGATTGTTCGTGATCTTGGTCTACTAATAAAACGCGGACCGTGGAGTTATGCTCTTTATCGGTATTTGCCATAAGGAAAGAAATTCTGAGTGGCGGCCCGGATAACATTTGTGCCAGAAGTGGTTAAGAAGGTCTGCTCCAGGTCCTGATGATTAAAAGTGTATTCGGTCTGACAGCAATGCCTGATTGTTCCAATTATACCTATCATTGCTTCTGACTGGTCATTTTATTGCAAACCTGTTCTCACTTTTTGGGGAAAGTAGCAGAAATTGTAATGTCAGCAACACCATGATGCCCGGCCAGAGTTGTAACCGCTCGGAGTCCGTCAGCCAATCAGTCACATACATGTCCAGGCTGGTCGAAAAAATAACGAGTAGCAGTGTAACGGAAAATACGGTTAGGTATGGTTGTGGCCGCTCCTTGTTGGCCAGGAAAAACAGGATCAGCGCCAGCGAGGTCAGGAAATTAGAGGCCGTCCACGGGCCATTTTGAAGAATACTGATCCAAATGCAACAATAGGCAAGAAGAAGAAGCATTCTTTTTCTGTCGATTAACGCAATCCGGACTAGGTTGGTAACCCAAATTAAGCCGAAAAAAAAGGCCGCAACAGCATATAAATTCCACAAATTCACGCTTGATACCCATGATTGCCTGACGCGGGTCGCCGCATCGGCGACTGGCCCAAGGGTTGCCAGCAGTGAAATGGCCCAATCACTGTACACTCGGATAAAATAATCGATGCCTGTAAAATACAAAGGAATGATACAAATGATCAATGCACAGATCACTAAATGAAGCAAATATTTACGCCGGTTCGGATAGAAAACAAACAGTGCTGCAAACAGGATACCAAACGGGTGTAAGCAGGCGGCTATGACCGGATACATCGCTGCGCTCCTGCTCCGGCCCCTCTGAAAGGATGCCAGGGTCAGTAACCCCAGCGCGCCGAGCAGTGGGTCATGAAGTTGAAAGTTGAATGAGAGGACCAATTCTGCTAAAATCAGCCACCAAAACCAAACCTTATCCGCAGGGCTGATCGGGAGATACTTAATCGAATAGAAGAGGATACACGATACGATTGATAACCACAAGGTCATACCTGTGGCTATGCTTAAAAAACTGAAGGGTGCAAATAAAATGGAGACAATCGGGTGGTAGCCATACGTGCCCGCATACTGGCCTGGATAATGCAGATACAGGTTTTGTTGTTCAGCCAAATGCTCAAATCCAGCTCTGAGTATCAAAAAGTGGTCGTATGTGACAGGGCCATAGGCGTATTGCCAGAAACCGGCGAGCATACTTACACCCAGATAAAAAGCCAGAATAACCTTCTGCTCGGAGAAGATTATAGGAATACGTTTCATTTTTCTGAAAATGTGAGAGGGGTAGATCCGAAGCCCTAATTTAAAACTATGCGAAATGTAATGATGATAGATTGTGCCGTTATTTATAACTTCTAATAATATTCTAATAATGCGGGCACACTTGCCGGTTCTTTTTTGTGTAACCAGCACCTTAAATGGTTTGTTACAAACCGGAAAATGATTAGTCAAAAAAACAAAGATGGGACACGTTACCGGGCTGGCAAGCAACACAGACATCTTTCTGGCCTGGCCGGTTAGTTGGTTTCCGCGGCGGCGTATCTATGAGCAGACTGTAAGTATGGATATGATTCGCCGGCGGCAGACCAGTTGGAACAGAATTTATTTAATAGTGTGTCGTCCTGAAAAAACCTTACAGTTTTTAGTGATAATCCTGATTGAACTTTACTAGACTTCTTGTTAATACTACTAAAATCTTACACCGGAATTTCCTTAGTACTGGAATTACTTTGCAAGCTTAATATACGCCATTTTCAAATTCAAATTTCAATTGGCTTTGAACATTGTTCTTATAATCCCCCTCAATTGAAATGGGGGTTATAAGAACAATGTGGACATCGAATTGCTCGCATCATACTTCAACGGGCTCAGGCACATTCTTCCTTTTTCTCTGATACCGTTTCCAGCGTTTCATCAATGATCCTTCATGCGTATGCGCCTGGTCGGGAGTTAAATAGTCGATACTTGCGTGCGGCCGTTTGTTGTTGTATGTATGAATAATTCTCGTGATTGCCTTAGCAGCCTCTTTGTGATTCTGATAAACCCGTTTCGGATAAAACTCATTCTTTATGATACCATTTACCCGCTCTGCAAGGGCATTGTCATAGGGGCTTCCGCTCTGAGTCATACTGATCGCGATGTTTTCATCATTTAAGATACTCACATATTCTGCAGAGCAGTACTGAATTCCACGATCGGAATGATGGATCAAAAAGTACGGGGAGTCAAATCTTCGTTCAGCAATTGCCATCTTTAAAGCGCTTATGCAACCAGCTGCCTCCAAGGTTTGATAAAGGGAAAAGCCTACAATCTTCCTTGAAAATGCGTCCGTTATCAAGCTCAGATAGCTAAATCCTTCTAAGGTTCGTATATAAGTTAAGTCGCTAACCCACAATTGATTCGCTCCGGTCACTTCCAACCCTTTGATTAAATTGGGATACTTTTTAAGCCAGTGGTGGGAATCGGTGGTCTTTACAATTCGCTTTCTTCTTCGAATTAAAAGGCCATGGAAACGCAGTAGCTCAAACAATTGATCTCTCCCGATTTTAATACCATGTTGTGCCAAGTCAGGCACTAGCATAAAGAGAAGTTTCCTGGTCCCTATCAATGGAATATCACTTCGGTATTCTTTGACTAATGACAACACCAGCATGTGGGCAATCGATGTTTTCTTTTCATGCTCTGCCGCATCGTAATAAGCCTGACGCGAAACACCAAACAGTTCACAGAGACTTCCGAGGCTTTCTTCCGGATGCTTCTGTCTCATTCTTTTTACTGTTTGGTACCAGGCTTTTTTCTGATTTTAATATGAAGTTCTTGCTCGCTGACTTCAATCATAGTCTGTAGTCCGCTAATTTTTAGGTTAGCCTTTTCAAGTTGCTTCGTAAGATCCTGAACCTGCTTGGCCAGGATTCGGGTTTTTGAACTTTCAGTCATATTGCTGATGGCTTCTTCTGCCACCTCCCGTGGCTTAATATTGAACGAAGAAAAATCAACAACCCATGCACCAACCGTTTTTCGGTTCAAACCATATTTCCGAGCAGCTGCTCTCTGACCAATTAATCCGGAATTGATCTCATGAACGATCTTTTTCTTTTCCGTATCGCTTAGTCTTTCATAAGGCATCCGATTTTTTACCGTAACTTTTTTCTCTTTTGCTTTCATCCGTTTTGCTTTTGTGTAAAGCTATTTCTGTACAACTCAGCATCAACTAGTTAATAATGAGGCTCTTGTAAAAAGTGCTTTGAGTTCATCATGACTTAATTTCAATGCATCAATACGTCGTTCAACTTGTCTTAACACAACTGATTTGGATTTTTGGTCAGTCTCCTTGACCTGATCTTTTTTATACGGCGTCCGTTTCGTAATCATATTCCAAATAATAACGGCAAGCTTTCTGGCAGTAGCAGTAATAGCTGTTATTCTTCCTTTTTTGTAAGCGATTCTCTTAAAAAACGGGCTTAATTCATGATTCTTTTGATTTCCAATCGAGTTTGCTGCTTGACGTAGCGCAGAAGCCAAGTATGATTTACCAGATGGTGTTCTGCTACTGATTATACGTCCACCGCTGACCTTATTATTTGGAACCAAGCGGAGCCAACTTGCAAAGCTCTTGCCAGACGGAAATTTATGTATATCGTTACCCATTGTGGTCAGTAGACAAAGAACGGTGCTGTAACTTATGCCTGATATTGCAAATAGATCTGTTTTAAAATATTGGCGCGCAAGGAACGATACGTTAAAATCGGGAGCATTTTTGCTTTTTTGCTTGTTTATGTTTTTCATTTCGCTTCCGGGAAGAGAATCTGAATCCGAGGGAGCAGACTTTTGTAAAGCGCTCTCAATTACACTGTCGCAGGCGACAAGTGCTTTTTCGTAAAGTTTATAAAATTCCCTAGCAGCGCTTAGTTCAAATAATAATTCATCACGCCACCAGCCCTGCAGCGAATCAGCGATCTCTTGTTTGGATTTTTTCATCCGTATGTCCGCTAAAGATGCTAAGTACTGTGGATCTCTACTTCCGGATAAGATCGCATCTATTATAGCCAGCCCGGATTTTCCGGTAATGTCCCGAATGGCCACATCTAATCTGATATTCATCAGTCGAAGCGACTTTTGCATCTTATGAGTGTATTTAGATATTTGTTCAATTAGATGCTGCCGGTGGTAATAATAGGTTCGTAATTCCTGTAGCGCATCACTTAGTAAAAAACTTCCTGACAACAAGCCGAGTGAATGTAACTTTTGAATCCAAATACAATCGATAACATCTGTTTTACGCCCTTGAACATTTTTAGTCTGGCTCCCTCCAACTAATAGAACGGTAAAACCCGCTTTTTGAAGCGCATTGAATAGTGTCTGCCAGTAGCTGCCAGTACTTTCCATCGCAACCGAGGAAATTCCATGATTTTGAAGGTGTTTGATAAGCTCCTCATGATCTTTGGTATAAATTCCAAATGTGCGGACATTATCTTTATTTTGATCTACCGCAACCAAATGACTGCGAGAACCGACGTCAATCCCTGCTGCATTGAAATTGACAACCCGAAGTGGTAATGATTTCCTTTCCATATGATCGATTGCTATAAAGAGTAAATAGCTTCATGGAATGTATTGTGGATTTAAGATTTTTCTGTACGGGATTCTCAAACTGAGATCACCAATTAATTCAACAAATGTCTCTGCAACAACAAGGACGTATACATTCCAGCCCAGATTTCAGGAAGGACTTTAAAATACCATTTAGCTTAGGAGCTTTTCTATGAAGCTAATACAAGATAAGAAATTATGAGTCCGTCTCTCTAGTTGTCATTCTTATTCAACTGCATTTTTACAGTCTAATGATTTCAGGACAATACATTGCCTACAATTCCAATGACTGCATCGTTTTCAGTGCGCATGGTTGCATAATAGTTTGGTACCGGTACATTCTCACCCGCATTTCCGCTGCTCAGGTTTACTGCGGATAAACCGGCTTTTTGAACCTGGTAGTTGAGGCCTGCATGCTGGATTGCTTCGCCACTTGTTGCGTATTGATCCACGATTTGACCGAGCCCGTGCCATGCTTTTTCTTTTACACTAAAAAAGCTGTGTTTGTCGATATTTTCATCGAAATTGATGTTGTGAGCCATGATTACTGCTGCTAGAAGTTAGAAAATGTTTTCTTTCTTCTTCCTCTCGCCCTTTCTTAAATGAATGTTTGACAAAGAAAAAACGAAAAAAAAGAAAGCCCTTCTAACAGTGGCCCTCTAACAGCCAAAAGGAAACGGATATAAGTGCCCGGAGGGCTGGCGGCTCTGTTGGGGAAAGCTAGGATATAGAAAAGCCGCCATTATGCTGAACGCTTTTGGCGGCTTCTCACCATCCTCAAGTTATAGGGCCACTTATTTAGCTGCCCTTTTGCCGAGTTTGTTTGTCAGACAATTATCTATGAATTACCTAATACCTCTTTCAACCTTCTCATGTCGTCCCCAATTTTCTTATCGACGATCTTCGCATAAAGCTGAGTCGTTTTAATATTACGATGCCCCAACATTTTTGAAACGCTCTCGATTGGCACTCCATTCGTCAAGGTTACAGTTGTCGCGAAGGTATGCCTGGCCAAGTGAAAAATGATCGCCTTGGTAATCCCGCATAGATCAGCGATTTCTTTAAGGTAAGAATTCATCTTCTGGTTTGACAACACTGGTAGCAACCTATCCTGGCGATGCATTGCGGATGCTCGTCATAGACAGAAATTATGGACAATGCCTGTGGCAAAAGTGGAATTCTTGAAGGCGATTCGGTCTTCTGTCTCTTTATGACTATCCACTTTTCACCATCACTACCATCGATAATTTCCGAACGTTTCAGCTTGAAAACATCAGCATACGCCAAACCAGTATAGCAGCAGAACAGAAATATGTCGCGTACTTGCGCCAATCGGCCTTGCCCGAAATCACGAGTTGTTATTGCTTGCAGTTCAGGACCGGTCAGCGCTTGCCTATCTACCTCGTGCTTTGTCATTTTATAAGCATGAAATGGATCACAGGCAAGCCATCCCCGCTTGATACACAGAAGAGAGATCTTTTTAAAGTTTGATAAGTACTTCATTGTCGTATTATGACTGCGTTTCCGGACAGCTTTCATCCAAAATTCATAGTCGGCAATGAAGTCATAATCCAGCTTTTCAATTTCAAGGTCGGCAGTTCGGTACTTATATTTTATGAACTCCTTTGTATGCTCAAAAGATGTCTTATAACGTTCCAATGTGCCGGGAGCAAAGTCGGTTCCTACCAATTTCGACATCTTGTCGTTGTGCTCGTGAAAAATCTCAAGGATCATCTTCGGTTTTACCGCACTTCCAACCAGAATATTTTTTACAGATTCGGCTGTAATGGGTCGACCTGCTTCAATGAGCTGCCTGTGAACATCATGAACTTTGGACTGAAGGGTATCCAAATACGCATTGAGAAGCTTTACATCTTCTTTGGCACCATTCTTCCTGCCAGCTGACGAGTTCCATTTTTCAGGCTCGCACTCCCTTTTGGTACTGATCTCAATCCTTTGACCGTCGACTGTCAATCTCATGTAAATTGGCAATTCACCTTTGACATAATTGTTGCGCTTTTTAAGATAAAAGAGCAACGTGAAGCATTTTTATTAACATAGCAATCAAATTTTAAAGTGAATAAAATTATGATTGCAGCCTATTTAAATCAAGATGTTTACGCCGTAAACAGGTTCATAAACAAAAAGTAACGAGTAATTCGGTGAGCACTTTTTTCCACCTCCAACTACTCACCGAACTGCTCACCAACATATTGGGCTTTATTGAACATTTTGGCATAGCGTGGAAAGAAAAAAAGCCTGCAAATCGTTGATTTGCAGGCTTTTGATGTGTTTTGATATTGATTTTCGCAGAGAGAGAGGGATTCGAACCCCCGGACCTGTTACAGTCAACGGTTTTCAAGACCGTCGCAATCGACCACTCTGCCATCTCTCTAAATGTTTCGCCGTGTGCGAAACGTGGTGCAAAAATAGGAACAAAATCTTTAAGCGCAAGATCTGAGCTCAATTTTTTTAGAATCCAAAAGCTGAACTGGGAATTCATATGCCATCTGTGAATGACATTTGAAGGCAAACCTGAGTACTAAATCTTGTACCTGAGCTTGTCTTTGCCATTAATGACGATCTTGACAAGTACCTTACTTGCCTCCTGAGCTGTATTATGGAACTCATCCGCATTCATTTTTCGCGCAGAATTTTGGCAATATCCCCAAAGCTGTTGTTCCAGCTTCTTCTTTTTGGACTCAGAAATGAATTGCAGTCTAATTCAAAATATGAGGTGCAATTTCAGTTAATACAACTTTAAAGTGTTTACATTCAAGTTATTAACTACTGTGTCAAATTCCTTAAGGCCTCAATCCCCGGCATGAAGAAGTAAGCTCCACCTTTAGTAGTAACAAAGTCTTCCAGTCCATGAATTCTTGTTCTCGCCGGGCAACCCGGAATTGTAAAGGTATCTGATGTTTCCCTGTGTCCTATCAGAGGATCCAGTTCACTATTCAAACCGCCAAATGTTTGATTATTTACCCAGGTTTGCTGAATAAACTCAAATTGTCTTTCAATGTTGCTGTTGATACATATGAAATGTAGCCCGCGCTCTTTTTTGTCGTCATTATAAACATCTAGCAAGCGGTCTCCATAAGATCTGCCCCTACGGATGATTCGGTGTCGGTTCACAGTAAGAAGGGACAGTGATCCATCGTCAAGTAACGAATCCCGGGGATTTGTTCGGCGTATGTGGGCTCCGACCGGACAGTGCAAACCATCCTTGTCGAATTCGGCATAGGTGAAGTTATTTTCTTGTGGCGTTTCAGATGGACTAGTTGGATCGCAAAGGGGATGAAGCGTAACCGGCGCGCCACTTTTCCAGCGTCCGATTATTTTTGCAGCCAGACTTTCCTGCTTTTGGATAGAACCTTCCTCGCCGTTTTTACTCGTTGTGTTTTTCAAATAATTCCAGAAAACGGCGACGTGTTGTTCAAGCTGGCGAAATACAAGGTATGTCCCATTGCGCCCAAAATTTTCCATGATTTTCCTGGTTGGCACAGAATCGATTTTTTGCATTTCATTCTCGTAGCCCAGGATAAACTCGCCAGCCTTTATTTCTGTTGCATGACCTGTACGTTTTAGTTGTCTCGACCTTTGCTCAGTACCTTCTATTACCGGCTGACCAACTCCGTCGAAAAATCCGAAATGCTCACGAGAGTCGGGTTGCCTTCCCGCGGAGAGTGAAACAATCAGTTCCACACCGCCATTGGATTGTATTTGCGTTGTAATTTTTCTGTGACGTTCGGCAAGCATGTTCTCATCCCGGGCAAACAATAATAACAATACATCTACCGGTTTGCTTGCATTGCCCCAGGACCAGTTTTGGGGTGCACTGCCCCTGTAATCACCTAATATTTGTTGTCGTGTGGATGTAATCATTCCCTCCTGAAATGGAGCTGAAAACGATCCAAGTTCACCCTCTGTAAACCCAAACTTTGCAAGACCGGTAGCCGTAAATGCGATGTTTTGACAAAAATCTTCCTTTCTGTCCAAACCGGTCGTTATCTCATTCAAAAGCCCTTTAAGCCATCGTCTACACTTCTCCGGATCCGTAATTTTCAGGAGATAATAACTTGCACAAGGCATGTTTTTCGAATAAGAACTCAATGCGAATCCTTGTATGTCTGAGTTTTCCAACTGTGCCATTTGTTAAAATAGTTTTAGCCATTCCTGAATTTCCGAGTCATCTAACGCCTTAAACAGGTTTTCCCGGATCATACTGTCTTTGTCAATGTTCTGAACGGTCAAATCAGGATAAGTGCTGTACCATACAAGGGACTGGACCTGATGATTGCGGGCAAACGCCTTGAAAGGAATTTCATCGCTGGCGCCGTCCCTGACAAGGTAACGCGTTAAAGGAAATCCTTTGGTATTGCTCCATATACCGGTAAGTCCCGAGCTCGCCTTATCGATAAAATCGTCAAGGTAACTAGCCCAGCTACCGTCATAATTGCTCAGAAACAAGAGGTGTTTACCATCATTAATGATTGACCAGTGTGCGAAATGGATGCTTGAAATGTCGCTTAATTTTCCTTGTGTTGAGGTACGGGCCAGTAAGTTAGTAAAGAAGAGCACCGCTCTCAACAAGGTTAGACGGAACCAACCCGGCTTTATTTCTGTGATGTTGGCAAGGTGATTCTGTGTGATTCGATTTTCGGAATTCATCAAATGATCGACTTTCGAAAGAGATGGATGCACCGTATCAACAGGATCGTTTTTTTCTTTTTTGCGTAAAATGAGCAGCAGAATGATTGAGACAGGCAAAAATCCTAGTGCTAAAACGACGGTTAATGCAAAGAAGAACAGCTTGAGGAATTTGGGTACAACGATTTCCAGAAATTTCTGGCGCGGCGGGAGCTGTTTTAAGTAATCGGGTTCTCGCAGTGATCTGGTATAATCTTGCATGCGTTTTCGTAAATCCTTTGGGGAGAAACTTTCAGGATTGGCATTTGCAAATAGGTCATCTAAAAATGTCTGTAAATGCTCCCGCAATTTTTGGTTCATTTTGATATCCCCCGCTGCCCGCCCAACATTCCCTATATGATATGCATTTGGCCTGACAGTACATTTAGTCAAAAACCTTTTTAGGTATACCGGGTGAAAATGCGGTGAATTATAATGAATGCAGCACTCGAAAATAGGGTGCAATCCTGGTCCGGCACATTCTACCAGTTCATTAAGATATGGATTCCATTTACCGTCAAAATTGTTTTCAAATATCAGTAACGCTGGTTCTGATTCTTCACGGGTGATGACGAAACTAGCGAAATGCAGCAGGCGGATAGCGGGGAAAGGGATATACTGATTGTCCGATAAATCGTTGCGGATCTCCGCAAGAATCTTCTCGAGTCGAGCTCGTTTGGATGTATCTATTTCGCAGACGATGGTGAGTAACGTATGTCCGGAAGTTGTTGTGATCGCCATAAGCTTGTTTAATTTGATAATAAGATTGATCCTCTCGGTCCGAAGCTGGAAATTCAGGGTAACTACGGCACGTATATGGCATATCGTTGTGTATGTGCATTATGTAACCAGATGCAGTCTTACTTTCTGAATTACGGCAAGGTAGATCTGTCGAGCGATTAGGTCAGGGTTTAAAAGAATAAGAATGTAAGCCAAAGCTAGTACCGGTAAATCTTTTCGTAAATCCCTGATAATAATGATATTGTATCCTGAATTTTAAGGATATTTATCAGCAGAAGAGTACATACTGAGACTTGTTCTAAATCCTCCGTTACAATGATGAAGACAATTCTATTTTTTCTGTGTTTGTGTGCGCATTTAGGATATTGCCAGGTGCATGAAATTGACAATTTGAAAAAGCATATTGAGCGTTTAAGAAAGGCTCCGCTTAATCACGCCAGAGATTCAATTTTCCTGGCTGATCTGGAGCAGGTTATGAGGTTGTATACGAACATCAACATCGACTCTGCGAAGCATTATGCCGACCTGATGATTCGCTTTTGCGAGAAACGAGGGATTAAGGAAAGACTTATTTTTGCCTATCAGTATACCGGGTATCTCCATCTTTTACAGGGAGATAATTACGCCAGCATATTGTCTCATTTTGACGCTTTGGCGATTGCTGAGAATCAAAAAGAGTATTTGCGCATGGCCAGGTCCTATGGAGCTCTGGCTCATGCATATGCTAATCTAAAAGAATATGAAAAAGCGGAAAAATTCTGCAAAAAAGGGTTAGCAGTGCTCAGCACCCATCCCGACAAGAAGGTCTATCTGTCGATTCTGAATGTGTATGGGGAAATGTACCGTGGACAGCGACGGTTCCCTCAGGCATTAAAGGTTAGTGAGCAAATGTATCGATTTGCAAAAGCCAACCATGTGCCGTGGTATGAAGCCCAGGGATTGCACACGATCGGGTGGGCATGTAAAGAAATGCGGGACATGTCGAAGGCGCTCCGTTTCTACAAGGAAGCCGCAACAATAGCCCGGAAAACAGGGAGTATTGATTTAGAAAGTGGTATTTTACTACATATCAGTGAAGTTTATACCGATCAAAAAAACTGGCGCGAAGCATTGCATTACTGCAATTTGGCGAAGCAAAGTGCGAAATCGGTAAAGAATGGAAGTATTGTAACAGAAGCGGAGGACAGACTTTATCAAATTTTCAAAAAAATTGGCCAGCCTGCCAGGGCATTGGCTTCCTATGAAAGTTTTATTTTTTTGAGGGACAGCTTGTCGAGGGAGAAAAAAGACCAGAGGATCAAAACATTGCAGGCACAATATGACAATGTAAAAAAAACAAACGAACTCCAGACTGAACAAAACAGGAATCAGCAATTGGCACAGACACGTAATGGATTGTTTTTAGGAATAACGGTTGCGATCGTAGCAGCAGTCCTGTTGTTTTGGAATAATAAAAAACTTGCGTCGAAAAACAGGGAGATAGAACATCAGCGTACGTTGATAGAAGAAGCCCGGACCCAGCTCGCTGATGCAAACAAAAACCTCGAAACCAGGGTTGAAGAGCGGACAATGGAATTGGTTATCGCCAACCAGGAACTCATTTATAAAAATGAGGAAATCAAAACGGCCCTTTTTAAGGGACAGACTATCGAGCGCAAGAGAGTGGCTTTGGAACTTCATGACAACCTTAGCAGTCTTCTCAGCGCGGTCAATATGACAATTCAGTCCATTAACACTCAAAACTTATCCGAGGCGGAACAATCTGTTTACAAGAACCTAAAACATTTAATAAAAAATGCTTATGCGGAAGTTCGTAACATTTCCCACAATATCCTTCCTTCTGAATTGGAAAAGGAAGGGCTCACTTCCACGCTGACAACATTGGTTGGCCAATTGAACCAAAATTCAAGATTGCAGTTTTCGTTGTCCATTGTCGGGCTGAATGAGCGAATGCCAATGGAAATTGAGTTTAACATTTATAGCATTGTCTGGGAGCTGATCAACAATGCCATCAAGCATGCTCAGGCAAGCAATGTCGGCATCAGCCTGTGCAGGACGGAATGTGATATCACACTTACCGTGGTAGACGATGGCATCGGCTTTGTTCAAACCAACAGTAAAAGAGGTATTGGTCTTCAAAACATTCAGACTCGGCTGGAATCCTTGGGCGGTACATACTATACGCCGCCGATTGGGAACACGGGTACACAAATACAAATAAAAATTCCTATCGAATCTGTCTGATTCGATAGGAATCTGATTCTTGTGCATAAAATTAGATTTGGCCTGGAATTTCAGTCCGGTGGATCAGTTGAGTTCATGACATCAATTGTCCCCGCTTCTGGGTCCTCCGCCTTCTCCCACGTTATCCCGCAATATATTTGTTCCAATGTGGGTAAATGAAGATTAAAGGAATTGACTCCAAATTCAGCGATCATATCGATGTTTAGGAACATCAATGGAAGTCCCTCGCTGGGTATATGAGTGAAGACGATTGGATTCGTTGGATTAATAATCGTTTCCTGCGTCAACGGGTCATAAAGGTACAGCGCGATTTTTCCCTCAGGGGTCATTCTAATATCTGCACGGCCTTTCAGGTGCACATACTTTGTTTTAGACATAGTTTGAGTTGGGTTTAATTGTGGAACATTTATTAAATTATCTGAAATTGAATTGCGTATTTAACCAAGCCGATCGTTGTCTGCACGCCCAGCTTTTGCATGAGGTGTTTGCGATGCGTTTCAACTGTTGTTGGACTTATAAATAGCTTCTCAGCGATTTGGGTACCTGAAAATTCCTGTGCAATGAGTCTAAGTACCTCAAGTTCTCTTTGGGTAATGGCAATTTTTTGTGGTTTGTCTCTGTCCGGGACAAATTCGAGTCCCTTGCTATTGGCCAATTGCATCATCACTTCTTCACTGTAAAACTTGTTGCCTCTGGCTATAATGCGCAATGCAGATTCTAATTCAGCCCGTTCAGCACTTTTCAGTACATATCCATCCGCCCCTGCCCGGATCGCCTCTTTTATTGCTTCCGGCTGATCAGAAACCGTAAGCAGGCATATTTTTATGCCCGGAAACCGACTTCGTATCTGAAGTGTAAGTTCAATTCCACCCATCACGGGCATTTGTACATCTGAGACAACGAGATCTATGTTAGCATCCAGTTCAAGAGCAGTTAACACCTGTTTGCCATTGGTATGTTTCGAAACAACCTCTACACCATCGATACTGGAAAGCAACATGGCCAGACTTTCTAATAAGATCCGATGATCTTCTGCAATAAGTATGCGCATAGGGTGACCGCCGAGTCTGAATCAGCTTCAATCTGTGAAATAAAAAGTTAAAAAGCAATGATATACCATATTGAATTTTAGTAGGTTACTTAATTAATTTACTGTTCTCACCATGGAAAAGTGTCTTTATTCTCGTATCCGGGTTATCAGTGGGTAGGAATAATTATAAGACAAATTTCAGATCTAGGCCGCCACAAGAAAATCCCCAATTCCCAGTATTTTAAGTCCTCAAATTTAAGGATACCTATCTGGTTGAAAACTTGATAGCCAGGAAAGTCGTTTTGAATATCCTTAAATTTGAGGATATAATATAGTAATTATCAGGGATTTGAGCTTCCGTGAGTCTTGTGGAATTTTGAAGTGCTCAAAGTAGCATTTCCAATGCATTCCTCAATTACAAACTTCCTGATTATGAAAACACGTGTATTTGCACTAAACCTTCTTTTGGCCGCCACAACCGTCGCAAAAGCGCAGCATGCAACTTTTGATTTCCCGAGCTGGTCGGTCTATAACAAAATAACCCCTGTCAAGCACGGTACCATGGCTTCGTTGAAAATCATTAACATCAATACCCTTCTTTATAAGGTAAGTATAAAGGGGGAAAAAGTGGTGAGTACGACCCCATCTTCCAGCGAGCTTAATACATTATTCCGCATAGAAGATCCGGCGAAAGCCGCATCAGAAGCCAGTGAGGGCTCGGGCGAAGGTGCAAAGGCCACCGAAGAGATGACTCAGGTTAAAAATAAGGCTGATGCTGGCAACTTTAAAGCGCTGATGACAGACCTCATCGTCTCATGCAAGGCATATCTTATGGAGGCCGACAAAATTGTTGAGATAAAGTCACGGAGAGCTGAATTGACTGCTCTTGCAAAATTCCCGTGGGAAAAGTATGCTTTGTTAGCAGAGAAGTTGCCCAAAGTTCCATTGGTTGATTCGGATATGCGACGTGATATAAACAATTTTCAAAAGACTTATCAGACTGCCGAAGCCAAATATAAAGTAGCCCGGGAAACCGCACCGGATGACGTCTCGAAAAAGATAGTGGATGATGCACTGGATTTATTTGAAACATCTTACGACCATATCGACGAGGAGGATTTGATGAAGTTAGTCGACGACGTAGTTGCTCTTCAGAATGCACTGGCAACAGACTTTTTTTTCACCGTATGGGGGCCACCGGTACAGGCGGATGATTGTGACTTTATCAAGTATAGTATAGTGGTCGAACGTGATCCGGAAACCAGTCGGCTGCTGCCGGCTGGAAGCTTTCAGCCGATTGATGTAGAAATTCCTGTGAAAGGTGGCTGGAAAGCCGATTTCAGTGTGGGCCTTAACTTTGCGGTTGGTAATGGAGCAAAGGATGCCAAATACCATTATGCAGACGTTTCAGATGGTGAGGGCAAGCTGGAGAAGGCGGATAATTATAATAAGGTCCGTCCGGGAATAGCTGCCATGATGCATGCCTATCCTAGAACCGGCAAGAACCACGCAGTTGGCTTTATGATGGGAGTGGGCGCCGGATTTAAAGAAGAAAATACCTTGGTTGCATCTTATTATTTAGGCGGCTCCATTGTACTTGGCAAAAGTCAACGAATAATAATCAATTCAGGCGTGAGCTTCATTTCCGTAGACCGGCTGAAACCGGAATACCAGGAGGGGGCGTCATACAAGACGGAGACAAAGCTCGCTGAAATCACAGAGAAGGCAATCAGACCAGCTTTTTTTATTGGCGTATCCTACAATATTGCGAACCGGATTATCAAAAAATAAGCATTGGCAAGCTTGGTTGAGACAAATGTTAGTATCCTGACGAGGCACATTACTTTTCATTTAAAATCGTAAATTATCATTCTGATATTATGAAACCCGTAGACCCAACTCTTCTTTCAACCGACCGCTTTCTTAAAAACATTCAGGGGAACACCCTCAAAGGCCATGGTCGGGATTACACCACACATATTTTTGTCCGTTTTCGTGTGAACAGAGGAAAAACAACTAAAGAATGGATCCGCACTTTCGCGGAAAACCATCTTACCAGCATAAAAAAACAGCTGGAGGAAAGAGAGGCATTTAAGAAGGACAAGAAACCCGGAAATCTGTTTGCTTCATTTTTTCTGACCTCTTCGGGCTATGAAGTGCTAGGCTTCAATGATGTTCACAAAAGGTTTAAGGATGAGGCATTTTTAAAAGGGATGAAGCTTCGAAAGGGAGAACTCAATGATCCTGATAGTCGCAGATGGGAATCGGGATTTCGCACTAGGATAGACGCCATGATCTTGCTGGCAGATGATGATAAGAATCGGATGGGTGAGTTTGCAAAAGAACTGATCGATACGCTTTCCACTTTTTGCAGTGTCTGCGGGGTTGAATATGGAAATGCCATCCGGAATTCAGCTGAAAAGGGTATTGAACATTTTGGATACGTGGACGGCACGAGTCAGCCATTGTTCCTCAAAGAGGAGATAGATGAATATTACAAACTGCATAACATAGATATCTCGGATCCAAAGTCTGCTCCGGACTTTGACCCTTCCGCGGATACGGATCTCATTTTAATCCCTGACCCATATGCAGAACAAAATGATTCGAAACCTGCTTTGGGAAGTTATTTTGTTTTCAGGAAACTGGAGCAGAATGTGCGCCAGTTCAAAAAAGCTGAGGAAATTGTAGGGGAAGACCTATTCCCGGATTTGGGTCAGGAATCCAAGCGAGAGTTGGCAGGAGCTTATCTTGTCGGTCGCTTTGAAGATGGTACTCCCGTGATGCTGGATGACGAAGACTCCATTCCCAACAGTGCGGAATACAACAATTTCAATTATTCAAAAGATCTTAGTGAAGGGCGTTGCCCGCATTTCGCTCACATTAGAAAAGTTAATCCCAGAACGTCAAAGTCGAGCGAGAAAATGATGGCTCGCAGGGGAATACCCTTTGGTATGAGAAGTGTTGACACAGAACTAGAGCCAATCATGCAGCAAATGCCGGAAGCTGGCGTGGGTCTTTTATTTATGAGTTACCAAGCCAGCATTGTGGAGCAGTTCGAACACGTTCAAAAGAAATTTAGCAATGATCCATCTTTTCCCGAGAAGAATACCGGAATTGATCCCATCATTGGCCAGTCCGTCGGATCGCACATGGACAGAACCTATCAATTTCCTAAAACGTACGGAACAGCCAGTCCATCTATAAAAGCTTCATTTAGACAGTTTGTACACATGAAAGGCGGCGAGTACTTTTTTGCACCCAGCCTGACATTTCTTAAAACAGTTGTTTAGTGCACTATACCTGCGAAGGTACATTGACGTCAACGTTAAAAAAAAAGCAAACATGGACAAGCCACATACCGGAGTGCCGGTTACAGCCAGCTTTATAGGAGCTATTATTCAGTCTTACGAACATCTGTGGAGGACAATGGTTTTTTTTGGATTGATCTTTATTTTTCTCTTTACAGGCTCAATTCTTTTTTTTAGATCCGTGGGAGCAAGTGGTGAACTAAAAGCAGAGTTGAAAGATAATGGTGGACTAGTATTCGAATTTAAGAAAAACAGCCTGTTTTCGCCGGACGAAAAGACAATATTCTCAACCTTCCTGCTGCCCAGCAACGTGGTTTGGTTTGACACGGGGCTTGAACTGGATTCCAACCAAGAATGCAAATTCCGAATATCAGGTACGACACATTTGGCCGTTCATACGGTAGTTAAGCAAGCGGGTGTGGATCAGCGAAATCCAGTTCCGTGGACTACATCGAATGGAAACAAATTTGTAAATATCGGCGACAGCGACAAGCAGATCAGTGCTAAAAAGAGTTTATTGCTAAAACCGGGCGAGACGATTGGAAATGTTTTGGGTTACCTGGCACCGATGGATGAAGCAAATGACTTCAGAAGCTACTTTGTGTCAAGACGTGAAGAGTTGACGCCGAAAATATTTACGATCAATCACGAACGTACGATCCCAAACGATACTGGGAAGAAAATCAGAATATTTCTGTCCGTTAACGATATATTGTTAAATTTTGATCCAGCTGGATTGCCAGTTTCAAAAACAGCGTATCTGGGAGACGGATCATCCAGTTGGCTTCAAAGTTGGAATTACATTAGCAGTTCGAAATATGACAATTTGTATTTTGATGACAATATCGGGTGTTTCCTGGTTCAGGTCGAAATTTCCGAAAAACAAAACTAATCTAGCTCAAACCAGAACGTAACTAAGAGACCCGCACCAGGTAGAGCCCGGGCGGGTTATTCTTTTATTTTTTGAATACCCACTGCAACCTTTCGGAAAAATTGCATCATGTGAGATACTGTTTCAGTTATGGATAATCTTACAAACAATTTCTGGGAAAATACCTACCGGCAGAACATCAGCAAAATGATCGGGGTTTGCTGGCGGTATACGCAAGACCGGCAAACGGCGGAAGACCTGGCGCATGATGCATTCGTTGTTGCAATCGGAAAAGTGTCGAGTTTTGAGAACAAAGGGCCTTTTGAAGCTTGGCTGAGACGCATTGTCGTGAATGTAGCCTTGCAACATCTGCGGCAGCAAAAAATCCGGGAAAAGCTGGCTCAGGGTGCCGCATATCCGGCTGCGTATGAAGTAATTCAGGAAGAAAATCCGGATTGTGATCACTTTTCATTTTCCGAAACGGAGCTCCTGGAAGTCATCGCCAATTTACCTGAGCATCACAGGCTTGTGTTCAATTTGTATGTGATCGACAACCTTACACATGGTGAAATCGCAGCGCAGCTTGGTATCAGTGAAGGAACATCCAAGTCGCATTTGGCCCGGGCGCGAAAAAAGGTCCGGGAGCTTCTCAGTGCCCAAATCCGGGAAAAGAAAGGCCACAGAAAATGGTTTCCTCTTCTTTTCCTGCCATTTCAGTTTCGAAACATTGATGAGTTCGTATCCCGTGAGTTAGGTGGCCTGCAGATTCAACCACTTAAAGGTGCATCATTTCAAACCGCCAGGGCGCAGCACGCACTCATTCCGAAATGGAAGCCAGCGGGCAGCGGTTCGACATTTCTATCGAAAACCGCAATCTGGGGAACTTCGGCAGTCGTCATTTTCTGTGGATTTTTAATTTTTGATGATCTTAAAAACAAAAATATCGGCAAGCCGGAAATCGTGCAGGAAGACCAGGTGATTCAAAAGAACATGTCCGATTTAACGGCAAATCATAAAGAAATTCGTGCCCATATATTTTCCGATACAAACACTGCCACCATTTCCGGGAATTCCATCATAGTTGAAAAAACTAAAAATGGAGAACCAATGAAAAATTTAAGCACTCTGGGGGGATTATTAATTGCAGGCTTATCGTTTGATACCGCCAACCTCGTGAAAGAACTGCCTGTTACCCTTAAAAACAGGGATATCGAAGCACATCAGATAGTACGTTTACCCGCGGATGTACGACCTGACCGAACAAAGGCTAAGCTATCGCATGGTACCTTTTATGCGTCTCAATTGTTCTGGTCCGATGAAAACAAAGTCGTGTACTTACTCGGCGAAAATGTAAAGGTTAATTTCAACACCAATAAATTTGTTGGTAGTGGCCGATTTTCGTTTCTGGATAACGTCAATCACATGGTGGTCGATGGCGTACCTGTAAACCGGAATGAAACGGTTGATCTTGCAAAGAAAAAATACAATCTCAGGCAGCTCAACGAAGCAGACGGCCTGAAAAAATACGGAGATTCAGGTAAAGGCGGCGTGGTGGAAATCACCTTGGCTGAGTAAATGCAAATGGGCGTTCAGTATCAAACCGGGCGCCCATTTGCATTCCATTGTCTCACATTCCTAAGCTGACTGAATTATGTCCTTTCAAACGCATTAATTCAACCACCGATCCCGATTACGGCAATCACATCCCCATATACCTGGGTTCGAATAATAAAAATCGCACAGAACCATCGGTGGAGCGTCTATACCTCATTTTCTAACTGGGCGGGCGCATGGCATGATGTTTCATACGGACCTGGCCTAAACTACAGATAGTGACCAGGATATATGAAAAGCCTTGCAGATACAACAGCATTAATGGATAAAACAACGGCCCAGTTGATGGACCAGGAAAATCCAATAACTCCCCGGATGGGGATCGACCTGATCGATCAATGGATTGCGCCGCTTTCTGAGGGCGAGAATACCAGACCGATCGCCGAAGAACTTCAAAAGCTGAAAGAGCTGCTCCAAGCCGATCCTCTGGAAGCAGGCTCAGTAGTGGGTCAGATGGGACTCGTGGCGACCAAAGTATTGTCGATTGCACCGGACATGGGTGCAGAAGGTGAAATGCCTTCGTTATTGAATGCATTGTCGGCAGCTTTACGACTATCTCCTGAAAGCCTGGAAGACAAATAAAAGATTGTACATCGGCAGATGCTACCAGCCATATTCTGTGCTAGTCAGCAACATCTTCTCAATCTTTATCATACGCTTTGATCTCCTGGATGTTATCACCGTACCCCTGCTCCCAATCGAGCAAATGGTATGGATCCAAGCCCGCGCGGACCGGCTTGTCTGGTACGGTAACCGTAATCGTCTGCTGACCGGAATGGATGCGGTGCATTTGTACGTGAAGCGGTTTACTCAATTCATCTCCATTCTTGGTTTCGGCGAACACGCCGATCTGCACCCAATCATCCATTCGCGGCTCAGTCACCACGCCCGCGCTGTCGTACACGGTCTTGCGCGCCCGCACAGTGAGCGCGACTTCCCAGGTGCCGGCGCTAGTCTGCTTCGCCACAGTGTGTCCCGTTTTAAATTCCCAGTAAGTATTCACCTCGAACAGATCGTGTAACAAATATTTTAATGAGTCGGGCGTGACCGCTTTCAGCTCGCGGTACAGGTCCAGCGTTGTAGCGAGAGGGGCTGTGGGTGCGTCATGTTTTTTAACTAATTCCCGAAGTGCGCCATTCACTTTATCGGAGCCAATGTACTCGCTCAGCGCGTACATCGCGAAGGGTCCTCTGCGATATCCCAGGTATGGGTCCAATGCACGCAGTAACGGCTCGCCACGACGGATCGGGGCGTGAGGATGATGTTCCCGGAGTTGTTGCAGAAGCCGCCGGAGCTGCTGTCCGCCACGTGACGCTTTTACCGCCTGCAATGCAGAGTACGTCGCAAGTCCTTCACTCAGAAAGGATAACCCCTCCACAATCGCGTAGGGTAAGGTCCACTGGTGTGCCATTTCATGGGCTATTACGAAGTTTGGGAAATCGAGGCTGTTCTCTTCGTTTTTGGGTATCCAGTACTCGAAGCCCTGGCCATAGGAGACCAAACCGGCATCCGCATGTCCACCCGTGCCGCGCGCGCCGGGATGCTCAACGAGCGTGATGTGGCGGTAGGGATACGGACCAAATTGATTGATGTAATAGTCAAGTGAGGCCTGCGTACTTTGCGCTACGCGCTTCACATGTGCGGTGTGTGCAGGATGATGGTAAATCCGTATGGCAATATCTTGCCCTGACTTATCAGGATTAAGCCATTGTTCTTCGTGGATGGTGTAATCAGCCGAGAAAAAAGCCCACTCGCTGCCTAACGGAGCATCGGCAGCATAGTGAAAGTAGCTTCGGTCACCTTTGCCGTAGCTCCGCCGCAATGCGCCCGGAGCTACGGCAACCTGACCCTTGCTGGTCCCGACTACTGCTTCAAAGGCAATGCCCCCGCCGCGTGAGCCCGGCTCTTGTCCTTCCGCAGCATAGAGCGCCGCGATCACCGGACGTGCTTCCAGCCCATACTTTCTGCGGTCTGCACTACTGATCAGTTCACGGTGTCTCCGGTAGCCGATAAACGGGAATAACTTTTCACTGGTGAAGTAGATGCCGTTTTCCCCCAAAGCCGGATCATTTCCGAAGTTGCTAAAACCCCGCCGCTCAAAAAACAGGTTGAAGTGCAATTTCAGTGTGTCG
Organism: Dyadobacter sp. CY323; assembly: GCF_021390245.1. Taxonomy (GTDB): domain Bacteria; phylum Bacteroidota; class Bacteroidia; order Cytophagales; family Spirosomataceae; genus Dyadobacter. The sequence continues at coordinate 273,840 of NZ_JAJUXH010000005.1, read as the reverse complement.
CCGGCCGCGAGTGGCTCATCCAGGGCGTAAATGCGGTATCCATGCTCATTGTCCTCGATTACCGGCCTTGCTGTCCGGTCAAAACGCAGGCTTTTAGTCTGAACGATGCCCGTTGCGGTGGCAATGTGGATCGAGTCGATTGCTTGTGAATGGGGATTGACCAAGGTATAGGTGCCTTGAATCGCAACTGTCCGTTGTTCCGGATAAATTTCAACCTGCAATCGGGTCGCTGTCAGTTCCGGTTGAGGCTTGTCTGCATATTGTCGGTAGCGCCGCTCATATTCGGCCTGCAGATGCTTGATCTCCGGAGTTGTCGAGTATTTGTTTAAAATATTTGTATTATAAAAAATAAAACCTCCGAGTGCCAGAATAAGCGCTACTGCCGAGCTTCCCACCCACACGGTCGGCCCCGCAAGCCGGCGCCGTGCGATCTGGATCCGTACCGAAAGATCTTTCTTCACGCCGCGCACCCAAAGCAGCCTCGCAACCACCGCAAGAAGCAATCCCCAGGCTGCCCAGTAAAGTTTAAACCATAACCAGGGTCCGGTTGAACTGCCAAACCCGATCATTTCAGAATGGGACCATTTCGGGCCAGCCCCGTAGATCAGTAGATTGTGCTCGATCCCGAGCATTCCCGCCAGTAAAGAGACGAATACGAAGGATAGGACCGCCACGAGGTGCCCAATGTATTTTTGATCCACTACTACATGCACAACCACGGCAAGAAGCGCAAAGATCAGGTATTCAATTAGTTGAAAGCCAAACAGAATTTTCAGGTATAACACAATCTCAAAATGCTGGTAACCCAGTATAACCTGAGAAAGTACCCCTGCAACAGTGAGCATAGCCATGAACAAAGCGAGTACCAGCGCGATTCCAAAGAATTTACCCAGGAAAAGCGGCCATTCCGAACCCGGCATGGCGTCGGTAATCTCGCTGATCCCGGCATCCCGTTCCCGCCAGACCAGTTCACCCGCAAAAAAGACAATCAAAAACGGAACAATCACCCAGCGGTTCAATTCATCCGACATAGAGCCGGTTAACTCAGGGGTAACACGCGAAGTTGTGGGTAAAATTGGAGTACCCATGGAGCCCATCTGGTCAATAATTACCAGAATGGCGAGGAGTGGAATGAAAACCAGCATGGTCAGACCTGCCCAGCTGGTCGCGATCGAGCGGAAGGAAGCCCGGGCAATAGCAAGTGTCTGACGTGTATGAAAAGCAAAGCCAATGGAATGCGGCAAGTGAGGTGCCGACGATGATTTGTTTTCCTCGATCACGTCGCCAGGGACTGGTACGTCCGCATCCGCGGAGTTCGCCCTGGATCTGTTGCCCCGGCGACTGCCTGTCCGATGGGTAAAGCGAAAGCGTAGATATGTCAACATAACTACCAGCAGACCCATGCCGAGCCACAGAAGCCGGTTTGCAAGTATCTCGCCTTCCAGTTCTAATAATCGGGTATTCTTTTCAATCGGTGTCCACAAATGCGCGATGTCTTCTACGATAAAACGAATACCGATTGGATCCAGCAATGTGCCGATGCTCCGCTTGAAAAATAGCAATGAGGCGACGAAGAAACCCATGAAGACGATGAAGAAACTTCCCAGGTAGCTGGCCATGGCGCGGCCGCTTTGTGCCGCAAGGCAGAATTGGATTGCCACAGCAGCGAATGCATTCGGGAGCGAAATAAAAATGTAAGCCGTAAGAAATGCAGCCGGCCGGAACGGACCGATCAGTTCGGCGTCCACACCCGGCAAGTAGGTCCCCAGCAGGATGCCGGCCTGCACAGACAGGAGCAGCAACGCATTTAAGATGAAGGCCGCGAGGAACCGTCCACCAAGGTATTCGGCCTTGCTGACGGGCGTGGTGTATAACAGAGGGTACATTCCAGAGGCAACATCCCGCGATGCTGCTTCCCCGGCTATCGCCGCAGCCATGATCAGCCATATCAAGCTACCAAATACAGTGGTAAGCGCAATGGAAAATGGTGAATTGAGAAAGAAATCGGCGTAAAGTACCTCGGAAACCGATCCGTCCCTGATCATCAGAAAAGAAAGTACAAGCAAAACCCCGGAAAACAGCCAGGGCCAGGGACGCCGTACCTGGTAGGCGAACTCGAAACGAAAGATCTCCGAAAATTTCATGGTTTCGAATCCTGTTTTGGTGTGTATTCAATATTGTTATTTCCAACCATGGTGCTGAAATAAACATCTTCCAGGTCCGGCTCAACCTGCTCAAAGCCGCTGCCAGGTGTATGACTGCTTTGAACGTGCACCAGTGTACGTCCGCTGAGCAGCCTGGTAGAAATGACCTGATGGGTCCGGGTTAATTCCTGCAATGCATTCTTCTCAATCAGCTTACGCCAGATCTTGCCTTTGAGCATTGATACGGCTTGTAGCGGCTGCGCTTCCAGTAAAATTCTTCCTTTGTTGATGATCGCCATGTTCGTGCAAAGCTCGGATACATCCTCCACGATGTGCGTAGAAAGGATCACGACACTATTTTCGCCCAGTTCACTCAGCAGGTTCAGGAACCTGACGCGTTCTGCGGGATCGAGCCCAGCCGTGGGTTCATCGACAATCAGCAGCTTCGGGTTGCCTAGCAGCGCTACTGCCACGCCGAAGCGCTGGCGCATTCCACCCGAGTAGCCGCCAAGCTTTTGTTTGCGGACGTCCCAAAGATTGGTTTTGCGCAGCAGCGCCTCAACCACTTCGTTCCGCGATTTACGCTGTGAAAAACCTTTAAGTACCGCGAAATAGTCAAGCAGATCTTCTGCCCTGGCTTTTGGATAAACACCAAATTCTTGCGGCAGATATCCGAGTGTTTTACGAACCTCATCTTTTTGATTGATCACATCGATGTTTCCCAGCTGAATACGGCCTGCATCCGGTTCCTGCAGCGTTGCCAGAATGCGCATCAAAGTGGATTTGCCGGCTCCATTCGGACCAAGCAAACCATACATGCCGCCCGGGATGGTCAGGGATACGTCCGCTAATGCCTGCACCGTGCCTCCGGATCTGTCGTTGCGGTACGTTTTTGATAAATTGTAAATTTCTAATGGCATTGTAATTTTATTTTCGATGCGCCTATTTTAAAAAGTACTTTGTATTTCAAAGTAAATAAACAGCGAGGAAAATTCCAAAGTGATTTTGGAAAAATGTCATAGGAAATTCTAATCTGATTCGAAAACCTGTCGTGAGAGCTCCTAAACCTTTAAAGCTACTTTCTCAGTTGGTTCAAAGTGTAGCAGATGATTTTGTTTGGAAGAGGCTTGCCGTTTCCTGCCAGTAAACGATCCAGCTTCAGTTCGTAGATGTATCCGGGTTTCAGCGATTTAAGACGGAGTGAGACTTTCTTTTTGTCTGGCGACACTTTTACATTCACCACTGGAATGGACTGGATATCAAACTGGTCGGATCCGTACTTTTTGTGGTATTCATAATAGTAGTGTTTAAACTGATAGTTTTCCGGATTCGAAAGACTTGCCTCGTCCATGGGTTGGGTAAAAGTAATGTCAAATCCATCTTTTGTGAGGCTCATCGTCTGAATATCAGCTGGCTGCCTTCCCGTGAATGCGATCTTTTGGATACCTGTTGCGCCGGCCCATGCATGTTCCGCCTGGCCCACCCAGAGACTTCCATCCGGCGAAAACGCCAGTCTGTTATTCCCTTTTCTCAGGCCATTGGAATCGATAAAAGGGATGCATGCTCCCTGCAAATCTCCATTTACTTCTTCGAGCATGACCCGCAGAATCCTGCTTTGATTCATATCGCCAACGAAAAGCTGCCCCGCAAATGGGCCAAACTTGCCATTTGAAATGTCAAATACCGGCTGGGTAATGGAGTTGGCCATGATGTTGTGAGGAAAGAGCACGCTGGCTTTGGTCCGGATCGAGTCCAATGCAGGCACCGGAAGAGAAAATGGATCGCCTTTGTTCCAATCCTTGCGCCATACCAAACTGGCCGGATGTCCGTAAAAATGGTCTTTTTTGATGTGGTACAGGGGCGATGTGCCCACCCAATCACCCTGATTGTCAGTGGCAAATAGATTGCCTTTCGGATCGTAGACCAGCCCATTCGGTGAACGCAACCCACTTGCGTAAGGAAGCAGCTGACCCTTCGGTGTGAGTTTCATGATCCAGCCACGATAGGGGACGGGCGAAAACATCTGCCCCGGCGGATTGGTCCCCACGGCATCCACGGTGCCCCGCGACTCCTTCATAACCCAGCCTCTCGGCGACGCCGTATTGAATGCGAGTACCATATTACCCTCCGCATCTTTCAGCGGACCATAATTGTATTCATGGTAGTTACCGGAAATACCAAATTCATCCGATACCGTTTCATAAATATCGGCCTGGCCGTCTCCATTCGTGTCTTTTATTCTTGTTAGCTCCGGCCTGTGCATTACAATAAATTCGGATGGATTTACGACCATAATTCCCAGCGGCTCATGTAATCCGTTCGCAAACAGTTTCCATTTCCTGGTTTTCGGCGTGTAAATCATCACTTCGCCTCTCAGGAAGCAGGCTACAAGCCGTCCGTCTGGCAAAAATGCGATGGCACCGGTTTCGGGCGTCAGGCCGGGAGGCGTAGGAATATTCTCCACGCGGTAGGCGAGTTCAGAAGTATCCTTTTTCGTAATAACCATGGTAAACTTCCTGGTCTTGTCCAGGGATAGTTTCACCTTATCCTTTAACACTTTTCCGCCGGGAGTTGTGAAAACGACTTCGTCTTTGGAATCAAAATCAAACCAAATGTCTTTGCTGTTGTTTGGAAACCGGAAAGTCCTGACAATCCCTTCGCCGTTTTCAGTAGGATGCAGTGTCTCGAAAACCTCTGTACCATCCAGGAAATAATGAAATTCCGGGTAGCGGTTTACCAGCTGGTAACCTTTGAACTTTGAAACGGGCATCTTATCGGGGCTACCTATGCGGAGGGAGGATTTTGTTTCATTCCGGTAAAATATATCGCCCAGAACTTTCACATAAGCATCTTTATGGCCTTTCCAGAATTCGGTATAGTCCAGAAATTCGCCGTGCCAGGCGAAACGCAACTGGCAATTGCCTGCATCCCAGCAATATGAAAGACCATTTGCCAAATGCACGGCGATCGCAGCCGGCCCCGCGCCTTCTATAAATACACGGCTTACATAGGGAATGGTATCATTGAATGGCCGTTCGGGGGATTTGGTGTGATGCGATTCATGACCCGGATCTTTCGTTTCTTTTTTAACCGCAACCGTGGCAGCGGCCGGAGAAATTTCCTGGTCGGTAACGTGCATTTCGCCGAACATCAGGTAGCCGTGGCCGGGATAAGTACACACATACGGATATACTCCGGGCTTTTGCGGCGCAACAAAATTGATGACGCTTGTGTCACCGGGGGAAAGTACCGGTACCGACCAAAGTACTTTGGATGAGGCCGGAATAAAATTCATTTTCATTGCATTATCTCCCAGATTGAGCGCGGCAGTCACTACTTCTTCCCGGGCGCCGGGGCTGGTAATCACCAGGTTATGGCTCATATCGTCCGTATTGATAAACCTGATCCTCACCTCGGATCCGGGCCTTACGCTAAACTTTTTTATATCAAATTGCAGTCCTTCGATGGCCCTGATGACGACTTCTTTTGGTTCTGTCTTCCCATATGATTCGTCACGGAAAAACGGAGAAACCAGCAGTAATAAGATAGTAAAGTATTTGTAAAGCATTGGTACACAATAAATAAACAGTAATTAAGAAACCTAAACGTTGCTGAATTAGCGGTTCAGCCTGGTAATATAAGAAAACAGGTCGCGTATTTGTGCATCCGTCATATCGTCGAGCAAACGTTCCGGCATCATGGAAGTCTTTTGAGCCTCCATTTTCACAATTTCCTTTTGTGACAAAGTCAAATCTCTTCCGCCGATTGGCCTGAATGTGATGGTAGACCCGCTTCTGTCAATGAGTTTACCTAATAAAATCCGGCCGTCTTTTGTCGTAACATGATAATAAACATAACCTTCCCGGATGTCGGCATTCGGATTTAATGTGTTCAACAACAGGTTGTTAACATTTCTTCTGTCATATCCGGTAAGATCGGGGCCGATATCGCCGCCTTCATCGAAAAGACGGTGACAGCTTCCGCAGGTATTGGCAAAAAGCTCTTTGCCTTTGGGAATATTGCCCTGACCTTTTTGTAAAATCGCCGAGATCGCTTTTATCTTTTCCGTTTTCTCCGCCGAAGTTGCCACGTTGTTTTCAGGCCAAAGCGCATCAATCCGGCTTGTTATCTTCGGATCGTCAATCATTTTCAACCTTAGCAGCATTTGACTGTTGATGTCTTTTTTAGTGATCCCTTTTCCCGATTCAATGGAGCTGAGCAGCTGATGCGCCCACACGGCCCGGCTGACCAACAAAGCAATTGCATCGGATTGCAGTTCCTTGTTATAGTTCAGTTTTTTAAGATACATTCCAATCACTTTTGCTGCTATTTCTTCTCCTTCAAATTGTTGCAGTGACCGTAGTGCTTCCTGTTTGATCAAAACGGAGGTCTGGCTGGTTTCGACGAGGTTTAACAGCACCGGAATGCATTTTTGCGTGCGCAATTCTCCGAGTATCTGGATGTATTGCACTCGTTCCCTGGTTTCGGCCCGGTTGTCCAGTATTAGTTTCGTAGCATATGCGAATGCGGCAGAATCTCCCTGTTTCAGTAACATGGCGGATGACAATCCGCCGCCGGAAGTCGCGGCATAAGATTTTAAAATAGTGGTCAGTTCTTCGGATAACCTGTCGAAATCGCTGCCCAGTAATCCTTTTTGAAGACCATTCAGCACCACCCCGCGGTACTCATCTTTTGGGATCGCTTTCAGTATTTTAACGCAGGCGGAAAAACTTTCTGCTGTATTTTCCATGACAAGCCTTCTCACCAGCAATCCGGACAAATGCTTGTTGACGATCGGAACATTCCAAAGACTTTCATCGGAAAACAGCGTGACGATTTTATCCGTATTCGCGCCCAATTTGGATTCCAGCGCCCACCAGATCAGCAACGGAATGTCGGGGTCATTCGAATCGCGTTCACTTCTGATCAGCTTTTCGAGAACTGAGACCGCAGTTTTATCAGGCATTCGTTTTGCGGTCGATGCCAGCTGACTTCTCACTTCGGGATGACTTTCGGTCGCAGCCAGCCCGATGAGGTTTTCCCCGAAAGCATCTGCGCGTTCCGGAGAGTCGCCGATTAGCCGCACTCCCCACATTCTCACGAACGGATCTTTATGGGTCAATGCGGCCTCTGCCATTGCATGATCGAATCCTTCCGTGAGGTTAATGGCCCAAAGAGCCTGTAATGCAATCTGTCCGGTACCGTCTCTCAAAAGCGCCGTTAATTTGGGTAAGAGTGTTTTGTCTTTCCTGTCGCCAAGTATCCGGAGAGATTCTTGCTGAAACCATCGGTTTGGATTTGAAAACAAGGCGATCAGTTCGTCGCCGCTATATTTCTTTAGGTCGAACTTTTCAGTTTTCGGGGCATTCTTATTTCTCAACCTGTAAATCCTGCCGCTTGTTTTGTGCCAGGTATCACGTGCGTCGACGTGGCTTAGCCTGCTGTCGTACCAATCCGCCAAATAAATCGCGCCGTCTGGTCCGGATTTTATATCCACCGGACGAAACCATCTGTCATCGGTAGTTAATATACGTTCCTCATCCTTGTTCGAAAACGAGGAACCGTTTGCAGTCATCGCCGTCAATTGTACATATCCCTGCAACGGGTTAATGGCGATCATCTTATCGTTATAACGCGTCGGCAGGCTGCCTCCCTGATAGCGGACCCAGCCGTGGGTAAAGCGTTTTTTGTCTCCGGTGAGATCCATGCTCGGCAGGTAGCCAAAGGTATACGGATTCGTATATGGGCCGTGTTTATCCAGGTTGCGATTGTAGTATCCGCCTTGCTTGTAATACATTCCCCGCGATGTGCCGTTGTCTCCCGAGTACAATCTGCCTTTGTCGTCAATTTCGATATAAAACGTATTTCCTCCACCTTCGCCGAACACTTCAAAAACAGTAGTTTCGGGGTGATAGCGCCAGATAACCTGTCCCTGGAATGCAACATTTTTAGAGACTTTCGAACTGATATTCGCCGTGGTTGTACTTCCCTGCGCCCCATACAGCCACCCGTCGGGACCCCATCGAAGACTGTTGGCCACGGCATGTGTGTCTTCCATTCCAAACCCTTCCAAATGAACTTCCGGTTTCCCATCCGGTATCCCGTCGTCGTTCGGGTCGGGATATGCCAGCAGGTAGGGAGGATTTAGTACCCATATTTTTTTTCGGCCCAACGTCACGCTGGTAACAATGTTCAGCCCCGTAATCGCGTCCGTTTCTTTGTCATAACGCCCGTCTCCGTCGGTATCCTCGTGAATCGTGATCCGGTCTGCGCCTTTGTTGCCATCTGGAGGCGGACCTGGGACTTTATCGTATTTAATCCGGAGATAATTATCAAGCTGCTCTACTTTCAAGCCTTTTGGATATGGGTACTGATTATAATGTACGACCCAAAGTCTTCCGCGGTGATCAAAGTTCATGAAAACGGGCTGCCTCACTTTCGGCTCGGCGAGGATCAGGTCAAGTTCCAGATCGTCCGGATGTTTGAATTGGTTGAGGGCAGCTGAGGCTGCGGTAGGGGCTGAGTTATCAGATAACGCACCCATTCCCTCGAATTCCCGGAGTGTTTTGGCAACTTCTTCATTAACTGCAATATCCGACAGGTCCGTAGGTTTTTCTTTCTTTAATCCTTGACAACCGGAAATTAAGATAAGGGTAAAAATGCAGCTGAATATCTTGAAGTCAGGAATTTTCATGTCAGATCACAATTAAAAAATAATGGAGCAGCTTGCCGCGAATACCTCATTTAAGCATTTTTTTATAATGGTCGGGAGCTTCGAAAATACCTCCGCTTTGGTCATAAAAATTCGAATCCAGATTAAAAGCGCCATTTTTCGCGCTTGCCCACGAGGATTGCTGGAAGGAATTATACGTGAGCATTTTCTGCCAGTTCAAATAGTTGAGGTCGCCATTGGTTTCCATAATCCCCATATCAAGTTCCGGGAATGGAGCAATGCGGGCTGCCAGGTTTTTATGCCAGTTAACCAGGATCGGATTGACCGTCAAATCCGCACAAAGGCAGGGAATGCCACGCTCGTGAGCCAGTTTGGCCATTTTCATCGATAAGCTCAGCGTTTTGGCAATACCTTTTAAAGCCAGGGCACTATATCCCTGTTCCAGGCGTCTCAAAGCCCCGGCTTCGTCGTGCGCACTTTCGTCTGCGGCGATCCTAATTCCTATATCGGCTACATTTTCTTCATTCACTTCCTGCAACGGTTCCTCCACGAACAAGATATGTTCCGCCGCCCCGATCTTCCGGGCATGGTCCAGCAACCTCATGAAAGTCGCCTTTTTCTCGTAGCGCGCATTCGCATCCAGTGAGTAAAAAAGCTTTCCGGTTTTGGTCTGGGAGGTACGCGCATTCTTGATCGCTTCGTGCACTTCCGTCAGGCGGGCCATGTCTTTCTGAAGCATTTCTTCCTGAGTACCGGGCTGGCCTATTTTTATTTTTATCACAAAATACCCTTGCTGTACAGCCTTTTTAAGTTCAGCAATCGGCAGATTGTACGATGCCAGGTAAATGATGGCGACCTTTTTATTATGGTATGACAATGCTTTCTTATACGGCTCGGGGATCATTGCGTCGAAATTCGTGACGTTATTTTCCGCAGCATATAGCAGCCAGGCTGCATTGTCGGCGCTGATCAATGCATTCAGGGCAAATATTTTATTGAGCCCGCGTTTGCCGGTAAGCTTCTGGCCTTCACTGTAAACTTCCGGCAAAATCTTTTCGATAAGATCCACCGGGTCGCGGAACGGGGTATTTTTAACGATCTGCAAAGCCTTTTCGGTGAGCGCGTACATTAATGCATTCCCGCCGGCTTCGGAATATGCGGCGAATACGTCGGCATCGGCATATAACACATTCTGCGTGCAGATCCCGATCTCGCTTTTGCCAGATTCCGATTCCAGCCGCGAGGCCGATTGCCACATTTCGGTCATGTAGCCGCCTTTGAAGCCAAATGGCCGGATCAGCGGCTCCCTCTCAAAGTTGGAACTGGTTTTTGCCACTTTAATCAGCTTTTGCGGAACCGGCCCCATACTTTCTGAAAACCTGTCCCCAATTAGTCCCAGACCGGTTAATGCCCCTGAATTGCGGATAAATTCTCTTCTTGAAAGGGTATTCTTAAATATTGATTCTATCACTTTCATCCGGCTGAGTAATTTTCTTTGATCATTTTTTTCAAGGTTTCAAAATCCCGCGTAACGGCGGCTAAAACCTCTTTCGGGGGAATGGAGAGTTGTTTGCTTCCTTTATCGGCGCCTCCGAGCGGATACTCCAGATGAAGTGAAAACGGTCCGGACATGCCGTGCTTTGCCAGAAGATTGAAATAGGTTTTAAAGTCCACCATACCTTCTCCCAGCGGCACATTCACATTCTGCCATTTGCCATCCTTTTTCTCCCAGATGAAATCTTTGATATCCATGCAGCGGATGTGAGGCTGCAGTACATCCAGCCCATTTACCCACGACGATCCGCCTTCGGCTGTCGCGTGTTTGATATCATACTGGCAGCCCATCCATTGCGGGTCAACATCCCTGAGCAGTTCCCAAAGGTCCCACACTGCGCCACCTACATTTGTTCCTGCATGGTTTTGATAGGCGCCATGGATCTTGTATTTCTCGTTCATTTCGGCCAGCTTCCGGATTTTGATTTTGTAGATATCCAGATTTTTCGACACACTGATCTTAGGATCGTATTTGAGGTAGCCCGTGCGATAATATTTGATCCCCAGTTGTCCGGCAGTTTCGAGAATTGTTTTGGTGTCGGGATGCTCAGGGTCGACGATATCGGTAACCATCATCGGCACCTCCACGCCCGCTTTTTTAAACAGCTCCACGGTTTTTGGCAAGTCGGTTTTCACCTGGGCGGCTTCCACGTGGCCGCCTTTCCGTACTGTCAGGTCCACACCTTTAAACCCCAGATCTTTCACCGTACCGACCAACTCCGGCACGGACAACCATTGCAGGTGTTTGGAAAAAATGCAGATCATCGGTTCAGCATTGGCTACCTGACCTGCACCCAGGGTATTCGCCAGGCCGGCTAACGGCAGTGTCGACGCGGCTGCAACCATGTTCCCGACGAACTGGCGTCGGGACAGGTTGCTGAAATTGGTTACTGATTCATTACTCATCTGAGGAATCTTAATAAAGTGGGTTCTGTAAAAGCAGCTTATTCCGATCCATTTCCGTCCGCGGAATCGGGAAAAAATAAGCCTTATCCAACCAGGATCTTTTTTCAACCTGCTTTGGCGTGATTGTGGGTACCTTCGAAGTGATACGGGTTTGCGGGTCCATCTTATAAAGAATGCTTACCCCATGCACGGGAGCATAAGCTTGTGGTGCGATGGTCCAGCGTCTTACATCCCACATCCGCTGATCTTCGAAAGCCATTTCTACCCTGCGTTCGTTCCGGTAGCGGTTGCGGAGCGCGTCGCCGGTGTCTTTTATGTCAGGCATTCCGGCTCTCTTTCTTATTTTGTTGAGATAGGTTTTTGCCTCGTCATATTCCCCAAGCTCAATGCAGGCCTCGGCATAATTGAGCAGTATTTCCGCAAATCGGATGTGTCTCCACGGCGTATCCTGTGAAATATTCTGGAATTGACCATCCTTTCTGTAATCCATGAATTTTCGCAGATAGTATCCTGTATATCCTCCTTCAAAAGCTGAAACGGTGCCGTTCCGTCCATCCGGCCCTCCTAAAAGCTGCATTGCATTGGTTTGCGGGTTCCAGATCTGCTTATCGCCAATGCTGATCACCCCATTCGGCTCTATCGGGACTACGTCAGCGGTTCTTGGCCTCCAACTTGCACCTTCATAAAGGATTGAGGCATAAAAACGCGGATCTCTGTTTACATAGGGCGAGGCAGCGTGCGCAGGGTTCTGCCAGCTAAATGCAGAGCCATTCTTCATTTCGTAACTATCCGCCAGATCTCCCAATGGACAATTGTTTCCGCCACCGTGATATCCGTTCGGATTGTTGTTGTTCAAAATATTATTGTTGTAGGGAACAAGCCGCGCACTGAAGTACCTGATGAAAATGTCTTCCTCCGTTTCAGAATCCAACAAAAAGAAGTCAATGAAGTTCTGGGCAACCGAATCCGACGCAGCAGGCGAGGCTTTGTAGAGATTATACACGTTCATGTCGATCACTGCTTTGGCCGCATTTTTTGCGAGAAGCCAGCGGTCCTTCTGATTTCCGGTGGTATACCTCACATTCTCAGGATTGGTATAGCCCGCGAAATCGAACTTATTGTATAAATCACTGGCTGCGGAAAGCAATACCCGCGATTTCAGCGCAAGAGCTGCACCTTTGGAAGCCCGGCCTCTGTTACTGCCGGTATGTTTGACCGGCAAAAGCTCTGCGGCTTTCTCACAATCGCTGACAATGAACTTAACGCATTCTTCAAAAGAATTCCGCTTGATACTGAATTCGTCATTCAGTGAATAAATTTTGTCGATGACAGGTACTCCGCCATAAAGCTTGATCAGATAATGATACGTCCATGCCCGGAGAAAATAAGCCTCGCCGCGCAGCCGGTCTTTCATCGTTTTTCCGTCGATCAGCCTTGCATTGTCCGGTAACCGGTCTACATTTTCCAGCAGAATGTTACACTTTCTGTTGATCGCATACAGTTCGCCCCAGATCAGACGGGGATGTCCTTCGCCTTGCAGCCAGCCCGGCACATTGTCAGGATTAATTATCGAATTATTAAAATTGAGAACATTACTATTGTCCCGCCGGTGCCCTTCGTCGACGAAACACATCTGCATAAACTTTGAATAGGGGATGTCCATCGCATCGTAGATGCCATTGGCGAAAAGCTCCGCCAAAGCCGGGTCCTTCCATACTGCTGCTTCGGAATATTCACTCAGCGGGTCCAGATTAAGCTGGTCTTTGGAACACGACATGATGCCGCCCACCGTCAATATCAGGATGGTAATATATTTTTTGTAGTTCATAACCGGAAAGTCAGAATGATAGTGATAAACCTAAACTATTTACCTTGTTCAATGGGTAACCTGTGCTGGAAGTCGTTTCGGGATCGAACGTCTTCAATGCGGTGAATGTCAACAGGTTCATTCCGGTGTAATAAATCCTGCAATTTTTCAGTCCGAGTTTCGAACTGACGGCGTCCGGAACCTTGTAACCCACTTCGAGATTTTTCAACCGCAGGTAATCCGAATTCCGGTTCCAGTACGTGTTAGGTCCGGTAGCTCCCTGATTCCAGTACTCAGACCGGTAGTTGCCGACTCTTGGTTTCGAGGCGTCGATGTTGTCCGGCGTCCAGCGGCCGTCCAGATCTTCCATTGAAAAGTTGCCCAGTTCACCCGATTCGATTTCGTGGTACCGCGTAGCCCCCATTGCCGCCTGAAATCCGGCATTGAGATACAATCCTCTATACCCAAGATTGAAATTTAAACCACTGGTAAAAAGCGGGGTAGTAGTTTTGTCTGAACGAACTCTGTCCAGACCATCGATCTTTCCGTCCCCGTTCACATCCCTGAACATAATGTCGCCGGGACGCGCATTCAGCCAATGCGGATTATTTTTGATCTCTTCCTCATCCCTGAAAATGCCGATCGCCTCGTAAAACAGACCGGCGGAATTGTTGCTGATCAGATCGGTATTAACAGGTTTCCCGGTCGCTCTCTGATAATCCGGTACATTGGGAGATTCGTCCCAGAAAATCACCTTACTTTTTGCGTAGCCGCCATTTAAGCCGATACTATATGTAAAATCCCCGGCTGAATTGGTATAAAAAATATCAAATTCGATTCCCTGGTTGCTTACTTTGCCAATGTTCTCACGGGGTAACGTTAGGCCTGCCGTCGAAGGAATGGAGGCATTGCGGTAGCAGAGAATATTGGAGCGGAGATTGTAGAAATAGTCTGCCGAGATATCGAGTTTATGGTTCATCAAAGACATATCCACCCCAAGGTTGGTCTGACTGGCAACTTCCCAGGTAATGGAGGGATTGGCAATTCTCAATTCTTTCAGGAATTTCACTTCTTCGTGCCCGTTAAATACGGTGGTATTCTTTGAATCTTTTGGCTGGCTCTGGGTCCCGTTCGCAGAGTTGTCAAATCCATAGCTGGCCAGAAACTGGTAAGGATCTATCCGGTCGTTTCCGGTTTGTCCCCACGATCCACGAACCTTGAAAGTATTGATGAACGACAGATTATCCTTCCAGAATGCCTCGTCAGACGCGATCCATCCCGCCGAAATGGAGGGGAAAAAACCGTACTGTTTCCCTTCCGGAAAAATGTAAGATCCATCGTAGCGGAATACCAGCTCGACCAGATACTTGGACGAAAAGTCATAATTAAAGCGACCAAAGTAGTTCCGGCGCGCATTGTTGCTGGCCGAGCCGGTGTTGGTTTTGTCCAGATCTCCTCCCGCAAACAATTCGTCGATCAGCGTCGATGCAAAATAGCTGCGGAAAGCGGAGAAATTCATAGACTTGCCGGATCCACGCTCAATACCTACCATTCCTTTCACGTGGTGACGGCCAAGGGTGCGCGAATAATTGATCAAACCATTTAAAACCAGCCCATTGCGATCGATCATGGATTGATCGAGGTTGGCGGTTGAATAGCCCGACATCGCCCCGGTAACCACCGGCATATTATTTGAATCCATCGTCAAACCGTCCCAGGAATACAGCATCCAGGGAGTTCTCCACGTCTTCTGATTTTCGATGAACTTATCAAATGCAGCATTACCCACAAGTGAGAGCCCCTCGACACCGGGGATCGCGATTTCCAGTTTGGTGTTGCTCTGGAAAATATAGTCGATGCTTTTATCGTAGCCGGTAACATCCGTGGCAACCACTCCCGGATTTTTTCCCGATTCATAACCAGACGCCGGATAGTCCCCGTAAAATGCTACGCGGTTCGGCCGTCCCATGCCATAACGCAGCAGATCGAATAGCGCCACGGTGGAATTGTTTCTGTTTTCCTGACGGAAATTGAGGTCAACTCCCAGATTGACGTATTTGTTGAGTTTGGCATCCAGGTTGCTTCTGATACCTATCTGGTTGTAATTGTTGGCACTTTTCCGGAATATCCCATCCTGATAGCTGTATGCGGCCGACAGGTAATATTTGACATTCTCGGTGCCGCCTCTCATAGATGCGTCAACGAACGTTTGAGGGGTGGACTTTCTGAAAATGAGGTCATACCAGCTGGTATTGGGATGCAACCAGGGATCTGTGCCATCGGCGAACAGTCTGATATCTTCCTGCGAATACCGGGCCGGGCGTTTTGCATATAAATCGATCTCATTCAATGTTTGCGCGTAAGTAGCTGCGTCGGCAAACTTGGGGATAATGGTCGGCGACGACATTCCCTGCCTTACGTTGATACTCACTTCGCTTTTTCCCGAAACTCCGCGTTTGGTTGTTACCAAAATAACCCCATTCGCAGCCTGGGAACCATATATGGCGGCCGAAGCATCTTTCAGAATGGTGATATTATCTATGTCGTTCGGATTCAACCGGTTGAAGTCCCGGCCCTGAATGCCGTCGACGACAATGAGCGGTGTGTTGTTGCCCAGGGTATTCAGGCCCCGGATCCGCAGGGTCGAGTTATCGTTACCGGGCTGACCGGAGGTGGTCACGACAGTAAGTCCGCTGAACTTCCCGGCCAGCGAATTGGAAAGGTTTCCGGAAGGGATATTACTTAATGCTTCTCCTTTCAAAGTGGATACCGAGCCAGTCAGCGTGGCTTTTCTTGCTGTTCCGTATCCTACTACCACCACCTCGTCCAGCGCTTTGTTGTCGGGCGTAAGTTTTACATCGATTGTCGTCTGGTTTCCAACCGG
Source organism: Dyadobacter sp. CY323 (assembly GCF_021390245.1). Taxonomy (GTDB): domain Bacteria; phylum Bacteroidota; class Bacteroidia; order Cytophagales; family Spirosomataceae; genus Dyadobacter. The sequence goes on along the minus strand of NZ_JAJUXH010000005.1, from coordinate 257,872 downwards.
AATTTCCTGTGAAATGTAGCCTACAAAAGAGAGGATCAAGACCGATTGGTCGTCGGCCACATCCAGCTTGTAACGTCCTTCCACGTCGGTAACCGTACCTTGCTGCGTTCCTTTGATTAGTACATTTACACCAGGCAGTGCCTCGCCGCTGATGTCGGTTACCCGCCCGGCGATGAGCTTGTCCAGGTTTTCGGCAACGCTTTTAATTTCCAGCGCGCTGGTGGGCTTGTCTGCTTTGTCGAGCACAATCTGCCGTCCCGAAACTTCATATTTTAATTGAAGCGGACGCAGTAATTTGTCCAGCGCGGTGGCCAGGGGCACATTGGTTACGCGCAGGCTCACGCGTCGTTCGGCATCTATTAATTTGGAGCTGTACACGAACTTGATGTTGGAGCTTTTTTCCAGCGTTTGAAGTGCGCTTTTCATCTGCTGCTCCAAAATGTGAACAGTTACAGGCTGGCTAAGAATATCCTGAGCTCGTATGGTTTTCGCCGATACCAGCCCGGCGAAAACAATGCAGAGGACCAATTGATATGAAGTCAATTTCATAATAATCCACAGCAGATTTTTCAATCTTTGCGTTTTTTGCATAAGTTTGGTTGTTAAAATTTTCGAAGATTTTGACAAAAACATTCCTGTCCATCGGTCATGATGTACGGAATCCTGGATCCGGTAAAGCAGCAACTTTATCGGATTCGTTGCATTATGGGAAATTGATTTGGTAGGTTTATTTCATAAAATGTCGGTTACAGGTGATTAAGGGTTTAGGTTTAAATCATTTACATCCATCTCCGGTTACAATTACTTTCCCGTTTACAATCTCGTATTTCGCTCTTACCGCCTTACAAATGAGGTTTAGCTTCTGGTTAAATGGCTCACCCGTCAGAGAGGCGGTAACTGGACAGTCTCCGATAACGGTAGAGTCATATACGAAGCTGATGTTGTAGGCTTGTTCCAACTGCGAAAATATTTCAGCGATTGTTTTTTCATTGTATTCAAAACGCATTTGATCGATGTGCCGGCCGTCGGATTGCCCTGGCTGACTTTTCGTCTGCTTCACCAGGTTTGTCTGGCCTTTCTCAAACACGGCTTGCTGATTTGGCAACAGCATCAGACCTTCCGAAAAGTTCTTTTCCTCCTGCGGGCCGGTTTCCAGGCCGGATGTTTTCAGTACGGAAACACGTCCCGTTTTTACGCTCACCAAAACCTCTTTGTCGTCCTGGTAAGCCCGTACATTGAAACTTGTCCCCAATACTTTGGTTGTTACTTCATTGGTATACACATAAAACGGCCTTTGCGGACTGCGTACAATTTCAAAAAAAGCCTCACCGGTCAGGAAAACCTCCCTGGCCTCCAATCCGAAATGATTGGGATACGACAACTTGCTGCCTTTCCGCAAAATAGCCGAGCTCCCGTCGGGCAGGTTCACCAGCATCGTCACTTTGCTTTTGTTTTCCACTTCGTTCAACACATATTTTTTTGATGCATTGGAAACAAGCTGGCTGTATTTGGGGCTGGACCTTTGGTTCGTAAAATTGTATAAAAGGGCTAAACCGAGCAATGCTGTCACAACCGCTGCTGCGGCCCATAACGGTACTTTCCATGCTATCCGCTTTCCTTTATTTTCTATCGTCTCAATTTTTTCGAACACGGATTCTTTCAGCACTTGAATATCATAATCGGATATTTCCGACTCAGCAGCACGCTGGGCGATCAAAACCAACTGTCTGGCTGCCTCAACTTCCATTCGTTTGAAAGGGTAGGTTTCAAGCCAGTTTTGCCAAAAAGCCTCCTTTTCGATATTTGTAGAAGCGACCCAGCCAATGAAATATTCGTCTTGCGCGAAATCCTCCGTGGAGAAATGTAGATAGTTATTCATGGTATTTTACAAGGAAAATATATCCCTGTACCATACAGAGGACAAAAATTGAGTTTACTACCAAACGAAATGTGAAATTTTTTAAAGTATTTTTTCACCCAAAAACCAGAACAGCAAAACGGAGTGGGAGACGTACTTGCGGAGCTTCGCCAATGCGTTCTGCAGCGTGTTGGCAATGGTTTGTTCTTTCAGGTTAAGAAGTGCGGCGATTTCCCGGAGTTTCATATCCGAATAGTATTTCAGGGAAATGACTTCGCGTTCCCGTGGCGAGAGGCCGCTCAAAGCTTCAGATAGCTGATTGTTCTGATGATTTTCGGATTCTGAGGAAATCCAGTCTGTTTCAGCCGAATTTTCCGATACCGCCCATCTTTCCAGGTCTGTCGTGATAGTGTTGTTCAACTCCTCCGTGGAAATCCCTTTAAACAAGGCGCGACGCAGACACCGGTACAGGTAAAATCGGACTTTTATATCATGGGAAAGCGTATTCCGACGTAGCCAGATGTTCACAAAAACATCCTGAACAGCGTCTTTGACCAACTCGCTCGGCGAGATCCGGTAACCATAGGTAAGCAGTTCTTTTGCGTAAATATCAAACAGAGTCCCCAACGCTGTTTTGTCCCCATCCAACATCTGTTTCCAAAGCGTCAGATCTTCATTAACAGCTTCATGGTCGTAATCCTGTCGTTTCATTACTCCATTTGTATAATTATTAAGCGTTAAAGTTATAATTTATCATTGTTTTATTGACATTGACAAAGAAATATTTGGCAAAAGCATTGTCCCGGTTGCCACAAAATCGGGGAGTTCTGTGGACATAGCGGACTGAATCGCACAAGCTGTTCTACTAATTGCGGTGATTATTTTTATAAAATGTTTGTACGAGAGACATAACCACCGTTTTTGATTCGGATTTTGAATAAGGGTTTCTGATGAAAGGAATTTCCTCTTCCAGGGCACTCATTTCGCTTTGCGTCAAAGTTCTGTAGCCCATCAGCCAGTCCGAAAATGATCGCTCTTTAATTTGCCCGCCATATAGTTTTGTTACCTGGTTATGTCTGCGATCCTTAGCGATAACATTGTAAAGGATATTCACTTTCTCTTCCTCACCTTCAAGGACTTGGATGATACTGCCGTTACAGTAAAGCAGCGCACCTGTGATGCCCAGCAGACGATTTTTTTCCTGGCTTTTGGTTGATAATTCGCGTAGCTGGTCAGCAGAAAGTTCATTTGATGAGCTGATGTAAACAAGACAGTAATCCATAGTACAATTAGTTCGATGTTTTAAATCGAAAACAAGACTCAAAAATCCTGCCACTGAATGATGAGGGCTAAATTTATATCCCCGCTCATGTGAATGAAAGCGCGTATGGCACGGTATTCGTAAGAAATTGATTTAAACAACTAGAACTAAATTATGGCAACATTAGAAAATGTAACTGGTGTAATTAATGACCTGATTGAAATTAATAATGACCGCGTAGCTGGTTTCGAGAAAGTAATCGCGGATATCAATGATGAGAATATCGACTTAAAAACACTCTTTGAAGAATATGCGCAGCAAAGCCGCAAAAATGTTCAGGAACTGTCTGCAATATCGGGGTCTGCACCCCATCTGGAAACGGATAAAAGCGTGAGCGGCACCCTGCACCGCGCCTGGATTGACGTAAAATCGTTATTTGGAGGCAGCGACCGGGCGAGCATTTTGTCCGAAGCGGAACGCGGAGAGGACGCCATCAAAAAAGCATATAGTGATGCCCTGACCAGCAATGAACTTCCCTCGGACGCGCTCGCAATCGTGAGCAGCCAGGCGCAGGGAATTAATTCTGCTCATGACAGGATCAAAGCTTTACGCGATATTGCCAAAGCGTAAGCGAAAATAACCCAATTTAAAGCTGCCTTGCAAAGGGCAGCTTTTTTCATTTAATTCCATTACGCCTTCATCCCATAACGGCAACAGAAAACCTGCTGAATTGAATGTAAGTTCCGCCCGAATGTTTGGTTCTTTAAGTTATATTAACTTATTTTGTCTATAAGATTAGTAGACTTTTAAATCATGTATTTTTGGGTTGTGATGATCCGGCAAACCACTCCGATCCTAAGTCCATACTATTGTTGATTCATAAGCTTCTGAGATAATCTAATGTCATATGGGGTACGGGGCACAGAGAATATATACAGACACCGAATTGCTTGAACGACTTCAGAGAAAGGCGTCTGATGAGTCAGCTTTTGAGGCAATATATGACCGCTACTGGAACAAACTGCTGGCAATCGCCTATAACCATCTGAGAGACAAACAGGCATCTGAGGAAGTTGTTCAGGAAATATTCATCACATTATGGGAGCGTAGAAGCAAGGTAGAGATAGAATCACTCCCCGCATACCTGGCAACAGCGGTCAAGTTTGCTGTTTTTAAAGCCATCGCCACCGAAAAAAGACATCAAGACCTCATCAGCAGCAACTATACCCAGGAGACCGTGCAGTGGGATGAGCCGCAGATCCATGCCCGTTTTCTTGAAGAATACCTGAATACCGTTACTGAAAGCCTTCCCGAAAAATGCCGGCTGGTATTTATATATAGCCGCCAGCAGGGACTCGTAATCCCGGACATTGCCCGCGAGATGAACATTTCTCCCAAAACCGTCGAAGCACATCTTTCAAAAGCACTGAAGATATTACGACTTTCATTAAAAGACATCCAGCTCCTGATGATGGTGGCTTTGTTAAAAGAATTTTAATATCCACTAAGGGTAGTGACCATACCTGTAGTACATACTCATATATCAGCCCGACAATGACCAGACAGGACGTACGCACACTTATGGAAAAATACCGGACCGGGGATATTACCCGGGAGGAGGCAGAGAAACTGGATGCCTGGTATCGTTCCGAAAATGAAAAAGAGGTGCATTGGGAGGTTGATTCTGTTGAGGAGCCGGAGGAGTTGAGAAATCGGATTTTCCGGAACATCAAAGTCAAAACCCACTTCGGGCATAACAGATTTCTTGTCAATACCTGGTTGCGTATGGCGGCATCCGTTAGCCTGGTTTTGCTGTTTGGCTGGCTGGCTTACAAACTATCAGGTCAGGCGAAAAAGGACTATATTACAGTGAGCAGTCCCGTCGGGAAGGTGACACAAATCGCTTTTCCGGATGGTTCGCATGCGTGGCTAAATGCAGGCAGCAGGTTGAAATATGTAAAAGATTTTACCGCAAATCGCGATGTTGAGCTTGATGGCGAAGCATTTTTTGATGTAAAACCAAACAGTAAAAGTCCCTTCCATGTGCGTTCGGGCGTACTGCTCACCAAAGTACTGGGGACTGCATTTGTAGTGAGGGCATTCCCCGACGAGAAATGGATGACCGTAGCTGTTCAACGAGGTAAAGTTCAGGTGAACAGGAGTGAGGATCAGCTGGCCGTACTCTTGCCGGAGCAGCAAATCGAGTACAATGCGAAGTCGGGTGAAGTCGTTTCGTCCCGTTTTGATATGGGTACCAAATTTGCCTGGAAAGAAGGAAAACTGGAATTTCATGAGCAAACGCTCGCCGATATCACCGCACAGCTTGAAAAATGGTACCAGGTAAAATTTACGTTCTCGGATGAGGATTTAACCAAATGCATTTACACAGCTAGTTTCGACAATTCGATCAAGATCAATGATTTACTGAATGTTTTGTGTGAGGTGAACAACATTAAGTTCGAATTCGGTACGAATGGACGTACGGTAAAATTGATAGGGAAGGGGTGCAGCTGACTTTTTTTAGCTATTTAATCTACTTAAATGATAGAATTTATATCTTAATGTAAACAATGAAAAGCCTTGCGATCCTGATACTGTATGAATGTTGCGGCTGAGGTGGAAGTAAGTACCATCCTGGCTGACATGTAGAAAAAAAACCACTCTGCGGAACACCGATCTGGACCATCGGTAAGCAGAGTGGAAGAGTGATTTAACCTTTGGAAAAATTAAACCAAAACAAATGTATGCATTTAAGTTTTAAAAAATCAGTTGCCTTTTATCATCGAAAGGTTGTCAGAATTGCTTGTGCCTTTGCTACCTTGTTTTTCACAATTGCCACCAGCCTGCACGCGCATCATGCTGACGGACAATCTATTTTTAACTTCAGTCTCGACAAATCGACGTTAAAAGATGCGCTCAATCGCATTGAGAAACAGAGTACTTATAAATTCGTCTATAACGCCAGCGAAGTTGCCGGCCAGGGCGGGATAACACATACTTTCCGAAACCAGCCACTGGAAAAAGTGTTGACCGAACTCCTCGTCAGCCGGGGATTTTCTTTCAAAATCATTGGAAGTAATGTTCTTGTCAAAAAAACAAAAAAGGAGGTTACCGGAAATGATGCCTCCATTCAGAGTGAATCCCAGTTACTCGCCATAAAAGGAAAGATTACCGACCAGAACAGCGAGCCATTGCCGGGTGTGAGTGTTCGCATTAAAGAGACCAACCAGGGAACTGTCAGCGATTCCGAAGGTAATTTTTCAATCAGTGATATCAGCACGGACCACATACTTGTATTTTCTTATATCGGCTATCTGAGCCAGGAGGTAAAAGCGGGAGGTCAGTCCTATCTGTCGGTCCAGCTGGTGGCCGATCGCAAGCAATTGGAGGAAGTTGTAGTGGTAGGGTACGGCACCCGCGCCAGAAAAGATCTCGTAGGGGCAATTTCGAAAGTCAATGCCAATGAGATCAAACAGATCCCTGCGGCAAGTGCGGATGCCCAGCTTCAGGGCAGAGTGGCTGGTTTGCAGGTTACGTCCAACAATGGCGTTCCCGGCGAATCGGCATTTGTACGTCTGCGCGGAACGACTTCCATTAATGCCAGTAATTCTCCATTGTACATTATTGATGGCGTGTTTCTGAACAATGAAAGCATGCAGACGATCAACATGGGCGGAACGTCCACGTCGGCACTGGCAGATATAAACCCCAACGACATTGAAAGTATGGAGGTGCTGAAAGATGCCAGCGCCACGTCCATATACGGTGCGCGGGCAGCCAATGGGGTTATCATCATTACCACCAAAAGAGGAAAATACGATTCCGGTGCGAAGATCAGCCTGAACGTTTCGGAGGGATTTGCAAAAGTAGACCAGGGCCGCATGTGGAAACTTGTATCGGGGCCCGAAACGGCTGAATTTGTCAACGAATCCTGGATCAATTCCGGGATAGACAATCCGGCGTTAAAGCAAACTTTCGCCAACCGTCCGTACAGACCGGTTTCCGAAGGCGGAAGAGGCGAGCCCAGCGAGCAGGGAACGTACGACAGGCTCAACGACGTGTTCCGGACGGCGCGCCTGCGCAATTATGACCTTTCATTAATGGGCGGCACGAAATCAACAAAATACTACATTGGTGGAAGTTATACCAAGCAGGAAGCCACGATCAAGCCGGTTTATTTCGACCGGGCCAGTCTTAAAATCAACCTGGATCAGAACGTTAACGATAAAGTTACGATCGGGACGAGCAACAGCATTTCGCGTTCTTTCCGCAACCAGCTGATCACCGGAAGTACCCCCCGCGGGATCTTTCAATCCGCATTGCTGACCGCCTCCAATCTTCCCAAATTCAATACCGACGGTACGCCTGCATTATGGGGTGGTTTTGATAATGTGGATGTGCTGGTGAACAATAATTTTATCAAAACGACCAGTCTGCGCTACATCGGGAATTTGTATGTGGATGCGGAAATCCTCCCGGGCCTGAAATTCAGGACCAGCTGGAGCCTCGATTTCAACAACTATGACGAGTACCAGTACTGGACAGACAAAACCGTACTAGGCGCGGCCCCGACAAACGGATCGGCGAGCTCGTCCGTTACCCAAAACAGCACCTGGATCAATGAACAAACTTTATCTTACAGAAGCAGATTTGGAGAGAACCACAATCTGGGCATTCTCCTGGGTAACACCATTCAGAGCAATGTGATCAAGAATACGTCTGCGCAAGGCACCAATTTCCCCAACAATTCCTACACGCAGATATCATCTGCCGCCAATCAGAAATCTGCGCAGAGCTGGACGAAAGGGAACTTGGCTTCCTTCTTTTCGCGGGTGGATTACAGTTATGCAGGGAAATATTTCGTAGAGCTGGCGGTGCGGGCAGATGGTTCCTCGCGATTCGGGGAAAACAAAAAATGGGGATACTTTCCCTCAGCCGGCATCGCGTGGCGTTTGAAGGAAGAAGCATTTCTTGAAAAATCCAATACCATCAGCGACCTGAAAGTGAAGGCTAGCGTCGGTCTGTCGGGAAACCAGAACGGGATCGACGACTTCGCAGCGAGAGGCCTCTGGGCTGGCGGTCAGGGGTATGCTGATCTGCCCGGATCTTCCGAAAACCCAGGAACCGCGCCGCAGCAACTCGGAAACCCGGACCTGAGATGGGAAAAAACCAACCAGATCGCGGCCGGCGTGGAGGCAGGATTTCTGAAAAACAGGATCACCACCGAAGTCAATCTGTACCGGAAATACACCACAGATGTACTGCTCGAACTGCCGGTGCCTTCCGTTAGCGGCTTCACCAGCCTGTACACCAATGCGGGGGAGATCAGCAATAAAGGAATTGAGATCGGTATCAACAGTACCAATGTGGAAGGGGAGGATTTTGTATGGAGCACCAACTTCAATATCGCACGCAATTATAACAAAATCGAAAAGCTGCCCACGCCGATCAACTATTCGTACCACCGTTCCATCGAAGGTTCTCCGCTGGGCTCATTCTGGGCATATAAACATTTGTCTGTCAACCCGGAGAATGGGAAAGCCATTTATGAAGACGCGAATAAAGACGGCCAGATCACAGTCGCCGATCGCCAGATCGTAGGGCAGACAGTTCCCAAATTCATTGGCGGGCTTACCAATAATTTCCGCTACAAGAATGTGGATCTCTCCTTGTTTTTCTCTTTTCAGCAGGGTAACAAAGTGTACAACCGCAACCGGGCCTACGGAGAAAGCGGTGGCACGCGGGCGGAACGTCTCTATCTGGAGTCGGCCAGGAACAGATGGCAAAAGCCCGGCGACATTGCTGAACTTCCAAGAATTACAACCGTCGGTCAAAATTACACACTCGACCCCACGACACGGGTGCTGGAAGACGGCTCATTCATTCGTTTGAAATCACTTTCGGTCGGTTATACCTTTCCCCGGGGCGTATTGCAGAGATTGCGCGTGGATGCTGCCAGGGTTTATTTCAATGCAACCAATTTGTGGCTGCTGACCAAATACACCGGCTTTGATCCCGAATCCTACATCACCAGCAACCAGAACGTACTCGGAGATGACTTCTGTACGCCGCCTCAGCCCCGCAGTTTTCAGCTTGGTTTAAGTATTACTCTTTAAAAAATATAGTAATGAAGCATTCTTTGAACTTATTAAGACACATTTTCCTGGTATTCGCAGCAATTTTTGTCTGGTCGTGCGACCGCTTTCTGGAAGTCGAGCCGCTGGATTCGGTGTCCGATCAGGTGACGATCGTCGACAAGGTGTCGGCGGAAACCGCAGTTCGCGGCATGTACCGCGCGCTGGCGGGAAACAATTATTATGGAAGCTCCTTTCAGTCCATTGGTTACCTGTCGGGCGACAATATAGCGAGAACGGGCCCGGGCACAGATCCTTCCCAATTCATCAACCATGAGGTAACGGCTGATAACAGCACGGTCGGCAGTGTGTGGACGGCCATTTACCAAACCATTAACCGGGCTAATCACGTAATCCTGAAAGTGCCGGATGTAGCGGACATCAAGCTGACGGAAAGTCTGAAAAACCAGCTGGTAGGCGAGGGGTATTTTATACGGGCGCTATCTTATTTCGATCTGGCCCGGACCTGGGGCGGCGCTCAGCTGGCTTTGCTGCCGACAGAATCGGTAACAGATAAAGACGGTCTGAAAAGAAGTTCTCTGGAAGAAACCTATGCGCAGGTATTGAAGGATCTGGATGAAGCTGAAAAGCGGCTCCCCGCAACTACCAACCGTATCCGTGCCACTAAAAAGACCGTATGGGCATTACGGGCAAGACTTCATTTGTATAAAAAAGAATGGTCGCTTGCGGAAGAATATGCGACCAGGCTCATCGCAGACCCAACCTATAAAATCGCAGCTCCCTATAATTCCTTTTGGGGTAACGGCGTGATCGCGTCGGCCGAATCGATCCTGGAAACATCGTACAGCAATACCAATCAAAATAGTCACCGTAACTCATGGCAGCCGCCGGAAAACGGAGGAACCAGGACCTGGGTACCCAACAGTGCTTTCCTCGACCTGATCAACAATCCGGAGATCGGAGGAAACCGGAGCGTGCTCGCAGCGAAGACGATAGGCGGATTGTGGTATGGGACCATGTATTACAGAAGTCCGTCCATTGACCCTTCCTACGTGCTGCGCCTTGCTGAGCTGATCCTGATCCGTGCCGAGGCGAGGGCAGAGCTGGGTGGAGCTGCCAAGTTTCAGGAGGCCGTTGCCGACCTGAACCTCATCCGCACCAGGGCCGGAGTTGCTGCGGTTACTCCCGCCGACAAAGCGGCATTGCTGCTGGCGATAGAGAATGAGCGGAGACTCGAATTTGCCTACGAACCTCACCGCTGGTTTGATCTGGTGAGAACGGGCCGGGCTGCCGCGGTATTAAAGGTTACAGATGTGAACAAAACGCTGCTTCCCATACCCATCCGGGAACTGAATGCCGATAAAGCATTGGAGCAAAATCCAGGATACTAAAAATTCCGACTTCCAACATAAACTTTTTTTGAAATGAAAAATCTAAATAAGACCACGGTATTCGCGCTGCTGCTTCTTTTACAGGCCGCTGCCGCATTTGCACAAAACAACGAGCAGAGCGCTGATTACAAAAAAGAAATTACCGCCTTTTTCGATAAACGGGACAAAGACCTGCGTGCTCCGTCGAGTCCATTGAACCTGATCGGTATGCTGTGGCTGGAACAGGGAGAGAATTCCTTTGGCAGCGGAGAAAAAAACAAGCTGGTTGTGCCTGTACCGGGATTCCCGGAGATCGCAGGAAGTTACTTTGTTGAAGGCCGGAAAGTCACTGCGCGATTTGATCAGCGGTCGGGCGTATTGCTTGACGGGAAACCCGCGGGAGAGAACTTAAATGTGTATTCGGGAAAAGCGCCGGTTTCGCTCGAACGCGGTGCCGTTCACTGGTTCGTTCAGGATAGCGGGGGCGAGCTGGCAATCCGTTTACTGAACAATGAAAGTGAAAACCAGGCCAAATTCAAAGGCGTGGAAAGGTTTCCGGTGGATGAAAAATTACGTGTAAAAGCGCATTTCAAGCCTTATGCCTCCAATTCTACGATCCCTATCACGACTATTTTTGGCAAAACCAATGAAAGGGCAGCAGCCGGACTGCTTGAATTCCAGCTTGGGGGTAAGCCCTACAAACTGGAAGCACTCGATAAGGGAAATGGCGGTTTGTTCATTGTTTTTTCAGACCAGCTCGGTGGCAAGGAAACCTATGCTTTCCGGTTTTTAAATGCTGATAAACCCGGCAGCGACGGTTCTGTGATCGTTGATTTCAACAAAGCCACAAATCCTAACTGCGCCTTTTCGGTATACGCACCTTGCCCGTTGCCGCCTAAGCAAAACAAACTGACCATTCCAATTCCGGCAGGCGAGAAAAAATATACACTGGAGTCTATTTAAATGCGATTATGGCGAATCCGGCAAGATTAAGAACGTTCATTATTTCCCTGGCCGAACTGATCGGGCAAGATCCCGGAGAAGAAGTGATCTTTCAGCAAGGCGGTGATTTACTCAGACAGCTGGTGAAGGCCGACGACTGGTTACCGGACGATTATGCAAAACCTGACCAGAAATACTACCAGCAGCATCTGTTATACGCCGATCCTCTTTCCCGTTTTTCGGTTGTAAGTTTTGTTTGGGGACCGGGGCAAACAACGCCCATTCACGATCATACCGTTTGGGGAATGATCGGAATGCTGCGAGGGTCCGAGTTTTCACAGAATTACGAATTTGGAGAAGATGGCGGGCTGCAACGGGCGGGAGAGCCTGTATACCTTCATCCGGGAGACGTCGAATTCGTTTCGCCGACAGTGGGTGATCTGCATAAAGTAAGCAACACGCTGGCGGACGATGTTTCGATCAGTATTCACGTTTATGGTGCCAACATCGGGGCGGTGCGCCGCTCGGTTTACTTTGAAGATGGTTCGGCCAAATCGTTTATTTCCGGTTATTCCAACAGCACGCTGCCCAATGTATGGGACCTTTCCCGGGAATAGAACATTACCAAAACCCGGGTTTTATTTTAGTATACTATAATGTTCAATCATGAATGCCATACAAGCGAACCGTTCTGTATTATCTCATTTATTCGGTGCACCCGTTATCGTAGCCTCTCTGGGCTATTTTGTAGATGTGTATGACCTCCTGATCTTTGGGATCGTTCGCATCCCGAGCTTAAAATCAATGGGGCTTTCCGCGGCCGAAATATCAACAGTGGGCGCCAGCATCCTGAACTGGCAGATGTCCGGACTATTTTTAGGAGGCGTTCTCTGGGGTGTACTTGGTGATAAAAAAGGCCGGCTTTCCGTTCTTTTCAGCTCCATCATCACGTACTCCGTCGCGCACATTGCCTGCGCCTACGTGCAAGACCCCGCCACATATAAAGCACTGCGTTTCATAGCGGGCATCGGGCTCGCGGGCGAGCTCGGTGCCGGCGTTACGCTGGTTTCCGAAATCCTGCCCAAAGAGATCCGGTCGCTCGGTAGCTCGCTGATTGGCGGAATAGGCATGCTGGGGGCTGTTTTTGCTTATTTTACATTTGAAATTTTCGACTGGCGTAATGCCTATCTCGTCGGTGGCGGCATGGGGGTTTTACTTTTGTTGTTGCGCATGAGCGTATTTGAGTCGGGGATTTTCGAACAGATCAAAAGCCAGAAGTCTGTCCAGCGGGGGAATTTCTTTGCGCTTTTTACAAACAGGGATCGCCTTATCAGATATCTGAAATGCATTGGGATCGGCATTCCATTCTGGTTTGTGATCAGCGTCCTGGCGACATTCAGCGACGAGTTCGGACGCGCATTTGGAATTGCGGAGCCGATCAAACCCGGACTTTCGATCATGTGGGCTTATATCGGTATTTCCATCAGTGATTTTGCCTGCGGGATTCTCAGCCATTGGCTTCAGTCCAGAAAGAAGGCGGTTGCTTATCTGATGGCGTTTGCATTTGTTTTCAGCATCGTCTATTTGTTTTTCGGGATAAATACAGCTGCCGAGCTTTACGCGGTAACGGTGCTGATGGGCTTGGGAATAGGTTACTGGGCATTATTTGTGACGATCAGCGCCGAGCAGTTCGGGACCAACCTGCGAGCTACGGCGGCCACCACCGTGCCCAACATGGTGAGAGGCACCGTAATTCTCATGACAACCCTTTTTATGTCGTTCAAAGATTCTTTTACAGTGATAGAGTCCGGTGCATTGGTAGGCATTCTGGCCTTTGGAGTGGGATTATTTTCCATTCTGACGATCCCGGAGACACATGGAAGAGATCTTGATTTTCTTGAAAAATAAAAACATTGGTGTCCATTTATTCGGTGTAATATGTCGGTTTCAACACAGCCAAAAACATCCTCAATTATTCAGACCATAAGTTATCAACAAGTCAGAAAGGCGCTTATGCAACGGGAAGAAATAGCGATTCTCGATGTTCGGGAAGAAGCCATTTTTGCCACCGGACATCCATTATTCGCGGCGAATCTTCCTTTCTCAGTCATTGAAACAGAAATCTACCGAAGGATACCACGACGAGATACTTTACTGGTGGTGTATGACAATGGGGAAGGACTGGCCGAGAAATCGCTGGCAAGATTGGAAGACCTTGGTTACATCAATGTGCAGCAGCTCGAAGGCGGTTTGAAAGGATGGGAACAGGCCGGGGGAGAGGTATTCATCGATGTGAATGCACCCAGCAAGGCTTTTGGTGAACTGGTCGATTTTAAAAGACATACTCCTTCTCTATCGGCCGAAGAAGTGGATCAGCTCATTTCAAAAAAAGAAAATGTAGTCGTGCTCGATGCGCGCAGGTTTGATGAGTACCAGACCATGAGCATTCCAGGCAGCATCAGCGTTCCCGGCGCGGAGCTGGTACTACGCGTGCAGGACCTGGCGCCCGATCCGCAGACGCTTGTGATCGTAAACTGCGCCGGACGGACAAGGAGCATTATCGGCACGCAGTCACTCGTGAATGCAGGGATTTCCAACCGGGTCGCCGCATTAAGAAACGGAACGATCGGATGGACGCTTGCCGGGCAAAAGCTCGAACACGGACAATCCAGGCATTTTGGAGAGGTAAGTCCCGAAAATGCAGAGCTTGCTTTGTCACGAAGCCGCTCGGTTGCAGCCAGGGCGGGCGTAAAAACGATCTCGTTTCTGGCTCTTCGGGAATTTTTAGAGGATAAAGACAAAACGACTTATTGGTTTGATGTGCGCATGCCCGAGGAATATGCAGCGGGGCATTTGCATGGTTTTCTATCGGCGCCCGGAGGCCAGCTCGTTCAGGAAACCGATCATTTTGCGCCGGTACGGGGCGCCCGCCTCATTCTGGCGGATAAGGAGGAAGTCCGCGCGAATATGACTGCGTCATGGCTGGCACAGATGAACTGGGAGGTATTTGTCCTTGAAACACCGGACAATGCGTTTTGGTTGGAAAAAGGCTTCCCCGAAAATCCTGTTCCTCCATTTACAAACAAACCTGATTTGGTCGATGCCGATACCCTGTCTGAATTTTTAAGATCTGATAATGAGCTTGTTGTAGTTGATTTCGCCCCGAGCAGGCAATATCTGAAAGGCCACATTCCCAATTCCTGGTATGCTTTGCGATCCGGCCTGGACGAAGCGATTGAAAACCTGCCCTCTGCTGAAATATATATACTTACCTCGCCAGATGGGATCCTAGCCGCATTTGCAGCGACGGAATTTAAGTTGCTGACAAACAAACCGGTTTTTGTATTGAAAGGCGGGACAAAATCCTGGGTGGAGCACGGTTACGCACTCACTGGTCCCGGCGATATACATGCACAGCTGGCGTCACCGCCCCATGATCGTTACAGGCGTCCCTATGAAGGTACAAACATTGATCCTGCCGCCATGGAGGCTTATCTGGAATGGGAGTATGGTCTGGTCCGGCAGCTCGACCGTGATGCAACGCATGGGTTTTTTGTGTTGTAAAGTTTTACAGATTCAACAGTAAGGTTTAATGCGTCCCGAGTCAGCAAGTTAGCGCAGGCGATTATCCGGGCGATGCGCGGATTTTTCCAATATAGCTGTATATTACTACAAATATTCATGAAGTAATATTACACCTCCTTTTGGATCGTATGAAGCTGTATTTCCAGTATATGTTGTGTGCGTTTTTAATGCAGCTCACGGTATTAAAGGCATTTTCTCAGCATAACCCGATTCATTTCCGACATATTTCTGCGGAAAACGGCCTCATCAATAATAATGTCAATTGTGTATTTCAGGATAGCAAAGGCTTCATCTGGATCGGGACGAACGGGGGATTGAACCGGTATGACGGGCATGAATTTAAAATTTTTAAAAATGACGATCAGGACAAAAGCAGCATCAGCAGTGATTTTGTAACCTGCCTCGCCGAAGATAAAGCGGGAAATATCTGGATTGCGACCAGCGGAGGCGGGCTGAACGTACTCGACCGCAACGGAAAACAGTTCAAATCTTATCTCACGGACCTGAAAAACCCGGAAACGATCTCCGGTGATTTCCTGAATAAGATCACTTTCGATCAGGAAGGGAAATTGTGGATCGCCACGACCGGCGGTCTCGACCTGTTTGATCCCGCGAATGGCATTGTCTCGGTACATTACAAGTTTGATCCCACCAAACCCAACAGCCTCAGTGGGGACAATGTAAATACGGTTTTCTGCGACAGGCAGAACAATATCTGGGCAGGTACTTCCACCGGTTTGAATCTGCTCGACCGCAAAACCGGGTCTTTCAAACGGTTTGTGCATGATAGTAAAATGGGGGCCTCGCTTTCCGGGGATGATGTACGCGCTCTTTTTCAGGATTCTAAAAACCGCATCTGGGTCGGGACGTTTGGCAAAGGCCTGAATCTGTTCGAGCCCGAAACCGGAACATTCCGGCGATTTCAACAGGATGCAAACGATCCGTTAAGTTTATCCAACAACAGTATCACCAGCATCAACGAGAGCCAGGGTGAAATTTGGGTGGGGACTGAAAACGGCGGTCTGAACATCCTGGACACAACAACGTGGACATTCACGTCACACAAGCACGACGAAATAGATCTCAGCAGCGTGGCGGGGAATTCGGTGGACTGCATTTACAGGGACCGCCAAAACAATATCTGGCTCGGCGTTTACAGCGGCGGCGTCAGCATTTATAACAGTAACAACAGCTTTGCGCATTTTCGGCACAATTCGTCAAAAAACAGTCTTTCCAACAATTTCGTAATCGCGTTTCATGAAGATGCGGACCAGAATATATGGATCGGCACCGATGGCGGCGGGCTGAATCTTCTGGACAAAAAAACACAGGAATTTACCGCATACAAGCAGCAAGGTCCGGGGGCAGGGATATCCGGCAATTTTGTGCTGGCCATTGTACCCGCCATCGACCAAAAGCTCTGGATCGGTACATGGGGTGACGGGCTCAGCCTTTTTGATCCAAAAACAGGAAGGTCCACGTTGCTTAAAAAGAAGCCGGGCATCGCCAACAGCCTGTATACCGACAACATATATGCCATTATAAAGACAACAGACGGCAAGCTCTGGCTGAGCACCTATGGAGAAGGAATCGATGTGTATGATCCCAAAACGGGGATTTTTAAACATTACCTGAGCGAACCTACTGATCCTAAAACCCTTTCCGATAACACTGTAAACTGCCTGCTGGCGGACCGCAAAGGGAATGTATGGCTCGGGACCGACGAGGGGCAGCTCAACCGCTATAATCCGGTTACGGACACATTTACGAGATTCCGTATCACCGATCCCGGGCGCGCTTCCAATGGTGCGATCAATCACATTATGGAGGATAAAAACGGCATTTTATGGGTTTCCACCTCAAAAGGACTGGTAAGATTTGACCCGGGCACGGCGAAATTTAAAAGATACACGACCGAAAACGGACTAGTCAACAATGTAACTCTGGCTAGTGTCGAGGATGACCTGGGGAGGCTCTGGATCAGTACCGGTGACGGACTTTCACAATTTGATTCCAGGCTTGAAAAATTTCAGAACTATTCGTTGGAATATGGGTTGCAGGGTAGGGAGTTCAAGCAAAAAGCGGCATTCAAGGATCGAGCTGGGAATCTTTATTTTGGAGGTGTTAATGGGTTCAACCGGCTCAATCCACGTGAGATCAAGCAGGGCAATGCGACTTATCCGATCGTAATCACCAATTTCAAGATTTTCAACCGGGGAGTGCGGTCGTTCGCGGCAGAGGATTTTACACCTGTTTTGCCCGGCAATATTTCAGATGCGAAGGAGGTAACCCTGTCGTACGGCCAGTCGTTTGTGGCGCTGGACTATGCGGCGCTGGATTTTACTTCATCTAGAAAAAACTACGCGTACATTCTGGAAGGTTTTGATCAGGAGTGGAATGATGTGGGAAATAAAAATACGGCGGTTTACACCAATCTTCCCCCCGGACAATATACATTCAAAGTGAAGGCGCAAAACATCGCAGGCGAATGGGTTATGGGGCAGCAAAGTCTTTCCATTATCGTAGAACCGCCTTTTTGGGCAACATGGTGGTTCCGGATATTGGCGCTCGCCGCCGCTGCCGCGATTATTTATCTCATTTATAATTACCGGGTCGCCGCCATTGTCAGACAAAAAGCCAAACTTGAAAGACTTGTGGAAGAACGCACGAGCTTCATTCAAAAGCAGACGGAAGAACTTCATGCGCAATCGGAACATTTGCAGGCTTTGAATGAAGAATTGCAGTCACAATCCGAAGAACTTCGGGTGCAGGCTGAAGAACTCTACGAGCAGCATGAGCAGGCACAGATTGCCCGGGATGAAGCTGAGCGTGCCAACCAGGCCAAAAGCATTTTCCTCGCAACCATGAGCCACGAGATCAGGACGCCGATGAACGGCGTGATCGGTATGACGGCGCTGCTTGCGGAAACCCAGTTAACGGAGGAGCAGCAGGATTATACAAAAACCATTGCAGCCTGCGGCGAAACGCTGGTTAATGTGATCAACGACATTCTTGATTTTTCAAAAATAGAATCCGGTAAAATCGACCTTGAAGCACACGAGTTCGAGCTGCGGCTTGCCATGGAGGAGATCATGGACCTTTTTGCTTTGCAGGCTTCCAGGCAGCATATCAGGCTCGTTCATCACATCGACCCGGCTTTGCCGCATTTCCTGGTCGGGGACAGTTCGAGACTGAAACAGGTGCTGACGAACCTGATCAACAATGCGCTCAAATTCACAGACAGCGGGGAGATTTCGGTGCGGGTCTACAAATCGGCGGAACCCAGGTACGGCGAGATCGGCGTTGGGTTCACCGTGAGAGATACGGGCATTGGGATTAAGGAGGATAATCTGACCAATCTGTTCAAGGCATTTTCGCAGGTGGATTCGTCCATTAACCGCAAATATGGCGGTACGGGGCTGGGACTGGCCATTTGCGAGAGATTAGTAAGGTTAATGGGTGGCGGGATCAGGGCCGAAAGTGAATATGGGAAAGGATCTGCATTCCATTTCCACATTACGACAGGCTACACGGATCGGGTTCCGGACCGGCGAAATATTCCGGCCGATTCTCCGGATGATAAAGTACTGGGTCCTGATTTTTCAGGTCAGTACCCCCTTCGCATTTTAGTAGCGGAAGACAACCTGGTGAACCAGAAGTTTATTGACTATGTGCTCAAAAAGCTGGGTTACGAGGCCCCGATCGCCAACAATGGCTTGCAGGTGCTGGAAATGCTTCGCAGGAGTCAGTACGATGTGGTATTGATGGACGTTCAAATGCCGGAAATGGATGGTCTGGAAACAACGAAGATCATCCGGAAGGAACATGCCACCCGGCCGTACATTGTAGCATTAACCGCCAACGCCATGAATGAAGACCGGAATACGTGTCTGAGCATCGGGATGGACGATTATATGGCCAAACCAATGAAGCTGGAAGTGATCAAGGAAGTTCTGAAAAAAGCCTTTGAGAAGATCCACGGCGTGCATGCCTGAAGGTATGCAGATCACACCTTTTTCGCATATTTCGCTTACCACATTCTATTCCATTGTTTCCAGTCCGAGTCCCGGTTTGTCGCTGATTGTCATCCAACCATCTTTCAGCTCGAAACCGCCCCCCACCACATCTTTTTTAAGGTCCAGGCTGCCATCCAGATCAATATAGCCCGTATTTGCACAGGCAAATGCAACATGCAGCGCAGCCGTAATACTGATCTTGCTTTCATCGTTGCAGCCCCACATCAGGCGAATCCCGCTCGATTCCGCAACAGATGCGATTTTCAGGGCTTCGGTAATACCTCCGCATTTCATTAGTTTGATGTTAAAGTAGCCAAACAGGAGAGGAGTTGCTGATAATGCAGAGGCGTCTTTAACGGACAGCAGAGATTCGTCGGCGACTAGTTTTTCCCGTAAGTCATCTGGTAATCCTGCCAGCAAATGCTCATTTCCGGCTTTCACAGGCTGTTCGATCAATCGTATGTTGCATTTGGCAGTGAGGTTTTTAAAGCGGAGAAGTTCTGCTCTGTCGTATCCCTGGTTCGCATCCACTATGAGCGCGACATCGTCTTTGCAAAGTTCATGTAACCTCAGCATGCGCTCAATGTCCTCGTCAATGCTTTTTCCGAGTTTCACTTTTAGTATCCTGAACTTCCGCGCAATGTATTCCCGGGCTTCTTCCAGCGTTTGTTCTACGCCCAGAATTCCAATGGTTACCGAAGTTGGCATCGATTGGATCTTGCGTCCCAGAAAACGGACCAGCGGCACCTGCAGGTTTTGACAAAACAGATCATACAATGCAATTTCAAATGCGGTCCGTAACGCGGGGCTTTGCCTGTATTTTTGCTGCACCTCATCACAGAGCTGATTTAGCTCGCGGATATCACGGCCTGCGAGAAACTCTGCCTCGTCCGTCCGGAAAAGCGCAACTGCCTGCGTGAGCGTTTCTCCCACTACTTCGAAAATCGGGTTGAAAGCACCGTGGCCGGTACGTCCATCCTCAGAATGGATCCGGAGTATCCCATTTTCAACGGAACTGATTGTCTTGAAAGCAATGGTATAAGGCCGGCTCAGCTGCAAGTCCTCGACGCTGAGCGAAATGTATTTTATTTTCAAAATAGGTGAAATCAAATGGCAGGGATTGCCTGTTTCTGGCTTTGAATGTATCGTTTAACGATAGTACTGAGTGCCCCGATCTCCTGTAACGGCAGCACAACCGGTATGCCGAATTTCTCGCGATACGCTTGTCGGTATCGTTCAATTTCTTCCTTTTCCAGGCCGGATGTGTTGAGGCTTATTGCCAGCACCTCGCTGCCATAAAGCCTGATGAGGGCAATTTCCCTTTCCAGCGATATTTTTATTCCGGTTTTTTCATGTCCGTTGTAATAGGTACGCCCGGGTGCATGCTGTAAAATCACAGCCTTCGCACCTGCCGAGAGCAAATATTCCGCGCCGCAAGGCCCGCTGGGATTGCATAATGCGGATTGTCCCTCCAGAATGATCACGTCCGGAGAAGTTTCGCGGTAGCAGTTTACCACGGCATTTTCCAATTCGCCGGAAATGAAATCGTTGTAGGTGGAGTCGAGAATAAAACCATATTCGTACCCTTGCAGCCAGCCGGTTTGCCCGGTAAAGATCATTTGCGCATGGATGTGCGCGTTGGTCAGTTCCTGCGTCAGAAGTGATGTGGTGGTTCTTTTTCCAAGAGCACAGTCGGTACCCAGGATCGCTATCACCGGCGCTTTTACATGGCGGATCTCACCGGTCCAGAACTTTAATTCCTTCTTCGGGCGGGGCTTTCGGATATCGATCAGCTCAACGTTGTGCTCGCCGGCCAGTTTTCTGAATTCGTCGTGTTCAGAGAGAAAGTCATGCAGTCCGGAAACAATGGATATGCCGGCTATAATGGCTTGTGATAGTTCGTTTTTTAGACTTTCCGGCATCTTTCCGCCTGGCAGGGCGATGCCGACAATCCCGAAATCCGCTTTGCGGGTAGACTGCTCCTGAAAATCTTTTACTGACGCGTAAACGGGAATATTCCTGGGAATCCGATCCAGTACTTCGCCTGCATCCAGGCCATTGAACTTCGGATCGATCACACCGATGATCTCGTACCGCTTACTTCGCCGGATAAGCCCGTGGGCCGTTTTTGCATTAGGATGGTTTAATATTCCATCCGTGAAAATGATCGCACTTTTAAGCATAAGAAGGTGATTAGTCCAGTAGCAGCTTAGGCTACATCCAGTGTTGTCTTTGTTGTATTTCGGCTATATGCAGGTGTTCTTCATGTGTTTTGAGGTTAAACTCTTTCATGATATCAGCCACTTTCACATCGGGCGACAGACTTTCAATGATCGAAAATTCCTCTTCATGCAAAGTCCTTATCCGGACCTTCTGACCGTACTTCGCCTGAATCGCTGGGAACTGCTCGTAATAAGGATAAGAATGAAGAAATGCTTTTTCGAGGTTCAACTCGGCGCACACCCCCCATGAATCGTACAAACCGCTGGCAGCCAGCTCTTCTCCGGTAATGTCACAGATCTTGGCAGTATCTTTCGCGGTACTCGAAACGACGGCAAATTTATTCAGCCATGCCATGGTATTAACCAGTTTTCCACCCGCAAATGCCGACGGCCAGAATACCAGTTCGGCGCCTTTTTCACGCAGGCGGCGCCACCCGTCGAGCCATTCGATATCGAAGCAGGTTTGTATCCCGATCGTCCCGAAATCAGTTTTGAAAACCGGCGGGTCCAGGGGGCCGGGCGATATCCCGTTTTTCATTTCACCCGTCGTAGTTCTGATCTTATGATACTTACCAACAATTTCACCGCGACGGTCGATGAGAAAAGCCGTATTGTGATAGCGGTTTCCCTCCTTTGAATACAAGGGAACAATCGCATAGCAGTTGTTTTTTCTTGCAAATTCCTGAAAGGGACGCGTCAGGTTGCCGCTGCCATTTTCCGCTGTTTCGGTGACGGACGGCCGCTTGCCCCGGATGGCCAGTATGTGAAAGGCTTCGGGGAGGCAAATGATGTCCGGCTTGTAGGGAAGCGCTTTTTGCATTTGTTTAACTGCTGCCTGAACGATCTCTTCACAGGTATTCCCGTCCATTTTGTGCATGGTCATGGTCGCTACCCAGATCTTCCTGCCGGAAGAAGCAGGAATCGCATTGGCAGCCGCAGCGGAGGCTGTGGCGGGATTTGCGGCAGTAGTGGCTGACGTAGCGCCAATGGCTGCCAGGCTTCCAATACCCAGGTTTTTTACAAAACTGCGCCGGTTTGAATTTTTCATATGGTCGATCATTTAAATCTGCTTTGAATGTGGTAAATGAATGATTTACAAGACATGCCCCGGATTTTGTCTGATGAGATCAGGGTTAATGTCGATCTGACTTTGTGGAATGGGATAAAGCAGCTGAAACGACTGCAATACGACTGAACCTTTGAAGTGCGCATTCATCACTTCCAGCGCCCGGCCTGTACGTACCAGATCAAACCAGCGGTGTCCCTCAAATGCAAGCTCAACCTGCCTTTCGTGTTCGAGCGCGAGGGCGAAAGTATTCTTGTTCAGGTTGGCGGGCAGCGGGTTCAATCCGGCCCGTTTCCTGACTGCATTGATCTGGTCATAGGCCAGTTGGTTCGGGCCTCCATTTACTTCGTTGGTTGCTTCTGCGTACATCAGCAACACGTCGGCATAGCGCAGGTAGGGCCAGTTGTTGTCATAATTATTGGCTGTAAATGGCTGGTCATTGAATTTTAGCGTGTATTTATCTTTTACAAAAACATTGGAACTGTTCGTGTAGCCTTCCGCCAGCGAGCTCTTTTTTCTCAGATCGTTTGCCTCATAAGCTTTCGCGAGATCTTCTGTCGGAAGGTTCCGGCCATATGCGAAACCATTGATGGTGACCGAATTGCCTGAATTCCGGGGGGCGAACCAGCTTAGAAATGCACTGGACGTGCCGGTTGTGCCCTTTTTAAATTGTATTTCAAAAACCGATTCTGCATTGTTTTTGTTGGCCGGGTTCCATAATGCGGCGTAATCGGTGAGCAGGCTGTATGTTCCCTGGTCTATTACCTCTTTTAACTTTGCCTGTGCCGCCGCATACTCTTTTTTCGTCAGATAGACTTTCCCCAGCACGGCCTTCGCCGCGCCGCTGGTGGCGCGGCCGACTAGCGCACCTGAGTACGTTTTCGGCAACTTGTTTTCCGCGCTTTGCAGATCCTGTATAATCTGTGAATACACCTCGTTCGCTGCGATCCTGCCCTGGCTATATCCTTCTTCCACCGATTTGGTTTCGGTCAGGACCAGCGGGACGTCGCCGAAGATCCGCACCAGATTGAAGTACATCAAAGCCCGCAGGAAACTGACCTCTCCGATGTAACGTTCTTTCAGCGCATTCTCCATGGTAACGCCGTTGATACGTTCGAGAACAACATTGCATGCCATAATCCCGCGGTAATAGTCTACCCAGATCAAACTCAGGATGCTGTTGGAAGAAGCCATCCGGAACAGGTCCAGGTCTACGTGATCGTTATTGCCGCCGTCTTCAAAATTGAACGTATTGTCGGACCTGGTTTCGCCTACTACCCAATATCCCTGAGAGAACTGACCCGCAAGCTGAAGAGTGCTATATGCTGCATTGACAGCCAGTTCGATATCCCCGGCGGTTTTATAAAAATTCTGCGTGTTCACCGAACTGATCGGGGCCAGGTTCAGGAAGTCGTTCCGGCAGGACAGAATGGATAAACATCCAATGCACGTGGCAAGTATTGTTTTTTTCATGATAACTGATTTTACCGTGGTCTTTTAGAAGGATAAGTTTAGGCCGAGCGTGTAGGTGCGAGCCAGAGGATACGCATTGAAGTCGATGCCGGGATTTAAATTGGTGGTTGCCTCATTGCTGCCCTGCGAGTTTTGCTCGGGATTGTAGCCCATGTATTTGGTAAATGTAAAAGCGTTCTGAACGCTTGCGTAAACCGATATACCCTGGATCACCTTATTGAACAGTGTCGACGGCAGTGCATACCTCAAATTCAGGTTGCGGATCCGCAGAAACGATGCATCTTCCACGAGCATGGTGGAAATATTGTTGTTGTTGCCGCCGGTAGGGTTCGTATTGGCCCTTGGCGTTTTTCCGTCGCCAGGATTTTCAGGCGACTGCCAGCGGTTCAGGACATCCCTGCGACTGTAACTTCCCGTTACGGCGGTAATGTTTCTCCTCGCTCCATTCAGTGTGTAAAAACCCTCGGCCCCGTCTACCAAAATATTCAGGTTGAATGCTTTGTAGGAAAAATTGTTGGTCATCCCAAATGTGAAATCGGGCTGATTATTGCCTATAATGCCTATGTCCGCAGAAGTAATCTCCCCATCGCCATTCATGTCTTTGAATTTCAGGTCTCCCGGTCTGGAAGCTGCCGTGCCCGCGCCTTTTATCGATGGGCTCGAATCCAGATCAGCCTGATCACGATATACACCCACAACCTGGTAACCGTAAAAGCTGCCCATTGGCGCACCGATCTGGGTGATGTGCGTACTCGGCGTGAATGCCGGGCTCCGGCTGATGATCGGGTTTCCTTCGGGGCCCAGGGCCAATACTTTATTCCGGTTAAAGGAAATGTTGAAATCGGTGCTCCACTTTAAGGCATTGACGAGATTTTTGGTACCCAGACTAAATTCCCAGCCCCAGTTTTTGATCTTCCCAATGTTCTGGATTGCTGTCGCAAAACCTGTGGAGGCCGGCACGGGTACACTCAGTAAAAGGTCTTCGGTTATTTTATTGTAATAATCCACCGTCAGGGAAAGGCGGTTGCTGAGTAAGCCCAGATCCAGGCCGAGGTCAGCCTGGCGCATCATTTCCCAGCCCAGGTTTTCATTGCTGATCGAGGTAGGAAGCAATCCGTTAACAGCAGCGGCGGCGCCACTGCCAAATACATATTTGGCATTTCCCAGCGATGCAATATGTCCGTAGTTGCCAATGGTATTGTTACCGGCCAGTCCGTAGCTCGCACGCAATTTCAGGTTGCTGACCGCTTTGAGGCTCCCCATAAATTGCTCTTCATGCACATTCCAACCCACTGACGCCGAAGGGAAAGTGCCCCATTTTTTCGATGCGCCGAAACGTGACGAGCCGTCGCGGCGAATGGTGGCGGTGAGCAGGTATTTGTTCTGATAACTGTAGTTGACCCTCCCTAAAAGAGATAAAAGCGACCATTCGGAAATGCCTGTTCCGCCACCTGTGATCTGGCCTGCATTCAAAGTTGGCACGAGGTCATTCGGGAAATTGGTAGCCGTGAGGGAGGCGTTTTTCAAATTCGCTTTTTGTGACGTAAAACCCACGAGCGCATTGATCGAATGCTTGCCATCCATTACTTTGTTGAAGGTGAGCAGGTTTTCATTCAGCCAGTTGTAATTCCGCTGAAAGTAAGCCTCCGCCGCGGGCACAACCGGGGCCGTTACGCCTTCCCGGCTTACCGTGGAAGGATAAAACATGCTTTGCTCCGAGTCGTTATAATCTCCTCCAAGCGAAGTTTTAAATGTAAGTGATTCAGCCAGTTTGTATTCCGCGAAGACCGTCCCAAGCACGCGGAACCTCGTCTGGTTGTTTTTCCAGCGGTTGGCAACCGATACCGGGTTCTCGATGGCGCCGATATTGTAGGGGGAAGGTGTGGTCGTTACCGCGTAGGTGCCATCCGCATTGTATACCGGAATGGTGGGCGGCAGCGACAATGCGGAAGCGATCATCCCATTGTTCCAGAATTGCCCTTCCGCCTGCACGATTTTGCTTTTTGAAAAAGTAGGGGACAGGTTCACGCCCATCTTTAAACGTTCCGATAATTTCGTATCCAGATTGATCCGGAATGAGTACCTCTTGAAACCTGAGTTGATCACAATGCCTTCCTGATCGAAATAGTTGGCTGATACCAGATATTGGGTATTCTCGTTCCCGCCCGAAATCGATACCTGGCAGTTTTGCACCGGAGCTGTGCGGAATATGGCATCCTGCCAGTCCGTTCCCTTTCCCAGTTGTGAGGGATTGGCGAACATTTCCGGGACCTTATACCGGTCCACCCGGACTTCATTTGGGTCAGTCGCTTTTCCGCCCTGGTCCACCCAGGCATTGTTTCGTGCTTCGGTGTTGTATTCGGCGTATTCCCGCGCATTGAGCAAGTCAACCTTTTTCGCCACTTCCTGGATACCATAGTAGGTTTCGAACTGAATTCTCGGTTTGCCGGCTTTTCCTCTTTTGGTTGTGATCAGTACCACCCCATTGGCCCCGCGCGACCCGTAAATGGCGGCTGAGGATGCATCTTTCAAAACCTGAATGGACTCAATGTCATTTGGGTTAATGGAAGCGAGCGGGTTCAGGTCACGGCTGAAACTGCCCTCGATCGGGATCCCGTCCACTACATAAAGTGGCTCATTGCCAGCACCGATCGACCCCGAACCACGTACCCGGACAGTGACCCCACCCCCTGGCGAAGCCGAGCGCTGGGCAACCTGAATGCCCGCTGCCTGGCCGGCCATCGCCTGATCCAGACCTGTAAGTGGTTGGTTCTCTATGCTTTGTCGTGAAATCGTAGCGATGGATGCAGTTACTTCCGTTTTTTGCTGGGTGCCATACCCGACCACCACAATTTCATTGAGTGTCTTGATGTCCGGCCGGAGCGTGACATGGATCGTGGTTTGATTGCCGACAGAAACTTCCTGGATGATGTATCCGATGTAAGAAAAAACCAGGGCCGGATTAGGGAGTGTCTCCGGTAATACAATGCTGTAATTTCCATCCGCATCGGTTACCGTTCCGTTTTTGGAAGTCTTTTCCAGGATCGTTACGCCCGGCAATCCCAGTCCGTCCTCGCTTGTTACTTTTCCCCGGATGGTGGTTTCAACAGCTGATTTTTGTTCCGTTGTTGACGCTTTTGAATTTCCTTTTTCAGGCGTCTCACTGGGGTACGGATTCTGATATGAATTAATTACATATTTACCTTCCCCGAGTTTTTCAACGATCAATCCCTGCTGTTTTAATGCGCCATTCAGTTTGTCCAAAAGGTTACCCTGCTGAATGGAAGATGCATCCATTACAATGGTTTTATTCCGGACGATATTACTGTTGTAATTAAATTGTATCCTTAATTTTTTTTCCACCTGATTTAAAAAATCTTTAAGACTTTTTGCCTGATCGGAAGTCCTTGAAATCGGGTGATCCGCCTTTAAAAGAAGTGAATACAATTCTTGTGAGAAGCTTTGTGAGGTGCCTATAAGTAGGGGCACAAGAAACCACATAAGCCTTTTAGGCCGTATAAATAAATTCATGATGTTTAAGTTAAGGGACTAGGTGAAAAGGATAATTAATGATGAAATGAAATGCGGTTTCCGGACCGGGTTGTTTTTATATTAAATGACTTTGATAATACAACAATCAGTTCATTAGGATTGGCAATGGACAGTGTACCGGTAAAAGGAAGTTTTTTGATTGACTCATCTTCAAAATCGATTTTAAGGTTTAAAAGATCTTCAATGGATCGGGCAACTTCTATTAATGGGGTCTCATCAAATATAAGTTCATGATTGATCCAGCTGGAATACCTCGACGGATCGATATGCGTGCGATTCAGGCGTGAATTGGAAGCTGCATATTCGATCAGATCTCCGGGCCGCATATGCACTTTATGGTTCTGTCCCGGAACCGAAAGCTGGACCGAACCTTCCTGTAAAACAACGTTTATCTTGCTCCGACGGTTGTAGACGTTGAATTTCGTGCCTAACACTTCTACCTGAACGCCATCCGAGTACACCGCAAATTTTGCATTTCCCTTCCCCGGTTTTTTGGTGACCTCAAAAAAAGCTTCTCCTGTCAGCTCAACTTTTCGGTCAGCGGACTCATCCCAATGCTGTGCGAAAGTGAGTGTTGAATTTGCATTCAGGAATACTTTCGAGCTATCTGGCAAAGTCAGCATTTTTATCTCTCCGAACTTTGATTGATAACGCACCATTTCCGGATTTTTATTTAATTTAAAAAGCCAGAACAGCGCAGAAAAAGCAATTAATAATGAAATGGAAGCGGCAATATTGACACGGCTAAACCATTTAAACTTGCTGTGAATTGGTATGACGATATCATCCGGAATGTCATGCTCTGCTACTTTATTTCGTTGCTGAATATTTTCCCATAATTGCTTCAAATCCGTCTGACTTAATTGCGGAGTGGGTAATTGGATCGCAAGGATTAGTTCACGGGCTATTTCTACCTGTTCTTTTTTTTCGGAATGTTCTGAAACCCATAATTCCCAAAAGTGACTATTTTCTTTCGTGGGAGATTTAACCCATTCGTTAAAATAAGGATCGAGCGCAAAATCATGTTCATTAAAATCTTCGTAATTCATATGCGGTTTCTGATGCATGGTGATATATAGTAACCGGCAATCTGAATTACGATGGCAGATTAACATTCGTTTTTAACTTGAAAAAGGGGAAAAGAATAAGAAGTGACCCACGATCTGGAAATTTTTTATTGTATTTTTAAAATTCCCTAGTAGAACGCCGGATAACACCTGCTTTTTATTTTTTTAGTTCGATAAAATCTTCCATGTCTGACGATAGCGAAGCTGAACTTTGGTTAAAATTTAGAGAGGGATCGGAGGATGCATATGCCTCTATCTATGAGAAATTTGCGCCCGTTCTGTTCACCTACGGTTATCGGCTTTCGCCGGATGAAGATC
The DNA here is from genome assembly GCF_021390245.1 of Dyadobacter sp. CY323. Taxonomy (GTDB): domain Bacteria; phylum Bacteroidota; class Bacteroidia; order Cytophagales; family Spirosomataceae; genus Dyadobacter. Next base: position 229,047 of record NZ_JAJUXH010000005.1, on the reverse strand, counting down.
TCGTGAAGGATTGCATTCAGGACTTGTTTGTGAATCTGTGGCTGTCGCGCCGGAAACTCAGTGCGACGGATTCGATCAAATTCTATCTTTTCCGGTCGTTGCGGAGGGAGATTTTCCATAAGAGTAACAGCCAAAAACAATGGCAGCATGGTTTTACCGAAGCGTTTTCCGACACAGAACCTTCGTTTGAAGATCAGTGGATCAAGGGTGAGGAAGAACAGGGCCGAAGTGCCGCATTAACCAAAATGTTCTCGCACCTTTCTGTCCGTCAGAGAGAGATCATTTTCTTCCGCTTTTTCGAAGACATGAGCTTTGACGAGATCAGCAGATTGATGGAAATCACGCCGCGGGCCGCCTATAAATTAGTTTACAGAGCCCTGGACGCAATCCGCGATTCCCTCGACCTGCGGAGTATTAAGAAATAACCGTGCATTACATCGGTCAACATTCTCCCGTGGTTCACACCGGACTTCCGTATACTTAGTGAATTGCTAATTATCCGGCTTTTTGTCATAATGCCCAATTTAATTCTAGTAACTATAATTTTTATAGAATTTGCTTTGCTAAAATCCGTGCGATACTTTTAGGATAATTTTCCAAGAAGGTTAAAGCCGAGAAACAATGAGGGAGATATCCGCCGCAGAGGACAGCTTGCTGATGCTTCAGATCCGTGAGGGAAACAGGGATGCTTTTGACGCATTGTACCGGAAACACTGGAAATTTGTGTACAATGCCGCCTACAAGCGACTGGAAAACTACGATCAGGCCAAGGATATTGCCCAGGATGTATTCATTCAGTTCTGGACCCAACAGACGTCGCGTGTGTCCGCGCCGGCTATCGATAATTTGTCGGCCTACCTGTTCGTCGCCGTCCGTAACAATGTGTTGAAATGGATGGAGAGCGAGAAGAAGTTCGTGCCGATCCCTGAATTGCTTGTTCAACTGGAAAGCCGCAGGGACCATGCAGATGCGCAGGTCAGGTACAATGAACTCCGTGCCGCATTTGAGACGGTCGTCGAACGATTGCCCCAGCAACAGCAGGTTATTTTTCGCATGCGCTATGACTTCGATCTTTCCAGCGACGAGATCGCCGATAAGCTCAACGTTTCCCCGAAAACGGTCCGTAACCAGCTTGGCCGGGCTTTGCTGAAGTTGAAGACCGCATTGTTGATGTCTTTGGTTTGCATATCCTCCTTTTCTTTCGCAGCCTGAGGGTTGTTAAAAAAAGATAAAAAAAGTTCTGTCCGGCGTGGGCGGATTTTGGGTTTTCGGAACATACAGGTGAGATCAGTAATTTCTATCGGTATTATCGGAATGTTTAAAGGATCAAAGGCCTGACATGCAGCAAGAACAATTTTTAAAGATTCTGGAAAAATACCGGACAGGAAAGGCTACGAGGGAGGAAACTGACCTGATAAAAGCGTATTACAATGCATTTGAATTTCGGCCCGATATTCTCGATAGCATGTCGGAAATGGACCAGGAAACACTGGCGCTGGAAATTAAGCGAAATATCGACGAACAGGCACCGGAGAAAGCGGAGATCGTTTTTCCCTCAGCTCAAAGAAAATTGCCGGTATGGTCAGCCTACGCCGCGGCTGTGCTTGTGTTGCTGGTTTCTGCTTTTGTTTTTTTTAGAAATACTGAAAAAGCAGAGCCTGAGGTAGTTTATGTTAAGAGTGAGAAAAAAGTAAGCAAACCCAATAATTTCGTTCAGCTGCCCGATGGCAGCACGGTAATTCTTACCGCCGGCAGCAAGATCGATTATCCCGATTCATTTGATAATAAGAAAAAGAGGGAGGTATACCTTTCCGGAGAGGCTTATTTTGACATTCAGCGCAATCCGGCAAAGCCTTTTATCGTGCATGCCGGAAAATTATCGACGACCGTACTGGGTACCGCATTCAACATCAGGGCCTGGCCCGGAGACGAAAGTATAACGGTCACCGTTACCCGGGGGAGAGTGAAAGTGAGCGACCAGAACAAGATTTTCGGAACCCTGATACCCGATCAGCAAATCACTTACAATACCGTAAACCACGAAGCTGTACAACAGAAAGTCAATGCTGAAAAGACGGTCGAATGGAAGAGTGAGAACCTTTTGTTCGACGATGTGACGGTCTTCAACGCGGCGAAGCTGATCGAAGAGCGGTTCAGCGTAAAGATCCGGATCGACGGCGAAAGGCTGAAAACACAGCGTTTTACCACAACCTTTGGAAAGGACGAAACCCTGGAAAGTGTATTGAAAAGCATTACGGAATTCAACGACGCCAGGTACGAGCTGGATCCGATAAATAAAGCAGTTATTATTTCACCCAACTAAACCCAATTTCCTATGAACAATTGTACTGTTCGAAAATTAAAGAAGCTTATGCGATTTTCACTGATTTTGTCACTGGCTGTTTTAGCGACTACCCAGCTTCTGAGCGCTTCGACCCTGAAAGGGCAGAACCTTGAGAGCCTGGAGGTAGAAATAGCGCTGAAAAACGGAACGCTCATCGACGTGTTCAATCAGATTGAGCAACAGACACCGTTCCGGTTTATGTACCGTAAACAGGATGTGAAGCACATTGGTGAGCTGGAACTCAAAGGAGGAAAAATCACCGTCGAAAAACTTCTCGTCAGGTTACTTACGCCTAATAAGTTGACTTTCAAGCAAGTCGATAAAAGGATATTGATCAGCGTGATGAAAGAAGTGAACCAGCCAGGAAATTCCGGCAAGCAGCCGCAGGATGCCAATGTTCCCATAAAAGGCAAGGTCACCGAAGAAAAAGGGGGCGCTTTGCCGGGCGTGAGCATTCTCGTAAAGGGAAGCCAGCGCGGCACGGTTACGGATGTGAACGGTGAATATTCTCTGGATATTTCGGAAAATGAAAGAGCGGAAGGTACGCTGACACTTATTTTTTCATTCGTCGGGTACGTACCCCAAGAAATAATTGCAGGAAATAAGACTTCCCTGGACGTAGTGCTGCTGCCTGATACAAAGGCATTGGAAGAGCTGGTTGTGGTAGGTTACGGCACGCAGAAAAAGACTTCCGTAACCGCAGCCATATCTTCCATGACAGGCGGCGAGGTGGCTTCGACGCCCATTACAAATCTCAGCAACGGATTGGGAGGCAGAATGTCGGGTGTGATTTTCCGCCAGGGTTCGGGCGAGCCGGGCCGGGATGCATCCAGTATCTACATCAGAGGTATCGCCACGACGGGGAACAGCCAGCCATTGCTGGTGGTAGATAATATCCCGAGGGCGTTTCAGGATCTTGATCCCAACTCGGTTGAAAGCATTACGGTTTTAAAAGATGCCGCGGCGGTTGCGCCATATGGTGTGGCCGGTGCAAACGGGGTAATCCTGGTTACTACCAAAAAAGGGAAGGCAGGCTCTCCGGCGCTCACATACAACGGCTACATGGGTTTTCAAAATCCAACCGTGCTCACGAAATATCCGAATTCGTTCGAATATGCATCGTTGCTCAACGCGGCTTCCCGGAATGAAGGCCTGCCTGCAAAATACTCGGACGCCGATCTTCAAAAATTCAAAGACGGTTCCGACCCGGTGAATTTTCCCAACAACAGCCCCTGGGATCTGGTCAATAAAAACACTGCTCTCACAAGTCATAACCTCGAAATTTCAGGAGGTACCGATCTTGTGCAGTATTATGGAAGCCTTGGGTATCAGTATGAAGCGGGTTTGTTCGGGTCTACTTATCAGCATCGTTTCAACCTGAATTTCAGTCTTGATGCGCAGGTTACCAAATCAACCAAAGTTTCGTTGTCACTGAAAGGCCGGGAGCAAAACAACCATTATCCGTCGTCGACCACCGACCGGATGTTCATTACCATTACCAATGCAAACCCAACCTGGACGCAGATTTACCCCAACGGTCTGGTCGGAAATCTTTTGGCCGGATTAATAAAAAGTGACGGGTACCGTAAGATCAATACCACGCAAATTTTCTCTCAGCTCTCCATTGAGCAGGACCTGAATTTTATCAAGGGATTGAAACTCAAAGGCTCCGTAGCCTATGACCCGACCTCGACTTTTAACAAAAACTGGCTCACCCCGATTGCCATCTGGGCGCCGGTCGCGGGGAGCGATCAGTATAATGTCTCATACGGCGAACGGTCTGCAGCCGAACTGACCCAGGGATACATACGTGCCATGCAGCTCACATTTCAGGGAAGCCTCAACTACGCCCGCTCATTCGGTAAGCATTATGTCGGATTTTTAGGTCTTTTTGAAGCCAAAGGAAATGATCAGCTTACGTTTGGGGCGACGCGGAAAAACTTCGGCCTAAGCATCGATGAGCTGAATATGGGAAGCTCGAACCAGGCGGATATCTCCAACTCGGGAAGTTCTACCAGGGCCAGGCAGGTGGGGCTGGTTTATCGTGGCCAGTATGATTACGACGGAAAGTACCTCTTCGAAGCCAGCGGACGATACGACGGCAGCTACTATTTTGCCCCCGGCAAGAAGTTTGGATTTTTCCCGGCATTCTCGCTCGGTTGGAGGATTTCGGAAGAGAATTTCATGAAAGGAAATGTCAACTGGGTCAATAATCTTAAAATCAGGGCATCTTATGGAGAAGTAGGCGCACTCGCGGGCAGCGCATTTCAATACCTGAGTACGTATGGGGTATATGGCCCGGCCTATGTGCTTGGCGGAAAAGCAGTTCAGGGGATTAGCGAACGCGCCGAGTCCAATCCGAACATTACGTGGGAAAGAGCTAAAAAAACTGACATCGGAATAGAAGCAACACTTTGGAAAGGTCTGGTGACGATCGAAGCGGACTATTTCTATGAAAAAAGATCCAATATGCTGACAACGCCTGACGTAACCGTTCCGGCAGAATACGGGATCGGGCTGAGCCAGGTGAATGCAGGTATCATGGAAAACCGCGGGATCGACCTCTCTATTGGTACCGAATACAATGTAACCAAAGACCTGCACGTATCGCTGACCGGTAATTTCACATATGCAAAAAATACGCTGCTGAAAGTTTTTGAAACAGCATCCACTTTTGGCAACCCAAACCGCAAAAGGACCGGAAGGCCGCTCGGAACGCAGTTTGGATATAGCTCACTGGGTTTCTTTCAGGTCAATGATTTTACCGAAACCGGCGCATTGAAACAGGGCATAGCGGTACAGCCGTGGGGCAAAGTACAGCCGGGCGACATCCGCTATGAGGATATGAACAAGGATGGCGTGATCAATACGGACGATGAGACGGTGATCGGTAATCCAGACGTTCCGCAGATCATTTACGGGGTAATGCCTAACATTACCTATAAAGGACTGGCTTTGAATGTGTTGTTTCAGGGAGCGGCGAAGACCGATTTTTACACCAGCCTGTATTCCGCCTGGGCTTTTTACGGAGGAACGGTTCCGGTAAAAGAAAACCTGGATTACTGGACTCCTGAAAACACCAATGCATTAAACCCCCGGATCACCAGCGCGCCGACCACCAACAATACACAGATGTCTTCTTTCTGGATGAGGAATTCGGGTTACCTGAGATTGAAGAGCGCGATGCTTTCTTATTCGATCCCTTCGAACCTGATGAGCAAAGTACGCATGAAGAACGCCCGGGTTTTTGTTTCGGGACAAAACCTGCTGACCTGGACAAAGATCGTCAATTACGATCCGGAGAACATTGTAAGCTCGGGGCTCAATTACCCGCAGCAACGCGTGGTTTCACTGGGTATGAACGTCACGTTTTAATTCAACAGATCAAAAAAATCAGACATGAGAACGATAAACCACTACATATATTCAGCCTTTGCCGTACTGCTGCTGGGCTACGGACTTGTCTCCTGCGACAACTACCTGGATGTTTCGCCGACGGACCAGGTTTCCGACAACAATGCCTGGTCGACGACCGGCGTTGCCGATATGTTCCTGAACGACATTTACGGAAGTCTGCCCGGCTCATTTACCACCAACGATCCCGACGAAAGTTTCTCGGATAATACCATGCGGGGTTCTTCTTCCGGTTACAGCTTTACTGCCTACGCAAAGTCAAGCTACACGCCGGGATCCGTCCGGGACGACTGGACTACCAATTTTGCAAAGATCCGGAAATGCAATGTCTTCATCGAAAAAGTGTCGGCAAGTGCTTTGCCCGACGCCTGGAAAGTAACGCGCATTGCAGAAACACGGTTTTTGAGAGCGTATTTCTACCAGTTGCTCTGGACCCGCTACGGAGGTGTGCCCATTATCACAGAAGTGCTGAACCGCGAAAAGCAGGGAGACGAAATTTTCAGAGAGCGGAGCACCTCGGACGAAACATTTAAGTTTATCACCGACGAATGTGCCGCCATCGCAGCCGACCTGCCACTTACACCGGACAAAGGACGAGCGAGCAAAGGCGCCGCACTCACGCTCAAAGGCTGGTGCGAACTGTTTCAGGCAAGCCCGCTCAAAAATCCGACAAACGATAAAGCAAGATGGGCTACCGCCGCCGCGACCAACAAGCAGGTAATGGACCTGAATAAATACAGCCTTTTTCCGGACCTGGAGACGCTGTTTTACGAGGAAAATAATAATAATGTGGAAGTCATTTTTGACAAAGCGTATCTGGGCGGAACTACCTTGGGAGCGAGCCGGGAGGGATTGCATGGGGCGTGGATGGTAGGGGGCACGCAGCGTGCTTGGAGTGCGCCGAACCCTACCCAGGAAATTGTGGATTCGTATTTTATGGCAAATGGACTGCCTATCACGGATCCGGCTTCGGGTTATGATCCTCAAAATCCCTACCTGAACCGCGAGAAGCGATTTTATCAGTCTGTTATTTATGATGGAAGCAAATGGCTGGGTTTTGAAATGGAAATGTGGATCGGTTCGGGTTCCCGTAATATGCTCGATTTGTCGAGTGCCAATGAAGCCACCAATACAGGGTACTACCTCAGAAAAGGGCTGAACCCCAAGTATGAATTTGCGAGTGGCGATCAGCGGCTCAGCAGCGCCAGCTTTATCATTTTCAGATTTGCAGAAGTTCTTCTCAGCTATGCCGAAGCAAAAAATGAAGAAGTGGGCCCCGATGCAAGCGTTTATAGTGCAGTAAACAAAGTACGCGAACGCTCCGGGTTACCGGCACTCAAATCCGGTCTGACGCAGGCACAAATGCGCGTGACGATCCAACAGGAAAGAAGGGTGGAACTTGCGTTCGAAGAAAAACGCTGGCCCGATCTGCTGAGACTTAAAATAGCCGAAACAACGCTAAACGGCGCGTTTCACGCAATGAAAATTGTAAAAGAAGCAGGTAAAAAAGTATATTCAGTAATTGAAGCGCCGAATGGCGGCAGGATTTTCTTTGCCAACAGAAACTACCTCTTGCCAATCCCGCAGGCCGTACTGGACAAGAATGCAAAGCTGAAACAAAATCCTAATTACTAAGCCTTTATGCATCACTACCACGGTCCGTCAGGCGTTCGTTACCCCAGGGCCATTTGTCGGCTGTTTGGTTTCCTGTTGTTCCTTTTGGTACAAAATGCATTGGCGCAGCAACCGGATACCGTCAGACTCTCCACGTTCGATATTGACGTGACCCCTCCCGTGGGAAGTCACTTATCTTATGATCCTGAAATCAACAAATGGGACCTGGGACTGCGTGCAAAAGGGATCGTTTTGTTTGCCTCGGGATTGCCGGTAGTCTTGTGCGCGGTGGACTGGCTTGGTATCAGTAATGAAGGAATGGACGAATTCAAAAATGCGCTGGCCGCCGCAGCCGGAACGACGCCGCAGCGCGTGAGCGTGAATGTGCTGCACCAACACGATGCGCCCCGGTACGATGCCGGGGCTGAAAAGGTACTTTTGGAAGCGGGAATTGATCCGGCGTTCATTAACCCTACCCAGTTCAATGGAGACTTTCCGCGCCAGGCGCTGCGGGAGCTGACCGTCGCTGTGAAAAATTCTCTCGGAAAATCCCGGCCTGTAACGCATATCGGACTGGGCAAATCCAAAGTACATAAGGTTGCTTCCAACCGGAACATTTATGGTCCCGATGGGAAAGTACGGGTGACGCGGATGTCAGCGACCAAAGACCCGGCGATCCGGGCGGAACCCGAAGGTCTCATTGATCCCGAGCTATCGCTGGTAAGTTTCTGGAATGGGGACAAACCGGTTGCAGTGCTCACTTACTATGCCACGCACCCGCAGAGCTATTACCGTACCGGTGTCGTTAATCCCGATTTCCCCGGCGTAGCGCGCTTTTACCGCCAGCTTGCCGAGCCCGAAGCGCTTCACATTCATTTCAATGGAGCCGGGGGAAACATTGCAGCCGGGAAGTACAACGACGGCTCACCCGCGAACCGGCTTATCTTCGCCGAAAGGCTCGCGGAGGGTATGAAGCTAGCCTGGGAGGCAACCAGGCGGGAAGCGATAAAACCCGGCGACATGGACTGGTCGGTTGTTTCCGTTGCTTTGCCGCCAGCTGCCCATTTATACAAAATGAAAGAAGACCTGGCATCGGGCAATGCGATCCTGCGTGAAAACAATGGAAACGCGGGCAAGATAGCCTGGCTCAGACGTTGCGAAAGCGGGAAAAAGCTGGATTTGGCGTGCCTGAAAATTAAAAATGCGAGGATACTGTATATGCCGGGCGAGCTGTTTGTGGAATATCAGCTTGCTGCCAAAGCAAAAAGACCCGATCTTTTCGTCGCCATGGCTGCCTACGGCGATCTGGGGCCTGGCTACATCGGGACTGCCGACGCCTATAAAAAAGGCGGATATGAGGTGAGCGATCGCGCTTCCAGCGTTGCGCCCGAAGTGGAAGGTGTGCTGATGAAGGCCATGTTTCAGCTGTTGCAAAAATAGTAACGTGGCCATTAACCAGCCTGCATGAAATGGACCGGAGAGATTTTATCAGGAAGTCCGGAATGGCGGCAATGTTAGCTTATCCCGCCGGACTTCCGTTTATTGAGGATTTGAAAAAACAACCTATGCTGAGAATCATTTCAACCGATTCTGATTTTGAAAGAGAGCCGCTGCTGCGTCCATTTGGATTTAAAGGCGGTTATCTGACCGAGCTGTGGCAAACCGTGTCAAAGCTTTCAACAGAAAACCACGAGGGGATCGGGCTGGCTACGCAGAGTGTGCTTTATGGGGACGCCGAACTTTTCAGCCACTATCCGGAAGCTGCCGGAAATGCGCTGATGTATGTACTTACACAAAAAGCGGCGCTGCTGGCCAGGGAAATTCCATTTGAAGATCCCATTTCGCTGGTGGATCAACTGATCCCAAAACTCCGTCCCATTGCTGCGAACCTGACCGACAGAAAAGATCTGAGCGTAAATTTTATTTTGAATGCACTCGTCAGTATCGACCATGCAGCCTGGCTTTTATATGCACGCGAGAATGGCCTGGCAAGCTATGAGGATATGATCCCACAGACTTATAAATCGGCACTTTCGCATCAGAACCGAAAAGTGGCTGTGATGTTCCAGGTACCATATGGAATGCCTGTTCAGGAAATTTCAGAGGCAGTGGATAAAGGTTATTTTGTAATAAAAATAAAAACGGGGCAGCCGGGAAGCCAGTCAGAAATGCTCGAAAAAGACAAAGCCAGGCTGGCTGAAATTCATCAGGCATTAAAAAATAAGAACAGTGCAGAAACAAAAAACGGCAGGATCCTTTACACGCTGGATTCCAACGGCCGCTACCAGAAAAGAGAAGCCCTTGAAAAGCTGATCGGGTACGCCCACAAAATAGGCGCGTTCTCACATATCCTGTTTATCGAGGAACCGCTCCCCGAAACCAGCGACGAGCATGTAGGTGGACTGGGCCTGCGGATCGCCGCCGACGAGCGGGCGAATGACGAGGCCAGTACCCTAAAATGTCTGGAACTTGGCTACGGTGCCATTATCCTGAAAGGCGTTGCAAAAACATTGAGCCTCTCCATGAAAATTGCCCGCATTGCCCATGAACACCAGATTCCCTGCGCCTGCTCGGATCTCACTGTTAATCCCGCGCTCGTGGAATGGCATAAAAGCCTGGCGGCCCGGCTCGCGCCTTTTCCGGGTTTGGACATGGGATTGCTGGAAACAAATGGTGATATGAATTACAAAAACTGGGAACGAATGCGAGGCTATCTTCCCGCTTCCGGGGCTGGATGGGCAAATGCAGACAGAGGTGTATTCCGGCTCGATCAGGATTTCTTCGACCGCAGCGGCGGAATTTTTGACATAATCCCACATTACAAATCGCTTTTTCACAAATAAGAATCAATGAAATATATAGCTACCGCGACCATCCTTCTTTTGATTGTCGGTAAAAGTTTTCCGGCACTTTCCCAGCGTTACCCGCAGGCGCTTTCCCCGCAGGAATCGATGCGCACGTTTCAGCTCCATGATGCTTTTGGTATCGAACCTTTCGTTGCTGAACCGGACGTACTTTCACCGGTCGATATGGTTTTCGATGACAATGGAAATATTTATGTTGTTGAAATGGGCGATTATCCTTACGATGCGAAACCCGGGAATTTTAAGGGAAGGATCCGGCTTTTGAAGGATAGTGACGGCGATAGTAAAATAGACAAATCGTACGTGTACGCGGAAGGTTTGCCCAGCGCAACTTCCGTGCTGCCCTGGAAAGGAGGCATCATTGTGGCGGCTGCACCGGATATTTTATATTTAAAAGATACCAACGGCGATTTCAAAGCCGACAGCAGGGAAGTCCTTTTTACTGGATTTTTTGCGAGGAATTCGGAAGCTCAGATTACAAGTCTGCGTTTCGGGGCTGACAACTGGATATATGCCAATAACAATGGCCAGGCCGGGCAGATCACGTCGCCGAAATGGCCCGACAAACCTGCCATTCAGGTAGGAGGAGGGAGTTTCCGGTTCCGGATGGACCGCGGAGTGTTTGAGCAGGAGTCCGGCACGGGGCAGTTTGGGCAGGCTATCGATGACTGGGGCCACCGGTTTTATACCCAAAACACCCTGCACATTCAGCAGTCGCCCACTGCTGCGCGATACGTAAACCGCCACGCATACCTGCCGAGCTATCGCACCGACGTGAATGTTTCCGACCATGAACTTGAAATGTTCCAGAAATCGGCAACTCCGCATTGGCGCCAGCAGCGAAGCGATCGCCGCCAGGCTAAATACGACTCATTAAAAACAGGTAACAAAGAGTACGCACGCGACCATTTTACCGGTGCCTCCGGTGCCACATATTACGGAGGTGACGCATTCCCCGAGGCATTTTACGGCTCTATTTTCACCGGCGATGTGGCTGGAAACCTGGTGCACCGCGATGTGATGAAATCGCTGCCCGGCCAGCCTGCCTACACTGCTACCCGGAGCGCGGAGGAAAAAGACAAGGAATTCCTGGCCTCCACCGACAACTGGTTCAGGCCTGTAAACATGGCGCTGGGGCCCGACGGATACCTGTATCTGATCGATATGTACCGTCAGCACATCGAAACGCCGGTATCCATTCCCGAGGATCTGAAAACGGATATGGATTTTGCAAATGGCGAACAACATGGGCGGATCTGGCGGATTTTCCCAAAAGCCGGCGAAAAGCGGAATGTTCAGTTGCCCGACCTTCGCAGTAAAAATTCCACGGAACTCGTCTCGTTTTTGTCCCACCCAAACCAATGGTGGCGGCTGAATGCGCAACGCTTGCTGCTGGAAAGGCAGGATAAGAGCATGGTACCGATCCTGAAAAAAGCTTTTACCGAAACCAAAGATGCCCGCGGCCGCTTGCACATCATGTACGCCCTGGAAGGTCTCGGCGCACTGGACGAGGGGATGGTAGGCAGCGCATTGGCAGACAGCCATTCCGGAATGCGCGAACACGGACTGATACTGTCGGAAAAATATCCAAGGTTTCTCCCGGAAGTACTAAAACTGACGAACGATCCGTCGCCGCAGGTTGCATATCAGGCAAGTCTGAGTGTGGGGCAGTTTTCAGGAAAGGAGGTTTTGCCTGTACTTGCGAATGTGGCCGGGAAAAATGCCGAGCAGCCATTATTCCGGCTGGCGGTACTGAGTTCTGTCCCCGGAAGTTCTGCTGAAATGGCCGATCTGCTGGCTGACGGCGGTTTTTTCGATAATGTGTCTCCCGGGAAATTGAAGTTTGCGGAGGATTTTGGCTACATCACCGGATCGAGAAATGGTAAAAATGAAATCGGCAGGCTACTGGCTATTGTAGAGAAAAAAGATACAGGTTATCAGGCAGCTGCATTAAACGGACTTGCCAAAGGAATCAAACGGTCACAGAATCAGAGCGAACCTGACAAAAATGTGATCAAAAGTTTACAGAAAATGGAGGATAAATCGGGTGATGAGGTAAAGAAAGCGGTGCAGTTGGTGAAAAAAGCATTGAACGTCCAATAAGCATGAAAAATCGGATCAAATTTATCTTCGGCCTCTTTATTTTACTGGTTCTTCCCGGATTGTCGGTGGGGCAGCGCGTCCAGCTTTCAGTGGGGTTTGGAGTTCAGGATATTACACCCGAAACAGCTGTTAAAAATTGGGTAAACGGCAAACCGTATACCAAAGTGAATGACCCGCTGAATGCGCGCGTGCTGATTATCGGGGATGGCTCCACAAAAAGCGTGATCGTAACACTGGATCTGGTCGATGCAGGGGAATCTGTCACGGACGAAATACGGAAGGCGGTCGGGAAAGAGCTGCGTATCGCCGAAAATCACATTATGGTAACAGCCACCCATAACCATTCCGCTCCCTGGGCGCCCGTTTATAAAACCGGATACCGCGGAAAGGAAAATGACACCTGGTGGGCAATTCGGTACATGCCGGCACAAAACAATTATCCGCCATTTAAGCGCTGGATGGATAAGCTGCTGAAAAACGTGGTACTGGCGGCCAAAACAGCCAACGATCACCTCGAACCCGCCACGATATGGATCGGGAAAGCAGATATTTCCGCATTTGCCAACAACCGGCGACCGGTAAAACCGCAGTGGGGCGTACTTGCGGACGGTGCTCCCAAAGGATACAGTTACAAGCACCCGGCCTACAACCCCGATGTGATTACGGAAGGCAGCAGTTACGGGCCGATGGACCGGACCATGAGCATCGTTTCATTCCGGAACGCAAGTGGTCAGAACATCGCTTCCATGTTTCATATGGCCGTACATTCTGTTTCCATTTATCCTTATTCCGACGAAATATCAGCCGACTGGCCAGGTGAAGCCATCAAGCAGATCGAGCAGCAGTTGGGCGGAAAGGCGCTTTTTCTGCAAGGAACGGCCGGTGATATTAATCCGTGGCGTCGCGGCAGGGAAGCTGTTAATGAAATGGGGCGGGGTGTATCGGGCCGGGCAAAAGGTGCATTTGAGCTGAGTGTGCAGCTCAGCACAGATTCCATCCGGGTGAAAAAGGCATTGGCTGCGCTTCCCCTGGACGAAGCCGGACGAAAACGGACCGGAATGGAGCTGGTTCCGGCAGAATTGCAGGTTCTTTCCATTGGTCCGCTGGCCATTGTAACATTGCCGGGCGAGCCGCTGACGGAGATGGGTGTGGCGATCAGAAAGCGTTCTCCGTTTCCGCACACGCTGGTACTGGGTTATGCCAATGGCAATGGCGTGCATTATGTGGCACCTCCCGGCGAAAAAGCAAAAGGCGGCTATGAGATGGGTGGCGGAACGGTCGGTACAGATGATGCCGGACTTATCCTGATTGAAACGGCGGTGAGATTACTAAATGAAACGGTTAGAGTTCCTGCAGAAAATGCCAAAGATCCGGCATCTAAAAGGGAACAGGTGTTGGCACGGATTCAGCAGGTTACAGGTCCGTTGTCTAAGGCTGTGAATCTTCCGGCTCCCAAAGCAATTTTTCTGGATTCCATGGCAAACCCTGTTTTTACCAGATACACGGTCCACCTCGAATCGTTCCCTGGCGAAATCGTTCCGGTGCTTCTTTATGTTCCCAAAAAGCTTCGCGCCGGTAGCAAGGTAGCGGCGGTTTTGGCATTGCATGGTACCGGGGCGAAAGGTAAGTTTCTGGTTGACAGTTCCGAGGCCGGGCCCAATCGGGCCACAGCTACGGAGCTGGCCTATCGCGGTTACATCGTGGTAGCGCCTGACTATCCGGGCTTTGGAGAACTGGCTAATCACGATTTTTCGAAAGACCGGTTTGAATCCGGGATGATGCAATCGGTTTTTAACAATATGCGCTGCGTCGATTACCTGCAGTCGCGGAAGGATGTGGATCCCGGGAAAATCGGGGCGATAGGTCATTCCCTGGGCGGACATACTGCTATGTTTCTGGGGGCATTCGATGAGCGGATAAAGATTATAGTCGCCAGCTGCGGATGGACGCAATTTGAAGATTACAATGCCGGAGAAAAGGCGACCGCACAGTATGGTGGAAAACTGGCTCCCTGGGCCCAGGAGCTGTATATGCCATTGGTACGGACAAAATTTGGGCTCGATCCGGCCAGAATGCCTTTTAATTTTGATGAAATGATCGCTACTTTCGCTCCCCGGTACTTCTTTTCCAATTCTCCGGTAAACGACTCCAATTTCAATACGGACGGGGTAAAAAAAGGAGAAAAGAGCGCGAGAAAGGTTTTTGAGCAGTTGGGAGTGAGTGACCGGTTCGAAGTCCATTATCCCGATGCCGCCCACGATTTCCCGGTAGCTGTCAGACAGAAGGCTTACCAGAAAATGGATGAGGTTTTGAAATGAAATGTAATGAAAACAGTACTCATCATTGACGACGAAGAGAAACTTCGCAGCCTGTTATCCAGGATCATTAAAGCGGAAGGCTATGAAGTCCTGGAAGCAGCGGATAGCAGGTCCGCTTTCAGGCTGATTGAAAACCAGGATATTGACGCGGTTCTCTGCGACGTGAAATTACCGGATGGGAACGGAGTGGAAATGGTCCCGCTTTTGAAGGCAAAAAACCCGGTGGCTGAGATCATACTTCTGACTGCGTACGGGAACATCGCCGATGGCGTGCAGGCTATGAAAAACGGGGCAATGGATTACATTGTAAAAGGGGATGACAATGATAAGATCCTTCCTCTGCTGGACCGCGCGGTAGAGAAGGCCCAGATGCAAAAGAAACTTCACAAACTCGAAAACATCGTTTCCAGAAAGTTTTCTTTTGATGCCATTATCGGTAAATCTCCGTCATTTCTAAATGCAATTGAACTGGCCAAAAAAGTAGCACCGACCGAAACGCCCGTGCTGCTGACCGGAGAAACCGGGACGGGGAAAGAGGTTTTTGCCCAGGCGATCCATTACGCTAGCAGCCGGGCAAACAAAAATCTGGTGGCGCTTAATTGCAGCACGTTCAGCCGTGAAATTCTTGAAAGTGAGCTGTTTGGGTACAGGCAAGGTGCATTTACCGGGGCTGGTAAAGATAAGAAGGGGCTTTTGGAAGAAGCGCATAATGGAACGTTGTTCCTGGACGAGATCGGGGAGCTTCCACTGGAACTGCAGGCGAAACTGCTCAGGGTGCTGGAAACACATGAGTTTATCAAGTTAGGTGATACCAAACCGATCAAATCGAATTTTCGCCTGATTGCGGCTACAAACCGGGATTTGCAGGTGGAATCGGATCACAACCGGTTCCGTCCGGACCTTTATTTCCGGTTGAATGTTTTTCAGGTGCAGCTGCCACCGTTGCGGGAAAGGGTCAGGGATATTGCTGCGCTGGCGACATTTTTCGTCAGCCATTTTGCAGGGCAAACCAATAAAAAAGACTTGCATTACTCCAAGGAATTCCTGGAAAGGCTCGAAGCTTACCAGTGGCGAGGTAATATCCGTGAACTCAAAAATGTAATTGAAAGGGCCGTAATCCTCAGCGACGGAATATTGGAGCCGGAGAACCTGCCGTTGGATGTGCAGCAGGCAGCACCAGTCAAAAGTCATCAGCTTTCCGCATTTTCAATGGAAAGCGTCGAGAAGCTTCACATACAAAAAGTCTTGAATTACTGTAAAGGAAACAAGGCAGAAACGGCCCGGCTGCTGGAAATCGGCATTGCTACCTTGTATCGAAAACTGGAAGAATACGGAATCAGATAGCGGACTCATCCAGCCCGGCAAATCGATTCATTTTGATAATGCCCTATCATTTTGATAGGGCATTTTTTTGTGCAGTTGTTGTAAAAATGAATGTAAGTGCCTGTTGATCAATCATTTTCTTCTGTAAGCGATTCATTGGAATATGTTTGGTATCTCTCAAACAGATCTAAATGAAACGAACAATGCAAAAGGAGATTAACAGCAGCTTAACATCAAAAAAATGATCACAATCGTCTTAGTCGCAGCCGGCAGTTTATGCTTCCTGCTTTTTTACAAAACCGTCCACTTTTTCGAAAAAATCTGACATGGCAGCGCTATTCATTATTTCCATTGCGGTTTTTGGGTACATGTGCTATGTACTGATCAGACCTGAAAAATTCTAAATAAATACCAAGAAAATGAACACTGAATTAGTTGGAATTATTGCCATGTTCGTCCTGACCGTTGCCCTCGCAATACCGTTCGGGAAATACATCGCCAAAGTGTACTCCGGGGACAAAACGCCGCTGGACCCCGTTTTTAACCCCGTTGAAAAATTCTTTTTCCGCATCAGCGGCATTGATGTGAAATCGGAAATGAACTGGAAGCAGCATATGGCTGCGTTACTGACGATCAATTTCGTCTGGTTTGTTTTAAGCATGTTTGTACTGATGAACCAGGACTGGCTCCCGCTAAACCCGGATGGCAACCCGGCACAAAGTGCCGATCTGGCCTTTAACACCAGCATTTCGTTTGTGGTCAATTGTAACCTGCAGCATTACTCCGGTGAATCGGGGCTTAGTTATTTGTCCCAGCTTTTTCTGATGTTCCTGCACTTTGTAACAGCGGGAACCGGGATGGCTGCGGCGGCTGTACTGTTTATGGCCTTAAAGCAGCGTACGACCGACAAACTGGGGAATTTTTACGATCTAATGCTCAAATCCTGTACCCGGATCCTGCTGCCCGTATCCGTCGTGGTCGCCATTGTTCTGACTTTCAACGGCACACCCATGACTTTTGAGGGAAAAGACACGATCGTCAATATGCAGGGCGATACCGTGGGCGTTTCCACCGGGCCGGTCGCCGCTTTCGTCGCGATCAAACACGTGGGAACCAATGGGGGTGGTTTTTTTGGGGCCAATTCGGCGCACCCGCTAGAAAACCCGAACTACCTCACCAATATGGTGGAAATGTTCGGGCAGATGATCGTTCCCATTGCGATGGTATTTGCATTCGGATTTTTTTTAATGCGTAAAAAAATGGCCTGGATGATCTTCGGCGTCATGACCATTGGTTTTTTGACCTTAACCGTCCCCACCATTCTTTGGGAAAACGGCGGCAATCCGGCCATTACTGCCATGGGCATCGATAACGGTTCGGGGGCGATGGAGGGGAAGGAAGTGAGGCTGGGCAGTACAGCGTCCGCATTCTGGAGTATAGCCACAACCGTTATTTCGACAGGTTCGGTCAATTCCATGCATGACAGCTTTACCCCATTGTCCGGAATGACCCAGATGCTTGCGATGATGACCAATGCATTTTACGGCGGGGTAGGGGCAGGAATGCTTAATTTTTTCATCTTCATCATCCTGGCCGTGTTTATTTCCGGGCTGATGGTCGGGCGTACTCCTGAACTTTTAGGTAAAAAGATCGAGGGCAGGGAAATGAAGATAGCCATGATCGTAGCATTGTTGCACCCGCTGTTGATTTTGGCTGGTACCGCACTCGCAGCTGCTTTTCCTGCAATCACGGCAGGTACTTTAAACAACCCCGGCTTCCACGGATTTAGTGAAATGCTTTACGAGTACACGTCATCGTCGGCAAACAACGGCAGCGGCTTCGAAGGCCTGGGCGACAACAACCCCTGGTGGAATATCTCAACCGGTTTCGTATTGATTTTATCAAGATACATCCCAATCATCGGCCCAATCGCCATCGCCGGCCTCATGGCAAGTAAAAAATTCATTCCGGAAAGCGCAGGCACGCTACGTACAGATTCAGGCACATTCGGTATCATGGTACTGGCGGTAATCGTCATCATAACAGCCTTATCGTTCTTCCCAGCACTGACCTTGGGGCCTATTGCGGAGTATTTCTCTTTGAAGTGAGATGTGAAATGTGAGATGTGAAATGTGAGATGTGAAATGTGAGAAGTAAAAAGTGAAATGTGAAGTGAAAAGTAAAATGTAAAATGTTAAAACGGTTATTCCGGAAATCCATCTCACAAATAACATCTCACATCTCACTAAAAACATCTCACAACTAACAAACAACATCTCACATTTTACATCTCACATCTCACAAAAATCGCATCTCACATCTCACAAAAAACATCTCACATCTCACAAACAACATCTCACATTTTACATCTCACATCTCACAAACAACATCTTACTTCCCCATCTCACACACTGTCCTCCAACTTCTTCACTAATCCAAAAATCAATTTTCCGATGATATCAAGTTCATTAATGACCGAAATGGATTGTTCTTCTGACATAAATTTTAAGTCTGTGCTTAGCAGGATTAACGTATCAAGTTCTGTCAAAGAACCCAGGGCAATGTGCAGAAAATGGATAAACTCTTTTTTGCCTTTTCGTGCAGCACCTTCCGCAATATTGACAGGAACAGAAACCGCGGCCCTTCTTATTTGCGAAACCAGACCAAAACGTTCATCAGGTGGAAAAGAAGCCGTGATTGCATACAAAATCTTAACAAGCTCAAAACTTTTTTTCCAGGAATTTAACTGTTTGTGGGGTTTCATTATGTGAAATGTGAAATGTGAGATGTGAGATGTGAGATGTGAGATGTGAGATGTGAAATGTGATTGAGCCGGTTGGTGGTTTTGAAATGTGAAAAGAGTGTTTTAGTACCCGACTATAGTACGCTGGCAATGAGAAAAAGTAACGCGTTCACAATTCACGAATCCACATCAACATATCATCCCACCACCGCCCAGATCCCACATCACAAACCTCAATCCAACATCCAGCAACCAACATCCAACAACTAACAACTCACATCCAACATGTAACATCTCACATCCCACACCCAACATTTCACATCTAACATCTCACATCTCACAAATAACATCTCACATCTCACTAAAAACATCTCACATCTAACATCTCACATAAAATGAAAAAAACCTCCTTATTTCAAAAGGAACTGGTGAATGAGGCTTTGAAGCAGTCATTTATCAAATTAAATCCTAAAATCATGTTTCGTAATCCTGTGATGTTCACAGTGGAAATCGGGACATTCGTCATGCTGATCGTGAGTCTCTGGGTGCTTGCCGGGGAAGGTTCACAAGGCAGCTTTGCCTATAACTTTGTCGTATTTCTGGTGCTTCTGCTGACCTTGCTTTTTGCCAATTTCGCGGAGGGAATTGCCGAAGCAAGAGGAAAAGCGCAGGCCGACAGTCTTCGTAAAACACGGGAAGAAACGCCGGCCAAACTGGTCGTCGAAAACAAACCCGGATTTCATGTCTCAACGCAGCATGTCATGTCTGCATCGATGAAAAAAGGGGATGTGTTTATCTGTGAAGCGGGTGATAACATTCCTACCGACGGAGAGATTATTGAAGGTCTTGCTACCATTGATGAAAGTGCGATCACGGGTGAGTCCGCCCCCGTGATCCGCGAGGCTGGGGGTGACAAAAGCAGTGTTACCGGCGGTACCAAGGTTTTGTCCGACAAAATCAAAGTAATGGTGACTACTGCGCCCGGCGAAAGTTTTCTGGACAAAATGATCGCCCTGGTAGAAGGTGCGAGCCGCCAGAAAACCCCGAATGAAATTGCATTAACGATCCTTCTGGCAGGTTTTACGCTCGTCTTTATCATTGTGTGCATTACTTTGAAACCCTTCGCAGACTTTGCGAACACGCCGATTACCATTGCCGCTTTCATTTCCCTTTTCGTTTGTCTGATCCCGACTACGATCGGTGGACTTCTTTCAGCGATCGGGATTGCCGGGATGGACCGGGCGCTTCGTGCGAATGTGATCACCAAATCAGGAAAGGCAGTGGAAACGGCGGGTGATATCGATGTGCTGCTTTTGGACAAAACAGGAACGATCACCATCGGGAACAGAAAAGCCACGCATTTTCATGCGGCCAAAGGCGTAACAGATAACCATTTCATCAAATGCGCCGTGCTCAGCTCGATTGCAGATGAAACGCCGGAAGGTAAATCGATCCTGGAACTGGCGAACCTGAACCCGTCCAGCTACAACGGTCTCAACAACCCGACTTTCATCAAGTTCACAGCGGAAACCCGGAGCTCTGGCGTCGACTTTGACCAGACCCGGATTCGGAAAGGTGCTTTTGACTCGATCAAAAACCTGACAGTGAGCGCTGGTAACAAATTCCCGTCTGACATTGAGCAAAAAGTAAAGGATATTTCAAACAATGGGGGAACGCCGCTGGTAGTTTCTGAAAACGAGCAGGTGCTGGGTGTGATCGAGTTGCAGGATATCATCAAAACGGGCATTAGTGAACGTTTTGAAAGGCTTCGCAAAATGGGTGTAAAAACGGTGATGGTAACGGGCGACAATCCGCTGACTGCCAAATTTATAGCTGAGAAGGCAGGTGTGGACGACTTTATCGCCGAAGCCAAGCCGGAGGACAAAATGAACTACATCAAACGCGAGCAGGAAAGCGGCAAGCTGGTAGCGATGATGGGCGATGGTACCAATGATGCGCCTGCACTTGCACAGGCTGATGTGGGCGTGGCGATGAACAGTGGAACACAAGCTGCGAAAGAGGCAGGTAACATGGTCGACCTGGATAATGACCCAACAAAACTGATTGAAATCGTGGAAATCGGAAAGCAGCTTTTAATGACGCGCGGTACGCTGACCACCTTCTCAATCGCCAATGACGTCGCCAAGTACTTTGCCATCATCCCGGCCCTGTTTATCGCCTCGATCCCGGCATTGAAAGGTCTGAATATCATGAACTTGAATAGTCCGGAAAGCGCAATTCTGTCGGCGGTAATCTTCAACGCCATCATCATCCCGATCCTGATCCCGCTGGCCCTGAAAGGCGTCGCCTACAAACCCATTGGCGCCAGCGCGCTACTAAGAAGAAACCTTTTCATCTACGGCCTGGGCGGAGTGATTGTCCCCTTCTTCGGGATTAAAGTGATTGATCTGCTGGTTAGTATCTGGATTTAACCTTAAAGAAAAGGATTGATGATAGTGAGGCGTTTTTCGATAACCAGGTTGTGTTGCATATCTTCTGAGTACAATATGCTACATCCAGCTTCCAGAGCAGAAGCGACGATTTTAGAATCAAAAGGTTGCAGCAGGTACTTGTTAAAGATATGCAGCGCACCACTTACAACTGCCTCATTTTCTGATTGTATGTATGAAACGCTGGCAAGTTCAGTTACAAAAGCAACGGCACGGCTGCGCTCCATTTTGTACTTTTTTAAACAAACATTCAGGCATTCAAAAATGACCTGGGCGCTAATAAAGGGAACTTGTTCTAGAAGTGCGGACGCGATTTCTTTCTTTCGGCTGTCATTAAAGTCAAGAAGGTATAAAGCGATATTCCTGTCGATGAAGAACTTATCGCTCATTGGCTTCATCGCGGTCAAATTTAAAATCACTCATATCAATCTCATAGTTTTTAAAGAACTGTACAGCATTACGGGCAGCTTTCTTTTTAGCCAAGTCAATAGACTCAGAATCATCATCCACCTCAAATGCAATAACTTCAATTCGATTGTGAAGAAATTCATGGGGCAGGTTGATGGTAAGCTCAGCAGCGCTCTCTGCAACAAATACTTTTCGAAACATAATACAAGTGTTTATTACCAAAAATAAAGAAAAACCAAGAAAATCAAAACATCTCACCGCCCGGCGGCCGGGATAAAACATCTCACATCTCACAAAAAACATCTCACAAAAAACCATCTCACAAAAAAACATCTCACATAAAATGAAAACCAACATATTTCCCGCAATAAAATTAACCGCTCTTACCCTGATCTTCTTTTCAGGAATCTATACTGCCGCAATCTGGGGCGTGGCGCAACTGGCTCCGAATGGGGGCAGGGGTGAAATGATAACTGTGAAAGGTAAAATGTACTATGCTAATATCGGGCAGACATTTACTGAAGATAAGTATTTCTATTCACGTCCATCTGCAGTCGGATATAATGCGGCTGGTAGTGGTGGCAGCAATAAAGGACCTTCCAATCCGGATTACCTGGCGACTGTTCAGGCGCGGATTGATACCTTTTTGGTGCACAATCCTGGTGTTGAGACAAAGGATATCCCGGTCGAGCTGGTCACTGCCAGCGGCAGCGGGCTGGATCCGGATATTACTTCCAAAGCTGCATTGGTTCAGGTGAAAAGGATTGCTGCAATCAGAAAAGTTTCAGCGGAAAGCGTGGAGCAGTTGATCGCTAAAAACACGGAAGGTCCTTTACTGGGCCTGTTCGGACCGGAGAAGATCAATGTGCTGAAACTGAACATTGCCCTGGACGAATTGAAATAAATTAAGAAAAGAGGCCGGCCATCACTCGCAGCGACGCGGCGGCCGGCGATCCGGCGGCCGGCGATCCGGCGGCTGGAGACGATCACAGCGTCGCTGCATTTTTATTTCCATTACAGTACCAATGAAAAATTTACTTTTAAGTGCAATCGGTTTTGTGACATTGCAACCTGCCCTGGCGCAGGATTCTACACAGGCAAAAAATCCATTTACCATCAGCGGGTATCTGGAAGCATACTACAATCAGGATTTTAACAAACCTGAAAACAATACTGCTCCCGGTTTTCTATACAATTTTAACCGGATGAATGAGGTGAACCTAAACCTTGGGTTTATCAAGGTCAACTACGCTACCGACCGTGTCAGGGCGAATGTTGCGCTGGCGACCGGAACTTATATGAATGCGAATTACAGCGCAGAGCCCGGTGTTTTGAAGAACATTTATGAAGCGAATATCGGGGTCAAGCTTTCCCAAAAAAGCAATCTTTGGCTCGATGCGGGCATCATACCTTCGCACATTGGTTTTGAAAGCGCGATCGGGAAAGACAACTGGACATTGAGCCGGAGCCTTTTGGCAGAAAACTCGCCTTACTTCGAATCCGGACTGAAACTGGGTTACACCACCAAAGATGAGAAATTATATCTGTCGGCCATGTACCTCAACGGCTGGCAACGGATCCAGCGGGTGGACGGAAATTCGACGCCCGCTTTTGGAACGCAGCTTACTTACAAACCAACCGGCTCTGTTACATTAAATTACAGCACCTTTATTGGGAATGATAAACCCGATAGTCTCAGACAAATGCGTTATTTTCATAATCTGTATGGGATTTTTCAGCTCACAAATCAATTCGGTTTGATCGCTGGATTTGACTTTGGATCTGAACAAAAAGCAAAGGGGAGCAGCAAGTACAATACCTGGTACACGCCGGTACTGATTGCAAGGTTTAGCCCTACCGAAAAAATCAGGATTGCAGCGCGGGGCGAGTCTTATGCAGATAAAAATGGGGTGATCATCAGCACCGGGACTATGAATGGTTTTAAAACTTTTGGTTACTCCCTGAACTTTGATTACCTGCCCGCCGAGAATGTAATGTGGCGTGTGGAAGCCCGCTCTTTAAACAGTAAAGACGCAATTTTTACGCAAAATGACACAGCCAAAAAACAGGATTTCTTTCTAACCACCTCCATTGCCCTATCATTTTAATGACTGAAAAGGAAAGCCACGTAAAGCATTTTCTGGACCTGATCCAGCAGTCGCGGAAAGGCAAGTTCAAAGTCTACATCGGCATGAGCGCCGGTGTAGGCAAAACTTTCCGGATGTTGCAGGAGGCGCATACGCTGATGCGGAATGGCATCGACGTGAAGATCGGCTACATTGAAACACACAACCGCAAGGAAACGCATGCGCTGCTGGAAGGCCTGCCTGTGATCCCCCGCCGGAAATTGTTTTACAAAGGAAAAGAACTGGAAGAGCTCGATATTCAGGCCGTGATCAGCTTGCGGCCTGAAATTGTGATCATTGACGAACTGGCGCATACCAACATTGAAGGAAGTAAAAACGACAAGCGCTGGCAGGATGTGATGGATGTCCTGGACGCGGGGATCAACGTGATCAGCGCGGTCAACATTCAGCATATTGAAAGTTTAAATGAAGAAATAAAGGACATTACCGGCGTTGAAGTAAAAGAACGGATCCCTGACAGCGTGCTGGCAATGGCCGACGAAGTGGTTAACATTGACCTGACCGCAGATGAATTGATCACGCGTTTGAAAGAAGGTAAAATCTACGCGCCGGACAAAGTGGCTACGGCGCTGGGCAACTTTTTTACCTCCAATAATATTTTACAACTGCGCGAACTGGCGTTAAAAGAAGTCGCCAGCCAGGTTGTTCGCAAAGTAGAAACCCAGATTTCATCCCGTGGGCTGAGCGCCTTGAAACCCAACCGTTTTATGGCTTGTATCAGCAGTAATGCGGAAACAGCCAAAAATGTGATCCGCAAAACAGCACGTCTGGCCAGTTATTACAATAGCCCCTGGATCCTGCTGTACGTGCAGACGCCCGCCGAAAACACAGACAAAATCGCGCTCGATAAACAGCGCCATTTGATCAACAATTTTAAACTTGCTACCGAGCTCGGCGGGGAAATCATCCGGATCGAAAGTAAGCATGTTTCAAAGACGATCATGGAAGTGGCCGAACAAAGAAATATTACGACCATTTGCATTGGTAAACCGCATATGAACCTTTTCAGGGTCATTCTGGCTACCAATATATTCAACCAGCTTCTTAAAAAACTTTCCGTTTCCGAAATCGACCTAGTCATCCTATCCTGATGAGCATTAAAATCAAACTTATACTGGGCATCGGCCTGCTTTTTCTGATGATCCTGCTGCTGTCGACCGTGGGGATCAAAAACATCACTGCATTAAAAACCGACACCGAGAATATCCTCGCCGACAATTATAACACAATGAAATATTGTGAAAATATGATTGCTGCGCTGGATGCTATTCAGCAGAATGCGAACGGGTTACCGGTTTTTGAAAAAAATCTCGAGCTGCAAAAAATGAATGTGACCGAGCCAGGGGAAAGGGAGGCTACCGGGCAGATCAGTCAGCGAATGGTGCAGTTGAAAGCTACTCCGTCGGACGCGAACCTGCATTTGCTGATCCGGAAAGACATATCCCGGATCATGGAGGTGAATATGGCTGCGATCCAGCGCAAGAGTGATATTGCCAAAGAAACCGCAAAAACAGGGAACACCTGGATCGTTATTTCGAGTACGCTTTGTTTTCTTTTCGGGATGACATTGCTGATTAACCTCCCGGGCAACATCGCCAATCCAGTGAGGGAACTGACTGCGAGCATCAAAGAAATTGCGGCCAAAAATTATTCCCAGCGCGTACATTACCGCAGTAAAAACGAGTTCGGCGAGCTGGCTGAGTCTTTCAATACAATGGCTGAAAAGCTGGAAGAATACAACAACAGTAACCTTTCCAAAATCCTGGTGGAGAAAATGCGGATCGAGACGCTGATCAACAACATGCACGAGCCTGTAATTGGCCTGGATGAAAACAAGATCGTATTGTTCATTAATAATGAGGCGCTTAAAATTTCGGGATTAAGACCGGATGACATTATAGGCAAACCAGCCGGGGAAATTGCATTGAACAATGATTTGGTGCGCTCGCTGGTTTATGACCTTTCGGAAACTCAAAAAACGGACATACTGCCGTCCGCCCCGCTGAAAATTTATGCGGATAACAAAGAGAGTTATTTTGAAAAAGAAGTGGTCAACATTACCATTAAGCCCACCGGCGAGCGGGAAAAGAGATTGATCGGTCATGTGATCATTCTTAAGAACATTACCCCATTTAAAGAACTTGATTTCGCGAAAACCAACTTCATAGCCACCGTTTCCCACGAGCTGAAAACGCCGATTTCGTCGATTAAGATGAGTTTGCTGCTGCTTGAAAATCAGAACACCGGACATGTGAATGCGGAGCAACGCCAGCTGATCGAGAGCATTAAAGAGGATAGTAACCGTCTTCTAAAAATTACCGGAGAACTGCTCAATATGTCGCAGGTGGAAACGGGTAACATTCAGCTTAATATCCAGCAATCCAACCCGTTGCAGATTCTTGAATATGCTTTGGAAGCAGTGAAAGTGCAGGCCGAGCAGAAGCAGATTTCACTGATTGTTGACAAAGAAGAAGACTTACCCGAGGTAAAAGCGGATACTGAAAAGACCGCCTGGGTACTCATCAACTTTCTGACCAATGCGATCCGGTATTCCCAGCAGTCCGGCCAGATCCATATTTCAATCCAGCAGCTGTCGGACAAGGTGCAGTTTTCTGTAAAAGACGATGGCCAGGGTATCGACAGCCGTTACAGGGCGAAGATCTTCAACCGGTACTTCCAGGTGCCCGGCAGCGCGAAGACCGGAACGGGACTGGGGCTCGCGATCAGCAAGGAATTCATCGAAGCCCAGGGCGGGCATATTGGCGTGAATAGTGAAATCGGTATGGGGAGTACTTTCTTTTTTGAACTGGTAAAAGCGCATTAAGCCAATTTGCTGAACCGTTTGTTAAACCACGGGATCAGTGCCAGCTCCGTAATGATATGCTGTTCGTAAGGATCGTTTTTCAGGTTAACCAGCTCTTCCTTCAATATTGAAACGGATTTGAAATTCATCTCTTTTCTGAGCAGGGAAATGACGTATTTTTCGGTCCGGTACAATTGGTTGGCTTTTTTCAGTTTTCGCTCGATGGACCGCATTTCATAGTTGAGGTAGTCGTGGTCCCCGAGATGAAAATGGACCATCAATTTCAGGATGCGGTAGGTTACATATTGAAGATTGTTGATCGCATCGTTGTTATTGTTCAGGATCCGGTTGATGTGATGCAATGCCTTGTCATAGTGCCCGGTTTCAAAATATGCTCTGGCCAGTGTGAACCACCATTGAGCCTTGTCCTGGTAGGGCGTTAACATAAATTGTTTTTCATTTTCGGAGGGTAGGGAGGCGAGAAAAGACGGGATGTCTGAAATTTGCTGTTTTGCGATCAGGATATGGAGCTCGTGTTCAAAAACCTGGTAACGAATACGCAGATTCTGGTACTCTGAAATGTTGTTTAACGACCTTAACCTATCCAGGAAAAAGGCCATTTTATCAAACTTCTCCACCCGCCTGAGTGTCTGAAGGATCCCATTCAAAAACTGTATATAATAGTGTGGTGAGTTGATCCATGATTTAGGCTCTGCCTGGTACAAGTTATCCAGCTCATAAAATATTTGCAGACTTCCTTCCACGTCCCCGGTAACCAGAAAGAAAACGGACTGGAAATGGAGGTGCGTAATGTCGGATTCAAACGACGTATGCTTGCTGTTTGTGATCGTTAAATGTTCTTCCAGAATCAGGTCGTTGAGTAAGGTCTGCTCACGCGTGCTGCGGATGGTCCCGTTTTTCCAGTACCTGCAAAGCAGAATTTCGTAAAGTGAAGCATGTTGCTGGATCGCATGTTCGGTAGCGATTGCATCCCTCGATTTTTCCTGGGCCAAAACCAGCTCCGACTCGTTCCAGTCTACAAACTGCTGATGCATCATGTATTCGATCTTTTTCTTGTTCAGGATGTGGAGAAATAAATGCTTCTCATGTTCCACCGCGAGTTTTTCGGCTTTATTAATAATTCGCATTGCAGCTGCGTAAAGCCCTTTTTTATACAATGTATTGCTATTCTGATACAGGCTCCAAAGCTGATTCTCCACCGCTTTATCTCCGTCAAATTCGCTCAGCGACCGTGTGAGTACTTTGGACAGGTGTTTTCTCGCGGGCTCAACGGTTGCTGTGCCCAGCGCGGCATGAATGGTTTTCAGCAGGTCCGCATCATCAATGTCTGCCGCTTCCAAAAGGTCGTACATTTTCATATACCCTTTGTCCCCCTCCTGAAAATTCTGGCACATTCTGAAATACCGTTTTTCGGATTTGGTAAGGGATTTTGTCAGAGAAAATAATTCAGATATAGATAGCATTGACTGAGAATATTAATTATTTCATTAAAAAGAGGGCTTATCTGACAAAATACTTGAATTTATTGAAATCAGTAAGAGGATAATCAAAAGGACAGCATTGACCAAAAGGTGTAATTTTTGGATTTAAAATGATATTATTTACGGATAGTTTTGGATCATAGGGTTTTGAAACACGGAGTTTTAACCAGTAATAAAGCGATATATCGGATCAGTATGATTTATGTTGTGGGAAGTTCCAATACAGATATGGTTGTAAAGTCAGACAAGCTGCCAATGCCGGGAGAGACCGTTATGGGTGGGAATTTCCTGATGAATCCCGGCGGCAAAGGCGCAAATCAGGCTTTGAGCGCTTCCCGGCTGGGAGGGAAGGTAAGTTTTATATGCAAAGTAGGAAACGACCTTTTTGGGAAACAGGCTTTGCAGCAGTTCAAAAGAGAAATGATCCGGACCGACTTCATCGTCACCGACCCGCATTTGCCCTCTGGCGTTGCGCTGATCAACGTGGATACCGACGGTGAAAACTGCATATCCGTGGCACCCGGAGCGAACAGTTCATTGAGGCCAAGTGAAGTGATCCTCGCTTTTGACGATCTGACACCCGAGGATATCCTGCTGATTCAACTGGAAATTCCATTGGATACCGTCATTTTCAGCATTAAAGCTGCTTTTGAAAAAAATGTAAAAGTAATCCTGAACCCGGCACCCGCGCAGAACCTTTCCGACGATGTGCTGAAATGTCTATATCTGATCACGCCAAACGAAACGGAGGCTGAGCTGCTGACCGGAATCCGGGTCGTCAACGATGAAACTGCGGGACAGGCGGCTGCCATTCTCGTAGCCAGAGGATGCCAGAACGTGATTATCACACTGGGAAGCAAAGGCGCTTTTTTGTTCACCGAAAATGAAGGTAAGGTAATTCCTGCCCCGGCGGTCACGGCGGTAGATACCACGGCGGCCGGCGATTGTTTCAACGGTGCGCTGGCTGTGGCTTTATCCGAGGGCATGCCGCTGGACGAGGCCGTGGCTTTTGCCTGTAAAGTCGCAGCGATCAGCGTAACCCGGATGGGCGCGCAAAGTTCTATTCCGCTCAGAAAGGAAGTGGACCAGCTGCCGTTGCTGAATAACTTTAACCCGCTTTCAAATCTTTAAAACTAAACCTAACCCTTAACCATGTTTATTGTTGAAAGTTACCCGATGGCCGTGATCTTCTGCATTGTCACCATGATATGCTGGGGATCGTGGGCGAATACACAGAAAATCGTCCAGGGGCGATGGCGTTTCGAGCTTTTTTACTGGGATTATGCGCTGGGGATATTCCTGCTTGCACTGGTCGGCGCGCTCACCATGGGCAGCACCGGCACATCCGGCAGAGGGTTTATCGACGACATCCAGCAGGCCGATTCGGGCAATATTATCAATGCATTGATCGGAGGCGTCGTTTTTAACCTGGCAAATATTCTGCTGACAGCGGCAATCGCGAATGCGGGAATGGCCGTAGCATTTCCGATCGGTATAGGCATTGCGCTGATCATCGGTGTGTTGATCAACTACCTCATGCACAGCAAAGGTGATCCGTATTTACTTTTCATCGGTGTGTTCCTGGTAACGGTGGCGATCGTCCTGAATGCGACTGCCTATAAACGGTATGCCGGTAATGTGGAAAAGAAGAATGTAACGAAATGGGTGGTGGTATCGGTGGTGGCGGGGATACTGATGTCGACATTCTATTCCTTCGTGGCGTCGGGGATGGACCTCGATAATTTTGTGTCCCCCGCGGCGGGGAAAATGACTCCGTACACCGCGTTTGTGATTTTCGCATCCGGTATCCTGGTCAGTAACTTGCTGTTTGTCACCTACCTGATGTACAATCCGCTCGAAGGCGGGCCTACCGACTACAAAGCCTATTTCAAAGGAAATTTCGGTACCCATATCATTGGCATTATCGGCGGCAGTATCTGGGGTTTGGGAAATTTATTCAATCTCATTGCAGCCGGGAAAGCCGGACCGGCCATCTCTTACGGACTCGGACAAGGTGCCACGATGGTGGCTGCTCTCTGGGGAGTAGTGATATGGAAAGAATTTAAAGGCGGCGACAAGACCATTTCGCTATTGATAAAATGGATGATGGCATTGTTCGTGACTGGTCTCGGGCTCATTATAGCATCCGGAAACTGACAGAGGAGTACTCGCAGAAATGACTTCACATACACACTATGAGGACGTTGCCGTCGATGGCAACGGCTGCAATGCAGTTGCCTTTTGAAAAACAAATTCTTAAACCCAATTAAACCTTAATTGCTGAAATGATCATGAAAATTCTATTTTCAATGGTATGTTGTTGGCTGATCATTCAGCAAACACACGCCCAGATGACCGTAACAGGTCATGTGATGGACAATGTAACCAGCGAGCCTTTGATAGGGGCCACTGTGATGGAGCTCGGTGGTACGAATGGCACCGTGACCGACGTGAACGGGAAATATACTTTGACCGTGGTTTCGGAAAGTGCGACGATCCAGGTTTCATTTATTGGATACCAGCCGCAGTCGGCCGTGGCCGGCAAATCGTCCGTTGTGAATTTTAAAATGATACCCGAGAACTGGGCGCTGGACGAAGTGGTGGTGACGGGTTATGGTACCCAGCGAAAGGTTGACCTGACGGGCGCAGTGTCCATTGTCAATACCAAAATGCTGAAAAACAGCCCAAACCCCAATCCCATAAAAGCTTTGCAGGGGCAGGTTCCGGGAGTATCCATTCAAACCGACGGTAACCCGGCGGGAGGGGCAACGGTGAGGATCAGAGGTGTGAGTACATTGAACAACAACGATCCGCTCTACATTATTGATGGTGTGCCCACGAAATCAAGTGCCTTTAATATCCTCAATTCCAATGATATAGAATCCATTCAGGTGTTGAAAGATGGAGCGTCTGCGGCCATTTATGGTTCCAGGGCATCGAACGGGGTCATCATCGTCACTACGAAACAGGCCAAAACAGAAGGTTTTCAGGTCAATTATTCGTCGGCTTTTACCCATTCCAAATATTTCAGCATGCCTAAAATGCTCAACACGATGGAACGGGCGAGGGTGCACTGGCAGGCGACAATCAATGACAATGGGAATCCGGACAATATCCCATTCATCGATTATGACTGGTCGCGCGATGCGAGCGGAAAGGCCGTTTTGAACAATATAACGATCCCGGAATACCTGATACCCGGTGTGAAGTCGGCAAATACCAACTGGTTTGAAGCCATCAGCCGGACAGGTTTTATCCAGGAGCACAACCTGTCATTAACTGCGGGTAGTAAAAATACGGGCTCGGTAATCTCATTCCGGTATTACCAGGATAAGTATGTGTTACATGCAAAAGATAACCAACGGTTCAGTGCGAGAATAAATACCAGACAGGATTTCTTCGAGAAGAAAATAAGAATAGGCCAAAATCTTTCTGTTTCCAATGTACTCGACAATGGTTTCAGTGGTTTGCTGCCGCTCGAAAGAGCATTAAGCGTGCGGCCAATCCTGCCGGTTAAGGATGATGCGGGCAATTATTCGGGCCCGATTACCGGCGCATTTACCGACGACGAAAACCCGTACATGGTGTTGGACATCAATAAATGGGACCAGCGGAATAATCTCAATGTCTTTGGCAATGTGTATGCCGACGTCGTTCTGGCGAAAAACCTGAACTTCAAAACCAACTTTGGTATCGACTGGCAAAAGGGACTCGACAGGAACATTGAAAGGATTTATGATACCGGGATCAAGAAACGTTTAGTGAACTCCGTTCAGAATATAGATTCCGATAATTTCAACTGGGTACTGAATGCAACCGTGGATTATAACCTGACCCGCGGAAAACATAATGCGACTGTCCTGCTGGGAACCGAGGCGATCAGAAACCAGTCCCGCCAGAATTCAAGTTTCCGTGAAAACTTCGCTCTGGAAACGTTTGACTACTTTCTGGAAGATGCCGGAAGCGGGCGGCATATCGTGGGCGGGTCTGGTTCAGGTTATAGCCTGCTGTCTTATTTTGGTAAAATAAACTATGTATATGCCGACAAATATCTGTTTTCGGCCACCGGACGGTACGATGGTTCTTCCCGGTTTGGAGAAAACAACAGGTTCGGGTTTTTCCCATCGCTCTCGGGGGGATGGCGTATCGATCAGGAAGAGTTCCTGAAAAACGCGGCAACGCCGATCTCCGAATTGAAATTGCGCGGGTCGTGGGGAATAACGGGTAATCAGGAAATCTCCAATACAGCCCGATTTACCACGTATATCACCCATTACGGAGAATCAGCCATCGCATTTAATTCGGATAATGGAACGGCTTATGATATTTATGGGGCAGATTCCGGATCGTTATTGTCGGGATTCAGGAAATCTCAGACAGGTAACAATAACCTGAAATGGGAGGAAAGCGGACAAATGAATGCCGGGCTTGACCTGGGCCTTTTCTCCAATAAGCTCACAGGCTCACTCGACTTTTTTATAAAAAATACCAAAGACATTCTGATTTCCCCGGTATATCTCGCTTCCATCGGTGAAGGTGGCAACAGATGGGTAAATGGAGCATCCATGCAGACAAAAGGATTTGAACTTCTGCTTGGTTATCAGGATGCTATATCAAAAGTCAATTACTCGATTACAGGTAATATCGGGCATTACCGGGATAAGATTAAACACCTTCCGGCTGTCGTAGTTAGCTCGTATCCAGGCAATGTGGAACAGAATATTCTGGGGAGATCCATGAACTCGATATTTGGATATGTTGCAGACGGAATATTCAAAAGTAAGGAGGAGGTGGACCAGCATGCCGTTCAGCCTGGAAAAGGAATTGGCCGACTGAAATACAAAGACTTGAATGGCGACGGTACCATTAACACGCTGGACCAGAAATACCTTGGGATTTCCACACCGCGGTATGAGTACGGTGTGAACCTGAACCTGAGCTATAAAAATTTCGATTTTACAGCATTTTTCCAGGGTGTGTTTGGCCGGGAAGTGAATAATGCATTCAAAAGGCGCACCGATTTCTCGTCGCTTTGGGCAGGTATAAACTATGGAAAAAGGACGCTGGATGCATGGTCCCCCGATAATCCGGATTCTACGATACCCGCAGTAACGCTTGTTGATAATAACAATGAAGGTCGTTTGTCCTCGTATTTTATCGAAAACGGTTCTTATCTGAAATTGCGGCAGATCAGTCTTGGCTATAACCTCCCGGCTATCAAATTTGTGAAAAACAGCCGGGTCTATCTGACTGCGGACAACCTGCTTACTTTTAAGCATTCTTCATTCACTTCCGAAGATCCTGAAAATCCGGGAAATGGTTTTCCAAGGCCCAGGAATATCACTTTGGGATTAAGTATCAATTTATAATCCAATCGTAATCCATTAACTCAATAAGCGATGAACAAGCTTTTTTCATATAAAATACTACTGGCTGCGGCGTTGTTTTGTGCAAGCTGCAACAGTTTTCTGGACGTTTTGCCTCGTGGGGTCGCCAATGAAGAAGATCTCCAGAATGCGGTTGGGGCCGAAAAGCTGACCGTCGCGGCCTATGCGTCTCTCGGAAATGACCACTGGTTTGAACCCTACACCAGCATGTGGCCCTATGGCAACGTGCGGGCGGGTGACGCCCACAAAGGCGGGCTCGGCGCGGCGGATCTGGGAGAATATCATCAGTATGAAATTTTTTCGACCACCCGAACGGATATGGATTCCGGGAACAGAATGTGGACGAGATTGTATATCGGTGTTCAGCGGGCTAATGCGGCGATCAAGGTTTTGAATACTTTGGATGAAACAACTTTTAAAGAAAAGACGCATCGCCTCGCTGAAATGCGGTTCCTGAGGGCACATTATCATTTCCTG
Organism: Dyadobacter sp. CY323; assembly: GCF_021390245.1. Taxonomy (GTDB): domain Bacteria; phylum Bacteroidota; class Bacteroidia; order Cytophagales; family Spirosomataceae; genus Dyadobacter. The sequence goes on along the minus strand of NZ_JAJUXH010000005.1, from coordinate 195,150 downwards.
CTCAAAATCCTCTTCAAAAAAATACCTTATGTTACCGATGATCTGGGTTCGGATGAGGTAGAGAAATTGTCGAATGATGCCTTGGGTGATAACGAACTTTGGCAAAAGATAGCCGACGATTTCAAGTTTGCTGTGGATAACCTCCCTGCACAAAAGTCGGATGTGGGCCGGCCTTACCGGACGGTAGCGAAGGCATATCTTGCGAAGGTGCGCTTGTTCCAGGCTTATATCCAGGATGACCAGAATAAGGTTACTTCCATTAATCAGGAGTATCTGAATGAAGTGATTACATTGACAACGGAGGTGATCGACTCGGGGGAATTCGGGCTTTTTGATGATTTTTCTAAAAACTTCCTGTGGAGCTTTGACAATGGGCAGGAATCGGTTTTTGCCGTGCAAAGATCGAAAGATGATGGCAGCCCGATCGGTCGTATCGATATGTCTACCGCGCTGAACTATCCGATGTATCCGGGTTACGGCTGCTGCTCTTTCCACCGTCCGACCCAAAATCTGGTCAATTCGTTCAGGACTTCGGCTACCGGTTTGCCGTTATTCAATGATTACAATTCGGTATCGCTGAAAGATTCGGCTGATTTTATCAAAAACACCATCGACCCGAGGCTTGACCACACGGTAGGCATCCCGTCGCATCCCTACAAATACCAGGAAAATGTCATTTATCGTACAGCCACATTTACCCGTGAACCAGTAACGTACGGTCCGTATTCGGCGATGAAAGAAGTGCAGCAGCTGAGTTGCCCCTGCCTTACTACTGCGCAAACCTATGCGTATCCGTCCAGCTCGAAAAACAATGTCGTCATCCGTTTCAGTGATGTGATACTATGGAAAGCCGAAGCATTAATTGAAGCAGGCAGGGTCAATGAGGCGCTTCCGTTGATCAATCAGATTAGAAGCAGGGCTAAAAACTCGACGAACCTTCTGAAGTATGCCGGCGGAAAACCGATATCCAATTATAACATGGATATCTATAAACCCGGTGAGAATATCACATGGAATAAGGCCACCGCGACCGCCGCTCTCAGATGGGAACGGAGACTTGAATTTGCCCTGGAAGGTTATCGCTTTTTCGACCTGGTGCGGTGGGGTGTTGCTGCTGAAACATTGACCGAGTATTTTGCGACTGAAAAAACACGGGTGCCGCATTTGTCGTCCGCAGGTTTCGCGAAAGGCCGGGATGAATATCTTCCGGTGCCAGAGCAGCAAATTCAGAGAAGTAACAGACTTTATAAACAAAATAACGGGTGGTAATCGCTTTGGCAGGCCACCGGTAATGTATTGAGTAGTTTAAGAAAATAACCTTTAACCATTTTTATGAAAAATCTCCTGCTTGTTTTCGTTTGTGTTTTTGTAATGGGCGCCTGCGCTACCCAAAAAGAGAAAGAAGTTGCATTGCCTGCCGTTATCCTGGATACCGATATCGGGCCGGACTATGACGATGTGGGTGCAATGGCGGTGCTGCATGCACTTGCGGATAGCGGACAGGTTGTTCCGCTGGCGGTCATTGCCAGTAATTCACACGAGCTGGTAGTGCCTGCGATAGATATTCTCAACACCTATTTCGGACGTCCCGATTTACCGACCGGTGCACCGAAGGGAGAAGGTGTTCCGAATGAAAAAGCTTCGCAGGGCTGGCCTGAGCTCATCGCCGGAAAATATCCGCATAAGATCAAGTCATCGGCAGATGCGCCGGACGCGATTGAGACTTACAGGAAATTGCTTTCCGAACAGCCGGATTCCAGTGTAACGATTGTAACGGTTGGTTTTTTGACAAATATGTCTGCATTACTGGATTCTCCTGCCGACAATTACTCCAAACTTTCAGGTAAGGAACTGATCAAACAAAAGGTAAAAAGATTGGTTTCCATGGCTGGCCGTTTTCCAAAAGGAAGAGAATATAATGTCTATGTCGATTCTGTTGCCTCGGAAAAGGTATATACACAATGGCCGACTGAGGTCATTTTCAGTGGTTTTGAGATTGGAATGAAAGTAGTTACCGGTTTGAAAGTGGTAAACAATGCGGAGCTCAATTCACCCGTGAAAGATGTGTATGCCAAAGCCATGTCTTTTTCGAAGGGAGATAGTCTGGGAAGACAGAGCTGGGACCAGACGGCGGTACTGTTTGCAGTAAAAGGCGCGGAGCCTTACTTCGGGCTGCAGCGCGGGCATTATGTTCCCGAGGGAGGAAACAATGCATGGCGGGATGATCCGAACGGGCCCCACGCTTACATGACATTCAAAAAGCCGGCTGAGGAAGTAACCGAAGCCATCGAGAAATTAATGATGCATTCAAAGAAATAAAGTCCAGTGAGGCCCGGGTTGCGCCCGGGCCTTTTTTTGTCCATTCCTCAACTTCCCACGCAGGCCGCGATCTTCATAGTGACCGGATATCGTTTGCAACAAGTGTGAGGTCATTGTCAAACTGATGACCGCCATCCGGAATTTCACGGAAAGTGGCCCAGGCAAGTTCTTCTCTGTAAATCGCCAGGTGGGCGAAAGGCACTTCTTCATCATCCCGGCAATGGTAAAAAAACAGCGGGATTTCCTTATCAAGTTTCTCTGAGAAATCCGGACGCAGTTTGAAGGGCCCGACCCAATCCTCATGCCCGTTCCAGAAAGGTGTCGCGATCAAAAAAACACCTTTTATCTTCCTCTTAATATCCATTTCGGACAGGCATGCCAGCAGCATCGAAGCGCCGAGTGAGTGGCCAACCAAAATAATGCCGTCTTCACTTGCTGAAATTTCGTGGCTGATCTGCTCACGTCTTCCCAGGTCAGGCGATCCGTCATTGTCGAGAAAAGGATAATGGACGTAATAGCCCGCACCCAATTTTAGCGTAAGTGAAGCGGCCAGCTTCTCGTCCGCATCGTAGTCTTCCTTTGATCCTCCGCCATGAAAGAATGTTATTTGCTTCGCCATATCCATACTTTTAGGAAATTCTTGATTAACTGAACCTGCCCCAAAATTACGCCTTACAGCTGCCAACTGGGTAGGGTAATCAGGCCATATTCGGGGGGCTGCCGGGACAATTTGCTACGTTATTATTTCCTCAGGATCAGTAAATTGTCCCTGGTGAAACTCTTGCGATGTAACCGTTTACTCAGTTCCGATGGTTTTTTACACAGGAGGTTTGTAAGTTGAATATATTGTATAGCATTCACACACTTCCCGGCTTACATCATAACTGAAACAATTTTGTATAACCCGCCTATACATGCTGAATTTCGATGAGCGGCTGACTGCTTACACCCTGGCTGGCTTTCTTCTGATACTGATTTTCTCGATTCTTTTTGTACGCACTTTAGTATCCGGGCAATCTTTGCGGGAAGTCCCGACCCGAAAATGGGCGATGCTTTTTTTTGCATTACTGCTTTTTATGCGGCTGCCATTCATCGCCTATAATCATGAACTGGAAGTCGACGAAAGTCAAATGCTTGCCCAGGCCCTCAGCCTCAGCAAGCATTGGGTTTACTGGAAATACGTCGATGGGCTGACGCAGGGGCCGCTCACCATTTACGCGCTCATTGTTCCGTCGTGGCTGGGTATGCCATTCGATTACACCACGGCCCGCGTGATGGGATTTATCGTACTAACTCTTACTCTGTTACTTACTTACCTCACCTTTGAGAACCTGCTGGGACGCAAAACCGCACTCCTTGTTTTCGCACCGACCGCCTTGTTTTACCTGCTCAGCCAGGGATTCTTTTCGGCGCTTTATAATGAATACCTGGTACTCCTGATACTGGCTTTTTGCTTCTGGGTTTTTTCGGTCATTTACAATCGGGTCGAGCCGGAGCCAGGCTGGCTCTTTCTTCTATCATTCGCTGCCGGAACGGTACCTTTTGCCAAATTACAAGGCGTTCCGTCAGCCATGCTGATCGTTGTTTTTGCCGCGCTGCTCGTTTTCCGGCGCAGTACCAGCAAGTTCAGGGATCTTATAGTCCTGCTTTCGGGCGGCATCGCTTTCCCGCTGATCGTCCTCGTTCTGACGCTCCGATTCGACGCATTTGATTACTTCTGGAAGTTTTATATCATCGGAAACATGGAGTACTCGGGAGGCGGCACGTTACTGACCAAGCTGCTTGCATTTCCCGATTTTCTCCTGCATTCCGGGCAATTTATATTTCTGTTGTTCAGCTACCTGGTGCTTATTTTCTGGACTTTAACCAAAATTATCCGGAACGGTGCGCTTGCAAAATTATCCTCGCTGCTCTTCTTTTTTGCATTGTCAAGCCTGCTGCTTGCTTTCTACTCGGTGATCAAGCCGGGATACTATTTTCAGCATTACCTCCAATTTCTGATCATTCCACTGGGGCTTGTTTCCGGCGAATTATTCAAAACGGCGGTTGGTAACCAAAAATGGGAATCAGAGACTATCAAAAAGGCATCGCTGGGTTGGCTGGCCGTATGCATACTTCCACATTTTGTCATGAAGACCGGCTCTTCCCTCGGCTATGCCTCCACGCAGAACATCCGCATCGCCTCAGCCGACCTGGGCCTGCCTTTGCAGGAAACCGCGGCGGTGACGGAAATTAAAAAATACATCCGGCCAGGTGAAAATATGACCGTATGGGGCTGGAAACCGGCATATCACCTGGAAACCGGGACGGCCCAGGGAACTGCCGACGTGATGATCTACCGGCTGGTTACACCTTCTCCGAAACAGGTAAATTATGTTGAAAAATATGTAAAAGACCTGGAACACAGCAAGCCGGTGGTTTTCGTGGATGAGATCACATACAGATCGATCTGGTTCAGCGATCCTGCGCTTTACTCGCACGATAAAGTACCGGCAGTGCGTGATTTTGTCAGCAAATACTACAGCTACGTCGCCACGGTCGACGGGGAGAAAATATATGTAAGAAAAGACAGACTGACTCCTTCGCAAAGGAAACCTGCATTGCCCGAGCTATAACACAAACCTATCCTGAACTTATGTACAGAAACAAAAAAGTGATCATCGTACTTCCGGCCTATAATGCGGCGCAGACATTGGAAAGGACATTTCGCGAAATTCCGGACGATCTGGTTGACGATATTGTGCTGGTCGACGATTGCAGCCCCGATGATACCATTGCGGTTGCAAGGAGTCTCGGCATCCGCCACGTGATCTGTCATGAAAAAAACAAGGGCTACGGCGGAAATCAGAAGACCTGCTACAACAAGGCACTTGAACTGGGCGGGGACATCATCGTGATGCTGCATCCCGATTACCAGTACACACCACTTTTGCTTCCGGCGATCATATCGATCATCGGCAATGACCTGTATCCGATCGTATTTGCTTCCCGGATCTTAGGTAAAGGCGCATTGAATGGCGGTATGCCTGTTTATAAGTATATAGCCAACCGGTTTCTCACATTTACCCAGAACGTGTTGATGAACCAGAAGCTTTCCGAATACCACACCGGCTACCGGGCTTATTCTGCGGAGGTTCTCCGGAGCATTGATTTCAACAAATGCAGTGACGATTTTGTTTTTGATAATGAGATCATTGCGCAGATATTCTGGAAGGGTTACGAAATCGGGGAGATTACCTGTCCTACCAAATACTTTGAAGAGGCTTCTTCCATCAACCTTCAGAGAAGTATCGTGTACGGGATGGGCGTACTCAAAGTTTCTCTCCTGTACGCGCTGGCTAAGAGACGGTTATGGAATTGGCATCTGGTTAAATAACATCCACATTTAACGGATGTGATACCGAATAATAAGTTATTCGTTTTTTTAATTACAGACTAATTTTCAGATTGTAACATAAGGTGGAAAAATATACCTTTATCAGGAACGATTCCTTTTAAGGCCACCACTTATGACAAAATACTACTCGAAGGCAATAGCCGTTTTCCTGCTATTTTTTGCAATCACCAATCCGCTCCGGGCCCAGACTCCAATCCCGCTTGCCCAGGAAGTAAAGGAAAATTTTAATGCAGGTGGATCAGGATTGGCATTACCGGCCAACTGGAAAGTATCCGTTGCCGGTGGGGGTGCGACGGCTACCTGGGCGACAGGAACCGCCAGTGTTACTCAGGCAGCTAACAGTGGGTCGCCAGCAACAGGCGGCAGCTACAATTGGGGAACCACGGCGGGTACCGACCGTGCAACCGGCTTTCTTGCGTCGCCGGGTTATGCGAGTCCAAATGCAGTGATGGCCTATTTTCGTAATGCATCCGGCGCGGCGATCACTTCCCTGACCATATCGTTCCATGTTGAGCGTTACCGTGTAAACACTTCCGGTTTCAGTCTCGAATTTTCTTCATCTGAAGACGGCACGGCATGGACAAGCAGAAGTGCCGGCAATATTTCTTCCGGACTTTTTGCCGCAGGCTCTCCCGCTTTTACATTCGACACACCTGCTACAATCACCAAAACGGTAACCTTGTCCGGGCTGAATATTGCCAGCAATGCCGATATATATTTCCGCTGGGTGTTTACAGATGCCGTCGCCGCGAATGCGCAGGGATTTGGGCTCGATGACGTTTCTGTGTTCGCCGGGGCTCCTGCGGCGGTGGTTTCTTCTACATTGAAATACATATTAAAAACGGATACCTCCCCGGTCGGGCAGGCAAATTCAGGGGACGAGCTCACTTATAAGACAGCAATTAAAAACACGGGTACCGGCGACGCGGCAGATGTGGTATTGACCGAACCGGCGCCGACCAACACTACCTTCGTGGGCGGCTCGATTAAAACATCGACGATGGCCAGGGATGAAACATTTATCGTTGCATTGGATACCCCATTATCAGGCGGCAATGTGTTATCCAACGATTACGGAATTCCTTCCCCGGCTGTCGTATCATTTGGTCCCACGGCTAACCCTGCTGCGACAGCGGCGGGAGGCTCAGGAAGTTCTGACAACGGCGGCACAGTTGCATTGAATGCCGACGGTACTTTTACCTACACGCCACCGGCCGGTTTTGTGGGCAAAGACCAGTTCAGGTACATCGCGGGCAATGGCAATCTGCCGAATAATGATGCAATCGTCACCATTTCAGTAGGTGGGGTGCCTGTTGCAATGTCCGACTCGTACGACGTGGTTGGAAATGTTTCGATTTCCCCGAATGGCGCTGCCGGTATTTTAGCCAATGATACCGGGGGCGGCCTGCTCATTACTGCGGTTAATGGCAACGCTTCCGGCATCGGGGCTGCGCTGGTAACCGGCGGCGGCGGCAATCTGACTGTGAACGCCAACGGAAGTTTTACCTATAATCCCGCACCCGGTTTTTCGGGAAGCGACAGTTTTACTTACACCATTGATAACGGTTTTTCAGCCCCGGCTACTGCAACCGCCACGCTGAATGTGACCGGCGTCGTTTGGTTTGTCAATAACAATGCAGCTTCCAATGGCGACGGAAGGCTGAACACGCCATTTAAGCTCATTACCAATGTAACAAGTACTGCGGCGGGGCAAACAATCTTTTTATACGAAAGTGCGACTGCGTATTCGGGCAGTATCAACCTTCTCGCAACTCAGAAACTGATCGGTCAGGATGCATCACAAAACCTGGAAACGATCACGGGGCTCACGCCCAATGCGACATACAGTGCCCAGTTCCCGGCCATGAACAGCGGAAATGCAACGAACGTTTTGCTGACTGCCAGCAATGCGAACATCATCACCCTCAACACCGGTAACACGATCAGGGGTGTCACTGCGGGTAATGCCGGTACCGGCAAGAAAATCACAGGAAGTTCATTTGGAACACTAACGCTCGGAAATGCGTCTGCGCCGGATGTAGTCCTGAATGGAACAGGGCAGGCGCTGGACCTGCAAACAGGGACACTTGCGGGTGGCTTGACAAGCTTAGCAACCACCAGCAGCGGCGGGCAGGGAGTTTTGATCAATTCAGTAGCCGGAACTTACAACTTTGGCCCAACCTCGGTCAGCGGAAGCACCGCACAAGGGATATTGATCTCCGGTTCTTCCGCGATTGTTCCAACGTTCGGCATCACGACCGTCAGTGCAGGAACGGATGGCGTATCCATTCAAAACAATTCGGGTGATGTTACTTTCAGCTCGCTGGGTGTTACTGCTGCCAATGGCGTCGGGTTGCTGGGATCAAACAACACGGGGCAGATTATTGTCACAAACAATACTTCCGGCATCAGCGCAACGGGAGGTGCTGCCATCAGCCTTTCTCAGGCGTCAGGAACATCGACGGTCAACCTGAATTTCTCCGGACTTACTTCCACAGGTGCCGTTAACGGTATTCACCTCAACAACATTGCCGGTACGATCATCGGCGGCGGCGGGTCACTGGTGGGTAGCGGAACGGCATTCAACGTAAATGGAGGATCTGTTTCTGTAACGTACAGCGGCAATATTTCTCAAACCAACAATGCCGATTTGGTCCGGGTAGAAGGGGGACATGCTACAGGTACCATCACTTTTGGTAGTGGCACGCTGAGTGCTACAAATGGCGCCGGCCTGCAGTTCAATAATGCCGATGGTATTTACAATTTCAATGGGACCACCACTCTGAATGGCGGGGATGCGGGCATCGATCTGCTGAACGGGACTTCGGGTACTTTCACCTTTGGAACCAACACGACCATTACCAACCCAAGCGGCACTGCGTTTAACCTATCCGGTGCCACAGCAAGTAACGCGACGGTTACGTACAGCGGCAGCATTACGGATAACACTGGTTTTGTTGTCGACATCGATAACCACGACGCCAATACCATCACGTTTCAGACCGGAAACATAACTTCCTCTGCGAACGGGATCAGGGTACAGAATAGCGGAGCCGGAACAATCAATTTCAATAATCCTTCCAAATCTTTAACCACGGGCGGTAATGCGGCAGTTACATTAACCAACAACACAGGAAGTACCATTAACTTCGGAACCAGCGGATTGGTGATCAGTACAACCAGCGGGGCGGGTTTTAATGCCACGGGCGGTGGGACGGTGTCGGTAACCGGAACCGGCAATACCATCTTTTCTACTACCGGCGCTGCACTAAATGTAAATGCAACGACCATCGGCGCCGGCGGCTTAACTTTTGTGAGTATCAGTGCCAACGGGGCGTCAAAAGGGATCAGTCTGAACGGTACCGGGTCAGGTGGCTTGACGGTGACCGGTACCGGCACGACCGACGGATCGGGCGGAACGATCCAGAACAACTCGACCCGGGGAATTGAACTGATCTCCGCAGGAAATATCAATCTGAAAAATATGAACCTGATAAGTGCCAATAACAGTGCCGACGGGGGCGGGACAGGGGCTTGTGACGACCTGGTGATCGGCGGCTGCAATGCTGCGATTTATCTGAGTAGCGTCAGCACTGTCGCGCTGGATAACATCGATCTAAGTGGAACAATGGTGGAAAATGGCATTACCGGGCTCAATGTCAGCAATCTTACCATGAACAATTGTACGATCAATGGCGCAGGAAATGAAGCTCACGAGAGCGGGATGGAATTGCAGAATTTATCGGGAGTTTGTTCCATTACGAACACCAGCATCACATTTTCAGAGACCAATAGTCTGGATATCTTGAATACAGATGCCAACCTTACTTTAACCATCGACGGTTCGACATTCAGTGATACGCAAACGGTATCATCAGGGGGAGCAGCCAATGAACATGGGGAAGGCGGGTTTCAGTTCAGGAGTTTCAGCAATGCAGCCGGAATTCCTGTGAGTAATGTAAAAATTAAAAACAGCTCGTTTCATCGGCTCAGGACTCAGGGTATCCAGGCGATCGCCGAGGACGACTCGGAACTTAACATCGATATTACGAACTGTAACATCAACAGTTTCGACGACATCGGCGCCGGCATTGACATCAATGGAAATGATATGGCGGAGGTCAACTTCAACATCTTAAACAATCCGGTTCTCCGGAGCCGCGGCGGATCTACGGTCAATATCACGTCGTTTCTGGATGCGAATGTGATGGGAAGGGTCAACAATAATCCTGCCATTACAGCCAACGGGATTAACGGCGGCGGCAGTGGGGTGCGCGCTGTCGCGCAGGAAACCTCCCATCTGATCATTGAAGTAAAGAGCAACAATATTACGATGGGCGACGCGAATAACAGCTCGCCGATTGACATGCAGGCGCGTTTTCAAACAGCAAGAATAGATATTACACTGGCAAGCAATACAATCGACGCCGACCCCACCGCACTGGCGGCCATCAACATCATTGCGGGTTCATCGGGATCGGACGAAACGAGTCCGCTGGTATACGCCAACATTATCAGCAACAACATTCTTGCCGGAGGTGCGCCGAACGTAATACGCTTGCGTGTCTCTGATTTGGACGGCACTACCAATCCGCTTATGTTTTTACAAGGCTTCGTTGATGGCGGGTCCGGTCTTGAAGACGATGCGGTGGCTACCTGGAATAACAATGGCAATAATCCGCCAGCAACGGCTTCGACGCTGGCAGTAAGCTTATCCTCCAGTGCTACCGGTCCGGCCGGCGGTACCGCCTTGACGCCCACGAACCCTTAGCCCGTTTTGGCGATTAGCAGCAAACTTTGTGCGCATTAGTTAAACATGAATTGAACCGATTATGAAATATACATCTATGCTCAATAGAATTCCGGCCATTGCATTTGCCATGTTCGCCGCCAATACCTGCTTCGCGCAGGGCCCGTTCAATGTCGGCACGATACATCCCGGCGACAGCATCGTGATTTACTACGACGTGACCATCAATAACCCGCTGGTCCCCGACAATGCCGTTTCGATCAGTAATCAGGGAACGGTGAAGGGTAACAATTTTGCAGACGTACCCACCGACGACCCGGCTTCGCCAACCGCCGGAGATGCCACGGTACTATTGCTCAACACATCGCTTCCGGTCGTGTTTAGTGAATTTAAAGCTTATCAAAGAGAACATTCCGTCGCTTTGACATGGAAGATCATTACAGAAGAAAATACTTTGAAATATGAGGTTGAAAGAAGTGCGGATGCGAAAAGCTTTTCCAAGATCGGCGAGGTAATGGCGACTGGCGGAGACGGGACAATAAATTATGGTTTTACCGACGAAGTACCTTTTTCTGGTCATAATTATTACAGATTAAAGGTGCTGGACCTGGATGCGACTTTTTCGTTTACCAGAATCGTGCGGGTCAGCTTAGGTGAAGCGGGTAGCGAAAGTAATCTTTATCCCAACCCTGTAACCGGCAAAGAAGTAAATCTTGAATTGCTGAACTTGGCCAAAGGTCAATACGATCTGAAGCTGATCAATACCTCTGGCCAGGTCATTTACACGAAAAAAGTGCTCCATCCCGGCGGATCGGCATCCCAGCTCATTACCATCCCTGAGCACGTGGCCTCGGGTATTTACAGCGCAGAAATCAAGGGAGCAAATATGAGAGTCTACAAAAAGCTGGTAATCAACTAAACCGACCACCCAGGGATGGTCGGTTTAGTTTGATTACCAGCCGCAGAAAAAAAGAAGAATTTAGATGAGGGCTAGGTGCTTTTCATGGCCGGTCACACGACTTGCGACAGGCCGGGAATCGGAACCGGATAATTACCGTCTTTATCGGGTTTTACCGGCGGCTCGGCGTCCCAGGCAAATCTGCTGGGCAGCAGCGTGAGGTCGGAATTGAGAGCTTCGTCCCATTCCACCATTTTACCCGAGTGAACAGCCATACGTCCCAGAATGGTGGTCATCGTACTTTTGGCGCCCCATTCGGTGTCATTTAATGGCGTATTATTCCGGATCGCATCAAACAGTACATTATGTTCGATCTGGTATGCACTTGCTGCATCCTTGTTCGGGTTTCTCCATATCTGCTCTCCTTTGGCATTCTTAATTCCGGCCTGAAGGCTTGCGGTACCGTCGGCTCCCTGAAACGTCGCCCCGCCTTTGTTCCAGGTACCGCTGATGTGGCGGATCTGGCTGTTTAGTTTGGTCCCGTCAGCGTATTCGTATTCAATATAAAAATGGTCGAAGATATCGCCGCTGTCGGGGCCGCTCAATGAAGACCGGCCGCCCATTCCCTGCGCACGTATCGGATAACCTCCTTTTACCCAGTTGACTATATCCGTATTGTGGATCTGCAAGCCGGCGGGTGATCCCGCCCAAAGCCAGTTGAAATGGCGCCAGTTACGCAGCTGATACTCCATTTCCGACTGCCCGGCGACGCGTGGAATATTCTTTACCGGCCCGATCAGGTAATAATCGGTAGCCGAAATGACCCTGCCGATCGCTCCCTCCTGAATTTTCTTAACCATTTCCTGATAGCCCGGGTCGTACCGGTTCTGCAGACCTACCACCACTTTCAGGTTTTTACGTGTAGCTTCCTTGCCCGTTTCAAGTACCTGCCGGATTCCCGGTGCATCGGAAGCAAGTGGTTTTTCCATAAACACATGTTTTCCAGCCTTCACTGCGGCAGAGAAATGTAACGGCCTGAAAGCCGCAGGAGTTACGAGAAGAACCACATCGGCGCAGGCAATGGCTTTTTCGTAAGCGTCAAAGCCGACGAATTTTTGATTCTCAGGTACTTTTACGAAGTCTTTTACCCGTCCCACTTTCATCAGCGTCGCGTAAGTTTCGTCCAGCTTGTCCTTGAACACATCGGCCATAGCCACCAATACGGCATTGGCGTTGGCGCTCAGTGCATTTAAGGCAGCTCCGGCGCCACGGCTTCCACAGCCGATCAGCGCTATTTTGATCGGGTCGCTGCTCAGGGTCCAGGCATTCGCTTTTCCGGCGAAAGCGGTGCCGATCAGGGCACCACCCACAAGTGTAGCCGACTCTTTTATAAAATCACGGCGACCGGCGTTAATGGTCGTTTTACTGTCTTCGTTCATAAACCAGATGTATTTTAATCAAATTCGAAATTTGCAAATAAGGAAAAGGCATTCAGCTGTTCAGCCTACCCTTTTTTCATCGCGTATTGTGCCAGGGAATCGTGTATCATTTCTATGCACGATTAAGCTAAGATCGGGGAAAACTGGCATTTATAAAACGAATGCCGGCGGAATCCCGCAACGAATACCTCCATTTTTACAACCCTGATTTCAGTGGCACAATTTTGTAGATCACGCGGTCATTCATTTAAACTAACCAATCCGGAAAATGAAAGAATCGATTGAAGTCAGGCAGGAAAGCTATTTTCAGGTAGCGGAGGGTATCTGGGGAATGAAGGACGTTATGGTAAATGTTTACTTTATTTCAACAGCCGAAGGCTGGGTCCTCGTGGATACAGGCCTTAAAAGTGCTTATAAAAAGATAAAAAACGTAGCAGGCCAACTATTTGGCGATGGTGTTCCCCCTCTGGGAATCGTGCTCACTCACGGACATTTCGACCACAGAGGTTCTCTGGAACAACTCCTGCTGGACTGGGATGTGCCGGTTTACGCACATCATCTCGAACTACCCTATCTCACGGGGAAGTCGGCATACCCGCCCGCTGACTCTTCTGCGGGTGGTGGGTTAATGACTGCCCTGGCGGATTTTTACCCTCGCGATCCCATCGACGTGAGCGGAACGGTAAAATCACTTCCGTTCAACCAGGAACTTCCGGTACTTCCGGAGTGGCGTTACATTCACACGCCCGGCCACGCGCCCGGGCATATCAGCTTGTGGCGGGAAGAAGACAGAGTGCTGATCGCGGGTGACGCATTCGTCACTACCAAGCAGGAATCGGCCTTCTCGACACTCACACAAACAAAGATCCTGTCGGGCCCGCCCCGATATTTTACCTGCGACTGGCAACTTGCCAAAACCTCTGTGGAAACCCTGGCTGACCTGCAGCCGGAGGTGGTTGCGACGGGTCATGGAAAACCTATGCGGGGACCGGAAATGCGGCAGGATTTGATGCGGCTGGCCGACGAGTTTGAGCGGCTGGCAATGCCTGCACATGGCAGATATGTGCCAGATCCAGCGGTTACCAATGAATATGGAGTTGTCTCATTACCGCCAAAAACGCCCGGAATGCCCGAAAGGATCGCTCTCGGTGCGGGGGTAGTGGCTATGGCAGGATTGGGCTTTGCCATCGGGACCAGCCTTGCAAAAAAAGGAAAATTTGCATTACGCTGAAGTTCGGCAGACAAAATGATTATTAACATATTGAAACAAAAAAGGTATGACCAAGATTAAAGTAGGTTATCATGCTTCTCACGAGCAGTTTAAACCCAGTGAGCTTACCACATTTGTGAAACAGGCCCAGCAGAGCGGCTTCACAAATGCGCTCAGCTCGGACCATTTTTTCCCATGGGGCGAAACGCAGGGTGAAAGCGGCTTTGCATGGAGCTGGCTCGGGGCAGCCATGCAGGCAACGGATATGCATTATGGCATTGTAAATGCACCCGGCCAGCGCTATCACCCTGCTATTATTGCACAGGCAGTGGCTACGCTCTGCGAAATGTTCCCGCACAGGTTCTGGATCGCAGTGGGGAGCGGACAATTTCTGAATGAGCACATTACGGCAGAAAGGTGGCCGGCAAAGAAAGAACGGAACCAGCGGCTTAAAGAATGTGTCGATATCATGCGCGCACTATGGGCTGGTGAATCTGTGACACACGACGGGATGGTGCAGGTGTATGACGCCAAATTATATACACGGCCTGATTACATGCCAGCCATTGTCGGCGCTGCACTTACCGAGCAAACCGCCCGGTGGGTTGGTAGCTGGGCCGACGCGATGATCACCACATCCCGGCCGCCGGATGAGCTGAAAAGAATGATCGACGCGTTCAGGGCAGGAGGCGGGGAAGGCAAGCCTGTTTACCTTAAAGTTCAATTATCTTATGACACGTCCCTGGCACAAGCTACCGAAGGTGCGCACCAGCAATGGAGAAACAACGTGTTCGCGTCATCGCTTCTTTCTGATATCCGTTCCCCAGTCGGGTTCGATGCGGCAGGGGCGCTGGTGAGGCCGGAGGATATGCAGTCGGGTGTGAGGATTTCCGACAGTACCGAGCAGCATGTGGAATGGCTGTCCAGGGATATTGAAGCCGGCGTTTCGGAGCTTTACCTTCACAATGTAAATCTAAACCAATCCAATTTTATTACTATGTTTGGAGAGAAGGTACTTCCCCATTTAAATCGCTAACTATGACCTCGTCGTCGAAATCTCATTCTTTTTTCTACAGAAACGGGCTGGGACTGGTGGCTCTCACCTTGTTTGTTGTGGCACTTGTTGGACAGATATTCACGGGCTGGCATGAGCATAATGCAGAACTTCAGCAAAATGGAGCGCCTGCAATCGGCATGCTGAGTTACTTCTCCAGTGGACATTTCATTTCTGCGACCTTTGAGAATTTTGAAAGTGAGTTTCTTCAGATGGCTTTATATGTGGTATTGACGGTGGGCTTGCGGCAGAAAGGATCGGCAGAATCGAAATCGCTCGACGAGCCGGAGGATGTGGACAGGGAGCCGGTTGCCGGTCCGGATGCCCCATGGCCGGTCAGAAAGGGAGGTTTGGTATTGAAACTGTATGAAAATTCGCTTTTTATCGCTTTCGCTATTTTATTCCTGATCAGCTGGGGGCTGCACTTGTACGGCAGCTGGACCGACCATAACGAGCAGAATTTGCTCGAAGGCAAAGGAAAAGATACTGTGGCAAACTATTTAACTCAGGCCAATTTCTGGTTTGAAACCTTTCAGAACTGGCAGAGCGAATTTTTGTCGATCGCCAGCATTGTACTCCTCACAATTTTTTTGAGACAAAAAGGGTCGCCCGAGTCCAAGCCAGTCGACGCCCCGCATTCTGAAACTGGCAAATAACAACTTACCCACAAGAAAAAAGCTGACTAGTATGTAGCCAGCTTTTTTCTTGTGGGTATCGATTGAAATTACTCTACACTCGCCTGTTCATTGACATATGATTCGGCGAGTTCGGTAAGCAGGTGATCCGTTTCTCCTTCCTGATCCAGTGTTTGCTGCAACAGTCCGGCTACATCTTCATATCCCAGCGTTCTCGCAATGTTTCTTAATGTACCGTAAGAAGCAATTTCATAATGCTCCACTTTCTGGGCAGCCATAATAAGGCCGCAGTCACGGACCATCGTTCCTTTATCTGTACTTTCGATGATCTCGTTCGCTTCTTCAATCAAACCTTCCATTGCAGCACATTTTTTTGCCTGTGCTTTTTCACCGATAATCTCAAACACCTGCTCTACAGTGGCAGCATGTTGCTCAGTTTGAGTGGTATGCAATTCGAATGCCGATTTCAACTCTTCCGAAGTCGCACTTTTTGACATTTTTACCAAAGCTTTCGCCAGGTTCTTTTCAGCCCAGTAAATGTCTTTTAGTCCATCCACCAGTAACTCTTTTAATTTGTCACCGTCTTGTTCTGTTATTTGTTTTTTTGCAGTGGTTTTGCTTTTAGCAGTTTTCATAGATTTTAGGTTTAAAGTGTTCGTTGATTTTTTGTTGTATTAATTTAAAAAACCGTACCAACCGCAACCTCCTTTAAACCCTACCCTACATCTGAAATGCGCGTCATTTACTGGTTAGTAGGAATGTTCGCTTCGATACGCGTCAGGTTTTCCCGCGCAGGGCCGGTCAGTACCGTTCCATCGGTATCAAAACGTGCGCCATGACACGGGCAATCCCAGCTTTTCTCCGAGTTGTTCCAATGGACAATGCATTTGGCATGCGTACACACCGGATCGAGGGCCTGGATGTTTCCATGCGGATCTTTATAAATCGCGAGCTTCTGACCATCGTATTCCACAATCTCACCGGAGTCCTCAGGCAGTTGAGAAACGGATTCGATCTCTTCCAGGCCGAGACGGTCGCCTACGAAACGCGCGACGACATCTGCATTTTCTTTAATTATTTCGGTAAAACCGGCAATCGGTTTAATGCGTGCCGGATCGTAAAGCGACTTGTACTCACTTTCACCCTGCAGGATCAGGTCGCTCAGCACCATTGCGGATACGGTTCCGAGGATCATCCCATTGCCGTTGAAGCCGGTTGCTGTATAAATGCCGTCCGGGGCACCCGGCAATTTGCCGATGTAAGGCAGGCCGTCTGCCGGAACGTAGTATTGTGCCGACCATTGGGTGACTACCTCTTTGACCGGATAACATTGTTTTGTAAAACTGATCAGATCTTCGAAAGACTGCTGGGGATCGCCATGGCCTGTCTTATGATCATGGCCGCCAGCCACCAGGTATTTTTGTCCATCGATGACATGCGTCCTGAAATAATGGTAAGGTTCCTGCATATCATAAACCAGGCCGTCGGGATAGGCGTCGTAAGTCAAGGTAGCTGCGATGACGTAGCTGCGGTAAGGCGCATTCCGGAAATGCAGCACGTTGATCCCACCCGGCGGGATATGGGTAGCGTATACAATCGCTTTCGTCCTGATCTGTGCCGAACCTGCCGAGGCGATATGAACTCCTTCTTCGGTTTTTACATCCTGAATGAACGTATCTTCCAGCACGACGCCCCCAAGGTTGCTAAACTGGCTTTGCAAGCCAAGGATGTATTTTAATGGATGAAACTGCGCCTGACGGTCAAAGACAATCGCCTTCTGATACTCAACGGTTACAGGAACCTGGTTGGTAACGCGCACTTCAACCCCGGCCCGGATGGAGCTGTCGAGAATGTCGTCGAGCTCCTTGGTTTCCTGCTCGTTTTGTGAATACACATAACCATTCTTCCATTCAAAATCGCAGTCGATCTGGTAGGTTTCAACCAGCTCGTGGATCAGCTCCACGGATTCGGCAATGGACTCGGCAAACTGCCTGGCGGCATCTTTACTGAATGCGCTTTCCACTTCGGCATAAGTCGTGTCCGCAAAGGTATTGATGTGGGCAGTAGTACCTCCGGTGGTCCCGTACCCGAGGTTATGGGCATCCGCAACAACGCATTGCAAACCCGCCTTTTGTAATAATAAAGCAGTAGTCAGGCCGGTAATGCCCGCTCCGACTACCAGTACATCATACGTTTTGGATGGGTTAAATGGCGTTTGATCCGCCGTGGGTGTCGTATTTTTTTGCCAGAGACTTTGATTTCGTCCGTCGCGTGTGTTTTGATTGGTTTCCATATATAGCAAATATTTTTTTAGTCGGTACCAAAAACTAAAATCATACCAAGGTGAATGATCCCGGGTATATCATTGCAAAGATACCGCCGGCGACCACCGGTCACTTCCGCAGTTGCTGCAAGGCCGATCGCGCGCCGCGCCAGCTGGATTATAGCCGCATATACCGCACACCTTTACCGGCTCGTGCTTGTAGGTCTGGTCCTGGAACTCCGTATCCATATCCGGCAATACGCCCAATCCGGGTGATACGTCCGTGTCGCGGATGATGGCGAAATTGCCTCCCGCCTCAAAATACAGCCGCTTTACTTCCCCCAAATGCAGGACATCGTTACTGCGAAGCTGAGCAAAAACGCGCTCCCTGGTAATCCCTGCCGTTTTCATGTTTTTCAAATTCAAATGGTGGTCGGATACAAGTACGGAAATGTTACCCTGGGTGAGCGACTCGAGCTTCTGGCTCCGCGTAGCCAGCCAGGCGGTCAGTTGCTGGATCAGGGTCACAACTGCGGCAATGATAAATGCCGGAAGGATCCCGCGGTCGGGGGCCTGTAATGGAATACCAATGGCCGCTGCCAGTGAAACCATGGCGATCATTTCGTTCCGGCTGAGCTGCGAAGCCATCCGTTTACCCATTAACCTCATCGAGATCATCAGAATGGCATAGATCACGGTTATTCTCAGAATAACTTCCCAGTAAAATGCACCCGGGACTTCGCCTACGAATATGCGCTGCCAGTCGTTGAATTGAATATCTTCAGGTTTCATTTTTGGCTGATTATTTGATTGGATTCAGTCGAAACCGACATACTGGCCTGTTCCCAATGATTGGAATCGCAAACCGGACATTGGCCCGAGGCATACTCCTCGGGTAGCGTTTTTCCGCAATTCAGGCATACCTTCTTGCCCTCGCTGACCTCCTGCGAAAAGGAATTAATTTCCCTGTCGTCCGGTGGAAAAAGGATCAGGCCGGGCGCTGGCTGCTTTTTCTTACAAATCGTAAAAATGCCGCATGCTTCCAGATAAACCCGGTCAATTTCGCCGAGGTTGAATATTTCCTTCCCGCGAAGAGCCGAAAACAACTGCTGCCTGGATATTTTGGTCTTACGCATCGTGTCTACTTCCATGACACCGTCTTTCACCAGAATGCTCGCACTTCCCTGACTTATGTCCTCGAACTTTGCACTCTTGTACTCAGCCAGGGTTAAGCCACGCTGGAAAATCAGCGCACAAACGAGGATCATTATTCCCAGCAGCAAACCCGTTTGGGGCATTTGCATACCGGGAGAAACGATCGCACCAAGGGTGATCATTACGGCCAGCTCGGAAATGGTAAGCTGACCGCCCATTCGTTTGCCCATTAACCTCACGATTACCAGTAGGATGAGGTAAATGATGAATGTGCGGATCAGCACTTCTACTAAAAAAATCGGCGGCGCTTGTCCGAAAAGGATCCGATTCCAGTCTCCGGGTATAATTTCTTCTTTTTTCATCGTTTACCAGGACATCTGAGTGCAACCACAGCATGCCCCATTACATTCAGCGTATCACCGGAAGCGACCGTGTATTCGTTTTCTCCAATAAAATTTTCCGCAGTATTGATCACAATGTGCCATTCGTCACCGCATTCTTCATTGGGCAGCTCAAAATCGAGCGGCTCGTCCCCCGTGTGAAAAATAATGTAGAAGTGATCGTCCTGAAGTCTGTTGCCGTCAGAATCCACACACCGGATACCTTGCCCGTTGAGAAAGACGCCGAAGGAGCGGGCAATGTCGTCGTCCCACTGCTGATCGGGAATCTGATGCCCGTCCGGCCGGAACCACATGATGTCTTTTACATCCGAACCGATGACAGGCAGGTCCTGGAACCAGCGACGACGGCGGAAAGTGGGGTGTTCTTCACAAAACCGGATGAGCGATTTGGTAAATTCCAATAGCTGCTGATCCGCCGCTTTCCAATCCAGCCAGGAGATCTCGTTGTCCTGACAATAGGCATTGTTATTGCCATTCTGGGTTCTGCCGAACTCGTCGCCGGCAACCAGCATGGGAACACCCTGTGAAAGGAACATGGTCGTCAAAAGGTTTCTTTTCTGCCTGGCTCTCAGTGCATTAATCTGGGTATCATCCGTCGGGCCTTCTACGCCGCAGTTCCACGAATGGTTGCTGTCGTCGCCATCGTTGTTGTCCTCGCCATTGGCCTCGTTGTGTTTTTCATGATAGCTTACCAGATCGTTCAGGGTATAGCCATCATGGGCGGTGATAAAGTTGATACTCGCAGTCGGTCTCCGGTAATCGCTTTGGTACAAGTCGGGACTGCCGGTAAAACGATGGGCAAATGCCGTCATTGCAATGTCGGAGCCCCGCCAGAAGTCACGGACCTGATCGCGGTAAATGCCGTTCCATTCTGCCCAGCCAGTGGGGAACTTGCCAACCATATAACCTTCTTCCCCGATATCCCACGGCTCGGCGATAAGCTTCACCTGCGAAATGACAGGGTCCTGATGTATAATATTAAAAAATGAGCTCAGACTGTCCGTTTCGTGCAAGGTGCGGGCCAGCGCCGCCGCCAGGTCAAACCGGAAACCATCCACGTGCATTTCGGTCACCCAGTACCGGAGGCTGTCCATGATGAGCGCCAGTACATTGGGAAGCTGGACATTCAATGTATTCCCGGTTCCGGTGTAATCCATGTAATGCCGCATGTCGTCTTTCATCAGCCGGTAGTAGGCGGCATTGTCCAGTCCCTTGAACGACAATGTGGGCCCCATGTGATTGCCTTCCGCGGTATGGTTATAAACCACATCCAGGATTACTTCAATGCCAGCTTTGTGCAGCTCGCGAACCATTTCCTTGAACTCCCTGACCTGTCCGCCCGGCTCCCTGTTGCTGCTGTAACGGTTGTCGGGTGCAAAGAAGCCCAATGTATTATAACCCCAATAATTGGTAAGTCCCTTTTCGAGCAGGTGCTGGTCTTCTATGAAATGGTGTACAGGCATCAGTTCCACAGATGTGACGCCCAGATCTTTGAGGTACTGAATGGAAGCTGGGTGGGCGATACCGGCATAGGTTCCGCGGATCTCCTCGGGAATTTCCTCCCGCATCATGGTAAAACCTTTTACATGTACTTCGTAAATGACAGTGTTGTGATAAGGTATTTCCAGTCGCGTATCGCCCTGCCAGTCGAAGCCGGGGTCAATCACCACCGCTTTAGGCATAAAACCCGCACTATCCCCCTCGTTGTAACTCAGATCCTCTTCAGGATCGCCGAACTCATAGCCAAAAACAGAATTGTCCCATTTGATACTGCCATTAATGGCCTTACAATATGGGTCGAGCAATAATTTGTTGTGATTAAAACGGTGGCCGTTCTCAGGATCATGGGGTCCGAACGCCCGGTAGCCATATAACTGGCCGGGTTCAAGTCCCGGAATGTACACATGCCAGATATGATGGGTTACCTCTTCAATCTTTATTTTCATGAATTCCTCCGCCTCATTTTCCGGTTGAAAAAGGCAGAGTTCTATGCCATCCGCATTTTCGGAAAAAACGGCAAAATTGATCCCTTTGCCATCCCAGGTTGCACCGAGCGGGTAGGGCCTGCCAGGCAATGTTTTTACCTTCTGGCCACTTGGCGATTCCAGCAGTTCGTTTTCAATGCGTCTTTCCATTGTCTTATTATTCTTAAAGCTTGTTCAATTTGTTGATATGGGTGTCCGGGAGCGATCTTCAGTAATTTTTGTGCCAGATTTCACCGGGTGCTGGAACGATACGTGTAACTGGTTGAATGCATCCACCAGCGCGTTGTAGGGCCGGAAGCCTGTCATGATCAACCCTTTGCCCGATTTAGTTAAGGTTATTGTCGGAAACCGGCCGATCTGCGCGTAGGCCACCTGTCGAAGGTCGCTTCGAAATGCATCGCGGCTTAGAGGATCGTCGTAATCTTTCACAAACCGGTCGTAATCAAAAATTTCGGGGTGGGCGTTACTGGTGCTGCGGGCGACTTCCAGCAGGATCTCCTTTTTTGAAATGTTCAGCGAGTCCACCATCACCGCTTTCCAAACGGCGTGCAGGTAATATTCCGATGCTTCAAAACTCTGCAAGCCTGCGGTTTTTATGGCGATCGAAGCCGGATAGGAGGAGGCGGGCGGCTCTTCCCGGCTCCAGATAATGTCATTGATCTCTGCACCGGTCCGGTGCTGCGCTTCCATCCAGATCGGGCCCATTTGGGCAGGCCTGCTCACGGAGTTAAACGGATCGTTGTATTTTGTCCAGTCGGGGATCATCCCGCCCAGGCAATAGGAGTAGGTGATCTGGTCTTTGTACTGTTCGATAAAACGTTGCCAGTGGGGCAGAAGCGCCCAACTCCAGCAACAGAGCGGATCGGTATAGAAAACGATTTTCACCCGATCCGCCTGATGGTTTGTTAAGTCCAACTTAGTTTTGGTTAAAGTTCATTAATGAGCCCTCCCGATTTGTCGTATGTGCTCCATTGCGCATCGATCTCGGCAGTAGCACTCGTGATTTCCTCACTGCGCAGCTTACTCAGTTCTTCGTTTAATACTTTTACTGTTTTTTCGGTACGGTCTGTTCCTGTTGGTGTCAGGGTAGTGAGTCCCTCCGTATCCAGCACCTGCTGCAAAGGATCTTCAATATACTGCCATGTTTCGCCCAGCTGTGTGCTGACACCCTGGTTCCATGGGCCGCGCGCCTCCATTCCGCTGGACATGTTGTAATACAGGTTGCTGAAACGTGGGTCGCCTTGCAGGATGCCAGGAGGGAAATTAGGCTGAATGGTTGCCAATGCAGCTTCAAACATCTGATAATGCGCAATTTCGCGGGTCATCAGGAAGCGGAGCGTTTCCTTCACGGATGGGTCATCGGTGAATTTCATCAGGTACTCGTAAACGATTTTTGCCCGAGATTCCGCTGCAATGTTCGAGCGGAGATCGACCGTCAGGTCGCCGTTTGCATTCACGTAAGCGGCTGTCCAGGGAATCCCGTTACTATCCGTTAAATGAGGGCTTCCTCCGGTAAGTACCCCAAAGTGCGGATTGATGATGGCCTCATGAATAAAATCTTCTTTTGCCGCAGTACCATCCAGCAATTTCATGATCTCCGATTCTTCCGAGGCATTCTTCAATTCCCCATTAACACCACCCAATAACATTTGGATCGTGGCACCTACAATTTCAAGATGGCTGAATTCCTCAGTGGCAATATCCATGAGCAGATCATACTTGTCCGGATAGGGGTTTTTGGCACTGAATGCCTGTACAAAATACTGCATGGCCGCTTTCAGCTCTCCATTGCTTCCACCGAACTGTTCCAGCAGAAGACGTGCAAATTTCGGATCGGGTTTAGAAACCCTGGCGTTGAACTGTAATTCTTTAACGTGATAAAACATAGGATTTTTGGTTTGGTTGCTGGTTTTTGAAAGTCGTGCCCTTGTAAAAACCTGTGCCACGATCAAACACCTGGAGTTCGCCGCTTTCTTTCCACAGAACTGGGGAATTGCCCGGAGTAGCGATCCGTAGTGCATTTTCAGGAACTGCTACTTGAGTTCCCGGGCGGAATTCAGACGGCGCAAACCGCACCTGTTTAGTGGCATGGTTTTTATTAATCACTGCAATTTTTCAATTCAACCAATCCATCTCATGAGAGCGAGTTTACTAGTAATAACCTGTTTGTTGCTTGCCGTGGTCCTGGCATTTTCAGATCGTTTCGAGAGTGATTCTCCGGACAAAGCATTTGTACTTTCCGCGGCGGACGGCGGAATGCTTGAAGTAAAGCTTGGGGAGCTTGCAACAAAAAAAGCGACCATGCCGAAATGCAAGGAATTTGGAAAAATGATGATCACCGATCACACCAAAGTAAATGGCGAGCTGAAAGCACTGGCCGGTAAAAAGCAGATCACCATCCCAACCAAGCTGAGCACTGCCAAGCAGCAGATGTACGATAGCCTGGCCGCCCAGAGCGGCGAGAAGTTCGACATGCTTTACATGAATATGATGATAGCCTCTCACGAAGAGACGATCGGGCTATTTCAGACAGAATCCAATAAAGGGCAGGACCAGGACTTTAAGAAATGGGCCGATGCTAAAATCCCCGCATTAAAACATCATCTCGAGATGGCCAAGGAGCTTTTTCCAGCGGAACTGAAAGCGACTGGAAACTGAGCAGGCCGGATAACCATGCTTCCGCGCGGGCATGATTTTATAGAACTCCGCCGTCAAATTTCATTTCATCAACAATCTAAAAAGTAAAAATATGCTAGCAATGAATTACCGCGGGCCATACCGGATCCGCGCTGACCGCGACAAACCGATGCCGCAAATCGAACATTCGGGCGATGCGATTGTTCGGGTTACCCGTTCGTGTATCTGCGGGTCGGATCTTCACCTTTATCACGGCCTGGTACCGGATACCCGGATCGGGACTACGTTCGGGCATGAGTTTATCGGCGTGGTAGAAGAAGTGGGATCGGATGTGAGAAACCTGAAAGTCGGCGACAATGTACTTGTGCCATTCAATATTTCATGCGGCAAATGTGTGTTTTGCGAGCAGGAGCTTTATGGAAACTGCCACGAGTCGAACCCGCAGGCAACAGCCGTGGGCGGGATCTTCGGGTACTCGCATACTGCCGGCGGGTTCGACGGCGGACAGGCCGAGTACGTGCGTGTTCCGTACGCCGACATTGGCCCCATGGTGATCCCGGCAGATATGGATCATGATGATGCCGTGCTGCTGACAGACGTTGTACCCACCGGTTATCAGGCAGCTGAAATGGCTGGTATAAAACCAGGCGATACGGTGGTGGTTTTCGGGGCCGGGCCAATCGGCATTATGGCGGCCAAATGCGCCTGGCTTTTCGGTGCGGGGCGCGTCATCGTGATCGATCACATTGAATACCGTCTCGAGTTTGTGAAACAATATGCGCAATGCGAGGCTTATAATTTCAGGTCACTGGAAGACCCGGTTCAATTTATCAAAAAGACGACCGACTGGATTGGGGCCGACGTGTGTATTGATGCCGTGGGCTGCGAGGCTGCGGGAAGTGCGTTTCATACCATTACCGGACGGAAACTGATGTTGCAGGCCGGGGCCGCGACGGCATTGCACTGGGCGATCAATGCAGTGAAAAAGGGTGGTGTAGTATCCATCGTGGGCGTGTACGGGCCTACCGGAAATATTATCCCGATTGGTAATGTAGTCAACAAAGGGATTACGATCAGGGCCAACCAGGCATCGGTGAAAAGACTTCTGCCCAGGCTGATCGAACATGTGCAGGCTGGCCGCATCAACCCGAAAGGAATCGTGACCCACCGCGTGCCGCTGGAAGAAGTTTCAGACGCATACCACATTTTTTCAGCCAAGCTAGACAACTGTATCAAAACTATCCTGATCCCGCCATCAGCCAGAAAATAACGATCATGAAAAAGACACAACAAGATTACAGCCATATCAATGGCTGGGGGATAGACCAGAATCCACTGGATGTACCAGCTTATCCGATGAAGCACCGGACTGAGAATGATAACAAAGGAATGATCTGGGAAAGGCCTGCTCAACAGCCCGAAACCGTGGAGATCCTGCATTCCAACGAGCGCCCGAACCTGTCGGCCGTTTTTGGGACACCTAACCCGCCGTCCGGACTAAGCGGACAGATCCGCCGGTTTGCATTCAGGTACAGTGAGTCTCAGATACCACACTGGCTCGCGCTGCTTCTGGCCGATCGTATCCAGATGTTCGAGGGTATCGCGGATGACCTCAAATCGGGCCACGTTCCGGACCTGTTCTCGGAGCTTGGCGGTCGCTCAGAATTGAAGCATAATGCACTCGGCTTTGCTAAAAAAGCAGTTGTAAGTATCGCCGTAGTGACGCTGGTCGTCGCATGGTTGAGACGAAACAGATAAAATGCGGATCAGCGACGATCTGCATGTAGTTGCGGCAATGCAGCAGAGAGATCGATCTTTCCGCTGCATTGCCGCACTTTTTTTGATTGGTATAAAAACTTGGTATCAGTTCTTCTCCGGAACCTGCCGGGTTAGAAAACGGATCCGGACCAACGTTCCCTTTTCCGGCCCGCTTTCGATATCCATCGACGCTTTCATTAGTTCGCAAAGCCTTTTAACTATAAATAAACCCAAACCTTCGCTCTCTTTAAGAGCCTCAGATCTTGTATTTGGCAGCTCCTGAAAAAGGGGCGTATCCTGGTGGCTTGCGGTCGTCGATACGGCGGGCTTCAATTGTTCGGCGAGTAAGGCCGCCGGGCTGTTCTTGGAAAAACCAGGGCCGGTATCCTGGATACTAAGTGTCCATCTTAATGCATTATCCGGCCCCCATGTGATATAAATGCCACCTTTGCGGGTGTATTTGAGCGCATTGTGAAGAAGGTTTGTCAATATGCGCTGCACTTTGACACGGTCGCTTTCCACTTCCATGATTTCGGGGCCGCTGCCCTGTAACTCCAGACCGTATTGCTCCGCGAGCGGCTTTGCGGTCTGTATCGTGTCCCGGACGAGTGCCGCGACATCGAATTTTTTAATATCAAGTGTGTCCTGTCCCGATTCGATCCGGGCGTAATCGGTAAGCTGCAGCAGCATTTCGCGAATTGTGGACAGGTTCCGGTTGAGCATGGCGATCAGTTCTACACGCTCTTTTTCGTTCGCGGGCATTTCAAGCAATTTGGAGGCGACCATTAATATACTGAAGCTGGCACGGATGTCGTGCGAGCTTTGCCGGAGATGGTCACCTCTCTGCTGGCCGAGTTGCTGAAGTTGGTTCAATGCAAATTCAAGGCTGTTCGCACGTTCCGCTGCGTCATTCTGCATCAGTTGGTGGTAGGATAAAACGCTGCCCCGGTTGGCTTGCCCGTAAATTTCATATACCTGCTGATAAATGAATTGCAGGACCTTTGCGTCCAACTGGTCGTTTTTTTCGATGAACGTCTCAATTTCCTTTATAATAATATTGAAAAGGTGCTCGGTTTCCATAATGAGCTCCGGAAGTGCATAACCGGATTGCCAGCGGTGAAGTCCGTGCTCGCTGGCTACGACCATCGCGTCGGTGGGTACCGGTTCGCCTGCCAGCCGTCGAAATAGCAGGTCGATGAGCAGCGGCATCTGGTCATTGAACTCTTCGCGTGAAAAACTACTTTTGCTGGTCATTTTCGGATCGGCCTCACACTGTATCCGCCAATCGATCAGTATGGTTTCCAGACGCGCCCGGAGGTAGTTAACCAAACTGTTCACAGTCGGTTCAGGAGACATTTTATTTTTTGCCATCAGCTTCGTAATAGTATCTGCATTCCTGACCCGGATATCTACTATTTTCGTTCCAGAACCGGATTTTTTTAACAACATTTGCACCCGGCGCCGCGATCTTGATCCAACGAGGAGACTATATGATAGATATCACTACGATTTTTATTGCTGATGATGACGAAGACGACAGGATGTTCATCCGAGAGGCACTCCAGGCCGTTATGGTCAATGTCCGGATCGTCGAATGTGCCGATGCAGTCGAACTATTGGATAACGTGACCGATCCGGAATATGCTGACGGCCCCAAGCTGATTTTGCTCGACATGAATATGCCTAAAATCCACGGGCTGGAAACGGTTTCAATGATCCGCGCCGATAAGGAGATTTCGCATATTCCGGTGGTTATGCTTTCTACCGGTTCACACTCCGAGCAGATTAAGACCGCCTACATTCGTGGCATAAATGCATACATTACGAAGCCGGTCTATACCCAGGGTTATATTCAGATCGCCGAGGCACTCAATACCTGCTTTTTAAACAATTATACTTTTCCCAAAGAACTCGCCGAGATCAAACGCAAACGGAAGACCAACGTTCTGCTGATTGAAGACAATGAGGACGAAAAATGGCTGATGTCAATGGCTTTGACGGCTACATCTCCAAATATTCATGTTACGGGCATTCACGATGAGGAGAATACTTTGCAATATCTGTCTGAAAAATTCATGCAGCCTGAGTCGGCACCGCAGCTGATCTTACTGGACCTGTATTTGCCGGCCCGGGAGAATGGCCTGAATTTGCTCGACGCCATTAAAACATTGTTACTGAATATTAAACGTCCGGCGGTGCCGATCATCATCATCAGCCACTCCAATGCAGCGGACGACATCAGCGAATGCTATCGGCAGCGGGCCAATGCCTATGTTGTGAAGTCTACGGACATGAATTCCTGGGCCCAGCATTTTTCGCACCTGTGCTATTTTTGGATGGATACGGTCGCTGTCCCCAACGTTGCCTGATTTCTCTTGGCTACCCATTTTTCTCCGTAACCAGGCCCATCTATTTTTTTTCCTACGTTTCGGATTACAAGCCTCAGGTGGTGAGCTTGAACTGGCATCGTTTTTTTAAGCGGGAGATCCTGGAAAATGGAACATTTAATTCGTAAAATATCCTGACATGCAGAAAATCAGTCTATTGTCCGGCTATGATTCAGCGACTTTATTTGATAAAATCCGCAGGAAGTCGGCCGGAGAAATAAATCAGTGGCCCGAAGCTTATTTCGCGGCCGATCAGATCAGTGGTCGTTTAAATGATATTTTCGACCACCATCGTCCGAGGCTTCCCGAGATTGACTGGGATGGGGGAAAAGAGTCGATCAATGAAAAAATTTGCCTTCTTTCTTCCTTTCAACCTGGCGCAAAACCGGGCGCTAATGTCCGGGTGAACGTGCTTACGTACGAGTATCCCTTTCAAGGAGAAATTTATTTGCTCGGCTGCCACCCGGCGCAGCTTGTTCCGGAGTCACCGGGCGAATGCTTTGTAGACCCGGTCAGACAGGTCATTGCCATCGAATATACCGGATTCAACAAAAGTCCCAGACAAGTCCTCACGATGCATCGGAGCTATCTTTCAACACTGATAGCAAGTTATTTGGAACTCAAAAACGAATTCGATGCATTCAATAGCGAGCTTCCTGGTTTCCTTCATAAAATAGTTGAAAAGAGAAAGCAGAGTATCGAAGACATGAGCAGGATTCTTTCAGCGATGCAGAAATGGAGCTGACGGAGATTTATTAAATATCCTGTTACTTAAAAGCTTTCACGGCTAGCAGTGGTTCTAGAAATGCCATTACAGGTTCAAAATCGGCATTCTGTGTCCAGTCGATGGTTTTGTGCAGATCGGTATTAAGCGGCCCCCAGCGCTCCGGTTCGCCGTCCATACTAATCACGATGCTCGGCGTTTCGGTTGCTGCCGCAATGTGGGACACGCCGGTACAGTTGCTGATCAGCAGGTCAGATTCCTTGATCAGCTGCGCGATTTCACCTAATCCGGTTTTACCTGTCAGGTTCACGGCAGGATAATCCATCAGTTCGATGACCTGCGATGTAATTCCGGCCTCCGCCTGAGTCCCTGTCACGATGACCTGGTAACCCATTCCCGCGCATTGGTCGGCCAGACAAGCGAAGTGCGAGGGAGGCCACTGGCGCCAGGCGCCGCGCGAGCCGGGGTGAACGCATACATACGGTTTCTCGATTACCAGATAAAACTGATCTTCAAGATTCTGCATTTCCGAACTAAAAACAGGGAATTCGAGTGCAGTTCCTTCTCCCGGGATCCCCAGATGCTCCATGAGTTTCAAATGCCGCAGGATCTCGGAGATACCGGTCGGATACTCTAAAAAAACATCAGGATTTCGATGATTTCCTTCGCTGTGAAAACCAGCCACACGGCTCTCTGAAAAACTTTCAAGCATATCGTTTACAATGTTGCCATTTCCCTGCATTTGCAGAATAAGGTCAAATTTCTCTTCCCGGATCTGCTTTGCAAAACGTACCAATGCAGCCGGATCAAACTCCTGCTCGGGCAGGCCGGGAAATCCGGGAAAATGGATGAAACGGTCAAAATAGTCGGCAAACCTGGTACAAAGTGATTCCGCCCACGGCAGCCCAAGCAAGGTGATTTCTGCATCGGGATAAGCAGCCCGCAATGCACGCATGGCCGGGATCGCGCACAGCATGTCTCCCAATTGCAATGCCCTGAAAACGGCGATCTTGCGGGTTGACTCAGGTGGGAATTTCATAGGAAAAGCACTTTGTACCGCCAGGCCCCGCGAAGTGTCCAGTAGACGGACAAATACGGAATCAGCAGGGAAGTGATAACCATTTCCAATCGGTGCGAAAGTGACTCATTCGTACCCCGCAGCCGCCGGGCGATAAACCATGCGATCGAGGCCAGCCATACAATGCCCGCAGCAGCGAAGACGGAGTCGGCCCCGGCGATCCATGCAATGAGGGCCACGATACTGGAAAGTATGATCACGTAGTAGCTCCAGACGGGTGCGGCGTGGATCTTTTGTCTGTAAAACCCGGGATGCTTTTTGAACAACAATGCATTAAACATACTCTTCCGCTGATCGCTGATGCTGACACCCCAAAATGCTTTCCGCACCGGGTGGCAGACCACAGCCCGGTCTGCATGAATAATGGGGACCCGTTTTTTAAGCAGCTTAAAATGCAGGTCCGAATCCTCCCGCCAGGCCGTGGGGAAGTCTTCATCAAAACCGCCCGTCAGTTCCAGCGCCAACCGGGTACAGGCACAGTTTGCGGTAATGAATTCGGCTGTGGCCAGATGCGCCACATTTTTTTCATAATCCGTCGGACGATCCGGAACTGGTACTTCTACCTTGCCGGTGAAGGCGACATCTACCCGACCTGCCTGTTTATAGGCCTGCCAGTATTCTTCCAGCCAGTGGATCGAAGGAATGCAGTCGTCATCGGTAAAAACCACCAGCTCTCCCGAACTTTTGCGCCAGCCTATGTTACGCACAGCAGCCGGCCCGCGGCGTTCAGGCGCGCTTTGAAATGTAAGGTGCATTGCCGGGTCGCGTTTTGTGATTTGCGCCATTAATGCTTGTGTTTCAGCATCGGGGCCATCGGAAACCACAATTACTTCAAACAAACCTGTCGGGTAAGTCTGCGCCACGATCGCTTCGAGGCATTTCTGCAGCAATGCGGGGCGGCGGTAGGTTGGGATAATTACGCTGATTTTTACCGAAGCCATTATTTTTCCAGAATAAATGAGTTGATAATCAATGCATCAAAAGGCGAAGTCCAGAAACATTCGATCGCATCTCTCGGTGAGCATACGATCGGTTCACCCCGTGTGTTGAAAGAAGTATTGACCAGAACAGGCACATTGGTCAACTGCTTAAATTCTTTGATCAGGTCGTAATAGGCAGGATGCTGGTCGCGGTTGATAGTCTGCACGCGGGCGGTGCCGTCCGTATGCCTTACCGCCGGGATCTTGTCCGCTTTTTCTTCTTTTACAGGATATACAAAAAGCATAAATGGCGAGACCTGCGCATCCTCAAACCACGCGGCTGCATCTTCTTCCAGCACTACCGGGGCGACAGGACGAAAATCTTCGCGGTCCTTGATGTCATTTAATCTTGCCTGCATTTCAGGACTGATGGGCGAGGCGAGGATGGACCTGGAACCCAATGAGCGCGGGCCAAACTCCATCCGGCCCTGGTACCAGGCTATCACTTTGTCCTGAGCGAGGATTTCGGCTGTTTCTTTGGCGATATTGGTCAGTTTTCGATACGGTGTCTTCGCCCATTTCATAAACTGCTCGATTTCGTCATCGGTGTATTCCGGCCCCCAGTATACATGGTCCATTTCGGCAGTGTACTTGCCCGTGTATTCTTCGGCATTCTCCTGTACATCAATCCATTGTGCGGCACCCAATGCAGTTCCGGCGTCACCGGCAGCCGGTTGTACCCATATATTTTTAAACGGCCCTTTGTCGCGGATCACCGCATTCATCACACAGTTCAATGCAACGCCGCCAGCCATACACAGGTTTTCGGAATGCGTTTGCCCGTAAAGCCAGTTGACCAGTTTAAGTACGGTTTCTTCGAGTGCCTTTTGCAGTGAATGGGCGATATCGAAATGCAGTTCACCGAAAATGTCGTCCTTTTTTCGGCTTGGTCCCCACCATTCGGCAGGGTCGAAATCTTCAATGGTGTACTGGCCGTCGTCGCCGACCCGGATCACCGAACGGAAGTTTTCCAGGTACACTGGCTTGCCATAGGAAGCCAGCGCCATTACTTTGTATTCGTCTGAAGAATGTAGAAAGCCCAGATAGGTCGTGATTTTTTCATAAAGCATTCCCAGAGAATGTGGCATGTCCACCGTCGCGATTTGGGTTAATGCATTGTTTTCCCCGATAAAATAACCGGTCGTCGCATTCTCCCCGCGTCCATCGAGCGTGAGTACTGCCGCATGTGTGAATGGAGAAGGTAAAAACGCACTGGCGGCGTGGGCAACGTGGTGATTGACATACACCCATTTTTCGGGCACCTCATACCCATCGGCAAGTCTTTTCTGCAAATGGTGCGGATAACCGTCACGAAGCTGCTCGGGCGCTTTGCGGATGTAGTTCAAAAAAACGGTGTCCCAATCTTGAAAAGTGCCCGATGCTACCAGAGTGTCCGCGTCGTCATACAATGCGTCTTCATAAACGGATGCCTCATTCACACCTTCGGGATCAAAAGAGTAGGCGACCCGGTCGACGTCTTTCAGGGTGATGCGCGCAGTTTTGAGGCAATAGTCGATCGCGTGAAACGGCAGTTCCCAGGTGGAGAAAGGTACGGGCCGTTTGCCGTGCTTGATGTGCGTGAATCTTTCTTCTTCGGCGGCGGCAATGATTTTGCCGTCTTTCACCAGCGCAGCAGCGGTGTCGTGAAAAGCTGCATTAATTCCCAGAATGTACATAGTGATTGATCGGTTTTGAAACGCAGGCGTTCCCGGCACAACTTCCATGCCAAACCGTTCAGAATCTACACCTGGGATTGGTTACGGACAGCCGGGAAGCGTCTCGCGCACGATCCATATATGGGCGAGCGTCAGTATCAACTTTTTCTGCCGAAATGTGTGCAGCGGGAAGCCGGATGCAGCCTGACAACATGTGGATATTCTTCCATGCCTGAAAAAAAGGATATATGTAACTAAACGTCTCGTTTAGAAGCGTTCACTCCTGCATTGGAACCGTTTCTCGTAAACTCCTCATAAACAGGGAGGCGTTTCTCATCCGTTGGCATCATTTTTTACCGAGGCGCGTCTGTTCAAAGCAAATGCATCAAAAATTATGAAGACCAACTCCATCGGGAAGGACCGGCTGAAGATCTTTACCTGGCATATTCACGGCAGTTATCTGTACTATCTTTCGCAAGGTGATTACGACATTTACATTCCTGTGAACGAGAAAAAAACCGAGGGGTATTACGGTCGGGGAGCCACATTTCCTTTTGGTGCGAATGTCATTGAAGTCCCCGCAGCCGAGGTACGGAACATGGAATTCGACTGTATCCTGTTCCAGTCCGAGCGCAATTATCTGACGGACCAGCATGAGGTGCTGGCTGACTGGCAAATGCAGTTGCCGAGAGTTTACGTAGAGCACAACACACCGGTTCAGCATCCTACCAACACACGCCACGTGGTAACCGATCCGTCGGTTGTGCTGGTGCATGTGACCCATTTCAATAAACTCATGTGGGATAACAACGGCCTGCCGCACGTGCGGGTGATCGATCATGGCGTATGCATTCCCGAGGTTACCTATAAAGGCGACATTCCGAGAGGGATCGTCGTGATCAACCACATTCAGCAGCGGGGGAGGATTACCGGCTGGGATGTATTCGACGAGGTACGCAAGCATGTACCGCTGGATCTGATCGGGATGGGTACTTCCGGATCGGGAGGACTCGGTGAGGTGCTCAACCCGCAGCTTCCTGAATTCACCAGCCATTACCGCTTTTTCTTCAATCCGATCCGGTATACGAGTTTTGGTCTCGCGGTATGCGAAGCCATGATGGCGGGCATGCCGGTAGTTGCCCTCGCCACAACGGAGTACGTCACCGTGATTAAAGACGCGCATTCGGGTTTCATTGATACAAACATCGGCAAGCTGATCGACAGCATGAACCAGCTCATCGCCGATCCCGCACTGGCCCGGCAAATAGGTGAAAATGGCAGGCAGATTGCTTCGGAAAAATTCAATATCGCCCGATTTACCGAAGACTGGAAAAACCTTTTCCACCATACTATCCAACTAAATCTCCAAAATCATGAAAAGGAAAATAGCATTCATCAGTGAGCACGCTTCCCCGTTAGCATTACTGGGTGGCGTGGATAGTGGTGGACAAAATGTATATGTTGCCGAAATCTGCAAATCACTCGTGAAACTGGGTTATGCTATTGATATTTTTACACGAAGAGATTCCGAAGAATTGCCCCGGATCGTGAGCTGGCTGCCTGATATCAGGGTTATTAATGTTGCAGCCGGCCCGGCAACTGATCTTCCCAAAGAACATCTGCTGGATTATATGGAGGAATTCACAGAAAGTATGCTGGATTTCATCAGTGATTCGGGAGTCCGGTACGATCTGGTCCATGCCAATTTTTTCATGTCGGGCCTCGTCGCTTCCAACATTAAAAAACAAATGAAAATACCCTATGTGATCACTTTTCATGCATTGGGAAAAATCCGGATGATCCATCAGAAAGAGCAGGATGCATTCCCGTCGGTACGGCTGGACATCGAGCAGATGATCGTCAGCGATGCGGATTATATTATCGCGGAATGTCCTCAGGACGAGCAGGACCTGATTGAGCATTACAATGCGAATCCCTCAAAAATTACCATCATACCCTGCGGTTTCAGCTCCCGGGAATTTTATCCGATACCTAAAAGTGAGGCGCGGGCCAGGCTCGGACTTCCGGAAGAAGACCTGGTTTTATTACAGCTGGGCAGGGTCGTACCCCGGAAAGGGATCGATAATGTGATACGCGCCATGCGTTACCTCAAAGACATTCCGCGGATCAGGCTGCTGGTGGTGGGCGGCTCGGCCGATAAGCCCGATTTCGAAAAAGATGCGGAGTTCAAAAGGCTCCGTTCGGTTGCAGAAGAAGAAGGGGTGTCCATGTCGGTGGAATTCACCGGCCGGCGCGACCGCGAGCAGCTCAAATTTTACTATCAGGCAGCCGACTTTTTTATCTCAACTCCCTGGTACGAACCATTTGGCATAACCCCCCTAGAAGCCATGGCGTGCGGCACGCCGGTGATCGGATCGGATGTGGGCGGGATCAAATACACGGTGAAAGACGGGGAAACGGGTTTTCTGGTCCCACCTCACGACCCTCAGGCACTGGCAGGCGCGATCCGCCGTGGAATTGCCTGCCCGCACCAATACGGGCTGCTCTGCCGCAATGCGATCAAACGTGTCAATAAGTTCTTTACCTGGGATTTTGTCGCGAGAGAGGCCGACCGTCTCTATGCGCGGATCGCTCCCGCGAAATACCTGCAGCCTACGTATCTGCTCAAACTGAAACGGGCGAATTCGAAACGTGCGCGATATAACCAGCACAATGCCACCGCCTATGCAGCATCCTGATCTGTCCTTCCAAAAAGGTGTATTTCTGGATAAGGATGGCACGCTCGTGACGGATGTTCCATACAATGTCGATCCCGCGCGGGTGACTTTTGAAAAGGGTGTTTTTGAAGGTTTGAGGGCCTTGCAGGATGCGGGTTACAAACTGGTTATTGTTTCAAATCAGCCGGGTATATCCATGGGGCTTTTTTCAGAAATGGAGTTGGATGCACTGATCCGGTATTTTGAAGACCAGTTTGCCGAAAACGGGGTGCTACTTTCCGGTTTCTACTATTGCCCGCACTTACCGGCCTCGGAGACGAATGTCTGCGAATGCCGTAAGCCGGAACCCGGACTGCTTTTAAACGCCGCCCGGGACCTGAGTATAGACCTCAGCATATCCTGGATGATCGGTGATATTCTGAATGATGTCGAGGCGGGAAACCGTGCCGGTTGCCGGACGGTTTTGATCGATAACGGCAATGAAACGGAATGGCTGGAAGGTGAGCATCGCACACCTCACTATACGACCGGCTTCTTCCCGGACGCCGCTAAATACATTATTTCCAAAACAATCTTCCGTGGCTGACCATTACCGGAACATATTGTGCGTCCGCGCGGACAACATGGGGGATGTGATCATGTCGTCGCCTGCGTTCCGGGCTTTGAAGGAGACCTATCGCTGCCGTATAACCTTGCTCACTTCCGGCGCCGGTTCGGTGATAGCGCCGTATCTTGAGTGCATTGACGATGTAATCGTGGCCGATTTACCCTGGGTCAAGACCAATGGCGGAAACGCGGCAGCATTGTTATCCCTGGCGGAGGAAATCAGGAAAAGAAACTTTGATGCCGGGATCGTTTTCACCGTTTACAGCCAAAGCTCGTTGCCGGCCGCGATGTTGTTGTTCATGGCAGGCGTACCGGTGCGGGCTGCATATGCGCGGGAAAATCCCTATGATCTCATCAACCGCTGGGCACCGGACCACGAACCCTACGACACTATCCGGCATCAGGTCCGTCGCGATCTGGACCTTGTCGCCAGCCTTGGCGCACATGCGGACAACGAGAGACTGGAGTTGAAAATGAAAGAGCAGGATGAGGAAAGTCTTCTGAAAAAGCTAAACCAGCGCGACATTGACCTGCATTCACCTTATATCATATTGCATCCCGGCGTTTCGGAGGTGAAACGCGAATATCCTGCTGAACGCTGGATCGCCGCCGGGAAACTGCTCGCTCAGGAATATAAACTACCATTGCTTGTCACAGGCTCGGCGACAGAAAGCGAGCTCGCCGGGCGTATTGCGGAAGGGATTGGAATGAATGCGTTATCAATCGCAGGCATGCTCACGATCGGGGAGTTTATTTGGCTGGTAAATGGTGCCCGCTGCGTCGTTTCCGTCAATACGGGTACCATTCATATCGCCGCCGCCATACAAACGCCGACGGTCGTTTTGTATGCCCAAACCAACCCGCAGCATACTCCCTGGCAATCTCCGCATGAAATACTTTCCTTTTCGATCCCTGAAAAATTGAAGAGCCGGAATACCATTATCGGGTATGTGAATCAAAAACTTTACACCACCGACATCCCGTTTCCTCAGCCGCAACAGATCCTGTCAGCAGTTGCAAAACTGATCGAAAAGTGAGCGTATTAAATTCCTTATTTACTTTTCGCCCGTATTTCGCCGATCTCACCAGCAGAGACATTCTCCGTGTTTTTGGAAAAATTGGATCTTGCGTAAGAAACGATCTCCGAAAGCTGAGAATCGGTCAAAAATCCAAATGCCGGCATTCCCTCGCCCGATGCGGATTGTGAACCTTTCAGAAGAAACGGGATAAGTATTTCCTTGTTTCCGGCCAATCTCGAAGAAGTTACCAATGAGGGAAAGGAGCCCGGAACGCCGCCGCCATCGGCTTTGTGGCAGGATTCGCAAAAGCTTGCATATAATGAAGCAGCTGTTTCTGCGTTTGCTTTTTCCTTTGTTTTGGCGATGCGTTTATTTTTTGGAATAGTACCGCTTTTGCTGATGCGGATAATGCGGTCGTCGGTTTTAATGGGAAAATTGGCGGGCGGGTTCCAGTCACGGTTACTGGTGGAAATGTAAATATCGCCAGATGGTGAAACGCAGACATCGCGCAACCGGCCGTACTTTTGACTGAAAACGATCTCTTCGCTGAGTACCTTTTCCTGCTTTCGGTCCAGTTTGAGGACCCGCAAACTTTGGTCTTTCAATGTGCTGAGCAGCAATGCATTTTGCCATTCGGGTATGTTGCCGTCGTAATAATCCATGCCGGCGGGCGCAATGGTGGGTGTCCAGGCTTTCACCGGGTATACCGATTCGTGGGTTTCGGAATAGGTTTTTTCCTCCGGCAAATCACTGAAACCGGCAATGTACGGCCAGCCGTAACTGGCACCTTTGGTCACCAAATTCACTTCATCGTCCGTGGCGTCGCCGTGTTCAGCGATGAAGAGGTTTCCGTTTTTGGTATAGGTCAATCCCTGCGGAACGCGGAAACCCATGGACCAGGCAGGACTTCCCGGATGCGGATTGTCGGCGGGAATGGTGCCGTCCAGGTTCAGCCGGAGTACTTTGCCATTTGCGAAAGCAGGATCATGAATGGTTTTCTTTTGTTTTAAGTCCCCCGCCGACCAGAGGATCTTCCGGTCTTTACTGATCACCAGCCTCGAACCATTGTGACCCAGGTAGCCCGGGATCTGATAAATCAGAACCGGATCAGTCAGAATCTTGCCATTGTAAGTGTACCGTACCAGTTTCGAAACAATGACCGAATCGGGTTGAATGTGCGAGTAATTGATAAAAACCTCCGGATGCGTTTTCCAGTCGGGATGCAGGACCATACTCATTAATCCCAGCCGTTTCCGGTAATAATCTTTGATCTGAAGCAGCTCCGTGATCTGTCCGGTTTTTGGATTAAGCTTGCTCACTTTTCCATCCTGCTCTGTAAACCAAAGCATATTATCCGGCCCCCACGCCATATCCCAGGGTGCATTCAGATTTTGCGCCACGGTGGTAATGTCCAGAACGGTCGAATCCAGCTCGTGCTTTTCTGAACC
Organism: Dyadobacter sp. CY323; assembly: GCF_021390245.1. Classification (GTDB taxonomy): domain Bacteria; phylum Bacteroidota; class Bacteroidia; order Cytophagales; family Spirosomataceae; genus Dyadobacter. Next base: position 156,674 of record NZ_JAJUXH010000005.1, on the reverse strand, counting down.
AAAGTGCACCGGTTCCGGTGTCCGGTAACTAGAAACGGCTGTCAGAAATGCGGCCACGCCCGTGAGCGTGGCCAGAAGATAAATCGGCTTTTTCATCCGGTTACTTATCAAAATAATGGTAAAATACGTCGGGTAATTTGCCGCCCAATGAAAGCCAGTCCTCGGCCAGGGGCGCTTTTTTCAGACCTGCCACCCATTCGTAATTCAGCTCGTACACTGCGGCTTCGACGCCGAAGCGTTCCATAAATCCCTCGCCCAATGTGCCAGGATTCCGGAATCCGGGTTTGGTGGAACCTTCGGTAAACCAGGTGTATTTTCTCAAAAGGCTATCCAGCTTCGCCATATTGGCAAGGTAAGCCGTAATGTCGCCGTCAGGGCGGCTCACATGCAGGTTACCTCCCGGGTCGTTGTGGATATCCAGCGCGAGATCCGGCTTTTTGTTTGCAGCAACCATCTTGTGCAGCCATTTTTCCAGATAATAATTTTCCGGCGCGATCAAAGAGTCCGCAGGCTTGTCCCATTTTCGGTTGAGGTCATAGCCATTTGCATTAAATCTGGTTTTCCCCCTCGCAACGCCATCTTTATTCGCCATTGGCAAAATGTACACGCAAAACCTTTTCAAATAAAGCTTGGACTGGGCGTCATCCTGTAACAACCGGTTCACAAACCCCTCGATGGTCCAGTTACCACCGGCTTCAAATGCATGCGCGCGGCCCCGCAGGAAAATCTTTTTCGGCGCTTTTTCATTGCCGATCTTGATGATTTCCAGCGAGCGGCCTTCCGACGTTTTACCAATGGGCGTGATGGTTACCAATTTGTTGGTTTTGATTTTGGCCAAAAACTTATCCAGGTCGCTGATCCGGTAAGGTTCAACACTGGCGATGAATGCACTCGGCGCGGTCATTTTCAACCTGATCAGCATCCGGTTGTCTGCAAGATATTCCGTCGGCCGGCTTTCCCAGGTTTTGCCATCGAAAGAAATGACTGCCGGCGATTGCTTGGAGATCGGGCTTGCATGCGTGTTGTTCCAGATGTTATCGAAGTTTTGCAGAATGAGAGTTACCTCTTTTCCAACCGGCGCCTCCACTTTGAAATGCCAGTGGTTATTGGCCCGGTTCTGCGAAAACCGTTCATGGTCGTAAACCAGGCTAAGGATGATCCGGCCCGCGGAATCGGCCTCCCAGTTCATTGGCGAAGCATTTTCGAAACCGGTATTGATGAAAACCTCGGGCGTTTTAACAGCATCCTTCGGAGTCTGCGCACTGACTGTGCCAGCCATTTTGAGTACACAAAACAGCAACACAGCCAGTGACATAAAAGTATTTTTATCAAACATTTATAGACTTTTTAAAAGGTATAACCAGGATTTTGCTTGATACCCTGTGGATTTACATCAATCTGCGTTTGCGGAATTGGAAAAACTGCATTGAACTCCGCCACGACCGGCGATTTGAAATGCTGGTTCATCACTACCACTTCCCGGCCTGTCCGTACCAGATCAAACCAGCGGTGACCTTCAAATGCAAGTTCCACCTGCCGCTCGTGCTCCATGGCCAGTGCAAATGCCGCCTTCGACATCCCCGCAGGAAGTGCAGCCAGCTTCGCCCGCTTTCTCACCGCATTGATCGCATCATAGGCTTCGGCTGTGGGTCCATTGTTTACTTCATTAATCGCCTCGGCATACATCAGCAGCACATCGGCGTAGCGCAAAACTGTCCAGTTGTTATCCGCATCACCTTCGGCAAATGGGGTGTCCTGGTATTTCAAAGTATAAGGATCGGGCACGAATTTGCCGGTAGCGGCATCGGTATACCCGGTTGCGAGAGAGGCGGCTTTTCTTGCGTCTCCCCGCTCGTAGGCCGCCACCATGTCTGCTGTCGGGTTATTTCTTCCACCCGCAAAACCGACTTTTATCACATTGGTTCCTGAGTTACGCGGCGCGAAATTGTTGTAAAAACTGCTGCCGGTACCTGTTCCGCCTTTTTTAAACTGTACCTCAAAAATGGATTCCTGATGGTTGGCATTTGCAACCGGCCACAGTGCGGCGTAGTCATCCAGCAATCGGTAGTTACCCTGGTCGATTACCTCTTTGAGCTTGTCTTTGGCTTTGGCGAAATTACCGCTGGTGAGGTATACCTTGCCTAAAAGCGCTTTTGCGGCACCTTTTGTAGCCCGGCCGATGTCGCTGCCGGTATAAGCCAGCGGAAGCTTTTGTTCCGCCTCGGTCAGATCGATGACGATCTGGTTGTAGACTTCCGCCGTCGCAACCCTTGCCTGGCCATATCCCTCCGAAACGGATTTGGTTTCAGACAAAACCAGCGGAATATCGCCGAATGTCCTCACCATGTTGAAGTATTTCAGGGCGCGCAGGAATTTTGCTTCACCTATAAACCGGTCGCGAAGTGCCTGATCCATGGTAGCGCCATCGATATGGTCGAGGACGGCATTGCACGCCAGGATTCCGCGGTAGGTATCGATCCACATCAGGCGGGTAATCTCATTGGTGGAGGCCATTTTAAACTGATCGAGCTCAGCATCAGGCAGGTTTCCGCCCACTTCGAAATTATATGTATTGTCGGACCTCGTTTCGGATACATTGTAGTAGGCATACCCGTATTCACCGGACGATGTCAGCATTCCGTAAGCAGCATTTACCGCCGCCTGCATGTCGGCAGCGTTTCTGTAAAAGTTTTTCACATTGGTCGCATCTTTCGGCGCCAGTTCCAGGAAGTCCGAGCAGCCGGCTGTGAAAATGCAAATGGCAATGAGGATATATGTTTTGAATTTCATCATCATATCAATTTAAAATCCGGTTCATTAAAAGGTCAGATTCAATCCGAGTGTGAAAGTCCGGGCCAGCGGATAGCCATTGAAATCCACCCCGGGCGTCAGCGAGCTGGCCCCGTTCAGGCTTTGTTCAGGATTGTAGCCCAGGTACTTGGTAAATGTAAATGCGTTCTGAACAGACAAGTTTACACTCGCGGCCCGTGCGTAGGCTACTTTACCGATTTTCTCAGGAAGCGCATATCTGAAATTGATATTCCTGATCCTGAAAAACGATGCGTCTTCTACCAGCAGGCTCGTTACATAACTCACGTTACCTCCTGTTGCGACCGTGTTCGCGCGGGGAGTTCGTCCGTCACCCGGTTTTTCGGCGGACTGCCATCTTCCCAAAACGTCTCTGCGGCTGTAACTTCCATTCACCAGTCCGAGATTCCTTCTCGACCCATTTAAAAGTTCGAGTCCCTGCACACCGTCGGCCAGGATGCTCAGACTGAACCTTCCCAGGCTGAAATTGTTGGTGATCCCGTAAAAGAAGTCCGGGAGGTTATCCCCGATGATGGTTACGTCGTTGGGCGTAATGGTGCCGTCGCCGTCCACATCTTTGTATTTCAAATCACCCGGTTTCGAGCTGCCTTTCACGGACGGAGTATTGTTCACTTCTTCCTGCGACTGGTAAATGCCCGTCACCTCGTAGCCCCAGTAGCTTCCGATCGGTTCCCCGATTTTGGTAATGTGGGTATTCGGGCTGAATGAAGGACTTTTTGAAATAATCGGATTACCCTCAGGCCCCAGTGCGACCACTTTATTTCGGTTAAACGAAATGTTAAAGTTGGTCGACCATTTGAATGCTTTTACAAAATTTTTGCTGTTTACGCTGAACTCCCATCCGCGGTTGTTGAGCTTGCCAATATTTTGCAAAGCGGTTTCATAACCTGTCGAAGCAGGCACCGGTACATTCAGCAGCAGGTCGGTAGTGTTCTTGTTATAGTAATCGATCGTGAACATCAGCCGGTTTCTCAGAATACCGAAATCAATCCCGATGTCCATCTGGTGCATGATCTCCCAGCCCAGCTGCTCGTTACTGATCGAGGAAGGGTACAAACCGTAAACCACACTCCCGGTTCCCGCACCCAGACTGTACCTGCGGTTGGATAAAAGTCCGATCTGGCTGTAATTACCAATGGTATTGTTCCCGGCGAGACCGTAGCTGGCGCGAACTTTGAGGTCGGTCACGACGTGCTGCGACTTTAAAAAGTTCTCTTCGGAGAGGAACCATCCCACCGAGGCAGAAGGGAATGTACCCCATTTGTTTTGTGCACCAAACCGGGAGGATCCGTCTCTGCGTACGGTTGCCGACAAAAGATATTTGCTCGCAAACGTGTAGTTAACCCGGCCGAAATAGGAGAGTAGTGACCATTCGGATAACCCGGTGCCGCCACTGGTAACCTGTCCTGCATTTAATGTAGTCACCAGGTCGGTTGGGAAATTGGTTGCAGCGAGTGAAGTCGCTTCATATTTTGCTTTTTGAGAAGTAAATCCTGCCAGTACGTCCAGTTCGTGTTTGGAATTGAATGTCTTCTTGTAGCTGAGCACGTTCTCATTCAGCCAGTTGATATCACGTCCGGTGCTGGCCGAACCTCTCGCCTGCACTGGTGCGGGAACTCCGTTGCTCCCGAGATCCGACGGATAGTAAGTGCTTTGGCGGGAGTCGGAATAATCCAATCCGAACGAAGCCCTGAATTTCAGGCCTTCCAGGATGTTAACCTCCGCATAAATGTTTCCCAAAGTCCTGAAAACCGTTCTTTTATCTTTCACCTTACTCGCAATCGCCACGGGATTGTCGATGACGCCGAGGTTGTAAGGAGAAGTTCCCAGTAACGTTGTAAACGATCCGTCGGGATTATATACCGGAATAGTTGGTGGCATGGAAAGTGCCGACGCCAGGATTCCGCTTGTAAAAACCTGGTCTTCAACCGGTAGAATTTTTGTTGAAGCAAACGAAGGAGCCAGATTTACGCCTACTTTGATGGCTTTCGAAACCGCGTGGTCCAGATTGATCCGGGCCGAATACCGGTCGAAACCTGTATTCATCACCACCCCGTCCTGCTTGAAATAAGCCCCGGATAAAAAGAGCTGCGTTTTGTCGCTGCCAGCTGAAACGGATATCTGATGGTTTTGAATGGGAGCAGTCCGGAAAACCTCATCCTGCCAGTCGGTACCTTTGCCGAGCGTTTCGGGATTCCTAAACATCTCAGGGATTTGCAGGGTAGGAGGGCGCACGCTGTTCGGGTCGCTGGCTTTACCACCTTTATCGATCCAGGCGTTATTTCTGGCTTCGGTGTTGAACTCGGCATATTCCCTTGCATTCAGCATGTCGATTTTATTCGCAACCTGCTGCACACCATAATAACTATCCACTTGTACGGTCGATTTTCCTGTTTTGCCGTGTTTGGTAGTTACGAGCACGACGCCATTACTTCCCCGCGAACCATAAATCGCTGCCGCAGAGGCGTCTTTCAGGATTTCAATGGATTCAATGTCATTGGGATTGATGGTCGAAAGCGGGTTTAAGGTGCTGTTATAGTCGGAGGATACGGGAAATCCGTCGATCACATATAATGGTTCGTTACCTGCGCCAATGGATCCTGTTCCTCGCACGCGGACTGAAACGCCACCGCCGGGAGCACCTTTGGATTGTGCGACGCTTACCCCCGCAATTTGTCCGGCCATTGCCTGGTCGAGACTTGTTAATGGCTGGTTTTCAATACTTTTCATTGGTACGGAAGCCACCGAGCCGGTAATGCTGCTTTTATTCTGGGTACCATATCCCACTACCACCACGTCGTTGAGGGACTTGGTATCTACGGACATTCCAACGTTGATCTCCTGACGGTTACCGACATTGATCTCCTGACTTTTATATCCCACAAAACTCACGATCAGCACCAGGTCACCGGATTCCGGGACATTCAGCAGGTACTCGCCATTGCCGTCGGAAGTCGTACCCGTCTGCGAATTCTTGACCAGGATACTTACCCCGGGAAACGGATTTCCGTTCTCATCGGTGATTTTTCCTTTTATTCTTCTTTCAAATGGCTGATTAAAAGGCTCAATCGTTTTGTAGTTGAGATTAATCTCCTGCTTTATCTCCGGCATTTTCAAAGGCTGCATGGTTTCCCGGGCAGCTGCTTTGACTACTTTTTTGAGTACAATGTTTTGATTAAAAATCTTGTACGTCAATGGCAGGTCCTGGAAAAGCGTCGTCAGTGCCTGATCGATCGTGGCATTCCGCACCCGCACTGATACTTTTTGCGACTCGGGCAAATCCAGTCTGTCATATAAGAAAAGATAGCCGGTCTGGCTTTCAATGGTTCTCAGCACATTTTCCACGGGCAGGTTTTTGGCGTGGAGCGTTATCTTCTGACTGTACCCATCCGCAGTGACCTGCGTTAAGCTTACGATGAGCAAAAAGAGGATCCTTGTCATAGTGATCAATAATTTGGCAGGAAAGCGTGTCTGCCGGTACCCGCATAGAACGGACAACAAGTTTATTTTCATAAATTTGTAAAGGTTTAGGAATAGCAAATGGACTTTTTGAGAGAAGTTTGGTTGTGCGCCTGGACATCCGGGGAAAATGTTAGCGCATTTTCCCTTTTTGTTTGCGAAGACGAAGATCAGGGGGGTAAATTTCGGATTGGTGTCATGTGATAGATCAGTTTAGGGTTTTGAAAATATGAACGTAATCGTATATACGGAACTAGGGGTCGATGATCATTTTAGTACCTTGAATGCGGCAGTGTACGCCGGCATATCGCAGCATTCCGGACACTTCCGACAAGTTCACATTGCGTGAGATCTTCCCGGTGAACTGCCGTAAAGGAATTTTGCCCGAGTACTCGATCTCCACGTCATACCACCGGGAAATCTGCCGCATTACTTCTTCTATACTTGCATCTTTGAAGTAAAACATGCCATTTTTCCAGGCCAGCGCTCCATCCAGGGCAATGTACTGCGTCTTGATCTGTCCGGTTGACAATACCGCAGCCTGCTGGCCGGGGACGAGGCGTTTATTCTGATCCACGTTCTTGATAAAGACGGAACCTTCTACGAGCGTTGTCCGTGAAGGTCCTTCCTCGGGATACGCCATGATGTTGAAGCTGGTACCCAACACCTGCACTTCGGACCGGTTGAATTTGACTTTAAATGGCTTGCTTTTATCTTTTGCTACCTCGAAGTAGGCTTCACCCGTAATTTCAACTTTTCGTTCAGACGCCGGAAAAACAGAAGGAAAGCGGATGGACGAGGATGCATTCAGCCAAACCTTGCTTCCGTCGGGCAGCACCATTTCGTACTGTCCGCCTTTGGGAGTTGCGAGGGTGTTGATATTGATTTTTGAGGTCTCCGTACCGGATTTGGCATCGTACACCAGTACGCCGTCCTTTGATTTGCTGATCTCGGCGGCACCCTGGCGGGCCAAAAAGCCACTTCCTACCCGATCCAGTTCAATCGCGGATCCGTCTGAAAGTGTCAGCAGGGCCCGTGTACCGCCTGGTTTGATATCCTCTGTTTTGGATTGTTCCGAATGCGCTATTTCTGAGGGATCAGACCGGGACTTCCACCAGATTCCGATCCCGACCAAAAGGATAATGGCGGCAGCCGACGCATAACGTAGCCAACCGAGCTGAAACACTTTGGTGGTCACTTTTTCCGGGCGACGCGAAGAATCCAAAATGGAATCCAGCATGGTGCGGCTTGTGCCGGCGGCGAATATGCTGTGTTCCGAATCCGGACTTAACCAGCCGTTTTTCAGGAATTTTTCCAGGACGGCATCGTCTTTGGAAGACCGGATGAACGCCATCAGCTCCTCTGTTTCCGAAGCCGTTGCCAGCCCCTGATAGTAGCGGTTGAACAGTTCCTCTAATCGATTTTCCGGATTATCCATCATAAACAGCGCTTTTGCGATTTCTGCCTAAAGGACAATTGTGCCTTCCGAAAAGGGGCTATTTGTTTGGAAAAATTTAAAAATAAATTTGAATCGCAGTCAGAATGCTGATAATGAGTCTTTTGCGAATGTAAGTAGAGATAAATTCCGTCGCGATCTGCAGGTACTTTTTGACGGTCTCTTTTGAAAGTCCCATCTGCAGCGCAACTTCCGCATACGTCAGCCGCTCATGCCGACTGAGCAGATACACCTGCCGCTGTTGGGGCGGCAACCTGTCTATCGCTTCATCGATCAGCAGATAACGGTAATCGTCTTCGGCGGTTTCAGTAATCTGCAAGTAATCCAGCGCGGTGTCGAGATCGGTGGTCTTCGTTTGCTCCCGTGCCGTTTTTTTGAGACAATTGAGTGCAGCATTTTTTGAAACCACATACAGATACACCGGAAAATTCTCAATGTCCGCCAGCATCTCCCGGTTGAGCCAGATCTTTAAAAACACATCGTGAACCACTTCTTCGGCCAGTTCGGCCGATTTGGTGATCCCGTAAATGTGTACACCCAACCGTTGGTGATAATGGTTGTAAAGTACTGTAAATGCCCTTTCATCTCCTTGAGAAACGGCCTGTAACAGCGCGGTTTCCTGGTGCAAAGAAGATGGGTAAGGCATTTTTGATTATTAAATTGGTGTCATTATTTACGGGGAAAGTTCTAGAATGTTTACAAAGAAATCAAACGGATTAACACTAATTTCTAAATCAGGGCTGTAGCTTCAATGCGTTTGTCAGGAGGTCTATTCAAATCCCTCCCAACAAACCCGACAGGTCCAGCCCATCATGCAGCATTTTTTGCTGGTTTACCAACTTCAATTTCAAGGATTTCAAAACCGGTTTACTGGAAGCCTCGCCGGCGATATCGTGCATTTCATCCGGGTCTTTTTTTAGATCAAAAAGCAGGATTTTAGAGGCTTTGGGATAGACGATCATTTTGTGTCCGTCGGCCCGGACCATCCTTTGCAGATCCATATAGCAACCGTATATCTCCGGATAAGCCCCTGGCTTTTTTTTGTCTCTGATCAATGGCATGAAGCTGTTAAAAAACACATGCGCAGGCTTTTTGACACCCGCGAGTTCGTAGCTCGTCGCCATTACATCCTGCAAGTAAACATCCTGGTCGCGTTTCTCGCCTTTGGGGATACCCGGCCCGCTCACCACCAATGGCGGGCGAATGCTGTGATCGAACATACTTTGCTTACCGATCAGGCCGTGATGCCCTAGGGAGAGGCCGTGGTCGGCGGTGAAAAAAATATATGTATTTTCAAGCTTTCCACTTTTTTTCAATGCTTCCAGAATGCGGCCCACCTGCTCGTCCATATAAGAAATGCTGGCGTAGTATTCCTGGATGTTCTTTTTTACAGCATAAGGTGTTCTCGGAAATGGCGCCAGCTGTTCATCGCGGAGGTCGGGGCCGCAGCCCATTTCCACTTTGTAAGGATAGTCGTCCAGGTAACTGACGGGAAGCTTGATGTCATCCACCGGGTATTTATCAACCCAGCGTTTCGGCGCCTGTCGCGGATCGTGCGGCGCATTGAACGCCAGGTACATAAAGAATGGCATTTCTTTTTTGGAAGCCTCGTCGAGGTAACCGAGCGCGTCGTCGGCCACCACTTCGCTCCAGTGCTTGCCACCTTTCCAAAAACCTTCATATTCCTCTTTCCAGGGTTGCCAGGTGGTATCTGTGCGGGATAGCGGACGATTATAGCCTTGTGGCGTCTGGTTGGGCATCCCCGGACGAATGTGACTGGCGTGGTCAAAAAGCTTGGCTGCATCGGTGGCGACGTGCCATTTTCCGGTCATGTACGTTTCATACCCGGCCAGTTTGAGCTGCTGCGGCCAGAAACCCTTGCTGTTTACCAGCGATGCATACTCTTTTTCCTGCTCTTTCACATTCCAGACCGACATGCCGGTCAGCAGCATTGCCCGGCTTGCCACGCACACAGCCCCGTGCCACGCACCCATGTTATAGGCGTGGGTGAAGGTGGTACCGGCGCGCACCAGGCCATCCAGATTGGGTGTGATGACCTGGTCGTTGCCCAATGCACGGACCGTATTGAATCTTTGATCGTCCGTGAAAATGAGGATGATATTGGGTTTGCTTTTCGCAGGCGGGGGCGATTTGTAGGCGGCAGTCCCGCTGATGACCAGCGAGATACCTGCGAAACAAATGAGCTGAAAAACGGGTTTGAGCTTCATAAATAAAAAGTTTATTGCCAGCCGGGGTTTTGGGTGAGATTATTGTTCAGACCAATTTCGTCCAGCGGCAATGGCAGGTAATAGTTTTTGGCTTCGTCGAATGTGCGGCCACTGGGCAGCGATTTCTGATAAGGAAGTATAAAACCTTTATCATTCACAAAAATACTGCTGCCAATTACTGCTTTGGGGTATTGCTTTTGGACGAATTTCATACCCAAAACAGGTTTATTAAGCAGTTTACCGGCTTTCCAGCGGAGCAAGTCTTCGAAGCGGAGTGCTTCGATGGCGAGCTCCACCCGCCTTTCTCTTCGGACCTCGTCCAGCAGTACAGGCAATTCAGGGAATTCTGATTTTGAGTCCTTCACCAGCGCGGAAATAACCATATCCGGCATTCCAGCTCGTTTGCGCAGCACATTGATAGTCTTGTTGATGACATCTTGTGTGGCGGTACCCAGCTCTGCATTTGCCTCGGCATTGATCAGTAGCGCCTCGCCGTAACGGTAAATGGGCGCGTCAAGGATACCGTTCTGGATACGGACGAATTCGGTTTGGTCGGCTACCCAGTATTTCGTGATCTGATAGCCGGTAGGCACCAGGCCGATGCCGCTAAACCCCGATCCCGGAATGGCCGGAAGACCAAAACCCGCCTGGATACCTGTTCCTGGCTGCACGATGGTCTGCGTCAGGCGCGGGTCGCGGTTTTTCATTTCGGCCTGGATGCTGTCGTCGCCGAGATACATCGGACTTTGTGAAATCGGCTTGCCGTCGAGACAGAGATAGGATTCCACCAATGCTTTGGAAGCGCTGGTGTTGAAGTTGTTGAGCTGAACGTTCCAGGAAGTGGCGGTGCCAAGCAAACCGGTTTCATAGGCTTTGTACAAAATCATTTCCTTATTGCTGCTCAGGTCCAGCGAATTGAACAATGCCGCGTAATCTGAGGTGGGTTTGCCGGTATTGTGTATCTGATAAATTCCCCCGGTGATCAGCTGGCTTGACGCCGCCGCAGCTTCCTGCAAAAATTTCTCGCCTCCGCTCAATCCATGGTATTTTCGGAAGGTACCTTCAAACAAACACATTCTGGCTTTGAAGAGTAATGCCACATCCTTGTTAATGCGGCCGGGCTCGGCTGCGGCTTTTGCAGGCAGATTGGCTATCGCTGTATTGATGGTTGCCAGCAGCGAATCCATGACGAGGGTCCTGCTGTCACGCGGCGCATACAGTTCGGGAGAATTGGTAGAAAGATCTTTAGAAAGCCAGGGCACATCGCCGAAGCTTTTTACTTTTTCATAATAGTCGCGGACTTTGAAAAAGCGTATCTCACCGGCATACTTGTCTTTCACTTCCTGGCTGATCGGCGTCTGGTTATATCTGGCCAGAAAATAATTGCAGGTACGGATCAATTTCCAGTCCCAGCCTCCGCCCGAAGTAGGGACAATGTTCCTTCCGGCAGCAACGAGGTTGAAATCCAGAGGAACCATGTTGTCACTCTGATTATCCCCCGAAACAAGCGCACTCTGATCGGTACCTGTTGAATGCCCGATGAAACTGCCGTACAGGTTGTTGGCATATTGTTTCAATTCATTTTCATTATGCCAGAAATTACTTTCATTCAAAGAGTCGGTCGGGACTTTGTCTAAAAAATCGTCTGAACAGGCCCAGGTCAGGAGGGACAGTACGAGGATGGTTATGGTTGTTTTAATCTTATGCATGGCGGTTAAATTAAAGGGTAAGCTGAACACCAAATGACACAACTCTCTGCAGCGGATAGAACATCCCGGTCTCGCCGGAGTCTTTCGATGAGTCCTTCGTGTCGGTCACGCCGGTTACTTCCGGATCGAAATTTCCTTTCAGCCCTGTGTGTTCCCATACATTCTGGCCTGTCACATAGAACCGAACCTGTGTGAGCTTAACTTTTTCCAACACCTTGGCCGGGATTGTATAACCCAGAGAGATATTTTTGAGCCTGATGTAGGCCGAACTCTGCAGATAGCGGGTTTGAGGCAGGATATTGAAAGTAGAGCCAGCCTTGTAGATCGGGTAGTAGGCACTTGGGTTTTCGGCTGTCCAGGCATCGTTATACACTTCATTCGTACCTACTGCCGCGCCGTTGTTGATCGCTCCCCAGAAGTAACTGCCTCTCGGTACAAAATCGCGTTTCGCGATTCCCTGTAACAGCACATTGAAGTCGAAATTATTCCAGCTTACATTACCTGTTACACCGAACTGGTATTTGGGCGTCATATTGCCGATCACTTTCTGGTCGCCGGGATTATCGACCGTGTTGGCGCCCCGGGTGATCTTGTTATCCCCGTCGAGATCGCGGTACTGCACATCTCCGGCACCCCATTTACCGGAGTTGCCCAGCTGATCCTGATTGGCCGCGCCCGAGGCCTCGGCGCTGCTGTTAAAAATACCAGCCGTTTCAAAACCCCAGATCTCGCCGATGTTCTGACCGTTGTAATAATTGGTGATCAGCTTATTGGGGTTATTGTCAAATTTGGTAATAACTGCCTTGTAGTTGGAAAGTACCACACCTACATCGTATCGCAGCTTCTCACCCGCCTGATCGGCCCATTTGATGCTGAACTCAAAACCGGTCGTACTCAGTTCGGCTGCATTGCGTTGCGGAACATCTGTCCCGAGCACGGCGGGCAACCTGTCGCCTTGTACCAGCATTCCCGAAGTCGTTCTTTTGTACCAGTCGAAACCGAGGTTCAGTTTCCCGAAAACATTGGCATCTGCACCGAAATCGAGGGTGGATACTTTCTCCCACGTCAGGTCAGGACTTACCAGTCCCGGCGCAGAAATTCCCAGAGGCAATGCACCCCCCAACAGATAAGATACCTGTGGCACGATCCCGAAAAGGGAGATGTACGGGAAATTGGTAGCCGTAAGCTGGTTTCCCAGGGTCCCGTAAGAAGCCCGGAGTTTCAGTTCCGGCAGGATGCGCGAGATCGGCTGCATGAATTTTTCCTGAGAGATCCGCCATCCGGCAGACACCGATGGGAAATATCCGAAACGCCGCCCCGATGGAAACCGCGAAGTACCGTCGTAGCGGCTGTTAAATTCGATCAGGTATTTTCCCATATAATCGTAATTGATCCGCGCGAAAACGCCCCGGATGGCCCACGCCGTCTGCTCGTCCGAAGTGCTGACGGTCCCGGTGGTGAGGTTCAGAACCGGGACTTCGCCGCTGATCAGATCCTGTCTTTTTACAGTCGTGCTGGTCAGATCGTACCATTCCTGATTGTAGCCTACCAATGCGGAAACGGCATGCTTTTGGGCAAACACTTTGCTGTAATCCGCATAAAGGTTGGCAGCAAAATAATCGGAGGTACCAAAATTCCGCTGCACAAAAGACGGCGAAGTACCTGATATCTGCGGGATCCAGGTATCGCGAATGTACGGGAATGCTACCTGGTTTTCTTTCAAAGTCTGGCGTGTGGACGTGTACGACAAGTTGCCACTCACTTTCAGCCCGTCGATGATCTTCGCTTGTGCGTCTATGCTGTAAATCCCGGTGGCCAGGCCGCTGATCTTGCGTGAGCCACTTTCCAAAAAGTTAACAAAACTCTCTGTCGCGATGCCTTCTCCCACCGGCGATCCTGCCGGGGTTTTGTCCGGAAAAAGGATCTGGGGTTCTCCTCGCGTCATTTGCTCCCACCAGTCACTTCCTTTGTTAGGGTATTTATGAGGCTCGTCGTAATTGGTGGAAATGTAGTTGACTTTCGCGCCGACTTTAAACCAATCCGTCAGATCCGTACTCACATTGGTAGTGAAGTTATATCTTTTGAAAACGTCGGTATTTGATTTAAACAAACCTTCCTGTTTGAGATAGCCTCCGGAAATGTAATAGGAAGTCTTGCTGTTGCCTCCATTCACATTCACGGTGTGGTTCTGCCCGGGCGCCCATGGCTGCAGCATGTTTTTGAGCACATTCGGGTTTGCATTCCAGAAGATCTTTCCATTTGGAAGGACATGGTAGCTAGGGTTGTTTACCGGATCGGCTATGTAATCGTTTACCCATTTTACTTGGTCATTGGTATATTTCTGGGTGCCATTGAGGTTCATTTGCGCCACATTCTGCGATTCCATATAATCGGCCGTATTCAGCATATCAGGCAGGTATGTGGGCTTATTAAATTGTATGCTTCCCGAGTAGCTGATCTGCGGCTTTCTGTCTTTGGTACCTTTTTTGGTAGTAACCAATATCACACCGAAAGCACCCCTGGCCCCGTAAATGGCAGCCGAAGCGGCGTCTTTCAGAACGGTAATGCTTTCAATATCTGCCGGGTTCAGCAGGTTCATGTCCATTTGAATACCATCTACCAAAACCAATGCACTCGCGCCGCTCAGGGATGTATTTCCTCTGATGTTAAAAGTCGGGTTCGCATTCGGGTTTCCGTCCGGGTTAACCACATTCAGGTTGGGGATCAAACCTTGCAATGCCTGGCCTGCTTTGGTAACCGGCCGGCTGGTCAATGCGGCACCGCTTACCTGGGAAATGGCCCCGGTAACGGTTTCCTTGGTTTTTGTACCATAACCCACCACAATCACTTCCTCTAACTGGCTTTGATCGGAGTCCAGCCTGATATTCATTTCCGTCTGGCCTGTAACCGCCGTTTCAAAGGTTTTGAAACCCACAAAAGAAAAGATCAGTATGTCGCCTTGCGCCGGCACCGTGATCTCAAATTTTCCTGAAACATCGGTGGTGGTTCCTTTGGTCGTTCCTTTGAGAATAATGTTTACGCCCGGCAAACCTTCCCCGCGTTCGTCACTCACTTTCCCCCGGACGGTGATGTCAGCCGGGGTTTGGTCACCCGCGTTGGTCTGTGTCGTATTAGGGTCGGCATTAGGCTGGCCGCTCCGGCCATTCTTCGGTGTTTTTTCCTCCCGGCTGATGATGATGAGGTCGTCGGATACCTTGTACTTCAATTCCAGCGGGACCAGTATTTCGTCCAGTACCTTGCTCAATGGCTGATTGTTCGCGGAGATACTCACCTTCCGGTGCGACCGGATCAGCTTGGGACTGAATACAAATTTCGCCTTGACTTTCCCTTCGATCTCGCCCAGGATATCCTCAATTTGCTTATTGCGGATATTCAGACTGATTTTTTGGTTCAAAAAGGTCTGAGCCTTTCCCTCAATGGCATACACATTGCCTATGACGCTGGCGATGAGGATGATCTGGAACAGGGACAGCCTCATTAACCGTGACCATCGCCGCATGCGGTAAAATCTTTGCATTACTCAAGTGTTTTATTGGTGTAAAAATTGCAATACGAACTCTTCCGGCCTTTTAGGACGGTTATGCGTAAACGTTAAAAAGTTTCAGCCGAAAGGGTGGTTCAGAAGGCTAGCATCTTCCCGTCAGGAAGATGAGTAAGTGAGCGGGTTGTTCATTTTTATCAAGGGTTTAGGATAGTCTTATTTTTTCTTAATTCACACAATTTTTGCCGTATATGATCACCTGGCCGTCCAGTACTTCGTATTTCGCTTCAATCGCCTCGCAAATGATCGACAGCTTTTCCAGTAGATCCTGGTTCGACAATGTCGCGGTGAATGTACATTCCGCCAGCATTTCAGCATCAAAGATGATATCGACCTGATAGGCATTTTCGATGTCCGTGAGCACGTCTTTTACAGGTGTATTCCGATAAACAAAACTCGACGTTTTCACGGATGGCACCATTTGCGGCACATCTACCAGCGATTTGGTCAGGATGCCGGCCTCGGGTTCGAACAATATTTTCTGGTTTGGGGTGAGGACAATTCCTTTGGAAGTATTGGTTGGTCCTGAGCCTATCAGTACGAAATCTTCTTTTTTGAAAACGGATACTTTCCCTTCTTTCACCTCCACGGAGGTTTCTTTGGCATCTTTGAATGCTTTTATAATAAAACTGGTACCCAGTACGCGGGTTACCAAATTATTTGCATACACCAGAAACGGTCGGTCTACATCTTTTGAAATTTTAAAATATCCCTCGCCGGACAGGTGGACCTCCCGCTTTTTGTTGTCAAAATGCGCCGGGATCCTGAGACTGGATTTCGGTTTCAGTACCACCATGCTCCCGTCTTCAAGGTGAAAAGTCTGGTCTGCTTCACTGTCATTCCGTTTTTCGATCAGATCAGATTTCCCGGTCTGAGATGGTATGGCTGATTCTTCTTTGCTGCCTGGAAAATAAATATACATCAGCCCGGAGAGCAGCAGTACCGCAGCGGCTGCACTGAGCCACCAAATCAACGGTCTGCTTTTGTGCGCTGGTTGACGTTCCTTGACGATTTCTGCGGATTTCGCCGCTTTGTCTGCTCTGATCCTGCTGATGAGGCCAGTGATTTCGGTTTCAATTTCCGATTCGCTGATATCGGCATGGTATTGCGAGTAAACGCCTGTCAGCAGCATTCCGGCGGTTTCAATATCGGCCGACTGCCCTGGATTTTTCAGGATGTAATCATGCCAGATTTGCGACTGTTCCGGTTCCTGGTAACGGACCCATTTCTGGAACGCTGCGTCCAACACAAAATCTTCGACATGATATTCCTTGTACCTGTTCATATGCGTGGCTTTCAAACATACATAGGCAGGCCGCAAAAGATTATAACCAAAATCTGCGATCTTTTTTGTAAATAATTTTTCCGGCGACTAAATACGGTCTTTCAGTTCGCGGATGGAGCGGTAGATAAGATTGGCAACTGCTTGTTTTGAAATAGACATGACCTGGGCAATCGAGTCATTATCCAGGTCTTCATAAAATTTGAGATAAATCACTTCCTGCTGGCGTTTCGGAAGCGACTGGAGAAGCTGATTGATAAGCTGCGTTTTTTCTTCGCTCGACTCGATCTCGATGATATGCTGCTCAATGGACGCATCTCCTATGTTTTCAGTGATATATTCCAGGTCTGTTTCTTCCGAGATCCAGTTTTTCCGGTTGCTTTCCCGGTATATTTTTCTGCGAAGTGATTTTAGCAAATAAAATTTTACAAAATCAGTGTCGCCAAGCGTTTCCCGGCGCGTCCACATTTCAAAAAACAGATCCTGAATGCAATCTTTAACAAACTCCCGGTCGCCCGAAAAGCGGGTGCCGTACGAAAAAAGGCCTTTGTAATACTTTCTTGCAATTTCTCCAAAGGCATTCTCGTCACCGCCCCGGAAGGCATTCCACAAAACCTGGTCATCTAAGGAAAGGTTATCCGGCTTCGACATTCATTGGTAAATACGGGTACTAAATTATGAAAAGCTTCGGTGGCGCTTTCATAAGATCCATAACCCGGATTGCTACTTGCCAAAAAACCGGCAGATGGGCTCTTTTCACGCTTTTCCGAGGTTTTCCGGCTCCTGGCCTTTGTGGAGCCGGTCAATGCTGTTGAGGGTAACCTGTGCAATCTCAGAAAGTGCTTCTTCCGTGAAAAAAGCCTGGTGTGCGGTAACAAGCACATTGGGGAAGCTCATGAGACGCTGGATCATATCGTCTTCGATGATGCTGCCGGAAAGGTCTTTGAAAAATAATTTTTCTTCCTGCTCGTAAACGTCGATTCCTAAATAGGCTACATGTCCGGTTTTCAATGCACGGATGACGTCGGCTGTGTTGACCAGACCACCGCGGCTGGTATTGATCAGGGTCACGCCCTTTTTCATGCCGGCCAGCGTTTTTTCGTTGATCAGATAGTGGGTATCCTCATTGAGCGGACAGTGCAGCGAGATTATGTCACTGGTTGCCAACACCTCGTCCAATGCAGCATACCTGACGCCGGACCGTTCAAGTTCTAGATTTGGATACAAGTCATAGGCCACAACTTCGCAGCCGAATCCTTTCATAATGCGACAGAATGCACTTCCGATTTTGCCGGTGCCGATCACGCCCACTGTTTTACGAAACAGGTTAAAACCCAGCAACCCATTTAAAGAAAAATTCTGCTCCCGTACGCGGTTGTAGGCTTTATGCGTCTTACGGTTCAGGGTCAGCAGCATGGCGACGGTATGTTCGGCTACTGCCTGCGGAGAATACTCCGGCACCCGGCAAACTTTCAGACCATGCGATTTCGCCGCTTCGAGATCCACATTGTTAAAGCCGGCGCACCGGAGCGCAATGATTTTGACGCCTTTACTTGCCAGAACGGAAATTACTTCTGCATTGACCTTATCATTGACAAACACACAAACTGCTTCCTCATCCTCAACTGCATTGACAATGTGCGGCCCCAAATGCGTTTCCAGATATTCGATCTCAAAACCATAATCCTTATTATACTGGTCGAAAAATAGCTTGTCATAGGGTTTTGCAGAAAAGAACAGGATTTTCATGGGTTCAGTGATTTGTGGCGAGGCATTGGCAATCATGCCTGCAAAGTAGTCAACTGTAAGGCAAAAAACCGCTCGACCAGATAAAAAGCGGTATGGGCGAGCCTTCAAAGCATTTTTCATCTTTCCAGAAATCGTAGCGGTAACTTCATCGGTAGCGGAATTCGCATGGACTCTGGTATGCGGGAAATTTAGCATTAGCTCCAGTCAAGATAATACTAGATTAAGAAACCGAATAGATGAAATTTTGTTTAGCGCATTTCAGCAGGTGAAATGCCTGACTTTTCTTTGTAAATCTACATTAATGAAACTTTCGCGAGCCGTTATCAATCAAAGTGTTTCCATCGCCCTGGACGTGGCCGACCATTTCAAATTTCACCTTCCAGACTTCGCTTACTGGACAATAGAAGACTGGGACAAAGCAGGTGAAGAATACCACGAGGTACGGAACTGTATGCTGGGATGGGATGTCACTGATTTCGGCAGTAACGACTTCAGAAAAGTTGGCCGGGTATTGTTCACATTGCGTAACGGAAGGTTTGGTACAAAACAATATCCCAAAGAATATGCGGAGAAGTTGCTCATTGACCCGCAGAATCAGCGAGCTCCCGCGCATTTTCATAAAAAGAAGCGGGAAGATATCATCTGCCGTGCCGGGGGTAATATCCTCGTCCAGCTGACCAAAGCTGATATCGATGGAAATCCTTCGGCCGAAACGTTTACCGTTCAGGTAGATGGGTGTACCAAAAGACTTTCGCCAGGAGATATCGTGCGTCTGAAACCCGGGATGAGCCTCAATATCGTCCCGCACACGATCCACCAGTTTTGGGGAGAAGAAGGTACGGGATATGCCATGCATGATGACAAGTATACGCTAAGCAGCGAAATATCCAGCGTTTGCGACGACCGGAACGATAACTTTTTTCTGGTGGATTATGGTGTGCGGTTCCCGGAGATCGACGAGGACGAAGCGCGCAAGTATTACCTCTGTCACGAGTATCCGGAGGCAGTTGCTACACAACCTACAAATTCCTAAACCCTTGCTATGAATTTTTTAAGCCAATATGCACGAGTGACGCTCTTTCTTTCGATTACGGCTTTTGCGGCGTCCGGCATTTCGTACTATCTCGATAACACATCCCTCACGGGCTTGCTGCTGGTTGGTGCGCTGGTTATGCTGGCGTTTTCATTTGCCGGCTTTTCCGGTACCAGAGGTTTTGCCTACACGGTATGGATTCTGGTAGCTGTGTCGGCGGCGATGTTTTATCCCCACGCATTTCAAACCATCGGGGATTTTCAGTTGAAGCAGGTGATCGTTCCATTTGTACAATTGACGATGTTCGGGATGGGTGCCCACATGAGTTTCAACGATTTCAAGGGTGTAATCATGATGCCCAAAGGTGTGGTGATAGGCGTATTTTGTCATTTTATCGTGATGCCCCTGGTGGCTTTCGGCTTATCGCATCTTTTCCCATTCCCTCCTGAAATCGCCGGTGGGGTTATTCTCATCGGGTGTGTTTCCAGTGCGATGGCATCCAACGTGATGTCGTACCTGGCGGGGGCCAATCTCGCACTTGCCATTACCATTGGCTCGGTGTCTACCATTCTATCGCCTTTTGTAACGCCATTTTTAATGCAATGGCTGGGTGGCCAGTATGTTGAAATTGACGTCGCCCATATGATGATCGATATCACCAAGATGATCATCATACCGGTTGTAGCGGGGTTTATTTTCAATATGTTCTATTACGGAAACACGACCAGAAAGATGATAGGCATTCAGCTCTTGTGCTTTGCGCTGGTCATGATCGTTACCAATGTTGTGCTGGCTTATATCACGAATGCAGATCTTATTACATTCCTGATCTCCACGTTTTATTCCTTTCTCTGGTTTTACTTCCTGCCTATGATCGCGGCTATTTTGTTAAAACGTTCGCAGAATATCACCCGTCAGATGATTGAGAGCAGCTTGTCGTTCGCGGCCATGCTGGGAATTGTGATTAATACGGTAGTCATCACCGCTTCCGGGCGCGACAACTTGCTGGCGGTTGGGGGATTGCTGATTGTTACCTGTCTGATCCACAATCTCGCTGGCCTGAGCCTTGGCTATTTTCTTGCAATGCTTTTTGGCCTGCCGGAAAAGGACCGTCGCACCATCGCTTTTGAGGTGGGTATGCAAAACGGCGGTGTAGCTACCGGGCTGGCGCTGCAAATGGGAAAGGTGTCGACGGTGGGACTGGCTTCTACCATCTTCGGCCCATTGCAGAATGTGACGGGATCGGCGCTGGCGAACTGGTTCAGGAAGAAGGATCAGCGACTGGCGGAGTTAACGGAAACGGATAATAAAGAGACCTTAATCGGAAACCTTCCTTAATGCAACCCATTCACCGGTAGCCGGGGCATTTGCAGCCAGCCACCGGTGCAATGGATTGTTTTATTTACCTGCATGGTAATTGCCAATCGCCTCCGAGGTTTTCAATGCGCGGTTATAAACTCTCACCGTTTTTATCACACCCCGGATCCTGGAACCTATTTCAACATCTTTTGCTCCGGAAACCGACTGCAGATAGGGATTGAACCGGCTCCAGCCGAACTGACGTGTGTCTCCGCCGTCATTCAGCTTTCCGTCCACCACAAATGCGATCACTCTCGGGCCGCCATCTACGATAATAGTCACACGATGCGACTGCTTTTCTTTCAACATCGCCTCGTCGCACGACCATACCGATTGCGTCCGTCCATCATTCAGAACGATTTCAATGGTCTTTTTATCTGCGGTTCTTACGAGCCAGCCTTTTTCGCCCGCGTGCCTGGCATCCAGCAGGATTTGCCCGGCCGAGAGGTCATTGAGCGAAAACTCCAGATCGATCGTGAATCCCTTTTCTGTGTTTTTTGACCTGAAATCACCGGCTGTATTATTGCGTACGGAAAAATCAGCTAATGAAGGCGCAGGGACTTTTTGTGGGAACTTTCCGGTTTTATCAGACCATGTTGTTACTAATCCGTCTTCTGTCAGTTTTTTATTCCCAAACTGTCCCCATAACACGTCCAGAAACTGCTTGTCGATGGGATGCACCCTGGCAATGTCCTTTTGCGTTTCGGTGATGTAGTAATTTCCTTTGTCTTCCACGAGGTCGGGGTAGCTCATGCGGATCATCGGATCGTCGTCATAAAGCAGGATTTCAGGCTGGGTCCACTGGATGATCTTTCCTTTGTCGGAATCTTTTTCAATACCTCCCAGCACCCACACCGGGTTACGGTCATTGTAGGCCATAGATCTGCGCTGCGGGTGCTCCGAAATGAACTTCCCGCCATGATTATGAAACCAATACAGGTATTTGCCGTTTTCGCAGCGCCAGACGAAATTGGCAGCGCGCGGATGCTTCACGAGACGTCCGTCCGCATAGCGCAGGTACTGCGGTGCATCCCAGGTACGCCCGCCATTCCGGCTGTAGGTATAAACCGGGTAGCCATCGATGGTTCGGTAAACACAGTATAAAGAGCCATCGCTCAAAACAGTAAAGCTCTGTTCTTCGGCTATCGGCCCGCCACCTGCTGGGGTGCGCAGACCGATATCTCCATCCGGCAACGTGGCCCATGTCGCTTTTGCAGGATCCTTCACGGTAAATAGGTTGTCACTTCTCAGCAATGCGCCTTCCGACGAGGTGAAAAAACCTTCCCCAAACCCGCCGACCTTGTGAATGGGTACATAGGCGGCATTCTTGTGGGCAAATGCTTTTCCTACATTCCAGAAAAACCGGATTTTCCCCTGATAAGGATTATTGCGGTCAATCTCAAATTCACGAACCGGAATGGTATATCTCCCCGCTGACCAGGTTTTACCATGATCGTCCGAGTACTTAAAGACGAAATATCCCTGGCTATCCACCCGCTTTACCTGCCCGTCTTTGTAGGGTGGGTTATCGCCTTTCACATACCGCAGATTGTCGGTGTTGTGGTCATAAAATACGAAAACACGTCCGGAAGGCGCTTTCAGTAGAACAGCATAAGATGCCTCGGGGCCGTCGATGGGCTCCACATCCTGCTTATCGATCCACGTTTTACCCTGATCAAAACTCCGCCAGGTTATAATGTGCTGGCCGGTAGCTCCCTCGTGGCCTGCACCTGTTGTCATGACGCATAACCAGGCACCGTCATTGGTTTTCACAATGTAGGGCTGGTCACTATAACTTTCATCGGGAATAACCGGCCCGGTGGCAATGTTGCGCGGGTCACTTTGAGCCCAGGTCTGCGTGACTGCGAGATCTTGCATTAAAAGCAGCATTAGTGCCGCGGTGATATGTTTTGTTTTCATAGATCTTGTGAGTGGGGGAAGAGATTTTTGACTGGGATTGTCAACCGTCAAAACCAGCAGTCACCGGCATTCTCAATATGTCGGATTCTGGGGTAGTAACTTCGCATTCCTGTCTACTTCGGCTTGCGGCACGGGGAGTAAAAACCGGTTCTGGATGAAGCTCGTCTCTGTCCTGAAAGTGCTTACTTTGTTTGTCCTCATCAAGTCATACCATCTTTTTCCTTCAAAGGCCAGTTCTTTTTTCCTTTCGTCCAGAACGAGAGCCAGGGCTGCGTCTTTTGTGGCTGCGGCTTTGGCAGCCAGCCCGGCTCGTGCGCGGATCTGCGTTACGATGGCCACTGCATCGGGGAGATTGCCAGTCTGTACCAGCGCCTCAGCCTTCATCAGCATTACGTCGGGAAGTCTGTAAATAATGTAGTTATCATCGCTGTAACGCTGAACGCCGACGTTCGTCACGGTGCCGAGGTATTTGTTTCCGTAGGTCATTCCTTTCACATTGGCATCGTAATACTGTTCATCCTCTGCCCGTAACACGGTGAAAGTGGTCGGTGCACGCAGGTCACCCGCTTCAAACGCATTTACAAGGCTATGTGAAGGAAGCATCAGAGTTTCCCCTCCATACGGCCTGAATTTGTTGTAGGCGCGGGGAAGAAAGAAGTTACTCAATGCGTGGGTTGCCAAATTGTTAAAATTAAATGCAAGCTCAAAGATAGACTCGCTGCTGTTACCGTCCCGGAAAATGCTTGCGTAGGCAGCTCCGCTCACGAGCTTATAGTTGGTGTTGGCAATAACGAGATTTGCTTTTTCAATGGCTTTGGCAAAATCATCCGTCTTCGCAAAGGTGGAATAGCCTCGCGTCAGTAACACATCACAAAAAAGCGCCTGGGCCGCGCCTTTGGTTGCCCGCACGCGCTGATCTGTCCTGGTTACTGGCAAAAGGGTTTCCGCCTGCTCCAGATCCTTTATGATCTGATCATAAATGAGATTTACCGGCGTCCGCTCCACATACATATCTTCTCCCTGCGAGGCAAACGGCAAGGTGATCAGCGGCACAGCGCCCCAGTTCTTCGCCATGGTGAAGTAGGAGTGGGCCCTCAAGAAATATGCTTCACCCAGTACCCTGTTTTTGTCCACCTGGTCGGCGAAATTGATTTTTTCAGTAAAGAAAAGCACTTCGTTGGCCCGGGAAACCACATTGAAGAACGAAACCCAGCTCGCAATGCCGTCGACCGGCGAAAGGATGTTGTTGTTAAGGTCGGCACTTTGTGGGTTCACCATTTCGTAGCCCCACTTAGTAGGCATCTCCAGGTTATCGGAACGGATTTCGCCGAGTTGAAATGCGGTATACGCCGTATTCATGTGAAGGTTATACACCGCAATCAATCCCGCTTCCGCATCCTTGGGAGTGTTCCAGAAGTTGGCCTGTGTAATGTCGCTCAGCGGCTTCTGGTCTAAAATCCTTTCACAGGATGTCGCGAGCAGGAATAAAACTAATATCGGAGTTAATTTAAATGCTTTCATGATCAGGTGGATTTAAAATTTCAAGTTTACGCCCAGCATGTAAGTAGATACCTGCGGAATCATCCCGATATCAACTCCTTGTGTCCGGATGTCCCCGGCTTTCGCGTTTACTTCGGGATCGTATCCCAGGTATTTCGTAATGGTAAACAGGTTCTGAGCACTGAAATAGACACGCAGACGCTGGATGTTGAGCGGTTTAGTGAGCTTTTCAGGAAAGCTGTAGCCGATATTCAGGTTGTTCAATCTGAGATAGCTGGCGTCTTCGAGATACTTGGACGAAAACTGGTTATCGCGTGCATCGGTAGAAGTGGAAACTTTATGCTCCGTGGTGATCTGGCCGGGCTCACTCCACGCATCCACACGTTCTTTCCGCGCTCCATCGTAGGCAAAACCCCGGCTCGCCAAAAAGCGCATTTGGTTGAACATCGTGTTTCCATACACAAAACTGAACTGAAGACTGAGGTCGAAATTTTTCCAGGATGCCTGCGTATTGAACCCGCCGAAGAATTTAGGGTGCGGCGAGCCGATGAGCTGCCTGTCGTTCGCATCTATTTTTCCATCCCCATTAAAATCCTCATACTTCAAAGAACCGCCCACCGGCGCTTGTCCCATGATGCTGGCCACATGCGCCTTTGCACTTTCGTCGGTCGGGTAAACTTCCCCCGTCCAGCGTAAACCATAGAATTGCCCGATAGGTAGCTGCTCCTGGGTCATAAATGTCGCATTCACCGTATAGTAAACATCCGTTGCCGTAGTTACCAGGATAGGCGCCCCGTTTGGCAATTGATTTACCTTATTTTTATTGAATGAAATGTTCGCGCCGGCCGACCAGTTCAGATCTCCTTTTCTGATAATGTCGCCATTCAATGCCAGTTCAAGACCCGTATTTTGAATTTCTCCCAAATTGGTCCAGTAAGAACTGAATCCCGTGTATTGCGGCAATGGCATACTGAACAGAAGTCCGTTGGTTACCTTTTTGTATAAATCGGCACTGAAATTCACCCGGTTGTCAAATAACCCCAGATCTAATCCTGCGTCGGTTTGGTCGGTGGATTCCCAGCTCAGGTCCGCAGACGGAATCCCGCCGATCCTCACTCCGGACTGACCATTGTAGTTGGCGCCGGTCGTATAAGTGCCCTGCGCTACGTAATTCCCGATATTCTGATTGCCGGTTCGTCCGATGCTGGCCCTGAGCTTAAGTTCGGAGATCTGCTTTACATTCTGCAAAAAGCCTTCCTCATTCACACGCCAGGCCACGGATGCAGCCGGAAAGTAGGCGTACCGGTTGTTACTTCCGAACCGCGAGGAGCCATCCCGGCGCATGCTTACACTGGCAATGTATTTGCCCCCGTAAGTCATGTTCAAACGGCTGAATATGGAAGTAAGTCCCCATCCGCTTTTGTAGCTGTAAGCCGTCTCCCGCAATACCGACGCATTCATGGTTTCGATGATATCACTCGGTCCGCCACTCGCTTTTGCGTTAAAATTGAAGGCCTGCGATTCCTGCATACTGTACCCCAGGATACCGTTGAAATTGATCTTGCTGGTGCGTAATGCGTAGGAAAGTACATTTTCACTGAGCCAGGTAACCCCTTTGTTCGCGAATGCGCTGGATGGGCGGGTAGCTCCGCCAAGGATGGTGGATGGGAAGAAACTGTCACCGGTGGTGTTGAAAAAATCCGCCGCCCAGGTGCTATTGAATTCCAGGTTTTTCAGGATCTTTAATTTGACATACGCGGACCCTATACCCGCGGTCTGATAGTCTTTGCCCCTGTATTCCAGTGCAGCTGCCACCACATTCGGTCTTTCACGGTTCGCATAAGATCCATCGGGTTCATATACCGGCTCGTAAGCCATTTTTCGCTGCATGTTGGCCATGATGGATGCTTCGCTGTCCCCCTCGGGGATCTTGTCGGTAATAGAATAATTACCTCTGAAAGACCCTCCGAATGTGAGGTATTTTGTCAGATCGAAATCCATTGAGAACTTTCCTGCGATCCGCTGATAACCGTTGGAAATGACGACACCTTCCTGATTATAGTAACCGATGTTGGTAGAAAAGCGCGTTCGCTCGGTGCCACCGCTCGCACTGAAATCATAGCTTTGTACCGGTGCGGTCCTGAATATTTCGTCCTGCCAATCAATGTCATAACCGGCCTCATGGTCAGCCACGGCGGTCGCGCGGACGGTGACAGGTGTGGCGGGGTTCAGGCGATTGTAATTTTTCACACCTTTCTGAACATACTCCCATTGCTCCTGGGCGTTCATCATCGGCATTTTTTTATAGACACGCTGCAATCCGTAATAAGCGTCAAATGACATTTCGGTGCGGCCTTTTTTTCCACGTCTGGTTGTGATCAAGATTACGCCATTGGCTGCGCGTGAACCATAAATGGCCGACGACGATGCATCTTTCAGGACTTCAATGCTTTCAATGTCATTCGGATTGACGCCAAGAATGTTGCCTGTCGGTACACCGTCCACCACATATAACGGGTCGTTTCCACCGCTCGAAAGCGATGACGCTCCCCGTATACGCACAGTCACTGCCGAGCCCGGCGCGCCGCTATTTGAGGTAACCTGAACACCCGTGCTTTTCCCGACAAGCAACGCGGCGGGCGAGGCAAGCGGCTGGCTGCGAAGCATTTCGCCGTCCACTTTGGAAATGGCGCTGCTCAGGTCCTTTTTTTCAAGAGTACCATAACCAATTACGACCACCTCGTCCAGCGCCTTTGAGTCAGCCTTTAATGTCACGTCGAGGACCGACTGGTTGTTTACGGCTACCTGCTGGGAGGTCATTCCGGTAAATGAAAAAACGAGAGTGGCATTCGCCGGGACATTTCCGAGGGTATATTTTCCGCTCACATCGGTTGTTGTGCCTGAAAA
This sequence comes from Dyadobacter sp. CY323, assembly GCF_021390245.1. GTDB lineage: Bacteria > Bacteroidota > Bacteroidia > Cytophagales > Spirosomataceae > Dyadobacter. The sequence continues at coordinate 129,681 of NZ_JAJUXH010000005.1, read as the reverse complement.
AGTGTTCTGCAAAACGATACTGACACCCGGAAGTGCCTCGCCTTTCTCGTCCGTTACCTTTCCGGAAACGGTTGATTGTCCGTACACAGTGCCGCTCCAAAAACAAGCGGCCCCAAACAGGAATAAAATCCTGGACAGTGCTTTCAGATGTTGTAAATTGATTTTCATTACAGTCTTGGGTTAGTTAATTCTTGCAAGTAAATTTTGAGTTGGAATTTTCGTGATCGGGGGTGGAAATAGAGAAATTATTGTAGTTCAAAAATGACTATTAAAGTCATCCGTTCTGAATAAAAATTTGTCTATTGCTGATGTTTTTTTGTCTTTTTAGGAGAATTGCAATGGGCTTTATGATAATATCGACACAGGGCGCCCGTCATTGTGATCGGAGCGACCGGACTCTGAACTATCAGATCTGGTTGAGCGCATTGACGGGTTTGTTCCCTGCGAGCACTGCCATTACATTGGCTACCGCCATTTGATAGCAGGCGATCCTTCCCGCGCGCGTGCCTCCCGCCACGTGCGGCGACAGCAGTACATTAGGCATGGAAATCAATGGTTCCGGAACCTGCGGCTCGTTAAAAAATACATCCAGCACCGCGCCACCCAGGTGCCCCGTGGTGAGGAAACGCACGAGGTCCGGTTCGCTCACTACTTTGCCTCTGGATGTGTTCACGAAAATGGCCCCCGGTTTCATTGCCGCGAATTCGGCTGCGCCGATCATCTCGTGGGTTTCGGTAGAATGGGGTACATGCACCGACACCACATCAGCACGGGATAACAGCTCCGAAAGCGGTGTCCATTCATATTCAGGTGTGCTTTTCGACTGGTTGTAATAAATGACGTTCATGCCCAGGCAAGAGCCGAGCCGCGCGAGCGATTTACCAATATTCCCCATGCCGATGAGGCCCAGTGTCTTGTTTCTCAGTCCGTCGCCGTCCCACCTGCCCGGCTGGAAAGAGTTCCATTCGCCACTTCTCACAAACCGGTCGGCTTCCAGTAACCTCCTGATAATGATGATAATGCCGCCGATCGCATACTCAGCCACGGGATAGTCGAAATGCCCCGGTGTATTGCTTGCCCAAACGCCCCGCCTGGTCATCTGATCCAGGTCCAGGTTATCTACGCCAATGGAAACGTTGGCGACAATTTTTAATGCTGCGCCTGCTGAAAGCAATTCCTCATCCACTTTGAGTTCGGCCTGATTGATGATGGCCGACATTCGGCCTACCAATTTCATTACTTCCGCTCTCGGCATGAGGTCGTGGGGATGCCCGTCCCACTGGTGTACCTCCGCCACTTCCCCCAGGGATTTGATCACCGCGTGGGGAAACTTTCCGGTGATCAGTACCTCCGGTTTATGTTGTATCATAAAAAATTTTTAGCCCGTGAAATTGATTTTTAACTACAGAAACTGAAACAGTTCATAAAGCTCTTTGTTTGGACGGGTTCATGCTAGTAACAAATTGCCTATTACTTGTGCTAATTTGCCGCTCGCTGGGAAACAGAAAGTCACCGGTCCGAAATGCTGTGCGTTCCGTAACTGGATAGGAAATGACATCGGGCGGGCCGCTACTTTTTTCCTTCGAAGTTTAAAATAAATTGACGGGGAGTCAGATTCTTTATCTTTTTAAACTGCTTGTTGAAATTGGAGAGATTTTCAAAACCACTTTCATAGGCGATCTGCGAAATGTTGTAGTCTTCCTGCAGCAGGAGCTTGCAGGCGTAACCGATCCGGATGTCGTTTACATATTGAATGAAAGACTTGTTTGTTCTCTGTTTAAAAAACCGGCAGAAAGAAGTTGTGGTCATATGTACTTCACAGGCAATCTCTTCTACGGAGATCTGGTCCCTGAAATGGTCCATGACATACTTGTAAATCTTGTTCATCCTGTGATTTTGTCCTTCATCAATGGAGTTGACAAATATCAGGCTTGACAATAGTTCAATCTCCTCGCAGGAGACGATGTTGTTAAATATCGAAAACAATAAGCTGATCCGTTCCAGCCCCTTTGTGTTCAACAGCTGCATTAACTTGTCTTTAACAATGCTTTTTGTTTTTGCATCGTTGATCTGAATACCTCTGACGGACTGTTCGAGCAGGTGATTTACCGCCGCAGCTTCCGGGATCTTGTAGAATTCTGCTCCGGGGAAATTTTTGTTAAAATGCACCGCAAATGTCTGCGAATGAAAATCCGGGTTTTCCTTGCTATCGCTCCGCCATTCATGAGGAAGGTTCGGTCCGATCATGATCAGCGTATCTTGCTTATAGTTAAGAACCTGATCGCCAATGAATAACACGCCACTTCCCTTGTTGACGTAGGTGATCTCGCACTCCGGATGATAGTGCCACGGATTGTGAAGGTACGGGCCAGCGTTCTCCCATGATTTAAAAGAATCATCTGGCGGCGTAGCGACATGTCTCATTAAAACCGGCTTCATACTATTCTCATTCAAATTGCAAATAAAGGGTTTTGCCTGAATTATTCAATAAAATATTCAATTGTTCATAGGACATGTCCCGCAGCCGTAAAAAGGATCGTGTTTTATCTTCATTCATCCGTGCAAAATTGGATAAACACTTTGAGTCTCACATAACATATTATATGCTATCTTTACTATTAACCGATCATAAGTGGGGTTTATTGAGTTAAATAGCGTTTCTATGCTAGAAAAAGAGCTTTTAGCGGAATTAATTACTGGAGACAAGAATGCCTTTACGAATCTGTATTTTTCGTATAGTGGGCAGGTATACTCGAAAATTTTGCGCCTGACCAAATGTGAAGAAACGTCCCGGGAAATTCTGCAAGAGCTATTTTTGAAGGTTTGGGAAAAACGTACGCAGATCGATCCGGAAAAGCCATTCAAGGCATACCTGTTTACAATTGCCCAAAATCTGATGTACGATCATTTCCGGAAAGTAGCCAGGGATAAAGTTCTGGTAGACAGCCTGGTATCCTCTGCCGCGATGTATTACCGTGCCGAAGAAAGCGAGGTGTTCGAAGAGAGACTGGAATGCATTAAAAAGGCCATCGAACAATTGCCACCTGCCCGCAAGCAGGTATTTAAACTGTCCAAAATAGAAGGAAAAAGCTACGAAGAGATCGCGTCGCTCCTGGAAATATCGCATTCTACGATCAGTGACCACATTGTGAAGGCAAACCGTGCGATCAAAAAATACCTGCAAGCGCATGGCGACGTGGCAGTGTCGCTCCTTATCTGGCTTTTGACGGACCTTTAAAATCCCGCCCACTCTGAAACCGCGTTAATCCAAACAAAATTAAGTGCGGCTTCTTTCCATTTAAAAGAAATTTAATTTTTTTTTCACATTAGAGCAGAGGATAATATTTCCCCGGACGTATTACACCCAGAATCTTAACTGATGTGAACCGCTTTGGAAAACAACGAACATATTAAAGTACTATTCGAACGTTACCTGGCTGACGAATGCACACCCGATCAGATACGCGAATTGATCGCGCATTTCAATGTGTCGGAGAATAACGATACGTTGCGAAACCTGATCGCCATGCATTTTGAATCACCTGAATTGAACCATGAATCGACGCCCGGTGCTGTTCAGGAAGTGTACAGTAGGATTTTAGACAAAGTCAATTTCGGGGAAGAGGTAGATTCCGCTCCGAAACTTGGCTATTTGTTGCCACTTTGGTCGCGTATTGCCGCGGTCTGGATCTTGCTGGCGGTAAGTTGCGGGATAACGGTTTACTTTTTTATCCGCTCAATGGACAACTCCATTTCCAAAACCACAGCATTCGGCTCGTCGGTGAAAATGCAAACGGAGGTTACCGGCATAGGTGAGAGGAAAAAGGTTACACTGGAAGACGGCTCGGTCGTGTGGCTGAATGCCAAAAGCAAACTGACCTATCCTGCTTCGTTTGAGAAAACCAGCCGGGAAGTAAGGCTGGAAGGTGAAGCTTATTTCGAAGTTTTCCGGGATGTTCAGAGGCCGTTTACCGTTGAATCCGGACAGGTAAAGACGAAAGTACTCGGGACCAGCTTTAATATCCAGGCATATGATGCCGATCCGGCCGTTGCGGTGACGGTATTGACAGGGAAAGTTCAGGTTAATACGTCAGAATCAGCCATTCAGATCGTACGGAACCAGCAGGTGAAGTATCTGAACGGAAATATTTACAAAGAAGCGGATATCGATGCGGAGGCTCAGATTGCCTGGCAAAACGGAAAATTACAGTTCAGGAATCTGCTCCTTTCGGATGTGATCAAAACACTCGAACGAAATTACCCGGTCGAAATTACCTACAATACCAGTTCGAGCGATTGTCACGTACATGCGGATTTTGATGCGGAAACACCCATAGAAAATGTAATGGAGATGCTGGCGGTTTCGCTGGGAGGAGAGGTTATAAAGCTCGGAAACGCACAGTATAAGCTGGACGGGAGCTGTAAAAATATCCGTACCAATACGAACGATGTAGAAGAGTAAAACGAAGTTGTAAGTAAATATCTAAACCCCAAGCCTATGAAGAGAACCCAGAGACAGCAAAAATCCCCGGAAATGATCCCGGGGAGCCAGTAAAATGAAAGTTTAAGCTTGTATGCGAACCGCAGCCTTCGAACTCTAACGGTCGCTACAAAAACACATTTCCTATCACTTTAATGTTATCAAAATTATGAAAAAATCTCTCCCAAGGGGTGAAGTAGTTCATTATATTCTAATGACAATGAAATACAGCGCTTTTTTTTACATACTCATTTGCTCGATCTGCTCGGTGTCATTTGCAGAGAAATCTTATGCGCAGAACCTCAACAAAATGGTGACGATCCATCTCAGGAACGTTACACTCAGCGAAGCCCTGGACAAACTTTCCTCTACTGCGGATGTGAAATTCGTATTTGTGGGCAGTGCGCAGGATTCGAAGAAAGTAGAGCTGAAAGCCAATCGTCAGAAACTGGGCGAAGTACTCTCAAAATTGCTCTACCCTTATGGTCTGTCGTACGTTACCATGAAGAACAGCATCGTGATCACGACAACTGATTTCAAAGCCAATCCGATCCCGGTGAAACCGGTTGTGCCCATTAAAAATGTGCTGCGTATATCGGGTAAGGTTATCGATGAAAAAGGCGAACCGCTACCCGGCGTGAACATTGTTTTGAAAGGGACAAGCCAGGGTTCCAATACGGGCGTGGACGGATCGTATGCCATGGAAGTTCCCGATGCCCAAAGTGTGCTGATTTTCAGTTTTGTAGGTTATGAAAGCCAGGAAATTTCGGTGGGGAATTCCACGGTGATCAATGTTTCATTAAAAGCGGATACCAAAGCGTTGAACGAGATAGTGGTGATTGGGTATTCTTCCAAGCAATTATCCCAGCTTTCAAGCTCGGTTTCCGTCGTGACGGGCAAGCAGCTTAATGACGTCACTTCCAACAATCCGATCAGTCTGCTGCAGGGAAAGGCACCGGGTGTGATCGTTTCCAATTCCTCCGGCGACCCAAATGCCGCGAGCAGCATTGTAGTGCGTGGTTCGAGCTCCATTACAGCCGGTTCGGCGCCGCTGATGGTCGTGGACGGGATTATCGGTGGAAATGCAAATCCGAATGACATCGAATCGGTAACCATTTTGAAAGACGCTGCCGCCACTGGTTTGTATGGCTCCCGCGCCGCGAACGGGGTTATTATCATCACGACAAAAGCTGGTAAAACAGGAAAAACGCGCATTGATTTTAATGCATCTGCCGGTTTCAACAACGTTACCACGGGTAATTTCAAGGTGATGAATTCGCAGCAGCTGTATGATTACGAAAAAAGCTTTTACCCGACAGACCGTTTTAACAATGAGATCCCGGCCAGTGTAGTATCCCAAAATACCAACTGGCAGGACCTTGCATTCCGGACAGGCACTACCCAAAACTACGTGCTGTCGCTTTCGGGAGGTTCTGAAAAAACCAAGTTCTACATCTCCGGAAATTACTATAATGAGCAGGGAACGCTGCATTATAACGATGCAAAACGGTACAATGTCAGAGCGAATATCACCCAGAAAATCAACGATCGGTTGAAGCTGAACTTCAAGGTCAATGCAAGGTTCAGCAACCAGGGTTCCGACCGCGCTGGGCTGGATGGTGCATTATACGGCGCTTATAACAACATGCCGTGGGATAATCCTTACAATGCGGACGGTTTTGTCAACAAAGGAACCGATGGCGGCTGGTACGGAAGAGAGCAGGAAAACTTTTTGCACGGCTCGCAGTACAATTTGAATCAGGCCAATGCATACGGCCTCGATGGGGACCTTAACCTGGATTATACGATCCTTCCCAATCTTACATTTTCGTCTTACAACCGGGTGAGTACTTCCAGTTCCAAAAGTGAATTGTACTACGATATCCGCGCAAAAGCAGGAAAAGGGCTGGGGCGTCTGACCAACGGATTCGTGAGCAGCCTTTCCATGATCACTTCCAACCGCCTGCATTATGATAAGAATTTTGGCAAACACGAAATCAGTGCCTTAGCTGTTTTAGAAGGAGAGAAGAACAAAATTGAGAGCGATGGCGTCACCGGGGAAGGTTTTGCGCCTGGCCTGCACGTGATGAACACTGCCTCACGGATCCTTTCTGCGACAGGAAGTATCAATGAAAGCTCGTTTATCAAAGGTCTTGTTCAGCTGGATTACAACTACGACAACCGGTATTTTCTGGTTGGATCTTATATCAATGAATCTTCGTCACGGTTCGGGTCTAACAACCGTTCCGGAAATTTTTATACACTGGGCGCTTCGTGGGTGTTGAGTAATGAAGGTTTCATGAAGGACTTTGTACCATTCGATCTGCTTAAACTCCGCGCGAGTTACGGGGTAACCGGAAATGCAGAGATCGGAAATTACCAATCGTTTGGCCTTTACAGTTTTGCGACTCAATACGCAGGCAACTCGGGCGCATTTCCCTACCAAATGGATAACCCGGACCTTACCTGGGAAAAAGCAAAAAGCCTGAACTTCGGATTGGATATCAGCCTCTACAAAAGACTGATGCTGAATATTGATGCATATAATAAAACGACTGACGGATTGCTGCTGAATGTGGAATTGCCTTACACCAGCGGCTTTGGATCGGTGATCCGGAATGTGGGTGCGATCAGGAACAGAGGTTTGGAGCTGAACCTGAACAGCGTGAACCTGGATGGCGAGTTCCGTTGGGAAACTAATTTTAATATCGCATTCAACCGGAGCAAAGTCCTCACGCTCGACCAGGGCAAAGATATCAGATCGGGTAACCTGCTCATCAGCGAAGGCGAGGAGCTGTATACCTGGAACATGCGGAAATGGATGGGCGTAGATCCGGCCACGGGCGATCCATTATGGGAACAAGTTTCCAAAGGTGCGAATGGCGAAGAGATCAGGACTACTACGAATTCTTACGCCAGTGCAACCCAGCAGAATGTAGGTTCCGCATCCCCGGATTTTACCGGCGGTATGAGCAATACCTGGAGTTATAAAGGATTTACATTATCCGCGTTTTTCAACTACGTGAGCGGGAATAAAGTTTATCACAATTCACGGGCATTATTCGACTCGGACGGTGCTTATTACACCTATAACAGCATGGTCCTGGCCGACGGATGGAACCGCTGGGAGAAGCCCGGCGACATTGCTACGCATCCGAAACCGGTTTTCGGGGGTAATAAAAATTCCAATCAGGCTTCATCGAGATACCTGGAAGACGGAAGTTACATCCGGTTGAGAAACATCAATTTTTCTTACCAGTTACCGGATCATCTGGCAAGAAAGATCAAGTCGGAGAATGTGAGGGTATTCGTGAGCGCGGATAACCTGGTGACGTTTACCAAATTTTCAGGTATGGATCCCGAAGTAGTGCTTGGGCCTTCCGGTGGGACTTCCAGCATCAAATATCCCATCAGTAAGAAAGTATTGTTCGGAATTAATATCGGCTTCTAAAAAGGGAAATCATGAAATCAACTATCATTTATAAAAATATACTTTTTGCATTGCTGATCTTAACGGCTTCCTGCGATAACGAACTGCAGCCCTACGACGGTAAATCCAATGAAGTGGTACTTGCCACTCCGGCTGATATTCAGATCGCTACCTATGGCAACTACGCCATGCTGGTGACCGAAAATTATACCAGGAACTTCCTCACCCTGAACGAATGGTCGGGAGATAATGTCGTGCAAAGTGGGGCGGATGGGGACCAGGCTTCGCTGGGAGCATCCTACCTGCATATTCCGGCGATGTATCCCACCACCAATTTCTGGTCGCAGTCGTACAAACTCATTTATTCCACAAACCTGATCATCAATAAGATAGCCGATGGAGAATCGGTAGAGCTGGATCAGCTGAAAGGAGAAAACCTTTATCTGAGGGCAATGGCCCATTTCAATCTGGTACGGCTCTTTGGTCGCCCGTATCCACAGAATAAAGGTGAAAATCCGGGTGTTCCGATTGTTTTGGGGACTGAGGAAGAATTGTATCCCGCACGAAATTCCGTAAAAGAGGTTTACGCCGCAGTCATTGCCGATCTGCTGAAAGCAGCGAGCCTGATGACCGAACAGAAAAACGCAAATTTTGCTTCAAAAGAGGTGGTTGACGCGCTGTTGTCCCGCATCTATTTGTACATGGAAGACAATGAAAATGCTATTTTGTATGCCAACAAAGTGATCGACTCGAAACGTTACCAGCTGGCTTCCACGGAGATGTATAAAAAGTCGCCGACACTGGTACCGGAAAGCAATCCTGAAACCATTTTCAATTTCAGACATACCCTGGCGGATAATAAAGACAAAAATGCAGTCGGCTCTTTGTACTACAACGATCCCGAAACGCTTTCGACAGGGTGGGGAGAATACTATACTTCCGTAGCTCTGTGGGATCTTTTACATGAAAATCCTCAGGATGCGCGGATCAGCTTTATTACGCCGCTTTATCTCGACGGAAAGCTTCAGTACCGGGGTACTTCGCCGGTGTATTTTATCAATAAATTCAACTGGCAGGAAGGGATCGCTAACCTGGCTTCTCCCGTTTACCTGCGTCTGGCCGAAATGTACCTCAACCGGGCGGAAGCATATGCGAAAACAGGTCAGAATCAGCTGGCTATTGATGATGTAAATCTCATCCGGACCCGGGCAGGACTTTCCGGTGCCGCACTTTATACGGTTGGCGCGCTCAAAGGCCGTGGCAGTGTGTTGAATGTGGTTTTGGAAGAACGTCGTTTGGAGCTTGCTTATGAGGGCCACCGTTCGGGTGATTTGTTCAGGAATAACCTTCCGCTGGTGAGGGCATATCCGGGCTTGCACGGTACCGATAACTTCCATTTCAGAGTGGAGCCGACTGCGCCACGCGTCGTGTATTACATCCCTGAACGTGAAGTAAACATCAATCGCAACCTGATTCAGAATCCCTGATATTCAGGCTCCGTTCTGACATTATAATTCGCTCAGTATTAAGTTAATGTAATTAAAAGTGATGAATCAATTCGTATCAAAAAGCAATCGTTACATAGCCAGAAAGCTGATGCGGCCCGCCGTGTTGTCTTTGGTGGGTATTTTTTCTTTTGGCTTAACAGACAAACGCCCGCAGGAAGCCACCGGGCTCCTTGTTCCGGAGGGATTCACGATCGAAAGTGTCGTGTCTTCCGAATCGCTTTCGTATCCCATGTTCGCCAGTTTCGACGGGAAAGGCCGCCTCTTTGTTTTTGAGTCTACGGAACCCAATATTATGGGTACTCAAAAAATGCTCGCCGAACCGTCTTACCACATCCGCCTGCTGGAAGACGTGGATGGGGACGGTAATTTCGAGAAAAATCAGATTTTTGCTAAAAACATCCCATTTCCAAAAGGGGGGGTATTTTACCAGGGTAGCCTATATGTAACCGAGTCCCCGAACCTGGTCCGGTATACCGATACAAATGGTGACGGAACGTCCGATAAAAGGGAAGTAATTCTCACGGGCTGGGTGTTAAGTTCGAACGGGGCAACGCTGGGAGGTCCGTTTTTCGGGCCGGATGGCTGGTTGTACATTACCGATGCGCGCCGCGGATTTAACATTACCACAAAAGAAGGCAAAGCATTGAAAGGCAAAACGGCCCGGATCTGGCGCTGTCGTCCGGATGGAACGGGACTGGAACCGATGTCTGGCGGAGGGTTTGATAACTCCATTGAGATCGCATTCATGCCGTCGGGAGAAACCATCGGGACCATGACTTACTTCGTCGATCCGCAGGATGGCCAGCGCGATGCACTGATGCACTGGGTGGAAGGAGGTACTTATCCAAAACCGAATCCGGCCGTTGAAGAAGATAAACTGAAAATGACAGGCGATTTTATGCCGGTCATGACCAAAATGGCACGGGTTGCACCGTCGGGTTTAATGCGTTACCGTGGGCCAAATTTTGGTAATGAATACTACGGTGACCTGTTCCACGCCGAATTTAATACCGGCCGGGTCATGCGCCATATCGTTTCGGTGGACGGGGCAACCTATAAAACCGAAGATGAGGTTTTCATGAAATCCACCAGTTCGGATTCGCATCCGACGGATGTTTTGCAGGATGCAGACGGTAGCATGCTGGTGGTGATCACCGGAGGCTGGTTCATTGAAGGGTGTCCATTATCGCGTGTAGCTAAACCAGACGTAAAAGGAGGCATTTACAGAATCCGGAAAACAGGTACCGCCAAGGTATCTGATCCCTGGGGCAAAAAGTTGAACCTCGAAAAACAGACGCCGGCAGCCTTGTTGAAGTACCTGTCGGATCCACGTCCATTTGTGGCTGATAATGCAGTTGAGCAACTGGTACTACGTGGAAATGCAGCAGTAGCGCCGGTTTTGAGCGCGTTACCGGGTATTAAAGACGAGAAGGCCCGCGCGGCTGCCATTTTTGTTTTGGCAAGACTCCATACTACTGCGGCATTGGTTGGTGTTCGGAATGGACTGAACGATAAAAGCAGTGTGGTACGCGTAGCTTCTGCGAGAATGATTGGTTTGGCAAAAGACGCGAAATCCGTAGATAAGCTGATGCAGCTGGTTCAGAAAGACGTTTCGCCGGTACGGCGCCAGGCTGCTACGGCTTTGGGGCAGATCGGAGATGTACGGGCTGTGCCTGCATTGCTGGCCGGAGCTGCTGATAACAGCGACCGTTTTGTAAAGCATGCGATCGTTCACTCATTAATTACGCTCAAAACCACTGAGCCGCTGGTAAAGGCATTAAGTAATCCTTCTCCTCAGATTCGGATTGCCGCACTTACGGCATTGGATCAAATGGACGGGGCGCCATTGAAGAAAAGTGACCTCGCTCCGGTACTTGCCAGCAAAGACCCGGAACTCAGAAGTACGGCAGTGTGGATCGCATCCCACCATCCCGAATGGACAGACATTGTCATCAGTTTTCTTGAAAAAAGCCTGGGTGACACCAAGCTTTCCGACTCAGATGCCAGCGCAATCGGTGACCTGATGCTCACGTTCATGAAGGAACCGGCTGTGCAGAATTTCGTTGCGAAGCAACTCGGTAACCCAGCGGCAACGTCGGATCGGAAGTTATTGATGCTCAATGTTATATCAAGATCTTCATTGAAGGAGTTGCCGGCTTCATGGGTAAGTGAAATCGGGAAGCAGCTTCGCAGCGACGATGCCGCCGTACGCTCGCAGATTTTGGGCCTCATCGAGTCCCGCCGGATTGAAGCAATGAACCCGAGCCTGAATGACATTATTAAAGATGAAAAAACGTCCGTCGATTTTCGTCTGAAAGCATTGAGTGCCCGCATCATGTCGTCGTCTAAACTTTCCGATAGTGAGTTTCAGATGTTGCTGAAATACATTGGTAAACAATACGATTCACCTCTGCGCCAGCTTTCCGTGCGCCTGCTCAATCATGCCGAGCTGAATAATGAACAATTGCTGGTGATCGCCCGCGAACACATTGGCAAAACAGACCTTTTTCTCCTGCCTTCTTTAATGGAAGCATTCGAAGGAAGCAGTAACGAAGAAGTTGGAAAGGCATTGATCGCAGGTATCCAGTCCGGCTCCGGCCGTCTTGATAATGTCGCCGAGCAGGATTTTCAACGACTGCTGAAAAGCTTTCCGCCTTCGGTACATGAAATGGCGGCGCCTTTGCTCGTCAAACTTAAAGCACAGCACGCCGAGCGTTTGGCTCATTTGCAGGATATGGAAGCCCGCCTGAAAGGTGGAGATGTAGGTGAAGGCCGGAAGCTGTTTTACGGAAAAGCATCCTGTTTTCTTTGCCACTCGGTAGGTTCTGAGGGCGGACGTTTTGGCCCCGACCTTACCAACATCGGCGAGATCCGGTCGAAGCATGACATCCTGGAAGCGATCGTATACCCGAGCGCCAGCTTTGCACGAGAGTATGAAACGTTCCGTGTCGTTACCAAAACCGGCTCGTACACAGGTGTGATCAAGGAGCAGCTTCCCGAGGCGATCATCATCGAAGTTGGACCTGTTCCCGGAATGCGGATCCCACGTTCAGAGATTGTTTCCATTGAACCTCAGACCTTATCCATGATGCCTCCCGGGTTGGATCAGCAACTTACCTCGTCGGAAATGGCCAGTCTTACCGCGTTTTTGGAAGCACTTCCATATCGTCTGGAAAGGATGATCGAAGCAAGGGAAAGGAAGTAACCATTTTAATTTTCCATTAACTGATTCTATGAAAATGAAGATAAAAGTGCTGTTCGTTCCCTTTTTGATCTGTCTGTTATTTGTTTCAGAAAACAGTACCGCCCAATCGAAGGGAAAAACCATTAAACTTTTTAACGGAAAAAACCTGGACGGCTGGTACAAATTCGTCCAGAACCGGGGAAAAGAAAAGGACGTAAAGAATGTGTTTTCAGTGGAAAAAGGACTCATCCACATTTCAGGCGAAGAATATGGGAGTATCGTCACCAATGAAGAGTTTGAAAATTACAAGCTGACCGTGGAGTTTAAATGGGGAGATAAAACCTACGCTCCCCGGGCAGACCGCGCCCGAGATAATGGCGTGCTGCTGCATTCTACCGGAGAGGATGGCGGCTATAACGGAATTTGGATGCATTCTATTGAATGCCAGATCATTGAAGGCGGAACGGGTGACTTCCTTGTAGTCGGTGACGGCAGCGACAAATTCGCGCTGACTGCGACCGTAGCCCCGAAAAAGGAAGGTGGCGGCAATGTTTTTCAGCCGGGCGGGGCGCCGCTTACCATTCACAGCGGCCGCATCGATTGGTTCAACCGCGACCCGTCGTGGAAAGATGTAAAAGGGTTCAGAGGTGCAAACGACATCGAAAAACCGGTGGGTGAATGGAACACCATGGAATGCATTGCGGATGGAGATCAGGTTACGATTTACCTCAATGGCACACTTGTAAACCAGGCAACGCAGGTCAAACCATCGAAAGGACGCATTCAGATCCAGTCGGAAGGAGCAGAAATGTTTGTCAGAAAAGTGGTGCTGAAACCCCTGAAATAGTACCTTAGAACCGAATTTCAATTATTCCTAAATCCTTAATAAAATGTCAGAACAAAAAAAGTCACTTCGGGTCCTCGTGGTGGGCTGCGGTAACATGGGTGCCTCCCACGCCACCGCATACCACACGCTCAGCGGTTTTGAAATCTGTGGGATTGTCTCCACCGGAAAAAGCAAGGAAGTTCTAAATGAAAAGCTGGGCGGCGGATTCGCGCTTTTCAGTGATTATGAACAAGCGCTGGACGCCACCAACCCAGACGCAGTTTGCATTTCCACCTACCCGGACACGCATGAAAGGTTCGCGGTGGCCGCTTTTGAAAAAGGATGCCACGTATTTATCGAAAAACCGGTAGCTGATTCAGTTGCCGGCGCCGAGCGGGTGGTAGCTGCTGCGAATAAAGCTGGGAAGAAACTCGTGGTGGGCTACATTTTGCGTCATCACCCTTCGTGGGAGAAATTTGTGAGCGTATCGCACGAGCTTGGAAAACCGCTGGTGATGCGCATGAACCTGAACCAGCAGAGCCAGGGCAGCATGTGGACTTTGCACCGGAACCTGATGGCAAGCCTCAGCCCGATTGTGGACTGCGGCGTACATTACATTGACGTGATGTGCCAGATGACCCGTTCCAAACCTACGCAGGTGTATGCAATCGGCGCGAGGCTAACCGAAGAAATCCCGGCTGGAAATTACAATTACGGACAATTGCAGATCCGGTTTGAGGATGGCTCGGTAGGCTGGTACGAAGCGGGCTGGGGACCTATGGTAAGCGAAACAGCCTTTTTTGTCAAAGATGTTTTCGGGCCGAAAGGGTCGGTATCCATTGTAGCGAAGGAAGCGGGCGGCGAGGGCAAATCGTCTTCCATTGAAGCCCATACCAAAACGGAATCTATCCGGGTCCATTACGCGGACCTGGATGCGGATGAAAATTTTGCCAAAGAAGACTTGTGGATCAATCTGCAGGACGAGCCCGACCATCAGGAACTGTGCAACCGTGAGCAACGCTATTTTCTTAAATCAATCGAGGAAAATATCGATCTGACCGACCACATGGAAGATGCGGTAAACAGTCTCCGCATTGCATTTGCATGCGATGAATCGGTGCGTACTGGCCAGGTGATCACCTTAAAATAACGGAGGATGAACCCACAAGAAATTTCTGTTGGTGTTGTAGGTCTCGGGTTAATGGGCTGCAGCATCACCACCTGTTTATTGATCGCCGGTCACCCGGTGGTGGCCATTGCCCCGGTTTCTGTCGATCTCGTTCACGCAGAAGGCAGGATCCGGAAACATTTAACGCATTCTTTTGAAAATGGCGTGATTGGGAACGATCCTGAGTTTTACCTCGATCAATTAACCATTACCGAAGATTACGCGGAGCTGAGCCTCTGCAAACTGGTGATCGAATGCACCTTGGAAAATATTGCGATCAAAGAATCGGTTTTCAAAAAAGTAGAGGCGGAGATTGCTTCCAACGCGCTGCTCGCGAGTAACACGTCGGCCATTCCGATCAGTACGCTGCAAAAGCTAACGATCCATCCCGACCGGTTCTTCGGACTGCATTGGGCCGAACCCGCGCATACCACGCGTTTTCTGGAAATCATTTGCGGGGATGATAGTGACAAATCAAAAGCCGAATATCTGTATGAGCTTTCGCATTTGTGGAGCAAGGAACCGATACTGGTGCGGAAGGATATTCCCGGATTTATCACGAACCGGCTGATGTACGCCATGTACCGCGAGGCGATCAGTCTGGTGGAAAACGGCTACGCGACCGTGGAGGATGTGGACCGCTCATGCCGCAACAATGCAGGCTATTTCATGACTTTAATGGGCGTATTCCGCTGGATGGACCTTACCGGGGTTGCAGCGTATCACACGGTCATGAAGGATCTGCTGCCAACGTTGGATACAAGTACGCACGTACCCAAGCTCATCGACGATATCGTAAAATCTGGCGGAAACGGCATTTCCAATGCAAATGGATTTTATGACTACACAGAGGGAGAAGCGCAGCTTTGGAAAGAAACCTTCACCGAGTTCAGCTACGAGATCCGGGAACTTGCATTGAAATATCCCCACGATGTCGTGAAACAGAGATTGAGGGAGAGGGTTGATGTGCCGGGTTGAGAAAAGTCGGTATTGTTTTCACATTCACAATAAATGTCATCAAGAAAGGTGAAAGTAATGCATAAAAAGGTCTGCAAATCGAGGATTTGCGGGCCTTTTTTGTTGTCTTTGGAAGGTTCCTTCCTTCACAACAATTTCGGTGCTCTGTACCTTTTGGATTATGGGGGGATTCGCATTGCTACCGCGGCTACAAATATTACAGTGCGCTGCACCGTTTGAGGCTTTTGATCCAGCTTTTTATAATATATATGAATGCTATACCCTTGTTTAAAAGCAAGGCGAAGAGCGCCGAAATATTTGTAGCCGCCGTGGCAGCAAAAAACGATTACACCTGGAAGTGCAAGGTGCGGAGCACCGAAATCAAAATTGCCTGGTGATTGTTCGTCAGTTTCAGGAGGCACCTACGGAGCCTTGTAATTTGATGATTATTGCGTTTGCTAGAAACAGGAGGCCCCGCTGGGGCCGCTTTTTGCCTTGTTCGAGCTAAATTTATTGCTAAGTCAATTTGCTACTGTAATGGCCACGGCAATGCTCAGTTGCAAAAGAGTCATAATATTTTAATTCATACCCCGCATCCAGCCGCAGAGCGGCTTCCTGTTTCTAGAAAGATGGGCGTGTAGAAATGAAGGGCCTCAGCGGGGCCTCCTAATCGTTCGCTAAGTTTTTCGGGAGGCGTTCCATTTCTACCCTATTTACTTGTTATCAACCTCTCCAACCGCGCCATCATTTCATCCTTTTCTTTCAACATCCGCTCATACAATGCAATCTTATCTTCGTGCAGTTTAATGAGTTGATCGATTGGATTGATATGGAAAGTCCCGTTAGAATTTCCGATGTAAGCGTCTTTGTCAATATTGAATGTATTTGCAATGATATTCACGGCTTGTTCTTCATCAAAATTCCGGATCGCCTCAGCCGGGATTTTAAGAATGGCGGCAACTTGTTCCAGAATATTGGAATCAATCTTTTCTCTTTGTTCGAGAAGAGAGACTTTTTGCTGGTTCCAGTCTTCGCCGAGCTCGAAAGCGAGGAAATCCTGCTTGATGCCCATCATTTCACGAAAACGTTTAAGATTACGGCCTTCGTGGATTTTGGGATTGGAGGTAGTATGTGTCATACGAGCACTGTTTTGTTGAAAAGGCAATTTATATAAATCCGCCGGGAAGTTTTCGGGTAATTTACAGGCATTGTATGTAAATCACGGGGCGAGATGGTAATTAAGAGCAGGTCGAGTTACGATATCGAACAAATCTTCCCTATTGGAACCATACATCCAGCCGCAGAGCGGCTCCCTGTTTCTAGAAAAATTGGTTGGGTAAAAATTAAAGGCCCCAGCGGGGCCTCCTGACCATTCCCTGTATTTCCCGGGAGCAGAAAAATCTTAGACAGGTTGTATTTTTTAAAAAACTTAGTGACTTTCGAGAGCTTAACACACTATATCTAACAAATTAATGAGTGTATCCACTTATGATACAGAGAAGATCAGTGTCTGGACTTATGACGAAAACCTGTCAGACATTGAAATTTTGGATTCCCGACGGTTTTTTAGTGAAGGGCGGAAGGTTTGAGCTTCGCACCTTCATTACAAGAGTCCGACAAGATTTCAGGCAGGAACTGTTTAACATCGGTTTTGGAGTTTGGGATCAGACACAGCAAATGGTGGATGATAAAATTCAAACACGGAACGAGGATATGCCTATAATACTAGGTACCATTGCGGCCATTGCATTAGATTTTTTACGCAGGCATCCATTTGCGTACTTATATGCCGAAGGCAGTACTTTGGTCAGAACGAGACTTTATCAAAGAGAAATTTCCAAGGTGTTTGACGAGTTGCCTCGTGAGTTAGAATTGCATGGGTTGATCAAAAAGGACGATGTCGGGTTTGTCAAATTTCATGGCGGGACAAATTTTGATGGTTTTTTGTTATCCCGCAGTAATGTTTAAATTTGAACACAACACACAAATACTATGTCAGCAACCACAGTCGAGACTTCCAAAAAAGCAAGAACCGTTACCAAGTCAGGCAATGTTGCCCCAGCAGAGCAACGGGAAAATGTTATTGTGCAAAAAACATATCGCATGGCGGAAACTTTGAAAAAATACCCTCTCCCAGGCAAATAGATATTGCTTCTGTACCAACATACGCATTCAAACCCCGGGTAAATTGTACCCTTCAACGGCTTTTTGTTCCAAGGCAATAGTTAGAACAATTTAGAGAAGTAGGCCTTGGTGTCGCAAACGTATCGTGCATATTCTGATGAGGCGTTGGTGCAATTGATTTGCAGCCAGCACGACGAGGTCGCCTTTGCCGAGTTGTACCGCCGTTATGTGAAATTACTCGTCCACATTGCCATCCGGAAAACCGGCAGCAAAACCACCGCAGAGGATCTCGTACAGGAAACTTTCGTCAAATTCTGGCTAGGCAGACACAAATTTGACATTCAGAAAAACGTTGGTGCTTATCTTAACGGCGTCCTCAAAAACAGCATCATCACCCATTATCACCGCGAACAAAGACAGCAGATCGTCCCGCTGGAAGAAGCCGAAAATCCACTGGCCGACGATACCCAGCAGCATCTTGATGTTAATGTGCTCAGCGAACTCTACAAACAATCGTTGCTGAAATTACCCGCCAAATGCCGCCAGGCTTTTGAGCTGAGCCGTGAAGGTCATAGTCTTAAAGAAATTGCTGCGGCCATGGATATTTCAGAAAAAACCGTGGAGGCACACATCAGCAAAGCATTGAAAATTCTACGGGTAGAAATGAAAGATTACATTGCCTTCGCCGTGATCGGAATGTGCTTTCTCTGACAGCCCCAGTCACTTATCCTATTTTTTAAAAATAAATTCACATTCGACTAAGGGATTCGCTCCGTTTCCTTAGACTGTATATGTAGGATTGCATTATAGCATGGAATACTTATACAAAAATGATCAACAAGACGCCGTCGCCTGAATTACTCCGTAAGTATCTGGCCAATGAGTGCACCGATTCCGAACTCCGGTTTGTGGATGAATGGTACCGAACCCTTCACTTGCAATCGGGAGAGGAATTCACTGAGAACGATGAAGAAAAACTGCTGCTGCGGATCAGGGACCAGATATCGGATCAGGAAACAGTCGTGGAAAAAACTCCCGGTCGTGTTATAAACTGGAAGGTATACCTGAGCGGTATTGCGGCAGCTTTGATCTTATCCCTCGGATTTTTGTATTACAATCTGGGGTCACAGACCCAGCCGGTTTCTTCCGGGATCGGCGCGGAGGTACCTGTTAAAATGGTCAATCTGCAGAAGAAAATCGTCCGCTATGAGCTTCCCGACAACAGCATTGTGTGGATCCAGCCGGGCGCCAGCATCGAACATCCTCGATCGTTTAATGGAAAAGGTACCAGAGAGGTCAAGTTTGAAGGTGAGGGATTCTTTAATGTGGCAAAAGACCGCGACCATCCCTTTATTATTCACAGCGGCCGGTTGAAAACGGAAGTAGTAGGCACAAGTTTCAATGTGCGCGCCAACCGAGATGAAAAAACGTATCAGGTTTCGGTGGTGACTGGCAGTGTGTCCGTCAGTTCCGAAGACCAGGATGAGAAGGTATTGCTGAAACCGAGCCAGCAGGCGGTGTTTGAGCCTGCTACCAATGACCTGCGAATGGCGAACCTGGATATTAAAAAGAACAATAATGAAACCTGGCAACCCGTATCGCTCACATTTGATGACGTGCCTCTTCAGGAAATCACCGAGCGGCTTCAGAAAATATTCCGGGTGAAAATCTCCATTACCAATCCGGTTTTGAAACAATGCGTGATCAAAGTCGGATTCGACCATCAGAACCTGCCTGAAATCCTTGAAATGATCAACACACTTTTGGGCAGTACCTATGAGATTGATGGAGACCACATCGTACTGTCCGGCGAAGGCTGCGGAGGACAATGACAACAAAACGACTATTCCTAAACCCCGATCTATATCTAAAACCCGGATTGCCTATGAATTAAAACTGATCAGACAATGACAGGAAAGTCAGGAGTGGTTGCAACACTCCTGACCGTAACTGACTAAACCCGCGACGCGGTCGCCGCGACGCGGTCTTCGCGACTGCGGTCGCCGTGACGCGGACGATTTCGAACCTATTAACCAGTCATTAGTAAAATTATGAAGAAACACTTGTATTGCAAGTATGGCATTCTTGTAACCATTATGCGCCTTACCCTCTACCAATTCGTATGCGCGGTTTTCCTTTCTGCCATGGCGTATGCGCATCATACACCGGCCCAGGAACTTTTGAACCGTAACCTGACACTAAAACTGTCAGATGCGACGCTTGAAAAGGTACTGAACCGGATCGAAAACCATGCAAAAGTCCGGTTTGCGTACAGCCGGGAGGTAGTGCGCGTTTCCGAAACTGTGAGTGTAACAGCCAAAAACGAGGCATTGTCTTCCGTCCTCGATCGTCTTTTTGCGCCGCTTGGTATCAATTATCAGGTCGTGAATGGACAGATTTTATTGTCCAAAGCAAAAAAGGAAACCTCGGTTGTGACGCCCAACGAGAAAGTTCAGCTGGCCGTTGAGCAGAACCTCGACGTGCGGTTGCGCGGAAAAGTAACCGGTTCCGATAACAATGAACCCTTGCCGGGAGTAAGCGTGGTCATTAAAGGTACGTCCGCCGGAACAACCACGGATATTGATGGCAACTATGAACTTTCCGTCGCGGGCGAATCTGCGATCCTCGTTTTTAGTTTTGTGGGATATACGCCGCAGGAAATTGCATTGGGTAACCGGAACCAGCTGGATGTAAAGCTGGTGGCTGATATTAAAGCACTCAATGAAGTGGTAGTAGTAGGGTATGGTACCCAAAAACGCGGGGATATTACCGGTTCCGTTGCCTCGGTGAGTGCCAAAGATATTGCCGGCCTGCCTACACCCAGCCTCGATGGGGCATTGACCGCCAAAATGCCGGGTGTATATGTGGCTCAAACCACGGGAACGCCGGGCGGCGGACTTACCGTGCGGGTGAGAGGAACAGGTTCGATCGGTGCGGGAAATGAGCCTTTGTATGTCATCGACGGCTTTCCGGTGACGGCTTCCTACAACCAAACCAGTAACCCGCTGAACTCCCTAAATCCCAACGACATCGAATCCGTAGAAATACTGAAAGATGCTTCTTCTACCGCCATTTATGGATCGCGTGGCTCGAATGGGGTTGTTATTGTGACTACCAAAAGCGGGAAATCAGGCAAAATGCGCGTGGATATCGATGCTTATACCGGTGTTCAAAATGTAACAAAAACCCTGGATATGATGAATGCACGGGAGTTTGCGCAGTACATCGTGGACAGCCGGAATAATGCGTGGGTGGATGCCGGCGGTAAGCCCGAGGACCCGAACTCTGCCCGGAGTGCCATTTACCAGATATTACCTGCATTACAAAATCCGGATGCACTCGGAGAAGGTACCAACTGGCAAAAGGAGATCTTTCGCCAGGCGCCGACGCACAACATGCAGCTGACGCTGTCCGGCGGGAACGACAAAATCAAATACATGACTTCCGGTGGGTATTTTAAACAAAATGGGATTGTGCTAAATTCTGATTTTGAGAGATATACGTTCCGGGTGAACCTTGAAGCTCAGGCATCAAAACGTTTCAAAATCGGCCTGAACCTGACTCCTGCCTATACCATCAGCAATCCGACCGGCTCCGAAGGGCATTGGTCCGCCGGGGGGATCGTGCTCTCAGCACTGACGATGGCGCCGCATTTGCCGGTTTATAAAGAAGATGGCAGCTATACCACCGGACTGGATCTGGGAAATGGCTTCAGCAGCATTGAAAATCCGGTGAAACTGGCAAAGGAACGCGTTAACCGCCAGAATGACCTGCGTTTACTCGGTACTGTTTTCGGTGAATATAAAATCCTGGATAATCTGACTTATAAATTACTGCTTGGTACGGACCTTCAATCCAGTCGTCAGAACACGTTCAGTCCATCCATTGTTGGCCGCGACGGAGCTGTGCCGCCATTGATCCCGTCGGGGAGCGCTACTAACAGCAGCTCGTATAACTGGCTGATCGAGCATACCCTGAATTTTAACAAATCGTGGGATAAACACCATTTTGACGCGCTGGGTGGGTTTACCGCCCAAAAAGTACGTTCTGATAATGCGGTGATCAATTCTACTAACTTTCCAAATGACCTGGTCGAAACGCTCAATGCAGGAATTGTATCATCGGCTTCCACTACGGCTGAGGAATGGTCGCTGCTATCGTATCTGGCCCGCGCCAATTACAGCTACGACAGCCGGTATCTCTTAACAGCCACAATCCGCCGCGACGGATCTTCACGATTTGGACAAAACAACAAATGGGGTGTTTTCCCATCCGTGTCGGCAGGATGGCGCATTTCGGAAGAAGCCTTCATGAAGAGTGTGCCCGTGATCAATGAATTGAAACTGAGGGCCAGCTATGGCCATACCGGGAATAACTTCATTGGAAATTACGACCATATCGGGTTATTGTCAAAACGGAATTACACATTCGCAGGCACGGTCGTAAATGGCCTCGGGCCAAACCGGATCAGTAATGCAAGCCTGAGCTGGGAAAAAAACAAGCAGGCGGACATCGGCCTTGAACTCGGGATTTTCCAGAACAGGATCTTCCTGGTTGCTGATTATTACAAAAAGATCACGTCCGATCTGTTGCTGAACGTGCCGACACCTTCCATTACCGGATACACAACCGCCCGCCAGAATATCGGTAAGATCGAAAACAAAGGCTGGGAATTTGGACTTACCACGCAGAACCTCAACAAAAAGCTGAAATGGAGCACGGATTTTAATATTTCGTTCAACAGAAATAAAGTGCTGGCACTCGGGCCGAGCGGCGATCCATTGTACGGCAATTACCAGGTTACCAGCAGCCACGTGACGCAGATCGGGAAGCCGATGGGTAACTTCTATGGCTATGAGGTAGCAGGGATTTTCCAGACGTTGGATGAAGTGAAAAACAGTCCGGCATTTGCCGAGTCGAAACCCGGCCAGTTGCGGTTTGTGGATGTAAATGGCGATGGAAAGCTGAGCAGCGATGACCGTACCATTCTGGGGAACCCGCAGCCGGATTTCATTTACGGTATGACAAACACATTTTCGTTCAAAGGAATTGACCTGACCGTGTTGCTGCAAGGTGTACAAGGGAATGAGATCATGAACCTGGGACGTCGTTTTTATGCCAACTATGCAGGTACTGCCAACGGCCTCCGTGAAATGAGCAACAGCTGGAAATCGGCGCAGGACCCCGGCGACGGCAAAACTCCCCGGATAAACCGCGACCTGAACAAATACGCCAGCAGCAATTCGAGCGCGAATATTTCGTCGCTTTTAGTGGAGGACGGCTCATTCCTCCGCATCCGGAACATTGCGCTGGGTTACAACTTGCCGGGACCGCTGCTGGAAAAAATAAAGATGCGTACCATGCGGATCTACGTCAACCTGCAAAACCCGGTGACCTGGACCAAGTATACCGGCTACAATCCCGAAGTGAGTGTGCAGGGGGCAAGTCCGCTGGAACCCGGCGTGGATTACGGCGGCTATCCCATTGCGAAAGTTTACACCGTTGGGCTGAACATAGGTTTTTAACTTCCTGAGACGAAAAGCATATGAAATTATATCGAATACTCATTTTGATGGGCGCGATCATGTTACCCTCCTGTAAAAAAGGGTTCCTGGATCTCGCGCCGATATCAGACACCAACAGTGTCAACTTTTACCGCAATGCCGACGACATGCTGAATGCCGTCAATGCAGCTTATGGCTCGCTGCAGTTCAGCGGAATGTACAACCTCAGCATGTATGCGATCGGCGAGGGAATGTCCGACAATACCGAAATTCTCGATGCCCAGAGCGGTATCGATATTTCTCAGCTCGATGCATTCAGTACATTAAGCAACAATGGAATTGTAAGCACAACCTGGAATGACCATTACCGGGGCATTCTGTCCTGCAATACGGTAATCGACCGGATTGGCGGCGTGACTATGGACCAGGCACTTAAAGACCGGTTTGTGGCCGAGGTCAAATTTTTGCGTGCGCTGATGTATTTCAACCTGGTCAGGGTGTTTGGCGATGTTCCGCTGGTTTTGACGGAAACGGCCGATGTATCTTCCGGATATGCGTATACGCGGAACCCGGTGAGTGAAATTTACACCCAGATCATCCAGGATCTGCAGGATGCAAAACAAAAGCTGCCCGCCAGCTACACCGGGACAAACGTGGGCCGGGCTACATCCGGCGCGGCAAAAGGAATGCTGGCGAAGGTTTATTTAACCCAAAAAAAATGGGCTGAAGCTGCGGCAGAAACCAAGGAAATCATCGATTCCAAAACCTACGACCTGCTTCCTTCCTATGCCGACGTTTTCAAGATCAGCAACAAGGGTAACAAGGAGTTGTTGTTTGAGGTGCAGTACAAAAAAGGCGGATATGGTTTGGGAAGCCCGTTTAACAATGCATTTGCGCCACGCCTCGCGGGTGTGGCCGTAACGACCATCGGAGCGGGAAGCGGGCATAACCTGCCCACGGCAGACATGAATAAGGCTTATGAAACCGGTGATCTCAGAAAAGACGCATCCCTGGCGCAGGGATACACCAGCGCCGGGAAATTTGTGCCGGGCCCTTTTATAAAAAAATACCTGGATCCCGCGCCATTCGCAGGGGGAGATGCCGATAACAACTGGCCTGTGCTGCGTTATGCCGATGTACTGCTGATGCGCGCCGAGGCATTGAATGAAGTGGGGTATGTGGCTGGGGGAGAGGCTTTTACAATATTAAACAGCATTCGTAAAAGAGCAGGGCTCGCTGACAAAACCGCTCAGGAAATTCCTACTCAGGCGGCTTTCAGGCTGGCGATCGAGAGCGAAAGACGGGTGGAGCTAGCCTTCGAAAACCACAGATGGTTCGACCTGGTGCGTACCGGCCGGGCAATGGAGGTGATGACTGCCAAAGGATTCAATCTTCCGGCTTTTCGCCTGCTGTTACCAATTCCGCTCACCCAGATCCAGATCAATCCGGACAGGATCCAGCAAAACCCAGGTTACTGATTTCAGATCGGTACATTTTTAATCATTAATAATTGAGAAATGAGGAATAAAACAATTCAAATTACCTGTGCCTTTTTACTGACTTTGCTCACCAGCGCTTTGTTCGCACAAACGGTACATCCCGACCTGAAATACGCGGAAGCCGAACTCATCCTGAAAAAAGCGGACGGATTTAAAGGCATCTGGTACATGAACCAACCTTCAAACGACGAGTATGTGTACAAATACAGCGGTGGACTGGCTGTATATCCTGCCAATCACCGGCCATTTGCAGTTTATGCAAAAAAGGTAGACAAAACGTTTTTCTGCTTCGGCGGAACGGACGACGCTAACTCCACGCTGCTCCACACGGTTTCCTATTTTGACCATAAAACAGGCAAACTGGCCAACCCGGTGATATTACTGGATAAAAAGACGATCGACGCCCACGATAACCCCGTGATCTCCATTGATGACCAGGGATATATCTGGATCTTCTCGACTTCGCACGGAGTAGCCCGGCCTTCTTACATTCATAAGAGTAAAAAACCGTATGATATCGAGAGTTTTGAAACCATAAAAGCGACGGAAATCGTGGATGGCAAAGAAGTGCCATTCAACAATTTTTCCTATTTCCAGATCTACCCGATCAAAGGCAAGGGGTTCATTGCACTTTTTACCAAGTACAACGCAAAGGGTCAGAGGGTGATCGGTTTTAACACTACCAAAGACGGTATCCATTGGAATGAGTGGAAAGTGCTGGCGCATATTCAGGAAGGACATTACCAGATCAGCACGGAATCCAATGGGAAAGTGGGCGTAGCTTTCGATTATCACCCGGAGGGAAAAGGGTTGAATTACAGGACCAATCTGCAATACCTGGAAACTTCTGATTTTGGGCAAACCTGGCAGAATATCCAGGGTGAGAAAGCACAATTACCGCTGACAGATTCCAAAAACCTGGCTGTGGTGCGGGATTATGCGAGTGAGAAACTAAACTGCTATCTCCTCGACATTACTTTTGATCCGAAGCAAAAGCCTGCCATACTGGTCATTTCGAGCAAAGGCTATGAAGCGGGACCGGGGAATAATCCGAGAGAGTGGACGCTTTATCGCTGGAAACAAAACAAATGGGATCACCATGTGGTCACTACATCGGATAGTAACTATGATATGGGCTCCATTTATGTGGAATCCGACAAGGTGCTGAAAGTGATCGGTCCGACGGTGGACGGTCCGCAAGCGTATAACCCTGGTGGTGAGGTTGCGATGTGGCTGAGCAAAGACGGCGGCAAAACCTGGAACAAAGAAAAACAAATGACCCAGAACAGTACCATGAACCATTCGTACGTCCGCAAGCCGGTTGGGGCGAAGCCTGATTTTTACGGGATATGGGCGGACGGACATGGCAGGAAACCCTCCGAATCATTTTTATATTTTACCAATTCAAATGGCGATGTGTATAAGTTGCCCCGTCAAAGCACCGACGCGATGATTACGCCGGAGCTTCAGAAGAATTAGGTTTAAAAAATTAAGTAATGCATTTAAAAGCCAGCAAATCGACGATTTGCTGGCTTTTCTTTGTGCTGCAAACTAGAATGGAAAACGGGTATTATGAACGGCGATTCTGTCGCGTGCCGGTAACTGTAAAAGATAGTATCAGTAATGCACACAAAAGTAGGAGAATGCGCGAGTGACTGGGATGTACTTTTGTAAACATTGTGTTTTTTAAAATAATATTTTGTGTTTTTGTGAAAATGCCTGAGCACCATC
This sequence comes from Dyadobacter sp. CY323, assembly GCF_021390245.1. Taxonomy (GTDB): domain Bacteria; phylum Bacteroidota; class Bacteroidia; order Cytophagales; family Spirosomataceae; genus Dyadobacter. The sequence continues at coordinate 103,270 of NZ_JAJUXH010000005.1, read as the reverse complement.
TATGAGCGAAAAGTTTAACGTAACGGCAATGCCGGTCGGAGTGGTGGGTTTGGGATTAATGGGCAGCAGCATTGTGGCCGCGCTCCTGATCTCGGGCCACCCGGTAAAAGCCGTCGCCCCGGTTGCCGCCGACGCCGAAAACGCACGGGAACGCATTTCGAACCAGCTCCATAAATGCGTGACCGCCGGACTCATCCATTCATCCGACGAATTTGAAGGTAATCTTACAATTTCGAGAGACTATGAGGTTTTGAAACCTTGTCAGGTGGTGATTGAATGCGTGATCGAAAAACGGGACATTAAATCTCAGGTTTATAAAAAAATTACATCCGTTGTCGATCGCGATTGCATCATCGGCACCAACACCTCGGCCATCCCGATCAGTGAGCTGCAAAACCACATCGATTTTCCGGAACGCTTCCTGGGTATCCACTTTGCCGAGCCTGCATTTATGACCCGGTTTCTGGAAATTACCTGCGGGAAATTGACGGAGGAAACGTTCGCCAACCGTATTTTTAAGCTGGCGCACGAATGGGGCAAGGAACCCACGCTTCTCAAAAAAGACATTCGCGGTTTTATCACAAACAGGCTGATGTACGCGATGTACCGTGAGATATTTTACCTGATCGAAAATGGCACCGCCACCCGAGAAGACCTCGACAAGGCATTTCGGTACGATGCGGGTTCATGGATGACCTTAATGGGAATTTTCAGGAGAATGGATTATATGGGGCTCAAAGATTTCGATGCGATCCTGAAAAGCATTTTTCCAAAGCTCAGCAATGCAGCGAGTGTCCCCGATATCATGCAAACATTGGTGCAGGAAGGCGCACGCGGCATTCACAACGACAATGGACTTTACCCGTACGATCCCGGAGAAGGCCGGCAATGGGACGAAGCATTTACCCGATTCAACAAGGATATACACCACCTCGCAGCAAACTATTCAGAAGAAAACGTCAAAGAACAATTAAAAAGCTAACAGCTAAATGCTAACAGCTAACCGCTAATCATGAAAACCTACTCCAAATCTGCCGCCTTGCTTGAACGTGCGAAAAAAGTACTTGCTAGCGGCGTTTCGTCTGAATTTAGAAAATACAACCATCCGCATGCTTTGTTCTATACCCATGGAAAAGGCAGCAGGATTTACGATGTGGATGGCAACGAATACCTCGATTTTACCCTCAGCCAGGGGCCGCTGATCCTGGGACATTCGCATCCCGAGGTGCTGAAAGCGATTGCCGAGTATTCCGAAATGGGGCAGCTTTTTGCAGGTCAGCATATCCGGGAAATAGAACTGGCCGAAAAATTGAATGAGCTGATCCCGTCCGCGGAACTGATGCGTTTTTGTCTGGATGGCTCCGAGGCGGTGCAGACTGCTTTCCGGGTGGCGAGGGCTAAAACGGGGAAGAACAAATTCCTGCGTTTCGAGGGGCATTACCATGGCTGGATGGACAATGTTTGCTGGGGTATTTCGGCGCCTTCCCCGGATGCATTGGGTAGCAGAGAGAATCCAAATGTATTTCCGTGGACGCAAGGCTTGCCCGAGGGAGTGGAAAATGATTTTATTATCCTGCCCTGGAACGATCTGGAACTGGTGCGAAAAACAGTTGCCGAAAGAGCCCCTGAAATCGCTGCGATCATCACGGAACCGATCATGTGCAATAATGGCTGCATTGAACCTAATCCCGGATTTTTGGCGGGATTAAGGGAAATCTGTACCGAGCATAACATTGCATTGATCTTCGACGAGGTCATCACCGGATTCCGAATTTCACTTGGCGGCGCCCAAAAGTACTTCGGGATCACGCCGGATCTTTCCATTTTTGCCAAAGCTATCGCCAGCGGATACGCCATTAGTGCGATCGTCGGCAAGTATGAATGGATGCAGCTGATCGAACAGGCGAAGGTGATCCACGCCGGGACGATGAATGCGGGTAACCCAACTGTGGCAGCAGCGTTGGCGACGATCACAGTTTTGGAAAAAGAACAGCCGCACGAAAGGATGTTTAGGTTGGGTAAAAAACTGATGAAAGGTTTGAGAAATGCGGCGGCAGAAAGTGGGCATGCATTGCTGGTGGAAGGTCCCGGGCCGATGTTTGCGATCAGCTTCACCACGCTGGAAAAAACGAGCGATTACCGTGATACCCTGGTTGCAGACAAAGCAAAGCTTGGGAAATTCATTTCAGGAATGCACGAGGAAGGTATCCGGGTGATCGGGCGCGGATTATGGTACATCAGCGCGGTACATACCGACGAAGAGATTGAACTGGCGATCAGTACCGCTGCCAAAGTGCTCAAAACCATCTGACAAAAAGATCTGTCCATGAAAGAAACGCGACAACGAACGGGGCCGGTGCTGCTGGCGGGAAACCATCCTTTAAAGGAAGGCATTGCAAATTGCTTGCGGGATTCGGAATGCGATTTTGAGCTGGAAGAAATGGCGCCGGTGAGTTTTGGACAGAGCTGCGAACTGGCAATACTGGTCACTGAAGAAGATTGTATAACCAAAAAAAAGGCAATTGACCAGCTCGAAAAAGTACTGGGCCCGACTGCGATCATTGCGGTAAACACGGAAACGATCGATCTGGAACTCTTGCAAAAAAGTGCAGCTTTTCCCGACCGCATTATGGGCGTAAACTGGACGGCGCCTGCCGACAAGACTTTTTTTCTTGAAATTATCGCCAATGAGGTTACAAATCCCGCATATACAGACCGATTCATGCAGGTTGCGACCGATTTCTGGAACAAAGATCCCTACGTGATTCATGGTAATACGGGTGTACGGATGAAATTGCTGGGCGCATTGATACGTGAAGCCTTTTACCTGGTCCATAACGAATATGCGACCGTGGAGGATATTGATCGCGCCTGCCGGAACGATGCGGGCTACTATTCGCCATTTGCCGGAAATCTGCGTTATATGGACCTGATGGGGACTTATGCTTACGGAATGGTGATGAAAGATCTGAACCCCGAACTTGCAACGGATCAACATGTTCCTGAGTTTTTTGAAAAAATGGTTTCGGAGAACGAATGTGGGATGGAAAGTGGGAAAGGGTTTTATCCGTATCAACTTGGAGAAGCAGAAAAATGGCAGGAGCTTCTCGGGAAATTCAGCGGGGAAGTAAGAGAATTAATTGAAAAATACCCATTTAAATATGAGCCGACTCATTTTTGACGCCCACCTGGACCTGTCCATGAACGCCATCGAATGGAACCGTGACCTGACCCGGCCACTGGACGAAATCCGACAGCGTGAAATGCATATGTCCGACAAAAATGACCGTGGAAAAGGAACGGTATGCCTGCCGGAACTCCGAAAAGGCAATGTCGGAATTGTGGTAGCAACCCAGCTCGCACGTTACACGCCATCGGGTAGCGCCTTACCCGGCTGGAACTCACCGCAGCAGGCCTGGGCGATGACGCAGGCGCAGCTTGCCTGGTACCGCGAAATGGAGGCGCTCGGCGAAATGGTGCAGATTACTGATCTGGCAGGGTTGGACGCGCATCTGGAACTTTGGAAAAATGCGGCGATTAGCAGTGAGAAAAAGCCGATCGGCTACATATTGAGTTTGGAAGGTGCTGATTCTCTGGTTAATGTCTCGTATTTGCAGAAAGCATATGACTATGGTTTACGGGCTGTGGGGCTTTCTCATTTCGGGCCGGGAAGGTATGCTCCGGGGACCAAAATGCAGGGAGAAGTTACGCCCCTTGGGTTTGAGTTAATGCGTGAAATGTCCCGGTTGAACATGATCCTCGACACCACGCATTTGACTGATGAAGGTTTTGATCAGGTAATGGATTTCTACGAGGGGCCAATCTGGTCGAGTCACCATAATGTGCGCAAGATTGTACCAAACCAGCGTCAGTTGAATGATACGCAGATCAAAAAGCTGGTTGACCGGGGCGCGGTGATCGGCGGGATGCTGGATTGCTGGGCGATGGACATCCGGTTTATCGACAGGATTTCCGATCCCTGGCAGCTCGACATCCGACTGGAACATCTGGTAGACCATTGGGACCACATCTGCCAGATCGCCGGCAACAGCCACCACATCGCCATCGGCAGCGATCTGGACGGAATATTTGGTACCGAACAATCCCCCTGGGACCTGAACTCCATCGCCGATTTACAGAAATACGAGGAGATACTGGAAAGGAGAGGATATTCGGAAGAGGATATTGATAATATTTTTTCTCACAACTGGATCCGGTTTTTGAGGAAAGCGTGGGGGTAGGCCCCAAACCCCTGAAAGGGCTTACCTCTGTTTTGCCCCAAACCCCTGAAGGGGCTTACCTCTGTTTTGCCCCAAACCCCTAAAGGGGCTTACCTATGCTTCGAAGTTCAACGCAAAAGTCCTTTTAGGGATTTAGGGTAAAAGTGGGCAAAAGCAGACAAAAGTCATTTGTAGTCATTCATTGTCATTTATAGCTTTAAAAGCATTAAAAAAGGCTAACAGCTAATGGGCTAACAGCTAAAAGCCAAAACAGCCGACTGCCGAAGAAAAACCAAACCTATGCACCTCCTAGCAGGCTCCGCCCAAACCACCACCACCCCTCCGCTTGGAACGCGGATTAATGGGGATTTTGTCACGCATTACGCGACCTATATTCATGATGACCTGTATTCCAAAGCGTTGGTTTTGCAGCGGGAAGATATCGTTGTGGCGTTGGTGGTGGTGGATATTTGTATTATGCCCAAAGCGTTTTTGGATGGGGTTAAATCGGAGATAACCGGGCTTACCGGCATTCCTGCGTCGCATATGATGATTTCCAGCACCCACACGCACGCGGCAGGCTCGGTGGCGGATGTGCATTTGGGGAGTGTGGATCCCGCTTATGCCAGCAAGCTGCCGGGCCTGATCGTCGAGTCGGTTCTGCTGGCTTTGCAAAATCTGAAACCTGCGCAGATTGCATTTGGCTCGGTATTCGCTCCGGAGCATTTGCTTTGCCGGCGTTATGAGATGAGTGAAGAATATGTCCCATTCAATCCGGTGACGGGGGAAAGTGACAAAATCAAGACCAATCCTTTCGGCGCCGAACAATTTATCAAAAACAGCATTGCCCCGACAGACCCGGAGTTGGGTTATCTGGCAGTAAAAGGTCTGGACGACAGCTGGATCGGACTGCTCGCCAACTACTCGCTGCATTATGTGGGCGATTGGGAAAACGGGACGATTTCTGCGGATTATTTTGGTGTTTTTTCAAAGGCATTAACTGGAAAATTACAAGCCGGAAGTGATTTTGTGGCGATCATGAGCAATGGAACAAGCGGCGACGTCAACATCTGGGACTTCCTGGATAGCGAACGGTACCCGAAAACGCATTTCGAAAAAAGCCAATGGATCGGCAGCGATCTGGCTGAGAAAGTATTTCAAAGTATTTCAGGTTTGGAATGGCAGGAAGACGTAACGCTCGACGCGATCCTGGAAGTGGTGGAAGTGCCGGTCGTGAAGCCCAACGGGGATGAGCTTCGGGAAGCGGCAAAACAGGTAGCAACCGCGAAGTTCGAGACCATCGAGCCGGATAGGGATGGTTTACGGCAGATTTACGCCAGAGAGCAGATCCTGCTGAATGAAATGCCGGCAATGGCCGAATGTCCGGTGCAGGCGATCCGCATTGGGGATGGAGTGATTGGTGCACTCGCCGGCGAATTTTTCTCCGAGACGGGTTTATATCTCAAAGCCAGCGCGGGCGCAAAATCTTATTTTACAGTGACCATGGCGAATGGTAACGTGGGATATGTGCCCCCGCTGGAAGAAATTGAGAAAGGCGGCTACGAAACCTGGCGGTGCAGATACAGCTGCCTCGTGCCTGGGGCAGAAAAAACGATCCGGGAAAAGCTGCTCACCATGACCCGCCGGTTCAGTATGCCTTTGAAGTAATACAATATTTCATCTTTTTTTGGCCCAAAACATCGGCTATTAACGGATAAGCAGTGTTTTCCGGTAATCGCTCGGCGTCATGCTTTTCAGTTTTTTGAATTGCCGGTTGAAGTTAGCCAGATTGTTGAAACCGCATTCATAAGCAACTTCCACTACATTCCGGTCATTCTCAGAAAGGAGCTTGCAGGCGTGCCCGATGCGGACCGTTGTGAGGTATTCCACAAATGTTACGCGGAACTGCTCCTTGAAAAAGTTACAAAACGCGGTCACACCCATACTTCCCACGGAAGCGATTTCGGCAAGACTGATATCCTTGTCGAAGTTTTGCATAATGTAACCCGTGATTTTCTTAAACCGGTCGGAGCATTCGAAGTGAAAGTTCTGGACAAAGCGCGGGCTGGCCAAAAGGTCGTATTCTGTCGTCGTGGCCATGATATCAAAGATCAACAGCAGAGATGAAAGTCTCTGAAGTCCGTTCATCGTCGGCATTTTGCGGATCAGCTTATTGATTTCATCGCGGGTCCTTCCGTGTAATGCCATGCCGCGGTCGGCGAGTTTCAAAACTTTTCTCAGATTATCCATTTCCGGAATAGTCATAAATTCGTCTCCCAGAAAATCCTCCGTGAAATGCAGGACGAGAGCATCTGCCTGTTCAGCAGCTTTTCTGTCCAGGTACATCTGGTCGTTGACCCAGACATGCGGGAGCATTGAACCCATAAAAACCAAATCGTCCTCCTCAAAGTAGCCGATATGGTCACCGACCATACGTTTCCCGGTACTTTTATTTACAAGAACAAACTCAAAGTGAGCATGGTAATGCCATGGAGCCGGGAAGAAATCGCCTTTTTCCCGAAAAACAATAAAGGATTTGTCGACATCCTGAGGTAAGTGAAATTCAACAGCTTTCATATGTCCAGGGTTATTGTTCCTGTAAACTAATACAAATTTTCAATTCTGTCCATTTTGTGAAAGATAGTATCATAAATAAGGATAAAAGTAGAAATTCTCAAATTCCGCGAATTACCGGACGTTTCGGCATGATTGTCCAAAATCGAACGTTTGAATTTATTTAAAATAACTACAACTAGTTATAGATCAGGTGATTGTAGCCGTAGTCAATACCTGGTATAGTATTTGACCGACATTATCGGAATAAATCAACGCGTAATGAAGAGAACATTCCTGGGGGAGTTTGAAGAGGTGGTACTGCTGACCGTCGCAATACTCGGAGAAAATGCCTATGCGGTTACTGTGGCTCAGGAGCTCGAACATAAAATCGGCCGGACGGTCGGGTTCAGCTCTGTGCATACCACCTTGCAGCGACTGGAAGAAAAGGCTTACCTGTTTTCTGTGATGGGTGGGGCAACAGCCGAACGTGGCGGCCGGCGGAAACGCTTTTTTGTGGTTACTGCATTGGGTGAGAAAGTATTAAGGGAGGTAAGGCAGGTCCGAAATGATCTATGGGACGCGGTGCCGTCTTCCGCATTTCAGTTAACGAAAGGGTAGATGAAAGACACTTCCCCGCCACAATGGGCCGTAAAACTTCTGGCCCGCTTCGCAGATCCTAATACTTCGGAGGAGGTACAGGGAGATTTAATGGAAATGTATAGCTATTGGGTTCGTCGGGCCGGCGTGGCAACTGCGCGGCGACGGTACGTTTGGAATGTCCTAAAATTAATGCGGCCTTTCGCCAGAGATAAAAAATCGCAGCAATATTCGAAAACTTATTCAGCCAGTCCAGTTATGATCCGTAACTACTTTAAAGTCGCATTCAGGAACCTCACTAAAAACCGGGGTTACTCAGCTATCAATATCGGAGGCCTCGCGGCCGGAATGACGATCGCATTGTTGATCGGATTGTGGATCCACGATGAATTTTCATTCAATAAATACCACCAGAATTACGGGCGGATCGCGAAAGTCATGCAAAGCGTTACGTTCGAAGGGAAAGTATATCATGGCGAATATATGCCCGGACCGCTCGGCACAGAGCTTCGTACCCATTATGCCGACGATTTCAGGTATGTGGTGATGTCTTCTTTTACGGGTGACCATATTGTGGCTTACGGTGACAAAAAGCTTACAAAAAAAGGCAACTACATGAGTCCCGAGGTGGCCGAGATGCTTTCGCTGAAAATGGCCCATGGGACGCGCGCCGGGTTGCAGGACCAGTCTTCGATCATGTTGTCGGAAAGTGTCGCGGGCGTGCTGTTTGGTGTGGAAGATCCGGTCGGAAAAATTGTAAAGCTCGACAATGCGATGAACCTGAAGGTGACGGGAGTTTATGAAGATCTTCCGTACAATACCGAGTTCCGGGATCTGAACTTTATAGCACCTTGGGACTTGTATGTGTCTACCCAAAATTGGGTAAAAAAGGCTTTGGATAATGCAGAGTGGGACAATAATTCATGGCAGGTACTCGCGCAGATCAGCCCTAATTCCAATTATGAGGCCGTTTCCAAAAAGATCAAAGATGTGAAACTGAAACACGCGCCTGAAACAGCTTTTCTAAAACCTGTGATCTACCTGCACCCGATGTCGAGATGGCACCTGTATTCCGGCTGGGATGAGACCGGGAATGTCAATGCACGGATCCAGTATGTGTGGCTGTTTGGCATAATCGGCATGTTTGTGTTGCTGCTCGCGTCGATCAACTTCATGAACCTGAGCACCGCGCGGTCGGAAAGACGGGCGAAGGAAGTAGGGATCCGAAAAGCCATAGGCTCGCTGCGCGGGCAGCTTGTAGGTCAATTCCTGAGCGAATCGCTGCTGGTGGTGGCTTGCTCATTTGTGCTTTCCATTGCTTTGGTGGTGCTGCTGCTTCCGGCCTTCAATGCGCTCGCTGATAAACAGATCGCTTTTTTCTGGACAAACCCGATGTTCTGGCTTGCGGGGATCACATTCTGCCTCATTACCGGGTTGATCTCGGGAAGTTACCCGGCGCTATACCTGTCTTCTTTTCAGCCGGTAAAGGTATTGAAAGGGACATTTGCACTTGGACGCTTCGCGGCAGTTCCGCGTAAGGTTCTGGTGGTGTTGCAATTTACCGTTTCCGTGACGCTGATAATCGGGACGATCATCGTGTACCGCCAGATCCAGCATGCCAAAAACCGTCCCATCGGTTACGACAGAAACGGCCTGATCACCATTAATATCAACACGCCGGAGCTCTCTAACCAATATAATGTACTCAGAACGAGCTTGCTGGAGACCGGAGCGGTGGTTGATATGTCTACATCGTCCAGCGAACCTACTAAAACGAGTTCCAACAACGGAGGTTTTGAGTGGGAGGGGAAAGACCCGAATTTCAAGGATAATTTCTGCACCATTGCGGTGACACACGATTATGGCAAAACCATTGGCTGGCAGTTTGTAGAAGGCCGGGACTTTTCCAGGGCTTTCTCTACAGATTCGACGGGAATGGTTATGAATGAAGCAGCGCTGAAATACATGGGTTTCAAAAAACCGTCGGAGATGATCGGGAAATACATGAAGTGGAATGGAGTGAAGTTTACGGTGGTGGGCGTAATTAAGGACATGCTCATGGATTCCCCGTTTGAACCCATACGGCCGGCACTTTTTATGGTCAATTATGGCTGGGCCAATGTGATCAACATCAAACTGAACCCAACCTTGTCTGCACGTGGATCCCTGAACAAAATCGAGACCGTTTTCCGCAAACTGAATCCGGGAAGCCCGTTTGATTTCAAATTCGCCGACCAGCAGTATGCCGTCAAATTCGCGACCGAGGAACGGATTGCGAAACTGGCATCTGTTTTTGCGGGGCTGGCGGTGATGATCAGCTGCCTCGGATTATTCGGACTTGCTTCCTTCACCGCTGAGCAGCGTACCAAAGAGATCGGCATCCGAAAAGTACTTGGGGCGACGGTACCGAACCTGTGGGCGCTGTTGTCCAAAGATTTTGTGCTCCTGGTGATCATTGCCTGCCTGATCTCCATTCCGCTTGCCTGGTATCTTCTCAGCAACTGGTTGCTCAGCTACCAATACCGGACGGAAATTTCCTGGTGGATCTTTGCAGTGTCAACGCTGGGTGCATTGTGCATTACCTTGCTGACGGTGAGTTACCAGGCTGTCCGGGCCGCACTCCTCGATCCGGTCAAGTCTTTGAAGACAGAATAATTATACGAACTTTTTTCATCAATCCTGCGAAATGTTTCTATTCAAAGCGTAGTAATTTCGGGTGCTCTTCTATTTTTTCTAATAAAATATTTACCGGTTAATAGATTGAAAAGTAGCAGGTTGTGTGGATTCGATTTTCGTTTCCACTATTTCTGCTGTGGTTCTGTATGTAAAATGTCTTAATGAGGTGATTTTTTTACTAATTCTAATTTTCTAACTTGATGTACAGGCCTGCCAATCTTATATTTTTCGTTTTCCGGCAGGCATAAAGTTTGGCATACGTACTAATGCAAACAAAATGAACAGAAGTTTGAAAATCGTGCACCTGGAAAATTCAGTGGGTGGGGCAATCACAGTAGAACAAGCATTAAGAAAAGGGAGTTTTAATACTGAGATAAAGGTAATTGGCACGAGAGATCAATATATACATGCATTAGCAGATTATTTTCCCGATATCATCCTTTCCGAGTATACTTTACCTGACATCCGTTACTCCGAGGCATTAGAGATGTTGAGGCAAAGCGGAATGCAAATTCCTTTCATTGTCGTCTCTGACGCCATTTCGGATGAAATAGCCGACGAATTGCTGCGAATCGGCGTCGACGACTATATTACAAAGGAGCAGTCGGGCCGCCTGACGTTCGCCGTACTCCGAAGCATCGAAAAGTACCAGGTCAAAAGGGAGCAGAAAGACTTGCTGGAACAGCTGACGAACAGTGAAAAGCGGTTTCGCACGCTGGTGGAAAGCAGTACCGAAGCCGTGGTTGTACTCAGTGCCGAAGCCCAGCCAACTTACGTATCACCGGCCGTTAAAAACGTACTTGGATATACCCAGGAGGAGGTAATTGGTATGGACATTGGTTCCATAACACATCCCGAGGACATACCGGAGTTGTCGAAGATCATGATGAAAGTACTTGCCAGTCCGGGGGTACCGATACAGGGGCATACCGGCCGGATGCTGCACAAGGATGGAACGTGGCGGTGGATCGAAGCCACGGTAACCAACTTTCTGCACGAGCCCGCAATCAATGGAATTGTGGACAATTTCCGGGACGTAACACATAAAAAAGCCAGTGATGAAAAGATCCTCCACCTCAACAGGCTCTATGCTTTTCTCAGCCAGGTCAACCACACACTTGTACACGCCACAAATGCACAAACCGTTTTCAGCGAAGTATGCAGGATTGCCTGCGAAACCGGGAAGTTTCAGGCGGTTTGGATCGGGCTGAATAACCCCGGAAGTCATAAGATCAATGTGGTAGAAGCGCGGGGTCTCACCCAACAGGACCTGGCTGGATTTGTAGATGCTGACGAGGAGCAGAGAGCGTTATGCGGGTTTTTGAAATCGCAACCCTACTATGTGTCCAACAACACAGATCAGTCGTTTGTGTCGGAAAACTGGAAAACGCTGGCGGCTGGCGCGGGATACTGCTCGTGCATGGTGCTGCCGATCAGAAGGTCAGGTAATATCGTTGGCAGTTTTAACCTGTATGCCGCTGAAATAGATTTTTTTACAGAAGCTGAAACCGCATTACTCGTGGAAGCTGCGAATGGGATTTCATTTGCGCTGGACTTCTTTGAGAAAGAGCGATTGAAGCTGGTGGCTGATGAGCAGCTCAAACACAAAGAGCAGCGGCTGAGCCAGGCGCAGGCGATTGCGCATTTGGGAAGCTGGGAGTCGGACCTGACTACAGATACGAGTATATGGTCCGATGAAGCGTGCCGGATCGTTGGTTTGTCTGAAAATGATAACATCCAGAACCTGGAATCGTGGTTGTCGATCATTCATCCCGATGACATGGAATATGTGATGAAGACGAATGCGGCTGTACTGGAATCGATGCAGCCGACGGATTACTACCATCGCATTGTAAGAAAGGATGGGCAAACAAGGTACCTGCACGTGCATGCACACATCGAACAGAACAGCGAGGGGAAGGCTGTGCGGTTGTACGGCGTACTGCACGATGTGACCGAAATGGAAAAATCGCAGCAGGCCCTGCGAAGTTCAGAATCCAACCTGCGGGCAATCTTTGAAAACACGTCGGAAGGTTTTGTCCTGGCCGATACAAATGCGGTCGTGCAGTACTTTAACAGTAAAGCGAGCTATTTTTATAAGCGCAGTACGGGTAAGGAAATTGAGCTAGGCGGCAGTTTATACCATGCCGTTAGTGAATACAAGACTGAGGATTACAAGATGGCAATCACCCGTGTGCTGGCTGGTGAAACGAAGCAGTATGAGCATGTATACGAGAGAGTTGAGGGCGAAAAGAAATGGTTAAGTGTTACGTTCACTCCCGTGTATGAAAACCGGCAGATCACGGGGCTCAGCCTGACCATGATGGATATCACAGACCGGAAACTTGCACAGGAGCTGCTTCAGAAGTCAGAGTCGAACTTGAATGCGATCATGAACAATACCGATGCGCTGATCTATTCTCTGGACAGTGATTTTAAATACATTACTTACAATGAGGCGCTTCGAAACATGATGAAAACGAGGTATGGAGTAGATGTACAACCAGGCTATGACATACGCGAGTCGATCAGCAAGTTCGACCCCGATTCCGGTGAGGACTGGGAGCAGATCAATGCCCGGGCGTTTGGCGGGGAGATTTTGAAATTTGAAAAAGAACTTCCCTACAACGGTTCTCAGAGTCACTTGAAATTCTCGATCCACCCGATAAGAGAAAGCAACACGGTCACAGGTCTTTCCTGTTTCGTTAATGACATCACCAAAGAAAAAAGAGCAGAAGAAAAGGTAGTAAAGGCACTCGAAGAAAAAAATGTGATCCTGGAAAGCATCGGGGATGCGTTTTACGCGGTGGATCACAACTGGATCGTTACCTACTGGAACAAGGAGGCTGAGGCCGTGCTGGGTTGTCCGAAGGAAAAAATACTGGGTAAGTCTGTGTGGGAGGTGTTTCCGGATGTTGTAGGCACCTTATTCCATGAATCGTATAAAAAGGCATTTGATCAAAACACGATACAACATTTTGAATCCTACTACGAGCGGGACCGTACCTGGTTCGAGGTAACAGCCTACCCTTCGGCCAGCGGCCTTTCCATCTACCTGCGGGACATCACGCGGCGGAAAAATTCTGAGGCCCAGCTCAATGAGCTCAATGAGAATCTGCAGAATTATACCAATGAACTTATTGCGTCTAACAAAGGACTAGAGCAGTTCTCCTACATCGTATCCCATAACCTGCGGGCGCCGGTGGCAAACATCATCGGTCTGGCGGAACTTGTAAACCAGGACGACTATCCGGCGCAGATAAAAGAGGAATTTTTGAAGGGGATTTTGCTGAATGTAAAAAGGCTGGATGACGTAGTTTTGGACCTTAATACGATTTTACAGATTAAAAGGGATGTAAGTGAAAAAAGAGAACGGGTATCTATGCAGCAGCTGGTAGACAATATCCGTTCGAGCATTCAGAATATCATCGAAAAAGAACATGTAGAGATAAAGACCGATTTTAGCGCTATTAATGAGCTTTTTACATTAAAAAGTTACCTGCACAGCGTTTTTTACAACCTCATCATGAACAGTATCAAATACCGGCAACCGGACGTTGACCCTGTGATATGCATGACGAGCAGCCGGGAACTCGGGAAGATCGTTATCTCGGTCCGTGACAATGGCATGGGAATTGATCTGATGAAGAAAGGCTCGGAGCTATTTGGACTTTACAAACGTTTCCACCATCATGTGGAAGGAAAAGGAATGGGACTATTTATGGTCAGAACGCAGGTAGAGATGCTCGGAGGGAAAATAGATGTAAACAGTGCCGTTAACAAAGGCACAGAATTTAGAATCGAATTTCGGTCCGATGATCATTCAATTCCCATTTTATGAAAATACCTCCTCAATTCATCGTGGTGGATGATGATCCCATCAACAACCTGGTTTGCAAGTACAACATTGCAAGTTTAGCGCCCGCTGCCCACATTCAGCTCTTTACAGATCCCGAGAATGCGCTGGCATGGATCAGAGAGGAATACAGCCAGAAGCCAGACAGCCCGGAGACGGTACTTTTTCTGGATATCAACATGCCGGTGATGAATGGCTGGGAGTTTCTTGACGAATTCAGTTCTTTGCCGGATTCGGTCCATACGCAGATCAGCATATTTATCCTTTCGTCTTCCATTGATCCTGAGGACAAACAGAATGCAGAAAACCATCCACTTGTGCGCGGCTATTATTCAAAACCTTTGAGCAAGGAAACAATCAATCAGATATATATGGAAGGGTAGGGCTTTTTGATAGCTTTGATTTTTACAAATTAATACAAATGGAGTTTTGCGTGTTTGCGGCGGAGTAAAAGCATTGCTGCGACAGACCGACTGGGCTATCGCCGAAATCGCCTACAGTTTCGGATTTCGCCCATTTCACCAAATTCTTCAAAAGTGAAACTTCTTTCGCGCCGGGTGCATTTCGTTCCCAGGATAAAAGTTTGAATTATACATAAAATTGATTGTCCGGGACAAACTGGTGCTTCCCCATTTGGCGGAGTTTTGTACATTCTTTAACTGTACAAAACTCCCAGATGACAACTCAAAAAATCGCATTGGTTACCGGCGGAAGCCGTGGAATTGGTAAAAGCATTGCATTAAACCTGGCCGAAAAAGGAACAGACATTTTGCTAACCTATCGCAGCAATGTTGACGAGGCGCGTGCAACCGTGGCCGCCATAGAATCTCTTGGCCGCAAAGCGGTTGCATTACCGCTCAATACGGCGGATATTAATGGCTTCGACGCCTTTTTCCAGGAAGCAAGTGCCGCATTATCAGCTACATTCAACACCGACCGTTTCGATTTCCTGATCAACAACGCGGGAACGAGCCTGGTGGCGGCAGTCGCAGAGACGACGGAAGCGCAATTCGATGAGATGATGAACATTCACGTGAAAGGGGTTTATTTTCTCACACAAAAGGCGCTGGATTTTCTTCGCGAAGGCGGCCGGATCGTCAATATTTCTTCCGGCGTCTCGCGCTACTCGTTTCCCGGGGCTTCTGCGTATGGGATCATGAAAGGTGCGGTGGACGTTTTTACGAGATACCTGGCCCTCGAACTGGGCGGAAGGGGCATTTCGGCCAATGTAGTCGCGCCCGGTGCCGTTTTCGGAGGCGGCGCTCTGGACGATTCACCGGAGTTGCGCACGTACGTGGCCGGTGCTACCGCCCTCGGTCGGGTCGGGTTGCCCGATGATATCAGCGGCGTAGTGGCGTTCCTGTGCAGCGAAGACGCGAAATGGGTGAATGGCCAACGCATTGAAGTAACCGGCGGAATGAGTTTATAATTGATGAAGGGGAAAATATATAAGATGCCTGGCGAAACGCCTTCCAGCTTTCGGGCCAAATATCTGAAAACGAACTGGTTTGAAACCGTTTGCTGAACTGGTCGCGGATCAGATAACGCTATTTCTCAGTTTTCGCAACAAACCGGACTGTTGGATTTTTGACGGGCTTCATCGATTTGAAATAGTAAAAAAGTGCTTTAAGGTCGTTGTCATTCAGCGTTTGAAACGACTTCCACGGCATTGGCGTTTCCGGATAAACGGCACCGGCCCGGAATTTGGCGATGAATTGTCCGACCGAGTAATGGGTGATCGCGCCGGTTTCCGGATCGGGGGTCAGATTCGGAGTGGTGAATGTGCCCGACTTCGCGCGCATCTGATATCCTCCCGCAAACTTTTCGCCTACAAATTCTCCGGTGTTTTTATCGCGATTGGTATGGCATCCCACGCAGTTCCCGACGGACGCGGCCAGGTAACGGCCATATTCGGGCGTGGTATCGCGTTCCATGACGTGCGGAGCAATGGAGTCTAGTCCAACAGGTTTTATCACAAATCGCTTTACGATCTTGCCGAGTAAATTCAGCTCGGTTTCTTCGACCACATTTTTGATCGGCTCCAAGCTTCTCAGATAAGAGATTACGGCAGTAATATCCTCATCACTCATACCATTGTACGTCATGAAAGGGATCATCGCCGTGTTGTCGTGCTTTACTGAAAACCGGATCGCCCGCGCCAGCATTTCATCGGAACGGGCGCCGATCCCGGTTGCCGAGTCGGGGGTGATGTTCGGGCTGTAAAGTGTTCCAAACGGCAATTTAAAAGCGAGGCCTCCCGACAATCCCGTCACTGTACCAGTCTGTAAATTCGTTTCCCCGTCGGCTGCGTGGCAGTTCCAGCAATGGCCCGGCCCCATAACCAGGTACTGTCCGCGGGCAATCACCGCCGAGTCTTTACTATGCCTGATCCCGGTGGCCGGGGCGTCGTATTCCGGATTGTAATTAAACTGGACGTAAAGCAGAAAACAGGCAATGGCGGCTGTTAATGCCAGCAGAATTTGTAGGCTTCGTTTCAATGGTTTCTTCATGGCGCAGATGTTTTTTATTTGCAGATTCACGATGCAAAGCAAGCAGCACCAATGCACAAAGAGCATAGTAGAATGCGCCAAATTCATGGGAATTTGCGCCACCTATCACTCCCGGCATTAAGAGTGACATTTTAAACAAAGAAAGTTGACATTCTGAACACAATGCGCTGCCCGACGACCCGGTAATTTTGTTCCATCACTTTTAAATATGTAATAACATGGAACAAAACAATTATCAGGGAGCTTTACAACAGCCGATCGGCTCGGGCTTCAATGCAGCATCTACGGCTAGTGATGTGATCAAAGGGATTGATCTTACAGGTAAAATCGCAATCGTAACGGGCGGTAATGCAGGCATCGGCCTGGAAACGACCAAAGTACTGGCTGCGGCCGGCGCTACGGTGATTGTTCCGGCGCGGGATTTGGACAAGGCGAGAAAAAACCTGGAAGGTATCCCGAATGTGGAACTGGGCGTGATTGATTTTATGGAACCGGATTCCATTGATGCATTTGCCGAAACTTTTCTGGCCACCGGCCGGCCGCTCCATTTACTGATCAACAATGCGGGTATTATGTGGGTACCTCTCCGCAGGGACAGTCGCGGCATCGAATCGCAGCTGGCGACCAATTACTTAGGTCAATTTCAGCTGACTGCCAGATTGTGGCCGGCTTTAAAATCGGCAAATGGTGCAAGAGTTGTGAGTGTGTCTTCGCTCGGGCATCAAATGGGAGAGTTCAATTTCGAAGACCCCAATTTCCTTCACCGTGAGTACCAAACCTTGCAAGCTTACGGGCAATCGAAAACGGCCAGCAACTTGTTCGCCCTGGAACTGGATAATTTTGGAAAAAAACACCATGTGAGAGCGTACTCGCTGCATCCCGGCTCCATTCATGGCACAGAGCTGGGAAGAGAAGCTTCACTGGAATTGTTTCAGCAAATGGGCTTTCTGGATTCCCAGGGCAATCTTTTGCCGGAAGTATTGGCCTCGTTAAAAACAATTCCCCAGGGGGCGGCCACAACCGTCTGGTGTGCGACCAGCCCAATGCTTGACACTTTCGGCGGCGTATACTGTGAAGATGCAGACATAGCTGAACTGAGCCTGGAAAATAACCCTTTTGAAAATCAGCGCGGAGTAAAACCGTATTCGCAGGACGAAACCAACGCCAAAAAGCTCTGGAAATGGAGTGAGCAGGTAACCGGCATTTCCTATATTTGGTAACATGGATCACATTTCAAAGTACCTGACCAAGGAAATCAAGCTTTCCAGTTACGACGACAAGTTGTTCAAGTCGGACCTGATGTTTGATGACCACATGCTGATCTGGTTTATTTCAGGGGAAACGAAGATTATTCAGGCGGACGCGACTTACTATTTTAAGGCAGGCGACATATTTTTGATCCCGCGGAATCAGCTTGCCACCATCGTGAATTATCCGAAAAACGGGCAGCCTCACAAAACCGTGGTCATGCATTTGGCGACCGAGCGATTGAAACGGTTTTATGAAAAAGTAGAGGTGAAGAAGAGAATTATCTCAGACCAAAAAATATTCAGTTTTACCAATCATCCATTACTGGAAAGTTGCCTGACTTCGCTGATCCCTTATTTTGACTTAAAAGGCGAATTTCCCGAAAGCATCGCGTCGCTGAAAATTACGGAAGCCATCACCATCCTGCGGGAGATTGACAAGACGGTGGACGATGTACTGGCAAACTTCGATGATCCCGGAAAAATTGATCTGATCGATTTCATGCAGCGGAATTTTATGTTTAATATGCCCATGGAAAAACTGGGCTATTTAACCGGCCGGAGTTTGTCCACATTCAACCGGGATTTCAGGAAATTCTTCAACGTCACGCCCCAAAAATGGCTGACCGAAAAGAGGCTTGAACTGGCATACTATCAACTCGCCGAAAAAAAGAAAAGACCGACGGAGGTTTATCTCGAAGTCGGTTTTGAAGATCTGTCGCACTTTTCCTTTGCATTTAAAAAGAAGTATGGCATTGCGCCTACGCAGTTGCTTCATGTTTAGAGAACCGAATGTCAATGTCCATTTGTAAGACAGCCAGCGAAACGTTATTCTGAGAAAGTGGTAAAGGTTTTTCCGTCGTAACGGCACGCCCCGTGTCTCCGCGTCGCAAACCAGATGTTGCCGGCATTATCTTCCGAAATGGAAAAAATCATGTCGTCACTAATATGGTTTTTTAGTTCAGAAGAGGGCAGGGATTTTGGCAAATAACTGGGAGATCTCTTGTTATCGACCGGGAAAGATCGGCCGTCTTCGGACACCCCGTTTTTTGTTTGATAATAATCGGCAGACGGGACGAAATTGGTAAAGGATCTGCCATTGTACCGCCACACGCCACCGCCATTCCAGGAACTGAACCAGAGATTGCCATTTCGATCCTGGAAAATATCCAGAATGGACTGATGGTATGTTCCGAGATTAAACGGATGGTCAGCGTGATTGAGAAAATTGGTAAGATTTTTCCCATCGAAACGATAAATGCCACTATTCATGGTGCCCAGCCAGATATTCCCGTCTTTGTCTTCCAAAAGGCTCGATATCGATATTTTGTTTAAATCCGCATGATCTGAGTATTTGCTGAAAGTTTTTCCGTCATATTAGCAAGTCCCTTTTTTTGTGCCGAACAAAATATTACCCTTTTTATCCTGGATGATCTTACTGACATGATTATCAGTCAGCCCGTCTTGCGTGGTAATATTGGTAAATGACTTGCCATCGTAACGGTACACGCCTTCACCACCACTGCTGAACCAGATGTTGCCATCGGTATCCTGCAAGTCACACCCGATATTACCAGAGGTAACGCGAAGTGTCCGTACCAGTTTCGTTTTGACCTGTGCCATACAGGAAGCGCCGCAAATCAGCAAAAACAGTAAGGAATTCCGCAAAGTATGCAGCCGATGTAATTTCATTTTTCAGGTCTGTTCCGTTTTCGTTCAAGCCGATAAAACAAAAGTATCCGGCAGCACCCGGCAAAAAAAGCGGCGTCGGGAAAGGAATGTAAAAGTTTGTAAAATTTGGTCAGCCAGCCGCGGCTGCATTGAACATGAGTTTTAGATTGTTTGAAGGATTGATGAGAAATTTATTGTCTGCGCCCGGGCTTAGATATTGATTTCAATCTGCAATTTATTTTTGTTTAATAAAGCATTTTAACTTTACTTTGTCTATCAGTTTAGTAGATTAATATTCCGCTTTGAACCATCCATTGGCAGGAATGCAGATTTTATAAACATAACATTCCATTTTTTCAGGAGTCACATGATTTTAGAAACAGCATTTTACGTGGGTGGTGACAGGATCGCCAAAATCGTCATACACGGTCAGTTCAGCAGGAACCGCAAAGAAATGGCGATCGATTTCGAATTTTTGATCAAGGAAAAGCACGACCGCGATTTCCGGCAGCCGATCGGCGAAAACCACCCGCAATACTGGAAACTCAAAAATTCAAGATCCGGCAGGTCGCAATTATTGCAACTCGAATACAGCGGAATATCCCGGAAGCAACTTCGGGAGGCCACAAATGCATTCAAAGCACAGGCAGGTCCGGGTATTGTGTTTCGATATGAAAATGCATTCGAAGAAAAAACGAAATATTTGAAAGGAATGCGCTCAACAGCTCTGAGCAGAAGAATTGCGGCAGTCGGTTAATCCAACGTGGTTTTGGCAAGACGCAACAGCCTCGGCCTGAACGAAATCATCAGGTAACTCCACACGGGGATTTTATCCGAGTCGGGGACCTTTTTGAGCAATTCCATACGTTCTGCAGCCCATGTGGACGAAAAGCCGTAGATGATCTCGACTTGTTTTATAGGTTTAAAATTCAGGGAAATGTCACTTTCGAAGCCAAGGTATCTTCCTTTTGGATACTTGCCGGGCTCCTCGAGCGGGTACTGCGAATAAAAAAGATGCGCGTCAGCCCGCAGTGATAGCTTTTTGCTCACCTGATACAGTGCGAAGAGATAAGGATTCATCAAACCTTTGTCGTTCACGTCCGCTGGAAAGCGCGTGAAGAGGTTCATGTTTCCCATAAACTTCCAGGCAACGCCATAAAGCGGCACGAACGAATTGGTTACGTCGGGTCGGATGGTTGCCTTATTTCCGCTCAATACCTCGGCGCCCAGCCGCACGGTCATTTTTTCGAAACCCGCGCTGATCTCAGGCTGGATGTAATAGGCCCGTATCTTCTTTTCGGCCGCATTGCGTCCATATTGGTAATACGCATTCACGGTGGCGTAAAGCCCGCTATGGGTAAATTCCAGTCGCCCGCCATTGGTTATCCGCTGATAATGCTGCGTGGGAGCAATGCTTTTTTCAAACACTTCCAGCGTATTAATGGTCGTCAGGGCAAAGTGTTTATTAAGCTGATGCTTGAGATGGTGGACAAAAAGGAATTTATACTGATGCGAGGCTACCGGAGAATAGGCAGCGTCAAACCGTTTTCCATACGGGCGCGTAAAAGCGATGGTCAGGTCCGTATTGACTTTCTTATTAAAAAGCAGGCGAATACCCTCGTGCGCACGACTTTGCTGACTCCACGGTGCCGCCGAAAATATCCGGCCATTATCCAGTGACAATGCCTGCCTGCCAATTCGGACGGAAAGGTGCCGGGTTAAATGAGGTTCGATATACAGTTCAAATGCATTGATATTGCCGACGCGCGAGAAGCTGCCTGATTTGCCCCACACATGGATTTCCTGGGGAGAAGCGTGAAATTTGAAACGGTTGGAGGTGTAAGTAATGTCGAACCGGTTTCGCTGACTTACAAAAAACTCCGGCATTACAGAGTCGGACGCCGCCAGCATAAAATTATCCCGGAACTCGGCCCGCGGCCTCATTTCAAAGTCAACGGTCAGCTCACGTTTCAGGGAATCGGCCGTTTGAGAAAAAGACGTGTGGTTTGCCAGAGCCAGGAAAAGTACGGGAAATAGAAAGTAACGCACCGGCGTAAATGTTTGGCTACTGCGGTCAGAAAATCCAATGGTCAATGGTCGATCGTCGAATTGACCATCGACCATTGACCATTGACCATTGCTATGGCAGATTGAAATTAGTATGTAAACCTTACAGTAACACCATACGTGCGCTGATCGCCTACGATACCCGCATATTGGCCGTAGCTTCCCGGCGCAGCCAGTAATTGTTCGTAATAGTTTTTGTTGAATGCATTTCTTGCCCAAAGGAAGAAGGTAAGGCCGTTTGAAGCTCTGAAACCTACACGTGCATTTGTGAGTGCGTAACCGTCGATGTTCAGGAACTCCGAGGGAGACGGGCTTGATGAGAATTCAGAGCGGTAATATTCGTCGATACCCAGGAAGTAATTGCCTTTCAGACCTACAAAAGTCCCTTTGAATGCCACTTCGCCGCCTACTGAACCGGACCATTTCGATACACCGGGTAATCTTCCACCCGAAATATCTTTGAAAGCCTGAGGGCCTCCAACTTCTTCCAGCGGCACCGGCGCATTCACGAATTTTACATATTTACCATCGGTATAAGCTACTGCCGCGTTCAACGTTAGACCTCCGAAACGGATATTACCGTCCAGTTCTGCGCCTTGTACACGTACATTTTCTGCATTCGCCAGATAACCTCGGTTCACACCAGGTTCAGGAGTTTGTACCTGCGTCTGGAAATCGTCGATGTCCGAGCGGAAGAAAGTCAGGTTCAATACAGAATTGCCTGAGGGTTTGGTTTTTATACCAAATTCTTTGTGTTCTACGTATTCTGGTTTCACCTTGGCAAGATCCAGCAGGATTGCGCCGCTGGCAGTTGGTAAGCCGCCCACGTTCACGCCAATCGGCTTAAATCCAACCGAGTAAGTCGCATATGCATTGAACCTCGTGCTGGCTCTGTACTGTACCGACAACTGACCGGAAAAATTACCTTCTGAATAATCCGTATTGAAAGCCTGGTTGCTGTAAACGCCATTTTTCAAAGCAATTAATGCTGCGTCTGTGGTCTGTAATCCCCCATAAGCTACCCGGTTGTAGTCAACGACTTTTTTGTCATAATTGTAACGTACACCTGGCAGGATGTGGAACTTTTCGGTTATAGCCCAGTCGGCCTGAGCGAATACTGCCAAACTGGTGCTTTTGATCCGGTTTGTGGTTCTGATACCAAAATTGTCAAACAGCCCGGGAGTTTTCCACAAGTTGCTTGTCGTACTCTGTGCAAATCTCCATTGTGCCGAGCCGGCTTCTTCGGTTTGTACGGGATCGGAAGTGAGGTCTTGCCAAAGTCCGAATACACCCACGACACCGCTCAATTTTGGAGATATTTTTCCCGAGTAGCGAAGTTCCTGCGACCATTGATCGTGTTTTGAATTACCGGAAGAAATCGTAAATACAGGCAATCCAATGTAATCCCTGTCATTCAATGGAGTCCATTTCCAGTACCTCCACGCAGAAGTCGAAGTCAATGTTCCATTGCCGATCTTAATATCTGCATTCACAGAAACACCTCCCAATTGGTTGTCTGCTTTTGATGGCGTATCGAGATCGAGTTTGCGGTCGAAGGCACTTGTGTAGGGAATCTTGTAGCCCAGGTCAGCGATGATGTTGTTGAATTGTCTGTATTCGGCTCTTTTCGTTTTTACCACACCAGCTACCGGCCAGCCATATCCCGTCGGTTTCTGATCTGAAATGTCCCCGATCACCGTGATATTTACTTTATCCGATGGTGTATAAAGCAGCTGCCCTCTCACCCCGATGTTGTTGATGTCGTTGATCGGCAATTGGGTATGTTCATTGAAAAACGTACCGTTCCGCTGAGTACCTGTGAAAGAAACACGCGCAGCCAGTTTTTTGCTTAAAGGTCCGGTCACAGATGCTTTTGCCTGAATGTAGCCCAGGTTACCATAGCTCAGCTCAAAATTAGCTCCCGGCGTAAAGCTCGCGCCCCGGGTTGTAATGTTGAATGCACCGGCTGTCGTATTTTTTCCAAAAAGTGTTCCCTGAGGCCCACGCAATACTTCAACGCGTTCGATGTCAATAAAATCGAGCGCAGTTGCTGCCGGACGCGCGTAGTACACACCGTCCACATAAAAGCCTACACCCGGGTCGATCCCATCGTTTGTTAATCCGAAAGTTGAACCCAACCCGCGAATATTTAAGGTCGTGTTTCGTGCATTGGAAGCGTATAACTGTACGGTAGGTACCAATTCTTTGAGACGGTTCACGTTAAACGCGCCTGCGTCTTCGGCCCGGGTACCGCCGATCACAGAGATGGGAATGGGTACCTCCTGAGCGGATTCCTGACGACGGCGGGAAGAAATCACGACGTCATCCAGCTGCGTATTGTTTACTTCAAGCCTGATCTCAACTTTGCTTTCGCTGACCAGAACTTCTTTTTTTACATATCCTACGTAGGAGACGATCAGGGTAAATGGCAGTTTCTGGCCGGTAACGAGGCTGAACTCTCCATTTGCGTCGGTGACATCTCCATTGGTTGTTCCTTTGATTGTTACTGTCGCGCCGATTAAGGCTTCATTGGTACGGGCATCCAGGATTCTCCCGGTAACCGTTGCATTAATTGTCGGCTCCTGTGCGGATGCAAACAGTGGGAAGAAAACCGCAGCCAGCAAAATGGCCGATTTTAAAAATTGTTTCATGCTATTGAAGTTGGTGGTGTTAATATTTGTTTGGCTGCCGGAGCTGAAAAGCAAGACTTTCCTGATCCGGAACGACTGAGGAATTTCCCCGGCCGGGCGTTCATGAAGCAATATCATACCGCCAACAACAGGAGTGTTTTAGTAGAATAACTGATTTCATCAGGGTAGCTTAGATTGGTTTGGGCACAAATATATAAAAATCATAAACTATATAGAGTTTATAGAGTAATAAAATTAAAGTTGGACATGACCTGGTGCATTTTATAAATGTCCGCAACCAAAATCTATCTGACTTTTATCAACATGAATCGCATTCCCTGATTAACTATTTTAAGTTGATTTACACGACCGGCGGCATCCGGTTCGAAGACGAGTTTGAGGGTGGTATTGTTTAAAAAGAAGGTGTTTGCTGACTCTGGAAATACGTTTTGTTCCATGGCGTCGCCACTTTTTGCATAAAGATTGCCTCCGGAAAAGGTGATGGTCATGGTTTGAGCCGGATTCTCCGGCGACACGTATTTACCCTGAAATGTGCTCAGTTTTTCCGGTGAAAGCCGGATGCCCCGGCTCTGCCTGATCGTTTCGGGATAGCTAACTGGCTCGCCTTCGAGAATGCGGTCAATAGGGTCCATGATGGTCATTACATCGCAGGCGTCGTTGATATTTGATAAAAGAATAACGGTTTGTTTTCTGGATACTTTCCTGACAATCAACGAAGTATAGCCTCCATAGCCACCTGGTGCAAACATATCCCGATATCCCGGATCGCCCGGCAAAAGCTGCCAGACGAACGTATACGGAATTCCGGGCGTCACTTCACCAAAACGGGTTGTTTGATTTAAAATAAAGGGTTGTAACGCTTCTTTGAGAGTGGATTCACGCACCAGCAGGTTTTTGGAAAGCGCCTGGTCCCATTTGTACAAATCACCGGTATTACTGATCACCCCGTAAGCGCCATAAACGCCAGCCAGGTGATACGTGTAGCGTTTAAGGCTATCCGTTCTGATAAACTGATTTCGGCTCCCGTCCCATGAATAATCAAAAGCATAGGCTTTTGGCGATTCATCCGAATGTCTGGAATACACTTTCGTGGTGGTCATGCCGGCTGGTAAAAAGATATTCCGGGCTAAATAGCCGGCAAAACTCTGGCCAGAAACCATCTCGACAATGCTGGCAAGTAACGCATAGTTGGTGTTCGAATACAGTACCTCTGAACCGGGTTCAAATGCGGTGGGCCTGGCTTTGGCGACCAGCCTTTTAATGATATCCGCATTGTTATTAATGCGTTTTATGTCGATGTCATTTTCGGTCCATGCCAGGAAATCCTCGATCCCGGACGTATTTGTGAGCAAATGCCGGATGGTGACGCTTTTGTAAGGTAGTTCCGGAAAGAATTTTTTTAGCGAATCGTCATAGGATACCAGGCCTTTTTCCTTTAACTGCATGATTGCGGTGGCGGTAAAAAGCTTGGAGACGGAAGCCAGCTCGAAAGTGGATGCATTGGTCAAAAGCCTGTTGTTTTCTTTATTGGCCGCACCATACGCCGACTGAAATAGGATCCGGTCTTGCTCCGCCACTAAAACACACCCATTAAAGTTCCCCCGCCGGCTCAGAGTGTCAAACAGCATTTTGAGATGAACACTTTTATCCTGCGCAGTCGCTTCAAGATAAGTCAATAAGAAAAGGAGGATAATGGGTATGCAGGCTGCTTTTGATCTTCGGGACATCGAGCTATTTTTTATATCCCTGTAAATATCCGGTTTCCGACTTCACATTCATGTACATACAATGAGAAAATTAGCATTGACTTGCGTAATACTGCTGGCAAATCTGATATCCGGATATTCACAAAATGCAGAACCAGTTTTAAAAACAGACGTTCCGTTGGATTCCATACGCCTGAGCGATCCGTTTATTCTGGCTGACAAGAAAACATCCATGTATTACATGACGGGTACGGGCGGAAGGTTATGGAAAAGCAAAGATCTGCGAAAATGGACCGGGCCATATCAGGTGATCCGGACCGATCCGCAATCCTGGATGGGGCCGAAGCCGATGGTTTGGGCGGCGGAGCTGCATGCGTATCAGGGCAAATACTACAATTTTGCCACCTTCACAAATAAGGCTATCCGGGTTGGAAATGACCTGGATCGGCGCGCAAGCCATGTTTTGGTGAGTGACAAGCCGGACGGGCCCTATGTTCCTATGAAGGATCCCGTTTACCTGCCCGCGGATAAACTGACGTTGGATGCGACGATCTGGACGGATACGGACGGTAAACCTTACATGGTTTACTGCCACGAATGGCTGCAGAATGGCAACGGAACCATTGAAAAAATTGAGTTGAAGCCTGATTTGAGCGGAACGATCGGGGATGGAAAAATACTGTTTCTGGCCAGTGATTCGCCATGGAGCCGGGAGAAGGAAAAGGACGGCACAGACCGCCCGAACAAAGTAACTGACGGACCGTGGCTGTTTCGGACTAAAACAGGAAAACTCGGGATGTTGTGGACAAGCTGGATCTATGATGTGTACACGCAGGGTATTGCCTATTCGACGAGCGGTACACTGGATGGTCCCTGGGTTCAGGAAAAACAACCGATCACTCCGCCGAACTACGGCCACGGCATGTTATTCCGAACATTCGAAGGAAAGTTACTGATGTCATTACACAGCCACAAAAGCATCGGCGGAAAAACAATCCGCATTCCGCACCTGTTCGAAGCAGACGATTCCGGGGATAAGATTGTGGTGGGAAAAGCGTATTAGATGAGGTTTATCGTTGCGTTTCTGATGTTCTCTGCTCGCCTAAAAAGGCACTGATCTTTTGCGCAATGGATGTCATTCGGTGTACTAGCCATTCCTTTTGCAATGCTGATGGATAAGCTAAAACTACCTGATCATTTTCCAGCTTAGCCAACAAAATAGGATATTTCATTCCATCGTATAGTTCTATGCATTTAAATGTTCTCCGATAGTCATTTACGTGTTGAAGATTTTTTTCATAAACACCTCTAATGGTGTCAGGCGGGACATAATGACCACCTTCCAGCACACGTTGACCTACTCGGGCCACGCAGTCGCTGATTTTATCAAGACATAAAAAGTTCAATTGAATCTGATAACCATTGTTTTCGAACGCATCCAAGTATTTCCAATAATCAGGGTGTGATAACGGAGTTTCCAGAACGAAATGATTTTGGGCATGAATTGCTTTTTTCATTTCCACAACCAATCGCTCTTCCATTAACTGACTTGCTCTTTTTGGGATCAACTCAACAGGAATATCTTGGGAAGCGAGCAGGACTTCAAATTCCGATCTGGTTTGATCTCTATCGAATGACCAGATCCCATTAAAATCCGCTGGTAGCATAGCCTGGATATGCGTTGACTTACCCGCTCCGTTAGGACCGGAGACTACTAAAAGCGTGGGATTAGAGTAATTCATGCTCTTTCCGGATCTGATCAGCGTCGGAAGGCGTCAGAACGTCTATCACCTTTGCTTCAAATCTGGCTCCCGCATAGGAAACCTGCTGAACTTCGATCCGTCCATCGGGGAATTCGCGATATACCTGTCCCTCAGGCAGTTTTTCGGAAAGGATTAAAAAAGGTAATTTTTTTCTGAAATTTCTTGAACGCAAAGCCCTAACAGTAATCAGATGCCGTTCTTTCTGGATATTCGTATCTGAAATAGCGTTGCTCATGTGTAAAACTATCGGATTGTAAGATGCTAGTAAAAATAAGAAATTGCCATTATAAAATCAACAGCTGTTTCCCGCTCGCTGTCAGAGCCAGCTAAATGCTGTCAGACGATTCCGGGGATAAGATTGTGGTGGGAAAAGCGTATTAAGTAAGAGTTTCTATTGATCCATAAAGCCCGGGCTGTATGGCGAAGAAAATTCCAGGCAAGAGATAACCTTTACATCCTTAAAGCCTTGATTGTACTGCTGGAAGTTTTCGATGAACCGTTCCTCACAAGGGGGAGTTGAAGATTCAATGTTGAAAGACTTGGCAAAAAAAAGGTCTTCCTGTCTTGCAGATAAAGTAATTACAAATCTGGGCATCGAAAAAGAAGTTGGCGAGTGAGGTATACGTTCGAGTTTGTCACGTCCCCTGCAAAATTCGTTCCTCACTAGTTTTATGCTGATTTGTGGAAATTTTAGGACATTTTATTGTGGAATTAGTTGTTAAATTCCATTGCGAACTAACTTCCTGCCCGTTTTTCTTCCTCACTGGTCCGGGCTCTTTTTGCCTGATAGGTGGCACCACCTAAGTTATAAATTAGCGCCAATACTGCCCGCCGCGTTCTGAAACGATGTGATAATTGATTATCCATGATGGCTTTCTCCCGAAAAACCAGTGTTAAGTGATGTGTATAAAAGAGATCATAAAAATTGAGTTTGGTACTTAATTTTCCGTCCAGCCAGGATTTCTGAGCGCCGATGTCGACCGATCCGAACGATTTGATCCGGTAAAGACTGCTGCCGCTTTTTGATTTGTACCGGTACGTCAGGTCTGCGGTAATTCCTTTCGGCAGCGAAAAAGTCTGACTGCCATTGACAGAGTAATCGAACACACCAATCGCGTACGTTTTTCCCAGGTAGGGCATTTGCTGTTTGTGGTAGTAAATGCCGGCCGAATGCATGGTTTTCCACCAGTTTGTAATGGCGAAAGTGTAGCTGGATTCCAGACTCGCAAAGTCGCTGAAAGGCACGTTCATACCCAGGTAAAGCAATTCATTGGTAACACGATTGTATTCGGGATAGCGTGCCATAAGATCCTTTTCGCGGCCTGCAACAACGGTGGCGCTGAAATCCCTGACTTGCAGACGCAGTTGCAACGAGCTCACAACCGACGGGCGCAGGTAGGGATTGCCCACCCGGTAGTTTAATGGGCTCAGATAAAAACGGAAAGGATTTAGCTGATCAAAATCCGGACGGGTAATGCGCCTGGTGAATGACAGGCTTATCTGGTCCAGTTTGTCGAATGCGTAAGAAATAGTGGCCCCTGGCAGCCAGTTCGTATAATCTCTTTTTTGCACCCCACCTTGCGTGACTGCATTTGCAACCGTGCGTGAATGCTCGGCGCGGAGGCTTGCATTAAACGAATATTTATTCAGTTTAAAGTCGTAGGAAACGTACCCGGCTGTAATGTATTCGTAGTATAAAAACTTATTGGAACGTCCTGCATCCGCCGTAAAACGCTTGTCTTTTGCGAGCGTATCATATCTTAGATCATTGTTTGTGGTAATGAAAGAATACTTCGCGCCCGATTCCAGCCGGCCGTTTTTCAAGGTTTTCACATAGTCAGATTGAATGGTCCGGATCTGCACCTGGTTGTGGAGTTTTGTCTTCCAGTAACTCCTGAGCATTTCTTTGAGCTCGTCCCTAATCCGGATATCCTCCTGCTGCCGGTTGGAAATGTGGGTGAGCGACCCAAAAAATGAAAGTTTGCTGGCTTTGAAATCCATGTCATAACCCACATTTGCGGCATAGTTCCGTTGCTTGGGAGTTGCCTGATTTTTTGTCTGGTTAATCCCCACGACATTATTTCGAAGTGAATCCTTAAATGTCAAAGTATTGTTGGTCAGCAGGTTGCGGTTTGCCTGATAGGCTTTTAATGACAATTCGAGATGCCGGTTCTTTTTAAGCGAAAGATCGGCGGTGGCCTGAATGGTCGGATTGTTGTTTGAAGTTTTGGTAACGGTGCGGGTGATCATGTAATTTTTGCTGGCCAGTCGCTGGAATGCATTGTATTGATAATAATCATTGCCCAGCACGTGCGCGGCGCGAACACTGTACGTATGCCCTTTTGTCCTGTAAAAAAGGCTTAAATTGTTGTCCGTGGAAGAATACACATTGCGCCGCAAACTGGAATTCAGGCTGCCTTTCCAGCCACTCGTAAGGTCGGATTTCAACCGGACATCAATAACTCCCCGGAATTGACCATCATATTTGGAAGAAGGATTCGTGATGATCTCGATCGACTCGATGGATTCTGGGTTCAGTCCGTTCAGATAAACCAGCATTTCGTCGGCGCTCATGGGCATTGGTTTACCATTAATAAAAAGTACGGGCGCATTTCTGCCCGCTAATAGTATTGCGCCGTCAGGATTGACGGACACGCCCGGTGCTTTCCGGAGAATATCCATCAGGTTGGCGGACGATTTGAAAAAACGGTTGCCGGCAATATTGAGTACAGTCCGGTCGGAATGGAATTGGACGGCGGGCTTTTCTCCTTTTACGGTTACCGCATTGAGCATGGTAACGTCAGGCTGCAATGCGATCCGCCCAAGTTCCACATTCGGTTGTGCGCCTGTTGCATATAGTTTTTTAGAATAATCAAGGTAACCTAAAGACGATATCCGAAGTAAGTAGCTGCCGTCGGCTACTCCTGCAAACTCGAAGTAACCGGCCGAGTCAGCCAGACTTGTCATTCGTATTGCATTTCCTTCCGCGACATGCAGCGATACATTCGCAAAACTGATTGAGGTGTCGCTGGCACTATCCGAGACGAAACCTTTTATGCTGGTTTGGGCAAAAAGAGAACAAATCCCGATGGCCGGCGAGAGTGTTAACGCGAAAAGAAACTTGAACATAAACTACATTTGATTTACCCGAAAATGAACGGGGGCAAATGTAAAATGGGGACGGGTGGGCAGCGTTCGGATTTCCTGTAACGGGCGTACTGATTTATAAATCGGTACACGGAAATTATTGTATTTACTGAAAATCAATAGGTTATTAAGTGGCGGTGTTTGCCAATCCTTCTTTGAACAGGAGTGGCGTAGTCGATTTGATCTTCCGGAAAGATGTGTAGAATGTGGATTTGGAATTAAACCCCACCTCGTATCCGATCGCTTCCACCGAAAATGGATGGTTGGCCTCCATCATCCGGCACGCTTCCTGAATGCGGAACCCATTTACATACGAAGTGAAATTTTTCCCGGCCGAGTCGTTCAGGATCTGCGAAAGCTGGTGAGACGTAACGTTGACGGATTTTGCCAGTTCGCTTAATGTCAGGTTTGGGTTTTTGAAAAGTTCTTGCGCGGTCATGACGTGGTTTAGCTTTTCAAGAACGAGCGAAGCATCTGTTCCTGCAACCTGCCTGACTGGTTTCTTTAAAGGTTTTACATAAAACAACCCGTCTGCTTTTCCTTTGATCAGGTACATGAGGATCATGCTGTAAAGTCCGAACGAGAAAACGAGCGCGCCGCCGAAATAGGTGTTGTAAAATTTGCCGAAAAACAGCGCCAGCGAAAACGAGATAAAAATGATGACATTCGCGGCGAAAATCGACAAAAGCCACTTTTCTGATGGCACCGTCGCCGTTCTATCCCGGATGAAACGGACGAAAATTTCATTCAAAAGCGCACCCGAGGCGAGAATGTAAATGAACCAGACGGTGTAAATGCCTCTGGTCACGTATTTATTCCAAACCGCCGGATAGGTACTATAAGGTACCAAAATACCGAAAAGGAAGATTACGCCGACAAGCGCCGCGATCTGCCACTTCCATTTCGAAGGCAGGTCGTTGATTTGCTGCGTAGTAGCCCGCACGAAATAATACAGCGCGGGGCCGATCAGGAAACAGGCGGACAACCCGATCTGCAGGTAAATTTTCGGCAGCTCGGGATTAAAGTACACAAATACCGATTTACCGATCCGGATACTCAGTGCGAGCAGCAGGCAACCGAGGAAAAAACTAGATAGGTTTCTTTTGCGAAAGAAAAAAACGAAGTAAGTACCGAGTATCAGGCCATTAAATGCCCCCAATGCCCCAAAGAAAAACAGGATGTATTTACCTTCATTCATAAAACAAAAATAGGGTCATTTTCGAATAGACAGCAGCTATTATCTAATATCTGAATGGAAGTTGCGGCTATCAGGCAAGCTCTTCATGATTCAGAGGATGCCAAGCTTGCAGAAGTTCTGATTAATGGACTTTCAGACAAGGCGGTGTCGCTGCTTTCTCTGGAATGGTAAGGTTGATTTTTTTAACTAAACCGCAGTTTAGCGATCGCCGAGCGGTACGTTTTACCAACCGGAATAATGGTATTGTTGCACAACAGTTCCGAGTAACGGAGTTCCTTAATCTGGCCCACTGAAACGGCATAGCTGCGGTGAACCCGCAGGAACCGGTCGGCCGGGAGCTGCTCCATGAAGTATGTCAAAGAAGAAAGTGTCATGTAATTTTTATTCGGGGTCACGATTTTGGTATAATCCTGCATTGCTTCCAGATAAATAATGTCACGCTGGGCTAGTCTGACGTGATTATGACCCTCTTTAATGGTAAGAATATCCTTCTCAAAAAGCACTTCGTATGCCTGCGATTTTTGCTTCATTTCCCAATATTCCCGGATCCTGCGCGCGGCCTGAGCGAACCGTTCTTCCGTGAGCGGTTTCAGTATATAATCCAATGCAGAAAGCTCGAAACCCTCTAATGCAAACTCGGGGTGGGAGGTGATAAAAACCGCCATACTCACATCCTCTCTTATTTTTCGCAAGAGATCAATACCGCTGATCTGCGGCATTTCGATATCCAGAAAAACCAGATCGGGCTTGATGTACTGCTGGGCCTCGAAGCCTTCCAGGGCACTTTGGTAAGTGCCACAATGTATAAGAAACGGAAATGCTTTCGAAAATTCGGTGATGAAAAGCAGGTCCAGCGGGTTGTCGTCAATTGCGATGAAACGTATACCAGGAAGCGTACCCGTCATGAATATAAGTTTAGGATTTGCTTCCCAATATATACAAAAGTGGGGTTCGCCGTTCATGTTCAGCCTCAAAAACAGGTATCAATACCCGTCTTGATGCGGCACGGCACTGGCATGGGCCCAACCTGACCTAATTTGGTTTAAATCATTTTGAATTCAGTTGATCAATACTTTTCATTTGCTAGGAAAAATCAGTAATTACACAACTGTTTGAGTTAGTGAGGAGTAGCAAGTACCGGTTTATTTCATTGTAATTAAAAATCCTGCAGCCATGAACAGACCAACTGCATTAAGCACAAATGAAGCTGTCTTGTGGTCGACAGGAGCTGGACCCGTCTTCTCACACGCAGAACCTATTTTGCAGGTAAGCGACGTAGCTCAGACGGTCAAATACTGGCAGGAGGTACTGGGTTTTCCGGGTCAATGGACCTGGGGCGATCCGCCCACGCACGGCGGTGTTTCGTGGCATGGGGCATTTGTGCAGTTTTCATTGGATAAAGATTCGGGGACGAAAACGCATGGCGAGTCGATCTGGATCCGGGTCGCGCATATCGAGACACTTTATACCATGCATGTTGAACGAAAAGCAAACATCGTTTCGCCGCTTGCACGGCAGTCTTATGGTTTTGACGAGTATGTGGTCCGCGATCCGAATGGATACTATATTGCTTTCGCCGCTCCGGCTTCGGGTAAAGATAGGAAATCGGAAAGCCTGCCGGATTCCATTCAGGTAATTAGGCGAGCGCCGACTCCGGAAGAGTATAAAAATCTGCTGAAATCTGTGGGCTGGACTACCGTTGCGTCGGATGAGATTATTCAGAAACAACTGAACGGAGTACAATATGGCGTAGTCGCAGAAAATGCCGGGAACGGGGAAATCATCGGATGCGCACTGATTTTGGGCGACGGTTATAGTTTTTATTATATCAAAGACGTCGTCGTTCACCCCGACTGGCAGGGTAAACGGGTAGGGACTGCCATTATGAAGGAGATTTCGAACTGGCTGGATGCGCATGCGCCCGACAAGTCACTGGTTGGCCTGTATACCGGCGAAACGCTCAAACCATTTTACCAGCAATTCAATTTCACCCCGGCTTTCGGAATGGTCCGGACCATTTATAAAAATGATAAACAGTAAACGGCATTACCAGCCAAAACCATAATCTTCCCCGTGATTGCTCGACCCGCCCCAGAAACTACGGTGCTGCCAGTCAAAATAAATGGCGTTGATCGGGCCGCTGGTCCGGGGCTGGTAACTTAGCTTGTAACCCATTTGCGAAAGCTCTTTTCGTGTCCAGTCGGGCATGGATTGGTTCAGGATCAGGCCGCCGGGTATTTTTTCATGCTCTCCAAAGCTGCCATACATTTGCAAAGTCTTGAAACTGGGCGCCTCGGTAGATTCCTGCACCGTCATCCCGAATTCGACCATATTCAAAAAGAATTGCAGCAACAACTGATCCTGCTCATCGCCCGCCTGTTTGGCAAAAGAAAGAAATGGTTTTCCGTCTTTCATGGCCAGACTTGGAGTCAAGGTAACCCGCGGACGTTTCCCTGGCTCGACCACATTGAATGGATTTTCCTTCGCATCCAGCACAAACGATTGCATCCGCTGACTTAATCCGACGCCGGTGTTTCCCGCAATGCAAGCCGGAATCCAGCCGCCGCTCGGCGTGATACTCACCACCCAGCCTTCTTCATCCGCAGCTTCCACAGACGTAGTACCCGCCGTAAATTCCTTCATAAATGCATCGCTCGGCCCATTCTCGTTTCGGTTGGACGACGCATGAAAATTGCCCCAGGTTTTGATCTGATCGATATATGGATTCTTTTTCCCTTCGAAAGGGTAGGGATCTCCCGGCATTACCTTTACGTCGTTTTTCTCAAAATTGATCTGCTTGATCCTTTCTTTCGCATACTCTTTGGAAAGCAAACCTTTCATCGGTTCCTCGGGCGCAAAAGCCGGGTCGCCATAGTAAAAGTCACGATCGGCAAATGCCAGGTTCATAATCTGGTACAACGTATGCACATACCGTGAGGAGTTATAACCCATTGCTTTCAGATCAAAATTTTCGAGCATGTTCAGAGCTTGCAACATCACGGGACCCTGCGTCCATTGCTGCATTTTGTAGACCTCAATGCCTTTGTAGGTCGTCATCAACGGTTCCTCGATCTTCACTTTCCAGCTCGCCAGATCCTGCTCGGTGATCAATCCGCCTTGTTCTTGTGTGCCGCGGGCGATTTCCCTGGCAATATCCCCTTTGTAAAAACGGTCGTAGGCAGCATAAATGGCTTCTTTTCTGGTTTTACCTTTTTTTAATGTCTGTTGCTCAGTATCTACCAGTTTTTGCAAAGTAGCCAGCAAATCTTTCTGAACGAATATTTCGCCGGCGTCGGGGGCCTCTCTTTCTTTACCTAAATGCGGCAGGAAAACCTTCGTCGAATACGGCCATTTCTTAATTTCACTTTTGCCATTTTCGATTGCATTAGCCGTTTGTCCCTCGATCGGATATCCTTCCGCCATTTGCATGGCCGGGGCAAGCACTTCCTTTAAACTCATGGTACCATATTCCGCCAGCATTGTCATCAGTCCGCCGGGCGTTCCGGGCGTCGTCGCCGCAAGCGGGCCATATTCCGGCGGATATTTCATGCCTTTGTTTTTATAAAATTCCGCGGTAGCACCGGTTGGGGCCACGCCCATTGCATTGATCGCGATCACCTTTTTTGTTTTTGGATTGTAGATCAAAGCCTGCGTCTCACCGCCCCAGCTGAGCACATCCCACATCGTACAAGTCGCCGCCAGCATCGCACAAGAAGCATCGATCGCATTTCCACCTTTACTAAATATCATAGCCCCAGCCGTAGCCGCCAGCGGTTTCCCCGTAATCCCCATCCAATGCCGCCCGTGCAGTGGCGGTTTTTGGGTAGTAACCGGAAAATTATTGAAAGACTGAGCCTGCAAATGCAGGTTTAAGGCAGTGAAAAGCAAGGAAGTAGCAAGTAGCTTTATTTTCATGAAGGCAGTGGTTGAATGGTTTTTAAGATGACAATCTTCACAAGAGGTGTCCAGATTAAATGTAACAAATTTCGAATAGAAGAGAAAGCTGACGTTGACGGCTGGGTAGAGATTTAGATTTCTTGATAATCTTGCGTACCATTTTTTATTTGATAAGTTTGTCAAATCATTAATTATACACACCAGGTCTAGAGAAAAACCTTCCGCTAAATTTGACCAGGAAGTTACAGTTTCATCCACGTTAATTACCATCTTTAATCTGCTGATTGTTGATCCGGCCTGCTATGCTTACTTACAGAAAGCCAGATTATGGGAAAAAGTAGGTTATTAAAGAGATAATTAACAAAATTCCAAGCGCCATCGAAACCCAATCCTCCCTTTTCACCCACTTCGAACAGTACATTCCACTATCTGAAAGCCTGAAAAAGGAACTTTTAGATCGAATTACGCACGTAACCTTCAAAAAAGGCCAGCTCATTCATGACGCGGATAAGATTTGTACCAACAGTTATTTTATCCAAAAAGGCCTGGTGCGTACCTATTTTGTGAAAGATGGTAGAGAGATCAGCGAGTATTTTAGTTGTGAGCAAGAGTGGGTCAATTCGCCGCGGAGTTTTATGCAGCGGCAGAAGGATATTTATTATATCGATGCCATTGAACCGGTAGAAGCTTTTTGCCTTCAGATCAATGATCTGGGTTATTTGCTGGATCATTTCCCGGAAATGGAGCGGTATTCTCGCCTGTCGATGGGACATATCTTTGGCCATTTAATGGAACGTATTACCTCCATGCGTTTTACGACGGCGAAGGAAAAATACGATCATTTTTTGCCTGACTTACAAAGGCATATATCATCGGATTTCTCTGGGAATGATCGCCTCTTATCTTGGCATAACGCAGGAAACATTAAGCCGCATTCGGTCGGAAGCGTGATTATTTGATCTATGTCAAATAGATTGATCGCTCATTCTTAGAGTTTTGCAAGAAAAAAAATCAAATGGATCTGATCAAAATCTGCAAAACCACTTTAATGGCATTATTGCTTTCTTCCATATCTTTTGGAATAGCTGCGCAAAAAATCTTAAATACGCCCCGGACTAGAAGTAAACTCTATCTTGGCAGAAACAAGAATCAACCACTCATTGTCGGGCTCGGCGGTTCCGAAGGTGGAAATGCCTGGGCGAGTGAACATTGGAAGAAAACCCGTGATGCATTCATTCAAAAGGGGTACGCTTTTCTTGCAGTAGGCTACTTTGGCGCGAAAGGTACACCGGATACACTGGACCGGATTGCGCTGGAAGATATTCAGTTTGCCATTTCCGAAGCCACCAAAGACAGTCTTGTAAATCCGGATAAAATTGCCATTATCGGCGGCTCTCGCGGCGGCGACCTGGCTTTGTTGCTGGGAAGCTACTATCCGGATATCAAATGCATTGTTGCGCTGGTGCCTAGTCACGCCGCTTTTCCTGGACATACCAGCCATTTTTCAACTTCTGCCTGGACGTATCGGGGCAAGGAATTGCCATTTGTACCGGTTAACGAAGAATCTATTCCGTTTCTATACAAAAGAGATCTTCGCGGCGCATTTGAAACGATGCTGAAAGATACCGTCGCCGAATCAAATGCATCCATTAAAATTGAAAATATCAACGGTCCAATATTCCTCATTTCCGCAAACAAAGACGAAATAGCTCCGACAACACCTATGTGCGAGAAAATAGTCAAGAGGTTGAAAAACAACCATTTCAAATACAATTACGAGCATGTAGCGGTCGAAGGTGGACACGCGGAGCCGTTAAAGCATTTTGATGAGGTGTTTCGTTTTCTTGAGAGGAATTTTGAATAACGACTTTTACTTCGGCAGTGGAGTCGGCAGTATTTCTGAGTTATACTTACTCTTTCCTGCCAGTTCTGCACTGCCATGCGTATTGTTATTTTCAATATGAACAATTTGATTTTTGTCAGCAATTGATAACATCAATCTGCATCAAAACAGCGAAGCCTGCATATACTGTCCCTCAGGCATTCCCAGAAGCGGGAACTTAGCCACCGTTTCATATTTAGCGCCGTGAATGAGCGACCTTCTCATGAGTTTCATTTCATTCACGGGAAACGAAGCCTGGAATTCACGGTAAAGCCAGTCCATTACTGCGCGTTCAGTTTGCGGTGCAGTCATGTTTCTCGCAATGGTTAAATGCGGATCTTCGCAAAAATGATATTCTGCCGGCGCCCATTGCTTTACATGGTTTCCAACTTCGTTTTTTAATTTTTTGACGAGTTCAAGTACTTCCTCGGAGGCGTTATATTCCAGGTCCACGTAAAAGGTGCCGTGCTCGTATTTGTTGAATTGTGTCAGCCCTATCTGTAACGGGGACATATGCCGCGCCACTTTTGAGAAACCCTGAATGATCCGGTCCACCTTGTTTTCGTGAATCGTGCATTTGAAAAGGGTAAGGTGCGGGACCAGGTTCGCCGCATATTTACAGCCGTAATTATCCTCAAAGTACCTTTTTACATTGTGTATCAATGCCTCAGTAACCTGATCACACGAAAATACAAGCAGGTATTCATACATGTGATGCCGGATATTAACCAGCGTATTCCAGTGGTTATTGTTGATATGGACCCGTTTCATAGTTATGTTGATGATGAAGTGTAATTACTTTGTAAAAATAGTAATTGGTATTTAAAATATCAAATATTTGATTTTAAAAATATCAAAAATATTTTTCATAAAGTATTGAGGACACGCCGATTGTATGAACGTTATGTCCAAAAACGCCTATTCTTGCAAAGTTTAGCTATTGTACTCGCGCCATTGCCTCAGGCGTGATTGGTGTAAAAAAGTTGACAAGGTTACCATCAGGATCACGGAATAGCATCGAGCGGTTGCCCCACGGCATAGTTGTCGGTTTTTGGACTACGGCGTCACCGAGAAAGTCGGCTAATTTTTGGTATTCCGCATCAACATCGTCGACACGAAATTCGAGGATGACCGATCGGTTGCTGGCGGCGGCGGCTATGTCGTCTCCTCCAAATAGCTGTAAGGTACGTGTGCTTCCGATCGCCAAAGTGGCTGCTGCCGTGCGCAACTCGGCAAAATCATCGGTAAACTGCCGCAACGGCATTCCGGTTACATACTCGTAAAATTGGATCAGGCGTTTGATGTCTTGGGTAATAACCCGGACGGATGAGAAATTCATATGCTACATTGCTTGGTTAGTGATACAGCAAAGTAACCACCGCCCGATGACAGCCCTGTGTCAGCAGGTGGTATAGTTATTATGAAATGATTTTTATTCATCAAACAGCGAAACCATGCCCGAAATATGTGATTTGGAAGTGTTTAAAGGAAACCTTCAAAAAGCTTACTTGAAGAAAAAGCTGAAAAAAGTCGAGGTCGGTAAAGGCACAAAAATCAAGGCTTCGGAGAAGGAGTTCAATGACAGCATTGCAGGGAAAATGCTGAATGAGGTGTCGAGGCATGCGAAAGAACTTTATTTCGATTTTGGGGATAATGGGGTGGTTTCCATGCATTTGATGCTCCACGGACAGTTGAGCATGCCGGACGATTTACCTGAAAAATTCATCATTGCATTTGTCTTTGAGGATGCAAAACCGCTGGTATTAACCGATTACCAAAAGGCAGCCAACGCAACTTTAAATCCTGAATTGAATGAAGTAGTAGACGCACTTTCCAAAGAAATGACGCCTGAGTGGCTGGAAACGCAATTGCAAAAGAAAAAAGCTGCCATTAAAACGGTTTTGACGGATCCCAAAGTGATCGGGGGAATTGGTAATGCGTACGCGGATGAGATCTTGTGGGAGGCTCGCATTGATCCCGAATCGAGCGCCAAAAACATTCCGAAAAAGGAAGTACACAAACTGGCCAAAGCAATCACAGAAGTAATCCGCGATTCAATCAAAAAAATTAAGGAAAAACATCCTGACATCATCAGCGGAGAAATCCGCGATTTCATGTCCGTCCACAATCATAAACGTAAAACCAGCCCGACAGGAGGGGAGATACTGACTGCGACGGTTGGCGGGAGGAAGACGTATTATACGAAGGAGCAGGTGAAATATTGAGGATTGTGCCGAGAAAATATTGACAAAATTAAATATTAGAAATACCCCATTCCTGATAATAATCTGATGTTAGCCCGCGTTCCTGATTTTGTAACCGCAATTATAAAACCTTCAACTTATCCTAACATCAATGAAAGCAAATCCTCTGTTTGTCTGCTTTTATGCGCTCGCTTGCGCTCCCGTTTTTGCGCAGGGCCCGGCTGGCTACCGAATACCGTATGGGGAACCTTATAGCATCATAGTGGCCCCCGACGCGAGGAGCGCAGGCTTGGGAGATGCAGGCGTGGCATTGAGTCCGGATGCCAATGCGACCTTTTGGAATCCTTCAAAACTGGCAATGGCAGATCAGGATTTCGGGGTGTCGGCTTCTTACACGCCCTGGCTGAGGAATCTGGTGGACGGCATGTGGCTTGGTTACGCGACTGCTTACAAAAAATTAGGACCGAAGCAGGCCATCGGGGCCTCAGTAAAATATTACGATACCGAGAGTTTTTACGCGACCGGTAATTCCGACAATGCGTACGATCTCGCATTTAGCGGAGTGTATTCCAGGCAGTTAGGGCAAAATTTTTCGATGGGACTTACCTTGAAATACATTACTTCCAAAATCGGTACTGGCATCGTGAATGGCGCGCCTTTAAAAACGGGCTACACTGCGGCGGCGGACATCAGTGCATTTTATCGAAAGCAAATTAAAAGTGACCGGGCCGGAGAAGATTTCAACTGGTCGCTGGGAGCAATTCTTTCCAATCTGGGTGGTAAAATCGATTACGGCTCCGGGGGCGAATATTTTTTACCAACCGCTCTGAAAATCGGTGGGGGCGTATCGTATACCGCCACCGGAAAACACCGGTTAAATGTGGTCGCGGATTTGAGTAAGTTGGCGGTCCCTACTCCGAACAACATCCAGAATCCCAACTCGCAACCGTATTTCAAAGGTGTCTGGGCATCTTTTTCGGACGCTCCCGGTGGGTTTAAGGAAGAAGTTCAGGAGATTGCTTTGTCGATGGGGGCTGAATATTGGTATAAAAATAAGGTTGCATTGCGTGGGGGATATTATGGAGAAAACAACAATAAAGGCGCGCGCAAATTCTTCACGGCCGGTGCCGGTGTCAAACTGTTAAATAAATACACTGCCGACATTTCTTACCTGATCCCTGTTAATTCCGACAATCCGATTTCTAAAACTTTCAGGGTATCAGTCGGAGCTTATTTTGGTGGAAAAAAAGGGTAATGGCATTTTGAAATTGTCATGGTTAAAATGGAAGTGGTCCTTCCTCGAAGTGCATGTTGACTGAGCCGCGTATACAGGAATGCGTTCAGTTGTTCCGTTAAATAAGGTTTTTCAATTGACACAGGATTTATAGCAACCGAAACAGGTTTTATAACGTCCTGGAAAAATCTCTTTCGAAAGAAGGATTTTAACTGACACTTTTATATAGCCATGAAAAATTTAATAGTCGTTATCAGTATGCTTTCCATTCAATTTGGAGTAGCTTTCGGTCAGGCCGCTGGGCTGCCCCAATGGAAGTATGTTTCAGGAAAAGAGGATATTAAGGTTT
Source organism: Dyadobacter sp. CY323 (assembly GCF_021390245.1). Taxonomy (GTDB): domain Bacteria; phylum Bacteroidota; class Bacteroidia; order Cytophagales; family Spirosomataceae; genus Dyadobacter. Next base: position 61,839 of record NZ_JAJUXH010000005.1, on the reverse strand, counting down.
ATAGCAAAGCAGTTCCGAACTCAAAAATAAAAGCGCTGAAAGCGGAATGCATGCTGGACGCGACCACTCAGGAAGTAATCGATCTTTTGCTGGATATTCCGGCCGCTGCGAAGTGGGTATGCCATGCCAAATCCTGTGTGTTGCTCAGAAAAATCTCGGATCGTGAGTTGTACTATTATACAGAGGTGAGCCTCCCGTGGCCGCTTGATAACCGCGATTTCGTCACACATCTCAAAATTTGGGAAGATCCGGAAACAAAAATCGTGACGGTGAATGCACCTGCTGTTCCCGGCTTTGTGAATGAGAAAAAAGGGAAAGTCCGGGTGCGGCATTCCATTGGGACGTGGAAGATCATACCGGCGGGAGATAAAAAAGTGAAGGTTGAATACATCCTGCAAGTTGATCCGGGCGGTTTGATTCCCGCGCACATCGTTAACATGTTTGCAACCCAGGCGCCTATCGAAACATTTATCAATATGAAAAGGGAACTGCTGATCAGGCGCAGCAAAAATGCATAAAGCGGTACTTTACGCGGTCGGCAATGGGCCTTTTAACACAATCACCTCAATGGATTGACAAGTAGGTCTTTAAACCAAAATGCTTTGGACAGATAGAAATTTTACTCCGCAGACCAGCGGCCCGGGGCATAAATTTTTTATTAAAAAGTATTGGAATAGTTAAAGAATAAGAAAGCAATTATGGGAAAAGGAAAAGAACTTTTTGGTCATTACAATGATCTCGCAAAGGAAAAGGGGCCGGGCACGAAGGAAAGTGCGTACGCAGGCGTATTGTTTCAGGCATTATTGATGCTCGGTGAGCGACGGACTTTCGAGTTGCTGGAAGAGGCCGAAGAGCAGGGTAAAAAACTGAAACTTCAATATCCGGTTGATTCGAAGAAAAGTGCCGCGCCTACCGGAATTGTCCTGGCGTAAAACGATTTGTAGCGGTTCTGGAATGGTTATTTGGAAATGATTGGTTTTTAAAACTAAAATCATCAACAGTAATCATGAAAAAAGGAATCTTCATTACAGCAATGTTTCTACTGACCGCGTCAGGCATCGCATTTTCACAAGCAACCACTATCTCGACCAATCCGAGGCAAAAAGGAACGGTCGATACTACCGCCACTTCTCCGACCGCCTCGGGTGAACGGAAAACCACAGACGGCGGTGGCCATCAGAATACAGAAACAAGGAAAACTGCCACTCAGGCTGGCAAGGCAACCGGTGCCGGGGTCCGAAACAAACCAGGTGGCGACAGTGGCGAATCGGGCAAAGCAGCCACACCAGCCAAAACCAGATCATCGACTACCAATGCTTCAAAATCTGGCCAGGCAGGTGACCAGGGAAGCGCAACAAGTGCAGATAACAGCAAGAATAAAACCGGAAAAACCGGCGGTAAAAATAACGAGCAGTCTAAAAAAAGTACCGGTAATTAAGCATTCCGGTGTAATCTGAAGTCCGGGCAACCGGACTTCTTTTTTATTAATAATAGTCATTCGTATAGTATAGGAAGTCGGTCGTCAATTATTCAGGCACATTGGTGCAGCGCGGGGGGAAATTTGGGCCGGTTCGTGTAACTTGTATGGAATTCCCATAGCCATCGAGAACGCAGATGACCGGTTTATCATCAAGCATGTACAAGTCCACGTTCCCAACCCGTATGGCGGGCTGGTTTCAGAAGTATAAGTTGCATCACATTCCTTTCTGGATCGGTTATAATTATCTCTGGTGGGTGGTTGCAATGGGAAATCCGTTTACTGCGGCCAACAATATTCTTTTCACTCCGCTGGCGTCCAAATTCATCTTTTATCTCGTATTTCAGACACTCGCGGTTTACTTTAATTTGTACTACCTGATCCCGAAATTTCTCGAAAAAGGGCATTTTGTTACTTACATTTTGTGTTTGCTAGCGACCATTGCGGTTACAGCCTCGCTGATCGTTCCGGGCTATCACCTGGGTGCATATATAGCGGGTATGACGCTCGACGAGTTGTATGGAAAAGCAAATCACAACCTGATCCATATGGTTGTCGGCGGTCCGCTTTCATCTACGATTGCGGTGATTACACTGGCAATGAGTATCAAATTAACTAAAAACTGGCTTCAAACGCGGCAGCGGCAGCAGGCACTGGAAAAGGAAAAACTGGAAACGGAACTGAATTTTTTGAAGTATCAGTTCAACCCGCATTTTCTTTTTAACAGTATTAATTCCATCTTTTTTCTGATCCATAAAGACCCGGATGTGGCGTCAGCTTCGCTGGCAAAATTCTCGGAACTGCTTCGCCATCAGCTATATGAATGCAACGATCACGAAATTCCATTGAGCAAGGAGATTACCTATCTTGAGAATTTCATCGAATTGGAAAAGCTTCGTCAGAATGAAAATATCCGGGTGACATTTGAGCTGGAGAGTACCGGAACTGAGCCGCTGGGCATTGCTCCATTTATCCTGATGACTTTTCTTGAAAATGCATTTAAACACGTTTCAAAACACCATCATGAGCCAAACTGGATTGATATAAAATTAAGTCTGACCGGCCAAAAACTGGACTTTTGGATTGCAAACAGTACTTCCGCCGACGGAAATGGGGAAGTAGTGAATTACGGAGGTATCGGTTTAAAAAACGTCCGGAGACGGCTGGACCTCATTTATCCTGGGAAATATGAGCTCCGTATTAACGATGAACCGGGACATTTTGAAGTGCATTTCACCGTAATGCTCGAAATTGTTGTGCTGAACCAGGAGGCACAAATTGCTTAAAATCAATAGGATAAATGATGAGATGCGCCATAATCGATGATGAGCCTCTGGCGAGGGAAGGAATTGCGGATTATGTCCGCGAAGTCGATTTTTTGCAACTGGAAGGAGTTTGCGAAAACCCATTGGAACTGATCACCTTGATGGACAAAACGCCTGTCGACCTGATTTTCCTGGATATTCAAATGCCGAAAATGAATGGGATCGACTTTCTGAAAATCGTCCAGAAACCGCCCATGGTGATCATTACCACGGCTTATCCGAGTTATGCATTGGAAGGATTTCAGTTGAATGTGCTGGATTACCTGGTAAAGCCGGTCACTTTCGATCGTTTTTTTAAGTCCGCCAATAAAGCCAAAGATTACCATCGCCTGCTCACTAAATCGGCTTCGCCCGATGCGTCAAAAGGTGATGCGAGTGAGGATTATTTCTTCATCAAATGCGGGAGCAAATATGAAAAGATCTTTTTCGACGACATTTTGTTCATCGAAGGCATGCAGAATTATGTAACGATCCACACGCTGAAAGGAAAATACATCACACTTTTGAACCTCAAAAATCTGGAACAAAACCTCGGAGACCGGAATTTCATCCGCGTTCACAAATCTTATATTGTCTCCATCGGGAAGATTGAAGGAATTGAGGGAAATGAAATTTTTATTCGTTCGCAAGTGGTGCCGATCAGCCGCAATTACCGCGAGCAGGTAATCGGGCAGGTAGTAAATAGTAAATTACTGGATAAAAACAGAGGCGCATAGTCGTCTTAATGTACTTGAAATGCAAGTTTTACAAAGTTCTGTTTGAGCTTCACATCACTATTTTTGGTAATGTCCCTGTCAAACGGACGATTCACATTGTTGGATGCCAGATCTTCCAGCCGGGTATCCACTTCAAGCTGATATGTGCCTGACTTCCAGGTTTTATTTGGAATAAATGCGGCGGCTGTTGCCTCACTGTTAAACTGCCAACGTCCATCAATTAAATCGCCATTTTCATTCACGATTGTGAATGCTTCATCCAAAAGTCCATGATCGAGCGGTTCGGAAAAATAAACCTGTAAATGCGAAACTGAGTTTGCATTCGGGACATTCATTTTCCAATTTCCCGGCACCGGTGACAAGCTGTCTCGGCTCGTTGTAACGAACGATTTAGAGTACGATCTGGCCAGTAGAGAACCCTGCGTATCTTTCCATTTATCAGACACCACGATCTTGTAGCCCTGATTTTTCTGCAACGGAGCGCCCAGCTTTTTGTTCGGCTGCAAGTCACGCTTAATACGTCCCGGATCGAGCCAGAGTGTCAGTTGCGTCCGGTTTTCATTCCAGAGCTCGGGTTGCAGGTCGAGAAATGCGCCTTTGATCGTATCGCCGTCATTCCTGATTAGTGTAACCAGGTACGCTGACTTTCCTTCCTGCATCGGCTGGGAAAATTGCAGGTAGATTTTGAGCAGATTTTCGGGTACAGTATCGTTCGCGGGATGGACCGCAAGAAGCCTGGGAGCATCCTTACTTTCTGTTTTTGGGATAGAAAACGAGGTGAGCAATTTTTCGCCTTCAAAAACTTCGTAGGAAAGTCCGCGGGTAAATGGAATGAGTGGCGTAAAAGTGATGCTATCAGCGCGTTTTTCCAAGTCTCCAAACATCATAACCTCATTGTCATAACCTGCTCGTACGCGCACCGAAACAGCTCCTTTTTTGTCGGTCAACCACCACTCCGGAAACGAAATGGCGACTGCATTTTTATCTTTCCAAATAACGGAGGCAGTTCCTTTTTTCCTGGTTTCTTCACAGGAAAAGAGTTGTATCAGGACAAAAAAAGTCAGGCTGCACGTGATGTACAACCTGACCCGCCTCATGTTCAGTTTATTACAAATAGCGTTCACTGGAAGTCCAAAGATCAAGATTGCCATTAGAGCGGCGTTGCAGCAAAATCATCCGCGAATCGTCCAGCTTGTCCATCTGGATGACATTCGTTACCGGTAAGGATACAAAATCAACTCCTGCCGTCGCAAAACTTTCTTCCACCGGGGTCGTCAATGAACCCTGATATGCCTCAATGCTTTTATATTTTACCTTAAAAACCGGTCTGGCTGAATTTGCCATCATTAAAAAGGAGTCATTCCCTTTTTTAACAGTAACTATGTCAATCGGCTGATTTCCACTGCCCATTTCAGCAACGGTCCTGCCTTTCACATGCTTGCCGGGTTTCAGCTCATCCATTGGGAAAAGTACGAGCGGCGTGCAGGTATAGCTTGCAACCAGGTATTTTTTACCGCCAATTTCCGCCGTCGTGAAGGTTTTGATCGGGGCGAGTGTCTCGTATTTTCCATGTGCCGCGTGATAGATTTCCAGCGTAGCCTGATCTTGTTTATCCGAAAAAGGAAAAGGAATGCTCCGGAAAGTGGAATTGAATTCCTGGCCCGAAAGTCCGCTCACGAGCACTTTGCCATCTGCAAAACCAATGTCGGAAATCGCCGAAACACGCACCGAAGTACCTCTTCTGTCTTTCGCATCTTCGGCAGGTACATTGTTGAGTGTCAGACTTGAAAATGGTACATTCTTCGTATTTACCGCTTCAATTTTCTCACCTGCAATTTTAAATAAAACCGGCGTTCCGTCACTGCTCTGGACCGCGCAGTAAACCGTTTTGGACACCGGATTCACCGCTACATCCTGAATAGTAATGTTTTCGGGTGTAGTACCCAGTAACGCAGCCATCTTCTGGTCGATGTTTTTGATCTCGATGGCGGTAGCTTGAGTAGCAGCCGCATCTTTGGTATCCATCGCAAAAACGACACCGCTTTTCGAGTCACCTATAAACAAGATTCCTTCCGGGCCAAACGTCAGCGCGCTGATGGATTTGATTTCAGGCGTTCCGATTACAAACCCGTATTTGCTTTCCGCAAACCGATTGGTAGTTGCCAGCAGCGCGATCCCGGCGCAGATTACAGCCAGCAGAAAATACATCTTTTTCATATCCGTTTAGTTTAGTGATTACGCAAGTTCGAACAAAATGAAAAGGTGATTTGGTTAACGATCCTACCTGTCCAAAGAAATTTTTAATTCCCCATTTTTAAATCTTATTCGCCTAGTAGTCAGATTCTTTCGATTCTGGGTAAACAAAGCAACATCTTCGTTAAAATGTTTTCCGCAAACAAAAAAAGAAAGATTGGCGTTACAAAATGAGTGATTAGAGTATGCATATTGAAGAGTATGAAAATTGAATATAATTCTTACGCGGCCAGGAAATTCAGACGTTCACTGGCGGTACTGCTTGCGGCAGCGATAACCGGTGTTTTGTCCGCCATCCTTGCCGATACCCTCAAAGTGATTACCGAGCATTACGAGGAGCTTTTCTTCAGTGCCCTCCAAAAAAACAAGTTCCTGATTTTCCTGTTACCATTAATCGGACTTGCAACGATTTACGTGCTCAGGCATTTCCTTTTTCATAACAAAGCAAATAAAGGCATTAAAGAGGTTTTGGATACGGTAAACAAAAAGAACAATTCGCTGCCTTCCTATAAAATACCATCGCACTACTTTAATGGATTGCTGACCGTGATTTTTGGCGGTTCCACAGGCATTGAAGTTTCTACTGTTGTATCTACCGCCGCAATCGGCGCATTGTCGAGCCGGAAAGTGTATTACCTCCGAAAGTACCGCACGGATTTGGTCTGTGCCGGCCTGGCAGCGGGTGTAACTGCGCTTTTCAATGCTCCCATTGCGGGTTTTCTGTTCGCATTCGAAGTTTTCACAAAACGCAAAAGCAAACTCCATACGGCCAGCGTGGTCACCGCAGTGCTGACATCCTACCTGATCACCCGGTTTTTCTTTTTCAAACAGTTATTTCATTTCAACATCACAGAATGGCACGGGCGGGCATTTCCGTACTTTATCCTGCTCGGTATTTTGGCGGGGCTCAATGCAGCCTATCTGACGAAAAGTGTATTGTTTTTCAAAAAGCTTTTTGGCTCATTCCAAAATGATTACCTGCGGATTATCGGAGGTTCGTTGCTGCTTTCCATTCTCGTTTTCTTCATTCCGCATTTGTACGGGGAAGGTTATGAAGGAATCAGACATGTGCTGGAAAACGTCCAGAAAACACCTGTAACCCTGGTTCTGCCGTTACTCGCTGTGCTACTTTTCAAACCCATTGCCACTTCGGTTACCCTGGGCGCGGGCGGCGACGGAGGTGTTTTCGCGCCGAGTCTTTTCATCGGCGCATTTCTCGGTTTGATCGTTTGCGCATTACTGAACCACTTTTTCGGATTGGGATTGATACCTGTCAATTTCGTACTGATCGGCATGGCGGCAGTGCTCAGCGGCAGCATCCACGCACCATTCACCGCCATCTTCCTGGTTTGCGCGATGGCCGATAATTACATTCTGTTCATCCCGATCGTCATCGCCTGCCTCGTTTCCCGCTGGGTAGCCGGAAAGATTTTGCCTTATTCGGTTTATACATATCAGTCGAAGCTTGGGTGATAATTACCAAATATTGGTAACTTTGAAATACTTTCTAATTCATTCTAAGATTATATGGGAAAGAACACATCGATTTCAATCAGCTCGCATTTTGATTCCTTTATTCAAAATCAGATTGACACTGGTCGCTACGCTTCGGGCAGTGAAGTTGTCCGAGCAGCGTTAAGATTATTGGAGGAGGAAGAAGAAAAATTAGCTTTATTAAGGAAGGCAATTACCGACGGTATAGAAAGTGGCTGGGTTGAAGATTTTGATCCGCAAACCTTTAAAGAACAATTGAATAAAGAATATTTGGGTTGATATGGCGGGATATCGCTTGACAAGTCTCGCCAAGGAGGACCTGCGAAATATATGGCGTTACACAGCAAATGAGTGGTCTCGTGAGCAAGCTGACAAGTATTATGATGGCCTGTTTTTAGTTTTCGATGCAATTGCCGATGGCAGAGTGACAGGGAAACCTGTTGACAGGATATTTAGCGGTTTGAAACGAGCGGTTTTCGTAAAGCATTATGTATTCTTTCGAAATGTCGAAGATGACATCGTTGAAATTACGCGTGTACTGCACGTAAGAATGGATGTAAAAAATCAGTTAAGATAGCTAGACTTATTTCTCCCCAACAACCGCCATCACCAACGTAGCGGCATTCTCCGCCGCGATTTCGTAAAACTTATCCATATCTGCTTTTGCCTTCTGGTTCGCTTTGTCGCTGAGACTGCGGATGATCAGAAACGGGATATTTCGCTGGTAACAGGCCTGCGCGATGGCCGCGCCTTCCATTTCGGTGGCGGCGGCATTCAGGTCTTTGATCAATCGTTTCGTGACAATTTGGGAGGAGACAAACACGTCGCCCGTGACAATAATACCCGTTTTTACAGTTGGGGATCGGTTTCCTTTTTCCAGATTTATTTTGGTGAACTGCAGGGTCTTTGAAACAGTAATCGCTTTTTGTACCAAAGCCGAATCGCAAAGGAAGAACGCCGGATTTTCCTTTTGGGTAAATGGATTTTTAGTCGCCCAATACGTCATTCCATTATCGCTTAATGCCCCAAAATCATGATAAGATACCTGCGTACCGATCACCAGGTCTCCCGGTGACAATGCCGGATCAACACCGCCCGCAATCCCTGAAAAAACAATTTCCCGCGGCTTGAAATGCTCGATCAGAATGGTCGTCGTAATCGCTGCATTCACTTTCCCAACGCCGGTTTGTGCCAGTACGACGGCGCGGCCATTCAGTTTTCCTGTTGTGAAACGCACGTTGCTGATCACGGTGTCTTTCGGATTTTCCATTTTCTTTTGGAGCAACACCAGTTCGGGTGGAAATGCGCCTAAAACACCGGTAACATCCTGTGCGATAACGGAAAATGGAGAAGACAGGAGGAGGGAGAGAAGGATTTTTTTCATTGGTGTTAAAAAATTAAAGCCAAAACGGCGAATGCATCAATGATCCAGAGTGCCAGACTGATTTTTCGCACCCTACCCGTCAGGATATGCAAAGTAGTCCAGCTGAGAAAACCCCAGATAATTCCCTGCGTAATAGAATAGGTAAATGGAATCAGTACCATCGCTAAAAAAGCCGGAAATGCTTCATGAAGCTGATTCCAATCGATTTTTACAACCGGTTTCATCATAAAAACTCCTACTAAAACGAGCGCCGGGGCCGTTGCAATGGCGGGTATAGCACTTAATAATGGGGATAAAAATAAAAACGGCAGAAAAAGAACTGCGCCGGCAATGGCGGTCAATCCGGTTTTTCCACCTTGTTCAATGCCGACCGCCGATTCGATATAAGCGGTGCCCGGGCTGCTTCCCGCTAACCCGGCAATGGTGGTTGAAAATGCGTCGACGATCAAAGACTTGCGGATATTCTTCGGCTCGCCGTTTTCATCCAGCAAGTTCGAAGCCTCGGCAAGTCCCACAAACGTGGAAAGACTATCGAACATATCGGTGAACACAAATGCCAGGATGATCGGCGCGAGGCTCCATTTCAAGGAGTTAACCAGATCCAACTGAAAGATCAGACTGAAATCCGGCATGGCGATCAGGTTACCGAATTCGACCAGCGGCTCGGTGCCGCCCCACCATCTGCCGATAGGCCACGCAAGCAGGCTGGTAACGATAATGCCGATCAGAATGCCGCCTTTGATGTTTCGGATCAGCAGAAAGACGGTGATCAGAAGTCCGGCAATGAATGTAAGTGTCGCCGCATTCAAATTCCCCAAAGTAACCATGGTAGCCGGACTCGGCACGATGAATTTGGCGTTTGAAAAACCAATTAATGTGATAAAAAGCCCGATTCCCGACGCAATCGCATAACGCAATGGTTTCGGGATTGCTTTTACAATGTATGAACGGATATTGAAAATCGAGAGTAACAAAAAGAAGATCCCCGACCAGAAAACCGTACCTAATGCAACCTGCCAGCTGAGTTTGTCCGTGAGCACCGCAGAAAACGTAAAAAATGCATTCAGTCCCATTCCCGGCGCGACCAGTATCGGGTTATTTGCGTAAAGTCCCATCATCATACTGCTGAAAAACGAGACCAGGACCGTAGCCGTCAGCACGGCCGAAAATGGCATTCCCGTTTGGCTGAGAATGGACGGATTTACAACGATAATGTAAGCAGTTGCGAGGAAGGAAGAAACCCCGGCGAGGATTTCGGTGGAAACGGAAGTATTGTTTTTTTCAAGTGAGGAAAGAGAAAACATAGGAGCGCGGTTTATTTTCAAATATATTGATTTAAATCAAATGAGGAGGTTTTGACCGCGCCGGACTTTTGGATCTGATCTATTAATCCGTTCTTACATGTTTCAAATTGTTAAAAATCAGGTCAGGAAGTGGGGAGTTTTTTCAATTGTGGTGTTGTCCCTTTCGACTGTCCTTCTTACGAGTAACACCCATTATTTACCCAATTTAGCCAACCAGCCCGACTCCGTTAAGCTGGCCGATTTTGTGGAGCCTGGCTTTCCCTACATCTCTACCTCTGTCGATGCCAGAAAGATTGGTGCCGGGTTCCCCACCGACAATCAGGCCGCCCGTACGTTCGCATTGCAGCTGGGCGATAGTGCCTACGCGTGTTTTGATACCGATCAGTTGAGGTGGTCGGTAGCGTGGACAGGGAAGTTTTTGCCAATGGTTTTAATGGCGCAGATCTCCTACAAGAACTTTTTCAATAAAAATAACGGGATCGCCAAATTGACCGGCGAGCCGAAAATCGCTACCGGAAATTATGCCGGCTGGACAATCGGGAAGCCGTTTTTCAGAAACGGGAAACAGGTAGTTGAGCCAAGCTGGAAAGCGTTGCCGGCGGATCAGGCGAGATATAATGGTGTGTATGTTGTTGGTAAACAGGCAATACTTCATTATTCGGTTGGTAATTCTAAGATTTATGAGTTGCCTGGCAGCATAAAATTTGATAACCAGGTTGCATTTACCAGGAAATTGAGGGTCGAAAATGTGGATAAAGAACTTTATATAACGGCAGCTGAAGTCAGCAACGGATCGACGGGCGAGGTCAAAGGGAAGTTTGCATATATCTATCAGGGAGCCAATAAAGACAGTGTTACGGCGATTGGTATTGCCGGAAAAGTGGACTGGCAACTTGAAATCAATGAAAATAAATTTGTTACGGTTAAACTGCCTGTGTCAGCCAAACAATCGTTGGGCATGGTTGTGATGTGGAAAGGGCCGACGAAATCATTAAAAACTTTTGAAAAGTCCATCCGCGGGAAACCGGAACTGTTCCCCGATTTCGAAAAAGGCGGTCCGACAGCCTGGAAAGAAACCATTACCACAAAAGGTAAGCTCTCGCCCGACACGGCTGCATTTGTGACCGACCAGCTCGGATTGCCACTCAACAATCCATGGAAACGCAATGTGCGGGTTGCCGATATCGCATTTTTTCCGGACGGCCGTGCGGCAGTGGTCACATTTGAAGGTGACGTTTGGACGATCGAAGGGATTGACAAGGATCTCCAAAATGTAAAATGGAGACGATTTGCTTCCGGTTTGCATGAACCTTTGAGCATTGAGGTCGTCAAAGACATCATTTATGTTTTTGACAGAAATGGAATTGTTAAGTTGCATGACCTGAACAAGGATGGAAATGCAGATTACTACGAGAATTTTTCGAACGTAATGTCGCAATCCGCCGAATCGCGGGAATGGGCGGCGGATCTGGTAGCTGTGCAGGATGGCAGTTTTTACATTGCCAAAGGCGGAAGTCTGAGCAATGGGCCGGGAATGACGGACAAAGCGTTCGGAAAAGGGTTTCGGACAGGCTCGGACCAAAACGGGACGATCATGAAAATATCACCCGATGGCAGAACTTCTGAAATTATCGCAACCGGATTACGCGGGCCTTATTTAGGTTTTAATCCCAATACTGGAATACTTACAGCGACCGATCAGCAAGGTAACTTTGTTCCCTCCACGCCGATTTATGTGATCAAAAAGGGAGATTATTACGGAGTGATCCCCACTGCACATCGCACGGATAATCCGGAAATAGCGCCTCCATTAACCTGGATCCCTCACAGCGTCGACCGGTCGAGCCTTGGGCAGGCGTGGGTGACCGGAAACAAAATGGGCCCGCTGAATGGCAGTCTGATCCACTTTTCGTTCGGAACACCGGGATTGTTCCGGGTCTTGATTGACAGTGCGTCGAAAGTGTTGCAGGGCGGCGTTTCATACCTCAATGCAAATTATCCCGCGCCAACTTCCAAAGGTGCCATGAACCCGCTTGACGAACAGATGTACGTGACCGGTTTCAACCTATGGGGATCGGCCTCGGTGGGGATCAGTTCGGTGTTGAGATTGAGGTATACCGGGAAACCAAGTTATATGCCAAATTATTTCAGAGCTGGTAATCAGGGGATTATCATTGGTTTTGATTCGGAATTGGATAAAGCTTCTGCTTTGAATGCGGCGAATTTTGAGGTGAAAAGATATAACTATCAAAGAACCGAAGAATATGGTTCGGGGCATTTCAAGCTGGATGGCAGCACAGGCGAGGAAATGCTGCCGGTAGCGGGGTCATACCTGTCTGCGGATGGCAAGAAAATTCTGTTGCTCGTGCCGGATATGAAAGAAATCATGCAAATGGAGGTCGCATATCGGTTGAATGCAAAAGATGGTAAAAAGGTAAACGACCATCTCTACTTTACGGTGAACAGTTCCGATGATATGGATCTTAAAAAGTACGGTTTTGGAAATGTAGATCTGGCGTTACTGACTGCAAAAAAGGAGGAAATGGCCACGCAGCCTGCGAAAGTAGAAGTAGCATCCGCCGAAAAAGGAAAAGAAATATTCACGAAAATGGCCTGCGCTGGCTGCCATTCCCCGGGAACCAAAACGGACGGAATGTACGGCCCGCCATTCAAAAATCTATATAAATCTGAAAGGATATTTGACGATGGTACGAAGGTCATTGCGGACGAAAATTACCTCCGCGAGTCGATTCTGGCACCTTCGAAACGTATTATAAAAGGGTACAATGAAGAAATGCCCTCCTTCGTCGGCGTACTTTCCGACCCGGATATTGAATCTGTTATTTTGTATATCAAATCGCTTTCAGGCAAGAAGTAGCAGAACCGGATCAGGAAATTTCGTCCATATTAAATGGCAGTTTCCTGATCCGGTTTCCTGTTAAATCAAAGATCGCATTGCAAAGTGCCGGAGCAAATGGTGGTAATCCGGGCTCGCCTACACCACCTGCTTGTATGCCAAACATCAACTCCTCACTCACCAATTCGCCGGTTAGCGCAGGTTTTTGAGTTTAACGAGGTTGGAGGCGAGAAGGCCGGTTTTTTTCAATGGGCATTACCGTGTGTTTTGTGCATGTTTTCTACCCTAATCCCCTCAAGGGGACTTTTTGTTACTTTACCGGCTCTCCCCTTTAGGGGCCGGGGGCAAGATCAAGGCAAGCGGGGGAAGAAACTGAAACTAATCAATTGATAAACTGCATTCCTGCCAGTACGAAATGCCGGTTTTAAGGAATTTTTCAGGGTTAATGCATTTGATTTAAAAAAGTAAAATATTTTTTGAAGACTTGTCCAATCTCAGTCCAGTCAATCGATATAGGGTGTAGTTCAACTATTCATTGATTAATAAAACAACTTAGAAAATGGAACAACGTATTAATTTCTTCGAAAAAGGACAAGGTGCAATGAAGGCGCTGTATGGTTTAGGGGGATATCTTGCAAAATCAAAAATTGAAAAGAACCTGCTGCATCTGATCTTTTTCCGAGTTTCCCAGATCAACGGCTGCGCGTATTGTCTGGATATGCATTCGAAGGATCTGCGGGCGCAGGGTGAAACCGAGCAGCGTCTTTATATGATCGGCGCCTGGCGTGAAGCGAGCGTCTACACCGATCGCGAGCGGGCTGCATTTGCCTGGGCCGAAAGTGTAACCAAGCTGACCGATCAGAATGTATCGGACGAAGTTTATGATTTTGTGACTTCACAATTCTCTGAAGAAGAAATGATCGACCTCACCATGGGTGTGCTTGCGATCAATTGTTATAACCGCATCAACGTCGCATTTCGGACGCCGGCCGGCTCCTATGTGCCAGGGCAGCATGCAGTAGCAGCCTAAATTGCGAAATCCGGGCCGCCGGGCGGTGAAAAGGTAGTTGTGAGATGTACAGCTACCTTTTATTCGCAACGAAGGCTTTTTACCGGATTACTCAACGCTGCCCGGATGCTCTGGAAACTTACGGTGACAAATGCGATCACGATCGACGTAGCGCCAGCCAATGCAAACACCCACCATTCGATATTGATTTTGTAAGCAAAAGTTTGCAGCCAGGTGTGCATCAAATACCAGCCAACCGGCGCGGCGATAAGGATTGCAATGAAGACGAGTTTGAGAAAGTCAACGGATAACAACGCCACAACGCTGGTCACCGAGGCGCCCAACACTTTTCGCACACCAATTTCCTTCGTGCGTTGCCGGGCGGTGAATGTAGCCAGTCCAAACAAACCGATGGAAGCGATTAAAATGGCAATTCCGGAGAAAGTCAGGAACATGGTGCCCCTGAGTTCATCGGATTTGTATTGTTTCGCAAATGCCTGATCCAGAAAGTCATATTCAAAAGGCTGGTTCGGATTGATTTCCGTAAAAGCTTGTTTGATCAGGCTGATAGTGGCGGGGATATTCTGTTGCGAAATGCGGATCAGCAAATTGTTTGCGCCGCTTTGTTTCAAAACCAGTATTAATGGTTCAATCTGGTTATGTAAAGAGCGAAGATGAAAATCTTTGATAACGCCGGTAATTTCCACTTTTCGGGCATCAACCTCGATCAATCCGTCCGTGCGGCTTTTCCAGCCCAGCCGTTTTAATGTAGCCTCGTTCACCAGAACGGCGCGGGACGAGTCATTGTCCAATGCGGCCGAGAAGTTTCGTCCTTCTTTCACTGGTATTTTTAGTACGCCCAAAAAGTTTTCATCCACAATAAAATGTTCACTGCTGACAGGCTCATCGGTGGTTTTAGTATAAAAGTCAAAAGTGGATTTGTTGTTGAGGCCCGCACCGATTGTCCCATTAGTAAGGCTGGCATCGGTTACGCCGGAGGTTTGAAGGATGCGGTTTTTCAACACGCCAGCGGATTGCTGCATGATCGGGCCTTTGAGCGGAATGGTAATGACCTGCTGCTTGCTGAAACCCAGCTCTTTGTTGGTCATAAATTGGAGTTGCCTGTAAACCACAATTGTCCCGACGATCATCAGCATAGAAATGGCGAACTGAAAAACAACCAGCGACTGCCGGAGAAATGATCCCTGACCTTTGGCAGCCATCGGGCCTTTCAATACAAGGGCAGGATTGTATTTTGATAAAATAAATGCAGGATACAAACCGCTGACCAGCCCGACCGTGAGTGTAAATGCAGCGAATAATACGACGGTTTTGACATTAAATATATTCAGCATCAGCTTTTTATCAGCTACCTCATTGAAAAATGGGAGTAACGCATATAGCAAAAACAAGCTCGCCAACATGGCCAACACCGATATCAGTATGGATTCGGAAAGAAATTGCCCGATCAGCTGGAACGTTTGGGAACCCACTGCTTTTCTGATCCCGATCTCTTTGGCGCGACCCGTTGCACGCGCGGTAGCAAGGTTGATGTAGTTCACAATTGCGATCAGCAGAATGAACAGACCGATCAGAGAAATGGTGTAGACATACCGCATGCTGCTGCCATTTTCTTCGCCCATTAAATGGGAGGATTTGAGATGTATTTCGCTGAGAGGCTGAAAAGTGATGTCGAAATCCAACTTCTGCTGACCTTCGCCGCCCACCGTTTTGGCGATGTATTTTTTGTAAAACGCAGGCATTTTACTTTCCAGCCGTTTTGCAACTTGCTCGTTGTTCAGCATTAAATAGGTAAATGTGTTGAAATTCCCCCAATTCTCGGGGTCCGCATTACTAACTTCGCGGTTGGAATAGGGCAGGAGTGCGTCGAACTTTAAATGGTGGTTGGAAGGAACATCCCGGATAATCCCTGAGACGGTAAATGGCACATTGTCTTTCACGAGTACTGTTTTACCTACAACCCCGGACGTTTTCCCAAACAATACATTCGCAAGCTTTTGGGTCAGAACGACGTTACCGGGGCTATTCAAAGCAGTGCGCGGATCGCCTTCCGTGAACGTATAATCGAAGAAATCGAACAAGGTAGAGTCCACATAATACAATTCCTTCACATTGGTAACATGGTTCCCGTTCCGAAAAATCTGACCTCCCTGCTTCACGCGCAACGCTTTTTGGATCTCCGGATATTCACGTTGCAGGGTGGGGCCAAACGGGGCGGCGGCCGTGGCCATATTGTATCGGTTATCGGCCCATTTAATGTCGAGGATCGTCCGGTAAATGCGATCCGCATTGCGGTGGTAACCGTCGAAACTGAGCTCGTCATTTACGAAAAGTCCCAGCACAATGGCACAGGTCATTCCGCACGCAAGTCCCGCGAGGATCAGGATGCTATATGTTTTGCTTCGGAGCAGGTTGCGCCAGGCGATCTTGAAGTAGTTTTGGAGCATAGTCAGGTTCAGGTAATGCGTTGAATACAAGGTAACCTAAAATGCTATGCCGCAGGAATCATCGAGTGTAAATGATTGATATTTAAATAATTGCGTTTTTGTAACTGTACGTTTTCGAACAGGATTGTCCGGCATCTTTTCCTAATTCTTCCGGATGCGGTCATTTTCTTCTCTGGAATTGCTTCGGGATGCCTGTCCTTTTATTTTGTTATTGCCAAAAGACCGCGAATAAGACAGTTTCACAATTCGGGTGCGGGCCGATTCTGCTCGGTATTCGAAGTTGGCGGACAAATCAAATGCTTCCCGGGTAAGCCCGCCGAAATTCCCGCGCACCCGCATGGATTTGAACAGGTCGTTAACCACCAATTGGAAACTCCCGTGATTGCTTCTCAATTCTTTTTTCAAACCCGCATTCAGCATTCCAAAAGGTTTCATTTTTTTAGAACCATCATACCCTGTGAAATTGTACCAGCCATTGAATTCCATGGAAAATCCTGCCGGAAATGTCAGCGTTGAATTTCCATTCAGATTAAATGTGATGTAGGTTTTCTGCAGTTTCTCGCGGGTATGGTCCAGTTTGAAACGCCGCAGGCTGCCGATCGTCGTAAGGTTTGCATTCCACCATTTTGTAAAAGAGAGCGGTAGGGTTGCCTGTAAATCGAGGTTATCCTGATAAGCCATATTCTGCGGCGACTGGTACATCAGATCTCGTGCGGCCGATTCGCTTTGCTGGTAAAGTACAATGGGGTTTTTGTCATGCGAGGCGGTCAGGGAAAAGGAGTAACCAGAATGGTTGTAGCCGAATTTCAGGTTGTTCGTAATGGTGGGGCGGAGCGTCGGGTTTCCCGTGGTCGCTGCCATAGGATCGCTGTAAAGCAGGTAAGATGATAAGTCATTGAACGATGGCCGGGTGATACGGGTCGTATATGAAGCCTGGAATTCGGACTGGTCACCCAACTTCCTTGATAGAAACAAACTCGGGAAAAATTTGCCGAGGCGCCGGTCGATTTCGTTTTCTTTCTTATCCGCGTCGCCGTGCGTGTAGGCATATTCATACCGCAGGCCAGCCAAAAGGGTTGTTTTGGGATTGATACGAATATTTAATGAGGAATATGCCGCGCCAATGCTTTCATGCATTTTGGTGTCGTTCGTGTACCTCGAACTTCCCACCCATTGCTCTTCCACTAAACTCAAAATGCGTGACAAAGCCGAGCTGTGTGTGTGTGTGCCTTTAACGCCTGCTTCCAGTTTTACATTTGTTGAAAGCTGTTTGGTATAATCCATTTTCAAAACCGCAACACGGATCGGCGACTGCGCAATACCACTTTGGCGATTGGAAAAGAAGGTGCCACCCGGACTTGCCTCCCGGCCGGTTTTGTCTAAAAAGGTGGAGTAAGCTTCGGTGGGACTGTCGCTGTTGTAGATCAGGTAGTCGAGATCCAGATTAAACGTTTCTCCGGCCGCAATTTGCCTTTCGAGATACCCATTCAAAACAGTGTTATTCCAGCGGCCATTTTGGTAAATATCGCTAAGAATCGCAAGTGTCGAATCTCTGCCGATTTGTGTATAAGAACCGTGATTAAATAAATGCCGGTTTGAACGGGAGGTACTATACGATGCATTGACGCCGATGGTCGTTTTGCCTAGATTAAGTGAAGTCCCGGCAGAAGCATTGTGACTATTGGATCTGCCGATTTGCGCGCTACCGGCGAGCACATTCAATTTTCCTCCGAAAACCGGCATATCCTGGCCGCCGACGGCCTCCCAACCATCTTTAAAGTGATCTCTCAAAAAAGAATAAGATCCGTAGAAATTCAGTTTGCCAGTATTGTGGGAGACGCTGGCGCTCACATTCCCTTTTTCGCCCCAGCCATAACCCGCCGATGCTGACAACGAGCCGGTTGTTCCCCGATCTTCTCTTTTTTTAATTACAATATTGATCATACCTGCCGAACCGTCGGCATCGTACTTCGAGGGTGGCGTGGTCATTATTTCTATTTTTTCAATGTCGTTGGCACTCATTGCCTGCAACATAGCCATGACCTGCGACATCGGCAGTCGCATTACTTTTCCATTCAGCATCACCAGCACGCTGCTTTTTCCATTCAGTACGATCGTGTTGTTTCGCATATCTACAAGTACGCCCGGCGACCGTTCCAGTACCTGCAGTGCAGAGCTTCCTTTGGTCATGATGCTGCTTTCCACGTTAATCACCGTCCGGTCGATTTCCTGCTGATAAAGTGGCTTTTGCGCTTTTACGACCAGCTCGCCCATTTGCTGAATGTCTTCTTCGATGATTTGCTCGCCTATCTCCGTTGCGGCTTCAGGGATCACGGAAAATGCCGGCAGATCGGTGGTTTTGTATCCCACCGCGCTGAACTGCAGGAAATAGGTCCCGGGTCGCACCCGGTCAATCCTGAAAGCACCCGATTCGTCTGTTACCGAACCTTTTGCAAGTGAGCTGTCGGGTTGATTGAGTAACAGCACATTGGCGAATGGAATGGGCTGGGCGCTTTTCGTTTTAAGCTTCCCACTAATTTGTGCGGGAGCATCAAATGTTAAAAAAGCTGAAATCAGGCTAATACAAAAAATCTTCATGGCGATATTTAATACATTTGGATTACACCTGGCAGCGCGACCAACAGGTATACAGTTCAAAAAAACTGCGACTTTTATTTACCAGGAAATGGGCGGGATAACCGGTCATGAAAAGTTGACCAAATGCATGAATACGTCAATGGGTGATTTTAGTAAACGGTTAAATAATATGAAGTCACTCCTTTTATATTGAATGAATTTGCGACAGGCATCCATAACTACTCAGCATCACATGACCGAGACTTCTGCTACACTTACACCTGCCTGGACCTGGTACGAAAAAATGGCTTTCCGGTTTTTCTTCATCTTTCTTTTGTTTCACGCAGAGCCGTGGACCTGGATATCGAGGATTCCTTATATCGGAGAGGCTTTGGATTTTATCAGCGGTCCCTATTATCAGTTTTTCGAATGGCTGGTGGGTCTGGTCAAAAGAGATGTCCTGGATACTGACATTGTAATCGCGCAAAGCGGGAGTGGAGACAGCCTCGACAGCTGGGTCGTATACACCATCATTCCCATTATCGCCGCAATCGGATGCCTGATCTGGACGGTTCTGGATCCTCGTCGCAGGGATTACAACTTCCTGAGTACCTGGCTGCAAGTGATCTGCCGGTATTATCTGTCGATGACCATGTTCATTTACGGGTTTATCAAGCTTTTTCCCATGCAAATGTCAGTTCCTACTCTCAGTCAGCTGGTTACGCCGCTGGGTGAACTGTCCCCCATGCGCCTGGCGTGGCTGTTTATTGGCGCCTCGCCCGCGTACGAGATTTTTTCAGGCTGCTGCGAAGTAGTCGGGGCGATTCTTTTGCTTTGGAGACGTACGTCGTCGCTTGGTGCTCTAATACTCGTTGCAGTACTCGGTCACGTGGTGGCATTGAACTTCTTTTTCGACATTCCCGTCAAGCTTTACAGTGCGATGTTGCTGGTAATGACCATTTATTTGCTCGTACCAAACATCCGGCAATACTGGGCTTTTTTCATTTTGCATCTTCCTGTAAAACTCACAGTCCCAAGTCTGAACCTGACAAAGAAATGGCTCAGGGTGACAAGGATGGTTTTGAAAGTGGTGCTCATCCTGAGTATTGGTGTTGCCCCTTTTTATGAAAATATGACTGCTTACAACAACGGCGCGGCTGGCAACGGAGCTGACACGGGGGTGATTAAAGGATATTTTGATGTAGAGGATTTTAAGGTAAATGGACAGGAACTGACTTATACGGATGAGAACCGGTGGGAAAACGTAGTTTTTGAAAACTGGAATGGCGGAAGTGTGCGGACGGGAGCGCCACACGGCCAGCTATCCAGGTACGGTCGCGCCTATTTTGATTACACACCCGATACCACCAACAAAATGGTCCGGTTCAAGTTTCGGAGAAATGGTGTCAGCAAGTATGCACTGCGTTACACCACCCTGGACAAAGATCGTGTTCTCCTCACGGGCAGGAGGGACAGTGACTCCCTTTACGTGCTGCTCCGCAAACGGAGTACCGATCATTTCGGCCTGATGAAGCCGTTTAATTGGGTGCATAATAGCGTTCCGTGAAGAATGCCGAAAAGGTCGCGGATCTTTCAAAGCAACCTTATAAGGTTGCTTTTTTTTTGCGGCCTATTTGACGGTCAGTACGAAAATTTTACCGACAAATAATTGGTTACCGTCGGTGGCTTATTACTCGCCAAGCTACTACAAAGTCTGATAATTCTTTAAGCATAGATTGTAAAAAAATATAAACAATCATATGAAAAATTTCTTCTTGTCCATTTTGCTGTTGGTAACCTCCATAGCTTGTGAATACAATTCGAATGATATTTTCACAAAGCCTGGGATCAATGAATTCGGTGTAAACGAAATTATCAAAGACTACAATTTCAAACTGAATAGCAACAAATGGGCAAGAACAACAAAGGATAAAAGAGAAAAGACCTTGAACAGGTTGGTAAGGTGGGACCAATATATTTCTGTTCTTAAAGACAAGGAGCAGAGAATAGTAGTTCCTTTCACTTTGGAAGAGGAGATATTCACCAACTGGATGGATGGCAAAGTCATACCATACAGCAGCCTCACTTCGCTTGTTGTGTCCAAGAAGAATGGGGAGTACAATTATGAGGTAGTTACGAAGTACCCTGACGAGGATTGGCTCAAACGGAAATCCACAAAATTTTCTGGGCAAATTATAGTTGAAGATATTAACGGTGAATTCATCAAAGGATACGAATACAAAAAGAATGAAATTCAACCCATTGTCAAAACCCTGAAAAATGAAAGAACAACGTATGAGAAGGTATGTTCATACATAAATTGGTACACATGCGTTTCTTCAAATGGCGTATTTTATGGTTGTAATTTCAACTACACCGAGGAAATTGGATGCATTGAACTTCAGGATCAGGATCATGACAAGTTCAGCGTATTAGACGGTAAATGGTATCCAAATTTTGGGGGGCGGCGGCTTTTACACCACAGTAGCATATTTTGATGCGCCAGCTGGCCCTGGGCAGAGATTGTGCAGGTCATCTTTTATTTACACAGGTTCACAAAGTGGTTCGTTCTTTGTCACAAATATGAGCGGACTGAGATTCGAGGATGGGAGCAACATCAATCAATGCAACAAGTTGATGGTTTTTTCTCTGTCAAATGGGATAACTGATTTTAAAATGAACTCGGTACCGGCAGTTGACTATCTAGGTCAGGGATATACATGTTATCAGTATTTAAGAGAACTCTTTCCTGATCTTTTTGCAAGTAATGATATTAAATCTGTGACAGTAGGTGGGCAAAAAGTTTGGCAATTCTCCTCCCATGCAGTGACAGCTATTTCATCCGTTGCAGCCGAAGTTGCAAGTGTTGGTACCAGACTAGCTGTACCGGGTTCTGCAATGCCTGGAAATCTGGCAACATGGGAGGAATACGAAGAACAGGCTACGAACATAATACGTAGCTTTATGCCAGGTTCAAAAATATATCGCGGGTTTGTCGGCGCAGGAAATGGAAGTACAAACTCTCAGGCAACCTATGGAGCATCGTGTCGATAAAAAACGGGCTGAATATCTAGCTATTGTGAGCACTTATTTCTCCAACGACCAGATTGTCGAAGATGGGTCAATGACGGCAGATGCGTATCTCGATCTATTGCATCCGGAGCTTATTGATACATGGAAGAGGAAAAAAGCGGCGTTCGAGAGATGGAACGAAATGTTGTCTCAATTCGGTAAACTTGATTGGGCTTACAGTTCAAGAAATATGCATTTTGACACCAATGAGGGATTTAAGGTGGTTGTGCACATTAAACTGCCCGACGATCTTAATAGGTTAGTTGGTATTAGCATTCACCTCAGTTTTCTTGGAAATCAAATAGGCTTTTATTATTCAGATACTAAGACAGAATTAAATAACGATCCAATCGGAGTGCCGATAAAATACAGTAGTTTAATTCGGTCCCATTCTTGCCAAGTAAACTCGGAGGTTTCATATCAACCCATTAACGATCAGCACCTTATATACAAACCATTGTTAGCTGATATGGTGAAGAGATTTTTCCCTGAATTCGTCGAATTTGACAATCAATATGCCGATTTTAAAGTAAAGGATATACAAACTGAACTCGGGTACTTCAAGGAAATCGATCTCTTTCAGGTGTTTTTTGGTACCAACATTCATGGTGTGATATAATGTTTAGAAGCCAGCTTATGCACGGGCTCGATCCGTTTTAAGCGTTCATTTACTGCCCATTATAACTAGCTTTCATCATCCGTATTCATGATTTTCATGAGTAATGCATAAGCATTTTTAATTACTAGCCGGGTGTTGCCGGTGATACCATTTCCCTCAATTTGCTGCCTGCCGCCGGTGATCACGCCGGGCGTTACTTCCTGCATATCGAAACTCCCGTTTTTACCTTCCGTGAAAACGTAAAATCTGTTTTCCCACCGCACCACAGCTTCTTCCGGAACCGTCAGGCCTTCCTGATTATTGACGGAAACTTCGCCGTTCATAAACATTCCGGGAACGAGCGACGGGCTGTATTTTTCAAAATGACAATGTACCTCCGCCATCCGGTCCTGGTCGAGGTTCTTGCTGATGAGGATAATTTCAGCCTGAAATTTCTTAGTCGGATCGTTGTTGGTGTACGCAACTACCTGTTGTCCAATGGATAATGCATTAAGGTCTTTTTCGAAAACCTGCAATGCCAGGTGAATGTCCCCCGGATCGACCAGTTCAAAAAGCATGTCAGTCGGGGAAGTATATTTGCCCACGTTCACATTTACTTTCGATACAAAACCATTGATCGGCGAAATAATGGAAACACTTTTCGAAATGTTGTCGGCTTTCAGTTTGGATGGGGCAATGCCGATCACTTCCAGTTTT
Source organism: Dyadobacter sp. CY323 (assembly GCF_021390245.1). GTDB lineage: Bacteria > Bacteroidota > Bacteroidia > Cytophagales > Spirosomataceae > Dyadobacter. Next base: position 38,588 of record NZ_JAJUXH010000005.1, on the reverse strand, counting down.
TGTCCGAGAGCGCTCATCAGGATCCGTTGGGTTTCCATTTCCGAACGGGCCTGCTGCATCACCTTGTCGCTGCTGGCTTTACTGGCATTCAGGTCACTTTGTCGGGAGTATTCCGTTTGCGCCAGCGAAAACTTTTCTTTGGCGGTCAGGTAATCCTGTTGCAGCTGAATAAACTGCATATCTTCCAATTCCGCGAGTACCTGGCCTTTTTTTACGTGCATTCCCGGCAGCATTTTCGTCGACCGTAAATAGCCCCCGAGCGGAAAGCTCAGGCTCACAGTACTTTGCGGCGGCACGTCGATTTTTCCCTGCAATTTCAATGTGCCGCTGATGTTTCCGGGAGTAGGAGTGCCTACTTCGATACCAACGCTTTTCATCTGGCCCGGATTGAAGGAAACGGTTTGCGACATTTCCGTGGAATCCGGTTTTTGTACTGTTTCCGGTGCGTCGGTTTTTGGTTCGGTCCCGCAAGAAGCCATGATCATCAGGCTCAGGAAGGTGATTTGATAAGTTTTCATTTGAATGCTTTTATAAGTTGTTCAATTTCAATAATTGGATCACCGCCAGGTTATAGCTGTTCAATGCGCCGATGTAATCGCTTTTGATCGTCACAGCCTGGTCCACCAGGATTACCCATTGTAAATAATCGATCTCACCGGCCTGGAACTGTTCATCTGCGGTGGCGATGATTAAATCAGCGTTTTTAAGGCCTTGATTTTCAAAATATTGGAGACTTTCCTGGTACTTTCGGAGCTGGTCCGCGGCGGTTACCATTTCGGTCCGGAGCTGTAACTGGATCTGGCTGGTTTGTTTCCTGCTTCTTTCCCAATCCAATTTGGCTGCATTTGTCCGGGCGGATTGTGCTTTGAAAAACAGCGGAATGGCAATCCCGGCATTGAAATAGCTGAACCGGTCCGTGCTTTTGTAAAACAATTCCTGGCCATTCACCATTTGCGGGCCGATGAGACTTTGGTTATTATAGCCCAATGTGATATCCGGCAGCATTCTTGATTTTTCAGTTTTCCACCGGAACTGCGCCGCATCTTGTTCGTGAAATGCTAGCTCTGATAATGGTAACTGGCTTACATTCAAAGAGGTATCAAGACTTGTGAACGTGTTTTCGATTTTGGAAGTAAGAATGCGCGGGATGTAAAGCTGATCGTCCTGGATCAGGAAATTGAACTGATTAACCACCATATCCAGGTCTTTGCTCAACAGGTTCTGCTGATTGGTGATCTGTTGCCGATGAGATTCCGCAGTGGTTTTTTCCAGGATGTTGGTAGCTCCTTTTTCGAAACGAAGGTTGGATTTTGTTTCAAAAAGCCTGTAAATGCTGTCGGCGTATATGAGCAGCTTTTTTTGCTCGGTCAATGCCGCATACTCGAAAAACAACTGCCGAACACTGGTCCGGATATCCTGCTCGGTCAGCTTGGTTTGCGCCCGGGCGGCGAGCAAATTTGCTTTCAATGCATTTTTTTGATTGGAATAAACGGCGGGGAAACTAAATGTTTGAGTAATCCCGAATCGCGTATCGCGATTGATGCTGTTGAACCTGCCAAAATCGGCATTCACATTCGTTTTCGCCAGATCATAAGCCGTTGACTGTAACCTTTCCCGGACCTGTTCATTCAGGCGCGAGCTTTGCGTCTGCAGGTTTTTTTGTAAAGCAATTGTAATGGCTTCATCGAGGCTAATCGCTGTTTTTGATTGTGCATTTACCTGATTACCAACGAGAATGAGCACGATTAAGACAGCCACAGGTTTGCTTAACTTCACTTTCCCTTCTACCAAAAGATAGAGTGCCGGAAGTACAAAAAGTGTAAGTAACGTAGCGGTGAGCAAGCCGCCGATCACGACGGTCGCCAGCGGACGTTGTACCTCAGCGCCCGCACCGTTGCTCAGAGCCATCGGCAAAAATCCGAGCGAGGCTACTGCGGCCGTCATCAAAACCGGACGAAGTCGGTTGCGTGTGCCGGTCATGACCAGCTGCAAAGCGTCCTTGATTTTTCCTTCCGCCCTGATCCGGTTGAATTCAGAAAGCAGCACAATCCCATTCAATACCGCCACTCCGAAAAGCGCGATAAAACCGACGCCAGCTGAAATACTAAATGGCATACCCCGCAATGCGAGTGCAAACACGCCGCCAATGGCCGACAATGGGATCGCCGTGTAAATGAGCGCGCCATCTTTCACCGAGGAAAACGCAAAATACAGCATGATGAAAATGAGCAGTAATGCCACCGGTACGGCAATGCTCAGCCGGGCTTTGGCTTGCTGCAAGTTTTCAAATGCGCCGCCATAGGCAATGCTGTACCCCGCCTCGAATTTCATTTTGGCATCCACTTTTCCCTGTAATTCCTCCACGATCGACTGCACATCCCGCCCGCGTACATTGAACCCGACAATGATCCTGCGTCTGGTATTTTCGCGCTGGATCTGGTTTGGGCCTTCGATTTCCCGAATGCTGGCAACCTGATACAATGGGATTTGCATGCCGGTCGGTGTTGAGATCAAAAGATTCTGGACATCATTGATATTTTTCCGACCCTCGCTTCCCACGCGTACTACGAGGTCGAATTTCTTTTCACCTTCATAGATCTGCCCGGCTGCGGCGCCGGCAAATGCAGCATTGATCGTCCGGTTTACCTCGTCGATATTAAGTCCGTACTTTGCGATTTCGCTGCGGTTGAACTCGATCACGATCTGCGGCATTCCGGTTACTTTCTCCACATACCAGTCTGCGGTACCCTTTACGGTTTTTGAAATACTGCCTAATTGTTCGGCGTAAGTGGCAAGCTTGTCGAGGTCTTCTCCGAAAATCTTGCAAACCACATCCTGTTTTGCTCCCGTCATGAGCTCGTTGAAACGCATCTGGACGGGATATTGAAATCCGGTAGTAACTCCGGGTACCACTTCCTGAGCGGTAGCCGCCATTTTTTCAGCCATTTCGGGGAACGTTTTTGCATTGGTCCATTCCGATTTATCTTTTAAAACTATGATCATATCGCCACCTTCGATCGGCATTGGGTCAGTCGGTATTTCGGCGCTCCCAATCCTGGAAACGACGTTCTCGACTTCGGGGTAATCTTTTTTCAACCTGTCGGAAATGCGGTTAATGGCATCTATCGTGGTACTTAGGTTGGTGCCAACCAGCAATCGTGTTTCGGTCGCAAAATCGCCTTCCTCTAATTGCGGAATGAATTCTCCGCCCATTTGAGTAAACAGAAAAACAGCGACGCCAAACAATGCAAATGCAGACAAAACCATGGTTTTGCGGATGGTTAATGCCCGCGCCAGTAGCTTCTGGTAGCCATTTTCAATCCGCGCCATAATGCGGTCGGAAAGGTTGGGCGAATGCGAGATCTTTTTGCTGATAAACATCGAACTGATCATCGGCACGTAGGTGAGCGACAAAATGAATGCCCCCAGAATAGCGAATGCAACGGTTTGTGCCATCGGCTTGAACATTTTTCCTTCGATTCCGGAAAGTGAAAGAATGGGCAGGTAAACGATCAGAATGATGATTTGTCCAAAAACGGCGGCATTCATCATCCGCGAAGCCGAGCCGGATACTTCCACGTCCATTTGCTCCTGCGAAATCCGGTTGATGCCTTCGTACCTTTTGGAGAAGTGCAAATGGTGCAAAATCGCTTCGACGATAATGACCGCGCCATCGACGATCAGCCCAAAATCCAGTGCGCCCAGACTCATCAGATTACCACTCACGCCAAACGTGTTCATCATCGCAATCGCAAAAAGCATGGATAACGGGATCACGGAAGCCACAATAAGCCCTGCGCGCAGATTACCCAGAAATAAGACCAGCACGATCACGACGATCAGCGCGCCTTCCAGCAAATTGTGTTTTACAGTGCCAATCGCATTGTCCACCATTTTGGTACGATCCAGAAACGGCTCGATTGTTAATCCCTCGGGAAGTGTTTTCTCAATCTCGGCAATGCGGGTTTTAACATTTTTAATCACCTCCGAAGAGTTTCCGCCTTTCAGCATCATCACAATCCCTCCCGAAAGTTCACCTTTGCCCGCCATTGTGAGCGCCCCATATCGTATTGCAGATCCAATGCGTACATCGGCCACGTTACTAATCAGAACGGGTGTTCCGTTCGTGGTGGTTTTGACAACAATGTTGTTGATATCGTCCATTGAACCTGCAAGTCCCACGCTGCGTATATACAGCACCGACGGCCCCTTTTCTATGTATGCGCCGCCGGTATTCTGGTTGTTTTTACTCAAAGCATTAAACACATCGCTGATCGAGAGATTCAATGCTTTCAGGCTGGCGGGGTTTACGGCTACTTCATACTGTTTCAGGTCACCCCCGAAAGTAGAAACGTCCGCTACTCCGGCGGTACCCAGAAGCTGCCGCCGCACGATCCAATCCTGGGTGGTGCGGAGGTCGGCGAGGGAGTATTTCTTTTCAAAACCATCTTTCGGCCTGATCACATATTGATAGATCTCACCCAGGCCCGTAGTTACGGGAGCAAGTTCCGGTTTACTGGCATTTTCATTGATTTCAACCTGTGCAAGCCGTTCGGTAACCTGCTGGCGAGCCCAATACACATCGGAACCGTCTTCAAAAACGATACTGATCAGTGAAAGTCCGAACCGCGACATGCTCCGGCTTTCTTTCAAGCCCGGGATATTGGCGATGGCTTGTTCAATGGGGAAAGTAATGAGGCGTTCAACATCTTCGGCACCGAGCGCCGGGGCGGACGTGATTACCTGGACCTGGTTATTGGTAATATCGGGGACGGCGTCGATAGGAAGTTGGGTCACTTCATAAATGCCGTATACAATCCACAGCAGCATGAAAATGCCAACGATCAGTTTGTTCCTGACTGAAAACAGGATGATCTTATTGAGCATAACAAATTCATAAATAAATACATAGCAAAAAAGAGTATGCATGCACGAAACCATGCAGGCATAGAAAGTCAGGGCGCAATGCACCTGCCGGGATGTATGTATTTATGCTCGCGGAGGGCGGAAGAGCGAGCCTAATGAAGCATTGTAGTGTACCTGCGGCTTGTCCGGGCCGTAGTCAGCTTTCACTGGCCAGAGGGTGTTTTTGAAAGAAAACGAAGTGGTAAATGGAATGAAAAGAAAACTGGTATGCTGAATTTCAAACTTTTTGAAAGGCAGCTGCATGTCTTTCTCATCATCATTATCATCCAGGTCATCGCCCCAATAATGCATGGAAAGGAAATCCATGAAGCTGATTTCCTGGTTTAATGCTTTGTGTTCTATGAAATGTCTTACGAGTGAAGGTGCTTTCAGGACCTGATACAAGGATGTGGTATCAAGTATAACGATGGTCAAGAGGATATGGAGTATAAGCCTTTTCACATTGCGAATGTACGCGCCGATACGCATCTTTGCAAGAAGTTTAGAACACACTATAAATATGAATCATCCCTCGTACGAGTTTTCCAACAATGAAAAGTCTGTCCTCTTTACATTTGATAGTGTTGGCAGCAGAATAATTCCAAAGGGCGTTTTATTTCAACAAACCGGAACACCCAATCTGTTCAATGTAATTATGGGTGATGTGGATAGTTCTGGAAATATTGATGTTTATTCTGAAAGCAATAATGGGGATATGGAAAATGTCTTATCGACGGTTATCCAAATAATCACTCATTTTTTGGCTACAAATAAGGATGCCATAATATGTATTCAGGGAAGTACTCCGGCAAGGACGAGGCTATATCGCATTCTTCTTTGCCGTGAACTCAATACAATCTCCAAACATTTCCGTCTGTTGGGTTTTGGTGAAACTGAGCTTGAACTATTTGAACCCGGCAAAACCTATCGCGCATTTGTGATCTCGTCAAAAAATGTTTAATATTGTTTAGCTAATGAAATGAAAAGACATGGAAACGGTTCAACCAGAAAAGGCACGCAAAAAAAATAAATCTTCTGAAAAGCACCCTTTAGATCGCAAATTTTCATCTTGGGAAGAAGCTGCGAAAGCAAAAACCGATTACGTGATGGCTGACAAGCCAGCTTGGTTTTTTGAAAAAATTAAAGAACTGTCTCGTAAATAATTAGCATTTCCCCCCGCCGACTCTTCACTTCGGCTGCATTTTCCGACGCTTCGTCGGCTATCCTTTTATAAGTAGTAATTGCTTCCCCAGTTTTGTCTTATCAAAAATTCAAAACATTAGCCATGAAAGCATTACTATTATCTTTTACCATTTTCTTCACCGGGACGCTGTATGCGCAGCAAATGACCCAAACGATTCGCGGGACAGTCCGGGATGAGGTTTCGCAATCACCCATGATCGGCGCGACCATTCTATTGATCCAACCCGATGGCAGCAGTCCGATCGGGAGCACGACGGATATGAATGGGGACTTTAAAATCGAGGATGTACCCACCGGGCGGCAATCTTTCCGGATTACGATGGTGGGTTATGAGGAGCAGCGTTTACCCAATGTCGTGATCACCGGGAGCAAGGAAGTGATCCTGAACATCACGCTGACGGAAAGCGTGCAGGCATTGGAGGAGGTGGTCGTAACCGCCGACCGCACGAATGACAAAAGCAAAACCAATAACGACCTTTCGCTGGTGAGCGGTCGGTCCTTCAATGTGGATGATACCAAACGGTATGCGGGCTCGCTGGGTGATCCTTCCCGGATGGCAGCCAACTTTGCAGGTGTGGTTTCCGGGGATGATTCGAGGAATGACATTGTAGTGCGCGGTAATTCGCCAACCGGGATGCTGTGGCAGCTGGAAGGACTTAACATCCCAAATCCCAACCACTTTGGGTCATTTTCGGCAACCGGCGGACCAGTAAGTATGCTGAACAACAACACCATTGCAAAGTCGGATTTCCTGACGAGCGCATTCCCAGCGCAGTATGGTAATGCGTTGGCTGCCGTTTTTGATCTAAAATTGAGAGAAGGTAACAATCAGAAACATGAGTTTATGGGCCAGATCGGGTTCAATGGTTTTGAAGCCGGCGCAGAAGGTCCGTTTTCTAAAAATTCAAAAGCATCTTATCTGATCAATTATCGCTACTCGACATTAGGCGTTTTCAAAGCATTAGGCATTTCCTTTGGAACGGGCACGGCGGTTCCCGACTATCAGGATCTGAATTTCAAAGTGGCTGTACCAACGGGCCGGAATGGAAAGTTCACACTATTCGGGATCCTGGGCGCCAGCCATGTGCAGTTTCTGGGCAGTGAAGTAGATACCACACTTACTAATTTATATGGAACAGAAAATACCAACTCCCGGGTGAGGTATGCGACCAACATTGCGGGTGTTTCTTACGAGCATAATCTTTCTCCCAAAACGTTTGCGAAATTAACGCTCGGCATGAGTACAACCCGCGAAAGGTTTAGCGGTGATTCGATCAGTTTGGTAACTCGAGAAGCTTTTTTGAGCGGTGAGTCAAAATATAATACCAGCAAATATTCAGCTGTGCTCAATGTGAGGCATAAAATGAATGCGAAAAGCAGCTTATATGGCGGGGTGACTGTGGATATGCTTGACTTTGATCTATACAATCGTTCGATCCATCAGGCAGGCAAGATCGATTCGGTGCGGGTGGATGTGAATGGAGAGAATACGGCTTTGACACAGGCATATGCGCAATGGAGATATCGCATTTCGCAAAAGTTGCTACTTACGACCGGCCTTCATTTCCAGCATTTCAGTCTGAACAACAATGTGGCGCTGGAACCGAGAGCTGGTTTGCAATATACCTTTGGACAGGGTCAGTCGCTGAGCGTCGGGTATGGATTGAACAGTCAGGCGCAGAATATTTACACGTATTTTATCCAGACACCGACAGAATCGGGATCTGCATTTACCAATAAAAACCTGGATTTTACGAAAAGTCACCATGTTGTGCTGAGTTATGAAAACAGGCTGACGGAAAATCTGTTATTGAAAGTAGAGCCTTACTTCCAGTCTGTTTACAATGTTCCGGTCGAATCGAGACCTTCTACTTTTTCAGTACTCAACACCGGAAATTCGTTCGGCCCGCCCGATCGTGATAGTCTCGCGAATGAAGGATCTGGACGTAATTTAGGGATCGAAATGACTTTGGAGCGGTATTTCAACCAAGGTTACTATTTTCTGCTTACGACCTCGCTTTTTGATTCGAAATACAAAGGCAGTGACAAAATCGAACGGAATACTGCATTTAATACCCGGTATGTCCTGAATGTGCTCGCTGGAAAGGAGATCAAAGTAATGAAAACCAATGTAATAAGTGCCAGCATCAGAAGCTCGCTCGTGGGCGGCAAATATTTTACCCCGCTCAATCTCGCCGCGTCCCGACTTCGTGGCCAGGCGGTTTATGATGAGAAACAAGCGTTCTCAGATCGTCAGAAACCTTACTTCCGGACCGATCTGCGGTTTTCATACCGATGGGAAATGGGAAAAAGCACGATGGAATTTGCAATGGACCTGCAAAATGTAACTGCCAACAAAAACATCTTTCAGCAAACTTACAACCCGCGCACCAATGCGCTCGCCAATGTATATGGGCAGGGATTTTTCCCCGTACCTTATTTCAAAGCGACATTTTAATTGGAAATGGTACTGCCAAACACTTAATTTAAATGCATTTACCAAAGCTGCGGTAGTACCATTTTCTCCCAAATATGATTGAACCTGCGTATACTTTGAATGACGGAAAATTGAGGCTGATCGGCATCCCGCTGTTGGGCCTGGCTATTCCGGTCATTATGAGTTTCGAAGATTTCCTGGCGCTTAATCAAAAATTCTGGATCAGCTTTTTGTTTTCCACCATTCTGACGTTCATTTTTTGGGAAGGAAACCGGTTCATCATCGTTCGAATGCGCCGTATTTTTCCCGATTACAGTCAAACTGCGCGCCGGGTAATGGTGGAAGCTGCACTCGCGTTCGTATATGTTCTCGGCATATCTGTGCTGCTCGATGCATTCATTTTCATAGCAATGGCACATCATTCAGGCATCCTGGCAACGTTTCGCATCAGCATTGTACCAACTGTTTTGGTGTACCTGGTTTACGAGGCGGTTTACTTTTTCGAAGCCTGGAAACTGAATGTGAGAAAAACCGAATCGCTAATGCGGGAAGGTGTGCAGTCACAGCTCGAAGTGCTTAAAAATCAGCTCGATCCGCATTTTTTGTTTAACAGTATGAATACCCTGGCGGCACTCATCGACGATGACAACACGGATGCGCAGGATTACCTGGAAAGACTTTCGGATGTGTACCGGTACGTGCTGGTCAGCCGGAACAAGAATACGGTTTTACTGGAAGAAGAACTGGCTTTCGTGGACGCTTACATTTACCTCAACAAAATCCGTTTCCGGGAGAACCTGCAGGTTGAAAAGCAGATTACCCCGGGTGCATATCAGCAACATATTACCCCGTTGAGCCTTCAAATGCTGATAGAAAACGCGATCAAGCATAATGTGGCCAGTCGCGAAAATCCATTGAGGATTTTGATTAGAGAAGAAGACGGCGCGTTTCTGGTGGTCGAAAACAACATTCTTGAAAAAACGATTCTAGAGAAATCCACGCGCGTCGGGTTGCAGAATATTGTAAACCGGTATAGCCTGCTGACAGACCGACAAGTGGAAATTACAAGTAACAATGCGGTTTTTAAAGTAAAGATCCCATTGCTGGGACAAATGGTTTGATATGAAAGTACTCATTATCGAAGACGAATATCCGGCTGCCGAAAGACTCGAAAAGCTGATTAAAAAGCACGATCCGCGCATTGAAATTGCGGGAGTGCTCGAAAGTGTGGAGTCCGCCCGGCGCTGGTTCAAATCCGAGGAGCCGGTCGATCTCATCTTTTCCGACATTCAGCTTTCCGATGGGCTCAGTTTTCAGATTTTTGAAGAGTTTCCCGCGCACAGTCCGATCATTTTTACGACATCCTACGACGAATATGCCATCAAAGCATTTCGTGTCAAAAGCATAGATTATCTGCTAAAACCCATTAAACTTCCCGAACTGGCCGAGGCGATCAAAAAATACGAGAGTATCAAAGAAGATTTTTCACCAAAAGCTTACGCAAGAAAAGTGGAGACTTTGCTGGACAGTCTGGAAATCAGCCGAAAACCGTATAAAATGCGATTTTTGGTAAAGAACGGTGAGCAGCTTATTCCCATTAACCAGGAAAGCGTCGCGTATTTTTATACGGCCAATGAAATGTCTTGCCTTGTTGGAAACGACGGTCGCCAGTATCTGGTCGATTACACGCTCGAAGAACTGGAATCGCTGGTAGACCCGCTCAGCTTTTTTCGTGTCAACCGGCAGTTTATCGCTCGTATTACAGCCATTCAAAAAATCCATACGTACTTCAATGGAAAACTGAAAGTTGAGCTTCGCCCCCAAACCACGCAGGAGGTAGTGATCAGCCGTGAGAAAGCAGCCGCATTCAAAGCCTGGCTGGAAAGTTAAGCTGGCAGGAAAGTCGGGCAGACTGCGGTCAGAATGGGAATGCGTTTCTGATAGTTGAAATAATTCTTTTTCTTAGCCTCATGAAAAAGATAAAAATCCATTCGCTAGCGTTTTTATTCCTGTTTGTTTTCACCGGAAATGCTTTTGCACAAAAGACTCCCGTTATCACGTATCGGAACCCGGTTATTTCCGGCGATTTTGCCGATCCTTCGGTGATCAGAGTGGGGAATACGTATTATGCAGCAGGTACTTCTTCGGAATGGGGACCGGCTTATCCCATTTATACTTCAAAAAATCTGGTCGACTGGGAATATGTTGGGCCGGTTTTCGCCGAGCTGCCAGAATGGACAATGGGCAGTTACTGGGCGCCCGAGCTGTACTATCGCAACAATACATTCTACGTGTATTACACCGCCCGCCGGAAATCGGACCAGAAATCGTTCATTGGCGTGGCCAGTACCAAAGATTTGAAAAGCGGCTTTAAAGATCACGGGATCATTATTGAATGGACAAATGAAGCCATTGATGCATTTATCGTCGAAGACAAAGGCAAATTGTTCATTACCTGGAAAGCCTATGGTTTGGACAAAGGCAGGCAAATCGAGATACTTGGCGCAGAGCTTTCTGCGGATGGGATGAAAGTAACTGGAAAGGAATTCAGCATGATAAAAGCGGATGCTGCGGGCTGGGAGGGAGGCGGCGCGGAAGGCCAGTCGATTTTCAAACGGGGAAATTACTGGTACATGCTGTATTCCGGCAATGCGTGCTGCGGCGAGAAATGCGACTATCAGGTGGGGATTGCGCGCGCGGAAAAGTTGCAGGGGCCGTGGGTGAAATATTCAGGAAATCCGATGCTTTTTGGCGATGAAACTTGGAAATGCCCTGGCCACGGAACAGTGGTAGTCACGCCTGAAAAACGTTATTTCTATTTGCACCATGCCTATAATGGCGTCGATTTTACATTCGCTGGTCGTCAGGGCGTTTTGAGTGAGCTCGTTTGGGATGAGGTTTCGCAATGGCCGGCATTCCGGTATGGAAAAGCGACACCGGCGCAGGCAGAGGCGCCGAGCACGAACCTTACAATTGTTCAACCAAATTTGTCCATCAACTTTGACCGGGATACGTTACAGGCACCGTGGGTATATGATGTCAAATTCCCGCAGCCGAAATATGCGATCGAGCGGGGCGCATTCCGGATTGAAAACAGGAACCATCATGCAACCGGGAATTTTCTCGGATTGGTTGTGAAAAAAGGGCATTATGATTTCATGGGCACATTTGGGGTTCAGGAAGATCTCATGCAAAACATAATTGTTTATGGCGATGCTGAAAATGCGATCGGGCTGGGTGTGAAAGCAGGTTTGCTGGAAGTATGGCAGATGAAAGACGGCGTGCGGGAAGTGCTGAAAAAGCAGGATTTGCCGGAAAAATACAAGGTGATCGATTTGAAACTGAACTGCCGGTTCGGCCGGTTTTTTGAGTTCAGCTGGGATGTAAAAGGTCAGAAGATCGAATCCGTGAGTAGTTCTGTAAAACTGGAAGCGTTGTGGCTGCCACGCTGGGACCGGGCGCCGCGGATTGGTGTGAACGTTTCGGGACAACAGGAAGGAAAAGGAGATTTGCGGGCTATCGAAATGAAGTACAAGTAAACGGACTTTCAGATTTTCAACAGGTAGTTGTACCTTCAAAATCAAGTAATTATACCTAAGGAAATTCCAGCCGGAATTTCCTTTTTTTATGGTCTTTGCAGAAACCAAAACCTCATCCGTTATGTCAGGAAATGTTGCTTTCGACGTGGCCATCGGCCTCATCTTCATTTACTTGTTATACAGTCTTTACGTCACCGTCGTGATGGAGATTGTATCGTCTATTTTCGGGCTGCGTGCCAGAAATCTGTCTTATGCGCTGAAAAGAATGCTGATGGATGAAAAAAGGTATCCCGGCACAGCAGCCAGGATCAGTTCCCGTATACTTACGACCGTCATGCGCGTTACGGGAAATGCCATGAATCTCGAGAACCGCGGACTTTACGACCATTTTTTCAAACAACCTTCCATTAAATACCTCACAAGCGGCGGAGCAGGCAACAAGCCTTCGTACCTCTCGGCGGAGAATTTTTCCAAAGCTTTGATCGACGCCATTAAAGTCGACAATCCGGATGCGAGTTTGCTGGCGTGCGTGGAAGAAGGTCTTTTGAGGAAATTGTCGGACGGCAGCGAGACCAAGCAGCAGATCCAGTCGCTGCTCGATGATGCGAATTACGACCTTGTGAAATTCAAGATCCTGCTGGAAAACTGGTATAACGATACCATGGAACGCGCGAGTGGCTGGTTTAAGCAAACGACGCAGGTTGTGTTGTTCGGGATCGGATTTGTGATCGTTGTTTCGTTTAATGTCGATACCATTTCCATGATCAGAAAGCTTTCGCGGGACGATAATGCACGAAACCAGATGGTTCAAATGGCAGCGAATTTTGTTGAGAAGAACGAAGCCGGATTGCAATCGGTGGACAAAGCTCCGGCGGATGACAGTACAGCGGTGAAACAAATTCATACAAAACTGGATTCTTTGCAGGCAACCCAGAAAATGCTGCAGGAAGAGATCATGAACACGCAAACGGTAATGGGTTCGAACTGGTATGTGTCTGATTCCATTCCATATACATTAACTTCTGCGACACTGGCGGGAAAGGAATGGGTTGAGATTCCTTATAAGTTGAAAAACGGGAAAAACGCTTACGTGGTCGTACACCGTTCTGTTGACAAAGGGATTTTTTTAAATGCTGTAAAAGCAGAAACGGAAGGTTTCCTGAAACTGAATACGGTGAAATATAAGTACAGTTATGTATTTACCTGGGAGCATTTTTGGGGATATCTGATGACGGTACTGGCACTTTCACTCGGTGCGCCGTTTTGGTTTGATCTGTTGAACAAGCTCGTCAAACTGCGCTCTTCCAAAGCGATTGCGTCGGATACAGACGACAGGTCACGTCCGTCGGGGCTGGCGATGTCGAATCGTGGGATCTTAAACCGGGTAGGATGATGCGGGGAATAGTTAACACCGACTTAAATGAACGCGAGCGGCCGACGGTCAATTCGCGGATCATGCAATTTTATAAGGCTGGCGATATCGTTCAAATCGTGGATACCGTTCTCGGAGACCCGTTTGACGGCGATGATGTCTGGTTTAAATTAAGTAATGGAGCATTTGTCTGGAATGCGGCGATCGACGTAGACGTCGATTGTTCGAAGCTTTCGGATGAGGATAAAAACCAATGGCTGATCTGTTACCGGCAGGTCGATCAGCAGGGAAGACCGGATATGTTCTCGAAAATGGCCCCAAAGAGTTTATACTTCACGCCCGTGAGGCTTCCGGCAGACTCGGCCAGCATCCGGGTGAATGATCTGGTTCCCGACTTTTTCGCAGAAGGCGTTTTTCAGTCAGTAGTTAATTTAAAAAACCCTAGAAAACACGTATTCGTTTACATTCACGGGTATCAGTTGTTGTCGTCATTAAAGCTCGATTTGCTTGGCAGTTTTGTCCAGAACTACATGTCCCAGCCACTCAATAACATTGCAAAGGTTCTTTTCATGAGCTGGCCGGCGCAGGGTGGGCCAAGTCGTAAAACGGTCGATGACAGATCGTTGAAAGCGGGGCAGGAATTTGTCGCAAATGGATTGTTCGAGACATTTGAAAAGCTGTCTGACAAATTGAAATCCAGGAATAAGACTCTTAATCTGATCGTGCATTCATTTGGCCACCAATTATTGAACGGAATGCTGAACCCCGCGGCCGGGGAGCCGGATCTATTGCCGAATAAAAAAGTATTCGATAACATTTTCCTGATGGCACCGGACATTACTCACCTGACTGTGAAAACGGGCGGAGAAACGATTAAAAACTATTTCCAGGACAATGACGGGATCGATTTCCATTATGATTTCACCAAATTAAAACAGATCGCAAACAATGTACACGTCTTCCACGACAAGTACGATTACCTGCTGTACTCGAGTACCAAAAAGTTTGTCGGAATGGGTAATTTGAATAATGTCGCAACGCCGGAGGCAAGATTTACATTAACCAAGAATTATCGTAACCTCGGTAATTTCGGGGACAAAATACCCGAACCGATCGACCGTGTGCAGGGCATTAATTTCTTCCATGTGGATGATATCGCCGGTGACGACGAACCTACCAACGATTTTCCATTTCGGCGGATCCGGCGTTCGGCGCGCAAAAAAGTGGATGATGTATGGACAAATGCAGATTACGGCGGCATCAACACCGGCTCGATCGTGTTCAACCTTAAACGTTTTCCAACTCACCACCGCTATCTTTTTACGAGCAAAACCATCGTCGACCGCGTTCTGAGCCTGTTATCCTGAAAAAGCCGATGCCCCATCCGATCTCAATCAGGTGGGGCATCGACATTTATATTGGTAAGTGGAATTGACCTATTTCAGATCGTGCAGATACGAGTAAACTGCTTTCAGTTCATCGTCCGAATAGGTAAACATTTTCCACGGCATCGCGTCGCTTAACGCTTTTCCTTCGGGTGTTTTTCCGGTGCGCATGGTCGCAGCAAACTGAGGTTCGCTCCATTTACCCAAATGCCCGGTGGCGCTGATGTCTGGTATTTCAGGTTGGCCCGGACCATGCGGAGGTCCGCCTTTAAAGGTCGGTGCGTGGCATCCGGTACAGGTTAATGCCAGGTATTTGCCATATTCCGGTGTGATCCCCTTTTGTACTGAATCGGCGAAAGACGCATTATGATCAATTTTTTCCGCCGGGATAAGTGGGAATTCACCGAAATGGGTAAGAACGCGGCCGAGAGGTTTCAACTCTTTTTTAGGCCATTCTTTATCTACCGGAGGACGGGATTTTGCGTAACTGATGATATCGCCGATATCCTGATTGGACAGCAGGTAAAATTCCTCAGATGGCATGAACCATAATGGTTTATTGTCTTTTCCAATCCCATGGCGAAGTGCTTTGATCCAATCCGCGTCGGTATAGCTGATGCCGCCTTTTCCACTGGTAATGTTAGGGCCGTACAGCACACCAATGGGCGTACTTTCATCTGCAAGAGCATACCCGCCGGCGAAATCAGGCATATGACATCCTGCACAACCGCGGATTTGGGCAAGGTGTTTTCCTCTGGCGATCGATGCACTATCGTTTGTGATGATGACCGGTTTCGCGGTCACTTCGTACACTTTGTTGAGCCTGGATTCGGTGTTGAAATAAATGTAGCCGTAGAAGCAGCCTAACAGTAAAAGGACACAGCCGAGAACGATCCCGGTCCATTTAAGTACTTTTTTAAGCATGGTGAATTGGTTAGAGGATTGTATTGAGTAAATGATTCAGACGATTGTCTGAAACAAATCTAAATATTTTTGCAATACTGGTAAATGGCACCTAAGTTCTATACGCCGCCTTGTTATTTAGCGGTTATTTAGAGTCGCCGGGTCTGGCTTATGAATTGCACTCAGTAAAGTAGCATATCCGGAGACTTTCTCGAGAAACTGCTATTCGATCGAAATGAAAAACATCACTCAAATTTCCTGCATTGCCTTCCTTTTTATCTGTACAAGTCTCGTTGCATTTGTGAGCCATACTAACCGGTCGAAGCCGGGGAAAATGAAGACAGGTGTGGCACTTTACTCGTTCAATCGTTTCTCTTTTTCCGAATCACTGGAAAAGGCAGATAGTGCCGGAGCGGAGTATGTGGAAGGGTTTTTCTTTCATAAACTGGGTGAAGGGTTTAATGGACACGCCATTCCTGCATTATCCGATCCCGAAATTTCAAAAATGAAAGGAATGCTTGATCAGAAGGGTTTGAAAATGAAATCGTTATATGCTGGAAATGGGAAAAACCGGCAGGAATGGGTACAGTATTTCGATTTTGCTAAAAAAATGGGGATCGAATTTTTTACCTGCGAACCGGAGAAAAAGGATTGGGATTTACTGGATAGCCTCGCGGGCGCCTATAAAATGAAAATAGCGATTCACGAACATGCCAAAGGTTCGAGCTACTACTGGCATCCCGACTCCGTTGTCGCGGCGATGAAAGGTCACCCGAATTTTGGTGCATGCGCCGATCTGGGTCATTGGTCAAGAAGTGGCCTGGATCCTGTAAAGTGCCTTCAAACTCTGAAAGGCAAGATTATCGCTGTGCATGTAAAAGACCTGGATGCCTCAGGCAACTTGAAAGCAAATGACGTGGTCGTCGGGACGGGCGTGCTCAAATACCCCGACATCATCAAAGAACTAAACCGGCAGAATTTCTCTGGCATCGCGTATATCGAGCGCGAAGGGAACTGGACAAACAATACCGGCGACGTAAAACAGGCGCTCAAACTTCTTTCCGATCTGAATAAATAAAGTCACATTACCCTGGTATTTCCGGTTTCGAAACGTGGAACAATAATTTAAGTCTTTTACGAAACGTACCGATTTAAAATTTATGGAATCAAGTGGAGAGATCAACGGGCAACCTGGCACACCAGCTAACAGAAACATGCAGAGAACATTACAAATAGCAAACATTGTGGTGCTGGTGGTGACCATCATCATCAATTACCTGTCCAACACGGGTATTTTTAATGGAAATACCATGGCTTCCGTTTCTGCGTCATACCAGAATTATTTCACGCCCGCCGGATATGCCTTTTCGATCTGGGGCATCATTTATGCGGCATTAACTGCATTTGTAATTCATCAAAGTAAAGGATTGTTCAATTCCCGGGAAACGCCGGCAGTCGTGATGCAGATCGGCTGGACATTTGTTGTTTCATGTATAGCAAATTGCTTGTGGGTTATTGCCTGGCTGTATGACTATACCGGTCTTTCGGTACTCATTATGCTGGTAATTCTGGGCTCGCTGATCCGCATTGTAATGGCCACGCGTATGGAAATGGAGTTGATTTCGCTCAAACAAATTGCATTGGAATGCTGGCCTTTTGCCATTTATCTCGGCTGGATCAATGTCGCTCTGATCGCAAATACCGCAGCCTATCTCACGAAAATAGAATGGGATGGTTTCGGAATTTCCGCTGAAAACTGGACGATCATTATGCTCATTGCAGCGGCGGCGATCAACATTGCTCTCATCTGGACAAGAAATCTTCGCGAATCTGCCGCCATTGGGATCTGGGGCATTGTTGCGGTGGCTGTAGCCAACTGGGACGTATCACAGGCGATCGCCTACACGGCAATTGCTGCGGCCATCGTGATTTTTGTCGTGTCGGGCGTTCACGGTTATCTTAATCGCGGCCGTCATTTTGTGATTGACAATCCGAAATACAGCTGGTTGACCTGACAAAGTTTCTTTTACTATATATAAATGAAAACGGCCCTTAAAATCGCTTTTAAGGGCCGTTTTTAAAATAAGCCAACATTATTTCTTTTCTTCTTTCACTGCTGTAATTGGAAATTCCCCGTCTTGAGAGACGACGCTTCCGTTCAGTTTGTCGCCATCTTGAACCATGGTTACGGTTAAAATACCTCCTTCAAAATCAAGCTTGAAAGTAACTTTCCCGTCGGCAACGGTCAGAGCTTTCATTTCAGACTTTTGGCTCTGGCCCAGGTAGCCGCTTGTTTTTCCATCCTTTTCTTCGAATGTCATGAAGCCTGTTTCATATTCCACCGGAACATTGGAGACTTTGTATTTCCAGGTTCCAGTCAGTTCATTGGCTGGCTTTTTGATGCCGGCTTGTACGCTCAACATGCTGATTAACAGAAACATTACTAATAAAAAATTCACTTTCTTCATACTTGCAACCTGTTTTGTTGATAAAAAATAGACTTGTACGGACTAGAAAAACGTAATATTAACAAGTATTATATCATGCTTTTTATTTCTTTAATTATATTAATGTAAAAAAACGATGCGAAATGTGGTTCTCCAGTCCGGATTCTCATAAAAGTGGAATCGGAAAAAGACTTATCGAACTGACGCGGAAAAAGTCGGTGAGAAATGCTCTATCCTGCTGCTTTCCGTGCCAACTGCATTTGAATACTATCCGCGTTGGATTTACAAAAGAAACGAGAGGTTTTAGTACTGATAGAGTGAAGTGATTTATTTTCAAGAGGAATAAAACGCTGAATGGATTGCGGAATGAATGGGAATAAATGCAGATGCTTTAATAACGACATAGTGAGCTTCACGTTTGAACCTTATGATAATCTGCAAAGGGGAAAATTCGAAAGATCGGTGCAGGGACTGGTTATTTGCCCGATGGTATAACAAATTGAGTTTGCTTAGAGGAAATGTGGCGTCGAAATACGACAACGTTTTGGGGGCGAGGGATTTGGCTCTATTTTCATCAGTAATGCCAATCCGTATCATGAGCGTATTAAACAGGCGTTTGATAATATTATGTTTGAAGATCCGGGAAAGTAGCCTTAAAGTCCACTTCACCATCCCACATCTCACATCTCACATCTCACATCTCACATCTCACATTTTACTACCTCACCCGTTTCTTCCCCTGCGCTTCCAGAATCAACTGCAAATCAGCACTTTCTTCCGTTACGTGGGCGTAAGTCCCCTGGCCGAGCTGACTGAGCTTTTTGAGCTTCTGGCCGGTATGTTCGTTTCTGCCAAATGTAAAAATAGTCAGGTACAGATCCTGGCTGGCGTTTGTTTCGATCATTGTAAGTACTTCATTACTGACTGGGAATTCACCGTCGGTGGCGAGTATAATGCGGTTGTTTCCGCCGCGAATGAATTGTTTGTTGGCCGTTTTGTAGGCCAGTTTAATACCCTCGTTTCCATCCGTGTCACCGTCGGATTGCAGCAGGTCGATCATCCGTGAAATTTCAGCGGCTTTTGCACCCGATGTCGGTTTTAAAACCACCCGGGCTTTTCCTGAATATAACACAATCGAAATCTGATCTTCCGGACGGAGTAAGGTCAGAAGCGACTTGATGGATCTTTTCAGCAAAGGCATTTTAAATGGGGAATTCATCGAAGACGACACATCGAGCAGCAGTACCATATTATTTGGTGCAAATCCATCCAGCGTCCGGCTCACTTCCTGCCCTCCCGCATGGCGGTCCACATACACCGTATCGACACGAACGCGCTCGACGTATACAGTGTCCCGCGTTAGGTTTGCCGGATTTGCACTTGCGGCGGACTCCGGTTTGTTAACCTGCGAAACAAATGCCGTTTCCTGTGTGGCGACGGTAGTGACGGGCCCGGATTTGGTTTCTGGCTCAGCAGGCGGGACAACTGTTTTACCCGGCGGAGAAACCGGTACATGTTGTTTTGATAAACGTCGAAACGCAAACACATCCGGTTGATTGACCGCTTTGAGCAAACCTGCATTCGCCAGCTCGACAAACTTATTGTACTGGTAAATCAGCTCATTGTTGTAAAAATAATAAAACGATTCGTAAGGATGCGAACCCACTGACGTTGAAACGGGCTTCACCTTTTGTGCTTTTTCAGCAAACCGTGCAGAATTGCCGGCCAGATCTTCGTAGGGAGAGTAGGGACAAAGTCCATTGCTGCGGCCATATCGTTTCAGGCCTTTCAAATTTTGATACTCGTCCTCGATCAGTTTTTTCGCGCCGTCTTCCAGTTTTTCAGTAACCGGCAGTTTCTCTTTTTCTCCATTTAAAAATGCCTTTACATCAAATAAAACCGCGTGATCATCATCGACCGTTATGAGTAAAGCCTTGCCAGCCACATTCCATGAACCGGCCGGATTCGCACTTGGAAAACTTTCATGAATACGACGCACATCGTTATAAAGCTGTTCTTTTTTCTGATCAAAAATCTCAAATAAAATTGCGTAACGGTCCAGAATAGCGTCCGAGCGGGAAAGCTGATCTTCCAGATACTGTTTTTCTGTGGTGTATCTGATCAGCTCCACGCTTAATCCGTCCATTTCCTTTAACACTTTCAGTAATACCTCGGCCTGCGCATTAATTGCTGCCCGATAGGTTTGCGGCATGGAGTTACTGGCCCTGAAAAGAAGCTGATAGGCAGATAATGGAATCTTGAAGTCGTCGTGCGAGTAAGTCAGTCCGGCGCGTTTCCGGGCTTCTTCCGGATCACGGTAATACTCTGCGGAAGACTGATAATTGCGAACCAGCACCTGCATCAGGTGCATTTGGCGCAATGACTCATTTATAAATTCAACATACACATTCAATGCGCCCGCGAGCGAACTGGTCATCGGCGTGGCTGAACGTTTTGTAGTAAACGTTGCCAGTGGTTTGTCCTGAAAGGGTGGCGTCTGCGCGATTTTAGAAGACTTCGTTTCGGCAGCTTCATCCGTCATAACCGGACTAATAGCAGGGAAATCCAACATGCGCCGGGCGGATTTACTGTAATTGATGAAGGATTTGTGCGTGACCAGCAAATCATTATTGTATTGATTGATCAGCGATAAATACACGTCGTTACCATGTGTGGCAGATTGTTGTGCTGCGAAATTATGATCATCCACCGCGCGTCGTTTAATATTTTGAAGCGCCTGCAGAGCTTCCTTGAAATCGGGCACCACAGCCGAGGCCGGATATTCGAGTCTGGCTTGTGCTTTTCCAAAATCGGCTAACAGTTTTTCGTCCGTCAGCATACTTCGTTGAATGGCGGCTACCGGCCATTCAGCACGTGTATTTTCATGGAGATAATACGGCAGCGAATCGAGCAATTGCTTTTGAATCAGCAGAATATGCTCCATTTCTTTTTCGGTACTGAGATAGGGATCAGAAGCGACATAAGGTTGGTATTTGAGATAAACCTGCCTGATCTGCTGATAAAACTCCGCTTTCTCCCGACTGTACGCATTGAAAAGTGATAACATTTTCGAAACAAGCTTATCCGATTGTTTCAGATTGTCGTCTTTATATGCATTTAGCCGCACATGCGTTTCGAGCGATTTCCCGGTTTCGTCGAGCTGATTGAGCAGTTCCCACAATGCATTTGATGGTTTGTTCAACTTCTGTCTTTCAGCACCGGTAATTCCCGTCGCGGATAATGCCTTTTGATAATAGAATTCTTCGAGTGGCCCGGAAGACTGAAGTCGTAATGATACATCCTGCTTTTTACGATATCTCGCTACATCCTCCTCATAATCCCGCACCATTTGGAAACGGTCAGTCACTGCGGCAGTCGACCGGTTCAGGAATTCTACATAGTGGTTCAGAGCTTGCTGCGGCGGTTCCGTCTGTCCGGAAGCGATTTTTACGAATGCAGCAAAAAGTAAAAAGGTGAGCAGGGATCGTTTCATTTTAAGCTGCCAGTTTAATGCATTCCATAGTCTGTGCGGTTTCTCATCCGATCTTACTAAGTTATATAAAAGCAATCTGAATGGTTACTTCGACTTTTTTACCGGCGGGAAATGGAGGCGGATCAGTATTTATTTCCCACCTTTTCCTTGTCTTATTAAAATCAAAACCCTAAAAGCTATGCGCAGGCTCATATCCATCCTACTTCTATTAGTTCTGATAGCTGTAAAAGCTCATTCACAATCGCTGAACACACTTTCGGCGGCTGAAAAAAAGGATGGCTGGAAGCTTTTGTTTGACGGAAGAGGTCTCAAAGGCTGGCATGCATACGGCGGAAAAGGAGTCGGCTCTGCCTGGATCATCGAAGACGGCGCCATTAAACTGAACGTGCCGGAACGTGCGGGGAATAAAGCAAAAAATGGTGGCGACATCGTTACGGATGAAGTTGTTAATGGCGATTTTGAATTTAAAGCAGAATGGAAAGTCAGCAAATACGCGAATAGCGGCATTTTCTTTTTCGTCACAGAAGATGCGAAATATCCGAACATGCATAATACCGGACTGGAACTGCAGGTGATCGATGATAAAATTTACGAAGGCGCCAAAGAAAATACGCACCGGGCCAGCGACTTTTTCGGCATTGCCAATGCCCGGTTGCGCGAGGGTAAGCCGCAGGGAGAATGGAACAAAATCCATTTTATCGTAAAAAAAGGAAAACTGACGGTTTATCAGGACGAGTTCATCGTACAGGAACACGACCTGAACAGTGCGGACTGGAAACAAAAAGTGGCAAACAGCGGGCTGAAAGCAGCCCCGATATCAAAAGGGAATTATGCGGGTCGCATTGGTCTGCAGGATTGGGGCAGTACAGTTTGGTACCGCAACGTAAAATTGAAGAAGCTGTAAAACTTCTCCTATGTCGTATAAGTTGCTGGAAGATGCCGAGCTGGTGCATTTGCTGAAACGGGACGACGCAGATGCGTTTAAGCAGCTGTATGAGCGTTACTGGTTCAGAATGTACAGTCTTGCCCTGAACAAATTGCGGCGAAGAGAGGTGGCGGAAGAACTGGCGCAACAGCTTTTTGCTACGCTCTGGCAAAAAAGGCACGCTCTCGAAATTCAGAATATAAAGGCGTATTTGACTCAATCCCTCAAAAACCTGATCGTCGACTACATTCGCAAAAACATCCAGGAAGAACATTACCTCGAACACCTCCGTTTTTATTTGCCATCGGACAGTGCTACCACGACCATGGCCGTGCAGTACGACGAGCTTTTCCATGCATTGGAAGATGCACTTTTGCATTTGCCCGAGAAAACCAGACAGGTTTTTATCATGAGCCGTTTTGAACAACTCACCATTCCCGAAATCGCCGAACAACTCGAACTTTCCGACAAAGCCATCGAGTATCACCTCTCCCGCGCATTGGCTTTTTTACGTAAGAATCTTCGCAATTTTGCCTCTGCCTGGCTGTTTTTCCTGGTTCAATAAATTTTTTTGAAAAAAAGATCCCATTCGCCTTAGGGTAATTTTGCCTTCGTCCGTCTCTACATCCAAATCACAAAAAGGACTCGGAAAATGGATGATCAGGATTACCAGGCTCTGCTGAAACGCTACTTAAATGGGGATGTTACTGCCGAGGAACGGGCCGCACTTGATGCCTGGTATGATGCTCTCGACGAGCGTTCTCAGACATTAATTCCGGAATCACAGCAGTTGCAGCTCATGCGGAAAAACTGGAATGCGTTGCATGCAGAACTGCTGCTTCCGAAATCTCAAAAACCTGTTTTCTGGAAATATGCGGTCGCTGCTTGTGCGGCTGTGCTCGTTTTTGCTTCAATCTTCTGGTTCTCAGGGGAAAAACCGAAATCCGCTATCTACGAATTTGCCGCGGCGACGAATGGGGCAGTGAATATTGAAAAGACGAATGGCACGGACAAGCCGATGGACGTGATTTTAAGTGATAAAAGTGTCATAAGCCTTGAACCGGGCGCTAAAATCAGATATCCGGAACAGTTTTCCGGCCAGCGTCGGGAGGTGATACTGGAAGGTGACGCATTTTTCAAAGTGACCAAAGACGCGGCCAAACCCTTCATCGTATATGCGGGCGAGGTGGTGACCAAAGTGTTGGGGACGAGTTTCCGGGTTAGCGCCGGGAAGTCAGGGAACGATGTTACCGTCGCTGTTAAAACCGGCCGGGTTTCCGTTTTTTCGCCTAATCTGACATCGCAGACGGAAGGTTCACGCGATCCGGAAACGGGTGGCGTCGTGCTCACTCCCAATCAGCAGGTGGTATTTATGGCCCGTGAGCAACGGTTGGTCAAAACGTTGGTCGAGAACCCGGACGTGGTGCTGCCGTCCGTTGCGCAGCCGAAATTTATATTTGATAATGCGCCGGTTGACGAAATATTCAAAAAACTGGAACAGGCGTATGGCGTGACCATCGTGTACGATGAAACGTTGCTAAGTAACTGCCGCGTAACCACTTCCATGGAAGATGAAAATCTTTATTCCAAACTGAAAATCATTTGTACCCTGCTGAATGCAAGCTATAAGATCATCGACGCACAGATCGTGATCGATAGCAAAGGGTGCTGACAAGCTCACCTAAATTTTTACCCCAAAACGCTGACAACCAAAACCCATGAAACTACGATTACGAAAAACAAGACCAGATCTATCTGTAATGATGCGGATTTCGGTCATTCAATTTCTGCTGGCTGTTGTGTTTGCCGACATGTCTTTTGCCGGACGTGCCAATGCGCAGCAGATCCTCGAACAGCAAATCAGCATTGTCGTGAAAGACAAGCAAATCGGCGAGACATTGAGTATGATCGAAAAGATTGCCGACGTTCGGTTTTCCTACATTCCCAGGAATATTCAGGCAAACCGAAAGATTACGGTCGATTTTACCAATAAAAAACTCAGTGAGGTGATCCGCC
Organism: Dyadobacter sp. CY323; assembly: GCF_021390245.1. GTDB lineage: Bacteria > Bacteroidota > Bacteroidia > Cytophagales > Spirosomataceae > Dyadobacter. The sequence goes on along the minus strand of NZ_JAJUXH010000005.1, from coordinate 13,963 downwards.
AGATCGTGGACCCGATGAAGATTTCGTTTGAAGTAATCGGCGAAAAGCACATTTTATTGAAGAATGCACCGACAATCGAAACAGAGACCAAAACGGGCGTTATTGCCCCGGCCGAGGCGCCGATTAATGTGGATCAGACGATTTCGGGAACAGTTAAAGACGGAGAATCCGGCGGGGTTTTGCCGGGGGTAAGTATCATTGTAAAAGGAAAAACGATCGGTACCACCTCGGATGGGGACGGAAAATATTCGCTGACCGTTCCCGACGGCGCAATCCTGATCTTTTCTTATGTAGGTTACTTATCTCAGGAAATTACGGTTGGCAACCGTTCCGTTTTGGATGTTTCGATGGCCGTCGACAGCCGCAGTCTGAATGAAGTCGTGGTCACTGCATTGGGTATCAAACGCGACAAAAAAGCATTGACTTTTGCGACCGGTGAGCTCAAAGGTTCGGACTTTTCAAATGCGCGCGAAACCAACCTGGCTTCTGCATTATCTGCTAAAATAGCCGGGGTGAATGTGTCGAGTTCTTCTGGTGGTATGGCGGGAGCCTCACGGGTTATTATTCGCGGAAATTCTTCGTTATCAGGTAATTCACAACCATTATATGTGATCGATGGCGTGCCGATCGACAACTCGAACCGCCGGAGTGTAGGTTCGCAGACATTTGCCACTGGTGTGGATGGCGGCGATGGTATTTCCAACATTAATCCCAATGACATTGAAAGTGTTACGGTACTGAAAGGCCCAAACGGCGCGGCACTTTATGGCCAGTTGGGTGCGAATGGGGTCATCATTATCACAACCAAATCCGGTACTAAAAACCGCAAACCGAACATTTCCTACAATGGTAGTTTCTCTTCGGGAACTGCATTGGTGAAGCCGGATTACCAGAATGAATATGGCCAGGGGTTCAATGGCAATTTTACATTTTACCGACAAGGAAATGGCTCGGTAGTAGCTTACAAACCAGAACTGACCGGCGGTATTCCCAAGCTGAGCGGCGGCCGCAACCCGACAACCCGCGGAAGCTGGGGGCCGAAAATGCAGGGGCAAACGGTAGAAGATATGTGGGGCGATACGGTGAGCTATTCTCCGATCGCTGATCCGTATAAGGAATTTTTTCAGCCTGAAAAAATGATGATGCACACGGTGAGTGTGGATGGCGGCGGAGATAAAACGACTTATTATTTTTCACTGACCAATTTGAAAAATGACGGTTTTCAGCCAACTAACGTACTTAAACGTAATTCGGCAACCCTGAAACTTTCGACTGATATCGCCAAAGGTTTGAACCTGGACGTAAAGGCGAATTACATTCGCCAGGATGTGAATAACAGGCCATACCTGGGCGATGATGGCCAGAATCCGGTATATCGTTTTCTGTACATTCCGCGCAGCTTGAATATGGAAGGTCTGAAACGGTACGAATACACGGCGGCCGATATCAAGAATTCGAGGGATTTGAGTGGTAATGGTTTTTTCGTGGGTGGTGAAAAAATATTTGAAAGTAACTCGGTGACTTCCAATCCCTTCTGGACTATTAATAATGACCATAATGAAGACCAGCGCGACCGTTTGATCGCCTATGCCAAACTGAACTACGAAATTGCAAAAGGCATCAGCATTCAGGGAAGGTATGGTACCGACTTTTACTACGAGCGTCAATATGGCTGGAAAGGAGTGGGGACGCGGGTAGCGCAAACGGGTAGTGTTTTTGAAAATACGGTTTTTAACAAAGTTGAAAACGCGGATTTGTTGTTGACCGTTTCCCGCGACATTCAGGACTTTTCATTGTTTATCAATGCAGGGGCAAACCATCAGGCCAATCGCTACCGCATTGTCGGAAACTCGGGTTCTCAATTGAGCATTCCGGGACTTTATGCAGTGGGGCGCACGATCCTGAACTCGGCGAACCTGGGCGTGTCGGAATATGACATTAACTCGGTATTTGCGGCGGGTAATTTTGGTTATAAAAACATTGTATTCCTCGATTTAACAGCCCGTAATGACTGGTCATCTACGTTACCGGTCAAAAACAATTCGTTTTTCTATCCGTCGGTCGGTGCTAGTGTGGTACTGACAGATGCATTGAATATCAAAGGCGGCGTTCTTGACTATGCCAAAATCCGTGGCTCGTGGGCGCAGGCAGGTAGGTCGGGCGATCCGTATAATACGATGGGCTACTTCTCACTGAATGCAAATACGTTTCAAAACCAGCCACTTGCGTCTTATACTTCGGTCATTACCGATCCGAACCTGAAAAATGAATTGAAGACTTCTTATGAAGCAGGCGCGGAATTGCGGTTTCTTAAAAACCGTTTGTTAATCGACTTCACCTATTACCATTCGGTCACCAGCAACCAGATTTTGCCCATTACCATTGCTGAATCGACGGGTTTTGGTACCAAACTGACGAATGCAGGTAAAATCCAGAACCACGGTGTGGAATTGCTGATATCGGGAACGCCGGTGCAGCTTGCCAACGGTTTCAAATGGGAAACCAGTTTTAACCTTGCTGCTAATAAAAACAAGGTAATCGAGCTGATCGACGGTGTTTCTGAAATCCTGGTTGGCTCCGATCGTAACATCCGGGTGACGGCAGTGCCTGGCAAACCATTCGGTGTGTTGAGTGCGGCGGATTATGCGTATCTCAAAGATGATCAGGGAAATAGGATGATCGATGCCAATGGACTTCCGATTGTACGGTCGGTGCCTACGTATGAACTGGGTAATGCGAATCCGAAATGGACGGGTGGTTTTTCCAATATTTTCTCCTATAAAGGATTGTCATTCAGCTCGCTGATCGATATCCGTCGCGGCGGGATCATTTTCTCGCAGGGCCGGGTTCAGGAAGCAGCTTATGGAACTTCCAAACGCACATTGGCAGGCCGGGAAGGTGGCCTGGTGGTGGATGGTGTGAAAGCACGCCAGGAAGGTACTACCTGGGTAAGTACGGGTGAGAAGAACGATGTCGCTACTACTGCACAGGCTTTCTGGAACCGTGTTGCGTCCGATAAAGGATTTGCTGTGGCGGAAGAATTCATTTATGATGCCAGCTACATTGCCGTGCGTGAATTGCGGCTTTCGTACAGGCTGCCTGCGTCTTTATTTCAAAAAACAAAGATTTTCAGCGGCGCGTCTCTCGCGATCTACGGCCGGAACCTGGGATATTTCGAACGTCATACCGATGGATTTTCACCTGAAAACTCATCTGTAAATGTGAACACGGGTACAATGGGAATGGAGGGGCATTCGCTGCCGATGATGAAGACATTCGGTGTGGATCTGAGTGTTAATTTTTAAATAAAAACAGACGATGTCTTTAATAACATATAAAATGAAAACGAACCAATATCTGAAACACCTGACTACCTCGCTCACACTGGCGATGGGCCTGCTCGGATGTACCAATGATTTTGAAGAACTGAATACTTCGCCAACCCAACCCGCAACAGTCCCCGCAGAATATGTGCTGACCAACGTCCAGATGAACGGGATCATGGCGGAAGGGGCCAACTGGTGGCAGGTAGGATCTTGGGTGGAGCAATGGGCGAGCGGGTCGCTATCGGCGCCTTCTCAATACCAGGAAGACCGGGACATTTACGAAACCCGCAATTGGGCGTCACATTATAGCTATATCAACAACCTGGCGCAGATCCGGAACCGGTTGCTGAAAGGCCAGGAAGAAACGGCAGCAGGTCGTACGAAACTTGCCATTGCCAAAATCAACGAAATCTACCTCTGGCAACGAATGACCGATTTTTGGGGTGATATCCCATATTCTGAATCGGCCCAGACCGAAGCTGAAATGATTTTGACACCTAAGTATGATGCTCAAAAAGACATTTATGCGTCGCTATTGGCGGATCTGGATGCGGCTGCGGGCAAGTTAAATGCGGGCGATCTTTCGTACGGGGTTGCTGATGTGGTGTACAAAGGGAATGTGGAAGCCTGGAAGAAATTCGCCAATATGCTCAAACTGCGCATGGGTTTCCGGTTACGTTATGTGGATGAAACGTGGTCCAGGAAAGTGGTGGAAGAAGCATTGAAAGGCCCGATCTTCACCAGCAATGCGGACAATGCGCAGATTATCACTAATCCGCAGGATGGTTTTGCATTAGGTTACCACCCGGTGATCAGCGGCTATAACGGCTCGAAGGAATTGAACCAGCTTGCCGAGCCATTTATCACTACGCTTTTGAACAAAAATGACCCAAGACTTCCCAAAATCGCGGAACCTACTGAAAATTCCAAAAAAGCCGGCGCACCAATTTATCGCGGGCTGGGCGTGGCGCTGGGCCAGAATGTGACAGTGAACCGGGACGATTATTCGTACGGCACGATCTCGATCTACAACGACCGGAAAACGACATTTCCGTATTTATTCATGGCCTACTCAGACCTGTGTTTTTACAAAGCCGAAGCTGCATTGTTGGGCTGGGCCGGTCTGACGCCGGCTGACGCAAAAGGTTTTTATCAGGCGGGAATCCGCGCGGCAATGCAAACAGAACCTTATAAACTTGACGCGGCAACAATCGACACGTATCTGGCCAAGGAAGGCTTGCTGACCGGTACAGCTGAACAGCAGTTGGAACAGATCATGGTTCAAAAATGGATCAGCTTGTTCATGCGGCATTATGAAGCTTATTCAGAATGGAGACGTACGGGCTATCCAAAACTGGTTCCGGGACCGAACAAAGGTGTTACTAACGGACAGATCCCACGTCGCGCGGTTTATTCCGGCAGCGAGCGTTTCCGTAATCCCGAAGAATACAATGCAGCGTCGAAGGTGCTGGCAAACGGCGATACGTATCTGAGCAAAGTTTGGTGGGATGTGAGGTAGGTTGATTAACTTGCCCGTTTTAGCAACAAATGTACCTGGAATCCGAAAGGCTGACTTACAAAAAGTTTACGCCGGCACATTTTGAAAACTATTTCGGGCTGGTTTCCCGGCAGGAGGTGATGCGTTACATCACGGGACTTCCGCTGGACTATGAACTGGCAAAAAAACGTTTTCAGGTAGCGCTGGATGCGGATCAGGACCGGGCGGATATGGGCTTCCTGGCTGTTTTTGAACAAAGCCGGGAAGACTTTATCGGCCTTGCCAAAATTGTTCCTTTTGGTGATAATCTCACTGAAATCGGGTATGCACTGTTACCCGAGTACTGGGGAAAAGGGTATGCTTCCGAAATTACAGCCCGGCTGATCGAATATGCGCGCCAGTTAGGTACGATCAGTTTGCTGATCGCATTAGTAGTTCCTGAAAATCAGTCCTCTATCCACGTTTTAACAAAGCAGAACTTCTCGTTTTTCAGAGAGATCAGGGAAGAAAAACTGGTGCGCCACGATTATATCCTGTACCTGTGACGCACCCTGTTCTTTTATAGCCAGACCACTTTTTGTTCTGAAACGTGGGATTTGCCGATGGTTTCGGCATAAAGTTCGGGTCTGCGCGCTTTCAGGTAACGGGACCCTCCTGCCTGTTCAAGTTTTTCGGGAGTGAATGTGGCGATGGCGATGTCGTTGTCAAGTTCCCGGCATTCTGCGATGATGTCGCCAAACGGGTCCAGGATCATGGAGCAGCCATTTTTTAACTGATTGTCATCCATACCGATGGGATTTGAGAACACTGCGTAAACGGCATTGTCGTAAGCCCGCGCGGGAAGCCATTTCATCAGCCAGCCCCGTCCTTTCAAACTATCAAATTCCTGACGTAGCGAGGTCGGGTCGGATTCCCGGTTGAGCCACAATGCCGGATCGACGAAGCCCGCGCCCGGCCTGGTAGAAGGTGTGCACATGGTAACGTGCGGCATGAAAATGATGTCGGCCCCCAATAACTTTGTCGCGCGCACATTTTCGATGATGTTGTTATCATAGCAGATCAGGATCCCGCATTTCCACCCCAATAAATCGAAAACGACGTAGCTGTCGCCGGGTGTCAGGTGCGGGTTAATGAATGGATGCAATTTCCGGTATTTGGCCACGAGCCCGCTTTCATCCACGCAGACATAGGCTTTATACATTTTTTCATCCGCATCTTTTTCAAACAAGCCGGCCAGAATAACAATCTGATTTTCCCTGGCAATGTTTGTCAACGCCTGGACGCTCGGGCCATCGGGAATCATCTCCGAAACGTCGAGCATCTGTTCTCTTGACAAATGCCTCGCAAAGGTGTAGCCGGTGACCGAGCACTCGTGAAATGCAATTACCTGTGCACCTTTTGCCGCCGCATCTGCGGACAATTTCCGGATCATTTCCAGGTTGTATTCTTTGTCACCACTCCGGTTCTCGAATTGGGCTGTCGCTACTTTAATATTTTCCATTGCTGTTTTATAATCTTTATTTTTTTCAAAAATAGCAGCCGGATCCGTTAATAGGTGAAGGAATTAACGGTGAAATCTCGAAAGTGAGCGACCGGTAGGAGATTTTGGCCGCTTTTTATACTGGTTTCAGACGAATTTCTCGACGAGGTATTTCACTTTGTTGTAGTATGGTTCAGCCATTTTGCTGGGCCGAATATCCCATCCCCGGTCATAATTCACAATACAGGAACTGATAAAACTGTTGGTCGACTTCTGAATGGCGGGGTCGAGAATGGAAAGTTTTGAAACCTTGCCTTTTTCAATGCCCGATTTGGAAGGTTCGCCGAGGATCAATGCAGAAAATTCATATTTGTCGACGATGCCTGATACCCACATCGCCCCGCGGATCTTCGGGTCCCGCGATTTTTCGCGGATTTCGGCGTGGATCTCTTTTTCGGAAGCCGAATTGATCTCGCTGTTCTTTTTATCCAGATATTCATTAATTGCACTTTTAATGTGTGTCAGGGGATCTTTGCCGTCGAATGCGCTCAGATCCTGCAGTTTCCTGATTTGACTATCATCCAGACGGATGCTTTTCCGAAACATTTTCTGCATATCCTTTTCGTAATTCCGAGCTCTTTTTTCAAAAATACGCAGCTTTACAAAAGATATTTTGCCAAAAACGATTTTAGCACTGGATCAGGTCAAATTTGGATTTATTCTTAGTACAGATACTAACTGATCGCCCCCGAAGTGATGTTACGTATCAGTTGCTAGTTTCTAAACGAAAGAATAAATGTGGCTCCCTCGCCCGGTTTGCTTTCGAGAGTAATGTTGCCACCCAGGCTAGTGATCTGGTTGTGAACAAGATATAATCCTATTCCCTTGCCATCAATGTGGTTGTGGAAAGTCTGGTTCAGTCCAAATACACGGTCTTTCACATCGTCCATGTCAAACCCGCGTCCCTCGTCTGAAAAGACCAGTTGCTTCACATTGCCGGTTTTCCTGGTGTGGATCGAGATAACCGGGTGATGGTGCGGGATCACATATTTAATGGAATTGGAAATGAGGTTTAAGAAGATACTAACCATAAAAGCCTCGTTAAACTGGATCGTGTCGAACTCAGAAAAGTCGGTCCTGATCGTCGTTTTAGAGTTCTCAATGAGGGATGTCAACGAAGCTGTAACGATACCGAGTGGCCGGGAAAGGCTGATCTCCTCTTTTTTTACATTCAACAGATCTTGCCGGATTAATGCATCCACATACTGGTTGAGCGTGTCTTTCAGGTTTTCACTGGCCGATTTAAGAATGGAAATAAATTCCAGTGTTTCGGTATCCTCGATCTTTGAGGTATCGAGCAGACTAAAAATTGCCAGTAAGTTGTTTACCGGCGATCGCAGGTCGTGCGAAGTGGTGTACGTCAACTGTTTTAATTCCTGATTAATGCGTGTCAGGTTGGCCAGCAGTGTATTCCGGTCGTTTTCAAGAATCTTTTTATGGGTTACATTTTTGGCAATGGCATACACCAGCTGCTCATCGTCTTTTGGCATGGATGTCCAGGACAGCCACACTACTTCTCCGTTTTTGGTCACATACCTGTTTTCGTAATCCGAAAGCGGAATATTCTGACGCAACTTGGCGCGGTATTTTGCCGTCAATTCCCGGTCTTCCGGGTAAACAAACGAGTCGATCGGTCTGGACAACAGTTCTTGTTCATCGTACCCGAGCAGCCTTGTGAAAGCAGGATTGATGAGTTTAAAATAACCATCATAGCCCGCGACGCAGAGAAAATCGTCCGAAATGTCAAAGAAATGTTCCTTACTGATAGCGGGTAAATCGGGTTGGGAAGAAAGATTAGTCATTCTTCTTAAATATATTGGAATTTGTCATTAAAAGTGCATAAAATTTGTAGAATTATCTCACTATTTTATGTAAATAGTATCAAAATAATTCGTAATTGCTTGTTTGATCATCAGGCATGCTGGTGAATGAGGGTCAGCTTTTCAAGGATGCAGGACGATGCTTCATCACAAAAGTCCAGACCCGAATAATCCGGATTGTAGCCACCTATATACGGTACAGCCATGATGTACACCCGCTCGTTTTCGATACCATACTCATTTACAACCTGGAAATGATCGTTAATCGTAATCCCGGACACTTTCATTAGGTAGTCCCCATTTGCATTTTGAATGACCGAACCGTCCCCTTTTTCCATCTCTTTCTCCGCCGCCTCAACCGATTTAAAACGTAAAAATGCCTGGCTTACCGTTTTTTTGATGAGCAAACTTTTGAATGGAATATCTTCATAAGACAAATGCGGCTGCCCGACGCAATCGATATAGGTTTCGAAATGTTCTGCACGCTTCCTGCCTTGCTCATTTCGGTATTTATAAATAATGCCGCCGGTCTGTTTCGTGACAACTTCGCTGTCGGACCCCACCGAAACGAGGTCCAGCTTTCCGGCGTCATTCAATGCAAACAATTCCTCGCAGGAAGCCTGTGGCACAAATGCGATAACCACGGATATTAGAGGCATAAGTACCTCTTTTAACCGCATCATATCCTCGGCCGAAAAGTATTTGGCGGGATAACTGATGGTAAAGCTCAGCTCGGCCAGCATTTCCTTCCAGTAGATCGATTCCCGCTTATCGATCGATTTTTCAGCCTCGCGGTATTCCTCCCTGAAAAGATGAAAAGGCTCCCGTCCCTCCCGCATATCCATCATCAGTTGTACAAAACCCTCCATATTCAGGTCTTTTATTCTCTTGTAAAACTTCGGGTCTTTCCTTTTGAAGCCGTTTTTGAAGTTTTTATCAAACAAAAAATCAAGGGATAAAAAGCCGCCGTTCTGTTTTCGGTTCTTTTCGATTTCTTCTTTCGTAAGTAAAGAATCGGCGGAAAGCTGCGGTTTTGCAAGATGGAACCGGATCGCGGGTAAAAGTCCGTTTCTGGAATGCATGACCATTTTGAATTTCGGGCAGTCCTCCGCAGGTATAAAGGCAAGTTTTCCTTCGGGTGTTTTTTCAAAATGCCCGTTATGCCTCGCCAGCGTCCGGATCGCATCGATCGCCGTCAGGGACGAGCCTTTGATCGCCACCGGATGATTGCATTTCATTTTAAGCTTGGCGGGAGGATACGGCGAATCGTAGTATCCGGCAACCCTGCCTTCATTTTTAACGGGCCAGTTATGTCCCGTACAAATGACCACGGCGTCGAATAGCAGCTTGCCTTTTTCTTCCACATCAATTTGTACCACGTTCTGTTCCGGGTAGTCGATCACATCCAGGACATTACTGTTGAAATGCACGTGCGTGGTGAGTCCCGCTTTCCTGGCTTTTTTTCGCAAAAGCTCAAATTGCGCGGCGAGATACTGCCCAAACAATAAACGCGGCAGCACATGGAATTTATTAAAGGTTTCGGGGTTGATGTCGAACCTGCTCAGTGCGCTTTGTGGCAGGGACCGGATCCAATCTTCAATGGACGTAACAATCTCGGGGATTTCGTTGTCGGACACATTGGTAATGTGTTCCGTACCAGCACCTTCCTCACTATACGGCATACCTGAACCCAGTGCGTGCCTGCGCTCAAAGATATCAACTTCCCATGCTGTTTTAGATTCAATCAGTCTTTTGTAGATAAAAAGTGCACTCGGTCCACCTCCCAGGATGGCGATCCTTTTGGGTCTGTTTTTAGAGGTCATAATTGGGCAACGTGTATTAAATTCTTACTATTTAATTTTATTCAGGATTGTTATGCAACGGCGATACTATTTTTTCTTGTCTTCATTTACAGGCACTCCAATATCAATTTCAGGATTTACACGGACGCGTATATAGTACATAGTTCGTAGTCTTTTTCAATTGTAGTCTAGAAAAACCCCATAAGGTTCAACCCCTCAAAAAAGGGTGATGGGAAAGCTATGCCCTCATTTATTAATCCATAAGTCATGAAAATTCTTCTTGCTTCGACATTCAGTACAAATCTGGTATCGGTTCCGAAAGTACCACTCCGGACACCCCGTGAAATTTTTACATACAAAAACCGATCCCGAGCCCGGGCGGAGCTCCATTCTCCCGGCTATAATCTTTTAAACCTGGTTGCCGGATTGTCTTTTTGTTATGTGATTTTCCCAGTATTGATTTTTCTGGTCGGCTATGTTCGCTGGGAAATCGCACTTTTTACTTGCATGGTCATGATTCTCGCATTGTATGAGATTCTGTCGGCACATTTGGCTGCGGCAAAATTCAGCCGCTGTTTTGCAGGGATTGTTGCCGAGCTTGCCCATGTCCGGAAGTACATTCTGATCATTGCCCTGCTCACGTTTGCCTGGCTGTTATTTTCCAGCATCGGCGGAGTCGGTTATCCGAATTTCGATTCCGGTATCAGAAGCTCGCTGCTCTGGCACCTGACCAGAGATGACTGGCCGGTCTGGTTTTCGCCCGAATACATGGGGGCGGAATTTGGCTATGAGTCCGACAAACCCTATGTGTATTACTTTGCCTATTACCTGCCCGCAGCGGTCGCGGGGAAGCTTTCGGGCTGGGCGGAGGCGAATATTGTCTTGTTTTTTTACTCTTATCTGGGAGTATTGCTGGCGGTGCTTTTGGTATATTTTAATAAAACAACCAGCGGTGTGCGATCTGCATTCTTCCTCGTTGCCGGAATCTCACTTTTTGGCGGAATGGATTACCTGGCGAATTTCGTTTTTGACTTCACAATGGACCGTTCGGAAATGTGGCTCAAACCGTTTTTCTATTTTTCCAATACTCGAAACCTGTTCTGGTCGCCGCAGCATTGCCTGCCGACCTGGATCATGATCGGCTTGCTGCTTAATCGGAAATCCATGCATCCGGTTTTAATCAGATGTTTTCCGCTGGTTGTCTGTTCCCTGGTTCTATGGTCGCCGCTTTGTCTGTTGGGGCTTATCCCGTTTCTGGTGCCGGTTTTAGTTGAACAGAGATCGGAGTATTTGCGGTTTTCACTCCTCAACATCACTTCCTGCCTGATTCTTCTGATCCTTTCATCTTTTATTTTGTCCAATGATTTTTCATTTCCGGTTGCATTTTCACAAACACTGATACCTGATTTCTGGTGGACTTATGCGCGGTTTCTGACCATCGAATTGCTCGTCGGAACACTGCTGATCTCTGCAGGTTTTCGAAATTTCGACCGAATGGAAAAGCAGATCTGCATAATCGCGGGATGTAGTCTCGTTCTCATTCCGTTCCTGATCCTGGGTACCTGGAACGATTGGTGTATTAAAGTATCCATGCCGTCGCTTTTTGTGATGAGCGTCTTGATTGCCAGTAGCTTGGAGTATTTATGGGTGGAAAGAAAAGGTATTTTCTATGCTTGTTTTTTAATGTTCTGTTTAATGGGCCTGACTGCGTTTGAAGAAATTGCGGAAAGCGCAGCGCATTATCAGATCGGTTTCGGACAGCCGCCGGCAATCCGGGATTTTGGTCCCGGATATGTCGTAAAGCAGCAGCTGGGGCGGCCAGACGCCTTTTTCTTCAACTACCTGGCGCCATCCGCGCCCATTCGGAAAAACGGATCCGCAGAATAAACAAGGGTTTGAGCTATGCCGGCTCTGGCGCTGCTCGCCGTTGGTTTCCAGGTAGTTAATACCGCGTTGACGAATTCGGGTAAAGTCATTAAAATGTGAGTAAAATCGGAGGATAAATGCGGCTTTGAAGTGGCGGGTAATTTTAAATTACTAGATTTGATAATGCAGGAATAACCTGTTTCTACACATTAAAAACCTCAACAAAATGAACATTCACAGCATTGACGAACTCGCAGAAGGATTTCAGGAAAAATACCCTGAACTGACCAAATTTGAAACGCTGCAACTGGCGCAGCAAAACCTGATTTTACAAGCCATTCATGACTCGAACGGAACTACACCGAGCGGCCGGCCGCATTTGTCGCTGATCCATGACAAGCTCAGCCAGATACTGGCGCAATTGGAAAAGAATGGATAATACTGGAAAAAAGAAGGCGGTGCTTTTCGGCGCCAGCGGCTTCATCGGGTCTTTCCTTCTGGATGGATTATTAGGCGATCCGGATTATGATCAGGTAACGATCATAGTCCGGAAAGACCTGAATGTCAGCCATCCAAAGCTGAAAACGCTGATTGGGAACTATCAAAGTTTGCCGGCATTAAAAGACCAGATCCAGGCAGACGAGGTTTTCATTGCATTGGGAACGACAAAAGATAACACGCCCGATCAGAAAGAATACTATCAGGTCGATCACGATTACCCGGTTCTGGCGGCTGAAATTTCGAAAGAAAACGGAGCGAAGTCGGTTCTACTTGTTTCTGCAGTCGGCGCGAATGCAGGTTCCGGCATCTTTTACGTTCGAACCAAAGGCGAAACCGAGCGGGACATTACCGCGCTGGACATGCAGCATACCCATATTTTTCGCCCGTCGATGATCATGGGAAACCGCAAAGAAACCCGCCAGCTCGAAAAATTCCTGATCAAATTGTTTTCAGTCATTAACCCGCTTTTCATCGGACCAATGAAAAAATATCGGGGCATCGAGGCTAGTGATATTGCAAAAGCAATGATGCAGGCTGCGAAAAAGGAGTCGGAGAAGGTTAAGATTTATGAGTTTGGAGAGATGAAGAATTTGATCTACACATAATGTCAAGTGTCCCACACCTCATTTGCTCCATGTCGTTTACCATGCAAAACATCTTCATTAGCCGCAGAGCGGCTCCCTGTTTCTAGCAAAAATAACCTAACTGGAAATTATGGCCCCAGCGGGGCCTCCTGTTTCTAGAAATGATCAATATTGATTATAAAGTGGGCCCGAGCGGGCCTCCTAATCATTTGTCGGCTTTCAGGAGGCTCCGCCGGAGCCCAATCTTCGTTTAGTCGCACTTTTTCTAGAAACAGGAAGCTCCGCCGGAGCTGCTTTAAGTTTCCCGAAGGAGCCCAATATCTTCGGTTAGTCGCACTTTTTCTAAAAACAGGAAGCTCCGCCGGAGCTATTTTAAGTTTCCCAATGGAGCCGAATATCTTCGGTTAGTCACACTTTCCAGAAACAGGAAGCTCTGAAGGAGTTGTTTTCAGTTTCCCAGAAGTGTCCCAAACCTCATTTACTCCATGTCGTTTACAACGCAAAACATCTCCCATTCAGCCGCAGATCGGCTCCCTGTTTCTAGCAAAAATAACCTAACTGGAATTATGGCCCCGGCGGGGCCTCCTGTTTCTAGGAAATGATCAATATTGATTACAAAGTGGGCCCCAGCGGGGCCTCCTGATTATTTGTCGGGTTTCAAGAGGCTCCGCCAGAGCCCAATCTTCGTTTAGTCGCACTTTTTCTAGAAACACGAGGCTCCGCCGGAGCTGCTTTAAGTTTCCCAATGGAGCCCAATATCTTCGGTTAGTCACACTTTCCAGAAACAGGAAGCTCCGCCGGAGCTGTTTTCAGTTTCCCGGAAGTGTCCCAAACCTCATTTGCTCCATGTCGTTTACCACGCAAAACATCTCCCATTCAGCCGCAGAGCGGCTCCCTGTTTCTAGCAAAAAATAACCTAACTGGAAATTATGGCCCCAGCGGGGCCTCCTGTTTCTAGAAATGATCAATATTGATTATAAAGTGGGCCCGAGCGGGCCTCCTAATCATTTGTCGGCTTTCAGGAGG
>NZ_JAJUXH010000004.1 GCF_021390245.1 Dyadobacter sp. CY323 | reverse complement strand
AAGGAGAAAGTGACCCTGAATTAATTCGCAGACATTAGACGGGTGGGGCATGCAAAAAGATAAAGTGCTGAACTACTGATCATACACAGAGAATTGTGAGATTGTTTCTCAAAACGTCCGAAATCTGACGTATTGCGAGTACCGACACGGCCAAAGTACTCTTAGTATCAAGCATAGAGGGTTTTGTGAGATTGACAGATTCTGAAACTTCTTGGTTTTGTGCAAGAAGACCGCACTTTTCCTATTGTGTTCCGAATCTGCGCTGTGCCGAGTAAATGGGACATTTTCTGTATTACACTTTGGCTTTAAATCCTTTTCGATAGCCGCATCAGTAATAGTATAATAAACTATACTTTAATACAACTAGTTGCATCGGTCCTCTGTCCTATTATAAAACTTGGTAAATTGAGGTGGCTCCAAAAAGCGGCACACATTCTTGCACAACATGAAGTGCAATGGAAAACCGAACTGCGGAAAGATCCCGAAGAAGTTATGATGCTGATTTTAAGCAAGAACTGATTACGATGCTGATGTCTGGCAGGAGTGCCAGAGAACTTTCCCAGAGTTTTGGAATTGCGGAAAATCTTCTCTATCGTTGGAAAAGCATGGCGACGATGAAGACAAAAACGAAAACGGACGATAGTGAAAGCAGTAAGTCGGGAAAGCTTGCGGCTGAGAACGCAAGATTAAGGGCTGAGAACGAACGCTTGAAAACCGACCGTGAGATCCTAAAAAAGGCGTTAGGTCTCTTCAGCAAGTCCGACTGAGAGACGTCTATGATTTGATTTCCAGCCTGTCAAAGACTAATAAAGTAAGCCACCTGTGTCTATTATTTGACGTCACGGGGCCGCCCGGCGGCAGAACTGCCTACTACCGATACAGGCGTGGAAAAAGTCATAACGCGGACAAGAAATACAACCGTCCAAAGCATGAAGTTCGGATCGAATTTATCCGGAACATGAAACGCTACGGAAGTCGACGAATCAAGGAATCTTTAAAGCAAAAGGGCATCAGAATCGGACGTCGAAAGGTGGTCGAGATCATGCGAAAAGAGGGTTTAAGAGCAATCCAGCCTCCCAGATTCATTCCAAGGACTACTGACAGTAGGCACGGCAAACGGATTTGCGATAATCTGTTGCTTGATCAGCCAAAGCCAGATCGCCCTAATGCAGTGTGGGTGTCGGATATTACTTACATGCCATTAAAGGGCGGAAAATGGGCGTATTTGTGTATCTGGATGGACCTTTTTTCCCGTCAGATCGTCGGTTGGAAGATTGATGAGAACATGCAGGAAAAGTTGGTGAGGGAGCCATTAGAAAAAGCGCTATTAAGGAGAGGAATTAAGCCAGGCCTAATAATTCATTCTGACCGCGGGGGTCAATATCTGTCACGCAGAATGAAGCTGCTCGTAAAAACTTTCAAGTTGAGACAAAGTATGTCCCGCGCTAACGACCCCTATGATAACGCATGGGCAGAGTCTCTATGGAGTCGATTGAAGGCCGAATTGGAAATCCCGAAAGGAGGCTACAGTAACCTTGTGGCTTTACGATCCGTACTGTTTGAATACATTGACGGTTATTACAATACTAGGCGGTTACATTCATCTTTGAACTACCATAATCCCGCAGCTTTTGAGGCTGATTACTATCGAAAAACTGGTTGAAAAGAAAACTAAAATCAATTACTAACCAGCAAGAAGTGTAAACCAAAACGGAACCACGTCAAATCTCTTATGATCAACTATCTATCTAAAATGAAAATATTGATTTTATTAATCAGCATCTTATTTGTTGCAACAAATTGCACTACCGAAGATCCAGTTGAAGGAGTAGAAAAGGACAGTGTATGTGGCGTGGCAGATCCTGTAAAAAACTTAAAATGGCTTAATGAAGAGTTTAAGCAGTTTTCAGGTGGCCCTGAGATCAATGGTATTGTTTTGTATAATTATAAAGACGAAAACATCATTGAGGTGCAAAATTCACTTTTTAATTCCACGAACATACATCAACATTACTGTAACGGAGCGAAGCTAAATCTTGAAGACCCGAAAGCGTTTGAAGATTATACAAAAAATCGCGTTGAATTAAAGATCTTGTATGGAACTAAGATGTGGCAATAGCCCAGAACCGTTTGTTTTCAAAATTGGTCTCACTAAACCTCCGTGGCTGTTGCACAACTCATTTTAATTTTTGCGTCCTAAGATTGGCGTTATCCAATCGGTTTCCAAGTAGGATCTTTCGATTCATCTTTTAATGGGGGTCTAACGTGAGCTTTCAGAAGTCGCTCGCAAGCGCCAAACCGGTCTTCGGAAAGTTCAGACCGAAGGTGGACGGCTTTGATTACAATAAGGAGACAGATTCCTACACTTGTCCTAATGGGAAAAGTTACCGTTCCGGTCCCTCGAGTACAGCACAGAAGGTAAGCCATTAAAGGCATATTGGACTACCAGGAGTGACTGCGCAACATGCCCATTAAAACAGAAATGTATTCCGAAGGCTGGCACGAAGAGAATTGTAAAGACGATCTATGAGGAAGAATACCAGCGTGCTTATCTCCGCCAACAAACGACAGCCGGGAAACGCATGAAAGGCCTTGCAACGGAGGCACATCACCCTTCCGGTTGTTGGAACTAATAAACACTGACATATCGCCATCCGTGGCAGTGCTCAACAATTTAAAGTCAACGGGTGTGGTGGCACAGACAATTCTCTCATTGTTACGCGAAGCCTTCAAGATGTCAATGGTTCCCAAATATGTAGTGATAATCCAGAAGAACATCTCTATTCACCTCTGACCCTGAATATCGCTGCGACTTTTGTAAAACAAATCCTTGATTGTCGTATATAAATTTGTTTGTTTGAACTGAAAGCACCGACTGCGTTTTTGAATCGCGAATGGTAATTTTGCCGGGGTTGTTTTTTGGATAACTGTTCCTTCCACAAAAGGGTAGAAGACAAATGCAGGGTCTGAATTAATTTTATCATCATAGTCGTCATACTGCACTTGCAGCGTACTAGTAAACGGCTTGTTCCGTCACGCCGGGTAAGTGTGGTTATCATCCTGACATTGCCATGCTGGTCATATTCATAAACGTGCTTGGTCAAACCAGCACCGTCGTGATTATTGCCATCCTGTACCATGTCCACTATTTGCGAAAGTCTTCTATCATTCGTGAAAAATATTGGTGGCCAACCACAAGGCGATTTTTATAATCGTATTCTTCTGTCTTATCCAAAGTATTGCCCCGGTAGGTAAATCTAACCTGCATTGTACCATTATTTAGATGTCTCGCCTCCTTACACAGCAGGTGCGTCGGCAGTCCGGTCCTTCTTGATATCGGCGGAGTACCGACTGATACAGATTTATATTTGTATTAGTTCAGGTGCATATATCCATCTATTTACTTATCAATAAGCGCATTTACTGTTTACCAAGAACTAGGGCTCACAGGTACGAGTAAGTTAGGAAAACGCCACCCGTGGTAAAGCACTGATAGAATTATGGTAAGTACCAGAGGCTTGCAACAGCCCTGCGTTCTGTTACAAGCACTAAAAAACCGTCGTGGTTCAGCTTTCCGCTAGCTCTGGTCCCACCATATCCAATACCTGGCTGACAAACCCTTCATACTCTGTAAACACATCAGGTTTAATAAGGAATTCACGTGCGCCCAAGCGCAGGCACCTTTCCCGTGTGGCAGAAATAGAGGATGTCGAAGTGGCAATGACCCTGATCTGCGGCCGCCTCTCATGCATTTCGGCGATGATGTCATACCCGTTTTTGCCTGGCATGTTCAGATCTGTCACAATCAATTGGGGTTGCTGCTGGGGCATGTTTTCCAGCCATTCCAGCAGATGGTCACCATTGCCAAACTCCCCAACGATTTGAAAACTGCTGCTAGCCCCGAATGCCTCTTTCATGAAGAAACGCTCGTCCTCATCATTTTCAACGATGGCCAGATGTATCATGTTCTCTTCTTTTATACTGTGTTAGGCTCGTTAAATGGTACCGTTATATGAAAGCTCGCTCCTTGCCCGGGCGGCGACTCGGCCCATATCCTTCCATTATGGCGCTCGACCACTTTTTTACAAATCGCCAGACCCATGCCCGTCCCTGGATACTGGCTGGCAAAATGCAACTTTTTGAAAACACCAAACACCTTTTCAAGATGCTGCTGGGCAATCCCGATCCCGTTATCACTCACCACAATACGGATCTCGCCGCTTTCTGTCCACGACCGGATCGACACCTCAGGCGCTTTTCCGTCTGTGAATTTAAGAGCATTTGCCAAAAGGTTTTGGAACAGCTGTGCAAGTTGCACCCTGTCACCAAACAAACCCCGAGTTGTTATATCTTTACTTATTTGGGCCCCGCTTTTTTTAATCGCATCGTCCAGGTTCTGTAGTGCTTCGGTCAAGACATCGTCCAGGTCAAGTTTCTCACGCCTTAAATCTGTCTTGCTAACCTGCGAATACCTTAAAAGGTTATCAATCAGTTCCTGCATCCGCTGGGTGCCCTTTATACTTTTAACAACGCTGTTACTGATCAGCTCATACTTTTGCTGAGCGATCTGCTGCTCGATCAGGTGCAAGTAACTTTTTACAGACCTGACAGGCTCTTTCAAGTCATGGGAAACAATGGCCGTGAACTCTTCGAGCTCCTGGTTGACAGCCGATAGAGCGTTGTTGGTGTTCATTAACTCCTGCACAAGCTGACGGTATTCATCCGAGCGCGCCTGCAAGCTTTGCTCCGCTAATTTGCGCTCCGTTAAATCCCTGGTTACTTTTGAAAAGCCTGTCAGCAGGTGTTCCGCGTCATAGACGGCAGTAATGACGATGTTGGCCCAAAAGCGGCTACCGTCCTTACGCAGACGCCAGCCTTCTTCCTCATATTTTCCCGTCGCCCGGGCGATTCGTAGTTCGCGGGCCGGTTTTCCGCTCAGGATGTCTTCTTCCGGGTAAAATATCGAGAAATACTTGCCGATCACCTCTTGGGCAGTATAACCCTTGATACGTTTGGCCCCTTCATTCCAACTACCGATCCGCCCCTTGGTATCCAGTATGAAAATCCCATAATCGCCAACCTGTTCGACCAGTGACCGGTAGCGGGCCTCACTTAGCCGAAGGCTCTCCTCATGTTGCAAGCGGCCAGTCAAATCCATTGTCACTTTCGAGTACCCAATCAGTTTATTCTGATCATTGAAAAGAGCGGTCAGTACCACGCTGGCCCAAAACAGCGAGCCGCCCTTTTTGACCCGCCAACCTTCCTCCCGGTATACGCCAGTATCCCTGGCTATGTCAAGCTCACGCTCCGGCTTTTTTTCAATCAGGTCGGTGGCAGTATAGAACATGGAAAAATGTTTCCCTATCACCTCGCTTTCTGAATACCCCTGGATCAGCCCTCCTCCGTCATTCCATGTGATTATATGTCCTTGTGGGTCCAACATAAAGATCGAGTAATCCTTGACCGCTTCTACCATCAGCCGGTACCGCTCTTCACTCGCCAACAGCTCGATTTGCATTTGCTTTCGTTCCGAAATATCACGGAGCACTACGCAAAAACCTCCATGCCTCCCCTCGTCAAAAATGGGAGCGTAGCAGGTTTCACACCAGAACTTATGGCCGTTCTGCTTGACCTTCCAGCCTTCAACCACGAGTTTTTGATGCTGTAAAGCCTGATCGCGCTCATATTGATATTGGAACAAGTCCCCATCCCCGCTGCCCAATGTGTGAAAAGGCTTCCCCTTGATGTCATCTTCGCTGTAACCAGTGATATCGCAAGCGGCAGGGTTTGAGGAGACGATTCTCCCGGACGTATCCAGTACGAGCACACCCTCACTTAGGTGTTTAAAAACAACTTCATTTGTAATCATTGTGAAACATACTGTATGTGAGCGCAAAAAAACTTTCCTATACCTTGGCTCCGAGCTATCACTTGGACCCAACCGCGCTGGTTTCAGGCCAACCAACTACACCCAGCCATCAAGGCCCCCGTCACAAAGGACTAATTAGAGTAAATTCTGTTCCAACTAGTTTGCCCCCCTCGTGGCCACGATCATATCTTAGCTTCAAACTGCTCTAAAATTTCCGCCGCGGTCGCACCTAATATGCGGCCCGGCCAATTAGGAAGAAAGGTGTTCCATATATAACAAACGTTGACTCAATAATCCTTGCCGTCTCCGGAATCGTGCCCTATGCCTGCTTTCCGGCACAAATTCATTCTTTTTTGCAACAAACCATTTAAGGTCTGGTCGCAAAAATAGAATCGGCACCAGTGCCTGCATATTAGAATATTATTAGAAGTTATAAATAACGCTACATCCATCACCATTTCATTTCGGATAACTTTAAATTAGGATTTTGGATCTACCCCTCTAACAACCGTTTTACAAAATGAACCGAATTGCTATAATCTTCTCCGAGCAGAAGGTTATCCTGGCATTTTATGTGGGTGTTAGTATACTCGCTAGTTTCTGGCAATACGCCTTTGGGCCTGTTAAGTACAATCATTTCCTGATACTCAGAGCTGGATTTGAACATTTGGCTGAACAACAAAACCTGTATCTGCATTATCCAGGCCAGTATGCGGGCACGTATGGCTACCACCCGATTGTCTCCATTTTATTTGCACCCTTCAGTTTTTTAAGCATAGCCACAGGTATGGTCTTGTGGTTATCAATCGTATCGTGCATCCTTTTCTATTCGATAAAGTATTTACCGATCAGTCCTGCGGATAAGATTTTGTTTTGGTGGCTGATTTTAGCAGAATTAGCCATCTCATTAAACTTTCAACTACATGACCCACTGCTTGGCGCGCTAGGCCTACTGACCCTGGCATCCTTCCAAAGGGGCCGGAGTAGGAGCGCAGCGTTGTATCCGGTCCTAGCCGGCTGCTTGCACCCATTTGGGATCCTGTTTGCAGCACTGTTTGTCTTCTATCCGAACAGGCGTAAATATTTGTTTCATTTAGTGATCTGGGCATTGATCATGTGTATCATTCCTTTGTATTTTACAGGCATCGATTATTTTATCCGAGTGTACAGTGATTGGGCCATTTCACTGCTGTCAGCCCTTGGGCCAGTCGCCGATGCGGCGACCCGCGTCAGACAATCATGGGTATCAAGCGTGAATTTGTGGGATTTATATGCTGTTGCGGCCTTTTTTTTCGGCTTGATTTGGGTTACCAACCTGGTCCGGATTGCGTTAATCGACAGAAAAAGAATGCTTCTTCTTCTTGCCTATTGTTGCATTTGGATCAGTATTCTTCAAAATGGACCGTGGACGGCCTCTAATTTCCTAACCTCGCTGGCACTGATCCTATCTTTCCTGGCCAGCAAGGAGCGGCCCCAACCGTACCTAACCGCATTTTCCATTACACTGCTACTCGTTACTTTTTCGATTAGCTTGGACGTGTATGTGACTGATTGGCTAACGGACTCCGAGCTGTTACAACTCTGGCCGGGCATCATGGTATTGTTTACTTTACAATTCCTGCTACTTTCCTCAAAAAGTGAGAATGGGTTTGCAAATCAAATGACCAGTAAAAAACAATGAAAGGTATAATTGAAATAGTCAGGCGTTGCTGTCGGGCCGAATATACTTTTAATCATCACGACCTGGAACAGAACTTCTTAACCTTCTGGCATGAATGTTATCCAGGCGCCACTCATCGAATTTCTATGTTATGGCAAGTCCCGATAAAGAGCTTAACTCAATGATCCGCGTTTTATTAGTAGACAGCGATCAGGAACAATCTTATATGACCGGTATGTTGCTGGTCGCCATGGGGTATCAGGTCCAGGTTTGTAACAGTGGAAGTGATTGTATCAAGCTGACGGAAACGTTCAGCCCTCATGTGATCTTGCTGGATATCGAAAAGCCAGTCCTGGATGGTTTTCAAGTATGCGGGCACATCCGCAAGCAGGTTTGGGGAAAGCAGGTGCGCATCATTGCGCTAACCGGGGGCACTAATAACCAAACCGGCAAATTTGACCCGGCGAATGGTTTCGACGGATTTCTTCATAAACCAGCTTGTTATCAGGAGCTTTCAGATACAATTGCGAATATTTATCAGACCTGACTGCTCAGCTGGCAAATTTGGGAAACAATACGTATAAGTAGTATAACCCGTTAACATCAATCCCGGGTGAGTGTAAGCACCGGCTTGAACAGGTCGGAGTGATTTATGGAGGGACCCGGGGTGAATTGCAACGCCCCTGAACCATACGGCTGGCTCACTGAGACAAACCGGGCCACGTCAACTGTCCGTTAACACCGTAAAACTCAGCAACTATGTGCCATTCCATTGCTCAGGCTGAAACTGGCACCGGCGGCTTGCGTTTTTGTGCTGCATATTTCATGACCACTAATTGATCTCCCCAATATCGGATATGCTATGCTTTTGGTATGAAAAATCCTTCGTGTCTTCTGACGTCATGACGCTTCAAATGGATAGTAATTTTAAGCAGCCTAAGGCCCTATGCCTAACTGAAAGTGCTTTTATTAAACCAAACTTAGTGACCGGGCTTAGGTATATATTCAATGCCTGCCCCACGGTTAATGCTATTGCTGAAATTCATGTTATGTAAGACCTTATCCATTCAAAACAAGTATGGCTTCCAGCAGCCACATTCTGTTGAAGCGTCAAAAATATATGCATTTTCGACGAAATTATTTCTACATTCCGGGGATAATGGGGTAATTTAAAATCTCTTAGAACAACAAAGATCCTGCTAAGTCATATATAAATACAACAAAAGTGAAGAGCAATCTGAAAATAGTGTACTTGGAAGATTCAGAGGCAGAGGTAATTGTAGCCAAACACGTCTTGAAAAAAGCGAATTTAAACGCCGAGATACGCGTTGCCTGCAACGGGGATCAATATGTAGCAGCGTTAACCGGTTTCCAGCCAGATGTTATCCTCGCTGAATATACGCTGGCCGATATACATTGCTCAGGGGCAGTCGAGAGTCTACGGGAGAGCGGGTTGAAAATCCCTTTCATTATCGTCTCCAATGCAGTGTCCGATGAAGTGGCGGAAGAGCTTCTGCTGCTGGGGGTGGATGATTACATTATAAAGGACCAGCCCGGCCGCTTGCCGTTCGCAATACAGCAGAGCCTGGAAAAATACAAGCTTAAAAAAGAGCAACAGGACATGCTCGAACAGTTGACCAACAGTGAAAAGCGTTTCCGAACGCTGGTGGAAAACAGCACGGACGCCGTTGTCTTGCTCAATGCGCAGGCCCAGCCAACCTACGTTTCGCCGGCCGTTAAAAATGTATTGGGATATACCCCTCAGGAGTTCCTTAACCTGGATCTTTTTACTTTGCCACATCCTGACGACGTGGAAGAACACGCTAAGGTCCTGATGAAAGTTCTTGCTAGTCCGGGCGTACCCATACAAGGGCATACCGGGCAGATGCTGCACAAAGATGGCACCTGGCGCTGGATTGAGGCTACGGTCACCAACCTGTTGCATGAACCCGCCATAAACGGGATTATCGACAATTTCCGGGACGTGACAGAATCGGTCCTGGCCGAACAGCAGCTCAAACACAAGGAAAAGCGTCTGAGCCAGGCCCAGGCCGTTGCCCATTTGGGCAGCTGGGAACTTGATTTAGCGACTCAGACCAGTGTATTCTCCGATGAAGCATGCCGGATTTGTGGTTTGTCGCCAACGGACAATATCCAAAGTGCGGCCTCATGGATATCCTTCATACATCCTGATGATGTTGAATACGTATTGAAACAGAACCAGGACGCACTTGATTCCCTGCATGCCGCTGATTACTACTACCGGATCGTCAGAAAGGATGGGCAAGTCAGGCACCTGCATGCGCAAACCCATATTGAGCTCAATAGCCAGCGGCAGCCCGTGAATTTATACGGCGTCTTGCACGATGTGACGGAAATTAAAAAAACTCAGCAAGCCCTGCGAAATTCGGAGTCCAACCTGCGGGCAATCTTTGAAAATTCCATGGAAGGTTTTATCCTGGCCGATACCCAGGCGGTAGTCAAGTACTTCAATAGCAGGGCCAGCAATTTCTATAAGATAAGCACAGGAGGGAAAATTGAAGTCGGCGGCAGCTTATTTGATGCCGTAAGCAAGGACAAAAGCGCTGATTACAAAAAGGTGATCACCAGTATACTATCCGGCAAGACGCGGCAGTATGATCATATATATGAGCTTATCGACGCGGAGAGGAAATGGCTAAGCGTTATGTTCGTCCCGGTGTATGAAAACGGGGAGATCACGGGGCTCAGCCTGACCATGAGGGATATTACCGATCGCAAGCTGGCACAAGAGCTACTCCAGCGCTCAGAATCGAACCTGAACGCGATCATCAACAATACGGATGCATTAATCTATTCACTCGACACAGACCTGAACTTCATTACCTATAACGATGCGCTTAAAAATATGATGAAAGAAAGGTTTGGCATAGACTTACGTCCCGGCTATAGCATCCTGGAATCTCTGGGCAAGTTTGATCCGGGCTCTGAGTCAGACTGGGAGCAAATCAATGCCAGGGCGTTAGGTGGGGAAATCTTGAAATTTGAAAAGGAAATTCATTTTAACGGCCCGTGCAATCATTTTAGATTTTCCATTCATCCGATAAGGGAAAACAATATGCTTGTCGGCCTGTCATGTTTTGCCAATGATATTACCAGGGAAAAACAGGCTGAAGAAGAAGTGCTTAAAGCGCTTGAGGAAAAGAATATCATCCTGGAAAGTATAGGGGACGGGTTTTATGCACTGGATAAGAACTGGATTGTAACCTACTGGAATAAGGAAGCAGAGACCATGCTAAACTGTCCCAAGGATACAATATTAGGCCGGGTTGTATGGGATGTATTTTCCGACATCGTGGACACCGAATTCCATCATAACTACCATAAAGCTGTCAAGCAAAATGCGATCCAGCATTTTGAATCCTTTTACGAAAGGGACCAGGCGTGGTTCGAAGTAACAGCATACCCATCCGCCAATGGGTTATCGGTGTATTTCCGGGATATTAGTGAACGCAAGCATTCGGAACTGGAACTTAAGGAACTTAACAAAAGCCTTCAGAAATATACGGATGAGCTCATCACATCCAACAAGGGCCTTGAACAGTTCTCTTACATTGTATCACACAACCTGCGAGCCCCGGTCGCAAATATCATCGGCTTAGCCGAGCTGGTAAACCAGGATACCTACCCTATGGAAGTAAAGCAGCAGTTTGTGAATGAGATATTGGTGAATGTCAAACGTCTCGACGATGTCGTTTCAGACCTTAACTCGATTTTACAAGTTAAACGGGGAGTAAGCGAAAAAAGGGAGCGGGTTTCTTTGCAGCAAGTGATAGATGAAATCAGCTCGAGTATTCAAAACATCATTGAAAAAGAAAATGTGCGGATAGAAACCGATTTTAGCACTGTAGGCGAATTGTTCACCCTGAAAAGTTATTTACACAGCATCCTTTCAAACCTGATCATGAACAGTATTAAATACCGCCGGAAGGACATTGACCCAGTGATCACGATAAAAAGCAGCCTGGACCAGGACCAGGTTGGCCTTTCCCTTCGGGACAATGGTATGGGAATTGACTTGGCTGGCAAAGGTGCGCAACTCTTTGGTCTCTACAAGCGCTTCCACTACCATGTGGAAGGAAAAGGGATGGGATTGTTTATGGTCAAGACCCAAGTAGAAATGCTCGGGGGGAAAATTGCCGTTAACAGTGCAGTTAATCAAGGCACCGAATTTAAGGTTGAATTTAGTTCGAACGCGTTCCGCACCCCTATCCCATGAAACTGCCCTCTCAATTCATTGTCGTCGATGACGATCGCGGTAATAACCTCATTTGCAAATATGCCATTGCTTCTATTGCACCCCACGCCCGCATTCAACTCTTTACTGAACCCGAAAAAGCACTGGAATGGATCAAGAAAGACTTTAGCAATAGAACAGAAGACCTGAGCACGGCCCTCTTTCTGGATATCAACATGCCGGTGATGAATGGCTGGGAATTTCTGGATAAATTCAGCTCGTTCCCTTCCGGGCTCCAAGCACAATACGACATATTTATCCTTTCTTCATCCATCGACCCAGAAGACAAAGAGAAGGCGGAAAAACACCCGCTTGTGCAGGGCTATTATTCAAAACCGTTAAGAAAGGAAACAATAAACCAAATATTTAGCACATGATTCATTTGAGTCAACCCAATATTTATCAAACATCCAAGCTTTTGTAAAATATTGCAAGTGTCAACGTCCGATAGCCGGAATACGTACAGTGGAGTGCATCTATATTTTGATGTAACGCTGTTAATGGAATCTAATCATTGCTCAGCGCAATCTGCAAACCTGCCAGCGGTCCTGAAATTTCATCATCACGATTTGAAAGGTATGCTGCCACAGATCCTCTACACAGAGTACGTACGGATTAGCTCATCTGGCCTTATAATCATGGGAAAAAAGAACGAATCTTGCCACACTTGCTCATTTCAGTGGCAATCCTGTAACCCCACCTGGATATGTCTTTATTGATATCAGCTTGCCGAGGATCAATGGAGATGAGTGTTTAGTGCAATTAAAAAAACTGCAAGAATTTGACCATCCCTACATTATTATTTACTCCACCTCAAAACCCGATCAATGGAAGCCAAGGCTTGAGCAGATCGGCGTTAAAAAATTCATCTCCCAGAAGAGTTCAATACCTGCACTGGCCAATGAGATCCAGCACCTGCTCCAAGCTTGATCGCTACTGGGCTTGTGTTAATTTGCATAGTTATTAAAAACGAAGGCCACTGCAACATTCCATTATAGAAAATGAGTGGTTATTTGACTTATCATTTCTATTAGACCATCAAAAGACTTTGGCTTGGTAACGAAAGTAGAAGTTCCGATTTCATAAGCTTGCTTGATGAGTACTAGGTCCTCAGAAGTAGAATACATAACAACAGGAACCATCGAAAGCAAAGCGGTGGACCTAATCTGCGTCAGGGTTTCTAATTCATTCATTCGCGGCATGTTAACATCCAGTATGATCAAGGAAGGAAGGGCTAATTAACCTTCTTCGAGTATCTCAAAGAAATGCTGCCCATCCATCGCTTCTACAACATTGACTTTGGGGACTACCTGCATCAGGGCCTGGTAAACCAGAAATCGATCGTCTAGGTCGTCATCGACTAAGTACACGTTCCTTGGCTTTTCCAGATGAGAGGGTAGATTACCCATAGCGCGCAAGTTACGTCATATTGACCAAAGATTTGCTGGCTAGTTGGGTAGGCGTCACGTAATTGGAAGCCAGCTATTATACTGGTCGAAAATGCTACTGGTAAGCAGTGCTTTCCCTATCCTTCCCTCCTTTGAGTATTAGCCTGGCTGTGGGAACACTTTCCGGGACGGGTCAATGTCAGCAATTACATTTAAAGGTGGCTGCCATTCGTAATTAATGTACCAAAAGGCCATGCATCAGCCTCTATTCCAAGCAAATTGCTGAAATCTGACATGCTGATAGAATTTCAGAAATACCACCGTGGCTGTTGCAGAACTCAATGAAAAACAGCCTAAATCCTTTCCATAACTGCCTTGATTTTTGTAACTTCAGGAACGCAAGGAAGAAAAAATTACTCCGAAAAGTTGTTTATGAGCTTCCAATTATCCGAGTGGATCTCGAAGGATAATTTTTATAGGAGCCTCAGAGAGACTTTGGATCTACAATCCATATACAGAGATACCCGAGACCTGTATGGTCGCAACGGAAACCCATCGATTGACCCAGTGGTATTTCACCCGGCGACCCGGTTTAAGCTTATGCTGGTCGGTTACCTGGAAAATATAACGTCTGACCGCAAATTGTTAGATCAATGCTTGATGCGCATGGACATTCTTTACTTTTTGGGCTATGATATTGACGAGCAATTACCCGGGCATTCGACCATCAGTCGGACCAGACAATTATATCCAGCTACCGTTTTTGAGTCTCTGTTCAATAAGATATTTTCTTTATGTGTTGATAAGGGTATGGTCAGTGGACATACCCAGGCCATGGGTTCGGCTCCCATTAAGGCGAATGCTTCAATGGAAAGCCTTGAACTGAAAAGACCTTTTCAGTCTATTGAAAGGCACTTTGACGCCGTAGACGCCGAAAACCAAAATCAAACAAGCACTGCTGTAACTTCCACGGTGGGGTTGATCACTGCTCCGCAGCATCATTTGAAGCGTGTTAAACATATTCATGATAAACTGCGTAAAAATCCGGTCGGAGCCAGCGGCGCTTCTCATGAAAAAGCACAGTTGTTCAGCAATAAAACGCATTATAATCGGCATGATCCGGATGCTCGTATTTCGGTAAAGCCTGGCAAGGCAAGAAAACTTAATTATCACTGCAGCATGGCAGTAGATACAGGTCAGGGCGTAATCAGCCATATACAAGCCGACTTTGCAGATGGAAGAGACAGTCAGTATCTGCCAGCAATGACTCTACAAGTTCAAAGCCGACTGAAAGCAAATGAGCTTTGCATGACAGAGCTCCTAGCAGATGCAGGATACTCGAATGGTTTCAATTACGAGTTCCTGGAACTGAGAAATGTCACACCCTGGATCCCTGTTTTTGGCAAGTATAAACCAGAAAGAGAATGGGTTACCTATAACAGGAAAGAAGATGTTTTTACGTGTACCATGGGGAAGACAATTCCTTTTAAAGGCTTCGATCTAACATCTGACGGGAAGCTGATCAAAAACTACCGGGCTTCAAAAAAGGATTGCATTCCCTGTGTTCTAAAAGAATCCTGCACACCTAAGTCTCTATTTAAAAGAATATTTACGACAGCTTACGAAGATTATTATCACCGAGCCTATGAAAGACAATTCAGCAGGCGAGGGAAACGGAAGAAACAAGTCCGGCAAAGTAGGTAGAACCGGTGTTTGGAAGCCTGATCCATCATTACGGATTAAGCAAAATCAATGTCTTAGGAAAAGCCGCAGCACATAAGGTGATGCTAATGGCAGTGACCTGCTTCAACCTCAAAAAGTACCTTAAAACATTCAAAAGGAAATTGACAAATGGAGCAGCAATGGAGACCATGGGTCACTAACCGGCGCATTTTTGAAGCCCTCGATTGCTTTTACCTTGAAATTTTGAGAATCTCACAAGTCAGATATTAAAATTCCTCAGATTCAATTTGTAGGATAGTTCTGCAACTGCCACCACCGTTTAAAATCTTCAATATATACAATAGATAAAATCTATATCTACCTTCGGCATCTAGAACAAAAATGCACTATATTTTGATGTCTTATAATATCTGTACAAGTGAATCTTGAAAGCTACCCTCCGTCTGCCGGCCTTGCCTCGTTCGTCAAATGCTATTGGATATTAAAGGGGCAGGCGAATAACCCCAAGGACGAAAAAACTTGAAGTGAGACGCGATGCTGTGCTGCGAAGATTGATAGGAGTAAGGTACACTCGTGCTATTGAGCGAACTGGACCCAGAGGTAATCCAAACCGTTTTTCTTCGCATCAAGAGAACATATCTAGGATAATTTTAATTAATAAAGTCGAGCTCCTCATGAAATTGCATAGACTGCTGCTACTAATTATTCTTCAATCTTTGGCAAAACAAGTCTTCGCTCAAAAACAAATTGCCATCACCATTGACGACTTGCCAACGGTTAGCAGTACCATGAATACCGACGCGTTGAGATCGGAACTGACAGATCAGTTGTTAGGTCATTTGAAACAATATAAAGTCCAGGCGACGGGTTATGTCATCGGAGAGAAACTTGTCAAAGACGGAAAAATTATTCCCGCCCAATACGGTTTGCTAAGGAAATGGCTGAAAGCCGGCCATTCACTCGGTAACCACACTTTTGGACACTTAGGCATCAACGATATTTCGGCAGCCGCCTATGAAGCGGATGTGCTCGGTGCCGATACACTGCTTCGAGGTTTTCTCGACAGAGAAGGTGCCGAACTCAAATATTTCCGGCACCCCTATCTACACAGAGGAAATACAGCTGGGAAACGGGATTCGCTAGAAATAATACTGGCCAAACACAAATACATCCAGGCACCCGTAACGGTCGATAACGACGAATACCTTTTTGCTGCTGCCTTTGACAAGGCGATGGGCAGCAAAAACCAGCCCCTGGCCGATTCGATATCGAAGACATATGTCAACTATATGATGGATTATGTCCATTACTATGAATCCCAGGCCGACTCGCTGTTCCATCGACCCATTCCACACATTCTGCTCATGCATGCCAACTTGCTCAATAGCAAAGCACTTAGCCTGTTTCTTTCCAGACTAAAAGAGGATGGCTATCAGTTTGTCACACTTCAAAAAGCGCTGGAAGATCCTTGTTACCTCACGGAGGATCAATATATCGGAAAGAGAGGTATCTCCTGGATCCACCGCTGGGCAATTACCAAAGGTAAGAAAGTGGCATTCTTCAAAGGCGAGCCGGCAGTTCCAAAATTCATCTCTGATCTGACGCAATAGCAATTTGAACTTCCACAAAAGTTGGTCGTAATCGCCCAGGCGGATACAAACTTTACTGAGGTTGCCTCGCTGGTGCTCGCAGCAGACCCAGCCGTTGCCACAGCACTTTCTTCGGCTACCAGTGGGTTAACCGTATTTGCACCGACCAAGGCGGCTTTTCGCGAGCTATACAAAACAACCCCCAAGGCAACACTCCTGGCGCCAGCCAACAGGGCATTGCTTTACCGTATCGCTTAAAATTCCGGATAAACTCAATCCGGATCTCATGCTTTGGACGGTTATATTTTTTGTCCGCATTATGGCTTTTCCCCCGCTGATAACGATAATAAGCCGTCCGGCCGCCGGGCGGCCCCGTGACTTCAAAAAGTGAGCACCGATAATTGATCTTTTGCGTCCGAGAAAACGAGTATATTAACTCATAGACGTCCCTGAGTCGGACTGGCTCAAAAGACCTAACGGGGCCGCCCGGCGGGCTTTTTTTAAGATTTCGCGGTCGGTTTTAAGCCGTTCATTTTCCGCTCGTAGTTTAGCAACTTCCGCAGCTAGTTTCGCTGCTTTATCGTTGCTATTCACTCCGCTATTCGATTTCGTCTTTTTTGTTGCCATCCTTCTCCAACGATAGAGAACATTCTCGGCAATTCCAAATGCCTCCGAGATTTCCTTAGCGCTTCTGCCGGATGCCAGCATTCTCGTCACTTCCTGCTTGAAATCAGCATCGTAGCTCCTACGAGTTTTTACCGATTTTGGGTCTTTCATTTTGCATCATGTTATGCAGAAATGTGTGCCGCTTTTCGGAGCCACCTAAGTCATCCCTGATCAAGTACGATTTAACGTGTTGCTTAGTGCTGAAACTGTCCTAAAATACGCTTTGTAATCGCTTAAATTAACAAAATTAGCCATCACTCATATTTTGTTTAAACCACGGGATAAATTAACGGCTTGCATTGATAGATAGAATCTATCACTCGTTGATCTAAGTAATTGGCAAGGAAGAATAAATCTCAAAGTCAACTGATAATACGCTCGGCCCGCACAGTTAAATCACTGTTTTCTTCCGTATGTGCTTACGCGAACAGTAGTTTAAAATTATTGAGAGTTGCGCACTTTATCCAGTACTCAGTCATTGCATCCAATAACTTTGTTTCCATCAAATGCATCATCAATAAAATAATATTCTAACTTTCTGCCATAAAATGGCATTTTTCGAATTTATTCTATACTTGTAGATTATTTTAAGAAAAAGTTATGAACAAAGGAACAGTTAAGTTTTTTAATGGCACCAAAGGTTTTGGTTTCATTGCTCCCGAACATGGTGGCGATGATATTTTTGTACACACATCCGGCTCAATGATGATATCCGTGAAAATGACAGTGGGTCCTACAAAGTTGAAAACGGTAGAAAAGGACTGAACGCAGTTAATGTAAGCATTATCTGATCGACCATATCAAGCAAATGCTCAATCCTCCCAATGGGAGGATTTTTTTGCCTGAATTGTCAGGTCATTACACCTTCCTTGCCTCTCACCATCCCGGGCACCTGCACAGCCGCACTCCCATCCGCTCTCATTCCCTGGTATTGTTTTTTTTCCAGCGTGCCGACCGTTCTACTTCCGGCAAATTCAGCATCGATCGTTGCTATTATGTGAGAACATTGTTTCCCGAACTGGTTTTATGGAAGCAACTGGAATGAAGGTTGGTATATAAAAAGTCGTGGTACTTCGGTATGATGCCGCAAAAATCACGGTAAACAATTGCCAAACACTTGAGTGGAAAAGGAACACAGATTATTTTCGCACTTTTTTAAGTAAAAACCTAGAAACGACTATCTAACACAGCTGATGGCATTCATTGATTACGTACTGCAAGCCCCTTCCTATGGATGGAAGAAAAATAACGGTGAGCTGGTCGTCCCAACTCACAGCCAGATCCTTCGAGAGTTTTTCAGTAGGCTTAATGTATTCAGAGACATCAGAAACTGGCTGCCGCTGATGAGCTGGGCGAAAGTTTTGGCTATGGTACCGTTCTTAGGCTTGTTCATTTTCAAATTCTTTACCTGGCCTTTGCTCGCAGCAGCATTTGTATATAGCATGATCGTCATGGGAACCCACGGGACGATCTGGCATCACAGGTATTGTACGCACCGGGCATATAAGTTCAAAAATAGCTTTTGGCGGTTAATCACCCAGAACCTGACCATCAGCATGATACCTGAGGAAATATATGTCATCTCCCACCATGTACATCATGCAAAGTCCGACCAGCCTGGTGACCCTTACAATGCCAAGGCGGGTTTCCTGTACTGCTTCCTTGCCGATGTCAACCATCAGCCGATCGCAAAGGATCTTAGTGAGAGCGACTACAACCGGGTAGTTTTGCTGATGAAACATACTGGCGTGAAAGCAAATACATACAAACAGTACCTCAAATGGGGATCGTATGTAAATCCTGCCGCCGCGCTGCAAGCCTGGGTGCTCAACTGGTCTTTCTGGTATCTGGCGTTTTACCTGATCGGCGGCTATGCACTGGCCTGTTGTATGTTCGGCGCCGCCGGCTTCTGGGCTGTGGGTGTGCGTACATTCAATTATGAAGGTCACGGCAAGGGCAAAAATGTGCAGGTGGCGGGCGTTGATTTCAACACCAATGACAATTCTATCAACCAGGTATGGCCCGGGATTGTCGCCGGTGAATGGCACAATAACCATCATTTATATCCCAAAAGTGCCCGTAGCGGATTTAAACCCTATCAGGTCGACCTTGCATGGTACTACATTAAACTCCTTCACCTGATAGGTGCGGTGACTACCTACAAAGATTCAAAAAACGATTTCCTAAAACGTTATCATTTGCCCCATCTACAAAAATCCGAGTAGCAGCGAATGGTCTGCCGTTGCCTAAACATTGCCTAGTGCACTCACAGCTAAGGCCTGGTGAGCTCAAGGATACATTTGACATGGCAAAGCTAGTATCCAGACGCAACCTAGTACTGTTTTTGCACAAACATTACAAAACGTTGATATCATGAACAAGGCAGTTAGAATGGACCTGCCTGCGCAAAGATCTTTGTTAAAATTGTATAAACCAATTCTGAGGTTTATATATAAACACAAGGGAATAATGATTGACGGTTTAAAAAGCTCACAGGATAAATACAACAAAATAATACTGATACCTGTCTTACTTCAATCACTACAAAATCTCCTATCCAAATATTACCAGTGCATGCGGTGGTATCGATAACCGGATCGACTTTCCATTTCGTACTTCAACATTTAATTCGGCCGGGCTCAAATCCGAGGCATACAGGCACCTCATGGTCGAATTCACCACATGCAAAGCATTGTCAACGGTTACATAAAGTACGGAAGGATTTTTCTGATTTGTATTTACCGCACAGAGGACTTCCTGCCCATCGGAGATCCGTGACCAAGCTACAACGTTATGGGCCATTTCCCCACTGGGCACCGGCAAAGCGAAGTCCAGTCCATTTTGAGAAGTTGGCCGTAGATAAAAGTCGCCCTCAGTCAAGATCGGGTGGGTTTGTACGAGTGTATTTAAACGCCCTAGTTGCGCGGGGCTGAGCTTTTGTAGGCATTGCTCAACGCCAAACAAGTCATGCACTGAGAGATTACCTAATAAATTATCCATTATAAGGAAATATCTGCTATAAAATATTATTTTAAATTGACCAGTTTTTGTATAGAAATCCCAAATTTTGTATTACATATTGTGTAATATTTTAAAATAGTTATGAATAAGGGAACAGTTAAGTTTTTTAATGATGCCAAAGGTTTTGGTTTCATCGCTCCGGAACATGATGGTGCAGATCTTTTTGTACATGTATCTGGCCTGGTTGATGATATCCAACAAAATGACAGTGTATCTTACGAAGTTGAAGATGGCAGAAAAGGGCTGAATGCAGTCAATGTATCAGTAATCTGACCATTTATATTTGCTAGCATTGGAAAATCCTCCTATTTCGGGAGGATTTTTTTGTTTGTTACTAGTTTCTAATTATTTGTGGGAAACCGTCCATTTGTAATGGATCTACATGAAATTATTAGGTGCTGCGCACTTTTTCCAATATCCTATAATGAGCGCGAGCGTTTCCTTAATTTCAATAAAGTCAGCAGGCTTTACAAAAAAACCTTGTGCAGAGTTGCTGTAAGCCTCAATGACGGCTTGCTCGTTAAGGGCCGTAGTGAAAAATATATAAGGTATGCATTTCAGGCTCAATTCTGTATCTGTGTGAAGCTTCTTTCGAAGTTCAAGACCATTTAGTTTTGGTAAGTTAATGTCGGATAAAATAATAAATGGACTCACCCCACTCGAATAAAGGTAATCCAAAGCCAGCTCTCCATCAATGAAATACATCCTTTTGTTGGAATATCCCAATTTGACAAAAGCTTCTTCGAAAACAAATTGATCATCAGGATCATCCTCAATGATAATTATCACGCCATCCTTGTTCATAAAATATTCCGTTTGCTGACAAGGCAAAATAATTATGCCTCTGGGAATGTTGCAGGCAATTTTATAACTACGCGTTGCGTCATTTTAAAGACTAAACTGATATAAAGTGATCAAAACCTGCTTTCTAAGGTCATATTCTCTCTTTCATTAACCTATCCCATCATTTAGATCAGACATTATCCCAAAGCGCTTTAAGGCTGACACGTGTGATTGCAGCGCCCTCCAAAAGGTTGGGTGCTGGCGGTAGACCAACCCGAACTCTTCAGCGGTTTGTTTTACGATAGGTGCGATTTGGGGATAATGCACGTGACAGATTTTGGGAAACAAGTGGTGCTCGATCTGATAGTTTAGCCCCCCAACATACCAAGACAGCCACTTATTGTCTGGCGAGAAATTAACCGTTGTTTCCAGCTGGTGGATTGCCCAATCTTTTGGAATGATACCTGTTTCGTCCAGCTTGGGGTGGACTGTCCCTTCGACCGTATGGGCCAATTGGAAAATAATGGTTAACACTAGTCCGGCAGTAAAATGCATCAGCAGAAAGCCGGCAAGGATCTCTTTGAACGGCATAGAAAACACCACTACTGGCAAAACAAAGAAAACGGCAAGGTAAATCGCTTTCATTGCAATGAGGCTCAGAAGCGTGATGGTATTCTGCTTTCTGGTTTGCTTATTGACACCGTTGCCGGTGTAGGAAACCAACTGAATGAAATCCTTCAGCAATACCCAGTACAAAGTCAATATCCCGTAGACAAAGAAAGCATATACCCATTGAAATCGATGAACCTTCTTTGGCTTCGCGTGGGGCGAGAGCTTAACAATGCCGCGGTCACGGATATCCTCGTCCAAAGGTACAATATTCGTGTAGGTATGGTGGAGCACGTTATGCTGTAACTTCCAGTTCAACACACCGGCCCCGGCCAGATAAATGGAGTAACCCAGGCATAGATTAACCGCAGAATTACTTGAATAAGCACCGTGATTGGCATCGTGCATGATGCTCATCCCGATGCCAGATATGCCTAGCCCCATAATGATCCACATGGACATACTAGTCCAGTACGGGGGTTGACAGGCTAGCAGGAAAATAAATGGGAGAACATAGACGGCCAGCAGCACTACTGTCTTTATTACCATTCCATGGTTGGCATGTTTAGAAAGGTTGTTCTCTATAAAGTAGGCATCCACTCTTTTCTTAAGCGTTGGGAAAAACAGGGTTTTTTCCGAGGCAATGAATTTTACTTGTTCTTTAAGCTTCATGGTTGCATTGTACTAAGTACCGAATAGGCCCTTAGGGCACTTTAAGCGGCAAAAATAACAATGGAGTTCAAAAACCAGAAGCGCCTTTCATTTTGCCTTCGTTTTTGCAGCAATTCCTGTTCCCGGCCACAGGGATTGTAAGCTAAATAGTATCGGGATATTAAAACTGATAAAATTTGCCAGTTTGTCGGGTATAGTAGGCTTGCTTGCGCAGGCTTTCATCAGGTTGGTTGTGTTCGGGTGTGCTACCTGTCCCCATCCCATATGTACAATGGCTGCAAAGCGAATAGAGAAAACGGAGATTATGCCGCAGGCTGCATTTGTGGATTGATAGCATTCCACGCGTTAATAGTAGCGATTGCCATAATTACCTCTGCCACTTACTCGTCCCCCAGCAGGTTTTCGCTGTCTCGTACACTTGGTCACTATGTACAGTTTAAGGTATACGATCTAGAGTATATTAAACTTAAATAAGTGTTGATAAGCCCTAAGCTGGCATTTGTTACTCCACCCTATTTTTCATTTTAACCACCGAATTTTTAGTCGGGCAACAGCGGTTACATAATACGTGTAAGAGTGCTTTCCAATATAAACGTATGCGTCCGATAGAACCATATTTTAATAGATGGATGTAGTTCGTAATCTTGTTTCATGAAAAATGAGGCAGAAAAAATGCGTGATCTGTACGATCAGTGGCAGACACAAGGGATAAGCAAACAGGCTTTTTGCAATCGGAATGATATGGGGTACCATAAATTCAATTACTGGGTTAAAAAATTCCGCGTCAAGAATGTGGCCACGGCGGCACCAGCCCGTGGGTTCAGTCAGATATCAGTTCCGCAACCGGAGTTACTGGGTCAAGACCAACAGGCGCTGGCAGCAATCACTTTTCCATCCGGAGCGCGTATAGAGTTCTTCGGTTCTCTTGACGCATCATTTATCAGGAAGCTCATTCTTTAATATGCTGGCCTTATCTACTAGTTGCCGGTACTTCCTGTACCGGAGCGCAACAGACATGCGTTTTGGAATTTACTCACTCGCTGGCCTGGTCCGCAATGAATTAGGCTTTGATCCATCGAGCGGCGATGTTTTCGTTTTCTTAGGTAAACGACTTAATCAAATCCGGCTCTTGCAGTGGGACCGCGACGGGTTTGCGATGTATGTCAAAAAGCTGGAACAAGGCACTTTTGAATGGCCAAAATCAGAAGATATAGCCATTACTAGCCAGCAACTGACACTTCTTTTACAGGGCGTAATGCTGGATTCTGTCCGCCTCAGAAAACGTTATCAGCACACAAAATAAGACGGAAGATTCGTACAAAAAGTGCCTAAATAGCTTGTATAGGCTTATTTTAAGCCGTATCTTCGGGTATGGAAGATACAGCGACGGACTATAAATTGCTCTATGAACAAGCAATTGCTGCACATCAAAAAGTAGTCGCTGAGAAGGATGAGCAGATCCAGTCCCTGAACTTTGAGCTTGATAAATACAAGCGGTATATATTCGGCAAAAAGAATGAGAAATTGGCCAGTGTCCACACGGATGTAAACCAGATCGATCTCTTTGAACTGGGAACCGACCAGCAGCAACAAGAAGAACTTTCACAGCGAGTCGCAGACGTTGTAAAGGAAAAAACTCCTGCAAAAAAACGTGACAAGGGCACTGGAAGAATGATACTTCCTGAGAACCTACGCCGTGCAATCATCATTATTGAACCTACCGAAGATGTTACTGGCTGCACTATAATCGGAGAAGAGGTCACAGAAGTGTTGGATCTGATTCCAGCCGAATTTTACGTCAAGCGATATATCCGTTATAAATATGCCCGTGCTAATGGCGAGGGTATTATAACAGCATCACTTCCGGACCGTGTAATCGAAAAGGGCATCCCTTCCGAAGCGGTTATCGCCCAAACGGTTGTCGACAAATACGTTTTTGGTCTTCCCCTTCACCGGCAGATAGACAAATACAGACGGTTAGGGGTAAATGTTCCAGCTTCCACAGCTTCTGACTGGATTATGAAAGGGTGGCAGCATCTGGCTCCGTTATGGGAGCTTTTAAAACTTCTGGTTCTGAATCAAAAGTATTTACAGTTGGATGAGACACCGTTGAAAGTGCTTGATAGAGACCATAAAAATGGGGTCCATCAAGGCTATGTATGGATATATAATGCAACCTGCGATAAGCTGACGCTGTTTGACTACCGGAAAGGCCGCGACCAAAGCGGCCCTAAACAAATGCTGGAAGGATATGCTGGCATACTTCAAGTCGACGGTTATTCAGTGTACGAAAAGCTTTTTGGTAACCATCCGGATATTCTTCTGGTTTACTGTATGGCTCATTCTCGCAGAAAATTTGTAGATGCTCTTAAATACGATAAGGAAAGATCAACTTACGTGCTTGAACGCATGCAAATACTCTATGCTCTAGAGCAGCAAATGCGTGAAGAAAAGCTGGATTGGGAAGAGAAAACAAAATTAAGACAGGAAAAGTCAGTTCCAGTTCTTTTGGAATTAAAGGAGTGGATGATAGAGCAGCTCCCGCTGGTAATTCCTAAAAGTCCGCTCGGTCAAGCCATAGCCTACACCTTACCACGCTGGGAAGGACTAAGTGCCTACGCACTTCACGGGCAAATTGAGATTGATAATAATCTCGCCGAGAACGTAATCAGGCCCCTTGCAATTGGACGAAAAGCGTTTTTGTTCGCCGGCTCTCACCAGGCGGCAGAAATGGCAGCTGCTATGTATTCCTTTATGGCGACATGCAAGAAAAATGGCGTTGATGAACAGGAGTGGCTCAAAGATGTCTTCGAAAGAATCCAGTCACACAAACAAAAAGATCTTTACCAGCTGCTTCCAAATAACTGGATTGAGTACAGGAATCAGAACGGTTAATCTACCTGGCAGAGAGCCAATCTACACAATGTGGGTTCGTCGGATGGATACTTACAATCAGAAAAGGCCTCATGCCAGCTGCAATTATCTAACACCCAACCAAGCGCATGAGTGTAACGGGCCGATGCTAAAAAAATGGAGAACCACAAAAAGAAAGGAAACTGGAATATTACAAAATCGACTCGTCTACAAAATGGTGTAAATCTTAATTAAATCTGTAAGGTAAAATCAGCGTAATGCACGGTGTTATTCGCTGGCTCCCATGAAGCAGCACAGCGGGCTGCCATGATC
This sequence comes from Dyadobacter sp. CY323, assembly GCF_021390245.1. GTDB lineage: Bacteria > Bacteroidota > Bacteroidia > Cytophagales > Spirosomataceae > Dyadobacter. Next base: position 405,014 of record NZ_JAJUXH010000004.1, on the reverse strand, counting down.
TACTCCTTCTTTGCTATCTGCAAAAAACACAATGTCAATCCCTACAATTGGCTAAAAAATACCCTGCTAAACATCTCGACGATCAACCATAAAAACATCAGCGACCTGTACCCGCAAAACTTTAACAAAGTTCAGCAGTTAACAAATATGTAGTTGATAGGCCGGATACGTACCAATAGCCATGAAAGGCAGTGGCTGGTTAGGAATACCACTGGAAACCCCTTTTGCTTAAATGCCTCCGTTTCATTACAAGCTAAAAGTTATATTTGCTTCCAATCGTCGGATATGCCTGGAATGCAAACGGACTTCCTAGCAAATTGTAGTAAATACTAATCCTCGAACCAACTGAAAAACCCTTCTTAACTTTAAGCCAAATCTGTGGATCGCCAAAAAAAGCAAACTTTTTACCTTTCGAAGTGGGATTTGAAATTCCAGGATTACGGTTATCTGTGAAAGCGGTGAAGCTCCCTTCAATAAAAATCCGGTAATTCAATAGACCCCGACCAAAGTAAAAGGTGGCCTGTGCATCATGTGTAGCAGTTCTGACCGGATTAAAGCGATACGATGCGGCAGCATTGAAAAACGCTTTTTTCCAAACAAATGGATAGCTAACCCCGATGCCAAAACGATTGCCAATGTGATAGCCAAATGAAGGCGAAGCAACTCCCAGCCCACCTGAGTACTGCAGTGCGAGATAGACCTTTGGCTTCCAGAATTTGATAGTTTGAGACACCTGGACAAAAACCTCGCCCATATTATCTTGATCGCCGTTCAGAAAAGACTGAGCTTTAAAAAGAAATGACCCGGTCGAAACAGTATCAACGTTTTTGAAATACTGAAAACAGATTATTGGAAAATTCCTCCGGTTCAATTTGGGGTCGACCGAATGCCTCAAGTCGTAATGCAGTTGAATGTCCTGGGCATTTGATGCAATGCTCCAAAGACAGAGAAAAATTAAAGAAAAACGTTTCATATTTTTGCCGGGCCTTCATGGAAAATTGATACGCCAAATGTCTTCTCATGACATTTGAAACGCCGTAATCCTGGCGTAAAGATTGCAGAAACATGAATTCCGAATGATTTGAAAGGTTTATATGAACAGTATTGAGGAGCAGGCATTCGTCGATTTGTACATCAAAGCATTTAGCAAATGTTTTGGTACTACTCCCTCAATGCAACTCAGCGAAGCAGAAAGTAAACATTTTTCCAATGCCATTCATGAGCAGACGGGATTGATCGTTGGCTGGAAAAGCATTAAAAACTATTCTTTATACATTTTCGAATCGGGAAGCTCTAAGCAGGAAAATCCGTCCCTGGCCACATTGGATACCCTTGCCCGCTTCGTAGGCGAGGCGCCCAAGACGGATGAAATCCTTAGAAAAAAGAATGAATCACACTATCCATTTTGGTTTGCTTCTCTCGAAAATTATCGCACCTTACGCGGCGTTCAGACGATTAAAAAATCTGTGGCTGAGCCAACTGCGCTGAAAGTAATTCTGATTTCATTGTTGGTCCTGACCATGATAGCAATCTTTACTTTTATCTTTTTTTTTCAGGGGACAAGGGATTTTTATGAAGATTTTAACCAGTTGAATGAGGATTCACTTATAGTAAATGGGTGGATTTTACGAGACCGGGAATCGTTTTATTGGGCTAAAAGGAATGTAAAACCCGGACATTTAACCCTATTTACGCAAGAAGGTGATAATTATATCTCCGGCAATCAAAAAGCACATATCAATAATTATCTGTTTCGAAAAACGAAGTCCGAATGTTTTAGCACAGAAGTACTTTTTACAGGTTTTATCCCTGAACATAATTGGCAGCAGGCGGGAATTCTGCTCATGGAAGACACGCTGCCAAACAGTAGAAATCTGAGATTAAGCCTGGCTTATAATGATTTTTTCGGGGGATATGTCAAGCCAGGGGAAATCATAATCCAGGCTGTTTACGATGACGGCGACCCTGTACGCAAGCCGGAGGAGCTCGCCCACATGACACTTTTCACAAATCAGCCCGCCAACCAACAAATCATCCGGCAAAATCTGGCCAAATCAGCGTTAAGGATTGAGAAAACCGGCTCCCGTTTCAGATTGCTGCATGCTTCCGGGTCTCCAAGTCTTTTCGCTTTGAAGGAAATATTGGAAAAGGAAATAGACTTCGTGCCTAAGTATGCGGGTGTTTTTGCGCTTAAAGGCTTTATGCCGGATACACCAGTCAAGCCGGTTCATATTGATTTTTTTAGTATGAAACATCTGGATTGCAATTAGAAAGCAAAAAAGCCGCCTTAATGTATCTTGTGAGATCGCTCAGACGTGATTAGCAGCAAAATGAACAATAGTCATCTGACTAATCTCTGGTTTAGGCGAGATAACTTTTGCGTGGTTATCCAACTACTATTAATGTCTGTTATACCGCACTTCAAAGTGTTTTTCAGGGAAATATGAAAGTCGCAGGGGAATTCCTGGCGGCTTCCATTTAAATTGATGAATGGAGTACCGAACTGTATCCAACCTATCAAGTGCATATTTCGTAGCAGCGACCGCTTGATTACTTTTGACAGATCCATTCTCGTTGTTTTTTCAGTCAAAAGTAAAAATCGCATTTTAGCTAAGAAATATGTGGTTCATCGGATGCTTACATATAAACTAAGAGCTTTTGGGTAGAGTTAGCTCTGAACATGAATGAATTCCAGGTGGCCAAAGAACTTTATCGGGGCAGAAATTTGGCACACTATTAATGAGGAAGGGCAAAGCTGCATATATATATAAACAAGTACTATGGCAAAGGCACCTTTCAAAACGGAAAATGAAATGAGTGATATTCTCCGGCATTTACACATGCAGCGGGAAAGTATCCTAAATAAATGGCGTTCAACATGTGCCGAAAACCTGGCTATGTTAAGTAAAACCAGTTTTTCCAGAGAAGAATTCAATGACCAGGTGCCCGCAATTTTAAATATATTGAATCAAAGACTGGCAAAATTGCCAGAGGAATCAGAGGTGGTCATTGTGGCACAGGAACATGGGCTTCACCGGTGGCAGCGAGGTTATTCTCTTCCTGAGTTATTAGTTGAGCTAGAGGTGCTGTTCAATATCTTGATGGAGACAATTAATCAGTTTCATAAGGAGCAAGGTATTTCTGCTGACGTGCTTCTGGAAATTTATCAGCATTGAGGTGGCTTCAAAAAGCGGCACACATTTTTGCACAACATGATGCGAAATGGGAGTTCAAAAAGGGGGCAAGAGCCGAAAGAGTTATGACGCTGATTTTAAGCAGGAAGTAACAAGGATGGGTATTTCGGAGAAGTTGGGCTCTTCGTCACTTTTGATGATAAAACGTAAGTAAAAATTACACAATTATTTTGACACATAGCCAACCTGGCTTTTGAATTCTACTTCAATTCTTTCCAAAAGCTTATAAATCTGGGAGTTTTTATATTGCGTGTTGTATTTCTTATTAATCCATTCAAGCAATAGTGGGCCAGACCAACGCTTTTGGGAATAACCAAACTCATCGGGGCCGCAATTCAAGACAACATGTCGAATATCTTCAAGGTCAGATTGTGACAAATTTGATTTCCTGCCACGCCCTGGAAGGTCGTATAACCCTTCGATTCCTTCGTTAATGCATGTTTTTAAGTAGAGGTAAATATTCTCTCACTACATCATGTTGACTGCCCTTGCGGTCTCCCCGTACAGAGTTTCACGCCGATTTCTTTTCTCATTGGGAATCACCAACTAAAAGGCTAGCACCCACTACTATTCCAAAATCTGTTTGTCGTCTTGTAACCTTTTTCTGAGATCACTGTAAGGCACTTCGTGTAATCCCATTTTACGGTCTAAGGCCATGCCAGCCAATGTTCCTGCACTCTGCCCCAAAATCATGAATACAGGTTCCATTCGAACAGATCCAAACGCACTGTGCGAACTTGAAAGTGCTGCTGAAACAATTAGATTACTACACTGCTGCCTCTTTGGCAAGATAACTCCCAGTGAAATCTGATAGGGTTTTTTGACACCTACACCAATATCTCCTTCATTCTGTACAAATCCCTCTGGGGTTACATACCTGTGGGTATTGTGAGAATCTATCGCATAGGCACCCATTCCAATTGGTTGCAAAACCGGAGCCTCCCCCTGAACCTCATTTTCAGTAATGACAGACTCGCCTATCATACGCCTAGCTTCCCGAACATAAATCTGATACGGCCAATTTCCGTTATCAACAAACTCATTTTTAGACAAGCCCCATGTATTGAATATTTCCCGGACCTTTACGGGTACCCGCGTATCCGTGGCATAAAAGTAAAATAAACCCTTTTGGTAAGTCTCGTGCTCTTTTAAAATCCTTTTTCTTTCTTCGTACGATGCCTCCGGGTAATCATAGTTCATTCCAATATTGTCATGACTAAATGCGCCCTTATTATTTGCATCCTTTTTACGGTTCGGCAAATTGCCCGCGCCCAGGGGAGTACTCCAGCCTTTTTCAACTAGTCTGGCCAACAATTCATATTGGGTCGAATCATAATTTTCGGGTCGTTTAAACGGTACACGGTTTTCCTTTACATCTGTAAGGCAGGTTCTGAAGCAGTAGGCCTGGATCCGATGGTCTCCCTCCCCCTTCTTCCCAGGTGTGGCACTGGAAATGCGCGGCAATAGGCCACTGGCCGCATTATTGGGGATCCTATAGGGGCTGATGTTTAGGGTGCCAAAGTTATGTCCATGATGAAATATGTTAGGCTGATTTCCATTCCATTTTTCGTTATACATACTATTGGACTCCCGGCCTACTGTATAACTTACACCAGCCGCGGCCATTAAATCACCTTCATAAGTAGCATCTATGAAAATTTTCCCTTTGAAGTGTTCACCTGTAAGCATGGTGATGGAAACGATTTTGCCATCTTTCATCTCCACACCGTCTTTCCTGTCAAGCCATTTGTTGCGAACGATTTTTATCTTATTTTCTTTGATATAGTCCTCAAAAACCTTTTCCGCAACATGAGGTTCAAAAACCCACATCGCTTTTATTTCGCTGTCCATTGCCTTCGTGCCCTGCCCGACATTACCGAATTCGTCTTTCCGCTGCCAGTTCCAGGATTTACTATTCTGGTAATGCGAATATATTCGTTGATAAAACTCTCTCGACAGACCTCCGACCACATTTTTGTTCCCTACATCAGTGAAACTCAGACCGCTCGATGACATTCCCCCAATGTGCATTTCGGGACAAACAATGATTACATGCTTTTTCATTCTAGCCAGTTGTACCGCCGACATTATCGCCGGGGAGGTGCTTCCATAAATCACCACATCGGCGATAAACGATTTTCTGGCTTTACCGGCAAACCCAAAGCCACTGCTAATTAGAATCAGGTAAACAATAGCCAAAGTCCGTATTGATATTCTTTTCATTCTTTGCGATTATAACTTAAAAATTTATCCTGTCAGTTGCCATGACTCATTTGTTCCTTAAGAACTGTGATGAAGTGCTCCCAATTTTTAGTATTGAGTTCAAAAAGACGCTGCCGCATTACTACTTTCTGATTGTTCCTATCGCCTCCAAAAGCGCAGCATTGGAACTGGATTTCAGCAATTTGATCCGATCCAATACATATTTGGACTGCGATTCGGCGTGTGACAGAACGGACAAGACCTTAATGGCAAGCCATTCGTTATTGATATCCAAACTCTGCGCTACCGGTGCGTACAACGATGGATACAGGATGTAGTCGCCTTTCAAAGAGGAGAGTATTGCTACCTTTTGTTTCACATCGGCCGTGGCATAAATCCGGCCAATGTGATTCTGAAAGGTGGTATCGGCTAAGGAAGTCTTCGAGAGCGCTTCAAGGGCAGACTGAATCAAACTGATCTTTTTAGGATCTGAAAGTGTTTGCGCTATCAGGCCTTTTACATCCGAGGAGACCGCTATATTTCCCAGCACATATTGGTTCAATATCAGCTGCTGATAATTTTCCGAATTGGCTGCAATGGTTTCCTTCAGAAAAGAAGGCTGACTGAGCATCTTGGAGGAAAGAATGGCTAACTGCTCCTTTTCACCCTGATGTATCAAATGCCAGAGTGTAAAAGTCGTATATACTGCGTTCTCGACGGATTCTTCACTTATTTCCTTTTTTGTAGCACCGGAAGTACCGTCCACTTTATCGCCAGGACCTTCCGTTAAATCTTCCATCGAATACTCCCGCAGCACCGACCAGTCGTTCTCCAGAATTGAAATCAGTTTCGCATAATCGGCGGGCTTAAAAACACTATGGTCCGTTTTGGTCAAAGGGTCTTTATATATTTCAATCCCCTTGAAATCTCCTGACAAATCCCAGACAATCCCAACTTCGATCCGGTTACACTCACCTGTAAGACATACCTCTGTGTCAACATACCGATACCAGTATCGACGTCTAAACTGATCAACCAACGCATTAACTTCCACTGAATCCTGCTCGTCGTCCAGGATATGGGAAACTGTTGGCTCCTTTTCGAAAGTCAACCCCACAAGCCCCTGGCTTCGATAAGATACAAATGGGCTTGTCATAGCTACCAAACCCAAAATAGCGCCATATAACAAGCCCATCTGATCACAATTAAATTTGATGAACTTCTTTAGCCAACGGAGTAACCGCCTGAGGATACTTTAGATCAGCGATATATTGCCCCCATTTATCGGTAGCAAATCCGTAGTTCTTTCTGGTCACCTCTGCCAGTTCGCGACTTGCAAAGTCCCTGAAATTGGAGTGGATATCGTCGAGATATGAATGCAAAAGTTGGTACCCTGTTTTACCCCCGCAGCGCGCCAGAGCGGCTGCAATGTTGACCTCCAGGCTGCCACCATAAACCCTCCAACGTACATTTTCGTATTTGGTGGTTTGGAAGTTTCCTACGTTTTTGTCTTTCAAGATTTTCTCAAAACCACTGATCAGCTTTGCGTCCGGAATCCGGTCTGCATAAAAACATAGCCCCAATATTCGATTGTGGAACGGCACGATTTTAAGATCGATCCGATTGTCGTAGTAAGCGCTAGACCTCTTGACCATTCCACCACCCGACTGGGTATTTTCCAGAATTGAACTTACGAGGTCGGTGCCCTGTGAACTACCAGACATGGCAAGCAAGGCTATATTCTGATTAATTTTCCAAAATAACCCTTCCAGCATATTCTTTTTTCTCCCCCTTATAAAATCATAATCATCTACGTATCCTTTGGGATATCCTGTTTCTGTTTCCTGGTCAAACAATGCTTCAAGCTCCTTCACAATAAGCGACACACCATTATCAGCACCAAACCAGGCCAACGCTTTTCCGAGCAATAGCTTGCCTTCTTTGCTATCGGTTGATTCAAATTTTGCCTTAAGCAAAGGCAAGGCCGTAGATTTCGGAATTCTGCTGCACTCATACAAATATTCGGGTGCTCCAGCTGCAAGCTGACCGATCCTGCGGTTTACTTCTTCCTTGTTGTCACGCAGATCGCCAACCGTTCTTTTGAGAACATCCTCAGGCAAATAGCCCAGACTACTCCATTCGCGCTGCAATTCGGATATATTATACTGGCGGGGTTGTACTTTCTTCCAGGCTACGTCTGCGGCAATTTGTCCCGTCAGAAAACCCAATACCAGCAGGTCGGCCGTCATCCTTGTAAATTGCAGGGCATTCTGAGTCTGGCTAAAACCGCGCCCTGCAAGGAGTAGACCATCAAGCTTCTTAGGCACCAGGCAACGATACGGAACCTCAATGGTAATATCATTGGAATGCGGTAAAAGGAACCCACATTTCGAATACTCAGACGGTGCAATATTGTGTGGGTCAAAGTCGCTGCTTGCCAACGATATAACATCCTCAAAATGTCTGTTCTCTGCACAATCAATCAAATCAAGAACATGCGTACCTACGATCCGGCGCGATTCCCGAACCGTAAGAAAAGGATGAAAATTATAATGATGTGCTTCGTAATGACTTATAAAAAGCCCACGCTGCTGCTCCGCGATCTGTGTGTTGTCGATAATATCGTAGTCGCGATTGGGGACAGACGGGAGCTTGCCCTTACCGGCAATATCCCACTGGCTGTAATTTTGAGTTTCCCCGAGACGTTCGTTGCCGATTTGAAACTCAGCGCCTGCAAAGGCAGCCAGGTCTCCATCGCCTGTTGCGTCAATGGTAACATGTGCCTTTAGCAATTCCAAAACCCCATTCCGGCACACCACGGCCCCTTCGACTTTGTTCTGATCAGTAATCGCTCCGCAAATCAATGCTCCGGTAACAAACTTACCACCCTTACCAACAATGCCTTGTAAATGGTAAATCTTACGTCCCATTTTCTTGGTCATGTTCGCTTCTGAAGCGACACGCTCTGCCTCTGCACTCTGCAGTTTGAAAAACTTATTTTCAACGAAGCCATGATAATAGCCCATAACGCCCCCCATGGTCTTGGTTCCTCCCAGATCATTAAAATAATCCACTACGATGGTGTCGGCTCCTTTCTGGATCGCGCCCTGGGCGGCCAGGGCTCCGGCTGTTCCTCCGCCAGCGACCAAAACCTGACACTGCTGTACTTTTTTGATCTCTTTTGCCCAGTTCAGGCTTAGTCTCCGCACGGGAATAGCTAATCCCGGCTCCAGATCCTCAGAAACCTGAACCCTCGTCATAGGCACTTGAGCGCCAGCGAGAACCAACGTTTTTGCCTTCAACACACCGCCGCTATATTTTATGGAGCCAATAAGGTCAGCTGCGGATTTCTGAATTGCCGACACCTCTCTTCCTGACAATTTCTCTGAGCCGCCAGAAAGCGTATAATAGCCCTTCAGCGACACCTTCGGTATTTGCTTATTGGCAAGTGTGTAAGAAGTTTCAAAGGCGGTTTCAGTAATAGCCGCTTTGGATAATGAACTGTCAAGCCCTTTCAGACTCTTGCCCAGCAAACCTGCTATTTTCCTTGCCTTGTGCTCAAGGTCATCGATATCGGATGAATTTACATCAAATTCGTAAGCGATAAACAGCTGATCGACGGACCGTTTGCCGGGATGAAACTCCACGCTGTTGTTGCGTATTCCATACTCGGATGATACAGTGACTGTCTTTCTTTCAGGATTTGACGCACCCGAAATTTCAAGAACGAAGCCCGCTTTTTCAAATTTCGTCTGTTCCCCTGCAATAGCTCTGCTGAACAACAGCTGGTCGGAGGCATCAATGAACTGATTACAGTCTATTTTGAAAGTTCCTTGTTTGGTAGCAACCATCACGCCGCTTACCCGGTTGTCTGCGGTTAATATGCCGCAAACGTCGGTCATCAACAACACATCCACCTTTTTTTCCAGCATATTTTTCAATAATGCCTTCCTGATACTACCATTGAATAAAAGAAGGTCATTACCAAACAGACTGTTGCCAATTCCCTGCCCCTGCTTGTTTTCCACCTCTGCAAGTTCCTCCTTAGGCAAAAAGGCATCAATCAATTCCTGATTCCATTTATCAAGGTCTTCTTTGTCGATCCATAATTTCCCCTTGGCCCAGATATCATATCCCGGACTGGTTCTTTTTTCAACAATCAGCACTTTCTTCCCTTTTTTTATTGCCTCAGTTGCAGCAAAATAGCCGGCCAGCCCGGCACCATTGATAATCAGGTCATAAGGACCGGAATTCTTAGTTTCAGAAAACTGTCTGGCTATTTCGGCATATGACTGATTGCCTATCAGAGAGCCGCCCACAAGTGCAGCACCAAAGGTTGGTATACTAAGATTTAAAAATTTTCTCCGTTTCATTATCTTTTTGTTAAAATGTCCTGTTTAAAAATTGACACCCTCTCTCCCCTTCTGCAAACATCATAAGAAGCAGGCCGGAGTATTTTAAATTGTAAATTTTGTAAGTTGACTAACATTTCAAAGATTCACCAGGATTTCGCACGGCCTGCCCACTCTTCGCCAAGGCCTTGGTCATCATGGATAACCAGGATTTTGTTCGAATGTCGCTCCGGTATTTGCATCTATCACTTTTTGAGGAATGGGCCAATATCTGTTGAAATCCTGAATCGTCCCACCCGATGACGGACCGTTTGCTACTGATGGCAGGGAGTTGTATTTCTTCACTCTATCCACCAGTCTTCCCATCCTGATTAGTGTTCTTAACCGGGGCTCTTCCACGACCAGTTCTCTCGAGCGCTCATCGAGTATAAAGTCTTCCGTAACATCAGCGGCGGTTATAAGTTTTGCTTTTGCCCTGCTTCTTACCACATTAAGATCTTCGGCAGCTTTTGCCAGATCTCCTTTTCTAAAATAAGCCTCAGCACGATACAGATACGTTTCGGCAACCCGCATCCGGCTAAAATCCTTCACACTGTTTCCGCTCAGAATATTATTACTGACTGGTGTACCATCAATTTTTCTGTAATATGGATAGTACATACGAAGCGTATCCAGTTCAAAATTTGTAAGCGTTCCGTCATTTCTGACGGTAACCAGTTTTCCATTAGCTGCTTTCCTGGCAATAATTGGTTTTCCAAAATATTCCGGGTCCGCCGGATTGTTATAATAAAATACCCGTTGAATATTATAGCTGGAGTTTCGCATATCTTTTGAATCTATCTTCCAGATATCGTATTTCAGGTAGTTGGTGGGAGAATTCACACCAATTCCTCTTCCCAGACTGTCAGACGGCAAATTAAGCTTGGCGTTGGGCGACTGGGTCCTGTCATACTCCGGCCCCCAATACCGGATGCTGGTGTTGGCCGAGCTCGCTGAAAAACTACCGCCAATGGTAAAGTTCTCGAACTGCCATGCCCACATCACTTCTTTATTTCCCTGTGACCAGTTGATCTGCCCCTCGGCAAAAACATCGGAAAACACATCGCCGGGTTTTGAGGCTGCTTTCCCGAAGCGCGCTGTCATGATCTGATAGTCACCAGCCTCTTTGCTGATCACCTTCGACGCGGCAGCAATGGATTTGTCATACATGCTGGGATCCTTTTTCTCCATACCCAGCGAAATGTAAACCTCGCTCAGTAAATGAAACGCTGCTGCCCTGGGTATTCTGCCATCCGGCACCTGAGTGGGCAGAAGCTGGCTTGCCAGTTCAAGGTCTCCCGCAGCAAAGGCCAGAACGTCGGCGCGGCTATCGCGTACAAAATCAAACTTGGGTTCTTTAATCCGCTCCTTCACCAGCGGTACGCCACCATAAATATTGGCTAAAAAATTATAGGTATACCCCCGGAAAAATAAAGCCTGCCCCTTGATATTATTCCGTTCCGCCTCTGAGATCTCCAGAGCAGGATCATCTATATTTTGAAGTATGAGGTTGGCCTTTACGATCATTTCCTTAAACGCCCAGTCCCAGTAGAAGATGGTTGCGTCCAGACTGGAATTAAGCAGCCTATAATCCTTGTTCCCCCTTGCATCGTTCCTTCCCCACTGGGTTTGGTCGGTTCCAACGGTCATGTATTCGAAATTGTTGGATGCAATCATATGCTCCCTACGCGCTCCTTCATACAGGGAAACGACGGCCGCATCGTAACCTGCCGCACTAGTCAGCAGATTCTCCGGACTAAACCGATCCAGAGGCACTTCATCAAGGTAAGACTCGCTGCAAGCCGACCCGATGAATAAAAGGGAAACTATTAGTAAACTACGGTTGAATATATTTTTCATTTTTCGAAGCATTAGAATGAGATATTAATACCTGCGATATAGGTTTTCAGTAAGGGACCATTGTCTCCCGGGGACCTTCCTCCAGCTCCGAACTCTGGATCCCAGCCTTTCCATTTGGTCCAGGTGGCCAGATTTTTACCGCTCACATATATTTGCACACTGCCCAACCTAGCTTTTTTCGTGATCGTCTCAGGGATGCTGTATGAAAATGAAACATCCTGAAGTCTTACAAAACTTCTGCTCTGATAGAATCCATAACCAAGCGGGTTCCGGTAATTGATCCGTGCATAATCATTGATCGGGTTTTCAGGAGTCCAATAAGGCACATCTAAAAAGTTCATCTGATCATAAAAATTATTGCCAGGGTTCAGCATGCCCACCGAGCTGTATCCGCCCTGTCTGATATTTAACATGAACGATAAACTAAATCCCTTGTAAGTGAGAATATTGGTAATACCCATGTTAAAGTTTGCCTGATTGTTGCTGACAACTGCTCGGTCGTCCGGAGTTATTTTCCCATCGGGCACCCCATCGGGGCCACTTACATCTTTATATTTAATATCACCTGGCATTGATCCAGGAATCAGGCTAAGGTCGTCCCCTACCTGATAAATGCCGTCAAAAACGTAGCTAAAATTAGAACCTAGCGGTTGCCCGATAAACCACCCGCTTGCAATATCATCATCCTCTCTGCCGTCGCTGTTCAAATCGACACCTGTGAGTTTCACAATTTTATTCCTGTTGAATGAATACGCAAGGCGGGTATTCCATTCGAAATCACCTTTGCGGATATTTACAGTTTTCAGATCTATTTCCAGACCATAGTTACTTGTTTCTCCGATATTTCGCAGGAACTTTTCAAAACCGTTGGTGTTTGGAATCGTCTGCTCCAGAAGCAGGTCAAAAGTATTACTTTGATAGAAATTAACCGATGCCCCAATACGATTCGAAAACGCCTCTACATCCGCGCCGATGTTGAAACTCTCGGTTGTCTCCCACCCCAGATTCGGATTGGCCAGTGTGCTTGTACTCAACCCAACCGAAGTAGGACTTCCGTCCCCGAAAACGTAGTTTCCCTGGCTCACCTGGCTTAAAGAAGAATATTCACTCACGCCCCGATTACCATTTCTACCCCATGAAGCCCGCAGTTTCATAAAATTAATTTCTTTGATCCCCTTAAAGAAATCCTCTTCGCTCATATTCCAGCTCAATGCCGCGGCGGGAAACACACCAAACTTGTTCCCGGCTCCGAAGGCCGAATAGCCATCCCTGCGCATGCTCAGGGTCACAAAATACTTGCCCTTTAAAGTGTACCCCAACCTCGCCATACCTGAGTTTTGCTTATTTTCAGACGCGCCTGCATCTATATTAAAGTTCTCTCCAATCTCCAGAGCATTGTATCCCAGCGCATCGTTGAAAATGTTCTGACTGGAAAGTTGGGAAAACTCATTCTTGAATTCATACAAACCATAGAGCAGTGTCAAATCAAGATGATGATCCTTTCCAATATTTTGTTGGTACTTGACAATGTTTTCCAGGGTAAAATTCTGACTTTCCCCATGCCGTTTCGAGCCGGAACCAAGTCTGTTCACTGGCTTATATGCAGGGGCATACTGAAATAGCTTGGAGTCCGTCCGTGTATAACCGCCATTAATCTTGTACGAAAGTCCTTTCCAGAGTTGCATTTCAGCAAATATGTTTGTGAAGAGAATATTCGTAATCGAGTGCCGTTTGTTCAATATATTGGACATGATCGGACTGGGTACGCCTCCTATATCCATGGGCAAAGGTTTTGGCGAGACTCCATCTTCCAGATACAGTTGAGCAAAGGGGCTAAGCTGGGTGGTAGCGCCTAAGTCAACCCGAACACCCGAATCATCCCTTGACGAAAAACCGCTGTTGATACCCAATTTTAACCAATCCGTAGCCTGTACGCCAAGATTCAGCCTGCTGGATATACGGCCAAAGTTATCTCCACGTACGGGTGATTTCGCTGCCGTGTAACCACCTGAAAAAAAGTAATTCACACGATCTGTTTTTCCCGACACACTCAGCTCATAGTTGGACATCGGCGCGTTTTGCCTGATTTCCTCAAACGGCTCAATGGTACGATTGGCAGCAATATTGGCCAGTTCACTGGGCCAGAAAGGAACGGATCCGCCATCCGCAATTTCTGCGTCTTTACGCGCCGCCAGGTACTGTTCCGGCGTCAGAAAATCAGGCAGAAAAGCGTAGTCCGAAAATCCCATGTAGGTATTGAGCGCAAATTTCGGTTTGCCCAGTTTCCCTTTTTTGGTTGTGATTTCAATCACGCCGTTAGTAGCCAAGGACCCATAAATGGCCGTCGAACTTGCATCCTTTAATATATCGATCGACTCAATATCATTGGGGTTGATGTCCGCAAAACTTCCCCCGGCGTAAATGATCCCATCCAACACGATCAGAGGTGCATTACTCGCAGAGATTGAGTTAATTCCCCTGATATTTATTGCTGCATTACGCCCTGGCCTCCCATTGTCAGTCACCTGTACCCCGGCGGTTGTTCCCCGTAACATCTGAGTCGCATTCGTATTGGGTTGCAGCCTTGTATCTTCCACATTCACACTGGCCACAGCTCCGGTCAGGTCTTTCTTCCTGGCTGTTCCATAACCTACCACCACCACCTCTTCGAGTGTCTTATCATTGACCTTTAAGGTGACATCGATGAGTGTCCTGCTATTAACCTGCACTTCCTGGGATAGATAACCAACGAAAGAGAACACAAGCACTGCGGAAGCATCCGGAACATCAATAAAAAAATTACCGTCAACATCGGTCACTGTGCCTTTTTGAGTTCCCTTTTGGACAACATTTACTCCGGGAAGGCCCTCACCCTTTTCGTCAGTAACCTTGCCACGAATGTTCATGTCAACAACGCTGTTGACTTTTTCCGTTTCCACCATGACGCTCGATGCCTCTTTTACGGCCTCAGACGAGCGTATCACCACTGGGTTCAGAATGATCTGCCCCTCTACGATGCGGTAATTGACCTGTAATGGGATAAGCAGTTTCTCAAGCACCTCCGAAAGACGCTGTCCTTTCGCATTGACACTTATTTTACGGTCTGCTTTTATGGCCTTTGAACTATATACGAAGCGTACATCGGCCTGCTTTTCCAGCTCGGCGAGAACGTGTCGTAATCCCTTTTCTTCGGCATTGATGGTCACCGATTTGTTCAGAAGGTCCTGCGCACGGCCATCATGAGCGAACGATATTCCTGAACAAAACAGCCAGATAGCCATTTGAACAGCTGAGATTTTCATAGTTTGGCGAAGTATTCTACTCCATTTTAGAGATTTTTTCATACATTTAAACGTTTTGTTGGACTTTAGAATCGGGCAAAACAAAGCTCTCTCACCATTTCGTTCGGGGTGAGCCTGTGAGGGCAGCTCTGTAAAAAGAGGGTATTCGAGGCTGGCCGTGTTCGCACCACTGCCAGCTTTTTTGTTTGTATTTTATTTATTCATTTATAATGGGTTTAGGGGGTTAACATTAATTCTATTCACAGCCGTGACCACTAATCAGAATGGTCGTGCCCTTTACTTCATATGTACCCTGAATAGCTGCACAGATCAGGTCCAGCTGCTGATAAAGTCCCTTTCTGGATAGATTTGCCGTAAGGGGACAGTCACCCAAAGTCTTGCGCTCGACCTCCACATCAATACTATACGTCTCTTCGAGTTCAGACAACACTTTCTGCAGTGCGGTGTCGTTGTAATTGAATGAGTATTGTACTTTCTTATCCTTTACAGGCAAGGCAATCGGATTTTCCACTAGTCTGGTTAAAAATAGCTTGTCCCGCTTCAGAAATGTAACCTGATGATTTGCGCTTAGAATAACTCCACTTCCGTTTTTACTTGAAAGTACCGGTGCCTCTTTCTCTTTTTCGTAAACCGATACCTTTCCGGTAGTTACGGAAACCTCTACTTCGGACCCTCTACGAGGCGCTTTCACTCGGAAGCTAGTACCCAGAACCTTCGTCGTGATTTGCCCGGCATTGACGAAAAAAGGTCGGTTTGGATTTTCACTCACCTCAAAAAATGCTTCTCCATTTAGAAACACCTCTCTTTTTAGATTTGTAAAATGTTCAGAAAAACGGAGCTCAGCCCCAGGATTCAAAAAGACTTTGCTGCTGTCTTCAAGCACTACGACCACCACCGTCAGGCCGGTGTTTTCAATGCGTTTCAATGTTTGTTGATCGCCTTCTGAAACCCTATTCGTACCGTTGATAGTCTGCGCAAAATAATAGCCAAACCCCAAGGTGAGGATCACCGAAGCCGCAACCGCTATCCACGCGCCTATTTTTTGCCCGAAAACGCTCTTAACAGGCACAGTTGCAATATCATCGTCCATAGATTCCTGCTGCAACTTACCCCAGATTCGGTTTTCAAGGTCCATCCATTCTTGGGCACTAAGCTCCCGCTGCTCTTCGCCTAGCAGTGCATACCATTGTTCTACAACAAGTTGCTCGGCCGGAGTGATATCTCCAGACTGGTATTTTAACAATAAGGCAGCAAAGGAGGTACGGCTCATAATTTTGTTTTATAATTAGCAGTCGGTTTAAAGCAGCACTACCGCAATATCATTGTAGACAATATGAGAAAGTTTATATCATATCAAATAATATGTTATTTATTCTTGATATAATTCAATTCAAATATTGCCCAACCACACCATCAGCAGTAATGGCAGGAAATCTCTGAGCTGCTGGCGCAGTAGTTTCAATGATTGAGTAATGTGGTGTTCAACTGTACGTTCTGTTATATCAAGTGCAGCGGCAATCTCGCGGTTGGTCTTAAATTCTAGCCGGCTCATGTGAAATACACGACTTGTCTTTGGAGGAAGTTGCTGTAAAACTTCATTAAAAACGGAAACGATGTCCTGAATATTGACTGCTAAATCTGCGTCATGGACATAACCATCCAGTTGAGACTGTGTAAAATCTGCGTATTTCTCGGCTAAAAAAAGGGCACGGTAGTGATTAACGATCTGGTACTTGAGTACGCCAAAAAGGTATGCGCCGAGATTTTCAATTTGTAGGGTAGTTCTCTTTTCCCACAAATTAAGAAACATGTCCTGCAAGAGTTCTTCGGCGATCTCTTCAGACTTTACTTTATACCTTGCGGATTGAAACAGGGGCCGCCAGAACCGTTTGTACACCTCACTGAAAGCTTCGGCATCATCAACCCGCATAAGCCTGACAAGAAGTTCGTCGCTGAGTAGGTGATATTCCATTCGGTAATTTTATGCAAAAATATCCACTTAAATTAATAGATCAAACGATCCACTGACAAAAAACAATGGCAGGTTGCAATATATTCATCGGTCTTTAACCCCAAAAAGAGCGTCGTAAAAATGTGGTTAGGGGGCTTTATTAGTTTGGCAATTTTTTCTCAATGGCCAATTGAGAAATATCGCTCACGGAACCCCTTGCAATCACCTGCTAAGGTTATTTTGGTACAACCAACCAGTTGAATCCCACATCCTTCGCTTCCGTGAGATGACCCTGATGATCAATATGTATTGGAAGAAGTTTTTGATGAGCTAGGCTACACAAACCAAAGAATGTATTTTGGAGATGGCCAATCGGCATTGGATTATCTTTATACCAACAAAGACCTGCCTTTCATTATTATTTCAGATATCAACCTGCCTCAGTTAAATGGATTGGAGCTTAGAAGAAAGGTCCAGACTGATGCAGAACTCAGCCTTAAGTGCATTCCCGATGTCTACTTTACCACTGCAATTAACCAGCAAGTTGTCATCGATGCATATAGCACATCAGCATAAGGCTTTTTTGTTAAGCCAGGGGAATATGAGGAGATTAAGGTGACGATTAAAGTGATGATTCACTATTGGAAAAGGTGCGCGGCCCCAAATAATTCCGATTGCACCACATGACACCCGCTTTGTTTATTTTCAGAAGACCCTCCTTTTTTTATTACAACTCGGTTAAGCAGTTGACAACGAATACTAGTAGCGTGCGTCTTCCGCAAATTACATTTAAAGGTAGGTGCCATTTCTGTTTGCTGTACTAAAAAGCCTTAGTTTAGCTCCTATTCCAAGGAAATCGCATAAACCTAGCCTCTTGAGAAAAATTTTCAAAAATACCACCGTTTCTGCGAACTCTAAAAATGTCCGCTTTTTGCATGCGAAGAGACAATATCAAGTTCAACTTGTTAACGTGGATCAGCTGCTACCAGAGAAGCCGCTTGACTTTCTATAAACCTTACATGTAGTATTCGCGACAACCCAAATTGTTCAACCAATGCAACTCTATTGACTATCCCATTCTACAGCTCTGTTATGCAGCTTAAATGCATCCTGAGTCTATACAACTCCGACAGACTTTACATGTAGCATTCTCGACAACCGAAATCGCTAACATGAAATTTGATTAGATGCTGCTGTATATTACTCAATCAGCTTGCAAGCCTCCCACTGATACTGCTCCCCATTTGATACGACATGGGCCATTAGGTGCCCGTCCTCAAAGGTTAGCTCAATGCTAGTCTTTTCATCTGGCGCAATACCAGTGTTAGCAGTTAGAAAAGAGTGAATATTCTTTTGATAGTGCTTTATAACTCTCGATTGCCAATCTCCTTCTTTGAACTTGCTAACAAAAACAACATACCTAGGGTCATTAAAGAGCTTGCTAAACTTATCATGCTCAGTACGAACGTCCAGCATTCGCCCTTCCTGGGCAGTCAGCTTCTTTGCGTGTTTTTGCGCGGCCTTGTGATCTTGATAAGGAGTCGCTATAAAAGCCTGGCCTTCTGGCAAGCCAGGCCAATTAAAGCGTTGTAGGACGATAAAGTATTTTCCGCTACTAAGCAGCGCTTTGAGATAAGGCTTGTCCAGTACTAAAAATGGGTTATAAGATGCAGTCATACACTGGTCTGTTTATTTGAAATTCCGCCCCGATGGGAAGATTTCGAGTTGAACGTCTTTCTTTCTTACCTGCGTTTTTTTGTTGACAGCAGCAGATGCGTATCCATCTTTTTCATCCGCACGCGAAAGTGTTTGAACGTCTGGATCTGCGCCACTGGCCACATTCAGTTCACGAAGGAGTGGAGACATATCATAGCAATGACGTACAATCACATGGACGACTTCACCTTCGATCTGTAATTTGCCCTCCACCATTAAAAGGCGCGCGCGAAGAACTTCCTTGCGGTACTTTTCAAAAAGGTGTTGAAAGACGACTAGGTTGGCTACGCCCGTCTCGTCCTCAATGGTAATAAAGCAAACCCCACCAGCTGTCCCCGGTCTTTGCCTGACCAGCACCAGGCCGGCCACCCGGACGATTGTACCCGGTTTACGGCTGGAAAGATCCTGCGTAGCAACAACTCGCCTGTCCAGAAGCTGCTGACGGACGAAACTCACCGGGTGGGCTTTAAGCGAAAGGGAAGTAGAAGCATAATCCTGCACGACATGCTCAGCTGGGGTTAGCTTTGGAAGCTGGACTGGTTGCTCGAATGTGCTTTGCGACTCCTGACCGGTAAAAAGCCCAAAAGGCCTGTCTGCTAGTGCGGTCGCCTCCCACATAGCCCGCCTCCGGTCAAGTCCCATGGAGCCGAATGCATCGGCATCGGCAAGCTTTTCAATAGCGCCCTGTGATACACCCGCGTCGCGCACCAGGTGGATGGACGCATAGGGTTGACTCCTGGCTGCGACAAGCAGCTCCATTTCATCCTGCCTGATCCCTTTTACCTGCCGGAAACCCAGCCTGATCACTTTATATTTCCCTTCGGCTGGTTCCAGCATGTTGTCCCAAAAAGATAGATTTACGTCAACCGGCTTGACAACGACACCATGTTTGCGCGCATCAATGATGATCTGTGCAGGTTGGTAAAAACCCATGGGCATACTGTTAAGCAGCGCAGCGGCAAAAACATCAGGGTAATAGCATTTGAGCCAGCAGGAAACATATACAAGAAGGGCAAAACTGGCTGCATGACTTTCGGGAAACCCGTAGCTTCCAAAGCCTTCGAGCTGCCAAAATATCCTTTTTGCATAGTCTTCCGAATAACCGCGCGAAGTCATACCGTCGATTAGCTTCTTTTCAAATTGCGAGACCATCCCGCTCAGTTTAAAGGTTGCCATACTCCGGCGTAATTTGTCAGCTTCTGCCGGCGTAAAGCCTGCGGCCACAATGGCTATTTTCATCGCCTGCTCCTGAAACAGCGGTACGCCCAGCGTCCGTCCCAGGATTGCTTCCAGCTCTTTGGAAGGGTACTCGACGGCTTCTTCTCCGTTGCGCCGCCGCAGGTAGGGGTGCACCATATCGCCCTGGATCGGGCCCGGTCTTACAATAGCTACCTCAATGACCAAATCATAAAAGTCCTTGGGCTTCATGCGCGGTAGCATGGACTGCTGGGCGCGGCTTTCGATCTGGAATACGCCAATGGTATCAGCGTGTCCGATCATATCATAAACCACCGGGTCATCCTGCGGCACATTGGCCAGTGTTAGCGAAAGGCCGTAATGCTCCTTGGCCAAGTCAAACGCTTTTCGGATGCAGGTTAGCATCCCCAGCGCCAACACATCGATTTTTAAGAAGCCAAGCGTATCAATATCGTCCTTGTTCCATTCAATATTGGTGCGGCCCGGCATTCTGGCGTTCAGGATCGGGCAAAGATCTGTGATCTTTCCCTGGGTGATCACAAAGCCGCCCGTATGCTGGCCCAGCTGGCGGGGAAAGCCCATAAACTGACGTGTCAGGTCCAGCACCTTGACCAGGTGCGGGTCATCGGCATTAAATCCTTGCTCGGTGATCCGTTTGCCCTCAAACCATTCGTCTGTAAACTCCCAGATCGAGCCAGACAGCCGGTTAATGGCATCAACAGACATGCCCATGGCTTTGGCCACATCACGGATTGCCCCTTTTTGGTGCTGCTGGGTCACAGTGGCGACAATCGCCGAACGGTCACGTCCATACTTTTCATAAATGTACTGGATGACTTCCTCGCGGCGCTCATGCTCAAAGTCTACGTCGATATCAGGCGGCTCGTTTCGTGCTGATGAGATAAAGCGCTCAAACAGCAAATCGAATTTGGTGGGATCGACGCTGGTGATGCCTAAACAAAAACAAACCGTTGAGTTGGCCGCCGAGCCGCGCCCCTGGCACAATATGCCCTTCTGCCGTGCAAACCGGACGATATCATAGACTGTCAAAAAATACGCAGCATAATCCATCTCGGCAATAAACTTCATTTCATGATTAATGGCATTTACTACCTTTTCTGGCAGCGGGTCACCATAGAAATCACTGGCACCTTTCCATGCTAAAAATGTGAGTTCTTCCTGCGGGCTGCGACCTTCACTGGTGATCTCTTCCGGGTATACATATTTTAAACTATCCAGCGTAAACTGGCATGCATCGGCGATCTGCTGGGAGCGTCGCACTGCATCGGGATAAGCCCTGAACAGGCGCAGCATCTCCTTTTCGGGTTTGAGGTACCGCTCTGCATTTTGATGTAGCAAAAAACCGGCATTATAGATGGTACACTTTTCACGGATACAGGTCAAAATGTCCTGCAACTGCCTTCGCTCGGAATGGTGATAATGTACATCGTTGGTGGCAACAAGCGGGATATCAAGCCGGTCAGCGATTTGTGAAAGGCGGTAAAGCTTTTTAGCATCATTGCCCAGGTAACCCCGGCTGGCCGAAATATAGAGCTGATCACCCAGGGCGGCCCGGTAATCTTTAAGCGCTCTTTCAAAGCCAGGTTCAAAATCAAAATCAGCATTCAGCTCATCAGGAGCAACGGCAATGAATATGATCCCTTCACTGCTGGCATATACATCCCTTCGGAAAAGCGCGCATTTGCCTTTTTCTGTGCGCAGATTTCCCGTTGAAAGAAGTCCTGACAGCCTCGCGTAAGCATCCTTGTCTGTCGGGTATGCAAGAAGGCTCGGTCCATCAATCAAATCAAGCCGCGCTGCCGGAATGATCTGGATATCTTTCTCACGCGCCGCTGCATGGGCGCGCACAATCCCGGCCAGTGTGTTCCGATCAGTGATGGCTATTTTCTTATAGCCAATTGCGCATGCATATTCTACCAGTTCCTCCGGGTGCGAGCCGCCCCGCAGAAAGCTAAAATTTGTCGTTACCTGTAACTCGGTGTAGCCCATGACTGATTTTGTTAATGACTCATGCGAAATAACCGTGTAGGAACCACTCAGGCTTGTTATAATCCTGGTAGTGCCCGAGCCGAAATATCCAGAAGCGGGCCCCTGATTCATCTTCGACGGTGTAGTAATCGCGGTGAAGCCCTTGCTGGATCCACCATTCCTGTTCAATACGCTCAGGTCCATCTGCCCTTTTTATCTTGTGAACTTCCCCCTGGTAGCGGAAAAGCATGGGCGGGTAATCCGGGACCGGTGCAGAGACCTCTACCTTCTGCGGTTCTTGTAATAGGTGCACCGGCCTGGGCCGGTCTGTCCGCCAGGGAGTCTGTGGCTGCTCTTTCAAAGAGGCAGCTTCCAGGGTGCAGCGCTCTGGCCAGTAGTGCTGGGCGGGCAGGTAGCGGTGGCTGATATCCGGGCCTGCCCTTGCGACCAGGCGATCAAGGAGCTCTGCAATTTCTACCCATTTGTTTGCAGCACCGATGTTAAAGAGCTGGTCTTGCTGCTCTCCGAGCGGCTCTACCACCGGTGCTTCCAGAACGAAAAGCTCAATACCCAGTGCAGGCTCAATGGTAGGAATTTTTAGCTCGAAAAGTTTGAACAAATGCCCGGAGCTGCAACTGGCAAAACTGGTTCCAATTTCGACCTGCCGCATCTCACCATCAATCCGGTAACATTTCAGTATCACTTTACGCACTCCCTGCCCTTCTTTGACAAGGCGGCTGCAAAGCATTTCCAGCAGCTTTTGCAGGGCAATTTCGATGCCAGGGGCTGTACGGATGGGTTCCAGGCAAGGCAAGCGTTCGGCAAACGGCTCTGGGGGGTGGATCGGCGCAAAGCCTTCATGGACATGTCCAAGCGCCTGCCCCAAACGGTCCAACAGCGACTGGCCAAAACGCCTTCTGAGTACCGAAGGGGCGATATGCACAAAACGCTTAATCTGATAGAAACCCAGCTTATACATCTTGTCGATACTTACCTGGTCTAGCCGCAGCGCGGTGGGTGGTAATGCAAGCAGCGCATCGAGCTGCGCGCCAGGGGCAACAATACGCTCCTTTTTACCAAAGCGGCAAACCGCCCAAGCGGTAGCTATGGTATCTGCCATAGCTGCCCTTACATCATAACCACTACCTTTCAGGCGCGCGACAATATCTTTCAGGTAAGCCATTTCACCGCCCCATAAATGCGTGCAACCGGTTGCATCTAAAATCAATCCATCGTCAAGATCAATCGCCGCAAGCGGGCTGTAACGAAGTGTCCATTTTGCCAGCGCATTAAGGAGCTTTTCTGCGAGCTCTGCATCGTCTTCAATGACTTCCAGCGACGGTAAAACAGCCCGCGCGTCTGCTACTACCATGCCTTCCACAATCCCGCAGGCCTGGGCCTGGGGACTGGCTGCTTTAACGACAACACGGCCGCGGCTTGGCGAAGCCAAAACAAATGAAGTGCCTGCAAGCTCGGGCCGTTTGAGCACAAGTCTGTCAGTGGTTAAATGAGGAAACCATATGGATACATAGCGTGCCATCCCCTACCCTGCTTGGAGCAGCTGGCCCTTACCCGGGCTATCCTGCGTTATGATGGATTTCAAATTCTGGTTATCCCACTGCACCTGCCAGCTGCCAGGGTGGCCATTGCGGATTTTTAGAAGCTGCACGTTCCAGCGGGGATGCCCTATACCCGGTAGCTCCCCTTGCCCCTCAGTTGGCAAGGGACTGATCTGCCACCGGCAAACAGCGGCGACCGGGTTCATACTTCGTGGATTTATCCGGTGCAAAAGCCCGGTTACGTTGCTCTGCTCGCAGGCAAGTTGAAGCCTTCGGGAGGCCGTCAGGCCGATTTCCTGCACCTGACCTATTACTGCCGAAAGAGCCTGGCAACGAAGCCCCTCTTCGATCATCCACAAAAGGTCACGCTCTTTTTTCACATCTATGAATATGACCCTTTCAGGCGCTACACCAAAAAAACTTAAAGCCGGTGGGAAAACAGTGCGCTGCATTCCGACCCAGAGACAGACGCCGTCCTGCTTCATCAAAAAGCCGGCAAGTGCAGCCATAAAACCGCTTGTTGCTGCGGATTGTCCCTGATCGGTACTAATAAATTCATGCATAGCCCCAACTGGAAAAGCTCCCTGGGGAAAAGCATCCTGGACTGGCCCTAATCCTGTCCCCATCTGTTTATGGTGTAAAGCCACACGCACACCCTGCAAGAACAGGATTTCGGCTCTCAGCCTAGTTATCAGCTCATTTTTATCAGTTGCAGTTTCCATGTCATAGCATTTATTACTAGCTTTGATATTATTAATAACAAAGTTGTGATTCCAATAATAACATTATGCTATGACAAGCGCAAAACTTTTTTTCCACACTAACATCCGTTTCCTGCGTGACCGCAAGCGGCTGACCCAGGAAGATTTTTCACAAAAACTGGGTTTAACCCGCGTTAAGCTGGCTTCCCTTGAAGCTGGCAGGACAGAAAATCCAACGGCAGCTGACCTAATGAAATTTTCAGATTTCTTTCATATCAGTATTGATACGCTTTTCCGTGTAGACCTTACCAGACTTTCGGAATTAAAGCTGCGCGAATTGGAATCAGGAAGTGATGTTTATATCACAGGCAGCAATTTGCGGGTACTAGCAATTTCCACAGACCAAGCAAGTAAAGAGAATGTGGAGTATGTGCCAATCAAGGCCAAAGCAGGCTACCGCCATGGATATGCTGACCCCGATTTTATTGCTAAGCTCCCTAAATTCTCGATGCCTAACCTTCCGGTCGGCGGCACTTTCCGAATGTTTCCTACTATCGGTGATTCAATGCTGCCACTTCCCGAAAGTGCTGATGTGATCTGCCAGTTTGTAGAAGACTGGACTCAGTTAAAACCCGGAACACTATGCATCGTGATTCTGCGTGGTGAGCAGGATTTTGTCTTTAAAAAGGTTACAGTTGACCCGGTAAATAAAACATTGGGTTTAGAGTCGCTAAACCCAATGTATGAGCCCTATCAGGTTGTGGTTGGTGATGTATTGGAAATATGGAAATACCATAGTTATCAATCTAAGGATCTGCCTGAGCCCGTATCGCAGATGCACCATATTGCACATTCAGTTAACGAAATATTGGAGCGAATCAAGGTTGTGGAAGAAAAAGTTGGAAGCTCTTTATGAAAGTCGTAAGTGAATATGGCTCTATCAATTTGAAGCTGTCTCATTTCCCATGAAACTTAACATGTAGTATTCCCGACAACCGAATTTCGATTTTAAATCTGACATTCATAGATTAATCTATGGAAAGCAGGTTCGTTTTGATAAGCCGAATCTCACGATATGCAAGTAGATTTTCTAACATGTCATATATCATACCCTTAAGCCTAGTTAACTTTCTGTTCTGTAAGGATCGCTTTAAATTCATGATACAGGTCATCTGGCACCTTCTTGTTTGCAGCATACAAATCGCAAATTCTGTTACATGTAAATAAATCCTTTGCACTTAGAATAATGATGCCATTGTGATGATTTCGAATAGCGGAGAAGGCTAAAACTGTTCTTCGTGGAATTCAGGCGAAACTGGGCTCTTCGTCACTTTTGATATTGAAACATAGTTAAAAATTACACAATTATTAGCTACATAGCCAACCTCGTTTTTGAATTATACATCAATCCTGTCCAAAAGCTTATAAATCTGGGGGCTCATACTGTGTTTGTATTTCCTATTTATCCATTCAAGCAAAAGTGGGCCAGACAAACGCTTCTGAGAATACGCGAACTCATCAGGGAGGCAATTCAAGACAACATATGCGCGGATATGGGTCGTAATGACACTGAGTTTTTAGTTGGGGGAATTGTCACAAACGGAATCAAATTTTTTTGAGATGTTCTCTCTGGTCGATTGTAACAACTTTTACGCAAGCTGCGAACGAATGTTCCGGCCGCAATTGAACGGTAAACCGGTGGTTGTTCTTAGTAACAATGACGGCTGCGTCATCGCTAGATCAAAATGAGGCAAAAGCACTAGGTATTACGATGGGAGCTCCTGCATTATTATTCGAAAAGAAATTCAAAGAGCAGCAGATTCATGTTTTTTCGAGCAACTGCGTATTGTACAGAGATATGAGCAACCGGGTGATGACCTTGCTAGGTCGCTACATTCCGGCAATGGAAATTTATAGTATTGACGAAGCATTTTGGGACAGAACAAAGTGCTTCTTGCTAGTCAGGATTTAAAAACCAGATGGAAGATGAAGCAAGACGAACTTTCTCCACGATATAACACGCGGATGAAAGAGATTATTACTATTCATGCAAATTAAACTAACAGAATTGCTGCAGCTCAAAGCTCTTCAATCTGACGCGTCAATTTAGCAATAAAGTCGAGAAGTAGTTCCTTATCACGCTCCTCAGCAGAGTAGCTTTTTGACCGCAGACTACCATGGGAAATATCATCTTTATAGGGTGTGGACAAATACGGGGCAACTGCCTGAAAAATAGCAGACAATGATTTCGCAGCGATAACTTTTGATTGATCAGCTGCCTTGAAAAAAAGAGCCAATTGATCGACGGTCAGATTACAAAGCACCTTATCCGCAGTCTTTTTTATATAATTAGATGATTTGGCAATTGTAGCCGGTGCTTGATTTACTTTCTGAATATTGCTTTGCGATCTGAATTCCATTTCATAAATAAACCAATTATTGATTGTCGCGGATAAGTTATCATACTGCTGGTCGTAAGCTAATCCCTTGATTACAGGAATTTGATTAAATAGCTTTTGAACAAGAGCTAAATGATTGATAACTTGAGCATTATTTGTAAGCTCCTCAATCTGCCATGTGAATCGATTGGTAAGATATCTGACAAAAGTTGTTGAATTGAAATTTCGCTCGATCAGCAGCAATTCCAAGCTACAGAATTGCTCGTTCCTTATGTCCTCCAATTGAAACCCGTTTATTTTTTGATGCAAGGCCTTCCAGTAAGCCACTTGACGAGAAGTAACGTTTGCAACATTATCGGAGTTGAATATCCTTTTGAACTCAGCATTAAGCAGTGAAGCGAGTGACGGGCTGTTCATGAACAAATTGCTGCTACTAACTTGTGCAAAATCTATTTTTGTGACTTCTAAATGATATTTTCTTAATGGCACATCTGGATCTATATATATTGAGTATCGCTCTACAATAAACGAATGGATTCCCCTCAGGCTTGCTACCACTACCTGCACAGCTCTCCGCATATTCACCAACTCGTCAGGGCGCATTTGTAAGTTCAACTCCGCGTTGTCAATGAGGTTATTAATGGCCCCAAAGTAAAAATCAAGGGCCTCCTGAAATTTCCGTTTTCTGGGATACAGAAATGCTAGCCTTTTTAGATAAGAAATCTGTCTAGCCGTTTCACGTTCGACCTCCTCAGAAAAACCCTGCAGTTGATGATCATTGTAATTCTCAAAATGCTCTTGCTTTTGTTTGAATTTATTTACCGCACAATCAAACCATTCCAATGCATACCCCTGTTCCATACCATTCTCGCGTTTTTATCTACCTCAAACCACTACGGCGAAGGTTGCGTAAAACTCAGAGATTAGGTTACCAAAGTAAATACGAGAAAACTAGTATTTCGAGGATTGGAGCTACGCATTACCGCGTATTTAGACTACGCAAAAACGCGTACATCACGCTTATCGGCTAAAGTTAGCCGTTTTCCCAAATTTCTAGCCGACTGAGCAACTCGATTTTGTTGGAGACACCGAGCTTCTCAAAAACGTTTTGGATATGCTTGCTCACCGTCCGTTCGGAGATGAAAAGTTGATCTGCAATGGATTTGTAAGGCTTTCCTTCGCGGACTAAGCGGACAATCTCTTTCTCCCTTGAAGTCAGCCCAACTGTGTTGAGGTTGATCTCAAAACGTTGAGCGGGCGAGATGCCGCTTTCTTCCAATTGCCGGGTCATTTGCTCAATGAGATCGAGCTTGGACAAAGATCCTTTACCATCTGCGCTCGCAAGTTTTACTAACTGGTCGTATTCCTCCCGGCTCTCCCGGATTGATCGCCTGATAAACAAGATTGTTATCACAATGAAGCCGACGTTAGTAAGCAGCGCTTCTGGTACCTGATGGATCCTGAAAAATGCAAAAAACGGAAGCGATGCCCACGGAACGACGGCGAGATACACCGCCGTCACTTCGAAAAAACGTCGATCCTGAATATCTTTTTTATACTTGTCCTGAATAGAACGTTGAATGGTGTAGAGCAGCACCAAGGCATAGCCAGCTGGTATAACCATTCCATAGTTGATAGCATGATCTATGTTCCCGTCAAAAAGAAATTTTAAAGGAAAAATCACCGCGAACGGTAGTAGGATAAACAGCGGGACGCCGTACAGCGCGTGCCAGCGAAGCCGATTTAGTTCAAACGCTTTATAGAAATAATAAGGAAAATAAGCGCCCATCAAGAATCCCATCCCGTAAGCAATGGCGTATTGCACAACCAACGACGGGTAGTTCAGTTTTGGATCTGGAAAGAATCCGCTTGCTATGTTTTTTAGAATAAGGAAAGACAATAAGCCTACGTAATACAGCCTCCGCTTATCCTTTGGATGAGATAGATAAAAAAATACTTGATACACGAACATGATCAGTTCGAGTATGATAAACACGAGCGTAACTACGTGCATATCTGTACCACCGATGCGCATTACGATTGTTCATTTCTGATGAGAAAAAGATTATAGCCGAAGTTTAGTTGATTGTAAACATCTAGTCCAAACTTCTTATACCAGGGTAAATTCTTCAACGTCGATGTTTCCAAATAAACCGGTCTTTTCATCCGTTCCGATTCGGCGAGAAGCTCAGACATCAACTGCTTTCCCACCCCATTATTCTGCTTCTCCGGCAGCACGCCGATAAACCAGAGATAAAATATTGGATGCACTGGATAGTTCTTGGAGATCTCTTTCTCACGGTTGATTGCCTTGGAAATGTTACTAAATCCGATCCCTGTAAGTATGAGTTTTACTTCTAACCACAGCGACTTGAGAGTAGTTTTTTTGCGCTCAGGGAAAGAAATAAGTGCGCAACCACTCTTATCATCGGATAAGTAAACCTTCCCAAACATCCTGCAAGTCTCGTAAGAATACTCCATTAGTGCACGGATTCTTTCAAGCCGCTTGTTGTCCGCAGGAATGAGATAATTAACACTTTGATTGTCTTGGAAGGACTCTGTAAGGATGCTGACAATAAGCCCTTTGTCTTTTGAAGTTGCCTCTTTCATAGTATAAAAATTCCGTAAATTAATATCCTATTTTTAAGAAGAGGGACTGCAAACTAATAAAATTAACGTAGAAGTAACTTGTATTTATTACAAAGTTTTAAGAAAGAATTATGAAAACCAGACAGATTCATCCATTCTATTGATTTTCAGTAATATTGATTTCGTCCTATCTGGCAACGTTTTAGGATGACTTTTCACGACCTCGACTTATTGATAATCAAGCTGCGAAGGTCAGGATCTTCGGCTATCCTATTAATCTCACTCTCAGCAATTCCCTCAACATCCAGTTTGATTTGGCGATAATTATGCTGGACAATGGATACGTCTACCTTTCTTACAATGGGTAACTCAGGCTGGTGATTTTTTCCGTCAGATGTATTTTCCGTGCTCCTAAATCGAGCGTGAAACCCCTTCAAATCTATATTTTCGTTTGGGTTGTCAGCGACGAAACCAACGAATTCCCCAGAACTTAGGGATGAAATAGTCGAGGGTGGAATGGCAGAATCAAGTTGCTGCAACTTGCTTACTGAAGTATCAGTTCTATTAATGGACAAACTCGTCCTTCCTTGGAGAATTTTCCCAAACCTTTCGGACAGCTGCTTCGCTGATTCTCCGCTTACCTGCCCGCTAATAATGT
Organism: Dyadobacter sp. CY323; assembly: GCF_021390245.1. Taxonomy (GTDB): domain Bacteria; phylum Bacteroidota; class Bacteroidia; order Cytophagales; family Spirosomataceae; genus Dyadobacter. The sequence continues at coordinate 375,306 of NZ_JAJUXH010000004.1, read as the reverse complement.
TGCCAGTAATGTTCATGATTACTTCTGCGTAGTCCTTTCCGTAATCTTTTTTCAGCTGACTAAAATCTTGAATACCTATTGTTGTTGCGACCTTGTTCGACCTGGCAGTTGCTATAAGCGTATCCATATTATTCAGGTATACAGTGGGAAACTCGTCAAAAATCAAGCTGCTTTTTAATCTGTTTGGCTGGTTCACTAGCTTAACCAATCGGGTAACATACAGGGAAAGGACAGCCCCATAAACCTGTATTTTCTGCGGATTATTACCCATACAGACTATTTTTGGTGCACCGGGATCATTGATATCCATAGTAAAATCATTTCCCGATAATACATAATAAAGCTGCGGCGAGGCAAGGCGAGCGAGCGCAATTTTTGTAGAGCCGATCTGTCCTTCAAGCTGTTGCATTGCTTCATTTTGGTATGCAGTAATGAAGGGATTTATCAGCACTTCAATCTCACTATCCGCGCGTAGAATCGTAAAAAGACGGTCGTAATCTAATTGCATTAGCTCAATGACGTGCGGCAACGAACAGAACTCACCATCCCGATACCGACACAAAAACCAGATAACCGCTGTCATAAAGTTGATAGAAGATTCAACAAAGAAATCGCCTTGGCGTTTGATCCACTCTCGATTCAATCCCATCAAAATAGTACGTGCTGATTCCACTGCATCAGTAATGTCAAGCATACTCTCAGGATTTAACGGGTTGCATCTATGGCTACGCGATAGGTCATCGAAATTGATCGTATAGAAAGCCGGCTCAACCGGAAAGTTTGACCTGTTTTTCAGCCAGGCATTGTATGCCAGCAGAGTCAAATCGCTGTATTTGAAATCGTAAACGAACATTGAAAACCCTTTTTCAATGTGCTGAGTGATTACATGTCGAAAGACAAAAAACGTTTTTCCAGATCCCGGGGATCCGCTCACTAAAAGCCCCCGAAAAGGATTAATGACATTGATCCAGCTCTGCCGAGTTTTGCTCTTGTGACGGTATTCTGCTGGAAGATTAATCGAGTATTCGTTTTCCAGAAGCTGTTCAAATTGAGGAAAACTTTCGTTGTCTTTGTTAAAGATATCGTTGCTTAAACGAGCGGTTATCAGTCTGGAAAACTGGCTCCCACCCGATAATATTAGTAGGAAACCAATTGAAGTAAATACCATATATAGAGCTGATCTGAATTGCTCTTCGACTGGTATTTTTAGAATGAGGGCACTTAAAAAATAGATAACGAACCCTGTCAAAACACTGATTAGTGATGGTTTTACCCGGATATTTTCGCCCTTTTTACCTTTCACCCCGACCAGCGATATGACTAAGAAAACGAGTGCCACAATCTTCGTTTTACTGAACGAAGAAAATAAACCTGCGGCAAAAATTTTATCCAAAATCCGGTCTGAAATTAAAGATGTCAGGTGCCAATTCTGGAATGCCTGGTAACAAAAATAGTAAAAGTGCAATGCGAGGACCAGGATGCTGATCAAGCGGGTCATATCGGTTATTTTGCGAAGACTTATGTCGTTTTCGCCGGTATTCGATGCCATGATAAAACAGATTTAAAGTGATTGAGAGAACCCTCTTTTCTTTTTACGTTTAGTTCCACTAAGGTCTGCTGGTGTGAAACCATCTTGTTTGACAGGATCAAATAGTGAATGCTCACCATTTGCAAGCCTAGCCTCATTACTCTGCTTAGGAGTTGCCAGCAAATAGCTTTTTGAAGTGGCTGGCTGTCCATAACCTGTCACTGTATGCTCTTGTCTCTGGGAATTCGATAGCATGTTAGCCACAGCTGTATCCATAACCACACAGCGTTCCTGGATGGCCTTTGCACTATAATTCTTACCGAGAGAACTTCCATTAAAAACTGCTTTCGAGCGGTGATCGACGTAAGTAATCCCATAGATCAGCCCAGTATCATTCTTTCGTAGAACGGTGTCGATTCCATCTCGTTCGAGAATATTAATGAGGCGATCAAGTGTTACATTCGTCTTTCCGTACAATGTGAAATCAATCGCGTTTTTGACTCTCAACTTGTCTGTTTGCCGCAGTTGATCGTTAATTTCAAACCGGGTTTGCAGGTATTTTAATGTCGGCTTTTGGTGAAAGTCGCTAGCCTTGATTGGCACACCGACCCGTTCGCCTTTTGCGTTTAACAACCGGTAGTGAAGCCCGCCCTTCTTGAAAGTTCTGGACTCTTCATTTCCGGGATCTGCCGCGACATTGTAGCGATTTAAGACGGCATTTAGCTCGGGAATGGAAGTGAATTTGTACTTGTCTATAACTCCTGCAAGAATATTTGATATTGCCCGTTTGGTCTCAACCTTACCGTAGTTTGCACTAACCATAGCGGGCTTCAAATGTTCGGATTGCTGTGGCTTTTTCCCTGATGCCTTCACCAGATGAAACTCTTGCTCGATTTCTTTCCTTGCTCTTTCTGATTGGTTTCGTCCGATATTCTGTGTTTCAATCCGGCTTCCGTCATGCGCTACTTTTACGCTCACAATATGGATGTGCGGATGCCCGGCATCGTGATGTTGATACACCAGGAATGGCTGGTCACCAAAGCCAATCTTCTCCAAATAAGCCTGCGAAATTTCTTTCAACACTGCCTTGGAATGTTGCTCAGAAGGGTCAAAGTTTAGGGAGATATGGACGCTATTTCGAACCACATTGCTATTCAAAGAAGCCAGCTTTAAGAGCATATTCAGACGCTCTTGTTCGGAAAGATTTGCGGCATCGTCCGGATAGTTTCCTGCCATAATGCACTCTGCAACTCCCTCTTTTAACTTGTTCTCATTGTAGTAAAAAGTGCTGCGGATCGATGTTCCAGTTTTTATGATTGCAACCATATTTTCGAGGCTTTGCTGATGTAAATATTGATCTCGTCAACCATCTCGATCAGGCGATTTTTGTCACCCTCATAAGCTTCCAACCAGCTTCGGAAATCGGCAATTTGCGAGAGTGCATGCAGTCTTTTAACAGCTTGATTCAGGTTGCTCCCGGCCTTGCTAAGCTCGCTGCGAAGGCGCGTTAGTTCAACCATCACCTCGTCAAATGACTGGTTGCGGTGGTTTACGATAACCGGCTCGGAAAGCAATACTTTCCTTGCGTACTCGCTTGTCCTCCGGCATGTTGTTCTTTGCACTTTCCGAAGAAGCTGCTGAAACTCCTCAGGCGTTAAGCGGACATTCAGCATCTTGATTCGATTGTTGTTGTCTTTCTTCATCACACTATCATTTTCACGTTTCGACATTCATTTTTCATTCAATCCCGCCAACGACTCTGGAGTGTTTGAGCGGGCCAGATCCTTAGTTTGTAAAACAAACTGACATCTGGCCGATTGCGGATAAGAGGCAATCATTCCAGCCTTTTAATAGGTTTACATTGGTGTTTGCTTCCAGGAGAGATTTCAGTGGCTAACTAGATTAGGCGACACTGATCAGCCAATCATTTAGATCTTTGAAGCCATCGTAAAGCATGCTTGCGTCATTGTATTTTTTACTGATCTCTTTTGCTGCTGCACTGCACCTTAAACCCGCTGCATCCCGATCCAGGTAAAGGTTAATCTGCTCATGGCTTTCAAGGAACGAGCGTGACCTTTCAAAGAGAGAAATGGAATTCAGAATCACGTGATTCTCGGGTGTTTCAACCGTCTGGCTCATGATGGTTTTGTACGACAGAAAATCAAACATCCCTTCAAACACTGAGACGGTCGATGCACCAACATCGATCGTGGTGATGTCTTTCGGAGCGCTTGCCAACTTGGCAAATGAATTTCGCAGCTCATAACCACCGGAATCATTTTGCAAGCCCAGACCGAAATACCGCCGGTCCCCAATCCGGTAGTTAACCTGCCTGCAATAATTCTTGGCTATTTCATCAAACACGCACCTGGATGATATGTATCTGATGAGAGACGGACTGGTCAACTTGAAAGTGGATAATATTTCCAGCGGGCAGTTGGTTGCATGTAAGACCTGCGGATTGGGTCGAGGCACTGGCTGGTGAAAAACCAGGTAGTCGGAAAAAATCCTTAGAACTTCCCGAACCGTACACTGATAAAATAATACAGCAAAATCAACAAGATTTCCTCCGCTTCCGATGCCATGATCGTACCACCGATTCAGATTTCGATTGACCTTGAATGAGGCAGTCCGCTCATTTCTAAAAGGCGACAAATACCAATGGTCAACGCTCCGGATTTTATTAGGCTCATATCCCAGCTCCAATAGATAGTCTACAATGTCTAAGTCTTTAATCTGGGCCAATGTCAGAAAGCCATCATTTCCCCTCGCTCTTTCCCTCATCTTACTTTCGTGTTTTGATTTGTAGTGGCGAAAGTAAAAAGGTTAAAAGTCAGTCACCCATCCTAGGTAAATTCTCCTTAGGATCGTTTGACGGGCATTTGGTAGCTTTGTACAGTTCTAATTTTAACTGAAAAGACATGATGAACGTGAAAGATTTGACCAGTGTGTATGATACCATCATGAGTATCCCGGGAATGAATGACCAGATCAAAATCGATTTGAAGCTAAGTCGACGAAATGTGTTGTTGCTGACCCAGGCAATTACAAGAGCGTTAAGTATTCCCAAGAACGATGACAATCATGACCTGATCGACATTGCTTCGAAGGAATCAAAAGAAGAACTGCTCGCACTGTCCACGGATTGTTTGCAAAAGTCGGGGCTAATGGATTTGAACGACCGGCTGAGGAAGTTGTAGATAAATTCTAAATGTAAGAGCCTCATTATCAATTGGTTAACGATATGACGCGGCCGCCGAGCCTAGTAAATTCATATCCAACTATTGACTTAGAGAATCGGATTAGATATTTTTGAGATCATTTGATTGATATTTAAAGTATCTTGACTGTTCACTCATCAACAAACTGACCTTTCGCCATGACTACCAAATTCACAATGACTACGCGAGAACTATATCATAGCGTGGGACTTTCAACTTCTGACATTACTAAGATTGACGATCCAACATTTGTATGGGTGATCGCCGCATTCGCTAAAAGGGCAGACGAACCAGCAGCTGCATTTTCTGATTTCGGTTGTGCTCTAAATTTGGTCAAACGCGTGAATGCATTTGTAGAGGGTGGTGTTGGGCTCAGACCGGTTTTGAAATCCACACATAAACTCAAAACGGACCGTTACAAACGATTAGTGGATGTTGGCTTAACACCGTATATGGTTAGCTTTAACAGTAATCGAAATGGCTTTGAACTAGTAGATGATCTTTGCGATGACCTTGATGAATTAAGTGTCGATAAGTTGATGCGTAATCTGAATAGGATTGGTGGTATAGCGCCAGTAGATCTGGGCGATAATCTTCATGGGACATTTTGGGCTCCTAATGGACACCTTGCAATCAAAAAGGCCAAAGTATTTAAGGCGGTGTTAGATTCTTTAAAAGACAAACGACCAGTCGACTTTGTTTAAGAACAAATCTATCTTTCGTTACCAAGATTGTGGTTATTTGAAATAAATCTCTGAATCCAATTATGAGCGCGCACATAAAACTGAACCTTACATCGTTCCTGGTAGTGTCCAGTGCTTCCGGAGCAGCCGCTTTCTACGAAGCGGCATTTGATGCAACTATATTGGAAAAATATTCCAATGATGGTAAAATGAATGCGAGAATTGGAATAGGAAATGCGGACTTCTGGATTGGGGATGAAGAGCCGGAGCTAACCAAATTTGTCCAGTAACGGTTGAAGATGATTGGAAAATTGGGAAGCTCAAAGATCCGTTTGGGCACATCTGGGAAATTGGATGTCCTCTTCACTAAAAAAGCGAATGGCAGATAAACCGTCTTATCTGGATTTTAATAATCAAGCTTACGAGTGGAAGCCTGATATCGATTACAAAAAACAGCCGGAACTTTATCGGGTTGGCAAAGGTGAGCAAGGTGTATTGATTTGTGAACCTTACAAATCAGAAATAGGAAAACATTGGCGATTCAAAACAAAGGCAATTGCTGAGGAAAGCAGCAACAAAATTTATGAACTGTTTTTGGCTTATCTCGAACTAGACGACTTTGTGGGAGCAGATATGGCCCGCAAGTATTTGCAAATGGGGTTTACCAGGGCGCGGCGTTATGCCAATTATAAGGGAGGAAAGAAATACGATAAAGACAACGATTACGCACTTCTTGAAAAGGGAACCGGACAACAAGAGAAGGCGGAAGCTGCTGCTATATTTTATTCCAAATGGAAGCAGGTAGAAAGCAATGAACAGTACGCGCAATTGAAAAAGGAATGGAAAAGCAAACTGGGCTGATCCAAAATTTGAATATTGCATTAAAACCGGCAGATGAAGACAATACTAAAAAATGAAAAGCTGATTCTCCGGCACGAGCCCGGCAAGGGTGCCTGGACGTATCATCTGGTAATACCGGGAACGAAGGACATTCGGGGGAGCTGGGGAGAGATGAAGGTATCGGGTACTATCGACGGTTATGAATTCAAAGATCTGAATCTTGCTCCTGTTACTGACGCTGACAAAATGATCTCTGTGAATGGTACCATAAGAAAAGCCATTAACAAAAGTGGCGGCGACGAAGTGATAGTGACCATGTACAAGAACTCAGACAATAAGGTCAGCTCAAAAGATCAGTTGCTAGATTGTTTTGATGATGCTGGCCTTCTAAAAGAATTCAAAGCATTGCCAAACGACGAGCAGGAAGAAATAATCAATACGATTTTGTCGCAACCGAATGAAAGCAGGCAAGAACAAAAGATTGTGGCCGCCTTAAAAAAATTGTTTTAATTGAGAGCACGACACGTTATCCCTAAATAAACTTCATGAAATCTCTCCTTTTCATTTTCTGCTTTTTCAGCATCTTTGATCAAGATGCGCTTGCCCAGGCGAATATTGCTACCGCTAGTAATAAGCAGCAAGAGAACGGAAATGATTATCCTGACTTCGATCAGACTTTACTATTGGAAACCAAATCGGACACAACAGCGAATGTAAGTTTTGGTGATCTGGATGGTGATGGTCATCTCGACATTCTGTTGGTAAAGGGAAGACACTGGCCTATTATTGACAGAGTTCTTTTGGGTGATGGATCGGGTGGAATTCGCAAATCTTACAGCTTGGGTGAAATAGCAGACCGTTCCTATACAGGCGGCCTGTCTGATTTTAATGGAGACGGCTTTCTGGATATTGCAATCAGCAATGATGCCCCGGACCGTAAACTAATTTACCTGAACGATGGCAAAGGCAATTTTACCATTGGCTCCGAATTCGGGCGTCCGGAGTGGCCGACAAGAAATTTATCTATTGCTGATATCAACAAGGATGGTTTGCCGGATCTCATTTTGGCGAACAGGGGTAATGCCTCCACATCAAATTATATTTGTCTAAACCAGGGCAATGGAAAGTTTAACAGCAGCCCCATCGCATTTGCTAGGTACCGTGCAACAACCATCACGCCTGCCGATTTTAATAAAGATGGGTTCGTCGATCTTGTCGTACCGCATCGTGATGGCGGCCAGAGTTACCTATATCCCGGCAGTTCGGATATGGTTTTTTCCGATGAGCATCGAATACCATTCGGTCCCGCTGACGCCAGCATTCGCGCAGCGGCAGTTGCCGATTTTAATGGAGATAGTCTGCCGGACGTTGTAACGATAGACGAATTTAAGGGCGTAAATCTCTATTTTGGACAAAAAAATAACAACTTCTCCGCGGGTATTTCACTAGCTGATTCCAATCTGACCCCTTATGCATTGGCAATAGCCGATATGAACCGCGACGGAAGAATGGATGTCATTGTGGGCCACAAACAAGCACAGTCAAAAGTATTTTTTAACGACGGAACAGGACTCCATTTTAAAGGCATTTCATTCGGTGATTCAAAAGGTGACGTGTATGGTTTTGCGATCGCTGATTTCAATGAAGATGGCATCCCAGACATCGCCACTGCCCGCTCAGAAGCTACTAATATTTTATACTTTGGCCATGTCAAGTCAAAAACAAAATGAAGTATATGCGGGGAATAACTATTTCTTTGGTCGCTTTTTTGATGAAACCGCTTTGTCATTATAATCAAGGCACAGATTGATCCAAAATTCGAAATCCTTTTTGTTTTTGTATCCGACTAAGTCAACATAACAGTAGCCCTTATATTCTTTCCCATTCATAATCATCGGTGAAAAGCCTGTTCTTTCCGAAAGCTGTGCTGTAAGATCAGGGTCAAAACGGCACATGAGCTGCTGCTCACCTACATTGATACACATTTTGTCATCAACCATGAATGCCAATCCGCCAAACATTTTCTTCTCAACAATATCGAAGTCTTCCATTTTGCTTAAATATTCCCGGACTTGGTCGGCAAGAAAATTGTCGTATGGCATATAAGTGTTTTTAAAATAATGAAAATGTTTAGTTCTGAATCATCTACAATGACACCAAGATATTTCAAAATATAATGCCAAATCGTTATCATTCATTTGAGACAGTCATGTTCGGTCAAACCCTACCGTTTAATCAATATCCTCTCGCAAGAAGTTAGGAAGTCTTTTTCAACTACTTATCACAAAGAAGTAACCCTAACTCAACCTCCCATGCTCGACACCTCTTATTTCAACACTTACGACAGTGGCTCGTTCCGCCAATTCTGCGGGCCGGCTCAGGTTCACAAAGATTTGAATACCCTCTACGGGCTAATCGTTGGCATTAAAGCGGACGGCCATATTAATGACAGCGAGATTGAAATGCTCCGCGCGTGGATCAGCTCTGTTTCCAGCTTGCAAGCCAAGGCTCCTTACAACAAGTTTGTGGGCAAGATCAATGCCATTATTAGCGATGGCGTCGTCACGGCAGAAGAGGCTGAGGACCTGATCTGGCTTTGCAAGAATTATCTGGATTACAACCGGAATCCATATTATGATGTGATCACCCTTCAACACAGCAGCTCGGCGGGTTTCTAGCCGGATTTCAGCAGACAAAACGACCAACATCGAAGAAATTCTTGTACTTACCAACTAAATTAATTAATACCTCTCCGCGTAGAAAATCATCATTTACAGATTAATTTAAACTCATTTCAAACTTTATTAAATTTTGTTACTTTTTGACAAAAATTCCATGAAAATCCCTGACTATCAGTATTTGTACTATTACAAATTTGACGATTTGGTTGTGAAGTATGGTGTTTTCGAAAAGCAACTTCAAGCCAACCTTACCTTATTGATAAAGACTTATTTTGAAAAAAATGCATCCGCGAAGAATACAACCACATACTTCATTGGTGGCAAACGTATTCAACTGCTTGTCCCGAAAGAAAACATTCCTAGAAAGTACACTCTAGCACTTGTTTCGCTTGATATGATTGTCGATTCAGAACGGGTACGCCGAGTTGAAAAAGTCTCTGAAATCGGCAAAATAAGCGAGATTGAGATTCTGTATTCAAAAGATTTTCCAGAATATTATATTGATTCTGTTGCCACGCTTACAAAACAATATATTAGAGAGGCATATCTAACATTTGAAAAGATATTTTTAGATAAATACGGCGCTTACAAAAGTTCAATTATAAAGTCAGTCAGCGATACAATTGCAACTGCATTAGAAACAAGGCATAAGACTTCTCTTGCAACAAGTTTTTGGTTAACTTATACTTATTTACTTAATACCAAAAGGGACGGAAACTTTCGGTTCGATTTAGACGCTGGGCAATTATCTCAACTCCTAAGAAAGTTAAAAGATCGAGAAAACACGATATTTTCTCCTATCGAGATAGTTTTAACCCTATTATTCGATTATATCCCCGACAACGGATTGGAATATTTTGCGCAAAACCAAAGAGAAGTCAGATTTGATTTGGGAAAAATGGGCGACGCAATATCCTCCTACACAGCTCACTACTTTGGAGAAAGTGCAATGTATGGTGAAAAGAATTTTGGATTCAAATACATCGCTCAACACAACAATCATCTGTTAGCCATAAGCTATGCTGAACGTCATTCCCAAGAACTCTTAGCTGTTATAGACGAGATTGAGGAGGAAATTGACTTTGTTTTTAAAGATCTTGTTAGCAAAATTAAATCTAAGATAGGTCATCAAAAGCCTCAATCAATATTCAATACTGAAGTTTATCAAGCGGTAAGAGATATTTTCGTCGGGATAGTTTCCGACATTGGTGTTAAACTAATTAAACCTGACTAAAAAATGACTCATTCAGCTCGATCAAGTTCTGATTTGTATGTAACTGATTTTCACCAAATCCTCGGCATCTTCGCGGAAGGAACTGGCGCAGATTGTTGAAATGTACGGAGGCATTGCCGCCGACTCAGTTACCGCTAAGCTTCACTACCTGGTGATATGCGACGTGCGAAACCCTGCCTGGGCATTTGAAATGTATGGGCGGAAGGTAGAGAAGGCCATGAATATGAAGAAGAAAGGCGCCGGGCCGGAAGTGGTTTTTGAGGAGGATTTGTTTGCGGCCTTGAACGTGTTTGGCTTTTCTCACAACGTGAAGAAATGACATTTCCCTCCTTCTATACTACCTTACCAATTTCCAAATGTTTAAAGTTGAAAGATTAGAAGATGCCAAACATCTTTTTGAAGAATCTGAGAAGTTTCTTCGAATAACTATAAGCCCTCGAGGAATGGGTCACCATGAGTCCCGTCAATTGGTATTCGATGAGGTTGATTTTCAAGTACCTATTTTAATCGGCGAGCAGTTCGATCAAAGAGAACCGACGATCCAGAACCTCACCCGACTTACCCAAACCTCCTTGCTTCCGATTGGAGCTCACATTATTTTCAATAGTGGGCACTACAATTCAGTGCACTTCAGGAGATATAAATCGGACCACCTTAAACTAAACGAAGGGGCGGTAATCAGAGAAGAAGGGAAAATGGATGAATACCCGTTGAGCGTCGAGATTCGCGGGGGAACGTTTGAAGGTTCTCTACGTTTTAGCAACTCGAGAATTGGAAATGTTTCAATACTTGGGGGAACATTTGAACAACCTGTTGTCTTCGAAAGGGGACTATTCGGATTTGTACGAATTAAGGGAGGAGAGTTCAAGAAGGGTATCTACTTTGGGAAAATTGATTTATTTCCCGGAGAGACAACGTTCTTTCCACCACCCGAAAACGCACGACACTGGAAATCTGAAAAGAATGGGATCTACGACTCGTTCGAGATAATATCTGACGATAAGTTTTCCGTTGAGATGTCAACCCTTCTTATCCAAAACGACTTAACAATTGACGCTCGTAATGCAGAATCGATAATATCGAACATCCAAGTTTCCAGAAACACCAAATTTATAAACGGCAGTATTGCTGAAAACGGAAGTCAATACAACGACCTCGAAGTAGGAAAAATATCTTCCGTAAATAAGTTGCAGTTAACGATGGCCAGCACAAGGCTTAACAGATCGGTATTTAGCGGAATATTATCCAGAGATTCCGGAATCAGTATGACCGCCCTAAAATTGCTTTCAATGCATTTTCAAGGGTTCGTGAATCAAAGTAACGTGGTTTGGGACGGACCATCTTTTACTAATTCGAAGATACAGCTAACTACAAATGAGCATCCTTCGGCACAAGCCTTTAATAGAGCCAACTATTACACCGCCGCATTCCGCGACGGTTTAGGCGGTGGTGGAAATCTTCGGCATATTCATGAAGCCTATGCAGCCGCACTTCTCAACGTAACACCGCATTCAGAAAATTCGGAGAAATCTGTGCTCGAGATAGCCAATTCTGATCTTGGAAAGATGACGTTCATTCAAACCACATTCAATGTGGACGTTTCGTTTGAAAATTCAAAGTTGAATGAATTGTCTCTTCTGGCTAGTGAATTTCCCACAAATAGTTGGTCCTCCGATACGAATCACACCCAGCGGCGTCTAGCTCTTTTTCAACTGAAAAAGGCTTACGAAGCATCTGGTGATAGTCAAAAAGCCAGGACATTGAGAGCAGATGAGCTGGAAGCTTATAGGCAGGAGCTACAATTGACAAATCAAACAGAAGAAAAACTCACTCTATTTCTTAATCGAACATCCAATGACTATGGAGAAAGCTGGTCAAAAGCGGCTTGGCTACTCCTAGGTCTTGGTGCTGCTCTTTGGCTATTAGTCAGTATACAATTTTTTGAGATTGGCTATGTGCCTGATGAGAGTTTTGAAATCTTTCTTCAATCGTTTGCCTATATGATCGAATTTTCCAATCCAATACACAAATTAGGTTTTATTGAAGAATACGCCGAAAAAGTTGCCGGTTTCCAAAAAGAGGGAACCATTCCAGTAATTCCACTTGCGATTGGTAATCTGGTCGACGCATTGTGGCGAATTGTTGCGGCTTATTTGATTTATCAGATGGTTGCCGCATTTCGTAAGCACGGTTCCAAATAAATTGTGACCGGAATGATTCGTCTGGTATGACAAGTGAATGCAGTCGGCTTACAACCGACTGCTGCGGCAAAAAAATTTTAAGGCTTCATCTTCCCTACATCCTGAAAGAAAAACACCAGTTCTTTGAAAGAAACAAACCTGTTGTGACCTCTCGGATCAGTCCCGCATTCCTGCGCAAAAAGGGTGAAGCCGGTATAAATATCCCAAAGATCTTCAATCCAGGTCTCGGCGTTACTTTGGCTAAGCAGCTCTTTAACTTTCCGGCCGTAAGCGCGGTGAAGCGCGTCTTGGGAATCATTGTCTGAGTGTGGTTGTGTGTCCATCTTGTGTTTTTAAAAGTGTGATACAAAATCTCGCATTTACGTTTTTTGCAAAACACCCACTCTCGCAGGCAGTACGCAACATTTCCGCTCGGTAACATACACTGCAATCCTCTAAGATATCCGAGCACTTCCCGGCAGATTTATATAAATTGCTTTTTTTAACCAAACACCCTTTCCAGATGACACATACTACCTCCAATCCGAAGATCCACGAAGGCCGTAACTTGAAGAGATTCAGAGAACTCTTATCCCTCAAGCAAGACGCCCCCGCGTTCGAGCTCGGCGAAGACTGGAACCAGCAAAAAATCTCCCTGCTCGAACAGAGAGAAAAGATCGATTCCGACATTCTGGAGCAAGTGGCGGCAATTCTCAAAATCCCTGCCGAGGCCATCCGGAATTTTGATGAAAATCAGGCAATTAATATCATTAACAATACCTATCACGATTTTAAGGACAGTGCGTTCGTCAATAATGGCAATACTCCCACATTCAACGTAAATCCAATCGAAGAGATCAGAAAATTGCATGAAGAAAAAATGGCACTTTATGAGCGGATGTTGAAAGAGAAGGATGAGATGATGGAGCGATTGGAGCGGTTGATCGTCGAACGCTAATATCAGAATTAAAGCTCCTGACCATTTGAAACTCCAACATATACATTTCCTAAATGGCTGACATTAATTTCTGCAATCTTGCAACACAGGTCGGTGACGTACTTAAATGGACAACGAGTTTCAATGAAATTGACCGGCTAGGTCAAGCTATATTGAAAGTCTCGAAAGAAAATTATCCAAATCAAGCCACTACGTCTGTTCGAGCGCAGGCAATTTATGACTGGATTTTATCTCTCGGTAGGATGGAACTGGATCCAACTGAACGAATGAAAAGGCTAATTGACTTTGTATTAGATCTTACACCGGGGGAGGAAAAACACAAAATGATGCAGCTTTTGGAGAAGAATGGCTGCCCATACAATTTGGTGTACAAAGATAGCTTGAATGAATTCCTCAATCGCCAATTCCATCCAGAGGTGGTCAAACATTCACGAAAATTGTTCATCGAAACAAATTATTTTCATGCCGTCTTTGAAGCTGTTAAGGCGTATAATAAAGATGTCAAAGAAAAAGCACTCAGCGACAAAGACGGTCAACCCTTAATGCTAAGTGTATGGGGCTGCGATAGTGGGGTGCTTAAAATAACTAACTGCCAAACCCAGACGGAAAAAGATTTCCAGGATGGCATTAAATTCATTTCAGGAGGATTAATGAGCGCTATTAGAAACCCAACCGCACACGAGCCCGCAATCACATGGCCTATAAGCAAACAGGACTGCCTTGACATTTTGAGCCTTGTATCATTCCTCTATCGGCAACTCGATAAAGCGACTTATTATAAAGTGTAAAAAGGATTAAGTTTCAATAGTCAAAAAACTGTTCGTTTTTACGAAATCATTTATAACTATGACAAGCTATTTTTATTTACAAGCACCGAAAAATCCTCAGAATGCCGACTTTCTAACTGCCTTAGAGGAGTATGCGGATCAGAAAAAGGAGTTAATATATGTGCTTGACAAACCGCTGACGGACCAGAAATACAATTATAAATATCTGAACGCATTGATTATTCTGATACCAAAGTCAAAAATCGGAATTATCAATTATGGTGCAGACGGAAATGGCTTTGACGATTATGTTGAGGATGTTATTGAAGACGTTGGCTCAATATCTGACAAATATTTATACAAGGATGTAATTGGGAGGACAAGGCAGTGGCGAAAAGAATTAATTGAAACATCTTTATCTCTCAAAACTCATTCCAATATCGAGACACTTTTTCGCGATTTAGCACTGAATGATGATATTGAGAAGCGGAAGGCCGAACTTTTAATCTCATTGTTTATTGGTAGCATTAACGATATAGATCGAGTTGGTGGAGATCTGCCAATTACAACATTGGAAAAGGTTAAACAAAAGATTCAATTATTTGATGGGGATCAGACAAGATTTATATACAAAAAGCCGGATAATAAAAAAATACGTATACAAGGTCTTTCAGGAACCGGTAAAACGGAGCTTCTATTACATAAATTAAAAGACCTATATACTGGTATTGACAAACCAAAAATATTTTTCACCTGTCATAACAAAATTCTAGCGGACAATTTAAAGAAGAGAATTCCCCAGTTTTTCAACTTCATGAAAGTGGAACAACAAATTGAATGGGGTTCTAGATTATGGTGCGCAAATGCATGGGGATCAACTTCGGAACCACATTCAGGAGCGTATCGATATATCTGCGCCTTTTATCAGATTCCTTTTTATAGATTTTCTTATCAAATGTCTTTTAGTCGTGCGTGCGATTTAGCTATAAAAGAAATCAAGGATAAGTATGAAAAAACTTCTGTTCCCCCAGCTTTCGACTTTATGTTTATTGATGAAAGTCAAGATTTTGATGAAAGCTTTTTCGATTTATGTAATTTGGTGACAAAACAAAACATTTACATCGCCGGAGATATCTTTCAAAGTATTTTCGACGAGGAAATATCTGGTTCAATCGAACCAGACTATCTATTGGGAAAATGTTATAGAACCGACCCAAGAACATTAATGTTTGCACACGCATTGGGGATGGGTTTATTTGAGAAATCGAAATTAAGATGGTTGGAAACAAAGGAGTGGAAGGACTGCGGATATAATGTTAAAGTGGATGGTGATGACTATTTTCATCTTAGCCGTGAGCCACTTCGTCGCTTTGAAGATATTGAAGAAGATTACAAGAGTATTGAACTAGTAGACATTAAAGTAAGATATTCTGATACTGTGATTGATATCATAAACCAAATAAAAAAAGAAAATTCAACTGTCAATCCCGATGACATAGGCATTATTTTGCTAGACCAGGATAAAGATGTGTATAAACTAGCTGATGTAATTGAAGTTAAAATACAGCAGCTCCTTGGTTGGGCTGTCAATAAAGCCTATGAATCGAAGGAACGAATTCCAAATACCGTTTTAATTAGTAATAGGAACAACGTAAAAGGATTAGAATTTCCTTTTGTTATATGTGTAACAAAAAAGATCAAGAATAACCCTAGTTATAGAAATTCATTATACACAATGTTGACTCGCTCATTTATAAAGTCATATTTTGTCATCCCGGACAAAAAGGAATCGGGATTAACAGATAGGATGAAGAGGGGGCTTGATAAAATACTTTCTGATAGACAGATGGTCATCAAAGAACCAACGGACGAGGAAAAAGAGAAAATTAGAATGCGCTTCAACTATAATTTAAAGAGGTTGTCACACTATGACTTGATGAATGAGATTTTCAAAAAATTGAAGATAGAAGCTCGATTTCATGAAAAATTATTTCAGATATCACAGCAAATGGACATGATTGCAAGTGATGAAGAGACCTTAGCTGACTTCATTAAAGACAACTACAAATATTTAAAAGCGTAGAATGATAAAGTCAATTCAAAAGAAAATATTGCCGTTTCAAGAAGCAAATTTCTTTCTAGCGATTAGAGATAAGATAGACTACGCTTGGGTGGTAGTTCACTCCGCGCAGCTTCTTCTCCTTGATATGAAGCTTGATTTTGCTTCCAACAGCAGTATGAAGCTTGTTATTAATGACATGAGTAGACTCTTCTTTTATAAGGAATCTAAATTTTACAGTATATCCTTTCCTTTCAAAATTTTATTCGGAGAATTTGAAGCTGAAATTACTACATACTTTGGCACAAAGGTTGACAATCAAAGCGTTTCTTCCGCTATTGCAATTCTTAGAAATGAAAAGTTTAAGTTAAACCCCTCGCCAGTTAATTTTTGGATTGATACGTCCGATGAGGAACTTCCAGGTTTGTGGCTACTTGAAGAAATTTTTCTTTTCGAGCCGGGGTACATACGGTATGATATAGACCCTAAGAATGAAAACGGGCGACTTCATCCATTACACCACCTAGATATAAATTACTCATCTTACGGAACTTACAAGTTAGGACTCAATAAGGAAATATTAGATTCTCATTTTGAGGACATACTCAATATAGCCACTGAATGTTCATTTTTGGCAAGCTAGATTTTTTTTATTTTTTTTCGATATTTTTGCCTCAAGGACATCGATATATTTCATTCTTAAATCTCTAAAAGTGATCTGCCAGAATTTACTTTTATCAAACATTAAAGGGAGCGATTATATTCCTATCAGAATAACTTAATAGGATAGTATCTGGAAAATCTACCATATAGTCTATTCTATTTCTTACATTAAGCACTCATCCGAAAACGAGCAAAATCCTTCCGCCGTGACAATCAAGTGATCCAAAACCCGGATATTCAGTAACTCACCGGCCTTTCTCATATTCTCAGTAACATACCGATCAGCATCACTCGGCACGAGCTGTCCTGAAGGGTGATTGTGTGCCAAGATAATTCCTGTTGCATTTGCTTTCAACGCAGCTGCAAAAACGATCCTTACATCAGCACTTGCTCCGGAAATCCCACCTTTCGAAACTTCAAAAATACCTAACACGCGGCTGGCATTGTTCAGTAACAGTATCTTGAACTCTTCAATGAATTCCAGCCTGTCAGCATTCCATGTTTGCATCAGCACCTTGTATGCATCTCTGGACGATGCTATTTTAGGACGCTGGCTGGCTTGTACATTGGTTTTGTAGATCAGCTCAATTTCTGTTACCTGATACAAGTTTGAGACATTCGCGAAGCTTTCCATAATTACCTTGATTTTGAAGTGATTGAATGAATTATGGCGCTTCATTCTGGCACTGGGCAAGCAAGTAATGGAAGCAACGGAATAAAGGAAGGCCCGTGGGCAGTAAGGCATTCCTGCCGAGTGTTTATGCCGGAATTTCCACTACGCCCCGCAGCCCTGTGCCTACCTTTGGGGCATTATTGATACAAGAAACTCTGACGGGCATTTCGACAGTCTTTATAAAATTTAGGGGAGTCTTGCTACAATTGCATTTTCTATGTCATTGATAATCACCAGGGTACAATGGTCGCGTCATGGGTACAAGAAAAACTTGTACTTGAAGTGCTTTGGTTTTGAGTGTTGTTTTGTCAGGTAATCAATGCAGCAGCAACCTTAAAACATCATGAGTTATGGCAACGCATTTATCATGGACAGGCTACTTTCTGGCGGTGAGTGCCACAGTGGCAATTTACTATGTGATCATCGGCATCCGGTATTACCGGCAGGACATTAGAGCACTGCTTAATTCAAAGTCCCGGTTCTGGGATCGACCGGAAAAGCCGCCGCCGGTAAGCCCACCGCAGGCAAGTCAGCCAGAAGAAACCGCTGAACCTGTTGAAGTGAAAAAGCGGCCCTGGCAAAATGAGGTCTTGTTTGCCAAGGTCGAAGAGCTCAGCTCGCAGCTCAGGAATAGCATCAGAGAAGCATACGAAAAAGGCTATGAAAAGCGGGATCTGATTTTCCTGATCCAGATATTGATCAAAGATTTTTCAGCCGTCAAAGGCACGCCGTTCCGTGAGGCGATCAACAATGTGATCACTTCGGAATCTGCAAAATATGGGTTCATCAACCTCAGTGCTGTTGAGCTAGAGGAGTTATGGAAGGAGGTTTAATGATGAGCCCGCTCTCCTGCGCTCCCGGGCCTTCGGGCTTTGGAGCCGCAAGGAGACAAACCGAGTAAACAAGTTTAAAACAATAATCAACGAGGCGTATGAAATGTGGGAAAACAGTCCTTTCAAACAAGGCAAAACAAGTATGGGCAGCAGCGTTGCTCTCAGTATTGGCAACTATCGCCAAAGCGCAGGACGGCGCGGCGGGAATCTCCGAAGCCGACAGCCAGGTACGCAGTTACTTCGAGCCCGGCACGCAGCTGATGTATGCCATCGGCGCGGTGCTCGGGCTGGTGGGCGCAGTGAAGGTTTTCCAGAAATGGAATGCCGGGGACAATGATACCGGAAAAGTCGCGGCAGCGTGGTTTGGCAGCTGTATTTTCCTAGTGGTGGTCGCTACCGTGCTGCAATCTTTCTTTGGCCTATAAGGGTAAGCGTTATGGCAAGCATGAGCATTTACCAAATCAATAAGGGCATCAATACTTCCATTGAATTCAAGGGGCTAAAAGCGCAGTACATCTGGTACATGGGCGGGGCGGCAATCGTTTTGTTTGCGATTTACACGCTGCTGTACGTCTGCGGCATCCGCTCTTACATTTGCGTGGGCATTGTGGTTTGCCTGGGTATCCCAATGATCATGGGCATTTATCACCTGAGCTCGGCCTATGGCGAGCATGGTGTTACCAAGATGCTTGCCCGGCGAAGTGTGCCCAGATACGTGAAGTCCAATTCAAGACGCATTTTTAAAACCCGCACCAGCAATGGAAAAGTTACTCGATGATTTGATCCCGATCATGGATGTGGAACACGATTGTATCCTATCCAAACAAGGAGACATCACGGTGGTATTTCAGGCAGATTTGCCTGAAATATTCACCCTATCAGACAACGACTACGAAGCTTTCCACCAAACCTGGGTGAAAGCGCTCCGCGTACTACCAGCACATTCGGTCTTCCACAAGCAGGACTGGTTTGTCGACAGCCGTTATGAGCCCGACTTTTCTCGGGAGGACAAAAGCTATTTGTCCATACAAAGCGAGCGGCATTTCAACGAACGGCCGTTTTTGGATCACAGCTGCTATATCTACATTACCAAAAAGCCAGCGAACCGAAAGGTTTCGAGCTCACTGGTTTCAAACCTGGTCAGGCCTACGCTGATGCCAGAGGAAACGATGGATGAGAAAGTGTTGCAGGAGTTGCTTAGCTGTGTGGGTCAGTTTCGGCACATTATGGAAGACAGCGGATTTGTGAAGCTGCGCAGATTGAAAGACAATGAGCTTTGGAGCCATAATGCGAAGGCCGGAATTATCGAGCAGTATTGTTACCTGTCGCCGGGCGACGAGCAGCTGATCAAAGACATACAGTTTGACGAAAATATCCGGATCGGTAGCCAGCACTGTCAGCTCTATACGCTGGCGGATACAGAGGACTTGCCAGGCACCTGCGGCTCACAAATCCACTTTGACCGCTACTCGACCGACAAGACTAAGTTTAGCATCGGGTACTCGTCTTCGCTCGGTCAGCTATTAAGCTGCAACCACATTTACAACCAATACATTTTCATTGACGATGGGGCGAAAACCCTCCGGAAAATGGAGACTAAAAGGTTGCGGCTTCAATCACTGGCGGCATACTCGCGCAAGAATGCGATTGCGCTTGATGCAACGAATGCGTTTTTGAACGAGGCAATTTCTGGTCAGCGGATGCCGGTGAGGGCACATTTTAATCTGCTGGTCTGGACTGAGAAAAAGGAGGAGCTCAATGAGCTCAACAATAAAGTCTCAGCTGCACTCGCTCAAATGGAAGCTGTCGCAAAAAAGGAGACAACTGGTGCACCGCAGATTTTCTGGGCAGGCATTCCGGGCAATGCGGCGGACTTTCCGATGAATGAGACCTTCGATTGTTTTGCGGAGCAGGCTTCTTGCTTTCTGAATCTGGAAACTGGCTATCGTTCTTCGATCAGCCCGGTCGGCTTGCGACTCGGGGATAGACTTACAGGCAAACCGGTTCATGTGGACATTAGCGATGAGCCAATCAGAAAAGGAATTTGCACCAACCGAAACAAATTCATCCTCGGACCTTCTGGCAGTGGCAAATCGTTTTTCACCAATCACATGGTCAGGAGCTATTACGAACAAGGTTCGCACATTGTACTTGTCGATGTTGGGCACTCTTATAAAGGATTATGTGATCTGGTCGGCGGATACTATTTCACCTACCAGGAAACAAATCCAATCAAGTTCAACCCATTTCACATCGCCGAGGGCGACGCGTTGGACACTGAGAAGAAGGAAAGCATCAAAACGCTGATCCTGGCACTTTGGAAAAAGGATAATGAGGTTTTCAAACGGAGTGAGTATGTGGCCTTATCCAATGCGCTAACGCTTTATTATGCTCACATTCGACAATCTGGCGAGTTCGCCTGCTTTAACACTTTCTATGAATTCCTGCGGGATGAATTCGTACCGATACTTGACGAAGACAAGGTGAAAGACCGCGACTTCGATGTGGCTAATCTGCTTTACGTATTGCGGCCTTACTATCAAGGCGGAGAATTTGATTATCTGCTGAATGCGACTGAGAACATTGACCTATTGAACGAGCGGTTCATTGTCTTCGAGCTGGACAATATCAAAGATCACCCAATCCTTTTCCCGGTGGTGACCATCATCATCATGGAAGTTTTCATCAGCAAAATGAGAAAGCTAAAAGGGATTCGGAAGATGATATTAATTGAAGAAGCATGGAAGGCAATCGCAAAGGAGGGTATGGCCGATTATATTAAGTATCTGTTCAAGACGGTTCGGAAATATCTGGGAGAAGCTATCGTGGTGACGCAGGAAGTCGAAGACATCATCAGCTCACCGGTCGTCAAGCAGGCGATCATTAACAATAGCGACTGCAAGATCCTGCTCGACCAAAGTAAATACCAGAACAAGTTTGACCAGATACAGGAACTGCTTGGATTGACCGAGAAAGAGAAAACTTTGATCCTTTCGGTTAATAAAGCCAATGATCCACTTCGAAAGTACAAGGAGGTCTTCATTAGTCTTGGCGGCACGCTTTCTCGGGTCTACCGGACAGAGGTAAGTTTGGAAGAATATCTCTGCTACACCACCGAAGAGACTGAGAAGATCAAGGTGATGGATTATGCCAGCCGGTTTGGGAGTATGCAAAAAGGAATCGCGGCACTTGCCAGCGAAATGAAATCAACGGCAGGAACATGAGAAAGCACATCCTATTTTTCACATTGATATTTGCCCTGGTCGCCACGCCCATTCAAGAAGCCCAAGCTGCCAATCCCTGGGCGGCAATCATCAAGGCAGCGATCAAAAAGGTGGTGAAGGCGGTGGATCTAATGATCCAGCGGCGGCAGAACAAGGTGATCAGGCTTCAAAACGCGCAGAAAGCCATAGAAAATACGATGGCAAAATTGCAGCTCGATGAGATCACCGACTGGGTCAAGAGGCAGCGCGACCTTTATAAAAAGTATTACGATGAGCTCAAAAAGGTCAAAGCGGTTATCGCTTATTATTTCAAAATCAAGCAAATCGCTGACAAAAACTCCCGGCTCGTCGATGAATACAAAAGGTTTTGGGGACTAATCTCTTACGATGAGCATTTCACAGCTCAGGAGCGCAACTACATCTTTCAGGTGTATGTGGGAATCCTTGAAAATTCTGCAAAGAATGTGGACTTGCTCAAAATGGTGGTAGAATCACTAACAATGCAAATGACGGATGCGAAGCGGCTGGAACTGATCGAAAATGTTGCGGATAAAACGGATCAATTGTACACCGATCTGACCCGGTTCAATCAAGAAAATGCAATGCTGAGCATCAGCCGCGCCAAGAATCAGCAAGAAGTGGATGTGGTGAAGAAGCTTTATGGGATCAATTAAAATTATGAGAGCAATCCTTATTGTCCTGACC
Organism: Dyadobacter sp. CY323; assembly: GCF_021390245.1. GTDB lineage: Bacteria > Bacteroidota > Bacteroidia > Cytophagales > Spirosomataceae > Dyadobacter. Next base: position 353,057 of record NZ_JAJUXH010000004.1, on the reverse strand, counting down.
ATGATTTTCATCAATACGACGGCGCGGGCGCAAACATTCAAGGAATGGTTTCGTCAGAAAAAAACGCAGAAGAAGTACTTGATCGAGCAGATCGCCCAATTGAAAATTTATTTGGAGCTGACCAAAAAGGGCTACAAAATCGCAAAGGAGGGATTGACAGCGATTGGGGATTTAAAGCGGGGCGAATTCAAGCTTCACAAAAACTATTTCGATTCGCTCAAAGTCGTCAATCCGAAAATTACGAGCCTCCCAAAGATCAAATGGATTAGCGCTTACAATGGTGAAGTAAGAAACGTTTGCTCGACATGCCTTTCTAAAAATGGCCTATCTGATTATCTCAGCGGCGACGAGCTCGCTTACCTCCAGGCTGTGTTTGACCGGCTCGGTGCAGATTGCGACAAGATACAGGTTACGCTCAAAGAAGTGACTAGCGATGGTAATCTGGCAATGAGCGACGATGAGCGGATAAAACGGATCGAGGCGCTTTACCAGCAAACGCTATCTAACCTGACATTTTCAAAAGCTTTTTGTAGCGAGTCGGGGGTGCTGGCAGCAGCCAGGATGAAGGAGAAAGAGGATGTGATCACTGGCCGGGCACTGCGCGGCATAAACTGAAAACAATGAGAAATGTATTGATACTTTTTCTATTAAGTGTGATGCTTATTGTTCCAAAACAAGCGTCAGCCCAGACGCCGGAAGTGACACAGCTGATCCTTAATATTCAGAAGCTGAACCAACTTCGCAAAATCCTGAAAGAGTTAAAAGCAGGTTATGATATTCTATTCAAAGGTTACACAACCATTAAGGATATTTCGAAAGGGAATTTCAAGCTGCACGAAGCATTTCTGGACGGTTTGTTGGAAGTAAGTCCCGCAGTAAAACGCTACAAGCGGATCGCGGAGATCATTGATTTTCAGCTAATGCTAGTCTCCGAATATAGGGCAGCGTTCAGCCACTTTCAATCCGAAAAATACTTCAACAAGGATGAGCTTGATTATATGGAACGAGTCTATGGGAGGTTAATCAATCAAAGTTTGAAAAACCTGGATGCACTGACCATGGTGGTGACCGCTAAGAAAATGAGAATGTCAGACGATGAGCGATTGTCTGCCATTGATAAAATCCACGAGGAAATGCAGGATAAGCTTGTCTTCTTGCGTCACTTCAATTCCACAGCTGCAACACTTGGCTTGCAACGTGCCAAAGTTTCAGTCGAAGTTGAAACTAGCGCACAGTTAAACGGCATCCAGCTTTAATCCAAAGATTATGAACGCATTTACAAGAGCCGCTTTAATAGCGGTATTAGCTACCGCTTTGCCTCAAATTTCTTTCGCGCAAGGCTTTCCCGAGCAGATTAGCGGCCTGCATAGTGTGCTCGACAAACTTTATGATGAAATGATGCCGATGTGCGCGAAGTTGATCAGCGTTGGCCGGGGAATTGCAGGCTTTGCGGCAATCTGGTATATCGCATCACGGGTTTGGCGACACTTAGCGAACGCAGAGCCGATTGATTTCTATCCGCTGTTCCGGCCATTTGTAATCGGCTTTGCTATCCTGATTTTCCCATCAGTGCTGGCAATGATCAATGGCGTCATGTCCCCGGTTGTTCGTGCCACGTCCGCGATGGTAGAAGGTTCAAATGAAGCAATCACTTTGCTTTTGAAGAAAAAGGAAGAGGCAATCATGAAAACCAATGCTTGGCAAATGTATGTTGGCGCAACTGGAAACGGTGACCGGGACAAATGGTACAAGTACACGCATGGGAATGAAGATCCATCTGGCGAAGGCATCATGGCCAGCGTCGGTAATGACATCAAGTTTTCAATGGCAAAGGCTTCATACAATTTTCGCAATTCTATAAAGGAGTGGATGAGCGAAGTATTGCGGCTACTTTTTGAAGCAGCGGTACTTTGTATCAATACGCTCCGCACATTTCAGCTCATTGTTCTAGCCATTGTCGGCCCAATTGCATTCGGCATCTCAGTTTTCGACGGTTTTCAGCATACGCTTACCGGTTGGATAGCCCGCTACATTAACATCTTTCTATGGCTGCCAGTCGCAAACATTTTCGGCGCAATCATCGGCAAAATCCAAGAAATGATGCTGACACTTGACATCAGCCAGGTGGAAGGTGCTGGCGAAACGTTTTTCAGCTCGACTGATATGGCCTACCTGATCTTTTTGATCATCGGAATTGTCGGATACTTTGCGGTTCCTGCAACAGCAAACTACATCGTTCAGGCCGGAGGTGGGAATCCATTTCTTTATAAAGTGACCACGCTGTTTTCGCAGACAGCCACCGGCTTTGGAAATAGGGCTTTCCCGGCAGTCGGTGGCTTCGGCTCATTACCGAAAAGTACGGCCATGCCCAAATCTCAAAACCAATAACCAAACAATGTCATGTTTACGAAAGCCAAAAATCTAGAAACTGCATTCCGGCATGTCCGCAGCTTTACATTGCTCGTGATTATCGGCTGCATAGGCTTCTGCTGCTTCGCTATCTACAAGAGCTATCAGCTGGTGGATGAGACTCAGGACAAAGTTTACATCCTGGCCAGTGGAAAGGTGCTTGAAGCTTATGCTTCCGAACGAAAAGAGAACATACCTGTTGAAGCTCGGGACCACGTAGCCAGCTTTCACCGTTTCTTTTTTACACTGGATCCAGACGACAAAGTAATCCAATCTAACTTGGTCAAAGCGCTTTATCTGGCTGACGGATCAGCGAAGGCGCAGTATGAAAATCTGAAAGAATCAGGATTTTATTCAAGCATCATTTCCGGAAACATTAGCCAGCAAATCAGTGTCGATACTATCCAAGTGGAAACGAGGGATTATCCTTACCACTTTCACTGCGTGGCTTCCCAGCGAATCATTCGCTCGACCAGCATTGTCACCCGGAGGCTAGTCACGGAAGGGTTTCTTCGAACTGTATCACGCAGCGACAACAATCCTCACGGCTTTCTCATTGAAGGCTGGACGACGCTGGAAAACAAAGACATCAATGTTCAAAACCGATAAACTATGTTTTACAATTTCAACAGACATAAGCAATTGACTGCGCACCGACTGAACGAAGTTCAGAAATCGCAGAAGCGAAGAGAGAGCGATCTATCAAAAAATGATAAGTCAAACTTCGATTACTTCCTTTTAGGATTGGCCGATTCTCCCATGAAGTTACGTCACGTACCACTATTTATGCTGCTGGCCGCCGGCCTTGCTTATTGCGTATCGCTACTTTTAGTTGGTCATGATTCCGATGCTCTTTCTATGCTCCTTAAAGAAGAGAATCGGACTCGGGAGGTTATTCAAATGGCCGCACCAAGTCCAGCTCACAAATCCCTTGAAGCTTACCTGGATAGTCTTGAACAAGCCAACATTGTCGATAGCATCACACGATCACATCAAACAACCGAAGACCATGCAGAAAACAGCATACACCCGTAAGTTTTTGCAGCAGCGCAAATTTTATACTTTCTTACCGCTCTTGGTTTTGCCGTTCCTCACCCTATTTTTCTGGGTGCTCATTAGCAGGAACAAAGGCAGCGTCGCAGCTGGAAAAGATCATAAAGGACTTATCCTAAGCTTGCCCGAGGCATTCTTCAAGGATGATAAGGATTTTGATAAGCTTAGTTATTATCAGAAAGCAGCAGCCGACTCGGCCAGGCTCAGGGATCTAATCGAAAAGGATCCATACTATCAGGATACACTTCTCGCGTCGAAATCCGGCCCATTGGGAGTTCCACTGAAAGATCTTAACGGACCTGGTAAAAAGCGAAAGACGATTGGTGGCGCTAGCGATGCAGACAGCACGAAAGACCCGGATCAACAAGTTCACAACAAGCTCAGGGAACTTGACAAAGTACTCTCGCAAACTAGTCAACCTAAATTTGACGATGAAAATCGAGCCCGCGCCGAAAGCGATAAAAAAACGCTAAGTCCTGAAATGGCGCGACTTGAACAAATGATGGCTGGCATTGAAATGGAAGAACCCGTCGAAGAGGAAGATCCTGAAATGACAGAACTCAACGGGATGCTGGATAAAATCATGCAGATTCAAAATCCGGCTTTGGCAGAGGAAAAACTTAGGGGGCAGTCAATGGCAAATGAGAAGCAGGTCTTTCCGGTACTTGCAGCGTCGGAACGTGTAAATTATACTTTGCTGGCAAGTGGGTCTTCCGATTCTTTAAATGCACCGAATACCGCACTGTTAGCTACAAATGGTTTTTACGCGCTTAATGACAATGAGGCGGCGGTTACAACTCATAACGCAATTGAAGCCGTTATTGATCAAGATCAGACGCTAGTCACCGGCGCAACAATCAAGCTCAGACTCGCCACAGATGTTTTTATTGCAGGCAATCGTGTGGTGGCCGGAAGCTCTCTTTATGGAAAAGTCAGCTTGAATCAAGAAAGATTACGGATCAACGTAGAAGCCGTCAAATCCGGTAGTTCCCTGTTTCCGGTTAGCCTAACTGTTTACGACCTGGATGGCATTGAAGGAATTTACATTCCGGGCGCTCTATCGCGAGACATCGGGAAGCAATCATCGGACCGGATGATCCAAAGCTTTAATGTTCCTATCATCGACCAGTCAGTTGGAGCCCGAGCTGCAAGTGCCGGGATTGAAGTAGCCAAAACATTTCTAGGCCGAAGGGCCAAGCTCATACAAGTTAGCGTAAAAGCAGGATACAAGGTGCTCCTCAAAGACGCGAACGCAAAATCTCTTTAGTTTCTTCACTTTAATCAACTTTTATCATGAGAATTTTTCTTTTGAGTCAGCTAATGCTTTGCCTGATTTTTCAATTTCAAGCCAATTGTCAGGTAACAGGAAGCAGTGTCATTGACCCCTTCCCGCTGGAAATAACAACTTCTAAAACCACGCATTTGATTTTCCCTTATGGAATCAAAACCGTCGATCGTGGAAGCCGCGACATTCTTGCTCAAAAAGCGACGGGAGTTGATAACATCTTGCAGGTGAAAGCGGCAAGGACTGACTTCGACACCACCAATCTGACTGTAATTACTGCGGACGGCAAGCTGTATTCATTTTTGGTCGGCTATTCTAACCAGCCGCTATCACTGAATATTCAAGTTAGTAGCTCGTCAAAGGATATGGCAAACTTTGCGGACAATGATTTGAATGAAGCGGAAATCGCTGAGTCTGTACAAAAAGCACGAATCAATACAGTTCAAAACGTCTCAATTAAAGACAAATCTTCTCACGCTGAGCTATTGCTATCAAGCATTTTCGTCGACGATGACCTGCTCCTTTACAAGATTGAGTTTATAAATAATTCTGCATTGAACTACGACATTGAAAATTTTAGATTCTTTGTTCGCGACAAAAAAGCTCCTAAACGAACGGCGATCCAGGAAACGGAAATTAAGCCACTGCACATACTCGAAGATACGAGTGTGGTCGCCACACAGTCTTCACACTCCTTTGTATTTGCGCTCCCAAAAATGACACTTCCTGATAAAAAGTACCTGGCCGTGCAGGTGCAAGAGAAAAACGGTGGCAGGCATCTGCTGCTGAAAGTGCGAAACCGGCACTTTCTGAAAGCTTTGCCAATTCAGCAATAACCGTTCAAACAACCAAAACAATAGAAATCATGAATGAAAAAAATTTCGAATATCTGCGCGACCAGATCAAATATTCCGGCTTTGGCGATGGTTTGGAAAGCCAATTAAGAGACAATATTAAAAAGCAACCGCCGGAGTTTACACTTCAACATCAGGCGACATTCGGGAAAGACGAAGTAAGCAGCGCGCTGCACTTCAAGCGATCAGCCACAACGGATATGTATTTCTTCAACAGTTATGATGCTTCACTGAAACGAGAACAGCAAACTGAGAAAATGAACCAGTCCTTTTATGTGGGCAAAGACAACAACATTACTTTGAAAGAAGGATATAATCTAATGAGCGGCAGGGCGGTCAATAAGGACCTCACCAATAAAGAGGGAAAAATCTACAATGCCTGGCTTCAAATGGATTTTAAGCAAACCGATAACGCCGGAAACTTCAAGCTCAAACAATTTCACTCAAACTATGGGTTTGATCTTGAAAAGGAGCTGAGCAAGCATCCAATTAAAGAGCTACAAAATGCTCAGGACAAATCCAGAATGCTGGATTCACTGCAAAAGGGTAACCGGCAATCGGTAACCTTCGTGGAAAATGGCAATGAGCAGCGCAGATACATCGAGGCTAATCCACAATTTAAAACGCTAACCGTCTTCGATGCGAACATGCATAAACTAGGTAATCGTCAGTCCCAACAGGCATCGCAATCCAACACCCAAAAACAGGAGCAAAAAGTCTCACAAGACCTGGCCGGTGACGATGAAAACGATCATCACTCGGGAAAGAAAGTCAAGAAATCAAAAGGGATTGCAATCAGCCAGTAAGTCATGGATGTTGCATCTCACCTTGACCGGTTCTTCAAGGAAATCAGTGTAGACGTCCGTGTGACGGTAACACATATCAGCGTCTACGCTGCAATCCTGCAAAGCCTGCGGAAAGTTGGCACAGGCCGCCTTTCGATGTTTGGTTTCGAACTCATGCAAGTTGCCAAAATATCCAGCGGAAAGACTTACTACAAAGCGATACGGGAGCTAAATGAATTTGGCTACATCTGCTACGAGCCTTCATTTAAGAAAAACCAGCCCAGCAAAATTTCGCTTCCTGATAGAGCTTGAAACAACTAGATAAAACTTTTGCGAAATGAATATTGAGGTAATTACAAAGGAAGATTTGCAAGTCCTGCGGCGCGAACTGCTTGAAGATTTAAGGCAACTTCTGGCCGGCTCCAAACAGGAGCCTAAGAAATGGCTAAGAAGCGCCGACGTTCGCAAGATGCTCAACATCTCGCCTGGCACATTGCAAAACCTTCGCGTTAACGGACAGCTTCGGCCCAGCAAGATTGGGGGATCTTTCTTCTATGCATTCCAGGACATACAGTCGCTTATGCAAGGTGACACAAAACGAGCAAAATCATGAAGAGATCAATAGGGAAATTTGTAAACCGCATCCTGATCGACCAGAGAGTTAGGATCTGGCACGTCGGAACGTATCTGGCACTAGTCCTGCTTTGGGAAAAGAACCGCCAATCGAGCCCATTTCGGGTGACCAGGCGAATGATTATGCAGATGTCCAGGACAAAGAGCACTGCAACATATCACAAATATTTGAAAGAACTGGAAGTACTCGGCTATATCAAATACTTGCCTTCGTATCATCCCAAGGAGGGCAGCAAAGTCTGGCTTATTGAATGATTGCAAAATCTGTGCAGGCTTGTATCAAACCTTGAAAGTGTTGCATCTTCTGGCTAGCTTTCGAAAAATTCATCACTAAAAATTACAGCTATGACTCTATTAATCAGCATCACATCTGTGATCTCTTACGGAATAATACTGCTTCTAATTGGTGTTGGAATCCGGATTTTTGTGGGAAGGCGCCGGTTCAATAGGCGCGGGTACGGCGGGGCGCAGCTATATACTGGCTATTGGTCGGCAATTATGGTATCGACTATCGAGGGTTTATTGATGATTATTTCAGCATTATCCATCGTGGGTGGTGCTCTGTTAGTGTTAGTAGAATTATTCAATCAGCATTAAATTTAAATTTCAATAATCATTTAACAAACCGCCTGCGGTTCGAAGCTGATGAAAGCTTCGGGCCGTAGGCGAATTTTTTAAAAGTCACCCCGTCGACCAGAATTGCCGACGGGTATATGTTGACCACCTAGTTAAGTGATGCCTGACCGCGTTGGGCAAATTCACTGCACAAATTGAAAGCTGTCTGTGATCTTATTTGAGCAGTTCCACCCAGAATTATTGATTTCAATTTAGCTTCGTTGTCCTGAAAGTTGCGAACGTTCTGGAAATACCCCGTCACTGCATTATATGCACCGAACACAGTTCCCATCGTCGTCGGCAATTGCTGGGTAGGGTTTGACAAGGCATATTCATAAACATCTTCAACAATGTTGATGAACTGCGTGGATAGAGCATTGACTTTGCCGTCTTTCAAATTTCCCAACACTTCCTTATTTGGTGCCATGGCGATTTCAATCAATTTCCGAAGCTGCGGGTCAGTGATGGGCTTCTTTGCCCATTCATTAAAAACGCACCCAACTTCGTCGCTGAACCTACTGCCAATACCCATTACCTTGTGCGCGGTTCTCAACCTTTCGGTAGCATTGCTTGTATGCCGGATCTTAACCACATTGGTCATATTTTTCCTTGCGGCGTTAAGCGTGTTCGCACAAACAATACGGACGGGCGTAAAAGCGGCGGTAATACTTCCACTTCCGTCGTGTGATGTAGTCAGAAATAGATACTTTTCAATCAAATCGTTGTTCCCAACCTCAATGTACCCGGGCAACTTTGCAGTGATAAAGATCCGCTCGCCTTTCCCAAGTGCGCCAGCTGTTTCGTACATAATGCCATCCCCATCTACAATGCTATCGAAAAATGTAAATGCATCCCGGTTCTGTACGATTTGATAATCCTTGCCTACAATTCCAAGTACTGCCCCGTTATCAGTGCGCATGGTTGCATAGTAGTTTGGTACCGGTACGTTCTCACCCGCATTTCCGCTGCTCAGGTTTACTGCGGATAAACCGGCTTTTTGAACCTGGTAGTTGAGGCCTGCATGCTGGATTGCATCGCCACTTGTTGGGTATTGATCCACGATCTGACCGAGCCCGTGCCATGCTTTTTCTTTTACACTAAAAAAGCTGTGGTTGTCGGTGTTTTCATTGAAATTGATGTTGTGAGCCATGATTACTGCTGTTAGAAGTTAGAAAATGTTTTCTTTCTTCTTCCTCTCGCTCTTGTTTTAAATGAATGTTTGACAAAGAAAAAACGAGAAAAAAGAAAGCCCTTCTAACAGTGGCCCTCTATCAGCCAAAAGGAAACGGAATAAGTGCCCGGAGGGCTGGTGGCTCAACTTTGTACTTCCTGAAAAAATGGAAAAGCCGCCATTATGCCGTAAGCTTTTGGCGGCTTCTCTCAGTCTTAGGAAATAGGGCCACTTATTTAGCTGCCCTTTTGCCGAGTTTGTTTGTCAGACTTCTAACAATACGATCATATAGGTGATCTAATATTTTGCACCTATAATCTCCGACAATCGTTGCATATCATCACCGACCTTTTTGTCCAGGACTTTCGCATACAGCTGGGTCGTTTTCAGGCTACGATGTCCGAGCATTCTTGAGACCGTTTCAATGGGAACTCCATTTGAAAGTGTAACAGTAGTAGCAAAAGTGTGCCTTGCTAGGTGAAAGGTTATTGGCTTTGCTATTCCACAGACGTCCCCAATTTCCTTCAAGTAAGCATTCATCTTTTGGTTGGAAAGGACCGGGAGCAGATGCTTGTCTAAATGCTCCACTTGGCTTTCATACATTTTTAGCAACTTTAAAGCTGGTGGTAAAAGTGGAATTCGTGAGGCCGAGTCGGTCTTTTGACGCTTTATATTTATCCACATTTCACCTGAACGACCTTCGATTATATCAATTTTGCTAAGTTTTGCAACATCAACATATGCCAGGCCAGTGTAGCAGCAGAAGAGAAAGATGTCTCTTACTTGTTCTAAGCGTGGAATCTCGAATACTTTATTCGCAACTGTGCGTAATTCGTGCTCCGTAAGTGCAATTCGATCTACTTCGTGCTTTGCAAATTTGAAGGCAAAAAACGGGTCTTTCGCTATGATGTCATTTTTTACGCAAATGAGTACTATCTTCTTTAGATTTGCCAAGTACTTCATTGTAGCATTGTGACCAACCTTTTTTACACCTTTTAAATAGAACTCAAAATCCGATATAAACTTGAAATTGAGTTTCCGCACATCAAAGTCCTTCGTTTTGTAGTTCCAAGTGATAAACTCCTCGGTGTGCCTAAGAGTGGTTTGGTATCGCATATAGGTTGCGTGCGCATATTCTAAATTGATTAACTGTTTGACCTTGGAGTTATGCTCTTTAAACATGGACAATAGCCCAATGATGTTTTGATCTTCTCCCTGCCACTTCCGCTTAAATACGTCAATACACATTACTAGGTCTTCCAGGATGATTTGCCGCTGAATAGCATGAGCTTTACCTGCTAAGGATTCCAAAAATGCGTTGACTTCTTTCGCCTCTATTGTTGCGCCTTTCGCCTTTCCTGAGCTTGCTGACCACCTTTCCGGTGATACCGATTTACCTGTTGCAACTTCAAACCTTGCTCCACCAATTGTTACCCGCATGTAAACGGGCAGTTGATTGTTTCGATTGATCTTCGATTGCCTAACCGAAAACAGAATTGTCATGCTTGATTCCATCTTTTTTTGTTTTAAAATTAGATATCTCATTTTGTTGAATCAAGATGTTCATTTGCTGCACATGTTATTGAATGACAAACGATTAGGGATGTAAAAGGGACCGGAAAGGGACTAAAAAATCATAATGGAATTCAGTCCCGAATTCGTCCCTTTGCTATTGTTAGACTTTGAAAGATTTAAGAGATTGAGCATCAAACAAAATGCCCGTAAATCATTGATCTACGGGCATTTTGATGTTTTGAAATTTGTTGGAGTGGAGATGGAGGGAGTCCGACTCCATCTTTAAACAACTCATTTTCAAACACTTACCTTCCCGTATTTTTCTCAGTCCCTAATTCGTCCCTCGGGTTTTACTACGAAATCTGCGGAAAACAAAAAGCCCGCAAATTGATTTTGCGGGCTTTTGTAAGATTTGATTTTTCAATCAGTGGAGATGCAGGGAGTCGAACCCTGGTCCAGAACAGGGAAACCCTGCGCCTTCTACATGCTTATCCGTGATTAGATTTTCGAGCCTGACAAGGTACACGGCGGACCCGCGTCATAGCCTTAGATACTGGTGTCTCGTTGAATTTCCGTACCACTATTTCAACCAGCGCTGATTTGCGACACCCCGGAGCCCAACCATCAGCACGTAGGTTGGAGGGATGATGGCATTTGTTTAATCCTCCGGATTAAGCAGCCATGGCGTAAGTAGATTCGCCATTTATTGTTTGAGAACATTATTTACGGGAGGTATCCTCAACTCCCGACATGCTTACACACAGACTTCCAACCCGCTGTCAATTCCAGTCACCCCCATTTTTGTGAAATGTTAACTGTGAAATGTTGGTAGTTAACGATGACAATCAGCTTTTGATTAAAGTTCAATTGCATTGCTAGTTACACATATAAATCGAAGAAAGTTCGCTAATCAAAATACCCTGATCTCAAATCACTGACACTAAATAACTTACTAACCAAAAAAAACTCCTCTCACATTTCACTTTTCACATCTCACCTTTCACATCTCACATTTCACTCCTTCAAAACTCCCACCGATAACTCAGCACCGGGATCAGGCCCAACTGAAACTGCGTCACAACCTTATTCTGACGTTTATCGAAATAGCGATACGCTTCGTTTTTCGTGCCGGATACATTTTGCAGGTCGATGGCCAGGGTGGTGCTGTATCTTGCCCGGCTTTTTTTCCGGTATACGCGGAGGTCGGGGCGGAAATAGTCTTTCATTTTGACGGTGTAACTGGCCTGCGTTTCGTAAATCGTTGTTTTCAGTAAAGCCGAGTATTCTGCATCAATGGGTTTGTTGCGAAAGCCGCCCAGCCACAGAATTTTCACATTGACGCCCCAAAGACTCTCATTCGCTGACTTAAACTCTTTTCCGCTTGTCAAACTGAATGTGTGCCTGCCATTAAAACGGCTGTTGTGTCTCTGACCCAGGTAGTCGACATAAGTTGCGTCGTACAAGGAACCGGAAACAAGCATATAAAAATCGTTGGTCAGGAATTTCTGAAAGCTGGCCTCAATACCATAGTTTCTGGCGGTGCTGGTGTTGTTCAAAAATTCATACGGGATTTCTTCTACCAGATTTACCGCCGAATAGTTATCGTGCAACCCATGTCCTACCGGAACATTAAACAAATGCTGCCAATACACCTCAACTTTCAGGCTGCTGCTTTTCGGAAATGTTTTCTGATAACCCAAAACGATCTGCTGAGAACGTGTCGGAGCAAGGTACCGGTTGCTGTAAGGCCCATAGTCATAAATGTGCGTCGCATACACACCCGCATTCTGCAATTGGCTATGCAAACCGTAAGATGCGGTCAGCTGCGTTGTTGGGTCGATCTGCCATTTAATGGCCGCGCGCGGCTCGGGCAATGCACTTATTTTCTTGGTTCTCTGCACAGTACTGAGCATGGCATGAAGCCCGATTTCCGCCGAAACTTTTGATGTAAATTGAAACGACCAGTTTACAAATGGCTGTACCACATAACTTTTCAGTGATTCATTTGCCGACCAGGCGCCTGCTTCATAGTGATTGAGCGTGGCAAATAACCCGCCTCGAAACCGGAAACGCGGATTGTATCGGTAAGTCAGCGTTACGTTTGCCGATACTTTTCCGTTGATCAGATCCTGATCATCCAGTACTTCGCCCCTCGACAAAGTGCGGCTGTTCACAGCATAGGCAACTCTGGAAGTGTTTAATGTAGAACCGACAACCGCAGCACGCAACGACAGTTTTTTACCGAGTGGCTGATCGAGGGTCACCCCGCTGGCGAACATTTTATTTTTATACAAAATATTTTGACCGTCTTTTTCGAATTCCCAGGTAGCCGTGTCTTTGTCTGGCTCGAATGTATTTTTGCTCACTCCTCCTGTCCCGAAAAAGGTAAACTTACCTCCCCGGGCAGTTGGGAAATTGAGATTAAATGACAGATCCTGAAACCGTGAATCTTCTCCACCGAAATTAGCATCCATTGCACCAAGCAAACCTGTAAAAGAATACCTGTAATTAACGAGATAGGATGCCTTTGACTTTTTAGAAAGCGGTCCTTCTGCCGCGAGATCCATTCCTATCAGGCTGGCCTGGGCGACGAATTCGGCTTTTTCATTATTCCCTTTTCGGAGACTCATATCCATGACAGCCCCGGTAACATTGCCATATTGCGCTGGAAATGGTCCCGACAAGAAATTGGAAGTGCTCAGCAATTGTGTACTCAAAATATTTACGCCGCCACCCGTGGAGGTAGGCCGGTCGCTGAAAGTACCTGCATTAGATAAATGGTTTGGATTAACAATTTCGACGCCTTCCAGTCTCCATTGCATGGCATTCGGAGAATTCCCGCGCACGACCAGTCCATTAGCCTGATCATTTGCCGCTGCAACTCCCGGAAAAGAAGTCGCGACCCGCGCCGGGTCCATGTACGTGGCGGCATATCGAAAGGTTTGTTCAATGGTAATCGCCTGCACACTGTTGAATGCGACAGGCCGCGAAGCTGAAACCGTGGCTTCCTCCAATTCTTTACCCATAGCCATCAGCCTCACCTCGGTCACCTGTTCTTTTCCTGATTCCAGAAGGATTTCCGGGACGGAAATGGTGCCATAGCCAACGTAGGAAACTTTGAGCTGATAGCGGCCGACTGCGAGGTTATCGAACCGGAATGTGCCGCCGGGATCCGTGATCGTGCCGGATTCCGCGGGGGAAAGTGACACCGTCGCGCCGACCAATGGTAAACCGGAATCGGCATCACGGACGGTACCGCGAATGGTCGATGTATAATTTTGGGCGTAAGCCGGGAAAATAAATAGTAAAAAAAGAGGCAGAATTTTAAACATTTTGAAACGTATAAGTCAGAAGGCAAAAGTAGTCTCTCATGAGTTACTAACTATCCTGCCTAATAACTTTCCTGCATTTCGAACGGGATCTTAGCTCTTGAGAGATCATCAATGACGAATTAAACCGCAGGAAAAATGACTAGTTATCTCAGCAAATCGATCCTGTGCTCGGGCATTGTCATCCTGGTACAGCTTGTGCGGGTAGTGTGGTTTAATCCTTTTTGTTTTCCTATAAAAAAGCGATTCGTCTAAACCACGAATTTCTGGCCGACAAGGCGATCACTAAAAAAAGATTAGGGCGGAGTACTGACAGAGTATTCATCGTGCGAGGCGGCTGGGTGGGCGAAAGGCCGAATACTTTTGGAAACTAACCGCGCTGGAAAGTCTGGAAATTAAAAGCAAAAAAGCGGAGATGTGACCTTCGCTTTTTACTTTCTTATGCTGATTGTACATGAGCACGTTTCAGCTCGGGCCAAAAACGGGTAATTGTATAATTCTTCTCTTTTTTTCAGCCTGTCTTAGATCGTAATTCTGCTGCATGTTTAACCAAAGCTGTGGCGTTGTGTTGAATGCCTCAGCTAGTCGTGAAGCCATATCCGGGTGTGATGAAATGATGCCCGTTGAGTTGCGATAAGGTTGATACGATAGTTCGCATTGATCTTAACAGCCCAAAAATCTTTCAGTTCCCCGGATAATTTATGCAGGCCGGTCAACCTTTACTTCCATGTCGCTGGGCGTCATTTCATAATTATCGTAATTTCGGTTTTGAAATATTTAGAATGCATATGACAGTTGAAGATATAGAGGCCTTTTTTAAAAGTTTACAAGATGACATTTGCTACGCGGTCGAATCGGAAGATGGGACAGGAAAATTCAAAGAAGATCTGTGGGAACATCATTCCGGCGGGGGGGGCAGGACGAGGCTAATTCAAAATGGAAGTGTTATCGAAAAAGGCGGGGTCAATTTTTCAAGTGTAAAAGGAGAAGTTCACCCGCGTTTGAGGCAGCAGATGAACCTGAACGAAGGCGACGATTTTCACTTCACAGCCACCGGCGTTTCCATTGTAATGCACCCGCAAAGTCCGCAGGTACCCATTATCCACATGAATGTGCGCTATTTCGAGCTGAGCAATGGAACCTGCTGGTTCGGCGGCGGCATTGATCTTACACCGCATTACGTGGACGAAAGCGATGCAAAAGCGTTTCACCAACATTTAAAAGCGGCTTGCGACAAACATCACGAAGCTTTTTATCCAAAATTCAAGACCTGGGCAGACGATTACTTTTTTATCCAGCACCGGAATGAAACCCGCGGTATCGGCGGCATTTTCTTCGACTACCTCAAACCGGATGAGGCCGGAAACGGTCAAAATCTTTCAAAAGAGCAATTGTTCGCATTCGTGAAAGAAGTAGGCGAAAGCTTTGCCCCGATCTATACGGCTTTAATGAACAAACATCGCGACGATGCATTTACCGAAGAAGAAAAGCAATGGCAATATCTCCGGCGCGGGCGTTATGTGGAGTTTAACCTCGTCTGGGACCGGGGTACGAAGTTTGGTTTGGAAACAAATGGACGCACGGAATCTATCTTGATGAGTCTGCCACCGCAGGCCAATTGGGAGTATAATTTCGTTCCGGAACCGGGGTCGAAAGAGGCGGAGACGGTTGCGTTGCTTAGGAAAGGGGTGGATTGGATTCTCCCTACCCCCAACCCCCTGAAAGGGGGCTAAAATCTGCTTTATACCAAGCCCCTAGAAGCGCTAAAAGACAGTATATTTTCATTGATTATTAGCAACAAAAAAGCCCCCTTGGGGGGTTAGGGGGAGACAGTCCAATTCTTCTCCAAATCATAAAACAACTCCCCGTTCTTAACCGTCAGCGGCGACTCAAAATTATTATGATAAAGCTGACCAGTCCCTAAGCCTTGTGGAAGACTGTTGTTTTTTGAAGCTGTGTATTGCGCAATGGCGTTCAGGCCGATATTGGATTCGAGGGCCGAAGTGATCCACCAGTCTATTTTCAGGCGGTTTGCGATTTCGATCCATTCGTTGGTATGCTGGAACCCACCGAGCAAGGTTGGTTTGAGAATAATGAATGGAGGCGCCAGTTTTTTAAGCAGCGAAAATTTTTCACGGTAATCGAAATAACCGATCAGTTCTTCGTCCAGCGCAACCGGGACCGGTGATGATGAGCACAAATCGGCCATCAATCTCACCTGACCGGCTTTTACAGGCTGCTCGATTGAATGCAGGTCAAATGTAGCCAGTTCGCCGAGCTTGTATTTTACATCTTCTTCGTGAAATGCGCCATTTGCATCAACCCGCAAGGTAATGTCGTTTTTATCAAATTGCCCGCGGACCGATTCGAGGATCCGGCATTCCTGTTCGAAATCGATCGCCCCTACTTTCATTTTGAGGGTGGTAAAACCTTGCGATAGTTTGTCCGAGATCTGTTCCAGCATTTCATCAAAAGAACCCATCCAGATCAACCCGTTCATAAGGATGCCCTGCCTTCCTTCGGTAAATGCATTTTTAAACAAAATCCGTCGGCCACCGTTCATGATATCCATTAACGCAGTCTCAACCCCGAACCTCACAGATGGTAAATGCTGCGGCACAACCTGATCGAGAATGATACTCAGGTTAAATGGAAAAACGTCCAGGTCCAGCTCATTGAAAAGGTCGCAAACCGACGATAGCTGCATTTCAAAATCAGGAATATCGTCCACGCTGAGTCCCGGAAGCGGGCCGCATTCTCCATAACCTTCTACGCCAGGCTGCTCAGAATCAGTTACTTTGAGAATCCAGGAAGTTTTTTGTGTAAGCACACCTCGCGAGGTACCCGCTTCTTTACGAAAGCGCAGCGTGTATGGCTGATACACAATTTTTAAAGGCATAACGAAGCGGTGTCAGTATTTTGGGGGCACAATATTAGCCAAAAATTACGTAATTATGCACCAGGTATGCGACAACATCTTTGGATAAAAACACTCTTAATGCCTTTGTCCTGGGCATATGGATGGGTTACGGGCGTTCGTAATTTCCTGTATGACCGATTGATTTTTTCCTCAAAAAAAGTGCCTCAATTTGTCATTTCTGTTGGCAATCTCACAGTCGGCGGAACAGGAAAAACGCCGGTGATCGAATACCTCGCAAAAACGCTTTTACCGGTAACAACCCTTGCCATACTCAGCCGCGGTTACGGACGGAAAACAACAGGCTTTTTAATGGCAAATGAGTCATCCTCAGCCGAAAATATCGGCGATGAACCTTTGCAATTTTACACTAAATTCAAACATAACCTGCTCGTTGCTGTTTGTGAAAAACGTGTAACCGGCGCATTGAAACTGGCGAAGTCACAGCCGCAGGTGAAAATGCTTTTGCTGGACGATGCGTATCAGCACCGTGCCATTCAAAGGGACATTAATTTGTTGCTGAACGATTACAACCGGCCATTTTGTACGGATACCTTACTGCCAGCGGGCAGGTTGCGGGAATCACGGAATGGAGCCCGCCGGGCGGACGCTGTCATTATTACGAAATGCCCCATTGATCTGACCGGTCCCGAAAAACAGGAGATCGCAGCACAGGTTGCAACCTATACCAAACCCGGAACGCCGGTTTTCTTCGCATTTACCGATTATGCGTTGCCGCTAAGCTACTCCGGGGCGCCGGTGGAGTTAAAGAATGTTAAAATGGTCGCCGGAATCGCAGATCCCTCCCCTTTCGCTGCATATCTCGAGGCCAGGTTCAACGTTGTAGATAAGGTAACTTTTCCTGATCATCATAATTACACAGTTCAGGAGGTGAACGAACTGGTTAGGTACTTAAAAAGCGATACTTTTGTGGTAACAACGGAAAAGGATATGGTGAAGTTGAAACCACTGGCCGAGAAGTCGGGATGTGCCGGGCGGTTTGCCTATATTCCGGTTGCCGTCAATTTCGGCGCCGATTCAGAGACCTTCACACAATGGTTGACTCGGCAAATTACACACCACTTAAATTCGGCAGAACGATAGTTTCCTCTATGAGAATTTTTTATACCACACTGTGGGTTATATGCGCGTTCATTCTGACAACACAAACGGCTTTTGCCCAGGTACGGATGCCTGCGGGGGTTCGAATGCCGGGCGCTGGCGGCGGAAGCGGCGGATCGCAGGGTGCTGGCAGTGGCGGACAAGGCGGTGCGGTACTCGATGACAGTACAAAATCCATTTATGGTCCGACAACTACAAAGCATTTTTACGAAAATGATATCCTGAACAACCGCGACTCGCTGCGATATTTGGTCGATACCAGTCTTACCAATTTTCACCGGTGGACACCCATGGACCGCTCCTGGGGAAAGCTGGTCGACCTCGGAAATACGGTCACGGCTACCCGGAACCTCCTTTTTCAGCCTCGCCAGGATATTGGTGTCCAGCTTGGAATGCGGGCGTACGATGAGTATGCCATCAAACAGGAAGAAGTGAAGTACATGGACACCCGCTCGCAACACACTGAGCTGGACTTCGTCTCTGGCGCTCGGAAAACGTCACTAGGAAGGTTTGCCTATACACAAAACGTGCATTCCCGCTTCAATTTTGGTCTGCGTGCCCAACGGCTTACATCAAACAAACAATACGGTTTTGTAAATAACCTGAATTCGGGTGCTTTCCTGGGCCAAAACTGGACGCTGCTGGGGCATACCAGCTTTTTTTCCAAAAACAAAAAATACCTGATCCTGGCGCATTACCGGCACATGAATATGAAAGTGCGCGAGCAAGGCGGGGTGATTCCTAATGTCGGAACGGACGGGATCGTCGAACAATATTCCTACGATGGTGCTGCGAAAATCAGCGATGATGCCAATTCCTGGGAACGTCGGCACGTTTTTCACATTTATCAGCAATATCGGCTGGCAAATGGTTTTCAGGTTTTTCAGCAAGCCGATTACACCAGTGTTTTGAACCGGTACACCGATCTCGACATTACCCGTGGCCTCGAACGGGGCGCCTACCCTACTGCTCGTTTCGACTCATTGGAAACGCGCCAGAATCTGTATTACAAGCTTTTTGACAATAAAATCGGGATTAAAGGTTTTTATTCTGGATTTAATTACCGGGCCTACATCCGGCAGCGTTTTTATGGGATGCGTGGCACCAGCCAGGCGGGGAATGAAACCGGAAACCCGTCGACATCCTACCGTACCGGGCTAAAATTTGACAATATCATCGGCGCGTGGCTCGGCTATTACCTCAAAGACTCGGTTAATTTTGTAACTGCCGAGGCTGATTTGAACCTCGCGGCAAACGTCGAATACCGATTGAAAGGCGAGATTAATACCAAATGGGGCAAAGCAGGTTTTCAAAGTATTCAAACTGCCCCGGATTTACTGGTCCAGCGCTACCTCAGCAATCATTTTGTGTGGCGGACCAATTTTGATCCGACCAAAGTCCAGACCATTTACGCGTCATTACCGCTAAAAACCAAGAAGATCGAGTTCGCACCCGAAATCCAGATCCACCAGGTAAACGACTATATCTACTACGATACCGCGGCCGTTCCCAGACAGCTTAATGCAGGATTTCGTTTGCTGAGGCTCGGGTTTAATTCCGGCATCCATCTCAATCGCTGGAATTTCACTACCATGGGTTACCTTACTTTGAATGACAATAAAGATGTGATTCGGGTGCCGACTGCATTTGCGAGCGGCGAAGTAACCTTCGATTTTGTGTATGCCAAAGTGTTGTTCATTCAGCTTGGAATGGCGGCACGTTACCGGTCGGGTTATCTGGCGGATGCATATATGCCTGTAACACAGCAATTTCATTTGCAGGATCAGCAGCGGCTCGGTCAGAATGTAGTCGTGGATGTATTTGCAAACGTCCGCATCAAACGGGTAAGGCTATTTTTTAAAATGGGTTATCTGAACCAGGGCGGACAATTCGGGCTTTTCCCGAAAGGATACTACGTCACACCGGAATACCTTGGGCTGGCACGTGCCTTTTCCTTTGGGATCAACTGGCCGATGTTTGACTAAAACATTAATCCCATTACTCATGGCTACGTCGCTAACTACGCTCGGACTTGAATTGCCCACCGACCCACGCTGGACGGACATCGCGGCTATGCAAATCGGCGACATTCTCATAGATCATGCCTACTGTGAGCAAAAAGCGGCTTCCAGCTGCATTTCACTGATCGTCCATTATCCGGAAAAAGCCCAGATGGTGGAAACGCTCACGCCGATCGTTGCGGAAGAATGGGGTCATTTTCAACGGGTTTTGAAAGAATTAAAAAAACGCAATATCCCGCTGGGCAGGCAGAGGAAAGACGAATATGTAGGCCAGCTGATGCAGCTCGTCCGAAACAAAGGCGATTATGAACACGCATTTCTCGACCGTTTATTGATTTGTGGATTAATCGAAGCCCGGAGCTGCGAACGTTTTAAATTGCTTTCCGAATCACTCGAAGACGAATCGCTGCAAAAATTTTATCGCGAACTGATGATTTCCGAGGCCGGGCACTACAGGACTTTCATCGAACTTGCCGAGACTTATCTGCCTGACGACCAGGTTAGAAACCGGTGGAAAGAATTGCTGCATGCCGAGGCCGGAATCATAAAATCGCTAACCCCGAGAGGCGACCGCATTCATTAACCTGCATTAAACTAGCTTCCTTTTTAAAGTATCAATCAAAACTATGCAATCGTTCCTGAACCTTGTTGCCAGGCATATTTTAAGCAGTCATGCGTCGCTGGAACGAGTTCAGATCATCGTTCCTACGCGCCGGTCCGCCTTTTTTTTAATGCAGGAACTGGCCAAAGAGGCTAGTTCTGCGATGATCAGCCCGGCCGTGATGGCGGTAGACGATTTTGTGGAAAGTCTGTGCACACTCGAGATCGAAGATCCCGTGCATTTGCTTTTCGACCTTTATGAAACGTTTCAGGAAATTGATCCCGACGTGCAGTTCGACAGGTTCATGGGCTGGGCCTCTGTCCTGCTGAATGATCTTGACAGAATCGACCAGTACCTTGTCAAAACGGACTATTTATTTGATTACCTGTCTGAGGCACATGCCATTACCCGCTGGCAGGAATCCATGCCACAAGGAAAAACGCTTCAAAGTGGCGGAGGTTCCAGACAGTATTTTTCTTTATTTGATAATATAAAAAGAGTATATAACACGTTCAGAACCAAGCTTCAAGAGAAAGGAAAAGCGTATCGCGGGATGGCTTACCGTGAGCTGGCGGAAGATGTCACCAACATTCTTGCGAAACGCAGCGATTATGAGATGACTTATTTTGCCGGGTTTAATGCATTCACCGAGTCGGAGCGGGTGATTGTGACGACATTGATCAAAGCTCAAAAAGCGGAGGTTTTGTGGGATAGCGACCGGTATTACATGTCCGAAAATACGGCCGTGGAAGCGGGAATCAGTCTTCGGAACTATGAGAAAAGCAAACAGTTTGGTAGCTGGAACTGGACGACCGATCACCTGCTGACTTCGGCAAAAGACATTACCATTTACGGTGTACCTAATGCAACCTTGCAAACCAAGGTGGCCGGGCAGCTTTACCAGCAGATGAAAAATGCCGAGGAGCCCGATAAGCCGGTGCTCACGGCGATTGTACTGGCCGACGAAAATTTGCTGATGCCCATGCTCTATTCGCTGGATGAAGAAGTGCGCGACCTGAATGTAACCATGGGGCTTTCCATGCGAAACTCATTGTTATACACGCTTGTCGACGGGATATTTGAGCTGCAGCAGAATGTGGTGGAATTTAAAAGTAAGACCGGAAAAACGATCCGCATTCCGAAGTTCAGCCACAAATCCATCGACAAGATCCTGAACCACCCGTTTATCCGGCATTATGAGTACGTCGTTCTTACCCCGATGGATAATGGGAGAACCATAATTCAGGAAACTTTATATCAGATTACAGATAGAAACAGTGTTTTCCTGAGCCAGGAAGAACTGATTGAAATGGGTCAAAACCATCCATTGTTTCAGATCCTTTTTACACACTGGCAGAAAAACAATTCGCGGCAGGTTATCCAGACGTTTTACAGGCTGATCGAGCTTTTGCGCGAGGTTTATAAAGATTACAAAAATGCATTGGAGACGGAATATCTCTACCTTTTTTACACACTGTTAAAACAGTTTGAACAGACTATCGACGAAAAAGAAGAGCTGATCACATTGAGAACGCTCCGCTCGTTCATGTTTGAGCTGATCAGGCAAACGCGCATTCCATTCAGCGGCGAGCCGGTGAGTAATCTGCAGGTGATGGGAATGCTCGAAACGCGGGCACTGGATTTCGAGCGGATTATTATTTTATCGCTCAACGAAGGCATGTTACCGCAGGCGAAAAGACAAAATTCGCTCATTCCGTTTGACGCGGCACAAGCCGTGGGTTTGCCTACGCACCAGCATCAGGAGGCAGTGATGTCATACCATTTCTATCGTCTTTTGCAGCGGGCGAACGAAGTACATATCCTTTACACAAGTACCAACGACGCGCCGGGCGGAGGGGAGAAAAGCAGGTTTATCCGGCAGATTGAATACGAACTGGCCCGCTACAATCCGCAGATCAATATCCAGAACAGGACCGTCGTTTTCGAAAGCCTGCGTCAGGAGGTGTTCGATGAAGCGATCTATAAAGATGACGCGATGATCGGCGTGATCCGCAATTATCTGGCTAATAAAGGCATTTACCCTACCCACCTCAACGAATTCATCCGCTGCTCGATGCAGTTTTACCTCAAACACATTGTGGGGGTAAAAGAAAAAGAAGAAGTGGAGGAAGAGCTTGGAATGGACAAGATCGGCACCTGGCTTCACGCATCACTTGAAAGACTGGACAATACCTTTTTTCTGAGGGACATTGATCCGTCGGAAGAACAGATCAAAACGGTTCTGCGCGAGGAATTCGACCGGCTTTTCCGTGGTTATGTGACGGATCTGGGGTTGAACCGGATTTACTATCAGGTTGGCGAACAGCAGATCCTTGTCTTTTTAAAGCACCAAATGAGCCTGCGACCGAGGCGCAAAGTGCTGGCAGCCGAACAGCCATTAAATACCAATATTAATCTGGTGCTTCAGGGATCACACACGCCCGTAAAACTCGGTGGCAAAATCGACCGCATTGAGCAAAGTGAGGACGGGACCTTGTTTGTAATGGATTACAAAACGGGAAGCGTGGAGCTGGCCGGCAAACAGAAACTTTCCGATCCTGTGCTGCGTGAAGAAGTGATCCGTACCGACCCCGACCGCAAAATGGGTTATGTACGGCAGCTTTGGATGTACGAATACCTGATGTACCGTAAAATGCTGGATGAGAATGGGTTGCGCATTCAGAATAGGACATTCAATTTCGGGGAGTATGCCGTGAAATCCGGGTTCTATTCATTTCGCGATCCCAAGAACCTCATTGCCAATCCCCTGGAACTGACGGAAGAGCTCGCACCTGCCGACTTTATCAAAAAATCCGAGGTAATATTGACGGATATCCTGAATGTACTGCTCGATCAGGATGTCCCATTCCGTAAAACGGACGACCTGAATACATGTAAATTCTGTGATTTCGTCGGCATTTGCGGAAGGTAATGGAAAGTCTATTTTTTCTTGAATTCCAGATATTCTTCGGCTGAAGTTGTTTTACCTGTTTCCGTGAGCTTGATTGTAATGTTGATCTGCGGCACACCAGCGGCATTTACTACTCTTGTTCCGATGCCTTCTACTTTTTGCTGCAAAGGTTTACCATTACTTTGCTTCACATCCACCGTTTCACTGATCTCAAAAACATCCTGACTTGTTGTTTTAACATTGGCCAGGTTGTATTCCTGGATGAGTTCCAGGGTCGTGCCGGCCGCGGCTACTTCTGTATTTTTAATGTAAACAATGGCAAGCTTGTTTTTATCCGCTGCAGTTACTTCCCATGATTGCTTGAATACTGTATTGGGCACCACCGTTGTTGTCTCATACTTTCCAACAAATTCCGGTGCAAAATCTTTTTCCGGCTCAACGTTTTCATCTTTATCCTTGCATGAACCCATCAATACAACCAGACAACAAAAGATCAGTTTTTTCATACTTAAAATTAAAGAGTAAGTGTTAGGCAATGAAAATTAAGAACGTTTAAATTTTTACTATAACGGCAATTTGGCTTAATGCGCGTATTTATACAATGAAAATTCGTTTTTTGAACGATTCTACTTGCATGACCTGCGGTTTTCAGAAAGGCAGCTTGCCCAGGTCCACATTTCCTCCGGAGATGATAATACCAATTTTCTGACCTGTAAAGTGCGCTTTGTATTTTAAAACGGCCGCAACAGAAACTGCACCGGAAGGCTCCACTACCAGCTTCATTCTTTCCCACAAATAACGCATTGCGGTAACGATCTCCTCGTCTGAAACGGTCAGAATATCAGTCACATGATCCTTAATGATCGGAAATGTTTTGTCGCCAAGGTAAGTCAGCAAACCATCCGCGATCGTGTTAATATACGGAGCCTTTTCAATTTTGCCACTTTTGAACGACAGCACTGCGTCGGCTGCACCCTCGGGCTCACCTGCATATACTTTGGTCCCCGGCGAAAAATAACGAGCCGACAATGCGGTTCCGCTGATGAGCCCGCCGCCGCCAACCGGGGCAACGATTAAGTCTAGCATTTCGCTAACGTCACCGATCAACTCTTTGGCAGCAGTGGCCTGGCCGGTGATTACTTCATAATTGTTGAATGGGTGAATAAATGTCGCACCGGTTTCCTTAATAATGACATCAACGGTTCGCTGACGTTCCTCGGGGGTGTTTTTACAAAAAGTCACCTCGGCTCCATATCTTTTCACTGCATTGATCTTTACGGACGGCGAATTGTCGGGCATTACGATGAATGCTTTCGCTCCTATTTTTGCAGCTGCAAATGCAATAGCCTGCGCGTGATTGCCGGATGAATGCGTTGTAATACCATTTTTCAGCTGTTCCTCCGAGAGCGACAGTATCGCATTTAAGCCGCCACGAGCCTTAAATGCCCCAATTTTTTGCAGGTTTTCGCATTTGAAAAACAACTCCGCATGGCAGAGATCATTCAGGAACTGAGAGGTCATCACTGGTGTGTGATGGATAAAAGGCTTAATCCGCTCATGCGCCATTTCGATCGTTTCGCGGGTCGGTACAGTTTCGGACATATCGTTTAACCTAATGGGAATATCTATTTTAATTTACATATAAGGCATGGCTACCACTGCTGCAAAGGTAGTATCAAACCTCGGTTTGGAGGCTCTGCAGGAGCCAGAAAAGAACATTCGGATCTGCCACAGAGTGGCATCCTGTTTCTAGCTAACCACCCCCGAAAACGCATTTGGGCTCCATTGGAGCTTCCTCTCTCCATTTCAGAACGCAAAAAAAGGCAGTTCCCGAAATCTGGAAACTGCCTTTAATCAATGCAATCCTAAAACCTTATTTACCTGCGTTAGGTGTATAAAGGTTAAAGAACTGATCCAATTTTGGAGTAATGATGATTTCTGTACGACGGTTCAAGCTGCGGTTAGGCGCTGAATCGTTAGCCACTTTAGGTAGATATTCTCCACGGCCACCGGCGATCATACGAACTGGCTCAACACCATATTTCTTTTGAAGTGTACGTGCAACTGAAGTCGCGCGCAAAACGCTCAGATCCCAGTTATCAGAAACTTTGTCAGTCGCGATAGGTACATTATCCGTGTGACCTTCGATCAGGATTTCGATCTCTTTGTAGTCGTTCAAGATCTTCGCTACTTTGCTCAACACCGTTTCAGCTTGTGTATTGATCACAGAACTTCCGGATTTGAAAAGCATTTTGTCTGACAAAGACACATATACCACGCCTTTTTTCACTTCGATCTGTACATCTTCATCGCTAACATCAGCCAACGAACGTTTCAGGTTGAGTACCAATGCCATGTTCAAAGAATCTTTCTTCTGGATGCTTGTGTTAAGATCACGGATCTGAGTTCCTTGTGCATCCATCATCGCAAGCGATTTCTTAATGCTTTCTGAACCTTCTTTACTGATTACAGAAAGGTCAGACATTCTGTCAAGCAGGTTATTGTTATTTTTCTTTAAGAACTCGATTTGGTCTTCCAGCTCTTTCAGTTTAGAATTTTTGCTGGTCAGCTCGTCATTCTTTGCCTTCAAATCATTGTTCAGGCTAGCAGTTCTGCTATCGCAATCGTTCAGGTCAGCTCTCGCTTTGTCCAACTGGATCTGGATTTCGTTGGCCTGCTTCTGAGCAGTCAACAACTTCTTTTTGCTTGCGCAAGATCCCAATACAAAAAGCATTGCAACCGCTAAAAGGGTATTTTTCATAATTACCAAGGGTTATTAAAAATAGATAAACACTGTTAAGTTAATAAAGGAACAAGTACGCTGATAGTAAAAATATCTTGCCAAAGACTTAAAACCGGCTGAGAGTAAACGCCCCTGACCGCTTTTAAGTCGCAAAGGTACAAAAAATGAGAGATTGTCCGAGACAATCCCCCATTTTTCAAACTCTGAAATGAAAATCTAATGCTATTCTAATATCTGATGCTCCAGTACGGATTTCTTCGGGATTTAATGCTGTCACTGATGAACTTACGCATCATCTGATCGTATTCAGCGGTTGTCAGTTTTTTGCCTTTCATTTTCTTCGGAAGTTCAAGACCTTCCACCGCAGCTACCTTTTCAACCTTTGAGGCGGTCATGACCAATTCTCCGTTGTTGATATCCACTTCCAAAATCAGTCCGGGAAGACCGAAGTATCGCTCGGGGCCAGCGCTGTACGGAAGATCATTTGCAAACCATGCCGTAATCTTTTGACCTTTCACGGTATCTTCGGAAACCGCCATCATACACAGGTACCCGCCGATATCCTTGATCTTGTTCATCACTTTCCAGGAAGGCACCACCAGCGAATCTTCAATCACATACATTTTCCCTGCAAACTCCTCCACTTCGGTTTTGGTACCTTTGACAAAATCCCTGAAAACCATATACTCGCTTTTGCGGCCCCGGTAACCTCCGTCCGCCTCCTGCTCCATATCTACGAACTTGCTCTGGTCTGCGGTCACGAGAAGCTTTCCTTTGCTTTTATCCCCCTCGTCGTTCGCCCCCCAGGAAGTCTGAATCCTGCTTTTTTCCTCCACAGAAAGATAGTTGAGCTTGTCAAAGATCTTGATCCAATAGAATGTCTTGTCGTAAGTGACCACAAGTCCTTCTTTCTGCGCCAATCCGGGAAGTGCTATTAGTGCGAAAGCGATCGCCAATATTTTTTTCATATTTTATTTAAGCTGATTTAAATTAATATCCGAATCCTTTGCGACGAACCGAATGCGCCACGCCTCTCATATTATAGGTAAAGCTCAGCATAAAATACCTTGCGAGTGTCCGTACCTGCTCCTGTGACACGAAATTCTGATAGGCTGACTGCGAAATGCCACGGTTTTTGTTGAACAAGTCGAAAGCCGACAGCCTGATCTCTCCTTTTTTGCTTTTCAGCATGGTTTTGTAAACGGATAAATTCAGGATCGGCATTTTCTGATCGAAACCGTAGCGGTCGTTTACATAACTGTTATATGAAAAGCGGCTGTTAAAATAAATATCCTTTGGCAGCCTCACATTCATTTCCGCGCCGTAATTCGTATTGATGATCTTCTGGTTCTGGCCCGACATAATGGAGTATTTCGTATCTGTGATATTCCAGTTCGCGTTGGTATAAATCGTGAATTTGTCGCTCGGCGTGTAATCCAGCCTGAAACCCATGTTGTAACCGTTATTCGTTGTCCTGTTCAGCTCGTTGTTGATGTTCGTCAGATTAGTCCCCCGGTTATAGGAAGCATTTACATTGAAATTGCTTTTGGTCTTAACAATCGGGAATCCGTAGTTTCCGTAAAGGTTGAAACTCTTGCCACCGCTGATGTTGGTCGCCATTGTGGTAGTTACAAGATTTTCATCGACAATCTGGCTGTAAATCACCTGGTCTTTGTAGTAGTTATAGTAGGCGCCAAAGAACATCTGAGTGAAGTTCCCAGGATTGAAATGGTTATAACCGAGGTTAATGGAATGATTGGTCGTCGGTGACAAATTAGGATTCCCGACCCGGATATACAATGGGTTACTGTTATCCACAATGGGTTGAAGATCACGGATATTAGGCTCTGAAACACCCACCTGGTAACCACCATATAGATACCTGTTTTGTTTCAGGTCAAAATTCAGGGAAATATTGGGGGTAAAATTGAAAAACTTCCTGTCAATGCGGTTTGTAAACGGCTGACCCTGATCTATCGCAAACTTTCCGTCCAGCTGAATTTGCTGTACCGCTAGCCCGGTAGCAATGTTCAGTCCATTATGCGAATACCGTACGCCTGTCCCCACCCGGTTATACGTCGATTTGTTTGTATAATACCGGCTTAGATTAACATTCCGGGTCTGTCCCCCCTCACCGACGTCAAACACGTCCCGGTCTACGTCATCGCTTTTCAAACTAAAATTATAAAACGATTCCATTACGAACTTCTTCGCAAAAGGCTCCATAAACAGCAGGCTTCCTTTCACCTGGTTCCGCAAGCTACGGGTATCGTTGGTTTGATTGATACGCAAAACGCTATCAGCAACAGTTTGTGAAGTCCGGAAAAACTGGTTGGTCGAGCGCTGGATCACTTTACCGGTTGAGTTGTTGACATTGTAGGCGACGCTTACCGCGAAATTCCTTCCTTTTTTCTTGAACTTATGTCTGAAAATCGCAGTGTTCCCCAATGCAAATGAATTGAAATCAGAAATATTTCGCTGATCACTCATGTTCGAAAGCTGCGTCGTATCCTGATCGCCCCTGAAATATTCCTGGTGACTGAAATAATTAGACGTACCGTTTCCGATCCGCATATTGGAAAGAACGATGAGCGTGTTCAGCGAATCCAGGTTTTTTTCGAAACGCAGACTTCCCCGGTGATTTTCGTTGAAGTTCCGTCTTCCATTCGTATCGAGTTTGGTGAATGCCGAGTTCGTCAAAAAGTTCGTCTGACGCGACGTAGCATCGAGATCCTGGGAAGTCTGATTATAATAGTAGCTCGTATTGAACTTCGTCTTTTTCGTATCAAAATTATAGTTTGCCCCGCCAGCCCAGTTCTTGTTAAAACCCCGGTTCTGCGCCCCGCGGCCCGCCTGAATCGTCAGACTTTCCTCCTCGTCACCTCCAAACGAGATGTAGCGCATTCCGCCGCCAAAACCGAAATCGCCGTCATCACCCCAGTTGAATGACTGACTGCCTTTGAAATCCTGATAATCGTCCCATGACATGCCACCCTGGTTGGTATTGTTCCCGAGACCGATGATTGAAAACTGGTTTTTGTCATTGAACCGGTTGTAATTAACCTTACCCTCCAGACGTTTTTCTGTCCCGATCCCCGCAGTTGCTTTTCCAAACCCGCCTTTTTTATGACTATCCTTCAATTCAAGGTTGAGCGTTTTTTCATGCTTGCCATCGTCTACGCCGGTAATGCGCGATTGCTCAGTTTTTTCATTGAATACCTGCACTTTGGAGATCGCCTCGGCAGGCAAATTCTTGGTAGCAGCTTTGGTATCGTCACCAAAAAATCGCTTACCGTCTACCGTTACACGTTTTACAGTTTCCCCCTGCGCCTTTATCGTCCCATCCTGATCCACCTGCAAGCCCGGAAGTCGCCTGATCAGATCTTCGACGGATGCGCCCGGCGGGACTTTGAACGCTTTCGGATCGTATTCGATCGTGTCGCCTTTGATACTGAGCGGCGCGCGAAATGTCTTGATCACCACCTCATATAAATTCTGGTCCATTGCCGCCATACTGATCTTTCCGAGGTCGATAGTTTCCGCATCCTTTGGGTTAATCTCCTTCTGATAAGGCAGATACCCCACGTAGGTAACCTTGATGAGATACGACGCGCGTTTCAGGTTTTTAAATTCAAATGTGCCATCCTTGCTTGTTCTGGCAAAGTTTACCAGGGTAGAATCCTTGGGTGTAAGCAGCATCACCGTCGACTCCGGGAGTGGTGCCCCGGCGGTATCCACCGTAGACCCTTTGAGATTAAATCTCGCTGCTGTCTGGGCCTTGACAAACAACACATTGAGACATAAAAAGAGCAGAAGTAAGGTTTTTTTCAAGGCTAATGGATGGTTTAGATGAGAAGTTTTTGTAACTATTAACTTACTTTTTGCAATGTTAAAGAAAGTGGCACAACATTACAACTAATATTTTAGTTTGAGTGCGTTTTTATATCGTTTTTAGAAAGTTTTAACTTTTATTAAGATCCGGACCCAAGGTAATTATTTTTAGATATATATAAGTTACTTCAATGATATTAAATTTTTCGAATGATCATGTCGCGGTAAAGTCACGGGGAGTTTCTTACTTTGAAACTTTAAATAATAAAGTAGTTAATGAAGACAATCGGTCTGCTTTCTGACACGCATGGATACCTGGATGAACGGATACTGGAACATTTTTCCAAATGCGATGAAGTATGGCATGCAGGTGATATCGGTTCGGTGAAGATTATTGAGCAGCTTGAAAAGTTCAAACCTGCCCGCATTGTATTCGGAAACATTGATAATAATGAAATCCGCGCACGTACGGAGGAAAATTTACATTTCGAGCTGGAAGGTTTCCGTGTTTGGATCACTCACATCGGCGGCGCACCGCCCAGGTACAATCCGCAGGTAAAACCAACTTTGAAAGCCCGGATGCCCGATTTATTTATTTGCGGGCATTCCCACATCCTGCGTGTAATACGCGATCCTGCCTACAATAATATGCTGTATATCAATCCCGGGGCGGCCGGTCGGGAAGGTTTTCACAAAATACGCACGGTACTTCGGTTCAATTTGCATGAAGGCATTATCAGTCAAATGGAAGTGATCGAGCTCGGAAAACGAGGAGCGCTCGTGTCTTAAAAAGTGACTTTGACGGTTTTGGTTTCTTTTCCCCGCAACAGTTCTGCATCAACCTGCTGCCCCTTTTCGTGCTTCCCCAGGATTTCCATGTAGTCGTAAATCGTGCCGATCGTTTCGCCGCCGAGCCTGGTAATGATATCACCAACCAAAATACCCGCCTTCTCGGCTGGTCGCGCTTTTGAAACACCGTCGATTTTCACACCTTTTCCCGTGTAACTGTAATCGGGCATGACGCCGAGGGTCACTTTGAAATTGCTCGTAGTGACTCCGG
This sequence comes from Dyadobacter sp. CY323, assembly GCF_021390245.1. Classification (GTDB taxonomy): domain Bacteria; phylum Bacteroidota; class Bacteroidia; order Cytophagales; family Spirosomataceae; genus Dyadobacter. Next base: position 322,202 of record NZ_JAJUXH010000004.1, on the reverse strand, counting down.
CATGCGCATTCCCGGCAGTCAGGAACTCTGGTTCTGTCGGCTCCTGATCCAACTTTTGCAGCAAACCTGCGATGATATTCAGGATCCTGGCTTCACCATCTACATTGATTTTTTCTGCATCGTCCGAAATCTTGTGATAGTCGCCATGCCCGCCGGTAAAGAATTGTACGACCGGGATGTTTTTGAGATAAAACGAAGTATGGTCCGACGCGCCGACACCCGATGAATCGACGGTATATTTCATGCTCTGGCTTCTTGCAAGACCGGGGATCAGTTTTCCCCAAACCTTGCTCGTGCCCCAGCCCGATACGATCACTCCTTTATTATCGTCCAGCCGGCCAATCATGTCCATATTGATCATGCAGGAAATGGTATTCAGCGGGATTGTAGGTTTTTCGGTAAAATGCTTCGATCCGATCAGCCCCAGCTCTTCTCCAGAAAAGGCAATAAAAAGGTAGTTATGCTTCTCCTTGACATCATTTTCAATGAAATATTTCGCTAGTTCAAGCACGCCGGTCGTACCCGATGCATTATCGTCGGCACCGTTATGTATCTTGTTTTTGCTATCGGGGGAGAGTGAACTTCCCTGGTATCCTTTGCCCAAATGGTCGTAATGTGCGCCGACCACAATTGTTTTAGCAGCTCCATTGTCCAGAAACCCCACTACATTTCTTCCAATAAGCTGATGCGCAGTCCCGTCGACTGCAAATGTGACTTCGAAAGGCTGAAAAAAACTGCCATTCGTTCCTGCCGGTTTCAGCCCGGTTGTTTTGAAAAAGTCGGCAATGTAATTCGCTGCTTTTATCTCACCAAGTGACGCTGTACCTCGTCCTTCCAGATCGTCCGATGCGAGAAAACCAATGTGTTTCCGGATAAATTCCGGCTGGAAGTTCTGGGCTGACGCGCCGAGTGAGGTAATGGAAAGCAGGATAAACAAAACGATTTTTTGCATCGCGGCGAAGTTCAGAAATACGTTTTCAACGAATGGATTTTACAGACTGTCGTGGATTTCGACGAGGAATTTCCTGACCCGCATTAACCTTTGCACCATCAGCTCCGCCTGTTCTTTACGCCGAAGCTGCTCGCGGGTACCTTTGAGAGTCCTACCCTGCTTTTCGCGCTGATGCATGATTTTCTTGATAATCTCGATATCCCTTTCGGTATATCTCCGGCGGTTGCGGGCATCCCGCTTGGGACTCAGCTGCGGAAACTTCTTTTCCCAGAAACGTAGCGCCGACGGCTCACATTTAACGATTTCTGCGACTTCGTTGGTGTCGTAGTAAAGCTTTGTCTTGGATTCCATAGTCATGAAGCGATTACTACAAAGATAGTAACCGCTTCAATTCACCCTGTTCTCGGCCAGACTTTTAATTTTGCTTAGAGCATCCGCTGCAAATGCCACCGAGGATTGGTAATAATTCTCTCCGTCCGGCAAGACCGCAAAATCCCCGATCTTAATGGAAAGCTCTGTACCTGAATCTGTTTCTAAAAGAGAAAACGTGTACGCGATGTCATATGCTGCGGGTGGCTCCTCCCATTTGTCGGCGTAGAATGAAAATACGAGCTTATCGTAGGGTTCGTAAACAGTGACGGTCATTCTGGACGATCCCGGCCACACAATCGTCCGGCCCACATCGAGGTAATAGTCTTCAAAATCATGGGGAAGATCATCCCATTGTCTGATGTATTTTGGAGCAACCAACACTTCCCAGACTTTGGAGAGAGGCGCATCAATGGGTATTTTATTTTCTGCTAAAAGGGTTTGGCTCATGAATAAACGGGCTTGTATACACGACTTTACAACACATGCTACGGACTTATAGTACTCAGGATCAGTTGTTCACATTTTTCTTGATCTTAGTCGAATCTGTGCTGCGGTCCTGCTCGCTCTGATGGTAAAAATATCCCTCTGTTTTGTTTTTATCGGCAAGGTTCGTGTCCTTCTTTTCCCCACCCTTCTTCGCCTCCATTTGACGTGAGCAGGAGGTCAGAAAAACGAATACAACAACTCCCGTGATTACTCCTATTACTATGATCTTTTTCATAATGCAGCTGTTTTCAGTTGATGTGCACCCGGTTCGCCCGGATCCATCTTACCTCTCACAAAAAGAATACCACATCACGAAAACCATCACTTTTGTTCCTAGCCGACATTGCAGCCGCTCACCACTGGTATGATTTTATTTACAGAAAAAACTGCACACCAAACAGAATAAGAAATGGATGTTATCATATTTTTAAAAGCAGTAAGCAATCTGCTTTTCGCAGCGATTTTACTACTTGCCGTTGTGGTAAGTTCTACTTTTTCGATTGTTTTCTACGCATTTAAAGGAATAAAACCTAACCTGGGGAATTTGAGAACTCCCCTGTTTAAAAGAAGGTTAAGTTAATGCATGAAGTCTAGGACAATAGATTTTGTCTCAATAAAAATTCAAGTTGCCCGTTCACGTCCAGGAGCTTTTCGATGAGCTCCTTATTTTCTTCCCGGAGGTGAAATATCTCGTAGGCATTTTTGATGATAATCCGCAGTTGCTGTTCGTCCCAGGGCTTATTGAGGTAGTAGTAGATATGACCTTTATTTACGGCATCGATCACCGCAGTAATGTCTGTGTAACCTGTCAATAAGATACGGACAGGGTCTGAATATTCTTTTAAAACTTCGATAAGAAAATCGACCCCGGTCATTTCGGGCATTCTCTGGTCTGTGATGATCACGTGGACCACATTATGTTTCAAAAGCTCCAGTCCTTCCCTACCGGATGTCGCGATGAAAATATTGAAATCTCTCCTAAAAGCTGCTTTAAATGAATTGAGGTTATTTATCTCATCATCGACGTAAAGAACACTAATTTTTCCTTTGCTTTCCATTATTAAATACCTGAGCTGGCGGGTTGCTTAATCGTTATGGGTTATTTATCCGAACTAATTGATAATATTATAATAATAATTCTATATTCACATCAGGAGTGATTACTCTTTTTACAATTTCAAACTTTCGGAAATCACAACCCATTGCTAATAAGTAAAAATTCTCCCACTTGGCGCACATTTTTGTCCACCATTGAACCACCGGCTAGTTTTACAAAAATAAATTCAGCAATTTGTGTAAATATTTATCAAGTATCATCTGTGAATATACGACATTGCAAATACGCATTTATCTGGTCATGTAGATTTTTATATGGGTCTGGCGGCAATTTGTTGATGTGCGTTGCATTCTCCTGAGAACCGGACCCAATATTTTAAAAATGTACCAGGAAACAAGCCTTAATAACACCTACAAACCGGTTTTCATATCCAAAGAACAGTATGCCAACAGGCAAAATTTCGACTCGTTCATGGAGGGGTTTAAAGACAAAGTCGTTCTGGACCTGTACGCTTCCCAAAAGAAGGAACTCATTAAAATACGAAACCCGGAAAGGAAATTAAAAAGCGCGCAAATAGAGTCATTATACCAGGAATGGATTGAGGACAAAACACCTGACTTTGAGGGCACCTGGGTATTCTATCCCTGGTTGGGAAAGGTTCTTCACATTGTTGACGAAAGCGAATTTATCGAGCTTCGGACCAGTCGTAACCAATACAAAATCACATTAGAGGAACAGCAAAGCCTGGCCCGGAAATCCATCGGGATCATTGGCTTGTCGGTAGGGCACGCAGTTGCCGTAAGTATCGCGATGGAACGGGCATGCGGCAAACTGAAACTCGCTGACTTTGATACGATCGAACTGAGTAACCTGAACAGGATTAAAACGGGGCTGCACAACATCGGCGTAAACAAATGCATCGTAACCGCGAGGGAAATAGCCGAGATTGACCCCTTTTTAGTGATTGAATGCTATACAGACGGGATTACCAAGGAAAACATGGCGGGATTTCTTCTTGACGGCGGCAAACTTGACATACTGATCGACGAATGCGACGAGCTTAGCATCAAAATCGGATGTCGTGTAATGGCACGTAGCCACCAAATGCCGGTAGTGATGGAAACAAGTGACAGAGGTATGCTCGACGTGGAGCGTTTTGATCTGGAACCGGACCGCCCCATTTTTCATGGAATGCTCGAGGGAATTCCGTTTGAAAAATTCGAGAATGTCTCCGATCAGGATCGTTTGCAATTGGTAATGAAGATCGTCGACGCAGCTAACGTCTCCAAAAGAGGCCAGCTATCGCTGGTAGAAGTTGGCCAGACCATCGGCACGTGGCCACAGCTTGCAAGTGCTGTGACGCTGGGTGCAGGTGTGGTAACCGACGTTTGCCGACGCATTCTTCTCAACCAATACACCGAGTCGGGGCGGTATTACATTGATATTGAATCGCTTGTAGGTAACAAGTTAAAAAAAGCCGAAAACCCGGCACCAATAAATCCTTACCAACCCTTTGATGTCCGGGAAGCAATTCAGATCGCAGATTCGCTCACTGTTCATGACTCGATAGCCATAGATGAGCGCATTTTGCAGGAAATCGTCACTGCCGCGTGCCTCGCCCCATCCACCGGAAACGATCAGCCATGGAAGTGGCTTTACAAAAACAATTGTCTGCATTTATTTCATGACAGGTACCGCTCGTATTCATTTGGCGATTTTGATCAGATTGCATCGAACCTGTCTTTTGGAGCGGCTTACGAAAACCTGATTTTAAAAAGTAACGAAGCCGGGTTTTCTGTAAAAGCAAATCTCTTTCCGCTCGGCGAAGAATCCATACTTATTGCGTGCATTTCATTTTTGCCTCAACACCATGCAGCTGAAACTGAGCCCGTTTACGCACCCGGGCTAGCTGCTCAGATCGAGGAACGCTGTACCAACCGCAATCCGTCGAAAGCAGTGGCAATACCAGCCATTGAAATCGACGATTTGAAAAAAGCGGGTGAAAGCATTGATGGCGCCCGTTTTTACTTTTTTGAAAGCGAGCAAATGATGGCGATTGCAGATATCATCGGGGAATGTGACCGGGTCAGGTTACTTAATCCCATCGGGCACTATGATTTCGTGAATCGGGAAATGAAATGGTCACCAGCGGATGCGGAGCGCGATAAAGATGGCATTGACATCCGCACGCTCGGTATGGATAGTTCGCAAATGACCGCACTTTCCATCATTAAGGATGAGGAGATCATCCGGTCACTCCGTACAATCGATGGCGCTCATGCGCTGGTCGAAGTGGCCAGAAAATCGATGGAGACTGCTTCGGGGATAGGTATGATAACCATGCCTGCTTATTCCTATACTGATTTTTTCCGTGGCGGCATGGCAATGGAGCGTCTCTGGCTGCAAGCCGAAGAACTTGGCTATGCGGTACATCCGCAAATTTCACCGTTTTACCTGTTTCCACGGATTACCCATGGCCAAAATGCGGGATTAGACGATGGTGAGGTTACAAAGCTTAAAGAATTGAGGAAAAGATTTCTTCAGATTGTTCCTTTAGAAGATAATATTGCAGAAGTGTTCTTGTTCAAAATAGCCAGTGCGCCCAAACCGGAAATAAAAAGTTACCGATTGCCGCTGGAAGAAACACTTTTTATCGTAAACCCTTAGTATAAATGATAGCACGCATTAAAGGATATCGCGCGTCAGACGACATCGAGACAAGTCTTAGGTATGCAGAAGGCCATCGGAAAGTGTTGGAGGCTTATGGGATCAGGCAGGTCACATCCACGGTTCACAACTGGCTTGAAGACCCTAACACCTACGTTCTGATCGTGGAATCCGAGGATGGCAGTAAAATTTACGGAGGTACCCGCGTACAAGTCCGCTCTCCGAATCTGAAGATGCCGATGGAAGATGCCATCGCGAAAATCGACAAAAAGATTTACAGCTATGTAGACGCGATCGGAGATTATAATGTAGCCGAATTCTGCGGTCTTTTTAATTCAAAAGAAGTGGCCGGATACGGGATCGGAAGTTTGTACCTCTGCCGGATTGCCATGGCTATCTCCGGTATGATCGGCATCAAATGCCTGCTGGCTTTATGTTCGCCGATTACACTTCTGATCAGTGAACGGATCGGTTTTCACATACTCAAAGACCTCGGGAACAACGGAACTTTCTACTATCCCAAAGAAGGACTTATCGCGACATCATTGATCGCAAGAGATCTAAAAAACCTGCCCGGCGCGACGGATGAGGAAAAGGCGAAAATTTTCAGTTTGAGAGAAAATCCCAAGCAAACGGTCATTGAAAATGGGCGCAGAGGTGAATTGGAAATCATTTATGATATCGCCCGATGGTTGTAAAATTTTACAGATCCCTTTTCTTACTGAGCATCCTGCTGGCTTTTGGATTTGTATCAAACGCCGCGGAAGTTGTTTTTCGGGGCAGCGATATCTCAATTGGCGAGAACGTCGATATCCTTGAAGACACACTCGGTCGATTGACTTTCCAGCAGGTAAGATCGTCCGGCTATTTTGCTCCCAACAAAGAGCAGACACCCAACTTCGGTCTTAGCAATTCTGCTTTCTGGATCAGGATCACGCTGAAAAACCAGACCGGGGACCCCGATCTTTTTTTGGAGCTTGCCAATGCCCGCATTGACCTCTGCACGATTTATAATGAAGAAAACGGGAAAATCTGGCAAGAGACCGTTTCGCTGAAAGAACGATTTTCCAACAGAGAAGTTCAGCACCAGAATACGGTATTTAAGCTGGATATTCCATCCGGACATTCTAAAACTTACTATCTCAAAATACAGGGAAGTGAACAAATGGTGCTCCCGCTGTTCGTGAGAAGTGAAATGGGCTTTTTTCAGTTTGCATCAGATAACGATGTGATCGCAGGAATACAAATGGGCATCCTCACTGTGATGATGCTGTATAACTTCTTCCTGTACTTTTCGATTAAAGAAAAAAGTTATCTGTACTATGTTCTCTACATTCTCTTTATCGGGTTGACGCAGATGACCATTATGGGCTATACATTTAAATATTTGTGGCCAGATCTCCCGACGTTCAACACCTATGCAATACGAATTTTCCCTTCTCTGGCCGGGAGCTTTGCAGTGTTGTTCATGCAAAATTTCCTGCATAGCAGGTTCAATTCACCGGCAATCCACAAGCTTCTGACCCTCGTTTTTATCTCATACGGGTTTGCTATACTCTTCAACCTGGTTGGCCTGCAAAGGTTCAGCTACCGGATCATCGACGTAACGGGAGTAACTGCGTGCCTGCTTTGTCTGGTTGTTGCCATACAGCTCTCGGTACAAGATTATCGTCCCGCTAAATTTTATCTCGTCGCCTGGACGATCTTCCTGATTGGCATTGTTTTATACACACTCCGCAATCTCAATATTCTGCCTTACAACATGTTCACAAACTACACACAACAGGTTGGGGCAACGATAGAAGTGATATTACTGTCATTCGCACTTGCTGACAAGATCAATATTTTAAAGAAAGAAAAAGAAGTTTCCCAGGCCCAGGCTCTCCGTATTTCTCTCGAAAACGAGAAAATGATCCTGGAACAAAATGCCTTTCTGGAAAAAAGCGTCAACGAGCGAACGGCCGAATTGCTTTTTGCGAACACCGAGCTAAATGTGGCAATGACGCAACTCAAAGACACCCAAAGCCAGCTGATCGATTCCGAAAAAATGGCATCTCTCGGTCAGCTCACCGCGGGTATCGCGCATGAGATCAACAACCCGATCAACTTTGTCAGTTCGAATATCAGGCCGTTGAGAAGGGATATCGACGATGTACTGGAGATCCTGAATTCGTATGACGAAATGCAGGAAGTGGATTCGGTTGAAAAACTTCGGGAAAAGATCAGCGAAGTGGAGCAACTCAAGAACGAGCTCGATCTGGACTATATCAAAACCGAGCTCGATACGCTGCTCAAAGGAATGGAGGACGGAGCGCAACGTACGGTCGAGATTGTAAAGGGACTTAAGATATTTTCCAGGGTAGATGAATCAGATCTCAACCTCGTTAATATTAATGAGGGAATAGAGTCGACGCTGATTATCTTGAACTATCAAATGGGCAATTCCATCAATCTGGTAAAAGACCTCGGTAACATTCCAAGCATTGAATGCTACGCCGGAAAGCTCAACCAGGTTTTCATGAATATCCTGACCAATGCGATCTATGCCCTTTTAAAAGAAAAAAACAAGAATGACGAGCCCACGATCTGGGTCAGGACCTGGCTGAAAGACCCCGACCACATTGCCATTTCTATGCGGGATAATGGACCGGGGATGCCTCCGGAAGTTCGGGCGAAAATCTTTGAACCATTCTTTACAACCAAACAAGTTGGGGATGGAACTGGCCTCGGCCTTTCAATAGTCTTTAAAATTATCGAAGTACACCATGGAAATATCCAAGTAAATACCGAAGTTGGGCAAGGAACAGAATTTTTGATCACTCTTCCTGTCAAAAAAGAAATACGCCCTATCCCTGAATTTCAATGAACGAAAAAGCAATATCCATTCTCTATATTGACGATGAGGAGCATAATCTGCATTCGTTCAAAGCTTCGTTCCGGAAGCAATACGATATTACTATCACATCCTCGGTTGTTGAAGCGGAGCAGTTCATGGAAACCAAGGATTTTTGTATTGTACTCGCCGATCAGCGGATGCCACATACGACGGGCGTTCAGTTTTTTGAAAAAATCAGGACAAAATTTCCAAAACCAATTCGTATACTGATCACAGGTCATACCGATATCAGTGCGGCGATCGATGCAATCAATAAAGGTGAAGTTTTCAGGTTCATCGACAAACCCTGGGATTATACATACGTAGAAACCGCAATTTCCAGTGCCTACGAGATTTACAAAACGCGCGAAGACCTGAAACAGCGCAACATGGAACTTCAGAAAGCGAATGAGGAGCTTGACAAGTTCGTTTACAGTGCCTCCCACGATCTGCGTGCGCCGCTCATGTCCGTACTCGGGATCGTGAACCTGGCGCTGCTGGAAGAAGATATCAAATCGCAAAACGAATACCTGGAACTCATCCGCCAGTCTGTTAAGAAGCTGGATACATTTATCATCAACATCATCGATTACTATAAAAATGCGCGGGGCGTTCCCGTCGTCACGGATATCAGCTTCGAGGAACTTGTCACGGAAGTGCAGGCCACAATCCAGTATCTGCCCGAGTATGGGAATCTGACGATGACAACGGATATTGATCAAACGGGCGTTTTTCAATCGGATGTAATGAAGCTGAGGATCATTTTTAACAACCTGATCAACAATGCGATCAAGTTTCAGGATAAGTCTAAACCCGATCCCTATGTACACCTCACCGTCAAATCGACGCCAACGGAGGCGAAGATAATCGTTGCAGACAACGGTTCAGGCATTAAGGAATCGGATCAGGATAAGATATTCAGAATGTTTTACCGCGCAGGTGCCACGAACAGCGGATCTGGCATTGGCTTGTATATTGTGCATGAAGCCATATCCAAGCTCGGAGGAGAAATCAGCGTCAGTTCGAAGATAGGTCAGGGTAGTATTTTTGAAATTAATATTCCTTCTATTTTAAAATAACCCCTACCATGAAGCCATTGCTGAACTTTTTCTTAATCGATGACAGCGCATTCGATCTTTTCATTTATGAAAAGCTTCTGATAAAAAGTGGCATTACTGAAAGCGTCAGGACATTTAATTCCGCACGTGAGGCACTCAAACATCTCGCAAATCACGGAAGTACTCTCCCTGAAATTATCATCCTTCTGGACCTCCAAATGCCGGATATGAACGGGTTTGAGTTTATCGATGAGTTTGACCTTCTCCCGGAAGCTGTGAAAGCACAAATCAAGATCTTCATGCTTTCCTCAACCATTGATACACGGGATATTGAAAAGGCCAAAGCCAGTCCACACATTATTGATTTACTCCCCAAACCTCTTGAAGTCAATTTCTTGAAAAAGAAACTTGACATGTAAGTAATCCTCACAAAAACACACCTGCTGGGCTCCCATCGGCATTTTTCAATCATTTTCTTAAATTTCAGCAACACGAAACCCGGGTTTACGTCTCAGGAATGATATTTGCTATGTAGAATTAGCGCTCAAAAAGTGTAACAGGATTTCTATACCCAATTTGTCCCATTATGTAACAGTATTTTGTAGATACTGAAGCCCGGTAGCCGTTTTTACCTGCCTATTATCCCCTATTCCATCATTAATTTATTGTTTTTTATAATTTTTTCAATATCCGAAAAAATAAACATTGTTCAGGAACATGTTTCGCTCGGGAACATCACCGGTCGTTGTAAATCTTACTAACAATTAATGATGAAAACAGATAGCAAAACCCTGTCCGAAATTTTGAAGTTGCATGCCGAGTATGTTAAAGAGGTTGAATTCAGCGGAATTAAACCTTTGTCAATGGAAATTTACAAGACGAACTCTCACAATTTTGTTCGCTGGATCAAAGATGAGTTTGCTCCTGGCAGCAAAATCCGAAAGGGTGCACTGAGCTAGCAGAAAAGAATTATTTACTCAACGTTTTATAAAATATAGAACTGCCGGAAGATCGACTCATCCGGCAGTTTTTTTATACCCTGTTCTTTGTTAAGTTTGAGATAAATAAATGGGGCGAGGATTCGTTCTGCTCATAAAAAACGTACGATGCTACTATCCTTATTCAACCTTCTGAAAGGCCGCTTCTCAAAAGATGCAATCAGTGAAGCGAAGGCCAACGACAAAGCGATGACGCGGCAGGAAGCGCTGCAGCAGATGCGGAACATCGCCAGCCGAAATAGTGGCAAAAAAAGCTAATCCTGGCCATAATACGCATCTTTGCCGTGTTTTCGAAAGTAATGCTTATCGATTAAACTTTGTTTGATCGTACCTGCGTCTGGATTGATCTGCAGCGTTAGATAGGCCATTCTCGCGATTTCTTCAAGTATCACGGAGTTGTATACGGCCTTACCCGGATCTTTCCCCCAGGTAAATGGCCCATGACATGCTACCAGTACCATTTCTACTTCCTCGTAGCTTAATTTTCTTTCCTGAAACAAATTGAGGATCTGATTGCCCGTTTCCAGTTCATAATCCCGCCGGATCATATCATCCGACATAACTGCCGTAACGGGGACAGCCGCTGTTAAATGATCCGCATGAGTTGTTCCCAGGTTCGGGATGGGTCTGATCGCCTGCGCCCAGGCAACGGCATAGGTTGAATGCGTATGACAAACGCCGCCGATTCCAGGAAAGTTTTTGTAAAGCAATGTATGGGTTTTAGTATCCGATGACGGGCGCATATTTCCCTCCACCAGCACATTATCCAGGTCTACGATTACCATGTCCTCCGCTTTTAGTCTGTGATAAGGCACCCCGCTCGGCTTGATCGCAACCACACCGGCGGCGCGGTCTACACCACTTACATTGCCAAAAGTCACAATGGCCAGCTTCTCTTTCGGGATCTCCATATTGGCCTCGTAGACTTGTTCTTTAAGATATTTATATCCTGACATGCTTTTTTATTTAAATGCAGCCTCACTCCAGCGAAGTTCGTTTTTCAAGTGCCGCAGTGATGTGTTTTTATCAATGACTACCAGCTCCACGCCGAACATTTCCGCGAAACTCTCGATGTGTTCCGTCGTCAGATTTTGACTAAATACCGTGTGATGTGCGCCGCCGGCATAGATCCACGCCGCGCAGGCAGTCTGCATATCAGGTGCAGGCTTCCACAAAGCCCGCGCAACCGGTAATCTGGGCAATTGCTCGGTGACTTCCACGGCTTCCACTTCATTTACCAAGATCCTGAAACGGTTACCGAGATCAATCAGTGAAACATTCAGCGCCGGGCCAGCAGGAGCGTTGAAAACCAACCTGACCGGATCTTCTTTCCCTCCAATACCCAATGGATGAATCTCGCAAGACGGTTTTCCAGTGGCAATGCTCGGGCATATTTCCAACATATGAGAACCCAGAACGAGACTATTGTCCGGATCGAAATGATAGGTGTAATCCTCCATAAATGAATTTCCTCCCTGCAAACCTGAACCCATTACTTTCAGCGCACGCACCATTGCGGATGTTTTCCAGTCACCTTCTCCCGCATATCCATATCCCGCGGCCATCATCCGCTGAGACCCGATACCCGGGAGCTGCTTCATGCCGTGCAAATCTTCGAATGTATTGGTATAACCTTTGAAATTACCATCTTGTAAAAAGTATTTCAGACCTAATTCAATCCGGGCGGCATCGAGTAATGCAGCATGTCTCTCCTGCCCTTTTCCAAGTACCTCTGCCAGGGAATACGTTTCCGCATATTCTTCAACCAGCTGCGCCACGTCCGCGTCTGACACCTGATTGATCACTGCCACCAAATCTCCCACTGCATAGGTATTGACTGAAAAACCAAAAACCATTTCAGCTGCCACCTTATCCCCGTCCGTAACCGCCACCTGACGCATGTTATCTCCGAAACGGACAAACTTTGCACCCTGCAAATCATGCCTTGCCGCCGCAACCCTCGACCATTGTCCGAGACTTTCTAAAACCTCTTTCTGCTGCCAGTGCCCCACTATTACCTTGCGGTTCAGGCGCATTCTGGTCATCATAAATCCAAATTCGCGGTCACCGTGCGCTGACTGATTGAGGTTCATGAAATCCATATCAATGCCGGCCCAAGGAATGTCCCGGTTATATTGTGTATGCAAATGCAGCAACGGTTTTTGCAAAATTTGCAACCCTCTGATCCACATTTTAGCCGGCGAAAACGTGTGCATCCAGGCCACAATGCCAATGCAGTTTTTTGTGCTGTTCGCTTCCTGAATGATCTGATAAATTTCTTCCGGGGTTTTGACGACCGGCTTGAAAATGACCCTTACCGGGATTTCAGGGGCGAGGTCAAAATGGTTACTGATCGTTTGAGAATGTTCGTCAACCAGGCGGAGTGTTTCTTCCCCGTATAAATGTTGGCTGCCAGTGACAAACCAAAGTTCAAATTGTTTTAAATCAAGCATCAGGCTATTAGATTATTGATTAGAAAGTGTCCGGGTAAGAATTCACCTGAACGGTGGTCGTTTTTGCGAGAAAGCTATTTTCAAGAAACTTTCCGGACTGTATGTATTTTTTATAAAGTACCTGATAAACCTCAGATTCGGCTTCCCTAGGCTGATATACGGTATCAAATCCTGAACTCATCGCCCGCTGTGCCTCCTGCAAATTCGAATGTACGCCCGACGCAACAGCAGCAAACATGGCAGCACCCAATGCACATGCCTGCTCGGAAGTGGCAACTTTGATCGGCATATTCAATACATCCGCAAGGGTTTGCATGACAAAAGCGGATTTTTTAGCAACACCGCCGATTGCAATCACCTGATGGATCGGAACACCTTCGTTGCGGAACCGCTCAACAATACTCTTTGATCCGAAAGCTGTGGATTCAACCAACGCTTTGAATATGCGGGTATGGTCGCTGGCCAGGTTTAAGCCGAGAATGGCGCCTTTCAAGGTATGTTTTGCATCGGGCGTACGACGGCCATTCAACCAGTCGATTGCGATGATATCCTGTTCCGTGACAGGCAACTTTTGCGCTTCCTCAGAAAGGTATGGGATTAATTTCGCTGACAATTCCTTTGCCGCATCTTCGCCAACCAGTTTTCTTACGGGCTCAATGATCAGCTTCGCAAACCAGGCGTAAATGTCGCCAAACGCCGATTGTCCGGCCTCCATTCCCAACATGCCCGGCACAATGGAACCATCCACCTGTCCGCAAATTCCCCGGATCAGCAAATGCCCCACTTCTTCGGTCGGGGCGATGAGCATATCGCAGGTAGACGTTCCAATGACTTTGCACAATGAGTACGGTTCGATTAATGCGCCGACAGCTCCCATATGGGCGTCGAATGCGCCCACTCCGATAACAACGTCAGATGGTAATCGCAGCTTTCCGGACCATTTCGCCGAAATCGTGCCCATCGGCTTTTCGGAGGTCTCGGTATGATTAAAAAGCCTTTCGCGGATACCGTCCAAAAGCGGATCAAGCTGAGTTAGAAATGCATTGGACGGAAGTCCCTGGAAATCCTGATGCCATAATGCCTTATGCCCGGCAGCACAACGCGATCGCTTCAAAGTCAGCGGGTCGGTATTGCCCGTCAGTTCCGCAGAAATCCAGTCGCAATGTTCCACCCACGAAAATGCCTTTTCCCGGACAGATTCATCCGTCCGGAGCGTATGCAAAATTTTGGCCCAGAACCATTCAGATGAATAAATCCCTCCTACATATTTGGTATAATCAGTTTCCGAACCATGCGCCAGCTTGTTGATTTCCTCAGCTTCGGCATTCGCAGTGTGGTCTTTCCAGAGAATGAACATCCCATTCGGATTTTCTTCAAATCCGGGCAACAGCGAAAGCGGCGTACCATTCCGGTCCACGGCGACGGGTGTAGAACCCGTGGTATCGATCGCAATTCCCCGCACATCGTTCCTGATCTCGTCCGGCACATTTTCAAGCGATTTTATAACCGCTCTTTCGAGACCTTCCAGGTAGTCGAGCGGATGCTGGCGGAACATCGAGACCGAGGCATCACAGTATTTCCCCTGCTTCCACCTCGGATATTCTTCAACTGCCGTCCCAACTTGTTCCCCGGTATCCGCATTCACAATCAGCGCGCGCACCGAATCGGTGCCAAAGTCAATTCCAATTACGAAGTTCTTTTTCATAGCAAAGGTTTAGGACGCCTTAATGGCACTTTTGATATTTCATTTATCAGCTAACAAATATAAGTAAATCCACATCTGGTGTTAAACTGACACAATTTAATTTTGGATCAATGACTCAATCACTCCTCCTCATTGAATCCGGCATAAAATTCCAGAATGAATGGAATTTCGCCTTGTACTTTTCCTCATCCAGTTTGTATAAGATCGCCTTTTTTGTAGCACTATGGCTATTTTTATCACCCGTATCAATCAGCAGTCCGGTCGAGAGCAGCTTCCTGCTGAAATTCCTTCTGTCGATAGGGATGTTATAAATTGCTTCGTACAGTTTCTGCAACTGCGGGATGGTAAAACGTTCGGGAAGAAGCTCAAATCCGATCGGGTGTAAAGCAGCGTTGTATTTGAGGTGCTCGATCGCCTGCACTACCATTTGTTCATGATCGAAAATGAGCCGCGGCCGGTCTTCCAATGCAATCCATGCGGCATGATGACTTTTCACGGCTTCCGAATCATGTTCGTCGATTTTTATCAAAGCAAAAAACACAACGGAAACAGTCCGCTCACCCGGATCACGCCCGGCTTTCCCAAACGTTGCCAACTGCTCGACATAAATGTTTTTCAGTCCCGTCAGATTATACAGAATGCGGGTTGCACCGTCGGACAGATCTTCGTCTTTGTTGACAAACCCGCCCATTAAAGACCATTTCCCCATTTCGGGCTCGAAATTCCGTTTAATCAATAAAAGCTTGATATCCTTCCCGTCGAAACCGAAAATAATACAGTCGATCGCTACGAGTATCCGCGAGGCCTCAGGATAATTAGTCATTCGTCAAAGTACAAAAGTGCCGCAAATCCATGGCGGCAATGGAACCGTCGCGATGGATTTTACATGAAAGTAGTATACCAAAATTAACCGTCATCACCCCGGTTGCGTTATTTTTTTGTTAACAAAGTAAAAAAATGAAAGAGAATACTTAATCTGTTCAAACAACCGCCAGAAATTTTAATTGTGAATTTTGTGAATCCATGGCAGTAATGTCACCAGTTGTAAACATTTTCATAACCTTGTATTTTAAATATGCTTTCAGACAGAAGGTCTTTTCTTGAAAAAATGTCACAAATAGGGGCATTGAGTTTGTTGCCGGTCTCTGCTTCCACCGCCGCTGACCTCTTGTCGCCCGTTGCCGAAGATCCCAACCATTTCATTGTCGGTCCCTACCTGCAAAACATTGGCCCTGATGAAGTTACCGTGATGTGGATCACCCACAAAAATTGTTTTAGCTGGGTGGAATATGGCGCCGGCACATACACAACCAAGCGGGCGTTCGGCTATGTAAATGGCTTGATCGAAGCGAATAACCGGGTAAATAAAATTACATTGACCGGCCTGAAACCTGGAATGCAACATAAATACAAGATTGTATCTACCGAAATCACTGGTTACAAAGGCTCGAAAGTCGAATTTGGAGAGACGATTTCCAGCCCGTTACTTGGCTTCAAAACGCCGGCGGAGAACGAAGACGAATTTAAAACGGTGATCTTCAATGACATTCACGACCGGCCGCAAATTATACCCCAGCTGCTGTATCGCCACGGCTACACCGGCAACACCCGGGACTACGATTTCGTAATTTTCAATGGCGATTGTTTTGATTGGGTAACTGAAGAAATACAAATGGTCGATCACCTGATAAAGCCTTGCGTAGACATTTTCGCGACCGAATTTCCGTTTATTCTGACACAGGGAAACCATGAATGCCGGGGAAGCTTTTCGCGCCAGATCCCCTCCTATTATGCCTATCCGGACAACAAATTTTACTACGCATTCACCCGCGGGCCCGTACGTTTTGTGGTGCTGGACTCCGGTGAGGACAAAGCCGATGACACAGTGGATTACGGCGGACTCATTGCATTTGACCAGTACCGCGAAAAACAACGCATGTGGCTGGAACGGGAAGTGGAATCGCCTGAGTTTAAAAAAGCCGAATTTCGGGTTGTAATAATTCACATATCACCTTACCATTCGGGCGACGGGCATGGAACGCTGCATTGCCGGAAGGTGTTCGGGCCGGTTTTGAATAAAGCTAAAATCGATCTGCAGATTTCGGGCCATACGCACCGGTACATGACGCACGAGCCGGATGCAGATCACAATTACCCGATCGTGATTGGTGGCGGGCCACTGGAAGGCAACCGAACGCTGATCAAACTGCACGCGACCAGAAAACAGCTCGATCTGAAAATGATCCGGGACGACGGCGAAATTGTTGGAAAGTTTTTGATTCCCAAAAAAGGAAAATGATTTTAATTTGATGCATTAATTAACTGATTACAATTACCCATTACTCTCATGAAACGCATTACACTTTGCCTGCTGGCTCTTTTCGCACTTTCCGAAATCGCTTTCGCCCAAAAAAATACGATCAATGTAGCCACCTACAATCTTCGGATGAACACTGAAAAAGACGGCGTGAACGCCTGGCCTAACCGCAAGGAAATGGTGAAAGGATTGATCCAATTCCATGAATTTGACATTTTCGGGGTTCAGGAGGCATTCATTGGTCAATTGAAAGATGTAGCCGAATTAACGGAATACGTATACACAGGAAAAGGACGGGACGATGGAAAAGAAGGCGGGGAACATTCCTCTATTTTTTATAAAAAAGACCGGTTTAAGTTGCTGAAATCCGGTGATTTCTGGTTAAGCGAGACGCCTGACAAGCCTGGAAAAGGCTGGGACGCAACATGTTGTAACCGTATTGCTTCCTGGGGCAAATTCCAGGATCTGGCGTCCAAGAAGGAATTTTTCTTTTTCAACGTGCATTTCGATCATCAGGGCGTGGAAGCACGCAAACAATCCGGACTTTTGATGGTGAAAAAGATCAATGAAATTGCCGGAAAAGCAACGGTTATCCTGACTGGCGATTTTAATTCAACACCTGAAACGGAGCAGATCAAATCGATCCAGACGATTCTGAGCGATGCACATAATGTATCCAAACAAAAACCATACGGCCCGGAAGGCACATTCAATGCATTTAAATTCGACGCACCCATGCAAACAAGGATTGACTACATATTTGTCAGCAAAAATGTGGACGTGCTGAAATATGGCGTTCTAACCGATGCCAGGGAACAACGTTATCCTTCTGATCACCAGCCGGTAGTGGCGAAAGTGGCAATTAAATAGACTTCGGCGGTTGGCTTTCGGCTTTCGACGGACGAACCTGGCGCGCTGAGGAAGACAATAGTTACACCAAATTGTTACTAAATTCGAAAGCTGACCGCTGACCGCCGAAGTAAACATTATGCTTAGAACAACGCTTTTGGCGCTAATTATCTCCGTTCCCTCGTTCGCTCAGAATGTAAAAATCAGCATTGCAGCTCCGAGGGTTTTAAATGACCGGAAAGCGATTCTTTTGACGCGTGAAAAAGGGTTTGCAGCGATCGTGCACTCCATTCAGCTTGGCTTCGATACGACGCATTTGCAACTGGACAAAAATCTGTTACCGGATCTGTACCAATTGCAAATCTCTCAAATGAAGGGATCGCTGACATTCTTTTTCGAGTCGGGAACACGCATTCGACTGGATACGGCAAATCTGTCGAAATCGCCGGTCACACATTCAAAAAGCAATCTGGAATGGCAAACGTACCAGGATAGCATTCAGTTACCTTCCGACAGACGCATGAATGCATACCTGGTGGAAGAAGGCCGGGCGCGGAAAAAAAGTGAAACAGATAGTGTCGCGTATTGGCTGACAAAGCAAATGGCTGAGCGAGATGATCTGGCAAGCAAAACCGGCGAGTTCATTTCAAAACACCCTCGCTCTTATGTTAGTTTATACCTTTTGAAAGTCAATTGGTTTACGTTTAAAAACAAAGGCTTGTTTGAAAAACTGGATTCCTCTCTCGCGCACCACCGAAACTACAAATACCTAAAAGAACGGAATAAAGGATTGGCGCGAAACTAGATTTAGTCAGCTGACAAAAATATTGATTCCCGATTGTGACCAATTGACAAACCATACGTCTAAACATGTATAACATGAAAAATTCGTATGGCAAATCACAAAACACTTCTGGTACGCGGAATCAAAATAGCGACATTGAGACAAGATGACAAGATGATGAGGATTTTATCTCATTAACCGACATCGCGAGAAACAAAAATCCCGACGAGCCAAAGGACGTCGTCAAGAACTGGATGCGATCCAAATCCACGATTCAGTTTCTGGGTTTGTGGGAACAATTGAATAATTCTGATTTCAAAGGGGTCGAATTCGACCCCTTTGTGAACGAAGCCGGGAGTAATTCATTCACACTTTCGCCAAGCAAGTGGATTGAAACAACAAATGCCAGGGGTCTTATTTCCAGGAATGGAAATAACGGTGGCACTTTCGCCGCCAAAGACATTGCGTTCGAGTTCGCTTCCTGGGTTAGTCCTGAATTTAAACTTTACCTTATCACCGAATTCCAGCGATTGAAACAGGATGAAAATTCGAGACTTCATTTGGATTGGAGCCTGCAAAGAACGCTAGCAAAAGTAAATTACCGAATTCATACTGACGCCATTAAGGAAAATCTGATCCCGCAAATACTTGTTAAAAATCAGATTCACCAGATCTATGCTAATGAGGCCGACTTACTTAATGTCGCGCTATTCGGTCAAACCGCCAAACAATGGCGAGATGCGAATCCTGCTGATGCGGGGAACATCCGTGACGCAGCTTCGATTGAACAGTTGATCGTTCTATCAAATCTCGAAAGTATTAATTCAGTGCTGATTCAGCAGGGATTAGACTCTGTTGATCGGGTTATTCAACTGAATGCAATTGCCATCAAGCAAATGAAATCGCTCTTGAAAAATAGCGTCTTGAAAAGCTTGAAAAAATGATTTGCAAACTCCGGGTGTAGTCGCTAATTAGTTGTATAAACGATTAGATTTAGCGACTATCCTTTTTTATTTGATTTACATTCGAACAGACCAGACTGCCTTCATTATGAAAATTTCAGCAAACGTTAAAAGTGAATTCGAAAAACATCAGATCGAGGTGGAAACAAACGGATCGGTGAAGCGAATAGACATTGCGCCTAAACCGACCGGTTATGGTTCATCCGTAAATGGAGGTGAAATGCTTGTCCTGGCGCTGGCAACCTGCTTTTGCAATGATATTTACAGGGAAGCCACAAAACGAAATGTCATTGTAACAGGTGTGGAAGTAACCTGTACGGCAGAGTTCGGATCGGACGGTGAGCCTGGCGCTAATTTCCAATACAAAACCAAAATAACTTCCGAAGCCAGCGACGAGGAAATCGCTGAGCTGATCAGGCACACGGATGAAATCGCGGAGATCCACAACACGCTCAGAAAAGGTGTGAGCGTGAATTTAATTACTTAAGAAAACCCGCAGGAAATCAGAGATCGGCAATGTATTTTTGGCCCCCCAGATAACGCATTTGCCTGACAATCTGCCCGGTACGTTTGTTGACATACGATGAAGGATTTTTGATTGAAAAACGGATCGGGTTTGGTAACACCGCTGCGATCCGGGCAGCTTCGTACCGGGTAAGCTTTTTGGCCGATTTGTCATAAAAACGCAAAGAAGCAGCTTCCACTCCAAACGTCATTTCGCCCATTTCGGCAACATTCAGGTACACTTCCAGAATGCGTTCTTTACTCCAGATCACTTCGATCAACACGGTGAAATAGGCTTCTAATCCCTTTCGGACAAAGCTACGTCCGTGCCACAGGAATACATTCTTCGCAACCTGCTGGGAAATGGTACTAGCACCCCGCGCGCGTTTTCGCTTTTCCGTTACCGCATTGTAGATCTGATCAAAATCAAAGCCCCAGTGGTTTGGGAAGTTCTGGTCTTCGGAAGCGACCACGGCCAGCGCGGCTTCCTTTGAGATATTTTCGTAAGGTTCCCAGTCATGGTACAGCTCCGTGTCTTCATCCGCTCTGAACGCCTCCATCTTTCTTGAAATCATATAAGGTGTTACCCAAACCGGTAAGAACCTCAAAATGACTACCCAAACAATTGAAACAACAAAAAAAACGATGAGAATTCGGAGCGCAATAAATTGCAAACGGCGGAGCATAAAACTTTTTACTTCAAAAACAGAAACCAAACGACAGAACCTGCGTACAAAGAACAGAAACTAATCAGGTTTAGGCAAAGAAAACCGAGACCATTATTTGTCATTTTTTTCACCTTCTGTTCCCCGGCAATATGAATGAAGATATCCTGAGCTTCGTCTGGCGTTTTCAATATTTTAACACAGCCAATCTGCGCACCGATTCCAATCAACGCCTTTCTGTAATGCGTACAGGCTACAAAAATGTAAATGCAGGCCCCGATTTTTCAGAAGCAGGCATTATAATCGATGACGTCAACTGGCACGGAAGCATTGAAATCCACGTAAGATCCTCCGATTGGTTCCTTCACACGCATGAAAAAGACCAGGCATATGAAGGCGTCATTTTGCATGTGGTTTGGGAAAACGACAAGCCGGTAATTCGGCGGGATGGCACTCTCATACCCACTTTAACTCTGAAAGGATTGGTGAAACAATCTGTTTTGGAACGATATGCCGCTTTGCAGGACGTGAAAGAAGGCATTCCCTGCAAGGAAATGTTTCATGAGGTAATGGGAATTCACAAATTCGACATGCTGGACAAAGTGCTGCTTGAAAGGCTGGAACGCAAAGGAAAGGAAGTGATGCAGTTGTTGGAAAACAACCAGAACGATTGGGAAAAGACTGCATATCAATGGCTTGGAAAACACTTTGGGTTTAAATTAAACGATCATGCCTTTTTGCGATTAATGGAAATCACACCTTGGAAGGTTATTCAAAAGCATCGCGGTAATTCCGCCCAGATAGAGGCGTTGCTTTTTGGAATGGCCGGGCTGATACCCGACGACTCTGACGAAATTTACGTCCGTCAGTTGAAAAAGGAGTTTCAGTTTTTAAGTAAGAAATACAATCTTACAGGTCAGAGAATGCATGCCCACGAGTGGAAATATGCAAAACTGAGGCCGGCAGGTTTCCCAACCGTGCGCCTGGCTCAGCTCGCAAAGTTGCTGAGTAAAGAAGGCAGTATGTTCCTAAAGCTGACATCGCCAGGCTCCATCGCCGACTTACAGGAAATCTTTCATGGAATGCAATCGGAATATTGGACTGAGCATTACATTTTTTGTAAAAAGTCGAAAAACAAAGTGCCGGCAATGGGAAAGGATGCATCGGCACTTCTTGTGATCAATGCGGTAGTACCGTTACTGGTCGCTTTTTCGAAGCATCGCCAGCAGCCGGAACTGCTCGACAAAGCCATTTATTGGCTTTCGCAAGTCCCGGCAGAAAATAACCGGATCACAAGAGAATGGGAAACGCTGGAAATGCGGGTGAAAACCGCGGCCGACTCACAGGCATTAATCGAGTGGTACAACAACTACTGCACGTTCCACCTATGCCTCAACTGCACCGTTGGAGCTGCGCTGGTCCGGTCGTCTTAACCCTTAACGAGATTTACGCCGGTCAATAAAAATACGGTCCCGACGAGGAACGGAACAACCGACTCCCATTTGGATACGGTCAGCCCCAGCACCGGCTTGTCGGAAAGAAATGCGATACAGGCAAAAAGAAGCACGCTGATGCCCAAAATTGTTAAAAGAGCGCCGAAAAATCGTTTGAACTGGGTATTGTTTTCCATTTAAAACTGAGGAGTCAAATTGTTTTTGCAAAAGTAGAATAAGTGAATGCGCTTTAAAAAAATCAGGCCTAATTACTGTGCCTTTAACCCCATTTTTTCTCCCTCGCGGATCATATATGCAAATGCCTGCTCATATTCATTCGGGATCGCACCTTCCAGAATGGCTTCCCTCACGATTTCTTTGATGATCCCCACTTCCTTCGCAGGCTTCAACCCGAAAGCTTCCATGATCATTTCTCCCGTAATCACCGGCTGGAAGTTACGCAGCTTGTCACGTTCCTCGAGGTCTTTCAGTTTCTTCTCAACCAGGTCGAAATTATGGAGGTAGCGTTTTACTTTTTCCGGATTTTTGGAAGTGATATCGGCCCGGCAAAGCTTCATTAATGCTTCAATATCCTCGCCAGCTTCTACCAGTAACCGCCGCATTGCCGAATCGGTAATTTGTTCTTTTGATAAAACAATGGGCCTTAAATGCAATCTGACGAGTTTTTTAACAAACCGCATTTTCTCATTGAGAGGCAATTTCATCCGGCGGAAAATCACAGGTACCATCCGCGCGCCGACTTCTTCGTGATTATGAAACGACCAGCCGATTTTTTTATCGAATTTCTTGGTGGCGGGTTTTGCTATGTCATGTAAAATGGCTGCCCAGCGCAGCCAGAGGTCATTTGTATGTTGGGAGACATTATCCAGAACCTGTAACGTGTGGTAGAAATTATCTTTATGCCCTTTTCCTTCAATGTTTTCAACACCTTGTAACTCAATCATCTCCGGAAATATAATCTCCAGTAATCCGGCATGAAACAAAAGCTTGAAACCGTAAGAAGGTGTCTTTGAAAGAATAATCTTGTTCAGCTCGTCCGAAATCCGCTCCATTGACACAATGGAAATCCGGTCTTTCATTTTAACAATGGCGTCAAACGTATCCGGCTCGATGTCGAAATTCAGTTGACTGGCAAAACGGATCGCACGCATCATCCGCAAAGGATCATCGGAAAACGTGATCTCCGGTTCGAGTGGTGTGCGGATGATCTTTTTCCGTAGATCTTTCATTCCATCGAAAGGATCGATCAGTTCACCAAAGGACTTTTTATCCAGGCTGATCCCCATGGCATTGATCGTAAAATCGCGGCGGTTTTGGTCGTCGGCCAGCGTACCGTCTTCCACGGCTGGTTTCCGGGAATCGGAACGGTAAGACTCTTTCCGGGCGCCTACAAACTCGATTTCCAGCTCGCCCTGGCGGATTTGCGCCGTGCCAAATGTTTTAAAAATACTGACAAAAACATCCGGCCCAAGCTGGCTGGCAACCAGTTCGGCCAGTTCAATCCCGCTTCCAATCGAAACAATATCAATGTCTTTACTATCTCTTTTGAGAATAAGATCTCTCACAAAACCACCGATCACGTAGGCTTCCACACCAAGCTCCGCCGCCGCTTTTGCGACGATTTCCAAGATCGGATAGCCTGATAACTGCTCTTTAAAATTCATGCGGCAAAGGTAAAGAATTCTAATTCTATCAACCCAGAGATAAAAATCTTACCTGACTAACTGATAGTCACCGATGAGACTATTAACGGATAAATGCAGTCGTGCAGAAAGGTTTCGTATCATTTCCACACTCAACTTTCTTTTTTTATTTAAGATTTCTGAAACCCTGCTTTTCCCGCCAATCGCATCGATGAGATCAACTTGCTTTAAGTCTAGTTCCTCCATTCGAATCTTTATTGCTTCGATCGGATCCGGAGCTTCAATCGGGTAATGCTCATTTTCGTAGGCATCTATAATTAATGCCAGAACATCCGCTTCATCACTTTCCTCAGTTCCCGCAGGCGAGTCAAAAAGAACCTCCATTCTCTTCAACGCTGCCTGATAATCACCTTTTGTTTTTATTAATTTCATAGCATTAGATAAGATTAGCGTCGATCCTGTCATACTCCTTATGCGTCCCGATAAAACGTATGAAAACCCATTGTTTATCGAAATTAAACTTGGCTATCAGGCGATAAGAGTTTCCCTTAATGTTAAATACGATTCTCCCATCCTTCAAAATACTGGCGCTGGCGTAAGTTTGTTTCAGGTCGGCAGGAGATTTCCACTCCGAAGAAATTACAGTATCATACCAGATCTTCAAATACTGCTCGGTTTCCGGATACCGGACCCAGAATTCCCGTAGCGTACTCTTCGCAAAAACTCTCTTCATTGAGAAAAGTTTTAAAGTGACAAAAATAGCAAAAGTTCCCAAATGTAGAACTTCTATTTAGACGAAAGATTTTCGTTTTGGTCACATTAAAATTTACGGGAAGTCAACTATTCACCATAAAAAACGCAGTCCGCGGGAACCGGTCAAATAATTCGTCTTTTAGTTCTTTGCTGATCGGCAGAGCTCCAACGGCTTCGGACATGCATTGCAGCCAGGCGACCGCGTCGTCTTCGGTAATGGTGTGCGGCATGTGGCGGGCGCGCATCATCGGGTGGCCGTAAACATCCGAATAAGCCTGTGGGCCACCCAGGAATTGGGTCAGAAAAAGTCTTTGCTTT
This sequence comes from Dyadobacter sp. CY323, assembly GCF_021390245.1. Classification (GTDB taxonomy): domain Bacteria; phylum Bacteroidota; class Bacteroidia; order Cytophagales; family Spirosomataceae; genus Dyadobacter. Next base: position 297,330 of record NZ_JAJUXH010000004.1, on the reverse strand, counting down.
TCTTTAATGAGATCTTTGTCGGTTTTAAAAAGCCTTGAAATGAGCTCATGTTGGAAGACCAGGTCGTAAAATTTGTCCGTGAGTTTCCGCAATGCTTCGTCCCCGCCAATGCGTTCGTATAATGTTTCGTTTTCCATTGTAATTTATATGCTCATCAAAGGGTAATCAACTTTCAAAGCGCAGATGCTTCACCGATGCACCTGAGCGTGCCAATTCCGTTAATGCTTCAATGCCGATATCCAAATGCTTTTTCACAAAATTCGTAGTTACTTTTTTATCACTTTCTTCCGTTTTAACACCCTCTGGAACAAGTGGGTTATCTGAAACCAACAGCAATGCACCGTGCGGGATTGAATTGGCAAACCCGACAATGAAAATAGTTGCAGTCTCCATATCGATGGCCATGGCGCGGATTTCACGGAGGTACTCTTTGAAAGTATCGTCATGCTCCCAGATCCGGCGGTTTGTGGTGTAGACGGTCCCGGTCCAGTAATCCATTTTGTGTTTTGCAATACTCGCGGAAACAGTACTTTGAAGCCTGAAAGAAGGTAATGCAGGAATTTCCGCTGGCATGTAATCGTCGCTGGTACCTTCTCCGCGAATCGCCGCGATAGGCAAAATCAGATCGCCTACCTGTGTTTTTTTTAACCCCCCGCATTTACCCAAAAACAAAACGGCTTTCGGATTAATGGCTGAAAGCAAATCCATCACAGTAGCCGCCATCGGACTTCCCATCCCGAAATTGATAATGGTAATATCCTTTGCAGTAGCGGTTTGCATGGCCCTCCCCTGACCCTTTACGTCCACCCCGAATTTCTCTGCAAACATCGTCACGTAGTTCCCGAAATTGGTTAAAAGGATATAGCTCCCAAAATCTTCAACCGCAGTTCCGGTATAGCGTGGAAGCCAGTTTTCGACGATTTGTTCCTTCGTGGTCATGGAATTTGTCAGGTTAATTGGCCGGATTTGTTGTGATGTGTATCTTCGTTCATGGAATCATTGAACCTCCCTGAATTCGCTTATAAAGTTAAGCAGGTTAATGGGAAACCATATATTTTCGATATCATCCGCAAGAAATTCGTCTCGCTCACGCCCGAGGAATGGGTACGCCAGCATTTCATTCACCTGCTTATCACGCATTACGGTTACCCGCGATCGCTGTTTGCCATTGAGACTGGTCTTCAATACAATACCTTGTCGAAAAGGACGGACATTATGATCCTTTCTTCCAATTCACTGCCGTTCCTTTTAGTGGAATGCAAAGCTCCGTTTATCTCGGTGAATGAAGCAACTTTTGCGCAAATCAGCCGCTACAATTTCACATTACAACCTCAATATCTGGCAGTTACCAATGGAATGAGTCACTACTGTTTTCAGGCTAAAAACGGACAGATCCATTTCATGGACGATTTCCCAAAGTACCGCGAAAACAATCTTTAAGCCTTTTGACCAAAAAAATAAAGCCTGCCACAACCGGACAGGCTTTAATGCACTTTAATGCCATGAAAATTATTTGGTGGCAACCAGTTTCACGTCAATGCTGAAATCATCGTTGATCATTTTGTCGCCGAGATTTTCGAAAAATGATTTAGAATTGTATTTAATGTCATATTTAGAACGGTCAACTACCAGTTTACCAGTCGCTTCTGCGCCGGTAGCGGTAGTTTTCACAGTGACCGGGAAAGTAGCTGGTTTGGTAATTCCTTTTATGGTCAAATCGCCGGTTACGTCATAAACACCCGCTGATTTTGGAGTTGCTTTTGTTACAACAAATGTCGCAGTCGGATGTTTTTCAACTGAAAAGAAATCATCTGATTTCAAGTGGCCGATCAATTTACCATTGTAGTCTTTGTCGGTAAGGTCTGTGTTGGTGATGCTGGTAAGATCAGCAACGAATTTACCTCCAACCAGTTTATTACCATCTAATGTGATAACACCTTCTTTCAGAGCGATTTTGCCTGTATGTTCACCTGTTACTTTTTTACCCAGCCATGTAAGCTCGCTTTTTGAAGTATTCACTTTCAAGTTCGTTGCTTTTTTGTCATTGTTATCAGCCGAAACAGTTGAAGAAACAAAAAGTGTTACCGCAAGGGATGCGACGAAAAGCTTTACCGATTTCATTGTAGTTTTCATTTTAAATTGAATTGAATTGATTTATTTGATTATTGTGGTTATTTAACTGGATCGCAGGTGCGGATCGATGATTCACTTGTTTGATTCCCGAAGCCTGTCCAGCATCGCGCTGATCTGATCCGCTTCTTCGGGGGTAATGATGTTAAAACGCTCTTCCCAGGCATCCACAAAAGGATCCAGTTCGGTAAGCATTTTAAGCCCCTCTTCCGTAATCACCACATCCACCGCACGCCGGTCGCTGGGACATGAAGTACGCTTTGCCAGATTTTTAGCCAGGAGCTTGTCCACCAGCCGCGAAGTATTCGAATTCCGGTCCAGCATCCGTTCCGTGATGTCACTTACCTTGATCGGCGTTTGTTGCTGTCCGCGCAGAATCCGTAACACATTATATTGCTGCGACGTAATATCATGTTCTTTGAAAAACTCCAGTTGCTGATATTCCAGCCAGTTTGTCGTGTAAACCAGGTTCAATGCGAGACGCTGGTAGGGACTCCGAAATTTATTTTGCTTAATATCAGTTTCAATAGACATAGCCGATTGATTTAAATGTAAATAATGTAGATACATTTAATGTTGTAACATCTATTTATTAATTGTTAGTTCCGATTGAATGATTTTTTTACAAAAAAAATTAACGCTGGCCTCCAATTCACCCAGAAGACGCCAGTTACTGACCGACGCGGGGTTTGAGTTTCATGTGGAAGTATTGCCGACAGACGAGACTTTTCCTGCCGACTTACCCTCAGACGAGGTTGCCGCATACATATCGCGGGAAAAAGCGGAGCAATTCAGAGGCCTCCGTCCTGACAATATTGTGTTAACCGCTGATACGGTTGTGATTTCAGGAAATTACATTCTGAACAAGCCTGCAAACCGTGATGAAGCTTTTGAAATGCTTAAAAACCTTTCGGGCAAAAGTCACGAAGTAATTACGGCCGTAAGCTTGCTCGCTGACGATCGGATCACAACAGTTTCAGACCAAGCGACGGTGCATTTCCGGGACTTGGATGATTGGGAAATAACCTATTATATTGAGCATTATAAACCTTTTGATAAAGCAGGATCTTATGGTATTCAGGAATGGATCGGGATGGTCGCGATCGAGAAAATCGAAGGGTCTTTTTACACTATAATGGGTTTGCCGGTACAAGTTGTCTACCGAATGTTACAACCCTATTTCATTAAACAGAGCCACACTTAAATGATTGCCGACAAGTCTAAATTCATTCCCCGGGTTTGTTACGAAATATTTGTCCGTTCCTTCTGCGACTCGAATCAGGATGGGATCGGTGATCTGAACGGGATCATTTCAAAACTGGATTACCTCGAAGATCTGGGCGTTGAGGCGATCTGGCTTACTCCCGTGAATCCATCGCCGAGTTACCATAAATACGACGTAACCGATTATTTCAATATCGAACCCGAGTATGGGACTCTCGAAGATTTCAAAAACTTACTCGCCCGGGCACATGAGCGAAATATTGAAATTTATCTCGACCTGATTATTAACCACACCAGTACCCTGCATCCGTGGTTCACCGACGCCCGGAAAAGTCAGTCCAGTAACTTCCGGAATTTTTACTGGTGGATGAACGAGGCGCAGATTGACAAGTTGGGTATTTCGAAGCGGGAAACCTCTGACGATTCGCAGGTGGTGTATCCCTGGCACGACAATTCGGATGATCCGGAAAAATATTACGGCCTTTTTTACAAAGGAATGCCGGACCTGAACTATCATTCGGAAGAACTTCGTGCCGAACTCGGGAAGATCATCCGTTTTTGGCTTGTCGATATTGGCGTGGACGGATTTCGTCTCGACGCAGCCCGCCACATTTACCCGGAATGGGAAAAAGAACAAAGCATTGAATTCTGGGATTTTTTCTCAAAAGTCGTGCAGGAAGTGAAGCCGGACGCGTTTACAGTCGCAGAGGTTTGGGCGGAAACAGAAGAAGTCGCTCCCTATTTTAAATATCTGGACGCTACTTTCCATTTCGATCTGAGCTTCGCATTGCAGCGCATATTAATTCACGAACGTGACGAAGACATCGTTGAGAAGTTGCAGTCGAGTTACGCGCTTTTTGAAAAATACAACCCGCTTTTCGTCGACGCCATTATGCTCACCAATCACGACCAGGACCGGATCGGGAGCGTAGTTGGTAACCAGATTGCGAAAAAGAAACTGGCGGCAACCATCTTGCTGACACTGCCCGGCCAGCCGTACATTTATTACGGCGAGGAATTGGGTATGCTGGGTACAAAACCGGACCCGTACATTCGCGAGCCATTTCTCTGGAACATACCCGAAACAGAAAACTCAGAAAATACTGCCTGGATTGAGGCGCAATTCAGCACTTTGGAAACGGTCTCACCCCTTTCAAGCCAGTTTAACGATCCGGAATCGGTGTTTAATCATTATAAAAACCTGATCCGGCTGCGAAAAGAAGAGCCTGCATTGAGCCAGATTTTCGCACCCAATCTTCATCGCGTTTGTCTCAGCGACGATCAGTTGCTGGCTTATTTCCGTCCGCATGTCGACAGATCGGTTGTGATCATTCATAACCTGAGTGGTAATACAAAAACCATCTACCTGCCGGAAGACAAATCCAATTTCAGAAAAGTACTTTTTTCCACGGATCCCGCCCATTCCGATGTAATGACGAACGCGGAACTTGCACCTTATTCCAGCATTATTCTTTCTTTGGTATTGCCATTAAGTGATCCTGGATCGGAAAATCAGTAGGTTGGGCGATAAGCTTCTTTTTCAGATATCATATTCCTGGATAACCATAACACTTCATTTCATGAGAAAGGGTTTACTTCTACTTAGCCTGGCAGCTGTTTTTGTTATATCTGCTTCAACCCAAAAATCTTTCCCCACAATGGGCAAGATCATTTATGACGACCCATCCTTGGAGACACTACTGCCGAAAAATTCAAAGGTAGAAATGCTGGCCTCGGGTTTCGAATGGTCGGAAGGCCCGGTTTGGAACAAGGATGGAGGTTACCTGCTTTTTTCGGACGTACCCAAAAACAAAGTATATAAATGGGATGAAAAAACCGGGCTTTCGGTTTTCCTGGAACCTTCCGGCTACACAGGTCTGGGGCTTTACAGCGACGAGGAAGGAAGTAATGGCCTGACGATCGATAGCAAAGGACGGTTGATTTCCTGCGAGCACGGCGACCGCCGCATTTCTGCCATGCCACTAAAAGGCGGTGGAAAAATCACATTAGCTGACAAATTTGAAGGCAAGCGTTTCAACAGTCCGAATGACGTGACCGAACATTCAAACGGCAGCTACTATTTTACCGATCCGCCATATGGACTAAGCAAAAAACATGCGGACGCAACCCGCGAAATCCAGGAATTTGGCGTGTACCGCATTGCAAAAGACGGAAAAGTTACCATGGAAATCGCCAATCTGGCCCGGCCTAATGGTCTTGCATTTTCACCCGACGGAAAAATCTTATACATCGCGCAATCCGATCCCGAAAAAGCGGTGATTATGTCGTACCCGGTAGAACCCAGCGGAAAAATCGGCGCGGGCAAACTCTTATATGACGCAACCCCGATGGTTAAAGCCGGAAAAAGTGGTTTACCGGATGGTTTAAAAATTGATAAAGACGGAAATATCTGGACTTCCGGCCCAGGAGGCATGCTGATCTTAACTTCCGCCGGGAAACTACTCGGACGCATTGAAATGGGCGAATTAACGTCCAACTGCGCCTGGGGAAATGACGGTTCCACACTTTACATGACAGTGGACAGTTACATTTGCCGGATTAAAACGAATACAAAAGGTGCTGGCTGGTGAGATCACCGGTCAGCAACTTTCCGAACGGATCTTAATGTATTTTCAACTTCCCGTTTTACCGTAACCCAGTTGGTTTTCCCGTTTTTATAGATGTTCGTGTAGGCTTTATAAAGTACCAGCCGGTCTGCGGTGATTTTGTCCAACTCATCGGAAATCACTTCTTTTCCGGACGAATTCGAATTTCTATATTCCCCGATCAACACATTCCAGCGGCTTTCCAGAATGTCCAGCTCGTACAAAACCAGCTCGCCGACCTTATCCATATCCTCATATTGTGTCACCAGTTTCTGATTGTAATCGGACTTGGCATAGTCGCTTTTGACGTCTTCCTCCATCATTTTCTCGTAATCCCTTTTATACCCGTCTTTACCGGTCGAGTTGGGCGAAGTGCGCGTTCTGTCGCGGTCGTCATCGTATCGGTCACTGGCCGAAGTGGTCCCGTGACGCTGGTCATACCGTTTCTGCAACGTACTCGAACAAGAAACCTGGATCGCAGCCAGAAGTATAATGAAGTAAAATGCGGATCGTTTTTTCACGGGATTGCTGATGTTAGAAGTTGTGTCTAAGTCCGATACTGAGATTAGGATTAAAGTAAAAGAATTTCGGGATCAATTCAAGATACCCGCCGCCCTCGACGAAAAATGAGGCTGGTCTCTGCGAAAAGAAAAATTCGAGACCGGCCGTTGCCGAGGGTCCGGTTGAAATATTGGTAGTGTAGACCGTTTTCACGTTCCGATCGGGATAATAACGGCGCGAATTGACCTGCACTCCGGGACCCGCGTACGCAGTCATCCGTTCATTGAACAGTGGCGCGTACCACAAGTAGGTTGCATTAAACATGACGCCAACCCCGCCCAGATCATCGTTGCTTACTTTGTAATTGTCTTTTCCTTTAAACAAACCGATATATGAACCGATGCTGATATCCAAGGCATTACGGTCTCCATACTTCCTTAAACTCACCGCAATGGGCTCGCCGACTTCAAATCCGACCGCCCACTTTTTAGTTTGTGCAAATACAGAAGGAGCAGATATTAAGATGACTGCCAACAAAGCTATCCTTTTCATAAATCATCAGTGAGTTAAAGCAATTCCCGCATTCGGGAATGCGGGTAACGCATACAAGTTTGGCAAAAACAGTGCCATGAACCTTCCGCTTCCGGTGACTATGCCCTTTCGCTCAAATTAAGACCTGCCTTTTGGTTCAGGTTCAATTTATTTCTAATATTGGGCCTCAATAAATGTCCAGCCGTTATATCACCAACTCCTCACGCACGTGGCCGAACCGAAGAACAGTAAGATTTTTAATGCCAAAGATTTAATAGCATATTTTATAGTTGCAGGTACCGGCGCTGTTATCCAGTTAGTTTCCAGTAGTTTAATTCAGGATTGGTTCGACATTACATGGAGTGCCTCCATTGTCCCATCTTACCTGGTTGGTTTGATCTGGGGATTTACACTAACCAAGCTTTTTGCGTTTGATGCCCGTCAAAGTAATCAGACAAGGCGCGAAATGGTGAAGTTTTTCATGGTAGCAACCGTTTCCATGGTCGTTACCAAGCTTGGGGCGGACATTTCCTACAAAATCGTAATCGATTACCTCGGCTATGACATTTATCAGGCGAAACTGCCTTTTGGAAAAAAAGACGTGAACATTACCGAAATGGCGTGCTACATTTTTGGGCAGGGATGCAGCTTTATCAGTAATTACATTCTGCACAAAACCTTTACTTTCAAAAGCACCGGCTTTTACGACCGCCTGAAAATTCTGATCAAAGATTCTTAAAGTCTTTCGATAATAATCGCTGACGCGCCGCCGCCGCCGTTACAAATCGCCGCAAGTCCATATTTCCCATTATTTTTCCCCAAAACCGATAGCAAGGTGGTAATAATGCGTGCGCCCGATGCTCCCAGCGGGTGACCGAGTGACACGGCGCCACCGAACACATTGACCCGATTTACATCTAGGTTCAGTTCTTTGATGTAGGCCAATGCAACCACTGCAAATGCTTCATTGACTTCAAAATAATCGATGTCAGAAATTGCTAACCCGGATTTTTTCAACACTTTTTGAGTTGCAAGAATGGGCGTCGTAGTAAACCAGGCAGGTTCCTGCTCCGCATCCGCATAAGCTACGATCCGGGCGATGGGTTTGAGGCCGGAATCGCGGACTGCCGCATTCCCGGCGAGTACCAATGCAGCAGCGCCGTCATTAATGGTCGATGCATTTGCAGCTGTTACCGTTCCTTCTTTAGAGAAAACCGGTTTCAATGCAGGTATTTTTTCAAACTTAACTTTCCTGAATTCTTCATCTTCCGATACAAATGAGGATTCCCCGCCTTTTGGTGACGGGACTTCCACGGGAACCAGTTCATTTGAAAACAGTCCATTACTTGTTGATTCGGCGCTTCTTTGGTAAGACAGAATGGCAAAATTATCTTGCTCCTCACGTGAAATGGCATACTTTGTAGCCGTGCGGTCGCCGCATACGCCCATTGCGATTTGGTCATAAACATCTGTCAGTCCGTCTTTTACGAGGCCGTCAACGATTTCACCATTTCCATAACCATAGCCATTTCTTGCTTTGGGAAGATAATATGGAATCTGGGACATATTCTCCATTCCGCCGGTGACAACAATTTCAGCATCACCAAGTTGAATGGATTGCGCACCGAAAACCGTAGCTTTCATGCCCGAGGCACACACTTTATTGACAGTAGTACAGATAACACGAGCCGGTAAACCGGCAAAGATCGCAGCCTGACGCGCAGGTGCCTGACCGAGGTTGGCCGAAACCACATTCCCCATAAAAACCTCCTGAACCTGCTCCGGCGAAACTCCGGATTTTGCCAATGCCCCCTGAATGGCAGTTGCCCCCAATTTGGCGGCGTGCACCGACGATAAATTTCCGCCAAAACTCCCGATTGGAGTTCTGGCTGCAGATAAAATATAAACTTCCTCTTTCATGATTCCGGCTTGTTGATTGATGCAAGCCAAAAATAGAAACTATCCCTGCAAATCAGAAGAGCTTTCGGGCAATTTCTCATACTCGCCTTTCCAGGCGTAAAACCCGAAAATGACCAGTCCGGCGCAGATCGGAATGAAAATGAGGATGATAATCGACCATTGCAGCGTAGTGTTCGTCCGGGCAATGCCTTCGGCGGCAATGGCGATTTTATCCATTGCCTGCATGATTAAAAACAAGATGATCACCGGCCCGAGCAACATCCAAACCAGACCCAGAACTTTCTTTAAGCCATTCATATTTAATATTTTAAAAACAAATCTTATGAGTTTATTAAAGCGGACCGCCTAATCCATTACAGTATTATCAATGCGGTTGTCGATGTAAACCGCGCCGATTACCAGTGAAAGCGCGGCAATCGCAATCGGGTACCAAAGTCCGGAAAGCGGCGTCGAACCACTGAATGATGCGACGAGCGTGGCGATAAATGGCACCAGACCACCAAAAACGCCATTTCCAATGTGGTAAGGCAGAGACATGGAAGTATAGCGGATCTGGGTCGGGAAAAGCTCTACCAAAAATGCCGCAATTGGTCCGTAAACCATGGTTACCAGCAGAACCTGGAAGAAAACGAGGAAAATGACCATGATATAGGTCTGCCCCGAAAGTGTCACATCCTTGATCACGGTTTCCGCTTTCGGAGTATCGTCGGACGCATTCACTGGAATCGTCACGGTACTCGACTCTTTGAAGGTCATGCCACTTTTCAGAGTTTTGGTAACCGTCGTAGTAATCAGCGAATCCGGCTTGTCTTTCACCAAACCGCGTTCAATAACCGGCTCGGAAGTGCTCACCAGCTCCGTTTTCTGAAATTCCTTAACATTGGTCGCATCGATAAAATATTGGTAAATCGGTCGGTAACAAATCACACCCAGCAGCATCCCGGTGAGCATGATCCATTTGCGGCCGACCTTATCAGACCACGAACCAAAGACGACGAAAAAGGGGGTCGCAAACAGGATCGCCCAAAGTAGAATGTACCTGGATTCGTTGAAATCAAGCTTACAGGTATTTTCCAGGAACGATTGCGCATAAAACTGTCCGGTATACCAGATCACCCCCTGCCCCATCGTTGCGCCAAACAGCGCCAGCAGCACCATTTTGAAATTGACTTTTTTCTGAAAACTTTCCTTTAATGGATTAGCAGAAACTTTACCCTCAGCTTTCAGTTTGGTAAAAACCGGCGACTCGTGCATTTTCATCCGGATGTAAATGGAGACACCTACCAGCAGAATGGAAACAAGAAAAGGGATACGCCAGCCCCAGTCGGCAAATGCTTTTGCACCCAATAGGTTTTTAGTCAAAACGATCACACCAAGCGAAAGAAAAAGACCTAATGTAGCCGTAGTCTGGATCCAGCTGGTAAAAAAACCTCTCCTTCCCACCGGCGCATGTTCGGCTACATAGGTGGCAGCTCCGCCATATTCACCGCCGAGCGCCAGGCCCTGCACTAGACGCAGGATCAGCACCAAAATCGGCGCGGCATAACCAATACTGGAATAAGAAGGAATGAGGCCGATCAGGAATGTGGACCCGCCCATTAAAACAAGGGTAAGTAAAAAAGTGTATTTCCGGCCGATCAGATCACCAAGTCTGCCGAAAACCAGCGCACCAAATGGTCGTACAATGAAGCCCGCCGCGAAAATGGCGAGTGTATTGATCAGGGCTGAGGCCCCTGCGTCGCTCGGAAATAATTGTTGCCCGATGATAACCGCAAGACTACCGAAAATGTAGAAATCATACCATTCAATTAAAGTACCAAGCGAAGATGCAGCGATTACCTGGGTAATATTTTGGGTTACATTCTTGTCAGAAGAACTCATTAATGGGTTAGGAAAAGTGAGAATAAAACAATTTGACTGAATAAGTCATAACAACCATTTCATTACTCATTATCCAAAATAAAAGCCCCGGGATTTGAATCCTGGGGCCCACGATGAGAAGGTAAAACGCGTTAGCCTTAAAAATCGTCGTCATCGTCATCAAGATCAAGGATCCTATCCGGATCTTCAATGACGATTTTACTATCGTCAATGTCGTCATCGTCGTCAAATTCGTCGACTACTTTTTCATCGTCTTCGATAAAATCTTCGTCCTCATCGTCGTCATCTCCTACCAAATCGGGGTCCTGGGCAACTGCCCTGGTTTTCTGCGTATTTTCCAGAACGTCCGGAAAAACAGGTGGTTCTATGATCGGCTTACTGGTATCAGCAATAGCCGGCTCTCCTCTTTCGCGTATCATGACATTAAATGTTAAAAGGTTTCACTAAATCCGCTTCCAATTTATGAATAATCATTCCAATGCGCCACTTAAATTGTTGAACTTTTTAAGTCAATTTTTATACCAGAAAAATAATGATTTGGTAAAATGTAAAAACCTAGTCAAATTGCTGCTCCTGATATCTCAGACTACAATTCGTCCAGATTTTTCGTAGTAAATCGTTTTCAAATCCTAAACCTTTGATAATGTTGAAGAAAGTAGCACTGCTCTGCCTGTTACTGACCGGCTTACTGATCCGGCCCGGTGCGTTCGCCTCAGTTCCGGATTCGACACTGGTAATCAAAAAAACGTCCGATTTTAAAGTGGACGGCGAAGGCTCCGCATCCAACTGGTCGGCCGCGCAGTGGTTTGACATCACCGTTCAGAAAGGCCCGAGGCAACCCAAATCCGGAAAGCCATTTCCTACCAAAGTCAAGATCCTTTATTCCGAGAAAGGCATTTACTTTCTTTTCGATTGCACAGACCAGAAACTCACGGCAACGATTATGGAAGATTATGGTGCATTGTTTAAAGAAGATGTGGTCGAAGTCTTTCTCTGGCCGGACACCCGCTACCCGATTTATTTTGAATACGAAGTTTCCCCGTTGAATTATGAGCTTCCGATTTTAGTCCCCAATATGAATGGAAAGGCGCAAGGCTGGAAACCGTGGAATTACAATGATAATACACGGGTACAACATGAAACCAGCGCGCAGGGCGGACAGAAGAAAAGTATGGCCTCGGTGACCGGGTGGAAAGCCGAATTTTTCATTCCTTATGCATTAATGAACCCGATCGTTCCGTCCATTCCAAAATCCGGGACAAAATGGCGGGGCAATTTTTACCGGATTGATTACGATTCAGAGACGGCCTATTATTCGTGGCAAAAGACAGGCGGCAGTTTTCATGAATTTGAAAAATTCGGCACATTGATATTTGAATAGGCAGGAGGCCCCGCTGGGGCCGGAAGGTTATTAATGAATGTCGTTTGCTAGAAACACGAGGCCCTGACGGGGCCGGAAGGTTAATACTGAACGTCGTTTGCTACAAACAGAAGGCTCCGACGTCTCGCGTAAAAGCAAGATTGAATTTCGAAACCTGATACAATGCCCCAGCGGGGCACCCTGTTTCTAGAAAAACATTACCCCCGCTCACTTTCCAGACTCCGGAGGAGTTTCCTAAAATAATTACATATCACGTTCAATAATTCGAAACTCTAAACCAAACACTAACCACATCCCGATGCTATGAAACAAACCATTCTTACATGCCTTGTTTTAATCTCCGCCATCATGACTTTCGCTCAAAAATCAACCAAAGAAATCCTGTATATCGGCACTTACACGCAAAAAGGAGAAGGCATTTATGTCTATGAATTTGATCGTAAAGACTATTCTTTCAAAGAATTACAAGTGGTGACTGCAAAAACCAGCCCGTCTTTTCTAGAATTTCATCCTAATAAAAAATTCCTGTACGCGGCAAATGAAGGCAACAATACAGTTACCTCGTTTGCGATCGACCCGGCTACCGGCAAACTCAAAAGCCTGAACGCACAACCATCGCTGGGACGGGGGCCCTGCCATGTGAGCGTGGATCCCAAAGGCCGCTTTTTATATGTTTCCAATTACGGAAGCGGACAATTAGGAGTTTATCTATTGAATGCCGACGGCTCTATTGGCGCGGTAGCTGACAGCATTCAGGATAAAGGCAGGCCAGACCAAAAACCGCATATGCACTCGGTAATTCCTTCGGCAGACGGAAAATTCATTTACGCGTCTGACCTGGGCATTGACAAGATCATGGTGTATTCGGTGGATCAAAAAACCGGGAAACTCACTCCCGGCGCAGTTCCCTATGCCGAAGTAAAAGAAAAAGATGGTCCCCGCCATTTTGCAATCCACCCGAATGGAAATTTCGGTTATTCGGCCTGCGAGCTGGCTTCGGTTGTTAATGCATTCAAAATCGTCAAAAATTCGGGGGCTTTGGTGCCGATCGAACGGGTAACCATGCTGCCGGCCGATTTCACGGGAAAAAGCTACGCAGCTGATATTCATTTTTCTCCCGATGGAAAATTTCTTTACGCATCCAATCGCGGCCATGAAAGCCTGGCCATTTATGCCGTCGATGCGAAAACGGGGAAACTTACCATCGCCGGTCACGCGGAAACACATGGAAAACACCCGCGTAATTTTCTGATCGACCAGAAAGGTGAGTTTTCTATCGTGACGAACCGTGATAATGATAATGTGGTATTTTTCAAAAGAAATGCGGCAACCGGACAACTTACTTATTCCGGGAAAGAAATCAGCATCCCAACCCCGGTTTCCGTGAAACAGCTGTTTCTTCAATAGTTAAGTCTACTCTTTTAAAAAGCGGCAATGGCAGATCCGAAATTCCGGGGCCATTGCCGCTTTTTTGATTGGTATGTAGTAAGATCCGCAGAGTCTTCTCAGAACCAATGTTTTAGTCAGAAAGCCGAAGAAGGCCTGACTCATCTTAATCCAAAAGAAAAAGGCTTTAAAACTCATTATCACCAAACTTTATTTTTTAATTTACACCAATTAAAAAAATAACTCTCCCAAATAGAGTATTCCTGCATATTTTCTGCATCCTTGATGTATCAGTGAAATTTCTATTGTTTTAAGCCTTAAACATTCAGCCCTTTGACCATTATGATAAACCGCAGAGATTTAATCAAACACCTGTCTACATTTCCATTACTGGGTGGATTTTTAGGGCAATCCAGCGTCGATCCCACCGGACTGGTAACCAAAGGAGCTGCCAGGAACCTTGCTAAGGAATTGGGAATCAGAACTTTTATTAATGCTGCGGGTACCTACACGGCTATGACAGGCTCACTCATGCAGGATGAAGTGGTGGAAATCATCCAGGGCGCTGCGAAAGATTTTATGATGCTGGATGAGGTACAAACCAAGGTCGGCGAAAAAATTGCAGCGCTTACCCATGCGGAAGCTGCAGTGGTGACAGCGGGTTGTTTTTCCGCATTAACACTGGGGCTGGCTGGCGTATTAACCGGAATGGACCAGAAAAAAGTGGAAGCATTGCCTCACCTGGATGGTACCGGAATGAAATCGGAAGTGATCATTCAGAAAGGCCATAGCATTGGCTATTCACACGCATTAACGAATACGGGCTGCACGATCGTCTTGGTTGAGACAGCCGAAGAATTACAAAAAGCGATCAATGAAAAAACGGCATTGTTATGGTTTCTGAACATCCAGTCGGATAAAGGCCAGATCAATCACCAGCAATGGATCGAGATTGCGAAAAAGAATGGAATTCCTACAATGATCGACATGGCAGCGGATGTACCGCCTGTCGAAAATCTCTGGAAATTCAACGATATGGGTTTTGACCTGGTTTGCGTTTCAGGCGGAAAAGCCATGCGCGGACCTCAGAGTGCCGGGATTTTAATGGGTAAAAAACACCTGATCGACGCAGCCAGACTGAGTATGCCCCCACGCGGCTCGACGATCGGTCGCGGTATGAAGGTGAACAAGGAAGAGATCCTGGGTATGTACGTGGCACTTGATAATTTTGTCAAAATGGACCACAAGAAAGAATGGAAGATATGGGAAGACCGGATTTCGCACATTGCTAATGCAGCGAAAAGCGTAAGTGGCGTCACCACGGATGTAACGGTGCCCGAACTTGGAAACCACACGCCTACCCTGAGAGTATCCTGGGACCCGGCAAAAGTGAGCATTCCCGTCAAGCTTTTACAGGAAAACCTTCGCAAAGGAAATCCGTCTATCGAGATCATGCCTGCCGAAAACAACTCATTGACCATCACAGCGTGGATGCTGAAATCGGGAGAAGAAAAAATAGTAGCGACCCGGTTGAAAGAAGAATTGTCGAAAGCAGCCGTCTAGTTCCCTTTCTCTTAAAATCCTCAATCCCTGAAATGAAAAAAAATTTCCTTTACCTTTTTCTTCTGCTGGTTACCCAAAGCTATTTTTCCAGCGCACAGACCTATCACATCTTAATAAAGGGCGGAACGGTGATCGACCCGAAAAATAACCTCAACCAGGTGATGGATGTTGGGATATTTGAAGGAAAGATCAAGAAAGTTGCCAAAGACATTGATCCCAAAGAAGCTCGCCAGGTGGTGGATGCGAAAGGGATGTATGTGACGCCCGGGCTGATCGACATTCACGGACATGTGTTTCACGGCACGCAGGTAAATCACTATCTGAGTAATGGTCTGGTGGCACTCCCGCCCGACGGTTTCACATTCCGGGTGGGCGTTACCACCATCGTGGATGCCGGTGGCGCGGGCTGGGATTCTTTTCAGGAATTCAAGAATAACGTCATTTTTAACTCAAAAACACGGGTTTTGTCCTTCCTGAATATTGTCGGACAAGGTATGCGCGGCGGTAACTGGGAGCAGGACACGAGTGACATGGATCCGGTCATGGCCGCCTCTGTGGCCTTAAAAAACAAAAATGATGTGGTTGGTTTTAAAGTTGCGCACTTCATGGGCAACGACTGGAAGCCCGTCGACAATGCAGTGAAAGCTGGAAAACTGGCTAAGATGCCTGTAATGGTCGATTTTGGAGGAAGCACCCCGCCACTTCCGCTCGAAGATCTTTTTATGAAACACCTGCGCCCGGGAGACATTTTCACACACGCCTACACCTTGCTGGAAGGAAACGTACGGGAAACGATTGTGGATGAATCGACGCAGAAGGTAAAGCCATTTGCCATCGAGGCTCGCAAAAAAGGCATCGTTTTCGATGTAGGTTACGGCGGCGCGAGCTTCAATTATTCGCAGGCGATCCCTGCCATTAAAGCCGGTTTTTATCCAACCACCATCAGTACCGATCTGCACACTGGCAGCATGAATGGTTCGATGAAAGATATGCTCAGCATCATGTCCAAATTCTATGTAATGGGTATGGACCTGCCGTCGGTCATCAAAGCAAGTACCTGGGAACCAGCGAAGGTGATCCACCGCGAAAACCTGGGCCACATTTCAGAAAACGCAATTGCCGACGTGGCCATTTTCTCCATGCGGAAAGGCAACTTCGGATTTTATGACAAAACAGGTTTCAAAATGGAGGGCAAAGAAAAGCTTGAATGTGAGCTGACCGTCATGGGCGGAAAAATTGTCTACGATCTGAATGGAATTGCAAAGCCGATTTATAGTAGGTAGCTTTTAGCTATTAGCTGTTAGCCTTTGGCTCTATTCAAAAAAAGCTAACCGCTAACGGCTAATAGCCAACAGCCAAAAACCCTTTAACCATGACCAAATACCTCAAATCCGCTTCCCTACTTTTGCTTTTTGCATTGGGGTTTATACAGCGTTCCGATGATAAGGATAAGCCTTTTAATTCCAAAAATGGCGGGCTGTATCTGCCGGATGGGTTTGAGGCGATTGTCGTGGTCGATAGCTTGCTTGGTCGCGCGAGGCATATTGCGGTAAATGACAATGGGGATATTTACGTAAAGGCCCGGTTTGCGAATAAAGGCGAATCGGTGATCGCATTGCGGGATACGAATAGTGACGGACGTGCTGATATTGTAAAACGGTTTGGCGGCACTGCGAGAGAGCGGGCATATGGAACGGCAATGCGGATTTATAAAGGCTACCTGTATTTCAGTTCGGAGCTGATCGTGTACCGGTACAAGCTGAATCCCGGAGAACTTGTGCCTACCAGCAAAGAAGAAGTTATCCTGACGGACGACCACCCGCATGGCATGCACGAGCACATTGCGAAGCCGATTACATTTGATGATAAAGGGTTTATGTATGTACCATTTGGGGCCAATTCCAATTGCTGCCAGGTGGATAACCGTACGCCCGGCTCACCGGGAATGACACCCTGCCCAATCCTGGAAGATCACGGCGGCATCTGGAAATTCGATGCAAATAAGACTGGTCAGCTTCAAAAGGACGGGGTCAAGTTTGCTACCGGCTTGCGCAGCGTGGTGGGGCTGGACTGGAATTTCGCTGATCATAATCTTTATGCATTGCAACATGGCCGCGACGATTTATTACGGCTTTGGCCTCAGCTTTATAATGGATGGGAAAGTGCAATGCTGCCATCAGAAGAATTTTTGAGGGTAAAAGAAGGTACTCACGCTGGCTGGCCCTATTGTTATTGGGACCAAATGCTAAGTAAAAAAGTCCTCAATCCGGAATATGGAGGCGACGGAAAGCTCGAAGGCGACTGCGGGCAATATGAAAAGCCATTGATCGGATTTCCGGGACACTGGGCCCCGAACGACATCCTGTTCTACCAGGGAAATCAATTTCCGGAGCATTATAAAAATGGATCGTTCATTGCATTCCACGGATCGACAAACCGTGCGCCGTATCCGCAGTCGAGTTACTTTATTGGCTTTGTGCCTTTTAAAGGAAGCCAGCCTTCGGGACCTTATGAGATTTTCGCCGATGGTTTCGCAGGAATTGATCCGATCGTGAATGTCAGCGACGCCGTTTATCGGCCGATGGGAATCGCGATGGGGCCAGACGGGTCGATTTACATTGCTGAGACCGAAAAAGGGAAGATATGGAAAGTGACTTACAAGGGTAATAAAAACAAGTTTGGCAAAAATGCATTGGCCTCGCAGGAAAAAAGAAAATCACTTGCTCACATCCGCACGCCGGATTTCGTAAATGACAACCTGGATAAAGACGAGCCTGTTGCCGGCGGAAAAGTATACAGTGTGTACTGCGCAGCCTGCCACCAGCGGAACGGCATGGGAGACTCTCAACGTTTTCCTCCGCTGGGAGGCGCCGACTGGGTAACTGGTGACAAAGACCGGCTTATTAACGTGTTGCTGAAAGGATTAGAAGGGCCGATTGAAGTAAAAGGCCAGTCCTACAATAATGTAATGCCGCAGCACAGTTTCTTAAAGGATGAGGAAATTTCAGAGGTTTTGACACACATCCGAAGCAATTTCGGAAACAGCGCAGGCCCCATTAGTTTGGAGGATGTAGCCAGGGTCAGAGCTTCCGTTGAAAGTTTAAAATAATGCTATTCTCCTTCCAATCTGTTTAAGTGGATATTACTCTCCGGCAAATTGAGTGTTCCATTTGGAGGTTGGAGGGAGAATGGAAATGAATCAAATTCACCAATATATCTTCCGGAATGCGCAGAAATCAATTTTTCGCCGCTAGTATGATCGTTCTTTCGGGAGCTGGACTTGCGGGGTTTTCATCAGAAGAAACTCATTTTCGACAGTTACAGCAAGATCCCTGGAAAGCACCGGCCTGGGCGGACACGCTTAAAAGTCCGTATCACGAAGAACCGCTGACGCTGGCGCAGGGGGAAGAACTGTTTACACTTTATTGTGCATCTTGCCACGGAGAAGAAGGGTATGGAGATGGAGCTGCCGGTGGCGCACTGGGACAGAAACCAGCCAACTTTCACGATACCCTCGTTAAAAGCCAGAGTGACGGTGCATTCTTCTGGAAAATATCAACCGGAAGAGGTAATATGCCGCCATTTAAAGACGTCTTCACCGATGAGCAGCGCTGGCAGCTGGTTGCATACCTTCGTCATTTAGGCAAAACTGAATAAACCTGAGCCCCAATTATACATGCTACTTTACAAACAAATCTTTAAGACTGGACTTTCCGTCATTTTTCTAGGCGCATCTGTTGTTGCCTCCGCTCAGCAGCGGGCAGAAGTGGTTACAAAAACACCCATCCCTCTGCGTGACGATATTGTCGTCGAGGAGTATATGAAAGTCGAACCAGAGGCGGTGCGTATTATTCAGCATCCGGTTTCCGGCGAAATTTATTATACAACCTTTTTCGGCGATGTGTTGAAAATCGAAATGGTGAATGGAAAGCCGCAAAGCAAAAAATTGCTTACCGTTGAAGATCATGGCATTCCACGTTTACAAGGCACCGCTTTCCATGGCAACACGCTTTTTCTTGCCGGTAATGTAAGTGTGAATAATAATAAAGGGAACAAAGGCCGGATGGTCCGCTACGAAATGAAGACCGGAAATGAGAAGCCTGAGATGACCGTCGTTTTTAATACCGTCGAATATGGGGCCAATAAAACCACATTTGACCACGGCTGGAATGCACTGGAAATAAGCCCGGACGGGAAATACATTTTCGTGAACACTGGTGCCCGCACCGATCACGGAGAAGTGCAGGATAACGGGGGCGAGTATCCGAATGCGCGAGATAATGCATTGACGGCCAATATCTTCAGGTTTCCAATCGGCTCAAAGGATTTGTTACTTTCAACTGATACCGAAAAACTGAAAGCCGAAGGATACCTCTTTGCCGAAGGAATACGAAATGCCTACGACATGGCATTTGATCCGAAAGGAAATTTGTTCGGAGTTTCGAATTCTGGCGATTACGATCATCCGGAAGATATGTTTTGGATCAGAAAAGGTCATCATTATGGTTTTCCGTGGATCATGGGCGGTATCGATAATCCCCAGCAATTCCCGGATTTTCAGCCAGATCCTGAAAAAGACCCATTCCTGAGCAAATTTGCTTTTGCATATCTCATGAAGTATTTTCACAACGACCCGGATTTCCCTAAAAAACCAGCTGGTGTCAAATTTACGCCTGCCGTTCAGAACCTAGGCCCGGATGCAAACGAGTACCGTGACCGGAAAACGGGCGTTGTCATGGATGGCGATACAACAGGCGTGACGGTGGGAACATTTAATGCGCACTCGTCGCCGCTGGGGCTTTTCTTCGACAACAAAAACGCATTAGGCAAAGACCTGACCGGAGATGGATTTGTGATCAGATATACCGGCGGATCCAGAAACGGGGCGGTAAATCCGAACCCATTGCGCAGACAAGGAAAAGACCTGCTCCACCTCGAAATGACCTATGATAAGGCGACCGACAACTATAAAGTGAAAACTACCCGGATCGTCGACAATTTTACGGCTCCGACTGACGCATTACTCGTCGGCAACACCTTATACGTCATTGAGTACGGCGGCAAACAGGGTGGTAACAAAGCCGGTGGAAGTATCTGGAAAATCACTCTGCCCGCCAATGAAAAAGTGGCCCGGAAAAGCAAAAAAAAACCGTAGTAACAACTGAATATCAAACCTTAATAATACCATTATGAAATCCGAAAGAAGATCAATTATCAAGAAATTGTTTGCGTCAGTAGCCGGAATCGCTGGAATTGGTGCTGCTTCAAAAGTGCAGGCAGAATCGGTTCCTGCGGTAGCGGCACCCGCGACTCATGAGGTCGGAGATGTTGAGATGTACCAGGATGTACCTCTGTTTTCAGGTCACACCAAGTTCAACAATATGGTATTTGTTGCAGGAAAAGGTGCGCACTTTGAAGGTGATATTACAGCGCACACAAAACACGTTCTGGACGAATTGGAAAAAGAGCTCATAAAAGCAGGTTCATCGATGGAAAAAGTATTGAAATGCAGTGTTTTTCTTCATGACCTGAATGACTACAAAGCAATGAATGAAGCCTATAAAGGCCGTTTTGGCAGCAAACCACCTTGCCGGACCACCGTAGCGGTTTACGGCGGCGTTCCAGGGGACTCGCTCGTAGAGATCGACTGCATCGCTTATATTTAATAATTTGGTCGCCTAGACTTACCAGGTTTTTGAAACCTGGCAAGTCTAGGCGACCTTACCAACTCTCATTTATTTCGAAATAATTCAATTAACAACAGATAATTTCAGATATAAAAATAAAGTCACTCTTATATTTTATAAATCATGGAATTACGACTTAATTTGTTGTCTGACCTGGTTGAATTTGAACAAAAGACAACGCATCGCTGAGGAGAATGTCATTCTCCTGAATTTCTGGCAACAAGCACAGGCTGGAGATAGCCTCGCGTTTTGTCGTCTCGCTGACAAACTTTACCGCACCTTATTTAATTACGCCACCAACTTCACGACCGATCGCGAATTCATTAAAGATTCGATTCAGGAACTGATGATCCACATTTGGGAAAAGCGTGAACAGATCCACATCCAATTCGTCTCCATTTACTTCCTCCGCGCACTGAGAAATCAGCTTATGCAGGAATTCAGACGCACAAATGCGTCCCAGGCCATCTTAGACATCGAAGAAGCCGGCCAACTTTCCGATTATCAGACGATTGAAACTGCAATTGAGCAGCACGAGGTTTTCACCGAAAATCAGGTGAAAGTCCGTTGCGCGATAGAAGAACTACCCCGCCGTCAGAAAGAAGCCATTTTTCTCAAGTACTTTGAGGGAATGGACAATGAGCAAATCGCCGATTTAATGCAGGTCAACAGGCAGTCTGTGGCGAATTTACTTTTTAAAGCCATTTCTTCCCTCAAACACCAGATACACCTGGTTAGCTTAATTATTTCTGCAGGCTTCTTTCAATACTGATCGATTTCAGGCAACTACTGTTTTACAAAAGCGCGACTTGTCTGACTGCCATCTTTCAACCGGATTTTAACGATGTACCTGCCGACGGGCAGATCCTTCACATTTACCTGATTTTCAGGCTGATCGGATTGAAAAACCAGCTTTCCTGATGCATTATAGATTTTGACATCACTGACCAGATTACCCGCAGGCAGTATTTGGAGGTGGCCGTCTTGATCAATGGGATTAGGAAAAACGGCAATCTCGCGACCGCCGTCAAACCGCACCACTTCTACCCGGCTATACGCGAACGTACTATCCTGATCAACCATTTTCAAACGGTAATACGCTACATTAAATGGAGGATTCAAATCCGCATAAGCGTATGCAGCTTCCTGGGCTGTAAATGCGCTGGCAGGCACAATCGCAATTTTCTCCCACTCCTTCCCCGACTTACTTCTCTCAATTTCAAAGTGATCGCTGTTAAACTCGGCACTTGTAGTCCAGGTAAGGATGGCGGCGGCCGGCGATCCGGCGGCTGGCGTTCCAGCGGCTGGCGCCCCGGTTTTCCCTTCGACTTTTGCATGGAATTCTTTGAGTGTGACAGGCAATGCGATACGCGGGTCGGTTTCCGTAAATAATGCAGCAAACTCCGGAAACATCCCGCTGGCTTCCAACGTAGACTTTGGGATAAATGAACCGTCGTCTAGTGTGGCGTATAAGATCTTAGGAGCAGGCGTGTAGTGCGCGAAAACTGCCGTTGAATCTGCTTCCGTCGTCAGCAGAAAATCACCTTCCCAGATGTCGGTGACGTTAATATCCGGAGATACCACCAAAGATGGATCGGGGTTTTCTGGTGCCACCACCGCATTACCACAATCGTCCACAGTCATGGTGATGGTGGAAGTGGATTGCAGATCCCGGCGGTTGGGATAGGTACGGACACAAATGATCTGGTACTCGCCGGGCCGCTCAGCCTGAAAAGTGATCTGATCGTCGGTGGTCGTGAAGGCTTGTTGCGTCGGCAATACGGTCCAGTTATGGATAAATTGACTATTCGTAGGCGTGGCAAGCGAAACTGTGATGTTGGCTGTATTATCCTCGGTAGAACGCTTTTGGCTAAATGGGTAGCAGGTATTATAGGTCGAAATAAATGGTATTGGCGGAACTGGGAGGTCTGGGCAGGCAGGGATGTTGGTTAATAGGTTTTCTTGAAGACCCATTGCGATTAAGTTGGCAAACCTTGTGCTTACGTGAACTGTATTTTCATTATCCCCATAAATAGCTGCAAATGGTGTCTGAGCAATATCAGTAGCTGTTACATTCAAAAGCTCACGCTCAGCCTGAGTTGCTCTCGGCCCCTTATAATCTATCGAACTAAAAGTCGGAACAAAGCAGAAATCAAAACTTGAAGTCTCCTTAAAAAACTTATTGGGAATGGGGAAGGCAGATTTCCCACCTGGCAGGAAATCATCATTAACCGGGCTGTTGTATTTTCGGGTGGTGGCTGCTGTTTTAAAAATACTACCCCACGTCAGGAAACGCAGCACATTACTGTTTTGCCCCAATTCGTTGGTATGAACATCGATATTGGAAGTTTGCAGAATCAACGGCGTCCAGCCCCGGATTATGCGGCTTCCGTAGTTGTATTGGTCAAATATTTTCCTGTCCGACGCATCCATACTGCCGTGGATCACTGCGATGTTCCGGCAATTCTGCGGATATCCGCCATTTCCCAACGCAGTCAATTGACTTCGAAAAGTATCAAACGCAGGATGTTTGCTGCCCACTCCCCCTGTCAGATGCCCGCCCCAGTGCAAGAGCATCCGTTTCGCAGCAGGCGTGCCATGCGCACCATAGTAGCTGCGCAATTTCTTGCCAAGAAATTTTAAAATGACCTGGCTCAAAAATGTGGGGTGTGCGTCCAGCAAAAGTTGGGTAAGTCCCACGGGCACGTTCGCGCCCTGGTGTGGTGTGTCGTAGCAGATCAGAAGCTTCACCTGGTGCGCGATCCCTTCATTTTCCATTTGCCGCAATGCCCACCGGGCAACAAGTCCGCTCATGCTCTCGCCGATGACAATGGACTGCGCGTTTCCTGTTTTCATCTGGTTCACCTGCTGGATCAACGCCTTCAGCACCTGGGCATTGTCTTCCATGGCCGCCCCGGGGTCCGAATAATCAAGCAAAACCAGGTCATAGCCCTCCGTCAGATATCGCCCAAGAGGGGTCCTGTAATTTCCCTCAATCACGTCCAGGGTTATATCCTGCCCCATATCGAACCTCTCACCAATGATAATTGGCTTGTTCAGTACCTGATCACACCCGAGGATGATCCGTATGTTCCCTCCTACCAGCATAGTTCGTGCCGATGTGTCTGCCAAAGTGTCCTTTGAAATCCGTTCGGCCGTCACCTGAAATTCTTTGTAAGGTTTAATCCGTTCAAGCTGCCGCACATTTACTTTTGTTTCGAAAAGGAACGTTTTATCGTTTAGCAGGAGTCGAATGCCTATTTTTTGTTCCCCGATTGATTCAAAACGATGTTGTATCAGATCATTCGATACAGGATATGCTTTGTACCCTTGTCCATCGTTGAAATTCAGCTCGATTCTTTCCGGCTTTTCTGCATGGTTGGTAATGAAAAGCTCCGGGCTGATCCTGAAAGCAACTTCCGCCTGGTAAATATCCTCCTGCAGCACAGCCGCATAAACAATATCAAACCGCTCGTAAGCTGAATAATTCACCGGATTTCCCGCCTTTTTTTGGGCCTCGTTATCGGCAATCTGGCTACCGGACATGTATATACTACGAAGGTTCATGATGCCGATCGGTACGACATTGCTCCTGGTCACCTTGTATGGATCATCTTCGATCAAGTGACTTAGAGCTGGCATATGCTCTGTCCCACTTCTTAAATCAGCGTCCGTAAGTCTCTCATAAAGATTTTGCCACTCTTCGGATGTAACCTTCTCGAGTCGCGAATCTTTGTCTTTTGACAGTATTTTAAAGTAATCGTTTTCGTTTTGGCTGATTACGCCCAGGTTCAGCAACAATGTGTTTCCGAGGCCCTTTAAGTCAAGCCTTTTGATTTGATCTTGTCTTTGCTGCTGATAATCCTGGGCCAGGCTCGAAGAAAAGTCAAGAAGGGTAACCAAAAGAAGAAAACCGCATAGTTTCCCCCTTTCGCATTTGAAAAGATGCTTCATAGTTTTTGTATGTTAAAGTATATATTTGATTACCTGGGGATTAATTGAAAGTCGTATCTTGTTTTCTTACCAACCAGTGCCGTGCAACAGTCACTTGTTCGTTTGCCATCTTTGGTCGTCTTCTTGCCTTTGTAATTATTTTGGTATTTTGGATTCTCTATTAAAAGGAATGGCACACCAACGTTAATCGAGTTAAACTTCTTCGGTACTTCAACCATTATTTCATATTCCCCAGCCTTGTCTGAATAAATTTGACTTAACACTTCCGAATGCGAGATTTGCATCCCTAACACCATCACCAGAATACTATCCACCGGCTGCCCATTCTGATCGGTAATCGTTCCATAAACCGTTGTAGTCCGGTCTTGTTTCAAAAAGCAGCCAGTAAGGTTCATGATTATACTTACGGTAAAAATTAACAAGCTGACTCTCCGGAAGGTTATTCGTGAAATGTCTGAACTTTTCCATTTTTGGTCCATGTATAGTGGTTATCTAGGGATTAATTGAAAGTCGTATTTGGTTTTCTTGCCAATAATGGCAGTGCAGCAGTTATTTGTTGCCTGATCATTTTTCCATAGTTTGTAGTCTTTGTACATCCTCAAAAACTTAGGATTTTCCTGTGGGAAATTTGGAATTCCAACATTTACTGCATGAAATCTTTTAGGTACTTCCACCAAAAGCTCATACTCACCTCGATTATCAGTATAGACTTCTTTCAATGTTTCAAAAGTCAAACTTCTAAGACCTTGAACCAAAACCAAAATACTATCCACCGGCTGCCCATTCTGATCGGTAATCGTTCCGTAAACCGTTGTAGTCCGATCTTGTTTCCAGAAGCAGTCGGTGAGGTTCGTAATCATACTTACGGTAAAAATTAACAAGCTAATTCTCCGGAAGATTATTCGTAAAATGTCTGAACTTTTCCATTTTTGGTCCATGTATAGTGGTTATCTAGGGATTAATTGAAAGTCGTATTTGGTTATCTTGCCAATAATGGCAGTGCAGCAGTTATTTGTTGCCTGATCATTTTTCCATAGTTTGTAGTCTTTGTACATCCTCAAAAACTTAGGATTTTCCTGTGGGAAATTTGGAATTCCAACATTTACTGCATGAAATCTTTTAGGTACTTCCACCAAAAGCTCATACTCACCTCGATTATCAGTATAGACTTCTTTCAATGTTTCAAAACTCAAACTTCTAAGACCACTGACCAAAACCAAAATACTATCCACCGGCTGCCCATTCTGATCTGTGATTGTCCCGTAAACCGTAGTTGTCCTATCCTGTTTGAGAAAACAGCTATTTAGCATGAATGCCAGGCTGACAGCAATGGTGAGGATTTTGATCTTGATGACGACTGCCGCTGAATCGGCCTCGTGCAGGTAGTTGCTGACTACTAATGCCTGGATTAGCCTGACTATTGGTTTGATAAACCGCATGACTTCTTTATTGATTGTTGATGAATTTAATTCGTCAAATAAACCAAATAGTTCTTGACAATGTACAATCCAATGAACCATCGGTAATTTGGTTTCCAAAGCCTCTTTTTTACTCAAAAAATAATTTTCAAAAAAGGAGTATTGCCCCAATCATAATGCATCCTTAATGTAATTAGCCGCATTTCATTTGCCTTATATGCTCAATTACCGCAATTTTCTTCCGGAGGAACTAGCTGCCGATCAATCATTCAGAAACTGGATTCTGTTCAACAATCCTGCTAATGAAACGGTGTGGAAAATGTGGCTTGAACGCAATCCCGATAAAACGGACCTGGTAGAAAAGGCCAAAAGTCTGTTGAATGCAACTGAGGCGGCTTTTAACCAGATCAGCGATGAAGAAGTAGCCAATGAGATCTATCGCCTTTCGCACGCAATCGGGGAGAAAAATGCTGCGAAATCATCCGTTTGGTGGCTTTTTAGGCCGAATTGGTACCATATGGCGGCATCTGTACTCATGCTGATTTTTGCGGGATGGTGGTTCAATAAGCAAACGCCCAGGCAACAGCAATCGGATCAGTACAAAGTCATTCTGAGCCAGATCAGCGAACCTTTGATCGAGGTGAAAAATACTTCGCAGAAAGCGAAACTGGTGATTTTGGAAGATGGAAGCTCGGTGTTGCTGCAACCGAAAAGCCGCATTACCTATCCTAAAAAATTTGAAGGAAATAAAAGGGAGGTGTTTTTAAATGGGGAGGCATTCTTCGAAGTAGCTAAGAATCCGGACAAACCCTTCTATGTATACGCACGGATGCTGGCGACCAAAGTACTCGGCACAAGCTTCAAAGTAAGTGCATTCGATGACGAGCGCGAAGTCAAGGTAGTGGTGAAAACGGGCAAGGTTTCGGTGTTCCCGATGACGAAGGAAGCATTGGCGAGTCAGCATTCCGAGGATAAGCTTGGCGGGATGATCCTGACCCCAAACCAGCAAATTACATTCGCAGCCAACGAGTTGCGCCTGACGAGAAGCCTGGTACCCGAGCCAAAACTTCTGGAATTACCGATCCAACGGCAGTCGTTTGAATTTAAAGGAACGCCCATTGCCGACGTATTTGAAACATTGGAAAAATCGTACGGCGTGAAAATTATCTTCGATCCGGAAGTCATGCAAAACTGCTTTCTGACCGCGTCACTTTCCGACGAACCGCTCTTTGAGAAAATAAACCTGATCTGTAAAACACTTGGTGCAGAATACGAGCAAATGGATGCGAGCATCATCATAAACAGTAAAGGCTGCTTTTAAATTAACCTAATTCCGGTAATGCCTATGACTAAAATCCGCTACGAACTATTCTAAAGAAAAAAGCCGATGATGCTGCAACATCACCGACCCATGTGAATCCCCCCGTCTTTCAAACCGACATCCGCCAAGGCGCATGTCAGGGAATTATTGATGCCGAATTTTAAAACCGACAAAAATCAAAATTATGTCAAAAACAGTACAATTTCACCATGCTTTACAGAAAATCATGCGCATTACGCTGTATCAAGCCCTACTCGCCATCGTCGTCGGCACGCTCGTGCAGGCCAACGACCTGCATGGACAACGAGTTTTAGAACAAAAAGTGACGTTGCGTTTATCCAATGCAGACATAGATAAGGCTTTGGAAAAAATAGAAGGTGTTACGCGGGTGAAGTTCATGTACAACCCGCAGATTTTCAATAACCAAAAATTTACTTACAAATTCCAGGATGAGGCACTTTCAGAAGTCCTCACAAAAATCCTGGCCCCGCATAAGGTAACGTATGAAGTAGTGCAGGACCGCATTATCCTGAAAAGGGAACAAGCCCGGAATGAAGAGCCTGTCGAAAGCAAAGTTGCTCCGAAACGCAATGTAACCGGTAAGGTGACCGATGAAACGGGGGCCGGTTTGCCGGGTGTGAGTGTACTGGTGAAAGGTACCCAGCGCGGGACCTCATCCGATACCGAAGGTAAGTTCGCAATGGACATCCCCGATCCGGAAATCGCGTCGTCGGTACTGATTTTCAGCTTTGTAGGCTACACTTCTCAGGAGGTTACAGTGGGAAATCAGGCAACGGTCACCGTGCAAATGGTGCCGGAAGCGAAAGCGTTGAATGAGGTAGTGGTAACGGCGCTCGGTATTGCCAAAGAAAAGAAAGCACTCGCCTATTCCGTCTCGGAAGTGAAAGGAAGCGAGTTTACGCAAGCCCGTGAAAACAACGTTGCCAACGCATTAACAGGCAAAATCGCCGGTGTGAATGCGACAGGTATGGCGACGGGACCTGGCGGTTCGAGCCGCATTATCATTCGCGGTAATGGTTCCTTGAATGGAAACAACCAACCCTTATATGTGATCAATGGTATGCCCATGGACAACAGTATCCCGGGCGGCGGAACCGCTTCGGACGGAAATGGTATGAATGTGGACCGGGGCGATGGAATCGGAGGTATTAACCCGGATGATATTGAGTCGATCAGCGTTTTGAAGGGTGGCCCGGCGGCCGCACTTTACGGCGCACGCGCTTCAAATGGGGTTATTTTGATCACAACCAAAAAAGGACGCGCGCAAAAAGGGATTGGTGTGGAGATCAACAGCAATACCACTTTTGAAGACATTGCAGTGATACCAAACTGGCAATATGAATACGGACAAGGTCTGGATGGTAAAAAACCAACGACGGCAACCGAAGCAAAAAGTACGGGGCGTCTTTCATACGGAGCGAAAATGGATGGGCAGCCGACGATCCAGGTGGATGGCAAAATGCATCCCTATTCTCCCCAGAAAGACAATCTCAAAAACTTTTACCGCACAGGTACCAATTATATCAACTCCATTTCATTTGTTGGTGGAAATGAGTCGGTTAACTTTCGGTTGGGTTTAAATAATACCAAAGCAAACAGCATTGTACCGAATTCATCTTTTACCAGACGCATTGCAAACCTGAACCTGAATGCGTTTTTAGGTAAAAAATTGAGCATTGAAACGGTTTTTCAATACAACCTGGAAGACGGTAAGAACCGTCCGAAAGTGGGTTATGCCGATATGAACCCGCACTGGGCTACGTATCTGGTTGCCAACGTGGTGGATATCCGCAGCCTTTCTCCGGGCTATGATGCCGAGACCGGGAAAGAAATGGAATGGAACCCCGTCCCGGCTGCTCCAAACCCTTATTTTGTTATAAATAAATTCAAAAATGATGATACCAAAAACCGGTTTTTGAGTCAGGGAAGCATTCGTTATGACATTTTGGACAACCTGTACGTAAAAGGAAGTGTGAGCCAGGACTACTACAGTTTTAGATCTGAATATGTGCAGCCTACAAACAATGCATTTGCGCCGCTGGGAACATACGAAGCCCGTAAAACGACGTCTTCCGAAACGAACGGAATGCTGACTTTGAACTACAGTAAAGATTGGGAAAATGTGAGCTTTTCAGCACTGGCGGGGGTAAATGCGCAAAGAAGCATTTACGACCAGACATTGATTGCGGGTAGTGAATTTACCGTTCCTTATTTTTACAGCTATACCAACCTCGCGGCTCTGACAACCACTCCTACCTACCTCAAAAGCGCCATTAACTCGGTATTTGGTTCGGTGGATGTAGGTTATAAAGGATTGGCATATTTGACTTTATCGGGACGCCAGGACTGGTTTTCGGTTCTTAACCCGAAAAGCAACAGCATTTTTTATCCTTCTGTGGGTGCATCGGTGATCCTTTCCGAAGCGATCCAGTTCCCTGAGGCGTTCAATTTTGTGAAATTGCGCGGATCGTGGGCGCAAGTAGGCGGTGCTACGGTAAATGCATACCAGATCTATCAGTACTACTCCATGCAGCAAGGCGGCCACAATGGGCGGCCGGTTCAGCAATTGTCTTCTGCCCAGGTGCCTAACCCGGATTTGAAACCTTTGACCTCGACGACGTACGAGGGAGGTCTGGAAGCCAAATTCTTTAACAGCCGTTTAGGGTTGGACGTTACCTTGTATAACCGCAAAACCACGGACGACATCGTAACTACGAACATTGCCGTTTCCTCGGGCTACACATCTGCGTTGTTGAACGTAGGTGAACTGAGCAACAAAGGCGTGGAGTTGCTGATCAATGGCACACCGATCCGGAATGGGGATTTTGGTTGGGATGTGAGCTATAATATGGCTTACAATAAAAGTAAGATCGAAAGACTGGCCGAAGGGATTCAGGGAATTGACGTGGGCTCCGGTGTGGGTGGCGGGCTTGTGCGCAACGTGTTGGACAGACCTTACGGAACGGTTTGGGGTTACCGCAAGAAAACCGACGCAAACGGAAACGTAGTTTTCAACACCGCGAGCGGATACGCGATAAGAGGCGATCTGGAAGAGATCGGTCAGGGAACACCCCCGTGGACAATGGGTATTACCAACAATTTCAGATACAGAAACTTCTCTTTGAACGTATTGATCGACGGCAAATTCGGAAGCATTGTTTACTCAAACCTGTACCAGTATGCGTATCGTTTCGGTTTGCCGCAAGAAACACTTCCTGGTCGTGATACCGGCGTGACGGTTGAAGGTGTAACTCCAGAAGGCGCTGCATTTACCAAAACCTGGAAAAAAGAAGAAGTTGACACGTACTACGACAACGACAAGAATTACACGGCGATGTTTATGTTCAACAACGACTTCATTAAGCTGCGCCAGGTGGTGCTGAGCTACAATGTGCCCGTGAACAAGCTCGCTTTTCTGAAGCTTCAATCGGCGTCCATTTCGTTGGTTGCGCGTAACCTGGCGATTCTTTTCAAAGACAAAAAGAACCAGTATTTCGATCCGGAATCGGGCTATACCAGCACCAATGCACAAGGTCTTGAAGCATTTGGTGTACCCAGAACAAGAAGCCTGGGCGTGAACTTGATGGTGAAATTCTAAAAACTGACTCCAAATGAAAAGCATTTTTCAAAAACTCATATATGCGGCGCCTCTGGCCCTGATGTTGAATTCCTGCGATAACGGATTCGAGGAAATGAATGTGGACCCGAACAAATATTCAGAAGTTGTTCCGGGCTATTTGTTCACCAGGTCACAGCTCGACGGTGTAAGCACAAACTTCACCGGTGCGGCTTATCTGACGATCGGGCAGTCGATGCAGCATTTTGCAACCTATAAAGAAGTACCGGCGGCTGGTGATAAGTATTTCAATTACACCTACTCGACTGGGAACTGGAATGCATATGCCGGAACTCTCCAGGGACAAGGTGCGGTGGTCGCGATCCAGCAGATTATTGATGCGACAAAAGAGAATGCGGCTGATGTGAACAAACTTTCGGCTGCCAGGATCTGGAAAGCATACATTTTCCATAGGCTCACCGACATCTACGGGGATATCCCCTATTTCGACGCTGGAAAAGCATTATCAGACAAAAACTACGGTCCGAAATACGATACGCAACAAGCCATTTACGCGGATTTGCTGAAAGAACTGGACGAGTCGATCGCTGCGTTTGACGCTACAAAACCAACGTTCGGCACGGCGGACCTGATCTACGGCGGGGATATTCCTAAATGGAAGAAATTCGCCTACTCGCTAATGTTACGCCTCGGAATGCGTTTGACGGAAATTGACAATGCAGGTGCCAAAACCTGGGTCCAGAAAGCCATTGCCGGCGGTATTATTATGGATGATGCCGACCGCGCTGTGATCGCCTATGTGGATGGTTCACAGGTTGCAAGCCGTAATTTCATCGCAAACGGGTTGTTGAGCACCGATTACATTACTCCTGGCGGCGACAATGTAGAAGGTGGGAAACTCGCAAAAACGCTGATCGATTATTTGAAAGCAACCAAAGATCCGCGTTTGAATGTGATCTCGGTGGTTTGGACGACGACCGATGGCAAAACGTTCACAGCTGACACCACTACGGCTCTGCAAAGTGGTATGCCAAATGCGGCATTCAACAATTTACCTGCCAACTTCAACTCATTTTCTGAGCCCAACCCAAACACATTGCTAAAATACAGCACGCCGTTACTGGTTTTTGGAAATGCGGAAACCAATCTTCTTCTGGCAGAAGCGGCCGTTCGCGGATGGTATGCAGGCAGCACGGCAGCGGCGGCTTACGAGGAAGCTGTGAAAGCAGGAATGCGTCAATGGTCGCTTTTCGGATCGGCGGGTACCATTTCCGAGGCTAAAATTGCGGCATACCTTAAAGCGAATCCGTATAAAGGAGGCACGGTAGCGCAGCAGATCGAGCAGATCTCCACTCAAAAATGGGTAGCATTGTTCCTGGAAGACGAATATGAGATTTTTGCCAACTGGAGACGTACGGGATATCCGGTTTTGACGCCGACCAACTACCCTGGAAACCTGACCGGCGGGAAAATACCAACCCGCTTCGTGATCCCGGATTCGGAGGAAACGTATAACAAAACCAACTTCCTGGAAGCACGTACCCGCCAGGGCGGCACGAATGCACTTTCCAGTACGGTTTGGTGGGATAAATAAAAACTCCCCATTTGATTTACGGATTGCAGCGTCACAAACTGCAATCCGTATCTTTTTTTAAAAGGAATAAAAAATCCAGGGATAGAATGAGGTTTATGATGCCTTTTTTCTGTCTTAACACCAGATACCCTGAACCCATAATAGATGTATCATAAAACAACACAATCGACTACCTTTAACCACCCAATCCTGACCGTTAACTACTTTCTAATTTATGAGATTACGATTCCTGACTATCCTCAGCGCTTCCTTTCTGGCTTTCGGCACTTTGCATTCCGCTCACGCTCAGACTATTTCAAAAGAAGAACTTATATTTCTAACCTCTGAATGGAAAGGCGAACGATTCCCCGACGGCCGGCCGAAAGTTTCCGATGATCTGGTACGTCGGGTTAAGAACATTACGATTGAAGAAGCATGGGTTGTACTGCAAAATGAAGGTTATAACTGTCAGTTTGATGGAAACTGGAAATTGCTGAAGGATGATATCGTAGTTGCCGGCCGCGCGCTGACCGCCCAATTCATGCCTTCGCGCCCGGACGTTGAAAAGCTTATTAAAGATCGCGGAAACAAGAACGGACGAGCTGGAAACACAAATTCCTGGCCGATTGAGCAGCTTTCTAAAGGTGATGTTTATGTGGCCGATGGTTTCGGAAAAATTGCGAGCGGAACTTTGATCGGAGACAACCTAGGGACGTCCATTTTTGCCAAATCCGGAAACGGTGTCGTATTTGATGCCTCCGTGCGTGATTTGGAAGGACTGTCAAAAATCGAAGGTTTCAATGCATTTGTACGTGATTTCGATCCATCGTTTTTGAAAGATGTTTTTTTAAGTGGTTTGAATGTGCCAATCCGGATCGGCCGGGCAATTGTGTTGCCAGGCGATCTTGTTCTCGCTAAAAAAGAGGGTGTTATTTTTATCCCCGCACATATGGCCGAAAACGTAATCCAGACTGCCGAATTTCTTACGCTACGGGACAAATTTGCAATTCAAATGCTTAAAGAAGGTAAATTCTCGCCTGGACAAATCGACAATCAATGGACGGACGAATTGAAAGAAAGCTTCCTGAAATGGCTGGATAAAAATCCAAAGGAAATTCCGATGAAACGTTCGGAACTGGATGAGTATATGAAAAAAAGAACCTGGTAATCTTGTCAAATCACGCATTATGAACATTTACAAGATCCTCTCGGGTGTTGCGGCACTATGTCTGGTTGCTGCACTTTTTCTTTCGGTTACCGGAAATCTGCCTGCTGCCGGGCCTTTTTTTATCGGCTTTTTCCTGGCGCTAGCCGTCAGTTTTCGAGGTTATGATAAATTAAAAGGCTTTACCTATACGACGGTAATATTTGCAGCGGTAACCACCGCACTCTACTATCCGCACTATTTCCAAACCGTCGGCGATTTCAAACTAGCCGCGCTCATTACCCCACTCATCCAGATTATTATGTTCGGAATGGGGACATCCATGAGCTTTGGTGATTTTGTGGGTGTTGTAAAAATGCCAAAAGGGGTATTCATCGGCGTAGTCAGTCATTTTATCATCATGCCGACTATTGGTTATACGTTAGCCAGTCTCAGCGGTTTCCCCCCCGAAATTGCCGCCGGGATTATCCTGATCGGCTGCTCACCCAATGGGATGGCATCGAATGTAATTTCGTATCTGGCAAAAGCCAATCTCGCGCTTTCCATTACCATTACCGCCATTTCAACGATGCTGGCCCCGATCGTGACACCGGTACTCATGAGCCTTCTGGCAGGTGCTTTTGTACAGATTGACACGTTGTATATGATGTGGGACATTATCAAAATGGTGATTATCCCGATTGGTGCCGGTTTGGTTTTCAATAAATTATTCAGTGGAAAAGTGAAGTGGCTGGATGCGGCAATGCCTTTGGTTTCGATGGCAGGAATTGCATTCATTATCGTGATCATCACAGCGGCCGGCCGCGACAGTCTTCTCACCATCGGGCCTACTTTACTATTGTTGGTATTGATCCACAATCTTTCGGGCTATACTTTGGGATATTGGTCGGGCAGGCTATTTAAAATGAGCGAACGTGATTGTCGTACGATCGCCATTGAGGTAGGTATGCAAAATGGCGGGCTGGCATCCGGCATCGCAAAAGAAATGGGCAAAATGGCCACGGTTGGGCTAGCTCCTGCGATTTTTGGCCCACTGATGAACATCACCGGATCGATCCTCGCTTCGTGGTGGCAGGGTAAACCGACCGGCGACGAAGAGACGTATGTAGAAACGGGGCGTGCGCATTAGGCCGTTTTTGGCGTTAGACTTGCCAAGTTTGAAAAACTTGGCAAGTCTTGTTCTCCTTATCGTCTCAATCTTCTTCCAGCAGCAACTGCATAAAAACCAGATCCAGCCACTGATCAAATTTGAAGCCGACTTCTTTCAGGTAGCCTTTTTCTACAAATCCATATTTCTTGTGAAACTCAATGCTGCCCCGGTTTGCAGCATCTATACCGCCAATCATCGTGTGGATACCCGATTCCTTCGCGCGCTGGATCAAGCTCCCCAGCAACTTCCCACCAATACCCATTCCCCGGGACTTTTCGTCCAGGTAAATCGAATGCTCGACGCTGAATTTATACCCGATTTTTGGTCTGAAAATAGTATAGGATCCGTATCCAATGACAACACCTTCCATTTCTGCAACGATTACGGGCATACCATCGTTGAACATCTGATCGAACCAGGCTTTTTGCTGGTCCAATGTTCTTGGATCGTAATCGTAAATGGCAGTGGTATTCAGGATGGCGTGGTTGATGATGTCAAGCAGAAAAGGTAAGTCTTTCGGAGCGGCACTTCTGATAATAAGATCCATCAAGTAAATAAGGTCGTTTTCAGGTGAAATAAACAGCGTTAAAGTTACCCGATATTCTCAAAAAATGAATGGGTGAAAAATGCATTAATTTGATAGATTCGTCAAGCTAATAAAACAACAATGCTCGAACCCGAAGAACGTAAGCGTTACAGCAGACAAATCCTTGTCCCGGAATGGGGTATGCGCGGGCAGGAAAAGGTCAAGGCTGCCAAAATTCTGGTAGTCGGGGCGGGCGGGCTCGGCTGTCCGGTTTTGCAATACCTGGCAGCTGCCGGAGTTGGCGAGATCGGCATTATAGACGACGACCTGGTGGATATGACCAATCTGCACCGGCAAATCCTATATTCTTCCGCTGATATCGGAAAAAGCAAAGCATTAACAGCTGTGGAAAGGCTTTCTGTCTCAAACCCGTTTGTTCGTTTAAAAGCCTACACTGAGCGGCTCACTGATCAGAATGCCCGGGAAATCGTCTCTGGTTATGATCTGATTGTAGATGGGTCCGACAATTTCCCGACCCGTTATCTGGTCAATGACATTTGCGTAGAGCTCAACAAACCGTTTGTTTTTGGTTCGATCCTGCGATTTGAGGGGCAGGTTTCTGTTTTCAATTATAAAAATGGGCCTACTTACCGTTGCCTTTTTCCGGATACCAGTGAGGAAGACAATTGTGCGGAGGCTGGTGTGATCGGGATTTTGCCGGGAATGATAGGCACTTATATGGCCAATGAAGCATTAAAAATTGTTTCCGGTGTCGGCGAACCTTTGTCGGGGAAATTATTGGTAATCAATGCATTGACAAACACGACTTCCACCTTCCAATTTTCAAGAATCGCTTTTTCTTCCCCGCCTCTAACCGAAAGCATCCAGATTCCCAAACCTGCTGATCCCGTGATTCAGGAGATTACCTGGGAGGAATTTGAAAATCTTCAGCAAGCCAATCCCGACCAGATTGAGCTGATTGATGTAAGGGAATATTACGAGTTTGAGGCAGACAATTTTGGTGGACAAAACATTCCACTCTCCGAAATTCCGGAAACCATTTCGTTGTTTCCTGCGGGAAATACCATTGTTTTTTATTGCAACAGCGGAATAAGAAGTCAAAAAGCCGCTAAGCTACTGATTGATAGCGGATTTTACGGAAAAAGCTTTTGGGGAAAAGGCTGGTAATGACTGAAGAAACCTAAATTGGTTGAGTCTATTCAACAAATTTAGCTAAATTGGTTGAATCAATTCAATGAATTTAGCTAAATTCGTTGAGTCTTAGCCAATATACGCAACCATGCTGTTCTCCCGATACATCTTTGAAGCTTTAAAAAGTAAGCTCCGCTCAAACAAAGTACTGGTACTCTCTGGTGCACGCCGGGTTGGGAAAACTTACCTGCTGAGGCAGATCCGAAAAAGCTTTGATGGAAATTCCATGTTTTTAAATGGAGAAGACCTCGACACGATATTACTGCTGGGCGATCGAAGAGTTGCCTCGTATGCCAGGTGGACCCGAGATGTCGAATTATTAATCGTGGATGAAGCTCAGGTAGTCCCTGAAATTGGCAAAGCCTTAAAATTATTAATTGATACGTTCCCCGAGCTGACCATTATTGCCAGTGGCTCATCAGCCTTTGAATTATCAAATCAAACGGGAGAGCCGCTCGTTGGGAGACAGATCAGCTTTCAACTTTTTCCAATAGCGCAGCTTGAACTATCAAAACAGGAAAATTACTTTGAAACCAGGCAACAATTGGAAAGCCGACTTGTGTTTGGAACGTATCCGGATGTTCTGCAAATGACAAGTACCGACGAACGGACAACCTACTTGAAAGAACTTGTAAATGCCTATTTGCTCAAAGATATATTAATGTATGAGCAGGTAAAATACTCGCACAAAATGCTACAGTTACTTCAGCTAGTAGCTTATCAGGTCGGTCAGGAAGTTTCCTATGAAGAACTTTCAAAGTCATTACAGATCGACCGGAATACAGTCGAACGTTACCTTGATCTTTTCTCCAAAGTATTTATCATCTTTCGTTTGGGTGGTTTTAGTCGCAATCTTCGAAAGGAAGTTACCAAATCGTCCAAGTGGTATTTCTTCGATAATGGTATCAGAAACGCACTTATTAATAATTTCCTACCAGTCACCCAGCGTCAGGATGTAGGAGCACTCTGGGAAAATTATCTTGCAGCAGAACGAATGAAGGTGAATACATATTCCAAAAAAGACCCCCTCACTTATTTCTGGCGAACCTATGATCAACAGGAGCTCGATTGGCTGGAACTGCATAATGAGCAGTTGAGTGGATATGAATTCAAATGGAACGATGCCAAAATCAAATTCCCGAAGGCATTTGTTGACGCATACCCCGAAGCAACTACACATTGGATCAATCGGGATAACTATATTGAATTCGTGAATGGAGAAATTTAAAAGCTAATAATATTTAAAACTTTAATAATCTATTAATTACGTAGATTAAATAGTTTTCTTATTTTTGTGCTTCTCTGGTTCACTAATGTTACGTCCAATGCTTGCCAAAGTTCTCTCGCTCAAACTTCCGTCGTCTTATCTCTGGTTGGTAATCCCCGTGTTTGCGGTTGTCTTGCTTGTGGTCGCACTTTTTATAACTGGCACCATTTCCATTACAGGTGAGCAAGTTACGTCGTTTGTGAGCAGTGACTTTGCATTGTACCTGTTGGTTGGCCTCGCCGCCCAGCTTGTGGATGGTGCGCTTGGAATGGCTTATGGAGTTACCTCAAATTCATTTCTGCTTACGTTGGGCGTGAGTCCGGCCATTAGTAGCGCGAGCGTTCATTTTGCCGAAATCTTCACGACCGGGGCGTCCGCCGTTTCTCATTTCCGGTTTAAGAATATCAATAAAAAACTGTTTAAAAGTCTGCTTATTCCCGGTGTGATCGGTTCCATTGTGGGTGCATACCTGCTATCGGATGTGATTGATGGGAATTTTATCAAGCCTTTTATCGCATTCTACATGCTGATCCTCGGTGTGATCATCATCCGAAAAGCAATTCAAAAGAATCTGGTTAAAAATAAAACCAAGAACATCAGCATTCTCGCCGCTGCCGGCGGGTTTCTGGATTCCATTGGCGGCGGCGGATGGGGCCCCATAGTTACTTCCAGCCTGCTCGGTCAGGGGCGTGACCCGAGGTACACGATCGGATCTGTAAATGCAGCAGAATTTGCAGTAGCATTTGCCAGCGGCATCACATTTATGCTTTTTAATGGAATCAGCAACTGGCAGGTTGTGCTGGGACTGATCGTGGGAGGTGTGATCGCAGCTCCGTTTGGCGCGTTACTGGTAGGGAAAATCAAACGCAAGCCTCTCATGCTCACCGTTGGTATCCTGGTGATCGCATTAAGTATCCGCACCATCTGGACAAGTTTGTAATCCCGGAAAGACTTAGTTTCCGACAATTTGGCTTCGCAATGCCTAAAATCCTTAGTTTTGCGAAAACTAGCCTCTCATTATGCTCTCCGATTTCGGGCTCATATTACTTTTCATGATCGGCGCACTCGGCCTGCTCGGCGTCGTTTTAACGATAGCTAAACTCCTGCGCCCGCACCATCCCAATGAAGAAAAACTCACAACTTACGAGTCCGGGGAAGACCCGATGGGAAATGCGAGCATTCAGTTCAATGTCCGTTTTTATGTCGTTGCGCTGGTTTTTGTTTTGTTTGAGGTAGAATTGCTTTTCCTGTTTCCGTGGGCGGTCGTGTTTGGAAATGAGGAATTGATCGAACAAACCAATGGGCAGTGGGGCTGGTTTGCAATGGCAGAAATGAGTGTTTTCATCGGCATTCTGATTTTCGGGCTTGCCTACGCCTGGGCGAAAGGCTACCTCGACTGGGTACGTCCAAAACCGCAGATACCGGAAGTAGAATCACCGGTACCCCGCGATCTGTATTCGAAAGTCAATGAGAAATATAAAAATGTTTAGTGCATTTTCATTCCTCCCCACTTTTTCATTCCCGGTTTAGGAAAAAAAATAAGTCCCAGCTGAACATACACCTGGTTTACTTTCAGACTGGAAAGGTCGCTCACCGTTACGTTTTCTCCCTTCCATTTTCTTTTACCCAGGATCGGCTGGTGATACGTTACTTTCCCGCTCAGATAAACCTTCTCATGGAATTTCGGCAGGAAATTCATTTTGTAATCCACTCCCAACCCGCCATGCAGATTGATATTACCCGTAAACAATTTGACAGCCTGGAACGCGGACGGATTATTGACGAGCTGCGCCATGGTTGCTGAACCATTGCTTTTTATACTCAATCTATAAAGCATTAAATCGACACCAAGCGGGATCAAAACATTCCACCGGCTGGTATTTACCAGTTTGGGGCCGCCATCCGTACCAATACCTATGCCTCCCAGATAAGCCTTTCTTTCATTTTTATCCTTAGTATAATTGGTACTGTTCATAAGAATAATCCGCCCCTCCGAAAACCACCGTTCCGATTCTGTGCGTCGCGCAAGTACGATATTACCCATGAAAGACGTGAAGGGTTTGACCTGCAACCGGGAAAGCTGATCACGGATCGCTTTGTTGTTTGGTAAAAGACCGAATTCTGCATAGATCCCCATGCCGGATTTGAAAATTCTGGTGGTACTATCGGTTTGAGAGATTGCGGATCCTGCGGTGATGACGGCCAGTATCAGAGTAAAGAGTAGCTTATTTTTCATACGGATTTAATTAATTGCGTTTGCTTTTGTAACGTTTGCTGAAACGGTTTCTTACCAAATATGGTTTTATTTGTAACAACCTGTTAAGACAGGCAGGCAATATCCATACCAACATTTTGCATCTCCGATTACAGCAATGAGTGAACGAATAAAAACCGGCGACGGAGGAATTATCCTCACCAATGCAGAGGACCTGATGAACTGGGCACGGCTTTCATCGTTGTGGCCGATGGGCTTTGGACTGGCTTGTTGTGCGATTGAAATGATGGCGGCTTATGCGTCCAATTATGATCTGGAACGATTCGGGATCATGCCCCGCCCCAGCCCCCGGCAGTCGGATGTGATGATCGTCGCGGGAACAGTTACTTTTAAAATGGCCGACAGGATCAGGAGATTGTACGAGCAAATGCCCGAACCGAGATATGTGATTTCAATGGGCAGCTGCTCCAATTGCGGCGGACCTTATTGGGAACACGGATACCATGTGGTGAAAGGTGTCGACCGGATCATCCCGGTGGACGTGTATGTTCCCGGCTGCCCGCCGCGCCCGGAGGCATTG
Organism: Dyadobacter sp. CY323; assembly: GCF_021390245.1. Classification (GTDB taxonomy): domain Bacteria; phylum Bacteroidota; class Bacteroidia; order Cytophagales; family Spirosomataceae; genus Dyadobacter. The sequence continues at coordinate 256,541 of NZ_JAJUXH010000004.1, read as the reverse complement.
ATCGGTGGCTTTATGAAATTGCAGGACAAAATCCGGAAGACACATACTCCCGCTCCAAAGCTTTTTCTTGAAATGGAAGCATCACAAACGGTAACCGCCTAAGTCAGAGTTATGAATTTCCAAGAAATCACCGCATTAATCTCCTCACAATTCCCGGATTTGCATATCAATGCCGACACAAAAGGTCCGCAGCCGATCCTGATCATTCCGGTGGAAAGTGTCGCGGCGGTCTGCAGTTTTTTGTATACCAATGAAAACCTTTATTTCGACTTCCTGGCCTGCATTACGTCGATAGATAATGGCCCGGGTTTGGGTACTATGGAGCTCATCTATAACATGACTTCCATTCCTTATGGCATTGATCTGACGCTCAAAACGATTTTTCCCCGCAATACTCCGGGCACCCCGCTACCCTCGGTACCGACGGTCAGCCACATCTGGCGCACAGCCGATTGGCACGAACGGGAAGCATACGATCTGATGGGGATCCATTTCGTAGGACATCCGGACTTGAGACGCATTTTGCTTCCTGAAGACTGGGAAGGACATCCTTTGCGAAGAGATTATGACGTTCAGGAACGGTATCACGGCATTTATGTCAGATACGAAGACGGTACCGCGGCGCCACTACCCGATAATGAAGATCGCGCCTGAAATACCACCTGCATTTAAGATAAACCCATTTGTAAATAACCGGATCAAATTTGGTAGCATCGAAAAGCATCACTATTTTTCGTTAGAAATATCTAATGTTCACGTGCATGCGCTTCATCTTCCTAGCTGCCTTTTTTTCCGGATTACTTACCGTTTCTTTTGCCTCCACTGATTCATTAATAATCAAAGGCCGCATTCAGAACCTCAACGGAAGGCTATACCGGCAGGCTTCCTTCATAAATTTTTCGAGAAATAACATACTTCAGCCCGCGTCGGAGCTCAGCAAACAAGCGCCATTACAACCAGACGGCAGTTTCCGGGTTTCATTGCCCATGCTTTTTCCCCAGGAAGAAATCTACCTCGACTACGGCGGCAAAGCGTTTACCACATTTCTGGGATCGCCCGGCACAGTTGAAATCACTTTCGACGGTGACTCGCTGGGGAAAGCAAAAAGGCTTTTTTATTTTGCAGGAGTAAATGCGGAAGCCAACAATCAGTATCCACTTTACATAGAAGCTGAGAATAAGCTCGGCGAATCGTCGAAGGTGCTGATGGCTCCAAGAATTACCAATCCGAAGGAATTGCTGGGGCGGGAATTTTTTAAGGATTTTTGGCTTAAAAATACGGCCGAGGCAAAGATTTCCGCCACTTCCCGGGCGCAATTGAGATTATCTGCCGTTCAAAATATTACTAAAAACAATATCCTGTCCCCAGTTTTATATCAGTGGATAAAATCGGTTACCGATGAGGAAGCATTACAGCTGCTTTACGAACATGCCATGGGGACTGATTATGCGGTAACAAAAGATCTGTTGGACAGCTTGAAAAGACTGGATGGCCCTCCGCTCACGGCGCAGCGGGTGATTTGGGCGAACCGGTTTGGAAATTATGCCGATGTCGTTGTCGAAAGCCGCAAAATGGCAAATCCGGCCAGAGTGAATTCGCTGCCAGTTCGCATGATGTCTGCATTGATCCGGAACAACACACCCAACCTCTCGCTGGAAGACCGGCAGCATCTGGACCGCATTACGGCAAATGGCCTCGCCGAGAAAACGGAACTGGATTTCCTGAACAAGCTTTTTGCAAAAAATGAAATGGTACTGAATCTCCTTTTCAATTTTGAAAGACAAAACAGGATCTATGAAGACGTTTTTGACAGTACGGCCACTGAATTTTTAAAGGTGCGGTACCTGGCCCAAAATATGTACAAATTCACGAATCAACAGCAACTTCTTCTCAGCAAGCATATTCAGTCCAGAACGGGAATACCGCAATTCAAACAATCGCTCGATGAAATCGTGGCCCTTGAAGTCCGGGACAGTGCCGATGTTCGTAAACTGGTCAACTTTAAAGGTTTAAGGACAGATCCGGTAGAAGCACTGCCCGGTTACTGGCTGGCGGCTTCCAATGACCGGGGGACAGCCTGGTTTAACCGGGTTTTAGAGGGTTTTAAAGGAAAAACGGTATACCTTTCAAAATGGAACATTGAGGATGGGAAAAGCCGCGAAGAACTGGATTTCATTCCTACTCTTCAAGCCCGCCTGCCGGAAGACATTGTGTTCCTGTACGTGCATTTGCCAAATGAAGAAACTGGTGTATCGGATATACTTCTCAAACAATACATCGTTCGGCACAAATTGAAAGGTGTCCATTTGTTCATGCAAAACGATCAGATGATGGATTTACTTTTCAGGCTTAACCCACTCGATGCAGCTACTTTCTCGATTATCAGGCCGAATGGGAAGTTTGCTGCGAAAAACGCTACAACGCCCAGCGATACGCAAAAAACAATTCAAGCGATTTTACAGGCGGGTAAATAGTACATATCTGACCTGCCTGCATTTGCGTTAAGTTTGTTGGTTTGGAATTCTGATTGGCCCGATGTGTAGATATTTATTGCTGTTGATGTTGTTATCTGGTCTTGCTTCGGCTCAAAACCCCGACAGCCTGGCCACGTACAGCCGTGACAGCATCCGCTACACGAATCTGAAAGTGCGGATGTCGAAAACCAAGTTTTCCCGCGCGATTTACAGGCTGCTTTTCAGAGATGTTTACAACCAGGGAAAGGTTACGGAGGTAAAAGAGATCGAGACAAACCCATTTACCGAGTTTGAGGGAATGGTAATCCGTAAGATCTACATCCGGCAATTGAATATCTTGGGAGAATCGGTTTACGACACCACCCGCAAAGGAAACCGGCTGGAACGGTTCCTGAGTAAAAGCGTACATACCAACACCCGTGAAGGGATTATCCGCCGCTCGTTCCTGCTTTTTTCAGAAGGTGACGACATTCAGGCGCGGATTTTCAAAGACAATGAACGTCTGCTAAGATCCAACAAAACCATTGTGGATGCCCGGATCATTGTGGTACCCCGAAAGGATGTCACCTGGATGGCCGATGTGGTGGTACTGGTCCAGGATGCATGGTCGCTGAACTTTGGCGGCGGGTTCACCACTTTCAAAAAATTCAACGCAAAGATCGAGGATATCAACGTTCGCGGGACGACGCATTCACAATTGACCGCAATCCGCTGGGATGCAAAAGATTCGATCCGGAAATTTCAGTTCCGGACCATTTATACGATTCCCTATATCGGCAAAACCTTCATTACAGGACAGGCAAGCTTGATTTTCGAGCGGGATATTAAAGAACAATCCGTTCGGTTTTACCGGCGTTTTTTAACCAATGAAACAAAATACGCAGGCGCATTTGACGCCGGGCACACGACTTTACTTCAAAACAAACGAAGGATAGACAGCACCGACGTGTCCATTCCATTGTATCCGACGGAATTCAATTACTACGATATCTGGCTGGGGAGATCTTTTAAGTTTCCACTCCGAAACAGTCGGCTGAGCCAGAATTCGAGGATTGTGGTCGCGGCCCGGCATAATAAGTACCATTTTAAAGAACGACCGGCAGTCGCTGCGAACCTCAACAAAATCTACTGGAACCGCAGTGCCACACTGGTTAGTCTGGGCTTTTCAAACCGTAACTACAAACGAGACGTTTTGATTTATGGATTTGGACGCACGGAGGACGTTCCTGTCGGTAGCCTTTTTGCATTCACGCTCGGGCAGGAAAATACCGAGTTTGGAGCGCGGGGTTATACTGGCGTTCAATATGCCATTGGCAAGTATCTCGCTCATAATCTGGGATATATGTACGGAATTGCCAATATGGGAACCTATATCAAAAATGGCGCAGCTCAGCAAGGCGTGATCAACGGGCAGCTCAACTACATCAGCAACCTGATCCCGTTCCGTTACAGTTTTTTCCGGCAATTTGCGACGATACGTTATACCCATGGCATTCGGCGCGATTCGGTTGATTACCTCAACATCAGCGGGGATCAGGGGATCAGGGGAATTAATAATGAACAACTTATCGGTACGAAAAGATTAACGCTTGGTACTGAAACCGTCTTTTTCTCAGATAAAAGTTTACTCGGATTTCGTATCGCCTATTTCGTTTTTGCAGATATTGGTTTGGTAAATGGTGTTAATTCACTTTGGGACGGACCGTGGTTTCAGGGTTACGGATTGGGATTGCGGCTACGAAACGAGAATTTGACATTTAATACCATCCAATTACGTGTGGGCTACTATGCCAACATCCCGGACAACTATTCCCCCTGGCGTTTCGGCGCGAATGGAAACGTGCCGCTGCGTTTGCGGGATTTTGACATTTCCGCACCCTCCATTGTACCTCTGCAATAGCGATTTTCAATGTTTAGTCAATTTGCAACATTCTGTTTATCAACATGTTGTATGAAATATTTCAAAAAATAATGTTATTTAAATATTTCGACCCTTCTTTTTCGGATATGTGAATTAACTTTGTGGAATTTTTGGACGTACCCCTGCTCATATAGCACAAGGCAACCCCCAAAAGTTGTTAAAGTATTTCCTTCAATTCTACAAATTACCAATTAGCTGTGCCCAAAAACACGAATATCAATTCCGTTCTAATTATCGGTTCAGGTCCAATTATTATCGGTCAGGCGTGCGAGTTTGACTACTCAGGCTCTCAGGCAGCTCGTTCACTGCGCGAAGAAGGTATTGAAGTTGTTTTGATCAACTCCAACCCTGCGACAATCATGACAGACCCGATCAGCGCAGATCACGTCTACCTGAAACCGCTGGAGAAAAAGTACATTATTGAAATTCTGGAAAAACACAAAGCATTAGGGAGACCTATTGACGCTGTTCTTCCGACGATGGGCGGTCAAACCGCATTAAACCTGGCGATCGATTGCGATAAAGCGGGAATATGGAAAAAATATAACGTAGAGATCATCGGTGTCGACATTAAAGCCATTGAGACCACGGAGGACCGGGAGAAATTCCGTCTGAAAATGATCGAACTGGGTGTGAATGTGTGCAAAGGGCGCACGGCGAGGTCGTTTTTGGAAGGCAAAGAAATTGCCCAGGAAATCGGTTTCCCACTTGTGATCCGGCCATCTTACACGCTGGGAGGAACAGGCGGTGGTTTCGTGGAGAAAGAAGAAGATTTTGATAAAGCATTGAATAACGGCTTGCACGCATCTCCGGTACACGAAGTACTGGTGGAGCAAAGTGTAATGGGTTGGAAAGAATACGAGTTGGAGCTGCTCCGCGATGGTAAAGGAAATTTCATCATCATCTGTTCGATCGAAAACTTCGATCCGATGGGCGTTCACACCGGGGATAGCATTACGGTGGCTCCGGCGATGACATTACCGGATACTCTTTACCAGCAAATGCGCGATTTGTCCATTAAAATGATGGACGGAATTGGAAAATTTGCAGGAGGTTGTAACGTACAGTTTTCAGTAAACCCTGCTGACGATAAGATCATTGCGATCGAGATCAACCCACGTGTTTCGCGTTCATCCGCACTTGCTTCGAAAGCAACCGGCTACCCGATTGCTAAAATCGCCGCCAAAATGGCGATCGGATACAACCTGGATGAGCTGATTAACCCGATCACCGGAAGTACTTCTGCATTCTTCGAACCTTCCATTGACTACGTGATCGTAAAAGTTCCACGCTGGAATTTCGATAAGTTCAAAGGCGCCGACCGTACATTGGGATTGCAGATGAAATCCGTCGGTGAAGCGATGGGTATCGGCCGGAATTTTCAGGAAGCTTTGCAAAAAGCGTGTCAATCCCTCGAAATCCGCAGAAACGGTTTGGGAGCTGACGGACGCGAGCTACGCGATCAGGAAGCGATCAAACACAGCCTGAAACATCCAAGCTGGGACCGCCTCTTCCACATTTACGATGCATTCAAGATCGGGCTTTCATTTAAAACCATCCAGGCATTGACCCAGATCGATTCGTGGTTCCTTCGCCAGATTGAAGAACTGATCGAGCTGGAAAATGAAATTGAGAAATTCGACCTGGACGATCTCCCGAAAGAATTAATGCTTTCAGCCAAACAAAAGGGCTACGCAGACCGTCAGATCGCGCATTTATTGAATACGAAAGAAAGTAAGGTTTATGATAAGAGAATGAGCCAGGGGATCAAACGTGTGTATAAATGCGTAGATACCTGTGCCGCGGAGTTTGAAGCGAAAACACCTTACTACTACTCTACATTTAATACCTCGCAGGAACATCCGGACAATGAGTCCATTGTAAGTGACCGCAAAAAAGTGGTTGTGCTGGGCTCAGGACCAAACCGTATCGGTCAGGGAATTGAGTTTGATTATTCTTGCGTACATGGTGTACTTGCCGCAAAAGAAGCTGGTTATGAAACCATTATGATCAACTGTAACCCTGAAACAGTTTCAACAGATCCGGACATTTCCGATAAACTATATTTCGAACCGGTTTTCTGGGAACACGTTTATGACATTATCCAGCATGAAAAACCGGAAGGTGTGATTGTGCAGCTGGGAGGTCAGACAGCCTTGAAAATGGCGGAAAAACTTGAAAAATACGGCATTAAGATCATCGGTACCAGCTATCATTCTCTTGACTGGGCAGAAGATCGCGGCCGTTTTTCTTCTCTTCTGGAAGAACTGGGCATTCCATTCCCGAAATTCGCAACAGTTCGCACTTCGGATGCCGCAGTTGAAGTTTCCCGCACGCTGGGCTTCCCATTACTGGTTCGTCCGAGCTATGTACTTGGAGGTCAGAGTATGAAAATTGTAATTAACGAAAAGGAACTGGAACAACATGTGGTGAAGATCCTGCATGACATCCCAGATAACAACATTCTTCTCGACCATTTCCTGGAAGGTGCATTGGAAGCAGAAGCCGACGCAATTTGTGACGGAGAAGACGCCTATATCATTGGTGTAATGGAACACATCGAACCTGCCGGGATCCACTCGGGAGACTCGCACGCTGCGTTGCCGCCATTTGATCTCAGTGCTGACGAAATCCGCCAGATCGAAGAACATACCCGCAAAATTGCCCTGGCAATGAATGTAAAAGGGTTGATTAATGTGCAGTTCGCAATCAAAAACGGTGTAGTATTCGTCATCGAGGCTAACCCGAGAGCGTCCCGGACTGTTCCATTTATCTGCAAAGCATACCAGGAACCATATGTGAATTACGCGACCAAGCTGATGCTGGGCGACAAAAAGGTTTCTGATTTCAACTTCAAACCGGTAAAGAAAGGCTGGGCGATAAAAATCCCGGTATTCTCATTCAATAAATTCCCGAATGTAAATAAGGAACTGGGACCTGAAATGAAATCCACCGGTGAGGCGATCTACTTTATCGATGATTTACAGGATGATTTCTTTCAACAGATTTACAGCGAGAGGAATCTGTACCTGAGCAGATAGAGTACAGTCGATCAAGGAGTTAAAGGCCCGGCAATTGTCCGGGCCTTCTTATTTTCATGGCTATTATATTATACAAAACCCATTACTCCGCTTTTCAGCAGCAAGATGATAATGGAAACACCTGTCGCCAGAATACCCAGTACAATGCCTAGTACCGATTTACTACGTATCGAGTCGCTCTGATACCGGTCTTTGAATGCCTTTCCCCGTTTCTTCCAGTTTCGACTGTTCACTAGTCCGGTTGTACCTGAAATAATCGCTACTATCCCTGCAATAATTCCCAGAGCAAATACACCCGCGCCTCCGTCATCGCCGCTTGTTATAACAGCAGTTGCAATTGTCAGCAGCCCCGCACCAGCACCGGCAATGGCGGCAGCATTTGATGCTTTGCCTCCATTACCAGGTTGAACCACAGTCGTATCCTTCCAGGAATCGAGGCGCGCATACGCATTGGTTGGATTAAGAAAGGTAATCAAAGTCGTAAAAAGTACAGCCGAAATAAATGTCAGGTTTGCTTTCATTTTTGATCAGGGTGAGGTAAGGCTTGAAACGGATATGCTAACCGCAGGAATTGAAAGCAAGCAGGATTATGATAAATGAAACCGGCAGTCCGAAAACACCTATCATGCTCCGTGTTTTTCCCAAAGGAAGCTTTCCGGCTTTCAGGTCGCCTGCATATTTCGTGCGCAACAGTCTCCGTCTCACGATAAATCCAATTATCCCGGTAACAAGGCTAGTAATTCCAAATAAAGCCACCACCGGAAGGGGATCAAAACTCTTTTCATTCCCGGTATACCCAAAGCTCGCCATAATCACCGAAGCCACAGACGAAATCATTGACAAAGTAGAAACAGGGTTTTCAAGCCTGGGTCTTACTGTCGAAGAAGTATCTGCTTCAAAAGTGTGTTCCACCTTCTGCGTGCCGTGTTGCAAGTAGGCGGGATGCGCTGATACAAGATGACCATGCAGCCAAATGGCAAGAGACATGATGAAAATAACGTACTTTAACATGTTGACAGTCAGAGTTAAACTAAGATGATTGAACGCTCAGAAATTCGCCAGGGCAATTACAATGACAGACATGACAGTCATTCCCAATAAGCTTAGAAGAATGGAAAGTCCGAATTTTCGTCTGACCCTGCTAATGCTTTTGTCTGATAAACCGGCTGATTGCGATTCTTTTAAATATTTCCAGGATCCGCCGATGCCACTGATCAATGCGAGCAGACTAAATATTAATCCTACCGTTAAGGGGATGGCAGCATTGACTTCCCCATTACCACCGAGGGAAAGCAACCCAAAAGCGGAAGCCAACAATGAGGATACACTGAATGTAAGCGCTAAGTTGGCAGAGGCAGAACCTCTACTTTGTACTTCGCTCCGTGTTGCTGGCGCCCGAACCAGCGTATCCGCTACTGCCGAACGATAGGCGACAACGTCGAAGCTGATCAGGAATGACACCATAAGAAAGTAGATCAGTTTATTCATATCGCGGTTTTTACTTCATAAATAGCTACTTGGACAGAAACTTTTGCCCCTCCATGCGGAGGGTAAGGAATTCCATTTAATGGATCGGCCAGGATGTTCAGGCCCTCGTTCCGGTTTTTGCTTCTCAAATCCAGGACGGCAATGGCATGGTCTGTGCCGGGTGTGAGATCGGCTGCGTCGGAACTCGTGAATGCACTTCCGATCAACCAGAAACGAAAATTTATTTCGGATGAACCAGCCGGAAGTTTAACCCATACATCGTGCGAGCTCTCCGGTTCGTAAAAATCGTAATCATCCAGACCGTCCGATCTGACAGACTCCAACACCAGTTTTTCAGCACATTTGGCAGGGCCGGATGTCGTGGCAATTTCAGTCAGCACTTTCGCGGTCACTCCGCAACTTTCAATGGACCGGTCTCCGGTGCCCCGTTCCAGCTTACATACTTGTTCAAGCTTTGGCGGCAAGCTAACTGAAACAGTAACTTTCACATGTACCGGTTTGAAAAATTTACCGATATGAATGGCTTTTTCAATGTAATGCCCGGCCCTGCCTACCAGATAGGGCGCACTTGTATGTCTGTTGTTAAAATTATAATCAAACCATTGCCCCTGCACAATGGAAATATTGACCTCGCCCAATTCTACATTACCTTCCTGTGTCAGCTGGTGGAACGGCGCCAGGGAACCATCTGCATTGCGAGCATCCTCGACCGAGGGCGGAAAAGTATGTGCAAACGGAGGGACAATGCCCGTATAATAGATGAGGTTCCCAACGGAATCATTTCGAAGAATCCCGGATTCGTCTAAACCCGTAGTTCCGTGATTTTTAACTTCGGTACCGATATGGCTAAGCATTTCGATCAATTCGCTTTTTTGCATTTTCCTCGAAATTGGCTTAGTTGCTTCTTGTAACTCGCTGTTTAAAAAATGCAATCCTTTCATCCTGTCTGATTTGAACGCTGAACCTACTCTACCCGGGTTTTCGGTTGTCCCCCATTCAGAAGCGAATGGCGTATCTGAACAAATCAAATGTAGTTTTAACAAAATGCTGGTCAGAATTAACGGATTGCAGTTTCCAGGCAGATTTTGCGGAAATCAAGAAAGAAGCTGGCATATTTTGCACAATGCACGGCGCCTTCGGGGAAAACCGCAGCTAAATGTTTACTTTCAAGTAACTTTCAATAAAATCGATACCCTGCTCTGATCGCAAAACTTATGGATACTGAAAAAATTCAGATCTTACTTTTTCAGGAGATTCGTGAGAAAACCCCAAAACACATTTCGCTGGCGGATTCTGTTGCTGCCTTACTGGAAATAAGCCCCGATAGCGCATACCGCCGGATCCGGGGAGAAAAGCCCATTTCACTCGAGGAATTACAGAAGTTGTCCGTGCATTACAATCTCTCACTCGACCGGTTGCTAAATCCATCGGGCAAGTCGTTTCTGTTCAATGGGGATTTGCTGGATGAAAGTAATTATGATATCGAGCAATGGCTTGCGCAATTGAACCAGATGACGCAATCCATCAAAAAACAGTCGGATGTGCACGTTTACTACATTGCAAAAGACGTTCCGTTTATCTATCCGCTTCAATTCCCTGTGTTGGCAGCATTTAAGGATTTTTTTCGAAAAAAATACCTTGCTCCACGAACCCACGCACGCGGCTCCAAATTCTCAACCGCAGATCAGGATTTGGCCGTCAACGCACTTTCGAACCAGATCGTGAATGCGTATAACACGATCGCAAGTACCGAAATATGGAGTTCTGAAAGTTTTAACAGCATTATCAAGCAAATTCAGTTTTACCATTACACCGGACAATTTGCATCAGAAAAAGACCGGTTCGTGCTTTTTGATACATTGGAAACGATGATAAACCATCTTGAGCATCAGGCTGAAATTGGGATTAAATACAAGTTTGGAGAAAAACCTGAAAAAGACGCGGCGGGATATAACCTGTATAATAATGAACTATTTATCGGGGAAGACACGATTCTGGCGGACTTGGGCGATGCAAAAATCACATTCCTGAATCACAGTTTTATCAACTACATGACAACCTCCGATCAGCTGTTTTGCAACTACACATTTAGAAACATCAAAACCATTATTGCGCGGTCGACACCCGTAAGCTGGGCTGGCGAAAAGGATCGGCGGATCTTTTTTAACAGCTTGAAAAAAAAGCTGGATGATGCCCGATCAAGCCGATAAGTTACCGTGTATTTCTCGCTCTCGTAATTTTTGAGCGAATTTTATTGAAGAAATTCAACCTTCCTTTTTCATTCACACTGTTCAGCTGCTCCGATTTCCGGATCATGTTTTTAATTCCCGAAAGCATGTAATCGTTAAATGTCGGGTCTTGCGTGGAAATGTAGTTAATAACCGAATGATTCAGGAAAGTTAACCTGAACGCCCCGAAATCTGCCAAAGCCGTGTTGTTGCCGAGAATGAGCTCATTATTGAACATCTCATAAGAAGCCGCGCTAACTTCTGATCCAGCCGCATAAGCCAGTTTCACGCCATTTTCAGCTTGTTTTTCCAGATGGTTCACCAGGTCCATTAAGATTTCCCACATGACCAAAACCTCGCTTTTCGAACCAAACATTCCCGAATCCCGATAAAATTCGATTTGCCGGATGGTGCTGTTGATACTCTCCGCATTCCATACTTCCACGGTCGGGACCTGGTTATATGCATTTACAATCTGTTCCGAAAGCTTTCGACAAGACTGATCGACCTCACCGATTTCAAACCGCGATCCACGCAGTTCATCATACTGAAGAATGGATTTTTGCCAAAAGAAAAACTTGAATGCAGCAAGTTCGGGAATGTGAAAAAAGTGCGGTAGTGGCAGATCTTTGGCGAGATAGTAAAGTTTACAGTTGTCACTATTCCGCATGAACTCAAATTGGCTCAGGACATTTTCGAGCCATTTGTCCAAAATATGGTCCTGCGTATTCGCCAGCTTTCCCTTGAAAATATACGAGTCTGCTTTCACATTCAGTAATGCATCCACGGAAACTGTGAAGTGCCTGCTGAGTTTAGCAATTTCGTCAAAGCTGATCGCCTTTTCGCCACGTATCCGCCGGTAGGCACTGTCGTTGCTGATGCCCAAAACCTCTGCAACTTCATCTACAAACGAAAGATTGGCCGGGATACCCGCCCTGATCTGACTGAAAAATTCCGATTGTACAGAGGCTTGTTGCAGTTCAACCATTATAACAGAAGATTTTGAGATTGTAATTTACGTAAAAAAGCCTCTTAAACTTGAAACTGTGCCCAAATGGAGATTTTTGACAACAAAAAAGCCGGCATCGAGGTGACGCCGGCATATCGGATATATTTCAGACTTATAATTACTTCACTTCTTCGTAATCCACATATTCGCCCCCACGAAAACGGGTAGACTGGTTTGCATCGGGCGGAACGTTTTCCACCCGCACGCCGCCTTTCGTTCTGGCCTGCTGGGCTTGCTGCTGGGCGCGATATGCCTTTTCTTGTTGTTTAATAAGCTGGCGTCCTACAAGCAAATGGAAAATGAATCTTCTGAAATACGGTACAAATGCAATCAGAAGCAGGAATATGATGAGTATGTTAAATAACAGTTTCATGTTCAAAGGTTTTTTTACTTCTCTGTATAACGTAAACCTAGCTAAAATAACACACGAATTGACTAAAATCCAAACGACCGATTAAATCAGCGGGGCGAATGGTTGCATCCGTTTATGGAAGGATTTTACCCAAATACCATCCCTAAATCTCAATTACCCTGCTGTTTTCAACCACACGCTCGTAATAGGCTTCGTAATGCGGAAGGATTTTTGCAACATCAAATTCTTTTGCGCGGGCCAGTGCATTTGCTTTAAACGTAGGCAGATTATCGTCATGCAGGATGAATGCCGCATGTTTTACCATATCCTCCACATCCCCCACATCGCTCAAAAATCCGGTTACGCCATGCAGGTTCAGCTCAGGCAAACCACCTGCATTTGAAGTGATCAAAGGAACTTCGCAAGCCAGCGCCTCCAATGCAGCCAAACCAAAACTCTCTGATTCAGAAGGCATTAAAAACAAATCTGCAACAGAAAGTACTTCCTCAATCGCATCCAGCTTACCCAAAAACCGAACATCCGAAAGCATATCCAGATCTTTACAAAGACGTTCGATCCGCGCACGGTCAGGACCATCACCAACCAGTAACAACTTGCTGGGCAGCAACTTACGCAGTTTCTCGAAGATCATGATCACATCGTCAATGCGTTTTACTTTCCTGAAATTGGAAGTATGCACCACGAGTTTTTCATTATTCGGGCAGATAGCCAGTTTGAAATGGTCTTTTTTCTGCCTGTTAAAACGGTCAAGGTCAATAAAATTCGGGATAACCTCAATGTCTTTTGTTACTTTGAAATGGCTATACGTATCTTTTTTCAGCGATTCAGAAACGGCTGTAATGCCATCGGACTGATTGATACTAAATGTCACAACTGGTTCATATGAAGCATCTTTTCCAACCAGCGTAATGTCCGTCCCGTGCAGGGTGGTGATAACCGGAATATGAATGCCCTGTGCCGCCAATATCTGTTTTGCCAAATATGCCGACGATGCGTGTGGAATCGCATAATGTACATGCAGAAGGTCCAGCCCTGCACTTGCCACCACATGTACCATTTCACTCGAAAGTGCAGATTCGTAAGGCGGATATTGAAATAAAGGGTAGGCAGGTATATTTACTTCGTGATAATAAAGATTTTCGTTAAAAAAATCGAGACGAGGAGGTTGCGAATAAGTTATAAAATGAACCTGGTGGCCTGCTTTTGCAAGTGCCTTTCCAAGTTCAGTAGCTACCACACCGCTCCCGCCGAAGGTTGGATAGCATACGATCCCAATTTTCATAATTTCAGTACAATGATGGAGTTCCGGTCAATTACATCCGTCCGGAAATACAGATTTTTAAGAGCTAACAACATTTGGCTGTTTTTTATCCCAAAAGTGGATAAAGAAGTGAAGAATTGTCGTTAATGGTTTAAAATGAATATTTTTATACCAAACCTTCTTTTCTAGTTAACCAAAAATGAATGTGACCGCCAGGCCAAAAATAAGATTATGGGATTATGTCGCGGGAAGCGCCCGTTTGGTCCGTATGACCAACCTGATTATTGTGGTCCTGACGCAGTACCTCACCCGGATTCTGCTCATTGGCCCCAGAGAGGACTGGAAAAGCATACTAGGCAATGTTGATATGCTTGTTCTTTCATTATCAACCGTTTGCATTGCAGCCGCCGGTTACATTATCAATGATTATTTTGATGTAAAGATCGACATCGTCAACAAGCCGGAACGGGTGGTAGTCGGACGCTATCTCAAAAGGCGCTGGGCCATCGGTGCACACCAGGTTTTGAATGTGATGGGGGCAGTACTTGGTCTCGTGGTAAGCCCGTACATTTTCGTCATCAATGTTTTTTCGATCACGCTTCTCTGGTTTTATTCCGAGCGTTTCAAGCGTCTACCGTTCATCGGTAACTTTATCGTTTCCCTGCTTACAGGTTTAACCCTACTGATCCTGACCGTGCATTACCCCGCGAACCGGCACCTCGTTTTTATTTACGCGGTTTTTTCCTTTTACATTTCGCTAATCCGTGAGATCGTGAAAGACATGGAGGATATCCGCGGCGACGAGGCGCATGGCTGCCGAACGTTACCGATTATCTGGGGCATACGTTCCACCAAGAATTTTCTCTACGTAATTCTCTTTTTCTTTGTCTTAAGCCTTTTTATTCTTGCCCACGCTCTCGACAACGGCGTTCTGGTCGTCTTGTTTATCTTATTGCTTATCCCGATTTCATTTCTTATTTACCGGCTATCGCGGGCTGACACCCGACGTGACTTCAAGCAAATCAGCGACTTATGTAAAATCGTGATGTTGCTCGGACTGCTTACAATGATCTGGGCCTGATACTTTCTTTCCTTTAAATCAATATAGTGACCGAGGTGTTTCAAAAGTCAGCGGAAAAAGTATCTTTACGCTCCGCATTTACACGGTCATTAACAGTCATAAACACGATGAAAAAGCACTTTTTATGGAGCATTTTTTGCTTACTCACGGTCAGTTTTCCGACATTTGCCCAGGAGTGTATCGGGTTTAATTTGAAAGAAGGCTCCGGATTTGAAATGAATAATTACGATGCAAAAGGTAAACCCGCCGGAAAGCTTACCTACAAAATTTCCAAGATTACCTCCGAAGGTCCGAGTACTGTTTTCAGTATTGAAATGGAATCTTTCAGCGCCAAAGGGAAGTCCGAACTGAAAAACACCTATCAAATGAAATGTACGGGCAACACGCTCCTGCTCGACGCCAGCTCGCTGATCAGCGAGGAACAGCTCAAATCATTTAAGGATATGGACATGAAATTCACGTACGATAACATCGAATATCCCACCAAATTAACGGTAGGTGAAAAGCTGAAAGACGCCTCCGTAAAAGGCGAAGGTAAATCGGGGCCGATGGCCATTAACTTTAACATGAAAATCAAAAACCGGGAGGTGGTCGGCCAGGAGAAACTAACTATTCCTGCCGGGAGTTATGATGCTTACAAACTCAAATCGGACATGAATATGGAAATGGTCATGGGATTTCCGGTTAAAATGGATATGCAAACCGTCTCTTACCGCGCCCCGGGGCTGATCTGGGATCTAAAAACTGAAACTTACCGCAAAGGTAAATTAATGGGGTATTCGGAGCTCAGTAAGATCTACTGAACCATACCTGAAAGCTTAATCTCATCGATATAATTTTAAAAAAATCTAATGAAACGTCTTGCCATTTTTGCATCCGGTTCCGGGTCAAATGCTGAAGTAATATGTGAATATTTTGCCCAAAGGAGTGATATAGAAGTTTCGCTCATTTTTACTAACAATCCGATGGCGGGCGTAATCAAACGAGCCTGCCGACTACAGATACCGGTGGTTTTCTTCGACCAAAAGACATTTTATCATACCGGGAAAATACAGCAGATCTTACAGAATGAAGGAATTGACCTCGTGGTGCTGGCGGGCTTCATGCTTCTGGTCCCGCCAAGTCTCGTGAAAGCCTATCCGAATAAAATGGTTAATATCCACCCTGCCCTTTTGCCAAAATTCGGCGGAAAAGGCATGTATGGGCAGTTTGTCCACGAGGCGGTTATCAATGCGAAAGAGTTGCAGTCGGGCATTACCATTCATTTTGTGAATGAGCATTATGACGAAGGAAACATCATTTTTCAGGCTACCTGCGACATTCAGCCGACGGATACCGTCGGAGATCTTGAGAAAAAAATCCACGCGCTGGAACACGCACATTATCCCCGCGTGATCGAAGAAATCCTGAACAAACAATAGGCGGACATGCTTTTTTTCCTCCTGGCAGTCCTGTTCACCGTAGCACTTTACCTGATCATGCGGGCTTACCCGCGTTATCAGGTTGACTCGTTCCATGCGGTCGTTTTTAATTACTACGCCTGTGTGATCACCGGCTTACTTCTTACACCGGAGTTGAGTGTGTTTAAAGAAGTGAAATGGAGTTCGGAAGGCACAATTCTGACACTCGCTCTGGGTGCGATGTTCGTCACTGCATTTATGTTGATTGGGCTCACCGCTCAGAAAGTGAGCGTCACTGCCACCTCGCTCGCGGGAAATATGTCACTCGTTGTCCCGGTTCTGTTCGGTTTGTTTGTGTTTAAAAACAACAACAAGGATTTCACAGCCATTAACTACGCCGGGCTTGTTCTCGCGCTCGTTGCGCTGGCTTTGGGGGCAATCCAGAAATCAGCAAAAAACGAGACCGATACCACGAAGAAAGATATGCAGATTTCCTCTACATTATGGATACTGCCGGTTCTCACGTTTTTCGCCAGCGGCACCAATAATACATTGATCAACTACCTGTCGGTCAAGTACTACCTGCCCGGACAAACGACCGTTTTTATGATCATTGCATGCACTGGCGCCGTGATCATAGGCACTGCATTGCTGGTTTACAGGATCATAGTAACCGGCGACAAACTGAAACTCAGAAGTGTCATAGGCGGGTTCATTCTCGGAGTTCCGAACTTTTTGTCACTTTACTTTCTCCTGCTGGCTCTCGGATCTTTCGGAAACAGCGCGGCTTACGTTTTTCCGATCTACAACATTCTCACCATGCTGGTTTCTTCTTTTGCAGCTTTCACCATTTACCGCGAGCGTTTGAACAAATACAACAAATGGGGGCTCGTGTTGGCAGTAATCGCCATTATTTTGATTTCTTACCAGGAATTAAACCTGTAAACCTTATATTGGAGAAATATAATCCTGCCTGAATGTCCCCAGATCCTGATAAAATCCGTCCTCAAATCGGCCCGTTTGATCTGGGCATGATCGTCATAAGTCTCGTCATTGGAATAGGTATTTTCAGGACACCCGCGATTGTGGCGAAACAAGCCGGAAGTCCCGAGATCTTCTTCTCTGCCTGGATTGCAGGTGGGGTTGTGAGTTTGATAGGAGCCTTCTTTTTCGCCGAAATCGGAAGCCGGCACCATTTCCCAGGTGGTTTTTACAAATTAATCTCCACCGCATTTCACCCGCTTTATGCATTCATGATCAACTGGGTGATCGTCCTTACTTATGGTGCCGGAATGGCTGGCGTCGCCCTCATCGGTTCGGAGTACGTTAATCCGCTACTGCCTGCTTTTGCCCACGGCCCGATCGGCATCCGGGGTACCGCCATCGTTACGCTGCTCTTTTTTTATGTGGTCAACATGCTGGGGATCAAGTCCGGATCGCGAACGCAGAACATTCTCAGCAGTTTGAAAATACTCATGATGCTCGCGCTCTGCACGGGGATATTTTATTCAGATGGGCCGGGAAGCCAATCGGTGACTGAAACAATGCCTGCTAATGCAAACTGGTTTACCGCATTCGGAGCGAGCCTGATTGCAGTTTTCTATACATTCGGGGGATATCAGCAGGTTCTCAATTTCGGGGCAGACATAAAAGATCCTGTCCTCAACACGCCGCGAGGCATTTTCCTGGGAATGTTCCTGGTTCTGGGACTTTATCTTGCCCTGAACTACACCTATTATCATGTACTGGGTTTTGAAGCATTAAGTCATTCAAGTCTCATCGCTGCGGATGTCGCACGTGTTTTGTTCGGGCCATGGGGTGAGATTTTCTTTTCGCTCGCCATATTTCTTTCGGTACTCGGGTTCATAAACGCGACCATGCTTTCGCTTCCGAGGGTATACTATGCGCTGGCCGACGACCGGATCCTTCCTCAGATTTTCAAGAAAGTAAACGCCAAAACCCAGGTGCAGGAATTTGCGCTGACATTTCTGATCGTTACCACATTACTGTCACTTTGGGCGCTGGATACGTTCGAACAGATCGTCAATTACGTGATGTCGGTAGATAGTATAGCCCTCGCCAGCGCAGCCGCGACGTTATTCGTTTTTCGTAAACAAGCCGCAAAAAATGACACGCACACCGGTTTCAAAATCGCGGGCTACCCTTTTCTTCCGGCATTGTTTGTGCTATTCCTTTTAGCGATCGCTGTGAATGTGATCGTAACAGATCCTTATGCGGCCGTTATTGGCTGGGCACTGTTTTTGGGCGGCGCCCCCCTTTTTTACATTTTACAAAGACTTGGCAAATAAGTCAGCTTGCGGCAAACGTATACAATTGGGGACGAAAATCCACGAAGCTTATTCCAAAATCTCGAATAGGAATATATAAATACGCTCGTAGGATTTCAAAATACCGTATTATTCAGAAAACTTGACCTAAGATCAGCAGCTGGCATATTTTTTATTCGTTTGGGTTTTCATATATCCAAATCTACTCAAATGAAAAATTGTATTTTTTTGCTACTTGCGGTCTCATTAAGTATATCGCGGGCACATGCACAGGAAAATGTCTCCATTGGTCCGATGGTCGGAGTATCGATCGCAAACTTCCGGGGAGATGTAGCCAACACAAACTGGAAACCAGGATTAACCATCGGTGGTTTTTACAATTACAGCTCGAAATCGGGCTTTGGTTTCAGCGGGCAATTGCTTTTCACACAACTTGGTGCGCAGGTCAACAACAAATCAAACGAAGTCAATCTCAATTACATCCAGGCTCCGTTACTCGCTACTTTTTTCTTTGGACAGTATGGACAAAGTGTTCGTCCCAAGATTTTTCTGGGGCCAAATCTAAACTTCCTGGTTGGAGCACGGGATAAAAGTGGTAACAACATCAATGGCGACTCGAACAATCGCGTTTACAGTCCTTTTGACCTTGGCCTCACATTTGGCGCGGGTGTTAACATTGAAGTATCCGATAAGATTTGGCTCAACTTTGATGCTCGGTACGGTCTGGGACTGCTGGATGTCACACGCATTGAACCAATAAACATTAAAAATAACAATTGGGGGATCAATGCAGGAGTTAGTTTTCCGCTCGGTACCTATAATAAAAACACGGGGCGTTTTCGCGCACGTTGACGCACGGTTTAAGTCGACACACTATTCAATATGAATCGGAAGGGCATCCAGTACGGAATGCCCTTCTTTGTTTAAGTACCTATCGTGCCAAATGCAGGCCTTGCCGCAGGATCTACACCCATTCATTCTTTTACTGCGCCAGAAGGAGTAACTTTGTAGTTCATTTTTGAAATGGTTATGACTTTTGAAGAACTAAATCTTACCAAACCCCTGCTCAGAGCGCTTGAAGAAGGTGGTTATAAAACACCCACAACAATCCAGGAAAAGGTTTTTTCCATTATGATGTCCGGAAAAGATGTCTGTGGGATTGCGCAGACGGGTACCGGAAAAACATTTGCCTACCTGTTGCCAACCCTGCGCCTGTTGGAATTCTCAAAAGACCGGTTACCTCAGTTGCTCATCCTCGTTCCCACTCGTGAATTGGTGGTGCAGGTGGTTGAAGAAGTCAGAAAGTTAAGTACGTATCTTACTCTGCAGGTTGTCGGCGTTTATGGCGGCGGGAACATTAAAGTGCAAATGGCTGAACTTAAAATGGGTGCCGACGTGGTGGTAGCCACTCCGGGAAGGCTTGTTGACCTTGCTTTAAATGGCTCATTGAAAACCAAAGCCATTAAAAAACTGGTGATCGATGAGGTAGATGAAATGTTGAACCTGGGATTTCGTACCCAGCTCAAAAATATCTTGGACTTGCTTCCGCAAAAACGCCAGAATCTGCTTTTCTCGGCGACATTAACCCAGGAAGTTGAAGCTTTGATGGGAGAATATTTCAATAATCCCGTTCGGGTAGAGGCTGCGCCAGTAGGTACGCCGCTTGAAAATATTGAGCAACAAGCCTATTACGTGCCCAATTTCTACACAAAAGTGAACCTCATCGACTTTTTAATGGAGCAAAATGGGGACATGAATAAAGTGCTGATTTTTGTGGCTACCAAAAAGCTCGCCGATCAGTTATATGGCCAGCTCGAACTTGGTTTTTTGAACAAGATCGGCGTAATCCATTCAAACAAGGAACAAAATCACCGTTTCAATACAATCCGGCAATTTCACGACGGAACATACCGCATACTAATCGCGACCGACATTATTGCGCGCGGCCTCGACGTTGCCGAAGTTTCGCACGTCATTAATTTTGACCTGCCCGAAACGCCTGAAAATTACATTCACCGTATCGGCAGAACGGGACGCGCTGACCGGAAAGGCATCGCCATTTCTTTTATTACAGAAAAAGAAAAGGAATTTCAGGATCAGATCGAAGAATTGATGGACTACAAAATTCCGGTACTGCCCCTTCCCGAAACCCTGAAAATTTCAGAGATCCTTACCCCGGACGAAGAACCGAAGATCTTTATGAAAAGCATTGATGTCAAACTCCCTAAACGTGAATCGGTTGGAGCTGCATTTCATGAAAAGATCGCTAAAAATCAAAAGGTTAATGTGCGTCGCGATCACGCAAAAGAGAAAATGCAAAAGTACGGCCGACCCATTAAACGATCGGGGAAAAAGTAGGAATCAGTCATAATCTCCGGCATTCGCTCCATTAAATACAGATTAAAAAGCGTGTTTTTCAGATTAAAAATATATTAAAAGCCTTGATCTAAACCTACGATTTGTACGTATCTGGGATGTTACTAAACATCTCAACTCAAATCCTAAGGTTATGAAAAAATCTACACTCGTGGGAACCAGCCTAAAATGCTCCCTCGTATTTGCACTGGCTTTGCTAACACAGTCTTGTCAAGAAGAAAATCAGATTGAAAAGCAGTCAGCAGCCAGTGAGCAACAAAATAGCTCGCTCCGCTCCGATGCCAGTCAGGTTTTTTATGCATTAACCGACAATAACACGATTTACGAATTAAATGTACAAAGCCCGGGCACACCTATCCGCACACTTACTATTTCCGGACTTGAACCAAATGAGAAATTGCTGGGAATCGATTTTCGTCCGGCAACAGGTCAGCTTTATGCAGTAGGAAATAAAAATCACCTTTACACGATCAATCTGAGGTCGGATATGGCTCCCGGCCGCGCGACGATCATCAGTCCGGTTCCATTCAACCCGGGCATTTCAGGTCCGGAAGTGGTAGGTTTCGATTTCAACCCGACTGTAGACAAGATCCGGCTCGTTTCCAATACCTCACAGAACTATCGCTTACATCCCGAAACCGGGGCAATCGTCGCCGTGGACGGCTATCTGAAAGGATACACCAATGTAATGGTCGGCGCAGCAGCTTACACGAACAACTTTTCGGGTGCAACCACCACCCAGCTTTATGATATTGATCCGGGGACCGATAAACTATATCTCCAGACACCACCTAACGACGGCGTTTTGCAGGAAGTTGGCGTTTTGGGCATGGATGTCAGCGCCGTTGGCGGATTTGACATTGCAGCTGGCTCAGGCATGGCGATCGCGTCAGTTCTGAGTGGCGGCATGTGGAACCTGGTCGAAGTGAACCTTTCAAATGGTTCGTTGACATCGCTAGGAACACTTCCCTCGGGTAAGATTACGGGTATTGCAATACCGACCAATCCGGTAGCATACGCTGTGGATGCAAGCAATAAGCTGATCATTTTCAATCCTATGAATGTTTCCGGGACACGTGTGGAGAAGATGATTACAGGACTTCCGACGGGCGTTACGATCGAAGGAATTGACATTCGCCCGGCGGACGGCCGGTTGTATGCATTCGGGTCGGATACCAGGCTCTATACGGTTGATCTTGGAAGTGGAGTGTCCAGGTTCCTCGTCGAATTGCGAAATATGGACGATCCTACCTTTAAAGTTACAGGTACCAGCTTTGGAGTGGATTTCAACCCGGTCTCAGACAGGTTACGCGTGGTTACCAATACCGGGCAAAACCTGCGTATTAACGTTGCTAATGGTATCACGATCGTCGACGGAGCCCTCAATCTGATTCCAGGCCCAGGAACCCCGGTAGTGAATGGTGCGGCATATACAAACAGTTTTGCAGGTACCGCGGCCACCGTACTTTACGATCTGGACAGCGAGTCGAACACATTGTTCAAACAAAATCCGCCAAACAACGGCGGACTCGAGAAAATGGGTGCATTGGGTGTTGATTTCGATGCGGCAAATGGCTTTGACATCGGCAACGCCACTGGAACTGCATATACGCTTCTTACCGTGGGTGGTAGCACAGGGTTGTACACCATCAACCTCACTTCTGGTGCAGCAATGAAAATATCAGACTTTGCAGGTTCAGTTAAAGGCTTTGCATTGGGCTCCGGATTATAATCATCAACAGACTAAAATACCCGGCGGCGCGTCAATGACGTGTCGCTCTTTTTTTGTTTCAGTACCAATTCTGACGATTTTTCGAATTAAATAAAAATATTTTTCAGTACTCAATATTCGAATAACACAGTCTTTAAGCCCTAAATAATTTCTTATTATAGGATTAATACAAAATGAATATTGGACTTGCCGGCTACTTACAAAATTATTTCAATGCCATGCAATCCAAGATGAAATAAAGGCCGTAAGTCTTCGTGAATGCACTTCTTCATAAGGTTCATTTACACACAATCTAAAACAAACTATTATGAAAAAAACCTTAACGCTATTTTCTGATCCGTCCGATAGGGAGATGCTATCGAAAGTGAACAGACGCTATTTTTTAAGATCCGCAGGTGTGGCAGCGACCACAGGTGCATTCATCCTGGGGGCTTGTACAGAACAGGATCTGATGTCGGACGACACTGTCGATCTGGGTTCCGGAGACATTGGTATCCTGAATTATGCCTATGCTTTGGAACAACTTGAAGCAGCATTTTACATTCAGGTCCTGACCACTCCTTATCTGAACATGACGGATATGGAAAAATGGATCCTTACCGATATCCGCAATCACGAAATCGTTCACAGAGAGTTTTTCAAAACTGCATTGGCAGGAGCTGCGATTAAAGGTTTGACCCCTAATTTCTCAGCAATCGATTTTCAAAGCCGCGACAGTGTTCTTGGAGCTGCCAAATTGTTTGAGGATACAGGTGTAGCAGCTTACAATGGCGCCGGAAAGCTGATCCAGGATGTGAAGTATCTTTTAGTTGCTGGTAAGATCGTTTCTGTTGAAGCAAGACACGCATCAGCGATTGCCGATCTTATCAATCCTAATGCTTTGGAATTTGCGAATGGCCAGATTGACAACAACGGTCTGGAACACGCCTATTCTCCATCGGTTATTCTGGGTGGGGTTGCGCCATTTATCATGGACAAAATCAGTGGAAAAAATCTGCCACACTAATTCAACAAACTAAAGACATGGATATTTTTAAGATATTAAACAGCATTGAAAAAGTTGACGGTGACGCAGCAGGACGCCTCGCGCATTCTACCCGCCGTATGTTTATGAACCGCGTGGGCAGCAGCCTTGCAGCGGCGGCAGTACCAACTGTATTCGCTTCAATTGTAAACAAAGCGTACGGTGCAACGCCAACCGTAGCTGACGTCCTTAATTTCGCCTTAACTCTTGAATATCTGGAAGAAACTTTTTACTTCCAGGCAAACAGGTTAAATACACTTATTCCTGCCAAATATTCGCTTGTTTTTTCTCAAATTGAAAAGCACGAGAACCAGCACGTGGAATTTTTGAAAGCAGCTCTTGGCAGCGCAGCAGTAAAACGTCCGACTTTTGATTTTACTTATGGAGGTCAGTTTGCCGACATCTGGACAAACTTCAAAACATTCATAGCGGTATCCGCGGCATTGGAAGATACCGGTGTACGCGCCTATAAAGGCCAGGCTGGTAATTTAATCTCGGCTCCTCAAATTCTTGAATATGCATTGCAGGTGCATTCCGTTGAGGCGCGTCACGCTTCGCTGGTAAGAAGAATTATCGGTCAAATGAACAATGATCCGATGATGAAAGGCTGGATCACACAAGCCAAAGGTTTTCCACCAGCAGTTTATGAAGGTATGATTCCTGAATCAAATACAGTTCATCTGGGGATAGATGCAGCGATGATCGCAGGAATCGGATCCATTTCAAAAGACAACGTTACAGAATCTTTCGATGAGCCATTGACCATGGAAGAAGTGCTCGCAATCGCCGGCCCATTCATTGTAAAGACGATGTAAGAAGATACAATTAATTATTGTGGAGGGTAAGGTAGTACATAGAGAGGGTGACCAAACGTCACCCTCTCTTTTTTGTCTAAAGCATAAAAAAACGGCTGAAACTATCTTCCAGCCGTTGTACTATTTCTTATTCGGAATTAATGATTTGCTTTTTCTTTGTCCAGGTTGAACAGGTCATTCAACACGTCGATCAGCGTCTCGGCTTCACCTCTCTTGCACGCCGCCTTTAATTGAAGAACGGGAAGTTTGAGGATCTTTTGCATCATGCTGGAAGTAATGCGTTCTACTTTCTCCAACTCAGAATCGCTCAGATTTTTAGTAAAACGGGTTAGTTCTTCTTTTCGGATTTGTTCCAGAGCGCCTTTCAACTTTTGGATCGTTGGAGAAACAACCATTTCTCTAGACCAGTCGTTGAATTCGATCACTGCCTCTTCAATGATATCCCGAACGTGTGGCACAGCCCCTAATCTGCGATTCAGCGCCTCATCTGCTTTGGAACGGATGGAATCAATAGTATATAACATAACCCCCGGGATCTCCTCCACTTCCGGTGAGACGCTACGGGGAACCGAAAGGTCAATAAAGTATTTGAAAGACATTCCACGCAGCCGTACCATCATTTCTTTTGTAAAAAATGGTTCGTCGCGTTTGATCGATGAAACGATGATGTCTGCATTCGATATTTCTGTCTCAATGTCTGAGAAATCAGCAACCCGCAATCCAAGCTCAGCGCCGAGTTCGTCAGCGATGCTTTTTGTGCGATTCATTAATATGATCTCAATGCCGCCTTTCTGGTGCAAATTCCGGCAAACATCTTTGCCAATCTCTCCTAAACCCACAACAAGTACTCTCGGATTCGGCATTAAGCCTTCCAGGAGCTCTACCGCAGCATAGGAAACCGAAGCGGCACCATCCCGAAAGAATGTCTCCTGGGCAACGCGTTTATTAGCGAAGAAAATGGTATGTAGCAAACGGTGTAAGAAAGGCCCCGCCATATTCAGGTCGGCCGACCATTGATAGGCATGCTTGATCTGATTGGGTATCTGCATATCGCCTACAACCTGTGATTGCAAACCGGTTGCGACTTCAAACAGATGCTGAACCGCACTTTCGCCGTCTGAAAACCGCTCGAAAAAAGTGGTATAGGGAGCAATGTCCGATATCCCTTTCTCAATCAATAAAAGCTTGATAATCTCCTCATTCAGATCTGATTGGGAGGAATAATATATTTCTGTGCGGTTGCATGTAGAAACAGCCAACACGTCCGTAACATCGAAAAAATCTTTCAGACGAAGCATAATGCCCTTCGCTTCCGCCTCATTCAATGCCAGCTTTTCCCTGATAACTAGAGGAGCATTCCGATGTGATAGACTTACTGATTTAAACTGGTTATACATCACTTGTCTGATTCGATGCACAAAAATACGGCACAAAATTTCAATAGTAAAGTGAAAGAAAGACCGCTCACTTATTTAGAAAACATATAAATAATATGGGTAAAATTATCTGCTCCGTTATTCCTAAAATCAGGCAAAACCGACTAAGCATAAATATTTTACGTTATTTGTAACATATAACGCAAACTTCGGGCATAGGGTTGCCTGGCAATTAAATGATTAGCGAAACTTCCAAGAAAAAGCCGCGCTTCCGTCTTCATCCAACCGCCATT
The DNA here is from genome assembly GCF_021390245.1 of Dyadobacter sp. CY323. GTDB lineage: Bacteria > Bacteroidota > Bacteroidia > Cytophagales > Spirosomataceae > Dyadobacter. The sequence continues at coordinate 230,361 of NZ_JAJUXH010000004.1, read as the reverse complement.
CTGAATAGCCAGCGGCTTCGCCGCTCGCTGGTGGACACCTACGATCAAAAGAGTTTTTATAAATACATTATTGGCATCATTCTGCTCATTCTCAGCATCGGTTCGCTCTTTTATACAGACAAACTGGTGGAGGAGCTCGAACAACGGGAGGAACGGGAAGTGCAGCTTTATGCCGAGGGACTGAGGTATGTGGTCAACAGTCCATTCGATGAAAATTTTAATGTCGTATACCAGGTAATCCAGGATGCTGTGAATTTTTACCAGATCCCGGCCATTTACGTGGATGAAAATAACCTGGCCAATCAATGGATGAACATCGAACTTCCTGAAAACGCCAGTAAGCGGGAACAGGAACGGATTATTCAGGAAAAGTTGGAGGTAATGAAGCTCGAACATCCGCGCATCCCGGTAGAGCTGGGAAAAGGACGTACCGGCTACATTTATTACAGTAACTCCTTTTTGCTGACCCAATTACGTTATTACCCGTTTTTACAGCTCTCAGTAATGTTGCTGATCGGTTATCTCGCCTACCTTGCATTCAGCTCTGCAAGAAAAGCGGAACAGAATCGGGTTTGGGTAGGATTGGCGAAAGAAACCGCTCACCAGCTCGGCACACCGCTTTCTTCCTTAATGGCCTGGGTGGAATATTTTCGGAGCGATCCATCCATAGATCCGTCGATTGCGGAAGAAATTGAGAAAGATGTGATACGGTTGGAAATGATCACCACCCGGTTTTCGAATATCGGTTCGGTTCCAACTTTAAAGGACGAACCGGTTGCTGAGATTGTCACCAACTTCATCAGTTACCTCGAAAAACGCGTTTCTTCCAAAGTGAAATTTACGGTTTATAATGAGCTGGCGGCTGAACAGACTGCTTTAATTAATAAAAACCTCTTTGAATGGGTGATTGAAAACGTCTGCAAAAATGCGGTCGACGCAATGGGTGGTATCGGATCGATTAATGTGACTTTACAGGCCCCGCCCAACACAAAAGAACTGTGGATCGATATCTCGGATACGGGTAAAGGGATGACGAAGGCTAATATGAATAAAATTTTCAATCCGGGTTTCAGCACAAAAAAACGTGGCTGGGGATTGGGATTAACGCTCGCAAAAAGGATTATTGAAAACTACCATTCGGGAAAACTCTTCGTAAAAAGCTCCGAAGTGGGGAAAGGCACCACGTTCAGGATCACGTTGGCCGCCAATATTATTGAGTAAAAATGGAGGATCAAACCAAAAATCAGCGGTAACCAGGGATCGTAATGTAATCCGTCTCTACCTGATTGCTGTATTGCATTGCTCTGTCCCGGATCCTGATCTTGTATTTCTCTTCCACCGGCACCATCGTATTCGCGTAACGCTTGGGAATATTGAGGTCGAGTTTTCCCTTTAATGGGCCTTTATTATTGTCTATTTTTAAAAGAGGTATCCATTTCCCATTATCCTCACTGAGAATGTATTCCTTTTCACTTCCGTCGGCTTGCTTCCGCACTGTAACAAGCTCGTAAGTACCTGAACCTCCGTAGGAATTTCTGAATTTCTCGTCGGCAAGTTCTGCCGCACTCGCTCCCAAATCGCCGTCGCCGTCTTCGAATGTAATGGTGATCGTTACTTTGTCGGTTTTAGCGGAAGTGATGGGATCTATCTCCGTAACTTTGCCTATGGAAGCATATTCAATCCGCGGCACCGAATTAAAATCAGGCGGGTTAAAGCATCCGGAGAATGCTATGGTCGAAAACACAAGAAATGGAAAAGCTATTTTCATAAAAGTTAATCGATTAGCATTCAAAAACCGGACGATGCAGATGTTTAACGGTAACCTGGCACTTGCAGCGTGTCTGTCTCAATCTGATTACTCACATGCAAATTCCTGTCGCGGATACGTACTTTAAATTTGACGGTTATCGGTATCGTGCTGTTGCCATAAAGAAAACTGGTGTTCAGGTCGAGCTTACCTTTCAGCGGCCCTGGTTTGCCATCGGGTTTAAGAATGGGCATCCATTTGAATTGATCTTCTGCTAAAACCGACTCGGTCCATTGACCACCCGCGCCTTTTCTTGCGGTAATAAGTTCATAATTGCCCCAGGTACCATATTTTCTGATAAAAGAGGAATCCGAACGTTCCAGGTCTGATGCGCCCAGATCACCGTCACCATCTTCAAAATCAATGGTAATGATTACTTTTTCCCGGATTTTTCTGCCCGTCGAATCATTTACTTCGGTAAACTGGTCTACGCCGTTATAATATATTTTTGGGGCATCATCGAAGTCAGGTATATCCACACAACCGGTCAACGCCACAGCAAACATCAGGAACAGGGAAACTTTCAGTTTCATATTACTTCAATTTTTAACTTTGCACTTTATTCTACGAATGTAACAGGATTGGAAATTCAAAACAATAAATCCATTAGTGAAACCAGGGCTGAATTACGGAGCCGAATCGAACGATTCAACCCCTCGGAATTTGAAGATCTTGCATTAAAGATTTTCAAATATCAGGCAGCCTACAATCCGGTTTACAGCCAGTATGTCAAGTTTCTCGGCATTAAACCAGACCAAATCAGCCGTTTAATTCAAATCCCGTTCCTTCCGATCCAGTTTTTCAAATCACATACGATCACGACCGGCGAACCAGCCAGCGCCGATGTTATCTTTCAAAGCAGCGGCACCACAGGAGAAAATACCAGCCGCCACCACCTCTACGACGCCCCACTTTACAAGAAGGTTTCCGATCGTATTTTCAAACTAAATTATGGAGATCTGGACCGCTTTCATATCCTGGCATTGCTGCCATCATACCTTGAACGAAACAACTCTTCACTGGTGTATATGCTGCAACATTTTATTGAGAAAAGCGGCTCGGAACATGCCGGATTTTACCTCAATAATACCGGTGAAATGCTGGAAAGGCTGAAATACCTGTCCAAGAATCCGGACGGAAAAGGGGTTTTGCTGCTGGGTGTAACCTTCGCATTGCTGGATCTGGCCGAAAGTAATCACGACCTCCGTTTTTTGCAGAATTTATCAAACTTCACGGTGATGGATACCGGCGGGATGAAAGGCCGAAGAAAAGAACTATTACGCGAAGAAGTCCACGATATCCTGACCGAAGGATTTTCCGTACCCGTCATTCACTCCGAGTATGGCATGACGGAGCTGCTTTCGCAGGGTTACTCACACGGCAAGGGATTATTCACTCCCGGCTATACAATGCGCATTTTACTACGCGACATCAACGATCCGTTTGCTGTTTTTGATCAAAACCTTACACGCAGCAAAACAGGTGGTATCAATGTCATCGATCTCGCAAATCTCGACAGTTGCTCCTTTATTGAAACCCAGGATCTCGGCAGATTCGGAGGGGAAGAAAATCAATTTTACGTCATGGGACGCTTCGATAATTCTGACATCCGGGGCTGCAATTTAATGGTACTTTAAACCGTTTTTCTCTGCAATTCCCTTATTGAATTCCTGACGCAGCTGTCAGACTTTAATGAATTTTTAATTGCCGTCATCCTGCTGTAAATCAGCTGAATGATCCCCATTTATTTATATAGAATTATTCTAACAATCCGTTCGAAAGAATATTTCTTAAATTAGCTGGGTTGTTTAAATTGTATTTATCAAATGGAATATTATATTTTGACCATTAACCTGTATTTCAATTACATCATATGAAAAGACGTGATGCACTTGGCCGGGTGGCGCTTTTAATGGGCGGCACATTATCGGCCCCTACCATGCTGGCTTTTCTGGAAAGTTGTAAATCTACAACTGAAAGTTCCTCGGCTGCCGGCTTTTCCTTTACCTCAGAACGCAAAGCACTCGTCTCAGAAGTTGCCGAAATGATTATCCCGAAAACAGATACGCCCGGAGCGAAAGAAGCCGGAGTCGGTGAATTCATTGAAAAAATGCTGAAAGACTGCTACGCAGAAAAAGATCAAAAAAGCTTTACCAAAGGTCTGGAAGCGTTGGAAAAGAAAGATTTCATGAAAGCTACGCCAGACCAGCAAACAGCGTTGCTGAAAGAAATGGAGGCTTCCAGCAAAGCAGAAATGGACAAAGCCGGAGAAGAAAAGAAGAAGTATACCGAAGCTGGAAAAGAATACACAGACGCGGGAGTACCTTTTTTCCGACTTATGAAAGAACTGACCCTTCTTGGTTACTTCACCTCAGAGCAAGGAGCTACACTGGCACTTGACTACGTTCCTGTTCCCGGTCGGTATGACGGCTGTATTGACCTAAAACCCGGCCAGAAAGCCTGGGCAATGTAATTAAAGATCTAAAAAGGCCGTCGGGCCTTATAAAAAACAGATAATATTCATCATGAATTTAAATCTTAAAGCAACAAAACAGGCCACCTATGATGCCATCGTAGTAGGCTCTGGAATTAGCGGCGGCTGGGCTGCCAAAGAACTCACAGAAAAGGGTTTGAAGGTAGTAATGCTCGAAAGAGGCCGTGATATTAAACACATTACCGATTACAAAACCGCAACACTCGCACCCTGGGAGCTCGAACACAGAGGAAGAGTTACCACTGTTGCGAAAGAAGAATATTGGGCCGGAATGCGTACCGGTTATACCGCGAATGAAGAACACCGGTACCTTTTTGAGAACGATAAGGAAAATCCTTACGAAGAAACCAGAAAGTTTGACTGGATCAGAGCATATCACGTTGGAGGCCGCTCGTTACTTTGGGGACGCCAGAGTTACCGGCTAAACCCGATGGACTTTGAAGCAAACGCAAAAGACGGCATTTCCGTTGACTGGCCGATCCGTTATGCTGACATCGCCCCGTGGTACGACTACGTGGAGAAATTTGCAGGTATCAGTGGCGCAAAAGATGGCCTGGATGTACTTCCCGATGGGAACTATCTTCCACCAATGCAAATGAACTGTGTTGAAAAACATGTAAAAGGGGAAGTAGAGAAGAAATTTGCCGGCCGCCACATTATTATGGGACGTGCTGCACACCTTACCCAACCGCTGGCCCTCCATACTGAGCTTGGCCGTGCAGCTTGCCAGTTTCGTAATATGTGTATGCGCGGATGTCCGTATGGAGCTTATTTCAGCACGCAATCGGCTACATTGCCGGCCGCGCAAAAAACCGGAAACCTTACGTTAATACCGGATTCCATTGTAACCGAGGTGATTTACGATGACAAAGCAGGCAAAGTAACCGGAGTACGCGTGATCAACCAGAACACGCTTGAAACAAAAGAATATTTTGCCAAAATCATCTTCCTGAATGCATCTGCGATCGCTTCGGCATCCATTATGTTGAATTCGAAATCCAAAAGATTCCCGAATGGACTTGGCAATGAAAGCGACCAGCTTGGAAGAAACATCATGGACCATCACCTCGCAGTGGGAGCACGAGCCGACGTGGACGGTTTTGAAGATAAGTACTACTTTGGCCGCCGCGCAAATGGTGTGTATGTACCACGCTACAGAAACTGGGGAACTGATAAACGTGACTACCTCCGAGGTTTCGGTTACCAGGGCGGAGCCAGTCGCGAAAGCTGGGGCCGCGGCGTAGGAACGGACGGTTTTGGCGCCGATTTCAAGAAAAGCCTGACACAACCAGGCGCATGGTCGATGAACCTGGGTGGATTCGGAGAAATGATCCCTGACGAGAAGAACAGGTTTACATTACACCCAACTAAAAAAGACAAATGGGGACTTCCAGTCGTGGTTTTCGATGCGGCCTATGGCGAGAACGAGTCGAAAATGCGTAAGGATATGATGAACGATGCAGCCGAAATGCTGGAAGCTGCCGGACTCAAAAATGTGCAGCCATATAACGACGAGTCTAAACATCCGGGAATCGGGATACATGAAATGGGAACTGCCCGCATGGGTAATGACCCGAAAACATCGGTATTGAACAAAAATAACCAGGTGTGGGGTGCAGAAAATGTATATGTGACTGATGGCGCATTTATGACTTCGGCTTCCTGTGTCAACCCGTCACTTACTTATATGGCCATGACTGCCCGCGCAGCCGACCATGCGGTGAAGGAGTTGAAAAAGATGAATGTCTAAGGAGGCACGTGTAGTTGGGAGTGTTAAAAACTGACCATTCTATCAAGCAAGTCCTTTAAAACCTCGTTGGGTATAACCAGCGGGGTTTTTTCTTTTCTACAAAACCTCTGTCAGCTGAAACCGCTGTGACAATGCACTCCACTTTAACCCACAAAGATTTGAAAGATTTTACAACCATTCCTCCACCTCAGCGCGTATCTTCTGTGGACGCCTATCGGGGCTTTGTCATGTTTTTAATGATGGCAGAAGTACTGAAGTTCAGTGAAGTCGCCGAAGCTTTTCCGGGAAGTGCATTTTGGGCTTTTCTGGATTTCCAACAAAGCCATGTGCCATGGGTAGGATGCTCACTGCACGACCTCATCCAGCCTTCTTTTTCATTTCTTGTAGGCGTGGCCCTGCCCTATTCCATGGCGAGCCGGGCGAGCAAGCAGCAAAGTACCGGCGTTATGTGGCTGCATACATTCAGGCGTTCACTGATTTTGGTTTTGCTGGGAATTTTCCTGCGGTCGATGCATGCCTCACAAACCAACTTTACTTTTGAAGATACTTTGTCGCAAATCGGGCTTGGCTATCCGATTTTATTTGGACTTGCGCTTGTAACCGAGCGAGTGCAATGGAGCGCTTTAATTTTAATATTATTTGCGTATGCACTTGCATTCGCACTCTACCCCATCCCGGGACCTTACTTCGACTGGTCAGAAACCGGTACTACTGCTGACTGGGAGCATAATTTGAAAGGATTTGCCGCACATTGGAATAAGAATACAAATTTCGCCTGGGCATTCGATCGCTGGTTTATGAACCTTTTCCCGAGAGAAAAACCATTTTTGTTTAATGGCGGCGGATACAGCACATTGAGCTTTATTCCAACCTTGGGTACTATGATACTGGGACTGATAGCTGGACAATGGCTCAAATCCGCACAATCAACTTCCTGGCTGATCCGCAGGTTTGTGATCACTGCCGCCGTTTTGTTCACATTTGCCATTGTATTGAATATCAGTGGTATTAACCCCATCGTGAAGCGGATATGGACACCTGCATGGACGCTTTTCAGTGGAGGCTGGTGCTTTGTTTTACTGGCTGCATTTTATTTTGTAGTGGATGTGAAAAACGCAAGATCATGGTTTTTCCCCCTCATCGTAATCGGTACCAACTCCATCGCTGCCTACATCATAGCCCACACAATCGACCGGTTTATAGATGAGTCTTTCCGCATCAACATCAGTCAGAATTACGACCTGATCTTCGGAGAAGGCGTGAGAACGCTCGTGAGCGGAACAGTTATCCTATTAATTGAATGGTGGATACTTTATTGGATGTATACAAAGAAGTTATTTATCAGGATCTGATCTTTGTTTGCTTAACAAAACGGTAATTAGTTAACGATTCTTACATGCTGAACCTGCGGGCAGTCCATCACATCGCGATTATTTGTTCCGATTACGAGAAATCGAAAAGGTTTTATACCGAAATCCTGGGCTTTACGATTGATCGCGAAGTACTCAGAAAGGAGCGCCAGTCTTACAAACTGGACCTTTCTTTGAATGGACATTATTGTATTGAACTGTTTTCATTCCCGGACCCACCGAAACGGCCTTCCCGACCGGAGGCCTGCGGTTTGAGGCACATTGCTTTCCAGGTAGAAAATATTGAAGATGTGATTGTCGAATTGAATGCAAAAAAAATCTTTCCCGAACCAATTCGTACTGACGAATTCACGGGAAAGAAGTTTACTTTTTTTGCAGATCCGGATGATCTGCCGATCGAGTTGTATGAACTTTAAAATCGCTCGTCAGGCCGCGGCGGTCAGAGCTATATTTTTGCGGGTGCCGTGTTCCGCCTTGCATAATGCTTCGTAGAACTCTGAAATGCGGGTCAGGTGTTCGTCCAGGATCCGCCGGACTTCACTTTCGCGTTCGGTATACAGGCGCAGTGTTTTGTAAATCTGAAGTGTAGCTTCTTCGATTTTCTTCAGACAAGCGGCAACATCTTCTCTGCATTCGAGATTTTCCAGTGCCTGCAAAGCAGAGCGGGAAGCTATTTGATTGTCAGCCAAATCTTTATCATCCAAAAAACATTTGAAGTAATCATAAATCCAGCGGATCTCCTTTTGAAATAAGACCGCACTCACATGGCCTTGGCTCAATATGCGACGAAATGAGCCCATACTATCTTTCTTCAGAGCTTCCAGATACAGTAGCTCGCGGTTTTTCTGCTCGTTCCACAAAGCCCTGATCATCGGAACGAATTCGCTGTCCTCATTGCTCCAAGCAGTTTCCATAATATTTGTATTAAATCTTTGCCTGAAATGACAAAAAAATTGTGCCTGAAAACCTTCAAATCAAGCGATTATGGCCTATGGAAATACTAAATCCTCGTTTAATGCTAAAAACAGTTAATAAACTTTTTTAATAAAAATAGTCACAAAGTTTTACAAGTAACCCTGTGGTGAATTCGCCATACACAGTTGTGATGTGTGGAATACAATGATAACTGATCCCAGGTCGGCAGTTAAATTTTTGTCATGAACGGAAAGCCTCTAACTTTGCTGGCTTTACAATATTTGAACGGCATTGCGGTTAATAGAGTCAGCCCGAACCGTGCAAATGCTTACGATTATCCAGATATATGATTAAAAGACCCTTATATTTTTACCTGATTGCCCTATCGTTATTTCACTCCTGCAAAACTGCCGCTCCGCCGAAACAAGTGGTTACGGAAACCGCGCCGTTGCTGGAAATCGGAACTGAGAAATTCTCATTAGAAGAGTACCAGGATTCGTACAACAAGAACAAATTTGCAACCGACTCCACGAAAGAACTAACCCCGGAAGAGTACCTTGCCTTATATACGGATTTAAAAATCAAGGTGTTACAGGCTAAGGAAGATGGGAAAGATACGACGCAGGATTACCGGGAAGAAATCTCTTCATACCGTGCGCAGCTGGCAAAGAACCACTTAGTCGATAAAGTACTTGTTGAAAAGCTTACGAATGAGGCCTATAACCGGTTAAAGCAGGAAGTACGTGCTTCGCACATTTTGGTTGGGGTGTCGGAAGACGCGTCGCCGGAAGATACACTGGAAGCACACCGTGCCGCGATTGCATTGCGGGGAAGGCTTGAAGAGGGGGCGGATTTTGGTGATATGGCCGCTCGTTTCTCCAAAGATCCGGCTGCTAAAAAAACAAAAGGTGACCTCGGCTATTTTACAGCATTTCAAACACTGTATCCCCTCGAAACTGCTGCGTACTCATTGTCCGTCGGAAAGATATCACAGCCGGTCCGCACAAAAGCGGGTTATCATTTGATCAAAGTAACAGATCGCCGGACCAATCGGGGAATGGTGCAGATTGCGCACGTAATGGTGATCATGGATTCAACGGCGTCTGCCTCGCAAAAACAGGCCGCGAAAGCACGCATAGACGAAGCTTACGGACATTTGCAAAATGGCGAACATTGGGCGGACGTAGTCGAAAGCTACTCGGATGACAAGCAATCGAAGAAGAACAAAGGGTTGCTCCCGATGTTTGGTATCGGCCAAATGGTCCCGGAAATTGAAGAGACTGCTTTCAGCCTCCGAATGAACACCTATTCAAAACCGATTTTGACGATGTACGGCTGGCACATTATAAAGCTGGTCGACCGAAAAAGCATTGAAACGTTCGCCAATATGGCACCTTCATTGAGAAAAAAGGTGGTGACGGATTCCAGAGGTAAGGTGATCGAAACAGCCAATGTGAAACGCTTGCGGGAAAAATATGCCGTGCAGGAATTGGATGATCAATGGCAGGCGGTAGCAACTCTGGCCGACAGCACTTTACGGACCGGAAAGTGGGATTACATTCGTGCTGTATCTGCGGATTGGTCTGGCAGTACTCTATTTAAGATTGAGCAGCGGCCATATGATGCGCTATCTTTTCTTAATTATGTCAAAAGAAAGCAGCAGCCTAGGTCAAAAGATGCTTCTCCGGCTGTAATTTTTAAAAAGTACTACAATGATTTTTTAGGAGAAAGTCTTGTTGAATATGAGAAGGATCATTTGGAAGAAACAAACCCTGAATTCCGGAGTTTAATGAAAGAGATCAGCGATGGTGTCTTACTTTCTCAAATGATGGAAGAACAAGTCTGGCAACGGTCGCTTTCTGATTCTACGGGCCAACAACGCTTTTATGATCGCAACAAACAGCGTTATAACTACCCCGACCGCGCCCTGGCCACGATTATTTCCGCAAAAGACACGCAAACCGTGAATGCGATCAGGAAAACACTCGCGACTACCCCATACAAATTGGAGCGTAAATCAAAGGAGATTTTATTCGACGCGAATGCGGAAAACATCGAACCTGACCAGCAGGAGGCGTTGACAGACCTGTTGATCATCATGAAAAAAAATCCGGATTACCTGGTTGAAATAGCTGGTTACCGGGCCTCAGAAGAATCGGAAATGACCTCGGCAAACCGGATCAGGAACGTAGTGAAATATTTAACGGCACAAAACATCCCGATTCTGCGTATTATAGAAAAGGATTACGGCTCGTTCCGGCAATCGGCTGAGGCTGAACGAAACAGAAGAGTTGGTTTTCAGTTTTTCACCGAGTCAAAACGGGATATCGAAAAGGCTTATAATTCTGAAAGTAATGCGTCCGTTACTATTCAGGATCGTTATTTCACCAAAGATCATGCGCTTTTTACCAAAATAAAATGGCAGTCGGGTGAACAGACCGTGTCCGACAATAATGCGGTCATCTGGGCGAATGTGAGCAAAATTGAACCAGCCAGGGGCAAGACCTTCCCGGAAGCCCGTGGGAGCGTGATCAATGATTATCAGAAGGAATTGGAAAAGCAGTGGGTTGAGCGACTCAAACAGAAGTTTCCGATAAAAGTCAATACGGCAGAATTAGAAAAAATTAAGCGTTAGATGTATTTTAGCAGTTTGTAAGTAAACTCGTTTCAGTAATTTATGAAAATGAACAAATGGATTGCAGTTCAGCTTGTGGCAGTGTTTTCACTGTTCTGCTGTCTGACAGGTAAGGGGCAGGGCCAGCAGGGAGTGAGCCTGGATAAAATTATAGCACGGGTTGATAACCACTATATATTGAATTCGGAACTGGAAGAAATGTATAACCAATACAAGGCAGAGGGACGTACAGCCCCTGAAAAATGCCAGCTTCTGGAATCTCTGATCATCAATAAAATGCTTTTGGCCAAAGCCGAAATTGACTCGGTGGTAGTAGAAGATAAGCAGGTAGACGGAGAACTGGATGCGAAAATGGGTTACATGATCCAGCGTTTCGGTTCCGAGAAAAACATCGTGGAGGCTTACGGGAAAAGCATAGATAACCTCAAAGCAGAGCTCAGGAACCAGGTAAAAGAGCAGAAGATCGTCGAGAAAATGCAGCAAACCATTTCGGGAAATGTAAAAATCACTCCGAGTGAGGTCCGCAAATTTTTTAATTCGATCCCAAAAGACAGCTTACCTTACATTCCGTCTGAAGTCGAGATCGGACATATCGTTAAAAAAGGAGAAGTTACCCGGGAGCAAAAGGATAAGTTGCGTCAACAACTTTTGGAAATCAAACAGCGTGTCGAAAAAGGGGAAGATTTTGCTAATCTGGCTCAGATCTATTCGGAAGATTTAGGTTCTGCGAAGAATGGCGGCGATCTTAATTTTGCGAAAAGAGGTGCGATGGTCCCTGAGTTTGAGGGAGCTGCATTAGCATTGAAACCGGGCGAAATGTCCGATATCGTTGAATCTCAATTCGGTTTTCACTTAATTAAACTGGTTGAAACCCGTGGGGCGGAATACCATGCGAGACACATTTTGTTAAGACCTGACTACAACAAAGGAACCGATATGAGCCGCGCAATCCGTTCCCTGGATAGCCTTCGCACATTGATCCAAATAGATACACTGAAGTTTGCAAAAGCAGCATTAGATAATTCTGATGATAAAGAAACTGCCGAATCAGGTGGATTGATATCTGACCGCAGTACCGGACTTGCCCGCCTTACGCTTGACGCATCGATGGACCCTGCATTATATTTTGCAATTGACACCATGAAAGTAGGCGATTTGAGCCATCCTGTTTCTTATCGTCTGGAAGATGGCAGCAGCGCCATGCGTATCATCTGGTACAAAAGCAGGTCAGAACCTCATACTGCCAACCTGCATGACGACTATGAAAAACTTGCGCAGATCGTGCTCAGTAACAAGCGTAACAATGCATTGGAAGAGTGGTTCAAGAAAGCTCAGGGAGATGTCTTTATCAGTATTGAGCCTGAATACAAGAATTGCAAAGTGCTCGGGCTCGCTGCCACGGATGATATGTAGCGCCGATTGACTAGTTCGCCTAAACAAACTGAAAATCTAATCTGACATATCGTGAAGTATTCATCGGACGTTGAAGCAGCCGAAGCTATGCAAGTAGCTTACGAAAAAATAAGACGTGAAATTGGTAATGTAATTATCGGGCAGGATGAGGTGGTTAAACGATTACTTACCGCTATTTTTTGTCAGGGACATTGCTTGCTGGTCGGCGTTCCGGGATTGGCGAAAACCCTTCTTATCCAAACGATTGCTTCTTCGCTGGACCTTAACTTCAACCGGATCCAGTTTACGCCCGATTTAATGCCTTCCGACATTCTGGGATCTGAAACACTGGATCAGAACCGAAATTTCAAATTTATTAAAGGTCCCGTTTTTGCAAATATTATTCTGGCAGATGAGATCAACCGGACACCGCCTAAGACGCAGTCCGCCTTGCTGGAAGCTATGCAGGAATATTCGGTAACCATTGCCGGAGCAAAGCATTCACTTGAAAGACCATTTTTCGTACTGGCTACGCAAAACCCGATCGAGCAGGAAGGTACCTATCCTCTGCCGGAGGCTCAGCTCGACCGTTTTATGTTCATGATCCAGCTGGACTATCCTTCATATGCGGAAGAAGTAAACATCGTAAAAAGCACCACAACGGATCGCAGACACGAGGTACAAAAAGTAATTACCGCCGAAGAGATCATGGATTTCCAGCATTTGGTTCGTCGGGTACCGGTTACGGATCACGTAATTGAGTATGCCGTAAAGCTTGTGCATAAAACAAGACCTTCTGCCGGATTAGCCGTAAAAGACACGAACGATTACTTGGAATGGGGAGCCGGGCCGCGTGCCTCGCAGGCGCTGATACTTGCTGCCAAATGCAATGCATTGCTTTCGGGTAAATATTCGCCGGATATCGAGGATGTAAAAGCAGTAGCCTTGCCGGTACTTCGCCACCGCATCATCCGGAATTTCAAGGCGGAAGCAGAAGGAATTTCGGTAGATGATATTATTGGACGTTTGGTCTGAGTTTTTAAACACATTTACGAGTCATTTTTTGGATTTGTGCGGAAGTTATCCGCACAAATTTTTGTTTTTAAAGGGTACCAGTCCATCTTAACTTTTTGGTTATGTCCATTCAAGGAAAAAACTATATCGGTTTCTCACTTTCGGCTGAGAATCCTAAAACATTTCAATCCTATGTGCCTGCGACGGATCAGTTTCTGCCGGAGACTTTTCATACTGCTACCGTCGACGAAGTAAATCGCGCAATGCAACTCGCTGAAAAAGCAGCAGATGATTACGCCCAGGTTCCTACCGCGGTACGTGCCGATTTTTTGATTGCAATCACCGAAGAAATCATGGCGGCAGGAGACGAGCTTCTCGAACGCGCGCACCTCGAGACCGGCCTGCCACTCGCCAGATTGCAGGGCGAGCGTGCGCGGACGATTAATCAGCTTACCCAATTCGCAGAACTCCTGCGCGAAGGTTCCTGGATCGAAGCGTCCATTGATACCGCCATTCCGGACCGAGCTCCTGTTGCCAAACCGGACATCCGCAAAATGCTGGTACCGATCGGACCTGTGATTGTGTTTGGTTCCAGCAACTTTCCATTTGCCTATTCCGTTGCCGGAGTCGATACCGGACCAGCTCTGGCCGCAGGGAATCCGGTGATCGTAAAAGCCCACGCGGCACATCCGGGAGTCAGCGACCTCACCGCACAGGCGATAGTGAGAGCGGCAAAAAGAACGGGTATGCCGGAAGGAGTTTTTTCGATGCTGTTTGATGATGGTTTTGAGGTCGGAACTGCGCTCGTCATGCACCCGGCGAGCAAAGCTGTTGGGTTTACAGGATCTTACAAAGGTGGAATGGCATTGCACAAGCTGGCGCGGGAAAGAGACGAGCCAATCGCTGTTTTTGCTGAAATGGGGAGCGTAAACCCAATCACCGTCTTACCGGGTTACCTTAAAAATCATTCAGTTGAACTTGGCAAAACCTTAGCCGCGTCAGTGAGCCTGGGAGCAGGACAATTCTGCACGAATCCGGGACTTGTTTTTGTAACTGAAACCGAAGGCCTATCCGATTTCGAAAATTCATATAAACGAGAAATTATTGCAACCACTTCTGCAACAATGCTCACATCGGGCATTTGTAAAAACTATAATAAGCTACGAGAAGAGGTTTTTAAGCAAAATGAAGTGACTGAGCTGGCCATTTCTGACAATCTGTCGCCGGGGGAAAATCAGGCACAAGCAAGTATCGCAAGAGTTTCGGGAAAAGCCTTCATTTCCAATCCAAAACTTCACGAAGAAGTATTCGGCCCGTTTTCACTTTTGATTGTTTGTGAAACGACAGAGGAGTTATTGGAAGCGATATCCCATTTGCCTGGCCAGCTTACTGCAACGCTCATGGCGGAAGAAGATGAAGTCGCATTGCATTCGGATATTACCAGGCGATTGGCAAAGATCTCAGGTCGTTTTATCTTAAATGGTGTCCCTACCGGCGTAGAAGTTTGTCCGTCTATGCATCATGGCGGCCCATTCCCGGCAACTGCCGATGCGCGTTTCACATCCGTCGGGCGCCATTCCATCCTTCGGTTTGTTCGTCCCCAATCCTTTCAGGGCTGGCCTGATGCATTGTTGCCGGATGAATTGAAGAACAGTAATCCATTAGGAATTTCACGTCTGGTTAATAACGTCTTTACCAAAGATGCAATTTGAGCTCAGCAGGGATGTTTAAGTAGCCCGTCGGGATAGCCTACTTCAACTAAAAATAAACCTTCGGCCGGGGCTTGTGCCCCGGCTTCTTTTCTGTTCCGGGCGAGGATGATTTTTTCAAAATCCCCAACCGTCTTTTTCCCCTTTCCGATTTCCAAAAGTGAGCCCACCAATGCCCGCACCATTCCCCTCAAAAAACGGTTAGCCTGGATATGGAATATCAGCATATCAGGGGATTCTACCCAATGTGCCTCAGAGATCGTGCAGCGGAAGTTATTGACATTCGTATGGATCTTACTGAAACTCTCGAAATCGGTATGAAGCAGTAGTAATGCAGCAGCTTCATTCATTAAAGTAACATTCAGATCTGCCCGTAATAAATACGCTAAATCAGTCAAAAATGGACTTTTATGTTTGGTAATCCGATATTGATATTTCCGGTGTGTGGCTGCAAAACGAGAATTCGTATCCTCAGGAACTGAGAAAATGGCTTTGACTGCAATATCCCTGGGTATCAGGCCATTTAATTTATAAATCAATAAATCGCAATCCGCAATTGTGTTGGGTAAATCAAAATGAGCGAATTGTTGTTCTGCATGAACACCGGTGTCCGTCCTGCTGCTGCCCGTAAGCTCGACAGGCATTCTGAACACTTTGGCAAATGCATCTTCCAATACATGCTGGACACCCAGTGCATTGTTTTGCTTTTGCCATCCATGATAAGCCGTACCGCGGTAACTAAATTCCAGAAAATAGCGCATGCTGCAAAAGTATAGGAAACAGCGCAGATTTACGATTTACACGTTCTGATTGCGGAAGTTGTGACGAAGAAGGTTAACTTTGAAATTAGAAAATTTCATTTTAGTATGATTACGGAAGAGAAAAAAGAAGAGAAAAGCCTGAACTTTATCGAGGAGATTGTTGAAGGAGATTTACAGTCAGGAAAATATACTGAGATCATCACACGCTTTCCCCCGGAGCCGAACGGCTATCTGCATATCGGACATGCGTCGAGCATTTGTCTCAACTTCGGACTTACAAAGAAATTTCCGGGTTATACAAATCTGCGTTTTGACGATACAAACCCTATTACTGAGGATACAGAGTATGTAGAAAGCATCAAAAACGACATTCGCTGGATGGGTTTTGAATGGGAACACGAACTTTATGCATCCGATTATTTTGATACACTTTACGATTTCGCGGTCAAGCTCATTAAAAAAGGCCTGGCCTATGTGGACGACTCCACTTCGGAGGAAGTAGCAACGCTGAAAGGCACTCCGACGGAGCCTGGAAAAGACAGCCCGTACCGTAGTCGCACGATCGAAGAGAATCTTGCATTATTTGAAGAAATGAAAAGTGGAGCGTTTCCCGACGGAAGCCGCACGCTTCGCGCTAAAATTGATATGGCCCACATCAATATGCTGATGCGGGACCCGATTTTGTACCGGATAAAACATGCCCATCATCACCGTACCGGAAATAAATGGTGCATTTACCCGATGTATGATTTCGCGCACGGGCAAAGTGACTCCATTGAAACCGTTACGCATTCCATTTGTACGCTGGAGTTTGCGCCGCATCGCGAGCTTTACGACTGGCTGATTGCACAACTGGAAATATATCCATCCCACCAATACGAATTCGCACGCCGCAACCTCAATTATACGGTTACGAGCAAACGAAAATTATTGCGACTTGTGCAAGAAGGTTTCGTGAATGGCTGGGACGATCCGCGCATGCCGACGATCAGCGGGTTGAGAAGACGTGGATACACCCCTGAAAGCATCCGTGATTTCTGCGATCGCATTGGCGTGGCCCGCCGCGAAAACATGATCGATGTGAGTTTGCTTGAATTTTGTGTGAGGGAAGATTTGAATAAAAAGGCATTGCGCCGGATGGTCGTGCTCGACCCGTTGAAAGTGGTGATCAGCAATTTCCCGGAAGGCGTAACCGAAATGTGCCATAGTGAGAATAACCCTGAGGATATTGCGGCAGGCATGCGGGAAATTCCATTCAGCCGTGAGATCTACATTGAAAAAGAAGATTTCATGGAGGAGCCTTCCAAGAAATATTTCCGATTGGCCCCCGGCAAAATGGTGCGTCTGAAAGGTGCTTACATTATACAGTGTGACAGTGTTGTAAAAAACGATTCGGGAGAAATTACGGAGGTCATTTGCACCTACCTTGAAAACAGCAAAAGTGGACAGGATACGACCGGGATCAATGTAAAGGGGACTTTGCACTGGGTATCTGCATTGCATGCCGAAAAAGTTGAAGTACGATTGTACGACCGGCTTTTCTCGGTAGAAGATGTTGCTTCCGAAGAAGGTGATTTCCAGGAATACATTAATCCGAAGTCGCTGGAAATTATCACCGGGTATGCGGAGCCGGCTTTGGCGGAAGCGAATGAGGGAGAACAATTTCAATTTCTGCGCAAAGGTTACTTTGCAAAAGACTCGGATAGTAAGCCAGGAGCGTTGGTTTTCAATAGAACAGTGACTTTGCGGGATAACTGGGCAAAGGCGGCGGAAAAGTAATTTTTGCTGGATTCAAAACACACTATATAAAATGATCGTATCGATCCGACACAAAGGATTGCTAACTTGTTACGAGACTGGCAATAGTTCCGGCTTACCAGCCACCTATTCGCAAGATCGTTCGCATCTGGACCAGTTGGACGCTATTTCCTCAACAGAGGATATTCGACAAATGGGATCTGGAATTCATAAATTGACGGGTGATTTGAATCAATTTTGGTCTATAACAGTCTCTCCTAATTTTCGAATTATTTTCCGATTTGAGGACGGAGATGTTTACGATGTGGATTACGTCGAGCCTGGGTATCACCCCAGAGTTGGCAGTAAAGCTCTCCGAAGCATTCGGGAACACTTCGCAGTTCTGAATTAATCTCCAGAAAAATTATGAAATGTGGCACGCCGAAGAACGTAGATAGATCCGTGATTGAGCACTTCTGGAAGAACAATGACCGGCAGTCAGCGTAGAACTGCGACTCTTTAATTAGATCGCTTACAAATAACTTGCTTGGTAAAAAGCCTGCAACTATATTTGTGTATCAATTTCCACGATTCAATTAGTTGCTGTCAGTGAATACCCAGAATGAATTGTTCAGTACTGCAAAAGGATTTAGCGTGCAGTGTGATTTAACCTCAAAAATCATTCTTCACTTCGGCGACCTAAAAGCCTCCTTTAAAATCCGGGATTTCCTTAATTTCCGCCGGGTGGTTAACAGCATCGACATTCACAGCAAAATTTTCGACTTGTCCGATGAGTCTGATTATGAGTTCGTTGAAGCACCTCAGCTCAACCTGCATCATAAACTTACACTTTGCGAGCTTGTTCAACTCAGAGAACTCGTAAACGGTACGCACTTCGCGATCGAATTAAATTCAATGCTCCACGAACTTCTCTTTATAGAATCAGAATCAGTCTAAATAGCTCATTCAGATCATATTAGACCAATTCCAAATTTCGATATAAGTTTGGAAAGCTGAACTTTCGCATGATATTTGCAATTAGTAATTATAAATAATAGCAAGTACCATGAGAGATTTATTGAGACAAAGAACTTCCCTAAAAGAGGAAATAGAGATACTTCTGAACAACCAGGTTAAAATGGAAGCAGAAGCTTCTTCCAAGTACCTGGCGATGGCATCCTGGTGTGACCGCAACGGTTTCAGAAACGCTGCCAAATATTTCATGAAACAGTCGGAAGAAGAAAGAGAACATATGGTAAAAATCTTCAATTACCTGATGTTTGTCGGCGGCACTGCCGTTTCTCCCGAAGTTCCAGCTGTGAAACAAGAGTTCGCTACATTCCGTAATGTGTTCGAGACAGCACTTCAGAGCGAGATCGCCGTTACGCAATCGATCAACCGCATTGTGAGCGCAAGCCGCAGAGAAGAAGATTATGCAACCGAAAACTTCCTGCAATGGTTTGTAAAAGAGCAGACTGAAGAAGAAGACAACGCACGTCACGCGCTCGAACTTTTCGATATCATTGGTGAAGAGGGTACTGGCCTGTACCTGATCGACAAAGCGATCGCGAAAATAGGTTCAGATAACTAGAATATTCCAAGAGTCATTGAAAAGGCTGCTTCCACTCAGAGGCAGCCTTTCTTTTGGCCTGATTTGCACGACCTCGTATTTCTCATTCCATTAAACAGCAGAGGCCACCGATTATCACCAGAAAGATTGACAGTACTATTACAGTGGGCTTATAAACCTTTTGAATAGCCATTTTCTGAATTCTAGTTATGCTGTGAGACGGTTTTGCGGAACCACCACTCCTATCTCTCCATCAAATCAATCCACGCATTCACCATTTTCTCAAGCAATTCTTTGTTCGCTGTTACTTGTTCCATGGAATAAAATTTTGCGTAAACCTTTCCTTTTGTAGCTTCTTCAAGAAAGTCCGATTCTATATTGAGCAGCTGTCCTTTGTGAAAGATAAGTGCCACATAGTTTTTGATCCTCGGGTTGAAGGTGGCAAAGTCCTCTTTGTAAAAATAGCTGGGGCCTCCCCACTTTACATCTTCTTCCATTTTAGAGTTGGCATTGATGATAATTTCCCGGACCGCTTCCATTTCTGCCTTCAGAGGGTGTTCGAGTTTGGACATAAACTCATTTGCTTTTGTCGTATTGCTCATAGATGTTTGATATTTATTGATAATCACAAATATCAAAACCTTTTTCGCTTCCGAGAGGGTGTAGAAACGACAAATTCACAGGTAGATTACGGCTGGGAAGGGATTTGCGGGAGGTGTTGTTAAAAGTTATTCGGGGCGGCGCACTTCTTCCAGTAGTCCACCATAACCTTTATCGTTTCGGTCAACTCTTCGATTGAGCTGGGTTTAACGAAAAAACCTTGCGCCGACATACTGTATGCGTCAATAACCATATCCTGGTTTATGGCTGTGGAAAAGAAAAGATAGGGAATGCATTTGATTTGTAACTCTGCGTCTGTGTGTAGCTTTTCTCTCAGTTCGAACCCATTCAATTTCGGCAGGTTTATGTCGGAGAGTATAAGAAACGGAATGGATGACGGATGTTGTAAGTATTCCAATGCGGCCAAGCCATCTTTAAAGTACACCCGCTTATTAGGATATTTCAGCGTTTCAAATACGATCTCCATCACGAACTGATCGTCTGTATCATCTTCTATAATAATGATTTCCCCATTTTTGTTCATAGTATCCCGGCATTTACTTCACGCGTTAACCTACTAAAACCGAACCAACGCTTCATGAATACCAATGGATTGTTCAAAGTACTATCTTCTTTGCCAAAATTAGTATCGGGCAATCCGGAGAAACGCGCCGGGATTTAAATGGTACGGACTTTGATGTGGAAAGTTCGGTGGAAGTATCTCGAATCTGAAACTCCAAACAATCTAAACTCGTTGATTAATCTGGGGGCCAGTTTCCAAAAGATTAAATAATTCAGTACAGCCCCCCGAATCATTGTTAATTTAATTGCAACATTTACACCGCACTATTAAAACCTGCCTTTAAATTCCTTTTAAGGCACTATTTTACAAAATCGTGAATTACCTCGACGAATTTAAAAAATTCATTTCCAGTCATTACCTCTTTACAGGAGTTCGGTTAACCCTTGGCGCGATCATTCCAAGCCTCATATTTTACCATTATGGGATTCTGGGCGAAATGATTGCATTTCCGCTGGGAACGCTTCTGCTTGGAGGTATCGATAATCCCGGACCCTATCACAGACGACGCAATTCACTTCTTATTGCCATCTTAACCTGTTTTGTAGTTGCTTGTGTAACCGGCTTTCTCCGGCATATCCATTTCATTGTTTTCCTGGAAATCATTGTTTTCGGGATGTTCTTTTCGTTGGTCGGCGTTTATGGCAACCGTGTGAACAGCATTGGATTGATCTCACTTTTGGTTTTTGTATTCAATATTGATGATCACCTGAGTGGCGACATGGTACTCCGGACTGCGCTGATCTTTTCTGCCGGGGGCATCTGGTATTTTATTCTCTTTATGGTTTTGCAAAAATTGATGCCTTATAAGCTGATCCAGCAGCTGCTCGGGGAAAATTTTGTCGAATTGGGAAAACTGCTTTCGATCAAAGCCGACTACTATTTTTCGAACCCGGATTATGATGAGCTTTTCAACCGGATGGTGCACCAGCAGGTCCTTTTGAGGGAAAACCACGAGAATTTAAGAGAAATCCTTTTCAAAACACGTGAGATTGTAACGGAGTCCACGACCAAAAGCCGCATTTTAATGCTGATGTTTCTCGATAGCATTGATCTTTTCGAGCGTATCCTGAACTCGCAGCAAAACTATGCAAACCTTCACCGGGCATTTGATCACACCAAAGTATTGCGGCTTTTCGGGACTTATATCACCTGGCTGGCCGCGGAACTGCAACAAATTGGCATTGCAGTCCAAAGTGGGTTTCCCTCGAACAAGAAGCATGACCTCGACGAGGCATTCAACAAATGCCAAAGTGCTTTTGAACAAATGCGGGCCTATAAAATGAACCATGATAACATGGAAGATTTTATCATGCTGCGGCAAATACTCAATGCACTGCAGGATATCACGGAACGGGTGAAAAAATTACATCGCGCCACTACCTACGATGCCGACGTCAGCCATGGGTTTTCGGCTAATGTGGAAGCTGATCATTTTACGCCGAAACAGGATTATCACCCGCGCATTTTACTGGATAACCTTTCCCTCAAATCGAGTCATTTCCGGCATGCTGTACGCGTAACGGTCGGCTTGCTGATCGGGTATATTGCATCTCTTTTCTTTGAATTAGGCCACGGATATTGGATACTTTTAACGATTGTAGTGATCCTGAAACCGGCTTTCAGCATTACAAAGCAGCGAAATCTGCACCGGATCGGGGGTACGCTGCTCGGCGTACTTACAGGTTTTTTGATCTTATACCTGCTGCATGACGCCACGACGCTTTTTGTGCTGATGATCTTTGCTATGATCACGGCTTACAGCTTTTTAAAAACCAATTACCTCATCGCATCCACTTCCATTACGCTTTATGTGATCCTTTCCTTCAATTTCCTGAACCCGGAGCACATTACCGCGGTTTTGCAGGAGAGATTGCTTGATACTGTAATTGGCTCAGCGATTGCATACGTCATTTCGTCTTACGTTTTGCCGGTCTGGGAGCATACACAAATCAACCAGTACATTACCGATGCATTGAATGCGAACCGAAAATATTTCAATCTGGTAGCCGCAAAGTTTACGGGTAAAGAATTGAATATCAATGATCTGAAAGTTTTACGAAAAGATGCGATCATTGCAATGGCGAACCTGTCCGATAACTTTCAGAAAATGCTGTCGGAACCAAAACGCCAGCAAATGAACATGGAAGAGTACCATCAGTTCGTCGCGACAAGCCACATGCTGACTTCCTATATCGCTTCATTGTCGACATATGCACAGACTCTCAACTATGCGGAGTTCTCCGTGGAATTTGAGCTGATGATCCGACAGATCGACCGGCAATTACAGGCAGCAATGGATATGATTGAGGGAAAAACCAGCAGCACATTTGAAATCACGAGAGAATCACTTCCTCAAAATCAGAAACTGGTAGAGTTGCTCGCAAAACGCAAAAAAGAAATCAAGGAATTAGGCATTGAAAAAGCAGACCAGTCGCCGGCCCGCAAAATGCTTTCAGATCTGAAAACCATTAATGGACTTTTTGAACTGATCAGCACGATCACAATCGATGAAATCAAGATCCTTCAAAAAATTAAAGCTGTCAAAATCTAGTTAAATGACTTCACTTTCAGGAACAGACCGAAACAATATCAAGCCCGGCCTCGCTGTGGCCATCGTTCTGAAAAAGGACCAGCGCAGCGGCGCATTGACCCACGGAATCGTTAAAGACATTCTTACCAGCGCCCCGAAACATACCCACGGGATAAAAGTTCGGCTGGAAACCGGCGACGTGGGAAGAGTTAAAATCATTAAAGAACCTGTATCAAATTAGCATATTATGGCATCCCGATTATTCACTCCATTGACATTAAAAAGTATCACCCTGAAAAACAGGATCGTCGTTTCGCCGATGTGCCAGTATTCTTCGGTAGACGGTTTTGCAAACGACTGGCACCTGGTGCATCTGGGAAGCAGGGCAGTCGGCGGCGCTGCATTGATCATTGCAGAAGCAACCGCCATTTCCCCCGAAGCCCGGATTTCGCCGCAGGATCTGGGAATATGGAAAGACGAACATATCGAAAAATTAAAGCAGATCACGGATTTCATATCCGCCCAGGGAACCGTTCCGGGGGTACAGCTCGCACACGCTGGCAGGAAAGCCAGTACCTATCCCGCGTGGAAAGGTCGTGGACAAGTGCCGCTTTCGGAAGGTGGCTGGAAAACGCTGGGACCCTCCCCGATCCCATTTCACGAAAAAGAAGATGCTCCGCTCGAGCTTAATTCAGAAGGGATAAAGAAGGTAGTTGCCGATTTCGCGACGGCAGCAGAACGCGCATTCGAGGCGGGTTTTAAAGTAATTGAAATCCATGCGGCGCACGGATATCTTGTGCATCAGTTCCTGTCGCCACTCAGTAACCAGCGCAGCGACGAATATGGCGGAAGCTTTGAGAATCGTACCCGAATTTTATTAGAAATCATTGATGCTGTGAATGTAACATGGCCCGATAACCTGCCTGTTTTTGTCAGAATATCGGCGACCGACTGGGCAGAAGGCGGCTGGAATCCGGACGAGTCCGCGCGACTCGCTCAGATTTTGACTGATAAAGGAATTTCGGTGATCGATGTTTCGTCCGGAGGTTTGGCTTCACATCAAAAAATCCAGGTCGGCCCATCCTATCAGGTACCATTTTCTGCGCGCATCAAGAAAGAAACAAACAGCCTCACCGGCGCTGTTGGACTGATAACCAACGCTGAACAAGCCGAAGAAATCCTGCAGAATAATGAAGCCGATCTGATCGTGATGGCGAGAGAATTCCTGCGAGATCCGTATTTTCCATTGCATGCCGCGCACCAGCTTGGCGACGATGTTACCTGGCCGGTTCAGTACGATCGGGCTAAGCCAGCTTTATAGCCAGCAATAGTATTTCTTTGATTGTATCAATCGGCAGATCTTCGTTTGGATCCAGGATGAATATTTTCATTCTGGATCTTTTTTCTGCGACCAGCCTGGAATGCTGCATTAAATTTCCATTGACGATACCGAGATACGGACGCCCCGTTTTCTTCTCGATCCAGATGTAGCAAAGACGTTTTCCGCGATGGTGATAAAAAGGCATCGAGTACTTCCAGGCCTCGGTCATATCTCCATCAAAACCCAGCACAAAACGCCGCAAAGCTTCCAGGCAACTTTTGGTTGGTTCCGGTTTGTCCCAGAAAAACTGATCAATATCCCGCAGCTTCATTCGCTTCTTCGAATGGATTATCTTTGTTGTGAATCTATTTATTTTTATGTCGAAATCCCGCATTTGCCTCATTATCGGCGTAATCAGCATCAGTATTTTCCCAGTTCTGGTCAAATGGACGCCCGTTTCCGGGATTACCTCCGCGTTTTACCGGATGGTTTTTGGGTTTGTTTTGATACTGCCTTATGTATTGATTTCGAAAAAATTTACTGTTCCGAAAAAGGAATTGTGGCTTCCGATCATTCTTTGCGGGCTGATATTTGCGACTGATATTGCCGTTTGGAACCTGTCAATCCATTATTCTAATGCTACCCAGGCCACTTTGCTTACCAACCTTTCACCCGTTTGGGTGGGAATTGGTACGTTCTTCTTTTTACCCGACAAGCCAAAACTCCGATTCTGGATTGGAACACTGATTGCCCTGGCAGGAATGGTTATCCTAATTGGGTTCGAAGCCTTTACCGAAATGCGACTCGACAAAGGTTTTGGGCTGGCGATCCTTTCAGGAATACTCTACGCGACGTACATGCTCATTAGCAAAACCGTACTGAACAAGCTGGATATCATTAGTTTTATGACGCTAAACATGGCCGTTTCCAGTTTGTACCTCTTCGCCATCTGCCTCTTTTTTGAACAACCGGTCCGGGGATTTACTCCTTCCATTTGGACTGTATTTCTCGTGCAGGGACTTATTTGTCAACTGGTTGGCTGGTTGTCGATTAATTATGCAGTCAAAAAAATGGACGCCAAAAGTGTCTCACTGGCTTTGCTGAGTCAGGCCATTGTTACCGGAATATTTGCGTGGGCATTTATCGGTGAGAAAATCACTGTACAGATGATCATGGGCGGAATCGTGATACTGGCAGGTATTGCGATCACTTATCAGACAAAAAATCGGCGGATCAATGCAGAAAACACCTGATGCTGATATGTTTCGTTACTGTTCGACGGGCAGGTAAATAATGAATGTTGACCCCACTCCCGGCTTACCAACTGCGTCGATCAGTCCTTTATGATTGTCCACGATTTTCTTACAAATGGCCAGTCCGATACCGGTACCCTCATACGCACTACGATTATGCAGCCGCTGGAAAACCTGAAAAATGCGCTCCTTAAACTGCGGTTCAAATCCAATCCCATTATCCGAAAAAGAAATAAACTCATACGTCAGATTGTGATCCGCATCCATTAGCGGAATGAGCTCACCTGAAATTTTCCCCGTTCGTATTTGAATAACGGGGCTCATTCCCACTTTTGTGAATTTGAGACCGTTCGCAATAATGTTTCCGAACAACTGCTCAAACTGGTACACGATCACATTTCTTATCGGCAGGGTTTCACTTTTGATGACCGCTTTTTTCTGCGAAATAACATCACTGAGCTGCTCTTTAATGTTCTTCAGGACAACATTCAGGTCTACTTGCTCAAAATGCTTCTCAATCGCATTAGCCCTGGAAAATGCAAGCAGGTCGACGATCAGCTGTTGCATCCGGGTCGATGATGCCTGCATCCGATTGAAATAATCCTGGCCTTTTTCCGAAAGGTTCTCACGTTCTGTTTCCAGGATCCGCGTCGCGAAAGTCTGGATCTTCCTCAGTGGCTCCTGCAAATCATGACTGGCAACATAGGCAAATTGCGCGAGTTCCATATTCGTCCGGATCAGCTCATTGTTGGCTACCGTCAGCTCCATGGTGCGCATTTGCACTTTGGTTTCCAGCTCGTCAATGAAAATTTTGCTGTCGTGAATGTCGGTACTCGTCCCTACCCACATTTGGATACTCCCATCTGCATTTTTCTGCGGTATTGCCCGGCTCAGCTGCCATCTGTACTCGCCGTCGTGTCTTTTAAACCGGTGTTCGAATAAGAAATCCTTTCCCGTCGAGACGGCCAGCTGCCACAATCTTATATTTTCACTTCTGTCGTCCGGGTGCACGATCTGAAGCCAGCCATTATCCCGCATTTGCTGAGAAGTAAGGCCGGAGTAGTCATATACAGACTGATTAAAATAATTGAAATTTCCATCCGTATCACCGGTCCATACAAACTGGGGCATCGAATCCGCCAGCGTCCGGAATTTTCCTTCACTTGTTTTTAATGCAAGCTCAGCCTCTTTCCGATCGGTGATGTCCATCATCGTACCCAGCATCCTGTGCGGGATGTGGCCTTCCTGATAAAGAACCTTCCCCTGAGTCCGCACCCAATGCATGGATTTGTCGGGGTGAATGACCCTTGCCTCGTAGTAGTATACTCCCGTCTCGAGCGCGACAGCAAACGCTTTTTCAACAATCGCTTTCCTGTCATCCGGATGAACCTGTGACCGCAATTGCTCGTGGGTCAATACCGCAGATTCGTCATAGCCGAATATTGAAGCGAGCCGACCGGAATGAATGATATCGAGCGTCTTAAGATTCAAATCCCAGGTGGCGAGCTTAGTTCCGTCCGTTGCAAGCGACAGGCGGTCAGCCGCTTCTGCGATTTGCTGGCGGAATTTCACTTTTTCGGTTACGTCATTCACCGACACCATGATGCCCGAAACACTTCCGTCCACTTCAAAAATCGGAGCATATTGATAATCAAGGTAATGGGACATTACTCCGCCCGGTCCATCGATAAATGCAAGCGCTTCGTTTTCTTTATGAATGGTTCCTGTGCGGTACACCAATTCCAATATTTCTGCGAACTTCTGATCTTTCAACTCCGGGAAAACGTCGAAAAGCTTTCGCCCCTCCACATCTTTGAGATCCCGTCTCCAGAGCGTTTTCAGCATCGCTTCATTGGCAATGCTGATCACGAAATCTTCCCCTTTGAATATCGCCTTTGCAAACTGTGACTGCGTTACCAGGTTTCGAAACTGGATTTCGCTCCTTTGTAATGCCTGGGTTGAAAGAACCTGCCGGGTAACCTCCGTGGCTACGACGATAATGCCGGTTGTCTCTCCCTCTTCAGTCAGAGGCTGGTAAACAAAGTTGAAATAGCATTGCTCCGGTTTTCCGCCGCGGTAAAGCGTAACCTCGAACTCATTTCCATAATAGGGTATCCCGGTTCTTAGTACCTGCGTGAGAACACCGCCAACCGCATCTCTCACTTCGGGAAGTGATTCGAATAGTGGTTTTCCCACCAGGTTTTGTTCGGTACGGTCTACTAGGGCCAGGTATGAATCGTTGGCCATTTCAACAACGAAGTTTTCCCCGCGCAGGATAATCATTCCTACCGGGGCCTGCTTCATTGTGTTTCGGAATCTGCTCTCGCTGTCGTCAGCCTGCCTTGTAGTAAACCCGTGTTTATCCGTTGATCTGCGAATGGGTTCGACAGGCTCTCTGTTATTACTCACTTAATTTTCATAGAAAAGTGTTTCTACAAATTTAACAAGTGCCCAAATTGGGCCGCCGCGGCGCGGAATTAATATTGGTAATAAAAGTTTTCTGGCGCAGGCTTCCATGAATGCTTTGCCCAATCTATGTCCAGGATCTGTTTGATAGCCTGTTTCAGTTTGGGAAAAGAGCCGGGTTTCCTGATAAAATAGCTGGCGCCTTTTTCGTGAACCTGCTGCACCATTTCCTCCTGGCCGGTTGTCGAAAATATTACGATGGGAATACCCTCCCAGGCTTTCGTATTTCTGATCTGTTCAAGACATTCAAACCCGTTTTTACGCGGCATATTTAAGTCGAGGAAGATCAAATCCGGCGGAGGCGGCACCGTGGTTTCCATGAGGTTGATCAACTCCACACCATCGCTGGCAGTCGTTAACTCTGCTGAATTACTTACTTCCCGCAATGCGTCCTCAAACAACATCAGATCATCCTCATCATCGTCCGCAAGAAATATCGATTTGTTTCGCTTTGTGCCCATAGTATGCATGATAGAAAGTAAAAAAACAACCTCTAACTCATCTACAAGGTAAAAAATTAAAACCGCTTAATAAAATCTACGTCTTTAAAACTCCCCTTCCAGACTCTCTTTCGGTTTCTTTTTAGCCTGGTGTAAACGGTAGTTCAAAGTAAGGTTTATTTGTCTCAAACGTCCCTGAGAGCTATTTCTGCTGTAAAAGTTAGGCCCCTCCGTGATAGACCTGTACCGGCGCGAGTTGAAGACGTCCACAATGCTGAGCGTAAGTGTCCCATTGTTTTTGAGAATGTCCCGTGTAGCCGCGAGATCGAGTGTTGCGAGAGCCTTTCGCCTTCCCTGGGGCGTCTGCTGCGGCGCCTCATAATTGCCCCTGAACTGCACATCCATCGATTTCCAGAGCGTAAAACGAGACATTGCCCGCACAAACCAGCTGTATGTATCACTTTGAAAATCTTCGTCCAGCTGACGACCATCCGTGATCGCACGGAAGAAATTGAAACTACCATCCATTTTCCACCATGAAAACGGCGTGAACGAACTAGTAAATTCAACTCCATAGGCATCTTCCGTACCCAGGTTTTCCGGACGAGTATACGAACTTCCATCGTCCTGAACACGACGAATGCTGGTTATTTTACCGTTGGTATGCCGGTAATACAAAGAAGACGTGAGCGATCCTTTCGCCATGTATTTAATGTGACCCAGTTCAAATGCATTTGTAAATTCAGGATTCAGGTCGGGGTTGCCGCTCCAATAGTTGCGGTTATCACTATATGTAGCAAACGGGCTCAGATCATTGTACTGAGGTCTGCGGACGCGGCGGCTAAAACTGAGCTGAAATGCATTTTGTTTAGCGAAGTCATAAGTAACATGCACGCTGGGAAACAAATTGGCATATTTACGGTCATTCACTTCCTTGGTTTGTCGCAATTCCGTGGTTACACCGGTCCATTCGGCGCGTACGCCTGCCTGGTATGAAAGCCTGCCCGTTTTGTTACCGATGATCCCGTAGGCTGCATTAATATTCTCCTCATACAGAAAGTCATTCGTCAGATTCGGAAGCGCAATCCAGTCTCCGTCGTTCGCCCGCTGAGTGACGGCGTAATCGTTGGTCATGTCGCGGGAGCTACTTCTGGCCCCAGCTTCAAACTTCCCGTCTTTACCAAATGGATGCACATAATCGATCTGGAACAAAAGCTGTTTTTCAGTTTCATAATTTACAGCCCGCTGCAATAGCGGCGGAATCCCCGACGGACTTCCATTCGGTTTGAAACTATTCTCATTGTAGTACTGATCCGAATTTTCCCAGTTGTCCAGGTACCTCACATCTGCCGTAAATTCCCGGCCTTTCCGGTCAAAAGTCTTTTTATAAGTCACTGAATATTCTGAGTTCGGCTCCGTCTCCGTTTCATCCTGTGTCCGGTTGGTAATGCCGGTGGGGTAGCCTGTACTACCGACATAATCCCGGTAATTCAGGGTGGAGAAGCGTTTTCCTTTACTTGTTCGCCAGGTATAGGAGCCGGTCAGGATGTTTTTTGGATTAAAATAGTAGTCGATTCCCCCACGTGCACTGTTGTTCATTCCTTTCAGATTACTTCGCATATCCCGTTCCATTATAAAGATGGAATCGTTTCGGTACAGCTCCTGGTACACGTAATTCTTTCCCGGTGTATTCCGGTAAGACATCGTATAATTAATGAAGAAATTCAGGTTTTTGCGGCGGTAGTTCACGTTCGCCGCTGCGCCAAAATTGGTCGGGTGCCCGGTAATAATGTCGAAAGAACCGTTAATGCCTTCCTTTCTTTCCTTTTTCAAAACAATATTGATCACCCCGCCCATACCTTCCGCTTCGTACCTGGCCGACGGGTTGGTAATGATCTCCACACGTTCGATCATGCTGCCCTGCAACTGTGCCAGCCCGGCAGCTCCTTTGATGCTCACAAGACCCGACGGTTTCCCGTCGATCAATATCCGCACATTCCCGCTTCCTCTTAAACTTACATTCCCTTCCACATCCACCGCCACCGACGGCACATTGGTAAGAATATCCACGGCGGTACCGCCCGCATTCGCCAGGTCTTTTCCTACGTTGAATATTTTTTTGTCCAGAGATAATTCCATGGAGCTTTTTTCAGCCTGGACCGTCACTTCATCCAGGGTTTTGGCTGATCCGCTCAACGCTACCGTACCGATATTGAGCGGCGAGTTCGCCGAAGTCAGCCTGATATCCGGGGTAATTTTGGACTTGTAACCTATAAATTCCGAAAGTGCATAATACGAACCTGCATGTACATCAATCACAAACCCGCCCGTTTCGTCGGTAATCGCCCCGCTTACAAAAGTACTATCCGTAGTTTTGAACAAACGTATACTCGCATAACCCAGCGGACCGTTGTTTTGTGCGTCCAGGATTTTACCCGTAACCTTCAATTTATCAGTATTTTGGGCAAACGTGCGTTGCGGGACATAAAGCAAACAAATGATCATCCCAATATAAGTACGCCTTAAAACCGTCACGGTCAGGCTACCTGCGGCCAAATTCCTCCTAATGCCCATTCTGTGTTAAGTAATATTTTTCGATATAGAATTGTACGTTTTGCTTCCAATAGAAACCCTTTTTTCAACCATTTTACTCTAACCGGTCTGATATTAAGATGAAAGATTCTGAGCCTGATGCGTATTCGCTACCTTTGCAAACTTTTTAGCAATTCCAGCGGTCCATGAAAAACGAAGCATCACAAACGTTAAAATTAGCATTTCCTATTATAATCGGCGAACTGGCACAAATGGCCCTGCATTTAATTGACAGTGCCATGGTGGGGGCAATCAGTTACAAACACCTCGCAGCTGCGGCACTCGTGATCAATGCGATGAATATTCCGTTTGTAATCGGCATCGGCATGACGATCTCCGTTTCTCAAATGGTTTCCCTCGCCAACGGCCGCCGCGACGCGCAACAAGTCTCCCATTATTTGTTCAATGGCTTTTGCCTTTGCACACTCACGGCAATCGCCATTTCCTTTACATTGGTTTTCGGGAAAGATCTCTTGCACCACCTGGGCCAGGATCCCGAGGTGGTAACGCTCGCCATTCCGTTTATGAAGTTAATGGGCCTCTCCATTATCCCGATGCTGCTTTTCATGACATTGAAGCAATTCGCGGATGGTCTCGAACAAACCAAAACAGCGATGATTTTTTCCCTGGCCGGTATGCCGCTGAACATTCTGCTCAACTGGCTGCTCATTTACGGAAACTGGGGCTTCCCCCGGCTTGAACTGGCCGGTGCCGGCTGGGCCACGCTCATCACCCGATCGTGCATGTTCGTCGCGCTGGGTTATGTGATCCTGAGGCACAAAACGTTTTCAAAATACATCGCCGTCCGAAGTAATCAGTGGTATTTCAAACTGCAAACCTGGCGTGAATTGCTGCATATCGGCGTACCGAGCAGTATGCAGATCGGGATGGAGGCGGGAGCATTCGCTGTTTCGGGAATTATCATCGGAACTTTGGGTGCCGTTTCACAGGCTGCTCACCAGATCGCATTGAGCTGCGCGTCGTTTACATTCATGGCGTCCATGGGACTTGCTCAGGCGGGTTCCATCCGGGTAAGCAATGCATTGGGACGAAATGACTGGCGTAAGATCGTCGTCATCGGTAAAAGTACCATTCTGACCTCCCTGGTTTACGGTACGGGCTGCGCAATTACGTTTGTGCTTTTGCGTGACCGGCTCCCATTTGCATTCAACAACAACCTGGATGTGGTTCAGCTAGCGGCAATGCTGCTGCTTTTTGCAGCCATCTTCCAGATCTCAGACAGTACGCAAGCAATCGGAGCCGGCCTTTTGAGGGGTATTAAAGATGTAAAAACGCCTACTATTCTGATTGGGATCGCCTATTGGGTCATCGGCATCCCATTCGGATATCTGCTTGCGTTCCATTTCAACATGGGTGCGGCGGGCATGTGGCTCGGCCTGATCCTCGGACTTACCATGGCATCTGCATTTTTGATCACACGATTCCTGAAAATGGGTAAGAGAAATACAGTGTTTTCATCGTCATCTTTGAGTGAACCAAAAACGACTGAAACTGGTACACTTTAAAGCAGGCCACTTATAATTTTCTCACCCTTTTTAATGATCAAATGGATTTCAATGCCACATTAAAAGACATCTTTGTCGAAGAAAAAGACATCCCGGCAGACTTCGCTCTGCCCGGTCTGATTCATCAGCGCGAATACCTCAGCGATGGTGAAATGAAACCCTGGAATGGTCAGGTACACGAAGTATACTCGCCGATTTGTATCAAAACCGAAACAGGTCTCGAACGCAAACTGATCGGCAGCTATCCGATCTGCACCGCAGCAGAAGCCGAACGCTCGCTCGAAGCTGCCGTTGCGGCTTACAACAACGGTCGTGGCGAATGGCCTACCATGGGCGTCGCTGAACGCATTCATTGTGTCGAACAGTTTACGGGCAAAATGATTGAGCAAAAGGACGTCATCGTGAAGCTCATTATGTGGGAGATCGGAAAGTCATTTGCGGATTCCGTCAAAGAGTTCGACCGTACCGTTGAATACATTTATGCCACCATCGATTCACTCAAAAATATCGACAGGGATTCCTCGGGATTTGATATAGTAGATGGCATTGCCGCACAGGTGCGCCGGTCGCCGCTGGGCGTGGTACTTTGTATGGGGCCATTCAATTACCCGCTCAACGAGACCTTTACAACCCTGATCCCCGCCCTGATCATGGGCAATACCATTTTATTTAAACCCCCAAAATTCGGTACACTTTTACATTATCCATTGCAGGAAGCCTTCCGGGATTGTTTTCCAAAAGGCGTCGTAAATGTGATCTACGGACGTGGTAACGCCATTGTTCCCGGGCTGATGCAATCGGGAAAGATCAATGTTCTGACACTGATCGGGTCGAGCAAAGTGGCTAACGAACTGAAAAAATCTCACCCGAAAGTGAACCGTCTGCGTGCAGTTCTTGGTCTGGATGCGAAGAACGCGGCGATCGTCACACCCCACGCAGACCTCGACCTGGCTGTGAGAGAAATCATTACCGGTTCTCTTTCATTTAACGGACAACGCTGCACTGCCCTGAAAATCGTTTGGGTACACCGCAGCATTGCCGATCAGTTCCTTGAACAATTCAGCGCCGCAGTGGCCAGGTTAAAATATGGTATGCCCTGGGAAAAAGGCGTTTCGCTGACACCACTTCCGGAAACAAATAAAATTGAATACCTCAACGAATGCATTACCGATGCCATTACGCATGGCGCGCGGATTGTGAATGAGAATGGCGGAAAATCGGAAGGATCGTTCTTTTATCCGGCAGTGGTTTATCCGGTTAATGAAAAAATGAAATTGTACCATGAAGAACAATTCGGCCCGATTGTGCCGGTGGTACCTTTTGACGATCTCGAAGAAACCATCGAGTTCCTGATCGAATCTACTCACGGCCAGCAGGTTAGTATTTTCAGTAACAATGCGGAGGAAGTGGCATCATTGATCGATCCGCTTGTAAACCAGGTGAGCAGGGTAAATATAAATACCCAATGTCAGCGCGGGCCGGATGTATTTCCATTCACGGGCCGCAAAGACAGTGCCGAGGGTACACTTTCCGTAACCGACGCGATACGCTCATTTTCGATCCGATCACTCGTTGCTTTCAAAATGAATGAAGACAACAAACAGCTGATCAACGAAATCGTCCACGGCGATACGTCGAATTTCCTGAGTACGAAGTTTATATTCTGAAAACGCCGCTGCCGGTGCGCCGCTGCCGGTGCGCCGCTGCCGGTGCGCCGCTGCCGGTGCGCCGCTGCCGGTGCGCCGCTGCCGGTGCGCCGCTGCCGGTGCGCCGCTGCCGGTGCGCCGCTGCCGGTGCGCCGCTGCCGGTGTTGTCACCGGCAGCACCGGCAGCACCGGCAGCACCGGCAGCTTTCCCCTCGCCCCTCCTACCTCATTCACAGTTGTTTGTTTATCCTCAATCCAGGTTCAGGTTGGACGTTCGCATTCAGAATAGCGATTTTGCTCTTGAATTAGGTTCGTATAGTTTGTACATTGAAAACGGGACTCTTGGTGATTATCCCGAGGGTATTATTTTTAATTTTTGGGATTAAAAGTTCTAAATTTGCGAATTAATTCTACTTACTCATGAAGGCTAAATTCAATTCCGAGACCCTAGAAATGATCGCATCCGGTATAGATGCTGGCATTTGGGACTGGGATTTTGAAACGGACCAGCAGGTATGGTCTGACCGATTTTATCAAATCCTCGGATACACGCCCGAGGAGGTACCTTCAACCTTCGCTGCTTTTACCGAAATACTGGCACACCCGGAAGATAAAGACATCATCACCAACGCGATTCGAGAGCAGCTGGACAACAATATCCCGTACAAAGTGCGGGTTCGGCTTAAAACAAAAAATAATGGTTTCCGGTATTTTGTTAGCCGGGGCAGCGTGAAGTTTGAGAATGGAAAACCGAAACGCATGGTCGGGTTTCTGAACGATGCCCAGGATCTGATGGTAAGTCCGGGTGAGCAGGGAGAAACGAGCCAGGCATTGCACGACGTGACGGAAAAGAGGCTTTTGGAGGAAAAGCTGAGCGTCATTTTCGAGCGCTCTACGGATGCCCATTTGCTGCTTGACGAAACAGGAATTATCGATTGCAATGAGGCCGCAGTGAAAATGATCCGCTGTCGGAGCAAAAGCGAGTTACTCTCCATTCACCCTGCGCATTTTTCCCCGGAATATCAGCCTGATGGGAGAAAATCTTCCGAAAAGTCATTGGAAATGGACCGGCTGGCTTTTCAAACCGGTTACAATCGCTTTGAGTGGATACATAAGAAAAGGGACGGAGAAGAATTTCCGGTAGAGGTGACTTTGAACTCCGTGACGTTGTATAATAAAAAAGTACTTCTGGTGGTGTGGCACGACATTTCGCACCGGAAACGAGCCGAAGATGCAGTCCGGCGGAGCGAGGCTATGCTGGCAGAAACGCAGCAACTAACCCACAGCGGCAGCTGGGAGGCAGATCTGGAAACCGGGAAAAACTATTGGTCAGACGAAACATTCCGGATCTTTGGCCTGGAACCCAACAGTGCCGGCCCGAACACGGAGCTTTTCTCCGGGATGATACATCCCGACGATGAGGCCATGTACCGTGCGTCGATCAAAGATGCCATTACCAGCCTGAAACCCGCCAGTTTCGACTTGCGGATCGTGCTGCCGGACAAGTCCATCAAATTTATACATGCCATTGGAAAACCGTTCGTCGACAAGACCGGGAAAGTGATCAAGCTTTATGGCGCGATCATGGACGTGAATGACCAGAAAATAACGGAGCAGGAACTGATCCACGCCAAAGAACAGGCTGAAATGGCGGCAGTAGCAAAATCGCAGTTTTTGTCTACTATGAGCCACGAGATCCGTACTCCGATGAATGCGGTGATCGGGTTTACGCATTTACTGCTTCAGCAGGATCCGAAGCCGGAGCAGATGGAATATCTCAACATCCTGAAATTCTCTGCCGAGAATCTGCTGGTATTGATCAACGATATTCTTGATTTCAGCAAGATCGAAGCAGGCAAGATCGAATTTGAGGAGGTTGATTTCAATGTATTATCGTTGTTGGAAAACATCCGCTCAGGTATTTTACAAAAAGCAAATGAAAAGGGTATCCAGCTGA
The DNA here is from genome assembly GCF_021390245.1 of Dyadobacter sp. CY323. Lineage (GTDB taxonomy): Bacteria > Bacteroidota > Bacteroidia > Cytophagales > Spirosomataceae > Dyadobacter. Next base: position 194,293 of record NZ_JAJUXH010000004.1, on the reverse strand, counting down.
AACTGGCGGTTAATAACGATATCAATATCACGGTGGTTGGCGATCCGGTGCGTTTGGGGCAGATCCTGACCAACCTGGTCAGCAATGCAGTAAAATTTACCGAAGTAGGCAGGGTCAATATCGGGGCCGTTGTTTCTGCCCGTGACGATGAACAGGTTACCATCGATTTCAGCGTGGAAGATACCGGCATCGGGATTTCTCCGGATAAAATCGAAAACATCTTCGACAGCTTTACACAGGCAGCTTCGGATACTACCCGAAAATACGGAGGTTCCGGACTGGGACTTACAATCACCAAACTGCTCCTCCAACTGCAGAAAAGCACCATTCACGTCGAAAGTACGCCGGGGAAAGGCTCCCGGTTCTATTTCAGCCTGACTTTAAAAATCAGTAAAACACAGCTTTCGGGGCAAGCAAACGGTGTGCCTGTAAATACATTCAGTCTGAAAGGAATGAAGCTGCTGATCGTGGAAGACAATGCAATCAACGTGCTGCTCATGAAAAATTTCATGAAACAATGGGAAGTGGAGTACGATACTGCTGAAAACGGCCTGCTTGCACTTCAGAAGGTTCAGGAAAACGATTATGACCTGGTACTAATGGACCTGCAAATGCCCGAAATGGACGGATATGAAGCCACTTCAAAAATAAGAGAGTTACCTGATCCTAAATTCCTGAATCTGCCGATCATAGCGCTGACTGCTTCCGCTATGATGGACATCAAGCACCTGGCATTCACCGTTGGAATGAACGACTACATCAGCAAACCTTTCAGTCCGGCCGAGCTTTATTCCAAAATTGCGTCTTACCGGCGCAAGAAATAGCGCGCTGCGATTTCTGCACACGACTAAATCTTTTCGATAGCCTACTTGGAGATTTGCTACAAACCCATTTTCCTTCCTGTGATAAATTTGCTCTGCAACCACAGAATCCCCTCCATACCATATCATTGATATAACACCCGAAAGGTCTTATTTGTAGAGAAAATTCAATTTCCGCAACGAATATGCGGCATTGGTAAAACGCGGCATACTTGTTGCAAACCGCTGATTTTAAACGTAAAGAAACAATCATCCTTAATCCTCAGCATACAGAGAGCGGCTTTGTTATGAATACAAATTATTATTTCCCCGGATTCGAATTTTGTGTTGTTCAGCTAAGAAGATACATTCATGCCTATCAGGTGTTCACGATATTGCTGACCGATGGCCGCATCGTACATTATCAGCCTCAAAATGTTGCCGAATTCCACAACTGGCTGTTACAGCACCAGATAGAAGATCTGAGGACCATCGGAATTCAACATTTGCTTACCTGACCCTGGCTGCCACTGCTGCATCAGTGACCTTTTGAATAAATCAGGCCGGACTGGAAGGCTGGATTCCAAGAAATGGAAAGATGTAGTTATAAAATTCTTCGGGAACAAATGGCTTGATAAGGTAGCCTGAAAAACCGTTTGCCATTGCGCGCTCCTTTTCATCTTCGAATGCAGAAGCAGTCAGTGCGATGATCGGGATCTCTGAATCGGTTTTGCGGATGAGGGCTGTGCTGGCGAAACCGTCCATAACCGGCATCATCAGATCCATAAGGATCAACACGTAATTGCCGCTTTTAAAAAGATCATATGCTTCCTGGCCGTTAACCGCAACGTCGAATGCGATATTACGACGTTTCAAAAGCTGCGTCGCAAAGATCAGGTTGGTTTTATTATCATCCACTACCAGCACTTTTTGGGAATCACTCATGGAATTATTGGCAAATTTTTTTGTCCTCTCTTCGGCAACAAACGCCATTTTTGTATATGGAAGTTTCAATTTGAATGAGAAATAAGCAACGATTCACGAATTTCAGAACCAGAAACCGACCTGAAATGCAATCCTCGGCTTTTCCTCGCTTTTTTCTTTGGGTATAAATGCGCCGACCGCGAAAGTCAGGATATCGACGGGCGCCAGCCATATTCCGCCACCATAATTGTAATGCCAGTTTTCTGAGTTATCGTTCGCGAGCCAGACCCGGCCGTAATCGAAACTTCCAAACAGGCCGTACGTCAATGGCAGTGTAGGATTATAGCTGCTCCCGATCCGCACGCGCAGATCGGTATCATGCCAGATCGTATTTTTCCCGTAAAAACGTTCGGTGCGATATCCGCGTAAACCTTGTTTGCCGCCAATAGTTGGCATTTGGAAAAATGTATAACCTTTACCAACGTTGACGCCGGTACCGATTTGCGATGCGACAATGAAATTCTCACGCTGGTCAATGTTTTTATAAAAAGAAAACTGCGCCCGCAATGCGCCAAACTGCTTATCTGATTTCAGGTTTGTAGTCCAGTTAATACCCGTATTGAAACGGATTCCTGAATGTGGAGCAAAGATGTTGTCGACGCTGCTGAAATCGAACTGGAACCTGGCGCCGCCGAAATAATTTGTTTTGAAGATGTCGTTCGGCAAACCGTTTTCCGGGCTGGTAATGAACCGTCCGGCTGTGGCTTGTATGTCAGAGATCTCAGCAAAAGGCCCGAGTGTCATAAATCCACTATTTCCTGCAAATCGTTTTTTAATAGCCGGATACACGTGTAAAACACTTTGTCTGACGCGGTAAAAATTGGCATCGGCGACCGGTCTTACCGAATTATTGCCAAGTCCCGCATAGTTGAATGCATAGGTCGGGCCACGGTAATAAGAATCTATATAAAAGTCGAATTTCCGGAATGCATTGATAAAATCGCCGGTATAGTTGACCTTAAAACCCTGTGTATGAAATGCATAACTCCCACCGAAGGTTTGGGCGGAAGCATAAGGTTCTTTTTTAAAACCATATTTGGTAATATTCACATTTGACCCGATAAAAAAACCATCGTCAGGGTTTGCGCCCAGGACCGGGAATGGGATCGAAATGTCGTAGTTACTGTCCGCACTCCGGCGGTCGTAGATGTTGTAGCGGTACAAACCCGTTTTCTTCACTTTTGCATCACTTCCTGCACTGAATGTATTTTCACGCAGGTCGTCATAGAAAATGGCTTTTTTTCCTCCTGAACTTACCCGCGAGCTATCCCGGAAAGTATCGTTTCCCAGCCCGCCAACCAGCCTGATCTTAATGCCTTTGTGCACATCGCCCGTAATTACAAACTCATCCTCATCCCCATTTCCATAAATGTTGATGTATTTGGTAACGCTGGTCTCGAATACTCTTTTATAATTCTGATGTTTGATCCGTCCGTCTTTCCCGGTTTCATAAACCGTCACACTGGTTCTGGTATCGTCGAGCCGTTCCACCACAAATCGTTCTTCTTCCTCCGTTCCGATCACATTCACCGACTCACTGACGAACTCATAATGCGCCCGGGCAATTTTCATGAGATCGTCACGGCGTGCCTTAATGTTCACTATCAATGCGGGGAAAGAAATTTCCCTGGCTTTTTGTGGCCAGTCTGCAAACGATTTTTCAATCACCTCGTCCGTCAGGCTCAACTGGATAAATTTCACCTGCTTTTCCCATTGCGACCAATCGAGGCCCGTCAGAAAAGTGCGGTCAAAAAGTCTTGCGCTCCATGTGTTCCATTTCTTACTTTTTATCTCTGGGCTGAACGTCTGAAGTTGCCGGAGAAATGGCAAAGTCAGTCTGGCGACGCTGGTGAGCAGGCCGTCATATACCGAAAAAGCCTGGTCGCGGTCGCGCGGGATGGGGCGGTACAATATGGTGCCATCTTTCTGTTTCACGGAAGACCACGCCCATTGGTCATCATGCCGGTCCCAGTCTCCGATCAGGAAATCGAACAGCCGTGTGCGTACTGCCCATTCCTCGTCAATTCTATGTTTGCTGCTTTCGAGCATTTCCTCAACCAGTTCAGGCGTACTCACGATCTTGTCGGGTCTGCCGAAGAAGTCCGCATTCTTCCATTTCTTACCATCCGGACGTTCTTCCAGAAGGTTCATGGTTCCGCCAAAAATGCTGTTAAAAGTTTCTAATGCAGGCTGCGCCGGAACATAATATAACCGGGGATTGGTGTGATAAACCTGCACGGCATCGGCCATAACGGGCATCGAAAGTGGTGCGAATGGATTCGTAGATAGGAAGTTATCTTCCACCAGGTATTTGGCAGCGACCATTTGGTTGAATGGAAAAGGCAGAAACCGGCTCACATCTTTGGTAAGTCCGCGCATGGCATATTCTTTCCCATCCTTATCCCGCAAACGAAGCGAGTTCGTCTGATTTCCCCCACCCTGCTTTACGGCCACCAGTCCGCCTTTCATTGTCGCCAGGTCGAGCACCGGGAATGTATACTTTTCGGTGTAAAGCGGCCGGTTATGCTCGCCGAACAAAAACTTATGGAACCCACCGACCGGTTTCACTTCGTTGCTTGTTACGTACCTGCTGGTTGAGTCGAGATGCTGGTTATATTCGGTAAATGAAGTGGAATCCGGCATTTCAGCAATATGACCATTTTTGATCTTCTTCTGAAAAGTGAGCTTTGCATTCTTTCCGTCCGGGGTAACTTCCCAATATTTTACCCACGTTTCACCATCTTCATAAAAACTGAGCGTGGAGTATCCGAGCGCCGGCGATGAATACAAAGAACCTTTGCCCAAGCTCACCGGACTGGTTTTTGAGCCACTACCGCTCACAATGTATTCCTGCCCATCGTTTTCGATAAATTGCAAAGCATGTTCGTGGCCACTGGCAAAAATGAAGTTCCCATTTTTCTTCGCACCCGCCAGTACCGCTGTCCGCAAGTCGCGGTAATGCCGGTTTGCGACGTCTTGCTTTGACCCGATCGTGCCGCGGAACAATGCGCTCAAACTGCCCACAACAGGCAACGGAATGTATAATTTCGGATTGATTTCGGTGAGTGGAAAAAGATGTTGCTTTGCTGTAAACCGCCCACCGTGAGGCCCATACGTGTACGGCGGGTGATGCATCGCAATGACCACATTCTTGTTCCGGTACTTTCGGATCACATTTTCAAAGACAAACCGAAACTGCTCGCGGTTTTTGATCTCACAGCCGTCATTGATTTTCGAATCCCGGTCCCAATCCGTGAGCCACCACTGCGAATCCACCACGATGACAACTACATTGTTATTCAATTCAATGGCTTCCGGCCCCGAACATCCATCGAGTGGGAGAAAGTAATTCTCCCATTCATCTTTGTCTTTCTTCCCCCTTTGCTCGTTAATGTATTTGTCAATGTATTTGGCCTGCCTTTTAATTCCCTTCACTCCCCAGCCACGCCAGTCGTGGTTACCGGGCACGAAAACCGGGCGGCCTTTGAACCCATTCAGTGTTTCCAGCTGGGATTTGATCCGGTATTCGGCAACGGATCGATCGGTACTGTCTTCGGTCGGCGGCATTCCATATTCATAAATATTATCTCCTAAAAAAAGCACCGAGCTGTTTTCAGATTCGTCCGCAAGTTTTGTTTTGAGATATTCCAAAACCGGCGCAGGATGCTCGGGAGAGTCATTTCCCGCATCGCCGACCAGGTACATGGTATTCTTTACTTCGCGTTTGGCATCCGGCATTTCGCTGGCCCATGCGGCGGCTTCTTTGGAATAATTGACTTGGTAACTGGCGCAAGACCAAATGGTCGCCGACAAGATCCCGAAAAGTATAAGGCGTAAAAAAATCACCATATTGTAACGCTGAGTACTATCGCTTCAACCTTTTGAATTTCAAAATATTACCGCTAAACAAATCGTCGCCTTCATTAGAAATGTACAGGCTGCCGGATTTGTCAAAAGCAATTCCTTCAGGCTGGATAAAAAGGTTACCATTGAGCGGAAATGCTTTTTTCACCTTCCAATTCGCATCGGTCACGACCAGTAACTTGTTTACGGATGAGATAATGTACCACTCGCCGGTTACCGGGTTTTTAGCCAGTCCCGACGGTCGGAAACCCCGGGAAACTTTGCCCGTAATCGCTTTTATCTCATCCACCTGGACATTGAAAGTCCGCGGTGCCTCTAACGAATCTTTTTTTGGATTAAAAATATAACCGGTAACACTTGCCTTGGGATCACCTGCGGGACAATTTTTACAAATCACATACAAATCCCCAGAAGCCGGGTCGGCATACATGCCTTCGTATTCCCCTTTTGGCAGTACATGTTTCAACTCGGTCACATTCTCGGCTTCTTCAAATGCCGATTCGGAAAGCGGATAAGAGAACAGTACGCCATTGCTTTTTAGAACAAAAACCTCTGAGTTCAGAATGGCAAGGTCTTCATAATCGCCTTTTTTGGAGAATTTGGTATGCACCTGCTTGCCTATATCCCACGCCAGCCGGAACACTTTTCCTTCCTCATCCTGAACCGCATAGATGGTATCACTTTTGCCATCCAGCAAGGTAATGCCCGATATTTCAAACAGACTTTCCGGCATGTTGAACTTGTCCGGATTTTCGAGATCATAATCCTGCCCCGCCACTTCCTTTTTTTCCGTCGGGTTACAGCCGAGTAAGGAACAGGCGATCAGCAAATTCGATATCCAGGGTCGCAGCATCCTCATTATGTAAGGTTTAATGTTCGAAAACAAGTGAGGCGATGATAAATGCGAGCACGGAAGCCACGATACCAAACATAAATACATTATACCCGACCCTTAGCAGACGGTACTTTTTCCCCAGTACAACTCCTTGTGAATAAACATCTTTGGTGAGACTACCGTACAGAAACTCCCGGTCATTCATCATCCGCTGCATTCCGGCCGAATAGTCGTTGAACGACATTCTGTAAAAATTCCCGAAAAACAGCAGGTTTACATTTTTGGTATCGATATCCTCCTGCGTAAAAGTCCCGTGCGGAATGCTGGGCCGGGTCGACAAGATGGAAAATACCATTGTAATCATACAAACCGTCAGTAGAAGCGTTGTTGGAATGATCAGATATGCATTATCTTCAAGTCTTCTGATCAAAACACTGAGTAATACGGATATGATAATAGAAGTGGTGGTGATCATGATATGTGCCTTGTTATCAGCCATATCGCTCAGCCTCTGGTGGTTATTTGAACTGATCCGGAACATGGTTTCTATGCCTTTATCCGGCCGGTCCGACTTGTCTTTTTGTTTTTTGATTTCCTGAATCTCCACCAATGCGGGTTCCTCGTATTTTGACTTTGCCAAAATCACCTCCTCTTCTGCCTGCTTCTCTTCCTCCCGCTCTTCACGTACTTTTTCTCTCAGCTTTTCGAGATTCTTTCTTTTCTGCTTATCGAGCAGCTCGCGGCAGTAATCCGTATGGTAATGATGGGTTTCAAAAAGCCTGATCGTGTTCTTGCGCCACTCCGACTTATCGATTTTCCTGCCTGATCTTTGCTCGGCTTCCTTACGAACCAGCTTATTCCATTCACTGAATTCAGGCGTTCCCAGGTGAAACAGGTCCGAATCGCAGACGATCTCCTGTAACAAATTCGTGGGGGATTGCGGCCATATCGTCGCCAAAATGCATCCTGCAACCTCAGAGATCACGCTTTCATCGATACCGTCCTCTCGGAGAAAAGCGGAAGCCAGCTCTGCACCGCGCTTTTCGTGCTGCTCGGCCTCACCACTGCTATACCCAGAGTCGTGAAACCAGGCGGCAGTTACAACAACGAATGTGTCGCGGTCGTCCAGCTGATAATGATTGGCGATCCGGACCGCATTGGCCACCACCGACTCGGTATGGGAGAGATTGTGATAACTGAGTTGAGACAGCGATTTTGTCCCGAAAAACTGTTGAACATGATGCTTAACCTTTTCGAGCCGATGGTGGTAATTCATAGAGATAACGTGATATCGATGGGCTGATCACCGCAAGGCTCAATCCCAGGTCGCATCCAGGTTCACACCTACCCGTAACGCTTTCAACCCGGTAACACCCTGCAGTTCTTCAAGATCGAGAAATTCCAGATCATTCAATAAAGTATTTTTTTCCTGTAAATACCGGACGTAGCCCACATATTCTTCTGCTGACTTGTTGTTGAAATAAACCATCGCGATTTTGCCGGGTTGCGTCAGCCGTTCTCCGGTACCTTTTATGTGTACTTTATCAATGCGTTTTTTGATCACCTGGTAACGGATGTTGTAGGCTCCTTCCACGTCAAAACGTCGTTCGTCATCCCGGAAACTGATGTCAATACTGCTGGAATTGATAAAAATCAGCTGCGTCGTTTCCAGTCTTCTCTGCATTTGCGGGATCAGGGAATGCGTGATCCGGGTAATGGCGGCCATCGACGTGAGTTGCCACAACCGGATGTTTTTCAAATACAACTCGCTGAATTTCTTTTCAGGCTCAATGGATTGGCCAATGTAAATATCATATTCAATCCCATCTGTCCTGAACTTTTCAAAGTAGGTCGGGTACGATTGCTGGATCTCCTGGCGAAACAGGTCAAGATATAGGTTCACGGAGGAATTGATCATCTGCATGGAAGCTTCCAGCGCCTTTCTGTTCGAATTGGCTTCTCCATTATATTCGTCGATTACAGCAAAATATTCGTCGATGCGTTTTCGGAGCAGTACCTCGCCTTCATCTTCTTTTTCCCTGCCAAAACTGCGCAGCAGACTTTCTTCTTTAAAATGCTGCAAAAACGGATGGGCTTCAAGTTCCAGAAAATCCCTCACCTTCATTTCATCGTTGTCGGTTGCTGCGTCGTTGATCTCTTCCAGCCATTTTCTGCATTTGAAGATCATTTCATCAGCCAGACCAAATCCAAGGCTTTTCTTAAGAACAGTAAAGGTTTCTATCAATAATGTGAATTGAAGGTTTAGATCCTGCTTTAATGCGATATTTCTTTCAATCGTTGAATTCCGGATATCAATAGCCCCGTAAAGCGGATACACGTTTTTGAAATGAATATCTTCGATCGCTGCATTATTGGGACTCAATGCTTTGTCGCGCATGTAATGCCAGGCCGTTTCCCGGAAACGCCATTGTACGGCAGGTTGTAACGATGTGAATTTCTCCCGGATCACATTGTCGATTCCCGCATTAAATTCATCAATGTAATTCTTGAAAATCTGCGCAAGGAGCGGAAGTGCAACGTCCAGTTTGTGGAGCACAGGCTCATTCACTGCATTCGGATTTTTTGAAAACACTTCCAGCAGGCCAACCACCTTATTGTCATAAAACACCGGCAGTAACGCGTATGACCTCACACCGTCGTTGTAAAGCAGTTTCCCAAAATCTTTCTTATTGGCAAACTCCTGCGTCAGTTCATGGACTAGCATCGGTTTGGGAGCTTTCAGATACTCGTCGGCCATACCGAGGTACATGGATTCGGCCATCCCGTTTTCGGTGGCCGCATTCATCAGCTTGCTGTAAAGTACGTTCCCGCGGTTGAAAACAAGTTTGTTGTTTACCCGCAAAATGGGCATGGAGCCGAAATTAAACTGGTCATCGCCAGTCAGCATTTTTAACGCCGAAGTAACCTGGGTGAAATAAGTATGCGAATCAATGGAAGCACGGTCGAGTATCGTATTCTTGATACTTTCCACTGCATGTTCAGCCGTCACATCCTTTAATGTGATCACAGAAAATCCTTCGAAACGGAAAAGCGACAATGGAAGGATTTCGGTCATCCGGTCGATGTCAAACGAGTCGTGCATCTCGTTCCTCACTGCATCCAGATCCAGTTTCGGTAACACGTCTTTGGGATAAATTTCACAAAAACGGGTATCGATATTCAGCTTATAATATTTCTGCAGCCCTGATTTCTCATCTTTCAGGCTTACAATCAGCTCGTGCTTGTATATTTCCGGCAGATCATAACATCTTTCGAGAATGATCGAATAGAGCATCTGCAGCTTATGGGTTTTCGTATCCACGTTGTCATCGTGTTCCAGATCGCAGCGGATACCACCGGTGTGGGAGTCCATCAGCAGATCATAAAATCCGGATGTTCCATAAAATACGACCGGATTAACCGGTGCGCTCATCGCCCAGCAAACATCCTTCTCGTCTGCAATCGGCGGCATTAACATGCCGTAAATCAGACTTAGTTCTTCTTTGTACCTGCCAATATCTTCCAGCGGGATTTTCTCGCTGAATGCAGGGTTTGCCCTCAGTTTGCCAAGCACCATTTCGAAAAATGTACGCTTAACGGTCCGTTCCTCATCGGCTTTTCTTTCCAGAAAATCGATGAAAGGCTTAAAAGAAATAGAAGTGTCTATTTGCAGGAGACCGAGAGGGGATTCTTGTGTTACGTCAATTGTAATCGGTTCCATGTTTTTTTAATTTAATACACTGATCTTCCGGCCCGATCTCTCGTCCAAAATAACGCGCAGCCAGAAAGGCAAGGCACTAGTACTCAGAAACAATAAGATGCGGACTCACCGGCAACCTGCCGGAAACCAAATTCAGTGTTTTTTCTTAAACTGCTAACGTTAAACGTCGAAATTGAATTCCTAAACGGATTCGACTTTTTCTTCGCGTGCCGCCGGCTTTATGATCATTCTGAGAGACTGATCTTTTGTAAAATAAGCCACCATCCAGTTATACAAAGTTTTGATCCTGTTACGGTGGTTGATCAATGAAATAAGGTGAATGAAAAGCCAGGCCAGCCAGGCAATCACCCCATTGAAATGTACCTTCGGAGACGGCATATCCACCACTGCTTTGGCCCGACCGATTATCGCCATCGATCCTTTATCATAATAGGTAAACGGTTTCAATGGAAGCTGTTCAGCGATGTTCACAAAATTTTTCGCCAGATTTTTTCCCTGCTGGATGGCAACCTGGGCTACCTGCGGGTGGCCATTCGGGAATTTCTCATCGGTCGTCTGAAGGCAGCAGTCACCGATCGCATAAATGTTGTATGTGCTGTTCACTTTGTTGTGGGCGTCAACCAGCAAGCGCCGGCCGCGTCCGTACGCTTCGGGCGGAATGCCCTCAAACACCATTCCGGTAACACCTGCCGCCCAGATCAGGGTTTTGGACTCAATGGCTTCTCCTTCCGAGAAAATGACTTTATCGTCTACGAAATCAACAACATGCGTGTTCAGCCGGATCTTGACGCCCAGTTCATTAAGCTCATTAAATGTATCCTGCTGCGACTTCACACTCATTGGTGAAAGCAAGGCATTTCCACCGTCGACCAGGTAAATTTCACTTCCTTTCCCCGCTAGGTCCGGATATTCTTTACGCAGAATGCCATTCCGCATTTCAGCAAACATGCCTGATATCTCCACCCCGGTAGGTCCGCCGCCTGCGATCACGACCGTCAGCAGACGTTTCACCTCGGCCGGATCGTTGCAGATCGTCGCTTTCTCCATTTGGGAAAGCAGCTTGTTCCGCATACCAATGGCATCTTCTAGGGTTTTCATCGGGGTAGAATTGCGTTTTACATTTTCCATCCCGAAAAAATTGGTCTCCGCCCCGGTAGCGAATACCAGAAAATCGTAATTCAATTCACCATTTGAAAGTACGATCCGGTTCTCCTCAGGCACCACTTTAAGCAGTTCTCCTAACCGGAAATGCAGGTTTTTTTTACCCGAAAACAGTTTCCTGAATGGGTAACTAATGCTCGAAGGTTCCAGAAAAGCGGTCGCAACCTGGTAGATCAGCGGCGGAAAGAAATTGTAGTTATTCTTATCAACAAGCGTGACGTCAAACTTTTTACTCTTTGCCAGGTCAATCGCAAGATTGACACCTGCAAATCCGCCTCCTATGATTACGATATTCATGGTCTTCTGTTGAGTTTTTGTTAGGGCGCAATGCCGTCCGTCATCTTGCCGGACTTTTTCAAATAGCGGATGTAACCGTACATTGCACCTAATACGATAACAATTATACCAAACAAAATGATCCTGTTTTCACTGTCCGGGGTGAGTTGTGGATATTTAAAGATCAACAATGCAAATATTCCGATCAGCCAAACCAGTAACGTATTGTATTCCTTTAAAAGCCAGCGCTTGTAATTGAAATGCATGCCATTTAAGGTGGAAGAAAACCCACTGAAATTAATCAGCCAGCGGTTCACTTTACTGCAATATGCATCAAACTGGGCTCCAAACTTATTCCGCAGAAAGTTCTCTTCAGCAAGCACGATGGCCTGATAAATAAACAGGAATACCGGCATCACAACCGCCACATAAATCAGCGAGTTGGCCAGCACCCCAACCCCAAGCAACATCAGAATATTGCCGACATAAAGCGGGTTGCGGCAATGCCTGAAAATACCTTCGGTCACGAGCTTTTCGGCATACACTTTCTTGTCTTTCCCGCCCCGGATGATGTACGCCAGTCCGATGGTAATTCCGCGGATAATTTCACCGGCGAATGTGATCAACAAACCAAGAATGATCGGGTATAAATAATACTTCTCTCCAAACATCTCCGGCGCAAAAAGCATGGGAGACGGAACAAAAAGAAGCAGGTATAAAAAAATAAACAAGTTATTCCTGTATTTGAAAATGAAATTGCCGATTGCGATCATGATTTTTTATAAGCTATCATTCCTGAAAAATTATACCATTTGAAAAAGACTTCACAATCCGTGAAACCGGCTTCCTTCAACAGGAGCGTATTTTCAGATAGCTTATATGGGATCAAAACGTTTTCGAGCGCTTCCCTTTTCTGAGAAATTTCAAGTTCGCTGTAATGGTTACGACGTTTATAGTTGTAATAATACTTTATGAAATCGCGATTAAATTGAGAATGCTCCGTTAAAACCTTCTCAGCGAGCAGGAGAACGCCGCCCGGATTCAACCCTTTATAAATATTGCGGAGCAACCTTTCGCGGAAAAGCGGACGGACAAACTGCAATGTGAGGCAAAGGATAACGACCGAGGCATTTTCGATCGGAAGTTCTTCCTGATGTAAATCGCCCGCTATGAGGTCATACGTACGGACAAATCCTGCTTCCTTCAACTTGATGTCGCATTTATCCAGCATTTCGGGAGACTCGTCGATGCCTACAAACTTCACGTCCGACGGGATCAGTTTGTCTATCTCAATGAGGGTTGTACCGGTAGAACACCCCAGGTCGTAGACGCACGAACCTTCTTTGGCATGATCTGCGGCAATTTCGCCCAGCATTCGCTGCATTTCATTGTAAAAGGGCACAGACCGGCTGACCATATCGTCAAAGACTTTAACCACCCCGGTACCGAATTTGAAGTCGGATACTTTGGTGATCTCGTCTTTAAAGACCTGATCCTGATTCGGATTTCCCGCATTCTCCATGAGTTAAGGATTGTTTAAGTTAGATTTTCAGGATGCTTTTCGCTTGAATCGAAAATTTCTGTTCCAAATATCTAAACTTACTCCGTAACCTTTGCTAGAAGACTAATTTTTCAGGATGGTTTTATTCTCTGAACGATGGTTTTTCCCGTGGCGATCTCCGTCCCTTTCAGTTCGATGTACAATACATTAGGCGACCAGAACGTACCTCCGTCTATGCGGATAAATACCCGGGAGAGAATGCACTGCTTGTTATCGATGCTGGTATAAACATGGTACTCATTTTTGTTGTCCCTGCGCAGGTACAACGGCAGCTTGGAATAAGCAACAGATCGGAGCTCAAAGGTTGATTTACCTGTAGCCTTGGCATTAATGCCATAGGCAAATTTGCGTTGCAGGTAATTGAGCTCCTTCCGGCCGCCTCCTTCCGGATATCTGATCCAGAACATATTAACAGGATTCTTCTCGCTTAAATGGCCCTGTTCGTCCACATTAAGCTGGTAACAAATGGTATTCGTATTCGGGTCACGCTGAATATAAAACAGTAATCCGGGAACATTCGCCGGTACTGGAAACTGGTCCGGCTCCGCATTGGCACCGGATGATTTTTTATAAGCAGAATAGCTTCCTGAATACGAGACAAGCAACAGGCAAAATGCCAGTAGCAAGCCGGAAGCGTACTTCATCATGGTTTCTAATCTTTAATAAATTGTCTGAGCGATGAGTTCTTTGTCACTTTCTCCATATCGGACCACGTCCTGCACCATCCGGGCATCTCCCGAGAATGGCCCCGACGACTGGATTTTCAGTGTAGCCATTGCCGCACCGAATTCCCCCGCTTCCTGCACACTCGCTCCTTTTACTTTTTTACTTAAATAACCGGCCATGTAGGTATCCCCGCAACCCGTCGCGTCGACAACAGAAGTCGGTTTGTATGCCGGAATCTGATAAAAGCGATTGTCCGTGTATACGAGTGAGCCTTTGCTGCCCAGGGTAATAATCACCTCACGCACACCCAGATCAGCCAGGTACTTTGCGCCTTCGCGGACGTTACTGGTACCCGTCACAACCTCCATCTCGTACTCATTTGCTTTGAGAATGGAAATGTAAGGAAGTGCCTCTTTTTTGTCTGCCCAGTCGGTGTAATACACCTTTTTGTCTTTTACATATCTCAAAAAACCCTGAATATCCAGCGATACCAATCCCTTTGATGCAAGTGACTTAATAAGATCTACGGAAATATCGTCCGATAGCAATGGACCCAAATGGAACACTTTTGCGTCGATGGCGGGCATTTGAGCGACTGTGAACGGAGCTGCTTTGTGCAGTACATTCTGCTCGCGATGATCCTGGTTGGCGCTGTAAATGTTCTCGAAATAAACCGTATACGGGCTATTCTGGGAAAACACTTCGATATGCTCGTCACGCAGGCTGTTGATGATGTGATTTTCACTTTCAGCCAATGCGGTAACCAGCATGTAATGGATGTCAAACTGTCGGAGCGCCTTCGAAAAGTAGAACGAAGTGCCGCCTGGCATGTAGTTGACGGAATGGGCAGTAACCACTTTGTCCAGTGTGATATGCCCTATGGTGCAAATGTCATACATGTTCATTTTAATTTAATTTCATCAAAGCATTGAAAACGCCGTGATGAAAGTTGACAACTAGCCCAACTCTTTGATAATATTCACGATTTGGGTAAAATCGGTAATCTCAATATCCGCATCCGAATCTCTCTGCAGTTCGGATTTCTCGTCCCAGCCTTTTACATTCAGCCATACCGCCCTGCACCCGAGTGTTTTAGCAGGCTGAATGTCTTTGGAATAAGAATCCCCAACTACCACGCATTCGTCAGGAGAAAAGCCTAGTAAATCAATGCCAAGCTGGTAGATCTGCGGATCGGGCTTCCGGACGCCCACCACTGCCGACTCAACCACTTCCTGGAAATAATTTGCAATGCCAAAATCCTGCAATACATTTTTGATGTTCCCATAAAAATTGGAAACCATCACGACAGGGTACTGCGCTGCCAGCTCTGCCAAAGCCGGTGTCGCTTTTTTCACAGTAGTGTGTGCGAAATCGTTGCATTCTTTCGCAATCGCTTCAATTTTCTGATCATCCACCTCAAACCCGTTTTCTCTTAAAAAACTGAACTGTTGTTCAACCTTCAAAAAAAGCACATCATAAAAAACATGATGCGGCTTAATAATCGGTTTCAAAGCCAGGGCACGTTCCCCAAAAGTATAAGCCTTTGCAAACGCCTCCCGGTCTACCCCAACCTCATTATGCTGGTAACTTTCCCACAAAACATTGGCCCAATGCAAGCCGTTGGTATCAATCGTACCGCCGTAATCGAGTAGAATTCCTTTGATCATTATTTAAGCTGTTAGCTATTAGCTGTTAGCCGTTAGCTTTTTGAAAATTATTATTATAATAAGCTTTAAGTTGTTGGCTTAGTAACAAAAAATAAATGCTCTAAATATTCAGGTGGTAGCAAAAAAAACTAAAAGCTAACAGCTAATCGCTAACAGCTAAAACCGGTTTTTCCTTCACTTTCCTCCCCATCAACGCCAGCCCAATCCCGATCCAGACGATTTCTCGGATCCGCATCACTACACCTATGAAAATTCCTTGCGATGATGCTAGTCCGATACTTCTTAATGCAAGCACCAATCCGCCTTCCCTCGTTCCCAACTGCATGGGAAAGAAAAAAATCACATTCGCGAAAAGGGAAGATCCGGAGCTGACGATCAGAGATTGGGATAATGTCATTTCCAAACCGATTGCCTGCGCTGTGAAATAGATTTCCAAACAGCCGATTACCCGGGCGGCAAACTCAAAGAAAAGCGACGAATAAAACACATTGCGCCTTTCTGCATACAGAATGCGGATCTGTTCATCTACTTCATAAAGTGTCTCTGCATTCTTCAATGCAAAGTCACGCGCCCTGTTTTTGATAAAAGGAATCTTTTCCAGCAGCCGGAACGTGCTGATCGTGAAGCCTTTTTTATACACATTAATAAACCAATACGCCAAAACCAACCCCACAACCAGCAAAATCCCGCAGCCAGCCAGCATTGTATTGCTCAATGGTACCACCGCGACGATCAGTATAATAGACGCCAGCCAGAAAATGACATGCGAAAACATGTGCATCAGGCTGTATAGCAATACTGAAGATGTTGCTTTCTGGATCCCCAATGCGGGTTTCAATTCGAGAATGCGGTACGGTTCGCCGCCAAGTGCCACAAACGGCGTAATGTAATTGATCGCGTATCCTGAAATGGTTAACCTCAAAACTGACCAGAACGAAAGATTGGTTTCGGGCAGATCAGGCTCACGGATAATGGAACGGAATGCAAATGCATTTAAAATATAGATCAGCAGCCAGCTTCCAATCACAGGTATAAACCAGATTCCGGTGCGCTGAATGTCTTTCCAGATGACGTCCAGCCCCGTTCCATAGACCATATAGCCCAGTGACACGACGCCAATCGCCAGGAAAACTGCTTTATATACTTTGGAATTCATTCGTTTTTTCTTTCAAAATCTTTTCATAGAAAAACGCGCTCACTTTTTCCTGGTTCACGATCATGTATACCAGAATCGGGTTGAGAATGAACATGTCGAAAAAGAAATAGATCCAGGACTGATCAAGGAATAACCACAAGAACAAGAAAAGTACCCGCGTGTTGAACTGGACAATGTTGGTATACTTCATCAACGGCTTGTTTTGCGCACGAAAACTGGTTACCAGCTCGGTTGGAAGTTCATTTGGATACGTTTTCTTCACAATGCCCAGCAGCTTCTGCAGTTTTGGCGAGAAGCTTTCCTGCATATTGGTATAGTTCAGATAGAACCGGGCGATCAGTTTCATTCCGAAATTCTTTGACCAGCTCATTCGGTCATACTCTTTTTGCAGGTCCTGACTGTTATCCAACTCACTCCCCGATTTTCCTTTAATGAAAAATAAATGCACATTCCGATAGTAATCCGCCATTGCCGATTGTACCACATGCGACGCGCCGGCAAGTACGCCAGGCATCCAGATCCAGGCACTCCAACCTTCCTGCTGGCTTCTCAAACAGATCGCAATGTGAATGGCGATAAACCAGAAGTCCCCGGCCGCCCCATCCAAAATACGTCCCAGCCTGCTTTTATCATTCGTCATCCGCGCCAGCTGTCCGTCGGCACTATCCAGAGAATTGGCGAAAACCAGCAAAAGCATTCCGATCACATTGATCCACAGTTCCTGATAATAAAACAGGATACCCGCAGCTACTCCGAAAAAGATACTGATAATGGTCACCGGATTCGGTCTCAAACCCACTTTCGCACAAAACAATGCGATCTGGTAGCCGATTGGGCGGTAAAACCAAATGTCGATCTGCTCCTCGGTATCGTTGGATTTCAGTGAATTTTCAAATGACGTACTCTTGGTTTCCATTAATTATGCGTTGTAAATTTTTCATAGATCCTTCCGGCAATATGTCCGGCTGCCTGGTCGCGGCAGGGCGCAAAACTTGGCCAGTCGTTGAGGTCGATGATGGCAAACTGACCGTCTTTACCGACAATCGCATCGCCCCCATAAATATCGATCCCCACAGCACCAGCCGCTTTTGTCGCGACTTCATTCAATTGCTGAGCATCGAACTTATAATGCGCCGAATCGCCGTTAATGCTTTGATAATCCGCGTATTTGTGATGATTGTTATCATAGGGGTAGAACCAGAAGAAAAAATCCGTTCCGCTCACGCCATAAAATTTGACCAGGTCGCCGACCAGATGCTGAGAGATCACGGCATCGGGAATGTCCCTCAATGCATATTCACGCAATATTTCCTTCGCCTCGTCTTTCGAAACCGCAAATGAAACGTCTTCTTTATGGATCGCGTGGAAGTCGCCCCGTTTGATCCAGTACCCTTTTCCTTTTATTTTTTCAAAAACTTCATCTTCCTGATAGCTGGTCGGGACAATGTAACTTTCCGCAACCGGAATGTCGTTCAGGTTCAATGCATTGGTAAGGTTGGTACGAAAGCAGTTTTCAATTCCGAAAGCGGAGTTAACGACCTGTTTTCCAACTTTTTCCAGAATCTGCAGTTTACTGACGACCTCCTTTTGTCTCGCCATCGTGAAGATGCTTGGCTGGGTAATCGTTTCCAGCGCTAAAAATTCATCTTCACAAATGATCGTAACCTCACAACCTCTCTTTTGAAGTTCTTTGGCGGTCATCGAGAAAATCGCATCGTCATTTCCAATGTGGTTTGGTGAAAACTTCCTGTTACGGTGCACACCGAGTATTTCTAATTCATTCATGTACGCTGCGGCCGGCAAAACGCTCCGGCCTTTATGTAATTGGTGTTTGTTGTTATGCTATTTTTTCAAGCCGCATGTTCCGGCCTCAAAAACAATTCTGCTGTTCGGATATCACTCACATGATCGACATCCACAATTTTGGAAAATGGGTATGCGCGGAGTTTAATGCCGTTTTCAACGAGCTGCCGCTGAAAATTGCGCATCCGGCTCACGCCATGTTCGACGGCCAGGTTTACATTCTGAATGGCCTTTTTCCGGAGACAGTAAATGCCGCCCGATACAAAAGGCGTATGCGTACTATTTTCGTCCGTGAATGCGGTAATGGTCTGATCCTCAGAAACAGTTACGAACAATGGACTTTCGTCATCGATAAATGACGTAACCGCCATTTGACCTTCCAAATTCGGATTCCCTTCAAACTCGGCGATATATGCCTCAAACTCCTCTTCCTTGAAAACGGTATCCGTCGTAGTCAGGCACACCGATTCCAGGTCCGGATTTGCATTCAAAAGTTCGTATACACTATGCAAAGAACTCGGTGTCGATTTTTTGACGACCTCAATAGGCATCGTCAAACTCAGCTCTGCCAAATGCTTTTCGAGGCTGGTCGATTCTTCATTGATGATGATCATGATCTTTTCCGCATGATTGTGCATAAAAATCCGTATCAGCCTGTCTATCAGCATTTCATCGTAAAGACTCACCATCGGTTTTGGAAGTTTGAAACCTTCCTTCGCCAGGCGCGAACCTTCCCCGGCTGCTATAATTGCATAATTCATATGATTGGTGTCTATCGTCTTATTCTTAAAAATCAAGCTTGAAACGTGCCCGGATTCCCCATTCGGAAACATTCGGATTGTTCAGGTAGGTAAACCTTTTAACCAGGTCAACCCGCAACAACTTGAATATGTTGGCTATACCCACACTTCCTTCAATGTAAGGTTGTCTGGATAATGTATAACTGATCGGCTTGCCGTCCACATCCACCGGAAAGCGGAAGAGTTCGGGGTTATATGCCGGATTGTTTTCGTCACGCAGGCCACCCATTAATCCTTTGAAACTGAAAACTTCCCTCAGTTTCAATTTTTTCAACAAGGGGATTTTGTTGAACACAAAACCATTCATATAGTATTGCACATCCACGCTCGCATAATGGTCACTGACAAATTCCAGGAAGTTCATCAGGTTATAAGAATTGAGCTGATAAGCATACGTCTGGTTGGCGCGGTGCACCGTTAGCAGCGGGAACAGGATTTTGCTTCCAAAAGTATACCCGCCTTCAGTGGTTACGTCCGCATATCCGAATTGGGATAAATAAAACCGTTTCGAAATGTTCGCGGCCATATTATGGTAATCGTTCTGGCCTTCAAACACACCTTTGATCCCCGCATTATAGCGTAATGTGAAAATCGGGTATTTGTTGATAATGGGCGTCCGGTACAGTTTTCCCTGATAAAATTGCTCGTTAGGCGCATACCGGAGCTCAAAATTGGCCTCGGTGTTACTCAATGCACCCACATTTCTTAGAACTCCTTCTTCGTCAAGCGTTTCGTAGCGAAGTATACCCGCCGCATGTTGTCTCCATTGCGTAAAACCGACCTTGTAAGAAAGGTGGTTTTCCAGCTCCCGGACATATTCCAGCTTGTAAATGTCATTGTACAGCCACCGGTTGTTATCTCCTCTTTTAAAAGACAAGAGGAAATTATCTTCCTGCACAAACTGCAGTTCCTGACCCGGGATCTTGGTGTCGCGCTGGTAACTTGCCCGGAGGTAGTTCAGCGGAAAATGGTAGACCGATTTGTTATTAAATGAATAGGTACCACTTAGAAAGTACTTCCACTTCTGATCCTTAAACCCATATGCGGCATAGGTCTCAAAGTACACGCGTTTGCTCAACTCAGTTGTCGTTCTACCGCCAAAACGAAGCCGGAAACCTTCCACCGGATTGAAGCTGTAAAAGGTATTGAATGGGCCGATCTCCACTTTTCCGAAGGATTTGTAACCCGCCAGAAACAGGGTAGCAATGTCCATGGTACGTTTAAAAGAAGGTATCGTCTGCAGGGTATCGATGTTCCGGTAAATATCCAGCTCGCTGCGCTCCAATGGAATGTGCCTCGCCGAATTCCAGAAAGAATCGCCGGTTTTTATCTCAGGATTGTACGCAATTTCTTCGTTCGGACCTTTGTATACACTGTCGGGGCGAGCTTCATTGATCTTGTAATCCTTGAAATTCACCACCCGCTGACCGTAAAGTCCGCCGCCTTTTTCACCTAACGCAAACTCCATTGCCAGGCTGGTTTTGGTCGGATGGTACCTTCCGTCCGGGCCCTTTTCAAATTCGAGACTTGCTTCCAAATCCCGCATGAAGTTCAGGTTAATGTCTTTGTTTACTGTCAAATATGCATTTTGCACGCCATAGTTCCCATCGAGAGTAACGAATAGTTTTCCCTCAAAAAGCATGTCGGTTTTATTTCTGGGCACAAAACCTAATTCAATCAGCCATGGCGTAGTTGTCTTGACAGTGTCGCGAATGAAGAATTTATAGAACGTCGGCGCGGAGTTAGCGATCGGGCTCAATAGCAGGTTCGTCGCGACTGAAATATCATTGTCGTAAATGTTGATATCTTCGTAAAGCCGGTTGAAATAGTTGCTCAAACCGTCGTTATCTACAAATTTGGCGTCAAACTCGGCGCGGCGGTTCGCAAGTACTTTCTGCTTTTTGGTATATGGACTTTTCCGGAAATAAACCTGCGAAAGCTTTTCTTCAATGTAAGCCGGAAGCATATTTTTGCCTCCCATTGCCGTCGAATCCTGCTCTTTGAATAAAAACTGATAGTTCTTAAATACGCGTCTGTCTTTAAAGTTGTCGGAAAGATTACTCAATGCCATCGAGATCTTTTCGTACTGCTCGTACTCCACATATTCGTTGGCAGCCATCTTGTTCTGATCTTTGTGCGCAATCACCTCACGGATCAGCTGCACGGCCGGATTATCTTTGTTCCGGTAGCGGCCTTTTCCTTTAATGGTCACCTCTTTCAGCATCGAAGCATCCACCGACATTTTGATATCGATCACCTGATCATTGCCTGCGCTAATCTGCTTTTCAACACTCAGATACCCGACGTATGTGAACTTGATTGTAGGATGATTTTCGCGCAATGTCATCGCGTAACGTCCGTCAACATCCGATAACGTACCCATGGTAGTACCTGGAATGATGATGGAAACATAGGGGAGCGTTTCGCCCGTCCGGGCATCTTTAATGGTTCCTTTTACAGTAGTATTTTGCGCTATGGCCGCCCCCAGTCCTACCTGCAACATGCAGACTATCACGAGGATTCTATACCACACCGACTTACTTATTGTTTTCATTTTTGAAAATCATAACGTGTCGCGCTACCCGATCCCTGTTTGCATCATTTACGCGGAAAATCCGGTTCGTGATCAGTCAGGTAGCTAAAAATTCATAGCCAATTATTTTCCTTATACCAAGTCAATGTTTCTGTAAGACCTTGACGCAGATCATATTGCGGCTGGTAATGCAGATTACTCCTCGCAGCTTCAATACTACAGATCCAGTTTGATGCTGTCAGTTCTTTCAGTTTTTCCCTGTTCAGTACAGGCGTCGCAGACGAAAATGCGTAGATCATATCCAGAAAGCCGGCCATTATTTTTACCAGAAACATTGGCAAATGCGCCCTGAAAACAGGCTTTCCGCTGATCTCCCTGAAACGGTCTGCCAATGCATAACGGTCATAAGACTGGCCGTCAGAAATATTGTAAACCGTAACTTCCTTTTGATTCTCCGTCAGTGCCGCCATCGTGGCAGTTACCAGGTCTTTCACATACACAAAACTCAACCTCTGCGGTCCATTGCCGATGTATGCGTCCAAACCTTTACTTAATGTTTTGAATAACACAAACAGGTCCTTTTCTCCCGGGCCGTAAACGGCCGTCGGACGGATGATGCTTAATGGCAGGCCACTGACTTCTTCGAGGTACTTTTCAGCCAGTAACTTGCTTTTACCATAATCCGTAACGGGAACCGGTAATGTTTCTTCAGTAATGGGTTGTTGTTCCGAGTAAGCCAGCGGCCCGATCGCGGCCAGGCTGCTCAAAAAAACAAACCGTTTTAAAGGAATATCCGCCGACATGGCCGCCTGCGCCAGGTTCAATGAATATTCGGCATTCACCAGATTGTAAGCAGCGGCACTTTTGGCTTTGGTGACGCCCGCGGCATGAATAATGTAGGAATATCCTCCCTTTTCAAGCTGCGTTCTTAAAGACTCTTTTGAACTGAAATCGGTATTCACAAACACCAGCTGCTGGGAAGCAGTCTGCAGTTTTTTCAGGAACGTCAGGTCGCTGGTTGGCCTCACTGCCGCGTGCACTTCCATACCTGCCTCAATCGCCGCGTGCACCAGATGGTAGCCAATAAACCCGCTCGCCCCCGTTATGAATACCTTTTCTGTCATATCGCCTTCTCGTACAATCGGTATTTTTTATATAATTTTCCATTGATCTGCTCAATGGCGTGGTTCATCAGGTAATTTTCTTCGAGCATCCAGGAGCACTCTCCTCCTGTGATTTTTGTCCCTTCCGTATTTTTGATGACACGTCCGTATAAACATGCTTCGATGCCCATTTTCCGGTAACCTTCCAATACCCCTAATGTGAGTACGCGAAGCCGGGTTATATTCTTTTTGCCAAACAAGAGTTTGAAAATACCAGTCGGCAATAAACGTCCCTTCTTAATTTTGATCAGGATCTGATTGATATCCGGAATCCCGAGTATAAATCCAACCAGTTTGTTATCCTTTTCCGCAACCAGACAGAATCGCGGATCCAATACCATTTTCAGGTCTTTCGCCAGATAATCGAATTCCTTTTCGGTCATCGGCACAAAACCGAGGTTCTTGTCCCAGGCCTTATTGTACACCTCCCGTATTTTGACAACCTCATTTTTAAAATCCTTTAGATTCACCTGACGAATGGTTATCCCGCTTCTTTGCAGCCTGTTTTCCAAAGCATCGATCATCTTGATCGACCTGTCACTCGCAGTCGCCGTGTTAATTTCGTAAGCCAGCAAATCCGTCTTCTTGGCAAGTCCTGCATTTTCCAGCAACTGCTGATAGTAGGGTGCATTATAAGCCATCATCGCCATCGGCGGCCTGTCAAAACCATCTATCAGAAGACCGCAGGTTTCATTTGTCGACAAATTCACCGGGCCCATGATGCTTTGGGCGCCTTTTTCTTTTACCCAGGAAATGGCTGCATTTAAAAGCAGATCAACCGTTTCCTGATCTTTAATGGTGTCGAAAAAACCGAAAAAACCCGCCGTTTCACCAACAAATGCATTATAGTTCGTATTGAAAATGGCAGCGATACGACCTGTTATTTTATTTTCATCATACGCCAAAAACAGCTGGACCTGAGAATGCTCGTGAAAAGGATGCTTTCCCGGGGTGAGCATGTCCTTTTGCGCTATAAACAGCTCCGGAACGTAGTTTTTGTCGTTTTGATAGAGGTCATGAGGAAAATCAATAAATGAGCTGAATTCCCTGGAAGAGTTTACTGGTACTATTCGTTTCATAATCTTTGGCGTTCTCTGATCGCTTCTGGGCACACTTCCCTGTAAATGCGGGACATTTTGTCAACTGCTTCTTCAATCTGACTGAATGTGTGTGTGGCCATTAATGAAAAACGGATCAGAGACTGCTCGGGGCGCACACCCGGAGAAACCACCGGATTAACAAAAATCCCCTCATCCTGCAGACGTTTCGTCATGATGAAAGTCTTCTGGTTGTCACGGATATAAAGCGGCAAAATCGGGCTTTCGGTGCGGCCGAGATCAAAACCATTTACCAGCAACAATTCTTTCGCATACCGGGTATTTGCCCAAAGACGTTCCATGTGATGTGGCTCAGACTCAATGATATCCAAAGCTGCCAATGTACTTCCCACCGAAGCTGGCGTCATACTTGCGCTGAACATCAGCGAACGCGCACGGTGTTTCATGAAATCGATGATAGCTGCATCTCCCGCAATAAACCCTCCGAGCGAGGCCAGCGACTTGCTGAACGTCCCCATGATCAGGTCCGTGGAATCCGTCAACCCGAAATAGGAAGCCGTTCCCGCACCTTTTTCACCTATTACACCGAGGCTGTGGGCATCATCGCAAAGTACCGTTGCATCAAATTCTGCGGCAATGGCAGTGAGTTCCGGCAAATTCACAATGTCGCCTTCCATGCTGAAAATCCCGTCCGTAGCAATCAGCTTGTCTGCTTCTTCCGGAAGAAGGCTCAGCTTTTTACGTAGATCGTTCATGTCATTATGTGCGTACTTAATCACCTTTGAAAATGAAAGGCGGCTTCCGTCAATGATCGATGCATGATCACTTTCGTCGAGAACAAGGTAATCGTTACGGCCTGTCAGACAAGACAATGCGCCCAGATTGGCCTGGTAACCCGTACTGAAAAGAATGGCGTCTTCCTTACCGGTAAATTTGGCCAGGCGACCTTCCAGTTCCTCGTGAATGTCCAGCGTCCCGTTTAAAAAACGCGAACCGGCACAACCGGTACCATATTTCTGAGCGGCTTTCTGAGAAGCCTCGATAATGTAAGGATGGGAAGTCAATCCCAGATAAGAATTCGATCCGAACATCAGGACCGTTTTCCCGTTAATAATCACCTCTGTATCCTGTCCGGATTCAATAGGTCTGAAAAAGGGATATAATCCGCTCTCTCTTACCGCAGCCGCATCTTTAAATTCGGCGATACGATTATTTAATTTTTTACCCATAATAATTAATGTCAGAATCAACAGCTTCTTTAGTGGGGTGCCGGTTGGCCTCAGGCTGTGGCCTGATCGGAAGGCATCAGGCTATTAATTGGTGTTGTAATTGTTTTTTTCCATGTTAAATAATTTTTGAAACGTGAGTTTTTTAGAGAACCACATACCCGGCCCACTAGTTCAAAAAACTGGTCAATCATTTTGTATTTTACCGTTAAAAAGAGCCTTTGAATTTTAATCTCCTTTTAACTTCCCTTACCATTAAATATCACTCCAAACCGCTTAATAGTTACTTTGAGAGTCGGCTCCGGCAGGTTCGGGCAAGTAATTCTGAAAGCTACGACAAACGGACTTTTATGAACACACTGACAATGAACCTGATAACAAACATTACTTACGTATAATGAGCGTTATGAAATCGTCAGATGTTAATACAAAATAACATGCCATCCGCTTTTTTATAATTTCTGCGCCTGCCCGAAATATTGTCTCCCGTTTTGTACTAAACATTGATCAATATCGGCCACGCCAGCTCTCCGAGCAATTTGTATTTGTACTGACGGTTGATGTGGTGGATGAACGACCACGACTTTAATTTTCCAGGATCAGGTAATGACAGATCATCGACTTGACGTGTTCTTTGTGACTCTGCGCAAAAGCCTCGAAATCTTCGTCCGTCATGCTGAAAATCTTCTGATGAATTCCTTTCCCCAGAAACAAAAATTCAATGCAACTGGTCATTAATGGCAGGATATTTTCGATCCGTATGTCCCTCAACGTCCCATTCTTAATGCCTGCATCCAATTGCTGACTAAACACCGTCGTCTTGATCTGATTATATAAAGGCGTCTTGATGAGCAGCCTTTCAGGATCCTTATGGATCTCGTTCATAATGAAAATGACCAGGTCCGGCTCCTGCTTCATCATCCGGTAATTGTTCTCGATGATCTCCGAAATCTTCGCCTTGATATCGATGGGCTTGTTCAGGATATCGACCACGCTTTGATAATACATTTCCATGAGATCTTTAAAAATCTCGATGAATAGCTTCTCTTTACTCCGGAAATAATAGTTTGTCAGGGCAATGTTCATATCCGCTTCCCGGGCAATGTCCCGCGAAGTGGTCCCGTCGAACCCCTTTTTAAGAAAAATCCGCTTTGCCGCTTCTTTAATCTTATCCTCACTTTTTTCTGCGATACACTTCACTTGTTCTTCTGTTAGGTTAAAATCAGTGGTAAAGCTGAATGCTGATGATGTACCAAAGATTGCTTGATCCTACGAGACGAACAAACGTTTTAAATGAATAGTTTAAACAACCATTTAAAATGTTTATTTAAGAAAATTTTATGTTGATTTTGTACAAAAAGAGAGGATTTTTAAGGTTAATCGAGGGTATTCCAGTCGGCGACGCGCTGGTCCTGTTTTTCGACCAGCCACACTTTACTTGTGGGGAAATGCTTCATGTATTTTTTGCTTTGCTCGATTCCCGCTACGCTGAATGCTGTGGCCAGCGCATCGGCAAGGGTACCCTCGGGAGAAATAACCGTGGTACGCACATGAAAAAGCAGGCCTATACCGGTTTGAGGATCAACAATATGCGAGTAACGCACACCTTTGTGTTCCATGTAACGGTACGTCGGCCCGGATGTAGCCAGGGAGACATTGGCCAGATCCATGGTTTTGAGCGAATCACTTCCGTTGGAAACGGTGATTTTCCAGCCTTTCGAGCCGGGAGGCGGATTTGTAAGAACGATTTTACCACCAGCGTCCATCATGGCGGAGGTAATACCCAATTTTTTTAATTCCTTAATCGCCTCCTCGGCAGTGTAACCTTTTCCGAGTCCGCCAATATCAAGCCGCATGCCTTTTTGGGTTAAAAGAATGGTCTGCGAAGAAGCCCTCATTTTCATTTTTTTATATCCCGTCCGTTTCTTCGCGTCTTCGATCTCTTCGTTTGTCGGGAAAATACCTTTGCGGGTAGCATGGCGCCACATTTGCACGAGCGGGCCCAGCGTCGCATCAAACGCCCCGCCGGTTTTTGCACTGATGTCTTGTGAAATTGCCAGAATGTCAAACAGATCTTTACTTACATGTACCCATTTACCACTGCCCGACTGTGCCGAAAGCCGGTTGATCTCGCTACCATCCCGGTAGTCGCTCATAATCTCATTAAGTTGTTCCACACGCCCAAACGCTTTATTGGCGGCAACCTGAGCAAGCGAATCGTTATCTGCATAAAATACAAGCTTGAACGGTGAGCCCATGAGGCCTTTTTCGAAAGTGTACCGCTGTTGCTGGCAAAAAGAGGGATTGAAAAAAGAACCGGCAAAAAAAATGAAAACTGCCGGGAAGAATTTAAAATGAGTCATTGTCAACTTGAAGTAACCGGTCGGAAAATTACTTCATTTCAACGAAAACCTGGCCGTTAAAATGTTTTAAAAAGGGCTACCCCTGAAAAACAAAACGGGGATGAACCTCCTGGCTCATCCCCGTTTTGACTGCGGTATTTACTTAACCTGTTAACTGTAATAGTCGAAAAGGTTGTTCTGGTCTGCTTGCTGGTGATGCGAATTCATCGCATCCTTTATCATTCCCGCTCCTATAAAAGGAAGTGAGATGATTGTCGAAATAATCATTGCAACAAATAAAATAGTTGCAAACAGAAACTTCCCGCAGTAAAACATCATATTTGATAGGAAGCCCATAGTCTAATCGTTTAAGTAATAGTTTTCATTAACAAAATTAAATAAATAATCATGCCACCCACCAATTTGTAATAATTTAATAATTTTTTAAGATTATTCTAAGAAATAAAACTACGCTTAAACTTATTGTTGTAGTACAATTATTACACTTACATAGCAAATAGTCCTTCTATGGCGTAAACGGGCGTCAATTAGTCCTGAAACAGTTTTCATAACTTCATATATTGCATTTATACCTAAACGATTTTGAAGGTCTATGAGACGGCGCACGTTTATTCATCTTTCTTCGGCTGCGGGTTTTCTTACACTCGCATTCCCTGCAGTTCAATGTGTTTCAAAAGAAAAGAGCGGACACTCTGACGAGGAGGTGGAAAACGGTTTTGATGAAATTACAGTCGCAGAGCTGCAAAAACGAATGCAAAGCGGATCGCTGAGCTCACGTGTCATCACCCAGCATTATCTCGATCAAATCGAAAAGCTTGACCGGAAAGGTCCGTCACTACACGCAGTCATTGAACCGAACCCGGATGCACTCTCCATTGCCGATGCACTTGATAAAGAAAGAAAAGATGGAAAGACGCGCGGCCCGATGCACGGTATACCCGTGTTGATCAAGGATAATATAGATACTGCTGATAAAATGCAGACAACAGCCGGTTCACTGGCATTGGAAGGGAATATTGCGTCCGCCGATGCCTATGTCGTAAGAATGCTGAGGGAAGCGGGAGCTGTGATCCTGGGCAAAACGAATCTGAGTGAATGGGCAAATTTTCGTTCCACCCGGTCGTCGAGCGGGTGGAGCAGCCGCGGTGGGCAAACGCGCAATCCATATGCGACCGACCGGTCTCCGTGCGGTTCGAGCTCGGGATCGGGCGTTGCAGTTGCAGCAAACCTTTGCGCTGTTGCCGTAGGAACGGAAACAAACGGGTCCATTGCTTGCCCGGCTTCAATGAATGGCGTGGTTGGCATTAAACCAACTGTGGGGCTAGTGAGCCGGTCGGGTATCATCCCCATTTCGAGTACGCAGGATACTGCCGGGCCATTCGGCCGGACGGTCGCCGACGCCGCTGCGTTACTTTCCGCCATGAAAGGTGCCGACCCATCTGACCCGCCGAGGCATATAAGCAAAGAACCGCTGCCGGCTGAGTATACAAAGTTTCTGGATGCAAACGGACTGAAAGGCAAGCGTATCGGAATCGAAAAAAGCTTCCTGAAAGAACACGAAGGCATGGATTCGCTTTTTCAGCGGGCGATAGCTCAAATGAAAAAAAGTGGTGCAACAATAATAGAGGTGGAGTATATGAAAGTGCAGGAGCTGGATGGCGCGGAATCTGCGCTGCTGCAATATGAGTTTAAGGATGGATTGAACAAATATCTTTCAAAGTCGAATGCAAAAATCAAAAACCTGGAAGGCTTGATTGCATTTAATAAAGCAAATGAGGCCGCTGCAATGCCTTATTTTAAACAGGAATTATTCGAAAAATCACAGGCAAAAGCTGATCTGAAAGCGGCTGATTATCAGGAAGCTTTGAAAAAGATCGTGAGCGTGGAGTCATCGCTCAACCAAATGTTTGAAGATCAAAAGCTGGATGCACTTTGCGGCCCGGCCACCGGCGCACCCTGGTGCATTGATCCGGTTAACGGCGATTTCTGGACCGGTTATGGGGGTTACGGGCCTGCTGCTATCTCCGGTTTCCCTTCCATTACGCTTCCAATGGGGCTTTTGAATGAGTTGCCCGTGGGTGTTTCATTTTTGGGAAAAGCATATAGTGAGCCGCAGCTGATCAGCATTGCCTACGCGTATGAACAGGTTTCGAAAAACCGGACCGCACCCAAATTTCTTAAAACGGTGCCGATCATTGAAAAATAGGAAGTTAAGGTTGCTATGAAGATTAATCTCGGCGATTTATAGTAATCCGTTCGTCAGCGGTTCTTTTTATTCTGAAAGTAAATCCAGTTTCATGAATAGAAGACAGTTTGTTACCAACAGCGCACTTACTCTTTGCGCATTACCTGCCATTTCCCTCACACGCATTTCCAATAAATCCCAGGCCGGACCAATGCCGGACTGGCTGCTCGCAATGATCAGCCGGAATGATCTCGGTATTGAGTCTCTGCGGAAATATCAAGTCACAGATGCCGGAGATCCTGCATTGGGTGGATTGAAAGACGGGTTTGATTTACTTAACCCACATAGCACGTCGGCACTGATCCAGATTGGCGCATGCGGGCTATTTTCACCCACTTCAAAATTTTACAGATCGACGGAGTTGCTGGCGGATATGAACCTGGCCGCATTGTATCTCGTAAAAACGCAGCATGCAGACGGAACAATTGACCTTTTATCGACTAATTTTCATTCGACACCAGATACCGGTTTTCTCGTGAAGAGACTGACCATGGCGTATGCATTAATGGAGAAATCGGGTACGCCGGGAGTCGAAAAGGTTTTACCAAATCTGAAAACTTTTCTGATCCGGGCAGGCGATGCGTTGAGCGTCGGAGGCATTCACACGCCGAATCACCGCTGGGTAGTTTCGGCCGCATTGACGAAACTGAACGAACTTTGGCCTAATCCAAAATATACCGCCCGCATTGAACAGTGGCTCGGCGAACACATTGACATGGACCGGGACGGCCAATACAATGAGAAAAGTACATTCATTTACTCGTCTCTGACCGATCGCCTGCTGATTACCGTGGCAAAAGGAATGAAGAAACCCGAATTACTGGATTACGTCCGGAAGAACCTGAATATGACCATGTTCTACGTTCACCCAAACGGAGAGATCGTGACAGACGCGTCGGGCCGGCAAGACAAAGCCATCATTGGGACGCTTGAAAACTACTACTATCCTTATCGTTACCTGGCGATAAAAGATCAGAATGGCGAATATGCCGCGATGTGCAAAATGATCGAAAACACGGCTGGTGCGAAAACCGGTTCATTCATCGATTACTTTCTGACAGACCCTTCATTATGGGTAAATCTACCCGCCGAAAAACCACTGCCGGTGAGTTATGTAAAGACATTCCCGATTTCCGGACTGGTCAGGATCAGAAGGAATAATTGGGACAGTACGCTGATTGCCAATAATCCTGTCTGGCTTACATTCATGAAAGGGACAGCCGTTTTGCAGGGGGTACGTTTTGCTTCTTCTTTTTTTGGAAAAGGTCAATTTCAATCTGAAAAGCTTGTCCAGAATGGAAATAGCTGGGAACTAACACAGAAACTGGACGGACCCTATTATCAACCCTACCCAAAAGAATCGATCGTTGCTGACGGCGACTGGGAGAAAATGCCAAGAAATTTTCGACCAAAAAGCGAAGTCCAGGTTCTCGAAACCAAGATTAAGGTTAAGGAGCTTTCCAACGGCATTGAAATCGAAATCACAACTTCCGGAACAGAACGTGTGCCTGCGGCGCTGGAACTAATTTTCCGTCCGGGCGGTGAATTGAAAGGTGTTTCCAAAATTGAAAACACCAAGGATTCGTGGCTTTTAAAAGATGGAAATGGCAGCTATACATTTGGCAGCGACACCATTTCATTCGGGCCTGGAACTGCTTCGCATAAAAACATCGCATTGCGGGGGGCATTGCCGGCAATGGAAGCACCGACCGTTTTTCTGACCGGTCTCACTCCTTTTCATCACGTTATCCGGTTTCAGTAGCTGATCGCAGCTCTTTTCGAAGCCTTTACAACATTGTCAATATCTCACGGATGTTGACAATGTTAGTTTCTGTCCAGCCATTCCAGAATGTAATCGGCATCTTCTTTCCAGGTTGGCAACCCGAGTACAAAGTGGTTACGACCTGGAAATTCTTTGTATTCTAAAACCGAACCGCTGTTTTTATACGCTTTGAAATTACGGAAGTTCAAATGTGCAGGAATGATCGTGTCTTTATCCCCGGATGTCAGCAAAAGCGGAACGTGCGGTTTAGCGAAATCAACTTTCGCTGCGGATGTCAGCCCACCTCTCGCTACTGTTTTGGATTCAGGGATCGTGTTTTCTTCGTATGTTCTTTTCTGATCTTCCAGCGACATTCCATTAGTGAATGCATATTGCCAGTCAGAAAGCGACATTAAGTAGGTTTTTTTGAGCGAAGTAAATAGCCCCAAAGCTTTCCAGCCCGCTTTCAAGAATGAGAATTCATAGGGGAATACGCCTTGCGGAGGTACGGAGTGGATTGCAACTCCCGCAACGCCTAATCCTTTGTTGATCAAAATTTGTGTCATTAATCCACCCAGCGAGTGGCCGATGATGATCGGTTTTTCAGGTAATTTTTTGATAAAGTCTGCGTAAGAATCAATTACTTCTTGCAAAGTCAGCGTTGCGAGGGCAATGTCGTTTGGTTGTCTTTTTCGCAATTCAGCAGCGGGAGCGTCTTTGTGAGGCCAGGCCGGTGCGTAAGTTTTATAGCCCTTGGCTTCAAAATAAGTTTTCCATTCATCCCAGCCGCTGTTACTTACGAATGCACCTGTCACAAATACGACGGTTTTGGAGTTACTGCTTTCCATGATTTCTAAGATTTATAAGGTTTGAATTTCTGATTGTGTTCCTCTTTGAACATGACAAAATTCAGCAGTAACCAAGACAATAATTTTAACCCAGGTTAAAATCGTTATCTGCCTGTCATTCTTTTTCTTATGCGACTTAACGACGGCCCCTGGATACCTAAATATGAAGCGATATGATACAATGGAACGCTATTAAAAATGTCGGGATGGCTCTCGACAAGTTCCAGGTAGCGTTGTTCCGGAGTCAGGAACATGAAACCTTCGGCTTTGGTCATCGCAATGTTAAAAGCCGTTTCCGCGACCAGCCTCCCGAAGCGTTCCCATTCATGTGATTCCTGATAGAGTTCAGTGAGATGATTGATGTGAATGTACAGGATCGTCGAGTCCGTCATCGACTGTGTATAGTAATTGCAGGGCGTCTGAGTTACAAAGCTTTTATACGAAACGACGATTTGATTTCTGGAGAAAAAGAACACATTCTTCTCCTCGGCAGCAGCATCGTTCACATAGTAAGTCCTGAAAACGCCGTCGAGAATGAACCCTAAATGCTTGCAGACATTCTTGTATTCGTTGTAAAATTCACCCTTCCCGTAATTCCGCTTTTGCCAGTAAGGCTGTGACAATGCAAAACTCTCCTCACCGATCCCCGCAAACTGTTTTAATGCGTAGCCAAGTATTTCATTTTCAGTCATAAACGGAGGGATCAATAACGTATATTCCAAAAATAGCAACTGTGTCCATTAATTCAATATATCGGCCTAAAAACCTCACTTACAGTGTTCTAAATATGACGATTATTCGTTAAATTTGATTTCCTCCCCTACTCTGAAATTCCTGACACAAACACATCAGTCCATATGCTGAAAAAGACTACTATCTTTTTGTTGGTGTTTTTTGCGAAGTTCTGCCTGGCAAACCAGATCCTGATCCCGATGGACAAGTCGCAAACCAATCATTTAAAGGCTTACGGACTTGCCTATGTGTTGCTGAAAGGCGATATCGACGTCGACTGGCTGCTCAACTACCGAGGGGGAAGTTTTCAGGTCCAGTATAGTAAATCCATTGAGAATGAATGCAAGCTTCGCGCCATTTCCTACGAAGTTTTGTCGGAATCCGCCAGCCAGCAGATCGTCAATGAAATTAGCAATCCCAATGTGAATATGGACGTAATCAAACTCCATAAGGCCGCAAAAATTGCCGTGTATTCGCCCATCAAGATCAGTCCCGCCGAGTTTGAGAATACCGATGCTGTTTTGCTGGTTTTAAAATACGCAGAGATTCCATTTGATGTAATTTATGATGAGGAAATACTGAAAGGCGATTTGCCCAAATATGACTGGCTGCATCTGCATCACGAAGATTTCACCGGGCAGTTTGGTAAAAACCTTCGCCGCAGCACCCAGCAGGATATTAAAGCACAGGAAGCCATCGCAAACCGTTTTGGCTATGCGAAAGTTTCTAAAATGAAACTGGCGGTTGCCAAAGCGATCAAAGAGTTTTGCGCGGGGGGCGGATTTCTGTTCGCGATGTGTTCCGGGGCCGAGACATTTGATATAGCGCTTGCGGCCGAGGGCATTGATATCGTGGATAACCTGGATGGCGACGGTGTTGATCCCGACGCGCAATCCAAGCTTGATTTCGACAAAACGTTTGCCTTTCACAACTTCAAACTGCAGTTGGACGAATATGAAGGCATGAATTTCTCGGACATTAATTCCTCGGCGGGAAGGTACCGCGGCTGGGGCGAAAACGATGCCTACTTTTCATTGTTCGATTTTTCAGCCAAATGGGATGTTATTCCTGCCATGCTGGTTCAAAACCATGAAAATTTGATCCGGGAATTCTTTGGGCAAACCACCGCATTTTCAAAATACACAGTCAAACCCAGTGCATTAATCATGGGTACCAGCGCCAGTTCCGACCGCTACATTTACGGTGAGCTCGGCCGCGGACAATGGACATTTTATGGTGGCCACGATCCAGAAGGTCGCGGAGGAGGTGGTCGCCGAATGCCCACAGACCTGAATTTATATCCCAATTCTCCGGGTTACAGGCTGATTTTGAACAACGTACTCTTCCCATCGGCGCGGAAGAAGAAGCGGAAGACGTGACGGCCTGTGATTTGCCTTTTTTAGTTAAATGGGTAGTTTTGTTAAAAATCAACATACTATGACAACGACGATCACAGACATTAATCAACTGGACCTGAACGGGACCTATACATACGCGGATTATATGCTGTGGCAGTTTGAAGAACGTTTAGAGCTCATTAAAGGCAAGATATTCAAGATGTCACCAGCGCCTTCGCGGAGACATCAAACGATTTTGGCTGACCTTCATTTGGAGGTCGGTAATTTCTTTAAGGGACAGTATTGTAATGTTTTTTTTGCCCCATTTGATGTTCGCTTACCGAAGAAAAATCAGGATTTTTCCGACGGTAAAGTGTACACTGTCGTGCAGCCAGATCTTTGTGTGATTTGTGATGATGCAAAACTCGACGAACGCGGCTGCATTGGTGCACCTGACCTGATCGTTGAAATCCTTTCTCCCGGCAACTCGCGTAAAGAAATGGATAATAAATTCACGCTTTACGAAGAATGCGGCGTCCGGGAATATTGGCTGGTTGAACCTGCAGAAAATGCGGTTTTCGTGTATGTTCTAAACGATGAAGGTAGATATATTGGCTTAAAACCTGCGGTTACAAGCTTACGGTCTTCCATTTTTCCTGAACTGGAAATTGATCTTGAAGAACTATTTAGCTGATGAACCGGCTTATTGTTGTCTGCTACTTATTACCAATCAAATGCAGCTCAACAATTATGTCAACACTTTCCTCGCCACTGTCATAGCCAAGTTTTCTTTCAAGTAAGTTACCGTCGCGGTCAAAAAGCAGTGAGAGGGGAATGGATTGCAGATTGTACTTTTTGTCCAGCTGCGCCATGGATTCTTCGTCGACAATAAACTGGTTCCAGGGCATTTTTTCCTGCTTCAATGTCTTTTTCCACGCTTCGTTACTTTTGTCCGTAGAAATGCTTGTGATAGTTACGCGGCTTTTATGTTTTGCATGAAGCTTTTTGAGCTGCGGGATTTCCTGCAGACACGGTCCACACCAGCTTGCCCAGAAAATCACCAGATTATACTCGGCATTTTTGCCCAGAACCTCGGAGGTGGCTGTATTATCCGGTTTTTTCAGCGAAAGGTCGGTCGGGAATTTATCTCCTGTATTATTGTCATATTTAAGATACCTGTTGATTTTAGTGAAATGAGTAGTCTTTTGCAGTGCCGGTTCAAACAAAGTGACCAATTCAGCCAGCTCCTTTTCTCCAAGATCTTTTTTTGACCATTCAAGCTGATTAAGCAGATCGACTGAATATGAATATTTCTTCACCAAAGCCACGTTAAACTTGTGTTTGTCTGCTAGTGCCTCCGGATTTTTTCTGAATGTGAGATGTCTGAATGCAGCCTGGGTTTGTTTATTTGGATTTTCGATGATGAAGCTGACGAGATCTCTGCCCGCCACTTTTAGCGTTGTGTCGCGTCGCAAATGCATTATACCCCGGTCGGCGTAGATGATACTTTCCTGAGTTTTCGCGATATATGGATTTTTATAGCCCAAAAGCTGATACGGCCATTTTGGATTACCGGTTGCATAAACAATGCTGCATCGGAAAGGAATGAAGTCTTTGTTGGGCCTTATCCGGAATTGAAACTTTCCGTTTTTAACAACCACCGAATCCAGGAACGCTCGTGTGTTATTGTCTCCCACATAGAGCTTTTTGCCTTCAATAACAGAATTAGAACTTAGAAGGTCACCACGGATAACGATATCCTGGCTTTTTTCTGTTTCACAGGAAGTAATGCAAATAAGGAGTAGAAGAAGAGTAGGGATCGCGCCCAGCTTTTGCAGATTTGTTGAGTCAGCTTCCATCTGACATCGAGTTTATTTATAAGTTATTATTTTAATAATTATAATTTTTCAAATGTATGTAACCAGATTTACATTAGCTAACAGTTTTATATAAAGGTTAATTATATATACTTTGCGATTAGTCTGCCTGTTCGTTCGGATGCCCCCGCCTTCCCTACCAGTTCCAGTAACACTTTGTAGTCATCGAGTTGCTTTTGACGTTTGGTTCCACCCGGCAAAATGCTCCTCAGCTCTTCAACAAGCAACTTCTCATTCAAATCGTCCTGAATAAGCTCGCGCACGACTTCACGTTCCATAATGAGGTTAACCAGCGAGATAAATGGCACGCGGATCAACCGTTTCGCAACAGCATAGGAAAAGCCGCTGGTTTTGTAACAAACTACCTCGGGAACGCTAAAAAGTGCTGTCTCCAACGTAGCAGTTCCGGAAGTTACTAATGCCGCAGCAGCTACCGAAAGCAGATCGTAGGTGCTTTCATAGACGATCTTCGCTTGATGAGACGAAACATATTGCTCATATAACGCGACCGGCAGATTATTTACACCCGCTATAACAAACTGGTAGTCAGGAAAATGAGACTGAACAGCGAGCATTAGGTTCAGCATTCCGACGATCTCCTGGTGCCTGCTGCCAGGAAGTAATGCAATGATCGGCTTGGTTTCAGACAAGTTATTTTTTTTCTTAAAATCCGGATCTGCCCGGAAATTTTCAATGGCATCCATTAAAGGATTACCCACATAATCAACCCTATAATCGTACTTTTTATAGAAATCGACTTCAAATGGAAAGATCACAAACATGTGGTCTACGCTCTTCTTGATTTTCCAGGCACGTTTCTGGTTCCACGCCCAGACTTTTGGAGAAATGTAGTAGAATACTTTTAATCCTTTTGATTTTGCAAATGCGGCAATGCGAAGATTGAAACCCGGATAGTCGATCAATATCAATGCATCCGGCCGGTTTTTCAGAATATCAGCTTTGCATTTTTTAAGAAATCCGGAAATTTTGTGAAGATTGAGAATGACTTCCAGAAAACCCATGAAGGCGGTGTCTTTGTAATGCGTCACCAGTTCCATACCCTCAGCCCGCATCATTTCGCCACCCCAGCCCCGGAAAGTAGCATCCGGATCGCTTTCCCGAATGCCTTTGATCAGATTAGAGCCATGCAAGTCTCCCGAACGTTCTCCGGCAATGAGGTAGTATTTCACGAGGCTCTGGTTAAGATTGAGGATATTGGTGTGAGAGGTGAGAAGTGAAATGTAAGATGTGAAATGTGAAAAGTAAGATGTAAAAGATAAAACATCTCACATCTCACTTCTCTCATTTCACATTTTACATCTCACATCTATTCCCCATAATATTCAACAAAGTTTTTCGGGGTTTCAATCAGCTTGATATAATGTAAAGTGGCATTGGAAGCTTCGTTCCTAATTGCAGGGGCGAGGATTTTCCAGATTTCCATCACAAAAATTTCGCAGGAAGCAATTTTATCTTTCATAAAATCAACATCCAGGTTCAGGTTTTTATGGTCCACCTTATCCACGATCTTATCCTTCATGATGTCTCCCAAAACCTTCAAATCTATCACAAAACCTGTCTCCGGGTTCGGTCTGCCTTTTACCGTAACAATAAGTTCAAAATTATGTCCATGCCAGTTGTTGTTGGCGCAGGGGCCAAAAACCTCCTGGTTTTTCTCATCCGACCATGCCGGATTGAAAAGCCGGTGTGCCGCATTGAAATGCTCTTTTCTTGTTACGTAAATCATAAAACTTAATTGCACTTAGTAATTAGGATGCAAAATTACAGCTTGTATCCGTAGTTTTGCAGTTTAACAAGAGGACACTATAAAAAATCCCATTAACCATATATTATCTCCCATGATTATCGTAACAGGTGCAGCCGGATTTATAGGCAGCGGACTCATCAGCCGCCTGAATGAGGATGGCTTTAAAAATATCATTGCTGTTGATGATTTTTCGAAAATAGAAAAAGCTGAAAACCTTGAAGGGAAGACGATTAAGGAAAAGGTAGAGCGTGAAGAATTATTCGACTGGCTTGATAACAATAGCCGCGACGTGGAATTTATCTTTCACATTGGGGCAAGAACGGATACCACCGAATTTGATAAAGAGATTTTCGACGAGCTGAATGTCAATTATTCAAAGTCCATTTGGGAAAAATGCGTTGCTTATCAGATCCCATTGGTATATGCCTCATCTGCTGCTACATATGGACTTGGTGAAAACGGCTATGATGATAATGAGTCGACCCTTTCTCAATTGAAGCCATTAAATCCGTACGGCGATTCTAAAAACGAGTTTGATATCTGGGCTCTGGAGCAGGAAAAGAAACCGTTTTTCTGGGTCGGCTTGAAATTTTTCAACGTGTACGGACCAAACGAATACCACAAAGGAAGAATGGCGTCTGTCATTTTCCACGCTTACAATCAGATCAAGGCTACGGATAAAATGAAGCTTTTCCGCTCGCATAATCCTGATTTTAAAGATGGTGAACAAATGCGTGATTTTATCTATGTAAAAGATCTGATCGACGTATGCATTTTCTTTATGCACCACAGAAAGAACTCGGGCATTTACAACCTGGGAACCGGCGAGGCGCGCACTTTCAAGGATTTGGTAATCAGCACTTTTAATGCAGTAGATAAAGAGCCGGACATCTCGTATATAGATACACCGGAAGATATCCGCGACAAATATCAGTATTTTACCGAAGCCAATATGGCCAAGTTGCGATCGGTTGGTTATGATAAGCCTTTTACAACTTTGGAAGAGGGTGTAGCGGATTATGTGAAGAAATATCTGGTGTCGGGGAGTTATCTTTAGTCCCCGGTTTTCCCCAATCCGGATTTTCCTAAATCCCCTGAAGGGGACTTTGCATGCGTGAAGTCTCCATCAGGGGATTTAGGGGAAACGACTACTTTTCCTCGGCAATTTTGCGTATTTTTGATCCCCTGATTAAACTCAATCCCGTTTCTCTGTGTTGCTAATATTACGAAACACAGTGTGATCATTAAAAGACTATGAGCAAAGAAGATGAATTGTTGGAGGAAATCACCAGTTCGGAATACAAATATGGCTTTGTAACTGATATTGAGGCAGATGAGGCTCCCATGGGGCTCAATGATGATATAGTAAGGTTTATTTCAGCCAAAAAAAATGAGCCTGAGTGGATGTTGGCGTGGCGTTTGAAGGCATACCATTTATGGCTTACTATGAAGGAGCCAAAATGGCCGAATGTACATTATCCAAAAATTGATTTTCAGGCAATTAAATACTATTCAGCACCTAAGAAAAAGAAGGCTGTAGAAAGTATCGACGATATTGATCCCGAATTGCGCAATACGTTCGAAAGACTTGGTATTTCGCTGAATGAGCAGAAAAGGATTTCAGGGATTGCCGTAGATGCGGTCATGGATTCTGAGTCCGTGTTTACTACGTTTAAAGGAACGCTTAAAGAAAAAGGCATTATATTCTGCTCGATTAGCGAGGCGATTCGCGAACATCCCGAGCTGGTTAAAAAGTACCTGGGTTCCGTGGTCCCTCCAAAGGATAACTACTACGCGGCACTCAACTCGGCAGTATTTTCGGACGGCTCGTTCGTTTATATCCCAAAAGGCGTTCGTTGCCCGATGGAGCTTTCTACCTATTTCCGGATTAATGCAGCTGGTACCGGTCAGTTTGAGCGCACGCTCATTATCGGCGACGAAGACAGTCACGTGAGTTATCTCGAAGGTTGTACAGCTCCGATGCGCGACGAAAATCAGTTGCATGCTGCGGTTGTTGAAATTTTCGCGCATGAAAATGCGAACGTGAAGTATTCGACTGTCCAAAACTGGTATCCCGGTGATAAGGAAGGCAAAGGCGGGATTTACAACTTCGTTACGAAACGTGGTCTTTGCGATGGTGCCGGATCCAAAATTTCCTGGACTCAGGTAGAAACAGGATCAGCAATTACCTGGAAATATCCATCTGTTATCTTGAAAGGCGATAATTCGATTGGTGAGTTTTACTCTGTTGCAGTTACCAATAATATGCAGCAGGCCGATACCGGCACGAAAATGATCCATATCGGTAAAAACACCAAAAGTAGGATTGTTTCAAAAGGCATATCAGCCGGCAAAAGCCAAAACTCATACCGGGGATTGGTGCAGGTTTTCAAAAAAGCGGACAAAGCGCGCAACTTCTCACAATGCGATTCACTTTTGCTGGGAGATAAATGCGGCGCTCACACTTTCCCATATATAGAAGTCAGCAACACGTCGGCCACTGTCGAACACGAAGCTACTACTTCAAAAATCGGGGAAGACATTCTCTTTTATTGCAACCAGCGCGGTATCCCGACGGAACAGGCAGTGGCTTTGATCGTAAATGGTTATGCCAAAGAAGTTTTAAACCAGCTTCCTATGGAGTTCGC
The DNA here is from genome assembly GCF_021390245.1 of Dyadobacter sp. CY323. Lineage (GTDB taxonomy): Bacteria > Bacteroidota > Bacteroidia > Cytophagales > Spirosomataceae > Dyadobacter. The sequence continues at coordinate 153,439 of NZ_JAJUXH010000004.1, read as the reverse complement.
GGTTGAGGCTCAGAAACTACTGGAAATCAGTCTGGAAGGAAGCGTAGGGTAATTCCATATCTCTGCATTTTACAGTTTAATATTAAAAAAGCCTTTGACTAGTCAAGGGCTTTTTGTATTTTATTGATCTAACTACAATAACCTTAATGACACACGTTCCTCAACTAATTGTCGACCTTTCTCTAATCCTGACAATGGCGGGTATTATTACCCTTATTTTCAAGAAATTGAAACAGCCCATTGTGCTTGGTTATATTCTGGCCGGATTGCTTGTAGGGCCTAACTTTAACCTTTTTCCAACCATTACGGACATTAAGACGATCGAAATCTGGGCTGAGATCGGCGTTATTTTTCTTCTGTTCAATCTGGGTCTTGAATTTAGTTTCAAAAAGCTTGTCAAAGTCGGGAACACCGCTGCTATTACAGGTCTTTTTGAAGTTTCGATGATGCTTGTAGTTGGTTTCGTGACCGGTCAGCTTCTTGGATGGGCCAAGATTGACAGCCTTTTTCTCGGTGGTATCATAGCCATTTCATCTACAACGATCATTTTTCGCGCATTTGAAGAATTAGAGATCAAAACACAGAAATTTACACGGGTCGTTCTTGGAATTCTGGTCATTGAAGACCTTACCGCCGTTTTATTAATGGTTTTGCTGTCAACATTATCCATTAGTCAGCAGTTTGCAGGGATGGAGTTACTGCAATCCATCGCAAAGCTTTTCTTTTTTCTTACAATCTGGTTCCTGGGAGGGATATTCGTCTTTCCGACTCTTTTGCGCCGTTACAGAAAGCTGATGAACGATGAAAGCGTACTGATCACATCCGTCGCACTCTGTTTTGGAATGGTTTTCCTGGTCACCCAGGCTGGCTTTTCGGCGGCTCTCGGTGCATTTATCATGGGTTCGATCCTGGCAGAAACTACGCACGCTGAAAAGATCGAGCACCTTTTAAAACCCCTTAAAGACTTATTCGGCGCAGTGTTTTTTATTTCAGTAGGTATGCTGATCAACCCAAGTTTGTTAGTGAAGTATGCCGTGCCTACCGCCATACTAGTCCTGGTTGTTATTTTGGGTAAAACTACCTTCGTGACCATTGGAGCTGTGATTTCGGGGCAACCCCTCAAAAAATCGCTGCAATCCGGGATGAGTTTGTCGCAGATCGGTGAATTCTCATTTATTATCGCAACACTCGGTCTTTCGCTGAAAGTGACGAGTGACTTTCTGTACCCCATTGCGGTGGGCGTTTCGGTGATCACTACGTTCACCACACCGTACATGATGAAAGCGTCTGAGCCATTCTACGAATGGTTGGATAAAAGATTGCCGGAGAAATGGCGGCTATACCTGAACCGATACAGCACCAGTACCGAAACGATCGCGCAAACCACGCATTGGAATCAGATTTTAAAATCATACGCACAGACTGTAATCCTCAATTCGGTAGTCGTAATCGGCATTGTTTTGGCATCGTCCCGGCAGCTTGCCGATCAACTCCATGAGCGGATCCCAGAGACTTTCATTACCAATTCCGTTTTGTTCGGCATTACGTTTTTGTTGGTTTCCCCATTTTTATGGGCACTTGTTTTCAAGAGATCCAATCGAAAAGCATACTCTGCGATCTGGCTGAGCCGAAAATACAGTCGCGGACCTTTGTTGTTGCTCGAACTTTCCAGGGTATTGATCGCCATTTTGTTAATGGGATTTTTATTGAATTCCTTTTTCGCAACACCAACTGCATTAAGTGTGGCCGGCGGCATTATGGTACTGGGTTTCGCGATTTTTTATCAAAGACTTCAATTGTTTTATAACCGTATAGAAGACCGCTTTTTACAAAATCTGAATGCCCGTCAACTGGAAGGCAGCGGAAAATCGAAAAGAATATTGTTACCCTGGGATGCCCATTTTGCCTTCCTGGAAGTTAGCCCGGATTCTAATCTGATCGGCAAAACGTTACAAGAGTTGAAGATCAGAGAGAATTTCGGGATCAATGTCGTATTGATCGAACGGGGAAGTAAAACGATCCATCTGCCACGCCCGACTGAGGTGCTTTATCCGTGTGATCGCATTGAGGTTATCGGAACAGACGACCAGCTCGACTTCTTCCGCGGGCATGTGGAAATCAGTACGAATGGGGATATGTATATGGCACACGAAGACAGCATTGTGCTCGAGCGCATCGAAGTACGAAATGAATATAATATCCGGGGAAAAACCATCCGGAACAGTGGTATCCGCGAAAAAACACAAGGAATGATCGTCGGGCTGGAACGCAATGGAGAACGCATTCTTAATCCGGATTCATCAATGGTGATTGAAAACCAGGACGTGCTCTGGATCGCAGGAGATAAAGATCTGATCCGAAAATTTGTTAATACCAAAACGGCAAACAGCGGCGAGGAAATAGAACAATCCCTTATGTCTTAATCAGGCCCTGCAACCCGCCGGTATGGACAGCTACGATGGTGGTCCCTGGTTTAAAGTGTTTTTTTTGAATCAGGTCAAATAACCCGTACAACATTTTGGCAGTGTATACTTGTTCTGTCTGAATGTCAAATTCAGTTTTAAACCAAATGAGGAAATCGAGCAGATCATCATTCCACTTGGCATAACCTCCAAAATGATAGTCCGTGAGCAATGTCAGGTTGCCACGATCTTTATACTGCTCTAATAGCTCATCAATATCCGCTTTCAAAAAATCACCTCCTTTTAACGCAGAAAAGGCAAGCACGTCCGCTTTCGCGGAAAGAATCCCCGCAGCAGTTCCTCCGGTACCCGCAGCAACTGCATAATAATCAACATGTTGACTCAATTGCTTCGACGTCTCGTGAACCATTTCGGCCACACCTTTAAGTCCGTGTCCCGATGTCCCTCCTTCCGGAATGATAAATGCATTGCCGAGAATCTTGATCAGATTAAATAAGTAAGATATCGAGTTACGCTGGCGATATTCATCACGGGAAACAAAACGGATATCCATTCCGTGATTCCGGCAGAAATCGATGGTTGGGGTTTCTTTTTCCTCTCCTCTCACAATACCGATCGACCTCATACCTATCGCATTCGTTGCGGCGGCAGTGGCATATAAATGATTGGAATACGGCCCACCAAATGTCACAACGACATCCTGCCCACTCGACTTCGCGGCACTAAGATTATATTTAAGCTTTCTCCATTTATTCCCCGAAACGACCGGATGGATCAGGTCATCGCGTTTGATATACAATTTCACTCCTGCCTCATCCAGGATTTTATGAGAAAGCTCCTGCAAGGGTGTAGGCAAGGAAGGGTGAAGTATATCCATACATTTTAATAATTTTGTTTGCAGCAAATAACACTAAAATGTCCGAAGATCACATTGAGATTACCTCTGAAGAAGACGATTTGTTTGAACATTACCGGATCGTTGCCGACAAAGGACAGAGTTTGATCCGTCTGGACAAATATTTGGACCTCCACGTAGCAAATGCTTCGAGGACTAAAATTCAGAATGGCATTGAGGCCGAGGCTGTGAAGGTAAACGGGTTGTCAACCAAAGCGAGTTATAAGGTCAAGCCTTTTGATGTCATCACACTTTCACTTCCCCAACCGCCAAGAGATACGGAAATTATTCCCGAGAACCTCACACTCGATATCATTTACGAGGATCCCGCATTGCTGATTGTCAACAAACCCGTGGGTATGGTTGTGCACCCGGCATTTGGCAACTGGACCGGTACTTTAATCAACGGACTTGTCTATCACTTTCAACAATTGCCCACGGGCCGGAATGGCGAAGGTAGACCAGGACTTGTGCACCGGATCGACAAGGATACTTCCGGACTTCTGGTGATCGCAAAAACGGAGTTTGCAATGACCTTTTTAGCTAAACAATTTGCTGACCACACCATTGAAAGAACGTATCAGGCGCTGATCTGGGGCGAGCCAAAAGTCGAAAAAGGTACCATTACAGGGAATGTAGGACGAAGTGCAAGAGATCGTCGTGTGATGGATGTTTTCCCGGATGGCAGCCAGGGGAAGCACGCCGTTACGCATTATGAGGTGATCAAACCACTTCGGTATGTTTCACTTGTGAAATGCAATCTCGAAACGGGGCGTACGCATCAGATCCGGGCTCACATGAAGCACATCGGACATCCTATTTTTAATGATGGGACTTATGGTGGGGATAAAATACTCCGGAGCAACACAGGTGGCGGGTATAAAACGATGGTCGAAAGCTGTTTCCATTTACTGCCGGGGCAGGCACTTCATGCAAAGTCACTTGGCTTTATTCACCCATTAACAAAAGAATGGATCCAATTTGACACGGAACTTCCACCGAATTTTCAGGCTGTCGTAGAAAAGTGGGAAAACTATTTAAACTATGAGTAGTTAGTAGTATATTTTAGTTTCGAAGTGATTTTAATCTTAAAAAAGAACTATGACGATCTCAACCCGACAAGGCACCATTGAAGATATCCCCGCAATTTTTGAGTTGGTAAAAGAACTTGCGGTTTACGAGAGAGCGTTGAATCAGGTCACAAACAATGTTGAAAAAATGACCCGCGATTACAATGAAAAACTCTATGATTTCTTCGTTGCCGAGTCGGATTCAAAGATTATCGGATTGTCGCTATACTATTTCCGATACTCAACCTGGAAAGGGAAACGGTTGTATATGGAGGATATCATTGTTACCGAATCGATGCGCGGGAATGGAATCGGGAAAATCTTATTTGATGCTACGGTTTCGGCTGCCAAGCAAACCGGCTGCACGGGAATGCTGTGGCAAGTACTTGATTGGAATACGTCGGCGGTTGGATTTTATAGGAAATACGGCACCAACTTCGACAATGAATGGATCAACTGCAGCCTGGATTTTTAAGGTTTAAGCAAATCAGGCCGGCGCTCTTTTGTTCTTTTTATTGATTGCTCATAACGCCATTCTTCTATTCTTGCTTCGTGTCCTGACATCAGAATATCAGGCACTTTGTTTCCTTCATAATCTGCCGGGCGCGTATAAACAGGAGGTGCGAGGAGGTTATCCTGAAATGAATCCGTCAATGCGGAGGTTTCATCATTCAACACGCCGGGTAACAATCTGATGATCGCGTCTGAAAGTACAGCCGCAGCGAGCTCACCACCAGACAGTACGTAATCACCGATGCTTATTTCTTTTGTAATAAACAGATCACGAACCCGCTGATCGACACCTTTGTAATGGCCGCAAAGCATCATGATGTTTCCTTTCAGAGATAGTTGGTTCACCATTTGCTGCTGCATCAGTTCCCCATCGGGTGTGAGGTAAATGACTTCCTCGTAGTTTCTCTCATTCTGAAGTTTCCGAATGCATTGAGCAATCGGTTCTATCTGCAAAACCATGCCTGCACCACCACCAAACGCGTAATCATCAATCGTGCGATGCTTGTTTGTCGAGTAGTCCCGGATGTCGTGGACCTGCACTTCCACAAACCCTCCTTGCTGCGCACGTTTCAGAATGGAGTGTGCAAAGAAACTGTCGAGTAAGTTGGGAACACAAGTGAGAATGTCAATCCGCATCGTCCGGAACGTTTTCAGATTCTGAATCCTCGCTTAAATAAACTTCCAGTAAGCCCTCAGGTAAATTTACAAACAGGTGCTTTTTCTCTTTATCCGCCTTCAAAACAATGTCAACGGCGGTTGGAATTAACACCTCCGTTCCCATATAATCCATCGCAATGAGATCCTGGCCATTCAATGAATACACTTCCCTGACAATTCCCAGTTCTCCTTTCGTCTGATCAATCACTGTGTAACCTTTGATTTCATGGTAGTAGAATTCTTCTTCCCCCAGTTCCTGCAAATCCTCGAGTGGCAGATAAAGTGAATTACCTACTAGGGCCTGTGCCTTTTCAATGGTATTCACATCTTCAAAGCGTACGATTGCATTGCTTTGCTTCTGAAGATTAATATCTTCAATAAAATAAGGAACTAGCTCACCTTTAATCTCCACGTAAACCGATTCCAGGTCCTCATAATCATCCGGATAGTCCACATCCAGGTAAATAACAACATTACCCGCAGTCCCGTGGGTCCTGACGATGTAACCTAATAAATAGCAATTATCCTGTGTCACTTTGGTATGAAATAAGACTGATATAAAACAGTATGAGTCTGTACGGAAAACCGACAGACCCATAACTCATGTATTTTGCGAAGAATTACTCAGCGGATTCTTCTGCCGGTGCGCCGGGCGCTGGAACCTCGGGCGCCGAAGCGTCGGGCGCCGAAGCGTCGGGCGCCGAAGCGTCAGTAGCTGGGGCGTCGGTAGCTTCTGTTTCCACAGAATCAGTCACTTCCTCGGTAGTTTCTGCCTCTGCTTCAGCAGGCTCGGCTACTTCCTCTGCAGGAGGTGTATTTTTCTTAGCGATAGCATCTGCACGGTCCTGATTCACTTTACGCTCCGCATCCAGTTTTGCTTGTCTGTCAGCATCTTTCTTCTGACTCAACGAGTCAGCAGCAGTTGCTTTACGGCCTTCTTTAGATCCTTTCCAATCTTCAAAACGAGCATCAGCAACTTCCTGAGTGATTGCGCCTTTAATTACACCTACTTGCAAGTGTTTTTTAAGCATCACACCTTCATGTTGCAGGATGGAACGAGCTGTGTCCGTTGGTTGAGCACCTTTAAGAAGCCAATCAACTGCCTTAGCAGATTCCAATACGATTGAAGCTGGGTTTGTACCGGGATTATAAATACCGATTTTTTCGATGAAGCGACCATCACGTGGTGCTCTGGCATCTGCGACTACGATATCATAGATCGCTTTCTTTTTGCGTCCCCGACGCGCTAACCTGATTTTAACTGCCATTGTTGTATTTGTTGGTTGGGATCTCGTCCCGTAATTTAAACAGGGTGCAAAGGTACAGAAAACTTATAAATATAGTATCATTTTAGAATACTATAATTTGGTACCAAATCTCGTTAATTCCTTGTCTGCAATCCTGGCATTATGCCGAAATTGGACTCTAAACGTACTTTATGTCGTCATACAAAAAAAAGGAAGACGAAAAATCGCCTTCCTTTTTATGCTCAATTTGAGATACTACTTTTAGCGACGGAAACCAGCCGGATAAGTAGAGCGGATTGTATTGTTCGGTAAAATTTTGATCTCAACACGACGGTTAGATTGTAACCCTTCAACAGTTGTGTTTTCAGCAATCGGGCGATATTCACCGTAGTATTCTGCGATAATGCGGCTCGGATCTGTCAGTCCTGCACGAACCAGGAAGCGTTTTGCTGCATCAACACGACGACGTGAAAGGGCTACGTTATAAGCGTCCGAAGCACGTGCATCCGTATGTCCTACCAGAACGATCCGGCAATTTGTACGCATGTTCAACAACTCAACCACTTTGCTAAGTGTTTCTTTGGAAGGATTGCGAATAATTGCTTTGTCAGTATCAAACTCGATGTTGCTGAATAAAGCTTCGCACTCGTCTTTTGGCAGGTTATTTTTGATCGCGTCTCTGATGATCTTATCAAGATCCATTGCTACGCCACCACCTGAAACTACACTACCAATCGGCGTATTTGGTTCTTTATCGAAAAGATCGGCAACGCCGTCACCATCCGAATCTGTGTAAAGTCTTGGGTCAACCGGCTTCGGCATGTTCGCTTTTGCGATTGAATCCGCATCTTCCATGGTTGGATTGTAAGGAACCGGGATTAATGCTTCCGGATTCGCCCAACGTAAGTGGTAACGTCCGCTGGTTGCATCATACTTGCCTTTTTTAGCCATTACTGCATTCTTGCCAAGCTTGTACGTCAATGCAAGTGAAAGCAGTCCATAAGAATCGTCATTCGATTCTCCTTTTGCGAACGTCCAGATTCCTTGTTGTGAGGTATAATCGCTTAATCCACCAACTGTTGCATCAAGTTTCTCTGTATTTACAAAGTTATGCGTGTAGTCAATTCCAAGGTCGAAACGAGGTGTTAATTCATAATGAACAGACAAACCTGTCGGAATTACCCATTCCCGAGTGTATGTAGAACCATTGCGTTCCCATTTACCGGCTGTTTTCGAACTCGCGTCCGTATTGGTGGAGAAGCTGGAAGATATACCTTTTGTAACGTTGGTATAATCCACATCGGTATGATAGTAAATAATACCGGCACCAAGGTGCGCGTCAACCTTCCATCTTAACAACTTCTTGTAACCAAAAAGGAGACGGCTGATATTTGCAGTTCCGTCCAGGGTTAACTGAACATAAGACGGACTGTTGAAAGTAGCGTTATAAACATCGTTGGTGAGAGAGCTGATGTGACCATTTTTTGAGCCTTGTAGACGGCCATTGGATCCAACAAGTTGAATACCGAAAAGTGGAGATAGTTGCTTGTTTATTGAAAGTCCCCATCCGCCTGTTACCTTCTCGTTATCTCCGCGTTTGAAACCATTATACTGACTTAAATCACCGAAGAATTTCGTAATCCCGCCGTATCCGGTAATGGACCAGGTGTTCATCTTGTTCGGTCCGTCATACGTTCTGTTTTGAGCAGACGTATCTAGACTTAAAAGGGACATACAAAACAAAGCAACGTAAAGATTCTTTTTCTTCATGGGAAACACGCGTTATGTGATTCAATTATTGCACTTATAAATAAACTCAAAATCAGAAAAAGGATAAGCCTGTAAGCCGGGTTCTGTATTTTCACTTTCGTAAAACTCCTGCCATTTATCCAGAATTCCGGTCACCCGGAATCTCTAACGATCTACCCGTGTTAACACTCCAAGAGCGGGGACGAGTAATCCCACGAATTAACACCTATTTGATCTTTCAGCCCGTAAGGTTTACCGTGCCTCTGCGGTTACCCGAAGAGCGGTGGTCTCTTACTCCACCATTTCACCCTTACCTTTACATATAAAAAAACATGCCAAGGCGGTATCATTTCTGTGGCACTTGCTGTCAACCGATCGTCACCAATCCATTGCCTTCCCGTTAGGAAGTACGGCACTCTGTGCTGCCCGGACTTTCCTCCCCGACAATGTCGCGGCGGCAGGACGGCCAGATCCTTTCCCTTGAGCACAAAGCTAAGAAATACTTTCTTTCGATCAGCAGTCAATATACTATAAAAACTAAAAAAATATGGTATTGACACTGATTATTATGCAAATTTGGTATTAAATTCCCTTCAATCCATCCACCCTCAAATTCACTTTCCCGCTGGCAAATACAACAGAATAAAGGTGTTTTGGAGTCAGATAAACCTTATCCGGAACGATATCTGAGAGGGTACCTTTCAATGTTACTCCCTCGGTAATTTTATAATTTCCCAACGCCTTTTGAATCGTCTTTTTTGCCACCGAAATTTGCTCGCCAACCGGAAATACCATCCTTTTTTCCACCATTCTGCTAAACTGTCCCTGCAACAGCCACCCAGCCGTCTGAACTATCGCATTTTTTGTATTAAGGTCATAATCTAACCCTTTCAAAGAAAGCTGCTGCGTCAACGGATCATAAAACGGAGTCCCTTTCAGATAAATATCGCCGGTTATATTCCCTTCCAAACTAGCCTTGATGACAAGTTTATCATTTTGACCATACATTTCTACCCCGGTTACCTCTACATGATACTTACCGCCTAAAAACGAGAATTTCTCGCCGCGAAATTTTGTAGTAGCGAGCCGGGCCGCATCTTCGTAAGAAACCAAACTGATCAACCCGATCTTGAAATCTTCCGGAACTTTGGGGACGATCTGCAAGTCAGGAAGTTTTTGAACCGACGAAACAACGGGCTTTGTCGCAGAAGTAATGGTTTGTGTATACCCTTTAATGCCGATTACAGCTCGCAGAACATTGTTTCTTGCCAGCAAAGGCGTCATCACCACGGCAGTAGGAACGAGGGAAAGCCAGGTGTCAAACTCTTTGGCAAGCATCACCGGTTGCCGCGCGATATTCCAGGCCAGCTCCGCATTTTTTTTAAGTTCAAGATTGCTGGAAACTTCTTCGTCGATGGCCTCCGTGATTTTGTCAAAATTCTTATTAAGCATTCTGCTGGCCAGGCTTTTGATGGGAATGTTCATACCGGCCACTTTGACACTCGGATCACTGATCCAATCGTAGCTATCCACATACGTTTCCGATTTCACCTGCCAGTTCGGAGCGATTCCGATCTTCGAAATCAGCCGGATCCGGATTGAAAACTCGGTATCCTTATATCCGGACATCGTAACCCCCAGCGGACTGATCTTATATCCCGCACTCACCCATATTTTTAATGGCACTTCAAAAAGAAAGGAAGAATCGATCGCTACGACCTTGATCGGATTGATTTTCCAGACTTTCGCCTTCAGATTGTCATTATCATCATCTTCATAGCTGTTATCCTCATAAATCAAGCCTTTAATTTTCGCATTGATCTGACTCTCAATTTCCGAAACCGGAATTTCAATAGGAATATTGAGCACAGATAAATGCCTTTCATTCTGGATTTCCTTCTCCGAATACTTATATTCTTCCATAGGTGCTTTGGGCGAGGTACTTTTTGAGCGGCATTGCCATTGACTTACTGATACCCATACCAATACCGACAAGTATATGCATTTGACAATCCGATTATTTGATTTTGACGAGGGTAGCACCGTATCCGAATTTTTCTTTTAATGCGTCTTTAAAATAATGTACATGCTGATGCTTCCCCAGCCGACGGTGCAGTTCATTTTTCAATGCGCCACTTCCGGCCCCGTGGATAAATGTGATCTCTTCCATTCCATTTGCGATCGCTCTTTCCAGGTTTGTTTCAAATGCTTCCAGCTGCGTTTTCAAAATCGTTTCATTGGACAGTTTCGAAACATTGCCACCCAGCTTTTCAATATGCAGATCAATCACCTCGGCTGGCTTTGGAATTGGCTCGGTAACCGACTGATTTCCTCCCAACAAACTGTTTTTTAAGCTTATTGATAAATTCTCATCCGATACTATATCCTCTTTTTTAAGATTTTCTTCATCCAATTGAAACACATATCCATCTTTCAGAAGCAACGGCACTTTTCCTTTACTCTTATAAAAGGATTGCGCTCTGCATTTCATTCGTTTCGTTAATAACTGGGGTAAAATATGATTTCCTTCCCGGTAATAAAGCACCCTGAATTCAAACACAGGCCAGTTCTCAAAGTCTTTCATCATCAGCTCGGTCAGCTTTTGAGATGATCTCGGCAATAAAAGACCTGTGCCCAAACCGGTCGTTTTCTGATCCGTAATGCTGCTCGCCGTGAAAGGCAGGGTCCAGTCCGAATTATTCACCACGTGCATGGTGAGTGCAAGGTCGTTGATGGCGATAAATGCCAGGTAAATGCCCTTTTCGGCAAATGGCAGGTTTCGTGGTACAATGCTATCACGTTGCGGAGCAAGCTTTTGCGGCCCCTCGTCTTTCATCATTCGCTGCGACTCGACCGGCGAAATCGTAACAATCTCATTGCGTAAAACCGGAATCCGGAAACCATCTTCAATCTCGACCTCAACTACATTTCCAGGCAAAAACGCATAGATAATGCCTTCTTCCCGGCCATGAACTAGTCTTACTTTATCTCCAATATTCATATTTCGTGATCCAGTTTTTAAAAATAAAATGGTTTAAAATCAATCCCCTTCCTGCTGAACTGCAAAGCCGGAGCAGGTATCTTTAAAGAATTGGCCAAAAACCCAATGGTCTTAACAAATTTGCTGCGGGTTTTGATCTTGGTTAAATCAATATCCAGTGACAAGTAATACTGTCGATAAGGTCGGTAACCCATTTCTATACTTTTATCCGGCTCAGCCGAGACCATATCATGAATGCCGTAACCGATCGAAAAACAGAGCCAGCCGGGCCAGTTACTTCCCTTAAAAAAAGAAGCCGGACTTGCTGAAAACCAATACGTTTGTCCATTATAATCCTTCAACCAGCTTTCCGAACGATTCGCTCCCAGCAACTCAGGTCTGACCTTGGAAAGGGAGGTATAGTGAAATGAGAATTTAGGATGTATCCGAACCTCATCCCAAAGCGCGACCTGCCCGAGATAGATTACTGAACCTGCAAGATTACCGATCATATCGCCCGGAGAAAAACCATAATCGGGTGAGAAACCATCCAGGATCTCTATCGGCGTTTGGAAGATAACGCCGGAAATTGCCCCGTAAACCAGCATTTGACGTTTTGAAATGCCCGTTTTCTTATAAAGCGCGGCCGTATGTCTTGCGATTTGATAGGATGTGTAAACGTGCCCCATTTTGTCCATTTGGAGCCACTCGCGGGAATCATCTTTGACCGAGAAATTTTTGAGCGGATTTTTGTACCAGGATTTACTCAGACCGTAAATACTCCCCACATACAATGCAGACTGTGCCGCAAAGATCCCCCGAAGCAATTTGTAGTTAGGCCGGATGGAGTCAGACCGAATGGAATCAGCAGGTACCGACTGGGAGAATGCATTTGAAATACCAAAAAAAGCGAAGCAAATGACAAGCTGTCCCGTGACCAGAATGCGGGTCAGTCTAGTATCCGCCATGGTATTTTCTTAACCCCCACTCCGCCCCTAACAATAGAACGATCAGGAAGAACAACCATTTAAGGTAAATCAGCTCGACCATTTCCTCACTACTGTCCAGACGATCTGCCGGGCGGTCATTTTTAATTTTTTCAAGAAAACTTGCCAAAGATGCCGGGGTAATGAATTCACCACCCGACCGGCTTGACAATTCGCGCAGCATACCAAAATCAGCGGTGGTATTGTTGGCTTCAATGTCAACATTACGGATCACAAACTGGCCGCCCACCTTTTCCTGCCCGCCTCTTAATGTGGTCGATGCAACATAACGATACACTCCTTCCGGCAGCCCGGATACATTGAAACGCGGCGATTCGGCGGAATGTGTATAGGTAAATTGTCTTGCTTTCCCTTTCTCATCCGTCACATCCAGCTTTACTTCCTGCCCGAATATCGGCTCATAAATGTCATTGTATATCTCCGTTTGAAAAACCACCTGCTCGCCGCTTTCGAACTCATTTCGAACCGGATAAACACGAAACTTGCGTTTGTCTTCCCGGACCGAAAGTACCTGAATCAGTTTTTGGAATAAATTATCAACGACCTCCTGCTTATTGGTTTGTGCAAATTCCTCCTGCCTCCATTGCCATATTCCTTCCCCGGCCAAGACGGCCACCTTCTGTTGGCCATTGTTATTGAGTACCAGCAATGGCTTATTGGTATTTAAAGTCCCTACCCGCTGATAAAGAATGGTTTCTGTTCCGGAGGAAACGTTGTATTCTCCAAACGGCACCGATAACGGCGGCAGCCTTTCCAGCAATTTGAGGCTTTCCGCGTCGAAATTCAGTTGCTGAAATGAAGGATTAAAACGTGCCGAAACTTTGTCTGTCTGGTTGTTCGAGGTATTGATGATCAGCGATCTGTTCAGCGAACTCGCCAGTGGTACCGCCGATTGATTTCCCAAAATAAAAAACAAAGGAATTTTCGAATCGAGAAACTTGCGGACTTGTGCATTACCTAACCCGAGGACATTCGGTATCTGATGCAAAATCACCAGATCATACGGTTTGGTACTCGCGGGAGGGTTGTTTTCAATGGATAGGATGTTGATATCCAGCTCGTAATTGTCATTCGTTTCGACAATGCTGCGAATGCTTTTAATGTCCGGATGAGGCGCGAGTGCCATCAATAAGATTTTCTGGCGACCGTCGATAATGTCCATGTAAACATCCTTCCGGTTGTTCCTTTTTGAAGTTTCTCCCGCGACACCGCCCAGTTCGAGTGTGAAATGCTGCACGCCTTTCTGGTTGGATGTAGCTTTAAACTCGAATACTTTGAAGAAATCCGGACGGTCTATCGACACATTTTGACTTTGAACCACCCTGCCATTTTGCTTTAAAGTAACAGTAGTCGACTTACCTGCCAATCCATTTGCCACGATTTCAGCACGGATCGGGAATTCATTTTCAAGATAGGCAATGCGGTTGCTGATTACATCCTTAATGCGGATATCCAGATCCGGGACGGTATCTCCGACTGCTAATGTGCTTATTTTGAATGGAAACCGATTGTAAGCGGGCGATATACCTTGATTAACAATGCCGTCGGACAGTAAAACCACATCCGTAAGATTCCTTCCTTCAAAATTCGTTTTGATCGTCTGAAGCATTCCGGATAAATCCGTCTTGTTGTGATCAAACTGAATGGAATCGACGGTCCGTTTTCCGGCATTTTTATCCAATGTCTCGACACTTACTTCAAACCCTGCATTGGAAAGTTCAGCCGATGCATCGGAAATCTGCTTAATCAATGCTTTCCCATAATCCCCAACAGATTCGGAATTGTCAATCGCAAAAACGATTTTGGCTTTATCCACGGAAGTTTCCGTTTTGCGGACTAATGGACTTAAGAGAAGAAAACAGATGATTGAAACCGCGAGTCCACGAAAAACAGCCAGAACATAATTCAATCTTTTACCCCACGGCGCCTCAGGCTGGTACAGGAAAAACGCATATGCCGCGCCAGCCAGCAGGCAGAAAATGAGAAACCAGTAAGGTGTTTGAAATATAAGTTCGGACCGCATTTGTTGAAAATCAATAGCTGGCAACGTTACAATATACAACGAAACTGCCAGCTATTTCACTAACGAAGAAAGACACTAGGTTAACATACCGCCGTCGACCTGAATAACCTGGCCGGTAATGTAACGCGATAAATCGGAAGCCAGAAAAACGCACGCATCCGCCACTTCCTCGGGCTGGCCGCCGCGCTTCATTGGAATGGATTGTTTCCATTCCTCTACCGCTTTGGATTCAACAGCCCCGGTCATTTCCGTCTCTATAAAACCCGGCGCAACCGCATTTGAGCGTATATTTCGCGAACCCAGTTCCAGTGCGATCGACTTTGTAAAACCAATAATACCTGCTTTTGACGCCGCGTAGTTGGATTGTCCTGCATTACCGCGGATCCCAACTACCGAGGTGATATTGATTATAGACCCGCTTTTTGCGCGGATCATGCTTTTAGTAGCCGCTTTTGTCAGATTAAAAACCGATTTAAGATTGATGTTAATGACCGTATCCCATTGCTCCTCACTCATTCGCATCAACAATCCGTCACGGGTCACACCGGCATTATTGATCAAAATATCCAGCTTCCCGAAATCAGCCAGAACATCCGTAACAAGCTGATCCGCAGACTGAAAATCGGATGCATCGGAGCGGTACCCTTTTGCACGGACGCCAAATGCTTCCAGTTCTTTTGCCAATGCCTCTCCTTTTTCAACACTGGATAAATAGGTAAATGCAACGTCTGCGCCTTCCTGAGCGAGGCGTAATGCAATAGAACGGCCAATCCCGCGCGAAGCACCTGTAACCAATGCCACCTTATTTTCGACTATTTTCATAAATGGTGTTAATCTGTCAAAATGAATTACTTCGGGCAAAAATAGAATATTGCATAGAGATGGGCAATGAACCCGCACAATTTTGACCGTGGCAACCTTTTTTTAAAACCTTCTGACTTCCGTGACTGTTGCAACAGTACGTTCATTTTTCATTTAATTATCATCAGAATAATGTCAGAATCAATCAAAACTGCACTCATTACCGGCGGTTCAAAAGGCATCGGATACGGTATCGCGGAGGTACTGGTCCGTGAAGGGATCTACGTCGCAATCACCAGCCGTTCGCAGGAAAACGTGGATAAAGCCACTGCGGAGCTGAATAAAATACGGGAAGGTTATGCCATTGGAATTGAAGCCGATGTGCGGAATTTGCAATCGCAGGAAAAAGCCGTTCAACTGGTTCTGGATAAATGGGGCCAGCTTAACTACTTCATCGCCAACGCAGGAGTCGGCCATTTTGCTCCGATACAAGAACTTTCGGCAGAACTCTGGCAGGAAACAATTGACATTAATCTCACTGGCGTGTTTTTCAGCGCAAAAGCTTCTATCCCGGCATTAACCGAATCAAAAGGCTATTTCATCAACATCGCAAGTCTGGCCGGTACCAACTTCTTTGAAAAAGGTGCCGCCTACAATGCGAGTAAATTCGGACTTGTTGGCTTTTCGCAGGCTATGATGCTGGACGTGCGGAATGCAGGGATTAAAGTAACGACCATTATGCCTGGCTCGGTCGCCACGGAATTCAATGATCACAAACCGTCTGAAAAAGATGCGTGGAAGATCCAGCCGGAAGACATCGGCCAAATGGTTTCAGACCTGATCAAAATGCCCGCCAGAACGCTGCCGAGCAAAATTGAAGTGAGACCATCCATGCCGCCAAAATAGCTTTCCTACACTTTATACCATTTGGGATAAATGTAAAAAGAAAATGCAATAGCCGCCCCGGCGATCAGCAAAAGAGGTATTTTATATAAAATCAACAAGGTAAGGCCGATAAAGCCAAACAGGAAGGTCTGCATGGAATCGTCTTGCAGGCCTTCTTTTTTATACAAAAAAAGGTGTGATAAGATCAGGATCGAAAGGCCCAGCGCGTAAAGCTGCGCTACTTCAAAGATCGTGAGGGACGCATTCCTCATCGCCGCCAATGTTTCTGGAATGATCAGTATCGCGTGCAACACCAGCATTTTGACAAACCGGTTTCCATCTGAGAATGGTAACGTTCTGCCCCACAGCCAGATACTGGTTTCCCATTTAAAAAATTCATACGAAATACCCAGGTTAAGCATGTACGCGAATGACAGCCCAACTGCGGGAAGCCGGATGTCATAGTTATCCGTACTATAATAAAGCATGGTTCCCACCGATACCAGAATCGCCCCCATTTTACCCACCAGCATCGTGACGCCTCTTTCCCGGAAAAGCCATTCCATGGTCCAGTAAATCCAGGAATTGGGTCTTGCGAAAGGTAGATTAATAATGCGACTGCTGTTGGCAACATATAATACCGGGTTCCGGATTCTCCATTCCGCCGCGAAAGCGATACCGAGTGTTAAGACAAAATAAAAGACGAAAATCGGCCAGACCTGATCCGTAGCCTGATCCTGTACAGAAATGGATATCAGATAAATGCCGTAGAATAGAATGGGTTGCAAAAAACCCAGACCGAGGATCAAAAACCGGCTCAACCGTTTTAAATCGGGCCACATCCGGCAATGGTAGATGAATGTGTACTCAGGCAATTTCCAGATCTGCATTAAAAACTGGACGCAGATCAGCGTATAAACGAGCCAGATTCCAAACAAATAAAGCATCCCGAACGACCCGGTTAGAAAAAAAACGGCGAATGCGTGATGCTCCCGTCCACTCAAAAAACCGAACAGAATTCCCAGTATTACAAAGAACATCCCCGCCCGTTGCCTGAAAAACGCCGACACGGTCGAAATCATCAAAGTTTTCATGAATGAGAGATGCTTACGAGATTTTTGTTTTTTAATGCAAACGTCTCAGTAACCTGCAATCCATCCTGCTGAAAAAGCTGATGGGAAGAAAGCAGGAACGTAACCCCAGCTTCATGATACGATCGGATCAGACCGAATAATGCTGCCTGTGCGTCTCTGTCAATGGTAATGAGCGGCTCGTCCAGGATAATTACGGATGGCTCGCCGAGAAAAGCCAGTGCCAGCGACACCTTTTTTACCATGCCGCTGGAACAGCTCCCGAAGGAATTTTTGAGATAATTAATCCCTAATGCGTCAATCAGTTTATCCCTTTGCCCAGCCGGGGCCTTTTTAGCTTCCGCAACAAAATCGATCAGGTCGGACGGGGTCAAAAATGAGGGGTAAAGTGGCTCCGCTTCACCTAGATTTAACCTCAGCCGATAATCGACGGGATGTTTCCTGAGGTTATACTGTCCATTTAAAGTAACGTCACCTACATACGGCAGCATCCCCGACAAGGTTCTGAAAAGCGTGGACTTGCCCGCACCATTCTCCCCCTGGATCCAGTAAATACCGTGTTCTATCCGGAATGAAGAGATTGATAGTATTTCCAGATCACCGTAACGCTGGTGAAGATCCTGAATTTCGAGAACTACTCCCCCGGGTTTATCTATCTGATTTTGAAAATCTTTTTGCATTAAGGCTTGTAATTGAATTCATCCATCAGACATTGTAACGCAACCGACTCTTCATATTTATACAGCTCACTATTGAAAAGCGCCTCGTGACCCGAATTTCTGAGGCTGACCCAGCTGTGCGTGGCGTACGGTTCGTAGTCGAAATGACGGAATGTATGTCCCATTCTGCTCACATCCCTGAACCATTCCACACCCGTATCAATCGCATTATTGGAACCGATCGGCGTAGCCTTCCCGAAAGGCGCTGTCGCCGGTCTCGCTTTTTTAATATTGATCATCGAGACATACTCATTCAGCCTGCATTCAGGCAAAGGCCACGGCGTATTCCGGTCGATATACGCTTCGTAAACCGGACTGCGCGGACCGGGATATTGCGCCGACATTTCCATGATTTCGTTATAGTCCGGCCTGTACTGCAGATAATTTTCGCCGCTGCACCGTCCAGCCGAATGCGCGGGGCAATTCCAGCATTGCCCTACTTTGCCGATCCCCGTATGATCGCCGATGTTCATCAGATACTGCCCAACCAGATCATCCTTGAAATACATGTCGTTATGTATTAAAAGCAGGTATTTTTTGTTGGTCTTTTCCCAGGCATACTGATATCGGATGGCCCGGCGATATACCCCGATTCTTCGCAGCTTGGTACCGATCCGATCGTAGGCAAACCAGAAAAGAGGTTTGTAACGAATAATCCTGCCAGTAAAGATCTTATACAAAAATTTATAGCTGACAATTTCCGGTTGCTTCTTCTCTTCGACAAAGTAAATCTTGTCGATCCACTGCCCGGAATGCTTCATTAAGGTGAGTAATGTGACTGCGGTTTGATACGGTTTTCCGTAGGCGCTGACAGCAACGTCGACGCTCCCTTTTTCAGGATTCATGATAGGGTTCTTTGGGTCTTGCATTTGGCTTGTCCAAACTTGGTACAAACAAAATACAAAATCTCAACATTAAAATAACTTACCCTGCAACAGGACAAAATTTTGTACTTTCATTTGCACGGTTCCCCGTAGCATGTATATTTGAAATTATTTTAAATTAAAGCCGCAAGTTTTTTAAAATAATTTTTAAAATTGTCTGTTGCCACCTTGTTCTCCCATACTAATCAGCCTCCTATGAAATCGAACCGCCGGTCTTTCTTGCGCATGTCTGCGTTTTCTTTGCCTTTTACAAACATCCAACAGTTATTTGCTAAAACACCCGCAGTAAACAAGCCTATTGTCATTTCGACCTGGGATAGTGGTCAGATCGCAAATGGTGGTGCGTGGCCGGTGCTTGAAAAAGGCGGAAGAGCATTGGATGCCGTGGAACAAGCCGCCATTGCAATGGAAAACGAGGTAAACTGTTGCGT
Source organism: Dyadobacter sp. CY323 (assembly GCF_021390245.1). Taxonomy (GTDB): domain Bacteria; phylum Bacteroidota; class Bacteroidia; order Cytophagales; family Spirosomataceae; genus Dyadobacter. The sequence goes on along the minus strand of NZ_JAJUXH010000004.1, from coordinate 134,064 downwards.
CGGACTTGGCGGGAACCCCGACCGTGACGGACACGTAACCCTCGATGCCTGCCTCATGGACGATAAGTTTAATTGTGGTTCCGTCGCATTTGTCGAACGCGTAAAGCATCCGATCACACTTGCTAGAAAACTGATGGAAAACACGCCTCACGTATTTTTGGCTGGCGAAGGCGCCCAGCAATTTGCGGTAGCAAGCGGCATAAAACTGGAATCTGGCGAGCTCTCACCCGATGCTGCGAAAGCGTATCAGGAATGGCTCAAAAAGGCTGAATACAAGCCGGTTATCAACATAGAACATCAGCAATCCAAACCGAAAGGTCACGGCCCATTTGCTCCAAGTCATTTCGATGACGGCTCGGTGAACCACGATACGATGGGTACGCTCGCACTAGATGCATCCGGAAATCTTTCGGGCATGTGTACGACGAGTGGAATGGGTTTCAAAATGCGCGGCCGGGTCGGCGATTCGCCGATCATCGGTTCTGGACTATATGTGGACAACGAAGTGGGTGCCGCGACCGGCTCGGGCCAGGGTGAAGAAGTGATCCGAATTTGTGGAACACATACCATTGTGGAGTTAATGCGGAACGGAGCTTCTCCGATGGAAGCTTGTAAAAAAGCGATCGAGCGCATAATCAAGATCAATCCGGAGAAAGCCAAAACGTTCCAGGTTGGTTTTATTGCCATCAACAAACAGGGCGAAATTGGCGCCTACTCCATTCAAAAAGGTTTTAATTATACCGTAACCGAAAAAGGCGGCAAAGGAAAAGTCATCAACTCCAAAAGCCATTTCTCCTGATCCATACCGATCCGCCAGTCGCCTACCCGAATGCGGAAATAGTTTTCACTGCTTTTCTGGCCCTCCATTCTTATAATCGAGACCTGATGCTTCAAGGTTTTGCGCAGATTCCAACCTTGCGATTACATCGAATACTCTTTTTTGGATATCTATTGGGGTACTTCTCAGATCTTTCTTAAACTTTTTGACATATTGAACTACCATCCCATTTCTTTTTTCAAATCAGACACAGGTAGTCGGGGTTCGTTGCTTTCGGCTCGCATCAGTTCAAGCAAAAAATAGTCTTCCAGCTTTTCATTTTCAATGATGTCCAATATTTGCTTCATTTCGGCTTCCGTCCAGCTTCCCCGCTGTTTTTTAACGCTGAATGTAGGGCCGGAATGCCGATCTGCTCTGCCAGAAACGAGTTCTTATAACCCGACTTATTGATCAGAGTACCCATGTTCTTTTTCAATTCCATATAGTTTTCGACAATGTTAAACATACCTTTGAAATTTATTTTGAACGTTAGTAGCATCTTAAATTTATTAATTAAAATTAAGGATTTTGTTATTAAACCTTCCAACCGACCTGACATAATTTGAGTTGGGGAATTTAGGTTAACATAATTAGTGAACTGTTCTAAAAAAACCGATCTTCACTTTTCGATAATACTGATACTTACTACCAGATACCTATATAAAAATGACAAAATTTTTAGCCGCCTTTTTCTTCTTCTCGGCATTAAACGCCTCTGCCCAAACCCCTCCGAAACCTTACGGTGCAGTGCCTGCCCCAAGGCAAGTTGCGTGGCACGAAACCGAAGTTTACGGCCTCATACACTTCACCCCAACCACATTTGAAAACAAGGAATGGGGCTTTGGAGATGCCGATCCCAAGACGTTCAACCCCAGCGATTTCAATGCCGAGCAGATTATTCTCGCTGCGAAAGCTGGTGGACTAAAAGGGATTGTACTGGTTGCCAAACACCACGATGGGTTTGCATTATGGCCGACAAAAACGACGGAATATAATATCACAAAAAGCCCATTTCGGGACGGAAAAGGTGATTTGGTAAAAGAAGTGGCAGACGCTGCCCGAAAACACGGTCTGAAATTCGGTGTATACTGTTCTCCCTGGGACCGTAACAATGCCAAGTATGGTACGCCGGAGTATCTTGCGATTTACCGTGAACAGCTCAAAGAGCTTTATTCGAATTACGGTGAACTTTTCATGTCATGGCATGATGGTGCAAACGGTGGTGACGGCTACTACGGCGGTGCCAGGGAAAAACGCTCCATCGATAACACTACCTACTACCAATGGGATTCGACCTGGACCAATCTTACCCGGAAACTGCAGCCGACTGCCAGCATTTTCAGCGACATTGGCTGGGACGTGCGCTGGGCCGGAAACGAAGACGGCAGCGTAAATGAAACTTCCTGGGCGACGTTGACCCCGAAACCATCGGAAGGTCAGAATGTGGCCGTACCTGGTCAGGCCAATGCGACCGAAAACCCTGGCGGAACGCGGAATGGGAAGTTTTGGATACCGGCAGAGTGCGATGTCCCACTTCGCAAAGGATGGTTTTATCACCCGACAGAAAAGCCAAAAACACCCGAGAAGCTATTTGACCTATACCTTAAAAGCGTTGGCCGGGGAGCTGCATTAGATCTCGGACTGGCACCAGATACGAGAGGCCAGTTACATGCAGACGATGTTGCTGCATTAAAAGCATTCGGAGATCACGTGCGCGAAACTTTTTCGACCAATCTGGCGAGTCGTGCCGCATCAAAAGCCGTGAATGTGCGGGGATACAACTCCATTTACAGCGCAAAAAACATCCTGGATGGCAGACCTGAAACCTATTGGGCAACCGACGACGATTTCAAAACCCCCGAAGTGACCATTGATATGAGCCAGCCTGTGGTATTTGATATCGTTAGTGTTCAGGAATTTATAAAACTGGGTCAGCGGATCGAAGCATTTGCGGTAGATGCATGGCAGGGTAACGAATGGAAAGAAATCTGCAAAGGCACAAGCATCGGCGCCAAAAAGATCATCAAACTCGAAGCTCCGGTTACCACTCAGAAAGTCAGACTAAGAATTACCAAATCTCCCGTAAGTGTCGCAATCAGTGAGTTTGGGGTTTATAAGGATTCGGAGTAAGCTACTTTTCCAACCGTTCCAGCCTGCCGAACATTTCGAGCATGGCGGCCTGATCGATCAGGGATTTAACCGGTTTGCGGCCCAGCAGACCGGTTTCGTCTTTTTCGTCTTTCCAGATCCGCTCCGCATCGTCCGTAAACATCTGGAAATCTCCCGCAGTTTTATCCACTTTATACAACTCTTCGAAACCCCGGAGCAGCACCACATTGAACCAATAATGGTCCGGCAGCCGGCCGTTTTTATAAAAGTACTTTTTGGAAGCCTCCGCCATCAGTTTCGCTTCCTCCAGATACCGCTGATCGCCGGTTAGGTTGTATAGTAAAACCGTGGATTGCAGCATAGTACCGGTATTATACGTGTATTTCGCCGAATCAATTTTTAACCCCGGCACTTTGATCGCATCATAATATAACCCTTCGGGCGAACGGAGATTCTTTTTAGTCCATTCATAAAGTTGGACGCCCGTTTCCAGGTACTGTTTATCCTTTGTGATTTTATAAAGTTGCAGCGCGAGCAAGATTCCCGGACCATTGGAACAGGTATTTTTCGTATTTTTCTCATCTTCCTTCCAATACAATCCCCCACCCGCCTTCATGTCGTAGCCAGTCATTTGAAACCGATAGATTTCCTCGGCTACTGCCAGGTACGATTTGTCCGCAGTCCGGTTATATGCATCCATGCACGCGATTCCAATCCATTGGTTATCATCATAAAACCGCGAGTCTTTTCCCTCTTTTGTGACATACGCCTGGTAACCGGGCGCAGGTGCTTCTGTGTTATGGTACTGTTCGATAGCGCCAAGCACCGGCTTCAAATACTGCCGGCCAGGTAGCACCGTCTCCACTTCGTCGGCAGCCTGTATCAGCGCGCACAATGGCCATAAATATGAATGCGGCTTATCGTTTTTGCCGTTTGTTTCGATAAAAAGCCCGGTCGAAGGTTCGTAAAAATTCTTCTGGATATTCCACATGATCTGCCCCATCCGGGATTTGTAATCCGGCGTGGCCTGCGCCCCGGCTAGTTCGCTGAAAGCCAGGAATACCGGGATAACGAGGAGATATCTATACATGATGGCAAACTTTTTAAACCGCATTGAAACTGTCATTTGTAAAATAAAACAATAAAATTTTGTTATTTCAATAATATGCAAAACACTATTTCTTTTAAAAAACACAATGCCTATTTTTGATTAGCACCACAATCTTGAACATTCATTGGCAAATTTTTCTGATAATACGGATGACGTCACACTCTGGAATTACCTCCGAAACGGGGACGAAATTGCCTACTCGGAACTTGCCCGGCGTCATTACCGCACCTTGATCCAGTACGGCCTGCGTTTTACGCCTAATATGCAGCTCATCGAAGATACTTTACAGGATTTGCTTGTCCATTTGTGGCTTCACAGAGAGTCAATCAATGAAACGCCTTCTGTGAAATTCTACCTGATCAAATCTTTTCGTCACCGCATTCTCAAAACCCTCAAACCCATCAACGAGGTCGAGCTGACCGATTATCTGATTGACCTGCATTCCGAGTTTTCCTGTGAAGAGTCGATGATCCAGGTTGAAAGTGATCTGGCTATGAAAAAACAGATTAAGACCATACTCGAACGCCTCCCCTCCCGCCAGCAGGAAGTTATTTATTTACGCTACTTCCAAAATCTCAAACCGGAAGAGATCGCCAATTTACTCTCCATCAATGCGCAGTCAGTAAGTAACATCATTCAGCGAGCCCTTTCTAACCTTCGTAACCTCTGGCCACAGAGCTCATTTTCTCTCCTTTTTTATGCCTTTTGCCAAACTTTGTACTAATTATTAAAAAAAATAAAAAATAATCCTACCCAAGTGAGTATCCCGGCGAGAAAATCGGATAATGTAAAAAAACATTGTCCGTGTCAATGGAACCAGCTTCCGAAGCTTTATTAAAACAACTACTCGACAACCCCGCATTTATAGCATGGGCGAGGGATGAACGGCCCGATGAAAACCAGATATGGGAAGAATGGGCCGGCAATAATGAAGAAAAACGAAAGGCTGTTTCAAAAGCGAGACAACTTGTAAAATCCGTTCTTTCAGCCGACAAAAAGCTAACCGATCAGCATATTGACTTTAAAATCAGACAGGCATTAAGAAGAGCAAAACAAATAGAGATCGGAGGAAATGCAAATGTGAGGGTGCTGTTCCGGTTTTTTACCTGGAATGCAGCGGCAACGATAGTGATCGCATTCGGGGTGGCTTTCGCCGTTTTCAGGATTTATAAAAATAATAGCCAGGTACCAGCAGCGGGATCGGTGATTTCGATAGCAGGATCTTCGAGAGCCATTACCATTGAAAATCAAGACCGCGCTTTTAAATATGTTCAGTTACCGGATGGTAGCTCGGTGGTACTGCATAAAAACAGCGGAATTACCTTCCCTGAACAGTTCGATTCGTTGCGGAGGGAAGTTGAACTGACTGGCGAGGCATTTTTCGAAGTTACCAAAAATCCCGAGCAGCCATTTTTTGTATATGCCAATGAGCTGGTTGCCAAGGTTCACGGGACCAGTTTTAGTATAAAAGCGGGAGAAAAGGAAGAACATATTTTAGTAGCGGTAAAGACTGGGAAAGTGTCTGTTTTTACCCGTTCTGATGTGAATGCAGATGAATATAAAACCGATAAAGAACAGGCTGGCTTATTATTAACCCCCAATCAGCAGGCCACTTTCGAGCGAAATCAGGCCAGGTTGATCCGATCAACGCTGAACAGTGCGATACTGCTGAATATACCCATTGAACATCAACCCTTTATCTTTTCTGAAACACCTGTACTCGAAGTTTTCGATGCGTTGGAAAAAGCCTATGGTATTGATATTGAATATAATAAAGATGTAATGTCGCAATGCAGCATTACTGCTACTTTGGATGATGAGCCTTTGGAAAACAAATTAAAATGGATTTGTACGATCCTTGAAGCGACTTACCAGGTTTCGGATCAGACGATCACCATTAAAGGAAATCCTTGCCGATAATCAATTATTCACCAAACCGGATCTATTTGAATACAAACAAAAAAGGTGAACGATGCGTCAACATCATTCACCCTGCATAAATCCCTCTCTCTATGCTGGCGCTAAGAAGATATCCCTGGGGGATAAAGGGGACCATTTTGCCGATTTTTTATGATCTACAAAACAAACAAAAGTATGAAAAAAACCTTTTACCGGCAGAAACCACTGCTCAAAATTATGAGAATCAGCCTCATACAAATGTTGATCGTCGTTGGGTGTTCGCAACTCTCGTTTGCATTCGAGGGATTCGGGCAAGAAGTGCTGAACCGAAAACTGACCATTAGCATTAAAGAACAAAACATAGGCGCGGCACTCAGTCAGATCGGCAAACTTTCGGGCGTGAACTTCATGTACAGCCCCGAATTGATCGGTTCGCAACGCAAGGTGACTTTTAATGCAAAAGATGAAAAACTGGAAGCTATTCTCGACAATTTTCTGACGCCATTGCAGGTTACCTACGAAGTTTCGGGAAAACAGATCCTGTTGAAAAGAGCTGGCGCCAAGCCTGGCCAATCTCTGCCGGAGGGTTCGGGATCGTCCATTAAATCCATTCAATCGATCGATATCTCCATTAAAGGTAAGGTCGCGGATGTCACAGGTTCCACCATTCCCGGAGCGACTGTTGTCCTGAAAGGCAGCTCGTCCGTTGGAACAACCACCGATGCGGAAGGTATGTTCGCACTCAACGTTCCGGATGGCAGTACCACATTGGTTGTATCTTCAATCGGCTTTCTGACTGCGGAAGTGGAGATTGCCAACAGATCGCAAATCGATGTGACCCTTCAATCCGACGTAAAATCGCTGAGTGAGGTAGTAGTGACCGGCTATTCTTCTCAATCTAAAAGAGATATTACCGGTGCTGTTTCGACCGTTGACGCGGCCGAACTGACAAAAGTGGCGGCGCCAAACGTTGCCCAGCAGTTGCAGGGACGCGTGGCGGGTGTTACCGTTACTTCCAACAATAGCCCGGGCGGCGAGGCCACGGTACGTATCCGCGGTTTTGGAACGATCAACAACAACGATCCTTTGTATGTGATCGACGGTGTGCCTACCAAAGGTGGCCTGAACAGCATCAACCCGAACAACATTGAGTCGATGCAGGTACTGAAAGATGCGTCTTCGGCTTCTATTTATGGTTCGAGAGCTGCAAATGGGGTGATTATTATTACCACAAAAAAAGGAAAAGCAGGCGCGCCGAGGTTTACATTCAACTCGAGAGCCGGTTTGCAAACAGGTAAAGTAGACCTGGACCTGATCAAAGATCCCCAGCAATTTGGTGACCTTTTATGGACGCAACGCAAAAATGCCGGCGTATTGACTAATGGAAATCCATCGCATCAGCAATACGGTAACGGAGTGAATGCAGTCGTTCCGGACTACATTCTCGCCGGTTCAAGCTACGGGCTTTTTGAAGGAGCCCCAGAAACCAACCCTTCTTTGTACAACTACAACCGAACCGGTTTTTACCAGATCGTAAAAGCAAACAAAGAAGGAACGGACTGGCACAAGGAAATCCTCCGTCCGGCTGCGATCCAGGAATACAATGTAGGCGCGACGGGCGGGACTGAAAGTGGCCGCTATGCCATCGCTTTCAACTATTTCAAGCAGGATGGGGTATTGATCCATACTTCTTTCAACCGTTATTCATTGCGTTCAAATACGGAGTTTACCTTTAAAAAACGCTTTCGGATTGGTGAAAACCTGGAAGTGAGCTATACGGAAAACAAGGGTTACTATAACAACAACGGGACAGCGAGCTCAGCCAATAACCAGGATGGCAACCCGATCGGAAATGGGTACCGGATTCCTTCCATTATCCCGGTATATGACATCATGGGCAACTTCGCGGCTACCCGGGCGGCTGGCCTGGGACCTGCTACCAACCCCGTTGCGCAGCTTTGGAGAACCAGAAAAAATCAGACAAACAACTTCCGCGCATTTGGCAATGCATATCTGGAAGCCGACATTCTAAAAGATCTGACCGTTAAATCCAGCATTGGTGTCGACATTACAGCCGCAAATCGCGTGGGCTATACCCTGCTCGATCTGGAAGAAGCAGAGATCGAGGCTGCCAATGCATTGACCAATGTAAATGCCTACGACGTCAATTGGACGTGGTCGAACACATTGAATTACAATAAAACATTCGGCAGTCATAAACTTGGCGTGCTTCTTGGAACGGAAGCGATAAAAGGGACGGGCCGCGACTTTTCGGCCACACGTACTACATTTTTCTCGGAAGATCCTCAGTACATGTTCCTGAGCTCTGGAACGGCGGGTATCAATAATGCAGGCGGTGGCTACGAATGGGCGCTTTTCTCGATTTTCGGAAAAATAAATTACTCTTTAAAAGACCGTTACCTGCTTGAAGCCACGGTACGCCGCGACGGTTCATCGCGTTTTGGGCAAAACAACCGGTACGGTACATTTCCTGCATTCAGCGCGGGATGGAGACTTTCGGAAGAAGATTTCCTGAAACCGTTAACATGGCTGGACGATCTGAAATTAAGAGTGGGCTGGGGACAAACGGGTAACCAGGAAATCGGTAACTACAACGGTTTCAGCACCTACCGTTCAAACCTTGGACTTTCTTCTTACGCAATCGACGGTTCAAACAATGCGGTCCAACCCGGATTTGACACCGAAGCATTTGGAAATCCCGATGCAAAATGGGAAACGACCACACAAACCAACATTGGTCTGGATGCGACAATCCTGAAAGGAATGTTTGCCTTTAATCTGGATTTGTACAACCGTACCACTTCGGATATGCTTTATCAGGTCTCATTACCCGCTACCCAGGGTGTGGCCACGATCCCGTTCGTGAATGTTGGTGAAATGAACAACAAAGGAATTGATCTCGGCATTGACTTTAATAACAAAGCATTGAATGGCGATCTGACCTATTCGGTTGGTGTAAATGTTTCGACTTATAAAAATGAAGTTAAAAAGCTGAACAGCAGCACATCCGCCGTGCTTCTCGGACCTGCAATACGCAGCTATACCTGGACACGCTCCGTTGCCGGAATGCCATTGTATTCCTTCTATGGTTTGCAGATCGACGGCATTTACCAGAACCAGGGTGAAGTGGATAAAGGACCGAAATATCCCGGCTATGCTGCCGTGGGTAAATACAAATACCACGACACCGACGGCGACGGCACAATTACCGACAACGACCGCAAGTTTCTAGGCAACCCGCACCCGGACTTCACCTACGGTATCAACCTGAATGTGGGCTACAAAAACTTCGACTTATCGGCATTTTTCCAGGGTGTGAAAGGCAATCAGATCATCAACATGGTAAAACGCTGGGTTGATTTCAACAACCAGGCGGGTAACAGAAGTCTCCGCATGCTGAACGATTCCTGGACACCTCAAAACCCGGATGCCGCATTGCCGATTTTGGATGCAAACGACAGCCGCAGCCAGCAGCCTTCCAGCTATTTTATCGAGGACGGTTCTTATTTCCGCATGAAAAACCTGACACTGGGTTACACATTACCAACGGGTGTTTTGTCAAAAATCGGGTTTGAAAGTGCGCGTGTCTATTTACAGGCTCAAAACCTTTTCACGATCACAAAATACAGTGGTATCGATCCGGAAGTTACTTCGGTCGGTTCAACACCAGGCAGTACGGTATTGGGTGTGGACCAGGGAAATTATCCTAACTCCAAAATGTACCAGATCGGGATCAACTTCGGATTTTAAAACAGGCAAAGAATCTTATTATCTGATAATCATAAGCTTATAGATATGAAAAGGACAATTTTAACAGCAATGGTCTGCGCGGCACTGATGACTTCGTGCGGAGAAGGCTTTCTGGAAACTACTCCACTCGGAGTTGGAAATGAACAATCTCTTTCCAATAAATCAGGAGTAAATGCAGTATTGATCGGCGCATACAGTTTGCTTGATGGCGTTGGTGCCGGGCCGGTGAATACTTCATCGGTGAGTAACTGGATTTACGGCTCCATTGCCTCGGACGACGCTTACAAAGGCAGCGACGTGGGTGACCAGGCGCAGATCACCACCATCGAACGCTACATTCCGCAGGCAGACATCGGTGCCTACAATGATAAATGGGTGGCCGTTTACGACGGTGTTTCCCGTTCGAACAATGCGATCAAGCTGATCGGGCTGGCTACAGATATGACCGACGCCGAAAAAGCGCAGGCACTCGGCGAAGCTCGTTTTCTGAGAGCATGGTACCATTTTGAAGCCAAAAAACTCTGGAATATGGTTCCTTATGTGGATGAAACGGTAACGGATTACATCAACCTTCCAAACGATAAGGATATCTGGCCAAACATTGAAGCTGATCTGCAATTTGCGGTGGACAATGTGTCTGCTACCAAATCACAGGTTGGACGCGTGAGCAAGTGGGCCGCGAAGTCGACTTTGGCCAAAGTTCACATGTATCAGCAGGATTTCGTTGCCGCAAAACCTATTTTGGATGATGTGATCAACAACGGGCCGTTTTCGTTGGTGAACAGTTTTCACGACAATTTCCGGATTACGACTGAAAACAATGCAGAGTCGATTTTTGAGGTACAAATGTCTGTGGGTGATGGCGGCAGCGGGCAGAACGGAAGCTGGGGAGATAACTACAACTTCCCGTATGGCTCGGCTCCCGGCGGATGCTGCGGATTTTATCAGCCTTCTCAAAACCTGGTAAATGCATTCAAAACAGACGCGGCCGGACTTCCTTTGCTCGACTCATTCAACGACGTGGATGTTACCAACGACGAAGGTCTGTCGTCATCGAACGCATTCACACCACACACCGGAACCTTGGACCCGAGGCTGGACTGGACGGTTGGAAGAAGAGGTCTGCCATTTCTGAACTGGGGCGTACATCCTGGAAAGAACTGGATCAGGGACCAGACTTTTGGCGGGCCATATACCTTCAAAAAATTCTTTGCTTACAGTGGCGAAAATGGGGGCGCTGAATCTCCGCGTGCCAATGCGAATAATTACCGTGCAATCCGTTTTGCTGATATTCTTTTGATGCGCGCCGAAGTCGCAGTGGAACAAAATGACCTGGCAACCGCGCTGAAAATCGTAAATCAGATCCGTACACGTGCCGCCAACGTGGTAGTAATGGATGCTGCCGGAAAACCTGCTGCAAACTATCTGGTTAAACCCTACCCCGCATTTGCAACCCAGGATTATGCAAGAAAAGCAGTGCGTTTCGAGCGCCGCGTGGAGCTTGCAATGGAAGGCCACAGACACTTTGACCTGGTTCGCTGGGGTGTAGCTGACGTGGTACTCAACGCATATCTGGCGAAAGAAAGCAAGAAAAGGACTTATCTGTCAGGTGCGACATTTGTAAAAGGCAAAAGCGAGTATTTCCCAATACCTCAGGCGCAGATCGACATCATGGGAGCCAATGTTTTGAAACAAAATCCCTGATACCTTTTTAATAATTATATTCTGTTAGTTAATAAAGTGCGTGTCCTTTGGATGCGCACTTTTTTTGTTTCAATGCCACGAATGCACGAATACCACGAATGCATTCGTGCCTTATTCGTGCATCCGTGGCATTAAACCTTACTCGTGATAGTGAAATTTACAACGAAGAATATAAACCACGCCCTGCTCAACGCGGTACACCAACCTATGCTCCTCGTTGATCCTTCTCGACCAACAGCCAGATAAATTTGAACGAAGCATTTCAGGCTTCCCTTTACCTTCAAAGGGACTTCGCATGCATTCTTTAAGAAGCTCATTAATTTTTTTGACGATGCCTTTATCTACCTTTTGCCATTCAATGTAATCTTCCCAGGCATCAGGGTGCCAGGACAACATCAAAGCTCAATAAGATCACGTTGGATAAAGATGTCCCTGTTGTTTTTAAAGTCGTCGACCACTCGCAATAAACGCTTCTTATTTACAGGATTGCTCATTAAATAATCGGTGGTATCCGAAAACGGTAGTGTTCCATTTGAAATCTTTACGGACTTCAAAAAATTCAGAATCGCCCGTTTTTCCTTCCTGTTTGGCACTGCTAGTCGTAGCATTGTGAAGAAATTTAAATGTTAGTATGTGTCATGAGTTGAGTAATCGGAACAAATGTAGCTAAAATCTCAAATGCCCCGGCGTCGTGAAGAACCCCTCACAATCAGCTCTGTATTCAGAATCTTCTTCTCGGGCAAATGAACGTCTTCCAGATCTACAATCTGCAGGATCCACTCGGCAGTAATGCGGCCCATTTCCAATGTCGGCTGCCGCACAGTCGTAAGTCCGGGGCCAATATAGGTGGATTCCGGGTTATCGCTGAATCCTACAACGCCCAGTTCGTCGGGGATACTGATTCCTTTTTCTTTTGCCATTAACATAATTTCTATTGCCGCAGAGTCATTTACCGCGAAAATAGCATCAGGCCGATTTGCCAGGTCCAGCAGATACTGACCATATATCCTCGCTTTTTGCTGCGTCAGCATTCCCTGGATGATCATGTGATCTTCAATCGTTTTACCGTGTTTTAGCATCGCTGCCCGGTAACCCCGCAATCTTTCCTGACTTACCAAAAGCGTCAATGGCCCGCCGAGATGTGCAATCCTTTCGTAGCCGTTCAGAATAAGATGTTCCACTGCCTGAAACGACGCCTCGAAATCGTTCACCACTACCTTAGGCACATTGATCTGTTCGCAAACCCGGTTGAAAAGAATGAGCGGAATGCCTCTTTTTTCAAATACACTCAAATGGTCGAAGTTATTGGTTTCCTGCGTGAGCGAAATCAGCAACCCGTCGATCCGGTTCGCCAGCATGGCCTTTGCATTGGAAATTTCGACCTGGTACGACTCATTACTCTGCATGATCGTGAGGTTGTAACCTGCCTTTGTCAACACTTCATGTGCCCCGATAATTACATTAGGAAAAAAGGGATTATGAAATTCCGGCACGATCAATCCTATGGTGTTCGTCTTGCTTTTTACCAGATTGTAGGCCAGTTGGTTAGGCTGGTAATCGAGTTGACTGGCCTTTTCGAGCACCGCCTGACGTGTTTCCGGGCTGATATCCGCATGATCGTGCAACGCGCGGGATACTGTTGAATTGGAAACGCCGAGTGATCGGGCAATGTCGATGATCGTAGTCTGGTGACGCTTTCTGCGCTGTAATGAAAGCACCGACTCATCCTTTTCGGATTGAGTGAAATAATAGTTGCAAGACTTGCAGAGGTATCGTTGAAGACCTCTCACATATCCCGCCTTCATAATGCCATCCACCTGCTCACATTTCACGCACCTAACCATATTGTACTATTTTAATAAAGGTTCATCTTGCCAGTGTTTCCGGCACTCGTTAAACACCCGGTCACAAAAATAGAAAAATCTTATATTAAAAATACATAAAACCATATATCGGTAACGTCTCCGCAAACGTTCCCGATAGTTATTGAACGAAATCCGGAAAATTTTGCCGGATAATAAAGTGTGGTGAATTCGATCCTCCATATATCTTTATCAAATAACCCTATTTAAGTCCTCCAAAACCATTTAAAACTACCTGTCAGATTCATTATTAAGAATAGCCCGAGCTCACTCCTGTTGTACTATTCCTATTTATAAACATCTAATTAACCCTAATTTCTATTTCAATGAAGAAAATAATACCCTGCCTGTTCATGCTGATGCTTTTTAGTGTGGGCATAACACATTCATTGCTGGCCCAGTCCGGCACCGTTACCGGAAAAGTTGTTGATGAAAAAGGTGAAGGCATTCCCGGCGCAAGTGTGACCGTAAAAGGTTCTCAGCAGGGCACGCTCACGACCGTAGAAGGAACCTATTCATTGGAATCCGCTGGAAATGCGACACTTGTGTTTTCATTTGTAGGTTATCTAAGGGAAGAGATTCAGGTTAATAACCGTTCGATCGTAGACATCACACTTCGTCCCGACATCAAAGCACTTGAAGAAGTGGTGGTGGTAGGTTACGGAACGCAACGCCGGGTTGAAACGACCGGCTCCATTGCTTCTGTTAAGGCTGCTGACCTTGTCCAGACCCCTGTCGCTAACATCGCGCAAGGCTTGCAGGCAAGAGTTTCCGGAATGCAGATCAACCAGAACTCAGGTGCGCCCGGCGGTAATGTGAGCGTCCGCATCAGGGGAACCAACTCCATTAACGGATCGTCCGAGCCACTTTATGTGATTGATGGGATTCAGATTTCCAATGGCGGAGGCATCACCGATGTGAGCCCGCTTTCGACCATTAACCCCAATGATATCGAATCCGTTGAGGTACTCAAAGATGCTTCCGCTTCCGCTATTTATGGTGCGCGCGCTGCCAACGGGGTTGTTTTGATCACAACAAAACGCGGTAAAAGCGGAAAAACGACTGTAACATTTGACAGTTACTATGGTACTCAAAAAGTAAACAAACAACTCGACGTACTAAACGCCGCAGAGTTTGCGCAGGTTGAAAATGAAGTGTTTAAAAACAACTACTACCCTGATCCTGCCTCGTTGGGAGAAGGTGTTAACTGGCAAAACTATATTTTCCGCAAAGCTCCGATCCAGAACCACCAGCTTTCTATCAATGGTGGGAATGAAAAGACCCAGCTGGCACTTTCACTGAATTATTTTGACCAACAGGGAACGTTCATCGGTTCTGGTTTCAAACGGTATTCTTACCGCCTCAACCTGGATCACCGCCTCAGCAAGTCCATTAAGATCGGTACCAGTATTTTAGGAAGTTATTCGATCAACGACGGTATACAAACCGGTGGTGAAAACATTGGCGACGGTGGAGCAGTACTTTCATCGGTACTAGGCGCTGCGATCGGCGCGCCCCCTACATTGAAACCGTATCGTGAAGACGGCTCCATTTTCCCGTTCGGCGAACAGGCTGGCGGTCAGTACCGCGAAGTGGTAAACCCGCTTAATTTTGCCGCGGCTCTGAACAAAAGAGATATCAAAAGAACGCTGGCCAATTTATACGGAGAAGTCAATCTTTTCAAAGGGCTTACCTACCGCGCATCCTTTAACATCGACCAGAGAGGTGAATTGTACGATGGCTACTCTCCAAGATCGATTGTCAATAAAAGTGATCTGAACGACAACTCCGGTTCGGCTTCCAAAGCCAATGCGAACTACCTCGCCCTGCTTCACGAAAGTATCCTGACTTACAGCACAAATCTTGGTAAAAACCACACATTCAAGGCTACTGCCGTATTTGGTACCCAATTGGAACAATCCAATAACAACACCATGAATGCCTCCGGCTTCCCGAATGACGCTACGCAAAACGAAGCGATGCAACTGGCATTAACCCGCACAGTAAGCAGCGGCAGAAGCAGCCAGCGCCTGGATTCCTATATGGCCCGTGTCAATTACGGTTTTAAGGATAGATTCTTTATTGACCTTACAGCTCGTGCCGATGGTTCAAGTAAATTTGGGGCAAATCATAAATACGGTATTTTCCCGGCAATTTCAGCAGCGTACCGCCTGATCGAAGAGCCTTTCATGAAAGACCTGACCTGGCTGTCTGATTTGAAATTGCGGGGTAGTTTCGGGATAACCGGTAATGCTGGTGGCATTAATCCGTATCAGTCGCTTTCTACTGCGGCAGCTACGGGCAGCGATTATCTGCTCAACCATACGTACACAACGGGTATCAACCCTACCGGCATAGCAAACCCGGATCTGAGATGGGAGCGTTCGGCACAAACCAACATCGGCATCGACCTCAGCTTGTTGAACAACCGGGTGAGTTTCATCGCGGACGTTTACCACAAGAAAACCAATGATCTTCTGTATGTTAAAACCCTTCCATTAAGTTCCGGATATGGTTCACTTACCGGGAATTACGCTTCTCTCCAAAACAAAGGACTGGAACTTGCAGTGAATGCGCGGATTCTGAATGGACCGTTGAAATGGGATGTCTCAGCTAATACCACCTTCAACCGTAACAAAGTGCTTGATCTCGACGGCGGTGTGACGAATGAACGTTTTATAACTACTTACACCATTTTGAAGGTAGGCGAACCGTTGGGATTGTTCAAAACCTATGTTTTTGACGGTGTTAATCAAACAGGCGAAGCCATTCTTCCCGGGTATGATGGCCGCATCGGCGGACACAAAATCAAGGATATAACCGGCGATAATGCGATCTCGGCTGCTGACCAAACGATTGTAGGAAACCCAAACCCGAAATTCATTTACGGTTTTTCAAGTAATCTTGCCTACAAAGGCTTTGACCTGGGCATTTTCGTAGCAGGTTCTCAGGGAAATGACATTTACAATGCCAGTCGGCTTTCATTCGAAAACCCGCTGGGTCAGCGTAACTTGTTGAAAGGCGTTGTGAATCGCTGGTCGCCAACGAATCCGAACAATCAGTATGTAAGCGCTGCACAAGGAGGAAGGCTTCCAATCTCCAATTACGTGGTGGAAGATGGTTCTTACCTGAGATGCAAAAACCTGACACTCGGCTATACTTTGCCAAAAATGAAATGGGTACAGGCGATAAGATTATATGTAAGTGCCAACAACCTTTTTACGATCACCGATTACAGCGGATACGATCCTGAGGTGAATACGTACGCAGGTTCAAACACGGTTATTGGTGTTGATAACTTTGTTTATCCTCAGTCAAGATCATTCCTGGGTGGTATTCAGGTTACATTCTAAAATCCTCTTTTCCGAATTCAAATAACTATGAAAAAGATATCGAAAATAACCGCAACGCTGAGCATACTGGGAGCATCCCTCCTGCTGCCTTCGTGCGAATTGAACGAAACGATTTATTCTTCCATTTACACCGAAGATTTTTACAAAACAGCCTCAGACGCTGAAAAAGGACTTGTAGCTGTGTATGGCGCACTGGGAAGCCTTGGCGGCGCCCCGGCACTTACCCTCGTCGCTGATTTCAGCGACGATCAAACTTACCCTCGTGGCGTGGTGGGAAGGAACACATTGACCATGTTCACCTACGACGTCAACTACACGACTCAAAAAAGTAACAGCCGTGTGAACGAGTCTCCGCAGCAAATATGGTCAGCTTGTTACAGTGGCATTGAAAAAGCAAACTGGGTGATCGCAAAAGTCCCGAATGCGACCATGGATGAACCACGCAAAAAGCAGATCCTCGGAGAAGCTTATTTCCTGCGCGCTTTTTATCATTGGTTTTTGACCAAAAACTTTGGTGACGTACCGGTTAAGATCACGCCAAGCTACACCGAAGAGGAAGCGCTGACCGCAAAAAGCCCGAAAGCTGATGTTTACAAACAGATTTACGCCGACTTAGATCTGGCAACTTCGGCAGGACTTCCCTCCTTCCCGGCTGTTGTAAAAGGGCGTGCTTCCAATGAAGCCGCGCTGGCACTTTATGCAAAAGCTGCGCTCTACAATGAGGATTGGGCCACGGCGCTGGCCAAAGCAAAATTGGTGATCGCTTCTAACAAACATGCGCTTTTGCCGGCTGTGTGGGATGTATATCGTTATGATAATGAGGATGCTGCGCGTTTGGAAAATATTTTTGCTTATGAAGTTGATCCCGTTTCACCGGGACTTGGCCACCAATTGGTCGGTCTGTGCGGACCGGCAGGAAGCGCGGCACCAGCCTATGCAAGAACCTCTTTCGGATCGATGTTTGCATACCAGTCCTTTTTCAACTCCTTCGATCCCAAAGATGCCCGCCGAGGTTTGCTGGACACAAATTATGTTGACAAAACGGGTAAAGTAATCCCGCAACGCAGTGTTACCCCGATTACAACCGATGGTGTTTTGATCAAAAAATATCAGGATCCGGTTTCGACGATCGGTTTGATCCCGAATATTCCGATCCTGAGAATGCCGGATGTATATCTGATCGCTGCGGAAGCAGAGGCTCGTTTGAACGGAGCAACTGCCGGTGCATATGCATTTATCAATGTAGTTCGTAAACGGGCTGGATTGGCCGATCTGAAAGCCGGTTTGACAAAAGAAGCCTTCATCGAGGCTGTTCTGCAGGAACGTGGCTGGGAGTTTTTCGCAGAAGGTGACCGCTGGTATGACCTGACCAGAACAGGTAAGTTTTTGACAGTTATTCCAAAAGCAGTAAATAGCGTATATCCGGTCAGGAATGTGACCGCCAAAAACCGCTATTTCCCGATTCCGCAGGACGAGATCAACGCAAATGCGAAGATCGAGCAGAATCCGGACTGGAAGTAAGATCCGGGACGGCCCCGGCGGGGCTTCCTGGCCAGTTTACAGGAGACTCGCGCCGGAGTCCAAAATCAAATGGAGTGACAGGGCGGCTAGAAACAGGGAGCCCCGCTGAGGCAAATGTTGATGCCCCGCTGGGGCTAATGCAAAAACCGGCGAACACCCAGCTATCCGGTAGCAGACGTTGATAATTGAAATGAAAAAATATCTGATATGTTGAATGTCGTTTTGTTTGTGGCTTTTCTGATGATTCCTTCCCCGGTTTTGGGAAATGAAAAAGTGCGGGAATTCCAGATTGTTGAAAACGACACGCTGACCTACACTTTGAAGCTTGCGCTGGATGAGTCGGGGAAGCCACAATACTTTTACAGGAACATTTTCACACCGGTTTGCTACACCAATGAATGCAAACCGGTGTATGTTAATTTCTATTGGGACCTTCTCGGGAATTACATGCGGTACGATCTGCCGAAAGACAAGATCCTGACCAAAGTGGATCACGACGAATTCAAGCCCGAGGATTACGAGAAATTGCAGGATATCCTGGCGCAGCCCAACTCCATTTTCGCCGATCTGGAAATGGAAGACCTGATCGTGAAAGGTACCGAGGATCTGAGCGATTCGGTCGATGCAAAAGCAGGGGCGACTCTTAAAACCATTAAAAACCAGGTGATTGACGGGGCGGTTTACACCTGCTTCACTTTGTGGAAAATCGCATATGGCAGCGCGGTTCCCGAAATGCGAAAGATCATCGAGAGCTACAAAAGCGAATCGCTGCTGCACAGCTTTCTCAACAGCGACAATTACCATTATCAGTATTGGGCAATGGAAAAAGTGCTCGACCAAAAAGGGAATGTCCGGAAAGGATATGATGCGGATGTGGAAAGAATCATTGGCGGGAAAAATATTTTCATTGCCAAAAATGCTTTGCAACGCGTGAACAGTACTTTTCTGTCGGGGACTTCCAGGCAAAACTGGATTTGGGAAACCTACGAAAAATCTTCTTATGCATTGCAGATCGCGATTTTGAAAAAACTGCAATCCGTTACCGTCAATGAATCATTGGCCAATAAATTAAAGTCCGGACTCGAAAAATCGAACGAGGAACAAGCATCGCTTATCAAACAAATACTAACGAAATGAGAAACATTCTAAGCCTGACATTGATCCTGATCTCTTTTTTTGCCACGGCGCAAAATCATGTTTTCGTGGAAACCGAATCCTTTGAAGACAAAGGTGGCTGGGTAATCGATCAGCAATCGTTTGTGGTGATGGGATCATCGTACATCATGGCACATGGCATGGGCCGGCCGGTGAAAGATGCCGCAACGACTGTCAAATTCCCGAAACCGGGTAAGTACCGCATGTGGGTTCGCACGAAAGACTGGGCGCCGTTTCCAAAAGGTCCTGGAAAGTTCGAAATCTCGATTGACGGGCAGAAAGTGAACCAGGTTTTCGGTTCGAGCGGATCGGATGTCTGGAGATGGTATGACGGGGGCGAAATCCCCATTAAAGGCAGCTCTGCGAAGCTTAGCATGAAAGATCTTACCGGTTTTAATGGACGTTGTGACGCCATTTTATTCACCGATGACCTCAAATTCACGCCGCCAAATGAATTCGAAGCATTAACTGCATTCCGCAAAAAATTGCTCAATCTTACCGACAAGCCAGCAGACGCAGGACAGTTTGATATGGTTGTTGTAGGCGGCGGTATCGCGGGCACCTGCGCTGCCATTTCAGCTTCCCGAATGGGTTTGAAAGTTGCCCTGATTCAGGACAGGCCGGTTTTGGGCGGGAACAACAGTTCCGAGATCCGCGTGCATTTAATGGGTGATGTGGACAAAAACCATTATCCGAAACTGGGCAGAATTGTAAGAGAAATGGACAATGGAGATCCTGGAAATGGAAATCCGGATGCCAAAGAATATGGCGACGCGCGTAAAATCGCGATCGTGAAAGCAGAACCTAATATTTCTCTTTTCCTCAACATGCACGTTTACAAAGTTGAAAAAGAGAACGATATCATTACTGCCGTAGTTGGTCGCGACATTGCTACCAATAAAGAAATGCGTTTTGCCGGCTCGTTTTTCTCAGACTGTACCGGTGACGGAACGGTAGGTTTTCTGGCGGGCGCGGAATTCAGAATGGGCCGTGAAAGTAAGGCTGAAACCGGCGAATCGCTGGCTGCCGACAAAGCTGACGACTTTACATTAGGAACCTCCAATTTGTGGGCGTCGCTGGCACGCGATACCGTTTCTTCATTCCCCGAAACACCGTGGGCGATGCAGTTTTCAGACGAGTACCACATCGACGAGCCACAATCAGACTGGCAGTGGGAAACCGGTTTTGGCAATTTCAACACCATTACCGATGCAGAGAAAATCCGCGACCACAACCTGCGTGCCATTTTCGGAAACTGGTCTTATCTGAAAAAGAACAAACCTGCCAAATACGCAAAACGTGAGCTGGCATGGGTAGCCTATATCGGTGGAAAACGCGAATCGCGCCGCATCATCGGTGACCATATACTTAACCAGATGGACATTCAGGAAGGTAAGTTTTATCCCGATGGTTCAGTAACTGCAACCTGGACGATCGATTTACATTTTCCCGACACAAAAAATAGCAAATACTTCGAAGGTCAGGAATTCTTCGCGGGGACCAAACACATTAAAGTAGCTCCCTACACGATTCCATACCGTTGCCTTTATTCCAAAAACATTCAGAATCTATTCGTAGCAGGCCGGAATATCAGCACTACCCACGTTGCATTTGGCAGTACCCGCGTAATGCGTACCTGCGGGATGATGGGCGAAGTGGTAGGATTCGCCGCGTATTTGACAAACAAATACAAAACGACCCCGAGAGGAGTTTACCAGGACCATTTACCCGAATTGATGGCGATTTTGAAAGGTGAGACCGTCGCTCCGCAACCGTGATGAGACACGCCTTGCTCCTCTTTCTAGCTCTCCTGCCGTCAGCTAAAGCAGACGGTCAGGGAAAGGAGCAGCAAGGCCTCCCCCCTAATCAATTACCGTTGACTTCGGTCAACGGTGTGGCGCAGGGAACTACTTATCACGTTAAATATTACGACTCCAAAAACAGGAATTTTAAAGTTCAAATTGATTCGATACTGGCGGATTTTGATCGCAGCTTATCGTTATACAGACAAGATTCTGAGATTTCAGAATTTAATAAAACGGAGTCATTCACATTCAGGTCACCCTATTTTTACCCGGTTTTAAAAAAATCAAAAGAGGTGTATGAGGCTACCAAGGGCGCTTTTGATCCGACCGTGATGCCGCTGGTGGAAGCTTATGGATTTGGGGCAAAAAGGGCAAAAGATCCCGAAAATGTAAATGTAGACTCGCTTTTGAAGTTGATTGGGTTTCAAAATATCCAGTTTGATGCGTCATCGGTCAAAAAAACTAAACCTTATGTAAGGCTTGATTTCAATGGCATTGCGCAGGGGTACTCGGTCGATCTGGTTGGTGCATTTCTTCAAAAAAAAGGAATTAACAGGTTTATGGTGGAAATCGGCGGGGAAATTCTTTGCAAAGGAATGAAGAATGAAGGAAAATCCTGGGTTGCCGGCATTGAAAATCCACTGCGCCCCGGCACCTTATTCAGCACCGTAAAGCTCGCCGACCGGGCGATGACCACCGCCGGAAATTACAGAAATCATTTTGAGAAAAACGGACAGGTTTTCAACCACATTATCAATCCGAAAACCGGCTCCATGGAGCAGAGTTCGGTGCTGAGTGTAACCGTGTTTGCGCCGGATGCCATCACAGCCGACGGGTACGATACCGCATTTTTTTTAATGGGTTTGGAAGAAACAAAACAGTTTGTGGCAAAAAGAAAAGATCTCGATGTCTATATTATTTACTCCGATGCATCCGGGAAGATAAACCCGTATGCGAGCGACGGGATCAGGGATTTTATTACTGAGGGAAAAAATGCCCTGGAAAAGAAGTAGCAGCGGATGAAAAAACGGATCTGTGTACCCGCGCTTTTCATCCTGCTTTCAGGAATACAGATCTGGTTTTCTTCATTTACCAAACAAAAAGAAAGAAGGGAAACCGCATTTGAAACAACCATCAAAGATAGTATTGCGGTTCGCGTCGAGTTGGTTTATGGAAAAGACGATTTACCTGATTACTATTTCAGCCAAATCAAAACACCGGTTTGTGAAGACAGTCTCTGCTATCTGGTCACCATTGATTTGTACTGGGATTTGCTCGGCAATTTTCAGAACTATAAAACCCCGAAAGGAAACCCGCTCACCAAGTTTGACCATATCAGATTCACCAATGCGGACCATGCTAAAATGAAGGCCATTTTAGCTAATAATGAATCATCCCTGCGCGATCATGCCGTAGAAAGTTTGGTGGATCCGGAGAAAAAAAAGAAGTCGGCGGTAGTGGTGGATGCGGTTTCCGGAGCGACGAACACGGCTGTAAAAGACGAAGTAGTGGAAGGTGCGTTGTACAGTACTTATACATTGTGGCACATTGTAAACGGAGACATCGCCGGTAAGATCAGGGAACATTCCAGGCCGCTGATCAACGAAACCGTTCTCCGGAAAATGCTCGGCTCCGACAATGCGCATTACCAGTACTATGCATTGAATAAAATACCGGAGCAGGACCTGGACAAGTTTGCGCCGCTGCTGATCCGGCTGGTTTCCGAGGGAAGTTCATTTGTCCCCTATTTCGCCATTGAAAAGATCCCGCTGCGGATCTGGACGTCGGAAAACTTTCAGGTAACCCTGGTGAAACTGATTGGGAAAGTGGAATTCAAAATGCAGAATGAAATACTCAACAAACTGAAAGACATTAAGTTAAAATCTAATTCTCTGGATATTCTGATATCCTATATTCCTAAACTGAATGCAAATCAAAGGCAGAAAGTCGGGGCCATTGCTAATAGTAACGAAGCCGCATTGTCGGCAAAAGCAGCCGCTGCCGTTTTGAAGTCAAACGCAATTCCTAACCCTTAAAAAATGAAAACGCAAAGAAGAGATTTTATCAAATCGTTCGGTGCCGGCACCGGGATGTTTTTTATGGACCCGGTTACCATTTATGATCGCGAAGCGGAGGAAAATGCATTCGAGATCAACAAGGATGTTTACAAAAAGAAAAAACTTGAAACCGATTTCCTCATCGCAGGCGGCGGAATGTCCGGCGTGTGCGCTGCGATTGCGGCCGCCAGAAACGGCAGCAAGGTAGTACTCATTCAAAACCGGTCGCGATTGGGCGGAAATGCCAGCAGCGAGATCCGGATGCACATTTCGGGAGCGAGCGCATTGCAGCAGGTATGGCGCGAAACCGGTATCCTGGAAGAACTCGTTTTGACCGAAGCCGTTGAAAATCAGCAGCGATCGTACGAAATGTGGGATTTTGTAATGTATAACAAAGTCATTTCAGAAGAGAATATTACGCTGCTGCTCGACACTACTTTCTGGGACCTGGAAGTCGCTGGCGACGAGATTAAAACTGTCACGGCAATCTGCTCGCAGACAGAGGAATTATTTGAGATAAAAGCAAAATTCTTCGCCGACTGTACCGGCGACGGATCGCTGGGCGCACGTGCCGGAGCTGATTTTATGCGCGGACGCGAGGCTACCAGTCAATGGGGTGAATCACTCGCCGTACAAAAAGCGGATATGAATACCATGGGCAACAGCCTGCTCTTTACTTCCAAAAAGCACGAAAAGCGGATGCCATATACGCCCCCGAAATGGGCGAGGAAATACACGACCAAAGATTTTGTACACCGGAAAATAACGCAATGGGAATATGGCTACTGGTGGCTGGAACTCGGCGGACTGGAAGACATTGTAGGCGACGGACAAAAAATCCGGCACGACTTGCTGGCAACCTTGTTCGGGGTTTGGGATTATATCAAAAATTCAGGAAACCATCCCGAATCGGAGAACTGGGCGCTATCGTGGGTAGGAATGATCCCCGGCAAGCGTGAAAGTCGCAGACTTACCGGCGACTACATTATGAAACAGGATGACATTCAAAACCCGAAATTGTTCCCCGACCGCGTCGCATACGGCGGCTGGCCGCTCGACGATCACCCGCCGGAAGGAATGAACAGTACCGGCATCGAACCTTTCCGGTCCATTAAACTTGCCGGTCCCTATTCGATTCCATTCCGCTCGCTGTACAGCAAGAATATCAAAAACTTATTAATGGCCGGGAGAAATGTGAGCGTGTCGCACGTGGCATTGTCTTCCACCCGCGTAATGGCTACCTGCGCCGCAATGGGTCAGGCGATGGGAACTGCGGTGGCATATTGTAATAAAAACAACATTCTGCCGGCGGCTCTCGGAAATCAGGAACCGCATTTTACGCGGTTGCAGCAAATCCTGCTCCGTCAGGACCAGTCGCTGCTGGGCGTGCAAAACCAGGATGAAAAAGATTTGGCGAGGACTGCGAAAGTGACTGCTTCTTCCGCAACCAAAGACGGAGCGGCGGCAAATGTGATCGACGGGATCAATAGGAATATCAAAGACGGCAAAACGCACCAATGGCAGGCTGAACTGAAAAGCGGCCCGCAGTGGATCGAACTGCAATGGGACAAGCCTACCAAACTGAATTACATCCAGCTCAGTTTCGATACGGGTTTAAACCGTTTTTTAAGGATTTCGCCGGAAGATAGTGTCTACAAAAATCAGGTGCGAGGCCCACAAACGGAGACGGTTTCCGATTATACCATCGAGATCAAGAGCAAAGGAAAAACGGTGAAGACGATCAAAACAGAAGACAATTTTCTGAGGCTGGCAACTCATGATTTTGATGCTCTGGAAGCTGATGCCGTGCGGGTGGTTGTTCAGAAAACGCATGGGGACGCGTTGGCCAGGATCTTTGAGATTAGGTGTTATTTGGATTGAGATTAGTAAAATGTGAGATGTGAGATGTGAGATGTGAGATGTGAGAAGTGAGAAGTTAAATGTGAGATGGGTTTGAGGGGATAAATTAAAATAGATAATGATGAAATATATTCTTACGATTGTTTGCTGGATTACGATTTCAGGGCTTGTTATTGGCCAAAAAAGTGCTTCACCGGTTCTTGTTAATGACCATATTCAGGTGCTTTGGAAAAAGGCGAAAGATGGGTGGCTCGTTGACAAAATACTGCTTAAAAAAGAAGGTAAATGGGTTGAGGGGCTAACTCCTTCCGGCGAGTATACTTTGCTTTATTCCGAAACCAAACCTTCTGAAGAGCCGAAAGAAACATTCCAAAAAATTACCGGGGGTACATTTCCCGAAGAGAATTACCATTACCAGGAGAAACAATGGAAGGAAAGCACCACGGAAGTGTCGCTGAACAAGGCCGGACAGGTTTTTAGTTTTCTCCCAAGTTCTTTTTCAGGTAAGAAAAATGAGCTGGAATTCACCAAAGAAACGGAAGTAGCCACGGTAAAAGCGACCTGGAAACTGGATCCCCAATTCCCGAATGACATTCAGGTAACCATGCGTTTGATACCCAAAAAGAAAGGGTTTTTCTCGCTCGCAACCCCTACCCTGGCGTCCGTTCCAGTCAACCAAATGGCGTGGACGTCGGTTCCAGGCTATTTTCAGGGAAATTTTATGCAGGAAAACTTTGCATTGGCTTATGCTTATGGCCATGGTATTCCCGCCCGTCCGGTCGTTTATCGCGAGCGTTGTGCGACTACGTTAAGTCCATTGGTCAGTACCAAAAACGGCATTACGCTTTCCGTGATTCCCGAGCCGGGACTGGCGCGTGATCCGTGGGCGAAAGATAAGTTTACTCAGATAGACTGGTTGCTCGGACTTTCGCACATGAACAGAAAAGCGCAGCTTTCGCCGACATTGTACCACCCGGTTTTGGGTGAACAAAAATCAGAACGAAATGCGGGTGAGGAGATTAGCTATTCATTTCGGTACAGCCTGATCGCGGGAGACTGGTTTGCTTCGATCAAACATGCGGCGAATGACATTTATAAATTCCACGAAACATTAAGCCTCCGCCAGAGCAAACAAGCACTGACCGACCGCATTGAAAAAATGCACGGTTACCTCACCGATCCGAAAACTTCGCTTTGGAACATTGAAGAGTATGAAGGCAAGCAAATCGGGGCGCAGTCGTACCTCGGCGGTGTGGTGGGCTCGCAGAAAGACGCCATGAAAAACGCCGATTACGGCGCGATGTGGATGCTCGCGAATGCAACGAACGATCCGGAATTGAAGGAAAAAGTATTGCCGCCGGCATTAAACTTCAAACTGGTGCAGCAGGAAACCAAAAAAGGTTTTTTCGACGGCGCCATCGAGGGTCAGTATTATTTGGCTAAAAGCAAAAAATTCGTCGAGGAATGGGGCGAGGTTGTGGAACCTATCGCATTGACTTACTATGTGTTACTAGATATGGGCAACATGCTTTTGTTCGAGCCGGATAACGCGGAATTGAAAGAAAAGCTGCGATTAGGGGCTGACAAATTGCTGAGCTGGCAAAATGCGGACGGCAGCTGGGCAGTAGCTTACGACCGGAAAACCGAGCAGGAAATATTCAAAGATATCAAAGATATAAGACCGACATTCTACGGAATGATCGTGGCCTACCGGCTTTTAAAAGATGAAAAATACCTGAAAGCCGCGCAAAAAGGGGCAGATTGGTTTATCAAAAACGCAGTCGAAACCGGCGCATTCCTGGGTGTTTGCGGCGACGCACGTTACGCCCCGGATTTCGCAACCGGGCAATCGGCCCAGGCACTTTTGGATCTTTATGATTTTACCAAAAACAAAAAATACCAGGATGCCGCGGTTACCTGCGCGAAAATCTACACGACTTCCGTTTACACGCATCCCATTGCGAACCGAAATCCTAAGACTGTAAATGGCGCTAACCTTGAAGATTGGGAGATCAGTCAGACGGGTCTGAGCTTTGAGCATGGCGGCATTTTTGGCTCTGCGACACGCCTGGGCCCCATTCAGCTGGCCAGTCACGCGGGAATGTTCATACGGATGCACCAACTCACGGGGGAGCAAATTTTCGCGGATATGGCGCGATCGGCAGCAATTGGGCGACATGCGTTTGTCGACAGTAAAACCAGCGTCGCATCTTACTATTGGGCTGCCATGAACAAAGGGGCAGGACCTTATCCGCATCACGCATGGTGGCAGATCGGCTGGATCACGGATTATCTGCTTTCAGAAGTTGCCTTACGCTCAAAAGGAAAAATAGAGTTTCCGAGAGGTTTTGTCACTCCAAAAGTAGGCCCGCACCAGACGTATGGCTTTGAGCCGGGAACTGTATTTGGCGAGAAAGCCAAACTGGTGATCCGCGGGGGATTCGTAGCTGGTAATCAACCGACCGTGGATTGCATTCTGGCTGAGAATGCCGCTAAAAATGAAGCATATGTCATTCTGTTGAACAACCGCGCCCAGCCTTCGGAGGGGCAGATCACGTTCAACCCGGAAAAATGGGGTACTGGAAAAAAGATAAAAAACATAGCTAAAACTGCTTCCGGATCAGCTGTAAATTCTCCCTCCTATCAAATTCCAGGATTTGGGATGGAAGTATATACCGTGCGGTTTGAGTAAGTTTTTAGTGAAAAAATTTAGGGTAATCGGTAAAAACATGATTCGCTTACGCATTCGGATTTTCATTCTCTTTTGTGTTTTCACTGGGCAGTTTGCTTTGGCAGGCGGAGTAAAAATGCCTTATTTTTTTAGTGACAACATGGTTTTACAACGTCAGAAGCCCATTCAGCTTTGGGGTACTGCGGCGCCGAAATCTTCATTTACCATTGATTTTAATGGAGAAAAGAAAAAAGTAAAAGCAGAGGCAAATGGCAATTGGAAAGTGACTTTTCCAGCCCGGGAAGCAGGTGGGCCTTATGAGATCCATGTGGTTTCCGACAGTTCATTTTCTTTTAAAAATGTAATGATCGGGGACGTATGGCTGTGTTCCGGACAATCGAATATGGAGTGGCCGGTGAGCAAAGTTTTTAATGCTTCCTATGAACTCAGAAGTGCTGATTTGCCGCAAATCCGGTCTTTTACGGTCGCAAAAGACATTAACACAAATCCCCAAAGCAACACGACCAAAGCTACCTGGCAAACCTGTACACCTGAAAATGCCGCCACTTTTTCAGCAGCCGCCTACTTTTTCGCCAAAGAAATCCATAAAACACAAAACATTCCCATCGGAATTATCCACACTTCCTGGGGAGGTACTCTGATTGAACCCTGGATCGGATTGCAAAGCATGGGTGAGCATCCTGATTTCAAAGAATTAACCAACCCATTCATAGCGAAATACAAGGGTAACAATTCACTCGAAGAGAGCCAGCAGGCTTACGCGGTGAATTCAAAAAACTGGATGGAACAATTTCAGAAAACCGATAGTGGCTTTATTGAAAAATGGCATTCATCTGCCTATAAGCCCATTAATTGGAAAAAACTGGTTGCGCCCGATTATTGGGAAAATCACGGTCTGCCTGATTTTGATGGAATTGTCTGGCTGCGGAAAGAGGTAAATATACCGGCATCCATGGCAGGAAAATCACTCTTGCTCAATCTGGAAACATTAAAAGATCTGGACATTATCTATTTCAATGGGACCGAGGTTGGGCGTGGAACGTGGCAGCCGGGCAGGCGGAGTTACATTGTCCCGAAAGAATTGGTTAAGGAAGGTAAAAACCTCATTTCGATCCGACTTGAAAATCTGTCGGGATTTGGCGGATTTACCAGTCGCGACGCATCGCAGCTTTGGTTGAAAGAATTGGTCGAGTCTGATAATCCGCTGATCATCCCCCTATCGGGCGAGTGGCTTTTCAAAAGCAGCCTGCGAATTGGCTCCTACCCCGCCAAACCAGCTGATCCAGCAGAAAACCGCAGAAATCCGTCGGTAATCTACAATGCGATGATTGCTCCATTTGCCAATCTGGGCTTAAAAGGGTTTCTCTGGTACCAGGGTGAGGCAAATGCTTCTCAGGCGGTCCAATATAAAAAGTTACTTCCGCTGCTCATTTCAGACTGGCGAAAACAATTCAATCAGGGTGAACTCCCATTTATCATCGCGCAGCTATCGGGATTCGGCGCGCTGACCTCAGCGCCGGTGGAATCAAACTGGGCCGAATTGCGCGAGGCACAAATGGCAACACTTTCTGTACCGAAAACCGGACTGGCGGTCACCATCGACGTAGGAAATCCATACGATGTGCACCCGATTTACAAGCAACAGGTTGGTGAGCGAATGGCAGCCGAAGCAAGACGGATCTGTTATGGAGAAAGCAATCTCCAAACCTCCCCATTGTACGAATCCATGAAAATTGAAGGCAACAAGATCCGTTTGAAATTCAAGTATGCAGCGAATGGATTGAAGTCAAAAGAAGGGGATTTGAAAGGATTCGCGATCGCCGGAGAAGACAAAAAGTTTGTGTGGGCGAAAGCCAAAATTGAAGGAAGCGAAGTGATCGTTTGGCAGGATGGCATCGAAAATCCAAAAACCGTGCGGTATGCGTGGGCAAGCAGCCCGGTGGAAAGCAACGGCGCCAATCTTTACAACCAGGCAGGCTTCCCCGCCTCGCCATTTAGAACCGATAACCCTTAATTATGAACAACTCCATCGATACCATTGTCATTCTCGTTTTTTCCGCATTCGTGATGGGCATTGGGATGTTATTTGCGAGAACAGGAAGGAATTTAAAGTCGTTTTTTGCCGGAGGAGAGGCGGTTCCCTGGTTTATCGGGGGACTATCCTTATTCATGAGCTTCTTCTCGGCCGGGACATTTGTAGCCTGGGGATCCATTGCCTACAAACACGGCTGGGTGGCGATTACCATTCAATGGACGATGTGCATCGGCGCATTGATTACCGCACTTTATCTCGCACCAAGATGGAAAAGAACGGGTGCACTCACGGCCGCTGAATTCATTAGGGAGCGACTTGGTTTGCCGGTTCAGAAAACTTACATCTTCATTTTCACGCTGGTTTCGGTTTTTATAAAAGGCTCCGTTTTATACCCGGTGGCCAAGCTAGTAAGTGCCTCACTGGATTTGCCATTAGTGCCTTGTACCATTGGATTAGGGCTTTTTATGATTGCTTATACCGCAGTCGGCGGACTATGGGCGGTGATGGTGACGGACATTCTGCAGTTCGTGGTTTTGTCGGCCGCGGTTTTCATTCTGCTTCCCTTGTCTTTTGATAAAGTCGGCGGCTGGGATGGTTTTACCAAAGCGGTTCCCGATGATTTTTTTAATCTACTCAACGGCGAATACACCATTGGGTTCGTCGCCGCATTCGTCATTTATCACATTTGTTACATTGGCGGCAACTGGACGATGGTACAGCGGTATACCAGCGTCGACAGTGAAAAATCGGCCAAAAAAGTGGCCTGGCTTTTTGCAGGTCTGTACCTCATCAGCCCGGTGATCTGGATGTTTCCGCCGATGATCTATAAAGCGATCAATCCTGCATTAACAGGTTTGGATACCGAAAATGCCTACTTAATGATCTGCAAACTGGTGCTGCCTCCTGGGTTGTTGGGATTAATGCTCACCGGAATGTACTTCTCTACTTCGGCGAGCGCCAATACCGCATTGAATGTCGTTTCGGCGGTTTTCACCAATGACATTTACAAAGGTATGGTCAATCCGAAAGCTACTGACAAGCAACTGATCCGGGTTGCCAGAGGTTCGTCTTGGTTTTTTGGGTTGGGAATGATCGGAATTGCATTGGTAGTACCGGCGGCGGGCGGGATTGTGGAAGTGGTACTGAGTATTTCAGCCATTTCGGGAGGCCCGCTTCTGGCACCTCCGCTTTGGGCGCTGTTTTCCAAAAGACTGACGAGCAGCGTCACATTATGGGTAACCGGCATCGGACTTTCCGTTAACCTCTTTTTCAAAATCCTCGCACCTCTACTACTGGATTTCAAATTGTCCAGAGGAATGGAAACGATTGTTGGTGTGGGGCTTCCATTGCTGCTTTTGCTGGCTTACGAGCTGTGGGCACGATCTAAAGACATTACTGCAAAAGAATATCTGACTTACCTCGAAACCAAAGAACAAAAACGCATTGATGCGCTGGAAATCAATGAGGAAGAGGCGATTGAGGTCAAAAGGCAGAACCGTTTCGGGTTGCAGGTGATCACCGGCGCATTGCTTTTTACAGCAGTAATGCTTTTTGTACTCAGTACCATGACTACTTCGGGAACCGTCGTTACCGCCATTGTCGCCACGGTAGTGCTGTTTTCAGCCGCGATTCCATTTGTTGCTTCCCGGAAGGTTAGTGTTGGCGAGATTTTACCAGTTCAAGAAACACATCCGCGCGGATGACCGATAACCTAGGAAAATCAATGTCTTTAAGAATGTTAAAATGTCGGTCCTCGGAAACCAAATGGTCAGCACTGGCGACGAGTGCGCAATCCGCATATTTATTATCGTCTTCATCATTATGCATTAAACCCCACTCGAAGAATGTCGATTGCAGTGTGCAGTTTTCTAATGAAAGAATGAGTTTGAGGACATTTTCTGCTATTTCTGAAGAAGTTTTTTCACTGATCTTCTCGTGGTATTCAAGTAAAATATCATTGCTTACGACCAACTCAAATTCGCCCGCCCGAAGAGAATCAAAAATTGGACGGTATCTGGATTTTAATGGAAGGGAAATCAGCAAAACGTTTGTATCCAGAACTATTTTCATTTGGAAGTCTTGCTGCGAAGGTGTTCAGACTTCCAGGATTCAATGGTCTGGTCGTTCCAGTCATTTTTCTCCCATAACTGATTCATTTCAGAATCGATTTTTTGGGCAAAATAATCAGCCAGCATTTTACGGATATCTCTCAGCTCGTTTTCAGAAACACTATAAGGATACAGCTTTAACAGTTCGATCTGAAGATTGCTTAGCCGGGTCGGGATTGTTTGAGTCGCTGCCATTACGCTATCTGTTTTTTCAAAAATAACTTAAATCCATTTGAATTCCTTAACGCATTTTATGAACAATAAATTTAGAACGCTACTACTGTTTGTTGCTTGCTGCATCTCCCAAAGCAGCTTTGCGCAATACCATATTAAAGACCCCGGGGCGATATCGCTGAATGGGGACTGGATGTTTGTGCTGGACCCGGCCGAGCTTGGAATTTCAAACCAGTGGTATAAAGAAGGTGTGGCAAAAGCCTCACGACAAGACATCGTAACCGTCCCGCACTGCTTCTCTACGGATTCCCGCTATGAATTTTACACGGGAACAGCCTGGTACCGTAAATTTTTTTCCTGGAAACCTGCCTCGGGGAAACGTGTGATCCTGCATTTTGATGCGGCTTTTTATAAAACCAACGTCTGGCTGAATGGCCAGAAAGTCGGCGACCATGAAGGCGGTTATACGCCATTCAGCTTCGATGTGACTTCGTTGCTGAAAGAGGGTGGTAACGAGCTGGTGGTTGCAGTTAATAACAACACATGGAAAACAAACACCATTCCGGGGGTAAAGGATAATGGAGATGTCAGTGATGCTTTTGTAGGCTGGGTCAACTACGGTGGGCTGATCCGCCCGGTTTACCTCACCATCGAGCCGGAGGTTTATGCTGAAAATATCAAGATCGAAACAACACCCGATCTTGCCAAAAATTCTGCCAGCATTACCGCCAGGGTCCGGGTTAAAAATGCATCTTCCAATGCAGCTACGCCAAAAATTGACTTTACTGTTTTTCAAGATAAAAAACCTGTTTCGTTAAAATGGAAAACAAAATCTGCCAGCATTCCTGCCGGACAAACTGCCGTAATCGAGGCCGAAGCAACCATCCCGGCCGCACAAATGAAACTTTGGGAACTTGACCAGCCTAACCTGTACGAACTCAAAGCCACAGTCGGCTCCGACTCCATCGCCTCTCGCTTTGGCATACGAAAAATCGAAATCCGTGACGCCCAGATCCTGCTCAATGGAAAGCCATTGAAAGTAGGCGGCGGCAATCGTGTGATCGATTATCCGGGTCTGGGTTCCTTGGAGCCGGATTGGCTTGTTGAAAAAGACTTTCGTTTGATGAAGGAGGCGGGCATGGAGTTTCAGCGGCTGACCCATTATACGCCCGGCGAATATTTCTATGACCTGGCGGACCAATATGGGATGCTGATCATTACCGAAGTGGGCAACTGGCAGCTTACCGGAAAGCAAATGGATAATGATTCCATGCGGACTAAATTTAAGTCGCAGTTCAGAGAAATGGCTGAGCGGGATTGGAATCACCCGAGTGTCATGGCGTACAGTGTTGGGAATGAATACCTTTCCGACCAGCCAGGTGGTCAGCGGTGGACGAAAGACATGATCGCATTCGCCAGAGAAGTGGACCCCACCCGCCTCTACACCTTTGCGACCATGCGCCTGAATGCATTGCCTGCGAAGCCAGAAAATGAAGCCAGTCAGTACGTGGATTTTGTATCCACAAATACCTATGGCGGACATGCCAGGTCGCTCGATCATATTCACAAACTTTATCCCGACAAACCTGTATTTATCAGCGAATGGGGCACGCGTTCCGACGGAAACGGGGGCGAGGCATACCAGGCGCAACATATCCGCGAAGTTCTGTCCGAGATCCGGAAAAGACCGTATGTGGCCGGCATTTCCTGGTGGACTTATAATGACTACCGCAGCAAATTGTTTGGTACCAATGTAAATGGCTTCCGCCAATGGGGAATCGTCGGCCCGAACAGGCAACCCCGTCGGGCCTACAAGGTTCACCAGGACGAACTATCGCCTGTAACGATTGAAAAAGTGGGATATCAGTCTGGCGAGCAAGGTGTGAATGTCCTCAAAGTGAAGCTCACGGCCAGACCTGATTTTCCGACGCGAAAACTCTCTGGCTATTATTTAAAAACCGCCTATTCAAAAGTCCTTATCCCCGATCTCAACCCCGGCGAAAGCAAGGAAGTATCCGTTCCGATTCAGGGATTTGAAGGCAGAGCACACATTTCTATTTATAAACCGACTGGTTTCCTGACTACGGAAACTGAATTTGTACTGGAATAATAACAGGTCTGCTGAGACCCGTGAGATAAATACTTGATAAAATGATACGAGAAGAAGCATCTGAAAAAAGAGTACCGAAAACCATTGAATCGGCGACAGACCTGGTGATCGTGGGAGGAGGATTGACTGGTACCTGCGCGGCAATTACCGCAGCCAGGGCAGGTATGAAAGTAACCTTGATCCAGGACCGGCCAGTGCTGGGAGGAAACTGTTCGAGCGAAGTGCGGCTCTGGATCCTCGGGGCTACTTCTCACATGGGAAACAACAACCGGTGGGCCCGGGAAGGCGGCGTAATCGACGAGATTATGCTGGAAAATATCTACCGCAATCCAGACGGCAATCCATTGATCTTCGATACGGTTTTGTTGGAAAAAGTGGTGGAGGAAAAGAACATTACCTTGCTTTTGAACACGGCTGTTTACGATCTGGACAAAAATTCGGAAACCGAATCCATTACGGCAGTTCACGCATTTTGCAGCCAGAACAGTACGAAATACAGCGTTACCGCACCACTTTTTTGCGACGCTTCCGGGGACGGTATTGTCGGCTTTTTGTCCGGCGCGGCATTTCGGATGGGTGCTGAATCGGTTGAGGAATTTGGCGAGAAATTTGCTCCGGACAAAGCGTATGGCGAGTTATTGGGGCATTCTATGTATTTCTATTCCAAAGACATAGGCCGGCCGGTAAAGTTTATCCCGCCTTCTTATGCATTGCAGGATATCAAGGAAATCCCGAGATATAAAACCTTTAACCCGAAAGACTTCGGATGCCGGTTGTGGTGGCTCGAATACGGTGGAAGGCTTGATACGGTTCACGATACGGAAAAGATCAAATGGGAATTATGGAAAGTCGTTTACGGAGCGTGGAATTACATTAAGAACTCCGGCGAATTTCCCGAATCCGAAAATATGACTTTGGAATGGGTAGGAACGATTCCCGGCAAGCGTGAAAGCCGCCGTTTTGAAGGGGACTATCTTTTAAAACAACAGGATATCGTCGAGCAAACATCATTTCACGATACCGTAGGTTTTGGCGGATGGAGCTTGGACCTGCATCCGGCGGATGGTGTTTACAGCGATCAATCGGGTTGTAATCAATGGCATAGCAAAGGAGTGTACAGCATTCCGTACCGTTGTTTTTATTCCAAAAACATCAATAACCTATTTATCGCGGGCCGGATCATCAGTGCTACCCACGTGGCATTTGCGTCAACACGTGTGATGGCGACCAGTGCCATGGGCGGGCAGTCGGTGGCGATTGCGGCTTCCATTGCAAAAAAATACAGCTGCACGCCGCGCGAAGTGGGCGAGCTGCATTTAAAAGAACTTCAACTGGAATTGTGGCGTGCAGGTCAGTATCTGCCTCAAACAAGCATTTCCGATCCGGAAAATTTAGTCGAAAAAGCAGTCTCGATCGACGCCACCTCGACCTTGAAACTGCGGGAGCTGCCTGGATCCGATCACTGGTCTGTTATAAAACATTCGGTTGCTCAAATGCTTCCGGTAAAAGGCAAAATGCCGTCTGTTACGGTTTGGGTGGAAGCATTACAGGATACAGAACTGATTGTCGAGCTGCGTAAAAGCAGCAAAGTTTTCAACCACACGCCGGATGTAACCCTGGAAACAAAATCTTTCAACCTGGAATCTGGAAAGCAGGAAATTACGCTGAACTGGTCTTCTGCATTTGGTGAAGAAGCTTATGCATTCATTTGTTTTATTAAAAATGAAAATATAAAAATCCAGTATAGTGAGAAACGCGTTACCGGGCTGGTAACCGTCTTTAATGCAACAAATCCGGCGGTTTCGAACTACGGAAAACAGGAACCTACCGAAGATCTTGGCGTGGATACGTTCGAATTCTGGTGCCCGCAGCGCAGGCCGGAAGGCCGTAACCTGGCATTCCGACTCAGTGAACCCATTGCACTTTTTGAACCTGAAAACATCCGGAATGGCTTGCACCGGCCCGTTTCGGGACCAAATGCGTGGGTGGCCGATTCAGCGGACAAAAATCCGCAGATCGGCATCCGGTGGAACGAACCCGTCACGATTTCTAAGCTGGATCTCGTCTTTGACACCGATTTTGACCACCCCATGGAAAATGTCATTTATGTTCATCCGGAAACCGTTATGCCATTTTGCGCGACTGAAATTGGCGTTTATAACTGTAATGATGAGCTCGTTGGAAGCATAACAGATAACCACCAAACCAAAAGGACAATCGTATTTGACAAGCCAATAACAACCCAACATTTAAAGGTCCGTGTAACGAATGCCAGCTCGAACGTCCCCGCTTCTCTGATGGAAATCCGTTGCTACTGATTGGCACCCTCCTCTTTTTATTCTTTGAAAACTAACAATTTGATCTTAAATTTGCACCCCTGAGTTACTCTATAATAATAGTATACTACATAGACTTTGAAGGAAGCGGCGGACTTTACACCCTCATCTGAAACGAATTCTTCGCATTGGGAATCTCTTGACGTAGCGTACATCGCAAGTGGTGATCCTGAGGAGGATCGGCGATTGGCGGCGTTGGCCAGGGAAAAAGGTCAGGTGGTGTACCTGCGCGATCTGCCGGAAGAATCAGACATCCGGTTTGTAAATGCTCCACCCGCCCAGGTTCTGCGGCGTGCGACAGTACCCCCTTCCGGAAATAATGCAAAAAAGCCACTAACCTGGGAAACGATTCAGCAGAAGATCTGGGCGGCGACAATCCGGAAAAGGACCAGGACGGAAGTTGCCGTAAACCTGTTTTCTGCCATTGCCTTAATGGTAGTTGGGCATTTGCTTTTTACATTCTTCACCTACGACCGTCTTACCATTCTCTGGAACGACCTCGAACTGAATGAAAATTTCTTCTATTATGTGCTCGGCGGTTTCGTCGCACAGATGATAGATGGCGCTTTAGGAATGGCTTACGGTGTAACTGCGGCCACATTTCTGCTCACACTGGGCGTTCCGCCATCGGCTGTAAGTGCCAGCGTGCATACCTCCGAGATCTTCACGAGTGGGGTTTCGGGGTATATGCATTTGAAATTCGGCAATGTAAACAGCAAGCTTTTCAAGAAGATTTTATTCCCGGGCGTGCTCGGCGCGATCACCGGCGCTTACCTGCTTTCTTCATTCGAACAATATATTTACATAATAAAACCGTTGGTTGCGGTATATACGCTGATTCTGGGAATTCTTATCATTCAGAAAGCGTTGAAGAAGCGTGTCGAAAAACGACCGATCAAGAAAATTGGTTGGTTGGCGATGGCGGGAGGAACCCTCGATTCGATCGGCGGAGGAGGCTGGGGACCGATTGTTACCTCGACATTGATCGCCCGCGGACGTCACCCGAAATACACGATCGGATCGGTGAACCTGGCGGAATTTTTCGTCTCACTGGCAAGCTCGGTCACATTCATCAGCATCATCGGGTTTTCGCACTGGCAGGTCGTTTTGGGTTTGATCTTAGGAGGAATGGTTGCTGCCCCAATCGCAGCAAACCTGTCAAGAAGATTACCGATCAAAACCATGATGATCATGGTGGGGACGATTGTGGTGATTGTGAGTTTGAGGATTATTTATATGGTTGTTTTTAGCTTTTAGCCATTAGCTGTTAGCCATTAGCTGTTAGCTTTTTAGAGCAAGAAAGCAACATACCGACACGATTTTTTATTTATTGAAATTAAAAGGCTAAAAACTAGCGACTTAAATCAAAATTCATTGATTAGGAACCACTAATGATAGGCTAAAAGCTAACGGCTAATAGCTAACAGCTTAAAGCCAGCTTAAAGCCAGCTTAAAACCCAACATAAAATTAGATTAAGTAACAATTAAAAAGGCTAACAGCTAACAGCTAATGGCTAACAGCTTAAGATGAAAAAACAAACCAGAGCGATACGGACCCAGACACCGAAAACCAAGTATCGCGAGCATTCTAC
Organism: Dyadobacter sp. CY323; assembly: GCF_021390245.1. Classification (GTDB taxonomy): domain Bacteria; phylum Bacteroidota; class Bacteroidia; order Cytophagales; family Spirosomataceae; genus Dyadobacter. The sequence continues at coordinate 95,993 of NZ_JAJUXH010000004.1, read as the reverse complement.
GCCATTATTTCTGACCAGCAGCTTCACTTTTGAAAGTGCTGAGCAGGGAAAAGCCCTTTTTGAAGAAACAGAGGAAGGCAATATTTACAGCCGTTTTTCCAATCCATCTGTCCAGGAATTTGTGGACAAGGTTTGTTACCTGGAAGATTGCGAGGATGGCGTTGCTACGGCGACGGGAATGGCGGCGGTATTTGCGAGTATGGCGGCTTTGCTGAAAAGCGGCGATCACATTATAGCGAGCCGGGCGTTGTTTGGCTCTGCGCATCAGGTGATTACACAGATTTTGAGCAAATGGGGCATTACGCATACGTATCTGGATGCGGATGCCAATGAAGCGGACTGGGAAGCTGCGGTACAGCCGAACTCTAAGATGGTTTACCTCGAAACACCTTCGAACCCCGGGCTGGATCTGGTGGATCTGGCTATGGTAGGAAGACTTTGTAAGAAGCATAACCTGATTTTCAATGTAGATAACTGTTTTGCGTCACCTGCATTGCAGAATCCTGCCGAATTTGGCGCAGACTTGGTTTTACATTCTGCTACCAAATTCATGGATGGTCAGGGACGTGTTTTGGGCGGGATTGTTGTTGGTAAAAAGGAATATATCAAGGAGTTACGTTTTTTCTGCCGCCAGACTGGCCCATCCATGTCTCCGTTCAATGCCTGGGTATTGAGCAAAAGCCTTGAAACGCTTGGTCTGAGAATGGAAAAGCATTCACAGAATGCATTGGCTTTGGCGGAGGCTTTGGAGAAACATCCGGATGTGAAGCAGGTTAAGTATCCATTCCTGGAATCGCATCCACAACATGAGCTTGCAAAACAGCAAATGACAGCTGGCGGTGCAGTGGTTACCATTGAACTGGAAGGTGGTTTTGAACGAGTAGCCGCATTTATGGACGCGCTGGAAATTGCTTCGTTATCATCGAATCTGGGAGATACACGCACCATTGTCACAAACCCAAATACGACAACACACGCCAAACTGAAACCGGAAGAGAAAAAAGCTTTAGGAATTACCGAAGGTCTGATCCGCATTTCGGTTGGTCTCGAAGACATCGAAGATTTGATCGAAGACTTCACCAATGCCGTGGAGGTGTCGGTGAAAAGTGATATATTGGGGTAGTTTCCTTTAAACTAAAATGCAATGAAAACGGTAACTATTGACTTACCCGATTCTCTGGACACAGAAGAATTCGAAATAAAAATGCTTTTGGCAGGCCAACTTTATGAGCGCGGTAAACTTAGCCTGGGTCAAGCTGCTCAACTTGTTGGAATAAGTAAACGATCTTTTATCGAGATTATGGGACGGTTCGGATTTTCCATGTTCAGCGATTCGATCGAAGATTTATATAACGACATTGCCAATGCATAATGCCGTAGTAATCTCAGATTCCAGTTGTGTGATTTTATTTACGAAAATTGACGAACTGGATATATTGAGACTCGTCTACGATCACATTTATGTCACACAAGAAATAGCTAGGGAGATTGGAAATGCTTTGCCTGAGTGGGTAGAAGTCAAAGAGGTTCACAACAAGGCGTTGCAATCTTCATTTGAAGAAACTTTGGACATAGGAGAGGCATCTGCGCTGGCACTAGCATTTGAAATTCCTGACTGCGCAGTAATTCTTGACGATATGAAGGCTAGAAAGTCTGCGGAGAAGTTGAAAATCCGAGTAACTGGGAGTATTGGAATAATCTTAATTGCAAAAAAACTAGGCAAAATACCATCTGTAAAAGCTGTTTTTGAGCAAATACGCAAGACCAACTTTCGGATTAGCGACCGAATAATTAATGAGGCAATCAAAGCTGCCGACGAATCACCATGAACGAAGCAATAATAAATTCTCTAAACGCTGCAATCGCAGGTAAAAGCGAAACAGAATCGCTGGCGATTCTTGCAGACCTGTTTCCGGGAGAAGTCGTGTTTTCAACCAGTCTCGGTTATGAAGATCAGGTGATTACGGACTTTATCTGGAAGAATAATCTGAACATTACCATTTTCACATTGGATACCGGGAGGCTTTTTGCAGAAACTTACATGACGCTGCAGAAAACCAATAACCGCTACGATTCCAAAGTGAAGGTTTACTATCCGCAAACAACTGCGGTTGAGGAACTGGTAAGCACAAAAGGGCCGCTGAGTTTTTATGATTCGGTCGAAAACAGAAAGGAATGCTGCTTCATCCGTAAAGTAGAACCTCTGAACCGTGCATTGAAAGGTGCGAAAATATGGATAACAGGTATCCGCGCCGAACAGTCGGGGAACCGCCATGATATGCCTCAGCTTGAATGGGACGAAGCGCATCAGTTAGTGAAATTCCACCCGATTTTGAATTGGAATTTCGAAGAAGTAAAGCATTATATAAAATCGAACGGAATTCCATATAACCCATTGCACGACAAAGGCTTTGTAAGCATTGGTTGTGCACCTTGTACCCGCGCTATCCAGGAAGGCGAAGATTTCAGGGCCGGCCGCTGGTGGTGGGAAGACGAGTCGAAAAAGGAGTGCGGGCTGCATGCGAAGTAGGTATAAGCGGTTGGCTAGTAGCTGTTAGCTGTTAGCCTTTATAACAAAAAAAGCTAATCGCTAAAAGCTAACAACTAAAAGCCATTAGCAAAGTTTCTTGCAAGAAAAATAATCAAATATGTCAATTTCAGTTAAAGAAGCCTCAGGAATAACCACCGATCGGAGTGCTCCGGATTATCTGGACCAGCTCGAAGCCGAGGCCATTTACATTATGCGTGAAGTAGCCGGTCAGTTTGAGAGGCCTGCACTTTTATTTTCAGGTGGGAAGGATTCCATCACTCTTGTTCATTTGGCTCAAAAAGCATTTGCGCCCGGAAAAATTCCTTTTCCATTGGTGCATGTTGATACAGGTCACAACTTTATCGAGGCCATTGAGTACCGGGACGAGCTTGCCGAAAAAATCGGTGCCAAGCTCGTGGTAAGGTATGTGGAAGATACCATCAAGGCGAAAGGACTGAAAGAACAGACCGGAAAGAATGCGAGCCGCAACTGGTTGCAGACATTTACTTTATTAGATACAATCGAAGAATTTGAATTTGATGCCTGCATTGGCGGGGCGCGCCGGGATGAAGAAAAAGCACGTGCGAAAGAGCGTATCTTCTCATTCCGTGACGAATTCGGCCAGTGGGACCCAAAACGTCAGCGTCCGGAACTTTGGAATCTGTTCAATGGTCGCATTCAGAAAGGTGAGAATGTACGGGTTTTCCCGATCTCAAACTGGACTGAGCTGGATGTGTGGGCTTATCTGAAAAGAGAGGGCATTACACTTCCATCTATTTATTTCTCACACGAAAGAGAGCTGATATTACGTGACGGAAAACTCCTTAACAATACACCTGTCATCGAAGCCGATCCGGAAGATCGGATCGTGACGCGCCAGGTCCGTTTCCGTACCGTAGGCGATATGACCTGTACCGCCGCCGTTGAATCGAGCGCAGCTACTCTGGATGAAGTCATTGCAGAAATCACCATTTCCAGGATCAGCGAGCGCGGCGAAACCCGTATCGACGACCAGCAGACGGAAGCGGCGATGGAAGATCGCAAAAAGGGGGGGTATTTCTGAGATTTTGTGAGGTGTGAAAAGTGAGATGTGAGATGTTGGGGGGAGTAATAGTTATTCAAAAATGGCATTAAAGTGGATTTATTAAGATTTATAACAGCAGGCTCCGTTGATGACGGTAAAAGTACCTTGATCGGACGATTGCTTTACGATACAAAAAACATTCTGGCTGATCAGATGGAAGCCATTGAGCGTGCCAGTAAAACGCGTAATTCGGGTGAGATCGATCTTGCATTGTTAACCGATGGTTTGCGTTCAGAACGCGAGCAGGGGATTACGATCGATGTTGCCTATAAATATTTCCAAACTCCGAACCGCAAGTTTATCAGCATTGATGCCCCCGGACACATTCAGTATACACGGAATATGGTTACCGGAGCTTCCAATGCAGATCTGGCGATCATTCTGGTAGATGCACGTCATGGCGTGGTTGAACAAACGAGAAGACACTCGCTGATCGCTTCCATGCTGGGAATCCCACACGTAATTGTGGCCATTAACAAAATGGACCTGGTTGGAAACTCGCAAGATGCCTTTTTAGAGATTGCAAAAAGCTACACGGAACTGGCGGAAAAATTATCCATTAAAGACCTTACCATAATTCCGGTGAGTGCATTGAATGGGGATAATATTGTAGAACGGTCGCCCAACATGGGCTGGTACACCGGCGAAACCCTGCTATCTGTCCTTGAAACGGTGAATGTATTAAAAGATCAGAATCAGGAAGACGGACGGTTTGCAGTGCAATATGTAATCCGTCCTCAGACGGAGGAATTGCACGATTACCGTGGTTATGCCGGACGCGTGCAGAGCGGAACATTTAAAAAAGGAGATCTGGTCAAAGTATTGCCATCTGAGCAGGAATCTAAAATTGCTAAAATAGAATTTGGCGGAAACGAAATCGAGGAGGCCTCTGTTTTAGAATCTGTGACGATATTACTTGAAGACGATATCGACATCAGCCGCGGCGACTCTATTGTTTCATTGACCAATTCCCCGATCGTGAGCCAGGATATCGAAGCGTTGGTATGCTGGATGGACGACAGAAAAACGTTGAAACCAGGCAATAAATACGTTTTGCAACACGGAACAGCACGTTCGCGCTGTTCGGTCAGGGACATCGAATATCAGATTGACATCAATTCTTACGAAAAGCTGGATTCTGAAAGCCTTAAACTGAACGATGTTGCAAGGATCGTTCTAAGAACCGCTCAGCCCATTGCATACGATCCTTATCAGAAAAACCGGGCAAACGGCGCAGCAATTCTGATTGACGAGACGTCGAATGTTACGGTTGGCGCTTGCATGATTGAATAGGACAAATGTTGGTGTTGTCACCAACATTCCAGATAGAATATAGAATACCATCATACCATGAGCGAAATAATCATTTCTGACAGAGTATCCGCCGTTGCAAAGCGTGATATCATTGATTTGAACCAAAAAATCAGTGCATTTAATACGGGCGAGACGCCGGAAGAAGCATTCCGTAAATTTCGTCTGACACGTGGCGTTTACGGCCAGCGCCAGCCGGGAGTGCAAATGATCCGGATCAAATTACCGTACGGACGCATTACCGCTGACCAACTGGTACGCATTGCAGATACGTCTGACAAATTTGCAACCGGCAACCTGCATGCAACTACACGTCAGGACATCCAGCTGCACTTTGTAAAACTTTCTGATTCCCCGCAGTTGTGGGCTGATCTGGAAGATGCCGGAATTACATTGAAAGAAGCCTGCGGAAATACGATCCGTAACGTAACAGCCTCATCGGTAGCTGGTATCGACCCCGACGAACCTTTTGATGTAACGCCGATAACGCATTCGATATTCAGTTATTTCCTTCGCAATCCGATTAACCAGGATATGGGAAGGAAATTCAAAATCGCAGTTTCTTCTTCTGAAAAGGATTCTGCGCTGGCATTCATCCACGACGTGGGACTGATCGCCAAAATGGGAGTAAATGAAGCCGGCGAAGCGGTAAAAGGTTATAAGGTATTGATCGGCGGCGGATTAGGCGCTCAGCCTTTTTCAGCCCAAACTGCCTTCGAATTTCTGGAAGAAGAAAAGGTAATCCCTTTTATCGAAGCATTACTCCGGGTTTTTGACCGATATGGAGAACGCGTCCGTCGTCACAAAGCGCGCATGAAGTTTCTTTTGAATGACCTGGGTCTGGAAGAAATGCTGGCCCGTGTCGAGGAGCAGCGTATTGCATTAAAAAACAAGGTTTTCACCATTCCTGAGGACTTATTCGGAACCAAGGAAGCGGAGTCCGTTACCTATGCCCCCCGCCCCTCTTTGAGCGAAGCAGAGATCTTAAAAATTGCCGCTGAAAGCATTGACGCAGATAAACTGGACATTTTCACAAAATGGCTGCGTACCAATACATTTGAACAAAAACAAAAAGGCTGGCACGCGGTTCAGTTGCGGGTTTTATTGGGTGATATGCACTCGACGATTGCCCGTAGCCTGGCTGATGTGGTCCGCAAATATGCCGCCGATGACATTCGTGTTACTGTAAATCAGGGATATATTCTTCGTTTTGTAAAAGCCGAAGACCTTGTAGCAATCTATCACGAACTTGCTAAACTGGGACTTGCAGCTCCTGGTTTTGACAGTACAATGGACATTACTACATGTCCGGGAACGGATACTTGTAACCTCGCTATTTCGAGCAGTTACGGAATTACGCGCGTACTCGAAGATGTAATGCGTGACGAATATCCGGAAATGATTTACAATCAGGATATTAAGATCAAAATCAGTGGATGTATGAATGGCTGCGGCCAGCATAATGCATGTAACATTGGTTTCCACGGAAGCTCGATAAAAAACGGCAAGCTGGTACTTCCGGCTCTGCAGGTGTTGCTGGGCGGAGGTTTTTCCGGTGATGGCATCGGATTGATTGGGGATAAGGTCATCAAAGTTCCTGCGAAACGCGGACCTGAAACCTTGCGGACCCTTTTTAATGATTACGAATCCAATGCATACGACGGCGAATATTACAACCAGTACTACCTGCGCCAGACTAAAAACTATTTCTTCCAACTGCTAAAACCACTCGCAGATCTTTCGACATTAACGGAGGACGATTACCGCGACTGGGACCACGATGAAATGTTCAAAACAGAGATCGGGGTTGGAGAATGTGCGAGCGTACTGGTGGATCTTGTTGCAACTACCATTACAGAAGGTCAGGAAAAACTGAATCTTGCGAGAGAAAACTACGCATCAGGCATTTGGGCGGACGCAATCTATCATGCTTACAATGTTCTAATTACCGGAGCAAAAGGTTTGTTGATGACCAAAGATGTGAATCTCAATACACAGTATGGTATTATCAATGACTTCGAAACGCATTTCGGCCAGGATTTTCAATACGAAACACCTTCCGAATTCGAGCTCGCGGAAAAAGCTGAAACTCCATTCAAATCTCTCGCATTCAGCATCAATAAATTTGAGCCGACGCAGGAGTTTGCTACTTACTTCATAGAAACAGCCGGTAAATTCCTTGATTTCGTTCGCGATACCAGGGAAGCCCAACTGGTAGAAACAGGCGAACCTGCCTTGCAGGAGCTTACATTTGGAAAAGACAGTTAGTTTTAGCTTTTAGCAGTTAGCGGTTAGCTTTTAGCCAAAAGATCAAAAAAGCTAACCGCTAAAAGCTAAAGGCTGATAGCTAACAGCTAATAGCTAAAATAATGAAACTCACATTAATTGGTGCCGGGCCGGGGGATCCTGATCTGATCACTTTAAAAGGGATTAAGGCTCTGCAAAAAGCCAAAGTGGTATTGTACGACTCCCTCGCTCATCCATCTCTTCTTGACTATTGCCCGGCTGATTGCGAGAAAATCCTTGTCGGAAAACGATTTGGGAAAACCAGTTGTGGCCAGGACGAAATCAATGATTTAATTGTTGAAAAAGCGCGCCGGTATGGCGAAGTGGTACGTCTGAAAGGCGGCGACTCGTTTATTTTTGGCCGCGGCTACGAAGAGCTCATTTTTGCCGCAGAACATGGCATCGAGTCGGATGTAATTCCCGGTATTTCAAGTAGTTATGCAGTTCCGGCGCTGGCTGGTATTCCGCTTACTTCCAGAGGTGTAAGTGAAAGTTTCTGGGTGATCACCGGCACGACCCGCGACCATAATCTGTCGAAAGATCTTTATCTTGCAGCACAGTCAACTGCGACGGTGGTTATCTTAATGGGCCTGCACAAATTGGAAGAAATCGTAGGAATGTATTCGGGACTGGACAAGCTGGATGAGCCGATCACGATCATTCAAAACGGCACGCTGGAAAATCAAAAACTGGTAACCGGAAAAATCAGTAACATCATCCCACTTTCCAAAGTAAGTGAAATGGGATCTCCTGCCATCATAGTGATTGGAAAAGTAGCTGCATTACCTGATTTGACCCACAAAAAAATCCTGGCGATGATGCAGAAAGAAACGTCAGTGAAGGGAAACTAATCAGATCAGGGTTAAAAGCCAGTTCAGGTCAATCACCGTTCCTTTTTCTCTGAATTCAAGAAAGTAGATAATGCAGGCTAGAACGGCGTAGCTGATAAAAAGCCACTTCTTTTTCACCTCGAATTGCTCGTGATGGTGAAAGTAATCGTATACCATCGAAGCGCTGAATCCAAAAATCATAAAGACGAAAGACAGTAGCCCACACTCCTGCCGGTAATGCAGATACGCCTTTAGTGCCGGTGCCCCAAGTACCAGGTACATGAGCCACAATCCAAATCCCATCCTGTACAAATACATGCTCAGACGGCGATCATTCTTGATGTCAAAGATTTCTTCCAGCACAGTTCTGATAGATTTGAAACAGTGAATCTAACAAAATCAGGGCATAAAAGCGAATATTTTCAATACATATAATATCTGTGTAATATTGCGTTCCAGTATAAATAATCCGCTATTTTGCAAAAAGTACTTTTCGCACTTCTGAATCAAGTTTCGTTTCTTTCCTGGAAAAATGCATTCCGGCTCTCGGATTTTTTATGCTTTGTTTTATTTAAAGTAGGAGGTTATCGTAAAAAGGTAATTTGGGAAAATCTTAAAAACAGTTTCCCGGAAAAATCCGACGCCGAGCTCAAATGCATTGCAAAAGATTTCTATCTCCACTTCACAGATCTGATCGTTGAAACCATCAAGTTCCGCACGGCAAGTCCGGAATGTGTGCGGGAAAGATTACGCGGGGATATCAGCATCATGGATGGTTTTTATGCCAAAAAAACCAATATCATTTACTTAATGGGCCACCGCGGGAATTGGGAACTCGCTAATTTATTTTCCTCGCTTTGTTTCTCCCATGAATGCATTGTCGTTTACCGACCACTTCAAAACCAGGCGTCGGATCGATGGTTTTATGACTTGAGAACCCGATTTGGGGCTATTTTGGTGCCGATGGATAACATATTTAAGGAACTCCAGAAACCCCGCGAAAAACCGTACGTAGTCGTTCTCGCCAACGATCAGTCTCCAAATCCTAAGACCGCATTCTGGACCAAATTTCTGCATCAGGATACGGGTGTTTTCAGGGGAGTTGAAACGATTGCGAGAAGGTATAATCTGACCGTTTTATACGCCGATTTTTGCAAAGTCGCGAACAAAAGAGGTTACTACCATGTCGACGTTTCGGTCATTACCGAAACCCCGAAAGAAGTAAAGAACAACGAAATCCTGGACAGGCAGCTTCGCATTTTGGAACAAAACATCATTAATCAGCCCCACAACTGGCTCTGGAGCCACCGCCGCTGGAAGCACAAACGTCCGGAATGCCTGAAACCCGAACAGACTTTATCTTCTGCCGAACAAAAAAGGTAACATGTCAACCAAAGTCGACTTCCGCAGGCACTTATGGAACTGGGAAATGCTCAACTAATTTGCTTCTGCCAAATTATCCTACCAAATTGTGATCGCGAATCATGAGTTACCATATCTGAGACGTCACGAACTTAATTGTGAATAAACCGGTCAAATTCTTAATTCTTCGTTTTTCATCCATTGGGGATATTGTACTGACAACACCGGTGGTCAGATGTCTGAAAAAGCAATTCGCAGGCGCCGAGGTCCATTATTTTACCAAAAGCAAATTTGCGTTTATCCTGAAAGACAATCCCTACATTGATAAGGTGTGGCTTTTAGATAAAAATTCAAAGGAGATCATGGCTGCTTTGAAAGCCGAAAAATTTGACTATGTCATTGATCTTCATACCAATATCCGGACATTAAAGATCAAGTTTCAGCTTGGCGTACCTTCGTTTAGTTTTCCGAAATTAAATGCACAGAAATTTCTTCTGACGCAGTTTAAGATCAATTACATGCCGGACCTGCATATTGTAGACCGGTATATGTCAACCTTGAATTCGTTTCATATTACCAACGACGGCGAGGGCCTGGATTACTTCATACCGTATAAGGATAATGTCGAGCCCGAATGGATACCCGAAACGCACAGAAAAGGGTTTGTCGCTTATGCGATCGGTGGACAGCATAACACCAAGAAGCTGCCCATTCCCCGCATGATCGAATTGTGTCTAAAGATCGGTTACCCGATTATTCTTCTGGGGGGAAAAGAAGATTTTGAGGCTGGTGAAGCAATCCGAAATGCGGTTGGCGATTCGCTGATCCATAATACCTGTGGCAAGTATAACTTCAACCAGTCGGCGTCGCTGGTTCAAAAGTCACTCATTGTTTTTTCACACGATACCGGATTAATGCACGTGGCGGCTGCATTCAAGAAAAAAGTGTATTCGATCTGGGGAAATACGGTGCCGGCTTTTGGCATGTATCCTTACAAAACGGCTTTTGAAGTGTTGGAAAGAAATGGGCTCGGCTGCCGCCCCTGTTCTAAAATTGGCTACAAATCGTGCCCGCAAAAGCACTTCAAATGCATGAACGAGATTTCCTTCTCATTTCAAATCAAAGAACTGCCGGCCGGAAAATAGTGTTAGCACTTTCGACTTGAAGTATTTTACAAACGATCATCCATGACAAAAAAAGTAAATATAGGTTTGGTACAAATGAGCTGTACCAGTGATGTGGAGGCCAATTTTCAAAAAGCAGTGGAGAAGATCCGTGAAGCAGCTGCGAAAGGCGCGAATATCATTTGCTTGCAGGAACTTTTCAAATCCCTATACTTTTGCGACGTTGAAGACCATGCTAATTTCAGCCTGGCCGAAGCTATACCCGGACCTTCCACCGATTCGCTCAGCGCAGTTGCGAAAGAACTGGGCGTGGTGATCATTGCCTCGCTTTTCGAAAAACGGGCGCACGGGTTATATCATAATACAACCGCAGTCCTCGATGCTGACGGAAGCTATCTTGGTAAATACCGCAAAATGCATATTCCGGACGATCCGGGCTATTACGAAAAATTCTACTTTACTCCGGGCGACGCCTCGCCGGGCGACGCCTCGCCAGGAACTGATGGTAAAAAAGACGGGTACCGTATTTTCGAAACAAAGTTTGCTAAAATCGGTGTTCTGATCTGCTGGGACCAATGGTATCCCGAAGCAGCGCGCATTACCAGTTTAATGGGTGCCGAAATCCTCTTTTATCCGACTGCGATCGGATGGGATACCAATGAAAAAGATCCTGAAACGAACGAGGAACAATATGGTGCGTGGCAAACGATACAGCGCGGCCATGCTGTCGCGAATGGCGTTTACGTGGTGTCTGTGAACCGCGTTGGGCGCGAGGCTGATCAGCAGTTTTGGGGAGGTTCGTTTGTCGCCAACCCACATGGAAAGTTACTTTACCTGGCTCCGCATGAGGAAGAAGTGACGCACGTGCAGGAACTTGATCTTCAAAAGCTGGATCATTACCGTACTACCTGGCCGTTTTTGAGGGACCGGAGGATTGACTCATACAAGCCTATTCTCAGAAGATTCATCGACTGATTTTTTTGACCAAATATAATTATTCGTAGTTAGATAAAAATAGGGCTGCCAAATGGCAGCCCTATTTTTATAATATACCGGTTAAACCTCAGTAAATGAAGAAAATGGCTACCGAGTAACCGATCGTTGACAACCATTACCCGCATCTGGACCTGTAACCACTTATATTTTAGACGTTTACATGTAAAAAAAGCTATCGATAATCTACCGGTAAGATAGAGAAACCTTGAACAGAGATTATTGAAATTTTTTATTAAATTATTCCAATACCATTTTCCATTCTTATCAATACACCAATTTTTATTGCAAATAAATTTACTTTTTAAATTTATTCTCTTGCATTTTTTCACAATGTCAGTATATTTGAGATGTCATTAAACGAATGACTGAACTTCTGTACTGAGGAAATATTCTAGCCGCACTCGAATATTTCTGACCGTGTTGAGAGGAATTACACAAAAAACTGGCGAAGGATATTCATCCTTTCGGTTCATTCTGACTCAGCACAATATAATTTTTTTAATACTGGTTTTCTCAACATCGTGGACAAGCAATTGTTGACGTCTAGCTTTTTTGCTTTACTCAAACCCAACGTGTTTGTCCTCGATTAAAGAGGGTATTGCTTTCCGGAAAAGCAGTTTTGCAAGCTTATGGCTGTGTTGTTCTGTCCACGCGAAAGTGTGTGCGGCGCACGGCAACGTGGACACCACACAGCCATAACTTTTTCTCACTCCCATTACTTACCTAACAACAATTTAACCCCAGTTCCTCATGCGTAAAGTTCTACTCTTATTAGTATGGGTGTGCCTTTGCTCTCCGGTTGTTCTTGCCCAGGTCAGGCAGATCAGCGGAAAGGTAACGGCTGCTGAAGATGGTCTCGGACTTGCTGGTGCCTCCATTATTTACAAAGGCACAAATGTCGGTACAAATGCAGATGCGGACGGAAAATTCACTTTTACTGTGCCCGACGATGGAACGCTCGTTATTTCTTATGTCGGTTTCCTGATCAAAGAACTTGCGATCGGCAATCAGACGCAGTTTGATATCAAACTTGACGCTGACACCCGCCAGCTTTCAGAAGTTGTAGTAACTGCTTTTGGTATCCAGCGTGAGAAAAAAGCATTGGGCTACACGGTTCAGGAAGTGAAAGGCAGCGCATTAACCGAGTCGCGGTCCACGAACGTGGCAAACGCATTGTCGGGTAAAATTGCCGGCGTGCGGATCCAATCGAATGGCGGACCCGGCAGTGGCTCCACCATCCAGATCCGCGGCTCCTCTTCCGTTTCGGGAAATAACCAGCCACTGATCGTCATCGACGGGGTACCCATGGAGCAAACCGCGAACAAAACATATGGAGGCGGCATATCGGAGGTTAACCCGGACAACATTAAAGAAATGTCGGTTTTGAAAGGACCAAATGCGGCAGCTCTTTACGGATCGCGTGCAGCAAACGGGGTTATATTGATTACTACAAAAAATGGCCAGGGCACAAAAGGACTTGGCGTCGACATCAACTCAAACATCACATTCGAACGTCCCTGGATCAAGCCTGACTTCCAGAATACCTATGGCGGTGGAAACGGGTACCGTACCTGGTACAACGACGGGTGGAGCGGCAACATCTCCGATCCCAAAGAAATCGCTCAGTACAGATCGGTATATGACGCAAGATATCCTCTGGCAGGTTCAGAAGGTACCGACGAAAGCTGGGGAGCTCCGATGGACGGGCGCCTGGTGAGACAGTGGTGGACTGGTGACGATGTTGCACCACTGACTCCTCAGCCTAACAACTGGGAAGAATACTGGCAAACAGGCCGCACCATCACCAACAGCGTGGCATTGAACGGCGGAAACGACAAAGGCTTCTTTCGTCTGGGATTGAGCCGCCTGGATCAGAAAGGAATCATGTATTACAATGATTTCCATCGCAACAACTTCCGCATCAACTCGGGATATAATCTTACTAAAAATCTGAGCGTGACGCTTTCAGGTGAGTACATCAAATCGGGCTCGGATAACCGCAGCTATACGGGCGGTCAGGAGTTTATCTGGTCTCACCGTTCGGTTTCTTGGGACCAGCTGCGTGACTACGAAAGCTATATTGGCGTTCACAACCAGCGTGGCGCGGATACCGATCCCCCAAACTGGCAACATACTTTCTTTACAAACCCTTATTTTTCTCAAAGAGAATTGCCTTCGAGCAACGAGAAAGACCGTTTGTTGGGCAACATCGCATTAACCTATAAAATCCTTCCTTCGCTGACACTTCTGGTTCGTTCGGGAACAGACTTATGGAGTGACACACGGATCAACGTATCCAACTTCCTTCGTGTTCGTAATGGCGTGCGTACACCGGGCCGTTTCTCAGAAGAAGTATTGCGCAGCCAGGAAACGAACTCGGATTTTATGTTGACCTACAACAAAAACCTGACTTCTGATTTTGGCTTGAATGTTCAGGTAGGCGGCATTCAGCGTAAAAATTATTACAAAAGAAACTACTTCTATGTAGGCGAACTCGTAGTGGACGGACTTTACAATGCAGGCAACTCGGTAGCGAGCGCCAACAGCATTGAAAGTAACATTACTGAGTCTGAAACACAAAGCTTGTTCGGTACTGCCAATTTCTCGTGGAAAGATGCCCTTTTCCTTGATCTGACTGCACGCAACGACTGGTCGAGCACATTGCCATCCAATGCGCGTTCTTACTTCTACCCTTCTGCCTCACTTAGTGCGGTGGTTACGGAACTGCTTGACATTAAAGGAAATATCCTCTCATTTGGCAAAGTCCGTGCGAGTTATGCTCAGGTTGGCAACGATGCATTACCTTATCAGCTGGCACAAACGTTCCTGGCCGGCGCACCATGGAATGGCTCCGTTGCCAAGTTTTCGGAAAACATTCAGATCGCGAACAGCGCGTTGAAGCCCGAGATCACAACAGGTCTGGAACTTGGAGCGGATCTTCGATTCCTGAAAGGCAAAATCGGGTTGGACGTGACGTATTATGAGCAGACAACCAAAGATCAGATCCTGGGGGTTGAGATCTCGAAAGCGAGCGGTTACAATACACGTATCCTGAATGCAGGTAAAATCACAAACAAAGGAGTGGAGGTAACGATCTCGGGAACGCCGGTGAAGCTGCCGGGCGGTTTTAGCTGGGATGTTTCTTTGAACTACGCACGCAACCGCAACAAAGTAGTTGAGCTGGCAGAAGGCTTGACAACCTATACACTTGCTACACAAAGAGGTATGTCTTCGGAGGCGCGCGTGGGAGAAGCCTACGGCACATTCTACGGGGTCGGTTTCCAGAAAGCGCCGGACGGACAAGTAATTTACGGCTCAAACGGATTGCCATTGACTGCTGCGGGAATGAAACTCGGTAACGTTCAGCCTGACTGGATCGGCGGTATGCTGAACACATTCAATTACAAAGGTATTTCGCTGAGTGTTTTGGTTGATGCACGCATCGGCGGGGACATTTACGACGAAGGAACAGGTACTGCACGCTGGACAGGCCAATATGCTGAAACTGCATTGGGCCGTGAAGAAGGTGTGATCGGGAAAGGTGTTCGTGAGGTTACCGGCGCAGACGGAAGCAAATCGTACGTACCCAATGACCTGATCGTTACTGCAAACCAGCTTTACGGATACAGCAACCCGCGCAACTACCACGAATCGGCCATTTTCGATGCCAGCTATGTAAAACTGCGCGAGTTGTCACTTGGCTACAGTTTCAGCCCTTCTGTACTGAAAAGGATCAAGATCCAGTCCGCTAAACTTTCAGTAGTAGGCCGTAACGTGTGGATGATCTTTAAAAACACGCCTCACATCGACCCAGAAATTGATGCAAAAGGTGGAAATGGCCAGGGTTTTGGCTACGGTGAACTTCCAAGCTCGCGGAGCGTGGGTATGAACCTGTCATTGTCATTCTGATCCAGTCAACTCAATTACGGACTTTAAAGATTTTTGAAATGAAAAACATATTAAATCATAAAACCATTTGGATGACAGCGCTGGCAGGGATTCTTACTGCAACCAGCTGTACCAAAGATTTTGATGAAATGAACACCAGTCCGAACAGCCCCACGGCGATCGGGCCGCAGTACCTGCTTCCAACGGGAATCGAAACTTCCATTGACCGCTACTGGGGACATCGCGAAAGGTTTGAAAGGATTAATATTGATGCAGCCGAACTGTACGTGCAGCATTTGACAAGAAACATTTACAGCAATGAAGGTGACGATTACACGGTTTCACCAGCGCTTCTTGCAAATAACTGGAAAGGTTTCTTCAACGACGGACTGCTGAATTTCCAACGCATTATCCTTCAAACCAATGCGGAGTCTGCTACTCCAAATGCAAATTATGAAGGCGTTGCTCTGGTCATGCGCTCATGGGTATTTTCGTTGCTGACTGATATGTACGGGGCAATTCCTTACACCGAAGCCATTCAGGGAACTGCGGCCACTGCGATTTATACGCCAAAGTATGATCCGATGGATGTGGTTTACGCGGGACTTTTGAACGACCTGAAACTCGCAAACGAAAAGCTGATTGTAGGTGGACCTGCCATTGCAGGTGATATTCTGTATGCGGGCGACATTTTGAAATGGAAAAAATTCGCCAACTCCTTGCGTCTTCGTCTGGCAAACCGCCAGGCTGCTAAAAAACCGGCTGAGTCAAAAGCGATTATGGCTGAAATACTTGCCGATGCAGCCAAATTCCCCATTTTCACTAATAATGCGGACAACGCTTCTTTGAAATGTACGGCGGTACTTCCAAGTAACAACGAATGGAACCAGATCCTGATCCAGGGCGGGCGGACGGACTGGAACATCAGCAGCACGCTCGCGGACAAAATGAATGCATTGGGCGACACACGGATTACGGTTTACGCAAACCCAAACAAGGATGGAAAATACCAGGGACATCCGAATGGCCTGCCAGATGCGATTGCAACCAACTACCTCGCGACCAGTTCTACCATCGGAAGTGCATTTACGAAACCGGAGGCGCCCGAAGTGATCATGACATTATCGGAATTGAAATTCATCCTCGCAGAAGCTGCATTGGACGGTGAGATTACCGGTGTCGCAAAAACATATTTCGAAGAGGGGATTGTGGCCTCTTTCGCACAATACGGCCTGACGCCTCCTGCTGATTATCTGACAAAAGTGGGTGCGGTAACGAGAGAGAAAGTTCTTGAACAAAAATGGATCTCATTATTTGGCCAGGGAATTGAAGCCTGGACGGAATGGCGCAGAACAGGTTTGCCGGTTTTCCCCGCGCCTGATCCGCGGGCGGTACTGAATAACGGCGGTATTCTTCCGACTCGCTTCAACTACCCAGCCTCCGAGTACTCACTGAATGCAGCTGCGGTTACTGCCGGGAAAGCACTCAACGGCGCCAGTGACGACATGAAAACCAAATTATGGTGGGCTGAAAAATAGCCGTTTGTTCAAAACCATTTAAGAAATGAGATTATGAAAAACATAAAAAGAATTTTACTCACTGCCAGCCTGTTAGCTCCGGTTATACTTGGAATTTCCTCCTGCGAAGTGGAAGATCCGTTTCTGGACAACAACGTGGCACCGGTACTGGTTGACATTTCAGGCGCTGCATTTGGGGCTCCATTCGCAGGTACACCTTCCGTGGCTTACGATAGTTCGAAACAGGAGCTCACACTGACATCCCGGCTGCTGGAACTTGACAAAACCAATATCCTGGATCATACGAAAGGAATTGATTCGATTCCGGTTGCCAACATCAAGATCGCCATCGCTTTCGACCTGACGAAGACGGTTAAAAAAGATACCTTAAAATTCAACGGTCAGACGTTCATTTTTTCACCTGAAACTTTTAAAGCGAGCGGCAAACTTGGCGACATAACTTCCGATGGAAACGGGGTTGTAACGATCAAAACTACTTACAAAGCGCTTGGGCTGGTTGGTAACCGTATTCAGCGAAAAGACGACATTATTAAGTTGACCTGGACGGGCACGCACAAGGGTATCGCCTTCACAAGGACCTCACAAATGGCAGTAACAAAGAATTAACTGCATTATTCCATTTCAGCGAATTTAAAAGCTTGTCAGATCGCTTTTTACCTAAAAATTAGTCAGAGTTTTCTTAAATTACCATATAGTTATCGTCACATATTACTAAAACAATATAACAATGAACCAAAAAATGGACCGTCGGAATCTACTTAAATCCGGTTTAATGGCAATCGGAGGTATGACTTTGGCTCCGCATCTCAGCATGGGAGCTTTTGCTAACGCACCGTTGTCTTTGGATCCGGAAAATCGCATTTACCGAAGCCCAATGGTGAGGGAACATTTTCTGCCAGCTGACTTTAAAGCACCCAAGATCGTAGCGAAACTTAATGCGAACGAAAATCCATACGGACCACCGATGTCAGCTCAAAAAGCAGTGGCGGAGTCGGTGAAGAATGGTAACCGTTATGCATGGAAAGAAATGTATGATCTGGTCGACAAGATCGCGAAAAAAGAAGGTGTAACTGCAGACCATATCATGATGGGGCCTGGTTCATCGGACCTTTTGGAAAAAGTAGCATTGGTTACTTTTATGAAAGGAAAAGGCAACATCGTTTCGGCCGATCCTTGTTATATGTCCCTGGTACAGGTTGCCAAATCCGTAGGTGCTACCTGGAAACCCGTTCCGTGTACGGCCGACTGGTCGCACGACCTGAAAGCAATGGAAGCTGCGATCGACAGCGAAACCAAACTGGTGTACGTTTGTAATCCAAACAACCCTACCGGCGCAATCACAAAAGGACAAGATCTGCTGGATTTCTGCTCACGTGTTTCTGAAAAAGTACCTGTTTTTGTGGACGAAGCTTACATTGAGCTAGCTGTTGGTGCTGATACCCAGAGCATGGTTTCACTTCTTACTCAAAAGAAAAATGTGATCGTTGCACGTACATTCTCCAAAATCATGGGAATGGCCGGTATCCGTGTTGGTTACATGGTCGCACTTCCATCTTACCTGGAAAGCATCAATAAAATCACCCGCGGTGGAATGGGTATCTCTTACACTTCCATTTTCGCAGCTTCTGCAAGTTTGGACGACAAAGATTTCCAGGGCAATACCCGTAAGCTAAACCACGAAGCGAAACTATATCTCTACGAAAACCTGGACAAAATGGGGTACAAATACATTCCGTCTTACACAAACTTCGTACTGTTCCCAATCAGCATCACAGGAAAAGAATTATTGACGAAAATGAGTGCAAAAGGCGTTCAGGTCCGCTCCTTCGACATTCAGAACAAGCCATGGTGCCGCGTCAGTTTGGGTACAATGGATGAAATGAAGGCATTTGTCGGTGCACTGGGGCAGCTGAGCTAGATAAATAGTAGTTCAGTGTAGTTCGGGTTGGTTTGATGTTGTCATTGGTTGTCATTAGTGGTCATTGATCGTCACTGATTGACATTAATAGTCATTAGTGGTCATTAATAGTCATTGATTGTCACTGATTGACATTAATAGTCATTAGTGGTCATTGATTGTCATTAATAGTCATTGATTGTCATTTATTGTCTTGTATAGTTAGGTGTTGTGGTGTATTGTCAAGTAGAGACATAATTCTGACTTGACAATACAAGCAATAAATGACCAAATGACTACCAATGACCAAATGACCACTAATGACCACCAATGACCAAATGACTACCAATGACCTCCAAAACAATCCCGAACCACTCCGAACCCCCGAACAATAACAGACCACCCAAGTCCCTCCTCCCCCGATTTTTAAAACACTGACATTTCAAAATCGCTTTTGATTATGAATGACGCATTACAAAAAACGATAACACTCCTATTATTAATCGGCTTGGGGCTTTTGCTTAAGTCGAAGTTTAAAAGTAAGGAACAGACGAATGGGATTAAGGAGATAATTTTATCGGTTGCGTTACCATCGACCATCTTCATTTCTCTGATGAAGATCGATATCGATTCTTCCATGATCATTATTCCGTTGGTCACGCTGGTC
The DNA here is from genome assembly GCF_021390245.1 of Dyadobacter sp. CY323. Lineage (GTDB taxonomy): Bacteria > Bacteroidota > Bacteroidia > Cytophagales > Spirosomataceae > Dyadobacter. Next base: position 76,480 of record NZ_JAJUXH010000004.1, on the reverse strand, counting down.
TTTAACTTTCTAATGTTCTTCTCCGCTCCCCTTGCATTTACATTATTTGGCATTGACAAAAACAGCCCCACCGGCCGGACATTGATGATGCTGATCCCATCGCTCGCACCTGGCTTGTCATGCTTTCCGTTTATTGCCGAGTTTCTCGGAGAAAAAAGCCTGGCGATCGCTGCATTGGCTGATGTAGGTAACAAGTTTTTCGTTTTGATCTCACTCTACATCCTGGCCATGAACATGTTCCTGAAGAACAGTGAGGATAAGGAAACGAAAATGGGCGGTAAACTCAAAAGCTTGTTCGCCAGCATGTTTCAGGAGCCGATAAATGTATTGATCTTTCTCGCGATCATTCTGCTGAGCCTCGGGATCAACTACGCCACGCTCCCATCGGTTGTGACGGATCTTTTTGACAAAACCAGCGCGATGATGACGCCATTAGTATTGTTATTCATCGGTTTGGCAGTGCAACTAAAGGAAGGTAAGAAGCGTATCGTTGCAAGTATACTGTTCTTCAGAGCAGGCATTACCATGCTGATCAGCGCAGGGATGATTTATGTGTTGAATATTAACGACAATTCAATGATCCTTCTGGCCATTGTAATTCCTTTGAGCGCGGCGAGTTTCTGGCCGCTGGCGCATATTTCGGCTTTCAATCTGAAAGAAGATGCCAAAGGTTTACCAAAAGAAAAAAGGACATTTGACCTGGAACTGGCTGTTTTGCTACTGGCTTTTTCCTTGCCGTTCTCAACTATACTGATTCTGGCGATCCTTTCATCGGGTTCATTTTTCGCTCACACCTCCACATTGGTTACAGCAGGCCTGATCCTGATTTCAATGGGTGCATTGCCGAATGCTTTAAGTAAGGTATTTGTAAAAATGTCAAAAGCCTGATTTTTAATTGAATAAACCGATTTATGCACAAATTAGTAGTCACTTCTTTTCTCTCATTGGTTACCTTAAATCTGCTGGCCCAGTCCAACAACCATGCGGAAGAACATATCAAATCGGAAGCGATCATTAAGGTTTCCAAGAAAAAGAAAAACTATAAGTTCTTCTCCGGCAATGCACCGGTTACGATGGCCGATGGTACCACCAAACCCATTGCCGATGTGAAACTGGGCGAACATGTGAAAACGTGTAAAAATGGCAAAAGCACAACTACCCAGGTAAAACAAATTGACGTGTATAACGAGCCTAACTTTTCATTGACAGCATTTTACCTTCGTCCCGCGGATACAAATCACGAAAGCAGCAACCACCAGATCGTTCCTGCATTGCTGCTGGAAGCCACGCCACATCACATGGTGCAGACAAAAAAAGGCAAAAAGCGAATGAGCCGGTTATCGAAAAGGGACATTTTGTACCATTATGAGCCTTCCACTGGACTGGTGTCTTCCTGGAAGATCGGAGCCGTCAAACAGAATGCGCGTACCGTGAGCAAGGCATATAACCTGGCTACCGAAGATGGTACGTACCTGGTAGACAATGTGATGGTTGCCAATAATTAGCATTCACGATTTACTCATCGTTCCGCCAAAGTTCTTCGGGGCTTTGGCTTTTTTGTTGCTTTCCATTTTCCAAAATTGCCATCTACGAAAACCTTTGCGACCTTTGCGGCCAATCATCCATCTAAAAACCTCAACGTGTCCGACCATAACATTTCAGCGAGTCCCAAAGATCTGGGCTTTACATTTCCACCGGAATGGTTTCCACACCGGGCTACCTGGCTCACGTTTCCTCATAATGAGGCTTCATGGCAGGGAGACAAACTGGACAGGATGCGTCCGCAGTATCTGGAATTTATCAAACAGATCAGTCAGGGCGAGCATGTAGGAATTATTGCCAACGACGAAAAGCTGAAACAGTTCGTGATTCAGGAACTGACCAAAATCAATGTCGATCTGGCGAAAATTGAATTTGTAATAAAACCAACAAATGATGCCTGGTGCCGCGATCACGGACCTTCTTTCGTGATTAACCAGGAAACCGGCCAGAAAATGATCGTGGACTGGGGGCATAATGCCTGGGGTGGAAAGTATCCGCCTTATGATGACGATAACCGCACGCCGAGAGCCATTGCGGAACATTTAAAGCTCCCGATTATCGAGCCGGGAATTATCATGGAGGGCGGGGCGGTAGAATTCAATGGGGCCGGAAGTTTGCTGACCAGCAAATCGTGTCTTTTGAACCTGAACCGTAACCCGCATTTAAGTCAAAGTCAGATCGAAGAAACGCTTTGCAATTTTTATGGCGTTGAGCAGATTCTCTGGGTAGAAGGCGGCATAGTGGGCGACGATACTGACGGGCATATCGATGATACCACGCGTTTTGTGAATGAAGATACGGTCGTAGCCTGTGTGGAAACGGATGTCAATGATGAGAATTTTGAAATTTTATATACCAATCTTAAAATGCTTCACAACATGCGGCTGGTAAATGGAAAACAGCTGAATGTGATTGAACTGCCCATGCCAAAAGCGGTTGTGATCGACGGTTTCCGTACACCGGGGTCTTACGCCAACTTCCTGATTTGTAATGCGGGTGTAATTGTACCTGTGTTTAATAACCCAAATGATCAGATAGCGATTGATATTCTGGAAAAAGCATTTCCCGGAAGAAAGATCATTCCGCTACTCGCTACTGAAATTATCTGGGGCCAGGGAAGTTTCCATTGCCTGAGCCAGCAGGAGCCTTTGATTTAAGCGGCTCTTACTGCTTCTTGAATTTAAATTCCGTTCCATAATAGTTTACCTCCAATTTGAGGTATTCGCTCTTGACGTATAGATGTCCCTGATAAATGGTTCCCAATACGTCTACGGAGTAATTATATTTGTTGGTATAAGAAAATTCAATTTCACTCACATTGCTGATCTTTATCCCAGAAATAGTCGTATCGCTAAAAACTGACGGGGTTCCTTTAAAAGGGGTATAGATACTGGTCATGTGCATTTTAACCGTATTGTCGGATTCTTTCTCAACAGCCCACAAAAGCTTTCTTAATTCGCCCATCGTGTTATAAGATTCCAAAATATAAGAACCGACCAGAAATTCCGTCATATCCGGTTTCACATCATCCTTATTTGAACAACCGGACAGAAACATAATAATTAGCAAGAGGTACAAATTTTTCATGGAAAGTGTCCGGTTGAGGTTTTGATACACTAATATTAACCATAAGTAACTGACTCTTAACTATTCTACCCGACTTAATTCTTCCCAGCCTTCCCTTTCGTGCAGAAACACATTATAATCCACAAATCCCCTGATCCCGTCGGCCCAGCCTTTTTCGCTGTGTTGCCAAAATAATACGTGGGCATCGGAAGCCAGGTCGTTCAGGTTGTTGCGGGAATAGCCGGCCAGCCAGAGCGGGTATTCATCGAAGTTTCCCGCAATGTATTTTTTGTAGAAATGCTCATTTACATAAATGATCGGCTTCACGCCATAATGCGCCTCGATCTGTTCCAGCCAGTTTCTTACACCTTTGATAATGATATCGTCGGGCTTGCCGGCATGTGATTCCAGGTCGAGTACCGGCGGCAGATCGCCAGGTTCCATTCGTACCTGGCCAATGAAATTCTGCACCTGCCGATCCGACATGACCCTTGGGTTGTAAAAATGATAGGCACCCCGTTTCATTCCCACTCTTTTCGCCTCACTCCAGTTGCGTTTGAACTGCCGGTCGAGATGCGTCGCGCCTTCGGTTGCTTTTATATACACAAAGTCGATCCCGACATTGTTTGAGCGCGTGTTAACCAGCTTGTCCCAGTTGATCTTCGCATTGTGATGTGAAACGTCGATCCCGTGGATCGGGTACTTCAATGGCAGCCGGATCCCAAACTTACTGATGAACTCCCATTGGTTCTCGTCTTTCGAGTCGCGCCACCAAATAATGCCCCCGACTACCAAAAAAACGGCAACAATGATGACCCAGGCCTTTTTCGGCAATGGCTTTATGTATGTAATGTTACTCCTGGAAGCCTTTATTTTCCTCTTTGCCATAGATCACAAAAATACGAAAGATCGGTTATCTCGGCATATTACCATTCACTTTCAGAAACTACCACTCATGTACTATGCATTACATAGTACCTAGTATCACCTTATGTTTGTCATGTTCAAAGAGAGCAACAACCAATCACCTTTAAATAGCCATTAGCCATGAAAACTTCCATTAAATCAATCGCATTAGCAGTCGCTTTTTCAGCAGTATTCGCATTCAACTCATTTGCTGACGACAAAGAAGCAAAAAAGGCAGGTTTCGGAACCGGCATCTTTGCTTCGAAAAGCGGTAAGATCCACATCAATGTAGACAAATATGGTTCTGAAAACACCGCCATTGTTGTCACAAATGGAGCCGGTCAACTCATGTACCGCGAAGTGATGGGCAAAGGCGTGAGCAAAAGCAGAACAGCATTAAATGTCTCCGATCTGCCGGCAGGAAACTATCGCATCGAAATTTCTTCCAAAAGTGGAAAAGAGGTAAAAAGATTTAACCTGACAGACGAAAAAGCCGAGCGCGAAATCAGTCTTAACTAATATTTCCTTACTCAACTCCAGTACTTACCATATCAAACCTTAAACGATCCATTAGCCATGAAAACTTCACTTAAATCAATCGCATTAGCAGTCGCTTTCTCAGCAATATTCGCATTCAACTCGTTTGCGGACGACAAGGAAGGTAAAAAAACCGCCAGCTTCGGAACCGGTGTCTTCGCCTCGAAAAGTGGTAAAATCCACATTAATGTAGACAAGTATTCAAATGAAAATACCGCGGTAATAGTGACGGACCAGTCGGGTAAGCTGATGTACCGGGAAGTACTTGGAAAAGGAGTAACCAAATTAAGAACTGCTTTGAACGTATCAGACCTGCCAGCCGGAAGTTACCGCATTGAGATCACGTCGAAAAGCGGTAAAGAAGTGAAAAGTTTCAGTGTAACCGATAAAGTTGCACAACGCACGATCAGCATCAAGTAAGCCTTACGTTAACAGTGATTCCAAGAGACCCGGACGATTCGACCGGGTCTTCTTTGGCATTTGGTATCTCAAATCACGACGTTCACAATCCGTTGGGGAACCACCACCATCTTTTTCAAGGCTTTGCCTTCCATCCATTTCTGTACCGTTTCGTTGGCAAGTACTTCCGCTTCGATTTCAGAGGCTGGCTTATCCACCGGAAATGCCAGTGTTACCCTCACTTTTCCATTGATCTGGATCGGATATTCGAAAACCGAATCGGTAACATACTGCAATTCCCATTTCGGGAAAGGCGCTTTTGAAACCATTCCTTCCTCATTTCCCAATGCACTCCATAATTCTTCGGAAATGTGCGGGGCATACGGTGAAAGCAATACGACGAGCTCTTTTAAAATGTCTTTACTCTGGCATTTAAGACTACTCAGCTCATTCACACAAATCATAAATGCACTTACAGCAGTATTGAACGAGAAGTTTTCAATGTCTTCTTCGATCTTTTTAATGGTTTTATGTAAAATCCGCAGTTCCTCCGGTTTTGCCGGAACGTCTTTCACCACCCATTGACCCAGGTCATTATAGAATAACCGCCAAACTTTACGAAGGAATTTATAAGTTCCGTCGATACCATTTGTATTCCACGGTTTTGCCTGATCCAGCGGCCCGAGAAACATTTCGTAGAGGCGCAATGTGTCCGCACCGTATTTCGCAACAATGTCATCCGGATTGACCACATTGAACTTGGATTTCGACATTTTCTCTACCTCAACCCCACAAATGTATTTTCCGTCTTCGAGGATAAACGTTGCTTCGGACCCGGCGATGTCAAGTCGGGTTGCTTTGAATTTTTCAACATCCAGTACATCGTTTTCAACGATGTTCACATCCACATGCAAAGCCGAAACTTCATATTCTGATCTCAAACCTGCACTTACAAATACCGGTTTGTTATAATCATCGCCTTTGACCCGGTACACAAAATTACTGCGCCCCTGGATCATTCCCTGATTGATTAGCTTTTTGAACGGCTCTTCCTCCGGAACGTAGCCACGATCCTTCATGAATTTGTTCCAAAACCGGCTGTATAACAAATGCCCCGTGGCATGTTCGGTGCCGCCGATGTACAGATCCACATCACGCCAGTAGCCGATTGCTTCTTTCGACGCAAATTCGTTTTGGTTCTGCGGGTCCATATACCGGTACCAGTACCAGCTGCTGCCAGCCCAGCCTGGCATCGTGCTCAGCTCATGTCCATTCCCCGAGCCATGAGCCCAATCCTGAGCGCGGCCTAATGGCGGCTCTCCGTTTTCGGTCGGCAAATATTTGTCTACTTCGGGCAGGTTCAATGGCAACTCATTCAGATCCAACAGGTAGGGTACGGGCTGACCTGAACTGTCATTTTTATAGTAAACAGGAACAGGTTCTCCCCAGTAGCGCTGACGGCTGAAAACCGCGTCGCGCAAACGATAATTGATCTTACCTTTTCCAATCCCTTTTTCTTCCAAAAAGTTGATCAGCACTTTATTGGCTTCGTGAAACGTCAATCCGTTAATGATACCCGAATTGATGTATTTACCTTCCTTCGTCGAATCCGCCTGCGTTTCCGTACCCTTTTGCGAGTCCAGGATGGGGATAATGGGAAGATCGAAATGCTTCGCGAAGTTCCAGTCGCGCTGATCGCCCGAGGGCACCGCCATCACTGCGCCCGTTCCGTAACCTGCCAGCACATAGTCCGCAATGTAAACGGGTATTTTGGTGCCATCGAAAGGATTAATAGCGTATGCTCCGGTAAATGCACCCGACACCGTTTTCACGTCGGACATGCGGTCACGTTCCGATTTTTTCTGTGTCATTGAAATGTAAGCATCGATATCCCCGCGCTGTTCTGCCGTAGTAATGATATCCACAAGTTCATGCTCCGGTGCGAGTACCATGAATGTCACCCCATAAATCGTATCGACCCGGGTTGTGAAGACTTCGATTGAGGACTTAGTAAAAGGTAAAATGTGAGAAGTGAGTAGTGCACCCATCTCACTTTTCACATCTTCACTTTTTACATCACCTTCCCAAATATCAAACTTTACCAATGCCCCCACCGATCTTCCGATCCAGTTGCGTTGCTGTTCTTTTAAGGAATCCGTCCACTCTACCGAGTCCAGCCCGTCGAGTAACCGTTGCGCGTAGGCGGTAATGCGCATCATCCACTGGCGCATCAGTTTTTGGATCACAGGAAATCCCCCCCGCTCCGAAACTCCGTCTTTTACCTCGTCATTCGATAAAACCGACCCAAGGCCCGGGCACCAGTTTACTGTTGCGTCGGCAACGTAGGTAAGCCGGTATTTCAAGGTCATTTTATATTGCTGCTCTTCCGTCCAGGAATTCCATTCTTCGGCGGTGAAGGCCGGGGTATCCTCGTCATGAGGCGCATTTATCGCTTTATTTCCCTGCTTGCTAAACTTTTCGGTCAGCGTTTCAATGGATTCCGCTTTGTCGGAGTCGTGGTTGTACCAGCTGTTGAAAAGCTCGGTAAAAATCCACTGCGTCCATTTATAATAGTTTGGATCTGACGTCCGCACTTCGCGGGACCAGTCGTAGCTCAAACCCAGGTTTTTCAACTGCTCGATATAGCGCGTGATGTTCTGCTCCGTAGTCACCGCCGGGTGCTGGCCGGTCTGTATCGCATATTGCTCGGCCGGAAGACCAAAGCTGTCGAAACCCATCGGGTGCAGCACATTAAACCCTTTCAATCTTTTGTATCTCGAATAAATGTCCGAGGCAATGTAACCCAGCGGGTGCCCCACATGCAAACCGGCGCCCGACGGATACGGAAACATATCCAAAACATAATATTTGGGAAGCTCCGACTCATTTGAAACCCGAAATGTGCCTTGCTGCTGCCAGTAATCCTGCCACTTCTTTTCTATTTCCCGATGACTATATTCACCCATATCGTTGTTAATTTAAATGCGTTCCGGCGCTTAGCCGTTGATAATGTCCTGTTCGTTGCGGACTGACGGTTTACAAATCCAATTGCAAAACGGGAGCGCAAAAATAGCCTTTTTGATATTAATCAGGTCATTTAGTCTCATATAACCTGTACATAATCCGTCGGGATCGGCTGTTTGTAGAATTGCATACCCAATTTACCATGCAAACCGGTCAGGAACCCGGGGCATGGGTTTTTAAATAATTTTAGTAATTCATCAATACAATTAAAACAACGATTACTATGAAAAACATTATGATTGCGCTGTGTGCGATGATGATTGTGAGCTACTCGGCATCAGCTCAATATGACCCGGCTTTTCGGTTTGGTATAAAAGCGGGTGCAAACTTGTCCAATATTAACGGCAGCAACGATTTATCGCTAAATTCGACCCAGTCCGCCTTCAGTTTCAAAGACAACGACAACCGTTCTCTGGGTTTTGTAGGCGGTGTATTTTTCAGGTTTGGTAAAACTTTTTACATCCAGCCTGAACTTCTTCTTTCTCAAAAAGGAGGCAGGTTTAATGTGTATGAGGACGGTGTCCAGAATTCTGACGGAAAAGTAGACGTTCGTTTTTCCAACTTCGATGTGCCCGTGTTGTTTGGTGTGCGGGTTGCCAAGTTTTTCAGGATTAACGTAGGACCGATGGCTTCTTACCGATTGACCAGCAATGGCAAACTGGGCGATTCATTTGACGTAATCACAGGCAGCAATTCCGGTGCGGAATTCAAAAACCGCATTGCCTATGGTTATCAGGCAGGAGTTGGGTTTGATTTCGGAAGGCTGGCGCTGGACGTTCGCTATGAAGGAAATTTCACGGAACTGGTTGATGTCAATTTCAACAATGCGACCACAGCATCACAGTTTGGTAAAAAAGGTAATCTGTTCCAGGCAACTTTAGGATTCTCGATTCTTTAAGAAATTCAGCCTGGCAGTGAGAAACGGAGTTTGTCAATCGACAGATTCCGTTTTTTATTTTCGTAGTTTCGGGCTTCCCGGCGGCGATTTCTACTTTTGTGTTTCTTTGACTAATTTCCCGTAAGGTAAACCCTACCCTTTCCGGGCTTCATTCATTCAGCAAAGTGGCGATAAATACAGATAACGTAAGACTGGTATTCGGATTAAAGCTTAAACAACTCCGGCTTGACAAAGGGATGTCTCTCAGTGAGCTTTCCCAGAAGTCGGGGCTTTCGATTTCTTATATCAACGAAATTGAAAAAGGGAAAAAATATCCCAAATCCGACAAGATCCTCGCATTGTCCCGCGCGATGGATGTCGATTACGATACGCTGGTATCGCTCAAACTAAGCAAGCGACTCGAACCGATCTCAGATCTGCTCAGCTCAAATGTACTTACAGAACTTCCATTAGAGCTTTTCGGAATAGATCCCGCCAATTTATTAGAAATACTTTCGGATGCCCCGATGAAGATCAGCGCGTTTGTAGGGACACTGATCGAGATTGCGCGAAATTATAATATGTCCATTGAGAAATTCTATTTTTCAGCCCTGCGGACTTATCAGGAAATGCATGATAATTATTTCGAGGACATTGAGCTGGAAGCGGAGCGATTTTTGGAAGAAAGCCATGTGGAGGCCGGGCGGTTACTTGACGAAACTTATCTGGCTGAAATACTTAAAACCAAATTCAATTACACGATCGACCCGATCAACGAGCGGGTTAACCCCGAGTTTTCTACTGTAAGATCGCTGACCATCACGAACCCTTTGGGAAACCGGTTACTGATCAACACGCATTTATCTTCCGTGCAGCGTGCATTTGTTTATGGCAGAGAAATCGGTTACCTGTATTTAAACCTCAAAAACAGGCTGCATACCACTGCATTGGTGGAAGCAGAATCGTTTGAGCAACTTCTGAACAATTTCAAAGCATCGTATTTCGCCAGTGCGATCATTATTAAAAGAAGTTTGCTCGTTCCAGCCATTACAGAGTTTTTTGCACAAAAAACCTGGCAACCGGAAAAGCTGATCCAACTGATTCACGATTTCAACACTACACCCGAATCGTTTTGCTACCGGCTGAGTAATGTACTTCCACGCTATTTTGGGATCAACCAAATCTTTTTTTCGAGGTTCAATAACTTCGTGGGGCAAAATGTATTTGATATGACGAAGGAAATGCACATTTCCAGAAAGCATTATCCGCATACTGTGAAAGACGAACATTATTGCAGAAGGTGGGTCGCGCTCACCATTTTAAATGATCTGGCTGAGGTTATTCAGCAAAAAGGACAACCCGGCATTCTCTGTAAAGCACAGAAATCAACCTATATCGATACCCAGGACCAGTACCTCGTGATCAGTTTCGCGCAACAAATGTCCCCCACGCCCAATCTAAATGTAAGTGTATCCATGGGCATTTACCTCGACGATGCGACCAAAGAAAAACTGGCATTTCTGGACGATCCGAATCTGCATTCAAGAGATGTGAACCAGACGTGTGAGCGTTGCTCGCTGTTCGATTGCCGGGAACGCATTGCTGCGCCCATTATTCTTCAGAAAAGGCACAAGAATGAAGAACTGAGAAAAGCATTGAGAAGGATCATTCATTGATAGGGGTTTTACTGGGTATAACTGTCTGTATGTTGACAAGAGAAATTCGCAGATTAAAAAATTCTTAGAATTTAAGCTGTCAAATTTTATGATTATACACCCAACTATATTTACACCTTATTTGTAGATACGATTATGCCTGGCACCTATGACTTTGAGGATCTTTTACTAAAACTATCCACCCCGTTTTATGTAATTCTCATTGTCCTGGAAATATTCCTGACTTATCGTCAACCGCATCCGGAGCATTCTATCCGCCGTTCCTATTCTTTCAAAGACAGTCTTACCAACGCATTGTTAATGCTCATAAATGGCGGTGTGGATCTGCTTTTCAGGGCTGTTTACGTGGGGGTTTTGATCTGGTTTTACAATTTTGCGTTGGTATCTCCTATACAAAACCCATATGTATATTGGGCTTTGCTTTTCCTGCTCGAAGACCTTGCTTTTTATACTTTGCATTATGTGGATCACCATTGCCGGCTTTTCTGGGCGGTTCATGTGACGCACCATTCGTCGGAGCATTTCAATTTAACTACCGGGTTCCGTTCTTCTGTTTTTCAGCCTTTGTACCGTTTTATCTATTTTATTCCATTGGCGCTGATCGGCTTCGATCCGGCTGATATCATCGTCATGTATTCACTTACACAGATTTACGGCATCATCGTCCACACCGAATATGTGAACAAGCTGGGCTGGCTTGAATACATTTTTGTTACACCGTCGCACCACCGCGTTCACCACGCCAGCAATGTGCAGTACCTGGATAAAAATATGGGGATGTGTTTGATTGTCTGGGACCGTGTTTTCGGGACTTTTCAGGAAGAACTACCTGCTGTACCACCCAGATATGGCTTAACAAAATCGGTTGTGTCCGAAACGCTGGCAAACACGGTTTTTCACGAATGGAAAGAGATCGGAAAGGATTTTCGTCAGCCAACTGACTTCAAAACGAAATTGAAATACCTTTTCAAAGCACCCGGCTGGTCGCCGGATGGATCGCGAAAGACAAGTAAGGATTTGCAAAAGGAAGTGGAATCAGGCGTACGCTAATTTGCCTTTTGCCCGCGGAATCTCTCTTCCTAATTCTTTCGCCGTCTCAATCCACTGATCGATCACGATTTGCGCATTTGCCAAAGCTTCGCCTCTGGTAGATCCATCGGCTACACAACCCGGCAATTCGGGAACTTCGACGATAAACCGATTATCATCCTCGCTCCAATACATAATTATTTCGTACTTACTATTCATAACTGACAAGACTATATTTCAAAATAATCGATCTCACTTGTTTAACCTGATATGGCTTTGCTTTGTTTCCATCGGGTTGGATATTTACAATTTCCAAAACATTTGCCATATAAAAAATTCGATGGCTGCCAGCTGTTGTTTTTTCTGTAAAACCAAGTGATAACAACACCGATCTTAAATCTTCAAATCGGAAATTATTGTCAGCCGATCCTGACAAAAGCTTTGTAATCAGCTTTTCTAATTTACCCATTAACGCTCCAGTTAAACACCAAATACACTAGAGACATATTTCATGTCGATAATGTGTGCTTGAACGGCATTTATTGTTTTCGGTGACGTTTTTTCAAGGCATTGCTCTAAAACCAGATGTGGCTTCACATTGAGCTCGTTGAGTGATTTGGCCAACCTTATATAATCGATATCTCCTTCAGAAAATGTTTCCTGCCAGATACCACCTTTCGATTGTCTGATATGCAGCTCGACAATGCGTTTGCCATACAACTTCACGATGTCAAATAAAGCGACCTGTGAATTCCCCGAGCCGCGGTAAACCCAATGCACATCCAGACAAAGCGACACATTTTCAGGTTTTGTAGCCAGCAGCATGTGATGAAATTCCCGTGCAGCGGCCCGCAACTCCACATCATGCGTGTGGTATGCGAGGGTAATGCCTTTCTTTTTCAGCTCGGCCCCAAGCTTGTCCAGGTTTTTAGCTTGTTCGGCAAGTTCATCGTCCGACTTATTCTGGTCGCTACCCCATTTGATCGGGTTAGGATTGGTGACGATAATTTTTGTATCAGCCGGTTTTAATGCGTCGGCGATTTCCAAAACAGATTTAATGGATTTAGCACTTTCCTCTGCATGATGTAATGTACTATTCACATAAACCGATGGCATTACCAGCTTATATTTTTTCAGATAAGGAAGCAGTTTAGTCACCTCGGCCGCATTGTTGAATGCAGGTTCATATGCTTTAATGCCTGTTGAAGCAAACTCACCAAGCGAAACATCCAAATCCGCTCCCCATTCCCGGCCTTCCCTGGCGTAAAAAGTAATCCACGAATATTGATTGCAGGAAACCGGATATTGGGTCAAATGCGCTGGCGCAAATTCTGATTCCGGCAGAAAAGCGACCCCGCTTGAAACTGCTAATGTGCTGAGAAATTTTCGTCTGTTCAATGCCATATTACAAGTCAGATAGGGATCCGGTAACTTCCTATCAAAGTGAAAGTCCCCGGAATGTTACCCTCATTGAATGGAAACTCTCCTTAACTTTGCAGCATTAAAGGATAAATCCCTTTCCAATGCAACATACGCTTCAACTTACCCTCGCGCCGGAAGTGGCGCTGGACGACGAACAATTTCGTCAGCATATCATTAAAAAACTCCGTTTGCGCGACGTTGACGACGTCTTTATCCGCAAAACACGACAATCGATTGATGCCCGGAGCCGGCAGATCAAGGTAAATGTACAGGTCGAAGTGTATGTGCGTGAAATTCCTGCATCACTGATCAGCTACCAGTTCAAATATGGTCAGGTACAAAACCATCCGCAGGCGATCATTATAGGCTGCGGCCCGGCTGGGATGTTCGCCGCACTCCGGCTTATTGAGCTGGGTATCAAACCTGTGATCTTCGAAAGAGGCAAAGATGTGCGGGCGAGACGTCGTGATCTCGCGGCTATTAATAAGGATCATGAAGTAAATCCGGAATCCAATTACTGTTTTGGCGAAGGTGGCGCGGGAACTTATTCAGATGGCAAGCTTTATACCCGTTCAAACAAACGGGGCGATATCCGGCGCGTACTGGAAATCTTCGTGAACCACGGCGCAAGCGAACAGATCCTGATCGACGCCCACCCGCATATCGGCACCAATAAACTACCGGTTGTCGTCTCTCAAATGCGTGAGAGTATTTTGAAGGCAGGGGGCGAAATCCATTTCGATACCAAAGTAATAGACCTCATTATTAATCAGAATATGATCAAAGGAGTTGTTACCCATGATGGTAAAGAACATATTGGCATTGGCGTAATCCTCGCCACCGGACATTCGGCGCGGGATATTTACGAAATGCTTTTTGCAAAAAATATCCGGATCGAGAGGAAGTCATTTGCGATGGGTGTACGCATTGAGCATCCGCAAAATACGATCGACAAAATCCAGTATCACTGCGAAACGGACCGTGGCCCATATCTGCCGGCAGCATCGTACAGTCTTGTTACCCAAACCCGTTACAAAGGCATTCAGCGGGGTGTTTTTTCGTTTTGCATGTGCCCGGGCGGCTTTATTGTTCCGGCAGCGACAGCTTCGGGGGAAGTGGTCGTGAATGGAATGTCACCTTCTCGCCGGGATTCACCGTATGCGAATTCGGGCATTGTCGTGTCTGTGGAAGAGGCTGATCTGGAAGCATATAAAGAGTTCGGACCGCTCGCGGGCTTGCATTATCAGCAGGAAATGGAGCAGGCAGCGTGCCGGCTGGCCGGATCCACTCAAACTGCTCCGGCCCAGCTCGCCACTGATTTTGTGAAAGGTAAAATGTCTGCGCAGTTGCGGGATACATCTTATCAGCCGGGTTTGCATGCCGTTGATTTATATGAAGTTCTGCCGGAAAACATTGCCTATCCATTAAAAGAAGCACTTTCGGATTTTGGTAAAAAAATGAAAGGATACTTATCCGCCGACGCGCAATTGATCGGTGTAGAGAGCCGCACTTCCTCCCCCGTCCGCATTCCAAGAGAACGTGAAAGCTGTGAACATCCGGAGGTTAAAGGCCTGTTTCCGTGCGGGGAAGGCGCAGGGTATGCGGGAGGCATCATGTCCGCCGCGATGGATGGCGAAAGATGCGCGGAGCAACTGGCAAAGTTGTATGCACCAGCCTGATGCAATAACTCAGCAATAGAAATGGTAATTGTTATATTTGTGTAACTTGGATTAAATGCGGCAGTCCACCAAAACTCAACTGATCTTAATTCATGCCTTGTATGGCCACACTAGAATTCTTCTCAACATTTACAGAACAACTGACTAAAAAACTCACATTCCCGCTTCCTGGCGAGTCGGCGCACCAGGTTATGCAAGCTTCTTCCCGGCTGCGCCTTACTTTCAAACCAAATGCGAGGACCCGTAAAAGCGCGATCCTCATTTTATTTTATCCACACAAAAACGAAATCTATTTTCCCCTGATCCTTCGCCCCGCCTACGACGGCGTGCATTCGGGTCAGGTAGCGTTTCCGGGGGGTCGATACGAACTCACCGATAAAGACCTTGTCCAAACCGCATTGCGGGAAGCACAGGAAGAAATCGGATTGCGGCTTAATGACGTGAAGATCCTCGGATGCCTCACCGAACTGTTTATTCCCGCAAGTAATTTTTATGTTTTGCCGGTCATCGCCGCCATGCCCTACCGACCCGACTATTATCCCGATCCCCGCGAGGTAGAAGAAATTTTCGAGATCAAACTGGAAGATATTTCCGACTCGGATATCATCGGATCGAGCGACATACAAGTGCGTGGCGAACAGGTACATGCGCCACACTATATGGTACAGGGGTACAAAATCTGGGGCGCCACGGCGATGATGATCAGTGAGCTTCTGACTGTACTGAATGCCCCGGGAGCTGAACCGGAAAACTAAATTTTATCGCTTTAATTGCTATATTAGCAGGTAAATCAAACACATCTTCCGGTCGTTTTCGCCCTTTTCCGCTCTTCGGAACGGATCAGTTCTTCCGCGAAACCCGGCGAGATGGATGCCATAATTTTACTGAGTATTTAAAACCTGGTTCCTCCTTCATTTATGGACGAAAACGGAGCTACGCCTGACGTAGAAGATAGCGGATTGCATGATAAACTGCCCATATCGGGCTTATATGAAAACTGGTTTCTCGATTATGCTTCTTATGTAATTCTGGAACGTGCTGTTCCCGCAGTTGAAGACGGCTTGAAACCCGTTCAGCGGCGGATTATGCACGCATTGAATGAAATGGATGACGGGCGTTTCAATAAGGTGGCAAACGTCGTCGGTTCGTCGATGCAGTATCACCCGCACGGGGATGCCTCCATTTACGATGCCATTGTTAATGTTGGTCAAAAAGAACTTTTGTTTGATACCCAGGGAAACTGGGGCGACATCCGCACCGGTGACAGTGCCGCTGCCGCGCGTTATATTGAAGTAAGGTTATCCCGTTTCGCCAAAGAAATTGTTTTCAATGACGATACCACCGAATGGCAGCTATCGTATGACGGCCGTAAACGCGAGCCGGTAACATTGCCGGTCAAATTCCCATTATTGCTTTCATTGGGCGTGGAGGGGATTGCTGTTGGCTTGTCCACTAAAATCCTTCCCCATAACTTCTGCGAGCTGATCGAAGCCTCCATCAGTATTTTGCAGGGAAAAGACATCACCATCTTCCCGGACTTCCTCACTGGCGGCCAAGTCGATGTTTCCAATTATAATGACGGGCATCGTGGCGGAAAGGTACGGGTTCGTGCCAGGATTGAGGAAGAGGATAAGAAAATGCTGGTGATCCGCGACATTCCGTTTGGCACCACCACC
This sequence comes from Dyadobacter sp. CY323, assembly GCF_021390245.1. Lineage (GTDB taxonomy): Bacteria > Bacteroidota > Bacteroidia > Cytophagales > Spirosomataceae > Dyadobacter. The sequence continues at coordinate 60,147 of NZ_JAJUXH010000004.1, read as the reverse complement.
ACTTCACTGATCGATTCCATTATCAAAGCCAACGATGGTGGAAAGATCAAGATCAAAAAAGTTGTTGATAATACGGCTGCGGAAGTGGAGATCCAGGTGCACCTCGCGCCGGGCGTTTCGCCGGATATTACCATGGATGCCTTGTATGCATTCACGGAATGTGAAGTATCCATTTCGCCCAATGCGTGTATCATTATCGCCGACAAGCCTCACTTTGTGGGTGTTACAGATATTTTAAAATACAATACCCAGCAAACAGTTCATTTACTCCAACGTGAACTGGAAATAAAAAGGCTGGCATTACTTGAAAAAATCCTTTACGGATCTCTTGAAAAGATCTTCATCGAAAACCGCATTTACCGCGACATCGAGGAATGCGAAACGTTTGAAGCCGTGATCCGCACGATTGATAAAGGCCTGGAACCATATAAATCCCTGTTTTACCGAGAAATCACAGATGATGATATTGTCGAACTGACTGAGATCAGGATCAAACGTATCTCGAAATACGACGGTTTCAAAGCCGACGAGCAGATGCGCAAATGGCAGGATGAATTGACCGAAACGGAAGATAATCTTGCCAACATCACCCGCTTCGCGATTGATTATTATAAAGATCTTCTAAAGAAATACGGAAAAGGACGAAGCCGCAGAACTGAGATCCGCGCATTCAACCAGATATCGGCAAATATCGTAGCTGCCAACAATCAGAAATTATACGTAAACCGTGCGGAAGGATTTATTGGTTATGGTTTGAAAAAAGATGAATTCGTGATGGATTGTTCCGACATCGATGACATTATTGTTTTCAAAGCCGACGGTAAATGCCTGGTAACCAAAGTGCAGGAAAAAGTTTTCGTAGGAAAAGACATTATCCATTGTGCCGTTTTCCTCAAAAACGATGAACGTAAAGTCTATAACCTGGTTTATCTCGACGGGAAAACAGGAGTATCCTACATTAAAAGATGCCAGATCACCGCAGTCACCCGCGACCGCGAATATGATCTGACCCAGGGAACCCCGAAATCTAAAATCACCTATTTTACCCCAAATGAAAATGGGGAGGCGGAAATCATTACCGTAAACCTAACCGCCCAAAGCAAAGCCAAGGTGAAGCAGTTCGATTTCAATTTTGCGGATCTGCTGATTAAAAACCGGAGTGCAATGGGCAATATCCTGACCAAATATCCGGTCCGGAAAATTACGATGAAACAAGCCGGACGGTCCACGCTCGGAGGTGTGGATATGTGGTTCGACCCGATCATCGGGCGATTGAACCGCGACGAGCGAGGAGAGTATCTCGGCAATTTCGGTCCGTCCGACAGCATTCTGGTGATCTACAAAGAGGGTAGCTACGAACTCACGAATTTTGATCTTACCAATCATTATGAATCGAATGAAGTGTTGCTGGTCAGGAAGTTTGACCCGACACTTGTTCTTACCGCATTGTATTTTGACAATGGACAGAAACAGCATTTCATTAAACGTTTTAATATCGAGACATCTTCTCTGGACAAGAAATTCTTGTTTATAAGCGATGTAAAAAACAGTAAGCTGCTGCTTGCCAGCACAGACAAACGTCCGCGCCTCGAAATTGTTTACCCAAAAACAGCGCAAAAAGAGCAAACGAGCATCGAGTATATCATTGAAGAAATGGTAGACATCCGGGGCTGGCGGGCTATGGGTAATAAGCTTCCGAATGATAAGTTTAAAGATGTGCGCTGGCTCGCACCCGTTCCCGATCCTGTGGAAGAATTACCTGAGCCAACCAGTGACGAAAACGAGACCGGCGTAGAAACCGAAACGGTAACTGACCATTCGGAAGAAACTTCCGCGGACACTTTGACGGAAAATACTGTTATCTTAACTGAGGCAACACCGGAAGAAAATATGAATGAGGAACCTGATGAAGAAGACGGCGAAGAAAAAGCATCTTCCAAACAAAAAAAGGATAATAAAAAGGGGCCCGATTCTTCGAAAAGTCAGTTAGGATTGTTTGAGTAGGGATTTTTATTTAAAAAACGAGCAACAGAAGGCACTGCATTCTGCGTACAGTCCGGAAACAAAAGCTATGAAGTACGCAGAACGGAAATATGAACTAAAACGAAAAGTTATAGCAGGAAAACCGGAGTACAGAATTGAAAAAGTTGATCAAAATCATATTGGCGTTGCTTTTTGTCTGCATGGTTTTCATCCTGCTCTGCAACCTTTGGGTCGTATATTGTACCCGCCAGTATAACTACTTTTCAATCGAAAGCTTACCGTCGAATGACGTTGCGCTGGTGTTAGGCACGAGCCGCAAATCTGAAAAAGGGAAAGAAAATCTTTTTTTTAAGTACCGCATGGAAGCCACGGCAAGGCTTTTTAAAGAAGGGAAGATCAAGTACATTATATTAAGTGGGAACAACGATTCCCAGTATTATAATGAACCGCTGGACATGCAGCGCGCATTGTTGAACCTTGGAATCCCTGAAAATGTGATGACACTGGATTACGCCGGTTTCAGGACATTCGATTCGATCATCCGATGCAAGGAGGTTTTCAATCAGACGAATTTTACGATTATCTCGCAGAACTTTCACAATGCACGCGCACTATATATAGCACATAATGAGGATATTGAAGCAATATCATTTGCCGCACAAGATGTCCCTGACGGATACTCCCTTCGGACTTTGATCAGAGAATATCTTGCCCGGCCCAAAGCGGTACTGGATGTTCACATCCTTCGCCCGCCTGCCGACGTGACTTCCAATAATGAGATTAAGAAAAAATGAAAAAAGGGAATGGAAGGAAATTTACGTCAGCGACATCGGTTCCAGGATCACGCTCAAAATCGATCACATTATATTTACTTTTAGTTGCATTAATAACCAGCGTTTCTTCTTTCGCCCAGACTTCATACATCATAAAAGGAAAGGTAACGGATGCCTCCACAGGTGATCCCATTCCGTTCGCGAACATTGGGATCAAGGCCACTGTTTCAGGAACCAACACCAACTTTGACGGCTTTTACCAGCTTACTTTCACACCGCCGGCCGACTCCATTCAGGTTACTTACGTCGGCTACGAGAGCCGCGCGAAAGCAATTGTCCCTAATCTTGCCGAGCAAACGATTGATATTCAACTTACTCCGGGCACAACCCAGCTGAAAGAAGTAAAGATATTTGCCGGGGAAAATCCGGCGTGGGCTATCATTCGAAAAATCGTCGCGAATAAGAAACGGAACAATGCGGATGATCTGGAAGCCTATGAATATCAGAGCTATAACAAGATCCAGATTGACATTGATAACCTTTCCGAAAAATTCCGGAACAGGAAATCGGTCAAAAAAATGACCCACATTGTCGACAAGTACGACGAGGTGAAAGGCGAGAATGGAGAGACCATTATCCCGATTTTCATTTCCGAATCGGTCTCAGATGTGTATTATCGTAAAAACCCGAAAAAGAAAAAAGAGATCATCAACAAAACGAAGGTTTCGGGCGTGGGACTTACGGATGGTAGTCTTGTTTCCCAGCTTATCGGTTCTTCATTTCAGCAATACAATTTTTACAATAACTGGCTGAATATCCTCGAAAAGGATTTCGTCTCGCCGATCTCGGATAGCTGGAAATTGTATTATGAATATTATCTGGCCGACAGTGTTTCAAATGGTTCAAGCTATGATTATCACATTGAATTCGAGCCGCGGCAGGAACAGGATCTTGCATTTACAGGCTCGTTTTGGGTGGATGGCGAAACCTTTGCGTTGACGCAAATGGATGTGAATGTTGGCAAAAAAGCGAATCTCAATTTCATCGAAAAGATCAAGATCCAGCAATCTTACGAGCTGTTTACGGATGAAAAAACCTGGATTCCATTGAAAACCAGGGTACTCATCGATGTAGACGAACCGACGAAGCAAACGGCTGGAATGCTGCTGAAATTTTACTCGGCTAATTCGAAATACAAGATTAACAATCCCCGCGACCCCAAGTTTTACGATTCGGCCATTGAACTGAAAGAGAATTACAAAGATTCTGATTCTACTTTTTGGGCTAAAAGTCGGCCGGAAGCATTAAGTGCCACAGAGCAGCTAAGCTTCCAATTGGTTGATTCGCTGAAAGTTTTGCCAGTTGTCAAAACCTACACCGAGATCCTCAACATCCTGGTGAATGGATATAAGAAAATTGACAAATGGAACATTGATATCGGCCCGTACCTTTTTTTGTATGCCAATAATAAAGTCGAGGGGCACCGGGTACGGCTTGGGTTCCGAACAGATCCGGGTTTCAGCAGAAAATGGATTTTCAGCGGCTACGGGGCCTATGGTACGAAAGATGGGGAATTTAAATACGGGGCTGGAATGGATTATATCATCGACCGCAAACCCTGGACAATGGCTGGCATTTCCTACTCGAAGGATTTGGAAAGACTTGGCGTCTCCGCAGAAACCATCGGGCCTAATACCCTTTTTGGCGCATTTTCGAGATTTGGGGCATTTCGGCGACCTTACTGGCAGGAAGACATTTCCGCGTATTTTAAACGGGAACTGGTGAAAGGTTTAACCGGCAGCGTGCAGATCAGACACCGGAATTTCATTCCGCTTTTCCCGTTTACTTATCGCACAAATCCTTCGGCCGGGGCCGATTCACCTGTCAAAAGTTCATTTGATATCACCGAAATCAATCTCGAAACCAGGCTTGCAAACAAAGAGACTTTTTTGCAAAACGATAATGAGCGCATTAGTATGGGTAATGGAAACTCTCCGGCTTTTACTTTTCGCTATACGCTGGGAGTCAAGCATTTACTAGGCGGAGATTTCAATTATCAAAAGTTATCTTTTAATGTCAAGCAAAGTTTCCGTACAGGTGTTATCGGCCGGACTTACTACAATGTGACATTTGGCTACATTCCTTCGACCCTTCCCTACCCTTTGTTATACACGCCACTTGGAAATGAATCGCTCTTTTATGTGGATAATGCTTTCAATCTGATGCGGTATTTTGAGTTCATCAGCGACAGGTACATTGCGTTGAGAATGGAGCATAACTTCGAAGGTTTTCTTCTCAACCGGATCCCTGCTATCCGCAAACTCAAATTGAGAATGCTGGCGACCGGTAAAATGTTTTATGGAAGTGTCAGTGAGGCAAATCTGGCATTGACAAAAACGACAGACGAAACAGGCAGCGAAATCCAAACGTTCAGCAGGCTGAAAGACAGACCATATCTGGAAGTAGGTTATGGGATTGATAATATTTTCAAAGCCGGCAGAATTGACTTTGTGCACAGGCTGACTTACCTCAATAATCCCAATGTGACGCCGTTTGCGGTGAAGATTTCCTTCTGGTTTAGTCTTTAATGGGTTAAATGCTTCGAAGATCCTTCGCAGCGTAGGTCAGGAAAACCTGCTGCCCAATCTCCAAATCGAGCTTGTTGCGGTAAAAGGACAGTTGCTCTTTACCGTTTGCACAACGTATCTCCCAATGATTTCCATGAAACCGGATTGCTTCCACCTGACCCTGCCATTTACTTTTTTCAGGATGCTTGGTGGGTTTTATTTTTTCAGGTCTGATGAAGCAGGCTTTTTTATCCTTACCCCTTTCGACCCAGTTGATATCACCGGTCAGTTCTGCAACATAGCTGTTAATGGGCTGATTATAAACTTCCTGCGGGATTCCGATCTGGATAATGTGTCCATTCCGAAGAATCGCGATGCGGTCGGACCAGGCCAGTGCATCAGCCGATTCGTGAGTTACAAAAATGCAGCTCATTTTCTGCTGTTTCCGCAATGCTTCAATGGCGTCCCCCAAAACTCTCCGGTTATGATTATCAAGATGCGCAAAAGGTTCATCGAGAAGCAGTACGTCGGGCTGCTCTGCTAATGCTTTTGCGATGGCCGTTCTTTGCTTTTCACCTCCTGATAACAACTTGGCCTTCTGATTTTTAACATATTCCAATCCAGCAGTCGAAAGCAACTCGGCAACCTTTTCACGTTTGTAATCTGCATCGTAAAATCGCAGTGAATACGCGATATTTTCCTCGACGGTCTGATTTGGAAAAAGCTCGAATTCCTGGTGAATGAGCCGGATAGACTCATGACCAGGAATCAATTCGCCGCTAACCGGCTTCAATATCTCTTCTTTAAAAAAAACATTACCTTCATCCGCATCGACAAATCGCCCCAGAATGCGCAGCAACGTACTTTTCCCAGAACCACTTTCTCCCAGTATACCCAGCCATTCACCTGCATTTAACTGCAGATCTATATTGCTTAGCACCGGATTGGCACCATAGGTTTTGGATACAGATCCGGTGCGGAGGGTAACGTTCTTTTTGTTCATCTCAGGCCCAGGTAACTTTTTCTTGAATGCTGGTGCGGCGGGCCGGAGCTTCGGGCGCATCGTGATAGCTCATGAAGAACAAACCGAGACATTTTTGATTTTCAGGCAGGTCGAGAAAAGCCCCCAGTTCTTTCAAAACACCCGGGCTGCTCCAATACGACCCGATTCCATAGGCCGTTGCGGTAAGCCACATGTTCTGTACTGCGCAGGCCACTGAAGCCGTTTCCTCCCATTCAGGAAGCTTCTCCGGATGTAATTCTGCGTTAATAATGATCACACAGTTTGATTTGAGCACTTTTTCTCCGGCTGCATCGTAACGTGCCTGGGAAAATGACTCTGGCGCGGTTTGCGTACGGTACCGCTCGGAAAAGAAACCGGCCAGGTGTTTAAGACTTTCGCCTCTGAAAACAATGAAACGCCAGGGTTCTGTGAGCTTATGTGTCGGAGCGTAATTGGCGTTTTCGAGGATATTGGATATAATTTCGTTTGGAATTTCCTTATCGATATAACTTGGGGGGAAAATACTGCGTCTGTTTCGAATAATATGGTTAATTACTTCAACTGATTGTTCCATTCTGAATTTTTATCGTGAATTTGTAAAAAAACAAAACTAACGATTATTGATCCCATTGTCACAAGGAAAATTCACCGGGATTTTGGGCTTCTTTGCCGCTAAACAATTATTTTAAGGCTGGCTTTTTCAAATAAAATAAATTCATCACCGAAATTTACACCATCCAAATCCGACATTATGCTTGTTACTACTACACCTAACATTGAGGGTACAAAAATCACCAAGTACATTGGACTGGTCAATGGAGAGGCCATCATCGGTGCCAATATCGTCAAAGACTTTCTTTCGGGAATCCGGGATGTGGTTGGTGGGAGGTCCGGTGCCTACGAGCAGGCGCTACGCGAGGCGAAGTCGATCGCAATCCGCGAAATGATGGACCAGGCGCAACGTTTGGGGGCTAATGCAGTAATTGGTGTCGATATCGACCTGGAAACCATTGGCGGCTCGATGCTTATGGTAAGTGCCAACGGTACCGCAGTTTGTCACGAGGTTGTTCGTTAGAATACCTGGCTCGCAATCTGCGCAACGTTATCCGACTTCCCCATTGTATAAAAATGCAGAACCGGGACGCCGTATGCGATCAGTTCCTTACATTGCTGCACACCCCACTCCACCCCTACCTGACGTACGTCTTTATCGGAAGCACATTTTTCCACTTCTTTCACAAGATCGGCTGGAAATTCGAGATGAAAGATCTGCGCTAAAACGGTGAGTTGTTTTCGGGTAGACAGTGGTTTCAGTCCCGGGATAATTGGCACTGTAATTCCTTCCGCGCGGCATCTTTCCACAAAACGAAAATACTTTTCATTGTCGAAAAACATTTGGGTAACAATGTAATTTGCCCCCAATTCCACTTTGCGGCGCAAGTATTCATAATCTGTGTTGAAATCTGTCGCGTCGAAATGCTTTTCAGGATAACCAGCCACTCCGATGCAGAAATTAGTCGGGTACATTTCGGTCTCCGCGTTCAGGAATACACCTTTGTTCATATTGGAAACTTGTGTTACCAGTTCCGAAGCATAAGTATGGCCGCCATTTTTAGGTTTAAAAACTCCCGCCGATTTTTCAGGGTCGCCACGGAGTACCAGTACATTATCAATGCCTAGATAATGCAGATCGATTAAAACATCTTCAGTTTCATCCTTTGTAAAACCTCCGCAAATCACATGCGGAACTGCATCCACATGAAATCTTTCCATTAACCTTGCACAGATCCCGACTGTTCCCGGTCTTTTACGAATGGGTATACGCTCAATCATTCCATCGGCGCCAATTCTGTCAATAAGTTCTTCCCGGTGATACGTTACATCCACAAACGGTGGCTTAAACTCCATTAAAGGTTCGATCGATTTTAGTAGCTCATTGATATTCTGACCTTTAAGTGGGGGGATAATCTCTATGGAGAATAAGGTCTTGCCTTCTGCCTGGCGTATAAACTCGGTAACTTTGGTCATGTAAGAACTATGGTGTGTTCGAAGAGAATGCAAATGAACACGATTTAGTCCACTGAACCAATTAGATGGAAACAAAAAAATGGCCTACCGCATTACAGTAGGCCATTCCACGTAAACCCTCCTCTATCAGTGTTCGTCAAAAATGTTATTGGGTTTCTGACAGGGCGTCAGTCCCAGGCAACAATTTGCTTGACTGAATACTAATAACTAAAATTCTGTGCCAAATTATTAAACAAATTGAAAGGGACAAATACTTAACCAAAGTTTTACTACTGTTTGTAGAGAAAATTCTACCATAATCATTATTTCATCCAGTAAAAACACCTTATAATTCATTAAACACCAATCATTGTTAAAATTCAGGCAATTGACCCATGTTTCTTAAATCAGCAGTTGTGGGAATTCATTCCCCAAATCGCCGCCCCACCATTCATAGAATGGTTTTGAATATTTTGATATGCATGTCAAGTCGCACATTCACCTAGGGCAGAACGCTAAATTGAACCCGACCGGGTCATTTCAATGTGTTCAATATTGTCTTCGAGATATATCTCGCTGGACTGAATGAAGTGGAACGACTCGTAAAATCTTTTAAGATATCGCTGCGCTCCAATCCGTATGATGGTTTTACCATATAACATTTCCAGCTTTTCAATGGATACATGAAGCAACTCCACACCCAAACCTTTGCCGCGTCCTTCGGCAGCCACGACAATACGCCCGATCGATGGGTATTCGTACGATACGCCGGGCGGAACAATCCTTGAAAAGGCCACAAGGCGTCCATTGAGATAACCTGAAAGGTGATGCGATTTCTGATCCTTGTTATCCATATCGCCAAAGCAACATCTTTGTTCAACCACAAAAACTTCACTCCTCAGCCGCAGAATCTGATAGAGTTCCTCGGTCGTCAATTCGCCGAAGGTTTTAAAATGCCAGTCAAGTTTCAATTCCATTTGACCAATATTGTTGAGAGAATTTATTTTACCTGAATTAGACCGTCTTTTATAAATTTGCTGCACAATACCCAAACAGCAAGATATCAACTTTACAATCTTAACAATAATCTAGAATAAGTATGGGCAGGGCTTACGAATATAGAAAGGCCAGAATGTTTAAGCGCTGGGATAAAATGGCCAAAACATTTACCCGGATCGGGAAAGACATTGTACTGGCAGTAAAAAGCGGAACCGCTGATCCCAGCACCAACGCCCGTTTGCGGGTGCTTCTTCAGAATGCAAGAGCCGCAAATATGCCAAAAGACACCATCGAGCGGGCTATTAAACGAGCTACGTCGAAGGATCAGGAAGATTATAAAGAAATGGTGTATGAGGGATACGGCCCACACGGTGTTGCGATCCTGGTGGAAAGTACCACCGACAATCCGACACGCACGGTGGCCAATGTGAGAAGCTATTTCAATAAGTTAGGCGGTAGTCTCGGTACCATGGGGATGCTCGATTTCATTTTCGACCGGAAATGCATTTTTAAGGTCAAAAATAACGCGAAGGATCTCGAAGAGCTTGAATTTGAACTGATAGATGTGGGCGGTGAGGAAGTTTTTCTGGACGAAGAAACAGACCTGATCAATATTTACGGTGAATTTTCAGCATTCGGAAATCTGCAGCATTACCTGGAAGAGAATGGGTATGAAATTGTGGAGGCGGATTTTGAACGCATTCCGAATGACACTAAAACTCTTACCGAAGAAGAAGCTGCAGAAGTTGAAAAACTGATCGAAAAGATCGAGGATGACGACGATGTCCAGCGCGTATTTCACAATATGGGCTAAGTCAGACGCAGGATTTCGTGTTGTTTCTTCATAAACTCGAATTTGCTGCCGACTTCTTTTCCCAATAAAGATGCTCCCACCGGGGATGAGGATGAGACTGCCAACACGGTCTCATCTTTTATTTTGACAGCTCCCAGGCTGACGGCGATAAAAAACCACCCGGCTGTCGTTTCCAGCAATGATCCGATGGAACTGCGCGCCGACACTTCATTTATACTGATCCTTTCCAAAACCAACCTTTCCTGTCTGATCTGCTCATATTGTCGTGCGTGCATATTCCGGTCGAGCTGGCCCATCGATCTCGAAGTCTCGTATTTATCCCCCATCGAACTTTTACCCTGATCATTTGCCGATTCCTGAGCTGCTTCCATTGCCGACCACGCAACCTGCATGCGATCGTCGAGCAATGCTTTCAAATGGGTTACCACTTCATTTTTATCCATAAACCAAAAAATAAGGGTTACCAAACTGGTAACCCTATTAAAGTACAACTGATGGTCAAAATTAAGTGCAAGAATTGCAGATAAGTTACATTTTGGCTATTTTCTTTCTGACAGACGCCCCTGAACTTAGTTTGAACTGTATGAAATAATCTCCTTTGCTAAGTTTGGAAACATCCACCTGAGCCGATTTGCTTTTCTTCAGTAAGGTATTTCCTTTTAAATCGAACAACGTCAGTTCCTCAACCGTCTCTCCATTGTCTGTCGCAATCTCAATGTAATGCTGTGCCGGATTAGGATAGACAAACTCGTCGAAAGTATCCAGTACACCCTGAACTGCTATGATTCTTGATAAAGATTCAGTACCGTCGAAATCGACTTGTTTGAGTCTGTAATAAGTAACCGATTTGGCAGGAGTTTCATCAGAAAAGGAATACGTGACATTTTCCTTGCTGTCCCCAACTCCTTTTACATTCCCGATCACCTCAAACTGAACAGCATCCGTACTGCTCTGTATTTCAAAATAGTCGTTGTTTTTTTCCGACGAAGTGACCCATTCCAGCTCGTTTGGACCATAGGCAGTTTTTTTACCCCTGAATTGTATTAAAGTTACCGGTAATGGCGGCCCGGGAAGCGGTGGGGCACTCGCCATAAATGATTGTGCATTCTGTCTGATGTTCACAACCGGGTCCAAAATCGCATCTCTCCACCGCTGGGCAGCTTGCTGCTGTCCGGACCCGTTGAAATGGAGCCCGTCATACCTGCCATCGTTCAGGATCTTATTCAGATCAGCCCCTCTGAATACATTCGGAACTGTACTGATCAGCGCCTCCTGACCTGCGGTGATGGTTGCAACAACTCCGTTATTATAACAGGACGTGGCGATCATCCAGGGCAGCTGCTGGTAACCGGATTCTTCCCTGGTTTTCTCGATCACCATCTGGCTCCTGAATTTGAATTCATCGGCCGTGGCATCCAGATCATTTATTCCATGCATGGAAAGGATCGCCCTCAGCCCCGTACGCGGAGCATATGCATTCATCGTATTCCGGATATTCGCATACGGCATTCGAATGCTATATTTAATAAAGCCATGATCAAAAGGAATGTTGTAGGCTGACTTGTAGGTAGCATCCATATTACTTCCCCCAAAGGCTGCACTGTAAAAAAGCACGGGAACATTTAATGCATCGGGAGCAACCAGCAAATCGCCCAGGCGTGACCATAACCAGGGATATTCCGCCATCGGAGCGATGCCGCAGCTCTGGCATAACTTGGTTGGCTGCAAAGGTGGAAGGTAATCTGCGGTCCCGAACGTCAGGTAATCCTGGTAAAGCTGCGGATTGGCTTTGGTGTTAATGGAATTCACCAAATCGCTTTCGGCACCCAGCATATCAATGGATTCTCCGGCGGCAGCCGCATTGGAATGCCCCACAATCAGAAATACCTCGCCTACACCCACTTTTTCAACGGTTGCGCTGCTTCCTACCTGTTGTCCGTTTTTCATCCCACGTACTTCCAGATCATACCTGCCACCCACAGCAGTTAAAGAGCCCGAAAAAACATTACCGCTGACATTGGCCATTTCGGTCCAACCCACCTCGCTACCAGGCTCCCCGCCACGATTTTTCAATCTTGCCTCTATCTTGTCAATGGATGCTGTGTAAGTACCATTGATGAACACGACGGCATTACCGGAGGTGTTTCGCTGATATACCATTCTGGCAGGAGGAAAATTAACGTTAAGCTGAGCGAGCGCAGTAAGAGATGTGTGAAGGAAGATTAAAAGAGTAAAAGTTTTTACGTGCATATATGTTGGTTTTTAGTGTACAAAATAGAAAATATGGCGACGCAACGGACATACCGGACCCATCGATCTGCTAGACCGGATAATCAGAAACCACAAAAAAGTTTTTAGAATTAAATTGCTGATTTACAGCAATATAGAGGGGAAGAGTAGGTGATTGTAACTACCCGGATCTTAATTTTCGGGTATGAACAAAAATAGTAAAAACTGTAAAAAGTCTACCATCAAATCAAGAAAATATATTCTGGCTAAAAGTAATTTTATTTAACGGCCATTGAAACTTTCCTGCGGCCATCCCGATGTTTTAGAAGCGAAGGTTTTTCATTCGTATTAGGAGATGGCCCGCCACATTGAGTCAACTTTCATACTGATGATTTTTCCCCGACTAATTGTTTGCTGTAAAAAAGCACTTGAATTTCCTCATTGAACTCTTCCTTACTATCTTTGCCAAACTTTCAATAGCATATCGGTAATGACAAAACTTTCAGTTCGGCACTTACTTGGAATTAAAAACCTGAACGAGAATGACATTCAAACCATATTAGATACTGCGACTCAGTTCAAGGAAGTCATTAACAGGCCGATCAAGAAAGTCCCTTCGCTCCGGGACATTACCATTGCCAACGTTTTTTTCGAAAATTCCACCCGTACCCGTTTATCTTTTGAGCTAGCAGAAAAAAGGCTGTCCGCAGATGTTGTTAACTTTTCTGCATCGGGCAGCTCGGTAAAAAAAGGCGAGACGTTGCTGGATACCGTCAATAATATCCTGGCGATGAAGGTGGACATGATCGTGATGCGTCACAGCAGCCCAGGTGCCCCCCATTACCTTTCAAGCCGAATTCCTGCAAATGTGGTCAATGCGGGCGATGGTACTCATGAGCACCCGACCCAGGCGTTGCTGGATGCATTTTCGATGCGCGAGAAATTAGGAGATCTGACGGGTAAAAAAATCGCTATAATCGGAGATATCACACATTCCAGAGTAGCGTTATCCAATATTTTTTGTCTGCAAAAATTAGGCGCGGACGTTATGGTTTGCGGACCTTCAACGCTCATTCCCAAACATCTTGGTGAATTAGGCGTAAAAATCGGCCATAATGTAAAAGAAGCTTTGCAATGGTGCGATGTAGCTAATGTTTTGCGGATTCAGCTGGAAAGGCAGCAGATCAAATATTTCCCATCATTGCGGGAATACTCGCTGTATTACGGGATCAACAAACAGATGCTCGATAGCCTCGACAAAGAAATTGTATTGATGCACCCTGGCCCCATTAACCGAGGCGTGGAACTCTCATCCGATGCCGCCGACTCAAGTCACTCCATTATCCTAAATCAGGTCGAAAACGGGGTCGCCGTTCGGATGGCGGTCTTGTACCTGCTCGCTCAGCAGTAGTTGAAATCGACTAAATGCTTCTTCATTAAATCATAGCATTTCATCACATGGCTTATACACAAGGCATGCTCCGCGACGATGCGCTGCAAAATAAAACCATTATTGTCACCGGTGGCGGAACAGGATTGGGAAAATCCATGGCCACGTATTTCCTCACACTTGGCGCGAACATCGTGATCTGTAGCCGTCGCTTCGAAGTACTTGAAAAAACGGCGGAAGAACTGAGAGAATTAACCGGCGGCCAAGTATTGTGCGTAGAATGCGACGTCCGTAAAACCGACCAGATCGAAAATGTTATTCAAAAAACCATAGAGAAATTCGGGCAGGTCGATGGTTTGGTCAACAATTCGGCGGGAAATTTCATCAGCCCGACCGAGCGTTTGTCCTACAAAGCAGTGGATGTGGTGGTAGATATCGTTTTGCGTGGTACCTACTATTTTACGCTCGCACTTGGCAAATATTGGATTGATAAAAACATAAAAGGCACAGTACTTAATATCTCGACGACATATGCCTGGACGGGCTCGGGCTGGGTAGTACCTTCCGCAATGGCCAAAGCCGGGGTGCTCGCCATGACCAAATCGCTGGCATTCGAATGGGCGGATCACGGGATCAGGCTGAATGCGATCGCTCCCGGGCCCTTCCCAACCAAAGGCGCGTGGGAAAGACTTTTCCCCGAGGAACTTTCAAAGAAATTCTCTTTCGAAAACCGCATTCCGCTAAAACGCGTGGGTGATCATCAGGAACTGGCTAATCTTGCGGCCTACCTCATGTCCGATTTTTCTGCCTACATGACGGGAGAAGTGATCACGCTGGATGGTGGTGAAGTGTTAAGCGCGGGCCAGTTCAATTTCCTTAATGAAGTTACTGATGATCAATGGGATGCTATTGAAGATCAGATCAAAAACGCGAACCGGAACAGCAAGAAACCAGAATAAAAATTTTCTTACCGTTTTATTGGGTAATTTTGGAGGTTCCTTCGTTATTTGACAAATGATGAAACCATGTATATGCGAACAAGTTTAAGCTTTTGCCTCTATATTTTTTCTGTTTTGTTGATCGCCGGTTGTGCTTCATCCAATAAGTCAATGAAACAACTTCCGGAAGCGCAGGTACGTCCCTCCCAGACGCAATCTGCACCGGTGAACGAGGAGCCATCCCTGGTTGCGATCCAAAGCAAATACCTACTGAAAGACACGATGCAGGCCAAAATTTACCTTTACGTAGATGCATTTAAAGGTAAAAAGCCGATTTCTGTCTCTGAATTTATCAGGACCTATAACCTCAACTACGTCATTTATTCAGACTATGGAACGAGGGACCGGCTTGGATATGGGAATGTAAAGCTGGATTCTTCCAATGTTTCGCAGGTTGGTGAAAAAATTGTGGTTTCCTATGATCTTAAAAGCCCTAACAAGGAATATGGCGTCCTTTTGAGTGAAATCAGTCAGGTAGGAACATTAAAAAAGGTGTTGAATGATCTTACGGTCCGCTTCAAAAAACTGGATGTCAGCCAGACTTATGGCGTTTACACCGGGGCGTCCAGCCGGCCGCTGCAACGGCATTACATCAATACAAATGAACCTTTTACGTTAAAGAAAGCCGGCGAAGGTAACGATCAGCTTCACGTTTTTTATTACAATCATGATTTTGAGCCAGCCGGTTCACCCATGAACATTGCCTCAAAAGCAGGTGCCAAATCGCTGGAAGTGGACAGCACTTTTACCATCAGCACGGGAGAAACACTTCATTTTACCAAAGAAGGACTTTACAATGTTTTCGCAGACACTACGCAGTCAGAAGGACTTGGTATTCTGGTTGTTAATGAACGATTCCCAAAAGTAACACGTCCCCAGCTTTTGCTTGGACCGTTGCTTTATATGAGTACAAACAATGAGATAAACGAGATTAAAAAAGCGGAAGATTATAAAAAGGCGCTGGACAAATACTGGTTAACGCTCATGAATGGGAATGCCCCATTAGCCCAGCAATCGATCCGCTCGTTTTACGGACGTGTGGAAGAAGCCAACCAGCTTTTCACGACTTATAAAGAAGGCTGGAAAACGGATAAAGGCATGATTTACATTGTTTTGGGGCCACCGGATAAGGTTCAGAGAAGCAAAGACCGTGAGGTTTGGACCTACGACCAGCGCGGAAATGCCCAAAACGTCAATTTTACATTTAACAGAAGAAACAATCAATTTGTGGATGATCATTATGAACTGGTTCGGTATGCCGAATACCAGCCAATCTGGTATCCAGTAGTAGAAGCATGGAGAAACGGCAGTATACGGTAAGAAAACCCGCCCCAAGACAGTCCCAGGCCGATATGGTGTTCGGGACACAGTCTGTTATTGAAACCCTTCGTTCGGGAAAAGAGATAGAAAGGCTTTTTGTACAAAGAGAATTCGGACTTAACGAAATCGAAAAACTCGCAAAGGAACTGGGCGTTCCATTGCAGCGGGTACCAGTTGAAAAACTGAACCGCATTACGCGAAAAAATCACCAGGGTGTCATCGCATTTGTTTCGCCTATCCAATATATGCCGCTTCACAATGTGCTGACGCAGGTATATGAAGATGGTAAAACACCTCTTTTCCTTTTGTTGGACCGGGTAACCGATGTACGCAACTTCGGAGCGATTGCAAGAACAGCCGAATGCGCAGGTGTGCAGGCAATCATTGTCCCCACAAAAGGCGGCGCGCAGATTAATGCAGATGCGATGAAGACCTCGTCAGGCGCATTGAACTTCCTTCCGATTTGCCGCGAACCTAATCTGTATGAAACTCTGCAATATCTGAGAAACAGCGGTTTACAAATCATTGCATGTACAGAAAAAACAGAAAAATCACTTTACGAAATCGATTTTTCCATTCCAACGGTGATCATTATGGGGTCGGAAGAAGATGGGATTTCGAAAGAATTTATTCAACTCGCCGATAGCGGCGCGAAAATCCCATTAACCGGGCAAGTGGAATCGCTGAATGTATCTGTGGCGAGTTCGATCATACTTTACGAGGCTGTAAGGCAGCGGATTCCCAACGGTAAATGACTCCAAGTAAGACAAAAACTTTTTACAACGTCCTCTGATCCTATTAATGCGCGTCTATTTACTTACAATCCTCCTCATCGGCACCGCGCTGATGACCATTAACAGCTGCCGAAAAAAAAAGGATGTTATGCCTGACGGCGAAGTTCTGCTGCCTCGTGACGTTGCGATCACGGATGCCGAATATTCGAAGGTCAAAGACATTTTGGTATACGTTTCGACGAATCCAAGCCAGCTTAATATCCTCACGCCCTCCCGGAACAGTACGGATAAAATCCCTCTCGACTTTTCTCCAATGAGCGTTTCCATTTCCAGCGATGGTAATTTTGCGGTTGTAGGCTTCGACGCACATCTTTCCTACGTGGATTTGAGCGCAAAAAAAGTAATTAATACGCTTAACGTTTCTTGTGAAGCACTGGATATTGTTCTGGGCAATAACAAGTGGGCTTATGTTTTCCCAAAAAGAGATCAGTGGGAAAATATTCATTGTCTCGACCTTACTACCGGTAAAGAAACGTTGAGTTTGGGTTCCTCTATTTATGCGGGTTCAAAAGGTAAACTGCACCCGGCCGGAAATTTCATGTATGTGACAGACAATAACCTCGGCCCGTCTGACATCGCCAAATTCAATGTTCGCGAAGGCGTAGCGTCTTCAATGTATGATTCCAGGTATCATGGGGATTACCCGGTCGAGGGTGATCTCTGGTTTTCTGAGGACGGTAAGCGTGTTTTTTTGAAAGGGCAAACGGTGATGAGATTGTCGGACGATCAGGAACAAGATATGGTATATAATGGCACAATCGGATTAGACACCATTAATAATACGGTTGATAACATGAAAAGAATCCTTTCGCTTGATCACTCAGCAGCTGCAAACAGGCTTTACTTACTTCCGACTGTAATCGATTACAATAGCTCTCCTCAAAGCCGGACACTTCCATATGTGTACGTTTATGACGCCACTAATCTAACTTATCTGCGAAAAATAGCAGTGAAGAAAAATACTTCGGACCTGTCAGCAATTGAACCGCATTATGTATTTGTCAACGCAAAAGGTGACCAGCTATATGTGATCACCAGTGAAAAAGCAGGCGACAAAGTTAATTGGGCAATTCAGGCGCTGTAATAAGCTGAAGATATAAGAAGACTGTCCTGGCAATCAAGACAGTCTTCTTTATTGTCGAAAACTCTTCAAAATCCAGCCCCCGCCTACGACGTCATCCCCCTCATAAAAAACAGCCGCCTGCCCGGGAGCAATTCCGTTGACGCCATCGTGAAAACGGGCTACGATTTTATCCGGCTCGGTTTGTACAATCGTAGCTGGTGTCCCATCATGTTTGTAACGGACTTTTGTAACCGTTTCCATCGCGCCTTTAATGGATGCATATTTTTGCAGATTGATTTTACCAACGTGCATTCCGTCGCGGAAAAGATCCGGCAGATCACCTAGAACAACTTCATTGGTATCTTTTCTGATTTCTGTCACGAACGCCGGTTTGCCCAGCGCGATACCTAATCCCTTTCGTTGACCAACCGTGTAAAACGGATAACCTTCGTGTTTTCCGACAATGGTACCATCCTCGAAAACGAAATTTCCGCCTGCCACCTCGGCTTCAAGGCCAGGAATTCTCCTTTTCAGAAATCCGCGGTAGTCGTTGTCAGGCACAAAGCATATCTCGTAACTTTCTGCTTTATTCACCAGGTCAATAAATCCCCGTTCCCGCGCCATTTCCCTGATTTCGGATTTGTGCAGATAACCCAGCGGCAACTTGGTACGTGACAGACTTTCCTGCGAGACTCCCCAAAGCACATAACTTTGATCTTTCCAGCTATCGATGCCTTTTGAAACATAATGCCTTCCATTATGGAATTGCATATTAGCATAATGGCCCGTCGCAATGTGTTCACAATCCAGCCTGTCCGCGCGGCGTAAAAGCGCGTCCCATTTGATGTGGGTATTGCACAAAACACATGGATTTGGCGTGCGCCCTTCCAGGTATTCACCTGTGAAATGGTCGATCACGTAATCTCCGAACTCGGCACGTATGTCTAATATATAATGGGGAAAGCCTAATTCGACCGCGATGTTGCGGGCGTCGTTAATGGAATCCAGCGAACAGCATCCTGTCTCTTTTTTGCTGGCGCCGCTGCTGGCGTAATCCCAGGTTTTCATCGTCATTCCGATGACCTCATAACCTTGTTCGTGTAACATAACAGCTGCGAGTGAGCTGTCGATGCCGCCACTCATGGCGACCAGAATACGTCCGTGTTTACTCATTTTGCGAATCTGCGAAGGTTGAATGCCTTCCGATTGATTAAAGTTGAAGTTTGGGGAACAGGCAACACTGCCCACTTGGTTCCGCAAAGGTAAGGATTTGTGAGGCGTAATCACGCAATCACCTGCCTGATAATGTTCTTAATATTCAGCTCGATAATCTCCGTCATGGTTTCGCAATGATGGTAATGCGGGTCGGCGTAATGTTTGAAAAGTCCCTCGCGTAGTTCGTGAATGTTGTCAATGGTTGAGATTTTGTCTTTGATCGAAACGTCCCGTAGTTCTTTCAAACGATAACGTTCACTTCTGGCCTGATACATAATGGACGACTGTTCTTCCTGCTGATACTGTACGACCGTTTTATCCGTCAGATATTCCATCGCTAGCTCCACATACGGCCTGTTTTCCTTGAAAAACTGGGGCATATACACCTTCACGTTCCCCTCATAAAATTGCTGGTCAAAATCAATAGCACGTAGCCGGAACTGGAAATCGTCAAAATCGGGGGTGATCTGCATGACGAAATTGTAGGACCGCATATCGCCTAAAAGCGTGATCATGCAGCGTTCATTAAACTTCACAAATTCCTTCGCAATTCGGATAGGGTTGTAGTCAGGTTCGCGAAGACGCGTTTTTGCAAATTCATCGCCCGGAATCCCGGCAATGTGTTCCTCGATCAGCGTGTCGCCATCAACCAGGTAATTGACCTGATTCGGGGAAAAAATCTCTTCCAGTTCCAGCCCGTAAATACGCGATGCATCCGCTTTTTTGACATAGAAATAATCGTAAATGTCATTCAGCCGGTTTACGATTTTGACCCTGAATGGGTTGGAATTTCCAAACTTGCAGTAATCAATCCGGTCGATGTACTTATGTTCGACAATGCGGAGGTTACCTGATGCTTTGAGCATGGCATATACTTTTTTCAATCCGGTATGCAGGATTTCCATTTCATGCGGCGGGTACAATGGACTTTCCCAAAGCGTATCCTTGCCGTTTTTGTCCATCAATGGAAACGATTCGTAGAAATTCAGAAGCTCGTTATAGCCCACAGGCAGTCGCGCATCCCGCTGATAGGCCCGCAAGTATTTCCTCAGCTCCGGGCTGACCGGATAGATCGGTTTCTTTTTTAAAATTTTGACATCCCCCTGTTCCATAAAAGGAAGTTACGCATATTTGACTGATTGTTTGAAAATATGCCGGTTAACAAGCAGTAGTCAATTTTGTTTTCAAAAAACAATGGGAGTATACGGAATCGTAGTTTGTGGTGGTCAAAGCTTGCGAATGGGAACCGATAAAAGTCAACTGGTTTACTACGAAAAACCGCAATACGAGCATGTTCATCACACATTAGTGCCGTTATGTGAAAAAGTGGTCATTTCCTGCAATGCCGGGCAAGCCGGAACTATATCTGGTAACTACGAAAGAGTCGTCGATCTACCTCAATTTTCAGGCAATGGGCCTATTGCAGCTATCCTGAGTGCTTTTCAAACATATCCTGGCCACGATCTGCTCGTCGCGGGATGTGATTATCCTTTTTTAACAATTCGGGAATTGACATTTTTTTTGCATTCCATTAAAAGAGATACGCTGGCTGCTGCTTTCTATAATGAGGCGGATAAATACGAACCGTTGCTTGCCTGGTATTCAAGTGATTGTGCTCCTATACTCCGTATTAATTATGAGAATGGCGACTATGCTCTTCAATATTTTTTACAAAAAGTCGGTGCAGAAAAGTATCGGCCTGAATCGAAAAACGTTGTGACAAGCATAGACACGCCGGAGGATTTCAAAAAAGTTCGCGACCTGCTTGCCAGGCAAAATGATCATGAGAATGGAAATTAATGCGGTATTTCAAAAAAAGATCAGACGCGTCGGTACTCTGGAAACGATTGATCTGGAAGACAACCTGGCGGTAGAAGAACCGCTCGAAATCCGGCTGAAATACCTGGAAGCCGGAAAATTTCGGGAGAAAAGCATTTCGGTAACCATGCGCACACCTGGTAATGATGAGGAACTGGCGGCCGGTTTTTTGTTCACGGAGGGCATCATCCGCAATGCGGATCAGGTGGAGAGTATTCAAGTATCCGTTTTAAAAGAAAACTCCGTTCTGGTAACATTAGCTGACAATTTCAGCCCGGGCCTGAATACGCTCGAACGTAATTTTTATACGACATCCAGCTGCGGCGTTTGTGGAAAAGCAAGTATCGATGCGATCAAGACGGTTTCGGTTTTTGCGGAAAATCAAAATACAGTTCGAGTTGATAAGGAAACTTTACTGACATTGAAAGACAAAATCTCGGAATCTCAGCTGGTTTTTGAGAATACCGGCGGCTTGCACGCCTCCGCGCTTTTTGATTTAAAAGGAAATCTGATTACACTCCGCGAAGATGTGGGACGTCATAATGCACTTGATAAACTGATCGGTAATATGTTCATGGACAACATCTTACCATTATCTTCTCACATACTCTTACTCAGTGGCCGGGCCAGTTTTGAGTTGATACAAAAAGCATCCATGGCGGGAATTCAAATCGTTGCTGCGATTGGTGCACCATCCAGTCTTGCCGTGGAACTGGCTGAGGAAAGCGGCATTACGCTTATTGGTTTTTTAAAAAATGACCGGTTCAATGTTTACACCGGTTTTGACAGAATAGAAGGAATATGAAAATACGCATTCAAGGCAATTCGGTGAGGTACCGGCTATCCCGTACAGAAGTGGAAAAGCTGGCAAAGGAAGGATATCTGAAAGAGCAGACTTCATTCGGCCCGACTTCATTTACCTATATCGTGAAATCGGATCCGGAAGTAGCATCACTTTCAGCTTCCTATCTGAATGGCTCGATCACATTATCGGTACCGGCAACTTTTGCGGTCGACTGGGCCGATAATAACGTAGTAGGGTTTGATAATCAAATGCCTCTCAATGAGTTCGATTCATTATATCTGCTGATTGAAAAGGATTTTAAATGCCTGGACAATGTGTCGGAGGATCAGTCTGACAACTATGAAAATCCGAATAAAACCTGCTAAAAATGGCTGACTCAACAACCGTCGTTCCCGGAGCCGAAAATCCCGAAAAACTCACTGGATTGAAGCAAGGTGAGATCAAGAAAATTGCGGCTGGCGCTCCGGCCGTTGTTTCCAGCTTTCAGAAAATCGTTGAAGAAGCGGGAGTAAAACGAGGCATGAAAGCTTTGTTTAATCTGAATAAAAAAGGGGGTTTTGATTGCCCCAGCTGCGCCTGGCCCGATCCCGACGACGAGCGTTCCGGCATTGCAGAATACTGTGAAAACGGCGCCCGCGCTGTCGCCGAAGAAGCCACATTGAAAAAATTAACTGCTGATTTTTTCTCCCAGAATTCCGTTCAGGAGCTCGGAAAGCTTTCCGATTACGAAATTGGCGGAAAAGGACGCATTGCGCAGCCTATGTTTTTACCGGCCGGCGGAACCCATTATCAGCCAATTACCTGGAATGCGGCATTTGATAAAATTGGTCTGGAACTGAACCGGCTTCGTTCACCGGATGAAGCCATTTTTTACACTTCCGGCCGTACGAGCAACGAAGCCGCATTTTTGTATCAGCTTTTTGTACGTGAATTTGGCACCAATAACCTGCCCGATTGCAGTAATATGTGTCACGAAAGCAGCGGCGTCGCATTGGGCGAATCGCTTGGAATTGGAAAAGGATCGGTTACACTCGACGATTTTTATGAAGCCGAGGTGATCATGATTTTGGGTCAAAATCCGGGTACCAACCATCCGAGAATGCTCACTGCATTGCAAAAGGCGAAAGCAAATGGTGCAACGATCATTTCTGTAAATCCATTGCCTGAAACCGGGTTAATGGGTTTCAATAACCCGCAAACTGTCGGCGGCGTTCTGGGCATTAAACCCGGTCTGACGGATATTTTCCTGCAAATAAAGATCAATGGGGATATGGCATTGCTCCAAGCCATTGAAAAGCTGCTTTTGGAAAAGGAAGAACGGAATCCCGGAACTGTTTTCGATCAGGATTTTATTCAAAAAAATACGGAAGGATATTCCGATTTTATTCAAAACCTGAAAGAATGTAATGTTGAGAAACTGGCTGAAAATTGTGGAATTTCTCTAACGCAAATTAGTGAAGCTGCAAATGTACTTGCCAGCAAAAGCCGGATCATCGTTTGCTGGGCGATGGGACTGACGCAGCACAAAAATGCAGTCGATACCATCAAAGAAGTCGCCAATTTGCTTTTGCTCAAAGGCAGCATCGGAAAGCCGGGCGCGGGTACCTGCCCCGTGCGCGGACACAGCAATGTGCAGGGAGACCGGACAATGGGAATTTTCGAAAAACCTTCTGAAAAATTCCTGAACAGCATTCAATACAACTTTCAGTTTGATCCTCCGCGAAAACATGGGTATGATGTCGTTGAATCGATCAAAGCGATGCATGAAGGCAAAGCCAAAGTGTTTTTTGCAATGGGCGGCAATTTTCTTTCGGCCACTCCGGATACCCAATTCACAGCTGAGGCGCTGACTAAATGCAAGTTGACCGTCCATGTTTCCACAAAGCCGAGCCGGAGTCATTTGGTTCACGGTGAAGAAGCGCTCATATTACCCTGCCTCGGACGAAGTGATAGGGACATCCGAAATGGCGAAAACCAGTTTGTTTCCTGTGAAAATTCAATGGGCGTGGTCCAAATGTCGCGGGGTGTGCTGCCACCGGTTTCGGAATATCTTTTAAGCGAAACGGAGATTGTCTGCCGATTGGCGAAAGCAACATTAGGCCGGCGAAGCAAAATTCAATGGGACGAATACGTGTTGGATTACGACATTATCCGGGCGGATATCGAGCGTACAATCCCTGGTTTTCAGGATTATAACGAGCGCGTGAGGCAGCCGGGAGGATTTTACCTACCCAATTGTAACCGCGAGGGTGATTTTGATACTCGTACCAAAAAAGCACAATTCAATATCGCCTGGCCGGAAGTTACCAAATTGGAAAGCGATGAATTGATGATGATGACGATCCGGAGCCACGATCAGTTTAACACAACGATCTATGGCTTAAATGATCGATACCGCGGCATTTACAACGAACGCCGGGTTATTTTGATGAATGTAAATGACATTGTAAAAAGAAACCTGAAAAATGGTGATGTCGTCGATCTGCATAATGATTTTAATGGAGTGGCGCGGGCAGCCCGCAAATTTACCGTGGTCGAATATCCAATCCCCGAAGGTTGTACTGCAACATATTTTCCCGAAACCAACGTACTTGTCCCGATCGACAGTGTGGCAAAAAAAAGCAATACACCCACTTCGAAGCTGGTCATCATACGGGTTAATAAGCATTCACCCGTATAATTTTAAACTTAACATTCGGCTAACGTGTACGAATTAAAGTTGCCGTAATTTTCGCTTTAATATGCATGATCTGCTTTTTTGGGTAAAAAACGCAGAAATTAGCTTTTTTTAGAAATGTAAAATGATTTGAAATGAAAAGAATTGCGCTTGTAATTATGTCGGGTTTGCTAAGTCTCACCGCTTTTGACGGGATGTCCCAAAATAAAAATAAAGTCATCGCACACCGCGGCGCATGGAAAAATACCGGCGCCACGGAAAATTCGATCGGTGCGCTGGAACATGCGATCAAGCTGGGTTGCTATGGCAGTGAGTTTGACGTGCATATGTCCGCCGACTCGGTTCTATATGTGCTGCACGATCATTCGATCAAAGGTACCCATATTGAAAAGACCAATTCGCAGGAGCTTTCTCAGATCAAACTGGAAAACGGTGAGTCGTTACCAACCTTGGAAGCTTATCTGAAAGCAGGTTTGAAACAGAAGAAAACGCGGTTGATTTTAGAGATCAAGACATCTTCAATGGGAAAAGAAAGATCTCTGGCTTTGGCTACCAAATGTGTTGAAATGGTAAAAAAATTGAAAGCCGAAAAGATCACGGATTACATCGCATTTGACTTTGATGTCTGCCTAAAAGTGAAGCAACTAGCTCCAAAAGCGCATGTGGAGTATTTGAATGGAGATAAAACACCGGACGAGATCGCAGCCGCCGGACTTGACGGCATTGATTATCACTTTAATGTATTCAAGAAAAAAGAGGAATACATTTCCGAAATGCGCAAGAAAAAACTCACGACCAATGTCTGGACTGTGAATGATGAAGCGATGCTTAAATGGTTTCTGGAAAAAGACGTCGATTTTATCACAACGAATGAACCCGAATTGCTGCTAAGCCTTTCGAAGTAAGCTAGATGCGGGCCATTTGAAGCTGCCCGTTTGTTTCCTGCCAGGCACGGATCACCTGTGTCAATTGCTTGTATTCGATCAAAAATCCATCGTGACCATAGAGCGAATCGATCTCCTGAAAAACCGCATCGGGAATGTGCCTGGCAAGAAACTGCTGCTCAGATAATGGAAAAAGCAGATCGGATTTTATACCCAAAACCAATGTTTTTGCTTTTACCAAACCCAGGGCATGCACAATACCTCCCCGGTTGCGGCCCACATTGTGTGAATCCATGATCTTGGATAAAACCCAATAGGAATACGCATTAAAGCGTTTCACAAACTTGTCTCCCTGATATTTCTGGTAAGACGAAGCCCTGAAATCATCGATCTGGTCCGGATTGTCCCTGGCCTGCGTGAAATTGTAGGTATCATAATTACGGTAAGAAAGCAACGCAACCGAGCGGGCAGCCCGCATTCCCATACTTCCCGCCTCGGGATAATCGTCTTTAAATGTCGGGTCCGCTTCCAGCGCCATCCTTTGTGACTCGTTGAATGCAATTCCCCACGGAGAATGCAATGCATTGGAAGCGATCAAAACCAGTTCATCGAATAAATCTGGAACTTCTACGGCCCATTCCAGAGCTTGCTGGCCACCCAGCGAACCGCCAATGCAGATCTTGATTTTCCTGATCCCCATTTCCTGTCTCAGCAAATCCATTGCACCCACCACATCACGAACAGTGACCACAGGAAAATCCCGGAAATACGGTTTTTGAGTTTTGGGATTAACGGATAATGGGCCGGTGGACCCGTATGCCGAACCTAGTACGTTCACACAAACGATGAAATGCTTTTCAGGGTCAAAATATTTGCCCTCACCTACCAGTCCATCCCACCATTCGGCCGCATTGGAACTGCCTGTGAGCGCGTGACAAATCCAGATAATATTGCTTTCGTCTGCATTTCGCTGCCCGTAAGTAGTATACGAGAGTTCAAAACCGGCCAACTCCCCTCCCATTTCGAGCGCGTATGCGTATGGGTATTTGAATATTTTTTGTTCCGTTTGCATGGTGCCTCAGCACAGGTTTATAGGTGCGAGATTAAAGGCCATTCGGCTTACGGAAATTTCTAACAGTAAGTTCACGCGAATTGAGTTTATATCTCCTAATAACTTAGGTGGGATTTAGCACCTTTCTCCATTGTGGTAGCAGGTTGCCAGAGGTTCATAGAGCCCAGTCTCTCGTCTCTTCTTTATAAATCAATCGCTCAAAAGTGAAGCAAATTGACTTGATCCTGCAATATTAAGTTCAGACTCCTGAAAATGCAAATAATTGCACAAATTCTATTTTTCAGTGGCATTTACGGATCAATCTTCGTTATTTGTTGCTATACCAATGTTCAGTACCCTTTAACAACCGCCCGCATTGTTCGGATTTTTTGCCCCTTCTTATACGTATGGCGAGGCACACGCCTCCCCGGAAGAATTGTACGGAACGTTGTTCAGGGATGTTCAGAACAGTCATATTTTCAAAGATTCCAAGACATTTGCGGATGCTATCCCGCTCGAAGACCCTCTATACATTATTGAGCAGTATCACCGCGAAAAGTACGATCCGGACTTCGACATCGCACCTTTTGTGGACCGTTATTTCAGGATTCCGGAACACATTGCGTCTCATTTCCAGACAGATCCTGCGATGTCTGTTGGAGAGCATATCAAAAGACTTTGGTCGGTATTGACGCGTCAGCCTGAAAATCAGGAAAGAGGTGGCTCGCTCATTCCCCTGCCATTTCCCTATGTTGTACCGGGCGGACGTTTTCGGGAAATTTACTATTGGGACAGTTATTTCACCTTGCTGGGGTTAAAGGAATCGGGCCGGGTGGATTTGATTGAGAGTATGATCAACAATTTTGCATATCTGATCGATCATTTCGGTTTTGTCCCCACCGCAAACCGTACGTATTATCTGAGCCGGTCCCAGCCACCGTTCTTCTCGCTGATGGTCCGCCTATACAGTGAAATTGAGGGAAAGAAGGTTTTGAAAAAG
The DNA here is from genome assembly GCF_021390245.1 of Dyadobacter sp. CY323. Classification (GTDB taxonomy): domain Bacteria; phylum Bacteroidota; class Bacteroidia; order Cytophagales; family Spirosomataceae; genus Dyadobacter. Next base: position 32,757 of record NZ_JAJUXH010000004.1, on the reverse strand, counting down.
TATGTGGGTCAAATGCAAAAGGAGTATGATTACTGGATGGACGCCGGCCCGGAAGCTCCCGAACCATTCACTGCTCACCGGAGAGTCGTGCATTTGCCCGACGGAGCTATATTGAACAGGTACTGGGATGATAAACCTACGCCACGTCCCGAATCGTACCGGGAGGACGTCGAACTTGCGCAGGAAGCATTGGAAAATCACAATGCATCGTCACATGAGGTTTTCAGACACATACGTGCCGCGGCTGAATCAGGATGGGATTTTAGCAGTCGCTGGTTTGCGGAAGAAGGCGATTTCACTTCCATTCATACCACCGACATCATTCCCATCGATCTGAACTGTCTGATGTACCATTTGGAACAAACGCTTTCGGAGGCGTACCTGCTAAGTAATGCACCCGAAATGCAGCTGAAATATCAGGAAAAGGCAAACAGCCGGGCCTCGGCGATCCAGACGTACTTTTGGGACGAATCGAAGCATTATTATATGGACTTTGATTTTAAGAAACAGACATTTACAAAAGCAGTAACACTTGCCGGAACATTCCCATTGTTTTTCAAACTGGCACCTAAACCGCACTCGCATTATGTGAGAGCATATATCCGGTTAAATTTCTTAAAATCGGGCGGGTTGTTGACAACCACAGTCCGGACCGGGCAGCAATGGGACGCGCCTAATGGCTGGGCTCCGCTACAATGGATCACCTACAAAGGATTACGTAATTACAATTTCCACCGTACTGCAAATGAACTTTCGGCGGAGTGGCTCGGGCTTATCGAAAAGGAGTTCAGGCACTCGGGAAAGATGCTCGAAAAATATAATGTTTCAGATACAAATCTGCTCGCGGGCGGAGGTGAATATGAAATCCAGGAAGGCTTCGGCTGGACAAATGGAGTATATCTCCGTATGAAAAACCGCAAACGATAGCCTTTACATTTATTCTGTCTTTTTATCTCATTCCAATAATTATATTGAAAATTTCCAGTTATAACTTCTTTTAATCGGGAATATTTTTAATACCTTGTAATTACTAACTCTTTCGATCTTCATGAAACTGGCGATATATCAGATTGACGCTTTTACTGACAAATTATTTGGCGGAAACCCCGCAGCAATCGTTCCCCTCGAAGAATGGCTCTCTGACGAAACGATGATTAACATTGCCGCTGAGAACAATCTTGCTGAAACTGCATTTTATGTACCCATTGAAAAAGGCTTTCATATCCGCTGGTTTACACCTACTGTGGAAGTCGATCTGTGCGGACATGCTACCCTCGCGGCAGCTTATGTGATTTTCAACATTCAGAATTATGAAGGCCAGACGATCCTGTTCGATTCGCGGAGCGGCGAGCTGCGAGTCGATTGTATGGAAGATTGGCTTACTTTGAATTTCCCAGTGGATCATTACAACGTTGCAGTCCCGCCACCGGCATTAGCGGAGAGCCTGAATACCACTACGCTTCTGGAAGTTTATAAAGGAAAAACCGATTACCTGGTTGTGGTAGAGTCCGAAGATGTTGTCCGGAATCTGGATTTTGATATCATCGTACTTTCCACCATTCCGGCCCGGGGTATCATTGTAACTTCCGCCGGCGAGGATGTTGACTTTGTTTCACGGTTTTTTGCACCTCAATCCGGCATTGACGAAGATCCTGTAACCGGCTCGGCACACACGACTCTTATTCCTTACTGGGCTGAAAAACTGGATAAAACAAAAATGACTGCAAAACAGCTATCAAAACGCGGTGGATTTTTGAAATGCGAGTTGAGCGGCGACCGTGTTTTCATTGGCGGCCAGGCCAGGCTTTACCTCAAAGGCGAAATCACGATCGACTGATCGCCGGACTCGCTAATTCCTGGAACTGGTTTTGAATTTGGTCTTTTGCCCGGCATATAATCCTGCGATTACCAGCATTGTACCAAACACGGTATACAAGGTAACCGGCTCATCCATAAGCCACCAGGCAAAGAAAAATCCGAAAAGGGGACATAAGAAAAGCCAGAGCGAGGCTTTCACGGTATCAATGCGAAGCAGGTAAAACCAGCATATTAACCCCACGATAGACACGGCCAGGCTCAACCAAAGTACAGAAGCCCAGAATACATGATCCCAGACCATCGCTGAAAAGTCACTCATTACCCACGTCGCTGGAACCAGGAAAATCCCGCCAAGCAAAACTTGCCAGCCATTGATCAGCAAGTTGGGCAGCTCCCATTTCACCGTTGCATAATAAACACTTGCCGCGGAAACGGCCACCATACTTATCAAAAGCAGCGTGATTCCCCAGCTAGTCGTGAAACTGTCGGCCAGAAGTGGGTACGTGGCGATTCCAACGCCAGCCATCCCCAGAACAATACCTAGCCAATCTTCCGTTTTCGGTTTTCTGCTGAGCCACCACGAAGACAACAGCACGATAATTAGCGGGTTTGTCGAAACTGCCAGACTGCCGATCCCGGCGGCAGTATATTTCATCGCGCACACGTACAGCCCGAGATAAAGCGTTGTATTCAGGAATCCGAACAGTGCGAGTTGCTTCCATTCCTGTCGGTTCGGCAATCTGTAAGATTTATCTTTTCCGATTAAATAAGAAAATGAAAGGAGTAAGATACCGGCAATGAAAAAACGGACGTTTGCCAATATTAAAGGCGGAGCCGAACGTACACCAAACTTAGTTGCGACCGAGGCCGAAGACCATAAAATAGAAAAGAGGATACCAATACCAATGTTTTTCACACTCACAAACAATTATGTACCAAAAATACAGGATGCTTTTCGCCTTCCGGTTTCACTTTTCATATTTTTGGGAATGATTTTGAAAAAAAGTGCCGGATGTTTTTTAATATTTCTGCTGGTTGGGTTCGCTACTCCCGCCTTTTCGCAAAATCAATGGACGTACGATTTTAACAATGGACTGACTCCGATCGAAAGTGGCGGGCCTGCATTAAAAGTACTTGGGCAGCCTGGTCAGTATGTTAAAGAAAAAATCCCTGGCTCCGATTACCTGAGCCGGACTACCTACAATTTCGAGAAAAATAGCGGTCTGCAGTTTAATAATGCCGAAGCAAAAGGTTTTTTGAACAAATCGTTTACGGTTGAAATCTATTTCAAAATGTCGGAACTCGACAGTTGGAAACGGGTACTGGATTTTAAAAACCGCAAAAGTGATTACGGGAGCTATATTTATGATGGAAAACTAAACTTCTATGACTTTGCGATCGGCGAGAAAGCTCCGGTGAGGGCCAATCAATATGTGCATTATGTGTATTCGCGGGATTTCGAGACGAAGGTGATCAAAATGTACATCAATGGGCAGTCCAAACTTGAATTCAAAGATCCTGGAACCGAAGGAATGCTGGATCAGGATCAGGTATTGAATTTTTTTCAGGATGATCTGATCGCAAACCATGAAAGCAGCGCAGGCTCCATTGTACTGATCAGAGTCTATGACCGGGTGATGACACCTGTTTTTATCCGGAGAAGTTATCAGACGATCAGTAAAGCATCCAAAGAACCCGTGGCGCAGGAAGTCGAGGAAGAAGAACCGAAAAAAGAAATCCCGCAGGTTGAAGAACCGTCCAGAAATCGCAACATGTCCGTGGTGACCGGCCGCGTGTACGATGGGCGAAATCTCAAACCTGTGAATGACGCGGAAGTTGTTGTCCGCAAGTCGGCGAATGACTCGCTGGTCGCCCAGACAAAGACCATCGAGGGCATTTATAATTTCGAACTGACCCCGCATGAATCTTACCGAATCTCGGCTCAGGCTGACGGGTTCCAGTCAAAAAGTGTTAATGTCCGTACTTCAAACCGATTTGAGGAGGTAAAATCGTTAATAAGCTTGTCGCCGGAAACCTATTCTTCCCCATTATCATCCCTGTTTTTCGTGCAGGGAACCGATACCCTCGAAACCGCAGCTCTCGCGAACGTAGATTCCATCGTTTCGTATTTTCAAAAAAGGCCGGATTTAAAAATCGTTTTGAAAGGCCATACTGACAACACGGGCAGCTTCGAGAAAAACCTTGAACTTTCAAATAAACGCGTAGAAGTCGTAAAAACCGTTTTGACGGGAAAAGGAATTCCCTCCACACGCATTGAAGGCAGCGGATATGGATCTGCTCAGCCAAGCAAAATGAATCAGTCGGAGGTATTGAAGAAATCGAACCGTAGGGTTGAAATTTGGGCCGAGCCCATAAAAAGATAAAGCCATCTCATTGAGATGGCTTTATACTGACTATTCCTAAACCCTTAACCTTTTCTTATCTTGAATATTTGGACTAACACGTGTGTTAGAATATTGTCTAAATGTATAAAGTAAGAATATCTGATTTGTTACTGCTATTTCTTGCTCGTATATACGAACCAGACAGCTTTTCAGATTAACCAGAAATAGTACTCTTTTAGTTTCCTGGTTTCTTCAATTTTATTCTGAACCTATTGTATTGAGACAGAGCGCAATTGAAGATTTATCTTACCAACGCAAATATAAAACTATTTCTATTTGCATCATGGTTTTATTCAATTTTTATTTCGTCAAACCGTGATGCAAATATTGTTATTAATTTTGAAATTGCAAATTGGGTTAAACTTGGCAAACCGAATTTTATTTGGAATTAAATATTAATTTCTACTTTCAGTTACCTATAAAATCTTATTATATCTAAAATTGCATTACTAAAATTTTAATTAATGACATAATAACCGAATAAATTGAAATCTTGAAATATTTATATTTTCTTTAAAAAGTTCAATCATTGGTTATAATTGTTCATTGTCGATTGTATTCCCAAAGTACAAAACGAAAGGACCATATCCCCGCCACGATCCAAAAATTCGGGCAGCTCCTTCATTTCATCATTGGAAAATGGTTTTAGCACGTAATCTACTTGCCTGCCGCGTGGAAAATTATTACCGATTCCAAACCGCAGCCGGGGATATTCAGACGTAGCCAAAAGTTCTTCGATATTCTTCAGTCCGTTATGTCCTCCGTGACTTCCTTTCGGCTTAATACGCAGTGTTCCAAAAGGCAACTGGAGTTCGTCCACGATTACGAGCGTATTTTCAGCAGTTATTTTAAACTGATCCATGTAATAACGGATCGCCTTGCCGCTCAGATTCATGAATGTGGTGGGCTTTATAAAATAGATCTGACGGCCTTTATGTTTCCATTCAGCAACATATGCGAGTTTTTCAAAACTGAATTTAAAGTCATGTTCCGCCGCCAGGCGGTCAAGAACCATGAAGCCGACATTGTGCCTTGTGAATGCATATTCCGGACCAATATTACCAAGTCCGGCAATTAGGTATTTCATTTGGTAAAAGTTTTTGATTTCATCTTCGAGCACTTAATTTAGGCTAAAATTCAGGGAAATTACATGGTACCCCAAAAACGATTAATACTTAGCAGCCCACTTCTCGAGATCATGATCAGCCGGCTTTGCCAGCAACTCATTGAAAATCACCAGGATTTCTCAAACTCCGTGGTAATGGGCCTGCAACCGCGCGGAATTTATTTTGCGGAAAGGATTGTCGCTGAACTTTCGGAACGCACTGGTAAAAATATCCCTCTCGGCTACCTGGACGCTACTTTTTACCGTGACGATTTCAGGCGGCGCGAATCCCCGCTGGTACCGAATAAAACCAATGTACCTTTTCTGATTGAAGGAAAAAAAGTGATTTTGATCGACGACGTATTGGCGAGCGGCCGGATGGTGCGTGCAGCCATGGACGCTATGACTGCATTTGGAAGACCAAAGGTTGTGGAACTGATGGTTTTAATCGATCGTCGCTACAATCGTGAATTACCGATAGACCCCAATTATTCTGGCATGAAAGTAAGTACGGTGGCAAGTCAGCGGGTGCAGGTGGAATGGAAAGAGCAGGGTTTCGACGCCGATCACATCTGGATGGTCGATTGACGTCGGCAATTATCTCGGCCGTGACGCTTCTTCTTTTATTTTCCCGATATCCTGCGTATTGTAAGTGAGCTTATTGACGTAAAAAACCTCACGACCCAGCCCCATGGAAGAAGTACCGATACGCTGCATTCCATAGGCAAGAAAATACTGACCATACCACGGTGAAAGATAACCATCTTCGGTATTCAGTACTTTATCCTTGTCAGATTTAGGATTGATCTTGAATTTTTCGCTCTCAACAACTACCTTATTTCTGCTGATCACTTCAGTGTGGATCTCTCCATCCTGCGGATACGCCAAAACGAAATAATCATCCACCGGCGTGATCTGGACCATTTCCTGAAGATCGAAACTTGTCAGGTCTTTAATGGTAATGCAATTATCCCAGATGAACTTACCTGAACGGTCGAAACCGCAAACGATGGCATGTGTGTACTTATACCCTTCCAGAGAACGAGAAACATAGGGCCGGGAAAGCCCGCCGGACACGATCGGATTTGCAGACCTTTGGTTGGGATAATATACCTCGGCGACTAAAACAATTTCATTTTCCGTCTGGATCAGCTCGTGGACCAGCAAACGGTACCTGAAACGGTTTTCTTTCCCAAGACTTTTACGCTTTCCAATTTTCTCCAAAACGCGCGCACGCCGTTTCGGTTTCATATAATTAAAGAAATTCTGCAGTTCCGAAAACTCGATGAATTGTGGATCTTTCGGCGTATCGTCCTCAATATGTGTCACATAGAGCCCCTGAGAATACTGCGTGCATCCCACCGAGTAGTTGCCGATCAGATAAGAATCGTCCGGGTTGAGTGGAATGATCTGGCCGGAAATAAAGCTATTTTTTGGATCGCTTAATGCAGTTTTCTTTAGAAGCTTCCCGTCATAATTGTACGTTTTGATTTCAAAAACACAATTTTTCTTGCGGAAAGCGTAGGTAATTACATTAATATATCCGTCTATTTCATTGATATCCACATTGTTAAGCTCCGTATTTTTTTCAAACAAACCGGGCAAAACACGTGTGGTATGGTCAAAAAATGAATGGACAATCACAACCGGGCGTGACCGGTAATAACCGGAGATCAGGGCTTTGCTTCCAATCACTTTGAACTGTTGCACATCAACTCCCGCCAGAAGATTGCCTTTAAATGTATCAATGGAACCATCCGCAAAGTTTAGCTGAAGAAACAAAAACCGGTCTGTATCGGGCTCGGCGAAAAGCCAGTAGCCGGTCTCAACACCTTTGTAAGCCATCACCGGAATGTACCTGAAATCCAGTTTGAAATCATTTCGCCACTGTGCCTTCAATGTAGTGTCATACTTCACAAAACGCCACTGTTCATTCCGCAAACTGGAATATTCATTTCCCCGGATCACAGATAAAATACCCTCCTCACCCAAACTAAAAATCTCAAACTGCTCCGAAGCTGAAGAACTTGATGGGATTTCCAGACGATCTGACTGCTGCAACTGCCCCCAAACGTTACCCAGGGGCGTCAGGGCAACACACAGGATCACCACAAAGCGAAAGTTGTATAGAAAACGGATATGCATAACTTCTTCCTCCAGGGGTGTAACTCACATCAATAATTACCCTAATTTTGCATCAAAAAGGATAACAATACTATTAATATTAGAAATAATTTCACTTAAATAAAAACATCGGGAAATGTATCTGCATTTTTAGAGAGCACTTCCTGTTTACCCTGGTTTTCATGACGATTGAAGCAATTTTAAAGGATGATATTCAACTGGCAATACGTACGCATTTCGAAATAAATGTGGATGATATCCTCCTGCAACCCACCAAAAAAGAATTTGAAGGATTTTACACATTCGTTACCTTTCCTTTAACCAAAACAATCCGCAAAGCACCTGCTGAAATCGGGCAGATTATCGGGCAGTTCCTGGTTGAAACTTCTTCTGTAACCGCAAGCTTTAACGTGGTTCAGGGCTTTTTAAACATTAGTCTGAAAGACAGTACCTGGCTCGACCTGTTCACCGGTATCTACGACGATTCTGCATTTGGTACATTTCCTTCCAACGGACAATCGGTGATGATCGAGTTTTCGTCGCCAAATACCAACAAACCGCTTCACCTTGGACATTTGCGCAATAACTTTTTGGGCGATTCTCTGTCCAAAATCATGAAAGCAAGTGGTTATGAGGTGGAAAAGACCTGTCTGGTCAATGACCGCGGCATTCACATTTGCAAATCCATGCTTGCTTATAAAGAACTTGGCAATGGCGAAACACCTGAAACCAGCGGCATAAAAGGTGATCACCTTGCGGGTAAATATTATGTTCTGTTCGATGTAGAATATAAAAAGCAGATCAAAGAACTCGTAGCGCTGGGAATGCCGGAGGAAGAAGCAGCGAAAAAGGCCCCGTGGATACTGGAAGCGCAGAAATTGCTGTTGCTTTGGGAACAGGGTGATGCTGAAACAGTCGCTTTGTGGGAAAAAATGAATAGCTGGGTATATGCCGGTTTTGCGGAAACTTATCAGAAAATAGGCGTAGGCTTTGATAAAACATACTACGAATCAAATACTTACCTGCTTGGGAAAGACATTATTGAAGAAGGTTTAAAAAATGAGGTTTTCTTCAAAAAAGCAGATAACTCAGTCTGGATCGACCTGACGACGGAAGGTTTGGATGAAAAACTGGTTCTCCGTGGTGATGGCACTTCCGTTTACATTACCCAGGATCTGGGTACTACCGAACTTAAAAACAGCGATTTCCATAATGACCGTTATTTATGGGTGGTTGGAAATGAGCAGGATTATCATTTCAAAGTGCTTTTTGCGATTTTGAAACGTCTCGGGAGAACGTATTCCGAAGGCTGCTACCACATTAGTTACGGAATGGTGGATTTGCCATCCGGTAAAATGAAATCGCGGGAAGGAACTGTTGTGGACGCGGATGATCTCGTTAATGAAATGATCCAGACTGCCGCGGACCGAACACAAGAGTTGGGCAAGCTGGACGATTTTGCAAGTGACGAAGCAAAAACACTTTACAATCAGCTGGCAATGGGCGCATTAAAATACTTCCTGCTGAAAGTCGACCCGAAGAAAAGAATGCTTTTCAACCCATTAGAGTCCATTGATTTCCAAGGACATACCGGGCCATTTATCCAATATACGTATGCAAGGATCCGTTCTATCATGCGTAAGGCTGAGCAGGCCGGGATCTCTAAGGTTATACCTGCACAAGGTTACGAATTGCACCTGGCTGAAAGAGAGTTGATTTTTGCATTATCACAGTACCCGGGACGCGTTATGGCAGCTGCAAATGAGTTCGCTCCCTCGCTGATTTCGCAGTATGCATTTGACCTGGCCAAAGTTTACAATCAGTTTTATGCGGAAGTCTCTATTTTCTCTGATCCCAACCCGGAAGCCGTCCGTTTGCGAGTTGCATTATCGGGGGCCGTTTCGGAAACAATTAAGAAGGCTTTGGGGTTATTGGGCATAGAGGTTCCCGAGCGTATGTAAGTATTGAATCGTTTACTATAAATGCATGCTAACCAATAACCAAAACTATTATGAGCTTTTTAAAAACTGTACTGATTATGATTACAAGTTTGATTAGTGGCCTTTTTGCGGATAAAAGTGAATTTGCGTCCAGGCCAGCCGATGCACCTGCTGCGAAACAATCGCTTTACGATTTTAAAGTAAAATCACTGGTTGGTGGAAAGACAGTTGATCTGAGCCAGTATAAAGGAAAAAAAGTAGTGATTTTGAATGTTGCATCTAAATGCGGGTACACAAAACAGTATGCTGACTGGGAGAAATTCAACAAAGAGCACGGAGACAAAGTGGTGGTGTTAGGTTTCCCGGCTAACAATTTTGGGGGCCAGGAACCCGGTACGAGCGAAGAAATCGCAACATTCTGTTCAGCCACTTACGGAGTGACGTTCCCGATGTTTGAAAAAGTATCTGTGCTGGGAGAAGATCAGGCACCGATTTACAAATGGCTCAGTACTAAAGATTTGAATGGATGGAATGATAAAGTTCCTACCTGGAATTTCTGCAAGTATGTGATCAATGAAAACGGCGAACTAACCAACTTCTTCGCATCAAAAGTATTACCAACCGACGCTGAGTTTGTCAAAGCAGTTGGTATCTGATATTTAATAAAAATGTAGCCGGATACAGTTTTCGGCTACATTTGTTCTTTTCCTATCAATCAAAACACACTAAAATGAAAGATATTACCGAAGCAAAACGCTATCTCTCGAATGCAAAAGAGATTTTGAGAGAAAAAGCAATTAAAGAAGATGGTCTCTACAAAGACCGGAAATACGTTAAAATGGTCGGCCACACTGCCTACGTCGGTGTTTTGGTTGCCCTGGACAGTGTTTTCGGCGACAAAAAGAAAGGCAGGAAAAGTGTAGATTGGTACAAAGAAGAACTGTCAATAAGAGATAAGAAAATTCTCGGCGCATTTCTTGCTGCTTACGACACCCTACATCTTTCAATGAGTTACGATGGCAATCTTAGCGCTGCTATTTCCAAAGAAGGCCTTGATCTTGCCGAACAAATCATCAATTGGGCCGAACAACGTGCGGTTGCTTAACATTTAGTTTTTTCAAATGAATCCCTGGATTGAAGCGGCGCGTCCCCGCACATTACCTCTCGCATTGTCCTGCATTTTAATGGGTTGCTTCCTGGCTGCTGCGAGCGGCAATTTTAGCTGGCCGGTAGCAACACTCAGCGTTCTTACTACGATCATTTTACAAGTACTTTCCAATTTTGCCAACGACTACGGCGACGCGGTCAATGGCAAAGATACCGACTTGCGCGAAGGTCCGGTTCGCGCCGTTCATGCCGGTCACATTAGCGCCCGGGCCATGCTGAAAGCGATTATTATCTTCTCTGTACTAGCATTAATCTCAGGCATTTCATTGTTGACAATTGCATTAAGAAACGCTCCTGCAAACGCATTCTGGGTGTTTTTGGGAATTGGGATTGCGTGCATTATCGCGGCCATCACATACACCGCCGGAAAACGTCCGTATGGCTACGTGGGACTCGGCGACTTGTCCGTTTTGACCTTCTTCGGCTGGGTTGGCGTGCTCGGCAGCAGCTACCTGCACACACATGTATGGGATTGGGGACTTTTGCTGCCGGCCACCAGCTGTGGCTTGTTTGCAGTCGGGGTTTTAAATATCAATAATATCCGCGATATAGATTCGGACCGGGCAACCGGCAAAAATTCGATACCCGTACGGATTGGCCGGGAAAAAGCAGTACGTTACCACTGGCTGATACTGATTACCGGTATGCTTTGCGTATCAATCTACACGGCCACACATTTCTCTCATTACTCAAGCCTGATATTTGTCCTGAGTTTCCCTTTGTTTATCAAAAATGGATTGGCCATTTCAAAGCTGACAAAAGCAAGCGAACTGGATCCGTACCTCAAACAAATGGCACTTTCCACTCTCCTGTTTGTCATTCTTTTCGGGATCGGGATTATTCTTTAAGCATTATTTCATGTAAGGTTTGATCGCATTACCCAGTAATGTGTAGCCTTTCGGGTTCGGGTGTAAACCATCTGAAAACAGCGATTCGTCGATTTTCCCGTCTTTTTGAAGAAACACCGTTCCTGCATTCAGGAAACCTACATTCATTTCGCCGGTGATCTGCACGAGTTTTTCGTTTAAAATAACTACCCTTTGTTCCTGCTGCCTTCGCGGATAAATTCCCAGCATGGTGATTTTTGCACTTGGCTGACGGTGTTTCAATGCCTCAATCAGCACCCTCCATCCTTCCTCAATCTCCTCATCTGTATTCAAATGCAGATTATTGGTACCAATATTTACAAAAATCCGTTTGGCATTGAAGCCATCCAGTTCTCCGTGATAAATGCGCCACAGAACGTTCTCGATCCGGTCCCAGCCATATCCCATATTCCGTGCATTTTTGCCAAAAGTTCCGTTCCACGAAGCATCGTCAGTAATCCTTTGCGCTTTGGGTAGTCCGCCCCAGTAATGCGTAATGGAATTTCCAATTACGACCGTTTCCGGCGCCGATTTTTTATTCATTTCTACAATTTCACGATGCCGGGCTTCCCAGTCATACCCATTCAATTCCCGGAGTTGTGTAATCGGGCGGGCGGTGCTGGCCTCCCCTTTATTTTCATGCAAAATGGCCCGGATATGCTTTTCGTAACCCTCTGCATAACGCATCATACCCAGGTCCGTCTGGTGTGTCCCGTCGACGGTTGTTTCCAGATCCTGGCCAAAGTCCTTTTTTGGGATTAAATAAATGTTTGAAATTCCCTGCTGTTTGAGCTGACTGAATGCATCGCGCAAAACCTCATTGATTTCTACGTAAAAATGCTTACTCTGGGGGTTAATGTCTTCGTCGGTATAACCGGCATGCTCGGCGAGCGCAATGGGGACATCCGGATGCTTTTTGCGCAGATCTGTAACCGTAGTCAATATCCTACTTTTGACTTCCTCCGCCGTCACGCTCAGTTTCGCGCCCGGGCGGATTGTCAGGTTAGGCAGACAGTCCAGAATGTAAATCTTCGCGTCGATTTCTGATACCAGATCCACCACTTCTTTTTCGAGTCTTCCATTACCCGAGAATGCCAGATTAATGAGCGGATGATCCAGTTTTCTCTCCAAAATAGCCGTCCACGCCATTCCCGGCCGCGACGCGCACGCACCCTGGGCGATTGATGTTCCATATACAACAACGGGTTTATCGGCCCGCACAGGCAATGCGGTAAATTCAGTACCTTCCGGAGTTCCGATTTCAAGCCATTTCACATTGTTATAGAGCGGCAGAAAAAGTCTGTATTCGCGCCCCTTTTTGTGATACTGATCGTTCGGTTCAATGTTGTTAAAATTGTAGGTAATGGTATCTCCGAATGCATATTTTCCCGCCGACCAGCGCCATTCGCCATCACTTGCAATCGCATACAAATCCACTCCGCTAACCCCCGTCGCAGGCATATGTGGCAGCGAATGCTTTCCGCCAACGGTATATCTGACCTTGATTTCCGATGAGTTAGAGCGGAAACGGATCATCAACCCGGCTGCCTGATTGGACAATCCCCAAACCGCCTCTCTCACCTGTTTTTCCGCCCGCGCCGGAAGTCGGTCATAGGGATTTTTAAGTTCTTTCGGCCAAGCCTGACCTTCAATAACCGGAAATGCGGAAGTCTGCGGGTTCCACCAATTGATCTTCGCAGACTGGGCTTTTAGAAAAGCAGGAAGACTGACAATGAATGCCAGCAAGAAAAGGGATTTGATTTTCATAAAACAAAAAAAAGACGCTTCGTATCTCTACAAAGCGTCTAATGCGGTATTTTTTACTTTTAAAACAAGTTATTTCACAATCACACCGTCGGCAATGAAAGTGAGTTCTTCTTTGGGTTTGGTGATCTTCTCAATTTCTTCTTTGGTCTGGCCGGCATCTTTTGCATAATGCTGCAAATGCTCAACAGGGACCATTTTCTTTTGCGCTTCACCTTCAAACACGACCGTTTTTCCGGTAATGTCTTTCGGTACAAAAAATCCATAATCTTTAAACATCACCCGCATGGTTTCGCCATTGTCGAGGTTTACTTTCATCCAGCAACCTTTCACCTGACAAACTGATTCTACCGTGCCGCTTACCTTGGCCTGCATTTCGGTTTTATCTCCCATTTTAGCCGGGAGAGCTTTGGCTTCAATTGCTTTTTTATCATTAATTTCTTTGCCAAAATGATCGGTACTCTGCGCATTAGCGGAAAAGGCAACCGTAATTACAAAAAATAGGAGAATCAGCTTTTTCATAGATTGGATTTTTAGAGATGTATAATGTGAATTTTCCTCAAATGTAATGGATGTGAGTATCAAGTAAAATACTAATGTAACACCTCCACCCAGCCTTTGCAATGATTTCCCTGCGATGTTTCTACCACGTAAAAGTAAGTCCCGTTCGCAATCCCTTTCCCCCAGTCATTTTTATAGTCCGCCGTTTTGAATATCGATTTCCCCCAGCGGTTAAATACTTCCAGTGAAGATGGAGAAACAGGAACGATGAACGAATCGTTTTTCCCGTCATTGTTTGGCGTGATTACATTGGTTAGCGTAAATGGCGGCAGCGCAGTGACTTTTTTTGTCGCTGACAATGCGCAGCCGGCTGCATTATAGGCTGTTAAAGTGACGGTATACTCGCCCGGTTTGCCATAGGTATATTCAGCAACTTCTTTGTCGGGGATTGTATTTCCTTCCCCCAGATTCCATTCAAAACGTTGCGCATTGGCAGTAGCGTTTGTCATGGAATAGTTAAATGGCTCATTGCAGGCCCCACCCGACGTTACTATTTCAAACTTAGGTGCGTGGGATTGGTCCACTTTAACTGTAATTTCCCTCAAAGGCCGGCACCCATCCGCGTAAACGCCTTCAATCGTATAAGTTGTTGTTTGAGTAGGTTTTACCGTCACCGATTTGCCGATTGTTTCCGGTAATCCCGCAGCTGCCAGCCAGCGATATTGGGCCGCTTCGCCCAAAACTGTTAATGTTACCGAAGCCCCGGTGCAAACCTCTACGTCCGGCATATCTATAAAATCCGCCTTCTTTTCCACTAAAACTTTTACATTCTCCGTCACCTTACACCCGCTCGCATTGCTTATTTCGACTGTATATTCGGTTGTCTCTTTCACGATTACGGTCGGAGTTGCACTTGTCGCATTATCTATGCCGGTGGACGGAGACCATTTGTATTGCGTACCTCCCGATGCAAACAGTTTTACCGCCGAATTCTCGCAAACCGACGTATCCGCCGAAACCCGGGTATTTAATGTCTCCACAATAATCGTTTTCTCCGCCACATCCATACGCTTGCAGCTCAGCCGGTTATATGCTTTTAATGTCACTTTATATTCGCCGGGTCTGGTAAAAGTGTATTCCGATTGATCTTCTTCCCGGGAAATGGTATTGCCGCTCACTTCCCAGATATAATCGATGCCGCCTTCGCTGGTATTTACAAATGACAAAGACAATGGCGCACAGCCGCGCAACACATTCTTGGTAGTTCCTGAATACACATCGAAATCTGCTTTCAGACGATCGATATCGATTTTAAATGCCGCATTATTACAGTTATCACTATTATTTGTTGTTGACCAAGCCTGAGGCGTGGCTGGAAAATTGCTGCCGCCACACGCGCAGGTAGCATGGTAAATCGTACCATTTTTATCAAAACGACTTGTACCTCCATCCACATGATCCCCCTGAACGTTGGAGTTACGACTATTGCTGCCAAAAAAAGTGGCGTACAAAAGAGATTTGGCACCCTGCTCCAAAATGGAGATATAAAAGTTATTTCCATTTGTGGTTGCCTTAAAAGCATCTTCCGTCACTTTCAAACCCGTAGTACTGCTGGCGGGATTGTTGTCCGTATCTGTATTCACATTGCCGCCCCATCCCGAGATGTAGATATTCCCACATTCACTTACCAGAAAGGCAGTAGGTGAAATGTCAGGGGTACCGCGACCTGAGCCGATAATAGTTGAAAAAACGGTTTTTGATAATGCCGGGTCCAGTGCGTGAATGAACTGTCCGCTTTTCGCATTTTGATATACTCCCTGACTCACCGGATAATCCCCATTCGTAAGTCCGTAAACATATACATTGCCACTCGGGTCCGTATCTATCAGATATCCAACCTCCTGCTTGTCGGTTCCCATGTAGGTAACAGCGATCAATTTATCGTCTGAAAATTTAGCAACAAATGCATCGTCGGTTCCTTTTAATGCCTGCTGATAGGAGTTTGAAGTTGTTGGCAATAAGGTACTTGTGGTAGATCCTGCTACATAAATATCTCCATTATCCAGCGATTTGATCGAATACGCAGCCTCATCCTTTTCACCTCCAAAATAGGTACTCCACAACAACGTATTCAGGCTCGGATCGAACTTGCTGATCACTCCATCCAAAAAGCCTCCGAGCCTCCGCTGAACATAGTTTTTCAGAGGAAAATTGCCTGAGTTCGTGGAAGAAACGATGAGTACATTGTCGGCTTTGTCGACCACGATCTCGCCCCGAAATACATCACCGTAATTCCGGATTGCAAATGCACGCGGATTCGTAACACCGTCATTTCCATCGCCGCCTAAATAAGTGGAACCGGCTAGTTGTTTCCCGTCTGCACTCAGTTTTGAAATAAAAATATCGCCGCCATTAGCCAGGTCAAGTCCGGAAATGGGTACTACGCGGGTACCACCGCCAAACGCCGGCTGAAATGCATTCGTCCGGGTCGGGAAATTCTTGGAAGACGTTGTTCCAAGAACCAGTAATTCGTTTTTTGAGTTGACAATCAGACTGGTAGGCAAGTCCGTATTATCGCCCCCGAGAAATGTAGCGTAAATCAGCTTTGTACCATCGGGCGTAAACTTCATAACCGATACATCCACAAGCCCCTCAAATTTCACTTGAAAAGAACCTACCGTTGCTGGAAAATTAGTCCCGAACACCGTCCCTCCGGCATAGAGATTACCCTGGTCATCATACGTTGCGGTATGCCCCCAATTATCTGAGATAGAACCCGAATACGTTGAAAATATCAGTTCGGGATCAATAGTGAGGGTTTCATTTTTGTTATAACCCTGTTTTAATGTGAACTGGGCAGTATTGTCAGGTTGTAAAGAAAAAGGTGAAGCTATCTCAATAGTCCGTCCATTTACATTTTGAAATGAATAAGGTTCTGCTTCCTTAAATGTTCCGACGGAGGTTTTTACAACTAGCTGTCCGGTTTCGTTCAGGCTCACTTTTTCAGCGCCCACATATTTTAGTTTGATTTGCGAAGGATCAGCCTGTGGTTTTACAATGAACTCATACTTCAATTGAAACTGATGCAAATAGATCCGTAAATCTATTCCGGCGTACAAATTTTCATATACCACTTCCTGGAAACCTTTCACCCCCCCAGCCCATCGGTTTTCTTCTTTTCCTAAAAAATAATTGAAAAAAGTCGGTATTTCCTTCTTAGGGAGGTGTTTTGCCGAAGAAAGCGAATTTTGAAACTGTACCTCCACACCGTGCGCCGCTACCGTCAATGGAGCCATTTGATTGTCCCGGGCAACCGGAGAAACCGGGGCGGGTTTGCCATGAAGCGCGGAGATTTCCCTTGCATCATACTGCACATAAATCAGCGACTGGCTTTTCAGGAACAAATATCCGCCCGGAATCTCGGCCCGGAACAAAATGTCCTTTTCCCATTGACCGCGATTTTCAATGAAGTACATTCCTCCGGCCAGTGATATGGATGCGGAGACGAGATAAAAAAGAAAGAAAATGGAGATAGAACGTAGAATTCTCTGCATTGGCCGAACCTCTTGTATTTCTATTTGAACGCAGAAACTGAAATGATATTTTCACAAAACTCATATTCCTGTTTCACATTGGAACCCAGCAAAACGAGCTGATTTTGAGTGTTTTCTACTACGTGATCCAGGTACCAGCCAATGCCCTGCGCATCGAGGTTGGTAGTGGGTTCATCGAGAAAAATTACCGGCACATCGGACATAAACGCAAGTCCAAGCTTCACCCGCTGTTTCATTCCCGAAGAAAAGTGCCGGATGATCTTATTACTGGCGCGCGAAAGCTGGATAAAGTCTTCAAAGTCGGCGAATGACATCTTGTTTTTGAATGGCTTAAACTCGGTATGAAACTCGATCAGCTCGCGCAATGTAAATTCTTCAATTAATTCGAGATACGGGGCTGCGATCACCAGATGCCGGTACCAATGATCCTCTTCTATTTCTTTGTCGCCCGAATGGTATTTGATAGTGCCTTCTGAAACCGGCATCATTCCGGTAAGTAGTTGAAGCAAAGTCGATTTTCCGCTGCCATTCGGTCCCACAAAAGTGTATTTATGACCGGCTGAAAGTTCAAAACTAGCGTTACGGACAATCCACTCCTTTACAAACTTCTTACCTGCATTTTCAACCGATATCCGCACTTTCGTGTTTCTTTGTTTTAAGTTTAAAAAGGCTATTTAGCCGAGTAATGGTCGGCCGCAGCCTTCGCTATCTTTGCGATCACGATCTCAATTTCCTCTGTTTTTGCATGGGAATCTGATACGTAAATGACCACCGCAATGTCTTTTCCGCCGGGCAGCTTTACAATGCCTACGTCGTTCACGGCGCCAGTTATACCCTTGTCATTTGCACCCGAGGTACCGGTTTTATGCGCGACAATGGTGTTTGGAGGAAGCATACTTTTAATCCTTTTTGCACCGGTTGGAGTTTCAACCATCACATTCCAGAGAAAATCTGTACTGGCTTCCGACAATTTTTTACCCTGATAAAATACATCCAGCAGTTGCAGCATTGCTTCGGGTTTGCACCAGTTGGTATATTGAACGTCCCAGCTTTGATGCATTTGCTCCTCGTTCGCGACGATCTGCATATCCTTCACACCCAATCCGTGAATATACGTGTTGACGACTTTTGGCCCGCCTATCAATCTGAATAAAATATCGCAGGCAATGTTGTCGCTCAGTGAAACGGTATAGGTTAAAAGCTCGGCGACGGTCAGGTCTACATCCGCGTTGGGAAACTTGTCGCGCATGGGACTGTATGTTTTTTGGAAATAATCCCTGCTTGTAATGTGTATCTTCTGATCCAGTCGCAGCTTCTTTTTGTCGACTTGGTCGAGAACGGCTATACCCAATGGGAACTTGAACACACTTTGCATCGGAAACCGATGATTTCCATTAAAAACCACGGTTTCTTTGGTTTTCAAATCCAGGATCCCAACGCCGGTAATGCCGTCGATGGCCTTGGAAATCGTCTCAATTTCCGAATTCAATTGTGCTTTTTGAGCCCGCAGTTGAGTGCTGAACAAAAATGGAATAAGAAAAAGGATACGTGAAGAAGAGAAGCCTGGCATGCTTTGGAAATCCTGGTTTAAATGGGCAAATTGAAAATTAATCTCTGCTGCTTTTTTTCTCCTTTTCCTCTATCGTCAGTCGCACCAGTTCAATGCGCGTATCCTGAACCGAGATTACCTGGAAAGAATAAGGTGGAATACTGACGACTTCGTTTACATCCGGCAAATCGCCATACTGATCGATCAACATACCCGCCAAGGTATCATAATCGCCTTCCGGGAGCTCCCAGCTATACTTTTCGTTCAGATAATCCAGTTCGTGTCTTGCACTCAGAATGTAACTGTTATCATCCAGCTGCCTTTCTGTCCAGTCCTCCGTGGAGTCATATTCATCCTGAATTTCGCCGAAAATTTGTTCTACTACATCTTCCACACTCACTAATCCGGCAGTCCCCCCAAACTCGTCCACGACCAGCGCAAGACTTCTTCTTTCTTCCAGAAACCGCAGCATCAGATCACGGGCGGGCATTGCTTCGGGCACGATCAGGATCGGTGTGATGATGTTACTGATCTCTTTTGGTTTTTTAAACAGCGATAATGCATGACAATAACCGAGTACTTCATCGACGGATTCACGCTGCACAATGATCTTGGAATGTCCGCTTGTCAGGAAAGCGGTCCGCAGATCTTCAATCGTCGCATTTACATTTACGGATGAAATCTCCGTTCTCGGAATCATGCAGTCCCGAATGCGTAAATCTTTAAAATCCAGCGCATTAATGAACATGCGCTCTTCAATGCTGCGATCGTCAAAATCAGGATCGTCGGCTGAAACAATGTCGTCACGGAGCGAAGGCGTCAGAATATTCTCTTTCACAAAAGGTTCGACGACCCAATATAGCGGCGTCATCAGCCACTCGCCAAACCGGACCGGAAATGCTTTTAAGTCAATAACATGTGGAAAACTTCTGCCGACGCGCACCCAACTTCCATACGACAGCATCCATATCCCCGCGAGCGCCAGAAAAACGCCAAAAATTGCTAAGCCTTCTTCGAAACCCGATTGGACGGAAAGCAATGGGAAAATGGTAATTGCGGCCATAAAACAGCCCAATGCTACGGCCAGCAGCCTGATCATCCTTAAAATCCGTCGCCAGTAAAGTGTCTGGACAACCAGTTCCGTTTTTTCATGACGGAGTGAATAGCGATCAATGGAAAAATCAATTAAAACAGATCTTACCGCCCCAAAATATCCGGCCAGAATGAAGAACAATATAGTAAGACCAATGAGCATGTTTATTTTTTAGCGGTTTTACGAGGTTTTTGCTGGTGTATCAATGTCTTCGGTTCGTCTTTCTTGATTACGCTACCCGCCGCTTTTAATCTGATAAACTGGAACAAAAGCAAACTCATTATACTGAGCAAAAGCAACCAGTAGCTTTCGAAAAGTCCAGCCCGGCGAAATTCCAGAACCCAGACCACAAAGAAGCCCAGAGTCAGCGCGAGTAAGATTGTCCTGGTAAGTTTAGAATTCATTTTCAAAGATACACAGATTGTCTTAATACGGTTATAAACGGATTGATGGTCGTTCTGATGCAGAATAACCGGTACATATTCCCTTCAATTTCTCTAAAATACCTAACTTGCGCGGATTGCCTCACAATTCTTTTTTGTTGACTGAATTGTAAAATAAATTCTTGAAAAAATCTCTTAATACTATGAGCGAAACCACAAAACGCTTTGCGCCCGGAGTTGTTACCGGTGACGGAGTTAGCGAAATTTTCCGCCATGCCAACGAAAATAACTATGCCCTTCCGGCGGTTAACGTGGTAGGAACCAACTCAGTGAACGCGGTACTTGAAACTGCCAAAGCGGTAAACAGCCCTGTCATCATCCAGTTTTCAAATGGCGGCGCTATATTTTATGCTGGAAAAAGCCTTTCAAACGCAAATCAGCAGGCTGCAATAGCCGGAGGCATTTCCGGTGCAATGCATGTTCACCAAATGGCGGCACTTTACGGAGTACCTGTTATTCTTCACACGGATCATTGCGCAAAAAAATTACTTCCCTGGATCGATGGTTTATTGGAAGCCGGCGAAAGATATTTTGACCAATATGGCAAGCCATTGTACAGCTCGCACATGCTGGATTTATCGGAAGAACCAATTGAAGAAAACATCGAGATTTCTGCCAAATACTTCGAAAGAATGGCGAAAATCGGCATGACACTTGAAATCGAATTGGGTGTAACCGGCGGAGAGGAAGATGGCGTGGACAACAGCGACGTGGATAGCTCGAAGCTTTATACCCAACCGGAAGAAGTTGCTTACGCTTACGAAGAACTGTCGAAAATCTCTCCAAACTTCACCATTGCTGCTGCATTCGGAAATGTCCACGGCGTTTACAAACCAGGTAATGTGAAATTGGAACCGAAAATCCTTCGCAATTCACAAAACTTCATTCAGGAAAAATTCGCGACTGCTGAGTTGCCGGTTAACTTCGTATTTCACGGAGGATCAGGTTCTTCACGCGAAGAAATCCGCGAAGCGATCGAATACGGCGCGATCAAAATGAATATCGATACCGATATGCAATGGTCAACCTGGGAAGGAATTTTGAAATACTACAAAGAAAAAGAAGGATACCTGCAAACCCAACTTGGTAACCCGGACGGACCGGATTCGCCAAACAAAAAATACTACGATCCACGTGTATGGCTTCGCAAAGGCGAAGAAACGATGATCCAAAGGTTGAAAATTGCATTCGAGGATCTGAATTGCATTAATCAGCTGGGGTAAATTTTAGTTTTTGATATTGATTGAGAGAGCAGCCTTCGCAGGCTGCTCTTTTTTTTGTTATAAAAACGTAGTATTATCAACGAACTAGCATCAAAGCCCCAGATCGCAATGGCAGCGCCTCATTCAACTTAATCTTATAATAATAAATATCCGTTGTATTTTTTGACCCATCAAATGGCTTATAAGTTCCGCTAGAGTGAAAGATTACTCTACCCCATCGATTATATATTGTCACTTCTGCGTACGGATAATTGTCAATGCCCCTCAATTCCCATGAATCATTGATTCCATCTTGATTTGGCGTAAAGATATCCGGGATTGAAACTTCATCGCAGATTTTCACTTGGATAGTCTTGGCCGTCTTACAACCATTATGGTCAGTCGCGATTACCGTATATAAAATACTTTTGTCAGTCGTCACGGTAGGCATCGGCGTTAACGGATTATCAAGTCCATCTTTGGGAGACCATTCGTAATTTAGATCATGCGAATCCTCCACTCCAATAGCCGTAATTTCATTAACGACACAAATTTCCGGCAACAAATTAAACTTCGGGGAATCGTAAATTTCAACTATTTGCCTGGCCGCAGCAGTTGAACATCCCTCCGTTGAAGGAATAGAATAAATTAATTCATGCACTCCTACCCCAGCTTTTATTGGGTAGAAAATATCCCCTACGATGCCTGCTCCCTTAAAAACACCGCCTGTCGGCATGCCAATCAAATGAATGGCAGTATCCTGATTTGCACACATTGCTGCTATTGGATCCATTTCAATCTTTACACTTGAATCGGAGAACTGTTGTATTACTACAGTATCGGAAAAAAGCTTGCAGGTGAATGATTCTATAACAGCCCAGTAACTTCCCGGCTCCGAAACTGCCAAAGAATTACTTTTTACAGTTAGCAAGCTGCCATTTTTGTACCAATTATAAGAATGTAGATTCTTTGGCCCCTCAATGATAGCCTCACCGAGCTTGTCGCACGGAGTTGATGCTCCTTGCTTTTCCAACTTGAAAGCTGTGTTAGCCCCAGATACGTGGACCTTTTCCGATTCAACTGCCTCTGGACAAGATCCGGATTGAGAACTTTTGAAACTGTAATCCCCTTCCTGAACGACTTCTAGACTACTGCCCATGGCGCCGGGAATGTTCTGGCCATTTCGCATCCACTGGCAATTAAATCCCAGATTTAATTTCGCATCAAGTTTTATCTCATTTCCTGGACAAATCGTAGCGTTCGTCACGGGCACATCATTCAAATAAACGTTTTTATCAGTAGTCGCGGAAGAACATTGATCAAGGGAACTAACAGTAAATTCACGAATCACTGAACCAATTCGTCGGCCGTTGCGATACTCCTCAACGCAAACCGCGAAAGTAAACAACCCAATCGTTTCTGATGTTACAGATAACATCCCAGTCTCAGGATCAATTTTCAGTGAAGGGTTGCCTGGAATAGCATTATTGGCAGCATACCCTTTTTGCCATTCAAGTGGAGAGTTTGAAGTGAAATGGTAGCCTATTGGATCCACTAGGAAAAATCTGAGTTTGTCTCCATCTATGTCGCTGGCAGCAATCTTAAAAGAAAACGGCCCCTGCTTACAGATGAAAAAAGTATTGAGCTCGTCTACAGTGGGTGTAGAATTAAAGAATGGAACGCCACTAGCAAAAATCGGTGGAAAAAAAGTTCTGAAGATAGTTGTATAAGACCCAGAATTATTAAGGTTGACGACATTCACTTGGCGGCAACAATCTGTCCATTCAAGGTAATAGCCTTCCATATCGGAGTACGACGGGGGATAAAGCTCAACCTCAGATTCAAAATTTGCGTAGATTGTTTTAAGCTCAACATTTCCAATGCAAACCTCTTTATTATATGTCACCTTCCTGCTTTGATTTTTCAAGAGTCTGAAAGATTCGACTTCTGAACCATTACTTCTTCTGATCATCTTGACATTCAACTCATTCGATGCGAAAGAACCATTCGTTTCATCAATGTGAAGTTTCAATGAGATCTTGTATCTCGTTATTAATGTACTTACAGCATTTATCTGCAAGTAACCACCTATAATGTTTTCGGCTATACCATTTGCCTGTGATAGAGAGAAGATAAATATATAAATGACAACCTTGATTGCTTTGCTAGACATATTAATCTATTTTAAGTCGTATATGTCAAATATCGCTTTTGATGTAGGGGAACGAGAATTAATTTATTAAGAGGTCAATTAGAATTATTGCAAGGAAATACTGTTCTGGATGAAAACTGAAAGTTTTAGTTACGATCCGCGCGTATGGCTTCGCAAAGGCGAAGAAACGATGATCCAAAGGTTGAAAATTGCATTCGAGGATCTGAATTGCATTAATCAGCTGGGGTAAATTTTAGTTTTTGATATTGATTGAAAGAGCAGCCTGCGAGGGCTGCTTTTTTTTTGCCCACCATCGTCGTTTTGACCAATCGATCACTCAAACTACCTTCTAATAACCGAAAAACTACCTTCTACAAATTCGAAAATCTGGCTCTTCTACCTTGCAATGCGATTCTAATTCATGGGTTGCAGAAACTTTTCAGATGTATGAAGTACAGTTTTGTATTAATGCTTGCTCTTGTATCCAGCCTCTTTACCGGCTGTGAAAATGAAAAACTGGCATTCGAGGAGAAAAAGATTGAGAAAGAGGTAAAAATGAAATCGGTCAAATATCAGGACCTGAATGCCCAAATGCCCGAAAATTTTCCAGACGGATTGATCAACTATAACTATATCAATCTTCAGCAAATCGCTTCAAACGGTACAATCTCCAGCGACCGGAATTTAAGGGTTTTGTCTGGAAACAGTTTTGATGAAATCGTTGAAAGCGTAAAAAGAAAATATCCTGACTTCGAAAATGCAGCTCCGGAAGAATACCGCAAGTTTTTTCCGGAATTGTCGGACCGAGAGTTAATTGAGAAACGTGAGGCTATGTTGCTTCAAGTCCATCATATTTTTCATTTATGATGACCGAATCGAACTTTAAAAATGAATGACCGAAGAGGCTACCTTTTAAATGGCTGCCTCTCAAAATTTTTATTAAGATTTGAATGAGTTTCCTAAAATCAAAATGATCAAAAAAAGTTTTTGCCATTCTAAATAGCCAAAATTGAATCAAGGTAATTCACATTGCAGGTCACCTTGATGATTAAGAGCTGGCCTATTGTAATCATCTATAAAGAATGAATATGGGGAAAATCATCTTTGTTTATTTATCGCTAATTTATATTGTTGGTATATGAGCTCGCCAGGGCCGCTGTCTTTAAATGTGGGTGGCCGTTGGCAATGGACCAAAACGTTCAACAAAGATTATAAACTATTAGAATCCGCAATTCCTGCTAGGTCTAAATATCTTGAAGTGAAAATTATGCCTTATGGGTCAGAATTTTTTCAAGAGTTAGGATTTTTTGAAAATGATGTAAAGGTGGATTCATTATTTGTTTTAGAAAACGACAAGTACATGTCTTCAACAACAAATGAAAAATCCAATGAATTGTTCGCCAATTATGTAGATGAAAATAAGAATCCTACTGTAATCAGATTTAAATTTTTTATCCCATATAAAAAATCGAAAGCAAGCAGGATGGAAATTAACATACAAAGAAATACATTGAAGTATGACGCATCAGTAGACACACTTATAATGGAATATATTAAAGTTGATAGTTAAGTCTCTGGAAATAGATTGATCCTATCAAGTTTAATATCCATGGACAAAATTATTTCAAGAAACTAAACAAAAGGAAATAACAAAATGAGACAGATTTTACCGATCCTAATCCTACTGTTCATCTGTTCCTGCGAAGACAAACTATACAAAGACAAATATGACATTGAATTTTATATTACAAACAAAACCAAGCATGTAATCCCTGAACTAAAAATTGATGGAGCAAACGGAGCGAAAGTATGGATTTTGAAGAATTTAGAGCCTGAAAATACGGAAAAGCTGAGGTTCAACATTAAACGGGATCTTCGAATTTCCGAGGGAGGATTTATATTCTCAGCAGTTAAAATAGATGGCGATTCCCTGGTTCTAAATACCGGCTATTTCACAAACTGGGGTTATGCTCCTCCAAATCCTTCCCTCTTTTACATCAACGATGATCGGATCGAATTACAAAAATAAATAATAGTGGGGCTGTCAGTGCGGTGTCAGACTCCTAGACCTTCTCCATTATCCTTTCCCGGTGCTTCAACCCCCATTCCCGCAACACCTCGATCACTACTTTCAGTGAATGCCCATATTCGGTGAGCGAATATTCCACGACAACCGGGATCGAATCGTAAACCGTCCGTTTTACCAGTTCGTTGCATTCCAGGTCGCGCAATTCTTTGGAAAGCATTTTGTCGGTTATGCCCGGCACTTCCCTCGCAATTTGGGAAAAGCGTTTGTTCCCAAACATCAATGATATGATGATCGGCAGCTTCCATTTACCATTTACAACTTCTAATGCATCCCTCACCGGCAAAATGCTTTTTGTGCATTCACCCAGTGTATGCCCATTGATTGTTATTTCTCCGTTTTTCATGACCAGTCCGAACTTGTTTAGCTATCCTTTTGTATAGTACTTACAAATATATAGTATAATTCCATAAGTTTGCACAGTTATTTATTAAAGCAATCTAGAAATGAGTGAGTTGATAGAAAAATTGAACTGGCGATATGCAACAAAACGCATGAATGGACAAGTTGTCCCCGCCGAAACCCTGGATAATATTCTTCAGGCAATCAATCTTGCGCCTTCATCGGTGGGATTGCAGCCATATAATGTACTTGTGATCGGTAATAAGGATGTAAAGGAAAAAATTTATAATATAGCCAACAAACAACCTCAGATACTGGAGTCGTCTCACGTTCTGGTATTTGCAGCCTGGGAAAAAGTCACTGCCGAAAGCATAGCAAAGTACATTCAACTGATCGCCTCAACGCGTGACATTCGTGTTGAATCGTTGTCCGCTTTTCATAATAGCATCAACGGCGGGATTTTGAGCAGAACCGAAGAAGTTAACTTTCAATGGGCAGCCCGCCAGGCTTACATTGGTTTGGGGCACGCGCTGGTGGCCGCAGCAACCGAGCAGGTAGACGCTACCCCGATGGAAGGCTTTGACGCTGCGGCGCTCGATGAATTACTCGGGCTGAAAGAAAAAGGATTGCGGAGCGTGGTAATTATGACTTTGGGTTACAGAGATAACCAAAACGATCCGCTGGTCCGCGCGAAAAAAGTGAGAAGGCCGCACGAAGAGTTTTTTATTAAGATATAACTGGTACTGATATGAAAGTCGAAATCTGGAGTGATGTAATGTGCCCCTTTTGTTACATCGGCAAAAGGAAATTTGAAAATGCATTGTCGCAATTTCCCCAAAAAGATCAAATTCAAGTGGAATGGAAAAGCTTCCAGTTGAACCCGCAGATGAAAACAGAACCCGGAAAAAGCATTAACGATTACTTAGCAGAAGTAAAAGGCTGGGAACCTGATTATGCTAAACAAATGAATGATCATGTGTCGGGTTTGGCGGCGGAAGTTGGCCTGGAATACAATATGGACAAGGCAGTAGTTGCAAATTCATTCGATGCACATCGGTTTGTACAGTTCGCGAAGACCAAAGGATTGGGTGATGACGCGGAAGAACAGTTGTTTAAAGCCTATTTCACAGATGGAAAAAACACCGCCGATCATGACACCCTGATTCAGCTCGGAACGGAAATAGGTCTTGATCGCGACGAATTGCAAGCCGTTTTGTCTGGTAACAGCTTCGGTGAGGATGTGCGTAAAGATATTCGTGAAGCGCAGCAGGTAGGTGCACGTGGCGTTCCCTTTTTTGTATTGGACCGTAAATATGCCGTTTCCGGTGCGCAGCATTCGGAAACATTCCTGAGTGCACTTGAAAAATCATTTGGGGAATGGGAAAAGACAAACCCGAAACCACTGGTAAACCTCGCCACCGGGGCAACCTGCACAACGGACGGCCAATGTGATTAAGAATTAAATTTTCACTTCTTCAAGCAGTATGTTATCTGATAACACGCTGCTTTTTTGTTGATCAGGCAGGGCAGCAGGCAACTGGTATGGTTATAGAGAGAAGTTGAGATGATGGATTAGTAATTTCCAACATTTTATACTTATAGCTGTAAACAACCCTACTCTGATGCGTATTGCGTTACTCCTGTTTATTTTAGTCACATTCAGGATCGTCTCTCAGGCGGGAGGTATAAAAGGCCGTATTACCACAAAAAACGGTGAAGCACTACCCTATGCCGGAATTGCCGTAAACGGGACCAGTAACGGTACCATGGCAAATGAAGACGGAGAGTACGAGTTCAGCCTTTCTGCCGGAAATTACGAGATTGTTTATCAGTACCTCGGATTTAAGACCATTTATAAAAAAATCTCCATTACCTCTCACTTTACGGAGGTAAATATCACGCTCGAAGAACAGGCGCTAAGCCTTCAGGAAGCCACAATCGGGAAAGGCAAAGAAGATCCGGCATATAGCATTATGCGCCGGGCGATTGCAAAGGCCCGTTTTCACCAACTACAAGTCCGGGGTTATACCGCCAGGGTTTATTCCAGAAGTACGGGATTGCCTACGAAAATCCCCTATTTACTGGAAAAACGACTCAAAAAGGAAGGTGTGCAGGAAGGAAAAGCGATCCTCAACGAGAGTGTCGCCGAAATCAAATATCGCCGGCCGGGAAATTACAGCCAGCGGATCATTTCTACGCGTAACAGTCTGGATAACAGCATCCCATCGCCGAACGATTACATTCTTGCCAGCTTGTACAGTCCCGAAATCGCAGGTACGATCTCTCCCCTTTCGCCCAAAGCATTCTCCTATTATAAGTTCGAATATGAAGGTTATTTCGATGACCAGGGAAGGTTGGTCAATAAAATACGTGTGATCCCGAAAGCATATGGCGAAGGTGTTTTCAAAGGAACCTTATTCATTCTGGAAGATCTCTGGTCAATTCACAGCTATGATTTACAGACGACCACGCAGGGACTTGACATTTCGGCGAAACAGATTTTCAGTCCCGTTCAAAATGTCTGGGTGCCCGTGAATCAGCAATTCCGGTTAAGTGGGAGCTACCTGGGATTTGCCGGTGAATTCAAATATTTGGTATCGCTAACCTACAACAACCTGGATGTAGATCCTGGTTTGAGGGAAGATATTACCATTAAAGACCATAAAAAAGAACCGTCGGCTGATCGGAACAAGAAAAAAGACCTTGAAAATCTGATCAAAGACCAAAAAGAATTTTCGACCAAAAATTTCAGAAAACTGACTAAGCAATACGAAAAAGAACAGAAAAAAGAGAACAAGACTGCGAAAATTGACAGCCGGCTGGTAAGACAGGATTCCATCGTGATCGACTCGATGGCCAACAAACGTGATACTACTTACTGGCAGACACTCAGGCCGATCCCTCTGACTAAATCCGAAGTTTCAAGTTACGTTTTGCAAGACAGTATCAAGGTTGTAAAGGATTCATTGAAAGCAAAATCCCGGCCTGATTCCTTGTATTTCAAGCCGCAGCATCTTGTAACCGGAAATACCTATTCACTTGGCAACCGAAACACCTTTTATTTTAAAAGCCCGTTGCTTTCAATCAGTTATAACACCGTTGAAGGAAATGCGATCAATTTCATTACGGAATGGCAGAAACGGTGGGACAAATCATACCGGATCAGTGTGAGACCACTTGTAAGGTATTCATTTGGTAGAAAAAGGGTTTACGGAAACCTTGAAACCAACATCGGGAACAACAAATGGAACCTGGGCATTTCCGGTGGTGAGATGGCGAGCCAGATCAATAACAATAACCCCATTCCGCCACTCCCAAACAGTATGGCCGCCCGGTTTTTCGACCGGAATTTCATGAAGCTCTACCAGAAACAGTACGGACGAATCGACTATTCGCTGCGCAACATCGCAGATATTCTGAATGTCAATGCAGGATTGGAATTTGAGCACCGGAAAGAGCTTTTCAACCAGGAAAGTGCCCGCCCGATATTTTTCTGGAGTAAGTACAGCTACACGTCCAATCGTCCGGAGAACAAGGAATTGGCATCCACCGGATTCCCAAAACATAATGCAACACTTCTGGACCTGACAGCCACGCTCCGGCCGTGGAGACGGTATCTTATCCGAAATGGCGAAAAACGGTATCTCCGCAGCAAAGGCCCGTCTTTTAGTGTCAATTACAAAAATGCCCTCGCATTTGCCGGTGACGTGGATTACTCTTTATTACAAACCACCATCCGGCAAGACATGAGCCTGGGGCCACGGAGCAGCTTTGAATATTTTGTGAACGGAGGCGGATTTATCAACAACAAAAAGATGTACTTCCCGGATTACCGCCACTTTATGGGAAATGAGTTTTTCTTCCAATATACGTATCCGCCCGATCAGTTCCGGATGCTTCAATATTACCGGTATAGCACCGCTGAGTGGTTTTTTCAAGCCCATGCAACCTGGTCTTCTCAAAATTTTGCGATTACCCGGATTCAGGCATTGCGTACCACCGGGCTTTCAGAGACGTTGCAGCTGCATTACCTGAAAGTGCCGACGATCCGCAATTACACGGAGGTCGTTTATGGTATTGATAATATTTACCGCATTCTTCGCCTGGAAGCGGTGGCACAGTTTCATGGAAGCCATTTTAAAGGAATGGGCTGGCGTTTCGGCACATCCATTCCTTTTGGCAGGTAGCTTATTTAGTAGCCTCAGCTTTGATTCTCGGTACTTCTTTGGCAATGGATGGATAATAATTATCATCCGGGTTTATGTCCGCCATACGCTGGCTCGGGTCAATCGCAATGCGCTGAATATCCGCCATATCGCGCGGGATTGAAAAGGAATACTCGGGATATGTCCAGCCCCAATCGGGCAGTAAAGTTGTTTTGGTGTAAAGCTTTTCTTCTTTCTCACCTCGCATGATTTCCAGAGGAATATAGAAGTTCTCCTGACTTCCATCTTTGTAGGTTACCACAATATCCAGTGGCATGGGCATTTGGCCGATCCGTCCGATTACTACATCCGTAGTTTTACCGGAAGTTGCCAGCACTTCTTTGATTCCATAGTCAATCGTTTTTGTGGTCCCAACAAAATTCTCCCAGTACCAGTCCAGTTCCAGCCCCGACTCTTTTTCCATGATCCTTTTTAAATCAGTAGGATTCGGATGCTTGTATTTCCATTCGTTGAAATACCGTTTAATCCCCCTCTCAAATTTCTCTTTCCCAATCACATAATTGAGCTGGTTCAGAAAAACAGAACCTTTTGAGTAGCTCGCGATGCTGTATGCGCGATTGGTATTATAATGGTCTGCATGTGTCGTCAAAGGCTCCTCCAATCCGGATTTCACCAGGCCACGGTAACTGTTTGTGCTTCTGAGCTGCGGATCTATGCGGGATGGGTACAATTCTCCCATTACAATATTTTCTGCGTAGGTTGTAAATCCTTCATCCATCCACGGGTATTTCGATTCATTAGTCCCCAGGATCATCTGAAACCAGCTGTGAATGGACTCGTGAACCACTACTCCCACCAGGCCTCCGAGCGTTTGCTTACCCATGATCAAAGTCGCCATCGGATATTCCATTCCGCCATCGCCGCCCTGAATAACAGAGTATTGTTTGTAGGGATACCGCCCGAATTTTGCATTCATGATTTGAAAGCAGCGCACTGCCAGAGGCTCCATTTCCTTCCAGACTTTCCCCAGTGTATCTGATTTATAGAAAAAATGAAGATCCAGGTTTTCATCCACTTTCGTAATGTCGTGACGGTAAGTCCGGTCGGCGGCCCACATAAAATCATGCACTTCCGGGGCAATGAAATGCCAGGTCAATTTCTCTCCGGGCTTGTGAGTTACCTCTTTTGTCGAGTAGCCATGTCCTATTTTATCCGGGTTCTGCAAATAACCTGTCCCCGCAATCACATAGGCAGCGTCAATGGTAATTTTTACATCGAAATCGCCCCAAATGCCGTAAAATTCCCTTCCTATATATGGATTGGAGTGCCATCCCTCGTAATCATACTCGGACATTTTGGGATACCATTGTGCCATCGAATATTCCACGCCTTCACTGTTGTTTCTGCCGGTGCGACGAATTTGAAGCGGCACCTGCGCCTCAAATTCCATTTCGAATGTATGTTGCGTTTTCGGAAGGATTTTCTCATTCAACGTAACTTCGAGAATAGTCCCGACTACTTCGTATTTCAACGGCTTACCATTGTGTTTTAAAGAAATAACCTTCTCATAGCCGATTTCGGACGGTGCCAATTTTGAAATCCGGTCTTTCACACGGGCATCCGGGTCACTGATCGTCCTCGACCGCACATCCATCTGACTTCCCGGTTGGAAAGCATTGAGATACAAATGGTAAAATACTTTGTGAAGCGTATCGGGCGAATTGTTGCTGTAAATCAGCTTTTGCGTCCCTTTATATTGATGAGTTTCCGCGTTGAAGTCAACATTCATCTGGTATTTTGCACGTTGCTGCCAGCGGTCACTTTGTGCTGAAACATGCAGACCCGAACAGGCCAGCAACAACACGAATAGGTTAAATTTCATTATCAATTTGATTAGTAGGTTTTTGTACAAAATAAGGAACTTGTTGGAACAATAAAGAAGGATTCCCATCTTAAATTGGCCATCAAAAGGAAAAACTGGGAATCAATATCCCCAAAAAATCATTGTTTTGATGCTTTAAAAGGCCTAAATAAAGCTGTAAGGCACTATTTTAGAGGATTGAAGTTTTTGGCATGTAATTGGTAACTTCTCTTACATCAATCATTAACAAGAACTAAACACTTTGTCAATTATGCTTAGATGGACCATAATATTTCTGATCGTAGCTATTATAGCCGGGGTTCTCGGTTTCGGCGGCATTGCTGCCGGTGCAGCTGGAATTGCTAAAATTCTATTCTTCGTATTTCTGGTATTATTCGTATTAAGCTTACTAAGCCGCGGAGTCGGGCGATCTTAGGTGTGAGATGTGAGATGTAAAATGTGAGAAGACAGATGTGAAATGTGAGATGTGAAATGACTTTTGTCGCGTCCTAAAATAAGTTGACGGTTTTAGATTGAGTTTAGGCCTTGGGGTGTTTCTCCAAGGCTTTTTTATGTACTGCATTCGGGGTCATCATTTTGAGACTAAGATGAGGCCTGT
>NZ_JAJUXH010000053.1 GCF_021390245.1 Dyadobacter sp. CY323 | reverse complement strand
TCGCTCGGGAATGGACCACTACATTTCCAAACCGCTGCGGCTTGATGAAATCAAAGAAGCGCTGGAAATTGCGTTTGCTTCGGTACCCGCGAGTTTGTAGGAATTATATTTTAGCCACGAATGCACGAATTTACACGAACGCATTCGTGAAGATTCGTGTATCCGTGGCTAAAAACGACAAATCACTTCCCAACCCGCTTCAAATCCAGATCATGGAAATCAAAGCTGAAATCGATGTTAGGAGAAATGCCTTTCATTTTAATGGACTGAGCTTTTCCTTCCTCGTCCAGGCTGAACATGGCGAATGCGTCGCAATTCATATCCTGGTATTCCCATTTGACGGCGAAAATGATCCAGATGAAGCTCAAACCGCAGCCGGAAGGTTCTATAACTGTGCGGAAAGCAGCCTCAACCGATCTTTCAACAGACTTCGCCGTGCAGTTTCCGCTGGATATTCTGATGGCGGAGGATAACCTGATTAATGAAAAGTTATTTACCAAT
>NZ_JAJUXH010000052.1 GCF_021390245.1 Dyadobacter sp. CY323 | reverse complement strand
GGATCAAGCTGGGGTAATGCAGAAGGTTTGGGCAGTAATGTGGTTACCAAAGAAGTTACAGGCCTGAATGCCAGCACGAAATACTACTTCCGGATCCGCGCGAAAAATAGCTCGGGAACTTCGGACTGGTCGAACGTTGCGGATGCGACCACGCCAGCCACGCCCATTGCGAAGCCCGCCAAACCGACGAATTTATCAGCCACGGCAACCAGCAGCAGCCAGATTAACCTTACCTGGACGGATGCTTCCAATAATGAAGAAAGTTTCGATCTGGAAAGATCAACGGACGGATCAAGCTGGGGTAATGCAGAAAATTTGGGCAGTAATGCGACAACCAAAGAAGTTACCGGCCTGAATGCCAGCACGAAATACTACTTCCGGATCCGCGCGAAAAATAGCTCGGGAACTTCGGACTGGTCGAATGTTGCGGACGCGACCACGCCAGCCGCGCCCATTGCGAAGCCCGCTAAACCGACGAATTTATCAGCCACACCAACCAGCAGCAGCCAGATTAACCTCGCCTGGACGGATGCTTCCAATAATGAAGA
>NZ_JAJUXH010000051.1 GCF_021390245.1 Dyadobacter sp. CY323 | reverse complement strand
TCCTATTACCAATGTAGGCCATTTTCTGGCCCATCGGGCAGATGTAATGGTCTTGTTTGGGATTGTAATGAAGCTTGTCTGCTGTAAAGGGATGTTTTTTGTTAAAAGTGCGGTTTTGGCTTTTGTCAAACAGGCCATATTTCACAAAAGCAGTTACCTTCTTTTTTTCCAGCAATGTGTAGTTCTCTTCGGAACCATAACCAGCATCGGCTGTCAAAGATTTTGGGGCAGCGCCAAAGCTTTTTTCATGTTGTTCCAGGTGGCTTGCCAGCGTGTTGGTGTCAGTCGTATTAGGGTGAATGGAGTAATTTACGATGAACTGATTAGAGGTCGATATCTGCACATTGTAGGCTGGTTTGAGCTGTCCGTTTTGCATATGGTCCTCTTTCAACTTCATAAACGTCGCGTCGGGGTCCGTTTTGCTGTAACTATTGCGCTCACCTAAAATAGCCTCGTGCTCTTCGTATCGAGCGATATTGGCCGGGTAATGCTTGGTTACATAGCCCAGCTTAGCCTTCATTTTCTTGTCGATGTTTTCTTTCTTGCCAAGCACCTTGTTGAGTGTATCGACCGTATCCTGCACTTTCTCTTTGTTGATCGTAGTCAGGTCAGGCGGCTCGGGCAGGTTGTCCTCGCTGGCGGCCACACTCTGGGCATACTTCCAGATATCGGCCAGCTGCTTCTTCATTTTCTCTTTGTTGGTCGCAATCGCTTTCTTCCAGACAAAGGTGTATTTGTTAGCATTTGCTTCGATCTTGGTGCCATCGGTAAAAACTTCTTCAATGCTTAAATAACCTTCCTGGGCAAGCAAAGTGA
>NZ_JAJUXH010000050.1 GCF_021390245.1 Dyadobacter sp. CY323 | reverse complement strand
CGGATTTTCAGCGACGAGCGGCCACCGCTGTGGTTCAAACGCGAAAAGGTAGCCCAGATCACTTCTGGTCAAACCAGTATTTTAGCTGTTTCCAAGCTTTGGGAAGTTTCACCTGAAAGTATTTATAATTGGATTTATAAATACTCACCCGATCACAAAAGAGGGACAACCATGGTGGTACAAAAGGACAGTGAGTCAGCTAAGAACATTGAGCTGCAAAAGAAAGTGGCTGAATTAGAACGTATCCTGGGTCAAAAACAGATGGTTATTGATTTTCAGGATAAGTTGATCGAAATCGCTTCGAAAGAGCTCGATGTGGACATTAAAAAAAATTTCAATCCTGGACCTTAGAGCATTTCCGTATGAACTTAGCCACACATAGTTACCCAATGACTGCTTTATATGGGCATTGTCAAATCACTAAGCAGGGACATTACAAGTCTGTGCAGCGCGAAATACAATGGCAGATGAAAGAAGAGCTCGTTGTCGGCCTGATCATGCAAGTACGAGACTCACACCCAGCCATGGGGCTTCGTACGATGTATGAACTTTGCCAACCGGAAAATGTAGGCCGTGATGCTTTTATCAGCATCGGGCTTTATTACGGGTTCCGCGTTAAAGTGTTCCGTAATAAGACCAGAACGACATTTTCAAGTCCTTACAGCCGCTACCAGAACCTGTTGACCAATAAAGTACTCGATAACATCAATCAGTTATGGACCAGTGACCTGACTTACTTTAAGGTAGCAGAGCAAGATTTTTACATTGTCTTCATCATGGACGTCTACTCCCGTTTGATTGTAGGCTATTCTGTTGCCGACAACATGCGAGCTGAAAACAATGTGAATGCCCTGAAAATGGCCCTGAAAACAAGAGGAATAAGAAGCTATGGTCAAAAGCTCATCCATCATTCAGACAGGGGCGGCCAATACGTCAGCGATGATTATACCAGCTTGTTAAAGAATTCCCAAATCCAGATCAGTATGTGCAACACAGTTTACGAAAACGCACACATCGAACGGGTGAACGGGACAATCAAAAACCAGTACCTGGCACATTGGAATATTACAAGTCCTCAGCAACTGAAAACCGAAGTTAAAAGGGCTGTGGATACTTATAATAACAAAAGGCCACACTCAGCTCATGGCGGACTAACACCTGACGCGTTTGAACAAGAAATCAAAGAACCCACAGCCTTGGAAAGATCTAAACTCAATATTTGGACTG
>NZ_JAJUXH010000003.1 GCF_021390245.1 Dyadobacter sp. CY323 | reverse complement strand
GAACAGAGAAGTTAAGCCCCGGACCGCCGATGATACTTGGATCAAACCTGGTAAAGTAGGTAGTCGCCACAATATCAACCATAAGACCATCCCAAAAAGATGGTCTTTTTTTGCTTATAAAAA
Source organism: Dyadobacter sp. CY323 (assembly GCF_021390245.1). Taxonomy (GTDB): domain Bacteria; phylum Bacteroidota; class Bacteroidia; order Cytophagales; family Spirosomataceae; genus Dyadobacter. The sequence continues at coordinate 645,181 of NZ_JAJUXH010000003.1, read as the reverse complement.
TATCCAGCGAAGACAAAGTAAATCCAAAAGACAGGGTTTATAGGATTAGTCCGAAAAGTTAGGGGAGATTAAAAAAGTATTTGTTTTGCGGTGAATTAACTTAGATACATTGCAAGAATCTTACCAAGCTTAATACGTTCCTATTGCCCCATGGATATCCTCGAATATTTTGAGCTTTCCAAGACCGTTGAAGCGATCCCTGGCCTACATATTTAGCTGGAAGAAAGAACCATCCTGAAATTCTTGGTAACGGTGATTTACTTAAACAACTGTTAGTTAAGAGCAGGTATTTGCTATTCAAGCATCATGATAAATGGACTGCCTCGCAAGTCCAGCGTCACGGCTACTCTTCAAGCGTTACTCGCTCATTAATCATGCCTCTCAGTTAGCGACAGGATTAATGACTATTTTTCGAACTGTTAAAACAGGGAACAAGCCTTCAAAAGCTGGCCTTATGGCATAATGATGTGGAAGATTGCGGCCTTGATTCATTCAAATCGTTACCAGGTCTATCGACGCACTATCTAGACATCCTAAATTTTCTTTTATAACAGAAGCACTAACGCCTCTGAATGATTGCCACCCACTTACCTATATAATGAATGTTACGCCGTAATGGTGTCAGTCTTCCCTGGTGACATGGTAGTTCTTCTGGACTTCGGCTAAAGTGCTGTGCGAATGAGTTCGTCCAACTCCCCAAGGCTAAAAACACATGATTACGTTAGGAAGCATAAATGCGGTGGTAGGTGATCTTGACGTGACCCTTAACAGGTGCGCTTTATCTATCGATTGCTGATGGCGCGAAAAGTTAATTTAGAGGGCGAACTCTGCAACCGGAAACGGATGATAGTAGGAAACTTTTCGGAACAGACCAGTTAGAAACAAGCTTTGAACTGGTGAAATGACGTGCGAAGGCTTCAGTAACCAGCCACAGGATCTGCCGAGCCTCACAACGTCTGTCGTTTATCCTAAACGCTAATGAAGTGTTTTAATGCAACGTCCATACCCTGGATCGGAGATTGCAATTTCTATAAATTGAATAATCAGTTTAACTCCAGACGACTGACACTAGAAAAACATCAAAACCGTAAGGCTGGGGACATTATATCCGAATTTAACATGTTTTTTATTGAACCAACAATACCTAACACATCTATTCCACATTCATGGTATAACTCCTGAGGTTCTCCGTGTTCAACTATTGAATCAGGAATGCCGAGCCGTTTTATGGTTAGAGAGTAACCGTTATCAGCAATAAATTCAAGTACAGCACTACCAAAACCGCCTTGTAAACACCCATCTTCCAAGGTGATTATCTTGTTATACCTAGAACATATCTCGTGTAATAGAAGCTCATCCAGGGGCTTTGCGAACCGCATGTCATATAGGCCTACGGATATTCCTACTTTTTCCAATTCCTCACAAGCCGATTTTGCAAAATTACCCAAGGGGCCAAATGATAAAATAGCTAACTCAGTCCCCTCTTTAATTTTCCTTCCAGTGCCAATTTTTATTTCTTCGAATTCCTTTTTCCAGTCAGGCATGACACCTGAACCTCGCGGATAGCGGATGGTAAGAGAATTCTTTCCAGACTGGAAAGCATCTCCCTGGCCCGTATACATCATATTTCGTAGTTCCTGCTCATTCATCGGAGAAGCGACTACCATATTAGGAATGCAGCGCATATAAGCTATATCATACACTCCATGATGTGTTGGACCATCTGCTCCAACCAAGCCAGCTCTATCCAAACAAAAAATAACAGGTAACTCTTGAATGCAAACGTCATGAATAACCTGGTCATAGGCACGCTGCATGAAGGTGGAATAGATGTTGCAAAATACAATGTCACCTCTTGTGGCCATACCAGCGGAAAAAGTAACCGCATGTTGTTCCGCAATTCCAACGTCAAAAGCCCTTTCTGGCATTGCTGCCATCATAAGGTTTAAAGATGAACCCGAAGGCATTGCCGGAGTAATACCTACTATTTTTGGATTCTTTTTAGCCAATTCTAAAATAGTAAGGCCAAACACATCCTGATATTTTGGAGCTTGTGGTGTGGTATATTCCTTCTTTTGTATCTCCCCTGTAATCTTGTCGAAAACGCCCGGCGCATGCCACTTAGTCTGATCCTTTTCTGCCGGGCCATATCCTTTTCCTTTTACAGTAAGGCAATGCAAAATTTTAGGACCAGGGATATTCTTTAAATCTTTTAATACCTCCGTAAGATGACTTATATCATTGCCATCAATGGGGCCAAAATATCTTAATCCAAGTGATTCAAATAAATTGCTTTGACGAAGAATAGCAGTCTTCATCACACTCTCAACTTTTGATACAATCTCCTGCGCACTTTTTCCGAAATTGCTCATTTTCCCGAGCATGTTCCATACTTCATCTCTAAACTTATTGTAGGTCTGTGATGTCGTTATGTCGGTCAAATATTCCTTTAAAGCTCCAACATTAGGATCGATCGCCATGCAATTATCATTGAGGATAATTAACAGATTTGAATCTGTCGCCCCGGCGTGGTTCATCCCCTCGAACGCCATTCCAGCGGTCATGGCGCCGTCTCCAATAATTGCAATATGCTGGCGGGAGAAGTTTTTTTCTAGTGCAGACGCTACGGCCATTCCAAGCGCAGCTGAGATCGATGTCGAAGAGTGGCCGACACCAAAAGCATCATAAATGCTCTCTTTTCTTTTAGGAAATCCTGAAAGTCCTCCGTATGTGCGGTTAGAGCGAAAATTATCTCGTCTTCCGGTGAGGATCTTATGTCCGTAAGCCTGATGACCTACATCCCAAATCAATTGATCATCGGGTGTGTTAAAGACGTAATGAAGTGCAACACTCAATTCTACGACTCCAAGACTAGCACCAAAATGACCTCCATATACCGATACATTATCTATGATAAATTGACGGAGCTCATTACAAACTTGTGGAAGTTGGGAACTATCCAGTTTTCGTAAATCCTCGGGAGAATCAATTTTAGCTAATAATTTTCCAGGAGTTATAAGCATATTGGCAGGCGTTGAAATCAGGTCAAAGCAAACAGTTGCTTTTATAAATGAACAAAATTAACTAAATACGTCCTAAGTCTGATTATTTTTGCTGGCTTGCCTTAAATAACTTTTGCTTCTCTTCTTTTGTAAGACTCTCATATCCGGACTTCGAAATTTTGTCAAGAATGGAATCAATTTCCATTTGATCAGGCATTTCAACAGTTCCGGACGCAGATGCTGAATATACACTTGAACTCCTATATACCTGGCGCTCACGATAGGTTACTTGTAATGAAGGTCTCTTTCTGAATAACCTAGACCAGCCTGACATTACTGCATATATAGGTTTTCCAAGATCAGTCCCACTTTGCAACAGCTTGATGAAAAAATAGCCAATAAAAGCCCCTCCCAAATGTGCCAGATTACCGCCTGCGTTTGGGCCAACAGTTTGCGCAAGGGATAATATGATATAAAACAAAGCTATAAACTTGATACGGATCGGACCTAGAAAAATAAGGTTAAAAGTATAGTTTGGAAGCAGCGTCGACGCACCCACTGCGACAGAAAAAGCGGCAGCAGATGCTCCAAGCATTCTGGATCCTGCAATATGCGCCTGGAAGTAGGGTAGAACGTTGTATAACACAATGTATATCAAACCTCCTGCAATACCTCCCAGCATATACAAGGCAATGACCCTTTTTGCTCCTAAATATTCGTCTACAAGCTTCCCAAACCAATAAAGGAAAAGCATGTTGAACAAAATATGGAAGATGTCGTCGTGTGTAAAAAAATACGTAATTAAGGTCCAGGGCTTATACAGGAATTCCGTAGTAGCCGCAGGTAATTGCAGGGTGTTGATCACAGCAGCATATATATTAGACGACTGTGAAAGTGTCAGGATAATCTTTAAAATCAGCAGAGTAAGAAATATCGCAGTATTTATTAAAATGATCTTTACCAGCGCATTCTCCGATTTCGCGAACTCCCTTTTTACGTCGTCAACAATATTGCTCATCTCGTCAATAGAAATTTGTTTTTTGCGTACCCCAGTAACGCAACAAAATATATGCAAATAGCATTCCTCCTATGTGCGCAAAGTGCGCGACATTGTCCGACTGAGCATTTTTAAATCCTGAGTACAATTCGTAAATGCCATAAAAGGCAACAAAGTATTTCGCCTTTATAGGAAATGGAACAAACAAAAGAAAAAGCTCAGTATTAGGGAATAATAATCCAAACGCCATTAGAATGCCGAAAATTGCTCCGGAAGCTCCGACCATTGGGGTATTAATCAACCTCTCATAATACGCATTAACAAAACTTATGCTATCCTGAATATAACTGGAATTGCCCGGATTTTCTTCAAACTTATTCAAAAAATCAAGGCTGGATTCATAAATTCCTTTTGCATGCTTGCTCATAAAATCAACGAGCCCGTCAGGTGTAGGGTTTTGAGTAAATATCTCAACAGCCTGACGCACTTGACTATTTTCGAAATAATCGATTCCAGAAAATAAGAGACCAGCTCCAATGCCTGTGAAAAAGTAGAAGAAAAGGAATTTCTTTGGCCCCCACATCCGCTCAAGAAGTGGTCCAAACATGAAAAGACCAAACATATTGCTGAACAAGTGACCTAAACTCCCATGCAGGAACATGTACGTCACAAATTGATACGGCATAAAGTAAGGTGACAATAAAGACCTGAGGGCAAATCCATTACTCAGATTAAGGATGCTTGAATCAACCAGGTAAAAAAGTATATTGAGAATGAGCAAGTTCCTGACGGTAGGGGTAATGGCTAACATATGCTTTGATCAATCAAATGAATCTTCAATAATTACTTCGTTTGTTTTTTCTATCCTTTGAAAATACTGGTGAGCTTATCCATGGTTAGCAGCACAATAATGGCTTCTCCGCCCGGAGTGCGGTTTGGATCCGAAGACGCAAAAAGCTGGTCCAATAACGTGTGTATTTCTACGAATGAAAGCTTAACGGCATATCTCACAGAAAACCGTCTTGCCAATGAGCGTGACAAGCTTTCGGGCTTGTTCAATTTCAAATCAGAATAGCTTTGCTTCAACTGTTCTACAAGTTCCTCAAACAGGTCCTGCTCACTTTCTTCCGGTAAGTCAGCTGGTATCCCGCGAATAATCAACTCATTTGCGCCAAATTCGTCAAATTCGAATCCAAGGCTATGAATCTCCTTTTTCGTTTCATGCACAAGCTGCATATCCGAATGTGTTAAACGGATCCGTTTGGGAAACAAAAGTTGCTGACATGCACCGTTCCGGTTGATCAACATTTTGCGGTACCTCTCATAAAGAATACGCTCATAGGCCGCTTTCTGGTCAATGAGCATGATGCCATCCTTGACTTGTGACAGGATGTACCTGTTATGTAATTGAAAAAGGACCGCATCACTTTCGGGAGCCGCGATTACCTCAGATGCCATTCTATTAATTTTACTGGCAACCGTCTTTGACTGCTCCTGATATATCGGCCTGGAAACCGTAGTGCTGCCGATTTCGAATGCTGCAAGTTCGCGGCTCCGATCCTCAGAATTTTGTAAACCCTCAAAAAGTTTACTCCAATTGGTAAGGTTAGACCGTGAAGGCCCATTTTCGCTTTTTTTGGATTGTGCGGCCCAATCAGGCATGACCGTCCTTGGAATCAGATTGTGATTTTGTTCAGACGGTGGAGGATTTAAGAAATTTATATTGTCATCAAAATCAATGGATTGGGACAGGTTATATACACCCACAGCTTTTTTTACAGCCGCCATCACAATCGCATAAACCGATTTCTCATCATCAAATTTGATTTCGGTCTTCGTTGGGTGAATGTTGATATCGATATGCGATGGATCAATTTCAATGAACAGCACATAAAATGGGTGGCTACCCTCCTGGATGGTACCATCAAATGCACTGATTACCGCATGATGAAGGTAGCTATGCTTAATGAATCGGTCGTTGACAAAGAAGAATTGTTCTCCCCGCGTTTTTCTGGCGAATTCAGGTTTTCCAATGTAGCCGCGGACATTAATGTAAGACGTATCCTCCTGACAAAAAGCCAGCTGCTCCCGATAGCTTTTTCCGTAAATGTCGATGATTCTACGAACTAGTTTTCCCGGTTGGAGATTAAAAACTTCGGTATCGTTGTGATGCAATGTAAAACTGACCTCCGGATGTGACAGTGCAACGCGCTGAAATTCATCGAGTACGTGCCGCATTTCCACCGAATTAGACTTTAGGAAATTTCGACGCGCCGGCACATTAAAAAACAAATTCTTAACTGACAGATTTGTTCCTTTCAAAGTGGCAATGGCCTCCTGAGTCTTAATTTCAGAACCGTCAATGCGAATCAGGGTGCCTAGTTCTTCCTTTTCCTGTCTCGTCCGCAACTCTACCTGGGCGACGGCAGCGATTGATGCCAAAGCCTCTCCTCTGAAACCCATTGTTCTGATCTGAAACAAATCCTCCGACTTTCTGATTTTCGAAGTAGCGTGCCTTTCAAACGACATCCGCGCGTCCGTTTCGGACATGCCGGAACCATCATCAATAATCTGAATCAATGTCCTTCCAGCCTCCCGAAGAATAACCTGAACGTGGGTTGCCTTGGCGTCAATCGCGTTTTCCAGGAGTTCTTTCACGACCGACGCTGGCCGCTGAACGACTTCTCCGGCGGCGATTTGATTGGCTATCGCGTCAGGTAATAAATGGATGATATCGATCGACGGCATGTGGGTGACTGCAATTAACTTTACTATAACAAATAAACAAAAAATATATTAGAGGCCCGGGTATTTCAGAATAAGCTCGAAAAGCGACATGAATCAGGCGACATTTTAATAAGGAATAGTTATATTATTTATTGATATTTTCAACATTATAGGAACAATTCGGGTTCTATTTTTTGTTGCCTAGAAATAATTTGCATATCTTGGAAAACTAAACTCCATACTTGTTAACCTATATCGTTATGAAGGCGCCCATTTTCAAAAGATTTAATTTCACGATGGCATTACAATGGTTCATCTTCCTTCCAGTCATTTTGCCTTTGTGTATTATTTTTGGTGCATTGCAAGGAATTATAAATATGGTGGAGAAAATGGCTTCACGCATGTGGGCTGACATGGAACTGTAATCATTGAACCGGACTAAGCTGCACAGCTACAACCTTCCATTGCCCACCTGACTTTACACAAACAGAGAGATAAGATAATTCTCCGTGAAAACGGTTGTTTTCAATTTTTGCCTGCACTTCCCATAGCCCCGAAACAACCGTGACATCCCGATACGTACGCGTATTTGTCCCGGACAACATTCCAGAGTCTACTACTATATATCCATCGAATATTGCCTGTGTCAACATCTGACCGTTTATGGTTCTTCCCTGAAAACCGGCAACTGTAAAATCGTTCGTAACAAGGTTTGAGATTGCTTTCGCATCTTTCTCGAGCAATGCCTTGAAGAACTGATTGGAGCACTCAGTCCCATCAATAGGCTGAGTGAAATTCACCTGACCAGAGGCTGTTGCAATGCTTCCAAGGGTAATCAGAAATAAAACAACGGTCGTCATCGAAATGCGGACCGCAGCTAAAATATTTTTTCCTCTTTGAATTATATCCTTAGATTCGTTTTTCAATTCGATAGCAGATTTCATTCATTAGATGTTTAAGATAGTTAATCGGTTCGCCATTGGAATGTTTATCGGCGTAGCTGTATCCTGCTCCTCGCCTCCCGATAAGCTAGGTTCCCTGGATTTAAAAAAGTGGCGATCTGACCGCGGCGGCTGCAACGATGTTCGATCAAACTTACAAAAAGATTTCAAAGCAGTTCAGGATGAGCTGAAAGGGAAATTTGCGGATGATGTTGGGAAACTTCTGGGTAGGCCCGATATACACCAGCTCGGTGAAAGGAATGTAAAATACTATGTGTATTTTTTGGAGCCAGGACCGCAATGCGAGGACATTAAGGCTAAGTCTAATGCAGCCAAAGTTGTTTTAAAATTCAATGCGGTGGGGTTGCTCTCAGAAATTACCTTTCAGGAAAGACCTATATAATCATTGATAAAACTTCTTGATCCTGATAAGTTGTTCGACAGCCTCAGGTACCATATATCGTATGGATTGGCCTTTTTTAAGACAAGTTCTTAAAAACGTTGCAGAAATATCCAGCAATGGAGCTTCCACAAATTTTACTGCGGGGTGATTGGTGAAAATGTGTGATTTAGAATTTGGGCGCGGGTAAACATATAGGCCTGTGTACTCTAAAATGCGTTCGAAATTCTTCCAGTTTGGAAACTGGGCCAGGTTATCTTCACCCATGATCAGCTTAAACTCATGCTGCGGAAATTTTTCCTGAATCCGGATCAGCGTATCAATCGTATAACTGGGCTTTGGCATATGGAATTCAACATCCGTCGCTTTCAGCAATGCATTCTCTGAAATGGCGCGCTCCACCAGGTCGTACCGGTCAAATTCATGAAGCAAACTGCTATTTTTCTTAAATGGATTTTGTGGGCTGACAACAAACCATACCTGTTCAAGATCTGTCGTAGTGGCCATCGTGTTGGCAATAATTAAATGGCCAATGTGGATGGGATTAAAGGATCCAAAAAACAGGCCTATTTTCATTATCAGATAGCAGTAAAATCCATCACGATTTCTTCGGCTTTTTGCAGTGTTTCTTCGAGATCGTCATTGACAAGCGTAATGTCAAACTTATCTTCGAAACTAAGTTCGTATCGCACCTTTCCCAAACGGGTTTCCAGCGACTTTTCAGTTTCAGTACCCCGCTCGCTGAGTCTACGGATAATCTCTTTTTCCGACGAAACCTTCACGAAAATAGCCAACGCTTTTTCCCGATAAATTTCTTTTAGTTTTAATCCCCCCTTCACATCTACATCGAACAGAACATGCCTGCCCTCAGCCCAGAGCCGTTCTATTTCTGTCTTGAACGTACCATAGTAATTTCCAGCATAAACTTCTTCCCACTCTGCGAATTCATTATTAGCGATCCGCTCACGGAAATCTCTTTTTGCTAAAAAGTAATAGTCTTTTCCTTCAATCTCATGGTCACGGCGCTCACGTGTTGATGCCGAAACCGAGAAGGCCAGAAGACCAGGAAATTTTTTTAATAAATGTCTTACGATTGTAGTTTTTCCGGAACCGGAGGGGGCAGAAAATATAATAAGCTTACCTTTCACACGAACAGATTAACTGTTGATTTTTGATATGATCTTATCGAGTATGCTTTGGGGGCACGGTTTCTTTTCGACTTTCAGGTTGAGGGAGTCTTTGATGCATTTCTCCAGACGATATGCCTCGATACACGGGATACATTTATCCATGTTTTCACGGAAATGATCCTTTTCAGCTTCACTCGCCTCGTCATCCAGGATCGCCTGAATAATCTTCATGCACTCTGCATGGTGCTCACAGGTATGCTTCATCATTTGGTTTTGGGCACCGTCTGTAACAGAAGGCGTCGTAATTGATGCATTCATTATTTAAAATGAAATAAGAAAAATGGAAGATAAGTACAGTTGTACCCTATAACCGAATAGGTTGCAAAAAAAGTTTCACAACCTACGAATCATATCCCATTGAACTTGCATAACTCTTAAGTTTTTCCTTCAATAAGTTACGTGCACGGTGCAAACGGGACCTTACCGTACCGATCGGAATATCGAGAATTTTAGCCATTTCCTCATATGTAAATCCTTCAATATCACAAAGGATGATTACCGTACGGAAATCAACTGGTAGCGCATTTAATGCATTGGCGACTTCATCGCCGATCAACTCTTGTACCGCATCGGCGCGTAGATCGACAGTGTAAGTCGTATCGGAAGCTTCCTCAGAATTATAGGTAGTTTCTACCTCCTGATAGTCAACTTTGGAAGGTTCTTTGCTTTTCTTGCGGTAATCATTTATAAAGCTGTTCTTAAGTATCCGGAACAACCAGGCTTTTGCATTGGTACCCTGCTCAAATGAGGAAATAAAACGAAAAGCCTTTAAGTATGTGTCTTGAACCAGGTCATTTGCATCGTCCTCGTCCATAGTAAGACGAAAGGCGAAGTTATACATGGAGTCAATGTGAGGCATGAACTCACGGTTAAATACCTCATAGCGAAGATCATCCGTGTATTCATTAGTCGTGAGTGTTTCTGACATGGCAACTAACATAGGAATGCTGAATTTACAAAGATTAATAACAGCTCCAAATCGTACAAATTAAAAATTGATGAATGGCCATTTGAAGCTAACTAACAGCCATTGCGTCACGATAAAATTAAAATTGCCGAACTTTTGAAACTGACTGAAAACAGTCATCGGAAATGGAAATTTAATGTATCTACATCAAATTTCGAGCCAATTTGAGTTTGCGCCAAAATGTCAGATTAACGCTTTGAAAAAAGTTCCAGCAGGATAATAAGAAGGGTCGTGAATAATGTGCTCGCGCCAATTCGGATGAGCGTATAAAGGATCATTCCAAAATGATTCATCTCCATGAAAAACAACATCGAGTGATGAAGAAGGACCAGTGGGAACAGATAAAACAGAAATGCACCCAGTCCCTGTGCCCGGATGCCGACTTCGGCTCTCTCGGCTCCTTTGGACTTCATTTGATAATGAATTAGGAACGGGCGGAGGTAAGCGATGAGTACGGTCGCAGAGGCATGCATTCCAAAGGTGTTGGAGAATACATCCACCGTGAACCCGATCCCAAATGCAATCAGCAAAAGGTATAGTCTGTCAATATCCGCTGGAAGCAGTAAAATACCGGCAATGTAGATGAAACAGAATGCGTAATTGAATAAAACAATATTGCGCATGAAGAAGATCTGCAAAAATAAATAGAGCAGGATCATCAGGGAATATTGTATTGCTTCTCGTAAACTCATCGGCGGGTTTCTACTATACGACTTTTAAGATTTTCCTGCTCCCCAAGTTGTTGATTTTGTACCACATAAACATAAGAGAGGTTCCTGAAATCGGTCGCTAGACGTAGCGTGATATTATAAAAGGTTTGATTTGGATGTACAGTAACGCTTTCAACCCGGCCAACCATGATACCCGGCGGAAAAACAGAATTCTGATCGGAAGTCACTGCGGAGTCGCCTTTGAAAATCTTGGTGTACTTTGAAACATCAATCAGATCTACCAAATTTGGATCCTTGCCAGGCCACTTTGCATAGCCGATCTCCTTGCTTCTCACCAATTTAGAAGATACCATAAACTGCGAATGCAGAATGGAAGTAATCACTGAATAGTTGGTGGAACAGAACCGCACCTTACCAACGACACCGGTCGCAGAGATGACTCCCATACCCGGTTTTATGCCGTCTGCGATGCCTTTATCAATGGTAAGTACATTGTTTGGTTTGTTTGTCTCATTGTCCACAACCTTTGCGACTGTATATACAAAACGCGATGCGAATGCAGAGTCGGGAATGTAGCCTGTTGGGGAATCAACCGGTTTCTTTTGATTAATTGCAGTCAACATGGCATGAAGCCGGGCATTCTCGTTTGCAAGATCATAATTGATCTCGTCAAGTTTTGTAAACTCTCTGGCTGAATTAGAAAACGCCAGTGTTTTGGCAACGTAATAATTGGAAGTATTGAAATAAGTTGCGCCCCAGTAACTGTTGCTGCGCACAATAAGCCAGACACTGAGCACTTCCAGCAATACAAAAACCAGAAAAAAACGATTCCTAACAACGAAATCAACTAGTTGGAGCATGGGTTACAATGTTCATGCTGATTGATGAACTGTTAACGGCCCGCTACTATGAAATCAGTACGGGCTTGTATAATTCAAGATTTTTGAGGACTTCGCCGGTTCCTTTCACAACTGCCTTTAATGGATCATCGGCGATGTGTACAGGTAATTTCGTTTTCTGGGCAATGCGTCTGTCCAGTCCGTGAATGAGCGCACCTCCACCGGTAAGGTAGATCCCGTTTTTGAAAATGTCCGCCGAAAGCTCAGGAGGAGAGATTTCCAAGGCTTTCATGACACCTTCCTCAATTTTCGAAATAGACTTGTCGAGAGAGTACGCTATCTCACTATACGTAACCCGGATTTCTTTTGGAATACCAGTCATCAAATCACGTCCCCGTATCTGATAATCATCGAGAGGGACTTCCAGTTCGGGCGAAGCCGAACCAATGGCCATTTTAATCAACTCAGCCGAACGCTCCCCGATCAACAAATTGTGCTCACGACGCATATAATCAACGATGTCGCGGGTAAATACATCACCTGCGATCCGTACAGATTGCTCGCAAACGATACCTGACAAAGCAATTACGGCGATTTCAGTAGTACCTCCGCCAATGTCGACGATCATAACGCCATTTGGCTGGGTAATGTCGATTCCGATACCGATCGCAGCTGCGATCGGCTCATGCACCATATACACTTCCTTGGCGCCTGCATGCTCGCAAGAATCCTTCACGGCACGTTTTTCAACCTCCGTAATTCCCGAAGGAATACAAACCACCATTCGGTGTGAAGGCGTGAAAAAACGACTGCCGGTATCGATCATTTTGATCATCCCCCGGATCATCATTTCGGCAGCTGTGAAGTCGGCAATCACACCATCTTTTAGTGGTCGGATCGTCTTTATATTTTCATTCGTCTTTTCGTGCATTTGCATGGCCGTGTGGCCAATCGCCAAAACTTTTCCGGTTGTTTTGTCCATCGCAATGATGGATGGCTCGTCAACTACTACTGTATCTTTATGAATGATCAACGTATTTGCAGTACCCAAATCAATCGCTATATCGCTAGTCAAAAAATCAAACAATCCCATATAATTTGTTAAAATTTGCGCTCCCTTTGATTTCAGGTTGGCAAAATTACAGATTATTACCCACAAACAAAGGCATTTAAAAAATTTCGGCTTATGCCTGTTTAACGCTCAAAAAGGACGCTCTGAGGGTCGCGGAGCGTAGAAATTACAAAACCTGTGTACCTTTGTTTTACTATGGGAATCAGAGCACTTTTTAGTCAGCCGCTGGCTCGGTACATCGTTCAACAGCAAAAAGATTGGATCGCACGAAGCATCGAAGTGCAGGACAAATGGAGGTCAGAGCTGGTCAGAAAGGCAGCCGGAACCCAGTTCGGGAAAGACCATTTTTTTCGTGACATTCATACCTACCAGGATTTCAAAGAAGCGGTTCCGGTAAGTGATTACGAAGATTTGAAAAGTTATATTTCAAGGATCAAAGAAGGAGAACATGACATCCTTTGGCCAGGTAAACCTTTGTACTTCGCCAAAACCTCCGGTACCACTTCCGGTACCAAATACATTCCTATTTCAAAGGATTCCATTTCCAACCACATCGACTCGGCACGCAATGCCATTTTGACGTATATCGATGAGACCAGGAAAGCGTCATTTCTGGATAAAAAACTCATTTTTCTTTCAGGAAGCCCGATACTGACAGAGACCGGTGGGGTACTGACAGGCCGGTTGTCAGGTATTTCCAACCATCATGTGCCCGGATATCTCCGGGCCAATCAAATGCCGAGCTACGATACCAATTGCATGGAAGATTGGGAAACTAAGCTCGACAAGATCATTGATGAAACAATTGATCAGCCGATGTCGCTGATTTCCGGTATTCCACCGTGGGTTCAGATGTATTTTGACAGAATCATCGAGCGCACCGGCAAGAAGATCAAAGACGTTTTTCCTGACTTTTCTTTGTTCATTTATGGCGGTGTCAATTTTGAACCCTACAAGTCGAAATTATTCGAATCAATTGGAAAACGTATTGATTCCATTGAGCTCTATCCAGCCTCGGAAGGTTTTCTCGCCTATCAGAATGCGCAGGATGATGACGCGCTGCTGCTTCTCCTGGACACCGGTATTTTCTATGAATTTATACCTGTCGAACATTTTTTTGACGAAAATCCAAAACGGTTATCGATCGGGGAAGTAGAGGTTGGACGTAATTATGCTGTGATTATCAATAATAATGCGGGATTATGGGGTTACTCGCTCGGTGACACCGTAAAATTTGTTTCTGTAAATCCATATAAGATACTGGTAACAGGCAGGATTAAGCATTTCATTTCTGCATTTGGCGAACATGTGATCGGAGAAGAAATCGAAAAATCATTGCGTTATGCAATGGAACGTCATCCGGAGGTAGAAGTCGTAGAATTTACGGTTGCACCAATGGTAAGTTCGGCGGACGGCGGACTTCCTTACCACGAATGGCTGATTGAATTTGCGAATAAGCCTGCTAACCCGGAACAATTCGCGGCAGATCTTGACAAACGGCTTACCGAATTGAATGTGTACTATCAGGATCTCATTCAAGGAAATATCTTGCGGCAACTACGGCTGTCGCCATTGCGCAGAAATTCATTTATTGACTATATGCGTGCAAACGGTAAGTTGGGAGGCCAGAATAAAGTACCCAGATTATCCAATGATCGTAAAATCGCAGATGAGCTGACTAAAATAAACCGGTCGTAACAACTGATCCAGAACAGAGATTGTAAGATGAAAAAGAATGTAGCGATTTTAGGGTCAACCGGTTCAATCGGGACGCAGGCTCTCGAAGTGATTGAAGCAAATCCGGAAGTGTTTTCTATATCCGTACTTACTGCGGGAGAAAATGCCGATCTGCTGATCGAACAGGCAGTGAAGTTCAGACCTGAAGAAGTCGTAATTTGTAATCATGCGCATTTCGAAAAAGTAAAGGCAGCATTATCCTCATTTAATATAAAAGTGTATTCCGGTGCCGGGGCGCTCGTTTCCGTTGTCGAGAAAGAAAATATCGATATTGTCCTGACCGCCATGGTTGGTTACGCGGGACTACTGCCAACGATACATGCCATTAAAGCAGGAAAAGACATCGCGCTGGCAAATAAAGAAACGCTGGTGGTTGCCGGAGAGCTGATTACAAGTTTGGCAAAACAATTCGGAGTAAAGATTTATCCCGTGGATTCAGAGCATTCCGCGATATTCCAATGCCTGGCAGGTGAAGAAAACAATCCCATTGAGAAAATCATCCTGACTGCATCCGGTGGACCTTTCAGGGGGAAAGATCATGCTTTCCTGGCCAATGTTACCAAACAACAGGCTTTGAAACACCCGAACTGGAGTATGGGCGCGAAGATCACGATCGACTCGGCTACGTTGATGAACAAAGGTCTTGAAGTGATCGAAGCAAAATGGTTATTTGATCTGCAAGCCTCACAAATTGATGTTATCGTCCATCCCCAGAGCATTATTCATTCGATGGTACAGTTTGAAGACGGCAGCGTTAAAGCACAAATGGGATTGCCTGATATGAAACTGCCGATTCAATATGCATTACATTATCCTTTCCGCCTTAAATCTGCATTTCCGCGTTTAAATTTCACAGATTATCCTTGCCTCACTTTCGAGAAACCGGATCTGGAAACTTTCAGAAACCTTGCGATTGCATACGAGGCTTTGGAAAAAAAAGGAAACGCAGCTTGTATCGTAAATGCGGCAAATGAAATTGCTGTTGAGGCATTCCTACACGACAAGATTGGATTTCTGGACATTTCAGACGTTATTGTTGAAAGCCTCGCCAAAATCGAATATGTTGGGAATCCATCCTATTTTGATTATGTTCAAACAAACGAGGCCACAAGACGTTTTGCTTCCGAATTGATCCAGGTAAAAGTATAAATGAAAACCATCTTTCTTAAATACTTGTCCGTTGCACTTGCAAGTACGCTTAAATTTTTCGGAGGGCCCATTACCGGCGTAATTCTTAAACTAACCTGGATAGAAACCGCCATTTGCTCCGCGATAGGTATGATGTTTAGCGTTCTGCTGCTGACGTATGTAGGAAGCGGAATTCAAGCATTGATTAAGAGATACAGAAAGTCCAAGCCTAAAAAGTTTACCAGAACGAATCGCATCGCGGTTAACATCTGGAGAAAATTTGGGATAATCGGCATCGCATTTCTTACGCCACCATTATTTACACCCCTTTTCGGACCTATACTCGCTGTCGCATTTAAGGTACCACGTGGCTCCATTTTCTTGTGGATGGCGATCAGCGCAATTATCTGGGGACTAGGCATTTCTTACATTGCCCACAAAGTGCATTTCATCCAGGACTGGATTGAATAAATTTATCTGCTGACTTCTTTCTTTGGAGCGACCGTTTTCTTCATAAAGTCACCTTGCGAGAAGTACTTTTCGATGAGGCAGTACATGAGGATAAAAAAGTACCGGCTTCCCATTTCCTTTATTTTTAGCTTGGAAACGCCATATTTTCGATTTGTCCAGCTGTTTGGAACCACGGCATAATTGTAGCCGCGAACCATTGCTTTTAATGGAAGTTCAATCGTGAGGTTGAAGTGTGGGGACAAAAAAGGTTTGATACCTTCAATGGTTTCTCGTTTATACAGCTTAAATGCATTGGTGGTATCATTGTATTTGATACCCATCAAAATCCGCACAATGAAGTTAGCAACGCGGTTGATAACCTTTTTCAAAGCGGGATAATCGATCACCTTTCCTCCTTTTTCCCAACGGGAGCCGAAAACGCAATCGTAGTCACCTTCCAGCATTTTGAAATAATACTTAGCAAGATCTTCAGGGTCATCGGACATATCGGCCATAAAAACTGCAACGCAGTCGCCTTTGAACCGTTCCAATCCGTAACGGACTGCGTAACCGAAACCATTCGGGCCGGGGTTGGTATAATAAACAAGTGTCGGGATCTGTAAAGAAAGCTCGTCCAAAACCCGCAGTGTACCATCCTTTGAATTGTCGTTGGTAACACATATCTCGTGCGGGATATTGTACTTATTCAATGTGCCGTGCAGTGACACCAGCGTGTCCGTGATCGATTCTTCTTCGTTATAAGCTGGTATTACGATGCTTAACTTCATATAATGTGGAATGTTGAAAACAGTACAAATTAAAGATTATTAATTCGAACTGCCAATTTTTCCGAATGCTGATAACTGTTCATCATAGCGCGCCACTGTTTTCTGAATGGTGTCGGTATATTTATAATCAAGCCATTCATCTACATTCTCAAACATTTGTTTCCGGTTGGCTAAAAAATTTTGATTCGTATGAGTGTGAATATTGCTCAAACCCGCACTATGTTTTCGGTATACACCCATCGTTTCGGGAATGTATCCCAGCTTACCCTGCGCGGCGATTTGGAGCATAATCGCCCAATCGCCAGCTGCGGCTTTGGAATGCCATTCTGCGAAATCATGGTTTAGAAAATGGTTTCGGTATAACCAGCTGGCCGTTGCCATAAACCATTTGTCTTCCAAAAGATCTTCAATGGTAGAGATTCGTTTTTGATCAGGTTTATTAAAGAAATGTTCGGGAGAACCGTCTTCGTAAGTCACCAGCATATTGTGGTGACACATGGAAAAGTCAGGATTGTTATCGAGAAAATCGACCTGCTTTTGAAGTTTTAATGGATCGGTCCAGTAGTCATCGCCCTCACAAAGTGCTACGTATTCTCCTTTACAAGCTTTCAGGAGCTGTAATACATTGTTTCGGCCGGCAAATTCTCTCGGTTCTTTTGGCCCCTGATTTTCTGAATGCAAAAAGGCGCGAATGCGCCCGGGGTTATTGTCTGAATATTTCTGAATAATAGTCGGTGACGAATCCGTGGAGGCGTCGTCACCGATCACAATTTCAAAAGGAAAATCCGTCTGTTGCATCAATGCGCCTTCGAGCATTTGAGCAATATACTTTTCATGATTGTAAGTAGGAACGCAGACAGAAACTTTCATTGATTAACTAAAAACTTCCTTCAACTGGTCCACACTAGGAAAATCTGGCGTAACCAACTCCGTTTCAGGCTTATAAATATAAGCCATCGGATAGCCGCGCTCGATGAATGTAGGTTCGTCGAGATTGTTGTATCTCAACTGCACCGACCAACGAATGTTGTTGGTGATGTTGTTACCAGACTGGTGGATCAGGAAAGCGGAAAAAATAAGGATATCTCCGACCTGAAATTCAGTCTGAACAAAATCCGTATCCTGCAACGAGGAGGTAATGCCACCCTGATAGCCAGAAGTTGAGGATTCACGTAGACCCGTCTTATGACTGCCCGGAATCACCTGCAATGCACCGATATCTGCCCCGGCATCTACCATTGGAAACCAGATTACCGCGCTATCGAGTGAACCCTGACCTGTCCGCCAATCCTGATGCGCATCGAGTTTCCAGTGTTTGCTGCCGTCTTTTGATAGAAAACGACTGTTAAACTGCATGGCTGCCCGCGCGCCAATGATCGGGTTGGATAAGCCAACTTCTTTTAAAAGACCTTCGATCTGAGGATCAAGCCCAAGCCTGTGAAGTGAAAAGGTATGCTGGACCGTTTTACCGGTATTTACAAATGCATTAAAGTCTTTTTCGAAGAACTCAAACATCGCATTTTCAAAGGCATCCCGATCATCAATGTCAACCGATTTCCCGGTAACTCGCTTGATCTGTGCATTAAAAATCTCTCTCGCTTCTCTGTATATTCCATTGACTATGTCTTTATCGAGAAAACCTCTCAAAAGAACGTAACCCTGATTGTTGAACTGTTCCCGAAGTGTACTCATTTCGCTGTGTGATGTTTAAGTATTAATCCTCCCAGACTGCATATGCAAATCCTGCCGCGCCAAATCCGTTTCCATTATAGAGCAGGTATTTTTTACCATTATGCTGATAAAAATTAGCGTAATCAATCATTTGATAATCGAAATCTTCCGGATTGTCTGACTTCGCAATTCCTACCAGGTTGTCTTTTCGCTCCCAGTTTGTGCCGTCTTTCGATTCAGCATAACCCAGGCGATAGCTTTGATTCCGGTCGGTACGATAGTCGCGGGTGTGACGGTAGGAATAGTACATTTTGTAAATATCGTCTTCCTTGAAAACACTCGGACGTCCCACTGCGTGAAGGAAATCGTCAAAATCAAGTGTAGGAATATCGCTGATTTCCCATCGGATGCCATCTTTGGAAGTAGCCGATTGTCCGCGGTAGTAAGGTTCGGGATAATCGTGAATGTACTCGCATTTGTGGCCTGAAATATACCACATCCGCCAGGTACCATCGTCATCGATCAATACTGAGGGCTGGGCAGCCCAGAGCGGGTTTTCAATGCTGCGGTCCATGATCGGGCCCGCAAACATTTTTTTAAATGACAGACCTCCGTCTGTACTTACAGCCAGGCCCATTGAAAGTCGATACGAATTCCAGGTGCGGTTCCAGCCTGTGTAATAAAGCCAGATGTCTCCATTCGGACGGTTTACAAACCAGGAAGGCATTGCGCCGGTTTCGTCGTATTCACCCGGTCCCCCTAGTTCTAAAATAGGCTTATCATGGATATAAAGGATCTTTTGGGGATCGTCATAATCCACGTCCAGGAAGGTCGGACGCGATTGGCCATTGGCATCCCGGGACGAAAAATAGATACGAAGAAAATCTTTATGCTTGTAAGCGAATGGAACCTGAGCGTGCGAAAGGCTGTGTGGCAAACTTCCGTCCGGCTTATATATAACTCCTTTTTTAACCCACATGAATCATTACCATTAATTAGTGAACAAAAGCGTAAACTTAGTCGACCGCTTTTTCGGCACGTAACCGCCAGTTGTCAACGAAATCCTTACCCGGAATCGGCAGGTCGATGTCTACTTCCGGTGCCTTTGCAGTAACCCTGTATTCCATTACATAAAACGCATTACCAAACACATAATGCAATTTGAAATTCTCGATATTGGCAGGAACATCTTCCAGCGGCACCTCGGCCCGGAATAATGGGTTGGCTTTTAATAATGTAGCATAAGTTGGCGTGGTCCGTAACCACGGCGCCACACTTTCATCTCCTACAACCACCTTTCCTCCTGGTCGCACGACGCGGGTAAGTTCGTCAAATGCTCTTTTACGCTCTGAAAAGGTATTAATTCCGCCAAAATGGAATACTGCGTCAAATGTATCATCGGGGAAAGGCAGATAAGAACCATTTCCGAGGAAGTAATGCACGTTAATGTCTTCGGCAGATAGCTTTTCCTGAGCCAGTTTGAGCATATTTGGTGAAAGATCAGAGAGTACCGCAGTACCGCCCGGTCTTACCTTGTCTAATATCAATGCAGAATCTTTCCCCGTTCCGGCACCAACTTCCAATGCTTTCATACCCGGTTTCAGCTCCATTAAATCAATAAAGAATTTTCGGGTAGCCGCTTCGTCTGAATGGTTCAGCGTTTCAAAAACCCAGGAAACACCTTTGTCATATCTCAAAAAAGCCTGATCGTACAAGTATTGCTCGCGGGCATCCTCGGGAAGCAATTCCTTGGGATATAGCAAATTAACAATGCCTGTGTCACCCACTTCGTAAACAGTACCGTCCTCACTTGTAAGTATTTTACCGTCTTCAGCTATTGTTAACGGGGTTCCATTAATCGGACAAACCAACGATTCTAAAAACTCCTTTTGATTCATTTGTGCTGTGCTGATTGATTCATATCTGGTCAAAATTACTTTTTTCTTCGGAACATTACCCAATGCAAATATGCTTCTTAGCAAATGGAAAGCGAAAATGTCACTGCCAAACGTCTACCTATTTATGCTTACCTTTGAGCGTTTTGTAACACCAGATTGTTTGTAAAGAGAAAAAGTTCAGTTCAATATGTCCCAGCTTCAGGAAAAGATCAAGGCGCTCGCCAAAGAACAGTCCGCAGATATCATAGCTCATCGCCGTCATTTGCACAGTAACCCTGAATTGTCATTCGAAGAGTTTAAAACGGCAAAATATGTCGCGGCCGAGCTTCAATCCATTGGCTTACAGCCGGAAGAAGGAGTTGCCGGAACTGGTGTTGTTGCGATCATTGAAGGCAGAAATCCGGAGAAAAGGGTAGTAGGTCTTCGCGCGGATATGGACGCATTGCCCATTTTTGAAGCAAATGATGTTCCTTATAAATCGACTGTTCCTGGTGTGATGCATGCATGCGGGCACGATGTGCACACATCGTCGTTACTTGGTTCTGCGCGGATTTTGAATCAACTGAAAGAAGAATTCGAAGGAACGATTAAACTGGTTTTCCAGCCTGCCGAGGAGAAGGCACCAGGCGGCGCATCTTTGATGATCAAAGAAGGTGTTCTGGAAAATCCCCGACCTGCCAGCATGATCGGTCAGCATGTGGCACCGAATATCCCTACCGGTAAAATCGGCTTTCGCGAGGGAATGTATATGGCCAGCACCGACGAACTTTACCTGACCGTAAAAGGAAAGGGTGGACACGCGGCGGCGCCGCATCAGCTCATTGATCCGGTTTTAATGGCTTCTCATATTATCGTTGCATTACAGCAGATCATCAGCCGGAACCGAAATCCCGCCAATCCTGCCGTTTTGTCTTTCGGAAGATTCATTGCGGACGGTGTCACCAATGTGATCCCAAATGAAGTGACCATTCAGGGAACATGGCGCTGCATGGACGAGGAATGGCGTGAAGATGGATTGAAAAGAATGAAAAAAATGGCTGAAAACATTGCGGAGGCAATGGGAGGCAGCTGTGATTTTGATATTGTAAAAGGATATCCGTTTCTCAAAAACCATCCTGAACTGACAAGAAGAGTGCGTACCGCAGCTACCGGCTATATGGGCGCGGAAAATGTAATCGACCTGGATTTATGGATGGCAGGCGAAGATTTTGCTTTTTACTCGCAGGTAGTAGATTCCTGTTTTTATCGGCTGGGTACCCGAAATGAAGCGAGAGGAATCGTTTCAGGCGTTCATACACCTACATTCGACGTCGACGAAAGTTCATTGGAAATATCGACCGGATTAATGAGCTGGCTTGCTATTTCGGAGCTCAGGGCTTAGGAATATAGGTTTTAAAGAAGCTATTGACCTTCAAACTAATCACGCCAAGTATCGCCTCTTTAAAGATTCCCCGCGACATTTTGGATGCACCTTTGGTGCGGTCGGTAAAAATGATCGGTACTTCAACAATGCTGAATCCGTACTTCCATGAGTTGAATTTCATCTCAATCTGAAATGCATAACCGATAAAACGTATGTTGTCCAGATTGATGGTCCTCAACACTTTGGCGGTATAGCAAATGAAACCTGCGGTAGGGTCCATGATTTGCATTCCAGTGATCATTCGCACGTAGTAGCCTGCAAAATAAGACATTAACACCCGGTTAATGGGCCAGTTAACGACATTGACACCCGTAATGTAACGTGAGCCGATGGCGGCGTCGTGACCATCGATGGCGCAGGCCTTGTAAAGTCGGATCAGATCTTCCGGCGGGTGCGAGAAGTCAGCGTCCATTTCAAAAATATATTCATATCCCCGTTCCAGCGCCCATTTAAACCCATGAATGTAGGCAGTACCAAGACCAAGTTTGCCTTTTCTTTCAACCAAATGAAGATTTCCCTGAAACTCCTTCATCAAATCTTTTACAATACCAGCAGTCCCATCGGGAGATCCGTCGTCGATGATTAATACATCGAACGGATGATTCAGACTGAATACTTTTCGGATGATTGCGTCAATATTTTCAATCTCGTTGTAGGTTGGTATAACTACAATACAATTGTTCACAGGGAATGATGGGTTAAAGTTAAATGTGTGAAAAAGAGGGGTATAACATTAAAATTACAGCTTAATATTATTATTTTTCTCCCGAATCTCAATCTTCTTGGTTACTTTTTCATAAATGCGCGTCATGATCTCCGGCCGCGACATGTAATAGTTATAGCTTTCCCGGTAAGCCAGCGTATCGACCTTGTTTTTCTTCCAGATGTCACTTTTGAGTTTGTTAAAAATCATTAATGACGAGTCAAGTGATCTCAATTGTAACCGGTTAACCCTGGATTCGGCGAGGTGAATGTCGGTTAAAATGGTTGCCATTTGTTCTTCCGTAAAAGTACCCTGCGGCGGTTTCTCATCTTCCGAACAACTGGAAAACAGTAAATTAAGGATCAGAAAGGGGATTATTCCGTTCCGGAAATTCATGTCTCGACGCCGCTTAAGTTTCAAAATGTATATCTTTGTTTAGATACACCTGGTAACAAAGGTGCTAATTTTTTTTGCAAAACTTATGTTTGAGCAGTTCTTGGGCAAACTTCGGAAATATGAAATCCGTATGCGAAAAGCAGTTACGAGTGAGCGGCAGGGGAATTTCCATTCGGTTTTCAAAGGTTCGGGATTGGAGTTCGACGACCTGCGGCTTTATCAATACGGTGACGATGTGCGGGCTATTGACTGGAATACTTCGGCAAAAGGACACGGCACTTTCGTAAAAATATTTAAGGAAGATAAGGAGCAGACCGCATTCTTCATGCTCGATGTGAGTGCGTCGCAGCAGGTTGGCGAATTGAAAAGACTAAAAATTGATATAGCCAAAGAGATTTGCGGGGTATTGACATTATCAGCCATTCAGGAAGCTTCCCGGGTTGGGTTACTTTGTTTTTCTGACCGCAGCGAACGCTACATCCGGCCTTCCGATGGAATGAAACATGGCTATGGATTGATTTCAGAGTTATATAAGCTAGTCCCTGAATCGTCTAAAACGAACATTGCCGAGGCGATTCTTGTAACATTAAATGTTGTAAAACGCCGAAGCCTGGTATTTCTGATCTCGGATTTTATCGATACAAACTATCACCACAACCTCAAAGCGCTGGCCCGCAAACATGATCTGATCGTCATTCACTTATACGATTCCAGGGAAGTTAATTTGCCGGGATTGGGCATTATCCCCCTTTATGATGCCGAAAAGCAAAGTACGGTTTGGGTGAACACTTCGTCAAAGCAATATCGCGAAGAAATGTCCAGCCGGTTCGAAAACCGAAGTACGGAGCTCAGGCGACTTTGCCATCAGAATCGGGCAGATTACATTGCGATCAATACGCAGGAAGATTATGTACCGGCACTCATCCATTTGTTCAAGGTCAGGCGTTATACCAAAAGTTCTTCTGCCCAATCTTAAAATGGATATCGTAAAACGTTTGCTTATTTTAATCACGCTGTTGGCCGGCAATGCATTCGGTCAGGGTATCAAACCTACCGGCGTTTTTCTGGCAGATAGTATTGAGGTAGGTAAACCGGTTTATTTTTCACTCAGCATCCGGCATAAGCCCGAGACCGAAGTCTTCTTTCCGGACTCATCCTATAATTTTTCACCTTTCGAGCTGATCTCCCAAAGAAGTTTCGTTTCCAGTACCGACGAACGCGGCAGTTTGGATAGCGCCGTATACCAGTTGGCATCCTTTGATGTTTCTCGGGTACAATCACTGAAACTGCCGGTCTATGTATTTTTTAAAAAAGACTGCACGGCGGTTTTTACGTCTCCCGATTCTGTTTTCTTAGTTAAAAGCAATTTTCTAAGTACCCAGCAAGACCCAGTCCTCATTGCGGAAACACAGCTACTACCTTTAAGCAGGCAGTTCAACTTTTCGATCCTCATAGGATCAGTGGCTCTGATTATCGGAGTTGTGGGAAGTATTTACTGGGTTTTTGGGCAGGATATTTACAAACAATGGCAGCTCATCAAATTACAAAGAAGGCATTTGGAATATGTGCGCTCCTTCAACAGATTAATGCGGAATGCGCGGGAACGTAACAATATCAAGGATGCTGAAAAGGCCATTATCGTCTGGAAAAATTATCTGGAAAGGCTGGAAAAAAAACCTTTTGCTACCTATACCACTCGTGAAATCATGGATAATATGCCGGATGAAGATTTGGCAGATGCATTGAAAAACATGGACAGCATTGTTTACGGACAAGGAAAGTCCAGTAACATGGATGTGTATCTGGAAGTACTGAAAACCGGGGCGACACGGATTTACAGAAATAAGAGAAGATTTATCCTCGATAGTCCGGAAATTTGAAATAGCACATGGATAATTGGTTTTCACCCAGATGGTTTGGTTTCGAGGTCCTGAGATCCTATGACTGGGTATATCCCTATTTTCTGTATCTGATTCCATTTATTCCCGTGCTTTTCCTGCTCCGAAAGGTATTGCACCGAAAGCACAAACAGCGCCTGGCAATCACCTATACGCCGCAAAGCAATACGGTTCAATGGCTTACCCTTTTGCGTTTTGTACAGCCAGCCTGTGTCGGCCTCGCATTATGCCTGATCCTGATGGCATTGGCCCGGCCTCAGATCATCTCGGAGCGTACCGACCAGTATTCCGAGGGAATTGACATTATGCTTCTTTTGGACATTTCTGATTCCATGACAGAAAAGGATCTTAGCCCAAACCGGTTGGAGGCCGCAAAAAAAGTAGCGAGACAATTTATTAAAGGCCGTTTTCAGGATCGCATCGGGCTGATCGTTTTTGCGGGGGAAGCCGTTTCGCTTTGTCCGCTTACTACGGATTATGAGCTGCTCAATGGATTTCTTGATGAAATTAATGCAAAGATGATCCCGACTGCGGGAACGGCGATTGGTAGTGCGCTGGCAGTGGCCGTGAACCGGATGAGAGAAACAAAGGGTGAGAGTAAAGTGGCGATATTGATCAGTGATGGCGATAACACTTCGGGCAATCTGGGACCGACGACAGCCGCCCAGCTTGCCAATGCTTTTGGGGTAAAAGTGTATACCATTTCTGTCGGACGGATTAAGAAGGCGGCCAGCACCGACAGTACTCTCGCACGTGCATTAATTGATGAAGGAGAGTTGCAAAATATTGCAGGTTTGGGTAATGGAAAGTATTTTCGTGCAACGGATAATACTGCGCTTGAAAGTGTTTTTAAACAAATAGACCAGCTGGAAAAAGTGAAGTCCAGAGATGTACTTTCCCGGGATATTAAAGATTTTTACCGGGTTTATCTCTACTGGGCAGTGACGTTTTTATTACTGGCGATCGGTACCAAAAGCACCTTTATGGCCAATATTCTTGAAGATTGATGCTGAGACCATATTATAATATTGAGGTAATTGAGGCGGGCCTGGATGAGGTAGGGAGAGGTTGTCTGGCCGGACCTGTCGTGGCGGCAGCGGTAATTTTGCCACGCGATTACAAGCATTCGTTTCTCACAGATTCAAAGCAACTTACAAAAGTTCAAAGGCTGGAACTTGAAAAAGAAATCATCCGCGAATCACTTTCGTGGGCCGTGGCTGAGGTGGATAATGTGGAGATTGATAAAATTAACATTCTGAAAGCCAGCTTTCTCGCCATGCACCGGGCGGTGGATAAGCTCCGGATGAAGCCGGAACATTTGCTTGTCGACGGAAACCGTTTTACGCCCTATCCGATGATCCCGCACACCTGCATTATCAAAGGTGATGCACATTACCTGTCGATTGCGGCGGCATCGGTTTTGGCTAAAAATTATCGGGATGAGCTAATGGCGAACTTATCCAACCTATTTCCACATTACGGCTGGGACCACAATGTCGGCTACCCGACAATCCATCATCGCAAAGCAATAGGCACACATGGCCCGTGTTCCTACCACCGGATGACATTCCGATTATTGAAAGAAGATTGTGATCAGTCGATTGAGATGGAAGAAGATTTGGGCTTCTTATAAACCGGCACTGTACTGCACGGTTCACCGAACATTAAGCTTTGTACAATGGGTTTGAGCAACCGGCTGATTTCCATATAAGCCGAAACGGGCACAGGAACTTTGCTGCAACCTTTCACGACAACGCGTTTTCCGCGGAATTCTTCAATCGTTATTTGGGTAATTGCATTCGCAAAGAGCTTGTCTTCCAAAGCATTTAAATCTCCGAAAACGATTACATTAGCATAAGGTTCAAGCTGAACAGCCAGAAGCATATATGCCCAGGTAGGAATAATGGCATCTTCGGTACAGGTAACAGCGACATTTTTACCCTGATATTGTGCCCAGTCATGCGTTTTGAGAAATTCCCTGAAATCCTTCTCACGCAGGATCATTCCTTGCCACAAATTGTCTTTTATATCAAAAAGTATACGCTCGCCCACCGGATAAAGCTCTTCAAGATCCAGCGAAACGATGCCACTGTTCGCAACCTTATTTACAATTTCCTCAGTTTCCATTTTAAAATGTGATTTGCATTAAGGTTAACACGAAAAATGGCGGCTTTGTTTATCACGAATCAAGAAAACGCAATTCTTTACGCAAATACGCGGGCCTTTTTCAGGGCCGGGGACATAAAATCTTTAAGATAATAAGGCTCGAATGTAGGTACATCCACAAACTCGTTTCGGCTAAATGCAGATCTCGCCAGTTCCCCGATGGTCCGGGCCGAAGGGTAGATGTCAACCTCGGAAAAAATCGCATTGGAGTGACTGCCCAGCAACGATTTGCATTTAACAGCACCATCTCCAAAAAAAACGATCGGATGATCTTTTAGTAAATCAGCAAACGATTCTTCATTTAAGATCACTGCCTGGGTTTGCTGAACAAATTGATTCTGATCGTCAAAAACGGCTGTATAAACTTCCATTCGCCTCGCATCGATCATCGGGCAGAGTAAATGCCTTTTAAAAATCGGGCTGAGTTGCAGCGACATCGCTTCTAATGTATTGATGGCAATCAGTGGTTTTTCCAGCGCATAACAAAGTCCTTTCGCAGTAGAAACACCTACGCGCAAGCCGGTATAAGAACCAGGCCCTTTTGCAACTGCGACCGCATCCAGATCCGAAAGTTGATAGCCCGCCTGTTCAACAGCGCTTTTGACTAGTGTTGTCAGCATCGACGACGATGATTTGTCGGTATGCAAGTCATACGAAGATAAAATGCCTTTGTCTCCGTGGACAGCCACGGAACAGCCACGAATGGATGTATCAATACTTACTATGAGCATAAAGCGAAAGCCCGTCGAATGGGACGGGCTGGAAAATTATTTCTTTTTCAGAATTTCGTTGTACCTGGCCGGTTCTTTAAAAAGCGCAATCGCAGCTTTTACTTCGGGATCTTCATTGAACGAAGCTTCCCGCATTCCTTTTTCAAGATAATAATGTTTGATGATCTCTTCTTCCAGGATTTTTTTGATTTCAGGTTTGAAAATCTGCAAATCGTTATCCTTACTGTGTGTCAGTTTTGATTTCAATGCTTTAAGTTGATCTTCAATTACTTCCAGCGATTTTTCTTTCTTTGCAGAAGCTTCAAGGTCATTCAGGTCACGTTCGACCTGAGTCGTGTAATCGTATTCTTTGTCACCAAGCCATTTGACAAAAGCAGCATAATCCGCATCTGTTATATGGAATTCTTTTGCCGGCTTAATGGTCGGATGTTCGAAATGATATTTGACCGCGAAGTCAAAGAAAAGCCGGTTGCGTCCCAGTGACGTAGCTAATGGAGAGTAAGTCTCTTTTTCTGTCAGAATATCGGGTAAAATTCCACCGCCATCGAAAACAGGTCTGCCATTATGTGTCTTAAATGCGGTCATGAGCGAATCCGGGATTTTACCAACACTTCCGTCGTCATTTCTGTGGCTATAATCAATTGCCTGAATGCATCTGCCACTGGGAATGTAGTATTTGGCAGTGGTGATTTTCATTTTTGTATTAAAAGAAAGATCCCGCGTAGTCTGCACCAAACCTTTCCCATATGTACGCTGACCGATCAATACGCCGCGATCATAATCCTGAATAACCCCTGAAACAATTTCTGCGGCAGAAGCACTGCGATTGTTTGTCAGTACTATAACCGGTATTTCGGTATCGAGAGCGGGATTGTACGCGGTATACGTTTTGTTCCATTCACTTACTTTTCCTTTAGTCGAAACAATCTCTTCTCCTTTGGCGATAAAAATGTTTGATATCTCAATCGCCATATTCAACAATCCACCCGGATTGTCCCGGAGGTCGAGAACGACTGACTTCATTCCTTTTGTTTTCAACTCCTGAAATGCATTACGAACTTCCCGGGAAGCTGTGGCTGTAAAGTCTTTAAGATCAATGTATCCGACAGACTCGTTGAGCATACCATAGTAAGGTACATTCGTGACCTTAACGATATCACGATTTAAGGTAATGTCGAGTGGTTTAGTAATACCATAACGTTTTACCGTAAGTGTCACGCTGGTCTGCGTCTGACCTTTCAGCAACTTCCCGGTGTCAAAGTCTTCTCGATCAGAAAGATTAATTCCATTGATTTTTGTGATTTCGTCACCCAGTTGCAGCCCCGCTTTCTGTGCAGGAGTTTCTTCATACACCATCATAACGGTATGCTTCCCATCGGCGGAATTGACGATCGCGCCAATGCCATTATACTTTCCGGTAGTCATGGTCATGTAATCCTCAATGTCATCTTCCGCGTAGTAAACCGTGTACGGATCCAGCGAACGCAGCATGTTGTCAATGCTGGTTTTGATGAGCAGATTAGGATTGATCTCATCCACATAATAAGCATTCAACTCCTTGAAAAGCGTTGCATATATGTCCAGGTTGCGGGCGATTTCGAACAGACGGTCATCCTGACGAAATGAGAAAAATGCCAGCCCGCCGAGAACAGGTGCAGCAAGCAAAATGGAGCGAAAATACTTTTTCATCTATGTTCAGGAATTAGATTGATTTTTCGAATGAGAGGCGGGCAACTTTTCAAGTCGTTTGAGTAACTGCTTCATTGCCGTTTCAATAACGTCATATGAAGTTATTTCTTTTGCCAGAAATAAAAAAGCAATGTAGGAAGGTCTTGAATCAATCGGCAATGAAAGGAGATTTTCTTTATTCAGCCGATAAGCTTCTTTGCAACGTCGCCGGATCAGGTTGCGGTCAACCGCCTTTTTGAACTGCTTTTTGGGAATGGAAAAAAGCACCTGGGGATGTGTGGGAGGGTTTTGCAGTTCGTAAACGTACAACACCCGAAAAGGAAAAAGGTAGAACGTGTGGACCTCCGTGCTACCTCTTTTAAAAACCCGTCCGATTAATCGGGGGTTACATAAACGCTCATTTTTACCAAATGTTTGTTTCAAGTTTCTTGTAGAAAAAATGTCTGATAAGTTTGAGAATTTCGAACTTATCAGACTATGAAAGACTAGGCGTCCTCTACAAACCTTAAAACCTGGATTATTGCTTGTGACGTTTTTCGTCAGAAACTGTTAATTTCCAACGGCCTTTTTTGCGACGGCCAGCAACTACTTTGCGACCATTGGCTGTTGACATTCTTTCACGGAATCCGTGCTTATTTCTCCTCTTGCGATTCGATGGTTGAAAGGTACGTTTCATCTCAGTATCAAATTATTGCGATATAATCTCTGTCGATCTCTAATTTTGGCTTGCAAAGGTAGACAAAAATTATTTATAGAAAAACTTTTTCTTAAAATACCACTCAGCACATCCATTGTTAACTTCCATGGATGCCCAGGCCGGATCCCACTCTTCTCCTGCAATCAGAATGGTGTAGGGGACATTTTTAAGTTTTGGTACGGTTACCTGCGCTTCTTTTGTATTGAGAACGAGTGCGGTGCGGGCAACCATTTCTTTGTTAAATCGGGCTGCGCGGCCAGTAAGCAAATCGGACCAGGCCGAGCGGTAATTGAAATTGCTCATATAAAGACTAAGAAAGTAAAGCCCCACAACCCAGCCCAGCGCACCGAGGTTTATAACTGGTGTGATGAGCCCTTTTTTTAATGCATAAAAGGTTAAAACAAATACATTAAATGTCCAGCCTATCAAAGTCCAGAAGTTTATCACGCATTGGCCGCGAAGATTAGGTGGCTCAGCAATAGACCAATACGACGGAAAATAGCTCAGATACAAACAGCCTGCAAAAACAAGCAGAGATAACGCCGGGTGAACGGAAAGAAAAACAAACTCACCTTCTTTTTTTGAATTATAAAGCTGACATGCAAATGGGATGAGGACCAGCGTCAGTACACATAATGCAGGCGCCATTTTCGAGAAATTATGCATTTCCCAGACAAAACTATTTTTGATCGCAAAAAGCAAATTGTACTTTAATGGCGTTGGGTAAAGCCCCGAATCGGCCCTGGCTGCATTTCCCGGTGCCGTCACAGAAAGAATACCGAATGCCAAAGCAATTAGGCATAAAATCAACAGCCTGGATTGCAGTTTTTTGTCAATAATACTTTTGAAAAAGAACAAGGAACCGGAAAGAATGACCAGCCATACGAGCGTATATTCATTCATTCCAACTAATAAGATAATTCCTACTGAAAGCAATGCGATATCCCTTGTGCTCAGCGTATTATAATGCCGGAAGAAATACGATAATAAATAAAGGGTGCCAATGTCAGCGATCGTGTAGTAGTAGCCAGTATACCAATAAAAGTAGCCGGCGACCGACGGCATTTCAGCTATAAAAACGAATAATAAGAGGAAGGCCAGTAATGTAGTTTGCCAGGCAGGAAACCTATTATTCGTAATTGCTTTCGCAAACGTGATGAACGCATGAACGTAAATTAATATCAGGATTGCCGGTGCAAGCTTGTAACCAAAGTATGATCCGTAAGTCAGAGGCTGGGTGGAAGATATCAGTGTGCCGATGTACCGCCCCGACCAGGTAAGCCAGTAGTGTTTTTGGTAAGCCCAGTAACCCATATCATTGACCGTCAGTGTGTGACAATAGTCATCTGTTGTGGGGAAGGTGAAGAATGAAAGTGCAATAAATGGGAGAAGGAGGATTGCGAAAGCAAGAACCAGCAGCTTCAGACGATTGTCCGGGCTCCTAAGCCAGGCAGAATTAATCATAGATAAGCATTTCGGTTGAATGTTGAACCAGATGTTCAAACATAAGATAATTTTTCAGACATAAAAAAAGGCCACTAACTTTCGATAGTGACCTTTCTGTGTAGCGGGAGCTGGACAGGATCGCCTGCCGCTCGAACCAACGACCTTTGGGATATGATCGCGAGTCGCACTCCGGAGCCGCGATCGGCCCCAACGAGCCATCGATTGCTTTATCCAGACAAGAAAAAAGGCCACTAACTTTCGATAGTGACCTTTCTGTGTAGCGGGAGCTGGACTCGAACCAGCGACCTTTGGGTTATGAGCCCAACGAGCTACCAACTGCTCCATCCCGCGGTGTCGTTGAATTGGAGTGCAAACATACGGGGATATCTCGCAAAAAACAACTTTTCTTGAAAAAATTTCTTCTATAAATATGAACCGGAGTGTGAGTCAGCGCATTATGAAATTGCAATTTCATGGCGGGAAAACCGTAGTTTTGCAGAATAATTAGAAGCGCAAGCTTTGAAATAGTAACAATATGGAAGAAAAACCGGAAGCAAATCCACCTTTACGGAATCAGCGGGCAGGCTTTGTCAGCATTATAGGCAGGCCGAATGTTGGTAAATCGACGCTCATGAATGTGCTGGTAGGTGAGAGAATGTCAATAATTACCTCAAAAGCGCAAACTACAAGGCATCGCATACTTGGTATCCTCAATGGAGTGTACGAAGACATCCCTTTTCAGCTCGTGTACTCCGATACGCCAGGTGTAATAAAGCCAGCCTACAAGCTTCATGATTCGATGATGACCTTTGTAAAAGGCTCACTCGAGGACGCAGACGTGGTTTTGTTTGTAGTAGAAGTAGGGGAGAAAGCCGCAGAACACGAGGTATTACCTTTGTTGAAACGAGCAGATGCGCCCGTTGTTCTTGTACTGAATAAGATCGATTTATCGAATGACGAGCAGGTAAAATCAAAAATGGCCGAGTGGGAAAATGAAATCAGTCCGGCTGCCATTGTACCTATATCTGCACTTGAGAATGCGAACATCGGAACACTGTTCGATGCTGTAATTACCCGCCTTCCATTTCATCCCAGGTATTTCGATGAGGATGAACTTACCGATAAACCCGAGCGTTTCTTCGCTTCCGAAATGATCCGCGAAAAGATTTTTCTGAATTACCGCCAGGAGATTCCATACAGCTCCGAGGTAGTGATTACGGAATTTAAGGAACGGGACGATATGATCGTGATCCGGGCTGAGATTCTCGTGGAACGTAAAAGTCAAAAGGGCATTATTATCGGAGAAAAAGGAGAAATGCTTAAAAAAGTAGGTATTCAGGCCAGGCAGGATCTGGAAGAATTTTTCGGAAAAAAGGTTTTTCTGGAACAACATGTGAAGGTAGAACCGGACTGGAGAAGCAAAGAAAACAAACTGCGTCAGCTGGGGTACCAGGAGTAAATTTAACAAACGAACGAAAAGTGGTCATTTTAAACCACTTGGATTACATTAATTTTAAGAAATGGCAAATATAATATCAATAGTAGGTCGTCCGAATGTGGGCAAATCCACATTGTTCAACCGACTTACTGAAAGCCGGAAGGCGATTATGGACAACCAAAGTGGCGTCACACGTGACCGTCATTATGGTTATGGTGAATGGACAGACCAGTATTTTACAGTAATAGATACCGGTGGTTATGTAGTCGGTTCAGACGATATTTTTGAAGGTGCGATACGTGATCAGGTAGAGCTGGCCATTGAGGAATCAACGGTCGTTTTGTTTATGGTGGATACCATGACGGGCCTGACGGATTTGGATAAGGATTTTGCAAATGTGCTGAGACGCTTTGATAAACCGGTTTATCTGGTTGCCAATAAAGCGGAAACAACCGAACGTTACCAATCGGCAGCCGAGTTTTACGAGCTGGGATTGGGGGATGAAATCTTCGCTATTTCAGCCCAAACCGGATTTGGAACCGGAGAACTTCTTGATAAAGTGATTAGTCACTTTGAAACTGCCGGTATCGAAAACCCGGAAGAAGGGATTCCGCGTATTGCGATTATGGGGAGACCTAATGTCGGCAAATCATCCTTTTTGAATGTGCTGACAGGAACAGACCGTAGTATTGTGACTGACATCGCAGGTACAACCCGGGACGCGATCCATACGCATTACAATGCATTCGGAATGGAGTTTATTCTCACGGATACTGCGGGTATAAGACGTAAGTCACGGGTTAAGGAAGATATTGAGTTTTATTCGACCCTGCGTTCGGTGAAAGCAATGGAAGAATCGGACGTATGCATTATCCTGCTCGACGCCACGCTCGGCCTCGAAGGACAGGATATGAACATCATCGGACAAGCAGACAAAGCGAAAAAAGGCATTGTAATCATGGTAAACAAGTGGGACCTGGTTGAAAAGGATTCTAAAACTGCCGACGCTTACAAGAAAGCCCTGATGGAGAAATTGGCACCGATGAATTACATGCCGATTATTTTTGCCTCCGTGGTTGAAAAGCAACGCATTCTTCAGGTAATGGAGAAGGCAATGGAAGTGTATAAGAACAAAACCAAAAAAATCACAACTTCGAAATTCAATGAAGTGATGCAGGCTGAAATTGAAAAATATCCGCCGCCGGCACATCGTGGTAAGTATATCAATATTAAATACATGATCCAACTTCCTACACCGTCGCCGACGTTTGTGTTTTTCAGCAGCAATCCAAAGCATGTGAAAGAGCCTTATCTGCGGTACCTGGAAAATAGGATACGTGAAAACTTCGATTTTTCCGGGGCTCCGATCACCATTTTCTTCAGAGAGAAGTAAAAAAGATCTAGTTGAATAGAAAACGCCAGGATCTGAGATCCTGGCGTTTTTCGTTTTATCGGCTGTCAATCCCACTTCAACACGTGAAAGTTGCAGTTCATCTTTTTTGTCTACCCAGCTGCAACCTTTTAAACTAAGTTTACATCTGTTAATCGAAACATAATGCCGCTTGCAACAAAGTGTGTGAAAAAAAATTTTTCATAATTTTTGTTAAAAACAAGGTACTATGTATTGCAAGATACCTAACAAAACATATATATTTGTAGGGTCAATTAGTTACAACAAATTCTGACTGGACTTTCTGAACGACTGAAAAATACAAGCCATGAAAACGATCAAGATTTTATTCATATTCACACTTTTAAGCCTTCATGCCGGAGCAACGGGTTATGTACATAACATGTTTGTCGCCCACAAAAAACTTCAGGCAGGAAAAGAAATTGGCATCGAGAAAGTAGTGGCAAAAAAAGCTGCTCCTGTGATGAAGGTAAAGAATGCGCAGGTTAAGCAGGCGTCATTTTTTAAGAACAGCCAAATTTCAGAAAGCATAACGCTTAATGAGCGTATGTTGAAAGAAGGCCCGGTTTCTTTCTTTACTAATGAGAAAGAAGAAGAAAGCGATGAATCAATGGTTTCAAAGCTGGTAAGTGTTGTACGCTGCGTGATCTACGCTTTTGTTGGAACACCTCACCTGGGCAATTCGTAACCATAACTTCTATTTATACTTAAAAAGCTGCGAGTGATCGCAGCTTTTTGTTTTTCTAACCTACTGTATTTGTGAGTGTTCCGATCGGTTCGATGGTGATGTGGATAATATCTTCCTTTTGAAGCGTAAAATCCGATGGCGGGATTATCCCCGTCCCGGTCATTAAGTAACAACCATGAGGGAAAGCCATTTCCCGGAAAAGATAGTGAAGAAGTTCGTCCGGTTTCCGTTTCATCTGGGACAATGTAACCTGTCCATTAAATACCTCCTCACCACTTCTGATAATGGACAGATCAATCAGCGTATCGTCACTTAAAGGATATTCGGGAACATACAAACAAGGTCCCAATGCAGCACTTCCTGTATAAGATTTAGCTTGCGGCAGATACAATGGATTTTCACCCTCAATACTTCGCGAACTCATATCATTCCCAATGGTATAACCAACCAAAACGCCTGATTGAGAAGCAAACAGTGTCAGTTCGGGCTCGGGAACATCCCAGGTAGAATCTCTTCTGATCCGCACAGTTCCATGATTTCCAACCACGCGCCATGCGGTTGATTTGAAAAACAATTCTGGCCTTTCTGCTTCATAGACGCGGTCATAAAAACTTCCGCCGCCAGCCTTTTCCGATTCTTCCATCCGGGCTGTGCGGCTTCTGAA
Organism: Dyadobacter sp. CY323; assembly: GCF_021390245.1. Classification (GTDB taxonomy): domain Bacteria; phylum Bacteroidota; class Bacteroidia; order Cytophagales; family Spirosomataceae; genus Dyadobacter. The sequence continues at coordinate 609,353 of NZ_JAJUXH010000003.1, read as the reverse complement.
ATACGTTACTCCCGAGGCCCAGACCTCCTGAGAACCAATTGGCGCAAGAATTTCAGGCATTGGAAGGTCATCTGTGAATATCACGGGTATAAGGCTTTCGATCTGGAGTTCAAGCCAGTCGTAGAGGTCGTCGCGATTTACCACAACATCCCAATCACTTTCGTGCAAGCGATAAAAAACATCGTCGTTGTCAAGAATAATGCCATTTCCTGTTTTGTATAGCTTCATCGAATGTGGATTTGGTTTAGCACAATAAGTCTTTTGCGAGTTGTGTTTACTCAAAATAACTACGATGGCGACCCGTATTCGGGCTATTTGAATGCGTTCAACCCCAACGGAATGTGTTATTCAGCGTGCCACAACCGCGGATCAATCGGGATCCGTTCCTGGGAAACTAATGCGATGTCCGAAAAGAGCTTATGTTGCGGATGAATGATGATATTTTGTGAGAAAGGAACGATCACAGAGGGTAGTGAAACGGCAAGCACGTCCGGTTCAACCAGCCATTCTTTCAACCAGTATTGTGTACGTTCATAGCTTTTTGCCTGCCAGTAGCCGGGCATTTCTAACCTGGAATAAACGCGGATGTCGTCGGGGATTTTAATCGCTGATAACCAATATGTGGGCAAATCTTCATACCGCACACCGGGTGCATGTGCCAGCGTTTCAACAAGCCCAAGTTCCGCAGTGGATGTGGTATACAGTACACCGATACCTTTTGGGTTCCAGCGAGCACCGAATAGTCGGCTACCTTCTGCAGAGAGTGGTTGATTTCGGAATTTTTCCCGGATGATCCTGTATACGATGGGCATATCGGGAATGATCAGGCTGGTAAGCCATAATCCAAACGACCTAGTACGTCGTCAACTACGCCAAAGCCTGTAATCGTATCCATCAATTGAAGTGGGGATTGATCATTGAGCTCGGGGATCGCAGTTCGAAGCCAATTTCGAGCTACAATTTCACGACCTTCGAAACTATCCAGGGCGTGAATAATGATATTTCTCAATAGCAGCAACCGTTCTGAGGCTTCCGTCCCAAGTTTTTTGTCAGGTGCTATCCGGTGAAGGTTACGGGGCGTCATGCCCAGCACATATGCGATTTCATTATCGGTAAGGCCGACCAGCTTTGCGACTTCATCAGCAGCAGACCTTAAAACCCCCGCACGGGAAATGTTGATGACATTGAAGTCCGAGACGGGAGTTTTTCCGTATGGAACAAAATCTTCTTGAAAAATGCGCAAAGCCATAACACAAACATTAAGTGACCTATGTCACAAATGTATGTGACTTTCTTCGAATTATATCTTTCCCTTTAAAAATTCAGCCGTATAATTCCCGTCTATTTTCACCATTTCCTCCGGCGTGCCTTCGAATGTAAGATATCCGCCCCCATCGCCACCTTCCGGCCCGAGATCCAGGATCCAGTCGGCATTTTTAATGATTTCCAAATTATGCTCGATGATGATCACACTGTCACCTTGTTCGACTAATGCATTAATGGCCTTCAATAGTTTTTTAATATCGTGAAAATGAAGTCCGGTTGTAGGCTCGTCAAATATGAAAAGCGTTTTCCCTTTATTCGAAGAACCTTTGCCGAGGAAAGAAGCCAGCTTAACACGCTGGGCTTCACCGCCCGAAAGCGTGTTGGACGATTGGCCGAGACCCACATACCCTAAACCAACTTCCTGCAGAGGAAGTAATTTATCCGCCAGCTTTGGCTCCGACGATCTGAAAAACTCGATAGCCTCATCCACAGTCATATCCAGGATTTCAGCCACATCTTTATCCTGATACCGTACCTCCTGGATTTCCTGCTTAAAGCGTTTTCCATTGCAGCCCTCACAGGTCAGGTAAATGTCTGCCATAAACTGCATTTCAACTTTCACCTGGCCTTCACCCTGGCAAATTTCGCAGCGCCCGCCATCCACATTAAAAGAGAAGTGCGAAGGTTTGTACCCTCTGGCTTTGGAAAGAGGCAAATCCGACATCATTTGACGGATGTAATCGTATGCCTTAATGTAAGTAACCGGATTGGAGCGTGAAGATTTTCCAATTGGATTCTGATCGATCATTTCCACCGCTTCGATTCGATCGATACTGCCGGTGAGTTCATCAAATCTTCCCACTTCTTCACTGAATTCGCCTTTTACCCGCATTAATGCAGGATAAAGGATTTTCCGGATCAACGTGGATTTTCCCGAACCGCTCACACCGGTTACCACGGTGAGTGTATTGAGCGGAATTTTTACGTCAACTTCTTTGAGATTATTTTCTCTCGCGCCTTTTATTTCGAGATGGTGCAAAGATTTTCTCCGCGCTTTCGGCACTTCAATCGAATCGGTTCCGAGAAGGAAATTAAGAGTGTGCGATTTTACTTCCAGCTCTTCATTCCGATCGGTACTGCCATCGCGCAAGCCCTCGATATCTTCTTTATTCCCCTGAAAAACAACGTGTCCGCCACCAGTACCGGCTTCCGGGCCAATGTCGATGATCTGGTCGGCCGCGTGCATAACCTCTTCTTCGTGCTCGACCACGATGACAGTATTTCCAAGATCCCGCAACGATTGAAGTACTCCCACCAGTCGCTGCGTATCTCGGGGATGCAGACCAATGCTTGGCTCATCGAGAATATACATCGAGCCAACCAATGCACTTCCCAGTGAGGTAGCAAGCTTAATGCGCTGGAATTCCCCTCCGGATAAAGTACTTGTTAATCGGTTGAGGGTCAGATAGCCAAGTCCGACCCGATTCATGTAATCCAGCCGGGATTCGATTTCGGTCAGTACCCGTTTCGCAATTTGCCGGTCATGGTCACTGATTTCGAGGTTTTGGAAGAAAACGGATGCGTCCCGGATTGGCATTAACACCAGATCGGTAATGGATTTGCGTCCGACTTTCACGTAAGATGCATCTTTTCTCAGCCTCGACCCGCGGCAATCCGGACAGGTTGTGCGGCCGCGAAAACGCGAAAGCATCACGCGGTACTGGATTTTATGTGTTTGAGATTCCAGGTCGGCTACAAAGTCATTAATGCCCTGGAAATATTGGTTACCTGTCCAAAGCAATTCCTTTTGTTCGGTAGTAAGCTCCTTGTAAGGTCTGTGAATGGGATAATCAAACTTGATCCCATTGCGCACGAGGGGCACCAGCCATTCACTCATTTTCTCGGTACGCCAGGGAGCAATGGCACCTTCGTATACGGAAAGGTTTTTATCGGGAATGACCAGATCAGGATCTATACCCAGGATTTTACCAAAACCTTCACACCTTTTGCACGCACCATACGGATTGTTGAAACTAAAAAGGTTGACACTTGGCTCCTCGAATAACATGCCATCCAGCTCAAATTTATCCGAGAAAACACGCTTTTCCGCACCTACGATTTGCACGATGCAGACTCCTTCTCCTTCAAAAAAAGCCGTTTGAACAGAATCCGACAAACGGTACTGGGTATCTTCATCATCGTGCCTGATTCCGGCGCGGTCTATTAATATAAAAACCTGATTACCAGACTGTGAATAGTTATCCGGATTTTCAAGGATATCTTCAATGGCTACCGCCTCATCGTTCAAAACAATGCGGTTATAGCCTTTTGAAAGCAAAATCGTCAACTCTTCTGCCTGAGACCGGCCCTCGCGGATCAGCAATGGTGCAAGTACCAACACGCGGGTGCCCTCATCATGGCTCAACATGTAATTTACCACGTCGGTAACAGAATCTTTTCTGACCAAATCGCCCGAAATGGGAGAATGTGTGTGACCGATGCGGGCAAAAAGCAGTTTCAGATAATCGTAAATTTCCGTAGATGTACCAACCGTCGAGCGGGGATTGCGGGTGTTTACTTTTTGTTCGATCGCAATGGCGGGAGAAATACCTTTAATGTATTCCACCTCCGGTTTTTCCATTCTCCCCAAAAACTGCCGCGCGTAGCTGCTCAGGCTTTCCACGTACATGCGCTGACCTTCCGCAAAAAGAGTGTCAAATGCAAGCGATGATTTTCCCGAACCGGACAAACCGGTAATGACTACCAGCTTGTTGCGCGGAATTGCGACATCGACATTTTTTAAATTATTAACTCGGGCGCCTTTAATCAGAATGTATTGTCTCGGATCCAGATCGTCGAATTGGGAAGCCTCAATCCGAGGTACAGATAAATGCATCATAGAAAGTAATGAAGTGGATATCGCGTACAAGTTTGTAATGTACCGATCTTAATGCAAACCAAAAGTTGTGGTATTTAGTTTGGTCTGGCTGGTACGAAAAGACATGTGCAGCCGCTCAAATACTGACGGAATTCGCATTTAAAAAAGTCATCCCTTTTGCTTTGGCATCTTCAAAAATAGGATCTGCCAAATGCCCCCAGTTTGTCACGTCAGACATACAATCTGACAAGACAATGATCTTCGGAATGAGGCCTGTGGCGTATTTGAGAATCTGATTGATACTGGTCGCCACGCAATGCGAACGAGCTTCCCCGGCAATCAGGATCCGGTCAAATTCCGCCAGTTCAGCTAGAAATGCCTGATTAAGTGCTGTTTCCGGAGCATTTTCAACCGGTACCTGCGCTTTGAAGACTCCAAAATGCTCCGTTAATGGATGAATGCCTTTTGAAATCGCGGTGTAATCCCGGCCGGTCCGATGCGTCCACGCCAGAATAGATTCCATTAAAGTATCATCCAGGGAAGCGCCTTTTGAACCTACCAGACAATGTTCCGGCCAGATAAAATGCTTGAATTCACCCTGCTTTTCCAGGGTTTCAAGATATGTGAGCACGTATTCTTTTTCGTAGCGCGGAATCCATTTACCAGCTTTCACGGCAGCGGCAGTTATGAGCGTGAAAGGTGCGACACTATTGCCATTCCGATCCTCCCAAAACAATGGATGTGCAATGTCCAGAACCTTATGTGTGTCGAGCGTGACGAAAATACCGTCAATTTTCTCGCCGTCCAGCGCGATCAGCCTCGTAATGCGTTCGATATCCTTTTCTGCTCCCGGTACATACAATGTGCCCGAAGGATTGCAGAAATCAAATTGTGCATCGATGATCAACAGAGCCGTCTTCTTCATGAGTTTCGAAACATCAGGTTTCAGAGAATTTTTAGAAGTCAATTTGCTGCGGCAGGCCAAGCTGGCGCGCATACATTTTGGAACAAAGGCTGTAAACGAGACCTAACATCCGATTTACATCTTTCACGTAATCCACCCGATAATCCTCGCCCAGCTTTTCGACATTATTCAGAATGGTCTGCGCCTTTTTGGCAATGTATAAAGCACAGGTATCTGCCCGTGAAGAGTATGTTTTTAAAATATCCGGATATCTTTCAAGAAATGTGTTGATCATGAATAAGCTAAGTTCAATGCCGCCTATTTTGTCTTTTGTCACTTTTACATGATAAGCAATGTCGCCGCTCAGATTTCGAAGGTCCATTAAAATCCAGCCGGGCGTATTCTGGTTGAATTTCGAAGTCCGGACAATGGTCGCCATGATATCTTCCCGCCGCTCAGGTATGGTCGAGCTATCTTCAATCAGTTCAAAATGGAGCCTGTCGGTCAGCGTTTTATCCTTGGTGATAAGCCTGAGTAATAATTTATCCTTTTCTTTGGAAGGCATCTGGATAATCGCCTTTTTAAGCTGATCTGGTAAGGCCATTCAAATGCATTTTTGGTAACTTTGCCCTGATTCCATCTATCTCAATGTTCCATAAAGAAGTCAGAAACCGTCGGGTTTTTGACAAAAATATCAGATATGGCTAAATTTATTCCAATAGGTTTAAGCATCGCTCTATTTTTAATCTTTTTATTAACACTCTTTCAAAATGCACTCAACGCGCCGTCTTTCGACGATTACGACACCACTATAAACTTCATCCGACGGTTTTTTTTTGAAAACCATTCCATTGAGATTAGGCAAGACATTCTCCTCAGCCGGCACAATGAACACCGGATTCTGTTCTCCAAAATAGTCGCGGCGAGCTACTACTATCTGTTTCATCAAATCAGTTTCAGGAATCTCGTACTTCTTCAAAACCTGATGCTCCTCGGATTTTATGTACTGACACTCAATTTATTAAAAAGAAACAACCTGCTTTCCCCGGAGACAATACTCTGGGTAACCCTATTCACATTTAGTCTGGCTTTCTGGCAGGTCACATTTTACTACTGGGGAGGAATTCAGCATTATACGGTAATTTTCTTCTCAATTCTGAGCCTCATCTCTCTTGATCGGGCCCGCGATGTGCGCAGTGCAGCATTTATAATAGCGCTATTCTCAGTTGTTTTTGGAGTTTTATCTTTTGGTAACGGGTTCATTGCGTTGGTGTTGGGAGGTTTTATCCTTATCGTTCAGAAAAAATGGCGAATGTTAATCGCCTGGACCCTAGTAGCTTGTTTGCTTCTTTTTTACACCTTCTTTTCAGATCCTGCGGCTGTGACCAGGAATGTAGTGGCAATCAACCCGGAATGGGTGGTTCGTTTATTGTTCACGTTTCTTGGAAGTTGTTTATATATGAACCCGGCACAAGGGCAGTATTTCAATATCATCGTATGTATGTTTGCAGGGTTTTTGGTACTACTGGGCTGGATATGGCTATTTTTCAATGGTTACGCATTTAAAAATCCCCTTTTCTATTGCTTGCTGTCCCTGCCCGTACTTACAGGAATAATTGTTGCGATTGCACGGTTTGAAACGAAAGCAGCGGGTGGAGTCGCGCCGAGATATATGTTTTTCACAAGCCTCATTCCCATATTTGTAGTAATGGTGCTACTAGATATGAAGCTGCTGAAAACCAAACATTTACGGGTTTTATGTGGTGCGGGACTTGCATTGTGGTCGGTGGTTTTTTACAATAATCACCGTGCTGTTGTGGACTCAAACGCGGAGATCGTTGCGACAATTAATAAATGGGAGAAAGATCCGCATACACCTTTGATCTATTACCAGCAAACGGAAGAATATTCAGAAATAATGACGTGGGCGGTAAAACATAACGTCGTCAGTATTCCAAAGGGGAAGAATAACCAATGAATCTAAGTGAAAAGGGCATTACGTTTTGCGAAACGCATGCCTTAAATGTTAAATTGCGCGAGTTAATTAAATCTTATGCACATTTTGGTTTCAGTAGCGATGTGCACTTACAACGGAGCGGAATTTTTGTCTGAGCAGTTGAAGAGCATTGCTGATCAGACAGTTGAGGTTGATGAGTTGATAGTGTGCGATGACAGGTCAAAGGATAACACGATTGAGATTCTTAAGTCCTTTGCGGCGACAAGCAAATTTCCAGTTCATATTCATGTGAACGAGCAAAATCTGGGCTCCACAAAAAACTTCGAGAAATGCCTGTCTTTGTGCCAGGGTGAAATTATTTTTTTATCTGATCAGGATGACCGGTGGAGAGAGGACAGGGTCGAAAAGCAACTCAGTTATCTGAATGCCAAGCCGGAGGTGGATGCTGTTTTTTCTGACGGGATGATGATGGACGACGATTCGAAACCCATTGGGCGTACCATTTGGCAGGAAATCGAATTTGATGTGAAAAGCCAGAATAAATGGAAAAGAGGAAAACCGCATGAAATTTTATTTAATGGGTTTGTCGTGACCGGAGCCACCCTGGCTATCCGAAAATCTTGTCTCGAAAGACTTATGCCGTTTCCTACGCATGTTCCGGATTTAATCCATGATGCCTGGATCGCGATGGTTTTGAGTCTGCAGAATAAAATCGATTTCATAGCCGATACGCTGATCTGGTATCGTATGCATGCCAGTCAGCAGGTAGGTTTCGGAGCAAAAGTGGAAAAAGTGCAGTTGAAGGACCGTTTCGTCCGGGACCGCAAGTTGAAGCTGGTTCCATTGGAAGAGAAGGCGCACAAATTGAATGAGATGTACCTGTTGCTGCGAGCAATCGGATTTGTGCCGCGTGAAAAGCTTATAAAGCTATATCTGGCCCAAAAGCACTTTTACAGGCGCGCCTCACTTCCCGAAAGACGGTATCAGCGTCTAAATCCGATCGTAAACCAGCTCGTGCGAGGATATTACCGTTTCAGCAGCAAAGACTGGTGGTTGCCTGCAATCGGAGATTTATTGGAATAAATGAAAAGTCAAGCGTGAAACGTAACGAAAGCGATCCGACTGTAGCCGTCGTCATTCCGGTTTATAAGTCAAGCCTGACCGAATATGAGGAGATTTCGCTCGCGCAATGCGTGAGCGTTTTGTCCGATTACCCAATAAAAATCGCGAAGCCGCGCGGATTAACGCTCGATTCCATCCTGGCAAAATACCCAAACATCGAGCTCGTTTCCTTCGACGATCATTGTTTTAAAGGAATTGATGCATATAATAAATTGCTCATTTCAATTGACTTCTACAAAGCATTTGAGCAATATCAATACATACTGATTTACCAGCTGGACGCATTTGTTTTTCGGGACGAGCTCCTCGACTGGTGTAAAAAAGGATATGATTACATTGGAGCGCCTTCATTTCATCATGAGGAATTCGATGCGCTGCCTGCCGGGTCACATTCTGTTTTTGAAAATGCCTTAAAGAACCGTCGTTTTGTATTGAATGGCGGACTTTCCCTTCGTCGCATTCCGGCTTTTATCCGTTATCTGAAAATATTAAATACCTTTTACCCTGCCTGGACAGGAAATGAGGATATGCTTTTCTCGCAGGAAGCAACCCGGCTCATTCCAATGAAAATGTTCATGAAATTGCCATCCTGGCGCGACGCACTGCGGTTCTCATTTGAAAAAAGTCCGGCTGCCACCTACGAGCTGACCAAGCATCAACTGCCTTTCGCCTGCCATGCCTGGGAGCGTTACGATCCCGCATTCTGGGCGCGTTTTATTCCTGATGTTCAGTAGGTTACGGTACTTTAACAATTTTTAACAAACTATGAGGATCTTTCGGGCGTTCTTGCAATTGTTTTGTTAAATATTAATAATTCTAAGATCATGAATTTCAAGTTGCTATTGGCATTTTTTACTGCCATCGTATTTTCATTAAATACCAGCTTCGGACAAATTACTGATAACCCCAAAGTCGAAGAACAGTCTGCGCCTTACGTAAAAATAAAAAAGGTGGAACTCACTGATTCTTACACCATTGTTTACCTGGAATTTACGGAGAAGGGTAGTAGTCAGTCGATTCCCCGGTCGCTTCCTTTTCCACTCCCGGATCAGCAGTTCCCTGACCAAAAACAGAAATCGATCGGTAATCAGATCTGGCTGGATCCCGAAACCCGGCTGTATAAACCCGGTGAGATCGAGAAGAAATTCAAGCTGATTAAAGCCGAAAATATACCGACTGCGGCGAAAAGGGAAGTAAGCAGTGGAGAGAAGGTCAATTTTGTGGCTTATTTTGAAAGACTTACACCCGGTATCGAAGAGTTTGACTTTTACGAAGGCCGGAGTTCCCAGGGATCTCAATCCTGGAATTTTTATGGCGTTCATATTAAAAATCCGCTGAAAAAAACGGCAACAGGTACTGCGAAAGCCGCTCCGAAAAACATCCCGCCCATTAAAAAGCCGGTTGAAGAAAAGCCCGCGGAAAAAGTGAAGGAACCTGTTGCGGAGAAAGCACCAACAGGAATGGCGGTGATTAGAGGGACTGTATATAATGCAAAAACAAAAAAGCCGATCCCGGCGGAGATCTCATATCAGGAAAAAGGAGATACGTTGCAAGTAAGATCGTCGTCCGGCAAGTACCGCATTGGACTGGACCCTTCCGAGAAGTATGACCTTCGTGTTGTTGCAAAAGGATATTACGGCTCGTCATTTAGCATAACACCTGGCGATTCTACTGGTGAGAATGCATTTGATCAGGATTTTTATCTGAACCCCCTGGCAGTAGGCGAGGCCATCGTACTTCCGAATATTTACTTCGAAACTTCAAAGTTTACATTGCTGCCTGAATCTTACTCCGAGCTGAACAGGTTGGTTTCCATGATGCAGGAAAATCCGGGCATCCGCATCCGGGTGGAAGGCCACACCGACAATGTAGGTGATTTTGACAAAAACCTGGAACTGTCGAGGCAACGTGCAGAATCGGTCAAAACATACCTGACTGAAAAAGGTATTGAGACTGAACGCATTGAAGCAAAAGGCTACGGAGGAACCCGCCCGCTGACAAAGGGAAGCGAAGAAGAACGCAAGAAAAACCGCCGGGTGGAATTTGTCGTTACGCAGATGTAGCGGTGTCACCTTGAATACTTGTCACCCTGAGCGGAGTCGAAGGGGCGCTACTCAGCTAGGATAACGCCCCTTCGACTCCGCTCAGGGTGACAAAGTTGTTAAGAGTGACGAGTCTCACCTCGCCTTAATAATATTCGTAAACTCCCTCGATTTCAGAGAAGCTCCTCCTACCAGGCCGCCGTCGATATCCGGGCTGGCGAAAAGTTCGGGTGCACTTGCAGCAGTAACACTTCCACCGTATAAAATCGAAATTTCGTCAGCAACAGACGCACCGTACTTCGAAGCGATGTGTTCACGTAATGCTTTATGCATTTCCTGTGCTTGCTCAGAACTGGCTGTCAGGCCGGTTCCAATGGCCCAGATCGGTTCATATGCAATGATTACGGAAAGCAATTGTTCCTCTGTTAAATGGAAAAGACTTTCTGTGATCTGGTTTTTCACGAACCCGATAAAATCTTCATTTTGTCTCTGGTCGAGCGATTCGCCGCAACAGAAAATAGGCGATACGCCATAAGCCAGCGCAGTATTTACCTTCTCCGCAAGAAGCGCATTTGTCTCATTAAAATACTGGCGACGCTCGCTGTGTCCTATCAGCACATATTCAACACCGATCGATTGCAGCATTTGTGCCGAAATCTCACCTGTAAATGCGCCTGAAACCTTATCCGAGCAATTTTGTGCAGCGAGTGAAAAATTGGGAGAATCTTCGATATATTTTTTAATCGTGGTAAGGTAGATGGCAGGCGGGCAGAGGATGATTTTAGCATCGTTTGTGACTTCATCTTTGGCCATATTTACCAATTCAGATGTCAGCGCAACTGCTTCATCCATAAGCTTGTTCATCTTCCAGTTACCGGCAACAATTTTTTTTCGCATGAGAAAATTTTTATTGTGAAAAAAGGTCTTTTTACGCAACAAAATTACCATATTTTCATCATTTGCATGATTAAACATAAATGATAAATAAAATGTCAAAAAGTTTTTACATATAAAGATTTTTTTGTGTTTAATTGAGGCAAAATGCGTTAATTTTACTTATTAACCGATAAGGTGATTTTTGATACTTAGGTGTACACAAAAGATAATAAAGACAGAGTTTAGCCATTTATGATCAGCGTGTTATGTGTAATTTGTGAGAGATTTGATTCATAGCATTTAAAGAAAGGAGGCCACGATGAAAACGTCTAAGTGGTTATTTTTAGCGACAACACTTTTTACCACCAGCTTTACATTCGCCAATACCCCCGACATTCCCAAGGTTTCAGAGGAGAGATACGGGTACTTTTTAGAAAAAAACCGCAAAACGACACGCATACCATTCGAGCTGCATTCAAACCTGATTTTGTTGTATGCCAAGATCAATGAAACCGACTCGCTGCGGTTTATCCTGGACACCGGAGTAAGCTCCATTATCATTACAGATCCCTACATTTTAAAGCCCGACAAACTTCGTTTAACACGGAAAGTAAACCTTACTGGTGCTGGCGAAGGAAAGTCCATTTCGGCGCATGTTGCCATCGACAACCGGTTTGAAATGGGCAGGCTGCGGGCCAATCACCAGAATATCGTTGTTTTAGAAGAAGATTTCCTCAGACTTTCGGAATATGTGGGCGTTCCCGTTCATGGCATTTTTGGTTATGAGATCTTCAACAATTTTGTGGTAACCATCGACTTTTCAAGAAAAGAACTGATCCTGATGGCTCCCGACAAATACCGTTACAAGACGAGCAAAGGCGATAAACATCCATTGATCATCGAGGATACTAAACCGTTTACAGACGCGGTGACACTGTTTGCGGATGGTCGGGAACATCCGATCCGGGTTCTGATCGACACAGGTGCAGGTCATGCATTACTGCTCAACAATACGAAAAAAGAATCTTTCCGTTTGCCTGAAAAAGTAATCCGTGCGCAGCTCGGCCGGGGTTTGAATGGGGTAATAAACGGAAACCTGGGGCGAATTGACCGGCTGCGGCTAGGCCGGTTCGAAATGGATAACATCGTTGCTTCGTTTCCTGACAGCATTTCGTTCGGCTCCAAGTTGCGCGCCGGAACAGAACGTCAGGGGAATATCGGTTGCGAACTTCTGCGCCGGTTTAAGGTCACGATGAATTATCAGGACCGTTACATGGTTTTGAAACCGATCAAAAGCCGTCTTCGTGAGAAGTTCGAACACGACATGAGCGGGATGGAAATTCGCGCCGAGGGCAGAGATTTCCATTCATATATTGTGAACCATATACAAGATGATTCGCCGGCTTCACGGGCCGGGTTAATGGAAGGTGACCAGCTACTGTTCATCGACGATCATGCCGCCTCCGATCTGAATGTGACGGATATTTACAAACTGATGCAGCGAGGAGACGGTAAGAATATTGATTTGCTCGTAAAACGCAAAGGAGATATTTTCTTCACCCAGCTTACACTGAAAAGAATGATTTAGTTACTTTTAAGCCAAACTAAAATCAGGCTTGATTGGAACGCCTTATTGTAACCGAAGACGGCTCACATTCTCTGTTCAGCCCGCAGTTTAACCAGCAGTATCATTCTTTACAAGGTGCTTTGATTGAATCGGAGCACATTTATATCGATCTTGGATTAAGACCTCTTTTGGAAAACGCCTCGGAACCCGTCAAGGTTTTTGAGATGGGTTTCGGGACAGGTCTTAATGCTTTTCTAACCTGGAAACTGGCGGATTCTCTTCAACAGCCCGTTCAATTTAAAACTGTGGAAGCATTTCCGGTTACATTGGAAGAAGCCGGAGCGTTGAATTACGAAACCTTACTGAATGCATCCGGTTTCCTGCAGCTTCATGACAGTCCGTGGTCGGAACCCCATCATCTCTCGGAATATTTTATTTTCCAAAAAGAGCATACGTTGCTCGAACATTTCACGTCTGATGTAATGCATGATGTGATTTTCTATGATGCATTTGATCCGCGGGCGCAGCCAGAACTCTGGACTGCAGAAATATTTTCTAAAATAGCGGCCTTAACACGTCCCGGCGGGGTATTAGTTACCTATTCGTCCAAAGGAATTGTAAAAAGAGCATTACGGGCAGCAGGCTTTTCGGTGGAAAGGCATAAAGGCCCTGGCCGGAAAACACACGTTTTGAAAGCCATCAAAACCTGAAAACAGGCGTCCGTCTTAAACTGCGCACGATTTTTATAAACCGATTTTCCGAGATACGTTATCTAAATATGACCTACCAAAATATCATCAGCCAGGAATTACTGGAAGCCCAGAGTGTCCTTGATCAATTTCTTAAAGATCCTGTCCAGATTGAGAAAATTGAAAAAGCGGCAGGAATAATGGCCGACGCGATCCTGAATAATGGAAAAATCATCTCTTGCGGAAATGGCGGCTCGCATTGTGACGCCATGCATTTTGCGGAGGAACTGACCGGAAGATACCGGGACAACCGGCGGGCATTGCCAGCCATCGCGATCTCGGATGTAAGTCATTTAAGCTGCGTCAGCAATGATTTTGGCTATGAGTATGTATTCTCAAGATATCTTGAAGCATTGGGACAGCCAGGCGATGTATTGCTTGGACTGAGTACCAGTGGAAATTCTGAAAATATCATCCGGGCTGTAGAAGTTGCAAGAGCCAAAGGCATGAAAGTGATTATCATGTCTGGAAAAGATGGTGGTAAACTGGGAGGATTGGCCGATATTGAAATCCGCGTCCCGCATTTCGGCTACGCCGACCGGATCCAGGAAATACACATTAAGGTAATCCACATTTTCATGCTCCTGATCGAGAAAATGGTACTGGGGAATGGGGAGTTGTAGGTACTTGGGCGTTTTATTGTCATTTGTAGTCAAGGGTAGTCATTTATTGTCATTTGTAGTTTGGGATTGTTTGATATTGTTCGGGTTGGTTCGGAATTGTTCAGTGACCACACTACAACAAATGACCACGAATGACCACAAATGACAATAAATGACTAAACCGAACCATCCCGAACAAGTCCAAACCACCATCAACATCTCACATTTCACATCTAACATCTCACGATTTATCCCATGAACGTACGCCCTTCTGCGATTATCCTCCAAAACGAATCGATTTTAACATTACGTTATTGCTATGGAAACACGGAAGTATATGCCCTCCCAGGCGGCAATCCCGATCCGGGCGAATGCCTCACAGAGGCGCTCCGGCGCGAGTTGAATGAAGAACTCGGAGTGAATGCTGCGATCGGGGAAATGGTTTGCTGCGGCGAGGTGATCTGGCCTGAGATCAAAAAGGAAACGTTGCACATTCTTTTTCAGGCGGAAATAGGGGATCAAATTCCGGTGTTGAATCCGGAACATACTACTGCACTCGGGCTTGTCTGGCTATCGATCTGCGAAGCACAGAGTAAGCTTTTGTATCCCAATGTTGGAAAAGAAATTGCCGATTATTTGTCCCAAACACTAAATAGTGTCCATATCGGGCCCATTTCGCAACCTTACATTTCCTGAAATTAACCAGGTCGCTATATATCTTTCCGGAGTTTCTATAAAAGAGAAACATACCGTACTTTTGCATTTTTAAAAGGTTGAAGGGTAAATGGAAAACGAAAAGAAGGAGAAATTATCCAACTTCTTATTAAGACGGGCGGATAAGGATGTTTTGTCAAGAGGGCGTTCCATTTATAGCAGTGGCGGATTGAAAGTTTCCAAGCTGGATTATAATGGCCCGGGTAGTGCTGAATTCAAGGTCAAAAGCGACTATTCCATTCAGTTTTACCAGATTTACATCAAAGACTTTCTCACCCCACAAATCACGACCGAATGTTCTTGCCCGGATAAAAACGGACTTTGCAAGCATAGGGTAGCCGCCATTTTGTATATCCTGGATAAAATGCCGACCATCAAACAGGTTGTGCATGAAATGGAAAGCACCACGGTCGATCTTCCTGAAATAAAGGAATATCAGCTGAGAAGTCTGGTTCTGGACGATACCTGGAAAAACAGAGAAACGATCACAGAAGTCGAGATCGTTTCGGCAAAAGAAGGTGAAGCCGAATGCCTGGTAAAGGTCGATAGCCAGGAATTTCACATTGGTTTTCAGCGGGTTAAAAATACCAGGCAGATACATACTTCCTGCACATGCGGGCAGAAATTGTGGGTGCCATTATGCGAACACAAGCTTGCCGCCCTGCTCAAATTACGCGAGGAGCTCGGAGAAAAAGCATTTGAGGTAATGCGTGACCTGACTGTTGAGAAGAACAGCCTTCTCGCAGAATATGGCTATTCGCTGGATGATCAGTTCAAGGATAAGTTCGATTTCCGGTTGGATGAGGACGGTGGACTGCAACTGATCAAGCTCGATCCGTCACTTCAGAAGGTAGGTGTTTACCAGGATTGGGAAAGCCTCAGACAAAGAATACTACCCGATCAAAATGCCGCATTTAACGTTGCCGCCATCGATAATGGACAAGATGACGACGATCGCATTTCCATTTTTGTTTTTTGGCCAAAAGGAAAAAACCACCTTTTGGATGTCGGTTTCGGTGTATTTTCAGTTAAATACAGCGCAAAATCCGATAAGGCTACCAACATCCGCAACATCGCGGGGGGATCAAGTCACTATTACTCTGCAGACGAAATTCCGGTGCTGACTGAGGCCGATGCGAGGCTGGTTCGGGTTGCCAAGCATTGGGAAGAAGGATTGCAGAAGTTTATCCGTAAACAGGGATGGGCATATAATGCGTATTTGCATTTCGATGATGTGGGCGCGGAGCAGAGGTATGAAGCGAGAAATTACGTGGGTAAGCAGATCAATCGGGTTTTCAATGACCTTGATCCTGAAAGATTGTACTTATCGGATGGCGATTACATCACGAGCAACAACCAGCTCACGCAGCTCAATCTGCATCGGGAACCTGTAAAGTTGTTTTTTGTGCTCACAGAAGATAAGGAATTTATCACCCTCAATCCGTATGTGGAGCTGAAAGCCGGTACTCCGCTGGAATTGCAGAAGGTAATGTCGTTCGACAGTTTCTGGCTGGGGGTTTATAATGAGAAGACATTGTTCCGCTGGGCAGGGCTGAGTGAGGCTGAAATGGTTGCATATCTCAGTCAAAATGGGTTTAAGATCCGGGTTAAAAAAGAATTTGGCGAGGAATTCCTGAAAGGCTGGATCATTCCGATTTCGGAGCAGTTCGATGTGATGTTTCAGACGAGACATCAGATAAGTTCCAGGGAACTGACGTTTCAAAAGCCAAAAATTTATTTAAAAGAAGACGATGCAAACCTGCTGATCGTACCTTCATATACCTATCTTTCCGTGGACGGAACGGAGGAAATTGAGTTTAATCACGACCAGCGCCGCACAAAAACCAGCTTTGAAAACAACCAGATTACCATGCTGGAACGTGATATGACCGCTGAGAATGCGGTTTGGGATTGGCTGAAATCATTAAATCCGATCTTTAAAAACCAATCCGGTCAACCGTTCCTTTACATTCCGTTTGATCAGGTAATGAAAGAAGGCTGGCTTTTCAATTTCGTAGAAGCCACGCGAAAGAAGCATTATGAATTGCTGGGTTTTAATAACCTCAAAAAAATGCGCTTCAACCCGAATCGGGGTGTAGTTAAAGTAAATGCATCTTCCGGCATCGACTGGTTCGACATGAAGATCGAAATCAGTTTCGGGGACCAGAAAGTGTCGCTCGCAGATGCCAAAAAAGCATTGCTTAAGAAACAAAATTATGTGCAGCTAAGCGACGGCTCGCTTGGAATGCTGCCCGATGAATGGATCAGCAAACTGGAACCATTGTTACAATTCGGAAGGCTGCATGACGATAAGATCCTTTTATCTAAAATTCATTTTTCGCTGATCGACGAACTGGTGTCAGAGGTTGACAATGAGGAAGTATTTAGAGAGTTACAAGAGAAGAAGCATAAGTTGCTTAATTTTAAGCAAATACCAAATGTACCTCTTCCGGGAAATGTAAATGCGACATTAAGGCAATATCAGGAAGAAGGTTATAAATGGATTCATTTTCTGGATGAATTTGGCTGGGGCGGTTGTCTTGCGGACGATATGGGGCTCGGAAAGACGTTGCAAATGCTCACGTTTTTACAACAGCAAAAAAACCTCGATCCAGCCTATACGAACTTGGTCGTAGTTCCTACTACGCTGATTTTCAACTGGCAGGCCGAATCAGCAAAATTTACTCCGGACCTCAAATTATACGTGCACCGGGGAATGACGCGCCGGAAAGACATTGAGTTTTTCTCAGAATACGATATCATTCTCACGACGTATGGTACCATGCGGAGTGATGTGGAGCTGCTGCGTCATTTTGATTTCAACTACATTGTTCTGGATGAAGCGCAGGCCATTAAAAATCCGGATTCGCTGACTTCAAAAGCATCCCGGTTACTTCGGGCCAAAAACCGTCTTACGATGACGGGTACGCCGGTAGAGAACAATACGTTCGATCTGTACTCCCAATTTGAGTTCCTGAACCCGGGAATGCTGGGCCATGCGGACTTTTTCAGGAGTGAATATGCGACGCCGATCGATAAATATCAGGATAAAGAAAAGGCGGAGGAGCTGAGGAAACTGGTGTATCCTTTCATGCTCAAACGTACCAAAGAAGAAGTGGCGACGGATCTTCCTGATAAAACGGAAACGATCCTGTTTTGTGAAATGGGGAATCCGCAGCGTAAAGTATACGAGACGTTCCGGGAAAGATATCGTGTTCAGATCGCCGAGAAACTGGCGACAGAGGGCTTGAATAAAAGTAGTTTCCTGATTCTGGAGGCACTTTTGAAACTGAGACAAATTTGCGATTCGCCGTCGATTTTATCCGGTGATGAAGATTTTGGAAATGAATCTGCGAAGCTGGAAGAAATCACCCGCGAGATCACGGAAAATGCGTCTAATCATAAGATATTGATTTTCAGTCAGTTTTTAGGAATGCTCGATCTGATCAGAAAGCATTTGGAAAAGGTCAACATTCCGTACGAATATCTTGACGGACAGACTGTTGACCGCGCCGGCAGGGTAAACCGTTTCCAGAGTGACCAAAGCTGCCGTGTGTTTTTAATGAGCCTGAAAGCCGGCGGGGTAGGACTTAATCTCACCGAGGCGGATTATGTGTATCTCATCGATCCATGGTGGAACCCCGCAGTGGAACGTCAGGCGATAGACCGGACACACCGCATCGGGCAAACGCGGAAGGTGTTTGCTTATAAAATGATTTGTAAGGATACGATTGAAGAAAAGATTCTGCTTCTTCAGCAAAGAAAGCAGGACCTGGCAGAAGATTTGGTGGGTGGAGAATCGGGATTTATCAAGAAACTCAGCCAGGAAGACATTATGGGATTGTTTAGCTAAACAATCCCATTTAATAGTTTAAGGTCTTATTCTCGCCGGATACATCCGCCAAATTCTGGCTAAATAATTTTGAAGATCCGTTGAGATTCGTGGTTGTGTCCATGGAAGCAAACCGGAATGTCGATGAAGGATCGTATAATGATCTTGCTCCTTCTGTTATTTCGCTGCCGTTTTGAGTTGATGTTGGATCGATAGTGTCGCTCGATTGCAGAATATTGTATATTTTTTCTACATTCCCGGCTCGCACTGCTTTATTACGTGCTTCCTTTTCAAATACACACAGGACAAGTAAAAATGAGGCAATGGTAAGTATACGTAAGTTTTTCATATGTTTTATGGCTACTTGTTAGCGTCTTTGTCAAACACCTACGAAACAAAGAGCAAATTTTGAGCCAAACGGTTGGAAAGCGGAGAAATTTTTTTCGGAAAAAAGCGCCATTGTGATATACCAAGGCGCTTTTTCATTTTTCCGTTAATTATTGAAGTATTGCTGTAAATTCGATTTCAACAAGGTATTCCGGCGCTACCAGCTTACTGATTTCGTAAATACCAGTTGTGGGTTTAATATCCCCAAAATAGGAACCGTGCGCCCGGGCAATGTCATTGAAGCACGTGATGTCGGTCGTAAAAATCCGTGTGCGGACCACATCGTTCAGGCTCGCGCCAGCTTCTTCCAGAACCTTCGAAATTCGCTCGATGATGTTATTGGTTTGCGCATAAGCATCGTCGGCTTTTACTTTTTCGTGATCGACAATTGCCACCGTCCCTGCAACTTCTATAATATTTCCAATGCGGACCGCGCGGCAGTATCCCATTTTGTCTTCCCATGGGGAACCAGAAAGTATATTTTGTCTTGCCATTTTCAAGGGTTTGATTTCATGCAAATATAGCACAGGTTAAATGATTCAGCGTTGCTTCTCTTCCCAAATAGCAAGTGCAAGCCTGATCTGACCATAGTCAAATTGTTCATTAAGCATTTCAAAAAGAGGCTTTAATGGATCATTTTTGGCGATTTGAATCTCCTGAGCAGCTTTTATAATGGTTTCGTACGCCTTTTTGTCAAGTAGAGACATTAAGTCAATGTCATTTCCTTCCTCCTTCAATTTTATCAAATGCGAAATGATGGTGACCGGGTTGAGTCCGCGTTTCTCCGCTATTACTTTCATGGAATAGCCTTGTTTGTACAATTCCAATGTCTCGACAAAAGTCAAACCCCTGGCTATCCGTGTGCCGGGCTTTGTATTTTCTTTCGCGAAAGCAACGATTTCTTTGATAAAAGTTTCCCCATATCTCCTGAACCTTTCATCCGCGATCCCGGAAATAGCTTTCATCTGGGCTTCTGAAACGGGCTTTTTCTGTGCCATTTCAGACAGTGTTGCATCGGTAAAGACAACATATGGTGGCACACCCAGCGCATCCGCCATTTGTTTTCGCAGTAATCGAAGTCGCTCAAATAGCGCATCTTTAATGATCTCCTGTTTTGCCTTTTCTTTCGGAAATGATTCCTCTTCCTTCGCTTTTCGTTCGTTGAGCGGGATGAATTTGACCAGTTCAACCTTCCGTTCACCTTTCAGGATTTGTCGGCTGGCCGGATTCAGTTTAAACGAATGCGCCTCGTCATATGCAATGTCCATTACCCCGGAATTCAGCATTTGGCCGATGTATTCCACCCACTCTTCATTGCGGAGCTCGTTACCTACTCCAAAGGTGGGGAGCCGGTCATAACCGTGTTGCAATACATTCCGGTTGCGGCTTCCCCGTAAAATATCGACGAGCATACCCATCGCGATTTTCTCGTCGGTCCGGGCAATTCCTGAAAGCGCTTTTTGCGCAACAATGGTGGCGTCGAAACGGGTTCTCGGATTTTGACAAACATCGCAGTTCCCGCAGTCGCGCTCGACAGCTTCATTGAAATAACTCAGTAAAATCCTGCGCCGGCAAATGTCAGCTTCTGCATATTGCTTCATTCTGTTCAGTTTGGCATGAAGCAGTTCCTTTTGTTCAGCCGACTGATCCGAATTATTGATCATATCCTGCCGGGTAATGATGTCCATGTAGCTGTAAAACAGCACCGTATCCGACGGAGATCCGTCTCGCCCGGCGCGGCCTATTTCCTGATAAAAGCTTTCGACATTCGATGGAAGGTTATAATGTATTACCCATCTCACATTGGATTTGTCGATACCCATTCCAAATGCGATGGTCGCAACGATGATCTGGATATCGTCCCTCAGGAATTTCTCCTGAACCTTCGAACGCTTGTCTGCCGCCAGCCCGGCGTGGTAATACTCGGCTTTGAAACCGGCATTTTGCAGACTTGCAGCAACGGTTTCAGTCCCTTTTCGGCTGAGGCAATAAATAATCCCGGACTGAGATTCATGTTTGCTAATGAAACTTTGTATTTGCTGCAGACGCTTTCGTCCGGGCAAAACGCTCAAATGCAGATTGGGACGGTCAAAGCTTGCGACGTAGGTTTTGGCATGCTCGATATTGAGCTGTTTCAGAATGTCCCGCCGCGTTACCCGGTCGGCAGTGGCCGTTAATGCGATGATCGGAACATTTGGAAAACGTTGTTTAATGTGTTTCAGCTGACGATATTCCGGCCGGAAGTCGTGGCCCCAGGAAGAGATACAATGCGATTCATCAATGGCGAAAAGGGAAACATTCCACTCTCTCAAAAACTCGAAGGTATTACCGGAAAAAAGCCTTTCGGGCGCGATATAGAGTAGTTTCAATTCGCCCACTTTCGCCTGCCACATGATCTGATCCTGCTCCGCGCCCGAAAGCGTGGAGTTCAGGAATGCGGCATTGACGCCATTTCCGCGCAATGCCTCCACCTGATCTTTCATTAATGCGATCAATGGCGATATGACGATGGTGAGGCCTGGCCGAAGAATGGCCGGGATCTGGAAGCAAACGGATTTACCGCCGCCGGTCGGCATCAGTACCAGGCAATCTTTTTCGTCCATCACCGTATCGATGATTTCCGCTTGTTGCGGACGAAAAGTATCGTATCCGAAATATTTTTTGAGGGCTTCTAGTTTGTTGTCTGACATGTTATAAGTGTGGAAAAGGTGCTAAATAGGAATTTAGCGGGACAAAAGTAGGGCTTCAGAACTGATACATCACCTGCGCTTTCATCTCGCTTCGTTTATTGCCATTGATCTCATTCAGGCCTGAACTGATGGTATCCAGGTCTTTATACCTCGTTTGCGACCATCGCAGCCATAGTTTTATTTTTTTAGAAAATGCATAACGCATCATCAGGTAATGCCTCGTACCGACATCTGAATAGGCCGGTATGGAGAATGCATAAAGCATGTCTTTTTCATAGACATATTGTCGGCTGTCGTAATCATCGGTTTTGAACCAGGCCAGCCTGGCGCTCAGCTCGACTTTTGAAAAATGCCAGGTAATGTCCTGTAAAACAGTAAATCCCTTTGATTTCGATAAATTTTTAATTGCAGATTCTCCATACTGAAACCGCGTGCGAATGGAAAAGCGGAGCGGAACCTCATATTCGAAATTGAACATGGTTGTACGTTTTGCGGACTTAACCAAAGGTGAGATGGGCTCTTTATTTCCCGGTTCATTGGTTTGCTTGCGTTTTTCATGATACAATACATATGCATTTAACCTCTTGTTTGGTTTCCAGAGAATATGGAGATAATAATCATTGCCTTTTGAAGGCGCATCCACCTGGTATTTCAACCATGGAAATCGGTAATAATCGTAATACGCACTGAACTGCCAGTGCCGGTGAGGAGTATATCTTGAGCCGAAATAAACTCCGGTTTCGTTGATTGGCCGGGATGCTTCGCTGAACGAATTCCCATAAAACGAATGGAACTTCCGTGCATAATGTCTGCCTAACATCGAGAAATCGAGCTTTTTGCCCAATCCGACGATCACTCCGGCGACGGCGCCGGTTCCCCGGCTTTTAGACATGGCACCTTCACCGAAAAAATGAATGTTCTGCCAGTGATAATCCCCGTGAATTCCAGCGATCAGATTTTGTTTCCCGGCAAATTCAAATTCGTTATAAGCCGCTTTTCGTTTGCGGAAAAAGGAACTGTAAGTCGTGTTTAACGCAGTAAAACCCAGTTGTCCTTTTTGTAAAGGAAATCTATGGATCAAATGAAAACCCAAGTTCTGTTCGGAAAATACATGGTGTTTCTCACGTTCGGTGGGCGTTCTGTGATAACCCGTTACCGGAAGGGAAGTCGTGATATTTTCATCTGAATCCTGGGTGGCATCTCGTCTTACTTTTGAATACAAAACAGTCAGGTCGGTATTTTTGAAAACGGATAAGGTAGCTGCTGCGCCCCGGAAAAAGTTGGCTTCCATGACGGAAGTATACGGCCGCATTCCCAGATTACTACGGTAAGTCGTTCTGATCACTTCTGCACCTTTTCCAAGTGAAAAACCCGATCCCATGATCATTCCCTGGCCGGATTGCATTTGATAATCACCAACAATTAAGCTTTTCAACTTGCCTCTGTTCATGATTTGAGCGTGAAAAGAGGTGAAGTCAATGCCTAAGATCTGCTTTCTGGCAGACCATTCCCAAAGTTCCTCTCCAGCATCTTTTTCCATTGATATACCAAAACTATATGCACCCGCCCGTGCATGACGATACCTTAAATATCCATTGAATGGCGAACCTGCATACCGGGTTTTGGATTGAGAAGTGCTATCGAGCGGGGAGAAGCCTTTTTGTCTTTCAAGAATTTTAGCCGTCCGGAACATCAGGAAATGTTGTCCGGGGCTTTTGAGTGATTCTTTCAATGAGAGCGATTTTGCATTGACAATCACAAATGGCAGCAGTCTCCGAATGGTAGGAAGATCAAAATCCGGTATGGCCTGTAATTCGTAAAGAGAAATCAGCGAGCCTAATTTTTCGCGGTAATCGAAAAATGACGTCAGCTGGGTTTCTGATAAGATCAGTGTTGTGGCTAATTCTTCCCGGCTTACGTTGTTCAGATCCAGCGGATTGGCATACAGCTGATAGAGGGACTCGTATAGCTCAGCATTGTCGCTATCCTCAGTTGGGACTGGAAAAAGGTCAGAAATGAATTTATTAATGTCGGTTTCTTCGCGCGGAGGCTCCTGAGCGCGAAGGCTTTTGAAAGACAGGAAGAAGAAAAGTGCGATTTGTAATAATCGCAGACCAGCGGGGCCCGAAGAACCAGCGTATGCAATGTATGTAGATGTTGGCATACGCGTCGGGTATTTAAATGGAGGTTAGAAGGCTTTTAAACTTAAATCCAAACTTTTCGCCTGATGCGTCAATGCACCGCTGGATATGCCATCCACGCCGGTTTCAGCGACTGCACGCAGTGTTTTTTCTGTAATATTTCCCGAAGCTTCGGTCTCATACCGTCCGCCGATTCGTTTCACGGCCTCACGCATATCGTCCAGCGAAAAATTATCAAGCATGATAATGTCCACTCCGCCAATGCGCAAAACTTCCTCTACCTCAGCCAGATTGCGGGTCTCAATTTCAATTTTCAGGTTTCGCCCGGTTTCTTCCAGGTATTTCTTCGCTCTGGTAATCGCGGGTTCAATTCCGCCGGCATAGTCAACATGATTGTCTTTCAGCATAATCATATCGTACAATCCCATCCGGTGATTCACCGCGCCGCCAATTTTTACCGCCATTTTTTCAAACAGCCTGAAATTTGGCGTCGTTTTACGGGTATCCAGCAGCTTTACGGGCAAGTCCGAAATCAGGTCGGACATCTGCCTCGCATAGGTTGCTATCCCGCTCATTCTCTGCATGATATTGAGAACAAGCCTTTCAGATTTCAGGATCAGCTGCGCACTTCCTTCCACCGTAAATACAACGTCTCCTATTTTGACGTCGGAACCGTCAAAAAGTAACACATCAATTTTCAAAGGAGGGTTATTATAAAATGAAGCAGTCTCCGCGAAGATGATTTGCGCGACCTCAACACCCGCAAGAATCCCGTCTTGTTTTACAAGCAGCTTCGCTCGTTTGGTAGCATTTTCGGGTACGCACGAAAGGGCCGAATGATCTCCGTCACCAATGTCTTCAAGTAAAGCCAGCCTGATCAGACTGCGCATTTCATGTGGGTTAGTTTCCATTTTCTTAAAATTAATCAGAAGGTTTGCTGGCGGTATGCCATATTGTAGCGAATTGCGAATGTAAATACATTCGAATTCGTAGCGACGTTCACATCTTGCGAGGTGATTTTCCGGATCTGGTAACGACCGTCCAGAAATAGGTTATGAGCAAGCGAATAGGAGAGTCGAAGGTCTGTAAATAAGGTAGAAGCTTTGATACCCTGACCGATTTTCTGGTTCAGTTCACCATCCCGGTTTACGCTGCGCTCCTCGTAGCTTTTCGAAATATCACCACCAAAGTTCATATAAGGCCCCGTTGTAGGATCTTTTCCTTGTTCAGCCATCATAACTGTGCCGTAAGCCGTAAGCCTCGAACTGACCTTATACCGGATAATGCCCAGATACTCCCGAAAATTAGCGCCCAAAGGATGCGCGAGCGATTGCCCGTAATGCTGGTAATTCCGTCCGCCATCTTTATGGGAATAGGTATACGGTCGAACCATGTTGTATTCAGCCTGCAAATCCAGGTTTGGTATCCCAAATGCATCTACATATTTGGCACCGACCTGTAAGCTGTATTTATTGGTCCATGAGCCGCTTCCGTTGAAAAGAAATCTGGTAAGAAATTCATCCAGTACAAACTGGCTGTAAATAGATGCCTTTTTCCCCAGCAGCCAGCGAAAGTCAAAACCTAATAATGCATTATCCTGGCTACCGATGTAGGATTCGACATATCTGTAAAAAATGATCGGGTTCAGATAGTTCAGGTCATAACCACCCCCGACGGAATCCCGGTTAAAAACTTCGGCTTCGAATACACCGATATTGATTTTTTCAGTGAGATTAACACTTAAATGGTGGATCGCAGCAAACTTTTTCCTTCTCAAATGCTCGATGAACGAATCTTTACCGGTGTTGATCATGCTGGTCCAGAGGTTGGTATAATGAAACCTTCCCAATTGGGTATCAATCCTCAGAAAAAGATAAGGGCTGCTGTTATCCGAAAGGATTAGCGAGCGATAGCCATTCCCAAAAACATTGTAATCATGCCCAAACCTGATATTGACGCTCCTCAAAGGACGGAAGGTGACATAGCCGCGGGCCGAAAGATAATCGACGGCACGATTGCGTGGGGTATACTTGGTAAGTCCTTCGCCAGGAAAATTCGCGGAGGTTCCGTTGGGTGTGCTGAAATCATTGACATATCTGGGAAAATGTCCTTGATTGTCAGCAACATATGTGTAAAAGCCGAATTTATTATTGATCATTCCCCTGATCTCCACGCCCCGGCCCGTGAACCACAAATTGTTAAAACGAGTGGTATCGTAGCTATTATCTTTTCCTATGAAGTTGGTGGTAACAAAGTTAAAGTGAAGGTCAAAGTCTTTATTATGAATGCTATACAAGTCGGCGGGATGGTCGAAGAAGCGTCTTTTCTTGCCCGGTGGAGGAGCTTTGAACCAGCCTAGCCGCGCCAGTCGGTTATATTGTGCTGAGTCCGTAGAAATCATGCCATTGGTCCATTCCCAGCTATCTTCCCGCAGGTAATCGATCGTTTCCCAGTCGCGGTCGGTCAGATTGATGGTACCTTCTTTTAATATGGAATCTGTAAGAGCGACAATGGCCTTTCTTTCAAAAGGTTTGACATTGAAATGAAAGCCCTCGGTAAACTTGCCTCTCTTGATTTCGAGGCGGTCGATCAGGTGGTAGTAATCGTCGTTAGATGGAATAAATGCGCTTTGTGCATGTATGTATGACAGGGTTATCAGGCTTAGAATGAAGATTTTGAAAGACCGGATAATTCCTTGATACATAGGAAAAAAAAATCTACGATTCACACAAATCGAACTTTTGCGGATAATTTTTCGAATAACTCTTCCAAATTACGTCAATGAATTTGTATTATCTTGCATCGAGTAGTTTAAAAAACTGACTGACCGATGTTTTTACTTTCCCAAAAACCCTCCATTGCAGATCACTATCTGGCCGAACTTCGAGATGTAAATTGTCAAAATGACCGCATGCGATTTCGGCGGAATTTGGAGCGGATTGGCGAATTACTGGCTTATGAACTGTCAAAATCGCTGACATTCCGATCCGAGAAAGTGGAAACACCACTGGGTCAGGCAGCTTCAAGGTCGCTGCTTCAGCCCATCGTGCTGGCAACCATTATGCGGGCGGGACTTCCATTACATCAGGGGTTTTTGAATATGTTTGATAAAGCGGATAATGCTTTTATCGGTGCATACCGAGGTCATCATATCAATGCGGAAGAAGAGTTCGAGGTGGAAATGGATTACATTACGAGTCCGGACCTCACCGGGAAAATCCTGATCCTGATCGACCCGATGCTCGCGACGGGCAGATCGATGGAAAAAGTGTACCATGCATTATTGCGTTTTGGCATTCCTTCCCAAACTCACATCGCATCTGTGATTGCAAGTCCGGAAGGTGTTGATTTCCTGCAAAAACGCATTCCCCATTGCCGTTTGTGGCTAGGGGCGGTTGATCAGAAACTGAACGAGCAATATTACATTGTGCCCGGCCTGGGAGACGCGGGCGATTTGGCGTACGGAGAAAAGTAGCGGACGATCAGTTCAGCAATTCATCAAATGTGATTGATACATAGAACGTTGAGCCAATATTCGGGCTTGCATACGACTGTATATAAGACTTTCCGAAAAGGTTCGTACCTCCGAGCTTGATAATCGATTTGATCGAACTGACTTTCAAACTTACCTGCGCATCAAGGTTGTTTACTGCCGGGACCGTTGTGTTTGAGAAAATAGGAGCATCCGTAGAAGTAGGCAAAACGAAGCTTGATTCCCATAAAAACGATTGCTGGTGCCGGAAAACGATGTTAAATCCGAACGCACTACTACTGGTGATCCGTTTGCCAAAATTGACATTATATCTGTATTTGGGCGTATTAAACTGCGAATACTGAACTTCGGGCGAGGGTTTGAAATTGTCGATCACATTGTTGGAAACATTCCCGCCCACATTAAAGCCTTTTGGTAAACCATAATTCAAACCGATGCCGAATCCTCTGGTCGTAATGGTTTCATGGGTATTCACGGTTCTGGCAAATCCATTAAAGTTACCCACACCAATGCCCGATTCAATGGGAAGTCCCGGCGCAGCCGCGGCGGTGGGGACAACAATGACAGTACCGCCGATAAAGTTTTTGTATTTACTGAGATAATAGTAGGCATCAACAAACAACCTTTTTGCAATAACCCCTTTATAACCAACTTCATAAGAAGCAATGCGCTCCGGTTTTAGCTTTGCTGGCTGGTATTTCGGAAGTTTTGCGAGAGCATATGCTTTTGCGAGATTTGGTATTAACGCTGGTACCTGGGTCGCTAAAATCCCGGGTAATTGTGCAGCAAGAACGCCGGGCAATGCCTGATTCACACCGGCAGTAATCGCGGCCTGGATTGCAGAGGGTACATTAGGGATTTGACCCGCGGCCACCGCCTGGTTTACGCCAGCCGTGACCTGGCTAGTTACCGCCTGGGTTATTGCCGTAGTTGCCTGCTGGGTAACAGCTGCTTTTGCATAAGTTGTAGCACTTTGTAAAATGGATGGATCAGAATTGACCATTTGTAAAACGGCTTCTTCGGATAGATTTTGTCTCAAAATCCCATTTGACAAGTTGTACCGGGCGTCAAATTCGGGTAAACCGCCAATCAGTGTTCCGGAAGGTGTTCTCAAATCAATGTACTGATTCTGAGTGGTAGGAATGCGAAAACCGGTTTGATATGACAACCGGATATTATGCTCGCCGAAAGATGTTACGGCAGAAATTCGTGGGGTAAATTGCCCCTCAAAGTTTTGGTTTTTATCGTACCGTATCGACCCGGTCAGTTTGAGATGATTTGAAAGAATGGTTTTTCCGGCTTGCATAAATGCACCAAACTCGTTGATCGGTATGGTGCCGTTTCTTCCTTCTTTATTATCGGCAAACAACGTTCCACCTGATCTCAGCTGATATTGACGGTAATTAGCGCCTGCCAGCAGTTCAACAAATTTGATCTGGTTTTTGAAATTATAAAACCCTTCTACATGGTACAGGTTCGTCTTATCTGCAAAACCACCTCCGCCGTCTACGATCGGCCTATTTCTATATTTATCCAAAAGCTGCTCAAATGCGGCAGTACCAGGTGTTGGGATGCCTTTGTCGGCAGTTTGTCTTGCCAGCAAATGTGCATTGGTTTCGTCCGCACCAGCTGCCCGAGCGGTAGCAAATGCACCCGCATATTCGCCAAACCAGGTTGCGTGAGGCTTAAATTCGTTTAGCATAGAAACTGCCGCCAACCCGGCCAGGTAGGATTTTCCGGAACGTTCCTGAGTCGTGTATGCGCGGACGGTGAAATTATCGCTGCGCAATTCGATCTTAGCCTGAGTCAGGTTGAATTCCCGGAGTGAGTAGCGTCCCGTGCCGGTATATACGGTGGTTCCGTAGCCGTAATTGACCTGGGCAATCGCTTCCAATTTTTCATTGATCCGGTAATGCAGCGCTGCATTGGCTTTGAAGCTTTTGGTATTATAATCCACAATGTCCCTTTCCTTAAAACCGGTCCGGCTCACAAATGTATTAGGAACAAGTGAGGCGGTTTGCTGTGAAATGAGCCCATTGGATGCCAATGTTTGAGCCACTGCATTAATGTTGGTCTGAATTTCATCCCCATATACATTGACACCGTCATAGTCGAGATCTGTTCCTGCGCCACGGTTTGGATCCGCATTTCCACCCACATTCAGGTTGGCATAATTCGTTGCTTCCCAGTCCTTTGCCTGGATGTAAGAAAGGTTAGCCTTAAATGCGATTTTATTATTAAAAGCTTTTGCATACCGAATGGTGGCGTCGACAAAAGGAGTAGTAGCTTTATCCCGGTTCGATTCGTGCATAATACCAGTCTTTACATTCGCACTTAATCCCTGATACAAAAACGGATTTTTACTATTCATCAAAATAAGCCCGTTAATGGCATTTGGGCCATATAATGCAGATGCCGCTCCTGGTAATACTTCAACGCTTTCCACATCCAGCTCCGACATTCCGATGATATTATCCAATGGAAAATTAAGTCCGGGTGCCTGATTATCCATCCCGTCGATCATTTGAACAGTTCGCGGGTTACCCGTGCTGCCAAAGCCGCGCATATTGACGGATTTGAAAAGAAATCCCTGCGTGGTCATGTCAACGCCTTTCAGGTTGATCAACGCATCATAAAAATTGGCGGAAGGTGAATTCCGGATATCGCGAATGTCCAATTTTTCTATCGCAACAGGGGATTTCAGTACGCTTTCTTCTACCCGGGAGGCCGAAACAACGATTTCTCTGCCCATGACAGCCTGTTCAACAAGCGTAATATCCAGCGTGGAAACGCCGCCTTTCACTTCGATTTCCTGCGTTTGAAATCCTACTGAAGAAACAACGAGCACAAATGGCGGATTCGAAGTTGTGGTAAGGTTAAAACGACCTTTTGTATCTGTAATCGTGCCGGTTACCTTTCCTTTAACCTGAATACTGACGCCGGCCAGTAGTTCTTTGGTAACCGATTCCGATACTTTCCCCTGAATGGTGGTTTGTGCAGCTGCATGGAAGCTCAGCATCGCGACGATTCCCAGCTGAGCGATTCTTATAATTGTAGAGTTACCTTTCATATGGATAGTGGGTTTGGATAGAATAAGTCGGGAAACGGCAGGGATATATTAATGTTAATAATGCAATTTAATCTTGATATTTTAAAGTTATTTTTAAAAAATATCATGCATTTTAAAAATACCAAATCCCTCCACTGAAAAGCCTCAAAGCCTGCTCTTTTTATTTTATTCAGGCTAAAAGGCCGAAATTCTGAACGTTTAAGGTTACAAAATTTATCATACTGGCAGTTTATCGTTAGTTTTGGAGCGTTTTCCAAACGTCTATAACAAATACCTTTCATAATGCAGGATACGTATGTAATTATCATGGCCGGTGGAGTGGGAACCAGGTTCTGGCCTTTTAGCAGAACAGATTTCCCAAAACAGTTTCACGATGTGCTTGGTACGGGCAAGACACTTTTGCAACAGACTGTCGAACGATTTGATGGCGTTTGCCCAATTGAAAATATTTACATCGTCACAAGCCAGGAATATAAAGAGCTGGTTAAAGAACAAATCCCTGCTCTTACCGACGATCAGATCCTGCTTGAACCAAACCGTAGAAACACAGCACCTTGCATTGCTTATGCATGCTACAAAATCGCCGCCAAAAACCCTGCCGCGAATGTTGTGGTAGCTCCGGCGGACCATATTATTTTAAAGGAAGAAGTTTTTAAGGATACGATCCGGGTAGCGTTGGGTGCAACCCGTAACGAGGATATTCTGGTTACGCTCGGGATACAACCCACGCGCCCTGACACGGGTTATGGCTATATTCAATATTTGCCGGACAAAATGACCGTTAAGAAGGTTAAGTCGTTCACAGAAAAGCCTCATCTTGAATTAGCATTGCAATTTTTGGATAGTGGTGATTTTGTGTGGAATGCAGGTATTTTCGTCTGGAACATCAATGCTTTTAAAAAGGCATTGGTTGAATTCCAACCCGACCTGGCGGAGATTTTTGGCGGAGGCAACCCGCATTACTACCTGGAAACGGAAGATCACTTTGTGCAGAGAGCCTATCAGCATTGTGGGAGCATTTCAATAGATAATGCGATCATGGAAAAGGCTGACAATGTACACGTTGTGTTGAGTAATTTTGGTTGGTCGGATCTCGGAACCTGGAAATCGCTTTACGAAGTTTCGGAAAAAGATGATAATCAGAATGTAACGGACGGAAATCTGCTTCTTTATAACACGACGAATTCCATCATCAAAACGCCAAAAGATAAACTGGTGGTAATCAGCGGGCTCGACGGATACATCGTGGCTGAATATGACGGAGTGTTGATGATCTGTAAAAAAGATGAAGAGCAAAAAGTGAAAGAATTTGTGGCGGAAGCCAAGTCGCTGAATCCGAAGTATGTTTAGAAACATTAACAACAAAGCCAGGCTGGAAGGTCTGGCTTTGTTGTTCGTAATTGTGTAAATTTATTTTAGTGTCGAAATAAAAACAATGCTATCTATGTCTAATCGAGACTTAAAAACAGAAGTTATCCGACTTGTCAATGAAGTGGATGAAAACCGCATGGAAGACTTGTTGTCTTCTATTCGTTCGTTCATGGAACAGCAAATATGGAAACAGACATAGATGCAAATTCCACTGAATTCCTCAAAATGCTCAACCAGTCTTTACTTCAGGCAGAAACAGGTCAATTGATTTCCAGCAACGACGTCGAAAAAGAAGTAAAGCGTGTCTTACAAAATAAAATGGACTCTGTGGGGTCCTGATCTTAAACATAATTGACGCAAGAATGCAGAGCTAGTCTTTTGCGGTCAATACTTTCTCAATCTCAAAAAACCTTACATCTGCTTTTACGTGTTCCAGTATTTTCTGGGAGCGTTCGGGGCGGGCGTCGGTGATGAAAACCTGGCCGAGGAAGCCGGTATCGATTAATTCAATGAGTTTCTGAATGCGGCGGTCGTCGAGTTTATCGAATATGTCATCCAGCAACAGGATCGGCGTTTTTCCCTTTTCTTGTTTCAATAAATCGAACTGAGCAAGCTTTAATGCGATCAGAAATGACTTTTGTTGCCCCTGGGAGCCGAACTTTTTTAAGGTAACCCCATCGATCTCAAATACATATTCATCTTTATGAACTCCCTTTCCTGTCCGCTGGGCGTGCAGGTCGCGGCTGCGGTTTTTCCTGAATTCAGTCGGAAAGTCCTCGCTGGCAACTTCGCTTTCATAAATCACATCCACGATTTCGTACCCGCTGCTGAGAAAATCGTAGTACTTATTGAATAATGGGACAAACCGGTCCATGAATGAAGCCCGGTGCGCATAAATTCTCTGAGAAAGAATGATCAGCGGCTCATTATAGGTTTCCAGGAGATCTTCGTCCAGGTAATTTCGTTCGGCAAACAGTTTTAGTAACCCGTTTCGCTGATTCAGGATTTTATTATAATGTAAAAAATCGCTGAGGTAACCGGGTGTGGCCTGGGACAATACACCATCAAAAAATCGTCTCCGCTCCTCGCTTCCCTCACGGATCACGTCGGTGTCGTCCGGGGCGATAAGCACCAATGGAAAAAGGCCGATGTGATCGCTGAGCTTTTCGTAATTCTTTTTGTCAGCCATGAAAACCTTACGCTGCCCGCGCTGGAAACTGCAGGTGATCTGCGTATTTCTGACAGCGTCTTTGAAAACCCCGTCAAGAACAAAAAAGTCCTGTGAATGGCGAATACCGAGGGCATCCTGATTGTGAAAGGCACTTTTGGTAAGTGTCAGGAAGTATATGGCATCGAGTAAATTCGTTTTGCCACTTCCATTCTCCCCAACCAAACAATTTACGTGTTCCCCGAATGTAAAGGCTTTCTCGTCATAACTTTTAAAGTAGGTAAGACGGAGCTTTTCTAGCCACATGGACTTCTTTGTTATTTAGTTTATGCTTATTTTCGCAAATCATTTGCGTGAGTACGGCAAAAAACAGACTCTGTTCAAACCACTAACTTTAAGACAAAGTTCTGTCTTTATAAACGAGAACCAAATACATGGCCACCGTTACGGATAAAAAGAAATCTTCATCCCCCAAGAAATTACAGCATTCAAAAGACCGTTACATGTTCTGGTTCGAGAATATGCTTTTACAACGTCGATTTGAAGAAAAAGCCGGACAGCTCTACGGTCAGCAGAAAATACGTGGTTTTTGCCACTTATACATCGGCCAGGAAGCCTGTTCTTCAGGTGCGGTTACCGCTCTGAAACTAGGCGACAAATACATTACTGCATATCGAGATCACGGCATTCCATTAGCATTGGGAACTTCACCGAATGCGATCATGGCCGAGCTTTATGGAAAAAAGACAGGTACTACCAAAGGAAAGGGTGGTTCGATGCACATTTTTGATAAAGAAAAAGGCTTTGTTGGTGGTCATGGTATCGTAGGTGCCCAAATCCCTCTGGGAGCAGGAATTGCTTTTGCCGAGAAATACAACAAGACGGATAACCTTTGCATCTGCTACTTCGGCGATGGCGCAATCCGTCAGGGAGCTTTCCACGAAGCACTGAACATGGCGATGAGCTGGAAACTTCCGGTCATTTTCGTCGTTGAAAACAATGGTTATGCCATGGGAACTTCGGTTGCCCGTTCTTCCAATGTGACTGAACTTTACACCTTGGGAGAAGCATATGACATTCCTTCCGAGCCGGTTGACGGTATGAGCGTGGAGGCGATCCATGAGGCTGTTTCCCGTGCTGCGGAGCGTGCGCGTAAAGGTGACGGTCCGACATTCCTGGAATTCCGTACGTATCGTTACCGGGGACACTCGATGTCCGATCCTCAGAAATACCGCTCAAAAGAAGAGGTTGAAGAATACAAGCACAGAGATCCGATCGAACAGATCCGTGCCGTTATTTTGACAAATAACCTGGCGACAGAGGAAGAGCTGGAAAATATTGATAAGAAAGTAAAGGACATTGTGGCGGAGTCGGTGCAGTTTGCCGAGGAGTCAGAGTTCCCCGACCCAAAAGAAGCATACACGGATGTGTATGTGGAAAATGACTATCCATTTGTTATGGATTAGTTTCGATAAAGTCATTCTTATAAAAACCCGCCGGAGTACTTCGACGGGTTTTTTAAGTAATTTCAGCTTTTGCATTCGGATATTGATCCTGCATTTGATTTTTCACGTAGATAGAATTTTAGTTACATCAATAATATGCCCTTGGATCAGGAATTTGAGAACGAAGAAGAGGAAGGAAGCGAAGGTACAGAGATGTCGTTTATCGGGCATCTTGAAGAATTAAGATGGCACGTGATCCGTGCAGGCGGGTCTATACTTGTATTTGCAATACTCGCTTTCGTTTATATAAAAGAAATTTATCAATACGTCATTATAGCGCCTGCCAAGCCGGATTTCTGGACATACCGGATGCTTTGCCTGCTTGCAGAGAAAGTTCAATACGAAGATTTGTGTATCAAAGCGCTCAATTTCAAGTTGCAGGCGATTGGAATGGGCGATCAGTTTACGATGAGTATGACGTCATCGGTGATCGCAGGATTGGTTTTTGCTTTTCCATATGCATTCTGGGAGATATGGCGGTTTATCAAACCGGGCCTCAAACCATCTGAAAGAAGGCAGGCGAGGGGAGCGGTTTTTTATGTTACCATGCTTTTCTTTTCGGGCATATTCTTCGGATATTACATCGTAACTCCGCTGGCAATCAACTTCCTGGCCAATTTTACGCTCGATCCGACGATTATAAATGAGTTTAGTATCTCATCGTATATTTCACTCGTTTCTACACTTACACTCGCCTGTGGAATTGCATTTCAGCTTCCCATAGTGGTTTTTGTATTAGCGAAAGTGGGCGTACTTACACCTGCTTTCATGCGGGAATACAGAAAGCATTCCATGATTGTGATTCTGATCATTGCTGCTGTGATTACTCCATCTCCGGATATTTATAGCCAGGTGATTGTTGCCATCCCACTTTTTGTTCTTTACGAAGTAAGTATCCTGGTGGCTGGCAGAGTGGAAAGAGAAAAATTGCGTGAAGAAAAGGCGCTGGCGAATCGTACTGGGGATTTGTAAGATTTAGTTCTAAGATTATTTAAGACAGACTTCGGCCAAATGGTCGAGGTCTTCTTTTTGATGTAGCGTACTGATTGCAATGCGGGTAATGGGTGGATCGGTGGGCGAGGGATATGAGAAAAAAGAGGCCATGACTCCATTATCCAGTAAATATTCAAACAAGTTCAGGTTTTGGCTGCAAAAGACAGGATAATCCGCAACGGTTTTAAAAAGACTGCTTTCCCCCAGCTTTTGCGAGAAATAACTAATCTGGCTTTTCAAATATCGATTTGCAACAATGTAAATATCGTGTGCAAGTAATTGATTGAATGCAGATATGTAGGCGGGCGCTGTTGGCGATGCGCCGGCAAACCAGGGCGACCGGCGAATCGTATCGATCACTTCCTGACTACCATAAACGGCTCCGCCGGGAATACCCAAGGCTTTGTTAAGCGACGAAACAAAGATGGTTTTGTGTCGGATATTTGGAGGTAACCCACTTGCAATGCCGTCACCTTTGCTTCCCAGTACGCCCAGACTATGCGATTCGTCGATGATCAGCCAAACATTCGATAAGTTCTCAATTTGGCCAAAAAAAGAAAAATCGAATGCCTCGACCAGTGGTGAACCTATGGCGTCCGAGCAAATGATATGAGTGATATTGGTTGTGCCTTCATTAATATGGCTCACCGTTTCTGCCGTCCATTCGTTCCAGCTTTGTTTGTTGGAGAGATAATCTTTCCCCCAAAGAGCCGGATGTACTTTTGGAGCGTAGTGGTATTTGAACGATTGAGATGAAACGGACGTATGGACGATATTTTCAATTTCTTTCATCACTAACTGGCCTGCCCACATCCCGGACGACACAAGTAATGCTGATTGGGTATTGGTGAATGCTGAAAAGGCGCGTTCGGCTTCTTCAAAAATACTTAGCTGAAGACTGCCATTGCGGGAGCTTCCAAAATGCATTCCGAACTTTGATAAACCCTCTTGCAAATAACTACGAAAGGCTTCGTTGTGAGCCATTCCAAGGTAGTCTGTTCCGCTAAACCAAAGGTATTCAGTACTTTGCGTTGATACAGTTCTGCCTGGAAGTTTGTTGGTCGAGAAGGCATTCACCCGTTTTTTACATTAAGTGAAGCGCCGCTCCCATTTTCGTTTGCATAGATTACCTTGCCGTAATCGAACGTAACGCCCGTGGCAGGATCGTTTGTAATCAACAATGAACCATCCATATCCACGTAATCAAGAAGTGGCAGCAAATGTGCGATTGCTGAAATTCCAACGCTGCTTTCAGTCATGCAGCCGACCATGGTTTTCATGCCCAGAAACTTCGCCTCTGTGATCATCCGTTTTGCAGCAGTGGGGCCGCCGCATTTTGTAAGCTTAACATTTACGCCATGAAAAAGCCCCTCGCATTTTGCGACGTCGCTTTCAATGATGCAGCTTTCGTCGGCGATGACAGGTAATGCACTTTCCTGAAAAACCTTTTTCATACCCGAAATATCGTCTGCCGGTAACGGCTGCTCGATAAACTCAACTCCCAAAGTTTTCAATTTCGGTGCCAGATCGATTGTCTGAGCCGCGGTCCAGCCGCAATTCGCATCCACCCTGAAAATGGCATTGGTATTCTTACGAAGTTCCTGAACAATGCGGAGATCTTCATTCGTACCCAGCTTAATTTTGTAAATCGGCCATGGAAGTTCTTTCATTTTTGATACCATTTTTTCGACGGTATCAATTCCAATCGTAAAGTTTGTCAACGGATTGTTCTCGGGAGAAAGTCCCCAGGACTGATATAATTTTTCACCTTTCTTTTTAGCGAAAAAATCCTGCGCAGCTTCATCCAATGCGCATTGTGAAAAGGAATTGGATGTGAGATATGGATTCGCCAAATCCCAAAGTTGTTCTGCGGAGTTATAATTTCCGGATTCGACCAAGTCGCGGACTGTTTCCAGGGCGGCGATCATATTGTCGATCGTAATGCCGTAATAGGGATTGGAAGTTGCTTCTCCAAAACCACTGGTGAATCCATCGCTCAGCTCAACAATAAGTGTGGGCTGGATGTCCCTGGAATCGTGGGCAATGGTGAAGGTATGTTTTAATTGAAGGTCAAAAGTGTGGTAGGTAAGCTGCATTATATCATGTATTTGAAAAGGGTTAATGTCAGTTAATTACGCATATCCAGTCCCCACGACAATTTGCTTCTTAATGTATTCAGAAAGCTGTCGTCTTTCATCTTGATTAGTCTGGCTGTAAAGTCGGCTTTCCGCACTGTAAGCTGGGTATTTTCATCGACTACTTTTGATCGGGCATCCAGTGAAACCAGGAAATTATTGCTCCGGCTTTTCACTTCCAACCGAACAATCGCGGTATCTTCTACAATGAGCGGACGAACATTCAGGTTGTGCGGACTGATGGGGGTAATGATAAAATTCTGGGAATGAGGCATTAGCACAGGCCCGCCGCAGCTGAGAGAATATCCGGTAGAACCTGTTGGCGTTGAAACGATCAGACCATCTGCCCAATAGGAATTCAGAAATTCCTGGTTGAGATAGGTATGAACGGTGATCATCGAAGAAGTGTCGGTTTTTGTGATCGTAAAGTCATTCAGCCCGAAATTCAATCCGTCAAACAAATCAATATTAGACTCGACTTCCACCAAAGTGCGTTCATCGATCCGGTAATCACTATTTTCCAGCGCCGCGATCATATCTGCAATGCGTTCCGGGGACACGGTTGCCAGGAAACCGAGACGTCCGACATTGATGCCAATCGCCGGGATTTGTCTGCTGCCAATGTGCGATATGGTTTCCAGAAGTGTGCCGTCGCCACCCATACTCAACACCAGTTCGGCATCGAAAAGATCTTCGGGACGTTCGTAAACCAGCTCTGAGTAATGGGGGATCCCGGTTTGGTCGAGAAAGATCCGGAATGAACCGGAAAGCTGGACTCTCACTTTTTTGCGGGCCAGCTCATTGAACATGTTTTCAATAAACGGGCGGGCGGACTCATTAAAGTTACGTCCATGAATGGCTATTTTCATGCAAAAATGGCTAAAACAGATGGTTTCCTCCGAAAGATACGGGACAAAAAGGCTGATTCAAAAGTCGTAACCGGAACTAAGTGGCCAGATAGCGTAAAAGCATATCGAGGCGTTCCTGGTCGAGACTTTCTATTGGATCGTTGGCATGGGCTTCTTCGATTTCATACCCAAAACGTTCCAGGGTTGCAATGAGTGGCGTAATGTGGGTCCGGTTTAGTTTAAGTGTAAGCCGGGCTTCGTTGGTCGGATTGTAAACTTCTCCGGAGGAGTAATAACTGCTGAGAATTTTGGTGCCGTTCGATTCGATTAAACGACTGATTTCGGAAAGTGAGTAGCTCCGTTCGGGAATTCGTAATACAATCACTGCCCCTTTTTCCTGAATACCCAGCTCATTGGCAAAATGCTCGATCAGATCCGTTACCAGAATACTTCCGGCAAAACTTCTGTCGTCATGCAAAACGGGCACAATGCGTAAACCAAACTGATTAACAAGTCGTAAAAGCTCGTAAGGATGCTGGTCTTCGGAAGCAAAAATATCTTTATGCAGGATAATAATGCGGGAAAGCGGATCGGAACTATCGACGACATCGAATAAAATATCTTCTGAAACAATTCCCTGATATACGCCTGAATCCGCTACGATGAGCTGCTTAACCCCAAACTCGTCCATCCAATCCAATGCCGTGCTCACCGAATCAGTCGGTTTCAGTACGGGTACCATGGGATTAATGAGCGAGGAAGCGAGCATATATTCAGGACGTCATTTTTCGAAGCTATAAAAAAACTGAGTATGTATCAACTATCGTACCAAAAGAATTGGTGCCATTTAATTCGTCAGACAACCGGTACCGGGATGTGTTTTTCCAAAAAGCTTTCAAGAATTACATTAAATTCATTTGGACGCTCCATCATTGGCGCGTGGCAGCATTTATCTATAAAATGCAGTTCTGAATCTGCTATTAAACGATTGAACTCGTATCCAACGTGTGGAGGTGTGATCGTATCGTTCAATCCCCAGACCAAAAGTGTAGGGACCGTAATCTCGTGAAGGTTTTTGGCGAGGTTGTGGCGCTGGGCGGATTTTGCGATCCCCACAATGCTCATGCATTTCGGGATGCTCGAAGTTGTTTCAAATACTTCGTCCACCAATTCTTTGGTCGCAACTTCCGGGTCATAAAAAGTGTAGGCCACGCGTTCCCTGATGTAATCGTAGCTTCCGCGTTTCGGGAACGAACCTCCCATTGAATTCTCAAAAAGCCCTGAACTGCCGGTCAAAACCAGCTTATGGACGTTATCCTGATTTTTGAGTGTGTAAAGTAATCCGATATGACCACCTAACGAATTGCCGATGACGGTAAGGTTAGTGAGGTTTTTGAATGCAACAAAATCTTCCAGAAACGCCAGCAGAGCTTCGAGCCCAGCCTCACGCGGGGGCAATTCATAGATCGGCAGGAGGGGTATAAGGACACGATAGCGACTTGAAAAATGATCGATAATGCCATCCCAGTTGCTTAGTGCGCCGAAGAGGCCATGCAAAAGCAGTAATGTTTCGCCTTTTCCTTCATCGATAAATTGAAACCTGCCTTCTGCATGTACTGGATATTTCATTCTTCTGTGGTGGATTTATATGGATAATGAAGCCTTAACGCTGTAAAAGAGTTCAATTAAGCCATTAGAACGTATCAAAGAAAGTTATGCATGATTCTGATATCTGCAAAACTAGCTATTTTTTTAATCGGTTATTGATGTAAAGTAACAAAGCAGATTCGATTTTCTTGTAAATATTATATTAATATAAAAAGAATTAATGCACCAGCACGGAATGATACAATTCTTTGGTAATCTTCCTCCCAAAAGTCAATTTTTGTAGAGGTAAATAACTTTGGTTTTTGACTTAATCAATTTGGATCCATATTGGGAAAGCAGCTATTAAAAATCGTCCTGCATTGCTCAGATATAGTAACCGAAATTTAATTAGAATATGTTTGCTGTGGGATTAGAAAAAAATTAGAACATCTTCTCTCAAACCGACCTTGAAACTCCCCGAATATGGCTCAAATGAGAATAACAGTACTTATGTTACTTATGTCACTGGTACTGAAAGTGCAGGCACAGACTGAGATTCCATTGTATAATGGCAAGGTACCAAATGCAATCGAGGTGGAAGATCGGGGAAATACGAAAGATGGTGTAGCAAGAAACGTGTCAAAACCGACGCTCAGCATTTATCTGCCACCTGCGGCTTCAGCAAATGGAACGGCTGTGATCGTTTGTCCGGGGGGCGGTTATGGAGTTTTGGTAATGGATCGGGAAGGTTATCAGGTTGCAAAGGAACTGAATAAGCTCGGCATTGCTGCTTTTGTCCTCAAATACAGGTTGCCCGATGACCGGATCATGGACGATAAGTCTATCGGACCGATCCAGGATGCGCAGCAGGCAATTAAAACGGTGCGAGAAAGATCATCCGAATGGAAAGTTGATCCCGGGAAAATCGGCATTATGGGATTTTCAGCGGGCGGGCATCTTGCAGCCACTGCCGGCACGCATTATGACAGCAGCTTCATCAGTAATCCGAAGAAAACCAGTTTACGTCCCGACTTCATGATCCTCGTTTATCCCGTAATCAGTTTTCTGGATCGGATCGGACACAAAGGGTCGGCGGCTAACCTGCTGGGGGCGACGCCGACAATTGAGA
Organism: Dyadobacter sp. CY323; assembly: GCF_021390245.1. Taxonomy (GTDB): domain Bacteria; phylum Bacteroidota; class Bacteroidia; order Cytophagales; family Spirosomataceae; genus Dyadobacter. Next base: position 568,327 of record NZ_JAJUXH010000003.1, on the reverse strand, counting down.
AAGTGAGATACTTTTCAAATGAATTGCAAGTCAAGAAAACCGCTCCGCCAGCTTATCTTACACACGCCAGCGACGATACCGTTGTCCCGGTTTCAAACAGCATCAAGTTTTATGAGGCATTGACGGAAAAAGGAGTGCTCGCAGATATGCATATCTATTCGAAAGGAGAACATGGTTATCTTAAAGTGCCTTCGTTTGATGAATGGTTTGGAAGATGTAAACATTGGATGCAATCAACTGGTTTTCTACCCAAATAATGTTCGGACAACTTATGTGACCAGGTCGAGCCGCTCAAAATCCGAGTTACAACTGACATATTCCGGAACCATCCGTTTCAGGAAGCTTACCATTTCATCGGAACAGCTACTGCTGAGTACTGCTGCAAGGGATTTATTAAATGCCTCGAAATCGGCATTTGCCGGACAAGCTGCATTCATTAGTTTGATTTTCGGGTGAATGGAAAAACATTCCAGCTCGTCTGGCTGATGTAGCTCCTCCGACAACTTTTCGCCGGGTCGCAAACCGGTGAAGATAATTTCGATGACTTTATTCGGTCTGAGGTTAAGTGATCGGATCATTTTTTCAGCAATTGTACGGATCAGTACCGGCTTTCCCATATCGAAATACAAAACCTGCCCACCAGTCCCGATCGCACTAGCTTCCAGCACAAGTTGACAAGCTTCCGGGATTGTCATCAGGTAACGGCTGGCATCCGGGTGGGTAACGGTTACAGGCCCACCCGAGGCGATCTGTTTTTGAAAAACAGAAATAAAAGATCCATTTGAGCCCAATACGTTGCCAAACCGGGTGATAATGAACTGAGTGCCGGAATGTAAAGTCTGCTGGATATACATTTCGGCCAATCGTTTGCTGGCTCCCATAACACTCGATGGATTCACAGCTTTGTCCGTAGAAATGAAAATGAATTTACTAACCCGATATTTTATGGCCAGATCTGCCAGGATCTGGGTTCCAAGCACATTCGTCCTGATCGCTTCGTAGGGATGCTTTTCCATGATCGGAACGTGTTTATATGCAGCCGCATGAAAAACGATATCGGGTCTGAATTGCCGGAGAATGCTGTCAATCCGTACGGGATCGGTGATGTTGGCTATAAAAGCGTTAACATTGATAGTAGGGTAGGCGGAACGAATATGCATTTCAACGTCGCCGAGAGCTGTCTCAGACTGGTCGAGCAGGATGAGTAACTGAGGTTGATAGTCGCAGATTTGCAAAGCAAGCTGAGTTCCGATCGAACCTGCGGCACCTGTGATCAGGATCTTGCTGTTTCGTATCTGGTTTCGGATATTCCTTTGATCCAAAACAATCGGATCGCGCTCCAACAAGGTTTCGTACGGAAAACGGTGTTCTGCTGAGACAAACGGGTTACTTAAATTGGGTAGCATGATAAGATACCTCTTGAATGTGAGGATATCTTTGATACGCGGGGCCATTCATTTGGTCACAAAAAAAGAGCCGTATTTTTTACATACAGCTCCTTCAATAATTTATTAACAAGGAATTTTAAATCCTAAACATTCATCAACGATTCACGACGACGCATTTTACCGGCTGGAATTCCAAACATCATTTTAAAACGACGGCAGAAATACGCAGTGTCTTTGTACCCCACATCAGAACCAATGGCGCGAATGCTTTTCTTGGAAGTACGAAGTAAATCAACGGCTTTCTCCATACGCTGATATTCGATGTAATCCTGAGGGTTGATACCGGTCAGCATTTTGAAGTATTGACCAACATAATCTTCGGAAACATTCGCTACGTTCGCCAAAACCTTGTTTGAAAGGTCTCCACCCAGATTATCCTTGATATAAGCAAAAATATCGATCAGACGGGGATCTTTAAAATAGGTACTGTTGGTGACAAGTTGCTCAACAAACAGTTTGTTTTTCAGAATGTAACGGATGATCTCAATAACGACTTCTTCTGTTTTGATCTTGATGATCCGACCTTTACCCGGCGTATCAAGCATATCCTCAGTGAGGATCTGATTAATGGTAGCAGCAATCTGATCGTCTCTTTTGATCAGGAACGGAGGTACATCCAGGGAAGTAAAGAAATTGACCGTGTCAAAAACTTTTGCTTCGAAGGAAATCAGACCGAATGAGTTGGGAAGCTTGCCGATTAATGCAGGATCGTGGCCCGCATCAATGTAATTATCCCGGTTTGTCATGAACTCCTCATTGGATACCGTTTTAGCGGTTTGCGTATTTCCGTAGGTAACGGTGGCATGCTTTCCTCCCGGAATGAAAAGCATATCTCCCTCTTCGACCCGATGCGATTCCTCTGAGCCGAACGAAACTTCACCGTCGTACAAAATCGTAAGTGAATTTTGGACATCGTAAAAGTTTTTAATTGTGATGGGTTGTAAAATCCGGATGTGACGGGCTTTCACGAACTTCACCCCAAGCGACTCAATAATCTTATTATAGTCTTCCATGCTTGATATATTTAAAGGCTCTTGCGACCTATGTTTCTAATTTTGTACAAATCTAATAAATTGTACAAAACTAATACAACAATAGATTGACAAAAAAGTGAAAAAAAGTGATATTTTTATATGACTTTAATCCAACATTTAGAATAAAATGGATTTAATCCTTTGAACGGGATCATTTTAGTAGTTCACGGGCAATAACGAGTTTTTGTATTTCGGAGGTACCCTCGTAAATCTGGGTAATTTTGGCATCTCTCATCATGCGCTCCACGTGATATTCTTTCACGTATCCATAGCCTCCATGAACCTGAACAGCCTCCGTGGTCACCCACATCGCCACATCCGATGCATAGAGTTTGGCCATCGCGGCAGCCTTGATATAGTCCTTTCCTTCATCCTTCATTCTGGCGGCTTTGTAAACAAGTAACCGCGCGGCCTCAATTTTCATTGCCATTTCTGAGAGTTTAAATTGAATGGCCTGATGCTCACTGATGGGCTTGCCAAATGTTTTCCTTTCTTTTGAATATTTCAAGGAAAGTTCAAATGCGCCTGCTGCTATCCCCAGTGCCTGCGCTGCAATACCGATGCGCCCGCCATTTAACGTGCTCATCGCAAACTTGAAGCCAAAGCCGTCTTCCGCAATGCGGTTTTCTTTTGGCACTTGCACGTCCGAAAACATGAGTGTATGCGTGTCGGATGCCCGGATTCCCATTTTGTCTTCCTTTTTTCCAACACTAAAACCTTCCCATCCCTTTTCGACAATGAACGCATTAATGCCTTTATGTCTCAACTCGGGGTTTGTTTGTGCGATCACGAGACATACCGAAGAAGAATTGCCGCTGGTGATCCAGTTTTTTGTTCCATTTAATAAATAGTAGTCGCCGTGATCGATTGCAGTTGTGTGCTGAGAAGTTGCGTCGGAGCCTGCTTCCGGCTCGGACAAACAAAATGCGCCGATAATATCGCCGGCCGCAAGACGGGTGAGGTATTTCTGTTTCTGCTCTTCACTTCCATATTCTTCTAGCCCCCAGCATACCAGAGAATTATTCACGGACATAATTACCCCAGCCGACGCATCGATCTTGGAAATTTCTTCAATCGCTATCGCGTAAGCCAGCGTATCCATTCCGCCGCCGCCATATTCCGGGGATACCATCATGCCCATGAAACCCAGCTGTGCCATTTCGCGGGTGAGGGCTATATCAAATTTCTGGTCATTATCCCGTTCAATTACACTTGGCAAAAGTTGATTTTGTGCAAAATCACGGGCAGCTTCGCGCACTGCTTCATGTTCTTCACTCAGGTTGAAATCCATTCCGTTCAATAGTGCAGCGGATGCCATAAGCAACATTGATTATCGTTGATGACGTTTTTCAAAAATATAATTTTGAGAAAAAGTATGCAAGCATACAGTTTGCTAACCGATTAAAACTTTGGGTTTTGCTACCCACTTTCAGGAAAACTTGTCTTAAGTTTGCGCCTGATTGTGAATATCTGACTATGCCCGTTCTTACCGTCTTTTATATAAAGCTGATCATTAATCTTGGATTAACACTCGGAATTTTCTGGACTGTCAAACGTTCAGATCTTTTTTCAAAGTGGCAGCAAGACAATGAAAGGTTGATTTTCGGACTTGGTTTTGTCTTACTTCGTCTCATTCCCTGGATAGGCATTTTCCTCATTATCAACGAAGATCCCAGGGGCGATATTCCTTTCTTTTTTTATAAAGCCGAGGCCGCGAAGGCGGGCGGTTTTGTGTACCGGGATTTCTGGTCATATCACGCGCCTTTGTATGCTTACATTATAAGTCTGCCTGTCTGGATCTGGCACAACGCCCGCGCCATTGTGCTTTTTATGGTTTTGATGGAGTCCGGAATTTTGTGGCTGACCTATCAGACCTACAAAAAGAGAATACCCAATGCATTGCAGCTGGCGATCATTTATTATTTGTTACCGGCGGGTTTCATGTATATTCTGGTGGATGGCCAGGAGGAAGTCTGGTTTTGGGGGGCGGCATTGCTGATCTGGAGATACACATTGAAAAAAACAGTGGATTATGAAGTAGGTGTGGGGCTGCTCTATGCGCTCGCGTTGCTTACCATTAAGGTCACTTTCATATTTCTTTTGCCTGCATTACTTATCAGTGTAAAAAAACCAGTAAAAATGCTTCTGGTCATGGCTGCGATCGGGCTACCTGCCGTTGGATTTTTATACTGGCAAATAGGAGATCTGTTTTTAATGCCGATCCAGCACACCGAGCAACTCATGACACCTAATTTGTTTTCAATAACAAGACCATTTGTTGAAATAATGTTCCCGATCGACGAGAAGAAATCGACGCTGATCAACTGGTTCGGACTTTTGTTCACCGTTTTCATTCCTGCATTCATTGCATTTAAAGGCCGCCATAAACATGTGAATGAAGTTCTGCCGGGCATTTTCATTGCTTGCTTTGTGTGCATGATGATATTCCAGGCCAGTGCAATGGGAGCGTATGTGATCGCATATTTAATGGCTGTGTTATTTGAAATCATCGATATTCGCAAAACCGCTCACGTACTGATACTTTTAGCGCTCAACTGGCTGACCGTCGTCCAGCCATTTATTTGGGTTTATATAAAGCAACCTGCGTATAAATCCCTGGGAATGTTCGAAAATCCTTCGTTTTTATTCGAATATGTTCTTCAGATATTAAATGTGCTTTGTTTCTTCTGGGTACTTCGGGAGACGTATCGCAAAGTTGCTGTTTCAGGAAAACCGGCATTGATATGAGTATTGTCCTTGCCAAATTAGGTATCAGCGTTTTTTGCCTGCTCGCGACTGCACTTTTACTTTTTACAAAAAAATCATTTTCAAACTGGCTGGAAGGCAAGTCGGTTGCGACGACACTTTTCTCGGGCTGGTTTCTTCTGCGATTGGTTCCGTTCGTGATTATCTACCTCATTGCTGGAATGGAACCTACGTCGGATGTGAATGGGTTCTGGGATATGGCCAGCAAAGCATCCCAGGGTCAGGTTGTCTATCGGGATTTTTGGTCCCCATATTCCCCGCTTTATTCCTATTTTCTGGCAGTTTGGGTTAAGATCTGGTATAGCCCCAAAATGGTGGTTTTCGCGATGATCGTGGTGGATGCAGTTGCATTGATATTGTCATACCATTTTTTCCGTCCCTTTCAATCGCGTGGCATTTCGCTCTTTAATGCGATCATATATCTGATACTGCCCGGATCACTGATCCTGTGCGTGATCGGGGCCCAGGAGGATGTATGGATGTGGCTTTTTGTAATCCTCGCATACCTGGTGAGAGAGCGTACCTTACGGACCGAATGGTTTGCGGCCATTCTCGCCATTGGGTTGTTAATGACCAAAGCGATCTTTATCCTGATCTTCATTCCGTTATTTCTTCTGGAAAAAGAAAAGATCCGGTTCATTATTCCTATTGCCATTATTGGAGTTGTTTCGCTGGCTATCCTGTACCCAATCGTGGGACTGGAATTTTTACAGCCGCTCGGCGAAGCCCAAACATTGAGAGCGCCTAATATTCCTTCGGTACTGAATCCATGGTTTTTTAATCAGATTGGAGTTGGGGAGAAGTTTTGGAACTGGATTGGTTTGGCCATTTCGGTCGGACTTGCTTGTCTGGCTGCGTGGCGGCTCCGCAATGCCGATTTCAGGATCATGCTTTCCCGGGTCTGGATCGTGCTTTATGCCTCAATGATGATTGTCCAGCAAAGTGCATATAGCAATTATATTTTTCTCTTTTTGATCCCGCTGGTGTTTGATGTGATAAACTGGCGAAATAAAACGCAGGTAGCTCTGTTTTTCGTTTTTAATCTCCTCTGCGTTGTACATCCGTCATTCTGGTGGCGGCTTGGAATGCCTTGCTACATGACACCTGCGGATACTTTTGCCTCATCCGATTTGCTTGTTGATTATTCGATGCAGGTAAGCATTGTATTCTTGACAGCTTATTTTATCTGGCTTGCATTTCCGAGAAAAAGGATCATTTAACTTTATTTAACGCCCGTTCATTCAGGCACCTGCCTACATTTGAAGATGACTAAATCTTCAAAATGAACCCGGTCGATCCCCACACATTGTCCGAGCTACAGATTGTTTCCGAGCACCACCGGTCGGCGGGCATACTTAATTATTTTGATCAGACAAAAACCTACGGAGGCCGGGATTATCTCAAAAAAATGATTTGTGAGCCTCCGGCGACATTGACTGCATTGTTATCATTCCAGGATTTGTTAAAAACCATTGTTTCTAATCCTATAAGCTGGGAAATCGACATTCCACGTGCCTATGTCATGGCCGCTGAGAATTATTATACACTGAATATCGCGCATTCCATGTCACAGGATGTTTTCAAACATTGGTTCGACACGCTCATTTTTTCATTTCGAAATCCGGCCGAATTTTCACGCATTCAAAGTGGATTAATGGCTGTTTTGAAGTTGATCAGAGCGGTTAACAAGATGTTGAAAGCACTGGAAGAAACAGAAATCCCGAGAGAGATTGCCGGAGAAATAAGTGATATGCGAAAATTTCTGTCACATGCGGCTATCAAATCGCTTTTAACTCAAAAAGACGAAAACCTGTCAAACAGATCCGTTTTTCATCTCGACTATTTTTTTAGAGTGGAACATAAAAAGGCACTCAGGCATTTTCTGGATGTATTTTACAAGTTCGACGCATACCTGGCAATTGCGAAAACGGCAGTTGTGAATAATTTGTCGTTTCCTGAAATCCGTGCGGATATAGCAGATTTTAATGCTGAATCGGTCTGGCATCCGCTGGTTGCAAATGCGGTTTCAAACCACTTTGAATTAGTCAGTGCCAAACCGGTTTGCATTTTGACAGGAGCAAATACAAGTGGTAAAACGACATTCCTAAAAACCTGTGGCATTGTCGTTTACCTGGCGCATTTGGGATGGCCCGTTCCGGCAGAAAAGGTGAAACTTCCATATGTAGACCGACTATTCACGTCCATTCATTTGTCCGACGATCTGGATTTGGGTTATAGTCATTTTTACAATGAAATGATGCGCATTAAAAGTATCGCGACCGCATTAAATGAGGACGAAAAGTGCTTTGTAATCATCGATGAGCTTTTCAGGGGCACAAATCAGGACGATGCGCTGCATTGTTCGAGAACAGCTGTGGATGGTTTTTCGAATTTTAAAGGGTCGTTGTTTATCGTTTCCACCCATTTATTGGAATTGATAAAAAACTATAGTACATCTCCCCAAGTCTCATTTAAATGCTTCAAAACCCGGATCACCGGAATGCAGTTTGAAAATTCCTACCGGATCGAAGATGGAGTTGCTTATGAAAAAGTGGGGCGGCTGATCATGATAAAATCTGGAGTTGAAGCATTGCTAAAAAAACAAAAACGGCTCCCAGATATCTGAAAGCCGCTTTCGTAATTTTTTTTAATCTATTCAATTGTATCAAAACCGCAATAGGGAACAAGTACTTCCGGAACCTTCACCGTACCGTCGGCTTGTTGATTGTTTTCTAAAAGAGCCGCTACAATCCGTGGCAATGCGAGTGCAGACCCATTTAACGTATGCAGCAACTGAGTCTTTTTTTCAATGGTTTTGTATCTCAATTTCAGACGATTGGCCTGGTAAGTCTCAAAATTTGAGACGGAACTGCATTCGAGCCAGCGTTCCTGGCCGGCAGACCACACCTCAAAGTCATACGTTAGTGCTGAGGTAAAGCCCATATCACCGCCACAAAGCCGCAAAATGCGATAAGGTAATTCAAGCTTTTCAAGCAAACCTTTGACGTGACCGACCATTTCATCCAATGCCTTGTACGAATCCTCAGGCTTGTTGATCTGGACAATTTCAACTTTGTCAAACTGGTGCAAACGGTTCAACCCTCTCACATGCGCGCCCCAGCTTCCTGCCTCGCGACGAAAACAAGGAGTATATGCCACGTTTTTTACGGGTAGCTCGTTTTCAGCAACAATCACGTCGCGATATAGGTTGGTGACCGGCACTTCCGCAGTTGGGATCAGGTAAAGATCATCTGCGGCGTCATGGTACATCTGGCCTTCTTTATCAGGCAATTGCCCCGTCGCGAAACCAGAGTCTGCATTGACAACAATCGGGGGCTGAACTTCGGTATAACCAGCCTTTCCTGCTTCATCGAGAAAAAATGCGATCATCGCCCGTTGTAAACGTGCCGCTTTTCCTTTGTATACTGGAAAACCGGCACCCGAAATTTTGTTACCCAGCTCAAAATCAATGATAGGCGCCTGATTTTTCCCCAATTTTTTAATCAATTCCCAATGAGGAAGCGCATTGGCGGGCAGAACTGGTTTTACACCTTTTTCCATCACCGTCACATTATCCTCCGCAGTCCTGCCTTCTGGAACACTTTCGTGGGGCAGATTAGGCAATTTTACCAACTCATCCAGAAGAGATGCCTCGATCGTTTTGTGCTCCTCATCAAGTGATTTAGAACGTTCTTTCAACGCAACCGTATCTGCTTTGGCCGCCTCGGCCTCGGCTTTTTGTCCCGCTTTAAGCAATGCTCCGATTTCCTTTGCTTTATTGTTGGAGAGCGCCAGCGTGTCGTCGAGTTCTTGCTGTACATCACGACGTTTTTTGTCCAGGTCGAGGATCCGGTCTATCGCTTGTGTTGCATCTTTGAAATGCTTTTTTATAAGCCCCGCAATGGTCAGGTCCCTGTTGTCGCGGATAAAATTCGTTTGTAGCATCTGGCTTTTAGCTGTTAGCTTTTAGCAATTTTTTAAGTCTTCTGGTCACGGAGCTGTGAAAATGTCTTTCATCGCGTCTTCATAAAAGAAGAGACGTTCGTTCAGGACATTCAATGCTTCCGCTTTATATTTGGAATGGATCAGCAGTGAAAGGTTATGCTCCGAAGCGCCATACGAAATCATTCGTATTGGAATATGTTTCAATGCATCCAAGACTTTTAATGCGATCCCTTCCTTATCCGCACTGAAATTCCCTACTATACAAATAATATTCTGGTCGCGGTCATGTTCCTCCAAATCAGCGAATTCACGCAATTCCGCACTGATCTTATCGAGGTTTTCAGAATTATCGATCGTCACCGAAACCGACACTTCCGAAGTAGTGATCATGTCCACCGGAGTTTTGTATTTCTCGAATACTTCAAACACTCTACGAAGAAAGCCGTAGGCATTCAGCATACGGGTGGAATGGATGTAAATCGCGGTAATGTTGTCTTTCGCGGCAATAGCTTTAATCTCGCGATCTGACGTTTGATTTGCGATCAACGTTCCGGGAGCTTCCGGCTGCATGGTATTTTTTAATCTCACCGGAACGCCGCGCAGCTTGGCCGGAGTAATGGTACTCGGATGCAAAATCTTCGCTCCGAAATAAGCTAGTTCGGCAGCTTCTTCAAATGTCAGCTCGCGTATCGGAAAAGTACGTTTCACAATGCGCGGGTCATTGTTATGCATTCCGTCGATATCGGTCCAGATCTGAATTTCGTCGGCCCGGATCGCCCCGCCAATTAATGACGCAGTGTAATCAGAACCACCTCTTTTAAGGTTATCAACCTCATCACGTGGATTTCGGCAGATAAAACCTTGTGTGATTATCGTTTGCTTGTCCGTATACTGGTTTAAAATGGTTACCAGCTTATCTTCAATGGTAGCTAATTCCGGTTCTCCATCCGCGTCGATGCGCATGAAATCCAGGGCGGAAAGCAAAACAGAATTTTCGCCTTTCTCTTCCAGGTATGCCTGGAACATTTTGGTACTCAATATCTCACCTTCGGCAACCAGCTCCTTTTCTTTCTTTAAAGTAAAAGGCTTGATGCCAACAAGCGATTTTATAAACCCGAATTCTGTATCGACTATCTTTTGACCCTTTGCCAAACCGTCAGGCGTGGAATACAAGTCTTTAATAAAATGCATGTAATGCGTTTTCAGATCATCGATCTGCGTCGCCGCTTTTGAATCGTCGAAAGCTTTTGCAGCCTCTCCTATTGCGATCAATGCATTTGTAGAGCCTGATAATGCCGACAAAACGACAATCTTACGGCTGGGATCACTATTAAGAAGTTCGCGGATCGAATGCATACGTTCGGGTTTCCCTACCGAAGTCCCGCCAAATTTCCAGACTTGCATATGGTTAATTTTGAATGATAAGTTTTGAATGATTGAATGCGCCACTCCCCTGGCTAAAAATGGTCATGTGTTGTCATTGGTGGTCATTAATTGTTCTTTACAGGTCGGAGTTTTGTTAGGTTGTGTTTTGTCAGATATTCATTTTCAAAACTAAACCATCCCGATCTGCACTGAACCATTCCAAACAACTCATGACTATTAATGACTAAAAATGACAATACTTGACTTATAAGTACCCCTGCGCGACTTGTCCGTATAGTCCCAGCATTTTAATAGCTGTCATAGCCGCTTCGTCGCCTTTGTTTCCGTGAATTCCACCGGCTCTTTCCAGGGCCTGCTCCATCGTATTAGGTGTTAAGACCCCGAAGATGACGGGTTTGTCTGTTTTAAGGTTCACGTTTGTGATGCCCTGGGCTACTGCGTGATTGATATAATCGTTATGCTTTGTGTCACCCTGAATTACCACGCCTAATGCAATGACTGCATCGATATTGTGACGCTGTGCAAACCATTGCGACGCAAGAGTCAGCTCAAAGCTTCCGGGCACATTTCCTCTTTCGATGTGCTCAGGCAATGCACCATATTGAATCAATGTGTTGTAAGCTCCCTCAAAGAGCTTTTCGGTTACTGCTGAGTTCCATTCGGCGACAATAATGGCGAACCGCTTTAAACTGATATCAGGCAATCCCTCTGTATTAAAAACACTTAAATTTTTATCTGCGCTTGACATTTTTATAAATTTTCGAAATCTGAAAAGTGACCAGTAAGTGAATAAAAAAAGGATAAAACCTGTGTCGGCTTTATCCTTTTAGGAACAGAAATGGTTGAACCATTATTTGCCGACCTGTCCTTCCAACAATCCCATGTATTTCTTTGCATTCACCACTTCCGAGGAAAGCGGGAATTCATCGATCACACGTTTATATGAAGCAGACGCATCAGCAGGTTTACCTGCTTTTTCCTGAGCGATTGCAAGTTTCATGAGATAGACAGGCGTAAAATATTCGTTTTTCTCGTAGTCAGCAGCCTTTTGATAATAAGAAATGGCTTCTGCCGGTTGATTTTTTTCAAGATAAGCATCTCCGATCAATGATTGCGCACGCGCATGGATCAATAGATCTGAAGAGCTGAAAGATTGAAGATGACTGATTGCGTCGTCGAATTTACCTTGTTTGAGTAGAGCCACGCCCGCGTAGAAATTTGCAAGGTTGCTGGCATCGGTTCCTTTGTAGCTGTCCGCAATGGAAAGAAGGCCTTCATTTCCGCCACTGCCATTCAATGCTTTTTGTAGAGAATCTGCTTCGAAATCGTAAACGACACTTGCAAGTGCATTTTGCGCGGTTCCTTCCTGGCCATCTATATAAAAACGGTATCCTGCAAAAGCAAGGATTGCCACCAATATCGCCCCCCCAACACCATATAACACTTTGCGGTTTTTAAGGAAAAAAACCTCAGCTTTATTGATCTGGCCTGCTAGTGCTTCCGGAGTTTCAATAATTTCAAGTCCGGATTCACCCGTAATTTTCTTGCTCATATCAAATAATTCGATTTTGGAGTGCAAAGTTATGAAAACTTTGCTAAGTCGAAACAAGTTGTGTTACAATTATTAGTGTCAATATTTCAAGTAAAAGAGCGTGATGGATCGGTCCCGTCACGCTCTTTTTGAGTGATATTATTTAAATGTATAAAGGAAACTGTTTCATCCAGGTATTAACCTCTTCTTTAACAGCTGCGATTTTGGCATCCTGATCGTGATTTGCCAAAACGGTGTCGACCAGATCAACGATACGCTCCATGTCCGATTCGAGTAAACCTCTTGTTGTCATGGCCGCAGTTCCCACACGGATTCCCGAGGTTACCATCGGCGATTTGTCATCAAACGGAACCATGTTTTTGTTAATGGTAATGTCCGCTTTGATCAATGTATTTTCTGCCAATTTCCCTGTCAGGCCGGAATCAATGCCATTTTTTGTCCGTAAATCAATTAGCATCAAATGGTTATCTGTTCCACCGGAAATAATGCGGTATCCTTTTTCAACAAATGCCTTCGCCATTGCCTGCGCATTTTTAGCCACCTGAGTCGCATAGTTGTAATAACCCTCGCTCAGAGCTTCTCCAAAAGCGATTGCTTTCGCAGCGATAATATGTTCCAACGGACCACCCTGTGTTCCCGGGAAAACACCGGAATCAAGCAAGGAAGACATGGTACGAAGTTGTCCTTTTTGCGTTTTGATGCCGAATGGATTTTCGAAATCATTGCGCATCATAATGACGCCGCCGCGTGGCCCGCGAAGCGTTTTATGTGTTGTGGTCGTTACAATGTGGCAGTGATCGAATGGGTCGTTCAACAAACCTTTTGCAATAAGTCCGGCCGGATGCGCAATATCGGCCATTAAAAGTGCACCTACCTGGTCTGCGATTGCCCGTAAACGTTCGTAGTCCCAGTCGCGGCTATACGCGGATGCGCCGCAGATCAACAACTTTGGTTTTTCCCTTACAGCAGTTTCTTCTACCTTATCCCAATCGATCAGACCGGTTTCTGCTTCTACGCCATAGAATATAGGCTGGAAGTATTTACCCGAAATGTTAACCGGCGAACCGTGGGTGAGGTGACCACCATGGGCCAGGTTAAAACCCATAATTTTATCACCCGGATTCAGGCAGGCCAGGAATACGGCTGTATTTGCCTGTGCGCCGGAATGTGGCTGGACATTCGCCCAGGTTGCGCCGAAAAGTTCTTTCAGACGGTCAATCGCAATTTGCTCAATTTCATCAACCACCTCGCAACCACCATAATAGCGTTTTCCCGGCAAGCCTTCCGCATATTTATTGGTAAGTACGCTGCCGGATGCTTCCATTACCTGACGGGAAGTGAAGTTTTCAGAGGCAATCAGCTCGATTCCAGATTCCTGGCGATGCTTTTCTCTATTGATCAGATCAAAAATGGTGGTGTCACGTTCAACGCTTGTAAGTGCAGACATGGGCTTTGTCAGAAAAATGGTGTGATGCTTGTAGAATAAGCCGCAAAAATACGAGCAATTCTTTTGGAATAAAAAAATAAGACTTACTTTATGTTAAATGCTGGAAATGCCATAATCCAGGAACCGCAGCTAGTCGCATTCGATTGAAAAACAGTAATTTTAATGGAGATTATTTTTTAAATTATTTTAATAATTTTCAGTTTTGAACCGTACTTTTGCGACCAAATAACGTTGCGTGGTCGAACACTTCGCCGATAATCCTTAATTTTCGGTTTAATTCATTTACGAACCCTTAAAAATAATTTTAAGCAAATTATGAGCCATCAAACGGTGAGTCCCCAAACAATTCTGATGCAAGCTTCCAACAATGGCAAAGGCACAGCCGGAACGATCGGCCAGCCTATCACCTACGAAAAGATCCCTACACAAATCTTCGCGGATTCCAAAGAGGCATCGAATGCAGTTGCGCGTGAAATCGCTGATCTGATCCGTCAAAAACAAAAGGAAGGAAAATCTTGCGTGTTAGGACTGGCAACCGGATCGTCGCCCAAAACCGTGTACGCGATCCTTGTTCGGATGCATAGGGAAGAAGGATTGAGCTTCAAAAATGTGATTTCATTCAATTTGGATGAATATTATCAAATGGAGCCGGATTCGATTTATAGCTACCACCGCTTCATGAAAGAACAATTGTTCGATCATGTGGATATTCCGAAAGAAAATTACTTCATTCCCGATGGAACGGTGCCTACTGCATTGCTGCGTGAGTACTGTACTTCGTATGAGAATAAAATCAACGCAGTAGGTGGTCTCGATTTTCAATTGCTTGGTATCGGAGGTAATGGGCACGTGGGTTTCAATGAGCCGGGTTCTCTGATCAACTCCCGTACACGTCTGATCACGCTCGACCATTCTACCCGCGTTGCGGCCGGAATGGAATTTGGTGGGTTGCATAACGTGCCTCGCAAAGCCATTACATTAGGTGTTGCGCCCATATTAAATGCGCGCAGGATTGTGCTGCTGGCCTGGGGCGAGAGAAAGGCTTCTGTGATCCGCGCGGCTGTGGAAGGGCCGGTTACTGAATTAAACCCGGCATCTTACTTACAGGCGCATCCGGATGTATCCTTCGTAGTGGATGAAAGTGCTGCTTCGGAGCTGACGCGCATTAAAACACCATGGGCAGTTGATTCGGTGGTTTGGGATAATAAAATGATCAAAAAGGCGGTGACCCATTTGTCAGCCTCATTGAACAAACCAATCCTTAAACTGACGGATAAAGATTACAATGATAATGGGATGAGCGATTTACTTGCACAATACGGTGCAGGTTATGAGATCAATATTAATGTATTTAATCAGCTGCAGCATACCATTACCGGCTGGCCGGGTGGTAAGCCGAATGCAGACGATACACATCGTCCGGAGCGTGCGCAGCCTGCCAAGAAGCGCGTACTGATTTTCAGTCCACACCCGGATGATGATATTATTTCCATGGGAGGTACGTTCCAGAGACTGGTAGATCAGGGCCATGAAGTGCATGTTGCTTATCAGACTTCCGGTAACATCGCGGTTGCCGATGATGAGGCGCTCCGTTTTATTGACTTCGTAGTAGATTTCAATAATGGTTTTGGCCTTGATAGCCCACAGGCAAACCAGCTTTTTCTTGACGCTAAAAACTTTTTGAGGCATACCAAAGACAGCGAAATCGATACGCCTGAAATCCGCAAAGTGAAAGGTTTGCTGAGACGGGGTGAGGCCAAAGCTACCTGCCGTTTCGTAGGTATCCCGACGAGCCAGGCGCATTTCCTTGACATGCCGTTTTACGAAACAGGAACAGTCCAGAAAAAGCCAATCGGTGAAATTGACATCAAAATCATCGAAAATCTGATCGAGGAAGTGAAGCCACATCAGATTTATGCAGCCGGCGATTTTGCAGATCCACATGGTACCCATAAAGTATGCTGGGACGCTATCGAAGCCGCTTTACAGCGATCAAAACATAAGAATTTCATGAAAGACTGCTGGGTTTGGTTGTACCGCGGTGCATGGGCTGAGTGGGATATTTATGAAATTGAAATGGCGGTACCGATGAGCCCTGACCAGGTATTGAAGAAACGTCAGGGAATTTTCAAACACCAGTCACAAAAAGATGGAGTGGTGTTCCAGGGAGAAGATTCCCGCGAGTTCTGGCAACGTGCAGAGGAACGTAACCGTGGCACTGCCCAGCTCTACGATTCACTGGGACTTGCTGAATATGAGGCAATGGAAGCGTTCGTAAGATGGAAGTTCTGATCCATTGATTGATATAAAATAAAGAAGGCCGTCGTAGATCAGTTTACGACGGCCTTCTCTTTTATTAAGGATTAATTGCTGACTGGGCCAGTCAAAATTGACCTACATAAAGCTCTCAAAAATACCAGGTGCAAGACCGAACAGAATGGTCAGGAATGTAGCGAGTACCAGGATCACCTGATAAAATGGCGCAACCCGGATTTTGATCAGGTCGCCTTCTTTTAAATACGAAGAAATAATGACCCTGAAATAGTAATAAATACCCACTGTCGACATTAAGACAGCTATCACAGTAATCCAGATAATACCTCTGTCAGCGGCACTTGTGAAGATAAAAAACTTACCCCAAAATCCGGCTGTCAAAGGAATCCCAGCCAGCGAAAGCATCGAAACCGCCAAAATAAACGCCAGGAGCGGATTTTGTTTTGCTAATCCATTAAATGCCTCATAACGCTCGTTCGGTTGTCCTTCGAAGGTTTTTTCCTTGGATACCAGCATCAACACACCGAATGCGGAGATGGTAGAAAGTGAGTAGGCCAGTGAGTAGAAGATGATGGCGTTCTGGCTGGGCTTCGTCAGGGCGGTTAATGCGATGAGCAAATAACCAGCATGGGAAATACCGGAATAGGCAAGCATTCTTTTGAAACTGTTCTGGCTTGTGGCGCCGATGTTGCCCACCAATAAGGTAAGAACGGCGATCGCGGCGATTACGAGCCACCAGAAATTATAAATGCCGGTAAATGAGGTATTTAAAAGTCGGAAAAGAGCTGCAAATCCTGCCGTTTTTACAATGGTCGACATGAATGTCGTGAAAATCGTAGGCGCACCTTCATACACATCGGGAGTCCAGAAGTGAAAAGGCGCTGCTGAAACTTTGAAAAGCATTCCGATCAGCAGTAATAAGAATCCTGCGTAGAGAATGTAAGGCTGCGATCCCGCCGGAATATTAGACGAAAAGCCTTGAATCTGCATCAGATTAAAAGAACCGGTCGCTCCGTAAATCAGCGTCATTCCGAAAAGCATAATACCGGTCGCAAATGCACCCATCAGGAAATATTTAAGGGCAGCTTCATTCGAACGAAGGTTACGCTTGTTACTTCCCGTCAGTACATACATCGCAACAGACAGTATTTCAACACCAATGAACAGCATGATCAGATGTTCGAAACCGATCATCATAATGGCACCAACCAGTGAAAACAGCATTAAGCCGTAATACTCTGCCGGCTCAGAGTCCGGATTATCCTGAAATCCACCGGAAATCGCAAAGATCATGAAAGCCGAAAGCAATACGATCCCACTGAATGCCAATGTAACGTTGTCCACCCGGAACATGTCGTAGAAGTATAACAATGGCCCCTGGTTCCAATCGATAAAATTGCTGATCAGGGTAATGACCAGAAATAAAAGTGTGGCGGGAAGAAGAATGTTCTTTGATTTCGAAAAGCCCAGGAAAAGCGTTACGATACCAAAAAACGACAACAATATAATGGGATACATATTTTTACTAGTTATTGACCAATTGCAAAAGCTGGCTTACAGTAGGTTCGGTTATTTTCAGAAACGTATTTGGATAAATTCCAATCCAGAAAACCATAATGACAAGGGGTAGGAGCACCGCCCGCTCACTTGCAGTAAGGTCCTGAAATCCTTCTACCCATTTGGATTTTGGGCCAAACATCGATTTCTGAAAAAGCCGCAGCATGTAAACGGATCCAAGAATGATGGTAAGGCCAGCAATGGCGCCGAGCCAGCTATCATAAGCAAATACACTCGATAGCAAAAGAAATTCACCTACAAAACCATTTGTCAGCGGTAATGCAACGCTTCCGAGCAGCAAAATCATGAAGTAGACACTCAAATGAGGTGTACTTTGCGTAATGCCTCCAAGTTGGTCGAGGTACCTGGTTTTTGTTCTCGAATAAATAATATCGATGATAAAAAACAATCCGATAACATTAATTCCGTGCGCAAGCATCTGAATCAGAGCTCCTTGTAACCCATTTACGGAAGAAGAAAAGACGCCAGCCGCCATTAAACCGACGTGAGCAAAGGAGGAATAAGCGATCAGACGTTTCATATCGCTCTGCTGAATTGCGATAATTGAACCATAAATGATCCCGATCACGGAAAGTATCATTGCCAGTATTCCCCAATCCTGCATTCCTGCCGGTACAATCGGCAGCAGAAAACGGATCAGACCATATACCCCCATTTTTAACATAATGCCAGAAAGCAGCATCGTAGCCGGGGTAGGGGATTCGGTATAAGTATCAGGCTGCCAGGTATGGAATGGGAACAATGGCATTTTGATCGCAAATGCAATGAAAAACGCCCAGAAGATGAATCCCTGAACCGCCGGGCTCAGTTGAAGATTGTAGAATGCCGTTATTTCGGAAGTATGGGTGCCGGGTGTTTGGTAATATAAATACACCAGTGCGACCATCATGAATAAGCTACCGAAAATGGTATAGATAAAGAACTTGAATGTGACTTTCAGGCGATTTTCACCACCCCAGATTGCAGCAAGAAAATAAACCGGAATCAGTGCAGCTTCAAAAAACAGGTAGAACAGAAATGCATCGGTCGCTGTAAAAACACCGATCAATGCGGCTTCCATGAAAAGGATCAGGGAATAGAAAGAAGCTGCGTTTTTGTATTCATGTTTGAATGCGGAAAGGATGATCAGCGGCGTGAGAAATGTGGTCAATAAAACCAGTACCAGACTAATTCCGTCGAGGCCAGCTGCGAATGAGATTCCTCCGGAAGCTACCCATGCATATTTAAAGCCAAATTGAGTGCCTGCTGCTGGATCAAATTGCAGCCAGGTAAAAATGGCGACACCCAATGATGCAAGTCCGCCGACCAAAGCAACCTGTTTTGAAAGGCGCTCTCCCGATAAAAGGGTTAGCACACCGGCGGCTATGGGTAAAAGTATTAAAAGAAGAGTAAGCATATTTTCAGGTCAATACGGATCAAAGTAAGAGCTTCCAGAACAATATGGCGACGATTCCAAGAACCATTGCGAACACATAATCTCCGGTCGAGCCCGTTTGCGTCTTTTTCAGTTGGCCGGCAAAAAAGTTGATCAGCCTGGCGGTACCATTCACAAACAGATCAATGAAAAATTCACCGAAACTGTATAGGATATTAGACAGTGTTTTGGTCGATTTCACAAAAACAGTGTCGTAAAGCTCGTCAACATAGTATTTGTTGTAAACCAATCGCTGCAATGCTGATTTTTCTACGGTGTCGGCTGCCGGAACTGCTGATTTCTGTACGTACATCACATAAGCAGCAATCGCCGAAACCAATGCAACAGCAACGGAAACGCCCATTAACAGATATTCTTCTGAATGCGAAAGGGTAGTAGGCTCAAAGGCGAGGGGATTAGCCTGGCGGGCTGCGTCATACAATGGGCTCATGAACTCGGCCAGATGATGTGTTCCATGTAATGCTTCCGGAACCCCGATAAATCCGCCAACTGCTGATAAAACAGCTAAAATAATCAGCGGAATCGTCATCGACGCGGGTGATTCATGCAAATGATGCTCCTGCTCGTGGGTACCTCTGAATGTCCCGAAGAAAGTAAGGAAAAGCAGCCTGAACATGTAAAAAGAAGTCATCAGAGAACCCAGTACACCGATCACCCACAAGAGTTTATTATGCTCAAAAACATGGGCAAGAATTTCGTCTTTGGAGAAAAAACCTGCAAATGGCGGAATACCTGAAATGGCAATGGTAGCGATCAGGAACGTCAGAAAGGTAACAGGTAATTTTTTTCTTAAACCACCCATTGAACGAATATCCTGCTCGTCGGACATCGCGTGAATAACACTACCCGCAGCAAGGAAGAGCAATGCCTTGAAGAACGCGTGGGTGATCACATGGAACATCGACGCGGAGTAAGCCATTGCACCAAGACCCATGAACATATAACCCAACTGACTTACAGTGGAATACGCCAGTACTTTCTTGATATCATTTTGCAGAAGGCCGATCGAGGCGGCAAATAAAGCCGTGGCCGCACCGATTATGCCGACGATTTCCAGTGTCGACGGTGCCAGAGAATACAAGACGTTCGAGCGGATCACCATGTAAATACCCGCAGTAACCATCGTCGCCGCGTGGATCAATGCGGAAACGGGCGTCGGGCCAGCCATCGCATCGGGTAGCCAGGTATATAATGGAATCTGGGCTGATTTCCCCATTGCTCCGATAAACAAAAACAGGGTAATGGTGATGATCACGGGATCTCCGATTTCAAAACCAGCTGCTTTGCTGAAAACTTCTGAATATTCTACGGAACCAAATGTGGCAATGATGGTGAAGATCCCCAGCAAAAAGCCAAGGTCACCTACACGGTTCATTATGAATGCTTTCCGTGCCGCATTGTTGTAGTTTGTGTTTTTATTCCAAAAACCAATCAGCAAATAAGAACACAATCCAACACCTTCCCAGCCGATAAACATGATCACGTAATTGGAACCCAGTACCAGCAGCAGCATAAAAAACAAAAACAGGTTGAGATAAGCGAAAAACTTACCAAAACCGGCATCGTGATGCATGTAGCCAATGGAATAAATGTGGATCAGCGAGCCAACTCCGGTGATGATCATCAGCATCAGAAGTGAAAGCTGGTCGATCTGGAACGAGAATGGAATGTTGAGATCGCCGACGGTAATCCAGTCGAAAAGGGGTAGGATGTACGGCTGACTTCCCGAAGCCAGGAATGCATTGAAAGTCATGACGGAAAGTACGAAACTGGCAACAACGGCCAATGTTCCGATCACTCCGGCAGCACCTTTTGGAATAGTAGGAAACCCAAGCCCGTTGATCAGGAAACCGAGAAGCGGTAACAGCGGGATCAGGATAAGTAATGTTTCAGACATGTTTATTTTAATCTAATAATCTTTAATCGCTTGATTATCTCACCATTTGAGTTTGTTGAGAAAACCAATATCCGTATTTCTTGTATTGCGATAAATCATTACGATAATAGCCAGACCAACCGCAACTTCCGCAGCTGCAACCGCCATGATAAAGAATACAAAAACCTGGGCTGATGCATCGGACCGGTATGAGGAAAAGGCGATAAGCAGCAAATTAGCCGCATTCAGCATCAATTCCACGGACATGAAAATGATAATCGCATTGCGGCGGGTAAGAACACCTATGATGCCGATTACAAATAGTAAGGTGCTGAGTATAAGGTAATGTTGGAGAGGTATATTTTGAATAACCGAGGGTATATCGACCGCCGGCATACTTGGATCTGGAATCATAGCAGGGTTACCTTATTGGATATTCTGTTAAAATAGTCAAAAATAGATTTCAGGCAAAAATAGACATAAATACCACTTACTCAAACCGGTTTCCGCAGGATTCTGTCAGCGTTGCGTCAATGCCCTGAGTTTGATTTCTGTGAGTTTTCTTTTGGTATCAAGCGGAAATTCTCCCTTCATCATCCAGTCAAAAAAGGATGGTTCGTTTTTGAGAATGTCGGCTACTTTTTTACCATTATGTTTACCAAAATTAAATACCTCCTCGCCTTTGTCATTGTAGACCATGCGGCCAGCAAAGTCTATTAACCTGGACGCAGTGAGCTCGTGAAGCACTGCCATGTCGTTTTTGATAGGTTCCGTTACTTTTCCGTGAGAATCAGTGACGGTAACTCCTTCATACCGGGCGATTTGTCCCTGAAGAACCTCAAATGTGGCGATGGTGTCAGCTTCGGCGCTATGTGCGTTTTCGAGGGTTTTGCCGCAATAAAACTTATAAGCGGCAGCCAGGTTGCGCGGCTCCATCATGTGATAGATGCGTTGCGCATCCACGGTGCGGCGGTTTTTTATATCAAACTCAACACCTACCCGAAGAAACTCTTCGACAAGCATCGGAATGTCAAAACGGTTGCTGTTAAATCCGGCTAGATCGCAACCTTCCAGGAAAGTTGCCAGGTTTTTGGCGATGCCTTTGAAGGTAGGGGCGTCTTTTATATCCTCGTTGTAAATGCCATGTATCAGACTGCTTTCGAGCGGGATAGGCATTTCGGGATTGATCCGCCGGGTGCGGATTTCGGTCTCTCCATTTACCAGGGCCTTCACGACTGAGATTTCAACGATCCGGTCACGGACAATATTGACTCCCGTAGTCTCAAGATCAAAAAAAGCAATAGGCTTTTTCAGATGGAGGGTATGCATAAGGCTACTCGTAGATGATTTAAGGGCGCGAAGTTAAGTGTAAACGGCAGATAGCGCAAGAAGGAAGGCAGTTTATACCGATTATAAAAAGGGAATGGGTTCGGGATGGTTCGTAATTGTTCGGGGTGGTTTTGTCATTTATAGTCACTTGTAGTCATTTATTGTTGGCGTAAGCGCTGACTTTGAAAATTACATTTCCTTTCATGACTACCTAGACGAGCCCGAACCATTCCGAACAACCTCGACCAATCCCTGACTATAAGTGACAACCCCTGACTCCTCAGAACCATTCCGAACTACGCCAAAAGTACCTGCCTAATCAATCCAATCATACGACTTTGTAACTGCCTTTTTCCAGCCTTTGTAAAATCGGGCTCGTTTTTCTTCCTCCATGTCAGGATTCCAGGTGTGCGCGATTGCCCAGTTGCTCTTCAATTCGTCGGTATTTTTCCAATATCCAACCGCCAGCCCAGCCGCATAAGCTGCACCTAATGCAGTGGTTTCGGCTACTGCCGGAGCCACCACCTGCGTGTTGAGGATATCAGACTGAAATTGCATCAAAAGCTGGTTTGCAACCATTCCGCCATCGACCCGGAGCGATGAAAGCCTGATTCCCGAATCCTGCTCCATTGCCCGTACCACGTCAACGGTCTGATAGGCAGTAGCTTCTAACACCGCCCGGGCAATGTGGCCTTTGTTTACATATCGGGTTAGTCCGGCGATTGTGCCGCGGGCGTCGTTGCGCCAGTACGGTGCATAAAGTCCGGAGAATGCTGGTACAAAATAGGCGCCGCCATTATCCTCCACGGTCGCAGCCAGACTTTCGATATCACTGCTGTTTTGAATCAATCCCAAATTATCCCTCACCCACTGAACCAATGCGCCTGTAACAGCCACACTTCCTTCCAACGCATACTTAACAGGCTCATTTCCAAATTTATATGAAACGGTTGTCAGCATTCCGTTTTCGGAAGTTTTCAACTCGTTACCTGTGTTCATTACCAAAAAGCAACCGGTACCGTAGGTATTTTTTGCCATTCCAGGCTCGAAGCAAGTTTGCCCGACGAGAGCCGCATGTTGGTCCCCGAGATCTCCGGCAACCGGAACGCCCGGCAGGATTTCGTTGGTAACATGTCCGTAAACCTCGCTGCTGCTCTTGATAGCTGGCAGCATAATTTCGGGAATATGATAGGCGGAAAGCATTTGCGAATCCCATTGCAAAGTCCTCAGGTTCATCAGTTGCGTCCGGCTTGCATTGGTTACGTCGGTTACGTGCAATCCTCCATTGATCCCGCCCGTCAAATGCCAGATTAAAAAAGTGTCGATATTTCCAAACAGCGCTTCACCTTTCTCGGCATCTTCACGCACACCTTCTACATTCTCAAGCAGCCATTTTAATTTAAGCCCGCTGAAATATGTCGAAACCGGCAAACCGGTAATGTCCCGAAACTGATTAACTCCACCTTCACTTTCGTATTTAGCTACGAGATCAGACGTTCTCGTATCCTGCCAAACCAATGCATTATAGTACGGTTTCCCGGTCCGTTTGTTCCAGACAACGGTGGTTTCCCGCTGATTTGTAATGCCAATCGCCGCAATGTCCGCCGCGGTCGCCGATGCTTTGATCCTGGCTATCGCAATCACTTCCAGTGTGTTTTTCCAGATTTCGGTGGGGTTATGTTCTACCCAGCCTGGCTTCTGGTAAATCTGTTCATGCTCTTTCTGACCAACGGAAACGATATTTCCCTGGTGGTTGAAAAGGATACAGCGGGTACTGGTCGTTCCCTGGTCAATGGCGGCAATGTATTTGGACATAATGGGATTATGATTGGCTTTCTTTGAAAGAAAGTCAGTAAGTAATGAAAATTAATGATATTTATAACTTTAAAAAAAAGGACACACCCTCGGAAATGAAACGGTTTAAGGTCAAAGTGGTACTTATCGCAATTGCTGCCGCTTTTCTTCTTTTTGTCATTCTGGACCTCATTTTTCCGTTTCGCCCTCACATTCAATATGCTACTCAGGTCACTGATGAAAACGGGACGGTCATACATGCTTTTTTGAGCAAAGACGATAAATGGCGACTGTATTCAAATGTTTCTGAAATCACGCCGCTGCTTCGCAAAACCTTGGTTTATAAAGAAGACCAATATTTCTATTCTCATTTCGGGTTTAATCCTTTTGCGATGATCCGCGCCGCTACCCGGAATATTTTTTCGGGCAGGCGAACATCTGGTGCTTCCACCATTACCATGCAGGTAGTGAGGCTGGTAGAGCCGAGGAACCGGACCTATTTCAATAAAGTCATCGAGGTATGGAAGGCGATGCAATTGGAAATGCATTATTCCAAAGACGAAATTCTGCAGATGTATGTCAATCTCGTTCCGTATGGTGGGAATATTGAAGGCATTAAGGCCGCATCACTTCTTTACTTTGGAAAACCTCCCCAATTGCTGAGCCTGGCCGAAATTACCGCATTGACCATTGTTCCAAACCGCCCATCGAGCCTGCGGCCAGGATCCAGGAACGACGCATTGAAAAATGCCCGAAACCAATGGTTAATGCGTTTTGAAAAAGAAGGTTTGTTTGATAAAAATGTCATTTTCGACGCATTGAATGAGCCTTTGAAAGTAAGTCGCCGTCAAGCCCCGCGTCAGGCGCCGCATTTGTCGCTCAGGTTAAAACAACGTTTTCCCGATCAGCCGGTTATTCAAACTTCTCTGCGGTTGCAGGTGCAAAACCAGATCGAGGAGCAGGTTAGGAATTACATTAACCGGCGGAAATTGATGAATATTCACAATGCGTCGGTTTTGGTGGTCAATAACGAAACCATGGAAGTGGAGGCTTACGTCGGTTCCGCGGATTTTGACAATCCGTATGACGGGGGCCAGGTGGATGGTGTGAAGGCAGTTCGTTCACCCGGTAGTACGCTGAAACCATTGCTTTATGCAACTGCATTTGATAAAGGTATTATTACTCCAAAATCGATTCTGAATGATGTTCCGATCAATTTCAGCGGATATGAACCCGAGAATTTCGACAAGCATTTTAATGGGGCAGTGACCACGGAATTCGCGCTGGCGAACTCGCTCAATATCCCGGCCGTGAAAATCCTGAAAGATGTAAGTACTCCCGCATTGATCGAGAAATTGAGAAAGACGAGTTTTAAGACCATTGAAAAACAATCAAAAGGATTGGGTTTATCCATGATATTGGGAGGTTGCGGTGTGACACTCGAAGAATTGACGGGATTGTTTGCTGCTTTTGCCAATGAAGGAAATTTCAAAAACCTCAACTATACACCAGGAAGAGATTCAGTAAATAAAGGAGAAGCCATTGTATCCTCTGAGGCTGCCTTTTTAGTCACCAATATTTTAACCCAAATCACCCGCCCGGATCTTCCTACTAATTTTGATAACACCTATCATTTACCCAAAATAGCATGGAAAACAGGCACTTCGTATGGAAAGCGTGATGCATGGAGCATTGGCTATAATAAACGATATACGATCGGCGTGTGGGTAGGGAATTTTTCGGGGGAAGGTGTCCCGGAATTGAGCGGGGCGAACACGGCTACTCCCTTGTTATTCTCCATTTTTAATGCATTAGATTATAATTCGCCAAAAGGCTGGTACCAATCTCCGGCGAATATCGCATTAAGAAATGTCTGTCCGGAAAGCGGGGATATTCCATCGGAGTTTTGTGAACATCAGATTCCTGCTCAATATATTGTCGGCGTTTCGGCTTACAAAAAATGCAATCACCTGCGCTGGGTATTCACGGATTTGAAAGGAAAAACATCTTATTGTACGTATTGCATTCCTGAAAAAGGCTTTGAGAAACGAGCATATCCCAACATTTCCCCGGAGTTGGTCGCCTTTAATGAGCAGCAAAAAATCCCCTACTCGAAAATCCCGCCACACAACCCGGCTTGCGAACGCGTTTTTCATGAAGGTGCGCCATTGATCGTCAGCCCGGTAGAGGGAAGTGAATATTTTATCCGGAAAGATGAGCCGCAGCAAATTCAGCTGGCTTGCCAGACGGCCAGCGATGTGCAGGAGGTTTTTTGGTATGTTAATGATAAGCTCGCCAAAAAAGCGCCACCGCACGAAGGAATCTTCATCAGCCCGCCATTAGGCAGGGTGAAAATTTCGTGCAGCGATGACAAAGGTCGAAATTCGAATATTTGGGTTGTGGTGAAACGGATGTGACTGAGAGTTATGGTCATTCATAGTCCAGATAGTCATTAGTAGTCATTTATTGCCAGGAACGGTCACTCAGTTCCGCCTTACATACAATTAATGACCATTTATGACTATTAGTGACCACTTTTGACATAAATCACAACGCAACCCCTTCTGCTTCCTGATAAAGAACCTGAATGAGTGTCTGACCGACTGCTTTTAATGTTTTTGGATCAATGTGTTCCATAGTGTCATCCGTGGTGTGCCATTGGTCGAAGAATGTGTGTGTCAGGTTGTTTTTTGTATGAATGATGTCGATCATTGGAATTCGGGCGATCTGATTTACAGGTACATGGTCATCCGTAATGGCGCCGCCTCTTTCGTCGATAAAATAGTTGTTGTACCCAATGCGGCTTGCCGTGGCCCATACTTCCCGCACCACATCTTCCGCCATTTGCACCGAGTTGCCTTCTTTCAAAAACGTAGCGCCTTTGGCTCCTACCATATCCAAATTTATCCCGAAGTATGCGGTATAATTAGGAATATGCTTGTTAGCAGCCCAATATTGCGAGCCGAGGCAAAAACCACTGTGCAGCATTTCTGTGGTTTGTTCCGTAGTTCCCCAGTCTTCGGCATCAAAGAAGATAATATCCACGCCGATATCCGGCTTGGAAGCTTGTAATGAAAGTGTTCTGGCAACTTCTAGCAAAATTCCCACGCCACTTGCGCCATCGTTCGCCGCAATTACGGGTTTATTCTTAACCAGTGAATCCTGATCAGAAAACGGACGCGAATCCCAGTGTGCCGTTAATAGAATGCGTTTGGCAGCAGCCGGGTTAAAACTACCTATGATATTTCGTGCATTCAGAATTGTTCCGTCGAAGGTGGTGTCTTTAAATGGTTGTTCAATAACTTGCCAGCCATACTTTTTCAACGTTGAAATCAGGTAATCGCCGCAAACTTTGTGAGGTGCGGAGTTAGGTACGCGTGGACCGAATTCAACCTGTTTTTTAACAAAATTAAAAGCCGAATCTGCGTTAAACTCAGGGCTTTTAACCAGCTTCGGGGCAGCCTGCTCACTAGTTTGTTCGGACCGGTCTTTGGAATTACACCCGTAGATGAGAAATGCCAGAGAAAGAACAAAGTATATCTGTTTCGAATACAAACCTTTAAAAATATATTGCATCACCTGGTTTCGTTGTTGTGTTTGGTCAGTCGGGATCGGCACGTGACTATTCTTCGTAAGCCCAATCAATGCGAACTTTCGTGTCGCGTATTACCAGCCCCTGATTTTTGAAGTAAGAACGGATTTCATCTACTTTTTCGTAGTTCTGGGATAGTTTAAATTCCCGGTAAAGTTTTAGCATGCCGTCCAAAATCTCCTGGCCTTCGGTTAATTCTTCTTTCAAACCTAAAACATCTTCAAAGAAAACGATGAAGTTGTCTTTCAGAGAAGTGAAAATAGCTTCACCCAAAGCAGCCGATTTCAGCTGCCCCATATTCAGCATATTGACGTATTTCAGCAGGTTGAAAAGGTTAGCGAATGCAACCGCGGTGTTAAGATCGTCGTTCATCGCGGCGTAAAAACCGTCGATAGACTTCTCGATATCAGCCTTTTTCGCCTCGTCATGGTTTACGTCCTCTTCATGGATGTAGGTCAGCAGTTTAGCATTCCGTAATCCATTTGCCAGCTTTTTGTATCCTTTATGAGCTGCTTTTAATGCGTCATTTGAAAAATCAAGCGTACTGCGGTATTGGCTTTGCAGCATGAAAAAACGAACCGTCATCGGACTGTAAGCCTGATCCAGCAATTCGTGGTTTCCCGAGAAAAGTTCTGCAGGGAGGAACGAATTATTGAGTGACTTGGACATTTTTTGTCCATTCACTGTCAGCATATTGGTATGCATCCAGTAGCGAACAGGTTCCTCATTTGTCAATGACTTACCTTGCGCGATCTCGCATTCGTGGTGTGGGAATTTCAAATCCATTCCGCCGCCGTGAATGTCAAATTGCTTGCCTAAATACTTGGCACTCATGCAGGTACATTCAAGATGCCAGCCCGGGAAACCCATACTCCACGGAGAGTTCCACTGCATAATGTGTTCCGGGCTTGCCTTTTTCCAAAGTGCAAAATCGAGTGGATTGCGCTTTTCAGACTGTCCGTCGAGCTCGCGGGTTTCATTCAGCAGATCTTCGATAATACGGCCCGAAAGTTTGCCGTATTCATTTCCGCCTTCCTGGTATTTATTAATATCGAAATAAACGGATCCATTGGATTCATAGGCAGCACCTTTATCGATCAGCGTTTGAACAGCTTCGATCTGCTCGATCAAATGTCCCGTGGCAGTAGGTTCAATGCTGGGAGGAAGCAAGTTAAAAATGGCGGAAACGTCGTGAAAATCATTGGTATATCGCTGCACGATCTCCATGGGTTCGAGTTTTTGCAACTTCGCCATTTTACCGATTTTGTCTTCGCCTTCTTCGCCATCGCCCACCAAATGGCCCACGTCCGTAATATTTCGCACATACCTTACCTTGTAGCCAATGTGAGTGAGGTACCGGAAGAGTATATCAAAAGACAAAAATGTGCGGATATTTCCTAAATGGACATTACTGTAAACCGTAGGGCCGCAGACATACATTCCAACATAGGGAGGGGCAATCGGTATGAATACATCCTTTTTACGGGTAAGTGTATTGAAAATTCTGAGAGGCTGGAATGTTTGTGAAGTCATTTATATTTTACTTTCTAAAACTGAATCTACTTAATGCTGCGTTTTCTCCAAACGGGTTTCAACCCAATTGATAATCTTTTCGGCCTCAGCAAGTCCAACAGTCGCGACTTTGACGCTTTTGCTTCCCTGGTAGCCCATATTAATATGTAATACCTCGTAGGCCGTAGTAAAACTGGACAAAAGACGTTTGTCAATGCGGCTCAGTTCATACTGATACCACTCGACGCTTTTGGGAGTTTTCTTGTTTTTCTCTCCCAGTAGTTCGTTCAACACCAACAAAATGCCAGTGTAAGCGGTGTGGCCTGCAATCTTGACATACTTTTTATCCTGATATAGTCCATCCTGCTTTTTCGCATTTACACTTAGAAATGACTTGGCATTATCAATGTGTCTTCTTGCTTCGGAAATTGCTTCCATAATACTAGTATGTGTTTATAGTGAAGAGATAAAATGTATAAGAAACAAAAATAAGAAATAACCTAAGATAGATTCGCAAAGACACCGATATTGAAGCAAGTCAAAATATGCTATTCAGCCGATTTGACTATCTTCGCAGCGTTTTTGAAAAAACAAAACCGTTTGAAACTTACTTAAAATCAACACAGTACTTATTTATGAGTTTACTAACCGTAGGATCTGTTGCATTCGATGCACTCGAAACACCTTTTGGAAAAACAGATAAAATTATTGGCGGTGCCGCCACTTACATCACACTAGCCGCTTCTTATCTTACCAAAGAAAATAACCTGGTTGCCGTTGTCGGCGGTGATTTTCCAAAAGAAATGATCGACTTGCTGGAAGATCACGGGGTTAATACTGAGGGACTTGAAATTGTACAGGATGGTAAGACCTTTTTCTGGTCTGGCAAATACCATGAAGATATGAACAGCCGCGACACGCTGATCACCGAATTAAATGTTATGGAGCATTTTGACCCGACCATTCCTGAATCTTTCCAGGGAACCGAGTTTCTGATGCTTGGAAATACCGTTCCGGCGACTCAAAAATTAGTGATCGAGCGAATGGCCAAACGTCCGAAACTGATCATGCTGGATACCATGAACCTTTGGATGGACATCGCAATGGATGATCTGAAAGCCGTTTTGAAACTCGTTGACCTTCTTACCATTAATGATGAGGAAGCACGTCAGCTTTCGGGGGAATATTCTTTGAGAAAAGCGGCCGCCAAGATCATGGAAATGGGGCCAAAAACACTTATTATTAAAAAAGGGGAACATGGTGCATTGTTGTTCCAGGGCGACCGCATCTTCTTTGCACCGGCATTGCCGCTCGAAGAAGTGTTCGACCCGACCGGCGCCGGAGACACTTTTGCAGGTGGTTTTATCGGTTATCTGGCCAGCACCGACGATATTTCTTTTGATAATATGAAAAGAGCGATCATTTACGGTTCTGCGATGGCTTCATTCTGTGTTGAAAAGTTTGGTACTGAACGTCTGGTCAATCTTTCTCAGCAGGAGATCAATGCACGTGTACAGGAATTTGTAAACCTGTCAAGTTTTGAAATACAATAACGGTAATGAAATAAATGCAGTCTGTAGATTAGAGGTTAACCTTTGATTTACAGACTTTTTAATGCCACAATTAGTTTAGAAAAGGTATTTATTTGAGTTAAAATGATTTTACGTAAAACAAATTTCACCAGCCTGGCGCTGCTGCTGTTCCTGGCAATTCCTGGAATGTCTCAAACTAATACGCTGCCGCATTCTGAAAACAAAGTGGTGGTGATTGCTCACCGGGGAAACCACGTGAACGTTCCGGAGAATACGCTCGCCGCATTCAGGGAAGCGATAACGGCTGGTGCAGATTATGCTGAGGTCGATTTAAGAACCACTAAAGATGGGCATTTGGTCGTACTTCATGACGCCACGGTGGATCGGACAACGAATGGATCAGGTAAAGTTGCGGAAATGACTCTGGCAGACATTAAAAAACTACAGGTATTCAATAAAAATAAAAAAACACACCGCATTCCCGAATTCAAAGAGGTACTGGAAGTCTGTAAAGGCAAGATTAATATTTATCTGGATTTCAAAGACGCAAATGTTGCCCAAACATGGAGCCAGATCAAGGCTTTGGGAATGGAGAAGCAAGTGATCGTTTACCTGAATAAGGAAACGCAGTATGGAGAATGGAAAGAAGCGGCCCCGCACGTTCCATTAATGACGAGTTTGCCCAAAGAAGTGTCGACCAGCGAGCATTTAAAGGCTTTTTTGGCAAAAATAAATGTTCAGGTCCTGGACAATGTAACTGCACCTGAACTGGTCAAAGTTGTTAATGAAAATGGCGTTTCGGTTTGGCTTGATGTTCAAAATCCGGCAGAAGGTCCGGTTTCATGGAAAGCTGTTTTGGAAAAAGGTGTACAAGGTCTGCAAACCGATAAACCCGCCGAATTGCGGACATATCTTAATACACATTTATAATTCGTGTTCATTCGTGTATCCGTGGCAGGTTTTAGCCACTAATACACCAATCAACACGAATTAAAGTATCCCGATTTGAACCTCGGTGATATTCCTCGCCGGGTTCTCAAAATCCATATTGATATAAATCTCCCGATTCTCGCCCGACATGGCTTTATTCTTCGCCATAATCTCCGAAATCAAAGATCCGTAAACACTACTCAATGTGTTCCAGTCGCCATAAAGCTGCTCGGTAACACAGTCAAATGCATTGAGATATTTAGTCTTGAATTCTGAGCCTGAATAGTTGGTGGCTGGAGTTGTCGGCAATGCAATGGTGAGTGTAAAGACCGTGTCCGGATTTCCATCCGCTCCTTCATAAATCCAGTAAACAGGTCCCGTAATTTCCAGGTCATGTTTGACGGCATCAATGTAAAGTCGGCGCGCGACTACTCGTACATGTTCGGATATCCGGTTTAAAGAAGTCCGGGTTTCGTAGAACAGGACATGGATTGGTTCGATGGTTTTGGCTTGCATTTGAATGGCGTTTAGTTTTGTTATTCAAAGTAAGCCATGGGTTGTGACAGCAGTGTGTCAACAACTTTTTCAGCACAAAAAAATAGTTTTTAATGCTTCATCTTCCGGACGGTTCGTTGCAGCCACGGATAACTGATATAAAGCACTTTGGTAGCTCCAATGCCCACTGCGGCACCCATGAGCACATCCGCCACCCAATGTTTATTGTTCAAAACGCGGAGTGTCCCCACCGCAGTCGCCGTGCCATAACCACCAATACTATATAAAACACTGCGCCCGCCATACTCTTCATGAAGTAAGGTCGCATTTGTAAAAGCCGTGGTAGAATGTCCGGAGGGAAATGAGTAATAATCTTCGCCATTTGGTCTTGGATACCTGATAATGCGCTTCATTCCCTGCGTCGCGGCCTGGGCAGCAACATTTGATAGTAATGCCAGAATGAGCTGATCACCGAGTGAATGTCTGCCTTTTACTCCCGCAGACGCCAGTCCCAAACTCACCACTCCGGGTACATAAGGAAGATAATCATCCACTTTGGAATGGAAATTCGGATAAGTCGAAACCACCCGTTCCTGTAAATGCCGGCTGATTTTTCCTTGTACTACCAGGGCCGCAATCCCCAGTGAAACCGGCGCGATCACGTCACCGGATTTAACCACCCAAAGTGTGGAATCCTTTTGTGCAGAGGATGTTTGAGGTAAAAACGAAAAGCAAAAGAAAAGCCAGCAAAGCCGCTTTTTCGCGAAATTTACGATCATAGAATAGCTTCTCTCACACGGACCAATCTTTCTAAAAGTCCCTCCAGCTGATCGAGGGGCAGCATGTTAGCACCATCTGATTTCGCTTCGGCGGGGTTAAAATGAGTTTCAATAAACAGTCCGTCGGCACCCACGGCGATAGCTGCTTTGGCGATTGTTTCAATCAGTTTTGGCTTTCCACCCGTGACGCCCGAACTCTGGTTGGGCTGTTGTAAAGAATGAGTGCAATCCATCACAATCGGGACCCCAAATGATGCCATTTCAGGTAAATTGCGATAATCTACTACCAGGTCGCCGTATCCGAAACTATTGCCGCGATCCGTCAGAATAACCTGGCAGGCCGGGTTAACCTCATGGATTTTCTCGGCAGCGAACTTCATCGAAGCACCGGAAAGAAATTGCCCTTTTTTGACATTCACGGCTTTCCCGGTTTTTGCAGCGGCGGCCAGCAACTCCGTCTGGCGACATAAAAAAGCTGGGATTTGAAGTACATCCACATATTCCGCCGCCAGGGCAGCTTCATGCGTTTCATGAATGTCGGTTACCGTGGGGACACCAAATGTATCGCCGATTTCTTTGAGAATTTTCAATGCCTTTTCGTCGCCAATCCCTGTAAATGAGTCGATTTTGGTACGATTGGCCTTGCGGTAGGAACCTTTGAAGATGTATGGGATTTTTAACCGGTCGGTGACGGATATAATGTGTTCTGCGATCCTGAGCGCCATATCTCTTCCTTCAATGGCACATGGGCCGGCCATTAAAAAGAACTGGTTGGAATCGGTGTGTTTAATATTTGGTATAAAAATCATCTTGCAAAGAGTAAAAGTTTTACGAATGTAAGCTTATCCGTAGTGTTCTCCCGCCGATCACTGTGATTCATTAGGAAGATATCCATTAAGGTATTGATTTCCTGCTTTTTTCAATTTCGAGGCGTACCGGTTAATAAAACGAAGGGACTAAAAAAATTTTGAAAAAGTGAACTGAAATATCTTTCTTTGTGGCGATTTTAACCAAAAAGTGAATATAAAATGTCAGCAATTGCAGATCGAGTTAAGCAAATTATCGTCGAGAAACTCGGCGTTGAAGAGTCGGAGGTTACACCGGAAGCAAACTTCCAGAACGACTTGGGAGCGGACTCTCTAGATACCGTTGAATTGATTATGGAATTCGAAAAAGAATTCAATCTATCTATCCCAGATGATCAGGCAGAGAACATCGGTACAGTTGGTCAGGCTGTTGCATATCTGGAAGAAAACGTGAAGTAATTCGGTTTTTATACCAGTATCATCTTCTATTTTCTGTCCCTATTTATGAGTTTTAAGCGAGTTGTGATTACAGGGATGGGTGCATTGACACCTGTCGGGAACGATGTTTCTACCTTTTGGACAAATTTGGTTGCAGGTGTAAGCGGAGCAGCGCCAATTACACGATTTGATGCTGAAAAGTTTCGCACCAAGTTTGCCTGTGAAATCAAGGGCCTGGACGTCACCAATTACATTCCGCGGCAAGAAGCTCGAAAAATGGACCCGTTTGCGCAGTATGCTGTAATTGCTGCAGACGAAGCGATGAAGGACGCCGGCTTTGACAAAGATAAGCTTGATCTTGACAAAGCTGGCGTAATTTGGGGCACCGGAATCGGTGGTCTCAAAACCTTCGAAGAAGAAGTTATGAACTTCGCCGAAAACGGCAAAACGCCCCGCTTCAATCCCTTCTTTATTCCAAAAATGATCGTAGACAGTGCATCGGGGGTTCTCTCGATCCGTTACGGTTTCCGTGGACCTAATTATATTACGGTTTCGGCTTGTGCCTCTGCTACCAATGCAATGATCGATGCATTTAATTATATCAAATTAGGTATGATGAATGTTTGTATCTCAGGAGGCTCGGAGGCAGCGGTATCTATCGCCGGGGTGGGAGGGTTCAACGCATTGAAAGCATTATCCGAACGCAATGATTCTCCGGAAACGGCCTCACGTCCCTATGATAAAGACCGTGATGGTTTTGTTCTCGGAGAAGGCAGCGCCGCGATTATTTTTGAAGAGCTGGAACATGCAAAAGCCAGAGGTGCCAAAATCTACGCGGAAATGACGGGTGCAGGCATGTCGTCTGACGCTTACCACATTACCGCTCCGCATCCCGAAGGACTTGGTGCCTACATTGTAATGAAAAATGCAGTCGAAAACGCTGGGATCAAACCGGAAGACATCGATTACATCAACACACATGGTACATCAACCCCAATTGGCGACCCGCAGGAAATCAAGGCTATTGAAAAATTCTTTGGTGAACATGCATATAAGTTGAATATCAGTTCGACGAAATCCATGACGGGCCATTTACTGGGAGGTGCCGGGGCTATTGAAGCGGCAGCTTGCATTCTTGCAATCCGCGATCAGGTCGTACCTCCGACGATCAATCATTTCACAGATGATCCTGAGATCAATCCGCGGCTCAATCTCACATTTAATAAGGCTGAAAAACGAGAGATAAATTATGCTCTGAGCAATACCTTCGGTTTTGGTGGGCACAATGCGTCAGTCATTTTTAAGAAGTATGAAGACTGATTAACTTTTTACAATTGGCAAAGCGAATTCTTATACCGATACTTTCTCTTTTCAGGACCGGAAGTGCTGAGGATAAAAAATTTAAGGAATCGATTGCTCACGTAATTGGTGACCGTCCTTCTAATCTCGGTGTCTATCAGCTCGCATTTCGTCACACATCAGCTTCGAAGGAAACGGCCATTAAAGGTTTCCGGGAGTCTAATGAACGGCTGGAATACCTGGGCGATGCGGTTTTGGGAATGGTAGTAGCCGAATTCCTTTTTACCAAATATCCTTATAAAGACGAAGGATTTCTCACAGAAATCCGCTCACGGATTGTAAACCGCGAATCTCTCAATCAAATATCCCGAAAGCTCGGACTCGATCGCCTGATCGAATATGATGGCAACCGCCGTGGTATGTCTCCGAGATCATCGATGTACGGAGATGCGCTGGAAGCTTTTGTCGGAGCCATTTACCTGGATAAAGGATTTAGGTTCACCCGGACTTTTATCATCAGTAAACTCATCACGCATTATGATCTGGATAACATTATCCAGAACAATGCAAACTTCAAAAGCCTCATCATTGAATGGGCACAGCGGGAAGGCAAGGAAATACGTTTCGAAATTCTCGAAGAAAGAGGTACCCGCCATCACCGTGAATTCATTTCTCAGATTCTCGTTAATGACGAGCCTTTCGCTACCGGCAATGGGTTTACCAAGAAAAAAGCCGAGCAATCTGCATCAGAACAAGCCTGCGGTATTTTAGAACTCCGTTAACCTCAAAACAATCTTCCTGGACTTGCCTGAACCTTCATTCAAATGGAAAAGGTGACATCTTAAGTCTTACTAAAATATGACTTTTTGTCACGCATTTCTGCGGATTGTTAACTAATCGGCCAATTTGTCTGCTAATTTTCAGTTTTTATCCATCGGAACGCTAGTTGTTATAACCTAAGCATTCCGCAAGGGTAAAACAGAAACTAAAACATAAACTTTATAGCAATGAGCACATTAGTTAAAACCCATTTCGCAAACCCATCGTATTTGAATGGATTTTTTGGTAAAGATCTGTTGAACGAATTGAACACACCCGCTTTTTCAGGAAGTGTTCCAGCTGTGAATGTGATTGAAAACAAAGAAGGTTTTCGCATTGAAGTTGCAGCTCCTGGTCTTCAAAAATCAGATTTTAAACTGAATTTAGAAAAGAACCAGCTTACCATTTCAGCGCAGAAAGAGAGGAAGGAAGAAGAAGTTAAGGAAAACTACACGCGCCGTGAGTTCAAATACAACTCTTTCCAGAGGACATTCACTTTACCTAATTCGGTAGATGGCGACAAAATTGAAGCCACCTATGCCGATGGAATACTGAGCGTGGCTTTGCCAAAACGTGAGGAGGCAAAAGAAAAACCTGCCCGCCAGATCGAAATTGCTTAATTAAATAAGAGAAAATGAAAGTCGTTATTCTCGTGGATAACGACTTTTTTATGGTAAAGCAATTCTATAAATTGTGAGATTCCCCTGGCAGGATATTTTTGTAAATTGGTAATTGAATACCTTTGTTAAAATATGTTAAATGAGCCTGCTACGGGAATATAATATTTATTGATTTGCGTTATTCATTCACAAAATATAACCCCAACATATGTCTATGAAAACAAATTGGAAAGGTTTAGTGTTGGTTGGGTTGATTTCAAGTGCATCAACTCTCGCCGGCTTTAAACTATTAGGCACAGATAATGATAGAGATGTAATTTTTAAAGAGGCTCCGGGCGAATCCATTGCACGATTTACTTCAACCGGTTCTCCGGTGGGTGCGCCAGGAGATTTTGTATATGCAGCAGAAGCCACGACACCAACTGTGGTCCATATTAAATCTACGATGACGCGTCAGACTTCGCGTGGCCAGCAACAAATCCCGGATATTTTCAGAGATTTCTTTGGGGATGATTTCGGTGGCAGCTCACGTGGTCCACAGTCTCAGGAAGCTTCTGGCTCAGGCGTGATCATTTCGGGCGACGGATACATTGTGACAAACAACCACGTTGTGGAAGGAGCTCAGGAACTGGAAGTTACACTTCATAACAAAGGTAAATTCAGGGCGAAAGTGATAGGCACCGACCCTTCTACAGATATTGCCGTGATCAAAATTGAAGCGAAAGATCTGCCAGCAGTGATATTGGGTAATTCTGATGCAGTTAAAGTAGGGGAGTGGGTAGTTGCCGTTGGTAATCCATTCAACCTGGAATCTACTGTTACCGCTGGGATCGTGAGTGCGAAAGGACGTGGTTTGGGAATAATTGGCCAAAGCAGCCGTCGCAACGGAGTTACTCCTGCGGCTGCAACTTCCGGTGATTCTCCATTGGAATCATTTATCCAAACGGATGCAGTTGTGAACCCTGGAAATAGTGGTGGTGCATTGGTGAACTTGAAAGGCGAATTGATCGGTATTAATACCGCGATTGCCAGTCCAACCGGAAGCTTTGCTGGATATGCATTTGCAGTTCCTTCCAGCATTGTTAAAAAAGTATCCAGCGATCTGATCAAATTCGGAAATGTACAGCGCGGATATCTTGGAATTTCGCTCGACAACCTGGACAGCAGGAAAGCGGAAGAGTATGGCGTGAAAGTAAATGACGGCGTATATGTTCGCGAGTTTACTGAAAACAGCGCGGCAAAAGCGGGTGGCGTAACAAAAGGAGATGTGATTGTAAAAGTTGATGGAGTGGATATTCATTCTGTTCCTGAGCTTCAACAATCCATTGGCCTACATAAGCCTGGCGACAAAGTGGTACTCACTGTGAATCGTGATGGAAAAGAAAAAGATCTGAGCATTACCTTGCGCAACAGAACTGGTGGCTCGGATATCATCAAACGTGATGAAACAGCTGCAATCATGACTGCTTTGGGTGCACAGTTTGGTAATCTGACAGATGCAGAAAAACAACGTCTGTCTCGTTACAAAATCGACGGTGGTGTGAAAGTAATGTCCATTGAGGGTGGCAAGTTTGCCCGCTCGCAAGTTGAAGAAGGTTTCATTATCACTAAGATCAATGGAAAGGCGATTAAAACGGTCAAAGATT
This sequence comes from Dyadobacter sp. CY323, assembly GCF_021390245.1. Lineage (GTDB taxonomy): Bacteria > Bacteroidota > Bacteroidia > Cytophagales > Spirosomataceae > Dyadobacter. Next base: position 529,995 of record NZ_JAJUXH010000003.1, on the reverse strand, counting down.
TCGAAGCTGCGATTGCAGGTAAAGAGGAATCGATGGTTACGTTCGAAGGTCTTTATCCCGATGCTCCATACGATGTGTATTCATTCGGGTTCAGATTGTAATCTGAATGGATCAGAAATAGAAAAACCGGCTGCGATCATCTCGCAGCCGGTTTTTTAATGAATGATATTAAAGCATAAATTTAAGCTTGATCACTTCTTTCTCGCTCAAAAACCGCCATTTCCCTCTCGGCAGGTCTTTTTTATTGAGCCCCGCAAATACGGTGCGATCCAGTTTCTGGACTTCATAACCCAAATGTTCGAACATTCTTCTCACAATGCGATTCCGGCCACTGTGAATTTCCAGACCGACAACCATAGCATCCGGAGTTACGATTCCCACTTCATCAGGCCGGATAAAACCATCTTCGAGTTCCAATCCATGTTGAAGGAGTTCAAAATCTTCGGTGGTAATTGGCTTATCAAGTTCCGCCTGGTAGATTTTTTTCACGCCGCCAGAAGGGTGGGTTAGCTTCTCAGCCAATTCCCCATCATTTGTCAAAAGCAATAGTCCGGTAGTATTTCTATCCAATCGTCCAACTGGATAGACACGTTCCGAACAAGCTCCTTTAATGAGATCAAGTACTGTTTTACGCTCTTCCGGATCGTCGGTCGTCGTGATGTAATCTTTTGGTTTATTAATTAAGACATAAACCATCTTTTCCGGATTCAATGCCTTCTTACCATATTTTACAACTTCACCAGCCTTCACTTTGTAACCCATTTCAGTAACCGTTTTTCCGTTTACAGAAATTTGGCCAGAAGAAATCAAGTCATCCGCCTCACGTCTGGAACAAATGCCTGCGTTGGCAATGTACCGGTTCAAACGGATCTCGTTACTTTCTTCCTTTTTTTTGGCGGGGGCATTCTTTTTTTCGTATCCCGACAAGTTATAACGCGGTGCAGTTTCAAATCTTCCAACCCGGCGATCTAGTCCGCTGCGGTCTTCCGACGGCGCTGATTGCTCGTCTCTCGGTGCCCTCTCTCTGAAACTGCGTTCCCCGGGCTGGTCAGTATCGTCTTTTTTTTTAAAGTCTGGCCTGTCGGATCTCGAATCAGGTCTGTCTGATCTTGAATCAGGCCTATCAGATTTAAATGCAGGTCTTTCCGACTTGAAGCCAGGTCTTTCCGATTTGAATCCGGGGCGATCGACTCTTTTGAAATCGGGACGTTCTGACCTTTCAGATCTTTCACGCGGTGGAAATGAGCGCTCACTGCGGTCAGAATCTGTTCTTGGTTTGAATTCGCGAGACTCATTGTCCCGGTCAGAACGTGGGCGTTCCGGTTTGTCACCAAATGCCCTTCTTACACCTTTTGGCCGGTTATCGTCTCTCGGCCGATCGTTTTCCCTCGGTCTGAATTCGCCTCGCGGTTTTTCTTCACGCGGCCTGTAATCTTCTCTCGGTCGGAATGAACGCGTATCCCTGTCAGCTCCGGTCTTCCCGGCGTCTCTACGGTCATTACCACCACGAGAGTCGTCATCTCTTTTGAATGGACGTGGCTTTTGAAAATCGGATTTTGAAGCTCCGTATTTTTTGAAATCAGGTTTGTCAAAACGCGGGCGTTCAGACGACGATTTTTCATGGTCGAAACTAGGTCTTGCTTTTTGTCCCTGGTTGTCTGACGGTCCCGTTGCTCTCAGGCTGGACTTTTTGATACTTGGCTTGCTGAATCGGCTTTCCACCTCTGGCTTAGCTCTTTTGAATGGACGGCTGGCGCTGTCACTACTGTTGCGGAAGTTTCCTGACCCACCGCTGGAAGGGCGAGATGCACTCGCGGGCTTCGAATTGTTTGTTCTTTTTCTCATTAGGAATGCAGTATCACTACTGGATTTGGTTCCTCTTAGCAAATTTACCGTGGAAGTTGAGTGACTTTGTGGTTACTTGGAATATTGAATTGCCACTAAAATCAGCTAACTAACGTATCTGATGATCAGAGTATTTATGATTTTAAAAATTTGACGACAAAGATACGGTAATTTCCGGAGTAAATATTTCCGCCTCATTTTATGCCAAAAGTCATAACCTAACGTTTATTAGTACTATCTGCCGGGCGGCCAGTTTCGGGCTGTTTGGATCTAACTAAACCTTCATAATCATTTGAATATGTCAGCTCAGGAGCAAGTTCAGCCATTGTGGAAGCCGGGAAGGACGTTGCTGGAACAATCGAATCTTAAAAAGTATATGGATTGGTTGTTCGTGAAAAAAGGACTTTACTTCCGGTCTTATCACGACTTGTGGGAATGGTCGGTTACAGATCTTGAAGATTTCTGGGAAAGTCTCTGGCATTATTTCAATATCAAATCACACGACCTGTATCTTGAAGTTCTGCAATACCCGCAAAGCGGAATGATCGGGACCAAATGGTTTACCCGCGCAAAGCTGAATTATGCCGAACATATTTTCAAAAACAAAACAAAAGATCGCCCGGCTATCTTATTTCAATCCGAGGGAACGGAGTTAACGGAAATATCCTGGGAGAGTCTGGAAAAAGAAGTGGCGGCAGTCGCAACCTGGTTGAGACAAAGAGGAGTAAGGCCTGGTGATCGCGTAGCGGCTGTTTTACCAAATATTCCGCAAACGGTCGTTGCTTTTCTTGCGACGAATGCAGTGGGTGCCGTTTGGTCGTCGTGTTCGCCGGATTTTGGAAAACCAGCCATTTCCGAGCGTTTTTCACAGATCGAGCCGAAAGTCCTTTTCATAGCCGATGGGTACCTTTATAATGGTAAAAAGTACGACATTACCTCGTTCGCCCAAGAACTTTCAGCCGCATTACCGTCCGTGAAAGACACGGTTCTGATCAACTATATTGATGTTGAAATCAAGCCCGAACGGTTCACTTCCTGGGAAGATATCCTGCATCTACAAAATTTTGGACTGGAATTTGAGCCGGTCGCATTTGATCATCCGATCTGGATTTTGTACTCTTCGGGCACTACTGCCCGGCCAAAAGCAATCACACATGGAGTCGGGGGCTGCCTGATCGAGCATTTGAAAGCATTAACGCTGCATCAGAATGTGAAGCCAGGCGACCGGTATTTTTGGTATTCCACCACGGGCTGGATGATGTGGAATTATGCATTAGGCTCCATGCTCTGCGGAGCGACACTTGTTCTTTACGACGGCGCACCAGCCTACCCTTCTTCACAAGTACTCTGGACTCTGGCGGAAAAAGCAAGAATTACGCATTTCGGAGGCGGCGCAGCCTATTTTATTTCATCCATGAAAAACGGGGTAAGTATCACTTCCGAACGATTATCGAGCCTGGAAACAATCGGATCAACAGGTTCGCCGCTGCCATCCGATGTGTATGAATGGATATATAAACAAGTTAAAAAAGACGTCTGGCTGATTTCTTTGAGTGGCGGAACGGATGTGTGCAGCGCATTTGTCGGCGGGTGTCCGATATTACCCGTTTATGCCGGAGAAATTCAATGTCGCATGCTGGGTTGCCGGATCGAATCATTTGATGAAAACGGGAAACCGGTTTCAGATGAGCTCGGTGAAATGGTCATCACACAGCCGATGCCATCCATGCCTATTTATTTCTGGAACGATGAGCATCATGAGAAATACCTGGAAAGCTATTTTGAAATGTACCCGAATACCTGGCGGCACGGCGATTGGATCAAGATTACGGACCGGAAATCGGTGATCATTTACGGACGTTCCGATGCGACCTTGAATCGCGGAGGTGTCCGCATTGGTACTGCGGAAATATACCGTGCAGTCGAAAGTATCCCGGATGTAAAAGACAGCCTGGCCGTTTATTTGGAAAAAAGCAATGGAGAAGGTACCATTTCGCTGTTTGTCGTTTTGTATAAAGACAAGTCACTGACCGACGAATTGAAGTCGCAGATTAAAGACGTTCTGAGATCTCAATATAGTCCGCGGCATGTCCCCGATACCATCGAGCAGGTGGATGATATTCCTTATACCATAAACGGGAAAAAAATGGAGGCGCCTATGAAAAGGATATTAATGGGCCAGGATCCTTCAAAGGTCATTAATATAGACACAATGCGTAATCCTGAATCGTTAAAAGCGTTTGTGTAGAAAGACTTTAATTTTCAAACAATTGGTTGCAGAACAGCAGCCGATGCATTTGCATTAAGCACTCAAAATCGTTTACTTCACATTAGAGAATTCCGCTCTGCGGATACAGCTAACTCCTTTAATTACGACCTGGCAGATGAATCAAGAAAAATCCTCAACCCCTATTCAAAATTCCAAATCAGTGGTGCGCCTGCCGATCATTATAGGCATCACACTGGCTGCGGGTGTCTTTTTGGGAAGCACTTTTTTCAGTGGCGGTAAAAAGCTTTCCGACGTCGCAAAAGGATTTGCCAAATACAGGGAGGTTTTGATGCTGGTAGAAAATAACTATGTCGATTCGGTGAATACGGACGAGCTGGTTGATTTTTCTATTGCAAAAATGCTGGAAAAACTGGATCCTCACACAGCCTATTTCAATTCGGAGGAAGCATCGGCCGCGCGTTCACAACTGGAATCGGGATTTGATGGAATTGGTGTGGAGTTTAATATTTACAATGATACCGTTTATGTGGTAACCCCGCTCAGCGGCGGGCCTTCTGAAAATGCAGGAATTCAAAGTGGCGATCGCATTATTTCAGTTAATAAAGAGAATTTATCAGGGCCTGGCGTGACTAATGCTCAGGTTTACAAGCTGTTGAGGGGGAAAAGAGGTACAAAGGTTGATCTGAAAATCGAGCGTATCGGGTTGAATGATAAAATGAATTTCTCGGTGGTTCGTGATCGCATACCGACTTATTCCGTGGATGCCGCCTACATGGTCAGCCAGGAAATCGGGTACATCAAGGTGAGCCGTTTTTCTGAAACAACCTTTGATGAATTCAAATCCGCATTGAAAACTTTAAAGGCAAACGGGCTTAAAAACCTGATCCTGGACCTTCGTGGAAACCCGGGCGGATACATGGAGCGTGCCACGAGTATGGCGGATGAATTCATCGCCGGAGATAAACTTTTGGTTTATACCGAAGGAAAAGACAGCCGCTTTGATAGAAAAACGCGATCGCACGTGGATGGATTATTCGAGCAGGGCCCGTTGATCGTACTGGTAGACGAAGGCAGCGCATCGGCTTCTGAAATCCTTGCGGGAGCATTACAAGATCACGACCGCGCATTGGTAGTCGGCAGAAGATCGTATGGAAAAGGATTGGTTCAAATGCCGATCAAGCTGACCGACGGCTCGGAACTTCGTCTGACTATTTCGAGATATTATACGCCAAGTGGCCGTAGTATCCAGAAACCATATGAACTTGGGAAGGGAGAAGATTATAGTCTTGACCTGTCGCACCGTTACGAAAGCGGCGAGTTGTTTAATGCAGACAGTATTAAGTTCGATAAAAGCAAAGTGTATAAAACCGACGGCGGCAGGATTGTGTATGGCGGTGGCGGCATTACACCTGATATTTTTGTACCGAAAGACACGTTGCTCAACAGTAAATATTTGTTTGAGCTATATTCCAAAAACATCATTCGCGAGTACGCATTACGGTATGCAAATGAAAATCAGAAAAAGCTTGAAAAGCAGCCTTTTAAAGAATTTGTAACAAACTTTGAAATTTCTGATGCTATGCTCTCCGAGCTGGTGAAAGATGCAACGAAATCCGGGATCAAACCGAATGAAAAAGAACTGGCGCTTTCAAAACCGTTGATTACTTCTCAAACCAAGGCCATAATCGCCCGTTATGTCTGGGGAAGAAAGCAAAAAAGTGGCTTGAACAATGAAGTCTTCCAGGTTCTTAACCCTACGGACAATGTGTATGCACAAGCCGTTCAGCTTTTTAACCAGGCGGCCCAGCTGGAAAAAGGAAAGTTCAGCAGTCTGAATATCCCCAAAAACAACAAGTAAGTACTGCATTTTAGTAACGAATCAACGATCAGAATGTCCCGAATTGCATTGATTACCGGAGCTACATCCGGCATTGGAAAAGCTACTGCAGAAAGTTTCGCCGACGCTGGAATCGATCTTATTCTTTGCGGCCGCCGCCAGGAAAAGCTCGACGAAATTTCCAGGAAACTGTCCTCAAAAGTCAAAACAACTACCTTGTCTTTCGATGTTCGCGACAAAGGTTCCGTCGCAGGTATGATCGGCTCACTTTCAGACGATTGGAAGGAGATTGATATACTGGTTAATAATGCAGGTAATGCACATGGACTAGGCCCGTTGGACGAAGGCGATACGGACGATTGGGACGCGATGATTGATGGAAACGTGAAAGGGTTGTTATATGTTTCCAAAGTGGTAATCCCACTCCTACTTGAACGCGGAAAGGGTCACATCGTCAATATCAGTTCCATCGCCGGGAAGCAAACGTATGCGAATGGCGCCGTGTATTGTGCCTCGAAAGCGGCAGTGGAGGTGATCAGCGAAGGAATGCGTCTTGAACTTACACAACACGGCATCAAAGTAACCAACGTCGCGCCGGGTGCGGTAGAAACGGAATTCTCACTGGTACGTTTCAAAGGAGACGAAAGCCGGGCTGAAAAAGTCTACGATGGATTTGATCCGTTACAACCTGAGGACATTGCGGACGCCATACTTTACGCCGTAAATGCGCCTGGCCGGGTTACGATTGCAGATATCACCATTTTGGCTGGGGCTCAATCGGCTGCGACGGTTATTCACCGGAAGTAGATTTATCTCGCATTCTCTGCAATCCGCATTATCAAATTCGGATCCGGGCAAATAGAAAGATAGTGTTCGCGATCCTGGATGCTGCTTACGCCGGGGAAGTCGCCCGAATAAGCTCCAATATCATTTATAATTTGAAAATGCAGATGCGGAGGCCAGTCACCGTTTTCCGGGAATGGACCTATCGAAGCAAACTCTTCTCCCGAACGAATGCTTTTTCCTTTATATAGCCCATCCAAAGATTTCAGCGACAAATGACCGTATAATGTGAAGAATGTGATCCCATTCAATTCGTGTTGGAGTATAATGGTGGGCCCATAATCTCCGTAGTGATCATTAAATGCGAAACTATGCACGATACTATCTAACGGAGCATAAATGTGCTCACCGGCACTCGCCCAAATGTCGGTACCCAAATGAATGCTTCTTGGATTTTCAATGTCTTGTGCGAAATGCTTTCGCTGGCTATAAATAACGCGGTTTTCGTCATACCCTCCGATCCCAATGTAGCTGTTATCTGAAAGCATTTCGTCGAAAACATACTTCGAAAAGATGTCTGTTTCCGACAAATCCCGGCTTAAAAGCGCCGCATTACTTTCTGAAAAGTCGAGCTTCCTGTATGGTTTAGTACTGCGGATTACAGGCTCAAATTTCGTTTGATCGCCAAGAACAATTTCCAGGTTTGACATTTGGATTTGCATTTAAAAGACAAATGCCAGACCGAAGCCTGGCATTTTAAATCTTAATTATTTTGGATCTAACGCGATTTTGATTCTCTGTAAAACATCCTGCAAATGATATTTTGTCAGCTTATCCGGATTTTTTGCGATCGCCGATTGCAAGGTCGTTTTCAAACTCTCCAAATGCGCCCTGGCAATCGAAGGCAGATCCGTTTTCTCCAATTCAACAACACGTGTGGAGTAACCATATGTAATTCCCACTGGAATCGATTGCACATTGGCTTTGCCCGGCTTCAACATATCGATCAATTTTTCGGCATAGACCTTTTGCAAATTTCTCCGGTACAGATCAGTAGCTTTTCCGGTTCTGGCTTCTGACCATATCCCACTTTCGAGGTCCGTGAAAAGGTCGTCCAATGTGAAATTTTGGGCAGAAGTTCCGGTTTCCATTAACCTCACGGCCCGGTCGCCGGCAAAAAGCGCAGTTATCGCATATTCCTGCAATGCTTTCACCGCTTCTACACCGGTTTCCGGTTTAATTTTATTTAAGATATTCTGGTCCAATAACCAGGAAGGTGTTTTGAAAAGCTGGTTGTTGAGGAATGCAACCGCTTCTTTCTGAGTAGCTTTTGGCACGGATGAAAAGGTTGGGCCATCCATATCATACGTTGTGGGCGTATCGTATATCCCACCCACATTCTTGATCACATGACCCAGGTAACGGCGGTACTGACTTACTACATTCCCGTAAATCTCATCCAGCTCCTTATAACTTTCGCCATCTTCCTTACTCCATTCAATCAGATTAGGAAGAATTCTTTTCAGGTTTTTAATACCATATTCAGAAGCTTTCATGGCATTATCGCTCAAATCCTCGGTTTGGTAACGCGGATCATACGGACTGATCTCCGTTCCAAAATGCAGACGATTATCCTTGTAAGCCTCTTTCGTCAATGCATTCAGTAATGATTTTTCACCCGCTACATCTTTGGCGTCGGGGAAATTGCTGTATCCCCACTGAATGGCCCATTTGTCATAATCCCCAATTTTTGGGAACAGATTGGTAACGCCGTCTTCGGGCTGGGCCACATAATTAAACCGTGCGTAATCCATGATCGACGAGGTATGTCCATGTTCCTCGACCCAGGCTTTATCCCGCAATTTTTCAACGGGGGTTGCCGAACTTGCTCCCATATTATGACGCAAACCCAGCGTGTGGCCGATTTCATGTGACGATACAAAACGCACCAGCTGGCCCATTAACTCGTCGTCAAACTTCTTTTTACGAGCATTCGGGTCTACCGCTGCCGCCTGAATAATGTACCAGTTACGTAACAAGCGCATTACATTATGATACCAGCCAATATGACTTTCCAGAATTTCGCCGCTTCTAGGATCGTGCACATTTGGCCCATATGCATTTTGAATGTCTGCCGCGAAATAGCGTATTACCGAGTACCGGGCATCTTCCAGGCTCATCGTTGTGTCTTTTTCGGGCCAATATTCGCCGCGGATCGCGTTTTTCCAGCCTGCTTTTTCAAATGCAACCTGCCAGTCGTCTACCCCTGCTTTCAGATATTTACGCCATTTTTCGGGAGTTGCCGGGTCGATATAGTAGATAATCGGTTTTTTCGGCTCAATTAATTCACCGTTTTTCTGACGTTTTGCATCTTCTGCATGCTTGGGTTCAAGTCGCCATCTAACCGCAAACACTTCATTGTCGGAACGCTGCGACTCCTCACTGAATATCGCATATTGATTTGCAAAATAGCCGACCCGGCTGTCGAAAATGCGTTTCCGCATGGGGCTTTTTGGAAGCAAGATCAGCGATGTATTCATTTCCAGAGTTACCACTCCGGCATCCAGCCCGGACGGAAGATACTGTCCAATTGTCGGCACCGGCGTTGTCGTGAGCATCTGCGGGGTAACGCTGAACGTTTTTACCGTCCTTATTTCCGTATTGATCGGATAACTTTTGATCTTTTCAATGTAAGAAGCTTCCTTTTTGAATGAAGTCAATTTAAGCAGCTGCTTGCTCACAGAACTTAACGAGAATACCTGATTGTCTGCATTAAAGAAATCGGTAACATCAATTACAGATGTTTTTGCTTCCGGTGCTTTTTTGATAGCCTTAATGTCAAAAACACCGATAATGGGATCGGAACTGGAATTTTTTACTGCCTGGAAAATCGGTTTGGTACTATCCGGGCTGGTGACAAGTACGGTTACAGATCGCAGCAAAAGGTTATCGTCCATTCCCTTTTCCCAGCGGATCATTTGCCTGTTTACCTCTTCACCACCAAAAATCCCTCCGCCAGCCGCCGTTTTGGAGTAACGTGTTACGGCCATGATATCCAGGCCAAGTAACGAATCGGGAATCTCGAAATACCATTTATCATCCATTTTATGGACGGAAATCATACCTTTCTGACTAACGGCGCTAGTATCAATCAGATCTTTGAAGGCTTTGGGGCCTTTCTTTCTGTCGTCTTTCAGCTTGTCTTTTACAGCAGTAGCCATCGCGTCAACTGCCTTGTCAATCTTTACATCTTCCTGTTTTTCTTTCTTTTTTTTCTTTTGTGCTTGCGCATTATTCATGCACATCATGGCCAATCCCGTTAGAAGGAGGTAGCGGAATAATCTCATAAACCTTTTTTGGATGTTAAGAATGTAATGGATGAAACTGAATAGAGAATAACGAAGTAATTTAATAAGAAAAGCGAATTATCGGGCTAGTAATTGTGCCAGTACGCCCTCTTTCAAAGCATAGCTGGAAACCTGTATCTGTTTGATCCCAAAACTTTTGAGTACGTAATCGATAAGGCAAACCGCGACAACGATCATATCTACGCGCAACTCGATCATTCCGGGAATACGCATTCGCTCATCGTGGTTTGCGGAAAGAACAAGTGCATAAGTCCGGTAAAATTCATCGATCGGAAGATCGAAATCAGTCTGGTTTTTGGAAGGCCAGCTCTTTGTTCTGTGGTGAAAATCAATGTCTACCAATGTGTCAAATGTGCCTGATGAACCGACAAGTTTTACTGGAGCGTACTGATGAACTGCATTCCAGAGCGGAATCAGGTTTTCCTCGAAATAGTTATATAGATTTTTTCGATCGGCCTGGGATAGCGGATCTTTACGCATGAATTTTTCCATCAGCCGCTGGCCGCCGATTTCAAAACTTTGCTTCCAGAAAATCTGTGATTTGTTTCCAATGATAAACTCAACACTCCCGCCGCCGATATCCATGATCAGTGAATTCGAATCTCCCAGATCGGCAGCTCTGCGAACGCCGTAATAAATGTACTCAGCTTCGCGATTGCCGTCAATCACATTGATCTGAATACCGGTTTTGGTCAAAACTTCTTCGCAGAATGCAGCCTGATTGTCAGCATTCCGGATTGCACTGGTCCCAAATGCAAAGGTGTTGTCTGATGAAATTTCGTAAGAGTTCAGTTTTTCACGAAAGAATAGCAATACATCAATTGCCCGTTCGGTCGCTTCCGCCGTAATAAGTTTCTTATTGATCCCGCCCAACCCGATTCGCGCCGGCCTGCTTTCGTGAAATAATGTGGTGAAGTCACTGCCCTGTTTTTCAACGATCAACAGATGAAAGGTATTTGTTCCCAGATCAATTATCCCCAGTCGCGTACTCATATAAGCATTTAAATCGGTCTATGGCGTTCTTGTCATCGCAATGATTGCAAAAATAACCTAAATTTGAAGACTTATTTCTTGATTTTCTGTCAGATATATCTTTTCTTTGCAGTCCTATTTTTCAGAAATCAGTTCAAAGAACATTATAACTATCAAGCATGCTTATTATTAACATCAAAGACAACGAATCGATCGACCGCGCTTTAAAACGTTACAAGAAAAAATTTGAAAGAACTGGTACAATGCGCCAGCTACGTGCGCGTACAGCTTTTGAAAAACCATCTGTAAGACGTCGTTTCGAAGTTTTGCGTGCAGTTTACAAGGAAAAAACGTACGGTCATTTAGAAGACTAGTTCTCTCGAATTGTTTTCTGAAAGAAAAATATAGGATCATCGTATCCGCAATTTTGCAAAAAAGAGCTGTCTTGTGTTAGACGGCTCTTTTTTGTATGTTAGAATGATGATAACCACATTTCTGGAATTTTTGAAATTTGAAAAGCGCGCCAGCGTCCATACGGTCAAGTCTTATGAGACCGATCTTGACCAGTTTCAAAAATATCTTCTGGTTCAGTATGAACTGAGTAACCCTGAAACGGCGCAGTCTCCCATGCTGCGATCCTGGATCGTGAGTCTGATGGAAGAAGGATTGAACCCCTCTTCGATCAATCGAAAAATCGCAACGCTCCGTGCATTTTATGGGTTTTTGAGAAGAAAAAAACAGATCGATAAAGATCCGACCAAGATTCTGTCTGCATTAAAAACCCGGAAAAAGCTTCCGGCATTTGTGGAAGAAAAATCCATGGAAATGCTTTTTGGGGAAGAAATGTTCACCGAGGACTTTCCGGGTGTCCGCGACAGGCTCATTCTGGAATTACTGTATGGCACCGGAATCCGTTTAGCCGAATTAATCGACCTTGAACTCAAAAATATTGATCTGTCTGGCCGGACGATCCGCGTTTTTGGAAAACGGTCCAAAGAACGCATTGTACCCATTTCTACGTCTTTGGTACTTCTTCTAAAAAAATACCTGCAATTGCGCTCGCCGGAAGAAGATACGGATTGTCTTATTATTACGGATTCGGGTAAAGCAGCTTATCCGGTTTTCATTCAGCGCATTGTAAAAAAATATCTCACTGCGGTTACAACGCTTTCCCAAAAAAGCCCGCACGTGCTCCGCCATACTTACGCCACGCATTTGCTAAACCGCGGCGCGGACCTCAATGCGATTAAAGAATTACTGGGTCACGCAAACCTTGCAGCGACTCAGATATACACGCATAACTCCATCGAAAAGCTTAAAAAAACACACCAGCAGGCACATCCCAAAGCCTGAAAGCCATTTTTTAGGGCTATATTTGTCAGCCTTGCATATCTCAAAATATAATTTCGTCAGTTGTATATGAATAACAGTTTCCAGGACGCAGTTGTAACGAAGTACAATATATTCAACAGTCTTTTCCTGAGTTTGCCATACCGGGGGATTTTTCAGACTGGCTCGTTATTACCTATTCTTACACAACAAAGTGAGACCGGATTTCAGGAAGGAAAGTCGCCGAAGGAGATCATCGAGCATTTTTTTACTGAACTCCTGGAAACCGCTACTCCCAAGGAACGGGCGGATCTCCTTTTTGCTTTTATCCAATATATTGAAAGACAGGTAGTTTTGTTCGATTCGGTAGAAGATGCCGCATTTGATCAAACGCATGAGCTTACAGGAAAGGGCTCGGTGACTTATTTAACAGACAGGCTGGATAATGATGATCTGAAGAAAAAGCTTTTGACTAAACTGGAAGATTACAGCGTCCGGATCGTGCTCACCGCTCACCCGACACAGTTTTATTCAGGTAAGGTTTTAGGGATTATCAATGACCTGGAAGATGCGATCAAGATCAATGATTTTACCGAAGTAAACCAGCTATTGCTGCAACTCGGTAAAACTGCATTCATTAATCACGAAAAACCAACGCCTTTCGATGAAGCTGTCAGCCTCTGCTGGTTTCTCGAAAATGTATATTACGATGCCATTCCGGCCATTCTTGAAAAGTTGATAAACGGCTTGGGAATGAGCGTTCATGACTGGCCATATCCAAATGTTTTCAGACTTGGTTTCTGGCCGGGAGGTGACCGTGACGGAAATCCTTTCGTAAATCCGGAAACGACCCTGCAGGTTGCTGCGAGATTGCGGGAAACGCTTTTGAGAGGATATTACCGCGATCTGCGTCAGTTGAAACGCAGGTTGACATTCAAAGGCGTAGACGAGGCGATTTCGCTCGCAGAGAAAAAAATGAACAGCACCATCTTCGGACCTTTCGAAGAAGGTTATGCCAATGCAGGAGAGTTGATTGATGAATTATTGAAAGCCCGAGAAGTGCTGGTAACCAAACATCAGGGACTTTTTGTGGAGCTGCTTGATAATTTTATCCTGAAACTTAACCTCTTCGGATTCTTTTTCGCCAGTCTGGATGTGCGCCAGGATAGCCGGAAACATGCTAAAGCCTGGGAAGATATATTGAGACGTCTGGAAAAGAAGGTTCCGTTGCTCAAATACAGTGATTATGAAAGCTGGGACGAGGCTAAGAAAATCGAGCTGCTGCTTTCGCTGAATATTCCATTACGCGACGAAGATTATGAAGATGAACTGACCAAAGACATTCTGGGATCGATCCGCGCCATTAAAACCATCCAGGCTAATAATGGCGAAAAAGGCGCGCACCGGTATGTGATCAGCAATAATACGTCTGCATTGAATGTAATGCAGGTAGTGGCACTTGCCAAGAACCTGATCGCCGACGAAGACGGGAAACTTGCATTGGATGTTGTCCCGCTATTTGAGACCGTGGATGACCTTGCAAATGCGCCGGAAATTATGCGCAGCTTGTACGAAAATGAGTATTACCATTCGCATTTGCAGAATCGGGAAAACCATCAGACCATTATGGTTGGGTTTTCGGATGGTACGAAAGATGGCGGCTACCTTCGGGCAAACTGGTCTATTTACCGGGCAAAAGAGGAATTGACGAAAGTTTCGAGAGAATTTGGAATAAAGGTCACTTTCTTCGACGGACGGGGAGGTCCGCCGGCGCGTGGGGGTGGAAATAACCATAATTTCTATTCTTCGTTAGGAACCGATATCGAAGACAAAGAGATTCAGTTAACGGTTCAGGGGCAGACAATCAGTTCGAATTACGGAACGGTGACGACTGCAATGTATAACCTGGAAAGGTTGTTTACAGCCGGTTTGGAAAACCACTTATTCCGTGGAAACCGGGTTGAAGATGAGCTCAGTCCGGACGATAAGGTGCTGATTGAGGAAATGGCGGAAAGTGCATATAATGCCTATCTCGACCTCAAAAACCACCCGATGTTTGTGAAATATCTGGATAAGAAAACACCATTGCGTTTTTACGGACAAACGAATATCGGAAGTCGGCCGACTAAACGGGGTAACGACGATGAAGGTTTGAAATTCGAAGATTTGCGGGCTATTCCATTTGTAGGCTCGTGGGCACAAATGAAACAGAATGTGCCAGGGTTTTACGGTTTCGGTTCTGCCATTCAGCAGCTGGCTGACAATGGTAAAATGGAGACGATCCAACATTTATATAAACGATCGCTTTTCTTCCGTACCCTCATCGAAAACTCGATGCAATCGCTGTCGAAAGCATTTTTCCCCGCGACAAAATACCTTCGCGAGGAGGAAGATTATACAGAGTTTTGGGACAAAATGTACAATGAGTTTGTACTGACGCGTGATTTGTTGCTCGAAGTATCGGGACAAAAAGAGTTGCTTGACAGCAATAACGTCACCAAAGTTTCCATTAAAACCCGTGAACGGATTGTATTGCCTTTGATTACCATTCAACAGTATGCATTGCAAATGCTGGCGTCCGATCCGGCAACGCTGCCAGTCGATGTGGAGACGTATAATCAGTTGATTATGAGAGCGATGTTTGGTATTATCAATGCGGCCCGGAATTCAGCATAGTGCTGAACCGGTTCTTGCCCAATACTTCGGGATGAAATTTTAAGATCAATATCCCGTAGGTTGTAATGCCGACTAGTAATGAAACGGTCAGTTCGGAAACGGCTGAAAAATGATTGCCCGATAAAAGCCGGAATGCTAGAATGGCAGCCAGCATAACCATACTGGATATGCTGCTTTTGCCCATAACTTTGAACACATCCAGATTGGTCACGGGTATGAGTTTGTTAATGAAGTAGTTGTAGATAAAAAAACTGGCAAAGCTACTGGCAACAATGCTGAATGAAACGCCTTGCAGGCCAAAGTTCAGCCCGACTAGAATCCCAGCGACAGCGACGATGCGTGTGATAAGGGTCATTTTCAGGTAGGTGCGCGTGCGCGCGGTTGCCTGGTAAATGGCTCCCGGAAACACGCAGATTTCAAATAAAGATGCAATTCCCAAAATGCGCAGAACCGGAACTGCCGATATCCATTTTTCACCCATAATCACGGGAACCGCCAAATCACAAACGGAGGCAAAACCGATGATTACCGGAAAACCTATGAGTGTTGTGAGTGAAACGGTTTTCAGGTAGTACGATCCCATTGCCGCAGCGTCCGTTTGAACCTTGGACATGGCTGCGAAAATAACCTGAGAAATTCTGCCTTTAATGTTCGAAACGGGCCACATATACAGGCTATATGCGAGACTATAAATGCCTAGTACGCTGGTACCCATCCATTTGCCAATCAAAATATCATCAATCCGTCTGCCGAATACAAGCATGAATTGAGCTAATGACTGCGGTACCCCAAAATGCAGCAAGTCTCTCATTTCCTGCAAACGGGGCTTAAACGCGAACTTTGGCCACGCAATCATGCAGAACCAGACTGTCCGGATTGCCTGTAACAAAAATAGCCGAACCACCAGCGCCATCCAGCCATAACCTTCGGCAGCCATGTAAAGTGATATTCCGCCAGCGAGGACAATGCCAAAAAAGGAAGTGAAAGCAATTTTATCAAATGCCAAACGCCGCTGCAACTCGGATAATGGAAATGTTTCCAGAAATTGAAAGGGAATGGACAGGCTTAATAGAAAAAAAACTTTTGCAAGATCTGGCCTCTGATAAAAATTCGCGAGGTAGGGAGATAAACACCAGATGATCAGCATCATTAGTAAAGCTGAACACCCCGTGACAACCAAGACGGCGGAATAAAATTGGTCGGAAGGATTTTGTCGCTGAGTGAGCGCAGAAGCACTACTCAGCGACCCGAACACTTCAATCAGTACTACTAATGCAAGTGCCGCTGCCAGCATTCCAAAATCGTCAGGATTTAGCAGGCGGCTCAGAATCAATGTGATACCGATGTTTGCAAGTTGCCCCGCAAAAGACAGAATCAAATTCCATCGGATGCTTTTAAAAACGGAATTTTCAAAACGATCTGAACCCTCGTCGGCCAATTTGTTAGCTATTCAATTTAAATCAAGAAAACTTGTACGGAATTTCCGGCGAATCCAGAGGTATTCTCCAATGGTCCGGATCGTCGTATTGATATGCTTTGTCTACAATATTAAGTAATGCAGCCGGTTCGCTCGTATAATTCTGAACGCCGTGCCAAACTTTCGGAGGGACAATGATCAGCATCGGTCTTAATGCACCGCACCTGAACTCGTTGACCATTCCATAGGTCGAAGAATCTTCTCGCGCATCGTAGAGTACCACCTTAATGGATCCTGTATTTACAAAAATCCGATCGGTCGTGATCTCATGCGCGTGCCAGGCAGAAATCC
This sequence comes from Dyadobacter sp. CY323, assembly GCF_021390245.1. Classification (GTDB taxonomy): domain Bacteria; phylum Bacteroidota; class Bacteroidia; order Cytophagales; family Spirosomataceae; genus Dyadobacter. The sequence continues at coordinate 513,187 of NZ_JAJUXH010000003.1, read as the reverse complement.
CATTCGGGTTGAGCGAAACCTGAAAAATTTGCCCAACCGGCAGATCGTCTAACTCCCAATCCTGACGATATATCTCGGTAAGATGTCCGTTATTTTTAAGCACATTCTTCACTTCTTTAACCGATACACCATCAATCAGTGCGAAATTGGTCAGGCTCCATTGAGCCGTAATACTTTTTGAGTCTTTAATGGAGTTGGCGACAGTCCATTTTTGAGTTTCTAACATAACGAGTGATTTGTAAAGGAACTAACTGATTTCTAAACCTCTTTTTTTACGATAACTTCGTAAAACGCCACCCTTTCCGAACTTCCGCATAAAGTGAAATTCGATGGTATTCAAGCCGAGTTTTATAAATATGGTTTTGAGTTTTTTTGTAAAAAAGCGCCAGTAGTAGGTGTTCTCATCATAATACAGATGTTCAAAACAACTGTAAAGGCTTTTTGTCAGCATTTGCTCACGGAAATTCGGATTTTTAGCAAGCTGATCGGCATAGTAGTGATTTTCATCGGACTGCCGTGTTTTATATGCATTGTTTCGTGAACTCGACGGGACTGCGATCACAGTAAACTGCCTGGTCGGTACAATGGATTTACCTGCATCGTAAACACGCCTCAACCAATCGTGTGACGGAACAAGGTACAAGTCCGAGGCTTTTCGCCAAAGGCCAATTTCGTCGATTAATTCTCTGCGGAACAACCAGTTAGAAGCTGGAACAAAAACACGTGACGGATGATAACCATGCTTTTCGGATACTACTCCGCTCAGGGACGACAAATGGGTTTCATGCTGATGGTCGATAAATCCGGCAGCGAGAACGAGATCGGCCCGACTTGTTTTCAGCGTTTCAAGAGCTGTTTCCAGGTGATCCGGAAACCAGAGATCGTCGTGATTTAGGAAAGCGATATACGTTCCTTTCGCCTGTTTCAATCCCACATTATTAGGTCCTGATTGCTCGCCAAAATTTTTTTCAAGATTGATAAAAGTGATTCTCGGGTCACCAAAATCCTCAACGACACTTACGGTATCATCGGTGCAATGATCCCCGATCACGATCAGCTCCCAGTTTGAAAAAGTCTGACGCAATACCGATTGGATTGAAAAAACCAAGATATTACTTCTGTTGTAGGTCGCAGTAATAATGGAGATAACCGGTGCGCTCATACGCTGAAAAGGCCACATTAGGCGCATCTACTGTTGAGGCCGGGTACTGAAAATCCCACCACGTCGTGTGAATTAATGCGAATAAGTTTGTCCCAATTGTTAGTAGACGAATAGTTGGACAGCCTTATATTGGAATACCGAATTGACCGCTCACTTTTCAAACGTACTCCACATGACACATCATTCCGACCATCGTGCCTATTTTTTTAAGATAGACACGACTATAAAAAAGATTCGTAACGCTTTGCAAAAACAATTGACGGAAGCAGGTTTTGATCTTACCGTTGACCAATGGGTGCTGATCGATCACATTTTCAGGAAACAGGGAATCAGTCAGAATGAACTTGCCGAAATGACGTTCAAAGATCCGCCAACGGTAACCCGCATTATTGATCTGCTTGAAAAAAAAGGCCTGGTGAAACGGGCGGCAGCAGCTGGGGACCGTCGAAAATTCAATCTTTTTCTTACCCAAATCGGGGAATCAACCTACAATCAGGCTTTTCCGATCGTTGCGGATATCCGAAGAAAAGGCTGGGGCAGCCTGAGCGATTCGGACTACCAGCATTTTGTGCGGATCATGGATTCTATTTATCAGAACTTCACCTGATACTGAACTGTCTGGAAATACCAAAGCGAAAGATTAGCAACTACTTAGCAAAATCTTTCGCTTTTTTTTATGGAATTTTAAAGCAGAATGCATCTATATGATGCTGGGGCGGTTCTATCGGTTATTAAACCATTGATAAATTTCTCAATCTAATTTTTCGTTGAAACGATTGTCGAATTGATCTCAGCAGTATTATTACATTCATTTAATTTTTATTAAGTCATGAAAATCACTCATTTGTTCGCTTCTGTTTTAGCCATTTTCGCAACTGTACCCGCATTTTCTCAGGTAAAAGAACAGGCATTTCTCACCCCGAATATCGAGGTCGCCGGATTTGCAGAAATGGAAGTTGTACCCGACGAAATCTATTTCTCCATCTCGCTGAGAGAATATTTCGAGGACGAAAAGAATCAGAAAAACAAAGTCAATATCAGTACGCTTGAAAAACAGTTGCTTAAAGCCATTAGTGATGCGGGATTGGCAAAAGACGCGTTGTCAGTTAGCGGACTGGGAGGCTACCAGAATTATTATGATAAAAAGAAAAAGCCCGCCACGTTCCTGGAAAGCAAACAATACGAGCTTAAAGTGAGCGGCCCCGATAAACTTGACGGCATTCTTTCCAAGATCGAGGCGAGAGGCGTGCAGTATGCGAATGTAGCCCGGGTAGATCATTCGAAAAAGGAAGAATTCAAAAAGCAGGTGAAGATCGACGCATTGAAAGCTGCGAAAGTAAAAGCAGAATATCTTGTCGCTTCGTTGGACCAAAAGCTTGGGAAAGTGCTTGAAATAAAAGAACTTGATGAGAATCTGTATTTCCCGCAACCTGTGTTTGCGAAAGCGAATGTGCGCGCATTTGCACAGGCGGAATCAGCAGATGCCGTTCAGGACAGTGACGTTCAGTATCAGAAGATCAAAATCAGTTACAGAATGCAGGCAGCTTTTGAAATTAAATAATTAGCCAACGAGTCAGGTTTAGTGCAGGCACAATTTTTTCAGAAGTAGGTTGGAGTGTTCAAAGGAATTTACTTAAACATAAGCAACTGGAAATCATGGGAATTAATTCGAAACACCTTGCCACATTTATCCTTGGAGCCGCAGCCGGAGTTGCCGCGCATAAATATCTTCAGACCGAAGAAGGAGAGAAGCTTCTGGAAGATTTGAAATCAAAAGCGAATAATCTGAAAGCAGATGCCGAAGGTGCCATCGATAAAGCCCCGGAATATTTCGAAGAACTGAAAGCAAAAGGTGCCGACACACTAAAAAGCAGTTTTCCTGACGCAGAGGCATTTTTTAAAGACCTGTACGAAAAGTTTGTAGGAAGTAAAGGCACTTCGTCTGCTGATACCGAAGTTGCGCCGGTGCCGGATCCGATTTCGTAATTAAACAGATATAACAACAATGTCACACGAATCGCAAGATCAGTGTGACATTGTTGTTTGTAGGATTGGAGTTAGCAATCCATGAAGCTGCGCATATTGGATGAGCATGATCGTTTTGGCATCCTTTATCTCCCCGGTTGCGATCATTTGTACAGCTTCGTCAAAGGGTATCTCCATTACCTCAATATTTTCCTGCTCCGTCTCGCAGCCACCACCATCGCCGATCTTCATTTCGTCCGAATATTCGGCCACGAAAAAATACAGTATTTCGGTGACTGACCCAGGTGACATATAAGCTTCGAAAATCTTTTTGACGGATTTGATCTGATAACCCGTTTCTTCTTCCGTTTCCCGTTTAATGCAATCTTCCGCATTGTCTTTATCCAGCAAACCCGCGCAAGCTTCAATCAGCATTCCGGTCGTATTTCCATTGGTATAAGTCGGGAGACGGAATTGCCTGGTTAGTATAACAGTTTGTTTTTCAGTGCTATATAAAAGGATTGTTGCACCATTTCCGCGATCATACGCCTCCCGGCTTTGTCGTTCCCAGCTGCCATCCTGACGCTGATAATCGAACGTATACTTGCGGAGTGTATACCAATTATTGGATAACACTTCTTCATTGACGACTTTAACCCGGTTTTGCATGTGATTAGTTATGATTAGTAATGATTAATTTTGATCAAAAGTAACTTCTGTATTTGAATCTTCCAAAATCCTTTTACATTAATCGTTACTAGTTATCAAACGGATTATAAATGAAGCCTGCATCTTACTGGATCAATCAATATGAATTACAACCCCATCCGGAAGGAGGTTTTTATGCAGAAACCTACCGGGCTGCGGAAACGATTAAAAAAGATGCACTTCCGGGCAGGTTCGTGGGAGAAAGAGCGTTTAGTACCGGCATCTATTTCCTAATGGAAAACCTGCATTTTTCAGCATTTCATAAAATCCAGTCCGACGAAATGTGGCATTTCTATGCGGGAGATACGCTGGAAATTTTTGTGATCGATCCCGGAAATGGAGCATTGAGCGTCATCAAACTTGGTGCAGATCCTGATCATGGAGAAACTTTCCAGGCGGTAGTGCCTGCTGGTGCGTGGTTTGGTTCACGGCCGGCGACAGGAAGTACTTATTCGCTGGTTGGCTGCACAGTAGCGCCCGGATTTGATTTTGAAGATTTTGAGATGGCGATAAGAGAGGAACTACAAATGCTTTTTCCCCAACATAAAGAATTGATCCAGGAACTCACACGATCCTGAATCAATGCATCTTTAATTAATAACCAATGCTGGTATCATCCCCCCGCGGATCGGAGCCACCTTCCAGCGAGCCGTCGGGCAGAACCAGTATGCAATCCATCCGGCCGATCGTATTGCGTTGTTGTTCAAGAATATAACCTTTGTCCTGCAACTTTTTGACAGCTCCCGCGGAAAATGCATTGGTTTCAAAAGTCGTTTTATCCGGCAGCCATTGATGGTGAAATTTCAATGCATTAACCGATTGCTGTATGGTCATACCATGTTCCAGCACATTGAGAATGGTCTGGTAAACCGACGTAATGATGGTCGATCCGCCGGGCGTGCCCACAACCATCAAAAGTTTTCCATTTTTCTCAATGATCGTCGGCGTCATCGAGGATAACATCCGTTTGCCGGGAGCCACGGCATTTGCTTTGTTTCCGATCAATCCATACATATTGGGTGCGCCCGCCTTCACGCTGAAATCGTCCATTTCATTGTTCATAAAGAATCCGCCTTTTTTTACCACCACCCGGCTCCCGTAGCCGCCATTCAATGTAGTCGTGAGCGAAACCGCATTTCCTTCTTTGTCCACAACCGAAAAGTGAGTGGTTTCCAGACTTTCATAACCCGGGAAAACGCCTCCCTGAATATTTTTGCTGTCCGTAGCTTTGTTCCAATCGAAATCTGACCAGCGGTTTTTCAGGTAATCCTTACTCATCAAAGTTTCTTTCGGCACCTTCACAAAATCAGGATCCCCCAGGAATTTGGCGCGGTCGGCATATACGCGGCGCTCGGCCTCGATCATCACCTGAATGGTAGAGTCGCTATGCCAGCCCCACTTTTGAAGTGGAAATGGCTCCGTCAGACGCATCAACTGGATCAATGCGATACCTCCGCTCGAAGGCGGGGCCATGGTAATGACTTTGTACCCTTTGTAATCTTCCGAAATCGTTTCACGCCATTGTGCGTGGTAATCGGCAAGATCCTTTTTACTGATAATTCCTTCCCCGTTTTTATTGATGTCTTTAACAAGTATTCGGGCCGTTTTCCCGGCATAAAATCCATTCCGGCCTTTTTTCTGAATACGGCGCAACACTTTTCCCAGATCTTTCTGGACCAACTGGTCATCCGTAGCCCATTCTTTACCGGTTGGGTTCAGGAAGTATTTTGTGCCTGGATTCTGAGCGGTGAGATCTTGTTTTATATTATTGAGCCCGCGTGCCTCTCGTTCTGTGAGCGTTACCCCTTTTTCTGCCAGGTCGATCGCCGGCTGCAAAAGTTGTTTCCATGGCAGGCTACCAAATTTTTTGTGTGCCTCAACCATTCCGTCCACGGAGCCGGGTACTCCGGATGCCAACCTTCCCAACGTGCTCGACTTCGGCATAATGTTTCCGTCTTTGTCGAGGTACATATCTGCAAAAGCTTTCCCGGGGCCTTTCTCCCTGAAATCGATGCTATGACTTTTCCCGTTTTTATCCCTTAAAACAAGAAATCCGCCGCCGCCGATGTTTCCGGCGGAAGGATGCACAACCGCCAATGCAAACTGCACGGCAACCGCGGCATCAATCGCATTCCCACCCATTTTCAGAATATCAACACCTACCTGGGACGCCGCCGGATGTGCCGAAGCGACAATCCCATTTTTGGCCATAACACCTTTCTGGTCGCTGAAAAACGGTTTCTGATTCGGATCGTCGGATTCAAACTGGTAGAAGCCGATTGATTCTTTCACCGGCGTTTGGGCATGAGAAAAACCCGCTAAAAGGCTTAAAAAGAAGATATACTGGTAGCGTAACGACATAAGGAGTGATCTGTTTATATTTTGTAATTTATCAAATCGAGCTGTTTTTCTTACCTTTTATACTAATTTATTTCAAAGCAAAACACATTACTGCTAACTTTTAGATTCCATTTATCCTGAGGAGCATATGAAGTTTTTACGCCAAGTATTAGAGAGTTTCCGGTTTGCCTGGCAGGCTTTGAGATCCAACATTACCCGTACTATTTTATCTCTTCTGGGAGTTACAGTCGGCATTTTCGCCATTGTCGCCGTTTTTACCATTGTAGATTCACTCGAACGCAGTATTAAGGAGAGTTTGAGCTTCATCGGGGACAAAGTGATCTACGTTCAGAAGTGGCCGTGGGGTTTTGGAGGGGAGTATCAATGGTGGAAGTATTTCCAGTGGCCCGAACCTACCTATGCGGAATATAAATTTCTCTATGATAATATGGAGAATGCCAGCGCAGTAGCGGTCATGGATTTCAAAGGAAATACGACTCTGAAAAATGGTTCAAACAGCATTAAAGCACAGGTTCAGGGTGTTTCTTACGAATACAATCAGATATCCGATATCCCCATCCAGTACGGGAGGTACTTTATCCCGCTGGAAACCAACAATGCGAGGAACGTCGCGATAGTAGGTGCGGACATTGCGGAATCACTATTTCCGGGCCAGGAACCTGTCGGGAAGGAATTTAAGCTGGCGGGGAATAAGTTTACGATCGTTGGCGTGCAAGTCAAAAAGGGGGAAAGCCTTGTCAATTTCGGCGGTAGCCCCGACAAAAGCTGTATTATTCCGTTTTCAGCCTTTTCCAAACTATTCCAATCCGGTCGCAGGAGCGCTGATATCGTGGTGAAAGCATTGCCGGACGATGAGGGAATGCAGGAAGTTGAGGCAGAAATTACGGGTTTAATGCGCACAAAACGGGGCATTAAACCAAGGGACGGCAATAATTTCTCATTAAACCGCCCCGAAGCTGCTGCCCAGGCCATTGCCGGTTTGTTTGCAGTACTCACTCTGGCCGGCTGGGTGATCGGCAGCTTTTCCATTCTCGTCGGTGGGTTTGGGATCGCCAATATTATGTTTGTATCGGTGAAGGAACGCACGAATCTCATCGGCATTCAAAAATCGTTGGGAGCAAAAAACTATTCCATTCTTTTCCAGTTTTTGTTTGAAGCGGTTATGCTAAGCCTGGTTGGCGGGCTGGTGGGGATATTCCTGGTATACCTTTTGTCCTTTATGCAATTAGGGTCACTTGAAATCCTGCTGACACCCGGAAATGTATTGTTAGGTCTGGGGGTTTCGTGCATTATCGGCATACTTTCGGGGATCATCCCGGCGATGCTGGCAGCCAGAATGGATCCGGTTATCGCAATACGGGCAAAATAGTAGGAAAAATCAAACGGTTTTCCGAAGTTCGTTTCTTTCACAAACCTGAAAATACTGTTATGCGTAAATGGGTCATATTCGCCATTTTTCTGGCCATTGTATTCGGAATACTGTACTACCTGACCTTCGGCTATTACAGCGAAGGAAAACGCGGAGGTTTTGTCACCCGGCTCAGCAACAAAGGTTATTTGTTCAAAACCTATGAGGGCGAGTTGCGAATGGGAGGGCTTTACGAGGGAGATGGTACCATGAACTCGTCCGAATGGGTGTTTTCGGTGAGTGGAAAAAACAAAGATGCGATTGCCAAACTCGAAGAAGCAATAAAAAGCGGTCACCGGGTTTCGCTCACCTACGAAGAAAAGTTCTTCGCATTACCCTGGAATGGCGACACAAAATACTTTGTAACGAACGTGGAAGTATTGGAAAGTGGCCGCGGAACGAATCTGGCGCCACCTCCGCCACCGATACCTGCACCCACCGAAATCGATACAACCAAAGTACTTTAAGCCGGACTAACCTCCGGCTTTTTTTGCTTTATAGTTTTTTGAAACCAGCCAGGCAATCACTTTGTCCCGGTGATCTCCCTGAATCTGGACTTCCCGATCCTTCACTGTTCCGCCGGTACCGCAAAGTGATTTCAATTGTTTGCCTAATGCTTCCAGGTCGGTGTTAGTGCCGGTGAAGCCTTTTACCAATGTAATTACCTTGCCGCCTCCTTTACGGTCCAGCCAAATTCTCAGATCTTGCTGAGAAGGAGTCAATGTTTCTGGCTCATCATCCGAGCTGTCAAACTCGAAATCCGGATTTGTAGAATAAACAATTCCTGAGTGGTTCTTTTTAGACATAAAAAAGCGTATCAGATTCTTTGAACAAGGTTTTCAGACTACTACCCGCAAACTTTGCGGCTTCACTTTAACTTTAATATGAGTGGTATCCATTTGAAACGGTTCGCCATCGTAATGGATCAGCGGCGGATTTTCCGTTTCTACTATTACCTCTTTTACACTTTTATAATCGATAAAACGTGATGGCCGCATTTGTCTCGTGAACAACTGATATGCCAGCGATGTTCCGTACCATTTCGGAAACGGACTAATGGTACAAACATCCAGAAAACCATCCTGCAAATTGGCGTGTGGTGCAATCCAGGCATTGTTGCCAAATTGGCCGGCATTTGCGAAGGAAAGAGAAAACGCATTAGTCTGCTCTCCGTTTACGAGCATTTTTTGCGGCACGTAACTCCAGTATGATTTAAATGAAACATTGACATAAGTTGCCAGCCCGCGTTCCTTTTGCTGGCTAAACAAATAACCCACATAGGCATCAAAGCCCATTCCGGCCGTGCAGAAAAACGGGATGTCGTTGAGTTGTGCGCTGTCTATCGTAATCGGGATTCCATCAAACAGCTTTTCGAGGGAAGATTCCAACGTGAGCGGAATGCCCAGATGGCGCGCGAGCCCGTTTCCTGAACCCAGCGGCAAAATTCCGATTGGCGTATCCGATCCTACAAGTGCCTGTGCGATTTCGTTGACGGTACCATCGCCTCCGACCGCCACAATCGCCTTCCAGTTTCCCTGAGTAAGATTGGATTTAACAAGTTCCGTAGCGTGTGATCTTTCCTCGGTGAAAAGGATTTTTGCAGAACTGTGGTATTTTTTGGCAAAAACATGGATAGTCTTTTCCACCGTTTCGATCCGTTTCCCGATGGAAGTGCCCGATTTGGGATTTAAAATAAATAGATACGGATCCACCAGGTCAGGCAAATAATAAGAACAAAATGAGAAGAAAAACGATGATGAACAGATAATACAGGCCGTCTATAAATGGATATTTCTGACGGTCCATCTTTTTAAAAAGATTATCAATTTTGCTCATATGGTTTTTTTACATTTACAAAAATCCAAAAAAAATATGAGAAACTGGCTTTTCATTGCATTCGTGATGGCTTCAACGGCAATGGGGCATGCACAGTCTGCGCAGGATAAAAAGGATGTTCTGGCTATTCTGAACCGCCAGGTCACCGACTGGAACACTGGAAATATCAGGTCGTTCATGAACGGTTACTGGGAATCCGACTCGCTGATGTTTGTAGGAAAAACAGGCGTTACTTACGGCTATAATGCAACTTATAAAGGCTATCTGAAACGATATCCGGACCGCGCCACAATGGGGAAGCTGAAATTCACTTACATTAACTTTTCCTTCCCTGGCCCGGGCGTTGCTTTTGTAGTGGGCAAGTTTCACCTGACGCGGCCTGAAAAAGGCGACCTGGAAGGCCATTACACCTTATTATGGAAGAAGATCAAAGGTAAATGGGTGATCGTATGTGATCACACCAGTGGATAAAACAAACGAGCCCCGCCAGATTAGCGGGGCTCGTTTGTTAATGATAATATCGCTTAAACTCTTTTGAATTGCAAAAGGACATTGACTGGTGGCTTTGTGGTGTCGGTATTCGTATTCACAACCACTGTCAGGTTTGCATCTGTCTGCGTAATCTTGAATTCCTGGCTGGCCGTAGCTGTCGATAATGTAAGCTTGTCGCCATTTACTTTCCATTTTGCATCCGTGCCTACCGGAACGAAAGGACTTATTGCAGTAACCGCAGCCGGACAACCGGCAGTTGTTACCGTGTTATTTGCATTAAATGTCAATTTTAGGTCCAATATGCAGGGCGCGACGGTTTTGATAAAATCGAGCGCAGGAATAACCGTACCTGCTGTTTCAGGAGTGAACGCAGTCAATTGCCAGGTACCAACAATTGGGTTTTTATCCTCTGTCCCTGGATCTGGTTCGTCATCATCTTTACAGGCCTGAGTCGCGACGGCCATGATCAGAAATGCAAGAAAGGAGAGTTTGGTGAGGGCAAAGTTGATTTTCATAGTATTGAGTAAAATTGTTCTGTTAGTACACGTTACATTTAACGCTCAAACTTAGTTCAAAAATGCTTTTTACTGAAATATTTATGATTTGTCTAATGAAGTTTGGCTATTCAGATACAAATCGATCAAATGTTCTGCGGCGTTAACAGGAAGCTCATTTCCCTCGCTTACCATTTTTTCCAACGATAAAAGGCGTGATTTTACAGCGTTGTTTTCGTAAAAGCGATCCTGCAATGCCTGCTGAATGGAACTGTGCAACTGATCCATGTTTTGTGACTGCCGGTTTTTGACAAAGAATCCGTTACTATTGGTGAGCTTAACATATTCTTCGATCGTTTCCCAAATGGTATCCATGCCGCGGCGCTCCAATGCAGAACAAGACAAAACCCGGGCTGTAAAACCCGAGGTAGAATGTGACATCAGATGTAATGCGCTCTGATAGTCGGATACGGCTTGATTCGCAAGCAACTCATTGACACCGTCCGCCTTATTGATTGCAATCGCATCCACCATTTCCATAATGCCTTTTTTGATCCCCTGAAGTTCATCTCCCGCACCGGCCAGCATAAGCAGGAGAAAGAAATCGGTCATGCCTTTCACGAGCGTTTCCGATTGCCCCACACCCACAGTTTCGACCAGGATTACTTCATATCCTGCCGCCTCGCATAACAACATGACATTTCGTGTATTTCGGGCAACTCCTCCCAAAGACAATCCGGTGGATGATGGTCTGATGTAGGCACGTGAATCGTGCGCCAGGTTTTCCATTCGCGTTTTGTCCCCCAAAATACTGCCTCCTGATATCCGGCTGGAAGGATCGATCGCGAGCACCGCGATGTGTTTGCCTAACGATGTGAGATACTGACCGAATGCCTCGATAAAAGTACTTTTACCAACACCAGGCACCCCCGTGATCCCGATTCGCAGCGCATTTCCCGTTTTAGGCAAAATACCCTGAAGAATGGCGCTGGCAAGCTTTTTATCACCGCGCAGACGGCTCTCGATAACGGTTATCGCCCGGCTCAGCATGACCCGGTCACCGTTCAGAATTCCATCGATATAAGCGTCCGCGGTGAGTCTTTTCGGCATGTTTTAATAAAATGGCACTGGTTTACACCAGGGGTATTTTCCCCGCCAAAAGTTAAACTTTTTATTTTGAAAAAGGCTAAAAGGTGTATATTGCTCGTTTACAATCCTATATTTTCCATTTTTAATGTACAGAATGAAAATTTCAATATTCCGTTTGGGTATGCTGGCATGGAGCAGCCTGAGCTTTTTCACTACCGTTGCGCAGGAGGCAGGCAAGGGGGCATATGATGCGCACGTCCTTTTTCATCCATTGTTTAACTTTCAGCCGGGGAACGAATATCGGACAGGTGGTGGGGCTCCGGGACCCAAATATTGGCAAAACCGGGCCGATTATAAGATTAATGTGAATTTGGACGAGGCGAAAGGCATTGTGAGTGGCGACGTCGAATTGACCTACAAAAATAATAGCCCGGAAAATCTTCAGTTCATCTGGCTGCAGCTGGACCAGAATGCATTTAATGATCAGTCACGCGGAGGAAAAACTACACCGGTTACCGGCGGACGGTTCGGTAATACGGGATTCTCAGGCGGGGATTCACTCCGATCGGTGACGATCCAGCAGGGAAAAGACAAGTTTGTAGAGGCTGAATATAAGGTCACAGACACACGTATGCAGATCCGTCTTGCGACTCCGGTAAAGGCAAATGGAGATGTGATCAAAATAAAGATTGCGTATTCATTCAAAATTCCTGAGTACGGATCGGATCGGATGGGAACGCTGGAGACCAAGAATGGGATTGTGTATGAAATGGCTCAATGGTACCCGCGGGTCGCTGTTTTTGATGACATAGAAGGCTGGAATCTACTGCCTTATTTGGGAGCAGGCGAGTTTTACCTCGAATATGGTGACTTCGAGTACAATGTTACTGTTCCCTGGGACCATATCGTTGTGGGCTCGGGAGAATTGCTGAATCCCGCCGAAGTATTGACGGCGGAACAAAGAAAGCGGCTTGCCGATGCAGCGAAAAGCGATCAGACTGTAATGATCCGTAGCGCAGAAGAGGTAACGAATCCATCGACCCGTCCAAAACAATCAGGTACTCTCACCTGGCGTTTCCGTTGCCTGCAGGCGCGTGATATTGCCTGGGCAACTTCCAAAGCGTTTGTCTGGGACGCGGCACGTATGAACCTGCCTAAAGGGAAAACCGCATTGGCACAGTCGGCTTATCCGGCGGAAGATGGCGGACTGGACGGCTGGGGAAGATCTACTGAATATGTAAAAGGTTGCATCGAATTTTATTCGCAATATGTACACGAATATACGTATCCGGTTGCTACCAATGTCGCTGGGATCGTGGGTGGAATGGAGTATCCCGGAATCGTATTTTGCAGCAGTAAGAGCCGGAAAGACGATTTGTGGGGTGTGACCGATCATGAATTCGGGCACAACTGGTTTCCGATGATCGTTGGCAATAATGAACGGAAATATGCATGGATGGACGAGGGTTTCAACACGTTCATTAATTTTCTCTCGGCAGATAATTTCAATAATGGGGAATATAAAACGACCCAGATGAACGACCTGCACAGGCTGGCTCCGATCATCTTCCGCCCGAAAGCAGATCCGATTATGACCATTCCGGATGTAGTTCAGGCAGTTAACCTCGGTTGGGAAGCATATTATAAGCCGGCTTTGGGATTAAAAATGCTGCGCGAGCAGGTATTGGGCAAAGAACGGTTTGACTATGCATTTAAACTGTATGTGCAGCGCTGGGCATTTAAGCATCCGACACCATACGATTTCTTCCGTACCATGGAGGATGCAGCTGGTGAGGATCTTGGCTGGTTCTGGAAAGGCTGGTTTTTTGAAAACTACAAACTGGACCAGGGTGTAAAAGATGTAAGCTACGTAGAGCAAAACCCTCAAAAAGGCTCATTTATAACGATTGAGAACCTGGATCAGTGGGCAATGCCGGCGCAGATCGATATCGAAGAAGTGAGTGGGAAAAAGACACGTGTTGAATTGCCCGTTGAAATCTGGCAGCGTGGAGGTTCATGGACCTTCAAAGCGGCTACGCAGCAACCGATTCGTGCTGTTACCATCGACCCGGAACGTCGTTTACCTGATATAAACCCGGAAAACAATGTGTGGAGACCGGCGATGTTCGCGGAACCGGAAGTAAACTAAATAGATCTTATAAAAAAGTAAAAGCGGCTGATATCACGTCAGCCGCTTTTACTTTTTTGTTGGTATAACTTAAATCGTTACCAGCATTGCCCCGTAGGAATAGCCGCCTCCGAAAACGGTGATAACAATATTGTCGCCTTTTTTAAACTTATCCTTATTCTCTGAAAGTGCAATCGCGCAACCAGCACAGCCCGTATTACCAAGATACTGGATGTTTGATATCAGTTTTTCCGCTGAAATTCCAAGCGTATTGATTACATTCAAGCTGATGCGGTGATTCGCCTGATGCGGGATCAAGTAGTCAAGATCACTGATCGTTAAGCCGCATGCCTGTAACACCTGCTGGCTTACTTTTGGCATATACACGCACGCATTTTGAAATACATCCCGGCCGTAAGGCATGATCACTCCCCGGTCATTCGGTCGTAATACAACTGCTTCCGTCGCTTTTCCGCTTGTCGCTGCACCGCCTGTAATGAGTTTCTTGATCTCCATGTCAGACTCGGTTTGCCGCTCTTTTGAAATGAGCATGGCAGAGGCGCCATCGCCCCAGAGGTGACCAGAAACCGTATCCATTTCATTGTAATAGGCCGTATTGTGGTCCGAGACGACCACCAACGCTTTCGACGCTTTTCCCATTGCGAAGTAACCTTCCACAATTTCAATGGCATTCAAAAGGGATGAGCAGGCGGATGAAATGCTTACAACCGGAATGTCCGGAATCTGTAGCTGATACTGGACCGCGTGGGCCAGTGTGACTATGGTATCGTAGGGCGTATAAGTTGCACCTATGATCAAATCGATCTCATTTTTGCTGTAAGGGATGCTTTCAAGTAAGGTTTCGACCGCTTTTACTGCCATGGTGGAAGTATTTTCTTCCGGTGATGCCTTTCTTCTTTCTGAAATTCCTGTTCTTTCTACAATCCACTCATTGGACAGATTGTTAATATTTGTAAAATATTCATTACCAATAACTTCGCTTGGTAAATAATGACTTACCGTATTAATATACATGATTGAGAAGTTGACTTCGCAAGCTACGATTCTTTTTGATTCCGAAAGTTAAATATTTCATAGAAATCATAGCACTAAATATTTGAACAATTCAATACTAAAGTTATAAAATTATACTTAAATGGCAGTCTTTTGAATTCACTTTCAATGCTTTAACAAGTTTTTGTAAAATGAAAAAAGTGTGAGTTCTTCCCGGGCCCAATTGTAAGTATCAATAATTGCTTTTCTGCCATTACGTCCCATCCGTTTCCGGTCCTCCGGATTTTCAATTAACCAGACAAACTTTTCACACAATGTTTGGGCATTGTAAGGTGAAATACAAAAGCCACAATGCGAATGTTCCACAACTTGCCGGTAAAGCGGGAAGTCGGATGTGATAACCGGTAAATTCAGGGACATATAATCAAACAATTTGGTTGTGTAGGATTCCTGATAATCAGCAACTGGTTTCAGTAATGCAATTCCGGCAATACATCTCCTTGCGTGGCTGAATGCAAATTTCTGGTCCCGGTAGCCATACAAGGTGATGCGTTCACAAACAGACAGATAATGTGGGTTCTCCTTCCATTTGTTCAGATCGACACGTATCGGGCCGAACAGGTGGACATGGAATTCGGGGTAGGTCTGGTTTAATAAATACAATGCTTCCAGCAATACATCAAAACATCGTTCCAATGAGATAACGCCCGCATAAAAGAATTCATATCGGGCCTGGGGATTGCCTTTCTGGTCGGGAATTGCGTCAATAAAAGGGACCGAAACGAAATTACGTACGATCGCATACGGCTTACTGAGGATCCGATACTCAGTTAGATACGCTTCATCAGTGAAAATGCAATTGAATCTTTTTCTGGCAGTGCTGTCAAAAAGTTTGAAGAAATACTGAAAGAAGAACGCATTGTTGAAACGCTTGATACTAAACTTTTTAAACAGATTCTCCTGGACTTCGTAAACAATCTTCGCACCTCTGAATTGGAATAATAATGCGGCGGGAATCAGTTCAGGGACGAAAATGTGAACTACGTCAGGTTTCAAGCGGAGACATTTCCAGAGCATCACGGGATGCGAAACAAACAGCCTCCAGACTAATCTGCGGAAATAGGGAAGTGAGATATTCCTGAATGGATGGTTAACTGTTTCATTTGCGCGTGGTAATACACAAAAGACCTCATAGTCGGCTGATATTGAAGATGCTATTTTGTAAAAGATTCGCGGATCTGTTGCGGGATGGACAGTACTTACTAACAAAACACGTGGTTTCATGCCCGGCCGACAAGGGCGATTCCCGCGGAAGTACCGATCCTGTCAGCTCCGGCGTCGATCATTGCCATGGCTTGCTCATAATCGCGTATTCCGCCGGACGCTTTAATCTTCACATTTGATGGAAGAATGGAGCGCATTTTTCTGACTATTTCTACTTCGGCGCCTTTCGGAGCAAATCCTGTTGACGTTTTTACGAAATCTGCACCGGCTTCGGCGCAGATTTCGCAGGCAGTATAAAGCTCGAAAGAATCGAGATAAGCTGTTTCGATAATTACTTTCAGCAATGCATTATTGCTGCGGGAAATCGCCGCCAATTGTTGCAATTCTTCTCTCACACTCATGTATGCCATGGATTTGAATTGCGAAATGTTCATTACCACATCCAGCTCGGTAGCGCCATTTGCCAATGCGTGCTGCGTTTCCGCGATTTTGGTATTAGTAGTTGCATAGCCGAGCGGGAAACCAATGACTGTCGCAATCTCAATTTTTACCGGGCAAAATTCCATCATTTCAACTGCATATGGCACATAAGTGGGCGCAATGCAGATTGCTTTAAACTCATGTATCCATGCTTCTTCACAAATTTTCCGGATGTCCGTTTCGCTTGCAACCGGACTTAGCAATGTGTGATCAATGTAGCTGGAAAGATTGTTCATAGATTTGCTCTGGCACTTAAAAAAAGTAAAACCCTGCCGGGTAGACAGGGTTTTGAATATGCATTACAATGCTGATTAAGCGTCGCTTTTTTCTTTTTTCGAAGACTTTTTAGCAGCAGCCTCTTTAGGTTCTTCAACTTCTTCTGCCGCCGGTACTTCAGCTTCTTCCGTTGCCTCTGCATTTACAACAAAAATCTCGGGAACATATTTCGAAAGGATGTTGTACCATGCAATAATCTTCTTGATATCGGATACGTAAACCTTCGATCTGTCGAAATCAGGCAGGATTTTGACAAGAAATTCAATCAGTTCTTTATCAGATGCTGTTTTAGTTTGCAGGTCAACCTGTTCTCCGTGCAATTCGCGTATTGTAAGGAATACGTCCTCCAGAGGAACGGATTCTTTTTCGCCATCCGTGAAAATGGAAACATCTTTCAAAACGGAAACGCGGGCAGTTGGTCCTATCAAAGTTTTTTCGTGCTTTTCGTCCAGACTTTCTACGATTACACCCGCACGGCTTGGTTTTAGAATGCGGAACAACCCGCCTTTACCTGAAACATTTGCTATTTCCTTCAACAAATCCATTCCGGTCGACTCTACTTTATCACTCATCCTTCCTTAGTATTAGTTTATTTTAGTTATGATCTTGATGCAGTTACCAATTCGTTTTTGCGCAAAATAACGGAAAGATTATCCGGTAAACAAGTTACTTTGTCTTTTGAAACGACTGGTTATAAGTATCTATTGTTCCTAAAATGGGATCAGCTCCCTGGTTTTTCTCTGCCGAAGTAACAAATGTCGGCGGTACCTCCTCCCAGATCTCGGTCAATTTCATTTTATAGGCTTCGACCTGGTTTGCGACCTGCCCCGGCTTTAATTTATCGGCTTTGGTAAAAATAATATGGAACGGAATTCCGGCCTCACCAAGTCTGGCCATGAATTCGAGATCGGCGGTTAATGCAGCATGCCTTACGTCGATCAGAACAAATGTGCAAATCAGGTTTTCGCGGTTAAAGAGATAATCGTCGATCATTTTTTCCCACTTTTCCCTCTCCACTTTGCTGACTTTCGCATATCCGTAACCTGGTAAATCGACCAGGTACCACAGGTTATTGATTATAAAATGATTGATCAGCTGCGTTTTTCCCGGTTGCTGCGAGGTTTTTGCCAATGCTTTTTTTCCGGTTAACATATTGATCAGTGACGATTTGCCTACATTGGACCTGCCGATGAACGCATACTCCGGCATGATCGGCTCAGGACATTTCCTGTAGTCAGAATTGCTCATTACATATCTGGCTTCCTGAACTTTCATATTTTTTTGATGTTTATTAAAATGCAAAGGTACCGATTTTGAATGGAGGCACCACTTTTGACCGGATCGGGATGTTTCGGTCGTATTGGATAAAATAAAACAACTAAGTACTTTCGTTACAACGGAGTTAAGTCATCATAATCAACATGAACAGATGAAGAGTCTAAGGAAATTAAGCTTTCTGATTGTAGTTTTTGCCCTATCTCTTTCGGTTACATTCGCAAAAGAGGGAGATAGAAAGAACGAAAAAGCAGCGGAAAAGGGCATCCAGTTTACAGAAGGCTCCTGGGCTGCTATTCTTAAAAAAGCAAAAAAAGAGAAGAAAGTCATCTTTTTTGATGCATATACTACCTGGTGCGGACCGTGTAAACTGCTTCAGAAAAACGTTTTCACCCGTACAGATGTGGCGGACGTTTTTAACAAGAATTTTATCAATGTAAAATTTGATATGGAAAGCGGCGAGGGCCCTGAACTTGCCAAAAAATTCGAAATACAAGGGTACCCGACACTTTTCTTCATTGACCCGAAAGGGAATATTGTGAAACAGGTATTAGGTTATCAGCAACCCGAGGCGTTGATCAAAACTGCTAAGTCGGTCTTAAAGACGCCGGTTGACGCTTAGGAATAACAAAGAAAAATCCCCCGCAGAAAAAATGTTTCTGCGGGGGATTTTTCTTTGTTAAGACTCTTATTCGTAATAGTTTGGAACGCGGTGCCCGCTGCTTTCCAGTAATCTGTCTTTCTTGAATAATGCTACATCGGCAGTGACCATGTCGTTTACCAAAGCCTTCAAATCATACTTTGGTTTCCAGCCTAATTTGGTCATTGACTTGGTAGGATCTCCAATCAGCAATTCCACCTCGGTTGGACGGAAGTAACGTGGATCAACCGCAACGATCTCACGACCGATTTCCAGTTGATATTCAGGATTGGAGCAACCAGCCACTTTTGCGATCTCATTTACACCTTCACCTGTGAATTCCACATCAATACCAACTTCGGCAAATGCCATTTTAACGAAGTCGCGGATGCGGGTAGTAACACCGGTTGCAATTACATAATCCTCCGCAACTTCCTGCTGAAGAATCAGCCACATTGCTTCCACGAAGTCTTTTGCATGTCCCCAGTCGCGCTGAGCGTCCAGGTTTCCGAGATATATTTTGTCTTGCAGGCCTAATGCGATACGGGCAACTGCGCGGGTGATTTTCCTTGTTACGAACGTTTCGCCTCTCAATGGAGACTCGTGGTTGAAGAGGATACCATTTACCGCAAACATATCGTAAGCCTCGCGGTAATTCACAGTAATCCAATAGCCATATAGCTTCGCAACGGCGTATGGCGAACGAGGGTAGAAAGGCGTTGTTTCAGATTGAGGTACAGCTTGCACCAATCCGTAAAGTTCGGAAGTGGAAGCCTGGTATATTTTCGTTTTCTTCGTCAACCCCAATAAACGTACCGCTTCTAAAATGCGCAAAGTCCCGATACCATCCACATTGGCTGTGTATTCCGGTTCTTCAAAACTCACCTGCACGTGCGACATGGCACCGAGGTTATAAATTTCGTCAGGCTGAACTTCCTGGATAATCCGGATGATGTTGGTAGAGTCGCTCAGATCACCATAATGCAGGTGAAACCGAATATTCTTTTCGTGTGGATCCTCATAGATGTGGTCGATCCGCTGCGTGTTGAACAATGAACTGCGACGTTTGATACCGTGAACTTCATATCCTTTGCTTAAAAGGAGTTCAGCTAAGTAAGAACCATCCTGGCCGGTGATTCCGGTAATTAGGGCTTTTTTCATTCTTTAAGTGATGGTATGTAAATGGTATTGACTAAAAATAAGTTATATACGTTCAAAAAGCAATTTTGGTTATCGAATTAATTCTCTGACGATGAGCTCAATGTCAAACTTCTTTTAATATCCACTCTGTCGGATAGAATTACTGCGGATGAGTATTGTTCCCGAATCAGATCCAAATACTGTTCTGCATCGCTGCGGTACATAAAATCACCTGCTTTTACCCGATAAGTAGGCTGTGTGTAAGACACATATGGATTAAGGTCCGGGAAAGCCTGATAAATATATGACTTCGCTGCATCCGCCTCCTGTCTCACATTACCAACGTAAATTTGAATCCGGAAACCGTTTATGTATCGAATCGATTTGTTGTGCTTCGACAATGTATCCAGAACCGTTTCCAGTCTTTTATTTACATACAAAGGTTTGTCGGCATTTGCTTTTGGGACCGGGTTGTTTTTGGGGGTAGTAACTGCCTCCGGCTTGTCGAAAGAAGGCTCAACGTATTCGTAACGTGGGCGGACACCCGCCAGGTCTTCCCGGTATTCAGAGCCGGAAGAACTCACAACGGATTTCCTGCTGCAACCTGAAATTATAATTATTCCGATATGGAATGCCCATAAAACTTTGTTTTTCAGTCTCATACCTTATTCTGTTATGACGGAACTCACAAACTTAATCAAAAATGGATGAATCACCATACCACTTATTTTTGAATGTAATACCTAACTTTACTGTCACTATCCCGATTTTCAATGCAGATTCAAAAGGACTTCTCTCTTCGACATTATAATACTTTCGGACTTGAAGCAACAGCCGATTACTACGCAGAAGCGCAGTCTGTACAGGAATTAACAGAAATCTTGCAGGATCCGGTATGGAAATCTGCTCCAAAATTTATCCTGGGCGGGGGAAGCAACGTTTTGTTTACCAAAAATGTCGACGCATTGGTCATTCATCCTGAGATCCAAGGAATCCATAAAATAAAAGAGGATGAATTGAACGTATGGCTGAAAGTGGGCGCGGGAGAGATTTGGCACAATTTCGTGATGTATTGCGTAGAGAAAAATTACGGGGGGGCCGAAAATCTCGCATTGATCCCAGGTACGGTCGGCGCAGCGCCCATGCAAAATATCGGTGCTTATGGTGCTGAAATCAAAGACATTATCGAATCTGTGGAGGCTGTGGAGATAGAAACGGGGGATGTGCGTATCTTTTCAAAGGCAGAATGTAATTTTGGCTATCGCGAAAGCATATTTAAAAAAGAAGCGAAAAATCAATACATCATTACCGGCGCGACATTGATTTTGAGCAAAAACCCTGTTCTGAATGTGGGATATGGCGATGTGCAGCGGACATTGCAGGAGATGAATGCGACTGAACCATCAGTAAAATATGTGAGTGAGGCGATTATGAAAATCCGGAGAAGTAAACTTCCGGATCCGGCGGTGATCGGTAATGCAGGCAGCTTTTTCAAAAACCCTGAAATACCTGTAAAACAATTCGAATTACTTAAAGACGTATTTCCGGGTGTACCTGGCTATCCTGTAAATGACGAAAAAACGAAGGTTCCGGCGGGGTGGCTGATCGAACAGGCGGGCTGGAAGGGATTTCGCGAGGGGAATATCGGGGTACATGAAAAGCAGGCACTGGTACTGGTAAATTACGGCGGAGGTACCGGAAGCGAAATCAAATTATTATCCGAACGAATCCAGGATTCTGTCGAAGCTAAATTCGGCATCCGTTTGAATGCAGAAGTCAACTTTGTCTAATTTTAAATGATCCCCTCCGAAATTATGCAGCAGAGAAAGTTATACGCATCGCTATTTGTACTCTTATTATTTGTATTCATCTTTTTCCTAAAAGAAAGATTTACCGTCAGCCTTTATCAGGATGAATTTCATTACCTCCCTACCGCCGTCTTTTTCAGCACGGAACCCATTCCTTCGGTCGATCTATTAAAAAGCTATAATGAGTTAAATACGCCCATTCCTTTCATTCTGGGCGGCTGGGTTGTACGGGTATTCGGTGAAAATATCCAGCATTTAAGGCTATTGACTTTTTTTGTCAGTTTCTCATTGCTAATGCTTTTTATCTGGAACAGTCCCGCAAACTCAAAGCGTTTTTGGCTTTGCCTGGCCGGATTGATGATTTTCCCAAACTATTACCTGTGCAGCGTTTATTACTATACTGACATATTCGCTATGTTTTTCGTGCTCGGCGGGATCGTTGCTTATTTGAAGCAGGCGCATTGGGCAGGGTTGTTATGCTTCGCGGCGGCGATTTGCTGTCGCCAGTACATGCTCGCTTTTCCGGCAGCAGTCGCGGCTTTTGAGATAGTTGAGATTTTTAAGCGATCAACTGATTTAAAAACGTTTAGTGCCAATGGTTTCAAAAACAAAACATGGATCTATTATGCCGCGGCGATTCTAAGCATTGTACCATGGGTAGTACTTTGGGGTGGTCCGGCCCCGGCCCCGGTGATGGCTGAGCAGCATTACGATTCCGATAAACTGATCCAGTACAACTTCGGGTATGTGCTGTACTCTTCGGTGGTGATTGCCGTATATTATGTGATTCCGGAAATGGTTTTTAGCGGTAAGATCAAGCTGTTGCTCACATATCCTAAAAAGTACCCTAAACCTTTTATTGCCTGTTTGATAATCGTTGCTGCGCTGGTTGTTATCTTTCCGGCCAAACAGGCTCACAATCCTTATTTCACCTGGCCGTACCTCGGATATGTGGATCAGGCGCTGATGTCCATTGGCGTTACAGGTTTCGTAAAGCAGCTTGTTTTCGGGATATTCATGCTGATCACGCTAATGCGATTTGTAGTTCCCCACATCAATCTGGCCAGCTGGATGGTTTTGGTAAATGTTTTTTTACTTGGGAAAGCGCAGTTATCGTGGGACAAATATTCGCTGCCGTTGATTATGGGGCTTTGGTTTCTGGCGATGTTCGATAAACAATGGTCTTTACAAAGTCAGCCGGCCGAAGCTGACGGATCAGCAAATCCAAAATAATAACAATATATTTATACGCTTTTGTTTTAAGGTATCCGGAGACAGTAATCACAATAAAGATTTTTGAATGAAATGAATTTTACCGTTAAAAAGGTTCTGATATTTCTTGTTCTGCTTTGCAGTTTTGGGTTCGAAAGTGATGCGCAACGCTTCTATTCCGTGGTTTTCAACAATCTCCCGAAAGACATGCAGTTGTATGCCCGGGAGGATGACAATACGGCCGAAGTACCAATATCGGGTGTGATTGAAATTGCTGGCTGGAATCACTTTTCGGTTGTTACTTACCGTAATAAAGAGCGGGTCGGATACATGAAATCAGTGCTCGATTATGCCGGGAAAACGTCGGCCAGTTTTGATTTTAAGCCAAAAATTAAAGCCGAAATGGCTGACTACGAGTTTGAGGTATATGCCTGCAAAACGACTGATTCTCTACTGGTTGTGAAACGGAGCGACGTGGTTGCCGGCGACTTTTATGTGATCAGCGGGCAATCCAATGCATCGGCGATCCATTTCGGAAACTGGAGTAGCAAGTATGCCCGCACGATCGCCCGGACACCTGACGACAACCCGGGAATCGGCCAGGGTGATTCACTCTGGATAGGGTCATCCTGGTCCTGGCCTTATGCCGGCGCCTGGGGCGTGCAAATGCAGCGATATATTCTTGAAAATGAGGGGATCCCAACCTGCGTGATCAACGGAAGTTTACCCGGATCCTACATTATATACCATAGCGAACGAAATGCACCCAACCCGGCGACGACGTCGCTGTATGGGTTGCTTTACGGAAGGATCAAAGTGGCCAAACCCAAACGGATACGGGCATTTTTCTGGTATCAGGGCGAGCAGGAAGCGATTGAAAACATTCCTGGCTACGACAAGGAATACGATAAGCTTTTTAAGTACTGGCAAACCGACTATCCACAGGTTGAGAAGTTTGTGGTGATCCAGATCCCGGTATTGTTCATGCCTTATTACGAGGCTGGAAAGATCCGCGACTTCCAGCGACGGACCAAATACATTTATCCCAAAACGGATACTTTCAGTGCTTCGGATTTACCTGGCTTTGATGGAATCCATTACAATCTGGCCGGCTATCAGGAATTTGGGCGCCGCATTTACAATTTCATTAGGCCAAAACTGTACGGATCAACGGACAGCAGCAATGTGGATTGTCCGGATATAAAAAAGGTATTTTACTCCTCAGAAAAAAAGGATGAGATTACCCTTCTTTTCAACCAGGACCAGAAGCTGGTCTGGCCAAAGGATACGCTCATGGACGATGTGAACGGGGTAAAATTTACCAAAAGCCTGAGAGACGTGTTCTTTTTCGATGCGGATGAAACAAAACCCGCCGGAATAACTACCGGAACTGCGAATGGAAACATGCTTACACTGAAACTGCCGGCCGCATCGAACGCGAAAAGACTGACTTACCTGCCTGCCTACAAAGGAGAGCAGGTTCGGTCCTACTACGGGCCGTTTTTAAAAAATATCCGCGGATTGCCTGCATTTTCGTTTCAGGAAGTTCCCATTGCCGATTTATTGGTCGTAAATCCATTTGAGGTCAAAGAATCAGATCTTGCGACAGTAATTGTTTCCTGGGCGTCTGCCGGAGCTGAAAGCTATGTACTCGAAAGGAAAACGGAAACCGATACTGATTTTAAGCCGGTAAAGACATTGGACGGGAAGACCTTATCGTATGAGGACAAAGATGTTTCACCGGATGCAACCTACAACTATCGCATTCAGGCATTCAGCAATACTTCCCAGTCAGTTGCGAAAACGGTATCCATTAAAACAGTTCCTCTGCTTGCTATTGAACCAAATGCGCGGGAGCTTTTCTGGAATGTGTATCCCAACCCGGTTTCCGACGAAATCCGCATTGAATTTAAAAATGCAGTAACTGGTTCGTTTAACCTTTTAAATGTTTCGGGGCAAAAATTGCTAACCGGAAATCTGGAAGCCCAGAAATACCATCGGGTCAATGTGTCAACACTTCCTTCGGGAATCTATATACTTTCACTCACCAATGCAGACGGGAGTGTGATGAATCAGAAAATACTTAAAAAGTAATTGCAGCTTATTTAAATAACTTGGGCCGGTGATTATCATCGGCTTTTTGTTTTAGGCAAATAAGGAATTCCGGGTTTTCAACATTATAGGCGGAGGATATCAGAAGGATTTTGTTTTCACAACAAGTAGGAAACCGGACTTTTATTCGTAACAGCGATCACGTCCTGCCAATCGCCCCAGCCCTGTTCTGACCACATCACAATTTTGCCCGAAGTCTCTTGTTCAATAAAATGGTGAAGCCAGGCCGGGCTTATCAGCGAATCGCCAAACTTCTTGGTACCATGCTGATGACAATATCCATAGCCAGTCAAGGTATAACCGAAATCAATGATCAATTTCCGTTTGCTTCCTTTCTGCACTTTTCCATAACAATTACGTCCGTGAACGGTGAATACCAACAGGCCATTATCATTTAAATGCGCAGTTAAGAACTTGTATAATTCCTTAAATCTTACACTGGATAAATGGGTAAATAAAGATCCGACCCAAATCAGATCGAATTTTCTTAAAATGTTGGTTTGGCTGAATTTATGTTCTGATAAGAATGTGTCAGCGTTAAAATGTTCCGCGCAGAAGTCGAGGTAACGCTGTTCCAGTCCGCAGGCAGAAAAGGTGGCATTTTTGAATAATGCTTTTGTAAACCGCAAAACCCTTCCATACCCGCAGGGAAAATCGAGAACACTTTTAATTTCTTCCGGAGTTCTCCCCGAAAGCTGCAGTGCCGCGGAAATATTGATCAAAGCTGATAAACCCGTCTGAAAGTAATGTTTTTCAGCACCTTGCACATACATTTCGTCGTAAGCCGAAACAGTTGTGTTAATCTGGGTAGCACAGATCTTATTTTTTAGAACAGAATCGGAGATGAGGGCTTCGACAATAGTTTGGTTGCTCATTGCAAAATACTTTTAGATGATAATCCAATCAAATTGGATTTCATCCAAATCATTCGCAAAACGCATTATCCTGAGGCAGGTGTCAATTATCAAGGAAACAAAATGCCCCTTTTTGGTGATGCAGATTAGCTGCCGAGACCGTACCGGACAATGCAGTAAAGTGCGCGGAAACCATCTTTCCAGTTGATCTTTTTACCTTCCTCATAAGTCCGGCCATAGTAGGAAACGCCGACTTCGTAAATTCTAATTTTAGGGATTTTGGCAATTTTTGCAGTCACTTCGGGTTCGAAGCCGAAACGGTTTTCGCGAAGTACCAGGCCTTTAAGCAGGTCGGAGCGAAATAGTTTGTAACATGTTTCCATATCTGTCAGGTTGAGGTTGGTAAACATGTTGCTCAGAAAAGTCAGAAATTTATTGCCGATGGTATGCCAGAAAAAAAGAATGCGGTGAGGTCTCCCGCCCATAAAACGGGAGCCATATACTACATCGGCATAGCCGTTAATAACAGGTTTTAACAAAATATTGAACTCTTCCGGGTCATATTCAAGATCAGCATCCTGAACGATTATGTAGTCCCCGGTAGCTTTGCGGATACCGGTATGCAGCGCAGCACCTTTACCCTGGTTGTATTCGTGACGGAAATAACTTACTTCTAATTCGGGGTTCTCGGCAATAAACCTTTTCGCAACGGACTCGGTATTGTCCGTGGAGCAATCGTTAACAATTACTAATTCCTTTTTAAAGTCACCGATCAATTCGACGGATTTGAGCTTTTCAAGCACTTTCCAGATCGTTTTTTCTTCATTATACGCGGGAATAATAACTGATAATTTCATCAGGAAGGTTGAGATATGGCTAATTTAAAGTGATTACGAAATGTCAGGGATCAATCAAAGCACAAAGAAGCTGCACCCAACAGACCGGCGTCATTGGCAAGTGTAGCCCGTTTAATACTGATTGTTTTAATATAATAAGGTGTCAACCAATATTTGAACCGATCGTTGATCGCCGGTAAAATGAATTCAAATGATGCCGAAATCCCGCCGCCGATCAGAATGGTTGTGATATCCAGGATGCGGATCATTGATACCAGACCTTCGCCCAACAGGTAGCCCATTTCATAAAAGACCTGCTTGGCAAGTTCATCACCTCCCGACGCAGCAGCTACAAGCCCGGTGGTAGAAATAGTACCGTCGGATGGTAGCTGCGTTTGGCCGGTATAGGCTGCACGCATGGTATTGGCCAGATCAAGCAGTTCTTTTTTACCGATGTTGCGTTCAAGTACTTTGCCGTTTTTTGAGGGAACGTGCCCGGGTTCCATTGCATTACCGCCCCCGCCTTTGAAAACCTTCTTGTCGATAATCGCCGCGCCACCGATGCCGGTTCCGAGCGTTACGAAAATGTAATCTTCCGGAAGTTTGTCTTCTCCAAAATAATATTCTCCCAATGCAGCCGCATTAGCATCATTTTCAAGATAAAATTCGTGGTTTGGAAACCGTGCTTTCAAGTCAGGAACAATCGCAATGCCATCGATTTCGGGGATCGCGGTGATTTCGAGCAACGTGGTCCGGTCTCTGGTTGTCAGGCCCGGAACACCAATTCCTACTTTCCTAACCTCGGGATATTCAACAAGCTGGAGTGAGATGGCATCACCTAATCGGTCGATAAAATGGCCTGAACTGCGCCAGCTGGCGGTATCATGACTGTAAAAATTTGAGATTCGTCCATCCGTAGCGTCAACGATCCCCATTTTTACGTTAGTACCGCCTACGTCTATACCGAGGTATTGTTCCATGAAAGAAATATGGGTTTAATAAATAATTTTAAAAATGGCGCAATTTAATAAAATTGCTATATGATTCACTACCTAATCCAAATCACCTAACTGGGGCCGGATCAAAATTTCCTCCACAACCGCACGCGGCGAAAGTGAATAAGTGGACCAGATCGCTTCGGAAACATCCTTTACGTCAATAAACCGCTCCTCGGGCAGATCAGTACCTTTCCAGCTATCGGTAAGCGTTGCTCCGGGAAGTACCGCGGTAACCTTTACATGGTATGGCTTCATTTCCTCTCGGAGCACTTTGGTCATGCCATATAATGCAAATTTTGAAATACAATAAGATCCTCCGTTTGGATAGGCAATGATGCTGGCCGTGGAGCAAATGGTGAAAATGTGGCCTTTTTTATTTTCCATCATCGCCGGGATGATCCCCCGGGTGAGATGGTAGGCACTGTACAAATTCGTCTCCATGGTTTTTTCCAATGTCCCTTCCGTTTCATTATGGATCTGTCCAGGTATGAAAACCCCGGTATTATTGATGAGAACTTCCGGAAATCGGTTTTTTGATTTTATGAATTCAAGAAATGCATCCAGCTCTTTTCGTATTGAAAGGTCTGCCGGGAAACAATGTAATTCAGAGTAAGGGAATTGACTTTTCAGATCACTTTGTAAGTCCAGAAGATCGTTCGGATTTCTTGCGCAGGTGATTACGTCAAAACCGCCGGACATAAATCGTTCAATCGCCGCTCTTCCAATTCCTTTTGTCCCGCCGGTGACAACCACTAATGGATTCATTTTTCTGATTACTTCTTTTTTTGCCTAATTTTCCCGAAAATATTGAATACAATTAAGATATCATGTCTGTATTAGGGAAATACTTTATTTTTTTAGGGACATTATTCTCGAAAGGCGAAAAGCTGTCCGTTTATTGGCGGCGTCTGATGGAGGAGTGTGTGGGCATCGGGGTGAGTTCGATCTTTATTGTAGCGATCGTTTCTACGTTTATCGGGGCGGTTTCATGTATTCAAACGGCCTATAACCTGGTAAGTCCGATCATCCCGATCTCGACTGTCGCGTTGATCGTTCGTGATATGTCCATTCTTGAGCTCGCGCCGACCATTACCTGTATCGTTCTGGCGGGAAAGGTTGGATCTAATATCGCCAGTGAACTGGGCACCATGCGGATCACCGAGCAGGTCGATGCATTGGAGGTAATGGGGATCAATTCGGCGTCGTACCTGGTGTTGCCGAAGGTTATTGCGGCAATGATCACGTTTCCGATGCTCGTTATTTTTGCCGGATTTCTGAATATTTTCGGCGGCTACCTGGCGGGAACACTGACTGGGGTAATCACGGAAAGAGATTATATGAATGGGATCAGGGATTCGTTTGTTCCGTATAACATCTTTTTTATGTGTGTAAAACCGTTCGTTTTCGGTTTTTTAATTGCTACGATATCTTCATTCAAAGGCTATTTTACACAAGGCGGGGCATTGGAAGTAGGTAAGGCGAGCACGGGCGCGGTTACAAGTAGCTGTATCTCTGTTTTGATTGCGGATTATCTGCTTGCACAATTGCTTCTGTGACGATTGTGGAGCTCATTTTGTTAAAACCATGATTGAAATAAATAATATCAGCAAGTCTTTTAATGGTAAAGCGGTTTTGAAAGGAATTTCTTCTGCTTTCAAAAAAGGCGAAACAAACCTCATTATCGGGGGTAGTGGTACCGGCAAGAGTGTTTTACTGAAATGTATGATTGGCCTGGTCAAACCCGACCAGGGTAATGTGCTGTACGATGGCCGCGATTTTTACCATTGTGATAAGGAAACCCAGCAGGCACTCCGGAGAGAAATGGGCGTACTCTTTCAGGGCGGGGCATTATTTGATTCAAAAACCGTTGAGGAGAATGTCCGTTTTCCATTAGATATGCTGACTTCCCAGTCGGTGGAGGAAAAGCGGGAGCGGGTTGCATTCTGTTTGCAGCGCGTCGGTCTCGAAGCTGCCGCAAAACGAATGCCTTCCGAAATAAGTGGCGGGATGAAAAAGCGCGTCGGTATTGCCAGGGCCATTGTGATGAACCCGAAATACTTGTTTTGCGATGAACCTAACTCCGGACTGGATCCGTTGACCTCTGTCAAAATCGATGAACTGATCAAAGAGATCACGGAGGAATATCAGATTACCACCATTATAATTACCCATGATATGAACTCTGTCATGGAAATCGGGCAGAATATTATGTTTCTGTATCAGGGAGATAAATTGTGGGAGGGTGTTAATACAGATATCATCAAAACGGATGTCCCGGAACTGAAAGAGTTTTTATTCTCCAATAAGCTGCTCCGGGAAATGGAGCCTTAATTTGCTTTATCTCTTTAAAAAGGGAATATTTTTCCGTTCCAGAAAGAAAACGATCGCTGCAAACACTGCAAATGCAGCCATATGAACCGGCACAGAAATCCAGAGATCCTGGATCTTGATCAGCGAAGAGCCGTAGATTACCAACGTTCCAATCCCAATATATCCCAGCGCGGACGTCACATCATACGGGACGGGATAAAACTTCTGTCCAAAATAATAGCAAAGCGCGAGCATGGTAAAGCCCGACAATGCAAATGCGATGGCAAATCCGAGATAACCGATATTCGGTACCAAAAGAAAGCTTGATGTAATCGTAATGAATGCACCGATTAACGTAAACCAGGTCCCATATTGCGTGTTGTCGGTAAGCTTGAACCACGTAGCGACATTGTAGTACGCTCCAAGAAAAAGATAGCCGGCCAGTAACCACGGAACCACGACCAGACCTTCATGATAAATCTTTTGTTTCAGGAATAGCTCGGCAAACAGATCCAGGTTGAGACAAATGCCGACCCACATTAGTACACAAATGATGATAAAGTATTTGGTAACCTTCGCAAAAACCGGCGGCGCATTTTTATCCTCCCCCTTGGAAAAGAAAAACGGCTCAGCAGCGTATTTGAAAGCCTGTATCGCCAGGTTCATGAAAATCGAAAGCTTGTAGCATTGCACATAAATACCAATCGCCTGCTTGGTAGTGCGGCCCGGATAAAAATTTTCAGGAAGTAAAAACTGAATGAATGCACGGTCGAAAAGCATATTCAAAACGCCACCGGCATTCATGATGAGGATCGGAAAAGCATATACCCACACCGGCTTGAAAAGTTCTTTGTTGAAGACAAACCGGAAATCAAGCAATTCTTTTCGCAACAGCCAGAAAAACATCAGATTGGCGATCAGATTAGCCATGATGATGTAGTCCGGGGCGTGCAACGGATCGTAGAACAGGTCGATGGCGGGTTGCAGAAATGTCAGATACTCTCCCGCATGAATGTCGCGGCAAATGATCAGGAAGAAGATATTAAGGAATATATTGATCAGGATATTAGCCACGCGGACAACCACGAATTTCTTCCCTTTACCTTCAAGACGCAGCCGGGCAAACGGAATCGCTACAATTCCGTCAATCGCCATGATGATGGCAAACATCCGCACGACAGAAACGCTTTCCGGATAGGTGATGAGCTCGGCGGCAGTACCGGCGAAAATGAAGAGAATGCCTGAAAAGAACAGACTGGTTACGATTACGGCACTTAATATGAGATTATAATATGCATTCCGGTCTTTTTCCTGCCTGGCGAAACGAAAGAAAGCCGTTTCCATCCCAAATGTGTAAAGTACGGTAGCGAAACCGGCGTAAGCGTAAAGCTGACCTTGAACCGCAATTTGCTCGGGCTCGAAAAGTTTGGTGTGAAGTGCAACCAGTAGATAATTTAAAAAGCGGCCAAGCATGGTACTAATGCCATAAGTTGCCGTCTCACTCGCCAGTTTTTTTAATACACTCATATTTGGGTTACACCTGCTTTTCCGCAAATATAACCGTTGGACGAAGCTATTTGCGAAATAACAAAAAAGAGTCCTTCCGGTGGATTTGGAAGGACTCCTGTAACGCTATTTATTGTTAGCTTCTTACGTCAGTGATAATTCGTTCGATCAACCTATCGATCCTTTTCCAGCCATCCTCGGAGTGCAGGTCGACGTCAATCATTTTTTCCCGGTAATCGGCCGAGATGGTCATGTAGTAAATGCCGGCGGTCAGAAAGGCGACGAGCGCGTTGGTGTCGTTGTAGTGGGGTAGATCTCCTATTTTACTCATAATGCGAGCCGCGACCTGATTTCGGGCGTCAGAGAGCATAGACTTGCCGGTACCAATCTCCCACCTCAGTAAATCGCGGGTAGCCTTGCGTTCACGCAAGTCGTGCATGAAGGTCTGCATCAGGCTGTTTAACGCTTTTCCTCTTTCATCCGGGCTGAGTACGGGAATGTTGTCGATGTATTCGGTACCCATCGTCGATGTGTATTCACCGGACTTTACATACTGTTCCATGAGTCCGTCCACACTTTCAAAATACCGGTAAATGAGAACCTTGTTTACTCCGGCAGTACGAGCAATGAGGTTGACCCCAACTTTTTCGGTTCCGTGCTGCTCAATCACTTCACCGACCGCTTTAAGTATTTTATTCTTAGTGCGTTCGCGATCACGCTTTTTAATTTTTTCAACTTTCATCTGGGTGCTTGTTTAGGTTAAAACATGGTAAATGTAATATTTCGTCTGGAAATTTTATAGGGCCAAAATATAATAAGTCACCAATTTTTGAGTTTAGGAACCTAAAAATGCATTTGTAGATAAAATCGGGTGTTTCGAAGAGAAAAGAGGCGATTTCGTCGGTTAATTTGTACTGATTCTTAAAAAGAAAGTCTAAAAAAGCGACCAGAATCCAGTGAATTTTGCAGAATGTACAGACATAAAAAAGGAGCCCGTTGCGGAGCTCCTTTTAACTTTACTGTTGGCCGACAAGGACTCGAACCCTGAATAAGACAACCAAAATGTCCTGTGTTACCATTACACCATCGGCCAAAACCGTAAACAGTGGTGCAAAAGTAATGTGACTGGCCTAAGTTGTCAAGCTTTTCTGAAAAAAAATTAAATACTCTGCAATTCTACCTGGCTGGCGATCTTCTTTACAAGGCCTTGTAAAACCTTGCCCGGGCCACATTCAATGAAGGTGTCAGCACCGTCAGCGACCATCTGCTCAACGGATTGCGTCCATCTTACGGGCGCGGTAAGTTGTGAAATGAGATTGTCTTTGATCACGGAAACTTCGGTCGCAGGTTTTGCATTTACATTTTGATAAACCGGGCAAATTGGTGGTTCAAATTGCGCGGCATGGATCGCGGAGGCTAATTCTTCACGCGCCGGCTCCATTAAAGGTGAATGGAACGCACCTCCCACGGGCAAAATCAACGCTCTTTTCGCGCCCGCAGCTTTTAGCAATTCGCACGCCTTCTCAACACCTTCTACCGTTCCTGATATCACTACCTGGCCCGGACAGTTGTAGTTTGCCGGTACCACGATTTCATCCGTAATACCCGCACAGACTTCTTCAATCACCGAATCGGGCAGACCAAGTATCGCAGCCATAGTGGATGGACGTATCTGGCAGGCTTTCTGCATGGCATCGGCGCGTTTGGCAACCAGTGATAATCCATCTTCAAATGACAATGCGCCGGCTGCTACCAAAGCTGAAAACTCGCCCAGTGAGTGCCCGGCTACCATATTAGGACTGAAAACGGGATTGATCTTCGCCAGGATGACGGAATGAATGAAAATGGCTGGTTGGGTTACATTGGTTTGTTTAAGTTCCTCGTCGGTGCCCTCAAACATGATTTTTGTTATTTCAAATCCCAATATCTCATTGGCTTTTTCAAAAAGCACTTTCGCTGAATCCGAAGATTGATACAGGTCGAACCCCATTCCTTTGAACTGGGATCCCTGACCAGGAAAAATGTATGCCTTCATATATCATGAATTTAAGATTGTTGACAATAAAATAAAAAGCCCGGTCTGCTGACCGGGCTACAAAGGAAATACTTCGATCGGAAAGAAAAAAGGTGTCGTTTTCTTACGGCGGATATTATAAATGCTTATCGGAGAAGCTGTACCCAGCCTTTCAATGTGGTTGGCGTACTTTCTCTTTTTGAGGATTCGAAATAGATTTTGACCTCATAATAGTATTGTCCGGCAGCAAGGTCTTTCCCGCCATTTGTTTTCCCGTTCCAGTTAATGTTCACATCGTTTGTTGAGAACACTTGCGCTCCCCATCGGTTAAATACTTTGAATTCAAGTGACTGTACAAATGCAGGGCATTCATAAGGCTGGAAAATATCGTTTTTCAGATCACCATTCGGTGTAAATACATTTGGCAGGACATACATCGGACAGTTGTCTTTGCAAACAATATTACTTGGTGCACTCTCGGCCCCAAACCGGTTGACGGCCGTCACATAGTAGCACCCGGCGAACGAAGTCAGCCCCTCGTGATCAAATTTGGTAGCCAATGGTGCAGGAGGGATTGTAACCGTGGCGATCAATGTCGGATCGTCTCCCTCATACCGTGCATAATACACTTTGTAGGCCGATACGTTGGCATCGCATTCCTTTCCGCCAACCTGGTCCGGATAAGTCCAGGTTAAATGATTTGTAAAGCCAGGCAAATCACAGAATGCCTCCGGATGTGCATTGAGCGAATCACAATTCAATGGATCGATCGCCAGTACGGGAGGACATGGTTTTGTTGTATCGGAAGATGATACACAAAGGATTTGCGAGAAATTGTATAAGATCGCCGGCCTGATCTGGCTGTTGTTGTAAGATCCAACGGTTTCTACTTTATAGCAATAAGTGGAGTCGTCGACTATCGTGATGTTGATTGTACCGTCGGCGGCATACTGGTCGGTACCATCGTCTGTATAAGTAAATGTTTGAGGGCCTGTCACCGGTTTTTCGGCAATGATATTAAAAGTGCCGGGCCTGGTTTTATCTTCCCGGTAAATTCTGTGAGTACGGTTTCTGTTATCCCATGGAACCAGAGCCGACCAGTTTACACGGACCTTGTTAGGTTCAGCTGCACCTTGTTCGAGTCTTACACTGCTTGCCGTTTCTGTTTCATCAAACTTGGTGAGCTGGCCAGCCTGAGTAGTCCAGTATTCCAGTTTGTAGTTATATGGATTTACCAACGTATTCAATGCTCTGTCTACAAAAATAGTATCAGGAGTTCCTGGCGTGAGACTGACAGGGATCGTCGCGATCAGTGTAAATGCAGTTCCATTTTGACCCACAGCCCGGAAAAGGCGGTACTGAGCAGGTGTTCCGGTTGCAGCCGCAGGTCTGGTCCATTTAACAGTGATTACACCTCTCGTTTCGCTGGTTGAGTCCACAGTTACATTGGTGATCACCGGCATCAGCATAGGTAATTTAAGGCAAAACTCATCGGAAGCGACACTTTCACCTCCACCGATAAGACTGCCGGGCTCGTTCACAGCTGTACCCGGGCGAGGAAACTCTACCACTATACGATAGCTATAAGAGACTCCTGGCCTCAAACCAGTGCCATTATTATTATCCAGATAAGTCGTTTCATTTACATTCACGCGACCTACTTCTTCATAGCCAGATCCCGCCGGGATACCTGTAATACAAACATCCTCCGGAATATCAGTACATCCTTCTTTCCGATAGATTACGATTTTAGCTCCGGCTACCTGACACTTGTACGATGTCCAGTTGAGGCGATACGCAGTTCCTGCCGGGTCTGTGGCCGCCACAGCTACTAACCCGGTAGGTTTGGGGCCGTAAACACGGATATTAAGTGTCGTCATGTCCACCAGTTTCCGAAAAAGGGAAGGATTGGGTACGCCCGGGCCTGCCGCATCTTCCACCTTAAACAGTACATCGTAGGGTTCCTGCCGGATGTGATTGCAGGAAGTCTGCCAGACAAACTGGCCGATAACGGTATTTTGTGATCCCTGTTGGGCTACATTAAATGTTGCCAGGGCTGGTGAGACCAGTGTGCTTTGGTACACGCCGCCCGTCGAGGTGAGAGTAAGCCTATCGCCATTTTTATCCGTTGCCCTGATCTGCTGGTTGATGCGCGTCCCGGCTTCCACGCAAATTTCCGGCAATGGGTCCATAAGTGGCCGGTCATTTCGTGCATCTTCGACGATAATCTGCATATCCCGCACAATTTGGCCGATCAGTACGCCGTCACGCCATTCTTCTACCACGAATGCTACGTTGTAATATCCTTTTGTAACCGGCGCGTCCCAGATCAAGTCCCCTGTGATTTTGTTTAAGCTGAAAGTAGCTGGAGACGCACCGGCTTCGGTTTGGCCCGGAGCGCCGATTTGATTGGGATTAACATATTGCAAATTGATACCCGCACCATTCACACCACTTCTTTGAGGTATAAAAAGACGGTAAGCCAGACTATCACCGTCTGCGTCAAATGCATTCGGATTGTGGATATACCGTTGTCCAACGGCTGCAAGATCAATAGGCGCATTCAACAATACTGGCGTTTGATTGGAACCAAAGCTAGCATTGATTTCCAAAATGGTACTTACATAGAAGTTCAGGTTTAGTGTCGGCGGAGGGCCAATGTTGAGGATGCCATTGTTCCGGTTGTCTTCTTCAAATGAAATCCGGTAAGCTGCAGTGGACGGGAAAGTATAGCTAACGATGTAGGTATTCCGGGTCGTGCCGTTACCAATGTTTGGTGGCGGAGATTCAATGCGGGGTGCCTCGAGCACTACGGGCTGGCCAGTGGAATTGACATTTCCGATGGTAAAAAATATACTATTCTGAGCGTTTGCAGCACCTTCTCCTGTTAATATATCAAAATACGCCGTGAGCTTTAACTCGTATGTGAGGGTTGTTGCGGAGATTCTTCTGGCTGTAATTTCACCCGCACGGATGTGCGTCGCCATTACCTCAAAACCGGAACTCAGTAAACCCAGAAAAAATGAAATTCCTAAGATTCGTAAAACAGATCGCATAAATATAAAATCGAGCTAATAGTAGATAGAGGTTGAGAAAGACGATATATGGTCTGTCAACTTTAAATCAACGAAAATTTAAATAAAAATGTGTGCGTGGGAATGAATATATGAGATTTTGTAAACATACAAAACTACCGCATAAATCTCATCAGAAGCGCGGGCCTCAATGGTAGGAGAACTGCAACCTCAGCTCTAAAAAATGCGGACTTCCTCAACTGCTATTCAGTCTAAATAATTCTTAATAATGATTATAAATTGGTATGGTGGGGGGAAAAAAAAGTGGCTTTTTTTGCCTTGCATGGGTTTGTGATATACCTTTGAAAGGTTCTAAATATACCTCATTTTTTTGCACTAAAACCATTCGGGTTCTATATGTCTTGGTTTTCACAAACGATAAGCAGTTCGATCGGAAAAAAGCTTCTGATGGCTCTTACCGGACTATTTTTGATAAGTTTTCTGGTGATTCATGCGACCATCAACGCCATGATTTTTTACAATGACGGCGGTGAGACATTTACGCATTGGGGGCATTTTATGGGTACCAATCCCATTATCCGCACGCTTGAAATCGGATTGGTTGCTGGTTTTCTGATCCACATCGCAGACGGTCTTATATTATGGAAAAATAACCGGGAGGCCCGGCCAATCAGTTATGAAGTAAATAATCGATCTGCGAACAGTACCTGGTATTCGAGAAGCATGGGGCTTCTGGGGACTTTGTTGCTGATATTTCTGGTAATCCATACAGCTCATTTCTGGATACCAAACCGCACAAATCAATTCCAGACCGGCGAGGAGCTTAATCTGTATCAGATGATGCTGGATATTTTTCAGAATATCTGGGTTGTGCTGATCTACATTGCTGGGTGCATTTCACTTTTCTGGCATTTGCTTCACGGGTTTAAAAGTGCTTTCCAATCCCTGGGATTACATCACGTCAAGTATAATGGGATCATTTCATTTGTTGGAACTGCGTTCTCATTCATTATCCCGATCCTTTTTGCTCTGATGCCGCTTTCCATTTATCTGGGTTGGATCCAGTAGATGAGCGAGGCGGACTCTTCCGGCAAATCTTTTCAATTTAACTTTTTGATTAAATAAAAATAAATATGGCAACATCTTCCCGTTTGGATGCCAAAATACCGCAAGGCCCGCTGGAAACGAAATGGAACAAATACCGTTCATCCGTACCATTGGTTAACCCTGCCAACAAACGTAATCTGGAAATAATCGTGGTAGGTACCGGACTTGCGGGAGCCTCCGCAGCCGCTACTCTGGCTGAGCTTGGTTATAGTGTAAAAGCATTCTGTTTTCAGGATTCACCCCGCCGCGCGCACTCGATCGCCGCACAGGGAGGAATTAATGCAGCAAAAAATTATCAGAACGACGGTGATTCTATTTACCGTCTTTTTTATGATACGATCAAAGGTGGCGATTACCGTGCGAGAGAAGGTAATGTGCACCGGCTGGCAGAAGTTTCCGGGAATATTATCGATCAATGTGTGGCTGCCGGTGTACCTTTCGCTCGTGAATATGGTGGTTTGCTTTCCAACCGGTCTTTCGGTGGAACGCAGGTTCAGCGTACATTTTACGCAGCCGGACAAACGGGTCAGCAGTTGTTATTAGGGGCATATTCAGGATTGCAGCGCCAGGTGGGAATGGGTACCGTAAAAATGTACAACCGTCACGAAATGCTGGATGTTGTAAATATCGATGGCAAATGCCGGGGTATTATTGCAAGAAACCTTATTTCTGGTGAGCTGGAAAGGCATAGTGCACACGCGGTACTACTTTGCACAGGAGGTTACGGAAACGTTTTCTATCTTTCCACAAATGCGATGGGAAGCAACGTTACTGCCGCCTGGAAAGCACATAAACGTGGCGCATTCTTCGGAAACCCATGTTTCACGCAAATCCACCCAACGTGTATCCCGGTTTCCGGTGAGCATCAGTCTAAGCTGACTTTGATGTCGGAATCACTGCGTAACGATGGCCGGATATGGGTTCCAAAGGGAAAAAATGATACACGTCCGGGTAGCGAAATACCTGAAAGCGAGCGTGATTACTATCTGGAACGTCGGTACCCTGCCTTTG
Organism: Dyadobacter sp. CY323; assembly: GCF_021390245.1. Classification (GTDB taxonomy): domain Bacteria; phylum Bacteroidota; class Bacteroidia; order Cytophagales; family Spirosomataceae; genus Dyadobacter. Next base: position 474,692 of record NZ_JAJUXH010000003.1, on the reverse strand, counting down.
GTAACCTCGTCCCGCGTGATATTGCATCTCGTGCTGCAAAAGAACGTTGCGATGCAGGATACGGTGTGGGAGCTTCAAAACTGGCTGTTTTCCTGGATTTCGCGGCAGCAATAGAACGTTACGGAAAGGCGGAAGCAAATAAGAATAACATTCACAATGCCTCTGACTCCGACATTATCGCCTGGGGTAAAGCAGTTGTAAAAGAGAAATATGGTAATCTGTTTGACATGTACAAACAGATTACCGGCGAAGATCCCTACGAGGTTCCGATGCGGATTTATCCTGCGGTTCACTATACAATGGGCGGGCTGTGGGTCGATTACAACCTGATGACGACCGTACCAGGTTTATATGCATTGGGGGAAGCAAATTTCTCCGATCACGGAGCAAACAGGCTTGGAGCATCTGCATTGATGCAGGGACTGGCCGACGGATATTTTGTAATTCCTTATACCATTGGTTCTTACCTGGCCAATGAAATCCGGACTGGGAAAATTTCTACCGATCACGAGGCTTTTGTGACCACAGAGAAGGAAGTAAAAGACCGGATTGACAAGTTAATGAGCATTCAGGGTAACACGTCGCCTGAGGTTTTCCACCGCCGGTTGGGAAAAATCATGTGGGACAAGTGCGGAATGGCGCGTAACGAGCAGGGATTGAAAGAAGCGATCGTTGAAATCCGTGAGCTTCGCAAAGAGTTCTGGTCGGATGTGAAAGTAATGGGTACTGCCAATTATTTCAACCCCGAACTGGACAAAGCAAACCGTGTAGCCGATTTTATAGAATTGGGAGAACTTATGTGCCTCGACGCGTTAACCCGCAACGAATCGTGTGGAGGTCACTTCCGTGAGGAGTATCAGACGGAAGAAGGAGAGGCGCTACGCGATGACGAGAACTATATGTATGTGTCGGCCTGGGAAAATAAAGGAACCGAGGAATGGGAGCTTCACAGAGAAGACCTCGTTTATGAAAACATTAAAATCGCCCAGAGAAGTTACAAATAATCAATTTCAATGCAGATTCATTCTGTGTTAATAGTTAAGCATGTTATACGCTTTGTCCAGTGCCTATGTCCATTTCCAGTTCTAGCCAAAAAAGCATTTCCTGGATCGTTTTTGCCCTGGGCATAGCATCTGCGTTGTTTTTCGCTGTTTACACCGACCATCGCTGGGAGGATTGGTACATTACATTCCGGGCATCAAAAAATCTGTCGGAGGGGTTGGGTTTTACCTTTAATCTGAATGAAAGAGTGCATTCATTTACTTCCCCGATCGGGACGTTGATACCTGCACTCCTTAATTTTATTCTGCATGACGACGAAGGTGTGATCTGGTCATTCCGTGTGATTAATATGGTGCTGATCGGAGTCGTCGTAAAACTGCTTTTTGATCTGTTTTCGAAAACCATCAAGGCCCCCGTTTGGCCTGCACTGCTGATCGCATTTGTGCTTGTTTTTGATGAAAAAAGCATTGATTACAGCATTAATGGCATGGAAACAGCCTTTATGCTTTTAGGAATTGTGCTGCTGATCAGAGAGTTGTTCAGATCAGACATACCCGATCCTTTGAGGTTGGGATTGATCTTTGCTTATTTAATGTGGAGCCGGCCCGATGCATTTATTCATATCGGGTCACTGCTACTGGGTTACCTGTTATTTAAAAACCGGACCTGGAAACATTTTAATGTGTTTTTCAAAGGTGGAATGCTGGGGATTCTTTTTTATGCACCCTGGATTTTGTTTGCCTGGTGGTACTACGGAAATCCCATTCCGAATACGATTCTCGCAAAAGGTTTTACAATCACGCTGGAAAGTATTGTCAATCGCGGGGCGCTTTATGTGCAATCAGTATTTATGGGGCTGGTTTCATCTGAGGCACCTTATTTGTGGATTTTTGCTCCGGCATACTATTATTATGCGACATGGCCGGTCGTGTTGTTGTTTGTGATGAAGGTCATTACGTATGTTTCGGTATTTCTTTGGGTTATACCAAAAGTGAATTCGAATGCAAGATTTTTATCGTTCGCAGCATTTTTGGTGGCTTCCTATCTGAATATCTTTTCGCCAACCATTTATCCTTGGTACATTCCGGCGGTGATGGTGATCTGTTTGACAAGCATCGGATGTGCGGTTGCCCAACCTGTAAAGCCAATGGTCCGTGCAGACAAAAACTGGGTGCCGGTGGGCGTATTAAGTGTAATCCTTGTTGCACAATTATGGGTCTATTTTGGTGGGTTGATCCAGATGCGGTCGCAACAGGATGTGATCGAAAATGGGTTGAGAAAGGAAATCGGGCTTTGGCTCAAAGAAGAATCGAATACGCCGGAGGAAACTGTTTTTCTTGAACCGTTAGGCTATATCGGATTTTACTCGGGGCTTACCATGTACGATTATCCCGGACTTTGTAATACCACCGTAACGAATGCTAGGAAGAAATTAAAAACCGAATCCTACGTGCAGCTGATCAATTACATCCAACCAAATTGGGTTGTTTTCCGCCCGTGGGATTTAAATACTGCTTCGAAAGAAGAAGCGAATGCTTTTGCCGAACATTATGACCTGGCCCGTACTTTTAGTCAGAAAGATAGTGTTCAAAAATTGAATGTGTATGGTAGAAATTATCTTGCATACGACAGTGAGTTTTTAGTTTATAAGAAAAAGTAATTTCAGGAAATAAAGAATACAGATATGGAAGGAAATATGAGTTTGTCTCTCAAAGTATGGAGACAGAGCAATAAAGACACAGCGGGAGGCTTTGAGAACTACAAACTGGATCACGTTTCCCCTGATATGTCGTTTCTAGAAATGTTCGATGTGTTAAACGAACAACTCATCGAGGAAGGAAAAGAACCGGTCGCATTTGATCACGATTGTCGTGAAGGTATTTGCGGGGCTTGTTCGATGTACATCAACGGGCGTCCGCACGGGCCTCTGAGAGGTGTAACTACCTGCCAGCTGCACATGCGCTCGTTCAACGACGGGGATACCATTGTGGTGGAACCATGGAGAGCGAAAGCATTCCCGGTTATCAAGGATCTGGTGGTAGACCGTGACTCATTTGACCGCGTTATTTCTGCCGGAGGTTTTATCTCGGTGAATACAGGTAATGCGCAGGATGCCAACAGTCTGCCTATTCCAAAAGAAGCTGCGGACGAAGCTTTTTCGGCGGCGGCATGTATCGCTTGTGGCGCTTGCGTGGCAGCTTGTAAAAATGCGTCGGCTATGCTTTTTGTTTCTGCCAAGATCTCTCAGCTTGCATTATTGCCGCAAGGCCAGGCAGAGCGGAGCATTCGCGCAGAGAAAATGGTAGCTCAAATGGATGCAGAAGGTTTTGGAAACTGTACTAACACAGGTGCTTGCTCAGCAGAATGTCCAAAAGAGATCGGGCAGATAAATATCGCGAGAATGAACCGGGAGTATCTCGGCGCGAAGTTCTCTTCTTCGGCAGTTTAGAAATACTTATCCATTATAATAAAATTAGCCGCGCTGGATTCCAGTGCGGCTAATTTTATTTCTTATATGCTGATTTAATTATTTCTTAGTCGAATCAGCGGCTGCCGGTTTTCCCCCTTTATATTCTTTGTTCAGACCATCCAGAATTTTCTGGGTAACATCCAGGGATGGGTTTGCAAACAGAATGCCGCCTCCCAAAGAATAGCCTAGTACATATTCGAAACCATTCTCTTTGTTATATTTTTCGATGTAAGAACGGATGTTTTTATACAGTTCCTCATTCTTTTTAGCTTCTTCCTGACCAAGTGCCTGAGCCGACTGATCACGATATGCAACCAGATCTTGTTGTTTTTTCATCAATTGAGCCTCGGTAGAACGAGCTTGCTCCGGCGTCATTGTTTGTGCTTTTTGTTGGAAAAAAGCAACTTCGTTTTGCAATGAGCGGCCTTTTGTATTCAATTCGTTTTCTAACTGGAAGTTTTTGTTTTCAAGCTCTTTCCTCGTATCCTTGAAGAATTCGTAGTTTTTCAAAAGTGAATCGACCTGAACGTAAACGGTACGACGGCCTGCTACCACACCACCATCTGATACTGCGCCTGAATCGGCCGAAGGCCCGCTTGAAAAGTGTAAAAAGAATAACACCGCAACTGCAAGTGAAAGCACGATGTTCCAGATTAACGAAGTATTGTTGTTCACGTTTTTAAGGTTTTATTGGTTTTTTTAACGAGCCGCAAAGATAATGATTTGTGTTTAAGTACAATGGATTAAGCGTTGCCTATCGGCACATTCCGGGACCTTGAAGAAATTCCAGACGACCCATCCTTAAAAAGCCGCCGGATAAAAAATCCCGACAAACCTGAAAATCCACCTACTAATCCCCCGGCTAACGCAGCCAAAAGAAGTAGTAAAATCCCATTCGGAAGAAAGAAGATACCAGCTACCCGGTCGGAAATTGCGCCGTCCGAAATGAAGTGGAAATAATAGCCATAAAGCAGCCACGACATTCCAATACCTAAAAAGCCACTCCAGAATGCTTTGGCGGAATTGGTAGGTCGCCAGAGAAGTACAGCAAACGGAATGATTGCAATCACCCACCACGGCGCCGCGAGCTGAAGGATAACTGAAAGAATGATGATGATAGCAACGTTCATATTGGATAGCTATTTTTTCTGAAACGTGATTTTGGAAGTCAAACGCGGATTGGCCTGATCAGGGGCTGTCAGATACACCAGCTCATTCAACTCGCCATTTTCCCACTTTTTCAATAGGTTGAGATAATAGGGACTACCCGGATTGCCGGACTGTCCGCCGGGATAAATACCATAAGCTCGGGGTGTCGGACCGAGCTCCACCACCATTCGCCAGGATGGGCCGTTGTATCTCGTAATTGCGTTAACAATGCTGTTTCCTCCGCCTGTTTTCAAACGACCAGAGCCGAAAGGCTTGATACTGCGGCTCAGATGACGGATTTCAGTGGCTTTTACTTTGGACCATTGCCAGGCCTCGCTCATAGCACCATGTCTTGACGTGAGTGTGTCCAACGCAGCCTTATAACTATTAAAGACAGCGTCGCGAATCGTTTCTTTTTCCGGCGTGTTTACGTTATCAAACCATTTCTCCCGCGGTTGTTTCAGGATCAGGTACATGGTGCGATCACGGCTTGGCAAGTCCATTGAATTAAGCTCATCTTCCCAGATCGTTTTGCGCAGCGCCGGCATCCATTCCTCAAAGATGGACGCGGGGATGGATTCTGGTATATTCTGAAAGTTCCAGTCTGCAAGCATAATTTTGGCTGCTTTTTGTGCCGGGTTTAATGGTATGGTATCGAGGATACTCAGCAGCTTTGGCAGAATTGTTCTTGCCTGCACACTAAAATTGTCGTTTTGCAATGATCTCAAACTATCTGCATTGGCCTTTGACATTGCTTCGAGCCGCTCATTAATGCGAACGCCTCGTTCAGAAGGCGCAAATGACCAATTGATATAGTAGGGGAAAGTAGTATCAGTAGAAGATTGATTGGCACTGCTCACAAAACCTCTTGCCGGATTCTTGACGTACGGATTTTGTTCCACAGGAATCCAGCCTTGCCAGTCATTTCCTTTTAATGAGCCGTCCAGCAGGAATTTACCCTGATCTTTGTATTTCAACGGCAGTTTTCCATTCACGGTAAGTGCGATATTTTTGCTGTTGTCGGCAAAGACAAAGTTCTGTGCCGGGCCTACATAATGTGTTAATGCAGCGCGATAATCGTCATAATTTTTTGCCTTGTTCAGCTCATAAAAAGTAATGAAACTGTTGCCCGGCTCGTGACCGATCCAGCGGATTGCCAGGTTAGGGCTGGCATCCGAAGTGTTATCTGAATCCGTCACCGGGCCATGATGTGTATAAATAACTTCTTCTCGAACGGGTTCCGGTTCTCCTTTGACGTGGATGATCTCTAGCCTTTTAAGGGTTGCCTTCCATTGATCATCATACCAGTACTGCGATCTGGACGCGTCTTTAAATTTGATTTTATACAGATCAAAAACATCCGCATCCACATTGGTTACGCCCCATGCCACATTTTGATTGAACCCGATGATTACACCCGGAATCCCTGGTAGCGACACGCCATATACATTAAAGTCAGGTGAATGCAGCTGTACCTGGTACCATATGGATGGCAACGACAGTTCCAAATGGGGGTCATTTGCGAGGATCGGATATCCGGTAATGGATTTTTCGGCCCCGATCGCCCAGTTATTGCTTCCTATGCCTTCTTCTTTCGGAATGCGGTCTGACAGCGCATTTAATGGTTTTTTCAAATATGCGATACTATCCCCGCCCCTGGATGCTGGGATGAAATCAGGGATCGCCAGAGGTGTGAAATCCCATTTTGTGCCAGCTGGTATGATCGGACTTTCCAGGAGCATGGGGTAATCCGGGAAAAGCTGGTCCACTACCGATTTCCCAAACTTTTTCAACATTTCGGACATACTAACTTCATTGGACCGGCCAGCCAGTGTCAGTGTCATTTGTTCCAGCATGTACATGGTATTGATCGGCTTCCATGGCTCAGGTTTGTACCCCAAAAGTTTGAATTCTACCGGGTAATCTTTCGGTTCCAGTTGCTGGATAAATGCATTAACGCCCGCAGTATACCCGAGGAGCGCCTCACTGGATCTCGGATCGGTCATTGCCTTTTTGAAATTTACTTCCGCACCATATCCCATTCCCAGCCGGCGACTTTGCAGGTCCATTTGCAGTGTTGCCTTCCCAAGGATCTCGGATAATCTGCCGGATGCTGCCCGCGTTTGCAGGTCCATTTGCCAAAGCCGGTCTTTCGCGGTAATGTAACCCTGCGTGAAGAAAAGGTCGGAGTTGTTTTTGGCAAAAATATGAGGCACCCCAGTATCGTCAAACCGGACGATTACTTCGTCTTTAAGCCCGGGTATTTTAAGAACCTGTTCCTCATTGGAACCGACCGATCGAATGCTGTTTTGCCAAAACCCGGAGAACGGACTCAGAAATGGTCCCAAAGCGGGAGCCGGGCCAAGTGGATTATTTAAAACATAAACAAGACCAATGGTAACGATCAGAGAAAGAATCGCTTTGACGAAACGCATAGAGTGGTGGGTTAATCAAAGTAAAAGAACTGCCTGATTATGAAACTACTTGTACGAGTTCTTCAATCAGGTTCAGGTCACTATATAATACCATACGCTCGTCGGGCACCTCGCCGGCCATTGAAATTTCGTCCCGGAAAAACTTCTGACGTGCCGGCCGGAATGCCTTGGCTGTCAAATGCAATGCATGAACGCCGGCTGAGGCTAATTCGGCTGCATTACCTGGATTAACACCGCCGCCAGCCATAATCTCAATGCGACCGTTTGCGTGCTGAGCCAAGGTTCTCAAAAGTTCAATACCCAGAATTGCGGATGATTTTTGTCCGGAGGTCAGGATACGTTCTGCACCGGTTTCGATTACGGCTTGCAGTGCTTTCACCGGGTCCGGGGTCAGATCAAAAGCTCTGTGGAACGTTACCTTCATTGGACTTGCGTAATCCACTAATGCTTTGGTGCGCGGAACATCCACTTGTCCGTCTGCGGTGAGAACACCCAGAACGACTCCATTGGCACCGAGTTTTTTGGCAAGATCGATATCTTTCCGCATGATCTCTTCCTCAAAAAAGTCGTAAACAAAGTCGCCTCCGCGTGGCCTGATCATCACAAAAAGATCGATATCAACGTGCTTTCTAACGATTTCAATCATTCCGGCACTTGGTGTGGTACCACCTTCTCCGAGCCCGCCGCAAAGTTCGATTCGGCCAGCACCGCCGGCCTGGGCATTAATACACGATTCAAGCGAATACGCACAAACTTCAATAGTCATCTTTACCTATATTGATATAAAAAGGGAAATTACAAAAACGATAAGGGACGGGAAAGGAAGTTTGGTTTTAAAAAGTTGAAAAAAAATTAAAATATTCCCATATTTGTACATTAATTACCATTTTGGGAATAATAAAATCGAATGTGAGAATAATTACGAAAGGCACACTACAGGATTTTTGGAAAAAATATCCGGACTCAGAAACGGAACTGAAATATTGGCATGACCGAATGAAAAATGCCTCATACCAGTCACCGAACGAAGTGATAGAATCTAACCCGCGATCCGATACTGTCGGCAATAGAAGAATTGTATTTAATATCTGTCACAACAAGTACAGGCTAATAGCCTTGTTCAGATATAATATGCAACGGGTTTACATTCGGTTTTTAGGAACTCATAAAGAATACGATAAGATTACTGACATAAAGAATATTTGAGATATGAAGACGATCGTGGAGATAAAATCGGAACTGAGGGCGATTCATTCTGATCCAGAATATAGGGAATACCTGAAAATTATTGATTCATTGGTTGACTGTGACGAAAACAGCCCAGAGGAACAATTACTGGAATTAGTGTCTTTATTGGTGGAGGATTACGAGTCACGGCATTTCGCTATCGAACCTCCTGACCCCGTAGACGCAATTAAACTAAAAATTCAGGAGTTCGGCCTGAAACGGAAAGATTTGGTAGCTTATTTCGGAAGTCCAAGCCGGGTCTCAGAAGTACTGAATGGAAAAAGACCTCTGACTCTCGAAATGATGCGGAAAATTCACAAAGGCCTGGGTATTTCCGCAGAAACACTGTTGGCTGGCTAAAAGTTAAGTTACTGATTTGTAGAAGATTATGTTAAAAATTAAATTAAAATTTTTCGCTAAGCAATTATTTTTCTTTTTTTTCGCTTTAAGCTTTTAAAAGATGTCAAATTTTTTACTTTTGCAAAAAAAGTAAAGTAACTATTAATAGGCGAAAATATTATGTACTGGACTCTCGAACTTGCATCGTACCTTGAAGATGCTCCCTGGCCAGCTACCAAAGACGAGCTAATTGACTTTGCAATCAGAACAGGCGCTCCGTTAGAAGTAGTTGAAAACCTACAGGAGCTTGAAGATGACGGTCAGCCTTATGAAAGCATTGAGGAGATTTGGCCCGATTACCCGACCAAAGATGATTTCTTTTTCAACGAAGACGAATACTAATAGAAGGACGGCACCAACAGTGTCGTCTTTTTTCTTTATATTGTTTCATAAATCTATCCATTCCAAAAGATGGAACTTCGATTGTTGAAAGAGCTGGTGAAGAAAGGCGAGGGTGAGCATACGGAATTCAAATTGAAATCCAGTCATCCCGAAAAGATTGTCCGCGAAGTGGTAGCTTTCGCTAATACCGGTGGCGGCAAACTGTTCGTCGGAGTGGGCGACGACAAAACGATCAAAGGTCTAAAAGATGCGGAGGAAGATGAGTTTACGCTCACCCGCGCCATAGACAAGTATATTTATCCCAAAATCAGTTACAAAAAAGAACTTATTCCCGTCAGCTCGGACCGGGATGTGCTCGTTATCACCATTCCTAAAAGTGTAGATAAACCGCATTATGTGGTCGACGATTCGGGAACCCGCCAGGCTTACATTCGGGTTGCGGACAAATCCATTCAGGCGAGCCGGGAAATGAAAGAGATCATGCGCCGGGGTAGGGGAGAACGCGATATCCGGTTTCAGTATGGGGATAAAGAACAGAAACTGATGAAGCTTCTGGATGAAAAACAATCGGTTACTGTTGATCTGTTCGCTACGGTTGCCGGTATCCCAAGGAAAATTGCATCCAACACCTTAGTAGTGATGGTCTTAGCTCGGATTCTTGAAGTTCATCCGCAGGAAATGATCGACAAATTTACAATGTCGATGGCATACCAATCCGGTTAGAGCTGGTTTACACCATACTTCTTAATCCACCCCCTACGAAAATGAGTACAATGTCATTCATATCGCAGGAGCTGGATTATCGTATTTAGAATGGCAGGTCGTCGGATTCGTCCTCGGTAAATGTGGTAACTGGAGGCAGCGGACTTCCGGAACTGGAAGATCCTGAGGAGGCTGGTGCACCATTCTTGTCTATTTTCCAGGCTTTCACCTCGGTATACCAGCGGGAATTGTACTCGCGGCTCTCGACATCAATAGAAGCGGTTACCGAATCGTTCACATTCAAATCCGCCTGATCGATTTTGTCTCCCCAGAGTGAAATGCATACTTTTTTAGGGTATTGTGAAGGTATTTCAAGAATGAATTCTTGTTTGCGCCACGTTCCGTTTTTGCCCTGGCCATTTACTTCCGGCAACAAAGCGATCACTGTTCCTGTTAATTCCATTTTATAATATTGATTTTTAGTGTCTCAAAAAGGTAATTCCAAAAGTAAGATTTTTGCTTTTGAATGCAAAGAGACTCTTGCTAGCCGATCGCCTGCGCCAAATCCTCGATCAGATCTTCCACATCCTCGATACCGACACTCAAACGGATCAGGGTATCTTTTAAGCCCACCTTTTCTCTTTCTTCTTTCGGAATACTTGCGTGGGTCATACTGGCAGGATGTGTACACAAAGATTCTACGCCACCCAGCGATTCGCCCAGTGAAAACACATTCAAACGCTCCATGGTTTTAACTGCGTCTTCATAAATATCACCTTTTAGCTCAAACGAAAGCATTCCACCAAAATCCCGCATTTGTCGACGTGCCAGATCGTGGCCGGGATGTGACGCGAGTCCGGGATAGTATACTTTGCCGACTTTTGGGTGCGTTTCCAGCCAATGCGCCACTTTGAAGGCGTTTTCACAATGCCGCTGCATTCGGATATGCAGGGTTTTAATGCCTCGTAACACCAAAAAACAATCCTGCGGACCAGGTACTGCCCCACTTGCATTCTGGATAAAGGCCAGTTGTTTAGCAAGCTCGTCGTTATTTGTCATCAATGCGCCCATAACCGTATCGGAATGTCCGCCGAGGTATTTGGTTACTGAATGCATGACGATATCTGCACCCAAGTCGAGTGGATTTTGAAGGTAAGGTGACGCAAATGTATTGTCTACGACACTTTGAATGCCTTTTTCGCGGCAGATCGCGGTGATTTGTTCAATATCAATAAGCCGGAGTAGTGGGTTCGTTGGCGTTTCCATCCAGATCAATTTGGTTTTATCCGAAATGGCGGATTTTACCTCGTTGATGTCGGTCATATTCACAAAATGAAACACAAGTCCGAATGGCTCAAAAATGCGTTTCATGATCCGGTAAGACCCTCCATAAATGTCGTTTGTAGCTATAATCTCATCGCCGGGACGAAAGAGTTTCAAAACAGCATCGGTCGCGGCGAGCCCGGAAGCATAACAAATGCCGTGTTTTCCATTTTCGAGTGCAGCCAATGCATTTTGCAAAGCAGTCCGGGTTGGATTATGCGTTCTGGAATATTCGTAGCCTTTGTGTTTCCCCGGACTTTCCTGCACGTAGGTGGAAGTCTGGTAAATGGGCGTCATGATGGCACCGGTTGTCGGGTCGGGTTCTACGCCCGCGTGTATTGCTTTTGTTCCGAATTTCATTTTAAGACTTATTTTGCCACGGATACACGAATGACCACGAATTGATATTTAATATTCGTGCCCATTGGTGTATTCGTGGCAAGAAAAAATGTACAATAAAGGTAAGATAACAAAAAACCTTTTAGCCAATCAAGTGGTTATTCAGGTAGCGGAATGAAGATAGAGTATCAAATAGTTAGTCTTGGAAACTTCTACACCTAAAAAATTGTCCTTGCCAGTCGTTGTCAGCATTCTGATGACGGTTGTTCCGCTGGTAACCACGTCGATCCTTACTGCCTGGGCGATCAATAATGAAAAAGTACTTCGCGCTTTGCCGGTTGAATGGTGGCTCGGGATCACATTTATCCTAACACTGGCTTCCTCGGCTGCGTTGACGCCCCCAACATTTCTGGCACTGGTTTACGGATATTTTCTCAGCTGGTCCTCCATTCCGATGCTTTTCGGTTTAAATGTTGGAGCGATCGCTATCATTTATGTATCAGCACACTTCCTTCATGCAGAATCTGTACGAAGCTATCTGACACAGATTTATCCACAAGTTGGCTCATTGCTCCGGCGATTTTACCGGAATGAACTAAGGCTTATTTTCTTTGCCAAATTATCCCCTGTTTTGCCATTTGCAATCACAAATCTTTTCTTCGCCATGGCTGGCGCCAAGTTCAAAAAAGTACTGATCGGGGGGACGCTGGGCATGATACCACGTACAGTACTGGCAGTTTGGGCCGGGAAAGAAGCGCAGGATATACGCTACCTTCTGGAACATCCGAATGAAGGTTTAGCAACAAAAATCATCCTGATCGTCCTGATCATTATTTCCACCATCGGCATCGGCTATTTCTTTAAGGATAAAGATATAGTAGAATCATAAAGGCATTTCTTTCATTGGATCCGCTTCTTTGCTAATATCGTACAATAATACGATATGAAACAATAGAAAATCATAAGCTTCATCCTGTTTCTTTGTGGTAAAGTTATACTTATCTCAAAAGTAGAATGAAATCCTTACCTTTCATTGACCTCGTCATTGTGATAGCCTACCTGGTCGGGATGGTTGCGGTCGGTATTTACTTTTCAAGAAAAAACACCAGCGCGGATCAGTTTACAAAGGCATCGGGAAGTATTCCCGGCTGGGCGATCGGTATTTCCATTTACGCGACTTTTTTAAGCAGTAATACATTTCTCGGGGTTCCGGGAAAAGCATTTGGCAGCAATTGGAATTCATTTGTTTTTAGTCTTTCAATGCCTTTTGCAGCCTGGATCGCTACAAAATATTTCATTCCTTTTTATCGGAATTCCGGAGCTGTATCCGCGTATACGCACCTTGAACACCGGTTTGGGGCGTGGGCACGTACCTATGCCGTGATTTGCTTCTTACTGACGCAGCTAGCCAGAATGGGTTCCATTTTTTTCGGGATTGCATTAAGCTTGCAGGCTTTGACCGGCTATCCCATGTCAACGATCATGATTGTCGTCGGCATTTGCATTGTTCTTTACACCGTAATGGGTGGAATGGAAGCTGTAATCTGGACAGAAGTGGTTCAGGGAGTCATCAAGACCGTCGGGGCATTAGTGATATTGTATCTGGTTGTTGTGGGGGTAGACGGTGGCATGTCGAAGATTATCGAAGTTGGAAAAGTAGATGATAAATTCAGCCTGGGCACTTTTGCGCCTGACTTTACGCAGGCTTCGTTTTGGGTCGTGCTGTTTTACGGATTTTTTATGAACCTCAATAATTTTGGGATGGACCAGAATTATGTTCAGCGTTATCACACTACTTCGTCCATTAAAGAAGCTGCAAGTTCGGTTTGGCTTTGCGTGTATCTTTATTTACCCGTTTCGCTGATCTTTTTCTTGCTGGGCTCCTGTTTATATGCTTATTATCAGGGACATCCAGAATTGCTTCAAACCATTAAAATGCAGGTTGCGGCCGAGCGTTTGCCGGGCGGAACTTCTGCCGCCATTACCAATCTGGCATCGACACTTACCCCGGCCGACTATGGTGACAAAGTAATGCCGCATTTTATGGTTAACAAAGTTCCGGTTGGTTTGCTGGGACTAATCATCGCAGCGATCATGTCGGCGGCCATGAGTACCATTAGCTCGGGAATGAATGCGTCGGCTACTGTCTTTTCAGTCGACATTTATCAAAAATACATTAAGTCAAACCTTTCGCCGAAAGAGTCTTTGAGGCTTTTATACATCGCTACGACCGTTTTTGGATTACTAGGGATGGTCACCGGAATCGCGATGATCGGTGTAAAAAGTGTATTGGATGTTTGGTGGATGCTTTCCGGAATTTTTGCCGGGGGTATGCTGGGGCTGTTCCTTTTGGGGATTATTTCAAAAAACACAAAAAATACGGAGGCGCTCACTGCGACTATCATAGGTATTCTCGTGATTATCTGGATGACTTTTTCGTCGCAGCTGCCAGACGAATATGCCTCTCTGCGAAATCCGCTGCACCAGAATATGATTATGGTAGTAGGAACTCTCAGCATTTTCCTGATCGGATTAATATTGACCCGATTGAAAAAACAGGTTCCGGATCAGGAAGAAATGGTGCTCGACAAAGAGTAAGCATCGGAATACAAAAGTGCAACATTAACAATGCATTAAATAAGACCTGACTATGAAGTCCGTTAACGAATCGTCCGTTTCTTTACCCCAGGGATTCATTCCCGTGATGTTAACCCCTTTTTCTGATTCAGGAGAAGTGGATTATGAGGGATTGAAAGCATTGACAGACATGTACCTGGAAGCTGGCGCTGCCGGGCTTTTTGCCAACTGCCTGTCAAGCGAAATGTATGAACTAAGTGACGCCGAGCGGATCAGTGTGACGCAGACCGTGGTGAATCAAGTCGCCGGACGGGTGCCAGTGGTCGCAACCGGGACATTTGGCGGGCCCATCGAGGAACAGGCTGATTTTGTAAAACGTATATATCAAACCGGCGTTCAGGCAGTAATTGTGATCACAAGCCTGCTGGCGGATGAAAATGAATCCGATGACGTCTTTCTTGACCGGGCGAAAAAACTGATCGCTTTGACAGACGATATTCCGCTTGGATTTTACGAATGTCCGGTTCCGTATAAAAGGCTGGTTGACAGTAATCTGCTGGCTGCGCTCGTGAAGACGAAACGCATTGTTTACCATAAAGATACTTGTCTGGATCTTGACGAGGTAATTCGCCGGATTCAGGTGGGTGAAGGTTATCATTTCGGGCTTTATGATGCTTATATGGTTAATGCGACCGCATCGTTGCGCGCGGGAGCTGCGGGACTTTCCTGCATTCAGGGTAACATTTATCCCGAGCTGATCGTCTGGATCTGTAAGCATTACGATAATCCGGAAAAGGCGCAGGATGTAGCGAGGCTGCAAAAATTCTTTGTGGATTCAATGGAAATCGTGCATTTAGCTTATCCAACCATCGCCAAATATTGCCTCGGTAAACGCGGTTTCCCCATTTCACTTTATACAAGACGTGATGTCGGAGAATTAAGTCCAGACTTACAGGAACGGGCAGATCAACTTCTTGTGGAAGTCGACGAGTTGCAAAATGACCTGGGAATTGAGAGTGTTTTTAGGAAGTATTTGGTAGCACCTTTGAAATAATGACCATTATGGCCTTTCCAAATCAACAGATTCTTTATCGGGTAACGCAGGGAGACGAGGCTGCTTTCTCACAGCTTTGTTCCTATTTTCAAGATCCTGCATTCAAATTCTGCTCAGTGATATTAAAAGATGAAAAGGAAGCGGAGAACATTATACAGGATGTTTTTGCTAAAATCTGGAATGAAAGAGTTGAACTCAAACCAAACGATAATTTCCAGTCATATCTTTTTATAAATCTTAAAAACCAGATTTTCGGGCAAATGCAGAAATATTCAGACCCAGCGTCCCGCAAGCAATATCTGGACAAGATGAATGCACAAAGTCACAGCTAAGATCTTATTTAGCATTTTTACTTATATTTTATTAAGAGAAAATAGTATTTTATAAACTTTTTAAATAAAGTTAGATAGATACGGGTTGGTTTTTCTTTTTATCTATGAACTGACAGTCCGATCCTAAACCCTGTCGGGGACTCGTTAAAAATGAAACCGCATTTCCACAAAGTTCCGATCCCGTCGCGAACTTCATTTAGTATACGCCATGATAAAGATTCCGCTTTTGGAACAGTATGGCATTATCACCCAGAGCTCGAATTACATTACCTTGTAAAGGGAAAAGGCGTACGGTTTATCGGCGACAACATCAGTAATTTTTCGGATGGCGAACTGATCCTTCTCGGTGAAAATCTCCCACATACCTGGCGGGTGGAGGAGGGTGCCAGTAACACGTCCGTCGAGGTAATCATCATCCACTTTCTTCCGCATTGTCTGGGTAACGATTTGTTGCAATTGCCAGAGGCGTATCTGATCCCTAAACTGTACGAAAAAGCAAAACGGGGACTTATTATCGACGGGGAAGCGAGGGAGGAAATCATCAGGCTGATGCATTCAGCAGTAAATGCCCAAAATCTTGACAGGCTTATAGCTCTGCTTTCGATACTGAAAATCCTTGCCGAAACGTCGGAATACAAAACCATTGCTTCGGCACACGCATTCTACAAATCCAACGATGCGGAAACATTGAGGCTGAATAAAATCTATGAGTACACGCTGGCAAATTACCGCAATGATATCTCGTTGCAGGATGTCGCAAACATTGCAAACCTGGGGATTACTTCCTTTTGCAGGTATTTTAAATTAATGACAAAGAAAACCTACAACGACTTCCTGGTCGAAATTCGGATCAGTCAGGCATGTCGCTTTTTGATTGAAGATAAAATGGCGACGGAAGTAATTTGTTTTGAGTGCGGTTTTAATAATGTCTCTAATTTTTACCGGCATTTCAAAAAAGTGACCGATATGACGCCCATGGAGTACAAAAGGAGATATCTCTATAAAACCGCACCCGAACTGATCTGATTAGTGATCGTGATTTTTCATCCATTCATCCATCGACATCCGTCCAGACCCAATAATGGAGAACGTGACGACCAGGATCAGTGTAATGAATGAAATCCAGAGCTCGGAATTTAGATAAGAGAACCCCAGACGGAAATTCACAAAGAAAACCGCAGTGAGCAGAATTGGGATCTGAATGATGGAAACGATCCGGGTAAGGAGACCGAGCGCAATCATAAATCCACCAAAAATGTGTGCAAAAGCCACATAATGAACGGCCGTGACAGTGTAGAGATGGAAATCCAGTCCGGTAACCAGCCTGGATAGCTGCGTGGTGTCGCTGATAAAGCTGATGCCTTTCGCGAACAAAAATACTCCCAATGCGATACGAACGAAATCCATCCATGCCGGATGATGTGTATCGCCCCAATGCTCGACTCGATCCATCATGTTCATAACTCTCAAATGGTTTGGTTTCCAGAAAGTTATAAAAGTAAATGGACTATGTCAAGAGAGAATTAATCTTTTCTAAGAAAACCAGTCCGGGCTAATCATTTTCAATCAGGGAGTTATGCTTGGTATCTTTCATATTGAGATAAATAATGAGGGATATGAAGATACAAAGGGTCACGTACCAGTAATAATAACTCTCATGACCAAGGTTTTTGGCCCAAAGAGCGAAGTATTCGGCAGTACCTCCAAAAATGGCAACGGTGAGGGAATACGGTAATCCGACTCCTAATGCACGTACTTCAACCGGGAACAACTCGGCCTTTACAACTGCATTAATGGAAGTATACCCGCTGACAATAATTAACGCAGCCATGAGCAGCCCAAATGCCTGCCACATGCCGGTAGTATGTGCGAGCGTACTCAGTAATGGATAAGTGAAAATCGTACCCAGTACACCGAAAGAAATCAACAAAGGCCTGCGACCCACTTTGTCACTGATTGCGCCGAAAACAGGTTGTAGCAATGCAAAAATCAATAGCGAACAAAATGTCAGAATGGTAGATTGGTATTTAGTTAATCCTACTGTGTTGACCAGGAACTTTTGCATGTACGTTGTGTATGTATAAAACGCCAGAGTTCCGCCGAGTGTAAGCCCGATTACGACGAGGATCGCCCGGGGATGTTTGAGCAATTCGGTGAGAGAGCCTTCTTTTCTTTCGGTTACGTTTTTTGTTTTAAATGCCTGCGTTTCGGTTAAATTGGCGCGAAGGTACAATGCGATCAACGAAAGAAACGCCCCCAAAATAAATGGAATCCGCCAGCCCCAATCATGCATTTGCTTATCAGTCAGAAAGATATTTTGCAAGATTAGCTGCAAACCAAGTGCGATTAACTGGCCACCGATGAGCGTAACATATTGAAAGCTGGAAAAAAAGCCGCGCCTTTTCTCCGTCGCTACTTCACTCAGATAAGTCGCCGAAGTTCCATATTCACCGCCAACACTTAGTCCCTGCAACAGTCGCGCGACGAGAAGAAGTACGGGTGCAGCAATGCCAATGCTATTATAGCCAGGCAGAAATGCGATCAGCAGTGAGCCGAAAGACATGAGGAGCACCGATAATGTCATTGCCACTTTCCGTCCACGGGTATCAGCGAGTTTTCCAAAAACATATCCGCCAATCGGCCGCATCAGAAAACCTACGGCGAAAATGCCGGCTGTATTGATCAGTTGAACGGTAGGGTTTGAATCAGGAAAAAATGTGTTGGCAAAATACAGGGAAAATGCGGAATAGGCGTACCAATCATACCATTCAACGAGGTTTCCGGCGGAGCCTCCGATAATTGCTTTGAGTCTCCAGCTTGTATCATCTTTGGGTAAAACCTGCTCCATACATCGAAAATGGTGTCTGACAAGTTACTCAAATAATGAAGAAATCCATGCACCGGCCTGTGCAACTAATTGCGTATGACCACTTTTTAAAATTATGTTTTGGTTTTCAGGTAATAGGTCGGCTAATGGCTTGACAGATTTGGATGTCAGGAGTTTGTCAAACTTGCCGGTAATGAGGTATATGCGAACGTTATGAGATTTTACCTGGCTGTGGATGGACTTCATATCAAATCGTAATTGCCTGAATGCGAGCCAGGATTTGTAAACGGTCTGTCGTTTTTCGGGAGTGTTTAATACATGTTTCGTAAATCTTACTAAGCTTGTATTAAGTAATCCAATGCTGTTGAATGCATCAGCTGCTTTGAAAAATATTTCTGGACGTTCCATACTCCATTTAAATAACTGACGTCCGGGATGAAAACGACAAGCAATGGAATAGACCGGATGCTCCGAAATGCCATCGGGCGCGATCAGAAACAGATTTTCAATTTTTTCGGCAAAAGCTTCAAGCGTAGCCAGTGCAAACCGGCCGCCCATACTGAAACCGGCGATATCAAAACGGGAAATGGAGTTTTGATCTATGAAATTCTGGATGATTTCTTTCCAGAAGCTTTTGGTAATCAGGTCGAGATCAGCGTTTTTGTCTTTCCCATGAAAGAAAAGGTCGAATGCGTAAATGGTGTAGTGTTCGCCCAATGTTTCTGCAAACGGCAAAAAGCAACTTTCACCATTTTGTCCGACTCCGTGAAATGCGAGGAGGATGTTCGGGCCGCGGCCGAGCTTGTGGTAGTGGAGGCTCATAACAGAAGAATTACTCATATGCTTCCCGGCGGTGCTTTACGCCGGAAATCTCCACAATTCTGATGCTGTCTTCTATAAGATAAAGGACCCGGTAATTTCCGATTCTGATTCGATACGTGTTTTTGGAGGCAATCAGTTTTTTACAACCTGATGGTCGGTGAGTAATTGATAGTGAGCTGATGGCAGAGACTACCCGTTGCGCATCAGCTTTTTGGAGATCACGAATCTCTTTTTGAGCAGAATTTGTAATGACGATTTTATAACTATCATTTATCAAGGTTGCCTTCTAACTTTAATTGTGCGACAAAATCTTCGAATGGAATAGTTTCTTCGTTTCGTCTTTCTTCTACAATCAAAGCGTCTAGTAGGTCCTCAACGATTTGTCCGTGTTCTTTCAGACTTATGATCAAGTCCGTCTTTTGACCTTTGTCATTTGTGATGTACCGAATACCAGTCATACATAAATTTTACGGTAAGTTACAAAAAATAGAAAAACCCCCAGCTCTTACGGCCGGAGGTTTTCAATATTCATTTACGATTCCATCAAATAAGCTTTAATAAAATCATTAATCTCACCGTTCAAAACCGCATCCGTATTAGAAGTCTGGTGATCTGTCCGGTGATCTTTCACGCGACGGTCATCGAGAACGTAGCTGCGGATCTGCGAGCCCCATTCGATTTTACGTTTGGAAGCTTCCACTTCTGCGCGGGCTGAATTCCGTTTTTCGAGCTCGATCTGATAAAGCCGCGATTTCAAAAGACGGATCGCCACTTCTTTGTTCATTAACTGAGAACGTTCCTGTTGGCAGGCAATGATAATGCCGGAAGGTTTGTGATGTAGACGAACCGCAGTCTCGACCTTGTTTACATTCTGTCCACCAGCTCCGCCAGAACGGTACGTATCCCAGGTAATGTCCGCCAGGTTTACGTCGATTTCAATGTTATCATCCGCCAGCGGGTACACATAAACCGAAGTAAATGAAGTATGCCGCCTCGCATTTGAATCAAATGGCGAAATGCGGACGAGCCGGTGCACGCCATTTTCAGATTTCAGGTTTCCATAAGCATATTCGCCGTCGATTTCTAATGTTACCGATTTTACACCGGCGACATCACCATCCTGCAAATCTACCTCACGAACTTTGTAGCCGTTTTTCTCCGCCCACATAATGTACATCCGCATCAGCATAGATGCCCAATCCTGAGATTCGGTACCGCCTGCGCCTGCATTGATCTCGATCACGGCCGGCAGCTCGTCACCTTCTTCTCCCATCATTTTCCGGAATTCAATTTCATCCAGTTTGTCTGAGAGCTTTTTACCTTCTTCGTCTACCTCTTCTTCGGTAGCTTCTTTGGCCTCATAAAATTCCCAGATCGTATCCAGATCATCCCTCAACCGGGACAATTCCTCATACCCATTGGTCCAG
Source organism: Dyadobacter sp. CY323 (assembly GCF_021390245.1). Lineage (GTDB taxonomy): Bacteria > Bacteroidota > Bacteroidia > Cytophagales > Spirosomataceae > Dyadobacter. The sequence goes on along the minus strand of NZ_JAJUXH010000003.1, from coordinate 454,265 downwards.
AATTTCAATCCGCGGATTTCCCGCATTGTTTTTTCGGCACGTTCTGAATCTCCCCAGAACTCCGGTTGAACAGTCTGCTGTTCAAGATCTTCTAGCTGTTTTTTTCGGTTACCGTAGTCAAAGATACCTCCCCAAAGCCTCTACACGGGCCTTCAAGTCTTTCAATTGCTCTGCTGTCATAGCGATTTGAATGAAATTGTGAATGTTTATTTAAATGGTCATTAATTGTCATTGGTAGTCATTTATTGTTTTAATGACTGCGTGATGACGTGCTTGTTTTGCCTATCGTCTTAATATAATTGTTAAGCTTTAAGGCAAGCGTTTCACAAAGATTAATTAAATACTTGAAATTATCTGGATCTACAAGGTTCCGACTCTTTGCTTTCGTTAGCCAGGTTTTGGTTTCGTATAGAGAACCTCTGGAATAAAAGCAAAAGTTCAAATTTTCTTTGAAGTGATATCTGCCAAAACCCTCCGCAATATTTGCCGCAATGGAATCTACTGCACGCACTAGCTGCTTTCCGACAGTATCCTTACTGAATAAGCTCCATTCCTGCACCACATTCCAGATCCTGTCTGATAACTCCATACTTAGCTGATAAATTTGTAAGTCTTCCAATTTCATAGGTTATTGAAGTTTCTGTTTTAGACGTAAATACTTCCAGAAGTAACAACCAGCCACTAGATTTCTCTACCCGCCTAAGCAATAAATGACCACAATTGACAATGATTGACTATAAATGACTAATCACCAAGATGCCCATTCCCAACCATAATTTATTACCTTTGCAGCAAAGTTTTTTCAACCCATTTTGTAAAATAAAAATACCAGAAAATGGCTCAAACATATGATGTGATTGTAATTGGTAGCGGCCCCGGGGGTTATCCCGCAGCTATTCGTGCTTCCCAATTAGGACTTAAAGTTGCTATTGTTGAAAAAGAAAGTTTAGGTGGAATTTGCCTTAACTGGGGTTGCATTCCCACCAAGGCCCTATTGAAAAGTGCACAGGTTTTTGAATACATTAAGCACGCAAAAGATTACGGTATCAATGTAGGAGAATCATCGGCGGATTTTGCCGGCGTGATCAAACGCAGCCGCGGCGTCGCTGATACCATGAGTAAAGGAGTTTCCTTTTTGATGAAAAAGAATAAAATCGACGTCATCATGGGGACCGGAAAAGTGAAAGGCCAGAAGACGGTTGAGGTGACAGATAAGGATGGTAAAAAAGCTGATTATACTGCTACAAAAGGAGTTATCATCGCTACCGGCGCCCGTGCCCGCGAGTTGCCGAATATTAAAATTGATGGTCAGAAGGTAATCGAATACCGGAAGGCTATGAGCCTCGAAACGCAACCAGGTTCACTTTTAGTTGTCGGCTCAGGTGCGATCGGAATGGAATTCGCGTATGTATATGCTTCAATGGGTACCAAGGTAACCGTTGTTGAATTCCTTCCAAATCTTGTTCCGGTTGAGGACGAGGACATTTCGAAAGAAATCGCGAAACAGTACAAAAAGATCGGTATTGAAACTTACGTGAACTCAACCGTTGAAAAAGTCGACATCGCGGGAAAAGGTTGTGTTGTTTCTGTAAAAACACCAGACGGACAAAAGACTTTTGAAGTAGACGTCGTGCTTTCGGCTGCCGGAATCGTTGCGAATCTTGAAAACATCGGTCTGGAAGAAACAGGCATTAAAACAGATAAAGGTAAGATCACTGTAAACGAATGGTACGAAACCAGCGTTCCGGGTTTTTACGCAATCGGTGACTGTACTCCTGGCCCTGCATTGGCGCACGTTGCTACTGCTGAGGCGATTATCTGTGTTGAAAAAATCGCAGGCCACAAAACGGAGCCGCTCGATTACGGCAACATCCCGGGATGTACATTCTGCCAGCCCGAAATCGCGTCAGTAGGTTACACGGAGAAAAAAGCAAAAGAAGCTGGTTACGATATCAAAGTGGGCAAGTTTCCTTTTAAAGCATCAGGTAAAGCGGTTGGTGCCGGTGTTACCGATGGTTTTGTAAAAGTAATTTTCGACGCAAAATACGGTGAGTTCCTTGGTGCGCACATGATCGGTGCCAATGTTACCGAAATGATTGCTGAGGTGGTTGTAGCCCGTCAACTGGAAACAACGTCACACGAAATACTTCGCTCTATCCACCCTCACCCAACGATGTCAGAAGCATTGAAAGGTGCAACAGAGGCCGCTTATGGCGAGGCTATCGATTTATAACCTGTCGAGATAGTTTTACAAAAAATAGGGTATTCAAATTGTTGGATACCCTATTTTTTTGTGCTTTTATGTAAATTTGAACTATGTAAACCAGAGGTTATATATCCTGGATGTTCTTCTTTACCAGCGTTTAAAACTTAGTTACTTGAATAATGCCAACTATACAGGTGATTTTAATGAATTGTGGGAAAAAGAAAGTGAGATAAAATACCGTTGGAGTAACCTCACTTTTTGCTTTGCATACCTCATTGGTTATCCAGCAACCGCTTTCCTCTACTTTCTGAGAAAGGATCCTGCTTTTTCACTGGTATTTAAAGCCGAGCTTTTTTTCAGTGCGCTCGTCGTGATTGTGCTGGGTCTTCATTTTCGCGGGTACATTACTGCCAAAAAAGCTTCATTTTTAGTTTATATGGCCCTGCTGCCTGTCCATGCCTATATTCTAGCCAACGTTCCACATCCTTCCTACGATCGCGCGACATTTAACATGACTCTTGGGCTGATCTTCTCATTTATCATGCTCAAATGGCCCGGGCGGGACGCTTTCATCACAACACTCTTGGTTTTTCTTCTTTTTCCGTCCGCACTGTATATCGGTCATCCGGCATACTTCTATCAATTTATGGGGCAGGGTGGCCTGTTTTTTTTTCTTGGACAGCTGTTGTTCCCCTTTATAATGTACTTTACTGAGAAGAGGAACAAGCGGGAATTCTATTATCGGTATTCGTTAACGGAGCAAAATGAGAAGCTGGAAAAACAGAAAGAAATCGCTGAAAATGCAACTTTAGCCAAATCGGAGTTCTTGTCCACAATGAGCCACGAGATCCGTACACCATTAAACGGAATTGTTGGAATCGTGCATTTATTGGAGGAAAACAAAGCTCGCGATGAAGACGAAAAGGAACTGATAGAAACGTTAAAATTTTCATCGACACACCTGATGGCTGTGGTGAACGATATTCTGGATTTTAATAAAATCAATTCCAATCATGTGAAACTGCATGCTGCTCATTTCGATCCGGAAGAACTTTTCAAAAATCTTTATAACAGTTTCCAGCTCAAAGCCCGGGAAAGGAACCTCGAACTTGTATTGGAGACCTCGCAAGCACTTCCACAACTCTACGCGGATCAGATCAGGCTCAGTCAGATAATCACCAATCTGGTCCATAACGCCATTAAATTCACCGATAAAGGTTTTGTCAAATTTTCGGTAAATGAATTGAGCAGGACAGATAAGTTTATCAAGTTAGAATTCGCTGTTTCCGACAGTGGAATCGGTATTTCCGATGACCAGCAATCCCATGTTTTTGAAATTTTCACACAAGTCAAAAGTCTGGTGAAACGTCAGGATGGCGGTACCGGCCTTGGGCTGGCCATTTCCAGGGAACTGGTGCGGTTGTTTGGAGGGGAATTGAAACTAAAAAGCGAGGTTGGAAAAGGATCTGTATTTTCATTTCAAATCGACCTGCCTTATTCAAATAGACCGGTTGTTGCCCAAAAACCGGTTGAGCGGACTTCAGACCCAACATTTGGCCCGAAAGCAAGGATACTGCTCGTGGACGATAATGCGACCAATCTGATGCTGGCTACCAGACTTCTTGAACGAAGAAACATCCCATTTGATCTTGCCTCTGATGGAAAGCAAGCGGTTGAAATGTACTTTTCGACTCGTTACGACCTGATTTTTATGGATCTGAGAATGCCGGTTATGGATGGTTTCGAAGCCACGAAACGTATTCGCGAGCGCGATCAGACTATTCCAATTGTAGCATTAACAGCCTCCGCATTTGAAGACGAACGTGAGCGGGCACTGGCAAACGGATTCAGCGATTACCTCGTAAAACCGTTCTTACCCGATGATTTTTATAAAATCGTATATGCTCAGATTGAGGTCGATGGCGGATTTGATTTCAAGTAATTTGCCTATTTTTATAAAGTCCATTCTGCAATATCATGTCAGGCAGCGAATTACAGGAACGTTATGCTGAAAATATCGAAGCTCTTGTCCGACTTAATAATCTGGCCGGTAAATTGTATCGATCCAACCCGCTCAATAAAAAAAAGGTTTTTATGGATATAAGCAGCGATGACGTACTGAACCTTTTGAAAAGTTTAAATAAATATGGTGTAAAATATTTATTGGTTGGTGGAATGGCCGGTGTGGTTCATGGACATATCAGAACGACTCAGGATATGGATTTATGGATAAAAAAAGATCCGGATAACGCCATTGCATTCGTCCGCGCGTTAAACGAAAATGATGTTCCCGGCGCAGATTTGCTGCGTGATATGCCATTGATTTTTGGCTGGACATCCGTCAGATTTGGTCTGTCGGGATTCGAACTGGACCTGGGGCATTCTTTGAAAGCATTTCAGGAAAGTGATTTTGATTCCTGTTATGAGAGAGCATTAATTGCTGATTTTGAAGGAGTTTCGTTTTCTGTTATTCATTTAAGGGATTTAATAATAGAAAAAAAAGCAACAGCCAGAGCAAAAGATCTGGCTGATGTTGAAGAACTGCAAAGCATTTGGGAAAGTCAGCAATCGCATTAAGTAACCTTACTTTACCTTCTGTCTTCGCTGCATTGCTTCCCGCCAGGTTGTCAGCACAATTCCTTCTTTTTCAATATACTTTTTCAATTCAGGATCGATCATGGCTAGAAAGTCACCTTCGCGGGTTGGCCAGGAATCGGTGATCTTCGGAAAAATCTCGGTATGGATCGTGCAATGCATAATGACCATCGTCAAGCCGGGTTTTAGCTTGCCTAATGCCTCGATGTACTTGGCGGTTTTGTATTTCTGCAAAGCTTTTTCAGATTTATCGCCATTTTCAGGACCTTTCCAGCCGTAGCTGCTATTTTCGAGGTCATCCAATACAGGTAGCCCGGACTCCCAAAGCTGCTTCCCGACTTTTTGAGTCATTTCAAATCGGTCTGCGATCATCTTTTCCTCAGCCTTGATGGCAGTGTTATGCCCGCCGGGAAACATCACCGGGATTTTTTCCTGCATTCCTACTTTCAGATATCTTTCCAAAAATTCGGGCGTCGCGAATAACGTACCCATATGCGAGTCCAGGTGGGTGGGCTCAAAACCCATTGTTCTGGCCCGGTCCAGCTGTGCCCGGATTTCCGTTTCAACTTCATCCGGCGACGCATTTTTAACTACATCCGCCACGCCGCGCCACATTGCTCCCTGACTGTCGGTTAACCCTTTTACATTCGTTTTTCCGGCCAATGGTCCCCAGCGATAATCTTTCCACTCCGAGGTCATCGTCAAATGCAGACCGGCGTCAATGTCTTTATTTTCTTTCCAATAATTTACAAAACCGGGTACCCAGCCACATGGCATCATGACGCTGAGGGAATTGGCAACACCTTCGCGGATCGCTTTAATGGCACCCTGATTCGATTCGTATGACATTCCTACATCATCCACATGGATGATGAGAACCTTTTTCCCTTTCGGGTAGCCAAGTTTTTCAGCATAGGTCTGTTGTGCAGCTTGTGAAAAAGCGATGCCGGGAATTAAAATCAGCAACCCTAAAAGTGCTTTTTTCATAGAATCATTTGGTTATGTTTGTCTCGAAACTTCTCTAGTATTCTATACATCATATGAAGGAATTAGTACTAGCTGTTATACGGGTTTTCTGCGCGACCTGCTCATTCGGCCAAAAACATACCATTGACGGATAGTCTTCTATCTGTACATCATGATAGCTTCCCCGCTGTAAAATTCCCCGCTGTGGTTTAGGTATTGGAAAAGGATCACAATATGATCCGAATCGGTTTTGAGAGTCACCGTCAGTGATTTGACTGGGACCCGATCTGAAAACGAACCGTAATCATCTCTCAGCCGGGCAGTTGTTTTAGACAAGTCCCAGGTTACCAGTTTTTTATTGTTTTTATGAATATGAATAAAACGGCCATTTGCCTGGGTGGTAACTTTGTATTTTTCGGTTGTAAATTCAGTACCATTGACCAGGTTAAAAAATCGCATTTGAGTAAGACTGTCGATTTCTATCGAGCGGTTGAAATCGCCTAAACCTTTCGAAGAAAAATTCACATAGTTTTCATTCGAAAACCTCGATTTTCCATTGGAGGTAATATGCTTGGCCAGTACTTCCTCCATGTTTACGTAATGCTGGTAGGTTGTACCCAGTTTCGGTTTTAGCTTGACGAAATAGGGTTCCAGTCCGTATATTTCCCTGGTTCTGTGAAACTGGATGATGGATGTCAGGCGATTATAATCATCATTGGAAATTGTCGCTTTCCCCGCAATCTGATTCTTTTTATCAAGCAATTTGTTGTTTGCCAGAATCTCCTGAAACTGCCTTAACTGGCTTTTCCGGCTTACCGCAAAAATATTCCACGGTCCGATTACCAGCACGATCGACAAGGCCGACAGCGAGAGCGGTATCCACCTGATATCGGCACGTTTATGGAGTAAAAAATAAAGGGTAGTGCCCGCCAGCCAGAATGCAAGAACCGCTATAATGATGCGATTTTCGGTCATCCCATAATCGTGTATCCTGCGGAAAATACCGATGAAAAGCAGGAAAATGAGCGGCAGCAAAGCGATATAAAATCTCCGGCTGAACAGTCTGACCCATTTTTCTTTGGCATTTTCCCGGAGCGGATGTAACAGGAGCAACGCTAGTATCCCTGCAATGGAAAAAGCCATCACCAGATAAGCCACTCCGCCATCGGGCAGTTTCCATTCAAAAATAATCTTGATGGTATAGGCATACAAAATGACCATATACACCACTTCGAGCGGCAGCAGCACATACTGGGTGAATATCTTAAGACCGGACGGATAACTATCCTCATTTTCAAGAGAATCCAGGTTTTCTGGGATTTTGCTTAAAAAGAAAATGGTATGGAAAAACACAGAAATTACGATAAACAAATCCTGCTGGGCCTTGAAAAGATAGGTGACATTAAACAGGAACTTAATAGTCTCGACTGCGATAATAAGTCCGATAAACAAGGTTATCGAATAAAGCGACGCATTCAAAAATTGTAGAAAAAGAGTCTTATTGTATTGCCAGAACCCATTCGTGTTTGCAGAAGCAAGAAACGGAGCATAAGCTACAATCAGGTGAGCGCCGACCATGAACAACCCAAATACATAGGTATCCGCCAGATTCGGATCTTCCCCGATCGAGAAGTAATATGCAATTAAAATCAGGATGACTGAAATATTCAACCCGAGGTTAATGGCCGGTTTCCATTGCTTTCTTTCCGACAAAAGTTGAATTGCCAATGTCAGCGGAACTGCAAGGAAAACCACAAATGAAAGCCTGACCATGAGTTGCTGTTCATGCAAGTCTCCAGTCGTTTCTGCTAACCTTAACAGCACCGCAGTTTTACAGATGGCTGCGGCCGCTACCCATTTAAATCTGGAAATTGTTTTGAAGAAATCGTCGGATATTGTTTGGAGAGAAGCTAGTTTGATCATGATATAATGGATATCGTGCCCGTAAATCAACGAAGTTTTGCCCGGAATTTTGCAATTGCTGATTATACAATAGGCTTTGGATTTTGGCGTTATTTGCCAAATTAACGGACCCCAAATTTTTTGAATGGCAAATCTCCGCAACCTGCTCATCCTGCAATTCTCATTCATTTTTGTTCCGGCGTCGGCCCAGCATTTTGGATTAAGCCGCCTTTTTTACCCAAATCTCACCCTGAAAGCCGACTATTCGGTGCCATCTTCGCTGAATGGAACGCAGGATTACGGAGTTTCTCGAACCGGCTTTTTCGGGATCATCCCAATCCAAAGTGAAGTGCAGTTGGGATATAGCCTGCGAAAAAAGCTCGATCTGCGCGCGGTGCATACCGTTGCGCTCGCTCAGTACACACAAATTCAACCTACGATTGACGACAAGAATATTCCTGAGAATGGCTACAAAACGCTTTCACTGGGCATACTCAGGCTGCAGGCGAGTATTAAAGACCGGCTTTGGGTATATGGTGGCGGTTTGGGAATAACCGAAACAAATGAGACGTTTTTCAGTCCGCAACCCTTTTTCTGGGGAGGTGCGGCACGAATGCACATTCTGGGCTTGCGAACACAGATCATGTATGGTTCGGTGTTGGCATATAATCAAAAGCTGCGGTTTGTACCTGTATTCGGGATTAATAAAGGTTTGGGAAGACATTGGCGGGCATCTGCGCTGTTACCTTTTGTGGCGAATGTAAATTACAAAGCGACCAAATGGTTTAATGTAGATATGCTGGCCGGATTGAATGGATACAGTGGTGGTTTTCAGGTTCAGACGCCTGAAGAAAAGATACTTCGCAGAGAGAATTACAGGAATATTAAAGTGGGTGTTTCGGCGAATGCCCATTTATTCACCGCCATTAATGTTTCGCTCGAAGCCGGTGTAACCACTTTTCGGCAATTGCGCACATTCAACAGCGCGCGGCAAAACCTGACTTCCTACACACCCGCGACTACTCCATACATCGGTGCGAGCGTACGTTACATTACGAGCAGATCGAAGCTGTCTTCGAAATTTACCAGGAAAATGGGGCTAGGAGAGGCTGGGATAAATTGGTAAAAGCAAAAGGCTAAAAGCTAATCGCTAACAGCTAAAAGCTTTTAGCTTAGATTCCGGGCTTCTCTTTTCAGCAATTCTTTATCAATTGGGACAACACCTACCATTTCGCAAACAAGTCCGCCCCCGAGATTGGAAATTGCGGCGATTCTCTGTGGAGACAAGCCTAATGCCACACAACATGCGGCGATGCTGATCACCGTATCACCGGCTCCCGAAACATCGGCAATCTGGCGGATATGCGCTGGTAGCTGGTGAATTTCTTCCTGATAATCGATAAAAACGCCGCGTTCAGAAAGAGTGATGAGCGCTCCTTTTACCTGAAGTGTATCTTTCAAATGCTGAACGGTTGCCTGCAATTCTTCACGATTATCGACATTGAATTCAATTTTCAAACCTTCCCGAAGTTCTTTTAAGTTGGGCTTAAAGAGTGTGGTATGATTGTAGGCGAGAAAATTGCGTTTTTTTGGATCAACAACGGTCGGGACTTTGTGTTCATTGGCAAAAGATGTGATTTCGGCAATGCATTCTGGTGTCAGCACACCTTTGTCATAATCTTCAAAAATAATAACCTGGCAGGACGGAATCAACTCTTTGGCTTTGTCAACCAGCTTTTGCGTTTCTGAAATTGAAATAGGTTTATCCGTCTCCGTATCAATGCGAACAACCTGCTGGGTGCCTGCTATAATACGCTCTTTAATGGTGGTAATGCGGTGCTCGCTCCGGATCAGACCTTCGCAATTCAATCCTTTTTTTGTCAGGCTTTCTTCCAGTAAATCCCCGGAACTATCCGTACCGATCACGGAACAGATAATGGCTTCGGCACCAAGCGATTGCACATTCAAAAGTACATTACCTGCACCTCCGAGACGGTATTCGCGTTTTTGGACTGTTACTACAGGAACCGGCGCCTCGGGAGAAATCCGTTCTACTTTTCCCCAAACGTATGAATCCAGCATCACATCTCCGATTACCAATACACGCAGAGAATTAAATGCGTCGAATACCTGATCTATATTCATTTAAATGCAACTACTTTAAAAATGGCGGTAAGATTGTGCCGGTTAAAAAAATCAGACCTGCGTCACAAAATGCAGGCTCGCAACCTGAAAACGCTTGTTAAGATAAAGTCTGTGGGCATCCGTCCTGGCTTCATTCACGCCCGAATCGAGATGTACCTGATCAAACCCTTCTTTTTTAGCATAATCGAGAACCCAGTCGACGAGCATTCCGGCATAACCCTTTCCACGATACTCAGGCAGGGTTGACAGGTCGTCAATATAAATGTACTTCCCCCGAAACAAATTGTAACCGGTTTCAAAAATGGTGACTGCGGCTGCTTCCAGATTTTCTTCAATGAAGATCATTTGTCGGTTATCGGCGAGTGTTTTTTCAACCTCTGTCAGATAAATAGCGTCAGACAAAGACGGTCGGAGAGCCTGGATAGCCCGCCGGCATTTTAGAATGTCCTCATTGGTTTCCGCAATCTTGATTATCTCCATTCTTATTTTACGGGAAATGTCAGGTTGCTCAGATTATGGCCCATTTTGTCCCTTTTGGTTAAAAGGTACTTTTCATTGTATGGGTTTGAAGGAATTTCGATGGCCAGGGAATCGACAATTTCAAGGCCGTAACCGATCAGTCCCGCACGTTTCTTAGGATTATTCGTGATCAGTTTAATTTTTGTGACTTCCAGATCACGTAGGATCTGAGCGCCGACCCCGTAATCGCGATCATCCATTGGGAACCCTAATTCGAGATTTGCCTCGACGGTATCACGACCCATTTCCTGCAATTTGTAGGCTTTCAGTTTGTTGAGCAATCCAATTCCGCGTCCTTCCTGATTCATATATACGATCACACCTTTACCAGCTTTATCGACCATTTCCATCGCGGCATGTAACTGGGGCCCGCAATCGCAGCGGCAGGAGCCGAAAATATCACCCGTAACGCATGAAGAATGCACGCGCACCAGTACCGGCTCATCTTTTTCCCACGTTCCTTTTACCAATGCAAGGTGCAAATCTCCGGTATTCACCTGGCGGTACGCGATGAGATCAAAATGACCCCATTTCGTCGGCATATCCACGCCGATCTCTCTTTTAATTAATGACTCCTCTCGCAGCCGGTACTCGATCAAATCCTTGATACTAACCAGTTTAAGATTAAATCGATTTGCTATTTCCCGAAGCTGCGGCAGGCGGGCCATTGAACCATCTTCATTCAGGATTTCCACCAGAACCCCGGCGGGCTTTAATCCTGCCAGACGCGGAAAATCAATCGCCGCCTCGGTATGGCCGGTCCGACGAAGTACGCCGCCTTTTTTTGCTTTTAAAGGAAAAATATGTCCAGGTCGGCCCAGATCTGCGGGTTTTGTTTCAGGATTAACCAATGCCTGGATCGTTTTGGAACGGTCGCTGGCGGAAATCCCGGTCGTACAGCCATTACCCAGCAAATCCACCGAAACCGTAAATGCGGTTTCGTGCAGGGCCGTGTTATTGCCTACCATCATTTCAAGTTCCAGTTCCGAACAGCGCTCCTCTGTAACCGGCACGCATATAAGTCCGCGCCCCTCACGAGCCATGAAATTTACCTTTTCGGGCGTGATCAGTTCGGCTGCGCAAATAAAGTCACCTTCATTTTCACGATCTTCATCATCTACCACGATGATCAATTCGCCATTTTTTATTGCTGTAATAGCATCTTCTATGGTATCCAGTAAAATAGGATTCGTATTCGTGTCCATTAATCGGGTTGATGAAAAATAGTTTTGAGACAAAACTCGTTTTTAAGTTGCAAAGGTATATTGTTAATGTTGAAAGTTCTATTTTTGAACCTTACGCATACTAACACCGGATATGCCTGATCCGTTTCAATGGTTTTCAAGCAAATCGGGAAGCACTATTCGACGACTATTTTACTCACATATGAACATCAGGCTATTGATCGCATTTTTGTCAGGCATCGTTCTGCTTTTTCAAAATAATGTTTCAGGCCAAAGCTTTTGTGGAAATACCGGCGCATTTTCCATTACTCCGAGTGAAGGTTGCGCGCCATTAAAGGTGAATGTAAAAAATCTGCTTCCCAAGTCGGAAAACGTCAGTTATGCATTCAATTTCAACCGGTCGGCAACGACCGTTCCTGGTCCGGGAGAATTTACTCAGGATTCTTCTTTTACCTACACTTTACCCGGAACATACACCATCCTTCAATTCGGAAGTGCAAACGGGACTGGTTTCAGCCAGTGTCAGGATGTTGTAGTGCGGGAAACCAGGGCGCCAAATGCGGAATTAATGGTTTGTCAGAATGGCAGGGCCAGGCTCACTCTTATCAGCGACAGCATCTCCAATTCCTACGATGGGATCGACATCGACTGGGGTGACGGATCACGACAAAGTGTGAATACCAAAAACGGGAACATACTTTATCTGGATCATTTTTATGCAGCAGGCGCTAGTTCAACAGTTAAGATTCAAGGCAGATATTCGAATGCGGCGTGCCAGCAAAGTTTGCAGGTTACGACATTAACAGGAACCAGTACCAGCCAGCTTCTGAAAGGCATCCGGATACGGAGTGTGGAAATGCTTGCCTCCGGAGAAGCGAAGGTACTTTACGAAGGAATGGAAAATGTTCCGACGGAGGTTTTGATTGACAAAGGGGACGGACAGTTTGTTTCGACGGGTAAGTCGGGGCAGAGTGGCGGCACCCAGGCGGTAACTATCGGTGGTTTGAACCCCCAGCAGATTTATCGGTTTATGTTAGCATCCAAAGATTTTTGCGATAAAATCATCGAAAGTGCGGTGGTCAGCAGTATGACTATCAAAGAAGGTACATTTGCATTGGATGAGATCATTTCGGTATCCTGGGAACATTACCCAAACACTGAAAGTATCATGGAGTACCAGTTGAAACGGGACGGAGCGGTTATTTTCACTTCTGTGGACCAACTATCATACCTGGATACAGATGTTAAATGCGGTGTTACTTATAAATACGAAATCGTCGCGATCATCGAAAACGATGTTCGTTCATATTCCACCTCTTATAGTACGGAGCCTAAAAGTTCTTCCCCCGGACGAATAGAACGCGCCAGCGTCACGGTGAAAGATAACAGTGCGATTTCAACCCAGGTCGAATTATCGGGCGAGGGGCTGACCAGCTCATTCGATCTCATAGTCGAGAGAGCTTTGCTGGGAAGTACAAATTTTCAGAAAGTATCGGCCACCGACAATCAAAGCCTTCAATTTGAAGATACCGGTGTGAATACCTCCGAAAATGCATATTGTTACCGTTTTACGTATGAAAATGCGTGCAATATGAAGTCGCCGCTATTTGACCCGCCGATTTGTTCGATACTTTTAAAAACGCAAACTCCTGATATCGCCTGGACCGGCCAGTCTTCGTTTACAGATGCAGTTGACTCTTACGACTTACAAAGAATGGATTTGCAGGGTAACATTATCGACGTGATTCCTAAGCAATTAGGAACTACCCACACGCTGGATCTGGCATCTCAATCCGATTTCTCATTCAGGATCGAAGCGAAATCTCAGGATGGAAGTTTTTCAAGCTATTCTAATATTCTAAATTTTAAAAGTAAACCCATACTACTTGTACCAGACGCATTTACGCCAAATGGAGATGCATATAACGAGCGTTTCGAGGTAAAGGCCTATTTTATTTCTGATTTCAAAATGTCCGTTTTCGATCGCTGGGGTGAAGTTGTTTTTCATTCGAATGATGTGACCGAAGGATGGGATGGGAAGATAGAAAATGAGAAGGCGGCGGGCGGTTATTATTTTTATAAAATTGAGGCTACGAATGTAGAAGGGGACATAATTTCAAAAAACGGCAGCTTTTTACTGATCAGATAGGTTTTTTTCAATGGGTTAAAAATCTGGATAATACTTTTTAATGTGAACCGTTAACTATTTATCCCCGAAATAGTCATCCGACTGCGTTAATTTTAAATTTACTTCCGCATAACTACTACCCGACGTAAAATGCCTTTCGATAAGTCATGATTTAAAAATTGCACACTTATGAGATTAACAATACTTGTATTATGCTTTCTATGTACTTTAAGTAATTCCTTTGGTCAAGGCCTTTGTGACCGTGGGGGAGGTAGCTTCGACCTTAATGTTACGGCGGGGTGTATGCCACTGACCTTTACATTAACCAATAATGTTCAGAATGCTTTATCGCTGGCTTATAGCATTGGGTACGATGGAAAGTCTCAAAATCCGGTTATCCAAAATTTATCAACCGTTACTATCCCGACCCCGGGAACATTCATTGTATTGCAACAAGCTGTAACAAGTTCGGGGCAGGTTTATGCTTGTAAAACGGTCAGAGTCTACGAAGCCAGGCCGGTCACGGCACAATATTCTTCCTGTGGGGGCGGCAAGATTTCGCTAACCCTGACGGACGATATCATCAGCAGAGCTTACGACCAGGTTGAAATCAAATGGGGAGATGGTCAATCCGAGATTTGGACCAAAGGAAACTCAATGGCGCTGGAGCATATGTATGCCAGTACAGCTAATTCTCCTACAGTAAGCATAACAGGGTTGTACGCAGCTGGCACCGCGTGCGAAAAAGGTGTTCCGTTCCAACTTCCAATCTCATTCCAACAAGCCCAGCTTAATGAAATCGAGATAAAATCGGTTGAAATGCGGGGCGATGGTACTTTGAGGATCAATTATCAGGGTGTAGTAGGGATTCCTACTGAAATCAAATATGCACCCAACGCAGGAAATTATGTTGTAGACGGGAAAAGATCTTCCGGCGGAATACAACCTTATGATATTAAGAACCAGAATGTAAACCAGGTTTATAACCTCAAATTGTCGTCTGCAGATTTATGCCAGGGAACCAGGGACAGCAAAGTTTATAGTAGTATGACGCTTTCCGGACAGTCCAGCGAAGGTGAAAACGTTCTTTCATGGAGCCGGTATCCCGATGCGGATGGTTTTGCAGGTTACGATCTTTTGAGGGACGGGACCGTTATCAAAAGCTTTACATCCATTTCCGAAATCACCTATACAGACAAGGATGTGCAATGCGGTAGTTACTCTGAATATCAGGTTGTTGCGAAAATTGGTGATGTGGTATCCACTTCCGCGCCAATTGGAATAAAGGCGGAAATTACCTCTCCCAAACCGATTTCCGCGGCGTCTGTTTCTGTCTTGGGTAGTAATGTCGTTTTAATAAAAGCCAACGTTCCAGGATCGGGTAGCAATGGTACTTACAATATGACAATCGAAAAAGCAGATGCGGGGACGACTACTTTCAAGAAAATCATTACGCTTTTCAATCAAAGTGAATATTCTGATATCGATGTGAAAACGAATGATATTTCGTATTGCTATCGGATCAGCTATGAAAATTCCTGCGGACAAAAGTTGCCCCCCTCGGAGCCTATCTGTACCATGCTTTTACAGAAAAACCGGACGACACTGTCATGGACCACACCACTTCCCGTGCTGGGAGGAATAACCGGTTACGACGTCATGCAAACCGGATCCACAAGTACAGCAGATGTTATTCCGGTCAAAATGAATACGCAGTATACGGTCAGGCTAAATGCGCAGAGTGACCTGGAATATAATTTTCAAATACGGGCCGCATCCACGGATGGTGCATTCGAAAGTCTTTCAAATATTATCAATTTTAAAAGGAGCGCGGGCGTTTTTGTGCCTGACGCATTTACTCCAAACGGTGACGGGTATAATGATGTGTTGGAAGCTAAATCGTCACAGCTTCAATCATTTAACTTTTCTGTTATGAACCGTTGGGGTGAAGTGGTGTTTCATTCAGAAGACATTGCAGTGGGGTGGGATGGGATGGTCAATGGCATGAATGCGCCTGTGGGATCATACGTTTACAAAATGACTTTCGTAGATGATATCAACCAAACCGTTGAAAAAAGTGGTACTTTTATGCTTTTACGGTAGGAACCATTTCCGTAAAATAAGTTTTATAAAAGCCAAAACTTAACAAAAGCAGATATGTTTGGAAATATGGCTGACATGATGGGGTTGATGGGTAAAATGAAAGACCTTCAGTCACGCATGAAAGAAGCTCAGGATCAGTTAATCACAATTAAGGAAACAGCAGAATCAGGCGGAGGATTGGTGAAAGCCACCGTGAATGGACAGAAATCGCTGATAAGTCTGGACATAGATCAGGATTTGGTTAATCCCGATGATAAGGAAATGCTGCAGGATTTAATTGTTGCAGCCGTGAATAAGGCATTTGAAAACATCGAACCAAAAATTAAGGAACATTTACAAAAAGCGACAGATGGTGTGCTTCCCAACATTCCAGGACTGGATTTGGGAGGATTTATGAAATAACATATGGCTTCCTCTGTTGCGATCGTCATCCTGAATTATAACGGTCGGTACTACCTCGAAAAATTTCTTCCCAATATTCTCGAATATTCAGACGGTCATGAGATCTGGATAGCAGATAATGCTTCTACGGACCATTCCCTGGAATGGGTCGGTGAACATTATCCTTCCCTGAATACGCTTGTAATTTCAGAAAACAAGGGATATGCCGGAGGTTATAATGAAGCATTAAAGCACATTACCGCTGACTATTACATTCTCCTGAACTCGGATATTGAGGTTACGCCCAACTGGATTGCACCCGTCATTTCTTTCATGGATTCGGACACCAGAATCGCGGCATGTCAACCAAAAATACGAGCTTACGACCTGCCTACACACTTTGAATACGCCGGAGCAGCAGGTGGCTACATGGATTATCTCGGTTACCCTTTTTGCAGGGGCCGTATATTCGACACGCGAGAAGAAGATCTGGGGCAGTATGATGATGAGCGAGACGTTTTCTGGGCAACGGGAGCATGTCTTTTTATAAAATCATCCGCTTTTCATGAGGCATCTGGCTTCGACGAGTCTTTTTTCGCACATATGGAGGAGATTGACCTCTGCTGGCGGCTGCTAAATCTGAAATACCGCATTACTTACTGCGGAAAATCAGTCGTTTACCATGTTGGTGGAGGAACGCTGCATAAGTCGAATCCTCGAAAAACTTTCCTGAATTATCGGAATAATCTCATCATGCTATTCAAAAACCTGCCAAAAGGGCGCAGGTGGAAAACTGTATTGATCAGGTTGATGCTGGATGGAGTGTCCAGCGTTCGTTTTATGGCAGCAGGTGCCTGGCCCGATGTGATTGCCATTGTCAGGGCTCATTTTGCATTCTATAAGATGATCCCAAGGATGGTGAAACAAAAACCACGCAGCACGTTCAGGGCGCCGTTGTATTATAGAAGTGTTGTTTGGGAATATTTCGTGCTGGGAAAGCACAGATTTAAGCAATTAACAGGTGTCGATTCAGCTACAGCTCCCAAATCGTAGGACTGTTGTGTTTTCTCCAATGCTGGCGGATCTCCATCCAAAATGCCAGGACAAGATAAAGGATTATGGGTGACCCGAACGTCATGAAAGTGGCATAAATGAAGTATTTTCGGATGCTGCTGGCCGGAAAATTAAGCTTCTCACCTAGCTTCGCGCAAACTCCAAAGATTTGGTCTTCAACAAAATACCGAAATTTGTTCATGCCGTTTTTTAATAATTACCTCATAATTAGCGATTTTCGAGGGGATTAACAATCGGGGTGACTTTTTTTTATTTTTAGGGATGCTGAAAACGGCAAATACCGCTAAATCGTAAATTTGCAAATTCTTCTAACAAAAAAATTGTTTTACAAACAATTTTTGTTTCTTTGTGATTAAAGATTTTGTAAGTTGTTCATTATAATCAAGATGTCTTGATGCGAATTGCCAAAATTTCTTTTGTCAATTTGTTGAGCCTCCCTCAATTATTTGGCAGAGTAATTTCGACTTTTAACTGAAACGCTTATATTTCTCTTGTATTTTCACCTTATTTCAATTTTTTTATTTCAACCATTATGCCAACAGGTACTGTAAAATTTTTCAATGAAGCTAAGGGATACGGCTTCATCGTTGAAGACGACACAAACAGAGACATCTTTGTCCATGTGACAGGATTGGGAGGACTTACTATCCGTGAAAATGACCAAGTAGAATACGAAGTCGTTGAAGGTAAAAAAGGACTGAACGCTGTACAGGTAAAAAAGATATAGTTATATTTTTTTTGCAGGAACGAAAAATGCCACTCAATCGGGTGGCATTTTTCGTTTTCAAGCTATTCCACCCAGGTCTTAATGTCGTCTAACTGAGGCATTTTTTCGTCTATCTTCAACTTCTTGCGCATTCCGCCAAGGTCATTAAAGATCTTATTCGCATTCGCTGCTTTAAGTTGCTCAATTGTCAGGATATTCATTTTTTGTAATGCCGGAATCCACACCGCAGGTACGCCCGCATTCATATAGTCGGTTTCTTTGGCAATCTCAACTCTTCTTTCTGGCCGCATCTGTGGGAAGAAAATCACTTCCTGAATACTTGCATTATCTGTCAAAAGCATAGTCAGACGGTCGATACCGATGCCGATTCCCGAAGCTGGCGGCATTCCGTATTCCAGGGAACGAAGAAAATCGTCGTCCATTTCCATTGCCTCATCGTCGCCACGCTCTTTCAGTTTAAGCTGATCCTCAAATCGTTCTCTCTGTTCCAGCGGGTCATTCAACTCTGAATATGCATTTGCTATTTCCCGTCCGTTTATAAAAAGCTCAAATCGCTCTACCATTCCTTTTTTCGTGCGGTGCTTTTTGGTCAGCGGTGACATTTCAACGGGGTGATCGATAATGAAAGTAGGCTGAATGATATGTGCTTCCACTTTTTCACCGAAAATCTCATCGATCAACTTGCCTTTTCCCATGCTTTCTGTCACCTCCATACCCCACGCCCGGCATTGTTCTCGGATCGCCGTTTCGTCCAGTGCTTCCACATTGAGACCCGTATATTGATGAATGGCATCCGTAATGCTCAGTCTTGGATAAGGTCCGGCAAAATCGAGTTCCACGTCGCCGAATTTCGCTTTTGTTGTTCCATTCACTGCCAGCGCCACTTTTTCCAAAACATCTTCGGTCATTTTCATCATCCAGATGTAGTCTTTATAGGCTACATAAAGTTCAACGGTAGTGAACTCAGGATTGTGGGTGCGGTCCATACCTTCATTTCGGAACAATTTTCCGAACTCGTAAACGCCTTCAAAACCGCCTACAATTAACCTTTTTAAATGCAGTTCCGTAGCAATTCTCAGATATAAACCCAGGTCCAGTGCATTATGGTGCGTCGTGAATGGCTTTGCGGCGGCCCCACCATGAATGGATTGCAAAACCGGCGTTTCCACTTCAAGCCAGCCATTGGAATCGAAATACGACCGCATGGTAGTAATGATACGCGCACGTTTGATAAAAATATCCCGAACCTCCGGATTAACGATCAGGTCGACATATCGCTGACGGTAACGTAATTCAGGATCGGTAAAACCATCGTGAACATTCCCATCCTCGTCGCGTTTAACAACGGGCAGCGGGCGAAGTGATTTATTCAATATCTTAAACTCCTGAACGTGAACGGAGATTTCGCCGGTTTGGGTAGTAAAAACAAACCCGGTTACAGCGATGATGTCTCCGATGTCCAGTAACTTCTTAAAAACAGTATTGTAAAGCGTCTTGTCTTCTCCAGGGCAAAGATCGTCCCGGCGAAAGTAAAGCTGAATGCGTCCGGTACTATCCTGGAATTCGGCGAAAGCCGCACTTCCCATGATCCGGAAGCCCATAAGCCTTCCGGCCATGGTCACATGTTTATAATCTATTTTATTATTCTCGTAATTTTTTAGAATGTCCGCAGTGTAAGTGTTCACTACAAATTCTTCGGCAGGATAAGGCTCAATGCCCATTCTGATCAATTCTTCACGCTTTTGGCGGCGTAATATTTCCTGTTCGCTAAGTAGCATTTGGTAACCAGTAATAGTAGAAACTAAATTTTCTCTGACCTGAAATTGTGCGCAAAACTACTATATTTTGACGTGAATAGCGAAGACGGAAACCATTAAGATACCGAACCGGGTTTAGTAAGGTATATGCTGGCACGTTATTAATAATGTAACATATGCGCCACCGAAGTCCCTAATTTTTCTATCAACACGAAAGCGTTAAACCCTTACAGTTCATGTTTGCAAGAGTTTTGAAGATCTTTGGTATCGTTGCCCTTTGCGCTTTTTTCATGTTCGGCGCAGTTGAATTTTGGGTATACAAAAATAGAGACAGGATATTCCGGACTGTTCAAAATGCTGTAAATGAAAACCTTAACGGGAATCTTGAAATTGAAGATTTTAAGTTCAGGCCATTCTACGGCGGGCTGGGGCTCAATTTTACAATGTCCAATGTGAAACTGACAGACAGCCTGTATCATGTGCATAAAAAGCCCTTTTTAGAAGCGGATTTCATGCATGTTGCCCTCGACCTGAGAGGGTTTTACAAAGGTGATATCAAAGTAAAGAACCTTGTTTTACAGAATGGAAACCTGAAAATGTTCGTTCGGCGGGATGGTTATTCCAATCTCAGCATTTTTAAATCAACAAAGGATTCGACGAAAAAGAAAAGTGGCGGTAATAACTCTGTTCTTCAAAAGCTGGGTAACATTCGGTTCATCAATTTTGGGGTCAATTATGCGGATTCACTGAAACTGAAGTACTATGGTGCCATTTTCAGAGACGCTACGAATATCGTGTCTGAAACCGACTCAACCATTAACTCAACGCTTACGGGCTCTGTCTTCTTTAATGGACTTACATTTAAACTTGATAAAGGAGGCTTTTTGGTCAATCAGGAGACAACTTTAAGCATGGCGATGGGGTTTGACGAAGATGAGAAAAAGCTGAAAATTTATCCCTCCATTCTGGAAAGTGCGACTCACGATAAAATCGGGATCCATGGCGAATTTGATTTTTCGGATACTCTGAGAACTTTCAAACTCAATTTTGAAGCTAACGGCATTGAAGTGAAGAATGCGCTGCCATTGCTTACAAAGCGATTACAAAAGCAGATCGACTCGCTCGGCATTCAGACTTCTGTTGAAACTCGTGTTAAAGTTGCCGGACAATTGTCCGGGCAGCAACCCCATGTGGCTGTCTTTTTTAAAACAGATACGTTTAATTACGAACTGCCGGTCGGTGTACTTCGCAATATGAAGGCGGACGGATCATTCACCAATCAGGCTGATACCACGCAGATTCCCAGTGTATTCAATTCTCGGCTGACTGCGCCGAAAGTGACTGGGTTTTTTGAGACGATACCTTTTACTCTGGATCTGGTAGTCAATGACTTTCGTAATCCGAGAGCAAATCTGGATGGCCGGATTGTGGCAGATTCTACCAACCTGGGCCAGTTGCTCGATCCGTCCCGTTACAAGTTCAAGAATGGAACCGCGAAGATCGATTTCCATTTTAACGGGAGTTTGAAAAATTTTTATAACCCCGATACAGATCAGTTTGACGGTAAGATTCTCGGGAAGGTTTCTCTGAATGACATTGGAATGGATTATCTGCCCAGAAAGGTGCGGCTGTCGAAAATCAAAGGTGATTTTACATTTAATGAAAAGGCGGTAGTATTTCCTGATCTGCATTTTTACGACGGGGTAAATATGCTTTATCTGCGTGGAAAACTGGTTGACCTGATTCCGTACTTATTTGGTTCTCCAAAACCACTGCGGGCAAGTGTGGACCTGAACATCCCAAGCTGGCAGCTTAACTGGCTCGAAACCTTGCTCGCACCCCGGGCTAATATTGCCAGAAAAAACAAGAAAAAGCTGAAACTCTCGGAGTTGCTGGACGATGCGATCGACAAGATGGAAATTACCGCTAAGCTCGATTCCAAAAAACTTACCTACCGTCGTTTTACGGGGAAAGATGTGAAGGGACAGTTTACAATCAAAAATAATGCGGTGAATATTGAGTATTTCCAGATGAAGGCATTTGGTGGAGGAAATTTCAGAATTTCCGGCGAAATGGACAATTCGGGGAAGAGTCAGTTCCCCCAAATGGCGTTACGAGGTAAGATTGTGAATGCGGACGTACATTCCGTTTTCTATTCCTTCGACAACTTTGGACAAAAAACCATTACGCATGAAAATCTGAATGGGATACTTTCCACCGATTTCGACTTTCAGTCCCACCTGAACAATAATGTGAGGCTTATCCCATCAACCATGCGAGGCGTGTTGCATTTCAATCTTAGGAATGGCTCTATCAGTAATTTTGAGCCATTTATGAAAATGAAAAAACTGATTTTTAAAAGGCGAAATTTTGAAGAGGTCAAGTTTGCACCCATTCATAATGAGGTTAAATTGAAAGGCCAGGAAATTGAAATCGCGCCGATGGAAATCGAATCAAATGTCCTGACACTTTACCTCGATGGTATTTACAGTTTCGGGAGAAAAACAGATATGAATATCCAGATTCCGCTAAGTAACCTTAAAAAGCGCGACTCAACTTATGTTCTCGACCCGAACAATCGCGAAAAGAAAGAAGGCTCAAAAATCTTTCTCCGGGCGATCGACGAGAATGGGGAAGTGAATATCAAGCTTGCATTCCGCAAGAAAAAAGACTCGAAGGATAAGGAAAAAGACAAGGATAAAGCAAAGCGTGAGGAAGAGGGATTAACGACGGAAGAGATCCAGAAATAGTCTATTCCTTCTCGTTACTAAACATATAACCTACGCCTTTTAGCGTCTTAATGTATTTTTCTCCCAATTTTTCACGAAGTTTTCGGATGTGAACGTCTACGGTCCTTTCGAGAACGTAAATATCTACCCCCCAGATTTTTTGCAAAAGCTCGTCCCGGCTGAATACCTTGTTTGGGGTTTGAGCTAAAAAAAACAGCAACTCAAATTCCTTTTTTGGCAAAATGACCGACTTTTCTCCGGCCTGAGTCACCGTATAATTTTTTCGGTTAATGGACAGATCAAGGATTTCAATCGTATCTCCCGATTCCGCTTTTTGCGCCTCTCTCCGGAATAATGCATTAATCCGGCTCATCAATGCCCGCGGTTTAATGGGTTTTGTAATGTAATCATCGGCGCCGGCGTCAAATGCCGCAACCTCCGAATACTCTTCCGATCGTGCGGTGAGAAACAGAATGTAAGTGTGATTGATATCAGGATTCTGGCGCAGCAAACGGCCGGTTTCGATGCCGTCGAGTTGAGGCATCATAATGTCCAGCAGAATAAGGTCAGGGATAAATGACTTGGCAATTTCGATGGCTTTCTTGCCATTTGAGGCGGTCAATACAGAATAGCCTTCCTTGGTTAAGTTATATTCGAGGAGTTCTACAATGTCCGAATCGTCATCAACAACCAATACTTTCGGGGCTGTCGCAGCAGATTTATTAGTGCTCATTGTTTTTATTGATTAAAAAACGATTCGAAATTAGCGGATGTGACAATCACATGATATGAGATAATAAATTGTTAACACAAACATAACATCAACGACGGGTAATGCGGTAAATGTTACCCTGCTCGTTTGTAACAAGCATATCGGTATTGTTCAAAAATACAATGGCTTCATTCTGTTTTTTTACCAGCCTGAAGCACCCGAGTGGTTTCCTGAAATTAATGTCTTTCCCGGTGACGCCGAAAAGCAACACCTTCCCGTAAGTTAACAGTGCGAAAGTCTTCCCGTCGGGACTGATGTCTGCGGATGTAATCTGCGACGTAATGCCAATACTATCCAGAGGCGTGAGCTGATAATCGCCGGGCTGAGCCGACAACCGGTATAACTTTACAATGTGGTCTTTGCCCCAGTTTTTCGAAAAAAGCCATAGCTGGCCTTCGTGATAAAAAAATGACTCACAATCGAACAGCGGTTTTTCGGGAGATCCAGCCTGTTCACCCTGGTTAGCATATTTAAATGTGATCTTCTCAGTCGCAGATTTCGAGGGATTAAATTTATAGATCTCAAACTGTGTCCGCGGCATGGAGTTGTTACCAAAGTCGCCGATATAAATGTTACCATCGCTATCTCTGGCAAGATCCTCCCAGTCGTGGTTTTTGGAATCAGGTATGCTTTTTGTCGAAACAAGTTTCCCGGCCAGATCAAATTCATATAACTCCGGTTTTCCACCGCTGTCATTGTTTGTCCAGAAAGTACCGGATGCATTGGCTCCCGCCAGCCCTGAACTTTCGGAAGCAACGGCGGGAAGCTTGCCTATTTTATTAATTTTGTATTGAGACCTAACTTTCTTGAAATCATTCGCCTTATGGTCAGGCGCGCAGGTGCAGAATACGGTTTTGACAGCAAACCACAGATACATCAATTTATTCATGAACTCAACGTTACGTCCGCTTCCAGACAAAGATAGAAAAACACCTGTTTACCAGAAATTGGCCAGCGTTCTTGTCGCCGTGATCGCCACGGTGTACATTCTTTTTACGTTACGGGAAACGATTATCCCGCTCGCATTCTCCATTTTGCTAGCAATTCTGCTCTATCCCGTTTGTGGCTGGCTGGAAAAGCATAAAGTTCCTAGGGTTGGCGCGATTCTGCTGAGCATTCTGACCTTGTTTACGGTGATCGTCATACTGGGATATGTGGTTTCCCTTCAAATCGGAAGTTTTGCCGAGGAGTTACCCAGGATTACGGAAAAAGCCGAAGTGATTTTGGATCAGACACTTACAATGGGCGAACGGTATCTGAACATCAGCCGTACTCAGCAGGTGAGCGAGGGTAAAAAATACCTGATCAATGCACTTACAGAAGGTCGCGCATTTCTTTTGAGCACATTAGTAACGACAACCGGCGCACTTTCGACTTTTGTCTTAATCCCACTGTACATTTTCTTTTTCCTTCTTTACCGTGATTTTTTCAGGATGTTCGTTCATAAAGCCATTAAAAATGTCCCGAACGAAGACCTGAATATCCTGCTTAAAAAAATCTATGACGTAATACAGAGCTACTTGTCGGGATTATTTTTAGTGATTTTAATTGTCGGGGTTTTAAACAGCATTGGTTTACTGTTACTCGGCGTTCCGCACGCGATTTTCTTCGGTTTTCTTGCCGGATTTCTGATTCTGATTCCTTATATAGGTATTTTAATAGGCTCTATCCTGCCGGCTTTGCTGAGCATTGTCACTATGGATTCTCCCTGGTATGCAGTAGGTGTGATCGGTATAATGAGTTTCGTGCAGTTTCTGGAAGGTAATTTTATCACACCCAATATCGTCGGTTCGAAAGTAAGTGTAAATCCACTTGCTGCGATCGTCGCATTGTTTCTGGGCGGCCAGCTGTGGGGTTTGTCGGGTTTGATTCTGGCATTACCCGTTACCGCGATATTGAAAGTAATCCTCGATACCATTCCAAGTTTGGAACCATACGGTTTTTTACTGGGCGAACCGGTACATGAATTGGAAGCGGAAAAAGTTGAGAGTCTGAAAGAAGACGAAGAAACAAAAGAGTTTAAAAAGAAACCCTATCGCCGTTATCGCAACAAGCCAAGAAAAAGGCCGGAAGGTACAACTCCGCAAATACCACCTCCGCCGGCGATCTAGTACTGCCTCATTTGTTGACAGGGACCTTCTCTACACTAATTCCGATGCTCAAAATAAACGGTAACGGATTCTGGCGCATGGATTGCGAAATCGTGAATGTGTAAGTCCCGGATCTTGGGAAACGATAATTTTTCTGAAAAGGAATTTTATGGTCAAAAAGATCACCTAATCCATTCCCATAAGGCTTGCCTGTGGTTTCATTGGAGATATAAACCTCTTCCAATGTATGGGAAATCACTTTCTGGTCGGGGCCGGTGAAATGCTTTGTCAGGTATAAATTGTAATACGGATACTGCAATGCATTTCGCAATAAGTAGTACAGGTTGTAAGTCTGAGTTGTATCTGTAATCTCCACTTTGAAGGTCGGCTGATTTTTGATATACCACAAGCCGTCATCAATATCTTCATGGGCTTTGTAAACCACATTTTCGTCACAAGCTGACAGTGTCAGGCAAAATAAAAAGGCGGCAGCAGCCTGGAAAAACTTCATGAAAATCGGGGTTATGAGCTGGTTTGTTCGGTAAAATAACGATTTAACCAGGAATCTGACGCTTGAATCTTCCAACGTTTCATCCATTGAGCCTTGGTACTTACCTGATTATCAAAAATCGTCGTATACGGCTGAATAACTTCGTCGGCTACTGCCTGTTTGATCTTGGGAACGGGAATTGTCTGAACTTCGTCATTCTCGTCCAGATAAGCCATCGACCGATCGAAAAAGTCGATGTTCATCCGCTGGCCAATTTCTTTAAACCAATGCGTCGACGTGTCAATGGAACATCCACTGGGTAGTTCATACCGTTCGTCTACTGCAATTACGGCGAAACGATGTTCAAAAATCTTTCCGGAAGCAGTGAGTTTTTTGCCGTGAGCTTCCCACGAATCCAGAGATGCTTTTAAAGTTTCGGTTATGATTCCTGTTTCTTCGTCAGTTAAGTTCCTGTTAGCCTGATAAATCCAAACCCGGGATTGAAGATCGATATTACTGAAAGGTATGTACATGATATGTTTGCGATATAAAACGTAAGTCTGACGTCTTTTTATAACCCGTCGGCTTGTGCAATCAGTTCAGCAAGATCATAAATTTTGACGGAATCTTCCTTCTCCTTGTTTTTGATCCCGTCCGTCATCATTACCATACAAAACGGACAGGCAACCGCAATGGTATCGGCGCCTGTTTGCAATGCCTCCTCGATGCGCTCAATATTAATGTCTTTTTTTCCTGGCTCGGGTTCTTTAAACATTTGTCCCCCGCCAGCCCCGCAGCAAAGTCCTTTGGTGCGGCAACGTTTCATTTCTACCAGGTCCGCATCCAGCGATTCCAGGACATGCCGAGGTGCTTCATAAATGTCATTTGCCCGGCCCAGGTAACAAGAATCATGAAAAGTGATTTTTTTTCCTTTAAACTCCTGCCCTTTTTCTGTGCGGACCCGGCCTTCCCGGATAAGTTGCTGCAAATATTCCGAATGGTGGATCACTTCATAATTTCCGCCGAGTTCAGGATATTCATTTTTGAGTGTATTGAAACAATGGGGACACGCCGTGACGATTTTTTTCACCCCATACATATCCAGGACCTGAATGTTGGACATCGCCAGCATTTGAAAGGTAAACTCATTTCCTGCACGTCTGGCCGGATCACCTGTGCAGCTTTCCTCTGTTCCGAGCACTGCAAATTTGATCCCGGCCTTGTTCAGGATTTTGACAAATGCGACCGTGACCTTTTTGTAACGATCATCAAAAGACCCTGCGCATCCCACCCAGAAAAGCACTTCCGGAGACTCATTTACGGCCGCCATTTCCGCCATTGTCGGGACTTTATATGTTAGTTCTGCCATTTTTATTTCAAACAATCACATGAAGATCAACATTAAACTTCATCCTGTTTCAAACCCGATGCCCAGTTAAACCGGTCCGCCGGAGAAAATTTCCACGGAGCCTGATTGGTATCCAGATTTTGAAACATCGCATTCCAGGAACCTGGCGCGTGCGCCTCGTCCATTACCTTATGCCTGCGTAATTGCAAAATAATATCCAGCGGATTAATCAGTACCGGGCATTCCTGCACGCATGCATTACACGTGGTACACGCGAGAATCTCTTCTTCCAGAATGTAGTCCCCGATCAGGCTTTTTCCATCTGCAATAAATTCACCTTTGTTGGCCAGCATAATGCGTCCTACATCTTCGAGCCGGTCACGCGTATCCATCATGACCTTGCGTGGAGAAAGTTTTTTACCGGTAATGTTCGCCGGACAGGCCGCAGTACATCGGCCGCATTCGGTGCAGGAGTATGCGTCCATGAGATTCTTCCAGTTGAGATCCGTTATATCTTTTGCTCCAAAACGTTCCGGAACCTCCGAAGCTTCGCCGGTCTGGTTTTCCAACCCGAGCATAATCCGCACTTCTTTTGTAATCTCGGGCATATTGTTCATCTCACCTTTCGGCGAGAGCCTCGCAAAATACGTATTCGGAAATGCCAGAATAATGTGCAAATGCTTGGAGTAAGTCACGTAAACGGCGAAAACAAAAATACCCAGAATGTGAAACCACCAGGCGATTCGCTCAATTACAACCAGCGCCGGTTCGCTAACTCCATTGAAAACCGGTTTCAAAAACTGACTGAAAAAGAATGCGCCGGTAATCGTATAATGCGCATTTCCTCGATCCTGTAAAACCGAGTCAGCGGCATTCATGGTCAGAATTGCAATCATTAGCACGATCTCCAAAACCAGGATCAGCTTCCCATCCAGCTGCGGCCAGCCTGCCATTTCGCGATGTCTCTCCGGTTGTAGTCGCTCAACTTTTACGATGCTGCGTCTTAGCAGAAAAACAACGCAAGCGATTAACACGGCGAGTGCCAGAAATTCAAAAAAACTGATCCAAAGCGGATAAAATGAACCTAAAAGCGGAGCAAAAATCCGGTGTTTGCCGAGCACGCCATCCAGAACAATTTCCAGAATCTCAATATTGATGAGGATAAATCCCAGATAAACAGCAAGATGCAAAACGCCAATCGATGGACGGTCGAACATTTTCTTCTGACCAAATGCGACGCGGAGCATAACCGAAAGCCTTCTTTGCGGCTGGTCCGTTCTGTCATCATCTTTGCCCAGCAAAATCGTCTTGCGAATGATAGCAACCCTTCGAAACACGAACCAGCCGGTGAACCCAAGGATGCCGATAAATAGGATTTGCTGAACAATTGCCATGAATAATTTTGCTTTTTCGTCAAGTAGTATGCAAGCATACCATAAACAAATATGGCAAAAAAGGATGTTGCTGCAAATGCTTTGGAAATAAAATTAATGAGCCAGTTTTCGTAAGGTTAAGGCTATCAGGCGAATAAAGCCGGCGAGAAAGTGAATTAAGAAATATTTTCTGAAATTATTTGTAAAACCAAGTCAGGTTTCTATTTTTGCACTCCCGAAAGGAACCAATTGAGCCTGGTGATGTAGCTCAGTCGGTAGAGCAAAGGACTGAAAATCCTTGTGTCGGCGGTTCGATTCCGTCCATCACCACCTGAATATGAGGCTGTTACGAAGCAATTTGTGACAGCCTCTTTTTTATCGTAAACTATTAGTAAACATATAGAAAACAACATTTCACTAACAAGGTGTCAATTTCGTATCTTGGATAAATGTTGTAAAATCTAAGTTTTGTCGACATCTTTGGTAGTTTTTAACAAACTCTCGTTCTAGTGTTGACTTATGATCTAAGGGCAAAATCTTATCAATTCCCATCTGAATTACATACTAGCTTTTCCGGTATCCGTGCATTGAACTCGTTTTATCACCATTGGAAAGACGAGGTAGACCAACACATTCTTCTTGATTTCTCTTGCACGACATTTTTTGACGCAAATTTGTCATCACTATTACTGGCAATGATCTATAAACTCTCTACTGAAAACCGGCTGAGTTTTCATGTAGATGCTAGTCAGATTAAGAAAGATCTTCATGTGCTGATCAGAAATGGTTTAATTAAGACAAATTCGGAAGTGCTTGATGATCGTAAAAGCACTGTTTCATGCAAATATTTTACCAGTGCGCAGCTGACTGAGTTTAAGGACTATGTGGAGGTAGATTTGTTTCAGCACAGAGCATTTGCTAAAATACTTCCAGATGTAAAACAGGCGGTAGTTAACGACCTCTTAGAAGTGTTCAACAACTACATTCAGCACTCAAAGTCGGCTTATCCCTTCTTCGTTTGTGGTCAATATTTTCCGAGAGATAAAAAGCTAATGTTTACGATGTCAGATTTGGGGGTAGGATTTTTGCCGGCAATATCTAAGTTTACTGAAGGAAAAGTAATCGATGCGCTGGACTCTATCCGGTGGGCTGTTGCTGGAAATTCAACTAAGCCTAATCAAGAGGAGATGCCTGCTGGATTGGGCTTGGAAGGCATTAAGGATTATTGCCTGACTAATAAGGGTTGTCTTCAAATCGCTACCGGAGACGGATACTGGGAAACAAGTTGCGTAAATAGCAACCAACATATTGGCATGAATTTTACCGGAAATACAATGGGGACAGTGATCAATATACACTTCGCTTGTTGATTACCGTTTTACAAATGGACAAACTATTTGTTTTTTTATTTCGTTTTATTAGTAAGTTCACATAAATTTTGACTTTGAATATAAATAACATTAGCTCCTTGAATATGAACACGATAGAAATCTTTGACGTGATTCAAAGTAAGACTGCGGCATTTCAGGACGAGGGGAATCAAGTGTACTTATTGCTTGAAGCTGAAATTGTACAAGGCCATAGGACGGTTTTATCTTTTGTAGGAATCGAAAATTGTTCTACCCTATTCTTAAATGCGAGTATTGGTAGGTTATATAAGAAGTTCCCTCAAAACCAGATTGAGGCGCTGCTTACTTATGATGGTATCGAAGCAGGTAGTTATCTTGGATCGATGTTAAATCGTGTGATAGAGAGGTCATTAAATCCTCAAGCCTATTCCGCAATAATTTCCTCAGCACTTGAAATCGCATAGTAATGGCTTCCATTACTAATTTACGAGGAGCTTCCCCTAAAAAGCATACGGATTATTTGTTAGATGCAAATGTTTGGATATTCCTACTCGGGGGAACCGAGAAGTCATATCAACAGTCCTATATTGATTTCGTGGGTAAGATTCCTCGAATGAATGCTGATGGGCGATCGAAAATAATTTTGCCGTCATGTATATTGTCTGAGGTAGTCAATAGGATGATGAAGGACGTTTTCATGAATGAATTTGCTAGAAAGTTTCCAACCGCAATAGATCCTAGGTTTGCCTCTAAGCCAAACTTATTATACAAGCATTCTTATAGAGCTCACCGTCAATACGATGAAGATTTTGGAATGCTGTTAGCGGATATGAATGCTTATGGGCAGCATATTGTTACAGTGTCCGATAATTTTGCTGGAACCTCTTTGAATGATATTATGGACAACCCTCCAACCCAACTTGATTTCACGGATTATACAATATCGAAGTTGGCGAAGGACAACCAGCTCGTGATTGTCACAGATGATGGAGATTTTAAAGGAGGCGATAACGACATCCTTACCGTAAATCGTGGACTTTTGGGAACAACATGAGAATTTTCTCGTTTAGCTTATGCAAGAGAGCACTTTACTTAAGTTCTTTAGCATCGTTTTTTTCAAATACTCGGTGATACGAAGATTCAAGCACAATTGAATCATATAACGAAATGACTTTTCATGACTTAGCCGGTGATGTTTTAGTGCTGCCTGGTAGTGTTATTTTTGTTGCGTAAGTTCACCATTAAAGGTGCAGTTTAAAAATCCCAAAGCGTTACATCCGAACTAAATCGCTGTCGTTTAGGAAACGCGGAGAGTAGCCTAGTGATCTAGCTTCTCTACGGAGCCAAGTCAGTACATCGTCTTGCCGGACTGCTCTATCGAGCCAAGGTCTATTCATCATTTCATACATCTTATGAATAGAGCGATCGTGTGGCCATTTATTAAAAGGAATATTTTGGCAGTCAAGCCAAAAGCCTAGGAAATCATGGAGGAAGTTCCATTCAAATGGATCATGACAGTTGTCATTAGCAAAATTTGGCTTTTTAGGCTCCATGTTGTGACCATATCATACATTTTCATAATGATCAACATATTTTTTCATGGAAACTTGGAAAGAGCTTGAAGCAAGACAACAACTTGAGGTTGAACAGACAATGAAGGCGCGCGAGACATATTTTAGCGACTTACAAAATGCCTGGGGCGGGGGCGGCAATGTTCCTATCGCAGTCGCCTATCAGGCGGAGATTAATGATAAGGCGCACCTTGATTGGTTAAGAGGAAAGCATTTTCACGAAGCCCAGATGCATCCTGATTGTCCAGAGTTTTTAAGAAATGAAGATTATATCGAACGCCAAACAGCACTCCGAGAGCAAGGAGCAAACGGTGAACTATACGATACACATGAAATTAAGTTGGCAAATGATTTGATGGCGGATGCACCAGTTGAAACACCCGAGCAAGAAACGGAACGAATTAATCAGACAATTAGTGAAGCGGCCTATCAGCGGGATCAGAAGGAAGAGATAGAGCGTTTAAATGGTCAACTGTCGCCGGCAATCACCCCGAAAGAACAACCGTCGATGGAACAATTTATTCAACAGCAACGAGCGGCTGAGCAAAGGGTCATGGATGAAGCGAGGGCAGCGAAGCAAACGGAAAAAAATATCATGGAGGAATTAATGAGGCAAAATGCTCAACAACTTACAAAGCGCCAAGAGCCTGAACGTTGACCATTGCTTTGCTAAAGTCATTTTAAAGGATCTTGCATCAATGAATTATCATCATAATTCTGGTTGGCACACAGGCAGTTTAACCAAATAGCACTCTAAATATGTTTAACGAATATTATCGCTTGAAGGCGGAAGAGTTGCTTAATGAGCTTTCACAAGTAAAAACGTTTATAAAAAAGCACAATCCTACTATTGGTATTTTAACTGAGGAAATTCTGAGAAAGTTTTTATCGACTTTTTTACCTAAAAGTGTATCTGTTGAACAAGGTTTTGTAGTTGGAAGTAACGGTGAATTATCAAAGCAAGTTGATATATTGATTTATGATAGCCAGTCATACGCCCCGTATTATAGAATTAATGATATTGTTGTAGTTCCGAATGAAGCAGTATTGGCTGTAGTCGAAGTAAAAACTACTGTCATAGGTAAAACCGAATTTCATAAAATCATTGAATACTTCTATTCAATATCTAAACAATTAAATCCAAGTATTGCTAAATATCTATTTATATACAATTCAGCGGATGTGCAAAAGCTGGATTCATATTTTAGGTCATTTAAACACTCTGGAAGCTATCAAGAATTTGATCATGATACATTCCATCATCTGCCGGATGCTATAACCGGCATCAATTCATCGTACCATCTGAAAAAGGACTACGTGACTTTTTCTGAAAGAGATATGATGGGATACACATCATATAACTATCGTGATAATACGGATAAAGCAATTAGTTCATTAGAACTGTTTTATAGAGATATTTTTGAACACATCTTTAATCATTCATCTTCAAAAACTAAACAAGGCAACAAGATTGGCGACGTATTTATAAAAAACGACAACAAGCTAGTAAGTGTGTCGGCAATAGAATTATTCTTCATGTAATAAACTGCCAGATTTATTCAACCGACAGGTCTCTATTAAATTTAAGATCGGAAGGGGTTTGGACTGGCATTACTGTTTATTTCCCAATACGGCACCTTACTAAGATGTGTGGGACGATCCATTCCTTTTACTTCCAATATAATATCCGGAAATGACATGACTTCTGAAGGTTCTAGTAGTGGTTTTTGAATTTCACGAGGACTTCCATCTGCATTATTACCAACAAAGCGTATATCAGAGGGCATACGTTTCGAAATATAATCTGCTGTAAAATTATCCCCTATCGCCAGATAATGCCGAATAATTGCATTATTAACAAAAGTTTCCCAACTATTTGGATAAAGATTTTTGAGCTGGGTCAAATCTTGCATGACAGGCCACAAAGTGACGTTATATCCGGCCAGAAAGCCCGCACCTTGCTCAAATTCCTTTAAGGTTCCCAATGTTGGAAATTCATCCATAAGAAGCACGACCTTCCTTGCAGGATTGTAGTATTTCGTTAATCCTCGCATTACAGAGCCGAAAAAGAGGCGAAGCCAGGTTTGGCATCTCTCTAAATCAGACGGAC
Organism: Dyadobacter sp. CY323; assembly: GCF_021390245.1. Classification (GTDB taxonomy): domain Bacteria; phylum Bacteroidota; class Bacteroidia; order Cytophagales; family Spirosomataceae; genus Dyadobacter. The sequence continues at coordinate 420,746 of NZ_JAJUXH010000003.1, read as the reverse complement.
TTAAGCATACGAAGATTGCGGTTTTCCGGTGTGCAATGGTTTTAATGTCTAGATCTGACCCTGATACAGATTCACGAAGCTGTAAATCCTTAAATACATCCGTAGCATTGCGAACGGTTGAGTATATGCTTTCCACCGTTTTTCCGCCGTCATTGACTAATTGGCCAAATATTGCTGTTGCTTCATCTTTGACGTCACCGTCAAAAGATTCATTTTTGGACATTTGAAGCAATAATCCAGTTCGTTCAGATCCAGCCAAGCGAAGCCATTTGTATAATGTTCGAAAATTTTTCGGTTCAACGTTCTGAGTCATCATATGTCGGATATACAGTGAAATATATCCTCTCGCTGCCTGATCAAAATAGTCGTTAGAATGTGTAGTTGGAGGAATAAGGGCATAAGAAATCATATCAGCGTACTTGTCAAAATCGGGGTCATTGCCTGAGAATAAATCAAAAGGATTAAACCGCGCGTTCCCAAAGGAGGATATTTCTGGAATCAAGAACGGATTGACCGCAAGAACATCATAGCCTGATTTTCTTAGGTAGTTTCCCGCAACAGCTAGATTTTCCCCTTTGGGATCAAGTATAACGAAGGAGGACGCATCAGGTTCTTCAATTCCATCATTAAGCAGGGCGGGTAATATCAAGTTTACCCCTTTACCACCCCTGGAACCACCAATTGTCATGATGTGACCTTGGTTTTTCCAATAAAAGCCTGAGCCAATGTGCAAGTGGAAAGAGGTATCCGTTTCTACATCCCCAAGAGCTCTTCTCAATTGCTCTGGATTTGCCCAGCCTTTAACACCATAGGCTTTTTTAATTTCGACCTTCTTCTCTTCGTGGCTGAATTCGCCTGTATAGTAATTTATCCACTTGCCTAGATTGCGATTCATTAATATGGCAACTCCCAGGCTTCCAAAGGAAGCAATTCCGAACAGCCATATGTTATTTGAGAGTGTTGACCATCCAATGAAATAAATGAGTATAACAAATAACGTCAACATGTTAAGCAGACCATATGTTTTTGTGAACGATCCAATAGGAGAGTCATTTCTTTCAAGATAGTCTTTTATTGTGCCTCTTTTTCTTAAATTAAAGACCATCACTTCAATGTATCTTGGCAAAGTGCCCTTGATGGTATGATAAAAGTTGTAGCCGAAGAATGCTGCACAAAGCACGAATATAAAGTGGTACATAGAGGAGGGGATTGAGTAACTGAGTATCTGCAATTTAAGAATATGCCATTGTAACACAAATGTGAAATGACAATATTTTATCTTGTAATAATTTCATGTTTCTGATGGCCCTTTAATCCGTCATTTGGTGAAAAATGTGAACACTATGCAAGCAGTAGTTCCACAACAATAAACAAAATGATGCAAGACATGTTTCTGTATATCAGAAACGAGTCTTGGCAGGGGACAAATCCCCTGCACCCCTTCAACCAGATCATAACAAAATTAAAAATGGCACGACCAAGAAAGACTGACGGTCAATTGCGAAAAATCATGCGATTGATCCGTTTAACTGAATCCGAAGATCAGCTACTTGTGGAAAGGGCAGATGCAGCAGGGATGAACTTAAGTGACTTCATTAGAGCAATTTGCTTGAACCGGAAGTTTATTCCACATCCCAGATTAGGGGATGCGGAACTCTTGGTTTTCATTAGGGGTGAAATTGGCCGGACTGGAAACAACTTACAAAATCTGATTATAAGTTTAAGGGACACTCAAACTGCGTCAACAATTTTGGAGGCAAAAACTGTTATTGAGCAGCTTCAGGAAGTAAATACCGAGGTATTAAATATGTTACGGCATGGTCATTCGGGGAAAAAGTAGGGGGAACGGGAAGCAGTTAGCAGCTTATCTTCTTGCAAAAAGGGATAATGATATTCAGCCACTGGTTTTGCAAACTCGTGGTTTTGCTGATATCGATCCGGTTGCATCATTGGTTAACACTTCGTTGGACGTAGCACTTCTGAGTAAATCAACGAAGCCATTTTACCACTGTATTCTAAATCCACGCAAAAACGAAGCCCTGGATATGTCCCAGGATGACTGGGAGCAGGCCGCCAATATCCTGGAGAAATGGATGCAGTTTGATGAATTACCTCGGTTGATGGTTTTGCATACAAAAAATGGTCGAACTCACTTACATGTTGTTTGGTCGCGGTTCGATTATCAAACTTCCAAACTGCGGGCTGATAAATACAATTATTATAAGCACAATTCGGCTCGCGCTGATTTAGAAATTAAGTTTGACCATAATCGCACGAGTCTCAAGCGCAACAAAGATTTGGAACCCTGGCATAAAGAGCAGCTGACCAATCTTTGGAAACTAACGGACAACGCTTCGGATTTTGTTGCAAGCGCAAAGGCTTCTGGATACGAGATAGGGCAAGGGCTTGATAGAAGGCCATACCGAGCCATTACGCCTGAGGGTAAAAGTATAGATTTAATTCGAAATCTTGAAGGATACAAAAAGCGAGACTTTGAAGCCAGATTTAACGGATATGTTCTTCCAACCGAAGCAGCTGCCCTGAGAATGCATCATCAACGTTTTGGGACATATATAGAAATTTTACCTGAACAAAAAAACACTCAGAGTGTCTTCGAAAGCTTACAAAAACAACTCGACGAGATGAAACAACAAAGGCGGAATAGGCAAATGGAATATTAGTTGGCTAACGTAACCGACAGTTATTCAGTCTACTGTTATTAAGTAATCCTAGGATTACACCGTAGGAGCGGTAAAGACCTTGTAAAAGCGACTTTACTGTATAGAGGGAAGAATACTTCTTGAAGGGATTCTTAGCCACCCGTTTAATAAACTTTTCACGTAAATACGGCTTACTGATTGAATAAACGGGATATTGCAATAATCCTTGTTTACTAGTACATTAAATGTACTCGGTAGGCTACAACAAGAATGAATTTTATGATCGTTTTACCACGCGAACCAAGAGTTTCTTTGAATAAATCTTTCCTAAAGGTAAAACCTAACAGAAAAGATATTGAAAAATTCAAACTACACTTAATTCACCTCCTGGACAGTATTAATGAAAAAGAAAGTGAAGAGCATCACAAATTTATAATTTCTAAATTCTTAGAAAAAACATATTATGATGGAAAACATTATATTAATACAAAGGACAGGAAAGATTTAGTAATTCATCTGGAAGATAACAAAAGTCCGGTTGCAGTTATTATAGAAGCAAAAAAGCCTACGAATAAAAATGAAATGCTTAAGGTTACCAATCTAAATACGAAAGCCTTTCATGAGCTACTTTTATATTATTTGCGCGAAAGAATAACGCTTAATAACATTTCATTAAAATATATTGTTGCTACTAATATATATGAGTGGTTTATTTTTGATGCAAAAACATTTGAAAAAGCCTTTGCTGAGGATCATGATCTTGTCGGACAATTTAAGAATTTCGAAGAGAAGCGTCTAGTAAATAATAATACCGAATTTTTCTACAAGTCTATCGCAGCACCCGCAATAGACAAATTTTTATCTGGATTATCAAAAGCCGGAAAAGAAGTTTATTACACTCATTTCGATGTTAGCAAATATGATAAGATCCTTCGTAATAATAACCCAGATGATGATAATAAGCTGATTGCCCTATATAAAATATTCTCGCCTGAGCATTTACTAAAACAACCCTTTAAAAATGATAGCAATAGCCTCGATAAAGGGTTTTATGGAGAATTATTACATATCATAGGCCTCACGGAGGTAAGTGATGGTGGTAAGAAATTAATAGATCGAAAGGAGGAGAGTAAACGGGATAACGGATCTCTTATTGAGAATACTATCCATTTATTGGAGTCTCTTAATAAGTTAAAACGTCTAGATAAACCAAGTCTTTTTGGTGCAAATAATGTCGAGAGGTATTTCAATGTTGGTCTTGAATTGTCGATCACCTGGATTAATCGTGTTCTTTTTCTGAAATTGCTTGAAGCTCAACTATTAACTTATAATAAAGGCGATAACGATTTTAAATTTTTAAATAGTGACCGGATCAAAAGTTATGATGAATTAGATAGTCTTTTCTTTGATGTCTTGGCAATGAGAGTTGAGCATAGAGAGGACGTTTACAAGAAGCCTTTTAGTAAAGTCCCATACCTCAACAGTTCCCTATTTGTACCAACTGAGCTGGAGCAGCGATGTTTTTCTATTAGTCAATTGAAAGACAATAAAGAAATTCCAATATTTTCAAAAACAGTTTTAAAAGACAGCAATGGTCAGAGAAAATCTGGCAAGATGAAAACTTTGGACTATCTATTTACATTCCTCGACAGCTTTGATTTCAGTAGCGAAGGATCCGAGGCAATCCAAGAGGAAAATAAGACCTTGATCAACGCTTCAGTACTAGGACTTATTTTTGAAAAAATTAATGGTTATAAAGATGGGTCATTCTTTACACCTGGATTTATAACAATGTACATGTGTCGGGAAACCATCCGCGGAGCTGTATTGCAAAAATTCTATGATGCTAAAGGGTGGGAATGTAAAACTATCGATCAATTGTATGATAAAATTACCGATAAAAAGGAAGCTAACGCAATCATTAATAGTCTGAGGATCTGTGATCCAGCGGTCGGCTCAGGACATTTTCTGGTATCTGCCCTGAATGAGATAATAGCGTTAAAGTCCGACTTGAAAATTTTGATGGATAAGGATGGTCGGACTTTAAGAGACTATCAAATTGAAGTTGATAATGATGAACTTTCAATTCATTCCGATGGAATTCTCTTTGAATACAGTTCGAGAAACCCTGAGAGCCAGCGCGTTCAAGAAACACTCTTCAATGAAAAAAAGACGATTATTGAGAATTGTCTTTTCGGTGTCGATATAAATTCTAATTCGGTTAAAATTTGCCGGCTTAGGTTGTGGATTGAATTACTAAAAAGTGCCTACTACAAGGCAGATCGAGATTTTAGCGAGCTTGAGACCTTGCCTAATATCGACATCAATATTAAATGTGGAAACTCGTTGATAAGCAGAAATCAGCTGGGTACTGATTTGAGTCATGCTTTAAAAAAAGCAAAGATTACGATATCAAGTTACAAACAGGCCGTCCAAAACTACCAACATGCTCAGTCTAAGGAAGAGCGTGATGATATGGAGGACTTGATATCTACGATTAAGAATAATTTCCGTACAGAGATTAGTAATAGTGACCCTAAGGTCAGAAAATTGCGATCTAAAAGAGGAGAGTTAGATAATATCCTCAATCAGCGCATCCTTTTTGAATTGTCCAAAGCAGAAGAGAAAAGTAAGAATTTGCTTGTTCTAAAACTTCAAAATGAGGTCGATAAGCTTGAGACGGAAATAGATGAAATAAAGTCCAATAAGATTTTTGAGAACGCTTTTGAATGGCTTTTTGAATTTCCTGAGGTTCTTGACGAGAAGGGGAAGTTTGTTGGATTTGATATCGTTATCGCTAATCCTCCTTATGGAGTGGATTTTAGTGATGGTGAAAAAGCCTATCTTAAGTCGATTTTCCCGATTTCTAGTATTGGAAAAATGGATTCGTATAAATTGTTTTATGAACAATCCTTCAGACTTTTAAAGAAGAATTATTTTCAGGCTTTCATAGCACCTAATACGTTTTTATATAATGTTCAGTCGAAGAGCCTTCGTTCATCCATTATTGCCAACACAACTATTAAAAAAGCCGTTGAACTGAGAAAGAATATTTTTGAAGATGCCCCGGACGTTGTGACGGTTATTTTAATTCTTAAATATTCCAGAAATGATTCATACAATTTTCCAGTAAAAGTAGCCTTCCCAAATGTTAAATATACAGATATTGACGGTAGCAAGTGGATGATCGACCAGAATATCCCCATATCAACATTTGCCCAGGACGAGGAAAAGAAAATTAACTTGCGACGTGATTTTCGGTTGGATTTTATTCTAACTAAGATGAATACTTATCCGCGACTTGATGATCAGTTCCTACTTAAACAGGGTACTAAACCATATGGCGAGAAAGACAATAAGGAAAAGTTGCTTTTGTCAAAAACTGATAAAGGATACCCTTGGGAACGCGCACTAAATGGTCGTAATCTAGCTCCGTTTAGTATAAATTGGGAGCACGATTTTGTGTTGAGGAGTACAGATTTACACTCTTGCTTGGAACAGAGCATCGTAAGTAGTCCAAAGATCTACTTTCAAAGAATGAGAAAAATTTCGCTGTTTCCTAGAATTGTTGCTGCCTACGATGATGAGACTTTTCACGGACTATACACTTGTTCTGTGATATATCCAAAAGCCAATGCGACATTGAATCTGAAATACGTCGTGGCACTGTTAAATTCCCATTTGATTAATATATGGTACAAAAACTATGATACAGATATAGAGATTAAGTTGGCTTCGGTCAAAAATATTCCCATTCCAATTATCTCCTCCGATTTACAGTCGCCTATTGTCAACTTGGTAGATATGATCATGCAATCTAAAAAGGTTGATGATACTGTAAATGCACTGAAGTACCAGGATGAACTGGATTGTTTAGTTTATGATATTTTCGGGTTAACGCCCGATGAGATTTTATTAGTTAAAAGTTTAACTGGCTAAGTACAAACTCGTTAAGTTACAGTTTTCAAATATTTAGGACATATTTTCTTCTTACCTTCCGGAAAACTTCATGAAAATCAAATCTGTTGATATAAAGAATTTTCGCCTACTGAAAGATGTAACGCTTTCGCTAGAAGACAGTACGACTGTGATTGTCGGAAGAAATAATTCTGGCAAGACGTCACTGACTGAAGTCTTTCGAAGATTGATTGGCGACAAAAATCCCTCTTTTTCATTATATGATTTTAGCATTCCCTCAATAAGTGGATTCAAAACTGCTTTAAAAAGAAAGTTAGAAGGTAAAGGGGATGCGGAAATCCGCGAAGTTATCCCATCCATTGAAATAAAGATTACGATTGAGTATCCGACTGACGCAGAGGATCTTGGTGCACTTGGAGATTTTGTTATAGATCTCGATATCAATTGTAACACAGCAGTAATTATAGTGCAGTATTCTCTCCGCGACGGGAAAATTGAGGCTCTTTTTGAGGGTATTCTTGACGAAAGTGCCTCGAGTGTTAAGGTCTTCATGAAATCCCTTAGTGATCGAATTCCCAGCCTCTTTGAAACCAAAATTTTAGCGCAAGATCCTAACGATCCATCCAACATTAGCTTGATGGAATATTCTAAGTTTAAATCCGTCATAAGTGCGGGCTTTATTAATGCCCAGAGAGGATTAGACGATATCACACATGCCGAAAAGGATGTGCTGGGGAAAGTTCTCGCTCAATTATTCAAGACTTCAAAATCGCAATCTGCCCCTGTGGATATGAAGGAAAGATCTGATGCCTTGCAAGTGATAATAGAAGAAATCCAGGCGAAAGTTGATACGGACTTCAATTCGCATTTGGACAAATTATTGCCCGCTCTGGCTTTATTTGGTTATCCAGGCCTTGCAGATCCTAATCTCAGCACCGAGACGACTTTGAACATCTCTAACATTTTAGATAGCCATACAAAGATACGGTACAAGCAGGGAGATGATTTATTTTTACCAGAAACGTATAACGGTCTTGGGTCGAGAAATCTGATTTACATCTTATTTCAGCTTTTTGAATTTTTTCGTGGGTATCAAAGCAGAACTTTGTCCAATAGTTTAGATATTATTTTTATTGAAGAGCCTGAGGCGCATTTGCATCCACAGATGCAGCAAATTTTTATAAAAAAACTGTATGAAATTGCAAATGAGTTTTCTGCTAAATTAAATGGTGGGAAACAATGGACAGTACAATTTGTGGTCACTACTCATTCTACCCACATCGCCAATGAAGCTGAATTTGAGGCAATAAGATATTTCCTCACATCTAATAACGAGCAACGGGAAACAACCGTTAAAGATCTTAGAAAGGAATTTAAGGCTAAGGAGTTAAAGGAAGACAAAGACTTTTTACACAAATACTTAACATTGACTAAGTGCGATCTTTACTTTGCTGATAAGGCAATTCTTATTGAAGGCACGGTTGAGCGAATAATGATCCCGCTACTAATACAAAAAAGCGACGCCGCAGATGCTAAGAACCCGCCATTAGGAGTACAATATGTTACGACAATTGAGGTTGGAGGAGCATATGCACATCATTTTTACAAGTTTTTGGACTTTTTAGAACTTAGATCTCTAATAATCACCGACATAGATTCAGTTTTTAAAACAGTGAAGGAAAAGACTACTACATATGATAGTTCCTTGGTTGCTGCTGGATCCCACACATCAAATGCTGGAATAAAAAACTGGTTTTCCAAGGGTACTGATGGTCATTACGGCTTATCTGAATGCGTTGCGAAAACTTCAGAAGAGAAGGTCGCTGGATCAAGAAGAATTGCTTATCAAATACCGGAGAATGGTGAGAAGGGCACTGGCCGTAGTTTTGAGGAGGCGTTAATTTTAGCAAATCGAAAACATTTTGGTATCACGGACGGTTTGCCCGGAACAATAGAAAAGTTAGCTGAGGACTTAGCACCGGACAATAAAGGAAAAACGGAATTTGCTCTCAAGTACGCCCTGATTGATACAGGATGGGTCGCCCCGAGGTATATTGTTGAAGGATTACAATGGTTAGCCAAAAAACCAAACAAACCGTCTGATGTAGTGGAAGAAGCAATTATTGAATTAAGAGATAAATGATGTCTGAAATTGAAGTCAATCCTGCGGAGCTTGCCTCGGTAGAGTGTCTTGCCAAGGTTTACAAAGCAATTGATGAGAAGAAAAACTTTCTTGTTGAGGCCGGAGCCGGTGCTGGAAAAACGTATACCCTTATTAAGGCGTTAAAGTACTTGATTGGTAAATATGATACGACATACGAAAAGACTGGCAAGAAAATCGCCTGTATTACCTATACAAATGTGGCTAAGGATGAGATCAGGTCTAGGACTGACAATCACCCAATTGTACTTGCCGATACCATTCATGCATTTGCATGGGAAGTCATACAAGGATTTCAAAGTGCTTTGCGTGAGAGAATGGGTGATTTGGGCGATAAATGGGTAGATCGTATTGCCGATGCTGGCGGAATAACCCACCAACAGGTTATCTATAACCTAGGTTATCCAAAAATAACAGACAACGAAATATTTCTTCATCATAATGACGTGATAAAACTATTCACATCTTTATTACAAGACGGAAAGTTTCGAAGAATATTTTCAGGCAAGTATCCCATTGTCTTAATTGATGAGTATCAAGATACAAATAAGGCATTAGCGGATGCACTTGTGAGAAATTTTATTGAACCTGCAAGTGGTTCTCTCATTGGGTTCTTCGGTGATCACTGGCAAAAAATTTATGGGACCGATTCCTGCGGGTTAATTCAGGCTACTGCCGGAAAGTTAGTCCTCATTGGAAAACAGGCAAATTTCCGTTCAGATAGGAATATTGTAGAAGTGCTAAATCGGATGCGTCCAGAGTTGAAACAATTTGAATATGAGCCGGCGTCATCTGGTGATGTTGTCGCTTTTCATACAAATAATTGGGTTGGAGTGCGTCGTACTGGCGCTCATTGGAACGGTGATTTACCCGAGGATGTCGCACATGAATTCTTGGAAACAACCAAGAAAAAACTGACAGCAGAAGGGTGGGATATATCGTCTAAAACGACGAAAGTTCTTATGCTTACAAATAATGTCCTAGCATCGGAGCAGGGTTATCAGAATATTGCCAGAACTTTCTCCGAAAATGATGACTATCTCAAAAAGAACGATGATTATATTTCATTCTTGTCAGATGTTGTAGAAATCGGCTCGGATGCCTTTCAGCAACGTAGATATGGTGCGATGATTGAAGCATTTAGAATAAATACTACCCGCATACGCAAACATGCGGACAAGCAAACTTGGCACGATTGTATGATACAATTGAATGCCGCTCGCCAAAATGGAACGGTTGGGACAGTTATAGATTTACTTAAAGTTACAAATAAGCCAAGGTTGCCGAGAAAATTAGAAGAAAAAGAACAACGTTTCGCGAGCATAAATAACATACCTGAGGCAGACCTTGAAGACGGCGACAGAAGTTTTGCAACAAAAATTCAGAACATACGATCAATCCCGTATCCTGAGATCTCAAATTTGACCAAGTATATTGATGACAAAACTCTTTATTCGACGAAGCATGGAGTTAAGGGCGCTGAGTTTGAAAATGTGATCGTTGTGTTAGGACGAGGATGGAATCAATATAATTGGAACCAGTTTCTAGAATTGGTACAATCCGGAAACATTACAGATGCAAATCGAGATGCATACGAACGAAATCGAAATTTGTTCTATGTTGCTTGTTCAAGGCCAAGGAAACGGTTATGCGTTTTATTCACCCAACAATTATCGCCAAATGCCTTACTCGCACTTGAGGGTTGGTTTGGAAAGGTAATTTCACCGATTGAACTGTGAATTCTTAGCACCCATTCGGCTGCTTATTTATTTTAAAAGAATTGCTAAAATTAACTTAAGACCGGCGAGCGCGAACCTAAGTAAATCATTATCTCTTGCATCAATCGGATCTTTCCCAGCATGTGTGATATTGCATCGAATTTGATAAAGGACTGCTGCGAAATGAGAAAGCCGCTTAACAGCGGTGCTATTCGGGTCATTAATGATTTGTAGATCAGCGGTAGTTGTCGATCGGAATTTTGGATCGGCAGCGCCTAGGAACAAATTACCCGGCGGGAGATAGGTAAAATAATTGATTTCGTTTGGCAAAGCCGCTAATATTCCTGCAGCGGAGTCTTCAGCGATATTTGCGAATACCGTGTTCATAACACGTAGTCTTTCACTTTTGCCAGGCATTCCATTATAGCAGGCGTTAAAACTTCTCCACTCACGAGAATATTCATCGAAAAGAGGATTTTCTTGTCTAAGTCTACGGGCTAACTCAACCTGTTTATTTGAAAGTGCCATACTGTCGCCTCCTTAGATATATTATTCAAAGCAATTTATAGAGAATTAATCTCAGATGATACCGTACAAGTCCTGGTTGTTACTTTTTGTCATGTATTTCCTGGTCAATGTGTGTACGGGCGGAACACCAAACGCAAATCCTGCACAAATTTAGTGCATTATGAATACCCAAAGGGTCAGATGAATTGTACGGATATTAATGGGGTCCGGGGCATAATTGGGGGCACCTAGAACAATTATCCATTCAACTAATAAACAATTCAACTACTTGGGAAGGAAATGGCGATGCGACATCCGATTTGAGGCGACTTATTCCAAAGGATTAAATATCCGTTTTAATTCCTACACTTAGCAATATGTTCTCATTTTGTTCTTGCTTTTTAGGAAAAGAATCATAATCCTAATAGTTATGATCCACTCATCCGACTTCCACAGCCAAACGATTCCCTTATCCATGTCCAAGGTCTCTGCGGGCTTTCCTTCGCCAGCTGATGACTATCTGGACCATGATTTAAATTTGCACGAATTTTTAGTAACAAAACCTGCAGCTACTTTTCTGGTCAGAGCGAAGGGGAAGTCCATGCGAGGAATTGGCATTTATGATAACGATGTGCTTGTCATTGATAGATCAGAAAAGGCAGTTGATCGTAGTGTCATCATTGCTTGTATTGACGGCGAATGTCTAGTCAAAAGGCTTCGCATTGACCCGAATGGCGTGTGGCTTGAAGCTGCGCATCCTCAGTATCCTCCTATTCATATTGGCGAACACTTAGATTTTGCTATCTGGGGAGTGGTCATCGGCGTGGTTCGTAAACACTGGGAGAATGGTCGTGTTCGCTTTGATTGATGGAAATAACTTCTACGCCTCCTGTGAACGTGTTTTCAATCCTAGGCTTGAAGGAAAGCCAATTGTTGTACTCTCAAATAATGACGGATGTATCATTGCGAGAAGCGGTGAGGCAAAGGCATTAGGAATACCAATGGGTGTTCCTCTGCATAAAGTTAAATCCATTATAACTGCGAACGGCGTAAAGGTTTTTTCAAGTAACTACACTTTGTATGGCGACATGTCTGCAAGAATGATGCAAACCTTGGGAGAGTTTTCACCTGAAATGGAGATATACTCAATTGATGAGTGCTTCCTTAGTTTGTCAGGATTCGATCACTTTAATCTTAATGATTATGGGCAATTGATCAAAAAGACGGTGAGGCAGAATGTTGGTATACCCTGCGGCGTCGGAATTGGCAGTACGAAGACGCTTGCGAAAATTGCAAACAAGATTGCCAAGAAGTATCCGGAGTATGGCGGGGTGTTTTTTATCAACAGCCCTGAAAAGAGAATTGAAGTTCTCAAAACAATTGGTGTTGATGACGTATGGGGAGTTGGAAGAAAATATCTAGCAAAGCTGAATGCCGTTGGGATACACACAGCATATGACCTCTCAACAGTACGCAAGGATTGGGCTCAAAAAAACCTGGGAGGTATTGTTGGCGTTCGGTTAGTCCACGAGTTAAATGGTCTTTCCTGCTTACCGCTTGAATTAATTCAAGAGCCTAAGAAAAATATCGCTGCCACCAGGGCATTTGGCAAAATTGTTACATCAAAAGATGAACTAGCAGAAGCTTTGTCAGTCTACACGGCGCGGGGTGCAGCTAAGCTTCGCGCAGAAGGGTCGATAGCCAAGCAGATATCCTACTTCATCCATAGCAACCCCTTCAGCAAAACTTACCCATACTTTTCAACTGGTCAGTCGATAACACTACCAGTCGCAACTAGTAATACATGCAAGCTGACATCAGCTGTTTTAAGATCGCTTGAAAAGACATTTCGCCCAGGAATTCGTTATCACAAAGCCGGAATTATGCTCTCATTCCTAAGACCGGAAGATTCAGTTCAGGACGATCTGTTCAGTTGTGGAGATTCGGAACGAGCGAAAGTGCTAATGCAGACTTTGGATAAACTCAATAACCGGTATGGACGCGAGACGGTGGTATTAGGCAGTGCAGGTTTTAAGAGGGACTGGGGGACGAGGGTTGATAATAGATCACCCCAGTACACAACATCTTGGACTGACTTAATGCCGGTGAGGGGTTAAATGTGCAAATCCAAGTGAATAAGAAATCAGCTAATTCACGACGGACTGGAACGAACTACTAATAGTGAAGGCATGATTTGGTTTAATTGCGATTCGTTTTTTATTTTAGCTTGTAATTAGCTGACCTTCAGGCCAATGAAACGACTACCAAAACTTATTGCCGGAGTCGATATCTCAAAGCACACCTTGGATACCCTCAGGCGCAACGATGAAGTGATGCACCCTAGCCAGAATTAGGCATTACCTGGTTTGAGTTTTGGTGGTTACGGAGTTGCAGGCCGCTTAACAAGCATATCTTTTTCACAATAATTAGTCCGTCCAGCCACGATTGTGGCGCAACGGATAAGTTGCACCTGAATCTGAGATTTGATATACTGTCTATACGGACGTTAAGTGTAAATGGGGGCATAGTTGGGGGCACTCAGAGAGATAATCCGTAAAAATGGCAATGAACTCAATTACTTACAAGGAAAAATGCGATGCGACATCCGGCACCACTCTTTTTTTTACTGACATTATTTGTTGTTACCGAAACGCGAAAAATTCAATTTTCGCAGCCGGTTAACGCTAAACTGACCTTATCAATATATTCCTATCATTCACCCATACTAAGACAAAGTGGGGGCATGATTGGGGGCATGAAACGTGTAGCAACGCAGCAAGTTTCTCGCTTCGCGAATCAGGGAGGTCGATAGTAATGTTATCCAATCTAACCTGTCAGTCAGCAAAACCAAAAACAAAGCCATACAAAATTTCAGACGGTGAAGGCTTATATCTGGAAGTCACTCCGCACGGCACAAAATTTTGGCGGTTAAAATACAGGCTTCACGGAAAAGAAAGGCGGATATCAATCGGAGCATATCCTTCTACTTCAGTTGCGGAAGCTCGTAAGGCGAAAGAAGTAATCAAGAAGGACATACGCGACGGTATTGATCCTGTCTCTAAGCGTCTGCAGACGGCTCAAATGCAGTCATTTATCTCACAACTTGATTTTAAATCAATGGCAATGGAATGGCATTCGAAGCAAATTTCTCTATGGAAGCCAACACACTCCACCATCGTAAAGCATCGGCTTGAAAAATATGTATTCCCTTCTTTGGGTAGTTTTCCGCTTGCAGACATAAAGCCACTGATGATGCTGAGCTGCCTTCAAAAAATAGAAAAGACTGCTCCCGACCTTTCGCGCCGAATGAAAGCGTTGTGTGGTCACATCTTTAAATACGCCATTGCTACAGGTCGTGCAGATAATGATCCGACATATGGGTTAGAGGCAGCAATGCGAAAATTTAAGCGAGGGCACTATGCCTCAATTTCTGTTGATGAGTTTCCCGAATTTTTAGTCTGTCTCAATAATTACGAAAGCAAAGTACATCGCCAAACCTTCCTTGCTCTTAAGCTGCTGCTTCTCACCTTCGTCCGTACATGCGAACTCGTGGAAGCAGAATGGAAGGAAATTGATTTTGATAGAGCGATGTGGGTTATACCTGCCGAGCGCATGAAAATGAAGCTTCCACATGTCGTGCCGCTATCGCGCCAGGCGTTGGCTATGTTTCGAGAATTGAAGAACATGCATTCAAACAATAAATTAATTTTTCCAGGCTACTACGATACCAGGACGCATATGTCCAAGAACACGATGCTTGTTGCTATTAAACGAATGGGTTACAGCGGTAAAATGACCGGCCACGGATTTCGATCTCTCGCATTAGGAATACTAAAAGAAAAGTTGGGCTATTCTCATGACATTGCAGATAGGCAACTAGCGCACGTTCCAAAAAGCGGAATTGACCGTGCGTATGATCGAGCCTTATTTTTGCCTCAGCGTATAAAAATGATGCAGAATTACGCTGATTACATCGACAAAGTTTAGGTTGTTAAACTTCATGACTATTCGCTCGTCTAAATACTCGCTATAGCATATGTTGATTCTCAAGACTATAACCGAAAATAGCAGATAGGATTTTCAAAACTATAGAGTGAGATTGCGAAAATAATTTGCAATATAATACGATTCACCAATGGCTTCAGAAAGTGATAATTTTGAGGATTATATATTATCTCCAGAAAAACTTCGCGATTTCCTGCATGGAATGCCAGGTTATCGAGACAACGAAATACTGGATAAAGCATTATCGGAGGTAGTAGAGGCAGCGCGGCCCCGACATCCATTTCTCTCCGATTATTATTTCGAAAATGCAGAGAAAATATCTAATTTATATACCGAGATAGGCAAGTTAAAGACGGATTTTTCCTCACAGGTCAATAAGTATGTTTCTGAAAAGAGAAAATCAGAGAAAAAGGAAAAGGAACTAGAGCAATTAAAACGAAACCTAGACGAACTTCTTCGAAAGCTTGAGTTAGCAAACATCTTACCACGCGTCAGGACCGAAGCTGCTGAATATTTAATTCGTGGAGATGGAATTTTCAAAGATAATTTCCAAAATCTCTCAGAACTAAAATCGACAGTAATATCCATTGACATTAGGCGATCTACAAGTTTGATGTTGAACGCCCGAACCGCATCAAGCTACGCAACTTTTATTACTAAATTATCCCAAGAGTTATCTAGTACTATAAAAAGCAATTTTGGGATTGTGGACAAGTTTACGGGTGATGGAATTTTGGCGTTTTTTCCCGATTTTTTTAGTGGAATTGATTCAGTGAGGCTTGCGCTGAAAGCGGCCGAAGCATGTCACCAAATATTCAACGATCATTATTATGCACATCGGCGAGATTTCAATGTCGTTTTAAAGAATGTTGGATTGGGAATAGGTGTCGATTATGGTATGGTGACATTGATAAACAATGGAAGCGAGTTAACGGTTGTTGGAATTCCAGTCGTTTACGCTTGTAGGCTATCATCTGCATCCCCGAACACAACATTGCTAAACCAGCCTGCTCTCGAAAAGCTCACTATCGAGACATTGTCATCAATAATGATCAAGGAGGTAGTTATTGATTTGAAACATGAGGGAGAAATTGCAGCTTACGAGATAAAATTGTCAAATGAAGAACATAATTCTGTTCGGAGTCCAGAATGGTACTCCCTACTTGAAAAATAATGCCCATTTAAGAATTACCAGAAAATCTATGCTTTCCAACTATTTTCATTAGGCCCTTATTGCATTAATACTTGGCCTTACAATCAAATTCTCGCTCTATTTCCGCATCAACAGGGCGTTTTAGATAATCCATAGACTGGAATAAACCCAATTTCTCCCTTCTTATTTGTTATTAACGTAATCCGATTTTGCTTGACCATAGGTATTAATTCCTTATATCATGAATATATTCCTATTAAGTAAGTTCAACAGATGGGAGTAATACTCACAGGGAGATCATCATGCAAATGGATTTAAACCAAGAACCGCTTCTCGACCGTAAAGCCGCAGCCAGATACTTATCAGTTTCCCCTGGCACCCTTGCTGTTTGGGACTGTACCAAACGCTACAACCTCAAACCGATAAAAGTGGGACGAGCAGTGCGGTACCGCCGTTCCGATCTCGACCAATTTCTTGAAGATCGCCTGATCCGGTAATCATTAGCAACGTCAAGCCATCCTTTTCCATTTTTGTACGGAGACTGACATGAACATCGATCATGCCAAATCTATCCCTATGCCTGAAATTCTGGCGAAACTAGACAGGCATCCGAAACGTATTAGCGGAGACAAGGCCTTGTACCTCTCACCATTACGCAACGAAAAAACACCCAGCTTTTGGGTTTATCTCAAAACAAACACTTGGTACGACTATGGCGAAGCTGCTGGGGGTGATCTGATTGATTTCGTCAGACACTATCTCAAATCCAATCGGGAAGATCATACTACTGCTGATGCATTACGCTGGATCAAGAACATGTCTGTTCATTCCGGTATTTCTCCGATGCAGTTCAATCATGTTGACCTGGTCGAAACTGATCCAGTACTGTCAATTCGTTCTGTGAAGCCGTTAAAGCATCCAGCTCTTATCAATTACCTTAAGTCTAGAGGTATCAATGAAAATATTGCAGCGGAGCATTTGCAACAAGTGTTGGTGAATAATAAGGCAACCGGAAAAACTTTTTACGCACTCGGTTTTAAGAACGAGGAGGGAGGATATGAACTGCATAACTCCTTTTTTAAAGGCAGTACAAAACCTAAAACGATCAGTTTCGTGAGAGCCAAGAAATATCCGGCAAATCGCGTTCATCTCTTTGAGGGATTCACGGACTATCTTTCTGCCGTTTCAAGATTTGGTATCGAATATCTTGATGGCGACAGTATAATTCTCAATTCTGTTGTCTGTTTATCTAGAGCCTTTCCGTACATCCAAAACTATGGATACAAAATTGCTAATAGTTGGTTGGACAATGACCGTGCGGGAGAAAACGCTGGGCGCCTTTTCTCCGAATTCCTGAAGACCCAACAAGATATTCAGCATGTACGCATGAATAATTTGTATGCACCTTACAAGGATGTCAATGAATGGCACGTGGCATCTATCTCAAATCCTGCAAAGGCATTTCCAAAGGGATAGTTTGAGATTATTTCATTTTCCCCCCGGCATCCGGATTTAAGTCGGGAATGATATCCGGTGCCGCTCACTGCACCAACAAGAATTTTCGCCTGGCTTCGCCATTCCCCGCCCTACCAAAATTCTTGCCGTTTGTTCGCTTGCACACCGGATTATTCCATCCCCGAACCCTGAGACCGAGGGAGAATTGGAAATCTCAAATTCTCAATTCACCATTTTGAAACATCGAAAAGGAGCAAGACTTGATCCAAGAACCTCAAATCCAAACTGATATTTATTCTCGTGTAACTAATAAAATCATGTCCGATCTGGAACGGGGAAATCTGACCTGGCGTCAGCCCTGGAATTCACAGAACATGTCTGCGACGGTCAATCTGCCGCTTCGTTGGAACAATATCCCCTACACTGGCATTAACACCATCCTGCTTTGGGCAACTGCTTCCGAAAAAAATTATCCATTATCTATACAGGGCGAGAGGCATCATATTCTCAGTTATCTGACCGCATTCAAATGCCACCGGTTGAAAGTTTCAACACGATTGAAGATTACTATGCCATTTTAGCCCATGAAGTTACTCATTGGACAAAACACACGACGAGATTAAACCGCGATTTAGGCCGTAAACATTTTGGGGATGAAGGATATGCTAAAGAAGAACTTGTAGCAGAAATCGGAGCCTGTTTTCTGGCAGCTCATTTAGGCTTCGAACCGATGCCCCAAGAGAGACATGCAGCTTATATTCAGCATTGGCTCAAGGCGTTGAAAGACGACAAACGTTTGATCTTTTCAGCAGCTTCCTATGCTCAAAAAGCCGTTGAATTTGTCCGTTCCCTTCAACCGTCATAGGAGAATATTATGGGAGTAAGTTTTTTTAAGATTGATTTCGTTGAGATCAAATCTGCTTTATTTGGTCTGTCGTTATATGCTGTCAGCATAGCGAAACATACGTGCTGGCGCTTATCCCTGATTTTTATGCAATAAAAATCATCTACGACTCCGCTTCGCTACTGGGAGCTGTCACGTCCTTATCCGCTATTTTTGCTTCCATCATCAACAACCAAACAAAGGAGATTTATTGATGACAACTGAAAATCAAACTGAAAAGAAAAACCCAACCCATACCGTATTTTTCTTGAAGGATTGTGGCGGTGATAAGCCAGAATGGCAAAAGGTAGGTGTTGGCTGGGAACATAAGGATGGTACAGGTCTTAACATTTTAGTCGATAGCACAGGTGGCCAAACTCCAATGACTATCCGCAAAAACAACCCAAAAGAATAACTTTCTTACCGGGCAGAGCAATCTGCCCGGTCTTTTTATTGCTGCGTTTCAATCTGAATATCAGTCACAATGACTTCATCAACATCTTCAATCGAAATATATCTTGTATCTAAGGCGGTAATGGTTCGCGGCAAATGGTCGATCAATTGGGTAAACAGCTTTTCCAGACAATAGCCCTTAATAATTACGTTCTGTCCTGAAAAGCCGAGGTGGATCACATTCAAATCCTCCCCCAAATGGTAGTTAGCCCTGATTAGATAGGCGTAGTTAAAAAAAGACCGGTTTCCACACGGCCATGCGAGGCATAGATTACGCACGTTCCCATAACTATGGAATGTACCTTGAATTTCCGCTGGCGCAGCACTTTTCTCCTGCACAGGTTTGGCAGGATTACCGCTACGCATTTGCTCGATGCGCTGATCAAAGTCCTGGCTCATAGTCCATGTCTTTGTTGGGGATGACGGGATTGTAGATGCTTGGCTGGCGCTGGGCTTTTCTTCGGTTCAGGCTTGTGCATGTTCAAACGTGTCTGTTGCATAACAACGCCTTCCATGTCACGACGCTTTGCCAACAGTTCCAAGGCAGAAAGACGGTCACCCAAGCGTGACGCACACGAAAGGAGCTCTTCCTTGTCATCTGTATAGAGATGTGCCTTATCACGTCCTCGTGATATAGACACATAAAGTTGCTTGGCGTCTGTTGCCGGAAAGGTGCTTGCTGGCTGTGACAAGAAAATTTCGTCCACCGTTTTTCCCTGAGACGCATGACTTGTGATGCAATAGGCGTGGCTCAAGTGTCCGAAATCTTTGTCGAGCTTGTACTTTGCTTTACTAGCTGTATTCAAAAGTTCGACCTGTCCATTTTTATTAACCGATGTGACCTTTAACATTTGTCCGTTGTTCAAACGTTTTTCCTGTTGATCGAAGCCATTTCTTGTTATACGGACAATGTCACCCTGTGATAGTAACAGCTCCTTTTCTCGGTAAACGTCGTAATGTGCACTTTTTTCGGTTGGCAAGTGTAGGGCTTCCTTGGCTTCTTTGCTACGGATCAAAACTTGATGGTTATTTGTCTCTTCAACAGTCCACCGGCTACCACGAATAATTCCTGGTACATTTTGGTTAAATTGAATAACATCACCAATGTTTAAATTTCGCCAATCTCTTTTTTCGGCTCCAGTCAAATTGCGGTTGACTAAACGTTTCATCATTATCTCCCGCTTGCCAAGTACGCCTGTTGCGCGAAGTTGTTCCCTGATAACTGTGGTTACATCCTCACTCTGTTTATGAGTAGGGGATACAACAAGTGCGGTTTTACCGGACTTGATTGTATTAGAAAAATCGGCGACCAACTGATCATTCGGCTTTAGCGGGTCAATTTCTTTGATCCATTTCATTTCATCCAGCTTTGCCAAGGCTGGCTTAACCTGTCCTTGAGAAAGATTTTGAACAACCTGGAGGTAATCCACATTCCTCTGCCGGTAAATTTTACTTACCTCGGCTGTTGTAATCTCACCAACCGTATTGAGGATACGCAAAGCATCACCCCTAATTACTGACGAATGCTGACGAGTATCACCGCCCAAGATCAAACGTGCGTTTTGCTTGGTGGTGAGTTCCAGCAACGACGTCATATCCTGCGTACCGAGAAGTCCAGCTTCATCCACCCATAGAACCTGATCGGTAATTGCCTCTTGCATCTTCTTATCCACAAGCAATCGTGAAACGGTTTCGGCTTCCTTGAAGCCTTCGTCTCTCAGGACGCCGCGAGAAGCTTGTGACGTTGGGGCAACGACGATAACTGTTTTCCCAGATTCCTCTATAAGTTTTACAGCTTCTTGCATCAGTGTTGTCTTGCCAGACCCAGCCGCACCACGAACAATCGAAACCCGGTTGGTAGTAGTCAGAATATGATTGACGGCCTCGCGCTGCTGGCCGTCTAGCGTCATGTCAGGCGCCTGCGGGTACAATGGACGCAGCTTGCCTTGGCCTGCCTTGGCCAGTTTGACCATATGCTGTTCCTGAGCCAGGACTTCTTTCGTGGTAATAAGGGTTTGTCCATGATCTTCAATTTGGATCAGCCGCTTGTCATGCATTATGAGACCGGTAATCTCTTCCAGTTTCACCACCTTATCGCCTATTGCATGGCGATATGCGGTTGCAAGCAGACGCCGGTCGCGCACTACGGAAACGCGCTCAAAGCTATGCTGCACGGCATGATCGACACAGTCTTTAGCATGTAATATCTCTCTAAGTTGTCCACGAGGATTGCGGATTATCCGCTTGCCCTGATCCTCTTGCGTATCTAGATCATGGATTTGCCTCAGCCAATCGGCCTTCAGTTCATCCATGCTTAAGCCCTTTTGCTTTTTAGCCCTTGTTCTGGCACCCAAAGCGCCGAGTTCGTCTATATCAGTGATCCCTTTTTCTTTGGCGATCCTGCCAATTTCATCCGTTCGCTTAGAAAACAGGTCTATTGCACTTTTGGGTACATTTTCGATCTCAAAAGATTTATCAGTTCGCCGGATATCATAACCAAGATCAATTAATTGATCGGAAAGATATTTGTGAAAACGCGCCTGATAGTAAGGCATGTCCCTTTTGATGTCTCGAAATTGACCTGCCTTTATAAGCTGCTCTTGCTCGTCCCAAGTCGCATTGAACACAAAGCAATGGACATGCAGGTGAGGATCGGGGAGGTGACCATCAACCGGTCGAGCGGTCTGGTGGACAAAATCTGACCATATCAATTCACCTGTTGTCCGGTCGTCGTATTGACCAGATTTACGAACCCTAGTTTTGATGTCCGCTTCTATATCGTTCATTGTTGCTTGAACGCACGTGCTGCAAGCTTTCAATAAATGGTTATCACTGGATAAAGCATGCAAAATGGATACCGACTTCGGACAATGAAAATTGATGTCATAGCCGGTAGTCCGCTCGTCCTTAGTACGGGGTGTCAGTTGCTCACCGGTGAAAGGATGGATATTCTCGCAAAGGGCAAAAAAGGTGTCTTTTGTTGCCGAGCCTGTCAAACCCAAACGCTCGGCCAATTTTCCCTGGACACGTCCATTCAATTCCTGATCATTGATATAATAATCAGACTTAGACAAGGATTGCGAAAAATAGGCTTTTGCGTGAGCGGCACTGGTGCTTTGGATCATTCTTATCATCAAATGATCTTACAACGGAATTTAAATGAGCCAGTGCCCTTTCGGACGGCGGTAAGAAGAAACCATTTTCGTTAAACATCACCGTTAATGAAGCTGTGTTAGTGCAGTGAAGAAAGCTGTGTTGGAGGAATTTTGGTATCGTTAAAGGAACTTGCATCAGACGTCTTCCCTAAGCACAGCTTAGTGCGTCCAAAACACAAGGGTTTCTAAGTTACAAGGCCAATATCTTTAAAATCCCAGAGAGATCTGCGATGAAGAGGATGAATTAGTAGACCTGCAAAAGGAAACAATTATGGCAATTCTATATTTGCACAAAAAAATATATTCCAAATGACCGATGCTGCGCTAAAACTGATAAAGGCATATATGAAACTCCCAGAAGAGATAAAGCTAGAATTTCTAAAAGAGTTAAGAAAGCTAGAAGCTATGGATGAGGAAGTGAAAAAGGACTACGAAAGGATACTGAAGTCGCTATGAATTCGATTTATAAGTTATAATTTGCTTTTTAGTCTTTCTGCCAGATTGTCGGCCTTCTTATTTATCTCGTTAATTCTCTGTCGTATTTGAGAATTAATTATCGCCGATTGGCTGGAAAGCCTAATTGCCTCGTCAGCATGTTCGATTGTTGACTTAGCACTGGGTAGGTGATTGAAGTAATTATCCATAGCGTCGGGATTAATCTTGACGTCAGTGCCTATAAAATTATTCCAGTAACCCAGTTGAAACAGATTGTTCACTAAACCAGTAAAAATTAAATAATATTTTTTCGGCTTGTTTGATCAATACCATAACAGGAATAAGTGTAATTATTGTCAAGGGTTTCGAGGCACGAGGAACTTGCGCAGCCCTTTACAATAATGAAGCTTGACTACCTTTGTGTTGAACTAACAAGCCGCAGACGTAAAATTTACCTATAAGAAAAAGATAATCCTTTCAGGAAATTATCGGTCATGATCTGTTCGCAGCTCTTTATCGTCTTTCTTCGGATTTATTCTGAGCTTGTCCTCCCATTCATTTAGCTCGGCCTGGATGACGGCCTGTTCCAAATCATACTGCTTCTTGCCTTGAACAAGCGCAGTAACAAAGTCATTCTTAATATCTTCTGGTTGCGATGCCAGGATAAGATCCATTAATTCCGGTTCAAGTTTGGCCAATAAATAACCCTTGTTAAATCCCCGGATGTACCCTTTCGTCGGTTCTTCTTCTTCCATAGTCAAAAGGTTTTACGTGAATTTTTGTCAAGGTATTTGTCAATGGATTCTAAATCATACAAGATAATTTTCTTTTCAGGTTGCGTGTATCGTATGCTGCCTTCGTCGCGTAGTTTTTGAAGAGTTGTCTTTGAAGTAATTCGAAGCTTCTGCATAGCCTCTGTACCGGATATCCATTTGTCTGGCACACTTGCCTGCTTTTGCAGGACGCGCTCGACAACCTTGTCAATTAACGCGTAAAAAGCGGTATCATGAATACAAATAACTTCCATCCATTCAGGGTTATTTCTGTTTAACTGAGAACACCACTATTAAAACCAGAAGTAAAAGGTCAGTTTTCGAAAAGAATACTAATCTGATAATTCAGATTTTTTGGATACCATTTTACGTACCGATGATTTCCGCGCATTTACCTTTTTGGTCACGCTGGCAGGATTCAAAACGGCATCTAATGCATCGTCGGCATCCTTATTTATGAAAGCAGATTGATATCCTACGGTTGTGACAATGCTTGCATGTCGGTAAAGCTTTTGTAGCATTTGTATATTAACCTTATCACCGGCTTCCGTAGCAAAAGAATGACGAGCAATGTGCATAGTCAATGTTTTATCAATCTTTGCCACCGGTGCTACGTCCTTTTTAAGACATTTGTCAATTGCGCTGGTTTTAAAAGCAATTGTCCTTTCCATGATAAAGGCGTCATTAATGTCAACACCCTTAAGTTCAGGAAACACAAAATCGGAAATGCTGGTCTTTTTTGGTAAGTATTGTTCAAGTATTTTGCTGGCCTTCTCAGGAACTTTCAAAGTTCCCGCCTTGTCATTTTTGCCCATCACGTAGAATAGCCGTCCGTCCTGAAAGTCGCTCCAGCGAAGTCGCAGTACATCAGAAATGCGCATACCCGCGAAGTAAAAGGAAAATAGCCAGAGGTTCCGGCAATGATTTGGTCGATCTGGCAGGGCAACTGTTTCAAGACGCTTGATCTCTTCGACGTTAAGACCCATTTTTCCAGATTCAGGGAACTTTATGATCATTTTCCCCTTACCAAATGGTGAGTTATCCGCCTTAATAATCTTGTCTTTTCGAGCAAAGCTGAACACCGAGCGCACCATGGACAAATGGTTCATAGCTGACCTCTCAGAAAGTTTCAAAATGCTCTTCACGTAGGTTTTAAAGCTTTCAAGGGTAGACACCTCGATTTCCTGGAATGCAATATCTCGTTTCAGGAATTCTTTGAAATGCTTAACACGTGGTTTGTCAGCCGTGTATTGGTTGTATTTTCCGGCACTTTTTAGATTAGACAGATATAGTTCTGCCTGAGAAAGGAATGTCGCGGCTGTCGTCTTTTTGTTGCTCTTTTTAATGAAGTTCGCCGTAACTTCATGCATTTCCGTTTCAAGTTCGATTGCTTTTCCGCTTAACTCGGAAATACGCTTGGCTATTAGATTGTTCAAGCGAACAGAGTTTGGGTAGTTTTTTTTAACCACCCCTTTGGCAGCGTCCCATTGTTCAGAAGTGACGCTATAACCTAAGGATTCATAGTTTGTTTTTCGATCCTTGGTTATCCTTATGCAGATTGGATAAGTCCCGTCTTTTTTCTTATCCGGTTTGATTACGGCTTTAATTGTCGCCATCGTTTCATGTCTTAGAATGCATCAATGAAGTAAAGATAAGTAATTTGGTCGTAAACTATTGGTAAACAAATCGCGGTATTACATGAAATCATATGGAACCATATCGCACCAATGCAAGTATAAGATATTGATAATCAGAAAACTATAATTGTCTGTACTGTAATATTTAGGTTTGAGCAAAGGACTGAAAATCCTTGTGTCGGCGGTTCGATTCCGTCCATCACCACAGAAAAAGCCGCTACGAGCAATCGCAGCGGCTTTTTTGTTTTTAGATATTTTCAATACTCCTTTCTTTACTGACATTAGTAACATTGCCAGTCAGGATAGTTGTTCATGTAACCTGTGTATGGACCATATATAGCTGCCTGCGACTCACTAAGTCCGTAACAAAATGAAACTTCTGGTAGCGCGAAAATCCATTCATCGGGGTCTTCAACACGCCACGCGCTCTTAGAGGAAATTGAAATTGGATTCCTCTGAAATTCACCTTTGCTCCCTGATCACATATCCCATCAGTTCGCCAGGGGGCCATAAAAATGACGAGCGCAAGTATGATGGAAGCCAGAGTATACAGAAACATTTTCACGAGGGTGTTCAAAAACCTTTTCAGGAGGGGATATACAAACCTTTTCATAAGTGGTAGCTGCAATCGTTAAGACGTTCACATTCTTTATAATTGTTGAGATCAATAGAACAGCTAATTCGGGTAATTATTAATAAAGCCGGTGTACTTCCCGTACATCGTCGCTTGTGAAGAACTAAGTCCGTAACAAAAAGAGACTTCCGGTATACTGTAACCCTTACCGTCAGGGTATATCCTTTTCACAAAAATGGTCAAGCAGTCCCGTTCCCATGTAAAATACTTATAGTCATATTTTTCGTGATAGTTATAGTTGCCCGGATAATCCTTTTGTATCTCAGTAATGATCTCCTGGTCAGTTTTACAGCTATCTTCATAAAGCTCCAATGCGACACCATAGATCAATTTTTCTCTTAGAATGTCCGTTATATCTTCTGGTTTTTGCCATTCGTTGTCTCGGTCGAAAAACCATTTCCCCGAGATGTTTTTACCACCAATAGAATCCGTTTGAAGCCAGATATAATTTCGGGAAAATCCACTCATGGGAGTTTTTAACGCGCCACGCACTTTCATTGGAAATTGAAAATGAATCCCTCTGAACTTCACGTGCTCTGCCTGGCTACAAGTTCCATCGACCCGCCACGGAGTAGTAAGTAAGACGTGGACGAGAATAGCGAGAGCAAGGAAAAGCAAAAGTCTTTTCATATTTGTATGCTGGAAAAACCTGGTTAGTCAGTGGAGCTATTAAAGTAACCGGTTTTGTTTCCATACATATCCGCCTGCAAAAAGTTAAGTCCATAACAAAAAGAGACTTCCGGTATACTGTGTCCTTCATGGTACGTCCTTTTGACAAAAATGGCCAGACAGTCCCGTTCCCATATATAATAGTTAAGTCCATTTTCTTGATAATACTTGTAGCTGCCTGGGTAAATTTTTTGAATCTCTGTAACGATTTCTTGATCGGTTTTGCAACTGTCTTCACGAAGTTCGAATGCAACACCATAAATCAGGTTCTCTTTGATTCTTTCTAGTGCTTGCTTTTTCCCATTCCATTCGGTGTCCCATTCGAAAAACCACTTGCCGGAGATATTTTTACCGCCGATAGAGTCAGTTTGAAGCCACGTAAAATTTCTTGAAAATCCACTCACTGGTGTTTTCAATGCACCACGTACTTTCATAGGGAATTGAAAATGAATCCCTCTGAAATTTACCTGTTCCACCTGATTGCAGGTTCCATCAACTCTCCGGGAGATTAAAAATAGAAAGGAAATGATGATAATTAAAGCGAGGATGCCTAGACACTTTTTCATTAGTGATAGTTACAATTTGGGAGGCAGCTTTTATTCAAAACCGGCCCAATTTCCCGTTGAATTGCCATAATACTTTTGTTGTAAATCGCTGAGCCCGTAGCAAAACGAAACAGGAGGAAATGGGTTTTTATGGTACTGCTCCCTCTTAATGATGATCGTTAAACATCCCCTTCTAGTAATGTAGTATTTAAGGTCAAACTGTTTTTACGCATTGATAATTTCCTGGATAGTCGTTGTTTAATTCCTCAATGAGCTGCTCGTCCGTTTTATCCTGCTCGGCCCATAACATGAACGTGACCCCATAAATCATAGCATCTTTCAAATGATTTATGGAGTCTGTTTTATAGTATTTGTTTTGTCGAGATTCATAGAACCAGCTGGCAGATGTATTCTTCATAATAGAATCTGTCTGGACTAATTCGTTTCCATTGGTTGAAATTTTTCCCGAGAACTGCAATGCTTGGTAAGCAGTGATCGGAAACTGAAACGATATATCCCGAAATGTGACTTGTTCCTTCTTTTCACATGTACTTAGCCGCTCGCCTGAACATGACATTACCATACCAAATATTATGAGCAACGCATTCTTTATCATTACCGATGTCGATAAGATTAGTCAGGGTAATTATTGATGTAACCGGTATAGTCTCCGTATATCGCCATCTGCGAAGAATTAAGTCCGTAGCAAAAGGACACTTCTGGTACACTATATCCTTCGGGGTACAGGTGTGTTCTTTTAACAAAAATGGTCAGACAATTCCGCTCCCATTTATAATACTTAGTATCATATTTTTCGAAATAACTGAAGCTGCCAGGATAAATCTTTTGAATTTCTTTCACGATTTCTTGATCAGTTTTACAACTATCTTCCCTTAATTCGAAGGCGACACCGTAGGTCAGTTTTTCTTTAAACGCTTCGGTTATTGGCTCTTGTTCTTTCCAATCGGAATCCCATTCAAAAAACCATTTACCACAGATGTTTCTGCCACCGATTGAATCAGTTTGTAACCAAGTGTAATGCCGTGAAAATTGACCCATCGGAGCCTGCAGCGCGCCACGTACTTTGATAGGAAATTGAAAATGAATCCCTCTAAAACTTACCTTTTCTATCTGATCGCATGTGCCATCAGCTTTCCAGGAGGTAGTAAGTAAAACGAGAACGACGATACCGAAAACAACGGTAAACAGAAATTTTTTCATTAGGTGCTGGTGGTTTGACATTAGGATTATTCCACATCTGGTTACGGACAAAGCGGATCTATTTCCTTCGTACTTACTAAAATTTCGTTTTTTACAAATACTAGCCCATGTTGTCCCAAATCTGTCGCTGCTTTGACCCGGTCGGCCCATTGTGATGCTGTTCCAATTCCTGCAAATTGCGTGAATATCGAACTCCCTGCTGCATTATTTTTTTCATCCATTTTTGTATTGATGCCAGCATGCCCAGATTCATGTGCACCTGCAAGTGTAACGGCGGAGTTTTTTGTGAAAGTTTCAGCATTGAAGATCAAAAACAATGCATGCTTGAATGCATTCGCTTTACAATTGTCACAGACAATTACGGAGAAATTATACTTCAAACCAGTATAAGCTTGGGCAGCATAAGCATTGGCAGCATACATAAGTCTCATCAGGACTTTGTAACCTTCAATATTGTCAGCCAGAGCATCTAAGGCTTCTCTCTCTGAGTTAGTCAAGGCACTGCCTGTTAGTGTTTTTATCAAATTTTCAAAGTCGGTCTTAGCCGAACTTCCAAATGCCGAAATCAAATCCTTTATCTTGGTAATCATAGTCGGACTTTGCGAATTCAGCACAGCAATCTCCGTTGACGTGAAGCTGATACCCTTCGATGCCGCAACATTAATCAGCGGCAATACATTCGCATTGGCTACAACTACCGGGCCGGGGTTCGGCGGGTTTGGATTGCACGGATTTGTTGAAGTTCGTAAGCCTCCGCCATTGCAGGGATCGTAACCTCCGCCGGGATTTGGGATTGTGCCTCCGCCTCCTCCTGAGTCACCGCCGGGCGTGCCGCCAAATGGGGGGATATAGACATCAATGCAAGTGGTTACGGTGCTGTATAGGTATTCAAAGTAGTATTTGCTATTGTTTGCACAGTTGCATGAAACGTGCTGCGCATTATGGCAGCATAAATGTTCGACAACCTCAGACAATACCATCACGGAAGTGCAGACCGGTACCAGATTTACCCGCCCGCCAGATCGGCCGTCAGAAGGCAGATCATAATCTTTCATGATCACGCGTCCATAAAAACTTCGTCTGCGATCACGTTTGTACTCTTTGATCCAGTTTTTGTCGGGAAAATACCAGGCTATATATGTCTTCGCGCCGGCATCCGTGGAGTCTATGATAATGTTTCGAAACACTTCACCGGTGTGTGATCTGCGATGTACGGGAATGGTATACGTCGTGTGATTGTTAACCGAAATCCTTCTTACGCTGTCTGTAGTACTTGGTTTAACCCGGAAATCTAATGGTGATTCTTCGCTGGTACGAAGGCTGGTTTCTGCATTCGATTTGAAATGATTGTATACTTCTTTGTCTTCAAAACCTTTAATCTGCTTCAAAAACTGATCGTAACTGATCATTTTGTTTTCTGTTCCGGCAGCCTTGTTTGCGGGAGTTTGCTGGGGAGGATTTTTGCTCTCAAAGTCGTCGCGGCAGGATTGTGTTGAAAATGCGAATACGAAAACAAAGAGAAATGAAATGCACGACGTGATCCGCCGAAAGGGAGAAGTTCTTTTCATAAATAGTTTGTAAAGGATGAATAATTAAGGCCACGTAGGATGGCTGCATTAAATATCCAATACTTTACAAACCCGCCTGAATCGAGTGAATAAACGGCAATGCAACATTTACCAGGCGGCTAAATGGCGGACAATAATCCTGATTGTTGAGCTGGGTAGTATGGGATTAATTCGGGTTGCTGATGTCAATTAGTGCGGCTATTATTTCCTGTGAAGGTTAAAAGTTTAAAGATGATTAGAGATAGTGCGTTTGTTTATCGGAACAAATCCAGATAATCTCTGAAAACATAAAGCTTGTTGCGTTGGGCACCCGAAACTTCTTGTAGTATCTCCAATCTCTCTAAATCTGCCAGCAATTTATAATTGGTAACCTTCGATTTCCCGGTAATGCTTTCAATCCGGGAAACATCTATCAAAGGCTGCTCATAGAGATAGTCTACAATTTTCTTGGCATCGCCCGCGCGGTTTCCGAAGGTTTGGATTTTTGTGTCAAGACTTCGTTTTAATTGCAGAATCCCGTCAAAAGTCTTGACACCAATTTTCGAAATCTCAATGATCCCAACCAGGAAAAATTTCAGCCATTGATTAATGTCATTGTGTGTCCTCGCGCGCATTAGGTTATCATAATACAAAGTCCTGTTTCTCTCAAAATAGTCTGACAGATATAGTATCGGCTGTTTAAGTATTCCTCTGTCAACGAGATAAAGGGTTATAAGCAGCCTGCCGACCCTTCCGTTTCCGTCCAGAAATGGGTGAATCGTCTCAAATTGATAATGGATCAGCCCAATTTTAAGTAAGTCTGGTAATGGGTTGATTTCGTCGTTTGCAAATTTTTCAATGTCAGACATCAGATCCGCAATGGAAGTATGCACCGGCGGCACAAATACCGCGTCGTTGATGGAAGCTCCGCCAATCCAGTTTTGGCTCGTACGATATTCACCGGGCTGCTTATGCTTACCACGCACTCCCTGAAGTAAGATTTTATGTGTCTGACGTATCAGCCGTGACGAAAATGGGAGCGTATGCAATTGCTTAACAGCCTCATTCATTGCGCTGATGTAGTTTTGCACTTCCTCCCAATCATCCCGTTTCTCCATCGAAATCTCATCTTTTTCCAGAAAAGCTTCTTCCATATTAGTCCGGGTACCTTCAATTTTGGAGGATTGAGTGGCTTCCTTCGCAATGTGCATTCGAATGTAGAGGTCAATGTGGACATATTCGGAGTACATATCCAATCGTCCAAGATTTCTGTCAGCCTTACTTAGCAGACTAAGTAGCTGCATATCATCCACCAGCCAGTCGCGGTTTATGTTTTCGGGTTGAAAACTTTTATAGTAACCCTGGTTGGTATACGAACCTGCTTTAAAATTATTCATGAAACCAAAAAGTTAAACGAACAGATCGCTTAGTTTAGAAAATAAATGTAAAACTAAACTAAAAATCTTGTTAGTTTAGTTTTTGGCATAAAAACTAAACTAAGGAAAATGTTAGTTCAGTAAAATGGCAAAAAACTGAACTAAGGTAAATTTGAGTTAAGGTTTTTAACAAATGAATATTTCGGGAAAAAGACAACGAATCCGTTGTGCAATGTCTTCTCAGGACATTCTACTTTTGAGAAGTAAAAGAAGATATCGGTTCTAATAACTCGACCACATCGATATTTAAGAAGAGAGCAATTTTGTAAAGCTCTGGAATAGAAGGCTGACTGTAGTTGGTACACCATTTTGATACTGTCTGCGGGCTGACATTCAGGTGTTCAGCAAGCACCTTGTTCTTGATCTGTTTGAGGGCAAGATAGGCTTTGACGCGATTATATATGCGCTTGTCTGTTTTCATTCAGCCAAGTTAGAAAAATCTAACAAACTGAATAAGAGATAATTATATCCTTGAAAGATAATTAATTAAGCTTTAAGGATAAAAATACGTGTATAAATTGATTTAAATCTTTTAAGTTTAAAAGAATCTAAAAATATCATCTTTAGAATTGAACGAATGCCATTTCAGGGATTTTAATTCTCATTAAAGGAAATATTCACTAAAAAACACAAACTTCAACCACATGAACTTCAAAATCATCACACTCCCCGAAACACAAACCGAAATCTGTCTCCACCGTGAATTCACAGAAAATGGAGAAGAAATCGTCCGCATTACCACATTCGTCATTAACTCGGCTGGCACTGAACTGATGCTTGAAAGAGTAGCGAAGTTTTCTAATATTGAGTCGGCTAAATGTTTTCTGCAGGATTATTCTGAAACGTCTGCCAATGCGTTTCTGTCGCAATGTCTGGAAGAAGACGAAATCTTGGTCAGATGAGCAGTGTAGCAAAACACAATAGCGAATTTTAAAGTTATATATTTAATTTTTGATCTTGATTTAAATGTATATGTTTAAAAAAATGTTTAAATTTAAACAAATACATTTAAATTTGCATTGATAATATCATTGCAAAAATATGAAGGTCCCAAATAATCATCTCATTGTTATTCGGCAGCTTGATGCGAAACTGAAAAGTTTTGCCGCATTAGATCAGGTTCTGCCACCGTCACGGGGATGGATTAACCAGTTACGAAAAGCGTTTAATATGTCTCTCGCGCAAATGGGCGGGAGATTGTCCAAAACGCCGCAGGCGATCAAGGAAATGGAAAATCGCGAAAGTGATGAGAGTATCACCCTAAAATCACTTCGGGAGGCAGGTGACGCACTTAATATGAAACTGGTTTACGGATTTGTTCCCAAAGAAGAAAGTCTGGAAAAGATGGTTGAGGATCGGGCGAGGAAACTCGCGAAAAAGATCGTAAAAAGGACATCTACGACAATGCAATTGGAAGATCAGGAAAACTCGGACTCACGTTTAAAACAAGCAGTTGAAGAACTAACACAGGAAATCAAACGTGAAATACCGAGAAGCCTATGGGATTAGATTTAGAATATGGCGAAGCCCAAACACCACTAGATCAAGATGAAAAGGAAGGATTACTTATCGAATCCGTGACAACTCGAGGGGAATTGGATGAAGTTGAGCAACGTAATATTGAGGAAGCGATACGCTGGACGATTGAACGCCGAAGGAAATTTACTGCTGCCGAAATTTTGACGGAGGAATTTATAAAGTTACTTCACAAAAGAATGCTTGCCGGAGTCTGGAAATGGGCGGGGACTTTCAGAAATTCTAATAAAAATCTTGGTGTAGACAAATATCAGATCGGAACAGATCTGCGAATGCTATTGGGTGATTGCAGATTTTGGGTTGAGAATCAAACCTATTTACCGGACGAAATCGCGGTTCGGTTCAAACATCGAATCGTATCAATTCACTGTTTTTCAAATGGAAATGGGCGGCATTCCCGACTCATTGCGGATATCATCATTGAGAAGGTATTTGGGCGTGAAGTATTTACCTGGGGAAGCAAAAACCTGGCTAAGAGCAGCGATCTGAGATCAGTTTACCTGAATGCATTGCGGGAAGCAGATAAGGGAAATTACGCCGCATTGGTTGCTTTTGCCCGTTCATGACCGGTATATTCACATTCATCCTCCGAAAATCCTTCTATCCGTAATCTGCTCCCGATTCTCCTCCAGAAACTCACAAAAGGATTTAATCTGATTCAATTGGTGCGCGAAATCCAGCGTGTGATCGTAATCTTCCTGATATACTTCTTTGAAATCCGTCACAATGTAACGCAGGTTTCGCACGCCTTTTGTACGTAGTGCAGGCAGGTAGAAATTCTGGTGGCTTATCGCGTAACAGCCTGGAATGTAGTTGTTTGTCGTTTTAATGTCGACAGCCATTAGTTTACCTAAAACATCCACATACCCATAAAGCAGAACATCTTCAACCTGATATTCACAGTAAAACTGCGTTTTCAGCATCGGTCTGGGAAGCAGCGCCCGCACTTTTTCCAGAATTTCCGGGTCAAATTCTTCTTCGTCAATGCCTTTGATCACCGCTTCTTCAAATGAAGCACCTTTTCGCTGAGCTGCTGTCTGAGATACAGGTACGCGATTGATCCGGTTAAGTAGTTCATCCTGATTGATATAACCTTTTTCGAAACGGTCGTAAACGTTCAAAAGGGTTGGGTATAACTTGTATTTGACAGGATTAAAACTCATAACAACGCGGCTAAAATTTACTTTGGTTTTCCAAATCGGTACGTTAGAAAGACTGCAAGAAAGCTGAATTTATCGTTCGGCGTGCTACTATATGACGTACTTTCTTCGGGATTGGCCAAACTCTGGCCTGAGGTTGCGTCCAGCTTGTCGGTTCTCACAAAATAAAAGCGATAATCGATCCCGATCTTCCATTTTGGTAACAGTTCGTAGTCGATACAAGTGCCCAGCGGCAGAATTCCTTCCCGCGTTTTTTGAATCCCGACCGGACCTTTCGGTTTTCCCCACCGTAAAAAAAGCGGGTTCCGTGCGCTCAATTTGCTGTTTGTGAACCGCAGTAATGCATTATCATCGATGTCAAATGCATTTGATGTAAACCAAATCTGCCCGACACCGCCGTACACAAACCAATTCACCGGACCTGGCTCAAAACGGTTAAACTGCTCAGTGAGATTCCATTTTACAATGCCTTCGAGCGTATTATATTCAGTCACAAAATAGGAATTGAAGAAAGGAAGCTTTTCACCACCGGTCTTTCCCGCCGTGTAATCCAGCTGCAAACCCACATTTTTAGTAAATGCCCGGCCAAAACCAATGCCCGTCGTGCCGTGCATATCCTGTTCATTGAGCTCGCCAAAAAACTGGGTTAATCCTCCGCGAAATGTCAGTGAGTGGGGGAGCTTCTCTTTCTTGTTATAACTTTTTTTCATACTGATCCCATTCGACGATGGTTTTCGCCAGGAACGTTGCGCATTTACGAATAAAGTGGTTAGGCAAAAAAGGCTGGCAAGTAAAGTCAGACGCATCGTGGTGGTTAAATGAGGGATATTTGCTCATGTACTATTTAGACGCGGCTTTGTGCTTTTGGTCATCATTCTCAATCCATTTTGATGAAAAATACCCACCAGATAACCGTAATTATCTGTTAGTTTTGTTTGTTAATGCATGATAAGACAGAAAAAATGAGCGTAGTTCCCTATAAAGACAAGGATGGCAGCAAGCGTGAGCAGGTGGCGGAAATGTTCGATAATATTTCGCCGAAATACGATTTGCTCAACCACGTATTAAGTGCCGGAGTGGATATTTACTGGAGAAAACGGGCCATTAAACTCCTCAAAAAACAGCAGCCCAAAATCATTCTGGACATAGCGACAGGCACGGGTGACTTCGCGATCGAGGCACTCGCATTAAACCCTGAAAAGATCATTGGCGTCGATATTTCGGAGGGAATGCTGGCTGTTGGACGTGAGAAAATCGCCAAATTAGGCAAGCAAAATATCATCACATTGCAGAGCGGCGACTCCGAAAGTTTGAGTTTTGCGGACAATTATTTTGACGCGATTATCGTTTCGTTTGGAGTACGTAATTTTCAGAATCTGCTGGCAGGGCTGACCGAGATGAACCGCGTGATGAAGCCAGGAGGAAATTGCGTGGTAGTGGAGTTTTCCAAGCCCCGCAGCTTTCCTTTCAAGCAGTTTTATAATTTTTATTTTAAGTACATATTGCCAATAATCGGAAAAACGGTCTCCAAAGATATCGCGGCATATACGTATCTGCCAGAATCTGTCCAGGCGTTTCCCGATGGAGAAGCTTTCCTTGAAATTTTTAAAAAAGCAGGTTTCATAAACACCAAATGCATATCACTTACCTTCGGGATCTGTTCAATTTACATCGGGCAAAAGTAATATTCGGCATTCTCCTGCTGTTGATGACGGCCCAGGAAATAAAGGCGCAGGGCATTGGTTACAGGCGCAAACACCTGGAATTCTACGATGATAAGCCGATCCATTACGGCATTTTATTCGCTGTCCCATTTACAAGGTTCAACATCAAGCACAATTCGGATTTTATTTCCAAAGATTCTGCATTTGTCATTCAATCCCCTACCAAATTTGCGTTTCGTATGGGATTTGCGATCAATGCATTTCTGACCGAGCATTTTGATTTGCGCACCACGCCATCGGTGTCCCTATATAACCGCGACGTGAAATTCAGCTATCCGAATGGAACGGAAAAAATAGAGAAGCGGGAATCTACCTGGATCGAGCTGCCGCTTTTGCTGAAATACAAATCACTTCGGCGGGTAAATTCGAGAATGTATATGATCGCCGGCGTTACGTTGGGCATCGAAACGAATGTGAAACGTAACCGCGGCGGAGGTTCGGGAAGGCTGGATACCAAGTCTAGCGATGTTTCGTTGGACTACGGTGTCGGGTACGAACAGTTTTTTGAATTCTTCAAATTCGCTCCCGAGCTGCGTTTTTCTCATGGTTTAACCAATGCTTTTTCACCTGCGAAAAATTCCATTGGCAATGGGATCGGTAAAATGACGACGCACACGGTAACGCTGTATTTAAACTTTGAATAGTTGTCCATTGATCCTCAGGATTTTGCAAATTATTTCATTTTTTTTCGCTCAAAAGTTTGCAGACTTAATTTTAGTCCCACATATTTGCACTCCCAAACGACGGGAAAGGGGAGTTTAGCTCAGTTGGTTCAGAGCATCTGCCTTACAAGCAGAGGGTCGGGGGTTCGAATCCCTCAACTCCCACAGAGTTCAAAAAGCATCGAGAAATCGGTGCTTTTTTTGTTTTTATTGAATAACCAAAAGAGCATCTGCCCGCGCGGTTCGAATCCCTCAACTCCCACAGAAAAAATAAGCATTTATTTGCTAGGTGCTTTTTTATTGCCAGCCTACTAATTAGCCTACAATCGCAAATGGTCGTCTAAATGAGTTTCTATATGCTGTTTCCTGCTGAATAATATTCTCCAGAAATATTTAAAACCTCAGGTGGATGATTGTTTTTTATCGTTATTAGAATATCAATCTTGCAGTCTATACCTTGCGGTCAGTTTAAGAGCATGATCTAATTTAGTTTTGGCATCGCTCAACTGTCGCTAGATACAGTACGTAACAATTTGATTTTAAAAAGAATACTATTTTATTTCCTCTTATATGACACAAGAACAAGTTTTCGAAATCGTTGATCGTGACGGCTGGAAGGCTACGCCTGACAGGGACTTGCTTTTTTCCAGTGACCACGTCATTGAGGCTTATTTTAAAGGGAAGGATGCTGGACAGCGTACGGAAACCTCGCTGGCTGCAGACCAAATCGGTAAAAATCTACAGAGATCATCAGAAGTAACAGCCAGTATTTTGGATAATTTTCGGAAACATGGCTTTAATCCGGGAGATATATTTTTAAGGATTGCCTCGCAAAAATTTTACGAAATTCTAATCACTTTACCAGAAAGCGAGTTTTTAAGTGATGTTATATTGGACATTTATAGTTTTATTGGAGAGTTGCAGCAGAAGGAGGCTTCGGATTACTATAATGTGGATGTTACCCTTTGCCCTTTCAGCGAACGACTTAATGTTGACTGTTTAACTGCTGATGGATTTATTTTTAGATACACTGGCAATTAATGAGCAGAGAACATGCCGAGCACAATGAAAAAGCGTGCGATCACTTATTAACCGGCCCCAATGAAGAAGGAGTATCCTTTCACGACTGGGTAGTAACTACTGCATTTTACTCTGCTATGCATTATGTTCAACATGAGATTTTTCCACTTCAAGTCGGAGATAATGTTTACAGATCCTTTAACGAGTACTATCTCAAAAATTTTAAAGGTTCAGAGAAACCGAGTAAGCATACAGCTATTGCTGAACTTGTAAAAATACATATATACAACGCATATTCTGCTTACAAGGCACTTATTGATTCTTGCCATACGGCTCGGTATACTGACTATCAAACGTCTGAGGCCGTTGCCGTAGCAGCACGCAGAAGGTTAAGCCAGGTAAAAAATTTCCTTAAAAAGTAGGTTCGGTGAAAACCAGTTTGCTTCTCGTACCTCCCTCATTAGATCTGCCTCATAAGCTCCAAACTACCCTCCGCACCACTTTTCTCAAAATCTTCCTCCCGAGTTGGCGCCGCAATCCTGCGAATATGTATCTTGGAACCTTTTATTTGTTACATCAGATTAAAGTTTGATCCTACATTGCTTTAATAACTGATTGGATGGATAAGACAACGTTCTCTAGACCAGCAAGAAATAAATATGAACCCGGACTTATCACTGTGTGTAACCAGTGCGGACAGTATCCGTATGTGCCAAAGTGCCGCAGTACTCAATCCGTCTCAAAAGGCAGATCTGTCACAGCAGTTTACCGGATTCTTTAAAGGGATTTTAAGTACGGAGCATTGGCCCGCAAGATGGTATTGCGGCGAGTGGACCGACTTTCATGGCTGGCTCTACATCATTTCTGATCTCCTGATATGGGCTGCATACTTCCTCATCCCCATATTTTTGATGCGCGTCGCGCTCACACGACGAGACTTTCCGTTTCCGCACGCCATTTGGCTTTTTGTCGCATTCATAGTGCTCTGCGGCCTCACACATTTCATAGACGCCATTATCTTCTGGGTGCCCGTTTACCGGCTGAGTGCATTGGTGCGGTTTCTCACTGCCGGCGTGTCACTTTCAACAGTTTTTTTTCTATTCAAAATCTTCCCTAATATCTTGTTGATCAGGTCGGTTGACGATCTTAAAAAGGAAATTGAGGAGCGGAATCTTGTTGAGGAGAAGCTGGCTGCAAGTGAATATCTGCTTACCGCAGCCGGTGAAGTTGGGCGACTGGCTGGCTGGGAATACGATCTGGCAACAAAAGAATTCAACTGGACAAAAACCGCTGGTCAAATCTTTGAAACAACGAATTGCGGCATCCGCACCGAGGAAGACTTACTAAGTTTTTTTAACGAGCAGGATCAAATGACGATCAAGCTCGCATTGCTCAACTCGTCGGAAAATAGTCCGGTCTGGGACCATGAATTTTTAATGCGTACCAGCAATAGTATCAAATGGGTACGTTTTTCCGGCGATGCCTTGTCTGATAAAAACGGCGAGGTCACGAAGATCAGGGGCATTATCATGGATATCGACCGGTATAAAACATCGGAATTGAACCTCATCAAATCCATCGACCAGATGGCGCAACAAAACAATCAGCTCAAAAACTTTACACACATTTTGTCCCACAATCTCCGCAACCATTCCAGTAACATGGCACTGCTCACAAGCTTTGTGGATGAATCGGCGCTGGACGCCACTAATCTGGAAATTTTTCAGAAAGTAAGGAATGTGTCCCGCCACCTGAACAACACGCTCGACGATCTTTCCCAAATTATCAAAATCCGGGAAAACAAGCTTGAAAGTGAAGAGTTGAACATGTACGCCGTTACGAATAAGGTTTTATCGGTATTGGATGAGAGTATAAAGGATAGTGGTTCCGAGGTGCATTTAAATTATGATCTTGAGACAGTGATTTTTCCGCAGGTTTATCTGGAAAGCATTCTGATGAACCTCATTTCAAATGGTCTGAAATATAAAAAAGACAACGAGCCGGCGCACATTACCCTGAAATTTTATCTGAATGGGGATGGAATAAAAGAACTTAAATATATTGATGGTGGAAAAGGGATCAACATGGATTTGCATGCTGACAAGGTTTTCGGGTTATATAAAACTTTTCACAAACACAAAGACGCGCACGGAGTAGGTCTTTTTTTGATTAAAAATCAAATCGAATCGCAGGGAGGGAAAATACAAGTGTATAGTAAAGAAAATCAGGGAACTACGTTTAAAATCACATTTAATGAATTCGCTTGAAAGACTTTGCGTGATCGACGATGATCCGGTATTTACCTTCCTCCTCAAGAAAATGATCGAGAAAGAGCCGGTCGCCAGTGACTGCTTTTTTTTCGAAAATGGTCAGGACGCCATCGACTATCTGACCGAATACAAGGATCAGGAAACCCGGCTGCCCGAATTGATATTGCTCGACATCAACATGCCGATACTCGACGGCTGGCAGTTTATTGATGAATTTGCCAAACTCAAATCCCAACTTAGCAGGAACATTACCATTTTCATGATCAGCTCATCCACGGATACAGACGATTATAACCGGGCAATGGCGACGGGATACGTAGACGATTACATTCGGAAGCCCATTTATGCCGCGGAATTGCAGAAAATCGTGCAAAGGGTTTTATCAAAAAAATGGTAATGTGATATCGGATATTTACTGATACGTTTTCAACGCTTTTTTATCCCCCAGTTCTTTCAAAATTACCTGCATTCCATCCATATTGATTCTCAAACCATCCTCGGCATCGGGCGCGAATTCTTCATTAATAATGCCTACCGGGCCATTATAGCTGCTGTTTTGCACAATGCGCATCAATTCCAGTTCTGCATTGCCTTGTCCAACGGGCACCACTTTCCCCGGATTTCCTTTGATAAGTCCTGCCACATTAAACGCCATTAAATGCGGCAGCATTTTTGGAAAAAACCTCGGAAATGTTTCAAGATGTTCTTCCGCGTGATGCAGGTTATATACGATCCCGATATTCGGTTTATTGAGGTATTTGATAATTTCCAGCTGATTTTCAGGCTCTCCAAACCAGCCGCCGTGATTGTATAAACCCACGCTGCAACCAATTTCTGCGGCTTTGTCGGCAATGTAGGCCACTGCCCGGGCATGTGCATTGATTTTTTCCTGCTGTGACATTTGATCCAGATCTTTAATGCCGCCGATCATGCACCAGATCTGCGTTTTTACCTGATGGCGTTTCAACACATCGAGGATAATCTTGAAATTCTTGTCCGTTTCGGGCTCGGGTCCGGAGTACAGCCAAAATGCCTGCAGCTTGATTTTATGCGACTTTAATGCGTCCAGTTCGGCATCGAAGGTGGGAATGTGTTTTTCGCGCCAATCGTACGCCAGCTTGTTGATACCAAGCTTGTTAAGCATTTCGGCACGTTCCACCGGCCCGCGGTTTTTGGAGTCAAACGGAACAATGCACCACGCGATCAGATTATCCTTTGCGTAGATGGATCGGCTGCTTTTTTTGTTCTGAGCCTGACTGGAATGGGTTGCCGCCAAACAAACAAAAATTAGCAGCATTTTCACCCACATTTTTCCGGAATTAGTAACACGTTCGACGCCGTAAACCATGATTTTGTTTTTTACAAAAGGCGCAGCCGGCTACAAACTTACCTGCTGCTTCGTCTCCGAGGATTGTATTCCCGCTTCCAGAACCTTGATAATTTTCAACCCATCTGAAAAGTCAGGTTTGATGGACGTGTTTCCTTCTATTGCTTTGACGAAATCGACGACCGAATGCACAAATGCGTGTTCATACCCAATGATATGACCTGCTGGCCACC
This sequence comes from Dyadobacter sp. CY323, assembly GCF_021390245.1. Taxonomy (GTDB): domain Bacteria; phylum Bacteroidota; class Bacteroidia; order Cytophagales; family Spirosomataceae; genus Dyadobacter. The sequence goes on along the minus strand of NZ_JAJUXH010000003.1, from coordinate 379,849 downwards.
AGTGGTTTGCATACGGATGCACCGCCTCGGTTGCGAGAATGGTACGGAACCCCTGATCGCCATTTTCATCTTCCCGTGAAAAATATTGCAGCTCATTCATCCTTTCCAGGTCGAATGTGAGACTTCCTTTGCTGCCGTAAATTTCAAATGAAAGCCGGTTTTTCCGGCCGCTGGCAAATCGCGTTGCTTCAAATGAGCCGATCGCGCCATTTTTAAAAGTAACCATCATCAATGCCGCATCCTCGACGGTCACTTCCCCCATTTCCGTCCCGGACGATTGTGCCGAAAGATTCCCGACCGACGCTTCATCGGCCAATGGTCTTTCTTTTATAAAATTGGTGGTAAGACACGAAACAGTAGCCATGTCTCCCACCAAAAAATGCGCGAGATCTACCGCATGCGAGTTAAGGTCCCACTGCGGACCAGCCTGAGCCGTTTCTTTTTTTAATTGCCAGGTTAATGGAAAGGAAGGGTCCACGATCCAATCCTGCTGATAGGCGCAACGCCAGTGAAAAATCCGTCCGATTTTCCCTGCTTCAATCATTTTCTTCGCGTACGCAACTGCCGGGGTTCTCCGGTAATTATGATTGAGGTAATGCGTTACCTTATTTTCTTCGCAGACTTTCAACATTTCTTCCGCCTGCCGACTGTTCATCGAAAGTGGTTTTTCACAAAAAATATGCTTTCCGGCCCGAGCCGCAGCAATTGCAATGTCATAATGGAGATCTTGCGGTAATGCAATGTCGATGATATCAATATCCGGCCGGGCGATCAGCTTTCTCCAATCCGTTTCCGTTTCCTCCCAGCCCCAATTTTCAGCGAACTCCGTTAATGACTCCTGATGTCTGCCGCAAGCTGCTTTCAAGACAGGTATGGCCGGAATATCAAAAAAGAGCGGAGCCTTTTTCCATGCATTACTATGTGCCCTGCCCATGAATTTGTAACCAACGATACCAACATTAAGGTGCTTTTTCATTCTGTCAACCGGATTTGTGAATTGTGTTTACTGCAAAATTGGAATTCATCAAAAATATTAAAACTTTGCGATTGCATTTACTCTCGTAAATTTTCGATCGCGGACATTTACGAATATCACACACTATTTCATGAAACAACTCGCGCAAAATCTGCGGATCGGGAAAACCGTATTGCTGGAAGTCCCATCCCCCATTGTTCAAAAAGGCTGCATTCTGATCCGGACGCACAATACTCTGGTGTCTACCGGTACCGAACGAATGCTGGTCGAATTCAGTAAAGCCGCATTCATTTCCAAAGTCCGACAGCATCCCGAAAAAGTCAGATTGGTTTTTGACAAGATCAAAACAGACGGTCTTTTCCCGACATTAAGAGCACTTTCCAACAAGCTCGCGCAATGTGTGCCGATGGGCTATTGCAATGCTGGTGAGGTGATTGCGATTGGGGAAGGTGTACAAAGTTTTCGGATCGGGGATCGGGTAGTGAGTAATGGGCCGCACGCCGGGGTAGTGTGCGTGCCTGTGAATCTTGCGGCGAAAATCCCCTCAAATGTAACTTATGAAGACGCTTCTTTTACCGTCGTAGCCGCGATCGGTTTGCAGGGAATCCGGCTTTTGGGACCTCAAATGGGTGATACCGTTGTCGTGATCGGACTTGGGCTAATCGGTTTGCTTACTGCTGAGCTACTTACCATTAATGGATGTCGTGTGATCGGCATTGAGCCGGACCCGCATAAAAGATACATTGCTGCCGAAAAAGGGATTACGGTTTTCGATCCTTCGCACGAAAATCTCGAAACCACTATAAATGAATCGACAAATGGAATCGGCGCCGATGGCGTGCTGATCACTGCGGCTTCGGAATCCAATGGCATTATTTCTCTCGCCGCACGGATTTCCCGGAAACGTGGAAAAGTCGTTTTGGTAGGGTCCGTCGGACTGAAAATAAACCGGGCGGATTTTTACGAAAAAGAGCTGACCTTCCAGGTTTCCTGTTCGTATGGTCCCGGACGTTATGACCAGAATTATGAAGAAAATGGCGTGGATTATCCGGTTGGCCTTGTCCGCTGGACTGAAAACAGGAATTTTTGCGCCATTCTCGAAATGCTTTCTTCCGGTGCCTTAAATGTCAAATCGCTCATTTCCAGGAGAGTCGCATTACCTGATTTCGAAAGTATTTATCAAAATCTGAATCATCATATAGCAATCCTGATCGACTATCCCGGAACGGTTTGCAATCAAAAATCATGCAGACCTTCCGGTTCATTATTTCCTCCAACCGAGGTGGTAACCGGCATTATTGGAGCTGGTAATTACGTTCGCAGTACATTGCTGCCCCTCATTAAAAATGCCAGTATCAAGTACATAGCCAGCGCGGGCGGACTTCATGCCACCGAATTATCTGCCAGATATAAAATTCCGATTGCGACGGCCGATTATCATGAAATACTCCGTGACCGGGAAGTGGATTTAGTAATCATTGCAACCCGCCACGATCTGCACTCACAAATGGTAGTAGATGCTTTGAAGGCCAATACACATGTGTTTGTAGAAAAGCCGCTTGCATTATTCCCCGAAGATTTGGAGGAAATAATCAAGACTTACGAAAAATCGGGGAAAAGTCTGTCTGTTGGATTCAATCGTCGCTTTTCGCCTCATTCCCGCAAAATAAAAAACCTGCTCGGTGGCTCAGTCATGCATGTTGTGATTACCGTTAATGCAGGGCACATACCCGCCCAATCTTGGATTCACGACCGGCTTGTGGGAGGGGGCCGCATTCTCGGCGAAGGGTGTCATTTCATTGACCTGATCAGCTATCTCACCGGAAATCGGGTCGTTGAAGTTTGCATGAATGCAGCTCAGGAACCGGGTGACGCAGGTTTACAAAATGCCAATATCATGCTCCGTTATGCAAACGGATCGACCGGAATTGTCAATTATTTTTCCAATGGTCACCGATCTTATTCAAAGGAACGGGTGGAGGTGTATTCAGGCGGCCGGACTTTGATCCTGGATGATTTTTGTCGGCTGACAGGTTATGGTTTTAAAGGTTTTTCGAGTCTTAAAACAGCAAAAGATAAAGGTCACAAAGAACAGTTTTGCAGACTTTGGGAAACATTAAAAACAGGTGGAAACCCGCACATTGACTTTCACGAGATCGTAAATACCACACGTGCGACTTTTGCCGCGCTGGAAAGTTATGAAAAGCGCTGTTGGATCCAGGTACCATGATAAAACGCTGGTCAGATCGCATTTGGGGCTGTTTTAAATTTCTCCGGAATATGGGTTGGTGCTATTCCATTTTCAGGATATGCTACCAAATACAATGCAAAACAGGATTATTAAAGCTTCGATTTGCTGTAAATCCAAAACCTAAAACGTTCATTTCGCTAGAAGAATGGCGGAACTTACCGTTACAATTCTTTTTCGATCCGGCCAACTTTGAAATGCCGAGAGATAAAACGCTGGTGCATTTGAGGGAACATGTCGCGAATATCAGTCAAAATCGGTTCCGATATTTTTACGGCGAATGGTTAACTGCGAAAGATTGGCATACCAATCCTAAAACCGGATTTACATACTCCCGGGAAACTCACTGGTCTCAAATCCAGGACTTCGCTGATGGGGCGGGCGACATAAAATATGTGTGGGAAAAATCGAGATTTTGCTTTCTCTACGACATAATCCGATGTGATTTTCATTTTGAGAAAGATCAATCCACACTGGTTTTTAACCTGATTGAAAGCTGGATTGATGAAAATCCTGTCAATCGCGGACCGAACTGGAAATGTGGACAGGAAATATCTCTGCGTGCTCTGAATTGGCTTTTTGCTTTGCATTACTACCGGTTTTCCAATTCACTGAATCAGCTGCGTTTTGATAAAATCATAAACAGCATTTACCAGCAAATGCGCCGGGTGGAAGAAAATATCAGTTTTGCATTAATCGCCGTGCGAAACAACCACGCACTCACGGAAACGGCCGGACTGTATTTGGCCGGATTACTATTACCCTTTTTTCCTGAAAGCAAAAAGTGGAAGCAAAAAGGTAAAACGGCATTTGAAAAAGAGATCGTTTATCAAATTTATGAGGATGGGACTTTTCTTCAATTTTCGATGAATTACCATCGCGTGGCCGTGCAATTGCTGACGTGGGTTTTAACATTAGCAAAACTAAATGGAGATTTTTTTGATCGGATTGTTTACAAGCGTGCGGAAAAATCGCTGTTCTTCCTGCTGTCTTGTCAGGATAAGGAAACAGGAATGTTACCTCATTATGGTCACAGCGACGGTGCATTGTTCTTTCCGCTGACGGCTTGCCATTTTCGCGATTTTCGGCCTCAATTAACTGCATTGGCCACGGCACTCGCGATGGCTTTACCGTACGGAACTGGTTGTTGGAATGAGGAAGCGGACTGGTTAACGAATCGAATATCGTGTCAAAAGGCTAGGCCCATTCAAGTTGAGGCGACTGGGAGATACAATTTTCCGAAAGGCGGTTACTATGTTTTACGTGACGATCCGACGATTACTTTTCTACGCTGCGGATTTTACTCAAACAGGCCTTTTCAATCGGATAATCTGCATCTCGATATTTGGGTAAATGGCGAAAATATCCTGCGTGATGCCGGTTCCTGTTTGTACAATGCAAACGAAACGATCATCAGCTATTTTTCAGGAACCGCATCGCATAACACGGTTATGTTGGGGAAGTATGACCAAATGACGAGGCTTTCCAGATTCGCCTGGACGGATTGGATCAAAATCGCTGGCGGCCATACGCGGGTTGAAAGTAAGTTCCTATCCATTGAGGCGGCATTTCAGGGTTATAAAGCAATCGGGCCCGGCATTACCCACAGTCGAAAAGTGGTGAAGCTGCGCGGTCAGCTACATTGGGTTGTCGAGGATTTTGTTGAAAACGTGCCCAGCCAGATCGAAATGCACCAGATCTGGCACCCGTCTCCATCTTTTTCTGATCATTTCGAAATCAAAGCTTTTGGCGAAAGCAAGAATGAAATAATGGTTACGGAGACGCAAGGATGGTTTTCTGAAACCTATGGTGCAAAAGTGGAGTCCCGGAGATTGGTTTTTTCAACTTTCGGGAGGTATATCAAAACAATCATCCGTATGAAAATCTGAGCTGAACATCATGCACATTCTCCTGATTCACCAGTATTTCCTCGAAGATCACGAACCTGGCGGGTCGCGTTGGAATGAGATGGCGCGCATTTGGGTTGGGGCCGGGCATCGGGTCACCGTTTTGGCCGGGACTGGGCACTACATGAATTTCCCCAGAAAAAAGTCAGCTAATCGCATTGAAATCAGCATGAATGCAAATGGCGTTAAAGTGATCAGGTGCCACGTGTTACATGGAAATCAATCTTTCGCCGGAAGACTTTTCGGTTATTTATCCTTCGTTTTTTCCTCCATTTGGGCCGGATTATTTTATGCCCCGAAAAAGTACGATTTGATCCTGGTAACCAGCCCGCCACTTTTTACAGGTATAACGGCTCTATTTTTATCCCGGGTCAAGAAAATCCCTTTTTTGCTGGAAGTCAGAGATCTATGGCCTGAATCCGCCATTGAAACGGGTGTTTTGACCAACAAAAATCTAATCCGGCTTTCTCATTGGTTTGAACAAAAACTTTATAAAACAGCCAGGTTGATTAATGTAGTCACACCCGCCTTTAAAGACATTTTGATTAAACAAAAAAACGTACAAAATGGAAAGATCATTTTCATCCCAAATGCGGCGGATTTCAGTCTATCAGATCGGGCTTTAATGCATTTTGATCGCGAAAAATTTCGGAGAGAACTCGGGCTGCACGACCAGTTCATCATTATATATGTCGGTGCACATGGAATTGCTAATCATTTGGTACAACTGATTGATGCAGCCGAAAAATTAAAGGAAACAAATGCTTTTTTTCTGCTGATCGGGGATGGTGCGAAGAAAGGCGAGCTTGAAAATGAAGCTGCAAATCGGGGATTGCAAAACATCCTGTTTATGGATCCAGTACCTAAAATGGAGGTTTTTAAGTACATATCGGCCGCTGATATCGGAACATCTGTTTTGAAAAAAACCGATATTTTCAAGACGGTTTACAGCAATAAAACCTTCGATTATTTTTCCTGTAAAAAACCGGTTTTAATGGCCATCGACGGAGTGTCACGGCAATTGGTGGAGAGCGCAAATGCGGGTTTGTACGCCGAGCCTGAAAATGTTGCCGATTTTGTCGCAAAAGTAATCGTGTTCATGGACAACCCCGAGTTGATAAAAAAGCACGGCGAAAATGGCTATCGATATGCAAAAGCCCATTTTGACAGGGATGTTTTGGCAAAGGAATATTTGAAATATATCAGTGAATTGGTCAGTAAGTGAAAATCAGGGGAATGCATTTCCCGAAAATCTGGTTAACAACTCTATCTTTGCAATAGGGTAAAGCTCTGCGCTAACGGAATCGATTTGTCTAGTTATTTCAAAAATATATCGGAAGGAATAAGTACCACAATTGGCGGTATGCGGCTTACGCTGCGGCATTTGTGGGGCGCGCGCAACCGTCGGAAGCAGGGCGATATCCGCTCGGGGGACTTCTATCATGAGCAGGAGGGGATGGTTACCATCCAATACCCGATGGAAACCATCCCCATTCCGGACAACGGTCGTTACCGGCTGCACAATGAAATGGACGATTGCATTGTATGTGACAAATGCGTGAAAGTTTGTCCGGTGGATTGCATTGAGATTGAGCCGATCAGGGCAATTGAGGAAGTGGGTAAAGCATCCGACGGTTCACCGATCCGGCTTTACGCGGCGAAGTTTGATATCGATATGGCCAAATGCTGCTACTGCGGCCTTTGCACAACGGTTTGCCCGACAGAATGTCTCACCATGACCAAAACGTTTGATTATAGTGAGCTGGACGTGAGGGATATGGTTTATAATTACGCCAATCTGACGCCCGAGCAAGCCGAGGAAAAACGCCAGTTACTAGATCAGTTTCAGAAGGAAAAGGAAGCTTTGAAAGCAGCCGCCAAGCCTGTTACCGCATCTGAACCAACGCCAGCTCCTGCGGCCAGACCGGTTTTCAAACCGACCATTAAACCAAAACCACAAGAGTCCGAAGCTGCCGCCGAAATGGAAGGTCCGGCTGTTGAGGAAGTTGCAAAACCGGCGACAAAACCTGCTTTCAAACCGGTAATGAAACCGAAAGCAGCTCCCGTTGAAAATGTTGAACAACCGCAGAGTACGGAAAAACCAACTTCTGAAACACCAGCCGAAACTGCGCCCGCTGCACCAAAACCAGCATTCCGGCCAAGTATGAAGCCGAAAACGGTTTCGGAAGAAAGTACTGAAAAACCTGTTTCTGAAACGCCATCAGAGTCTTCTCCGGTTGAACCCGTTGTTGCAAAACCTGCATTTCGTCCCACAATGAAGCCGAAGGTGGTTTCGGATGAAAATATAGAGAAACCGGTTTCTGAAACATCAGCAGAAGCTGCACCGGCTGCATCAGTTGCTCCAAAACCTGCATTTCGACCTACGATGAAGCCGAAAGTGGTTTCGGAAGAAAATAATGAAAAACCGGTATCGGAAACGCCAGCCGGAGCTGCGCCAGCCGGAGCTGCGCCAGCCGGAGCTGCGCCAGTGGAATCTGTGCCGAGTGAATCAGCGGCCGTAAAACCGGCATTTCGTCCGACAATGAAACCCAAAGTGGTGGAAGCGAAAGAAGAGCCGAAAACAGAAATAAATGAGGCACCGAAAGCAGAAGATAAGTCAGATGAAGTGAAACCAAAACCGGCATTTCGGCCGACGATGAAGCCAAAATCGAAGGAGTAATCCAATTGAAATAGCGTAGATCAGACAATATGGAGGCAATTGCATTTTACGGGTTTGCAGCTTTGGCGATTGCGTCGGGACTTTTTATTTTATTTTCAAAAAACCTCATTTATGCTGCATTCGCACTTTTCCTGGCTTTTTTAGGAGTCGCGGCATTGTATGTTTTGGCAGGTGCGGATTTTCTTGGAGTATCTCAGATTATGATTTACGTGGGCGGAGTCCTCGTTCTGCTCATTTTTGGGATCATGCTCACTCAAAAAGCAAATAAGAGTAACGATCCGTCGAGACATAACCGCGTGGAAATCCTGATCCGGCGGGAGACCTGGGGGTTTCTGCTGGGAGCCGGTTTTTTTGTTGTTTTGGTTAAAATCATATTCTCGTCGGATTTCAAAATGACGGGTGATTCCATGACCAGCAAATCGACGATCCGGACAATTGGAGTGGAATTAATGACCAGCCACTTGTTACCGTTTGAGATTGTCGCCATTTTGCTTCTTGTCTCGCTGGTTGGAGCAGCATATCTTGCGATGAACCGTAACCCAATGCCATGAACCACATTCCGATACAACATTACTTACTGGTGGGAGCTGCACTTTTTTGCATTGGACTGGCAGTAGCAGTGACCAAACGCCATTTTATCGGCATTTTGCTGGGAATCGAATTGATGTTGAATGCGGTGAATATCAATCTGGTCGCATTTAGCAGACATGATCCTGAAAGATTGAGTGGCCAGCTTTTTGCGCTGTTTGTGATTGTGGTCGCCGCTGCGGAAGTTACCGTTGCTCTGGCTATCATTCTTCGGGTTTACGGTCAGTTCAAAACAGTGGATCCGGATGAGGTTAGTGAATTAAAAAAGTAAAAAACTTCTGCAACGCACATGAACTGGCTTTTCTTACTTTTTGCTTTTCTGATTGGAATCAGTAATACCGTTCAATCCGGAGTAAATGCGCAGCTTCGCGAATCCATTAACAACCCCATCCTGGCGGCGTTAACTTCCTTTTTCGTCGGATTTGTGGTTCTGCTGATCGCTTTTGCGTGTTTTAATCAAAATCCTATTCCTTCGTTGGATGATTTCAAGCAGGTTTCCTGGATGCGTTTTATGGGAGGTGTGTTTGGTGCATTCTATGTGCTGACCGTGATCTTCATTATTCGAGATATTGGCCCGGCGAATATGCTTTGTCTGGTTGTTGCAGGTCAAATGATCGCCGCGATGACGATTGATCACTTTGGTTTTCAGGGATTTGCAGCACATCAAATCACTTGGCCGCGCATTGCAGGGGCGATATTACTTGTAGCCGGTGTGTACCTGATCCTGAAAAATTAGGTAAAAAAAAGAGGCCGCCTTCAATGCGACCTCGGTTCTTGATTGGATTTGTTACTTTCCGTATAGTTTCTTAGCTGCCGGCTCATATTTATCGCCTGCTGACCATTGTGGAACCGTTTTCCGGTCCGCGATCAACCTGGTAGCATAGGTATATGCCTGACTGAATTTCAGCAGATAGTTGAAATCAATCGTTTCAGGATTGTCCGAAACCTGGTGGTAATTTTTCATGATATCGCCATTAAATTCCTTGAAGCCAGGTGTAAACGTTGGCGCGGGGATGCCTTCTTTGGCAAAGCTGACATTATCCGATCTGTCAAATAATCCCTGCTCCGGTGACGGATCTGCGAATACGCCCAATCCAAATGCTCGGCTGGCTGTTTCAATCTCGGCACGCGCGCCTGTCCGGTCGAGACCCATGACAGAGACGATGGTTGTATCGTTATAACCGGCACCATCTGAATTCATGTTGAAAATGCATTTGTTCAACGGCATGAGTGGATGTGCGGCGTAGTATTTGCTTCCTAATAGTCCCACTTCCTCGCCGGTCAGCGCGATGATGAGTACCGACCGTTTTGGTGGAGTTTTTGTAAATGCCTCTGCTGCGGTCAGTAAGGCAACAACACCAAATGCATTGTCACGCGCACCGTTGAAAATACTATCTTCTGGCGTAAATGGTTGCCCACCTTGTTTTCCAACCCCGACATGATCATAATGAGCAGTTAATAATACATATTCTTCCTTTAATTTGGGATCGCTGCCGGGGATCAGTCCGGCTACATTGTAACTGTTCACGATCTTCGATTTTCTACCCGAAGTTTTGAAATCCACTTCCTTTGCAGCACGTAAAGCCCGGGCAAACTTCGCTTCTTTCCCATTTACCCACGCGTGCGGGATGGCAGGGCCGGTTGCTTTTTCACCTTCGAGAACGGACATTTTTTCTCCGCCAAAAGCCCGCATAACTACGTTCCACGGAATAGGCGCATTGAATAGTTCGATCACCGCAATTGCCCCTTTGTCAGCTGCTATTTTACGTTTTTCATTCGATGTGGCTACAATTTCAGCCGGAGTTTGCGTTTCAGGAGTACCACTTTCCACGAGTACGATCTTGCCTTTCAGGTCCAGGCCTTTGTAATCGTCCCAGCTTTTGGCTGCATTTTCAAGACCGAAACTTGCGTAAACGATCGGTGCTTTCAGGTTTGCTTCATCCCCATTCATCAATATCCAGTCGGTGCCGCTTTTCAGGATTTCAGCATCGGCCGTGATTTCACCGGCACCCGCCGCACCTAGTTTTTCAAAAGGAACATTCTGGAAATAAGAAACCGTATTCGAACCCGGGTTCCCCGGAACAGGCACGACTCCCAATTTCCGGAATTGTTCCGCGATATACCTGGCAGCAACCAAATTGCCTTGCTCGCCAGTCCGCCGCCCAAGAAGTTCATCCGCCGCCAAAAAACGCATATGCGCCTCAGCTTCTGACTTTTTCGCCTGAAATTCGGGAGGGGACGGGGTTTTCTTTTGGGAGAAGGTTGGTTGGAGAAGACTTATAGTAAAAAGTGCGATGAGCGGAAAGAATCTTTTCATATAAATAATGGCTTTGATTTATTATAAAATAACGATTTTGAGATCGGTGTAACGTTGAATGCGTTTGAAATCCGATTTATTGTAGGGATAAAACGTGTCACAACCTATACTCTCAGCCACAGCAGTATGAATGCAATCATTAATATGCTTGAAGCCAATTGCTTCTGACAAATACAAAGCTCTCGACAAATGCTGCTGATGAATGGAAGTCATGTTTAGCGAAATCAAATAATCAAGTTCCGACTTAATGATTTGATTTTCTACATTGAAGCGGGCCAAGCCATATCCTACTTCGTTCACTACTAATGTAGAAATTACGAAGTCGTTGCGTGTAATCGCTTCAAGAATAAGCTGATTGGCCTGCTGGTTTTTTGCAGGATCTTGTGTTACAATGTAATTGAAGATCACATCTGAATCAAAATAGGTCATCAGTCAAGATTTACGTCATCAACGATCGCATTGAAATCATCCTTATTTGAAATATGTAATGATGGATGATTTTTTCGGTGATCGAGAAATCGTTTTCTCTCTGCTGTGTTCAGATTTTTGTTTACTTCGTTGACTTCCTCAACAACAATTTTAACATCCTTGCTTTCAAACTTGGATTGAATTAGCTCAATGAATTTTGGGCTAAGCTGGGAAGTATTTATTCGAAAAGTGTGTTGCATAGCTCTATTTGTTTTGAACAAATATAAACATTTTACCTATTCAAAATCACCGCCGCCTCCTTCGCGAAATACGTCAGAATGCATTTGGCGCCGGCCCTGCGGATGCTCATAAGTACCTCCATCATCGCCCGTTCGCCATCGAGCCAGCCATTTAGAGAGGCCGCTTTGATCATCGCATATTCACCTGAAACGTTATAGGCTGCGATGGGAATATCGAAGTTCTGATCCAACAAACTAATGATATCGAGGTAAGATAATGCAGGTTTAACCATCAGCATATCAGCGCCTTCCGCAAAATCAAGTTGTGCTTCGAGCAATGCTTCCCGTTTGTTGGCGGGGCTCATTTGGTAGGTTTTTTTATCACCAAATTTTGGTGCAGATTCCAGTGCGTCGCGGAATGGGCCGTAGAATGCACTCGCATATTTGGCTGAATAGGACATGATGCTTACGTCTGTAAAACCATTGTCATCCAAATGCTTTCTAATGTAACCGACACGGCCATCCATCATATCACTCGGCCCGAGAATATCCGCACCAGCCCGCGCTTGCGCCAGTGACATCTTTCCGAGGATGTCCAAAGTCGCATCATTCAGAATTTTGCCATTTTCAACCAACCCATCGTGACCATCCGAGCTATATGGATCCATGGCGACATCCGTCATTATTACCAGCTCAGGAAAACGCTCCTTAATGGCAGTGATCGCTTTGAGATAAAAAGTGTCCTCATTATAACTTTCGCTGGCAAACCGGTCTTTCCTACTTTCTGGATAATTGGGAAACAGGTCAATGGCGCGAATTCCGAGATCGGTAACTTCTTTCAGTTCTTCCAGCAGGTTGTCGAGAGAAAAACGGTAAATGCCCGGCATTGACTTCACTTCAACCTTTTGGTTGGTACCATCCTGCAAAAACATCGGATAAATGAAATCGGAAACCTGAAGAGTGGTTTCCTGAACCAGGTCTCTGATTCCGGCAGATTTTCTATTGCGTCGGGGGCGACGAGATAAATTGATCATAAATTGGCTTTCGGCGATCAGCTGTCGGCTGTCGGCTTTTTTTGTGCGGCTTAATTACTGTTTTAAGAAAACCAACCGTTGAAAACTGAAGTTCCTGGGTTATCCGACCAGCAGTTTAAACCCTTCACCGTGAAGGTTCATAATTTGAATGGAAGGATCTTCGCGGAGGTATTTGCGTAGTTTGGTAATGTAAACATCCATACTTCTCGCATTAAAATAAGAATCGTCGCCCCAAATGGTTTTTAATGCAAAACTGCGGCTAATGGGTTGATTGAGGTTTTGGCAAAACAGTTTGAGTAATTCGGATTCTTTGCTGGTAAGCCTGGCAGACTTATCATTCGCGGTCAGCTGCTGGTGGCCGTAATCAAAAATATATTGACCCACCTGGTAAATTTTTGATTCCTCCTTGGAATCAGGCTGCTTTTTATAGCGCCGCAGAATGGCTTCGATCCGCAACAGTAGTTCTTCCCGGTCAAACGGTTTGGTCACATAATCGTCCGCGCCAACCCGGAAACCCTGCATGGTATCTTCTTTCATGGACTTGGCCGTCAAAAAGATAATGGGTACATCCCGTCCACTCATTCTTACCTCTTTTGCGAGCGAAAAACCATCCTTTTTTGGCATCATCACATCAAAAATGCAGAGGTCGTATTCCTTGTCGACGAAAGATTGCCAGCCTTTTTGACCGTCCGTTGCCAGGTCGGTGGGGAAACCCTTGTCGATCAGATATTCCTGAAGTAAAGATCCCAGGTTGGCATCATCTTCCACGAGTAAGAGGTTTGGCATCTGAATGGCAATTAATTAGGTTTGCAAGATAGTAAAAGTGTATCTTGAGAGTATAGAGATGGGTCAATAATACTTCTCTCAGAAATCACTCCGATACTTGATAAGTTACCGGTTGTGCGCTTAAAACTAGTGATCTTTGGTATTTGTAAAACCTTCATCCGTCATAAATAATGTTAAAATTACTTCTTTGGATTGTCGCCGTGATCGCCATTCTGGGTATTGTATTTGTGTCTGGCCCCAGAGTTCCTGAGGCAAAGCTTACACCTGTTTTGCCTACCATCACTTCCGATCTGGAAAAGCTGGATGAAGAAGTGAAACGAACGGAAAATGCTGTTCCAATGAAAAAGCCTGACAATGAGGCGCGTATCATTTGGGCGGATAGTGCAAACAAGACAAAAACACCTTATAGCATCATATACATTCATGGTTTCGGTGCAAGCTGGGCGGAAGGTGATCCAATCCATAAAGACCTCGCTAAAAAATATGGCGTGAATTTATATCTGGCACGTATGCACGACGCCGGTATCAGCGACCCCGACGCATTTGAAGATCTCACACCAGCCAACTTTCTGGCGGGGGCAAAACGCGCACTGGCTATCGGAAAAGCAATCGGAGATAGTGTGATTGTGATCGGTACTTCGGCGGGAGGATTATTGTCGGTGTATCTCGCGGCAACGCATCCCGAGATCAAAGGTCTCGTTCTTTATTCGCCCTGCATGGCCGTCGCGAATTCTTCTTTGAAACTCATCACGGGGCATTGGGGGGTGAAAATTTTGCACCAGGTGATGGGCGACCACAACATTACCAAAGACGAGGATTCCGAACAAGCCAAATACTGGCTTCAGGGATACCATTCAAATGGCCTGATTACTTTGCAGCAAATGATGGATGCGATTGCGCGGCGGGACATTTACGAGCAGGTTAAAATGCCGGTTTTTGTAGGGTATTATTACAAAAATAAAGAGGAGCAGGATAAAGTGGTGTCGGTGGAAGCGATCAAAGAGATGTTTCAGGAACTGGGTACACCGGCCGAAATGAAGGTTGAAAAATCCTTCCCGGAGAGTGGCGACCATGTGATTGCATCCCGTCTGAGATCGAAAGATGTAAAGGGTGTTTATCAGGCGACAGATCAGTTTTTTCAGGAAAAGCTGCGTCTGAAACCAGTAGAAAAGGCAGTTTTACAACCTTGAACTCACAGCCGGCGGAATTTTGGGGAGGTGCTGAAACTGGTTTAACCCGGTAAAAATGCTTTACTTTGCCGCCTTAAACGGATATATCCTAGTTAATTATCAATAAAAGGAAAACATGGCTTACGGTTTATTAAAAGGAAAAAGAGGAATTATATCAGGTGCACTGGATGAAAATTCGATTGCCTGGAAAGTTGCGCTGAAAGCAAAGGAAGAAGGTGCCATTTTTACGTTAACCAATGCGCCGATCGCCATGCGAATGGGCGCGATTAATGATTTGGCGAAACAATGCGATGCTCAGATCATTCCTGCCGACGCCACTTCTGTTGAAGATATTGAAAACCTGTTCACAAAATCTGTTGAGATCCTGGGCGGCAAAATCGATTTCGTTCTGCATTCAATCGGAATGTCGTTGAATGTTCGCAAAGGAAAAGAGTACGGTGATTTGAACTACGATTGGTTTCAAAAAGGCATTGACATATCTGCGATCTCGTTACACAAATTTCTGCAAGTTGCTGAAAAACAGGACGCACTTAGCGAATGGGGATCGGTTGTGGCATTGTCATACATTGCTGCTCAGCGTACCTACTCATTTTATAGTGATATGGCCGAAGCCAAAGCATTGCTGGAAAGCATTGCCCGCAGCTATGGCTATCGTTACGGGAAAGCCAAGAATGTGCGCGTAAATACGATTTCGCAATCTCCTACCAAAACAAAAGCAGGTTCAGGAATCGAAGGTTTTGATGCATTTTATGATTTTGCCAATAAAATGAGCCCATTAGGCAATGCTACGGCCGACGATTGCGCCAATTACGCCATTACTTTATTCTCAGATCTGACGCGTTTCGTAACCATGCAAAATCTGTATCACGACGGCGGCTATTCATCAACCGGTATTTCGGAAGAAATCGTTGAATTGATCCAGGCTCAGAATAAATAGATTTAAGAAGATATTCATTTATAAAACCCTTCAAGGCACACGTTTTGAAGGGTTTTCTGTTTTTAATGAAATATTTAGCATTCACACCCGTTTGCCGTTGTGTTCTATTTGAGAACCAATTAGTTTAGCCATTAAATATTTAAAAATGAGACCTAAAACAAATCGCCCTTTTTTCAGAAAATTCAGCCGACAGGCAAAACTTATCCTTTTCATCGCATT
Organism: Dyadobacter sp. CY323; assembly: GCF_021390245.1. Lineage (GTDB taxonomy): Bacteria > Bacteroidota > Bacteroidia > Cytophagales > Spirosomataceae > Dyadobacter. The sequence goes on along the minus strand of NZ_JAJUXH010000003.1, from coordinate 364,320 downwards.
ATCCGTAGCAGTTTCATCGTGCGGTGGCGAAAAAGAACAAACACAGGCTGCCCCCGATGCACCCGTTTACACACTTGTTTTTTTAGATAAAACCCAGAGCGTACACGTCGATAAAAATTACGTTAATGAAAAGTACCGCCAGGCTTTGACAGACATTATTGACAACAACATGAAGAATAAAGGCGATAAGCTGGAAGTGTATTTTATTCATGAAAATACCTCTAAAGCCAGAGCATTGTCGCTGACTGTGAGGAGTGAGAAAGATGATATGTCGGCTGCAAACGCCACGGACCGCGAGGGAATTGAAACTGCATTTCAGCTATCTCTGCAAAAAGAAAAGGGCATTTACCTGCGCCAGCTATTAACGAAATTGAACCAGCAAAATACAGGAGCGTCCAATTTATCGACGGATATCTGGGCTAGTTTGCCTGTGATCGCGAAGGCGGGTGAAAGTGGCTCGGAAGTGAAAGTATATTATTTCAGCGATATGATTGAAAGTGTCAAAGGCGCTGACCGCAGGGATTTCCACATTAATCCTCCAAAAAGTGACTCAGAAGCCGAGGCTGACGCGAAAGCGGATACGAAAAAGTTGGATCAATATGCGATTGGCTCTCCCCAGGTAACCATCGTCTCGCCATTTGAACCCACAGCTTCGACCAAAGAAAACAACCCGCACGTCACGCATTACTGGCAAACGCTATTTCAGGAATTGGGAGGAGTAAGTATAGAGGAACTTTGAGTGGATTGGCGCCGAAAATTTAGAAGTTCTGAATTACTTTCCGGTTTTCAGCGTCATTAAAGATCGCCTGAATAGGAATCTGAAAACCAGGTATTGCAAAACTGGTCACTGTTCCAATGGCGGATTTGAGTACAAGCTCGTATTCTTCACCTTTCAAGTGATATTGCTCTAAAGTCTCTTGATCCGGATCGATAATCCAATATTCTTCTATTGAATGCGCCTGATAATCTTTGAACTTAACGCCACGATCACGCTTTTCGGTAGACGGTGAAGTAATTTCAACTACAAAGTCTGGAGCCGGGAAAAGTGTCTGATTTTTTGTAAAATGACTTGACTTTTCTTTGATGAAGAAACAGATATCTGGCTCATAATCATTACGAGTGAGAGTGATCATAATTTTCTCAACTCCCACGAAACCGAGCTCAAATTTTCCCACGAAGATACTTAGCGCCCTGGAAAGCATAGTTGTTGCGAAGTTATGACCCAGCTTTACCGGAGAATGAACAATAATTTCACCGTTAATAAACTCGATTTTATCATCTTCGGTAATGTCGTTATAAAATTTAGCTCGCCGGTCACGTTCTTTATTCAAGACATCAGTTACCGCCTGGACTACAAAATATGCGTCCGGTTCGTTGAGGATGTCTGACACCATTCGCTTACCCATCTCAGTTTTTAAAAATTGGCTTTCTAAAAGTAGTGTTTCCAAATTTAATAAATTTATAGTTTAAAAATTACTGATTAACTACCTTATCCAGCCCAATTCTCCCGATCCAGGCTCCGGTATTGAATGGCTTCGGCAAGGTGCTCGACTTTGATTTCGTCACTTCCAGCCAGGTCGGCGATGGTGCGGGAGACTTTCAAAATGCGGTCATAAGCCCGGGCAGATAAGCCTAACCGTTCCATTGCTTTCCGCAAAAGTGCTTTTCCTACATCTTCGATCACGCAGATTTCTTTCACCATTTCCGGCGTCATCATCGCGTTAGAGTAAATTTCCTTTCGGTTTTTGAATCGTTCCGTCTGCCGCTCGCGTGCCGCAATGACTCTTTCGCGGATCTGATCGCTGTTTTCAGATTTTCGGGTCGATGAAATCTGCTCGAAGGAAACAGGAGTTACCTCTACATGCAGGTCAATGCGGTCGAGCAATGGGCCGCTGATTTTGTTGAGGTACTTTTGAACCACGCCGGGCCCGCAGACGCATTCTTTGTCGGGATGATTGTAATAACCGCACGGACACGGGTTCATACTGGCGATCAGCATAAAATTGGCCGGAAACTCGACGGTCATTTTGGCTCTCGAAATACTTACTCTCCGTTCTTCCAGTGGTTGACGCATGACTTCCAGAACCGATCTCTTGAATTCCGGCAACTCGTCGAGAAAAAGGACTCCATTGTGCGCCAGGGATATTTCACCCGGCTGAGGATATCCGCCGCCGCCTACCAATGCAACGTCACTAATGGAATGGTGCGGCGAACGAAATGGTCTTCGTGAAACCAGGGTTGCACGCTTCCCAAGCTTTCCCGCAACAGAATGGATTTTAGTGGTTTCCAGGGCTTCCGGCAAACTTAATGGAGGCAGAATACTTGGAATGCGCTTTGCCAGCATGGTTTTCCCCGCTCCCGGAGGTCCGATAATAATCGCATTATGACCGCCGGCAGCTGTGATTTCCAGCGCACGTTTGATATTTTCTTGTCCCTGAACGTGTTCAAAATCAGCTTCATACTCGTTTTGGGAGGAGAAAAACAGATCGCGCGTATCCACTTTCAGGGGCGGGATCGCAAGTTTCCCTTCAAAGAAAGCGATCGCCTCCGTTAAAGTCTCGATCGGGATCACGTCGATGTTGTTGACAATGGCGGCTTCATGGGCGTTCTCAGCAGGTAGAATAATTCCTTTGAAACCGGCTTTACGCGCTTCAATCGCAATCGGCAAAACACCTTTGATCGGCCTCAGAATCCCATCAAGTGACAATTCTCCCAGAATGATGTAATCTTCCAGGCTCAGCTCGCAGGTAAGCTGTTCGGAAGTGAGAAGCGTGCAGAGTGCAATGGGAAGGTCGTACGCGGAACCTTCCTTTCGAATGTCGGCCGGCGCCAGGTTCACAACCAGCTTTTGCCGCGGCATTTTATACCCAAAGTATTTAAGAGAAGCTTCGACCCGTTGCTGGCTTTCCTTCACCGCACTATCGGCGAGTCCAACCATATAAAAACCGAGTCCCTGACCTACATTTACCTCGATGGTAATGATGGTGGCGTCCACGCCGAAGACGGCACTGCCGTACGTTTTAGCTAACATGGTGTGTGTATTTGAGTAATTAAATAGGAAAATTACGGGCAAAAATAGCAGGAAATCGGAGAAACAAAATCAATAATCTGTGATTGCTTGGCTATCAGACGATTGCTGTATATTTTATGATTAAATAGACAATCCGATGAATAAGGTATTCTTAGCAGTCATATTTCTGGTCAGTTTAAATGCTTTTGGTCAAAAAAACGAAAGCCCGGTCAAAGGAAAAACCATTTGTATCGATCCCGGGCATGGTGGAACGGCAGCAACGGACAGTTACCGGGTGGGACCGGGGGGCGAACGGGAAGAATGGATTGATTTGAGGGTAGGCTTAATGCTTCAGAAAATGCTCGAAGAAAAAGGGGCAAAAGTAATCATGACGCGGACCGAAGATAAAGTAGTGCCGCTGCCGGACCGTTCAAAAATGGCCGTTGAGAGCAAAGCAGACCTTTTAGTTTCCATTCACCATAATGCAACTGCAGATTCCTCTGTCAACTTCCCGATCATTTATTTTCATGGTAATAAGTCTGAAAACCTGGCTAGTGTCGCATTTGGGAAACTGCTTGGAGCCAAGTTATTAAAGTACATGCACAAGCCAAAATCGCCCATTTCCCTGGTATCGGACTTCACCGTTTTTGCCGAGGCGGGAGCTTCCGTTTTACGGAATACATACGGAATACCGGCTATTTTGGCGGAAGCGTCTTTTTTTACCAATGCGGCGGAAGAACAGAAACTAAAATCAGAGAAACACAATCGGAATGAAGCAATCGCATATACGGAAGCAATTGAGGCCTTTTTTGCAAAACCAATTCAAAAAATAGAAGTTAAAAATTCCAATGTGCCGGCTATTCCGCCATTTAAGGTATTTCAGGAAGCTGAACGGATGACGCCGATCGCCAAACAGTGGAAACAGGATTTCGAGGAAGCGAATAGGTTGATGTCGAAAAAGGATACAATGTCTTTACGGGAAGCATACGATCTGTTTACACGCTCGGTCCGTTCTTTTCCGGATTCCTATATCGCTGCCGAATGTCATAAAAAACGTGCGGCGATATTGAATATGCTTGGAAAATCGCTGGAATCGGAACAAGAAGAGCAACGCGCAAAAGAATATTACGTTGATTAAATATCCCGTTGAAAGCCTGAAAAGCGAGTAAATTCTATTCAACCACCGCCGAAACACAAATGTAAGTAGGGATAATGCCGGTGGCGCGGATCCTTACTTCCGCATCTTCGGCCTGGGTATTGCCCGTCAACACAAGCGCAGTGTCCAAACCAAATTTATTCCCACCCAAAATATCGGTATGTAACGTATCTCCCACCATCAGAATGTCCCTTTTACTCACATTCGGATAGTTTTTGATATGCTGGTAAGCAAAAATAAACATCTGCGGATCGGGTTTTCCGAAACGTATGAACTGTCGGCCGATGGTATCTTCAATCATCTTCGCCAATGCACCCACGGCAATGGATAACCTGCTTTTTGAGGCGGGATAGGTTTTGTCCGTATTTGCAACGATCACCGGGATATTGCGTTTGCGGAGCAGGTTCAGGGTTTTTGTCAAATCCGTATTCCAATCAAAACCTTCGTCATCGAGGAACACCAATGCATTAATGTCGTTGACTTCGTTCAGATCCAGTGTTCGGATGGATAATGTTCTCAGGTCCGGAGTTTCGATATAATGCGCCGAATTTTCGGTTCCCAAATAGGCAACAATGCCTTTTCGAACTTTCAGGTCGAGGTATTCTCTTGCCAGCATTCCTGACGAAATAATGCGATCGGGTGTAACGTCATTGATCCCCAACTTAACATAACTTGCGGCCAGCTCCTCCGGCCCCCTCGATGCATCATTGGTAACAACATAAAAATCTTTCCCGGTTTCTCTCAGATATGCAAATGTATTTTCAATGCCCGGAATGAGCCCATTATAGGTTTTCAAAACGCCGAAGGCATCGAAGAAAATGACGTCATATTTAGAAATTACGGATCTGAAATTATCGAGGATCATGAGTTGGTGTCTTAAATGGAAGTGTAGAGTGGTGAATAGTGTGTCAGATATTTAATGCGCGAAGGATCTTATCTGCATCGAATCCGTCTATTGAAGGAAAATAAAGTTCGTAAGCCTCTTTTTGCAATTTGGCGCAGTACGATCTGTGAAAGAAATACTTGCCGTATTTGATTACATAATTCAAGATAAAAAAGCGATATGCTTCTTTCATAAACCGCACTTCACGTTCTGTTAATGGGTAAACCTTGTGGTATTCCTGAAGAAAAATCATGAAACGGTCTTCCATTAACGGGCCCATTAAATAGCTGAAAACCGTCCGGTCGCCTACATTCGATACCACGCGACTGTAAAAGTAGAAATCCATGATGCGGGATGAAACGCGAAACCAGTCGTAATCCCAACGCGAATAGAATTTGAGATCTTCCGTGACCGAAAAATTGCCAATGTTCCAGTCAACAAAAACCGGCATTAAATCAAAAGAACTAACATTCAAGCGTTGGATATTCTTCATGAAAATGTCACATTGTTTTTTCAGAATGTGGATATAACCCCGGTGTTCGTATTGTCCCGTGTCACTTTCAAGTATTTCCAGCAAATGTTGAATATCGGTACGAAGATTTTTTGAAGACTTCGGGAGCGAATGACTTGCCCGAAAACAAGCAAGGTGGAATTTCGCAGCTTCATTACCTAACTTCCTGATCTGATCTTCATTAAGCCGCCTGGGAAGACGGTTCATTACGCGGATCGGATTGTAAAAAACGACCCAGGTATCCACAAAATCTTCCTGGTAGCGATAGGTATAAACCTGATTATTCTTTACCAGCGACTTGGCGAGCACATTTTCAAATGGGTATAAAAGGTTACTCGAAAGCGCCTGAATGATCTTGTGATCTTCTTTAAAATGTTCGTATTTGCCGAAATAGGAAAGCTTGGCAATAACCTTATCATCATTGTCCAGCGTGACCCTGAACACGTGATTTGTCGACACTTTGGCACTGATGTCTTCCACAAATTTCACCCCAATGGAATTGTCGAAACCAGTCCAGGCCTGACGGATAATCTGGGGATAGTCTTTTAAGCGCATTCCTGATAAATTGTTAGGCTATTTAGCTGTTGACGATCCGATAACGGGCATTGTTAAATAATTTCAAAGGTAGCAACTTAGAAGGAGCCTATAATCTCATAATTTTGTAAAAACTTACCTTTGCAATTTTGTTTTACTATTTCTCACGTTTCCTGATCCGGCTGGCACTGCCTATTTATCTAAAAAAGCTGTGTGTCCGCTATTTTGATAAACTTCCGGAAGGCTCGCCCATATTACTGGCCTCCAACCATCCCGATTCATTTTTCGACGCACTGGTGATTGGTGCGGTACTCAAAAAACAAATACATACGCTTGCGAGAGGGGATGCTTTCAAAAAACCGTCTATCGCATTCTGGTTGCGGCAGATCAACCTCATCCCCGTTTTCCGAGGATCGGAAGGTCGGCAATATGTTAAAAACTACGATGTTACGGCTGATGAAAGTCACGCAGCGTTGAAAAAGGGCGATGTCGTCATTGTTTTTTCGGAGGGAGTTTGTGTGAATGAATGGCGTTTGCGGCCGCTGGGAAAAGGTACTGCAAGAATGGCTTATAAAACCTGGTATGGCGACGATGCGCTTCCGGCAATGAAGGTTCTTCCGACGGGTATTAATTACGATCAGTTCCGCGGGCCTGGCAAACGGGTTTCGTTACGATTTGGAGAAATAATTAGTCAGGAAGATATTCAGACCAGTCCGGCTGAATACGAAAAATGGCTTAGAGAGTTTAATGAGTTGCTTGATAAAAGAATGAACGCCCAAATCCTGACGTTGCCAGCTGAATTATCAAAAGAAGAGCAAAGGCTGCAAATGGATGCTTTTTTTGGTGAATGCAAAGTACCGCCCCGCGGAAATGCGATCCAGCGCGCATTAGGAAGCCTGGGCCGGCTTATCCATCAGCCGATTTATTCAGTCTTCAAAGACAAAGCGGACCAATTAACAAAAAGAACGGTATTCTACGATTCTGTTCTTTTCGGTATGCTGATTTATCTCTATCCGGTACTGGTAGGTGTTCTTTCCATCATCCTCGGTTTCATCGCAGGCTGGCCAGCCGGAATCGGGCTGTTTTTTGGATTGTGGTTACTGGCCTGGCTGGGGGGGAGGTATTAGTTAACCATGTAATTTGACTTTTGAAATACAAATTTACATGGTTAATTGTAGGTTAGAATCAATCCTTCACCCGGTTCAAACTCATCGTTTTTAACATCCAATCCGGCAGAGGCTTTTGGTTTTTTCTTTTTTGAATATCTAAAAACCAGCCTATTTTCTTCAAAACAGGTACTTTATGGGTTTCGACGAGTTCGATGAGGGTCCCGTCGGGATCTTCCAGATAGGCGAAACGACCGGCTGCGGATTCCATTCCGAAAGATTTTTCACTGTCAATCGTAAATGGGTAGCCTTGTGCCTGCAATTTTGTTTTTAATGCATTCATATCCAACGTGTCAAAACACAAGTGAATGTAGCCGCAATCGCCCCAATAACGGTTTTCAAATAGTTTTTTAGGAATTCTATCCAGTGCCTGCACAAGTTCGATCTGAATATCTCCCAGAAGTTTGCTGAATGCACCGTCGGGCGTGAAGCTTTTGCGAAGCAACATTCTTCGGTAACGCTGCCCGGGAATGGACGAGGGCAGATCGTCGAAAGTGCCGGTGACGTCATAAATAACCTCAATCGGTTGCAACAGGTTTTCATAAAAAATAACCGACTGGTCAATGTCTGAAACGCCTATTACTACCCCGGCCACGCCGCCAACTGGTTTTTTGGTTTTTTGAAACCAGGAAGCATCGCTGGTAATCTGAAAAGAATTTCCATAGGGATCAACACCCCAAAAACCTTCTCCTTCCGGCAGCTTCACAATCGGTCCCACCGCTTCTTTGGATTTACTTTTAACCCATTCATGTGCTTTTTGCACATCAGGAGCTTTAAAACGGATCGCATTGATTCCCAGATCGCCCGGTTGCAGTTTGAAATTTGCCGGTGCCGATTTCCGGCTTGTGAACGACCATATTTCCAGTCCGCCGCCGCCAGCCATGTTAATGGCGAGCACTGCATGTCTTTTATGTACTTCGCCGCCTGTATACGGAATCATCAGTGGCGCCTCCGCTTTTTCATCGAATACCGGGACATCGAATCCCAACACCTGACGGTACCACTTCCACGCATCGGGCACATTCTGAACCCCTATTCCTACTTGTTGAATTCCTGAAATCAGCGGCGTACTCATTTGTTGAGAATATAATTAAGAAACTGAATTTGTAACTGGGTTTTAAGAACCGGCAATTTTACGAAATAAAAAGGAAACCGGGAGGCATAAAAGCCACTGTGGAACGAATGTGAAGTGTGGAAAAAATTTCTTGGGATACAAAACCCATTTGTTTACATGATAAACATAATAATTCCTATCTTTAAATTGGATTTCCAGAATATTATTTCAGGAAGAAGGAAGTCTACGCATCCATTTGGCTGCACTCATCGTAAATGTGATGAGCTCGTCTCAATTTAAGTTCGAATGAATCAGTCTGTTGTAATTGCTCCGATAAGCGAAAGCTTACCGGAATTCCTAAGTTCTTTTCAATACTCAAAAATCGTTGTAATAGCCGATAACAATACAAAAAAGCATTGTTATCAAAGTTTGAAGGCTGTTTTGCCAAAACATAGTGTGGTTACCGTTTCACCTGGTGAGGCATATAAAACACTGGCGACCTGTGAAAAAATATGGGAGGCGCTCACAAAAGAAGAGCTTGACAGGCATGCGTTGGTGATTAATGTAGGTGGTGGGGTAATGGGTGATATGGGGGGATTTTGTGCGGCAGTTTACAAGCGTGGAATAGATTTTATACAGGTGCCGACCACGCTGCTTTCGCAGGTCGATGCCAGCGTTGGAGGGAAGCTTGGGATTGATTTTCAGGGATTTAAAAATCATCTTGGTGTTTTTAATATTCCGAAAAGAGTTCTGATCGATCCGGTTTTTTTGAAAACTTTACCGGAAAGGGAAATACGCTCCGGATTTGCAGAAATTATTAAACACTGCCTGATTGCGGACTCAAAAAAGTGGGATGAAATCAGGCAAAAGGATTTTGAAGAACAGAATTGGGTGGACCTGATCGCGCATTCCGTGCAAATTAAGCAGCAGGTTGTTGAGCAGGATCCGACGGAAAAAGGGTTGAGGAAAATATTGAATTTCGGACACACACTCGGACACGCGGTTGAAACGTGTTTTTTAAATAAACCAGCCGGTCAGCGACTGTATCATGGAGAAGCGATCGCAGTGGGAATGATCATGGAAAGTTACCTGTCATTCGAACGGAAAATGATTGACCAGGAAACGTTGACGGATATTGAAGAATTTCTTTTTGCCACATATGGTAAAGTGAACATTAAGCCTGAGGATGTTGAGAAAATCATTGCATTAACTCGTCAGGATAAGAAAAATAAAGGAAAGGAAGTGCGGTTTTCATTGCTGGAAGGAGCGGGGCAATGTGCATATGATATCGTGGTTACTGCTTCTGAAATGCGTAAATCAATAGCTTATTATTTGGGGTAGTTTTACAAAACGTCAGTTATAAGTTGTTGGTTGTCAATGGTGTATTATACATTCTGATATATATTTTTATTTACAACCTGACAAATTAAAATACTTATGCTGAGGTCTATTTTAACTTATTCCGCTTTACTATTGGTAATTATAATCGCTGGTTGTTCCAGTGGGAGAAAGGTGTTTGTTGAGCACGATTATAGTTACGAGACGAATTTTAAAGATTACTCTTCCTATACGTTTCTGGAATGTGAGAGAGATACCAATAACCTCTGCACAGAAATTTACGAGGCGATCCGGCGACAAATGCAGGTGAGAGGCTACAAGCTCACCGCCGAAAAACCAACGTTACTAGTCAATTACGGAATTTTCTACGACAACCTTCGCTATCAGGGCTATATGCAGCCGGTCATCAAAAACTGGGTGGATACGGAAAATGACGGATTCCGTTATGAGCCGATCAAATATGCCCTGGACAAAGGAACACTTATCGTTTCCCTAATTGATGCAGAAAGCGATCAGGTAGTCTGGAGAGGTTACGCCTCCGGAATTTTCAAAGGTGTTGAAAACTCAAATAACCATTACAGAAGCGTTGTCAGACGTATTTTCGATCAATATCCGCTTTTCGCAAAAGGTTATGATCCGAGGAGATATAGTGAAGCTGTGGGGAGGTAGTGATTTCCCCTTCTCCCCCCACCCCCTCAAGGGGGCTAATCTAATCAAAAGTTAAGCCCCCTTGAGGGGGTGGGGGAGAAGGGTCACCGCAACTTCAAAGTAGCCAGCGTCAGAATCGCCAGGATAATCCCGACAATCCAGAAACGCGTCACGATCTTCGATTCGTGAATGCCTTTTTTCTGGTAATGATGGTGCAGCGGCGACATGAGAAATATCCTTCGTCCTTCCCCGTACTTACTCTTCGTATATTTGAAATAGCTGACTTGCAGGATTACCGAGGCGTTTTCCATAATGAATATGCCGCACATAATCGGGATCAGCCATTCTTTACGGATCGCCAGGGCTACTACCGCGATCACACCACCCAGCATTAGACTTCCGGTATCGCCCATAAAAACCTGGGCAGGGTACGCATTATACCACAGAAACCCGACGCACGCGCCAATAAATGCGGCGCAGAAAATTACGAGCTCACCCGAGTTGGGTATGTACATGATATTCAGATACTGCGAAAATTTAGTGTTACCCGACAAATAGGCCAGCACACCTAATGTAAGTGCAATGATCCCCGAAACACCTGCCGCCAGCCCGTCGATCCCATCGGTAATGTTGGCGCCATTTGAAATTGCAGTGATGATGAATATCGCAACAATGGTGTAAATGATCCAGGTATACTCCTCGGGCAAGCCAAAAAGCAGCGCCTTGTAGTCGAATTCACTGTTTTTGGTAAATGGGACTGTGGTGACCGTGGGATGGATGATGTCCCGATACCTTTGTATCTCACCCAGGTTGGAGCTCAGCAGCGGCTTTTCGTAGATCCTGATCCTCACGCTGTCATTGAAGGAAAGCGTCATGCCTACAATCAATCCCAAGCCTACCTGGCCTACGATCTTAAACTTGCCGTGCAGCCCATCTTTGTTGTTCCGGAATTTCTTTAAATAATCATCCACGAAACCAATCAAACCCGTCCAAAGTGCGGTAATGATCAGCAAAACGATGTAAACGTTGGTTAGTTTGGCAAAAAGCAAAACGGGGATTAGCAGAGATGCGAGAATAATGAATCCGCCCATAGTCGGTGTTCCCGCCTTTTCCATCTGGCCGGTCAGTCCAAGATCGCGAATGGACTCGCCCATTTGCTTTTTTCTCAGGAAATTGATGATCGTTTTTCCGTAAGTAGCGGCGATGAACAAAGATAAAACCGTAGCTCCTAGTGCCCTGAACGAAATATATTGGAAAACCCCGGCACCGGGAATGTTGAAATGCTTGTCGAGGTAGTCGAATAGATAATATAGCATGTTAATTAAAATGGCGTTTTATGAACACTTCCTGTAACACTTCTTTGTCGTCAAAATGATGCTTTACACCATTGATATCCTGGTAATTCTCATGGCCTTTTCCTGCGATCAGGATAATGTCGCCGGGTTCAGCTTCTAACCCTGCCTTAAAAATAGCTTCACGACGGTCCGGGATAACGGTTGTTTTTTTGTAATCCAATGGCGGGACACCTTTTTTCATTTGTTCCAATATATCCAATGGATCCTCAAACCGAGGGTTGTCAGAAGTAAGAATGACTTTATTACTCAATTTACAGGCGATCGCAGCCATTTTCGGACGTTTTTGAGCATCGCGGTTTCCACCGCAGCCGACCAAGGTGATCACTTTTTCATTTCCGCTCCGCAAATGCGCGATGGTTTCTAGTACATTTTCCAGTGCGTCGGGCGTATGCGCGTAATCCACGATACCCACGATCTGATCGGCAGAATGGAACTGTTCGAATCTTCCGGGAGGACTTTTGAGGTTTGAAAGCTCGGTGAGAACCGCCTCGGCATTTTCTCCCAGAAGCAATGCGGCCCCGTAAACGGAAAGCAAATTATAGGCATTAAAACGCCCGATTACCCTGAACCAGACTTCCTGCATATTAATTTCCATATGCATACCTGCCAGCGTATCAGAAATGACCTTTCCTTTAAAAGTTGCCAGTGTCTGCAATGAGTACGTTTCGATTTTAGCCTGGGTGTTTTGTACCATCACGGCCCCCCGGCGGTCATCGATATTCACCAGCGCAAATGCGGACTTCGGAAGTGCATCGAAAAAGCCTTTTTTCGCTTTAATGTAATTATCAAATGTTTTATGAAAATCGAGGTGATCGTGGGTGATGTTTGTAAAAATCCCGCCGGCGAAATGTAACCCGGTAATGCGGTGCTGGCTCACCGAATGCGAGCTCACCTCCATAAACACGTGGCTGCATTTTTTTGCCAGCATTTGAGCAAGCAACTGGTTCAATGCAATGGAATCCGGTGTGGTATGGGTCGATGCGATGACCTCGTCTTCGATCTGGTTTTGGACCGTCGATAACAGCCCGCAGCGATAACCCAATGCCCGAAATAGTTGAAATAGAAAGGTTGCTACGGAAGTTTTGCCATTTGTCCCGGTAACACCCACCAATGTAAGTTGTTTCGAGGGATGTCCATAAAAAGCTGCCGCAATAAGTCCCATCGCCGCAGCAGAGTCGGGGACCACCATGTAGGTGACCTGATCGCTGGTATTTTCGGGAAGTTCTTCACAAAGGATAGCTGCTGCGCCGAGGCTTGTGGCGGTACCTATAAATTGATGACCGTCGGTTTGAGTGCCCCGCAATGCAACGAACAGGCTTCCGGGTAAAACCTTTCTCGAATCTAAAATCAGGCTTTTTATTAAAATATCTGCCGAACCCAGCACGCGCGCGTCCTTCACTTCGTTCAACAGATTGCTTAAATTTTTCTCTGAATTGTTTTCCATAAATGGAATTACTGTAATGTTAAAAGGATCGTTTTGCCGCCCGATTTATTGGTGCCCGGAGGGAGTGATTGGTCCACTACTTTACCCGAACCTTTGAATGTAACGTTGTAGCCTTTGTTTTCAAGAATGTATAAAGCGTCACGCATAGTAAGGCCCTGCAAATCAGGAATTTCTGCTCCTTCAAAACTTTTTGGCTGCCAGTTGGTTTTGCCTTTTTTGTAAAGTGAGGCCGAGGCATATTCCGCACCTTCCGGGACCGGGGTGAGGTTCAATTCGCTGCTGATCACTTTCAGATCAGAAGTTCTTCCCGCCCATTTCACGTTATTTGAAGTTTCCGGGACAGAATCTTTTATGGGTTTTTGAATGCTTACATTCGATGCATAAATCCGGTCGGCAACTTCTTTGAAAACCGGCGCAGCCACGCTTCCCGCATAACGGGTATAATCCGCGCCGGAACTTTTAGGGTTGTCAATAATGACAATGCAGCTGTATTTGGGTTTATCGGCGGGGAAGTATCCGGCAAACGAAGTATAGTTTTTCCCTTCGGTATAAACGCCGTTGATCAACTTTCGGGCCGTTCCGGTTTTTCCGGCGATATCGTAAAGATCACTTTTAATGTGTTTGGCCAGGCCGTTATTTACTACGCCTTCCAGCATTTTCTTTACCTTTTTTATTGTTTCAATGGATGCAATCGGCTTTTCCTCCACATATGGCACCATCTTATCTTCCAATTCACCCGTATTTCTTACTTCCCGCACGATCATCGGCCGCACCCAATATCCGTCGTTCGCGACCGCATTGTAAAATGCCAGCGTTTGTAATGGGGTCATTTGCATTTCGTACCCGTGTGCCATGAAGTAAAGCGAGTAGCTGCTCCATAGCTTGGAACTGCGGTCACGGATCAGCGGCGGTTTCTCTCCCTTCATTTGAATGCCGGTGGGAGCTGTCAGGTGAAATTGTTTGAGGTACTGAAGATATTTGTCAGGTTTGTTGGCAAAATATCGGAGCATCAACTGTACGATTCCAATATTTGAAGATTTTTCCAGAACCTGGGATGCGGTAATGGTGCCGAATCCACCCCGGTGCGCGTCGCGGATCACGTGATTTTTAAAAGGCATTGCGCCTGAACCCGTATTCACCATCACTTTGTCGGGATCCATGCCCGTTTCTTCGAGCAAAGCGACCATCGTCGCCAGCTTAAACGTGGAGCCGGGATCGTTGCTACCCGCCAGGGCATAATTGAAAACTTCCTCGTACTGATGTTCACCGCGTTTGGTAAGGTTGGCCATTGCCCGGATCTCGCCGGTTTTAACTTCCATAATCACGACCGAGCCGAAGTCCGCATCCATTTCATTCAGCTTTCTCCGCAATGCAATTTCAGCCATATCCTGAAAATTCATGTCGAGCGTAGTGTAAATGTCCCTGCCGGCTTCCGGTTGTACATTCAATGCATCTCCAACCGGGATTTTAATGCCGCCTTCCACCATTTCCACCCAGCCAACTCCCGGTTTGCCTTCAAGCTTTTTATCGAAACTGGCTTCCAATCCGATATAACCCCGGCCGCTTTTGGCATCGATGCCGCCGATCGTGCGGTCGGCCATCGGACTGAAGGGCTTGTAACGTTTGTAAATCGTCTCAAATTTGCCGCCGCCTCCTTTTCTGTTTTTGACAAAAAATGGCCATTTCTTAATTTTTTCACGATCCAGGTGGGTGATCGTTTTGCTTTTTAATCTTAAATATCTTTTGCTTTTGCTAACCCGGTAACTGATCATTTTGCGCCGGTAGCCTGCTGCCGTATTCTCGCCAAAACTTTTTGCTAGCAGTGAGGAAAGTTCATCAACATGATTGTAGAAATATGCCGAATCGGAGGTTTTCGTATCCAGACCGATGTAGTAATATGGTAATGAGGTAGCGAGGAGACTGTTGTCATTGGAATAAATATTACCCCGCATTGCCGGGATGGTATCCAGTTTCAGGTCGTTTTTTTCAGAATATTCGGCCCAGGTTTTGCCTTTGAACTCGTCGTAATATTGAACGCGGATGAGCTTTACAAAAACCAGAATGGCCAGCCCAAACAAAAGCCAACCGACGGTCCTCGCACGGTTGATCAGGGCTTTCTTGTTATTCTGCCCGCTTTCAATGTCGTTCTTCATGATTTGTTGAGATGAAAAGCCTTATTTTTCTTCCTTTTTGATAATAATTTTCTTGGGAGGTTTCAGGTCTTCCTGCAAACCTGTGTCCTTGACTTTTTCGATAACCACCGATTGTTTTCCGCTTTTCATATACTCGGAATGGATCGATGTATACTCGGCGCGCAGATCGTCCACTTCCCGTTTGAGTTTGATGCTATTACGCACATATTGTTCCGACTGAAATCCAATGCGTTCGTAAGCAACAAGAAGGATGACGATCCAGCCAAAATAATAAAAGTACTTGACCGGTAACCTTTCTTCCATTCCCGGCATCTTTTCCCCGAAAACCTTGTCCAAAGGCAAAAACCGGTTCAGCCAGTTAAACAGGTGATACTCCCGTTTTTTCTTCGGTGGCTTCGGTGGTTTTGGTGGAATCGGTTTGGGGCGCTTTTTGTTTTCGGGCATTTTTAAAAGTCACTTGTGGTCAGAAATTGTCACTTGTTGTTATGGTCACTTGTTGTCATTTGTAGTCACTGGTTGTCATTTATTGTCACTTCGGTTCGATATGGTTCGGTTTTGTTTTGTTTTGTTTCGGTTTAGTTTGGAATGGTTTGGTTCGAAGTTGTTTCTGGTTCAGATTGTATTGGAAAAACAACAAATGACAATCAATGACGATACCTGACAATTTCGAACTACCCCAACCCCTAAACCTTCTCCGCGACCCGCAACTTCGCGCTCCTCGCCCTGGGATTTTCAGTTACTTCTTCCTGAGATGCTTCCACTGGTTTTCGGGTAATGCTTTTTAAAGGCTTGATCTCATTTCCGTAAAAATCCTTTTCAACTTCTCCATAGAATTTTCCTTTCTGGATAAAGTTTTTAACCAGCCGGTCTTCGAGGGAATGGTACGACATGACTACCAGTCTGCCGCCCACGTCAAGAACCTCCGGAGCCTGGGTCAAAAACTCTTCCAGGACGCTCAATTCGTCGTTTACCTCAATGCGCAATGCCTGAAAAACCTGTGCAAAATATTTATTCTCGCGATGTTTCGGCGCATATTTCATTAAAATGGATTTCAGGTCATTTACCGTTTCAATGGAGGATTTATGCCTGGCGATCGAAAGAGCTTCGGCCGCCGTTTTTGCATTCATTACCTCTCCATACATTCCCAAAATCCGTTGTAACTCCGCTGCCGATCGCGTATTGATCACTTCGCGTGCGGTTTTTTCGCTGTTCGGGTTCATCCGCATATCCAGGTCCGCATCGAATCGTGTTGAAAAACCCCGCTCCGGCGTGTTGATCTGGTGGGAAGAGACGCCCAGGTCGGCCAGGATCCCATTGACCTTTTCGGCTTTATGTAATTTGAGGTAACGTTTGAGGTGCCGGAAATTGGATGCGATGAATGTGAATCTCTTGTCATCTTTGAATTCGGCAGCGTTTGCGGCGGCATCCGGATCCTGATCGAAAACGAGCAGTCTGCCCGTCGTAAGTTGTTGCAGAATAGCCCGCGAATGGCCGCCACCGCCAAATGTAACATCCACATACGTACCTTCCGGATTGATTTGCAGACCTTCAAGGCATTCCTGCAACATGACCGGCTTATGATAAGTACTTTGCAGATCCATTTGTTAATACCCGTGTTTTAGGAACTATTTTTTGCCAGCAGGCAGTTACAAACTTAGCAATTTTAATGCGTAGGAATGTCCGGTATTAGAGGATTTAATTTTACTATTGCATTAACGTATCCATGTTAATTCCCTGTTTATGAGATTGATCATTTGTGTTGTCGCTTTATTGATTTCAATCACGCAGATCGGCTGCAAATCCACTTCCGAGGCGAATTTGAAAACCGGTACCTGGCGCGCGACGTTAAGTCGTGACAACCAGCAGCTTCCGCTTTTACTCGACATTTCAAAAAATCAGGATGGCAAAACGTATCAGGTTTTCGCATTGAATGGAGAAGAGAAATTGGAACTCGATACAGCCTATTTTGAAAACGATTCACTGGTGATACCGATGCAGCTTTTCGATGCTAAAATCGTCGCAAAAGCCGAAGAAAGTCATCTGAAAGGCATTTACTACCGCCTGGCAAACGGTGTAATTTCCGGGGCGTTGCCTTTTGAAGCGAAATTTGGGGATTCGTATAAATTCTTTAAACCGGGCGAGGCCAAAAGCTCCAAAAATGTTTCGGGTAAATGGGCTACCTATTTTATCGATGATAAAGGTGATTCCACGCAGGCAGTTGGCAATCTGGCACAGCAAGGTACCGATGTCTCCGGCTCATTCCTGACGACTACCGGCGACTACCGTTTCCTCACAGGCAGCGTAAATGGGGATAGCCTCTACCTTTCCACATTTGATGGTTCAAATGCCAAATTATTTAAAGCAGCCATCCAGGATGGTATTTTGAAAGGCTCCATGTGGTCCGGCGTGAAAGCGTACAAAACCTGGGAGGCAAAACTTGATCCGAATGCGAAACTTCCGGATGCCGCGAAACTTACTTTCCTGAAACCAGGGTTTGAAACAGTCGACTTTAAGTTTGCCGATTCAAAAGGAAAAGTATGGACTTTAAAAGATCCGCGGTTTGCCGGTAAACCCGTGGTGATCCAGATCATGGGTTCGTGGTGCCCGAATTGCATGGATGAAACCAACTTTATGTCGCCCTGGTATAAAAAGAACAAAGATCGCGGCGTAGAGTTTATCGGTCTTTCCTTTGAGCGTTCCGATGATCCGAAAGTTTCCAATCCGAAGATCGAGCGGATGATCAGCCGGTTCGATATCGATTATCCGATTGTACTTGCGGGTACAAATACCGATGAAGCTACTGCCAAAGCATTGCCCATGCTGAATAAGGTAATGTCTTATCCCACAACGATTTTCATTGATAAGAAAGGAAAGGTGCGTGAAATTCACACCGGCTTTTCCGGCCCCGGAACCGGCAAATACTACGACGAGTTTGTCGTCGGATTCAACAGCCTCATGGATAAAATGATCGCTGAAAAATAGTATGCTTGCATAATACTGCACCGATTTCTTACATTTGCGAGAGGCACGTTTTGTATGAATGTACCACTTGCAAAAGATGCGTAAAGAGAAAACAATCGATTTTCAGATCAAATGGGCATGGCATTCCATTTCAAGAATGTACAATGCCTATGCCGCCCGTTTCGACACGACGATGGCGGTAGGCTATGTATTGCTGAATATTGATATGGAAAATGGCACACCCGCAACCAAGATCGCGCCACTGTTGGGCATGGAGCCGAGAAGCCTCGTGAGGATGCTTAAAAACCTGGAAGAAAAAGGGCTGATCAAACGCGAAGTCAGTGAAAGTGACAAACGTTTTGTAAGGATTGTGCTCACGGAACTCGGAAAAGAAAAGCGCGAACTCGCCCGCGAAGGTGTCATATCATTCAACACGATGATCCGTGACAAAATACCACTTGAAAAACTGGTTACGTTTTTCGAGGTGATCAAAGACATCAACAAGCTCGTAGAAGAAGAAAACCAGAAATTAAAAGCGGGCGAAACCACCGCGGATTTAGAATAAAACAGAGCAAAAAGTGAAATAGCTAAAAGCTAACGGCTAATAGCTAAAAGCTTCGAGCCAAAAACCAAAAACCCATGAACCGATCAATTCGTAAAGTAGCAGTGCTTGGCTCCGGCATTATGGGGTCGCGTATTGCCTGTCATTTTGCCAATATTGGCGTAGAGGTTTTATTACTCGATATTGTTCCAAAAGAACTTTCTGATGCTGAAAAAGCAAAAGGCGTCACGACGGAACACCCCGCTTTCCGGAACCGGATCGTAAACGATTCATTTCAACAGACATTAAAAGCAACGCCCGCGTCGCTTTACAGCCCATCTTTCGCCTCGCGGATTAAGCTGGGGAACTTTGATGACAATCTGGCGGATATTAAAAATTACGACTGGGTGATCGAGGTGGTCGTCGAGCGGCTTGATATTAAGAAAAGTCTTTATGAAAAAGTCGACGCTTTACGCAAGCCCGGCACATTGATCACTTCCAATACTTCGGGTATCCCCATTCATCTGATGTCGGAAGGGAGAAGTGAGGATTTTAAAAAGAACTTTTGCGGAACGCACTTTTTTAATCCGCCAAGGTATCTGCGGCTGCTCGAAATTATTCCCACAGCCGACACAGATCAAACTGTGATCGATTTCCTGATGCATTATGGAGAACTTTTTCTCGGAAAAACGACCGTTTTGTGCAAGGATACGCCCGGATTCATTGCCAATCGGCTCGGTATATATGCATTGATCCAGACCATCCGCGTTGCCGAAGAAATGAACCTGAGCGTGGACGAAGTCGATAAGTTGACGGGACCCGTCGCGGGCCGGCCAAAATCCGGAACATACCGGTTGTCTGATGTTGTGGGGCTCGATACGACGGTTCACGTCGCCAACAACTTATATGCTTCGGGAGAGAATACGGACGAGTCGCGGGATGCATTTAAGCTGCCGGGCATTATGCAAAAGCTGTTTGATAACAAATGGCTGGGAGACAAAACCGGACAGGGTTTTTATAAAAAAATCAAAGACGAGAAAGGGAAGTCGGTTATTCTGGCACTGGATTTTAATTCCCTGGAATACAAACCTTCTGAAAAAGTAAAGTTTGCGACGCTCGAAGGCACCAAAGCAATTAGTGATGTTTTAAAGAGATTTCCGGTACTGCTGGCTGGGACCGATAATGCAGGTGAATTTTACAGAAAAACGTTTGCCGACATTTTCAGGTACGCAAGTTTTCGCATTCCGGAGATCTCGGACGAAACTTTCAGAATAGATCAGGCGATCTCGGCAGGGTTTGGCTGGCAATATGGCCTTTTCGAAACCTGGGATGCCATTGGTGTCAAAAACATGCTTTCGATCATGGAAAGTCTGGATTTGAAACCGGCTGAATGGGTTTACGAAATGGTAAATGCGGGTAACGAATCATTTTACAAAGTCGAAAAAGGAAGCCGGCTCTACTATGACATTCCTTCCAAAACCTATAAGAAAATACCAGGTCAGGATAGCTTTATTATTCTGAGCAATCTGACGAATAACATTGTATGGAACAATGCAGGCGCTAATTTGTATGACCTGGGCGATGGAATTCTAAACCTTGAATTCAAATCGAAAATGAATACCATGGGTGCTGAGGTGATCGAAGGCATTCAGAAAAGTATCAGCATTGCGGAGAAAGATTACCGTGGGCTGGTGATCGGAAATGAGTCCAGCGAGGCATTTTCTGCCGGGGCCAACCTCGGCATGCTTTTCATGTTCGCGATCGAGCAGGAGTTTGACGAGATCAATATGGTAATCGCGCAGTTTCAGCAAACGATGATGCGCGCCCGCTACTCCTCGATCCCGGTCGTGACAGCGCCGCATTCCCTTGCATTGGGCGGTGGTTGCGAGCTTAACCTGCACGCCGACAAGGTGGTAGCACATGCCGAAACGTACATTGGACTTGTCGAGTTTGGTGTAGGTTTGATACCTGCCGGTGGCGGGACCAAAGAAATGGCATTGAGATGCTCGGATATGTACCAAACCGGTGATCCTGAGCTTAATATCCTGCAAACCGCATTTATGAACATCGCCCAGGCCAAAGTTTCAACTTCTGCGCAGGAAGCGCGTGAAATGAATTACCTGCAGGAAAAAGACCAGATCGTATTAAACAGGTCCCGGTTAATCGCGGAGGCAAAACAAGCGGCGATCGAGCTGGCGGATAATGGGTATACTCAGCCGAAACAGAGATCGGATATCAAGGTTCAGGGAAAAACGGGAATTGCGTTATTTATGGCAGGCATCGCTCAAATGCGACTTGCCAACTATATCTCAGATCATGATGCCAAAATCGCGAATAAACTGGCTTATGTTATCAACGGCGGGGATTTGAGTTACGCGCAAAATGTGACGGAACAATACCTGCTGGACTTGGAACGGGAAGCATTTTTATCACTTTGCAGTGAAAAGAAAACGTTGGAAAGAATGCAGGGTTTACTTAGCGGAGGGAAGCCGCCCCGCAACTAGTAAATGGCGTATTTTGATCAGAGATTATTTTTGTGCCAGTTTATGTTTTACATTTTGCACAATTATCGTGTAAATGTTCGATATTTAGATTTAATCGACAGGTTTTATTCCTTAAAAATCTTTCTTCACGCATACTAATTCGTCCAGGAAATACCTAATTATCAATGATTTCAAAAAAAGCAAAATACGCCCTGAAGGCTCTGAAAGTTTTGGCTGAGCAGTATGGAAAAGGTCCTGTGCTGATTTCCTATATTGCTGAAAAAGAGCGCATTCCCAAGAAGTTTTTGGAAGCAATCTTGCTAGATCTTCGGAATAATGGCGTTTTGCAGAGTCAGAAAGGAAAAGGAGGGGGATATCTGTTACGCGTGCCGCCGGGTGAGGTCAATTTCTCGAAAGTACTGCGTATTATCGATGGGCCCATTGCCCCCGCACTCTGCGTTTCTATGTTTTTCTATGGCCGATGCGACGATTGTAAAGATGAGGAATCGTGCAGTCTGAGGTCGGTACTGGAAAAATGGCGTGATGCAAACCTGGCGGTTCTGGACAGAACCACATTAAATGATCTCCTCGAAGCTGAGAATGCGAACCGGATTGATATTTTATCTTAAAGTAAGCCGGTCTTTGCGCACATAAAGACGCGTATCGTCAAAGTCTCCGGCTAGCTTATAGTGCATTTGAACATATTGAAACAACTCAGGGTAACTCGAAATGCCCTGAGTTTCTTTGTTTTGAACCCAAACACTATTCTTCCCCACAGCATCCAGGATGAATGCGGGCTTAGTCCGGTTCAGGTCGGAAAGGAATTTCCGGCGGTACGTTTCGCGCATGGGATGATTGAAGATGGATCGCTCCGTGTGGTTTTCAGACGTACCCTGGGCAAGTTGAGCCTCCACGTAATACACACATTGCCAGCCCCATACAGTCATATAATCGCCTTTTTTACTATATTTTTTCAATTCCGTCACCACCGGGCTTTCACCTAAGGTCCGTGCGTTTACGGAATTGAACTTGTTTAGCATGCCTTCTCTTGCGTAGGAAAATGCGTCGTTTCCGACAAACCAGCAAAGCAGTACCAACGGAAATACGGATGCCCATTTGCCGAGGCGAGCGGTTGCGGACGCAGCAAGTAAAGTCAGTGGGATAATGCAAAAATTGAGGTAATGGATAAAATCATTGCCCGATTTGGTAATGGCATAAATGCTGGATAGAACGAGCATTAAAATGAAAAAGCGAATTTCCATTCCTTCACGCCTTTTGTCAGGATTTTTGAAATGAAAGTAAATTCCTGCAAGAATGGCAATAACAATCGTTAATGTAAATAACTGGAAATCAGACGAGAGAGCAAGGATTTTGATAAACTGTGAAGGGATTTGAGGTAACGTGGCACCCTCGGCATAAACCATGTTTCCCAGAATATAAAAGTCGATCAGGTCGTTAAAAACGGCATTTGATAAAGTCCAGATCAATACGCAAAATGGAAAACTAAGACCACCGGCGATTAAGGTAAGTATGGGCCGAAACTCGTTGTTTTTGCGAAAATGCAAGTAGCAAAACCAGAATGCAGCCAATGCGATCACGAAAGCCTGAGGCACCGCCTGCAACTTGGCAAAAGGAATGGTGCCCGCTACAAATCCAATCAAAAATGCATTTCGGGTAAAGTTGCGATTACTGGTACTGAGACGGGACAACAGCCAGGTGTTCCACGCTAAAAGGAAAATAGGAAGTTGCTCACTGGAATTATGAACAAAGTCGATTTCCTGCGTGAAGGCCAGTAAAAATAGCGGCACAAGTATGAGCCCGCGCGCTACATTTGCTCCAAACCAGTTTTTTATGGAGAAAAACAAAAATAGTAGGGAACCGGCGGTACAAAGAAGCCCCATAAATCTCCCCGAAGAATAATTGAGCTGAAAACCGAGCAGCTTCGGCAAAACCAGCAAGTAATTATCCAGTGGCCCAATGGTTGTTCCATCCACCGAACGCCAATATACGGCATCCTGAAAAAGGGTGATGGCGTGGCTAATCATCTGACTTTCATCGGGATTGATTTCCCGATTGTAAACTACAACCGGCAACCGCATGAAAACCAGAAGTGCCATGCATAACACCAGATACAGGCTGATTGGGACGCGATTCAACCGGCTTGAAACAATCACAAGCCCCGCCAATAGATATCCCAAAAACCAGTATACCGTCGGAGAATGATCGAATGAAATCATACGATTAGCTGAAAGTCTCTACTTTTTCCACAAAGTCGCGGTAATGTACCGCCGGGATAAAATGCTGTTGCGAACGGTATTGAAGTACCATAAAAACAAGGAAGAGAGAAATCAGGAAGGATTGCAGCATCAGGATCATCAACGTACTTCCCAGTGTGGATGCCCAGCCCGGCGTAGCATTTCCGATCAGTTTCAGAAACAGGATAACGAAAATGAATGCGATCGCGAGACCGGACATCATAATGGAAAAGATCAGGATCCGCACCGCCGTGGTATCTACCATCACCGAAATGGCACTTAATCCGTGTAAAACCAGGGAAACAAAATTCATTTTGCTTTCGCCAGCTAATCTTGTCGCGCGGTTTGTTAAAACAGAATCGTAAGGAATCCTGGATTTGATAATGCCTCCGGGGTAATTATTCCAGATCTCGGAAACACGCACGAGGTTTTGGAGGCGGCTTTGCGGGATCAGGCTGAAATTACCAAATGTGATGACTTTCCCTGTCAGCAGCTTGAAAACCAGCTTATAAATCACATAGAAAAACCGGAACAGGAAGTTTTCAGTGCGTTTATTTCTTTCGGCAAAAATAATCTTGTCAGGTTCTTGCAAAGATCTCGCTACGAGGCGGTTAATGTCGCCGGGAGCATCTTCGCCATCGGCGTCCATCACGATTACTTTATCCGCAGGCATGTGCTCAGCGACATGTGAAAGTCCGATCGCGATCGCTTTCTGATGGCCCAGGTTGCGGTATAATTTAAGAAGCTTGATTTCTTTTCCCCGAAACGGAGCGAAAGGATTTACCTGTCGTTTAGAGGAGCAATCGTCGACGATCAGTAAAGTTGTGTTTGCTAAAATCGCGGTGTCGACGTCTGCATTAATTTTTTGTATCAGAAGATTCAACGCCTCCCAGTCGTTGAATTGGGGAATAATAATGACAAAATTTTCTGACATGGGAGAATAAGAATTGAGAATCTCCGAAGATACGCACTTCGGAGATTCAAAAAGATATTAGGCCGTTTTTACTCCAAGTCGCGAAGAGATACCGTCGTGGATTTGAGTCAGTGTCTCAACCAGACCATATTCCCAGTTCCAGTCCGGATAATGCGATTTAAATTTGGTAAGATCGCTCACATACCAGATGTGGTCGCCGACGCGGTTTGTGTCAGAATATGAATAAGAAAGCTTGTTTCCGGTAATTTGCTCGCACAATGCAATCGCTTCCAGCATCGAGCAGTTTGCAAAACGTCCGCCGCCTGCATTGTAAACTTCGCCTGGACGGGGATTTTGATAGAAATGCCAGAACATATTTACAAGGTCGTGGCTGTGAATGTTGTCACGTACCTGCTTGCCTTTATATCCGAAAATCGTGTAATGATTTCCAGTGATCGCACATTTCATCAGGTAAGCAAGAAAACCGTGAAGCTGCGCGCCGGAATGGTTCGGGCCAGTCAAACATCCACCACGGAAAACCGCCGTTTTCATTCCAAAATACCGGCCATATTCTTGTACCATGATATCCGCAGCAACTTTTGAAGCCCCGAAAATCGAGTGTTTTGTATGGTCGATGCTGTGGTTTTCGTCGATGCCATTTATAAAATAAGGATGGCTTTCGTCAATTTCCCAGCGGGTTTCAAGCTCGATAAGCGGCAGGTAATTAGGGTTATCTCCGTAAACCTTATTAGTAGAAGTAAAGATGAAAACAGCCTCAGGAGCATGCAAGCGTGTCATTTCGAGCATATTCAACGTACCTACCGCATTTACGCCAAAATCGGTAAACGGCTCGCGAGCTGCCCAGTCATGGCTTGGTTGCGCAGCAGCGTGAACGATCATTTTAATGTCGCTTCCGTACTCTTTGAATATCGGTTCAAGCTGGCTGGCTTCGCGAATGTCTGCAGAGTAATGCTTGTAATTGTTGAATGCACTTTCAATGCGGTTCTTATTCCATTCTGTATTCCCATCAGCGCCAAAGAAATATTCGCGAAGATTGTTATCAATACCAATGACGAGATCAAACTTGTCGGCCAGGAAAGCAACCGATTCGCTTCCTATCAGTCCGGCCGAGCCGGTTACCAAAGCTATATTCATGTGTTGTGTACTTTTAATTGCTTGTTCTGTTCTGAAAGATGGATTTCACCTGCCTCGAATACGTAAAGTAAATTAAAAATGTTCAATTGTCACAACCGGCGTTAGTGAACGGATACGAGGGAAAAGGATTATATCCGTACTACGGTATTGAAATTGTTCAATCAGTGGGGAGGGGTATCTCAAAAAAAAGATATCCCCGGATGAACAGGGATATCTTCGTTTATTTCTTAAATGATGTCTTATTGTTTGACAACGGAACTGGTTGAACCGCCATATAATTTCGCACGGATGTCACTCACACGGGTTTCCAGCTCAGGTTTTGCGTCATATTTGTATGACATCTGGCGGGGAAGAGAGTCAGGGCTTACGCCGTAAACGTACTCGTTTCCTTGGTTCAAATCCTTCTGCTCGATGTGATTGTATTTTTGGTAATCACAAGATGAAAGCAGAGCCACACACGCAACAAACGCAACTATTTTATTGAATTTCATTTCTTGATTGTTCATAGGATTGTCTGCAAAAATAACCGCCAATTTCATAACCACCAAATACTGGCAGATTGAAATCCTATTTTTTTAACTCTGCCAACTCGTTATGCACAAACTGCATCAGTTCTGTAATGTTCTGTTCTGAAAAATCAAAAGAAATGTTGGCAGCCTGGTAAATTTCACCGATTGTGGCTGTGTAACCCAGTTTCAATGCATCCAGGTAACCTTTCAAACCTTTGGCCGAATTTTCACGGTAGTTTTTCCAAACGCCGATCGCTCCAAGCTGCGCGATACCGTATTCAATATAATAAAAAGGCACCTCGTAAATATGAAGCTGGCGCTGCCACAGGTATTTTTTAAAGTTCTCCAATCCAGTCCAATCCATTACTGAATCCGTAAATTCCTCATAAATGCCCGTCCACGCTTCCGTGCGTTGTTCAGGCGTATGTTGCGGATTATCGTACATCCAATGTTGGAATTTATCGATCGTCGCCACCCAGGGAAGCGTTTCCAGGATCGATTCCAAATGCTGGATCTTGGCTCTTTTCAGGTCGTTTTCATCTTCAAAAAACTCATCCCAGAAATCCATGGTGATCAGTTCCATTGACATGGAAGCCAATTCTGCAACTTCGGATGGAGTATGTTTGAACGAATTCAATGCTAAATCTCTGGTTACCAGCGAATGCACCGCATGACCTCCTTCGTGAAGCAAGGTGACCATGTCGCGGAGGTTTGAAGTTGCATTCATGAAAATGAAAGGAACGCCAATTTCGTCGAGCGGGTAATTGTACCCTCCCGGCGCTTTTCCTTTCCTGGATTCCAGGTCGAGATGCTTCATGGTTTTCATGATCCGCAGGCAATCGCCCAAAAACGGATCGAGTCGTGTAAAGCAGCGGATGGTTTTATCGAGCAGTTCTTCGCCGGTTGAAAACGGTTTCAATGGAGGCAGGCCACTTGGATCTACTTTGGTATCCCAGGGGCGAAGCTGTTCGAGTTTCAACGCCTCTTTCCGCTCAGCCGCCGCATTACTCAGCATTGGGACAACCGCTTTTTTGACCGAAGCATGAAAATCGAAACAATCCTGCGCCGTGTAATCGAACCGGCCCATTGCCGCAAACATGTAGTCGCGATAGTTGGCAAAACCTGCATTTCGACCAACATTGTCCCGAAGTCTGACCAGGTTATTGATCAACTCGTCCAGCTTTTCATGATCTTCATAACGACGGCCTGCAATGGCGCGCCAGGCTTCTTCCCGTACGTTTCTGTCCGTAGATTGGAGACGGTCTGCAGCTTTTTGCAACGTCATTTCCTCGCCATCGAGCGTGACCGTCATTGCACCGGCGACTGCGCCGTATTTGCGCTCTTCCGTCTGCATTTCGGTGATCAGCGGAATGTTTTCATCACGGAAAATCTCGATCGCCTTTTTCATTCCCCGCAGCGTAATCGCAAATCCGGCATCGGTAAGTTCGCTGAGAAATGGATTGTCGACTACCTTTTTATCCAGTTCATTGCCATATTCGGCAAGTTTTGGCTGAATTTCTGTGATGAAAAACTGTAATGCGTTGATCAGGCCCTGATTTGCGGTGTCGCAAGTTTGACGAATGTAGCGCCAAGCGAAATTTTCTGATAAATACGATTCGATTTCACTGCGGTCCGAAAACCATTGTCTCAGATCATCGGCGGAATTAATCTCTCTGTTTTTCAGGTTTTCAAAAAATGGCTCTACATCTTCCCATTTTTTTAACTCAAATTCTTCCCCAATAAAAGCTCTCTTCGAGCGCGTCGGGATATGAATGGTTTCTTGTTCTGTCATTTTTGTAAAGGCAATTTGTAATAAACTGAAAGGTATTATTTTAAAAAAGGTCTCGAACGAATCTTATTAATATTGACCGTTGTAAAATGGTCGAAAAGCGAGTTATTCCGCGGCATATTGAAGTATAGCCTGAATGGATTCTATACTAAGATCCGGGTACATCATTCGCAAATCTTCCATGGAGGCACCTTCGCCAAGTTTTAGAAGAATCATCTCAACGGGTAGCCTCGTACCCTTTATCACCGGTTTGCCCAGCATCACACGATGATCAGATGTAATGAAATTTTTATAGTTCATAGTTAAAGCAAGTCGTTTCAACAACCATTTAAAAGTACTAAAAATTGCTAACCCTGAAATTTGGTTTCTTGTCGCTGCGTGGCGTCGGTGAGATTATCCGTAATCACACTTTCCGTTTCATCCACGTTTGCAAATGCATAGATCATTTTATCACGGTCGAATTCTTTTTCATGGTTGGCGAGCCAGATAGTAGCCACGCCGTTTCCGATAAAGTTGGTAATCGCGCGGGCCTCCGACATAAACCGGTCGACGCCAAGTAATAACGCAAGTCCCTCGACCGGGATTACTTTGATCGCCGTGAGCGTGGAAGCCAGAACCACAAAACCGCTGCCCGTTACTCCCGCGGCGCCTTTTGAGGTGACCATTAAGATCCCGATCAATGAGAGTATCTGCCCGAATGTAAGGTGTACATTGAAAACCTGGGCCAGAAATATGGTCGCCATCGAGAGGTATATGGTAGTCCCGTCGAGGTTAAATGAATAGCCTGCTGGTACGACCAGCCCTACTACGGGTTTCGAACAGCCCATTCGTTCCAATTTTACCATTAAAGAAGGCAATCCGGCCTCTGAGGAAGATGTTCCGAGCACGATCAGCAGTTCCTCGCGAATGTATTTGAGGTAAGACCAGAGATTGATCTTACATGTGCGAAGAATGAGCCCCAGCACACCGAAAATAAAGACCGCCATCGTCGCATATACCGTTCCCATGAGTTTGGCGAGCGGTAATAAAGTATCAATACCATACTTTCCAATGGTATAAGCCATTCCCCCGAATGCACCGATCGGTGCGAAGATCATAACCAGATGCAAGGCGCGGAAAACGTATTTTGAAAAAAATTCAAGCCAGTGAATGACTTTATCTTTTCCTGAATATTTACTTAAAAACGTCCCCAGAACGAGCGAAAACAGCAACACCTGCAAAGTGACGTTGTCCAGAAAAAACTGTAACCAGCTAAAATCCTGCACTTTACTTGCATAAGCAGAAATGTCGCCTTTTTGCAGACTGCCGGTTACCACACCGTCGCCCGGCCTGATGATGTTGGCTACGATTATTCCGACAATGAGTGCGAGGGTAGTTACAACTTCGAAATAGAGCAAGGCTTTCGCCCCAACTTTGCCGACTTTTTTCAAATCCCCCATACCAATGATCCCCATTGTGATGGTCAGGAAAATGATCGGGTTTATGAAAAGCTTGACAATTTGAATAAACCCTTTCCCCAAAAATTCCATTTCCACAGCCTGGGCAGGATAATAATGGCCCAGAAGTGCGCCGCAGGTAATGGCAGTAAGTACCCAGAAAGTAAGGTTGGTAAATAACTTTTTCAATTTCAGCCTGATAAGGTAAAGGAATAGTAAAGGGGTAATTTATGAATTTACAATAATAAAAGCCCGGCGCCGGACTTTCCTGACGGAAAAGTAAATTTTTCTAAACTATTTATACTTGGTCTAAATTAATGCCATATATTTGCCGTTAACCTCGGTTTTTGATTAATACAATATCAATCCCTCATGCAATGCAGTCGTCTTTGAGACATTTCATTCTGATCCTGTTTTGTCTGACCAGTGGAACGGTTAGCGCCGATAAGGTCTTGCGCATCGTTTCGGCAAATGGGACATTGAGTGAAATTCTGGTGGGTTTGGGATTGGAAAAGCAGATCGTTGGTGTGGATGTGACGAGTACCTATCCTGCATCACTGGATAAAATCTCAAAAATCGGACACAATCGCACCATTGCAGCCGAGGGGATTTTGACACTCAATCCCGACATTATCGTATATACCGATCAGAGCATGTTAACTCCCAATGTTGTGAAGCAGCTGGGCAGTGCAGGGAAAAAGCTGGTACAATTCAAGCATGAATATTCGAAAGAAGGTGCGATAAAGCTGATCAGAGAGGTTGGTGCCTATTTTAATGCAAAACCGCAGGCCGAAAAGCTTATCAAAACCCTGCAGTCAGATCTTACAAAAATCCCGGCCCCCAGAAATCCTAAGAAGCTGCTTTTCATATACGCGAGAGGAACGGGGACATTGATGGTGTCGGGAACGGGAACGTCGCTGGATAAAATGTTCCTGCTGGCCGGACATAAGAACGCCGTGGAAGGATTTACCGATTTCAAACCGTTAACTGCTGAGTCACTGGTTATTGCAAATCCGGATGTACTGGTGCTTTTTTCAAGCGGGCTCGAAAGTCTGGAAGGAATGGACGGGCTGTTAAAAGTCCCGGGTATTGCAAATACAAATGCAGGAAAGAGCCGGAAGATCGTCACCATGGACGGTCAGTTATTAACCGGTTTTGGGCCGAGACTGGGCAAAGCAGCATTGGAGCTTTCACAAAAAGTAAACTGACCGATGCTGACAGAAATAGAAAACGAGACAGATATTGAGGCTAAAAACGTTTCCGAGCGGCTGTTTTTACCTTCGTCAACGGGTAAAATGGTCTGGATACTTAGCTCATTATTAATGATTTGTGTCGTTTTTTCCGCGTGTACCGGCGCATTGTCCATTTCGCTTTCTGAGTTTGGCGAGATTATCGGGTACAAGCTTGGGCTGGTGAGCGCAACAACGGTCGACGAACAAAAATCCATCGTATTCTGGGTGATCAGGTTACCGAGAGTTTGTCTGGCGGTGCTGATCGGTGCCGGCCTGGGGATTGCCGGGGCATCACTTCAGGGACTTTTCAGAAACCCGATCGCCGATTCTACATTAATTGGAGTCACTTCCGGGGCGTCGCTTTTCGCTGTTTTCGTATTAATGCTCAACGTTAAATATTTTGGAATGCTGAATGAACTCGCTGGGGTTTACAGCATTTCATTTGTTTCATTTATCGGTGCCGCAGTCACGACTTTTTTTGTATATCAATTATCGAAAATTACCGGGGACGGAGGCATTACTACGCTGCTTTTGTGCGGGATCGCTATAAATGCGTTTGTCGGCGCAGTGACCGGGCTGATGACTTACCTGGCTGATGACCAGCAACTCCGGAGTATTACCTTCTGGAACCTGGGGAGTCTGGGCGGCGCAACGTGGACGTCGGTTTTGGCAGTGGCCCCATTCGTAATGGTTTCGGTTTTATTCATGCCCTATCTTTCCAAAGCACTGAATCTGTTGGTTTTAGGCGAAAGTCAGGCTGCCAGTTTAGGGGTGAATATGAAAGTTTTGAAACAAAAAGTAATCATTCTGGCGACAATGGGTGTCGGGGCCTCGGTTGCAGTCGCCGGAACAATTGGTTTCGTCGGACTTGTAGTGCCGCACATTATACGCACCACATTTGGGCCTAATCATAAAACGCTGATCGTTGGTTCGGCCCTGGCGGGCGCCATCGTGCTGACTCTGGCGGATACGTTATCCAGGACCATCGTGGCGCCTACGGAAATGCCGATCGGGATCCTTACTTCTTTACTTGGAACACCTTTCTTCATTTACATTCTCTGGGAGCAAAAACGGAAAAGGCTATGATAGAAGTTCGTCGGGTGGGATTTGAAGTCAGAGGACGTAAACTGTTGGAGGATGTAAGCTTCGCAGTGAAATCCGGAGAGTTTTGGGCGGTGGTGGGTGCGAATGGCGCAGGTAAGTCTACGTTAATCAAGCTGTTATCGTCTGAGTTAACCCCAACTTCCGGTCATGTTGACTTTTTGGGCAGGGATTTAAAAAACTATAAATTGAAAGAACTTGCCCGCAAAAGAGCGGTTCTTTCTCAGCAAAACACTATTTCGTTGTCGTTTACCGTCCAGGAAATTGTTTTAATGGGACGTTATCCATTCTACGATTCCGAACCTGAGCAGCGCGATCTGGCGATTGTGGATGTATGCCTGAAAAAGGTAGGGATCGGGAAGTTGAAAAGCCGGTTATATCCCACACTCTCCGGCGGTGAGCAGCAGCGTGTGCAGGTGGCGCGTGCACTGGCGCAGATCTGGGAGGTGGAAAACGGGTTGCTGCTTCTGGACGAACCTACAACCGGAATGGACCTGCTTCACCAGTTCGAAACATTCCATTTGGCCAAAGAGTTAACCAAAGGCGGATTCGCGGTGATCGCCGTTGTACACGATCTGAATCAGGCTTTGCAGTATGCCGACAAAGTACTAATGCTAAAAGATGGCCGGAGCTACGGCATAGGAGCGCCCGACGAAGTTTTGACGGAAAACGCTATAAAAGCCGGATTTGGATTGCCTGTACAAATAATCCAACCCGACGGTATCGACTTTCCGATCATTGTGCCAGATGTAAATCCAGCCTTGCTGACACTTTCATAAAACTGAGTTTTACCATTAAATAAGATAGAAATGAGATCAACCCTTTCACCTGACGGAACTGAATTAAAAGAGCGTTGGGCCGAGTTCAGGCTTGCGAATCCAAAAACAAGAATACGTGATGCTGCCAACGAACTGGGCACAACCGAAGCAGAACTTCTCGCGACCGGATTGGGAGAAAACGTATCCTTGCTCGAAGGAGATTTTCGTGAATTAATGAAGGAAATGGGTTCACTGGGCCACGTAATGGCACTTACCCGTAACGATCACGTGGTGCATGAACGCAAAGGCGTGTATGAAAAAATCTCGTTCAATAACCACGTTGGCCTTGTGCTGGGAGAGGATATCGACCTTCGTTTGTTTTTGGGGGACTGGAAATTCGGTTTTGCAGTTTCTGAAAACGATCGCCATAGTCTGCAGTTTTTCAACAGTTTTGGGGAAGCTGCACATAAGATCTATCTGACCGAGAAAAGTAGTAAAGAAGCTTACGATGCACTTGTAGCTAAATATCTGGCTGCTGATCAGAATGTTAAGCTAAATATTACCGAGAAAACGGAAAAGGCTGCGGAACCCAATGCAGAGGTTGAGATAGATGTTCCTGCATTTCAGGCCGAGTGGCTCGGATTGAAGGATACGCACGACTTTTTTACATTACTTCGGAAGTATAAGCTCAGCAGAAAGCAGGCATTGCGTCACGCTCCCGAGGGTTATGCATACCGGATCAAGCCTGAAAGTATGAAACTGGTATTTGAAGCGGTTTCAGAAACCGGGCTTCCGATCATGGTTTTTGTTTCAAATCAAAATTGTATTCAGATCCACACCGGCCCGATCAAAAAGATTTTTGTAATGGGTCCCTGGCTGAATATTATGGATCCTGAATTTAACCTGCATTTGCGGGAAGACGCCATCGATGAGGCTTGGATTGTGAGAAAACCGACCGAGGATGGAATCGTGACAGGCATTGAGCTGATTGATAAAGAAGGTGTGATGTTCAACCAGTTTTTTGGTAAACGCAAACCTGGAATTCCTGAATTGAAAGAGTGGCCGGAACTTCTTGAACGTACGGTTATTAAGACAGACTTATAAATTAAATTTCGTCATAGTAATTAAAAACCGGTTCGCATTGAGCCGGTTTTTTTGTTTTTATAGTTTATATTCCAAAGCTTTGAAAATCAAAAATTTGTAAACTTTTGTATCTAAATTAAAAACTAACATCCTGATATTGAGAAATATAAATAATATTTTTTGTTAACATTTTAAACTTATACATGCCGCTTGTATAAAATTCTGTACATTTACAGTCTTCATACATCACGAAAGATTCCCCCATATACTCACCAATGGAAACCATAAAATCTTCCCAATCCGCACGTACCTACACGACGGATGAAGCCTACCAGGCGTCTCTCGAATACTTCAAAGGCGATGATCTTGCAGCCCGTGTTTGGGTGAATAAATATGCTTTAAAAGACTCCTACGGAGCGATTTATGAAGCTACTCCAAACGATATGCACAAAAGGATCGCCAGTGAAATTGCGAGGATCGAAAAGTTATATCCGAATCCACTGAGTGAAACTGAAATCTTCGATCTGATCAAGGATTTTAAATATATCATTCCGCAGGGAAGCCCGATGACCGGGATTGGTAATCCCTACCAGATCGCTTCGCTGTCCAATTGCTTTGTAATTGGTAATAATGGTGCTTCCGATTCATATGGAGGCATTATGAAGATTGACCAGGAGCAAGTGCAGTTAATGAAACGTCGCGGCGGCGTGGGGCATGATTTATCCCACATCCGTCCAAAAGGTTCTCCGGTTAAAAATTCTGCATTGACTTCTACAGGCATTGTGCCATTCATGGAGCGGTTTTCAAATTCCACCAGAGAGGTAGCCCAGGATGGTCGCCGGGGTGCGTTAATGCTTTCTGTGGCGATCCGGCATCCTGATTCTGAGGATTTTATCGATGCCAAAATGGAGCAGGGCAAAGTGACCGGCGCCAATGTCTCGGTGCGGATCGATGACGAATTCATGAAGGCGGTCGATTCTAAAAGTGTTTACAAACAACAATATCCGATCAAGAGCGCCAATCCATCGCATTTGAAAGAAATCGACGCGACTACGCTTTGGAAAAAGATCGTCCATAATGCGTGGCGATCGGCGGAGCCTGGAATCTTGTTCTGGGATACCATTATCCGCGAGTCTGTGCCGGATTGCTACTCGGACCTGGGTTATGAAACAGTTTCTACAAACCCTTGCGGCGAAATACCACTTTGTCCGTACGATTCGTGCCGGTTGCTGGCGATCAATCTGTTTTCGTATGTGGATGACGCATTCACGAAAAAAGCGACATTTAACTGGGCATTATTTAAAAAGCATATAGCAGCCGCCCAACGGATGATGGACGATATCATCGATCTTGAACTCGAAAAAATTGACGGGATTCTTCAGAAAATCATTGCTGATCCGGAAGACGAGGAAGTGAAAAGAGTGGAGAAAAACCTTTGGCTGAACATTCAAACGAAGGCGAGAGAAGGCAGGAGAACGGGTATCGGCATTACCGCAGAAGGTGATATGCTGGCGGCGCTGGGCTTGCGTTATGGAAGTGATGAAGGAAATGAATTCGCCGTTGAAATCCACAAAACCGTTGCATTGGAGGCATATCGCGGCTCGGTACATACGGCAAAGGAACGAGGTGCATTTTCCATTTTTGATTCGGAAAGAGAGAAAAACAATCCATTTATTCTCCGTTTGAAAGAGGCGGATGCGCAATTGTATTATGAAATGCTGGAATACGGCAGACGTAATATTGCATTGCTGACCATCGCACCGACTGGTACTACAAGCCTGATGTCACAAACTACGTCGGGTATCGAGCCGGTATTTTTGCCGGTTTATAAAAGAAGACGAAAGGTTAATCCAAATGACAAGGATGTCCGCGTCGATTTTGTGGATGAAGTCGGCGATTCGTGGGAGGAATATGTGGTTTTTCACCATCGTTTCAAGGAATGGATGGAGGTGAATGGGCACGATCTCACAAAGAATTACTCTCAAAAAGAGCTGGATGATCTTGTCAAAAAGTCGCCTTACTACAAAGCAACTTCGAATGATGTTGACTATTTGAAAAAGGTAAAAATGCAGGGCGCGATCCAGAAATGGGTAGACCATTCGATCAGTGTGACCATTAATATGCCGAATGATGTGACCGAAGAGTTAGTCGGCGAATGTTATATGGAAGCGTGGAAGGCTGGATGTAAGGGAGTTACGGTTTATCGAGATGGTTCCAGATCGGGCGTTTTGATTGCCAATACTGAAAAGAAGGAAGAAACCACTGCCGACGGGCTTACTCCATTCCCAACGGAAAGACCCCAGATCTTAGAAGCCGATGTAGTCCGTTTTCAAAATAAGAAAGACAAATGGATTGCATTCATCGGTTGCATCGATGGCCGGCCGTATGAAATCTTCACCGGGTTTGCCGACGATGAAGACGGTATTTTGATTCCAAGATGGGTTAATGACGGTTTGATCATCAAAAATCGCGAGGCGGACGGAAGCTCGCGATATGATTTTCAATACAAAAATCCACGCGGTTACAAGACGACCATTGAAGGATTGTCTTACAAATTCAATCCGGAATATTGGAATTATGCGAAGTTGATTTCCAGCACATTACGTCACGGTATGGCGATTGAAAAAGTGGTGGATTTGATCAGCAGCCTGCAACTGGACGAAGCGATCAATACCTGGAAAGCCGGGGTTGCACGCGCATTGAAACGGTATATCCCGGATGGAACGGAAGCTGCGAAGCAAAAATGCCAGAATTGTAATTCTACAAACCTGTTATATCAGGAAGGCTGCCTGACCTGCAAAGATTGCGGTTCTTCGAAGTGCGGGTGATATTGGTAAAAAAAAGAGGAGACTGGCCAGTCTCCTCTTTTTTTTTTAACCAGAAAAATCTAAAGGTGATCTTCTACAACTCCTAAATAGCTGAATGGAGTCAATGCGCGTAGTTCTTCGCGTATTTTTTCGGAAACGTCGAGCGTTTCGATGAATCTGGAAATCGAATCGTGCGTGATCTTTTCGTTTGTACGCGTCAGTTCTTTTAAAGCTTCATATGGTTTTGGATAACTTTCACGCCTCAAAATGGTCTGGATTGCTTCCGAAACAACGGCCCAGTTATCTTCCAGCTCGGATTTCAGCATTTCGCCATTTAATTCCACCTTACCCAAACCCTTCATCAGCGAATTCAATGCGATGGCAAGATGCGCGAGGGGAACCCCGATATTTCTGAGCACAGTTGAATCCGTAAGGTCGCGTTGAAGACGTGAAACGGGCAATTTTGCTGCAAAATGCTCAAACAAAGCAGACGCCAGACCAAGGTTTCCTTCCGAATTTTCGAAATCAATCGGGTTCACTTTGTGCGGCATCGCCGACGAACCGACTTCACCTGCTTTGATCTTTTGTTTGAAATAACCCATTGATATGTAAGTCCACATATCGCGGTTCAAGTCGGTAAGTATGGTATTAAGCCTTTTTAGGCAGTCAAATGTCGCTGCGAGGTTGTCGTAATGCTCAATCTGGGTGGTATGCTTGCTTCTCTTTAATCCTAGGCCTTCTACAAAGCGGTTTGCAAAAGCCATCCAGTCTTGTTTGGGGTAAGCCGCGTGGTGCGCGTTGAAATTGCCGGTAGCGCCGCCAAATTTGGCAGAATGAGGAATCTTGTCCAGCATTTCAAGCTGACGTTCCAATCTTTCAACGAAAACAAGGAATTCTTTTCCTACCCGTGTCGGTGAAGCGGGTTGTCCATGTGTGAAAGCGAGCATCGGTACATTTTTCCATTCAATCGACATTCTTTTTAACACAAAAAGAACCTGGCGGAACAACGGTTTGATCTGACGTTCCAGCGCGTCTCTCAATGAAAGCGGGATCGCCGTATTGTTGATATCCTGCGAAGTAAGGCCGAAATGGATAAATTCCTGATAAGACTCAATTTCCAGCTTTTCGAATTGTTCTTTAATAAAATACTCAACCGCCTTTACATCGTGGTTGGTCACTTTTTCGATATCCTTAATATGCAATGCGTCCTGCTCGCTAAAATCCTCATAGATCTTCCGTAGTAACGCATATTTCTTCTTATCAAATTCGGATAGTTGAGGCAGAGGAATCTCGCAGAGTGCTATGAAATATTCGATTTCAACGTATACTCTGTAATAAATCAGGGCATATTCAGAAAAATAAGCCGAGAGCTCAGATACTTGTTTGTAATAACGGCCATCGACGGGAGAGATCGCCGTAAGTTGATTTAAAGACATGATTTTCAATACTCAAAATTGATTATCAGGTAAAGTTAGTAGAATTCATCGTCCCAAAATGGTATAAACAGCATGAAATATTCTTTTTGGTATTTGCGACAGATTTTATAAAACTAATCGCATATTCGCGCATTCAATCCATTTATATCACATGCAGCCTTCCCCTTTTATCGGAGAATTAGTAGGAACAATGATGCTCATTTTGCTGGGTAATGGCGTAGTCGCCAATGTTGTACTTAAAAAAACCAAAGGCGAAAGTGGCGGCTGGATCGTGATCACCGCGGGCTGGGGTTTTGCGGTAATGATCGGAATTTTCACTGCGAATGCATTTGGCAGTGCAGCTGCGCATTTAAATCCTGCCGTAACGGTTGGCCTGGCCGTTTTGCGAAATGATTACAGCAATGTGGCGAGTTACATTCCGGCCCAGCTGATCGGCGCATTTCTGGGCGCGATTTTGGTCTGGCTTCAATATTTTCCACATTGGAAGGCGACGGAAGAGGGTGGCGCCAAGCTGGCATGCTTTGCGACGGATCCGGCTGTGAGAGCAACCGGGCCTAATTTTCTGAGCGAATTTATTGCTACCCTTGTATTGATCGTGGGAGTTGTCGCAATCGGCTATGCGGGAACTTCTGATCCTGAAAAAGGCGGAATTCCATCGGGAGTAGCACCTTACCTGGTGGGTATGCTGGTATGGAGCATTGGTTTGTCACTTGGCGGGACCACTGGTTATGCAATCAACCCCGTTCGCGATCTCGGACCCAGG
Source organism: Dyadobacter sp. CY323 (assembly GCF_021390245.1). Classification (GTDB taxonomy): domain Bacteria; phylum Bacteroidota; class Bacteroidia; order Cytophagales; family Spirosomataceae; genus Dyadobacter. Next base: position 325,846 of record NZ_JAJUXH010000003.1, on the reverse strand, counting down.
ATCGCACATGCAATTCTCCCAATTCCGAATAAAGGCAGTTCCGATTGGAGCTACGGCTGGATTCCCGTCGTGGCCCCCATTGCAGGAGCCATCGTGGCGGGGTTGATTCTTCGGGGTTTTTCTTTTTAAAAAACTTACTCGACAACTACTTTTCCTCCTCCCGAGTAACTGCGGTATTCACCTTGGTACATGGCATCGGCAGCTGCCGGGCCCACTGTGAATGTGCCTTTCGAAACGATCCGTACCTGGTAATAGAATGTCTTTTCTATTTTGTTGGCTGTGGTGAAGAAATGGATCCTGTCATCGCGGATATCATAATATTCCGGAGTGGCAGCATTCTTGATCCACGGCATATCTCTAGGCTCGGTTACCCTTGGATTCTCAATTTCAAAACCGGCGGGCAGTAAGTCTGTTACCACTACATTGTCAATCGGTAAACCATTTATGCTTGATAATGTGAGTTTTACGATCACCAAATCGTTTTGGTGAAAAGCTTCAACCGGGGCTCCGTTTCGTGTCAAAAACTGCCGGCGTATGCTTAAACCGTTATCTTCTTCAACATAGGCGCCGGTCGCCGACATTCCCTCGGACTGAGAGAACCAGTAAAGGTCGCCTTTGCCACTCGTTTTGACGGTTAGTTTCTGGTTGACAATTCCTTTGGATAGTTTCATTTCCTTACCTGTGAAAGCTGGCAGCGGTTTTCCATTTGCAGAAACGGTGGCAGTTACTGTGGAGCCGGAGGTTTTCTTGGCGATTTTACCCAAAGCCAGTACGCTGAATGCAGCTTCCTGCGTATTCAGATAAGATGTGGAATTAATAGCTTTTGATAATTGTCTGGCGAGGATCGGGATCTGAGGATTTCCGGGATCACTTTCTAGTAACGTATTGAGAACCAGCGAAACATTGCGCAATGGAGACGAGTAACTATTGTCAATGTAACTCGAACTGTTTTCGGGATTGTAGGCTTTCGGGACCAATGCGGCAAAACTTCTGGCATCACCCGTCAGTTGGAATGCAGCCGCCAGCAAATACTTCGAATCCGTGGTAAGCAAACCCGGATTTTGCTTGTAATAATTCATCGATGACCGGTTTGGATGTCCCGTTAATGCGAGTACGTAAAGCGAGTAAATGGCTTCGCGTCGGGCCACCGATTTCCTTACCTGCGTGCCTGGCGTTGGTTGAGTCTCATATTGCAAGCCAGTACCCGCCGTTGCCAGAACCACCTCGCGGTTGGCCATCGTACCCGTTTGCGCAGTGAGGTAATCGACAGCCTTGCTCATTGTTTTTTCATTGATTTCAAACCCGGCCCGTCTCCCTTCTTCGAGAAAATGAACAGCATACGCCGTCGCCCACCAGTCATCCTCGGTACCGCCAGGCCACATCGTCATTCCGCCGTTGAAAAGTTGCTGGGCTTCCACTTTCCGGATCGCCAGTTGAACATTGGTCATCGGATTAAAATCGCTTTCGCCCGTTTTAACTGTATAAATGGGGGCCGCCATTGCCTTGATTAGATCAGCAAAATAGATCTGAGGAAATGCTTTTGAAATGGTTTGTTCGAGGCATCCATATGGATATCCGAGCAAGGTAGAAAGTGCTTTGCCACCTCCCTGAACCAGCGGTGACCGACTGAGCACAACCTGGCTCCGCGTAGTTGCCGGAATAAATGAGGAAGTCAGATCGATAAGTCCTGATTTTTCACCCGCTATTAATCCGGAAGCACTGGTTTTTAAAAGTGGCGATGCCGGCCGGATGGTAATGTCAGTCTGGTTTACAAATGTCTCTTTAAATGCATTTACCTGAACGGTGATTTTGCCTAACCCAATGGCCTGCTGCGCTTTAACCGAAAATACAGCCCGCATTTCTTTTCCAGCCGGAATCATTATTTTCTGAGTTACGGGCATCGCGCCGGAAACGAGAGGGCCATTGAGTTTCAGGGAAACCGTAGCTTCGGTTGCTACATTTTGCGTGTTACTGATATTCACAGGCAAGTTCAGATCGTCGCCCGGACTGAGGAACCGGGGAATTGCGGCGCTGATCACAACCGGATCGGCTACTTTCATATTACGGGTCGCTGAGCCAAATGCATTGTCTTTATATGCGACGGCCATCATCCTGAGATCGCCGCTGAATTGCGGAATGCTGACTTCAAAGGTGGCCTCGCCGTTTCCATTTGTTGTAAGAACCCCACTCCAGAACGAGACTAATTCAGTCCGGCCATTGCTCAGCGGATTAATGCGTCTTTCCAGATCATAGCCATCACCGCCAAAACTGGATGAACCGGTAATACTTAGTTCAGGAAACAATTGTGCATATAAATCGTGACTGGTAACTTCCAATGCGCGTTTCTGATAAAAATGCCCATGAATGTCCGGCGTTTTTGAATTCTTGATCTGCAAAATCCCTTCGTCGACCACGGCAAGCGTAACTTGTGTATTCGGCTCTGTTTTAATCTTAATCTGTTGCTTTGTTTTCGAGCGTGATTTTTCGATTGCCGTAATGTTAACCAGTAATTTGCGGTCTGGCTCTTCCACAAAAATGGGTGTAAATCCGTGGGCCACTGTGAGCGGCATATCCGAGGCTTCCAATGTGCGTATCAAAGTGGCGGTGACAAACACATTGGGTAAATGTGCTTCCTTCATTTCCAGCTTCAGTTCGGCAGCCTTTTTCTCAGTTGTAAGGATGTGTTGTTCCAAAACGTTGTTTCGCTCTACCGTCACCAGCAACCTCCCGTCAAAGGGTGTTTTGAATAAAACAGTGGCTGACTCTCCAACCTTATATTTAGCCTTATCCGTTTCCATTAAAACCCGGCCCTCATTGCTGACTTCGAAAGACGAATATTGCGTATACCCATATCCATAAGCATAAAATCGGGCAATGGAATAATGCGTTGCGCCCGGCCTGCGAACCCTGATCTCGTACTCTCCCGAAACGGTAGGGACATATTTCACTTCATTACGCCCGCCTTTTAATGGTAATGTGTTTGAATAAACCGTCTTTTCTCGCTTTTTGGAAGTGTACTGCAAACGTTCGTACCTTTTCTCGACAACCGTCTGATATTCAATGCGGACTACTTCAATGCTGGCCGAGGTACCGTTTTGTAAAATCCCTTTCCGATTAACCCCGATCAGTTCAATGGGAACGGGTGCATTTACGCCAACATAGGTGTCGGGCAGGCGAATGCCATAGAATGTGGGTTGTGTGTAAACGTCAAACTTTTGCAGACGGTTAACCGGTCGACCATTCTCGTCGAAAACGGTCACGTAAATCTTGCCTTCAAGAACGCCAATGTCTTTCAGGCCAGGGGCTAACACAAATTTTTCATTTGCCTGGCCCTGCTCATTGGTCACACCTTCCCGGGTTTCTCTCTCAAAAGTCGTTTCTGCCGGAATATCGAATGTGAATTCGGGGAATTGTTTTGTATTAAATCCCTTTCTTTTTAATTGGGATTCCATCTCATAGGTACGGTTTGTCGCTGGCGGTCCGAACAAATTGACGGCGGTCGCAGTGAGGGAAATGTTGCCGCCAGAGTTATATTCGGTGGCGGCACCGCTTAAATCCACCTTAATGCGGTCGGGCATAAATTCTTCCACACTTACTCCCTGCGAAGCCAGCAAAACATCGTTCGCATTATACACTTCCAGTACATAACTGCCTGTTAATGAAGCTGCATCGATCTGAATTTGCGTTTCTACCGCACCTTGTTCGTTGGTTGTTTTCCGCCAGGTACGGTACTCACGTCCATTAGGCGTTAGTAATCGGATTTTTAATGGAATCCTGGAAGCACTTTGCCAATTATTGGTACGTAGCACGGTATTGAAATACATGGTTTCGCCTGGACGGTAAATGTCTCTCTGACCATAAATAAATGCCTGCAAACCAGAACTGTTGTCCCGCAATCCTTCCACCTCAAAACGCGAGGTCTCGACTTGCGTGTCGTTAAGGATCAGGAAGTTAAAATCTTCTTTATCACTCGCCGTGATCATCGCGATCTTAAAACCCGGTGCTTTTTCATCCAGTTTGTCCGCGTGCGCAATTCCTTTTCCATCGGTGGTAATGGTATGAACCGTCTGGTTATTAGAACTTACGAGCGTGATTTCAAGATTAGCTAGTGGCTCATTTGTTTTGATTGAATTGGCGAAAACCCAGATTTCGTCTTTTCCTTGTTTGGCGATCAGCCCGATATCCGAAATGGAAACCAGCTTGGTTGCGCCCATATAAGCTTCTTCTTTGGAATTTACGGAAACCAGATAAACGCCGCGACGGCCATTATCGTCGGGTAATGCGATATTGAGGGCCGATGTTCCTTTACTTTTTGGAAGGTTTTCCGTGTCAACGGTTTTATCCACCAATACATCACTAAAATTCCCATCCGGATCGTCGCTGTAATTGAAGCTGTTCATACGCTGCCATTCCTCGCCGACGTAACCATAGTCTTCCCAGCGGTTGTTCCGGATGAAACCCAGGATGTTATTTGCGTAAACTTTGGAAATACGTACCTGAACTTTCGGCACGTTTACGATTTGGACGCCTACATTTTTAGCACTTTTGGTAGAAATATACAATGCCTTTTTGTTGGCAAATGAAATGGCTGCAGGCATTTTCCCAAAAAACAGGTCGCGCGATGTTTCTTCTTCCAGTGTTTTACCCAAAACCCCGCGTAACGTTTTGTTAACCAATAATGTATATGTATCCGTCTCATTGAATTCGCCACGAATAATGAACCCATTCTCAATAGCCTGTGTCTGAACTGTGGTATCCGGACTGAAACTAAAACCGGTCGCAATACTCTTACTGTCAAGTTCTTGTGTGGTAATGACTTTTGCATAGCCAGCATTGTTTTCGAAACCGGTCTGAATGTCAACGATTTCCAAATGCAGCGGGGAAGGTAAACTCGCGGTATTGGTGAGTACTTCCTGGCTTTTCAGCGAAGTATTTGTGATTTGAATGCCTTTTTCGATGGTAATATCGATGGGTACCGCATTATTGTCACCCGGACCTGTATTCGCCAATGCGAGTGTCAGCGACTTGTCGTCGGAAGAGGGCAAAATGCGGTAATCCTGTGACTTGCCTGCAATCGTAACTTTCAATTTTTCGGAGGCGTTCTGGCTATTTACCGGGTAGTTGAAAATCAACTTCAATCTTGCTTCCTGCTTTTCGCTTTCCCGGGAGATCGTCCACCAGCTTTCCGTTTTCGAAAGTTGCAGGTATGGTGTATGAAAATCAATGGGTTCTTTGCTGATATCGTATTTGGTTTCCTTTCCCGACTTTTCTGTCAGCAGATTAGTGAGCCGGGCTTTATATGCAGTGGCGGGATTGAAACCTGCGACAGGTGAAAAAACAAGCTCATTCGCGGCTGTCCATTTGAATTTTCCTTTTACAGCGGGCTCAAACTGCACATATTGTGTGGAATCCCAATCGTCCAGACGACTTTTATCAACAAGATCTTTATTGAATGTAAAAATCAGGTTTTGCGACTGGCTGATCTCGTTTGTGAAGTTGGTTCCTGCAATTCGAATTTCGTTTAATGAGGAACAGCTGTCTAGTATTACTGAGAAAAAAAAGAGAACAAAAATCGGGAGAGAGGAGATCTTTTTCATAAAGTCTGGATATAAAAAAACGGATGATTTTTATAACAAAAAACCATCCGTCTAATTTAAACTTTATAAGTTAATTCAATCCGATTAATCCATTCAAATGAGCCAAAGGTGAGATTTCATATTTTCCGGTGCCTCGATTAAAATGCTTGCATGATTTCGTCAATGGGTTTTGCACCTTCAAAAAAAGAAACGAGCCGGAGAAGAATTGCTTCCACGACGGCGTCGGGGCAAGATGCGCCGCAAGTAAGCATAATGCGGGCCGGACGCGTTTCAGGCAGGTAATTTTCAGTAACCACTTCTTCTTTTGAATGCATATTGAAATGCCGGATCAGCTGCTTGTCCAGTATTTTGTTTACCGATTCAATGAAGTAAGTCGGAAATTTATGCTCGCAAAGTTCTACCAAATGCGAGGTATTGGAACTGTTATATCCACCCGCGACGATCACCAGATCCGCCTCGTGCGTCAGCAACGCATACGTTGCATCCTGATTGTCATTAGTAGCATAACATAATGTATCCCGCGTATTGGCAAAATGAGTTTCCACCTGCTCGGGTCGAAGTCCGTAATGCCGGACCATGATATTTTTCAAATAATCTGCAATTCCTTGTGTGTCAGATGCCAGCATGGTAGTCTGGTTGACAACGCCGATTCGTTTTAAATCCTTTTCAGGATCAAAACCATTTGAATACTGTCCCTGAAACTCTGCAAAAAACTGGCTGGCTGGCACCGAACCGACGATGTACCTGGCGAGCTGCTCAGCCTGTATTATATTTTCAACCACAACGGTCGGCGCATTTTCCTTACTGTGTGAAAAAGTGGCGCGGGTTTCTTCGTGATTCGGTTTTCCGTGAACAATGATCGTATAATCCTTCTCGCCAATCTGTGCAGCCCGGTTCCAGACTTTTTCTACAAATGGACAAGTGGTATCGTAAACGTATGAGTTGATGCCAAGCTCTGTCAGCTTGTTCTGGTTTTCAACCGTTGTTCCAAATGCGGGGACAATGACAATATCTTCGGTAGTAAGTTCCTGCCAGTCAATTAACTGATTTCCTTTTGTATCCATAATGAAACGCACGCCACGGTCGGTCAGATCGCGGTTTACATCCGGATTATGGATCATTTCACTCAGCAGAAAAATACGTTTGTCGGGGTTTTCGGCGATTGCTTTGTAGGCGATATCAATGGCATTTTCAACCCCATAACAAAACCCGAAATGGCGGGCAATGAGAAACTGCACCGGCCCGAAATCCAGCAAAGTAGGCGCATAGTCACGTTTCAGCTTATCGTTTTTACGACGGAATTCCTTGATCGGGGTGATGATCCGGCTCCGGTAAAAATCAGGTATGTTAAACGTTTTCATGAACTAAAATGGTAGATTGCAATTAACAAAATAGGCTATTTTAATACCAATATTCAAAGAGATACGAGCCTTTTTTAAGAACAATGTAAGATGCGCCTTTGTTCGGGTTGTCTTTGTTTTGAAAAATAACTCCGGCAGGATGCAACATGTACTTCTCTCTATTGTCTTTAATTCAGAACGTTCAAAATCTAAACCTTCTGCTTGAAAACACAAATCTATCCCGACCGGCATGTCGAACTGGTGGAGCGTTGTAAACTTGGTGAGCGCAAGGCGCAGTACGAGTTATACAAACATTACTCGAAAGCCATGTTCAACATTTGCATGCGGATATTAAACCACATGGGTGAGGCGGAAGATGCTTTGCAGGAGGCTTTTGTGGATGCATTCACAAACCTGCACCAATTCCGGCAGCAATCGACATTTGGCGCCTGGCTGAAGCAGATTGTTGTTAATAAGGCGATCAACCACATGCGAAGCCGGAAAGTGAAATGGGTGGAAATCGACGAATTCGAGGAAACGCTGGAAAGGAGCGAAAGGAATGAGGATTCGTTTGGACTGGACGAGAGTGATACTACATTGGAAGTAGAACGCGTTCGTAATGCAGTTCAGAAGTTGCCGGATGGTTACAGAGTTGTTTTAAGTCTTTATCTGTTCGAAGGTTACGACCATGAAGAGATCGGAGAGGTGCTGGGAATCAGCGAAACGACTTCCCGGACACAATATATGAGGGCGAAAAGGAAATTGACGGAGATGCTGGGGAGGTGATTTTAGTGGAAATGGTCATTGAGGTCATTAGTTGTCATTGATAGTAGGAAGTCTAAAAACAATGAATGACTACAAATGACAATATCTGACAACCAATGACATTACAAAGCAGAAGTTATTCAGTTATCTAAATTTATACGGATTTGAAAAAATTATTTACACATGACAAGTTAATGAATCTATGAAAAATTCTTCTGATAAAAAAGATCGATTGGAGCGGTTTGTGCGAGATAACAGGGATGGATTTGATACTTTCTTACCGCAGGATTCTTTATGGAACCAAATTGAGAGCCAGTTACATAATGAAATTCCGATAGTTCCAGAAAAGTCCAAAAAAAAAATTAGGCGGTTAAGTAATCACTATTTCGACTGGCGCATTGCTGCCGGGGTATTTCTTGCTCTTGGAATCGGGTTTTTGGTTTATCTCAATAACGAATACGGTATCACCCGTGATCCGCGCGTGGCATTGAAAGTTCCTACCTATGCCCGGGAGTTCAATCAGTATAATGTTGCAATTGATCAGAAACGAGAGGAGATCATCAAGCTCGCCCGGAACAATCCGGAGCTTTATAAAGAATTCTCGGCTGATCTGGAAAGTCTGGAAGTAAGTTACCGTAACCTACGGTCCAGCTTATCGAATGCCCCCAATCAGGAGGCATTACTGGAAGCCATGATCCAGAACCTACAATGGCAGGTTGATTTGCTCAACCAACAATTAGATATTTTGCAACGGTTTAATAAAGTAAAAGATGATACCGATAAAGAAAGCAATAATAACGCACCTGTTATTTAGCCTGGCGGTCGTTCTGACCCACGCCGCGCTGGCAGCTGGCCCGGATCCTGAACAAAAGGGGCTCATCGAAAAACGAAGAAATATTGTGAAGGTTTTCGATGTGAAAAACAACGATTTGCTGATGGTAAACAACCAGTTTGGGCAGGTCAAGATTAATCTATGGAGCAAAGAAGAAATCAAGGTTGAGATCATTATTACCGCAAATGCTCCGTCAGATGGACGTGCTTCCGAATATCTCGGCGCAGTCAATATCGAGGAAAAACGGGTGAAAAACCAGATTAACCTGACCACACACATTGACAGGAAGCAATTTGGAAATACGTGGAGTAACCGGAAAGGAGAGAAGAACTTCATCCAGATCGACTACACGGTTTATATGCCGAAAGAAAATGCGCTCATCGTGCGAAATGAGTTTGGCGATACGGATATTCCTTCCTTCCACGCGCCGCTGACGATCAATTCGAAGCATGGGAATTTTGTGGCAAATTTCCTGGATAATGCGGATAACAAGATTGATCTTCAGTTTTGTACTGCAAAAATCGGAAGAATGGATGGCGGCAGATTAGAATGTCAGTACTCGAACCTGAAACTCGATTTGGGAAAACAGATTCTGATAAGTAATAAATTCGGAGAGCTGCGAATTGGGGATGTAATTGATCTGGATGCGGATATTGATTATTCCGGTACACAAATCGGTACCATCCGTGGCTCCGGGAAAATAAAACTGAATTACTCGGGGAATTTCAAAATAAATGAACTGACAAACTCTGCGCAAAACATTGATATTGAGGCTTCTTATTCCTCTGTGATCTTGCCGGCCGAGGCCAATCAGTTCGATGTTACGGTGAGTTACGGGAATTTCAGCTATCCAACGAGCAATGTGAATTTTTCCGTGCAACCGGCGAAGGATAGTAAATCCTATAAATCGAAGCAGTACCAGGGAAAAATCGGAACCGGCTCAGGCACTAAAATCACGGTCAATTCGCGTTTCGGGGATGTGAAACTCAAAGATTAGGTTCATCTCACTTTTCAAGAAGTACATTATACTTGAAATCCAGCGGATCAAACGTGTCGAAAAGTCGTTGAATAAAGCCGGGATCATTGATGTAAAAATTCAAGAAGTTATCATAACGTTCCTGGGCGATTCCGTTCGGGAACAATTTGTTTTTAAGCCCCAGCAGTTGCTCGATTTCGGACTCATGATTACGTTCCTCGGCTTTCACAATGCGTTTTTCGAGGTGTTTTAAAGAATTCAGAAGCCTGGTTTGTTCCGCTTTTACTGCTCCTTCCATGGTTTGATCCACCGCACTGGCTTTTTCCAAGATAGCTTCAAAAATCGCATTGAATGCTTCTTTTTGTTCGTCCAGGCTCAGTAAATGGGTTGTATTTCTCTCAATAAACGTTTTGCGGAGCGCGACCTCATCGAGGAAAAGATCTTTATAATCGATATTCAGTTTTTTAGCTTTTTTGCATTGATGTCCCGTGATGTACAATGCAAAATTCCTCGGCATCAGCATCGGGAACGGGACTTGGAAATGGTCAAAAACACCTTTCAACTGCATCCAGTAAGGAACCTCTGACGGTCCGCCTATATACGCGAGATTCGGCAGAATAATTTCTTCATATAATGGTCTTAAAATCACATTCGGACTGAAATATTCCGGATGTTTTTCGGATAGATCAAGGATCTCAGATTGAGTGAAAGACAACTCCGTGTTCAACACTTTGAAAAGATCGCCTTCTTTTGTAATTCGCTCACGTACATCGTTTTCGAGATAAAAAAGGTTGATTTCCCGAGCATGGAGGGGCGTATGATAGCCTTGGGAATTCAGTTTCGTGGTGGTAGTAGTAACCAGCTTTTCGGAAATCGATTGGGTAAGTTCCTGTCTGACGACGGGGAGGAAGTGGCGTTTCAGATCCGCGTGATCGGCATCGATACTAATCAAGCCATATTGCCCGAATAATTCATGCATATAACATCGCACGGCATCGGCCAGGGTATTATTTTCAAGGTAGGCTTTGGTAAATAGAAGAGGCTTGTCGGGCAACTGCTTCAAAATCCCCGCCAGTTCTTTCGGATTCAGCCTTCCAACTGCACCGGAATGCTCACCGGTCCATTTATGGGTATGCCCAAATAAATGAAATGTGGCAATTTCTTCGAAGTCATGATCTTCGGAGGCCATCCAGTAAACCGGCACAAAGTTGTACTCCGGATATGCTTCCTTTAATGCCTTCGCAAGGTTGATCGTGGTAACGATCTTGTAAATGATGTATAACGGGCCGGTGAAAATATTAAGCTGATGTCCCGTTGTGACCGTGAATGTGTTTTCTTTTAATAATATCGAAAAATCCGGGAGATAGGGTAGTCCGTGGTATTGCTCAGTCAGAACATTTACCAACGTTTTACGCTTTTCAGGATCAAAAGCAGCTTTCTTTAAAATAACTTCTTCGGCGTTTTCAAGTGCAGGATATGTGCCGTAAAACTCCTCTAATCCAGGTTTTTTATCTATATAATCGAGCAGTAACGCGGGAAACTGGCCTGTTGTTCGCAGATCCACAGAATGCAGGGTCATGAAAGGTGGCTTTTCAGTAACTAGTAGAGAATCCAACGTATTTTTTTCGATTTTGGTCAAAACAACTAACTACCTAACGTGGAAGTCGGCGATTTTGGTTTCCCAAATTTGCGCATTTTGACCAACAATAAAAAGCATTTGAATGGATACAAAAAAGCCGGACCTGAGACAGATTCGGCTTTTAGCTATTTATATTTTGGTTTTTAGTTGCGCAGGTAATAAACCTGAGAAGTCTTGAATATTTTAAAAAGTGTAGTCGTTTTTCGTGATGAGCTCGTCGGCAATGCGGCGGCGTGCGTTTTTCAGGTTCATGGGGGCAATTTTGGTAAACCTTTTCAGTCCCATCAGCATCACATTCAACTCATCGCTTTCCGCAAAGCTGGTTATAGCTGCGCGACCCGCATTATTTACTTTTTCTACTGCACGGTTCAGGTAAATCAGCGCCATATCTTTTTGCAATGCATTCGCCTCGGCGCCAAGTAAATCAATACGTCTTTCGACACGCAGCAAAATGGATTCTGCCGCGAAAATTTCGATCACCATATCCGCCAGGTTCATGATGATTTCCTGCTCCTCAGAAAGTTTCATCATAAATTTCTGCACTGCGGCGCCGGCAACCATCAATGCCGCTTTTTTAAGGTTTTTAATGACTTTTTTCTCCGCAGCGAAAAGGGTCTCATCTTCCTCCATACCAAAATCGGGAATGGACATAATTTCCTTTCCAACTGCAGTAGCAGGTCCCATTAAGTCGAGTTGACCTTTCATGGTACGTTTTAAAAGCATATCCACAACCAGCAATCGATTGATTTCATTGGTACCTTCAAAGATGCGGTTAATGCGGCTGTCGCGGTAGGCGCGGTCCATGGGAGCGTCGGCCGAGTAACCCATTCCGCCAAAGATCTGCACACCTTCATCTACCACAAAATCAAGTACTTCTGAGCCATGCACTTTCATGATCGCGCATTCGATCGCCAGCTCTTCCAATGCTTTTAACTTGGATTCTGCATCGGACATTCCTTTATCCTGATATGAGACAATGAGGTCGTCGATATTTTGACCAACGCGGTATGCGGCTGATTCTGTGGCAAACATTTGTACAGCCATTTCAGCCAGTTTGTGTTTGATTGCACCGAAATTGGCAATCGCGGTCCCAAACTGCTTGCGTTCATTGGCATAGTTAATTGCCTGTTTTGCAACCCGTTTAGCACCACCCAATGCAGCTGCCGACAGCTTGATCCTTCCGATATTCAGGATATTCACCGCGATCTTAAAACCATTACCTCTCTCCGAAAGTAAATTTTCGACTGGCACAAGGCAATCATTAAAGAAAATCTGACGGGTATCGGAGCCTTTGATACCCATTTTATGCTCGGACTCGTTCATGGTAATTCCACCGAACGATTTTTCAACGATAAATGCAGACAGGTTTTTATCCGTCTGGCCGTTTTCTTCCACTTTCGCAAAAACGATCAGAACATCAGCGAAACCACCGTTTGTGATCCACATTTTCTGCCCGTTAATGATATAGTTTTTCCCATCATGAGAGAGGATTGCTTTTGTCTTTCCAGAGTTTGCATCCGAACCTGAATCGGGCTCTGTTAAACAGTAGGCGGCTTTCCACTCACCCGTCGCAAGCTTTGGCAGGTATTTTGTTTTTTGATCTTCATTACCATAATAGAGAATCGGCAGCGTACCAATACCAGTATGTGCAGACAATGCCACAGAAAAGGAATTACCAGCGCCGGTAGCCTCTGCGACCAGCATAGATGTATTGAAATTCATTCCAAAACCTCCATATTCTTCAGGAACAGCGGTTCCCAGCAAGCCGAGCTCACCCGCTTTATCCATTAAACCGGAAATCAGCTCCGGACTTTTTGCGTGGTCAATTTCATCCAGAATGGGCCAGACTTCCTTACTCAGAAAATCTCTGCAGGTATCTGCAATCATACGCTGCTCTTCATTAAACTCCTCCGGTATAAAAACCCCGGAAGCAAGTGTTTCCTTAACCAGAAACTCACCTCCTTTACTAGTCGTTTTGTTTGCTTCTGCAACGGCCATGATGGTAATTTTAACAGTTATGATAAGATGTTAAATAGTATGCATGCATACTATCGCTAATTGCAAATATAATTATCTGCATTATTATGCGTGCATACTGCGGTTAAAAATCGATGATTAAAATTCGAAAAACGGATAGACTACTTCTTGAAAATCCTGAATTGCTTCAATAACGCGCCATCATCCTCGATGCGAACAAAGTAAATCCCCGAAGACAATCCAAGACCTGTGAGATCGATATTGGCGAGGTTATCCGAAACGGTGACGTAGTTTTCCGGTAATGGAATTTTTCGGCCAGCCGCGTTTACTATTTCGTAGGAGATCACTTCCCCGGTTTGAACTTCGGGTAGCCGGACATTCAGGATTTCCTCAACCGGATTGGGGTAAAAAACCCAGTCTTCCATACCCTTTGTGATATTCACAGCTCCGGAGTATGAAATGCTGAACTGAATGGAATTAGTTACTATGGCGGAATCTTCCTTTGCAGCGGTTACAGTCAGCGTGTAATTTCCTACGTAAGGCGCGAACCCCATTTCATTTTCATAAAGTGCGTAGGGAAAGATTTTGGTTGTCGATTTTTTCCGGTAAGGCCCATTCAAATCAAAAGTCACCTCGTCGTACTCGAAATTTCCGTAAGCATATATGTTCAAAAACGGCGGCAGGGAATCATAAGCGAGAATATCGTCACCATCCAGTTTACGTATTACGCGCTGCTCCACCTTACTGCCCCCCTGAACAAGTTCGAAGTGAAGTTCCGGAATTTGCACGATCAGTACCAGCGGTACTTCCACATAAGCCCCGGAATTGTCATAAGCCCTGATAATCAGTCGATATTCACCTTCAACAGTTGGTGTTCCGGAAAATACATTCAGTGAAAAATCAAGCCATGCAGGACGGTTTTGAATGGTGATCGACGAAATGTAACCGTCGGGATCACCGAAAATATTGGTCGGAAGAATGTAATTGAATGGCATGTCGAGCTGCGCATATTTTACCGGCAATGTGCTGCTGGCAAATGGCGGAGCATTCAGGAATTGTGGCTCTACGACTTTTATCGTAAAATACGTCTCGACAAACGCATTCAGATCATCATAGGCTTTTAGGATAATCCTGAATTCGCCTAATGTAGAGGGCGTTCCTGTGAGCGAGCCGTTTACAAATTTCAGCCAGGCAGGAAGGCCGCTGGCTTCAACCTTAGTGATCGTCCCGTCGCTGTCCTTGAAAGCTCCGTTCGGTATTGCAAATGTAAATGGCTTGTTTACCGCCACCATCTGGTTGGAAAAATTACTATCGACAGTCGGCGGCTTATTTGCGTTTTCTCTGGTATCGACCCGGATTGTAAAAAATGCGTCGGCAGAGCCGCCTTCATCGTCAATTCCCTTCACTGTAATGCGGTAATCGCCCAAAGCGGTCGGCCTGCCCCTCAGCTGGCCACCTTCATAGCGGAGCCACGCGGGCAATTCTGCTACATCCATCCTGACGATCGTTCCGTCGACGTCGGAAAATGTATCAGTTGGAAGTTTGTATACGAAATCGCGGTTCACAGCAATGATCTGCATGGGAACCGGGCGGAAGACGTAAGGCATATTGTTACCCGCATCTTTCCAATATTCAGGGGTAAGAAGATCTTCCTCCAGACGGATCAGAACGGGCTTTGGACTTGCAGGATTTGCATACGCTCTTTTGGCCCACTCGGAATAAATCACATTAACCGGACCTTTTTTCTCCACCGCGGCCGATAACCGGTAACTTACGGTATCGGTGTATGTGATGGGTGGAATGGGAGTGCGTAGCCAGCTATTGGATGCGCCGCGAAGAAAGGACTCGGAACGTGCCATCTGTTCGGTCGATGACACTACTACCGCGACTACATTTGCTCCCTGGGAAAAGTTTTCATTAATGTGTTTTTCATGTGCTGCATTGTCGACAAAGGCATTCACAAACAACTCGTTTGCTGTTATGAAACCGGGCGGTGCATCACTTTTAAGGATATCTACCGACCATCTGTGGTCATGGTCAAAATTGTCGTTTACCTTAATTCCGTCCGCTTTTTTATTCAAATCCCTGAAACCCAGTGTACCTCTCGTCACCGACATCGCGTCGAATACAGAGCCGTAATCAGCGACGAATTTGATTGCCGGATCGACGCTTTTAATCGCATCGATCATTTGCTCGATGTATTTTTTCATCACGATATGGCGATAGATATACCAGTCTTTGCCATAACGTTGTTTGAAGGATTCTTCGGGAGCCCAGGGTGTTGAGGGCGGCATTGCCTCTTCCCACGACTTCATCGACACACCCCAGAGATAGTTAATCCGTTCAATTTTGGTATAATGCGATTTCAGGAATTCCCGGAAACCGGTGACCATGGATTTGGAATAATCATATACAGCCGGTAATTCTCTGCCGTCATTTTCAATAAGGCTGCTTGAATATTCGCCTTCCTGTGTACCTGTATTAGTTACCGAAACGTAAATGAGCTTTCCGGCCGTTTGGAGATATTTATACCGGGTTACAGTTTCTTTTACAAATGCGATTGCTTTGTTGGTAATGGGTTGATTGTCAAATCCAAATGCAGTATCCAGATAACCTGTAAGCATCGGTTTTCCGGAGTGGCTGAATTGGCTGTCGGAGGTTTCCCAGAAGCCTTTGATCCGGGTACTATGGCGGCCGACGTGTATCCGGAGCGCGACTTTCATGCCGAGATCCGTGGCTATTTTGATCTGCTCATCATATTTGGCCCATTTCGGCGCCTCGGTCGGCGAGCTGTAATAGACTTTGTCCCAGGGGATTGTAATGTATACGGCATTCATTCCATACTGGCCTGCGCTGCGGATCAGGTCGGGTTCCGGCCATCGGTTGTCCGGGTCGGTCAGGTTCAGCAACATGAGCGCCAGGTACCGCTGAGTGTCTACTTCTGTTGTTTTCTGACCATTTTGCGCGCGAAGATGGGGAGAAGCAATGATCCAGATGCTGATGAAGAAAGCGATTCTTTTAACAGAAACTAAAAAGGCCGTAGAGTTGAACATGCTAACCGTCTTTGTCAATTAATTTAATCCATTCATTATACCCATTTTCCACATTGAACCGACTTGCAACTTCAATGCTTTTTGAACTGTCGGTGGGAATTCCGCCGCTCATGATCAATCGCATGGCTTTCACCATTTGTTGCACGCTCAGATCATTCGTAACAACACCCATCCCTTCTCTGACAAATTCGGAAACGCCTCCGGAAGGAAATGAAACAATGGGTTTACCTAATAACGCAGCTTCTATCATCACCAATGGAAACGGATCCTGACGGGAGGTGAGCAAAAATCCGTTTGCCATGTTAAGGTAATTATAATAATCTTCTTTTTGCTTTCCGGGAAGGTGAATTTTCGTAGCCGAAGTCGAATTCCTGCATCGCTGCTCTGTATAATAAACCAGCCCGTCATCGATCCGGCCGCCTACCCAGATCAAATGTGCACGGGGATCATCCAGTTCATCCGCAATGTCGGGCAGCAGATCGAAACCCTTTCTTTCTGAGGTCATTCCGGATAATACCCACACAAACGCATCTTCCGGAATACCCAGGCTGGCCCGCAACTCCATTGTTCTTTTCTCATTTTTTTTGACCAAAGTATGGTCGATAAACGAATAAAGCAGTCCGACGTTTTTTCCTCCGGCACGTTCGATTCCTTCACATGTTGCCTGGGAGCAGCCGATCAGCAAGTGAGAATAATCAATGATACTCCGAAAATCAGCTCCACTCAGATAATGGTAGGTCAAAGGCATTTCGTGGAAATGTGTGATCACTTTGATCGAAAATTCTTTCGCTACCACGATTGTTTCGGGGATCATGGTAGTGTTTACATACCAGAAATCCGCTTTAAACTCTTTTGCCAGCTTCCTCAGATACCTTAAAGTCGGGTTCATCCCCACATGAAAGGAAATTTTTTGAAGAACATTGAAATTTTTTGGGGCGATAAATACAGGGATATCTTCCGGAAACTCGTTCAGTAATTCACCATTAGCAAAACTTACAATGCCGATGTCGAACCGGGAACGGTCAATTTTTTTCAGGATATACAGCAGCATCATCTCTGATCCTGTCCGGGTAGCATAAGGTGTGAAAAAAAGGATTTTCTTTTTACCGGTATTCATGCGGAAGCAGTTAGCAAGTCAATATTCTCGTAGGGTTTTATTCTGTACGGACCGTTTTTCAGAAATAAGGTTTTCCAGAAATACTTCAAGAGAACTAAGGTTTTTCGTAGATATATATGTTGTGTGCGTAACCCGAAGAATGGGTTTTTCAATGCAGTAATGTTAAGCCCGATTTTCCAACTGAACACAATGGGAATCATGACAATGTAGTGTAAAATCAATAATATATATTGAAAAATTCCATATTGCTTTCGTACCCACAGAAAATTTGAGACCTGCATTTGTGTACTGAACCGGTTGATCCAGGAGATGTTGGTCCGCCGAAATGGGTTGTTATTTTCGAGGTGTATAAATGTGCAGTCCTTGAAATAGCAAAGCTTTCCAAGTTTTCCCAGCCTGCCCGACCATTCCACGTCTTCGCCATACATAAAGAAATCCTCACTGAAGCCGCCTGTTTTCTCAAACCCTTCCCGCCTTAAAAAAACGAATGCGCCTACCAGCCAATCGTGCTGATCGGGATCGGCATAATTAGGGTCAGGATAAAAGTTTTTGACGGTTTTTTCGATAAATCCGCTTGGAGGAAGAATAAAGAATGTCCTGCGGAATTCATTGAAGCTTTTGTAAAAAGGCATTGGGGTGCCATCTGCATAGTATTGCAAAGCGCCGCAGGCAATCACATCTTCCCGATTGTTCATCCGTTGGAAACAGCGGCCTATTACATTGTCCGTGAGCAGGGTATCGGCATTTAACAGTAAGAAATAAGTGCCGGTTGCCACCTGCATTCCTGCATTATTCGCAATGCCGAAGCCGGAGTTGAATTCCATATCGATCCATCGCACATCGGGGTAAGCCTCTCTGATGCTTGCGCGTCCTCCATTTTCGGGATCATTGTCAACAATGATCACTTCTAAAGTTACGCCGGAAGTAAACTTATATATTGAATTTAAGCAATTTAGAATTAGCTGAGGGGCCCTGTAATTGATGATAATGATGGATACATCCATGAAAAAACGCGTGCATGTTTAGGGCAAAAGTAAAAAATCTCCCCGGAAGATCGGTATCACTTCCAGGGAGACGGGTAAATATGTAGCTTTTATTAGTCTGCGGTTTAGTTCAATCGTTCGTAAATGCCAGCAACTCCCTGGCCGCCTCCGACACACGCGGTTACCATGCCATATTTCTGATTTCTACGTTGCATTTCGTTAAATAGCTGCACGGACAACCTCGCCCCGGTCGAACCGAGTGCATGGCCTAATGCGATCGCCCCGCCATTTGGATTTACGATTTCAGGATTGATGCCCAGTTCCTGGATCACGGCAAGCGATTGCGCTGCAAATGCCTCATTGAGTTCAATTTGCTCAATATCTTCCAGTTTCAATCCAGCCTGTTTCAATGCGATTGGAATGGCGGCCACCGGGCCAATTCCCATAATTCTCGGATCCACACCGGCAGTTGCGTAGGAAAGCATTTGGGCAACCGGCTTTAAATTCAACTCGTTAACCAGTTTTTCTGACATTACTACTACAAATGCAGCCCCGTCGGATGTCTGGGAAGAATTACCCGCAGTAACAGATCCGCCTGCTGCAAAAACCGGTTTCAGTTTGTTTAATGCTTCCAGGGTCGTGTCGGGTCGCGGGCCTTCATCCTGGTTTACCACAATTTCTTTCGTTTTTTTCTTTCCTGACGCAGCGTCAAAGTAGGTTTCTTTGACGGTTACCGGAACAATACCATCGGCGAACCAGCCTTCTTTCTGCGCCCGCAATGCTTTTTGGTGCGATTGGTATGAAAACTCATCCTGTTTTTCCCGACTGATGTTAAAATCTTTCGCGACTTGTTCGGCGGTAAGTCCCATGCTCAAATAGTAGTCGGGGTTGCTGTGAGCAATGTCATAATTCAGGGCTGTTTTCCAACCCATTGTCGGTACCAGTGACATGGATTCCGTGCCGCCGGCGATAATGCATTCAGCCATTCCGGCATGGATTTTCGCAGAAGCCATCGCAATCGCTTCCACGCCCGAACCGCAGTATCGGTTGATGGTAATGCCAGAAACATTTTTTGGAAGTGCCAAAAGTGCGACATAACGTCCCATTTGCATTCCTTGTTCCGCCTCCGGGACCGCATTACCCACAATTACGTCGTCTACCCGGGCAGGGTCGAGGTTAGGCAGCTTTTCCAGTAAATGTTTGATAACTGCCGCGCCAAGGTCATCGGGGCGGGTAAACCGGAAACCACCTCTCGTGGCTTTACCAACGGCAGTGCGATAGCCGGCAACGATATAAGCATTCATATCAGGATCGATTAATTCAGATGAAAACTGACTTTTGTAACAATTAGTATGTGTGCATACCATTGGTAAAAGTAGCAATTAGGCATAAAACAACAAACCGCCGGAATTTGTTTTTCCGGCGGTTTGTAACTACTTGTTTTTGCTGATGGATTCTTGATTTCTAGGAATGAATGTTGCTTTCTTCCAGCTGTCTGGGGCGTTTTGCAATATCCGGCATCACGATCCAAAGAATGATATATATCAAAAAGATGTGAAATGGAACGGGAATGAATGCCGCGAGGACAAAAAGTACCCGGATAATGGTTACATCAATTTCGAAATAATCGGCTAGTCCCGAAGCAACTCCTCCAATCATTTTGTTATTTGTATTGCGGAATAATTTATTGTGGTTCATGGCTGTATCTGTTTGTTTTCTTTTGATGTTTCAAAGGTACTATGTGATACATAGTACTGGTTTATTTTATTTATAAACGGTTATATGAAGGGAGAGCGGGTAAATAGCTGCGATGAATATATATGTGGATTAGAACTGACTTAGATTGTTAAAGATGTTGCGCAATACTTTGAGCAAAGAATTACCTTTGGAATTGAAAATGATAGCTTTGCTGACAAACTGACATCTGTTTGAAAGCAGGCTCAATATTTTGTAAAAGAAAAAAGACGGTTCAAAAAACATACATTAATATCATGTTTAAAATATTTTCTAAGCTATTTGGCACAAAGTCAGAGCGGGATTTGAAGGATTTGCTCCCGTATGTTGATAAAGTAAATGCCGAGTATGCGTTGCTGGCTTCCCTAACCCATGATGAGCTCCGCGCCAAATCGGAGGGTCTCAAACAACATATTAAAGACCAGCTGCAATCCATTGATGATCAGATTGCGGTTTTGAGACAGCAAGCCAGCGATGAGCCGAACGTCGACAGCAAAGAAGTCATATTCAAGAAGATCGATGCGCTGGATCTGGATCGGAACAAGGAGCTTGAAAGAGTACTTCTTGAAATTCTTCCGAAAGCGTTCGCGATCGTAAAAGATACGGCACGACGTTTCAAAGAAAACGATTCGCTGGAAGTTACAGCTAACTATTTTGACCGCGAAATTGCTCCGAGAAAATCGCATATATCGATTGAAGGTGACAAAGCGATCTGGAATACGACCTGGGATGTGATTGGTCAGCCTATTAAATGGAATATGCTGCATTACGATGTGCAGCTGATCGGTGGTGTGGTTTTACACCAGGGTAAAATTTCTGAAATGGCGACCGGGGAAGGTAAAACCTTAGTAGCAACGCTTCCCGCGTTTCTGAATGCACTCGCAGGCCAAGGTGTTCACATCGTAACCGTCAACGATTACCTGGCCAAACGTGACGCGGAATGGAACGCACCGCTTTTCGAGTTCCACGGAATGAGCGTGGATTGCATTGACCGTCATCAGCCGAATACGATTGCCAGAAGAAACGCTTACAAAGCAGATCTTACCTACGGAACAAACAACGAATACGGATTTGACTATCTGCGTGACAATATGTCACGGACGACCGAAGAGCTTGTTCAACGCAAGCATCACTTCGCCATGGTCGATGAAGTTGACTCCGTGTTGATTGATGATGCGAGAACGCCATTGATTATCAGCGGCCCGGTTCCCCGTGGCGACGAGCAGGAATATATTGAATTAAAGCCACGCGTTTCCAGGATTGTCGAAGCTCAGAAGAAGCTGGCGATGGACTTTCTGAACGATGCGAAAAAGAAAATTGCCGCAGGTGATAAGAAAGAAGGCGGATTGGCATTATTCCGGGCACACCGCGGTATGCCTAAGTACAAGCCTTTGATCAAATACCTCAGTGAATCGGGGATTAAAGCATTAATGCAGGAGTCGGAATCCATTCACCTGGCCGAAAACCAGAAACTGATGCCGCAGGCAGATGCTCCGCTTTACTTTACCATTGATGAGCGCCACAATAGCATTGAACTGACCGAAAAAGGGATTGACTTTTTAACTGGAGAATCGGAGGAAACAAATTTCTTTATTCTGCCCGATATCGCGGTTGACCTTGATGCGATTGAAAAGGATGCAAGTCTGACCGAGCAGGAAAGAGTCATTCAAAAAGAAGCATTGATTCGTGACTATTCCGTAAAAACAGCACGTATTCACACCGTTAACCAGCTTTTGAAAGCATTTACACTTTTTGAAAAAGATGTGGAATATGTGATCATGGATGGAAAGGTGAAAATCGTGGATGAGCAGACCGGCCGTATCATGGAAGGCCGCCGTTATTCAGATGGTTTGCACCAGGCGATCGAGGCGAAGGAAAATGTGCGTGTCGAAGATGCAACGCAGACTTACGCGACAGTTACGCTGCAGAATTATTTCCGGATGTACCACAAGCTGGCGGGTATGACCGGTACTGCTGAAACGGAGGCAGGTGAATTCTGGGAAATTTATAAGCTGGATGTGGTTACCATTCCAACGAATGTGAATGCAGTCCGTAAAGATCAGGAGGATAAAGTATATCGTTCTGTTCGTGAAAAATACAATGCAGTAGCCGACGAAATTGTCGAACTGGTGGAGGCTGGCCGTCCCGTTTTGGTGGGTACGACTTCGGTTGAAAACTCAGAGATCATCAGCCGGATGCTGACACTCCGGAAAATTCAACACCAGGTTTTGAATGCGAAACAACATCAGCGGGAAGCTGAGGTGGTAACGGAAGCAGGTAAGCCGGGAACCGTGACGATCGCCACCAACATGGCAGGTCGGGGTACCGATATCAAGCTTACGCCGGAATCCAGAGCAGCTGGCGGTTTGGCCATTGTCGGTACCGAAAGGCATGAAAGCCGCCGGGTAGACAGGCAGCTTCGCGGTCGTTCCGGCCGTCAGGGTGATCCTGGTTCTTCTCAGTTCTTCGTTTCGCTGGAAGATAATTTAATGCGCCTTTTCGGTTCTGACCGTATGGCGAAAGTAATGGATAGGATGGGACTGGAAGAAGGTGAGGTGATCCAGAGCAGCATGATTACCAAGTCCATTGAAAGAGCACAGAAAAAAGTAGAGGAAAATAACTTTGGTATGCGTAAACGTCTTCTGGAATATGATGACGTAATGAACTACCAGCGTGATGCCATTTACACCCGCCGCCGCAACGCATTGTTCGGGGACCGTCTGGCTGTCGATATCGCAAACACATTATATGATGTATGTGATGAATTGGTGAACACGGCCGGAACCTACGCGGAACTGGAACTGGCGACGATCACTACCCTGGCAATGGAACTTCCATTCAGTGAGAATGAATATGCTTCGTTTAAGCCTGCTGACCGTTCTCAGAAACTTTACGAAGCTGCGGAAAAACAATATCAGGAAAAGAACAACGCTATTTCGCAGAAAGCGCTTCCAATCCTGCGTTCCATCCATTCCGAGCGTGGAGCGACTATTTCCGAGATTATGATTCCATTCAGTGACGGGATACGTCAGGCTGGTGTGGTTGTAAGTCTGAAAAAAGCGCTCGATAATGAGGGTAAAGAAATTACCCACGAAATGGAGAAAGCCATCGTGCTTTCGCTGATCGATCAGGAATGGAAAGAGCATTTGCGTGAAATGGACGATTTGAAACAGTCGGTTCAAAATGCAGTATTCGAGCAAAAAGATCCATTGTTGATCTATAAGTTTGAATCGGTCGAATTGTTCAAACGCTTTTTAAGCAAAGTGAATTTTGATATGATCTCGTTCCTGATGAAAGCGGACATTCCGCAGGAAGAAGCGGTACCTGCAACTGCAGTTCAGCAAACGGTTCATAAACCTGCTCCCGCACCTGCATTGCATACCAACCGCGAGGAGGATTTCGATCTCGATCTGGAAGGGCACATGGATTATGCCCGCCCGGAATCTACTACCAAAACGCAGCCGGTCCGCACCATTAAAATTGCTGACAGAAACCAGAAGGTTACCGTTCAGTATCGCGACGGACGGATTTTACGGGATGTGAAATTTAAAAAAGTAGAACAGGAAGTGAAGAATGGGGAGTGTGTGGTGATTGAGTGACGGGCTGAATGGTTGGGCGGAGTTTGGTATTGTTAAGTTTGGTCATTTATAGTCATTGAGTCATTTATTGTCATTGGGGCATTTATTGTCATTAGGTCATTTGTTGTCATTGGGTCACTTATAGTCCTATCAATGAAAGCTTGACATTTCAATGAGTTTTTGCAATTAATGACTATTAATGACCACTAATGACAATTCGAAACTATCCCTATCAAATCCGAACAACAAGTAACAATTCCAAACCACATCGAACAAAAATGACCAAACACAATCAGGATTAAAATAGCTTACATAGATACTGCATACCCCGCCCTGCCTTTCAATTCGATCGGCAGGGCTTTTTCATTGCTAGTAAATCAGGATTTATACGATATTTGCAGATAAGGACTGATATTAACGAAACAGCAACCTGCATGAAACTGCACAGAGAAGGATTTACCATTATAGCCGTCACCCTCATTATATTGATATTGATAAACTTAGGGGTCAACTACCTTCTGCCAGAGGGTTTTTGGATTCCAAGACTTGTGCTGGTAGGTAGTGTGATTGTCCTTTTACTGGTTGTTCAGTTCTTTCGTGTACCAAAAAGAGTGGTGTATAAAAGCGACCGGCAGATTGTCGCTCCCTGCGATGGAAAAGTGGTTG
The DNA here is from genome assembly GCF_021390245.1 of Dyadobacter sp. CY323. Lineage (GTDB taxonomy): Bacteria > Bacteroidota > Bacteroidia > Cytophagales > Spirosomataceae > Dyadobacter. The sequence goes on along the minus strand of NZ_JAJUXH010000003.1, from coordinate 301,589 downwards.
TGATCGAAGAAGTAGTGGAAAAAGAGTTTTTCCAGGGCCCTAGAAGGCAGATCAGCATATTTATGTCCCCACTGAACGTACATATCAACTGGAACCCGATCAGCGGCGTAATCCAATATTTTAAATACCATCCCGGACTGTACCTTGTAGCGTGGCACCCAAAATCCAGTACAGACAATGAGCGCACCACCATCGTTATCCGCACGATCGAAGGCATTGATATTTTATTCCGTCAAATCGCAGGCGCTGCTGCGCGCCGGATCCGCTGGTACGTGAAGGAAGGCGACCAGGTGGAGCAAAGTACCGAAATGGGCTTCATCAAATTTGGCAGCAGAGTCGATATTTTTGTACCTCTCGATGCAGAGATCAAAGTTAACTTGCAGGATAAAACTGTGGGAAGCGTGACGGTTCTTGCCGAATTAAAATAATCGCCAGCTCAGAATTTGTTCAAAAAACTGCGGAACGGAAGCGGGGTACACAATCGCCATAAACACCATTCCGAAGATCGCGCCATACATGTGAGCGCTGTGGTTGACATAGCTGGTCCCTCGGCGGCCTTCCCAGAATGAATAGCCCAAAAAGAGCAATCCAAAAATAAATCCGGGCATACAAATGAAGAAGTACAGGCATATGCTCATTAATGGCGCATATAAAATGGCTGCAAAAAGTACTCCCGAAACGCCTCCCGAAGCTCCCAGGGAATTATAACGCGAATTGTTACGATGTTTTATGAAAGTCGGAATATCAGCTACAACGATCCCCGCGATGTACAAAAACAGGAAGTAGAACGTCCCGCTCGATCCGAAAAGCATTCCGAAGAGCCGCTCGATTCCTTCTCCGACAAACCATAAGCTGAGCATGTTAAAAATCAGGTGACCGAAATCCGCATGAACAAAGCCGGATGTAACGAACCTGTAATATTCATTGTGTTGCCTCACCCGATGCGGATTGAAGATCATTTTATCCATCAGGCTGTAATTGTTCAGTGCATAGTAACTGATCCCGGAAGTGATAATGACTAATATGAGGGTAATGGACATAAATTCTGTTATGGTTTAAAGTTCTATTTGTCCCGCTCTACAAGTTGACGGGCGAAAGTAAGCAATGGCTCTTTGCGGAGCTTTTCCGCTTTTAATGCTTCAAGATCCGACAAGCCTTTCGTAAAATACTCATTAATTTTTTGTTCGGTAAATGCGCGTATGCCAAGGGTTTCATAAATATTTCTGACGGCATTGATCTTTGCTTCATTATCAAATTCACCGGGGCCAATCCATTTTTCAAGCTCGGCTTTTACATATCCTTCTGCTTTTGATAAAGCTTCAATTAACAAAAAGGTTTTTTTATTCGCGATAATGTCTCCTCCGACCTGTTTTCCGAATTTCGAAGGGTCACCGAAAACATCCAAAAGGTCGTCTTTCAACTGAAAACCAATGCCCATATGTTCGCCGGCCGAGTAAAGAAGTTGTACATCTTCCTCGTTTCCGCCGCCGATGATCCCGCCCAATTCCAGCGCAAATCCGAGTAAAACAGAGGTTTTCAGCCTGATCATCCCAATGTATTCTTCCTCCATAACATCCGTGCGCGTCTCAAAATTCATGTCGAGTTGCTGACCTTCACATACTTCCGCCGCAGTCTGGTTAAAACGTGCGAGTACCTTCCGAAGTTTTTCAGCGGGCACATCCAGCAGCAGATCGTAGGCTTTGATCAGCATGACGTCACCCGAAAGAATAGCGGTATTTGCATTCCATTTTTCATGTACCGTCGGTTTTCCGCGCCGGAGTGGCGCCCGGTCCATGATATCGTCGTGCATTAGTGTGAAATTATGAAAAACCTCGACGGCCATCGCCGGTTTGATGGCGTCGGTGAGATTATCGGTATAAATGGATGCAGCAAGTAAGGTAAGCAGCGGGCGAAACCTTTTTCCGCCCAATGCCATAATATATTCAATGGGTTCGTACAGTTCCGCAGGATTCTCTCCATATGAATGCTTATCGAATTCAGTTTGAAGGGTTTGAAGCAAATGTTCCGTTTTTATCATTTATGTATTCTGAGATCCATGCAAAGTAGGGAAATTTTCAACCTTAAATTTCATTCAATACCTTTGAATTTGACGAACATTCACATCCCAAAATTGCGATATGCCCTTTAACCAATATTTCAACGGAGACATTCTACCCATCGACAGCCCCGTTTTTAAAACGAACGATCTGGGATTATTGAGAGGTTTCGGGCTGTTTGATTACTTCCGGACTTATAACGGAGTACCGTTTCGCTGGGATGATTACTGGCAGCGTTTCGAAAATTCGGCGCGGCTTTTAAAATTACCGCTACCCGTTAGCCAGAAGGAAACAGAAAAGATTTTGGCGGATTTATATGCGATGTCGGGCGAGCAGGAAGTCGCATTCCGTTTTTTGCTCACTGGGGGATATGCGCCCGATAGCGTAAACGTTGTTCAGCCCAATTTCGTGATCCGTACCGAATCGCTGCCGCAGGATAACCCCGCCGGACGTTTGAAAGGGATTAAAGTGCTGCCTTACGAATATGTGCGCGATTTGGCCGAGGTAAAAACTACCAACTACGTTCACATGGTTTTAATGGCCGACGAAATGAGAAGCCAGCAGGCATCCGATCTGCTTTTTCATAAAGATGGCGAGGTAAGTGAGCTAACAAGAAGCAATATTTTCATATTCAGCGGTGATAAACTCATTACTTCAAACCGGAATATCCTGAATGGGATTACAAGAAAAGTAGTTATGGAACTTGCCAAGCCTCATTTTGAGATAGAAGTAAGGCCGGTTGCCTACAAAGAAGTGATTACTGCGGACGAGGTTTTTACGACCAGTACAACCAAATGGGTGATGCCGGTCGTGCATATCGGTAATTTGCTGGTACAAAACGGTCTGGCTGGAAAACGTACATTATACCTGCAGGAATTGTTTGAAAAAGTCGTTGCGGACTGGGGCAAATAAAAAGTGATGGTCCGTTCGGACCACCACTTTCAAAAGCTGTAATAATTCAGATTTATTTAGGTGCTTCCGGAGAGTCTTTATTAACGATCGGCCAAACGCCGGGCCTCGGAACACTTACCCCTTTCGTCATCCCGCGTTTCATTTCGTCGGCGCCAAAGTAGTATAATGGCCAACCTTTATACGTAAGTTGTTTTTTACCAAAAACAGTAATGGAACCGAATAGCGTTTTATCGACAGTTGATGGCAAATCCGAGATTTCAGCCGTATAAATCGGCCATGTGGCATCGTGGGTCGCGTCGTTCGTTGTGAAATTGTTGTTCATGGATGAATCTCTGGCAAATGCATAAAGCGTACGCCCAAGGCTGTCCACAAGAAACTGTGTTTCCACCGTTCCTTCCGTGTAATCGGGTTTGTATGACTTACCATCCAGCCCGACAAGCTGCGCATTACCCAGCATCACAGTATATCCCGTTTTGGCGGCATACCAGCGCGTACCTACACCTTCTCCTTTTGCCTCACCCGCAGCCGCGTCATCTTTATAATAATACAACGGCCATCCTTTGTAAGTCGTTTGCGGTTTGCCGTCGGCACGGTTGATGGTGCCAAAGTCCGAAGCTTTCAAACCTGCGTCCAGTTTCAATGCAGTACTTGCTGATGCGAAAATCGGCCACGTGTCCAGGCATGTACCGGTACAAGCCGAAGTACCTGCTACATCTCTGGTGAAAAAATACAGTGTTTTTCCATCCTTGTCAGTCAATACTTTACCAAGTTTGGCCACATCCTTTAATTGCACATCGTTAGGAATGACCGGATCTGGCGTTTTTTCGTCATCATCGGAGCAAGAAATACTGACCGCCATCAGCAAGCCCAGCACCCCAGCCAGGCGGGAAGTTGAAAAGATTTTCATGGAAATTTAAATTTTGTTAGAGATGAATTGGATTGACCAGAATACGGTTCAATGCAAGCGATGGTTGCGCAGCCAACAAAAAAAGGCACAACCCGGAGGTCATGCCTTTCTGAAAATCAGTCCCTGTTTAGGGAGATACTAGGTCCAGCCCTGCGCGGTGATCGGAACGCGACTGTCCCCTTTTGTGTGCAGTACAATTTCGTCCTTTTTATCCGTCATATAACCGATAAAAGTGATTTTCGGGTTGTTTTTGATCAGTTCGTAAGAAGCCTGCGAGACCGTGAAAAGCAATTCATAATCTTCACCGCCATTCAATGCAGCAGTAATTGGCCCGATATTCAGTTCAGAGGCGGCAAGGAATGTCTGCTCATCAATCGGTAACCTTTCCTCAAATACAACCGCGCCGACACCGGACTGCGCACAAATATGCAACAGATCCGAAGCAAGACCGTCTGAAACGTCGATCATGGAAGTAGGAATCACCCCTGCACTTTCCAATTCATAAATTACGTCCATTCGCGCCTCGGGACGTAATTGCCGCTGGATTACGTAATCTTTTCCTTCAAGTTCAGGCTGCATATTCGGATTGGCTAGAAACACCTGCTTTTCTCTTTCCAGCAATTGCAGGCCCAGGTATGCACCACCCAGATCACCGGTAACACAAAGCAAATCGTTCGGTTTTGCGGTATTCCGATATGCGATTTTTTCTTTACCCACCTTTCCAAAAACACTGACCGAAATCATGAGTCCCGAACGTGAGGAAGAGGTGTCGCCGCCAACCAGATCCACATTAAAGTCTTTACAAGCGACCTTGATGCCCTCGTAAAGTTCATCAATCGCTTCCACTGAAAAACGGTTGCTCACTGCCAGGTTTACAATGACCTGCCGCGGAATGCCGTTCATCGCCGCAATGTCGGAGACATTGATAGCGATCGCTTTATATCCCAAATGCTTTAATGGGAAGAAAGTCAGGTCGAAATGTACTCCTTCGAGCAGCATATCCGACGTGAGCAGTCCATATTCTTCGCCGCTATCGATCACCGCCGCATCGTCGCCGATTCCCCGGATCGTATCCGGCAGTGTTGTTTTTATTTTTTCATTGATTCTTTTAATCAGCCCGAATTCACCCAGGCTGCTTATTTCGGTTCTTGTTTCCATGGCTGCAAAATTAGACAAAAAAGCGAAGCCACTTCCGGATAGAAATGGCTTCGCTTTTTGAAATATAAAATGGTGTCAGATATTATCTTATGGATTGCTCAATGTGTATTCATTGATGGTACCTCCTGTTTTGGAACTTGCTTTCAGGCGGGTAAGAATCACTTTTGAGTCTTCGAGTGAACTGATGGTAAATTCTATTGTTCCGCCCGATCCGGTTGGCTGCGGGGTAAGTCCGCTGAGGATCAGCTTCGTGTCTCCTTCCAGGTCCCAGGTTCCTGTAAAAGTAGAACCATCAAATTCGGTCAGCGTTACTGTTTTTGCACCCGATGCGTTTACAAGTGTCAATCTGAAAGCGGAATAAGCCGGAGTCTGATTATTTGATCCGCCTCTGGTGTAAACAACCGCACTTCCGTGTTTCACTATTTCTGCTGTCCAGGCCTTGGCGATACGTTCAGAGACTGGTTTTACTTTTTCCTTACAACCCGTTGCAATCAGCGTGATTACCAGTAGTGTACACCAAATCAGAGAGTAACTTTTTTTCATATTCCTTTTTTCATGAATTTCTTAACAGAACGCCAAGTTCTTACTTTTTAGTCTTATTATCAAAATATTCAATCAAGATCATTTTAATTTCGGCGGCTCGTTTCAGGCTGAATGAGCGTTATACTTAAATTGCGGGGTAAAACGGATTAATGAAAGAATATACAAAGGCTCAGCTGGCACTTCGCAACGGGCAGGATCGGGAAGAAATCTGGTGCGCATACAAAGGCATTATTTACGACGTCGGACCGTCGAGATTGTGGCGCAACGGTCACCATTATGAACATTGGGCCGGCCAGGATCTTACCAAAGAACTCGGCGATGCTCCGCATACCGATCGTGTTTTTGAGCGTTTCACCGTAATCGGACGTTTGCAAAAAGTTTAATATTGAGCACTGACAATTGACTGCCGACGCCGAAAGCCAACCGCCGAAAACCCTTTAATATGCCCCTAGATTCACTTTTGATTGCCGATAGCGGCTCTACTAAGACAGATTGGACCTTTATTGATCGGGAGAATAAAACCTTTGCATTTCAGTCTGCGGGTATCAATCCTTTTTATCAGAATGCGGAAGAGATTATTCCGGTACTGGAAAAAGAAGTCGTTCCCCATTTGAAAAACGAAGTGATGAAGATCCATTTCTTTGGCGCAGGCTGCGCCGATGAAAAATCAAGCAAACCGGTATATGATGCATTATCGCATTGCATTCAATCGGCAGAGGTCATTGAAGTTGCATCTGATATGCTCGGAGCGGCCCGGGCGTTATGCGGGCACGAGCCGGGGCTGGCGTGTATTCTTGGTACCGGTGCCAACAATGCATTTTTTGACGGTGAAAAAATTGTCCGGTCGATCGGTTCGCTGGGATTTTGGCTCGGGGACGAGGGTAGCGGCTCATATCTGGGAAAAACGCTGGTTGTGCAGTTCCTGCGAAACGACCTGACGGCTGATCTGCATGAAAAATTTGCCAGTACTTATCCGGGAACCGACCGATTGACCGTTTTGGATCATGCGTACAAACAACCGTATCCAAACCGGTATTTCGCGGCATTCTCAAAGTTTATTTTTGAAAATATTGACCATGAAAATATGCGTAATCTGGTGGAAAATGCATTTTCATTATTCGTAACAAACTACATTCTGAGGCATTCCGACGCCCGAAAATATCCGGTTCATTTCACGGGTTCCATTGCGTACCATTACCAGGATCTTCTCCGTGATGTTCTTCTTAAAAATGATTTGCACCCCGGCCGCATTCTGAAGTCGCCAATGGAAGGTTTGGTACAGTATTATTGCGCTTAACTTTACTGATCCTCTAATTATAAAATGTCAAGACGTACCATTCAGTCGCTCACCGTTTTTTCTGCACTACTGATCATTAGTGTGGTCATTACGCAGATTTTCTGGGTAAAACAGGCGCTGGACCTTCGTCACAGACAGTTTAATCAGAATGCGCACGTGGCTTTGCAGGATGTCGCGGGCAAATTGGCGAATGTAAATGGGGTCATGCAGACGACCAATCCGGTCGAGCAGCTTTCTCCGGAATATTTTCTGGTCAATACCAATTCTACGACGCAGCCCGAACTCCTGGAATTTTTTATAAAAGACAGTTTTCAGAAACATAATCTGATCACCGATTTCGAGGTTGGGATCTACGATTGTACTACCAACAAAATGCGTTACGGCATGTCATTGAGTACAAAAAACAATGATAAAATCCCTGCGACGACTTCCAACTGGATCAAAACCGATAAATATCCGTACTACTTCGGTGTGCGTTTTCCCGAGCAGGAAACCTATTTTGCCGGCACGATCGACGGGGCGATCTGGTCCTCGATATTGGTACTTGTTGCCGTTTCCTTTTTTGCCTACGCCCTTTTTGTGATTTTAAGACAAAAACAGCTTTCGGAAGTGCAGCGTGATTTTGTCAATAACATGACCCACGAACTGCAAACGCCGATTTCTACGATCCGCATTGCGGCGGATGTGTTGAATTCCAGTAACATTGTTTCCCAGCCGCAGCGTCATAAAAGATATGTCCAGATTGTCCAGGAAGAGATTTTGAGGTTGCAGGGGCAAGTGGAAATGGTGCTTTCCATGGCAAAAGCCGAACGTAATGTATTGACTTTACAAAAGGAGCAGCTCGACGCCAATGAGCTGGTACAGTCGATCCTGCTTCCTTTTGAATCCAAAGTGAAATGCAATTGCCATGCAGAAAATACGCTGATCGAAGCAGATCCATTTCACTTTCGGTGTATGATCACCAACCTGATTGATAATGCGTTAAAGTATTCGGACGATGTTCCTGAGGTAAGTATTGAAATGCACAACAAAGGAAAATGCCTCGTCATTGCGGTGCAGGATCAGGGAATTGGCATTGCGCCAGAATATCAAAAGAAGATTTTCAACCAGTTTTTCCGCATTCCGTATGGCGATGTACATAAAGTAAAAGGATTTGGTATCGGGCTGAGTTATGTAAAACAAATCGTGCGGGCGCACAAATGGCGGCTGGAACTTGAAAGTACATTGGGCAAGGGAAGTACATTTAAAATCACCATTCCGCAGAAACACGATTCATGAAAAAGAGGATTTTATACGTTGAAGACGATCCAAACCTGGCATTTGCTACAAAGGATAACCTGGAACAATATGAATATGAGATAGTTCATGCCGGGGATGGCGTGGAGGCACTGGAATTTTTTGGGAAAGAACATTACGATATCTGCGTGCTGGATGTAATGCTTCCGAAAATGGACGGTTTTTCATTGGCAGAAAAGATCAGAGATTCGGATAGCCAGGTACCCATCTTGTTTTTGACCGCGCGCGCATTGCAGGAGGACAAGATCAAAGGTTTGCGCCTGGGTGGCGACGACTACATTACCAAACCTTTCAGCATCGAAGAGTTGAAGCTGCGGATTGACGTTTTCCTCCGCAGAAGTAAGTCTGACCAACCTGCCCCGATCAAGGTCGACAAAAGTAAAATCGGGCACTATACATTTGATTTTCAAAAACTTACCCTGTCTTTAAATGGAAGTTCGCAGAATCTGACATTCCGTGAAGCCGAGGTTTTGAAGTTTTTGGCAGAAAGACCGGATCAGGTGATCAAGCGGGAAGAATTGCTGAAAGCGATCTGGGGCGACGATGATTATTTCATGGGCAGAAGCCTCGATGTGTTCATTTCGCGGTTGCGGAAATACCTTTCCGGCGACCCTGATATCCGCATTGATAATGTGCACGGAGTGGGTTTCAGAATGCGCTGGTCCTGAGGTTTTTTTTTTAATTTCTTTTGTTCAGGTTTGGTCAAAAAAATATAATTCCGCATCTTTGCACCCTCATTTGGAAAAATTGAATGTTATGGCTAAGGTTTGTCAAATTACAGGTAAAAGAACTCGCGTTGGAAATAACGTTTCCCATGCTAATAATAAAACAAAACGTAAATTCTTCCCGAATTTGCAAAAGAAACGTTTCTTCCTTCCTTCAACCGGAGAATGGGTTACGTTGAAAGTAGCAACATCTGCACTTCGTACTATCAATAAAAATGGTATCGAAGCAACTATACAGAAAGCATACGATAAAGGAACTTTGACGTTCTGATAGTAAAGCATTGAATGAAAAAAGGACTTCTCCTAAAACGGGAAGTCCTTTTTTTCGTGGATTTAACCAAACCTCAACCGATTTCGCCATGGTTCCTTCCGGTCAGGTGTTCCTTCTTTTGGGATCAAATCTTGGTGACAGGTCGCTGATACTGAAATCTGCCCGCGAACAGATTGCCGAAAAAGTAGGCACAATCCTTAAAGAATCCTCCATGTACGAAACGGCACCGTGGGGGTTGACCGACCAGCCGGCTTTTCTCAATCAGGTGGTTGAAATAGATACGGAATTAACGCCCCAGGAGGTTTTAACAAATATCCTTGACATTGAAGACAAACTGGGCCGCGTCCGTTACGAACGCTGGGGCGCTCGGGTCATCGACATTGACCTGCTTTATTATAAAGATTGTATCCTCGACAGTGCCAGGCTCACATTACCACATCCACGCATTCAGGACCGTCGTTTTATATTGATTCCACTCACCGAAATCGCGCCGGATTTTCTTCACCCGTTATTGCAAAAAACCTCCGTTGAAATCCTGTCAGGATCTGCCGACAACAGTAAGGTGGTAAAATATTCCTAAAAAAATACCATTTTATTTTTATGGCTTCATTTTTGCTGATCGGCCACTTATTCCCTTTTTTCGCTAGTTCGTCATTTTTTCCTGTCATATTAAGCTCATTAACACGTGCTTTGTCACTATTCAAACGGCTAATGAATAATTAACCGGCACGTTTTTAAGGGGAAGTACAATGTGAGTTGTCTCTCAGAAAAAGGAAAAGTTCAAAAAGTAAAGCCCATGAAAAATAAGATTTTCTACTACTCATCTATCGTTCTTCTTTTTTGCCTTAGTTTGCCAGTGCTGGGTCAGAACCGGCATACTGTCAGCGGGTTTGTGAAGGATAATGCAAACGGCGAGGGACTGATCGGCGTTTCTGTCTATGTCCGCGAGGCGGCAACCGGCGTGGTAACCAATTCGTATGGTTTCTATTCACTCACCCTTCCAGAAGGAGATTACAATCTGGTTTTTACGTACATCGGGTATCAAAAAACGATCAAAAGTCTGGCGCTGGATAGTGATAAGACCATCAGTATCGAAATGACCGACGAAAGTAATGAACTTGAAGAAGTCACCATTTCAACAGCAAAAGAAGACGAGAACGTCCGCGGGATCGAAATGTCGGTCAATAAGGTGGAGATGAAAACGATCCGGAAAATGCCTGCATTACTCGGGGAAGTGGATTTGATCCGCAGCATCCAGCTGTTGCCCGGCGTTACCACGGTGGGCGAGGGGGCTTCCGGCTTTAATGTGCGCGGCGGTGATATTTCTCAAAACCTGGTGTTGCTCGATGAAGCACCGGTTTATAATTCGTCCCACCTTTTCGGGTTTTTCTCCGTTTTTAATCCGGATGCAGTAAAAGATGTCAAGCTCATTAAAGGTGGGATTCCAGCGCAGTATGGCGGTCGCATTTCTTCCATTCTGGATGTCAGGATGAAAGAAGGAAATGCTAAAAAACGGGAGATCAACGGTGGGATCGGTACTATTTTTTCCAGACTTACGTATGAGCAGCCATTCGCAAAAAGCAAAGGTTCGTTCATTGTGGCCGGACGCCGTTCCTATATCGATGTACTTGCCAAGCCTTTTTTAAATTCTGATCTGAAAGACTCGAAATTTTATTTCTACGACCTGACTGCGAAAGTCAATTATCAGCTTGGAAATAAGGATACATTTTACGCGTCGGGTTATTTTGGGAAAGACGTCTTTGGTGGCGGCGACTTTGGTTTTGGCTGGGGTAATGCGACGGCTACTGCGCGTTGGAACCACATTTTTTCCAACAAGCTTTTCATGAACCTGACCGGCTATTACAGTAACTACGATTATTCATTAGGCCAGAACACAAACAAACCGGACGCAAAAGACAAGTTCGACTGGAAATCCAAGATCATCAGTTCCAGCATTAAACCTGACTTTACGTATTACATTACCCCAAACAACCAGCTGACTTTTGGCGGACAGTACATTTACTATGATAGCCGTCCCGGAAAAGCAATTGCCGTATCCGAGGGGGAAAATACCGACATCAGCCTTGAACCGAGATATGCAGATGAATCTGCATTATACATCGGAAATGAGCAGAAACTGACCGATAATATTTCCCTTCAATACGGGATCCGTTATTCTTATTTCAGAAGTCTGGGCCCCGGTACCGAATATGAATACCGGCAAATAGCCAACGGCCAGCGAAAAGAGCCGGTTTTTCCCGGAACAACCTATAAAAAAGGCGATAAGATCAAGAGTTATGGAAACTGGGAGCCGCGGGCTTCTGTGAATGTAGGTATCAATTCAACCACATCAATTAAAGCCAGTTACAATCGTACTGCTCAGTATCTTCACCTTTTATCGAATACTGCTGCGAGCTCTCCGCTGGATGTCTGGACATTGAGTTCGCTTAATATTCAGCCTGAAAAAGCAGATCAGGTTGCATTAGGCTGGTTTCAGAATTTCAAAAACAATACGTATGAAGCGTCGGTGGAGGTGTATTACAAAAAGCTTTACAACCAGATTGATTACGTGCCGGGTTCTGATCTGCTCTTGAACCAGTTTGTAGCAGGTGACCTGCTTTTCGGCAAAGGCCGGGCTTATGGTGCTGAATTTTATCTTAAAAAGAATAAAGGAAAACTGACAGGCTGGGTGAGCTATACCTTATCGAAAACGGAGCGGAATGTCGAAACGATCAATAATAATGACTGGTTTCCTGCAAGATTTGATAAGCCCCACAATTTCACGTCAGTTGCCATTTATGAGCTGAAAAAACGACTGTCACTCTCGGCAAACTTCACCATTGCATCCGGTACTCCTGCTACTTTCCCGACAAACCGGTATGAATGGGGCGGCTGGCCGATTGGTAACAACTACAAGGGTGCAAGAAACAACAACCGCATTCCCGCATACCATCGTCTGGACCTCGCAGCAACCCTGAAAGCGAAAAGGAAATTGTTCAAAACCGGAGAAGGGGAGTGGGTATTTTCGGTGTATAATGTATACAACCGCCGGAACCCATTTTCGGTGTACACCCGGGCAAACGAGGATACGCCATTAAAAACAGAAGCAGTTCGCTATGCAGTGATTGGAAACTTCATTCCTGCCATTACCTACAACTTCAAATTTTGATAAACAGCATTAGCCAGAAACAATACATGGAAAATCTTAAGAAGATAGTTAGTTTGAAAATTTGGATACTGGCCATTACGTCAGCGCTTTTTCTCACCTCATGCGAAGATGTAATCGACCTCGAAACAGAAACCGGGCCTGCCCAGCTGGTGGTGGATGGTTGGATCACGAACCAGCCGGGACCCCAGAAAATAAGGTTAAGCTTGTCTTCCAGCTACTTTGATAATGGAACGCCAAAGCCGGTTTTAAGTGCAGAAGTGATTGTGACGGACGATAAAGGTAGTATTTACAAATTTGAAGATCTCTCGGCAAACGGAGAATACATCTGGCAAAAAACTGGAACCGATACACTTGGAAAAATCGGAAGAACATACTCTTTGAAAATCACCAACGGAACTGAAGTATACACGGCGAGCACAAAACTGAATCCGGTACCAACGGTTGATTCTGTTGTTTATACCAAAGAGAAATTGCCATTTAAGCCGGATAAGGGTCCGCAGGAAGGTTATATCGCCGAATTTTATGCCCGGGATCTGGTCGGTGTAGGAAATACCTATTGGATAAAACCGGTGATCAGAGGAAAAGCTACGGTGGATAAAGCGACTGGCATTTCCATTGCTTATGATGCTGCATTTGGCTCAGGCGCGCCTTCCGACGGGTTGATTTTCATTCTCCCGCTCCGGCAATCCATTACGACCGATTCGCTTTACTCTGCAGGCGCATCTGTCGGCGTTGAGTTGCACAGCATTACGAATGAAACTTTCGAGTACTTAAAACAAATACGTGAACAGGCGCAGAACGGGGGATTGTTCGCAACACCGATTGCGAATATCAAATCCAATGTAGTAAACTCGGATCCGAAAGGGAAGCCTGCACTTGGTTTTTTTGCGGCATCGGCAGTGAGCCGGAAAGAAACGATCATCGATCCTGAAAAAGCCCGTCCTGACGAAGATTGATCTTTTTATCCAGACTTCTTTATCCACTGGCAGACTCCAATTTGCCAGTGGATTTTTTATTATATTTCAATTTTGAACCGAACGAATTACGGAATGAAAAAGATATTGTTGCTGCTCCTGCTGTTCCCTCTGATTACCGAGGCGCAAAAGCGTGCACGTGAGCTGGGAATTGTTATCGGTGTAATGCCTGCCGGCGCCAACAATGCCATTACCGATGTAAAAGGCGTCAAAGTAGGCCAGGTAACGCTTGTCGAAGGTGCAGATGTACGTACAGGTGTGACTGTTATCCTCCCACATGAAGGAAATCTTTTTCAGCAAAAAGTACAGGCTGCCATGTACATTGGCAATGGTTTTGGAAAGCTGGCAGGATATTCGCAGGTGGAGGAGTTGGGAACAATCGAATCACCGATTGTACTGACCAATACATTGAGCGTCCCCACAGCTGCCGACGCCATTATCGATTGGACGCTGGGACAAAAAGGAAATGAGAATGTGAGATCCGTGAATCCCGTTGTAGGGGAAACCAATGACGGGTTTCTCAACGATATCCGCGGCCGCCACGTCAGGAAAGACCATATATTGAATGCATTGGCGCAGGCCGAAAGTGGCATTGTGGCCGAAGGTAATGTTGGAGCCGGAACGGGCACCGTTTGTTTTGGGTGGAAAGGCGGAATTGGAACAGCCTCCCGCAAACTTCCGGAGAAACTGGGCGGCTACACGGTGGGCGTATTGGTACAAACTAATTTCGGGGGAGTTTTGAAAATCAATGGAGTGCCGGTGGGGCAGGAACTGGGAAAGTATTCTTTTAAAGAAACACTGGATAAATCAGCGGACGGTTCATGCATGATGGTCGTCGCGACAGATGCTCCGCTGGATGCAAGGAATCTGAAAAGGCTTGCGAAACGGGTTTTCATGGGAATGGCACAAACCGGCGGAATTGCTGCAAACGGCAGCGGAGATTACGTGATCGCATTCTCGACTGCAAACATCGTGTCGCACGAAACCTCGGAGAGTATCTTCACGGGCAATTTTTTACATAACGATTACACTTCACCTCTTTTTCTGGCTGCCATAGAATCCACGGAGGAAGCGATCATCAATTCGCTTTTTATGGCTAGAACAATGGAAGGCACGCAGGGACATATAGTAGAAGAGATCCCGAAAGATAAGGTGTTGCAGGTTATGCGCAAGTACGGCAGACTGAAAGAATAACCAGATTCACGATCAGGTAAATTCACCCTTTATCACTAGTAACCATACGTGCTTCTTCACTTCGAATTTAATTTTTGCTACAACGTATATACATCAGAGTAAGTGTTAACCCCTAAGTGTTTACCTTATAGTTGAATTCCCTAATTTAAATCCTTTTATCATTGAGGATAAATGACTTAATTATCAGGTGTTTCTGGGAAACCAGGTAATCTTACCTGCGTTTTCCTGTACTTTAACGTATTGACGCCAGGTGTATTGAAAGACTACCTTTGACTTCCTGAATCTAAACACTCAACCCCGGAAAACATGGAAAATGCTATTACTCATGCCTGCCTGGTGCACCCCCATCCGCTGGAGTGCGAGGCAGTTGCAGAATGGCTGAGGCGAAGATCCTACATTGCATTGGTTGGAAAGTGTGACAGCCTCGAACACATTACACAACTGCCCTACCTGAAAGAAATTGACATTATCGTCGTGTTTGCACATCATGCCGAAAAAACCGCCGATCAAATCCTTAAAATCCGCAAATTATACCCGAAACTAAAATTTTTGCTTCTTGCACCTAGTCCGTCGACGGAGTCAGTGAGAGAAGTGGTGCGATCGGGGGTAAGTGGTTATATCGTTTTTGAGGCTGAACTGGATGAATGGGAGCGGGCAATCCGGGCTGTTTCGGAAGGAAAAGTATATTATGGTCAGGAAGTCATGATTAAACTGGCGGAGAGTTCCCTGGATAATTTTATACAAGAACCGGCACCTACCACCCGGGATTTTTTGAGCAAAAGAGAAGTAGAGATCCTAAGACTGGTCGCAAGCGAGTACTCCACAAATCGCATTGCAAACGAACTTTGTATCAGCGACAAAACCGTTGAAACGCATCGCAGAAACCTTTTTCACAAGCTCGGAGTCAAGAATTCCGTAGGCTTGACCAAAGTAGCTGTCCGCATGGGCGTCGTTTGAAATCCATTGTTCACTGATGGAAAACCCTTAGAAACCCCTCCGGAATCCCGAAAAAAATCAGGGTAAATCGTAATTAAAATCAGGGTATCCGTCGATTGAAATAGCGCTTCGTACTCGGCAATTTTGTCTAAGCATTTTAATTATGGAACTGACGAATCGCGAGAAGGAAATCCTGGACCTTATCATGGATGAGCTGAGCTCAAAAGAGATTGCGGAAAGGCTGGTGATCAGCATTTCCACCGTGGAGGCCTATCGCAGAAGTCTTTTCAGGAAGTTTGGAGTGCATTCGGTGATCGGGCTGGTGAGAGCGGCGATGAAAATGTAGTCATTAAGAAATTCGAATTGGATATGGCAGATTTTAGGTACCTGGCGGTGAATTGGGTAGATGGGATGAAAATCTCAAAACAGCATTTTATCGAAACAGATCAGCATCACACAGATCAGGTACGACGCGCCCAGGCTATTTTTCAAACACCGGTAAGTTACGGTTTGCTTATTCCGAACGATGGTTTGGATGCGTTGCAAATGCAGGTTCTGGGAGACGCCAGCCAGCAGATCAGGATCCGGATTGATAAAGGTTTGGGAATTGCCCCAGACGGAAGTTTATTGGATGTAACGCCCGCCAACGAGTTGAAGCTGGAAACATCCCTGGCCAGCATTACCGAAAAATATCATTTACCAGCCAGTCAGAATCTCGTTCTATACATTGTTTTAAGCGTCAGCTTATTTGAAAGGACACAAGTCGGAAACCCGCAGGAAAACGAAATTCCATTCAGACATCCGAACACTACGCCAACCTACCGCATTAGCATCGTTCCTGCCGAGCATATTAATACGGAACAATGGGCCATCGCAGGGTTGATTATCGGAAAGCTGGAATACGGTAATGCAGAGTTGCGCGTCATGCACGATTTTATCCCGGCCAGCAGGGCTGTAAAAAGCCACAAAGGGTTACTGGAATGGTACAACCGGTTTGGCGGGTATTTGAATGATATTGAAACTTACTCGTTTCGTATCATACAGAAGATCAAGACGAAAAGCCAGAAAAGTACATTGTCTGACAGTGTTCAGCTGCTCGTGGAAAGGCTCGTGAATGTGTTTGCAGTGGTGAATATTTCTTATCAAAGATTAATCCCTTTTGAGCCCCCGCTGACGATGATTGTATCCATGATCCAGGCCGTGCAAAGCATCCGCACCTCGCTGGAATGCCTCACCGATCGGGAAAAGGAAGAGTTACTGGCATATCTGGGTGAATGGGCGGACGATTCTCCGGGAAGTTTAGAAAAGCAGATCACCGCAGTCATTCAGGTTCACTATAACCACAATGACATGCTTCCATGCCTCAGAACAATCGATGGATTTTACAGCATGTGGGCAGCATTGTTTCTGAAATTAAGCCAATTGGAATTTATCGGA
Organism: Dyadobacter sp. CY323; assembly: GCF_021390245.1. GTDB lineage: Bacteria > Bacteroidota > Bacteroidia > Cytophagales > Spirosomataceae > Dyadobacter. Next base: position 284,713 of record NZ_JAJUXH010000003.1, on the reverse strand, counting down.
AAACGAAAAGGCCAGCAGGTATTCATCATAGAAAGTCCGGTACACGAGCCACCAGTACAACAGGAAAAAACAAAATCACGGTGGAGCCCATTGTGAATAAAATCGTCCTCCGTCGACACCCCTCTGCCGTCGGTGCCGTCGGTGCCGTCGGTTGAAACCAACGGAGATTGATTGGGAGCACAGATATAATCAATGACCGTTGGCTTCAGCCAACGGCTACGACTAATAGCGTCGGCTGAGACCAGCGGCGTCGCCTAAGACTTAAAAGTATCGGCTAAAACCAGAAAAATGGAACCAACTAACAAAAATCAGCGGAAAACGGCGATCGGAAAATTCATTGGGATGTATGCGCTTTCCATGACATTTCCGGTGCTGGCGGTGTACCTGCTTCTGCGGGTACCAGGCTCGGTAGCCGAGTCGGAAACAACCAAATTCAAGCAAATCGTAGACGAGCAGGTTCCGATGCTGACCGATACGGACACACTGAGCAACATCTCGCGAAAGGTGATCCAGCTCGATGGCGCATATAGCAGCGCGACAGACGAAATGTCGAAAGCGACGGCGCGGACGCAACTCGTTGATATTGAAAGTCGCATTAATGGGATTATGAGTCATTTCAATGCACTGGCGAATTCTGCAACGCACGAACAGAATAAGCGATTATCACTGGGCATCGCAAAGCTGACGGAAGCTCTGGTGACTTACAGACAAACGATCGGAGAGCTCCGGAGAACCTTGGATAGTAAAGGCATTGACATGCAAATGGTGAATGATCTACGGAATCAGATCAATATGAAAGATCTGGAAATAAAAGGAATGGAACGTCAGCTGCTGGCAGGTGCTGCTGGAGGTGGCGGCGGAGGTGGCGGCGGCGGTGCTGATCCGAAAGAACTGCAGACCAAACTCAGCCTCGTTCAGAAAGACCTGGATAACTGTCGCGCGGGTAAGTCTGGCAGCGGCGGTGGAGGCGGAGATGCGGCGGCCATTCAAAAACAATTGGATGAATGTTTGTCGGCCAAAAATGGTACCGCAGTAACGTACCGGGAATGGCTCAGATACTCGGAAGCGGAGGGATACTACCAGCTTATGACGCAGGGAAATCTCCGAAAAAATGACCGCAGGGTATATTATGACCAGGCGAAGCAAATTTACGACGGATTGCAGCTTTCAACCGCGAACAAGGAAATGAAGGCAAAAGCGACGGAACGGCTTATCAGTTTACAAAAGAATCAGCCCTAGGCTGCGATCATCTTCAAAATCTAAATCCATGCAAACCGAAGCACTCAGATACGCCATCAGTGTTGCGCAGTCGCTGGCGCGCGAATACCGGCAGGAACGTTTTGGCCCGCCCCATTTGCTGATGGGACTGCTGCACAACGATGTTGGCCTCGCCTCCGAGCTGGCGATGGCTGGAAAAGACGTCGCCTATCTGCGGGATTGGGCGGAGGTAAGGCTTGAAGAAAGTGCCAAATCGGTCAAAGTACCGGAAAATCCGCAGGCTGACCATGCAGCTGCCGCCTGCCTCGAACTGGCCGAACTGATTGCATTGCAATTGAATTCAGACACGGATCCATTGTGCGCATTGGCGGCAGTATTGAAGCCGGGAGTAGGTTTTTCGGCGGATCAATTGAAGTCGCTGCCGATCACCCAAAAAGAAGTGCTGGCTTTGAACGGTAACACTTCCCAACCGAGCGGGAATCATGTTGCTGATGATCAGAAAGTAGTTCAGAAAAATGGTAATGCGGTAAAAACGGGTACTACAAACCTTGAAAAATTTACCTCGGATAAAACACAAAGAGCTGCGGATGGAAAGACCGATTCAGTAATCGGGCGTGACCGGGAAATACGCCAAATGGCAGAGATACTGGGTCGCAGAAGTAAGCCAAATGTAATTTTGATCGGAGAGCCGGGTGTCGGAAAATCCGCATTAGTGGAGGGTTTTGCCAAATTGATATCGGAGAAAAAAGTACCTCAATTGCTCCAAAATGCAAGATTACTGGAACTGGACACCGGTGCATTGGTAGCCGGAGCATCTTATAAAGGTGAGATCGAGGAAAGATTAAAAGGTATTTTAAATGAAATTAAATCCTTCGACAAAGCCGTTTTATTTATTGATGAAATCCATATTCTGCTCGACCCAAAAGGTTCGGTAGGGGCCGGAGTCGCGCAATTGCTGAAACCGGAACTCGCCCGCGGTGAACTTACATTGATCGGCGCGACTACACCCGAAGAATACCGGAAATACATTGAAAAAGACGAGGCATTTTCGCGGCGATTTGAAATTTTGAATGTAGAAGAACCCGACGAAGCTACTGCCACACGCATGATTGAGCACATTCTGCCGGTGTACGAGGCACATCATGGCCTGAAAGTCGCCGCCGGCACCGCGGCGGAAGCTGTAAAATTGTCGAAAAGATATGTGAAAGAAAGACGGTTACCTGATGTCGCGCTGGATTTGCTCGACAGGACAATGGCCGCAATGCGCTTAATGGACGAGGTTTCTATGACCGAACTGTCCACATTACAAACAGATCTTGATGCACTATTAGCCATAGACGAGGCCGAGCGGGTACATGAACTGCGGTGGTTTGCCAGGCAACTTCCAAACCGCCTCAGTCCATTACTTATCGGAAAGCTGGACCAGGCGGATGAGGCAGAACTGGAAACGGCCGAAGGTATCCACAGCCATTTGACCAGTAAACTTGCTGCATTGCACGAACTGGCCACGTTGCGCTCGGATAGTGTTGGAAAAAATGAGATTGCCGCCGTTATTTCTCATAAAACCGGCATTCCGCTCGGTAAGCTGCAAAGTTCTGAACGTGATAAGTTGCTGGGGATTGATGAGGTTTTGAAAAAAAGGGTAGTCGGGCAGGACCAGGCCGTGAAAGCATTAAGTGAGGCCATTCTGGAATCACGCTCGGGGTTAATAAAAGCCGGGCAACCGATCGGGTCTTTCTTTTTGCTCGGACCAACCGGAACGGGTAAAACCGAGATTGCAAAAGCACTGGCCGATTTCCTGTTTAACGATGAATCGTTTTTGATCCGGTTCGATATGTCGGAATTCAAGGAAGAACATTCGGCTGCATTGCTTTACGGCGCGCCTCCCGGATATGTAGGTTATGAAGAAGGCGGTTTATTAGTCAACAAAATCCGCCAGAAACCTTACTCCGTTGTTCTTTTTGACGAAATAGAAAAAGCGCACCCGTCTGTTTTCGACCTTTTTTTACAAATACTGGACGAAGGCAAGCTGCACGACAGGCTGGGTAAAGAAGGCGACTTTTCAAATGCCGTGATCCTTTTTACCTCCAATATTGGTCAGGAACACATCGTCCAGGATTTCAACAAAGGCATTGTGCCCAAATCAAATGACCTCATGGAAATTATGGCGAAACATTTCCGCCCCGAATTCCTGGCCAGATTGACAGAGATCGTTCCATTCGCGCCGATTTCAGAAGAGAATGTGGTTAAGATATTCAATATCCATTTGCGCAGCCTGACGGATTTGCTTGAAAAACAAGGTATTGCATTGGAGCTGACACCCGAAGCCAGGAAGCACATTGCGATGCAGGGTTTCACTCCCAGATACGGCGTGCGTCCATTGAAAGGTGTGATCCGGAATATGCTGCGACGTCCGATCAGCCGGATGATCATTTCCGGTGAGGCCGAAAAAGGATCGGTGATCAGGCTGAGCCTCGCTGAGAATGAAGAAGTTATTTGGGAAAACAATCGGGAAGTGGTTGCTTCCTAGTACAAGACATTTAACGACAATCCTATGCAAATCCATTTATTCAGAAGCGCACGGCGCTGGGATTCTTGTCTGCTGCCCATCGACGACAACACGTTTGGGTTTATACTTCAGTTCAGGGTACGACTGGTGCGCATTGAACCTACAAGCCGGTTTTTCAATGGAGAAACCTATGCTACCGGAAATGGAAGGCTGCACGACACATACGGTACTTTTCAGTTGGATGCCTGGACCGACCAGGAGTGGGAAGATTACAAACGAAGGTTTGTGGAAGTGGTGCAGAGGCACTGGAGCGACAGATTTATCCTCGATCCCGACCGCGCATGGTATCGTCCCAGGATCGGAGCTAACCTTACTTCGGCGCTTATTCAATGTGGATTGTCCATTCAGCTCGTGGAAACTTCGGCCCAGGCGCACCAGACCTACCGGATCATCCATCCGCAAAGTACCCGTTTCAGGTCTTACGTAGAGGAACACAACCGGTCGGGCGTTTTTACGCACCTCGACCTGGAATCGCAATGGGGTAACAGGCTCACAAGAATCGGCTCGGAAGACCATAGTGTCGACTTTTTGCAGACCACGATCAACCACGAATTCGGACATACATTAGGCTTAAACCACGTGAATGGGGTCGGTAACTCGGACAGACATTACGGCGTCACGCTCGAACAGCGTGAAAATCAGATGGGAATGGGTGGGCGGCTCACGGCGGCACACGCAAGACCCTGGATCAGAGGCTTATGGGATCGGCATCATTTGCTGCCACAGCATCATCACCCGGAAGACCGGGTGGTATTTACAGGCAGAGTCGCCAGCCCGCAGTTGATTGAATATTGGGATAACGACTGGCGGCCAGCAGCTACTACCTAGGATTTCGGAGTGTGTGTTTTGGAAAAATGACGAGAAAAATGAAAAGTTTAACCAAATACCTGATCTTTTGCGTGCCGATCCTTCTGGATTCGTGCAGCATGTTCACACCGGTTGATCCACTCACGCCGCAAGTTTCGGAAGTAACCATACTATCTGTTTCCAATACTTCCGTGAAAGTGAGTGCGCAGGTGTCGGATCCGGACGCAAAGAATAGCCGGCAAGAAAAGAAAAGCGGAAAAATCCAGGATTTCGGTTTTGTGTACGGCATACTGAACGATCCGACGATTGAAAACGGGTACGTCGAACAAGGTGGACAAACGGTCGCAAGCTCTCCATACAACTGGGAAGATCAGATCACCAGACTATCCTCCCAGGAGAAATACTACATCCGGGTTTATGCTAAAAATGAAGGTGGAGGCATTATTTACGGCCCCACTGCCACTTTCACAACCGGAAATTTCGTGCTGCCCGCTGTAAAAACCGTCAGTGTATCGGCAGTTCAGCAGACAACCGCGACCGTGAATTACTCCATTGCGCTCGGCAACACCAATGCGACAATGACTGCCTACGGAGTTTGCTACTCAGGCACAAATCAAACGCCGACTGTTAACGATTCGAAAATACAGGTTTCAGGGCCAGCAAAGACGGGCACGTATGCTGCAAATCTCGAAAAATTAGCAGCCGGAACGTCCTATTATGCACGGGCCTATGTGACAACCAATGCAGGTGTAGCTTATGGAAACGTGCTGACATTCACTGCCGGCCAGCCCGCCATATTGAAGGACACTTCGTTCGTCATGAATTTTTCAAATATGTATGATCTCGAAACCGGTTACTTCCCATCGCGGAATGGAATGGAAGATCTGTATTGGTATCCTTATGGGCAGCCAGCAGGTATTTATCCAAAAAACGGCGCGAAGTTTTTCGTAATGCAGTCCGGGACAGATTTCAAAACTTTAAAATACTCTGATCTCACCGGGCTAAATTATACAGCCGATTTTATCGACGGAAGCTACACCACTAAAAACAACAAGCTGTCCAACGGTACCGTGGTCGCATATGTGACGAATGTGGGCCATTTCGGGAAAATGCGGATCAATGCAAAAGGCTCCGAACGGTCCGAAACGAACTCGTCTTCCGGAAATATGGAAGTGACGATCGTGACCTACAACAATGACTGAAACCACTTGCGTATAAGACTATCCGTAAGGTAATCACGTAGGGGAAAACCCTGACATTATGAGAAAAATAAAAATAAGTCCCGCATTGTTTTTTCTGCCCGGCCTGCTGCTTTCATGCAACCTTTTCGGACCTGTTGACCCGCTGGCGCCAACGATTTCCACACTCGAAGTCGTGGACGTAAAGCGTACGGAAGTGACGGTGAACGGGACCATTGACAGGCCTGATTTTAAAAATGACAGACAGGAAAAAAAGAGCGGGGAAATAGTGGAATACGGGCTGGTTTATGGAACAAGTCAGAATTTAAGTGTAGAAACGAATTCGGTTGTGAAGCTCGGGACAACGGGGACTTTGCCACTTGCCATTCAGAACCAGAAGATTACGGGTTTGACTGGGAATACCCAGTACTACATTTCATTGTATGCACGAAATGAAGGTGCCGGAATGGCTTACAGTCCGATCGTCAATATCAAAACCGTGGACCAGCCGACCATTTTCGATTCCAAAACATCGGTTTCGATTAAATCCGGCGCATTTGACCTCGACGCGGGGGTATCTGTACCCGCCGGCGATTCCAGAGCGGATATTACCATTGATATTTTTACCATTACCGGCCGTGGTACCGTATTGAGTGTAAGTGTGGCAGGTAGTACTACGCTCAAAAACCTGGGTGTGACCAATTATGCACTCATTTCCTATTTCACATTGCTTAATATCACCGATTACAAAACCGAACCCGTAGGCATTACCCTGAACGCCAATACCGCGAACACGGTAATTGCATTTAAAACTGCCGAAGGCCGATACGGGAAATGGAGAATCGAAAATTCAACAGCGAACACCGCGACCATAAGTCTGATCACTTATGATAAATAGCATGAACCGATGAAGTACTTTGTTACGCTCTTATTTTTATTTCCAATGCTTTCGGTGACTGCCCAGGACCGGATCTGGCTGGACAATGGAAATCCGGTCCAGGCCAAGCTGAGCCGCGCCATGGACAACAAGCTGGAATGGATCGCAGCCGACGGAATACCGCGTATTTATAGCAGAAAACGCTTTTTAGTGGTGTTTTCTTCCAGCGGCCAGTTCATCGTCATCTCGGAATTAAATGAAAATTCATCCAAAGCCCAGTCTCAGATCGAGGCATTTTACAAATCGCCGGCGAGAAATGTAAGTCAGGATGTAATTATAAAAAGCGTCCCGCTGACGGTGATCGCAGGTTCCATTTCGTATGAGAGCGATGAGGTGATCAACTACCTGAGCAGCGAGGGCAATGCAGCTTCCATTAACAAAGAAGAAGTGGCCGCGGTGATTTATAAAGATGGCAGGCACGAGATACTCCGTGACGTAGTCGACGTGGCGCCGTTGCTTGCATTGGCACATAAGGAAATTGAAAAAAAGGAACGGGAAATTGTCCGGAAAGCGCAGGAAAAGCCGGTAACACAAGTGGCCGCCAAACCGGAAAAACCCGCCCCGCCCAAAGAACCTGCAAAGCCTTTTTTGTCTGATTCGGAATACAAGGAGTATAGTGCGAAAGGGATCAGGCGGGTGGATGAATTTACTTCTTACCTGCGCATTATCGGGGACAAAAGCTTGAAGTCGGAAGATAAAAATAAAGCTGTACAACAGGCACTCAGCTTGTTTGAGCCACAGGCGACGGTGGCGGTAAGTTCTGCAAAAGGCGTGAAAAAATACCCGGTTAAAGAATACTTGAACAGGCTGAAATTGCTGCCTTACAGCAAGATCAACATCACCTGGAACGAGGTCAAATATGTGAGTGAACTCAAACAGGAGGCGGATGGGAATTACTATGGCATTATCGCTGCGCAGCAGGTTTTTGAAGGGTTTGCGGCGAATGGGAAAGTCGCTTACGGGGACATTACCAAGAAGAACATCCGCGTAAAACTGGAATCGTATCAAAAAACCATTGATGGAAAAGATACGGTGAACTGGGAAGTATTACTGGGAAATATTGGCGTCGAAACCACCGAAGGACAATGAAATACAACCGGTTTTTCTTGACAATGTTAATGGGACTGGCCTGGCTCTCAGTCCGGGCGCAATGCGGCTTCCTGGCTGGCAAAGTGACTGAAATTACAGGGAATGTTCCGCTCGCCGCTACTATTTCGGCAAAGACGGATCAGGGGAAAGTGCGGCTGGGAAAGACGGATTCTCTCGGTGTATTTAATGTGGAAATGCCTTGTAATGTGTCTGTTATCACAGTCGAAGCATTAAAACACCAAACATTGCATATCCCGTTGAATGTGGATTCCAAGCTGGAAGGTACCTATTTTGTCACATTTGCATTGATGCCTTTGGGCAAGCAAACCAGCGACGAACCGTATGCGCAATCGGAACAAACGCATTATGAATTAAAAGATACGACAAAAGCGCAAACGTCCATTATCCGGAGATTTGAGGTAAAGGACGCCTTATCGAACCAGGCGCTGCCGGCGGAGATCTGCCTTTATTATACACAAAAACAAAAGAAAGACTGTCTCAATCTGCTGGTTTCAAAACCTTCGGCAGAGGTTGTTTTTACAGAAAAAGACATTGTGGCCATGGAGGTCAAATCGGCTGGTTACCAAGCCTATAATGGAAATTTGATCCTGGATAAAACTGATCAGGAACCACGGACTTACATTATTAAACTCAACAGGCTGCATTCCATTTTATCCGTAAACATCATCAATGCGGCTGCTGGAATTCACACACAGCTTTTCGATGAAACTCGTGCTGCCATTCCATTAAACCGGATTAATGACGGGCATTATTACGCGGAAGTGGCGCCTGGAAAATCGTACAGTCTGGGTATGAGCGGAAATGATAACAAAGAATTTAGTAGCGTGGTATCGTCTCTGAGAGAGGGACTTACATTAAAATCTTTGCGGATACCTGAAAAAACGGCAGCAGTTCCGACGATGGAAAAGGCAGTTCCAAAAGGCATTACGGCAACCGGCAAAACGCTTTATTTCCCAAGAAGTGACTACAAACTGCCGACACAATCGCGCACTTATCTGGATTCTGTGGCGATGTACATTCTTGAAAATAAGGACAAAGGATTGCGCATTACGGGCCACACCGATAATGTGGGAAACCCGAGTCTGAACCTCACATTATCGGAATACCGGGTGCGTGTGATCACAAGATATCTGGTAAATAAAGGAGTTCCGGAAAGTGTAATCGCAGCAACGGGAATGGGCAGTAAGCATCCGGTGGTACCCAATGATACGGAGGAAAACCGTCGGAAGAACAGACGTGTAGAGGTTCAAATTATTGATTTACAGGCAAAAAGTAATTGAAATCATGGTCAATGCAATGAGAAGGTCTACGAATTTGAGACGGAATATCCTGTTTGTTTTTACACTGATGTGCCTGGCTGGTCAGGGATATGCGCAAACGCTCAGCCGGAAAGACGCGGACGAGATACGGGTACTGGCGCGCGAAAAGGTGAAGGGGCTGAATGATCTTTTGAATGCGATTGCCAATGAAGATCTCAGCAATTACGAACGCAGGTACCTGATGATGAACAGTTATATGCCGAGTAACGATCAGATTTTTGTCAACGACGGCGTGATCGTGGAAGATGATACCGACCCAAAAAACAAAGTCAGCGCGCCCGGACTGGACACGCCCATTGAAAAGTACCTGAGCAATTTTGACCTGTTTTACACCAAAACAGAGATCAACACCATTGAATTTACCAACATCGTGGTGGGTGATGTGAAAGTGGATAAATATCCGTTTGTTAAAGTCTTTTATACCCAGCATTTCAAAGGAAAAAGCAACCGTGATAATACGCCATTTACATCTATTTCACGCGTGGCCGAGCTGCGTGCCGACAAATCAGGAAATGATTGGGTGGTATTTCTGACACGTATTGCCTTCAACTCCGCTGAAAATGCGAAAGCAGTTCCCGTAACACCAAAACCTTCGGAAAAATACGATTCGTTGCAGCGCAAAAAAGAACCGATAGCAGCCCAGCCAACCGACAAAAAGCCTGTGGCAACGCCGGAAGAAACACGCCAAACCGAACGGGTTTCGCAGCAGATCAGTCAGGTTAACCAGGCGCAAATCGCGCAGGCCAGGAAATGGGGGGCGATCAAGCTGGGCGCTGGAGTAGCTGCATTGGCCTTCGGGGCCGTGACGTACAGCATGCTCAACAAAGACTATAAAGATTACAAAAATCGGATCGAAAACTCCGAAGGTTTCACAAGCTACGCAAAGCCGGGAGTATACATCTCAATAGGCGCCGCCGCAGTAGGTATCGGTCTGTCAGTAAGTTCGATATTTGATTTTAAGACGGCGAAGGGAAGGTAGGGGGAAGCTATTAGCTGTTAGCCATTAGCTATTAGCCTTTAGCTTTTTTGCTAGCGCGATAATATTTATGAAGGATTTGATATAAATGGAACTTAACAGAGTCGAAAAAAAATCGCTAACAGCTAACAGCTAACAGCTAACAGCTAACAGCTAACAGCTAACAGCTAACAGCTAACAGCTAACAGCTAACAGCTAACAGCTAACAGCTAACAGCTAACAGCTAACAGCTAATCGCTAACAGCTAACAGCTAACAGCTAACAGCTAACAGCTAACAGCTAACAGCTAACAGCTAACAGCTAACAGCTAACAGCTAACAGCCAAAAGCTAGAAACAATGTCCCAACCAGCAGCACGAATCGGAGATATGCATGTTTGCCCGATGGTAACGCCCGGAACGCCGCCTGTTCCGCATGTTGGCGGGCCGGTTTTGCCGCCTGGGGTTCCTACGGTACTGGTTGGAGGCGCGCCGGCTGCGTGTATGGGCGATATGTGTGTATGTGTCGGCCCGCCTGATGTGATCGTGATGGGATCCACAACGGTGCTGATCGGCGGAAAGCCAGCCGCGCGGATGGGGGATTCAACTGCGCACGGAGGAACGATCGTGGCAGGTTGTCCGACGGTTTTAATAGGTTGATTATCAATAGGTATTATAAGTTTACTCTTAATCATATACGAATATGTTCAACTACGGAATAGGTGGTAACGAACGCAAGATCGACCAGTCGAGCGAGGGCATTGCGGATATCCCACAAAACAGAACGCTTTTTGCAACCATGCTTACCGGCGACCCCGCCCCACGTCCGCAAATGGTTTACGACCTGAAAACTACGGAAGAAGTTTTCGCGCATTACCAGCCGGAAGCTGAGGTAGAATTCATCACATCGGACGGAAGTCTGATCAACGAAAATCTGCGGTTTAAAAACCTGGGTGATTTTGGTAAAAAAGGAATCATCGCTCAGAGTGCCTTTTTACAGGATCTGGATGCAAGAAATGAAGCTTATCAGCAGGTAGTAAGGCATTTAAAAGTGAATAAAATCCTGAAAGCCGCATTGGAAAAGCCAGAAGCGAAGGCTGCGTTGTTGGGGGTGTTTCAGACGTTGATTAATGAGTTGGAGGAGGCAGGTTAGGAGGAAAGGGAGAAGGGAGGAAGTATTTATTTAATCATTGCACCGGCGGGTCGGTCGATCATTTAAAATTTAACTATATGTCAAACGGAGCAGAAATAAACGAAGACTTATCGCCCACGCAGGGCGGGCTGAAAGAACGTGTGGCGGTCCCTTTGGAAGCCGGACTACCTGTACTAGCGAAATACGGAAGTTATGATCTGGTTGAAACCATTATCGAAGGTGCGGCGAACATTAATCCTGAAAAAAAGGCACGTAAGAAGATATTCCTGACGGAGGCTGATAAAAAGAAGGAACGTCAGCAGTTGAAAAAACGGCTTGAACTCTGGTCGGAGTTACTCAGCAGCTCCGATTCGGTGCCTGAAATGATCGAGGCCGGTCAGAAGCAGGCGGATACTGCTTTTGAATCACTGAAAGAAAACCTTGGAAAAGCGGTGGAGCAAATTCGTCCGCTGGAACAATCGTACCGTTCGGTGGCGATGTTTTTCAAAAATACGGAGCAGGAAAAAGTCAAAAACATAACATTCCTGAATGCAGCGCCGGATCAGTTGCAGGATCTGGATGTGACGACATTTATCGATGCCGTTGGGGAAGAACTGGCTTCGAAATTCGACCGTCTGGATCTCCGGGAAAACTATTCGATCCTGAATGTACCGGGCTACCTGGGTTCGGGTAAAGTAGTGGACAAATGGGCGAAACTGGCGCATAAGAATAAAACCATGCTGGTAACGGATTTTATGCATTTGGATGCACCTGAGGATGTTATGGAGCTTTTTGAGTCTGCAAACCTGACGGGCGGCGCGGCACATTTATCCAATGTCATGATGACTTGCAACTGGCTGGTAGGCCGCGCAAAACATGCCGACCTGGGAGAGGAAGAAGATCTCTACATTCCGCCGTCGACTGCATTGGCAGGTAATGTGTACAAAACCTTAATGTCGCAGGTGGCGGCGGGTAAGAAGCACGGTACGCTCAGCGAAGTGGATGGGGTACGGTTTCCATTGAAAAAATCGGAGATCGCGGATCTTGAAAAAATGGGTTTGATCCCGATGGTCAATGAGTATAGCAAAGTGATGGCATTCTCGGCCAAAACGCTTTTTAATGGCGATAATGTGGGTTTGCAGACCTATTCGGTAGTCCGGGTTTTTGACTATATCACGAAAGTGCTCATCGATTTCCTGAACCGCAGGGCTTTTGAAAACTTTGATTACAACACCAAAAATGACCTGAAAAAACAGGTGATCAAATTCCTCGACAGCGTAACCGGACCTGGAAAACTGATCGAAAAATTCAGTGTCATGCGATTCGAACAGGATAAGAACCAGAAGGATAAAGTGTATCTGGACATTCACATGGTACCGTATTTCCCAGCCAAAAACTTTATGATCGCATTAACCGGGCAAAAAGGAGACGACCTGGATGCGGCGGAATGGGCGGCGGAATATGCGCAGCAATGAAGTGAGATGTAAGATGTAAGATGTGAGATGTGAGATGTGAGATGGGGACCGCGCAATAAGACCTTATTATTAATGACTCTGAGACCAGGTGAAACCGGTCACATTTCACATCACACACCTGACACATCTCACTTCTAACTTTTCACATCTTACATTTCACATCTAACTTTTCACATCTCACATCTCACACACATGGCTTTCAGCACAAACGTAAAAATCGACGGTGACCACGAATACAGCGTGATGTTCATGCGGTTTGAGTTGCATCAGACGGTGGACGATGCGATGTCGATCACTTCGCCGATCCAGTGGGCGCATTTGTATATGGAGCTGGAAATGGTGATGGATGATTTTTTGATCGAATGGGCCAACAAACCGTCGCAAAAATATGATCTGACAGTGGAGCAGTTTGGCGAAAACGGGCCTTTCAAAACGCTCAGTTTTAAAGATTCGGTTTGTACGGAGTTTGTGGAAATGTTTGACGATGGTACCGACGACATGGATAAGAAGCTCGCGAAGAGACTGCAGAATTTTATTACCTGTCTGACCATCACCGCGTCGAGCGTTGAAATCGATGAGGCTAAACTGGAAAATTTTTAGAAAATGGCTGAACAGGATGCTACCATCGGAGTCGAGGCGCATTTCACGCTGGATGGAAAAAATTTTTTGGTCAGAAAAGTATCCTACGGCTGCAACCGCAATGCCGACGAGCGTGGAAGTCCTACTGACGCGCCCAAAGCAAGGTTGATCAGAATGACGATTTCTCCGGCCCAAAACGATGATTTTGCATTGTTGTACGACTGGGCATTCAAAAATGACCGGCAATTGAGCGGGCAGATCGAATTCAAATATGACAATGATTCGCAGCTGTTGCGCAAGATGGAGTTTGAGGATGCGTATTGTGTGGGTTTCAGAGAATCCTTCGCGGCGCAGCAGTCGACCATGCGGGCGTACCAGATTGCACATGTGCCTGATGCCAAGGATTATTTGCCGCAACACAGAGGGAAGGATTATTTCGTTCGCGACAGCAGCCTGGCGCTGGTGTATGAGCTGGTACTGCTTCCAATGAAGGTGAAGATCGGACAGGTAGAAATCAAATGTTAAATGGCACGACAGGTTAATACTTCCATTGAAATTGAAGGCGGCACGGAGATAACCCGTCACCTCGGCCTGGTGATCGAGCAGGATCTGTTCGCGCACCACTGGTTTGAGCTGCTGGTACCTTTCGAGCAACTGGAAGACGCGGGCGAGCATTTTTTCAACCGGTCGCACCGGGCGGTAATGGGTAAGAAAATTACCTTCTCATTCAGCCCGCGGCTCGGCCAGGAATCGTTTGACTTTACGTTTCAGGGCATTGTGACGGAGATCCGGCTCAAAAGTCTGAGCGATATGAGCAGCGCATTTGTACTGAAAGGGTTTAGCCCGACGATCGTTCTGGAAGATTCGGTGCAAAGGCGCTCGTTCCTTCGCGGCACGGTCCAGGATATTTTCAATTCCGTTTTGCAGCCTTATCCGCAAAACCTTTTGAGAAAACAATTGAATCCTGAAAATGGCAGTCGCGCAGTGCCTTTTACCCAATACAATGAAAGCAATTACAAATTCCTCAGCCGGGTAGCGGATCGTTGTTGCGAATGGTTTTACTACAATGGCCGCGAGCTGGTTTTGGGACATGGTAATGATGCGCCGGAGGTCGATTTCCTGGTGGACGGGCTGCAAAACTTTGATGTTGCATTAAAACTTCAACCTTCCAAATTCAGTTTTGATGGGTACAATTACACGGTGGCGGAATCGTATCTCGGCGACTCGGCGGCGCAAAATGTGGACGGACTTACTTCATTGAGCGAGTTTGCATTGGAACAATCGGACAGTCTTTTTGCGCAAACATCGTTGTTACCCTCGCCGGAAATCATCGGCGGCCAAAGTGAGATCGATGAATTGACCAAAATGGAGAGATCGGCTCGGGTTACCTCCATGGTCGATTTCCGTGGGAGCGGTGAAACGCCCACGATGAGTGTCGGGACTGTTTTGGTGGTGAAAGGTCAAAGATTAAATGAGCGTGGGGAGCAGTATGAGGAGAATTTTGGAAAATACCGGGTGGTACACATTCGCCACGAGATCAATACGGCAGGAAGCTATCAGAATACATTCAATGCAGTTCCGGAATCGGCCCAACATCCGCCGAATAATCCTTTTGTGAAAAATCCATTGGGTGAAACCGAACAGGCGGAAGTGATCGCGAATGACGATAGTGAAAGTCTCGGAAGGGTTCGCGTGAAATTTTTGTGGAGCCAGTCGCGGCAGCAGGACCAGGAGTCGATCTGGATGCGGGTGGGTACATTTCATAATTCACAGGGTCGCGGGGCCAATTTTGTACCGGAAATCGGGGCGATGGTGATGGTGGGGTATGAAGGAAATCTGGCGGAAAATCCATTTGTGATGACAAGCCTTTATCCGAAACCGGAAGAAGACATCAACTACACCAGCGAGAACAATGACATGAAAGTGATCGCCACCCGATCAGGGAATATGTTGATTTTCATCGACGAAGATGGCGATGCGAAAATCCAGATCAGCAACCGCAATAAGACAGATACCAATCTGAAGTTCAGCTTTAAAGACGACGGATTAATTGAAATGCAAGTCGAGAATGGACAGATTCACCTCACTGCCAAGGATGTGAATGTAGAGGCGACCAATAACATTACCATGAAAGCGGATTCCAGTTTCAGTGTCCAGGCCGGCAGCATTTCCATGAAAGCCGATCAGGATATTAAAATAGAAAGCGGCACATCGACCGACATTAAAGCGGGTACCGAACTCAATGCAGAAGGTACTGCGAGTGCGAAGCTAAAAGGGGCAACGGTAACAGTAGAAGGCGACGCCACAGCCGAACTATCTGCGAGCGGGCCGACGACCATTAAAGGTGCATTAATCATGTTAAACTAAATATCCATAACTATTCTTTTCACTTTTTAAACAGTTACAACTATGCCAGCTTCAAGTTTTGACGCGTATTTTACCTGGGACGGCGGTCCCTCAGGCGACGGTATTGCCGTGATCTCATGCAACTATTCTTTGTCCCAATCCATAGACGATAAAGGCCGTGTTTCTTCAAAAGTATACGGAGGAACGGTGTTTATCCAGGTCGATTCTTCGAGTGCGTCGGATAGTCAGGGACTGTGGGAATGGATGGTGGATCCGGACGGAAAAAAATCTTCGGCCAAAATCGTATTCAAAAATGTGGATGAGGAGCAAACTCAGAAGGAGCTGGAACTGACGGATGTATACTGCGTCCAGTACAGTGAAAGCTTCATCGAAACGGGCTCCATGCCGATGACTACAAGCCTGACATTATCCGCGAGGGAAGTGAAACTGTTCGGCACCCCGCATAGCAATCGCTGGTAGGCGGCTTTCGGCCGTCGGCGATCGGCTGACGGCCTCTTTATTAACAAAGCTTGTTTTCACATGGCTTCACAGTACCTACTGGCTTCGACCTATACTTCCGACAGCAACTGGTAGGCATCAGCCTCTGATCGCGACGATCGTTTCGTTGTCGAGAACGCCATTTGCCTGAAATGTAAGATCGGGGTCCATGTATTTGCGGCGCTTGTACCACGGGGATTTTTGGTAAAAAAGCCATCCATAGGGTGTACCGTTTGCGGCAAGGTATTCGATGGGGCTCGCCGGGTTACGGTCGTTGTAGTCGTTTAGAAAAATAAAAAAAAGCTCGCCGAAAAGCATGGCATTCGGAGCTTTTGCGCGGAAGTTGGTAAATGCAGTTTCATTGAATTTTTTGGTAAACTCAAACTGGATCACCAACACACGCGACAGATCGAGCAAATCCATGTCGGGCAGCGGCTGGCCCACGGGATAGTACCATTTTTTGTATTCTTTGAGGGGTATTTCGAGGTAGTTCTGATACACTCTCGCGACGAATATGGGGAACATAAAACCGACCAAAGCAGTGGCCATTCCGGCACCTTTTGTCAGTTCGTTTGAAAGTTTATGGAAAAGGAAAATGATCAGGATGGCCGCTAGTAAGGTAACTAGCAATGTGAATCCGATCGCTTTGACGGATTTGTTTTCAAAAAGCGGATCAAACCATTGAGATAATAAATAAACGTGCAGAATACCCAGTACCAGAAAACTGACCATCGCCATCGGATATGCGTCGCGGTAGTCGGCAATCCAGAAGCCAAGTAACCCAATCAATGCCAGCACGGCGATGAGGATAATGCCGTATAGAAGCTGAAGACGTTGATTTAGTGTTTTAAGGAAAGAGAAATTCATTTAGTCAAGGGGCCGTTTAGTACGGACAAAAATAAGATACACTTTCATTAATGCAACCAGAATTTATTAATCGCCTTCATGGAAGATCAAAACTATGCATTGCCCCTCGCGCTCGACCGCATCGTCGCCGGGCAATTGCACCCAAAATGTGCTGACAGAGAGGCGGTTCATCAGCATTTGTACCTGCTGATGGTGACGCATTTCGACGAGGCCCGGTTCGACAGCGGCTACGGTTGTGCATTGTGGGAACATGATTTTGCCGTTTTGTCCCAAATTAAATGGAAAGACCTGATCCGGGAATCACTCGAAGAAGCCATTTGCAAATACGAGCCGCGCCTGACCAATGCCAAAATCCGTGTAGAAGTAGAAGAATATGAAGTGCTGACCAAAAGTAATAACTACGTCCGGAAACGGGTAGGAGTAGAAGTAAAAGCCACCATCAAGCGCATAAATGAGGCTTTTGTGTTTTTCGAAAGGATTTTTATTTCACCGTTGTCGATTGAGTAGGGAGCGTGGGTAGGGAATGTTGTTTATGGTCATTAATTGTCATTGGTGGTCATTGGTGGTCATTGGTAGCCATTTATTGTCACATCTCGCTAAACTCAGGTGTACTATGTCCGATTATCATGGCAGTAGCTGGAATTTTTAACTACAAATGACAATCAATGACAATTAACGACAATTAATGACAATCAATGACAACCAATGACAATTAATGACCCCTCCTAACCACCCAACCAAGCCATTAACCAAGATATATGCACCAAACCACCTATTCCAAAGAAACCATCTCCCGCCGTCTGCTGAAACGGTCCGCTGAATTGTGGGGGTATGATGAGTCGCAGTTGGATCATTTTGATCCGCTGGTGAAGTTGCTGACGGACGCTTGTTCGGTGGAGTTTGAAAAGGTTGGGCAGGAAATTCAAGGGACGGAATTGCGGCTGATGACGCGTTTGGCGGAGATATTGTCGCCCGAAACCGTGAATAGTCCGCAGGCTGCCAGCGCCATTGCGCAGGCGCGGTCGGTGGAACCACTGGCCTGGATTGAACCGGAAAACCAACTGTTATGCAAGCGAAATATAGTTCGGAAAGGAGAACCTTCGGAGATTTTCTTTTCACCGGCTGGCAGGTATCCGCTGGTGAATGCATCCATTGTACACTATACCACACCGAATGCATTATATGGTATTGAAAAAGGTACAAAAACACTGATTTCCTCGGCGCGGCCGGTGGCCGGGGGCGGACAAAATATGTGGATTGGAATGGAAGTCGACGCTGCAATTACTTCCTGGAAAGGTTTTCGGTTCTATTTCGACTGGACGAATGATGGTTCGCATTACACCTACCGCGCGTTCCTGCCTCTCACCGGATGGGAAGGAAATGGGAAAGTAATGCCGTATAAAACCGGGCTTTCCGAGGAGGTGGATGATGCTGTTTTACTTTACAACAACAATTTCATCCGCATTACCAGTGATGATTTTTGGGAAAAAGGAAAGGTAAAAACGGAGGCATATCCGGCTGCATTTGAGGATATGTTTGACAATCGCACACTTCAAATGTTAAAAAAACAACTGGTTTGGGTGAAAGTCAATTTGCCGGACAGCTTTCCGTCGGCTGGTTTTGAAAATATAACGGTGGCATTAAATGCATTTCCGGTGCTGAACAAGAAGTTGCACAAACTGACTTACCGCTTGCAATCCGGTCTCAATGGCGTGGCTTTGCCGTCTGCGGATGCATTTCTTGGCGTGAATGCAGTAGTTAATCAAAAAAACCAGGTGTATGCAGCTACCGGTAAAAATTTATATCAGGATGAAGAGGCATCCGGGAAAGTATACACGCTGAGGCAGCAAGGAATTGGACGGTTTGATCAGCGCAATGCAAAAGCTGTTTTGTATCAGCTCATGGAACTGCTTCGCGACGAAGTGACGGCATTCAATGCGATCGGGGAAGATTTCCTTTCTTCGTTACTACGCGAGATCGCTCAGAATATGGCGCGTATTGAACAAAAGCTGGGCGTAAAAAAGGCCAGTGAAACAACCGCGCAACCGTTTTTAGTGATCCAGGGGAAGAAAGATCCGGATACCCTTTTTGTATCATACTGGACTACTTTATCCGAGTCGGCTAATGGACTTCCTGCGGGATCGAAGTTGCAGTCTTATGCAGCGACGGGCATTAGTAATGCAGATATGCTGTTGCTCACAAAGTCCGCGGGTGGAAAACCTAAACCGGACGAAACGGCGTATGTTCAGGAACTTCGGAAGAACATCATTACGCGAAATCGGCTGGTCACCATGGAAGATATCCGCACTTTTTGCCGGGCGGAATTGGGCGACAGGCTCAAAAGCGTTCAGGTGAAGCCACACTTTATGCCAAGTACGATGCCTGGACAGGGATTTGTTCGCTGTGTACAAATTGCATTGACGCCGATTGGAAACCAGGCAAATAATTCTGAATGGACCGGCGCATGTCAGACGTTGGAATTGAAAATAAAGAAACTTTCGAGCGGGATGTACCCGGTACAAGTCGTTTCATCTAACTGAAAATCCAATGATCGCAGAACAGATAACCGACTTACGTGCCGAATTTATCGCCGGTTCCTGGCTGGAAGACGGGATTTCGTCGGAAAGCATTCTATTTCGCTCGCTCGGTTCATTCAAACGCCGGAGCCATTTGGATGTTGAGGCGATCACCGACCAGGAATTGGGCAATTTCAAAGGGAAAGTCATCGAGTCAAACCGAAGTGGGTTGTACGATTACCTGCCCGAGCAGCTTTTTCATTTGCCATCTTCTACTTCTATTAATACATTAAAAAAGAAGGTTGATGAAATCCGGTTGCAGCGTGAAAAAGAGCAAAAATCGAGATTATTCTTTCTGCCGCTCGAACAGGAATTTTTTCAAAACCGGGTCGGACTTACGTTATTGGAACAAAAGGCATTTGAGCTTCACCCGGAATCCGGCTTTTTGGCACAACTGAAAGAGTTCTGGCAGGCGCCCGATTCGATCGATCAGGAAACATTCATACGATTAATGCCGGTTCTGCCTTTTGTATCTGAAAACCGGGGTGATATGAATGTAGCGGAAAAAGTACTGAGCTCGGCGCTGGATCTGCCGGTCCGCATTACAAATGCATTCGGGAAGAAGATTGCAATGCTAAACAATTCCAGCCTGAATGGCGCGCGGCTGGGGCTGGACACTTTGTTTGGAGGCGAAATGGAATGCTATCAACCTGAATTGACGGTCGAGATTCAATTGCCTGACCCGGTAGCGTTGGAGAAGTGTTTGGAAGATTGTGATTTTAATATTCTTGTCAACTGGCTATTGGAATGGTTTGTGCCGGTTGAATGCGACTACGAGATTGAATTAAAACCTGATCCGAATGCGTCTGCATTGCAATTGGCTGGGGAAGGTGGAATTTCATCACGATTAGGGTACGCTACACTTTAATGCGAAACCAAATCATGTTCAGCTGGTTCCATCCTTTTGTTCGAAAAAATAGTTTGCGATTGTAATTTATTAAAACAAAATTTGCGATTTCAAAGGAACAGCTATTTGAACGTGAAAACTGTAAAGCGGTCCTCAATAAGGACTATCAATCAGACAATCAGCCTCATGCTTGCCATCATGCTTTTGATGGTTGCAGGAACGCGTACCTTGTCCGATCACGCGGGAACAGTTCAGCAATCTGCCTCCAAGTCTAAGGAGATCGGCAAAGACTTTTCAAAAAAACAGGCATCCCAATCGCCTGAATCCAATGAAGCGAAGGTGAGCACGCTTTCGCTGGACGCGGTAATCACGCCCGCCATTTCCTTTGATTTTTCGCATTACTTCTATTTTTCACCGCAACCTGCCTGGCAATTTATTGTTAGTAAGGCAGTTGTAAGGGTTTCTTTTCAGGAGTCATTTTTCCTGGTCTCCCATTTTCACCGGATTTTCGGACGGTTCATAGTCACCAACGCTCCCTGACGCTTCGTTGTCCAGGGTATTTCGCGCTTTTACAAACTTCTCTTTCTGACGTCGCGACTACTTTTTGCCTGATCCCGGGCAGTTCAATCCGTATTTATATTCAGCATATCAGTTAATTTTTACAATAAAATAAAATGACCAACAAGAATGGAATAATAGGGCTAACCATTGTGATTGCCCTCATTAGCGTCTATTACCTGTCTTTTACATTCGTATCCAGGAGCTTCAAAAGCAAAGCAACTACCTACGCGACGGATTCAAAAGGAGAGGTGGACATCTCAAAAAAACAGCGTTATATTGATTCATTGTGGCGTGAGGACGTGTATTTGGGACATACTTTGCAAGAAGTAACCGAGCGTGAGCTCAACCTGGGGCTTGACTTGCAAGGTGGTATGCACGTGGTACTCGAAGTAGCACCTGCAGATATTTTGAAAGGAATGGCTGGCGGTAATGCCCGCAGTGCCGCTTTTCAAACTGCATTGAAAAAGGCTGGTGAAGATAAATCAGCAAGCAACAGTGGTTTTATCAAACGCTTCGTAGCGGCATATAAGGAAGCGGCGCCTAACACAAGCCTTGCTTCTGTTTTTGCCACCAGTGCGAACCGCGGCAAGATCAGCAGTAATTCATCGGACGCCGATGTTACAAAAATGCTTAACACGGAAATCGACGGTTCTATCGACCGCGCATTTCAGATCACGCAGGCACGTATTGATAAATTCGGTGTAACAAACCCGAATATTCAGCGTTTGCCGGGCCAGAACCGCGTTTTGGTGGAACTTCCCGGTGTTGATAACCCTGAGCGTGTACGTCGTTTGTTATCAGGCGCAGCAAAGCTTGAATTTGCGGAAGTATATCTGACCAATGAATTGGGTGCAGGTTTGGAAGGTTTGGGAAGATATCTGACCAAACAAGCTGAGATCGAGAAAGCAACTGCCAAGCCGGCAGCTGGAGCAGCAGCAGCGGTGACAGATACTACAAAGAAATCAACCGGCGGTCTGGCGGAGCAGCTTGCTCAGAAAGCCGACGCGGATTCTACCCAGTCTGATTCTTCTAAAGTAGCAGCGCAAACAGCTGCATTGACCAGCTTATTCGTGCCAATGCCGCAAGGTTTGGGTGTGTATTTGAAAGATACAGCGCGTGCTGCCGAAATCCTTCGTCGCCCGGAAGTGCGTTCATTATTCCCGGCTGACCTTGTTTTCATGTGGGATCGCAAAGGAACAGAAGCTGGTGCTAACCAGTTGATATTGCCACTTTATTTTATCAAAAAACAAAATGGCGAAGCTGCCATGGAAGGTGATGTAATCGTGGATGCGACGCACGATTACGACGAGCGTGGCCGTCCGGAAGTTACTATGCGTATGAATGGAGAAGGAGCCCGTAAATGGCGTTCATTGACTGCCCGCAGCGTGGGTCGTCCGGTGGCGATCATCATCGATAACCTGGTTTATACTGCTCCTACGGTTCAAGGTGAGATACCAAATGGTAACTCAAGCATTACCGGAAGCTTTACGGTGGAAGAAACGAAGGATATGTCCAACGTTTTGAAAGCGGGTAAGCTGCCAGCTCCGACGCACATTGTGGAGGAAGCGGTAGTGGGTTCAACACTTGGTGCTGAGGCGATTAGCGACGGACTTTGGTCTTCGGCAATCGGTTTGCTTATCGTACTTGTGTTCATGGTGGCTTATTACAACAAAGCCGGTTGGATCGCTGATATCGCATTGATTATCAACTTGTTCTTCCTACTTGGTATCATGGCATCTCTGGGTGCGGTTCTTACCTTGTCGGGTATCGCGGGTATTGTACTTTCCATTGGTATGGCCGTGGATGCGAACGTACTGATTTATGAAAGTATAAAAGTTGAAATAGAGGCAGGCAAACCGTTCGCGCAAGCAATTCGTGATGGTTTCAAACACTCGCTGACTGCAATTATCGACTCCAATGTTACTACGCTTTTGACCGGTATCATCCTATATACATTTGGAACCGGACTTGTTCTTGGGTTTGCGACTACGTTGGTACTGGGTTTGTTAACGTCTCTTTTCTGCGCGATTTTCATCACACGTTTGCTGCTTGAAAATCAGATCAAAAAGGGAAAAGTTTTCAACTTTTACAGCGGTTTGACAAAAAACTGGTTCAAAGACAACGATTTTGACTTTGTATCGCAACGTCGCCGTTTTTATCTCATTTCAGGCGTTATTATCGCGATCGGAGTAGGTTCATTCGTTTTCAAAGGCTTTGGACTTGGTATCGATTTCAAAGGCGGTCGCTCGTACGTAGTTCGTTTTCAGAACGATGTGGATGCGGACGTACTTCGTACCAATATGGACGAAGTTCTTGGTTCGGCAACCGAGGTGAAAACATTCGGCGGACAAGATCAGGTGAAAATTACAACGGCTTATCTCATTGAAGAAACAACTCCTGAGGCAGATCAGAAGGCAGAAGCGAAAGTGTTGGAAGCAACTAAAAAAATCGCAAACAATCCTGCTAAAATCGTAAGTTCCAATAAAGTTGGTCCGACGATGGCGAAGGATACCTTGTGGTCAGCGGTTTACGCTGTTCTTCTGGCACTCGCAGCTAACTTTATCTACATCCTGATCCGGTTTAAAAGAGTTGCATTCAGTTATGGTGCAGTAATGTCACTCGCGCATGACGTGGTAATTATCCTGGCGATCTTCTCCTTGTTCAATGGCTGGTTGCCATGGTCACTGGATATTGATCAGGCATTTATTGGTGCGATCCTGACCATGATCGGTTATTCGATGAACGATACCGTCGTCATTTATGACCGTATCCGTGATTATCTGGCCGACGATAAGGCGCGTGGCCAGAGCCTTTCAGTGGTTATCAACAATGCATTGAACAGTACGTTGAGCCGTACAGCGGTAACGGGTATTTCGGTAATCCTGGTGTTGGTTGTACTGATGATCTTCGGTGGTGCGGTGATCCGCGGATTTACATTCTGTATGCTGCTTGGGGTTATCGTCGGAACGTATTCATCACTATTTGTGGCGGCACCGATCGTGGTTGACCTCCTGCAACGCGAAAAAAGCAAGGAGCCGGCATTAACGGTTACAGAGCCAGCTGTTGGTAAGAAAGTAAAAGCATAAGTATAAAGAATAAAAAAGGGTGAGCTTTGAGCTTTCCCTTTTTTTATTCTGTCTCGATACGTAATTAGCGAAATTTTCTTTTAGTTTTATAAGATGTTAAAATCACTACAACAAAGAGCTTATGGCAAATCAATTATGGGCTAAAAAGCCCATTGAAAAATTATTAAATGAATCAACAGGTGAAGCCAACCAGCTGAAAAGGTCTTTGGGATCGGCCAGTTTGGTAGCTTTAGGAATTGGTGCCATTATTGGTGCCGGACTCTTCTCTTTAACCGGGATTGCAGCTGCGGAACACTCGGGACCAGCGGTAACCATTTCATTTGTACTTGCCGCTTTGGGTTGCGGTTTTGCCGGCCTCTGCTATGCCGAATTTGCTTCCATGATCCCCATTGCCGGAAGTGCTTATACCTACTCGTATGCAACCATGGGCGAGTTTGTTGCCTGGATCATCGGATGGGATCTTGTTCTTGAATATGCATTGGGAGCAGCCACAGTTTCGGTAAGCTGGTCCAGATATCTTCTTGAATTTCTTAGTAAGTTCGATATACATCTTCCTACCCAGCTGGTTTGCTCGCCTTTCGAGGTCGTTACACTGAGCAATGGTACCGTGATTGATAATGGGATTGTAAACCTGCCAGCGATTTTCATCGTGTGTATGCTTTCACTTCTCTTGATTCGTGGAACAGAAGGTTCCGCATTTCTGAACAACTTTCTGGTAGTTTTGAAAGTGGCTGTTGTGTTGATATTCATTGGGTTAGGTTGGAGCCATATCAATCCTGATAACTACGTTCCTTATATCCCTGAAAACACGGGAGCTTACGAAAACTTTGGCTGGTCGGGTATTGCAACCGGGGCCGCCGTCGTGTTTTTTGCATTCATTGGTTTTGACGCCGTATCCACAGCCGCTCAGGAAGCTAAAAATCCTCAAAAAGGAATGCCGATCGGTATTTTGGGTTCGCTGGTGGTTTGTACCATATTATATGTGCTTTTCGCGCACGTGATGACAGGTTTGGTGAAGTATACCGAGTTTGCAAACGATGCAAAACCCGCCGCAACGGCATTTGCCAAAACGGGCTACGATTCGTTGCAGACTGCATTGATCATCGCGATCCTTGCCGGATATACGTCTGTTATGCTTGTCATGCTTTTGGGTCAAAGCCGCGTGTTTTATTCGATGAGCAAAGATGGTTTGCTGCCTAAATTTTTCAGCGAAGTTCATCCGAAATTCAGTACGCCGTACAAAACCAATCTTTTCTTCATGGCTTTCGTGAGCATCTTCGCTGGCCTTGTGCCGGTGAGTGATTTGGGTCACATGGTGAGTATCGGGACCTTGTTCGCATTCTGTCTGGTTTGCGTGGGCGTTTGGATGTTACGCGTGAAACGACCTGAATTACACCGCTCATTCCGCACACCACTGGTACCATTTGTGCCGATTATGGGGATTGTGGTATGTTTATATTTAATGTACTCACTGCCGGTGGAAAGCTGGTACCGTCTGGCAATCTGGCTGGCAATCGGGTTGGCTGTGTATTTTGGATATGGGAAGAAGAATAGTAGGATAGGGAGGTATTAGGAGCTGTTGGCTTTTAGCGATTAGCTTTTAGCCTTTTCGGTTTCTTGATATATTTTGAGTCGGGGTTAAGTTCAGAGGAACTCAGCCCCGACTTTTTTATTTTGGCTAACAGCTAACAGCTAACAGCTAACAGCTAACAGCTAACAACTGGCGCGTCGGTTACTTTCGTTCAACTTGGAAAGTAGGGTCACAGCCCTCAACTGATTCGCAATATCGATCCGCATCTCAGGCGTAACAGTTTCCAAATCTTCGCTAAAAAGAAAAGCTTCGACCAATGCATTCATTGATCCGATAATTTGAGCGCAACTGTCGGTTAGAAAAAAGTTGCGGACGTCCTGCATCATTGCCTGTTCAGATGGTGATAAATCTGTTTTCGATGTTTTGTCTGTTGAATTCTGAAATGTGTTCATACATTTGTGAAAGTTTGATTGTTAAATTGATTAAACTGGCCCGGGTGTTCAAGTTTGTCGACGATAGCATCCGGGTTTTTTCTTTAATATAACTGGGGAAATTTCCCCAAAAATAAGTCAAATAAAAAGCCTGTTAAGGCTTATAAGTAATGATTGTTTGGATTTCAAAATGTCCATATTCAATCAAGACTTCCTTCATTCTGGTTTCTGACATACTTTCCTTGTGAATGTAGTCTCGCCAGGCATTCGTCAATTTTCCTTTCTTCTGATCCGCCGGTAAGTTTGGATAAATGTTCCTTATCCACCAGTCGAACGCATCGCGAATCGTGGAAAACTGTTTCATAGATCAAAGCTATCAAAAATTGGGGAAATTTCAACAACAGGTTAAAAACTTTTTGAAATTCTTCAAAATCAATTACCCGTGGCTTTAGCCGGGGGAAAGCTAACCAAGCTAAAAACGGCAACAAACCCCAAGCTTCGGCGAAAATATACTATTTTACCCTGAGCTCAGCCAATAGAATTAGGAGAAGGTTTTTAAATCATTTGCACTCAATCCTGCATTCAAGTGATGGTGGGTAACCCTTTGAAATAAATTCGTCTTTGATTTCAATGCAGGTACTTTTAATTAGTTCAAGCTTTGAGCATGAGTTGGGTACCAGCATCATCAAATTGAAGGTATTACCGCCTTCAATATTTGGTGCGATTATGCTGATTTTTGTAACTCGTTCACTTAGCAAGTTGCAATATTCGTTATACCACCGGTTAAAGGCGACTTTTCTATTTCGCTGTCTGCCGTCCTGTGTGTCATACATCACGAAAATTGATCTTTCAGGATACATTTCGATTACTTGCCCAAGTATTAGGAAGACTGTTGCTTTGATTCTTGCGTCGTATTTGTCCACAAAAAAACCCTTGGTTTGACGGAATCTCTTCAATCCAAGGTTACAATGTCATCTTTTATTAATGGATATTCTTCGAAATACGCCGATGCATTTGCGAAATAGCAGGAATAACCAGTCCCAGATTCAGTTTGAAAAATGTATTCTTTGTCGCCGCCTCGGTATTCTATTTTGTAATCATAAGCCCTAAACGAACCTAACTCCTCTGGCATGTAATTCATCCCTTGTTATTTTTCCGTCGAAGAACAAATCAACGGATTCCTTGTCCGCCGTTACTTTTTCAATAAAGCGAGCCAACCGATCGTCTTTTTTTGCCCCATTAGCAGCTTCTGCCACTGGTGCGTTTGCCGTTTTGTTCATGGTTTTTTTTGGTTTCGATTTTGACTTTTTTGAACGTAGTAATTGGCGACAAGTCTTTTGAAGGAGCTTATCAGCGTGGCTAAAAGTAGGGAGAAAAATCTATTTTTTAAAGTTTTACCAAATTTTCTATCAAATCCGCGCCAAAACCCGCTCAGAAACCGTCTGACCTATCGACAGTGAAGAAGTTGCTGCAGGTGATGGTGCATTGCAGACGTTAATGGCCATTTTGTTCTCAATAATAGAGAAATCATCGAGCAATCCGCCGTCATAATCGCAGGCTTGTGCGCGTACTCCTGATCCGCCGGGAATGAGGTCGTCGCTTTGGATTTCGGGGATTAATCCTTGTAATGCTTTTGTAAATGCGGCTTTTGAAAATGAGCGGTAATATTCTCCCATACCCGTTTTCCAGTATTTCAGGGCTACTTTTCGGAAACCTGGCCAGGCGAGGGACTCCATTAACTCCGGGAAGTTGATGTCCAGCTTGTCATAACCTTCTCTCCGAAATGCAAAAACGGCATTCGGCCCGGCTTCGATGCCACCTTCGATCATTCTCGTGAAATGGACGCCCAGGAATGGGAAATTGGGATCAGGAACCGGGTAAATGAGGTTTTTGACCAAATGGTGTTTCTCCGGTTTGATCTTATAATACTCGCCGCGGAATGGAATGATCCTGACTTTAATATTTTCAGGCTGCGTGAGTTGCGCTACTTTATCGGAATATAACCCAGCGCAATTCACGATCAGACGTGTTTCAAACAGTTTTCCGGTCGCCGAAACGACTTCTGAATACGTATTTCTGTTTTTGATATCGATGATTTTTTCTCCAAAAAGGATTTCACCACCGAGCCTTCTGAGACATTCAGCGTATTTCTCACAAACTGCTTTATAATCAATAATGCCCGTATAAGGCACCCAGATTCCCTCCAGACCTTTTACATGCGGTTCGATCTCACGGATTTCGGATTGTGAGATCATGCGGTTGTCTACCAATCCATTCTGCATTCCACGGTCAAACAGGTTCTTTAGTAATGGTCGCTGTTCCTCCGAAGTCGCAACTACGATTTTTCCACATAAATCGTACGGTACATTCTCCTTTTTGCAGAAATCAATCAGCATTTCGTATCCCCGAATGCAGTTCGTGGCTTTCAGACTGCCGGGTTTATAGTATAGTCCCGAGTGGATTACGCCGCTATTATGGCCGGTTTGATGTTTTGCTACTTCATTTTCCTTTTCAAGAAGAAGAAGTTTCAAAGAAGGTTTTTGCTCTTTAATGCGGAGAGCTGTGGCCAGGCCAACAATTCCGCCACCGATGATGGTAATGTCGTACATTTTATCTCAAATTCTTTCTGTAAAGAAAAAGATTGTGCGTCAATATATGTGCTATGAAAAGTAAAAAGTAACATTACTTTTGATCAATCATCAACATGTTCCTTTAATACTTAATCATCAGAATATGAAATCAGTATTAGCAATGAAACGGAACGTTTTGAATGACGACATTAGTAAGGAGTACCAACCCTTCATTTGATTTTGACACGCATTCGCCGGTATACCAGGCTTTTGAGCGCAAGGCTATTTGTTTGGATCTTCGTGAGGGTGCTACGATTTTCCACCCTGACCAACGACAGGATAGTCTGTATTTTGTCAAAAAAGGCGTACTAAGAAGCTACATTCGGCATGATGAGGTCGAGATAACAAGGTGGTTTTATTCCCCTGGCGATCTCGCCTGTTCTGCACTTACATTTCTTTATGGATTACCTTCTGATATTTGTCTGGAAGCTGCTTGTCCGTCGGTGGTCATGCAAATTTACAAAGAGGATTATCTCGTACTATGCGGTGAATACCCTGATTTTAAAGAATTCACAAACCGTCTTCAAGGGAATTTTTTATACAAACACGCCCGGTACAATGATTCAATGAAGTCTCTCTCGCGAATTGAAAGATATGAGAAATTCATGCACGAATTCCCGTCCGTAAACCTGCATGTAAAAGTCAGAGATCTCGCCAGTTTTCTGGGAATGACGCCCGATACGCTTTCTAAAATCAGGAAGCAATTCAAAGACCTGCCGTCAAAGAATAATCCAACTAGTCGGTCAAATCGCGGATGATTTCCTGGCTTTTGACGGTTGTCAGTTAACATAGTTGCCTCTAAGTTTGCGAAGTAATACGCCTCTCAATCAGCTCAGCGCTTCCCAATTCAAGTATTGAAGATCAATGATCCGGAAATGAAAATCATTTTCTGGCCATGCTTTATCGCGTTTGACTGAAACAAAATTTTGATCCATGCATTCAAAAACTAAACACAGCTATCATCTAAGAATCCTTCTTTTAACGTTTGTAGCGCCATTTATTTTCGAGCTTTCAGCGTGCGCACAGCAAAAACTTGAATCTAACAAATACATGAACCGAAGTACGCTTACAGCGTCGCCGGCTGCGACCGGATTTGGTGTCTTCGGACACACGCCGGTAAGCCATTTTACTGGAACGCCCGACATTACAGTTCCTTTATACCATGTGACTTATAAGGAACTGTCTGTCGAACTCAACCTGCGATATCACCAGACAATCGGGACCAAACCGGATGCGTTTCCTGGCTCGACCGGCAATGGCTGGGTTTTAAATGCCGGCGGTGCCATCACCCGCGTTTCCAGAGGTACAATGCCCTATAACTTTCCCGCCGGTGTCCCGGTGCCTGTGAATATGAACCCGACCAGTAGCATCGACTGGTCATCGGCGGCAACCATGCAAAAGCATCTGCAGGATCAGACGGTTTTTGTAAATGCGGAAGGCCGTTATGACGAATATCAATATCATTTTGCTGGGAGAAGCGGTAAATTTTTCATCGATCACACCGACGCATTCAGGATTAAGACCGAGGCTGGAGAGGACATTCTGGTTCAAAAGGATCCGGCTGTGACCTATAAAGAGTTTACGATGCCCGCCGAACCGCAACTCCCGCTTTCATGCTTGGCTACGGGTGTGGCGTATACCAATATCATCAAGCAGCGAAATTTTGTGTACAAGTTTACATTGACTGACAGTCAGGGTATCAAATACACCTTTGGCGGTACGGATCAATCCATTGAATTTACACGGCCCGGAATGGTTTACAACGGGTTCGATCTCAAGGACGAAAATACAGTTCCCACAAGCTGGTACCTGACTTCCATTGAATCTCCGAATGGTTATAAAATTGATCTGAACTATCAAAGGGATAAATTCTATATCACGAATGAAGCATTTGTCAGTGATAAGATTATCAAGCCAAACAAGTTTGGAGACAATGATAATTCGCCCAAAGGCAGGATTATTAAGAGTACGCTTTACCATCCATGTTACCTGGATGAAATTGTGACACCGATCAGCAAAGTGAAGTTTACCTGGAGCATCGCCAACCAGCAATTAGGTTATGCTTTCAATGTCGTTAACCCGCCATTGCCAAATTGCAATGCTGTCCCTGGTGACTTGCATAGTCAGTTTCATTTTACCAAATATCCGGAAATCAGGGATGCAGTCATAACCGGACGGTTTCCCAGCAAGCTCGACAACCTTATTGTCACTAATTCCGTAGGTGTCCGGCAGAAGAAGGTCGATTTTACATACACCAATTCCGCGACTACGCGCCTGAAGTTGCTTTCCATAAAATTAAGGGGAACATCGGACATGCCGCAAAATGTACCTACTTACAGCTTTGAATATAATCCTGTGGCTTTGCCGGACTATTTGTCCTTTAAAACAGACGATTACGGTTTTTTTAATAACAAAAATCTGTATATCAATTCCGCCGACCCGCTTTACTACTATAACCTGTTCACGGATGCTGCAACCCGCCAGGCCTATCTGGATTCGCGCAAGCCTGATATTAACTTCACAAAGGCAGAAGTTCTTCAAAAAGTGACTTATCCAACGGGCGGATACACGGAGTATGAATATGAAAATAATGAATATGGGCGGATCGCAAAATACTGGCCTGCATCCGTCCAGGAAAATGCGAGCGGACCAGTTTATACAGGAGGCTTGCGGATCAAAAGAGTCAGCAACTATGATTACCTCAACCACAAAGCCACGGAGAAAAAATACGTTTACAAGCTGAATTACGCAGCAGGCGGAACATCTTCCAGCGGTATTTTAAGTTATGAACCCATTCACTTCGCGTATTTCAACGGCCAGGTACAAGCGCCTGCGAAATACGAAGGTATGCCCGGGGAATCCAATTTTGAGGGTAACATGACCTACACGCAATACGGCACTGACCCATTGAATACACTTAGTTATAAAGGAAATCACATCAGTTATTCGGAGGTGGCAGAAATTGAGCTCGACGGCAGTTACAAAGTTTACAAATACAAAAACTACGACAACGGTTACCACGATAAACCAGCTGAAAACAGCGTTTCTGACAATTCCAATGTTGGCGAATTCTGGAAGGAGGATGAAATGAATAGCATGGAACTGGAACGCGGGCAAATGTTATCCGACCAGGCTTACAACAGTTCCAATACGCTGAAACAAGCGTCTGTTTATGGTTATAATGATGACCTCAACCGGTTCAATTCACATGTCCGGCGGATCAAAGTGATACCCAATCCAATTTTTACAGCCAATTATCCCTCTATTCGTTGCACGGCCTCATTGGTTTACACGTATTATCCATACCTGAAAACGAAAACAACAACCCATTACGAGCAAGGTGGAAATATAGTGAACACCGTTACAAACACATACCATGTTACGAACCGATTAATTACTTCAGAAGCTTCGACGGATAGTAAAGGTCAGAGTACGGTAATTTCCTATAAGTATCCACACGATTCCCCGGCGGATCCGGTTAGTCTGGCGATGCAAAACAAGCACATGATCGCGCCGGTTATTGAAACCAAGACGATGATTGGCGGAACGCAATCGAGCCTGGTCCAAACTACCTATTTTTCGCCGTTCGCAAACATATATGTTCCTCAGGAAGTGAAGGTGCAAAACGGGGCTAACCCGATTGAAACCCGCCAGACTTTCACCAAGTACGATTCTAGAGGCACTTTGCTCGAGCAGCAAAAGCCCGGCGATGTAAAGGAAAATTACTTGTGGGGCTATTATTCACATTTCCTGCTTGCCAAAATTACAGGGAGTGACTACGCTTCGATAAATGCGGTGAATAGCCAGGGTATTCTGGATAATGCCGAGATGAGTGAGGGGGCGGTCCCGGCTACCCTGAAATTGGTTCGGAATGCTCTGGCGGGCTCAAACCCATCTGCACAAATGACCAGCTATACCTACGCCTCACTTCTGGGCATCAATACCATGACCGATCCCAATGGCAGAACCATTCATTATCAGTACGATTCTTTTGGCAGGCTGATGAGCATCAACAATGCGAACGGGGCTGTGCCGGGTACTATCAGAGCCGGTTATTGTTACAACTATGCGGGCCAACCCGTAGATTGTCCCACCCTGGCACCCACCGGAAGCATGGTCGCACCCGCACTGACGTTGATAGCAGAAGGCGGTGCATTGCCTGTCACATTGATCGACTTTGAGGCATTCAAGGTTGAAAATACGGTAAACCTGAGATGGTCAACAACCTCAGAAACAAACAGTGACCGGTTTGAAATTGAGCGAAGCAATGACGGAAAGCAATGGACAAAAATTGGTTCATTACCTGCATGGGGAGAAAGTAATGCACGCAGGGAATATTCATTCACGGATGCGCATCCAGATAGGGACAATCCGGCGAACAAAGAGAACTTCTATCGGCTAAAAATGATCGACCATGACGAAACTTTTGCTTACAGCCGCATACGAAGTGTGGTTTTTGACCGGACTTCGGAAATGGTACTTTACCCGAACCCAATCACAATCGGGGATAAATTGAATGTGATTACAGAGGATGTCACCCGAATGAGCAAGGTTCAGATTTTTGATTCTGGCGGGAAATTGGTTCTTCAATCCGCTTCCACTCGTTCAATAGACGTCCAAAGGCTAGCTGCCGGGTTATACATTGTACATATCACGTATACCGACGGTAGTTTAAGCTCGCATCGGGTGATCAAACAATAATGCAGGACTTTCAGCTTTTGGCTATCGGCTTTTTTACACACTTATTCCTGATACGGATGAAACCTTTCAACTTGCATATTCTCGGTATTGTTATATTTCTCTTACCTCAGATTGTTCATGCACAACAGACGAACAGTCAGAACTATGTCATATCCAAAACCTATAAACAGGCGGGGGCAAATGAGAACGATGTAAGCCAGGTTACTACTCACGTGCAATATCTGGACGGACTTGGCCGCTTGTTGCAGAACGTTGGTGTAAAGCAAAGTCCTTCCGGCGAGGACCTTGTACAACCCGCTGCATTTGACAATGTCGGCAGGAAACCGAATGATTACCTGCCTTATGTTGCCGCCGGAAACGGATCGTATCAGGCTAATGTACTTACGGCCGTTGGCTCATGGTATTCAACCAATACAGCCTTGTTACAAAAAACCGCAGCGAGCGATCTGGAAAGGCCTTTTACAGAAACATACTTTGAACAATCGCTTGACAGACCCACCGGCCAGCGTGCACCTGGTACCCGGAGCGCCAATTCTTCTGTGCAGTATTTCGCAAATGCTGCCAATGAGGTGAAACGGTACGACTACAATTCGGCCAGCAATACAGTTGTTCAGAATGGAAATTATGCGGCAGCTATGCTTACCAGAATCCAAAGCACCGACGAGCAGGGAATTATAACAAATCAATACGTGGATAAATCCGGACAACTGATTTGCAGGAACGACGCTGGAACCGGACATACCTATTATGTCTTCGACAACCAGGGATTGTTACGAGCAGTTTTACAGCCCAAGTTCCAGGATGATCCCAACTTTACCAGTTTCGCATTTCTGTACGATTATGATGCGCGGAACCGGATGGTCAGAAAGCAAATGCCAGGAGCAGGTTCCGTTGAGATTGTATATGATCAGTTCGATAGACCGGCTATGTCACGCGATGCCAACCAACTAACCCGGAATGTATGGGGTTTTACAAAATACGATGCGTTAAACAGGGCCATTGCCACCGGTGAAATAGTCTCGGGCGACAGCCGCACAACCTGGGCTGCCAATGTTGATGCGGGCGTTCAGCATCACGAAATCCGGAATAACGGAGTTGCAGCTGGTTACACGCTCAACAATACTGCTCCGAAAACAGCGACGGAGGCTAACCTGTTAACGATTACTTTTTATGACGACTATGGATTTTCAAAAGCGGCAGGATTGTCTTATTTGCCGGGTTATTATCCCGCTAACAATGTAAATGTAAAAGGACAGGAAACAGGGAGCCGAACGAGAATGCTTCTCAGCGATGGAACAAATGGAAGTTTTTTGACTTCGGTGACTTATTACGATGCAGAATACCGGCCTGTACAAACCATCCGTGAATTGTATGACCTGGGCGCGACCGCGTATGAACGGACGTCAATCAAATACAAATTTGACCTGGCTCCGGTAGTTGAAGAGCAAAAAACAGAACAGGTACTTTCGGGAGCGACTACCAATACGCATTTATCCAGTTTCACGTACGATCACGCTGATAGGTTGTTGAGTGTAAAAGAAAAAGTAATTACAGGTACAAAAACCAAAGAGGTTTATACCGTTGCGCAACGGTATAACAGTCTCGGTCAGCTGCAAAGCAAATGGCTGCATTCATATGATGGGACGAAATACCGCCGCCGGACCGATTATACTTACAACATCAGAGGCTGGCAAACCGATGTGAAGACAGTATACAAGCAGTCCGATGCGGTTCCGCAGGAATCTTTTTATGCAATCCATGCCAGTCATCGTACTAATGCTAATTACAGCAATGGCAGCATAGATTCCCTTTTGTGGCGGTACACGGGCGAGGCGGCTTTCACAGCGGGTTTGAAATTCACCTACGATGCAGCAAGCCGAATGTCGGGTTCAACCGGGATCTTTGGGTATACGAATACCGAAAGTGGCATTACGTATGATAAAAACGGGAACCTCGCTACATTGACCCGCGCCGGTGCTGCGGTGGATCAGCTTACTTATTCTTATGTTGGCAATCGGCTTTCGGCTGTCGGGGATGGTTCCGGGAGTAATCTGGGTGTGAAAAGTGGAGCGAGCAGCTATGCTTATGACGGGAACGGAAATATGAGCAACGATGGCAATCGCGGAGCCACCATCACTTACAATTACCTGAACCTGCCCAAAACCGTTACGATTGGGGCGAATCCGGCATTCAAGTATGAGTATGATGCAACGGGCAACAAACACAAATATGTGAATGCAGCGGATGCATTCACGGCCAAGTATGCAGGTGTATTTCAATATGACGGAGCCAATGCATTGAAACGCGGCGCGACTTCCGAAGGCCAGGTGATCGTCACTCCCGATTCATTACGTTTTGATTACTACATCAAAGACCATTTGGGTAATGTGCGGATTGTATTTAATGAAAAAGGGGAGATTATACAAAATACGGAATACTATCCTTTCGGCCTGGCCATTCCGAAAGACGGAAAAACGCCCACCGAGAGAAACGCAATCAATCGTTTTTTGTATAATGAGAAAGAATTGCAGGTTGGCAGCGGGTATCTGGATTATGGCGCGCGAATGTATATGCCGGAGGTTGGGCGGTGGGGGACGAGTGATCCGCTTGCGGAGTTGTCCAGAAGATTTTCGCCTTATACGTATGGCTACAATAATCCATTGAGGTTTATTGATCCGGATGGAAGGTTGGCAGATGATCCACAAAAAGGAATATTTCAAAGGATTTTCGATTTTCTGGGACTATTTAAAAAGCCTGAAACACAGGAAGAAGCGGCTCTATATTCAAACAGACAAGAGACATTTAATCAAACGGTTGATGCATTAGAGAAAGGGTCTGATGAACTAAAAAATAAGGCAGAATGGGTGCCTTTCATCGGTGCTATTACCGATATTAGTCAAGGAGCTGTTAGGAAGGATAATACGCAGGTAATTTTGGGAATGGCTTCATTTGGTCTGGATGCTTTGCCAGGCCCAGGTGGTGGTAAGGTAGGAATGGGTCTAGCAAACGAGTTTTTTGAAAGTGCCACCAAAGCGTGGGGAGAGCAAGGGTTAACGGTTATAGGAAGGGCCTTACAAAAACATGCCGGAAGAGAAGGGTCTGTTTTTCAAGGAATTGAATTCTCTCATAAAACAGCTAATCAAGAGGGACTTAGTATATTAAACCAAATAATTAATTCTCCAAATGTAGTTATTCAAAAAGCAAATGGAGGCGGCCAGTATGTTTTTGACAAAACTACGGGCCGAGGATTTGGTGTTTCAAGAGATGGGCTATTTAATGGCTTTCGAGAATTATTTAAATGATAAGAAAATGGAAAATAAATTTCAAATAATAATAGGAAGTCCAATTGACTACGAGGAACTGGTCGCATACGTTTGGATCAATGGCGAGGAAATTGCTATCGTTCAAAAGGAGGAGGGCGTGAATAGAATGAAGGTTGAATTTTTTAAAGAAAAGGTTCAATCGGATATTTATTTGGACACGCTATTAGCGGCGTTATTTGAAGCAAAAAGTCAATTGATGAAATAGAAGATCAGGCTAGAACTGTCTTGGCTTATTACGAGCTCAGAAAAAAGTTGCTAAAAATCCAGGGTATTATTCTGTCCCGATGAAGGCAGAAATGGCGTAGACCTCAGATATGCCTAAATCACCATCTAATTAATGGAAGTTAATAAAACAGCTGGAAAACTCCATTTGGGTTAAGTGAATTACTTTAAGAGAGTTTTCAATTGGGAGCCAAAAATCAAATTACAACCCCATCTCAATATTTGAAACAGTAAATAAACAAGACAATGAAGAATGCAATCTTCGGAATCAGAGTTATCAATTGGGCATTGCTCATGTGCTGGCTGTTAAATGCTTTGCTCTGGGCCGTATATCCGCAATTTACGTTGAGAACGGGTGCATTTTATATAAACATGGGCATCATTTACACATTGTTATTCGTAAAAGTAAAGTCTCTTTCTAAAAAGGAATGGGCCGGTAATTTCACA
Organism: Dyadobacter sp. CY323; assembly: GCF_021390245.1. GTDB lineage: Bacteria > Bacteroidota > Bacteroidia > Cytophagales > Spirosomataceae > Dyadobacter. Next base: position 247,370 of record NZ_JAJUXH010000003.1, on the reverse strand, counting down.
AATCTCAAAAAGCGGCTTCCATTATTGATCTTTATGCTTGCAATGGGACTACTGCTACATAGGTCCTGGAAACAGTTTACTGGGCACCGAATCGTCAAAGAATGATCCACAGGCTCGAAGAGAATGAAGCGACGCAAAGCATTTTCGGTAGGCAGATAGACTAATTGAGTATTACATAAATATATGATACTTTGCTTTTTTTGACTATTTGGTTAGCATGTGATCCAAGAGATAGTCATATGATAAGTCAAGGTTGTAATAAGTAAAAATGAAAAAAATGATTATATACATGTCTGTGTTGGTGCTTTTTATTATTACTGCCAGCAAATGTAAAAACGCGGAAGAAACTAACAGGAATAGTATTAAATTCAAGGAATCAGTAATTGAAGTAGAAGGAAGTTTAAGGGTGATGAATAAATTAATGGATAAAGTATTACCTATTAAAGACGAGATGCATAATTACTTCTTTGATGATAGTAGTAATTTCTATGTTAATAACAGGATGATAGGTAATACTGATAGCTTGAATATAGGAGCGGTTAAAATGTTCAGAAATTTCACAAATGAAGAAAAGGAAGAATTCATAAATAAAGTTCTCTTTTTGAATAATAATTACCTCGCATCTGTTTTCCTGGACAAGTCGTGTAAATGTTACTTATATGGTTACCATCAAGTAGACGATCCTTCTTTTAATAGGGAAAGACTAATTTATTTGAATGACGAAAAAAAGGAATATTCAACCATTTTAGTTGACAGAGCAATTTTAGACAAAAAAGGTAATTTAGTATTAGTAGGAGCTAAATAAATTTACATGAGTACGATGGCAAAGCAAAATTCTATGACTTGGTAATTGGGAGGCGTAATGTGGTGGATCCGCTAAGCGATGTTTCAAGGCGCTGGTCTCCATACTTTTACGGCTGTAATAACCCATTAAGGTTTATTAATCCGGATAGTATGTGAGCAGATGATCCGTAAAAAGAAGTATTACAGACGATTTGCGACTTCTTTGGGCTGTTTAAAAAGCCTGAAACACAGGAAGAAGCGGCTATTTAAACAAAACTGTACTGGTTTGGATTTGAATATTGAAGATAATAGTACAATAAAGTTAGTATTGGAATTGGGTACTTGGCATGCTCTATACAATATATTTAGATTCATTTCTAAGTAGAGAATGATTTAAGGAATGTGCACTAGGGGATCAGCAGCAACGGGCAGATAATTTTTTTCACCTCAAAAAGAACCTTCCATTATTGATTATGCATCCTGGTACTGGCAGTATTGTCACGTTTCTTTTTATAACCGCACTTTAATGAAAACGATTGAGAAGCAATTCGCTCAGATAAGACATTCGAAATGGATGCTTAACCCTGTTATTGCCGGCTTATTATTTATTGCTTTAATCAGTTCCTGTAAAAAGGAAGAGGACAAATTCAACTTCGTTTCCTACAATGGAGAATACCCACGTAATATGGATGGAAGTCAAATAACGACCAGTATTCCAGACGTCGTCGGCGGCGTTCTGAATGTTACTTTTAATGGGCATACTTGGAATCATTATCCGCACATGCTGATTGCTGCTGAGGATTTTAATTCGTTGGATACGGCTAACAAGGTGAAAGAAGTTCAGCTTGTAATCAATGCTTTCTCGGAAAATATGAATCTAAGTACTTGCTTGAAGGAATTTTTCTTTATCCGGGTGCCTTTGAAAGGTACAACTGTGTTAAATGCATATCTGACAGGGAGCCGGTCTGAATCGGCTACGATCAATTTTTCGACAATGGATTGTGCTAATCCCAAAGATCGGTTCAAGTTGGATAGAAGTAAATTGAGTTTCGTCAATGTTGAAAGCTATGACACGCTAACCAGGGAAGTCCAACTCGGGTTTGACATCAGTTTTATGATGATGGACCGGAACACACATCTCGGGCCGGTTTATCCAAAGAATGTTAACTTGACCGGCAGAGTAAAAGCCGTTCTGAGAAAATAGTATTTTGAGATCGTGCAATGAGCAACCAATCAACCTGGAAACGAAACTTTTCCCATACTCACCCCCGGTACACCGTCTTTTTTACCAAAAAAAGACTGGGTTCCAGCGATGGCTTCGTTTGCTAAAACCGCAAATAAGACAGCTTCTTTTGCATCGCCGGCTACGCCGAGTTCGTCTATTAACTGGACTGGCCGACTCAGATTTTCCCGGATACGCGCCATTAAAACTACATTGTGTGCGCCACCGCCGCTGGCATAAATCTTAAAAACTTCATCGGCTGGCATCACACTCCGTATCGCGTCTGAGATGGTATCCGCACTTAATGCAGTCAGTGTTGCAATGATATCCTGGCGTGAAAGCGAAGTTAGTTTCGATTTTTGAATGGCGGATTCGACGTAGTCAAAATTAAAAACTTCCGGGCCGGTTGTCTTGGGAAATGGAAGTTTGAAAAAGGATAATGATTTTAGCTCATTGAGCAGGGTCTCGTTTACCTTACCGGTTGCGGCAATTTCGCCGTCTTTGTCATACGATTTGTGGAAGAATCGTCGGGCATATGCGTCGAGCAGGGTATTGCCCGGGCCGGTATCTGTTGTGAATACTTCCTCGGTACCCAGGCTGGCGGGCAAATAGGTAAAATTCGCGATGCCACCCATATTCAGTAAAATCCTGTTTTCGCCTTTTTTTGAAAAAAGAAAATAATCGCCGTAAACAGCCAGCGGGGCACCTTCGCCACCCGCAGCAATATGCTTTTGCCGGAAATCGCTCAACGTAATAATGCCCGTTTTAACCGCAATGTGATCACCATCGCCGATCTGCAATGTTGCATTTGGGAAATCCGGAAGTCTATGCTGCTTTTGCGGTGCATGAAAAACCGTTTGGCCGTGACTGGCGATCAAATCAATTTCGTTAGCTGGGATGTTCCATTGTTCCAGACATTCAAGAATCATTTTACCGTGTTCAACGCCGATGAATGGATTGAGCAGGCACAACTGTTGAAAGTCAATTTCACGCTTGGCGAAAATTTTCCTGATCTGGTCCCGAAAGTTGTCCTGATAGGGTATCGTAGTAAATTTCTCGAGGGACAGAACGGTTTGTGTGCCGCTGCCTTGTATGTTACACACAGCTATATCCAACCCGTCCAGTGAAGTGCCGGACATCAGCCCAATAATGCGTCTCGACTTGCGATTGGCGATTTCATGCAGCTTTTCTACATGCTGTTTCATACTTTGGGTTTAGAAAAAAAGAAGTCAAGCGATAAGACCTGACTTCGATTTATTTTATAAGTTAACAACGCTATTGTTGCTGCTGCTGCTGTTGTGGCGAAGAAGAAGCCTGCGGCTTGTTTTGCGGATTTTTATTTTTTCCGGACCTGTTTTTCTTCTTTTTCTTCTTCTTTTGCTCCTCGCTGTACTTTTTGTCCAGATTTTCCAGGTCGCTGTTTAGTTTCCCCGCACCTTTTTCCAGACTTTTTTCAGCTTGTGGGGTCAGGATCTCGAGTGATTCAGGAATGATATCCTTTTTATTCAACTCAATGATTTCTAAAACCTTATCAATCGCCACCGGGTACCAGTTTGTATCTTTTTCAAAACCAAACCACATGATTTTTTTAAAGATATCGGTTTTTTGAAGCGTCGCCACTCCTTTTTTGGTTTTTAATGGAGCATCTACGGTCGGAATGTCGCGTAATGCATCGATGTATGTTTCCAGTTCATAATTCAAGCAGCATTTCAGCCTTCCGCATTGCCCCGAAAGTTTTGCGGGGTTTAAAGACAGATTCTGGTACCTCGCGGCAGAAGTCGAAATGTTCTTAAAATCGGTCAGCCAGGTCGAGCAGCAAAGTTCACGGCCACAGGATCCGAGGCCACCCAGGCGGCTTGCTTCCTGTCGTAAACTGATCTGCCGCATTTCAATCCGTACTTTGAATTCAGAGGCTAGTGATTTGATCAGCTCCCGAAAATCGACACGTTCTTCCGAAGAATAGAAAAACGTGGTTTTGGTATTATCCGATTGAAATTCAACATCAGAGAGCTTCATATTCAGCTTCATTTCTCTGATGATTTCTCTGGTACGATACAAAGTTGGCATTTCGCGGGCCATCGCCTGCGTATGTTTATCCAAATCTTTTTCCGTGGCGATCCGGTACACAACGTGCAAGTCATCGCTGATCACCACATTTTTACGCTTCATCTGAAGCCTTACCAATTCTCCCTGAAGAGAAACCGTACCTATATGCTGGCCCGAAGCCATTTCACAGACCACGTAGTCGCCTGTTACAAATTCCAGCTGATTTATATTCCGGAAATATTCTTTTCGTCCGCCTTTGAATTTAACTTCAATAACGTCAAAGCGCTGACTAGCCGGCACATCCATATGGCTCAGCCAGTCAAAAACATTCATTTTATTGCATCCGCTTGTCGCGCAATTTCCTTTGCTTCCACACCCGACAGCCGCTGATCCGTTAGAACCGCATCCGCCGGATGAACATGATCCACATCCCATAATTACATCCCTTCATCAATCGTTATAACGAATTAAATCCACACCTATATCATGACGAAAGTATTTACCTTCAAATTGCACAACCTGCGCAGCACGCTGCGATTTGTGCACTGCATTTTCAAGTGAATTGGCCAGGCCGGTCAATACCATAACCCGTCCGCCATTTGTCACGACTTCAGTGTTTCCATTAAAAGTAGTACCAGCGTGGTATAAATACACGTCTTCTACTTTTTCACTTCCGGAAATCACCTTTCCTTTTTCGTATTCTCCGGGATAGCCACCCGACACCACAACGGTGGTAACGGCTACCTGCGGAGATATCTGCAATTCAAAATCATTCAGCGTTCCTTTGGCTGTCGACGCCATCAGCATCGCAAAGTCAGACTGAATGCGTGGAACAACAACTTCTGTCTCAGGGTCACCCATTCGCACATTATACTCAATAACGTAAGGCTCGCCTTTAATGAACATCAATCCGATGAAAATAAAGCCGACATATTTAATGCCTTCGGCTTTTAGCCCATTAAGCGTCGGTTTGACCACTTTTTCATCAACTTTTCTTAAAAAATTTGCATCCGCAAAGGCCACTGGCGAAACTGCGCCCATTCCGCCTGTATTCAGACCTGTATCGTTTTCGCCAATGCGTTTATAGTCTTTTGCTTCGGGAAGGATCTTGTAATGTTCTCCGTCTGTAAGTACAAACACCGACAATTCTATCCCTTTGAGGAATTGTTCAACTACTACCTTATTTCCCGCATCCCCAAATTTTCCCTCGATAAGCATTTCTTTAAATGCCTGCTCTGCCTCGGTGTGTTTTTCTGCAATGATAACACCTTTGCCGGCCGCAAGTCCATCGGCTTTCAGAACGATCGGCAGCGGGTGACTTTCGAGATATTCGAGCCCTATTTCAAGTGTTTCCGCCGTAAATGTTCTGGAAGATGCAGTTGGAATGCCATATTTCTGCATAAACTGCTTTGAAAAATCCTTACTTCCTTCCAACTGAGCGCCTGCCTTATTAGGGCCTATGATCTTAACATGTGATAGCGCTTCTCTCGATTCGAAATAATCAACGACGCCATTCACCAGCGGTTCTTCCGGTCCGACGATGACCAGCTCAATTTTATTGTCAATGACCGCATGGGCTATTGCATCAAAATCATTGTAAGAAATAGATAGGTTGGTAGCTACACTTGCTGTCCCTGCATTACCGGGAGCAACAAATAAGGTGTCACAAAGAGGGCTTTGGGATATTTTCCAGGCGAAGGCATGCTCGCGTCCGCCGGATCCCAAGATGAGTATATTCATAAACTGGTTTAAAATTCGCTAACCGTTTCAGGTTGTCGGAGGTTGGGTTTAGATTAGTTAGCGAGTTCTGATAAAAATTTGATACGCATCAGACGTAATTCTTCTTCACTGATTTCATCATTCGAAAATTCATCCAATGCAACGGCGATATTGTCGGTTTCTGCAGTCATGAAGTAGTCATATATGTCCTGCTGCCGTTCCCTGTCGATCACCTGATTGATGTAGTAATCCAAGTTCAGCTTTGTACCGGAGTAACAAATGTGCTCAACTTCTTCAATCACATCGGCAAGGTCCAGGTCCTTTACTTCTGCTATTTCATCCAGACTTACCTTGCGGTCGACCTGCTGAATGATAAAGATCTTTATTTTAGACTTATTAACAGTCGATTTAATGACAACGTCTTTGGCGGTCTCAATCTCGTTTTCCTCCACATAACGTGTAATGGTATCGATAAACTGCCGGCCAAATTTCTGCACCTTACCCATTCCGACACCATTAATTTGGGCCATTTCTTGCTGGGTAGTCGGGTAGGTAGTCGCCATTTCCTCCAGCGACGGATCCTGGAAAATAACGTATGGAGGCAGATTCTTCTCTTTTGCTACTTTCTTGCGCAATGCTTTAAGCATTCCCAGAAGTGCTTCATCGTAAGCGTGGGCGCTGCCGGTACCCGACGCGGCATCCTTGTCGTCATCCTCCGGCTTCACTTCCTCCTCATCGAAATTATGATCCTTGTAAAGCGTAACCTGGTAGGGGTCGACAAGGTAGTTTGCCCCTTTTTCTCCGAGCTTGATCACCCCGTAATTTTCGATGTCTTTTTCAAGATAGTTCAGGATAACCAGTTGCCTGATGGTTGAGATCCAATAGTCGCGGGACTCATTCAACTCTAATCCTTTCCCATACACATCGAGCTGATCGTGCTCGTAGCTTTTTACGTATTGATTTTCAGTTGCTGTTAAAACGTCTGCAATGTGTTCTGCATCAAATCGTTGCTCGGTTAAATGTACCGTTTTCAAAACCAGGATCACATCTTCCTGTACTTTGCTTTTTTCGGTTGGCTTAATGCAGTTGTCACAAAAACCGCAATCCTTTTCCAGATATTCACCGAAATAGCTTAAAAGCTGCCTCCGACGGCAAACGCCGAGACTCGAGTAGGCAACCATCTCGTTCAGCAAATGGCGTGCATTATCACGCTCGGTAACGGTTTTATCCTTATTAAACTTCTCGAGTTTCTGAATATCCTCGTAGCTGTAAAACATGAGGCAGTTACCTTCCAATCCATCGCGTCCGGCCCGGCCTGTTTCCTGGTAATATCCTTCCAGGGACTTTGGAACATCATAATGGATTACAAAACGCACATCCGGCTTGTCGATCCCCATTCCAAAAGCAATAGTTGCGACGATCACGTCCGCCTCTTCATTGAGGAATGCATCCTGATTAGCCATTCGGGTATTACTATCCAGTCCGGCATGATACGGTAATGCACGAACGTCGTTCACGGTCAGCAGCTCGGCAACCTCTTCAACGGTCTTGCGGCTGAGGCAATACACAATCCCCGACTTGCCTTTGTTATTCCTGACGTAACGGATCAGCTGCTTTTTAACATCCTTTTTCGGGCGTATTTCGTAGTATAGATTCTTGCGGTTGAAAGACGACTTAAACGTTTCGGCTTCCTCCATTTGAAGGTTCTTCCGGATATCCTGCTGCACTTTTGGAGTGGCAGTCGCAGTTAAAGCAATGATCGGGAGCTGACCGATATTCTCAATGATACCGTAAATCCGGCGGTATTCCGGCCTGAAATCGTGGCCCCATTCTGAGATACAATGTGCCTCATCGATGGCTACGAAGGATATATTTGCTTTTTTGAGAAAGTCTAGGTTATCTTCTTTGGTAAGCGATTCGGGAGCAATGTAAAGCAGTTTAAGGGTTCCGTCCAAAGCATCCGTTTTCACACGGGTCATTTCTGCTTTGGTGAGGGTAGAATTTAGAAACTGGGCATTAATTCCAAAAGCGGTAAGCTGGTCAACCTGATTTTTCATCAGGGCAATAAGCGGTGAAATCACAATCGTCAATCCTTCACTAACGAGAGCAGGGAGTTGGTAGCAAAGGGATTTGCCAGCTCCCGTGGGCATGATCACAAATGTATTTTTACCGAGGAGTATGTTTTGAATAATTACCTCTTGGTCACCGCGGAACTGACTATATCCAAATATTTCTTTGAGCTTTTCTTTTAACGTGTCTAATACGACATGATCAACCTGCTTTACCATACTCTGTTAACAAAATGGTTATCCCAAACTTCTGTATCTTTGCTTTTTTGGAAATTGAAAAATCCGGATTCTATCCCTTTAAACTGTGTTTCAGATTTGAAATTAATAAAAAATATTCAGTCAATAGCAAAAGAAGTAATACGGCAGGAGGCAGAAGCATTGCATAAAATTGTTGAATTGATTGACGATGAATTTGAAAACTGCGTATATGCAATTTTAAACTCCGGAGGGCGTGTCGTCATTTCAGGCGTGGGCAAAAGTGCGATCGTCGGACAGAAGATCGTAGCCACTCTGAATTCAACCGGAACACCTGCATTGTTCATGCATGCGGCCGACGCCATTCATGGTGATCTGGGGATGATACAGGATAACGACGTGGTTTTGGTTATTTCCAAAAGCGGCGATACTGCCGAGATAAAAGTACTTGTTCCATTACTGAAACGCACAGGTGTTACCATGATCGCAATGGTCAGTAACAGAGAGTCTTACCTGGCAAAAAATAGCAATTTTATTCTCCACGCATTCACACCAAAGGAGGCTGATCCATTAAATCTGGCACCCACCACGAGCACATCGGTAGCCATGGCGTTGGGCGACGCACTCGCCATTTGTCTTTTGGAGGCACGCGGTTTTACCCACGACGACTTTGCGAGATATCATCCAGGAGGTTCTTTGGGAAAAAGGCTTTACCTGAAAGTATGTGACATTTACCCGCATAATGCATTGCCGGTGGTCAGTGCATATGCTACTTTACAGGAAGTTATTTTAGAAATGACCTCAAAAAGGCTGGGGGCGACGGCTGTGAACGATGCAGCCGGACAAATGATCGGCATTATCACCGATGGCGATCTGCGGAGAATGCTCAAAGAACACGATGGAAATGGTATTCTGCAGTTGAGAGCTTCCGACATTATGACAAAATCGCCCATTAGCGTAGAAGCCGATGAATATGCAGTGAAAGCACTGGAAGTAATGCAATCCAGAAGTATTACGCAGGTGGTAGTAGTGGAAGAGGGCTGTGCAGTCGGGTTTGTACACCTGCACGATTTGCTGAGGGAGGGATTGGTTTAAATTGTCAGCCTGAGCGGAGTCGAAGGCATGGTGCACAATGCCTTCGACTCCGCTCAGGCTGACAATTCTAATCAGCACTCAGATTGACAATTCTAATTACCTGAATCTCTTCGATTGCTGCACAACGCGTTCGTCTTTTCTGATAAAACGGTTTGCAAACACATTGGCCAGCATCGAGCCTACCAATCCGTAAAACCCGAATTCATATTTCCCAGGTAGCTCAGGATCAAATAGTTTGGCTGTTTTATAAAATGTAAAATAGATCACCAAACCCATAATCACCGTCATTACGATTGAATTTACCGCGCATAATGCGGATTGTAAAACGCGGTTCCGGAACTGAAAAATGGCGTACGCAGCAATACCAGCGACTAAAATCGCGAGGATTATGAGGTAGTAAACCGGCTGAATATTGGATTGCGTTGCATTGATCTGGTGGGTAAGCTTAATGGCGGTAAGTTCCGCTTTTTGTACACCGTCAGCGGCAACTTTGGTCCAGATCGGCAACGCCAGAAAAAGGCCCATTCCTATAATCGAGATCGCCAGGAAAATGCTTTGGATTCGTTGTAACATGTGTTTTAATATTATTCTTTGAATGGATATGCCGCAAATTTACTAACGCGGCATTAGCTTAAGAAGCAAATCAGGAAATCACTTCTCCGTACAAATCAAACTCTTCTGCTGAGGTAATCTTGACATGGGCAAAATCGCCCAGCCTCACATACTGACTTGCCGGAACCAACACCTCGTTATCCACTTCGGGAGAGTCAAATTCAGTTCTTCCAATAAAATGCCCACCTTCTTTCCGATCGAAAAGTACTTTGTATGTATTACCGATTTTTCGCTGGTTCAATTCGTAAGAAATTCCTTGTTGCAATTCCATGATCGCATCGGCACGTTCCTGCTTGATCTCCGCAGGAATATCGTCCGGCATGGTGAAGGAATGTGTATTGTCCTCATGCGAATACTGAAATGCACCCAAACGGTCAAAACGCATTTTTTCAACAAAATCGTAGGTTTCATCAAACAGAGATTCTGTTTCGCCCGGGTGGCCGACGATCAGTGTGGTACGCAATGTAATTCCTGGAACTTTGTCCCGAATGCTGTAAATTAATGCCTCGGTTTTTTCACGTGTAATCCCCCTGCGCATGGATTTTAAAATTTCCGTAGAACCTGCTTGCAGCGGCATATCCAGGTATTTGCAAATGTTGCTGCGTTCGTTCATAATGTCGAGAATATCCATCGGGAATCCGGCCGGATAGGCATACTGCAGACGGATCCATTCAATGCCTTCCACATCGGAAAGTTGTGCTAGCAGATCGGATAGGTTTCTCTTTTTATAAATATCAAGACCATAATAAGTAAGGTCTTGTGCGATGAGTATCAGTTCTTTGGTGCCTCTTTTTGCGAGAGATCTGGCTTCTTTCACCAATTCATCGATCGGCCTGGAAATGTGCCCGCCGCGCATGATCGGGATCGCGCAGAAACTGCATGGACGGTCACAACCTTCGGCAATTTTGAGGTAGGCATAATGTGTTGGAGTAGTGAGCAGACGCTCGCCGACGAGTTCGTGTTTGTAATCCGCTTTCAGCGTTTTGAGCAAACGGGGAAGTTCATTTGTTCCAAACCAAGCATCTACGGTCGGGATTTCAACCGAAAGTTCATCTTTGTAACGGTGTGATAAACAGCCAGTCACATACACTTTATCGACCATTCCCGCTGCTTTTGCATCGGCATAACGCAAGATCGTATTGATCGATTCTTCCTTTGCATTATCGATAAAGCCGCAGGTGTTGATCACTACAATCTGAGAATCATCCTTTTTAGACTCGTGCGCCACATTAAAGCCATTTCCTTTCAGCTGTGTGTATAAAACTTCCGAGTCCACCAGGTTTTTGGAACAACCCAGTGTCACAATATTGACTTTGTTTTTTACTATTCCTTTTGTTTTCATTGATGTTAGCTATCAGCGGTTTAGCTTTTAGCTTTTTGTGAATAACTTGAATTGCATTAAGAGGCAGATTATGAACCTGTAATCCCAAGGCAAAGTTCTGTTTATTTGTTAGATATTGATTTTTCTGACGGATTTGATTGCACCAATGCTCCGGCTGGAGTGTAAGACATTCAGAACTTCGATTCTTTCCTTTGTTACCTTATGGACAACCAGATAGCCTCCAAACCGCAGATTGCGATATCGTTTTGATTTAGTTACCAGGTAACGGCATTCGAGATGATGAAGAAATTCGGTAACAAGTGTTTTGATTTTGGAGAACAATTCATCAATAAATAGGGCAGAAGAGGCTGGCGAGAATGTTTCACAGCCGTACCGTATATACATTCCAGACTAGATACTGCCTCGGTACTGAAGACTACTTCTCGATTTTCGACTTCCAACTATCTATTTTTTTTGCTGCTTGCTCGACGGAATAAAATGGCCCTTTCTCTGCTTCTCCGATCATCAAAGAAAATTCCTCCTGACTCAACGGAGCCCCGGGAACTGCAAGATTTTTTCTGGATGTTTTATTTTGCCCATAATCAAAGATAAAAGCTAAATCCGGTCAACCTATTTTCTTAAACAACGAATCCACAAACTCATCTCTGTCAAATACCTGCAGATCTTCCATTTTCTCTCCAACTCCGATGTATTTCACGGGAATCTTGAATTCATCGGAAATGCCGATTACTACGCCACCTTTAGCAGTTCCGTCCAGTTTAGTAATGGCCAGAGCTGTGATCTCAGTTACTTTTGTAAACTCGCGAGCCTGAATAACCGCGTTTTGACCTGTACTGCCATCGAGTACCAACAAAACTTCGTGAGGTGCATCCGGGATGATCTTCTGCATCACCCGTTTGATCTTCGAAAGTTCATTCATCAGGTTGACTTTCGTGTGCAAGCGTCCGGCGGTATCAATGATGATCACATCTGCGCCGGTTTCCGTTCCTTTTTTCAATGCATCGTAGGCCACTGCGGATGGATCCGTGTTCATTCCGTGATCGATTACGGGAACGTCCACACGCTTTCCCCATAACTTCAACTGGTCCACAGCGGCTGCCCGGAACGTATCGGCAGCGCCTAACACCACTTTATGCCCACGTTGATGAAATTGGTGTGCAAGCTTCCCGATCGTAGTGGTTTTGCCGACGCCATTTACCCCAACAACCATAATCACATAAGGTTTTGGTAAATGCTCGGTCTCGAAACTGTCTTTTATGTCAACAGACTTATTTTCAGTAAGTAATGCAGCAATTTCTTCACGAAGTATGCCATCAAGCTCGGCCGTGGTAGCATATTTATCTCTGGCAACCCGTTCCTCGATGCGTCTGATCACCTTCACCGTAGTTTCAACTCCGACATCGGAACTCACCAGAATATCTTCAAGTTCATCGAGAACTTCTTCATCAATGGTCGTTTTTCCTATAATAGCTTTCGACAATTTGCCAAAAAAGCTATCCTTTGTTTTTTCCAGACCTTTATCTAACGTTTCCTTTTTTTCCTTTGAAAAAAAACCAAATAAACTCATATCACGGCATGTTTATGGTTCAAAAATAAAACAAAAAAAGTCCCGTTTGGGACTTTTAATCAACTCAAGATCGCACTTCGACTCGCTCAGTGTGATAATATCAATATTAATCTTAGTGAAGCCGAACAATGTCAGTCTGAGCGCCGCAGCCGAAGACTAGTTTTTCAATGCGCCTTGAACACCGTCCAGAGGTACGATTTCTTCTTTAAAGGTATAAGCTCCTGTTTTTGGAGATCTTACGGCTTTAATCACTTTGGCAAATGATTTACCGCCTTCTTTTTTCAGGGTAGCAACTACTTTCTTTGCCATGTCTGTATATTATTAAAGTTGTGAAACTTATTTAATTTCTTTGTGGATGGTATAGCGTCTCAGGAAAGAATTGAATTTTTTCAACTCCATACGGCCTGGCGTATTTTTCCGATTCTTTGTAGTCACGTAACGTGACATGCCCGGAACACCGCTGTCTTTCTGTTCTGTGCATTCCAATATGACCTGTACTCTATTGCCTTTCTTAGCCATTGCTTTAATCGTTTTTACAAATAGGAGTGCAAAAGTAACAACATTTAATTTTAATACAATAATTTATGTCAAATAATGGTGAAAAAAATCTCGTATTAACCATCGATTGTGTCGCATCTAACGACTTGTCGTACAAAAGACTATCGCAGCAGATCTGTTAACGGGCTGGTAATTTCTGGTACGATTATTAGGGAATTCTAATCCAAACATGCTTTCTTCGTGTGGCGATTCAAATATTAACCTTAATCTGGCGAAATTCTTAAAATTGAAAACAATGACACTCAAAAAAAGTACTTCTTTGGCTTTCATTGCCTTGGTAGTTTCAGTCTTTATCGGATGTTCTTCAAAGGAAGACCGTGAAAAATATGACCATTATTATGGATCAGGCAGCAAGTCGAGAGAAGAAACATCACTTGTAAAGCTTGAAAATGACAGGAAAATCGAGGCTGAAAAGGCAGCAGCGACTCCTGCAGCAGCAACTCCGGCTGCCGTAACATCGGATTCAGGCGCGGCGAAAAGCGGAGATACCGCAGCGGTAGCAGCAGCGCCAACAGCAGCTCCCGCAGCAGCACCGAAACGTAAACCTGTTCCAGCGGACGTTTCTGCATTGCTCAACAAACATGCGTGCTTTGCTTGCCACCAGGCTTATGATAAAGTAATTGGCCCGGCCTATTCAGAGGTAGCTAAAAAGAAATATACCGCAGATCAGATCGTAGAATTGGTACATAATCCGAAGCCGGAACATTGGCCTGGATATCCTCCAATGGCACCTTTGCCCCACGTTCCAAAAGCGGATATTGTTGTCATTGCCAACTGGATCAACGGATTGTAACAATCTCATATAAAACAGAAAATACGGGCCGTTCATGCTATGGACGGCCCGTATTTGTATCTTTGCGAATGCATTTGTAATTAAAAGATGATTCAAAACACCTTGCACCCTTCTGATATATCCGATGAACTTCTGACCGCTTATGAAACCGTAATCGGACTTGAAGTACATTGTCAATTATTAACAGACTCAAAGCTTTTTGCCCGGGATTACAATCTTTTCGGTGCGGAACCGAATACCAACATCGGCCCGCTCACGCTCGCATTACCGGGCACTTTACCCAAAATAAATAAAAAGGCAGTCGAATATGCGGTGCGTTTGGGACTTGCCTGTGGATGTTCGATCAGCCGGAAAACAATATTTGACCGGAAAAACTACTTTTATCCCGATCTTCCAAAAGGATATCAGATCTCTCAGGATAAGAAACCAATCTGTGAAAATGGAGGAGTTACTATATCCATTAAAGATTCAGACGGTCAGAATATTGAGAAAGTGATCCGGTTCCATCACATTCACCTCGAAGAAGACGCGGGAAAATCGGTGCATGACGGAAGTTATACCGAAACGTTGCTTGATTATAACCGGGCAGGCACTCCATTAGTGGAAATGGTATCCGAACCGGACCTTAGATCGGCTGAGGAAACGGGTGCATTTGTAACTGAAATTCGCCGTTTGGTACGCTATCTGCGAATTAGTGACGGAAACATGGAAGAAGGTTCGTTACGTTGTGATGTGAACGTCTCCGTTCGCAAAAAAGGCGCCGACGAATATGGTACCAAGGTGGAAATCAAGAACATGAACTCCATTCGCAACATGATGCGGGCGATCGGCTTTGAAGAAAAACGGCAGGTTGCCCTGCTGGAAAGTGGCGATGCGGTGCAGCAGGAAACCAGGATGTTCGACGTGGAAAGCGGCCAGACCTATGGAATGCGTGTAAAGGAAACAATGAACGATTATCGTTACTTCCCCGACCCGGATCTGAGCCCGGTTGTGGTGTCAGAAGAATGGCTCGCCAGCATTAAAAATGCAATGCCTGCATTACCTCATGAATTACGCGAAAAGTTTGTAACAGATTACGGTATACCTGTTTATGATGCCATGGTATTGACCGACACAAGAGAACTGGCGGAATATTTTGAAAAAGTATGTTCAATAACTTCGTCTTACAAAGCGGCATCAAACTGGTTAATGGGGCCGGTGAAATCGTTTTTGAATGATCATGGCGGGGACATTGAATCTTTCCCGGTGAGCGCTCAAAATCTGGCTGCATTAATAGAATTGAATGAATCGGGCGTTGTGAGCCATTCAGTGGCCTCTCAGAAGATTTTCCCGTTACTTGTTGCGCAGCCGGAGAGAACGCCAAAAGAGATTGCTACCTCAAATAACTGGATTCAAAACAGCAATACAAACGAGCTGGAATCGTTGGTAGATGAGGTGATTAACGCAATGCAGGATAAGGTTGCAGCATATAAAAAGGGCAAAAAAGGACTGATTGGGCTGTTTGTAGGAGAGGTGATGAAAAAGTCTAACAACACCGCCGATCCGAAAGTGGTAAATCAACTGCTGGCGCAAAAGCTTAATTGATCACACATTTTTATAAAAGCATTAAAAATATGAATGGTATTATCAGAAAAGGTCTACTTGTTTTCAGCATTGGGTTTTTCAGTCTGAATGCGATCGCGCAACTTTCGCCCAAAGATTTTACCGTTTCCGGCAAGGTCAAAAATGGTGGAAAAGGGGAAAAGGTAATACTCATGCAATCTACGGCAGGCGGATCGTCCGTCAAGCTGGATTCGGCACTCCTGGCTGCTGACGGAAGCTTTTTGCTTAAAGGAGTTGAAAAAGACCGTGGTACTTTTTTCTCCCTGAATATCGCGGATCGCCAAAAAGTGGTTTTGTTGGTTGAAGGTGGCGAGAATTTAAAGGTAGTTGCCGACGGCACTAGTCGCGATAGCAATGGAAAAGGTGGCGGAGCAGAAGTGACTGGATCGAAGAATATGGAGTATTATGCTCAGGTAGATGCGCTTATGCGAAATTTTGCGGCCAAAGTCACGGGCTGGAATGAAGAATATGCCAAAGCTGAGGAGAAAAAGGATTCGAAGAAGATCGCTGAAATTCAACAGTCATTTGCCAAAGCGGATCAGGAACGGTTAGGGATTATTAAAAAATTGATTCCTGAAATGGGAACGTCGCTGGTGGCATTGTTTACAGCAAATAATTTCCTTCGCCCGGAAGACGATTTGGAAGTTTTGAGAAAATTGGCCGACGATTATTCCAAAGTAGAGCCGATTCCTACGCTGGCAAAAGGGTTTATCGGTGGGATTAAAAGAATAGCGGGCGTATCCGTAGGCGAGCAGGCCCCCGATTTTACGTTGACCAGCCCGGATGGAAAGTCAATCGCATTATCTTCATTGAAAGGCAAGTTTGTGCTGATCGATTTCTGGGCATCGTGGTGCGGACCATGCCGCATGGAAAACCCGAATGTGGTGCGGATGTATGATAAATTCAAAGATAAAGGTTTTGATATCTTCGGAGTTTCACTCGATGACAACGAAAAGGCCTGGAAAACCGCCATCACGAAAGATAATCTGAAATGGCAGCATGGTTCAGAACTGAAAAAATGGAATTCGGGCGTGGCCCAGGCTTATGGTGTGAATGCTATTCCCGCAACCTTTTTGTTGGATAAAGATGGCAAGATCATTGCCAAAAACTTACGAGGCCCGGCTTTGGAAACGAAGCTGACTGAGCTGCTCGGAGCGCAATAATTTCACTTTTGGTTAAATAATACTAAAATCCGTGAGACCGTCTTACGGATTTTTTTGTGCGTAAAAGGCTCATTCTTCCGTGTAATAAAACTTTAAAGGATCCGGGTATTTGAAGTCGTAATCGTAATGACGGTTGAATTTTTCATTGGAAATGACCTTAAAATCCGGCGACTGGTCAGGTTCTGCGAAAGTAGGCACCTCCCAGCCGAAACGTCCGCACGAATCTTCATAGATTTCTTTTCGGGTCGGATGCATTGGGGCAACAATGTTGAAAGTCTCGTTCTGAAATCCTTTTTCCAGCATTGTCAGAACAATTCCGATAACATCGTCCGGGTGAATGTAATTAACTGGAATCGAGCCGGTTTCCATGTCTTTTTTGCCTGCTACGTACTTGCCGGGGTTTCGGTTATAGCCAAGTAATCCGCCCAATCTCAGGATAGTGACCAATTTTTCGGGGCGGAGAGATTGCACTAGATTTTCTGCTGCGACCATTTCCCGAGAAGCAGATTGTTCGGGCGTTACCACATCTTCTTCAACGACTACCCGGTTCAGTTCCGGGTAAATTCCGGTGGAACTTATAAAAATGATTTCCTTGACCGGCGAGTTCTCAACCCGGCTCATTACTTCCTCCATTTGCTTCATGTAAAAACCCTCGTCCCTTTTGGTAAGTCGTGGGGGCAACGAAATAATCAGCAAGTCGCTGTCAAAGAAGGAGTCAACCCAAACTTTATCATCGGGAAAGCCTGGATTGAGGTCAAAAAGATAAGCTTGGATTCCATGTTGCACGAAAACGTTAATTTTCCCGAATGAAGTTGTGCTGCCTTTGATTTCCCATGTACTATGCTTCTCGCGTAAACGTTGAGCTAGCGGGAAACCGAGCCACCCGCAGCCCAGAATGCTTATTCGTTTTTTCTCTATTTTTGAGTCATTATCGATCATGGTACTTTCTTTTAATCAAATGATTTTATTCAGAATACTTTCTGTCATCTGTTTTTTCTCAATAACCCTATTGTCCTGTAAAACAGACAGAAAACAAGAAGTGGACACGAGCTCGGTTCATATTAATGTGACTTCTGAAAATCTGGATCAAGCGCTTTTCAAATGCAAATCTGTCCAAGAAGTGCAAACTTTCTTGAAAAAATATCCTTCTCTCACAAAGTTTTATTTTGCCGATACTTCGGTAGATTCCAGTCAGCTCGCGGCGCATCTTTTCAATATCTCTCAAAATCCTGATTTTCAAACTTTTCGCACGCAGCTTGATTCTTTAATTGGAGATCGGCAAACCGAAATTGTCGCCCCGCTCACTGACGCTTTTAAACGCATTAAGGTACATTATCCTGGTTTTATTATCCCAAAAATCCAGTTTATTGTTACCGGTTTCACAGGCACCGATCTGTACATTTCCGACTCGCTGATTGTAATTGGCCTGGATTATTTTGGGGGGCCAAAAGCACTATATCGCCCGAATGTCTTTGATTATCAATTGCGCCGCTATCAAAAGGAGTACATTGTTCCCTCCATTATTTTCTTCGAGTCAAACCATTTCAACCGAATGAACCCCGGTGATCAGAGCCTGCTTTCGGACATGATCGGATACGGGAAAGGATATGAGTTTGTGAAACAAATATTGCCTAATGTGCCTGATAGCCTGGTTGTTGGATATTCTGAGGAGAATCTGAGGAGAACCTATAACAGCCAGCAGCAGATCTGGAGTTACTTTATTGCCAGCAAGCTATTATACGAAAAGAGTGATTTGAAAAAGCGAAAATTCATTGAGGAAAGACCATTCACCACGGAAATAGGGGAGAAGGTGCCAGGAGCGATCGCGCGTTGGCTCGGATGGCGCATTACCAGCAAATTCATGGCTTCAAATCCTGATATCACGTTGGTGCAGTTGATGGATATTGATAATGCAGGCAGGATCTTGCAGGACTCGGGATATAAAGGTGAGCCGGACGAAGACGAGTAACTTTTTTACTTACTTTTGTCGCAACCGTTTCTCCAAAAAATCGCGTTAATGCCATTTACATTTATCTTTTTCCTGCTTTTCGTTCCCGGATTTGTGGTAATCGGCGTTTACCTGGAAAGAAAAGTGTCCGCATTTATTCAGGATCGGATGGGACCGATGGAGGTAGGGAAATGGGGTTTGTTACAGCTTTTTGCAGATTTACTTAAGCTACTTCAAAAAGAAGATATTGTTCCCAAAGCTGCAGACCGGAATCTTTTTCTGGTTGCTCCATTCGTCATTTTCGTTTCTATTTTCACCGGTTTTGCAGTAGTTCCATTAGCGCCGGAGTTAGCTGGTTCCGGTGCCGCGGTAGGTATTTTCTTTTTGCTAGCCATTGTATCCGTCGATGTGGTGGGATTGTTGATGGCGGGTTGGGGATCCAATAACAAGTTTGCTTTATTTGGTGCGATGCGTGCGGTTGCCCAGATCATTTCCTACGAAATCCCACTGGGACTTTCCATTCTGTGTGTAATCATGCTCACTCAAACCTTTGATCTTCAAATTATTAGTTATCAACAGGGCATTTATTCTTCCGATACGGTTTACCTTTTTGGAATGAAAAGACTGGGCATTGATGTCACCGCGGTGGGCGGATTTTTATCCTGGAATATTGTCCGGAACCCGTTTTTGCTTCTTGCCTATATCGTCTTTTTTATTGCTTCTCTGGCTGAATGTAACCGTGCTCCATTTGACTTACCGGAAGGTGAATCTGAACTTGTTGCCGGTTTTCACACGGAATATTCCGGGATGCGCTGGGCACTTTTTATGTTGTCCGAGTACGGCATGATGCTGCTCGTATCGCTGCTGGGTGCCATTCTTTTTCTGGGAAGCTGGAATACTCCATTTCCTAATATCGGGCCGATCAGGCTTGCGGACTGGACAAGCGGAGAACCTGGAACCTGGTTTGGCTACGTTTCGGGGATATTCTGGATTTTAAGCAAGGCGATGTTTGGTATTTTGGTCCAAATGTGGGCACGATGGACTTTACCCCGGCTACGGGTAGATCAGCTTATGTATTTGGGCTGGAAAGTGTTAACCCCGGTTGGTTTGGTACTTTTCTTCATTTCCGGGGTTTGGAGACTGATCAGTATTCAGGCTTAATTTGCAATTTCGGCGCCGTCCAGAATGTAGTTCATCTGATAAATGTCATCTGCATTCAATTTCAAAGTTCCTACAAAGGTCAGACGCTCGTCTGTTTTGAACTTCCGGCCATCTTTCTTCTTGAAATTTAAAGTCATAACCGTCTCAGGGCCAGCTCCTCCGCAGAAAAAGCAGGCACTAAATGGAAATGCAGAAAGTACATATAAATTAGCATCCAGATCGACTGGTAAAATATAACCTGTGATCGTTACTGGCTGGTTTTTCAGTTTTTGGACACTTGGCCCAAAGGTTGGATGCAGCATATAAATGGATTCTTCGGCATACCATTTTTTCTTGAAAGTCACATCCCGCAAAATTTCCCAGGTAATCTTGGTCGGCTCAACGCTCGGTTTGAAAGCCATTAGCATTGAAATACAGAAAAGAAATAGGACCGCTTTTAAAGATTTCATCCGTTCTTGATTTGGGTTAACAGCATTAAGTCAGACTAACAAATTTACACACATTATCATTCCTCTGCCAGCGTGCGGGATATATTAAGCTTATAAATACCGAGCGAAGGTAACGCAGCTGCAATGGCGCCGACCGCCAGCGCGGCAAAAAACAGATAGATCTCCTCGGGTAATATGGTAAACGATTTAAGAGAATAATGGAAACCCTGCTCGGCCTGCCTGGAAAAGATCCACAACCCAAGCCTGCTCAAAATGATACCTGAAAAATAGCCGATTACTGCGAGCGACAAACCTTCGATCAGTAGCATTAAAAATAATCTTGTGCGTGTGGCTCCCATGGATAACATGAGCGCCATTTCGTATTTTCTTTCTTTTAATGAATTGTAAAGCGAAATGAGCACGCTGATACCGGCAATGCTGATAATGATCATCGCGAGAGCCCGTAATGTGTCAATTCCAATACCAAGGAGCGAGAACAGACGATTGATTTCGATGCTGGGTAATGCGGCTTGCATCGACGTGTTTTCATTAATTTGTCTGGGAATGGTCAACAGGCCCATTGGATTCCGGAACTGGATCAATGCGCTTGTTACCTGCTTATTTTCTTCGTCCCCGGCATTGTCTTCAGAATGCTTTTTTTCTATCGCTTTTTCATGATCTTCCTCGTGGTCATGAATGTCCCAGATACTCGATAACCGGGTTATAATCAGTTGGTCCACTACACTGCCATTCGGTTCGAATATGCCGGTGACTTTGTACTTTTTCTCACCATGTTTTTCTCCTTCTGAATCCAGTCCATGTGAACTGGCGAATTGATCTCCTACTTTGAGATTTAATACCTTGGCGACCTTGCTTCCTATCGTCACTTCCATGGAGGCATTATGTGGTTGCCCACCGGCAATTTTGGCCTGAAAATGCTCTACATATTTGGGTGTAGTGCCCAGAATGCGAAATCCCTGGTAATTATCCCCCATGGAAAGCGGAATTACGTTTTTTACAAAGGGATTGCGTCTCAGGGAATTAATTTCTGCTAACGGAACATTTCCAGTGGGCGCGTCTATTTGATAAATACTTGAAAGTATCAGTTGTAACGGGCTTCCTTTCGCTCCGACGACCATATCAATGCCCCGTATATTTCTCCTGAATTGCTCATCCAATTGTTTGTTGAGCAGTAAAAGCAGGGAAATCATTCCAATTCCCAAAGTAAGGAGCATCGCACTGAGAAAGCTGTTAAGCTTCTTTTCCAGGATGTTGGCAATGCTGATTTTAAAAAGATTCATTCGGACCGGAGATTGAAAATCAAACGAAGAAAACGTCTTTTATAAAATAACCTGATTGGAAAACTCATCTTTCAGACGTTGGTCGTGGGTTACCACAACCAGGCTCGCGCCGATCGATGCAGACTGTCTTTTCAGCAAATCAATCACTTTCTGACAGTTAGTATCATCCAGGTTAGAGGTAGGTTCGTCGGCCAGAATTACATTCGGGTTATTCATTAAAGATCTTGCGATGCTGACACGCTGCTGCTCTCCCTGACTTAGCTGGGAAGTTTTTTTGGATAAATGATCCGCAAATCCGAGCTGCTGGGCCAAATGGGAAGCTTTTTCCTTGTCTTGTTTCTGATTTGCCAGATAATTGGAAAGCAGGATATTATCGAGTACGGTTAACGAACTCACGAAATGTGGACGCTGATAAATGATGCCGATGTGTTTCGCCCGGACATCTGTGATTTGCTCCGGAGAAAGGCCCGCCGCCGGCTTCCCGGCAATCGTAATCTCTCCTGAATCGGGCTTTAGAAGTAGAGCCAGCAAATGCAGTAATGTGGTTTTTCCCCGGCCCGACTGACCTAGGATCAGTAAAGTTTCCCGGTCTTTGCAACTGATATCCGGGAAGATGAATTTTTTTTGACTTGAATACGAAAAGTGAAGATTTTGACCTGTAATCATTTTCGAATGCTTTTGAAAGTGCAATGATAACGAAGTTTTACAAGCCTGCCCGGTAAATGCTGCGCGAATGTGCCGCGAGCGACATGATTTTAAAAATTTAGACGGCACAAATAAATCATCCGGAAATACGTTCAAATGGTGATACAATCTCAAGAAAACCGACAACTATTCTATTTTTGCAAAAAAATCGATCTAACATGCGTAGAAATTTTGAACTGAAAAGGGTATCCGGAGCGCTGGCGTTGATTTTGACATTTGGGTTGGTTCTGACAAGCAATGAAACCAGCGCACAGAGTCGCGGTATCTTTGTTCCCTATTCTACTGTTGGTTTTGGTATTGGAACATCCAACTACTACGGCGACATGGCTCCATACCGAAGGCTTCCCGCGTCTACCTTTGCTATGATGCGATGGAGTGTGGGGGGTAATTACACACGCCATTTTACTCCGCGTTTGGCGGCAAGAGCCAGTTTCATTTATGCAAGAATTGCCGGGGATGACTATATTATGAACCGCGGTTCAAAGCATGAGGCAAATATTTTTTACGCCCGCAACCTTCACTTCCGAAATGACCTTAAAGAATTTTCTGTACAAGGTATTTTTAAGTTAACACCAGATAACAGAAGTTATGATCGCAGACCGCAGTTAGGGGCTTATTTATTTGCAGGTGTTGCATTAACAGCGCACAATCCAAAAGCATTGGATTCGCTTGAAGGAGACTGGATTAAGTTACAACCTCTGGGTACTGAGGGACAGGGAAACGAGGGGTATGCGAAACCTTATTCTCTCGTGCAGTTTGCGATTCCGTTTGGTATTGGCGTCCGGTACAAGATCAATTCCAAGTTTGATATATCCGCTGAACTTGGTTACAGGAAAACATTTACAGATTACCTGGACGATGCGCATGGAAACTACGCGGATCCCGCTTTGTTTGCAGATAATCCGCTGGCAATGACACTTTCTAACAGAACCACCGAGCAATTTGCAGCAAGAAAAGGAGCGGACCGTACGGAGTCTCTGAGAAAATTTTTACAGGTTAATTATACGCTCGACACCAACGATCCACTTGCAGCATTACCTACCACGGGATTCGGAGCTCCGGGAACTCCCAGGGGTAACAGCCCAACTTATACTGACAATTATCTTTTTGGGATGATCCATATTCACTATATGCTCCCATCTCAGATTAAATGTCCACCACTAAGATAATCGCTTAATACCGTTGAATTATATTCTTAATAACATGAATAGCAGATGCTTGCTTCGTATAATTGGAGCAAGTATCTGTTTTTTTTTAGCGATCAGTCATGGGTTAATGGCCCAGAAAATAGAGATAGGAGCGGGTGTTGGTGGATTTAATTACAAAGGTGATATCTCACCGTCTACAAGACTGCGATTTTTTAAGCCGGGAGGTAGTCTGTTTTTTCGATATAACCCCAGTCAGGTATTGTCACTACGGGCCGAATTTGCTGGTGGGGTGATCGGAGCAGATGATAAGCATAGCAATGACCCATTTCAGCAAGTAAGAAATTTGTCTTTTCGTACTACCATTCTGGAAGGTAGCGCAGTAGCTGAATACAACTTTCTGAATTTCCAGGAGCGCAGGTTCGCCGTTAACTGGAGCCCGTATTTGTTTGGCGGGATAGGTTATTTGAAATTTAATCCGGACATCCAGACCGCACCATACAAAACGTCGACTTTTGTACTTCCCTATGGAGTAGGAATTAAGTATCAGGTAAAACGGCCCTGGAATATCGGCGTGGAATATGGCGCGAGAAAAACCTTCACCGATTTTCTTGACAACCTGGGCGGTGAGCCTGTAACAACCGATAAAATGCAGGGAGACCCGTCATTAAAGGATAATTACTTTTATCTTCGAATCTCGGTCAGTTATACTTTTTATAAAATCGTGTGCCCTTGAGTATGAAGAAACCTCTTCTAATCATTTTATCCCTTGTCATCATTGCTCTTGTCGGATTTGTCGGGATCCGGCTGTACACCAAATCATTCAGCCCGGAGACCATTGCGGAATCTCACATAAATGGGCTCGACATCCAGGTAACTTATAGTAAGCCCAGTAAAAAAGGCAGGTTGATTTTCGGAAGGGAGCAGGACAAAGCATTGCTACCTTACGGAAAGGTGTGGAGAACCGGTGCTAATGAGGCCACGTTGATCGAGTTTGCAAAAGATGTTGTATTGGCCGGAAAGCCAGTCAAGGCCGGTCAATATTCTCTTTATTCAGTTCCTGATCAAGGTAGCTGGAAAATAATCCTCAATTCGGAGACAGGTCAGTGGGGCACTGAATATAATGACGGTCGGGACGTCCTCAGAGTGCAGGTTCCCATTCGCATCCGGCCTTCGGTCCAGGAACAGTTCACCATTTATTTTGAAGAACAGTCCAATGGCGTCGATATGATTTTGAGCTGGGACCAAATTGAAGCTGTGGTGCCTTTTACAAGTAAGTAAAGCCGGATCGGCTGCTAAAATCCTTCTAAATGTTCGTCGATGCAATAGAGAACGTGGATCAATTCACACGTCCCATTCATTTTATATTTCGTTATTACACCGGAAGCGACATTGTCCCTGGAACGGGTACCTTGTTTTTCGTGAATGAAGATGGTTTTGCCGTAACCTGCAAACATATCGCGAAACAAATCCTGTATGCTAATTCGATCTATGAGAATTATCTCAAATTCAGAAGTGAGCTCAGGCCTTTTGAAAAAGATCCGGGATATGAGACACAAAAGCAATTTCTGGAATCGAAGTATAAAATTGACTCTGAAAATCCGATCCGGATTTTATTCAATTTCATACAATGTGTCTCCGCATACAAAGGATTGGCCATTCATTTACATCCCTCTCAGGATTTGGCGATCATCCAGTTTCGGGAATTTGATTCAAGGCAATACCAGGGATATGCGCGATTTTTGAAAGATTCTAAAATGGTCCGAAAGGGTCGTTATCTATGCAGGTTAGGTTATCCGTTTCCTGAATTCACTAATTATCGATACAACAGGAATACCGGCGATATTGAATGGATCAAAGAAGGTAAGATCAAGACCCCAAGCTTCCCGATCGATGGCATTATCACCAGGCACATCGGCGAGGCTTCCGAAGTCACAGGAATTGAAATGAGTACACCTGGACTTTTAGGCCAGAGCGGCGGGCCGCTGTTTGATCGGGATGGTGTGATTTACGGAATGCAATGCGCGACCCGGCATTTGCATTTAGGGTTTGACCAGGTAAACAAGGAAGTAATTTCCAATGGGCACAGAAAACGCGTTTCAAATTATCCTTTCTTAAATGTTGGCCAATGCGTGCACGTAGATGTGATCAAGCATTTTTTACGGGAGAAAAAAATTGCTTTCTACGAAGCCAGCTAGGCAGGTAGTTTCCATTCCCTGGTTTCTTTTTTCAGTTAAAGACCTTTCCAAAATGACAAAATCGGCGACTGATACCATTCAAAATGAACTGAATACACCGTATGAACTTCCTGAATCCGCGGTTGAGAAGTTTAATACATATGGGTATGTTAAATTGAAAAATGTGCTTAGCCCGGAGCTTCTCGCTCACTACGATTCTCTGATTACGAATCTGGTATTCAAGCTAAACAAGCTTACGAAGCCAATGGAAGAGCGGTCTACCTATGAGCGGGCGTTTCTTCAGGTGATGAATTTGTGGCGGGAAAGTGAAGAGGTGAAAGAATTTGTCTTCTCAAAAAGGCTGGCGAAGATCGCTACGGACCTTTTGCAGGTAAATGGGGTCAGGTTATATCACGATCAGGCACTATATAAAGAGTCTTCCGGGGGCATTACGCCCTGGCATGCCGACCAGTTCTACTGGCCTCTATCTTCTCCGAAAACTGTTACCGTATGGATTCCCCTGCAGGAAACGTACATAGAAATGGGCCCGCTGGCCTTTGCTGAAAAAAGTCATGAGGTCGAAATAGGCAGGGACCTGGAGATTAGTGACGAAAGCGAGGCGCTCATGGCGGAGCAACTGAAACAATTCAAACTCAATGAGACACCTTTTGAATTGGGGGAAGTGAGCTTTCACGCGGGCTGGCTTTTTCACAGGGCGGGCGCAAATGTATCGGGCCGGCCAAGAAAGGTTATGACCATGATTTACATGGACCAGGATCAAAAGATCGTACAGCCAAAAAATGAATATCAGCAAGCTGACTGGGAAACCTGGCTTTTGTCTGATCCGATAGGTGGCCCGGCGGCAAGCGAACTGAATCCGCTCCTGTTTGAATATTAAGGCCATTTAAAGAATCAACATCAATTCTTCCAGCCGATTGATATCGTAAGTAGGAGATTCGTCGAATTTCAGGCCAGCAGGATTCAGGTAGGCGGTGTCGATTCCTACTTTTTTAGCCCCAAGGATATCGGCGATCCAGTTGTCTCCCACCATGATGCATTCCTCTGGTGATGCGCCTGCAATTTCCAGGGCATATTCGAAGATTCTTGGATCCGGTTTTTTTGCGCTCGCTGTCTCAAAAGTGACCACATTCTCAAAAAAGTGACCGATTTCTGAACTGGCGATTTTCTTTGCCTGAATTTCGTTGAATCCATTTGTTATAATATGCAACCGATAGCCGGCTGAGTGGGTATATGTCAGTAGATCGAGCGCACCTTCCAGCAAATGTTTTTTATCAGGCAGGGCACGAAGGTATAGTTCCCCTATTTCAGTGTGATTGTCGGGGCACATCACACCCAATTCATCAAACACCATCTTAAACCGGTTTTCACGTATATAGGTATGGTGCACTTTTCCCCGATCGAAAGCATCCCAAAGTTCAGTGTTGATCCGCAGAAAGGAATTAATGAATGCTTCCAGGGACGCAATGCCGTACAGGTTTAGGGTCAGCTGATGGAAGATTTCCGTTAATGACTCCGAAGAATTTTTCTCAAAATCCCATAATGTGTGGTCAAGATCGAAAAAGATATGTTTATACTTCATATCTAGGAAAAGTTCAATATTTATTAAAAAAGTTAAATTTCCGTTAAAACACAATAAAAGTAAAAGTTCTACCGGCAAATCAATCCGGATAGACCGTTTACATCGTATATTATACGATAAGTTCTATTTTATATTACAAAAGGAAAAGAGAGTCGAGTGAATGAATGAATATTCTTAAAAATGTGCGTTACTTGTTAACATGTGTTAATGAAAAATATTTTACTTAAAAAAGAAACCTAAAGATTTGCAAATTATTTTTCAAATCTATTTCTTTGATTTATATAATTCGAAGTACCTAGTACCTCTTCAAATTTTTCATCAAACAGAAAGGAGAAACAATATCGACGAACCGCTCTACGTTAACTAAATCGAATAGTAAAATGGAGAAAGTCCTAGTTAGCGACAGTGAGTTGGTAACATTGTATATCCGTGGTAATGAAAAGGCTTTTGAAAAGCTTGTTCAGCGTCATAAATCCAGAATTTACACCACTATTTATCTGATTGTAAAAGACCAATATGTAGCCGAAGATTTATTACAGGATACATTTATAAAGGCTGTCGATACGATAAAAGGGGGTAGATATAACGATGAGGGCAAATTCCTGCCATGGATTATACGTATCGCTCACAACCTTGCCATTGATTATTTCAGACGCGATAAACGCTACCCCAATGTAGTGTTCGAAGATGGAAGCAGTGTTTTTAATACATTGGATTTTTCGGAAGATTCCGTAGAGTCGATCCAGATTCGTCAGGAGACACATGAGCAGCTGCGGGAGATGATCCAGCGGTTACCCGACGTTCAGAAGCAAGTTCTGATCATGCGCCATTATGAGGACATGAGCTTTCAGGAAATTGCGGATGCAACAGGTGTGAGTATTAATACGGCATTGGGGAGAATGCGTTACGCGTTAATTAATCTGCGTAAGCAATTTAACCAACGTGCCCCACAGTATGACAAAAACTTTTACTTACGATGATGTTGTAAGGTATTTATATGCCGAGACAACAGAGAATGAAAATGAACTGATTGTTGAAGCTCTCGCGCTTGACGATAACTTGATGAACTTTTATCTGGATTCTCTTGAAATACAGGGCCAGATGAATAAAATTGTCAGGACTCCGTCAGAGAAATCCATTTCTGAGGTTTTTAATTATTCAAGACAATTTTCTTATAACAGACCTGCTGCACTTCTGAATTAGGAAGCAGCAGGTTTTTTTGTGCCAGCTATTCTCGTGAGTAGCTGGGTTTTGTTGTTACTTTCCAGCCAGTATAGCGTGTATGCAAAGACAAGAGCGTTTTAATTTATTTCTAAATTACTTTACCCAAAACTTTCCCGAACCTGAAACCGAGCTGCATTATTCCAATCCGTACGAGCTCCTGGTTTCTGTAATTCTATCCGCCCAGTGCACGGACAAACGAGTGAATATAGTAACGCCCCCTCTATTTGAGCGGTTCCCGGACCCCGAATCCCTCGCAGCATCCAATGCCGAGGAGGTTTTCACATACATCCGATCTATTTCTTACCCAAATAACAAGAGTAAGCACCTGGTTGGAATGGCCAGAATGCTGGTAGAGCAGTTTGCCTCCGAGGTGCCGGCTTCCGTAGATGACCTGCAGAAATTACCGGGTGTTGGCCGCAAAACAGCGAATGTAATTGCGTCAGTGATTTTCAATCAGCCAGCGATGGCGGTGGACACGCATGTTTTCCGGGTTTCGCATCGTTTGGGATTAGTACCTGCAACTGCAACCACCCCATTGGCCGTGGAAAGAGAGCTGGTAAAATATATTCCATCGGAACTCGTTCACAAGGCGCATCACTGGCTTATTTTGCATGGACGGTACATTTGTGTAGCCCGGAGTCCAAAGTGTTTGCAGTGTCCGCTGACCGGTTTTTGTAAATTCTTTGAAAAAAATGTAAAAATCAATGTTTTGCACCTATGATTACAACCAATGAAACTTGCCAGTAGTCTTGATTTAAATTATCAGTATCACATTTAGTTAAAGTAAAGAAAGCAACGAAATGAAGCGTATTATTCCAGTAGTTTATTTAATGATGTCCATGATTGTCGGTCTCACAGGCTGTATGGATAAGGATGGCAATCAGGATGAGGAAAAAATTGTAGAAAATGAGACTGCCATTCAGGCATATATCAAGACAGATAGTCTTGGTACGAAGGCGGCGAAAGATAGTTCTGGATTGTACTACATTACCAGAAAAACGAACCCGGCGGGTGAACGGGCTAAAAAAGGCGATGCAGCCTCAGTGAAATTCACGGGATATCTTCTTAATGGTTCAAAAGTATTGTCAAGTCCCGGCGATTCTACTTACAGTTTTCCAGCGGAAGGGTATTGGACTGGTTTTGCAGGATTGGAGAGAGCTATATTTTTAATGAAAACAGGTGAGAAGACGACTTTCCTGCTTCCATATTACCTGGCTTTCGGCAATGTAGAGCGAGTTAACATTCCCGCCTATTCACCAATCAGGCTTGAAGTTGAATTTCTAAAAACCCGCACAGAAGTTCAGCAAATCGATGAATACCTACTGCAAAAGAAATTTGAGGTTGCCGAGAGAACAGCGGGTAATCTGGTGATCGTGCGAACAAACACAGTTACTGGCGACAAACTTGGAACCGGGAAATCTGTTAGTGTGAAATATAAAGGCACTTTCTTAAACGGAAATAAATTTGATGAGGGCACACTAAACATCACAACCGGCACAAATAATGTGATAGAAGGCTTCGACTCCGCTGTTCAGAAAATGAGAAAAACGGAGAAAACAATTGTGATTTTCCCGTCGTCTCTCGGCTATAAAGCAACTGGTTACGGGTCAGTACCACCGTTTACACCGCTGCAATTTGAACTTGAAGTATTGCCGTAAGAAATAACTAAAATTGAATGGGGGCTGAATGTGAAAATCGTCACATTCAGCCTCTTTTGCTTTTGTGCAGGTCAACAATCTGAGTGCAAATGCGGAAGATTTCTGCTTCTCTCAAATCAGATCCGGAAGGCAGGCATAAACCGGTAGCGAATAATTTTTCGGAACATTTTCCGCCAAAGTAATACGCTTTTCTAAATACGGGTTGCAAATGCATCGGTTTCCAGATCAGCCGGGTTTCGATATTCATTTTGTCAAAGTGAGACTTGATTTCAATGGCGGATAATGTTGATTTACCTTCATCGAAAAGGACAACGGTTAACCATCGGTTCGATGAGAAACGCTCCGGTTCTTCCTGAAATGTGATCCCTGGAATTTGTACTAAGAAATTTTTATACAAACTAAAATTGGAACGCCGGCCGGATACCCGATTTGCTACAACTTCCATTTGTCCTCTGCCAATGCCTGCGCAAACGTTACTCAGTCGGTAATTGTAGCCAATTTCAGAATGCTCATAATGTGCGGCTTCGTCCCTGGCCTGCGTCGACAGGTGCCTGGCTTTTTTAATATATTCTTCCCTGCCGGAAAGTACCGCGCCGCCTCCCGAAGTGGTGATGATTTTATTTCCATTAAACGAAAGAATGCCGAGGTCTCCGAGCGTCCCGAGTTTCTGTCCGAAGTATTCGGAGCCAAGTGCTTCAGCTGCATCTTCCACCATCGGAATACCGTATTTTCTGCATACATATATAATCTCCCTGAGCCTGGCTGGCATCCCGTAAAGATGGACGACAATCACTGCTTTCGGCTTTTTACCAAGATTTACAAAGTGCTTAATGGCGGTTTCCAATGCCTCCGGACACATATTCCAGGTTGTGGGTTCGCTATCAATGAAAACTGGGTTTGCTCCGAGATAAACGATCGGGTTGGCGCTGGCGACGAATGTCAGGGATTGGCAAAGAACAATGTCATCTTTCGTCACTCCTAAAACATCCAAAGCCACGTGTATGGCCGCAGTTCCCGACGATAATGCAAGAGCGTGTTTACTACCCGTGTATTTACACAAATCATTTTCAAACTCACCGACATTTGCGCCTACTGGGGCAATCCAGTTTGTGGCAAATGCTTCCTCGATATACTTCATTTCTTCTCCGCTCATCTGTGGGGGAGAAAGCCAGATCTTAGTGTTCATAGTGTGCCTTTATAGAATGATTTTACCTGGATTACCGTAAACGGTTACGTTGTCCGGAATGTCTTTCGTTACGACGGTTCCGGCGCCAATTTTGCAATTTTTGCCAATTTGTATATTTGGAATAACCGTACTGCCAGCTCCAACCAGCGTGTTTTCACCTACGACCACATTCCCGCACAAGGTAGCTCCCGGGCCTACATGTACAAAATCACCCAATGCGCAATCGTGATCGACAACGGCCGAGGTATTTACGATCACATGAGTTCCAATGCTTGATCCCGCCTGAATGACCACATTTTGCATGATTACAATTCCGCTGTTTTTGCAAACCTCAGTGTCAATCAGCGCACTGGGATGAATGGCGTTTCCGAATTGATGTGAAACCTTCGACGCAATCGATCTTCTGACCAAATTATCTCCGATCGCAATGATCAGGTTTTCATCGGGAAATAATTCCGGAATATAGGATACGACCTCCACCGAATTGGAAAACGAGTTTCTGGTAATATCGTCGTCAAAAACGAGTAGAAGAGTTTCGCCGCAAGCTGCGAGAATACCCGATATCACTTTTGCATGTCCGCCTGCTCCATATATAATCATCTTGATAATGGGCCATTAAATTTCTGATCCTCTAATTCGATGCCTTCTCGTAGGATAACCTTTTTTATGGTTAAAAGGAGGATTTTCAGATCGAGCGCAAGTGATTGGTTTTTGATATAGTATAAATCGAAGCGAAATTTTTGGTCCCAGTTAATCGCATTTCGTCCGCTAATCTGCGCCAATCCGGTAATTCCGGGCAGTACCGAGTGCCGGAGATTTTGGGAAGCAGTGTACAGCGGCAAGTATTCGACGAGCAATGGTCTTGGCCCAACCAGGCTCATATCGCCACGTAATACATTCCAGAGCTGTGGTATTTCGTCGAGCGATGTTTTCCGCAAAAATTGTCCGATACCGGAAACGGAATCTCCCGGCAAATACATCGTCCGAAATTTGATCAGCCTGAAAACGGCTGCATTTAAGCCCGGCCTGGGCTGTATAAAAAACGGCTTGCCTTTGAAATGAAACCATAACACCACGGTTATCAAAACAAAAAGCGGTAACAGGATGATCAATCCTATTACCGCTGCAACAATGTCAAAAATTCTTTTTCCTGATTTTTGATACATGAAAATCAATTAGCTAAAACAGTTCCGGATAACGATCGGGCTCTGCTTCGCGCATGATTTGATATACAGTATCAAAAATATCATCCATATTCGGTTTCGAAAAATAGTCCCCATCGGACCCATAAGGTGGGCGGTGGTCTTTTGCAGAAATCGTTACCGGTGGCGAATCAAGCCAGCGATATGCATTTTGCTTTTCCAAAACCTGTTGCATCATATATCCCGATGCACTTCCCGGCATGTCTTCATCAGCGAAAACGACCCGGTTGGTTTTTTTTATGGATTCAAGAATGATGCTGTTTATATCAAATGGTAAAAGTGTCTGCACATCGATCACTTCGACGTCTATGCCTGAACTTTCCAATTGAGAAGCGGCCTCCATTATAATACGGCACATGGAGCCATAAGTAACGATGGTAATGTCACTTCCTTCGCGAATTATTTCAGGAATGCCCAGTGGGACGCAGATTTCTCCGATATTATCAGGAAGGATTTCTTTTTGCCGGTATGAATTTAAAGGCTCCACGATCAGTGCCGGGTCATCGCCTTTCATGAGTGTATTGTAAAATCCGGCTGCCTGTGTGAAGTTCCTCGGAACGATGATATGCATTCCGCGAAGTGAGCTGACCATCGTTCCCATCGGAGAACCGGAATGCCAGATCCCTTCAAGCCTGTGGCCGCGGGTGCGAACAATGAGTGGCGCTTTTTGCCCGCCGGCCGTACGGTAACGCAGTGATGCCAGGTCGTCCGTGAGCGTCGCCAATGCATAATAAATGTAATCGAAGTATTGTATTTCAACAATGGGCCTTAATCCGCGCATCGCCATTCCGATTCCCTGACCAACAATGGTGGCTTCACGAATTCCTGTATCGGTGATCCGTACTTCACCGTATTTTTCCTGCAAACCGGCAAAACCCTGATTTACATCGCCGATCATACCCAAATCTTCACCGAGAGCAACTACCCGCGGATCTTTTTCAAAAAGCGCATTGAAAAAAGAACGGATTACTTCCCGGCCGTCAACCGTCGGACTTTGTTCCGAATAAATAGGGGCGACAGCAGTTACATGCAGGGGAGATTCCGCAGTTTCACTATACAGATGGGTATTGAAGCGGGTTGCATTTGCTTTAAGGTTTGTTTTAAGAAAATCCTGCAAAGCGTATTTAGCGATCGATTCTTCTTTGCCAAGTATCCGTAATGCCTTGCGTATACTGGAAACCATATCACGCCTGACCGGCAAATATGTTTTTGATAATTCGTGTACCACATTACTCAGCTCACCGGTCACCTTACTATCCGCACCTGCCTCCTGAATCAGTTGTATGGTTTCAAGGAATTCCTTGTCTAATTCTCTTCGATAAGCCTGCCAGGCCAGGTTGCGGGATTGCGATGCTTTTTCTTTGGCTTCAGTTTCGATCTGCTCCAGTTCTTCATCCGTGGCATACCCGTTTTTCAGAATCCAGTCACGAAAGCGGATATTGCAATCCCGTTCTGTTTCCCAATTCAGCCTCTGTTTGGATTTGTAGCGCTCGTGTGAACCGGAAGTGGAATGGCCTTGCGGCTGCGTCAGTTCGGTAACATGGATCACCACCGGCACTTGCTCTTCCCTGCAAAGTTTCGCAGCTTTCTGATAAGTCTCGATCAATGCCGGATAATCCCACCCACTAACCGTAATAATCTCAATACCAGGCTCATCTTCATTCCTTTGAAGACCCGCCAATGCTTTTGAAATGCTACCCTTCGTTGTTTGATATTCAATCGGAACAGAAATTCCATAACCATCATCCCAAACCGAAGTGAGCATCGGGATCTGCAAAACGCCGGATGCATTCATTGCCTCCCAGAACATTCCCTGAGAAGTAGAAGCATCGCCGATCGTCGCAAAAACGATCTCATTTCCCTGACGCGAAAAAGTATTCAGGTAATGTAGTTCCTTGTTTTCCCGGTACAGTTTGGAAGCATAGGCCAGCCCGACTGCACGTGGGATCTGACCAGCCGTTGAAGAAATATCGCAAACGGAATTATACAATTTTGTCTGGTCCAGCCACTGCCCGTTCTCATCCAGCCAGCGTGTGGAAAAATGGCCGTTCATCGATCTGCCACCAGTACTCGGCTCGTGCTCCAAATCCGCGTGGGCGTACATTTGAGCAAAAAATTGCTGCCAGGTAAGGTTACCTAATGCCGCTTCGATAGTTTGGTCCCTGTAATACCCCGAGCGGAAATCCCCGGGCTTAAAAGCCCTCGCGAGTGCGATCTGGGCCACTTCCTTGCCGTCTCCGAAAATGCCAAATTTAGAACGACCGCCCATTGTATCCTTCCTTCCCAGCAAGCTCACCTGACGACTTTCGCAAGCTAAACGATAATCATTGATGATGGTTTCTTTACTCAGGACATTGGAACCTGTCAAGCTATCATTTTCAAGCATAAGCAAAATTTACGGGTTTGAATCCGTAGTTAAATTACGTTTTTTTGAATGCACGCCAAAATTATGCAGGAAAATAATAATCGACTCAACCTACCGGATAACTTTAGTAGGTTGTGTTAATATTGGTTAACAATTATTAAATTTCTCATTAAAGCATTAATCTTGTTTGCTAATATTTTTTTTCACCACTAAATGTCCAGTCACAATTATGAAAGTTTTCTTTTCAGCGTTGGTTTTACTAATTGGTTTGACCACCGTAAGTTTTGCTCAAAAAGGTGTGTTGAAGTTCAAAGAAGAAACACACAAATTTGGTAAAGTGCCACAAGGAACTCCTGTTACACACGAATTCACGTTTGTTAACGCAGGTACTGATCCTATCGTTCTTTCAAATGTTACCGTTTCTTGCGGATGTACAACTCCGGTATGGTCGAAAGCGCCCGTGCTTCCAGGAAAAACAGGTTCTGTAAAGGCGACTTTTAATGCGGCTGCATCAGGTCCTTTCAACAAGCCGGTAACTGTTTTCAGCAACACTGAAGGTGGTTCAATCACATTATATCTGAACGGTGAAGTAGTTCCAAAAGCTGCAGCTAAACCTTCTTCAAAGTAATTTCCGCCAAAGATCTTACGAGGCCAGCCCATTGCGGGTTGGCCTTTTTTTGTGAGGTAATTTAAAGATTAATAAGCTGATCTGTCGTAGAAGGACCGGCGGCGTGTGACCTTCAAATCCTGCAGGATCGAAGACTTGACCTTCAATGTAAAATTGTAGTTACTTACCCGCGAGGCACTACCCGCAAATGGCGTCCAGCTGAAACTCATATCCCAGCAATGCAGGTCGCGGTACAAAGTCAGTGAGGTAATGGTGGGTGAAAACGCAGTAAAATCGAAACCGGTATTGATACTGATCTTGAAGTTTTTGGATAAACTCAAATCACCGGTTGCCTGCACCGCCTGAATGAGCGTCGCTTTGGACAAACCTGGTTTGCTTAGTCCGAAGTTATAATTCAGCGAGACATTCCAGGGGATATTGAAGTCGACGTAAAGCTCAGGGTTTTGTTGGATAAACTCTTTTTGCTCCTGTGTAGCGGCTGAGTTATTGCTGTTCGTCGAAGTTGGGGGCGTTTTGTCCGAACTTTTCGGTGAGAAACTAGTACCGAGTGTAAAGCCCATACTTTGCAGATTTGCAAGACCCTGCCCCTGCGTCAATGCGTACTTATTGATTTTTGTCCCGATTTGGTTTGTCAAGATCCTGGGATTTGCTTCATATGCGTATGGGTCCAGGTTCATATTGAAGTTCAGGTTCAGATTTTTGCCGATCCTTGCATTTGCATTCACAGAGATATTGGACAGGTTCAGCGAATCCGCGAGCAGGTTGTAGCTTCCGCCCAGACTCAAATTGTCGAGCAGAGATACTTTCTCGAACTGTGTCGCCGCAGTATCGCTTTTTGCTTTCAGTTTCATCTCAAATGAATTGTTCAAACTGAATGACACAACACTGGAAGCCCGGCCATTGCCAACACCTGAACCAATTCCTCTGAACCGCGAAAGTGAATATTCCTTCAACTCGCCCTCGCGGTCCCGGACATTGATTTTTTGATAAAAACCAAATGCATCTCCAGTGAAGTCAGGGGTGTAAGTAAATGATAGGGAAGGAATTACAGTATGCCGGATGGCTTCCAGTCGCTTGCCCCGCACAAAAAATGTCCCGTAGAAACGCGTATTCATTCCCGCCCCGAAATTGTAGGAATATTCGCTGCCCACTTGTTTTAGCGTATCGATCCGGACTGTGTTTTCCTTGGTAACCGTATATTGATATTGTTTGGTAAAAACCTCACCCGAAAGCGATAGGCTTGGGGTGACGTTCACAAACCGTAAAATCTTGAAGTTGGGCAGCGAAATGGGAAGACTATATCTGCCCGTAAACTGTGCGTCCCGCAACATTTCAGGAAGGTTTGCAGCGTTGAAAGCCACCGTTTTTGCGCCGAGTGCCCGGAGACTGTCAATGGTATTATCGACGATAAATCCTAACCGCGAATATGAAGTATCAATGGCGGACAATGAGTTGGTCAGCGTATAATTTCCACTAAAATCCAGACCGAGGCGGAAGCTTTCGTACCAGCGGCCGCGACCGCCTTTCAATGCAAATGGCGCGATTTGATTTATACCAAAACTGAAATCCGAAGAAACGTTTGTCTTACCATTTTTCCGTTTATTTCCATCTTCCTCATCAGCTTGCCCAAAATTCTGGTTGACACGTAAACTGGCAGCTGCACGTGCATATTGGCCAAAAGTCCGGTTATATTGAACGGACGAACTCGCCACGTTCGAAATGTATTTTTGAGTATCAAATTCCTGAAACTGGTTGTAGCTGTTACTGCTGACATTCACATTTGCGGAGAACTGGGAATTGCCGCGGGGCTTTGGTGCATGCGACCAAACCACGCTAAAATCATTTGTTACGCCTCTCCCCACGAGCCGGTCAATCTCATCACTCGACTTGTTTTTGTTAAAACGCAAAGCAAGATTTCCACTGTACTGGTAACGTTTAATGTAAGTGGACGTCAATCCCAGCCCCCAGCTTCCGGTGGAATAGATCTGTCCGGTTAGAGCTGCATTCACAAATTCACTGATTGCAAAGTAGTAGCCGCCTTCCCGAAGGTAAAATCCGCGTCCATTGGGTTCTTCCCCGTAAGTCGGGAAAATAATCCCGCTGGTTCCGCTCTCTTTTTTCTTGGGAAAAGGGAAAAATCCGAAAGGCAATGCAATCGGTAACGGAACATCGCTGATCACGAGGTTAAATGGCCCTGAAATCACCTGTTTCTTGTTGACCATTTTGATCTTGGGCGCATTGATAAAGTAATGCGGGTGCGTGAGGTTACAGGTTGTGTAAATGGAGTGACGGATGTAAAAATTACCATCGGCATCCTTCTTAACCTTTTCTCCCCGGATATTCCCGTCGCCTTCCTGCGTCACAATGCCCTGGATCAGTGCTTTTTTGGATTTGAAGTTATACCTGATTTCTTTGGTATTGTACGTTTCCGGCCCATCCTGGAAAATCGGCTCGCCAGCCATTTTCTTGGCTGTGGAATCATACGTTCCGATGGCGTAAATTTCATTGGTAACCCAGTTGAGCCGGATGTAATTCGCCTTTAAATTGATCGTACCATAATTCACTTCTGCATTTCCATACAAATGCACCTGTTTGAGTACAGCATCCATTATGGTCGAATCCTCGGCCGTATATTGAACTACATTTTCAAGATCGTCGGGGTTTGACAGCGAATCAGCAGCCGTAGAATCACCGGCCGCCAAAGCTTTGTTAGCTGATGTAGTGTCGCCATTTGCTGCATTCAGGGACGTACGAGGATTACCGGTACCAGAAGTGTCGATACCAGACTGTTTTTTGGCAGTAAGAAGAGAATCCGATGATTGCTTTTCAGAAGTTGAAACACGTTGCTTACCCTGATTTTTCCCGGACCTCTTTGAGCGTTGCTGCACACATGCTAATGTGCTGAACAGGAGAAACGCTGCAACCACTGACGATATAATAATCGCCTTTCTTTTCAGTTTTAACAAATAGAGTATTTTTGCATACGAATTTCAAAATTAGCAGAGAAACCTCTAACGAGTAACGCCCCAATTAAAAAATAATGTTAAAAGTTCTTAATTTAGTAATTGTCGCAATTTTCCTGCTCACATGCGTTTCTTTCGTTATTCGGCAACACCCCGAAGTTTCAAAATCCAGTAGAGTTAATACGGTCGTTATAGATGCCGGCCATGGGGGCAAAGATCCGGGAACGAGGGGGCGAAATACCAAAGAAAAGGATGTTGCCCTGGCCGTGGCCCTGGAACTTGGCCGGAAGATCAAAGAAAGTACTCCTGAGGTCAAGGTTTTATATACCCGTTCAACCGACGTTTTTATTGAGCTCGGGGAACGTTCCGCATTTGCTAACCGCAATAATGCAGACCTTTTCATTTCTGTTCATTGCAATGCTACGCCAAGATCCAAAACGGTTCATGGTACCGAGACATTTGTGATGGGTTTGCACAAAACAGAAGGTAACCTGGAAGTTGCGAAAAGGGAAAACTCAGTTATTTTGCAGGAAACGAACTATAAACAGAAGTATAAGGGTTTTGACCCAAACTCTCCGTTGGCGCACATTATGCTTGCCAACTACCAGAGTGCCTTTATTTCAAGCAGTCTCCGTCTGGCCGATCTGATCGAAAAGAAGTTTCAGTCGGTATCGGAGCGGGAAAGCAGGGGAGTGAAACAGGCCGGGTTCCTTGTTTTGTGGCGATGTGCGATGCCGAGCGTGTTGATTGAAACCGGCTTTTTGTCATCACCCGATGAGGAAGATTATCTGAGTTCGGAAGACGGGCAGGCAGAAGTGGCCGAATCCATTCATCAGGCATTTATGGCCTACAAAAAAGATATGGACCGGTGAGTAAGTGAATTCAATTAAATTTAGTCCATGAAATTATCAAAAGAAGCAAAAGTCGGCCTCATGGGCGTGTGCGCACTCGTCATGTTGTATTTCGGCTTTCACATCCTAAAAGGCTCCGACGTTTTTTCCAGAACCTATAAATATTACGTGGTTTACGACAATATCGATGGACTCACCGCCTCAAATCCCGTGTTACTCAATGGGCTGAATGTCGGCAGGGTTCAGGAAATTAAACTACTTCAGAATCAAAAAAACCATTTGCTGGTATCGCTGGATATTCAAAAAGGGATTGTTGTTCCGAAAGGAAGTTCGGCAGTCCTGGCTGACGGCGGATTGCTCGGAGGTAAAGTGGTGCATTTGATCTTTGGCTCAGGTGCGGCGATGCAGGATGGAGACACACTTCTCGCGAAGAAAGAATCCGGTATTTCGGCCGTTTTGCAGCAGCAGGCTTTGCCTTTGGTTACACACGCCGATTCTTTGATCAAAAATCTGGATATCGTGGTTGCAGGTTTCAAAGAGACAGGTTTGATATTAAACCAGGTTCTTAAAAATTACAATCAGACGGGAAGCAATTTGCAGGGGTTATTGAATGAAAATCGCACCAACCTGCTGGCTATGACGACCAACCTGAATAAACTTTCGACATCACTGATCGAAACGGAAAAAGAACTCAAACCGCTTCTTGTCAAAACCGGGACATTGGCCGATTCGCTTAATGCATTGAAACTTGGCGAAACGGTTAACAATGCAAACCGCACCATCGGTGAGCTGCATACGCTTCTGGCGAGTGTGGAGGCCGGAAACGGAACTGCCGGTAAATTGATCAAAGACGAAACCTTATATAACAACATCGACCGTACGATCGTGAGTCTGAACAAACTTTTGACCAACCTGCGTGAACATCCGAAACGGTACATCAACATTTCGGTTTTTGGTAAAAAAGACAAAGGCCCGTCTGAATCACCTCTGGATACTGCAACCAAAATCAACTGAAGGTAGTTAATTGCTGATCTTTAAATTAATATCCAAGTCGTTTGCTTCCCGGTGAACGACTTTTTATTTTAGCTTCCCATCCACTTCATCGCAACTCATGACTAGTCAGAAAACTTTACCCCAACTGCTGGAAAAACTCAATGAAAAGTATGAGCAGGTAAAACTCGGCGGTGGTGTTAAGAAGATCGAGGCGCAGCACAAAAAAGGGAAACTGACAGCAAGAGAAAGGATTTCGTACCTGATCGATGCGGATTCGTATTTCGTGGAAATTGGTGCATTCGTGGCAGACGGCATGTACGAAGAAGAAGGCGGCTGCCCATCAGGCGGCGTGGTAGCAGGAATCGGTTATGTCACGGGAAAGCAATGCGTAATCGTTGCCAACGACGCTACTGTAAAAGCCGGAGCCTGGTTTCCGATTGCGGCAAAAAAGAACTTGCGTGCGCAGGAAATCGCCATGGAAAACCGGCTACCTGTCATTTACCTGGTGGACAGTGCCGGCGTGTACCTGCCGCTGCAAGCCGAAGTTTTTGCAGATAAGGAGCATTTCGGGCGGATTTTCAGGAACAATGCGCAAATGTCCGCGATGGGCATTATCCAGATCGCCGCGATCATGGGCAGTTGCGTCGCCGGCGGGGCATACCTGCCAATCATGTCCGACGAAGCCTTTATTGTAGAAGGTACCGGATCGCTTTTCCTTGCCGGACCTTATCTTGTCAAATCCTCGGTGGGCGAAGATGCCGATACCGAATCCCTCGGTGGCGCCACGATGCATTGTGAAATCTCCGGAGTGACAGATAATAAATTTCCGGATGATAAATCCTGCCTAGACGCCATTAAAAGACATATCGATAAAATAGGTAACCCATTATCAGCGGGTTTCAACAGAAAAACGGCTGTTGCCCCGATTCGCAATGCAGAAGAAATTTACACACTGCTACCGACCGATCGACTGAAACCGTATGATGTAAAACCGATCCTGGAATGCATTGTCGACAATTCGGAACTGGACGAATACAAACCGGATTATGGTAAAACGCTCATTTGCGCCTACGCCAGAGTGGATGGCTGGGCGGTAGGGATTGTGGCCAACCAGCGAAAAATTGTTAAATCCGGAAAAGGTGAAATGCAAATGGGCGGCGTGATTTATGGAGAATCTGCCGATAAAGCAGCCCGGTTCATCATGAACTGCAATCAGAAAAAGATACCGCTGCTTTTCTTTCACGATGTTACCGGCTTCATGGTGGGTAGTCGGGCGGAGCAGGGTGGGATTACAAAGGATGGCGCCAAAATGGTGAATGCAGTCGCCAATTCGGTGGTGCCGAAATTCACATTTATCATCGGAAACTCGTACGGCGCGGGCAATTACGCGATGTGCGGAAAAGCGTACGATCCGCGACTGATCTTCGCCTGGCCCACTGCACAAATGGCGGTGATGAGCGGCGCAACCGCTGCTAAAACGCTTTTACAGGTTCAAACAGCAACATTGAAAGCCAGAGGCGAAGTATTAACGGAAGCAGCAGAAAAAGAACTTTTGGATCAAATCACAGATCGTTATAACCAGGAATTGTCCCCATATTACGCAGCTGCCCGCCTCTGGGTAGATGGGATTATCGATCCGGTGGAAACACGCCGGATTATCTCAGTTGGCATTGAAGCCGCAGATCAGTCACCCATTGAAAAGCAATTCAATGTAGGTGTCATTCAAGTTTAACTAAAACCTTAATTCGAATATCATGTCTGAACAAATAGCCTTTTTGGGTCTTGGAAACCTTGGTTTTCCCATAGCCGAAAGCCTGATCAACGCAGGTTACGACCTTACTGTCTGGAACAGGACCGCTTCCAAAGCCGATCCTCTCCTAAAACTGGGTGCAAAAGTGGCTGAAACGGCGATCGATGCCATTACGCCAGGTGCAATAGTGATTTCAGTAGTTGCCGATGATGCCGCATTGGAAGAACTGTTTTCAATGGAACTGATTGAAAAACTGGGAAAAGGTGGGATACATATCTCGATGAGTACCATCGGGCCTGAAACGTCCCGCC
Organism: Dyadobacter sp. CY323; assembly: GCF_021390245.1. Taxonomy (GTDB): domain Bacteria; phylum Bacteroidota; class Bacteroidia; order Cytophagales; family Spirosomataceae; genus Dyadobacter. Next base: position 205,008 of record NZ_JAJUXH010000003.1, on the reverse strand, counting down.
AGCTGAGCCAGATACATGACTGGTATGAGGCATCTTATGTAGCCGCCCCTATATTTGCCCGACCAGAAGCTGTGAGCGCAGGAATTGGTAACATCGCCATTTCCGGTAAGGCAGCCGCAAGAGAATCGGTTAAGCCCATTCTTCAAACGTTCGTCAAAGGTATTTTCGATTTTGGGGATGACGCCGGTGCGGCCAATGTAATAAAGCTAGCCGGGAATTTTATGATTGGTGCGAGCCTGGAAATGATGGGAGAAGCTTTCACATTCGCGGAAAAACGCGGTATTTCCAGACAAGCGATTTATGAAATGCTAACTCAGACTTTGTTTGCGGCGCCTATTTTCCAAAACTATGGGAAAGTTGTGGCCAGTCATGCTTACGAGCCTGCTGCGTTCCGGTTACCGCTTGGTTTGAAAGACATTAACCTCACTTTACAGGCGTCTTCAAATGTAAATGCTCCCATGCCAATGGCCGACCTGATCCGTAATCGGTTCATCTCTGCACTCGCAAAAGGAAGAGAAAACCTGGACTGGGGCGCACTTGCAATGGGAGCATCCGATGATGCAGGGACTACTCCCTGATCTCCATTAACATCTCATCAGTTATATTATTCTTCTCTTTGAAGTCCGAAACGGTTTCAGTAAAAGAGGTATGAAGTGTTTCTACGATTTCAAGATTTTTGTAAACGCCATCGTATATTTCATTCAATGATTTGTCAAGGTTCTCTACATTGACATTCATATTTTCAGTTTCGATCTGGCCGATCTTTTTGATGACCGCAGTCTCACTATTTTTCAGATCTTCAATCTCACGGAGAATCTTCTCCATTGTCTTAAACTTCTCGATCTTATCCATAAGTCCGTTTGTGTTGTTTGATGTTGAAGGTTAAAATATCATACCAAACGGATGGCGCGTATCGGTAAATTCATCCTATAAATCCCTTTATCAGCTATGAAAAAGAGATTTATTGGATGCCTGATGATGGGCATTTTATGTTTGCAAATCGTTCCTGTTTTCGCGCAAACGTCTGAAAAAGCAACATCCTGGAAAGGTTTTGATAAGGTAGAATTCAAGTTTGAAGACCGCGATGCCTGGTATGTCAAACCTCATAAAGCAATCCCTGGGAACCCGTGGATTTGGCGGGCACATTTCCCCACATGGCATACCGAAATGGACAGTATCTTGCTTTCACGCGGCTTTCATGTGGCTTATGTGAACACCAACGACATGTTTGCCCATCCCAAAGCCATGCAGGTTTGGGACAATTTTTACGATTACCTGGTAACTAAAAAGCAGTTTGCGCCGAAAGTTGCATTGGAAGGAGTGAGCAGGGGCGGCTTGTATGTCTATGGCTGGGCGAAACGTAACCCCGACAAAGTGAGCTGCATTTACGCCGAGGCGCCGGTTTGTGATCCTAAAAGCTGGCCGGGAGGCAAAGGAAAGGGAAAAGGTTCTGAAAAGGATTGGGCTGAATGGCTGAAATTGTTCAATGTGAAGGAAGATCAGGTTGCGGAATTTAAAGATATTCCAATCAATGACCTGGCCGGATTAGCGTCATTCAAGGTGCCTGTTTTGCATGTGATTGGTTTACAGGACAAACTGGTTCCGCCAGCTGAAAACAGCGATATTCTGATAAAGAATTACCAGCAATTGGGCGGGCCGGTGAGCGTGTATGCCATGACGCGCGGCGAGCAGACGTTGGAAGGCCATCATTTCCCGATCGAGCACCCCGAAATCTTTGCCAATTTCATTGAAAAAAACAGCGTTCCGGTTGCAGAACCACTCTCGCACCAACCCTATATTGAGACAAATAAAGGGTTGGGAAATGCATTTGAAAAATTCAGGACTACCAAAAAAGGAACAGTCGCATTTCTCGGCGGGTCAATTACCCATAATCCAGGCTGGCGGAACAAAACAGCCCAGTACCTGAAGGAACATTTTCCCGAAACGGAATTTACATTCATCACTGCGGGCATTCCTTCGCTGGGAAGTACGCCGCATGCATTTCGGTTCAGCCGCGATGTGCTCGCGCACGGTACGCCCGATCTGCTTTTTGTAGAGGCAGCGGTGAATGATCGTGGGAATGGGTTTAGTGAAAAAGCGCAGATACGCGGACTGGAAGGAATTCTTCGTCAGATGTATTACAAAAATCCTTCTGCGAATGTGGTGATGATGGCATTTGCAGAGCCATTTAAGAATACAGATTATGAAAACGGCAAAGAGCCGGTGGAGGTTGCAGTTCACGAAAAAGTGGCTAAACATTACGGCGCAGCATACATTAACCTGGCAAAAGAAGTGTACGATCGCATTACTGCCGGAGAGTTTTCCTGGAAGTATGATTTTAAAGATCTACATCCGTCGCCTTACGGGCAGGAAGTGTATTTTCAAACCATTAAAGAGCTGTTGAAAATGGAGGTAGCGCCGTCGGGTTTGATGAAAATGCCGTCACCAATCGACAAGTTTTCGTATGAAAAAGCACATTATCACGCACTCAATGAGGCCAGGAATCTAAAAGATTTCACTTTGGTAAATGATTGGAAACCGGCTGATAAAGTGTCGACGCGGGCAGGTTTTGTGAATGTTCCCATGCTGGTCGGTGAGAAGGCGAATGCATCGTTTGGTCTCGAATTTAAAGGCCGCGGCGTCGGTATTGCCATTATCTCCGGGCCCGACGCAGGAACGATTACCTATTCGATAGACGGTAAGAAACCACAAACGCTCGACTTATTCACCCGCTGGAGTGACCAGCTGCATTTACCCTGGTACCTCATGCTCGCCGACGAACTAAGTCCCGGAAAACACAAGCTGCATTTAACCATTGATTCGGGGAAGAATGAAAAGAGTGTTGGGAATGCGTGTCGGGTTGTTCATTTTTTGGTTAATGAATAACAGTTTACCATATTTATAATGTTGTTCTATTCACACACTAAATCGGAAACCTATGCCCGAGATTTCGCGTTTTTTCGGAATTACTATCTATATGTATTTCAAAGACCATTTGCCCCCACATTTTCATGCGGAGTATGGCGGTCAGGAAGCTCAATTTTCCATCGAAACAGGTAATATCATTGTCGGAGATCTTCCAAGAAAGCAAATTCGCCTAATTCAAGCCTGGGTAGAAATTTATCGTGACGACTTGAACATTAATTATGAAGAGTCGCTGCGTGATAATGGACAGTTAAGAAAAATAAGACCATTACAATGATGAATCCGAGAGTTAAAGAGATATTGTCAGCAAATCCTTTCGTTATCACAGCTTTATGGAGTGACGACAGGGTTAGGTCAATTGATTTTGCTACTTTTCTCCGCGACTATTTCGAAAAAAAGGACAGTTTATTTTTCAGAATCCTTCAACCTGAAACTTTCGTCAATGCGAAAACGGATGGTAGAACGATCTATTGGGATAATATTGCCAAAATGAAAGATTACGATGGAACCCTGATTGATGCGCCGCTGGATTTCTGCCCGGATGTACTTTTTGAACAATCACAATTAGTTTCCTGATCACTTCAACGTCTGCGTTGTATACGTACTCTCAAAAATCTTGTCCGCATTTACAGCCTCAAAACCATCCCGTCGATGTTTTCTTTTGATCTGATCAGCAGGTAAATTTTGGAATTCACGTAAGACTTTCCTTTCAGCGAATTCTACGTAAGAACCCGAAATATGTAAATGTTCGCCATTTGCAAATTCCGCATCGATCATTTCCGCAACCGTCGAGCTTTGCAGCAAACCGCCATCGGGACTGATTTTCACTTTCCCGCCGGAGGTATTCAGCTTAATCCCATTCTTTTCCAAAAATGCATTGAATGCTGCAACGGTATCATAATTATCGGGCAGGTTATGCACGCTGATGGTGAAATGATTAAGGTAATATCGGTTATAAATCACCCAGGCCGCATATTCGCTTTCTTTCAAAAGAGTCTGATAATCCGTTACCGAAGGTGTTCGCCACAGCGGTCGGTGTAAAAACGCATCTATCTCAGCGCCATTATCCAGATCCAGTGAATCGACCGGGTCGCTTTTGACTTCATCCGTATAACTTTTAATGATTTGCTGACTTGCCTCAGAAAGGTCGCCTACGCGAAGTTCGCTTACAAAAATGCGTGGATCAGTGTCCCGTGGAGGACTATACCACCAGGCATCCAACTTTTTTCCTTCAAAAAAATAGTGCTCACGCTTCTCATAGCCGTAATACAGGAAAATCTTTTCAAATGACTTTACTCCCAGTTTAGGTACTCCCATGGTTCGGAATGCAATATGGTCGTTTTCAATATCCTGGACATCGCCGACTATATTCTCCCTGACCATTGCATCGAGTATTATACCCACATCGGGGACCCGCTCTTTGTATCGACGCATTAATCCGCCGAGAACAATGTCCAAAGTTTTAAGTTTGTCTGATGAGATGCTCATTATCAGGTAATTAAAAAGGTAAGTATTAAATTATATGTCAGAATGGATAGAAAACGTAAAATTAAGATTTTAAATAAATGCGAAGCTCTTCAAATTATTGCGATCATAATTTGTTATAATATAGCGGGAAATAGTATAAGTAACCGAAGTTTGTAACTATGAAAAAACAACTTTTCTTTTCAGCAGGGATTTTGCTCGCCATTCTGATTATGGTCGTGTCCTGCTTTCAAAAGAATGGTACTCTGAAAAGCAGTAAGTCCAGGGACGCGATCAGCTATAACTTTAATGTGAGGCCGATCCTCTCGGACAAATGCTTCGCCTGCCACGGGCCCGACTCCAAAAAGCGTGAGGCGGGGTTACGCCTCGATATGGCAGAAAGTGCATATGCGAAGCTAAAAGACGGAAAAGGTGTTGCCATTTTTCCCGGCGATCCTGAGAAATCGGAACTTTATAAAAGAATAACTTCGGTCGATCCTGAATACCAGATGCCTACGCCGGAATCGCATTTGGGGCTTCTCAATGAGGATGAAATTGGTACGATAAAAAAGTGGATCGAGCAGGGTGGGAAATACGAAAAACATTGGGCGTTTATCCCGCCAGCCAAATCTGCATTGCCTGAGGTTGAACAGGAAAAATGGCCAAGAAATGAAATTGATCATTTTGTTTTGGCCAAAATGGAGGCTCAAAATCTTAAACCAAACGAAGAAGCGGATAAAAGTCATTTGCTGAAAAGAGCCTCGCTCGATCTCACCGGCTTACCGCCGACTGTGGAAATGCAGAATAAGTTTGAAGCCGACAATAGTGACAAGGCTTATGAAAAGATCATCGATGAACTGCTCGCTCAGAAAGCATATGGAGAAAAAATGGCGGTTTACTGGCTGGATGTTGCCCGTTACGCCGATTCTTACGGATATCAGGATGATGAGATCCGAACGCAATGGCCATGGCGCGACTGGCTGATCAGCGCATTTAACAAAAACCTTTCTTACGATAAATTCCTTACCTGGCAGATTGCCGGAGATATGCTGCCCAATGCTACGAAGGAACAGGTTCTGGCAACTGCATTTTTCCGAAACCATAAATATACCGAGGAAGGCGGCGTGATCCCGGAAGAATATCGCATTGAATACAATATTGATAAGACAAAAACATACAGCATGGGCGTACTGGGCCTATCTGTGGAATGCGCTCAATGTCACGACCATAAGTACGATCCTGTTTCCCAGGAAGATTACTACCGGCTTTTTGCGTTTTTTAACAACTCGAAAGAAGTGGGATATGAAGGTGACGTGTCGCAATCGAAACCAGCCAAAAATCCGATCATGAGTATTTCGGACGAAGAAGCGAAATCGTTGCTAACCTTTATTAATCGACCCGACACCAATCGTTTGATTGTTTCGGTACTTGGCGACCTGGACACTTTAAGGCCGACGCACATTCTGAACCGCGGCGTTTACGATGCGCCGGGCCGGGTTGTTACTGCGTCCGGACTTCCGGCGGTGATGAAATTTGACACAACAAAACTTCCTCAAACCCGCCTTGGACTTGCTAAATGGACGATTGACAAGAAAAATCCATTGACTGCACGTGTTTTTGTAAACCAGGTTTGGCAGGAATTCTTTGGCCGTGGTATCGTAAAAAGTACAGGTGATTTTGGAATGCAGGGTGAGCTTCCTACCAATCCGGCATTGCTCGATTGGCTCGCAGTGGATTTTATGGAAAATGGCTGGAATATTAAAAGACTGGTGAAGCAGATTGTAACATCTGCCACATACCGGCAATCTGCGAAGATCACGGATGAAAAGTTGAAAGCAGATCCGGACAATGTATATCTGTCGCGCGGGCCACGTTACCGTCTGCCGGCGGAGTTTGTGCGGGATATGGTATTGTCCAGCAGCGGATTACTGATTCCGAAGATTGGCGGGCCGAGTGTGAAACCGTACCAGCCGAAAGGATTGTGGGAAGCAGCTACATCCGGTCGCGGGCAGCTGGCGAAATACCGTCAGGATCGTGGGGAAGCACTTTATCGCCGGGGCATGTACACGTTTATCAAACTAACCGTCCCGCCGCCGTCGATGATCATTTTCGACGCAAGTAACCGCGACCATTGTGAAGTAAAACGCTCAAAAACCAATACGCCATTGCAGGCATTGGTAATGCTGAACGATCCGACCGTGCTCGAAGCATCGCGCGTGCTGGCGGAAAGGCTGACATTAAAATCGCAGAATGTAAACGAACGCATTACCGAATCGTTCCAGCGCATTGTGTGCCGCAAACCGACGGAAAAAGAATTGAAGCTTCTGACCGAATATTATCAGGATGAAGCGGGGATTTTTTCAAAAAATAAAAAGGAAGCACATAAAGTATTGAATGTAGGCGAACATCCGCACGAAGAGAAAGTTGCCGAAGATCAGGCGGCGGCATTAATGCGGGTGATTAGTACATTGTATAATATGGAGGAGACGATTGTGAAGTCTTAGGAGCTCTTAGCTGTTAGCCTTTAGCTATTAGCTTTTTTTTGATTGAGTAGCGGATGTTTTACTGAGATAATTAAAAAAGGCTAATAGCTAACAGCTAATGGCCAACAGCTAAAAATGGAAAAACAGGTTTTTGATCACGGAATGAATACTACCCGGAGGCATTTTCTGTCCAAGCTGAGTCTTGGGCTGGGGAGTGCTGCATTGGGTTCGTTGCTGATCCCCGATATATTTAAAGGCAGCGGAGATAGCAGTATGGACGACATTGTCGCCGGGCTCCCGCATTTTGCCCCGAAAGCAAAACGCGTCATTTACCTTTTTCAAAATGGCGCCCCGTCGCAGCTCGACTTGTTTGACTACAAGCCAATGCTGAATAAAATGCATGGTGAAGATCTGCCGGAGTCGATACGCGGCGGTCAGCGTTTGACGGGTATGACGGCGAATCAGGCGAAATTTCCGCTCGCGGGGTCGGTTTTTAACTTTAAACAACACGGGAAATCCGGGGCGTGGATGAGTGAACTGCTACCACATATGGCCAGCATTTCAGATGATCTCTGCATTATAAGATCGCTTAATACGGAGGCGATTAATCACGATCCTGCATTGACGTTCTTCCAAACAGGAGCGCAGGTGGGTAATCGTCCGAGTATGGGCTCGTGGCTGAGTTACGGGTTGGGAAGCGAAAATCAGAATCTTCCCGGATTTTGTGTTTTGCTTTCGAGAGGAAAAGGAAATGGGCAGGGTGTTTATTCCAAATTGTGGACAAATGGGTTTCTCGATTCGGTGCATCAGGGAGTTCAGTTCAGCAGCGGTGAAAATCCGGTACTTTATCTGAACGACCCGGAAGGAATGGATCGGGCGCAGCGTCGTAAAATGCTGGACAAGCTTTCTGAGCTAAACCAAAATACCTACGCCGAATTTGGCGATCCCGAAATCACGGCCAAAGTGCAGCAATATGAAATGGCATTCCGGATGCAGACTGCCGTTCCGGAAATTACTGATATGAGCAAAGAACCGGAATCCATTGTGAAAATGTACGGGCCTGAATGTCTGGTTCCGGGGACTTATGCTGCTAACTGTTTATTAGCAAGAAAATTATCCGAACAAGGTGTACGGTTTATCCAGCTTTATCATCAGGGTTGGGATAGTCACGGTGGGTTACCAAATGAAATTAAAGGACAATGTCTGGATGTGGACCAATCGTCGGCGGCATTGATTACTGATTTGAAACAGAGAGGGTTACTGGATGAAACGCTGGTGATCTGGGGCGGGGAATTTGGCCGGACGAACTATTGCCAGGGTACATTAACCAAAGATAATTACGGCCGCGACCATCACCCACGCGCATTCACGGTCTGGATGGCGGGCGGCGGGATCAAGGCGGGCATTGTGTATGGCGAAACGGATGATTTTGGATACAACATTGTAAAAGATCCGGTACACGTTCATGATTTCCACGCGACTATTTTGAACCAGCTTGGACTTGACCATGAAAAACTGGTTTTCAAGCATCAGGGCCGGCGTTACCGTCTCACAGATGTTGCGGGTAAACTCGTGAAAGGGATTATTGCTTAATGGATTTACATTTAAAACCTTCGTCCCGTTCGTCGTTTGACTGGAAAAAACTGGTCTACAATCTGGCTTTTTTCCTGAATGGACTTCTCATCTTTTTATTGATTTTCGAAAGTCGGCTGACGGTTCCATACTGGATGCAGGCGATCGGCAGAATGCATCCGCTGGTGCTGCATTTCCCGTTGGTCGTGCTTTTGTTATATGCATTCTGGATCATCATTATAGAAAAACCAGAATCGGCGCGTTGGAATGCGGAACTGGCCGAAACGCTTTTGTTGATCGGGACATTTACAGCAGTGATCGCCGCATTTTCGGGCTTTATTCTGTCCAAAGAAGATGGGTATGAATCGGATACTTTGTTCTGGCACAAATGGTTAGGGGTTGCTATTTCCGTTGTCAGCATTGTTTGGTACAGCTTTGTAAAAAACCTCGATCCCTGGAAAATCCCGGCAAAGGCAATCGCCATATCATTTATCATACTGCTTTCAACCGGCGGACATTTGGGTGGTAATCTCACCCATGGAGAAGATTTTCTGGTCTCACCTCTGCAAACGGAACCTGCGGACGAAAATACGGTCGCTTTTGAAGATGCAGCGGTTTATGCCGATCTGGTGCAGCCTGTTTTGCAGCAAAAATGTTATGCATGTCACAATGCCGAAAAGTCAAAAGGCGATCTGCAGATGCAGACGAAGGAATTATTGGTGAAAGGAGGAAAAAGCGGGATGTTATGGGATACGACAAAAGCAGATCTCGGGCTGATGCTTTCCCGCGTTCATTTGCCGCTCGATGATAAAAAGCATATGCCGCCGCGTGGTAAGGTGCAATTGACGGATGAGGAAATTATATTACTGGCCGAATGGGTCAAATCAGGATCGGATTTTGAGCAGAAAGTAAATACGCTTTCGCCGGCTAGTCCCATTTACAGTTACGCACAAAACATGCTCGGCGGCAAGCGAAATGAGGAGATCTACGAGTTTACCGCCGCCGACCCGGAAAAGGTCAAAGAACTGAATACAACTTACCGGCTTATCAAACCGATTTCCGCAGAATCTCCGGCATTGTTTGCGAATTTTTATAATAAGGCCGCATTCAAAAGCAGCGATATCAGCGATTTGCTTCCATTAAAAGAACAACTCGTTTCAATGGACCTGAGTAAAATGCCGGTGAAAGATGAGGATCTGAAAACGATCGCTCAGTTTCCGGAACTAAGGAAATTACTGTTGAATTTCACGGATATTCAGGGGAATACATTAGGTGAATTGAAAAAGCTCACCAAACTTCATGAGCTTTCACTTAGTGGGACGGGCGTAAAACTGGCACAGGTAAAAGAACTGGACAAGATTCCATCATTAAAAAAGGTATATGTGTGGAGCACAGGCTTGTCTACCGAAGAATTGGCCGAATTACGTAAAGTGAAGAAAATCAGTTACGAAACAGGTTTCCGCAGCGATACAGTGATTTTGGCTTTAACACCGCCGCTGATTGAAAATGAGGAGCAGATCCTGAAAGGAAATACACCCATTACCATGAAGCACCAGATCCCGGGAACGACAATCCGTTATACCTTGGATGGAACGATGCCCGACAGCACCAGTTCCCCGGTTTATAACAAACCATTAACAATCACAAAAAACACAAAAATCACCGCAAAAGCCTTCAAAAATGGTTGGTATGGTAGCAAGCCTGTGGATAAGTTTTTCTTTAAGTCGGCTTTCCGTATTGATAGCGTCCATCTTCTGACCCAGCCTGATCCGAAGTATAAAGGAAAAGGGAATGTGACGTTGTCGGATGGTGTCAAAAGTGCGCGGGAACAGGGAAGTGGCAACTGGCTTGGCTATCGGGATAGCGATTTCCAGTCTTATTTTTTCTTTAATAAACCGGTAAATGCCAGCAGCATTACGGTGAGTATGTTACGAAATGTTGGCGGCTTTATTTTCCCGCCAACGCGCATTGAAGTTTGGGGTGGGGCTAATGAAAAATCGGTTAAGCTACTGAAAGTCATTACTCCGACCATGCCGGACAAAGAGACTAAGAACGTCGATGACCTGGTTTTTGAGGCCGATTTTCAAAAGCAGGATATCAGCTGTATTAAGATCATTGCGAAACCACTTGGCAAACTGCCGGCATGGCATCCGGGGAAAGGGGAAAAGGCGTGGGTTTTTGTTGATGAAGTGATTGTGAACTAGGAGTTGGCACGAACGTCCTCGTTCGTGCCGGATATTCGCAGGCCTCTGGCCGGTCTTTCGTGCGCCGATGACCGGCCGGAGGCCTACGAATACTAATCGCGAAGCTAAGCTTCCCGCCTACTGCGTTAACTACCCTTCGAAAGTTCAGCTGACCGTGTCTGTGCAGCAATTATGCCATCAATCAGCGTCTGATCCAGGTTCCCAGCATCAAATTGCTTCAATGCAGCCTCGGTAGTTCCGCCTTTTGAAGCTACGGCTTTGATCAGCTCGTCGAGCGATTTATCTGCGGTATTGATCAAATGATAAGAACCCAGCATGGTTTGTTTTACGAGCAATGCAGCGACGGATTCTTCAAAACCCATTTGTTTTCCGGCTTCGATCATCGCTTTTACAACGTAGAAAAAATAAGCAGGGCCGCTGCCGCTCAATGCGGTTACTGCATTCAATTGATCCTCATCTTCCAGAAAAACAGATCTTCCGGTCGCATTGATCAGGTTTTCAATTTTTCTCAACTGATTGATATCCACTGCCGGTGAAGCTGAGTAGGCAGTAATGCCCATTCCTAGCATGGCGGGCGTATTCGGCATCGCGCGGATCACCGCTTTATGGTCCAGCGCATTTTGAATAATCTGGATCGTAATCCCTGCCATGATGGACAGCACGACCTGATTTGGCTTAATCACCGCTTTCAATGCCTCGGAAACCGACGCGAAATCCTGCGGTTTTACAGAAAGTATAATGAGATCATAAGCACTGATCTGCGGTCCGACCACGCCGGTAATGACGCCTGGCTGGAACGCATTGAGACTATCCATGCGGTCGATGCTTTTTTCGACCATCAGGAAATCCTCTTTTTTCACCAGGTCAAATTTCAGGAAGGCGCGGGCAAAAGCCATTCCCATGTTGCCGCAGCCAATGATTGCAATTTTCATTTTGTAGAAGTAGGTAATGTCAGGAATGTGGCGAATTACGTAACTTTTAAAGAATAATCGGCGCGGGATTTCAGCTTACTGGTATTTCTTTTTGGAATGAAATGTAAAAGTGCCGCGTTAGCTTTACAGCAGATAAAACCACTCATGTTATATCGAATTGTCGAATAAATGGCAATCGTGAAATTATATTTTGTATAAATTATTTAATGCCAGGATATATTTTGAAAAATTAGTAATATCCGTTTTTTTAGGCTCACGTATTTTCCTGCATACCAAATTCTTCCAGATTATCGTAATACTCCTATTATGGCTATAAAAGTTGCTATTTCTCATAAAACCAAGTACAAATTTGACCGGAGTGTTTCACTGTCGCCGCACATTTTCCGGCTTCGTCCCGCACCCCATTCTCGGACGCCCATTGAAGGTTATTCATTAAAAATCACTCCTGAAAATCACTTCATCAACTGGCAGCAGGATCCTTTCGGGAATTATCAGGCCCGGGTTGTATTTCCGGAAAAGACTACTGAACTAAGCATAGACGTGGAAGTGATCGCTAAAATGCAGGTGATCAATCCATTTGATTTTTTCGTAGAGGATTACGCGGACATGTTTCCATTCAGCTACGAGCAGACTTTGAAGAAGGAACTGGGACCGTATCTCGAACCCAGGGAATTTGGGCCGAAACTGATGGATTTTGTGTCAAAAGTGAGTATTGACCGGAAAATTAAGACGGTCGATTTCCTGGTGCATCTCAACCAGGAACTTTACAAAGCCATTCATTATAACATCCGGATGGAAGCCGGCGTGCAAACCTGCGAGGATACACTCAACATTCAAAGTGGTTCCTGCCGCGACTCGGCTTGGCTGCTTGTGCAGGTTTTGAGGCATTTAGGTCTGGCCGCGAGGTTTGTTTCGGGTTATCTGGTGCAGCTTACTTCGGATGTCAAATCGCTGGACGGACCTTCGGGGCCTGAGGAAGATTTTACGGATTTGCATGCCTGGACGGAAGCGTATGTGCCGGGCGCCGGCTGGATCGGTCTGGATCCTACTTCCGGGCTTTTTGCGAGCGAGGGCCATATTCCACTGTGCGCCACCCCCGATTATGCGAGTGCCGCGCCGGTTTCGGGCGCGACCGATGTTGCGGAGGTTACGTTTGAGTTTGATAATAAGGTTTTCCGCATTCATGAAGACCCGCGGGTGACCAAGCCTTATACCGAAGAACAGTGGTCGGCAGTGATGCAGGTGGGTGATGACGTCGAGAAGGATTTGCAGGAAGGCGATGTCCGGCTTACCATGGGAGGCGAGCCGACTTTTATTTCCATCGATGATTTCGAATCGCCGGAATGGATCACCGCGGCCGACGGTCCGATGAAAAGACAGCTGGCTTACGATCTTGCATTGCGTCTGAAAAAGCGTTTTGCTCATGGCGGACTGCTGCATTTTGGTCAGGGTAAATGGTACCCGGGCGAGCCGTTTCCAAGGTGGCAATATGCATTGTACTGGAGAACCGATGGCGTGCCAATGTGGCACAACGATGACCTGGTTACCAAAGAAGGTCAGACGAAATATACATTCCGGGAGGCCGAGCAGTTTACGACCGAACTCAGCAAATACCTGGGAATTGATATAAATAACATTACCCCCGCCTATGAAGACCCGATTTTCTGGGCTCTGGAAGAAGGTAAAATTCCGGTGAATGTTGATCCTTTAAAAGTCAACCTCAAAGATTCGATCGAGAGACGGACGCTGGCAAAATTGCTGGAAAAGGGGCTTAACAATCCTGCCGGGTTTATTTTACCAATTAAATGGGATGAAAAAGGAAGTCACTGGGCGAGCAGCGCATGGCAGTTCCGGAGGAATAACTGCTTTCTGGTTGCGGGAAATTCAGCGATGGGTTACCGGCTTCCGCTAAAATCACTTCCGGAAGTTTCGAAAGAGAGACGCGAGCAACCCATTGAACGAAGTCCATTTGAAGATTTGCCTGCTTTGGCTGATTACAAGCCCATTGTTCAGGATCGATACGGTTCGGTTGCGCCGGCGTATAATCTGCCATTTAATCCGACAACGGAAGATGAGGATGTAAAGACGAAGAAAGAAGAAGATCAGCTTCTTTTTGATGTCCCGATTATCAAAACCGCGATTTGTGTTGAAGAACGGGAAGGCATTATTTACATATTCCTGCCACCGACAGATTATTTGGAACATTATCTCGACCTCATTGCTTCCATTGAGGCGACAGCCGATAAACTTAAAATGCCGGTCCGGATTGAGGGTTATCCCGCACCTTCCGATTATAGGTTACAAAAACTGATCGTTACGCCAGATCCGGGCGTGATCGAAGTGAATATTCATCCGGCTAAAAACTGGCGGGAGTTGGTCGACAACATCAGCGCACTTTACGAGGAAGCTTTCTTTTCGAGATTGGGAACTGATAAATTCATGGTCGATGGCCGCCATACCGGCACGGGAGGTGGAAACCACGTGACGATCGGAGGTGCCAAACCTGCAGATAGTCCGATTCTTCGCAGGCCCGATCTGCTCCGCAGCTTGCTAACCTACTGGCAGCATCATCCTGCATTGAGTTACCTGTTCGCCGGTCCGTTTATCGGGCCTACCAGTCAGGCGCCGCGGATTGATGAAGGTCGGGACGAGAGGCTTTACGAAGTTGAAATCGCATTTGAACAAATTCCCGAAGACGGAGAAGTCCCATTCTGGATGGTCGACCGGATTTTCAGGAATTTGCTGGTGGATATCACCGGAAATACGCACCGTTCGGAGTTTTGTATGGATAAGCTGTATTCCCCGGATTCTTCGACAGGAAGATTAGGCTTACTGGAATTCCGTGCATTTGATATGCCGCCGCACAAGCACATGAATCTGGTGCAAACTTTATTGATCCGTGCATTGATCGCGAAATTCTGGAAAGAACCTTACAAACATAAACTGATTCGCTGGGGTACCGAATTGCACGACCGTTTCCTGCTGCCGCATTTCGCATATCTGGATATGGTGGATGTGGTAAATGATCTGAAAGAATCGGGTTATAACTTTGATATCAGCTGGTTTGATCCATTCTTCGAATTCCGTTTTCCGCATTATGGTGGAATAAAAGTGGATAACATTCAACTGGACCTGCGACTGGGAATTGAACCGTGGCATGTACTGGGCGAAGAGTTATCCAACTCGGGTACCGCCCGTTTTGTGGATTCTTCGCTGGAAAGGTTACAGGTTAAGATCAGTGGTTTTGTAGAAGGAAGGCACATTCTGGTTTGTAATGGTTGCCGCGTTCCTTTGCGCAGTTCAGGGATTAAAGGCGAGTATGTATCAGGTATCCGGTATAAAGCCTGGAACCCGCCGTCGGCTTTGCACCCCACGATCGGGGCAGATGCACCGCTCGTTTTTGACATTGTCGATACCTGGAATAACCGTATCTTGGGCGGATGTACTTATTTCGTTTCGCACCCCGGCGGCCGTAGTTTTGACACCTATCCGGTTAACTCATTTGAAGCAGAATCGAGGAAGATCAGCTTGTTCCAGGGTTTTGGGCATACTCCTTCTTCGAGACAGGAAGTTCAGATCAAGGAAGATAATACGGGTACGGTTTCGCGGTTTGTTGCTGAGACAAAGAAGGAAATGAAAGCGGATACGCCCATTGAATTAATTAATCCGGAGTATCCGAATACTTTAGATTTACGTAAATACTGGAAATCAAAATAGATTTCAGTCCTAACCCTACTTTGAATGATGTTTACCGAGGTTTCCGTGGATCTTTTAGAATCGTATAAAAGCGGACTGAGTTCTTACGATGAGGTACTGAATGCAGACGGAACCGTAAAGGCGCATTGGAAAGCGCTTTTTGCAAGCCTGGAAAAGCTAGGTATTGAGGAACTCAAAAGCAGGAACCAGGAGATTGTCAGCAAGTTGCGGGAAAACGGGGTGACTTATAATGTATATGGCACACCCGACGGCATGAACCGGCCCTGGCAGCTTGATCCGATCCCTTTTTTGATTGAACAAAAAGAATGGAATACAATTGCAAGTGGTCTGCAGCAGCGCGCTGTCCTGCTCGACCTCATGCTGAAAGATCTGTATGGCCCCCGGAATCTGGTGAAAGATGGCATTATTCCTGCCGAGCTCGTCTTCGATAACAGCGGGTTTTTCAGGCCGTGTAATGATATAAAACTTCCCGGAAATAAACAGCTGACATTATTCGCGGCCGATATGGCGCGCGGCCCGGACGGGCAAATGTGGGTTGTCGATAATCGTACGCAAGCTCCGTCCGGCTCGGGTTACACGCTGGAAAACCGGGTGGTAATGAGTAAGTTACTGCCCGAACTCGCGGACGGAATGTATGTTAGCAAGCTGGCGCCTTATTTCAACAGTGTTCAGAACACGGTTTTAAAACTTTCGGATAAAAGCAAAGACGCTCCGAATATCGTTTATCTCACTCCCGGTCCAAGCAACGAAGCATATTTCGAGCATGCCTATCTGGCCTCGTTTCTAGGCTATACGCTTGCGCAGGGGGACGATCTGCTCGTGCGAAATGGGTGTGTCTGGCTCAAATCCATTGACGGTTTGCAAAAAGTAGATGTGATCATCCGCCGGATCGATGACGATTGGTGCGATCCGCTGGAATTGCGGGAAGATTCGAGACTAGGCGTGCCGGGTTTATTGCAGGCGATCCGAATGGGGAATGTGCAGGTGATGAATGCGCCGGGGTCGAGTGTATTGGAAAATCATGCTTTCCTGGCTTTTATGGAAAATATCAGTCAGTATTTTTTGCAGCAAAAGCTCATTATGCCGTCCGTGGCAACCTGGTGGTGCGGACATTCGAAAGAACTCAACTACGTTCTTGATCACATCGATGAGTTAATTATTAAAAAAGCGAACCGGAAATCCAAATTTCGCTCCATCTACGGCAGACTGCTCACACACATTGAAAAGGAGGATTTGAAACAAATGATCTCCAAAAAGCCGCATGAATTTATTGCTCAGCAAGAAGTCAGTTTGTCCACCACACCTTCTTTTGTTAATGGCGCAATTGAGCCGCGTTATGCAGTATTGCGCGCATTTATGGTCGCTGACGAGACGGGTTATCACGTCATGCAGGGTGGGCTTACCCGGAGTTCGGCAGTGAAAGACCGGTTCGTCGTCTCGAATCAACACGGAGGTTTATCGAAAGACACCTGGATCGTATCGGATAAAACGGAGGATATTCCGGAAAAAATCTCATTGCCTTCATTTGGCACAGTTAATAAGCACGTTTCGCTGCCCAGCAGGAGTGCGGAAAATTTGTTTTGGGTGGGAAGATATTGCGAACGTGCGATGGCGATCATCAAGTTTATGAACATTACCATCAATGTTCTGAACCTGGACCGGAATTTTGGCGGTTCTGCCAAACAGGAGCATATCAAAGTATTACTTCAATCGCTGACCCACGTGTCGGCTACTTACCCCGGATTTCTGGATGAGGAAGACCGGTTTTCAGATCCTTATACAGAAATTATCGACCTGATTTCGAACGGAACGCGGCCCGGCTCCATTTCGACCAATATCGGCGCGTTGCTGAATGCAGTGAGTGCGGTCAGGAATCAATGGGATTTGGAAATATGGCGGATTGTGGATTTGATCGATAATGGGTTTCATGAGATCCGGAATGCGTCGAGTATGAACAGTAACGACATTCAAAAAACGCTGGACGGACTTTTCAACAACATGTTTACGTTCCTGGGCGTAATCGCGGAAAGTATGCCGCGGGATAACAGTTATCTGTTACTTGAAACGGGAAAACTGATCGAGCGCATTCTTTCGAGGATCAGTGTGATACAGTCTAATTTTGGTGTAAAAAATGCGACTGCGGTCGAGAATGAACTGATCGAGGCGACATTGATCAATCACCATTCACTGGTACAGTACCGCCAGATCTATAAGTCGCATTTAAGTGTGGAGGCGATGCTGGATATGGTGCTTTTGGAAAAAACATTGCCTTACTCGCTGGTTTACATGCTCGATGAATTAAAGAAAAATCTCGGGAAATTACCTGCCACCACGCGTGGCGAGCGACTTAATGAAGCTGAAAAACTGGTGATGAAAGCGGTGACGCTGGTTAAGCTGGCCAATGTCTCCAATTTAAATAAATGCAATGCGGATTCTGAAAGAGAGGAGCTTTTTGATCTTTTATCAGAAGTGTCAAAACTGACCAGCGCCGTTTCGACCAATCTTACCAACATGTATTTCAGCCACACGCTGATGCAACACTCCCTTTTTGAACCTGTGGAATACGATACCGATGAGATATAGGCTTGTCCATAAGACGGAGTATAAATACGCGCAGGCGGTGAACAATTATCAGAGCCTGCTTTGTCTGGCGCCTCGAACGCTGCCTAACCAGATCTGCCAGGAATTTACAATAAACATTACGCCGGAACCATCGCAGATCGTAAAACGAACCGATTTTTACGGAAATACAACGCATTATTTTTCGCTTCATTCGCCACACAAAAACCTAACCGTTTTAACAACGGGCATTGTGGAGAGGTTTGCTGAAAATACCGGATCGTTATTTATGCCTTCTGAAATAACCTGTGAGGCGGCACGGCGCAGGCTTCTGACGGATCGCAATCTCAAAATCTCTTTACTGGAATACATGCTGCCAAGTCCGCAGGTGCGGTGGGATACGGAGATCACTGCTTTTGCCGAAGCCTGTTTTCAGGATCAGTTGCCGCTTTATGAATGCGTGAGGTTGCTTTGTACGAAGATTTACACGGAGTTCGATTTTGTGCCTGACTTTACGACCGTGAATACGCCGATAAAAGAAGTACTGGCGGCCAGAAAGGGTGTTTGTCAGGATTTTTCACATTTGGCGATCGCGTGTATCCGCAGTTTTGGATTTGCAGCCAGGTATGTGAGCGGTTACCTGGAAACTTTACCACCTCCTGGAAAATCCAAGTTGCAGGGTTCAGACGCCTCGCACGCCTGGATCTCGGTTTTCATCCCGGATTACGGGTGGTGTGATTTTGATCCTACAAATAACGTTGTACCCGGAGAAAGGCACATTGTAACTGCCTGGGGGCGAGATTATAGCGATGTGCCGCCATTGAAAGGCATCATATTCAGTTACGGAAAGCATACATTAAAGGTAGAAGTAGATGTAATCCCAATCTAATGCCTGATAACGGGAAGATTTGAACGGGTTTTTTAAGAGAATGGTTTTTTGAAAGAATTTGAGAATTGACCGTGTTTCTCTAATTTTACCTGACGTTTTTAAATTAGTATACATAACCTCTTTTAATGTAACCGCGCGGTTAACAGATTCAGCGTTTTGCGGTGGTTTCTTCTAAGATTTAAATATTATAAAATTACGAATGAAAGAATTAGCATTCAGAGATGCCATTCGCGACGCAATGTCGGAAGAGATGCGCCTTGACAAGAGTATTTTTTTGATGGGTGAAGAAGTTGCCGAATATAACGGTGCATACAAAGCCAGCCAGGGAATGCTGGACGAATTTGGTCCTGAACGTGTGATTGATACGCCCATTGCAGAACTTGGTTTTGCGGGGATTGCGGTGGGAGCTGCCGGAAACGGACTTCGCCCGATCGTTGAATTCATGACTTTCAACTTCTCTCTCGTTGCGATCGACCAGATCATCAACAGCGCTGCCAAAATTCTTTCGATGTCGGCGGGCCAGTACGGTTGTCCGATCGTTTTTCGCGGGCCAACGGGTAATGCAGGCCAGCTTGGTGCGCAACATTCTCAGAACTTTGAAAACTGGTATGCCAATACACCTGGTTTAAAAGTAGTTGTACCGGCCAATCCATACGATGCAAAAGGACTTTTGAAGTCTGCGATCCGTGACAATAACCCGGTTATTTTCATGGAATCGGAGGTGATGTATGGAGATAAAATGCTGGTTCCGGAAGAAGAATATCTCATTCCGCTCGGAAAAGCGGATGTGAAACGTCAGGGTAAGGATGTTACCATTGTTTCCTTTGGTAAAATGATCCCGCGCGTGGTTATGCCGGCCGTTCTGCAATTGGAAAAAGAAGGCATTGATGTAGAAGTTGTCGATTTGAGAACAGTTCGTCCGATCGACTATCCTGCTGTCATTGAATCGGTTAAGAAAACCAATCGTTGCGTAATCGTTGAAGAAGCGTGGCCGCTGGCGTCGATTTCGACGGAGGTGACTTATCACATTCAGCGTCATGCGTTCGATTATATGGATGCGCCGGTGATCCGGGTTACGAACCGCGATGTGCCGCTTCCTTATGCACCGACGCTGATCGAAGAAATCTTGCCAAACGTGAAACGCGTTGTGGAAGCTGTCAAATCTGTTCTTTACAAATAAGTGCGAAATACCTAAAAACAAAGCCATTTCCTAAATCGGGTAGTGGCTTTGTTACATTATACTCTCCGGGATCTGCGATAATTAGTTCTTTAAATAAAGTGTTTATTGACATTATATTATTCACAAATAGGCAGAATACTAGTACTTTTGTACTTTAAAACGCTCCTTGATAATAACAAAATTCAATCTAGATTATGCAGGAAGAACGCACAAGATACTCGGAGGAGGAATTGAGGGAATTTGAAGAGCTTATTCGTGGAAAGCTAGACGCAACAATGAGTGAGCTTAATTATATTAAAGGAGGACTCAGCAAGAAAAACGACAGTGGGACTGACATTACCGCTGGTTCCGCAAAGCTGGTTGAAGATGGTGCAGATGCAAGTGAGCGCGAGAATTTGAGCCAATTGGCGGCGCGTTTACAGAAGTACTCCATTCAGCTGGAAAATGCGCTGGTTCGCATTAAAAACGGAACTTACGGCATTTGCATTGATACTGGCAAACTGATCCCGAAAGAACGTCTTCGCATTGTACCACACACGCAGCAGACTATTGAGGCAAAGTTGAGAAGAGCTAGCTAAGAAATTTAGGTGAGAGAAAAGGCAGGCATTTTATTAATGTCTGCCTTTTGCTTTTATTCAGATTCGGTTCCCAAAACTTCCCGGAAAACATCCATCAAGCCTTCGGAAGGTTCCTGACCTTTGTTTTTGGATTTGAAATATTCCTGAAACAGCTTTTCCATACTGAGCGAAAGATCGATTTCGGCAGCATTTTCGGCATCCTGCTGTTTTTTAATTTGAGGGATGATTTGAATAATGCCCGGGTGCGCTTCCATCAACCGTTTTTTATCCGTTGCTTCGAGGTAATTGTCAGAGACAATCGTGAGCTCGATCAGGTCATCGGCGTGCTCGTGCAGCCAGGATATCGCTTCGTCGATGTTGTGAAAGCTTTTTCTTCTTAGTTTTTTGCCTTTCAAAAGTTCAATTGGACGATAGCTTTGCAGTTTTCCCGCCTCCGCCTCGATTAGCACAACGAATTTCGTCTGGTTTGCTTCTGAAAAACTATAAGCCAGCGGACTGCTGGAATAGACTGTCGGCGCAGGATTTTTATCAATAACCTGATACCGGTGTAAATGGCCCAGCGCAATGTAATGCACCTGTTTTGGGAAATTTTCGGTGTAAATGGCCTGAGCCCCGCCCACATGCAGGATCGGTCGTTCATCGTCCGGTTCCTCCGGCATCGGACCGCCTTTTTGCATGACATACAAATGGGTAGCCAGCATATTAAAACCCTTGTCGTCCAGGTACATGTCCGCGAGTTCCTGCCAGTGTGCCTGCAAATGCAAACGCAATGCTTCTTCCGAATCTTCCACGCCTAGAAACGTTTTCAGCCGTTGCTCATTTGCATAAGGTGTATGTAAGATCCGCAATGGAAAATCGCTTTTTGGAAGTTTGATTTCGATGAAACCTCTGGCCGTTGTTACAATCTCAACCTGGCCTTGCGTGCAGAAAGGTTTGACTTCGGTATTTGGAAAACCCACAAACAGAATCCCGCAAACTTTCGCTAATGCGTCGGGTACCTGAATGCGTTCGGGAGAATCGTGGTTTCCTGCAATGGCTATCACTGCCCGGGTCCCATTTGCCGAAAGTCGGTATAATGTGCTGTATAAAAGCTCGGTAGCTTCGGAGGATGGATTAAAATTATCGAACAGATCCCCCGCGATCACGACTGCATCCACTGCTTCGCGTTCGGCTATTTCACAAATCTCTTCCAATACTTCTCGCTGCTCATCGAGCCGGGAATGGAGATCGAGTTTTTTACCAATATGCCAATCGGCGGTATGGAGGATTTTCATTTTTGTGTGATTAATTTAGCGAAAATAACATTTTCAGCCCGGAAGTATTGAAATACCTGTCGTTAAGATCCGTCCTTTTTCTCTCAGCTCCATTTGCTTTTGTACTGTTTGCGCTCGCATTTACAGGTTGTGTGCAAGACGTGGAAAATCACGAAAAAAGCGGGATCGCCATTTCTTTTGATGATCATTTTATCGATGAATGGTATGCATTAAGGCCACTTTTTCAAAAATATCAGGCAAAAGTCACTTTTTTCATTACGTGTCCGGACAGCTTGTCGAAGGATGAAATTTCTAAATTAAAACAACTTGAAAAAGATGGCCATGAAATCGGTTTCCACAGTACGAACCATGGGAAATCGACGGAATTGATCGGAGCGTTCGGGCCGGCGAAATATGCGGAAATGGAATTGGAACCTGGAATGAAATATATGGCGGCGGCAGGTTTTAAACCTCGGTCGTATGCACATCCGGGCGGCAATCATAATGATCAGGTAGATTCGGTACTATTTGCAAATGGATTTAAAATGCTGCGGGATGTCGCTGTTTCGAGAAGGCAACTATTTGGTTACCAGATTTATGCATTAGCTCCGAGGCTAATGAACTGGATCTACTATTCTTTTGATGGAGAAAAAAATGTGGATGCTTTGCTGATCGATACGGATGCGGGGCTCTCTAATGCGGAAATGAATGAAGCCATCGGAAAAGCTAAAAATACGAATACTACACTCATGCTGTTTGGGCACGAACCATTGTATAAAGCTCCGGAAAACGGCGAATATGGATTTAGCGTGGCATTTCTTGAAAAGATACTTAAAGAAGCAAATCGCCAGAAGCTAAAATTCTACACGATGTCGGAGTTGGTTGAAACAAAATAGCTTATGTACGATTACCTGCCAAATTTCCTGTCCTTGAAAGCAAGCAACGGTTTTTCGAAGTACGAGTAGGAGAGTGATGCCACCAGCACGGAGCCCGCGACACTGAGTGAGTAAAGAGCAATTTGGTACACGGGTCCTTCCCATTTCGGTGAGTATGCGGTTAGCAAATTAATCACCACCACAATCACGGCCACATGGTAGAGGTAAAGTCCGTACGATATTTTCCCAAGATGGTCTATAATGGGATTTGCGAGACTAATAATGGTATTGGGGTTGCAGGAAACGTTCAAAACAAAAAAGGCGAAGAAAACCGCATATACTTCCAGAAAACCAGTGAAATGCACGCCGGAGAAAAACAATGCGATTAATACCAGATAGGCAGCGATTTGGAGATCTTTTCGGAAGATCACTTCGAGTACCCGTGTTTTGTTTTTATAAACCAGCCACGCGCAAAATCCCCCGAGCGCCATGGTTTGGATCCGGAACTGTCCCAAAAAAGTGGAGATCATCGCTTCCTTGATTTCTTCGGAAGGATTGATGAAATGGATGCCCAAAAAGAGAAGTCCGGCAGTTAATGCAAGGAAGAAAAGGATGATCGGAATGCGTCTTTTAGGATATTTAATCAGCCAGGGCCAGAGGTAATAGAACTGTTCCTCGACGCCGATCGACCAGGTTTGCGCGCACCAATAAGGTAAATCGTATAATACGAAAGCGTAGTTGGGCAGGACAAGAATGAGCAGTGTAAGCCTTTCAGCCAGATTAACGTGCAGCTTCTCTTCGGTTCCGGGGTAATCGAAAATGCTGAAATGAGGAAAAACGAAAAACGATAAGCCGATAATGAGGAAGTAAATCGGCCAGATCCGAAAGATCCTTCGCAGATAGAATTTTTTGGTATCTACATTTCCAAACAGCCCCCGTTCTTCCAGTAATAAGTAAGTGATCAGAAAACCGCTCAGTACAAAGAAAAGGCCAACCCCAAGTCGGCCGGCATGCTGTATGATTGGAGATTCGTACAGGTTTGCAATTCCTAAGGCATGTTTGGCCTGTTCAAGGTGATGAAAAATAACCAGAAGTGCCGCAATGCAACGAATGCCATTCAGATTTGGGAAGTAACGCTTTTTTTCCACCTAATACCTTCGATTATTCGAACCACGCCATCCATTTTCCCTGCGCCTTCATCACTTGCTCGATCAGATCGCGAACTGCGCCACGGCCACCGTTTTTTGGTGAAATGTAATCCGATAACGCAAGAATTTCCTCCGCTGAATCGGCGGGACATGCAGCCAGGACGTTGGTACGCATCACTTCATAATCGGGAAGATCGTCGCCCATGAACACAATTTCGTCTTCGGTGAGATTGGTTTCTGCTAGGTATTTTTTAAAAACGGGCAGTTTTCCGTCCGGGGAAGTGCCGATGAAAATATCGCTAACTCCCAGGTATTCAAGTCTTTTGCGGACTCCTAACTGATTCTGAGCGGAAATAATAGCAACCCGGTAGCCCATTTTCACGGCCCGGTTTATGCCATAACCATCTCTTACATTGAAAATGCGCGGTTGCTCGCCACTTTCCAAAGCAATCACACTCCCGTCGGTCATGACGCCGTCAATGTCGAAGATAAAGGTAGTAATGCGTTCGAAGCGCTGAGTTAATTCAGAATCCATAGGTTGATATATAGTGAATCCTGCAAATATAGGCTAACTTTTTCCCGGTCGGCGCGGGTTCTCATTATTTTGAAATATAGAAGTTGCGGATCTTGTCCGTCATAAGCCTGTAAATCTCCGTCCAGTCTTCATTTGTTTCCTGCAGGTATTCGAGATGTCTGCCCGTCGTTTTCCAGTCTCCCCGCCGGGCCGGGCCGGTTTGTCCGAGAGCCGGGTCGTTGGAAAGCATGGCTTTGTAAATGGTGGTTTGGATTAATGGTTTGAGTAGATCAAAACTTAGCTGCTCGCGATCAAGCAGATCGTGGGAAATGGTAAGCATGTAATTGGTGAAATTACTGGCAAAAACTGCCGCGACATGCAGAATGAACCGTTCATCGGAATCCATTCTGTTTACATTATCACTCACACTTTGACCCAGCTGGATCAGCTTATTCTCAATCAGCTCATTTTTCGACTCGATACAAAAAGGTAATTCTTTATAATCCATTTCGACTTCTTTGGTAAAAGTCTGAAGTGGATAAAAAACGCCGGTATGCACGTATACGTCGGAATAAATTTCCACCAGGTTCTGAAATTCAGCCAGCGATTTCGTGCCCGAGGTGTGTACGAGAATAACTCCTTCTGGCAGAACGACACGTTCAAGAACCGTTTCAATGGCGTCGTCACTCACGGCGATCACGATGATCTCGGCTTCGCTATCCGAGAAATTCAGGTCCGGCTGAATGTTGGTATCGTATAAGGTTGACGCCAGCTGGCGCGCCTTTTGGGTGTCACGGCTGTAAACTTCACAAATCCAGTGACCGGCATCCTCAAATGCCTGGGCAAGATGCCATGCCACATTTCCGGAACCAATGAAGGAGATTTTCATGCAGAAAAATTGATCATGCAGTAAGTTATTGGTTGAAAGGCAACTAAGCAAATCACGGTACTAATGGAGCCGTTTGCGCTGCTGAGGTGATTCCATCCGGAAGTTCCAGGATACGGATATTGCGGAAATGTATCTCGGCACCTTCGGCTTCCAGGCAGATATAGCCACGCTTGCGCTCGGAGGCCCGCAATCCGTTAACAAACTTTCCATTAACCGACAGTTTCACGGTTCCGTCCACACAAACGACCACATATTTATTCCATTCGCCTTTTCCTTTGGCGCGTTTTTCTAAAGATTTGCTTCTTATACCACGTGGGTTATCCGGTATTGCCGTCATTCCCATCGTCGGGAACAGCTCGCCGTGTACGTAATCGTCGGTTACATTGTGTAGTTTAGCATAATCGAGCTCCAGCATCTGAACCTCAATGGCTTTTGTCAGCGGATCGTGCTCCTGGGGAGTGCCTTCGCTCCATATAAATACGCCGGAGTTTCCACCCGCCTCCATGTGTTTCCACTCGACTTCCAGAATGAAATTTTCGTACTGGCGATCACTCCGCATAACTCCAATCGGTTTACCGGAGCAGATCAGCGTTCCATTCTTCACTTTCCAGGTTTCTTTTGAAGTATTAACATCTACCCAGCCATTCAGATTTTTGCCGTTAAACAGGGGTTTAAATGAAAGCATTTCAAAATCCTGAGCCTGGATGTTAATGCAATACAGAAGCAAAAATGTAAGAAATGCGGTTTGCGACAGCCGGTTGAGGGGTAGCAAGATCTTTTTCATTGAAAATTGTTAATGGTTCAGGATAAATAAAAATGAAATACGGACAGTTACTTTTACATAAATCCGTGTCTAAATAGCATATCTTTTTGTTACAAATCAATCTGACGGTTTAATGAGACTTATAAAATTAATGGTGCTGGCGGGGATAATTATGAATGCTTCTGTCGGTTACGCTCAATATGGAGCTCCGATAAATGCGGGCTTCGATGTAGGGGCCGGAGCAACGGATAATTCGTTTGCACCGTCGGTACTTTACTATGAGGCAATTGGTATTCCACGAGCAAACTGGCTTCAATTTTCACTTGGGATCCGAGCCTGGGGCTACTACGCAAACAGGACCAACCTATATACAAAAACCGCGAACCCACAGGATTATATGGAATACCGAACCGTGGCAGCAAATGGGCTGAGCTTTGTTGTTGGAGCCAACATTAAATTTTGGCGAATCGATCTGGGCGTGAATACCGATCTGGCTGGTTTGGCATTTGGTACGCAAAGACATGGGTTTTATGAAAAGACAACGACGATTAATCCCGGTGTGGGACAACAGAATTATAATCAATGGCTGGCGACATCTCCGGTGATTTTGAATGTGCTGCCACTGGCTTTTAAGAATAATAATGGCCAGTCCGAGCTTTATGCACGGATTTTTGTGGCAAAAAGGCTGGGAATAAAACTCGGCTATGTGTATGGCCAGCTGGCTTATTTAACTAAAAAGTCGGACGGTAAGAAGGTTTTGCTGGATAACCGGCAACGCCGTTTTTCTGACAACTATGGAGTTCCATACGTCGCCCTGACTTTCCACATTGCTAATTAATAACCTGCCAGTGCATTGCATTTGGCATAAGTATGGGATTACTTGCTGCCGACTGCAGCTTGCTAAATTCTCAAACGAACTTGTAATTCAATTTGTTAAACTCTATATTTGCACTCCCATTTTGCGATGGGACTGTCTTGTTACAGTGTAAATTATTGAAAATCAATTAAATTTTTTGTTAATCGTGGATACGTTAAGCTACAAAACCATCTCGGCGAACAAAAACACAGTAAACAAGGAGTGGGTTGTTGTGGATGCTCAGAATGCAATTCTTGGTCGTTTGGCCAGTGAAGTTGCTAAAATTATCAGGGGCAAACACAAGGCCAGTTACACTCCTCATGTGGATTGTGGTGATAATGTTATCATTATCAACGCCGACAAAATTAAGTTGACAGGTAAAAAGATGACCGACAAAATTTATGTTCGTCATACAGGCTACCCAGGAGGTCAACGTTTTCAAACTCCCCGTGAGTTGCTCGAGAAACACCCGGAGCGTGTAATCGAGAAAGCCGTAAAAGGTATGCTTCCAAAGAACCGTTTGGGACGTCGTTTATTTACAAACCTGTTTGTTTACGCTGCTGCAGAACACCCTCACAGCGCTCAGCAACCTAAAGAAATCCAGTTGTAATTCATGGAAGTGATCAACACAATAGGCAGAAGAAAAACAGCCGTGGCCCGTATTTATATGACGCCGGGCAAAGGAGATATTAAAGTAAACGGCCGCGATTACAAAGAATACTTTCCATTCGAAGTGCACCAGATCGTTCTTCAGCAACCTTTTGCTGTTATCAGCGGAGGCAATGGTTATGATCTTAAAGTAAACGTAAGAGGTGGTGGAATTACAGGTCAGGCGGAAGCGATCCGTATGGCTGTTTCCCGCGCACTTTGCGAATACAACGGAGAGTTCCGTGGCGCGTTGAAAAAAGAAGGATTTCTTACACGTGACCCTCGTATGGTTGAACGTAAGAAATACGGACGCGCTAAGGCTCGTAAGAGATTCCAGTTCTCGAAACGTTAATAGAAATGGTCATTCGTGGTCATTTATAGTTACTGGGTCATTTATTGTTATTCTATATTTTAAACAACAAATGACTATCAATGACAGCAAATGACCGCGCGGCGGACCGCAATCAATGACCAAAGTTGTCCAGACAGTACTTATCGTGCCCGATGTGCTGTGCTGCGTAATTTGAAAAACATTCTAACATTTAATCTGCAATGGCACAAATAGAATATAAAGAACTATTGGATGCAGGTGTCCATTTTGGTCACCTTACCCGCAAGTGGGATCCACGCATGGCTCCATATATCTTCATGGAGAAGAACGGGATCCACATCATTGACCTGAATAAAACTTTGAGCTGCATTAATGACGCTGAGGCTGCATTAAAGCAGATCGTTCGTTCAGGACGTAAGATCATGTTTGTTGCTACTAAAAAACAAGCTCAGGAAATCGTAACAGAAGAGGCGAAACGCCTTAAAATGCCTTACGTAACTGATCGCTGGTTGGGTGGTATGCTTACAAACTTCGGCACAATTCGCAAGTCTTTGAAAAAAATGCAGACTCTTGAGAAGATGCTAAAAGACGAAACCACGGTTAGCAATATTGCGAAAAGAGAACGCCTGATGCTTACACGTGAAAAGGATAAACTGGAAAGAGTGTTAGGTGGTGTAGCTGACCTTACCCGTCTTCCTGCTGCCCTTTTCATCGTTGATGTAAAACGCGAGCACATTGCAGTTTCAGAAGCAAAAAGATTGAACATCCCCATTTTTGCTATCTGCGACACCAACTCAAACCCCGAATTAGTTGATTTCCCAATCCCAAGTAATGATGATGCTTACAAAGCAATCTCATTGATCACGCTGGCAATTGGAAAAGCAATCGAAGAAGGTTTGATGGAACGCAAACAAGATAAAGACGATCAGCGCCTGGTTGAAGAAGAAGAAGCCAAACGTCAGGTTGACAAAGGCACAGAGGAAGCTGCTCCTGCTGCACCACGCGCAGAAGTAGCTGAAGAGGCAGTTGCTGATGGTGGAGAAGAATAAAAATTAGGGCGATATGGCTTGGGTTTCACAATCCACGTGTGTATCTGATTGATAAAAATAGCCCATAGCCATTTTGCTATGGGCTATCATTTTTTTAAGGAATATTAATTCATATTAAATCAAATCATGGCAATTACCGCACAAGATGTAAACAAACTCCGCCAAATGACTGGCGCGGGGATGATGGATTGCAAAAAAGCGCTTCAGGAAGCTGATGGCGATTTTGACAAAGCCGTTGATATTCTTCGTAAACAAGGACAAAAAGTAGCTGCAAAACGTGCAGATAACGCTGTTTCTGAAGGAACCGTTGTAGTTAAAATCAGTGCAGACGGAACGAATGGTAAACTCGTTGCACTTGCATGCGAAACAGAACCAGTTTCGAATGTGGAAGATTTTAAAAATCTTGCACAAAGCATCCTGGACAAAGCCGTGGCAGATGATATTTCTGATAAAGAAGCATTACTCGCCGCAACTTTGGCTGATGGCCGTCCGGTGAGCGAGCATATCGTTGATTTGGTAGGTAAATTAGGTGAAAAGCTTGAAATCACTGCTTACGAAAGCATTACGGCTGATCAGGTGGTTCCATACATTCACTCGAATGGAAAATTGGGCGTGCTGGTTGCGTTTAATGGCGTTAATGGAGCGGACGTGAATGAGCTTGGTAAAGACGTTGCTATGCAGATCGCTGCCATGAAGCCAATCGCTCTTGATAAAGACGAAGTTGATTCTGCGACAGTTGAACGTGAGATCGAAGTTGGCAAGGAACAAGCCAGAGCAGAAGGTAAGCCTGAAGCTATGCTAGAGAAAATCGCACAAGGCAAACTTCAGAAATTTTATAAGGACAATACACTTTTGAATCAGGAATTCGTAAAAGATTCTTCGCTGACAATTCGCCAGCTTTTGGAAAAAACGGCCAAAGGATTAACTGTGAAGTCCTTTAAGCGTATATCGATTGGCGGATAGTAATTTTCGTAATAAAATAATGTTGACAACGCCTGGTATGTATTTGTATACCAGGCGTTGTTTTTTAATATTTACGAAAAATAAGTGCTAGTCAAATTTTTTTTCACACACTATCAGTGATTTTCTAATTCGGAATGATTGACAAATTAGTAGGTAGTTGTTCAACACAAACTGCATCGGACGAAGAATTAGTAGTACTTTTTTTGAAGTCAAACGACAATCGTCATTTCGAAAAGCTGTACGATAGGTACGCATACAAAGTTTATAAGACGTGCGTTTCCGTAACGAAGGATGCCTCCCTGGCAGAAGATTTGATGCATGACATCTTTTTAAAGCTGATAACGAAGCTGAACACCTTCAAAATAGAAGCAAAATTCTCAACGTGGCTCTTTAAAGTAAGCTATAATCATTGCATGGATTTCATAAGATCCGGCAAGAAAAACATCATTACCGTACACGGAGAAGAGATCGAAATGCAAGACGATTTTGACATCAATAAGATATTTGAGATTGAAGAAGTTGATACCATTGGTCTCAGAACAGCATTAAGCCAGCTAAATCTTGAAGAAAAGGCATTACTCTACCTTAAATATCTTGAGGGCCGCAGCACGCGGGAAATTTCAACCATTTTCAGTCTTACCGAAAGTGCGGTGAAAATGAGACTGATGCGCGCCAGAGAGAAACTTCGCAAGAGATACCTGGAGGCATTTCTGAATGCCTGATTTTTTAAAGTTTTAAAAAATACGTTACCTTACCGTTCACTCCTTGCTTCGATTTAAGTTACAAAGTAGAAGCCCAATGATTTGAATAACCAACTCCAATGATGATGAGCCGTAAAAATCTCGTTAAATACCTCACGTTTCTTGTTCTAATTCTCTTAAAAACATCAGCGGCATACGCCCAGAAATTCGATTTTGCCAACCCGCTTAATGCAGGCAAGCTAAAAACTGAAAGTGATACTGTCTGGAAGAAAATCGAGTTTGGCGCTAACCTGAACCAGGGATCATTCAGTTCTAACTGGACCGGTGGCGGGGTAAATTCAGTCGCACTCGGGTTGTTTTTTAATGCGCTGAACGAAAAGAAAAAAGGCAAAAATTCGTGGAGAAATGACTTCCAGTCACAGTATGGTGTTGTCCGGAATAAAGGGCAGCAAAGCCGTAAGAATGCGGATCGTTTATTTTTCGATACAAAATATAACCGGGCGTTGAGTGGCAAATGGAGCCTTTTTGCCAATGTTAACTTCCTGTCTCAATTCGGTAATGGCTACAATTACGTGGAGAATGGAGACTCTGCGATGGTCAGAAACAAGGTTTCCGGCATTTTAGCCCCGGCTTATTTAACCGAGGCTATCGGTATCGAGTACCGACCGGTACCCTATTTTTTCATTGATTTAGCTCCCGGCGCACTTCGTCAAACCATTGTGATTGATACAAACTTATATGTAAATACGCCGGACCAGAAAAATTACGGCGTGCCAATTGGAAAGCGTGTCAGGACCGAAGCTGCATTGATACAGTTGGTTGCGAATTTTGATAAAGACATTGCAAAAGACGTCAATCTGAAGTTTCGGTATTTACTGTTTTCAAGCTTCCAGCATCCATTGAATATCGATAACCGTTTGGATGCGATGCTGACTGCGAAGGTCAATAAATATGTGAATGTAAACCTTGGAGGTATACTGGTTTATGATCAGGATCAGAGCAAGGATGTACAATTCGCCCAGGCTCTCAGTATCGGATTTTTATATGCTTTTTAATTTCATTCAACTAACCTCAACTTGTTATGCTTCAGGAATTCAAGATTTTTATTGCCAAAGGTAATGTCCTGGATTTGGCCGTCGGTGTTGTTATCGGTGCTTCTTTCGGAAAAATTACCACTTCATTGGTAGAAGACATTATCAATCCAGTGCTCGGTTTGTTGATCGGTGGCGTAGACTTTACACAACTTAAAATCGTGCTAAAAGAAGCAGTCGGAGAAACTCCGGAAGTAGCCATAAAATATGGCAATTTCATTCAGGTATTGATTCAATTCATCATAATCGCCTGGGTGATTTTCATGGTTGTGAAACTCGCTAACCGATTGAGATTTTCTGAGTCACTTAAAAAGGAATAGGTTTATCGCATAGTAAAAGGTTGTGAAAGAGGTATATCTGATATGCCTCTTTTTTTATTAAGCTTTATTGAAGTTTTAGTCAAAAAAGTTTTGGTCAAATAATTTACCTTCGTAGTTAACGCGCGATTTTCAACGTTTAAATTCATTTTTGTGCAAAAGAAAGTTGTCATTTTGGGAGGCGGAGAAAGCGGTACCGGAGCAGCTATCCTGGCTAAATCCAAAGGATTTGATGTTTTTTTATCAGACAAAGGCCAGCTTCACCAAAAATATATTGACGTTCTGACCGATCAAAACATTGCATTTGAGCAAGGTCAGCATTCCGAGAATGCAATTTTAGAATGCGATCTGGTCATCAAAAGTCCGGGTATTCCGGATACAGTTCCATTGATCGTCGCATTAAAAAAAAGAGGAGTTCAGATCATTTCTGAGATCGAATTCGCATCACGTTATACGAATGCAAAACTAATTGCCATAACCGGGAGTAACGGAAAGACAACCACGACGCTGCTCACATATCATTTATTGAAAAATGCAGGAGTGAATGTGGGACTTGCCGGTAATATTGGCGAAAGCTTCGCCTGGCAGGTGGCTGAAAAGGAATTCGATCACTACGTGCTGGAAATCAGCAGCTTTCAGCTTGATAATATTATAGATTTTCACCCGTCCGTTTCAGTTATTCTCAATATTACACCCGATCATCTGGATCGGTATGGGTATGATTTTCAAAACTACATCGATTCAAAATTCAATATCATTCGAAATCAGACGGCCGAAGATTATCTGATCTATTTTGAGGATAGTCCGGAGATACTGGCTGAATTTGAGAAGAGAAAGCCGGCAGTTTCCATGATTGGTATCTCTTTAAATCAAAGTTTAAAAGAAGGAGCCTACCTGGAAAATGGGAAACTGGTCGTTAAAATCGAGGGCAAATCTTTCGAACAGGATTTTTCGGAATTGCCGATTAAAGGTCCGCATAATGCCGTCAATGCGATGGCAGCAATTTCAGTAGCAAAACTGGTTGGATTGTCAGACGAAAAAATATCAGAAGGATTAATATCATTCAAAAACGCGCCACACCGACTCGAAATCGTAGAAGTGATTCAGGGTGTCACTTATGTGAACGACTCCAAAGCAACGAATGTAGATTCTGTTTTTTATGCATTGGGCAGCTTTGAAAAAGGCGTAATTCTCATTGCCGGAGGTGTTGATAAAGGCAATGATTACAGCCAAATTGAAGAATTGGTGCGTAATAAAGTAAAAGGTTTAATAGTTTTAGGTAAAAGTGTCGACAAGCTCCGGGACTATTTTTCAAATATCGTTCCCCAAATTTACACGACCCAGGACATTCAGGATGCTGTAAATAAAGGAAAAGAATGGAGTGAACCGGAGGACATTGTATTGTTGTCGCCTGCCTGTGCGAGCTTTGATTTGTTTCAAAACTATGAGGACAGAGGAGACAAATTTAAAGCTGCGGTCAGAAATCTTATCAGCCACCCATAATCCTAAATACATTGTCAGCGGTTACCAACATGGATTTCTTGCAAAAAGCAAGGGAAGACACGCAGGTTTGGTTTGTGAAAAACCTCAAAGGCGATCCCTGGATCTGGGGAATCTGCATCATCATGCTTTTGTGGAGCATTGTCGTTGTTTACAGCGCCAGCGTGAAAGATGCATATAGCCAAATGGATGGTAATACCGAATACTATTTGTACAAACACGTGCTGCTGTGCTTCATTTCCCTGGTGGTCATGTACTTCGTCCATCGCATTCCGTATATCAAGTTTGTATATGTGACCCGGCTGGCAGTGTGGAGTTCGATATTGTTATTGATTTTCACCATGTTTTTCGGAACGTCGGTGAATGATGCAGCCAGATGGATCGAGATTCCGGTTATCGGACAACGTTTTCAACCTTCTGAATGGGCCAAGGTAGCATTAATAGCGCATCTATCGCTGATTTTAGCGCGGCATATCAAAGGTGGCTGGAACACGCGGGAGTTGTTTATGGAACCGCTCTCGCTTGTTGGAGTGGTTTGCGGGTTGATTTTCGTCAGTAACGTTTCAACGGCAGTGATGCTGGCTGGAATCTGTTTTTTGCTGATGTTTGTGGGCAAGGTACCGATGCATTATCTGTTTTTTACGGCATTAGGGCTGGTTTTTTTCGCTACCATCGCAATTCTTCTTAATTCTACCCAAAGAGCCGGTACCGCACAAAATCGTATTTCTGCATTTTTTGATAAAGATGTCGTTGTGTATCAATCTCAGCAATCTTATATGGCGATGGCCCGCGGCGGATTGTATGGCGAAGGGGTTTCTAAAAGCCGCCAACGAAGGTTTCTGCCTGAACCTCAAAAAGACTTCATTTTCGCGGTAGCCGTGGAAGAGTACGGAACGCTGGGAGGCACCATTCTGATTGTTTTCTATCTCATTCTGCTATATCGGGGACTCAAGGCGATCGAGGCTACGAAGCGTCCATTTGGCGGGTTACTTTCCGCCGGGCTTACATTCATTGTGGTCAGTCAGGCTTTTTCGGCAATGGCCGTGACTGTGGGCCTGGTACCTGTAACGGGGCAAACGCTGCCGTTTTTTAGTCAGGGCGGGACGTCGCTGATATTTACCGGCATTGCCATGGGAATGATACTGAGTGTTAGCCGTGGCGAAATCGCAGAAGAGAAACGCATTTAAAAATGTCAAAAAAAGTGATCATTAGTGGCGGTGGTACCGGCGGACATATTTATCCGGCCATCGCCATTGCCAATGCATTGCAACGGAGAGAGCCCGATCTCGAAGTACTTTTTGTAGGTGCATTAGGGAAAATGGAAATGGAAAAGGTACCCAGAGCGGGTTATAATATTGTGGGATTGCCTATTGCCGGAATTAAGCGAGCGATTTCGATCGATAATCTTGCACTTCCATTTAAGCTTTTGAACAGTTTATTGAAGGCGAAGGCTATAATTAAAGATTTCAAACCTGATGTCGCGGTGGGTGTCGGTGGTTTTGCGAGCGGGCCATTGTTAATGATGGCTTCCCTGGCAGAAATACCTACGTTAATACAGGAACAAAACTCCTACGCAGGCATTACTAATAAATTTTTAGGCAAAAAAGCTTCGAAAATCTGCGTGGCGTATCCGGGAATGGAGGCTTTCTTCCCAAAAGAAAAAATAGCATTGCTCGGGAATCCGGTGCGGAGTGATATTGTCGATGTTTCATTGAAGAAGAAAGAGGCACTGACGGAGTTTGGTCTGGATCCTGAGAAAACCACTTTGTTTGTCATGGGTGGGAGCCTTGGAGCGAAATCGATCAATGAAAGTATAGATGCAGGGCTTGAACGATTGACAAATGCAGGTTACCAGGTGCTATGGCAAACGGGAAGAAATTATATTGACACTGCCCAGGCTAGTATTGCGCGAATAGGGACGAAACAGGTGAAAGCTTTTGATTTCATCTACACCATGGATTTGGCTTACGCGATGGCAGACGTGGTAGTTTCCCGTGCCGGTGCATTGTCAGTTTCTGAATTATGCCTGGCGGCGAAACCATCCATTTTGGTGCCGTTTCCGGCCGCATCGGAAGATCATCAGACTAAAAATGCATTGACTTTGGTAGAACAAGACGCGGCTTTGCTGATTAAGGATTCGAATGCGAAGGATGATCTGGTTACCAGAGCGCTGGAATTGCTGGGAAACATTGAGCAGCAGGAAAATCTGAAAGTGAATATTCGCAAGCTTGCCAGACCCGGCGCAGCAGATGATATTGCCGCGGAAGTTTTAAAATTAATCAGGTAATTGCCTCAAAATTAGATTTATATGTCATCTTCCATGACTAGCTGGAATAATGTTTACTTTGTTGGAATCGGTGGGATTGGGATGAGCGCGCTGGCGCGTTGGTTCAATGCGAATGGATTTTTCGTTGCGGGTTACGATAAAACGATGACTCCACTTGTTGAAAAGCTCATTGAGGAAGGCATTGAAGTAACCCTGGAAGATTCGGTAAATGTAATACCACCGTCGTTTTTAGAAGATTCTGACAAAACGCTTATCATTTATACGCCGGCCGTGCCAGTGCAGCATAAGCAGATGTACCATTTTAAACAGGAGAATTTCCTGATTTTGAAAAGATCACAGGTTCTTGGAATTCTTACCAAAAATTTAAGAACGATCGGGGTTGCCGGTACCCACGGAAAAACGACAACGTCATCACTTGTTGCACACATTTTGAAATACGCCGGGGTTAATAGTACGGCATTTTTGGGTGGGATCACGCAAAATTATGGCACTAACCTGCTGCTGAACGAACCCACGGCCAATCTGGAAGAGGTTTTCTGTGTGGTGGAAGCAGATGAATTCGACCGTTCATTTCTGACGCTTTTTCCCGAAATAGCGATTGTCACGTCGACGGACGCCGACCACCTGGACATTTACGGAAAGCATGAAGCTGTTTTGGAATCGTTTGGCGATTATGTAAGTCAAATTGACGACAATGGGGTATTGTTTATGAGAGAAGGGCTGACACTGGCGGATAAAACGAATGCGGATGTCTTTACTTATTCACTCAATAGCGGGGACTATCATTCGTCCAACTTACACATTGAAAATGCACGCTTCGTTTTTGATCTGGTGCATCCTGATGGGGTGATCGAAGAGATCGCAATGAGAATTCCCGGCTACCATAACATTGAAAATTCTATTGCTGCCAGCGCAGTTGCATTATATATTGGGATTTCGGGCCAAAAAATAAAAGAAGCCCTGGAAAGTTATAGAGGAGTGAAGAGACGCTTTGAATACCAGGTCGAGCAGGATGACCACGTGTACATTGATGACTATGCACATCACCCGACTGAGATTGAGGCTTTTCTTTCATCGGTGAAAGGATTGTACCCGGGAAGACATGTTACAGCGATATTTCAGCCTCACTTGTTTACGCGTACCAGAGATTTTGCGGAGGGGTTCGCGGAGAGCCTGTCATTAGCAGACCGGCTACTTTTGATGGAAATTTATCCGGCGAGGGAATTGCCCATTGAAGGGGTTAACTCAGAAATGATCCTGAAAATGGTGAAATCAGCCGACAAACAACTGGTAGCTAAAGAGAATGTACTGAGTGTTTTAGAGCATCTGGATACCGATATTATCGTCACAATCGGGGCTGGAGATATTGACACGCTGGTTGGGCCGGTAAAGAACCTGCTCCTAAAACGGTTTGCGAATAATTAGCAAAAGCATTTTTAATATTACTAAGATGTTACGTAAATTTGATTATTCATGGCTTTTGTTGAAACGTAGTTTGTGGCTCATTTTGCCAATTGCGGGAATTGGTATGGCCGAAAGCAGACTTAATCTGCAGCGGTGTAACAATCTGGTAATTGAGATTAAAAATGATTCCGGGGCTCGGTTTTTGAATCAAATGGATGTACGGATGCTGCTGACTGAAAATGGAAGCGATCCATTGCTTGGAAGTAAGTTAAGTGATGTAGCACTTCATGATCTCGAAAAACGGGTAACACGAAATAGGCTCATCAGAAAATGCCAGGTCTTTCGTGATCTGAGAGGAAATATAGTGGTAGAAGTAGAACAGGAGAAGCCGCTGGCGCGCTGGATTAATGCTTCGGAAAATGGGGAATTGCGGAACACATCAGGGTACTATATCAATTATGAGGGAAATATCTTCCCTCTGTCAGAAAGTTATTCAGCAAGGGCATTACTGGTTTCGGGATCGTTTTTCAATGATTCCAAAAAGATGCAGACCGCAACAGGATCTTCTGTTATGGAATTACTGCGTTTCCTGAATACAGATCCGTTTTGGAAAGCTCAGGTGGCACAACTTAATGCAGACAAAGATGGTGAAATCAGCCTGATGACTGTTTTAGGAGATCAAAAGATCGAATTTGGAATGGCAGATGACTATCAGGCCAAGTTTGAAAAGCTAAGGTTATTTTATGATAAAGTCCTGAGCCGGGATTGGAGCAGGTATAAAAGAATAAGTGTTAAGTTTCAGGATCAAATCGTCTGTGAATAGCAATTCACCATCAACATGGCACACGAAAAAATTGTAGTAGGAGTAGATATAGGCAGTACAAAAATTGCGGTCGTTGCAGCGCAAGGCGTCTCTTCGGGCTCTCGTCAGAAAAATATTGAAATCCTGGGTTTTAGTGAAGTTCCGCTTCCTCAAGGTGCCGTAGTAAATGGTTCTGTAGAAAATATAAAACAGGTTGGCAGTGCAATCCGTGAAGCTTTACAAGAAGCTTCTTCGCGTTCGGATCTTGACATTGGGGTGGTGAATGTAAGTTTTGGCGGCTCGCTTGTAAAAGTAACTGCGCAAAGTGATGGCGTTATCCGTCCATCGGCTTCATCCGGCGAAGAAGTTACACAACGTGATGTAGATCAGTTGGTTGATGACATGTATCGTGCCAAAATAGAGCCCAATTACGATGTATTGCATGTTTTGCCCATGGACTTTGTCGTAGACAATTCAATGGGTGTGAAAGAACCCGTCGGCAGGACCGGTATTAAACTTGGTGGTAATTTTCTGATCGTATCTGCGAATAACCAGTCCATTATGCGGACTAAGAAAAGCCTGGCTGATGCGGACCAAGGTTTGAAATGTGATAAAATGGTATTAGGCTCGCTGGCAACCAGTCTCGCCGTTTTGACCGATAATGAAATAAAAGCAGGGATCGCATTAGTAGACATTGGGGATCATACGACGGATTTAATCATTTATCAGGATCGCATTATCCGTCACATTGCTTCATTTCCTATTGGTGGCAGACATATCACCAGCGATTTGGCGATTGGATGCGGTATTCAAAATGAAAATGCGGAGCAATTGAAGAAGGAATACGGCTCGGCTATTTCTTCCGACATTCCTTTGCATATTGAGATCCTGGTTAATTTTCTTGCGGGAAGAGCTCCCAAGCAGGTTTTGAAGAAAAACGTGGCATTAATCATCGAATCCCGTTTGAAAGAAATCGCGGCTATGGTTTTTGCCGAAATCATTGATTCAGGTTATCTCGATAAATTAATCGGCGGTATTGTGCTCACTGGCGGCTCTGCCAACATTGATAACATCGAAGCTCTTTTTGAAAAAGTGACCAACATGTCCGTAAGGGTAGGTTATCCTGAGAATCTGGAGAGAACGGCGAAAGCAGACGCGGTCAGCAATGCATCCTTCAATACGGCTATCGGACTTGCCTGGGCAGGTCTCAAATCAATTGATCCAAGAGTGCAATCAGTTTGCAAGCCGGCTACGGTAGCCAGCGCGACTGTAATCCATAAAGATAAACCCAAGGAAGTGAAGAAGGAGCCTGTGAAAAAGGTCGGAACCTTCTGGGATAATATCAACAACATTATTGGTAAAAAGGACGATAGTTTAGACGACTATTGAAAATCAGCAGAAGTTATACAACTCAACCCCGGGCATTATGAACACAAGCTTGTTGCAATCTTTAGACCAGGATTATATAGTGAACGAAATCGTCAAAGATCAACCGAATAACGGAAGGAATGGAGAACCGGCTATCATTAAAGTGATAGGTGTTGGTGGTGGTGGCAGCAACGCTGTTAACTACATGTACGAAAAAAAGATTACGGATGTAGAGTTTGCAGTTTGTAATACAGATAGACAATCGCTCGCGAAAAGTCCAGTACCAGTCAAGATACAACTGGGAGCTACCTTGACCCAGGGGTTAGGAGCAGGTACGGATGCCGTGAAAGGAAAAGAAGCTGCGCTGGAAACCATTGAAGAGATTAAAGCTCTCCTGGGAGGCTCTACTCAAATGGTTTTCATTACGGCAGGTATGGGCGGAGGAACGGGGACTGGGGCAGCTCCGGTTATCGCCCAACTTGCCCGCGAAATGGGAAAACTTACCGTAGCGGTAGTAACAGCTCCATATACCTGGGAGGGACTTGATAAAAAAGAGCAGGCGCTGGATGGTATTGACCAACTAAAAAAATATTGCGATACAGTATTGGTGGTTTTGAATGATAAGCTGGAAGAGCTTTACGAAGACATGACCATTACTCAGGCGTTTGCGGAAGCAGACGGTATATTGCTGAATGCAGTTAAAAGTATTTCTGAGATTATCACGACAAGCGGAAACATCAACACGGATTTTAAAGACGTTGAAAAGGTGTTGAAAAGTGCGGGGCAGTCGGTGATGGGTACGTCCGAATCGATGGGTGCTCAACGTGCTCAGACAGCAATTAAAGACGCATTGAATTCGCCTTTATTGAATGACAGAGACATTCGGGGTGCAAAACGGATTCTTGTTACATTGGCCACCAGCAAAAAGAATGAGGCGACCATGAAGGAGCAGCGGGAGATATGGAGTTACGTTCTTTCGCAAGTGGGTGGAGAAGCAAGGATGTTTAAGCTGGGAACAATCACAGATGAATCGCTGGCCGAAAAGTTACGGGTTACCATTGTGGCAGCGGGGTTCGATAGCATTGAATCGCCGATTCCTGGTATGCCAATGACCAACCTGCGTGGAACGGTTGACGATCCCATTGCAATTGATTTTGTAGATGAAGTCGAGGAGGTAGATGAAGAAGGTGAATTGGTACTTACCGGAGAGTTGAACGGAAATACACCAACCGGAGGAGTGGAGTTGATTATAGAGCCTGGCTTTAATTCCGGAGAATCGCAAACCGCAACCGAAAATGATGATTGGTCGGACGAAGAAACCGAACGACTTGAAATCATGGTAAGATCGTTTAGAGATAAGCTTGTGAAATTCCCTGATCTGGAAGGTCCGGCATATCGGAGAAGTAAAGTCGAGCTATGGAAGCGTCCGACAATTCCAGCACAAGAAATGGAACAACATTGGTTGAAATAGCAAAAAGGGAAGCATTAGCTTCCTTTTTTAGTTTTGGCTCAGATCAGAAATGAATAATCTGGCCGGCCTGGATTTCAATTAACTCTTTATATAATGCATTTGAAATAACCTTATCACTATAATGCGATTTAATCTGGGCTAGTTTGACACGCATCGCGAGGGTATTCATTCCCAAATAGCTAAACACATCATTCAAATGGCTTAAAGCAATTGCTGCCCCCTGCATATTAGATGATAGTCCTACCAATGCAGCCTTTTTATTTGCAAAACTATTTGGATAAGGTAATCCGTCGATGAATGCTTTTAGTACACCCGGGTAAGATCCATTGTATTCGGGAACCACAAAAACAAATTTGTCCGTATTCTCAAGTAAGGATTTCAGGTTATTGAAGTCTTCGTTTTTGCCCGTATTTTCATATAATGCAGAAACGGTAAAATCATGGGGAAGATTAACCAGATCCAGAATGATGCTGGAAGCTCCCAGATTCGTGAGAATACCCTGATAATATTCGGCGATTTTACGCGACATGGAGTTGGGTCTGTTGGTTCCAACTATAATCACAATGGGAGAGGTACTGGAAGTCATGAATAGGTGGTAAATGATCCGGGTTTTTCCATTAGCCCGGATAAAGATCAAGCTGTTTTAGTAACAAATTATAGCTGAAATTGTTCAAACCGGGATTGAATGCGTAATGAAAGCAGAAGATTCTAACAAGTCGCATTCGGGCCCGTTTTCATGATACATAACATTTATTAGTATATTTGAAGCCTGATTTTATCATGAAAAGTTGGTAAAAGTCTGCTCAACAGTCTTTTATTCAGATATTAACCCACAAACAGTATGTCCTGGTTTATTCGGAAAGAGAAAGGTATCAATACACCAACTGAAATGAAGCGTGAAGCTCCGGATGGTTTGTGGTACCAATGTTCAAATTGCAAGAAAATTACCCCTACCAGAGAACATAAGCAGAACGCATTTACATGCCCGCATTGCAACTACCACGAAAAAGTAGGCTCGGAGGTATATTTCAATCTGTTGTTTGATGATAATGAGTTCATTGAGCTGGACGAAAACCTTACTTCGGGCGATCCGCTGCATTTTGTGGATACGAAAGCATATCCCGACCGCATAAAGTCTACCATGCAAAAAACCAGTTTGAAAGACGCTGTGCGTACCGGTCATGGAAAAATGAATGAAATTGATATTGTGATCGCTTGTATGGATTTCAATTTTATTGGCGGTTCAATGGGCTCCGTTGTGGGTGAGAAAATTGCCCGGGCGATCGTATATGCATTAGAACATAAACATCCGTTTCTGATGATCTCAAAATCGGGTGGTGCCCGGATGATGGAAGCTGGCTTTTCATTAATGCAAATGGCCAAAACGTCCGCACGTCTTGCACAACTAGCCGAAGCAAAGGTTCCATACATTTCTCTTCTTACCGATCCAACCACTGGCGGTGTGACTGCTTCTTACGCGATGCTGGGAGATTTTAACATATCAGAGCCGGAAGCATTAATCGGATTTGCTGGCCCTAGGGTTATCCGGGAGACAATTGGTAAAGATCTGCCGAAAGGATTTCAAAGTGCAGAATTTGTCCTGGAACATGGTTTTCTTGATTTCATCGTTGACAGAAAAGACCTGAAAGATAAACTAACAAGTCTGCTTACCATGATCCGTTGATATGCGTCTGGTCTCCCATCCGGTTCTGTGTAATTACTATGTAACATACCGTTGCAATGCTTCATGCAGTTTCTGTGATATTTGGGAAAAGCCGTCGCCCTACATTACACTTGACAATCTAAGAGAGAACTTACGGGATTTGAAGGCACTCGGGGTAAAGGTGATAGACTTTACCGGTGGCGAGCCTTTGTTGCATCGTGAGCTGGATGTGTTGTTGCGCGAGGCAAAGGCGCATGGGATGATCACGACGGTCACAAGCAATGGATTACTTTATCCAAAACAGGCCGAAAAGTTAAAAGGCCTGATCGATATGCTTCATTTTTCGCTGGATTCTCCTGATAAGGATGAACATGATAAGTCCAGAGGTGTGAAGTGTTTTGATAAGGTAATGGAATCCATTGAAATCGCGAGGACAATTGGGGAACGTCCAGATATCATTTTTACCGTTTTTGAAGATAATGTAGATAAGATCAGGAAGTTGTGGGAAGAAGTTTGTCTGCCTAACGACCTCGTATTGATCCTGAATCCGGTTTTTGAATATAATAATGTCGGCTCAAATCTTTCGAAAGAAGCTTTGAACGAGTTGCTTTGGTGGGGGAAACAGAAGAACGTCTACCTCAATGATGCATTTATCCAGCTGAGGTTAGATGGTGGCAATCACGTTGATGATCCCATTTGCAGGGCCGCAAGTACTACCATTGTCATTTCACCCGAAAATAAGCTTGTGCTGCCTTGTTATCATTTGGGTTTGAAGGATTTCCACATCGAAGGAAAACTTTTTGACCTATACCATTCCGACGAAGTTCAAAAATTGGTCGCATTAGAAGGCAAACTTCCTGCGTGTGAGGGGTGTGCGATCAATTGCTATATGCAGCCTTCGTTTGCTGTGGAGGTAAATAAGTATTGGTGGAAGGCATTACCCAGCACCATCAAATACAACCGAATGAAAGGTACCTGGAAGCAAATGGTGCGGTTCTAGACACTAAAGGCAACTTTCTTTTCTTCTTGTATCCGTAATGTTGCTGATTTTCCAACCAGATCTGGTCTGGACCAGAGTAAAAACATTCACTCCGCAGTGTGAGAATTTTGCACCGAGGTAAAACTTGTACGGAGCCCACACAATAGCCATGGTGAAATCGACCGAAATCTTTGTATTGTAAATTGTTCATCCCACTTTTCGCTATGAGGAGTACCTACTGCTTTGATAAAGTCGGCAATTTCGCTCTTCCGAATTATTATTGAGTCCTCCGAATTTTTTGAAAAGGATGTGAGTGTGCAAGTAGGGAGTACAGCTCTTCTCAGCATGGACGAATCACCTTCTCGCATTCCATTGAAAAGTAAATCTACTGTTTCTAAAATTTCAGGATCGTATTTTTGACAGAATGCGTCTGTGGCGCAAAAAAGCAGTGCAAATAACAGTAACTGAACTATTGCGGTGTGTATAGTATTGGCCATGTTGGTATAGTTTTAACAATAGGTTAATTTTGAGCCCTTTTCTTAATTCCAGCGATTATATGTCTGAAAAAATAGTCAAAAAAGTAGATATAAAGAACAGACGTGCCTCATTTGAGTACTTCTTTCTTGAAGAATTAACGGCAGGAATATCGCTGACGGGGACCGAGATAAAGTCCATCAGACAAGGAAAAGTCAATTTTCAGGATGCATATTGCTTGTTTATGGATGGCGAACTTTATATCCGTAGCCTTCACATATCACCTTACACAGAGGGTACGCATTACAATCACGAACCCATGCGTGACCGGAAACTGCTGATTACAAAAAGAGAGCGCAGAAAGCTGATTGAAGGGTTGAAGGATCAGGGGCTTACCATTATTCCGGTCAGGATGTTTACAAGCGAGCGTGGACTGGCAAAATTGCACATTGCTTTGGCAAAAGGTAAGAAGCTTTATGATAAGCGGGACACGATTAAAGAGAGGGACATTAAGCGTGAAACTGACCGAGTTAACTACTAGTAAAATGAACTTGCGCAGGAAGTTTTCAAGT
Source organism: Dyadobacter sp. CY323 (assembly GCF_021390245.1). Taxonomy (GTDB): domain Bacteria; phylum Bacteroidota; class Bacteroidia; order Cytophagales; family Spirosomataceae; genus Dyadobacter. The sequence goes on along the minus strand of NZ_JAJUXH010000003.1, from coordinate 160,587 downwards.
AAAAAATTCCTATATTGTGGGAATTAAATACCTCGAGGACTCATGGGTAAAGTACTGGTTCTTAATCAAGATTATAGCGCACTAAGTGTTTGCACGGTTCCTAAAGCGTTCCTATTAGTCTACATGAATAAGGCCGAAATGCTGGCCGAATCGCGAAGGCAGTACCTGCGCACCGTCAACGATCAGTATCCCATGCCGGTTGTCATTCGCCTTAACCGCTATATTCATATCCCATATAGAGGCGTGGTTATGACCCGGCAAAATCTTTTTAAGCGGGACGGTAATCGCTGCCAGTATTGTGGGACGCACGACAATCTTACATTGGATCACGTCATCCCGAAATCAAGAGGCGGTAAGACTACCTGGGACAATCTGGCGACTGCATGTAAAAGATGTAATTCGAGAAAAGGAGACCACACGCCAGAGGAAATCGATATGCCATTAAAACAACGTCCATTTCGCCCATCTTTTCTGATGTTTATCCGTGATTTTTCCGGTCTTGCAGATGACGAATGGCTTCCATATCTGGGAAGCAAAGAAAGAGCTTTTTAAGTAAGCCGCATTACCCTCCCTTGGCCGGAACCCTTCCTGACCGGTACTTTCATCTCTCCCCATTTAAATAAATCTCTGAGTTCTTTCGGAATTTTTTTCGGAAAGAGGTACTTTTGCGCTCTTATTTTCCAAAAAATACTTGTTTAACTAATTTTCAGCTATTTAGCTCGGCAGCTGATGTACACAAGAGCGATAATTCCTATTTATGTCTAAGGAAAAACAAAGTCAACCACTTCCTGATTTCGATTGGGATAAAGCAGCAGACAAAGGTTTCGGTACAGGCTACTCAAATGCTGACCGTGATCGTTTGGAACAAATGTATGAAACCACTATTTCACCTGTTCAGGAAAAAGAAGTAGTCAAAGGTGTTGTTGTTGGTATTACGGATCGCGAAGTGATTCTTAATATCGGTTTCAAATCGGATGGTATTGTATCATCTAATGAGTTCCGTGATATTCCCGGAATGAAAATCGGTGACGAAGTAGAAGTTTACGTGGAAAATCAGGAAGATGCGCAAGGTCAGCTTGTTCTTTCACGCAAAAAAGCGAAAGTAATCACTGCATGGGATAACATTCAGAAATCGTTTGATGAGGATGTTGTAATCGATGCAAACGTTAAAAGAAGAACTAAAGGTGGTCTTATTGTTGATATTTTCGGCATTGAGGCGTTCTTGCCAGGTTCTCAAATTGACGTTAAACCAATCCGCGATTTCGACATTTTTGTAGGAAAACGTATGGAGGTTAAAGTAGTGAAAATTAACTACGCAAATGATAACGTGGTTGTTTCTCACAAAGTACTGATCGAAAAAGATCTTGAAGCACAGCGCCAGCAAATCCTGAACAACCTTGAAAAAGGTCAGGTACTTGAAGGTGTGATCAAAAACATGACCAATTTCGGTGTATTCATCGACCTGGGTGGCGTGGATGGTCTGTTGCACATTACTGATATTTCGTGGGGACGTATCAACCACCCATCAGATCTGTTGTCGCTAGACCAGAAACTGAACGTGGTTGTTTTGGATTTCGACGAAGAGAAGAAACGTATTTCACTTGGTTTAAAACAACTGCAATCTCATCCATGGGATTCTTTGGCAGAAGAAATTCAGGTTGGTTCCAAAGTGACTGGTCGCATTGTAAATGTGGCTGATTACGGCGCTTTCCTTGAAATTAAGCCTGGTGTTGAAGGTTTGATCCACGTTTCTGAAATGTCATGGTCACAGCACCTGCGCAATCCTCAGGAATTCATGAATGTGAATGACGAGATCAGTGCAGTTGTATTGACACTTGATCGTCAGGAACGCAAAATGTCTCTTGGTATCAAGCAATTGACGGAAGATCCTTGGACTCAAGGTTCTCTGAAAGAGAAATATGCGATCGGAACACGTCACAAAGGTGTTGTTCGTAACCTTACAAACTTCGGCTTGTTCATTGAGCTGGAAGAAGGAATCGACGGTCTTGTACACGTTTCAGATCTTTCATGGACCAAGAAAATCAAACATCCATCTGACTTCGTGAAAGTGAGTGATGAACTGGAAGTTGTGGTTCTTGAACTTGATGCTGATAACCGTCGCCTTGCTTTGGGTCACAAACAATTGGAAGAAAATCCTTGGGATACTTTCGAAAGCATCTTCGAGGTTGGTTCTGTACATAAATCTACAATCGTTGCAAAAGGTGATAAATTCGCAACACTTGAGCTTCCTTACGGAATTGAAGGTGTGGCTGCAATTAAAAACCTTGCAAAAGAAGATGGTACGCTTGCAGAAGTAGGTGAAAGCCTTGATTTTACGGTACTTGAATTTTTGAAGGACGAGAAAAAAATCGTTTTGACGCATTCTAAAGTTACTAAAGCCGCTCCTGCTGTGGACGAGAAGAAAGAAGAAAGAGCTCCGAAAGCGGCTCCTGCTAAATCGACTCCTTCTTCGGACAATTCAAACAAAGACGCTGAAAAATCTACATTCGGAGATCTTAGCGTACTATCTGCATTGAAAGAACAGATGGAGGAAAGCGAAAAGAAAGGAAAAAAGTAAGTAATAGTATTGACTAGTTCAATTTTTTGATACTTTTGCACCCGGATTAGCTGCCGTCCAAAAGGCAGCAGCTAATCCAAATTTGGTTCCGTGGCCGAGTGGCTAGGCAGAGGTCTGCAAAACCTCGTACAGCGGTTCGAATCCGCTCGGAACCTCCAACAATGCAAGGCAAATCTGGCTGTTTTGCTGCACAAATAAATACACAAAAAATACCATTTGGATAAACCTGAAAAGTAGGTTACCAAATGGTATTTTTTGTGTTAAATGCCTGATAATCAAGGTGAGGTTACCTGAGAATAGAACCAGAAAATACCTGATAAATTAGACAAATTATAAATAAGAAGGCGGTTTAAAATATCGCCAAAATACTTTTGTGGATAACCAATCGTGAACTAGTTTTGTCTGTTGAAGAATAATGAATAGTTGATTATGAATATATCATTCCGTATGGACGCCAAGTTTTGTTCCTACTTTAGTTACTCAAAAATCTTTACTGCTATAGTAATAGCTTTGCTATTAAGTGTGCCCAGCTTCGTATCTGCTCAAGATAGCACAGCAACCGCTGCAGCTCCGGCTGGCGGTGGTGATGCAGCCAAAGGTGAATCAATTTTTAAAAATAACTGTGCGCAATGCCACGCAGTTACTGATGAACGTGTAGTAGGCCCGGGTTTAAAAGGTGCCAGTTCGCGTCACGATTTCGGCTGGCTTTCTAAATGGGTCCGTAATTCACAGGCTGTAATTGCTTCAGGTGATCCTTACGGGGTTAAAATCTACAATGAGTACGCAAAGGCACAGATGACAAGTTTCCCTAACTTGTCTGATGATGACATTAAATCTATTTTCGCTTACGTTGATCAGGCCGCAACGGCGGCTCCTGCCGCTGCCGCAGCAGCAGTAGGTGGTGCTTCTGGTGGTGAATCAAAAGGAGAAGGTCCATCAGATCTCTTTATGATTGTTCTCGCTGCACTGGTTGTAGTGATGCTACTCGTATTGGGAGTTTTGGTGGTCATTGTATCATTACTTTCAAAAGCAGTTAGTGGCGAAGTTACAGATACTACCAAGCCGGATTTTATGACTAGTCTTGGGAATTCGTTGAAACGGATTTCTATTGATCCGGCAATTCGTTCTGCGACACTGTGGATTTTCGTTTTGCTAGTTTTGAAGGCAACTTTGGATGGTGCGTATAGTGTAGGTGTTCAGCAGGGATATGCACCAAAGCAACCTATCTCATTCTCTCACAAATTACATGCAGGCGAATATAAAATCGACTGTAACTATTGCCATACCGGTGTTAACCGAGGTAAATCTGCACATATTCCATCTGCTAACATTTGTATGAATTGTCATGGTGTTATCAAGAAAGAATCGCCTGAAATTCAGAAGATTTATACTTCCATTGAGAATAATCAACCTATTGAATGGGTCCGCGTGCATAATCTTCCAGATCTAGCTTATTTCAACCATGCGCAGCACGTAAACGTAGGAGGTCTTGAATGCCAGAACTGTCATGGAGACGTGGAGAAAATGGAAGTGATACAACAGCGCTCGTCGCTAACGATGGGTTGGTGTATCGATTGCCATCGTAAAACAGAAGTGAATACGAAGGATAATCAGTATTACGATAAATTAGTGCAGTTGCATGCATCTGAAAGTAAAGAGGCGCTGAAGGTTGCGGATATTGGAGGTTTGGAATGCTCGAAGTGCCACTATTGATCAATAGAAATTAATACCTGAATACAACTCATTTGTATTGAATAGTTTTATGGAAAATACTAATAAAAGATACTGGCGGGGACTTGAAGAGTTGCGGAACGACGAAAAATTTGTAAAAGCAGCTAGTTCAGAGTTTGGAGTCGGACCAACTGAAAACCAATACGAGAGTTTGGTCGATGGAGTTGGTACACACCGTCGTGATTTTTTGAAAGTTCTTGGTTTTGGAATGGCAGCTGTCTCCCTAGCAGCTTGCGAAACGCCTGTTAAGAAAGCTATACCCTATGTAAATAAACCAGAAGGCGAGTTTCCAACAATCGCAAACTGGTATGCGTCCACCTATTCTGAGGGTGGAGATTATGCAAGTATTCTTGTGAGGACGCGTGAAGGTCGGCCTGTGAAAATCGAGCCGAACTCATTGTCTAAAACTTCTTTTGGTATAAGCGCCCGTGTACATGCATCGCTTCTGGGTCTGTATGATAACGAGAAATTAAAAGGCCCGAAAAAAGGCGAGGACACGAAAGTGAGCTGGGAGGCGGTCGACAAAGACATTCAGTCACAGCTCTCTCAAATAGCTGCTAAGGGTGGTGCAATCCGTATACTGTCGTCTACTATATTAAGCCCGTCGACAAAAGCAGTCATTGCTGATTTCACTACGAAGTATCCTACCACAACGCATGTTGTATATGATGCTAATTCTTCTTCGGCAATATTAAAAGGGAATGAGCTTTCATTCGGAAAGGCTGTTTTCCCTTCATATGATTTTAGTAAAGCGAAAGTAATTGTCGGCATTGATGCTGATTTTTTGGGAACCTGGATTTCACCGGATACTTTCTCAGCACAGTTCGCAGAAACACGCCGGGTTAGTAGTGACAAAGGTGGCAAAAAGGAAATGTCTAGGCATTACCAGTTCGAATCGGCACTTTCTGTGACAGGTTCGAATGCAGATTATCGCACCGCGGTGAAACCTTCACAAATTGGACTTATTGCGGCTGCATTATACAATAAAGTAGCTTCGAAGCTTGGTGGAGCGTCTGTGCCCTCAGCTTCGATCGAGGTTTCTAATCTCGATAAAGCCGCTGCTGATCTTATCGCAGCGAAAGGTCAGGCCTTGGTTGTAAGCGGTACCAACGATCCATCTGTACAGGTGGTGATCAATGCGCTAAATAGTCTTTTAGGTAGCTACGGATCAACAATCAATCTGGATAAGCCAGCTAATTTCCGTCAGGGAAATGACGTTGCGATGAATCAATTGGTAGATGAAATTAAAGGTGGAAAAGTTTCAGCGCTGATTTTGTATGGAGCGAATCCCGTTTATGACCATCCACGTGGCGCTGAACTTGCAGCAGCTTTACCTCAAGTGTCATTGAGCGTTTCTTTTAATGATCGTGCTGATGAAACTTCTTCCCTATTTAAATACATCTGCCCTGCGCCTCATTATCTGGAATCTTGGAACGATGCGGAACCTGTGGCAGGGTCATATAGCCTTACGCAGCCTACGATCAGTCTTATTTTCAATACCCGTCAAGCTCAATCAAGCCTGCTGAAGTGGGCAGGACTTCAGTCTGACTATCACGAATATGTTAAGGCTTACTGGAGAAAAAACGTTTTTACCAGCGGAGATTTCGAGCAGTTTTGGATTAAGTCATTGCACGATGGCGTTTACGATACCGCAGGTGCCGTAGCAAGTTCAGGTGCAACATTTTCAGGTAATCTAAGTGCTGCGGTTTCAAGCATTTCAAAAAAATATAAAGCGTCCTCTTCCGCTATCGAACTTACGTTGTTTGAGAACGTAGCGCTTGGAAATGGTTTTGCGGCAAATAATCCCTGGTTACAGGAACTTCCTGAACCAGTGACAAAGGCCTGCTGGGACAACCACGCATGTGTTTCTCAAAAAACAGCCACAGAATTGGGCTTAGCCCAAGGTGATGTGGTAAAGGTTGAAATGAAAGGAAAATCAGTTGAAGTTCCAGTTATCATTCAACCTGGACAAGCGAATGGAACAGTTGCTATTGCAATTGGATTCGGACGCGAGAAGGCTGGAAAATCGGCGAATGGAGTAGGTAAGAACGTGTACCCATTAGCTGTTTTCTCGGACGGATTTCTATCTTTTGCGCCTGGCGAAGTAACTGTTTCAAAAACCGGCGAGACGAGAGAAATTGCTCAGACCCAAACACATAATACGGTGATGAACCGTAAGTCAGTTTTGCAGGAAACTGTCTTAGCTCATTTCCAAAAAGATCCGATGGCAGGAAGATTTGTTCCAAAAATACCTACTTCGGAAGGTACTGTGGACGCTACCGACTTGTCTCTTTGGAATGGGCATAAATATAAGAACCATTCGTGGGGTATGGTAATTGACCTGAATACCTGTTTTGGATGTGGTTCTTGCGTAGTAAGCTGTCAGGCTGAAAACAACATTCCGGTTGTAGGTCGCCAGGAAATTATCAACAGTCGCGAAATGCACTGGTTAAGGATCGACAGGTATTACAGCAGTGATGCTGACGCGGAAGATTTAAGAGGCTTGGAAATTGCTTCTGAAAATCCTGAAGTTACTTTTCAGCCGATGCTTTGCCAGCATTGTAATAATGCACCTTGCGAAACGGTATGCCCGGTATTAGCAACAACGCACAGTTCAGAAGGTTTGAACCAAATGGCTTACAACCGTTGTGTAGGAACAAGATATTGTGCAAATAACTGCCCATATAAAGTACGCCGTTTCAACTGGTTCAAATATTTTGACAACGACAATTTTGATTACAATTTTAACAATGACCTTGGTAAAATGGTGATCAATCCGGACGTGACGGTTCGTTCAAGGGGAGTAATTGAGAAATGCTCGATGTGCGTGCACCGAATTCAAGATGCAAAACTTACTGCCAAAAAAGAGAGAAGACGTATTGTAGATGGCGAGGTGAATGTTGCCTGCGCATCTTCATGCCCTACAAACGCGATCACATTTGGTGATATGAACGATCCGGAAAGCAGAATTTCTAAGTTACTGGAAGTTGAGAGAGAAGGACGTGCATTCCATATGTTGGAAGAGATCAACGTTCGTCCGCAAGTTTCCTACCTGACCAAAATCCGTAATAAAGATGCTGTTGTTAAGGTGGCCGAAGAAAAAGAGCACGCTTAATTATCGTTAGTTCTAAATTTTGAAGATTAAATCATTATAAATAGCTAGTAGTATGCATGTTACTTCACCTGTAAGAGAGCCCCTGATTCAAGGTGGGAAGACGTACGCAGACGTAACGGAAGATATATGTCGCCACGTTGAGGGTGCCCCAACGAAAGAATGGAAGATTGCATTCGGGATTTCATTGCTTGTGTTGGCTTATGGATCGGTGTGTCTTGCCTGGACTTGGTGGGAGGGTCTTGGTGTTTGGGGCTTAAATAAGACGGTAGGTTGGGCATGGGATATCACAAATTTCGTATGGTGGGTAGGTATCGGTCACGCAGGTACCTTGATTTCTGCCATCCTTTTGCTGTTCCGTCAGAAATGGAGAACTTCTATTAACCGTGCAGCTGAGGCGATGACGATCTTCGCGGTAATTTGCGCGGCATCTTTTATTTTAATGCACATGGGGCGTCCATGGATGGCTTATTGGGCTTTGCCTTTACCTAATGCATTTGGATCTCTTTGGGTGAATTTTAACTCGCCACTGGTTTGGGACGTATTCGCGATTAGTACTTACTTTTCAGTTTCACTGGTTTTCTGGTACATCGGTCTAATACCTGACCTTGCAACGATCCGTGATCGTGCGACAAGCAAAATTTCTCGTCTTATGTACGGAACATTTGCAATGGGTTGGGACGGATCGGCAAAAACGTGGTCCAGATATGAATATATTAGCTTAATCCTGGCTGGTCTTTCTACACCACTCGTACTTTCAGTTCATACCATTGTAAGTATGGACTTTGCTACGTCCGTTATCCCTGGCTGGCACACAACTATCTTCCCTCCGTATTTTGTTGCCGGTGCGATTTTCTCCGGATTTGCAATGGTTCAAAACCTGATGTTAATCACCAGGGTAGTTTACCGTCTCGAGGATTACATAACACTGGAGCACATTGAAACAATGAACAAGGTGATTACCCTAACCGGTTCGGTGGTTGGTGTTGCCTACATTACCGAGTTCTTTATAGCTTGGTATGGTGGGGTTGAGTATGAATATTACGCATTCTTCAACCGTATGACCGGACCTTATTGGTGGGCATATTGGGCCATGATGACTTGTAACGTAATTTCTCCACAGCTATTCTGGTCAAGAAGATTACGTCGCAGCATCACTTTTACATTCTTTATTTCAGTAGTTGTGAATATTGGAATGTGGTTCGAGCGATTTGTAATTATTGTAACATCTCTGCACAGAGATTATCTGCCTTCGAGCTGGGCTATGTTTTCGCCGACGATGTTCGATATTGGTGACTACATCTTCTCATTCGGATTGTTCTTTACCTTATTCTTGCTATTCTCTAAATATTTGCCGGTGGTCAATATGGCTGAAGTGAAGTCAGTTATTCGCTCAACCTCTGCCCAGTTGCCAGCAAAAATTGCCGGGGTGGCAAAGGTGAGACAACGCGGGACGGCAGAGCCGGTTTTCAATTCTGATAAAGAATAAAAGAGATATACAGATATTAATTAAGTAATAGTATGGCAGACTTATCTGGTAAATATTTGGTCGGAGTTTATGACGATGACGACACCGTTCTTCACGCAGTGCCTAGGCTGAGAAAAGCGGGAGTGAAAATTAAAGAAGTTTATTCTCCATTTCCGATTCACGGGCTGGACGAGGCATTAGGCCACCCAAGAACAAGAATCGGGATCGCTGCTTTTATGTTTGGTGTGACAGGATGTATTACAGCTCTAACGCTGATGATCTGGACAATGGGCATTGACTGGCCGATGATTATCGGGGGTAAGGATCCGATTTCTATTCCAAACTATATCCCGATTACTTTCGAGCTTACTGTACTGTTTACAGCATTTGGCATGGTTATCACATTTTTTATATCAAATGGACTTGGGCCAGGTACGCATTTCCATCCCAGATTTGATGTTCGCTCTACCGATAACAAGTTTGTCATGGCGATCGATCTGGGAAGAAACTCAATGAGTGAAGAGGAGATATCACGGGCTTTGAAAGACAGTGGCGCAGAGGAAGTAAACATTAAACAATTTTAATGGAGTTTTACGCAATGAAATTTAAAAGTTTGAATAAATATCTGTTAATCGCCGCTGTTCTGCTGGTTACTGCCGGTTGTAAAAAGGATCCAAACGATCCGGGTAAAGAATATGCTCCAAACATGTATTTGCCGGTTGGTTATGAGCCTTATAAACAAGAAAAGGCGAATCCGATCAACCCAATGGGTTTGACAATGAGGCTTCCAGTTGAAGGTACAGTGGCAAGAAGAAATTACCAGACCTCATTTGGTCAGACTGATTCCGCAACGGTTGACTTAATGGTTTACAATATACCAGCTGACAGCATTACAATTTCCGCAAGAGTTTTAAAAAATCCAATTCCGCTTAATGAATCGACATTAGCCGAAGGAAAAGTTTTATATGACAGATATTGCCAGCACTGTCATGGAGCGACAGGTACCGGTGACGGTAAAGTTGGGGCCATGTATAAAGGTGTTCCAAACTACGCGAGTGATGCTTACAAGAATTTAAACGAAGGTCATATTTTCCACGTAATTACGCACGGTAAAGCTCGCATGTGGCCTCACGGTTCTCAGATTAATCCTGAGGAACGCTGGAAGATTGTACATTATGTACAAAAACTACAGAAAGGCGCATAAGTATATTTTTGATTAACAGAGAAATTGATTTAAATAATGGCATCAGCACATTCGATTCCTTCTATTGAAGAACGGTTTGAATTCACATCAGGAGCTAAACGGAATTTACTCATTGGTGGCGGCGTAGGATTGGCTCTTGTTGCATTGGGAGCTTACCTGGCAGCTACTGGCGGAGGACATGAGGCTGCGGCACACGGTGCCGAACATGCCGCGAATGCAATCGGGCACGCCACAGCAGAACATGCCGCGAGTGGGCATGAGGCTGCTGCTGCCGCGGAAGGACATCACGCAAAAAGCTGGGTAGCGAGGATTTGGGCAAACCTTTGGGTTAATGGCGTTTACTTTGCCGGAATTTCGGTTATTGGAATGTTCTTTATTTCTTATAACTATCTGGCGCAGGCGGGATGGTCAGCAGTATTCAAAAGAGTGCCCGAAGCCTTACCGGCGTTTCTTCCTTTTACAGGAATCGTTTTGTTGGTTACTTTTTTCTTTGGCGGTCATGATCTTTTCCACTGGACTCATGAGGGACTATATGAAGTGGGTGGTTCTGAGTATGATAAAATCATTGCTGGTAAAAGAGGCTATCTGAACACACCATTTTTTGTTGGCCGATTGGTACTGTACTTCGCATTATGGTATGGATTGTGGCGTGTCATACGTAATCTGTCTTTACAAGAGGACGAGATCGGTGGTACTGAATTTTATGAGAAGTCTATCCGTTTTGGGACAGCATTTTTGGTTGTATTTGGGGTTACGTCATCTACCTCAGCCTGGGATTTTATAATGTCCATAGATACCCACTGGTTTAGCACCATGTTTGGATGGTACACCCTTGCTAGCTGGCATGTAGCTGGACTTGCCGTTATCACGCTAACAGTTGTAATGCTGAGAGAACGCGGATATCTGCGTGCCGTTAATGCAAGTCATTTGCGCGATCTTGGAAAATTCATTTTCGCATTTAGTATTTTCTGGACATATGTTTGGTTCGCGCAGTTTCTCCTAATTTATTATGCCAACCTTCCTGAAGAGACGATTTATTACCTGGAGCGTTTCCGGGGCTATGGCGGATTCTACAAGGCGCCATTCTTTATTACCCTGTTTCTGAATTTCTTTTTTCCTTTCCTGGTGTTAATGACGAGGGACTCTAAGTTTACACATTCTATTCTTAAAGTCGCTTGTTGGAGTGTGATTATTGGTCATTACATGGATTTTTATACGAATATAATGCCGGGAACGGTGGGAGCCGGAGCTGAGCTCGGTGCCTTGGAATGGGGATTTTTCCTGATATTCCTTTGTGCCTTTGCCTACTCCATTGCCAGTCAATTGGAAAAGGCGAATTTAATACCAAGAAACCATCCAATGTTGGAAGAGTCTCTGCACCACGATATTGCCTAATTGCAAAACCAGTCTATTATCATGTATATTATTATCGCATTAGTTGCTCTTGTTTTCGTGGTTCTCACAGGTGTTGTGATTTCCCGGTTGCAAAATGTACTTAAGAGTATTAATAAGTCTGATTCCACCGAAGTTGATACAAGTGGAAATAAGGTAAATGGGGCTATGTTTATCGTGGTTCTGATTGTGGGCGCGGTTTCTATTACTTGGTCGTACCTGCACGCCAGAGAGTTTTTTCTACCTGAGGCTTCATCCGTACACGGGAGACGTACTGATGACCTGTTCTGGTTCTCTATGGGAATCTTAACTATCCCATTCATCATTGTAAACTTTTTGATCTTCTTCTTTGCCTGGAAGTATCAGCATAAGAAAGACCACCGGGCATCTTTTTATCCTGAAAATCACCGACTTGAATTAATCTGGACGATTGTTCCGGCAATTGTGATGGCTTTGTTGGTATTTACTGGTTGGAAGGCTTGGTCTGATATTACGTCTGATGCACCGCGAGACGCTGAGGTGATCGAAATTACTGGCAAGCAGTTCAACTGGATTGCCCGTTATTCTGGTGTAAGTGACAATAAACTTGGTAACTATAATTACAAACTGATCGACGCACAGAATGAGGTTGGTATTGACTTGTCTGACGAGAATTCTTTCGATGACTTTACCAATCCAAGTGAAATGCATATTCCGGTTGGCAGGCCTATCTTGTTAAGAATCCGGGCCCGGGATGTTTTACATAGTGTTTTTATTCCGCACATGAGAGTTAAAATGGATGCGGTTCCTGGTATGCCGACCAAGTTTTGGTTCGTTCCCGATAAGACTACGGCTGACATGCGAGCTGAATTAAATGACCCAAAATTTGATTACGAAATTGCTTGTGCAGAGGTATGTGGTCAAGGTCATTTTTCCATGAAAATGAGATTGATCGTAGAAGACGAGGCTTCTTATAAAAAATGGTGTGCGGAGCAAGCTACTTTCCTCCAGACTTACCCTGAATATCTTGCAAAAGTACCTGAGAATTTGAAGGCCAAGGCAATGAAATATGTGCCGGCAGAAGCGGCAACCCCGGCTGATAGTTCATCAGGTTCTGTGGGAGCAGCAGGAACGAGTACAAGTCTACGCTAATTAATAATTTAAATACATTAAAAGTATATGTCAGCTATTGAAGGATTGGAAACAGCTCACCATCACGCAGACGAGCATGAACACCACCATGAAGCACAAAACTTTTGGCAGAAATATATATTTTGTGAAGATCACAAGGTAATTGCTAAACAATACCTCATTACCGGTATCATGTGGGCAGTGGTCGGTATTTCTATGTCGGTCATCTTCCGTATTCAGCTTGGCTTGCCCGATTCAAACCTCTCCTGGTTAAAACCGATTTTAGGCGGATGGATTAGTGATTCTGGTAAACTGGATCCGAATTTCTATCTGGCATTGGTAACCATGCACGGTACAATCATGGTATTCTTCGTTTTGACTGCGGGTCTTAGTGGTACTTTTAGTAATTTCTTGATTCCGCTGCAGATTGGTGCCCGTGATATGGCCTCTGGCTTCATGAATATGTTGTCTTACTGGTTCTTCTTCATTGCCAGTGTGATCATGTTCGCTTCATTGTTCTTGCAACAGGGACCGGCGGCCGGTGGTTGGGTTATTTATCCACCGCTGAGTGCACTGCCGCAGGCACATCCAGGTTCGGGAATGGGTATGACGCTCTGGTTGGCTAGTATGGCTCTGTTTATCGTTTCGCAACTTTTGGGTGGGATCAACTACATTACTACCGTAATTAACCTGCGTACAAGAGGAATGTCTTTTGACCGTCTTCCTTTGACGATCTGGTCTTTTTTGATCACAGCAGTCTTAGGTCTGATATCTTTCCCCGTTCTTTTGTCATCTGTTCTCCTTCTGATATTCGATCGTCATTTTGGCACAAGCTTTTATCTATCTGATATCTATATCAATGGTGAAGCACTTCCAAACGTAGGTGGTAGCCCAATTTTGTTCCAACATTTATTCTGGTTCCTGGGACACCCTGAAGTGTATATCGTATTGTTACCAGGTCTGGGAATCACTTCCGAAGTTATTGCAACCAACTCACGCAAGCCTATTTTCGGTTATCGTGCGATGATCGCATCCATGCTCGGAATTGCTTTCCTTGCGTTCATCGTGTGGGCTCACCATATGTTTGTAACAGGTATGAACCCATTCCTTGGCTCTGTGTTCATGTTCCTCACTTTGATCATTGCGGTACCTTCTGCGGTGAAAGGTTTTAACTATATCACGACGCTGTGGAGAGGAAATATCGTCTTTACTCCCGGAATGCTTTTCTCAATCGGCCTTGTGTCACTTTTTGTGTCGGGCGGGTTAACGGGTATCATTCTTGGGAACAGCGCATTGGATATTCAATTACATGATACCTACTTCGTTGTAGCCCACTTTCACCTGGTAATGGGAGCTGCATCGGCCTTCGGACTTTTCGCTGGTGTATATCACTGGTTCCCAAAAATGTTTGGTAGAATGATGAATACGACATTAGGTCAAATACACTTCTGGTTTACTTTTATTGGTATTTATCTGGTGTTCATTCCAATGCACTATGTCGGTATCGCTGGATTTCCTCGCAGGTATTACCAGTTTACCAGCTATGATTTTACGAACAAGTTCTTGGACATGAATATGTTCATTTCCATCGCTGCAATACTTTCATTCCTTGCGCAGTTCATATTCCTTTGGAATTTCTTTTATAGCATTTTTAAAGGAAGAAGAGCTCCTCAAAATCCGTGGCGGTCTAATACACTTGAATGGACAACTCCTATTAATCCTGGACATGGTAACTGGGTCGGCGAGATCCCTGCGGTTTACCGTTGGTCATATGATTATAGCAAGCCGGGAGCTAAGGAAGATTTTATTCCTCAGAATGTTCCGTATTCTCAAACGCTTGAATCCAACTTCCCTCATGAAAATGAGCTGATTGCTACGGAAAAGGCGATTGAGTCACAAAACTTCAATGACCAGTTCAAATCCCATTAGTTCAAAAGCCAGTCGTCGCTTTCGGCGACTGGCTTTAAACACTGTCATCACATTGTACTTCCTGATTATAGCGGGAGGAGTGGTGAGAAGCACGGGAGCAGGTATGGGATGTCCCGACTGGCCGAAGTGTTTCGGAAGATGGGTCCCTCCCACAGAGGCATCTCAACTGCCAGCTGATTATAAGGCGATTTATGGTGCCAAGTTGAAGGGAGAGATAGAATTTAATCCTGTGAAGACCTGGATCGAATACTTGAATCGCTTGTTAGGAGCATTTACAGGAGTAATGATATTCTTCACGCTGCTTGCTTCTATTCCATTTTTGAAGTCCGGAAACAGGAAGATTTTTTTTCTGAGTCTTGCTTCTTTTATTCTGGTTGGGTTTCAAGGGTGGCTTGGGGCTAAGGTTGTTTCCTTTGAGCTACTGCCGATCGTAGTAACGTTGCATATGTTAGTGGCAATTATCATTGTGTTAATGCTGCTGTATCTTGTAACATGGGCTGGATATGTTGAAAAACGCATTCGAATTAAGGAGGAAAGCAGGAAGGCGATTGGTAATCTGGGTTTGGTTGTGATGAGTTTATCTCTTGTGCAGATCTTATTTGGAACACAAGTGAGGGAAATAATGGATGAGGTTATTGCCAAGCTGGGATATGGGGCCAGAGATTTGTGGATTAGACAATTAGGATTGATGTTCTACGTGCACAGGTCATTCTCTATTTTGCTATTTGTGGTTAATCTACTCTGGATTTACAGAGTGATCAAAGTAGAAGGAAGTTCGACAATAGCAGGAAAAATTGTCCTTGGCTGCCTGGCGATCTTGATATTGGAAATTATTACCGGGCTGGCAATGGCCTATTTTGGAGTTCCAGCTTTTGCCCAGCCGCTCCATTTGACGCTTGCCATTCTGTTAATCGGTCTGCAATTTGTCGTTTGGCTGGTTGTGAATGATAGTAAGTATTTAAAGTATGACGGTGGAGTTCAGGTTGGACACCAGACAGTGTGAATTAATTAAGAAGTATGATATCAGCTGAGGAGAGAATAACAGGTTTCGACAGACTTAGAGAGATTGCAGGCATCTTGTTTGAACTTCTTAAATTTCGTCTGGCCTCACTGATTGCGTTTTCGGGAGCAATGGGATATTGTTTAGGAGCAAAAGAAGTGAACGCGGCCGATCTTATTCTTTTTGTAGTTGCTTCAATTGGGATAACTGGGGCAGCGAATATCATCAATCAGATTCTTGAAAAGGATTATGATAAGATGATGAAGAGAACGGCTGCCAGACCATTACCTAGTGGTAGGATAACGGTTGAACAAGCGGCTTTGTGGGCAGTTGTGCTGGGAGTTATATCACTCACAATTTTTGTTCTGGTCTTTAATTTAAGCACGGGTCTGATATCATTGCTTTCCCTGGTTCTATATGGATTTGTGTATACACCGTTAAAGCGCGTCGGGCCGATTGCAGTGTTTGTTGGAGCGTTTCCGGGTGCATTCCCGCCAATGATCGGCTGGGTTGCTGCTACGAACCACTTTGGGTTAGAACCAGGCATACTGTTCGCAATTCAGTTTTTCTGGCAATTCCCGCATTTTTGGGCGATTGCATGGGTGTTGGATGAAGACTATAAAAGAGCAGGCTTTAAGTTGTTGCCGGCAAACGGATTGAAAGATCTGGATACTACCTTCCGCATCATGATTTACACGCTATTTCTGCTGCCTATCGGCTGGCTGCCGTATAAGCTCGGAATGACAGGCATCAATTCCGCATTTGTAGCAACTGTTTTTGGCGTGCTGTTTTTAGCGCAAACGCTTCACCTGATGCGGACATGTACAGATAAAACAGCCCGTCAACTTATGTTTGGCTCGTTTTTATATTTGCCAATTGTACAGATTGCATTCTTGTTGGATAAATTGTGAAAAGAAATAATTAGTGAAAATGGAAAATGTTCAGCAGTATAGTATAGAGAAAGAACCTAAGGCAGTACTGGCAATGGATCCAGTGAAGTTTATCCTTTGGTTGTTTTTGGTAAGCATTATAATGCTTTTCGCATCGCAAACCAGTGCATATCTGGTACGCAGGGCGGAAGGGAATTGGCTGGAATTCGAAATGCCCGTGATTTTCTGGTATAGTACGGCAGTGCTATTAATCAGCAGTGCGGCTATGCAATGGGCATTCTACTCGGCAAAAAAAGATGAGTTCAAACAATTGAAAATAGCAATTTCTATTACTTTTGTACTTGGCCTGGTTTTCCTTTGGATGCAATTTGAGGGGTGGAAGGAGCTGGTAAAAATGAATGTATATTTCGTTGGTAATCCTTCGGGCTCTTTTTTTTACGTGTTTACCGGACTACACGGTTTTCACATCATTACAGGGCTGATTGTTTTATTTACGGCATGGACTGCTGCATTTCGGACCAGAGTTCATTCGAAGAATTTGAGGAGAATTGAGATTTGTGTTACATACTGGCATTTTTTAGATATTCTCTGGATATACCTTTTTGTTTTTTTATTGACCTTTAATTAATAATTTTTTCTGATGGCTGCAAATGTAACAACACCTGGCGCTGTAGAACCCAAAATGTGGTTGGGGGGTATTGAGCCTATGAAAGCGAGTTACGGGAAACTGATGATGTGGTTTTTTCTCATCTCAGATACGTTCACTTTCTCCGCCTTATTGGTGGCATATGGCACAGCAAGGTTTAGTTTTCCTGCATTTGGAGGAGAAGTAGCTGATTTCACGTTTTCAAATTTGTATTGGCCGATACCTGAAAAGGTTTACGAAGCAGTACCGTTTTTACACGGAATATCCTTGCCATTGGTTTTTGTAGGTATCATGACCTTCATTCTTATTGCGAGTAGTGTAACAATGGTTCTTGCAGTGGAAGCCGGCCACCGCATGGATCGTGCCAATGTTGAGAAATACATGTTGTGGACTATTCTTGGTGGCTTTACATTTCTTGGTTGCCAGGCTTGGGAATGGGCTCACTTTATTCACGGCACAGATACAGGTAGTGTTATGAAGGTAATGCAGAATGGTACTTGGGTAGATAAGACGATATTTGGAGCCAATCTTACGGAAAACCAGTATGGTCCTCCGGCATTTGCAGATTTCTTTTTCTTTATTACAGGTTTTCACGGAACGCACGTTTTTAGTGGTGTAATATTAAATATTCTGATTTTTTTCCGTGCAGCTACCGGGTTTTATGATAAAAGAGGAAGCTATGAAATGGTGGAAAAAGTGGGACTTTACTGGCACTTTGTAGATTTGGTGTGGGTATTTGTATTTACATTCTTTTATCTGGTTTAAACTATTCAGCATATAAATACGAAGTAAAATGGCAGAAGTACACCATCACCATGTTCATAATCAAGATCCTAATGCTGGCGCAGAGCAACGCAAGGCAATATGGAAAACATTCTGGATCTTGCTTATTTTAACAGCACTGGAATTTGTTATTGCCTTTACAGTTCCCCACGGAACACTCAAGGTTTCGGTGTTTATTGTAATGACGATCGTCAAAGCGTTTTATATCGTCGGTGAATTCATGCACTTGAAACACGAAACGAAATCGTTAATCTGGAGTATATTGGTACCCATCGTCTTCGTTGCATGGCTGATCCTGGCATTGATGCTGGAAGGTAATGCGATTTTTGACGCGATTTTTGGCTAACATTAAATGAAGAACTTTTCCAAAGCCGGATTACTGATCGTCACATTAGTAATTCCGGCTTTGATTTTTGCGTACCTGAATTTTTTCGCTAAAAATCACTACATCTTACCTTATTTTTTCCCGTCAAAAGATTTACAGGGGAATGTAATCGTCCAAAATGGTGATACGCTTTTTCGAAAAATCGGTAGTATATGTCCGCAATTGAACGGTGTTGGAATAGACAAAAGACTAACTGTAGTTAGTACCCTGCCTGCATCTTGCGACGATCATTGCCAGGCAGTGCTGTCCCAGCTGGAACGAATTGTTGCATTGCAAAAGGGAATACCCCAACTTGGTGTTTTGACTATAACAGACAAAGAGCCGACGCTAAATGGAAAATTACCGGATTCAATGGGGAAAGACGGATGGAAAGTGATTGTTCAGGCGAAAGGTCTTAGCGATTGTTTGGAAAGTGAAGGGAACGTTCAAATTGGGAGAGATTCCAGGCTCGTACTAATTGATAATGAAGGTTTTGTAAGAGGTTTTTATGATGGAAGTATTGAGGCGGAAACGGACCGGTTAATGGCGGAAATCAAAATCCTGGATTACGAGACAAAAACAAGCAAAAAATAGTCATGGCGACATTGATCATCGAAAAAAAGCCAAAATACGAGCGTATAATTAATATTCTTGCAATTGCGATACCATTGGCAGTTGCGGTTATGCTAGGATTACGGCAAAAGATTTATCTGGGAGAATGGACGAAGGTTTTGCCACATCTGATAGGTATAATCAATTCTCTAACGGCAATTTTACTCATTCTTGGATTTTATTTTGTCAAGACTAAAAACGTGATCGCCCACCGAAAGACAATGACAGGGGCGTTTTTGCTTGGAGCAGTGTTTTTGGTTTGTTACATTCTGTATCACATTTCTAACGAGTCAACCACATTTGGTGGGGAAGGTTTCCTTAGACCTATTTATTATTTTCTGCTAATATCACATATCTTATTGTCGATTGGAGTAGTTTGGTTTGTGCTTAGAGCTGTATATTTCGGGTATACGAATCAAATCGGTCAGCACAGAAAGGCCGTAAAATGGGCATTGCCAATTTGGCTGTATGTCAGTATTAGCGGAGTTGTCGTTTATTTAATGATTAGTCCATATTACGTATGAAAAAGCTTTTGATCATATCAATTTTGATTCTCGGATTCATCATGCTGGGAAGCGAGTCGTGGGCGCAATGCGCAATGTGCCGCGGTTCGGTAGAAAGTTCAATGGGTAATGGAAGAAATAACGTAGGCGTAGGTTTGAATACAGGTATCATGTTTCTCTTCGTGATGCCATACCTGCTTGTTGCGGTTATCGGATATCTTTGGTATCGTCGCAGTAAGAAATATCAGCAGGAACGTAACTTTATTTCAGCGCGGGTGAAGCAGGCTTTATAAGCATTTAGATATTGACAGATCACAGAAAAGCGAAACCAGACCGGTTCCGCTTTTTTTATAGGTTATGATCGGTAAGAAAATGCAAGATCTAAGCGTAGAAAAATAATCTGCGGACTTTACTCAAAAACAATAAAAGATGAAGAGGAGCCTTCTTTTTTCCATTGTGTTCTTACAATGTGCATTTCTATCTGCACAGGATATCTCCACAGCAAAACCATGGACTTATTGGTGGTGGATGGGGAGCGAAGTGACGAAACAGGATATTTCTGCCCAATTGCAGTTTTTTAAAAAGTCCGGCCTGGGTGGCGTTCATATTATTCCCATTTATGGTGTTAAAGGAAATGAATCAGCATCGATCCGTTTCCTGAGTCCCCAGTGGCTCGATGTAATGCAATTTACAGTGAAGGAAGGACAGCGACTTGGGCTGGGTGTGGATTTGACTACGGGAACTGGATGGCCTTTCGGCGGACCTAATGTTACGGCTGATCTGGCTGCAAGAAATATGATTTTGAAAGATGGTCAGATGCTTGTCAACCCTACAAATCAAAAAGTAAAGAGAGCCGCCCCGGGTGGCGAAGGTCTGGTACTCGATCCTTTTCACTCGGATGCGATGTCGAAATACCTGACGAGGTTTGACTCAGCTTTTTCCAGCGTTTTGAACAGACCAAGATCTATGTATATGGACTCGTATGAGGCTTACGGTGCTAACTGGACAAATGACTTTCTCGAAAAGTTCAAAGAGATGCGAGGATATGATCTTGATAAACAATTCGCATTATTAATAGACTCAACAAATAATGCTGCTGCCGAACTGGTGCGGATCGACTATCATCAGACTTTATCCGAACTTCTCCTTGAGCGATATGCTAAACCTTGGACGAAGTGGAGTAAGAAACATGGATTTCTTACCAGATATCAAGCTCACGGTTCACCTGGCAACCTTTTGGATCTGTATGACGCCGCAGACATTCCCGAAACAGAGTCATTTGGATCCAGCCGTTTTCCGATTCCTGGCGTGCGTGTCGACCCTGATTATTCTATAGATCAATTTGGAACACCCAATCCGCTGGCCATGAAGTTTGCGTCTTCTGCAGCCAATTTCAGCGGGAAAAAATTAGTTAGCTCTGAAACCGGCACGTGGTTAGCGAATCATTTTAAAGTCTCGCTATCGCAGATCAAGCCGCAGGTTGACGAGTTGTTTGTAGCCGGCATTAACCATATCTTTTATCATGGCACCACCTATTCACCTGAAAAAGAAGCTTACCCGGGTTGGTTATTTTATGCATCAACCAATTTTGGTAAAACGTCCCATTTTGCCGATCAATTTCATCTGCTAAATGAATATGTGCAGCGGTGCCAAACTTTGCTGCAAAACAGTAAGCCGGATAATGATGTGTTGGTATATTTCCCCATCCAGGATTTGTGGGCTACAAAAGCGAAGTCTTCGGGCGATGTGCATTTGCTGGAAGTACATCATGTCGATCGCTGGCTACTGGATTTGCCATTTGGGAAATTAGCCCAAAAACTTTGGAAGGAGGGATATGCTTTCGACTACGTCTCCGACTTACAGCTACGGAAATTGTCTCTTGACAAAAATGGATTACTCAATTCCGGTAGCACTACCTATAAGACTTTGCTCATCCCGTCCAGCACTTACATGTCGGCCGAGACATTAAATGAGCTAAAACGCCTGGCCGATGCTGGGGGCAAAATCATTTTCGAGGAAAAATCGCCGTCGAATGCGACGGGCTATGGGAATCACCAACAACATCAACAGCAATTTGATAAGACATTAAATGCGCTGATAAAAAAAGGCAATGTGAGAATCTCCGCCAATCTTGGAAAAGATCTTACCTCAAACGGTGTTGTCCGGGAAACGGACCTGGCAAAAAACGGGTTGAGCTTTATCCGAAAGAAAATACGAAACGGTGGTACAATGTACTTCATTACAAATCTGGGAGATCAATTTAATGAAGGCTGGCTGCGGCTTGGGACGACGGGGACTTTTTCCAAAGACGATCCCATGACCGGGGAATCTTTGCTCAGTTATCGAAAAGGGAAGAAGGGTAATGAATTTTTCTTATCGTTACCGCCTGGAAAATCGGTTTTCCTGCAAGATGGTGCGGATGCGTCAGAGTTTTTGTTCACGGATGAGCCTGAAAAGTACTTTGAGATTTCTGGCGATTGGAAATTGAAGTTCTTAAATGGAAAGCCCACGCTTCCTGCAGACGCTAAATTCTCTAAATTACAATCCTGGGCCTCACTACCGGATTCGGCAGAGTATTTTTCCGGAACAGCATCTTACTCACTTCGTTTTGATGTTCCAGAGGATGTTTTCAGAAACGCGAAAATGTTAGATCTTGGAGATGTCAGAGAAACAGCAAAAGTTAAATTAAATGGGAGAGAAATAGGTACAGCCTGGTGCATTCCATATCAGTTGCCTCTTTATTCCGAGATTTTGAAGCAAAAGGATAATATACTGGAAATTGAAGTGACGAACTTATCTGCGAATTATATGCGTCTGCGAGATAAGCTAACACCCGACTGGAAGAAATTCAAAGATATCAATATCGTAGATATTACATATAAGAAGTTTGATGCGCTAAAATGGGAGCCGATGCCTTCTGGTCTGCTCGGCCCAATCCGATTTATCTATTACTGATCATTCCCAAAGTGGGTAATGCGCCAGCTGTATTTGTCGTCCAAAAAATATCTCCGTGGATTGCTCAAATGAAAGAGTGTAGTCGGAAACATAAAATTGTCGAGCACCGGATCCTTTTTCGTTGATCAGGTAATGTTGTTCAAGCCAGGCACGGAGCGAATTAGCAACAATTTCGGAGGTGTCGAGTATTTCAACTTTATCTCCATAATATTTACCAATCTGATTCTTGATCAGCGGGTAATGTGTGCAGCCCAAAATTAATGCCTCAATCGAAGCGAGTGAAGGATCTGACAAATAGCTCGCAATAATGCTCTCACTGATGTTATTATCAAAAAATCCTTCCTCGATCATCGGAGCAAGCAATGGAGTTGCCAGTGATTTCAGATCGACATTCTTTCCCAATGCGTCCACCTTCTTTTTGTAAACATTGGAGGAAACGGTTTGCTTGGTTCCGATTAGTCCGATCGTTTTGCCATTATAATGCTCTTTAATGTAATCCACCACAGGATCGATCACATTAAAGACTTTTGCTTTACTTCCCACATATTCTTTAACAAGCTCAAATGCAGCTGCAGATGCAGAATTACAGGCAATCAAAATCAGCTTACAGTTTTGCTGCAAAAGCATATTACAGATCTTGATCGAATAGGCCTGAATGGCAGCAGTAGATTTGTCGCCATAAGGCAAATGGGCAGTATCGCCAAAATAAATCGTGTTTTCGAGCGGTAAAAGCTTGGTTACTGCGCTGGCAACAGTCATTCCGCCAATTCCACTATCAAATATTCCAATCGGCGCAGAAGAGTCAATCATAAGTACAGAATTAATACTTTTCCCAAGTATTTGCTCAAAGCTAAAATAAAATTTATGACCCGTGCAACCTCGTCAGGAAGAATAAGCATCTTGCTAATGAAACCACCAATGGAATGGGTCGAATTTTAGCATTATTTAGCCAGGAAGGACAACTTGTAAAAGCGCTAAAAAAAGCGGACGCGAAAGCGCAACGACAAGTTTATGATAAATACAGCGCTCGCATGCTGGGTTTATGCTTCCGCTATGTAAGTGATGAAATGGCGGCCGAGGATGTAATGGTCGAAGGTTTTCTTAAAGTTTTTAGCAAGATAGACCAGTTTAACAGTGATGGCAGTTTCGAAGGATGGATACGTCGCATTATGGTTAACGAGGCGCTGGGATATCTAAGAAAGCAAAAAAGAATTTTGGAAGACACACTATCTGACGATGCAAATAACATTCCGGATTATGTTTATGCAGATCAGAACTTGGAGACAGAAGAGCTTTTAAAACTGATCGAAACATTGCCTGTTGGCTATCGTACCGTTTTTAATTTGTACGCGATCGAAGGTTACGCACATATGGAGATCGCGCAAATGCTCGGGATTACTGAAAGTACATCGAAGTCGCAATTACACCGTGCACGTGCATTGTTGCAAAAGATGGTTTCAGATTGGGAAAATGATTATAAAAAAAAAGTAGCATATGAAGAAGCATCCTGTTGATGATCTTTTTAAACGCAGATTGACAGATTTAGACAAGAAACCGTCTGATAAAGCGTGGCTTAAAATTCAGCAAAATACCCAAACTAGGCGGCGAGGCGGTTGGATCTGGTATGCAGCTGCAAGTGTTGCGATTACCCTCGTTGCAGGTTATGTTGTATGGCAAAATACTAGAGAAGACCGATTCTCCAAATCTGGAAAATTAGAAACGGTTGCTGTTTTGCCCGCAAAAAGTAATGTTGCGGAAAAGCCCGAAAAGGGGATGAGCGATTCTAATGCAGTAATGCTGGCGATAGACGAGGGCAAAGTTTTAAAAAGCAGGCCATCGAATTCTCCCATTAAAAATCAGAAAGTATCAGAAGTAAATGCCCTTGATAAGCAGAGAATTGTTGAGGCTGAAAATGAGATCGAAATAGCTGTTACAAATAAGCCGGTCGACCAGATCAGCAGTGTTAAATCGGTTGAGGTGCTGGAATTGCCAAAAGTGGAATCTATAAGACCCGGGAATGAGTCTTTGGCTTCGACTAGGACAGTCCAAAATGTAGCTGAGCCAGCGATCACTATTGTGGTCGAAGTTGAATCAATCGACAATGAAGTTGCAGAAAAGCCTAAGGCTTCAAAATTATCGCGTGTATTTCGTCAGTTAAAAAATGCGAGAGCTGGGGAACGCGTAGATTGGGATGAGGTAGGTTTCAATCCAAAAAGCATGGTTGCGAGGGTTGATGACCGCCTGCGTAATAAGGAAGATCGTGGTCATGAAAAGGATCAAAGTGTGAAACAAAGAATAAATTATAATTAGCCATGAAAACAAAATTATATCTTATACTAAGTCTGTTGCTTGTATTTGCCGGTGCGAATGGGAATATTCCGGACAAAATCGTTACAGAAAATCCCTCAGACAAAGATTCAATCATTGTCACATTTGGTGACAAAACTCGCCTGATTATTTTTGGAGAGAATAGGAAAGAACTTGAAAAAGTCATGAAGTACGATTTGAATGCATTGTTAAGAGATTTGAAAATACGCCTCGACAGTACGCAAGCGGATACCACATACTTAAAAGAAGAAGTAAACGGAACTGCATATCTTAAAAAGAAGTCAGACGATGATGAAAAAGATTACGTCCGAATTGGTCTCAGGGGCATTCATGTCAAGGATGGAGATACTAAAGTGACAATCAACGCAAAAGGGGTAGAGATTAGAGATGATGAAGTAAGCGTGTCGACAGATTCCACCTATCGAAGAACTGGAAAGCGGTTTTATAAATCTACCCGAAATTCCAGCCCGAGAAAAGGGTTTAATATTGCTGTCGGACTGAATGCATATGGGGCAAATGAAACAACTCCCGGTTTCGATAAAGCGGATTATGACTTAAAACCGTTTGGATCGCGTTTCGTAAGCTTGGGGTACATTGCAAGCGCCACAATAATTAGAGGAAAAAACGCCAGATTACATCTCGATTTTGGCGCAGATTTCTCCTGGTACAACATGATGTTCGATGGTAATAATACGATTACAAAGAATGTCGACGGCGTAATATTTGCGCCAGTGTTGGACGAGGCGGCAAAAGAAGTCAATCTGGGAAAAAGTAAACTGGTCGTCCCTTATGTAAACCTATCATTTATGCCGACACTGAGCTTTCCCAGATCTTTTGTATCCTATGTCAGTGCAGGAGTTTATGGGGGATATAGAATTGGAAGTTATACAAAAGTTCGTCGCGAAGGCAGTAAGGATGTGGATCATGTAAGACAGAATTTTTACCTGGAAGACCTGCGATACGGATTGGCGGCAGAGATCGGAATAAGGAAGTTCCCTGATTTATTCGTGAATTACGATCTTAACAATCTTTACCAAGATGCAAAAGGGCCTTCGGTTCGCATGCTTAGTTTTGGAGTGAGATTATTTTGAAGGCTAAATGCTTGTTTATAAGGGCTTGAATGAGACTTTCATTTAGACCCTTATTTTTTTATTTATTTTTTTGTTCAAACAATTTGAGAATTTAAGAAAAGGGTATAATTTTGCGACTCCAAAAAGTGAAGAGAGCGCTTTTCACGGTTGTGTTGAAATGTTGTTAGGGGGTGTACCAGAGCGGCCAAATGGGGCAGACTGTAAATCTGCTGGTGTATGCCTACGGTGGTTCGAATCCATCCGCCCCCACAGTTTATGCCGGATTTACTCTTGTGATACCAGATCAGGAAAGGCAAAAAACAAATGCGGAAGTAGCTCAGCTGGTAGAGCGATAGCCTTCCAAGCTATAGGTCGCGAGTTCGAACCTCGTCTTCCGCTCATTAACAAACACCATCGAAGCGATTAGCGAAAACATTCAATAGAAACTTTTTCGCTAGTCGCTTTTTGGTTCTAATGGAGTTTTGCCGTTGTAGCTCAGGGGTAGAGCACTTCCTTGGTAAGGAAGAGGTCAGGGGTTCAAATCCCCTCAATGGCTCGAAAGATCTGAGAATTGAGCCGAAGCATTTCCTTGTTAAGGAAGAGGTCAGGGCGACTGGTGCCGTTTAATCCCCTCAATGGTCAGGAAGACTTTTGATTCTTGTATTTGGTTGAGTTGATTTATGGAGGGCTTGATTTTGAAGCCATACAGGATCAATAATAGTGTTTAATAAATTCGTAATAACTTTTTTAAATTTTAAGCGTACTTAAGTCATGGCAAAAGAGACGTTTGACCGCTCGAAACCCCACGTAAATATCGGTACTATCGGGCACGTTGACCACGGTAAAACTACCCTTACTGCAGCTATCACAACTGTGTTGGCTAAAAAGGGTCTAGCTGTACTACGTGATTTCTCCTCAATTGATAATGCTCCTGAAGAGAAAGAGCGTGGTATCACAATTAACACATCCCACGTTGAGTACGCGACAGCAAACCGTCACTACGCTCACGTTGACTGTCCAGGTCACGCGGATTATGTAAAGAACATGGTTACTGGTGCTGCCCAAATGGACGGTGCTATCATCGTAGTTGCTGCTACTGATGGACCAATGCCACAAACTCGTGAGCACATTCTTTTGGCACGCCAGGTTGGTGTTCCTCAGCTTGTAGTATTCATGAACAAAGTGGATATGGTTGATGATCCAGAACTTCTTGAACTTGTCGAAATGGAAATTCGTGAGCTTTTGAGCTTCTACGATTACGATGGAGACAACATTCCTGTAATCCAAGGTTCTGCTTTGGGTGGTTTGAATGGTGAAGAAAAATGGGTTAAAACGATTGAAGAATTGATGGACGCTGTTGATAGCTACATTCCAATTCCTCCACGTATGACTGATCTTCCTTTCCTAATGCCTGTTGAAGACGTATTCTCGATTACTGGTCGTGGTACTGTTGCAACTGGTCGTATCGAAAGAGGTGTAATCAACTCTGGCGAAGCAGTTGATATCCTTGGTATGGGTGCAGAGGGTCTTAAATCAGTAGTGACTGGTGTTGAGATGTTCCGTAAGATCCTTGACCGTGGAGAAGCTGGTGATAACGTAGGTCTTTTGCTTCGTGGTATCAACAAAGAAGATATCCGTCGCGGAATGGTAATCTGCAAGCCAGGTTCAGTGAAGCCTCATGCTGCTTTCAAAGGCGAGGTTTACGTACTTTCGAAAGAAGAAGGTGGACGTCACACTCCATTCTTTAACAAATATCGTCCTCAGTTTTACTTCCGTACCACGGACGTTACTGGTGAGATTTCATTGCCAGCAGGTGTTGAAATGGTTATGCCAGGTGATAACATCACAATTGACGTAAAATTGATCAACAAGATTGCTATGGAAAAAGGTCTTCGTTTCGCGATTCGTGAAGGTGGACGTACCGTAGGCGCTGGTCAGGTTACAGAAATTCTTGACTAGTCAAGAATGTAATATTAAAACAAGTGCATTTCCTGTGAGGTGCACTTGTTTTTTATAAATAAATCGTATCTTTGCAGCCCGAAAGTTTGGGTTGTGTGATAAACGGGTGTAGTTCAAGGGTAGAATAGCGGTCTCCAAAACCGTTGATGGGAGTTCGAATCTCTCCACCCGTGCATAATAAAAGGACAAATGGAAAAATTTACTTCTTTTTTGAAAGCTTCCTGGGAAGAAATGACCCAGCATGTGACATGGCCTCCTTTTAACGAGCTTCAGGCCAATACAACATTAGTGCTTGTTGGGTCACTGATCTTTGCGTTTGTTGTGGGCGTTATGGATTTCGTTTTTGAAAACGCATTAAAACTGTTTTATCAGTCTTTCTAAGACTATTTTTAACCCCCCAATGGTATGAGTAGTCTAAATTGGTTTGTATTAAGAGCAGTGTCAGGACAGGAAAAGAAAATCAAGTCCTACATTGAAAATGAAATAACACGCCAAAAGCTTAATGAATTTGTCCCGCAGATACTCATTCCATCTGAGAAAATATATGAGATGCGTAATGGTAAGAAACGTGTTAGGGAAAAGAATTTTTTCCCGGGATATATCATTATTTCGGCTGACTTGTCCAAAGGTGAGGTTCTACACATTATTACTAGTATACCGGGAGTAATTGGTTTTCTTGGCAATGCAGAGGGGAATTCCAAAGTTCCGGTTCCATTAAGACAATCTGAAATTAACAGAATTCTTGGTAAGGTAGACGAAGCCGAGCAGCATGAAGAAGCTCCAAGCATGTCCTTTATTAAAGGAGAAACGGTTAAAGTAGTAGACGGCCCTTTCAGCGGATTTATAGGCCTGGTTGAAGAGGTATTTGATGAGAAGAAAAAACTCAATGTAGTTGTAAAAATATTCGGGCGTAATACACCCGTGGAACTCAGTTACGCACAAGTAGAAAAGGATAGTTGAGAGACTAACGGGCAGGGTAAGCTTCCACTTGCATGTGAGCCGTTAATCAATTAATGAACCGACAAATTCCAAAACAATGGCAAAAGAAATAGGTGGATACGTCAAACTACAGGTAAAAGGTGGTCAAGCCAATCCTTCACCTCCGATTGGACCTGCATTGGGTTCGAAGGGTTTGAATATCATGGAGTTTTGCAAGCAATTCAATGGCCGTACCCAGGATAAAATGGGTGTGGTATTGCCGGTAGTAATTACGTACTATAAGGATAAGTCTTTTGACTTTGTCATTAAGACCCCCCCGGCCGCAATTCTGCTTCTGGAAGCATCAAAAGTAAAAGTTGGTTCGGCTCAGCCAAACCGTTTAAAAGTAGGTTCAGTATCTTGGGATCAGGTTCGTACGATCGCTGAGACTAAAATGCCAGATCTTAACTGCTTTACAATTGATTCTGCTATGAAAATGATTGCGGGAACGGCTCGTAGTATGGGTATTACCGTAGCAGGCAAAGCCCCGTGGGAAGAAAACAACTGAGCGTAGATTAATCATTACGCCAAAGAAACAAAGAACATGGGAAAATTGACCAAAAAGCAAAAAGAAGCTCTTTCGAAATTCGACGCAAACCAAGTTTACTCACTTGAGCAGGCAGCGGACGTACTTAAGACGATTTCTTACACGAAGTTTGACTCTTCGGTGGATATTGATGTCCGTTTGGGCGTCGATCCCCGTAAAGCGGATCAAATGGTTCGTGGCGTGGTAACCTTACCACATGGAACCGGAAAG
Source organism: Dyadobacter sp. CY323 (assembly GCF_021390245.1). Taxonomy (GTDB): domain Bacteria; phylum Bacteroidota; class Bacteroidia; order Cytophagales; family Spirosomataceae; genus Dyadobacter. The sequence goes on along the minus strand of NZ_JAJUXH010000003.1, from coordinate 131,218 downwards.
GAAGTTCGCGTCTTGGTTCTGTGTACTCCCGATAAGGAGGCAGAGGCGAAAGAAGCTGGCGCAGATTATGTTGGTCTTGATGAGTATATCCAAAAGATAGAGCAAGGCTGGACTGACATTGACGTAATTATCACGATGCCAAGTGTTATGGCAAAAGTGGGACGGTTAGGTAAAGTATTAGGCCCACGTGGACTTATGCCGAACCCTAAATCAGGAACTGTAACTCCGGATGTAGCTAAAGCTGTTAAGGAAGTAAAAGCTGGTAAAATTGATTTCAAAGTTGATAAAACTGGAATTATACATACCAGCGTTGGAAAGGTTTCTTTCGGGCCGGACCAGCTTGCACAGAATGCGACTGAGGTGATTAACACCTTGATCCGCCTTAAACCGTCTTCGGCAAAAGGTACTTACGTAAAAAGCATTCACTTGTCAAGCACGATGAGCCCGGGTGTTACTATTGATAAAAACACGATTCCAGGACTATAATATGACACGGGAAGAGAAAGCAGTAATTATTGACGAGTTAAGTCAAAAATTCTCGAACACGCCATACTTCTACATTACCAGCGCAAACGGCATGTCCGTTAAAGAGGTAAATGCCTTAAGAGCGCAATGCTTTGAAAAGGGCATTGAGTATCGTGTGGTTAAGAATACGTTGATCAAAAAAGCACTAGAAACATTAGATACAGATTATTCCCCTTTTGACGAAATTTTAAAAGGGTTTTCTGGAGTAATGTTTCATCCGGAGTCTGGTAAAGTTGCTGCACAGTTAATTAAAGAATTCAAGAAGAAATCAGGTAGTGACAAACTCAAGTTCAAAGGAGCTTCTGTTGATTCATCTGTTTTTGTCGGTGAAAGCCAGCTTGACGTTCTTATTTCTCTGAAATCGAAACAAGAATTGATCGGGGAAGTAATTGGATTGTTGCAGTCGCCTGCTAAAAATGTTATTTCAGCGCTTTCTAGCGGTGGAAACAAATTGGCCGGTATACTTAAAACTTTATCTGAAAAAGAAGACTAGTTAAATAGCCAGGTTTTAGCTCTCCGGGTTTAAATAAAATAGAGCTTTTAAATCATCTTATTGTATAATCAAAAATCTAAATAAAAATGGCAGATTTGAAAGCTTTCGCAGAACAGCTTGTTAACCTTACGGTTAAAGAAGTGAACGAATTGGCTACAATTCTTAAAGACGAGTACGGTATTGAACCTGCTGCTGCTGGTGCAGTAATGGTAGCAGGTCCTGCTGCTGGCGGTGGTGCTGATGCTCCTGTTGTTGAAGAGAAAACATCTTTCGATGTAATTTTGAAAGCAGCTGGTGCAAGCAAACTGGCTGTTGTGAAATTGGTTAAAGACCTTACTGGTCTTGGACTGAAAGAAGCAAAAGAACTAGTTGACGGTGCTCCGAAACCAGTTAAAGAAGGAGTTGCGAAAGACGAAGCTGAGGCTTTGAAAAAACAACTTGAAGAAGCAGGTGCAGAGGTTGAAGTGAAGTAATTTGCATCTCGGCAACCGATAATCTTAGGGAAATAGGCCCGACATACGTCGGGTCTATTTCTTATTTTGTGTCTTTGCCAAACGAAAAACACCTGTTTGACGTTAGGATTAGAGGCACCAGCCACATTTGGATGGCATATCTTCTTTCCAATAACTTGTCCGAAACACTTCTTTACTCGTAGAAAAGATAGAAAAGGGACAGTTATTATTCTCTACGAGGCAATAGATTAGGTTTATTATTATTAATACCAGGCGTTTAAGTTCCACTTGACGGATTGGTTTTTTGCTAACCCAAATCAAACATAGCCTTGGCTACAATTAAAGCAACACCTAGAAAAAATTTCTCGAGGATTAATCAGATTATTGATTATCCGGATCTGCTAGGAATCCAGGTACAATCGTTCCGGGATTTTTTCAGTTTGGACACATCGGTAGAAGATCGTTCTGGAGAAGGACTGTACAAAGTTTTCGCTGAAAACTTTCCAATTGCCGATTCACGCGACAATTTTGTTTTGGAATTCATTGATTATCTCCTTGAACCACCGAAATATTCAGTTGATGAGTCCATTGATCGTGGTCTGACTTATGCAGTTCCGCTTAAAGCAAAATTACGGTTGATCTGTAATGATGCTGATCATGAGGAATTTGAAACCATTGAGCAGGAGGTTTTCCTTGGAAACATTCCTTATATGACTGAAAGAGGCTCATTTGTTATCAATGGTGCGGAGCGTGTTATCGTTTCGCAACTTCATCGCTCGCCAGGAGTGTTCTTCTCTATGAGTAAGCACACAAACGGATCAAAATTATATTCTGCACGTATTATTCCGTTCAAAGGTTCGTGGATTGAATTCTCAACGGACGTGAATAATGTGATGTATGCATACATCGATCGTAAGAAAAAGTTCCCTGTTACCACACTTTTAAGAGCGATTGGTTTTGGTTCAGACAAAGACATTCTTGATTTGTTCGGACTGTCTGAAGAAATCAGTGCTACCCCTGCCAACTTGAAAAAAGCGGTAGGTCGTCGTCTCGCTGCTAGGGTTTTACGTACTTGGACAGAGGATTTTGTGGACGAAGATACAGGTGAAGTAGTTTCTATCCAGCGTAACGAGGTTTTGCTGGAGCGTGACTCGACCATCTCTGCGGACGACATCGATGTAATTACTGAATCTGGTCAGAAATCAGTAATCCTTCATAAGGAAGACATGAATGTGGCGGATTATAACATTATCTATAATACGCTGCAAAAAGATAGCTCTAACTCTGATAAAGAGGCGGTTGAGCAGATATATCGTCAGCTGCGTAATGCAGAAGCACCTGATGAGCAAACAGCCAGAGACGTTATTCAGAGCTTGTTTTTCAGTGATAAGCGCTATGACCTTGGTGATGTTGGCCGTTACCGGATTAATAAAAAGCTTGGTTCTGACACAAGTCTTGATGTTCGCGTTTTAACAACCGGCGATATCGTTTCGATCGTTAAATACCTGATCGGATTGATTAATGCAAAAGCGGTTGTCGATGATATTGACCACTTGTCAAATCGTCGGGTGCGTACTGTTGGTGAACAACTTTATGCTCAATTCGGTGTTGGTCTAGCCCGTATGGCGCGAACCATTAAAGAACGTATGAATGTACGTGATAACGAAGATTTCAAACCGGTTGATTTGATCAATGCGAGGACTTTGTCGTCAGTTATCAACTCATTCTTTGGTACAAACCAGTTGTCGCAGTTTATGGATCAAACCAATCCATTGGCTGAAATCACACATAAGCGCCGTATGTCCGCACTTGGACCTGGTGGTCTTTCTCGTGAAAGAGCCGGTTTCGAGGTACGTGACGTTCACTACACACACTACGGCCGTCTTTGTACAATTGAAACTCCTGAGGGGCCAAATATCGGGTTGATTTCATCTCTTTGCGTATTTGCGAAAGTGAATGGAATGGGCTTCATTGAAACTCCATACCGCGTTATCGACGGAGCTGGAAAGCTAACAGATGAGCTGATTTACATGACAGCGGAGGAAGAAGATTCTAAGTACATCGCTCAGGCAAATGCCTCAGTAGACTCGAAGGGGAACTTTACCGTTGATAAAATTAAAACACGTTTCGAAGGTGATTTCCCGATGGTGGATCCTTCACAGGCGTCGTTTATGGACGTTGCTGCTAATCAAATTGTATCTGTTGCAGCTTCTCTTATTCCATTCCTTGAGCATGATGATGCAAACCGTGCTTTGATGGGATCTAACATGCAGCGTCAAGGTGTTCCCTTGTTGCGCCCGCAAGCGCCAATTGTTGGAACTGGTCTTGAAAAGCGTGTGGCAATGGATTCTCGTGCACTAGTGGTTGCAGAAGGCGATGGTGTGATCGAGTACGTTGATGCTAAGAAAATCGTCGTGAAATATGATAGGACCGACGACGATCGTCTCGTTAGCTTTATTGAGGATAGTGTGTCTTATGACCTTGTGAAATTCCGTCGGACAAACCAGGACACTTGCCTTAACCTTCAACCAATGGTTCTTAAAGGACAAAAGGTGAAAAAAGGAGAGGCACTTTGCCAGGGTTATGGTACAGAAGGAGGAGAACTTGCACTGGGACGTAATCTTTTGGTTGCGTTCATGCCTTGGCAAGGATACAACTTTGAGGATGCGATTGTAATTTCTGAAAAAGTAGTTCGTGATGACATCTTTACTTCCATTCACATTGAAGAATTTGAACTGGAAGTGCGTGACACGAAACGTGGAGAAGAAGAACTTACTGCTGAGATTCCAAACGTAAGCGAGGAAACAGTTAAGAATCTTGACGAAAATGGAATTGTTCAGGTTGGAACAGAAGTAAAAGAAGGTGATATTCTGATTGGTAAGATCACTCCAAAAGGAGAATCCGACCCAACTCCAGAAGAGAAACTTCTTCGTGCCATTTTTGGTGATAAGGCTGGTGATGTTAAGGATGCTTCCAAAAAGGCGCCGCCATCAATGAAAGGTGTTGTTATCGATACGAAACTTTTCTCCCGCCCTACTAAAGAGGAGCGCGCCAAACATAAAGATGAACTGCGTCTGTTAATGAAAAAATATGGGCGTGATTTGACAGCACTTCGTGGGAGAATTATTGAAAAACTGGTCCAATTGACCGATGGCAAAACAACTCAGGGTGTTAAGCATAAATTCGGTGATGAGTTGATCAGCAAAGGAATGAAGTTCAACGTAAGAAACATCTCGGAGAACTTGTTCCCTGCCAATAACCCGTATCGCGACGAAAGCCAGTATGCAGTACCGGAAGAGGTAAATTTGATCGGTGACGTTCTTACCGATTCATGGACTGAAGATTCCGATACTAATGCGCAGGTTTCACTTGTTTTGAAAAACTATCTGAATGCAAGAAGCGAAATCATGGGCCGTTTTAAACGCGATCGTTTTGCGCTTGAAGTAGGTGATGAGCTTCCAGCTGGAATCGTGAAATTGGCGAAAGTATACATTGCCAAGAAACGTAAATTGAAAGTTGGGGATAAAATGGCAGGTCGTCACGGTAACAAAGGGGTTGTTGCCCGTATCGTTCGTGATGAAGATATGCCATTCCTTGAAGACGGAACACCAATGGATATCGTGTTGAACCCACTTGGGGTGCCTTCACGTATGAACATTGGTCAGATATATGAAACGATTCTTGCATGGGCAGGTCTGAAACTGGGTCGTCGCTATGCTACTCCGATCTTCGATGGAGCTACGGAAGCAGAAGTTGCGGCTGAGTTGAAAGAAGCCGGATTGCCGGATTGGGGACGTACATTCCTTTATAATGGATTGAGTGGAGACCGTTTTGATCAGCCGATTACAGTTGGTTTGATGTACATGATGAAGCTGGGTCACTTGGTTGACGATAAAATGCACGCGCGTTCTATCGGGCCATACTCGCTCATTACACAGCAACCATTGGGTGGTAAAGCACAATTCGGAGGTCAGCGTTTTGGAGAAATGGAAGTTTGGGCGCTTGAAGCGTTTGGAGCATCTCACATTCTTCAAGAAATCCTGACAGTTAAATCCGATGACGTGGTTGGCCGCGCCAAAGCATACGAAGCAATCGTAAAAGGTGAAAACCTTCCGAAACCAAATATTCCGGAGTCATTCAACGTACTTGTTCACGAGCTTCGTGGATTAGCATTGGAGATTACGCTGGACTAATATTTAGTCGTTGGCGCGGGAAACCGCGCCATTAATGAAATCAATTGAGTTTCGACTAACAGACAAACGACTTTTTAATTATGTCTTTCAAAAAGAACAAAAAACTTAATAGTGATTTTTCCAGAATGACGATCAGTCTGGCTTCACCTGAGTCTATCCTTGAGAGCTCATTCGGTGAAGTAACCCAGCCTGAAACCATCAACTACCGGACTTACAAGCCGGAGATGGGCGGATTATTCTGCGAAAGAATCTTCGGACCTGTGAAGGACTGGGAATGTCATTGTGGGAAATACAAACGTATCCGTTACAAAGGAATCATCTGCGACCGTTGCGGCGTAGAAGTTACTGAAAAAAAGGTGCGTCGTGAGCGTATGGGTCACATTGAACTCGTAGTTCCTGTTGCACATATCTGGTATTTCCGCAGCTTACCGAACAAAATCGGTTACCTGTTGGGATTATCGACCAAGAAATTGGATCAAATTATCTATTACGAGCGATATGCAGTTGTTCAGGCTGGTATCAAGGAAGAAGATGGCGTTGGCTATCTTGATTTCTTGACCGAAGATGAATATCTGGATATCATCGACAAATTGCCTCGCGAAAACCAAATGCTTCCGGACACGGATCCAAATAAGTTTATCGCAAGAATGGGTGCTGATGCGCTTGAAATGCTTTTGAACCGGATCAAACTGGATGAGCTTTCATACGAACTTCGTCACCAGGCAGCAACGGACACTTCGCAGCAACGTAAAGCAGAAGCATTAAAGCGTCTGAAAGTTGTAGAAGCATTCCGCGATGCAAATACACGCATTGAAAACCGTCCTGAGTGGATGGTGATCAAGATGGTTCCGGTTATTCCGCCAGAACTTCGTCCGCTTGTGCCTTTGGATGGTGGTCGTTTTGCGACTTCCGATTTAAATGACCTTTATCGTCGTGTGATCATTCGGAACAACCGTTTGAAGCGTCTGATCGAGATTAAAGCACCTGAGGTGATCTTGCGTAATGAAAAACGGATGTTGCAGGAAGCGGTTGATTCGCTTTTCGATAACAGCCGTAAAGTAAACGCGGTGCGTTCAGAAGGTAACCGTGCATTGAAATCACTTTCTGACATGCTGAAAGGTAAGCAAGGACGTTTCCGTCAAAACTTGCTTGGTAAGCGTGTCGATTATTCTGGTCGTTCGGTTATTGTCGTTGGACCTGAATTGAAATTGCACGAATGCGGTTTGCCAAAAGATATGGCGGCAGAATTATTCAAGCCGTTTATCATTCGCAAGCTGATCGAACGTGGAATTGTTAAAACAGTAAAATCAGCGAAGAAAATTGTAGATCGTAAAGATCCTGTGATCTGGGATATCTTGGAAAACGTTTTGAAAGGACACCCTGTTCTGCTTAACCGTGCTCCAACATTGCACAGGTTGGGTATTCAAGCATTCCAACCTAAGCTGATTGAAGGAAAAGCGATTCAGTTGCACCCATTGGTTTGTACTGCATTCAACGCTGACTTTGACGGTGACCAGATGGCCGTTCACGTGCCATTGGGTCAGGAAGCCGTTTTGGAAGCTTCAATGCTGATGCTTTCGTCACATAACATCCTTAACCCTGCGAATGGCGCACCGATTACGGTTCCGTCACAAGACATGGTTTTGGGTTTGTATTATGTTACAAAAGGCCGCGTGAGCACAGACCATTATCCGATTATTGGAGAAGGAATGATTTTCTACGGTCCTGACGAAGTGATCATTGCAATCAACGAAGGCAAAGTTTCAAAACATGCTAATATCAAATGCCGTCTGCGTGTTCGTAATGACGACGGAACATTTGAAACAAAATTGATTGACACTGTTGCAGGACGTATCCTTTTCAATCAGGCTGTTCCTGAGGAAGTTGGTTACATTAATGAGTTGCTGACTAAGAAAAAATTGCAGCAGATCATTGGTCTTGTATTCAAACTGGCTGGTGTTGCCCGTACAGCGCAGTTCCTGGATGAAATCAAAGAACTTGGTTTCCAAATGGCCTTCAAAGGCGGTTTGTCAATGGGATTGAACGACGTAATGGTGCCAGACGAAAAAGTGAAACTGATCGAGCAAGCGAAACTGGACGTGGAAAATGTTTGGAGCAATTACTTGATGGGTCTTATCACTGAAAACGAGCGTTATAACCAAGTTATTGATATCTGGACACGTGTTAACTCACGCATTACAGAGACGTTGATGAAGCAATTGGAAACTGACCAAGGCGGATTTAACTCAATTTATATGATGATGCACTCAGGTGCACGTGGTTCGCGCGAGCAGATCCGTCAGCTGGGTGGAATGAGGGGTCTTATGGCCAAGCCTCAGAAAAACATCGCCGGTGGTGCAGGTGAAATCATTGAGAACCCGATCCTTTCTAACTTTAAAGAAGGTTTGGACGTTCTTGAATACTTTATCTCAACCCACGGTGCGCGTAAAGGTCTTGCCGATACAGCCTTGAAAACGGCTGATGCTGGTTACCTGACACGTCGTTTGCATGATGTTGCGCAGGATGTGGTTGTTATCGAAACAGATTGCGGATCACTTCGTGGAATTGCAATTTCTGCTTTGAAAGACAATGAAGATATCGTTGAGCCACTTTCTGAGCGTATTTTAGGTCGTGTAAGTGTTCACGATGTATTTGATCCTTTGTCTAATGAAATGATCCTGGCTTCCGGTCAGGAAATTACTGAGGAAATCGCGTCTTATATTGACGAAACGAGCATTGAAACAGTTGAAATTCGTTCGGTATTGACTTGCGAAACGCGTAATGGTGTTTGTGCGAAATGCTACGGACGTTCACTTGCTTCTGCGCATATGGTTAACATTGGGGAAGCTGTGGGTGTAATTGCATCTCAGTCAATCGGTGAGCCAGGAACGCAGTTGACACTTCGTACATTCCACGTCGGTGGTACCGCTTCTAACATTTCTGTTGAAGCAAACATCAAGGCGAAATTCGACGGTGTCATTGGTTTTGAAGATCTTCGTCTTGTTCAGTCTGTTAATTCAGAAGGCGATGACGTAACAGTGGTAATGGGACGTTCAGGAGAGGTTAAAATTACAAACCCTGAAACAGGCCAATTGCTGATCTCAAACAACGTTCCTTATGGTGCACACCTTTTAGTAAAAGATGGCGACAAGGTTCTTAAAGGACAAGAACTCTGTACATGGGATCCATATCACGCAGTAATCCTTTCTGAATTCACCGGAACAGTTTCTTTCGATGCGATTGAAGAAGGAATTACATATCGTGAAGAATTTGATGAGCAAACTGGTTTCCAGGAATCTGTGATCATTGAAACACGTGATAAAACCAAAAACCCTGCATTAGTGGTAAAAGGTAAAAGCACGTTATTGAAAGACCAGACAGAAAAAGGATATAACCTTCCGGTTGGAGCTCGTCTGGTAGTGAAAAATGGGGTAGCGATTAAAGCAGGTCAGCCTTTGGCAAAAATCCCTCGTGTAGTTGGTAAGACACGCGATATTACAGGAGGTCTGCCACGTGTGACTGAACTTTTCGAAGCTCGTAACCCGTCTAACCCAGCTACTGTTTCAGAAATCGACGGAGTAGTTTCCTATGGTGGTGTAAAACGTGGTAACCGCGAGATTCACATTGAGTCAAGAGATGGTACCCAACGTCGCTATATGGTGGCACTTTCGAAACACATTCTGGTTCAGGATGGTGACTTCGTGAGAGCGGGTGATCCACTTTCGGACGGAGCAATTACTCCTGCTGATATCTTGTCGATTAAAGGACCAACTGCGGTTCAGGAATATCTTGTGAATGAAATCCAGGAGGTTTACCGTCTGCAAGGTGTAAAAATCAATGATAAACACATTGAATGTATCGTTCGTCAGATGATGCAGAAAGTGGAGATCCTTGATGCAGGTGACACGAACTTCCTCGAAATGCAGCCGGTTGACCGCGTTGTATTCCGTGAAGAAAATGATAAGATCCTGGATCTGAAAGTTGTTGAAGATGCTGGTAGCTCTGAGACGCTGAAACCAGGTATGATCGTTTCCGTTCGTCGTCTGCGTGACGAGAATTCAAGCTTGAAACGTCGTGACTTGAAATTGGTTACTGCACGTGATGCACAGGCAGCTGTCGCGAAACCTACTTTGATGGGTATCACACAAGCTTCATTAGGTACTGAAAGTTTCGTTTCTGCGGCTTCGTTCCAGGAAACAACGAAAGTACTTAGCGAGGCGGCAGTACGTGGAAAACGCGATGAACTGAAAGGCTTGAAAGAAAACGTGATCGTTGGTCACCTTATCCCGGCCGGAACAGGTATGCGTCAGTACGAAGGTCTGATCGTTGGATCTAAAGATGAGTTCGATGCATTGACTGAATCGCGTGACAAACAATCACGTAAGAAGAGAGAGTTAGTGTAAGAATGAATAGTATATGAAAAGAGCCGGGCTGCATCTGCAGTGCCGGCTCTTTGCTTTTCCATCCTGTTTATTTTTAGTAATTTCCCGACTATTAAATCGGTCATTTAGGCTCCCTGCTATTTAAAAAACCAACAAATGAAAGAAGACAAAGAAAACGAACAGCAAATCAATGTAGAGTTGTCCGAAGAAATGGCAGAAGGAGTTTATTCCAATCTGGCAATGATCGCCCATTCAAACAGCGAGTTTATACTTGATTTCATCCGCCTGATGCCAGGAGTTCCCAGAGCAAAAGTGAAAGCGCGCATAATCGTAACTCCTGAACATGCGAAACGTTTGGTTGCCGCATTAAAAGACAATATTGATAAATACGAGGATCAGTATGGTCCCATTCCAAGTTCGCAGGACAATGAACCGAACTTCAATTTTCCGATCAGCTTCGGCGGACCCGGTGGGGAAGCATAATTAAACCGCTTATTGTCAGAGTAGTTTGATAAATTCGTTACCTTAGAAGTGCATACACACGATCATCAAATTCAATTCTCAATCATTCACCATGGCTTTATTCAAACTTTCAATCAATAACCGCACGCTCAGTGCAGATGTGGAGAGTGACACTCCGTTACTGTGGGTGTTGCGGGACAACCTTGGTTTGGTAGGAACCAAGTACGGATGCGGTATTGCACAGTGCGGTGCGTGCACCGTTCATTTGGATGGGAAAGCTGTAAGATCGTGTGTTGTACCGGTCTCAGCTGTCGGGAAATCTAAAGTGACTACAATCGAAGGATTATCGGAAAAGGGAGATCATCCGGTTCAAAAGGCGTGGGACGAAGTAGATGTGGCCCAATGCGGGTACTGCCAGGCCGGGCAGATTATGACCGCGGCCGCATTATTAAAAGAAAAACCCAAGCCTACCGACGAGGAGATCGTTTCGACGATGAGCGCCAATATTTGCCGCTGTGGTACTTACCATCGCATTAAAGAAGCAGTGAAAGTAGCAGCCTCAAAAACCAACTGACCATGAAAACATTGAATCAAACTTCGAGGCGCGATTTCATGAAGATCGCAGCGACAGCAGGTGGTGGATTGTTTTTAGGCTTCAATTGGTCTAATTCAAATGCATTACCAGTTGTAGTGGATGCAAAGGACATCGCTGCAGGGCTAATTAAGTTCAATAGTTACCTCTCGATCGGAACCGACAATAGTATCACTATCATCTCTCCAAATCCAGAGATTGGCCAGGGAATTAAGACTGCCTTTCCCATGGTAGTCGCGGAAGAACTGGACGCCGATTGGAAACTTGTGAAAACGGTTCAGGGCAATCTTGATACAACTATTTTTGAAAGACAGGTTACAGGTGGTAGCGGAGCCGTGCCGCATTCCTGGGAACGTTTGAGAAAAGCAGGGGCGACAGCCAGGTATTTATTGGTGGAAGCCGCCGCAACAACCTGGAAAGTGCCGATAGCCGAATGCAGTACGGAGAACAGCAAGGTTATTCATAAAACTTCCGGAAAATCGCTATCGTACGGTCAACTTGCTGATGCAGCCTCCAAGCTTAAAGCGCCGACCGAAATCACATTAAAGAATGAAAAGAATTTCAAACTGATCGGACAATCGATCCGAAATGTTGATAATAAAAATATAGCTACCGGCAAACCTCTCTTCGGCCTTGATTTTTATCGCGAAGGAATGCTGTTCGCATTGATCCAACGACCGAAAGCATTTGGACTGAAACTGAAGTCTGTTAATTCCGACGCAGCGAAAGCGATGCCGGGCATTGTCGACGTCGTAACATTTGATAACAGCGTCGCAGTGGTGGGGAAATCTACCTGGCAGGTTAAAAAGGCCAAAGACTTGTTGAAAATCGAATATGAGAAAATTGCAGATCTGGAAAGTTCAGCAGACCATAACCGGATTTTTTCTCAGTTAATGGATGGTGGAGAAGCTACGGTGCGCCGAAAAGATGGCGATGTTGAAGCAGCTTTTAAAAATGCCGCAAAGGTGATTAAGGCTGAATATCAATGCCCATTTCTTCCTCACAGCCCATTGGAACCAATGAATTTCTTCGCTCACGTTCGCGAGGACGGCGTTGAACTGGTGGGGCCAACACAAACCCCGGACCGTGCCCGTACAGAAGTTGCAAAAATTACAGGTATAGCACCCGAAAAGATCACCGTTGAGATTACAAGGCAGGGTGGCGGTTTTGGAAGAAGGCTGGCTGCTGATTTTGTGATCGAGGCGGCCCATGTATCCAAGCTGATGAAGGCGCCGGTCAAAGTGATCTGGACACGAGAAGACGATATGGCAGGAGGTATTTATCGCCCGGCTGTACGGTACCGATTTGAGGCTGCGCTGGATAAAAGCGGTACATTGATCGGGTACAAATTGCGAGGCGTGGGCATGAATTCCGGTAACTCTACCCGCGAGGATAACTTCCCTTCCGGCTCCGTAGATAACCTTCTGATCGATTCAGTTGAGCACAAATCTCCCATTACCACTGGTCCGTGGCGAGCCCCGATTACGAATTTCCTGGCGTACGCTGAGCAATCCTTTATAGATGAGGTTGCCGAAGCCGCCGGCAAAGATCCGATCGAATTCCGGCTGGAACTTCTGGAGAAAGCTAAAAAAGCACCTGCCGGGGAAGTAAAATATGATATAGATCGGATGATTGCTGTGATCAAACTGGCAGCCGAAAAAAGTAACTGGGGAAAAAAGAAGGATGTTTATCAAGGATTTAGCGTGTATTTCTCTCACCGGTCCTACGTTGCGCAGGTGGGCGAGGTGAAAATGGAAAAAGGTAAACCTGTACTGAAAAACGTCATTGCAGCTGTTGACTGCGGAATTGTAATTAACAAAAGTGGTTCATTACAGCAGGTTCGGGGAGGTGTTGTGGATGGAATTGGTCACGCCACGTATGGAAATATGACTTTCAAAGACGGAGCTCCCGACCAAACCAATTTCAATGGCTTTCGCCTGATCCGAATGAGTGAAATTCCTGAGGTAGATGTCCACTTTGTGGACAATGGAATTTCGCCAACTGGCCTTGGAGAACCTGCATTGCCGCCTGCCGGAGGTGCGGCAGCTAATGCATTTTACAAAGCGACAAAGCAACGTTTACGTAATCAGCCTTTTATAAACGAAGAAGCGTTTAAAGGGATTTCTTAAAACGATTGAGACAAATAAACAGACAGTAAGGTGAAAATGTGATACGCATTTTACCTTACTGTTTTTGTTTAAATACATTCTTCGGCTTGTCCAGCCTCATCTAAACTTGAATGCCTAAATGAAAAAGAACGCTCTATTGATTTTTGCTTTAATCAGTCTGTGCATCAGTGCATTCCGGCTTGCGGATTTTCCCGCGACTGAAATTTCGAATGGAATAATCAAAGCGAAATTGCTTTTGCCCGATTCTTCAAATGGCTATTACAGAGGTGCGCGGTTCGACTGGGCGGGCGTAATGGCGAGCCTGGAATACAAGGGCCATTCCTATTTTGGCGAATGGAACCAGGCACCTTACGATCCGGAACTGCATGATGCGATCATGGGCCCGGTTGAAGAATTTACACCTCTAAATTTCGATGAAGCAAAGCCCGGCGAGTCATTTGTGAAAATAGGAGTGGGGGTTTTAGTAAAACCGGACGATAAGAAATATTCTTTCGCCACCAATTATCCGGTGAAAAACGGGGGCAAATGGACAGTTAAGCCCGGAAAAGATCAGGTTGAATTTACCCATTTATTAAAAGACGAAATGGGCTACTCATATATTTATAAAAAGGTATTAAAACTGGCAAAAGGCAAACCCGAGCTGGTTTTGGAGCACAGTCTCAAAAACACCGGAACAAAAGCGATTTCAACAAGTACCTACAATCACAACTTTTTCATGATCGACAATGAACCGTCGAATGAAAATATCCGCATAGTTTTTCCCTTTGAAGTTACTGGCGAGGGCAGAGGGTTTGGGACTATTATTCATGCAAAAGAGAAGACATTGAGTTACAGTCGGGAAGTGACAAAGGGAGATCAGGTTTTTAGTGCTGGTTTGCAGGGATTTGGGCCAACTTCAAAAGACTATGATATCCGGATTGAAAATACAAAAACGCGCGCTGGTGTTCGGATTAACGGGGATCATCCACTCGAAAAGCTGGTGTACTGGGCCTGCCCGACAACCTCTTGCCCAGAACCGTATATCAAACTTTCAGTTCAGCCCGGACATGAAATTACTTGGCAAATCAATTACGAATTTTATACATTTTAAATTCGAATTGAGCTTAACTCCATTTGGAATGGATTGCTGTGGAGGGATGGCATCGAAATATTTCGATCTTAGTTATCCATGTTATTTCTTTTTGATGAAGTTCAAAACTTAACCCTTTTGGGTAATCACTACCGCATAGTGTGGATAACCATCGTTCTTGAACTATCAACGGGCTTTTATCTTAAAAATAAAACTTCAATAATTCAAAACAATCTCATTATCAGTCCTTTGGGAAATTTTGATTTTCTGCTTCTGGAATAGTTTTAGTAGTATTAAAACCCGATTATCAGGATTTCATCAACTAAAATTAAACTGAAATGAGAAAATTAAAAGCGACTCTGATTTTAGTTTGTCTTGCTGCGACAAGTGCGGCATTTGCACAAACAGCCCCTGCTACGGCAAGTCAGCAGGTGCCACAAACGTCTACACAACAAACGCCCGTACCTGCAACTACGGATGATAAGAAAGTCGATTTCAACTCACCGCAGTCACCTACCAGATCACCCCAAACCCCGTCTGAAGATACGTTGATTAAAGGACAAAGAAGTTCCGGGGCAGTTATACATGACTCTGTAACTCCCTCAGCAGATCGGAAAAAAGATGGGATGAACAGACGTAAAGATAGAAAAGGAACTGCTGAAACAGGCGATACGACATCGTCAAATACTCAGCCTTGATCCGGCGACTATGCCGAAAATGAGAGGAATATGCATGAAAAAACCCGGTTAGTCCGGGCTTTTTTGTAAACATGTGTATGGATGTCAAAATTTCAAGGGGTGTGTGCGGTACCTGCGTCAGGATATCTCAACCCTGACTTGCTTCGGGAATGGCTGCTTCAAGCTCATATTCCCAAAAAGGCTGGGTAACCACAGCCTTGTTTTCATTAATCCAGGTGCACCAAACTTTACCACTATACGCCCGTTTGATTATGGGCATCGATAAATTGCCGTTTGCGTAAGTAACGGTCTCCACAATTTGGTACTCGTCTACCCTCATTGTTCTCGATCCGTTCTTTTCCTTCACCCAGTCGTCTTTTACAAAGTTTAACGTAACCATTGAATTTGAAGATTTTAGAACGTTACTAAAATCAATTAAAATGTTATGCCATTAAATAATATATTTTAAAGAGCCAAGGGTGCGCTAAGTACATTAGCTACATGTTTATAGAATTATTTCTATATCAGTAAAGTTGCTTGAAACTTGCTTTTGTCATAACTACTTAATCATTACAGTCGATGGCCCAAAATAAAACAACCGAAACAACCGGAAGTGTGACCGACTTTATCAATGCTGTCCCGAACGAAATTAAGCGGCGCGATAGTTTTGAGATCATTGAGATGATGAGGAAATGTACGGGAAAGGAGCCAAAAATGTGGGGCCCGGGCATTGTGGGATTTGGAAGCTACCATTATAAGTATGAAAGTGGACATGAAGGCGACGCTCCGTTGATCGGGTTTTCACCACGAAGTAATGCAATTACACTTTACATGGCGACTAATTTCACTTCGAAGGAAGAATTGCTGGCGAAATTCGGGAAACATACACTTGGTAAAGGGTGCGTTTACATTAAAAAGCTGAGCGACGTGGATAAAGGTGTGCTGGAAGAAATGATAGCAGATTCCTTCGAATATATGCAAGATAAATATCTTAATCAGGCAAGATTTTAATCAAAAACAAGTTTACTTTTAACTAATAGTAATGACTGCGGTTCATTCATGCGAAGATGGTTTTTGGTTTGCTGTTTAGTACTGGCCAGTGTAATAGGATGGGTGAGAATAGGTGTGGCTCAGTCGAACGACTACCAATTCTCTCGCTATAATGCAGAAAAAGGACTATCCCACAATCAGGTCAATTGTTTTTTCAAAGATAGCCGGGGGTTTGTCTGGGTAGGTACCGCCGGCGGCCTTAACCGGTTCGATGGCTATTCATTTAGGATTTTCAAGCACGATCCTGCCGATTCAACCAGCATTTCGGATCACCACATCGAGTCGATTTTCGAAGATCCCGAGGGGTATATCTGGGTCAATACGAAGCAGGGATTCAACATTTACGATCCATTCACCGAAAGCATTGACCGCAATTCCGGCAAAGCAGCCAGGCGTCTCGGACTTCCCGATGCAGATTTTGGCAGGATTTTCAAAACAAAATCGGGGGATTACTGGATCAATCACAACAAACTGGGTTTGGTAAAATTCCTGACTGCTTCTAAAAAGCTGCTCAAAGTCGGATCTGTTGCATTTAAACGATCACGGAACACAATCAGCCCGGTTATCGCAGATTTTACCGAAGACATGCAGGGTAATCTCTGGGTAGTTTGCGACGATGGTTTGCTGCTTCGCATTGATGCCCGTACCAATCAGACGGGTTTTCAAAGTACTTTATTACGGGACAAAAAGCTTGGTAAATCGCTCAATCACCGGGTTTTTATTGATCATGAAGGTCAGCCGTGGGTATACATTGTTAAAGCCGTACTGGGCGCATTTTATTTTGATTTAAAACAAAATCAGCTTCTGTCGGCAAGTACCGCCGGGCCGCATTTCAAGCTGAGCAACAATGCAGTAAGTGCGATCATCGAAGGGCCCGGGGGGAAGATTTGGATCGGGACGGATCACGGTGGCATTAATATTCTGGATAAAAAAACGAGGGAAGTTTCTACGTTACTTTCCAATGCGAATGATCCCCGCACCATCAGTCAGAATAGCATACTGAGCCTTTATAAAGATGCAACGGGCATGATCTGGGCAGGAACTTTCAAAAAAGGTTTCTGCAATTACCATAAAGATATTTTCAAATTCTCGCTCATTCGGCATCTTCCTGCCGAGGCGGGCAGCTTGCCTTTTGAGGATGTAAACGTTTTTGCAGAGGATAAAAACGGGAACATCTGGCTGGGTACCAACGGAGGCGGGTTGATCCATTACGACCGGACCAATAATCGATTCAGGCAGTTTAAAAACATCCCCGGAAATCCAAATAGTCTGAGCAACAATGTGATCGTGAGCATGTTCCTGGATCGGGAGGAAGTACTTTGGATTGGTACCTACTTTGGGGGGCTCAATAGTTTCGACGGAAAGACTTTTACCCGCTACCTGCACAATCCCGCCGACTCCACCAGTCTGGTCGACGATCGGGTGTGGGAGATTTTTGAAGATTCCAAGAGACGCCTTTGGGTGGGCACTTTGGCGGACGGACTGGATTTATTCGACCGAAATAAAAAGACATTCCGGCATTACCGCCGGCTCGCCCCCAATTCTGTAAGATCTGACTACATTTCTGCATTACTGGAAGATAAAAATGGTGATTTGTGGGTCGGAACTGCCAACGGGATCGATGTGCTGAAACATAGTACAGGCAAATTTGTGCATTATATGCACACGGAAGGCGACACCCTGGGGCTGAGCAGCGACGGTGTTACTTCGCTGGCACGGGATAGTCTCGGAAATATTTGGGTGGGGACCATTGAAGGCCTTAATCGCTTTGACAGAAACGGGAATGCATTTGTTTCATACGATACAAAAGATGGTCTTCCGGATAACTCCATTCTGACCATTGTGGTAGATAACCTGCAAAATCTTTGGCTCGGAACGCCGAAAGGATTGGTGAATTTCAAAGTAACTAAAAGAACAGGCACAATACCTGCCAGGTTCAGTGTCAATACTTACAATGAAATCGACGGTTTGCAAGGCAGAGGTTTCAATGAGAACGCGGCGCAGCGACTTCGTACCGGAGAACTGACTTTCGGCGGCGCCAATGGATTTTCAATTTTTGATCCTTCGCAGATCAGCAGCGAGCCAGTGAAGGCGCAGGTTGTGCTGACTGATTTTCAGATATTCAATAAAAGTATCCTACCGGGAGAGCTGGCTGACGGAGAAGAGGTATTGAAAAAGTCGATCACGCAGACCGAGCGCATTGTTTTGAAATACAACCAGAATGTGTTCACTATTGAGTTCGCCGCATTGAATTTTCTGAACCCCGAAAAAAACCATTATATATATACGTTGGAAGGTTTTAACAACCAATGGTTCGAGGCTGACGAAACCCGGAAAGTAACGTATACCAATCTTGACCCTGGGACGTATGTTTTTAAGGTGAGAATGAAGGAGGGCGGCGTATCCACGGAGCGAAGGCTGGCACTTCAAGTTTTGCCACCATTCTGGCGCACTTCGTGGGCGTATTTTGTCTATGCATTGCTGGTAATAGGTGCGCTGGCGGTTGCGCGGTGGGTGCTGGTCGAGCGGGAAAGAATGAATTTCAGGCTTGAACAGGAACGAATGCATGCTCAGCAAATGCATGAGCTCGATCTGATGAAGATCCGGTTCTTTACCAATGTAAGTCACGAATTCCGCACGCCGCTGACCCTGATGCTTACGCCTCTGGAAAATTTGCTTAAAAATATCCGGGCGGAACATGCAGTTCACAAACAGCTTTCACTTGTGCACCGCAATGCGAAACGTTTGCTTAACCTGGTTACGCAGATACTGGATTTCAAGAAGCTGGAAGTTGAGGAAGCACAGTTCAGGCCTGAGCGAGGGGATATTATTCAGTTTGTCCGGGAGATCGCCCATACCTTTTCGGACCTGTCGGCGCACAAACGTATCCGCTATCATTTTGAAAGCGACGTAAAATCGCGTTATGCTGATTTTGATCAGGATAAGCTCTCCAAAATCATGTATAACCTGCTGTCCAATGCATTTAAGTTTACGCCTGAGAATGGGCAGGTGTCGGTGAAGTTGCAGATCATCAGCAGTGATGAAATGGAGGAATTTCTTGAAATCAAAGTAGAGGATTCAGGTATAGGAATTCCGCCCGAGGCGCAGCAGAAGATTTTCGACCGGTTTTACCAGCATCCGTTGCCGGATCACATCATCAACCAGGGTAGCGGGATCGGCCTTTCCATAGCCACGGAATTTGTCAAAATGCATAGTGGCGCGATTGATCTCGAAAGTTATGTAGGTAGCGGAAGTACTTTCACGATATCGCTGCCTCTCCGCGAGACAGCCCCAAGAGTGGCGCCTGCAGAACCTGTGGAGGCTGTTGTTCCCGAAGAAACGATCGCATTGGATCTGCCGAAAGAAATAGCATTGAAAGAAAAGCCGCTGGTGCTGCTCGTGGAGGATAATGATGAGTTCAGGGATTATCTCAAAGAGGTACTGTCGCAGGAGTACCGGATCCTGGAAGCGGCAAATGGAAGAGCGGGACTTGAAATAACCCTGGAAACCATCCCTGACCTGATCGTGAGCGATGTAATGATGCCGGAAATGGATGGAATTGAGCTTTGCAGAACCATTAAGACCGATCGTCGGATTTCGCATATTCCCGTAGTATTGCTGACAGCCCGGGCAGAGGAGGAACAGCAATTGCAAGGTTACCAGACCGGCGCAGATGCATATGTGACGAAACCGTTCCGGCTGGATATTTTACAGGTCCGGATCGCCAATCTGATCTTGCAGCGCGAGCTTTTCCAGAAGCAATTTCAGCAGCACATCGAGGTGCGGCCGAGTGAAGTGGCGATCCGTTCGCTGGATGAAGAATTCATTAAAAAAGCAATAAAGGTTGTTGAGGAGAACATTGCCAATGCGGAATACACCGTCGAGGAACTGAGCGAGGCGATGTCGATGAGCCGGATGTACCTGTATAAAAAGATCAGCTCGCTGACGGGGAAAACGCCTATTGAATTTATCCGTATCATCCGTCTGAAAAGAGGTGCAGACCTGCTTTTGAAAAGCCAGCTTTCGGTGTCGGAAATTGCCTATCAGATCGGGTTTAACAACCCCAAGTACTTTGCCAGATTGTTTAAAGATGAATACCAGAAACTGCCTACCGAGTATCGCCGGCAAAGTGTTGAGGAACATTAAATTCTGTATTTCCAGCGCCACGAAAATGTCATTTAAGTAAAGTTAAAAATCCTATCGGATCGGAATAGTGCAATTGAATGATCTGATACTTTAAAAAGGGTCGGAGATATACACCTTGTATACTACGGCTTTTTTTGTTGTTTGTCGGGGTTAAAACTGTGATAAATGACGAAAAAAGTATAAAATATACCTCAATGTTTACAAATGATCCCCCTAATGTAAACATTTGAATCCCCCGCCGAAGGTTTTAATCGGTCACATTTGTCCAACTATTCATTCGATTTGTGCTAAACAAGACGTCGTCCGCAACGATCGCGGAAATGTCTAAATCGAAGTGGACAAACAAGCATATTAAAACAAAACAACATGCAACAAAACGTGTACAAAAAAAGGCAGTCGGGGCGAAGCTTACGTGCTCTGTCGGCATGGTTACAACCCCTCCTCATTCTACTGGGAGTCGTGTGTGCTGCCCCGGGCGTAATGGCCCAGGCGGATGCTAAAAAAACAGTGACCGGCGTAGTCGTTGGCGACGAGCTTGGCGATGGCATTCCGGGCGCGAGTGTGGTGGTGAAAGGGACTTCCAATGGTACGACTACCAACACAAAAGGAGAGTTTTCGATCGAGGCGGCTTCGGGAAATACGCTCGTTTTTTCCTTTATCGGTTACGAGTCGCAGGAGATTCCTGTGGGGAACCGTACCAAGATCGAGGTGAGGTTGAAAGAGAGCATCGCTAGTCTGAATGAGGTGGTGGTAGTGGGTTACGGTGAAATGAAAAAGACCGACGTATCCAGTTCGCAGGTGACCGTGTCGGGAAAAGATTTGAGTAAAACCATTAACACATCTCTGGAACAAGGCTTGCAGGGACGTGCCGCCAACGTAATGGTGCAGCAAAACTCCGGACAGCCGGGTGCCGCACCTTCTGTGGTAATACGCGGGTTGAGTTCATTGACAGGAACAACGCAGCCTTTATATGTAATCGACGGTGTGCAGATCAAGCCGGATAACATGCGTGACGATCCCAACAACCGTCCGACCGGTTTTTCTAATATCCTGTCGAGCATTAACCCCGATGACATCGAGACGATCAACGTGTTGCAGGGGCCGTCAGCCACAGCGATTTATGGTGCGGTGGGTGCAAACGGGGTAGTGATGATCACTACAAAACGCGGAAAAGCAGGTGAAGCCAAAGTGACATTCAACTCCTTGGTTACCATACAAGCTGAGCCAAAACACATTGACGTAATGAACTTGCGTGAATATGCGCAGTTCAGAAACGAAGCCCAGGCGGTGGGCTCTACTGCCACGGAGCCGCAATTTGCCGATCCTTCGGTATTAGGAAACGGAACCGACTGGCAAAGCGCACTTTTCCGCCCGACAACCTTACAAAAATACTCGATAGGGCTGAGCGGCGGTACAGAGAAGTCGACCTACTATTTATCTGGAGAATATTTCAATCAGAAAGGGATTGTGGAAGGATCGGGATTCAAACGTTATAATGGACGTTTGAACCTTGAAAACCAAACCCGCAGCTGGTTGAAAATCGGGGCTAATATGAGTGTCGGTATTACCGAAGAAAAGGTCAATACCAATAATGGAGGCATTATTCAGCTTGCATTGGATCAAAACCCGAGTGTACCGGTTACCAACCCCGACGGAAGCTGGGGCGGGCCTACCACCACGCAGTTCCAGTTTACAAACCCGGTCATGATCTCCCGGATCTACAATGATTATAACCGCAGAACGTCGATTCTTGGAAGCTTGTTTGCAGACGTAAAGCTGGCGAAAAACCTGACGTGGCATACAGAAGCGAATGGAAGTGCTGAATTTTTGAAATACTATTCATTTCACCCTTCCTATACCATCGGCGGTTTCGTCGTGTCGCAGGATGCAGCTACTTCAACAAGATCCGTGAATACCAACAACTGGTGGAGCTTGCACAGCCGCCTTACCTATGACCTGAAACTTGACAAACATGCGTTCAATATCATGGCGGGCCACGAGGCGCAGGAATACACGTACGAGTCTGTAACCGCGACCAGAAAGAAATTCATTACCAACACGATCGAAGAATTGTCCGGCGGTGATGCATCCGTGATTTCCAATGTCAGCAACAACAGCGGAAAAGGCGCAGGCTCACGCGAATCGTACTTTGCCCGTTTGAATTATAGTTTTAATGAGCGTTACTTTTTACAGGGAACGTACCGGATGGACGGTTCTTCCGCATTTCGCCAGGGTCGTCGCTGGGGTAACTTCCCGGCTGTATCGGTGGCCTGGCGGGTTTCTGAGGAGCCATTCCTTAAAAGTGTGAATGCCATCAATGACCTGAAACTACGGTTTGAGATCGGTCGTTCGGGTAATCAGGGAAGCGGTGGAAATGCCATTTTCTCCACATTACAGACTGTACCGACAGGCTGGGGAACAGGTTTTCTGGCATCCAACTTTGCCAATGAGTTCCTGACCTGGGAAAAGGATGACGTGATCAATGGAGGTCTTGACCTGCACATGTTCAGCAACCGCGTGGAATTAATCGTGGATGGATATATCAAGAATATCACAAGCCTCATTACTGTAAACTCTTATCCATTCACATATGGAGGTGACATTGCTTACTCACCGGGATATCTGAGCTGGCCGGCAGTAAATGCAGGATCTATGAAAAACCGTGGTGTGGGTATTACATTGAATACCGTAAACATCGATAAAGGCGGATTTTACTGGAAAACAGGTCTGAACCTTTCCTTTGACCGTAACAAAGTAACCTCGCTGTTGAACCCGATCACGCCGGTCTGGAATGCAACTTCGGTAGGTTTCAGAACGGAAGTAGGTCAGCCGGCGAGTATGATCACGGGATATATTGCCGAGGGCTTGTTCCAGGATGCCAATGATATCAAAAACCACGCGATCCAGACTTCCAACAACGAGCTGACGATCAATCCTGCGACAGGAAGCTGGGTAGGGGACACCAAGTTCCGTGACCTGAACGAAGACGGCGTAATCGATGCAGAAGACCGGACGGTGATCGGAAATCCCTGGCCGAAATTCACCCTCGGATTTAACAACAATATGACTTACAGGAATTTCGAACTGAATGCATTCCTGACCGGAAGCTTCAAAAACGATCTTCTGAACTATCCACGTTACCGGGCTGAAATTCCGGGTAATGGAGGGGTTTTTGGTAACCAATGGTCGTCTGTGGCTAACTATGCAAGACCGAGCAGCTACAATGTGGCGGATGCGGAATCTGTAACGCTCACCAATCCTGGTCACACGATTCCGCGCATCGCGCCGGGGGATCCTAATGGCAATAACCGGATGAACTCCAATTTCATCGAAGACGGAAGCTATGTGCGTCTGAAAAACATTACGATCAGCTACAACTTCCCTAAAACGATCCTGAAAGATTTCTTTATCAGAGGGTTGAAAGCATCGGTAGGCGCGCAGAACCTTTTCACGATTACCAAATACAAAGGATACGATCCCGAAGTTGGTATGGTCAACTACGGAGGTACCGTTATGGCGGGCATCGATACAGGCCGCTATCCTTCTGTGCGCATGTATTCATTTGGTCTGCTTGCTGATTTTTAATAAAACCGGACAACTGATTCAATATCAAGATTTTAAAAATATTCTATATGCAATTCAAATTGAAACTCATTGCGGCGATCGGGGCATTAACGCTCCTTCAGGGATGCGGCGAAGATTTCCTGGACCGTCCGCCGCTGGACGCACTTACCTCGGGTAATTTTTACAAAACCGATGGAGAGATCCTGGCCGGAACGGCGCCTTTGTATAACATTGTCTGGTTTGACTTCAACGACAAGGCCAATATGGCTTTCCAGGAAGCCCGTGCCGGAAACCTGAACTCCAACGACCGTACTGCGTACATCAAGCACGCGATTTCCTCGACCGATGTGGGTACTCTTTTACCGGGATACAAATCGTTTTACAAGATCATCGCGCAAAGCAACAATGCCTATAAAGCGATCAACGAAGCGACGGGGAGCACTGCTTCGGCGGCTGTGAAAGCACAGGGATTGGGTGAATGCAAGTTCATGCGTGCTACTGCCTACTATTACCTGGTGACAAACTGGGGCGCCGTGCCGATCGTATATGATAATGTGGCGCAAATCAATGAGCCGCCGATGCGGAACAAAATTGAAGACATCTGGAAACTGGTGATCCAGGATTACCGTTTCGCAGCGGCTAGTCTGCCGGCCACTGCCGAACAGGGGCGTGTGACCAAGTATTCCGCGGAGGGAATGCTGGCACGTATGTACCTGATGCGCTCGGGGTTGAACCAAAACGGTACACGCAGCCAGTCCGACCTGGACAGTGCGAAATATTATGCGGAAAGTGTGATCACGAAGAGTGGACTTTCATTGGCCCCTACCTACGCTGAGTTGTTTGAGAGTGCAAATCATAATAGTTCTAAAAACAATTCTGAAAGCTTGTTCTCGCTGCAATGGATGCCGGTCAGCAATCCCTGGGGTGTAAACAACTCCTTTCAGGCTTACTTTGCCTACGATGCCAACATCACGGGTACGGGAGATGGCTGGGGTGCCGCGCAAGGTGTATCGGCTGATTTGGTAAAATATTTTACTGAAAATCCTGCTGACTCATTGCGTAGAAAAGCAATTGGCATGTTCGATGGGGATGTGTACCCGAACATAAGAAAAGCTAATGGTGGGCTGAAATATACAAGACCGGAGGCATTGTCAGCGATCAAAAAATACATCATCGGCTCGCCTGCGGACAATGGCGGCCTGGGTGGATTTATGTCTGCCAACATCAATTCCTACATGCTGCGGCTGGCGGAAGTTTACCTGATCTACGCAGACGCAGTACTTGGTAACAGTGCAGCAACATCCGATCCGAAAGCCCTCGAATATTTCAATGCAGTGCGGAAAAGGGCAGGTATGCCTAACAAAACGTCGCTGACTTTCGAAGATATTTTCAAAGAGAGAAGGATTGAAACTGTTTTTGAAGGTAACTCTTGGAACGAGGTGGTACGCTGGTATTATTTCAACCCGGCAAAAGCAATCGCATTTACTGCTGCACAGCACAAGGAAAACTATACGATGAGCTACGTACCAGGTTCGACTAATCCGAGAAAATACACGGTAACCTATTCACCGGCAGAGTATTATCCATTGTCGGCCGCAACGCTTTACCTGCCTTTTCCTGAGGCCGAGATCGTGAATGCGCCGTCTTTGAAAAATGAGCCGGTTGCTTTTGATTTCAGCAAATTAGTTGACTAACCTCTAATCGATTTAACAATGAATTTAAAACATATATACAAGCCAGTTCTGGGACTGATGCTCGCGGCGGGAATGCTGCTCTCTTTCCAGAGCTGTAATAACGACGATGTCGAAGGCGCGCCGACGATCAGTAATGTGCGTTTGCTGGATCCTACGAAGGCCGATAGCTCGCTGAGTGCTGCGGAGCCGGGCAGTCTGGTCGTAATCCAGGGACAAAACCTTTCGAGTGTTTTGAAGGTGTATTTCAATGATTTTGAAGCCGATTTCAATTCCGCGCTAGGTAGCAATTCGAATATCGTGATTACGATTCCGGCAAATGCCCCTACGAAAGCCGTTGATCCGGCTGTTTCCAGCAAAATCAAAGTGGTGACCAAAGGTGGAGAAACTACCTACGATTTTGTACTAAGTGCGCCAAAGCCGGTTATTTCCGGTTTGTATTCTGAATTTGTAAAGCCAAATGGCACTGTTCTGATCAACGGAGATTATTTCTATAATATCAAATCGGTGAAGCTGGGAGCAACCACTTTGCAGGTCGTGAGCAGTACGGTGAAACAAATCACCGCGAAAATGCCAGCCACGGCCGCAGTTGGAAATATTACCGTGGAAGGAGAATTCGGGACTGCCAAAACTTCTTATCAGGTAAATGGTTCTGACGGGCATATGGTCAATTTCGATGTGCCTACTACCAGCTGGGGATCAGAAGTTTGCTGGGGCGGTGCGCCTATTGTTGCAGCTACCGATGCGGGTGCTATTTCGGGCAAATATTCAAGGATCAAAGACACCAAGCTGCCTGCTACCGGCTATAACGACGGCTGGGTATTCTCTACCTGCTCATTCGATTTCAAACTTGCAGCGGGAGCGGCGGCAGACAGGCAGTTTAAATTTGAACATAATATCGCAGAACCCTGGAAAGCAGGCAAGTACGATATCACCATTACTGCCGCAGGAAGTGAATATACTTACGCATTTCAGCCCTGGAACTCCACGGTTTACGCGGCCACCGGTTACCAGACAAGCGGATGGAGCACAGCCGTGATCGAACTTACGGAATTCAAGAACGCAGCCGGCTCGACGATTGCCGACGTTTCCAAAGTGACCGATCTAAAAGTATCTTTTAACACACCTGATGTAGTGATCGCCTCTTTCAACGGCAGCGTGGATAACTTCAGGATCGTGAAGAAATAACCTATGATCAAAAATATACTAGCCGCCCTGAGAGGGGCGGTGGTATTATCTTCTCTGTTCGGTTTATCGCCATTTGCATTTGCGCAGGTGGCCATCGAGATCGATGCGAATGCGGAGATCAGGGAAATCTCTCCTTATTTGTACGGACGTAATAATTCCTTTTCTTCCACCGATCCAAACTGGACGTTGCCGGAAGAAGATCTGGTAAGATTACGTGATGCGGGTGTTAGGTTTTTCAGAGAAAGTGGCGGGAATAATTCCAGCAAATACAACTGGCGCAGAAAGTTAGGAAGTCATCCCGATTGGTATAACAATGTGTATACCAATAACTGGGACCAGGCGGCGCAAACATTGCAAAGGCATTTTCCTAATGCGCAGGGAATGTGGGCGTTCCCATTACTGGGCTATGCGGCGAAAACGAATGCAGCCAACTTCGCGGATTGGCAATACAACCAATCCAGGTGGTGGGAAGGTGTAAACCAGAACCTCGCCGGAAACGGAGTACCGAATGCGACCGGCACGAAAGCCAAAAAAGAAGGAGACATCAATCTCTACCTGGAAGAATGGGGCGCCGATTCGTCCGTAGCTATTCTCGATCATTGGTTTGAGGCAAATGGAGCCGGTTTAAAGCGGGAAAGTATCCGTTACTGGAATATGGATAACGAGCCGGAAATCTGGTCGGGGACGCATGATGACGTGATGCCCACGCAAATTTCTCCGCAGGAATTTATGCAGCGATACATTACGCTGGCCAAAAAAGCACGGGCCAAATACCCGGATATCAAATTGGTAGGTCCGGTTACGGCTAATGAGTGGCAATGGTACAACTGGGACGGAAAGACCATTACGGAAAATGGGAAAACATATCCTTGGCTGGAATATTTCATTAAAACCCTGGCCGAGGAACAGCAGAAAAGCGGAGTTAGGTTACTGGATGTACTTGATATTCATTTTTATCCGTCCACAAAAAAAACGGAGGAAGTAGTACAGTTACACCGGGTATTTTTTGACAGAAATTACAATTTCCCCGAAGCAAACGGCGTCAAAACCATCAATGGCGGCTACGACAACAGCATCACTAAAGAATACGTTTTCGGCCGCTGCAATGATTGGCTGAACCAATATATGGGCGCTGAACACGGCGTGACACTCGGGCTTACCGAAACCGGCATTGACGACAGTATATCGCCCTCCGTCGCAGCAGTGTGGTACGCCTCGACCATGGGCGAGTTTATGAAAAACGGCGTCGAGATCTTTACCCCGTGGAGCTGGAAGACGGGCATGTGGGAAGTATTGCATCTGATGACCCGGTATAATCAAACGCATTCAGTAAAAGCCACGTCTGCCAATGAGACCCTGGTTTCTGCCTATCCAACTCTGAATGCCGCAAAAGATTCACTGACAGTGGTTTTAGTGAACCGATCGCCGGACCAAAGTCAGACGGTGAATGTCAGTTTCAGTAACTTTTTACCCAGCCAGGAAAAGACGGTGGCGTATATATTATCGGGTTTGCCTTCCGCCGAGACTTTTTATTCGGATACCCGGAATGCATTAAAAAAGTCGGATGTGACCGTAAATGGGAAGGTGCTCAATCTGTTACTTCCTGCGATGTCGCTAACTTCGGTTGTTTTGAAAAATGGGGGAGAAATACTTGGTATCGAACCTGATCTTTCCTCAGAACTACTGGTTTTTCCCAACCCTACCTGGGACCATATTACAGTTAAATGGGGTAACCGTGAATTTCAAAAGATCGAGATTATTGATCAGAATGGAAAAGGGATTTTTACCAAAAACCTTCAAAAAACTCAGCAGCAAATTACACTTCATCAACAACTTTCTTCGGGAACATACCTCATCCGGTTAACCGGCACAAACGGTACTCCTCTTGTAAAACAAATCATGGCCCGTTGATTCGGGTGCCTAACTTTTGATATTTCTAATGCGTCAAATCATACTTTCGGGTAAATGGCTTACTACGGTCTGGTGCCTGGCTTTTGTAAACTTTAATGTGATAGCCCAGCACTCCAAACTGGTTAACGAGCCCGTCGATATCAGCGAAGACTTCCGCGATTTTTCCAATACTATTTTCTTTGCGGATAGTCTGGCCGCATTTGATCCTGAAACTGGTACGGGAAAAGTCAAATGGAAAAGGCATGAGCCATTTTCTGCTCATAATTTTGACAATTCCATGCTGAGCTACAAACGGTCGTACAGCAATGAGTTTCCTGCAATCGAATATGCACAGGATCCCGTTTTGCCGTTTTCGGTTGAGTTTACAGCTCCGCGCACCATTCGAATTCGAGCTAATACAAGTGCGCAAGTACGCATTTCGGAGCCTTCGCTCATGTTGGTAACCGAGCCTGTTAAAGACGCATCCTGGAAGTATAAGAAAATTAATGGGGGCCACGAATACACGAATGTACACGGATCGGTTACGATCTATGAAAATCCCTGGAAGATCGTGATTCGGGATGCAAATGGAAAAATTCTTACGCAAACGCGTGGCGCTGCCGATGGGAGGTCTTCATTTACGCCTACTTTGCCTTTTTCGTTTGTTCGACGGGCTTCTGATTATTCGCGTAGTATGGCCGCGGTATTCAGCATGTCTCCCGACGAAAAGATATTCGGCTGCGGTGAGTCGTTTACGCGGCTTGATAAAAACGGCCAGAAAGTAGTGCTCTGGGCACACGATCCAAATGGAGTAGAAACGCAGTCGATGTACAAACCGATCCCGTTTTACCTGAGTTCGCGCGGCTACGGAATGTTTATGCATACCACATCACCGATTACCTGCGATTTTGGGGCTACTTACGGAGAATCAAATGCCATGCAGATTGGTGATGAAAACCTGGATTTGTTTGTTTTTCTTGGTCAGCCAAAAGAGATTCTCGATGCATATACCGACCTGACTGGTAAGGCGCCGATGCCGCCATTGTGGTCATTTGGATTGTGGATGAGCCGCATTACTTATTTTTCCGAGCAGGATGGCAGAAATGTGGCGGAGAAGCTTCGTCGGAATAAGATACCATCTGATGTGATCCATTTCGATACGGGCTGGTTTGAAACCGACTGGCGATGCGATTACCGTTTTGCTCCAAGTCGTTTCAAAGATCCTGCATTAATGATCTCTGATCTGAAAAAACAGGGATTTCACACGTCACTTTGGCAATTGCCGTATTTTGTTCCACAAAATGTGCTTTACCCGGAAATAGTAGAGAAAGGTCTGGCCGTAAAAAACGCGAATGGGACGATCCCGTACGAAGATGCAGTACTTGATTTCTCCAATCCGAATACGATCAAATGGTATGAAGATAAAATTTCGGGTTTGTTGAAACTGGGTGTATCGGCAATTAAAGTAGACTTTGGCGAGGCCGCTCCGTTGTCCGGCGTGTATGCATCCGGGCGCACCGGTTTTTACGAGCATAACCTCTATCCTTTACGCTATAATAAAATTGTCTCAGATCTGACGCGCAAAATGAATGGGGAAAATATCATCTGGGCAAGAAGTACCTGGGCGGGCAGTCAGCGGTACCCCATTCACTGGGGCGGGGACGCGGAGACGACCAACAAGGGAATGGAGGCGCAGCTACGCGGAGGATTGTCACTTGGGATGTCGGGTTTTACATTCTGGAGTCACGACGTGGGAGGGTTTACCATGAAAACTCCGGAAGATCTGTATCGCAGATGGTTACCGATGGGAATGCTCAGTTCTCACAGCCGAACACATGGTCAGGCACCCAAAGAACCGTGGGAGTATGGCGAGCAATTTCAGGACTATTTCAGAAAAGTGGTGGAAATGAAGTACAAGCTGATGCCATACATTTACACGCAGTCGAAACTGGCGTCGGAAAAAGGTTTACCAATGGTACGTGCATTGCTATTGGAGTTTCCCGACGATCCTGGTGCGTGGCTGGTGGATAATCAGTATATGCTGGGCCCGGACCTTTTGGTTGCACCGCTTTTTGAGAACAGTAAATCCCGGCAAGTGTATTTGCCAAAAGGAAAGTGGGTTGATTACCAAACCCGGAAAGTCTACGAAAGTGGCTGGCATAATGTGGAGGCGGGTGAGCTGGAAGTAGTGATGATGGTGCGCCAGGGAGCTGTTCTGCCGCAGGTAAAAGTGGCGCAGTCAACAGGAGAAATTGATTGGACTAATATCGAACTGCATTGCTTTGGGAATGCAACTCAGAAAGCCACATTGCAGCTATTCGTGCCTGGCGAGGATCAGGTAGAAACCGTAATCCTTGCCAAGTCAGGCAGCAAATATGTGGTCAGCGAGGATCCTTTTAACGGAAAGATCAAATGGGTTTTTCGTTAAAATATCTCAATACATGAACTCCTAATCGTTCTTAAGTACTTCCACCGGATTACTTCTTGCTGCTTTCAGCGTTTGCGAACCGATCATAATGAATGCGATCGAAGCCACAGCCAGCAAGCCAGCGAACAGCTCGGCAATTTGAACCGGCGTATGATAGGGGAATTTCGTAAGTACAAAACTCTCGAAGAAAAGATACGTTACGGGCAGCGCAATGAGTGCCGAAATCGACAGCAGTATAAGAAATCCCCGGCTTAGCAGGTAAATGAGGCTGCCCGAGGTGGCGCCCATTACCTTTCGGATGCCGATCTCTTTTAATCTCGTTTCAGTGGTGAATACCACCATTCCGAATAATCCCATCGATGCAATGGAGATAGCCAGAAAGGCGAGGAAGCCAATGATCTTGATCATAGTGGAAAATTCGCTGTAAGCTTCTTCTATTTCCTGGTCATAGAACTTGGCCTGGAAAGGATGGACACGATCGATCTTTTTCCATATGGATTCGATTTTGGCGCGGGTCGCCAGCATGTCTGTGCTTTGTATTTTTGCATTAATGACTGCCCGGTCCTGAGGTGTCCAGAACATGAATGCTACCGGCTCAATGAGGTTGTCGACTTTGCCATAATGAAAATCTTTCATTACGCCGACAATGGTCATCTTGCGTCCTTTTATTCTGAAACTGCTAAATGTGACTTCCTTTCCGATTGCTTGTTCGGGGTTACCTAAGTTAAACCGTTTTAAGACCTGCTCGTTGACGATTATCTCGCTGGCAGCCTCGGCGGTGGCGGGTCGTGCAATGAAATTTCCGCCGGCGAGGAGTTTATATCCATGTAAGGACAAATAGTTTTCGTCGACATGGTTGGTCAGCACCAAGGCAGAATCGCGGGAATCTTTGTATTTCATATGGCCGCCCCAGGCGTTCCCGACGCTGGTGATAATGAGCGAGCGGGATAATGCGGCTACCTCCGGCATCTCAATCAGTTCCTTGATCAATGCATCGGGTTTATTATCCTGCATATCAATGTTCAGGATATTTTCGGTATTGAATCCCAGGTCGAATGCAAGTATGCTTTTATACTGCACATAGCCAACCACAGTTGTTGTGATAAAGATCAGCGTGACCGTATACTGTATGACAACCAAAGCCCGTCTGAGTGTCCCGTGTTTGAATGCTTTCACCGACCGGTATGCCGGAACGGACACGTTCTTCAGTGCATTGATGGCGCTGACCTTCGAAAAGAATATGGCGGGCACGAAGCCTGCAATAACACCTACGGCGACCGAAAAGAGGATAAAAGCCACGACCGTGGACGGCGTGAGATTGAGTTTCACTGTACGCTGCATCTCCGGGGCCATGTTTATTAGCTGCGGCCGCAATATCATGAATATGAAAAATGAAAGGAAAAGCGCGGCAAGGGAAATCATGATCGCCTCTGCGAGAAACTGTTGTCGTACCTGGCTCTTTCCGGCACCAATGGCTTTGCGAAGACCTACTTCCTTAAAGCGGCGCAAGGCACGTGCGATCGAAAGATTGGTATAATTAAAACACGCCGACAATATCACAACGATTGCGAGAGCACCCAGTATCCAAAGCACAACCGGAGGCATATGTGGGTTCACGGAGCCGGCCATGGAGCCGGAACGGAGATTTTCTCCCACTACAATGTTATGTAAAGGAAGAAGTTCAAGTTGGATCTTCGTTTTTTCTTCTGCCAGATTTTCCTGCTTTGCAATGGCGTCGAGCTGTGACTGGATTGAAGTCATATCGGCATTTTCCGGTAACATTACGTACACCGAGTTTGAATACATATTTGTCCAATCTTCAAAACTCTTGTCGTTCTTGTTGAGCTGTGTGGCCGTCGACAGAGACACCAACGCTTCAAAGTTGATGTGTGAGAAAAAGGGGACATCCTTCATGATACCGGTCACCTGGTAATCGAGCGAATCGAATTTGACCGCTTTGCCGAGTGCAGATCGGTTGCCGAACAGCTTTTTGGCGGCCGTCTCCGTGAGAACGATCGAGTAGGGATCTTTCAACGCCGTTTCGGGATTGCCTTCCAGCATCGGGAATGTGAACATTCTGAAAATCGACGGCTCGGCCCAAAAGCCTTTGATGGGAAGGACATTATCGCCGACCTTCGCATCCTGCAAAAAGTCATTGCGCATAATAGCCACTTCTTCCACGCCGGTTACCTTCTCCCGGATAAGCTTTCCTGTTTTAATGGATGTCGATGAAAATTTGCCGCTGCCTTGTTCACCCTTGAAAGTGACGACGTTGGTAATGCGATAAATCCGCTCACCGTTCTTATGGAACTTGTCGTACGAACGCAGGTCGAGCACGAATGCGATCAATAGTAACCCGACCGACATACTAATGGCAAGGCCACTAATATTGAGGAATGAGAACAGTTTGTTGCGCATTAAGCTGCGCCCGGATGTTTTGAAGTAGCTTCCGATCATGATCCAGCGTTTAAGACTTCGATTTACAATTTCATTTACAAATGAAATTCTTTGGTAATCTCACTATTCAGCTTTCAAGGATTTGACCGGATTTACAATGGCCGCTTTGATGCTTTGGAAGCTTACCGTGAATAATGCAATGGCTATGGCAATGCCGCCCGCGATCGCGAAGATCTCCCACGACAGATCAATCCGGTATACAAAACTTTTTAGCCAATGGCTGGTCGCATACCAGGTCAGGGGAGTGGAAAGCAGAATGGCGAGCAAGACAAGCTTTACAAAATCTTTGGAAAGCAACGCGACCACATTGGCCACATTTGCGCCCATAACTTTTCTTATCCCTATTTCTTTTGTGCGCTGCTCCGCGGTAAAGGCGGCAAGTCCCAGGAGCCCCAGGCAAGAAATGACGATCGCCAGCATACCAAACCATTTGATCAACGTATTGACAACCATTTCGGAGCGATACATCTTTTCATAGTTCTCGTCGAGGAAGTGGTAAGAAAATGGGTACTCCGGATTTAGACTCTTTGTAACCTTTTCGATGTGAGCAAGTGCTTCCTTGGTTTTCCCCGGCTGGGCCCTGATCATCAAATGCTCGGTATTGAGTCCTTTGTAATTAACCAAAACCACAGGTTTGATTGCCTGGTGGAACGTGGAAAGGTGGAAGTCTTTCATCACACCGACAATGGTTCCTTTGCCCATCCAGAATTTCACCTGTTTTCCAACCGGATCTTTCATTTTCATCATTTTAGCAGCAGCCTCATTGATGATATAATTTGCTGTATCTGCTGCAAAATCTTTCGAAAAATCACGTCCGTCCACCATTTCAATATTCATTGTTTTGGCGAAATCGTAACCGACGTAGGTCGCATGAACGGTGTTGTCCAGATCTTTGTCGCGCCCCGTCCAGTCCAGGTCGCCGGAGTTCCCAGTAATATTGGTAGGAATATCGCCGGTCGACGTCGCTGCAACCACGAAGGGAGAATTGATGATTTCTTGTCTCGCAACTTCAAGCTTTTCAGTAAGAATGCCTTCAATAGGGATATAAAGCACATTTTCTTTGTCAAGACCTAATCTTTTCGTCTGAATATAGTTCATCTGACGTCCTATCACCAGCATACCAGTAATCAGAAAAATAGAAAGCACAAACTGGAACACAACCAGGCCTTTTCGCAGATATGCGCCTTTGTTGTTAAAAGTGAGCCGGCCTTTGAGAATACGGATCGGTTGTAAAGCAGACATGTACAATGCAGGGTAACTTCCCGCCACCAAACCTGTAAGCAACAGCAAGGCGGTAAGCGAAAGCCACAGGGAGGGATCAGAAAAGGTAAGTGTTATCTGTTTTTGAACCACCTCGTTGAAATAGGGTAGTACTGCAATCACAAACACCAAAGCCAGGAGGCAGGCCAGGATGCTCACAATCAGCGATTCTCCTAAGAATTGCATGGCCAGATATTTCCGTTCGGCCCCAACCACTTTCCGCACGCCAACTTCTTTTGCCCTTTTGACTGAGCGTGCCGTAGCCAGGTTCATGAAATTAACGCAGGCAATGAGTAATATAAAAATGGCTACGATTGAAAATACACGCACATACTCGATGCGGCCACCAGTCGCTTTAAGGCCTTCGTAATCAGAATAAAGGTAAACGTCCTGCAAACTTTGCAGCAATGGGAAGCTGAGCAGTTCGGGTGGTGCGCTTTTCTTGATTACTTGCCGCATTACTTTTTCAGGGTGGGCAGCATTGGCACCGGGAGTAAGCAGGGCATATGTTTTGAAGGTTGAATTACCCCACCATTTCATCCAATCCTGCTCCTGGACTTTGAAGTTGATGATCCAGTCAAAACGTTCGGAGGAATTCATAGGAATGTCTTCAAAGACTGCGCTCACCACGAAATTTGTCTTGTTATCCACTTTCACCGTTTGACCGACCGCTTTTCCGGAACCGAAATATTTCTCGGCCAGCTTGCGGGAGATTGCAATGGAGGTCGGTTGAGCAATCGCATTCGCAGCGCTGCCGGTTATAAAAGGTGTGTTGAATACTTTGAAAAAATCGCTGGTTGCATAAATCCCGCTTTCCTTGGTGGACTTTTCACCGGCTTTGATCAACAGGTCGCGATTCCAGGTAAGTTTGGTGATTGCCGCCACCTCGGGGACCTGCTTTTGAATGGCTTCCTGCCACGGGCCGGGTGTTGCGTCGCCAGCCCCGGTTTGGCCTTTCCAGTCATAACCCGACCGGATGAAATAGATCCGGCTTAAATCCGGATAAAAACGGTTATAAGAAATCTCATCCTGCACCCATAACCAGATCAAAAGGCTGCAAGACATCCCCAGCGCCAGTCCAAAAATGTTAATGAACGAGAAGAGTTTATTTTTTAGCAAACTCCTCACAGCAACTTTAAAATAATTTTGAAGCATGGTCTGGATGTTAAAGAAAGGTTATCAGAATAGAAAAGTTGAGTAACTGTTTTTTCATGCTTTCAAAAATGTACCAGCCAGTATATTATTCTTTTTCAATGAGTTGGTATTATTTCAGTGTCCGGTAATGGACATTCGAACTTACAAACCGAACGTTGTGTGTCGCTAGGTCTGGATGTATAAGAATGAACTTACCTCTTGGATCAATTAACTTTGTTCATCTAATAGGTATACATATATAATGTCAGCTTTTCGCCTCCCCAAGTCGCTCGCTTATTTTTTCTGGCGCAAACCAATTATTTTTTTTACGGTTAAATGGCTGTTTCTCTCAGCGCTGATCGGAATCCTGGCAGGCTCTGCGTCCGCTTTGTTTTTGGTTTCACTGGACTGGGCGACCCGGTATAGAGAAAGCCACATTTGGATTATCTCCCTACTTCCCTTTGCCGGATTTGTGATTGGGTGCATGTACCATTATTTTGGAAAAGAAGTTGAAGCCGGCAACAACCTTTTGCTGGAAAATATCAATCGTCCGGCCAAAATTATTTCTTTGAAAATGGCTCCTTTTGTTTTAATTGGGACGATGGCCACGCATTTGTTTGGCGGATCAGCAGGCAGAGAAGGTACTGCACTCCAAATGGGGGGATCTATTGCAGACCAGTTTACGAGGATCTTTCGGCTGCGTCCCAGGGACCGAAGACTGATCCTGATTGCGGGGATTGCAGCTGGTTTTGGATCGGTATTCGGGACACCCCTTGCGGGCGGTGTATTTGGCCTTGAAGTATTTCTGATCGGACGCATCAGGTATGATGCATTGATCCCGGCTTTCGCTTCGGCCATATTTGCTGACCTGGTGACGAAAGCCTGGCAGGTGGGGCACACACACTACCATATCCCGCTCATCCCGGATGTCTCTGTGCTAAACGTTTTATACGCTGTGTTTGCCGGCTGCATCTTCGGTGCCGGTTCTGTCCTTTTCGGAACCCTGACCCATTTCGTAACCAGTCTTTTCAAAAATAAAGTCTCATTTCCACCTTTGCGGCCGATGATAGGCGGCGCTATTGTGGCGCTGGCAGTTTTGTGCCTTGGGACTACGAGGTATATTGGGCTCGGCATTCCGGTCATTTTGGAATCGTTTACCACGCAGCTGCCGCCATATGATTTTTTACTCAAGATCATTTTCACAGCGGTTACCCTTGGAGCAGCCTTTAAAGGGGGTGAAGTGACACCACTTTTTTTTATTGGTGCTACACTGGGCAATGCCTTGTCGTATTTTATCCCGTTGCCAATGGGGCTTCTGGCGGCAATGGGTTTCGTCGCTGTCTTTGCGGGTGCCGCCAATACGCCGCTGGCATGTATACTAATGGCTATCGAATTATTTGGCTCGGAATGCGGGGTATATGTCGCGATTGCGTGCATCATGGCCTATTTCTTCTCGGGACACCGGGGTATCTATGGTTCCCAGCTGATAGGTCAGCCTAAACACCTCATATACAGCCAGCTTGAAGGTAAAAAACTGACCGATGTAAGATCTAACCCAAGACAAAAATCGGATGGAAAGCACTAAATCAGCCGAAGCAATCTGACAAAAATGTTCGACTTATGTTCGACTAAACAAAAACAGGCTTTCAAGTTGTTACACTTAAAAGCCTGATAATCAATGTCGGGATGACAAAATTCGAACCGGGCCGCGCAGGTTTGCGACTCCTGGCACCATCTGCTGCTTCGCGACTGTATTAGAACAAAAAAGCCCGGTCTTTCGACCAGGCCTTTGTCGGGATGACAAGATTCGAACTTGCGACCCCTAGCACCCCATGCTAGTGCGCTACCGGGCTGCGCTACATCCCGCCTTCTTTGGGGTTGCAAATGTAATAATCTTTTCCAGTGGAGTCAATTTTTTTCAAAGTATCGGAGGTTTTTCTCCGATACTTTGAAATTCGATGATCAGATCGTCTCGTTCTGCCAGTTTGGATTCACAGGCTCAACTTTGCCTTTTCTGAACCATTTGTCTCTCACACGCTCGTTGACATAGTACATACATGGTACAATAATCAGCGTAAGAACGGTGGAGAATGTAAGTCCGAAGATGATTGTCCAGGCCAGGATATTCCAGAAAATCGAGCTTGGGCCACCAATGATCAGGTGGGGTTCGAGGTTACGGAAAAGACCGACAAAGTCAACGGTGATACCAAGTGCCAGGGGTACGAGTCCAAGTACCGCCGCAGAGGCAGTCAACAATACCGGCGTCAGACGAATCGCTCCACCTTCAATAATCGCCTCGCGCATCGGGTAACCCCGCCCGCGCAGCTCTTCGATAAACTCAATGAGCAGGATACCATTTTTCACCACAATACCGGCCAATGCAATGATACCGACCCCGGACATGATGATTGAAAAGTCTTTGTTGAAAATAATGAAACCCAGCAATACACCGATCAAAGAAAGGATAATGGTAAAGAAGATGATAAATGGCTTCACGACCGAGTTGAACTGAGTCGCCAGGATCAGGTAAATCAATAGAATGGCGGCGCCAAAGGCAGTTCCAAGGAATGCCATCGATTCATTTTGTTCTTCCTGCTCTCCACCCATTTTAATGGTATAACCGTTAGGTACTTCCATGTCTTCAATGAGTGTCTGGATCTGAGCCACTATTTCATTGGCATTGTAGCCCGGCAAAACGTCGGAACCCAATGTAACGATCCTGCTTTGATCCTGCCGGTTGATCTGGCTGAATGTGGTCGAATAACGGATATTTGCCACGGAAGTAATGGGTACCTGGCGCAATGCACCACCCATGACCATATCGCGGTAAACCACATTCAGGCTCAGGAGCTTTTCTATCTGTTCGCGGTCGTCTTTTTGTAGTCTGACCATAATCGGATATTCATCTTTATCATCCCTGAACTTGGACACTTCCAGACCAAATAATGCTGTTCTCACCGCCAGAGCAACCTGTTGCGAACTGATTCCTTCGCGCTGCGCTTTTTCACGATCTATATCGATGACGATTTCCGGCTTGTTGGTGACAAGATCGGAACGAAGCTGATCGATCCCCTCAATGCCGGAACCTTCAACCCTCGCCAGAACGCTCTTTTCAAGTTTTTGGAGAATTTCAAAATCGTCACCGGAAATTTCAATCGAAATCGGTTTCCCGGTCGGCGGGCCCACTGCTTCTCTTTCTACAGAAATTTCAGCACCCGGAATGCCTGAAACAGCTTCACGTATTTTGCGAAGAATGGCTTCCGAAGATCTTCCTCCTCGCTCCGTTCCGTAGACAAATGCAACTGTCACCTTCGATTTATGCGGCGTGGCGGCCCGGTCGGGGTTGTAAGGATCACCGGCGTTTTTGCCAACATTCGCAATCACCGAGTTGACCATATCCATTGCTTTTTCTCTTTCCAGGACTTCAAAAACACGTTTTTCAATGATTTTAGTCACGGAATCTGTAACCCTGGCATCCGTGCCGATAGGCATTTTGGCATATACATACACATAATCCGGATCGCCGCTCGGGAAGAAAAGTACCTTCGGCTGAACGATGCCGGTAAGCACAAACGTAAGTACCAACATTACGAGCATGGTAACGATCGCTACGACCGGTCTCCAACCTCTCAGCAGCCAGTCAATCAATTTCCGATATCCGTTTTTCAG
Organism: Dyadobacter sp. CY323; assembly: GCF_021390245.1. Classification (GTDB taxonomy): domain Bacteria; phylum Bacteroidota; class Bacteroidia; order Cytophagales; family Spirosomataceae; genus Dyadobacter. The sequence continues at coordinate 91,767 of NZ_JAJUXH010000003.1, read as the reverse complement.
GGACGGCAAAAGTCTATCCTGGAATGGGACCAGGACTCTTGGTGTCAGAATGTAATGGTTGAAAATCCAGAGGATCAGAATGAAAACCACGAAGTTTCCAATACCGCGATCGATCAGATAACCCAGCAATGCAGCCACTCCCAGGATGATCACCGGTCTGCGGATCGCTTTAAAGCTCGTATCGTGCGCCTCTTTTTCATCATCATGCCTTCCCATAAATGAAACCGCGAATACCGGGTTCATCACATAGGCGACAAAAAGAGAGGCTCCGAGGGTGATAATGAGCGTCAGCGGCATAAATTTCATGAATTCCCCGACTATACCCGTCCAGAAAAGCAATGGAAAAAATGGCGCAATCGTAGTAAGCGTTCCCGAAAGTACCGGAATAAACACCTCGCCGGCTGCTGCTTTTACCGCCTGCTGAATGGTCCAGTCTTTGTGATTGTTGAAAAGCCTGTGCGTGTTTTCAATTACCACGATGGCATCATCCACAACCAGACCGATCCCGAGCAGGAATGCAAAAAGTACAATGGTATTCAAGGTAAATTCAGTACCAACCATCGGCCCGATGATCGGCATCATTACAAATGCAACTAATGCGGATAGTGGTACCGAAAGACCCACAAAAATGGCGTCGCGAACTCCCATGAAGAACATCAGTACCATTACCACGAAAATAAATCCGAGTACAACGGTATTGATCAGGTCATGAAGATCGGCTCTCGTCTGGATCGACTGATCCGCTGTGATGTTGATGTCCAGACCTTGCGGAAAACGGTTTTCTTTATATTCGGCAATCGTGTTTTCGATTTTGTCGGCCGCATCCACCAGGTTTTCTCCGGAACGTTTGATGACATTCAAAGTGATTACCGACTTATTCGCCAGACGAGCAAAATCCTGCTGCTCCTCGAAATCATCTTTCACCTCAGCCACATCACCCAGGCGAACAGTAGCGCCCGTTGAAGTCCGGATCCGGATGTTCGCCATATCGGCTACGTTGGTATACTCGCCTTTTACACGCAACGTTCTGCGAACACCTACTACATTTAATTCACCACCCGAAACGTTGATGTTCTCACCTTGTATGGCAGTCTGAACATCGTAAAATGTAAGGCCGGATGCCTTCATGCGGTCCAGGTTCACATTGATCTGGATTTCACGGTTTAATGCACCTAAGATGTCCACACGTGTAATTTCAGGCAGTGCCTCAATCCCGTCCTGTAAGTCTTCTGCGAATTGTTTCAGCTGTTTCAGAGAATAGTTACCAGCGATGTTGACGTTCATAATCGGGAATTCCGAGAAGTTCACGTCCTGCGCGGTTGGCCCGGAATCGAGGTTTTGCGGTAAGTCCGTCTTTGCCTTATCGATCGCGTCCCTGACTCGCTGGAGGGCTACCTCCACAGCCACGTCCGGGGTAAATTCAACGAGGATTACCGATACATCCTGTAATGCATTGGACTTGATCTTTTTAACGCCGCTCAGTGATTTAAGCTGTTTTTCAATGGGCTTGTTAATCGTATTTTCGATATCGGCCGGAGCTGTCCCGAAATAGATCGTATTGATATAGATCTGCGGGATCTTAATGTCCGGAAATTGCTCCTTGGGCAGGTTGCTGTAAACCATGAACCCAGCCAACGTAATGATGAACGTAAAGATGTAAATCGTTGTACGGTTCTCTACGCACCAGTTGGTGAAGCCAAGGGTTTTATATTCTTCAAATTTCATATTTCTAAATTTTGAATGACCGGTTTGCCGGGTCGCGGGTCGCCGGTGCGGTGATGTTAGACTAGTAACTTATCACTTGTCCGTCAGATACCTCCTGATAGCCTAGTGTAATCAACTGATCGCCTGCTGAAAGTCCTGAAAGAATTTCAATTTTGCCATTATAAGACAAACCGGTTCTCACCTCCCTGGCTTTGGCGATTTTCTTGTTTCCTTCGGCAACCGCCACGTAAACCACCGTTCCTTTTTCAGTGCTTTGAACATAGTTCTGATCGATCGCCAATGCGTTTTTGCTGGTAGCGTCGTTGATCTGAACATTTGCCATCATGTTTGGCTTAATGTCTTTGTCCGAAGGAAGATTTGCCTCAATGGTAAAAGTCCTGGACAATGGATCGACAGCTGTACTGACGAACGTAACCCTCGCTTTAAATTCCTTTTTAAGATCCGGAAATTTCACGATCACTTCGTCGCCTTTGCGAACGCTGGCCGCATACGTATCCGAAACTTTCGCCACTACCTTCAGATTGCTCAGGTTCACAACGCGGACAACGCCCATTCCCGGAGAAGCCATTTCACCTACTTTCACATTCACCATATCCACTACTCCTGCCATTGGCGATACGATGTTGGTTTGTGAAAGCTGCGTATTTAATGTGCTAAGACGTCTTTCCAGCGCTTCCTTGTTGTTTTTAGCCTGAATAAACTGGATCTCCGTTCCGATCTTCTGGTCCCAGAGGTTTTTTTGTTTCTCATAAAGCGTGTTGGCAAGACTCATCTGCGTTTTCAGTTCTTCAATCGATTCATTGATAAGACTATTGTCTATTTTACCAATGACGCTTCCTGCTTTCACATAATCGCCTTCTTTTACATTCATAGCCACCACGACACCGCCTGATTTCGGCGTGATCATCACATTGTTCTTCGCATCTACGGTACCTTGCAGCTCCACATAGTGACGGAAGGTTTCCGCATTCAGGGTATCAATGGAAACCGGTTTGATTTTCGTGGTAGCTGCTTTTTTAGGATCCAGCTTGGCAATTTCAATTTCCAGTGCCTTGATTTTCTTTTCATTTTCAGCCTGCTCTGTTTTTAGCTTGGCCAATTCCTCTTTTTTTCCTGCGAGACCTTCTTTTTCCGCTCCGCCGCATGCTGCGAGCAAGGTAGCCAGGACCGCTATGAGCAAAATATTGTTTTTCATGGTATTAGTAAGTAGCTGTTTCAAATTTTGTTTCGTGTTAATATTATTTTTCGGTGTAAAGCTCACCTTTGGCTCTGCTTAGATCTACCTTGGCAATCATCAGATCGTAAAGTGCTGTGAAGTAATTGGTTTGCGCCTCTTTCAGTGAAGATTCCGCATTGATCACCTCAATGTTGGAGCCAACGCCTTCTTTGTATTTGATCTTCGAAACGCGCACGATTTCTTCGGCAAGTGTCAGGTTGCGTTTCTGCGTCTCCAGTGTTGCAAATGCATTCTTGATGTTGATGCTCGCCTGGTTATTTTCGAGATCAATCGACTGTTTCAGCAATGTCTGGTTGTTCTTAACCTTGTCAATGGCGATCTTTTTCTGGTTGATCTGGTATTTTTTGGAAAAACCGTCGAAGATCGGAATGTTGAGATTGATGGCTAAAACCATGTTGGGAAACCAGTTATTGGTAAACAACTGCGAGAATTTATCCGCACCCGCATTATATCCATATCCAAGCGAGGCCGACACGCTGGGCAGGTAACCGCTCCTGATATTGCGCAGGTCGAGTCCCGCGAGCTTTTCCTGGGTATTCAGCAACGAGTATTCAATGCGGTTTTCATAGCTCAGATCATTGCCGGTGGATATTGCCCTGAGCGACTCCACATCCACTGCATTAATATCATCCGTCAGTTTGATCGGCTCATTTGCAGGCATTCCCATCTGATATCTCAGCAGGGCATAGCTGAGTTCGATAAGGTTTTGCACCTTTTGTCTTTCCGTTTGCAGGTTATTGATCTGCACTTCAAGGCGATTCACATCCAAAAGCTCTACAAAACCACTTTCATTCATTGCTTTGGTTTCGCGCATGAGCGAGTCCACCCGGGAAATGTTTAGGTCGAGCAACTTGGCACGTTCTTCCGCCACTTGCGCGGAATAGTAAGCTTTCGTAACTGCCTCTGCTACCTGCACTTTCGACGAAGTAGTTGATTTTTGGGCCAGTTCCCGATAGGTTGCAGCGGCTTTCAAACCGATAAAATAAGAACCGTTGAAAATGAGCTGGTTCAAATTAGCCGAAGCCGAACCCTGCCACGGAATACCGAATTCAAGAGCGGCTGGTGGTGCATCCTTGGGGGTATTCGGATCCAAACTGCCTCCCGGAAGGAAAAACCTTGGGATAATGATGTTATTTGTCAATGCAACGGCCGCAGACACTTGTGGTAAACCTGCCGCACGAATTTCACCAATGCGCGCCTCCGCTGACACGGCATCAAGCTGTGCATTTTTAATATTCAAATTGTGCTTGATCGCGTATTCCACAGCCTGAGGCAGGGAATATCCTTCCTGCGCCCGGGCGGGGAAGAAGCTGATTACTATCGCCAGCAGCATCAGTGCGCGGCGTATCCTTTGTTCATTTTTCATGGGTGTTGAATTCGATTGCTGATTTATCTTTTATGGTGTTGTAGTATTCAAATCCTTTTTCCGACAATATCCCCCTCAAAAAGTGGAGCAGAAACTGCATTTGTGTCCGCATCATATCGAATTTCTTGGGAGGGAAGAGAGTGGGGTCAAAGGCCATTACGACTTGTTCGACGCGTAAAATGCACAGGATTTCAATGTCGATGTCCGGACGGTAAAATCCCTGCTCGATCCCCTGAACAAGGTTATCGCGGATGCTTTTGATGATATATTCATGTTTATAGGTTTGAAATAAATCCCAGGCAGCGGGATAGTATTTTTTGAGATCATACAGCAGGGTTGGGTTCATATCCGAAAGTGAATCGCGCATTTGCCTGGACGCGTACATCATTTGCTCAATCGGGTTGGACGCCTGCTCGTCCAATTTTTCCATCTCGCATTTCTGAGACGTGATCTCTTGCTGGATGACCAGCGCGAGTATTGCTTCTTTATCGGAGTAATGTTGATAAATAGTTCTTTTTGATATACCCAAATCCTTGGCAATATCGTCCATCGTAACGCTCTTGATCCCGTAGCGCCAAAACAGATTACATGCTGATTTTATAATTCGATCTTTCACGCAGCAAATTTGAAATATTCGAATGATAAAAACTATGAAAACTCTGTAAAGTTTTAAAGTTTTCTAAGGAAATTTTAATAATGTGTTTTCTGAATGAATGCTAAGTCGCGGCATGTAAATTAAACGTCTCATTATCAATATTTTATAAACTACTTAAAAGAAGCGGAATTTGTTTTTCGAAAGTTGATGAGGTGTTCATAAGAATTTTGAAAAGTTTAGCTAAAAACTGCAAATGGTAAATTATCAAGAATAAGTATTTTGAAAGTTACTCCTGAAAACGTTATATATGTAACCGCAACATCACATTTTGATAAGTAATGAAGTTTAAATGTAGGAAGACATGAAATCCAAGATCAACGAAAAAATTATCAAACGGTTTATTTGGGGTATGAACTTGGTATTTAAGCCGATAAATCAGTTTGGAAGGGGAATGATTTGGTAATAATCGGTGTTTGGAATTGACATAGATTCTAGCCAAATTTCGAGTCTTTTTGTTCCTTTTGTTTAACCCACCATTCACTAATAGCTATCGCGACTGACAAATCAATGAAAAGCAGCTACATTGACCTTATTGAGCAAACGTTCGAGTTTCCCACTATGGAGTTCAACGTTGATAATAACGAATTGCTGTTTAATAATGTACCGCTGATGGACATCATCAAAGAACATGGTACTCCATTAAAGATCAACTATCTACCAAAAATCGGAGAGCATATTTACAATGCAAATATGTTTTTTCGGAATGCATTTAAACGGCATAATTACAAAGGGTCTTACACCTATTGCTATTGTACCAAGTCTTCCCATTTCAGTTTTGTTCTGGAAGAGGCTTTAAAGCACAATATTCACATTGAGACTTCTTCGGCCTTTGACATCCCCATTATCAGGGAACTGTACCGCCGCGGCAAAGTCCAGAAAAGCACCTACATTCTTGCAAATGGCTACAAGCTGCCACGTTACACCCAATATCTGAGCGAATTGATCAATGAAGGTTTCAATGTGATTCCGATCCTTGACAACCTCAAAGAAATTGAATCTTACGAGCAGCAGGTTACCGCAGATGTAGTCAATTTCGGAATGCGGATCGCAACGGACGAGGAACCGAATTTTGCATTTTATACATCACGTCTGGGCATTCGTTACAACGACGTTCAGCAGCTTTATAAAGAGAAAATCCAGCCTAACCCGCGGTTTAAGCTGAAAATGCTGCATTTCTTTATTAACACGGGCATTAAAGACAGTGCATATTACTGGAGTGAATTAACCCGTTTTATGTTCAAATACTGTGAAATGCAGAAAATCTGTCCGGAGCTCGATTCGATCGATATCGGTGGCGGTTTACCGATCCAGACATCCCTGCAATCCAACTACGATTATCAGCAGATGATCGATGAGATTATTGAAAACATTCAGTGGATCTGTAATAAAAACAACGTTCCGGTGCCGCATATCTTTACCGAATTCGGCAGCTATACCGTTGGTGAAAGTGGCGCGGTGATTTACGAAATCATTGACAAAAAGTTGCAGAATGACAAGGAGTTATGGTATATGATCAATGGCTCATTCATCACGCAGCTTCCCGATTCCTGGGGCATGAACCAGAAATACATCATGCTGCCGATCAACAACTGGGACAGTCCGTATCAGAAAGTAAATCTGGGAGGGTTAACCTGTGATTCGCAGGATTTTTACAACAGTGAAATGCATAGTGCGGATCTGTATATGCCCATTTTTGAAGAGGAAACCGAGAAGCAATACATCGGATTTTTTCACACCGGAGCTTATCAGGAATCTCTGGGCGGATACGGCGGCATTCAGCATTGTCTGATTCCGGCGCCCAAGCATGTGCTGGTGGATCGGGACGAGGAAGGTAATCTTATTTCCCGTGTTTTTGCAGAAGAGCAGAACAGTGATTCAATGCTGAAAATCCTGGGTTTTAAAGATGAAACCTATACTGCGCCGGAAATCAAAAAGGAAACTGAGATCGAGGCGGTTGAAGCCGAGGCGGAATTGGCTGAAACAAAAATCTGATATCAGGTATAAAGTTCTTTGAATGAGTTCGTTATTAGTCCAACGTGAATGCTCATTCAAAGAATTTATTTTTATATTTTTGCGGTGACAAAATCTTATACGAACAGAAAAATGAAAAAGATCCTACTTCTTGTTGCTATTTTCGGAACGCTCGCCGTTTCTTCGTGCACCAAGCATGCTTGCCCGGCTTATGGCTCAGTTCAAAAAACAACGGCACCAGCACCGGTTGTAAAAGCTTAATTCTGATTTTGAAGGATGATTTTTGCTGCTTCTAATAAATTCACCACAGCGTAATCACCAAAAGACTCCTCATTCTCCGGGACAATGTGAATGGTTCTGACGCCCACATTTTTCCCCGCTTCCATATCTCTGTCCCTGTCGCCAACCATCCAGGATTGCGAAGGATCAATGTCATATTTCGCAATCGCCTTTTCCAGCATCAAAGAACCCGGTTTTCTGGAAAGTGAAACACCTGAATTGTCTGGATGATACGGAGAAAAATAAAGATCATCCAACGCATTTCCGGACGCTGCCTGCATAGCCTGATGGATCGTGTATACATGATCGGCTGTGTACAATCCTTTGGCAATACCTGCCTGATTCGTCACTACTACCAGTAGAAAGCCTGCATCTTTCAGCGTTTTCAGTGCTTCCGGAACTCCTTCGGGGATTACCAGATCTTTCAGGTCGTACATATAATTTGTACAATCTTCGTTGAGTACGCCGTCGCGATCCAGGAACACACATTTGGTTTTTGTTTCGGACATATCAGGCTGAAAATTCTTTTACAGATTCAATAAAGCAGCGCACTTTATCCGGATCGGTGTCGGGATAAACGCCGTGGCCGAGATTGGCAATGTAGCGTTGCGTACCAAACTGGTCCAGCATATTTTTCACCTCTTTTTTGATCTGATCATAAGAAGCGTATAATACGCAAGGGTCCAGGTTTCCCTGCAATGTTTTGTTCGGGATCAAATCGCGGGATTCCCGGATATCCATATTCCAGTCCAGCCCGACAACGGAGCAATCCAGTTCTCCGATTTCTTTTCTTGCGAAAAATGCACCTTTTGCAAAAACCGTAAGCGGTACTTCATGGATCGCGTCGCAGATCTGTTTGATATAAGGAAGTGAAAATTCCCGGTATTGCTCGGGTGAAAGTATCCCCGCCCACGAATCGAATATCTGCACCAGATCGGCACCGGCAGTAATCTGCGCTTTCAGATATGCGATGGTACTATCTGTTATTTTTTGAAGTAATAAATGCGAGAATTGAGGATCTGCATACAAATGCTTTTTAGCAACTGAAAAAGTTTTGGAGCCTTTACCTTCCGTCATGTAACAGAAAATGGTAAAAGGCGCGCCGGCAAAACCGATCAATGGAACGCGGTCTTCCAAACCGATCTTGGTCAGCTTAATGGCATCCAGGACATATTTTAAATCCGTTTCCGGTTCGGCGACATGCAGCTTTTCGAGATCCTGAATGGAATGCACAGTTGCCGGAAAAACCGGGCCGCGTTGTTCGATCATTTCGTAGGGAAGTCCCATTGCTTCCGGGATCACCAGAATGTCGGAGAAGATAATTGCTGCATCAACTCCAAGAATATCAACGGGTTGAAGCGTTACTTCGGCTGCCATTTCCGGCGTGGTTGCGAGGGTAATGAAGCTGCCTGCTTTTTCACGGACTGCACGGTATTCTGCCAATATCCTGCCTGCCTGCCGCATCATCCAAACGGGCGTACGCTCCGTTTTCTCCCCCCGTGCCGCACGGAGTAAAAGGTCATTTTTCAATTTCATGCGGCAAAGGTAACAATAGCAAAGGACGGATTAACATCTTTCGAACACATTACTTCGAGATGTGCAGCCAAATGCAAAAGGTCGCTTTTCCCGGCAGAGCTTTTTGATTTCACGCCATCTTTTTATGATTTGTTCCACCATTTCCCAGTACTGATAGCCATTCTTGGAAGGAGGAGAGAGAAAAAAGACACCAACATTGTGCGCTTCAAATAACTCGCGTTGCCGCCGTGTTTTGTAAATATTGATCCTTCTGAAAAAGTAGTTTGATCAGGTTTGCCAAATTATGCATTCCAGTACTCATGAAGCCATCGACGTACTTTATTCGAAGGTAGACCTAAAATGGAGGAAACGTCAGGGATCGTATAAATGCCTGTACCAATTCCAAAGATGTGGAGGTCATGTATTTTTGATTGTGTGTGAAATAAAAAACCTTGCTTTAAAGACTTTGTAAATCTTTAAGACAAGGTAAGAAATTTCTTTTTAGACTTATTATTTCTGCTTCAACTTCAAAACCTAAAATTAAGCCCGACCAAAAAGTTTGTCCCGGCTTGTGGGAAGTAGAAATTTTCCTGCGTTACGGCGCCGCCGGCGAAATATCCGTAGGTGTATCCATTGGATTCATAACGTTCATTTAAGATGTTATTGACCAACAAATTGAGCGAAATTTCACGTGCCCAGGCTGGTTTGATCGTCCAGGAAAGCCGGATATCATTGGTGAAGTAGGCGTCCAGTTTCCGGGTTTCATTGGAGGTGTTATCGAGATACTGTTTGCCCACATATTTAGTCAGTAATGCCAGCTCTACATTTTTGACCAATGAATATGTAAACTGGCTTCCCGCGATCACATTGGGTGAAAATGAAATGTCGGACTTGCCGTGATCGATCGTATTGTAACCACCATCATCGTAATTCACGATGTACTCTGTGAAATTGTTGATCTTATTCTGGCTGAAAGTCGCATTCAAATTCCATTTTAAAAACTTGTTGAATGCGACCGCACCTTCCAGTTCAATCCCGGTCCGGTAACTTTTAGGAACATTCACCCGGATTGAATTACCGACGTCATTAATTTGTCCCGTGAGTACCAGCTGGTTTTTATAATGCATCAAATAATAGTTGGCAGAAAACGCCCATTTGCCTCGCTGCGTCCGAAAGCCAGCTTCGACATTCTGCATATGCTCACTTTTTGGGAAAAGAATGGCAGTAGACGCAGTCAGATCATCCCGGTTCGGTTCGCGGTTTCCGATGCTGTAAGATGCATAAACTGAACTTTGATCCGCCAGCTGATAGGTTAGCCCGGCTTTTGGATTGAAAAATGAATACGATTCGTCCACAGCCAGTTGCACCTGATCATTATCTGTTCCATGAATGTCGTGGCTGACCGTCCGGAATTGCAGATCGGCAAATGCATTCAGTTTATCCGTGAACTGATAATACAGCTTTCCGTAAATGTTGAAATCCTTTTTAATGCCATTGCTGTAATAATACCGATGCTCGTTTTCAATATTTCCGGCATTTCTGGCCCAGATAATCTGGCCATAATGTTCTCCCTCATACTTGTTCCACCCGCCGCCGATACTCGCAGTCAGCTTTTTGAAACTGTTGTAATCGAGCGAAAAAGTGGTCCCGTAAAAGTAATTATCCAGCCAGCGCCGACGGACCAGATCTGTGCCACTGAGTGTATCGTTTCCGATAATGACATTCGGAAGGTTGTAATTGCTGTAATCGTCTGATTTACGGTATTGCTCATAATAACCCAGCCCGCGAACGAGGAATGCATTCAGGTTGAAGTTCCAGTTATCGCTCAATGCGTGCGAGGAAACGATCTGGTAATGATCCTGACGGTAATTGTCGACTTCGTTTTTATAGGTATAGGAATTATAAGTCCGGTTGCCGGAATTCAATAGATTTTGTGCATCCGCTTCATCCAGGCCATTCCGATTGATATAACTCAGAACACCTTCACGATCTCCGCGCAGCTTGGCTTCCGGCACGCCATTCCAGGATTGGTACGTACGTTCATTACCCGAAAATACATTGACCCGGACAAAGCTTTTTTTACCAAAATAACCTCCCGATAAATAGTACGAATGCAGCTCAGAAGACGCGCGATCCACAAATCCGTCGGAAGAAACGCGCGATAACCTGGCGTCGAAAGTAAACTTGTCTTTAATGAGTCCCGATCCGACTTTCAGGGTGTTTTTAAATGTATTAAATGAACCATACGAATTGTTCAGCTCGGCATAAGCTTCTTTGTGTAATGCGTTGGTGTTGATATTGACGGTTGCTCCAAATGATCCGGATCCGTTTGTGGATGTCCCGACGCCTCGCTGTATCTGGATACTGCTTACAGACGAAGCGAAATCCGGCATATTTACCCAAAACACACCCTGGCTTTCTGCATCATTATAGGGGATTCCATTTAGCGTCACATTAATGCGCGTGGCATCCGAACCGCGAATGCGAATGCCTGTGTAACCGACGCCCGCGCCCGCGTCACTTGTGCTGACGAGCGATGGCGTGAAGTTGAGCAACACCGGAAGATCTTGCCCGAAGTTTTGTTTATCAATGGCAGCTGCATTCACATTTGTAAATGCCATTGCGCTTTTTTCAGTCACGCGGGTTGCATTAATAACCACTTCATCAGCCTGATAGGTGCTTTTTGTGAGTTTCACATCCACCTGGCCGTCAGTTGGAATCGCTATGACCGTGGATTGATAACCGATGTAGGAAATTTCAAGTGCGGTAACCGTCGCAGGAATGTTTTTCAATGAGAAGTTTCCGTCTTTGCCGGAATTTGTACCGCGGATTTCACCGGCTTTGACGGTCGCGCCGGGTAATGGTTTTCCATCTTCGGAATCTGTGATTTTGCCCGAAATGGTTTGTTGGGCAAAGCGTTGCCCGGCATGTGATTGGGAAATGAAGCAGACGCTAAAAAGCAGCGCATACAGATAGGTAGTAACGTTTCGCATTGCGAGATAAGTTGTTACAACAGGCAGGGGCCACCTATCTTCGGTTTGAAAAAAAATAAAAAATCAGAAACGACCAGACTTTCAGCTGGCTTTCTCTTCCTACGCCGGCATTACCCGGATCAGGTTTATGGGTATGATCTCAGCCCGTCAGGTAGGGCACCCCTTTGAGATTATGCTACAAAAGTAAGGCGAAGAGTCGATGTTTCAAGAATGTTTCGCTATTCTTTTCGTAATTGCCACTTTGCGGGATTAAGGCTTGTATGAAAAACAGCAAAAACGACCACCGTTTTCGTCGCGCTGTAAATTTTAAAGTGAATGGCACATGGAAAGACGGGCAGACTCCTGATATCCTGCCTGGCTATCCGAGGGCTCGGATTTTAGAGAGTTCCACTCCTGAACCGGAATAAAGATGCGGGTGGTAATGTTCTGATTGTCTGAAATATAGTGCGGTTTTATGAGTTTTGTTCTTTGGTCTTTTGCAAATATAAGATTATGAAGCTAAATGCAAAACCACCAATTCCGTCATTGCTTTTCGCTATTTTTACAAACTTTACTTTCTCCAAAAACGAAACTCAAAATGCCTGACTATACCGACACCATCACTTTGAATGCATCTGAACATGCGATGGATCTGGAATACCGGTTTGGGGCACATAATTATAAACCTATGCCGGTTGTGCTGGAGCGCGGGTTGGGAGTGTATCTCTGGGATGTGGAGGGGAAACAATATTTTGACTTTTTATCGGCATATAGTGCTGTAAGTCAGGGACATTGTCATCCGCATATTATCAATGCGATGATGGAACAGGCACAGAAACTAACGCTGACTTCGCGCGCATTTTACAATGACCGTCTCGGAGAATGTGAAAAATACATTTGCGAGTATTTCGGTTACGATAAAGTTTTAATGATGAATTCCGGTGTGGAAGCCGGGGAAACTGCATTGAAACTAACCCGGAAATGGGCTTATAAAGTAAAAGGCATCGAGCCGGATAAAGCAAAAACCGTTTACGCATCAGGTAACTTCTGGGGCAGGACGTTAGCCGCCATTTCCGCGTCGACGGACCCATCAAGCACTTCCGATTATGGGCCTTTTTTGCCTGGGTATGAGATCATTCCTTATGACGATCTGAATGCGCTTGAAGCGATTTTCCGATCCGATCCGAATGTTGCCGGCTTTATGGTGGAGCCCATTCAGGGGGAGGCCGGGGTTGTGGTTCCGGCGGATGGGTATTTGAGAGGAGTGAGGGATTTATGTACCAAATACAATGTACTTTTTATCGCCGACGAAGTTCAAACGGGCATCGGACGAACGGGAAAACGCCTTGCCTGCGACTGGGAAGGTGTAAAGCCCGACATTCTGGTTTTGGGCAAAGCTTTATCCGGAGGTACCATGCCGGTTTCCGCAGCTTTGGCAAATGATGAAATTATGCTGACCATCGCCCCGGGCGAGCACGGTTCCACGTATGGCGGAAATCCGCTTGCTTGTGCCGTCACTATCGCTGCGCTCGAAGTCGTCGAAAACGAGAATCTTGCCGATCATGCAGAAAATATGGGCCAGCTTTTCAGGAATAGAATGCTAGGATTACAACAACAATGTTCTCTGATCCAAATCGTTAGAGGTAAGGGTTTGCTGAATGCAATTGTGATCAACGACAGTGAAGAAAGCAGCACAGCAAGGGATCTTTGTTATAAAATGATGGAAAAAGGTTTGCTATGTAAGCCGACACATGGTAACAAAATCCGCTTCGCGCCGCCATTAGTGATCAATGAGGAACAAATGAACAAAGCCTGTGATATCATTCAAGAAGTATTTTTAGAAATGACCGGCAACTTATGAAATTGAAAATTTTCCTGCCCATTCTATTCCTGGCCACGATGTTCTTTTCCTGTAAAGAGAGGAACGTCGATCCGGCTTCTGAGACGGAAACAAATGAATGGATTTATGCCAATATGAAGTATTGGTACTATTGGAACGATTACATTACGGCGTCCCCCGATTATTCAAAAGATCCGAAAGCTTTTTTTGAGTCACTCTTATACAAGTATAATGCGACTTCGAGGCCTGATGGCGACCGGTTTTCGTGGATACAGGAAAGCGCGGACGAGTTGCAGGCTTCGCTCGGGGGTGAATCCAAAACCACCGGAATGGAGTACAAGCTGGTCTATTATCCGAGCGGGAGTACGAATGTGATCGGTGTTGTTTTATATGTGGCGCCGGATTCCCCGGCTTCGAAGGCAGGGTTCGCCAGAGGTGACATTTTCAGCAGTGTGAATGGCCAGAAACTGAGTGGTACGAATTATAGCGGTCTTTTGAATAATCAGGATAAAAAAACCTTCACACTTTCCAAGCCCGACAAAGACGGCGTGCTGGAAGAAGGAACGATTGTGAAAGAAGTTACCCCGGTTGTTTTGCAGGAAGATCCGGTGTTTTTTGATACAACTTACACATACGGTGCAAACAAAATAGGCTACGTGGTTTACCATCAGTTTGTCCCCGAGCCTTACCAGGCAAATAATGGTTTGTATGACAAAAAACTGGACAACATTTTCGCGAAGTTCAAAGCCGGCAATGTCAATGCATTGATTTTGGATCTGAGATATAATCCGGGCGGCTACGTGAGTTCTGCCACGAATCTGGCGAGCCTGATTGTGAGAGCGACCTCAAATGACATTTTTTATTATAAAGAATACAACGACGAGGTGACGGAAACCAGCCGCAAGAAATTCGGGGACAGTTACTTTTATGACAAATTCGCGGCAAAGGCCCAGAACATTGGTTCCAGCCTCAATCATGTATACATCCTCGTTTCCTCAAATTCTGCATCTGCAAGCGAGCTGGTTATCAATGGTTTGAAACCGTATATGAATGTAACCCTGATAGGTGGTAAAACAGTGGGGAAAAATGTAGGATCGGTAACGCTGACCGGCAAGGATAAGGGTATTAAATGGGGATTGCAGCCCATCGTTTCCAAATCGTTGAATAAAGACAAAAAGTCGGATTACAATACCGGTTTTGTTCCGGATTATCCGGTGAGCGAGGGGATTTTTCTCTTCCCATATGGTAACCCAAAAGATCCGCTGCTCGGGGAGGCATTGTTCCGGATCACCGGGACGCATGTAGTGAGGCAGGCAAAAGACGCCCGAATTCTGCAGGAGGAAGAGAGTCAGGTAATTAATTCTTCCATTACCAAAAAGGCCGGCGGCAGCAACATGTTTTTTAAGCAATAAACGTCGCGGAAAATCATTTGATGGTGATCGTAAACAGCTTCAAAACTGTTCTGTCACCATTTTTTATTGCTATTTTTACAAGCATGCATCGACAAGATCCTAACTAATTGATTGCTTATGAAGCTGGTTAATGATATGACTGTCTGGTTTTTGAAGCGACGCTTCGAACGGATCGAGCAGTTTATGAAATACCCGATCGAGGCGCAGCAACGTATGTTTTCAGAACTAATCGATACTGCGCGTTATACCGAATGGGGGAGCCGGTACAATTACGGACAGATTAAAACCATTAAGGAATATCAGGATCAGGTACCCGTTTCAACTTACGAGGAGCTTTATCCATATATTGAAAAAATCCTCAGAGGTGAGCCGAATGTGATGTGGCCTTCCCAGATCGAGTGGTTTTCCAAATCGTCGGGTACCACCAATGCAAGAAGTAAGTTTCTGCCGGTTTCGCCGGAAGCATTGGAAGAATGTCATTATGAAGGTGGAAAGGATATGATGACGCTGCTCATCAATAATCGTCCGGATACCCGTGTTTTTGATGGAAAAGGCTTGTCGATCGGCGGAACTTTACATGCCAACCCATTTGATGATTATACTCAAATCGGTGACGTATCGGCGGTGATCATGCAAAACCTGCCTTCCTGGGCAGAGTTCATGCGTACCCCGCCATTAGAGGTAGCATTAATGGACCATTGGGAAAGCAAGCTCGATAAAATGGCTTCCATTTGTTCGCAGGAAAATGTGACGAGCATTCTCGGCGTGCCTACCTGGACTATCGTTCTTCTCGACCAGATCCTTGAAATGACCGGCAAGAAAAATATGCTGGAAGTCTGGCCTGATTTTGAAGTTTTTGTGCATGGAGCCGTGTCATTTGAGCCATACCGGGATTTGTTTATGACTAAATACTTCCCGTCGGATCAGGTGTTGTATCTCGAAACATACAGTGCTTCCGAAGGCTTTTTCGCGATCCAGGACGATGTTACCCGGGTAGGTGAAATGCTTTTAATGCTCGATTACGGCATTTTTTATGAATTCATACCGGTCGAAGAAGTAGGTAAGAAACATCCGAAAGCATTGTTGCTGGACGAAGTGGAAATCGGGAAAAACTATGCGATGGTGATTTCGACCAATGCGGGTTTATGGCGCTACCTGATTGGCGACACGGTGAAATTCACTTCATTATATCCGTTCAGAGTAAAAGTCAGCGGACGTACCAAGCATTTTATAAATGCATTTGGAGAAGAAGTAATTGTTGAGAATGCCGATTATGCGATTAAAGTAGCTGCGCAAAAGACGGATTCACTGGTAGCCAATTATACCGCTGGGCCGGTTTATATGGGCGACGGATCGCGCGGCCGGCATGAATGGATCATCGAATTTACTAAAGAGCCGGATGACAGAGATGAATTTAAAATTGCCCTCGATCATGCATTACGCGAAGTGAATTCCGACTATGATGCAAAACGGTACAAGGATATGGCGCTTCTTGATCCGATCATCCATTTCGTCCCTGCGGGAACATTCTACGCCTGGATGGGAAAACTTCATAAACTGGGAGGCCAGAATAAAGTCCCAAGACTAAGCAACAACCGGGAATATCTGGATGATTTGCTGGGGAGTTTGTGAATAGCTTTTAGCTGTTAGCTATTAGCCATTAGCTAATAGCTAATAGCTATTAGCCATTAGCTATTAGCCTTTAGCTTTAAATGGTCAGGCGTGGGCTTTCATCTATATTAAACTTTATTAACAGAAATAAAAAAGCTAAAGGCTAACCGCTAATAGCTAACAGCTCCCCATGATCCCTAAATCCCTCAAAATAAAAGGCTTATATTCTTATCAAACCGAGCAGGAAATTGATTTTGATCCGCTGACTGGCGCTTCGTTGTTTGGGATTTTCGGGGCGGTGGGGAGTGGGAAATCTTCTATTCTTGAAGCGATCACTTTTGCACTATACGGCGATACGGAACGTCTGAATAAGTCGGGCGATGACCGCACTTATAATATGATGAATCTCCGGTCGGACGAGTTGCTGATTGATTTTGAATGCATCGCAGGAAAAAATGGCGATCGTTACCGCTTCACGGTCCGGGGGAAAAGGAATAGCAAAAATTTCAAAGATGTCAAAACCTTTGAAAGACGGACCTACATCTGGGAAGAAAACGCCTGGGTGCCGCTTTCGGAAAATGTCACTGCAGAAAGTATCATCGGACTGAGCTACGATAATTTCCGGCGTACGATCATCATTCCACAAGGTCGTTTTCAGGAATTTATCGAACTCCGCGATGCCGAGCGCACCCGCATGATGAAAGAGCTTTTCCAACTCGAAAAGTACGATCTGAGCAGGAATGTGGGTTCATTGAGTAAGCAAAATGACATTGCCGCATCAAATGTCGAGGGGCAATTGCTGAGCCTTGGTGAAGTGACTGCCGATATGATGGAGGCGGAGGAAAAAAAGCGGGAGGAAGTGAGGCTGGAAATCAAGAAGTTGAATGAAGAATTACTCATTTACACTACACAGGAAAATCAATTCCAAAAACTAAAAGAGACTGCCGATAAAATCCTGGGGCTTCAAAATCAATTAACTGCACTGGAAGAAAAGCGTGCGGTAATGGCTCTCCGAGAAGAAACGCTGAAAGTTTTCGAAATATGCTCACTGCATTTTAAATCCATATTAGATCAAAAGAAAAATATAGCAACGTCCATTTCGCGTGACGAACTTACGGTCCAGTCGAATGCAGCGCGACTTACGGAATTAGCAGGTAATCTGGAAAAACAAAAGGAAACGCTGCTTCAATTAAAACCCCAGCACGACAAAAGAGAAGAATTGCTGGACACTGCCGAGGAACTGGAAAAGGTAATTCTTATCCTCGAAAGCATTTCGTCGGTTTCAAGAACCAAAGAAAGGCTGGTGCGTGGTGAACAATTGCTTTTCGAAAAGGAAAAGTCTATTGATTTACTTAAAAAAAATAAGCTGGAAAAGGAGTCGCAAACGGATTTGTTGAAAAATAAATTGTCTGATATTCAGCAGTTAAGCCTTGTTAAATCCTGGTTTACAACGCTGGATAGTTTGACGGAATCCAGACAAATTGTGAAAACCGAAGCCGAAACTTTGCAAGCTGAAATAGTAAGGCTTCAAACAGATCTGAGGCAGAAAACAGACGGCATCAAACTGGAATTCTCACTTGCATTGCCGGAAACCATTACTGCGGACATCTTTCAAAGTACCGTTCAGGAATATTTGCGGACAAATGAGGAGCTGCAAAAATTGGCCAACAAACAGCTTTTGCAACTCAATACCCGGCTCGCACTTTACCAATATGCGGGCGAGCTGGAAGACGGCGTACCTTGTCCGCTTTGCGGCGCGGAGCATCATCCCGCGGCGCTCCATGCCGATGGTTCCATTGCCGATGATCTTTCCGGTGCTGAAAAGAAGCTGGCCAAACTGGACCAGCAGGAAAAACTGCTCCGGCGTTTGCAAACTCCCATTGAACGGATTTTTACACAAATTGAAAATCTTGAGAAGCAAAAAACCTCCATTAAGCAACGATATGCAGATGCGAAGTCAAAGCTGGACCAGCATGAGACCGCCTTTGTTTGGGAAAAATTCAGCAAAAACGATCGTGAAGGATTTGAAAAGCACTTCACCGAAATCAACAAAGTTCAGGAAGAAATTAAACGTAATGAGGTTTTTTTAAAGGAATTGTCCGCACAGATTGAGGCCGGCATCCTCGAAAAAACGGAGAAGTTTGAAAAGCCTTTACAAGCATTGAAAGACGAGATCCTGCGGCTTGAAAACACAGTTTCTACACTTACAACTCAATTACAAAGAGTAAAATATACCGATTTCGAAGGCCGCGAGAAATCGTATATCTCAGAGCAAATCACATCGTTGAGGACGAATTATAAAAAAATCACCGGTCTTTTTGAAGAAACGGACAAGCAAACCGATTTACTGGAAAAAGAAATAAACGTGCTTTCGGGGAGTCAGCAGACGGTACAATCGGCGCTCGAAGTCAGTAGAAAGGAACTGACTGTGTTGCAGGCAACGATGGATACTCAATTGAAAGCTTTTGAATTTGAGTCCGAAAGCCAGGTGACTGAGGTTCTTCAAAAGCCGATCCAGATAGATCGTGAGCGAAAGGAAATCGACCAGTTTAAGTTTGCATTGGAAACGACGGTCAGGGATCTGCAAAATTTGTTAACAGAAAATCCGGACCAGCATTACGATGCCGAAAAACACCAGGTGGTTATCCAGGCAAAAGTCGCCTTAACGGAAAAACTGCAGACCAAACAAAAGGAAGAAGGAGGATTGGAAAGATCGCTGAGAAAGCTGGCGGAAGATCTTTCAAAAAAAGCATTGCTACTGACTGAAAAAGCACGTTTGCAATTGAGAAAAGAGCATTTGGATGATCTTGCCAAACTGTTCCGTTCGAGCGGATTTGTGGATTATGCGTCAAGTATTTACCTGCAAAACCTGATCCAGGCGGCCAATCACCGCTTCCATCAAATGACACACCAGCAGCTTCACCTGGAATTGGGTGAAGGTAACAGCTTTTGGGTGAGGGACTTACTTAATGGAGGTCATATGCGTTTGCTGAAAACACTTTCCGGCGGGCAAAAATTTCAGGCAGCATTATCCCTTGCGCTCGCATTGGCCGATCACATTCACATTCGAAACGAATCGAAACATAATTTCTTTTTTCTCGACGAAGGTTTCGGATCGCTTGATAAAAATGCACTGCAGACCGTTTTCGAAACGCTGAAATCGTTGCGAAAAGAGAATCGCATCGTTGGAATTATCAGCCACGTCGACGAATTGCAGCAGGAAATCCAGAGCTATCTCCGGATTACGGAAAGTGAAGAAGGCAGCCGTATTCAAGCCAGTTGGAAGTAATGGACTTGCGCGCCTATATGGAGTACTACATTAAGCTGTATATTTGAACAGAGAAATGCTTTCCGCCTATTTATGCTATTAGAAAACTTCTACAAGGCTTTTTTTGTCTGGCTTGAATCGAGATTATCTGATAAAAACTGGCTTTGGAAGGTCACATTAACCTCAATTGCACTTTCCCTTTTTCTTGCATTCCCGCCATACACACTTCTGATAGACCATTTCAGGGAAAATGGCGTAAAGCTGGATGCCTGGGTTTTTATTCAAAATCAGGCTCAGGACCTGCTCCATCCGAGGGATATGGATTACGATGTGAGGCGTGAAAACATGATTTTCAGGTGGACACTTCCTTTGTTGTCTTTTCTCACCCATCACAATGTGCTCCTGATTTTGCTCATTCAGGCCGCATTAGGGGTTTTGTTTATAAAAAAAATCGGCGATTACCTGTATTCGCTTTGCGGTGACAGATCACTCACTGCACTTTTTGTCTTATCGCTGGCTAACACCTTTGTCTGCGTCTGGACATTTGCGGATATTCATGGCTATGGTGACGGATATGCATATTTTTTTCTGTTGCTGGCATTACTTAGCCGGAACCCCGCACTCATTTTTTCCTCGTTGCAGCTTGCATTTTTTACCGATGAGCGGGCGGTGGTGGCTGGCGGGTATCTGCTGCTTTGGTGGATGGTTACCAAAGCATATGAAAAGAACGACTTTACATTTCCTTCTCTTCTCAAATCCGTTTTTTCAGGCGAAAGCCTCATCGTGTGGATTGCCTGGATTGCCTATTTCGGTGTACGTTTTTATGTCCAGGATGCGTATTTCCCAAACCACAGCTACTCTACGATCGGGACGCCGGTATTGTTCGCGAATGATCATCGAAACGGTTTGGGCAGTAGTATCTGGGGCACATTTGAGGGAACGTGGCTGATCATTTTTGCCGCGGCGCTGGTACTATGGCTTTCAAAACATTACTGGCTGCTTGTTGCACTGGTTATTGGTTTCGCAGTTCTTGTAGCGACGGGAATTTACGTGCACGACCTCGACAGGGCACTCGCATATGGGTTTCCATTTATCCTGATTTCTGCTTTCATTCTTCTCAAAACCACTTCTTTTCAGGCCAACCGGCTCCTTTTCTTTTTTATGGCGGTTATTTGCGTGAGCCATTTACAAGTATTTTACATGGGGTATAATAAAATATTGTGGCTTGAACCTCTTCCCGTAAAAGTCCTGATGTACATGGATACATTGTTACACTGGAATTTTTTCAACTAGCCCGTTATTGGATGAATTCGGTGTATTTCATAACAAAAGAAATACCGAATGTTTTATGGATATTAAGTTTGTCAGAGTTTATTCTTACAAGTGCCTGAGTATAAAATAATTAGTATTTGCCTGAGGATAATCAGCTTTTTTTTGTGATTATTATTATTGTATTTTGAAAGGAATTTCCGGTTACACTTGTCATGAGTTGCTGATATTCAAATAGATAAAAGACGGCGCGTAAACGATTAATATTCGTAAAATAAGAACTTCTATATGCCTCAGTTGATTGAATTAGATACTTTCAACACAGATTCAGGCAACCTGACTGTGTTTGAAAAAATAATTCCGGGAACAATCAAGCGTGTTTTTTATATCTATGGGGCCGGCGAAACGCAACGTGGAGGCCACAGACATCATAAGTCTTGGAACGCACTCATTTGCATACATGGCAGCTGCCGGGTGTATTCCAATGATGGAAACAAAGAAGAATACTTTTTGCTGGACAGTCCGGCTTCCTGCCTGATCCTGGAACCCAAAGACTGGCATATCATGGATGCGTTTTCCGAGGACGCGATTTTGCTCGTTTTGTCTAATGAATATTATGACAAGGCTGACTACATTGATGAGCCCTATCTGCTGAATCAGATCTTATCCCAATGATCCCTTTCCTGGATTTAAATCAGGTCAATGCACCTTACCTGGAAGCCATTGAGAAGGCTTCTCTGCGTGTAGTCAGGTCTGGGTGGTACATTCTTGGGAATGAGTTAAAAGCCTTTGAGAGATCATTTGCCGATTATTGCGGCGTTGCGCATGGCGTGGGAGTAGCCAACGGCCTGGATGCAATTACGCTGATCTTAAAAGCAATGGATTTTCCTGCGGACAGCGAGGTGATCGTACCTGCCAATACGTACATTGCCTCCGTGCTGCCGGTAAGTTACCTGCATTTAAAACCGGTGTTCGTGGAGCCCGATCCGCGGACCATGTTGTTGGATCCCAGCCGCATTGAAGAAAAAATCACAAGCCATACCAAAGCGATCATTACGGTCGATCTTTACGGAAGAAGCTGTGAAATGGACCAGATCAGGAATTTGGCCGACCGGTACAATCTCAAAGTGATCACAGATGCCGCTCAATCCCATGGGGCATTATTTCAGGGAAAAAAGGCCGGGAGTCTTGCTCATGCAACCGCATTCAGTTTTTATCCCACCAAAAATCTGGGCGCATTTGGCGATGCAGGCGCGGTAACCACGGCTGATCCCGAGCTGGCCGAAAAGGTTAAATACTTGCGGAATTACGGCTCGGTAATCCGTTACCAAAATGATTATCAGGGAGTGAACAGCAGGCTGGACGAGATACAGGCAGCGATCCTGAGTGTGAAACTTCCGTATCTCGATACCGAAAACAACCGCCGCCGCGCATTGGCCAGACGTTACCTGGCGGAATTACAAGTTGATGAACTCATTTTGCCGCCGGCAGACCGTGTGGATGAAGATGCCTGGCATTTGTTCGTAGTGAGGCACCCGCGTCGCGCCGAATTTGTGGCATATCTGGATAAAAACGGCATTCAAACCAATATACATTACCCGCAACCCATTCATAAACAAAAAGCTTACGCGGAATTTAACTCGTTAAGCTTACCGATTACCGAGCTGATCCACGAGCAGGTGGTAAGTCTGCCGCTAAATCCGGTTCTTACTGATGAAGAAGTTTCGTACATTATCCGTACAGTAAATCAATTTGATTCACAAGCATGAAATTGTCGGTTATTATTCCGGTTTACAATAGTGAAAAAACGATCGGTTTTCTGGTTGAAAAACTACAAAACACGCTGGCGGAAATTACATTTGAAATTGTGCTTGTGAATGATGCCAGCCGCGACGGTTCCGAGCGGGTGGGCATGCAACTGGCGGAAGCGTATCCGAACGTTCGTTTTATTTCTCTCCGCCGAAATTATGGGGAGTTCAATGCGGTAATGTGCGGTCTCAACTGGGCTTATGGCGATTACTGCGTGATGATCGATGATGATTTTCAAAACCCGCCGGAAGAGATCCTGAAACTGATCGAAGTAGCCGAACGAGGCGATTATGACGTCGTTTACACGTATTATGCAAAAAAACAGCATTCCGTCAGCCGGAACCTGGGGAGCAAACTGGTAAACTGGATCACCAGCTACCTTCTCAATAAACCAAAGGACCTGTACCTGTCGAGCTTTAAGCTGATCCGTAAGGAAGTGGTGCAGGAGGTGATCAAATACCAGGGGCCGTATCCATATATCGATGGCCTGGTTTTCAGGATTACCAAAAACATAGGAACGGTACAGGTTACGCATTTGAAACGGGAGGAAGGCATTTCGAACTATACCTGGCGAAAACTGATCTCACTTTTCTTAAATATTCTGTTCTGCTATTCGTCCCTTCCGATCCGGGTTTTTATGCCGATCGGCCTGGGAATGTTCCTGTTAGGGTTTTTATTGCTCTGTTACCTCACAATTCAATGGGTGATCGGGCCGGACCCGAAAGGCTGGCAGGTGGTAACCGCTACATTTATTCTTATTGGCGGCATTCAGTGCACTCTTTTAAGCGTTTTAGGAGAGTATATCGGGAAAAGCTTCATGGCTCAGAGCGGACAACCCCAGTATGTGATCAAATACAATAGTGAGCAGACGATATGATCGATAACCGGCTCGAATACCAGCGAATGTTTGAGGTGGAGCAAAAGCTTTGGTGGTATCAGGTGCTCCACGAGAAAGTACTGACGAGCATTAAAAGGCATTTTGGAGAAAAAAAAGTCAGTATTCTTGACGCAGCGTGTGGTACGGGCGGTTTATTGTCATTTCTAAAAATCAACGGCTATACTTCGTTGACAGGCTTCGATTACTCGCAACATGCCATCGATTTTTCCCACGAGCGTGACCTTTCCGTGGGTTTTGGGGATCTTCGGAATGTGCAGGATTTTCTCCCTGGAAAAACTTTTGACGTGATCTGCTGCAATGATGCCTTGTATTTTTTATCGGATGACGAAATTGTTCAGGCACTCCGCGCATTCAAAGATCGCCTCAACGAAAACGGGCTGCTGATTATCAACATTCATGCATTTGAGGCATTTTCGGGTACGCATGATCTGGCCGTTGGCAGCCAGCGGCGGTTCAAACTGAACGATTTTGGAGGTTATACCGCCGCAGCCGGTTTGAAAATTACTCACAGCACATATTGGCCTTTCGCACTTTCATTGCCGATCCTGGCGGTCCGTCAATGGCAGAAATTCAGGATCAGAAACAGTAACCTGAGCGTGGAACACGTGGATTCAGACGTGAAATTCCCGGGGGAAGCGATTAATAGCATTCTGAAGGCGATTACAAAAACCGAGTCGGCCGTACTTTCAAGTGCGCCGTTTGGCAGTTCCCTGTTTATGACGATCAAACCGATCTGACGGCATTTACTTCTTTTTCGAAAAGCCCGAGCTGTTTATTTTATCAAACAATTCCTGGGTTTTACCGATACCCGCATTCCCATTCACATCGAAGTAGAGGAACGTTTCGAGCTCCCCGCGGTGCATGGCCTGGTTCATATCGCCACTCTGTGACTTATGCGCCGCTTTTACCCAATCGGCGACAATCATGTAACTATGCTTATTTTCCTCGCCAAAACTAAAT
Organism: Dyadobacter sp. CY323; assembly: GCF_021390245.1. Classification (GTDB taxonomy): domain Bacteria; phylum Bacteroidota; class Bacteroidia; order Cytophagales; family Spirosomataceae; genus Dyadobacter. The sequence goes on along the minus strand of NZ_JAJUXH010000003.1, from coordinate 66,980 downwards.
GAACGGTCGAAGTCGAAAACCGGAGTTGCATTGCTGACATTGGTTTCAGGATAACCTGCCAGTCCTGCAAACTTTATGTCACCCCCTTTGTTTCGCGATTGCCCGCCAAGTACAATAGGTTTTTTCGCTCCTTTATAACGCTGCGCAGCACGTATCGCGCTGATTGAGGCCGTTTTATGATGTGCATGCTGGCCATCACTCGGAATGAGGCAGAAAATGAAATCATAATTTCCGTTACTTAAAATCCTGTCCAGCTTTCGCTCCACATAAGCAATATCCCAGTTTTTCCCAGTCAAATAAGGTTTTTCGTCCCGGTTGTAGTAATCATCAAGCTGGTCGAGGAAAAAGAAATTCCCGATTCCCATGATCTCACCCGAGGCCATCATTTCCTTTTTTCGGATCAAAGGCAAATGCTTTCTTCCATTGACCGAATCAGTCATATTCATTCCATAATAACTGGATGCGACCACGCCATTATAGCCGCCTGAGCCGTCGGTGATCAAAGCTAGATCGGCAGAGCCTTTTAATTCATGTGTGATTTTGAAAACCGTAACCGGGAACATTGTCTCATCGTCGGGATGCGCGGTAACAATCAATATGCGTGGACTTTGCCCAAAAGCAATGGTGGAAATCAGCAAAAAGAAGAGAATATAAATGTTTTTCATATGGACATTTTCCTTGGGAGAAGTGTTAGTAACATACCCATTGCGGGGCTGGCTGCAATGAAAGGGTTTGATTGCCAGCCTTTTCTACATATTTTCTTTGAATAACAATAAAAAATTATGGATTTACAACTGACAGGCAAGACTGCATTCATCAGCGGTTCTACGCAGGGAATCGGGTTCGCCATCGCGACGGGTTTATTAAAGGAAGGTACTGCTGTAATTATCAACGGACGATCTGAAAGTAAGGTCAATGCAGCTGTGCAAAACTTGAAAGACGCTTTCCCAGAAGGAAATGTTTCCGGCTATGCGGCTGACTTTGGCAAGGTTGAAGAAGTGAATGCATTGCTCGCCCAACTTCCGCAAATTGATATATTAATAAACAACGCAGGGATTTTTGAGCCAAAACCGTTTGTAGAGATCACAGATGAGGAGTGGCTCAAATTTTTCGAAGTAAATGTATTGAGCGGCGTTCGCCTGTCGCGCCATTTCTTTCCTCAGATGCTGGCAAAGGATTGGGGCAGGATTATCTTCATTTCGAGTGAATCGGCGGTGAATATCCCGGAAGAAATGATCCATTATGGAACCACTAAAACCGCGCAGCTTGCCGTGAGCAGAGGCTTGGCGGAATTAACAAAAGGTACAAATGTAACGGTGAATACGGTAATGCCCGGCCCGACCAAGTCGGAAGGAGTGGCTGAGTTTGTGAAACAACTGGGTGCTTCCAAAAACATTACTGCGGAAGAAGCGGAAAAGGATTTTTTCAAAACGGCAAGACCGAGTTCGTTACTGCAGCGTTTTGCGTCGGTGGAAGAAATCGCCAATCTGGTCACGTACGTTTCGAGCCCACTTTCGGCGGGTACCAATGGAGCCGCTTTGAAAGTGGATGGCGGCGTTGCCAAGTTTATTATCTGATCAGATCAAAGCGTCTTTTGGGGATCCTTTTCCAAAAATGATCCCCAAAATCATTCCGAAAAGGCTGGCGAGCAGACCGTAAATCAAGGGTGGGTATTCGGTCCCGATAGAAACGCATAGAAGCCAGGTTACCAGCCCAAATAACATAGACAAAATGCATCCCAGCTGATTTGTGGCTTTCCAATAAACCCCGGCAGTCAGCGGTACAAAGAGTGAAACCAAGCTGAAAGCGGAAGATTCGGCTACCATTTCGAAGATACTTTCCCGCGTAACAGCCATTCCAATGCACACCGCCGTGATCACCACGATGCCAATGCGGATAATTTTAAGAAGTTGGCGATCCGTCAATTCCGGATTGAAGAACCGGAAAACGTTTTCTCCCAATACCGTGGCAGGCGCCATAATCGCGCTGCTGGTCGTACTCAAAATCGCTGAAACGAGTGCGCCGAAAAAGACGATCTGCAACGGCAAACTCATATGCTGCAACACCATATTCGGGATAATGAGCTGCCCATCTTTCTGATTTCCAGGATAAAGGTAATTTCCGCAAAGTCCGATGAAAAGCGGTAACAATGCGATGGTCAGGTACATAAATGAAGATAGTAATGTCGCTTTTACAGAAACTTCCGCTGATTTTGCGGACATAACTCTCTGAAAAACATCTTGTTGAGGAATAGATCCAAGTCCAATGGTAATCCAGGCTGCGAAATATTCGAGGGAACCTTTTAATGTAAAATCCGGATAAAACCGAAAGAATCCTTCCGGTGCCGCATTGATCAGCGGCTGAAAACCACCTACTTTTTCATACAACACATAAGCGACGATCAGTAATCCCACGATGATCATGATCGTTTGTAAAAAGTCGGTAATGGAAATCGACCACATGCCGCCCCAAATGGTATAAATGATCACAATCACGGAGCTCCCGATGACACAAACCGGCAGCGACCAGCCCAGCACTACATTTAAAACAATCCCCATTGCGAGTAACTGGGCCGCGATCCAGCTGAAATAGGAGGGGATAATGAGAATGGCGGAAGTCAGCTCGGCGTAGCGACCGTACCGGATTTTAAAAAAATCACAGAAGGTGATGATGTTCATTTTGTAAAATCGCCTCGCAAAAAAGAGCCCGACCAGCAACAGGCATAATGCAGCGCCGAAAGGATCTTCAACGACGCCCAGTAACCCGTGTTCCACAAATTCCGATGGCGCACCCAAAATTGTTTCTGAACCGAACCAGGTTGCAAATGTGGCTGAGGCAGCAAGTACCAGCGGTAATCGCCTGCCTGCTAATACAAAATCCTGCGTGGTGGTTATTCTCCGGGAAGCCCAAAGGCCAATGCCCAGGTTGGCCAGTAAATAAGCGAGAATAGAGAAGGCAAGCATTCGTGGTCGGCTTTATAGGTTAGGTCGAATTAATGATTCTTTCTGTAAAAAACGGGTATACACGGCTGCTCCTTTTTGATTCAGATGGTGTGGATCAAATAAATTTTCCGGTTTGAATAATTCCGTTAATTGCTGATCCTCCGGCAATCGAATGAGATTCTGCTCCGGTAAATAGGGCGCTACTTCGGAAAGGATCATCGATTCGGTTTTTGTAAAGTTATTGGGGTAAAAGAAAATGACCTTTTTCCCAAGCTGCCCGGCCCGCATGATCAACTGGTTGATCCTTGAAATGTAAAAAGTATTTGGCACTGACTGCTTACCTTTTTCCAACATTTGTTGTGAGGCATTCTCATTGCTTAATATGCCGTCGTTGGTTTGAGATAGCGCCAGAGCAACGGATTGATGTCCATTCTGTCGCATTTCCGGTTTGCCTTCAATGGGATGGTTATCGGGAGCCATGATTTTTCGGACGAGTGTGATCTGCGGTGCGATGGAAAACAGTTGGAATAACGTGGTGCTGAGCCCCTGAAAAAAGCTCTTCAATTTTTCCGAAGTATCGAGGCCGGAACAACCGGCCATGGCATTCGCCCTGAATGCGACGTCGCTGAAAATGGTGCCGGGCGTTAAAGTGACGGTGCTGTAATCCAACGCACTCAGTTCTATGTAAATCTTTTTGACCTCTGGCTCATTCAGGATCAAGTCGTCTGCGATTTGAAACGAGATTTCGGGGGATAAACTAAACAGGCCGAAATTATAACTACGTGTTTGCCCATTATTTAGTGAATCAAACAATGAAGGGTTTATTCCATATAGCGTCCGACTGGTCCCGATAAATACCACATTCGGTTTGAATGCATTGCAAAGCGATTTTCTAGCTTCTATATGCAGCCTTGGATCTATGTAAAATGGCGAAATGAGCAGCACTGCCATCGTTTTGATGACAATGAAAAGGATGAGCCATTTTGCAATTTTTACAATCATGTATTATTTCGGTAAATGGTGGATGTGGGCTGTCAGAACTGGATGTAGTAAAAATTGGCAACGTTGGTCCTCCCGAATATCAGCACAAGCTGAACCAAAAGTAACATAGAAAGTGCCCGGTTAATGGCTGGTCTTTTAAGCAGGTAGGAGGCAATGTCTTCTTTTTCACCCATTCGATAATTAAAAAAATCCATGACCAGGAAAAGCGCAACCGTCAGGAAAAAACCGGGGGTAATCATGGAACCTGTTCCGGACGTAAAGCCAAACATGCTGCTGTACAACTTCACGCCGCTGCCCACTTCCGCCGCACGAAACCAGCCCATGATCAATGTGCCTGTGAGAAGTCTTACCACGATTCGCCATACATCGTGCATGTGTGAGCCGATCCGGAAACCTAATGCGGAATAAAATTTTTGCCAGACATGCTTTGTCCGCATTTCAAAGTTAATGTAAGCCCATTGCAGCGAACCCCATATCACAAATGACCAGCTTGGCCCATGCCATAGACCGGTAATGATGAAAGTCAGAAGACGGTTGAATTCGAGGCGGTTTTTGTTTGAAACACCTTTACTAATGTTGAAGAATACGTAATCGCGGAACCATGAAGTGACCGTGATGTTCCAGGAGTTCCACGATTCGGTACGTGACAAACTAAAATAGTAGCGATTTGAAAAGTTTTTGCTCAGCTTAATCCCCAACAATCTCGCTGATCCGGTTGCGATATCGGTATAACCCGAAAAATCGCAGTAAAGCTGAATGGAAAACAGCAGGATCGCCAATGTTACCGATATGCCCGTATAATTTCCAGGCTCGTCAAATACCGGATTGGTTGCGCCGGAAAGTCTGGATGCGAGTACTACTTTTTTGAATAATCCCCAGACAATGAAGTAAATGCCGGCTTTTATATTATCCTCCTGATACGTAACGGGATTGCGGAGCTGGGGGATAAGTTGTCGCGCACGTTCGAGGGGCCCCGCAAGCATGGTTGGGAAGAAGCCCAGATAAAGTGCCAGGTAACCCAGGTGATTTTCGGGCTTGATATATCGACGGTGCACATCGGTGAGATATCCGATGATCAGAAATGTGTAGTAAGAAATACCAATGGGCGCCAGCCAGTTAAGCGCAATCGGCGACATGGAATCATGGATCGGGACCAGGTATTTGAAACCGAGAAGCGGCAGCAGGCAAATAATGATAGAAATAGCGAGCAAGGCTTTCCGCTGCTTTTTCGAATACGCCGGATTTCCCAGATACTTTGCCGCTACATAACAAATCCCGACCAATGTGAGCCAAACCGGCAGATACTTTCCACTCCAGCTTGCATTAAAAAGGGTACTGAGTATGAGCAGAAAAATCCATTTTTTGCCGTCCGGAACCTTATAATAGACCGGTACGATCAGGAATAACAAGAGGAAATACGAAAAATCAGTGAATTTGATCATCCTGCTCTATTTCAAAAGCACGGGCAAGCTCTTGTAGCCTCTGAAAAAGACTTTGGAATCCCATTCAGCCGGTTTCTGCGGATGCAGACGGATATCAGGAAACGCATTCATGAAGCTTGGGAGGAATTTTTGCATTTCGAACCGGGATAGCCGCGCACCCAGGCAATGGTGAATTCCAAACCCGAAACCGATATGCGGATTCGGTTTACGGGTAGGAATAAACGCATCGGGATTCTCAAACACACTTGGGTCCCGATTGGCCGAGGCAATGCCCAATAGTACCGTTTTCCCCTTTTTTAATTTCAATCCCTCAATCTCCATATCGTTTTCGATCTGCCGTGGGATCCAGTTCACCGGGCTGACGTAGCGTATCAGTTCCTCGACAGCTATGGCGCAATCGTTGTGCGCGTTCCAGTTGATCTCCTTATCCCGGTTTTCAATTAATGTCGCAATGCACCTGGTTAGCAATAATGTAGTCGTTTCGGTTGCGGCATTTACCAGGAATTCCCAGGTCCCGATTAGCTCTGGCGCGCGTTTGCTGCCCATTACTTCTCTCATTTCCAGCAGAAGGCTATGGGTAAGTTCATTTTCGTGCCGGCTTAGTGTTTGTGAAAGATAGCTGTGAAACCGGGTGGACATGTTTGCGCATTCCAGTAAATCCTTGATGGCGAGGGTCTTCTCGAAAATTAATGTAATCACATAGGAGAACTTCTGGATAAACTCAAAGTCTGAACTTTCCAGATTGATGATCTTGCTGATGATCAAAAAGCTGAACCGTCTCGCCATTTCCACCAGGTCCGTCTCTTCCTGATCTTTTAGTGAATCCAGAATTTCACTGATTGCTTCGAAAGTAATTTTCTCATAATCAGCCTGATAAAATTTTTGGTTTACAAATCGTCTGTGTTCCGCATGCTTTTCACCATTCATGAACAACAGCCAGTTGCTGAGGCTTTCACCGAATCGCAACAAGCCGGGATCATTATTCGCAATCGCTGATACGATCTTGAACCGCTCGGTAAAGTCGAAATTTTTGAAATTTACGGAATCGGAAAAAATCTTTTTAACGTTTGCGTAATCCATCACTACCAAATCGCCGAACATATTGAAGTGGACCGGATTTGATTTTCGGACGTCACCGATCAGTTCAGAGTAGTTTTGGTTGATCTCTTTTTGAGAAGACCAAATGGCTGTTACAGACATAGGGGTAGGTTGCAGACTTTTCACATGAACCAAGTATAGAAACAGTTATTTATACTTCCTGATTTTCAACAATCCATTGCGTAGTAGCTGCGATCGTGCCCATTTCCCAGAAAATAGACGGGCTCAATTCCATTCCGATCCATTCTTCGAGGTCGGTGGTAATGTTGACAAGCAGGAGAGAGTCGAGGCGAAAGTTTACAATGTCAGCGTCGAGTGCGATCTCAGACGGATCGATCTCGGCGTATTTGGAGATATGTGCAATGATCCAGTCGGAAATTTCAGTAAAAGTCTTCTGCATGAATGGTTGAGTAGAACGTAGAATTTCTTATTTGTGAATGTAATATCATTATTTATTCAAAAAAAGGCGAATCGTCCTTTTTTGAAACTTGCCGAAACTGCCTGCTAGTTTTCGGCAAACTCCTGCCTGGCCTTCAATCTCTGGATTTTACCACTCGAAGTTTTGGGCAATTTTCCCGGCTGGATCAACACCACTTTATGTACAATAAGCCCGAAAGCCAACCCGACACTTTGAGCAACCTTTGTTTTGATGGTATCCAAATGTTCAGCCTGCTGAGCAATCCGTCTCACTTCGCTGACGATCATCAGCGCTTCTCCTGTCTCCGTTTCCACCGAAAATGCCGCCGTGGCGTTGGGCTGAATGGCCTCGTGACATTCAGTAACCACTTCCTCAATGTCCTGAGGATAGTAATTTACGCCCCTAAGTATAATGAGCTCTTTGATCCGGCCGGTAATGAAAAGCTTTCCTTCATCCATAAAACCCAAATCACCCGTTCTCAGATATGGGTCATTTCCTGAGCTGGTGAATGCACGGAATGTCGCATTTGTCGCTTCCTCGTTCTGCCAATATCCTAACGCTACCCCTGCATTTTTGACCCAAATCTCACCGATTTCACCATTGCCGACAACGGTTTTCAATTCCGGATCAACAATTTGGACCTCGGTATTTTCCACCGGCGGACCGCAGGCAACGACCTCTTTCAAGTGAGCGCCGGGTATTTTTTTGTAGCTCAATGATGTCCCGTTGAAATGCAGACTTACAGCCAGCGTCGCTTCCGCCAATCCGTAAGACGGAACCAGACTTTCTTTTCTGAAACCGGTCGCGCGCATTGTTTCTGCAAATCGTTCCAGACTGGAAATCCGGATCGGTTCTGCGCCGACATACAAAACGCGTAAAGTGCTGAGATCCAACGTTTCCAAAAGTTCGGGAGCAATACGTGTCACGCAATGATCGAGCCCGAAACCTGGGCCGCCACAGAAACCAGCCTGATACCGGCTGATCGACTGAAGTAGTAAAAAGGGTTTGGTAATGAATAAAAGCGGCGAAATAACCATTCCCGTTCCTCCCGTATAAAGTGGTGATAAAAGTCCGTCGACCAGCCCCATATCATGATAATGAGGCAGCCAGGTTACGGAGGTATCTTCGGCAGTGCGGCCAAAGCAATGATTGATCGCACTCAGATTGGCAACGAGATTGGCATGACTGATCATTACGCCTTTTGGACGGCTCGTAGAGCCGGAAGTATATTGTAAATAAGCCGGTTTGTCGGCATTTGTTTCTTCCCTATCGTGCCGGATTGAGGAAGTTTCAACAGAGAAATTGTCCGTAAAAAACCAGTCGATATCATAATCCCGAAATGCATTAGAAGCTGCGTTTTGCCGCTGGAAAAGCATTTTGTGCGTTTTTTTATTGGTAATGATACCAATCGCCCCGCAATCACTGATGATGTTTAGGATTCGCCGGATACCGGACTCGGAATAGCCGATCGGGCAGGGTACTGAAATTAGACCCGCGTGAAGTGATGCCAGGAAAAACCGGATGAACGAAGCCTCCGCCGGCAGCAGGACGATCACTCTTGAATTGGATGGATATCGGTCTCTTAACTGGCCCGACGCAGCTGAGACTTCGCGTGCTAATTGTTGATATGTAAGTTGCTCTGAGATTTCACCTTCTTTGTCGAGGTACCTGTAAGCAGGTTTATCCGGATATAATTTCGCATTCGATTCCAGTAGATCCAGTATATCCATATAAAGCAAAATAAAAGAAAAGGTGACAAACCGGCAAATATCGCGCGGTTTGTCACCTTTTCTTTTTTATCAAATACTTCTGATTACCTTCTCGGACCTCTTGTACGAGCGTTGTTGCCGTAATGCTGTCCGCTTCTGTACTGTTTTCTGTAATTTCTGTCGCCATACCTGCTCGATCTGTGGCGGTCGGCATTCACAACACGTCTGTGCGGATGAGGTGGCTTCACGACAACTACGCGTGGAGGTGGCGGTGCATACCGATAGCCATATCCATATCCGGGCCCGTAACCGTAATCATAGCCAGGGTTATATGACGCTCTGTATGTACAGGATGAAATGCTTATTGCTGCAATGATCGTAACGATAAATGACAGCAGAAATCTATTTGTTTTCACGGTCTTAGTTCGTTTTGTGCTACTATTAAAACGATTGTAAGACCGTAAAAGTGCCTTTCTCAGGGAATCCCAGGCTGTCTACCAGAAGCGAAAACTAAGTTATCCACAGCTAGTAAAGTGTGTAAATGCATTCTAATTGCCTGGAAATGCATTAAATGCAGTATTATTAACAAGTTATCAACAGTGCTGTTGTGGATAACTTGTTAACAAATATTAGGAATGATCAGGCTTCCACATCGTAGATTAATACACGCTCCCAAAGGTGTGCGCAGTCGGCTACGAATTTGGTATGAAGCGGATGCACCTGGTACACATCGTGCGCGGCCTCATCTGCAAATACCATGATTTCCGCAAAATCATACGTAGCGTCGATCACGGGTCTGCGGGTAGTGGCAGGGGTACCGATGTATGCTTTTTCAATCGATTCGATGGCTTCGAGAGATTTAATACCCGCAAGAAGTGCGCTTTTTGCCTCTTCGCTGTCTTTGTCTTTTAGCCAAAAAAATACATTATGTACAAACATGAAACAGGATTTAAGTTGTTATAAATAGATTACGAATTCAGTTGCGATGGGATTTCAGTTTCGGTAAGTTCGTTTGAAACCGAGAGATACGCTTTTTCAAGTTTAAATGAGAAGGTAGTTCCTTTTTCTGGTTTGGACATGACAGCGATTTTCGTGTTATGTGCATTCAGGATATGCTTTACGATCGCCAGCCCCAGGCCGGTACCTCCGATTTCTTTGCTCCGGCTTTTATCCACCCGATAAAACCGTTCAAATATACGGTTCAGATGTTCATGTGGAATCCCCGGGCCGTTGTCCCTGACTGCTACTTCGATGTACTTTTTACCTTCATTAAAATGCACAATCACTTTTCCGCCTTCATTGCCATATTTGATCGCATTTTCAATCAGGTTCAGCATGACCTGTTCCATTCGGTCTGCATCGGCAGTCACCCAAACTTCCATCATATCATCCGGCTTCACTTTCAGGGAAACGCCGCGATCTTCCGCAATGTTTTCGAGCCGGCTGAAAATGTTGGTCACGAGCAGCCTCATATCGATCGGGGCGAGATTCATGGTGATATCGCCCGTTTCCATCTGAGATAGTACCAGCAGATCTTTCACCAGAACATCCAGGCTATCCAGGTTATTTGCAGCCTTTTTAAGGAAGCGTTCGCGGACATTTTCGTCTTCCATTGCCCCGTCCAGAAGTGTATGAATAAAGCCCTGGGCGGCGAAAATCGGGGTTTTGAACTCGTGGGAAACATCGGCCAGGAACTCTCTGCGGAACAATTCAAGCTTTTTGAGTTCGTCGATCTCTTTTTGTTTTTTGGTTACATAAACAAAAATCTCGTCGTTAATGGTCTTCAACGGATTGGATTCAATGATCAGCTTTTTCCGCGGCGTCATGTTGAAGTCCTTCATTTTTAATTTGTGGATCGTGCGGTACATTTTGTTAACCTCCCTGAAAACCAGGATGTCAACTGTATACAAAACCAGAAAAAAGGACGTAATAAATGCCGAAATGGAAACCACGAAAAGCATCCCTTTTGAGACGCCGTCAACAAATGCCAGAAAAGTGGTGGTGATCAGTGATATTAAAAACGCCAGAATAATGGCGATGAAACGGGGGCTCAGTGACATAACGTTAACATTATTGCTATAAAGTTAACATTTCTCCCCCGAAGAAAGACTGATTTATTATTTGGGCAGGATTGTTAACGGTTTGGTAATAATAATTGGTCATTTATGGTCAGAAAGTCATTTATTGTCATTTCTTGTCAGAAAAGGTCATTTACTGTTTCCGGAATCCCAAAACAATAAATGACCTTCTGACTAAAAATGGCAATAAATGACCCTTAAAACCCGCCCCTATACTTGTAAGTGCTCGACACTTTATCGATTGCAACAATGTAAGCTGCAATGCGCATCGAGACTTTATGTTTTTGAGAGATCTCGTATACTTTATCGAATGAATCTTTCATAATGCGGTCTGTGCGGCGGTTAATGCGCTCCAATGTCCATTTGTAGCCAATCCGGTTTTGTACCCACTCGAAGTAGGAAACCGTTACGCCGCCTGCATTTGCGAGGATGTCCGGGACCACCATAATGCCTTTTTCATTAATTATGTCATCGGCTTTCGAAGAAGTTGGTCCGTTAGCTCCTTCTACAATCATCTTAGCCTGGATCCCGGCTACGTTTTTGCGGGTAATCACGTCTTCTTTAGCGGCAGGCACGAGTACGTCCACAGGCAGGCAAAGCAGATCGTCGCCTTCGATCAATTCTGCTCCTGAAAATCCTTCGAGTGAACCTCTGTTTGCATCGCGGTAGGCCACTGCGGCTGCGACGTCTATTCCTTTGCTGTTATAATATGCACCCGAAATATCGCTGATGGCGTGAATGGAAACGCCGCGCTCGCGGAGAAGTAATGCAGCATGCGAACCGACATTGCCAAAACCCTGCACGGCTGCGGTGGCTCTATATGGGTTAATCCGCAATTTTTCCATTCCGGAAAGTGCCGAAACCATTACGCCACGTCCGGTAGCTTCGGTCCGTCCGAGTGAACCTCCGAGTACCAATGGTTTTCCGGTCACCACGGCGGGGACGGTCATGCCTTTTGACTTGGAATACTCATCCATCAGCCAGGCCATTTCTCTCGGGCCGGTTCCCATATCCGGTGCCGGAATGTCCTGATCAGGTCCGAAAACATCGAGTAATGCAGTGGTATAAGCACGTATTAAACGTTCAATCTCCCCAGCCGACATTTCGCGCGGGTTACAGGCTACACCGCCTTTTGCTCCGCCATAAGGAATGTCGACAACGGCACATTTCCAGGTCATCCAGGCCGCCAGTGCACGAACTTCGTCGAGATTCACATCGGGATCGAGACGGATGCCGCCTTTACTTGGCCCCAGAATGGTGGAATGGATAACGCGGTAACCTTCGAAAGTCCGGATCTGGCCGGAATCCATGGTGACGGGCAATCCAACGATCACCTGTTTGCGCGGTACTTTTAATATGTGGTACATTTCCTCCGAAATTCCGAGGATTTCCACGGCTTTGTCAAATCGCTGCATCATTGACTCCAGAGGATTTTCTTTATCCTTAATGGGAGCCGGTTCTATGTATGACATTTTTTAAAGTATTGATAATTAGTTTGTTAATGAATTATTTCTGGTTTACGATGTAAACTTACACCATTTGACCTTATAATAACAAAAAACTAAAAATTCTTGAAATAGTATAATAAAATAATAAAGAGAGATTGTTTTAAGAGTTTGCGGATGCCTGAAAGGAACTATCAGTAAGTGGCGATAATACCAAATATGATAGAAGGTTTTGTAGGAATTATAAAATGTAGAAAAATGGTATCTGAAGCTATTTTTTTTCTACTCCCGAACTAGGAATTGAGGCCAAGTTCTTTCAAAAATCCCTCCCGGTAGTTACTCCCGATCGGGAGTTCCGATTTATTCACAAAAAGCCTGTTACCCTCAATATGATCGATCTTAGATTTATTCACAATAAAAGAACGGTGAATACGGACGAACTTTAAGCGGGGAATCAGCTCTTCGAAACTTGAAAAAGTCATGGATGGCATCAAGGTTTGCTGGCTTGTTACGATTTTGATGTAGTTGCCGCTGGCCTCTGCATAGAGAAGGTCATCATAGCCGATTTTGAAGATTTTCCCATCGGCTTTTATAAAAATATAATCACCGGCGTTTTGATCCTGAATTTCCGGAGGTAAAGGCGGCTGCTGGCTGTATCCGTTCCATTGCCTTATCGACAGCGATGATAAAACGATCGAGGGAAAAGGGTTTCAAGAGATAATCGCAGGCTGCCAGATCAAATGCGTCGATTGCGTACTCTTTGTAGGCGGTAGAAAAAATGACCTGCGGCGGATTTTTTAAGGTTTTCAAAAAAGTGACACCGTCGAGCACCGGCATGTTAATGTCCAGGAAAAGGATATCAACCTTCTGTTGGAACAAAAATGTTTTGGCCTCCAACGCATTGCCGAGGGAAGCCAGAACTGTCAGATAAGGTAAATGTGCGCAGTATGATTTAATAATGTCACGGGCGATCGGCTCGTCGTCGACGATGAGGCAGCTGATTTTGTTCATATCATTTTACTTTCAGTCGAAGAATTACCTGATAGGATGTCACGTCTTCTGTTATCGTCAATTCATAGTCATTTGGATACAGTAAGTCCAGCCGCTTTTTCACATTCGCCAGCCCGAAACCGCTGTTTTTATTCAGCAACTTATTTTCTTCGGATGATTTACTGAATGAATTTTTAATGGAAAACAAAATTAGATTGTTCCAGGTTTTCAGTGATATGTCAATATAAATCAGATCGTCGGCCGTGTTTTTGGAGTGCTTGAATGCATTTTCGATAAAGACAATAAGCAACATCGGGGCGATTTTAATGTTGGTATCTGTCGCTTTTTCAATGTCTGTTTTCAATACAAGTCTTTCTCCAATCCTTATTTTTTCGAATTCAATGTAATTATCAATGTATTCTAGTTCACTTTTAAGCGGGACAAAATTTTCACCCGAATCATACACCGAGTAACGCAGCAAATCCGAAAGTTTCAGTAAAAGAGGCGGGATCTTTTCATGCTGGGTGATAGAAAGTCCGTACAAATTATTGAGTGTATTGAACAAAAAATGGGGGCTCAATTGCGATTGTAAAAGGTGCAACTCACTTTGACTATGCGCCGCCACACTCCTGGCTTCCTGTAATTCCTTTTTTCCAATGCTTCTGACAATCTTGATCAACATTCCCAAAGTAATACTGCTGATCAGAAATGGAAGCCAGTAAAGCAGCAAATGCAATGCGGCCGAACCTTCGAAGGGAAACGCAAGCTGGGCAAATAGCGCGATTGAACTGATAATCAGTGTTAAAAGAACGGCTAATGCAAGGTTTCTGAGATTTTTTATCCTAATCATCAAAAGCTCTGCAAAGTATCTGCCGACAAAAATGGAAGCCATAAAAAAGATGGTAACTGCCGTGGCGATAGCTTCGTCGTGGCCCACACCTATGGAGTTCATCAGGAAATCCATGGCGATCCAAATCGGTACCGATGCAATGGCGGCAACGATAATTACCGGGGCCTTGACCAAAAATTCGTGATTTTGAAGATCCTTCGGGGCGTTCATTGATTTCAGTGTTAAATCTTTAAGGTCTAAATCTCCATCTCTTTATCCCGCATTCAAAATGCTGTGGATGGAAATGGTTTGATCCGTGACGAAGACCTCCAAATACCTTTCGAATTGTTTTGTCAGCGTTCAGTCCTATTCTGTCAGCGATTTGGGAAGTTACAACACTATTATTTTCCCTGCTTGACTACATTGCCAAAATTTGCTTCATACAAAAGGACAACCTTTAATTTATGAAGCCATGAAAACGTTAAACACATTTTTGATCATTCTTTTTTATTCATTCTGCGCACACGGGCAAACTAGCAATAGCATTTCCGGTACGGTAAAAGATTTTAGCAATGAAGTATTGCCCGGAACCACTGTCCGAGTATTGAAAGCACCGGATTCGACTTTCGTCAAAGGTGAGATTACAGATGCTTCGGGAAAATTTAAGGTCAGCAGTTTGGAAAACGGGAGTTACCTGCTGGACATTTCGGCATTGGGACAAAAGCGATTTGTCAGTGCACCTCTGATGATGGACAGTGCGCATCAAATCCTTGTTTTACCTGCCATTATTCTTCTTTCCGCCAAAAATGTTGAATTAAAAGAGGTTACGGTAAAAGCCAAAAAACCACTGATTGAGCAGGCGATTGATCGGACGATTGTGAATGTGGAGTCGATGATCAGCAGCGCGACGAGCAATACCATGGAAGTTTTGGAGAAAACACCCGGCGTTTCCGTGAATGCAAATGGCGAAATCAGCCTGAATGGAAGAAATGGCGTGCTGGTTCTGATCGACGGAAGAAGTACCTATATGTCGGGTGCGGATCTGGCGGCATATTTGAAGTCCGTACCCGGCGGACTTCTTGACAAAATTGAGCTGATCGATAATCCTTCCGCCAAATATGATGCAGCGGGGAATGCGGTAATTGATATCCGTTTGAAAAAGAACCGGGCCGGCGGCCTCACCGGCAGTATTTCAGCCGGAATGAGTCAGGGCAGATATGCGAGAAGCAACGATGCGCTGAACCTGAATTATTCGCGCAAGAAAGTGAATTTGTTTGTCAATCTGGGTTATAGCTATGAGAAGAATTACAGCCAGGATGGGTTCGACCGCCGGTTTTATAATGCGTCATCAACACTGCTTTCTTCTGTTGATTTAACCAATGATCAGGTTTATAAAAACAACGGCATTAATATAAATGCAGGACTTGATTTTGCAGCAACTCCGAAAACGACTTATGGTTTGATTTTTAATTTGAACAAAGGGAAACGAAGCGGAGTATTTAAGTATGAAAGCAAAAATTACGATGCGCTGAACCAGCTGGCGGTTACTGGCTCAGGAAGTACAACCGGCGGGGATGAACGTGATAATACGGGAGTCAACTTTAACATGCTGCACAAATTCAATACGGGCGGGAGAGATCTTTCGGTGGATGTAAACTATTTGCATTACCTCAACAATGGAAACCAGTTTTTGCAAAATCGTGCATTTGAACCGGGTGGCGAACTTCTGGAGCAGCAGGATTTTATCTATCGCATACCGTCTGATATTCACATTTATACCGCCAAAGCTGATTACGCGCATCCATTGAAGAATAAGGCAAAGCTGGAAGCCGGGTTTAAATCGAGCTTGATTAATACCGATAATGTGTTCAATTATTATGATGTGAAAGGCAGCCGGGAAACTTTGAATAATACCCAGTCCAATCATTTTAAATACAATGAGAATATCAATGCAGCTTATTTCAATGGGCAAAAATCCTGGAAACGGATTGGAATCCAGCTGGGAATGAGGGTTGAGAATACGAATATTGAAGGGAATCAGCTGGGCAATGCGGAAATAGCGGGGTCAACATTTACAAAACATTATACCGGTATTTTCCCAAGTGCATATTTGAGTTTCAAACCGGATGCAAAAGGAAATAATACGTTGGGATTAATGGCGGTGAGGAGAATTAGTAGACCTAATTATCAATTACTTAATCCATTTCTTTTTCTTCGTGATCAATACACGTACAGTTCTGGTAATCCCGATCTAAACCCCCAATATCAAAGCCGCATTGAACTGAAATATCAGCGGAAACAGTGGCTGAATATGGGTTTGAGTTACAATAAATTCACGAACTCCATTTTCCCGACTACGCAGACGATCGATACTATTTTTGTAAACAAACCGGATAACATTGCCGGGGGATTTATGGTGTTGCTGAACACCAGCGTTTCAGCTTCGCTCAACAAATGGTGGTACACGAATACGACGTTACGTCTTTCAAGAGTTGGTTTAAAAGGAAAAGTACTGGATGCAGATCTTGATTTCAAAAGCAACATCGCCAGGCTGGAAGTCAATAACTATTTCACCCTCGGGAAAACGGTTTCCGCCGAGCTGGGGGGTTATTATGCCAGCCGCGATTTCACCGGCCAGACTGTCACCAATGGAATGTTGCGTGTGAATGCGTCGATCCAGAAGAAAATCTGGGACGGAAAAGGAAGTATCAGATTGTCGGCCGAGGATATTTTCCATTCCTGGGTTTATCATAACCGGTCAATCGGGTTGATCAATTCGGAGTATTTTCAGACAAGCAGAACAGATACCCAGCGAATCGGGGCTGCATTTACTTACCGTTTTGGGAAAGATACATTTGCCCGGAAGCGCAGGCATAATAACAATGCATCGGATGAAGAGAAAGAGAGGCTTTGAAGGTGAGAAGTAAGAGGTGAAATGGAAAATGGGTCTGTGTATATGTAAAAACGGAGGCGTTTTGCGCCTCCGTTTTTACATATACTAATTTAAGATCTGGATTAAGCCATTTCCATTTTGCCGGAATTGCGCTTGCGATCGTTTTCTTCCAGATAAATCTTGCGCATACGCATGCTTTGCGGCGTAACTTCAAGATATTCATCTTTCTGAATGTATTCCATCGATTCTTCCAGAGAGAAATTGATTTTCGGAGCGATCCTCAAACCGTCATCCGTACCTGAAGCACGCATGTTGGTCAATTTTTTCGCTTCCTGAAGGTTTACCACGATATCGTTCGGGCGGTTGTGCTCGCCGATAACTTGTCCACCGTAAATTTCATCGCCCGGCTCCACGAAGAAACGACCTCGATCCTGCAATTTATCGATTGTATAACCTGTCGCAGGTCCTGTATTTTTCGAGATAATCGAACCACTGATACGTCCAGGAATTGGTCCGCGGAATGTACCGAATTCTTTAAATCGGTGGGTCATTACCGCTTCACCTTGTGTCGAAGTCAATACATTCGAACGTAGACCGATCAAACCTCTTGACGGGATCAGGAATTCAAGGTGTTGCAAATCTCCTTTTGGCTCCATCACTAGCAATTCACCTTTACGCTGAGTCGCTAATTCGATTACTTTACCAGCTGTTGATTCAGGTACATCTACCACCAATGTTTCAATTGGTTCAAGACGTTCGCCTTTTTCATCTTCTTTGAAAAGTACCTGTGGCTGACCCAACTGCAATTCGTAACCTTCACGACGCATGGTTTCGATCAATACCGACAAGTGAAGGATACCACGTCCGAAAACGAGGAATTTATCTTCTGTATCCGTTGCTTCAACGCGCAATGCAAGGTTTTTCTCGGTTTCTTTCATCAAACGGTCACGTAAGTGGCGTGATGTTACAAACTTGCCTTCTTTACCGAAGAATGGAGAGTTATTAATGGTGAACAACATATTCATGGTTGGTTCATCCACGGCAATACGAGCGATTGGTTCCGGGTTTTCAAGATCAGCAAGAGTATCACCGATTTCGAAGTCTTCGATACCCGTTACAGCACAAATATCTCCGGCGGTAACTTCGGCCACTTTCACACGTCCAAGACCTTCAAAAGTCTGAAGTTCTTTTACTTTCACTTTTTTGATCACACCGTCCGCTTTGCAAAGTGACAATGTGGATCCTTCTTTAATAGTACCTCTTTTTACACGACCGATGGCGATGCGGCCAACGAATGCATTGTAGTCAAGAGAAGTGATCTGCATTTGAAGAGTACCTTCGTCAATCACCGGTGCCGGGATCGATGCGATGATGGTATCAAGCAAAAAGGTAATATTATCCGTTGGGTGTTGCCAATCCGGCCCCATCCAGCCTTGTTTTGATGAACCATAAACGGTCGTGAAGTCAAGCTGATCTTCGGTTGCGCCCAGGTTGAACATCAAATCAAAAACGCTTTCCTGAACTTCTTCGGGGCGGCAGTTTTCTTTATCTACTTTATTAACAACTACAATTGGTTTTAAACCCAAATCGATGGCTTTTCCAAGTACAAAACGGGTTTGTGGCATCGGGCCTTCAAATGCATCGACCAGCAACAATACGCCATCTGCCATTTTAAGTACGCGTTCCACTTCACCACCAAAGTCTGCGTGACCCGGAGTATCAATTACATTGATTTTGAAGTCTTTGTAACGAACAGATACGTTTTTGGAAGTAATGGTAATTCCACGTTCACGTTCCAGATCGTTGTTATCAAGTATCAAATCGTCGAATTCCTGATTTTCCCGAAAAAGCTTTGAAGCGTGGATGATTTTGTCAACCAAGGTAGTTTTACCGTGGTCAACGTGTGCAATAATTGCGATGTTGCGAATGGCTTGCATTGTTCTTTTAGATGAATTGTTGACGATTCAATTAACCTGTAACAGATTGTTTAACAGAACCGTTGTGTTTGTTTGACTGAAGTTTCGTCAAATAAGGTGCAAATGTACGGACTTTTACCTGAATAACAGTAATTTACAATTAAATTATTGTTAATAGCTGAAAAAGAGCCTTTAAACTGAGAGAAGTGCAAAAAGTGAAGAAATATATCAGAATGATTCTATTTCCGTTTTCGACATTTTGTAAAGGTTATCCGGGTCAAAGTCGACGCCATTGTCCCATGATAACGTCCCGTAGGAATCCAACTTTACTTTTCGGAAATAATTTGTGTCGGCAAGTCTGCTAACTAATCCATCCTGTATTTTGCTGTATTTTTCGATAATCGGACGTAAATCCACAGTTCTGGTTTCACCCGTATTAAACAGGCACGAAACCTTGAAATCCTGGACAGCCACAATTTTTTTGATGTAATACAGCATCTTATAGTTATTTCAGACATGTAGTGTGCGGTTTAAAATTCAAATATACATTGTAAACCCCCCATTTTGCAATCGCCCCATCCTTTGCTTTCTTTGTAAGAATTGACATATACTAAAACTTCAAAATGAACAAGAATTTAATAGGTGGATTGTTGCTTTTTCTTGCAGTATCTGCCTTTGCGCAGGATGATGCCGCTAAATACGGAGGCAGCATTTCGCCTGCGGACCTAAAAAAGCATTTGGTAATCATCGCCGCTGATAGTCTGGAAGGAAGAGACACCGGCTCGCCTGGTCAGAAAAAAGCGGCTGAGTACGTATCGAAATATTTCAAAGAATACGGACTACAACCAGCTGCCACTGAAAAGGATGGCTCCAAAAGCTTTTTGCAAAAATATAATTTGTACAAACGCAGCTGGGGGGAAGTGTATGTAAAGGCTGGCAACAAAACGTATGAATTTAACAAGGATTTTTATCTCAATGGGTTGTTGACGATCCCCGAAGAAATCACTTCTTCTGTCGTTACTGCCGGCTATGGTATTGAGGATAAAGAATATAGCGATTACGCGAACCTGGATTTGAAAGGAAAATCTGTACTTATTTACGAGGGTGAACCGAAAGCAGCCGATGGCAAATACTGGCTCAGTGGCAGTCAGGAGAAGACAAAATGGAGTGCTACGGTTGGCTGGCAGACTAAAGTAAAGCTAGCACACGAGAAGGGTGCAAAATATGTATTCATCGTTACCGACAAGACCGGCGAGGACCGTGACAAAGAAATCCGTCAGCGTGCGGTGATGAGCAGACGATTTAATGCTCCGACCCTGAAACCGGTTCAGGAGAATCCGCAGAATATTGCCGCATTTGTTATTTCTCCGGAAATAGCGGCCCAGATACTGAATACTTCGGCACAAAAACTGCTGAAAAGTAAATCTGAGATTGATAAATCGGGAAAACCTTCGTCTAAAAAAATAAACGGTGAAGTTTCTTTAAAAGCGCAACGGGTGAGCGAAACAATTGAAACGGAGAATGTGGCGGCTTTCATGGAAGGATCTGACAAAAAGGAAGAAGTATTGGTAATCAGCGCGCATTTGGACCACATTGGTATTTCTCCAAATGGTGAGATCAATAATGGCGCCGATGACGATGGTTCTGGAACGGTGTCGCTGCTGGAAATTGCCGAGGCATTCAGCAAAGCAAAGGCAGATGGGAAAGGCCCGCGCAGAAGTATTCTATTTCTCAATGTGACGGGAGAAGAAAAAGGCTTGTTCGGTTCGGAATTTTATTCTGAAAATCCTTTGTATCCTCTAAAAAATACGATCGCCAATCTAAATATTGACATGATCGGCCGGGTGGACGAGGCGCATAAAAATGATCACAAATATGTATATCTGATTGGTTCTGACAAGCTTTCATCTAAACTGCATGAGATCAGTGAGGAAGCGAACAAGAAATACATCAATTACAAACTCGACTATACATTTAATGATCCGAAAGACCCGAACCGGTTTTATTACCGTTCTGATCACTACAATTTCGCCAAGGTAGGAATACCGGTCATTTTCTATTTTACGGGTGTGCATGAAGATTATCACCGTCCCGGGGATGACGTGGAAAAGATCCTGTTTGATAAACAATCAGAAATCGTAAAGCTGGTTTTTTATACAGCCTGGGATCTTGTAAATCGGGAAGAACGAATCGTAGTAGATAGTCACAAAGAATAAGAGCGGGTATGCGAAAAGTGTGGTGGGTTAGCTTGTTGAGTCTTGTTGTTGGTGCGGGTTGGGCGCAGGTACCTACCGAAAATTCGTTGCTTTGGGAAATTAAGGCGCCCGGTGATGCCAGGCCGTCTTATCTTTTTGGTACGATCCATTTGATCTGTCCGGCTGACTTTGTTTTGAGTGATTCGCTCAAAGCGTCCATTGCCAAAACGGAGCAGGTTGCTCTGGAGATTGATATGGACGATCCGGGGATGATGGCGACCATGATGCAAACCATGAATATGAAAGGCGATAATGGGTTGTCCAAGCTCATTTCTCCGGACGAATATGCCAGACTCAACAAGTTTTATAAAGACTCGGTTGGGATGGGTTTAGAAATGTTCGAAAAAGCCAAACCTTTTGTTTTAATGGGGCCGCTTTTTAATGCGGTGTTATCCTGTCAGCCGCAATCGTACGAAATGTCGCTCATTGAGCTTGCAAAAAGGCAGAAATCAGAAGTAATCGGCATTGAAACGCTGCAAGAACAAATGGCGATTTTCGATTCAATTCCATATACAGATCAGGTGAAGATGATCCTCACGATGATAGACAGTCTGCCAAAAGCGAGAAAAGAATTCAAAGATCTTGTTTCTCTATATAAGTCTCAAAAAATCAATGACTTATATAGCCTCACGATGAAAAGCGAGTTTGGGATGGATGGTAATGAGGAGATAATGCTGTTTGACCGGAACAAAAAATGGATCTCGCGCATTCAGAAAATCATGAGCACAAAACCTACTTTTTTCGGTGTCGGCGCCGCGCATTTGGGAGGAGAGAAAGGGGTAATTGCGCTGCTGAGGCAAGAGGGTTACCAGGTTAGGGCAGTACAATAGCCTGGTTCCCAGACTTTGCTCTGTAAAGGTTATACCTGAAAAGAATAACGTCACGATTCGCGCTAGCGAATATTGCCAGGGTATGCTCGTCTTTCAAACCAAGCTTGTCTCCAATGGAATTCCTCAGATTCAAAATGGTTCGTCGTTTGAGGTTTAAAGCATTCATAATCTCACTGTTGGTAAAATCATTAACGATCAAAACCAGGATTTTCCATTCGCGGGGTTTTAAACATGAAAAACCATCGATAACAGCATTAGAATGGAAGGAAGGGAATTTTGTTAAATGCATTATAGCGTGTTTGTGTTGAAATAAAGCGATTGCTTTTTGACACGCTGAGTAGTTGTAAATGCAAATATATGCGACTATCTGTAAATCTAATTAATCATAAAATTAAAAAACGGAAATCCATTTAGTGAGCCACTCTGGCTTGAAAAACAGGACCAGGACGGTCAATACAAGAAATCCTGCGATCATTTTGCCCCTCATACTTGCATTGGTTTTGAAATCTGATTTTTGCGAATTCCTGAAAAACAACAAATACGGCAGCTTAAGATAATAGGCCAGGGAAATGGCGGCATTGAGGATTCCACCTACCAGAAGCCACAACATCCAGGGGAATTGCTGCTCGCGGTAACTTTCCCAGAGTGCCGAGAAAATCAGAAGTTTGGAGGTGAACCCTGCCGTTGGGGGAAGTCCGGCAAGTGCGATCATGATGATCGTTAAAATACCAGATATCCATATAAAATGCCGGCCAAGACCCTCATAATCAGATAATTTTGTTTCGGAATCTGGCTGTAATAAATCGATCAGAAAGAAGGCAGCCAAGTTGATAACGGCATAAACCGAAGTGTAAAAAACGGTTGCTTCGAACCCAAACCGGCTGTAAGCAGCAATCCCGACGAGCAAGTAGCCTGCCTGCGCGATGGACGAGTAGGCGAGGAGACGCCGCGCATTGCTCTGGAAAAGCGCTGCCACATTTCCGACCGTCATGCTTATTAACGCAATACCTCCTAAAACGGGGAAATATTGAGCTGGTAAAATGCCCGCAAAACGCATTAAAACCAGAATAACGGCTGCTTTTGGCGCAACGGAAAGAAAAGAGACCAAAGGTGTAGGAGCAGCTTCATAAACATCCGGCGTCCACACATGAAATGGCACCAGCGACAGTTTGAAAAGCAGTCCGGCGAGTGTCAGTACAATGGTAACCGTTACCACGAGATCAGGATTGCCAGTCAATCCGGTTGTCATGGCATCATTTGTAATATCCATGGTCCCAGTGAGACCATAAATAAAGGAAATACCGTAAAGCATTACTGCTGAGCTCGCTGCGCCGAACAAAAGATATTTAATCCCACCTTCTGCAGCTTTTCGATTCGGAGACAATGCGACGAGCAAGTAGGAGCTAATGGAAATGAGTTCGAGGGAAAGGTAAATCGACAACAAATGCGTGGACATACTCAACAGGTTCATCCCTGCCACTGCGGCGATCAGCAATGCATTATATTCGGGCGGGAAGTCGTATTTGAGAACGCGTACGTGGATTAATGTGAATATCCAGCAGACTGTGATTAATAGTTTAAAGTAAACGGCCTGGCGATCCAGGAAAAGAAGCGGGTGAAAGCGGAATGAAGGTTCTGCGTTCCATTGTCCCAAAAGAAGAAATAGTGTTAGTATGCTACCGACAAGCGCTATATTGTTGAGATATGCAGAGACTTTTTGTTTCTCGAACCGGTTTATGAAAATCAATTCTGCAAAAAGGAAAATACAGAAAAGAACCGCCAGGAATATTTCAGGGACGATTCCTGCAAGACTTTGACGTATATGTACTAGCTGTTCGCTGATATCCAATGGAACGGGTATAATTTTTTTGGCAAAAGTAAAGAAAGATGGCAGGGAAACTAAACGCTGCGGTTTCCAGACTTCGAACTTATCAAATTAACCAACTTAAATCATGAAATATTTACGAAGATTTTTTTTGCTGTCACCGTTACTGATCGCTCATTTTGCAATGTCACAGCAGGATTCGACCGGTTTGGCGGGTACACCTTATAAAGAGGCGTCTGCTTCAACCGATGGTTCGCATTATCTTTTCAAAGAATGGTATTCCGGAAGTGTGCGGACCAGCGATGATAAAGTGCACGACGGCGTTAAAATAAGATACGATTTGGCAAAAGATGAAGTGGAATACAAAGCCGATTCTGCCATTTACAGGGTTTCAGCAAATGTTACTGAGTTCAACCTTCCTACCGGAACGGACCTTTATACATTCAAAAGTGGTTACCCGGCAGTTGGGGAGTATTCGGATAAAACTTTTTACCGATTACTTTATGATGGCAATACGAAGCTGCTAAAAAAATATACAAAGCCCATTAAAGTGGAAAAAGCGAGCGCAACGATGACCATGGACCCGACCGCAAAACTTTACATTTTGAAAGATAATAAAATGAACCCGGTTCAACTGAGTAACCGGAACAGCTTCATGAAACTAATGACGGATGAAAAGAACAAGCTGAACTACGTCATCCGAGAACAGCAGCTGGACTTTGCCGCCGAAGATGATCTGATCAAATTAATGGAAGAATACGATTCTTATAAAGCCGGTCGGGGAGGAAACTAGATTTCTATTTCTCTACAATCCAGCGATTTACACTATTATACTTCGCTTCGAGCACGATTTTGAAAAAGCCGGAAGGATATTTACTGATATCGATTTCGGCTTTTTCATTTGCCACATTTATTTCATCGGCCAAATGGTAAATGTCTTTTCCGCCTTTTGCAAAATGATTAGTCGTAGTCAGCCAGATCTTCACGTTTCCTTCCTGGTTTAATGCTTTCCAGGAAACCAGAATTTTGCCGGATTCTTTCTTTAAAACCGGATCAGATATGGAGATTTTTCCTGTAAATGCGACACCATCCACTTCAAACTGCTGTTCTTTCGGAATGTGAATATCCATATGCCTCGCCACAGTCGGCATAATGTCAACAATGCCCGGATTTGATTTAAAAACCGGGTTCAAACCTTTTGCATTCGTCACAATCCATGTACCGCGCTCACGGTCTGATTGTCCACCGTGGCCTTTTCCGGTTTTACTATCGCGGCCGTGATCAGTGGTGACAACCATCAGCCAATCTTCATTAAATGTCTTTTCACGGTATGAAATTGCTTTCCAAAGTCGGCCCATTTGATCGTCCATCATCTGAATTGCTTGGTGAAATTGCTCGCTATCGCCATATCGGTGGCCCAGATCATCGGTATATTCGAGATAAACCCACGACATATCCGGCGCATTGTCGTGAATGTAAGCAGCCGCCTCGTCCACTACTTTTTCGTCGATCTTATGAATGTAGAGAGCTTGTTTATCGTGTGGAAAATGTATGGTATCAAGCTCAAATCCATCAAACGAATAGTCGAGCTGCAGCTTATTTGTTTCTGCTAAACCCTCGCCAACAAGTTTCGTGCGGTTATCCAGCCAGGTCGAGAATACAGCCGTTTTCTTTTGCGGATATTGCGTTTCCATAAACCGGAAAAGCGTCCAGTAATGATAGTTTGGATCTTTAATGTCGTTGTCCCAGACATTATGCTTGTTCACCCAGGTGCCGGTGAGCAAACTATTATAGCCAACCGCGGAAATGGTTGGGGTTTGAGAGTATGTATCTTTTCCGCCGCCGACATGCGCCCGCGTATAGCCGCCCACTTTCGCAATTGCATCCAGATTTGGCGTAGGAATTTTCTCTTTACTGTCGCTTGAAATGCCATCGACGATCACAAAAAGCACTTTTTTCGTTTTTTGTTGGGCAAATGCATTTGATCCGAAAAATAGAAAAAGAAAGAAAGTGAATGTAGCTGGGGAAAATGCTTTCATAACCTGAATTCAAAGGGGGCATAAAAAAGAAAATGCTCCCAAAATAACGGCAATTTTACCGGATTTGGGAGCATTGTAACACTATGAAATTATTAAGGATTTGTCTCCGGAGTTATTACCTCTGATCCTTCTTTTTTCTTTTTGCCAAAAACATAAACCAATCCGAAATGGCTTTTCAGCACACCGCTGTCAAACTTGTCTTTTACGTAGGGATTGAGTTCGAGGGCAAGTTGGATGTTGCGGTTTTTGGGTAATGGGGAAATCCGTGCGCCTACATTGATGGAGTAGCCGTCAATGGTGATCAAATCTGCATCCGCATCAGAAATGCGGTATAATGGATTCAAACGTAAACCGCCGCCCAGATACCATTGAACTACCTCGCCTCTCTTTAAATTGATCATCGGAAGCAGATCGACGCTCAGACTGCTGAATAAAGAATTGGTCTGAAAACGGGTATCGAGCCAAATGGCTTTTCTGGAATTGGTACTGATCGACAACAAGCTGCTCCACGGATAGTAACCCACCGACGCCTGCGCTTTCAGCGTTTCAAAACTGCAAACCAGTAAGAAAACAAAAACAAGTAAGATTTTTTTCATTACTAGCGACGTATGGCTTTTCCCAGTTTGCCAGCTGCCTGCATGGTATTCATTTTCTTCATCATCCGGCGCATTTCGTCAAATTGCTTGATGAGGTTGTTAACCTGCAAGATAGACGTTCCGCTACCTGCCGCAATGCGTTTTTTGCGGCTTCCATCGATCATATCCGGATTTTCGCGTTCCTTTTTAGTCATCGACTGAATGATCGCCTCAATGGGTTTGAACGATTCATTGCTGATATCCAGATCCTTCATCGCACTACCCATTCCCGGGATCATACCGATCAGGTCTTTCACATTACCCATTTTCTTAATCTGCTGAAGCTGGCCGAGGAAGTCGTCAAAATCGAATTTGTTCTGACGCATTTTTGCATTAATGCGTTTTGCTTCGTCCTCGTCAAATGCCTGCTGTGCGCGTTCAACCAAAGAAATAACGTCACCCATTCCGAGGATCCTGCTCGCCATACGATCCGGGTAGAACGAATCCAGGGCTTCCATTTTTTCACCGGTACTGATGTATTTGATCGGTTTATCAACAATCTGACGAATGGATAACGCAGCTCCACCGCGTGCGTCACCGTCCAGTTTCGTTAATACAACTCCGTCAAAATCAAGTCTTTCGTTGAATGTCTTGGCTGTGTTCACCGCATCCTGCCCGGTCATCGAATCGACTACGAAAAGGATTTCGGAAGGTTTTACAGAAGATTTGATATCCTCCACTTCTTTCATCATCACCTCGTCCACCGCCAAACGGCCGGCGGTATCGACAATGACAATTTTCTTGCCTGTTTTCCGGGCGTGTGCTACGGCATTGGAAGCTATGTTGACGGCATTTTTATTTTCTGGTTCTGAGTAAACTTCCACGCCTACCTGCTCGCCGAGCACTTTCAGCTGGTCGATCGCTGCAGGACGGTACACGTCGCAGGCTACCAGAAGTACTTGTCTGCCTTGTTTTTTAAGAAGCGTGGCAAGTTTTCCAGAGAAAGTGGTTTTACCGGAACCCTGCAGACCTGCGATCAGGATCACAGCCGGGTCACCCTTTATGTTAATTCCCTCGGCCTGGCCGCCCATGAGCTCAGTCAGCTCTTCCTGGACGATTTTGACGAACATTTGTCCCGGCTCGACCGAGATCAATATCTTTCTGTCCAGTGCCTTTTCGCGAATGCGATCGGTAATGTCTTTGGCTATTTTGAAGTTTACATCGGCGTCGACCAATGCTTTGCGGACTTCCTTGGTAGTAGCGGCTACATTTATATCTGATATCCTATCCTTGCCTTTTAGTGTGCGGAAGGCGTTATTAAGCTTGTCCTGTAAGTTCTCGAACATGGAATAATAAGTATGAGTCTGAGTCTGAATTGAAATAAGTCACAAAGGTATAAATAAAAAAAGGAGTACAGGAATGTGAATCCTGTACTCCTGCAATATTTTAAGTAGGTAAATCGGCAAGTCAGCGACTATTTTTCGCCTTTAAATTTCTTGCTGATCCAGCGGAACATTTTCTTTTCTTTTTCCCAGAAAAATGAAAACTGGCCGAGGAGAAAACCGTAAAACAAAAGTAAACCCTGGTAAGTAGGGAAGATAAAAAGAATGTAGGTGATCGTTTTCTGCCACATCGGAGTAGCGTCATCGTAACCCAGTAAATGGAAGAAGCTTTTCCTCAAAAACACAACCGACGAACCTGCCAGACTAAATACCGCCAGTACCAGAAGTACCTGCATGGTCGTTTCCAGGCCCCATTTTTGTTGCATTTTACCCAACCAGGGCTGCGCATTTTTCTCTCCGCCTTGCATATATATCCTTCTGATTGATTCTCTAAATTTCCACAAAGAAACAACGCACATCCCAATTTTCCTTGATTTTAATCAATGTTTAATTATGACATTAGTCAGTGGTTTTTACGAAGGTTAAAAGTGCATGGTTCCGTCCTCTAACAGTAATTTTCCTATATTTGGCCTTTAAACAATATGGGGCTGCTTGCTCCGTTTAAGATCAAAGTTGTTTTTACACCGAATTGACCTCAATTACATTAGCTTAACCATTCACTTTTTATCTTTCATATGATGCTTCTGCAAGCACTTACTGACTCTACTATGGCAGCGCCCGTTGCCGATCAGGGGCTTTCCGTTATAGATCTTCTTGCCAAAGGGGGTTGGGTAATGTTACCACTCGGACTTCTTTTACTGTCGACACTTTTTTTAATCATCGAGCGGTTTCTGGGAATTGGTGCGAATGCGAAGATCGAGCCGCAGTTTGTCGATAATGTGAAAGATTTTATTCAGCAGGGAAATCTTAAATCTGCTGAATCTTCATGCAGAAATCAGCGCAATGCAGCCGGCAGGATTCTGGAACGTGCGATTGGACGAATTGGTTACCCGATCAAAGACATTGAGACTACCATTGAAAATGCGAGTCAGATCGAGATACAGCGGATGGAAGGGAATTTACCTTATCTCGGAGTTATCGCAGGTATCGCGCCAATGCTCGGTTTTGTGGGTACGATCTCTGGGATTATCCGGATTTTCTACGATATCTCTATTTCTAATGACTTCAATATCAGCACCATTGCGGGTGGTATGTATGAAAAAATGATCACTTCCGGTTCCGGTTTGATTATTGGTCTGATTGCTTACGCAGGCTATCACTTGCTGAATATGAAAATCGACCGTTTTGCATTGAGACTGCAAATGGCGGCGTCGGATTTTCTGGATGTACTACAAAAGCCGGTTGCTGCTAAGTAAAATTTAAAAATATGAAAATACGTCGCAAGGCCCGGTTCGCTCCGGAGGTGTTTACGCACTCTCTGAACGACATCATGTTCTTCCTTCTGCTGTTTTTCCTGATCATTTCTACGATGTCCAATCCGAATGTGATCAAGCTGATGTTACCGAAAGCGTCGGCCACGCAGCAGATGTACAAAAAGCAGATCACACTTTCCATTGACGAAAACAAAGGTTACTTCATTGATAAAGAACCGGTTCCATTCGATCGTCTGGAAGCTGAGTTACAAGGTCTTTTTGCCAATGTGGAGGAAAAAACAATTGTATTGAGAGTGGATAAAAATCTAGCAGTTCAGGATCTGGTAGATGTACTGGAACTGGGAGCGAAGAATGACATTAAAATGGTAATGGCTACCGCCAAATAGAAAAATTTAAAGTACTAGTTCCAAGCAGCCCGGAAAACATGTTCCGGGCTGCTTTTTTGTTTTAGGATTGAGTTTCTGCACTCAGATAGATCTTCTCAACAATTTCCTGCAAAACAGCTCCCTGATCTGCATTACAGATATTACTTGGTTTCCCGGCGCATAAGTCAAGAAATGCGGCGGTGTTTTTCAACTGGATATCCGGCTCTTCCAAATGCGGAAAGCTCATATCGGTAAGTTCTCCGGCAAACTCTGTATACAATGTAAATGGGTTCAGCAGCGCGCCAGCTTTCGTTCCGAAGATTTCAAGATTGACGTTCTTTTGCATTTTGGTATTTAATGCAAAAGACGATGATAATGCAATGCTGGAATTATCAGGAAACGAAAGATGCGCAAAACAGCTATCCTCAACCTCAAATTTTTCCGGATCCCATTCTCCCATTAAACCTTTGCCACCTGCTTTTCCAATGTAATCATAGGTATTGGCGACGATTCGGTCAGGCATTTGATAATCCATAATACTTAATGCAAGATCGAGGATATGCACGCCGAGGTCAATCAGTGCGCCGCCACCCTGAATGGATTTATTTGTAAAATTCCCCCAGCCCGGAATCCCACGTCTCCGCAGAAAGTTTGCTTTAATGTGATAAACCCTACCTAACTGTCCGGTTTCTAGGCATTTGCGCAGGAGTTGGTATTCGTCTGTCTGGCGCAGTTGGAAATTGTAGGCCAGAACTTTGCCTTTGGATTTTGCCAACTCAGCCATTTCTCTGGCCTGCGCGCCGCTCATCGCAGGTGGTTTTTCACATAAAACATGGCAATCGTGTTCAAGTGCCTGAATTGTGAAAGGGTAGTGGAGGTTGTTGGCGGTGCAGTTGACGATGATGTCGGGTTTGCATTCGCTGGAATACATTTCAAGCGCATCGTCAAATGCAAACGGAATTCCGTGTTTGTCGGCAAGTACTCTCGCTTTATTCTTGTCGCGACTACAAATGGCCACAACTTCGACCTGATCAGATAATGCTTTTAATGCCGGAATATGATTTTGATCGGCAATGTGGCCGCCGCCGATAATGGCAGCTTTGAGAAGTGACATCCAAATACAATTAAATAATGTTTCGAAGTTGAAAATATCGAAACATTATTTAACTAACACAAACGCATTAACCGAACGTGCATGCGTTTTATCAGGGTTTTTGGTATTTCATTACTGTTCTGTATTTGGGAAAGACAGCGTTGGTTGGCCTGGTTACAAAGCCAGGAGTAGCGATCTTGTATGGGCTGTACCGGTAATTGGTAGAGTAAGTACGCGCGGTATCACTTTTTGCAGCTTTTGGAACCTCCTCAATGGCCGAGAAATCAAAGACTTTATTAAAACGTTTTCCCAAATCATCCATCGTGAATAGATTTTCGGATTTTTGAACATTCAGATAACCCTGTTGTTTCTTCGATTTTGCTTCTTCAAGATCAAAGTTGATCTCGATCGCCTGGCTCGACCTGATCGGTTTGCCGTTTTGAATGGCCGGTTCCCATTTTGGCATTTTCTTTACCAATCGGATCGACTCTCCATCGAGTCCAAAACCCACGCTTTTTATGATCACCACATCTCCCAGTGTTCCATCTACATCCACCGTAAACTGAACAAGTACAACACCCTGAACATTAGCTTTTAATGCGGCGTCCGGATACTTGATGTTTTCACGCAAATAGCCGAGCATTGCCTCGTGCCCACCCGGGAATTGCGGTTTTTGCTCCGTTACCTTGTAGGCTGCCGAAGTGGTTTCCGTCACGTTTCCTGCATGATAGTTGGTAAATTTCTCTCCCGGTTTTGGTCTTGTAAGTTCTCCACCCGAAATGACTTCTGTGTTTTTATGAAGCGTAATGCCGTACGTTGTTTTATTTTTTTCGATGAATATTTCAGCCGATTTGAAATTCACATGACTTACTACGAGTTTCCCATCCGCCGGGACTTCCTTCAACTCGAATTTCCCTTCTTTATCAGTTGCAAATCCTCTTGTTGAGCCCGCGAGTATAACAATCGCGTCTGCTACATACCGGCCGTTTTCGTCGATGATCGTTCCGTGAATGTCGATAGTTTCATTTTGAACTGGTTTTGGATCATTATCAGCCAACGCCGGCCTACTTTGTTTTTGGGCTGTTGCAGTCGCTGGAACTTGCTCGGCGATGCGCTCCCGTGCAGCAGTAAGGAAAACGGCCAGTGCTGTAATTGGCAGAATTAATAAGTACTTACCAAGTGCCCGGCGCGGCGTGCGATTCTTGTAAATCATATGGATCCGGCTTTTAAGCAATGAAGAATTGAAAAAATGATTGGCCACCATGGATCTTGGAACATTCAAAGCGTAAGAAACAAGAAACCTGGCGTAAGATTCGCGATCAGAGACATTTTGGTCGGCCAGAAATTCGTGAACGGCCTGCATCGCATTCTTGTAGAGCCAGATTACCGGATTAATCCAGAAAATAACCTTGAAAGATTCAACCAAAATAATATCCAGACTGTGCAGCTGCCGGACGTGAACGTATTCATGCCGGAGAATTACGTCTGGATTGTGCTCATAGTCGTCCCTTGAAACAATGAGCCATTTGAAAAAAGAGAAAGAGCCGGCGAAGCTGTTTCCGGGTTGTTTTTTGTCAAGTAAGATCAAGGTGTATTCGCCGGTTTCAAAACTTTCACCCCGTTTTACAACCGTAAACATCTTATAAAATGAAGCCACTAGTCTGCCAAACATAATCGCCGCACCAATCGCGTAACAGATCAGAATGATCGTCACCCAATCAATTCCCTGATCCTGCAATGGGAGAGAAACCGTCGCAGGTTGTGTAGCGGGAATCGCATTTGCTTCTTCCGCAATTTCGGGACGATACGTTTCCGTGAAAGTAATGGATGGAAGTATCAAAGCCAGGATCAGCGAGCCCAAAAGATAAAACCGGTTCCATACAAAAAAGGTATGATTGCGAAAAAGCAGCCAGTAAGCAAGGTAAAAAACGGTTAGAAATACATTGATTTTTACAAGATAGAGGAGCGTTTCCATGATCTATTTTTTTGTGGTGATCACAACAACACCGTCCCGACCTTCTTCTCCGTAGGCTGAAACCGCGCTTTGATTTTTGAGTACGCTAATCGCTTGAATATCATTAGGGTTAATGTCTTTGAACGCCGCCTCACCCCGTTTTTCCTGTGTAACACCATCCAAAATAACTAGCGGTAACGAGCCAATATTTGCATTGCCTTTGATTGTCACCTTCGCGAGGCCAGCGTCAGCGTTGGTGAATCCAAGATCGGACCGGAACGCGGTGACCACTGTGCCTTGATTCTCGACGGATGCAGGTTTGGAGTTTGCCGCCAGTTTGCCACCCTTCGTCTGAATTTCCACCACACCGTATTTGGCTTTCTCACCGTAAGTCGTTGAGGCGAGTTTATCTTTTAAAACATTGACACTCTTTATCGTATTCGGATCCAGCTTTTCAACCTGGGCAGCGTTCATTGTTTTTCCGTCCACAATCATCAATGGCTCTTTTGCAGGATCTGTTTTCAATTTCAATGCGGATTTTTTCGAATCTGTATCTTCTAATTGAAAATTGATCGGCAAGTTGTACTTCACATTTACAGGAATTCCGTTTTGACGTCCGGGTTGCCATTTAGGAAACATTTTCAACACACGCACAGCTTCGTCATCACAGCCATAACCAATGCCTTTCAGCACCTCCACCTCAGAAATATTGCCATCATCGGTTACGATAAACGAAAGGAATACCCTACCCGAAATGTTTGCTTTCACGGCCGCCGAAGGATATCTGATCTTAGTTGCCATAAACTTGTACATTTCCTGCGTGCCGCCCGGAAACTCTGGCTGTTCCTCAACAACGGAAAAAACCTTGTCACCTCTCATTTCCACCACTTCAACTGTTTTCGCGTCTTTTTCCGATTCTGTTATTGCCGAATCTTCTTTTTGCTCACAACCCGCAACAACGAGCGCGACGGTTCCGATTAATGTCAATGCAATGGCGTAGGTGCCCAGCATCCATTTCGATGTTCTGTTCTTGTAAATCATCTTGATCCGGCTTTTAATTTGAGATGGTTTGAAAAAATGATTGGTAAGAGAGGCTACGGGTGCATTTAATGCATATGCTACTAGAAAACGGGCATATTTCTCGCGATTCGGCGCTTGCTCGTCAGCCAGAAATTCGTGCACTTCCTGGAAAGACCTTTTGTAAAGCAGCAAAAATGGATTAAACCAGAATACCACTTTGAGAATCTCAATGAAGAGAATATCCAGACTATGCAGCTGCTGGGTATGCACCATTTCGTGGCGGAGAATGGCGTCGAAATGATTCTCATAATCACTCCGGTTGATCACGATCCATTTAAGAAATGAAAATGAGCCAATTTTATCCGAATCAATTAAAACCACCTTGCAGTCGTCCAGGTCTATGATTTCACCCGCGTTCAAAAAGTTTTTGAGCTCAATACTGTGCCGGATTAATCGCATTGCCGCCACTAAAAAGCCAGCTCCATAGAGCAGCCAGACAATCTGTGTCCAGGTAATAAACGGTTGTTCGACAGTTTCCTCGGCAGCCAATGTAAATGCTTCCGCGGAGATCTCGTATTGCACCAGGACCGGTGCCGTTTCAGGATAGATAACAAATGGCAATGCAAATGCAACCATCAGAGAGCCAAGCAGATAAAGCCGGTTCCATTTGAAAAACGTATGATTACGCAACATGAGCCAGTAGCAGGCATAAAGCATAATCCAGTACAAATTGACCTTGCCGATATAGATGAAAGTGTCCATGGCTAATCGATTTTATTGTTCGTTTTTGTGGTCATTGATCAGTCGCATAATCTCGTCCAGATCTTTGGTTTTGAGGTCATTATCTTTCACGAAAAAAGAAACCAGATTGGAGAGCGAATTATCGAAGTAATTGACCATCAATTGTTTCATCTCGTGACGTTTGTATTCTTCCTCGGTGATCAATGGAAAGTACTCATGCGTTTTTCCGTAAGCAGTATAGCCCACCACTTCCTTCTTTTCCAAGATGCGGACGATTGTGGAAACCGTATTATAAGCCGGCTTAGGCTCGGGCATTTCGGCCAGAATATCTTTTACAAATGCTTTTTTGAGTTGCCAGAGAATCCTCATGATCTCTTCTTCTGCTCTTGTAAGCGTGCGAATGTCCATATTCAATTGTGTTCTGTTAGAGATTTCGAAATCCAGTAAATCAAAGTTAAGACTATTTATTTAGTTTCAAAACTATTTTATTAGTTATTGCTTAAATGACAATGGATGATCCGTTATATCTAAATTTGAGTAATTGGTTTGCTGGGGGAAATGGCAGCTATTTGTGTGGGAAATGATATATTTGCGCTTCAAAATCACGCACAAATTATGAAAGACTATAACCATAAGAAGGCAGCTCAGTTAATCAACTATTTTGCCGCCTACAATCAGGGTGCTATCAATAAAATGAAAGCATTCAAATTAATTTGGTTGGTTAACAGGCTACATCTCAGGAGATACGCCCGAACTGTGACCGGCGACACTCATTACGCGATGGAATGGGGCGCGGTTCCATCCAATACCAAAAATTTTGTTGAAGGGAAAGTTGATCCCCAGTCGATCGAAAAGCAATATTTTGATCAATACCTGAGTTTGAGCGGGCATATGATCATTTCTGTCCAGGAAGTGAATGCAAAAGTTTTTTCAGAAACTGACCTGGAAATTGCAGATGAGATATTGAAAAATTATAACGGGTTAGACCAGTTTGAGCTAGCCAATTACTCCCATTATTTTCCGGAATGGAAACGATTTCAGGAAAAAATTGAAAGATCAGGTTCCAGCTATAAAATGGATATCAATGATTTTTTCGAAAACTACATTGATGATAAAGGCTTATTCAACGACGATAAAGAAGATTTGGAAATAGCAAAGGAGCTATTTTTCGAAACTGCAAACGCTTAGTAGCCGGATAAAATGACGGCAGAAGAATTAAGACGCGCTTTCATCTCGGGAAACATCCTTTATATATCAGACCCGCAAATCGCCAACGGTATTCCGCATTATCACATTTTCATCAAGAAAATCGATGGTGGTTATTTGACGACCGTTTGCTGCACTTCTCAGTTTGAGAAAAATCTAAAGCACATTACCCGGGTTCGCGAAAGTCTGGATACATTGGTTAGTATTGATCATGAAACATCGGATAATGGGTTGCATGACTTTACATATGTCAATTGTAATGGTTATTTCGCTTACACAGAGGCTGAATTGTTGTCATTAAATGCCAAGCGAAATATTCCCTTTTGCGGAGCAGTGACAGTATTTGAATTTCAGAAAATTATAAAGGGATTTCTGGTGAGCAGGCGGGTTGACGAGGAGTTTAAGGATGAAGTGAGGATGCTTTTGGTTGATTAATCTTGATGATCTTAGGATATCAACGAGTTTTGTAAGTAGCTAGCAGTTTGGACTGTAAATTGTATTAAACGGCAAACCCCCTTATCTTCGGGAGCTGATGCATCTCAGCAATAACCAAGTTATCAAAAAGAATAAGAAAATATTTGTCGGATATTAGACAAATAACTTTATTTGAGAAATGAAGGAATTCGAGACAGTACCTGAGGCTTTTGACTGGTGGATCAAGAACCTTTATCCGTCACTTAGTCCCGATTTAAAGAAGGGCAAAGCCGTTAGAGCATGGAAAGACTATACCTATAAGCAGGGAATATCTGAAAAACGCATGAGAGAAATTTTGATAGAGTTTGGTCACTTTAAGATACAAACGTCTATCGCCTACGAGCCTTAATGGCTTTTTTATTTATTAAATTTTTGTCGGAAAATAGACAATTTATATAAAAGAGAAAACCCGGAACTACGTCAACCAACAACGAAACCCGGGTCGGTTAAATCAATTTAACAATCAAACCTTCAAAAATCAATGAACACACTTTCAGAGTCAACAAACAATGGTGGAAAAATGAATTTTAATAGTCGGGAGTGGGCGTTGGCCAATCAGTCCCGCATTGTCGAACAGTTTTTCAAAACCGACGGCGTAGGTGAAATGATCGGATCACTTCAGGATGGTTGAGGATTTCCTGTTTACTCCAAATCTAAGAGAAGTTACACCCGAAATGCGGATCCACATCGTAAACCAGCTTCGCGCGACGTTAGTCGCTCAGTTGGGTGAAAATCATGGTAAGCTTAAAAGCATTTGACACAAAAAAGCTCAGTCGCGTTGTTGGCGCGACTGAGCTGCATTTAAAAATTTCGCTCAAAGGATACACTTACGCGAACTCGGAGCCATTGTCTTTCAGGTATTGACCTACATTACAAGTGATTCCGTCCAAAATTTCGACTTCGTTGTGCCAGTCAAGTGTTAGCCATTCCGCATCCGAAGTCGCTACTATTACCTTTTTTGGTTCTGTCAGGAACCAGATTACCTTTTCGGCACCGAAATCCAGGAGTTTTCTGGTTTTCAGATTCATGTAACTGTTTTCGGTGGTGGTTTCCAGATCAATATTCAGATCAATCTCAATACTTATCTTCGGAGGTACCTTCGTATAGTTTTTGTCGATTTTATCAATGGTGAGCACCTGCGAATCAAAGATCAGGATATCGCCAGCCAGGTTATTCCTGCGATCTAAATGCAGGCCGGCCTCATTTGTCGCAATACGATATTTTTGAGGATCTAAGCCAACAAAAAGTAGCCTGAGGAAGTATTCAATGATAAAACACTGCAACGAACTTGAACCCATAATATCGTCTAAGGTCTTTGTTTTGGCCAAAACGTCACGGTAGCCTTTTCGATAATAAGGCCTACCGTCTATTATTTCATGAATCAGAACGTTGGGTATTTTGCTGGAAAAAGCTTTTGGAAAAACCTTTCCTGGATTTGGTGAAGCGATCATAGGAATTAGCTATTTGGCTCGATAATATACTTACGCAAACTCTGAACCCTTATCTTTCAGGTACTTACCTACATTACAAGTAATCCCGTCCAAAACTTCAATTTCGTTGTTCCAATCGTGCAGTTGCCAGTCTGCATCGGAAGTTGCGATCATTACTTTTTTCGATTCAGTAAAAAACCAGATCACTTTTTCCGCTCCGAAATCGAGGAGTTTTTTGGTTTTCAACATAATATAAATGCTTTCGTCTGCATGTTCCGTGACGATATCAACGTCTACTTCCATGCATATTTTTGGAGGTACGGCCGCGTATTTTTTATTGATCTGATTGATTGTAAGTGTTTTGTTATCGAAAATCAACAGATCGCCAGCTACGTTATTTCTCTTATCAAGATGCAGTCCGGCTTCGTTCGCGAGTAAGCTATAAAGTGCCTCGTCCAGCTGCTTTCCGATCGTGACAATCAGGTAGGTAATAATAAAAGCCTGCAAGGAACTTGAACCCATTATGTCCTGAATCGTTTTGGTTTTGGCTAAAACCTCTTTATAACCTTTGCGGTAATAAGGAATGCCATCGATTATTTCATGAACCAGAACGTCAGGTACTCTCTTCGCCGAAACTTTTGGCAAAACATTGCGCGGATTTGGGGAAGCCATCATAGTCGAGTCTTTTTACTTTACCAAATATAACGATTCTTGAATTCAAGAATTATCCAGTTAGCTGCCGGCGTCATTTTTGAACATTTGGTATATAAAAAAAGCAGCGAGGCTGGCCCGCTGCTTTAATCTTAGTCTTATATACTGTTTATTCCACTACACTCAACTTCACAGTATTCGTTTTACGTTGTCTCGAAACTGGCATGCTCAATGTGTTGATAAACACATCTCCTTTTTGCAATTCGCCTTTTTCAACCAGGAATACTTTAATGTCTTCGATCAGATCATCCGTAGAAACTCCCTGATCGCGGTCGTAATAGTACACTTTCGTCCCCCAGTAAAGTGCTAATTGGTTCATAAGCATCTTATTAGAGGTAAAAATCAGCAAATTCGCTTTCGGGCGGTGGTGGGACAAACGGAAAGAAGTATATCCCGAACGTGTAATTCCGATGATGGCAGCCGCCTGCGTATCACGGGCCAATCGGCACGCGCTCATCACTACATTATCATTCAGTTTGTAAATTCCTGATTTATCATTCACCATGGCGTGGTGCTTGAAATAAATGCTATTCGTCTCTGATTCAACCCTTTCAATCGTACGCGTCATGCTTTCAACGGCCAAAAGCGGGTATTTTCCCGAGGCCGTTTCTGCGCTCAACATCACGGCGTCGGCGCCATCCAGTACCGAGTTCGCAACGTCATTCAGCTCGGCACGTGTCGCGCGCGGACTGTCGATCATACTTTCCAGCATTTGAGTGGCAACAATTACCGGCTTGCCGGCTTTGTTGCATTTGTCAACGATCATTTTCTGGATCATTGGCACTTCTTCTGCCGGAAGTTCCACTCCCAGGTCACCGCGGGCAACCATGATCGCATCCGTTACTTCAATGATTTCGTCAATATTAACGATCGCTTCGGGCTTCTCGATTTTCGCGACAACGCGAGCCGTTTTACCTTTATTTGCGATGTATTCTTTCACTTTGGTGATTTCCGCAGCGGTACGCACGAATGAAAGTGCCACCCATTCCACATCATGTTCCAGTCCAAAGTCAAGATCTTCGTAATCTTTAGCGGTAACCGACGGCATGGAAACCTTTGTATTAGGCAGGTTGACACCTTTTTTGGATTTTAGATAACCTCCGTAAATCACCTCGGTCACCACGTCGCTTCCGTCCATTCCGGTTACCAGAACTTCCAGTTTTCCGTCGTCCATTAAAATACGGTCGCCGATCTTCACGTCATTGTACATCCCGTCATATGGTGTACTTACTTTTTCGGCGGTACCAAGAACTTCTGTATTGGAAAGGATCAGTTTTTTGCCTGGTTCGATCAGCACACCATCTTTCTCGGCTACGAGGCCGATCCGGATTTTTGGTCCCTGCAAATCCTGCAAGATTGCCAGATTCAAGCCATATTCTTCGTTAATTTCACGTATGGTGTTCAGTCTCATAAGGTGATCTGCGTGGGTTCCGTGCGAAAAATTCAGACGGAAAACGTTAACACCTGCTTTTGCTAATGCGTATAAAGTTTCTTTTGATTCGGAGGCGGGGCCTACGGTTGCAACAATTCTGGTTTTTTTGGAAGACATAGATGGATTTGCAGTAAGAAATGATTTATAAACTGTCCACGTCGATGACGACCTGGATGCTTCTGATAGTCTTATCGGTTAACAAGTCTATTACTTTTTCCTGTATAAAGGACTTTGCCGCCTTAAAATTAATCTTTTCTCTTTCAAGTTTGATGAGAATGTCGAACAAAAACTGATTTCTTACCCTTTCGACCAATGGAGGCTGCGGTCCCAAAACCCGGCTCGCGCCTAAATTTGCCGTCAAGCTTCCTGCCAATATTTCGGCGGCTCTCTTCGAAACAGCTTCGTCTATGTGTTTGACAGTCACCTTTATAAGTCTCGTAAATGGCGGATAATTGAATTTCTCACGTTCCACAATCTCCGATTCGTACATTCCCTCATAATCATTTTCGACGATCCTGCCGAGAAGTCGCTGAGAAGGATTGGCAGTTTGGATCAACACCTTTCCAGGTTTATCGGCACGTCGTCCTGCCCGGCCGCTCACCTGCGTCAGCATTTGAAAAGCACGCTCAGAAGCCCGGAATTCGGGGAAATGGATGATGCGGTCCGCATCGAAAATGCCCACCACACTTACATTATCGAAGTCCAGACCTTTACTTACCATCTGAGTCCCGACGAGAATATCAATGCCACCAGTCTCAAATTCCTGAATTATCTGCTGGTATGCATTCTTCGCGCGGGTCGTGTCCAGGTCCATTCGTTGCACGCGCGCCTCGGGAAACATTATATGAAGTTCATCCTCAATTTTTTCGGTACCATAACCCATTGTCTTCACTTTTGGTGAACCACAATTCGGGCAGGTTCTGGGCACTTCTTCTTTATGTCCGCAATAATGGCAACGTAACTCCTTCACTTTCATGTGATAAGTAAGGCTCACGTCGCAATTCGGGCATTCCGAAATCCAGCTGCATTCCTCGCATTGCAAATACGGAGAGTAACCACGGCGGTTTTGGAAAAGGATGGTTTGTTCTTTGTGATCTAGATTATGCTGTAATTGTTCGATCAGAACAGAAGAAAACTCGTTTTTCATTTTCTTCTGTTTCTTCTCCTTTTTAGTGTCAATCAGTTCAAAAGTAGGTAATGCCGCATTTCCGAAACGCTGCTTCATTTCCACCAATCCATATCTGCCGCTTTTTGCATGATAATAGCTTTCCAGTGAGGGAGTTGCGGAGCCGAGTAGCGTTTTTCCTTTATGCATGTAAGACATGACCACCGCCACATCGCGCGCATTATATCTGGGCGCCGGATCGTGTTGTTTGTAGGAAGTTTCATGTTCCTCGTCCACAATGATCAATCCGAGATTGTCAAAAGGAAGAAAAATAGCGGACCGTACACCGACGACAAACTGAAATTTTCCGTCTAAAATCCCTTTCCAAACCTCTACACGCTCATTATCCGAAAATTTGGAATGATAAATACCCATTGCATCGCCGAAAACTTTCCGCAGCCGGACTACGATTTGAGTCGTTAATGCAATTTCAGGTAAAAGAAAAAGTACCTGCGAGCCGCCTTCCAGTACTTTTTTTATTAATTCAATATAAACCTCTGTTTTACCGCTACCCGTAATTCCATGAAGTAGTACTACTTCTTTTTCTTTAAAAAGAGCCTCAATCTGACTGGAAGCTTCTTTTTGAGATTCGGTCAATGTAATGTTCGCCATATTTCCCGCGGGAAGATCATCAAACCGGGAAACAAAAATTTCGAATTGCTCGAAGATGCCTTTTTTGATCAATGTGTTTAAAGATGCACTCGAAATAGAATCATCCTGGCCGAAAATCGTTTTATCCAATCCTTTCTGGTTGAGGTGGGGATTGTTATAGACTGGAATGTAACTTAAATACTTCAACAGGATTTCCTGTTGTTTCTGGTTTTTTTCGAGCAATACTGCCAGCTTGGAGAGTGCCTCATTGGTAATGTAAGATGCTGTTAACCTTATCTTTTTCAGCACTTTGGGTTTGTATCTTTCTTTTACTTCCTCAAATAGAATGACCGCCCGTTTGCCGACCAACGATTTGATGATTTTGGTAATATTCGATTTTTGCAACAAACGCTCGACTTCCTCGTACGACAAGGTTTGCTGCCGCCTGATTTCATCTATGACGATCCGCTCCTCGTCCGTGAGAATATCATCATATTCAAATTCAGGATTAACCTGTATTCTCGACTGACTAGAAATTTTGAGTCCGGCCGGCAATGCCACATTCATAACTTCACCAATGTTGCACAGGTAATATTCTGATACCCAACTGAAAAGTTCAAGTTGATGCAATGTTACAATCGGCTGATCGTCAAGTAATTCTAGAATGTACTTCGCCTGATATTTGACGGGTGGCGTGGAATGTACTTTGGCAACTACTGCAGTAATCACCCGTTTTTGTCCAAACTGAACAATTACCCGTGCGCCAACTTTAATGGCACCGCTCATCTCCCTAGGCACCCGATATGTAAACAACGCAGGTACCGGGACCGGCAAAATCAGGTCGGCAAATAATGTGATTTCTTCCTCGAAAAGTGAGGTCATTGAATTTTGAGGATTCTAATGGAGATAAACTCTTACTAAATACTTTTTCTTTTCGGGTGTTGACGAGTATCAAACACTGCCAAAACTAGAATCTGATTTTTCTGAATTTTGTATATCAATAAATTGTGTTTTGTAATCACTGCTTCACGAACAGAAGTAGTTTCTGAAACTTGTCTAAACATATGTGGATGCTCAGCAATCAGATCAAGTATTTTTTCTGTTCGCTTGACAAAGTCTCGTTTTACCTGCTCCGTCCAATTCTCGTCCAGATAAATTATTACATCTCGAAAATTATCGAGTGCCCGGGGAGACCAGATAATGTCTAAAGCCATTTCGTATAAATTTCTCTGGCTTTATCATGTGGTATGCCTATTCCCGCGTCGAGCTGTTTCAGCGATTCTTCAATATCCAATACCACTTTTTCGGGTAAATCACCCCATTTGTTTTCGATATCGAAATTTTTAAATACTGATTTGACAGCATTAATAATGTTCTGATCCTCAGTATCTAGCAGCCGTTTGGCCAATTCGATTTTTTCGGTCTGTATATCCATAATATCAAATATACAATTATTTAATGTCTCGTTCACTTACTACCCAATCGCGCTAACCGGCAACATCGCCGCATTTCCCCAGCCGACCATCGCATTGAAAAGTTTGATATGACTGTAATTCTGAATATCATTTTCAGCGATTTCTCTTTCTGAAATAATCCCGGAATCCAGTAATAATGCCCGTTGCGTACCAGGCAAAAGGTAGCTGGTGGGAGTAAACCATTTTTCACCATCAAAAAAACCGACATTACAATAAAATGAATCGGTTACCAAGCCATTTTTGATGATCAGTATTTCATCCGCATCTTCCCGCTGGGCAAATAAAGTGTTCAGTTCGTCGCGGGTGTCGTATTTATAGGAGTAGTCGATGGTATCGTCGTACACTTTCTGGATCTTACGAATGGTTCGCGGCGAATACGGTTCCCATTTAATGTTATCGATTTCTTTTCCGTATGCGATTCTGCATTTATATAACTCATTTTCAATGCTATCCGGGATAATGATCAGTTCCGGCAAGTCCCATTTATCCGAATAGCCCCAAAGCTCTTTTCTGGTTTTATTCAACCTAGCCTGGTGATAATGCAGATTTTTGAGCTCACGATTTTTAACACAAATCGTTTCAATACACAGCGTGTGGGACATGACTGAATGGAAGATAAACTTTATCGATTAATTCCTGATATTCATTTTGGGCATTACTTAATGCAGTAATTCCGCCGCCACTTTTGAAAACCAGCTTGCCATTTTGATTTTCTATAAACCGGATCATTACCGCACTTTCGAAATTTTCGCCATCGAAGTACCCCATTACGCCGGTGTAATAGCCTCTTTCATAGCCTTCTGCATCCCGGATAATTTGCAGCGTACTTGGTTTGGGTGCGCCGGTTATTGATCCTGCTGGCAGTAATTTTAACAAAACGCTGCCATACTGTCCGTCGAAATCAGTTGTAAGCGTGCCCGCAATTTCGGAGCTGACCTGCAAAAGTGTTTTGTCGCTGGTTTGAATGCGGTCGATATACCGGTACCGGTTTACCCACACTTTTTCCGAAACCATACTGAGATCGTTTCGGATCAGATCGACAATCGTAGCATGCTCGGCAGCTTCTTTATAATCATTCAGTATCACATTTTCAGCATCCGGGATGGAGGCGTCTATGGTACCTTTCATTGGGAAGCTTGAAATGCGGTTACCTTTTATTTTAACAAAAATTTCAGGCGAAAAGCAAACA
Source organism: Dyadobacter sp. CY323 (assembly GCF_021390245.1). Lineage (GTDB taxonomy): Bacteria > Bacteroidota > Bacteroidia > Cytophagales > Spirosomataceae > Dyadobacter. The sequence goes on along the minus strand of NZ_JAJUXH010000003.1, from coordinate 23,072 downwards.
AACTGGTTTCGGTACCACAATCGGTAAAGTGCTTCACTGTTTTGGTAAATATCTGAAAGACTGAGATTTGTGTCAACTGGCGTGGGTACGGACAGATTCACGAGAAAGGAATTCCCGGCTTTGAGATTCCGGAGTACGTGCTCGAATTTTTCCTGATAAACCTTAAATGGTATCGGAAATTTGTTGAAATAGAAATCGGCAGGTAGTTCTTTTTTAGTATCTGCGGGAAGATTTGTAAAGCCATTAAAATCAAAATGCATTTGTAATGGATCGACTTCACTCAGTTTCATCGCAACCGGATTTTGAATCTGATAATCCACAAAAAAAACAAATGGGGTTTTTGACTTTCCCCACGCATTCAGATTCCCAACGAAATTGCGAACAGTGTCTGTCAACCTCGAAAAACGATAGATTTGAACATTTTGAACAGTCAGCTAATTTACAAAGTTCAGAAACCAATATCTAAATTAGGGGGTTAATAAACCGACGGCAGAAAGCCGGTTGACCTAGAAAAATGCACATTCACGACGTTATCATTATCGGAGGCGGACCATGCGGATTAGCGATGGGCGTGGAGCTCGCCAAAAGCGGCCTCGACTATTTAATCCTCGAAAAAGGGAATCTTACCGAATCCATTCGCCGCTACCCGAGGCGGATGCGTTTCTTTTCAACCGCTGAAAATATTGAAATCGGAGGAATCCCTTTTGCAATCTCGGAAGTAAAAGCAAACCGGAATGAGGCGTTGCAGTATTATCGTAAAGTCGCTGGTTATTACCACCTTAACTTCAAACTTTTTGTCGATGTAGATCGCACTGAAAAGCAGGCCGATGGTACTTTTCTGACTTATGCGAATGATGGACAAGTGTTTCAGTCTAAAAACGTAGTCCTCGCAACCGGTTATTTCGATGTTCCGCGCATGCTGAATGTGCCCGGCGAAAACCTGCCGCACGTTTCGCATTACTACGATGAGCCATTTAAATACTCCTTCACCAATGTGGTTTTGGTGGGCGGCTCTAACTCTTCGGTCGAGGCTGCGCTTGAATTATACCGCCACGATGCGCATGTTACCATTGTGCATAAAGAAGCTGATTTCAGAACGAAAGTAAAATATTGGCTGGTGCCCGACGTGAAAAACCGGGTGAAGGAAGGCAAGATTCATACGCGTTTTAACTGCGTTACCGAGGCCATCGAGCCGGGTCGCATTCAGATCAGGAATATAGAAACAGGAAAAATGGAATGGCTGCCTGCGGATTTTGTCTTTTTGCTGGTAGGTTATTTGCCTGATGAACATTTGATTGCACGCTGCGGGGTTACTCTCGATCCCATTACGAAAGTACCTACCTATAATCCAGATAATTTTGAAACAAATGTCCCTGGCCTTTATCTGTGTGGTACCGTTATGGCGGGAGTATTTACGGAAAAAGTTTTTATTGAAAATGGACGCGAACACGCTGCTGCCATTGCAGACCATTTAACCGGAAAGGAAATCCGGAAAGTAAAAGAGCTGATCGACAGGATTTAACAAGCCGTTTTATTCTTCAACCAACACCAATTTTCTCTTTTTCTTTTTCATCGAGATCTTTTCAATTTTCCCGATCAAACCCTTGGCACCTACGCCATAGCCCACGGGTCCGGCAAAACTCAGGGCGTGAAAACCTTCATTCCCAAGTGCTTTCCAGGATTTTCCCATGTCAACGGATACGCTGCTGCCTGAGGGGCCGGATGCTACCAATGCATAATCATCCAACCGGACCTGGGATTCGCCATTCCATATTGCGGTAGTGCTTTGATAGAGTGCAACCGACTCTTTTAACCCGCCGGGCTTGGTCATTCCCGAGAGCGTCCAGGTAACACCACCATCTTGTGTCATTAATACGTTTTGAGTGGAATCTACAGTCTTTTTATAGTCGCCGCCCACTGCCATCCCGCGTTTTTTAGACCAAAAACGTAACCCAAAAATACCGCTGGTGGGTCCGGCTGCAAGTGGCGTGGCCGAGACTTCCCACGATTGTCCATAATCATCAGATCTGAAAACCCGTGCGAATTTGCTGCCACCGGTTCCAATAAAAACGGAACTCCTGGCATTTACGATAATGGAAGTACCACTCGCAGCAAAACATGCTTCGCCTGACTCGGTTGCGGGACGTTTTTCAATTGGTAGTTCCTGCCAGGTCTTACCGCCATCTTCAGTAGTTAGAATAAACAGATGGTCTTGCAGCGGATCGCCGACACATATGCCTTTATTTTTACCCCAAAAGTCGATTCCATCCAGAAAAACCCCATTTTGTGTAGTTTGGTACACAAGACTCCAGCTATCTCCGCCGTCCTCAGTACGGTAAATCCTTGCTTTTCCGGCTTCTGCCAACCCTGCGCTCATTGCGACCGCGACATTCTTATCAAAGCCATGTATGTCCCGAAAATCGAGCGAATCTGCCCCTGAAACTTTACAGGTTTTCCAGGTCTTACCTGTGTTCGTAGTTCTCAGCACCGTGCCGTTTGTACCGCCGATCCAGCACGTACCCGGAGTTACAGCATGAACCGCACGCATATGAATGCCGGTTTTAAGATCGATTACCTTCCATTGTGCAGATGCTTCTCCGGACATGATGTTTGCAAGCAAAAATGTCAGCCAGAAAAGCCATCCAAATGGTTGAAAGAGAGAATTTCTTTGATAAATTGGCACAGTATTTTTATCGTATACAGTTCTAGGAAATTATAATCACAAAATAGGAAATTGTATGAACAAGAATCAAAAATTTTTGATAGGCTCAATCGGTGCATTGATTACAGGCATTGCAATTGGCCTTTTAGTCGCTCCAAAAAACGGAAAAGACACTCGTAAGTTAATTAAAAACAAAGCTACTGACCTGAGTGGCAGCGCAAAGGATACTTATGAAAAGAGCCTTGAAGAATTGTCGGTTTTGGCAGACAAACTGAAGGACGGATTTTTGAAAAATGTAAATACTGTGAAAGATAAGGCGACAGGTGTTGCTGATAATGCGAGCGATAAAGTTCGCAGCGTTGTGAACAACAATGTATAAATCTTAAAATGACATAAAAAAGAGGCTGTTTCGCAAATGGAACAGCCTTTTTTATGTCATTTTGGAATGCTTGCTACGATCTCGCTGATCGCCTGATTGATATCGGATTCAAAATTTTTGCTTTTCGAGGGGATAATTCCGGAAGCGCCACTTTGCCATACCAATTTATTCGTAGTTGCATCGACCAGATCGATCATAATCGTCCCTTCCCGGTATCTGCCGACCACTACCTCCTCACTTTTCCAGCTATATCTCCGCTGCCCCATATAACGCGGCAGGCCATCTGTCCGAAAATCAGTTTGGCGGGTTTGAACCTGGTCTTTCACCGTTATCGCAATATTGACTTTAAGAGTAGCATCACGGGCCTCATCCAAACCACGGGCCTGCATATTTTTTGCAATCGCGGTTTTAATGATTTCAACATTTTGCGCAAAATTCTTAGGTATGGTGTCCCCAGCCGCCTCAATGTCGTAAAATCCAAAAGTGGGATAACCCGAAAGCCTGAAATCAGCTTCTTGTTTCGGTTTCAGGATTTTATAAGAAGAATTACAACCCGAAAGAATCAAAGCGAAAGCGAGACAAAAAAATACGTTTTTCATAGCCGGAAAAGATTGAAGTTAATTATCCGATCACACTGCCCAGTTCTTTCGCGGCAGCCATACTAATTGATTTGTAATGCATGAATTCAGTCATAATGGCACTTTGTTCTTCCTCCGATCTGGCATGGACCGCCTGTTGCAGGCATACTTTCATCTTTTCTTCGATAAAAGCCTTTTTAAGCCGGAGAATGTTATTAAAAGCGGTCCTATCCAAAACATCAATTTCCAACGGCACGTAAATTTCGTGCTTCTGCTGCCACAATTCGCTCAATTCGTATTTCGGCGTGAGCCAGTCTATCGTCTTGAAGCGAATTTCGGACTCATGGTGGTCCCGGAAATATTCGGTAGGCAAAATACGTCCGCGGCTGTAATTTTCCCTGAACAAGGTCAGAATGTGCTGGCTGATCGTATCTGTAAACTCAATTCCTTCTATCTGCCCTAAAACATACTGGCAAACCGTAATGGTCGGTTCCAGTTCCTTCGTCCCGTAAATCACCAGTAATTTCACAAATGCTTCTTCCTGATAAGACAATTTGCTTCGCTGCGGAGCCTCGAACTGGTCTTTATCCGGAGCAAAAAAATCGACTGGGATTTCCGCATTATCTCCCTGAAATCCACCTTCAAATGCATTTATGAACTCATTTGGCGAATCTGGCGCATTACCGGACTGACGGGAGGTTCGATCCTGGGTTTTTTGTGCGCTTTGTTGTTTGCGGAGAAGTTTGTTGCCTTCGGTAATGAGCATTTGCTCATCCACGCGCAGCATTTCGGATGTTCTTTGAAAAAATACCTGCCTTTTGATCGGGTTAGGGATTTTTACAATGCTGTTTACAACTTCACCGATCAGTTCCGCCCGTTTGAAAGGATCATTTCCTGCGTCTTGTAAAAGAACCTCAGTTTTAAAAGTGATAAAATCTTTTGTGGCGTTCTTTAAATGGGCTTTGAACGCCTCAGCACCTACCTTACGAACATAACTATCCGGGTCATCGTTATCCGGAAAAAGCACGACACTTACATTCAGTCCTTCCTCCAAAACCAGGTCGAGCCCACGCAATGCGGCTTTAATGCCCGCCATGTCACCATCATAAAGAATTGTCACATTTGGTGTAAATCGTCCGATCAAACGTATTTGCTCCACCGTAAGTGACGTCCCGGAAGAGGCTACCACGTTTTCAATCCCAGCCTGATGGAGTGAAATTACATCGGTATATCCTTCTACCAGATAGCAATGGTCTTGCTGACGAATCGCGTTTTTCGCCTGAAAAACCCCATACAAAACCTCACTCTTGTGATAAACGTCCGTTTCGGGTGAGTTGAGGTATTTAGGCTGATTGGCAGCTTTGGGATTGTTTTTATCGGACTTGAGAATCCGTGCGCCAAATGCAATTACCTTTCCTGCAATATTATGGATGGGAAAAATCACCCTTCCTCTAAACCGGTCATAACCAGCGGAATGTCCGTCTGCCGGGCGGTTTCCTTCCCTATGGATGAGCAATCCTGCTTTTTCGAGCAATTGAGCCGAGTACCCTTTTTCCAATGCTTCTTTTGAGAACGAATCCCAGGTATCAAGACTATAACCCAGTTCAAACTTTTTGCGGATCTCGCTTGTAAAACCTCTTTCGCGGAAGTAAGTCAGTCCGATCGCCTGACCTTCATCGCTATTCAGAAGCTGATGCTGATAGAAATTTTTGGCATAATTAAGAACAATGTAGAGGCTTTCACGCTCATTTTGGCGCAAAGCTTCTTCATCTGTAACTTCTTCTTCAAGTATTTCAATGTTGTATTTATTGGCCAGATACCGCAATGCCTCACCATATCCGATCCCGTCAACGTCCATGACGAACTTAATGGAGTCTCCGGCGGCACCGCATCCGAAGCATTTATAGATCTGTCGGGCCGGATTTACATTGAAGGATGGCGTCTTTTCATTGTGAAAAGGACAGCATGCAGAATAATTAGCTCCTTTTTTTTTAAGAGATACAAAATCCCCGACAACTTCTACGATATCCGCAGTTTGCTTAATTCGGTCGACTGTCTCGGGGTTAATGCGCATGATATCAGCTTACTTGGTCATGTAGTTTTACGGGTTCCTTTATATTTTTATCCAAACGCATATTCAGCAGCTCCACGATGAACGAAAATGCCATCGCGAAATAGGCATATCCTTTTGGGATCTCGTAATGGAATGCTTCTGCTACCAGCAAGGTCCCAATCATTAACAAAAACGACAGCGCTAAAATTTTAATCGAGGGATGATTATTCACAAAATCACCGATTTTGCTGGCAAAAAGAATCATAATAAACGTGGATGCGATTACTGCCAGGATCATAATCGGAATGTCTTTTACTAATCCGACGGCCGTTAAAACCGAGTCGAAAGAAAAGATAATATTAAGCAATGCAATCTGAACCAGCGCGCTGCGAAATGTTAACGCTCCTTTTTTAGGCAGATTGGCAGAAGGCAGATCTTCTGGTTCGCCTTCGAGCTTGTGATGGATTTCTTTTGTTGAACTATATAAAAGGAAAAGTCCGCCGCACAACAGGATTAAATCGCGGCCACTCAAACCTTGTCCGAACAGTGTAATGAGGTCTTGTTTCAGTCCGATAACCCATGAAATCGCAAAAAGGAGCGCGATCCGAAGAACAAGCGCGATCAGTAACCCATAATTCTGCCCTTTTTTTCGTTGTGATTCAGGAAGTTTCCCGGCTACGATCGTAATAAAAATGACATTGTCAATTCCTAAAACGACTTCCAATAACGTGAGGGTAAGCAGGCTTATCAGAGCATCAGCCGTAAAAAATGCTTCCATGGATGAAAATAATGGGATTTATTGGATGTACGAAAGTAATCAGGTATCAGACTTTGAACAATAATTAAATAATATTTCCGTAAATTTGGTGCCCTGATCAAAAGTCAGGGTAGTGTGTGCCAAAAAGTTCTTAAGAATTGTCTGTTAATTTCTTATTAGAATTTGGAAATTCACAAACGAAAGTTTTTTTCTAATTACTTTAGTTTGTTATTTTGCGGTATTGAAACATGATTAAGAAATCTTCAAGATACGAGATATAGATATTAAAAATATAGTGTGTGTATAGTGTGAAACAGGGCATGGAAATTTTTCTATGCCTTTGTTTTTTGCTATCCACCCTATAAAATCCCATATCACGGTCTAAGTTGCTCACAGTAAATCTCTATCAAGCGTTTTACCGGGTCACAAGCTTTTAAATCCGGCGGACCACACGCTAGCAAATTCCTGGCCAGAGGAATATCTTTTTCAAAACTTACCTGATTTATTTTGTCGAACGTTTTGCAGAACACCGGCCGCTCGACCGCATTCGACGCCAGCACAGGTACGTTCAGCTCCATCGCTTCGTGAATAGATAAGGAAACACCGTCCGTCGTGGTGTTGCGAATGAATGCATCCGACAAACTCAGGATGTTCCGGAAGTCGTGCGGCTCGCTGACGAAAAAGACGTTGCCAGGCAACGTTCCGAGCATTTTTGCTGCATATTTGGAATATTGTCCCGATGGGTCGGATATGATCAGTGCAGTTTGCACTAAGTTTTCAATGCATTCTATAATTGGTAAAACGCCGTAAGTTTCCTTTCCGTTCTTGTCAAAAGTGACGTTCCACGCATTTGTGCAAAGAATTGTTTTATAACTTTTCTTAAAATCCATTAATGCATGTAGAATGGAGTCAGCCAGTTCAGAAATTGGTGGGGCGGGAAGGTGTGTAGAGATGAGTGCCGCTTTTCTATTCCAAAAACATGCTCTCCTGAAACTTTCACCATTCTGCACAATGGGCACTGCACATAATCCCGCTGAAATGTTGATTGCCCAGTTACCTAAAGCTCCGTAACGGCCCCAGTTCCCATGGTAGGTGATCAAAAGTCTTTTCCCGGCCAACATGCAGAAGGTAGCCAGCCCCAATTGTAAGAAAGGCTGGGAGATGTGAAGATGTATGGTTTTGTATCTCAATATGTTAATGCAAACTTCAAGACGATTTGAGTTGCGTAAATCACAGAAAGCATACCTGGTAAAATTGCTTTTCCCAAGATTTGCTAGCAACCTGCTCACGTGCGTAGTCACTCCTCCGATGGGTGGCGGAATACTCCCCAGGATCAGAATGCTAGCGGCCATTCTCATGTTCGCTTTTTATCGTCACACTTTTACAATAAAAATAAAGGCAGAGCAAAAGGATAGGGGCAATGCAGTTTATTGTGAGGCTTTTGGCGGGAATAATGACGAAAACAGAGCCCACGGTATGAATAAAAAGCAGATAAAAGCAAAGTGAAAGAAGAAGTACCAGGTACAGTTTGTCGACGTAAATTGCTTTTAAAAAGCACATTGCCAGAAATGCAAATAGCGGGTAGATGAGAAGCAAACCCAGTAGTCCTTGTTCTGCAAGTAATGTGTACCACAAGGAATGCGCCTCACGATACCCGGGCCCCAGTATTTCGAAACTCCCAATTCCATGTCCGAAAACCGGATTTTCCAAAAATAGTTGGTAGGCAGTCGCATGTATTTCATCGCGACCACTTGCCAGTTGCAGCTTCTGAACAAGGTTGTTGATCGACTGAAAATCACCGAATCTGAGGTTCCAGGAATAAGCCAGGGTTGAATCGGTGAAAGAGATACCCGACCCGGGAATAAGTAACAGTATAATATAGGAAATAAATGCTAACCACCTGATATTCTTTGCCTTGAAAACCAAGGATATAGAGATTAGCAAGTACGGTATGATAATGAAAACGGCGCCTCTCGAAAAAGAAAAAATGACGATTCCCGAAAAAATGGCCACAAGTCCCAGGATGATTGGTAATGCAGCCTGGCACCGTCGGGCAAAAAGTAATGCGAGTGGCCATAGCAAAATGAAATACGCCATTGTAACATTCGTGTCAGAAATATTACGCGTTACCAGCAAATTATCTGAGCCTTTATATGCAGCACCTGTAATCACAAGGCCAAACGTGCCGACCCCGAGAATCAGGTATAAAAGGAAAAAGTATTTTTCGATCTCCAAAGTGAAATCCTTAGCCGAAAATGCATTTTGCAAATACAAAAAATACATCGGTAGCGTGACCAGGTACAGGAGTGGGCCGCCCAAAAGTATATTTTCGAGATTAGGTGAAATGATCATAAATCCAAGATTGAAGACGATCCAGCATGTTATGAAAAGTTTTTCCCGGGGAGACAGCCGAAAATTTTTAGTGAATAGAAAGTTTAGAAAGTAAATATCAAGCAAAACAAATGGAAGCAGCCGCCACAGCGAATTGGCACCGGCAGCGAATGAATATTTTTGGAATAAATGGAGAAATTGAGTCAGAATGGGAATGCTCAACACATGGAATAGCCGGTGTTTTGTCCGGTAAAACAGGGATAACAAGCAGTATACATAGAACGAAAGCACAACACTCGTTTGAATGGGACCTTCCCCAAAGCTCAGTAAATCCTCGAATAAGATTCCTGAAACCGCCACCAGGGTCAGTGCAATCAGAAGCTTGCGGATCATTTCAAGTGCTATTTCAACCATTCGTCCACGTATTTCAGAACCGTTTCTACTGACTTTGGCTGGGTGAAATGGGTAAAAAGCCTGATTTTATCCTGGGGCTTGTTCAGGAGCTCGGTTCTTGCCAATGCGTTATTCAATGCATTAAACAACTGCTGCTTCCTGTGCACCATTGTATCGACATGGAGCTGATTGAGAGGGAGTTGGTGTGAATAATCATAAAGTCTTCTCACCGATTCCGTGTATGGAGTGTCTTCGGGATCATCATATGCGATGCTGATAATGGGTTTGCCACATGCTGCTGCATCGAGCCGGATCGTTGAAGCTACCTGAATACATGTATCGCAGTTTCTAAGCATTTCGTGAAGTGAATGCAAGAAGTCGAATGGTGGTAGCCAATCGGAAAAAGTTCGCGCATTAAGATATGTTCGATTTCCAGGATGCCAGATTCGAATTCTTGGCTCCGCCAGCTGTTGATAAGCATCGATTGGATCGTCGGGGTGGCATCGGATAACGAGCGTCAGATCTGTATGTAATTGAAGATATTCGATTACGTGTTTGGCAATGAGCATTTGAGATCGAAAATGCTTTCGTGCACTTGTAGCAAAAAGGATGATCTTGTGTGTTTCGGGGATTTGAAATTGGCGACAAAAATCCTTCTTTGATCGAGTATCATTTGAAGTTTCGAAGTACCTGTCAAATCTGGGAATACCTGTAATGCAGACTTTCGCCGGGAAACCGAATGCATTGTAGAACCGGTGGTACTCGGCAGCCATGAGTTGATTCCAGACCAAAACGTATTCGTGATTGGCGTTCATCATCCCTTTCGAAGTCAGATTATCCCAACTAATGACCATTGCCATTGATCGTATTTTGTTTGTAACGAGGAAGTTAACAATACAATTCTCGCGAATGTCGAGTGGTGAGGTTGAAATAACCCCGTCGAAATGGTAACCTGCAAGTTCCGGCAAGGAAGTCAGGCGTTTTGACAAAAGAATAATGGCGTTCCTAAACCATCGTAGCGAGATGTCAGCAATAAAACGCAGGATTCGAGCATTTCTCACGCAGGAAAACCCTTTTTGAAACATTTTGTTCCTACACAGCAATTTGATTTCCTGGGTTTCGATCTCGAAAACAAAGGAAAACAATAGCTTTTCGCATCGGCGGAGTATTTTTAACAGGAAATGCTCATGCGCTATTTTAGCGTCAATCAGATTCACATTCATTTCGTGATATCGGTTTAACTGTTGGATTTCTGGTTTTCCGATCAAAGTCGAAAGCAGATGAATCCGGTATTTTTCACTAAGCCTTTTCAGCAAACCACTGTGAATCAGGTTCATGGCGGCAAAACTGTTAGTAATCACTATTAGAATTACTCTTTCACGTACATTTCGGCTTTTTTCCAATCTTCCAGTGTGTCTATGTTTATGTCGATTTCATTTGTAAGCATTCCGTAGATCTTCCCGCCCAGAAAGGTTCCTTGTTTAATCAGCGAGGTTTTAGAAATGTAGATTCTCCCATCGCGATAGTAGGTTTCAGGCAGATCTTGTCGCCTCGAAGTCAGACGTTTATCAGGAATTACCGGGGTTATTAGTGTATCGTTTTGGTACTCAAAAGCCCAATATGGATTATACTTGTCGGGAATTTTTTGAATGGTAACCAGACTGTCCGATTCGGATTCAATGATTTTTTGGATTGCGCGGTCAATCAGATCAACAGTCCGGAATGGGGTAGTGGGTTGAAGCAGAAGCACGTATTCAAACTGAATGCCCTGATCTGCAAAGTATTCCAGCGCGTGCAAGACCACTTCCTGCATGGGCGTTTCATCCCGCGAAATGGCATCCGGCCGCACAAACGGCGTTTCAATGCGCGGAAATCCATTGACGAAACGAATGGTTTCCATGCAGTTTGTGGATACGACAATCCGGGCGAGCATTTCGGAATGCAGCGCCGATTCTATGGTGTAGGCAATGAGTGGTTTCCCGCCCAGCTGCTTCATATTCTTGCCGGGAACACCTTTTGAGCCGGCCCTGGCTGGAATGAGGGCCAGAATTATAGGAAAGCCCGCCATTAGTAGGTGATTTTTTTGTCAAACAAAAGAGGAATTTCTACCAACAGGTCCGCGATTCTAGAACCGGAATTTCCCTTTCCATACAGAAAATCTGGTTCGTACCGGCCATGGTTAAGCTGGCGCCAAATGCTTTGGGTGATTTCGTTTGCAGCTGGCCGGCAGTCAATCACATTACTGCCTTTTTCCCTCCCATTTTGTCTGCTTCCAATATTCACAACGGGCACACCTAGGCAAGCACCTTCCCGAATTCCCACGCTGGAGTTGCCAACAAGACAGGAGCATTGTTTCAGTAGCACCAGGAAATGTTCGGGCGTCATATTTTTGAAGAAATGAATGGGAGCGTGCTCATTCATTTCCCGGAAAACCCGGATGCCGTGGGACGTTTCATATGTGCCATGATCTGCATTTGGCCAAAACCATAATGTTGGAATATCCATCGCCAGGATCGCAGCCAACGTTTGGTCGATCTGATCTTTGGACGATCCGGACTCGGTTGTTACAGGATGTTGCATGACGACCAGATAGCGTTTAGAAAGATCGGGTTTCGGTCCCACACCTCCGTAAATTTCATAAGGATCAAATGGTAAGTCTTTATTATTCAATATTTTAATGGCAATGTCAATGGACGGGCAGCCGGTAAAGAAAATCCTTTCGGCAGATTCACCTAACCTGATCACCCTTTGGCGAGAAGCTGCGGTTGCAACAAAATGGAAATCAGCCAGTTTGGTTATGGCGTGCCTCACTTTTTCATCGATATTACCGGTAACCTCTCCACCCTGGATATGCACGAGCGGAATGTTCATATACGCTGCAGCAATGGCGGTTGCCATGGTCTCAAAACGGTCGGCAACGGTGACTACTACGTCCGGGCGGATATTCTCGAAAATACCGGCAAGCTCGATGATCCCTAAACCCGTCGTTTTAGCAGCGAATGTCGAATGTCCCGTCTCCATCAGATTGGATATTCGGGAAGTAATGTCAAAGCCATCTTTTTCGATGTAATTGACCACCGAGCCAAACTTGTCTGATAATGCACTGGCTGCGACCACCAGTTGTAATTCCAGCTGAGAATGAGATTGAATGGCACTCAATACTGTTTTTATTCTCCCGTAAGTGGCTCTCGCTGTGACGACTACGCAAATTTTTCGCATGTTATATGTGTGATTCAGTGAGAAAATCCCATTGTTCCAGATCATTTCTTAGAGGTTTTCCAAGAATGCGCTCATACTGGCTCGGCGCGATTCCATATCCTTTCGGTTTTTTCGATTCCAGGTCACTTTCGGTTAGTATATGCCCTTTCGTTAAGGATTTATTCACAGCCAGGGATTTTCCAAAAATGCATTTCAACCTCTCGGTATGCTCATTATCTGTTTTAGTGACCGGATTTTTAAGTGCGATTTCTATCTGGCGAATGCCGGTAACCAATGTGATCGCCTGATCTACCGTTAGTGAAGATGAGGAATCCGGCCCGGCAATCCTTTTATCAAACACGACATGAAATTCAATAAGCTTCGCCCCCGCAGTTGCGGCCGCAAGAGCAGCAAAAATGTCACCCGAATGATCTGAAAACCCCACTGGTAACTGATAACGGTCTGTCCATTCGGCGATGAGATTAATGCCCCATTGGTGCGGTCTTGACGGATATGCGGAAGTGCATTGCAGGATGGAAATGTCGGATTTGCCTGTTTTTAAAATATCTACGGCCTGGTCCAGTTCAGTAAGCGAACTCATTCCGGATGAGAGGATCACATTCTTTGCGGATCGGGCAATTCTGTTCAGCATTAATATATTGCCGACTTCCCCCGAACCGATTTTAAAAGTCAGCATTCCAATTTCTTCCAGGATATTTACTGCCGCGATCGAGCACGGACTAACGATAAAATCCAGCTTTCTCGACTCACAATGCTGCTTTAATTCAAGCCATTGTTGTTTAGAAAATTCCATTCTTTTCCAATAATCAAACCTTGTCTTTTCCTGATACGGCAAGGTTTGTCGAAATGGCTCGTGAATGCTGCTTTCAGCTTCCGCGATGTGCATTTGAAACTTAACGGCGTCGACACCGGTGGTGGCCAGAGCTGCGATGTACGAATGTGCCAGCGCAATACTTCCTTCATGTGCCTGACCTACTTCTCCAATTATGTAAATGTTGTCCATTTGGTTTGTTAAAAGTTTTGTTTTGTCAATTTTTTGGAAAAGAACCGGGTCCGTTGTTTTGGCTTATATCCATAGTCATATTGATAACTTCCGAGACGTTCTTTACCATTCAGAATCAGGTTGAGGTTGGGTAATTGGTTTTCGCGATGAATTTGGCTGATATCTTCAAGCTGGTGAAGAAAGGTTTTGCCTTGACGGATCACATAAAGCGAAAGATCAGCGTGGCAGCCCAGTATGCGTGCATCGACTACAAGACCAATCGGCGGAGTATCTATAATGATATACTGATATTGCTGACGGAGCCGGGTCAGGAAATCTGAAAGTTTAGGAGAAGAAAGCAATTCAACAGGGTTGGAAGGGATAGTGCCCGCGACCACCACATCAAAAGGATGATCGCATTGCCAGCTTTGAATGACTCCCGATATTGGTTGATTTGACCGGATGAAGTCGGTAAAGCCTGAATCCCTTAAATTTAGAAGTCTTGAAAGTGTAGGCTTCCTTAAATCCAACTCAACCAATAACACTTTTTTGTCGGTCAATGCCAGGGAATAGGTGAGATTCGCGGCAACGAATGACTTTCCTTCTCCACCCATACTCGATGTGACTAATATAATCTGATGCGGTTTGGGGCCTGACAAGAATTGAATATTGGTTCTCAGTGCCCGAAACTGTTCCGCAACTATGCTATGTGGATTAGATGTAAAGGTTTTTGTGGAACCTTGCTGCTGACTGATTTCGGATAAGATCGGTGCATTAATTTGTGCAAAAACCTCACTTTTGCTCTTAACCCTGTTGCTAAGAATATCCTTTAGATAAATCCATGCAATGGGAAATGCCATTCCGATAAATCCGGAAAGCAAGAGTACCAATTGCTTTTTGGGAGTTACCGGATTTGTATCGGCTTTGGGACGATCGATTACCCTGGCATTTGCGACATTAGATGATCTTGAAATAGCGGTTTCAATCCGTTTTTTAAGCAGAAAGAGGTATAATTCTTGTTTTGTTTGCTGTTGTCGCGAGTAGTCTACATATACCCTGTCGAAACTGGGAATCTTATTAATTCGCGATTTTACGTGATTTTGATGGCGATTGATAAGTTTTAGATTGATTTCGAGATCTCGTTTCTGAGACTTGAGAGCTGCCAGCAGATCTCGTTTTAAAGTTTTAATCTGAACATCCAGCGATTGCATCAATGGGTGAAAAGCCGGCGTAGTTGTTAATGAATTTTCCCGCAAAAGCTGAACCTCATTGTATTTCCGGGCGAGTTCAATGAAACTCAATTCATATCTGAAAAATGCAGAAGGAACTAGTTGATTGGGATTTTCTCTCAAATGCAATTCCAGTTCTTCCACAATCTTCAATCTCAAAACCTGTTCTTCTTTTTCAAGTTGATAGCGATTTTCATTCTGGAGCATCAGCCTGCTACTTTCCTCGGAATTCACAAGCTGCGTTTCTTTTCTGAATCGTTCTATATTTCTCTCCACTTCCGCCAGATCCTTCGAAACGTCGGTAAGGTTCGCGTCGATAAAAGCCAAAGTGCTATCGGCTAACCTGTTTTTATCCTTAATACTGAATTTCAGATAGATCTCGATAAGTTTCTCAATAATATCTTCTCCTTTGACAGGAAGTATTTCCGTAACCGACAGGTCAACTGTACTGGCCAGTTTGTTGGTGGCTGTTATCGAAAAAGTCTTTTGCAGTTCCCTGACTGTTTCGTCCCTGGGCGAAATAATAATGCTATACTGATCTTCTGCAGCCTTTTGGTAATGAGTGGTTTTCAAAATCGCGGGACCCTCGGGCAAATAAATGGTATCATCGAAGCAACCGTTAAAACGGTTCTTGTGGTTGGATAACCGATAGTGGTTGCGATCTAAAATGTCAAGACGATAAATGCCTGGCTGTTCGATGGATGACTTTCCAAGTAGGATCAGTCGAATGGGGGACTTGTCATAGATTTCGGCCGTTTTGAGCCTCCCGGTCGCGTAATAGCGAATATGAAGTTGAAGGTCGTCCACTACCTCTTCCATTAACTTCCTGCTTTTCAGGATCTCCAACTCATTGTCCACACTTGTTGTATTGGGTGAAAGTCCCAGATCTTCCAGTAATGCAGTATCATTGAATTCCGCGCCGCGCGAATCGTCCCGGATAAGCAGAGATGCGGTAACGAGATACTCAGGCGTCGTGTAACGCAGAAAGAAAGTCGCAATGCAGAAACAGGTGACAACGGAAGTCAACAACCAGTACCAATTTGCCAGGACTTCTCTGAAAACAGGGAAGTTCAGAGGAGCGGTTTTCCCGTTATGACTTGTGACTGTTTCTAAATTCGGTCCGTTCATCACATACTTTTAAATGGTAGTATGTTTTAGACGGAAGGAGGCAAAATAAGTAACGCACTTTTTTAAACTTTTTTTCAAATAAAAAACCCTGCTGATCTTTTTAAGGATAAACAGGGTCGGGAATGCGTATGCAGGCTTTTTAAGCGAAATGTACTTTTACTTTTTTTAATGCCGAGGCTACAACCTGGTGCATATCGTAATATCGGTACTCGGCAAGCCGGCCACCGAAGATCACATTTTCTTCTTGTTCTGCCAGAGCTTTATATTGATTGAAGACTGCGGTATTCTTGTCGTCGTTTACCGGGTAATATGGTTCTGCACCTTTTACCCACTCCTCAGGATATTCGTGGGTAATCACCGTTTTGGGTTGTGTCCCAAATTCAAAATGTTTATGCTCGATGATCCGGGTAAATGGAGTCTCGCCATCTGTGTAGTTCACAACCGCATTACCCTGGTAATTTTCCTGGTCAAGTAATTGATTTTCAAACCGTAATCCGCGGTATTCCAATTGTCCGAAACGGAATTCGAAATACTCGTCAATGGGGCCGGTGTAAACCACGGTATCTGCAAGCTCACTTAAAGCCTCCCGATCTTTAAAGAAGTCCACACCCAGTCTGACTTCCACACCATCCAAAAGGCCTTCGATCAGCTTGTTGTAACCGCCAATTGGAATGCCCTGGTATTTGTCATTAAAATAATTATTGTCGAATGTAAACCGAACCGGCAAGCGTTTGATAATAAATGCCGGTAGTTCAGTCGCTTTTCTTCCCCACTGTTTCTCTGTATAAGCTTTGATCAGCTTTTCGTAAATATCCGTCCCAACAAGTGAAATAGCTTGTTCTTCAAGGTTTTGTGGATCCTTAATGCCAGCTTCTTCTACTTGCTGCCGGATTTTTTCTTTTGCTTCTTCGGGGGTACGCACCTTCCACAACTGGTAAAAGGTGTTCATATTAAAAGGCAGATTATACAGTTCGCCATTAAAATTCGCTACCGGGGAATTGGTGTAACGATTGAACTCGACGAACGAATTTACATAATCCCAGATGTCTTTGTCATTCGTATGGAAAATGTGCGCGCCGTATTTGTGCACATTGATACCCTCCACATTTTCGCAGTAAACATTACCACCAGTATGTTCCCTGCGGTCGATAACGAGGCATTTTTTTCCTTTTTTAGTTGCTTCGTGAGCAAAAACTGAACCCCATAATCCGGCGCCTACAATAAGGTAATCGTAATCTTTCATTAACTGGTTTTTTAATATGTGTGAAATGGATACTGTTGAATACGGATTTACCGGGTCTATAAAAAGAAAGGCTCCTGTGAGGGAGCCTTTCTTTTTATAAGCTTTCCAGTTACTATGGAAGAAGTTTCAATTCTACGCGACGGTTTTTCTGAAGACCTTCACGTTTCGCACTGTCAGCGATTGGTTTGAATGAACCGAAGTAATCAACGATCACTTTGCTTGGGTCAGACAATCCTGCTTCGTTGATCAGGAAGTTTTTAACTGCATCAACACGACGTTTAGAAAGTGCGATGTTGTAACGATCAGAAGCGCGACGATCCGTGTGACCTGCAAGTTGCAGACGGCAACCGTTTTTGTTCATCAGCATCGCAACATTTTTAAGCATTTCTTGTGCCTCAGGTTTGAGCGTATTTTTATCCGTATCGAAGGTTACGTTAGCAAAGATCTCGCTGCAAGCTGCTCCGGATGCAAGTGCATTTTTAACGTAAGAATCAAAATCAAGAACGCGACCGCTACCGTCAACTACACTTCCTGCTGGTGAATTAGGTTCTTTATCGAAGAAGTCAGAAACACCGTCACCATCTGTATCAAGAAGCAATCTTGGGTCGATATCTTTTGGACGGTTAGCTTTTGCCACAGAATCCATTTCTTCAAGAGTAAGGATTTTCGGTGGTTTGATCAACACTTTAGGATCTGTGTAACGCAGGTGATAATAACCACCCTCGTCAGGTTTGTAATCCCATTTGCCATCTACTTTCGCAACTTTCAATGGGTTTTTACCCAATTTGTATGTCACCTGAACAGATCCGTATCCGTAGCTGTCAAGTTCAGAATTTCCCTTACGTGAAGTTTTCTGATCTTCGATAACAAAACTGTTTGGAGTTCTGTCGTAGTCACCACCGTAAGTAGCATCCAGATAGTCAGAGTTTGTATGGTTCAAACGGAAGTCAAGACCGATGTCAATTCTTTTGGTTACTTCATAATTCACGTTCAATCCTGTTGGAATAATCCAATCATTCATTTTGCCCGTTTCACGAAGTTTTACGCCACCTGTAAGATCGTATGCAGTAGCGTCATAAAACACCTGACCTACACCAACATACGCGTCTACTTTCCAGCGTTTCATTTTATTAGGCCCCATTAAAAGACCTTTCAGGTTCACAGTTCCTGCAAGCGAAACATCAAAGTAGTTACCCTCAAAATAACGGTTGTACATACGACGCTTCATACCTCTTAATCCACCTACGGATGCATCAAGGCGAGTTCCGAACCAGTATGAAAGTTGCTTATTGACAGTCAAACCACCCTGAAATGTTCCGGATTCTTTGTGGCTGTCAGAAGTAGTTTTTGTAACAGGCCAGAAATCATATTCTCTCAAATCTCCAAAGAACATGGATGGGCCGAAATGTGCAGAAACTGACCAGGTGTTCAGTTTGTAAGGACCATCATACGTTGCTTTGGGATTGTAATCCGGAGAATTCGGTTGCACTAGTGGTTGCGCCAATGAAGGCAGCGCCATCATTGCCCCCAAGGCAAACGAACAAATCAACTGGGATACTTTTTTCATACTATTCAAGTTAGCGTTATTAAGATTAACTAGGATTGATCGGTAGTCAATTATGAGTAAAGTTATATATTTTAGATCATGGCCAATTGTACAATAACCAAATGCCTAGTGCGACAAAAATAGGTTAACAATATCATTTAATCAACCGAAGTTGACTCAAATGGGAAAGTTTCCTAAGAAATCATTCAAATTTTACTCGAAAGAAACTTCCTTTTGTGAACTTTCAAAGTCGTTGAATTAATTTTTTTTCCATTTCCTGCTTCCACGATATAAAACTACCCTCGATAATTTTTTCCCTGGCGGTATTCACCAGCCACAAATAAAAAGTGAGATTATGAACGCTGGCAATCTGTGCCCCCAGCATTTCTCCCGATTTTACCAGATGTCTCAGATAGGCTTTACTGTAAAAAGTACTAACATATCCCCCGAGTCCGGCATCAATCGGAGAGTAATCATCTCTCCATTTTTCATTGCGGATATTGATCACCCCTTCTGTTGTAAAAATCATGCCATTACGGGCATTGCGAGTAGGCATTACACAGTCAAACATATCGACACCCAGCGCTATGCATTCAAGGATGTTGGCAGGTGTTCCAACACCCATGAGATAGCGTGGCTTGTCTTTTGGTAAAATATCGCAGACAACTTCTGTGAGCTCATACATCATTTCCGCTGGCTCACCCACCGATAAGCCACCGATTGCATTGCCTTCCCGGTTGCAAGAGGCAACAAACTCAGCGGATTGCTTTCTCAAATCTTTATAGACACTGCCCTGGACAATCGGGAAAAGGGTCTGGCTGTGGCCGTAAATCGGCTCCGTACTATCAAACCTGTCACAGCAGCGGGTCAGCCAGCGATGGGTCATCTCCATGGATTTTCTCGCGTAGGTAAAATCGCATGGGTAGGGGGTGCATTCATCGAATGCCATAATGATGTCTGCGCCGATTGTACGCTGAATATCCATCACATTTTCCGGCGTGAAAGTGTGTACCCCACCGTCAATGTGTGACTTAAATACCACACCTTCTTCATTTATCTTCCTGCCCGTCCCGGCGAGTGAATATACCTGGTAACCGCCGCTGTCTGTCAGTATTGGTCGGTCCCAGCCATTGAAGGCATGTAACCCACCGGCTCTTTTCATAATGTCCATACCGGGACGCAGATACAGGTGATAGGTATTCCCCAGGATGATCTGAGCTTTAATATCGTCTTTTAGTTCGCGCTGATGTACCGCTTTTACGGTTCCTGCGGTGCCCACAGGCATGAATATCGGCGTCTGAATAATCCCGTGGTCCGTTTCTATAAACCCTGCCCGTGCCTTCGATTGGGGATCCTCAGTTTGTAGTGTAAACTTCATTAAAGTTTTAAATTGCTGATGCGCAAAAATAGGTTGAAGGTCTCGAACATTCCTGACAATGACCGTATATTTGTGTATAATATGGTAAAATTTTACTTCTCTCTTCTATTGTGGCCGATTATCTACTCTATGCGCTTGCAGCGTTTGTGTGTGTTCAGTTATTCTACTATTTGTTCTTTTTTACAAGACTGGCATTTTACGGAAAAGGGGCAAATTATGGCAGTGCAATGCCCGGTGTAACTGTACTTGTATGTGCCTGGAACGAGAGAGAAAACCTGACGGAATTGCTGCCGCTACTCGATGCGCAGGAATATCCGGAATTTGAGGTAATCCTGCTGGACGATCGGTCTGACGATGGCAGTGAAGAGTTTATCAGAGCCAGTATCCAGCAATGGAAGCACATCCGCTACATCCGCATCAACGACCAGTTCGACCACGTTACCCCCAAAAAATATGCATTAACGGTCGGAATGAAGCAGGCCAAATATCCGATCGCATTAATGACCGACGCAGATTGCCGCCCCTCGTCAAATCACTGGATCACAGCAATGACCTCGCGGGTTGCAGATGACAAGGAAATCGTATTGGGATTTTCACCCTATGCGAGGCGGGCCGGGTTGCTCAATTGGTTTATCCGGTGTGAAACATTTTATACCGCTGTCCAATATCTGTCCTTTGCACTCGCTGGAATGACTTATATGGGCGTTGGCCGCAATATATTATATAAGCGTTCCGTGTTTTTTGCGAATAAAGGATTTTATACCCATAAACACGTCTTCGGTGGAGACGATGATATTTTTCTGAACGAGGTTTCAACAAGCTCGAATACAACCATATCTATAGAAGAAGATTCCTTTGTATACTCCATCCCAAAAACCACCTGGCGGGATTGGTTTCGT
Organism: Dyadobacter sp. CY323; assembly: GCF_021390245.1. GTDB lineage: Bacteria > Bacteroidota > Bacteroidia > Cytophagales > Spirosomataceae > Dyadobacter. The sequence continues at coordinate 2,295 of NZ_JAJUXH010000003.1, read as the reverse complement.
CAGAAACAGCGGCATATTTCCGTGAGCAGATATTACAAGCCGCGGAATAAGTTTTTGTTGGGAATGCTTTCCGGCACACATGTTCTCGCTTGGCTGGTCGGAATTGCTGCATTAGCCTTTGGTCTGGTTACGCGAGATATATTGTTTCTTCAGTACCTCGGGATCCTATTCGGCGTCAGGTGGATCATACAATGGTTTTTACTAATTATTATCAACATCAAGCTCGATAAAACTGTAGAATGGTTCAGCTTTTTGTTAATGGACTTTGCTTTGTTCGTATACTACTTCGTCTTCGGAATACGGACATTTACAAGAAGAAGACCCCGTAAATCATGGAATTAATCAACAAATATTTCCCAGACCTCACCAACGAGCAACGCAGCAAGTTTGGAGAAATGGAAGAACTATATCAATACTGGAATGCACGCGTGAATGTGATTTCCAGGCAGGATATTGATACATTATATGAAAGACATGTACTGCATTCACTGGGAATTGCTAAAGTCCAGGCATTTAAGTCGGGTACGAATGTACTAGACGTAGGTACTGGTGGAGGGTTTCCCGGGATTCCGCTGGCGATCCTCTTTCCGGAGACGCAATTTCATTTGGTTGATAGTATCGGTAAAAAAATACGCGTTGTACAGGAAATTGCAGCGGCATTGAAACTGGACAATGTAAAAGCGGAGCAGATCCGCGCGGAAAGACTGGATGACAGCTACGAATTTGTTGTGAGCCGGGCCGTGACCCGCATAACACCGTTCGTGGGCTGGGTGAAAAAAAACATCAGCCGTAATTCCTTTCACGAACTCAGGAATGGTATTTTATATCTTAAAGGTGGTGACCTGGGTGAGGAACTTGCCGAGTTGAACCAAAAATCACGTATTTACGAGCTTTCGGGCTATTTTAACGAAGAATTCTTTGAGACCAAAAAGGTCGTATACGTACCTTTGTGAAAATTTAAAATTACCTATCCTTATGAGCGAACGTTATAGCGCCAGCGGTTTAATGAATCCATTTTTTCCTGATGAAGTTACTTTCGGAGAAAAAGGCGTGACATTCAAGGTCAGCAAGCTTTTCAGAAGTACTGACAACTTTGTATTTTATTCCGACATTTCGGGGGTGGAAGTAGATACCGGCATGTTTTTTTCGACGATTCGGGTGATCCCGAGAATGCGCCCGGAAATTATTATCAATAATTTTACAAAGGGAGATGCCAAGAAAGTCAAGGAGTTAATCTTGCAAAGGGTGCAGTCGTGAGATTTTTTTAACGCTTATTCTTGCGCTGTATAAGTTGAATTCTTAGATTTGCACCAGAATTCGAGTAAACAACCGGATTAAGATTCCTGAATAGCTCAGCCGGTTAGAGCATCTGACTGTTAATCAGAGGGTCGTTGGTTCGAGCCCAACTTCGGGAGCCCTGAGAATGCGGTTCGCCGCTCCGAAAGCATCTAGCATTAATTTGCTAGGTGCTTTTTTTGTTATGTGGCAATTAAACCTACGAGCCGTAAGCGGAGAAATCTTTAAAAATGGAAGATTATGAAGCAAACAACGATTGCCACCACCCTGTTTTTTGGGACAATAGCGGCTGTCGTGACGGAGCTTTCTATTATCTCACAAGTAAAAGAGGGCCAATCAAGGATCCGTAAAGCCATTCAGCAATTCATTTGCCTCGCAAACAAGAATATGGCAAAGATTGCGCGGCGTCTTGGAATGAGAGGAACCTACAACCTATGCAGCCCAGCATTCATTCAGGACGATCAGGTTGCAGTCAGGGGCTAATATGGCAATGATCAGTAAAGCTGGATCACCGAGGTTTAACGCCGGCACAAACTTACTTTGATGACTATAAGAATATGTAAGTCAAAGCCGAATGAAAATCCCACTTATCTAACGGAGCGATAAAATTTAATTAATTGATCATCACTCAACTAATTTACCGTTAATTAAATATGGGGTTTACTCTACAATTTCCAAAAAATAAAATGAATACGTTTGTCGACATCCTAAATCGGAATTATCTCGAAGGCGTATAACCTTTCAATGCACGCTCGTTTATTTTTTTGAAGCCTTTCGCTTTTTGGAAAAAGTATCATTGCAAATCGATGCTGATAAATCGTTCTTTCTACGGTATATCAATCTATCAAACTCAACAGAAATTTATAGAAATCATTTTAACTGTCGCGTCCTAAAATAAGTTGACGGTTTTAGATTGAGTTTAGGCCTTGGGGTGTTTCTCCAAGGCTTTTTTATGTACTGCATTCGGGGTCATCATTTTGAGACTAAGATGAGGCCTGT
>NZ_JAJUXH010000049.1 GCF_021390245.1 Dyadobacter sp. CY323 | reverse complement strand
GGGACTATCGCATTAACTGTGTAAACTTTTCAATCGGGGTCGGGCAAAGCTTAAAGCCTGACTCTGTTTTCAAAAATAGTCAAAAATTGATTCAGGATCATGCCCCAGTTTCGGATCGGCATGGTCCATTTTTTGGAAGCCTCCCTTAGGGCTAAATATACCGATTTCATCACTGCTTCATCAGTCGGAAAGGACAGTTTGTTCTTCGTGTACTTTCTTATTTTCCCATTTAGGTTCTCTATGAGATTTGTGGTATAGATGATCTGCCTGATTTCTAATGGAAAATCAAAGAAGACAGTCAGCTCATCCCAATTTTCGCGCCAGCTTTTGATGGCATAGGAATATTTGCTGCTCCATTTAAGTTCGAGGCTGTCCAGGGCCGCCAGGGCAGCCTGCCGGGTGGGCGCACCGTAAATGTCTTTCAAATCACGGCTGAACTCCTTTTTATCTTTCCAGACCACGTACCGGCAGCTGTTCCGGATTTGATGAACGACGCAGATCTGAGTGGCGGATTCAGGAAAAACAGACCGGATCGTCTGGGTGAAGCCGTTGAGATTGTCTGTGGCCGTGATCAGGATGTCTTGTAACCCTCGGGCTTTCATATCTGTCAAAACACTCATCCAGTAGGCAGCAGACTCATTTTTGCCGAGCCACATGCCTAAGATTTCCTTGTAACCATCGCGTTTAAGTCCAACAGCGATGTAAACTGTTTTGTTGACTACCTTGCTGTTTTCGCGCACTTTGAAGACAATACCGTCCATCCACACAATCAAATAAACAGGTTCCAAAGGCCGGTTCTGCCAACTAACGATGTCTTCTGCTATCCGGGAAGTGATGCGACTGATAGTTGATGTCGAAACTTCAAAATTGTAAACATCCCTGATCTGGTCTTCGATGTCAGCAACACTCATGCCTTTGGCATACAGCGACACAATCACCTCTTCAATGCCGTCTACCATATTCTCCCGCTTGGGAACAATCATTGGATTAAAACTAGCGTCGCGGTCACGGGGCATTCGAATTTCCGACTCGCCATAGCTTGTTTTAACCCTCTTTTTCCCATAGCCATTACGGGAATTGCTGTTGAGCGACTGCTCATGCTTATCATATCCCAAATGCCCATCCAGCTCGCCTTCCAGCATTTTCTCAATGCCCCGTTTCTGTAACTGGCCAAGAAAGTCATTGAGCGTTTCGCGGCTCTTGAACTGCTTTAAAAACTCATCAGTCAACAAATCTTCTGGTCTCATAAACTGTGTTTTGTTAAAAGTAAAAAATCGGAGTTACAAACCCCGATTTAAACTTTACACAGATTTTGAGATAGTGTC
>NZ_JAJUXH010000048.1 GCF_021390245.1 Dyadobacter sp. CY323 | reverse complement strand
GGCGGAATACACGGAGCAGTCGCCGAAACACATACTGGAATGAAAAACAATTTTTTCTAGACGGATTGGCTCGTCTAACCCATCACAGCCAGGGCAGTAGAAGCTGATCAAAAGAATAAAATAAAAACAGAATCGCCGCATCAGTAAAAGTCAAAGCTGAGTACTAAATATACGATATATAACTAATTTATATATAATTCTCGGAAAATGCTCATTCCTGAAACATTCTCCTCTCGGCAAGAGCTTATTTTATAAGGCGTACGAACTTTGATCGTGATTGCTATTCGCTGATCGTTACGTTAAAATTAACTTTTGTGTCCTCGGATATCTTTGGAATAACCGCGTAATAGTTGGTGTTACCCTTACCGGCATCAGCTTTCTTGTATAATTCTATATTATAATCGATGATCTTTTTCTCACAGTGACTCACAATCTCCTGGCGTAGCAATCCGGTTGAGTAAACCGTGTGGAGCCGTCCAACTAGAAGCGTTTTGGAACGAAAGTCAATCTGAGGTGAATTGCCGAAGCTCGACGAAACGAGATAGGAATTATATTCAATTTGGGATTGAATAACGATAGCTCTCTCATTGAGATTCATATCATCGTTGTTGATTGAGAATGACTTGATGGTCCCCCCTGCCTCCTCATAAGGAACAATGCCATCGATGCATTTGACAACGTAAGGCTTTGGCTCACTGCAACGGCTCAATAGTAAACTTGTCATGCAGATTATTAGGAGATTTTTTAAGATCGGTATCATTCGAGATCTGATTACCAATGCACAACGATTACAAGATACTTTGCAATATCACGTAACGTCAAGAACGCGAGATTTTCGAGTCAGTCTTAAAATCTCATAAAACGCTCACTGATTTCCTGATCATCGTTTCCTAATCAACAGAACGATCTCCGATTATATGGACAAGCTGATTTTGTAAGCGTATCCTGATCTCATCCCCTTCCATGCATTAAACAAACTCCTAGCCAAAGAAAAACTATTAACCAAATAACCATAGTTTTGCTGCGCTTCGACCAGTTCCTGATTATAAGATAGAGAATTGCTTCAACTGTAAGAGATGCGGCACCTGCTAGGATATAATATCGAAACGGTAGTCTTTCAGTTGAGAGATTGTTTTTGACTAAAACACAAAATATAGAAAACAGAAAACTTCCGATGATCATAAACCGCCATAGGTCCCTTTGGATTGCGTTGCGCGTTGACTCATTCATAGGGACTATCGCATTAACTGTGTAAACTTTTCAATCGGGGTCGGGCAAAGCTTAAAGCCTGACTCTGTTTTCAAAAATAGTCAAAAATTGATTCAGGATCATGCCCCAGTTTCGGATCG
>NZ_JAJUXH010000046.1 GCF_021390245.1 Dyadobacter sp. CY323 | reverse complement strand
GGTAACGAGTTCATTGACATATTGAGAAGTAGAAGAGAAGAAATAAGTCGCGCAAGCGAATTAAGGGCGCATGGGGGATACCTAGGCTCTCAGAGGCGATGAAGGACGTGATAAGCTGCGAAAAGCTACGGGGAGCAGCACATATGCATTGATCCGTAGATATCCGAATGGGGCAACCCAGTACCATGAAGTGGTATTACCCTACGGGGGGCAAACGCGGGGAACTGAAACATCTAAGTACCCGCAGGAGAAGAAAATAACAATGATTGCGCAAGTAGTGGCGAGCGAACGCGCAGGAGCCCAAACCAGCCTGGTTACGGCCAAGCTGGGGTTGTAGGACTCACCAAGTGGGTAAATAGCGAACTGGAAAGGTCTGGGAAGGCCTATCGTAGAGGGTGAGAATCCCGTACAGGCAGTGAATTTATCTGAGTGAGTATCCTGAGTAGGTGGGGACCGGTGAAATCCCCTCTGAATCCGGCGGCACCATCCGCCAAGGCTAAATACTCCTGAGAGACCGATAGTGAACGAGTACCGTGAGGGAAAGGTGAAAAGTACCGCGAGCAGCGGGGTGAAATAGAACTTGAAACCATGCGCTTACAAGCGGGCGGAGCCTTCGGGTGACGCCGTGCCTTTTGCATAATGAGCCTACGAGTTACGGTTACTGGCAAGGTTAATGTTTTCAAGAACAGGAGCCGAAGCGAAAGCGAGTCTGAATAGGGCGATTAGTCAGTGGCTGTAGACGCGAAACTTTGTGATCTACCCATGATCAGGTTGAAGCGCTGGTAACACATCGTGGAGGACCGAACCGGTAAACGTTGAAAAGTTTTCGGATGAATTGTGGGTAGGGGTGAAAGGCCAATCAAACTGAGAAATAGCTCGTACTCCCCGAAATGTTTTTAGGAACAGCGTCGTGGTTGAGTCATGTTCAGGTAGAGCTACTGATAGGACTAGGGGGAGTCAAATCCTACCAAATTCTGACAAACTCCGAATGGGGCATGATATACACGGCAGTGAGGGCTGGGGTGCTAAGGTCCCAGTCCGAGAGGGGAACAACCCAGAGCATCAGCTAAGGTCCCAAAATATATGCTAAGTTGAACTAAGGGGGTCCGACTGCAGAGACAGCCAGGATGTTAGCTTGGAAGCAGCTATACATTTAAAGAGTGCGTAACAGCTCACTGGTCGAGCGGGGCGGGCATCGATAATAAACGGGCATCAAGCATATTACCGAAGCTATGCGATAGTAATTTATTACGATCGGTAGGGGAGCATTCTCACAGGGGTGAAGGTTTGGCGTAAGCTGGGCTGGACTGGTGAGAAAAGCAAATGTAGGCATAAGTAACGATAATGCGGATGAGAAATCCGCACACCGAAAGACTAAGGATTCCTCCGCTATGCTAATCAACGGAGGGTTAGGCGGGGCCTAAGGAATAGCCGACAGGCGATCTCCGATGGACAGCAGGTTAATATTCCTGCCCTTGCATGCAGTGTGAAGAAGTGACGGAGTATTGTGGCAAGTACGTACTGACGGAATAGTGCGTTGAGCAGAGCCTACGGGCGAAGCGAACTTGCGAAAACGCTTCCAAGAAAAGCTTTTGAAACGCCAGCTGTACGCAACCCGTACCGTAAACCGACACAGGTAGTCGAGAAGAATATTCTAAGGTGCTCGAGTGAATCACGGCTAAGGAACTCGGCAAATTAACCCTGTAACTTCGGGAGAAGGGGAGCCTCCTCAGAAATGAGAGGCCGCAGAGAAATGGCCCAGGCGACTGTTTAGCAAAAACACAGGGCTCTGCCAAAACGAAAGTTGACGTATAGGGCCTGACACCTGCCCGGTGCTGGAAGGTTAAGAGGGGATGTCATCGCAAGAGAAGCATTGAATCGAAGCCCCAGTAAACGGCGGCCGTAACTATAACGGTCCTAAGGTAGCGAAATTCCTTGTCGGGTAAGTTCCGACCTGCACGAATGGTGTAACGATCTGGGCACTGTCTCGGCCGTGAGCTCGGTGAAATTGTAGTAGCGGTGAAGATGCCGCTTACCCGCCACGGGACGGAAAGACCCCGTGCACCTTTACTATAGCTTTGCATTGTTTTCGGGTCAGGGATGTGTAGGATAGGTGGGAGGCTGTGAGCCGGTGTCGCCAGGCATCGGGGAGCCAACGTTGAAATACCACCCTTCGCTGGCCTGGGATCTAACTTGACAAAGTCAAGGACCGTGCATGGTGGGTAGTTTGACTGGGGTGGTCGCCTCCAAAAGTGTAACGGAGGCTTCCAAAGGTCTGCTCAACACGCTTGGTAACCGTGTGTGGAGTGCAATAGTACAAGCAGGCTTGACTGCGAGACCGACGGGTCGAGCAGGTGGGAAACCAGGGTATAGTGATCCGGTGGTTCTGTATGGAAGGGCCATCGCTCAAAGGATAAAAGGTACGCCGGGGATAACAGGCTGATCTCCCCCAAGAGCTCACATCGACGGGGAGGTTTGGCACCTCGATGTCGGCTCGTCACATCCTGGGGCTGGAGAAGGTCCCAAGGGTTCGGCTGTTCGCCGATTAAAGTGGCACGCGAGCTGGGTTCAGAACGTCGTGAGACAGTTCGGTCCCTATCTGTGGTGGGCGTAGGAAGATTGACGGGGGCTGCCTTTAGTACGAGAGGACCGAGGTGGACCCACCGCTGGTGAACCGGTTGTCACGCCAGTGGCATGGCCGGGTAGCTATGTGGGGAATAGATAAGCGCTGAAAGCATCTAAGTGCGAAACTAGCCCGAAGATGAATCTTCCACATAAGGGTCGTTGTAGACTACGACGTTGATAGGCTGCAGGTGTATGTGTAGAAATACATTCAGCCGAGCAGTACTAATTACCCAACAGCTTGCACAGTACACTTCATTTTTTCTCTTCTACTTCCAATATGACATTGATTTATACACCCACAAAGAACTTGTTGGTGACTATAGGCCGGGTGTTCACCTCTTCCCATCCCGAACAGAGAAGTTAAGCCCCGGACCGCCGATGATACTTGGATCAAACCTGGTAAAGTAGGTAGTCGCCACAATATCAACCATAAGACCATCCCAAAAAGATGGTCTTTTTTTGCTTA
>NZ_JAJUXH010000045.1 GCF_021390245.1 Dyadobacter sp. CY323 | reverse complement strand
GTGATAGAGGCCGTGGATGCCTTTCGTCAGCTCACTGGTGAGCGACATTTCCAAAAGCGACTTTTTAAGGTCTTTGGGTCGGCTCGTGCCCCGCACCTCCAGAAGCTGCACCTGGTCGTTTTCCTTCTTGCCCAGGAGGTAATCAGCAAGCTGTACGCCATTCCCACGGCTGCGGCCTTTAATTACCATTGGACAAGGCGGTTTGAATGGCGTCTGCGGCTGTTTCAAGATCAGCAAAGGTTTTGCTGACCTGTTCGGGCGTTACATACTTGTAAGCCCAACGGTCTTTTAGAAGCTGGTTAATATCGCTCCGGATATTTCCCAGCTTCCCTAATGCGGCAATCTGCTCCCTACGTATAGGGTCGGCAGGTTGTCGGCGCGGCTTGCTTCCGATAATGCGGGACCGGCATAAGTCGGCTATCGTCATTCCGGATGCTGCTGCGGCTTCTTCAAGCTGTAAAAGTTCGGTTTCCGTTATCCGGAACTGAACGAGCTTTGACAGCTTGACGGCGGCGGGTTTGGTCGGTCTGGCCATAACATTACTTTTTATTTGACCGCCGGAGCGGGTAGGGGGTTCAGGGGGTAGGGCGGCAGCCCTGACCCTCTGACAAGACGTTTTGGAATAGAAAAATCCGGCGTTAGCAAGGGTTTTTGTATTACAAAACATGTCTTGCGTGAAACCACTTTCAAGTGCGACAAGATTACATATAACTTATTGGAAAAGCAAGTCATATAGGGGCGGCTAGCCCGGCCACTCACGCAGCCGGGCTTTTTAGTATCCTCAAAGGTGCGGTAGGAACAGGCGCAATACCCCCACAATAATTTTATTGCTAACAGGCAACACATTGTGCCAGGTGTAGCAGGTTTTTCGGGTGCGTCTGTTAAATCGGGCGGCGCGTGCAAGCGTCCGGTTTTTCGGGTGCAAATACATTAAGCTGAACTCACTGCGCGGGGTGGCCGATAGCCAAACCCAATCTTTCGATTTAACAAACTGCCCTTGATCGACCAACATTATATTCACTGCAAGCTGGCGGTATTGCTGGGGTGTTACAAAAATCATTGAATCCTCACTTGTTAAAGTTGCGGCGGTAACAAGACCCGACATTGAATGAGCGCAGCCAGCAAAAATTTTGACTCGCGAGGAATGCCAAAGGCAGGGGAAAATTTTTGTTGATGAAGTGAATGAGTCGGGTACGTTACCAGAGCGGCTTTGACAAGTGAGGATTCAATGATGTACCAAAAACACACTATCCATTAAATAAGTACTGTTTAAAAAAAGACACACAACACACTTTTTAAAAAAATTTATAGATAATATTATATATAATAAATGAAAAAAATATACACAAAGTATTCGCTATATACTGTCTATTTTATAAACTTGGCATTATATTTGTAAGTCTTAAATATTAATAAATTGTTAACCAATTGATTATCAGACAAGTAATGCGTAGAAATACTTTTACATATTGGGGAGACGATAAAAATCAATTTGCCCCTTACACACACAACAGCTCAAAAAAACGTTTTTGTCCATCTACAAAAAGCGTCATACTGACATTAAAAAACCTTACCCATATACAGGTAAGGTTTTTTAATCACCAGCCTTCGGTTCAACTCGCCTTCCGGGTACCAATCGTTTTCGAAATTTCCAATAACCCTGGGTATTATTATGCGACAAATGGAGGGAAAAGTACTTCAAATAAGGGTATTAGAAAATTCAACAAGCCACTCTTGATACCTTTCAAACGCGTGCGTAAAAATCGTATGGAGCAAAGACACCAGCAAAATTTCAATAAAGTGCTTGTCCATCCAACCCCTCGCTCTACCGAAGCTGGATTTCAGTTTGGCCCAAAATGATCGGCGTGAGCTGTCTTCCATAACATGCAGTTTTAAAGGTTCACTCAAATATAAATTATATAATTAACACATTCTGTATATACACAATATTTTTTGTAATTATTTTTCATCCTTCTAATTATATCTAAAATGGCCACCGTAACGCAAGTAACTTTCACAGAAGAAACCGGGCAAAAACTGAAAAAAATTCTTTTAGCCTGGATAGACGAAATTGAAGAAATGGCAAAAACAGGAGACGAAGACCTATCTAAAATTGATACAATAATTGTCTGGGTAGATAAATATCTCAGAAGAAAGGAAAATGACCCTTATTCCAATGCAGGTAGTGATGGGGGGTTAAACCGAATGCAATTAGATTATTTATATAAAAAATTTAATTTTTATGATATAATAGACAAAAAAGTTCAGTTCCTTAAAGACAAGGCAAATCCAGAGGATACAGTAAGTGATCCCGTTTACAGCAAGTGGAGCTATACTATTGATATGGGTAGAAAAAAAAATATAGATGGCTATCAAGAAGGGCTTGAATTTCACTCGTTAACTGGGTTATTAACTAGTACTTCCCAATTAAAGAAGGTATATCAGGCTGGCGGTGTTTTTTGCACAAGCGATGACCCCGAATTAAGTATCCTTTTTTCAGAGGCATTAGCTCAAATAATTGGCTGGGCAAAAAAAGAAACCAAAAACACATACGTGAATAAGGCTGTCGAAGCTAGAAAAGCTAAAATATCAGCTTTTTATGAAGGACTGAGGCCTGTTATTGAAAAAATACGCTCTACAAATGAAAAGGTCACATCCTATCGGATAGCGGCTGAACTAAACAAAATGGATATTTCAACTTATTCAAAATCAGGGCAATGGATGCCTAACATGGTTGATAGAATGTTGAAACACTTGGAAGATGACAAGCCTGTTATGAATGTGACGCAGCAAAAAATAGAAAAGGAATATCAGGAAAGCAGTATAATCGAAGCTCAAATCGAAGACATTCCGGTCAGCCCACGCAATGCCGTACGGCGGTTTAAGCAGGCTACCGGCGTTACACCTACCGAATATCTGCAGCGTACAAGAATTGAAGCTGCGAAAAAATTACTGGCACAGACAAACCAGAACCTTGTGGAAATAATGCTAAACTCCGGGTATAGTGATCTTAAATCGTTTAGAGAATTATTCAAAAAAAGCACAGGCTTGACGCCGAAGGCGTATCGAGATAAGTTTTTGGAACCGTCGGCACAACTAGAAAACGTACAGCCATAATATAACAACAGTCATACGTAGTAAAAAGGAATCCCTGGCATATCTGCTAGGGATTCCTTTTTGCATAAACATTAGTTCAGCTTAGCTACATAATTGCTTATCCATCATACCCTTACAGTTGAAAAAAGAGTATTTTGCAGTAATTGAACTGTTTACCCTTCTAATTATGCTACAACTTTTCAACTTACTCCTTATTGCCGCAACAGGCTTTGCAATTCTATTTTCAAGCCGACTATGGGCTATTCCTGTTGCAAGATTTTATCAGAAACTTAAAATACCGTTATGGTTGCTTTTCCCTTTGCTGATTGTTGTGCTTTGCATTTTCGGGTTTTACTTCTCTAAATTCTCATACACGTTTCTTCATGGTCTGTCGGACGATGTTCAAGAAAAAGCTATCAGTATAGCTCATCGCTATCCTTATGACGCAAGGGAAGCGAATATCCAATCAGACCCATATTATACTTATAGCTCTATGATTGATCAATGGGCATTAGGTTTACCAATGATAGTATGCTTCAACCTTTTTTTTCTGTGGCTCCTACCATTAAATGTTATTCAGGACACGAAGGCGGATAAAAAGAAAAAAGCAGATTTAAAAAAGGCTTATGGTGTTCAGGGTTGGGCAACGCGAGAGGAAATCTTAAAAAATACCGGTGAATACGGCTTACATATCGGGTCTGGCTTTTACTGGAAAGGCCAGGGACACCTTTTAACAACGGGGGGCACTCGTGGCGGTAAGGGCCTGCACCTTGTGGTTCCTGCGCTGCTCAATGATGATTTGCAGGAAGAAGAATTTGCAACGTCTTTTATTCTACTCGACCCAAAAGGCGAAAACTGCGCCATATCCGGGGCATATCTAAAAAAATGCGGTTATAACGTCCAAGTTATAAACCCGTTTGGCATTCCTGAAATTGCCGAATTTGGCAATGCCCGCTTTAATCCGTTTGATTTGGTTACTCCGGAAAATCCCGACGTGATCGGCTTTTCCGATATGATTGCAAACTCACTACTGCCGCCAGGTCGTGGCAGTCAAGATCATTTTGAAGAATCGGCCAGGCAATACTTGTCTTTCTATATTCTGCATATGATTACCCAAAACGATGAACCAAAAAGCTTTAAGACGCTTTACAATTGGATACGTTTGGGCGGTGCAGATAGGGTAAATTTATTAGACCGTATGGCTGAAAATCCCACTTTTGACGGGATAATACAAACAAATGCGGATTCCGTCCGCAAACAGATATTTGCTGAAGCCGACAAAGAAATTGAATCCATCTATTCAACCTGCAGGCGGGGAACCGATGTTTTCAAGGATTTGCAGCTAAGGAACAGTACCAGTGCATCAGATTTTGATTTAAAGACTATTGCCAAGGAAAAAACAGCGCTTTTTATCTGTGTAAATCCAAAGGATTTAGACCGGGTGCAAGGCTGGCTCCGGATACTTTTTAACTGTGTACTCAATACGTTGACAGTTCATTACAACAAGAAACGCAAGACTGTGGTTTTGCTCGATGAATTTCCGACAATCGGATATCTGAAAGAATTTGAGACAGCTTCCGGATTTCTGGCCGGATACAATGTTACATTGTGGCCGATCATTCAGGACTTAACCCAGCTAAAAACGCTTTACCCCAATTCGTGGGAAACATTCATTAACAACGCCATTGTAAAACACTGGCTGTCTGTCGGTGATAATTTTACGGCTGATTATCTAGGGAAAAGGATGCCGAAAGACCTGATTTTCATTCAGCAACCTAATGGAGATCGGGAAGTTCAAAAAAACCTGCTCGACCCGAATGAGGTTTTAACATTCAATGGCATTATCACGGAGATAAAGGGTATGTCTGCTCCTGCATGGTTTGCAAGGGTGCCATATACAGAGCTAAATGATAATGGCGCGCCCAATCCGTTCAGGGATTAGCTGGCTGGCTTGGTCGTTTTCTATTAAGATTGCCCGTAACAGCATTCAGGTAAGGGATTGAGCCTGTATGTGCAGCAATGGGCTGATAAACCCCTTCAATGTTACGCATGACAACAGCATACCCATTAGGAAGGCTATCTTTTGTCCGTTTTATAAAGTCTTTGGTCGTCTTCTCCTGATCGGGCGCAATGGTGTACATTTCACCTGTGATATAATCCGGGATTTGCATTGGCGGTTTATCGCCATGCAGGTAATCAGAAAGATTTTGCAGGAAATTAAGAGTTGAACGGCGAATATTCACGGAATCCCCCAAGAGCTGAATTTCCGTAATCATACCATGCCGGCCGACTAGTGTCAAACAAAATATTATTTCGCCGGCATCAAGGATCTGGCCGGCAGAAGGGTATAAGAAGTGCGGGATCTACTCCGGAGCTGGGCGCACCTGGTTAAATTTTGACAGGCAGCGCCAAATATTGTTGGGTTTGAACTGGTGTCATTTATTAAGCGTTAACCATTAAAAAAAGCTTAGTAAAAAATGATCACAGATTTACAGGTGAACAAAGAAATTTCTGAAATATTACGCCCAGAAATTGAAAGAGAATTACGTAACGCTTACCATGCTGAAATTTACGACTGGCAGTTTTGGGCTGATAATCTAATATCCGTTACAGTGCAATGCAAATCAGATATTACAAATGGAATAAGTCCCCCACTTATTCGAGTATCAGACGCAATATTTTCTGAAAAGAAGTTAGGGGGCACACTCATTCTAGGTCAATTCAGGTGTGTAAAAAATCACTTTGGGATAGATGAAGAGAATTATATAAATCTCGTCAACATTCCTATGGGATTATATGGCTGCTAATCATATCTCTATATCCTATGCTGACGCTGGCTGAACTAGCTGTAGGATAAATGATCCGATAGATGCTATTTCTGCGCCGTGTGTAGATAAAGTACCTATAATCGTTTTAATAACACTTATTTTCGGTTTATCCGAATGTATTTGATCTCCTAGTGCTTCTAGAAGGTCTACAAGGTCTTGTTTGTCAACGGCTGAGATTTTAAGTTTTTCTATTTCATATTGGAGCTTTTCGAGATGTTCGTTTATGCTTCCAGTATTTTTATGAATTATATTAGTTGAACTATCAACACTGTTATTATTAACCCGGTTATTATTTCCCTCAAAATTGTAGTTATAATTATTATTAATTATAGTCTTTTCTCGTTCAGCTTCAATAAGTCCTAATTTTCTAACAGTCATTTGGTAACCCGCAGGAATCGCAAGGAATTTCTCGTGAAATCCGGGGTCTACTACTTCATACGTATCCTCACTCCCATTAGACATGCTGTGAGTAATAATATCTCCCGACTGAATTAGAATTGTTCCAGTCATATATATTTTCTTCCCTTGTACACTAGCTTTCAAATTTGAAAAAACTTCCCCATCTTTTTTTCTTAATACGGATATGTTATCCGTTTCTAATGCAGAAAAGGTCATTGTTTCTCTATTAATAGGTTCTAATTCTTGTTGTGAAAATTCATCCTTTTTTATTTCATTTTCATCTGCCCATGAGCAAATAACTTTTCCAGTAAAAATAGTTTCACTGCTAAAATTTCTATCTGTTATTACTAATTTGGTCTTATTTTGAACAACAACCATTGGACGTCTAGGAAGAAGTGTATGTATTACGTATTCACCCTCCTTAAATTTTGGCCGAATATATGACATGAATGATTTAATTATATTTTTGGCTTATAATCCTGCGTCCTTCTGTGCGCTGCCGTTGCGCTGGAGTCAAAGAATTTGACAGGGGATTTTATAAATGCTGTCCGGTTTTCAGTTGGCACGTTTTTGAGATAATCATTTAAATCATGGCAATTTTGATCTTGATAGATATAACTGCAATCCCCTAATTGGTGGCCTGTTGGTTCAAATAGTTCCGCCATTCGGTCAAATGCCTTCTGTCCAGCATCGTCATTGTCAAAGTAAGTAATTACTGATTTAACCGTTTCCGCTAATGCTGGATTACTGATTATATAATTTGCAGCCTGTGCAGCAAAAGCCGTTGAATTAAGCACGATAACCGGATTTTGAGGCTTTTCCTGTCCGGTCAAAACTAGATACGACAGAAAATCTATAAAGCCTTCAAACAAATGAAGCGACTGCGCTTCTTTCTTCTGGCCGGGAATAAAGCTGATATTTTTGGCACCTGTATTGACATGGTGCTTGTAGGCCGTTGCCGCTCTGATTTCTAAACCGCCGTCGATGTTTGGAAATGATACGCCGTAAAATTTCTTCTTTGACTGGTTATCCAGATAATTAGCCTGCCCGCAAAAGCCCTGCGCCAGCTTCGCCGGGATGCCTCGTTCGTCCAAATATCCCAAAAGCTGGGGATTGGTCAGCCGCTTATTGTCGATCAGGGTAAACCTGTCGCTCTGAATGGCCTTAATTTGCCCAGATTTCGGGGCTGTGATGGCCTTAACCGGGGCTTGCGCTACCCTTACCCCATTTAATCTGTCCAGCCATTTCAGCGCGTCAGAAATCGCCTTATCCGAGGTTTCTTTTCCAATCATACAGTTAGCAAAGGCAATGACGTTTCCACCCTCGCCTGAACCAAAATCTTTCCAGCACCACAAACCGGACGGAAGTTGCCAAACTTTGAAACTCGGTGTGTCTTCGTCACGCAAGGGCGACAGATACCAAAGCCCCTGCCGTGTTACAGGCTGCTGCTGGCAGCCAAGCTGCGCAAGCAAGGACGGTAGATCAATCTGTTTAGCTTGGGCAACGTTCATAGATTTCCAGAAAAGACATAATTCAAAAAATGCCTTGCTGATCAAAAAGAAAAAGCGCGGGCGTGTACTGATTTTTAATTTATCAACTTTCAAGAATTTAACAACTAAAAACCTAGTTATCGTTATATTTTCTTTTTGAACAGTAAGTAGTTTTCCACGTAGTGGAGCTACTAATAATAGGTTTATTTTTAATAGTATATATATAATAGTTTCTCCACCTAAGTTACGGTAGTTTCTCCACCTAAGTTACGGTGAATAACTAGCTCTTCTCCACCTAAGTTACGGTGGATAAATCTAACCAATTGATTAATAATCAGTACTTATCCACATCCACCCAAGTTACGGTAGATAAATCCTTTTCTGAATTGGTGCTGGACTTTTCCGGAATCTCCACCCCTCTCCATCAAGGGTAAATTTGGCATCTGAATACGCTAAACGAACTAAATCTGCCGTTAGCCGCATGGTTCCCTTGAACTTATCCATGCGCTGAATATCTCCGCCAAAAATCTCTTTCATGGTTGCCCAGGTCAGAAATAATTCTTTGTCCAAACTATGCAGCCGGTAAGCCAAAAACGTATAGAAATCTATCGCCCGAGCATTGCCTGACAAAATACGCAAATGCTCCATTGATAGCGGCAATGGATGCTTTTGCAGCTCATCCCAATAGTCAAGGCTCAAAACAATATTCCTGCGCCATAAAAGCAATTGATCAGGATGCGTTTTGGGAAACAGATCAAAGCCCTTCACAATTGGCATTTGACCGTGAACGCTCGTCCCGTCGGTATCTTGATAGGCAACACTAATCAAAGATGCAGACAGACGAGCAATCTGGTTCCGTGCCTGATTGATCTGGTTTCCCCCATCTGTCAGTCCAATTTTTTGCAAAAATTTAGGTAAACTGTTAGCCTCTATTTCAATTTTATTGCTGCCCTGCTGCAATGCTAAAGCATTGATGACGCCCAATAATAGGCGGGCTTTCGGACCAAATGGCAAACCTAAAAATTGGTTTTTCCCGGTATGAACATTCGGGATTGGCAGTTGGCTAATGTTAAGCTGAAAATGGCCGCTTTTATGAATGAAACTTTCGGTTGGGTCTAGCTTCACGTCTCGGCGTGGGAAATATACATGAGCCAAGGCCACAGGCATGTACAGGTGCTCTCGATCCTCGCGCGGCGTATTAAAGCTGTCCATGATAAGTTTATGGCGGCTTTCAGCATATTTGGACATTTTAAGTGGCTTTTCTTCGCTCATTTATTCATCCTTTAATATAAAAAGTAATATCATTTATTACACTAAAAATAATACTACTACTTACTAATACCGTATTTTTTTCTTTCCCGCTCGATCTTCTCTTGTGCCGCTTCAACTAGCCAAGCATGTTGAGAAACGGGCACTTTCTTTTTACTTCGCCCATCACGTGGCCGACACTGACGCAATTCTGCTATTGCCTCGATTTCTTCAATGGTCAGGCTGACATTTACAAGTTTGGCAAGTTGGATGCTTTCAGCATCAGCTTGCTTTGTCGATCCTCCCCTGTTGATAACCTCTTTTATTTGCCGCTCGGTCTTAGCATCAATTTGAACAGGTTTAGAAGGTTCATTTTTCTGTTTCGGTGCTGGTGAAATAGCCATGATTACGTATATCCTTTAATGTTATTAATTACATCATAAATAATATTATAAACAATACCATTTATGATACTTCATGTAGTTTTAAAATGTTTTGAAATAAGCCATTTATCTCGCTTACTGCTTTTTCATCAATAGGGTTCATTTCTAGAACACTTAACCCTTTTGCAGCGGCATGTGAGAACGCTTTGCGCCCACCTATTGGACAGTCTATAAACGTTAGTCTTTCGGTCTGTCCCAACAATTCGGCGGCATCGTCATTATCTGCACCTCGTGGATCAGCTCTATTGAGAAAAGCATACACGGCCAAAGGTGATGGCTTAGCTGGTAAAATTTCAGAAAGTAGTTTTTCCACTTTGGGAACTGTCCAGACATCAAAACTACGGGGATTGAATGGCAGCAGGTAAATATCTGTCACATACAAAGCCGCCCTCTGGCTGTTTGTATCTCGCCCACCTGTATCAATAACAATGTGGTCATATTTTTCCTGCAATTTCAAAACTTGCGATCTGACGGATTCTCCGGTTAGTTTAACGGCGGTATAGCCTATATTCCCATCTTTTGTTTCTTCCCGCCATGCTGTAAAATCTGTTGCGGTTTCTTGGTCGTCGGCATCGACTAACAAGACATCGCTCCCCATTTTGGATAGATAAATGACTAGGTTTGTGGCTATGGTGGTTTTACCGCTTCCACCTTTAACCCCTCCGACAGTAAAAATCATGTTTTTTCCTACACTAAAAGTAAAATATTAAATCACATCAAAAGTAATATTATTTTTGATATGTAGTCAAGTGTTATTTTCCCTGTGAATTACCGACCCTAAACGGTTCAAAAGCGCATATACATTGGGAATATGCCACTTTTGGCCGTTATGCCGGTAAGTCGGCACGTTCCGGCTGTTCAGCTCGTCACGGATAGCCCGAACGGTTATAAAACCTTCCTCTTTTAACCCTTCGATCACTGGCCGCATCTGTTCTGCGAACTGGTCAGCCGCCGTTTTATTCTTTTTGCCCAGCACGTGACCATGCTTGCCCAGGATAACGCCCCGGCGCTTGGCCGCCGCCAAAGCTTCCTTTGTCCGTGTCCCGATCTGCACCGCTTCATGTTCAGCGAAGGCGGCCAGCATGTGCAGCATAACCCGGCTGGCGTGGGGATTGTCGACAGCTTTAAATTCAACCTTGCTTTCCATCAGGTTTGAGATAAACGCCACATTACGGCCTAACCGATCAAGCTTCGCAATTATCAACGTTGCCCGTTCTTTTCGGCATTGGGAGAGGGCGGCCAATAGTTGCGGACGCTTGTTTTTGCGCCCGCTCTCGACCTCTGTATATGCCGCTGCAATGTCGTAGCCCTGCATCGTTGCAAACTGCTCCACGGCCATTTGCTGGGCTTCAAGACCTAGCCCGCTACGGCCTTGCTTGTCGAGTGATACACGGTAATAGGCAACTGCTTTCATGCTCACCAAAAAGAAAAAAGGATGCTTTGTTAATTAGTATACGGACGTTTATATAGTAACAGATAAATTTTACAATAACAAAACTATTTTATACATATTTTTAATATATTGAATATCAATTATTTATAACTATTGGTGACATTGTTCCTTGCAAACATGAGTTCGTTTCTTATAGCATTGAGAATGGCGGTATGCTCTGCCCTATTATTATTTTTTACTATCTCTATTTCTGAGGCTCAGACCAAACAAGAAACAATAGAATGGTTAGAATCAAAACTATCACTACCAGCAAATGCTGAAAATTATGACGGGTCTGGTCGGCTGATTTGGGATAAAAGATATCAAGAAGCTCTTAATGACTGTAAATTTAAAATATGCTTCGAGTATCCACGTGGTGGTGGTCGTTTTATTAAGCTTGTAGCAACTATACCTCTTAAAAACATCCATTTGGATGAAAGAAAGTATATAACAATTGATTATAATGGAGTTGATATTGACCGATTTTTTTCATCGTCACTAGCATTCGAGCCAGATACATACAGTAGCACAAGTGTATCAAATAGCTTACCCTTCCGAATTATAGATAAAGAGCCCAATTTAGCTGAAAGAGTTTTTAAAGCCTTAAACCATTTAGCTACATTTTGCAAAGAAATTTCACCTGAAAAATTTTAGTTCAACAATCTTCTTAACTATCCCAAAAACAGTGTTTTACATTTAACCAATCCTAAAAATGAAAAAACTGATTACTCCTCTATTCATTTTGACTTTAATTTCATGTCTTAATGCGCATGCTCAAACGAAATCAACGGCTAGCGCAATCACGGGCGAAAACAGAAACATCGATCCTAAAAGCAAATCAGTTAGTGATCGTCTGGAAAATCGCTATACTCCGGGTAATGAGAAGGAGTCTTTCAACAATACAAATGTGGGAAATAATTCTGCCAATGAAAGTAAAACCGCGATTGAAAAGAAACCTAGCCAAGGTAGCTATCTTGACGGCTATCAGAATAAGACGAAAGGAGCGTATGAGAAGGGGTATGAAAGCATAAAAAATAGCGCTGTAGGCGAACAACAATATCCTGCTGATAAAAAGGCAATATCTAATTCAACCGAAAAGCCAAAAGATTTACCAAAACCGTAATTTAACCCTTTCTACGTCAAGTTCCCTCCATATCCAAACAACAGCACCAATTATACCAGCAGCCATTACCTTTGACCAAACAGGGTCTTTCCATACTTGTTTAATCCATGCCAAAATTTCTGCATAATAGGGGAGAAGCATTTATTATATTACACTATTAATATCGGTTCGGAATCTCGCAATTATTTCCTAACCATGAACTCTGTTCTAGCATGATTAAAGTTAATAACATTCAGGCCAATAGAACTTAAATATCCATAAAGAGGAAAATCTGCTGTTAAAACCAAAATTTTGTCTTCTGCTAATTTGTGGATCACACTATCAGTAAGGCCAAATTTTCTAAGAACTTGCTTATTAATATTATTGCTTGGAATATATACTTCTCCAACTTGCTCAAATAATTTACCCATGTATGCAAACAAACGCTGCTTAGATAATTCATTAGAACTACTTGCTAAATTGCTGACCTCAGTTAAGATGTTAGGAGTAACAACAATTTTACTATTTATCAGCAACTTTCTAAGTAAATCAAAATCTTCACAAGTATATGCTCTCGTATTTTTATCTGTTTCTACCTGCGACCTATCAAAGGTTCCAATTAAATATAATATCAAAAGATTGGCATCAACCAAAATCCTTTTATTTAAATTATTAGAAATCAAACTTTGAATATAGGTCATTTAAATTCTCTAATTTTCATAGATAGAACATCTCCTGAATGAGCATTTATTACAAATATCTTATACTTTCTAGTATTAAGGGAAAATGGATTTTCGTCCAGATCCTTACTTGTAAAACTAAGAGTAACCAACCATCTTTCTGGTGGACTATCGTCATAATACTCAATCTCTTCTAATAAAATACGATCTGCTGATGGAGTCAGCAGAGCCAAATAATCCATTGCAATTTTTGAAGCTTCTTGAACTTTTAAATTGGCCATATATTAAAAATGATTACTTAGTTATTAGTAGCTTTTTTGATAACTATACTAACTGGAAATTCGCGAGGAATACCAGCCTTAGACGGTTTTGTATTAATCTGTTGTAATATAATTTCTCTATTTTCGCTGGGTGAAAATTCTAGTATTATTTTACCTCTTTCATTTGGAGGAAGCTCTCTTAATTCGCCTTTTGGGGTATAGGTATGGGTAGATATATAAGTGCCATCCTTATCCCGGACTATATTACTATGAGTGTTGCAAAATATTTGTACATCTATGTTACTCCTAGTATTATTTTTAAATACTAGCTTTATTTGATATTTGTACGTTTTTGATGTCTCATAATTTTTATAGGTCGATGAAGATGATGTCCCATGATATGTTGTATAACTTCCAGTTTCATGGTGGTACTTTTCGATTTCAATATGAGGTGAAATTGTTTCTAAAACAACTCCATTCAAATCCATGTTAGGTGATAATGTTAACCCACCAAAATCTCGCTTTCTTGGCTTGAAAGCTATATATAGTATTGCGATTAATATAACACCGCATATAAGTAGAAATGGTTCATTCATAGTTAACCGAGTTAAATATTTTTACATGAATTTTCTATGCTGGGTGTAAATTATTTCCTGTGAAATGTTCAATTTGAGATCGGTTAACTTTCTTCTCGGCGTGCCACACTTCATAATTCTTTTGCAAGTTGACCCAAAATTGAGTGCTGTTACCGAAAGCTTCTGAAAGCTTCACAGCAAGTTCCGGACTGATACCCGCCCGGCCATTTACAATGTTCGACAAATTTTCGCGCGCAACCCCTAAGCCCTTTGCAACTTGTGTTACTGTTAAACCCCGTTCTTTGATATAGTCCTCTCTTAAAATTTCGCCTGGATGTGTTGGCGGCAATCCTCTCTTTAACATGTCGTTCTCCTTTCCCTGTTTAGTGATAATCTCTGTAATCAACATCAAAAATATCTCCATTTTCAAACCGGAAAATAATCCGGAAGTTGGGGGACACCTTCAATGACCAAAAATCTGATAAATCTCCTGTCAACTTGTGAATGCCTGAGCCCATTTGCTTGATATCATCTACCGATGTAATGGCCTCCAATTGGTCAAAAATGCGGGTAATCTTGCCTAAATACGCTGCTGGAAGCTTTGATCCGTTACCCTGTTCATAGTAGAGCAGCAAGCCTTTATGTCGGATAGAAACAATCATAACACAATTGTAACATGTAATATCACACATCACAAGTGTTTTTTTATTATTTCACTGTGAAGCAGGCAAATAAACCTATCCGGATTTGGTGCATGGATGCAAAAAGCCTGATAATAAGCGGCAGGGTCAATAAGAATTTTGAATCGCGAGGAAGGCAGTAGGCCGGGGAAAATTGTTGTTTATGCTGTTGCGTGTCAGGTAAAACGGCTTGCCACTAATTCTAACGCTCGTAACCGCCGCGATCACGGCCACGATCACGGTCTTGATCACGTTCCAAGTCTTCATCTTCTATCTCGTCACCTTCTATTTCGTCATAATATTGCGGTTCCGCCGGCTCTGGCTCCTGTCCTCGTTCTTGCTGTGTATTTGTTTGCTCCCGACTATTGGTTAAAGCCTGTCGCATCATCTTTTCACGCTGGGCTAATCTATCTAAATATTTTTTCCGTAAGGCTGCGGCCTTGTCCTGGCTATCTGACAATTGGCGGTCTGGCTCCGGCTTTTGTTCCAGATCAGGCAGCAGGGCAGGGGAGTAATCTAATTTCTGCTCGATGTTAATGCTGTACGATGCCCCTTTGAATTGCTCATTTTCAAGTGCAGGCTCTTTTTTATCACGGTTTAACATGGCATTTGCTAAATCCTGACTGTCTGACAATTCATGGGTTTTATCTGGCTGCGGCGGCTCTGCTTGCCGTTCATTTTCTTTTTGAACAGCACGCGCCCGATGTTCTTCTAGGGCGTCCGCAACGGTTTTTAAATCGTTGCGGATGGGCTGCAATTGCTTTCGCACGTCCGCTGTCTTGGCATCTTCAAGCATTCGGACTAGGTTTTCATCTACTCCCTCCGGCGTAATCACGCGCCACGGGCGGTTGCTGTTAGTGACAGCTATTTGATATCCTGCTTTCTCGGCTTCCTGAACAAAGGCTTTTGCATCCGGAAACTGCTGCCATAGGTCTGACAATTCCCTTTTGTAGTCTGACTTATTGTATTCTCGCTCTGGCTGTTGGTCTTCGCGCTGCGGGGTGTGGTCATGCCCTAAAATCTGTTCAATTTCGTCGCGGGCTTTATCGTGTTTTTTATAATTCTTGCCGTCTTTCCGTAGCCGTTCTGTTTCGTGGTCGTAACGCTCCCACACTATATGACCATGAATACGGCCTCTTTTCTCATGCAGCACTATCGCCCGTTTCTGGCCTTCAAAACCTAGGTGTTTTTCTAATATGTCGGCTGCTGTCGCCCATTCCTCCGGTGTCATTTGCAGGTCTTCCCCGATTGCCGGATTGATCTGCGCGTGATAGAGGCCGTGGATGCCTTTCGTCAGCTCACTGGTGAGCGACATTTCCAAAAGCGACTTTTTAAGGTCTTTGGGTCGGCTCGTGCCCCGCACCTCCAGAAGCTGCACCTGGTCGT
>NZ_JAJUXH010000044.1 GCF_021390245.1 Dyadobacter sp. CY323 | reverse complement strand
CTTTAAAAACTCATCAGTCAACAAATCTTCTGGTCTCATAAACTGTGTTTTGTTAAAAGTAAAAAATCGGAGTTACAAACCCCGATTTAAACTTTACACAGATTTTGAGATAGTGTCCTTACTTTTTCACATCCCACTTCTCACATATCACTTTGCACATCCCACATCTCACACCTGACACATCTCACATCTTACTTTTCACATCTCACATCTCACACCTGACACATCTCACATCTTACTTTTCACATCTCACACCTTAGATTCCCGCAATCGATTGCTCGATATCAGCGATAATATCGTCGATGTGCTCGATTCCTACTGAGATGCGTAACTGTGATGGGAGAACGCCGGCGGAGATCTGCTCGGATTCGGAAAGCTGGGAATGCGTGGTGGAAGCCGGGTGGATGATCAGCGTTTTGGCGTCTCCTACGTTCGCCAGGTTGCTAATCAGTTTCAGGTTATCAACAAACTTTTCAGCTTGTTTCTGATCACCTTTCAGACTAAACGAAAGCACACCGCCGAATCCTCGTGTCAGGTACTTTTTAGCGAGTGAATGGTATTTGTTGCCTTCCAGCCCAATGTAGTTCACGCTTTCGACAGCCGGGTGGTTTTCAAGCCATTGTGCCAGTTTAAGCGCGTTTTCTGCAATGCGTTCCACACGAAGGGAAAGGGTCTCGATTCCCTGCAAAAAGAGGAATGAATTGAATGGGGATAACGAAGGTCCCCAGTCGCGCAAGCCTTCAACGCGTGCGCGTATGATGAATTGAATGTTCCCAAATGGCCCGCCAATGCCGAAAACCTCATTCAGTACCAACCCGTGATAACTCGGTGAAGGAGATGTGAATTGAGGATATTTACCATTGCCCCAGTTGTAAGTTCCTGCATCTACGATCACCCCGCCAATGGAAGTACCATGGCCGCCGATCCACTTGGTTGCGGATTGTACCACTACGTGTGCTCCGTATTTGATCGGCTGAAATATCGCCCCGGCTGCTCCGAACGTATTGTCCACGATCAGCGGAAGGTCATATTTAGTAGCTAGCGCCGAAAAAGCCTCGAAATCCGGAACACTGTAACTTGGGTTACCGATTGTTTCAAGGTAAATGAATTTTGTTTTATCATCGATCAGCTTTTCGAAGCTGCTCACATCGTCTCCGTCGGCAAAACGTGCTTCTACGCCGATGTTTTTGAAGGAATTTTTGAACTGATTATATGAACCTCCGTAAAGAAATGAGGTCGTCACAAAGTTGTCGCCGACGGTGGTGATGTTATTGATCGCTAAAAACTGCGCCGAATGTCCCGAAGCCGTAGCCAAAGCCGCAACTCCACCCTCCAAAGCCGCGATTCTTTTTTCGAAAACATCGTTTGTCGGATTCATGATCCGGCTGTAAATGTTACCGAATTCTTTTAATGCGAACAAATTAGCCGCATGTTCGGCATTATTAAAAACGTAGGAGGTAGTCTGATAAAGCGGGACAGCACGTGAATTGGTAACAGGATCAGGTTGCTGACCGGCATGAAGTTGCAAGGTTTCAAATTTCATTTTGCAATGCGTTTAATGTAGATAATCCCAAATGTATTAAATAAAAACACATAGTATACTTAAATAGTAGTCTTTTGTTTGCCGAATAATAAATTGAATTTTATTTAGGAAGTACACTTTTGGAGGGCAATTATTTCCAGCAGATTATCGCATTGATTTTGAAGTGCAGCTCGCGTTTCGGGATCGGTAACGCTTCCATTAACGATCTTTTGTTTTACATTCGGAATAGATAACGCCGAATCCTCATTTCGGACAGTACCTAATGCAGTGAGCGTCAGCAGGAGGGAGGCGAGGGCTTTTTCGCCGCCCGTGTTAAGCGGCGAGGCGCTGATTGCCGCTACCGGTTTCTCATTAAATTCACCCGTTGAAACCGTCCAGTCAAGTGCATTCTTTAACGTGCCTGGTACGCCAAACGCATATTCGGGCGTGCAGATAATTACGCCGTCCGCATTCGTAATGGCATTCTTGAATTGTCTTACTGCCTCATTTTCATCACGGCCCGGACTGAAATGCGGGATCTCGTCCAGGCCGTGAAAATGCACGAAATCGATCCCTTCCGGCAGCAGATCTTCAAGAGCCTTTAATAGTATCGTGTTTGTTGAGTCCGCCCGAAAACTTCCCGATATTCCCAGAATGGTCGTTTTTTTCATAGTATCATTTATATTTCGCCGCTCAGGATACAAGCCACTTAGATTACGCCATAGGTGAGGCAATTTTTTTTAGCGGATTATATTGAAACCTCAGGCTTAGTAGTTTACAGCTCCCGGCATTATTTCAACTTTTCTGCAATCTGCCCGATCAGCCCGGTAATGACCGATTTGAGGGTCTCAGGTTCGAGAATGACCGCATTGGGCGCGATCATGAGGTACCATCTGGCAAAACCTTCCAACGAGCCGGTCAGGAACGACATTTCGACAAAATCACCCTTTACACTTTCAGAAACAAACCCGTAATAAGTGCGTTGCTCATTGATGTACCGGACCACACGTTTTTCGATGCGGATCCGGACCAGCCTCATGTTTGCATTTTCCCAGGTATCCACCATCAAATCCTTCATTGGTGCATGTTGGTGTTCAAACGGGCGATCCGTGAGATCACAATGGAGCACCCGGTCGGAACGGAAATTGCGGTAATCGTTTCTTAAATGGCAGAAAGCGATGGTATACCAGTAATTATGTTCATGGTAAATGCCCACTGGCTCCACGATTCGTTCCGTGGGATTGCTTGCGCTCAGTGCCGCATAGTTGATTTTGACAATTTTTTTTTCGGAAATGCCTTTAAGCAGAATGTCGAGTGTATTGCTGTTCGCGGTATGGAAAGCCTGGGCTGCCGGGCGAACATGAATGTGATTTTCCAGGTTCTCAACCATCGATTTCTCACTGCTGCGGAGCACCGATTTCACTTTAAACATGGCCGATTGGTATTGCGACTGCGTGGAGAGGTCGGTGAATTTCTCCATCAGTTTTTCCGCGGTGATGAAAGTACGGGCTTCCTCCCGGGTAAACATTACAGGAGGCAGACGATAGCCATCCATGATCGAATAACCTACGCCTGCCTCCCCGATAATCGGTACGCCCGCCTCCGCCAGCGAGCTGATATCTCTGTATACGGTCCTCAAACTGATATCGAACCGGTCGGCCAGATCCTGTGCTTTTACAATTTTGCGGGATTGGAGCTGGATTAAGATTGCTGTAATTCGGTCGAAACGGTTCATTTTGGTAACAGAAAAGGTCTGCCACAAAAATAAGTTTAAACCACCGGTTCTCTCAAATTAAATGCTTCCGAAATGAGCTGAAAGGATCTTACCCTGTTCGCGACACTGTCCGCCATGGTCGAAATGATGATTTCATCCACTTCGAATTCGTTAGCAAGTTTTGTAAGCTGCTCTTTTACAGACTCCTTCGTTCCGGAAATGATACGCCCGCTGTTATATTGAAGGCGATCAAGTTCTCCCGCGGTAAATTGATATTTAGCAACGGTTTCCGGGTCCGGGAATGGTCCGAATTTGCCTTTCTCAAATTCGATCAAAATGTAGTCCATCATTTTCCGCATTTGTACCGCTTTTTCTTCCGTTTCGCCACACAAAACAAATACCGATAAAATGGCATGCGGCTGCGCATATTGATCCGATGGCCTGAAATTTTTTCTGTACGTTTCAACTACGTCTGGCCGGACGAAACCATTGATAAACTTAGCGACTGCCAGTCCCATTCCAAATCTGGCAGCAATGTTACTGCTACCGCCGCTCGAACTCAAAATCCATTGCATTGGGATCGTTTCGGATTGTGGGGTTGCATAAATGAAGCCGCGCTCGGTACCGGCAGTATCTCTGAAAAAGTGCTGCAAATGCTCCAATTGGCGCAAATAGCTCGATTCACTGAAATCGTTGGATGGATTTAAAATGGAAGAAGTAATGCGGTCGGTTCCCGGAGCCCGTCCCATTCCCAGATCTATCCGGCCGGGAAAAAGCGTTTCGAGCATTCTGAAATTTTCCGCCACCTTTAACGCGCTGTGATTCGGCAGCATAATCCCGCCCGAACCAATGCGAATGTGCTTTGTAGCGTCCCCGAGCTTTACCATGAGAACCTCGGGCGTGGAGCCGGCGATAAAAGTGGAATTATGATGTTCTGAAACCCAGAAACGGCTGTAACCCAGCTCTTCCGCAAGTTTCGCCGTATCGATCGTTTCCTGTATGGCCTGCTGAACAGTAGAACCTTGTCTGACAACAGATTGGTCGAGTATTCCTAATTTAATGTGATTCATTAATGCAAAAACGTGTTTCGTTGGTAACAACACGTTTCACATTTGTATTCCTTGTTGATGCAAAAACCCACTAACCTTTGAGAAAGTGCGGGTCTATTGTTGTGCTGAGTTCTTTGCAGGCCGCTCCCAGTAGGTAGACCGTCCGAGTAGGGGAATGCCAATGTAACTCCGGACTTCCAGCAGTTTCTTACGGATTTTTAGTAAGCAGTTATAGGTTTTCCCACTCTTTGGATCATACATTTTGCCATTGTCCCAAAGTCCGTCTTCATAAACAAAATCGTGTAGTATATTGACATTGTGCAGGTTTCTGGTCCGCAATTTCTCGTTGGTGTTTTGGACATCTTTCCTGGATGTTACCCCATCCGATTCAAATAAATTTTCAGACCACAGTAGCTTCCCAAAGTATTCGGACCCCACTTTATATATTTCGATCCGACTGTCTTTTTCTTCGCTCAACCACTCTCCAAGAATCTCGTCGGCTGACTGAGTTTGCGCATTAGCTGCGTTAGAAAATAGTGTAAAAAGTAGTAAAATTATTATTTGATACATCCGCTGTCTAATGTTTTTCTAGGCACAATTCAAAAACTCAACTTAATATTATTCAATTTGCAAAGTTTGACTGGTTGGGTGAGTTAATGTGCGTTAATTAGTTAAAAAAGCAATAGAGCTAAATAAGGCGCTATTTTTACTATGGTATTTTAAATAACGATGTTAGATTTAATGGTTAACGCTGTTAACGGTTACTTCATTTTTTTGACTGCTCGATTTTGTACTATTGCTTATCAATTTTTGTCTTGACAAGATACAACTCTTATCCGGTTTGAAAAACAGAATTATTTCAAGACTGCTTCTTGGCAGGCCTGTACTGTGCTCAGACAACATTATCAGTTAGTTGGCTGTAACCCGGGTACAATCTGACGAACTTTACAATTAATTCTAGACTGGAATAAATTATCTTTGACATTTGAATCTCAACATTCCCAAAACGTGACCCTTATTGAAACTCCGATCCCGGTTGATGAACTGGAAAGGATTAAGGCCTTATCCGATTTCGACCTCGATTACTCCGAGCATCAGATCACATTCAAAGATCTTGCCAAACTTGCGGCAAAGGTCACTGGTACCCAAATTTCTCTTGTTAACCTGATTGATTCCCTGACACAATGGACGATTTCAGGCTACGGACTAAATATTGACCAAATGCTTCGGGAGGATTCCGTATGTCAGTACACGATTATGGAGGCGGATCATTTTGAAATCAGTGATCTCACAGCGGATGATCGTTTTAAGGATAAATTTTATGTGACTGGCGCGCCGAATGTTACCTATTATTATGGAATTCCATTGAAATCAACGAATGGCCTGAATATCGGCGCATTGTGCGTGATGGACCGGAAACACGTGGAGCTCGACCCGGAACAAACGGAATTGATGAAGATCATCGCCGATGAAATTGTATGCCGGATACAGGCTTGCAAAACAATGGATGACTTGCAAGCGAAACTCTCGGAAGCAACACAAAATCAAAAAAAGGTCGCACACGACATTCGTGGGCCTTTGGGAGGGATTATGGGGCTCGCGCAGATCATCACGGAGCAAGGTGAGAGCAACCAAATGAACCAGGTTCTTGAATTCGTGGATCTTATCGAAAAAAGCAGCCGGTCAATTCTGGACCTGGCTGAGGAAATACTGGATACTCATGGCGGAAAAGCATCTACAAGTACTGGCAACACTGATAAGTCGACGTTCAATCTGAGCATGTTCAGGGACAAGATCGAGACGCTGTATGGGCCGCAGGCAAAACACAAGAATATTCATTTCGAAGTACGTGTGTGCCCAAACACAAATAACCTTCTGTTTTCAAAAAGTAAGTTGCTACAGATCGTAGGCAATCTGATTTCTAATTCAATGAAATTCACGCCTGAAGAAGGAAGTGTGACGGTAACTCTTTCATTGACCCCTAATGCCGGGGATTATACTCTAAACATGACTGTCGCGGATTCGGGAGTCGGGATGGATGACGCGACGATTGCCTCCATTTTAAACGGAAGCTTGTCGTCGACGGAAGGTACTGGCGGTGAGTTGGGTTACGGATTTGGTTTGGCACTGGTGAAACAGCTCGTAGCAGGTCTCCAGGGACAAATTGCCATTACCTCACTGCCAGGCGCAGGAACCACTTTTGAAGTTAATTTGCCACAAAAGATCCGTTAACCTCGCATTCCTGGATTTCCTTTATCAATTTTAAGGCACATTCAACAAGCATCACAATTTGAAACTTTACAGAGGGTTAGTGGGTGGCACCGTCGAGGCACTCCAGCACATTTTTGTGCGAAACCGGCAGGCAGATCGCGTCGTCGAACAAATACTGAAATCGAACAAGAAGTGGGGAGCACGTGACCGGGCGTTTATCGCTGAAAATACCTATGAAATGGTGCGTTGGTGGCGGCTGGTAAAATATGCGGCCGACATGCCAAAAGCTTCTGATGCGCAAGATTTCTGGCATTTGATAGGCGTGTGGCAACTGATAAAGCCGCTGCACTTGTCGACAGAACCAGTGGAACTATTACCGGAATGGCCGGAATTCTCCGCCATAGATCCCATCCGGGTCAAGGAAAGGTATGTGGAAGGTCTCCAAACCCGTAAAGTTGCCCAGTCTGTTCCTGACTGGATTGACGAAATCGGAGAAAAGGAATTGGGTGAAAAATGGGGGCCGGAGCTGGTTGCGCTAAATAAAACAGCACCGCTCACACTCCGGGTTAACACATTGAAAACGGATATTGCAGCTGTCCGCGAGATCCTGGGTAGTGAAAATACAGAAATGGTTTCAGGGGTACCGGAGGCCATTACTTTAAAAAAGAGGCAAAATGTAGGATCGAACGAGGCTTTCAAAAATGGGCTGTTCGAGGTACAGGATGCTGGTTCACAGCTTATTGCACCTTTTTTGGATATCAGGCCAGGCATGAGTGTGATCGATGCTTGTGCAGGGGCAGGCGGGAAAAGCTTGCACATTTCAGCACTTCTTCAAAATACCGGCTCCGTGCTGGCCATGGATATCGAAGATCACAAACTGACTGAGCTCGTCAAACGGGCTCACCGAAATGGGGTAACGAACTTACAGACGATGCTGATCGACTCGGAAGATAGTATAAAAAGTCTGTCTGAGACTGCGGATCGGGTTTTATTGGACGTTCCTTGTTCGGGATTAGGTGTTTTAAGACGCAATCCAGATTCAAAATGGAAGTTAAAGCCTGAATTTCTTAACAGCATCAGGAACGTGCAAGGACAGATTTTGAGCACCTACTGCCGAATGGTAAAAAAGGGCGGAAAACTGGTTTACGCCACTTGCAGCATTCTGCCATCCGAATCGGAGGATCAGGTCCAACTGTTTTTAAAAGAAAATGTCAAGAAATGGAAGTTGGTTTCTGAGCACCGGACTTCGGTTGCACATGATGGATTCGACGGATTTTATATGGCGCTCCTCGAACGGAAACGCTGATAGGGCGGCATGGTTTTTTCTAATTGCTGTCAAACAAAAATAGAAACCATGCCAGATAAACAACCACCAGCCACCAGCTACCCGGAACCAGGTCAAACCGCACCTTTGAATCCAACTCCGGATGTCCCGGGTCCGGATGCCCCGGAAGTCGAAACCGGTTCCAGAATGGATACTGATATCCCAGCCGAGGAAACTGATGAAAACGAAGTTGGTGAAGTAGAATCTGAAAATCCCTGATTTTCAGATTCTTTCCACAAGTTTTTTGATTTCAACCAGGATCGGGTTCCAGCCTTCTCCATGGTTGTACGACTCCTGGTATCTTCTTTCTCCGTCTGCAACTTTGCTGTAATCACCCTGCGATACATCCAAAATGGTTTTGTCACCATCCGGAGTCAGCTCATACGTAACATGCAGGTAGTTTTCGGAAGTGTCGTCAATGTCTGAGTTTGGATCTATGGTAGTGTAAATAAGTCGTTTACCAGGTTCTAGTTCGACAATTTCGCCTTTCACAAATACCATTTCCTTGCCTTCGTAAGTACCTTTCCAAAGCAACTCGCTTCCCGGTTTCCAGTCTGAAACGGTTTCGCAGCCAAACATGTACCGTCTGGTCTTTTCAGGATTCACCAATGCATCCCATACCTGGCCGGCAGGCGCGTCGATGGTAATGCTGTTTCTAATGATAAGTGGTTCCGTCATTTTTTTGTGGTTTTAGTTGGTCGTTAAGTTAAAAGTAAAAGTACCCTTGAATTGTTTCTTCCGCAATTCACTTTTTAGAATTTCCAAGCCATATTAATGCGTCGACGACCAGTTTGTTCTGGGTTGCGTTGGCAAACGTAAACGACAGCTCCTTGTTCGTCTTGTTTTCATAATCGATGTCGTTATGCCCCATATTCATGTAGATCATTTTGTATTTTTTATTTGTCCAAACCACCGGATAATACCCGCTATGCCATATTTCATGCGTTTTCGGACCGGTTCCCAGTGGAAAGCTAGCGGGATCGATGGATAACAAAATCTGAATATCCGGATTTGCTTTCAGATCTTTTTCCCAGCGATACCATTCATTTGGGGCTGTTTTGAAAGTATCCGGCAGGTTTTTGGTCGCAGGGTGGCCGGAGTCTTCACGTTTCAGAATGGCGGATGTGGGCCGCCAGGTGTTGCTTTTATATTGCCCTGAACCCAGAAATGTATCATGGTACCAATCCCAATCCTGATTGTAGGCGGAAGGCGTCAGCGCAAATGCTGAAAAGTGGAAACCCATCCAGCCCCCGCCATTTTCCATATAGGTCTGAAAAGCAGCGCGTTGCTCCGGTTTTTCCGGTCGGGTATCCAGGAACAGGACAACCTGATAATTTGAGAGATATTCTGCATTCAGGTTATTCCAGTTGCTTGTAGAATCATAAGTAAAGCCGTATTTCTTTCCCATTTCGGGGAAAAACCGATGGGCTTCACCAACAAAACTGATATGTGCACGGTCGTTTTTACCCGTAAAAAATGCTACTACTTTAAATGAAGACGGTTTTTGGGCAAATAGTGCATGAACCGGAACCAGAAAAGCGATGTAGATAAGGAGGAAAGTGAGTTGTTTTTTCACGTTGATGTTAGCTGAATTTTTTCAAGATTTTCTTGTTCGCGGATTTAGTTAATGGACTTCCATGACCGAAAACGGCACTGTCGAAATCGAAAGTGGCTGCTTTCAGAATGCTTTTTGCTCCGATCGCACGATCTTCATACACAGTGCTATAATCCAATCCCAGTAAGTTATTGCAAATGTCACCTGCAATTAACACACCATCGTTTTTCACCAAAAGTGCAATATGGCCTTCTGAATGTCCGGGAGTATGGATTACTTCTACACCACCGGCAATGGGCAGCACATCGCCATCTTTCAGGTTGGTGCTAACCTGGAATGTCTCTGTTTCGTTTGGACTATTGTTAATAAAAATCATATAGAGGATCCGGTTGAGTAAGCTGGATGAGCGCTGATGCGGTAGCCTGCCGCCTTTCCCCATTTCAACCAGCGCAGCATCTTCAAAATGCATATGTACAGGTATGCGCAGCGTATTTTTGATGTCGGCAGCACTTCCGCTGTGATCGGGGTGACTATGTGTTAAAATGATTTGTTTAATGTCGCCCGGGTTTTTCCCCGACTTCTCGATTGCGGAGAAAATTTTGCCTTTGCTGTCCTTAAACCCGGTATCAATGAGTGTGAGGCCATTATCCTCAATGATAAACGCATTTACCGGACCTATGGAAATCTGGTAAACGTGATCGGAGATTTGTTTCATAACGGTTTCAGTTTGTGATTTGAAGGCGAATGGGAATTTTAGTTTTTAAAGCTACAAAAACCAGTTTTATTTGTTGTCATTAATGTATTTACCTATCTATGAACTACGCACTCATTGCCCAGCAGACCAGCATTACTGAAAAACAGGTACGAAACACCATTCAGCTTTTTGAAGAAGGTGCAACATTGCCCTTCATTTCACGATACCGAAAGGAAGCGACCGGCGGGCTGGACGAGGTGCAGATCGGGAATATCAAAGAATCATGGCAGAAGCAGCTGGATGTTGAAAAGAGGCGTGAAGCAATCCTGAAAAACATTGAAGATCAAGGGAAAATGTCTCCCGAACTGCGAAAAAAAATCGAAGCGGTGTATTCTTTGACGGAGCTTGAAGATCTTTATTTACCCTATAAACAAAAGAGAAAAACGCGCGCCACCATTGCCATTGAAAAAGGACTGCAACCTTTGGCGCAGGCTATATTTGCTGGAAAAGAAACCGACCCCGAGCGTAAAGCAGCCGCTTATCTGGGCGATCAGGTGGGCACGGTAGAAGAAGCGTTGCAGGGAGCGAGGGACATTATGGCTGAATGGGTGAATGAAAATCAGGATGCCCGGGCACGTATCCGACAGATTTTTCAGCGAGGTGCCGTGATTACTTCAAAAGTGAAGAAGAAAAAGGAAGAAGAAGGTGTGAAATACCGCGATTATTTCAATTTCTCCGAACCGCTCTCGCGCATTCCGTCACATAGGTTGCTGGCGATCCGGAGAGGTGAGGAAGAAGGTTTCCTGAGCGTCGATATCTCTCCGGATGAAGATCAGGCACTCGAAACTCTGGATCGACTTTTTCTTCGGGGAAGTTCCGGTTGTCAGGATCAGATCCAGGAAGCTGTAACGGACTCATATAAACGCTTGTTGAAACCGTCCATTGAAACGGAATTCAGTAACCTGTCCAAAGAGAAAGCCGATATTTCAGCCATTCAGATTTTTACGGAAAATCTGCGACAGCTACTATTAGCATCTCCACTCGGGCAGAAAAACGTGTTAGCCATCGACCCGGGGTATCGCACCGGGTGCAAAGTGGTAGTGCTCGACAGTCAGGGTAACCTGTCGTCGGATGTCGTGATCTATCCATTTGACAGGCCGGCAGATGCCCAGACCAAGCTGACGGATTTGATTAAAAAATACAATATCGAGGCAATCGCCGTCGGAAATGGGACTGCTGGCCGGGAGACGGAAGATTTTGTAAAAAAGGTTTTGGAAGCATCAGGTCAGTCGGATACTGTCGGACTTTTCATGGTGAGTGAGCAGGGCGCGTCCATTTACTCGGCGTCGGATGTGGCGAGAGAGGAATTTCCGGATAAGGACGTGACGGTGAGGGGATCGGTTTCTATCGGTCGGCGACTGATGGACCCGCTTGCGGAATTGGTTAAAATTGATCCGAAGTCGATCGGAGTGGGGCAGTACCAGCACGATGTGGACCAGAATTCATTGCGAAATGCTTTGGATAAAGTCGTAGAATCATGCGTGAATTCCGTAGGCGTAAATCTCAACACGGCAAGCAAGCATTTATTACGCTATGTATCAGGCCTTGGACCCGCTCTGGCGCAGAATATCGTGGATTTTAGGGCTAAAAACGGCAACTTCAAAACCAGGCAGCAATTATTGAAAGTTCCCAGACTTGGATCGAAGGCTTTTGAACAGGCCGCAGGCTTTTTGCGCATTGAGAATGGGTCTAATCCACTGGATAACAGTGCTGTACATCCCGAGCGTTATGATCTGGTCGAGAAAATGGCAAAAGATACCGGCGCTACGATCAAGGATTTGATACAAAAACCGGAGTTGAGAAAAAACATCAGACCTGAAAAGTACATTTCGGAGACAGTCGGGTTGCCAACGTTAAAAGACATACTTTCTGAACTGGAAAAACCCTCACGCGATCCGCGGGCAGAAATGAAAAAGTTCGAGTTTGACAATGCAGTCCGAAAACCGGAAGATCTGAAAATAGGAATGATACTAGCAGGATTAGTAACGAACATCACCGCGTTTGGGGCATTTGTGGACATCGGCGTAAAACAAGACGGACTCGTTCACGTCTCCCAGCTTGCCGACCGGTTTGTAAAAGACCCAAACGAAGTTGTCCGCCTGCAGCAGGAAGTAAAGGTAAAAGTAACCGAAGTAGACCTGGCCCGTAAACGGATCGCATTAAGTATGAAATTGTGAATGGAGGTAGACACCTCCATTCCACATCTCACAAAACATGCTTGTGATCCTCTTCCAAAATGCGTTTAATGTTTCTTCCCACACTCATCCATTTTTCTTCCGCATGGACTACATCTTCGTCGGTCTCTAAATTATCCTGCGTAATGACCAACGTAGTAATGTGATCGTATTCTGAAACATGGTAAGTAACATGCATGTAGTTGTCTTCAAAATCCTCCGTCCCGAAGAGCGGACTCCAGAATGTAAAGCTTAAAACGCGTTCCGGTATGATTTCGAGAATGGTACCTTTGTCTTCATACGGCCTACCTTCCCATTCTCCGCGGAATGTAATCGGGCTGCCGACTTCCCAATTGGAGCTGACGATCGCGCCGTGCATATATTGCTTTACAATTTCAGGATTAATGAGCGCCTTCCAAACGTCGGAAGGGCTGGCGTGGATCGACACAGTGGTAGTTGCAATCAGTTTCCGGTTCATGCTTTTCAGGATTAGTTTTGCTTTTTTTTCAAGAAAACCGTGCCAAATAGCTTGTCTGCGGTCACGTGGCGCGAATGTTTAAGCATATTTTAAAAGACCTACTTGTAGATGCAGGAGCTATATTATACACAGAAGTTGCCGATTACGCTGGACGAAGCCTGGTCGTTTTTCTCAGATCCGGTCAACCTGAAAGAAATTACACCGCCACACATGGGCTTTGTTGTCAAATCCACCACGTACAGACAGAAAATGTATGCGGGGCAAATCATCCGTTACATTGTCAGGCCAATCCTCGGGATACCCTTGAAATGGTGCACAGAGATTACACATGTGGTTGATAAACAGTATTTTATAGATGAACAGCGTTTCGGTCCGTACGCATTCTGGCATCATCAGCACCATTTTACGGCAATTGAGGATGGTGTTTTAATGGAGGATATTCTCCATTATAAAGTGCCGTTTGGTTTTATCGGGGATTGGGTAAATGCATTGTTCGTGAAGAAGGAAGTCTCCGCCATCTTTGCCTACCGAAAAAAAGTCCTGACCGAGCGCTTTGGAGCTAGAAATTATACTGCACCCGGCAGGTAAACAGGTCGTCGTGAACGTCGCTTTCAAAACCGGCCAGCATGGCTGACTTCTCATTTCGCACGAAATCGTAGTAGAATGTAATTTTCAGGGACTCGTTTGGCGTGTAAACGTACCCCATTCCAAAGGTGTCGTAGCGGATATCGGCTTTTCCAAAACCTTTTGCAGATGCTATCTCATTGCCGGAAACCCGTGTATTCGGGTCATACCAATCGTATTTGCAGACAAACTGATGTTCCACACTGCCAAGATTTTGCAAAAAGTAGAAATATGCACCGTCGAAATTCCGGGTGTAAAGCGGATCTTTTATCCCGTTTGTGATTGGATAAGCTCCCGGAGTTTCGCTCGTGGAGAAAGTCGCAGTCTGTTTGCCTCGGATGTACTCCGCACGAAACTCGGTTTCTCCCTTTTGATTTGGGAATGAGAGCTGAAAATCACCTCCTGCATACCTTCTAGGCGTTTTCTTGCCAAGGTTGGTAGCGCTAGAATCGCGTCGCATCACATATTCGTGCCCGGTATGCTGCGAGGTATAAAGTACATCGGACTGGCTGGCAATTCCTCCCCAATATCCCGAAAAAGCCGCAGAAAGCGTGGCACGACCTAATGCCCGAAACTTGGAAGGTTTTAAACTCAGCCGGCCGATCAAATCTTTCAGACTGTCATAATCGACTGGCCCGGACATACCCTGGCCATTATAAAGACCGAGGTCAAACTTCAATTTTTGCCAGAAATCATGATTTTGCCGGCTGGTAACCGTCAGCATGGCGCCGATGTCTCGCTCCGTCCGCATCAGGATTTGTGACATACGCCCGCGTTCGGGTGTTTCACGATTAGCCGAAGA
Organism: Dyadobacter sp. CY323; assembly: GCF_021390245.1. Taxonomy (GTDB): domain Bacteria; phylum Bacteroidota; class Bacteroidia; order Cytophagales; family Spirosomataceae; genus Dyadobacter. Next base: position 2,173 of record NZ_JAJUXH010000044.1, on the reverse strand, counting down.
CAGGTTAACTTCATTGCCAAACGGCCTTGCAAACATCCCGGTGGTCAACGCGAAAATTTTGAATTTGTTCTCGTAGAAGCGTCCCCAGAAATCGCGTATTACTACGCCGCGTTCTGTTCCATCGAACTGGAACACAAAGTATGAAGTTGGATTATTATTCTTATTTAAATGCGCATAGTCAACCCGCAAACGTCCTCTTCGCAGCATAAACCGGTTGTTGGATTGGGCCGAAAAATTTCCGCCGCCGTATGTTTCCGCGCCTTTCCTGGAAATGACTTGAAATTGTGGCTGAATGTATCCACTCACCCGGACCCGGTTGTAACGCTCATAAATAGACAACATCCCTTTTCCCATCTGGTTGGTAGTATCCACAAGATCCATCAGGAATCGCTGGCCCAGAACTTCGTGGTTTCCCAGGCACATATATAGGAGGAAAATACCGGCAATGCGGTGTTTCATTGAAATATAATTGGTGTCAGAAAAAGTTACAAAGAACCTTATTTTCCATTAATAATCGCGAGGAGGCTTCGAATAACTTTCGGGCCAATGCATTATTCCCATCGTCATCGACTCAGAGATATTCAACAGAAAATGTTTGAAAATGAAAAGGAAGCTGGCAGAATGAGAAAATGAGGAGAAGATATTTGCCGTAACTGCTTGATAATGAGAAGTACTTTGTAATGCACTTTTAATGCGTATTAAGTTTTTAGTATTTATTAAAAGTATCAAAAGTAAGTTACTTATTATATTTTTAGATTAAGTATTCATACATCAAGTATTAAAAGTAAAGAACTATTAATATATTTAATTAGTTTTTTACTTTTAATACATTTGACTATTTTAGAAAGTATTGATTGTTAAAACGGTTAATACTTTCTAAATAATTAGAAAGTAAAGTTAGTATCCTACTGTGAATCTTTTTTGAATGTATTGCGGGTTTTCGATTTCGTCCACAACTGCTTTCGCAAGATCTTCTACTGCGATGATACTTCTTCCTTGCTCGTTGAAAACCGGCGTTTCGAGGGAAGTTTTGTAGGTGCCATATTTATAGCTGGATGTTCCGGGATGCATTTCAATGGCTGGGCTGAGATAGGTCCAGTCGAGTTCCGTTTCTTTTCTCAGGATGTTGAGATAATCACGGTTTGCTTCTGAGCCTGCTTTGTATTCTGCCGGGAATTCGGGGGTATCTACAAGTTGCAAGCCTGGCGCTACTTCGAGGCTACCAGCACCGCCTACAAGCAGAAACCTGGTTACACCCGAATCTTTAACCCCCTGCTGGATCGCCTGCGCACCTTCCAGGAATTCATTGTAGATATTCGGGTTCGTCCAGCCCGGGTTATAGGTGGCAACTACTGCATCGGTACCGGTGACCGCAGCCGTTACTTCAAGAGGGTCGAGTACATTGGCAGCTACCGGTGTTACGAGGTCACCTGTGGCGTCAATTTTATCAGGGTTGCGGGCTATTGCCACAACCTGGTGACCTCTCGCTATAAGTTCTTTCAATACTTGTGAGCCAACAAACCCGGTGGCCCCGATTAATGCTACGTTCATTTGGAAATGGATTGAGATTTGAGTTTACAATGCACTAAAAATAGTCACAGTTTTTGGATTAACGGCTATTGGCGTTTCCGGATGAAGTTAGTTGGGTGTTTGGTGTGAGATGTGAGATGTGAGATGTGAGATGGAGGATGGAGGATGGAGGATGGAGGATGGAGGATGGAGGATGGAGGATGGAGGATGGAGAGGTGTGAAATGTGAATAGTGAGATGTAAGATGTAAGATGGGAAATGGGAGAAATGATGGGATGGGAGATGGGCGAGAGAACGGGGTGACTTTAGAGTTTTAGCAGTATTTGCCTGCGTTTATTTTTCGAAAGGGAATTACTATTTATAAATACAATTAGTCACGGGCTTGTCATACATTTGTTTTGTATTAGAAGTCTAGTTCATTTAGTATTAACTTTATTGACAGTTTATATAAATAGTATAAAATTATATAATACATATGTTACATTAATACTTAATAATAATATTATATTTATAATACTTTTTAAAAGGGACTATCGCATTAACTGTGTAAACTTTTCAATCGGGGTCGGGCAAAGCTTAAAGCCTGACTCTGTTTTCAAAAATAGTCAAAAATTGATTCAGGATCATGCCCCAGTTTCGGATCG
>NZ_JAJUXH010000043.1 GCF_021390245.1 Dyadobacter sp. CY323 | reverse complement strand
TAAACTCAATATTTGGACTGATTCCCAGGCTGCTAACCACAATCCAAATCAATGTTTAATTCAATTCTAATCTTATTAATAACTTCAAAACTGAAGGCAACCTATTTCAGGCAATGACAATTAGCTAATCGCTAACGGCTAAAAGCTTAGTGCTGAACCTTGTAAAATTTATAACCAAAAAAGAAAATCACGGTGTAGCAGATAATGGGCAGATAATATGCCGTGGCTACATCGTGTTCGGCTACTGCGCCCATCGCAAATGGGAAAAATGCTCCTCCTACGACGCCCATTGAGATAAACGAAGAAGCCTGCTGCGTGTGAGCTCCAAGGTTTTTTAAACCAAGGCTAAAAATGGTTGGGAACATGATGCTGAAAAAGAAGTTGAGCATCAACAATGCAATGAACGATGGCCAGCCAAGGCTTTGAGCGATGATGAGGCACATGACGATGTTACAGGCTGCGAAAACGGCGAGCAATGAATGCGGCGCGATAAAACGCATCAGAAAAGTCCCTATAAACCGCCCGGCGAGCATCAGCACAAAGAACAGGATCATCCAGTTTCCGGCAACGGCGTCTGTGAAACCCATTTTTTCATGGCCATAATTAATAAAAAAGGCCCAGGTACCAGCTTGCGCCGCAACATTGAAAAACTGCGCAAGTACAGCCCATTTAAAATGTTTATGCTCGAAAAGGCCTTTTTCAGGATGTGTGTCTACATTGGCAGCTTCCGGATCAACAGTAACATGGGGATCTGTGAGAGCAGGGACTTTCACAAATGAAAACAACACGGCGATCGTAGCAATTACACTGCCGATTACGATGTACAGGGTTTTTACGGAAGTAAGATCCGTACTGCCTTCCACATTGTTTCTCAGCAAAAAATAAGAACCGACCGCAGGGCCGATGATCGTTCCCAATGCGTTGAATGCCTGCGCAAAATTGATACGCATATCACTCGTACGCTGGTCGCCCAATGATGCCACGAAAGGGTGAGCGACTGTTTCCAGGGTTGAAATACCGCATCCAAGAATGAATAATGCGCCTCCGAAGAATGGAAATGAAGCCGCAGCTGCCGCAGGCACGAACAAAAAGGATCCGATCGCGAAAAGTGTCAATCCGAAAAGAACGCCGTTTTTGTACCCAAACCTTTTCATGAACAATCCCGCCGGGATCCCCATCACGCCATATGCCCCGAAAATGGCAAACTGCACAAAGGCAGACTGTGTTTTCGTAAGACTCAAAACGTGCTGAAAATGTTTGTTTAACACATCCCCCATCGTGATGGCGATGCCCCAAAACATGAAAAGAGAGGTTACAAAAATGAGGGTTACGAGGTACTTATTGTCTGTAAACTTCGGGGCGTCTGACTGGACAGACGAGGAATAGTTGCTCATTTAGCTGTAAAGTGAAATTGAATATTAGGTTAGGTCTATTTTTGGAAGTGTAAATTAGAGAATTTTAGGAACTGTGCCCAATCGAAATTGGTAACATCATGACCGCCAGGACGTATATGAAACCCAATCTGATCGTAAATGGGTTGATTCAGAGCAGGAAATGCAGTGGCGTTGAAGCCTTTGGTACCTAAAAATTTATAAACGGGATCGGACGCTTTTGCAGTTTCAAATTCACCCCTCGGGTCCGCCTGCGTATCACCTTCGGCTGTTGCCAGATATACCGGCCGGGGCGCAATGAGCGCCATTACGAAATGCTGATCAAATGGCAGCTCGGTGTCTTTATCAATGTATTTGGTCAAATTTTTGGTATACCAATGCGGGAAAACCGTACAAAGTCGTTTGATATTTTCTCCAATTCCGCGTCGAAACTGTTTTCCGCCACCGGCGCCTGATTCGTTGCTCAGTACCGCCGCAAACCGCTGATCCGTGGCACCCGCCCAGAGTGCCGCTTTTCCTAATCTTGAAAAACCAAAGACGGCGACACGTTTTGCATCAATGTCTTTATCGGTTTCGAGGTAATCCATTCCGCGACTCAATGCCCAGGCCCAGGCGGCCATGGTACTGAAATTGTCTTCGCGGTTCTGCAGTTCAGGATAAAGTGTATGAACACCCGTTTGGAACATCGTCTCTTTCCGGTCGGACGCAATTTCTTCCCGGTACATGGTTATAAATGCATAACTGTTGTCCAGAATGCTGTCAATATCCCACTGACCCGCATTTACTCCGCGGCAAGCTTCCGTAGCTTTTCCAGCATCTCCACATGGGAACATTTTGCTATTTTCCACCCAGGCTGCGGTCAGTTTGATACCCGGATCTGCATGAACAGCCTGATTACCAATAAAATTGATCCCCATAATGGCTGGAACCGGACGTATGGCTTTATTTGGAATGTAGATCAGAAGATCAAAACTTGCTTCTTTCCCTTTCTCCTTTATATGTATCGTTACTTGTTTCCGGGTCGCTTTTCCGCCTAATGCTTTTTTATCCTGGTCAAAAACTTCGAAGCGAATATCAGCTGGTTTGCCCGGCGATGTTCCGTACATCTGGGTCGTCATGATTTCCAGTATTTCCGCCCGCCGCGCCGGCCATTCTTTTATTGACTTTACCTTTTGACCATTATTAAAAGTCAATGGATCGGGCAGCTCGCTCTTCACATTTTGCGCCAGCCCATTAAAACAGGCAAAGAATAATGCAGGAAATAGATATATGAACTTCATAAATGCGGTTTTGACAACCTTATTTCTTGCTAAAAAAATTACTCATAAACAGCATTTGAAACTGAATGGCATTGGTCCAGTAAGGCCAGTTGTGGGCGCCGGGGCGGGTAATGTAATCGTGCGGGATGTTTCGGTACAGCAATTGTTCGTGCAGTTTTTCATTAACCCGGAAAAAGAAATCGTCCGTTCCGCAATCGATGATAATGGCCAGATTATTCGGTGTAAGCAAATGAAGCATATTGATGACGGTATTTTCCTCCCAGCGTTCGGGTTGTTGCGCGTATGTACCAAGTCGTTTTGCCATATCCCAGTTGTTTGGAAATGGTCGGATATCCACGCCTCCGCTCATACTCCCTGCCGCGCCGAAAACATCCTGATGTTTGAATGCCAGGTACAATGCACCATGTCCGCCCATGCTCAAACCCGTGATCGCTCGTCCCTTTTTGTCTTTGATCGTTTTGTATTTACCATCTACAAAAGCAACCAGTTCTTTCGAAATGTAGGTTTCGTACTGTGATTGCTTATCAACCGGACTATCCCAGTACCAGCTGCTGAAACCGCCATCCGGACATACGATGAGAACATTGTACTGATCCGCCGCCTTTTGAAAACCGACCGCTTTCTTGATCCAATCGGCGTGATTTCCACTGTAGCCGTGCAAAAGATAAACAACCGGAAGTTCTGCAGATCCGTAGTTATCTGGTCTGATTACCACGGTTTTAAGCGTTTTTTTCATACTGGCGCTATACACGTCTACAGTGTCGACTACGGCTGCCAGTGAAGCGGAATAAATAAACAGAAAGTGAAGCAGGAATGGTAAAAACGCTTTTTTCATTTTAAAAGGGCTTTGTGAATTTTTTCTACAACTTAACAGTGTAACTTTTTTGTTTCCCACAAATATTGTAGAATCCGGGGAATAATAACGTCTTAATTTGATTGGTTTGGTCTGGCACTTAAATTGATATAATCCCAGTAAATCTATCTTACTATAACTTCAAAATATTCAAGACAATGGGAAATCTTCTTTATACAATAGCTGTCATCCTCGTGATACTATGGTTGATCGGCTATTTCGGATTCGCAAGTTTCGGAATGGGTAACATTATTCACATTTTGCTTGTGATTGCGGTAGTTGCAATCATTCTCCGTTTAATTCGTGGCGACAGAGTTGTGTAGAGAAAAGATCTAATCTTCAAAAAAGGCCCGGAACTGATCAGATCATGTTCCGGGCCTTTCTGGTTAAAATCACCTTCAGATTTGCATTACTAATTCGCATTTAAAATATCAAAAACATGGAAAATACCTTTGAATACGACTATCCGGCCTTGGTCAACGCATTATTTGCAGACGAACTTTCCGCACAAAAAGCGTATGATGAACTGACTTACCGGGGTTACGAACCGGAAGAAATCCATGTGGTTGCACCTGATGCCAACCATCCACTGCATCATGAGCCGCTCGGCCAGCAACAGCATACGGAATACTTCCAGTCAGTCATTAAAGAATCCGGATTTGTAATTTCATTTACACCAAAAACCATCGAGGACAGACTCGAAATCGTCACTGCCTGGAACAATCATGGAGCGAAACCATTGCATGGAAATGAGAATTACACAGTCTAAGTCAGAAGGTCTTTGATCTTGTCCCAGACGTTTTCCGCAACGATTTTATGACCCTCGGCGGTTGGATGAATGCCGTCCGGTAAATTGAGTTTCGCCTCGCCACCGACGCCTTCCAGCAGAAACGGGATGAGGGTCAGCTCGTTTTTTGCAGCAATTTCTGTATAAACTGCCCGAAATTCGGAAGCATATTTCTGACCCATATTCGGCGGGATCTGCATGCCGGCAAGTACAAGTTTCGCATCCGGATATTTGGCGTGGACTTTATCCAAAATCGCCTGCAAATTTTTCCTGGTTTCGGTGACAGGTATCCCGCGCAGGCCGTCATTGCCCCCGAGTTCGAGGACAAAAATGTCGAGCGGCTGTTTCAGAAGCCAGTCAATCCTGCTGTTTCCCCCCGAAGTCGTTTCACCGCTGACACCCGCATTAATGACCTTATAATTCAGTTTCAGCGAGTCGATACGCTTTTGGATCAGGCCAGCGAAACCCTGAGACGGATCGTCGAGACCGTAGGCTGCGGTAAGACTATTTCCGAAGAAAACAATGGTTTTCTTCCTCGCAACCGGCTCTTTTACAGAGCCATTTAATGTATCCTTACTAGTTTCGTCTTGTTCTTTTTTGTCACTGCCGCACGAAAACAAAACCAGTGCGAGTATGAATGACTTTAAGATGTTCAAAGAATATTTCATTATGATTAACAAATAATGTATTGAGTTTTAGCGATAAAGCCGCTCGTTTAGTTTTAAACGCCGTTTAAACTATATTTATGTGGAACACAATTCGAAAAGAACCAAATTCAGCTCGATGGAGTTGCCAAAAGAGGTTTCCGTAACAGGTTGCCCAACATAACACCACGCAAACATAACATTAAAAACAATTGATGGATACCGTATTAGATCTGCAGCAGGTAAGTAAAATATATAAAAGCGGCGACCGGTCCCTGACCGTTTTAAATAACATCAATTTCTCAGTCGAAGCAGGTTCTACGATGTCCATTGTTGGCCCATCGGGAAGTGGGAAAACGACTTTGTTAGGTCTCTGTGCCGGCCTCGACCGATCTACTTCCGGCACCGTGTCGCTTCACGGCACCACGCTGAATGGGCTAAATGAAGATCAGCTCGCAGCAGTACGCAACCAGTATGTCGGCTTTATTTTCCAAAACTTCCAACTTTTGCCGACACTCACCGCTCTCGAAAATGTGATGGTACCTCTTGAATTGAGAGGTGAAAAAAATATAAAACCGCGTGCATTGGATCTGCTTGATAAAGTCGGTCTCGCTGAGCGTGGTCACCACTACCCTACCCAGCTGAGCGGCGGCGAACAGCAGCGTGTTTCGCTGGCGCGCGCATTTTCAAACCAGCCCAGGATCCTTTTTGCCGACGAACCTACGGGTAACCTTGATGCCGAAACCAGCGAAAAAGTCGTAAAACTGCTTTTTGATTTAAATAAAGAAGCGGGCACGACGCTTGTGGTGGTGACGCACGACCTGGAACTGGCGGCGAAAACGCAACGGATAATCCGTATTAAAGGTGGCAAGCTGGTTGAATAAATACTTGGCAAGTCTAGGGCGACCCCGTCTTCAAGACTTACCAAGTCTACTCCATATAACATGCAAAATCAAATAAATTTTTCCTGGTTACTGAAAATGGCGTGGCGCGACAGCCGGAAAAACCGCTCGCGTCTCGTGCTTTTCATTTCCTCCATTATCCTCGGCATCGCGGCACTGGTCGCTATTTATTCTTTGGGGGATAATTTAAAAGACAATATCGACGAGCAGGCTGCTACGCTCATCGGTGCTGATCTTGCGTTATATGGAAACCGGGCGGTTCAGGATAAAGCCAAAGAACTGGTGGATTCGCTGGGAAAGAACCGGTCCGAGGAGCGTAGTTTTGCTTCGATGGTTTATTTTGCCAAAAGCGGGGGAAACCGTCTTGCGCAGGTAAAAGCGATTTCAGGCGATTATCCTTATTACGGGAAGTTCGAAACCATCCCGGTAACAGCCGAAAAGACATTTCGGGCGGGAAAAGAAGCATTGGTTGACCAGACACTCATGCTGCAATACCAGGCTAAGGTGGGCGATTCCATTAAAATTGGTGAGGTTACATTTCTCATTGCCGGCATTCTCGAAAAAGCACCCGGGTCCACTGGAATTACCAGTTCGGTTGCACCAACCGTTTACATTCCAATGCGTTACCTCGGCCAGACCGGTTTAATGCAAAAAGGAAGCCGGGTTGCGTACCGGTACTACTTCAAATTTCCCGCAAAAACGGATGTAGAAGCATTGGTGAAAAGACTGGAACCGCGTTTTGAATCGTATGATCTCGACTATAATACCGTTCAGGAACAGAAAGAAGATACCGGCCGCTCATTTGCAGACCTTACCCGTTTTCTCGCATTGGTCGGTTTCGTCGCGTTGCTGCTCGGCTGCATTGGCGTTGCGAGTGCGATCCATATTTATATTCGTGAAAAACTCAATTCCATTGCGATCCTGAGATGTCTTGGGGTAAAAGGAAGTCAGGCATTTCTGATTTTTTTGATCCAGATCCTCGGAATTGGAATAATCGGCTCTGTATTAGGCGCCCTATTGGGTACAGCCATTCAGCAGTTTTTACCTTTCGTGATCAAAGATCTGCTTCCTTTTGAGTTAACCACCAGCATTTCGTGGCTGTCAATCGGTCAGGGATTGGCGATTGGCATCCTGATTTCGGTATTGTTCGCTTTGCCCCCATTGCTCTCGATCCGGCGTGTTTCCCCGCTCAACGTACTGCGCATTTCACTCGACCCCATTAAGCTTGACCGTGATCCGGTAACCTGGTTACTATATGTCCTGATCGTGCTCTTCATTTTCGGTTTTGCATTCCTCCAAATGCGGACGTGGATCGAAGCATTGATTTTCACAATCAGTATTGTCGGTGCCTTTTTGGTTCTTTATGCCATGGCGATCGCGCTAACCTGGCTCGTTCGCAGGTTTTTCCCGACCTCGTGGAGTTACCTGTGGCGGCAGGGACTTGCGAATTTGTACCGACCCAATAATCAGACATCTATATTGATCGTGTCGATTGGTTTGGGGACATCGCTGATTTGTACCCTCTTTTTTATTCAGACCATTTTACTGGAAAGAGTTCGGTTATCTACGAGCGGGAATCAGCCGAACATCGTTTTATTCGACATTCAGGGAAGTCAGAAAGAAGGTGTTCTTGCCATCGCCAAAGCGCACAAAGTCCCTGTGAACCAAAGCGTTGCCATCGTGAATATGCGACTTGAAGAAGTGAATGGCAAAACGGCAGCGGATTTTGAAGGTGACACCACCGCGGAACAGTCGCGACGTATTTTTGGCAGAGAGTACCGGGTAACATTCCGGGATTCGACGACTTCTTCCGAAAAAATCACAAAAGGAAAATGGCAGGGAGTTTACAATAAAGCGGCCGGACTCATCCCCGTTTCGCTGGAACAGGGTTTTGCAGACCGTAGCCGGATCAAACTGGGTGATACACTGGTTTTTAATGTACAGGGTACGCTCATGCCGACGACCGTTTCGAGCCTGAGAGAGGTAAACTGGGGAGCGGTACAGACAAACTTTCTGGTTGTATTTCCGACGGGCGTACTGGAAGATGCGCCTCAATTCCACGCGATGCTGACCCACGTACCGAATCCCCAGGTTTCGGCTACATTCCAGCAGGCGATTGTGCGCCAGTTTCCGAATATCGCCATTATCGATCTTGCATTGGTTTTGAGATTGCTCGACGATATTTTCAATAAAATCGGCTTTGTGATCCGTTTCATGGCGGGTTTCAGTATTCTTACCGGTTTAATCGTCCTCATATCATCCGTATTGATCAGCAAATATCAGCGACTGCAGGAAAGCGTTTTACTTCGCACACTCGGCGCCAGCCGCAATCAGATATTCGCCATTACAGCACTGGAATATTTTTTCCTGGGCTCGCTGGCCGCATTCACCGGAATTTTAATCGCCGTCGCCGGAAGCTGGTCGCTGGCCAAATTCAGTTTCGAAGCAGAATTCAATCCCGAAATCCTGCCGGTAATCGGCGTTTTCCTGTTTGTTTCACTCATGACCGTCTTTATCGGACTTGTAAATAGCCGGGGAATTTTATCAAGGCCACCATTAGAGGTGCTGCGGCAAGACGTGTAAAAGATGTTCTAAACGATCAATTAACAATTCCTTAAACGTCATTCTAGCCCCTTTCTGATCCGGATAACCGACTTTTGAGACCTTAACCGGATCCTAAAAGTGCCGTCTCCTCATTTCCATTTTCAGTCCAATTTATTCTCAATATTTTTTCAAACGTTTGCATAAAATTTCAAACGTTTGCATAGCGTATTGTCTATTTTCTATAATTTATATTAAAAATACAAATTGTAATCTTGTGTAATGACCTTTCCATAACTATCAATTCACTCTCAAGTTTTAATGAAAACCATAATCCACTTTGTATGACAAAAATTTTGACTCTATCAGTCAGAACGGGGATAATTCGGTGCTGCCTTTTGCAGATGACGGCCGTTCTTGGCATAAATGCAATGTCTGTTGCCGGGATACCAGTTCCGGAAAACAATCCTTCGCATGTTGCAAAAAACATGAACACTTTGAAAGAAATCACCCTCACAGGTAAGGTACTGACCGACGGCACGACCGACGGTTTGCCAGGTGTTACCGTCGTGATTTCGGATGTTGCCGGCGGAAATAAGCAAGGTGCGACCACCAATGAAGCAGGTGTATTTACATTTGCAAACCTGCAAACTGGAATCAGGTATAATCTGGAATTCAGTTACATAGGATTTGAAAAACAATCGCTGAACGATTTTCTGTTAACCGAAACGAATAACAATTCCATCGAGATCCGGTTGAAAGAAGCGGCTTCCAATCTGGGCGAAGTAGTAGTAGTCGGTTATGGAAGTACGGTTAAAAAGGATATCACCGGTTCTGTCAAGTCTTTAAAAAGCGCAGAGTTCAATGCCGGTATCATCAACTCTCCCGAGCAACTTTTGCAAGGTAAAGTTTCCGGAGTAAATGTTACATCCGCGACCGGTGAGCCGGGCGGTAAAACGAACATTACCGTTCGTGGTCCGGGCGGGGTACGCACAGGCAGTACGCCACTTTTTGTTGTCGATGGAATGGCCCTGGACAACAGCGGCACCGGCGGTGACACAAACCCGCTCAACTTTCTGAACCCACAGGATATTGAATCCATTGACGTTTTGAAAGATGCGTCTGCAACAGCCATTTATGGAGCGAGAGGCGCAAACGGTGTCATTTTGATCACTACGAAGAAGGGGAAATCGGGACAGGCGAGTGTTACTTACTCCGGAACGCTGGGCATTTCTACCATAGCACGCCCACTGGATGTGCTCGACGGTCCAACATTCTTAACCGAAGGAACCAAACTTGGCGGAAGCATCATCGACGGAAAAGCAAATACCGACTGGCAGAAAGAGGTTTCACGGAAAGCAACGACGCATAACCACAATATTTCCATTGGCGGAGGTACCGATAGAATGACTTATTATGGTTCATTCGGGGCCCAGAAGCAACAGGGAATATTGAAAGGAAGTCAGCAGGACCGTTTCACAGGCCGCATTAACCTTACTCAGAAATTGCTGAATGACCGGGTAACGCTGGACGTGAACCTGAATGCGACGAATACTAAAAACCAGCGTCCGAACATCCAGGGTATCATCGGCGGGGCAATTACTGCCAATCCGACTTACAAGCCATACAATGAAGACGGATCGCCGTATCAGTACCAGGACGGCACCAATCCATTGGTCTCATTGAAATTGTATAAAGAGCTTTTGAGTACAAACCGTGTACTGGCAAGCATTTCACCTTCAGTAACGATCATTAAAGGCCTGGTTTACAAACTCAACTTTGGTCTCGACCAGTCCACTTCGGTTCAGGACAAACAGACTTTGCCAAATACCATTCCGTATGAAATCGGAAGATTTGAAACATATAACCTGAAAAACACGAACCGCCTGCTCGAAAACTATCTGACCTATACGGTTAGTAACAAAACCCACACTTTCAGTGCATTGGTTGGGCATTCATACCAACGGATCTTTATCCAGGGACGTGATTTCAGTGTAAACAAATTCCCGATCTCGGACATCGAGCCCATTTACAATCCGGGTCTCGGACAGGATCTTAACCTGGTACAGAACCATCCGGGAGGTTTCGCAACCATTAATGAACTGCAGTCTTTCTTCGGCCGCGCGAATTATAGTTTGAAAGATAAATATCTGGCTACCGCAACGTTACGTGTGGATGGTTCGTCCAAATTCGGTGACAATAACAAATACGGTTATTTCCCGTCGTTCTCGTTAGGTTGGAGAATTTCGGAAGAACCTTTCATGAAGTCTTCCCCATTTTCTGACCTGAAACTTCGTGCGGGCTGGGGATCAACAGGAAATCAGGAAATCCCTTCCAAAATCACCCAGGCACGTTTTACGTCATCCGTTTCAGGAACAACCAGCTATCCGCTCGACGGCTCGGGCAACTTCCCGGCCGGAACCACGTACACAAGGCTTGCAAACCCGAACATTCAATGGGAAGTATCACGCCAAACAGACATAGGTCTTGATTTTGCATTGTTCAAAGGTGCATTGAGCGGTGAAGTGGATTATTTTACCAAAACCTCTGAAAAGATCCTTTTGGAAGTAATTCCTTCCGATCCTGTTCAGCCGGCAGGTACTTTCTGGACAAATGTGCCGGATATGCGCATCATTAACAAAGGACTTGAAATAGACCTGAATTATAGAAATTCACTGGATAACGGACTCAGATACTCCATTGGAGGTAACATTACATTTATTAAAAACAATGTAGAAAACTCGCCTTATTCCGTTATTCCGTCAGGTGCGGCACAAGGATCGGGGTTGACATCCGCGACGATTAACGGATACCTCAGCAATGAACCGATCGGCACTTTCTTCCTGAAAGAGTTTATTGGATTTGATGAGAAAGGAATCAGCAAGTTCAGTGACATCGATGGTGATGGTATCATTACGGATAAAGACCGTGTAGCTGCCGGAACCGCCCTGCCAACCCGGATGTATAACTTCAATGGAAACATCGCATTCAAAGGCTTTGAATTGATCGCAAACTTTAATGGCGTTGCCGGTAACAAGGTTTATGACAATACCGCAAACTCCAACTTCTACAAATTGAAGCTTTCGAAAGGTGTGAACGTAACACGTGAAGCATTTACTGAGGCTGCCGAATCCGTCAATAACTCTGCGCCGGTTTCTACCAGGTATCTCAAAAACGGAGCCTATCTGAGACTTAACAGCCTGGTGCTGGGCTATAATCTCAATACCACCAAACTCGGCATTAACAAATGGGTACAAACCGTTCGTCTGTCGATCACTGGTCAAAACCTGGCTGTGTGGACGAAATACGATGGCTACGATCCTGAGGTGAACAATGATCGCTCCGTCAATGGCATTACTTCGTACGGGATTGATTACCTGAGTTATCCAAAAGCCAGGACGGTATTGTTTGGTGTAAATGTTGGCTTTTAATAAATAACCGATGAAAAAGAAATTATCACTTATATGTACGGTTGCCGGTTTGCTATTTCTGTCAAACGGCTGCACCGATCTTAAAGAAGAAGTTCTGGACGAAACGCTCAGCGCGCAACTGTCCGAAGAAGCCACTGCAAACGGACTTATCGCGCCCGTTTACGCATTGTTGCCAAACCTGTTTCAGCATACTACCTATTTTGCATTGCAGGAAATATCGACCGACGAAGCAATCCTGCCCTACCGCGGCGGTACCGACTGGGGCGACAATGGCATTTACCTGGCGTTGCACGCGCATAATACGACCAGTACAGATCCCAATGTAAACAGTACCTGGAACACGCTGGTGCAGTCCATTTCAAGATCCATTACAGCGATTAGCAGCTATAAAAACTCAACATCGCCTGGCGCAGCAGTGTATTTGGCGGAGGCACGTGGCATGCGGGCTTATTACAATCTGATCATGCTGGATATGTTCGGGATCGCTTTCGTAAAAGAAGATCCGGGCGCACCTTCGGTTATTGTGAGAGGTGATGAGGCTGTAAAATACATTGAAAGCGAGCTGCTCGATGTTGAGCCGTTGCTTCAACCCAAGTCAGTCGTGGGGCCGGGACGTTTGAACCAGGCGGCGGCGTGGGGTCTGTTGTCAAGATTGTATCTCAACGCAGCAGTTTATCGCAACATATATGGACAGACGTTCGATTTTCAGCCGGGAGATATGGATAAAGTAATCCAGTATACCGACAAGATCATTGCTTCGGGGCAGGCTAAGTTATCACCCGATTATTTCTCGATTTTTTCAGATAACAACCATACGAACGACGAGCTGATTTTTGCGGTAGACCAACGAGCCGAACTGAACGGACATAACCGTATGGCTTATTTCTCGATCTCGGGAGACCAGTTCCCGCTCGCCGAATTTCCAGCCGCAAACGGAACGGACGGCCCAGGCATCACTTCCGATTTCTACCAATCCTGGGTCCAGGCTTATGGTGCGGTAGATCCTAGCCGCGATCCACGGTTTTACAAACAAAACATGTCCATTTACACCAATAAGGCGGATACCTGCATCAATGACGCGGATTATAAGATCAACCGTGGCATTTTGAGAGGTCAGCAATATGGGGCATTGCGCGTGAATGGTGCATTTGTGAGATGCCCTGACGGAAAATTGAAGGTTGGTAAACTTACTTATGTGACCCGAAACCGCGCCGATCTGCCGGTAAGTTTCTCTGAGTTGATTGATTTTACAACGGCAGGCAGCAATTACAACACAGGTTATCGCGTGGAGAAATACGAATTCAGCAGCAAATCGAATACAGGCCGGAACCGAGGTGAGGCGGATATCGTGATTTTGCGCCTTGCGGACATCTACTTAATGCGTGCGGAAGCGAAACTGCGTAAAAGCAACGATGCGGCTGGTGCATTGGCAGATGTAAACCTCGTGCGTGCATCGAGAACAGCAACATTGGCTCCTCCGGCTCTGACCAGCATGACATTGGATTTACTGTTTCGTGAAAGAGGTTTTGAGTTTTACTGGGAAATGCTGCGCAGAAGCGACATGATCCGGTTCGGAAAATACGAAGGTAAATGGACTGAGAAAACCAACTCGGACGTCAAGAAAAGGATCTTCCCAATCCCACAAACCGCAATTGACGGCGCCTCAAACCTTCCGGGGTATTTGAAGCAGAATGATGGTTATTGATCAGGATTTGAGGTTAAATGCAAAAGCCGGAGAAAAACTCTCCGGCTTTTGCATTTATTCCATTCTACCAGTGAATTAGTTTTGATGGTGTGAACTCACAAATGGTTAATTCTTTCGCAGATTCGATAAACACAATTGTATACTTCTTTTGATAAGAAATACATTTATACCCCATAAGCGCGCGATCCGGTTCTCTGCAAATACTATATGTTCTTTCAGCCTCACCCAACTTCTCAATAAAGTCATAGACCGAGTCCGAAAACTTTTCTGCCGTTTTGATCAACCCTTTTGATTCTACAAACCAGGCGATACCAGCTATATTGTCAGCGACAGATTGTCGTCCAATTACTTTTCGGCAGCCCATTCTCTAATGCGTGCCTTGCTATATTCCCGAGCTTCTGAAATAGCGAATGCTTTTTCGGGCTTCCATTTTTTTGCGGCATTCTTTTGTAATTCCTGAAATTTCTTTTCTGGAATCAGAATGTATTTCTTTTTGTCAATTGTTAGCTCTGTCATACTGTAATGCCATTTAGATCCAAGATAATAAAATCTTGCGACACTTGGCTTCCTAGCAAGCCTCCTTTCCCTCTCCCGCAATTTGGACTGAAATATCTCGGAATCTCTTTCAAGCTCGTCTCGCCACGAAGTGCCAACCTTCCCGAAAATTTCATCTTTTATTTCCTTCCAAGTTTTAGTATTCATTTCGTACGTGTTAATGATTAGTTTTCATTAAGACGTCACATTTGAGAAAAGTAACAGCTCTCAGGAAATATTTTTTAAATCCGCAGCGACGATTCTCTGATTACCAGCTCCGACGGCAACACAATGCTTTCATGAGAAAAGTCACCCGAACCGTTGATCTGGTTCATGAACAAACGCGAGGCTTCCATTCCGATTTTGCGGCCGGGGCGGCTGACGGTGGTTAATGAAGGAAATGTGTAGGCGGAAATGGGGGAATTGTCGAAACCGACGAGGCCGACATCTTGCGGGATTTTTAGATTTTTATCCTTCACAACACGCATTGCGCCAATCGCTACCTGATCGTTTACACCGAAAATTGCGTCCGGCGGCGACGCCATTTCAAGTAATCTTTTCGTGGGCACAATGGCGCTTTCCACTTTGAAATTGGTGTTGATGATCAGTTCGTCACGGACCGGCATTTCATATTTTTTTAAACAATCCACATAGCCTTTAAAACGCTGCTCGGAAACGGTTAGACCGTTCGGGCCTTTTAAATGGGCGATTTGTTTGTAGCCGATCGTGATCAAATGCTCCACGGCTGCAAACGCGCCATGATAATCGTCTACCGTTGCGCGGCTGGTTTCGAAATCTTCATACTCGCGATCGATAAAAATGAGCGGTGTTTTTCGCTGGATTACACTTTCCAGATGTTCGTAATAACCTGAGTCATAAGTCTCTTGTGAAACCGATAAAAAAATCCCTTCTGTGCGGTTCGACAACAATTTCGACAGGTACTCTTTTTCGAGCAGGTAATTTTCATTGGTCACGCAAATATTCAGCGTATAACCGAGTGGCTGCAACACCGTATGCAACCCCTCAATCACGGCCGTTTCATAGTAATTACTGATCGTCGGCACAACGACTCCCAGCGACGCGGTCTTTTTGTTAAGTAAACTCAAAGACACCTCATTACGCTGGTAACCCACTTCTTTGGCGTATTCCTGGATATTTTTCCGGGTATCTTCGTTGATCGCGGGATGGTCGTTGAGGGCTCTGGAAACCGTGGAAGGTGAGCAACGAAAACGGCGCGCAATGTCTTTAATGGTAACGGGACGGGAGGAATTCATTTGTTGAATTATGCCAATTAAATCTTATAAATTTTTTCAAACGTTTGCATTCAATATAAACATATTTACATTTTGTGTTTAATTTATACAACACTATCATTGTGCAAATGTATTTGAATTTACTACAATGAGCGACCTGCTGATTAAACCCAATGCCGATAATAAAACGTATCATTCACTCACAGCACAACAAGCCGGATGGACTTATTTGAACTTCGAAGCTAAAATACTGGATGTGAATGAACAAATCTCGGACAACACGGGAGATTATGAATATTGCATCGTGTTATTGGGTGGTAATTTCAAAGTAGAGGCAGCTGACCAGATGTGGGAAACGAGAAATGGCCGCAAAGACGTTTTCAGCGGGATCGGCCACGCGATGTATCTATCCCGAAATACCGACTTTGTTCTAACCGCTCAATCTCCTGACACCGACATTGCAATCTGCAAAGTATTGACCGACGAAGATCATCCGCCCAGAATGAAACGCCCGGAAGAAGCTGCCATTGAATACCGCGGCGGGGACAATGCAAACCGTCAGATCAACAGCTTATTGGAACCAGGTTTCGATTGTCACAAAATTGTTTGCGTGGAAGTGTATACACCTTCCGGCAACTGGAGTTCCTTCCCGGCCCACAAACACGACGACCGCAAAGTAGCAGCCGACGGAACACTCATCGAAGCCAACCTGGAAGAGATTTACTTTTATAAAATTGACAAGCCGCAGGGTTACGCGATCCAGCAGGTTTATACCGAAGACAGATCCCTGGACGAGATCGTCCGGGTTAAAAACAACGAAGCGGTACTCGTTCCCAAAGGATATCACCCGGTTGTGGCAGGACACGGTTACCATGTTTATTATCTCAATTTCCTGGCCGGCAGCGACCAATCCCTGGCCAACACTTCCGACCCCGATCACGACTGGATCTACGGTACCTGGAAAGGCTCAGACCCGAGGTTACCAATTGTGACGGCAGAGATGAATGGGTAGGAAGCTGTTAGCTTTTAGCTACATCTGCTGTTGACAATATTTGATGAATTAAATTAAAAAAATAAAGCTAAGTGTCATTGCCTGAAATAGGTTGCCTTCAGTTTTGAAGTTATTAATAAGATTAGAATTGAATTAAACATTGATTTGGATTGTGGTTAGCAGCCTGGGAACCAGTCCAAATATTGAGTTTA
>NZ_JAJUXH010000042.1 GCF_021390245.1 Dyadobacter sp. CY323 | reverse complement strand
TCAACGCAATCCCGCAAAACAAGCGTCTTAGCGATTGATCTGAGTTTTTAAACCGTTATTCCAAGTTATAAAAAACCCAAATGAAAGAGGGTGCCTCAGTTTTTAATTGAGACACCCTCCTTTTTTTCTGTGGAGAAACGGTGCTGTTATTGCATGCTTTTTACTTTAAGCACCTCGCCCACACCCACGCTGCTTGCTTTATTGCCGAAACTCATTCGGATGTAGGTCAGGATCTGGGCGATCTCTTCGTTTTTCAGGAAGTCGTGGGCCGGCATTACTCCATTGTATTCCACACCTTTTACGGTCAGCGGCCCGCTCAGACCTTTCAGGATAACCTCAATCAGTTTTCTTTTATCTCCCGTAACCCGCTCCGATCCTGCCAGTGGCGGAAAACGGCTCCCATCGCCCTTTCCGTCACCCTGGTGGCAGGCACCGCAGTACAGCTTATAGGCGCGTTCACCCGCCGCCATGATTTTCTTTTCCAGGTTATCTTTCACAATATCAGGCGTTTTGATATTGGTACGCTGCTTCCGTTTTTCCATCGCTGCAAGCTCTGTTTTTCCAAACTTATTCCGGTCGCCTTTGTACATGATCCGCCAGATCTTGCCTTTCACGCTTTCAGTAATGTAAAGCGAACCGTCCGGTCCCATGGCGATGCCCATCGGGCGGGCTTTGGCGTCAGCCGTATTCACGATCGTATCCACTCTTGCAAACCCATCCGCAAAAACCTCCCAAGGCCCGGACGGCGCTCCATTTTTGAATGGGACAAAACAAACAAAGTAACCCGCCTGCGGGTAAGGCGCACGAATGGTAGATCCATGAAATGCGATGAAAGCACCGTTTTTATAACGCGCAGGAAACTGGTCGCCCTGATAAAAATGCAGGTCATTCGGTGCCCAGTGACCCGGAAATCCGATGAGCGGCTGCTCAAATTCAAGCCCTTTTCCCGCTTTTTTCCCGTCGCCCCCATATTCCGGGTTCAACAGTTTTTTTCCCTGCATCTGATCGTAATAATAGTAGGGCCAGCCCGCATTGGAGCCTTCTTTCACACGCAGAAATTCCTCCGAGGGAAGTACCGCACTTTGCCAGGTATTGTACAGAGCCGGCCAGGTACGCACCAGGTTGTCGCGGCCGTGCTGCAATGCGTAAAGGTTGTTGTCTGTATTATTCCACGCCATTGCCACGATACTCCGGATGCCCGTTGCGTACCTTTTGCCGTCGGATTGCAACTGGCCGATTTTATTGGCGTCAAACTGCCACACACCTCCGTGCTCTTCCAGCTGCGGGCACGGATCCTGTCCGGCCAGGCCGGGGACACGGTTTTGAAGCTGGCACACATCCCCCGGCGCACCGAAAGGCACGTACATATGTCCCTCATTATCAAAAGCAATCGGTTTTGCGATATGCTCGGAACCGTGCACTTTGTTTTTATAGTCATCGATCAGTATGGTCTCCGTTTTACTTTCCGGAATAAGTTTGCCAGGGGTAAGCTTGTTCCGGAAAACCATTCCGGCGGTGCTGTAATACAGGTAATCATTGTGAATGCGCATGGCGGTTCCGTAGCTTCCGGGATCCTCGTAATCGCCGAAATTCTGGATCATGTCCGCCTTGCCGTCATTGTCGGTATCCCGCAACGCGACACTCCCGCCTTTCGGGGTCACACTCCTTAATTTGACATAAATATCACCGTTCTGGTTGATTGCCAGGTGCCTGGCGGAACCGACACTATCCGCTACGACCACCGCCTCGAAGCCTCCCGGCAGCACCAGGCCACCATTATCGGCATCGCCTTTCGGCAGCTTACCGACCATGTCGTAGCTGACAAAACCGATGCTCCCCAGCAGCAACGACGTGCTCAAAGCCAAAGACTTAGCCTTTGATAAAACTGCAAATGGTGTTTGAGTAAAATATTTCATACGGACAAAAGTGAGTTTAGCATGTTCGAAATCAACGGACTTTTATGGCTTCGACGGCAGCGGCATGGAGCGCGCATTAAGGTCGTAAACAATCTTTCCGCCTTTGATCGTCACCTCGCATTCCAGCTTTTCGGTACCTTCCGACTTGTAGCGGGCCACGTCATAAAAACCAAACTTTCCTTTCCGCAGATTCAAAATCGCGACATCCGCATTGGCCCCAACCGAAATATGTCCGAGCTCCTCGCGCTTGATGGCTTTGGCCGGTGCCCAGGTGCTGGCGGTGATCACACTTTGCAGGTCCATTTTCAAAGCCATGAATTTGGACATCACATTCAGCATATCTTTCATAGCCCCGTTCATGCTGCCGGTATGCAGGTCGGTACTGATGGTTTCGGGATAAAAGCCTGCTTTTGTGGCTGGTAATGCCTGCGAGTATGTGAAACTTCCTCCACCGTGACCGACATCGAAAATCACGCCCCGTTTGCGCGCAGCGAGCACAAATGGCTTCAACTTGCCGGTTTCCAGGTCTACGATCGATTCTTTCGTTTCCAGGATCTGGCCATAGGTATGGGTAAAAATATCGCCCGGGCGAAGTCTTTTCATAAACAGGTCTTCAATCGACAACCTCGGTTTGCTTCCTCCAAAATCGATCATGACCGGGATATTCGCCAGCTTTCCGGCTTCCAGGGCGCGGTCCACCGCAATGAAATCCGACTTGTGAAAATGCGCTACTTTCACGCCTACAATGTATTCTTTGAATTCTTTGGCTGCCTTGGACGCAAGCTGCGGGTCCATAAACTTCACATCCTGCTGATACACCGAATATTCGTCGCCCCGCATACCTTCGCTGGAAATGTTCAGAAATGCGAGCACACGGGTTTGTGACCGGTCGATGATGTTCTTTTTAAACTCAGGGAAGGACTTGGAACCCGCCCCGCCAGCGTCCACAATGGTGGTTACGCCCACCCGGAAGGTAAAACCGTCGGGCGGCAATGCGCTGAACCCATTGCTGAGATCGCCATCGGGCGTAGTTCCCGCAAAAACGTGACCGTGCATATCAATGAGCCCCGGCGTCACGTACAATCCAGCGGCATCAACGAGCTGCTTCCCCTCGCCTGCCGGAATGTTTTTGGCAACCTGCGCGATCTTACCCTCTTTGATCGCCACATCCATGACGCTGTTGATACTATTTTTCGGGTCGATCACGTGGCCGCCTTTGATAACGATATCGTAAGACTGCGCCATTGAAATGACGGGCACGGACAGGAACAACAATAGAAATAGCCTGATTTTGCTCATGATTCGGGAATAGGTATTGTAATGATTTGATTTCAGGCAGATGCCCGGACAAGTTCTTCTTTAATGCGTTGCGCCACGATCTTTTCTTCGCCTGGTTTTAGCATAAATACCGTCAGCCGGATGTTGTTATCTGTTTCCCAGGCTATTACTTCAATGGACGGCGAACCTGTCCGGAGTTTTTCACCCATTGATTCCTTCGTAAGTTTCACTTTCTTATCATCCCAGGAAATGCTCAATGATGGCGTATGATTGGCAACCGGCGGCAGAACAATTTCGGTTTTTACACCGGCAATCCCTTTAACAGTGTTATCAATGAGCGCGATTTTCTGCTCCCATATTTTCCATTCCTTCGTGTGGTCGGTGTTTACATATTTTTCCAGTGCGACATACATGCCGAGAATTTCTTCTTTGTTTACTTTTTGGCCGCGACCAATTCCGCTGCGGGGAGGCGCACTAAGGCGGGCGGCGGCGATCAGTTCTTTTTTACCCATTAAAATCCCTGCACTTTGCGGCCCGCGCATGGCCTTTCCACCGGAAATGCAAACCAGGTCGAAACCCATCTCATTGTATTTCCAGAGATTCTCGACCGGCGGCACGTCCGCTGCAATATCGATCATGGTCGGGAGGTTATGCTTTTTCGCAATGTCCAGCCACTCCTGATGCTTGATTTTCCCTTCCGGCGCTTCGCGGTTTAAGAACCACAGCAGCGCCGTTTTTTCATTAATGGCTTTTTCGACTTCATCGCGCGTTTCTACGGTGATGATCTTGACGCCCGCATTCGTCAGCGCGAGGTGGTACCCGTTGGCGTGTGTTTTCTGGACAATTACTTCCGATTTCATGCCTGTACCTTCCAGAAAAGGAAGCTGCATGACCTTCTTGTTGTCCATGCCGGTAAGTACCCCGGCCATTCCCAGTACCAGCGCAGACCAGCATCCGGCGGTGACCATCGCAGCTTCCGAGCGGCAGATTTCGGCGATCTTTACGCCTACTTTATCTTGCACTTCTTCCAGCATCACATACTCTCCTGCTCCTGCATTAATAGCGTCCAGCACTTCCTGGGGCATTAATGAAGCCGTCATGGACGTGTAATTTCCGGCTGCATTGATAAAGGTGCGGAGGCCCAGCTCTTTAAAAAGGTCCCGTTTCGGTGGCGAAACCGCCGTTTTCCCAGCAAATACCTGACCCGATACCCCAGCCGCAACGGGCAGCGCGGACAATCCTCTCAACAAATCCCGGCGACGCATATGTTTTGATTTTTAAGGTTTTGTTACTTTTTAAACTTATCGGGAATGATAAACTCGTATCCTTTCGGAGGCCAGGGGCCGATGCTCTGGCCGGTTGGCCGGGGGGCGGAAGGTAAGATGGGTTCGATGCCCGCCGCAGAATATTTTACATTCAAAAAAGGTGTTTTACGCTCTTTTCCGCCATCTACCACCGACCGGATGCCCATGTCGATGATCCCGCTCGTGAGCAGTGTTCTTTCCACCGGCCCCTGCGGTTTGCCCGATACCAAAAACTTCTGGATGTTAAGAGTAAGATAACTGAAATGCGAGTAGCTCATGCTATCGTCGAGCACAAATTCAGTGGCTACGGTTTTGCCGCCAGTTTTGGCCGCATATGCCCAGCCGGTCTTCACCAGTTCATCGAGCATCAGGATCGCACCTTTCAGCCCGTCGCTATACCGTATAATCACCGCTTTCGGATCTTTTACGATGTCGCGCATGCTGCCGGGCGCTCTGTTTTTGACAGAATTACATGCGGCTTCCACAAGTTCTTTCGAGATTTTTCCGTCATCAATCGCCTTCCAGACTGCGTCGCCGGTTAAGCCCTGCACGCTGGCCACGCCGGTTTCCCCTCCTGCCCGCCGCTCCACCATGCACTGCAGGATTTCCAGCACGTGGAAACCATATGCATCCAGCGACGCATACCCAATGGCCACCGCCTCGCTGATCTTCGTCCCGAGCGGATGTACCAGCATGGGATCGCGCCAGCAGTACGGCAGCGATGAGCCGGCCATCATCGGAACATTCAGTTCCTGCGCGCGGTCGTACACCCATTTGCTATCCAGCCAGCTGTATGCCAGGTGTTTATCGGAAAAAAGCGGGACCGATTTAGTGGACGCGTCAAATACGCGGAAGATCTGTTCGAGGTAATTCATGCGGGGGTACATTTTCACGCCCAGCCGGCTGTTGGGATAATCTCCGTGCTCGCCGATGTAGATCACCGCATCCACAGCCAGCTTGTCGCCACCCAGCGTCAATGCTTCTGCAATGGTCGGGTATAGGGGCGTGTTGTTCATTTTGGCAATCCTTACCCCTGTATCGTTTGCGCCGATCTGGTCTATCCACATGGACACGACCTGGACTTGCGGGGCAACCATGCCGTCGTCGGTTGGTATACCTACAAAGAGTTTGGTGATGATCACGTCCGCATGGGCACTGTTGCGGTACGTATTGGCAATGACGGCAATGCGTTTCAATGCACCGGGCGACGACGTTGGTTTTTCCGCCGCGATTTCGGTGTCAGGACCGGTAAGGTTGATAAAACCATTTGGGAAAATTCCTGACAACATTGAAAAGCTTGCTGCTGCGCCCGCTGATTTTTTGATAAACTGGCGTCTTGGGTTGTTTTCTTCTGATTTCATCGTAAGTTCTTGGGTTCAGGAATTGTATTTTGATCACATTTCGGTTATAAAAAATCGGTCGGTACCTACCAGCCAATGGAATAGCCATTTCTTCTCGGGTCAGCCCCGCCCATGAACCAGCCGGTTTTGTGGTCGATGGTAATCCCCTGCGCGCCACCGACGGTCATCGACCATTCGCCCAGGCTGGTATCCAGCACATATCCCATATCTCGGAGTTCCTGCAGTGTTTTTTCAGGAATTCTTGTTTCGATGATCAGTTCTTTCGCCGGGACGGAACCCAGCTCATCTTTCCAGCGAAACCTCGGCGCGCTGATCGCATCCTGGATATTCATACCAAAGTCCACGACATTCATGGCAACCTGCGGCACGGACTGCAATATCCCGAAGCTCCCCGGCGAGCCGACGATCAGCTCGGGTTTGCCGTTTTTGTGAAACTGCATCATCCCGCCAATGCACCAGCCCACCGCTTTTCCCGGCGCTACCGTGTTGGCCTGGCCGGGTACCAATGTCATCCAATCCAATGCGCTGTTGAACACCACGCCTGTTTTACCCGCCACATATCCCGAGCCAAATCCCCCGCCATGCGTCTGAATGATCACCACCGCATTTCCCCATTGGTCGACCGCCGACAAGCTCGTCGTCGCATATTTGTATTGATCCGGAATGGAATTCTCGAAATGGCCAGGTACTTTTTCGAGCATCGACTGTTTTTTCATATTAGCCTTCCGATTTTTGATATTAGCCACCACTTTCGCTCTCTGGGAAGTGATATAAGTATCTGACAAAAGCATGATTACAGGCACATTCACAAACTTTGGGTCACCCACATATTTGTCCGTATCAATGCGGCTCAGGTAAATGGCCTCCATCAAATGCGCCAGGTATTCGGTGCTGTTATGTCCCATTTTTTTCAGGTCAAATCCTTCCATGATCTTCAGGACCTGCAACTGCTGAATGCCCATTCCCGGAGGCGGATTGTTGTAAACGGTATAATCGCGGTATTTGACAGAAATCGGATCTACCCATTGAACCTTATCCTGCACGGACGCCAGGTCTTCGACGGAAATAAACCCTCCGTCACGCTTGAATGCTGCCGCCATTTCCTGCGCGATCTCTCCTTTGTAAAACACATCGATCCCCTCTTTGGCAATCCGCCGCATGGTTTTGGCGAGCGGCTTATTGGTAAAAAAGTCTCCGATCTTGTAGACTGATTTATCGGGTTTCAGGAAAATCGCGGCGGCTTCCGGATGCGGTGAAACGCGGTCGAGCGTACCTTCCCACATAGCCTGGTCAAATTCCGTGATCGGCACGCCGTTTTCGAGGTATTCAATGGTCGTTTCAAAAACCTGCGAAAGCGACATCGTACCATAATCTTTAAGTGCGCGGTTCCAGCCTGCCAGGTTTCCCGGAACGGCCGGCGTTCTCGGCCCGATCGTTTCCATACCGCCGTGCCCCGCGCCGTCGGCAAGTTTGGCATCGGTTTTCATGGCTTTTGCATCAAAATTCGTAGGCACCCAGCCTCCGAAAACGAGCGACCTCACTTTCTTTTCTTTGGCCGAATAAAAAAGCATATACCCCACCCCCGCCGTGCCCGACATATACGGTTCAACGGCATTCAACGAAGCAGCCGTAGCCACAATGGCGTCGATCGCATTTCCGCCTTTGATCAGGATCTTTTGTCCGGCCAGGCTCGCGAGCGGGTTGGCGGAGGTTACCATACCGAGTTTCCCAAGCGAGGCGGGGCGCAGGTTATTTTTCGCAGCCTGCGCCATGGAGTCTTCGATATTTCCCAGGACTAATGCTGCTGCCAGTGCGGAAAACAGGATCTTGCCGCAGACGGATCTCTTTTTTATTTTCATAATTAAATTGCTTTTACTGAAACAGAATCGGCTGACGGAAAGGCACTTATTCTTTCAATTCTACGATCATTTCAATTTCGACGGGAATGCCCATTGGCAGCGAACCCAGACCAATTGCCGAGCGGGCGTGCTTTCCATTCTCGCCAAAAACTTCCACCATAAAATCCGAAAAACCATTGATTACCTGCGAGTGACGGTCGAACGTGGGTACCGCATTGACCATACCCAAAACTTTCACGATCCTTTTTACTTTATTGAGATCACCGATCTCGGCTTTTAATGCAGACAAAAGCGAAATGCCGGTCAGCCTCGCGGCTTCTTTAGCCTGATCAAAATCGACCTGATCGCCCACTTTGCCTTTCATATACTCGCCATCGGCTTTTACCGGCCCGTGGCCTGACAGGTATACCAGGTTGCCCACGCGCACGGCAAGCAGGAAATTGGCGGTCGGTTTTGCCGGCGTTTTTAAGGTAATCCCCATTTCTTTCAACCGCACTTCGGGGTCGGTGCTTTTTACTTGCGCGTCGGCTGACTGCGCAAGCAAAAGCACCATCATCATCGGGATTAGGAATAGATTCTTCATGTTTTTTAAGTAATGGGTTAAAATGTTGTTTTATGGATTTTCAAAAGGGAACAATGGTTTCCTTCGGTTTTTATACGAAAACATCGTCATATCAGCCTGGGTAACTCCGGGTGTATTGACCTGGATAATTGACGGGCAAACGGGCGCATAAGCCGCGAGCGGGGCAACTACACCTTTGGCAATAATGACGTCAAATGCTTCGGGATCTACGTCGCAGGAGGTGAGCTGGCCGAGGCTGAATGGCGGGACGCGCAGGGAAGTGAGCATGATGACGCTGCCATTCGGCCTGGCTACAACCGCCGTTTTTCCCATATCATAATTCGCCTGACCGCCGTGCCTCGGGTTCGCTTCTGTAAAATGCCCGTCCGACAATCGCAACAGCTTCACTTCCAATTCGATATTCTTCGAACCGTCTTTTACGGTCCCATTCATGGATAAGCTGAAAGTTTCCCCAGGCTGATGCTTCGACGCACGTTGCACCGCCTCGGGATCGTAGAGGCAAACGAAATATTTATAGGTACCATCTTCTTCCAGCCCTTCGAGCAGGCAAATGTTGTTACCCGGACTACCACCCCCAATATTATCGCCCATATCGAGCAGCAGGACAGGTTTTTCTTTTTGGCCGATCATATCAATGGTGGCGGGAATGTCATTTTTTATACCAATAAAAAGGTCCCGGTTATCGAGGATGTACGATTCCAGCTGCTTCCCGATCCGGGTTGCGAGATCTGCGTGATTGTCGGAAACAACTATCAGAGAAGTCCCCATTTCCTGCACATCGGCGTATGGAAAGCCGAGCAGTATGCTAATAGATAAAATGCCCTCCATTTTGCTCAGTTCGTCGGCTAATGCGTACAGACTTTTGCAGGGTTCGTTGCTGGTAAAATGCTGCTCAATGCTGATGGCGAGTGGTATCTGAATGAGTGCCTGAATTGGTTTGGCTTCACTATTAACCATTTTCACCAGGATTTCCGCGGCGGCTTTGCCGGTCTGCCGCTGGTCAATGTGCGGGTTCTTTTTATAGGATACCAATGCATTTGCAGACTCTGCCATGAGCGGGCTCACATTGGCATGCAGGTCGAGAGTGCCAACAATAGGCATGTCTGGTCCCAGCTTTTTGCGGATCTTACTAATCCAGTGGCCGTCCATATCGGGGAAATCTTCGCTGACACCCGCGCCGTGCGGTACCACCAGCACACCGTCCACGGGCAAAACCGCATCCAGTTTTTCAAGCATCTGGTCCAGCAGCGTTTCGTATGTTTCTGCTGAAATCGTACCGCCGGGGGTAGCCTCGGAAAAAACAACGGGCACAAGTTCCATTCCCGCCCGGTCGATCACCTCGATCATCCCTCCTACCTCGTGGTGCGCATCCTGATATTCCTTTCGTATATCGTTTCCCGTTAGCGAATGACCGTTTTCAAAGTCGGTCAGGGTGGTAGGACTTAATGCAAATGTATTTGATTCATGATAAATCCCCAGCAAAGCAATTCGTCTCAACATAACACTCATTTTATCGTTATTTCACCTCTCACATCTCACATCTCACATCTCACAAAAAAACACTACCCAACCGTCTCATTCCCAGAATTTTCCTTCGCAGCCAGTCCACTCCAGTAAGAAGCGAGCACCGAGGCCGTCAATCCCATGATCGGCCCGCAGATCGCGGAGGCCAGCCCTACTGTGGCGATCTTGCCCATTACTTTCGCGATGCCGGAAACCAGCCCGGCATTCTGCATGCCCGTGGCGATCGCGATGGTCCGGCAATCCCGTTCGTTTAGTCTGCACAATCTCGCGCCCAGGTAGCCAAATAAATAGCCCAGCAGATTATGCACGAGCACGACCATCAGCAGTGTAAAACCGATATTGAGAATGCTGTCGCGCCCGGCGGCCATGATGATGGCGACAATGAGCGCCACGCCAAACATCGAAACGTAAGGCATACTGGCGTCGAGCCATTTGGCCCGTCCGCTGAGCAGTTTATTGAACAGCAACCCGGCTGCGATCGGCAGAAGCACCATTTTGATCATTCCCCACATCATACCGAGCACGTCGATCTCGATAAAACCGTCTGCAAAAAGCTTCATCAGCAATGGGATCAGCAGCGGCGCCAGCAGGGTTGTCAGGGAAGTAACGGTAATGGCGAGCGCCACATTGGCTTTGGCCAGATAGGCAAACAGGCTCGCGGTAACAGAAGTAGGCGCGCATCCCAGCAGGATAATTCCTGCCGAAATTTCAGGGGGAAAATCCGTGGCTTTTGCCAGCAGGAAACCCAGCAGAGGCATGATGATAAATTGGGCGAGCACTCCCACAATCACCGATTTGGGCGATTTATAGAGTTCTACAAAATCTTTATACCCCATCGAAGAACCCGTTCCAAACATGATCAGCTGCACGAGCGGGGTGATCAGCAATGCCAGCTCGAAACCATTTACGCTTGTAAACAGCACCGGATAATAGAGCGCGGTAGCGGAAACGCCTAATATAAAAACAGTAAAGGCCAGACCTTTCAGGGCAGGTATACCTCGGAAACTGATGGACAAAGCGATCAGAAAAGTGACGAAAAACGGGCCGGCAGACGAGATATTGTCCTCGAAAATCATCCCGAGCGTGACCATCAGGCAGATCAGGGAAAGCGCAAGGGCGGCCTTGTAAAATAGATTCTTGCTCATTTTTTCAACATTGTCCATTCACGTCCCGGATCTTCGACCTGAAACTTTTCCACATTGCCGGTATCCTGCAAGGTGACGTAGACGGTGCGGCCGTCTTTGCCACCAAAAGCAAGGTTACTCGGCTGTTTGCCACCGACCGGAATTTCCAGCAGCACTTTTCCTGCTGGCGAGACTTTGGCGATGGTACCTTTTCCGTGGCGGGTGATGTACAGATTTCCCTTCGAATCGCAGCGCATTCCATCCATTCCAAAATCGGGAAATTCGATCAGCAGACGCTTGTTGCTGATGCTGCCGTCTTTCGCCAGATCGTGCGCCCAAACCTTCCGCTGCACGGTTTCATTTACATATAATGTCTTGTTGTCGGGACTTACCTCGATGCCGTTGCTCGTGCCGGTATTGGCTTCCAGCAACGTCACTTTTCCGTCGGTGTCGATCCGCCAGATGTTGCCGGTGCCGTTGCCCCAGTTCGGGTCGCTGGCATAGAGCCGGTCCTTGTCATCGATGGCGATGTCGTTGGGCTGGTTCATTTTAGGCTCGTGGGCAAAGACGCTGATCTGCTTCGTAGCCATGTTAACCCGCAGAATATTGTGGTTTTTATAATCGGCGATGAACATGTCGCCTTTGCTGTGAAAGCGGATCCCGTTGCCGACGCTCCCACCCGTAAGCTCTACGAAAATGCTGCCTTTTCCTTCCGGGGTAACCTGTCCTATCGTGCCTTGTTTTTCAAAATTCACCGCATACAATACGCCGTTCCGGTCAACAGCCGGACCTTCCGCGCCGGAAGTAAAACTGCGGGCAGGCGTAAAAACGGAGGATTTGTACAATTCGCCGGCGGGAAGCGACTGGGCGTTGTTGTCGGAAGCAGTTTCCAAGATCAAAAGTGTTAGAGCCAAAAACGTTGTTATCGCATTACCTGAAAAAGTGATTTTCATTGTACTCGCTACTTAAAAATGAGGGTACCAAAAAACTGGGGTAAATGGAAGTTGGGTTTAGCATTGTCTACATGCGACCAGGTGATCCAGTGCGGGTTGGTGCTCTGGCTGGCTGTTTTATAAAAATTAGCTTTCCAGCTCACGCCCGGTTTGGGGTCGGTTACGTTGGAAAATTTTTTGAGCATGGTTAATGGCACCCGGTATTCGATGGTCCAGGTTACGGGTTCGGAAATTTCGGGGTCGATTTTTGAAGGCAGCGAGTGTGCGATTTCAATTTGTTTGATATCGTCCGCTTCCAGTTTTTGAAATCCGGTCCAGGGTTTGGTCACATAAAAAATCAACGGCGTGCCGCCCGCATTTACTTCCAGGTTGAAGTACCGCTCGGGCAATGCAGCGTCGGGTGAGAAAAAGAATTCCACGCACGCATCTCCTGAAACGTTGCCATTGTATTCCTGGACCAGGCTCCGGACATACCTATCTTTGACCCGGAAAATCACATACACATTTTCATTGTCATACATCATTTTCGCTTCCACGGCCGGTTTAAACGGCGGGATGGCGCCCATGTATTTTTCAATGGTAATAGATTTCGTTTTTTTCCAGTCGGATTTGTTCCAGTCCCCGTCGATCCGCACCGGCTTTTTGGCGCGCACAACTTCATACGTCAGAGGCGCCTCCATGCTTTTAGCCTTTTCGACCGGTTGTGCCCGTGCAGAACCGGCTGAAATGGCTGCTGCGAACGTAATAGACAGCATGCAACTTTTAAGTATCTTAGATAATTCGTTTACGAACTTCGCCATTGACATCGGTATTATTTCAACCTTTTTGATTTTAACAAAACTATATTTCGTCTCCATCAAATACTTGTACTATTGTTCGCAATCCTGATACTATCGTGTTGATCTGCGAAATATGTAACCTATTGACGACTCACAAATACACAGTCCAGCCGACCCTTCAAAGCGTCGCGACAAGCGATATTCACGTCGGTAGATCATACCGGCAAACTTAATTTCCGGAAAGATTTTTATAGTCGCGACAAAAAAATGGCTGAGAGATTGTTTGCTTTTGACGAACTGCAATAAGGTGTTAAAGTCCGGTTACCGGTAAACCACTCGGCACGGAAGCCGGGACTGTTTTGTCAAAAGCATCGTCGTTAAGGGTATTTAAAAATTCGACGATTTTTGAAATGTCTTTGAAATTAACGTCCATATGTGTGGCGAGCGAATCAATGCCGCCTGCCTTCACATTTGGGTTCAAAATCTTACCTCCCGCGATGTCTTCGTAAAACATCAGCACCTGGTCCAGCGTCGCGAACTTGCCGCTGTGCATGTAAGGTGCCGTGTAGCGCAGGTTACGCAAGGTTGGTGTCCTGAAAGCATAATCGTTGTTGGCGCCTGCGTCACTTTCTGTTCGGTTACCCGTGTCAGGTACGCCCAGCGTATGCAGTTTAAAGTCGGAGAACATCGGCCCCGAGTGACATTTTGCACAGCCCGTAACCAGAAACGCATTCATTCCATCCTTTTCGCTCGTCGACAGCGCATTACTGTCACCGCGCATATACTGGTCAAACCGGGTGTTTGTGGCTATCAGCGTCCGCTCGTAGGCAGCAATGGCTTTCGATAAATTGCGCTGATTAACCGGTTCCGGATCGGCTGAAAAAGCGCTCGAAAACAGTTGATTATAAGTGGGAATCCGCTTAATGCGTTCGATGATCTCATCCAGGATCATGTGATCCTGGATTCCTGTGCCCCTCATTTCTTCCAGCGTTTTGATCGGCTCCAATGCCTGCGCTTCGAGCCCTTTCGCTCTCAGGTCCCAGAACATCGGCGCCAATTCGGGCCGATAGCTTTTGTTATTGGCAATCCCGTTAAAGGCGGTATTTAAAATACTTTGGGAGTTTCTTTTCACGAACGGAATGTCGTTTTGATCCAAAAATCTCCGCTTGCTTCCCAATCCTCTGCCATTTACACCAATGGACGTTTCGAGAAATTCGGCGTAATTAAATTCTGGCTGATGGCATGTCGCGCAGGAAACGTCTTTATTGCCTGACAGGACCGGATCGAAAAACAGCAGCCGGCCCAGGTTGACCTTTTCCGGAGTCGAGGGATTGTCTTTTGGGTCGGTGGCGTGCAGGGGCAATGCGCCCAGGTCGGCGATCGATTCGACTACGCGGGGCTTTTTTTTCCGCATCGTATCCCGTTCTCCCCCGCAGCCGCTGCAAAGCAATACCAACAAAAAAACGATATAAGTGGGATGCATACGTTTTCCAGCCGTTGTCAGTTCATTAACTCCTTCCCATAAACGGATCCGTTACACTTTCCTTGCCTGTTTCGACGTGGCCTGCGTACCTCCGTATCGTAGTCGACTGGTCAATTTGCACGCTGACATCATACCAATTGTGGCTTTTGGAAAGCGGCACCACGGTCTGTGATCGACCGCCGGCTGCTACTCTTACATTTAATGGTTTTTCTCCATATGCATGATCCATGATCACAATTGAAGCTGCTTTGCCGCTTTTATTGTCAATGGTGAACAACAAGTCGCCTTTCAATTTACCGGCTTTGTCCTGGGCGTAAGCACAGGTTACGACAGTATCCACATCGTTGCCGTCGCCAGCAAACTCGCGGAAAAATCCATTTGGCCCATATACTCTCAAATGATATTTCCCACCTTCGAAATCGGATATGTTCCACGTTTGTTGTAATGTATCCCCGGCTTTCACCGCATAATTCCAGACGCCGAGCTCCTCGCCGCGGTACGGATTCATGGCATAAATAATAAATGGCGCCCCGGCTGCTTTTTTCCCAAAAACCTTATTTCCGGCATTCAGTGCTATCTCAAATGTCTTTTTGTCCTTAGAAAGATTGCCTTCCACATATAATTCGTAGGGAATGGCGCACGAAGGCCGCGTGCCCGGCTCCTGCCTGGGCAGGTATGGGCCCGATGAAGCATTTTTATTAATCTCCGCAATTTCGCTCGCCGACAGTGATTTAAAATTCGAGGGCGCATCCCGGAATTGTGCTTTATGGATCGTCTCTACAAATTCGTCGCGGTTAACCGGCTGCGGTTTTTTGTAAGCAGAAGGATCATAAGGCTGAAAAACGGAACTGATGTTGCCGCAGATCGTTCTTCTCCATTCCGTTATGTTGGTTTCTTTGATCTTCTTACCGGATTTATGGCTTGTAAATTCTTCCAGGAACTGGATAATGGAAGTGTGGTCGAAAACCTGCGAGCACACTTTGCCCCCGCGCGACCACGGCGAAGCCACCACCAGCGGCACGCGGAAACCTAGCCCGATCGCGCCTTCCCGTGCATTGGCTTTGGGCACCTGCGACTGATCTTGTTCCAGGGTTACATATTCCGCCTTTATATCAATGCCTTCCGACACTTTCCCCGAATCAGCTTTGAATGGATTCGGAATGGAGAATGGCGGCACATGGTCGTAGTAGCCGTCGTTTTCGTCATAACACAAAATAAAGATCGTCTTCTTCCATATCTCCGGGTTCTGGGTGAGGATATCCAGCGTTTCGGAAACGTACCAGGCGCCATACCAGGGTGCGGACGGGTGATCTGAAAAGTTTTGCGGGGCTGCCAGGTATGAAACCGTCGGCAGCTTTCCTTCTTTCACATCTTTCCGGAACTGATAAAAAATGTCGCTTTTTGGAACCTGCACTTTCCTTTTTTCGCCGTTTGCCTCGTAAGTAATCGTGCTCAGTTTGAGATAATCAGGGTCTTCCCGATTCGAGACAAATGCACGGTGATGCAGGTCGCGTTCCTTCACCGAGAATTTTTTGAGATTTTCATCACTGTACTCGGCCAGGTCTTTCTCATATTTTTCCAGTAATGCTGCCTGGTTATCGTAGCTTTTTGAGAGTTTGGTTTTCTCCTCGGCCGTTGCTGCCGCCAGTTTTTCCTTTAAGTCCGGCAGTTCTTTTTTGAGTTTTTCAACTTCAAGCTTGGCGTAATGAATGTAATCCGCGGAAGATTTGACGTGGTACTGGGCATATCTCTCAAGAGGGTTGCAGCCAAAATTGCTCAGCCACGAACCCAATCCCGGATGGAATTGCATAATGGCGCCGACTTCATTCTGGTAAAATTTCCACGAAACATCCGCCTCGTGCAGCCGCTCGGGGAATGTCTTCCATTTAACCGTTTTATTGATTGAAAAATAACTATTCCGCACCACGGCGAGCGAATCAATGTCCGGCGTTTCGCGGATCGTTCCCGACCACAAATAGTAGCGGTTCGGGTGCGTGGGGGTCATGGATGAGCAAAAATTCTGGTCACAAACCGTGAATGCATCCGCGAATGCATAGTAAAATGGAAGGTCTTCGCGGTCGTAATACCCAAGTGTAAGCGGCATATCCGAATACTCCTTATGGCTGGATCTTTTGGAAGTCAGCCACTTATCATATTTGCCGCCATTATAGGCATCCACCTGAGATTCACGGGAATGCGGCAGATCGTGCATCCAGGTCGCTTTTGTATTTTTAATATCGAGCCGGAATGGCGCGTAGGTATCTCCTTTTTTATCCGTTTGCAACCATACTTTATTTTTGTTGGGCAGAGAGATCGCACGGGGGTCATTGAAGCCCCGCACACCTTGTAACTTCCCATAAGTGTGATCGAAGGAACGGTTTTCCTGCATTAAAATGACCACATGCTCGGCGTCGAGATAAGTCGTGCCGGGATCGGGGTGAATGGCCATGGCGCGCTGCACCGACTCGGGTAGAAAACCCATCATTCCTGCGCCGCTGGTCAGCATAGCAGCCTTTTTCAAAAATTCTCTTCTTGAATCCATTTCAGGTAATTCGTTTTATTTATTACGCAATAAAGCAAATTGGACGGTTTCAATACTTAGTGTTAATGATATCATAACACGCTCGCGGCAGTAGCCTCTTTAAGATCACGGTAAGTATAAAGTGCGTTAATTTGTCTAAATCTTCGCTTATCTACTGCATGAAATCGCTCATTTACTGGCTCCTGCTAATCCCTATCCACCTGTCCGCACAGTCGGTACCCGATCAGAAATTTATTCAGGAAGTGGTGACGGTCCATTCATCCAAAGAAGGATTACCTGATGGGAAGATCACGAAGATTACATTGAAAAATAATCAGCCCGTCGCATTTATTGCGGGTAAGCCGGTGCAGTTCAGAGAAGGAAAATGGACTTCTGTTTCTACTGAAAAACCGGCGTCAAATGCCGGGTTGCCAGTGATCGCCGGAACTAAAATACTTGCTGGTGTTCCATACCAGGGCGGATATGCGATCGGATGCGGGGAAGGTTTATATTTTTATAAAAATGGCAAAAAACCGGAAAGGATCTTTCCGAAGAATGATCAGTATTCCTGGTCGCTCCGAAATGTTGCCGCCCTGGTCACGGATTCTAAAGGAAGGCTGTGGTTTGGCTCGGAAGAAGGATTGGGTTACCTGGATGGGACTAAATGGAAACTGTTCACGGGTAAGGAAGGTCTTCCCTATAACCAATTCACCTGCGCAGCCGCCGGTCTGAATGGGACGGTTTGGTTCGGCACAAAAAAAGGGGCTATTGAAGTTGAAAACGACCAATTCAAATACCGGTTCAGTCGCCGCTGGCTTCCGGATGACCAGGTGAACACGATTGCAGTGCAGCCGGATAATGGTACCGCCTGGATCGGCACCGACAAAGGCATCAGCCAGATCTCCCGCGTTTCTTTATCATTGGAAGAAAAGGCACGTTTTTTCACAAAACAGGTAGAAGAACGTCACAATCGGATGGGTTTTGTCGCTCAGAGCCATTTAAAAGAACAATTCAATGCGGCCACTTCGGAAGTAGCGATTTCGGACAATGACGGAATGTATACCGCCATGTACGGAGCGGCGCAGGCATTCAGGTACGCCGCCACGGGCGATCCGGAGGCAAAAGCACTGGCCGACCGGAGCTTCAAATCGTGTAAATGGCTGGTGGACATTACGCATGAAAAAGGATTTCCGGCGCGGGTCATTATCCCGGTAGACTGGCACGAACCAGTAAATGAAGTGTATAGTCACGAAGCCAATCTCCGGAACCAGGAGCGGGACCCGATGTGGAAGGATATCTTCCCCCGTTTTTCGAA
Organism: Dyadobacter sp. CY323; assembly: GCF_021390245.1. Taxonomy (GTDB): domain Bacteria; phylum Bacteroidota; class Bacteroidia; order Cytophagales; family Spirosomataceae; genus Dyadobacter. The sequence continues at coordinate 1,359 of NZ_JAJUXH010000042.1, read as the reverse complement.
AAGCAAAGACGGGAAGTATTACTGGAAATGCGATACGAGTTCAGACGAGCTCGCCGGGCATTTTTTCTTCTACGGCATTTATTATGATCTGGTGGCTAAAACGGAGGAGGAAAAACAGGCCGTGCGGGAGGTAGTCGGCGACATTACCGACCATCTGGTGCGTCACGGATATAAACTGGTAGATCACGACGGCAAAGTCACCCGCTGGGGCGATTTTTCGCCGGAGTATGTCAATTCGGTTTACGGCTACGATCAGCGCGGGCTGAATTCCATGATGATGCTCTCGTTTTTGAATGTCGCAAAACATGTTACCGGCGACGCAAAATACGACCGCGAAGCCAAAATCCTGCGTGACAAATACAATTACCACATCAATGCGATGCACCCCAAAGAATTTTTCCCGCCTGAAAACGTCGTTCCCTGGGATAATAACCTTTGTCTGATGAGCATATACGGTCTGATCAACTACGAGACCGATCCTTCGCTCTTACTCATGTACCGTCAAGGATTGGAAGTAGCGTGGCAGCATATCAGCAAGCAGAAAAATGCATTCTGGGACGCTATTTACGCCTCACTTGCCAATCGCTTCACTCAGCAGGCCGATCAGAAACTGTTTGAAAACAAAGGTCTTTTCCCGGAAAACAGGTTGTATGCTTCCAAGGTGGTCAAAGGCCATTACAAAGGAAATTACCGCACCGACTACATTCTCGATAATCTCCAAAAAGTCCCGCTCGACCTCATCGGTTACACAATGGATAACACCCACCGTCTCGACGTCGTTTTCGACTCCTCCCCGATGCAGGAAAAAAACATCGGATGGCGGATGGACGGCTACGCATTACCCATTGACGAGCGCGGCCACGTGCGCCAGGACCGCGACGGTTTCGCATTACTGGCATCCGAAGGCGATGGTCACGAAGAGCACGAAGGGACGTTCTTTTTGCTTCCGTATTATCTGGCATATTATCATGGGTTGTTGGGGGGTAAGTCGGGTAAGTGAAGTCACGAAGCCAGCGATCAGGAGGCACCTCACGGAGCCCATTTTTCATCTGGGATCGTGTTTTTTCTAGAAACAGGAAGCCGCTCTACGGCTGGACGTGTCTTCTTATCTGATCATTTTTCTTCGTTGTTACTTTCCCAGAAACAGGGAGCCGCTCTGCGGCTGCGTGCGTCTTCTTACTCATCATTTTCTTCGTTGTTATTTTTTCCAGAAACAGGAAGCCGCTCTGCGGCTGGACGTTTTCGTGGAACCGAAAAGCAGCTCCGGCGGAGCTTCCTGTTTCTAGAAAAAGCAATCCAAGAAGTTACAGGCCCCGGCGGGGCCTCCTGAAACCGGCGACAAACAGGAGGCCCCGCTGG
>NZ_JAJUXH010000041.1 GCF_021390245.1 Dyadobacter sp. CY323 | reverse complement strand
GGCAGGAATAAAACGTATCACAATTAATTTGGCCGATCTTTCTACTAGCGGTTCTAGTCTCGTGATGATACAGATCGGAGATTCAGGCGGTATTGAAACGACTGGATATAAGGGCGCATCATCTACCATTTCGAGCGGATCTGCTGAAGGTGCTTTTAGTACCGGATTTGTGATTTACAGCAACGTCGCGTCAGGTACTGATGTCCGTCATGGTTCTATTGTTTTATCCTTGGTCGATGCAGCAACAAACACCTGGGTTGCTGCTGGTGTAATTGGCCTATCAAACGCGACAAGAACCGCGATTGTCGGTGGCAGCAAGGCATTGTCGGCAATGTTGGATCGCCTACTTATTACGACGGTTGGCGGTACGGATACGTTCGACGCTGGCCTTATTAACATCCTTTACGAGTAAAGAAGATATGCCGCATAACCTCCCACCATTATCGCCGCAGGACGGTATTTACGCCGTTTTAATGGATATCAAAGAGGTTATCGGACGTCTGACACAAATCAGCGCGGACACCCGCAATGATACGATGGACATCAAAGCAGCGCAGAAAATCAGCGATACCCAGCTAAACCAGATGACAAACAAGCTTGATAGCCTGGTGCATGATCACAGCGAGTTGAAGGCCAATGTTGTTCATATCGAGACCCGGACAAAAGTCCTGGAAGATCGTGAGATCGAACGAAAGGGCGCAATGAAGATGATCGCCTTTTTATGGTCGGCCGGCACAGCTCTGATCGCATGGATCATACTAAACTTTAAAACTATCCTGGAATTCATGGGGTTTGGCCAATGAAGGACAATAAACCGAAAAGCAAGAATAAGCCTGCTGCTGCTTTACTGGCGGCTATGCTTGCCATCGGAACACCGTTTGTTGCCACTCAGGAGGGTTTGAGCGTTGTTCCTTATCGCGATATCGGTGGCGTCTGGACGTGGTGTTACGGCGAAACGGAAGGGGTTGTCCCGAAAAAGACATTTACAAATTCCGAGTGCTCTGCGCTCCTCCGGGTAAAGCTGTTAGCGTACGGCATGTCTGTTTGGTGGCTGATCGATACAAAAATGACCGCTCCCCGCTGGGCTGCTTTGACATCATTTTCCTATAACGTCGGCATCAATGCTTTCAGTAATTCAACCCTTCGCCGCAAGATCAATGCCAATGACCCAAAAGCCTGTGATGAACTGAACCGATGGACGTATATAGGAAAGCGTGACTGTAAGATTCCTACAAATGGATGCATGGGACTGCCAAATCGACGAAATGAGGAGAGAAAGCTATGCAATTCTTGAAATACTGGCCTTATGGCCTTGCAGCACTGGCCCTGCTGGTACTTTCTTGCTTCATCAGCTATTGTGTTGGTGTATCTGACGGCCGCAAACAGGAGCAATCCACGCAGGCACTTGTAGGCGCAAAAGCCACCGTCAAGGCTGTATCAACTAAGGAGAATGTAAAAAATGCGACACGTAAGCTTTCTGATCCTGATATTGATAATAGTCTCACTGCTAACGGTTGGATGCGCTCAGACACGGATCGTTGATACTGGTTGCGTTTGGACTGACTACATTATCGCCCATCGTGACGATACGACCGAAACCAAACGGCAAGTCTTGAACCATAACCTTACGAAGAAAAAAGTGTGTAAAAGTTAGATTTATTCCTTGGCCTTTGCCGGGTTAAATCTTATCTTCGGTGACAATCGTAAACCTAAATCATGGGAAAATCTACAAGCCTGTTAAGGGTATTTAAAATCCCTCTTGCTATTCTGGCGCTTTTTACAATAGGAATTTATCTATTTGATGGATTGCAACGAATATTTTCATTCGTGCTAGTAGTTCCTGCTTCCTGGTTTTTATACAAAATGATCTCACACAGGATAAATGGGACAATACCACGTTGGTTTCATAAGCGATTTTATAATAACAGGCATGTTTTGAAAGAGAATGAAGGCGCTGCCGGGACTTGGCAATTTATTCTTATAGTAATAGCACTAATTATTTCCCCTACACTCTTGATGTGGTTTGTATCATTTATCCTTTATCCTAATGGTGGAGAGATTGATTCAAAATATTATCCTGCCGGTTTTTCTTATTTTAGACATTCCCCGATACTGGCAAATATCGCATGGGTTTCAGCTTTGGTTTTACCAATTTGGGTTGCAAGGACATTCAGGAGGCAAAGAGATTATTATGCAGAAGATGTAGTTGAACAAGAAGAAAAAGAAAATATCAAAAAATCTTATGGCTCAAAAACATGGGCTACGGACAAAGAGTTAAGAGCTGTTTTACATGGTGATAGATCACCGATTAATATAGGAAATGGATACATGTGGCATGGTGAAGGGCATATCATGACCTGCGCCCCGACAAGAAGTGGAAAGGGCTTTTACATCATTAACACAGCTCTTACCGATAATTCCCTTAGAGACCCCGGTGCATCCTCTTTCATTGTAATGGATCCAAAAGGGGAAAATATCAGGATTTCAGGCGACTATCTCAGGTCAGTAGGGTATGAGGTGTATTGTATAAACCCTTATGATATTGCTGGTTTAGAAGAATTCGGACTGTCCAAGTTTAATCCTCTGGATGATATCGACCCTTTCAGCGACGACACCGACGAGATACTGGATACCATTGCATATTCAATTATTCCCCCATCCGATCATAAAAACAAATTCTTTGATGATGCTGGCCGAGATTTTCTATTAAACTGCTTACGCCACTTACTCACTCAAACTGAGGATGAAATATCATTTAGGACACTTTATTACTATGTTCTATCAACTGGCACTGATCTTGAAATACTCCTGAAAAAGATGGCTGTAAACAGGCATTTTGATGGTGTTATAACTAAATATGCCATGTCTGTTGCGGGACAAAAGGGTACGGATGCATGGGGTTCTATTTCCAGAACAGCCCAAACGGCAATGACAATGTTTGGCCGGAAAAGGCTTGCAAGTTCGCTATCTGGATCAGATTTTAAAATGTCCGATCTGAACGATAAGAAGGTTGCGGTATTCCTTTGCATGCCATCAGACGTTATTCAGAAAAACGCGCCCTGGTTAAGGATTTTCTTTGGATCGATGCTCAGGGAATTAATGAAAAACTATCACCCTAAAAGGCGGATTACCCTTTTAATGGATGAATTTATCAAGCTTGGCTATTTGAAGGAAGCGGAAGATTTCTTTACCATTGGTGCTCAATATGCGACCATTTGGGCGGTCGTTCAAGATTTGGATGCTTTAAGCAAAATATACGGCGGTTGGCAATCTCTTGTAGGTAACTGTGCTGTCAATCACTGGTTTGCTGCTGGTGACAACCTAACCCGTGATTATATTTCAAGGCGAATGCCTATGACTGTTCAATTCATGGGTAATAATAAGGATGGCTCCCCAAGATATAATGAAAAGCCACTTTTGCGTCCTGACGAAGTGGGGTCATTCCCTGATATAATTTTGGAACTGTCTGCAATGGAAAGCCCTGCAAGACTACCCAAAATACCTTATTTACAGCAAAATAAAAACGGTAGAAACCTTCGGGCAATGGCCTAAATCTGAGGGGTATTATCACGGTTATTCTCCCGTATTCTGGCCTGTTCAAGCAGTTTATCCATTTCATCCTGCACACGATCCATTTCCTGCTGATTTTCAATGGTGTCATGCAGTCCACGCATTTCAGTAACCAAGGCACGTTCGGTACTTAGAACCTTGCCGTAAAAGGGAATAGCTTCTCTTTCTTCCACCTGTCGTTCTTCAAGAGCCATTGTCTCAAGCCTCGCAGCTTTCCGGTATTCATTGGCTATGTCCTCTGGAACTTTACCGTCATGCTGACTCTTTAAATCCTGCCAGATCCTGTATTGTTCCTGCAGCATTTTGCCGATTTCATCTTCCTGACGTTTTCTGATTTCGTCGATACTGTCCATATAAATGATATTAGTAAGTGTAACCCCTATCTTGTTCCCGATCTCTCGCCTGCTTTAACAGCCGTTCCATTTCATCGGCGATATCATCGATTTCGCTTTCAGGCTTTTTTTCGACCTCCTTATCCTCCTGTTTCCTAAAGTTATCAATAAATTCCTGACGCTTTTCTTCGATCTCAACCTTTTTCTCAACAGCAATTTTACGCAAAGCTTCGGCCTCGGTTTGAAGCAGAATATCAGCAAATTCCTTCTTCACTTCGGCGGTCTTAACCCCATCCAGCTGACGCACCAGATCAAGGCTTTGTCGATCGGGGGTAATCACCTTATAAGGCCGACGATCCAGACCCTTGGCGACCTGGTAACCCATGGCTTCCGCCTGCTCAATGAAGTCGATACCATCCTTGGAATATTCCCATATTTCAGATAGTGTTTTCTTATGATTTTGCTCGTGCGTTTTGTCCCGGCGCCAGGGTGTTGGCTCATGACCGAAATGCTTTTCAAGCTCTGCGCGGGTATGGTTATTATCGTAGTAATTAAAGCTGTCTCGGATCAGGGTACCGGTCTCATGCTTGTACCGTTCAAAGACGACATGGGCATGGGTACTGCCTTTCTTGGTATGCAGCACAGCAGCGTATTTCTGACCCTCGTGGCCGGTGTTCCTGGCGTAGGTCTCAATACAGTAATGCCAGTCATCAATCGTCATGTTCCGGCTCTCATGGGCGCGGGGAGCTATCTGCCCATGGTGCAAACCTTTCAGGCCATTCGTAAGCTCGACGGTCAGCTCCATTTCCAGCAGCGATCGCTTCAAATCGGTAGGAGTGGCCGTACCTCGAATATCAAGGATCTCGATCTTCTCGTTGTCCCGTTTATCAAGAAGATACATGGCCAACTGCATAGCGTCGCCACGTGATTTGCCCTTAACTATCATAACCGAATTCTTCGTGGATCTTATTAGCCATAAAAGTGACCTGGGCTTCAATGGCACTTGTATCCTCTGGTCGGGCTTTCAACTCAGTCAGGATATGTCCCAGGTTGGATAGTGCCTTGATCAACGCCACGCGCTCAGGGGTGGGGGCTTTCCTGCGGGGCGGATCTCCCAGACCCATAAACAGCAGGTACTCTGTAAGGCTCTTAAAACCGGACTGCGCCTTTTTATCTTCCAGCCGTTTCTTAACGCTGGTCAGACAACGCATACGTATGGAGGTCTCCGGATCATCTACTTTCATAACAATAACCTAGGGGTTAAGGGTCTCCCTTACAAGACGGCGATGGGGTCAAAAATGAAGCGATTAGCAAAATTTGTGATCACAGCGCATGTCTTGCTTAACGTAACACAATCTAACCCCTTTTGAGAGAATTTGCAAATGTTGTACCGTACTTCTGATCATTCTGCGGACGTCCACAATATGATAGTAATCCTACATTATTTATTCTTGAGGAGTTTGCGCGGATTTTAAGTATTTAGAGAAAAGTATTAAATTTAAGCAAATTCTCTCTCTGACATAAATTCATAAATCCTATGAGCAACAGTTACAAAACGCTTTTAAAAATAGCGGTAATTAGCACACTTATTGCGATTATCTTTGGAATTACAGAATCTTCCGTTAGCGACGGAATAGTTAAGTATCTATCTCCACCAATAGCAATGCTGGCGGGCGCCATAGGTATCCTAAGTTTCATTGCATTTTTAATTGCCCTAGTTGTTGGCGCAAACAAGGGTAAATAGCTTTATTAAAGCTTAAAATATGGCACAGTACTCGGATCCGGCTTACTCTGCTGCGGCATACCTACAACCTTACGATCCAGACCCAAATCCTTCTCCCGCTTCTCATTCCAGTCCTTAAAGCCATCATACTTGTAGGCCATGTCTCCCCCGCCCCATCCCAAGTGTGTGACAAAATCAAGCAGCCGATTGAAGGCTCTTAACCCTGAATTTTTCTCGATTGGAAGGTCGGTCTTAATCCCGTTTTTCCAGCTATCATCATGGGGGTAATGGATCATTGTACCAGGTGGAATTGTCTCAATAAACCTTTCAGCATGTCCAATAATCTCCGGTTTATTCCCTTCTGCTGCACGCCCTATCATAGCGTCACCATTCACGATCAGGTAATTATATGTCCCAATCGGCGGCTTATCAATTGTTAGAAAAGTACAAAAATCTATCATTGAATAGAACGTATGCCAAGGAGCGAAATCACGGTCAGCCAGGAACACTGAAACGTCCTTATGGCCGACAGAAGTCTTAGCCCAATCCCCTGCCCTGCGGACTTCAAAACCGCCTGAATTGTTCTGCATACCAAAGCCGGAATAGGACTTTTTGCGGTCTGCCCGGCCAGTGAATTTGACGTCTTTCAGGTATGGAGCAACTGCCTTTGGATCAATGCCACGACTGGTCAGGTACTGAGCATTTTTTGAGAGTGATCGGCCAGAGTAAATGTTGAAGTCATTTGCGCTGATAAGATCGTAATACGGGAGTTCGGGTTCCACTGGTTTAAGCTCCTGGCGAATGGTGGGAATAGTGTAGCCGGACCCGACAGTATTTTCAATGAATTTCAAAGCCTCCGGGATGCCATCGAGATTTGCGTATTTGAGTGCAAGATCAATAATATTTCCTCCTGCACCAATGGCGTGATCAAACCAAGCCTGCTTGTCGCGTGTCAATACGAAAGATGCTGTCTTTTCTTCACGCCAAGGAGCTTTATACCATTTCCGCCCATAGCTTTCCTTTACACATACCTGTCCAAGGTTCTCCAGGAACTCGTCAAGCGGGATGGATTTGGCATCTTTGATGTTCATTCTATTTGTTTATACCTATCTAATCCCAAGACTGTTTTCGACAAAAGAATCTGGTTAGATTTAGCAATGTATTTTGTTAGGTCAACTCGGTGCCTTGGAAAGTTAATTGATAACTCAAAGTCATCATTATTTTTGATTGGGAATCCATTAACAGATAACTTAAATCCTATCAAATCAATAGAGCTATTCGGTACAAAATTAGCTGAAGAGAAACTGCAATTTTTATATTCATAACGTGAGTGTATTCCGTCCCTTTCAAAATCAATATAATTAGCCCTAATTGCGTTCTCATGGAAATTTTCTGGCGAATTGTAAGCTGATAAGTGCAGGGAAAAAATTCTAGATAGATTATTGGGCTTCGTCTTTGTCCTGGGTTCTATAAATAGTAAGTCTACATTTGTCCCAATTAATATATCTTCTTTAACAAGGGCCCATACATCCTTATACTCATTAATAAATAGGCGCCCTAAATTATTACTACCTCCTTTCTCAAGATTCTCGATAATTGTATTTTCAAGAGACTCATTTTTAGGATGTTGTATCTTAGCCTTCTTATATATCGGACTTTCTACAATAGATTTTGGTAATTCGGTAAATGAGTATAGTACTACACTCATGGGATGCAATGGAAAGTCCTGTAGTAAAAGTTTTCTCTTTGCATCTGTCACTCTCGCAATAGCAATTTTTGTTCCCTTTTGAGTTTCTTCAATTTGCTTAGATGCCGCTCTCAGGTTTTCACTAATTATATACAATGAATCAAGCTGAGTTTTTGATAGAGACTTTTGTAGTATTTTGTTTCCTTGCAAACTATCTGCAATTGCTTTTGACCTAATCAATTCTGCATTTAAGCTATCTTTTAAATCGTCAAATTTCTTTTCTTTTGCCTTGCCAGACCTCGTGTCATCAATATCTTGTAATACGAAAGATGCGCCGGAAAGCAATGCACTAATAGATATTATTCCTATTGACATCCACCCAATTAAGGTGAGATGCTTATGCTCATCTACCGTGTCCTTCTGAAAAATAGCCAAAACAGTACCTAAAATAGCGGTTATGGCAGCCATTAGCTGTAGTATTGTTGGAAAATCAAATATGTCTATAAATTCACTCATGTCGACTTATAGATAAAATCAATAACTAAATCCATAGTTCACCGCTCCCACCCCCTTCTTCATCAGTTATTCACAATTTTTTCAGTTAATAATAGTATTTTTTTATTTGTTTTTAAATAAAGGGTTGTGTGACAAAATCACGGTGTCTTTCTCGAGTAAATCACGGTGCTTTTAGCGACAAAATCACGGTGAATAACATGGTCTGGATTATGGTTGTGAACATAAAAATGTGGATAACTTCATTCTCCTACCGTGGAATTCTCGTTATTTACAAAGTTAACCAGCTGTATTTCAGTTAATTGGATAAACCTAACTTCGTAAAATAGCCGATTACCGTGAAATAGTCGTCATATAGCGTATAATAAACTGATTTACAGATTGTTATACATCATATCGTGAGTAGATCACGGCGATACCGTGAATTGCTCGTCATTAACAAAGTTAACTTTATGACTATGATATATATATATGCTTCATTTTGTGATAAAAACACGGTTATGCCGTGAAAGACTCGTCATTTGTGAAGTAACGCATTATAAGTCAGCTATTTACTAAACAATATCATCTGCTTTGGAATTGGCGTCGGACTGTTGTGTAACAATAATCCGCGTGTTCCCTTCTGATCAATTTTTGCATCAGTGTAAAGCGTCCTTACCAAATCCCAGGTTCTCTTGAAGTTGGTACGGAAATCTGTCATGCGCGTATACTCACCGCCGAACTGATCTTTCAAGGTTTTCCATGCAAGGAACTGCGGCTTTCCCTTCGGTATACGGTGCAGCCTATGTGCAAGGAAACAATACAGGTCAATTGCGGTCGCATTGTTGCTGAGTGCTGCAAGGTGTGTCTTTGGCAGCGGTACAGCATGCTCGACAAGGTTCTTGAAATACTGCTCTGACAATTCGATTTGTTCCGGCCACCGCTGCTGGTTCTCTGCTCCTTTGAAAACGGTAAATCGGCTAACAATCGGCATGTTCGTATTGTCCTGCCATTCTTCCCCGTCAAACGATAGTCGCATGATCGAATTGGATAGCCTGGCGATTTGATCCCGTACACCGGCAATTTGGCTCCCTCCGTCCGTCATTCCGATTTCCTTGACAAACTGTGTCAGGTTGTTCGAACTCACGTCTATGACCCGATTTTGGCTCTGCACGGCTATTGCGTTCAGGTTGGCAAGGATAATCCTTGCCTTGGTGCCGTACGGTAGCCCCAGATACTCGTTTTTGTGGGTGTTCGGATTAAGCACCGGCAGCGGGATCACCGTCATGGTAAACTTGCCACTGTCTGTCTCCCAAACCTCGCTGGGCGTTGCAGGTTCCCGACGTGGCAGAAACACCTGGCACATGGCCGCAGCTTGAAAGAGCATTTCACGGTCGTCCGGATCTTCCTGGTAAGCCTCATAAATCAGTTTTGACCTGCGAACTGCTACTTTCGACGTTCCGTCTGGTTTCGGTTTAGGTGCTTTTTCAGCGTCTTTTTTAGCACTCATTTAGCGTTTATTTTAACGTTAAAAATAATGTTAATTTCAACGCTCTATTGAACGCTATATTTCCGGCGCTCCCGCTCGATTTTCTCCTGTACGGCTTCAATTACCCAATCATGCACGGATATCGAGATTTTGCGGCTGCGGCTTTTTGCTGGTCGCTTGTCACGCAATTCCTTAATGGTTTCCATTTCGTCCACCGTCATAATTAACTTGATGCTCTTGGTGGAATTTGGATCAGCGGCCACCTCTTTACTCTCGACAGTAGTTTTACCGCCTTTATTAATAATCGCGTCGATCTGTTTCTCGGATACCACCTTCTTAGGCGGTGACAGGGATATTGACATGGCTGATGCGTTTAAAAAGTTCTGTTATTTCGTTAATGGCTTTTGCGTCTGACTTCTCCCCCATTTCAAAGACAGTCAATCCGGATGCACCAGCGTTTGGATATGCTTTACGGTTCTTAACCGGACAATCGACGAATGTCATTTGCTCAATGCCGGCCAGAGCTTCGGCGGATTCCCTGTTGTCGGCGGACGTAATGTCTGCCCTGTTCAGGAATGTATAAGCTGTCAATGGTGCCGGCCTGCCGGACTGGATTTCTTCCAGGATTTCAGTGAACTTGGCCAGCGTCCAGATGTCATGGCTTCGGGGCTGTATCGGAACGATTGCCACATCGGAAACAAACAAAGCTGCACGCTGACTGGTCGTGTCCCTCCCACCCGTGTCAATCACGATGTGATCGTATTTTGACTTCATTGTTTCGACCTGTTTGCGAAGGTTTGCGCCAACAAGTTGCACCAGTGTATAGCCTACGTTTCCTTCAAGTGTTTGCTCTCGCCAGGCGGTAAAATCGCTTGCTGTACCCTGCTCGTCGGCGTCAATCAAAAGGACGTCAAAACCCTGTTTAGACAGCCATACGGTAAAATGTTCTGCAATTGTGCTGCGGCCACTCCCACCCTTTTCGCCTGCGGTTGTGAAGATCATTAGACGTTTATTTAGACGTTAATATTTATGCCAAAATAGATGTTTATTTCGAAATGGCAAAATATGCTGAAAATAAAGCTTTTATAAACGTCAGTTTAAACGTTATTTTAGTGTTAATTTTAACGTTAAAAATAACCTCATATATTATGCCTAAATCAACACAATTTTTTTATATTTTTGTATCAAACTTAAACTTTCCTGACAAATGAAGAAATCTACTCTCGCACTTCTTCCAATCCTTTGTCTCATGCTATGGGCTTGCCCGAAAGATGCCGACCCGAAACCTGATCCTGATATCAAGAGTAATCGTGTTTCATTGCTAGAAAAAGAAAAGGATGGCATACAGCTACTTTTTGGAAGCAAGAATACTAGTCCTTATTTAGATTTGACTGGATTTAAAAATCCGGAATGTGGAGTCAATAGCGAGTTTAAAAATTTAAAATATACATTGGCCGATGATATTCCTAATGATAACCACTCCTGCGGCAGTAAAATACTAGAAGGTTACCTGACTCTTAATATCGGGACATCGTTAGTTGTTGATGTTTCATATTATTCAGATGTCAAGAGTATCAGTATACGTGTGGTCGATGGTTGTACAACAGGTATGACTATTTCTCTAACCGACACGGATGGAAAGATAATCGCAAAAAAGGTTACTTCTTACAGTGATGAAAATGCTGCATTTCGAACTCGGGATGGTTTGGATTTTAGCAAAATAAAAGAAATAAGAATATTTAAAACCTGTGAAGGCGGACCTTCTAGTATAAATATATCACCATACTAAATACCTAATTACTTAGGCCTATTCATTAATGTAAGCTGCGCAATGGCCATCTTTTCACGATCAGTTGTGATTTGCTGGCTCATTCGCGCAGCTTCGGTATAAACGCTCATAGGGTAGGAGGGGACAAAGTGCTCGTCCCGCTCGACAGGAATATTCAATGTCGGATGCCGGGCAGCTTCCAGTTCCGAAATGGATACGTTGCCAAGCTCCGGGTAGCCCATGCCAAGATCGCACAGGCCGAAAGCGATATCATCATAGAATGGGTCGATCTCGGATAGGAGCCAGGTCGCGTTGCCAATGAACAGCTTCACAACAGGCGGGTGATCGTCTGCGCGTTCCTCCATAACGTCATAGGCGTTACGGATCATCTGCGCTTTGAGATCATCGGGGATAAGTCTGGACATGCCAGCACTATATAGAAGGATATGGCCTATCGCAATTGATATTCTGCAATTAAGGCGTCTGCTGGGATATGCAATAACTTGCTGAATTTACGAATCATCGTCAGTGATAGCGACTGTTTGTAATTCAAAACCTTACTCACAGTAGCTTTATCCCCGTATTCTTTCGCAAGGTCAACAGGTTTGAAACCAAAATCCTCCATCCTGATTTTGATCAGTTCGACAGGATCCACCTCCGGCAGCTCACTTGTCTTTTCTTCAAAGTCAGAAATGAGATGTGCCAGTAAAAGCTTTTCCTTATGTTCAGACGTGCCTTTCGCCGCGTACTTAATTTCCTCGTAGCGTGAAAGCGCAGTCTCGTACTCCTGCTCAGTCTCTATTAGAAACCAGTCTGATTTTATTTTTTCCATATATTTAGTGACTTCCAGAGATTAAACGGTTGAAGCGTCAACTGTATCATACTCGGCATGCGTCCCTATAAATCTTACTTCTACAATTTCATCCTCGTAGTTTATCTCTACGATTAGACGGTATTTGTTACCAACAATTTTGAACCTGGCGCGGCTTCCTGGAATAATAGATGCATTGGGAAAATCCTGCAATACATCGGTTCCTTTTTTCCATTTTGCCCGGTTAACAACTGTCTTCCAAACGTTTAAACTTTTACCAGAATCTGAATGCTTTTTCGCAAATCGATCCAACTCTCGTAACCTTAGAATTATCATCTTTAAAATGATTTTGTGAATTTTTTGAATTAACCATCTGAAAGCTGTTTAATGGTGAGAGAGATTTATTGGCTTAGATCCAATTAAGCCAATACAAATATCTATTAAAGTTGGCAAAATACCAACTTTGTGTGAATAATATTTTTAGTAGATCGAATCGTTTGCATTTTTCCAAGAACATTCACTTTTCATCCCAAAGCCCTTGCGTCATGTTTTCATCTTTAACATAAAAAGGGTTATCTGACACATTTTCAGACCCTATTCGATTTATCCTGTTTTATCGGTAAATTTCGCCATGAACCCTCTTGTACTTTTCCATGAGTATCGTCAAAAACCTTATCAATAAACTTTCGGGTCAACAATCGACAAACGATCCGTCACCACCGGAGATACCAAAATTTAATCGACTCGATTTTTACAAAGAGAATTACTACAAAGAGGTCGAGCGTCGTAATAGCCTCAATAATGAGATCACACTGCAAGGGACGGTTCTGATCGCTCTGATATCCGGGGTTTTTATTCTGCTGACGTCCTTTAAAAATCCCGTTCATTGTGTTGTTCTGTTTTTCAACTTCTTTGTGCTTGTCGAGTTGATATTCATTGTTGGTACGGGATATCACCTTTTTAACAGCTACTATAAATTCAATAAGGGTGGTCGGGAATTTCTGTTGCTCCCCAAAATGAAAGAAGTTGAGCAGTATTTCAAGGATTGCAAAAAGCACCCAGATCCGGACGAGTTCGAGGATTTCCTAAGAGAAAAATTCATCTTGATTTCAGATAATATCTCCGAGCACAATAATGATAAGTCTACTGACCTAACAAGATCGTCAGGATGGATGACCCGATCATTTGCAGGGGCATCTTTCATAGTGTTCTGTTTTTTAGTAAATTACAGCGTAGAACCATATCTTAGAAAGGACGAAAAACCCTCCGATCAAGAAACTGTCAACAATGAGCCAAAACAACAATCAATCGAACCAGGGGCAGCAAAGCCAACAGCAGTCACAGACTCAGGAACGGCCACCGCAGCGCCCCGAAGTACAGCGACTTCAAGAAAGGACTCTGCAAGAGGAGTACCAGCGAAAAATTGAAAGGCGAGATTAAGCTTTCAATTGTAACGTGTGAAGATATTCAAACGCCTTACTAGCTTCACTAGACGCTTGGAAGATAGCCTTCTTGTTATCAGTCAGCAGTTGTAACCAGTGGCCAATGTACTGCGCATGATCCGGACGTGGCGCATCTGCAATACCCCAATCGGCAGAAAGGAAAGCTGAACCCATTTCGGCCACGATTTCTTCACCGGCGTATTTCTTATCGCCAAATCTTTTTCCCATGTCCCGGCCAAGACGCTTTTCCGGACCCGTCCAGTGTGTCAACTCATGGGCGAGGGTTGCATAGATGCTTTCGGTGATTGTCTGTGTCGGTGTGCCTGTGAATAGGTTACGATCAGGCATCTTGATTTCATCGGTACGGCCACTGTAATAAGCCACGGTTCCGCCGAATGTGACCTGAGCACCGGTGTTGTCGATAAAGTCGTCGATGTGTTTGATCGTCTCGAATGTGACGGTAGGGCGGGGTAGGGGTTCAACCTCTTTATAGGATTGGAGCTGCGAACGGTTAAATACGGTATAGGTTTTCAGGAACGGGATCTTGTCGATTTCTTCCTTGCCTTCCTTCTGCTTTTCAATGAAATCATAGTAAACCACGGTCGTGCCTTTTGATCCTTTCCGGATTACCTCTTTACGTTCAGACCATTGCTTGAATGTGCCAAACTCGTTGGTAGGGAACTCGCCCATCCAAAGTAGGGGGATATTAATACCACGGTAACGCTTGCCGCTAGCCACGTTTACAGGTAGTTCAAAGGAAACATTGTGCTCACCTTCCTGCCAAGGCTTATGCCAGGGCGCGGCACCTTGTTCGAGTTGGGCGATGATTTTGGCGGTAATCTGTGTATGAAGGTCTTGGGACAAGCTTTTTCTCCATCGGTTGTATAGTTTGGTTTTCTAACATTTAGTTTGTTTATATATCTAATAATAAGCACCTTGCAATAGATAAACATACAGAAATATGAAAATCAGAAATTTCTATATAGTGACTCTTTGCTTAATTGGAGTGGTGGCGTTTATCACTTTCGATATGGGATTTTGGATCTTCCTGATTTTCATATCCGTTGCAACCATATTGATTATTTCAAAGTATCTCCGTGATGCGGAAGATAATCCTGTAACCTATGAAAGGTATGTACCAAAAAAGGATTTTCCTTCCGGAATAATTCATAAACCCACTTCATATAATACCGATACACCATACAGTAACAATACATCATTCAATAGCTTAGATGACTATTCAAACAGGTTAAGAAAATATGATGAACTCAATATCCAAATTAACTATTACAAGTCGATAAATGATACTGAGATGTACACGCACACAATTTCCTATCTTGAAAGTCAAAAAAATGATCTACGGATATAAGTAAAATTTGACGGAGCATCGAGGTATCTCATGCCAACTTTCCTGCAAAGCCTGCGCGTCGGTCGGGGTGGTCATGTTGTCTCCTTTGGTAAATTCATGAATGATTGAACCCAGCTATCCCAGTACTCGCCATAGTTTGAAATATATCCTTGTTTTGCATCTGGTGCACGTTCGTACAATTCACATAGCGGCGTAAAATTCTGCGCCTTACGGTGATCTTCTGAAAGAAAAATCCCCAAGCAATTACGAAATTCTTCAACTGTATAATCAACCTGATCGTAAGCGCATCCCATTATATATTTCTGCACTCTGATTTTATCACCCGCTTGCATCACACACCATCCCCGTCAGCGTTGTCGATTTCGCCGATCATATGCTCCACCACACCATGAAAGACTGTAATTCCATTGCATCCAGTTCCCAGCATAAGATCAGCGTATTGCTTCATGCCCTCTGTCGGATTGGCCAGCCTGTCAGCGATACGCAGGGCGCGGCGGATTGTTTCTATTTCATCAGCTGGCTGTTCAATGTTACGAATCTCGACCTGTCGGTTCATCCATTCCAAAGCATCTTTAAACTCGGTCGTATCAGTGGTTTTTTCGGTCATCATAAACTCTCTGTAAAGGTTCAGGAATAGGCTCATCTTCAACCCTGCGCACATAGTCGATCCCGGCCAGTATCAGGCACGGTATGAATAACAGGATAATGATAACCAGAGCGGCAAGCATAAACAGTGCGTCGGTCAGCTTTTTCATTGTCGTTACTCTCGGTTTCGGGTTGATGTTTCTTGCTATGCGGGCAGTTTTCGGCGCACACAATGATGCGGCGCGGTGAAAGTTTCAGGTATGATTCAGGCGGTTCAAGGCATCCGGCGCATGGTTTTGTCATAGGCGCGGCTTCGGGTTCTGAATGTGGATTTCGGTGAAGGTAAACCGGTCCAGCGGCGAACCATTACAGGCGGCGATCAGGACTTCCGTTTGCTCGTCGGTCATTTCTCAATCCTCGTATAAACAACTTCACGTTTCCAGCCCATTGCTTTCAACGCATGATCAGGTATGCGGCAAATACCACGCACCCAGCGATTAATGTATTTTTCGTCAAGGTCGCATTGACGGCCAAAAGCCTGCTGTCCACCGGCTTGCTTGCACTGCTCTTGCAGTTCGATAAGAAGTTCATGCCTGGAAATCACTTGCACACCACGTCATAGCCACTGGCTTGCATATTCTCACATGCAAACTTCTGGCGTCTTAGCTCTTTGTCGATCACGATAGGAATGAAAGTGCGCATGGCAATGACTAGGATAATAAAGGTTGCGGCGGTGAAAATGAGGCGTTGCATCAGTTTTCTCCTTTGGCTTTTGCTAGTGCTGCGCGTGCTGCATCGAATTCTAGTGTTTTTCGGTCTGCTACACGTATGACACCTTCCAAAGCCTCAATCAGATCAGTAATAACCGGATTGCTATTTCTGTCAGTTTCTTGCATACAAAACCCGATACTAAGAACTTTACCGGTTGGGATAAACTCAATAAACGTGCGAGTTAGCGATGAACAAAACGGTTCAAGTCTTTCCCGTTGGACAAAATCATCAGATACCAATTGCTCTGTTGCAGGCCCCCAAGAGCCTTCGGTTATTAATAACCATATCGGCTTCTGCTCCGCCATATCAATTCCCCTTCGTCATGTTAATCAGTTTAAGATTGATCCGCTTCAAGCATTCGCGATAGTGCCGTGCCGCCACGTCCGGGTTCTGGTTTAACCAGGTGCGGATCTGCTGCGGTGCGGACTTGTTATCGTTGGCTGGTTTCGTCATGGCTTAGCTCCGATCACGATAGGAATTCGCTTGGTAAATCGACCAGCACCATCACGCTTTCGGGACGCTTCTGCGAACAGGCCACGGTACAGATTATAAAGATTATGCGTGAACGTGATTTGCTCGTCCTGTGCCTTTACCTTTTCTTCCAGGCTTTGCAATGCCGCCTGTTGCCGGCTGCAAAACGTGACCAGGTCGTTGTATTTCTTGCGGGAAACGAAAGGCCATTTCATGATTTTACCTCCCAATAATCTAATGCAGGTAAAGCTCCCGCACCAAAACCGAGTTGATTAAATGCTTCCGAGACACTAGTGGCAGTTGCTTCGTGTGTCATTCCATCTTTCCAATGAAAAATGAAAGTCAGATATATTTTCATCACTCACCTACCATTTCTGCATAAGCTGAGCCATCCTTGTGACATGGGCGTGGTTCCTCGTTATTGTCCAGATTATCACTGTGCCATGTGGTGTATTCGTTCAGTTCCTTTAAGGCTGCCATTGTTTCTTTGTAATCGGTAGCTTCACCAATACGGCGCAAGCATGTGGTCAAATCCTCTAAGCATGTAGCCGAAACGTAGTGGTTCAAATCAGCCTTAAAACCGTATTCTTCTTGTGGGATAGTCATGTGAAACTCCTTCGCTGTTGCCTATCATTATAATGGCATAGACACAAAACAATGTCAAGAGTTATTTTGCGTCCAAACGAATATTTTTCACTTTAACCGCTGTCCGATTGTTAACTGTGTCACAACTGAATTTCAAACCATATCGCTTAGCATAAGACCTTGCCGCCGATGCACAGGATACAGGATTATCAGTCTCAATAACCTTGCTTTTCCCGATTGCAATACTTTTAAAGGGGTATTTCGTGGCGTTGAATGGACGCCCTAGTTTTCGCTTTTTGGTCATTTGCTTACCTTTCGTAAACAGAGAAATCTTGGAGATCAGCAGGCTCCGGCAGCACAATACCCATCGTCCCGGCCAGTGCCTTCACCTTTTCCATGTACTCGACCATATCCTTGGTGTTTAGCTTTGTCGTGCTGATAGGGTAGGCGTTGCCCGTCTGCTTTGAGATCATGCGTGGCAGGAAGTGATAGCCCATATCCTGATGAACTGCTTCTTTACTGTCGCCGCTGTAATTGGCAATAATATCAATCCACATCCAGTATAAAGCTGACTGCGATAAAGTGCGCTTTTCCTTGACTTCACCAATCATAATCTGCATTGGTTTCTGACCATCCCAGCGTTCCAGCATGGTTGATAACCTGTGAACGGCTACCCCTATACTTTCACGATTTCGGATGGTCAGAACCGTTTTCATTTAGAACTCTGGCACATCATTGACATGGGAGGGGGAAGCGTCCTGATTGTCTGACTTACCGTCCAGCAGCAGGATCTCGCCGCGATACTGGCGCAGCACGATCTCGGTTGTGTTGTTCTCCTTGCCATCGTCGCCAGTCCACTTACGGCTTTCCAGCTGACCTTCAAGGTAAACCTTTGACCCTTTTTTCAGGTATTTCTCAATAATCCCGATCAGGTTTTCATTGAACACCACAATCCGGTGCCATTGGGTATTTTCTTTGCGGTCTCCGCTGGCTTTGTCATTCCAGCTTTCCGATGTAGCCAGCGAGAAACTGGCCACACGGCTATTATTCTGAGTTGTCCGAATATCCGGATCTTTCCCCAGGTGTCCGATCAGAGTTACGCGATTAAGAGATTGTGACATGACTTATCCTTTCAATGGGTGTGTGTTGTAGTGGGTAGTTACTTGTTCATAAGCCTCTTTTGACAGACGCTTGCTGAATTTTGGTGAATGGGATTTCCAGTAGTCGATCAGGTTTTGCAGACCGTCCATTGCATCCATTTCCAGCACTGCCGCTGTTGCCAGGCTGTCGCGGAAAACAGATATCAAATCGCCACGCTGACGATCATCTGACAAGTTGCGAACCCATGAACTGTTCTTGTCGTACCACTCATTGAGTACATCGACGGTCAAAACATCATCGGAGTGGAAAAAGCCTAAAGATGTGCGATAGAATTTGGCTTGCTCGTCAATTGGCCAGCTGTCAAGGATGCTGTCGCGGTTATCCTTACTAAGCTGTTCCTGCTTCTTCTCTGGCACTTCTTCCCCATCAGGTAAATCTTCGCCGGCATAGATGTAAAGCCCTAGTCCATGCAGGGCGATTGCCTTGGCCAGGCAACGCTGCATAGCTGTATTGACCTGGAATGAATTGGGGTTCTTAATCGGTTTGTTCATGTTATCCATGACTGGCAGCTGCATTTTACGCTTGCGGCCAAAGGCTTCAACGGTACAAAAAACCATCATTGTATCGTCAGGGAATACCTTGTGCTCGTCGTATTCCCAAGAGGCGTTCTCATCCCTTTGCATCAGGATATCAACAGCCCATGCCCAGGATAGATAGGTCAGTTTACCTTTCTTTTCCGTATGCTCGTTGACATTGATTGCGCGTATTTCGGAATAACTGTTTTTTACGGGTTCAGACACGGTTCATTCTCCCTATTCAAGACCAATTGCAGCTTTGTAAATGTCCAGGATTTCTTCTTCCTCCCGGCGCTTTTCGGATGCCATCTTGCGCAGACGGACAATCATTTTCATGATCTTACTGTCGAAACCAGCTGATTTTGCTTCTGCGTAAACATCGGTAATATCGTCCTGCAGGCCTTGCTTTTCTTCGGACAGTCGCTCTATACGCTCGATATATTGTTTTAAGCGCTCACCTGCTACGCCTTGTACGTCAGCCATGTTTATTCTCCTGTGTGTTTGATAGATTGTTAATTGACCTTGATGCCGCTGATTTCAAAGAATACATCAGCATCGAAATTCGGAAGCATTTTAAGCTTGTCCTGTTCCGTTTTACTTGCGGAATTGTATGCTTTCTGGAATGCTTCTTTGTAATTGTATTTTTTCAGGTATCCGCCAGTGGTGAAGAATGTAGGATATTTAACCTTTTCTTCGTCAGTCATTTCGCTTTCATATATCCATTCCGTTACACTGAAGTAAAGGAAATTAGGCTTGTCAGCATTGTCCCATTCTTGACGGGAGCATGGCTTGTTGAAAATCAAGACATCATCCGGCGTAATCGTATTAAAGAAGCCAGTGTTCCAGTCGCCAGTGTTCCAGTCGCCAGTGTTCCGGTCGCCAGTGTTCCAGTCGCCAGTGTTCCGGTCGCCAGTGTTCCAGTCGCCAGTGTTCCGGTAGCCAGTGTTCCAGTCGCCAGTGTTCCGGT
>NZ_JAJUXH010000040.1 GCF_021390245.1 Dyadobacter sp. CY323 | reverse complement strand
CTCGCCTTGCATGTATTAAGCCTGCCGCTAGCGTTCATCCTGAGCCAGGATCAAACTCTCCATTGTAAATTTTGTTGTGGCCTCTCCCTTTTAAAGAAGGACCGAATCTTCTTAAACGAGTTTTTCTTACTCTTTTGGTTTATCTCATCATGTCAAAGAACAGTGCCAATCACACATTCGCTACTTCATTTCAATTCCTCTGTTGCGATTGGGATTGCAAAGGTAGAAAAAAAAATTACACTTGCACAAAGCAGTTAAAAAAAATATCTCATTTTCTTAAAATTCATCAGTAATTCCAAAAAAACGAAGCCATTATGCAATTACACCTCGCCTAGAAAGGGATATTTGTAGTCAACTGGAGACACAAGTGTTTCTTTAAGCGCTCTCGGCGACACCCAACGAAGCAGGTTTAACACTGAGCCTGCCTTGTCATTCGTTCCCGAAGCCCGGGCCCCGCCAAATGGCTGCTGCCCAACCACTGCTCCGGTCGGTTTATCATTTATATAGAAATTGCCTGCTGCATTCACCAAGTGTTCGGTCGCATACTGAATCGCATAACGATCCTTTGCAAACACAGCGCCTGTGAGTGCATAGGGTGATGTCGAATCTATAATAAGTATTATATCCTCAAATCCATCCTCATCATAAACATACACCGTTAAGACCGGCCCGAAAATTTCTTCACAGAGGGTGATGTAATCCGGCTTAAAAGCTTGAAGAACCGTTGGCTCTACGAAATAGCCTTTATTCTTATCAAAACCGCCCCCTGCAACGATATCTGCATCCGCATTAGTCTTGGCATCGCTTATGTAATTTGCTATTTTATCAAACGATTTTTCATCGATCACAGCATTTACAAAATTTGAAAAATCTTCAACTCCTCCCATCTTGATATCCGCAAGGTCTTCTTTAATTAATTCCTTCACTTCCTTCCAAATATTGGAGGGGATATAAGCTCGGGATGCAGCTGAGCACTTTTGCCCCTGATATTCGAAAGCTCCTCTTATAAGACCTGTAGCAACTGCTTTCGGATCCGCCGACTTATGAGCAAGAACAAAGTCTTTCCCTCCCGTTTCACCAACTATTCTTGGAAAGGATTTGTAATCAGCTATATTTTCTCCGATCGTTTTCCAAATGGTTTGAAAAACCTTTGTACTACCAGTAAAATGTATCCCTGAAAAATCCCGATGTTTAAAAATGATGTCACCAGCCACCGGACCATCTACAAGAATCATATTAATAACGCCATCCGGCAAACCGGCTTCTTTAAACACCCTCATAATTACATTGGCAGAATAAACCTGTGTAAATGCCGGTTTCCAAAGCACAACATTTCCCATTAATGCAGGGGCAGCAGGTAGGTTACCTGAAATTGCAGTAAAATTGAATGGGGTAATGGCAAAAATAAATCCTTCCAACGGACGATATTCCATTCTGTTCCATACTCCATCAGATGAGATCGGTTGTTCCTCATAAATCTCCCTCATGAAGTTGACATTCAACCTGAGGAAATCTATCAGCTCACAGGCCGAATCTATCTCTGCCTGATACGCATTTTTAGATTGTCCGAGCATGGTTGCCGCATTGATTTCAGCACGATATGGACCCGCTATTAAGTCCGCAGCTTTGAGAAATATAGTCGCACGCTGCTCCCAATTCATGGCAGCCCATTTATTACGTGCTTCCAATGCCATTTCTATGGCTTTACTTACATCGGAAGCAGTGCCCTCATGAAAGTACCCAAGTATGTGCTGGTGATCGTGAGGTGGTGAAATTTTATGTTTATTCTGAGAAAACACTTCTTCTCCCCCTATATATTGAGGAATCTCAATTGTTTTAGCTCGGGCCTCCTCCAAAGCCTTTTTCAACTCTGTTCTCTCAACACTTCCTGGTGCATAGCTTTTGACCGGCTCATTCCTTACTGCCGGTACATTGAAAATTCCTATTGACATTTTTTTAGTTGTTATGTTCTTAAATACTGACTTATTGACAACAAATTAGTTGCTCAAACAGATGAAAATTTAGGCTCAGCAAATTCTATTTTCCTTAAATTTGCACTCTAATTCTCGAGTTATCCTGATGATTTTTCAAAGTACAAAAACTGCTAGCATCAAAGCGTCACTGGAGGAAGCTATCTTCAATAGCCTGCCAGCCGACAATGGGCTTTATATGCCGGAATATATCCCACAAGTCTCCGCCGAATTTTTAGCAGAAATCGAAACTAAAACTTTCAAAGAAATTGCAGTTGAAATATCCAACACATTATTTGACGGTGAAATTACAAGAAGTGAAATTGAAAACATCATTAATAACGCTTACGATTTTGAAGCTCCTGTAGTTAACATTACACCGGACAATTATGTTCTGGAACTGTTTCACGGCCCATCAATGGCCTTTAAAGACTTTGGCGCCAGGTTTATGGCGGCAATCATGTCGCACTTTTTGGTCCGCTCTGAAAAGGAAATAAGAATACTTGTAGCTACGTCCGGAGATACGGGTGGCGCGGTTGCCCAGGGATTTTATAAAATTCCAGGCATTACGGTTACAATCTTATATCCGAGTGGCAAAGTCAGTGAAATTCAGGAAAAACAACTTACTACTCTTGGACATAATGTAACAGCCATCGAAATCGATGGAACGTTTGACGATTGCCAGAAACTTGTGAAAGAGGCATTTTTAGATAAAGAGCTCCAATCAAAATTCAACCTGGCATCCGCAAACTCAATCAACATTGCACGACTTATACCCCAGTCTTTTTATTTCTTTGCTGCATACGCTCAACTCAAGAAGCTAGGTAAACCGGTCGTCTTCTCAGTACCTAGTGGCAATTTCGGAAATCTTAGTGCCGGCCTGCTGGCATTTAAAATGGGCTTGCCAGTCGAGCACTTTATCGCGGCTACCAATTTGAACAATGCTGTTCCTAGATACCTCGAGTCTGGTAAATACGAGCCGCGACCATCTATCGAGACAATATCGAATGCGATGGACGTGGGAAGTCCCAGCAACTTCGTTCGATTAATAAGATTTTTTGATGATGACTGGAATTCCATAAGAAGTAAAGTATCCGGGTATTTTTTTAGTGATGAACAGACGAGCACTATAATGCAGGAGGTTTATAAAAATACCGGATACATCATGTGCCCTCACACAGCCGTAGCCTATCTCGGCCTGCAAGAATATCGAAAAGTAAATCGTGCTGACCTCACCGGTGTTTTTCTCTCAACGGCTCACCCAGCCAAATTTTTGGAGCTGGTTGACGAAACTTTAGGAATAAAGACGGAGATACCTGAAAAACTAGGGTTACTGCTTCATATTGAAAAAGTTTCCATCAAAATGAAACCTTCATTTTCTGAGTTTAAGGCATTCTTGATGAAGTAGTTAAAGATAAAATCCCATCATTTCAGGTGCATTAGCTTTGCATATTCAGTGGGATTCGGATCTAAGTAGGTAAATACTAAAATGTAAAAGGGATGAAAAGCCAGTACGTTTCATCCCTTTTACATTTTTATTCAAAAAAATCAATTGATCACATCGCCCCTCAAAATTCTAAATCTTTTTCTCGACTCGGCCACAAAAATACTTCCCGGATATTTTTCCATCAGTTCCTGATACAACTTCATCGCCTGGTCCTTATCCGAAAGTTTTTCCTGATAAAGTTTAGCCATCGTGTAAAGTGCATCATCGCCGTAAATGTCATGACCGAATTTAGAGTACAATAATTTCAGATCCTCCAGTGCCTGCCTATTACTGTCTAGTTTGACATATGTTCTTGCCTTTAGCCAAATAATCTCATCGGTTAGACTATGACTCGGATACTTTTGATATAAATGCTTCAGAGAATCAATGGCGTCGTATTTCTTGTTCTGGAATAATAATAGCTCTACGGCAGAGTATTCCCTCATGGCGGTTTCAGTACTGTCCAATCCAGTGTTATCCATTATTAACAATGAGAGTTCATTGGCATCATTAGCAATTTCTCTTGAAGTCGCTTTTTTCAGGATATCTAAAACTGCTTTTGCCAGGACGAACTCACCTTTATAATAATGTAGTTTTGCATTCCTTAACTTGGCTTCGTAACCCAGTAGATCATCCTTTTGAGATTTCTCCACTTGGGAGTAAACGAGCGTAGCCTCCCACGGCTCACCTTGCAGAAGATAAATGTCCCCAAGATCAAGCTTGCATTTGTCTACGAAAGATTTCTCCTGCTTACCCGCCTCAATTGCAGTTTGTAAAATTTCAATAGCTTTTTTAAAATCATCCATATAGAATGCATTTAACGTCGCCATGTTACGCAACGCTTCGATTGTCCGGACATTAACGCCCAGTTCATCCACCAGTTGCTGATACTGACCTAGTAGCTTTTGAACTTCGGCCTTTTTGACCGGATATGTATTTTTAACTTGCTCTTCTCTCGCAAAAATTGCCATTCTGCGTGCCACAGGATACAGCTGACCTTTTGGATACTCCTTTACGAGGTAGTCAAAAATCGTCCCTGCATTGTTATAATCAAGATTTTGAAGAGCGAGCTGGCCCAAATTATACAAACGTGCCCCATTGTGCTTAAAACGTTTGTCCAAAGACCGCTCCTGGATAAAAGCTTTGTAAAAATCTTTCCGCTGAATCTGGTACCAGATCAAAAGCTCATTGTAAAATCCTTCATTAGGAAACTTCTGTATTTTGTCGTAAAGAACTTTTTCCAACAGTTGCTGCTCCTTTTCGTCCTTTGTAAAATCCTGTAGCATATTCTGCACAACTTCTGTATTCTGATAGCGCATGCCATAAGATAGCAACTCATCGATCATCTTTTCGGGCTCATTCAGGTCTCTATAAACACTGGCCAGTTCAAGCTGAAAAATATCCGTTCTCTTGGCATCTGTACGTGCCTGCATTAATACCGTTTTTGCCCATTCTGGCTGGTTAATGGATCTGAATTCCTCTGCCAAATCCCTTTTGAGCTCCGTTCTTGCACCGGAAGCGGAAACAGCAAGCGTCTTCTTTTTATCGGCTTCCTGAACCTTGCCATGCGCCTCTAAAAGAACTCCCCAGTACAAGTAATACCAGCTCGCATTAACCTCATCATTTTTAATTTGTCGCTTATAAAACTGCTCGCCGTCACCCCAGGCTTTTGTCTTGATAATGCAGCTCGTGTAATTCTTCAGCGACATACGCTCAAACGATGTTTTGAACAACGCCGAATAATAGCTGAGTGCTTTCGGGCAGTCCCCGTTTTTGAAGTACTCCTCGGCCATTTCCTTCTCAGTCTGCCCGAACGCCGCGGCCGCCGCCCCCAACATCATAATTTGTAATCCAATCGATCTTAAATACTTTTTCATAATAGCTAAAAAAAAAATCTCCTTTAATTATTACTATTACTTAGGGCTGTGGAAATGGGGATAATTAGTTTATCCACGAGTAATTAACACAGTTATCAACATTTTGTGTATAAGTATTGGCAGTTATTAACATTAAATTTTATGCCTATCCACATCTAATTTGCTGAAATACAAGTTAGCAAATAATGAAATCACATTCGGATGTTAATAATAGATGATAGTTAGGGTAAGTATTAATCCACAAGATGGATGGTGAATAAACATTGTGTTAACTCGATGTTAACATCTGTTTTGTACACAGTCGGCAGAAATTCGAATATTTGTCCACACAAAACAGGGGTTATCCACACATTAACTAACATTTCTCCAGTACTTACACACAAAATTTTGGACTTATTCACATAGTTATCCACACAGTATTGATAACAAATTCAAAATTTTTTATTTAGGAATGGTGATATTAATGTCGTTCAATTCAAAATTCGCCTTCAAAAGGATCTTCTCGGGTAGGTAGTAAATGGCTTCCGGCTGAAGATTTTTGTCAATTTCGCCCGTGTCCCATTTCTGGTTCTTGTTGGCGTCCACAATCACGCGGAGATAGTACTTTCCTTGCGGAATGTTTCGGAATGTATAGGGTGAGGAAAACGTAGTTTCAATCAGTTTGTATTGCTCGTCTACCAGTTGAACTATAAAACTGGTAACCGAGTCGGGGTGGATTACCTTTCCATTAATCAGACCATAATCTTCTTCATTCAGCACGGGATGTTTAAGGAAGGTTTTTGGCAGCGTATCGCCTTCTACACTTATGAACGATCCTTTCGGTATGTCCCATTTAATGGAGTCTTTAGCAAACGATTTTGCGTTTACAATGAGAATATTGTGATTAGGGTTCCAGCTCCATTGAAATGCGCTCAACGGTTCGTGGGTCAGACTATCCGTGATCAGTGTGATCTTTTTATCATCTATCGACTGGATCGGTTTGTTGAGAATAAACTTGTAAACAAACGTATTGTTTAAAGGTTTGTTCGATTCCGGAAGTGTGGAAAGCGTAAGTTGGTCGCGTTGTCGCTCCTTCCCTCTCTGTGCCTGAAATGCTATTTTCTGCTCAAATTCAGTAGTCGTTCCCAATGAATCAGTGGCAGACAATTTGACCAATGTGGAGTCGGGATGTGGTTCAACATTAAAAAATTTCAGGGTATTTCCCGCTTCCAGCAGATACGGAAGTGTATCCTTGTTCATAAAAGTAACCGCTACTTTTTCGACTGCTTTACTAAATATGACAGAGTAATTATTGACTCTGGGTGTGGTCCGTTGAATCTTTAATGGCGTGTTGTCGGACAAGAACATGTTGAGTGCATAGGTAACGGAATCGCGACTGGCATTCACTTCCTTCTCGAGAAAGCCTACTCGTTCGTCTTTTGCATTGTAAAGCATGTTCCGGTTTTTGTCATCAATGGCGATCAACTTATAGTTGCGCATCTGAATATTTTCTATGGAAAATGTCCCGCTGCTGTCCGTTCTGGAAAAGTAGTATGGCTTTTGCTTGGCGATATTCAGTGTGTCACTTACATTATAAAGTCCGACAAGTGCATCGAAAATGGGCTTATTAGTTTTAATGTCTTTCAAACTGCCATAAACCCGGCCTGAGTCCAGGGAGCTTCCCGTACTGAAAACAAGCTTGAGATTTTTTGCAGGGTTTTTCTCAGCAAAATCCTTAATCGCATCACCAAAATTCAGCGTAAACGTGGTACTGTCTTTAAACTCATTCTTGAAGGTAAGCAGCACCGACATTCCATTTTGTTTGTAAGAATAAGGATTATCAGCCTCGGGTGTGATCACGAGTTTTTGGTTTATATTATCAACCACCACATACTCGTCAAAGAACAATTCAAGCTTGCGGCCTTTAAAATTGAGTGTTTTATTGAGCGGATTACTCTCTACAAGATTCGGTGGGATCGAGTCCTTTTTACCGCCAGTTGGGGTAACTTGCTGGGCACATTGTTCGAAAATAAATAGACACAAAATGGCAAAAAGGATGATTCGGATCATATTGATATATTTAAAAAGCCCCCAATACAATGGGTATTGAGGGCCGTTTGCTCTAACAGAATTGCTTATTTCTTTTTGATGACGTAAATGATGCTGGACGTATTGATTTGTTTTTCCTCCGTACTTCTACCCTTCCAATTTGAGACTAGACCCGTCTTAATACTATCCGGTATATCAACTTTCTGACCTTTGTATTTCGTACTCAACATACCAACGTAAAACGAATCGAACCACATTGGAAGTGTTTGCTGGATCGTCAAGCCATGGTTCCCCAGCAGTTTCTGCATTGTGTTTTTTGTAAAATGATACAAATGTCTCGGGACATCGTACGCCGCCCAATACCGTCCGTAGTTAGCAGCATCATATGACTCCGGATTTGGTACTGCTATCAGTATTGTGCCATTTTGATTTATATGCTGATCAAGCCAATCCAGGGTTTCGTTCAGGTAATGCACATGTTCCAATACGTGCCACATGGTAATAATGTCGAACTTTTCACTGATCAGTTCAGGTGCCTGAATGCTTTCAAAAATGATATTTCCCGTTTTTGCCGCAGCTGCATTCCGGGCATTCGGATCCGGTTCAGTTCCAAAAACATTCCAGCCATTTTCTTTGCCGGCATTAACAAAATTCCCTGTACCACATCCTATGTCCAAGAGTTTTCCCTTACCATTTGACAGATTATTGATCATTTTTACCTTCTGGCCGATCGTGTAATCTCTCACAATGCCGTACACTTTACTGATCAAACCCTTGGCCTGATCATTATGTGAAATGTAGTCCTGAGACTGGTAGTAATCGCCAATTTCAGATTCGTCGGGTCTTGGGTTTGTGAAAAGGAATTGACACGTAATGCATTTCTGAATCGTGAATTCTTTTTGTGAAACAGTGTAATCCGTTACATTCAAGAAATTTTCAAAGCTGGTATTGTTGCAAACCGGGCAGGTTTCAAGCGTTTCTAATGACATTTATCTTCCTATATAAAGCATTAATACTGAAATGTCAGACGGACTTACCCCGCTGATGCGTGATGCTTGCCCAATGGTAGCTGGACGTGTCCGTTTCAATTTTTCCCTTCCCTCATAAGACAAAGAAGTTACAACGTCATAGTTGAAATTTTCTATGATGCCCAGGTTTTCGAGCTTGTTCATCTTTTCAACAAGAAGCATTTCTTTCTCAATGTAGCTGTCGTATTTCAGGTTTATCTCTGCCTGTTGAATGGAGTCGACCTCAAATGCACTTAGTAACTCATTTATCAACGTGCTCTTTTCACGCAACTGGTCAATTGATATTTGCGGTCTTTTTAGTAGTTGGGAAAGGCTTGATTTTTCTCTGATGAGTGAAGTTCCAATTTCTTCGAGCGCTCCATTAATGTCATCGGGATTGACTTTTGTGCTTGACAAAATGGATATAATTTCTTCCACCTGGGCTTGCTTTCTTCTTACCGTATTTAATCTATCCTGATCTGCCAATCCGATGTCGAAACCCTTTTGAGTTAACCGTATGTCTGCATTATCCTGGCGCAAAAGCGTCCGATATTCCGCCCGTGACGTAAACATACGGTAAGGCTCCTCGGTACCTTTATTAATAAGGTCATCAATCAGCACGCCAATGTAGGCTTCGGATCTTTTGAGTACAAATGGTGCCAGGTCATTCACATTACGATGTGCATTGATCCCGGCCATTAATCCCTGGCAAGCTGCTTCTTCATATCCGGTGGTACCATTGATTTGTCCGGCAAAAAAGAGGTTTTTTACCAAATGCGTTTCGAGTGTTGATTTCAGCTGCGTCGGTGGGAAATAGTCGTATTCAATGGCGTAGCCGGGCCGGAACATCTTAGCATTTTCAAAGCCCGGAATTTTCCGCAATGCGGCGTACTGTACGTCTTCAGGTAAAGAGGTCGAGAAACCATTTACATAAACTTCTACCGTGTCCCACCCTTCCGGTTCTACGAAAATCTGGTGACGGTCTTTATCCGCAAAACGGTTGATCTTGTCTTCTACCGACGGGCAATATCTTGGACCGATGCCTTTGATACGCCCCGAAAACATGGGTGATTTTTCGAAACCCGTTTTAAGAATATCGTGTACTTCCTGATTTGTGTAAGTAATCCAGCAGCTTCTTTGTTCAGCCAGAGGCTTGGTATTAGTGTAAGAGAATTTCGCGGGTTTTTCATCACCCGGCTGCTCTTCCATTTTGGAATAGTCGAGCGATCGGCCATCAACCCGCGGCGGAGTTCCGGTTTTCATTCTGCCGGATTCAAATCCAATGGAAACAAGTTGCTCGGTGATTCCGGTAGCCGATTTCTCACCCGTCCGTCCACCACCGAAGTTCTTTTCGCCAATATGGATTAATCCATTCAGAAATGTCCCATTCGTAAGTACAACTGACTTTGATCGAATTTCAATTCCAAGGCTCGTTGTTACACCACGCGCCCGACCATCTTCGATGATGATTCCTTTTGCAGTGTCTTGCCAGAAATCTACATTCGGATTATTTTCTAAAATGTTACGCCATTCCTGAGCAAAAAGTACACGGTCGCTCTGGCATCTTGGACTCCACATGGCCGGACCTTTGGAAAGATTAAGCATCCGAAACTGGATCATCGTCTTATCGCTCACAATTCCCGACTGTCCACCCAGCGCATCGATTTCCCGAACGATTTGTCCTTTTGCTACACCTCCCATCGCCGGGTTGCAGGACATTTGTGCGATGGTATGCATATTCATTGTAATCAGTAAAACGGACGAACCCATGGTTGCCGCGGCGGCTGCCGCTTCACATCCGGCGTGGCCCGCCCCTACTACGATTACATCATATTCTTGAAACATATTTTGGTACTTGTTAAACTACTTTAATTAAAGTGTTCCACGTGGAAATTAATCAAAACTGCATAAGGTACTCATCTTCTTTGGTCCTCATGACCATTTTTAACTCATCTGTTGAGTCTTCATAACCGGTCAAATGCAGTAGTCCATGAATGAGTACCCGCCTCAGCTCGGTGTTAAAATCGGTGTGGAACGTGTCGGCGTTTTCCCGGATCCGGTCTATACTAATGTAAATATCCCCTTCAAGAACATTGTCTTCCTCACTGTTGTCAAACGTAATGATGTCCGTATAATAATCATGATCGAGGTACTGTTTGTTAATTTCCAGCAGATATTCATCCGAACAAAAGACGTAATTCAGATCGGATATTTCATAACCCTCTGATTTAGAGGAGTTTTTTATCCATTTCTTCGTTTTAAGTGGATTTGGCAGACTGAATTCGATGTCTTCTGAGAAGAAATTAAGCATATTCTTTGAGTAATATCACGCTACTTCTTAATGGCCTATAAACATCAAATGTTTGACCCTAAATAATTTACAAACATACTAAGTATCTTCCTAAGATTACTCCGTACGAAACGTCAGCGACGATCAACACCCTCTTAAAAAGTGTTAATCGTCGCGCGTTAATAATCAACAAAACGAAATCTTGATCAGTTCTTGGCCTGGTATTTCTTGAAGTAGGTATCCACCTCCCGTTTGTAGAATGGGGAGAATGTGGGGGGAATTGTGCGAAGGAGTTCCGTCTGCTTTTCCTTTTCGCGGATATACTTTTCAAATGCGGCTGGCGGCTGGCGCGGAAGTTGTTTGGCACTTTGTGCTTTTCGCTGCTCGTCTTCGTCCTGCTCCTTCATCGCTTTTTCCGATTCCAGCAACCGCGTCGTGATTTCCTGGTTACGTTTGATCAGCTCCGGAGTAATACGTTTGTTCACCAAATCCGTTTCTGTTTCATCCATTTTTTCCGAAATCTCCTGAAGTTCTTTTCCAAACTGCTTGCCAGCTTCCGTACCCTTTTGTGACTCCATCAAATCCTGGATCATCTTCCGGATCGCCGCCTGCTCCGCCGCCATGCGCGCGAGTTGCTCCGAACTTTGTCCCTGTCCTTCTTTACCCTGGCCCAGCTTCTTCATCTCTCCATTCAGCTTTTCCTGCATTTCGCCCATACCCTTACTTTCCCCTTTTTGCTTGCCTTTCTTACCCTTTCCACTTCCGGGCATCGCCATGGCCATTTGCTGCTGCATTTGGTTAAATACATCGCTGAGCATTAATGCCAGATTGTTCATGGAGGTCATTGCAAATTGCTGCTTGGAAGTCGCCACGTTGATTTGCCGATCCTTAATGCTTTTGACACTCTCATCCATGTAAGATTTCATATCATTCAATTCGCGTGTCACAAACGATTGTATCTGAGCAACCCGGTTGGCCAATGCATATAAGCTATCCTCCACGACTTTTGCGTCATCTTTCAATTTCAGTTGTTGCTGGCCGAGTTTGATAAACCGCGGATCCTGCAAACTAACGCCACGAAAATCCTTCATTAAGGTCTCCTGATCGAAAGAAAGAGTAATCAGGTTTTCAAGAATATCACGCAATGCATCCAGGTTTTCCTGCATTTGCTCCATTTCGGCAGTTTCCATTGCTTCCTCCATGGCCTGCGACATTTTCTTCATGGATTTAGCCGCATTTTTTTGTGACTGAGAAGCTTTTGAATTTTGTTGCTTGTCCAACTGCTGCTTACTCTGTTCCATTTGCTCAGAAGCATTTTTTTGCTCCTCCTTCTGCGTATCGATCTGCTGTTCCAGTTCCTTACTCATTTCCTCCACCTCCTGCGCATTCTCCTGCGCTTTTTTGAAATCGTCCTGGATCTTTTCCTGCTCTTTTTTCAGATCCTCATTCTTACCCTTCTTATCATCACCATTCTTGTTCTTTTCATTCTCCTGCGTTTTCTCTGCTAATGTCTCTTCCTTTTCAGCCAGGTCATTCAGCTTCTTGACGAGATTCTCCATTTTCTGTTCCATCTGCATTTGCTTGAAAAGCTTCATGGTCCGTTCAAGCTCTTTTTCCAGATTTCCCTCTTTGTTTTTCAATTTCTCCATCATGCTCGACATGCGTTCGCTTTGCTTTTGTTCGAGCAGTTTTTTCAATTCTTTATACAGTTTTTCACTGTCGTTATTCATAAGATCATTCATCAGCTTTTGCAGCTGTTCGATCTTACTTTGAAGTTCAGGACTTTGCTGGTTGAATTGTTTTGATTTTTCGTTCGATTCCTGATGCTTTTCCTGCAAAGCCTGCAGTTCCTTCATGAGCTCCTCGCGTTTCCGGATTACTTCTTCAATCTGTTTTTGTTCCTTGAAGTCGAGTTCTTTATTACTCTTCAAACGGTTATCCAGATTTTCAATATCCTTTTGCAGGCTTTGCGCCTTTTTCATGGCCGACTGGATCTGATTCTCCGTTTCCTGCTCGGACTTTTTGATCTCTGCTTCAAGCTGATCCTTGGACGGAACTGTAAACTGAATGGACCTCGAACGGGCACTTTTTGCGCCGTTTACGCCATCATTATCCCACACCTGGGCATAATACTCGATCTTGTCTCCCGGCGCCAGTTTGAGGCTATCAACGTACCATTGAAAGAAGAAGCTTTGGGTGTTGACCGTTTTGTTAAATGGAATGGGAATGGTTTTTGGCTGGGAAGGATTCGTCTCATTCTCTCTTTTAATGGAGTAGAACATTTTAAGCTGCGAAAATCCATAGTCGTCGCTGATCGAACCTCCGAGTACCAGGTAGTTATAAAGTGTCGTATCCTGAAAATTTTCAAGATTCAAAACAGGAAATTTGTCAGGAATTACATTGATAAAATAGCCGATCTTATCCGCATTTGTGGTTTCTTCGTTTTTCAGAGTAACCTGATACTGCGAGGATTTTCGGACCGATTTTCGGATTTCAAAGTGATCTCCATTGCTTTCCTTGGCCTGATATAATGCAGAATCATTCTCAAAACGAATGGCGAGCGATTTTGTGGAATTGGTATTGAAATCCCATTCAATGGTGGTACCCTCGGGAACGGACAGGTTACCTACATTATTCAATCCTTCCGAAGGTTTGTTCAAATAAGCAGGGTAATGCAGATTAACGTCAAAGGAAAGTAACGACGGCCGCTCATTTACATTGATTTTGTATTCATCGGAAGCATAGCCGGCTGCATCAAAAGAAAAGGCGACGTCTCTTTGCAGGTTTTTGAAAGTATAGGAAAAATTCTGCTTGCCTTCGGGCGTAAGTTTAAATCTCGATCCATTCTGAACCAGGTATACCGAGGCCGGTAATGCTTCGCCTTTTAGTTTAAGTTTTAATGTAAAATCCTCATTCCGAAATGCTTTCAAACTTTTGTTTTCAAGAATAAACGAAAATGGGGCATATGTATAATTTTTTTGGAAATGGATGATCCTGTCAGAACTTGATGAAAAGAACGCGGGATTAAAAAGCAGGATAACGGCAATGGCCACGAGTGGGTAAATGGCGTATTTGATCCGTTTTTTATTTTCATTAAAACGAATGGCATCAGAAAACCGGACAATAAGCAACTGACCGGATTTTTGCCGGATACTTGCGTCGATAAGATCCGATTGACTACCTGTTAATCCACGCAATTGAAGTGTATTAACCAACTTATCCCCTACTTCCGGAAAATATTGCCCGATCTGCAACGCCGCATCTTCATCCGAAATTGGTTTCCTTAATCCCGACAAATGAATGACCGGCTGGATAACCCATTGAAAAATAGAAAACAAAACGACTGCCAGAAACCCAAAAAACAGCATTCCCCGGACAAATGAGCTAAACCTGCCGAAATATTCGATGGTATTGAAAAACAGAAAAACAGTCAGTAAAAGGCCAATCGAGAAGATAATGCCTTTCAGTAGCTGATTCTGATAATATTTTTGACGGTATTCCTGAATGCGAAGCAACAGGCCTTCCATTGCCGGAGTAAAACTGGCCATAGGATTTTCGTTTAACTGTGCGGATTTTATAACGTTGGTAACTCACAAAAATTACCATAGATCTGCCAACGCTTAAAACGAAGAAATATAACTAAATTTCACAGAAAAAGCACTTCAACCTTGCGTAAATGCGGCCTAAACGGAGCAAAAATTCTGTGGCTACAAAGAAATAAGCAGCCCGGCGGAAGCATAGTTAATCCAGTTGAAATTATAAACATCCTCCACATCGGCGCCACCTTCCACAACCCGGTAACCCAGCTTAATCCCGATCTTCGGACTGACCTGGTAAGCAACCCCGGCAAAGATGTCCTCAGCCCTGCCAGCCTTCGCACCTAATGCATCTCCTTCCAGAATGAGAGTCCAGTGGTAAGAAGGCTTGTAAGATGCGTAGAAATTAATGAGAGGAACAAAACCGATGTTGTCGAAATGTGTGTCGAGAGATTCATTTTTAAATCGCACGTCGGCATCCCTGATTTTTGCAGTAAGTCCGGCGCCCACACGCCATCTCGCCTTATAAACAAAATCATAACGGTAGGTAAGACGGTATGAATTGAATTTGTAGAATACGTCCAGAGGTTGTTGGGCTGGAAATAGCTGATCATTGAAATTCACATCTCTTCCGAGAGAGCCGTTGTACTTCACCGTCAATGGAGCGAATAATGCTGAAATCGTATGCCTCTCCCCCAAGACATATGCAGCTCTGATCCGATAGAAAGCCTTAGGATTGATTGCCAATTCATGCGCCAGGTTAACAGTGGTGCCACCGGCATTTGGGATTCTTACCTTATTATAATTTGTACCAAATACTACGCCGCCTTCGAGATCCAGCTTAAGCTGCGCATGAAGCGGGGTTGAGAGAATGGAAAGTAAAATCAGGGTAATAGCATTGAGTCGCATAAACATCACGTTAAAAAAACAAACAACCTCTTCCGGGGTTGTTTGTACAAAATTGATGCCTGCAGAAAGTTGTGAGATTATACTTCGATCGTTTCCGGATTGTTCTTTACCGAGCGAACAAATGATCTGATATCTTGTTCAAGATTAGTGCTTTCCTGCAAAATGCGAATGAATGCGCTGCCAATAATCGCACCGGCCGAATATTCCGAAGCTTGTTTAAAAGTCGCATTATCCTTGATCCCAAAGCCAATCAGCCTGGGATTGCGCAGGTTCATTGCATTTAGTCTTCCAAAGTAAGATTCCATATCGGCGCTAACGCCACTTTTTGAGCCTGTGACGCTCGCCGAGGAGACGGTATAGATGAAACCCTCACTAACCTCGTCAATCTGGCGTATGCGTTCTTCTGAGGTTTGTGGCGTAACAAGGAAAATATTCAGGATGCCATAAGAATCGAAAATGGATTTATATTCGTTCAGGTACACATCCATCGGCATGTCCGGCAGAATCAGGCCATCTACACCTACTTCCGCACATTTCTGACAAAATTGCTCCATGCCATATTGCAAAACGGGATTTACATATCCCATGAGTAAAACGGGGACAGAAACGGTTTCGCGCATATTTTTCAATTGCTCGAAAAGGACCTTCACGGTCATGCCATTTTCCAGCGCGCGGTCATTGCTTTTCTGGATGGTTTCTCCATCAGCAACCGGGTCTGAGTACGGCATTCC
Source organism: Dyadobacter sp. CY323 (assembly GCF_021390245.1). Classification (GTDB taxonomy): domain Bacteria; phylum Bacteroidota; class Bacteroidia; order Cytophagales; family Spirosomataceae; genus Dyadobacter. The sequence goes on along the minus strand of NZ_JAJUXH010000040.1, from coordinate 7,205 downwards.
GATCTCAACGAGGTCTGCGCCACCATCCTGCAATGCTTTTAAAACACGGACGGTATCGTTCAGTTCGGGAAAGCCGGCCGTGAAATACACATTCAGTAATCCATCGTGATTCCCGGGCGTGGAATCAGCGAAAAGTTTGGTTATACGGTTCATTCCTGAGTCCAGTAGTCAACAACCAATACTTTGTCCAGATGAGGTCCCAGAACCTTACCGAAGGCTTTATGGTCAGGATGAGGCAGGTAAATCGCACGGTCTGCTTCGCTCTCGAACGTAACGAAGAATGCATGTGTAAATCCTTGGTTCAAACCTTCCGGGCTGTTATTGGTACCCCATTCCAGGCTTTTAATCTGCTTTATTTTTGATGGAAGTGCCTTGAAAGCCTCTTCCACTTCCTTAACCTGGGCCGGAGTTGCGGAATCTTTAAATTTGAACAAAACAACGTGGCGCAACATTTTTTTCGGGGCTGGGTTTTCAGGTGAAACAAATGCCATCGATCCAAAAAGGAGCGTTGCGGCGACTAGAAGAAGTTTGAAATTCATTTTTTTTAGGTTAGTGATTCAATTTTAATGCGGAAAACGGGCATTACTACGCCGAGCAATTCAGGCATTCGCCTTCGTCACTGAACTTCAGCCGGTCAAATTCGCCTAGCTTTTCTTTTAATTCAAGGATCTCGTCTTCCAGGTCGCATCTTTCAAATAGCGATAATTCACCCGAATTGACTTTTCCTTCCAGTTCCTGAATTTTTAGTCTCAGATCAAAAACTTCCGGTAATGTTAATGTAGCCATGTGTTTTACAGTTAAGTTGAGCGATTAATCGATGTATTTCATGTATGTCGCCATATCCTTATCTCCGCGACCAGATAGGTTTACTACCACCGTTTCATTTGGACCAGCTCCCAATTCACCCAATACCGCGAGTGCATGGGACGATTCGAGCGCGGGGATAATACCTTCATTTCGAGTAAGTTCAAATGCAGCCTGAACCGCTTCTTCATCGGTAGCCGACATAAAAATGCCTCTTCCGCTGTCGTACAAGTAGGCATGCTGAGGTCCTATTCCCGGATAATCAAGACCGGCTGATATTGAAAATGGCTCAACGACTTGTCCATCTTCCGTTTGCATTAAGATTGTTCTGCTGCCATGTAACACACCTGGCTTGCCTAATGCAGTTGTCGCTGCGGAATGTCCGGAGGTTAAACCCATTCCGGCAGCTTCCACAGCCACCAGTTTTACATTTTCATCATCGAGGAAATGATAAAATGCGCCAGCCGCATTACTTCCGCCACCAACACAAGCCAGCACGTAATCGGGCGTTTCTTTACCGGTTTGTTCTTTCAACTGCCACCGGATCTCTTCAGAGATTACAGATTGAAACCTGGCAACCATATCCGGATAAGGATGTGGCCCCACCACAGATCCGATGATGTAGTGTGTATCAACAGGATTGTTAATCCAGTGCCGCATTGCTTCGTTAGTAGCATCTTTCAAAGTACGCGATCCACAAGTCGCAGGTCGGACCTCAGCACCAAGCATTTTCATTCTCGCCACATTTGGGGCCTGTCTTTCAATATCCAGCTCGCCCATATACACGATGCATTCCAGATTCATCAATGCACAAACCGTCGCAGTAGCGACACCATGCTGTCCAGCCCCGGTTTCAGCCACAATGCGCTTCTTTCCCAGTCGCTGCGCCATGAGTATCTGGCCAATGGTATTATTGACCTTATGAGCGCCGGTATGACATAAATCTTCTCTTTTGAGATAGATATTGGTTTTATATTTTTCCGAAAGTCTGTTCGCCCGGTAAAGTGGCGTTGGCCGGCCGACATAATTCCTAAGAAGGTCGTTGTATTCTTTTTGAAAGGAAGGATCTGCGATGATATGCAGGTAATTTTTCCGCAATTCTTCTACGTTCGGATAAAGCATTTCGGGAATGAATGCACCTCCGAAACTTCCATAATATCCCGTATCACTAACCTGGTAAGATTTGTTCTCTGCTATTGCCGCCATAATTATGATTAAGCTTCTGCGCTTTCTTTTTCAGTAACGCGTATCAAACTGAATAAATCTTCAAGTTTTGCTATGTCCTTTATCCCGGGCTCGGTTTCAAACTTACTGTTCACGTCGATGCCGTAAATGGGAAGTGTTTTTGATAAGGTAATGATTTCGTCAATATTTTCGGGACCAATGCCCCCACTTAACAGGAAGGGTTTCTCATTGTCATATCTCTTCAATAAATTCCAGTCGAATGCAGTTCCATTCCCACCCGGCTGATTTCCTTTTGTATCAAATAGAAACAAATCACAGAAGGATTTATAGTTGTTCAACATGGCAAAATTAAAGTGCTCGTCAATGCTGAATGCCTTAATCACGCTAACACCTTTCTGACGAATGCTCCTGCAAATATCAGGCATCTCGTTACCGTGCAACTGGGCATATTGAAGATCATATTTCTTGACCATATTCAAAATGTGGCCCGGACTTGCATTGACAAACACACCTACTTTTTTGATACTTTGAGGAATACTCCTGATGTATTCTTCATTCAGTTCTTCGCCGACGAAGCGCGGAGATTTTTCGTAAAAAATGAAACCGATAAAGTTAGGTTTTAGGGCAACAACCTTTTCAATGTTTTCTTGCTGGCGCAGTCCGCAAACTTTGATTTTCATAGAACCAGTGAATTTAAATTACTGTGTTGAGTTATATCTTTCTGCAAATCTGCAAGTGCGGTTCCAGGATCAGCAGTTTTCATAAATGTCTCACCGATCAAAAAGCCTTTATAGCCATGGTGATATAGTTTCAAAATTGTATCTGCATCTTTTAACCCACTTTCTGAGATCTTAACAAAAGTATCAGGAATCTGTTCGCTCAGAGCAATAGAAGTTTCTATGGATGTTTCAAACGTTTTCAGATTTCGGTTATTAACTCCCACCATATCAATGTGTTCGCCGATACAGGCAGTCAGTTCTTCCTCATTATGTACCTCCAGTAAAACTTCCATTCCGAGATCATGGGCTTTTTTACTCAGAAATGCTACTTCTGCCGGACTGAGGCATGCTGCGATAAGCAAAATGACATCAGCTCCAATGGATTTTGCTTCAAACAACTGATACTCGTCGATCATGAAATCTTTCCGAAGCATGGGTATACCAGGATTTGCATCCCTGGCAGCCAGGAAATCTGAAAATGAACCGCCAAAAAAATCCTGATCTGTGAGTACAGACAACCCTAATGCACCAGCATTTGCATAGTCTCTGGTAACAATTTCCGGCTTGACCTGGTCATTAATGGTTCCTTTTGATGGGGATTTTCGTTTGAATTCGGATATAACCCCAGGAGAAAGAGTTGCTTTTAATGAAGAAGCTAATGAGATTGTTTTCCGCTCAAAAAGAAGTTCCTTTTCCAGAATTGAAACAGATGTCCTGCGTTTCGCTTCGTCAACTTCTATATGCTTGCGGGCAACTATTTTTTCCAGAATATTCATCAGACTTCGTGATTCAATGGTTCAAGGTTCTGTTGAGCAAAACTATTATTCAATCAATTTTTTAAAACTCCGCAATGCTTTCTTGCTTTCCAGGGATTCTCTTGCAGAAGCAACGGAATCAACCAGCGACAAGCTTGGATTAGCACAATGTATAGCCAAAGCAGCATTCGCTAAGACCGCCTGTTTTTGGGAAGGGGTTGCGCAATCATTCAACACATTCATGAAAATTTTCGCTGAATCTTCGACAGTCTTTCCACCTGATAAATCCTGAGCGCGCAAAGTTTGGAGCCCTAAATGCGAGGGAGTAAGAACTTGCTCGGAATGAGCGGTAATGATCTTAAAAGCTCCTGTTAATGACACTTCGTCGTAACCGTCTAAGGCGTGGAGAACTAGAAATTGTTTATCCGTCTGTTGGTAAAGATAGGCAAAAAGGCGCGCTAATTCAAGATTGAAAACGCCCACAAGCTGTTTTTTAGGGGATACGGGATTGGTCATCGGACCAAGCATATTGAAAAAGGTTTTGATCCCCAATTCACGCCGGATAGGTGCAACATTTTTCATTGCTGGGTGAAAAAGTGGAGCGTGCAAAAAGCAGACGCCGGCCTCATTAATCTTCTTTTCCAGGTAACTTTTGTCATTTGTAAATGTCGCGCCAAGATATTCAAGGACAGTCGAGGAGCCACAAAGCGAGGATACGCCATGGTTGCCGTGTTTCGCAACTTTTTGTCCAGTCCCCGCCACGACAAAGCAGGAAAGCGTTGAAATATTGAAGGTATCTTTTCCATCTCCCCCAGTTCCGCATACATCAATAGGATCATATTCGGAAAGGTCCATTTTGAGGCAAAGCTCTAACATAGCATCCCGGAAGCCCTCAAGTTCTTCTACCGTGATGCTTCTCATTGCATAGATGGTTAAAAATGAGGCAATCTCGGAATTTGAGTATTTACCCGTGCTAATTCCTATTAATACATCCTTTGCTTGTTCCTTGCTCAGAACTTTGTATTCAAACAAATGGCTAAGAATACTTTTCATTTAAATGGCGAATTTATATGCAGAACGAAATAGGGTTAATGTCAGTGGCGACATGTCGGAACATGGATCTGTCAGTAGTTGAGCCAGTTTTGCAGCATTTCTTTCCCATGCTCAGTCAACACCGATTCGGGATGAAATTGCAGCCCCTTGACGTCGTACTTTTTGTGCGATAATCCCATTATCCTGCCTTTTTCATCAAGGGCTGTAATCGTTAGATCATCTGTAAGAGTTTCAGGAATGACAGTCCACGAGTGATACCTTCCTACCTTAATCTCTGAAGGTAGGCCTTTGAAAATTCGTTCGGTGTGGTCGGTTATGATAGCAGTGTCACTTATTCCATGAAGGACATCAGTCATGTTTTCGAGCGTGGCGCCATAGATCTCGCCAATGCCTTGATGTCCCAAGCAAATACCTAAAATGCTCTTTTTCGGGCCATATTCCCGAATTAGATCATGCATAATTCCCGCTTCAGATGGAATCCCCGGGCCGGGAGATAAGAGAATTTTATCATATCCATCGACGTCTTCAAGTTCGATTTTGTCATTGCGAAAAATATCTACCTGATCGTGAAGCTCCCGCAGAATATAGACCAGATTATATGTAAATGAATCGTAATTGTCCAGAACCAGAATTTTCATCTCAATACTATTTGTAGTTACTATAATGCGATTTTGTAATCAATAACAAGTTCACCACCCGATTTCCTATGATTTGACATGTTAATAATATTAGATTTCTTCCGCAAACCTGATCGCCTGTCTTAGTGCAGCAAGCTTGTTGTTAATTTCCTGCAACTCACTTTCCACGTCTGATTTCGCCACGACTCCCATTCCAGCCCTGTAAAATAGGGTATTATCCTTGCTGAGGAATGTCCGGATAGCAATAGCATGATTGAAATCCCCATTAAAATCCATGAAACCAATTGCTCCACCATAAATGCTCCTGTTACTGCTTTCCATTTGATCAATCAGCTTCATCGCATTATGCTTAGGTGCCCCGGAAAGAGTGCCGGCGGGAAAGGTATCCGCCACAAGTTGTAAAGGATTTACATCCTCTTTCATTGTTCCAACTACTTTTGAAACTAAATGGATCACGTGTGAATAATATTGAACTTCTTTGTAATTGGTAACCCTCACAGCGTTGCAGCTCCTGCTCAAATCGTTCCTGGCAAGGTCTACTAACATTACGTGCTCCGCTGTTTCCTTCGGATCATTCAACAGCTGTTGAGCAGCTTCTGCGTCAGCAAGATCATCCCCGGTTCTCCGAAAAGTACCTGCAATCGGATGAATTTCCGCCTGGCCATTTTTTATAAATATTTGTTTTTCCGGAGAAGAACCAAAGATTTTGTAGCTGCCGTAGTCAAAATAAAATAGGTATGGCGAGGGGTTAATGGAACGTAAAGCCCTATACACGTTAAATTCATCCCCTTGAAACTCCCTACTAAACCTCCGTGAGGGAACAATCTGAAAAACATCGCCACGAAGGCAGTGATCGATGCCCTTTTGAATCACAGTTCTCATTTCATCGTCGGTAACATTTGATTTTTCTTCGGCGACGATGTGAAAGTCATATTTCGGAAAATTCCTGTTTTTGATTAGAATTTCAATTTGCTCAAAACTATTATCATCCTTTTGCTCACCATATTGATGCTCGAAAATATATAGCTCATTTTTGAAATGGTTAATTGCTATTACATAGCGATATGCCTGATAAAAAATTTGATCAATTTCTGTTTCACTACTAGCAGGCTGTATTTCAATGTCTTCAAAATAGGTTACGGCATCATAAGTCATGTGTCCAAAAAGACCATTTGTTATAAAGGGAAAGGAATGTTTCTCTGAGGTAAAACTTTTTGCGAAGTTGTATAAAGATTGTACTGCATCTTTTCTTCTGGCGAGTGAATAGGTGAAATTCTCTCCATCTGGAAACACTTGGGTTACTACTGAATTATTTAGTTTAAAAGATGCAACGGGGTCACAGCAAATATAAGTGAACGAGTTCTCATTGCCGTGATAATCAGAGCTTTCTAACAAAATTGTGTTTACAAACCGGTCTCTTAACTTCAAATAAATGGAGACAGGAGTAAGGGTATCAGCGAGTAGCTTTTTATACCGGGTAGTAATTTGATAGGTTTTGGATACGGGTCTCATTTGTAAATACTGTAAAGTGCACAAAAAAACGGCTCGCTGTCAGATGAACAGCGAGCCGTTTGTAAAGTATATTTTGATTATACCAAAGCAATAGCCTACTCGTCCATCTTTTTAAGACGTGCACGCCACCACCAAATAGTATTATATAATTTCATAGTAATTGACTAACGGTCATTAGGTCACAAATATAGAAAAAAGAGAATTGCTTGAAAAATATTAGAAAAGAATATTTTTCAAGCAGGTCGCGTGCAAACCAAGTTTTATGGGAGTCCTTTTGTTGATATTATGTTGGAACCTACGAAACCAAAACGTGCTTTATCGCATTGATCAGGAATAAGTAATTTGCGACTGGTAGGCTAGGGAACCCCGGGATGGACTTATGTTTTCCCCGCGCCTAGGTTTCCTGTCCTGATATTTTTGTAAGCAAAAAAAGACCATCTTTTTGGGATGGTCTTATGGTTGATATTGTGGCGACTACCTACTTTACCAGGTTTGATCCAAGTATCATCGGCGGTCCGGGGCTTAACTTCTCTGTTCGG
>NZ_JAJUXH010000002.1 GCF_021390245.1 Dyadobacter sp. CY323 | reverse complement strand
AGGTTGTCTGCGGCCCATTTTTCTTTGATTTGCTTATACCTAAAGTTAAACAATTCGGAAAAGTTATACAACCGCTAAAATGCAAAAAAAGACTGCCTCTTTTGAGACAGCCTCTTTTTTTTTGCATTATTCAAATCTCCTCCCTCAAATTTGCTTCGTATTGTTATTATCCTTGACAACATATCAAATCCAGCGGCCGCAGAGCGGCCCCCTGTTTCTAGAAAAACATACATCATTGATAATGGCCCCAGCGGGGCCTCCCGTTTGTCCGCCGATTCAACTCATGAATTTACCTATATTCTATTATCTTTGTCACTAAGATATTTAGACAATGAGATAATATGAACGAGAACCTGGTCAAACAAGTCAGAAAACTTAGCCAACAATACGCCTACACCTCCATTCAAATGCATGAAGCCGTTGCCCGGAAGGCGGGGCTTTCCGGAACGGATCACAAATACCTGGGATTTTTAATGGAAAAAGGGCAGATGACCGCAGGTGAGCTTTCCACTTTAACAGGTCTGACGACGGGTGCAGTTACAGGTTTGATCGACCGGTTTGAAAAAAAAGACCTTGTAAAAAGGCGGTTTGCCGCGGACGACCGGCGGAAGGTGATCATTGAGCCCAATACGGAAAACATCATGGCACTCCTGGTGCCACTCTACAAAGATTTCAGGAGCAAGTCCGAACAATTGATTGCTTCTTTTTCGGATGAAGAAAGCAAAGTGATTGAGACGTACTTTTTAAAAGCGATTGAATTGATGAACGAGACCACGAATCAACTCAACAGTAATAGAAAATGAACACATACGTACTTGATTTTCAGCAGGTAGACCGTTCAAAACGAATGGCTGTAGGAGGCAAGGGGGCCAATCTGGGCGAATTGTCCGGAATGGAAGGTATACGGGTTCCCGAGGGATTTTGCATTACCACCGAAGCATGTAAAAGAACAACCGAAAACAATCGGGAGCTTGACAATTTGCTGAATAAACTGGCATTGCTGAATGCGGAGGAACGATCAGCCATTGGGGAGATCAGTGCAAAAATCCGGCGTGCGATTGAAAGTATCCCGTTTCCAACGGATATCGCAGACGAAATTGTGAGGAAACTCGCAAAATTTGGTGAAAATAATGCATTCGCCGTACGTTCTAGCGCCACGGCCGAAGACCTGCCGACGGCATCGTTTGCTGGCCAGCAGGATACTTATTTGAACATCATCGGAAAGGAGTCGATTCTGAAACACATCCGGAAGTGCTGGGCTTCTCTTTTCACAGACCGGGCCGTGATTTACAGAATTCAAAACGGCACATTGGCGGGCGATTTCGATCACCGTAATGTTCAGTTGTCTGTGGTAGTTCAGGAAATGGTTTTTCCACAGGTAGCAGGGATTCTGTTTACAGCCGATCCGGTCAATGGTAACAGGAAAGTGTTATCCATCGACGCCAGCTTCGGTTTGGGCGAGGCGTTGGTTTCAGGACTCGTAAATGCGGATAACTACAAAGTTCGGGAGGGTGAAATCACTGAAAAGCACGTATCCACCAAGCAAATGGCGGTTAATGCGCTGAAAGAGGGTGGCACGATGGAACAGGAAATTGAGCCTGCGCGGCAGAAAGAACAGGCGCTGACCGATGAGCAGATTTTAGAACTAGCCCGGATCGGCAGACAAATCGAAGCACATTTTGGCAATCCGCAAGACATTGAATGGTGTTTGTCTGACGATGTATTTTACATTGTCCAGAGTCGGCCGATCACTACCTTATACCCGATCCCTCAGGAGAATGCGGGAGACAATGACGGCTTGCAAGTATATCTGTCTGTCGGCCATCAACAGATGATGACCGACGCGATGAAGCCGTTGGGGTTGTCTGTTTGGCTGTTAACAACTCCTGCGACAATGCGCGTGGCCGGCGGAAGGCTGTTTGTTAATGTTACACCGATGCTGGCTTCACCAGCCGGCAGGATAACGATGATAGAAACGTTGGGGAAATTCGATCCACTGATCAAAGACGCACTTACAACCATCGTAAGCCGGGCTGATTTTATGAAACCGTTACCGGATGATGAAAAAGATGCAGGTTCGGGCAATGGCGAGAAGGCGGTGTCGCCACCAGATTACCTGGCATTAAATGATTATGATTCGATGGGCGGCGCGGCAGCTGTTGTTTCTGAGTTGATCAAAAGCAGTGAAACATCTATAGAAGCGTTAAAGCAAAACATCCGGACGAAGTCAGGGCCGGACTTGTTTGACTTTATTCTGGAAGATACCCAGCAATTAAAGAAGAACGTACATGCCCCGCAGAGTTTTGGTGCGATTATGACCGGTATGAATGCTGCATCCTGGATCAATGAAAAAATGCAGGAATGGTTGGGCGAGAAAAATGCGGCTGACACACTTTCGCAATCCGTCCCGAACAATGTTACTTCCGAAATGGGCCTCGCATTAATGGACGTCGCCGATGTAATCCGCCCTTTTCCAGAAGTGGTTGCTTATTTGTCAGATGTGAGATGTGAAATGGGAGATGTGAGATGTGAAACGGGAGATGTGAGATGTGAAACGGGAAATGGGAAATGGGAGAAGCGTGCAGAAACAACTCCAACCCCACATCTCACATCCAACCCATCTCACCTCTCACCTCTCACATCTCACTCCATACCCGAGCTTCATGGCGGACAAGAATCCCTGAACGCTATCAACGCTTTTCTCGACAAATACGGCATGCGATGTGCGGGGGAGATTGATATTACCAAGACGCGCTGGAGTGAAAACCCGGCTGCGCTTATCCCCATTATTCTCAGTAACATCAAAAACTTTGAGCATCATGCGGGAAAACGGAGATTTGAGCAGGGGCGGGACGAAGCTTTGAAAAAGGAGCGAGAGTTACTGGACCGGTTAATGCAATTACCGGATGGTGAACAAAAAGCCGAAGAAGCAAAACGAATGATCGGCCTGATCCGGGATTTGAGCGGTTATCGTGAATATCCGAAATATGGTATGATCAATCGCTACTTCGTATATAAGCAGGCGTTACTAAATGAAGCCGAGCAACTTGTGCAAGCCAATGTCATTTACGACAAGAAAGATATTTACTACCTCACTTTTGAAGAACTTCGTGAAGTAGTACGCACTCATAAAGCGGATTACGAGATTATCAGCCAGCGAAAAGATGATTATAAATACTATGAAAAATTAACGCCGCCACGTGTTATGACTTCCGATGGAGAGATTATTACGGGTGCATACAAACGAGAAAACCTTCCGGCGGGTGCTATTGTTGGTCTGGCTGTTTCGTCTGGCGTGGTAGAAGGTCGGGCACGGGTGATCTTAAACATGGATACGACTGATCTGGAAGAAGGGGATATACTAGTGACTACATTTACGGACCCGAGCTGGACACCGTTATTTGTTTCGATCAAAGGTCTGGTCACCGAAGTAGGCGGACTAATGACCCATGGAGCCGTGATCGCACGTGAATACGGCTTGCCGGCAGTAGTCGGGGTGGAGAATGCGACGAAGGTGATTAAAGACGGCCAGCGGATCCGGGTGAATGGGACGGACGGGTGGGTAGAGTTGCTTATCTAGGCTTTTATTTTAATTTTTTTGCACAAAATCCGGATTTGTGTTACATTTTACATCTTAATAACAAGATTTCAAACTTTTAACTCCTGATTTAAGATGAAAACAAAGTACTACATTCTGATGATTATCGCGGTTAGCATCGTTTCGGTTGCGGCGACAAAAGCGGTTACGGCGGACGAGATATTTGGTACCTGGAAATACATGATCAGCGACGTTCCAGCGGAATATCAATCGGGATTTTTTACATTCGAGCAAAAGGATAGTAAGACGGTGGGGTACGTCGGCGACACTCAAAAGCAGGAGATGAAGGAACTGGCGGTTGATCAGGGCAAAGTCACGTTTGCAACAGAAAACGAGCACGGTGTATTCAAGTATAGCTTTATGCAAAAAGGGGATACATTAACCGGCACGATATCCTCTCAGTACGGAGATTTTCCGATAAAAGCGGTTAAGGAGGCTAAGAAGTAAGTTTCGCGAGGAATTGTGTTGTAATTTGATTAGTAAAAATCCTGTAAATCGGAATGATTTGCAGGATTTTTCATTAACAGCCGCAGAGCGGCTTCCTGTTTCTAGAAAAGAGTAGCACCATTGAAATTACGGGCCCCGGCGGGGCCTCCTGTTTATCCGCCGGTTTTCAGGAGGCTCCGCCGGAGCCGCATTTACTTTTGAGGGATCTTATTTTCTAGAAACAGGAAGCTCCGCCAGAGCTATTTCTTTTGATTTCGGGCAAACGTCTTCCAGGTCGAATTTACAATTCAATAAGATCCCACGATCATTAGCATTCCGTTTAGTCTATTAAGTGAAGTGCCCGCCATCCGTACCATCTGTTAACAGCCGCAGAGCGGCTTCCTGTTTCAAGAAAAGAGTAGCACCATTCAAATTAGAGGCCCCGGCGGGGCCTCCTGTTTATTCTCCGGTTTTCAGGAGGCTCCGATGGAGCCGCATTTACTTTTGAGGGGTCTTATTTTCTAGAAACAGGAAGCTCCGCCGGAGCTATTTCTTTTGCTTTCGGGCAAACGTCTTCCAGGTCGAATTTGCAATTCAACAAGATCCCACGATCATTCCGTTTAGTCTATCAAGTGAAGTGCCCGCCATCCGTACCATCTGTTAACAGCCGCAGAGCGGCTTCCTGTTTCTAGAAAAGAGTAGCACCAATACAATTACAAGCCCCGGCGGGGCCTCCTGTTTATTCTCCGGTGCAACATTATCATGGGTCAATCGTCTTTGCATTGCGGTCGCTTTTTGCGTCGCATTGAACAACAGCCATGATATGAAAAAACTGCTACTTATCCTGATCGTACTGGTCGCAAGCGTCACTCTTACACGGGCCAAGCAATTTAAAGTCAAAGGTATTCTTACCGACTCGGCGACTGCCAAACCCGTGGAATTTGCGACGGTAGCCCTGCTCCAAAATGGAAAAATCCTGCACGGAACCACCACAGACACAAATGGGGCATTTGAATTTGAGAAAGTGACCCATGGACGTTACGCGATCCAGGCTTCGCTGATCGGATATGCGACGAGAAATACCGGGAAGTTTGATGTGAAATCGAAAGATGTTGACCTTGGGAATATTCCCCTGGCTGCGTTTGTGCAAAATCTCAATGAAGTAACCGTTTCGGAGCAAAAAGCACTTTTTGAAGAGCGATCGGACCGCATGGTTTATAATGCGGAAAAAGACATTAGCATCCGCGGCGGCGACGCGACCGATGTTTTGAAAAAAATACCTTCCGTGGCCGTGGATATTGAAGGTAATGTGCAGCTGAGGGGAAGCGGTAATATTAAGGTATTAATTAATGGAAAACCTTCCAGCGTAGTTGCCCGCAGCGTTTCAGATGCGCTGAAACAAATCCCGGCGGATATCATCAAACAAGTTGAGGTAATCACCTCGCCGTCTGCGAAATACGATGCGGAAGGAACTGCCGGGATCATTAATATTATTACTAAAAAGAACTCATTGAAAGGTACCAACGGGTCTGTGAGCCCCAACTTCGGACAATGGAACAACTGGCCCAATGCAAGCATCAACCACCGGGATAAAGGCATCAGTCTCAGTGCCAATGGAGGTTTTAGTAACTGGCGTAACAAGCGTATGATGAGCCAGATACGTTCATTTTCCGAGGCGGATACCCTGAGTTTGCAGGATCAGGAACAATGGGTGAAAGGCAATGGAAAGAACTTCTACGGCACAGTCAATGCGGACTGGGATGTAGATTCTCTGAACCGGATTGGCGCGGGGGTGAATTACTATAATGGGCGCAATACCAATGGGTTTGATATCACATTTGAGGAAACCCGTCAGGGGATTGTGAGTGAGTATTTCCGCCGGGACATGAGCCGGACTTATGACTGGTCGGGTGCTACTTTCAACCTGGATTATACCCGTCTTTTTAAAAAACCAAAAAAAGAACTGAACCTGCTGATGATGTATTCGTTTGAAGGTGAGGATAGTGATTACTGGGCCAATGTTCATAACCGCAGGGAGCAGATCTTTTACCGCGAAAAAAGTTATAACATCAACAACAATAAGGAAGCCACATTCCAACTGGATTTTACCAATCCACTCGACAGTATCAGCACGCTTGAGATGGGAGCGAAATCCATTCTCCGGCAGATTTTAAGCGATTACCGCATTGCCAGCGCACAAGACGGTTCAACGAATTTTGTAGATATGCCTGATCTGGCCAATGTTTTTGACTACAACCAACAAGTGGCCGCTGCTTATGTGGTTTACAGCCGGACGCCCAAGAAAAATTGGGGCATTAACCTAGGAGCGCGTTATGAGCACACGTTTATCAGAGCCAATTTTTTGAATGGGACCAGGCCTTTTTCGAATGATTACGGCAATTTCATTCCAAGTCTGAGCCTCTCCCGTAGCCTCCCGAAAAACCAGCAGATCCGGCTGAGTTATTCGCAACGGATCCAGCGCCCACAGTTTTACTATCTGAACCCGTATGTAAATCAGTCGGATTCCAAAAACCAATATGGCGGCAACCCTTATCTCAGTCCGGAATTGACGCATTCTGCTGAGGCCAATTACAGCATCTCCATTGGTCAAACAAGTATTAATGCATCCTTTTTTCTGAGAAAAACAAAGAATGCGATCGAAAGCATCAGCTCGGTGGACAGCAGCGGGGTTTTAAAACAGATTTTCCAGAATGTAGCGGAGAATTCGGCATATGGGGTAAACCTGAGTGCGAATGCCAAAATTATCAAGCAATGGACAGTCAATGGCTCGCTCAATCTGTTCTATAATGTGCTCGAAAGCGCCGAACTCAAAACGAGGAATGCGGATTGGATGTACCGCATTAACCTGAATTCGACAGTAGATTTTGGGAAAGGTTACAAAGCGCAGTTATTCGGATTTTATAACTCGCCGCGGGTGAATCTTCAGGGAAGATATGGTGGATTTGGCTTTTACAATATTGTATTTCAAAAAGAAGTGTTGAAGAAAAAAGGTACGATCGGCGTTGGTTACGACAACCCATTCAACCGCACGATCAGCTGGCGCAACGATTTCGTCGGCCCCAATTTCGTACAGGTGCAGGATGTAGCCATGTACCGCCGCGGCTGGCGCATCAATCTGAAATATGAATTTGGTAAAATGAACGGTGCCCCTCGTCAGAAAAAGCGGATTAGTAATGATGATAAGAAGGCTGGGGAGGGGAATAATTGAGCGAAGACAATTGGTTCTGTTTAAATAACATTGACATTAAAACTAAGCGAAAGTCTATTATGTATCTCGATCAATCCAAGGAATGGGGGGATAACTTGCCGCTGAAACTCGGTGCCTTCAAGTGGCTTGACCATTTGCCCTCTTACATGAGCAAGATGACAAGAAGTAAGTTCTGTTGTAAATGTAATTGCATTTGGGTCAGGTTTTTTCCCGAAAAATGTACTGTCAAGACCCGAAATCAGGAATGTTGTTTCACAATCGCAAACTAAACGGATATCTAAGTCGTAATTGAAAGCGCGGTGTTTGGAAAATATGGTGAATAAAAGGTCTTCACCTTTCATGTCCAGAATGTATTTCCAGTTGTCATAATAGTATGCTTTTTTTGGATTTTCTGCATCAAAAGTGCCTTTTGAAATATCCCAGACAGGATCAGGCATCGCCAGAATTTTAATTTTTAAATCGCTTCGGTTCATTTCTATTTTATTTTAGAATAGTCAGAATTTGACTCATCTCATGCTCCCGTAGGGTCACATTTTATGCATCAGACACGTTAAAACGAACGGTGTCTTTAATCTTGCGGCTATTATAAAGAAAACTGAACTAATTACAATGACGGTGCGAATGTTTTGGGTTAACATTTCCAGCTATTTTAACGGCTAGACGTTGTGACTCGTCATTTCATCATTACTGGAGGGTTCTTGTTGTCATCAGGTTTCATCCATTTCAAATTGTTTTCAAGCAATTCGGAGACATTGTGAATTAGCATTTCACAAGACTCTTCCAGATTCTTTCCAGTTTTGCATCGCAACTTTACGATCTATGAAAATTCTGATCATTGAAGATGAGCCTGATCTGCTGGATGTGATCCGGCAGTCGCTGGAAATGGAAAATTTTCTTGTTGAAACGGCGGATACCTTTCATTCGGCGCTCGATAAGATTATTTCTTTCCATTACGACTGCATTTTGCTGGACATTATGCTCCCCGGCGGGAGCGGGCTGGATCTTTTACTGGAATTGAAAAATCTCGATAAATCGGATAATGTGATCATCATTTCGGCCAAAGATTCGCTGGATGATAAGTTAGCCGGCCTGAACCTCGGTGCGGACGATTACCTCACCAAGCCTTTTCACATTGCCGAGCTCACGGCCCGTGTAAAATCGGTATTGCGCAGAAAATCATTTCAGGGCAAAAACCGGATTGTGATCGGTAACCTTGAATTAGATCCGGAAGAAAGAACCTTGTCAATCAGCGGGCAGCCATTGATTTTGAACCGGAAAGAATTTGATATACTCACTTATATGATCGTTAATAAGAACCGACTGGTGAACAAGACTTCGCTCGCAGAACACGTTTGGGGCGATCATATGGACCAGGCAGACGATTACGAGTTTATTTATTCACAAATAAAAAACCTGCGTAAAAAACTGAAAGACAATCAGGCTGATGTAGAAATCCAGGCCGTTTATGGCATCGGCTACAAACTGGTACAGCCATGAATTTGCTCAATCACACCTTAAAATACCTCGCATTTGCATTGTTCGGGATACTGAGTGTCTGGGCGGTGATATTTTATATCAATATGCTCGACGAGGTGTACGACAGTCTGGATGACGGGCTTGATAACTATAAAATGCTGATCATCGAAAAGGCACACGCCGATCGCAGCACATTGCACAAGACGGAATTCGCCGAGGGGAATTATGAGATCAGGGAGATCAGCAGGGAAAGTGCGAAAAACATGAAGGATATCCATAAAGATACGCTCATGTACATGCCGTTCGAGGAGGATATGGAGCCGGTTCGGTTGCTGACCACTGCCTTTAAACTTGATAAAAAATACTACGAATTGAAGGTCATTTCGTCCATGGTAGAGGAGGATGATCTCATCGAAGACTTGTTTTTCGCGCTGATATGGCTTTATATCGCATTGCTTGCCAGCATTTTGCTCGTCAATAATTTTTTGCTAAAAAAAGTATGGAAACCGTTTTATAAACTGGTTGACCAGCTCAAAAATTTCCGGCTCGGGAAACATCAGACTTTCAACGCGGAGGATACCAATGTGAAGGAATTTAAGGTACTGAATGAAACGGTCACGTCGCTGGTGTTACATGCATTGGAGACTTATAACAGTCAAAAGCAATTCATTGAAAACGCGTCGCATGAACTGCAAACCCCGATCGCGATCAGTATTAACAGGCTAGAACTGCTCGCTGAAAAAAATGAGCTCACGGAAGCAAACCTGGAAACCATCGGCCAGGTGATACAGACTTTGGAGAGGCTCACTCGGCTGAATAGATCCCTTTTGCTGCTTTCAAAAATCGAGAACGGGCAGTTTAGCGATACGGAAACTGTTTCTGTGAATGCGGTAGTTTCTCAGCTGAAAGAAGAATTCGCCGACTTTGCCGAGTATAAAGGTGTCGTGATTTCAATGGAGGAAAAAAGCGGGTTGAATGTGGTCATGCAAAAGGACCTGGCGATGATGCTGATCTCTAACCTGATGAAAAATGCGATTGTGCATAACCACACAAACGGAGCGCTGGATGTAGAAATTGGGGAAGATTATTTCAAAATTTCAAATTCGGGAGCGGCTGCTCCATTGGATCCCGCGAAAATATTCCGCCGTTTTCACAAAGAATCAGGGGATAAAAACAATACCGGCCTGGGGCTGGCGATCGTGAAAGCAATTGTGGATTTGTATGGTTTCCGGATACGTTACGACTTTGATGGAAAACATTCGATGGAAGTATTTGTAAAAAATCCGGAATAAGTTAAACTCTCCATTCTTTCCCAATTCCTTCCGGTTTTGGCCTTTAATGTTGTATCAAAAAACATGAAGGGCATGAAACACATCATCATCACTACATTATTATTCGCTGCGGTAAACTTTTCAGTTAGTGCGCAAACGGATTCAACACAGAAATCAAAACCTCTTAAAATCCGCCATGCAGAACCACTTTATATGGACCTGATCCGGGACCTGGGTGCCAGAAAAGGGGAGAAAGAGTGGAATGTCGGATATGGGATTGAGGGGCGTAAAGATTACACGATCAACCATTCTTTCGTTGAATATGAATTTTCACCTGTGAACCGGCTCGGGCTGGAAGTGGAAGTTCCGTTTGCTTTTTACAGATCAGCCAATGCGGGGGAAGAGGCAGAGATACCCAGAAACCGTGTGGAAGGTTTGAAACTGGCGGTGCAATACACTTTTCTGGTTTCTGAAAAACACCAGATGTCGATGGCCGGCGGGTATATGCATGAATTTCGGGCGCATTCATTTTACTCGATCGATCATGGCCGGGGAATGCTGAAAGGAAATTCCATCAGTCCGTTTTTTATAGTTGCTAAAAAATGGGGGAGCAGAATAAATACCCTGCTTTATACCGGTCCTGAATGGGAATTTACGCCGGAAGAATCAAAGAGAGAGTTGTTCTATCAGATCAATGCAAGTATGCATTATGTTCTTCCCAGCGGCAATTTCGTAGGTATCGAAGTAAACGATGAGTTCTCCGGCGAGAGCCGTCAGACGGTTTTTCGCCCGCAAATGAAACTGGTATTGGCCTCCAATCTGTCCCTCGGGCTTTTAACAGGCATTCCTGCCAATTCCCGGGCCGGCATGAGCTTCATGGCCCGGGTAATCTTCGAGCCGAAGTCAAGAAAGTGAGGTAATGGAAAGTGAATGCAAACGGGTCTTGGTACGGTTTGTTTAACCATCATTTCAACTATAATCTTTCAACTTAAACCGACGAGATATGTTCGATGAGCTATTTGATATAATTCGACAAAGTGGGCAACAAACTGTTGTCGAGAACGACGCCGTGCCCAATGAGCACAACGGGGCCGTGATGCAGGAAGCGCAGAATTCCATCGTGAATGGCTTGAGTGGCTTGACCGACCCAGTTCAGCGTAACAGTTTGTTTGAATCGGTACAAAGCGGGCAGACAGAAAATAACCCTGCGGTGCAGCAGATCAAAAATAATTTCATGGGTAACATCATGCAAAAGTTTGGTATTAATGCAGGCACCGCTGCGTCCATTGCTTCGGCGCTGATCCCGATAGTACTCAGCAAAATTGTAAATAAAAGCAGTCAGGGAGGTTCAGGCGGGCTCGACCTGGGTGGATTGCTGGGATCTTTGACGGGCGGTAATGCCACTGGCGGCAACGCATCGTCGGGAGGTGGCCTGGCCGGTAACCTCGGCGGCATCGGCGCCAAGTTAGGACTGGATAAAGATGGTGACGGCGATGTTGATCTGAACGATCTGACTAAGATGTTTAAATAACCAGTTACTTCCGGGCATAAGTCCCGGGAGCATCTTCTTTGTTGAATGCGTTATGGCGCGCCGTAGATGATTTCCAGAAACCCGCTTCCTGAAACTGCGCTCGGCAGCATAGGAAGTATTTAGTCTGAAATAAATGCCTTTTCTATTTAATAACTAAATAATTAGTTTTAGATTGGCATTTGTTTTTTGCTACAAAGGGAAATCCAGATGAAAGCTTTTTGTCGCTGTATATTCTTTCTTGTTTTCTGCGCGGGGTGTGCCAAACAACCGTCCCTGCCGGAGAACAGTGTTTTCAATGTCACGAGTATCCTGAATGATTCGGTGTGGTACGGTACCGGAAAGGTCTTGCGGCTTAAAGAAGCAGATCAAAAAATGGAGGATGTCCGGCAGTTTAATCTTCTGGTCCATACCGACATTGATTATAACGGCATGGGAGGCGGGCCGAATCCGAATACCAGTAACGGGTGTCTGGACCCTGAATGTACGCGAACCCAAGGTTTGGTGATCTATAATATTCCATTAAAAAAAGGCCGCTCCAATATTGCCAGATTGAACAAACGCAGCAAGCTAAAAAATGAGTATGCCAGCCTGTCTTACATAGGCAATGCGGGTGGGCTGCTCAATTCGTATGTTTATCGCGGGCAAAAGCCAGGCTGGGTAAGAGTCACCAAGTTCGACAAAGCTACGGGTATCGTTGAAGGTCGTTTTGCCATTACTTTCACGGAGGATAACACCAGAGATTTGTTTCTGCACAACATAATGCCGCCGGCAGCCCGGTTTACCAATGGGCTTTTCCGGATCAAAATCACGGATGTTTATTTAAAAAAACCCTAAGTTTTATTCCGCCAAATTCTGTTGAGCAAGGGTAAGGTTATCTCATTAACTTCTTTCCAGTAGATGACCACCAACCTAGCTCTTGTGATGAAATATACGCTGATGTTCCTCTTTTTGATCTGTGCAATTGTTACGGAGGCTCAGGATAAAGGCCCGGCTGAAAATGTAGTGATCACTTCTGAAAAGGGAAAAATGCACGTTTCCGTCGGCGAGAAAGGCGAACTACGCGTGAATGTGCCCCCGAAAGATGTCTCTAAATTCAAGGCTGCCAAAACAGTCCGTTACAGTGATTTCGGTGCCAGGGGCGATGGAAAAACGGATGATATAAATGCCATCGCCGCTACGCATGCATTTGCCAACCTGCACAGTCTCAGGGTGAAAGCGGACGCCGGAGCAACCTACTACATTGGAGGAAAATATCTCACGGTAATCATCCGCACGGACACCGATTTTGGCAATGCAGCCTTTATCATCGACGATACTGAAGTCCAAAGACGCGATGCTTCCGTCTTTATGGTCGGTTCCGATCTCAAACCCTTTAAGCTGGAAACGGTAGCATCACTGAAAAGAAATCAGAAAAAAATCGATGCGTCATTGCCTGGGCCGTGCCTGATCACGGTGACGAATGCTAATGTGAAGCAATACATCCGGTTTGGGCTAAATCAAAATAATGGTTCTTCGCAGACGGATATTTTTGTGGTTGATAAAGACGGTAATGTGGATATGAATGCGCCGATTATCTGGGATTTTGATAAAATAACGGAGATCACCGCGCTTCCCATCGACGAGAAACCGTTAAAAATCACCGGCGGAAATTTTACTACCATCGCCAATAAAGCCGAATCCAAATACACGTATTACAGCCGTAATATCGCAATCAAGCGTTCCAATGTGACTGTGGAAGGATTGAAACATTATATCAAAGGTGAAGAAGACCACGGGGCGCCATATGGAGGTTTTATCAGCATCGGGGACTGTTCCTATGTAACGGTAAAAAACTCCGTTCTGACCGGGCACCAGACTTACAGCACCATCGGCACGGCCGATAAGCCGGTTTCCATGGGCACTTACGACCTTTCTGTGAATCGCGCGCTCAATGTTTCTTTCGTGAATTGCAGCCAGACGAATGACATTAATGACAGTAAATACTGGGGCATTCTCGGTTCTAATTTCAGCAAAAACCTGCTTTACGACAATTGTACGCTTTCCCGGTTCGACGCCCACCAGGGTGTCGCCAACGCTACTATCCGCAACTCGACGCTCGGGCACATGGGGATCAATGCCATTGGCAGCGGACTTTTATTAGTGGAAAATTCGACCATTCGTGGCAGAACGTTTATCAATCTGCGCTCCGACTACGGCAGTACCTGGCAGGGAGAGGTGGTGATCCGAAACAGTGTTTTCGTGCCGGCAAATGGTAAACCCATCAGTGCCGCGCTTATCGGAGGGTCCAATTCGGGTCAGCACGATTTCGGCTACACAAGCTATATGCCTGAGAAAATCACGATTGAAAACCTCCGCATCAACGATTCTCAGCATCCGGAAAATTATCAGGGGCCTGTCATCTTTGCGAATTTTAACCCACAAATGAGGGATGGCTCCTACAAGGAGAAATTTCCTTATGTTAAAACGAAAGAAGTTAACATGAAAAACGTAACAACTGCCAGCGGGAAAGCACTGAGGGTCAGCGATAATGATTTTATGTTTAAAGATGTGAAGATTACTGGTCAGTGATTTTATTCACTTAATAGTCAAAAGTCATGTCTTGGATTTATTTGGTTGCCGCCGGCCTCCTCGAGGTTGTCTGGGCTTATTTCATGAAGCAGTCGGAAGGTTTCACCCGGCTCATTCCCACATCAATTACAATTGTCGCAATGATTGCGAGCTTTGCTTTGCTTGCTCTGGCAATGCGAAATTTACCATTAAGCACCGCCTACACGGTCTGGACAGGCATTGGGGCTGTCGGTGCGTTCCTGATCGGCATTTTTATACTCGGTGAGCCTGTGAATGCAATGCGGGTAACCGCTGCTTTGCTCATTACCGCCGGGCTGGTGCTGATGAAACTCTCTTGAAATAAATAGCAATTATTAAAAATGGATCAGATCACGATAGTCAAAGCTAATGCCGACAGTCTGGCAACGGTGCAGCAAATCGGTAAAGAAACCTTCTTCGAGACGTTTGCAGAAGCCAATACTGAAGCAGATATGGATAAATATTTGGCTGAAAATTTTGGTGACGCTAAAATGGCCGCCGAACTCAGCAATCCGGAATCGCAGTTTTTCATTGCCTGGCTTGGCGAAAATCCGGTTGGATATATGAAACTAAATGCCGGTCAGGCGCAGACGGAGCTGCAAGATCCGGCTTCCCTCGAAATCGAGCGCATTTACGTTAAAAGCGCCTATCACGGCAAAAAAGTAGGTCAGCTATTCTACGAAAAAGCATTTGAAATAGCCCGGCTCGAACAGAAAACATACCTCTGGCTGGGTGTTTGGGAAGAAAATCGGAAAGCCATCCGATTTTATGAAAAGCACGGTTTTGTCGCCTTCGATAAGCACATTTTCAAATTCGGCGAAGATGAGCAGACGGACGTGATGATGAAGAAGGTGCTACAATAACCGTTATCCCTTTAATCCCGAAAAAATAAAAGAGATCAACATCTGGCTCGGGGGCGAGTAAATCAGGCATTCAGTCCACCGTCGATAGTGACCCAGGATCCTGTAATGTATTTCCCATCTTCACTTGCCAGAAACGATACCAGGCCGGCAATGTCGTCGCCCGTACCATAAGCCGGGATCGCCATTTTGCTGCGGACAAAATCAGCCAGCTCGCTGTCGGCAGGGTTCATATCGGTGTCGATCGGGCCGGGCTGCACCAGGGTGACGGTAATTCCCTTCGGCCCCAGGTCGCGCGCTAGTCCGCGGGTAAAGCCTTGGAGCGTCGATTTGCTCATGGCGTATAATGTATTCTGCGCGCCCAGCGCATTGTCCGCCATATTGCTCCCGATCGTAATGATCCGCCCGCCTGCTTTGAGATGCTTCACCGCCTGAAGAGCCGCTACATAAACTGCTTTCACATTTACATCCATCACCTGGTCATAATCATCGATGGTATGTTCGCCAAATTCCTTCCCGATATACACGCCGGCATTGCTCACCAGAATGTCAAGCCCACCGAATTTTTGGACCGTTTTGTTCACTGCACTAACTACTTCTTCGGACTTGGTATTGTCCGCTGCGATGGCAAAAGCCTCTCCCCCGGCGGCGGTAATTTCCGCTGCGAGTGCTTCCGCCTTTTCGTTGGAGCGCGTATAGGTGAATGCAACTTTGGCTCCGTCACCCGCCAAACGGCGCACAATCGCGGCGCCTATTCCCCGGCTTCCCCCGGTAACCAATGCGATTTTATTTTCTAACTTTTTCATATGAACATTTTGTTTTTAATGCGTTACAAACTTACGGAGGTTGCTTTATATTTGTAAGCAAGCAGCAAATTGTTAGGTACCAACAAAAAAGTAAGAAATGAGAAAAGAGACATCCACCAATGCTTTGAATGAAAAAATGATCAGCGATAGCTG
Source organism: Dyadobacter sp. CY323 (assembly GCF_021390245.1). Taxonomy (GTDB): domain Bacteria; phylum Bacteroidota; class Bacteroidia; order Cytophagales; family Spirosomataceae; genus Dyadobacter. Next base: position 635,783 of record NZ_JAJUXH010000002.1, on the reverse strand, counting down.
CGGTATGGCTTATACACTCGGCGTGTTAGGCGGCCGCTGGAAGCCTGCGATCCTGTGCCGGCTTATGCACGGCACAATGCGCTACGGCGAGCTCAAAAAATCGATCGAAGGTATTTCCGAAAGAATGCTGGTAGCCCAGCTACGCGAACTGGAGGGTGATGGGATCGTGCGACGGATGGTATTTCCGGAAGTGCCGCCGCGCGTTGAATACGAAATGACGGAACTCGGCCTGTCCATGCAATCCGTTATATCGGCCATGTCCGACTGGGGAAATATGCACAGAAGTCTGAGCGCGGATCGCATTGCTGCGGAAGTAGCAGTGTAGCAGCACATTCCACGGAGGCGCGGGCTGTCTAAAAATCTTTGGAATGCAGAAACTATTATTAGTAATTGTGTAGGTTTATACCAAATGAAAAAGCGGCAAGATTACTCCCATTAACCCAAACCATGGAACTAAACCCACTTTTGACCCGGCGAGAAATGCTGGGAATTACCGGAATGGCCGGCTTAACAGCATTGGCAGGATTTCCAGCTGGCGCTATTCCGCAGCCTGCGCAAAAACGGCCTCGTATCGCATGCCTGGTCAGCTATTGGGGTGCTACAAGATCGCATGCGGACTGGATCGTAACGAAGCTTTTGGACGGCTATTGGTGGGAGGGTGCGCATACGCCTTCTCGGGTGGACGTGGTGTCCGTTTACATCCATCAGTTCGAAACGAGCGGATTGGGACAGAAAATATGCAAATCGAAAAACATTCCGATTTTTAAAACAGTCGGTGAAGCCGTCACACTTGGTGGGAAAGAACTTGCAGTGGATGGCGTTGTGATCGTCGGGGAGCATGGCGAATACCCGACCAATCTCAAAGGACAGTGGCTCCTGCCGCGGTGGTGGATCTACGAAAAAGTGATACGCGTTTTCGAGCAGAGTAAGCGTTCCGTGCCGGTTTTTAATGATAAGCACCTTTCATACAGTTGGGATGAAGCCAAATGGATGTTTGATAAATCGCGCGAACTAAACTTCCCATTATCCGGCGGTTCTTCCATACCGGTCTACTTCCGCAAGCCCGAGATTGAACTGGATATTGATACACCTATAAAAGCATCGGTCGTGATTGGTGGCGCTTCTGATGAAGGAGCACTTTTCCATTGTGTGGACGTTCTGCAGGCATTTGTGGAACGCCGCAAGGGAGGTGAAACGGGCGTCAGGTCGGTGCAATGCATTCGAGGTCCTGAAACATGGAAGTGGACCGAAAAAAATCCCTGGGCGAGCAAGCTGCTTGAATCCGTGCGCGCGAAATTTGATCTGAAACAGGGACACTTTCAGGAAATCGCCAAACCGAATGTCTGCATTGTCGAGTATAATGATGGGACAAAAGCGGCGATATATTCCGGCCAGGGCGTGGGCTGGACTTATGCCGGTGAAATCGCAGGGCAAAAAGACCCGGCGGTCATTTCAATGCTGGACTGGCCAGGGCCATTTTCGCAGTACCACGCTTCCAACTCACAGCCACACTGGATCACCGAACTGATGGTAACCGGAAAAGAGCCATTTAACGCAGAAAGGCTGCTTTTGTCGACCGGGATAACTGCGTACAATATGGAATCAAACTGGGAAAACGGCAAGTATTCCGCCGTCGGACGCCGCATTGAAACGCCGTTTATGAATATCAAATACCGCTCGACGCGAGGAGCGCAATTTAGTAAAGGAGAACGTCCACCCAATGTTCCCTATATGCGGGGTTTTGCTGAATGATTGAATCTTCAATCATTATTTACATTGACACAAAACACAAATCTTACGACGATAAATAGCGAATGAAACGCAGAGACGTTCTAAAATCCCTGACCCTTTTGCCGGTTGCCGGTACTATTATTTCAAAACAATCCCTTTTATCCGTTCCTGTTTCTGGAAATAAACCCTTACCCGACCTGCATCGTGATGCATTTGTGATGGATGGGCATACGCATGTCATGAGCCGCGAGCTGGTGATGAAAACGGATATCGGGCAGCGTTATCCGGATGGGACTGTCGATCTGCCACGTGCAAAAGAAGGCGGACTGGATGCGATGTTCTTCTCGGTTTACACGCCTGAGAATTATTATCCGGGAAGGTTCGAAACCAAGAATACATTCCGTGTGGTAAACCTTGCCTTGGACCAGATCAAAAAGAATCATGCGATGATCGAGCTGGCACTCACGGCTTCGGATATTCAAAGGATTAATAAAAAAGGTAAAATGGCCGCCTTCCTGGATCTGGAAGGTGGTTATGACCTTTATGGTGATCTTGATTTGCTGCGCTCGCTTTACAAGCTCGGCCTGCGCTCGATGCAGCTGACCGCTCACAGTACCACAAATGCATTTATCGATGCCTGCAACGATGTGTACACCTGGGGCGGTATTAATGAGCACGGAAAGGCGGTGATCAAAGAAATGAACGATCTTGGGATGATCATCAATGTGGCCCACGCGTCCAACGACGCCATTATGCAGTCGGTTGCAGCCAGCCGTCATCCCGTGATTTATAGCCACGGCGGTTTTCATAAAATTGTGGATCATCCCCGGTGCATTACCGACGAAGCTGCGAAAGCAATCGCCGCAAAAGGCGGTGTGATCGGCGTGCATTTTGGCAGCCTTTTCAACAATCCAAAATATTGGGCATGGCAGAAAGCAAACAATCCGATTAAAGTGCAGCCCAGTCCGCAGCCTAAAATACCGCGGATCCTCACATCCCAGGTTACCACGCAAACCATTGAGGATGTGGACAAAGAGTTTGCACGCGAGCTTCCATTTACATTCAAAGGGACCATTCCGGATGAGTACTGGATGCATGTGGACCAGCTGGCCAAAGTAATTGATTACGGCGTAAAACTCGTTGGCGAGGATCACATTGCGCTGGGTTCCGATCTGGACGGCGGCCCGGAATTGCCACGTGAGATCAAAGACATCAGTGACTTTCCGCAGATTACTATGGCCATGCAAAAGCTGGGCTACACTGATCAGCGGATCAAAAAGATACTTGGCTTAAACTGGCTCCGGGTAATTCGGCAGGTGACAGAAGGGAAATAAATGGAGCCGATTACCAGGGACTAATTCCTGTTTCCGGCGCGTTGTCATCACTAAAAAACTGACTTGTCGGCCCATCAGATCCTAATGTCGCCGCTTTTACCAATCGGGCTGCTGCGTCTTCAACGGTTCCCGGTCCGCTGTGATGGTTGAAGTCTGTGGCGGTGTAACCAGGATCTACCACGTTTACTTTGAAAGCCGTGTCGCGCAGCTCGTAAGCCAGTACGATCGTGTAGGCGTTCAATGCAGCTTTGGAAGATGTGTAAACCGCACCTTTGACGTGATAGTACTTCCAATCAGGATCATTGTGCAGGGTAAGTGACCCCAATCCAGAGGTTACGTTGACAATCCGAGGCTCCGAAGAATTTTTGAGCAGGTCCAGAAAAGCCTGTGTTGTTTCAATCGCGCCGAAAAAATTGGTCTCGAATACCTGGCGAAAATTGTCAGTATCTGACTCAGCAGCTGTTTGAGGGAAGCTTCCGCTGATCCCTGCATTATTAATCAGCACATCCAGCGATTTGATTTTACTGCCCAAAGTCTGGCGTGCGGCTTTAATGGAATCCGGGTTATCGACGTCGATGACAATGGCTTCGACCTGGTCATATCCTTCTGATTTCAGCTGTTCCGCTGCCTGCTCGCCTTTTTGCCGATCGCGGCTGCCGAGGTATATAAAGTAGCCCATTTGTAACAATTGGCGGGCGGTTTGGAAGCCAATGCTTTTGTTGGCACCTGTGATCAATGCGGTTTTCATAGTTCATCTGTTTTTTGTTGGGACAAAATTAGATTGTCCCGCACCGTCAGATGATATACATTGCGCAGCATCACTGGTACATTTCGCGGGTGAGCGCGCGGTACTCGGCTGGTGTCATGCCGACTTCCCTTTTAAAGAACCGGCTGAAATAGGAAGCGTCCGAAAAACCGAGGTCGAAACCGATTTCTTTTAATGAATATTCGGTGTGGAACAGCATCCGCCGCGCTTCGAGCACCATTCGCTCCTGGATATGCGCGATAGCCGGCTTCCCGCTCTGGCCTTTTACGACCTCCCTCAAATGCCCGGGCGACACATAGAGCAATGCCGCATATTCGCTTACCTGGTGTATTTCGCGGAAATTCTCATCAATCGCTGTCCGATATTTTTTCAACAAAGACTTATCGGTTGAGGACGAAATGCTTTCATACTGCTCGCTGTACAACCTGCTCAGGTAGGTAAGCAGGAGCGTCAGATACGCCGTGATCATCCTCTGCTGCCACTCGCCAGGCTCGTCGTACTCTTTCTGGATTTTTGCCAACATATCCTCGGTGAATGCGACGTCGGCTTCCGATAACACCAATTCATGCGAATTCTGCTCGTTGCGAACGATCGGCAGCCGGGCCAGCGAGGCATTGTCGTGCAATGCGAGGAATTCCTTGTCGAATGCGAATGCCGTGCCCCACATATCTTTCGGCTCCTCTTTTACAATTACCTGGTTCGGCCCGAAGAAATAAAATGTGTTGTCCCTGGTATCATAAGGCGTCATATCAACCCAATGCCGGGAACCACCCCGACGGGCAAATACAAACAGATAATAGTCCTTCCTGTGCGGCACGAGCAGCTCCGACTGATGCGGACGCACCCCCTCGAAATGCCTCATGCTAAACATTTTCCCAGGCAGTACCGGGTCTTGTTCCAGGGAATGTACGGAGACGGTTTGAGTGGTTTTTAGGGTATTCATTGTTAGATGTACGTGGTTGGCGGGAGTTTGGTTCCTGAGTTTGGCTATGATGTCACCCGGCAAATAGCTATCGAATTTGTCACCTTTCTGTTACAACGTAAATGGCCAAATGGTTGTCTTGATTGTTTAAAACAATAAGCTATGACCAGGTTTTTACTATCCATTTTAATACTACTTGCATTTGCGGGATGCAGGAAAGAAAATAATCCCATTCCATTGCGCGAGATCACCCCGATCGTTGGGAAATGGCGGGTGATCGATCAGCGGCAGGTTCGCGGGGATTCGACAATTATAGAACCCGTGCCAAAACAAAATTCCTGGGTCTACGAATTTAGGTACGATGGCGTTCTTTTAAACGAAAGCGGATATGTTCCCTGCTGCCTTCCCTCACAGTACTTTCTGAATGGCCGCGAGTTCAAGCCCAAACCTGATAAGCCTGCTGTCCTGGACCCGGCGTGCGCTTACTCACTCTGCGCAGCATGCCCGGAATTGAATGTCACACAAACCCATCCCGACACGCTGTTCATCGAAACTTGTAAAGGCAATTTTAAGACATTTGTCAGGGAAAAATAGTAAATGTTAGTGGATTAGGGATGGAGACAAATGATTAAATACAAATACGAGAAGTTTGGCCCTGCGAAGCATGGGAAGTTGATTATACCATAGAGATGTATGCCGAATGGATGCGTTGCTAGGTGCTCACTTGGGATTTTTTTAAATATAATATGGGCGCAATCCAGCTGCCTCACGCAAGTAATCAAAAAGAACTCCTGCCACGAAAGCGACGAGCTCGCCAGCTTTATATTCGGCGACGAAGGTTTCGTGATCCACTTTTTCAAGGATGACATTCTGAAAGAAAACGGCGTGAAAGGCGAGTTAGCCGACCTAAGCAAAGGCAACCAAGTAATCTTCACCATCTCAGCCGAAACAGAAGCTTAGGTTAATGAATGGGCAGCAAATGTGGAAGAGGCAGGCGTTTAGGAAGTTTCAAGCTTGGAATGCTGCTAAGTCTGATGAGTTGGAAAACAGAGATCGGAGAAGACTACTTCTTTAAGTCTTGCGGCAATTATTAGCCAAAACGAAACTTCTTCTAGCTAAGTCACCGTTTTTCTGAATTTTCTATTGACTGTTGGCCGGAAGGCTTAGTTTTAACAAAATGAGCAGAATTATATTTGGCAATATTGCGTTTTTAGATTTTTTATAACTACCTTTGAATCGCTCATTCTGCCATACTAGGAGAAAGGAGTTTCGAGGCCCGATACATCACGACATGTACCGGGTCTTGCGGTTTAATGTATATCAGGAAGTCTATTTTTAAGTTTATTCTTGATTTGCTTTTCGCCACCGGGTTCATTCAGATGGTATGCAGTTATGATATAGTAATCTAACTTGGATTTCTGGGGTTCGAGGATAATTACATATTTGTTTTCATGGTCGTAGATGTAAGTTCTAACTCTGTCACGACCATCTACTCTATCCTGAAAACTAAATATCTCAATTGCTGCTGGACTACTTTCAAGTAAGTGATGTTTAATCCAGTGAAGTCTTAACGATCTTGCCATCTCGAAACTTCTTCCTAATTTCTTCCCCTTTTCGTCGTAATCGTCTCTGGTTATTAAATGTCGAAACGTTGCGTCAACAGTGTGCTGCCCGTCTTTTTTTATAGGTCGTATCAGTTTGGTTCTGAAATTCAGCGTGTCGTCAAAGTCTCGTTCAAATACTCTTCGAAGCGATTCAATTCTTTGATGTTCTGTTAGATGACCAATTTCCAACAAATGATTAAATATTTTCAATAGATTGTGCGGCATTCTATTTTAGGTCGATATAGAACAAATTAAACTTACTTTCACTTTTTGGTGTCGACCGCGTAATTGGTGAAACACATCTTGCCTCTATAATTTCTATCAATTTATTCTTTGCAAGTACAGCACTCTTGTCTCTCAGTTTGTAGTTGATAGCTCCCATAATTACATCCGTTAATTGCATAAAGGAGCTTTCATGTGAACGGATAAATTGAAAATTTTTGATTGAAGCGTTCCAGTGGAGCATGTCTTTCAATCGGGCTAATTTTTTATGACTCTTTGTATCCTTTATATCACAGTAGACATTGTAATTGTAGGCCATATTCATCTTGTGATGTAATAATTGATAGTACATCCGAAAATAAAAATCATCATAAGTAAAATCTGGCCGAGCTTCGTCTATCTGTGACTTATCCACTATAACCGCTCTAAAACACATAGATGAGTCAAAGAAATAATGCAAGAGATCCTCATAATATGCTAGCTCCGCATACGAAACCTTGCTCCATTTCGATTCTCCTTTTTTCGAATGCCTGGCCCGCAATTCACGCAATTCGTTTTTATATCGCTTAATATCGTTGGAAGCCACTTGAACATATCCAATGATCATGTAGGGCATTTTGTCATGAGGCAAATGGGTACTCTCGTCGCAGAATATGTTGAATGTTTTTTTTTCGTCTATGGTCATTCCACTAATAGATTATGCTCACTTATTACAAAATAAAAAGGCCACTCCAAGAGCGACCTTGTAACAAATCTAATAAATAATAAAATAATTGAGTGACGGTTGAAGTGCGTATACTTTAAGTTGGATGGTCAACTTGGTTAGGCCGCCGATTTCTGAATCTTACTTTTGAAGCGCTGAATGTTAAAAATGCCCTATATTTGCCCCGCAAACTTTAATAAATTTTTCATGAAGCTATTTTCAAATGTCAGACCAAAATGGTCCTGGAGAGGCATACGGGTGCGAGTCCCGAGACCTGACCGATGTAGTTTCATTCGTTAAAGTTTGCGGTGACCTCTCCTTATTTCTCACTCTTTTTTTCGTGGTCAAATGCAAACTTTAACGAATGAAGAAAGTGTCGACTCGAATTCACATTCAGTCAACCCAACGAATGATGCCCGTCACGCATCAAATGTCGGCACCCCGCTGACGCAATCCCAAGCCGAGTTTTGGTATCTCGTAGAATGTCAGGGCTGCAAGGATCTGGCGCATTCGCTCAAAATGGTCCACGATCTGGCGCTTTATCATTCGGATATTCCGTTTGATACGGCCGAAAAGTCTGCGCTTTTTGATTTGAAGGTGCTTTGGGAGGGCTTCGAGAAGATGGGGGAAAAGGTTTAGTAGTTTGAGGACTGTTGGCGACAGTCCTTTTTTGTTTTACGCATTCAATGCGAAAGAATTCTTCTTCACCGGTTTATTACAGGAACCGGGCAATTTACGGGTCACTTACTGCCGGTGTGATGCTCACTGGTTTTTTGTCGCGGCGTCTGCTTGGGGATTATTCATTCATTAAGCTTTATGTGGGTGATGTGTTATGGGCAATGATGGTGTTTTTCGGCTTGGCTTTTATTTTTTATAAATGGCTAACCTGGAAGGTGGCTGCGGCAGCGCTCGGATTTTCGGTATGCATTGAACTCAGTCAGATTTATCATGCGCCTTGGATTGATGGCATCCGAAATATGCCACTGGGAGGATTAATACTCGGTTTTACATTCGTATGGAGCGATTTGCTTTGTTATAGTGTGGGAGTTGGACTTGGGGTGATTGTTGAAATTTTTGGGATTAACCCTGTTAAAAACTCAGCATTAGGCCAGCATCATAAGTAACTGATTCATTTCCAACATCATTTACTGACGTCTTTGGCAGGCTTTTTATAAGCCCGACGCCGTTTGCTGCTGCCGCACTTGAAGACATTCCTTTAAACACTAAATTCAAATACAATTATGTCAAACCAACAATATGCCCTTGTTACCGGCGCAACGAGCGGAATCGGGCTCGAACTTGCCCGCCTTTTTGCACAGGATAAATACAATCTGGTGATCGTGGCCCGCAGCCAGGACGAACTGGAAAGCACCGCCTCTGCGCTGAGCGGACAATATGGTGTGGAAGTTGTCCCGATTGCGAGTGATATGTTCCGCAGAGAAGCACCTTTTGAGGTCTATGAAGAAGTGAAGCGTCGCGGGATCGTTGTTAATGTGCTGGTCAATGATGCCGGGCAGGGGCAGTATGGCGAATTTATCGAAACGGATATTAACCGGGAGCTCGACATCATCCAGCTGAACATTGGCGCCTATGTCGTTCTCACGAAATTTTTCCTGAAAGAAATGGTTGCCCGGAATGAGGGAAAGATTTTGAACGTCTCCTCCATCGGCGGCGAGCTGCCCGGACCGTTGCAGGCTGTGTATCATGCCACCAAGGCATTTGTTACATCCTTTACAGAAGCAATCCGCAATGAGGTCAAAGAAACCAATGTTACGATCACGGCATTGCTTCCCGGCGTCACGGATACCGACTTCTTCCGCAAAGCCGAGCAGGAGGACGCCAGAATGGTGAAAGAAGGCCCGCTCGCCGATCCCGCAAAGGTGGCAAAAGACGGATACGAAGCCCTCATGTCCGGCGATGACAAAATCGTGTCGGGACTGATGAATAAAGCAATGGTCGCATCAAGCCACATCATGCCGGACACCGCTGTGGCCGCAACCATGCACAAGATGATGGAGCCTGTGGAAGGGAAGAAAGGGGAGGATGAGTAGGTTGTTGTCTTGTTTGGAACTTATGCGATTTTCAGCATTGCATTGCTTTCTGAACACAAAAAAGGTCTTGAAAAATCAGGGCCTTTTTTGTTGAGCGGCGCCACATGGAGGGCAAGGGTGGATTTTTTGCTGGTTTTGGAGTACTCTATCGCGCCCTGAATCGAGCCCTGACAGCGACGGAGAATGAATGTCGCCACGTTGTCCTCGTATCCGTTTGATTTGTCCATTTGCATTCAGATGTTGGATCACAATATTCTGTATCAGATGTCACTCCGCACGCCAAGCAAAAGCAACCCAACCACTCTGTTAACATCCTGCATACTCTGGGCGGAAAAGTCCATTAAGTGCGGCGATTGTTTTTTCTACAATCTTTCTCCCGTCTTCGAGCTCAATGTAAGGATTTGGATCGTCCACGTGAATTTCCTTAATAACTCCCTCAGCCCGTTCCAGTCCGTTGATGTCCAGGATCATTTCTGCTTTTGCTCCACGGTTTTTGCAATCTTTCAGCATTTCCATAAAGGTTTCATTTACTGATAATGTCGTACGTAAGTCCATATATTTTAGTTGGTTATCTGCTTGTAAAATAGTTAAGTAGGAAGTTGTGTCCTTATTTTAAAACGCTCCTGATTAACAATTGATTCAATACTGTTGATCAATAATCGTATCATCGTAGCTTTGCGGCTTCAAAAAATGAGAAGATGATTACAGTTGAGAATTTGGCCGTTGAATTTAGCGGATCTGTCCTTTTTAGCGAAGTTTCCTTCGTTATTAATCCTACCGATAAAATTGCCCTGATGGGTAAAAATGGAGCGGGGAAATCCACCATGATGAAAATTATTGCTGGTGAACAAAAAGCCAATCGCGGGCATGTACGTGCACCGAAGGACGCCGTGATCGCTTATTTGCCGCAACATTTACTCACCGAAGATAACTGTACTGTTTTCGAAGAAGCGGCCAAAGCATTCAAGCAGGTTTTTGAAATGCGTGCCGAAATGGAAAAACTGAATCTCGCGCTCGAAACCCGCACCGATTACGAGAGCGATGAATACATGGCCATCATCGAACAGGTTACCGAAATAGGTGAAAAATATTACCAGCTCGAAGAAGTCAATTATGACGCGGAAGTGGAGAAAGCCTTGAAAGGATTGGGATTCAGGCCGGAAGATTTTCAGCGGCAAACCAAGGAATTCAGTGGAGGCTGGCGTATGCGCATTGAGCTTGCCAAAATACTGTTGCAAAAGCCAGACCTTATTTTGCTGGATGAGCCTACCAACCACATTGACATTGAATCCGTGATGTGGCTGGAAGATTTTTTGGTCAATAAATCCAATGCAGTAATGGTCATTTCCCACGACCGTGCCTTCATCGACAACATTACCAACCGCACCATTGAAGTGACTATGGGACGGATTTTTGACTATAAAGCAAACTATTCGCATTACCTGGTATTGCGTGAAGAGCGCAGGTCACACCAGGTGAAGGCGTATCAGGAACAGCAGAAAATGATTGCTGATAACATGCAATTTATCGAACGCTTCCGCGGCACATACTCCAAAACCAACCAGGTTTCCTCCCGCGAACGCATGCTCGAAAAGCTCGAAATCATTGAAATCGATGAGATCGACAACTCAGCCCTAAAACTGCGTTTTCCACCTTCGCCAAGGTCGGGCGATTATCCGGTGACTGTAAAAGATGTTTCCAAATCCTACGGTGATCAGGTTGTGTTCAAAAACGCAAGCATGACCATTTCAAGAGGCGAAAAGGTATCGTTTGTGGGCCGGAATGGTGAAGGTAAATCTACAATGATCAAGGCCATCATGGGCCAGATCGATGTCGAAGGAACCTGCCAGCTCGGGCACAATGTCAAGGTCGGCTATTTCGCCCAAAACCAGGCAGCCTTATTAGACCCAAATCTGACCATTTTTCAAACAGTGGACGAAGTCGCAGAAGGAGATGTAAGAACCCAGATCAAGAATATTTTGGGAGCCTTCATGTTTCAAGGTGAGGATATCGACAAGAAAGTAAGTGTACTGTCAGGCGGAGAAAAAACGCGCCTCGCCATGGTGAAGTTGCTCCTGGAACCTGTAAACCTATTGATTCTCGATGAACCTACGAACCATTTGGATTTAAAGTCCAAGGATGTTTTGAAAGAGGCACTCAGAAACTTTGACGGAACGCTGGTGCTGGTATCTCACGATCGTGACTTTTTGCAAGGGCTGTCTCAGAAGGTTTTTGAGTTTAAGGATAAAAGGGTAATTGAGCATTTTGAGACTATTGATGCGTTTTTGGAAAGGAATCGGATTAAGAGTATTGCGGATTTGCAATTGGCGAAGTAAAGGGTTAACTCAATAAAAGATCAAAGTGTTATTTGCACATTACAAAAACTTACTATTTTTGTAACTTACAAATAACACTTTGGAAGCTGTTTTCACAAAATATCTGGCCAAGTTGCAGCGTACGTCTACCAAGTTCGTGCGCGATATCGTTCATCAGATTGATTGGGACCACAATCGGCTGATTGGAATCAAAGGCGCACGGGGAGCCGGCAAAACAACGCTGGTACTTCAATATTTGAAGCAAGCACCATTCTCGTCCGGGCAAACATTGTATGTAAGTTTGGATGATCTCTATTTCAGCGCGCATCGCTTGTACGAGCTGGGGGAAACATTCGTGAAAACTGGCGGAAAGTTGCTCGTTCTGGACGAAGTCCATCGTTATGCCAACTGGTCACAGGAAATTAAAAACCTTTACGACGATTTTCCGGATCTGCGAATTGTGTTTACCGGCTCATCCATTATGCATTTAGAGCGCAGTAAAGGCGACTTGAGCCGACGCGCCGTGATGTACCATTTGCACGGTCTTTCTTTTCGGGAATTTCTCCAGATTCAAAATATCGTTTCCTGGCCAGCCATATCGCTGTCAGATCTTCTGAGCGGGCACACCCAACTTGCACTCGATCTTACGCAGACTATCAAACCTCTGGCACACTGGAATAACTATCTGAAACACGGTTACTATCCCTATTTCCTGGAAAACCGAGACGTGTATGCCCAAAAGCTTACCGAGACGATTCAGCTCAGTTTGGAACTGGATTTGCCTGCCGTTTACGGCATCAGTTACGCGTCAGTTGATAAACTAAAACAATTGCTTGTGGTGTTGGCTGAAAGCGTTCCGTTGAAACCGAATGTAAGCAAGTTAAGCGAAACACTTAATACCAGTCGGGCTTTGGTGGTGGAGTATATGCATTATCTTGAAGAGCTGGGCATTTTGATGCTCTTACGTCGGGATAGCTTCGGCATTACCAGGCTGCAAAAGCCGGAAAAGGTATATCTGAGTCACCCCAATCTTCAATACGCGCTGCACCAGAGCAGACCTGATATCGGAACTCTGCGCGAAAGCTTTTTTCTAAGCCAGGTACATCCTCTTCATAAAGTAGAGTATACCGAGAAGGGAGATTTCAAACTCGACCGCCAAATCACAATTGAAGTTGGCGGATCCAATAAGTCACGACAACAGCTTGCCGGTCTGGAAAATGCCTATGTGGCGGCGGATGGAATTGAAGTTGGGTATGGTTCGAAGGTGCCGCTTTGGATGTTTGGGTTGTTGTATTGAGTTTGAATAAATATCGCATAGTCATCATTACAACAAACCATTGGAGTACTGTTATATAAAAAAAGTATAGCTTTACAATGATTCATGTACTCACCTGTTCTGGATTTGTAATGCAATCTTAGAGGGTCGAAACCATGAGTCGCAAGCCATTATAATTGGCACGCACACACCACCAGACTTAATGAATTTCATTTTTTTTTCGATACGACATGGCAAAGTTTATTGATAATATATTAATTGAAAATTTCAAGTCCCTAAAATTCTGTGACATCCAAGGTTGCAAAAGAATAAATCTATTTATCGGGAGACCCAATGTGGGTAAGTCGAATATTTTAGAAGCATTGTCGCTATTTTCAATCCCATATCTCAAAGAAAACAAATCAAAAAAATTGTCCACTTTGATAAGGATGGAAAATGAAGGAGAGTTATTTTACGACGGGAATACAAACCTTGACGTCAGAATCAAAACGAATATTGGTGAATGTTTAATGTTCTACAATCCGAAGGAAGGACTTACCTCTCGGATCGATTTTCGGGATAATGTCTTTGATGACATTAAAATTGATAGTAAACTAATTGTTAAGGGAATTAGCAATTACGATTATTTTGAACCGCCTATAAAACGATATAATTTCAAGCACGATATACAATATAGAAAATCTCATTCGAAATATTTAATTCCTCCATTTGGATATAACTTACTTTCTATCATTGAGGATTATGATACTTTGAAGAAAGATGTTTTAGATCTATTTTCCGAATATAAGCTTAAAGTTGCATTCGATAAGGCAAGCCAATCTATTAAAATAATAAGACCTCACGATGATGATATATTTCTGATACCATATAACTCAATAGCGGACACTTTACAAAGAATTATATTTTATAAAGCGGCGATTGAATCAAATTCTGACAGTATACTTTTATTCGAAGAGCCGGAAGCACATTCATTTCCTCCATACATGACTCATATTACCCAGGAGATGATTTATAAATCGGATTGCCAGTTTTTTGTTGCAACACATAGTCCTTACATTTTAAACGACTTATTAGAAAATGGTCGTGAAGAGCTTGCTGTATTTGTAGTCCACTATGATCAGTTCGAAACTAAATTGAAGAAATTGGAGAGTAAGGAGTTACACGATATTTTTCAACATGGGGTTGACTTATTTACTAACAGTGAAAGCTTTATATAATGGATCACTTCGTTATCCCAGAGTGCTTTGTTGACACTAACTTGATTGAAACTATATCACCTCCGAGAGATCACTATAATCACCAAAAAGGATGCGGTACTGTTACAAAGGTAATGAGAGAAAAATATGGAAATGATTTTGCTGTTGGTATTATTGATAAAGACAAAGTAGAAGTTGACTATCTAAAAGAATTTGATATTGTTCACCAAGACGGATCGCTAGTTTTGCACAAACACCCAAACAAAAATCATTATATAATCCAGATTTGCCCTGCGATGGAGCGATTTATCATGAAATGCGCAACGGATAGCGGGATATCTTTGAAAGATTTTGACTTGCCAGAAGATTTAAACGGATTGAGAAAAGTATCAAAGAAGGTCACCAGTAAAGACGATGTGAAATTCAAGCTTCTTTTTAAAAAGCTAGTAAAAATTAATAATGTTGAAGTGATTAGGCTTCGTGAGTGGATTAACTATCTAAAAAATAATATGTATAATGTGGATCTGAAGACACTCATAAATATTTAGTCATTACTAATGTACTGATTGGAACTGATCTTCTACTGCCAGCCTGACAGGTGAAGACATCTTGTGACCTGACCGCCTTACCGTCATTTATTGGTTGTTCACTATCTTCTCGTGAGCCCACTCAACCAATCTATAATTAGTTTTGAAAGCATCATTCCTGTGATTAACGCTTAGCTGGTAAACCGTTAGTTCATTCCTCTACTTACCCATCCAAATTTTCCCTTATATTTGCCCCGCAAGCTCTTAGTAGAATACGTATGATTAATTTAAAGAAAGCCAGGCCTAAACGGCCTTGGAGAGGCATACGGGTGCAAGTCCCGAGACCTGGCCGAAGTATTCTTCGTTAGAGTTTGCGGTGACCTCTCCTTTTTTCCACTTTTTCAAAACCATTGCCAAATGCAAACTCTAGATGGTTCAGGAGCTGACTCGAACGAAAACCCAGTCAACCCAACGAATGATGCCCGTCACGCATCAAATGTCCGCGCTCCGCTGACGGAATCCCAAGCCGAGTTTTGGTATCTTGTAGAATGTCAGGGCTGTAAGGAGCTGGCGCATTCGCTCAAAATGATCCACGATCTGGCGCTTTATCATTCGGATATTCCGTTTGATGCGGAAGAAAAGTCGGCACTTTTTGATTTGAAGGTGCTTTGGGAAGGCTTCGAGAAGATGGGAGCGAAAGCTTAGGAATTGAAGGACTGCTGGCGACAGTCCTTTTTTATTTTATTTGTGTCAATGCACGACAGTTCTTCTTGGGAGTTGGACTTAGGGTATTGCCGATGTGTATAACATTCATCCTGTTAAAAAACTCAACTAAAATTGCACCAGGCGGCATAGAAGAATAAGCGTCTTGTTGTTTCTTCACGATCTTTCATTTACTTTGCAATACAAAGTACTTTTAATATTGTAAGTAATGAAGATAAAGATGATCCTGCCGGCATTAACCGAAGCTGAAAGCCCCCTGTGGAGGCCAATCAAATATACCCTTTTTCCGCCTCTGGGGCTGGCGACGCTGGCTGCGTTCCTGTCGTCCGACGATGAGATCGACCTGCAGGACCAGCATGTAGAGCAGCTCCGGCTGGATGATGCTCCTGACCTGGTGATGATACAGGTGTACATTACCAATGCGTTCCGGGCGTATCGTATTGCGGATCATTACCGGCGGAAGGGCTGTTATGTGATCCTGGGCGGCTTGCATGTAACATCGCTTCCGGACGAGGCATTGGCGCATGCTGACAGCATCTTCATTGGTCCGGGTGAAGACACGTTCCCGCGGTTCCTTGCGGATTTCAAGAAACGTGCGCCACAACGGGTATATACTTCCGACAACCGCACCCTGGCTGGCATCCCACCCATCCGGCGTGACTTGATCAAGCGCCATCTGTACCTGGTGCCCAACTCGATTGTCGTTACCCGGGGCTGCCCGCATCATTGTAATTTTTGTTACAAAGATGCCTTTTTTGAAGGTGGAAAGACTTTTTATACCCAGTTGGTCGATGAAGCGCTTGCTGAAATTAACCGGTTACCGGGCCGACATTTATATTTTCTGGATGACCACCTTCTAGGGAATGCGAAGTTTGCCGAATCACTTTTTGAAGGTATGCGCGGGATGAACCGTGTTTTTCAGGGCGCCTCGACCGTAGATGCGATTTTAAGGGGAAACTTGATCGAGAAGGCAGCCGATGCAGGCTTACGCAGCCTTTTCGTTGGCTTCGAAACCTTCTCTTCAAAAAATCTGAAACAAAGTAACAAAAAGCAAAATCTTGAAAAAGACTACACTAAGGCCGTAGACCGGCTGCATTCCCTTGGCATTATGATCAACGGAAGTTTTGTTTTTGGGCTGGACGACGATGACGGTGATGTTTTCAAGCGAACCGTGGACTGGGGAGTAAACCACGGCATTACTACGGCCACCTACCATATTTTGACACCTTATCCCGGTACGGCATTATACAGAAGTATGGAGGTTGACGGCAGGATCCTCACACGTGACTGGGATCGCTACGACACGCGGCACGTAGTTTATAAAACCAAAACCCTGACTGCGCAAGAACTTGAAGCAGGGTATTGGTGGGCATATAATACATTTTATAGTTGGCAAAATATTGTGAAGTCCAGCCTGTACCATGATTCCGTAAAGCATATTGGCAAGCATTTTTTGTATACCGGAGGCTGGAAAAAGTTTGAACCACTCTGGAATTTCATGATTAAAACAGGCGGTTTAAATTCCATGTTGCCGTTACTGGAATCCATTTTATCTCAAGTAAAACCACAGAAAAGCGGCGGCAATGTTCTACCGCATTCAGAAAAAGAGCTTGTTGGTTTAGTTGATTAGCTAGAAGGTGACATCAGGATGATTGAGACGAAGTCAAGACTTTCATTGCGATTAGTCTCGAACCGCATGATAGTAGTGGTTCTCTCCCTCGTCTTCAAATTCCTCAATAAGCAACAATCCTGATGCAACTAGCAACGCTTTGTATTTCTCCGCACCAAGCGATACCGATTCCACAGCTGTAATGGCATCTTCCCATTCCATTCTTCTAGCGGGTGCCGTAAATAACAGCTTTCCGCCGGCGTACAGTGCATTTGCCATGTTTTGAATCACAACTTTCTGTGTTTCTTCCGGCAAAAGGAACAGTAGCCCCCAGGCAATGACGGCATCGAATTGCCGGTTGAAGAACGACGAATCTTCTGCAGCTTCACAGACAACGGGACTATCCGGGAAGTTCTGCTTGAAGATTTGAACCATTGAAGGTGAGGCATCAATCCCATAAACGATCAGGCCTTCATCTATCAATGCCCTCGAAATCGGGTCGCCTGCTCCACAACCCACATCCAGAACTGTCGCATTCGGCGGCAGTGACCTTGCCCAATGCCGAACGGATGACGCGCCGACTCCATCAATGCCCTTCGAGCGACAGCGAATGAATGTCGCCGCATTGGCTTCGTATCCGTTTGATTTGTCCATTTGCATTAAGACTGGTCGATTTCTTGCTCGTGCAATGTCATAACAGTTGAGTACGGCCTAACCTCGATTTTCCCCTTTGTTGGTGTCATGTTTTTCCACACCCAATTATAATGGTTGATGACTTGTTCTGCGTCCATGAACGGGCGGATTCCCGTAGTATGGCCGTCTTCTACCACCAAAATATCAAAGTCTTTCACAAGCGCTGATTGGATTGTGGATTCTACACAGAAATCTGTTGCACAGCCTGTTATTACAAGTTCGTTTATATTTAGCTCTTTCAACTTAGCTTCAAGGCTGGTATTGTAAAATACGTCATTTGCGAATTTCTCAACCATCAAATCCTGTTCATAAACCTTCAAATCGTCCAGTAATTCCCAATCGGGAGTATTGGGTATAAACTCGTCCATCGCGCTTCCATTGTGCTGCACAAACGCAACAAGCCATGAGTTTCTCCGGAACATTGCTGCAAGTGAGTTGATTTTTTGGATAATCGCATCCGTTTCATACCGGGGCGTGTCGGGCGTAAATGAGCCCTTTTGCATATCGATTACCAGAAGGCATTTTTGTGATTTCATCAGTTGAAGATCGTTGTATCCGAATTTAAGATTTGTTTGGCCGCGCTCGGCTAATGATTGTTGAAAATACAATTTGGCCAGCGAAAAGTGAGCGCAGATTAATTTTTTGTTTCGATCAAATCCCACAGATTGCCGTAGAGGTCGGCAAAGACTGCCACCGTCCCATAATTCTCTTCTGACGGTTGCCGGATTATTTGAACACCATTTGCAACCAAGTTTTGGTAGTCGCGCCAAAAATCATCCGTGTTCAGAAACAGAAAGACCCGTCCGCCAGTCTGATGGCCTATACACGCCCGCTGTTCTTCCGTGCTGGCCTTTGCGAGCAGCAAACAGCATTCAGCCGCACCACTCGGCGCGATACGTACCCAGCGTTTGGTTTCGCTTAAAACGGTATCTTCGAGGAGCACAAAGCCAAGCTTATGAACGTAGAAGGCGATCGCTTCGTCATAGTCATCGACCAATAAGCTTATCAGGGAAATGTGCCGTTTCATCTGAGATTGAATTTCGACTAGTTTGTGATCCAAAATAATTGATAGTTGTTTCTAATGAGTAGGACGCTTAGCAACAACCGGATTGTTGTTAAGAACCGCGATTAGCAGCCGAGACGTAACCGCAGGAAGATGAAGCAAATGGGGGTGAGAAGGTTTCGTAATGCGTATTTCCTTGAGATTGCCTGATACAGAGTCAAACTTTCCGGCGATAAATCCGATTTGTTGCCGAAAGTTTGTGAGTGCGTATCAATGTATTAATCTGGCAGCGATATTTCCAGCTTATACCCCTTCCCGTGAACATTCGTTATTCTCAGCTCGGGATCGAGGCTTAGTTTCTTTCGTAGTTTCGACACAAACATGTCCAGGCTGCGACCGGTGAAGACCCCATCATTGATCCAGACTTCCTGCATCAGCGTTTCGCGGGGGATCAGTTCACCGAAATTTTTGTGGAGCAATTCCAGAACCTTGCATTCTTTGTCTGTAAGACTAATCGCCTCGTTTCCCAAAAGCAAGCGCTGCGCCTTTACGTTGAATAAAAAACTGCCGAGCGCAGCCAATTCCGGAACGGGCTCTTTTATTATCGCGTAGTCTTGATTTTGCCCGGGCACCGGTTTTGAATTTTTCCCAAAATGCCCAATCAACAAGGTAGCACCCACCAACACAAGAATGCCGCCATAAACCACATGGATTAATGGAAAGTCAAAGGTTGTCGTTTTTAATTTTTCAGCCCGTTGGTCGATGTCAGAGTCGAAGGTTGCCGTTTTTAATTCTTCAAGGTTTTGATTGACTACCTGAGTATCCACTTTAACTGATTCAGTCAGCTGGTCGTTGTCAGCTTTCTTCCGTTCTACTTTCTCATAAAAATCCGGAAATGTAAATTCGATTGTATAACACCCTGAGGGCTGACTTCTGCCACTGCAAGCCAGGATATCCGGCGAGGTATTATTTACCTGGAAACCATAGACAATGCCGCCTTTCATGCAATCATTCACGGTAACGGTGTAACCAGAAGGGAACTGTGTTTTGGGAAGTAAGCGCTGTGACAGCGCCATGAGCGAATCGTGGTTAAAAACGAATTCATTTTCGAACTTGAGCAGAAACGTGCCTTCTTTAATCTCGGTAACGGGCAATACGCGTGAGGTTGAGTCACCTGCCTGCAACAGCAGCCGATGACCAGTTTGACGGATCATGATGTTCACTTGCTTCACCCGTAAGTCGCGGCCGGAATGTTCCGTGAAAGACGAGGCGATAAAAAAAATGGCAAGCAGCACCATTGCAATGCCGGACCCAAGCATCAGCCGTTTAGTGAAAAAGCCAGTAAAAGCCGAATTTACACGCATTTACATTTCTTTTTACAATTGATTAACAAGATTTTACAGTTGATTTACAAGCATGGCAACGCGGGCGCCTACATTTGGATATGTGAAGTTAAAAACAATTTTATTCTATTATTTCACCAAACCAATGTTAGTCATGAAATTCCATAACCTTGCTTTTTTGCTCCTTTTTCAATTCTCATTTGCCTTTGATCAGGCTTTAAAATTCCCACAGTCATCCTCACTCCCGGATAGTAAGCAAAAACAAAAAAGTGATAAGGCAGTAGCTGCAAACATCATTTTTAAGTCTGCTGATGGCGGACAAACCTGGCAGGATATTAGCGAAGGGTTGCCTGTAAACTTGCTGGAAGACGGTATCCCGAGAGATGGTTTCCTTGCAAATGATAGTGGAATCTATCTGCGCACTGGAAATGGGATGTATTACAGCAAACCAAATTCCACTGCTCCTTTTTGGGAAAAGGAGATTTCTCCAGACAACCTTAGCAGCATCGTCCCTGGCAAGACCGGAATGCTTGCATTCAATTACGGTGGCCAGTTTTTACAAAAATTAAATGAAACGGGTTTATGGCTGCCGATATATGAGGATTTTCAAGGGAAAAGCGTTCGCACCGTTTTTGAAACTGGTAACACCGTTTTTGTCGGTTGCGATTGGGGGCTTTTTAAATCTGATGACAGTGGAAAAAGCTGGGAGCGAGTCTACGACGGAGGCTGGGTAATGAAATTGGTAGAGTCGGATGGCGTGCTGATAGCGACCAGCCAGAGCGGTATAATTCGGTCGACAGATGGTGGTGAAACCTGGGTTAATGTGATTAGTGAGGGTGGCGTGGGCATTGCTGTAGAACGCATCAAAGGTGGATTTGCCGCGATTACTTGCAGTACAGAGACGGAGACAAGAAGAGTGCGCACATCATATGACGGCGGTAAAACCTGGCAGCCGATTGATGCTGACCTTCCGGAAAGTCTCAATATCGCCTCAATTACCGAGGTTGGCGGATACCTGTTCTGTGGTCACCCAGCCGGTATTTACAGATCCTCGGACAAGGGAAAAACATGGAAACTTTTACTTCCTGCTATACAAGATAAAGTTTTCAACTTATCTGTTTCGGGCAACGTGATCTATGCCATACCAAGAAGTGGAGGATGTTGAAGGTTGATATTCGTTGGTTTCAATAATTAAATTAAATAAAAAATGAAAAAATCACTTGTGTTTATTCCAGCTATCCTTCTGGTATTATTGCTGCTAAATTCTTTTATGGTAAAAGAAAAGGAAGCAAAAAAGAAGCCAATTAAAGAGGACAAATCAGCGGGGATTGTCAACATCATTTTCAAATCTGCTGATGGCGGACAAACCTGGCAGGATATTAGCGAAGGATTGCCTGAAAAATTGCAGAGAGAAGGTGTGTCGAGCAATAGTTTACTTGCAAATGACGGTGGGCTCTATTTGCGTGCTGGAAATGGTATTTATCACAATGAACCAAATTCCACAACTGCTTTTTGGACAAAAGAAATTTTCTCTGGTACACAACGTAACATTGTTCCTGGCAGGAATGGGATACTTGCATATGATATCAGGGGTCAATTTTTAAAAAAAATAAACGGAACGAGTGATTGGTCGCCCACGTACACGAATTTTCAAGAGCAAGCCGTACGCTTAGACAGCACGATAGATTGGATGTACAAGACTTATAAAGAGAAAGAAGTACGCACCATTTTTGAAACTGCCGGAGGCACAGTTCTCATTGGCTCCAACAACAGTCTTTTTAGATCCACTAACAATGGAAAAACCTGGAAGCAACTGCATGTTGGAGACGGCAGAATGAAATTGGTAGAGTCAAACGGTGTACTCCTGACTACCAGCAAAGATGGAATATTAAGATCGACCGATGATGGTCAAACCTGGGACCGTGTAGTTAGTGAAGGGGGGCTTGGCGTCGCTGTGGAACGTATCGATGGAGGATTTGCTGCCATAGTAAATAACCCGATAACCCAAACTAACAGCATACACATCTCAATGGATAGCGGAAAAACGTGGAATGCCATAGGCGAAGACCTTCAACCTTCCCGGAGTAGTCTATTGATGAAAAAAATGGGCTTACTTCAATCTCCACCGGATATTTTATCAATTAAACAAATGGGTAAATATTTAATATGTGGCCGCACAGATGGGATATTCCGATCATCTGACATGGGCAGAACATGGCAACAACTGTTACTTCCTGATGTAGAAAATTATGGCTTCAATCTATCTGTTTCGGGCAACGTGATGTATGTCATACCAAATAAAGGATGTTGAAAGGCTCCAAACTGATGAAACAATATATCTTTAACGTACTCGCTACCTTGTTTTTCACACAAGAGGGAAGTACCCAACCTACCGGCAACTTCACTGACGTGCGGGATGGTCAAACGTATAAAACGATCAGCTTTAAAGATTCTTCGACGGGCAAAACGGTTACCTGGATGGCTCAAAACCTGAACTATAAGGTGGCAGGTAGCTATGCTTATGATGACAATGAGAATAATCGAAAAGAGCTGGGCTTGCTTTACACTTGGGAGGCAGCGAAGAAAGCCTGTCCCCGCGATTGGCATTTACCGACGGATAGCGAATGGGCTATGCTTGTGAATCAGTTTGGCGGTACTGACAAGGCCGGTGATGCTCTAAAAAGCGTCAAAAGCTGGAATGAAGAGGGTAACGGCACGAACAGCAGTGGTTTCGATGCGCCTGCGGGAGGTCACCGAAGACCTGATGGTAGTTATTTGACGCAAGGTATTCTCGGTGTCTTTTGGACGTCCACGCCTACTAATTCCGGTGATGCAGCCTGGGGGTGGAACTTTCACTACGGTGGTCCTCCCAGTAGCAATAAGAAAAATTTAAAGAAAGCGTTCCGTTGGAATGTCGGAGTTTCTTCCGGACTCTCGGTTCGTCTGGTACGGGATTAAGTTGTTTAGGATTTCGGAATAGTTTAATTTGTTAAAACCTATTCCAATAGCATACACATGCAGCATTACGACGAAATAGCAACAACCATCCTATCTACTGCCATTCATCGGGGCGCTGAGAAAAGTACTTGTCCGTCTGAAATTGCACGCATGTTATTTCCTGACGACTGGCGTAAGCATATGGAAGATGTCCGCGAGGTAGCAATTGATTTGCATAATAAAGGTAGCGTAGTAATAACACAAAAGGGAATGCCTGTTGATGTTGAGAATATCAAGGGCCCGGTGCGTATTAAAATTGTCTAGAAATTGATCCTTTCTACTTTGAAAACTTTTCAAGAGCCTAGGAGGGAGACGGGTCTCGAACTTTGCCTTTAATCGACTCGTAATCAAGGTTTTGTCTCCTTTATTTGAGGTAAACTACACGAAAGACTCACTATTTTTTATACATATAGTACAACAGTATATTTGTTATGTATAATTCTTTTAGCGAAAATTGCTCGGTTTAGGGGTGGATTTTCGCTAGTTTTTGAGTGAGTTTTCGGGTGGTTTTTAGGTGTTCAAAGTTTGGAAAATGCCTGTGGATTTGGTGGTGGCAACTGCGATTTTGTTAGGTAAAAATACGAACTTTAAAATTCTTTGACAACGGGTTTGTTGTATGTAAAATGAGTACTTCGCTACGATAGTTATTTTCTGATTCCCATTTCAGAGTAAGCGTGCCTTTCGCAATAGGCGAGTCCCTGAAGAGTAAGTTTTGCACAGCCCTGCCATATACACGGCATAGTTGTAAATCCTCTCGTTTTTACTAATAACTCGATTTGCAACTCTTGCGAATTGTAGTTAGCCCAATCATTCTTGGAAGGAAGTTTGACAAAAAATAGCTCTTGCAGCTTATCAAATCTATCTAGTCTCCAAAAGCTTTGATCATAATTATACTGATAAAGCTCATACCAGCCAGCACCATCGATAAATGTAAAGTCAGCACTAATCACTGCTTGTATAGTAACGTCGGCATAGTAAATGTATTCTGTAAGTCGCTGCCCCTGGTATTTATTCATTCCGATTTTAGTACACGTGTTTTATTCTTTTAACCGGCAAGCACCGATTGAATTTTTGCTTGTCCATAAAACCTTGTCATTTCCTCTTTCTCATCATTATTCCCGCGTTCAAAGACCCTTTCAATAACAGCCTTTGCTTGTTTCTCCCAATCAATGCGGTCAACGTCGGTATCCCAGAACAGTGACTTTCTTAATATCATCAAATTAGGAGTCAGCTTTAATTGTTTTTCCTTCTCCTTCTTGATGTCATAGTATGCTTGAAGCATTACAAATGTACCCTCGTCAAGATCTAGCCCCTTTTCGATTTTAAGTGCCAGCGCGGTACTCAGGCTGCGTTTTCCTTTGATAATAGCGTTAAAGCTCTGTGGATGTTCAGCAATAGATAGGGCAAAAGGACGCTGCTTGATTGATCGCTTTTTTAGTTCGCGCTCAAGAACGAATCCTGGGTGTATACCCTTGTATTTTTCAAACTGCCTATCCATATATGAATATAAACAATTTTGCTTACATTTTCGATCAAGCCATTTCACTGGTTCATTGCGTCAACTGATATTCTTTCTCTCCTAATTACCGTCTGAGATCTGCCACCCACTTCCTTCCGAGTAGCGATAGAACCTAATTAACCTTATCAAATCGAAGCGTTTTCTTCCCTTGTTCCAAGTCGCGAATAAAGCGTAGACCGACACCTGCTTTGAAAGCAAGTTCTTCCTGCGTAAGTCCAACTGCTTTACGCCCTTCTTTAAAAAATGCTTGGAAGCTAGACAAACATATACCTGATAAGGTATAAAACGTACCCATTTCGTTGGATTATACCTGATCAGGTACAGTTCACTATTCAAGTTATTCCTTTCCCGCATCATCTAATAAGACTATCACAACGCGATTTAATAGAAATACCACAACGCGATTGAATAGTATTGACACAACAACATTCAATTGATTAACCACCGCATGATTTGGTAGATTGATATGGCAACACCACGAGGAGATTTGCAGAGGCCATTCACTTCCTGCACGATGTGCCGCAAAAACGGATTGCGGTCATTCTGAGTCATTGGAAAAAGCCAGTGTGGAACAGAACATTGAACCGTTTGCTGCCTTTCTTGGTCGTCTGGTCAGCGAGGGAATGCGGGGTAGAGTTGTTGCGACACTACCCGGTGCTGATTGGAAAGTGGTTCGACCTAACGCTTTTCCGCAGAATAGTAATGGTTGTCCCCTTCATCCTCGAATTCCTCGATGAGCGAAAGTCCCGATGCAGCTAGTAATTCATTGTATCTCTCCGCTCCAAGCGATAGCGATTCTATTTCTGTGATGGCATCGTTCCACTTCATTTTCTGAGAAGGAGCCGTAAATAGCAACTTTCTTCCCGTGAACAACGCATTTGCCATTTTTCGAATCACCATTTCCTGTATTTCTTCCGGCAAAAGGAACATTAGCCCCCAGGCAATGATGGCATCAAACTGCCGGTTGAACAACGAGGAATCTTCCACGGCCTCACAGACGACGGTACTATTTGGGGAGTTCTGCTTGAAGATTTGAACCATTGAAGGTGAGGCATCGATGCCATAAATGTTCAAACCTTCATCTACCAATGTCTTCGAAATCGGGTCGCCTATGCCACAACCTATATCCAGTACCGTCGCATTTGAAGGTAGTAACCTTGCCCAGCGCCGCACCGATGCCGTACCGACTCCATTGATGCCTTTCGAGCGGCAGCAAATGAATGTTGTAGCGTAGATTTCGTATCCGTTTGATTTGTCCATCGGCAATTGTGTCAAAGTTCTATTTTACCTTTCCTTTTTTCAAACTTCGATTATTTTTCGATTCAGCGCAATCTATTCAGCCCATCTGGCTTTTAGCTGGTATGTTTATGTCTGCTTACAGAAGCCACCGTCTTCGCAAACCTAAAAAAAATTCATTTAAGCGTGCAGAGATATGGGATAGTATTCGCGTTGGTTTTGATTGGATTTTCGGCTGATCTAGTCACTCGCTACATCGCGACTCATCTTGGGTATTTCCACATTCTCCTTACTGCCAGCTATCAAGGCATATTCATCCAGTACTTGCTGGAGGTTTTGAAGATTGTTTAAGATATGCGACAAATCGATCTCTTCGTCAGAAGCCGATGGAAAAGCATTCACAACAATCGCGAGCGTCGATGTATTCCCTAGACTAAATTTTTTGGGCCTGGCGACCAGGAGTCCATGTCTAGACGCTAATTCTCCTAGCTGGGAACATAGCTGGTTTAAATAGTCGATACTTGGTGCCTTGCCTTCAATTTTGATTTTGACCTGTAAATCAACCTTAATCTTATTTTCAATCTGGATATACAATTTAAAGTCATTAATCTGTACCCAGTGATACCAAAATCCCCAAAAACCGCCAGTAGGATTCGATACATAGTTCCAATCAGTCCATTCAGGGATAATCTTTTGTAAATTAAGGTAGAACCCTTGGGCGGCACTTTCGTCAGTGTTTATTGCCCTAAGATTAGAGCACGAATTCGTTAACTCCTGCAATTGTGTCAAGTACGATCGAAAGTCGTTGAAGATATCATTGTTTACCTGACGCCTATTAAGTATTTCTAGTACTATCGCCCTGTCAATCGTCTCATATCCCTCTTTGTTAGCAATTAGCCCTAGAGATGAAAGGCTTTCATTCCCAGTTTTTAGATATATAAATATGAGCGTATGCGGCTTGCCATCGTACTCGTCTTCCACAAGCTTTTTGTAACGGGTGAGTTGATTAGAGTGCCTGCTAGTGTTGGTTTTATCTTCTATGCATATGAAATACTCACCATTAACTTCTGCCCATACATCTATATTGTGCCATTGCCTACCAGCTACTACCGTAGTAACGGCGTAATTATCGGTTTGTCCAATCAGCCTCCTCACGAAATCTTGAGCAGTATGATTCAAGTCACTATTAATATGTTCAAAGTTTTGATCGGCCCATTGCAATAGCCATGCAAAAAAGCCATCTTGGGATAATTCCTTTGTGGCCAATCTAAAGATATTTGGGGTTTGAGTTTCTTTCATAAGTTTTGCAGAGAGTAATATTTAACTCAATCTACGTTGTTAAGACCAACCAAACTGACTCTTTGTCAAATTGTTTTTTGCAACATTAGCTAAGTACTTTTCCAAACCCGCCCCATGCAGCAAGGCCTTTACGAGAATTTGATCACCAAGCTCATCGCTTCAAAGATAAGCTCCCTCGATAAACAACAATTCTTTGTAAAGGAAACACCTGTCGAAAAGAGTGAGGTCGCTCGCGTGCTTAGTCAGCATGTAAGTCGCCTTTTGAACTACGGTCTAAGTTTGATATCGGGAGATGATAGTATTGAATATCAAATCGAATTGTCAAACAAAATCATCAGGGTACTTCGAACCGAGTTGGATCACACAGATTTCGATGATGATTTGGTTTCGATAAATGGGAAAATCCTGAATGCTGTATTCGCGAAAATGGATGCCCCTTTCTCTGATTTTGAAAACCATATCAAGGAAATAACCCCATTTACAGGCCTAGGACAAAGCGAGTTATTCACAGGTTCCAATGTCGGGCTTTCGCTCGAAAGTGAGTTGAAAAAAGAAATACTGTCAGCTGATAAGATATACTTCCTTGTTTCCTTCATTAAATGGTCGGGTATTAGAATTTTCCAGAAGGAACTTGAAGAATTTACCCGTCGAGGTAACCCTCTTAAAATCATCACCACCTCCTACATGGGTGCAACAGACTTGAGAGCAGTGGAGTTTTTAGCGGGGCTACCTAATTGCGAGGTGAAGATTTCATATAACACAAAAAATGAACGGCTACATGCCAAATCTTACCTATTCTTTCGAAACACTGGCTTCAATACCGGCTACATTGGCTCAGCCAATCTTTCTAGGACTGCATTAACCAGCGGCTTAGAATGGAACTTGAAAGTGACGACTCAGGAAGTTGGCCACATCATCGACAAGTTTGCAAAAACTTTCGAGACGTATTGGCAAGACCGAGAGTTCGAATACTTCCGACGAGGAGAACATTCCAAGAAATTGAAAGTAGCACTCGGTAGAGAGAAGAACAAAGGTCAAATCGAAAGGTCTTTTTTCTTTGATATAACGCCTTTACCATTTCAGGAAGAAATTTTAGAAAAGCTTCAAGCGGAGAGGCAAATTCATAATAGGAATAGAAACTTGATTGTCGCTGCGACCGGTACAGGCAAAACGGTAGTCTCGGCATTTGATTTCAAGAACTTTCTTAAAACGCAGCCCCACGCGAGACTGCTTTTCGTTGCACACAGAAAGGAGATACTGATGCAGGCAAGGGCAACGTTTGCGGGCATTCTACGTGACAACAACTTTGGCGATCTCTGGGTTGACGGCATTGAGCCAGACAACTACGATGTTGTGTTTGCCTCCGTGATGACTCTTGCAAATCGCATTGAGGAGCTACCGCTTTCGGAAAGCTATTATGACTTCATTATCGTTGATGAAGTGCACCACATTGCCGCAAATAGCTACCGCCCAATTCTAAATAAATTTGAGCCGAAGGTGCTTCTTGGCTTAACCGCGACTCCCGAACGTACAGACGGGGCTGATATTCTGGCGGATTTTTGCGATACAATTGCAGCCGAAATTAGGTTGCCCGAGGCGATGAACAGGAAATTGCTTTGTCCATTTCAATATTTTGGCATTAGCGACAGTACAGATTTATCTAATGCGACCTGGCAGAATGGACGCTATCTCCCAAGCGAGCTGACGAAAATTTACACGCACAATGATCTTCGCGTGGGAGAAATAATTAATCATTGCAGAAACTATCTCACAGACTATGAGGATGTCAGGGCACTGGGTTTTTGCGTAACTCGGGAACACGCCATTTACATGGCGGAAAAGTTTTTATTGGCTGGGCTAAAAGCGGATTACCTGATCAGCGGAGGCGACCGTGAAGAACTGAGATCCACCATCAAATCTAAATTGTTGCGAAAGGATATCAATTACCTCTTCGTAGTTGATATTTTCAATGAGGGTGTCGATATCCCGGAAATTGACACAGTGCTGTTTTTACGACCTACCGAAAGTTTGACCGTGTTTCTTCAACAACTTGGTAGGGGTTTGCGACTGGCAGAAGGTAAGGAGTGCCTGACTGTTCTTGACTTTGTTGGCAATGCCCGGCCGGAATACGATTTTCAAGGTAAGTTCAGGGCGCTCATAGGTAAAACCAATACTTCCACGCTGGAAGAGCTCGAACGTGATTTTCCACATCTGCCGTTGGGATGCTCCATTGTTTTGGAAAAGAAGGCAAAGGAAATCATTCTAAAAAATATACGGTCAGCGACCCAGCTCAATACGAATCAGCTAGTTGCCAAAGTCGCCAATTTTCGGCATCAAACCACACTGCCTTTATCGCTTAAAAACTTTGTCGCGTTCCATAACATTCCGCTGCAAGCGATTTACAAGCGAGCGACTTGGAGCAGACTCTGTCAGTTGGCGAAACGGTTGGATGTTCTTTCGCCAATCAATGAGGAGGAGACAAAGCGCACGATACTGAAAAAATGGCTCTGCTGTAATTCATTTAGCTATTTGTCATTTATTCTAAGGATGGCGAAGCAGAAGTTTCAGGTAGATGTAAATGCGTTGCCCGATCATGAAAAGTTAATGCTCACCATGCTTCACTACGACTTTTGGCAAAGCCCAGGCGGAGCAGAGGACCTATCGGCAAGTATTGCAAAAATTGGAAGAAATGAACAGCTAGTCAGTGAAATGGCCGAGCTGCTCGAACTCGTTATCGACAGAATTGCGCACATCGAAATGGACGCTGATCTGCCTTTCGTTCAACCGATCAAAGTACATAGTCGATATTCGAGAGAACAGATCTTGGCCGCTTTCGGAGAAAGCACATTTGAAAGGAAATCCAGCAACCGGGAAGGGGTCGTAAACCTGGAAGCGAAGAATGCCGAATTGCTGCTCATAACGCTAGAAAAGACAGAAGCAAATTACTCTCCGACCACATTGTATAACGATTACGCGGTCAGTGAAAAGATCTTTCACTGGCAATCTCAGAACACCGCCAGGCCTGAAACCGGCAAGGGGCTGTCATATGTAAAACAAAAGCAAACGGGAAAATCGATTCTTCTTTTTGTGCGGGAGAAGAACAATGATGAATTCAATAATACAGTTGCCTATGTCTTCCTTGGCCTGGCGTATTATATCGACCATTATGGAGCGAAGCCTATGAGTATCAATTGGGCATTGCGCGAGTCAGCTCCGCATTATATCTGGAAGGAGATGGCGAAGATGGCGGTTGGGTGAGGTGACTTCATTGTAAACAGTGCGGGCATCACCTTCGGCAGTTATTATGGTAAAATGTATTACCGCCAATACACTACTTGGTCGCCATGGCCAGGCCGAAGACATTGCGAAAGCAGCAGTATTTCTTGCTTCCGATGATGCGGGGTGGATTACTAAGGAGCAGCTTTCTGTTTTGGTGGATGTATGGGTTTAGATGAAATGGCTTCCGCAGCAAAAGTGCCCGCAAACCGTAAGTAATAAAACAGCTATGATACTTTTAGTATCGAAGCTATTTTATGTTTGGCATTTTTCACGGACTAAAGATTTTTTTATGCTATTACCTCAGATAGACATTACTCAGCGACTCGGAATCGATGCCGTGTCGGCATTTTTCTCAAAGTTGGGATGGATGTTTAGAGAGCAACCAACATTGGATACCGGAATAGACGCCCATGTCGAAGTTGCCCGCGATGGTTTTGCTACTGGAAAAATAATAGGTATCCAAATCAAGACAGGAGCAAGTTATTTGAAGAATGTTGGTGGAAAATGGGTATTTTATGGAGATCCGAAACACCATGATTATTGGTTAAATCATTCTCTACCAGTAATCCTAGTGTCGCATGTTCCTGAAACAGACATGACTCGCTGGGTGCAAATCGATAGGAAATCTGTTGAATTAACTGACAAGGCTTGGAAGGTAGTCTTTCCTGACAATCAGTTTTTGAACAGAGAATCCATCAGTAAATTAGTTGATATAAGCGATGGATCGGATGAGGCGATTAAAAATCGGAAATTGTTTCTGGATAAGCCGATGATGAGCGCATTGCAAGAAGGCAAGACAGTTATAGTCGAATTTTTCGAGGATCTGCACAAGACCTTGAAAAAGGTTATTATACAGGTAAAAGTTTTGGACGGCTCGGAAGTACTATTTACGAAGGAATGGGGAGTGGCTTATGCAGG
Source organism: Dyadobacter sp. CY323 (assembly GCF_021390245.1). GTDB lineage: Bacteria > Bacteroidota > Bacteroidia > Cytophagales > Spirosomataceae > Dyadobacter. Next base: position 604,517 of record NZ_JAJUXH010000002.1, on the reverse strand, counting down.
TTCCGAAGCACATGACGTAATGACTAGCTTTTTTCCTTGGGCTCAAATTGAAGTTGATCATCACTATTATTCAAAAAATTTAGACAGGAAGTCATTGGAATATGTATTTGATTTCAATGACATTACTTCGAAGCCGATATATCCATATGATATTCAGTTCGGAGAATTTGGAAGGTATCGAATTAAATTGTTTTTGAATGATTTGGGGAAGTCCTTCTTGTGTTATGCCGATTTTATTGAGAGCGGCACCAGATCAAAAATGTGGGAAAGGTAATGTTAGGCATGGAACGATCTGCTAGCCATTAGCAAGCCTGTATCTGGTGGAGTCTGCTGATGTAGATACATAAATGAAGCAAGATGCTGACTACATGTCTTTCACAACCTGATTGAGGACGTCGTTAAGTAAAGCAAATCTAGAGATCTAACTTTGACGGATAATTTGAAGAAGGGATTATAACTAAATGATTTATAATTATAGCGTGCTAGGAATAGATATTTTAGACGACGAATTCATCTGTGCTGACCATTTTAGTGATCAGCATTTAAGAAATTTTATCCTCAGTGGTGCTGGCACACAGCGTTGCAAGTATTGCGAAACGCCAAAGGCTTGTTCAAGTCTAACTAGACTCGCCCGGCATATAGAAGAAGGGATTCGATCTGAGTATGAGGATCCCTACTTACGAGGTGTTGCATATGACTCGGATGCAGAATTTTATGAAGACCGTTTTCCAGGTGTGCATGTTCACAGTACTATTCACGTTTTAGAGTCAGAAATTGAGGTTGACGAGTTTGAAATTCTTGAAGATATCAGTGCTTTTTTTGAAAACGAATATTGGTCAGAACTTGACAATATGTTTTCACTTAGTAAGCATGACATCATGTATCAAGGATGGGAGGCATTCAGATATATTCTGAAACATGAGGTGAGATATCTGTTTTTCTCTGAGAGCTGGAAAGAGACAAATTCCGTTGACTACGGTGATGACATTAATCCATATTTAATTCTTGATGAGGTTGCTGGTGCAATTGAGAGGTTAAATCTTTTTAGAAAATATCCCATTGGTAGATTTCGAGTTTTCAGGGGAAGGCAACATGATAAAGAGATAAATAAGAATGCTCACGACCTAGGCTCGCCACCCAGAGAGAATGCCCGCGCCAATCGAATGAGCCCGTCTGGTATACCAATGTTTTATGGCGCGTTTGATGTGACTACATGTGAACTTGAAGTAGTTGATTTATCTTGGGGCAATTCGAGAATCACTATTGGCGAGTTTATAAATTTAAGTCCATTAAATCTTATTGATTTTGGTAAATCTTCATTCATACCTAGTTTATTTGATTTGGATGAGAGAAAGCATAGAGCTGTTGGTCGGTTCATCGAGTCCTTTGTTAGCGATCTTAGCATACCAGTTAGCCTAGATGATAAAGATCACCTTGAATATGTTCCAACTCAGGTCGTAACAGAGTTCCTTAAGACTTTTTTTAGTAGAAATGGGAAGGTTGATGGAATTATTTACAATAGTGTTAAAAACCCGCCTGGAAAATGTGTTGTACTTTTTTGCCCAAATGGATCAATTACTGATATAACAGATTCAAGCATGGAAAATTTACTTTCAATAAATTCCAACTTAACAGAACCATTCGTTTTAGGCTTAAATACTCGAAACTATTTCTACGACATACAAATTACCCCAGATGATTCAAATTCTGAATAACGATTTTATCATCGACCGTTAGGAATTGATTTTAGTGTCTGCCTTCCAATGGCTTGTACTCAATACTAGTAGCGCCAGTTGCTGTTTTTTAAGTTTAACGTATAAATTTGAAAACTTAACACGTATCAAATGGAGAGACATGTCAAAAACCAACATTATGTTCCACGATTTTTATTGAGGAATTTTAGTAATGACTGTGAAAATAAGATTTGGTGTTATGATAGAGCATGGAAAAAGGCTGGAAATCGCAGCATTAGTAATGTAGCTAGTGAAGATTATTTTTATGATGAGACGCCTGGAAAAAAGGATGGAAGTTTGGAATATTTCTTGGCCAATGCTGAATCTTTTGCCGCACCTTTGATGAAAAAGATTATTGAACAAAAGGATTTAAAGTTACTCAGTCAAGAAGAGAAAGATATTATTGCAACATTTCTGTCCCTTCAGTATAAGCGGACAAAAGTTTCGCTGGCTAGAACTGAAAATATTAATCAACAATTAATGGATGGAATTAATAACTGGATGCAGGAAATTGACTCTGAAATCAAATTTGATAGTTTGTCTGGGAAAGACTTGTGGAGATCGGCGTTTTCAGCAGCATCTGACCTTACCTCAATACTTGTTAACAAGCACTGGGCTTTAATAGAATCCGATAACAAGTTCTATACCTCCGACAATCCACTCGTTTTATATAATGCACTACCTAGCCCAGTCAGAGGAAATCTTGGACTAAATTCAAAAGGTATCCAAATGTTCCTTCCTTTAAATCCTTCGATTATTCTTGGCCTTTTTTGTGAGAAAATTTACCAGGCTCCGAAAGAACTAAATCGTTGTGGACAGTCAGAAATAGATTTTGTGAATTCACTTCAAGTAATTTCAGCAGATCGTTTTGTTTTTTCCGTTGATGGTGATTTTTCACTAGTTGAGGATATGCTCAAAAATCCCTAGAAACTTTCCTAGAATAACTGTAATTACAATATTCACTGCAATCAAATCACTCTAAATCGGAAATTGCCTCCTGAGCCAAATAACGTCTTGTATTTTTGATAAGTAATAATAAGAAGTTCCAGACCACGCGTCCGTCGCCTCTTAATAAAAATGGGGGCGAAAGCTTAAGAATTGGAGGACTGTTGGAGACAGTCCTGTTTTTGTTGTAGCTCAGAAAAATACCTGCCAGTGACCCAAATCCATTCACCAGCATAAATCTGGGTGATTTTTCCTGCTCCAAACGAACATTGCTTTCCCAAATACTTTTTTCACCTCAGCGCAATCGCCCATTCCTATTCAAAGCGAAAAGTGACGGGGTTCACCCCTTGGCTACAAATCCATGAGGCGGTTTAAGGAGCGGCGAGAGCCGCGGTAAATAGCCGCATGGATTTGCAGTCGTCACTTTTTGCTTTGTACCTTTCGTTGCGCTGTGGTTCAAGTGCAATTCTTCAATAGTCAAAATCCCATTGAAAACCCTTTCTGCTTCTTCCGTTTCGGCTTCTTCAATTGATGCGGCGTGTACTCTCCATCTTTAACGGGAGATAACAAAGAATCAAGAGACCTATCATTCTCCAACGAACTACCATTTCCGGCATGGTACAAATTTCCTGCACTGGCAGCCTGGCCTAAATCCATCCCTATCCTTTGAGACTTTTGCTGATGAAGAGAAAGAGGATCCTCGACGCATCGCTCGGTAATTCCCTTCGCGCTATACTGCTTACCCAATGCACTTCCGTTGAAGACGGATCTCGTACGATGATCACAGTATGTGATCCCGTACAGCAGGCCTTCTTCATTTTTTCGGATTACGGTATCTATCCCGTCTTTTTGAAGAATATTGATCAGCCTGGGCAATGACACGTTTTGTTTGCCATACAAAGTAAAATCTATACTATTCCTAATCCGTAACGAATCCTTCGTACGGTTCGGATTCATCTCGTTATACAGAAAACGCACTTTCAGATTTCTATGTGTTGGCTTGAAATGAAAGTCGCTTGCTTTAATAGGCACCCCAACCCGGTTGCCATCTTTATCCAGCACACGGTATAAGATGCCATTGTTCTTTCTGATCCTCGAACCCTCTGAGCCAATATCCGCCGCAACGTTATATTGGTTAAGCACCGCATTCAATTCTCCTATCGTAGTGAACTTGTATTCGTTCAGAACCTTGTCGAGCACATTGGCAATGGCCTTCTTAGTTTCTGACTTTCCATACTCCGCTTTGATGCTGACTGGTTTCAAAGTAAACTCCTGCGCTTTTCGATCTTTTGCCTTCACCAATCCAAAATCTATCTCAATCTCCTTCCTGGTTTTCTCCGATTGGTTTTTGCCCAGGTTGTGTAGCGAGATCCGACTACCATCTGCTTTGATGTTGGTCGTCACAATATGCACATGCGGATGACCGGCATCTCGGTGCTCGTATACGAGAGCGGGTTGTTTCTCAAATCCAATTCCCTTTAAGTAAGCTTTTGAAATCTCCGTGAGCTGTTCTTTGCTGAGCTTTTCCGACGGATCAAAGTTTAAGGAGACGTGAACCGTATTGACCTTTGTCCTTTTGTTCAAAGCCAGTTGCCGCTGAATCCGGTTCAGCTTTTGATCGAAACTCAGTGCATCCGCATCCTTCGGATAATTGATAGCCGAAATGCATTCCGCATGACCCCGTTCCAGCTTGTTCTCATTGTATCGCAGCACTGACCGAAGTCGGCTGCTGGTTTGGATCACTGCAACCATCGATCTGCCAGTTTATCGGTTTGCGATTTAATCTTGTCCAGGATTGAAAACAAGAATGTCTTTTCAGCTTCGTAGCTGGCGATCCAATTTCTAAATTCTGAGATTTGGTTGACGGCATTGAGGCGTTTGGTCGCCTGGTTGAAGTTGTTGCCCAGCCGGTTTAGCTCTTCCCGCAGCTCGGACAATTCGCCAATCATCTGATCTTGCGAACCGTTCCTTTCGATCACAGTTACCGGTCGGTTAAAGATCAAAAGCCTTAAAAATTCGCTCAATTTCCGGCAAGTTGTGCGGCCGCGTTTGGCTTCCAATGTGGCGTATTCTTTGGGTGTTAACCGGAAGATTACAAGCTTTGTCTTGTTCGATTTTTCTTCTTTCATCACGATCCTATCTACACTTTCAAACATTAAAAACTCCTTCAAAAACCTGGACCGACTTTGGAGGGGAAGGCCAGATCGGGTGCGCAGCAACCGGCGATTGTATTACAATCGTACATCTGGCCAGACGCGCAAAGCAGGCGGCTCATTTGGATTTCAAAGTTTCTGAAACCGAGTGCTGAGCCGATTTGTGAATCTAGTTTATTGAAATGGGATTTACCTATCCTGTGTAAATTTGACTTAGGATCGCGAGAGTTTCAAGTTGGTAATAGTCTGTTCGAAAATATTAGCGTTTGTTCGAAAAAGTAGAGAATGTTTGTGTTTGTTGGTTAATATTTAAATGCTTGAGTTGTCCGGGACAGGCATCTTAAATTTCTTTAAGAGCTCTGCTAGTAACCTACCGAGAAGTTTTATATAAGTTTGGGAAGCCCTTCTTGCACAGACTAGAGTTAATGGCCAAAGCCATAATTAATATATTACCTTTCTTGTCTGCAATAAACTTTTACCCGTATGGTAAAATTAGCACCTGCGAAAGATATTGAGAAATGTCATCAAAGCTCAGGGCCGCCCGCTTTAAAGACAATGAACATGCTTTGGAGGACTATCCTAATCAACGGATAAGCCTCACCTGCATTTTGTCTTTGACAGCGTAACATTGCCGCATCTACGCAAGAGACCATTGTCTTAGTCCTATCACGGGCCGCAACTGCAAGAAAGGCTTAAATAGTTATGGCTCTTTGAGCGATCCTGCCATGTATTGTTGCCCAATTTTAGTAAAATACGATACCTGGATCAAGAAGTCCCTAAACATTTTGCAGATTTCGTTTTTTTATCTACTTTAACTCCATAAACCCTGTTATTGTGATAACAAAAAAAACTGTAAGTGAAAGCAAATCTACGCAGAGAAAAAAAACTCAAATACATGTATTACCTGCATACCACGGAGACTGCCTGATAGTAAAGACTTTTGATCACGAAGGAAATGACTTCAATATCCTGATTGATGGAGGAACAGCGAAAACATTCGACACCCCGTTAAAATTAATCATTAAAAATCTTCCTTTTATTGATATTGTAGTACTGACACATATTGACTCCGATCATATCGGAGGCTTGATTAAATTTGTGAAAAGTGACTCCTTCAATGCAGACAAAATTGGACAATACTGGTTCAATTCTAAAAATATCAAGTTCATATCGGCTGGGGAAAATATCAGCTATGAGCAGGCTAAGACATTCGAGCAATTACTCATTGATAAAGGAGCAATAAAAAATAAGTGGTCTGATGATGTTTATGTTGGAAAAATGCCTTCACTACCTCAGGGGTTAGAGATAGAAGTTTTGTCTCCCACAAACGAGGTACTTACCAAGTTAAATGAGCATTGGCCTGAAATAAGTGATGACTATAAAGATAAACTTCAGGACATCACTATATCCGGCATCAAACCTTCACAGCTAGGACGAGGCAAATTGGAAGATCTCGCGCTTGCAGATGATACTCCTGACAAAACTATATTAGCAGACCTGGCTAATAGCTCTTCAATTGCCTTCGTATTAAGAACGCCCGATTTAAGTATTCTGCTACTTGGCGATTCACATCCATGTTTAATTCAGCAGTCCATGAGAATGGCTGATTATTCGACGGAAAAAAAACTGAAGGTTGATATTGTCAAAGTATCCCATCACGGCAGTAAAAACAATACAACTAATGATGTCCTGGATATGATTGAATGCGATAGATTCATCATATCTACGAATGGCGGAAATTCCAAGCACACCCATCCCGACAGAGAAACCATCGCAAGGATTATACATCATCCTGAAAGGACAAGGCTTAAGTACCCCTCCACCCGCAAAATATATCTGAACTATCCAATAGCTACTGTCGAGGAAAAAGCCGGAAAGCTTCTGGACAAGGAAGATTTCACTACCGGAAACTGGGAGCTTATAGACAGTGCAAATTTGTTAGAGCATGAATGAGGATTTACTGTATCGCCCATGCGTCAGGGTGTCAATTTACGTAAGCGGCGAGAAGGTAAGTCACGGTTCCGGTACGCTCGTAAAAGGAGCAGGCAGTTTTTTTGTTGTTACTGCTTATCACTGTGTTTTCGGGGATAACGATCAATACGCGGAACTGGGTATTGAATCAATAGTTGTGCAGCAGCAAAAAACTTTCAACTCGACGTTTACTCAAATTAGCGTAATAGAAGTTACCGGCAAGAACAGGATTCAGGACTGGGTCCTATTGAAAGTTAACTACGATGAAGGCAAGGAAAGCTTTCCTTCTATCCTAGCCGGTTGTTCATTCGGAAAAGACATGCCAGTCAATTTTACTGGATTTCAAGATCGCAATAAAGATGAAGCAAGACCCTTTAACAGTCGGGTCTTAAATGGTATTTCAAACAATGAGTTTCGTATAACGCTTTCGGGACAGGATGCATTTAAAGGAGGAACAGATGATGCGAAGGGCCTCTCCGGAAGCGGTGCATTTATCATAGATAGAGGCAAGTTGTATCTCATAGGAATATTAAAAAGCGTTAAAGGTGATGATGCATTGAATAATGATATCAAATGCTGTCCTTTGACCGACATGATAGCAACTATTGGAATCGAGTCCTATGAGATTTCTACGGAAACTTTTGGCGATGATTGGGCCAGCGAAAAATTCGGGGTACTAAACGTTACAGACCCCAGAAACCTGATAGAAAAATTACAGGCCGTTAACAATACCATTTCCGATATACGGATCAATCGATATTGCCGGGATCTGGCCCTCGGCAAGTCAGAGCTTTCGAATATATTAGATCGGGACCTTAGCGCAATCAAGTATCGGGTTTTTGAAGCCTGCCAGAAGGAGTTGGTAGAATTTGTAGACAAAACGGAACAAACGCAATTGTCGAATGATAATATTAGGGAACTGATAGCATCCTTTACTAAAAAATCTATTGAAATTATCGAAATCAAGTCAAAGACTCATAAGTATCCTATCATTGATAGCGACCTGATGGAAAAAATTGTACTTGATCTGATCAACGATTGTTATCTTTCATTTGATGAAGCGGGAATTTATGAATAGAAATGCTGCAAAGAAAAGGCTGATGTTTATTCAAAAGGAAGACTACAACTTCCTTGCGTATAACACAATTATCCTTCTGGATGCACTCGGCTGCACATCGGAACACAAAAAATTCAAAGATTTCAGAAAGATAGCTTATCTGATTGATTTGATAAACGAAGGGGGGGACCCTACCAAATTCGATCAAATCCGATTAAGCAAGATTTATTCAAGGGCTCAGATTAAGAAAAAGCTTCTTCATCACCTGCTGATTATACTTAAAAATAAAAATTTCATCGGTGTCTCCGTGAACAGTACTTCCCATACAATAGATCTGTGGCTAAATAAACCGGAATTACCTGAAAGTTTTTTGGATAAGCATATTTTCAGCGCCGAGCTGTCTAACATTCAATCTCTTAAATCTGCTGTGCATTCTTTGAGAATTGTTACTATAAAAACATTATCAGACAGGATATTCGCAGACAACAATGTAATTACATGGGAAGTCTAATTATAAAACAAGTTATTTACTCCGGCGATGCTTATTATTATGCCTCCCCTGAGCTAAGTAAAGGGATAAATATTGTTGTTGGGGATAATGGGTCAGGAAAAAGCACATTCAGCTATTTTATTGAATATGGACTGGGCGGCAAAATAAAACCCTTCAGCAATAACGAAGACAGTTCAAAATATTCCTTGATCATCAATGATACCAACAATTACGTCCAGTTAATCATACTTATAAATGATGTCGCATATTCCCTAAAAAGATTTATCGGCGCCCAGGATATTTTTGTAAAGCACAATGAAGAAGTAGATTCATTTCCGCTTGAACGGGATAAAAAAACAGCTCCATTTATCTTCTCAGACTGGCTGCTGGGAAAACTCGGAATTCCAGTATTTGAACTACACATCGGTGTAGCACACTGGTATTTCAACTTCAGCGATTTATTCCGCTTACTAAATTACGACCAGAATACGGAACCTAGGAAAATCTACAAAGAACCGGTAGCCGAAAACTTTATCGCGGATTCAATCGTAATCCGAAAATCTATTTTCGAGATATTACTAGGAATGTCCTCTGCTGATTATTTCAAAAAATTAGATGCCGCAAGGGCTGCGTTGAAGGCGAAGGACATCGCGAAGGGCCTATTGGAAAGCTTCACCGAAAATCATGAGATATCAGGAGACTCCGATAAACTAAGCGATCGGAAAGATTTTGTTGAAAAGGAGATATCAGCGCTAGAAACCCAAAGGAATGAATTGCTTAAGATAAGTACTCATTCAAGCGATAAAACAGGAGAACTTGCAGAAATACAGTCAAAGCTGGTTGGACTGGAACTAAAAGCTTCTCAAGACAGAATAAAAATCACAAACCTTGTTAACGAGCAATCAAAAATTGCCATACTACATGACAGCCTGATACAAGAAATCAATCAGATCGAAAAAATCATATTTACTCATGAAAAACTGGACCTCTTTGCAATGGAGATCTGTCCGTTCTGTATGACTGAAAAAAATGTTGATAAAGGATTTTGTATATGTGGTTCAAAATTCAATGACGACGACTACGAGAAATTTGTGTACAACACCAGTGAATATAAAGATATTTTATCCTATAAACAGAAAAGTATCAAGGCGATTACTCTGGCAGTTCAAACTTATCAGGTGGAAGTCAAGGTTTTAACAGCGGATTTGCAGCAAACAGATCAATCAATTGAGGAATATACCGGTAAGCTAAAAAAGATAATTCTTACGGCCCAATTTGCAGGAAATTCGACCCGTATTGATGATTTTAATGACAGAATCATTAGACTAAAAGAGGAATTGGTGCAAATAAATTTTGGCTTAAGAAATATTGATCAGGAGCAAAAGCTGAGAACAGACTTTAATTTAAAGACCAAGGCATTTGTTCTGGCGCAAAACAGCCTGAAATCAGCTAAGATAGCGTACGATGAAAACAATGCCGATACGATTGGACACTTTAACAAAGTCTACAGTACCCTGCTCGCAGAGTCCTCCTACAAGAGTATCACCGCATATATAGACGATGACTATATGCCTTATGTAGACAATGGCGAATACAAGGCTAACAGCAGCGAAGTGCCTAAAAGGCTTATGTATTATTTTACAATATTGAGTCTGGCCTTGCAACTGGAATCGGTAAAGCATCCAAGATTTTTATTGATTGACACACCTGAAGCATCCGGAATTGACACAGACCATCTGAATCAGAATCTACTGTTGCTAGAAAAGGCTATTGAAATTGGGATGGAAGACCCTGAGAAGGCGAAAGATTATCAGGTTATATTAACTACTGGGTACGGCAAACTACCGGAAGAATTCGTTAAGTATATCATCGAAAAATTTTCAACAAAAGAGAAAAATTTTATTCTCAAACCAAAAACTGATCAATCATTGATTTTGAAGGCCGAATAGTCTTCCAGGAATGATAAAGCAGGCTTCTCTTATATTTTGGTATACAAAGTCCAACTAGAAAGTTGTGTGTTATAAAATGTAAAATAGATTCTTTCATTCAAAAGTATAGCAGATTTTGCGATCCTGTGTTCCCAGTAACCCTGCAACTCCGCTTTCATGAGTAATAAAGATCCACGTTCCAATGATATTGAATACCGCTGGCTATGACTCTCCCTGCTACTCAAATTGACCAAATAATGTTTCTTGTATAACTACATAACATGCTAATATACGCCTTTGGCAGTAAGCGAAGCGCCAAGTCATACAACTTGACGCTTCGCTCTCACTGTCCTACATCCCCTTCAACCGCTCCCGCAAGCCCTTCATATCCTCACTAATCTTCACATCCAAGATCTTCGCATAAATCATAGTCTGCTTCAAAGACCGATGCCCGAGCATTTTAGAAACCGTCTCAATCGGCACCTTATTACTCAGCGTCACAGTGGTCGCAAACGTATGCCGCGCAATATGAAAAGTCAAAGTCTTCGAAATCCCGCACAGGTTCGCAATCTCCTTCAAATAAGCATTCATCTTCTGATTGCTCAACACCGGCAGCACAACACCAGCAGCGCAGCATTGTGGATGATCCCTATACTTCTCAATAATTTCCAGCGCCGTATCCAGCAGCGGAATACGTGTAGGCGCATCCGTTTTCTGCCGAGTGGTATCAATCCATGGCTCGCCGTCCATACCTATGACAATATCACTCGTCTTCAATTGCTTCACATCCACATAAGCAAGTCCAGTGTAGCAGCAGAACAGAAAGATGTCCCGCACCTGGCCGATTCGTTCAACTTCAAACACTTTCTCAGTCAACCGTTTCAGCTCGTCCCTGGACAGCGGATTCTTCACAACTTCTTTTTTCGTCAGCTTAAAGCCATGAAACGGATCCTTCTTCAACCATTTGTTATTAACGCATATCAGCACAACCTTTTTCAGGTTACTCATGTATTTGATCGCGGAATTGTGATTGCAATCGCGTGCGCTACGGAGCCAGAAGTTGAATTCAGTGATAAATTCAAAATTGAGGTCTTTGATCGGCATGTCGTCCTTCTTGTATTTCCACTTGATGAAGGAAGCAGTATGCTCCTTGGCGGTCTTGTAGCGTTTCAGTGTGAGCGGAGCGAACTCTTTGCCGACTAATGCTTCCATTTGCTCGTTGTGGTGCTGAAAGACTTCAAGAATGGTGCGGGTTTCATTGCTCTTGCCTAGGAGAATGTTTTTCAGTCTTTCTGCGGTAATCTCTTTGTCATCCTCGGTAAGCATTTTCTTGGCCTGGTAAACTTTGGCCGTGAGCAAGTCCAAATATGCGTTAAGCGTCTTTGCATCTTCCTTGTTTCCGGCAGGTCGGCCAACTGAGGAATTCCACCTTTCGGTATTCCATAACTTCTTGGTAGATAGCTCGGCGACTTTGCCGTCGACGGTAATTCGTAGATAGATGTAGCGAACTGTTCCTTTTTGATTTCTGGCGGGCTTTAAATAGAAAAGCAGACCAAATGTTTTCTCCAACATAACACAAGCGTTTAAAAGTGGTTAAATATCGAATTACCACGCTTGCCAATCAAGATGTTTACGCTGTAAACATCTTGCTATCAATTTGTTATGCCGTTTCCAGTGAGTCTTTTTCTCAAAGTGAGTGAACTACACGAAAGACTCACTGAAAACATGGGAATTTTTGCATTTTTTGATATGATCTGAAAAACAAAAATGCCCGCAAATCATTGATTTACAGGCATTTTGTTTGACTTTGAACTTATTTCAAGGGAGGGAGACGGGTCTCGAACCCGCGACCTCTAGAACCACAATCTAGCGCTCTAACCGACTGAGCTACAACCTCCGTTCTTGGGGGAAAACCCCTTTCGAGGACACAAAATTAGGAAAAGGTTTGAAGGTTGCAAGGCTAATCGCGCAATTTTTATCGACCTCCAAACCTTTTCTGATATTCTTAAACCTTATTTCGCTGCAACGTAAAGAGCGTCAGCAGCTTTCCAATCCACTACATTCCAGTATGCTTCGATGTAATCAGGACGCTTGTTTTGGTATTTCAGGTAATATGCGTGCTCCCACACATCCAGACCGATAACTGGTGTGCCTTTTACTTCAGCTATATCCATCAAAGGATTGTCCTGGTTTGGAGTAGAAGTAATCGCAACACCGTCGCCTGATTTGATTAACCATGCCCAGCCTGAACCGAAACGGCCGATGGCTGCTTTTTTGAACTCGTCTTTAAATGCTGAAAACGAACCGAATTTGGCGTCGATTGCTTTTGCAAGTTCGCCGGTTGGTTCTCCGCCGCCTGATGCTGAAAGAGATTTCCAGAAGAAAGCGTGGTTCCAATGTCCGCCGCCATTGTTGCGAACTGGTGCCGGTGCTTTGCTGATGTTTGCAATGATTTCTTCTATCGTTTTGCCTTCTAGCTCAGTGCCCGCTACTGCTGCATTCAGGTTGGTAACATAAGCCTGGTGGTGACGGTCATGATGTATTTCCATGGTCAATGCATCGATATGCGGCTCCAATGCATCGTTTGCGTAAGGTAAGGGATCAAGTGTAAATGCCATTTTCAGGTGTAGTTTAATGAATAATTTAGTTTCAGTACTAGTAGGCTAACAGCAGAAGAAGGGTTTATGTTCTTAATCCCCTAAAAAATTTGAGCAGCAATTCCTGCGATTCGAGCCCCAGAACTCCTTTGATTAGCTGCGTTTTTGGGTGTAAAATGGGTTTGCCAAGATTTGAAAAACCACGTTTTTCGTCGGACGCACCAATCACCACTCTTTTCATTTGTGTCCAGTAAAGTGCGCCTGCACACATCACGCATGGTTCCAAAGTCACATAAAGTGTGCAATCCGGAAGATATTTGGAGGCCAGATTGTCGGATGCAGCCGTGATCGCGATCATCTCCGCATGGGCTGTGACGTCATGGAGCCGCTCTGTCTGGTTATAGCCTTTGCCGATAATGCGTTCGCCAATCACCACGACGGCGCCAACCGGAATTTCACCCTCATCATAGGCTTTGCCAGCCAGGCGCATCGCTTCCGCCATGAAGTAATTGTCAAGAATATCTGCCTGTAAATCCAAATTGCGAGTTTTTTAATGAAAAATGGGACACCGAAGCAAAGCAACAATGTCCCATTCTATCTTCTTTAACTTTTATATTAGGGCTTCATCACGCGCTGAACGGTATTTGAGTTCCCGTTTTGAATGCGCAACAAGTACAATCCGGATGGATAGTTTCCCAAATTGACTTCGGTAATCTTACCTTGAATGGCTTCTTTAGCTCTTGGTCTGCCGTTTAGGTCAATCACTTCCACACTCGCTTGTTTCGGAGAAATTACGCCGGTGATCTCTATGGTAACACGGGAGTCAACTACGGTCGGATACACTTTCACCCAGTCGGAAGCCGGGGGCTCCACGCCGAGAATAGGGTCAACCTGTACCCTCGCTACTCCTACACCGGTACCGTTTCCGCAACCATTTGTAACTTTGGTGATAGCAAACGTGGTTGTAGCCTTTGGGGTAACTGTGAACGTGAATGGGGTGGCAGTTGCGGTGATCAGTGAATCTTTTGTGCCATTGTTCAACGTGATCGTCCACGGTCCTTTACCGGTAATGTCAGCTTTTAATGTGGCACTTCCACCTACTAAAATTGTTTGCGTACCTGTTAATGTCGCCACAGGAAGCGGACTTGCGATAATGGTTATTGCACTCACACTACCTTTTACGGTAAATTCAGGATTGGTTCCCGAGCTGATCACACGGATGAAATAGCTTCCGCCCGAAGTAGTGTCCGGGAAGGTAGCATTCACGGAATTTCCTGAAATGACAGATGGGATTGTCTTAAACTGGGCATCCACATTGGTTTTCGAGATCTGAACTTTAAATGTGTTTCCGGTCGGGAAATCACCGGATTGCTGGAACGGTACGTTAAACGTTTTCCCAGCACACGCTTCCGAAACAGATGGATTACCCGAATTAATAGTAGGTACTTTAACGGTTACGACTGCGCTGCCGATCGGGATACCTTTTCCGCATGCGTTGGAAACCTCCGTCACAAGATAGGTGGTCGTAGTAGTTGGTTTTACCTGCACCTGGTGCGTCGACTGGTCGGTCGTATTGGTCACGCCATTTGACAAAGCATAACTCCAAGGTCCGTCTCCGGTAAACTTGATCGTAAGATTTGCGGTATTACCCAGCTCAACGGTAGAAGTACCTGATATGGTTGCCGACGGAAGGGATTTGATATGAACTTTGATCTCCTCTTTCGGACTTTCGCAGCCATTTGTTGTTCCGGTTTGGGTTACATAAAAGGAGTAGTCTGAAACCTTCTCGGTGAATGGCGTAAAAGGTACACCCTGCCATTCTGTTCCGTCTGCTTCGCGATACCATTTCAAAACGGTGCCGGTTGCGCTCAAAACCGGAGCAACTGCATTCTGGCAATATTCCAGATAGGTTGTAGTAGTTGGTTTTGGTGTCGTATTGATCTTTACGTCCACTTTCGCGCGGTCGCTGATACAGCCTTCAAGCGTTTGTGATACGTAGAATGAAGTAGTTCCGCCTTCCGCAGTAGATGGTGTAGGCGCAGTGGCACTTGGGGTTCCTCCGGTGCCGGTATTGTACCAGTTCAAGATTCCGTTTGTTGCCGGAGTTGCTGTCAATGGGTTGGCTTTGATAAACTGGCAGTATTCGATCAGTGATTTTTCAATGGTTGGCAGGCCGGGTAGTGGTTTCACCCGTACTTTCTGAATCACTCTTGTTGCACTCTCGCAGCCTTTCCCTGATAATTGTGTGGCGTAGAAAGTGAACTCTCCGGGTGTTTTTGCATTCAGAGTTGGCGTTGCCGCCGAGGCAGTTCCGCCCGTTGCCGCTGTATACCAATTAAGTGTATTTCCTTGTGACGCTGCTGTTGGGAATTTATATGTTGAATCACCTTTTGACTGGCAGAAAACATCGGATAATGTAGGCAGTGGCGCGGGTGTGGCATTTACGATCACATCCTGTTTTGCACGCGGACTCTCGCAAACGAGCGATCCGTAAGTGGATGATTGGGACAAATAAAACGATGAGGTACCCGGTGTGGTTGTCGCAGGTAGAGGCCCGGTAGCTGAGCCGGTACCTCCCGACGCTAACGTATACCACTTATAGTTACCACCGGCTGGCGTTAATGCTGTTGCTTTTTCGCCCACGCAATAGTCAATGGGCGTAACGGTCGGCATAGCCGGTGTAGCATTAACGACCACATCAATTTTGACCCGCGCACTTTCGCAGCCAGCTGCTGATACCTGTGAAACATAATAACTGGTAGTGCCCGCAGTGGCAGCATTTGGAATGATAGCCGTAGTCGATCCGGTTCCGCCTGTCGCGCCTGTATACCATCTTAATGTATAGGTGTTATTTGTCGGTGTTGCTGTTAATGCTGAGGCTGTCGGTGCCTGACAAATATTCAGCGGGGTCGCAACGGTTGGTAAAGGTATCGTGGCGGGGCATGCGGCAACCGTTACTACGATCTGCGCTCTTGCACTTTCACAACCGCTTGCATTGGTTTGGGAAACGTAATAATTAGTAACGCCGGCAGCTGCTGTAGACGGAGTTGGCGCAGCGGTGGTTGCCGTGCCTCCTGTTGCCACTGTGTACCATTTTAATGTATGTGTGTTATTTGTTGCCGTCGCGGTTAATGCTGTTGGAGTTTGGCCCAGGAAATAATTTACATTCGCCACAGTAGGTGCGGCTGGCGGAGTACAGGCAGATATGGTAACTACGATCTCCACTCTTTCACTTTCACAGCTATTTACAACCCGGGATACGTAATAGCTTTTTGTTCCCACAGTTGCAGTTGATGGCGTAGGTGCCGTCGTGGACCCTGTTCCGCCGGTTGATGCAGTATACCAAAGCAATCCGGTGTTCGGATTTGCTGTTAGTGGATCTGCGACTTCGCCTACTGTATAGTTTTTATTTGCAACCGTTGGTTTTGCAGGCGGCGTACATGCATTTACGGTAACTATGATCTCTACTCTTTCACTTTCACAGCTATTTACAACCCGGGATACGTAATAGCTTTTAGTTCCTGCTGTTGCGGTTGACGGCGTAGGAGCAGTGGCCGATCCGGTTCCGCCGGTAGATGCAGTATACCAAAGCAATCCGGTGTTTGGAGTTGCTTCTAATGGCCCCGCAGCGTCACCTACTGTATAGCTTTTGTTTGCAACCGTCGGTTTTGCCGGCGGCGTACATGCAGTGACCGTAACTATGATCTCCGCTCTTTCACTTTCGCAGCCGCTGACAACTTGAGATACATAATAACTTTTAGTTCCTGCTGTTGCCGTTGACGGCGTGGGAGCAGTGGCCGATCCGGTTCCGCCGGTGGATGCAGTATACCAAAGCAATCCGGTGTTTGGAGTTGCTTCTAATGGCCCCGCAGCGTCACCTACTGTATAGCTTTTGTTTGCAACCGTCGGTTTTGCTGGCGGCGTACATGCATTTACTGTTACTACAATCTCCGCTCTATCGCTTTCGCAGCCGCTGACAACTTGAGATACATAATAACTTTTAGTTCCTGCTGTTGCCGTTGACGGCGTGGGAGCAGTGGCCGATCCGGTTCCGCCGGTGGATGCAGTATACCAAAGCAATCCGGTGTTTGGAGTTGCTTCTAATGGCCCCGCAGCGTCGCCTACTGTATAGCTTTTGTTTGCAACCGTCGGTTTTGCTGGCGGCGTACATACATTTACGGTAACAACAATTTCCGCGCGTTCACTTTCGCAGCCACTCACAACTTGTGATACATAATAACTTTTTGTTCCTGCTGTTGCCGTTGACGGCGTAGGTGCCGTGGCCGATCCTGTTCCGCCGGTGGAGGCAGTATACCAAAGCAATCCGGTGTTTGGCGTTGCTTTTAATGGTTCTGCGGCTTCACCTACTGTATAGCTTTTATTTGCAACCGTTGGTTTTGCTGGCGGCGTACATGCAGTGACCGTAACTATGATCTCCGCTCTTTCACTTTCACAGCCACTCACAACCTGTGATACAAAGTAACTTTTGGTTCCTGCTGCTGCTGTTGATGGTGTAGGTGCCGTGGCTGATCCCGTTCCGCCGGTTGATGCAGTATACCAAAGCAATCCAGTGTTTGGAGTTGCTTCTAATGGCCCCGCAGCGTCACCTACTGTATAGTTTTTGTTTGCGACCGTTGGTTTTGCCGGCGGCGTACACGCATTCACCGTCACATCAATTTTAGTACGTGCACTTTCGCAACCTGCTGCGGATGTTTGGCTTACATAATAACTTTTTGTTCCGACCGTCGCGGTGGATGGGACCGGGATTGCGCCTGAACCTGTGCCGCCATTATCAGCGTCATACCAAAGTAAACCAGTACCGGTTGCGCTCAGTGCAACGGCCGTTGCACCCTGAGTATAAACTACCGGCGAAGTTGCAGTCGGCGCCGCTGGAATGGCATTAATTGTAAATGGATTACTTTCGGTGCCCGTGATGGCCGGAGTAGCAGAGATTACTCTTGCTTTGTAACCTGTACCCGCAGCTGCATTAGCAGGTATGGCGACACTGATCGGGCTGGCGGTACCGGTAGCTGTTGCAGCCGGTGTTGCGAAAGAACCCGCGGCATCAGAGAGCTGGGCTGTAAAAGTAGTCCCTGCCGGAACGGTTGTAGGTTTGAATTTAACCGAAACTGAACTTCCGGGACATACAGTAGCAGGAGTAACTTCAACCTCTGTAATCGTCTGTCCGAATGAGAAAGCCACAGAGAAAATGGTGGCCAGAAGTGTAAAAAGAAGGCTTGAGTGGGTAAATGGTTGTTTCATGTAATCGTCTAAATATCTTTCCGCTAACCTGTTTGACTGGTAAAGTTAGAGATATTTTTGAAATACACTTTATGTCCATTAAGGAAGCTGGCTTTTCCTTTCCAGCAACGAACTGTAAACAATGTCCTGGATTTTTCGGCGGGTACGTTGTGTCGTAATACTGCTGTTATCGGGATCCGGATTCACACGGTTTGACAAAAATATGAAAAGGAGATCTTCCTGTGGATCCATCCAAACCATCGTTCCCGTGAAGCCGGTGTGGCCAAACGAATTGACCGACGCCTGAGGTGAAACGTATGAACTGTTCCCATCAAGCGGTGCTTTGTCCCAACCCAATCCACGGTGGTGCGACTCGTCATACACGCGCGAAAAGAATGGAACAGTAGCTTGTTCAAAATAGCGTTTTCCTGCATAATTGCCTTTCCACAGGTTCATTTGGAATAAAATGGCGAGATCTCTGGCCGTTCCAAACAATCCGGCGTGTCCCGAAACGCCACCCATGATCGCCGCCATTTGATCATGAACTGTTCCCTGCAACAACTGACCGCGGAACCGGTAATCGTTTTCAGTAGGTGCAATTTGTTTGTAGGGAAACCGGGAAAGTGGGTTAAATCCAAGATAACCGAGGCCGAGCGGTTCGTAAATATTGGATGCGACGAACACATTCAAAGGCTCGCCGGTAACACGCTCTACGACTTTCTGTAGTGTGAGGAATCCAAGATCACTGTACAAAAACCCATAGTTACCAGCCCGGTCTTTTCGGTTGTTCATCGGCGATTCGATCACCCATTTCCAAACGGAATCACGCAAAGCGGGCTTGGCAAAAAGCTTCGGAGCAACTTGCAAATAGTAGGCGGTATCCGACTTTGAACTATAATATTCAGGTAGCAATCCTCCTGCGCTGGTTTTTGTTCTGTCCCAAAGCGGTGGATAAAATGAAATGAGCCCGGAACGGTGCATCAGCAGGTCACGGATCGTGAAGTTCTGTTTATTGGTTCCTACTAATTCGGGTAAGTAGGTCGAAGCCTTTGCATCCAGGTCAATTTGTTTGCGGTCGTAAAGCAGCATGATCGCCTGCAATGTGGCCGAAACTTTGGTGACGGACGCCAGGTCATAAATCGTTTCCGAAGTTACTCGTTCCGGAGTACGGTAATTAAGACCGCCGAACTGTTTATCATAAATGATCTTACCACCTCTCGCAACCAATATCTCGCATCCGGGAAACACACGGTCATTCACTGCCGCAGTCGCTACTTCATCGATTTTTTTTAGCCAGTTTCCATTCATCCCAACACTTTCCGGCGTGCCGAATGCAATGCGGTTGATGGTCGTCGTGGTTACGCCGGTGCCTGATTTGAAGGAAGATACCGAAACCGGAAGCTTTCCCTGCGAGCTCATCGCCCCGAAAATGATCTGCGGGACAATCTCCTGTTGATCTTTCCCATCCTGGTTGGCACAAATGAGCACATCCGTTTCCGGGAAGAACTGAATGCTATATGGTGACCCGAAAAGACAAAGAATGACTTTTTTATTCTGTTGTTTTAATTGCGAAACAAAATCGGTCATGCCCTGGGTAATGCCGTAATTCCGTTTTGGGTTAGATGCAATGCCATGAATATCAACGATTACCGTATTGTAGCGTTGCAGGTAAGTCAGCATTTCCGAGATTTGCTCCTGAGAAGAAGGACCTTCATAAAAAGCGTAAGACCGCATGGGTTTGTAAGTCGAAAGCATTTTCTGAAATGCCACACCGCTGCCGTCGCCAAGGCTCACAGAAGCCATATTGTTGTCGATCACCGAGCCAACCGGAAGCAGGTTATTGTCGTTTTTCACAACTGTTACCGATGCTTCGCAAAGTGCGCGGTAGAGTTCTTTGCTGCTTTCCGGATTGAGGTCATTGTACAGATTGTTAACATCCACCGGTTTGTACTGGCTCAGCCCCGACCAGTATTTGGCCTGCAATATTCTTTTGACCTTATCATCAATAATTTTTTCGCTGATCAACCGATCCTTTATCGCGTCCTTGATTTTCGCAACCGTTTCGGCAATGCTTTCAGGATATAACAAGACATCATTTCCCGCCACAATCGCTTTCAGGTTCACGTCTGCGGCTTTGCCGGTTTTCAGTACCCCTTTCATATTCATGGCGTCTGTAAACACCAATCCGCGGAATCCCAGATCTTTTCTTAAAAGTCCATTAATGACTTTTTCCGAAAGTGAGCTGGCCTGATTTGGCGTACTGTCGAGCGCGGGAATATTTAAATGCCCGCTCAAAACGCCCATTAAACTATCCGCAATCATCGCGCGATATGGGTACAAGTCCGTTTCGTGAATTTGCTCCGCAGAATGCGTCAGTACGGGTAATGTAAAATGGGAATCCGCGTCGGTATCTCCGTGGCCGGGGAAATGCTTGGCAGTGGCAATCACCTTGTTATGCTGCAAACCTTTCATGTACGCAATGGCTTTGCGCGTCACATTATCGCGGTCCTCGCCGAAAGAACGAATGCCGATCACCGGGTTTGCGGAATTGCTGTTAATATCGGAAACGGGGGCAAAATTGATCTGGATCCCGAGGCGCGTGCATTGTCTGGCAATATCACTGCCCATTTTATAAATAAGCTGATCGTCCTGGATCGAGCCTAACACCATTTGTTTTGGGTAGGAAAGTGTACTGTCCAAACGCATTCCCAATCCCCATTCGCCGTCAATACCGATAAATAGCGGGATTTTGGATTGCGCCTGGTACCGGTTTGTAAGCTGAGCCTGACCCACCGGGCCACCCTGAAAAAAGATCAGGCCACCGATATGGAATTCGTTGACCAGGCGGTCGATGTATTTATAATGAGAATCGTCGCGGTTTGAATATGTAGCGACCATAAACAACTGGCCAATCTTTTCATCGAGACTTAGTGATTGGAGGGTACTGTCGACCCAGGCGTTTTCAGGAAGTACGAGCACCGGTTCAGCCCGCTTTTTAAGAGCTTTTACGGCTGGTTTTTTAGTTTCATGAACAGCAGTAAGTACTGGCTTGGTATTGGCCGTCATTCGCTTCCAGGCTACGGAAGCGACCGAGGTCAACACGACCAGTACAACAATACCAATAACTACGCGCAAACGGCTAAAAAACCAATTTTTCATCCTTTAATCACTGACTTTAACGAGGGAATTGTTAGGCTTGCTGTATTTGACACAGTATTCAGAGTTTATCAACAGTTACAATAATAACAATTTGAACACGCTTTAAATCCAATAAAATGAAGTTTTAAGGCAATTCTAATAATTGTTTAAACCACTATCGTCTGAACAAATACCAGGGTCAAACGAACTTAGCTGGTGAGATTCCGGAACACTTCTTCCAGCGAATTTCCCGATGCCCGAAGCGCCTCGAGCGAGCTGTCGTTGACCACTTTTCCTTTGTTAATGATGATCACCCGGTCGCACAAAGCTTCCACTTCCTGCATGATATGGGTCGAAAATAATACCGTTTTATCCTTTCCCGCCGAGCGGATCACTTCCCGGATTTCCTGTATCTGGTTAGGGTCCAGGCCGGTGGTCGGTTCGTCGAGGATCAGTACCTGCGGATCGTGCAGGAAAGATTGCGCAAGTCCGACCCGCTGACGGTATCCTTTGGAAAGCTGCCCGATCTTTTTTCGTTTTTCCGGTTGGAGCCCGCACATCATGACCACTTCTTCTACCCGGGATTTTAATGCCGCTCCGCTCATTCCATACAGTCCGCCGGAAAAAAGCAGGAATTCGGTGACGTACATATCCAGGTAAAGCGGATTATGTTCCGGCAGGTAACCAATGGATTTGCGGGCCGGCATAGGCTGGTTCACCACATCAAAGTCGGATACTTTGGCGAGGCCGCCGGTTGGTTTCAGATAGCCCGTCAGTATCTTCATTGTAGTAGATTTCCCCGCGCCATTAGGCCCGAGAAATCCAACTATCTCCCCTTTTTTCAGTGTAAACGAGATACCATCAATCGCCCGCTGCTGCCCATAAACCTTCGTAAGATTGGTAACTTCAATGGACATTTATATAATGAATGAATGATTAAACGACAGAATACATCTCACATCTCACTTTTCACATCTCACAAACTACACTTTCAAAAACAACTTATTCCTATACAGCAAATACATAAATGCCCATTGGACGGCGATGAATGCGAGGACTTCTCCTACTGCTTCAACTGGTTCAGGGAAGTAGCTCAGAATGCCTCCGAAAAGTGCTTTTGCTGTAAAACCGAATGAGATGAAACTGCCGATCATATAGATAACAATGGAGTTCATTCCGATTACGACAAAGAAAAAAGTCCATTTGCGGTAGTTGAGCACATCCACGATCCAGTAAAATAATGCAAGAAGCAACGTGCTGAAACCGCCTGCACACAGCACAAACGAACTCGTCCATAAATTCTTGTTGATCGGAAAGAAGTAATCCCATACCAAACATACCAGCAAACTCACGATTCCCGCAAACAGCAGATAAACCACTTTTGTGTTTTTCGAGATGATCTCTTCGCTGGTTCTTAAAAGTTCACCGGCAAAAATACCCATCAATCCCGTTGCAATGGCTGGTATGGTGGAAACCAAACCTTCGGGGTCGTGTATTTTGAGATGCAGCCTGCCGGGAATAAGCATTCTGTCGATGTAGCTCGCCGGGTTGCATTCCATGGTAAGCAGGCCGGCGCCGCAGCCCGGAACGGGATAAAACATCATGAACAGGTAATAGCCGATCAGCAAACCGGCGAACCAGATCCAGCGTGCCTTTTTTCCGGTGTATAAATAAATGATCTGCGCGAACATTCCAGCCAATCCGATCCGGGCCAGAACGCTAGGATAACGCATGTTATGCCATTCGGTTTCGAAAATTCCATTGTTATAAATGATCCCTAAAAAGACCAGGATAAATCCCCTCTGAACCACCTTGCGGATCAATTCGGAAGGCGGTATTCCTTTTTCCAGGCGACTTCCCAGCGAAAATGGCGTGGAAACTCCGGCCATAAATAGGAATGTCGGGAAAATGAGATCGTAAGCCCGGAAACCATTCCAATCGGGGTGTGTGAACTGGTGCGCTAGAAAAATGGCCCAGGACCAACCTGTTACTTTTGCCAGAATGTGAAAAACTTCTTCACCACCTGAAATCCAAAACATATCAAAGCCACGCAAGGTATCCAGAGACAACAACCTTTGTGGCGCGG
This sequence comes from Dyadobacter sp. CY323, assembly GCF_021390245.1. Lineage (GTDB taxonomy): Bacteria > Bacteroidota > Bacteroidia > Cytophagales > Spirosomataceae > Dyadobacter. Next base: position 581,178 of record NZ_JAJUXH010000002.1, on the reverse strand, counting down.
AACTATCTTTCATCTAATAATTGAGGGTAAAAGGAAATAATATTTGGAAAATGGAATGCACCTTGGAATAAAAGCTAACAACACTACTGTAAAGATGCTAAAAAATACCATTTCTAACTTTCAGCCAAATCACATTTATTTGAATAAGTCTATTTGTCGTTCGGATGTTCCTAGAAAAATGCCGGCAGTTGTTTTTATAATCTTCGGCCACACCCCGGCGTTATAAGCTTCGACATTTTAACCCCTGAAAAATCCGATGAAAAGATCCCTGATACTTTGCTTTTTGGTTGCAACATTTTGGCTGGGCGGCTGTGCCACTTCTCAAAATTCCGGTTCTTCCGATCATGACGAAAACTACCGGACCGAAGAGCCCGTGGTTAACAATAAGCTCAACAACCGCAGACTTGAGAAGAACCTGGACCGTTTCGCAGAAGAACTAAACCTTTCAAAAAGGCAGCAAAAGCAGCTCAAAAAGATCGATCGGAGATATGCAAGAATGGAGCGTAAACTTTCCAGACGAGATGATACCAAACGTCGTGACAAGAAAAAACTGGCCGAAGAAAAACGAATCGAAATGATCGAAGTCCTGAACCCATCGCAGCAGCAACAATTGGAAGCATTAGCTAAAAAAGGAAGATTCAGCCTGGATCAGATTTTTGGGAAGTAAGTTGGAAATCATAATATAAATGGATTTGAATCCATAATAATCATAATATAAATGGATTTGAATCCACGTAGGTTATGATTAAAATGGATTTGAGTCCATTTTTTGTTATTTTTGTTGAAAATGGCAGGTCATGATCGACAGAAATCAACTTCAATATGCTCTGAAACACCTTTTTACAGGTAAAGCCTTTATTATTTATGGTCCCAGACAAGCTGGAAAAACGACATTTTCTGAAAAGCTACTGGATGTTGTTGGGAAAAAGGCCCTTCGCCTAAACGGGGATGATGCGGATATCAGAGAGCTTTTTACCAAACCCAATGCAACCTTGTTGGAAAGAATTATCGGTAATAATGAAGTAATTTTAATTGATGAAGCCCAACGAATAAATGATGTGGGTCTTGTCATTAAGATAATGGTTGATCAGTTCAAGGATGTTCAGGTTATTGCGACAGGTTCTTCATCTTTTGAGCTTGCAGGCAACATTAATGAGCCATTGACTGGCAGGCGATACGAGATGCAGCTTTTACCGTTATCTTATGGTGAACTCGTAGGTCACACTGATTTCCTTACGGAGCAGCGACTTCTGGAACAAAGACTCATTTATGGATCATATCCCGAAATTATCATCGACCCCGACAATGCCGAAAAACACCTCAAACTGATCGCCAATAGTTATTTATATAAGGATCTTCTGATTCTTGAAGAGATAAAGAAGCCGGTTTTGCTGGAAAAGATTGTGAAGGCGATTGCCTTGCAAATTGGAAGCGAGGTAAATATTACGGAACTCGGCAGGTTGGTTCAGGCAGATAATAAGACGATTGAGAAATACATTGATTTACTTGAAAAAGCATTCGTTCTTTTTACTGTTCCGGCTTTTTCGGGAAATGTTCGTAATGAGATCCGTAAGGGAAGGAAGATATATTTTTATGATAATGGAATTGTGAATGCAGTTACCAGCAACTTCAATAAGCTTGCAAACAGGCGTGACGTAGGTGCATTGTGGGAAAACTATATGATCAGCGAGCGACGAAAATTCCTGAATGAACAAGGTATAGATGCGAAGACATACTTCTGGAGAACAACTCAGCAGCAGGAAATCGACTACATTGAAGAGACGGGCAATGAACTTAATGCAGTGGAATTTAAATGGAATCCGGAAGCTAAAAAGCGTTTTCCTACTACTTTCCTTTCGTCCTATCCGCAGGCGAAAATTCAAACAATAAGCCCGGAAAACAGGGATTCATTTTTAACTAAATAATCTTCCTACTTCAAACCATCAACCCACGCCTGAACTGTCGGGCCGCTGATATCGAAGAGGAGTCCGGGTAGTATGCCGAGGAGGATGGTTAAGAGTACCAGTGGAAACAACATTCCTTTTTCACGGACGGTGAGGTCTGTAAGAATGTGGGTGGGGCCGTTTTTATACCAAAAACTGCCGAAGAACATGCGCTGGTAAGTCCACAGGAAATAGGCGGCGGCAAGGATGATCCCGATCGTAGAAAATGCCGGTATCCAAACAGGCAGCAAATTTGATTGAAACGCACCCATTAAGGTGAACAATTCTCCGACAAATCCAGAAAAACCAGGCAAACCCAGCGACGCGAAAAATGCAATTCCGGTAATAATGGTGTACTGCGGCATGACCTGGATCAACCCCCGGTAATGCTCAATGCGACGGTCGTGGGTGCGGTCGTAAATGACACCTGCGAGCAAAAACAGCATGGCGGAAAGTACGCCGTGGCTTACCATTTGATAAATCGCGCCATTAATCCCCTCAGCCGTGAATGCGGCGATGCCGAGTAAGACAAAACCCATGTGTGACACGGAAGAGTAGGCGATCATTTTTTTGAGATCGTGCTGTCCCAATGCATTAAAACCTCCATATACAATGGAGATCATTCCTAAAATGGCGAGCGGAATGGTACTGTATAATGCCTCAGCCGGAAAGAAACCGTCCACAATCCGGATAAATCCATAACCACCAATTTTCAGAAGAATACCGGCGAGAACGACCGAAATGGGCGTCGGGGCTTCTACGTGCGCATCGGGCAGCCAGGTATGCACGGGAAACACAGGTAGCTTTACCGCAAAACCGATAAACAGGAACCAGAATGCGAGCAGCCGAATTGGGATATCAGCAATGAAATACCCGGCGGATGCGCTAAGAAGCGAGCCGGGAATGTAGTTTCCCAGATCAGCGAGATAGGCAAACCGGAACGTGTGCACGAGTTGCTCGGGCGCGATCTTTCCATCGATCAGCCATTGTTGTATCTGAGGAATGAGATCCGGGTGAATCATGTCTTCGCTTCCCAGAATGCCCACCACTTTTGCCGTTTCCAAAGGATCGATGACGGAAAGGTACAGTCCAATCATCACGATGAGGATCAATAGGGAGCCTAAAAAAGTGTAAATGAAGAATTTGAGCGCTGCATATTCCCGCCTCGGCCCGCCCCAAAGTCCGATGAGAAAGTACATTGGCAGGAGCATGAATTCGAAGAAAAGGTAAAACAGAAATAAGTCCTGGGCCAGGAAACAACCGATGACACTTCCGGTAAGCAGTAAATAAAGTGAAAAGTAGGCGCGCGTTTTCTGCCCCATATTCCACGAGCTGATCACGCCTACGAACAAAACGACGACCGCCAGCAGAACCAATGGCAGACTGATCCCGTCCACCGCCAAAGCGTAATCTATGGAGATAATGCCCAGAGAACCAATGGGTAGCGTGATCCAGTCAGAAACTTCGCCCAGCTGATAACCCCCATTTTGTTTATCAAAAATAAAATAGAGGGAAATGGCGGTCAGAAATTCGAGAATCAATGCAGATAATGCGATCAGCCTGAAATTTTCGGGACGTTGGGATGGCCAGACGGCAACCGCCACTGCACCAAGTAATGGGAAGGCAATCAGTAAGGAGAGTATATGATCAATCATCAAGCATTAATTTAAAAATAGCATTAGCACACACTACATGACGACCAGCCATAAAATCAGTAAAAACACGCCCATTGCAGTTACAATAAAATAGGACTGAATTTTCCCGTTTTGGGCGCTTCTTACAGCCTGCCCGGCCGAACGTATTGAAAAGACCGTCAAATGAACCCCACCGTCAACAAAAGTCCGGTCGACCCAGCTGATGACGTGTGCAAAAACCACGCTGCTTTTCGCAACAAGATCGACAAACCGGTCCACGATCCGTTTTTCAATCCGCATTAAATAGTTTGTAATAAAACTGAATGGGATGATAAAGTAATGTTCCTGGGAATAGTCGCGAAGCCAGCTAAGTTTCTCGGTTTCAGGAGCTGTTTTAGAACCATTTACTCCGAATGGATCTGGTGCTTTCATTTGTCTGTAAGCCAGAAAAATAGCGAGAAATGTAGTAGCACTGGCGATAATGGGTACCCATGATAAATGCGCAGCTTCATTCACACCAATGAAATGCAGGAACCAGCCAGATGCATTAAACGGGTTGAATGAGAACCAGAAAAATATAGATAATGCTGATAAAACACCCATTGGAAGCCACATCGCAATTGGAGATTCGTGTGGATGGACATTTGGGGAAGCATTAAATCTTTGATCACCGAAAAACACCAGCCAGATCTGCCTGTTCATATAATAGGCGGTGAGGCCGGCCGAGAAAATAACGAGTACCGGGAACAGGTAACCGAACAATCCGAAGTTGGAGGCCCACAAAAATCCTTCGGTAATGATGGCGTCTTTGGATAAAAAACCGGAGAAGAAAGGTAATCCAGCTAATGCAGCGGCGCATATCGAAAAACACAAAAAGGTAATCGGTAATGCTTTTCGCAAGCCACCCATAGTGCGCATATCCTGCGGATCGAACGATTCATCGGCATGTGACGGCATTACTGCGTGGATTACGGATCCTGCGGAAAGGAATAGTCCGGCTTTGAAAAAAGCATGTGTTACCAGATGGAATAATGCGGTTTGCCAGCTTCCAAAACCCACCGCGATCACCATTAATCCCAGTTGCGACATGGTAGAATAGGCGAGTACGCGTTTGATATCCCAGGCGGTCATGGCTTTGAATGCGCCGATCAGCATGGTGATGGTCCCGATGATCAAGATCACCAGTTGGGCGTCGATCGTCAGTAAAAAGGCGATTCTTGCCAATAAAAAAATCCCGGCAGCAACCATGGTAGCAGCGTGAATGAGTGCCGAAACCGGGGTAGGACCTTCCATGGCGTCGGGCAACCATCCCGAAAGTGGAAATTGTGCCGATTTCCCCATGCAGCCCCCAAAAAGGCAAAGTCCAATTGCCGTCAAAATGCCCGTGTCCAAGTGGTTGACTTCTAATGCAAGTACCTCAAAGTCGGTAGAACCTATATAGTAAAACAGCATTAAAATACCGGTTAAAAACGCGGCGTCACCGATTCTGTTGAGTACAAACGCTTTTTGCGCAGCCCAAACAGCCCTGGGTTTGAAGTACCAGAAGCCAATCAGCAGGTAAGAAGAAAGCCCGACGAGTTCCCAGAAAATGTACATCACCAGCAAGCTCCCGGAAAGCACTATGCCGATCATCGAAAAAAGGAATAGCTGTATGAATGCGAAATAGCGATGGAGATTTTTGTCTCCATGCATGTAAGCTGTGGAGTATATTTGGACAAGTAATGCAACAAAATGCACGACAATCAGCATGACGAAGCTGAGGGTATCGAATCGGAAAGGGAGGTCTATGGAGGTGCTGCCGATTGTCAGCCAGTTGAAATGAACGACATGCAGCATACCGGGATCGGCATATTTTATACTAACAAAAAGTCCGGTGGCGGTAATGAGTGCGCCGGCCCAGCCAGCTAGTTTATTGAGATTTTTCCCGGCAAGCCAGAGGATCAGAAAAGCAAAAAAAGGCAAGCCCAACAGCACATATGCAGGTAAAATGTATGTGGAATCGGGCATGAGGTGCTGGAATTCGTTTATTCGGCAAATATCCTGAATTCGCTGCCGAATTCAAACAAGCTAGATGTCTTTCTCGATGTCCTCGATTTTGTCCGTTCCGTGGATCGCGGCGAGCAATTCTTTGAGATCGTAAGTTGATCGATTATAGGAATTTCCTAAAACAATGATCACGGCCTCATCTTCGGGGCAAACCCACAGCATGGTATTGTAACCTTTCCACCAGCCGCCATGGTAAATAAAACGGGGCGTATTGTCTTCTTTTGTATGCATTCGGAAGCCGTAGCCGTAATTTCGAATGCCTGCGCGCTCGAAACTTCTGGGTTTGAAAGCCTCATCCAGCAGTTTTTTGTCGAGTAACAGACCCTGGGTGAGCCCATTATAAAACCGGTAAATGTCGCCAGTTGTGGAGTACAGGCCTTTGTCGCCGACCACATCGTCGTAGTAATCCTTTTCCAACCGGCGGCCATATTGATGCCCGACAGTCCGGTTTACGGTAGCGGCGGATGTGGTATCCGTCACCAGAAATGTATTGAGCATGCCGAGCGGCGCAAAGATCTGGTCATTGAGATACTGGCCAAATGGCGCGCCGGTGACCTTTTCAACAATCGCGGCGAGCACACAGTAATTGGTATTGCAGTAATTGAATGACCTTCCGGGCCTGTTATATGGGGTTGGAGTAGGCACTACCTTGGCGTACCAGTCCAGAATATCCATGTTATCCGGATACTTTTTGCCGTGGCGAACACTATCATCAAACGAATAAATGTAATTGGGAAGCCCGCTGCGGTGGCTCAGCAGCATATCCACCTTCACACCATGATACGGAAATTCAGGAAAAAATCGCTGCACCGAATCGTCTAATGCAACACGTCCCTCCTGGATCAGTTTCAGAATTGCAATAGCCGTGAAAGGCTTTGAAAGAGACGCCAGCTGAAACCGCGAGGCGCTGGTAAGTGTATCTTTTTCTTTGATATGGGCAAAACCGAACGAATTCTGATACAATATCTGGCCTTTCTGGACGATCAACACATTTCCATTAAAACCTGCCCGTTTCTTTTTTCTGAAAATCTCCTCGATCTTGGAAATTTTGAGTGCCGTAAGCGCATCCGGGTTCTTGATAGCTACGGGATCAAGCTTTGAAATTGCTTTGCCGCGAACCACCTCCATTTCGGTTTCTGACTTGCTTTTTCTCACTAAACCCCATGAGATCACCAGAATAACCAGGATAGCAGCTGCCATCCACCACACTTTCGGCTGCACTTTTTTCAACATAGGCTTTGTGCCTTAATTTATTCTGAACGTTGGTAAAATAACGACGGTTTGTCGCTCGTATTTAAACTTACTCTATACAAATTAAACGCAGAATCATTTATGGAACTAGTATTTTAACATGTTCTTTGCGCCCATATTTTTGATATGTTATAACGTACAGCCCTGCTTTCAGCCTTTGTCGTGGGTATACGTTGACCCGGTTTTTGTCAATCGATTCAGCATGAAAGGGAATGGGGCGACCTGCCTCGTCTGTTAACTTCAGTAAGTTTAAATCGATATTTTGCCCCGAAATTGTAATTTTTTCAGGAGATGAAGGATTGGCTGAACTTGTAAAAAGTCGGCGTCATCCTGCATATTGGCATCAATTACTTTTGATAATGCGAAGCTTCCGTCCCGGTCTGTCATGCGCAGCCGGTAATAACTGACTCCCGCAATGGGGTTTTGGTCATCATATTCGTACCACGTTCTGCCAGCTGTTTCGCCGGACGCGTCCACTGTTCCGATCGCATGAAATTGTTTCAAATCGGGACTTCTTTCGATGACAAATTCTTTACTATTCTTTTCCCAGATCGTCTCCCAAGAAAGCTGCATTGCTTTTTCATTTTGTTTTGCTTTGAAATAAGTTAGCTCGATGGGTAAAATGATTGCTAATACCTGGCCATTGATGATGATCTCGTCGAACCAGAGCGTTCCGTAAATGCTGTCCGGATTGGAGCCGAATATTCGCAGGGAAAACGTGTTGTCGGTAAGGTTCGCAAAGTTGACGGGAATCGTGTAAGAGTTAAATTGATTGGGAGCAACAATCGTAAATGAACCGAGGTCGGCAGCAAAATTGTCCATACCCGACCGAACCCTAATCTGCCTGGCCCCCTCGCCGGACCGCCGGAGCCGGAATGAAATGGAGGAAATGTTGTATTTGAATGAATTGGCGGTGAATGTAAATTCCATGCAGCGTGCCGGCGAAAAACTCGGGGGCCAAGGTCGGGTGAGGTATCCCGCGACTATGGCATCGCCCGGACTATAAACGTTGGGTAATGTATATGTATTTGCCCCGCCCATTAGGCTTGCATTGGCCGGGGTAAAATTGGCATGACTGGACACGCCGGCCTGGGTGTAATCCATCGACCATTTAACCTGGAAATTTTCCTGGGCGAAGGTTTTGAATGTAAAAAGCAGCGCGGCGATCAACATCAACAAGCTGCCTCTGTGCGAAAATAGGTATTTCCTTTTCATTGTGGTTTTGATTTACGGTATCTACTTTACTTGATACGGTAATCAGTTGAAAAGGTAACGCGGGGGCAAACTTTATAGGAGACGAATTTAAACTTAAAACCTACAATTTAATCGCAGGACCATTTCATTTCAGAGAAACGCATGCCGTCATTTTTCACCAGATCGCCATCATATGTAATTTCATAGGAAATTTCCCAAGAGGGCTTCCCTGGGCTTTCGTGGCGGGTAGACAGTAGATTATTTTTTGAAAACATATATGGAATGGATTGATCAATCAAAAAGTATATTTGTTTCAATTTTTTCAAATAGTTAGGCTTGTTATCGTAGGTATGATACCTGGAAGCGACAAGCACGTACCTTGTATTAACGTCCTCGATATATGTCTCTTGCTTGGTGAGGTTATCACCACCGTCGAAAAAAAATCTATCAAGACGTAAAGGCTCGGAATTATGTTCTTTTCCGGTCGAATCCAGCAGTGAGTTTATGACTTGCATTGAATCGGGCAGGTCACTTTGGTTATAATATAACTTGCAGTTCATGATAGATTTCTTGCTAGGACCTCCGTTTATATCATACTGACGCCCATATTGTTTAAGCGTTTTCAAACGATTTCCTTCATAAGTATATTCAGCTAAAAGAGTATCTCCCAAAACCAAATTGCCCACAACGACCACTTTACTTAGGCATCTCTGGCTATCGTGATCATATCTCACTTCAGTATTACCAGGGCTAAAATAGTTTCCGCTAGTAAGCGTTTTTTCATTATCATATATCATGTAAATCGGGATGCTGCTAGTCACAAAAGAAGTAAGTCTGCATTTCTCAATTTGTTTGCTCGGGTCTGCATCCATTTTACATCCGAAGACGATCAACGCTAAATAGATGCGATTAGTGAGTGGTGTTATAATTGATTTTTCATGTGTGACTATTTATTTGTTATTATTTAGATATGGGAAAATTTGATTATGAAATCGAATAATTGACGCTATTCATAAACCTTGCCTTTACATTCAAACGGGAATACCAGAACCTTATCCTTTTTGTGGATGTAACATTTAAGTTCACCTTTGTGTTTGACTACGGTATCGCCTATCGATATTTTTTTGATAATGTCTTGAGCCCAAGTAAAATTCTGCCTTATAAAAGCTATTCATCTACCTGATTTTGTATCACGACCATCAAGTCTCATGCTATAAGCGTTATTCGAATTTCTATCAACAATTATGTCGACAAATTGCCTCCGGTATGATTCGGCAGCCTCCTCACAAGATGCCTCCCTATTACATGACAGCGCAATTCCTGAGATAAACAAACCAAGTGCTAGTTTTTGATAGCTTTTCATTTGTCGGTGATTTTAAGTTGATATGACCTTGTGAATGAGTGTGTCATTTATAACCAAGCGCAGATCCAAGTCCTAATCCAACGCCGTAGGTTTTGTATCAATAGGGATTCAAAGAAAGCGAGTGGTTATTAATAGCTGTTTGCGCCTTACTAAAACTCAACCTGCTCCAATTGTTTCACCGATATCTGCTCCATTAACAAAACTCAAGTCGGTATGTTTTTTAAGCAGGTTCACTCGCTCACTCATTGTAAACTGAAGCGAAAAATCAATCCCAGGCGGCGCCACACCAACTACAGTTCCAGCTGAAATAAAAGGAGCAATACCGCAGCTGTCCATAGCCACTCCGGCGCTAAACCCAGCTTCTCCAAAAATACCGCTGGCGGAGGCATTGACCTGCATTTCGTATGCGTCGGGAAGCCATGGGCTGAATTTGTCATAGTCTTGAAATACATCTGATCCAGTTGTTTCTGATAGCCGGGCCTGACCACACTTACTTCGTTTAAATTCACATTGTCCTGTTTCGAGTTGAATTTCTCTCAATTCTTTGCCAAATCATTTACATTGAATGAAGTATCTCCGGAAGGATCAATATCAAAAGCGGGTTATTTAATCCATAACCGTATGGAGACATACTTTGAAACAGATTGCCGCTTCATCTACCGCGTTCATTCTATCAATTTCCGGCATGTACATCCTCACTCCGTACTCCAGATATCCGCTTCCTACTGCAATTCTTTACCGACGAAGTGATAACAATTATATTGTTTCTGACGGCCGCAGTGACATTTGCTGGATCACCATTTATCCTTAGCTAAAATTGGTTCGGCACTTAAATTAAAAAGGATTGAATCTACTAATGGTTGAGAATATCAGAATTAAAAAAAAGATAGACAAGAGAATTCCTAGCAGCTTTTGTCTTCCTGATTTTAAGAAAAATACCATGAACAAAATATGACCGAATATTATTAATTCTAAGACATATAGAATATCCAATACGGTTAAACTTTGAGGAACATTAAACAATCCTGTTTTTGCTCCATAAAGCAAAACTCCATACGCTACTATTCCAATGATATTGAAAAGAATATGTTTCATGTCTACTTGTTCCAATTTTGAAAGTTAAAGGCTTTATAGATAAGTCGCTCTCCTGAAGAAAAGTTGTTTCTTGTCGTGCCATTGGTAATATTTCTCCAAATATCTTTTTTTTGGTTGTATGTTCCAGTCTGGATACCCACCCCTAGATAACGCATAGAACTTGGGTCATCGGAACCTAAAACTCTACCTAAGCTATTAAAATTTCCCTGCTTAATTAACAAGCTATTCCCGTCATTACTTCTTCCCATAATCATTTGTACATGGTGAGCTCTGCCGGTACTTTGTTTCACATTCAGAAGTATTGAACCCGTATTTGCATCCTTGGGATTGAGGGAAACGGTATTTTCGCTATTCTGGAAATCAGGGGCTCCGGAGGTTGCTTTTACGTCATGAGAAAAAGTACTATAGTCGGAGTATTCGTCTGATGCAGCATCAAAACTCTTGGATTCAGTTTCCCACTGGAATGGCAATTGATTATCTTTTGCAAAATCCATTGCCACGGAAAGCCCTAAATCATCACAAGTGCACTTATCTTTTCTGGCTTCATATTTCTGGATATAAGACGGCAGCTCTTTCGCAAACTGCTTCATGAACGTAGAAGTCCATTGGTTCGTTATTTTCCAGGCACTATCGCCATTCATATCAATGTTAATGATAGGGTTATTTAACGCATATTGGAAACCAGAAACGTTGGTATACTTTTCCGCAAATCGATCAACCGAGCCAAACCTTGCTACTTCAGGCATATACATTCTCGCCCCGTAATCCAAATATCCGCTTCCTACCTGCAATTCTTTACCATTATACAGTTGTCGGTTATTATCATTTCTTATAGCTGGTGTGACACCAGCCGGATCGGTACTAACGGAAAGTCCAAATGGATAATAATCCGTCTGCTGCTTGATTGCACCCTTCTGATCAAAAACAACCCGGACATTACCTAGGTGATCTTTTAAATAATATTCGAATTTGGCGGTGCCATTTTTCACCTTGGCTTGTCCCTCGGACAATGAGACGCGGTACAAAATGTTGTTTGCGCCAACTTGTCTATACTCGAATGGACCCTCATATTTCAACGTCAGTGTGTCAGAAACATATTTATGCTTAACCCCTGCTGCATCATAGTCATAAACTTGCGTTTTGCCGTTCATTGTCACCGTTTTGGGCAGATTCAGGTAGTTATAAGTAATAGTTGCGCTTCGGTTGCCGTCTGTGGTCACGTTGCCATTGTCGTCATAACCATAACTGCTGGCCCCGTTCTTAACGCCAAGATTACTGCCACTGCCATCGGTTAATGAGGTTAATCTATTGTCATTGGCTGAATAAGCATAGGTAAGATTGTCGACCGCCGCCCCAGCCCGGACAAGGGTTTTTAAATTACCATTTTTATCATAAGTGATCCCGGATTCGGTATTCAAATATCCATTCAGGCCAGTTGAACCGATGAAGCGGCTTGTCCCATCGTAGCTGAAAGAAAGTCCTTTTGTGAATGCGACATCATCTTTCTTCATCCATTGCATTTGACTAATATTCCCATTCGTGTAATTGTTGCCATTAGCATAAGTTAACCCGAATCCAAAGAATGCTTTGTCAGGACTACCCGCGTCCTTTTTGTAAACTGTTTTCCCGTCAGTTAACCAACCCCGGATATTGTACGTGTAGTCGGTACGTAGCAAGTACTTGTTGGCAACTACGTTATAAAACCATTTACTCTGCAAACTTCCCAATGAATTGTATCGATAGGAGACAGACAGCGCATCGACAATATCTATGGATGCGCTAACCTGTTCATAAACATCCAATAGGCGATCAGCATGATCATATATGAATGACCGGAAAACGCCATAACCATCGCTACCAGAATGCCAATGAATAGTTTCTTCTACATCTATTACCGGGGCAAGGTCATATTTATACACCGTCGTACTTCGTTCATGCCGCTCTACTCCTAGGTCGTAAAGGTCGCGGGTAGACTGAACAGGCCGGTATTCTGCATCGTAGTAGACAACATTGGTAAGAAAACCGTCCTGGGCCGCGTTGCCAGGGAGCATACGTACGCGCCCACCAGTAACCTGACCTTTCACGTTTGCGTTGAAAGAAGGCACTATTAAGTTATCGAACGCGAAATAAGAGGCTTTGGAAAATGCGTAATCGTCATAGAAGGTGATTGTAAGAATGTTGCTTTCGGCGGCAGTTTTGGGTGCGGTTTTATCCAATGTGTAACCGACGACTGCGGCGTTATTACGATCTTCATGATGCTGGGTGAGCGCATCAACGATTACCGACCAGTCGGTCCTGGTGGCAGAGGATGTGATTTCGCCTGTGAGCACTGGCCGATCAAGCGCATCGAATTTGGTAAATGCCCAGACACCCAGTTTCAATTGGTTGGCATCGCGGGACAGGGCCAGCCTGTCGTATTGATCGTAAACGTATTCGGTTTTACCTGCTCCCGGGACATTTTTGGCGACTATCCGGCCACGGTCATCATAATCATAGGTAAATGCACTGTTGGTAATGGACGGGTTGTCCTGATAATTTGGCTGTAACACGGCCCTCAACAAGCCGAGATCGTCATAAACGTAATAAGTAGAAAGCGTTGCCAGGCCAGAGGCGATAGTCTGTCGGCAGATCATCTGGCCCAGCATGTCTGTATATTCATTGGTGACGTTGCCTTGTTCGTCGGTAAATTCCACGCGGGTTAACGTACCTGTGGCATAGTAACCAATGAATGCAATGGTGTTGCCTGCCGGGGTATAGTCATATCGCTTTACCTCTGAAGCAGTATTGACCTTGTATTTAACTGTGGAATTTGCACTCTTATTTCCTGGTGCCCGCTGGTTCGCTGCCCTGCTTAATGGTGAGAGTTCGTAAATGGTTTCATTATATGGTCTCCCGAGATCCGCTGCCTGAAGGCCTGCGCTATTAGCGGTATACCAACTCACAGCCGCGGAAAGTGCATTGGGCTGATACGCCCCGTTCCCACCAGCAACGTACGGCAAATATTTCTTCACTATCCTCCCCGCGGCGTCATATTCAACTGGCTCAACGAAATCCTGTCCGGATGGGCTTTGACCAACCGTTACAGTTTGCACTGGCCTTCCGAGGCCATCGAAGTATTGAACCTGCGTAATAACTTTGCTGATGTCGTCCGAATTGGCACCCGACTGTTTGTACGTTTTTTTGATAACGTAATTACGTGTATTGGTTTGCTGAGCGAATGTCCCCAGGTACAATGTGCACAGTAATATCGCAATGAAATATTTTTTCATCTTTCTAAAAATAAGTGTGGAGGAAGAATTTATTGCTTGACGATCCGGTGAGTGCTCATGGTCCCGTCCGTGTAGCTGATCTGCAACAGGTAAAGCCCGGAAGCTAAATTTTGAATATCAATGTCGGGTTTCCATTTCGTTTGCAAAACCTGTTTTCCAGTTAAATCATACACTGAAACGCCGACTATTTTCCCAGGAAAATCGGTGCCGATGCTCAGATTTGAACTTACTGTGAGTGGATTAGGATAGAGTTTGACTTTGTTACCCCCATCGAAAGTCACGCTTTGAATACGGCTAAATGCAAATGTGCTATCCTGATCGACCATTTTTAGTCGGTATAAGTTTTCACCACTCACAGGATTTTTGTCGACGAAAGAATAAGCCTGTTCTTCCGAGCTTTCTCGATGGGAAGGCACATGCCCTATTGATTGCCATTGTTTACCATCTGCACTGCGCTGGATATCAAAATGATCGCTGTTTGTTTCTGTGGAAGTTGTCCAGGACAGATGTGACTGTTTCTCTTTTCCGGCTGCAAGAAACTCAATGAGTGTTACCGGCAAAGCAGATTCGGCAATGAGTACGAGCTGCGGCGCCGTTACTGCACCTGTTGGAGAGATAGACGCACAGTCGACCACTTGGCCAGCATTGTTATAGCAATAAGATACCCTAACCGGGCCACCAGCATTAGAGGTGCGCTGGGTTTTTAGACGGTTAAAATTGTCGTATTCATAAAAAATTACTTTTCCATTCGCGTCCTGGATGGTTTCAACCCCAATTGCTGGCTTGTAATTAAATAAGGAAGATTGGCTTATGGCGATACCGTCGGCGATCGTACTCTTCTTGAGCATATCTGCTTTCCCTGCGTCTGCCGGGCCGAAATACTCAAGCTTATTTACGGGTCCATTCTGCTTTTTAAAAGTTAGCAAATTACCCCTGGCATCGTAGGAAAGGAATTCAAGATCCGTGTTGAAAGATGCGGCACCGGCCAGCTTGGTCATGACTTTCTGCGGCTGGTAAGCGCCAGAGAAAAGATCATATACAATAGAAGTGGTTTTGATGGGAGTTGGTGCGGCTTCTGTACCCATGAACCTGAAAATTTCACGTACAGGTCCAATGATATTTTTTGCTGCCATGCCCACGCTAATCGCATCCGCAAGATTTGAGGGATATTTGTACCAGGTTTTGATCGTCCTGTTTTTGCTGTCGCTCTGACCGGTAATGTAAAGCTGCCCATTGGGCCAGTAAGTGAAGCTTTGAACCGAAGATGCCAGTGCGGCAGGATTATCCTGATCGTAATAGTATGTGGCTATCTCGGTCGGCAGAAACTTTCTGCAATCGATAATGTATGCGGTTCCCTCGTAGACAATATTAGCTGTGTTACAAAGTTCTGTATACTGCGTTTTAACTGATCGGGCCGTATAATCATCGATAGATCCGACCAAATTATAAAGGTGGGTTGTTTTCGAACCCATGTTACCATTTTGAAAGAAATGCTCTTCCGAAAGCGGCTTGCCACGCGTAAAGGCTTTATTGTTATACGGCTGATAGGGAGTTGTGCTCGGTTGCAGAAATCCGGAAGGGGCTTCGTCCCGATAACCATTGTCAAAATTGGAGAACTTATGGATGATCCAGCCCTCCGTGGAAGATCGCTCGATCACCTGCGAGTAACCTACGTGCGAGCCCATTGAGTTTTCGGAAGCTGGCAGGACCGATTGGGTTGAAAATATTTCTTCCTCCACAGTAACGCCTGCGGCCGCAGGAAGCGGCTTGTAATCCGGCCAATAATACTGGGCCTTTCCCCCAAGTACACCGCTGGACAATGCAGTGGCTGATGTATCGGGGTTTGCGGGATTAAAAGTGGCTAAATAGAAATATTTTTTTATGACGGTCGGGATCGATAACCCGGGATCAAATGAATGCACTTCCTTGATGCGGAGACCACCCGCTATTTGGTTGCTACCAAAAGAATCTTCCCCTTCCCAGCGCTTCAACTTTACTTCCTTTGAATATTTGTGCGGTTCGAAACGAAATTTGGTAACGCCACCCGTAGGATATTTGATCTGTATCAATGAACCTACACGCAAATGCCCTTCAATTTGGGCTGGGCTGCGTTGCGTGGTGCCGTAACTGGCAACATTCCCGAAATCGGCTGCGACGTTGATGAGCTTGCCATTATTGTAACCCCAGTGATCAGTATGGGATTTTCCATATCCCGGCAGTGTAAAGCCGTTTGAAAAATATGCAAATTCATAAGGCGGCAGCGTTGAGGCGTTGTAGCCGCTTTTTTCTTGCACTTTTAACAACATTAGCCTTTCTGTTCCTACATTGTTGTAAGTAAACTCAAACTCCTTAATGGTGCTACCAGAGCCATTTTGGACCTGTATCTTATCGAGCCTACGCCACTTTAATTTTCCTAGCAACTGCATGAGTGTAGGGTTTCCGCAGCCATTTGGGTAGTTGGCTGGACTAGGATAGTAACAGTCGTAGAGGAATGTTAAATAATCGAGTTTGGAATAGCCGTCAAGAATTTTCTTGCTTTCGTAGGTGGTGAAAATGTCGTTTGTATACCGAAGTTCACTGCTTTCAGACGATGTAAATGTTAATTTAAAATTATCAGCAGAGATTTCCTTTAAATAAATGGGTGAAATAAGTTTGCCAGTATATGGGCCGTATTGATTGAAGAGCGACGACCAGTTTTCACAACTAAACCAGTTTCCACCATTGACCCTTGACATTTTATTATAGACCGAGAAGTACATCTGGTTCACGAAATCACCTCGTTCGTATGTGAAATTGATCACTTGCCCGGTATGCCGAATGATGGATTTCAGATACCAGGCATTACATAGCCAATTATCTTTTCCCTGGTCGAAAAAATCAATACTATACTCCATATACGCCATATCACTTCCTCCGAAAATATATTGTGTGCCATATTCATCGGTCACTTTGAAACCTTGGAAGTGTTCCATGTATCGTCCCTGGTTCAAATTGGACCACACATTACCATCTTTAATACCGGAAGGTGCCGTAAATGGTGTGTATAAATGAACATTGGGTGTAGTAATATGCTCCACAATTACAGGCCGGTCGCATTGGATTTTCCAGGTACCATCGCTACCTCGATAGAATTTCCCTGACATACCGGGCGCGTTGAAAGTATATTCATCGGGTTCTGTGTCAATGACTGTCTGGTTTAATTGTGAGTAAGTGCTCGCGGCAATTTTAATTTCGGCAGGAGTAGCCCAATTGTTACCGTTGATGAACCAGCCAACATTCATGAAACCGATCTGCTCCTGAATCGCAGAGGCAGGAACAAATTCATCATATCCGTCTTTCACAATTCTGGTCACCGAATAATTGGTTGACATTCCAAAATTGAGACCGGTCCATCCAGGATGAACATCGGGCCGGACGCCAGTAGCATCATATTGAAGAGTTATGGGTATCTGAATATTTCCATCGCTGACAGAATGCAAGTCAATAGAGATATTTGCTTTGCCGGTGTAGGGTGACACTGCGATCTCAGTGTAGGAGCCCAATGTGGCAGCGTTAGGACTTTGAACTGTTTTTGGAGGTTGCGGAATGTGTTCTTGGGCAGATAATGAAAACATTGGCTGGCCAATTGATTTGACGCTGTCGACAGGGATCGTGATAATTTGTGCTGTACTGCTAGTTGCATAAGAGATAATCGAAAAAATAATGCAAGCTGAAAAAATTTTCGTTTTCATGAAAGGTATTGATTAAGACATAGTGATAGCTGCCAGCATGAAAATGCCGGAGGTGTATAATCATGAAATTGTGAATGTTAACCCGAACGCCTATTGATCGTGTACATGTTGGGCAGCGAAGGATCAATTTTGTAAAGTTCTTTTTTCATAGCATTATGGTTTACAGCCAGAGAACATGCCTGGCTGAGGTATAAAAAATTGGCGATGTGAACGCCGATCCCAACGGTACTTCTGGAACCGTTAGAAAAGCTATGAAGAACGTAGTAGTTTGAGTAAGTCCGTTTGACTGGACGGTGGCTGCCAAATGCGGCAAGCTCAAATTTTTATGAGATGGGAGCAGGTCCCTGCTGAACTAATTGATGGCAAGTTATAACTAAATGCATTGCCTGCAAATTTTTGTGCTATTTTTTAGAAAATCCCAAGCTTGTAGGTCGATAATCTAGTAAAAAAAGCTAAGTCTAAATGAAAAATATTTCTATCTCTCGTTTAGACTTAGCTTCTAAAAAAGTAATTGTTCTCAAACTGTTTTCCGCCGAAGAATTTTTTACCGTCAGAACTCCGCACTCTTCGGATACCTCGGAAAGGGGATCACGTCGCGGATGTTACTCATGCCCGTAACGAACAGCACCAAACGTTCAAATCCAAGTCCAAATCCGGAGTGTGGCGCGGTTCCGAATTTACGGGTTTCCAGATACCACCAAAGGTTTTGCGGATCAATGCCCACTTCGTGCACGCGGCCCAAAAGTTTTTCATAATCCTCCTCGCGCTGACTTCCGCCAATGATTTCGCCAATGCCCGGGAAAAGTACGTCCATAGCGCGGACCGTTTTTCCATCGTCATCCAGCTTCATATAAAACGATTTGATCTCTTTTGGATAGTTCGTCAGGATTACCGGCTTTTTGAAATGCTTTTCAACCAGATATCTTTCGTGTTCGCTCGAAAGATCGATTCCCCAGCCAACCGGATATTGGAATTTCTTCTCTTTATGTGGTTTTGATTTTAACAAAATATCAATGGCCTCGGTATAAGTCAGACGTTCGAATGGATTGTCTACCACAAAACTCAATTTTTCCAGCAATGGGATCTGACGTTCGTTTTGCGGCTTGTTTTTTTCTTCTTCGGCCAACCTGTTTTGCAGAAAATTCAGATCGTCTTTGCAGTTATCTAATGCATACGTAATGACATTTTTTACAAAATCCTCAGCCAGGTCCATGTTGTCTTCCAGCTCATAAAAAGCCATTTCCGGCTCAATCATCCAGAATTCTGCCAAATGGCGGGTTGTATTCGAATTCTCCGCCCGGAACGTTGGCCCGAATGTATAGATTTTCGAAAGTGCCATCGCACCTAGCTCGCCTTCCAGCTGGCCGGAAACCGTAAGGTTAGCTTCGCGACCAAAAAAGTCTTCTTTGAAATTAATTGCGCCTTCTTCTGTTCTTGGTAATTTGTTCAGATCCAGCGTAGTTACCCGGAACATTTCGCCCGCACCTTCCGCATCCGACGCAGTAATTACCGGAGTATGCAGGTAGAAAAATCCATTGTCATTATAATACTTGTGAACCGCGAAAGCCAATGCGTGGCGAATGCGCAGAATGGCGCTGAATGTATTGGTACGCGGACGCAAATGCGCGATTTCACGCAGAAATTCGAGCGAGTGTTTTTTAGGCTGCAAGGGATAAACGTCCGGATCGGCTGTTCCATAAACCTGAATGTCGCTGATTTTCACTTCAACAGCTTGTCCCGATCCTAATGATTCGATCAGCTGGCCTTCTATTTTAAGGCATGAGCCTGTAGTTACCTGACCCAAAAGTTCATCTGAAAACTGTCCCGGTTCCGCGACTGCCTGTATATTATGGATGGTAGAACCGTCGTTTAGCGCAATGAAAATTGCATTTTTGCTTTCCCTTTTGGTCCTCACCCAGCCTTTTAAGGTTACGGATTGGCTTTCAGGAGAAGTTTGTAGAATGTCTTTGATTTGCAACGGTCCCATTTTTCAATTCAGTATTTTAATGTCAGCAAGGAGTTTCATCCGATTTTTCGAACGAGGCGCAAAATTACAAATTACCTCTGAAAACATACCCGGAAACGGCAACTTACTTTTCGACAGTCAACGGGCTTTGAGCACGCATGTTTTCCATTAAATTTGTTCCCATTATCTGTTAAAAGCCATTGATTTTGAATAACCGACTTGCTTTCATACTGTCCGTAGTTTTTCACCCGCTGATCATCACTACTTACCTTTTTGCATTACTATTCGGGTTATCGCCGGACCTGGTCGGGGTTAGTGCGTTTGAATTGCCTGCGCTGGGGAGCCTGTTGCTGCTATTGTTCCTGAACACATTCATTGCCCCGGCGATCATCATTTATTATTTCCGGAAAATGGGCGTCATCAGCAGCCTCCATGCCGATAGTGCCGACGAACGCCGGTTACCATATCTGGCCTGCATCGTTGTATATGCACTCGCCACGTATCTGTTTGGCTGGCAATTGCAGCCGATCGGCGAACTTGCCCCTCAGATTTCTGTTATCCTGGGAAGCGTTACCGTGTCACAGGTACTGGTGGCGATGATCAGCTATTTCTGGAAAATCAGCGCGCACGCAACCGGCATCGGAGGCGCTCTGGGCATCCTTTCGGGCTTGTTAATGCGATTTGACGAAACCGTTTTGCTATTTCCGATCGTGATCACCATTTTGGTTGCGGGCTGGGTAATGAGTGCCAGACTCCAGATGAATGCGCATAACCCGGCACAAATCCTGGGCGGGTTGTTTTGTGGGGTGCTGGTAAGTAGTATGACCATTTATTTCTTCTTTTGATGCAACAAACACGTCGGCATCATGTATCAAAACCTCATTTACGAAACTACCCGGGGAGTGGCCCGCATCACGCTCAACCGTCCGCAGGTTTACCATGCATTAAACCCGGAACTGATCGTCGAGATCACGCAGGCTGTACTGGTCGCGCATGCCGATGATACCGTTCGTGTGGTTGTAATTACAGGATCTGGCGACAAAGCATTCTGCTCGGGCGCCGATTTGAAGGAAGCACTTGAAAGCAAAAAAACGGCAGCTGAGACCCTGGAAGAATATTATGAGCCGATGATCAACGCGATCCGTGAGATTCCAAAACCTGTTATTTGCCGATTAAATGGACTTGCTGTCGGTGCAGGTTGCTCGCTGGCGCTGGCTTGTGATATGATCATTGCCAGCGAAGATGCGTACCTGAGTTTACTTTTTGTACAAATAGGCTTAATGCCCGATGCCGGAGCAACCTTTTTTCTGCCGAGAAGAGTCGGAATGGCCCTGGCATTTGAGCTCGCCTCCACCGGCCGGAAAGTTTTCGCTGCAGAAGCAATGCAAATGGGCTTGATAAACAAATCAGTCCCGGCCACGGAACTGGATAACGAGATAGACAAATTGGTTAACTACTACCAATCCGCCCCGACGTTGGCCATTGGTACGATGAAGAAGGTATTGAACCAATCTTTCCAGTCAGATCTGGCGAGAATGCAGGAATTTGAGCGTATCAATCAGGATATTTTGTTTGAAAGCGACGATGCGCGGGAAGGAATTTCATCTTTTTTACAAAAGAAAAAGCCTGATTTTCAGGGGAAATGAGGCAATTAGGCACATTTTATTAATTTTTTGCCAATTCAGTCTTGTGCCAACAAAGCTCTTTACCTATCTTTGCACTCCGATTACGGAAAGGTTGCGTAGCTCAATTGGATAGAGCACCTGACTACGGATCAGGAGGTTTGGGGTTCGAATCCCTACGTGACCACAACTAAGGCGCCTTTCGCAAGATTGGCGCTTTTTTTGTTCAATTTCAATACATATCTACTCACTTTAACTGAAGCAGCCTGGAACTTAGTGGAAGTAATAAGACGCTCAGGCTTTATCTTCGCAACTTTTTTGGGGTAATGTTTTACAACAAACATTATAATTATCTTCATTGTTAGTATTATTCAATACCCTAACATTTGAATGTATGAAATTAATTTTATGGCTGTCGATCATATGTGCAGCGGTGCTAATTACCTATCCCATTTATCATTATGCTCAAACTTATGGCCTTTCTTTGCCCACCGACAGAGGTCATCTTGGAACGTTAGGCGATTTCATGAATGTTTGGGTAAGCGCAGCTAATCTACTGATATTGACCGCAGTGACGCTTTACATTTGGAAGCAGGGAGCAAAAGAAGACTTAGCTCGTGAGAGACCATTATTGATTCTTAAAGAAGGTTCCCTTAACAACGCTTGGGCTATACAAAACGTCGGTAAGGGAGCGGCGATCAATATTATAATGTCGTACAAAAAACCGGGCTCTCAAAAGTGGGAAATTCCTTTCATCAAACTTTTTTCATTAGCTGCGGGAGAGTCTTACGAGATTAAGAGCTTCTTCGAAGCTTCAAAAATAGGCCTTAAGTACACCGATATCTCGAAAAATGTTATTTCATCACTTACTGAATCCCACGACACTGAATTCCAAATAGGTACAAACATTTTTGGATCAGGAGTAAATCAATATGTCACAATGAGGGAGTGGGATAATGAGCCTCCAATACCTCCTTTTCGTGCTAGCTAGTAGACTCATACGGTAGATTTCAAATCGCCAATCAAATAACTCCTTGTTACAGAAACAGCTTCTTAATCCTCCGTTCCACCAATCGACTCTTCAAAATCCCATTAATAATCTGGTCGAAATGCCGGTCGCCCAATTGATCCTTGTACTTTATTTTCCCTTCCTCAAACATTTTCTTAAACTTGCTGAAGGGAATTGAAACTGGACTATTGCAATTAATGTAGGTATTCTTGCTAAATGGATTATCCGGCTCATTCTCGATAAAGACAATCGTGTCATAATCGAGGTTACGCTTTTTGACAAAATTCAATATTGTATCAAGCTTGGAAGTGCATACCGAAAACAACAGGATTTCTGTACCCTTGTCAAGCAATATATAATAATGCGGATCGGGATTGCCTTTGTAGTTAAGCGAAAAATAGAGGATACTTTTTTCCTTAAGTACCTGATAGAAGGCCTCAAAACTGACTTCCATCGGGGCAATTAAGCAGAGTATTCCAGGAAAATTTCTCTGGATTCATTTAGGAATTCTTCGCTGTCGTTGAACAGGCCAATCTTATCACTGACATTCACGAAGAAATCATCCATGATGATTTCATACCTGCCTTTTTCAGCATTTTCAAAATTTGCTTTGTAGCGAATCCATTCAGGAAAGTTGTGGGACAGTTCTGATAGAGCGAAATGATCGAAATGATTATACTTTTCCCAAATCAGAGCCATCACTTCTATATCTGTTTCAGAAAAAACATCCAAGTCGGCTTCCCCCGTAACTGAATAATTATATTGGCTGGATGTTAAATATTTAGCGCTGTTTTGGATTTCATCTTTGTCAAAGGAGACGCCGGAGCCTTTCAACAAATCAAATGTACAGGAAGCTACCGGGCCATTTTTCATTGCGAAATACTGGTCTCCTGTGATTGTCCGGCCATATTGCCTTAAATGATATCGATCAGAGAGCCAAATCAGTTTCAGCGCTTTCATTTTGTTCAGGCTGCCGCCACCAAGATTGCCGAAGCGAACAAGGGCTTGAAGTGCTTTATCAGTTCTAAATCTTTCCATAGCTGTGCCAGGTGGTATGTGTATAATGAGTGCAAAAGTAATAAATATGGACTTTAAAGTATACCCTACTTAGAGCCAATCAACCGCTCCAACCTCCCAACCATCTCATCCTTCTCCTTCAACATCCGCTCATACAAAGCAATCTTCTCCTCATGAAGTTGAATAATCTTTTCCATCGGATGTAGATTGAAGGTGCCAAAGTTGAAAGAGTTTTCAACTTTATCGAATGTGTTTGAGATAATGTTCACAGCTTGTTGCTCATCAAAATTCCGAATCGCCTCAGCCGGAATTTTAAGTATCGCCGAAACCTGTTCCAAAATGTCAGAATCGATCTTTTCCCTTTGTTCAAGAAGAGAAACCTTCTGCTGATTCCAGTCTTCGCCGAGCTCAAACGCAAGGAAATCCTGCTTGATTCCCAGCATTTCTCGGAAGCGTTTCAGGTTGCGGCCTTCGTGGATTTTGGGGTTCGAGGTAGTGGGTGTCATGCGGAGCGGTTTTGGTTAAAAAGGCAATTTATATAAATCCGGCGGGAAGTTTCCGGATAATTTACAGGCATTGCGATGTAAGTTACCGGGGCGGATGTAGTGTGGCGTAGACTTTTCCTTTTCGCTACTTCAGCTTTTTTCGCAACCAGGCTCTCACAGGTTCATCATACAATTTTAAACTCACGTAAGCCAGCACCATAGCACCCGAAAACGTGAGTAGTGCGTATGGCCAGGCCTGCCCTAATGTGATGCCTTTGTGATTGCTTACCCAGGCCACGTAAAAATAGACAAGCACATAATGCGTCATGTACAAAGGATAAGAAAGATCGCCGAGGAACTTGCAAATTTTTTCTTCCGCCTGACTACGCACCACACCACCGGCACCGATATAAATAATGAGTGGAAAGACGATGATGATGCAAAAAGCTTCGTACAAACCATTCATCCAAAGATGCTCCGCGCCGCCGATTCTTGGCATAACCAAAACAGCCGCAACCAACACGCTGCACCATAAGAAAGCATTTTTGATATGGACAGGCCGTGCTACCCGCGATAAAAGCAAACCGGCAAAAAATGGAAATATCGTGCGCGTGATCCCGACGCGCATGTGTTCGGCATTCAATGTCCAGCCGCCGGTAACGTCTCCGTTGGTGCTGGTCAAAGCCAAATGCAAAAGCACTGCGCCTGCCAATGCTACAAAAACTGCCAATGCCTTGTTTGATAATTTTCTTATACCCAGCGCATAGAGAATATTGGCGATATATTCGAAAAATAATGACCAGCCGACACTATTGAGCGGGTGCATTTCGAACCAGCCGCGTATATCCATTGAAAGTGGGACCGGCAGAAGCGTCCATCCGATCAGCATCACGACGATCAGCTTCCAAACAGGAACGGTATGAATGAGCGGCCATATCGCTGAATCGGTAAAGTAAAAGCCTATGGCGCCGAGCGTCATGCCCAATACAACGAGTGGTTGCAGCCGCTCGAACCGGCGCCGAAGAAAGCCGCCGATGGTCAATTTGTCCCATCTGTCGTCGTACGCATAACCAATTACAAAGCCGGATAACAGAAAGAAAAAATCAACTGCCAGATAACCGTGATTTACAACATTGGTAAGGCGGCTGCTGGCGAGCGGTTCGGTGAGGTGAAAGAACACCACGATAATGGCTGCCACGCCGCGAAGTCCATCTAAAATTTGATAATGCGGCTTTGTGCCAAGTTTGTTTTTGTTGTTCATTAACAGCAAAATAACAAACAATGGCTTAGGTAGGGAATAAATTGAATGTAATTATCTACTTCGCCTGCACCTGCGAAATGTTACTGGTATGGTAATAAGGCGAAAGGTGTTTATACATCGCTTTTCTGAAATCGTCGGCGGTACCGTTTTTCAGGACTTCGATCAGGTCATGATGGGTAACCGGATCAGGTATTTCAACGTGCATTCGAAATCGCTCAGAAAAAACATGGTTAAAAACCGGGATCAGTAAATTCTGGAAACGCGCAAAAGTATCATTACCAGCCATTTCATAGAGTTTTCCGTGAAAGGCCACTTCTTCCTCGATTGTCAGTGCCTCATTATTCTGCTGCCTGGCTACGATTTCTTCCAGTTCCTGAACCTGTGCTTTGGTTTTTCGGGCAAATAAAAACTCTGAAACGCCCATTTCCAGGATAAGCCGCATTTCAAATATATCCTTTAGATTGTCCTTGCTGAGAATCATTGGGTTAAGTACTTTCTCGATCCCTGCAAGCAGGTCGGGCTGCGCCATGACCATCCCTCTTCTCGGCCTCGCTTCAACCATCCCCAGCATCCGAAGTCTGCTGAGCGCCTCTCTGACTACATTCCGGCTCACATTCAGCTGAGTAGCCATGTCCATTTCGTTCGGAAGCGGGTCGCCCGGTTTGAACTTGTTGTCCTCAAAATATTGGCGAAGCGAGTTTTCAACTCTGTCGGTCATGGAGAGATTACTGACCGGAGTAAGCAATGTGGTGTTGGTTTTACGCATATGTGTATCAAGCCTTTTCGGCTGCCAAAGTTAGTGTTTTTCAACACTCGGTTTATTTTTTAAAGGGCACAAAAAAATAATATCACAAATCAACTTGCAATTAAATATTGCTATTATATTTGTCCTACAAATAAAAATAAGAATAAAATTTGGCAAAGCTTATATATAATGGACCTCCTAAATGGCAAAACAAACAAAAGTAAAAATGAAACACATGTACTTTCTAAATTGGAAGATTAATGTAATCCTTGTTTTTGCACTCTTTCTCAACATTGCAGCTTCCGCGCAAGAGCGTTTGATTCAGGGAAAGGTAACAGCGGCGACCGGTGAAATCGGGATTCCTGGCGTAACCGTGGTCGTAAAAGGGACGCAGGCAGGCAGTATCACGAATGCCGAAGGAGAGTATGAAATTAATGCGTCAGCCGGACAGGTGTTGATCTTTAGTTTTCTTGGATACAAATCCAAAGAAGTGACGGTAGGTTCAGAAACCAGGCTGAATGTCGTACTTGACGACGATGTAACCATGCTCAATGAGGTTGTGGCGGTCGGTTATGGGTCTCAATCGCGCCAAACGGTCACGACTTCTGTGGCCAAGCTGGATACGAAAGTTCTTAAAAATGTGGCGTTGTCAAACGCAGCGTCTTCTTTGCAGGGGACAATTTCCGGCCTTCGTGTCATCAATACTTCGGGCCAGCCCGGAAGTGCGCCAACGATCCTTCTCCGGGGAGGTGCTTCTATTAACAGCCCCGGCTCACCGCTTGTCGTGGTCGATGGGATTGTGCGTACATTCAATGACGTTAACCCGTCGGACATTGAATCCGTGGAGGTGCTTAAAGATGCGGCTTCAACTGCGATTTATGGGGCGAGGGCCAATAATGGGGTAATTCTCGTGACTACTAAAAAGGGGAAGGCGGGATTTTCGGAGATCCAGTATAAGGTACGGACTGGTATAAATTACCTCCGCACAGCCTATGACTATGTAGATGCACGGGACTTTTTATATTACAACCGACTTGGCGTGAGGCGGACCAATACGGCGCGCTCGCAAGGTGGTGTAGCACCGTTGGTTCCTGATAATCAGACTGGTTTTGGTACCAATTTGCCTAATATTTACTCCACCTTAAAAATTGGCAATGCGAACCGTGGGCAATTTCAGTCCCTTCTCGGACAGGGTTATGGCTGGCTGATCGATCCCTTCAATGATGTGGATACGTTGATGTACAAAGACTATGGCAATGAGCTGAGAGATGCGGCTTTCAAAAATCCGGCGATGACACAGGATCATTATCTGAGTTTTACCGGCGGAAACGAGAAGGCCAAATTTGCCTCCAGTGTGGGTTATTATAAAGAGGATGGCTTGGTTGTCGGCACCAAATACGAGCGTTTTTCGGGGTCATTAAGTGGATCTTATCTGATCAAACCCAATTTTGAGGTAACTTCTGCAGTAGCGTTTACCCTATCCAAATTACAGCCTATTTATCAGGAGCCGGCCAATATTTTTTACCGGGTGCAAAGTTTGTGGCCTACGTTCAAGCCGTTTGATGATAAAGGCAACCCGAACCCTAATAATGGCGTCGCAAATGGTAACCCTCTCTACTATTTGAATCAGTATGTGAGAAAGAACGAAGCTCGCAAAACGACACTCAACGTCGGGGCACGGTGGGAGATCATCAAGGATCTCGAATTGAGAGCTCAGGTGAACGTCTACTACACAGACGACCTCAATGAATCTTTTAATAAATCCATTCAGTACCAGACTACCACGGTTCCGGATGTGACGCGGGCGGCGTCTGCGAGATATCAGAGAATGTTACAACAGCAACATAACCTGACGCTTGGATATGTGAAAAATTTAAATGGGCATAATATCAGCCTGCTGGCGGGAGGTGAGTATTTCGACGTGTCTAACTTCGATTTTTCGGCAGGGGGAACCAAAGCAGCGACAGATTTTATATACACCCTGAATGCAGTTACTGAAAGAACGGCTACCAGCACAACATGGGCCCAGCAGCGGATATTATCAGGCTTTGGTCGTTTGAACTACGATTTTGATGGTAAATACCTGCTTTCTGCGGTAATGCGCTATGACGGTATTTCAAGATTGGCGAAAGGCAATCGCTGGGCTTCCTTTCCGGGAGTGTCTGTGGGCTGGAACATGCACCGCGAGGCGTTTTTCCAGGATCTTGGATTTGACCAATACATTTCCTCCTTTAAACCGAGAGCGAGCTACGGAGTGAATGGAAACGTTGCGGGTGTAGGAGAGTATGAAGTGCAGGGCGGCTACGGCATTCAAACGCTTTACGGCGCACAGGCCGGCTTCCTGAATACTGCAATGGTGAACACCAATCTTAGATGGGAGCGTTCGGCTTCTGTTAACCTGGGCGCTGATATCGGCATTCTCAAAAACAGGGCGACGATTTCGTTCGATTATTTTAATCGCACCACCAGCGACCTGCTGACCAACCTTAACCTACCAAGCTACACCGGTTTCAGCAGCATTCGTACCAATCTGGGTAGTCTCCGTAACCGTGGATTTGAATTGGATGTCAACGCGAACGTGCTTCGCCTGGCCAATGGCCTGACCTGGGATTTGGGCATAAACACCTCTTTCGTAAAAAACCGCATTTTGAAACTGCCTAACAATGGCAATGAACGTAACAGGCAAGGTGGTTACGAAGTGTATGATCCGGCGCAGGGTAAGAATGTATGGGTTGGAGGTATCCAGGAAGGCGGGACACTCGGCGATATGTTTGGCTTCAAGCAAGAACGCATCTTGCGCGACTGGGACGATGTAAACCAATCGGTACCTGGCCGCTACGATGCCATAGCTGAGTTATATGGGCCAAAAGCCTACGCTGATCTTGCCAACAAAACCGGAAAGTACCCGATTGAGCCTGGCGACGTATTGTGGGCGGACCTCGACAACAACGGCATTATCAACATGCTTGACCGCGTGAAAGTGGGAAATATGTTCCCGAAATGGACAGGAGGTATGACTTCTACGCTTTCCTATAAAAACGTCAGCCTGTCGGCCCGGTTCGATTATGCGCTTGGACATACGATCTACAACGATGTATACGCCCGTATTCTGGGTCAGATGCAGGGTACGTTCAATGTCATTACGGACGTGAAGAAAATGTGGAGCGAGGAAAATATGGATACCGATCTGCCTAAATTCTACTATGGCGATCAGGTGATCAAAAAGAACATTACCCGCTCCAACAACGCAGGCACTGCCGTAGATAACAACAGTTCCCGGTTCTATGAAAAAGGCGATTACCTCGCACTCAGAGAGCTTACACTGGCATATACACTTCCAAAAGCCTGGACTTCCAAGGTTAAAATGTCAAACGTCCGGGTTAATGTGACAGGGCAAAACCTGAGCTATTTCACCCGTTACACCGGGACGAGTCCCGAGCCGGGAGTCGTAGGAAACAGCCCGCAGATGGCAGGCCTGGATGCAGGGCGTTATCCTTTGCCGAGAACACTCCTTTTTGGTCTGGAAGTATCATTTTAAATGCAATCGAAGAATCATGAAAAAGATATCATTTCCTATTTTACTGAGCATTCTGCTGTCGCTGGCTACATCCTGCAGCAAAACCGAGCTTGATCTTTCACCCATCAGCAGCATTACGGACGATAATTTCTGGAAGTCACCGGAGCAATGGGAATCGTTTGTGATCGGTATACACTCCCGTTTGCGCATTCATACGTACAATTTATTTGTGCTCGGCGGCATGCGGGCCGATGAGTTTGGAGAAACTTCCTTTGGTGGAGAGTCAACCAATAACCGGGAGCGAC
Organism: Dyadobacter sp. CY323; assembly: GCF_021390245.1. GTDB lineage: Bacteria > Bacteroidota > Bacteroidia > Cytophagales > Spirosomataceae > Dyadobacter. The sequence goes on along the minus strand of NZ_JAJUXH010000002.1, from coordinate 551,725 downwards.
TTTGGCTCAATACCATAAACATCAGCAATCCGGGCGTGAACGAGTACGGTGGTTTTTACAGCAACATTAACCAAATCAACCTGCTTATCGAGAAGACCGAACAAACCACTCTGTTGCCTGAGGCGAGCAAAGCATACTATCTTGGACAGGGTTATGGAATGCGGGCATTTTATTATTTTCATCTGCTGCGCACCTGGGGCGATGTAATTATTCACGAAACAGCAACTTCCACGTTTGATATCAGTACGCTGGCAAAAGCGGCGTCACCTGCCGCGGATGTAATGGCACTCATCAAGTCGGATCTGAGTAAATCAGAGGCTGCTTTCGGGACGAATTATACCATCAAACTGAATAAGGCTGTCTGGTCGAAAAGTGCTACGCTGATGCTCAAAGCAGAGACATATCTATGGTCTGCGAAACGGCTGAACGGCGGTGCCGCGGATGCTGCGATCGCCAAAAAAGCACTCACGGATATCCAGCAGAATGTACCGGCATTGGGACTGCTGCCGAACTTCAGGGATATTTTCGGCTATGCCAATAAAGGAAATAAGGAAATCATATTCGCTGTACGCAATGAGCTGAACGAATATGTTTTTATGGGGGGTGAGTTTGCACCTTTTTTACCTCAGATCAACTACATCGGGAATTATTATGACTCCCTGTCGAAAGCGAAAATTGATGTTCAGAAAGATCTGGTAGGCGGCACGGGCGGATTTCAGGCCCCGATCAAGAAAAGCACCTACAGAAGTTTCTCCAGCGAAGACTCGCGCAAATACGCGTCGATCCAGGGAGCTTTTTCACTGGTGAATGGGCAGTACGTTCTTGCTGGCTGCTACCTGGCCAAATATCAGGGAATTATCAATGCCGGCAGCCGCGTGATGGTGGACGACTATCCGATATACCGCTATGCGGACCTGCTGCTAATGCTCGCAGAAGCCAAAACGGTACTTGGAGAAGATCCGGCTACGGAAATTAACCTGGTGAGACAACGCGCCTATGGCAACAACTACAAGCCTGCCGTGCACGGTTTTCCGAATCAGCCCGGCGACAAGGTACTGCCGGAGATGATTTTGAAAGAAAGGTATTTCGAGTTTATCGGAGAAGGAAAGCGCTGGTATGACCTGTTGCGTTTTGGAAAAGAGTATGTATTTAAATACACAACGGTTACTGAGGAATACAAACTCCTGTGGCCGGTAGATCTCAACACGCTTACCAACAACAAAGCACTCAAGCAAACCCCCGGCTATCTTTAGTTAAATAAGACAACTCCGGTATCCAAATCCGGAGTTGTTGAAAAGATTTTTAAGACGCTGAATATTCCTAAACCCTTATAATTTGATATGAACGGCATAAAATCAATGGTCTTGTTTAAATGGCTTACGACTCTGCGACTCAGTTTTAGCAGCGTCGGAGTTTTGGTCGTAATGATGATTTCCAGCCTCCCATCGCAAGGCCAATCCGTTCCCGGCCCGCAGGTTGCATTACAAATATTGCCAGGCACAGATAACCCCCGCAACAGCGAGGGCGACTTTGTGACATTGAAAGACGGCCGCATTCTTTTCGTGTACACGCATTTCACGGGAAAATCTTCGAGCGATTTTGGCAACTCACACCTGGCTGCACGCTACTCCTCGGACGGCGGCAGTACCTGGACGGAGAAAGACGAAATTGTAGTACAAAACGAAGGCGCAATGAACGTTATGTCGGTGTCGCTGCTCCGGTTGAAAAACGGCAGGATAGCCTTGTTTTATGCCCGCAAAAATTCCATTAATGACTGCATTCCCTATTTACGGATATCCGAAGATGAAGGAAAAACCTGGAAAGAACCGGTGGCGTGCATTACCGACCGTCCCGGATATTACGTCCTGAACAATGCCCGGGTCATTCAATTGCCATCGGGCAGGCTGCTGGTACCCGTGGCGCTGCACACCACCGATGTAAAAGGAGTTTCACCGGAGAAACATGAGTCGAGTTTCAATAACTACGGCCAGTTGTTTTGCTATTACTCGGATGACGATGGCAAATCCTGGAAAAGAAGCGCACAGGTCAAAGTGCCGGATGCCGTAATGGCCCAGGAGCCGGGGTTGCTCCAAATGAAAGACGGTTCCGTCATGATGTATATCCGCACGGATCGCGGAATGCAGTATGCCTCTTATTCCAAAGACAAAGGAAAAACATGGCAAATGGCCGTTCCCTACAACCTTCCCTCACCTTTATCCCCTGCTACCATTGTCCGTGATCCGGCTACAAAACAGTTGGTCGCGATCTGGAACAACTTCGGTGTGCTGGGCCTTGGTTACGGCAAAAGAACACCTTTCAACATTGCTGTATCAGCCGACGAAGGCCAGAGCTGGAAGCAGGTCAAAACAATTCACGACGATCCGGACGGGCATTATTGCTACACCGCAGCACGGTTTAATTCAGAGGGCGACCTTTTGCTAAGCTATTGTGCCGGTTTTCGCTCAAAGGGTACCGGTCTTTCCATTACAAATCTGACAAAAATCAACCATGGGTGGCTTTTTTCTAAATAAACGTTTTGTGGTTTCCTGCCTGATGGCAGCGGCCACGCAGGTTTTCTCGGTTGCGCACAGCCAAAACAGCGACCTCGCCGGAGAAACCGTACTGACCCTGGCGGCCAGCGCCGAAAGCCCGCGCAATACCGAAGGTGCGATGACTACGCTGAAAGACGGGCGTGTACTGTTGGTTTACTCTCGTTTTGAGGGGACCGCCAGTGATCACGCACCGGCGCAGTTAATGGGCAGATTTTCTTCCGATGGCGGCAAAACCTGGACGAAAGAAGACCATCTGGTACTTGACAAGGAGGGTGATATGAACGTCATGTCCGTTTCCTTACTTCGCCTGAAAAACGGGACACTGGCTTTGTTTTACGCCCGTAAAAATTCCCTGGACGATTGCATTCCGCAGGTCCGCTTTTCCACGGATGAGGCTAAAACCTGGTCTGCGCCAAGGTCTGTAATCACCGACGAAAAAGGCTATTTTGTTTTGAACAACGACCGGGTGATACAAATCGGGAACGGAAGGCTGATCGCACCGGTATCCCTTCACAAAACGGCTTCCACCAAGTGGAGCAATAAAGGGAGGCTAAGTTGCTATTTCTCCGACGACAACGGACAATCCTGGAAAAGCGGAAAGATCGTACCCACGCCCGATTCGGTGATCACGCAGGAACCGGGTGTTGTTGAACTGGCCGACGGCCGGATCATGATGATCATCCGGGCCAGTGGCGGACGTCAGTACCAGACCTTTTCGGACGATCGTGGTGCGAGCTGGGCTATGGCGACTCAATCGGGCCTGCATTCGCCTGTTGCACCTGCCTCTGTGAAACGCTTTCCGGGAACAGCCGACCTGATCGCAGTACATAATAACAATGGTTTATCGGGCCCCGGTTATTTTAAATCCAAACGTTCCCCGCTGACCATTTCAGCCTCTCGGGACAATGGAAAGTCCTGGGTTGCGCTCACAAACATCGAAACCGATCCAAACGAAGAATACGCCTATACCTCCATTCATTTCGAAGGAGACCACGTGTTGTTTTCCTATTATGTGAACCCCGAAGGCAATAACGCCAAAGGATTGAGTCTGAAAGTAAAAAGATACAGTCTCCCGGCCCTCAATGAGCGGTTTGCAAAGCAATGGGCCGCCATTGCACTAAAAAAGGAAACGGATAGGGACAAAAACCTGCCCATCGCATTACAACTTAACCCAGGCAGTGACAACCCGCGCAACAGTGAGGGAGATTTTGTGACGCTGAAAGATGGCAGATTACTCTTTGTGTACAGTCGCTACACGGGCGGCTCATCCAGTGACCATGCACCCGCATACCTGGCCGGCCGGTACTCCTCCGATCAGGGCAAGACGTGGACAAAAGACGACCACATCGTCGTGGAACGAGAAGGAGACATGAATGTGATGTCGGTTTCCATGCTTCGGCTCAAAAACGGACGGATTGCTCTCTGGTATCTCAAGAAAAACTCAGAAACAGATTGCAAGCCACTCCTTCGCCTTTCTTCCGACGAAGGAAAAACATGGTCATCGCCGATTGCCTGCATTACCGACCAGGAAGGATATTTTGTACTCAACAACAGCCGGGTTATACAACTCAAAAACGGAAGATTGATCATGGCGGTGGCGCGGCACGGGGACGACAATGGAAAATGGAGCAATCAGGCAACCTTGTTCAGTTATTATTCGGACGACAACGGACAAACCTGGAAATCGGGCAAGGCTGTGCCGAATGATACCAAAATCATTACTCAGGAACCTGGTCTGGTCGAGCTCAAAGACGGACGTCTTCTGATGATCATCCGGGCAAGTGGTGGCAAACAGCAAATGTCGTTTTCGAGTGATAAAGGTCAAACCTGGTCACACATTCAGGAGACCAGTATTGACTCGCCCATGTCACCGGCTACCATTGTCAGAATGCCTAAAACGGGCGATTTGCTGATGATTTGGAACAATAACCCAAAAAGGGAAAGCGAATGGCACGGCGGAGTGCGCACACCATTGACAGTCGCAATTTCCAAAGACGACGGCGCTACCTGGACAAACGTGAAAAACATTGAAACAGACCCGGATGGGTGGTACTGCTATACCGCAGCACATTTTACCAAAAACGAGGTGTTGCTGGGATATTGCGCGGGCAGCCAGTCCGCAAAAACACATTTGTCTGTTCTGAGAGTGACCCGTATCAACCAGAAATGGCTTTACCAATGAACGATCAGCAGAAGCATACTCTGCCGCGGCGACTATTTTTGAGGACGTTAGGTGCCGTTTTGCCTGTTGGTGTTACTACCCTGGCTTACGGCGGCGGGACGGGTTTGCATGCACAGACCGTTGTTGATGCGCAGGATTTGGAGCGCATCAATGAGATTCTCCGCGATTCAAAACCACATATCTGGGTATTCACAGGCGATAGCATCACGCACGGGGCGAAGCATACGGCCGGGAGACGTTCATATCCGGAAATATTTGAGGAACGATTGCGATGGGAACTCACGAGGACACGCGACTGGGTGATCAATACAGGAATCAGCTCGCAAACCACCGCCAGCATCCTGCAGGATTTTCAATGGCGGGTGTCCCGCTTTGAACCTTCCGTGGTCTCCATCATGATCGGTACCAACGACTGCTCGAAGCCAGACATCACTCCTGCTGTTTTTGAAAAAAACCTTACATCGATCATTGAGCAGATCAGGGCGCTGAATGCGGTGCCGGTTTTACATACCCCAAATCCCATTATCCTAAACCTTTCGCCGGAACGGAAAACGCTTCCCGACTACGTAACTGTGATCCGGCAGGTGGCTGATTCCAGGAAGGTGCTGCTGGTTGACAATTATGAGTATTGGGAAAAAAGACAAAGCAAATTCCTGAATGACATTTACCGGCAATGGCTCAACGACAGGCTCCACCCGAACTACGTGGGACATCAGCAGATCGCACGATTACTATTTAAGACGTTGAATATATTCGATGCCGAGGCACCTACCTGCGGAGGCGAATATTTTGAAGGACAGCATTGAGAGAGCAGCAAATCGGAAAATGAATCTACTGAAAATCAATAAAAGTGAAAACAGTTATTGAAGGCTTACAGAAAGGACCGCACGTACTGATTACAGCAGGCGTGCATGGGGATGAGTATGAGCCTATTCTGACGGCAGCCCGGCTTGGCCAATTTCTCAAAGGTAAATTGATCACCGGCAAAGTAACGATTGTCCCGCTGGTCAACCGGCTGGCTTATGAAAACGCAAGCCGCTTTGGCCCCGACGGACTGGACCTGGCGAGGATCTGCCCGGGCGATCCGAATGGAAGTTCATCCGGGCAGGCGGCTGCGACGATCAGTGAACTTATCCGCGAGGCTGATTATCTGGTGGATATGCACACCGGCGGCGTCATGTACGACATCTTTCCGTTGGTGGGTTACATGCTGCATGAGAACCGCGATGTTCTGGAGAAACAACGCCAGATGGCCATATCATTTCCGGTCCCTGTGATCTGGGGTACCGAACCGGGTCCGGATGGCCGGACCTTGTCCGTTGCCCGGGACGCTGGGGTTCCGGCAGTATATCTTGAATACGGCGGAGGTACGGGCATTCGCGAGGCTGTGATCGAAAATTATATGGAAGGATGCATTAATCTGCTACGCAACCTGGACATGCTGGACGGTGCCGCAAGCGAGCTGCCGCTACACGAACGTTACTGGGTGGAAGATTCCCGGATTAACAGCGGATACCTGCAAGGAATGATGCCTTCTCCGGCGGACGGCATTTTTCAGGCAGAAGTAAAGGTTGGAGATCAGGTTGTCGCCGGTCAATGCTGGGGGACGATACATGATCCGTTAACCGGCGATTCGACAAAAGTAATGGCCGATGTAGATGGGCTTGCTTTTTTGATGAGGAACCTCGTGAAGGTAAAAGTCGGAGATGCATTGGGTGGAATTTTACCCATTACAAATCCTGGAAAGATTACGCTGACATAGCCATTTTAATCCAAAATAACCAAAAGATAACCTTTACACTTCTTTGATGGAAGAACTAAAAAAAGTAGCCGTTATCACGGGAGCAGCAGGAGGGATCGGAAGTGCGACCGCCCGAATACTGGGCGAACTGGGTTACGCGCTGATGCTCTCGGATATTGAAACCCGAGGATTAGAGACATTACAAAAAGAGCTTAATGCTGCTGGCATTACAGCCGCACCTTTTCCAGGGGACCTCAACAGTGAAGCATACCGTGAATCACTGATTATTGAGACAATCGCACGGTTCGGCAGGATTGATGTGCTGCTCAACAATGCAGCCTGGCGGGTAGCCGGTTCGCTCCGGACGCTGGATCTGGCAACCTGGGAAAAGACAATCGGCGTCTGCCTGACCGCCCCGGTTTTTCTAAGTAAGGCTACGGCAGCTGAAATGGAAAAACAGCAGATACCCGGGATCATTATCAATGTGTCCAGTGTAATGGCCGGAAGGCCGTCGGGAATTGCAGCTGCTTACATCGCCTCCAAAGGTGCGCTGGAAAGCCTCACCAAAGAAATGGCGATTACCTATGGACGCAACGGGATCCGGGTTATTTGCATTGCCCCGGGCTATATCCGTACCGAATTAAGCAACGATTATAAAAACCAGGAAGGCGAGAATATCAGTGACCAGCTCATCGAACAGCTCACGGATTTTATACCGCTCGGACGAGGCGGCGATGCCGTGGAAGTTGGCCGCACCATCGCCTGGCTTTGTTCCGATGCCGCATCCTACATCACCGGGACGACGATCACAGTCGATGGCGGGTTTCAGCCAAATTTCAATCCTTACTCAGTCAAAAAAATACAATTTCCGGAAGAATTTTGAACGCGAACCTAGTCTCAAACGACCCATTGCAATCGGCTCCGCAGCCCAGTCGCATTAGCCTGGGAGAAGGAAATACACCTTTGGTAAGATCCCGTAACATCGGGCCGGCGCTGGGGTTGTCGAACCTCTATTTCAAGCTGGAAAACCTGAATCCGACCGGCTCCTATAAAGACCGTTTCGCGGCGGCACTGGTGAGTGAAATGGTCAGTAACCGGCAAACGCGGTGCATTGCAACGTCGAGCGGAAACACAGGTGCAGCTTTGGCAGCTTATTGTGCCGCGGCGCAAATCAAATGCATCATTGTGGTGGTCGATGGTGCTCCATTGCCCAAGCTCAAACAAATGCAGCTATATGGGGCCGAATTGCTGATGATCGACGGCTTCGGTACTTCTGCAGAGGTGACAGGTCGCGTGATGGACCATCTTGAAAAACTGACCAGGGAACTTCATCTTCCCTTACCGATCAGCGCCTATCGTTTCTGCGCGTCGGGAATGGCCGGAGTGGAGAGTATTTCGCATGAAATTCTCGACGTACTTGAAGGTAGTGCCGAAATCTTTGTACCTGCCGGCGGCGGCGGACTTACCCTGGCTGTGGCGCGCGGAGTACTTACTAAAAAAAAGCAATCAAAAGTCCATTGCATTCAGCCCGAAGGAAATGACACCATTGCTTCTTCACTCCGGACCGGAGTACCGGCAAAGAGTGTCGGGCATTCAACGACGCGTATCAGCGGACTTCAGGTGGCCAATGTACTCGACGGCAATGACACGATCGCTGCCTGCAAAGCCCTGCGTGGAACCGGCCAAACCGTTTCCGACGAAACAATACTCCGCTGGCACAAAGAACTTGCTTTCCGCGAGGGGATCTTCTGCGAACCTGCCGGCGCGGTGGCGCTCGCAGGTGTTGAAAAAGCCATTTTGAATGGAGAAATCGATCCAAGCGCGAACATTGTCTGCCTCATCACCGGCAGCGGTTTCAAGGATATGGCCACTGTGGAGTCTGGCTTCTCCCTCCCGCCCGTAGCTCCTGCAGGTATGGATAACTCATTTATAAAACTTTCCGAATTACTATCCTGATCAATTAAATTTTAAGTAATACCAAATGACAAATCATACATTCAAAGGTGTGTGGCCCGCGCTGCTTACACCTGTTCACTCCGACGGACAGCCCAATGAATCCGAACTGGAAAAGCTGATTGAACTCCTCATCAGCCAGGAAATGGACGGATTATATCTTCTGGGCTCCACGGGACAGGGATTCTTGTTCAGCGAGGAAGAACGGAAATTCATTACACAAAGAACGGTGCAGATCGTCAACGGACGCTTGCCGGTGATGGTACAGGTAGGCGCCATGAATACCGAGGAGTCCATTCGGCTGGCAAAGCATGCAGCGGATAACGGTGCCGACGGCATTTCTTCAGTAGGCCCCATTTATTACGCCGGCGGCAGCGAAATGGCATTTACACATTATCGCCGCATCGCCGAAGCAACGGATCTCCCATTCTTTCCTTACCAGATCGGTGGAGCTGCCAACCGGGACGTAATCCTGAGACTATTGGATTTACCTCAGGTTAAAGGCATGAAACTGACAACCGATAAATTACTGGAAATCGGATCTATCAGTAACCTTTCGGCGGGCAAATGGCAGCTGTTCAGCGGGGCCGATGAACTGATGTGTCAGGCTGCTATCTGCGGTACTGCAGGAGCGATCGGTTCTTTTTATAATATGTTTGGCCCGACCTGCAAGTACATCCGGAGCAGTTTCCTGGAAGGACATGTATTAGAAGCCCAGGATTTTATGCTTCAGTTCCAGGGACTGATTGAAAAAATCCTGCCATGCATCTGGACATTCATCGTTCGGGGAATGGAGCTGAAATACGGTATCCGTATCGGTACGCCAAAGCCTCCGTTGCTGGCCCCGGAAATGCCCTGGACCGATGAAGAGGTGATCGCCATGATGGATGCGATCGATAGTTTCGGGCTCAAAGAAGCGTAGTACGTCATTAATTTTGATTCAACATGCTCGATTTTAATAGTTTAAAAGAAGAATTGTATTCCGCTGTTGTGGCGGATGTTTTGGATGCCATGGGTTATACCAGACAGGCCACGCGCATTCCATTTAATCCCTTTACCGGCGTTGAAAAGCTGATGGGACGATGCAAAACCACGCTTTGGGCAGACATGTTCCACAAGGATGAAAACCCGTATGAGCTGGAATTGAAAGCGGTGGACTCATGTCAGCCTGGTGATGTACTCATTGCCGCCGCACAAGGTTCCGATCGCTCCGGGATATTTGGCGAATTGCTGGCTACGGCGGCTGGGAACAGCGGCTGTGTCGGAACCATTGTGCATGGCGCGGTGAGGGATATAGCCAAAATGCGGGAGATGAAATTTCCCGTTTTCGCCACCGGCCGCAATCCCTACGACAGCCAGAACCGCCAGCGGGTCATCGACATTGACATACCCGTTGAAATTGACGGCGTGATTTTCAATCCCGGAGACATTGTACTCGCCGACGTGGACGGTATAGTAGTCATTCCCCAGGCAATTGAGGAGCAGGTAATCCAGGCAGCGAAGGAGAAAGTATCGGCAGAAAACCGCACCCGCGATGCCATTAAGAACGGAATGAAAGCAATGGAAGCATATCAAACATTTGGAGTATTATGAGCGCAAAAAAAGTAATAAAAGGAGGTAATATCCCCGTCAGTTCTTTACCGTTTTCTCCGGCCATTATATCAGGAGGACATGTATTTGTTTCCGGCCAGGCATCGACCGACGATCAGGGAAATATTGTGAATGATACGTTTGCAGGTGAATGCAGACGGTCTTTTGACAACCTCAAACGCATTGTAGAAGCAGCCGGGGCGACGCTGAATGATGCCGTCCAGGTACGTAACTACGTAGGAAAGCAGGAATATCTGGCGGAGTTCAATGCCATTTACAAAGAATATTTTCAGGAGCCATATCCGGCCAGAACTACGCTCATCGGATGTCTCGGGGAGTTACTGAAATTTGAGGTGGATGCCGTTTTCCTTCTTCCGGAATGATCAGAAAGAGAATTGCTCTGCTGGGCATTTATCATGAAACAAACACCTTTGCACCCGAGGCAACCGACCTCGGGGCATTTCACAACGGTTTTTGGCTGGAACAGGAACAGATCCTGGCCGAATACGGAGGCGGTAACCACGAAATCAGCGGGATGGCTGAGGTTATCGGACAAATCGGTGCGCTTTCTCTTGTTCCGGTTTTTTACGCATACGCCACTCCCGGCGGAATGGTCACAAATGAAGCATTGGAAACCCTGCTTTCCAGGATGTTTGAGCTTCTGGAAGCATCCGGGCCATTTGTCGGCATCCTCGTCGCTCCGCACGGGGCAGGAGTAAGCGAGCTGCACCCGGACATGGACGGCTACTGGCTGCATGAACTCCGGAGCCGCGTCGGATCGGAAATTCCGGTTATCGGAACCCTTGATCCGCATGCCAATGTGAGCTCGCTGATGGCCTCCGGAACCACCGCTTTGTTTCCCTATCAGACCAACCCGCATCTCGACCAGGCAGAAGCAGGCCGAAAGGCCGCCAGACTGATGGTGTCGATCCTTTTGGACGGAAAGCAATATGAGCAGACCTTGCTTCAGTTGCCGATGGCGATCAGCATCGAACAGCAGAATACTTCTGAAGATCCTTGCCGGAGCTTACTGAAATATGCTGAGGAGCTGCGCGGCGCATTCAACCTGCAGTCCGTCAGCCTGCTGCTGGGATTTCCTTATGCGGATGTGGCCGAAATGGGATCTGCTTTTTTATTGATTTATGAAAAAGGCAATACTGATGTAATTAAGGCCACTGAGAAATTACTGGACTATGTGAATGCCCGCCTCGAGACATTCAATGGCGCCAAAACAGATATTTATACTTTGATCCCCCAGCTCCCCGGGCTTGAAAAACCGGTGTTGCTGCTTGACATGGGCGACAATGTCGGCGGCGGAGGTACCGCTGCAAGTACGCACCTGCTGGAGGCATTTGATGAAGCCCGTCTGTCGAGGATGTTTATATGCATTTATGATCCCCGGGCGGTGAAAACTTTGGAACAAAACCCAGCACTCCCTTTTTCACTTCGTGTGGGAGAGAGTGGATACGAGGTTTCCGTAGTGAGCAGCAGGTTGATTGACGGGCATTTTTCCGAATCAACCCCAAAGCACGGCGGTTTTGTCAATTTTGATATGGGACAATCGGCGATCGTAGCGACTGCAAGCGGACAAACGATTATGCTTACGTCTTTGCGTACGGTTCCTTATAGTTTGCAGCAATTGCTATCCAAAGGATTAAAGCCCGACGATTTTGATTACATCGTTGCCAAAGGTGTGAATGCGCCCATTGCAGCTTATCAGGAGGTTTGTAAAAACATTTGTAAAATAGATACTCCCGGAACCACAGGCGCGGATATGACCCGTTTTGACTTCCTGAACCGGCGTATTCCGCTTTTTCCATTTGAATATGATTGAATACCAGGTACGAAAGCTGGCTGATCTTGCATTCTATTCCGAAGGCCCCGCAGTAAGGTCCGCGGAAGAATGGTTTGTTACAACACTTTCGGGGCAGCAGATTTTGCGCGTGTGGCCCGATGGGGAAACGGCTGTTTGGGCTCAGGGCGATTGTCCAAATGGACAGATTATCGTCAGCAACGGGCAACATTGGCTTTGTGAATCCTGGTCAGGCAGGATTGCTTCTTACCAGCCTGACGGAACATTTTCCGGATTAATCATCGATGGTACCTGTGGTGGAATACCGGTGCAAACGCCTAATGATCTGCTGGTCGACAGCCGCGGTAATCTGTATTTTACAGATTCGGTCCGTGCCGAGGGAAAGGTTTTCTTTCACGGTAGCGACGGTAATGAAAAATGCATCATTACCGACATCGATTATGCGAATGGCATCGCATTGAATCCCGATGAAACCCGGTTGTATGTGGCGGAGAGTTATTCAAATCGTGTTCGGGTCTACGATCTGGAAGCACCGGGAGAGCCGGCCGAAACTTATACCTGCATTGATCTTCCCGCTCATCCCAGCGGTGACCTGGCCTGCAATCTGCCCGATGGACTTGCCACGGATCGTGAGGGAAGACTTTGGGTAGCACATTACGGGATGCAGGCCATTCAGGTCATCGCCCCGGATGGGAAGTGGCTATTTTCCATTGATACAGAACTCCCATTGACAAGCAATCTGGCTTTCATCTCCGATGAACCTTTCCGGAAGCAACTGCTTGTGACGGGAGGATATGGAGAGCCCGGGCCCGGAGCAGTGATGTTGGTTACCGTTTTATTTGAATAAAAGTCGTTTTCATTCACTGTTAACAGATTGAGGTATGCGTTTTCCCAGACTTTTATTCTCCGTTTATTTTTTCCTGACACTTATTTTTTCTGATGATATGATGGCTCAAACGACCCCATTAACCTGGTCGTCATTTCCGTCCCTTCCCGACAGCCGCGGCTTTGCTGCCATGTATGCGGGCGTTTCGCATGGCACTTTGCTGGCGATGGGCGGAGCGAATTTCCCAGACAAGTTTCCCTGGGAAGGTGGCACAAAGAAATGGTACGATCACATTTATGCATTTTCAAATGGGAAGTGGCAATTATTGACTGAAAAGTTGCCGCAGGCAGCGGGATATGGAGTCACCGTGAGCTATAAAGATCAGGTGATCCTCGTCGGCGGGTGCACCTCGGACAGCCATCTTTCTTCGGTATTTAGTTATGAATGGATCAATAACAAGTTAGTAAAGAAGGATTTACCCGCATTGCCCGAATCTCTTGCCTATATGGCAGGAAGCTTGCTCGGGGATTGTCTGGTGATTATGGGAGGGACAAGTTCTCCGACAGATTCGCCATTGGCCCGGGCATTGCTGCTGGATCTGGCCCGGCCGGAGAAAGGCTGGCAGCGGATCAATGCGTGGCCCGGCCCGGAGCGGACGCTGCCTGCGAGCGGGGTTTTCGGAGGTCGTATCTTCCTGATGGGAGGTGAGACGACCGGCCTCAATGCATTCGGTGAAAAGTTCAGGGATATCCTGCTGGATAATTATGAATTAAAACTGAATTATGCCGACGAAAAATGGAATGCGATCTGGAAGAAAATGGCACCGATTCCCCGAGGCGTGTCTGCGGCGGGTACGCTTCCGCAAATACGTCCGGACCGGATGCTCATCTGGGGCGGGGTGGATGCTGTCACCGCCCAGTACCGCACTCCCCGGACACACCCGGGTATCGGCCGCTCGATGCTGTACTATTACCCCGCAAATGATACCTGGGAATACATTGCGGAGCAACCGGATTTCCAGGCACGCGTCACGCTTGCCGTTGTGCCTTACAAATCATCCTGGCTGTACATCAGCGGAGAAGTGAAACCTGGAATTCGTACCCCGACTATTGTAGAAGTGCGATAGGGGCTGATTTTTAATGCATTATGAATTATACATCTTTCAATCAATACAAAGTTTCGAAGTTGGCGCTCGGCACGGTCCAGCTTGGAATGGATTATGGGATTGCCAATCGCCAGGGTGCGCCAAGCGTTGCAGATGCGCATGCCTTGCTCGCGGCATCGGTCAGGAATGGAATCAATAGTTTTGATACCTCCCCCACCTACGGATCTTCCGAGGATGTACTTGGAGGCTATTTAGCCGGAGTGGAAAAGGAAGATCTTTTTATCGTATCCAAATTCAAGTACGATGCCGATCGGGCGGTTGATCTGGAAAAAGTATGGAAAGAAGTCCGGCTGATCGTCGGACAATCGCTTGAACGGCTTGGTATTGGGAAGCTGCCGTTGGTATTATATCACAAAGGAGCCGCTGAGTCCATAGAGCAGGTGAAGGAAGTTGTGCCGGAATTGCTCAACCGGCTGAAGCACGAAAACCTCATTGCGCACGGGGGCATTTCATTGTATTATTCCTCCGAGGCGGATCATCTTTTGGATGACGATGCTTTTGAAGCATTACAAATTCCTCTTAATGTGCTCGATCAGGCCATTATAGCAAACGGAACGCTTCGAAGTCTTCATGAAAAGGGAAAATTGATCATGATCCGAAGTGTGTTTTTGCAGGGACTTTTCTGGAAAGATCCGGGAGGTTTAACCGGAAAACTGAGCGCCGCCGCGCCCTTTTTGAACAGGCTCAACGAGCTTGCTGCCGACTCTGATTTATCGGTAGCTGAACTTGCATTCAGCTTTATCCGTGATCTCGATGCAGTAGATAGTCTGGTGATCGGTGCCGAAAACATCGGGCAGGTGGAAGCAAATTTAAGGCTGCTGAATGCGCCGATCCTTTCTGCGGAACTCAGGGCTGAACTTTTAAAACTGAGCATCAATGTGCCGATTGAAGTGATCACACCGGCCTTGTGGAACTAAAAAACATTGGGATTGCATCGCAGACTGAAGCAACGAGATTAACATTAACCAAAAAATTGATATGAGTGACTTATTCGATCTTTCCGGCAAAGTAGCTGTGGTGACGGGAGGTACAGGGTTGTTTGGCGCCCCGATCTCATCTGCACTTGCCAGCGCCGGAGCCGAAGTCGTGATCGCGTCCCGGAACGCCGAAAACTGCCGGGAATATGCCAGAACTCTCACGGACCAGGGCCTGAAAGCAAGCGGCTGGGAGCTGGATCTGGCCTCGGAAAATTCCATTGCGGAGTTCGTGCAAGGCGTCACCGCGCAATTTGGAAAGATCGACATTCTGGTGAACAACGCTGTTTCACGCCAGGGATTCAGTGATCTCGAAAATATGAATGGGGCCGATTGGGAAGCGGCCCAGCGTGTTAATTCCACCGGACTGATGCTGATCACAAAAGAAGTGGTAAAAGGAATGCGTGAGCGGAGTAGCGGAAACATCATCAACATAGGGTCCATTCAGGGTGTAGTAGGCCCGCATTTTCCGGTTTACGGAGAAACAGGCATGACAAGCCCGGTCAATTACACGTATGACAAATGGGGTATGGTGGGTTTTACCAAATGGCTGGCCAATTACTACGGCGGGCATAACATCAGGGCCAATTGCATTAGTCCGGGAGGATATGGCCCCGGTGTGGAAAGGATGGAGGGAAAAGAGGAATTTATTGCCAATTATAAACGACTTACTCCACTCGGCCGGTTTGCCAGTGACCGCGATATACAAGGTCCCGTGGTTTTTCTGGCGTCGGAAGCATCCGCTTTCGTTACGGGGCATAACCTCGTCGTGGATGGTGGGTGGACAAGCTGGTAAATGTTTAAAATTCAATGGAATGCATGTGGAAAAGGATGATTTGGTAATGAAGCTTTCGGCAGGTGCCACGGTTTACGGCACCTGCCTCACCAACTTGTCGTCCCGCTGGTTGCGAACGGTTTCAGGGGCAGAGCTGGATTTTGTATTTCTGGATACGGAACATATTCCTTCGGACCGCGCGAGCTTGTCCGAGGCCTGCTGGCTTCTGCGGTATATGGGTATCACACCCATCGTGCGCATCGCGAATCCCGATCCTTTTCTCGCGGTGCAGGCTCTCGATGCCGGGGCGATCGGTATCGTGGTACCTTACATTGAAACCGTCGCTCAGCTCACCGCGCTGACAGGGGCGATCAAGTACAGACCTTTGAAAGGGGAATTGCTGGAAGCTGCATTGGCCGATACTACTTCCATTTCCCAACATACCTCGAAATACCTGAACGAGTACAATGCGGGCCACTTGCTGATCGCAAACATCGAAAGCAAACCAGCGCTCGAAAGGCTCGATGAGTTGCTGGCTCAGCCAGGCCTGGATGGGGTTTTCATCGGCCCCCACGATCTGTCGGTCAGCCTGGACGTTGCGGAACAATACGATCATCCTGATTTTGAGGAAGCTGTCCGGCGCATCGTCAGAAGTACGCGCAAAGCGGGGAAGCATGTTGGGATTCAGTTTTGGATGGGGCCCGAAATTCAAAGCCGTTGGGTCGGAGAAGGCGTCGATATGGTCATTCACAGCAATGATATGAGCCTTTTCAGCCAAAAATTGGAAAGTGATATCCATGCAATCCGTCAGCGCGCTCTTTATTTATAGTTTATAAAAATCTGCTATGTCACTAATTTCCATTGAAAAAGGGTCGCGACGATATGCGTGGCTGATTGTTGGTTTGCTCAGTGTCGTGGGTTGCCTGAATTACCTGGACCGCATGATGATTACGACCATGCGGTTCTCCATTGTGGACTCCATACCCATGACCGACGCCCAGTTTGGCTTGCTTACCTCTTTATTTCTCTGGATATATGGATTTCTGAGCCCGATGGGAGGTTTTCTGGCCGATCGGTTTAAGCGCTCGTGGGTGATCATCGGAAGTTTGTTCGTGTGGTCGCTCGTAACTTTGCTCACATCCTATGTCACTACCTACGAAGGATTACTGCTGACACGGGCATTGATGGGGATCAGCGAAGCATGTTACATTCCGGCTGGACTGGCGCTGATCATGGATTACCACAAAGGAGCGACACGTTCTCTGGCAAACGGAATCCATATGGCGGGAATCATGATTGGCCAGAGCCTGGGTTTCGTGGGCGGCTGGCTCGCCGAAACACATAGCTGGAACTACGCTTTCCTTGCATTCGGGTTGTTTGGTATCGTTTATGCTTTGATACTTACCGTACTCCTCCGTGAAGCTCCGAAGGACGTGGTACAGGCGGAAATCCATTCGGAAATGACGTCTCCCGATGTTGGTGTGGATTTGAGAGGAGCAATCCGAGCATTGTTCTTTAACCGTCAGTACATTACTACTTTGCTATTTTGGGGCACGGGCGGGATTGTGGTATGGCTCGTCACGGGTTGGTTGCCCACTTATTTTAAAGAACATTTTAACCTCAGTCAAAGTATGGCGGGAGTGTATTCAACCGGATACATCTATACGGCTGCATTACTGGGGGTGCTCACCGGAGGGTTTTTGGCCGATCGCTGGGCAAAACGCAATCCTCGTGCCAGAATGCTCGTACCGGCAATCGGCTTACTGATTGCCGCGCCGGCTATCTTTTTTGCGAGCCTGGCGGATACGCTCGCATTCGCTTTGCCCGGTTTCGTGGCTTTTGGTTTCTTCCGCGTTTTTCTGGATGCCAATATGATGCCTATGCTAACCCAGATCGTGGATCGCAGGCTGATTGCCACCGCTTACGGGATTCTCAACTTTATTTCCTGCCTGGTTGGAGGTGTAAGTCTTTATGCCGGAGGCTGGCTGCGGGATATGAACGTCGACGTCGGACTTCTTTTCAGAATTTCTTCCGTATGCATGGTGGTTATGGCTGCATTGCTTTATACGCTGAAACCAAAGCCGGATAAATTGGTGTAAAAGTTGATTGCCAACAGGCTTGGCGTACGTTTTACGGTATGATTTACTCCGGCACCAGTACATACTCATTCACTGCATTACCTGTCTTCCGGCTTTCCGTTGTCCTTTTTAATTCCAATTGCGAATCCTTGGGCGGGCTTGTCACATAGAATTCGACATTGCCGCTTGTAAGGCTGGGTGGTGGCGTCAGATTTTCCAGGATCAGCCGGTTGTTGTCCGTAGAAAGTGACCAGGTTCCGATGAGTTTTCTTCCGTCCAGATCTGTGAATTTTACCTGATCTGTTGCGGTCAGATCCAGCCGGAACAAGGTATAGCTGGGACGAATGTTGGTCGTGCTGCCTTCTGAATAAACCAGCGTGCCGTTTTCTTTCACGGTTTTGGCTTTCCATATTTTGCCCACATGAATTGGTTCAACCTTCTTTGGCTGGCAGGCAGCTGCGATGATCGTCAGACAAATCAGCCACGGTAAATGCGTTTTCATAAACTGGTTTTTATCGGTTAAAACAAAGCGATTTTTTGTTTGATGATTTTCTTTTCGGTTTCAATTACTACAATGTAAATGCCTGCTGACAAGCCTGATAAGTCGGTTTGACAGGAGCCGGAAGTTTGGAAATCCATTTGTTTCTGGCCACGGATGTTACACAGATTTACACGAATGTTGGCTGCGCGGGGCAATTCAATGACTAACGTGCGATTTACGCAGTAGATACTTTCCTGTCTGCCGACCGGCTCCACCGCCGTGATAATGGAGGCCGCAAAAATCGGGGCTACGTTGCTATACCCCGAACTTCCGGCTGCATTGATGGCTTTGATCCGGTAGTAGTAATCCGCCACATCCAGTATTTCCCGATCTGCAAATTGAATAACCGACGCGGCCTGCCGGCCGATTTGCTTGAAGTCTGCATTGGGTTTGGTCGAACGTTCAATGATCACCTCGGTCGCGTTGGCCGAAAGTTTCGACCATCTCAATTGTATCAAATCAAAATCCACCGGAACAGCTGTGAGGTTGGTGGGCGCATCCGGGATCGGGGCTTTTGCAGTGGTTGCGTCCGCTACATTGCTGTACGGCGAATTCCCAATCGCATTCACCGCCCGGATGCGGAAGTAATATTTGGTTTCAGCATTCAGACCTTTACTTTCATAGGTTTTCACATTCGCCCCCAGATCAGCAATTTTATTGAATGTCGTCCCATTGGTCGACCGCTCGATTTGGAAACCGGTTTCATTACCCGACACATCTTCCCACGCCAGGTTAATCTGCTCATAATTTACGGTGGTAGCGCTCAGCCTGGCCGGTGCATTTGGCACAACATCCAAAGTAGTAGCGTCTGCGATATTGGAAAATATCGATGGACCCGATCCATTGACCGACCGCACGCGGTACCAGTATTTGGTCGCGGGCTGCAGTCCGGTATTTTCGTAGGTGGTCGTATTCGCGTTTATGTCAGTGATTTTGGAAAAGCTCGTTCCGTCCGTCGAACGCTCCAGTTCAAACTTCGCCTCATTGGTCGCCTGGTCTTTCCAGGTAAGGTTGATCTGGCTGCTGGAAACCGTTTGGGCGGTCAGGTTTGCTGGAGCGCCGGGCGGGACGTCGAATGTGGTCGCTTCGGCGACATTTGAAAATCCCGAGCTCCCGATCGCATTTTTGGCCAGGATCCGGTACCAGTATTTGGTCAGTGTCGAAAGCCCGGTATTCGAATAGCTCGTGGCATTTTCGGGTAAGTCCGCCAGTTTGCTGAATGCATTTCCATCCAATGATCGCTGTAATTCAAAGCCCGTTTCATTGCCGGAGATATCTGCCCACGTGAGGTCGATCTGCGTATTGGAAACGGGCTGCGCACTCAGCCTTTGGGGTGCATTCGGAGCGACGTCCGGCGTGGTAGCATCCGCGACATTGGAATAATCCGAAGTTCCTCCGCCATTTTTTGCCAAAACGCGGTACCAGTATTTTGTTTTGGGATTGACACCATTATCCTGATAAGAAGTCGCATTCTCGCCCGCGTCGCCGATTTTGGAAAAGTTAGTCCCGTTCTCAGACCTTTCAATCTCAAAACCCGTTTCGTTGGTCGCATTGTCTGTCCAGGAAAGGTTGATCTGCCGTGCATTTGCGACGTTTGCCGAAAGTCCGGAAGGAGCCGTGGGTTTAGGAACCGACCTGCTCACGCAACCCTCGTTCGAGTAACCCGATTCTCCACCGGCACCGACTGCTTTTACCCGGTAACAGTAGCTGTTGCCCGCCGTCGTGGTGCCATCGTTGTAGCTGAGCGACCTGCTGTACGGAACCCTCGTAAGTAAGTTGAAACCACCTCCATTGTCCGAGCGTTCCAGCAGAAAAGTGGTGCCGTCGCTGTTATTTCCCTGCCAGGTAATGGCCATACCCCGACCGGAAATGTAAAAAGCTTCCAGATTGCTCGGGTTTGCAGGCGGGGCGGATGGTGTGGTCACCCTTACTTCATTTAACGTGCCGCCGCAAGATTTGTCGCAGGTGGCTTGCACCCGGTAAATGTAATTTCGGTTTTCCTGAACGGTTTTGTCCTGATAGGAAAAGGTGGTGCCGGACAGATTACCGGAGATCGCAGCAAAGTTCTGCCCCGGCCCGTCTTCTTTTCTTTCCACTATAAAAACCTCAACCGAAGCGGGAAGCCGGTCCCAGGAAAGATCCACCTGTTTATACGACACCACATTTGCCCGAAGCATGGGACGCTGGGCGAGGCCGGTTTTTGGGAAAAGCAGCACATTGCCGATGCAAAGCACAAAAAGTAAAATGGTATGAAAGAATGTTCGATTTTTCATTGTTCAGGATGCCAGATTGTAGCCAGATTTATTTCCAATCAACTTTTACCGGATTGGTTGCGACGCTCTCCCGGTTACCGGCGTCGACGGTCACGACATGATAGTAGTAACCGACGCCAGGTGCCGCATCCCGGTCGATGAATGCATTTTGCGTTCCCAGTGCAGCCGTGATCAATCTTGGTTTTTCGGTTTTTTCAGTGAAGCGATAAACCAGGAATTTTTCGGGCTTTTTCAATGGCGCATCCCAGCTTACGAGCACGCCTTTATTCGTGGAAGCGACATTCAGTCCGTGTACGGGAAGCACCGCGTCGAGTGGTTTGTAGTATTCAAAATCGGTGCTGAACCCGCTCAGTTTTTGATTTAATCCAAAAGCTTTGATCCGGTAGCTGTAACGGATGCCTTGTTTTACTGTGCTGTCGGTGTAGTAGTTTCGCGCATTATCCTCATTTTCCTGGCGGTAAATTTCTTTGTAAGCTTTATCGTCAGCGGCTTTTCTTTCAATCATATATCCGAGAATGTAGGGATCAATGGATCGCATATTTTCCCAGACGAGCAATGCATTTTCATCCTGATAGATCATTTCGGGATTAATGGGCGTGGCGAGACGGTCGGGGAAACGCGGTTCCGAATATAGTATCTCGCTCATCGGTCCCATATTGTAGCTGGTGTTTACTGCCACAACCGCCCACCGGTAACCCGTTCCCGTCGCAAGCCTTTTTGCCGGAACCTGGAATTTTAAATCCTTCCCAGCCAGAATAATATCCGAATAACGCTGCATTGAATCCGTCTGCCCGGCGGCGAAATAGATGTAGTAACCATGTGTGTCGAAATCGGCGGCCTGCCAGCGGAATGTGAGCGAGTCTCCGGATTCTTTCAGCTGAAAATGCGTGGGCGATACCAATGCGGGGCGATTGGCTTTGAGCATTCCCGAAACTTTCACCGACTCGGCCGAGGTTCCATACGTTCCGTTCAGCCTCACCTGATAATAGTAACCCGCAACCGGTTCCACCTGGTTGTCGTAATAAACCGTATCCGTCGCCGCAGCAATGCCGATTTTCCTGAAACTTACATCAAACTTCTCACTGCGCCAGATTTCCACCGACCGGAGATCTTTGGTAGTAGAAAGCTTCCAGCTCACTGCAATGGCATTTTCTTCTTCTTTTGAAACTGTTTTGATCTCATAAATAATGGGCGTTTCATCCTGCGGGCGGAGGTTGGCAATGGTTAGCATATCGGATGCATTGCTTTCGTTTCCCAAAAAATCTTTGAGATAAATCACATACGAATAGAGCATTTTCCGGCGCACATTCTGATCGGTAACAACCAGAAAAAGCGAGTCTTTTTTTCCTTTCCTGAAACCCCATCCTGCGCCGCATTCAGCAAAATCCGTCTGGCCGTAAGTAGCCCGAAGTACCCGCGCCCCGGCAATGTAGGGATTGGGTTTTTTAAGTAAATATTGAATGGTAACCACCCGGCCGTCGGCATGATGGCTGATGGCCGTGGCTGTTGTAGCCAGTTTGGAACCCGGAACTGAAACCGTACCCGGATTGTGAAAAACACCTTCCCGCGATCCCAGCGCACGAACGCGATAGTCATAACGCTTGCCCTGCACCACCTCCGTATCCAGAAACCCCAGCCCAAACGCTTCCAGATATTGCGGGTTTGTGGCATAGGCGCCGAGCGAATCCGCGTGCGCGGCATTGCGATAGCGTGTGTACAGCAGGTTTGTCAGTGAGTCATTCGGTATTTCGTATAATGGATTTTTGTCGGCAAGCAAGGTGAGCCGCGCAATGAGATCGGTCGCGCTGGCCGGGCCTTTGTCTGTGGTGCATACGGGTTTCCAATCCGGTTTGGCAGTTGTTTTGCCAATTTCCAGTCTTTCCACCACGTATTGCGGGCCGTGCAACAGCTTGTCGATCTGGATAAATACGCCGTACGGACCAGCAGCGGCCTGCGGTTTCTGCGCGTGCAATGCAGCCGGGGAAAGGCAAATGAGCACCAGGAATTTGTACAATAGAGTTTTCATATCAAAGTTTGGATCATTGACCTGCTACAAGGCAGCCGCTATCACATTTTGTAAAACTGCATTCGGGGGTAATGGACAAGCCGGGGCTTGATCCGATCTTATAGTTGGCAGTGCCATTTAATTTGAGACAGAAATCGGCCGATGTGCCGGTTGCAAGCCCGCTTATGTCTTCGGTTAAGGTCACCGAAAATCCGGCGCTGAGGCGTGAGTTCATCGCGACCGTGACGCTTTTCGCTCCCGGGTCGACGGTCAGTGTGCCGTCCACACCGCCATTGACATGGACTTCGCCGCCCGCGCTCAGCGAGAGCACACTTCCATACGCATAAGCATGTGCGCCGATGCCCAATCCTGTGCCTGTCGTAAATGCGCCATTGCTGTAATTACTGAACACATAACCGTCCACAAAGGCGTCCATTCCCACTTTATAGCCACCCACGCCGGGTAAGGAAAGTTCGTAATTGAAGGATTTGATCAATGGGACAGGCACTTCGCCTATTGCGTAAATGCCTTTGAAACCGTCGAACGAGCATGGCAACGCTTTGCGATGGCTGTTTGCAAAAAGCACCTGCTGCGCCTCTTCGAGATCATTGCTGTTGTAAACTCCCAGCATTAACCCGGCCCGCATCGTCACCGGCACGATCAACGGTACATCCTGCAATTCACCCGTAGCCGCGAGATAAAATCCATTTCCATCGAGCCGCACCTGCGCCATTCCGTTCATGAAAGTCATGGTAGGCGGAACGGGAATGTTCGAAAGCTGCATGGAACCTGTGAGTCGTTTTTTCTCGTGATCATAAACGAGGCTCAGTCCGCCGAGTCCGGTTTCAATGCCGTCGAGTCTGATCTTCTGACCTTCCGCTTTGATCTCGCCATAGGCAGTAAACGCAAGCCGGTTTTTCTCTTCCTCGCCCAGCATTTTGGAAAAACCCTGCGGTAATCCCGAGAATTTGAGCAAATCCCATTGCTTGTTGCTCACGGACTGGTGGAGAAACACTTTACTAAGACCTGAGTTGCCGCCAAGCCCCACTTTCAGTCGTTTGAAATCACCGCTCTCAGTATAATCCATTTCATCTTTTGCGGGATCAGTGAGGTCGGAGAGGCTTGTGCCCCATTTTGCCAAAGCAGCGGGATTGGTAAGATCTACATTGCGGCCGTGGGTAATGTGCGTTTCATTTTTATTATGTACCAATAATACATTGTCCAGTTTCAGCTTATCGGGTTCTTCCACGTATCCGCGCATGGCTATCACGCCATCTCCGAAGAAAATGGCAGTCGACTGGCTTTTGTCGGGGGCAACATACTGGCCCGCTTCGAAGTTGAGATACCCTTTGGTTTGCAGCTTGTATCCGCCCGGGACAATGGTTTTCAGTTTTACAGTACCCTGCGGTTTGGAATAAATAAATCGCATCGACACATCCTGCGGCGCATTCGGGATGGCGTTGGACATACCCGCATCGAATGCAAAGTAATCGGGACCGGTTTCAATGGTCGTGGGGCGAACGTTGATGATATTGAAAAACTTGAAAGACTTGCTGCCCGAGCCAAATGATACCACATCCTCGCCATTATCGAGGAGCGACAATGTAGCAAACCGCAATTCATCGGTTAGTCCGGGTACTGAGTTGGCAGGGAGCACGGCCGCCGTGGACGAACCCTCATTCGGAACGACTACAACCGCCCAGTGTCCTGCCATATCCGATCCCGTTTGCGGATCAAACCCAAAATGCGCGGTCCCTTTCAGATTCAGATTCGCTACGCCGGCTAATTCGAAATTGTTTTTCGGCTCTACGATCAGGCTATAAAAATCGCTGCGAAGGTTGAATTCCGTGATGGGGATATCCACCTTACCCGTTTTTACAACCCCTGATTTGGAATAAAAACCACCTTTTTTGTAATCCAGCTTCCAGTCGCGGATCTCCACGCTCCATTTGCCTGCCAGCGGGAAAGTGAGCGGCGTTTCGCCGGTTTTTACATCCACCGTATTGTTTTTCAAAACCAGGTCGCCGATCGTCACTTCCAGTTCTTTCGGCTGCGCATTTTTCACAATGCAGGTCATCACGGGATTGAGGTGGATTTCATCGCCGATCAACCGCGAACCTTCCAGCTTGCTGACGGCGTCGAAAGCCAGCAACCTCAGTTTCATAGGAGTTCCATTCGATTTGGATATCCCGAAGTTTGTCCATTTAATGTTGCTTTTCGCTGCGTCGAATGCGGTTACCGTCGGCTTGTTCGAAGGCTGCCCGGAAACTTCGGGATCGTATAGATAGAACTGACCTTTATCATAATATAGCAGGTTGGATGAAAAGTTGAACGAGTTGTCGAGCACCTGCGCTTTGGCCATGATCCTGCCCGTTGACGTACCTGGCGTTCTCACGATTTTCAGCTTGAAAAATAGCCCTTCCGGCGATGATAGTTCAATGTTGTATCTGGCCTTTTTAATATCTACCTCCGGCGAAGTATGGTATACCAGGTTTTTGAGCACGTTTGTTTCCAGCTCCACAACGTCGTTTGCAGGTATGCCCGCGGACGGATTTTGAGGATCGGCCTTGAAAACCACATTCTCAAAACGCACCCGGACATTTTTATCCACAATCGCGAATGGCCCCATTCCGGTGTCTGACAAGTCAATTTCTCCCGTCACTGCCATGGTTTTCGGGTCAATTTTTTCGACGACCACCGGGAAACCCCATAAAGATGCGATTTTGAATTTATCAAAAGCGGTTACCGTCAGTTTCAGCGACTGACCGGCTTGCTGTGGCATTAACAGTTTGCTGCTCGTGCCCACATAGGTTGTGCCGGCAGGCAATGGCGGATTCGACACATTTTTTGGGTCAAAAATCGCTTCGATGTCGATGGAGAAGCCGTCCAGGGTTTTGGCTACATCCATTGAAAAAGCACCGTCTTTACCGGTTACCGTACTGTATTTCACGGGAGCATTGCCGCCGGACGCGACATACACTTCGGCTCCTTCCAATGGGATTTCATTTCCTTTTCCTGCATTTAGTACTACAACTCCTTTCACCGTCCGCGCGGGTTGAAGGTCCACGATCCTGGTTTCCGCCAGCTTACTTTCCTTATTGGTAATGGCGACCGTCCTGGTGACATAGCCCGGCGCTGCGATTTCTACGTAAAGGTTATCAATGGAGACATTTTTAAACCGCGTTTCCACGATACCATCCGCTTTACTGGCCCCAAACTCAAAGCCATTCGATTTTTTGCCAAATAACCGCACGTATGCGCCAGGAACCGCTTTGTTCGTTTTTTCTTCTACCAGCTTGAATGTAATGCGGTGGTCGCGTTCGTAAATGTTGATGTCACCCGCATTGATCGTAAACCGGTTTGAATTGAGAACAGGTTTCGGAAGCTGCATCTTAATGCTTCTTTTTTCTTCGAAATAGCTGATGTTAACGGGGAAGATTTTGAGCGTGGATGAGGTAGAAGGTGTTTTGAGTGCAAATTTCCAGGTCCCGTCCTCGAATTTGGTCTTCACCATATTTCCATCGTCCGCCTGCGCATAAGCTTCCAGCGATGGGTCCGCACTGCCGAACAACGCTTTGGCATCCTGCGTCTGCACCGGTTTGGAACTTGCTTTATCGCCTGCCGCATTCTTGCCAATGGTTGCTGATGTTTTGGTAGTCGCGTCTTTTAAGTCAATAGTCGCATTGCCCGTCATAGCTACGGTCGACTTCTGAATGGCGTCAATATCGATCGCTCTGCCGGTAATGACCGTATTCGGCTCCATTAAGACGCGGTCGTAATAACTGTTTTGGCCTAATAACACATCGCCGATGTTGATTAGATGTTCATTCTTGGCGATGTTCATCCAGGAGACATACACATACCCCTCTGCTTTAATGCGCACGGTTGCATTGGTGCCGGGTTTTAGCTGAAAAGGTTTCAGAATCCAGCCTTCTTCATCCGTCGTCATCATCATACTCGTGATCTGCCCTGCCGGCGACCCGTTTGGGATGTAATTAAGGGTAACGATCGCATTCCTGATACCCTGGGTCGGGTTCGATTTATCCACAACGCGCACATTCACAATCGGATCGCCGGGTTTGAGGTGACGTACGACGGGGTCTGATTCAAATGTCTTGTACTGATCAGCGAACACGGGTTCGTAGCCTCCATTATTCGGGAGCAATACCTTATCGTTCACTTTCACGTCGTGCAGCTTCTCGCCCAGCCAGTAGTTGTCAACCGTCTTGCAACCTACGAGGCGGCTCACCCAACGGTACTCAGGCGAGTGCTGGGTGACACTCTTTTTCTGGTACTCTTCATCGCTGAAAGTGCCATAGGGTGTGTAGGTGGTGGGATAATTGGGGTTGTCCAGGTGTAAAAGGTCCCAAACGGTCTTGCAATCGATCTTCGTGGCGCCATACTGGGTTTTGTGGGCTGTTTCCGAACGCTGTTTTTCCTCCTCGGTTGCATACGGGGAAAACGTTGCTCCCCAGGTTTCACTGACCGTAATCCGTTTCACCGAAACCAGCTTGTAGTTATTCAAACCGTCCACCGAAGCTTCTGTCGAGAGGAAATAAGCATCCGGTTCGCCATTTGCCATGACCATTCTCGGGAATCTGGCGATACCGTCTGCATTCGTTTCCTGGGTTGAGATCACGGTATATTTCTGCATTTTAAATGTCACAGCCGATTTTGCGCCTGCCCCTTCATCCTCAGGCGGGCGGCGATTGGTGCCGGGTACTTTTTCCGTGTCTTTGGCCCGGCGCAATACCGACACTCTGATTCCGGACAGGTTGTTTTTAATACCCGCCTTTTGTTCGTTAACCAGCGAAATTCCCGTAGTATCCGACTTGGCTTGCGTAATGAGCGTGTAACTTTTAGCCACTGCGGTCACAGGCCCGAAGTCGTAGGAACCCTGCGGCTTCATTACCTGGTCATTTTGCAGGCCAAAAGTTTCGGTCGGACTTGCGTAGTAGGGATTGTCTACCACTACCCGGATGCCGCGGATATAAACCGTAGACGGCATCTTGAATTCTCCGGAACCCGTTGCTTCCGTAGCAGGAAGCGCCCCCAGCTCCATGGGTTTGGTCATTTTCACGGTGAATGTGAAAGAACCGTCCGAGCCTGTAACTTTTGTATCGAGCGTCTGGCTGAAATCGTGATGGAATTCGGCAAATTCGGCATAACCGCCATAGCTGGTGCCAAACGTGGTTTTGTCGGAGCCGGCAGCCTTGTATACTACCTGCAAATGCACCTGCGTGTTGGGCAATGCTTTTACCTGCGCACCTTCCTTGCCCGCGTCCGCAAACTTGTAAGTCAGCTTGCCTTTGAAGGTCATGGTCGGCGCCTCTGTAGTTTGAATGTTGTACGTGTATTTTTCAACCCGCGCCGGAGATATAGGCAGTTTTTCATACGGTTTTATAAACACGACCGGATCGGCATCTTCGAGTTCGAGGTCACAATCGGGGCAATAGATCTGGTAGGAATCGTAGGACGATCCTCCATATACGAGGTTGGAGAATGTGGCGCCATATTCCGTATCCTTACTTTTCAAGGCGACCATGCTGATGAACTGGAAACCCTTTTTTGCCAGCCCGTTCATTACCTGCAATCGAAGTGATTCTTCACCCTGTTTTGGATTTTCTGATCCGGAAAGCACGTCCGCATTCGAATTGGTTTTAGTACCAAAACCGCCGACGGGCTGAAAACCGCTGTTCGTGCCGGCTTGCACCGTTGTAGTCACCGGCCCGGACGACTGGTATCCCGATCCTTCAAATGGGAGCCGGTATTTGTCATAATCTTTGGCAATTCCTGGTTTTCTGTAAAGTACGAGGTGTTTTCCTGCCAGGTTTACGCCCGGTGTGCCTGGCCAGTTTTTGTACGATATCTTAGCTGTCACATCCAGATCATATCCGGTAGCCAGCCACGTAATGCCCTGAACCTCATAGCCTTTTTGCTCGGCGCTGGATATCTGGAATGTGTTGTCGTTGTTGGTTTGATAATATCCTGGTTCCGCAAGTGGCTGGATGAATGGATGTACGGGGTCGATCACAAACCGCGTTAGCACAGTCGAATCGCCCAGGCCTTGAACGGAAGTTTTCAGGATTTTTATGGTATAGTTGCCCGAAGCGTCGGATTTTCCGTAGGCTACCGTTGTCCGGAACCTGTTCGGAAAAATTTTCATGAGCACGACACGCGTGTCAGGCAGCGGGTGCGCCGCGCCACTTTCTCCCGGGAACCGGTAGGCGAGTAATCCTCTGATGGTGAGGCTATCCGCTTCATTTCCTTTGTCTTTTTCAATCAATGCAAAAGATCCTGGTTTAGAGATCAATGCAGCATCTCCGAGTTGTGCGCGTTTCCTTCTCACATCCGACATTCCCTGCAATTCAACCTGAACCTGGTAGTTTTTTCCCGGCGGCATGTTCGCTGGCAATTCCGATTTTTCCAGGGTAAGTTTTTCTTCCCGAACCATCCGGTCGAGTACAATGGTGCCCGATTCGCGTTTCTCGTTCGTTTTGATCACGACCCGATAGCTTAGTTCGCCGAACTGTTCTACGATGGATTTTCTAGATTGCGCCTCAAATGCTTTTCGGAGTATTTTTTCAAATTCTTCATCCAGTTTCCACGAAATCTCCAACGGATTGTTGCTGCCGACTTCCACGGTCGCATTCCGTTTACCGGCAGGTTTGGTGATGGAAATATATTCAAGATCAATGCCGATAGGAGTCTGGATTCCGTAGGTAAATGCCTGCACCGGACTTTTGCCGTCGTTCATGAAACTCAATCTTTGTCCGATTGGCTTTGCCTGCACGCGCCACGCGTACCTTTTCCCTTTTTGCAGCGGCGGATGCTGCGGACTATATAAAAATGTAGTTGTTCTGAGATGATTCACTTCCACGCCCGATCTCGGCAGCACCATCGCATCGATGTATACGTTCGGGTCCACATTGGTTTCGGGCAATTCCACGATGCGAATGCTGTATTCGACTTGATTCGGCAGGATACCTACCGGCGCCGACCACGTGAAAAGTTGTGTTTGTGGCGTTTTGACAGTGATTTCTTCCTCGGCCATCGGAGAGATCAAGATCGGCGGTTCCACAATGCGGATGGGGATTAATCCGCTGCAACCCATAGGGAATTCGGCGGATAATGGCCGGGTGGTCGCATTGTCAAATGCCTGGACACAAAGCTGGTAGTTACCTTCGGGAAGCGGCAGTCCGCGGTAAAGCAGGTCTTTGTTCATTCCCTCCACTTCAATCTGATTGAGATCAAAAAGACCTTCCAGCTCGGCGCGGGTAATGAGCCTGTTTACATCGGCGGGTCGTAATTCGAGCGGGCGCAACGGACGATAATTCATGGAAGTGCGGATCACGACGCCATTATCACCTTCCAGCTTTCCCAGCAGACGTACCGACATTGCGCGGCCCGACAGATTTGAAATAAAAACCTGAACGCGGTTGCCCGTGCCCGGATAATCCTGGATATACGGACTATATGGCGGCAAAACGTTGGTGGTAATGCGCACCTGGTTTTGAGCCAGCCCGGAATGGAATGCGATACTCAGGAACAGAAACAGCCCGATCCAAATGCGCCGTCCGGTAAAGTTGCCAGATGATTTAAAATGAAATTCCATAGCCGATATTTCCTCTGAATTCATTGAATTTTTCCGTTTGAATGCCCGTGTTCGAATTGAGATAATTGAACATAATGTTCAGGCTTTGCCTTTTTGCGAGTTGATAACCCGCATTCGCCGAGGCGGTTAATACTTTTCCTGTTTCGCCAAATTGCTGGTTGACCAGGTAAGAAAAGTTGAATGAAGTGTTAAGTTTCTTTTTCAAAAAGCTATAATTCGCTCCGAGCGTCGGGCCGTAGAACTTTACTTTCTGATCGGTACTGCCCGGTAAGGTTTGCGGCAGGCTCGTCTGGGTGTAAGACAGCATCAGGTTCGCCCCGAAGCCACTTTGGCTAGCCTGTAAGAAATAGCCGAGGTTTGCATTCTGGCTATTGTTTTCGGTTTGAATGGCCGTGTTCGCATTTAGGTCCGACAGTTGCTGGTGTGAGCCGGTGAGGGTGAAAATGTGGGAGAAATCTTTGTTAAAAATGGAGTATCGCACATTCGCCGTGGCGGATAAATTGTTTTGTGCAATGCGCAATGTATCGATCAGCGGCCGGATTCCGGCGCGCTGGCTCAGTCCGTAATTGGATAGGGAAACGTCGAATCCCATGGTAGGGTCGGGGTTTATGGAAACCATCATGGAGCCCACCGAGCGGCCAGTGCGTGTATTTTTATTTTGGGCCAAATTATCAAACTGCTTTCCATAACTGCCCGCCAGCCGCGCTTTTCCTTTGAGCAAATTCAATGAAACATTGCCCGTATAACTCTGAATATCACTTTGGAAATAATAGGCACCCATGGTCTGGAAATTGGGATCAATGCGTTTGTAGAGGAATTTGACGGAACCCCATTTGCTTTGGTAGCCTAATGCGGCCTGTGTCGCCTGCGTAAGCTGAGTCGAAAGCCGGGGCGTGATTAACTTGCCCACCAGCCGGTACAGTGGATTTTTTCCTTCCGCCTGAACCTCCGACGCAGCCAGATCCCGCGTGTAGGAACTCGCCGCCAGATCTGCCTCCACCAGTATATGTTTGATAAAAAGCAGACGTGAAGTAAGGCCGATCACCATGTTTTCGGCTGGCGTGGTATTCCTTTCGGGAGACAAATTCATGCGGTCGATGGAGTTGGTATCGTCGCGCGCCCGGAGCATCACAAGATCCACATAGTTGCCGGGCTTCCCATAACCCACTTTCACCGCATAACCGGTTCGTTTGAAAGAAGGAATGACATCGGGATCAGAAATTGTTGAGGAAATCGCTTTGTTAAAACGGCCATAAACCGCGCCGATCCGCAGTTTTCCGGGATTAAGCTCCACGCCTCCGCCCAAAAATGTGTGGCCTGCGAGCGTGAATGGCGAAAACGACACATTGCGGTAACCAGCATGCGCGGTGGCCCATTTATAGGTAGGACTAACCCCGAACTGGTTGAACGGCTGCCTGAAACTGGCCCCCTGATTGCCCAGCACAGCCGAAAATGGCAAGGAAACGCCACCCGGAAGAGTTAAGGTAACGGCGCCGCTCAGACCGAACGGGTTGGGCTGGTTACGCCCCGCAATGCCGCTGGACGTGTACAAACCCGCATAGGCATTGAGCCCTCCCGAAAGTTGCACCTGCTTGTTTTTTTGACCGCCATCTTGCGCACGTAAATGGGCACAGCAGCAGAACCAGAGGCAGATCAGTAACAAACCCGAGCGTCGCATTTGCAAAAGAGGTTTTATGTTGAGTCAATACGGTTACAGACCTAACCGATTTTTCCGAAAGGTATTTGTGCGGTCTTCATCGCGCTTTTTAAAATCGATGAACGACGTTCAATAATCGATGAAGGAATCAGATTGTAGATCGGTAGCTGCTGACGAAATTTGTGTGGTCGGCAAACCGACATTGAAAATCGTTGTCATTTAGTAACCGATTTGCGGAATAATGTTAATACGATATAATTTTCTGTCAAAATCCGCAACTTTTAGCCGAAAAGATGTTAGATTTTATAGGATTAGTAATATTTTAGCCTGTCAAACTTTTTCGTGTTTTTTTGGTGTATTCTACTAATTCAAGTGCTGACAAGCTATTGTGGCAAGCCTTCAAGCTTGGTGATGAGGATGCATATACAAGGTTATACCAAAAGTATGTGCGGGTGCTTTTCAGTTATGGAAAGAAAATCCTGACCGACGATTCCCGGGTTGAGGATATTGTACAGGACCTGTTTATTGACCTCTGGCAGTCACGTGCACGGCTCGCAGATGTGGAAAATCCAAGATTCTATCTTTTCAGCGTGCTCCGGAGACGGATTCTGAAATCCCTTTCCAAAGAACCGGCGATATTACAGGATTGGGAATTTACCGACGAAGAAATTCTTCCGGTATCGCTTCCGGAGGAATTCTACATCATTGAGGCTGAGGGGATTGAAAAGCAAAAGCATCATCTGGATACCTGGCTTAAAAGTCTTCCGGTGAGGCAGTATGAGGTACTGATGCTACGTTATTACCAGGATTTCAGCTACCAGGAAATCGCCGCCATTCTTTCCATTAATGAACAATCGGTCCGTAACCTCATTACCCGGGCACTGGAAAAACTCCGCCAGCTCACCGTTCAAATGCTGATTGTACTTATCTTATCTTTTTTTTAAAATTCTTTTCATGAAGTGAGTTAAAACAGAAAGAATCCTGCTCTTTCTTATGTAACCTATGTATAACTTTTACATAGAATTATACCATTCGTATGAGTTACGATAACTACGACACTGCTGATTTCCTGGAAGACCCAAAATTCCGAGCCTGGGTTTATGACAATTCACCTGAGGTAGAGACCTTCTGGTTGAAATTTCTCATTGATTATCCTGAGAAATCAGACATGATCAATAGCGCGCGGTCTGTCTTGCTCGTACTATTTAAACATGAGGAACAAGGATTTCCCGAGGAGTACCAGGTTGATACCATGTGGGAAAACATCGTTCATGCAAAAGAACGGAGACCATTTCTGTTCAAATCCGTCTGGCTGCGCCTGTCGGTGCTCACTACCTCAGCGGCTATATTTATTCTGGTAGCTACCTGGCTGCTCAAAGCACCTGCGCCTAATACTGCGGCAACCTATCGTGCGTTGGTCCAGTCGGATAAACGGGAAATGGCTGAAAAGGAAAACCGGACTGAAATGCCCATTCGGGTCACACTTCCGGATGGCAGCCGGATTACTCTCAAGCCCCGAAGCAGCGTGAGTTACCCAAAAGAGTTCGATGCGCGAAAGGAACGGGAAGTTTATCTGTCCGGAGAAGCCTTTTTTGATGTTAAGAGAAATCCTGACCGTCCTTTTTTTGTTTACGCCAATGAATTGGTCACCAGGGTATTAGGAACGAGTTTTTCTGTGAAAGCATATGACGATTCGCACCAGCTTGAAGTAGAAGTGAAAACCGGGAAAGTATCTGTCTTCACCAGGAAATCTCATTCAAAAGAGTCGGAAGATTGCAGTTCTGAGGCCGAGCAGACGATTTTGACACCCAACCAGAAGGTGCTGTACTCGAGAAGCGAAGAGCGGATGAAAAAGATGCTTGTTGACTTCCCCGAGGTGATTGCATCCTCCGATCCGGCGGTAATTCCGATCCCGCACTTCCAGGATGCGCCGGTTTCGAAAATATTTGCAAATCTAGAAGCAGCTTATGGCATTGATATTGTATATGACGAAAACCTGATGGGAAATTGTCTGTTAACCGCTTCATTTTCAGACGAGTCGCTTTACGATAAGATTGACCTGATATGTAAAGGTGTGGAGGCGGAGTTTAAAGTAATGGACAGCAAAATATTGATATCCGGGAGAGGTTGTCATTAGAATTTACCAAATATAACCTAATCAATTATTCATCTAAACCACCATGTATGCGCTGATAGATTACTGAAAAAAGGCTGATGATGTTTGCACCATCACCAGCCTGTACACTTTTCCTCTCTGACGAATTTTATCCGCTCCCACGGATTGAGGAACTGTTTTGTCCCATTTCTCATGTTAACAAAACTTTGTAAAGTTATGCAAAAATTGTATTGTAGCTATGCTCATTGGCAGACCATTATGAGATTTAGTTGTACCCAATTCTTACTGGCAGCAGTGTTGTCAAGCCTCGCGATGGCCCGCGTGAGTGAGGCCCAGGAGGTCTTGAATAACCGCGTAACAGTAAAATCGCAAAATCAGAATGTCCGCAAGATTTTGTCCACTATTGAAAGTCAGGTTAAAGTCAAATTCCTTTACAGCTCCAGCCTGATCAAATCCGAGAGAAAGATAACTGTCGACATCCGCCAGGAAAAACTGGGTGAAGCACTTAAAACGATACTGACTCCTTTAAATGTAGGTTTTGAAGTTTCGGGTGATCAGATTGTCCTCAAACGGATTAAAGAAGAAACGGGCGCATTGACACCGGCTACTTTCCGCGAAACAGGATTTGTGGACAGAACGGTCAGCGGCGTGGTAACCGATAATTCGGGCTCGCCTCTTCCGGGGGTATCTGTGATTGTAAAAGGAACCCAGCGGGGCACGAATACGGACGCAGAAGGAAATTATAAAATAGACGGTCCCGATGGACCATTCACACTTACATTCAGCTTTGTCGGCTACGGTCCAAAGGATGTAGAAATATCAAATACACAAACAGCTGTAAACGTAAGTCTTTCGCAGGATGAAAAATTACTGAGCGAAGTAGTCGTGGTAGGTTATGGAACGGCGAAAAGAAAAGACCTGACAGGTGCGGTATCGGTGGTGAAAGTGGGCGAGCTTACCGAGCAGCCCAATGCCAACCTGAGCAACCAGCTGCAGGGACGCGCCTCGGGTGTGACGGTACTTACTTCGGGCCAGCCGGGCCAGGCTCCGCAGGTGCGGATCCGCGGTATTAACTCATTTGGGAACAATGCGCCGCTTTTTGTAGTGGATGGCGTACCCACACAGGATATCAACAACCTGAACCCGAATGACGTTGCTACCATGCAGGTTTTGAAAGACGCAGGTTCCGCATCGATTTACGGTTCACGTGCTTCCAATGGTGTTGTAATTATCACTACCAAACGCGGAAACGGCAAAGTGAGAGTGAATTACGATATGTATTACGGTGTTCAAACTGTTCCAAAAGGAAATGTTTACGACATTTTGTCTCCGCAGGGAATGGCTGATCTTAAATGGGAAGCGCTCAAAAATTCCGGTGTGGCGCTCAATGATCCCCAGTATGGTTCAGGCGACAGGCCGATATTGCCGGACTACATCGTCCCGACCGGGGCAAAGGAAGGTCAGGTGGATTTGAATAGCTATTACGTGAACCCGAACTATACGAGCCAGGGAGATCTTGATTCATTTACCAGGATCGTAAAAGCAAACAAGCAAGGTACGGACTGGTTTCATGAGGTATTTAAAAACGCTCCAATCCAAAGCCACAACGTTTCTGTGAGCGGTGGCGGAACGCAGGGTAACTATATGTTTTCCTTCAACTACTTCAATCAGCAGGGAAATTTGCTTAATACTTATTTGAAACGGTATACCATCCGGGCAAACAGCCAGTATAATGTAAGCAAAAACCTGCGGATCGGTGAGAACATCGCATTGTCACTGGTTGACAACCCAAGATCCGGGATCCTGGAAGAAGGCGGCGGTATTGGTATGGCGTACCGGATGCAGCCTATTATTCCGGTATACGACGTACAAGGAAATTACGCAGGTTCATTCGGAAGCGGTTTGGGGAATGCTAAAAACCCGGTAGCGATCCGCGAACGTTCCCGAAACAACAGAGGAATGGGAAATGGAATACTGGGTAACATGTATGCGGAGTTTGATTTCCTTAAAAACTTTACGTTGAGATCCAGTTTCGGAGGGGCCATTTATTCGTCATCCAGCAATTCATTCGGTTATCCGGAATGGGAAAATTCCGAAAACACGACAACCAATTCATATTCGGAATCGGCAAACAGCGGATATAACTGGACGTGGACCAATACACTTTCGTACGAACGTAATTTCAACGATGTCCATAATGTGAAAGTGTTGCTGGGAACTGAGGCATACAGTGCAGCCGGCCGCGAAGTAGGTGGTTCGACGCAAGGTTACTTCTCATTTGACCCAAATTTCACAAACCTTTCTACCGGCTCCGGAACACCGACCAACTTCAGCAGCCGATATGCAGAAAGCCTTTTCTCCTACATCGGACGGATTGATTACAGCCTGAAAGACCGTTACCTGCTGAGCTTAACCGTGCGTCGCGACGGCTCATCCAAATTTGTTTCCCAGTATGGGGTGTTCCCGGCAGTGAGTGCAGGCTGGCGCATTTCCGAAGAAGCGTTCATGAAAGAACTAACCTGGCTTACCGATCTGAAAATCCGCGGGGGATATGGAATTATGGGTAACCAGTTCAACATCGACAATGCCAACGCATTCACGACTTACGGACAAAACAGAAGCTTCTCCTTTTACGACATCAAGGGTACAGGAAACAGCACGGTACTTGGTTTTCAACGGACCCGCGTAGGTAACCCTGACGCAAAATGGGAAGGTAATATCAACTCCAACATTGGTATTGATGCCCAGTTGTTTAACGGCGCGATCGACTTCACGATTGACTATTATCAGAAAAACATCGACGACCTCTTGTTCTCACCTGAACTTGCCGGTGTAGTCGGACAAGGAACGGCACCCGCGGTGAACATTGGTCAAATGAAGAACAAGGGTATTGACATGTCGATTTATGCAGAGAAAAATGTGACGAAAGATCTGAAACTGAATGCGACACTGACATTGACCACTTACAACAATAAGATCGTCAAAATCACCGATGGTGTTGATTATTTCGATCAGGAAGGACGTCGTTTCAATGGAAGTACGATCGTGAGAAACGGAGTAGGGCATTCAATCGGCCAATTCTTTGGATATAAAATCGATGGTTTTTGGAATTCGCAGCAGGAAATCGATGCAGCTGACGCATCGATCAGAGAGAAAACAGGAAATGCGGATGCCGTATATCAAAGCGAAACCAAGGTTGGACGTTTCCGTTATGCAGACGTTAACGGAGATGGTATCATCACTGCCGACGACCGCACGTACCTGGGTAACCCAAGTCCAAAAATGAGTTATGGTCTGAATATCGGGGCTACTTATAAAAACTTCGATTTTGGAATATTCTTCTATGGTGTTCAGGGCAACCAGATCTGGAACAACCTGAAATGGTGGCACGACTTCTACACGAATTTCCAGGGCGCAAAAAGCAATACCGCTCTTTACGATTCGTGGCGTCCGGATCACATGAATGCAACTGCTCCGATCCAGGAAAACACAGGTTCGTTCAGTACCACCAATGTTCCAAACTCTTACTATGTAGAAAACGGAGATTACCTCAGAGCTAAGAACGCGCAGCTGGGTTACACACTTCCAAAGGACCTGCTGTCGAAGTTCAAAATTGAGAAAGTGCGCGTGTATGTTCAGTCTGCCAACCTGTTTACCATCACCAAATATTCCGGACCGGATCCGGAGGTTGGACAAAGCCAGGTGGCCGGTTCTACTGCTTTCGGGCTTGACGAAGGTGTTTATCCAAACACCCGCCAGTTCCTGATCGGTTTAAATCTGACATTCTAATTACTGCATTCTAAAACAGAAAAAGATGAAAGTATTACGTTTTTCTAAAATAGCGATCATTGCCGCCTTCGGGCTGATATCGTACGCTTGCCAGGACGATTTTCTGGATAAACCTGCTCTGGGATCATTGAGCGATGCGCAGCTCAGTACAAAAGCGGGGGTACAAAACCTGCTCGTAGGAGCTTATGCGGCGTTGGATGGTAACGGTGTGGGTGCTGCGAGTGCCTGGGATGCCGCTGCCGACAACTGGATCTACGGAAGTATAGCAGGCGGAGATGCAAAGAAAGGCAGCGATGGTGCTGATCAGCCGGGTATCAATTCCATTATGATATACAGTGCAGGCCCAAGCAATGGATTTTTTAACAGCAAATGGCGGGCCGTGTATGAAGGTGTAAACCGGGCAAACACAGTCCTGAAATTTGTTCCGCTTGTTACTGAGAACATTACAGATGCGGAGAAACTGGCGTTTCAGGCAGAAGCCCGTTTTCTTCGCGGACATTACTATTTTGAGCTGAAAAAAATGTTCAACATGGTGCCCTGGATCGACGAAACAACGGAGAATCCGGCCTCGGTAGCAAACGATACGGATATCTGGCCGAACATTGAGGCTGATTTCAAGTTTGCAATGGACAATCTGCCCGCAACGCAGAGTGAGGTAGGCCGTGCCAACAAATGGGCTGCGGCAGCATATCTTGGTAAAACCTATTTGTATGAGAAAAAATACAATGAGGCAAAAACGGTTTTTGACCAGGTAATTACGCAGGGTGTAACCAGCAACGGACTGAAATACGGATTAATGCCCAAGTTTCAGGACAATTTTGATGCAGCCAAGAAAAACCAGGCGGAGTCCGTATTCGCGGTGCAAATGGCGGCCAACGACGGTACCAACAACATTGATAATGCGAATACCGGCGGAATGTTGAACTTTCCTTACAATTCACCGTTCCGTTGCTGCGGGTTTTTCCAGCCTAGTATTGACCTCGCCAACTCATTTCAGACGGATGCAAGTGGTCTTCCATTGATAGATACTTACAACTCGAAGATCCTGAAAAATGACATGGGTGTTCAATCGGAAGGGGCTTATACCCCGGATGCGACCACGCCGCTGGATCCACGTATCGACTGGACAGTAGGCCGACGTGGCATTCCTTTCCTTGACTGGGGAAATCACCCTGGAAGAGCCTGGATCCGCGATCAGAGCTACGCGGGACCTTATTCTCCAAAGAAAAACATGTACTACCAGGCTACGCAGGATATCTATTCGGACCAGCATTCCTGGGCACCCGGAACGGCGATCAACATACAGATCATTCGTTTTGCGGATCTTCTGTTGATGGCAGCGGAGGTGGAAGCTCAGCTCAACAACCTGGCCAAAGCGCAGGAATATACAAACCTGGTTCGCGCACGTGCGGCCAAGCCTGAAAGCTTTGTGTACCAGTATGCGGACAACACACGTCCAATGGCAGGTTACAAAACCACTCCGGCAGCTAACTACAAAGTTGCGGTATATCCGGCCGGGGCTTTTGCTGCAAAAGGCAAAGATGGTGCATTGAAGGCCATTTATTTCGAGCGGAAACTGGAACTTGCCATGGAAGGTCACCGCTTTTTCGACCTGGTGCGCTGGGGCATTGCGGACCAAACTCTGAATTCTTATGTAGCCTTTGAAAGCGCGGTGACACCGGATGTGAGCGGCGGACGTTTCCTGAAGGGTACCAACGAATACTTCCCGATCCCACAGCGTCAGATTGACCTGAGTACCAGAAATGGCGTTTCTACATTGAAACAAAATCCTGGTTATCAATAAAAAGCGATTTTTTGAGTAAAAGAGGCAGTTTCAGGACTGCCTCTTTTGTGTTTTAAAGCAACAGCATTTTTATGCAAAAGTACCGCTCCTCTCTACCGTTTGCCGCTTTTCTGGTCATCGTTATTTGTGTAAGCCTGTTTTCATGTGCAAAAAAGCAAGATCGGGCCGAGAGGCTGGCTGAGAAATTTGAGCGCCGGGATAAGCTCTCGAAGCAGTATTGCGGCACTTGTCACCTGCCGGTGGACCCGGGCCTACTGGATAAAGAAACCTGGCGAAACCGCGTGCTTCCGGCAATGGCCCGGCAGCTTGGTCTTGAAGTATGGCAAGGCAAAACCTATTATCAGAATGAAAGGTCCGCCATATCCCATGCCGACTGGACGGAAATTGTGGCCTACTACGATTCGCTTGCGCCAAATCAGCTCCCGGAGCCTGCAAAGACGATATCTCCTGCAAACGACTGGTTTACATTTTCTCTGCAAAAGCCGGTTGACAATTCCTCTGAATTTGCTACAACCACTTTTGTGGGCGCTGAGAATGCGGGTGGCTTCATTTATTCCGGTGATGCCGAACGATCGGGCTTATCACAATGGAACCGCGGTTTAAACAGCTTTGTCCGGACACAATTGCCTTCGCCGGCAATCCATATGCTTTTTAATAATGATAAAAATCCGATGGTTACCTGCATTGGAGAAATGAAAGCCGTGGATGCAGCACTGGGTAATGTAATTCAGCTTGGAAAAGGAGGAAATCCTGCGATGCCGATCGGACCGAATTTCAACAGGCCCATTCATACCAGCCAGGGAGATTTGAATAAAGACAATCTCACCGATTTTGTGGTTTCAGCATTCGGGCATAACCGGGGAGGGCTTTATATATTGATGCAGAAAAAAGACGGCAAGTTCAGCAGCATGCCAATTCGCGAAGTAGCGGGAGCAACTCAAAGCATTATCGAAGATTTGAACCTGGACGGCTGGCCGGATATTGTGGCCTTGTTCGCACATGGTGACGAGGGTATCTGGGTTTTTCTGAACGATCAGAAAGGCGGGTTCGCCGCCAGGAATGTTCTGCGTTTCCCGCCTGTGTACGGATCGAGCAGTTTTCAGTTACAGGATATGAATGGGGACGGAAGAAAAGACATTATCTATACAGCAGGCGACAACAGCGACTATTCCCGCATTTTAAAACCGTATCACGGTCTTTACATTTTCACCGCAGAAAGTGACCTGCATTTCAGGCAAACGTATTTTTATCCGATCAATGGCTGTACCAGAGCAATGGCGGCGGATTTTGACCAGGATGGCGATTTGGATATTGCCACCATCGCATTTTTTGCAGACCTTAAAAATAAGCCTTTTGAAAAATTTCTGCTTTTTGAACAAACGGAAACAAACAGTCCGCCAAAACTTGTTCCTCATGCCATTCCCGTCCAAAACCTGGGAAGGTGGATTTGCATGGATGTAAGTGATTACGACGGCGACGGTGACGAAGATATCCTGCTCGGAAACTATTCAAAAGGTTTCCTAAATCAAGAAAATATTAAACCGGACTGGAATGAAAAGCTTCCTTTTATTGTGTTGGAAAACGGTGAGATGTGTAAAAAGTAAGATGTGAGATGTGAGATGTGTAAAAAGTAAAATGTGAGATGTGAGATGTGTAAAAAGTAAAATGTGAGATGGTCTTTTTACCTCTCACATTTTACTTTTCACATTTTACATTTTACTTTTTACCTCTCACATCTCACAAAAAAACTAATACCTCAACGCCTTAATCTTCGCCGCAACCCGGTTCGCGATGATCTGATATCCTTTGTCATTGATGTGGATTTTATCGGTCTGATCATCTGGCCGCATTCCGGTTGGGAAGTTGCCTTTTTCGAGGTCTTTCAAATCCTGGGACGTAGGGGTGTAGTTGATCGCGGCCATTTCTTCCTCCGTCGGGGGCGTCATCGGAACGAATGAATCACCATACTTGGATGCGAGCTTATTATTGATCCGGGTAACCTGATCGTAATTTTCGGTCCCTTTATTTTCCGGAACTGCAAGTAATACCCCCAGTACCAAATACCTTGCAGGCTCCGAAATGTAGGCAATGGAGCTGTCCAAAGCAGATATAATGTCGTCTTCCGCGGTGACGCGACCGATGTTGTTACGTCCGTACCAAAGGATTTGCGTTGCGCTTTTCAGGCGGGCAGAATCTTCCAGTATAAATTCTGAATCTGCCGGGATGGCCGCAGCGCTGGTCGATTCGGGCGTAATGGTGTAATTTTCTCCGCCATCTCCATTCACTTTTCTTGTAATCGTACATTTTACGCCGGCCAGTGTGCCAGTCCTGCTATACGTGTTGTTGTTAATAGGTGTGGATAAAAACTCATTGCTTAATTTGGTCACACGCAGTGGTTTTGTCCCATCGAATTTGTCTCCCTCGACGGATAGTTTTAGTGGCGTGCCCCCCTGCCTGATCGCGATGGATAATGCGATCTGACCTACGATCCCATCATTGACTACCGGCCGCCCCGCTAATGCAGTTCCGACCATTTGTCCATACGGTGTGCTACCACCGGCGCCGATGGTAAGGCTATCGCCAAAAAATGCCAGTGTCTGATCCCTTTTGGGGCCTGCGGCCTGTGGTTCTTCTCCCGGCTGGTTCTTTTTGGGAAGTATGTCATTCAAAATTCCCTCGCAGGAAGTAAGAAAACCGGTCGCAATCAGGGCCGCCCCAGATTGGCGAAAAAATCGACGACGACTGAAAAAATAGTCCGGGCCACCGGCCTCAGATTTAGTGTGATGATTTTGATTCATTCTGTTAGAAGAAACGTGAGTTGATAATGGTCGTACTGATATTTATTTTTTCAGTATTACTAAACAATAATCATTCCAACATTTCAACCGGGGTTCGCGGGATAATGCAAAAAAGAGTTACATTTAGTATTCATCCTGCTCCCATATGAAGACTCTATCAAATCAGCTTGCTTTCACAATCGTACTTCTGGCATTTCTGAATGGCTGCAATCAGGAAAAGAAGAATGATACCGGTCAGGAACAAACGGCCCCTGTTTCGGATACTGCAAAGTATACCATGGAGGATTTTGGGTCGGTAGCGAAAATCAATACGCACATTCATTTTAAGACTTTTGATACGACATTCATTGTCCAGGCGAGGAAGGATAACTTTAAGCTGGTGACGGTCAATGTCAATTCAAGCTATTCTCCGTCCATTGAAGAGCAGCAGGAGCTTGCAGTGAACCTGGTGAAGTTGTATCCCAAAGACCTTGCATATGCAACAACAATATCGGTGGAGGATTTTGATGAGCCGGAATGGGAGCAGAAAACAATAGCCTACCTCAAAAAATCATTCGAAAACGGTGCAATCGCGGTTAAGATCTGGAAGAACGTCGGGATGGAGTTGAAGGACAAGAATGGAAAGTATGTGATGATCGACGACCCGAAATTTGATTCCGTGCTGGATTTTATGGAACAAAACAACGTCACATTCCTGGGGCATATCGGGGAGCCGAAAAATGCGTGGTTACCTGTTGATAAAATGACCGTTTCCGGGGATAAAAGTTACTTTTCGGAACATCCGCAATACCACATGTACCTGCACCCCGACTATCCAACGCATGAGCAAATCATAGCTGCGAGGGACCATATGCTGGAAAAACATCCAAAACTCCGATTTGTGGGCGCACATTTGGGAAGTCTGGAATGGGACACGGACGAGCTGGCAAAACGATTGGAAAAATATCCGAATATGGCTGTGGATATGGCCGAGCGCATTTCG
This sequence comes from Dyadobacter sp. CY323, assembly GCF_021390245.1. Taxonomy (GTDB): domain Bacteria; phylum Bacteroidota; class Bacteroidia; order Cytophagales; family Spirosomataceae; genus Dyadobacter. The sequence goes on along the minus strand of NZ_JAJUXH010000002.1, from coordinate 508,496 downwards.
CATTTTCAATATCAGGCAGTTACAGACTGGCAAAAAGTCTATGATTTTTTTATCAAATATCAGGACAGGCTGATTTATGCTACCGATGAAACGGTGAGTGAAAAAACGCCGGTCGACGGGATTGGTCAGCGGGCGCATGAGAACTGGCTCGAACACTGGCAGTATTTTACTTCTTCCGGAAAAATGAAGGTCCCGGACGTGGAAAAGGAATTCAATGGACTTGGTTTGCCCCGGACTGTGGTTGATAAAATTTACAGGGAGAATGCCAGGAAATGGTTTGCCGGGCTGGCTACATTAGAGTAAAAGATAATGGTAATGCGGCCAGAAAGGGTTACCGGTTAAGAAAGTACTCTCTGAATCCTGCCATTTCAGCAATTTCTGTTTTAATATATTTCGAGAAAATTTTGTCCCCTACCTGGTCCCGCAATGCGGAAATACCTACATCGATCAGTCTTAATCCTGTTTCCGTAAGCAGAATATTATCGTAATAAAGCCCCCCGATTCCGGACGGACGTCTCAAATCGCGGTGCACAAAACCTGCCTGATGAAGCTGGTTTAATTCGTCTTCAAACACATCAAACCACAACTCGCGCGTCCCGACTTCGTAAGCACGAAAATCAATGGGTTTCAATCGCTCCATGACCAGCATTTCGGCCTGCATATCTTCCTGGAAATCGAGTCTTATGAACTTAACAACCAGTCCATTCACTGCATTGGCAAACTTCATTTTCTCTGCTTCCGAGCCGATGTCCGAGCGGGTGTCTTCGAGAAACAATTTTGCTGCCTCCGTGGTTGAGATCGCAATTACTGCATTGTTTGTGCCAACCGATAGACGATTTGAATATTTCATTTACACAAGTTATTGAAAGAACCCAAGAATGTATGCAATCACGCTTTTAGTCCGGTTAAAGTCAAATCAAGGGGTTTGGAAGGTGATTGTCCAGAGCCGGGGCACAGAAATTGAAGTTGCCATATAAACTTCATCAGAATGGCGAAAGCAAAAAAGCACGGCAGAAAAAAGAACAAGTTAGGCGTAAAAAATTCGCTGGTAAATAATATCAACGCCCGCAAAAAGAAAGGTACTTCGCGACCAAAAAGTAAGAAGACCGTGAGTAAAAAGTCTTATTCCAAAATGAAGAAGAATTGGGGCAGGAAAAAGAAAACGGGGAAGAAAAAGAAGTCTTAGCTACGAGACTACATTCGTCGGTTTTCCTTTTTGGAAACTGTCCAGATTATCGGCAACCATTTGCAATAATCGTTTCCTCGCCTCAAATGTGGCCCAGGCAACGTGTGGCGTAATCACACAATTGGGTACGGAAAGTAACGGATTATCCGGTTTTGGCGGTTCGGTCGACAATACATCCAGCCCGGCACCGGCGATCACACCTTTTCGTAAAGCTTCGGCAAGATCCGTTTCCTGAATCAACGGGCCGCGGCCGGTATTGAGCACAATGGCATTAGGTTTCATTTTTGCCAGACTCTCCTTGTTGATAATTTCCTTTGTTTCGTCTGTTAATGGGCAATGCAGACTGATTACGTCACTTTTTTCAAAGATTTCCTCCAAAGTCACCATTTCAACTCCCTCTGTTTCAGTCGGATGTTTTCGATAGACGATTACATGCATTCCGAAGGCTGCGGCAATTTTGGCAACTTGTGATCCAATGTCCCCGAATCCGATCAGTCCCATCGTTTTTCCGGCCAGCTCTGTTAATGGCGTTTTCCAATAGCAGAAGTCGGGAGATGCAACCCATTCTCCGTTAAATACACTTTGGCTATGCGTTTCGGCCCGGTTCATGATCGCGAGAAGCAATGCGAAAGTCTGCTGGGCGACCGAAGCCGGGCCATATGCTTTAACATTAGTAACGGTAATATTGTGTTTACGGGCGGCTGCGATGTCAATATTGTTGAAACCTGTCGCCATTACACCAATGTACTTTACTTTCGGGAGCTGATCCAGGGTAACTTCTGACAATACTACTTTGTTGACGAGCAGAACATCGGCATTTGCGGCCCGTTCCACGATTTCTTCCGGCGCTGACCGGTCGTATACTTTAACATCTCCCAGGGTCAGAATAGGAGCCCAGTCCAGGTCTCCGGGGTTTAAGGTATAGCCGTCTAGGATTGTGATTTTCATTTTTTTGACTTTTGAATTAGATGTCGCGCCAGGTAATGACGGAATATTTACTCCTTTCCTGATTTTCAGTTCCGCCGTAAATGAGCGTTTTAGTGCCCGTTTTATTTTGAGCAATATCATTAAAAAAATCCAGCCCTTTGAAATGTTCAGTCCGGATAGTTTGAGTAGATTTTATTTCAAATATGTCGAAAACGTTGCCATTTTGAGTCAGTAGGTCTATTTCATGACCATTTGAATCCCGCCAGAAAGAGTAGTCGCGATGAAGATAGTTATGTTCACTTTTTTTATACAATTCAGAAATAATCAGATTTTCGAAAATGTTTCCCTTCAATGGACTATGGATAAATATGTCGGTATCTCGGATACCTAGGATGTTACATAGTAATCCGGTGTCGTAAAAATAGAGTTTTGGAGTTTTGACAATGCGTTTATTGAAGTTTTGATAAAAAGGTTGAAGCTGGAAAATGATGTAGCTGCTTTCAAGAATCGACAGCCAGGCTTTTGCAGTCGGCTGGGAGATTCCGCATTCGTTTGCCAGGGAGTTCAGGTTTAGCAACTGACCAACCCTTGCGGCGCACAGACCTAAAAATATTCGAAACTGTCGAGTATCCCGAATGTTCATAAGTTCGGTAACGTCGCGTTCTACATAGGTTTGAACGTAGTTGGTGTAAAACACTGTCGGATCAATGTCTCTGTCATAGATCGCAGGGTAAAATCCATTGATACAAGCTTTCGCATAGTCATCGGAAAGCAGTTTCGCGGATTTCATTTCCTCAAAATCCAGGGGAAGCAACTTAAACAATGCAACCCTGCCAGCCAGACTCTGAGTAATGTTATTTAGAAGCTGAAAGTTTTGAGATCCTGAAAGAATGAATTGCCCCATTTTTTTAGACTTGTCGACAATGGTCTGTATATAGGAAAATAAGGTAGGGGCTTGCTGGGCTTCATCTAGGATGATACGATCATTGTATTTTCTCAAAAATCCTACCGGGTCATCAATAGCGAATGCGCGATTGTCGGGGTCTTCGAGAGAAATGTATTCGTAATTTTTAAATATGTTTTGTAACAGAGTTGTTTTGCCTGACTGTCTTGGACCTGTCACGGCAATGACAGGATATTTGCTTGCCTGAGCTTGGATAGCATTTTCAAGATGTCTTTTTATGAAGCTCATAATCTTTAAGTTAGCCTGCAAATATACGCAAACTTTGAAATTACATAACTTTTACTTTGAAATTACATAGCTTAAATTTTGAAATTACATAATCTCCACTTTGAAATTACATAGCTTCAACTTTGAAATTGCATAAAAAATCCTTTCCGAAAAGCATTCGGAAAGGATCTCAAACTAAATAACGTGTACTCTAGTTTTTAGGATCAGTGCTGATCTTCCCGGCTCCCTCACCTTGCATTTGCATTGGATTTGGTACTTTTTTCAACTGTTGTTGTTTGAATATCTGAAAACGTGTCGGCTGGGCAACTCTCGGGAATGAATTGTTTTCGGTATCAATGTCAGCGATCTGCTGGTACGGATCGAGTGTCCATTGAACTACTTTCTTTTTGGTAGTGATCACCTTATTAATCTGGGCATCATTGAAACGCCAGATCTCAGCAGGAAAAACCGCCACCGAATCGGTACCGTCTTCAAAACCCATTTTCACGATCACCGGCATTGGGACACCTCCTTTGTTTTTGATTGAAACAGTGTAAAAATTGGTGTTATCCTGAATCAATTGACGTTCGTTTTCCGAAAGCGACGCGAGGTATTGCTCGTATTTCTGCTTGTCGGCCTCGGTTACTTTAAATGGATCGTAGCGGTTGTAGAAATCAGCCATGGTCGAATCCTGGGCAACGACCGTTTCGCCTTTTGTTTTGGCATCCTGGATTTTACTCATGGTATTCGATTTCGCCGCCGCTGCTTTACGCGCGATTTCTTTTTCAATCTGCGGGTTTTGGGTATCAATGCTAAACCAGTCTACACTCACAAGATCCTGGTCCACAGGCTCAGTACCATAAAACCAGCCTTTCCAGAACCAGTCGAGATCTACGCCGGAAGCATCTTCCATAGTACGGAAAAAGTCGGCTGGCGTGGGGCTTTTGAAACGCCAGCGGGTGGCATATTCTTTAAATGCATGATCGAAAAGTTCGCGGCCCATAACGGTTTCGCGCAGGATATTCAATGCAGTGGCAGGTTTTCCATACGCATTTGGTCCTAAACCAATTACATTCTCGGCGGAAGCCATAATGGGGGATAGAACAGACTTGTCGGAAGACATGTATTCGGTAATCTGATTCGGCTCACCGCGGCGGGTCGGGAAGTTGTAATCCCATTCTTTTTCAGCAAGATATTGGCAGAAGGTGTTCAATCCTTCATCCATCCAGGCCCATTGACGCTCGTCTGAATTTACGATCATCGGGAAAAAGTTGTGACCAACTTCGTGAATGATCACCCCGATCATGCCATATTTCACAGCTTCGCTATATGTACCATCTTCCTCCGGGCGACCGCCATTGAAGCTGATCATCGGATATTCCATTCCCCCGCCAGCCACTGAATGGCAGGAAATTGCAACCGGGTAAGGATACTCAAAGGTGCGGTCTCCGTAGGATTTCAATGTGTGTGCCACGGCGCGTGTCGAGTATTGTTCCCAAAGCGGGTTTCCTTCTTTTGGGTAAATGGACATGCACCAGATTTTGCGGCCACTTTTGTAAACGTCGGTTTGCATCGCATCCCAGATGAATTTCCGGCTGCTGGCAAATGCGAAGTCGCGCACATTGTCCGCTTTATAGATCCAGGTTTTCTTGCCCGGGTTTTTGTTCTCGCGTTTTTCTGCCTTTTCAGCTTCTGCCTGGGTAACGATCAAAACGGGTGTTTTGGACGTTTCTGCTTTTTTCAGACGTTGTTTCTGGGTTGCGGTCAAAACCTGGGCGTAGTTCTGGCATTCACCGCTGGCAGCCACCACATGGTCGGCAGGTACGGTGATCGCCACTTTATAATTTCCGAAGATCAATGCGAATTCACCTTGTCCCAGGAATTGCTTGTGGTTCCAGCCATTGACATCGTCATACGGTGCGAGGCGGGGAAACCAGTGTGCGATAAAATAATTGGCATTCCCGTCTTTTGGAAAAAATTCATAACCGCTGCGACCGTAATATTCCGTAATGTAATAACTCCATTCAACGCCGAAAACAACGTTCGTGCCTGGTTTCAGGGTTGTCGGCAGGTCGATGCGCATCATGGTGCCGTTGATCGTGTATGGCAATGCTTTTCCGGCTTTGTCTTTTACGGCTGAAATCTGGTAACCATATTCTGTTTTCGGGTCGAGGCTGGCACCCCGGCCGGTATTCAATGCAGCCAGCTGTGCGACGCTCATGCCTTTTTCATTTACACTCCCCGTTTTCGACATCGCGCCGATACCGTCCTTTTTAAACAGGTTCTGGTCTAGCTGCATCCAGATGTATTTAAGATCGTCGGGGGAATTGTTAAAAAAAGTAATGGTTTCGGAACCGATAATGCGGCGGTTTTCGTCGTCCAACTCCGCTTTAATGTCATAATCCGCACGTTGTTGCCAGTACTCACGTCCCGGCGCACCTGATGCGGCGCGGGTTGAATTTGGAGTAGGAAGTACTGTGCCGAGTTGTTCAAAACGGTCGTTTGCTTTGTAATTAGGTGATGGGGCTAATTGCTGGGCAATGGATGCCACGGAAACCAGCAATAGCAGTAACGGGAGCAGCGCTTTTTTCATATTAGTTAGTTATTGATGTATTAATTCTGGGGTTATTCGACGGAGGCAGGCGAACCTGTCAGTGTTTTGAAGAGATCGTTGTTAAGTATCAGTGAGAAGGCCATTCCTACGATGATGCCGGAAACGATATGGATCCAGCTCATTCTTTGTACTCTCAAAATTTCGATCAGGACGAAAGCGATGGACAAAATGACAAAGACAATGATCAGCTGTCCGAGTTCCAATCCGATATTAAAGCCTAGTAATGGATTTATAATGGTAGCTTCTTTTCCTAAAAGTGCCCGCAGGTAATTGGAAAAGCCCAAACCATGGATCAAACCGAAAAACAGCGCCATCGGGTACCGGACTGCGTAAGTTTGTTCTTTCTGTGAAAAAGAGCTTTTAGGTATTTTGTAAAAAAAATTGAGACAAGCTGTAATAACGATGGTAACCGGGATCAGGAATTCGATCCAGTCGGGTTTGATATTGACAAAGCCGAGGGTAGACAGAGCCAGCGTGATCGAATGTCCGATGGTGAATGCAGTCACCAGGATAATCACTTTTTTCCAATCAATTAAGGTATATACTGTACAAAGCGCCATGATAAAGAGAATATGGTCATAGCCATTGGAATCCGTAATATGATTAAAACCTAATTGTAGGTAAGCCTGAAACTCGGACATTAACTTTGATTTGAAAATAAAAAATCCTGACAAAAATAATTGTCAAGACAAAAAACCTGAACCCGAAGTTATTCTATTCGGAGGAGTAAAACAATACAAAAGAAAAAAGACCGGAAGCATGTGCTCCCGGCCTTTCGAAATTCTGACACCAATTATATAAGACTATTATTTCTTGATTTCGTAGTTGGCATTCTGTGGATCCCAGTTAGCCCATTTGTCGGTCCAGTCGGTTGCTCCGAATGCGCCAACCACTGTATTTGCTTCAAATCCTGCTGGCAATGTTGCGCCGCCGGTCAACAATGACGAACCGGCTTGTGGAAGAAGACCTGGTTTTGCAGTGATGGAGTTGTAACCAGTAGCCAGTTTCAGATCAGCCACGGCAGCAACTGTATTTTTGCTTGCAGCAGGGATGAAAAGTGCTTGTGTGATGCCTTCAAATACGCCTTGTGCAGGTGTACCGGTGATCGCAACTGCATTTCCGTCCATTTTAAGTCTGCCGGCCGCGAAGTTTGCAATGGTAAGATCGTTTTCGATCCTTACGCCTGAACGTGGCCATGCACCTGTAATCAAAGTATTGTAAACCGAGATCGCTGAATTTCTTCTGATACGCAATGCAGAGTTGAATTTCGCATTCACTGTTCCTTGTGGCGCTACATCTGCCATGGCAATGGTAACATTAGCAAATTTAGCAGATGTCTGAGGCGTAGCCGCCGTACCCGTTCCATCATTGTCAGACTCAAAACCATTTGAATCACCAGCTAAGTCAGCTACTGCCGGGTCGCGCAAAATGAAACCGTATTGTACATTTCCTGAGAAACCATTGTCGGTATCGAAATCGTCGTCCAGACCACGGTATGCGATCAAGTGTTTTGCATTTACTGCTCCACCAAACCATTCGAACGAATCGTCACCGGAGTACGAAACCTGAACATAATCAATCTCAGTTCCTGAGCCAACGCCACCGAATGTAAGACCGTTGATTTCTTTATCAGTTTCGTAGGCAATACCAGCGAACTCGATACGAACATATTTAAGTTGTCCTGAGTTATCCGCTGCTTCGGTTCCACCAAATGTTGATTGATTTTCTCCCTCAATAACTGCATTAGGCTTGTTTACAGGAGCCTTTCCAAGCAGGATCAAACCACCCCAGTCACCTGCTTTACGTTGGCCGGCAGCCTTGCTTGATGTAAATATGATGGGCTTATCAGCAGTTCCGACAGCTATGATCTTTGCACCTGGCTTAATGATCAGTGAGCCTTTCAGGGTTCCATCTCCTTTAATGATCGTTCCCGGCTCGATCGTCAATGTAGCGCCTGCCTCAACGTATACAAATCCTGAAAGTAGATATTGGTTGGAAGCTGTCCAGGTCGTGTTTGTGGTAATTTTGCCTGTAATGGTTTTCATTTCACCTACCGGCGTTACGATTATATCGTCATCATCGTCATCATCATTTGTACAAGAAATAGATCCGAACATTGTAAGGCCCAACATCAGCAAGCTCAAAAGTTTACCTGTGTTTTTCATAAAATTCAATTGTTTGTTTTTCTGTTTTAAAGTTCTTGGTGATAAAAGAGCCGGTTTACGACTTGTTGTTTTTTAAAATTTGTAAGTCACGCCAATCGTTGAGTAGCTGCCGCGTCTGTAGCTTTGATAGGATTCATCCACACTGCTGATCTTCTGATCAAGATTGCTGTCCTGGATCAGGCGGAAACGCTGGTTTAGCAGATCCTGGACACCCACTTTGATTTCAATGTGTTCTCCCAAAGCCTTCACAATGTTGAGGTCAATGACATTTCTTGCCATTTCGTATACTGTAGGCTGTACTTCGTTGTCACCCACCAGGAAGATCCTGCGACCAACCACATTGTAGAGTGCATTCACCTGCCAGCCACGGTTTAAGTCATTGTAATAAAGTCCTGCATTGATCAGGTAAGGTGATTGTCCCTGTAACTGACGGTCGTTTTCCTGCCCTGCAAAACCCGTTAACACATTACTGTGGATCACCGATGCGTTCAGCATCACGCTCAGGTTATCCATGAATGGGGATACAGTCAGATTTTTAAGTGATTTGCGCAGTTCAATTTCCCCGCCGGCAGTGTAAGCAGACTTTGCATTATCCACATAGAATGACACGCCTGAGCCAGCATAGCGGATACGTGTTTCGATCGGATTGGTGAAGTGTTTGTAAAATGCTGCAACCGAGATCATTTCGCCTTCTTTTGGATAGAATTCGTAACGCAGGTCTACGTTCTGGATCGAAGGCGTTTTCAGGTTCGGATTACCAACACGCGATACATCGAAGTTAAAGTCATAGTAAGTAAATGGCGCCAGCTCGCGGAACTCAGGACGGTTCACGGAGACAGAGTAGGCTAGTCTTACCAGCGATTTTTCGGTGAAATTGTAAGCAAAGTTTGCGGAAGGCAGGAAGCGAAAGATCGGGTTGTTTATGCGGATACGGTCGCCGTTTCCGCGCTGTCTGCTTTGCAGTTTCTGAATGTTGTTCTCAACTCGCAGACCTACCGAAGCATTGAATTTTTTGCTGAACGGAATGTAAGCGCCCAGATATCCGGCCATTAGGGTGTTTTGAGCATTATACTTGTCGTCCGTGTTGGTTCTTTCGGCATAATAAAGCTTGTCACCGGCAATGTTTTGCGAATCAAAAAGCTGTGCCGGGGCTTGATCAAGCAATTCTTGAGAAGCGTTGCCCGAATTGCTCAGATTAAACCATCGTGCTTTGAATGCCCGGTCTTTCATTTCACCATAGGCACCGGCACGAAGCTTGATCTGCATGCTTTCATCGTCTTCGTAGCCGTTGCGTTCAATACGATGTTCGATATCCGCACGGAAGGAGCTTGTATATTCAGTTAATTCAGAGTAAAATCTCGCACCCCTCGTCAAGCTGGCGTTGCTTCCCGGAACCAATTCTACTTTAAACGGACCAGTGCTGCCTATTGCGCGGCTGGTAATGAAGCGGCGGTAATCCGGTTCATTACGAATGGTGGTTCCCAATGCGCCCAGCCATTTCACGGTTGTATGTGCGCCCAGTTCGTGTGTTCCGCCGAGCTGACCTGAGTAAATGCTTTTGGATTCGTAGCGGAATGCGTAGTTCTGTACTTCGGTATCATTATCCGTATTGAATCCCTGGCGGAAGTTGGTTTCCTTGTTTGAAAGCTGGTTGAACAGGTTTCTGAATTCAATTTTATGATTTGGATTGATGATGAAAGCCCAGTTGGACATTACGCCGAGGCGGACATTGTTTTGGTATAATTCATCCTGGTACGAGCTCTGAATGTCAGATTTCTGTTTCTCTGTACTAAAGCTCAGGTAACGGAATTGTGTCGTTGGTAAAAACTGGTGTGTAGCGGAGTAGTTGATGTTATTGAATGTCGTCAACTTCATATTTCCCAACTCAAACTTATGGTTGTAACCCAATGAAGCGCGAAGGTCCGGTGTTACCGATTTTGATTTGAGATCATAAAACTCGGGAAGGTTGCGGAATGCGTTCAATGTTGCGTCCGATGGCGAATTTTCTAACTGAAGTCTTCTGGTCGAGGGGAACCCGGAAGGTAACGCTCTGTCTGCTGATCCGAAACCCGTCCAATCCAGGGAAGAACCTGCGTAATCACGGACGTTCTTGAATGTAGTGTTTCCGCGATAGCCGCCCGTCAGGTTGAATGTAAATCCGTTTTCGTCCGGGATTGTTTTAGTATAAATTTTGATGATACCACCTGCAAATTCACCCGGAAGTTCAGGTGCGCCGGATTTGTAGATCATCATGCGGTCAATGGCCGTACTTGGGATCAGATCAAAGGAAAAAGATTTAACATCCACTTCGGTAGAAGGCGTGATCGCGTCATTCAGCATGACCGTGTTGTAGCGCTCGTTCAACCCGCGGATGATTACGAAACGATCGTCCTGAATGGAAACACCCGGCACGCGGCGAACAACCTGTGAAGCATCGCGATCTTGTGATTTCTGGATTTGCTGTGCAGAAATACCGACTGCGATTTGCTCAGCTTGTTTGATTTCGGTAATAACGGAAACGTCGGTGAAGGATTGACGTTGCCCTACGATCTTCACTTCTTCCAGGTTTGCAACATCTTCCTCAATGGTCGTATTGATGAGAATAGCCTGGTTTGGGTAAACTTCGATCGCAATTTCTTTCGACTTGTAAGAAACGTAGCTTACGATAACCGTTTGTTTTCCGGTTGGGACATTCTGAATGTCGAAATTTCCTTCCACATCCGTTGCTGTTCCTACTGGCGGAGTGGAGCCTTTTAAAACGACGCTGGCTCCGATAACTGCTTCTTTGGTTTTGTAATCGACAATATTTCCCTTAATGGAGCCTGTTTGGGCGTAAACCAGCGAAGTGCTGAGCAGGAAAAATAGAAAGGAGGTAATTTTTAAGTTCATCTTCTGTGTCAGAATTATTTTCGACACAAAAGTAGACCGGCAACATTACCTCAATGTTAACGCTATATTATGGCTCGGTTATTTCGGGAGACCAAAATCCGCAACGGAGTTTTTAATAAAATATTTAAAATCAATAACTTATTCGACGATCCCCTGGCCTTTTTCGGCGCTGAATTTATCCAGATCATGTACAAAGCCATTGATCACCGCATATTTGACCTTACCCTCTTTTTTGAGAATAAATGTGGCTGTATTGCCCAGGCCAGGCGTTCCCGACGGAGCGGCTTGTCCGCTGCGGAGTATATGTAATGGAGTTGTGGTAAAATAAAGACCGAGTGCCCGCGTGTTGGAATCCGATGCAAGTCGCACGTAGGTATATCCTTGTTTCAGCAGGTCTAATGCATTCAGTTTGCTTACTTCGGTTACATTTTTATAAGTGGTTGGATACACTTTGCCTTTTTCAACGGTCAGGCCGGTTGCGTCTATTTCCTGGCTTCCATACTGTGGGTGCAGATCGCCGAAGTCTTCGATTTTACTATAATAAAAAAACTTGGTTGCATTAGAGTAACTTACTTCATTCCTGTTGATGCCAAAATCGACGGTGAATGACTTTCCGGCTTGCTTTACAGTGGCATTCCGGACAACCAGATCATAAACCCACCTGCCATTTTCCGGGATATCGTAATATTTTTCCCGGTTTTCTTTGGTGAGTGAATTGTCCGAAATCGTGCCTAGTGCCGATAGAATGGCCATAAAGTTGAGTTTCCGGATGTACTGCTTTTCCGGGTCACCCACATATCCTCCCGACTCGATCAAAACAAGAGTCGTACCCCATTTCTGGACATTATCCCCAAATCCGCGGGGTTCGTGGTCGTCGGCGTATCGTGCTACCTGGCCGGGAATGTAATTCTGCAAAACCTTATTCATTCCCACGATCAGCTGCATGGAACGTTCACGGACTTTATTCACCGAAAGTTCGTAATCGTAGGAAGTCGCGAGAAAAGAAATGGTCGCTACTTTGGGGCTACGCCCTGCTGAATAACGTGGACTCTGGTCGTGCAGGTTAAATCCGTAATCGGGTTTTAGTTTATCCACAAGTCCTTTTAATATAACTCCCTCGGGTGTTTGTCTCGCTGCTGCATCACGGTTCATGTCAATACCTTGCACCGTTCTGCGCTGGTAACGTTCGGCGCCGTCGGGGTTGAGCATCGGAACGAAGTATAAGGTCGTGTTGGCAAGAAGTTCTTTGCGGAAGCTGTCGAAACCGTCATTTTTACCTTCTAAAAAATTGAAGATATCGAAACTGGCCATCGTGGCCGTCGGCTCGTCGCCATGCATTTGCGTCCACAAAAGCACCTTTTTTTTGCCGGTACCAACTTTCAGCATCTGGATCGTGCGGCCTTCAAAGGACTCACCCACCTTTTCGATCTGGTATAATGCATTACCCTGTCTTTTGGCGATCAGCGGCAGAATATCTTTTTGTTTAAATCGTCGCTGGGTGAGGGAAGTCTCGCGGTAAGTCGGGTGAGCATCAAAAAGCCGGCGGGCAAGATCGTCGGATTGCGCCAGGGATTGAACAGTTGTCAAGGTAAGCAGCAAAAGAAATAGTTCTGAAAATAATAGTGTCATGGGTGGTCTAACGCCATTTTATGACGCAATGTAACAAATATTTTTCTAAGCAAATTTTAATGTAAAATTTGCCCGGCGCGCTCGGAGATTAGCATTATTTACTTACATTTGTGCCATGTTAAGAGCTGAAACATATCATCATTTTCATCACTGCCATTTGGCTCTCGGACGTCTCGGATGATGTGTTTTTGCAAGTAGTGTTGTAATAAGGTTGAATACATAGTATCCCAGAAGCCCGATTTTCAAAATCGGGCTTTTTTATTGTCTTTTTATAGCATATTGAATGAAAACTGTAATTGTTAAATACAACGCAGGTAATGTGCAGTCGGTCATGTACGCCATGGACCGCATTGGTGCCAGCTATCTTTATACCGACGACGAGGCGGAAATCCGGTCCGCCGACAAGGTTATTTTCCCAGGCGTAGGGGAGGCGAGCACTACCATGAATTATCTTCGCAAGGTGGGGCTGGACAAAGTGATCCCGTCGTTAAAACAACCGGTTTTTGGTACTTGTATAGGTATGCAGCTGATGTGCCGCTTTTCGGAGGAGAATAATACGACCTGCATGGGCATTTTCGACGTGGATGTAAAGCGTTTTCCGGCGACTCCTGAAATGAAAGTGCCTCATATGGGCTGGAACAATATATTTGATTACAAATCAGCACTTACCGCGGAAGTTGCCGATAGCGCATATATGTATTTCGTACACAGTTATGCGGCCCCGGTTTGCGAATACACGGTCGCAACCTGCGATTATGTGTTACCTTTCAGTGCCATGCTTCAGAAAGACAACTTTTACGCGGCTCAATTTCACTGCGAGATCAGCGGCGACTCAGGTCAGAAGATTATCGAGAATTTTTTAAAAATCTGAATTACGAATTGCATTACAAATGATTCAAATTATACCTGCTATTGATCTGATCGAGGGGAAATGCGTAAGGCTTACCCAAGGAGATTATGGCCAAAAAACGATCTATAATGAAAATCCGCTGGAAGTGGCGATGCAATTTGAAGATGCGGGACTGAAACGTCTGCATTTGGTGGATCTCGACGGAGCCAAGGCTAAAAAGGTCGTCAACTGGAAAGTCCTGGAACGCATCGCTGCAAAAACGAAACTTCACATTGATTTCGGCGGCGGCGTGCAGTCGGATGATGATCTGAAAATTGTATTTGAATCGGGCGCAAAGCAGGTAACCGGCGGAAGCATCGCCGTAAAACAGCCTGAGGTTTTTCAAAACTGGCTGGAAGTATACGGAGGTGAGAAAATAATCCTCGGTGCCGACGCGAAGAAAGAAAAAGTGGCGGTAAGTGGCTGGGAGGAAGGGACACAGATCTGGGTGTATGATTTTGTGGAGGAATATGTCGCAAAAGGCGTGAAGTTTACCATCAGTACGGATGTGGCAAAAGACGGTTTGTTACAGGGACCTTCTTTTGATCTATATAAAAATCTCCAGGATAAATGTCCCGACCTGAACATCATTGCCAGCGGCGGGATCAGTGGTTTGGAAGATGTAGAAAAGCTGGCCGAAATGAACATTTACGGCGTGATCATCGGGAAGGCTATCTATGAAAACCGGATCAGCCTCGCCGATTTACAGCGTTTTTCAGTTTAAAAACTATGTTAACAAAAAGAATAATCCCTTGTCTTGATGTAAAAGACGGCCGGACTGTAAAAGGTGTAAACTTCGTAAACCTCCGTGATGCCGGTGATGCGGTCGAACTGGGCGCATTATATGCGGAACAAGGAGCCGACGAGCTGGTTTATCTGGATATCACGGCTACGATTGACGGGCGATCAACGTTTATCGATCTGGTAAGAAGGGTAGCACAGACGATCAACATCCCTTTTACCGTGGGCGGGGGCATTTCATCCATTGCGGATGTTTCCGCGTTGCTACATGCCGGTGCTGACAAGGTTTCCATTAACTCAGCGGCTGTACGGAACCCCGATTTGATTAATGAGCTTTCTCTCGAGTTTGGAAGTCAATGCATCGTGGTCGCCATTGATACGCGTTATATTGAAACGGAGGATGGAAATGAGCATATTGTACATACGCACGGTGGCCGAAAGCCAACCGAAATACGTTCGATTCCCTGGGCGAAAGAAGTAGAAGATCGCGGTGCAGGCGAGATACTGCTCACATCGATGGATACGGACGGTACAAAAAATGGTTTCGCATTAGAACTGACGGCGACGATTTCAGGGAATGCAAATATCCCGGTAATCGCTTCGGGCGGAGCCGGAAATATGGATCATTTTTATGACGTCTTTACAACGGGAAAGGCAGATGCGGGACTTGCAGCCAGTATTTTCCATTTCCGGGAAATCGGTATACCTGATTTGAAAGAATATCTGAATGGCAAAAATCTGCCAATGAGAATGACTAAGTAAAACAACAGAACGCATGAGCGAAACCTTTTCAACGATTCATTTTGATAAGTCGGCAGACGGGCTGATTCCCGCTGTCATTCAAGACATTCACACGGATAAAGTGCTAATGCTGGGTTACATGAACCCGGAAGCATTGGAAAAAACGAAGATGGAAGGTACCGTTACTTTTTTCAGCCGGAGCAAACAGCGTCTCTGGACAAAAGGTGAAACCTCGGGTAACTTTCTCTTTGTGAATGAAATTATCGCCGATTGCGATGGAGATACGTTACTGATTAAAGCCACCCCGGCAGGTCCTACATGCCACACCGGCTCTGATACCTGTTTTGGGGAAAAAAATAGTCAGGATGAGCGGATGGGGGAGGCGTTTTTTCTCAATTACCTTCAGAAGAAAGTGATCCGGGAAAGAAAATTGAACCCAAGCGAAGAGTCTTACACAAGCAGCCTTTTTCAGAAAGGGATCAACAAAATTGCGCAGAAGGTTGGCGAGGAAGCGGTGGAGGTGGTGATCGAGGCCAAGGATAATGATACCGAGCTTTTCAAGAATGAAGTGTCTGATTTGCTGTTTCACCTTTTGGTACTTCTGGAGCAGAAAAACATTGACTTAGATGAGGTAATTGACGTACTTCGTAGCCGTCACCAATAACGATTGTAAGGTATGAAATTACTCCTACGACTTGTAATCAGTACTTTGGCGGTACTGCTAGCAGCGAATTTAATTCCGGGTGTTGTAGTTTCCAGCATCGGAACGGCCGTCATAGTGGCAATCGTACTGGGTATCCTGAACACGTTTCTGAAGCCGGTACTTCAGATTTTGGCACTTCCCATTACCATTCTCACCCTCGGGTTGTTCTATTTCGTAGTGAATGTTTTTATTATTTACATCGCTACTTTTTTGGTAAACGGGTTTGCAATCGACAATTTCATTTCCGCTTTGCTATTTGGTCTGGTCGTTTCTGTCGTTTCGTCTATTCTTGGTATGTTTTTGGATTAGTGTATTGAAAGCCTGTGAACCAGGCGGTAATAAGATGCACATGATTTGACAAATACCGCTTATGCTAAGTCAATTAGAGGAAATTAAGGAAACACTTTTTAAGTATTTCGAGACCCGCATCGATCTGTTTAAAATTGAGACGAGAGACAAGATCGAGCGTGCAGTGGTAATGGCGGTTTATGCCGCTCTGGTGCTCTGCATTGCACTTACCATACTGATCCTGATTGTTATTTTAATAGGTACTTTCCTAAATAAATGGCTTGATAGCGATTATCTGGGATACCTCATCTTGCTGGGAGTTTTTGTTTTAAAACTGGCAGCCTGGATCATCTGGAGAGAAAATCTGATCAGGTTTATTCGAGGGTTGATCGTTCGCTTTTTAAAGGAGAAAGAGGAATAATGCATTTGATAGTTTAAATTGGGGGATTAATTTACCCTGAATTACTATTTTTGGATCTCTTTCCGAAATTTCACAGACCACTATTAAACAGGGATGAAATGAGTTCTTCGATAGATTCTTCAGTAAAGGTCACTAAGCCTTTTTCTTCCGATACGGATAAAGAGAAGCAAGAATTGTTGCAGGATGCTGATCTTTACAAGGAAAGGCTTGAAGGACAGTGGACTAACCTCAAGAGCGATGCAACAGAGTATGGCAAGAAGGCACTTGTCATTGGCGGGGTCGTAGTTACTACGTTTGTGGTAATGAATGCGATTCTTCCAAAAACAAAAAAAGACAAGGAACGAGAGAAAGAAAAGCAGCGGCTGGACGAACTTGTACTTGTTAAAAAAAGCCGGATCACCAATAAGAAAACACAGGCGACGGTTATGCAGGCTGTGCAGGGTTTGGCTTGGACATTTGCAATTGGTTGGGCGCGCCAAAAGCTGAAGCATTTAATTGAAGACGAACGAAAAACTGAATGAAAGCAGCGAATCAAAAAATCGCAAACCTCCTTTCCACAAGACGAGAAGAAAAAAGGAAATCGTTTGCCGTTCTCTTAGATCCTGATAAAGTAAACTTTTCTACCTTTCCGAAATTCCTTGAATATGCGGTTGCGCATGGCGTTGACTTCTTTTTCGTGGGAGGAAGCCTCATAACCAATTACGCGATAGATAAACTGATCGCCGCCATTCACGAACATACAACCATACCTGCTATCCTTTTTCCGGGTAGCAGCCTTCATATTGATCCTTCCGCAGACGCAATTCTGTTACTTTCTCTTATTTCCGGACGTAATGCGGAGTTGCTTATCGGGCAGCATGTAATTGCCGCACCTTTACTGAAAAGAAGCGGAATTGAAGTGTTGCCGACCGGTTATCTGCTAATAGAAAGCGGCAGACTTACTACGGTTTCCTATATCAGCAATACAATACCATTACCTCGCGATAAACCTGGCATCGTAGCTTGTACCGCGCTCGCCGGGGAATATTTAGGATTAAAAAACATTTTTCTCGATGCAGGCAGCGGAGCTCAGTTTCCGGTTACTGCGGAGACGATCGCGGCAGTACGTGACACGGTGGATGTTCCGATTATCGTCGGCGGCGGCATCGATTCGTATGAAAAGGCCGACAACGCTCTGAATGCGGGTGCTGATGTAATTGTGGTCGGTAATGGAATAGAACAAAATCCGGATCTCCTTCCGGAGGTAGCAGCCTGCGTAAAAGCTTACAATCGTAAGCTGGAAAGCGTGTAGGAATAAATGGGTGAAATAATTGCATATAACAGAGGGTCGAGAAAATTTTCTAAGGAATTTTTAAGTTCTTGGAAAAATACAAACTCAAAATTAGGATTATTGAAACTAATCCTGTTACCTTTGCATCGAACCTTAATTACACCCAAGAAATGAAAAAAATCTTTGCTTTAGCGTTTGTTGCCGGGATGGTAACTTTCGCTGCTTGTACTAGCAAACCAGCTGACGAATCTGCTGACACAACTGCTGTAACTGTTGAAACTCCTCTAGTTGATACTACTGCTGTTGACACTGCTGCTTCTGACACTGCTGCTGCTGATTCAATCAAGTAATCAGACGTACGAGTCGAAAATCTTGAAAAGCCCTATGAAAATAGGGCTTTTCTTTTTTTATTTAAAGGATGAAAAATGGATCCTTTGGCTTGCATGTTCCGTCACGTGCAATTGCTTATTGCGAAGAATTATATCAACTACATAAATTCGATTTCTTCCTGTCACGGCCACGCCGCACCCGACTTGGAGATTTCACCGTCAGGCCAGGTTTCATCCCCAGAATAACGGTCAACGTCAATCTCAATCCATATAATTTCCTGATCACGTATCTGCATGAGGTTGCTCACTGCGTGGTACATTACAAATACAAAGGAAGGTCCAGAAGGCAGATTGCGCCACATGGAGCCGAATGGAAACATGAATTTCGGGTTCTTTTGTTACCCGTCATGAATGAAAGTATTTTTCCGGAAGACGTTCTTGTCCCACTGCTTCGTTATTCACAAAACCCTGCGGCATCTACCGGCGGAGATCAGATTCTTTTTAATGCGCTCAGAAAGTATGACGATCAACATGCGGATACAGGAAGAATAGCCCTTTTTCAATTGAATGAAGGTTCCAGCTTCGTTTTTCAGAACAGAACATTTACCCGGGGAACGCTGAGAAGGACCCGGGTGCTTTGTACGGACAAAGCTTCACAGCGTCTTTATACAATCCCGGCCCATGCATTGGTTGAAGCGTGTTGATGTGTTTATGATATTAAAACATGCAGCGTTCTGTTGCATAGGGATTTTAATTCACTTTTCGGTAGAGGCTCAAAAATCCGTTTTGGCGACAGGTGATTGGTACAAGCTGACCATCACCCAGACGGGTGTTCACAAAATTGGTCCTGCCCAGCTACGGAAGATAGGCATGGATCCCTCAAAAATTACCCCTAAGAAAATCCGCATTTTCGGAAATGGCGGTGCAATGTTGCCGCAATCAAATGCTTCCGGTTATCGAAATGCCTTAACGGAAAACGCCATTTGGGTGGCGGGCGAAGAAGACGGAAAGTTTGACAATAACGACGCCATTTTTTTTTATGCCGAAGGTCCGCACGTAATCGTGTATGACTCAGTTAAAGCGGAGTTGCAGCATAAGGTCAATTGCTACTCCGACACGAGCTACTATTTTCTCACCGTTGGGCCAGATGACGGACTGCGTGTCAAAAATATGGGTCTCGTTTCGGCCGGATCCGCAAAAGTGGTCACTCAGTTTGATGATTACTGGTATCACGAAGCGGAATCGACCAACTTACTGAAATCCGGTCGTGAATGGTGGGGCGAATATCTCGGAGGATCAGCGCCCCTAACCATGTCAATTGACCTTCCTGGTGTTATTCCTGATTCCGAAATTAAGGTAAGAACGTCCGCGATAGGTTCGGCGCAGATTCCAACCAGCTTTACCTGGGCATTGAACGGCCAGGCTGTCGGCGAGGGGCGGATCGGAACCGTAACCAGCGGCACGTATGATGTGCGGGCCTTACATTCCGAGGCAACATATCTGACAACTGCTCCTGCGGCTTCTCCTCCATCATTCTCTTTGACAGTAACTTATAATAAGAATGGCCAGGGTTCTGCTCAGGCCTATCTCGACTATGTAGGAATGCAGGTCCGGCGGGAGTTGCGGACTTATGAAAAGCAGCAGGTTTATCATTTTTTGCCACAAAACCGTGATACCATCACGTATCAGTTTCAGAGCTTTGCCAATGGCGGATATCTATGGAACGTTACAAATGGAGCGTTACCAGCACTGGTAAACGGGCAGAATGCGGCTGGATCATTTTCTTTTAGCGCGAAAGGAGCAAAGACATTAAGTAAGTATATCGTTTTTAAACCGGAACAGGCATTTGATCTGTCTGGCTGGCAACGCATTGGTAATCAGGATCTGACGTCACAAGAAACCCCGGATCTGATCATCGTGACAGCACCTGTCTGGGAGGCGCAGGCTCAACGACTTGCGGCATTCCGGAGAGGTAGCGATGGGCTGGATGTACTGGTCGTAACTACCAGTCAGGTATATAACGAATTCGCCTCCGGAAGACCGGATCTTACCGCGATACGCGATTTGAGCAGGTTTTTCTATAATAAAGAACCAGGTAAACTTAAATATCTGTTGCTCTTTGGAGACGCTACCTATGATCATCGAAACCGTTATAAAAACCAGACACAGTTCCAGCGGACAAATTGGGTACCAGTTTATGAAAGCCGCGAATCGCTGAGTCCGGTTTACACCTATTCGTCGGATGATTACTTTGGGTTTATGGCCGCTAATGAAGGTGAATGGGTGGAATCAACTTTGGGCGATCACACTCTGGACATCGGTGTCGGCCGGTTGCCGGTCAAAACGGTTTCAGAGGCTAAAATAATGGTGGACAAGCTAATTCGCTACGAGTCGTCGCGGGCTGCGGGGAACTGGAAAAATGCAGTAAAATTTGTAGCAGATGATGGTGACGGAAATATTCACCAAAGCCATGCGGATCAGCTTGCCAGGCTCATAGAGGGGAAATTTATGTCTTCCCGGATGTTCATTGATGAATTTTCCCAGATCAAAACAGCCACCGGGGAGAAAGCTCCGGCGGTAAACACCGAGATCCGGAAAAGTATCAGTAACGGTACATTAATCCTGAATTACACGGGACACGGCGGAACCAGCGGATGGGCGCAAGAACAGGTTCTGGATTTGAATGATATGCAAAATGCGCGCGGAATTGACAATCTGCCACTTCTTTTTACGGCAACCTGCGACTTCGGCCGTTATGATGATCAGGGGACCGTATCGGGTGCGGAACTCATGGTATTAAGTCCCAGAGGCGCGGCAATCGGTGCCATTAGTACCACGCGCCCGGTTTATTCCAGTACTAATTTTACACTTAGCAAAGCTTTTTACGAATCACTGATCGTTCCGGTTAATGGCAGGCGAATGGGAGATTTGGTAAAAGAAACAAAAAATAAGGCGTTGGTGGGAAGTCTTAACCGCAACTTTACACTTTTGGGAGATCCGTCCATGAGATTGGGCCGGGCACAACAAAGCGTCCGGTGGAGCCAAAAGCCTGATACATTGCGGGCTATGCAAAAGGTTACGTTGAAAGGAGAAATTTATGACGAGACGACCGGTATGACAGACAGTCTTTTCGAAGGAAATGCCAGAGTTGCTATCTACGACAAGCGGACAGATTTTCAAACGTTGGGAAGTGAAGGTGAGAAAGAAAGGTACGCGGAATTCCGGAGCAAATTGTTTGATGGGAATGTTTCCGTAACGGCTGGAGAGTTTACCTGCGAATTCATGATGCCGAAAGCAATGGATGAGGCATTTGGGTTGGGCAGGGCAAATGTATATGCAATAGAGTCAGACAGTTTAATTGATGCCTCTGCGCAGCTTGATGTGATCGTTGGCGGAAAAGGAAATCCAGCAGCGGACAATACACCTCCCAAGATAACCGCCTACCTAAACGATGAATCATTTAAAGATGGAGATGTAGTTGGTCCGTCACCTTTGCTGATTGCCCGATTGAGTGATGAAAATGGCATAAATATTTCCAGGAATGGAAGTGACCATAATATCACCCTGACTTTAAACGACACAATGTCGATCGTGCTGAACGATTATTACATTGCCAGCACGAACGATTACAGATCAGGTGTCGTGCAATTTCCATTTGATAATCTGCCAACCGGTAAATATGTGGCTCGGCTAAAAGTGTGGGATACTTATACTAACTTTTCCGAAATTGCGTTCGGATTTCTAGTGGAAGCCGAAAGTAAGATCAGGCTTAATGCACTAAACGTTTATCCAAACCCTTTTGAAAAGGATCTCACGATTGACCTGGATCATAGCAGAGGGAATGAAGATGTAGAAATTGTTTTTGACATCTTCTTGGGCAACGGGCAACGTTTGGGGAATTTCCGCTGGCTACATTACAACAGTGAACCATCCATTCAGGAAACTGTAAGTATTGAACAACTGGCAAATGGCGTAGCGACACAAACTTTGCTCCCATACCGGCTCACAATCCGGTCGCTAAAAGACAATAGTAGTGACCAAAGATCGGGGAAGCTGGTGCGCTCCCATTAATGTAATAAAACTTAGCATTTTTTTAGTATTAACTATCTTTCATCGTATTTTTGACCCTTTAAAGAAGCTGATTCAAAGCACTTCCTATCGCAAATCCAATTTCTATGAGACTTTTTTTTGGTACATTATCCTCACTATTTATTCTATCTTCTGGGGTTCTTTTCGCTCAGCAGGACACACTAAGAATCCCCGCATCACCACTGTCATTTTTAACATTTGCACCTGACGCCAGAAGCGCTGCAATGGGAGAAGCCGGAGTAGCATTAAGCCCCGACGCAAACTCTACTTACTGGAATGCAGCCAAATTACCTTACAATACCAAGGATTTTGGGATCTCCGCATCCTACACGCCGTGGCTGAGAAATCTGGTTGACGACATGTGGTTGGGATACCTTACCGGCTACAAAAAACTAGGTGACAAACAGGCGGTGGCGTTTTCGGTTAATTACTTTAATAATGGTGAACTGGATTTGCGTGATGCCGTCGGAACTCAAATGGGTTATTTTAATTCAAGAGAACTTGCATTGAGCGGAACATATTCGAGGCAGCTGGCGAAGAATTTCTCGATGGGTCTTACCCTGAAATACATTTCCTCGAACTTAGCGGGGACGTCGGTCATTAATGGTGTTTCCATTGCCCCTGCGCGTACAGCTGCTGGTGACATCAGCGCATTCTACCGTAACGTGACGAAAAACGATGAGACCGGAGGCGAGTTTATCTGGTCTTTGGGAGCAGTACTTTCAAATCTGGGGGGAAAGATCAATTACGGTGCAGGTACCAATACTGAAAACTTTATTCCTACGAACCTTAAAGTTGGCGCCGGGTTATCATTTACGGGTGATGGCAGAAACCGCTTCAATTTTATTGTTGACGTGAATAAGCTGATGGTTCCAACACCAGATGGTACAGCCTATAACCAGAGACCATTGTTAAATGGTGTATTCGGATCATTCTCTGACGCGCCGGATGGTTTTAGCGAAGAAATCCAGGAAGTTGCGGTTGCGGCCGGAGTAGAGTACTGGTATAACAGTATTTTCGCATTAAGAGCCGGGTATTTTGGAGAAAGTAAAAACAAAGGTGACCGCAGGTTCTTCACTGCTGGCGCCGGAGCAAAATTCATGGATAAATATTCGGTTGATTTTGCTTACATGTTCCCAACCACGCAGGGAAGCCCGCTGGCACAAACGCTCCGCATTACACTTTCTCTCGGTTTGAACAAAGCCGAAAAGCTGGATGTGAGCGATACTGAAAACTAAGAACTAGCTGAAATTAATTTTTTTCGAAACGAATGGCGTTATTGTAACGTCATTCGTTTTTTTATACTCATCATTGCCCATGTCACTGGATCGTACCATTGCCCCTGATTTTAAGATTATCAATACGGTTAGTTTACCAGAACCTCAAACTTATTCGCTCGATAACGGCATTGCATTGCACGTCATCAATATTGGAGAGCAGCCAGTGATCCGGTTGGAATGTATTTTTGAAGCAGGAAATTGGTACGAAAGCCATATTGGAGCATCATACTTTGCAATCAAAATGTTGCCGGAAGGTACTTCCAGTCTTACTTCGCAGGAAATCAGCGAGGCTTTCGACAGGCTTGGCGCATTCACAGAAATGACCCACACATCGGATCGTATAGGAATCGTCGTTTACTGCCTTTCCCGTTTTTTACCGGATGTTTTGCCATTAGTCAGTGAATTGATTCAGGAAGCAACTTTTCCAGAGAAGGAACTCGAAGAATTGAGGAATATAACACTTCAGAATCTTAAGGTAAATAAGGAAAAGACCGCGTATCTGGCGACTACGGCATTTAGAGCAAAGCTTTTTGGTACAGATCATCCATACGGGCAGAGTCAGGAAGAAACAAACCTGGTGAATTTATCCGAAGATGCGATTCTTGAACATTATAACAAGTTCATTAAGAACGCGAAATTCACCGTGGTACTTGCAGGTCAGGTGGAAGAAGCCGATGTGAAAACGGTGAATGAGACGCTCGGAAAAAGCAAAATAAGTTCTGGCGGCGTTAACATCGGGTTCAAATCCTCCACCTCGTATGAGCAGGTAGAGACGGTGGTAGAGCGTCCGGATAGTGTGCAGTCCTCCATTCGAATGGGCCGGATTCTATTTAATCGTCAGCATCCGGATTATTTCAAAATGCTTGTTACCAATGAAATCCTGGGCGGATATTTCGGGTCACGGCTAATGAAAAATATCCGGGAGGAAAAGGGCCTCACTTACGGGATTTCCTCCCATTTGGTCACATTAAAAAATGCGGGATATTTCATGATTGGAACCGATGTGAAAAAGGAATTTACACAGCAGACCATCGATGAAATCAAAAAAGAAATCCATCGCCTGCAAACTGAAATGGTAGGCGAAGAAGAATTGACAACCGTTAAGAATTTCATGGCCGGAGAATTCGCAGGCTCGCTCAACACCGCGTTCGAGGTGGCGGATCGCCAAAAAGTTCTTCTGCTCGATGGGTTGCCGGCAGATTTTTACTCCGGTTACATCGAGCGCATTCATGCTACAACGCAAGCAGATGTAATGGAAATGGCAAATACCTATTTAAATCCCGAAGTGATGCTTACCGTGATCGCTGGTGGGAAATAGGCTATTTCCCTTTGTCTAATGCTTCTTTATAAGCTTTGAGGCAACGTTCCCGGGCCATTTTGTGATCGACCATGGGTTCCGGATATTCATTTGTCCCATATTCGGGTACCCATTTCCGGATGTATTCTTTTTTCGGGTCAAATCTTTCTGCTTGCGCGGTGGGATTGAAAATGCGGAAGTAAGGTGCGGCGTCGGTACCCGAACCAGCCGCCCATTGCCAGCCGCCATTATTGGCTGCTAAATCGTAATCCAGAAGTTTTTTTGCAAAATAAGCTTCTCCCATACGCCAGTCGATCAGTAAATGTTTAGATAAAAAGCTTGCGGTAACCATTCTCACCCGGTTATGCATGAAGCCGATGGCATTCAACTGGCGCATTCCCGCGTCTACCATGGGATAACCCGTTTTTCCATCACACCATTTCCTGAAATCTTCTTCATCGTATCTCCATTTGATGTGGTCATACGCAGGGCGAAATGCATGGCCTTTGCCAACATGCGGAAAGTTTGCGAGAATCTGCTGATAGAAGTCCCGCCAGATCAATTCGTTGAGAAACGTATCGCTATTTTCCCTGGCTTTCCGGGCAAGTTCGCGAATGCTCACTGTCCCAAACCGAAGATGAATGCCAATCCGGCTGGTGGCTTCTTCGGCGGGGAAATCACGCTTCTTCGAATAGTCTTTTAATAATTCAGCTGGCACGTCTTCGGAAGGAAATTGGTAGTCAGAAGTTTCAAACCCCATTTCTTTCAAGGTAGGGATTGTTCCACCTTCCCATGTAAGAAAGTTCCCGAAATACTTTTCAGTTGGGTATGAGGAGAGATAAAACGTGTCGCATTTTTCTTTCCAGGCGCGGCTGTATGGAGTGAAAACGGTAAATGGCGTTTTCTGCAAAGAGAGAATTTCCTTCTTTTCGAAGATTACCTGGTCTTTGCAGGTTTTGAACGCAGTTTTCTTTTCTTTGACAATTTTATAAACTTCCTGATCCCGTTCCGTCGCATATACTTCATAATCAGTATTGGTATAAACTTCCGCCAGATCATATTCATCACTTAACTTCTTCCAAATTTCTAACGGAGTACCATATCGGACTAAAATATCCGCACCTATTGCCTTTAACTCTTTCCGAATGGACTCAATGGCGTTGTAGATGAAGGTGATCCTGTCGTCCTGCTTATTTTCAAGATCATCCAGTATATTTTTGTCAAAAATAAAAAGGGGGACAACGGGGTAGCCGGAACGCAACGCATAGTATAGTCCGGCATTATCATGAAGTCGGAGATCTCTCCGAAACCAGAAAACGGCAATCTTTTCTTTTGTACTTATACTCATAAACAGCGTATCAAATTTGCCCCGACTTTTGGAATAGGTACGAAGTAAGTCGTTATTTGGATGTTAAAATAATCCGGCCAAAATTTACAATTCAAAATAACCTTTATTCATGAAAGTACAGATCGCAACCATCCTTTGCCTGATATCCATGGCGGTGATGGGACAAAAAAAGGCGGATAAGCAAGAATGGAAGCAGCTTTTTAATGGAAAGAACCTGGATGGCTGGGACGTGAAGATCCGGGGCTACGAACTCAACGACAACTATAAAAATACCTTCCGTGTAGAAGACGGAAAAATGGTTGTCCGCTACGATGGTTATGATGATTTTAAACAGAAATATGGCCATATTTTTTACAAAGGCGACTATTCCTATTACCGGATCTCGGTTGAATACCGTTTTGTAGGCGAGCAAGCTCCCAAAGGTGAAGGATGGGCATGGCGTAACAGTGGCATTATGGTGCACGGACAGCCTGCTGCAACAATGGGAAAAGATCAGGATTTTCCTGCCTCCATTGAAGTACAGCTGCTTGGTGGAAATGATAAAGTGCGCACCACCTGCAACCTCTGTACGCCCGGAACAAATGTGGTGATCGATGGCAAACTGGTTACCCAGCATTGCATTACTTCAAAATCAAAAACTTATAATGGCGATCAGTGGGTAAAAGCGGAGGTACTGGTATTGGGCGATTCGCTCATTCAGCATTTTGCGAATGGAGAAATGGTGCTGGAATACAACAAGCCGCAGTTAGGCGGGGGTAATGTGAGCGGGCACGATCCGTCTATCATGATTGCCGGAAAACTCTTGGATCACGGTTCCATTTCACTTCAAAGTGAGAGTCATCCGGTAGAATTCAGGAAAGTAGAAATTCTGGACTTAAAAGGCTGCATGGACCCAAAAGCAACCAATTATAAATCCTATTATGTGAAGGCGGATAATGGTAAATGTACGTTTGGGAAGAAGTGATAAGCTTTTAGCTGTTAGCGATTAGTTTTTTAGCTAATGGCTAACGGCTAAAAGCTAACAGCTGTTCACAACCTAACAATCTCAGCTCCAATCGCATTCAAGCGAGTATCGATATTCTGATAACCTCTGTCGATCTGCTCGATATTATCAATGATACTTACTCCTTTGGCGGACATTGCTGCGATCAGCAATGCAACTCCCGCACGGATATCCGGCGAGGTCATGCGTATTCCGCGAAGCTGTGTTTCGCGGTTATGTCCTATCACGGTGGCTCTGTGGGGGTCGCAAAGTATAATTTGAGCGCCCATTTCAATGAGTTTATCCACAAAGAATAAACGACTCTCGAACATCTTTTGGTGGATCAAAACCGTTCCTTGTGCTTGTGTCGCCGTTACCAAAATAATACTCAGCAAGTCAGGCGTAAAGCCTGGCCAGGGAGCGTCGGCTACGGAAAGTGTAGAGCCGTCGAGGTAATTTTCAATGCGGTAATGTTCCTGCGATGGGATAAAAATATCGTCTCCACGGAATTCCATTTGAATGCCCAGACGTTGAAAAACGTCCGGTATAATGCCTAACTGGGGAATCTGGCAATCCTTAATGGTAATTTCAGACTTGGTCATGGCAGCGAGCCCGATAAAACTTCCGATCTCAATCATATCCGGAAGCATGGTGTGGTCGGTCCCATGTAGTTCAGTAACACCTTCTACAACAAGCAGGTTGGAGGCGATTCCTGAAATCTTAGCGCCCATGCGGTTCAGCATCTTGCAAAGTTGCTGCAAATAAGGTTCGCACGCGGCATTGTAGATAGTCGTAGTTCCTTCCGCCATTACCGCGGCCATCAGTACATTGGCTGTTCCGGTTACTGATGCTTCATCCAAAAGCATATAAGTGCCTTTGAGGTTTGCGGCGTCTACTCTGTAAAATCCGCCGTCTTCGCCATCATAACTGAATGTGGCACCGAGTTTTTCAAAGCCCAAAAAATGCGTATCCAACCTTCTGCGACCTATTTTGTCGCCGCCTGGCCTGGGGATCCTGCCTTTGCGGAAACGTGCGAGCATTGGGCCAAGCAGCATTACCGAGCCACGTAAAGCTGCGGCCTTTTGACGAAATGAATCTGATTCCAGGTAATCCAGATTAATGTCATTTGCCTCGAACCGTATCGAAGTTTCACTTAACCTTGTGCGGCGTACGCCCAGATCACCCAAAAGATTGATGAGCTGATTGACGTCGCGGATATTCGGGATATTATTTATTGTGACCGGATCTTTGGTCAAGAGTACCGCACATATAATTTGCAGCGCCTCGTTTTTTGCGCCTTGGGGTACAATTTCACCCTTGAGACGTTTGTCCCCGGTAATTTTAAATGAAGCCATAGATGGTTTGGGCAATTGACTGGACTAGTTGCCCCGGGTGCTATATTCCCCCGGGTTTCTTACGGTTGTTGCGATTGTTACCGTTGTTATTGCGACCTGAAAACTTGTTGTTTGGCCGGTTCCGACTGGGATTTCCCTGATTGTTGTTTCCTTGCCTTTCAGTATTGTGGCTGGATTGTGCCTTAAATCCTCCGCCTGCATGATTTCCACGATTACGTTCCTGACCGCCGCTGTTATTGTTGCGATCTTTCGGCGCCGCGTCTACCGGGCCGTTTTGACGTATGTAATCGATTTCTTCTTCCAATGCACCTTTGCTTAATTGCGCCAATTGGCCCAGCAAAACACTGTCTTCGGGATTGTCTTTGTTCCAGGCATTGAAAAAGGAACGCATCAAACGAAAAATGTAAGAAACAAAAGCAAGCCTGTCTTCTTTATTTTCAGTTTGAATAGCCTTTTCCAGAAGCAGGTCAATGTTCTTTCCGTAGTGACGGTACATCAGGTTCGACTGGTTGTAACCCACTTTCAAAGGTTTTTTCCCCAAAGCTTCCGGGGATGGAGGTGGAAATGGGCTGTCAACATCCAGGTGAAAACCGGAAATGATGTACAGATCGTCCCACAATTTGTTTGTGTAGTCCTGATTGTCCCTCATGTTCGGATGTATTTGCCGCATGAGTTCAACCAGAATGTGTGCGTAGAGGTTACGTTTTGTCCTGTCCTCCATCTTTACGATGTGTTCAGCGAGCTTTTGTACGTTGCTTCCGTATTCTTTCAAGGGATTGAATCATTTATATTACAAACAAAAGTAAGAAGTTTTAACGAAAGAAAAGCTCTAATCCACCCAGATCAGTCGTCCTTCAAAGGTCTTTTCGGACTCGTCGGAAACGCTTATATCTTTTCCTGAAATCGTCAGACGATAAACATAAACCCCTGTCGGCAATTCACCAGGATGCCAGAACCATTCATTGATCCCAATACGTGGCTTAAATGTGTTTGTATGCACGGCCGTTCCTGATACATTAAAAATTTTGAGCTGTACTTCACACGTTTCGGAGGTGTCTTCAAGTTCGAACTTAATCTTGAACCATTTCGAAGACGGATTCGGTGAAATTCCCACTTTAAATATTTGCTTCTCACCTGAAACACGGAAATTGATCTGATATACGGGTGCTACATTCCGGTTGGAATCACTGGCCTGAACCGTAAGTCGGTACGTTCCGGGCATAAAAGGTTTCGGAACATCAACATCCATGGTTATGTGACCTGATGAAGTTTTTTTCCAAACCGCCCGATTTAAGTAAATCCTTTTTTCAGGACATCCATTGCATTTTTGTTTTACCCAAATCAAAAGGGCGGTGGTGTCACTTAATGAGATATTGAAATCCCTGAGCTCAATTGAAATCGTTGGTTTTGGTTGAATAAACTCATTATCTGCCAGTTGCCTTCCGTTTAATCGAACGGAAATGGTTAATGGAAGGTCATTGGGCTTTTCAGGGGCACTGTCATTCGGTGTAAGTTTTCCGGGGAAGATCCGGATTGCGGGATCGCCATGCAGGTTCATTTGCCGCACGGTAATGCGATCGTAAATGGTTGGATTTCGGCTCAGATTCCGTTTGATTGCTTCCTGCTGGATCAGTCCGAAAGGTTGATGCGTAAAATTGCTGTCACTCAATACTTCATAGAAAATATCCGTGTATCGGTTCAATGCGAGCGAATTTCCGTTGAAAGTGTGAGCGAGAAAAAGTACTGCGCCATTGTTAGGTGAAAATATCCAGTCGCTGCTCAGGGTGTTGGTTGAATGAAAAATGCTTCCTGATGCGCAGCCATTTACAATTACCGCCGGGTACCTGGGATGATTTCGATACCGGTTCGCGGGATTACTCGCATAACCCATATCAATATCGGTCACATCCAGACTGGAATGCCCAAATAAGGTGATGAGCGACACGCCTTTATTCAGTTCATTGTGAATAGGAACCTGCTCAACCGGGTCGTCGGATATCTTGGAAATTGTTTTAACCAATGCCGGAAAAGACAAATCAATCAGTTTTTTTTCGAATGCATGCACATATCCTTTAAATGCGGCCAGCTCGTCGCGTGACCTGCCGCCACTCAGATGCAGTACGTTTTTTCTCCACGGTGCAGAAGCCGGTTCTGCCTCCACAGCCTGCACTTTATGCAAATAGTCCAGCACATTTTCAGACGTTAATGCATTGATTCGACCAACGGAAACAATCGGGTAAGAGTCACCTGATTCACCCGGCGTCATCGCTAATGCGATATCGGATCCCGGCCAGCCCGCATTAGGGATCATATCGGTAAGGCTGGGTTGGGGTAGTTTCCGTGCTTTTTGCGGATCAATGGATCTTCCGATAAGCAATGCCATTTTCAGTTTCCCTTCTTTTTGGAGGAATGAAATGATATTTCTGATCGCGGACGGACCCGGATCTCCGTAATTGAATTGATCATACACCTCCGTAATATCTTCGACCAGCACATTATAATTCCCACCCGTTTCGGAGTGTCGGTAATTTGCATATTCGGTCACAGGATCTCGTCCGGCAACCGGAATGTGCATAAGTGGGTGGGAAATGATGAGGTAATCGGTTTGCAGGTTTTCAAAGGTCCCAAGTTTTGTTACCTGCATTTTGCCGATTTTCAGCTTTTGATTTACCCCAATCACTTTTGAGGAATTGCCAATTAAGATCTCTGAATTTTCCTGAGCTAATTTCCGAACATTAAATGGATCGGAGCAATCGTAAAAACGAACGTCTTTACCCGCCGAAATCGACCAGCGAGCATTCTGTGAAGAATCGAAATAATAGCGTTTTTGACCAATGCCGGTTTCAAAACTGGATTTCTGAGGATAGCGAAGCCTGGCAAACGAAACGGAAATGTGACCACCTTTGTCAACCGGAAGTAGTGTCAGGTTTACTTTTCCATCGGGGTTCAGATCTGTTTTTTGTAAAAGTGCATGTACTCTCGACGTTTCGTAATCGGAAAAATCAACCGTAGCAATTTTCCTTTTCAGGTTCGCTTTATCTCCGTTCCAAACTTCATAGATATGCTTTCCCGAAGTCCAGCCAGTGAGAACGAGCTCTATTTCGGCCTTTGTAAACTGTTCTGACATTGCATTAACGGTATTAAATACCATTTCAAAGCTTTGATTTTCGGGGATTTCGGGGCCAGTCCAGCCCTCACCCGCATCATAATCCGTGAGGACGGAACCCGTGTCGAAGTTGCTGCCGGCCGGATAGAATTTTCCAGGCAGGTAATGCGAATTGAAAAGCTGGATGTTTTCCTCGAAATGATATTCAATGCGGTTTTTGGTATCTTGAAAATGGTGCTCAAAAACTCTTTTGGCAGGTAATCCATCCACCCGCCAACTTAGAAAATACGCAGCTGTATCTGAATAGAGGCTATAATGCGAATGAGGCATAGACTTCGGTGACACATACAAAAGTGAATCCGCAGCTCCGTCATTCTTTTCGCCATAAAACTGAATATTCCCATTCTCCCCAAGTTTGCCCGATTTATCCAATGTTACTTCAATCGCCAGCTCGCTGCCCCGGCGGAATAATTGAATGGAAGACGCGAGAATGCTGTCAGCAGGAAAACCCGCATTTATCAGTTCTCCAACCGTGACCTGGTATAACCCAGTCTCACTTATCGGTATTTTGAAATAAGTCTGATGGGGATTGATCCATTCATTCCCAAACTGCTTTTGAGCGGAAACGTGGTTAAAGACCAGAATGAAGTAACAAGTGATCGTGTGTATAAATGCGTGTTTCATCGTTGTAAATGGTGCACAAATTCAGCTCCGCCTAGCCAGTTCCCTTCCTTACATACAAGTTCATCGAAAACGAGTATATATGTTCAGGATCGGTTCCGTGAAATTCGGAACTAACGAGCTCCCAGTCATTTTGATCTATAACCGGAAAAAAAGCATCACCTTCTACTTGTGCGTGGACAATGGTTAAAAAAAGTTTTTGTACAAGGGGCAGCATCTGATCAAAAATTGACGCGCCCCCTAATACAAATACTTCCGTTTCGTCAGAAAGTAACGCAAGAGCAGCAGGAATATCTTTTGCGTATTCCGTTAATGGATCATTTTGTGCGGGTGGTTTGGATGTGACAATTACATTTCGATAGGAAGAATGTAATGCGTCGGGCGCCTCGAAACTCTTTCTTCCCATTATAAATGGTTTTCCTGCAGTCACTTTTTTGAAATGTTTCCATTCGTCGGGAAGGTGCCAGGGAAGGTGGTCACCCGATCCGATTACCCGGTTTTCGCTCGTTGCGGCGATGATATAAAGCTGTGTTTGTGATCGCAAAATGACTTGCTGTTAGTTGGTTTGTCAATCAAAATTTCAATTTATCGGTCATTAAAAAAGGCCATCCGGTTATTCCGCCGGTCAACCATAAAATTAACCATTCTTCATAACCGACGAATCTTTTTAACATGGTACCTTGCATCGCAAAGTACCTGTGTATACCTTTGTTATGTTAGAAGGTCAAATCCTATCTATTAGCCATGAACTTATTCATTTAAATTAACACATGAAACCACATGAATATTGAAAATGCCCAAGTGCAGATGCGGAAGGGAATTTTGGAATTCTGCATTCTGCACATCATTTCGAGGGGCGAAGTATATGCTTCAGATATGTTGGATGAACTAACGTCCGCTCGCATTATGGTGGTTGAGGGAACATTGTACCCGCTTCTTACCAGGTTAAAAAACTCGGGCTGGCTGGATTACAAATGGGTGGAGTCGTCTTCCGGACCTCCGAGGAAATATTATGTTTTGACGGATGAGGGGAAAATATTTCTGGATGCAATGCAGGCCACATGGTTTGAGCTGGCGGAATCTGTACAAACTGTGATACAACGTACAGAGGATTTGAGCAAAACGGCAGCAAGCAATCTTCCTGACCCCAACTGATCATTTAGAGACATTCGATATTTCAATCATGAAAAAGACAATCAGCATTAATATAGGTGGTATCATCTTTCACATTGAGGAAGACGGGTACGAGAAATTGAAAGGCTACCTTAATTCGATACAAAAATACTTTTCATCCTTTGCGGACAGTAAAGAAATCGTATCCGACATTGAAGGTAGGATTGCGGAACGATTTATAAATAAGCAAAAAGCTGAAAGCAAGCAGGTTATATCGCTTTCAGATGTAGATGAGCTCATTTTGGCAATGGGTACCGTTGCAGATTTTGAGGCGATCGAACAAGCTGAGGATATATTGGCGGATCCATTGACGTCGGCATCTCCGCACACTTCTGCATCAAAAGAAGAGCCTTCATTCTCTTCATCTTACATTCCACCCGTTACCGAGCCTGTAACACCGGCAACGCCAAGAAAGCTTTACCGCGACTTACGAAGAAAATTACTCGGTGGTGTTGCGGCTGGTTTAGCGCATTACTTTACCGTGGACCCGATTTGGGTAAGACTTGCGTTCCTTTTTGCAGTGGTAGGCTTGCCTGCTGGTTCGGGAATGATGGGTTTGAATATGGAAGATGAATTCGGGCCGCTTTCCGGTTTCATGGTATTGGTTTACATCGCCATGTGGGTTGCATTTCCGGGTTCGACTGTCCTCGAAGAAGATACTAAAATCAAGAAGTTCTATCGCAATCCCGATCGTAAAGTTGTAGGTGGGGTCGCCGCAGGGGTATCATCCTATTTTGGGGTTGATTTGGGCGTTGTGCGTTTCCTTTGGGTGCTTTCCATTTTGCTTTTCGGTACCGGCATTCTCATTTACATTGTTTTGTGGGTAATCGCGCCGTCGGCGAATACATTGACTGAAAAAATGGAAATGCAGGGAGAGCCAATTACGCTTTCCAATATCGAATCGAATATCAAGCAAAGTTTGAACCTGGATGAAAAAACCGGCGAGGAGCATGTGCTTACCAAGGTGTTGCTTTTCCCTTTCCGCGCCATTGCATTGATCATTACAGCTGTGGGGAAGTTATTGAAAGGCCTCGGACCTATTCTTAGGATACTGATCGGGGCATTTCTGATTGCGATGTCCGCCATTTCATTGATTGCATTGGTAATCGCAGGTGGCGTAGCTACCGGGCTGACTAATGCATCGCAATTTGACAACCTGCCCGCGCCATTTTTGATATTGCAGGAATTACCCGGCATCCTCATATTTTCGGGTATACTCGTTGCCGCAGTTCCTCTTGCCACGTTCCTTTTGCTCGGGCTCACATTGCTTTCCAATAAAAGGATCGTAGGTGGCACGGTCTGGCTGACCATGCTCGGATTGTGGATAGTGGGCATCATCGGAAGTACGATCGGGGGCGTTTCCTATCAAAGGAATTTCGCAAAACGCGGCGAAGTGGAGCAAACCGAGTTTTATAAAGTTCCGGCAGGAACGTTAACCCTGGATTTTGAACGTACCTACGACGATGAGAATGTAGATATCGATCTTCGAATCGCAGGTTATAACGCATCAGACAGCATTAAGCTTGAAAAAACACTTTTTGCAAGAGGCCGCAGCCGCGAAGATGCGGAAAGGAATGCCGCCATGTTACAGTATGATCTGACGTTAAAGGATTCAACCTTATCTTTCACAGAAGGCCCGATTTTGGCTGGCAAAGGTCCATTTCGTGATCAGCGGATCGATCTGGTTTTAAACATTCCTTATAACAAGCCGTTTATCATGACCCGAGACTTTTACTTCTCTCTGAGTCACTGGGATGGAAGCTATCCGAACATGAACAAATATCACCTTGATAACAATGAAGTTCAGTGGAACAGCTTGTCCTGGGTAATCCGTCGCGATTCCGGCCTGGTTTGTACGAACATACCTGCAAGGTTCTTAGCGAGCGAAAATGAGGATGAGAACAATGATAATGCGGAATATTCATTTGATATTGACGATGACAGCGATCTTAATTTAGGTCAGAAAGGGAGTTACAGCAAACAATTCACAGCGACCGATTTCAGAAAAATTGAAATTGGAGGAGCCTATTCGATCGTAGTTCGCCAGGGAAATGAATACAACGTGACTGCGGATTCGGATGATGAGAATGCAATTGACGACATTAAAGTGTATGTGGAAGAAGGGACTTTGAAAGTTAAAAGGTCCAGTGAGTTCAATCTATTTGAAAATAAGAGAGTTGGACTTGTCATTACCATGCCTACCATTGAGGGGATTTCTTTGTCAGGTGCCAATAAAACACTTGTAAGTGGTTTCGGGGCTTTGCCAAAGTTAAATGTAGACATTACCGGCGCTTCGAAATCGGAGATCAATGTAAATACCGAGCAACTGACGGTGGGTATATCCGGAGCATCGAAAGCGACATTAAAAGGCTCGGCCAAATCCGCGAACATTGATGTACATGGTGCCTGTAAATTGCAGGCAACCGAAATGAACATTGAGAAAGCAGACGTAGAAGCTTCGGGAGCATCCAAGATCGAATTGGGAAGAATCCCGAACCTGGACCGTCACGCAAGCGGAATAAGTAAAATTAATGTGCAGGAATAAATAAGTGACGTGCAACTTTCGTAAATTTTACGTCATCTTTGAGGCAAGACCAAATCAAGAATATCATGAAAAAAAAATTTATTTTTAGTGCCATTACGATCATTCTGGCGGCTTTTTCTTTCAATATTAACGCGCAGGATACAAGGAATTTCTCCGCATCGGGTTTCAACAAATTGTCAATGGGCAGCGCTTTTAAAATAGACGTGAAACAAGGCAGCGGTTACAGCGTGACCACCTCCGGCCGCGAAGAAGACCTGAAAGATATCGAAGCATCCGTAAAAGGCGGCACTTTACATCTCGGCTACAAAAGCAATGGCTGGAATAAAAACCGCAAAATGGTAACTGTCAACATTACAATGCCATCGCTGGAAGCCGTAGATTTTTCGGGAGCGAGCAAAGCTACCGTCGCGAATTTTCCTGCAACCAAAAACCTGGATGTGGAAGTATCCGGAGCATCTTCCGTAATGATTTCCAGCAATGCGCCTAAAATCACATTTGACTTATCCGGAGCGTCTTCACTCACACTTGTGGGCAGGGGCGATGTTTTAACCGGTGAAGTGAGCGGAGCATCGTCATTCAAAGGAAAAGAATTTTCTGCAAAAGTGGCCAACATCGATGCTTCCGGGGCAAGCAGCGCGGCGGTCGTCGCGAGCGCAACTGTCAATGCGGAAGCCAGTGGTGCCAGCAGCATTCGCTACTCAGGTGGCGCCAAAGATATTCATTCAAGTACCTCAGGTGCGAGTTCTGTGAAGAGAGCAGATTGAGGTTCAGCCGATTTTGTAGCATTAAAAACCGTCTCAGATCTTCCGAGGCGGTTTTTTTATGTTGATGTTGTTAATAGGGCAGTACCATCGGAATATGCAGACAATTTGGGATAAATCAGTTTCTTTTACAACTTGCGACATTCAACGGACTAAGGTGGAGGGAAGTTATGAAATGGAAATTTACAGTGCTGATCGTGTTGGTGCTCGGGCTATCCGAAAACAGTTTTGGGCAGGGGAAATCCAAATTTGGTAACAGATACATCAATCCTTTTGGCGTCGTAAGTGTTACCGCCGGCCTGGGAGTAGCCTATTATATGGGAGATCTGGCCGACGGCGTGAATATGAAACATCTGGGTCTCGGTCCATCCATTTCACTTGGCGGACTTTACAGGCTGACGGAACATGTGAGCGCCCGGGGAGAACTCCGGTTTTACCAGGTTTCTGCTGACCAGAGATACTCGAAGAATTTTCAAAACAATCTTTCATTCAAGACATTCAATCCAGATCTTAACCTGGGCATTCAGGCCGATTTGTTCTCATTTAATCGCCAGGCACCCATTAATCCCTACCTATTTGGGGGCATCGGTTTTACATTACTTAATCCAAAAGCGAAAATGGACGATCAATGGTACAGCCTGGCCCCGTTGACAACCGAAGGCATTAAGTACAGCCGGTTGCCACTTGTATTAACCGGGGGAATCGGTGTTTCATTCAAAACAACAAATCGATTGAGCCTCGGTGTTGAGCTGTGTAACAATTTTGTCAATTCCGACTACCTGGATGATGTCAGTACGGTTTATCCCAATCCGGACCAGTTGCCCGGCGATCTGGCAAGGAGACTTTCCGATCGTTCCCCTGAAATCGGAGAACAACCCCGCCAGCCCGGATGGAACCGGGGAAGCGCGCAAAGCAAAGACAGCTATCTGTTTTTACAGGCAAGAGTTACTTACCACATCGGAAACCGAACGCAGGCTCTGGAAAGAAAAAAGACACGCTGCCCTAAATTTTGAGATCTCAAACCACAAATATGTTAAAACCAAAGCAGCCACATCAATCCGAAGTGACCATGACCGAAATGGTGCTTCCCAACGATACCAATACTCTCAACAATCTAATGGGCGGGAGGCTTTTGCATTGGATGGATATTTGTGCAGCCATTTCTGCTCAAAAGCATTCAAACCGCATTGTAGTCACGGCTTCCGTAGATAATGTCTCCTTCACAGAACCTATCCGCCTGGGCAATATTGTAACAATGCGCGCGAAGGTGACCCGGGCATTTAACTCGTCGATGGAGGTTTTTCTCGAAGTATGGGCGGAAGATATACCTGCCGGGCAGCGCGTGAGTACGAATCGCGCATTTTATACATTCGTAGCCGTCGATCAAAACGGTCGGCCCATTGAAGTTCCTGCTTTGCAACCCGAGACGGATGAGGAGAAGGAACTGCATTTGAGCGCACTCCGACGCCGCCAGTTGCGGCTCGTACTGGCTGGCCGCATGAGTCCTGCCGATGCAACGGAGTTAAAAGCGCTTTTTCAGGTAGCATAAGTCATTGTGCATACCATTATTTGGTAATTTTACCGCCTCAATCCTTTATTACTATGCCAAAAGAAATTATATTTTCAGATAAAGCGCCTGCCGCAATCGGGCCTTACAGTCAGGCTGTTAAAATAAATGGAACCGTTTATGTCTCGGGACAAATTGCAGCCGAAGCTTCCAAGTCGGGAGACATAAAAGCCGAAACCGGGCTCGTTATGCAAAACATCGGACATATTCTCGGAGCCGCAAAGCTAGGTTTTACTAATGTCGTAAAAGCCAGTATTTTCCTGAAAGACATGAATGATTTCGCTGCGGTGAATGAAGTTTACGGAAGTTTTTTTCCAAAAGATCCTCCCGCCCGTGAAACCGTTCAGGTTGCAAGGTTGCCAAAAGATGTGAATGTGGAGATATCGGTTATTGCGGTGGAGTGATGCTTTAATTATGGTCATTGATGGTCATTTATAGTCAAGAGTAGTCATTTGCTGTTCGAGATGGTTCGGATTTGTTTGATGGGATGAATTGAAACGATAAAACAACTTTTGACAAAAAATGACTATTAATGACAACAAATGACCACCAATGACTAAAACATGACAAATTCAATATTCAAGTACCCATAATAATGTCCAAAACACCCGTTCGAGTAAGATTTGCCCCCAGTCCCACCGGCCCGCTGCATGCTGGCGGTGTACGTACTGCTTTGTATAACTATCTGTTTGCACGTCAGCAGGGAGGCCAGATGTTACTTCGCATTGAAGATACAGATCAAAATCGCTTCGTTCCCGGAGCGGAAGCGTACATTCTTGAAGCACTGGAATGGCTGGGAATTGAAATCGACGAAGGCCCGCAACAAGGCGGCCCGCACGCACCCTACCGCCAGTCGGACCGGAAAGAAATGTACCGCGGGTATGCCGAAAAGCTGATTGAAGACGGCAAGGCTTACTATGCATTTGACACGACCGAGCAGCTGGACGAAATGCGCAAGCGAATGGAAGCTGCCAAAGTTGCGGCTGTGCAGTATAATGCCATTACACGCATGGAAATGACAAATTCGCTGACTTTATCAAAAGAAGAAACAAAGGCGCGGCTCGAAAGTGGCGAACCTTACGTGATCCGGATGAAGATTATGCCGAAAGAAGAGGTCCGTTTCAATGACCTGATCCGTGGCTGGGTGGTGGTGCATTCTTCCCAGATCGACGACAAGGTCCTTTTGAAATCCGATGGAATGCCGACTTACCATTTGGCCAATATCGTGGATGATCATTTGATGGGAATTACCCATGTGATCCGCGGAGAAGAATGGCTTCCATCGGCTCCATTGCACGTTTTGCTTTATCGTTACCTGGGCTGGGAAAGTACCATGCCGCAGTTTGCGCATTTACCTTTACTACTTAAGCCAGACGGAAACGGTAAGTTGTCAAAACGCGATGCGGACCTCGGCGGGTTTCCGATTTTCCCATTGGAATGGACGGATCCTGTTTCAGGAGACAAAGCCAGAGGATTCCGTGAAGAAGGTTATCTGCCTGCTGCAACGGCCAATTTCCTTGCATTATTAGGTTGGAACTCAGGTACTGAGCAGGAGTTGTTTACTATGGATGAACTGATCAGTAATTTCAGTTTGGAGCGCGTTCATAAGGCGGGTGCAAGGTTCGATATTCAAAAAGCAAACTGGTTCAATCAGCAATATTTGAAACAACTTGATGATGCGGCTGTTATTGCGGAATTGAAACCATTTTATGCTGAAAAAGGCATTGACGTGACGGACGAGCAGCTTTCGCAGATTGTCCATTTGCTGAAAGACCGTGTTCATTTTACTAAGGAAATT
Source organism: Dyadobacter sp. CY323 (assembly GCF_021390245.1). Lineage (GTDB taxonomy): Bacteria > Bacteroidota > Bacteroidia > Cytophagales > Spirosomataceae > Dyadobacter. The sequence continues at coordinate 468,551 of NZ_JAJUXH010000002.1, read as the reverse complement.
ATCAGTGAATCGCTCTTTTTGTTTAGCGCACCTGAAAATTATGATCCGGAGGTTGCATTGAAAAAGTGGAATGAAGAAGCGGTCAATGCGGTTTCGCATTTAAAAGATGCATTCGCGGCTTTTTCAGGTGATTTCAATGCACATGATGTGAAGGAATTGATCTCCGCAACCATGGAATCGCACGGCATTAAAATGAGTAAGATCATGCAGGCACTGAGGCTGGCAGTAACCGGCGCCGGCGCCGGGCCCGATCTGATGATCATCATGGAAATTCTCGGAAAAGACAAAGTAATACAGAGGCTTGAAAATGCATTAAACCGCTTGTCAGCGCAAATCCGACTGGCATAATTGTATTATCACCGCGTGATCAATTTGTTTTGAGAAAAGAGAGATCATTTACATATTTTCGTAAACATTGAAAAAAGCGGCTCGGGTCGCTATCAATAAAATGGCTAAAAAGAAACCAACCGACGCTTCAAAACCTGCTCCTGAGAAACCGCGTGTCCACAAAGACCTGGACGGTTTCGATATTCAGATCAACTCATTCGGTGAGATCACCACCAGCTTTGATATGGACCGTATCAATGAGTTTTTGAATAAAAATGTGGATGACAAAAAGCTTCGCGACCGGGAGGATATTCCGGGAAGGAAGACGAAGAAATCCAAAAAGAAAACATCCGAAGAAGAAGAGGAGGAGGAGGGAGAAGAGGAGTAGCCGGAATGAATGAAATTTCATAAAACAAATCCATTTAACCTTTACGAAAAATGATCTCACACGAAATTGATTACAAGATTATTGGAGACGATATCCAGGTCGTCGAGATTGAGCTTGATCCGAATGAAACTGTAATCGCAGAAGCCGGCGCCATGTTGTTTATGGAGGATGGCATTCAGTTTGAAACCAAAATGGGCGACGGTTCCGAGGCGAACCAAAGCATTATGGGCAAGATCTTCCAGGCCGGAACCCGTCTGATCACGGGAGAATCGCTGTTTATGACCCATTTTACAAACCGCGGAGTGGGAAAGAAAAAAGTGGCTTTTGCAGCACCTTATCCGGGAACCGTAATGCCTATTGACCTTTCTAAAATTTATGGAAATGAGCTGATCGTGCAGAAAGATGGTTTTTTGTGCGCGGCCATGGGCACAAGCATGAAGATCCACTTTAACCAGCGTTTCGGATCGGGATTATTTGGGGGCGAAGGTTTTATCCTGCAAAAAATAAAAGGCGACGGAATGGCGTTCGTTCATGCCGGAGGTGTGGTAATGGAAAAGCAGCTGAACAATGATACTTTGCGCGTGGATACAGGTTGCGTCGTAGCATTCGAGCAATCGCTGAGCTTTGACATTCAACGTTCAGGAGGCTTGAAATCGATGGTGTTCGGAGGCGAAGGAATGTTCCTCGCTACGTTGCGCGGAACCGGCCGCTGCTGGGTTCAGTCGATGCCGATCTCCAAACTAATCCAACGGTTAGCTGTCGGCGGACCAAATTCCAGAAAAGAAAGCGGTTCCGTCATCGGCGGACTGGGCCGGATGTTTGAAGATTAAAAATAGTCAACATGAACAACTTGTCATGTTGAGATAACATTGTCATGTTGAGCGCAGTCGAAACAAGGTGCAGCATGCCGCATTTCGACTGCGCTCAATGTGACAAAATGCTAAATGTGACAATTAAAAGTTCAATGTTTATTTCAAAATGTAAAGCCCTTCGCCTGTTCCCAGCCAGATTTCACCATTGGGGTTTTCTGCGAATACAAAAATTCCGCTTGTACCTAACTTAGGGAATGTCCAATCTTTGCCATTAAAAATCCCGCATTCTTTATCAACTCCGGAAAACGACGCCCAGAGATTACCGTTTTTATCTGAAAAGATGCAATGCGTGCTGTATATGAGCGTGTTGTCGTCGGGTAGGTTCACAATCTGTGCCTTACTCCCATTGAACTTAAAGATCTGTGGCCTTCCGGGTGCTATTGTGCTGGATAGGCCATAACTGATCGATGCAAGTAATTCATTGTCTTTGTTCACAACAATATTGCTGAAATAGTAAGGAGTAAAACCGAGCTCCTTCGAGCCGACAACCGAAATGGTGTTATCCGGGCCGATCCTGGCTAGCGAGACATCTGCAACGCCGTCGTTCATCGCCACCCAAACGTAATTGGACTTGTCGACAACGATACTTTCCACCATATTTCCCGGCAGTTTTGAATTTGCCACATTGAAGGTTTTAAATGTGGACCCATCATATTTTACCAATCCGCCTGATCGATAACTGCTGCAAGAGAACCAGATGTTTTCGTTCGCATCGATTGCAATGGAACGAACAGCGTTTTTGGGGAAGCCAAATTGCTTGGCCTCATATCTTGAGAATTTTGTTCCATCATATTTGAGTAGATCATCGCTGCCGATCCAGACATTATCAGCCTTATCGACCTCAATATCCCGAATAGCTGCGCCTGTAATGACAGAATTGGAAGAATCGAAGATTTTAGCAGTTTTACCATCGTATTTGATCAATCCCTGTTCAAGTGTTCCCAGCCAGGCATTGCCTTTTTTATCAAAAGCAATGCTTGTTATGAAATAGTCCCTTAATATGATATTGGAAAGCTCACGGCCTTCCGGTATGACTTCCGCTGAATCATTTTTTTTACAGGAAACCAGCACGAGCGTGAAGAGCCAGAGGAGTAGTACTTTTTTTATCATGTTAAAGACAGAGTTTAGAGTGGCAGTGTATTACAGACACGGTTAGTTTCCAGCCCGTTGTAATATTTTTGTAAAATTTTGAATGTAATAGAATTATTTGAAAAGTACCCTTTGCGTACTGGCTCCCGTCTCCGTAACGATTTTTAAAATGTAAATACCAGATGGCAAATAGTGCACCGGTCGCACGGTGATCAGTCCAATCGCTTCGCGATCAGAAACATAGATAGGATGCTCATTTCCTCTCATATCAAAAAGCATACATTGGATTGCATTACCGGTTTCCGCCTTTAGATAAAACTGTTGATTAATCACCGGGTTCGGAAACACGAGCAGGTCCTGCGGGGCCCCATTCAAAAAAATCGTTACAATGGTCGAATAGCTCGTGTTACCATTTAAATGCTCCATTTGTAGCCGGTAAAAAATGGTTCCTTCCCCGGGGTTAAGATCCTTGTAACCATTTACCCGTGAAACTATTCCGACGCCTTCAAAACTCTTCAGATCAGTATGGTTGATTCCGTCGGTTGTCTTTTGAAGCGTCATTTTTTTCAATTCCGGATCAGCAGAAAGCAACCACGACACATATATGTTTTGATCTTCGATCCTGGCTGCTATGGTATTGACATGTTCCATGTTTTTGTAGTTGCCATTTACATAAAATTCGCCCGATACACTTCCGGGAAGTACCGGGTTAGCAGCGGTGAGACGGATCCTGTAATCGCCATTTGGAATGTTAAGGGGTATGGTAATGGACAGAGGGCTATGCGTTCCCGAACCCGCGTTTGCTACAAAGTCGCCTGACTTATCAAGCAGTTCTGCATGCATTGTAACGGTGCCGGGGATCTTACCTGTGATCTCAAAGGGAAGTGAAAATGACGCGCCCGGGTAAAGTCTGGCCGGCGTAACACCTGTGTGAATGAAATATTCCGGCTGAATGGGGGAAATTTTGTTTACAACAGAATCGGCCAGGCTCCGGCTCCATGCGCTGGCGGCCAATGTCAATCCCTGCATTCCTCCGGTCACATTTTCAAAATGCCCCGATACCGGTCGCGGAATTTGAATGGTGTCGAGATCCGGTCCTTTAAATGTATTAAAATTCTGAATGGCCAAAAGCCGGTTTTGCGCATTGATTACAGGCAAATAAGGGTCTTTAAGCGTATTGCTGGCTGAATTCCTGGCAATGACCCAGGGGATGTTATAACCCGAATCTCTCCGGCTATTCTCGATCAGGGTGCGAATGTGGTTGAAATAATCTTCCTCTTTAAAACTGAGCTGCGCATCATTTTCGCCATGCGACCAAAGTACCGCGCGACTTCCCGTCCAGGAAGTGAGGTAGCGCATGGTATTTACGATGTTGCTGTAAGGTTGCCGGTTTGGCCAGAATTTTCCGACATACAGGTTGTAGGCGTCTTTGCCGGTAGCAGCATCCCGGTAATTCTCGGAGTTGGCCGCCGCCCAGGCTGCATTGAAAAACAAAACAGGCGCATTCCACCGTTTTGAAAGCATATCGCCGAGCTCGCCCCAGTACCAGGAAGTTTCACCATTTGGGAAAATGTAATTGTCTTTCTGAAGAATTGTGAATCTGGGTGCAGGCATCGGAGCGTCCGGCGCGACTGTGATATTTTCGTTGTTCAGGGTTTTATTAATTGCATTAAAAGAAACGACATTCCTCGAAGCGTCTTTGGATCCCAATCCGGGCAAGCCCATTGCATTGGAATTGCCGGTAACTATGAATACCTCGCCCACACCCACACGCGGTACTACAACCGAATCTGTAATACCTTCGTCCGAATATCCAATCAGTTTTAATTGGTACCAACCTGTTTCCGCCCGCATGGCGGTACTAAGAAATCCTTGCAGAACCTGATCCTGATCAAATGACCATTGTTTTGGTGAATGACTATTTCCTTCGATGGGAGTAAGGAAAGCGGTGACGCGGGCATAGGGAAAGTATGCATATCCGGTAACCGGAATGATGGCAGTACCAACCAGATTACGTTGCATGACCTGGTTGTTAACCGGTGATGTTATGTTCAACTGGGCATAAAGGCCGGCGGGGCCGGTGATCAGAAAGAACAGAATTTGCAACCATTTCACCATGTTCACGATTTCTTTGTCAGAATCTCTTTAACGATTGAATTTAAACGAAAATTGATTCGAATAGGGAAGAGCAGCAACTTAAAACAAAAAGAGAGCCGGCCCGACGCTTGATTTGCGCCCGGGCCGGCTCTCTCCATTAATTCAAATGCTTAATAACCAGGGTTCTGATTTTTTAGGCCTGGGTTGTTAAGCAGTTCCTGTACACCTATCGGGAATAGCAAATGCTTCTCCTGCAAGGTTGCACCTGTACTGATGTTCAGGTTAACGTGACCTACGAAGTTGTCAAACCCTTTGGTTTTTTCGTTGAACACCTTACGCAGGCGAACCATGTCGAACCAGGTGATACCTTCATAAGCGAATTCATACCAGCGTTCTCTCCATACAGCCTCACGGAAGGTCGCCGCAGAGAAAGTTCCCAGTGCAGGTGTCGTAAGTTTGGCGCGGTCACGAATCTTTTTGTAAGCGTCATAAGCTTCCTGATTGGGGCCACCAACTTCATTCTGCGCTTCCGCATAGATCAGCAGTACTTCCGCATAACGGATCAGGTTCACATTCAGGTTGTTGAGCTTGGTAGGGGTGTTGCCAGGCCCGCCCAATGCAGCGATGTTGAAGTATTTGAAGACATAAGGAGCATCTAAGCTGAATTCTGCTCCGGTACCATTGATATAATACGAGGTGTAGAACCAGCCCTCCTGGTTTTTCGTACGCAAATCTCCCTGCTCATAGGAATTGTAAAACGAAAGCGTCGGAACAGTACTACCCGTTCCACCAGCACCTGCATAAGTTACAGCCTTGAAGTTTGGAAAGTAATCGTTCAAAGGAAAGCCGCCAACACCTGTCGCAGCAGCATTATACTGAATCTGGAATAAATGCTCAACTCTATTTTTAAGGTTTTCCTGATGCAATTCCTTATAAGTAGGGAAAAGATTTACGACAGCTGGATTCGCTTTCGCATAGGTAATGACTTCAAGAGATTTATCGGCAGCAAGCTTGTAATAGGCGGCGCCTTTACTCAGCGGAAATCCTGCCATCGTCAGATATACTTTTGAAAGCAGTGCCTTCACCGCCATTTGGCTCGCGCGACCGGTCACATCCGTCAGCGGCAGTCCAGCTGCTTCTGCTTTTTGCAAATCCTCCACGATCAATTGGTATACCTGTTCCTGAGGAGCCCGCGTTGCGTAGAAGTCCTCGGATGTAGCAGTTTGAGGCTTGGTCACCAGGGGAACGTCTCCCCAAAGTCTTACCAAATTAAAGTAACCCCAGGCGCGCAGAAAGGCGGCTTCTCCAAGGAGTTTTGTTCTCTGAGCCTCGGTTGCCGGTGCCTTGTATTCAATGGTCGGGATCTTATCCAGGGCCAGGTTTGCATTCGCTATCAGACGGTAGAGACCATTCCACCAGTTAACGATATGTCCAGTGTTGCCGTCGTAAGTCAACGAATAAAGGTTGTTCAAATCCGAATTCTGTCCCGTTTGTGTCGACGCGGTTCCTGTTACCGCTTCCAGCATCTGCCAGTTAGCGGAGAAGATACCTGCGCCGTCACCGTAAAAACGCAACCCTTGATACGTGGCTGCAATAGCCGCCTCTGCGTGGTCGGGAATGGTGTAAAAACTCTCAGGTGTAAGGTTCACTGGATCTTGTTCGTCCAGAAAGTCGGAGCAACTCGTTGGGCCAAGCACAATAGCACCGCAAAGCATAGCCTTTACTAAATTTTTCAAATGATATAACTTCATAGTAAATGTCTGTTTATGTAACGATGTCAACCTGTTCATTAAAACGCGATCTGCAGACCAGCCAGGTAAGTGGTTGGTTTAGGATAGCCATGCCAGATCATACCTTGTGAAAATACGTTGTCTCCGTCTCCACCGCGAAGGGGTGTCATTTCCGGATCCCCATGAGGATACTTGGTTAGCAAAAAGAAGTTCTGTGCTGAAACATATAGTCTCAGTTTGCTTAGCTTGATTTTGTTCACCATTTCTGATGGGAAATTGTATCCCAGCAACAGGTTTCTGCCACGAATGAACGAACCGTCGAAAATCCAGTGCGTATCCACGTTGGTTACATAACCTGCTTTAGTATCACGCAGCGCTGCAATAGGTGTATTCTGGTTCGAAGGAGTCCACGCGTTTAACACGGTCGTGTAGCTGTTGGCAAGTGAAACACGGTCCTCACTTGCGTGCAGGTTCATGTCCATTACGTCATTTCCATAAGTGAACTGCAGGTCAAGGGTAAGGTCAAAATTGCCGTAACGTACTGTGTTGGCAAGTGTTCCCCAGCCTTTCGGGCTGCCATTTCCGATGATGCTGCGATCTTTATCGGTAATTGCGCCATCGTTGTTAACGTCTTTGTATTTGATATCACCAGGCAACATTTTAAATGCACCGCGATAGGTTGTGAACTTGGCAGCTTGGTCTCTTTCAGATTCACTCCATGTTCCCAGGCGCGTAAGTCCCCAGAAAGCCCCGGCGGGTTGTCCGATACGGATCACGCTGGTTGGGTTGGTAATACCTGGTCCACCTACATTGAAGATGTCCGAAGGTGTTGCAAGGGACAATACTTTACTTTGGTTGAAGGAAATGTTGAAGGTGGTGTTCCAGCTGAAATTTCCTCTTTCGATGTTGGTTGTGTTCAGGGCTAGCTCCACACCCTTGTTCTCCATCGACCCAATGTTTTTACGGATTACAGCATAACCGCTGGAACGTGGAACCGGTGCATCCAGAAGCATATCCGTGGTTTTTCTGTAATAATAATCCGCTTCAACCGAAATCCTGCCTTTCAGGAAGCTGATCTCGAGACCAGCATCAGTCTGTGCTGTTTTTTCCCATCTCAAGTCCGGGTTAGCAAGCCTGTTGATACCTGTTCCACCAACCCTCGTATCGCCGTAAACGGTCGCGTAGCCAGAGCTCAAAAGTGAGAGCGATGAGTAGGATGGGATTTCAGAGTTACCTGTCAAACCGTAACTCGTCCTGATTTTCAGGTTGGAAATGAATGAGTTGGCTTTCAGGAATTCTTCGTCAGAAACTTTCCAGGCAAGTGCCGCAGAAGGGAAGAATGCAAACTTGTGGTTATCTCCGAATTTAGACGATCCATCAGCACGTCCCGTTACAGTGAAAAGATATTTATCCATCAGTGTATAGTTCACACGACCAAAATAAGAGTTGAACGCGAAACGTGATGCGCCTGAACCGACTCCCGGAAGCGTGGCACCTGCGCCAAGGTTATTGAAAGTGAAGTAATCCGTTGAGAAGTTACGGACGCTTGCACTGCTTGACGTGATATTCGTTTCCTGCCATGAAATACCCAATAATGCGTTAATGGCATGGATCCCTCCGAAGGTTTTGTTGTAAGTCAGGTAGTTTTCAAACGACCAGAACGTCTCTTTACGGTTGTCCTTGCTGGCCGTGCCGCCTTCCCCAATCCGGAGTGTTCTTGTTTCCGACTGGTTTACTTCCTGCTGCACAACATTGATACCAAGCACTGAACGCATTTCAAGACCGGGGGCGAGGGTAATGTTAGAATACAAACTTCCAAGTGTAGTCTGAGTATTCAGGTTGAATTTGCGACCCATTAAACGGTGAACGGAACTGAAAGCACCTTCAGCACCAGGATAATCCCGGTTATTGGCGTAAGTACCATCCGGGTATTTTACAGGAAGGAACGGAAAATCTTCCACCATCTGGCGCGGTACGGCATCACTGATATCGACAAGGTTTTCTGCCTGGTTGTTGTAGCTTAATGTAGCACCGATTCTAAGCCATTTTTTCACCTGATCATCAATGCTGAAACGGGTTGCATAGCGTTTCAGGTAAGAAGTTTTTAATAACCCCTGATCATCGCGGTAATTGAGCGAGAGCGCGTAGGTTGTTTTGTTGTTTCCGCCGCTTATCCCGAGCTGGTGATTTTGTGAAAGCTTGTTCTGAGTGGCTTCCCTGAACCAATCCGTATCGTAGTTCGGTGTATATTTCTTTGTACCGTCAGGATTGGTTGATACCGTAAAGATATCCGGGTGTGCCGCCTGCAACGCTGCACGGCGTACCTGAGGATTGTGAGAGGCATAGCTCCCGGCAGCCCATCCGGTCGGGTCATAAATAGCCATGTTTGCATAGGAAAGGTCCTCTACGTCCAGATATTGCTGCGCATTGAGCACCTTGGCTCTTTTCGGGCCGGCAGTAGGAACGCTCAGATCCACATTGTACGTGATCACACCTTCTCCTGCTTTTCCTTTTTTGGTTGTAACAAGGATTACACCGTTGGCACCTCTGGCACCATAGATTGCTGTCGAAGACGCGTCCTTCAACACTTCCACGGATACGATATCGTTCGGGTTAATGTAATCGATCGCCTGGCTTTGCTGGTTTTGGTTTCCTTGCGGAAGCATTACACCATCCACCACATACAACGGGTTGTTTGATGCGTTGATCGAGCTGAAACCACGGATACGAACGTTACCGCGTCCGCCCGGGCGGCCAGAGTTTACGTTTACCTGCACCCCGGAGACTTTACCCTGAAGAGCCTGGTTTAAGGAAGGAGCTGGCCGCTCTCTTAGCTGGTCTTCCTTGACGGAACCAACAGATCCTGTTAAATCTGATTTCTTGGCTGTACCGTATCCGATTACGACTACTTCACTAAGTGCTTTCGAATCGGAAGATAGCGCCAGGTCCAAAACTGTGCGGTTTCCCACCTCAACCTCCTGACCCAGGTAACCCACAAAACTGAAAACCAATGTGGCGCCATTTTCGGGCACCGAAAGCGTATAATTACCGGTTCCGTCCGTGGTGGTACCTACGCTGGTACCTTTTACAACTACGTTTACACCCGGCAATCCTTCGTTATTATCCTTGTCTGTAACTTTTCCTTTCACTGTTTTATCTACCCGCAGGACGGTAGCCTCAGAGTCAATCTTATTACTCGCAACTGCCGCATAAGAGTAGGTTAGCACGGGCAGGAGTAAAAGGGAATTTCGGATGCCCCGCATGCGAAGCAACCATTGATTGGTATCGGTATTTTTCATTTAAGGTCGGTTAGTAGTAAAATTTTTCTCATGCATAGTAAACTTTTTGAAAATTCGATTGAGTCATCTTCTTGTCATATGATGTAGTTTAAGGTTTGAAATAAAGTAAAATAATGATATTTAATATTTATTTAATTACATTGATTTTGACCCACACTGAGGCCTGACTTAGGTTGGCATTAAGATGTTTTTTCAGTTGGTTACTTTAACAAGCTGTGAGCTGTGTTACTTTTTTTTAGGGATATGAAAGCTTTTCGGATCCGTAATTAACACGATAATTGGTATAAGAATATACGAGTGTCAGAGAAGTTGTTTTTATAAAGCCTTAAAAAGGCCTTGCAATATTATAATTTTTAACAATAATCCGCCTAAAAATAGCTCCAAAAAAATATAATTATCTGTGCAAACGTTTGCATTCATTTTGCTTAACATTTGCTTAATCTCCTTTAAACTGCCTGACCATCAGCAGTCTGGCATAAAAAAGCCCCTGGCGATCGTTCGCTAGGGGCTTTACTACAAACCAATGGGGTTTAAAAACAGCTTACGCCAGGTCGACAGTCCGTCCGGTGCGGACAGATTCATCGCAGGCAAATGCAATGGAAAGGCTCATGACAGCATCCTGCAAATGATCGGTAAGGTCTACGTTTTCCTTGATCGCATTGAGGAAATAACGTTGCTCGCGGTTGCACAATTCCTGGTGGTCAGGCTCGTCTTCAAGATTGATCCAGGTATCCTCATGTACGAATTCATCCTTGTCATTCAGCTCTGCATGATGTATACGAATTGACTCAGTCTTGGTATGAGCCTCGACGGATGACGACTTTCCGCTACCACCCGCATCTTTTGCCACGATGGAAGCAGAACCTTTCGGCCCGATCACATCTTTTACAAAAAATGCAGTTTCACTGATCATCGGTCCCCAGCCAGCTTCATACCAGCCTACCGAACCATCCTCGAACCAAATCTGCAATTGACCATAATTGTAGTTTCCTGCGGGAATGTCTTCCGTCATTCTCGCTCCGATCGCATTCACGCGAAGTGGTTTTGAACGCGTCATCTGACACATTACGTCAATGTAATGCACGCCGCAATCCACGATCGGGCTGAGGCTTTTCATGAGGTTGCGATGCACGCCCCACATATATCCGTGGCTCTGCTGGTTCAGGTTCATGCGCATAACGAGTGGTTTGCCCAGATTTTGAGCTTCTGCGACGAAACGCTCCCAGGACGGATGAACGCGCAGAATGTAGCCGACAACCACTTTTTTACCCGCTTTCACTGCGGCTTCCACCACACGTTTTGCACCGTCTACGGTATCGGCCAGTGGTTTTTCTATGAATACATGTGCGCCACTTTCCAATGCTTTTACAGCAAATTCTTCATGGGTATCCGGATAGGTAGAGATACAAACGGCATCAGGCTTGGTTTCGGCCAGCGCAACGTCGTAATCGCTGAAAAGGCTGTAGCCGCCTCCCAGTTTTTCATTCAAAACTTCTTTGCTTTTTCCGGTAGAAACGATTCCGCAGATCTCAAAACCGTCCAGAAGCTGATACGCGAATGCGTGTGATGCGCCCATGTTGCCGCAGCCGACCACCAATACCCGAATCGGGCTCTCATTTTCAAAAGATGACATAGTACTTGTTAATGTTAAAGATTCCAGGTTAGCAGGAATAGATGATTACGGAACAAATAAAAATCTTGCTTTGTGTCAAAAATAGGGATTTTAATCTGTTTTGGCAGATATCCGTTTCTGAGTGAAAAAAAATATTCGAAGGTTGATAAAAACTTTTTGAAAATAGGAATATCGGTGCGATAATGCATGACTTCTTACCCCTCACCTATTTTTGTTGTATGTTTTCATTTTTTCCTCATCGCGGGCGACTGCGTATTGTGCTTGGGCAAGCTCTTGCCTTTATTTTCCTTTTTTCATTAAAAATCACAGCTCAGGACGATTTCAAACCCAAACTCGGAACAATAGACCGACCGTCTCTTGACATGACTGCTTACGTTGGTGACAGTACGGCCGACGCAGTTTATCTCTACGATTCCGGGGATGTGTCATTTTTGTATGATGATTTAAAAGGCTTCGTTATGAAGAGCAAAATGTGGGTCAGGATCAAAATCCTAAAAGAGTCTGCACTGGACAGGGCCTCGGTGGGGCTGACGTACTACTACGGCAATAATTTTAAGGAGCAGGAATGGATTGAAGATTTGAAAGGGTATACGTATAACCTGGAAAACGGACAGATCGTTACGACGGAACTTGACAAAAAATCGATCAAAAGAGAAAAATCGTCTGAGTACTCCTACACGACAAAATTCAATTTGCCGAATGTTAAAAAGGGAGCGGTGATCGAGTATTCCTATACGTTGGTCTCGCCTATGTCCGTACGTCCCAAACCGGATACTTGGCATTTCCAGGGTTCGGTTCCCTTCAAATGGAGCGAATACAAAATCACAATTCCCTATTTTCTCGACTATAAAATGACCATGGGAGGTTACCTGTCCCTGCACCACAATAAACACGAGCCGGTAAATGTCGATGTTGGACATAGTAGATACAATGGGCAGGGAATGTCTTACCGGTTTGTGGTTAAAGATTCCCCCGCATTTGTAAACGAACCTTATATGACCACGGAAAAGGATTATTTGTCCAAACTCAACTTTGAGCTGGCGAGCATCACATTCCCGGGGGAGATGAGCAAGAATTTTTCGCAGACCTGGGACGATGTAGAGAAGACTTTGGAGGAAGCGTCATGGTTTGGAGGCGAGCTCCGGAAGAGTGCTTTTCTGAAAGATAAAAAGGAAGAAATCAGCAAAGGGTCTTACGATCCGCTGGAAAGAATGAATAGGGCCTACGGTTTTATCCAAAAATACATGAAGTGGGATGGCTACACGGGACTCAGGTCAGGTGACGGCGGGAAAAAGGCATTTGATAATAAAAAGGGAAATGCCTGCGACATCAACCTGATGCTGACGAGCCTGCTTCGGGAGCTCGGCCTTGAAGCGAATCCGGTGTTGATAAGTACCCGTGCACATGGGCATGTCTATCAGGAAATTCCGATGATTGAAAGTTTCAATTACATTGTCAGCCACGTGAAGATCGGAGAGCAAGAGTACCTCCTTGATGCCACACAACCCTATGCGAAACCAGGTTTACTGCCTGAGCATGCATTGAATGGCGTTGGCAGGCTGATCCCTAAAAAAGGAGCTGGTCGGTTTATTATAATCTCACCGCTGGATTTACAAAGCAAATTGGAGATGATCAGTGCGAAAATCGTCCCGGAGGATGGGATTATCAAAGGGAATTACGCCATTTCATACGGAGGATATGAGGCCTTGCGCTGGCGGGACAAATACAGCACCGAGCCGGAAAATGTGTTTCAGGATGATCTCAAGAAGCTCGTTCCTGAATGGCAGCTTCAGAACATCGCGGTAAAGAACAAATCCGATGATCTCAAGGGTACCGTAAGTGTAAGCTGCGATTTTGAAGTAGAAGATGAAAATGCCTCTCCGGGTGTATTTTATTTCAATCCGATGCTGGCCGGCAGGTGGGCAAGCAACCCATTGAAAGCAAAAGAAAGAATTTATCCACTGGACCTGACGACCGGTATCTCAAATTCTTATATCGGGAATTTTACGTTGCCGGAAGGGTATATGCTGGACGAAATGCCGAAAACTGAAATACTGATGTTGCCGGACAAGGCTGGAAAATTTAGCTATCAGGTGCGGCAGGTCGGGAGTGTAATCCAGGTTAACAGCAGTGTTCAGGTAAATAAAGTCCGTTTCCTGCCAGACGAATACGACTATCTGAAAGAATTCTTTGAGCGGGTTGTTCAGAAGCATTCACAGCCTTTGGTCATCAAAAAACAATCTAACTGACCCTCTCTCCATGCGCAACTTATCAGGAATCGTACTCGTATTCCTTCTTGTCTCTGCGAAGGTTTGGGGGCAACCGGATTTTAATGTAAATAAAATAAGCCCTTCACTTTTGGAAAAAGCAAATGCAGTTGTTCGGCTGGACGAAACTAGCTGGGAAATTCTTTCCAAAAGTGAAGGTCGTTTCAAGAGCCGTTCTGTGGTTACTATACTCGATGAAAAAGGGGAAGAGGAGCATGGCGGCCTACAGGTCGGCTATGATAAGTTTACCAAAATTGTCGATATAAGCGGCAACCTGTACGACGCCCAGGGCAAGGTTGTGAAGAAGCTGAAAAACGCTGAAATAGAGGATTACGGATATGGGACTTCCGGCGATAACATTTCGGACGCGAGGGTAAAGCTCGCAAGCTTCGGAAAAAAGAGCTATGCATACCCCTATACCGTTGAATACATTTACGAGACGAGGGAAAAGAACATGATGTTTTATCCAAAGTGGCTTCCGGTGATCAGCTCCAATTCGGCAGTTGAAAAGGCAGTGTACAGGATCAAATCTCCTGCGGGATTCAAATTCAGGTATAAAGAATACAACGGGATACCAGGTGTGGTGAAGTCAACGGATACTGATGGCTCCGATATTTATCAGTGGAAAATCGAGAATCACAAAGTACCTGAAAAGGTAGACTTTTTTCCATTACCCATTCTCGATCGCACGCCTATGGTGATGGTAGCGCCAGCGGAATTCGAGATCCAGGAATACCAGGGTAATTTCAATAGCTGGGAAGATTTGAGCAAATTCTATTACACATTGAATGCCGGACGGGATGTATTGCCCCCGACAACAATTTCCGAGATTAAAACCGTCGTTAAAGGCGCGGACACGGATCGTGCTAAAATCGATGCGATTTATAAATGGATGCAGGCACGTTCACGCTATGTGAGCATTCAGCTGGGGATTGGAGGCTGGCAGACAATCGACGCACTGACCGTTGCAGGTAAAGGTTATGGCGATTGCAAGGCACTCACCAATTTCACATTAGCAGCATTGCGATCGGCAGGAATTACGTGTTATGCAGCGTTAATCAGGGCTGGCGAGGAGGAAAAAATCAAGACGGATTTTCCCAGTAGCCAGTTCAACCACGTGATTGCCTGTGCAATAGTAGCCAAAGATACGGTCTGGCTGGAATGCACAAGCCAAACTTCCACCCCCAATTTTATGGGGACTTTTACAGGTGGGCGCGTCGCGTTGCTGGTAATGCCCAATGGCGGAAAACTGGTTCAGACGCCTGATTACAAAACACAACATAATATGCGCGTCAGCAAAGGAAATGTAAATCTGGATGAAAGTGGCGACGGCACAATCGATGTGCAGGTCCGTTATGCAGGTTTGCAACAAGAATCGAGGCGGAGTGTGATGTATAACACAAACAAGGAAGAACAAAAGAAATGGCTGACGAACCATATCAATTTGCCGAGCCTCGACCTGCAGCGATTCGAACTTCTGGAAGAGAAAGGCCTGGAGCCGGGGATCACCGAAAGCCTTACCATGAACGTCCGGAATTGTGCTACTAAAACAGGTACTCGGCTGTTTGTAAAGCCAACCCTTTTAAGCCGCCCATTCGAACTTCCCGCGATGTCGGAGCGTACCGCGGACTTTTACCTGCCCGTTTCCGAGTACAATTTTACGGATTTGGACACGATGTCTTATCAGATCCCGCCCAATTACAAACTCGAAACAACGCTCCCTGCGTTTCAGTTAAATTCGACATTTGGCAGCTATGAATTGAAGACCAGTCTGGATAATAATCGGTTGATTTGTTCAAGACGAGTAATTATTAACGGCGGACGTTACGAGTCGAAGGACTTTGCGGTCTGGGTGGACTTCTTGAAAAAGATCAGAAAAGCAGACCGTGCGCAAATCGTATTTGTTGAAAATAAACAGTAATGCCATTATAACTCCATGTTAAAATCGGTAAAGTATTGATCAAAACGGGAGAATGTATGCCGGGATCATTGTTTTACCTTTGATTACAAAGTCTAGATCGATTTTAAAACGGATAATGAATATGAACAAAGAATCCTGGTATGGCATTTTTCCTGCGCTGGTAACTCCATTTAAAGCAGATGACACAATTGATTTTGAACTGTTTCGTAAAAATCTCCAGGCTCAGGTTGAAGCAGGCATTACCGGGGCGATCGTAGCAGGTTCGCTTGGCGAAGCTAGTACGCTAACCCGCGCCGAAAAGGTGGAATTGGTGAAATATGCCAGGAAAACACTTCCTGAAAATATGCCTGTTGTTTTGTGTATCGCAGAACAATCTACGGATGAGGCGGTTAGCATTGCCAAAGAAGCAGAAGGTATCGGTGCGAATGGGTTGATGGTTTTGCCGCCCATGCGTTACAAAGCCGACGATTATGAGACGGTGGTTTATTTCAAAACCATTGCAGAAAATACTGCACTACCCCTGATGATCTACAACAATCCGGTGGACTATAAGATTGAAGTCACTCTGGAAATGTTCGAAGAACTGGCCAAAGTGCCCAACATTCATGCGATCAAGGAATCCACACGCGATGTAAGTAATGTAACCCGACTTTTCAATCGTTTCGGGGATCGTTTCCGGATTTTCTGCGGGGTTGATACGCTGATCATGGAAGAGGTTATGCTGGGTGCGGATGGTGTTGTGGGAGGTTTGGTAGATGCTTTTCCAAAAGAGACCGTTGCCATTTTTAATCTGGTTAAAGCCGGAATGTATAAAGAAGCTTTGGCGATCTATCGCTGGTACCTGCCGTTGCTCGAACTGGATATTCATCCGAAACTGGTTCAAAATATCAAACTCGCTGCCGCCAAAATGGGCATCGGGTCGGAGTATGTGCGCGCGCCGCGCCTGGTACTGGAAGGTGCGGAAAGAGAACGCGTTTTGACCATTATTGACAAAGCGATCGAAACGCAGCCAGCATTACCGGACTATTTGAATTTGACAGCCGGTTCATTGGCGTAGAATTGTTGATCCGGTGTTGCCGGGTCATTGTCTACAGGAGCAAAATGATGGTTTGATAGACCGGAATAACATTTCGGAGTGAAAAAACGACCTTAGAGAGGTCTCCTGTTTCTAGGGAAAGACAGATTAATGTAAATTCGGACTCCGTAGGAGTCACCTGGTGCGTAATTTCAAGCATCGTTAACATGAAAATATGAGCATTTTTCAGGAGAATTTAGAAAGTACATTGCAAAAAGCCCAGGAGGCTTTTGTTACTATAAATACCTTTTCAATCGCGAAACGCGTTGCATTCATGCGGGCGGTTGCGGATGAAATTGAAGCATTAGGCCCCGAACTGATCGACACTGCACGCAGGGAATCAAATCTTCCGGAAGCAAGACTTACCGGCGAAAAAGGCAGGACCATTTTTCAATGGAGAAGCTATGCGGAAGCGGTGGAAAAAGGATATTCGCTCGATGCGAGCATTGATACTGCCAATCCTACACGCACGCCGCCTAAGCCGGACATTCGCAAAACGAATGTTGCATTAGGCCCGGCTGCAGTTTTTGGCGCAAGTAACTTTCCTTTTGCATTTTCAACGGCTGGCGGAGATACGGCCAGCGCCATTGCTGCCGGTTGTCCGGTGATCGTGAAAGCACACCCTGGACATCCCGAAACTTCTCAGTTAATGGCCGATGCAATCACTCGCGGGGTTGAAAAAAGTGGTTTTCCGAAAGGTACTTTTTCGCACATTTTTTGCGAGACAAATGAAGAGGCCCAGGCGCTCGTCAGTCATCCTGTTATAAAAGCAGTAGGCTTCACAGGTTCAAACCGGGGCGGACTTGCTTTGGTTGAAATTGCCAGCAAACGCCACGAGCCGATACCTGTTTTCGCTGAAATGGGCAGCATTAACCCTGTTTTTCTTTTGCCGGAAAAATTAAATGCGGCCGCGTCTGAGCTGGCAAAACAGTACGCCGGGTCGCTGACTCTCGGCGTTGGTCAGTTTTGTACAAACCCGGGGTTGGTGATCAGCGAGGAGGGAGCTGCGCTGGATCAGTTTATCGATACTCTTGAAGAGGAAATTGTGAAAGCATTACCCGCCCCAATGTTAAATTCGGGCATTGCGAAAGGATATAAGTTAAGTCGTGAGAAAGTGGTTGGTCAGGCTGGTGTGAATGTACTGGCTACGGCAGCTACACAAGCGGAGGATGGGTTCGGGGATGCTACGGTTGCGACGGTTTCAGCAGTTGATTTCTTGATTAATGATACTCTTCAGGCAGAAGTTTTCGGGCCGTTTGCATTGATCATCAAATGCAGAAATGCGGATGAGGTTTTGCAGGCAGCTTCGAAAGTACACGGACAACTCACCGCGACGCTCCTGGCGACAACCGGTGATATTGCTCAGTGTCAGGAGCTTGTTGCGGTTATTCAAAATAAATGCGGAAGAATCATTTTCAATAATTTTCCTACCGGTGTCGAGGTATGCAAATCCATGCACCACGGCGGGCCGTTTCCTTCGTCAAGTAATAGTCAGTACACCTCCGTCGGCGCCGACGCGATCAAACGCTTCACCCGCCCATTAAGCTTCCAAAACTGGCCCGACGAATTTTTACCTGAGGAACTGAAGAATGCGAACCCGCTGGGGATTTGGAGGAATGTGGATAATGAATTGAGTAAAGAAGCTGTTAGCGTTTAGCTACTAGCTACCTCCGGGAGACCGCCAGACTTGCCAAGTCTTCAAGACTTGGCAAGTCTAATCTAAAAACGATAGCCAAGGTTAAAAAAGGCTAAAAGCTAACCGCTAAAAGCTCACAGCTAAAAAAACAATGCGTAAAACTTTTTTTTGCATCGATGCGCATACTTGCGGCAATCCGGTCCGTGTGGTAGCGGGGGGCGGGCCATTGCTGAATGGGAATAGTATGATGGAGCGCAGGCTTCATTTTTTAAAGGAGTTCGACTGGATCCGTAAAGGCCTGATGTTCGAACCACGCGGCCACGACATGATGAGCGGGAGCATTCTGTATCCGCCAGTCGACCCTGCTAATGATATTGGCGTGCTGTATATCGAAACCAGTGGCTGTCTGCCGATGTGCGGACACGGTACCATCGGTACTGTGACCATTGCGATCCAGGAAGGATTGGTTACCCCGAAAATTCCCGGAAAACTTCGTCTTGAAACACCCGCGGGATTGGTTTTGGTTGAATATAAGCAAGTTGGAAAAAGGGTAAAATCCGTCAAGCTGGTAAATATCAAATCTTTTTTAGCTGCTGAAAACCTGACCGTCGAATGCCCGGACCTGGGCACATTGACTGTGGACGTTGCTTACGGAGGTAACTTTTACGCGATCGTTGATCCGCAGGAAAATTTCAAGGGACTGGAACATTACACCGCCGATCATCTTATTAGCTGGAGTCGCATTTGCCGGAAACGGATGAATGAACAATATACATTCATCCATCCTGAAAACGAGCATATCAATGGTCTGAGCCACTTTTTGTGGGCAGGTGCCGTTTTAGATCCCACCTCAACGGCGCGTAATGCAGTTTTCTACGGAGAAAAGGCGATCGACCGATCACCTTGCGGCACAGGAACTTCTGCTCGCATGGCACAATGGCACGCGAAAGGAAAATTGAAAAAAGGCGACCAGTTCATTCACGAAAGCATTATCGGCTCCAAATTCACCGGAACGGTTGAAGACGAAGTCACAATCGGCGACAAACCCGCCATTATCCCGGGAATCGAAGGTTGGGCGGTAGTAACAGGCTATAATAACATTTTTATCGACGACGAGGAAGATCCGTATGCGTATGGGTTTCAGGTGTGGTAGAAGCTGTTGGCTATTAGCTGTTAGCGTTTAGCCAAATTTTCTTAATACTACTGGTTTCCAGGGAGTAATACGAATTTTTAAAATATAAGAAATAAAGAGCTATAGCTAAAGGCTAACCGCTAAAAGCCAAAATGAACACTACAAAACACAGCCACGCTCTCATCATCGGCGGTGGAATTATCGGACTCGCTTCTGCTTACTACCTGCTTAAAAGTGGCTGGAAAGTGACGCTTTTGGATAAAGGGGATTTGTCCGATAATTGCTCGCAGGGTAATGCGGGGATGATCGTGCCCAGCCATTTCATTCCTCTGGCAGCTCCCGGAATGGTTTCAAAAGGAATCAAATGGATGTTTAACAGCCGCAGTCCATTTTACGTGAAGCCATCTCTCGATTTCTCCCTCATTTCGTGGGGGTTGAAATTTATGAAAAGTGCGACACCGGCTAATGTGGAACGTGCAGCGCCTCATTTGCGTGATTATCATTTGTTGAGTAAACAGCTTTATGAAGATCTTTCCAAAGAAGAAGGTTTCGATTTTGGCCTGGAAGAGAAAGGCATTTTAATGCTTTATAAAACCGAAAAAGCAGGCGAGGAGGAGATACATGTTGGAAAGGACGCGCAAAAACTCGGTTTGGATGTTGAAATGCTTTCGAAAGAGCAGGTTCAGGCGATCGAGCCAAACATTAAGCTGGATGTAGCGGGCGCCGTGCATTATCATTGCGACGCGCATCTTTATCCGACAGCTCTTTTTAACCAGCTTTTAAAATACATTAAACAAAAAGGCGCCGTAGTAATCACCAATGCAGAAGTAACCGGCTATGAGATCAGCCATTCCGAAATCAAATCAGTCGAAACCTCGATAGGGAAAATAGAGGGAGACCTGGTCGTTATGACAGGAGGCTCGTGGTTGCCGCAACTTGCGAAGCTGGCTGGACTCACGATTCCGGTTATGCCGGGAAAAGGATATTCATTTATGGAACCCAATTCAGCCCATCCGATTGTGCATCCGGCATTGCTGATAGAAGCTCGCGTAGCCGTGACGCCTATGAATGGGCAGGTCCGTTTTGGCGGAACAATGGAACTGGCGGCGGTGAATGATAAGATCAATATGAACCGGGTCGAGGGAATTGTGAATGCAATCCCGCAATATTATCCGGAGCTGAATGTGGCGGTTCCGGCCAAAGATCGCATCTGGTATGGTTTCAGGCCTTGTTCTCCGGATGGGCTGCCGTATTTGGGTTATAGTAAAAAACTAAAAAACCTGATCATCGCCGGCGGGCATGGAATGATGGGTATCAGTCTCGGGCCAGCGACAGGAAAGGTGGTAGCTGAGCTGGCGAACCGGACTTCGACAGCATTAGACATTAAGCTTTACGATCCGGAGCGGTATAGTTAATGTTGGTGATAACACCAACATTTCGCCTATGTTGGTGTTATCACCAACATAGGCGATCATAATACGCCCATTGAAATGGTCAGAGCGAAGCTCATTAACCAGTCTTTAAAGGCCGATTTCAAAACCCGGTGGAAGTTTTATTGTTTCAAATAATATTGTAGCTTTCATTTTTAAACAAACAAACCGACAACCTAACCCTTTTATGTCATTAGAAAGTACTGTGAATACAGCTGAGGAAAAAACATCATTCAAACCTTCGCTGGGACTAATGGACGCCACCATGCTGGTTGCCGGCAGCATGATCGGTTCAGGGATTTTCATTGTGAGCGCAGATATTACCCGAAATACGGGAAGCGTTGGCTGGCTCATGTTCGTGTGGCTGATCACCGGTTTCATGACGCTGACTGCCGCATTGAGTTATGGTGAATTAAGTGCGATGTTCCCAAAGGCGGGCGGACAATATGTATATCTCAAAGAAGCCTACAATCCATTGATCAGCTTTCTGTACGGGTGGAGCTTTTTTACAGTCATTCAAACGGCAACAATTGCGGCAGTAGCCGTCGCATTTGCGAAATTTACAGCTTACCTGTTGCCGATGTTTAGCGAGGATCTGGTCGCGATCAACCTGGGTTTTCTCAAAATATCGCCGGCCCAGCTGCTTTCGCTGGTACTCATCATACTTTTGACGTTTATCAATACACGTGGCGTAAATAGTGGCAAAATCATCCAGACGACATTTACCATGACCAAGTTGCTCAGTCTTCTTGGTCTTATTGTTTTTGGACTATTGTTCATGAAACCGGAAATCTGGGCTGCTAACTGGGATTCCGCAACGATGTGGGACCTGCATAAGCTGGGCATCGACGGCAACATCGAGTCTTATACAACCATTGCCGCGTTCGGTGCGATTGCTGCGTCGATGGTAGGATCTATTTTTAGCAGTGATTCCTGGAATAATGTAACTTTCATTGCGGGAGAAATTAAAAATCCGCAGCGAAATATCGGGTTAAGTCTGGCACTGGGGACGATCATTGTTACGGTCATTTATTTGTTGACCAATGTGATGTATACCGGCGTCTTGTCTCTGCAAGAAATTGCATCGTCCGATAAAGACCGGGTGGCGGTGACCGCATCGCAGGTGATTTTCGGAAATTCCGGGACGATCATTATCGCCGTTATGATCATGATTTCGACATTTGGCTGTAATAATGGACTGATTATGTCCGGAGCGCGGGTATATTATTCCATGGCGAAAGACGGTTTGTTTTTCAAAAAGGTAGGTATTTTAAATAAAAACTCGGTACCAGAGTTTGGACTTTGGATTCAATGCGTGATCGCCTGTTTATGGAGTTTGAGTGGAAAATATGGAAACCTTCTGGATATGATATCCTTTGTGGTAGTGGTGTTCTACATGCTTACGATTGTCGGAATATTTATATTAAGAAAGAAAATGCCGGATGCGCCTCGTCCGTACAAAGCGTTTGGTTACCCATTCCTGCCCATCATTTACATCATTATGGGTGTTGCCTTTTGTGTTCTATTAATTATATATAAACCTGAATACACCTGGCCGGGGCTGATAATCGTGCTTTTAGGAATTCCGGTTTATTATATGATCGCCAAAAAAGATATTGTTACAAGTTGATGACGCTATTTGATACTCCTATGAAATCAACCATTTACACCTTACTTCTGCTTTGTCCCGGCTTCACGTTTGCGCAGCAGATTGATACTGTGGCGATTGCCAAAATCCGGAAAGAGGGATTGGACAATTCGAAAGTCAAAGAAATCGCACATCATCTCACGGACATTTCAGGTCCGAGGCTGACCAATTCTCCCGGATTTCAGAGAGCGGCGGAATGGTCGGTTGGGGAGCTCAAAAAGTGGGGATTGAAAGATGCCAGGATAGAAGATTGGGGTGAATTTGGAAAAGGATGGCAGGTCGAAAAAAGCTACATCGCGATGAAAAAGCCTTATTACATGCCTTTGCTGGGCATTCCGAAGGCCTGGACTTCGGGAACTTCGGGGCCGATCACGGGCGAAGTAGCCATCGTGGAAATCCAGAATGAAGAAGATCTGAAAAAATATGCAGATGGAAAATTAACCGGGAAAATCGTTTTAACAAAAAGTTATGCAGACACCACGCCGAATTTCAAGGCGGATGCAACACGTTATACCACCGAGGATCTGGATAAAATGACCAATTCGGCGCCATTCGGTCAGTCGAGTTTTACGGCAGAGCAAATGGAGCGGATCCGTGCCCAGCGATCATTCAGGTCACGTGTCGACAGTACTCTAAAAGCACAGAAAGTGGCGCTGGAATTGTCTGGGCGTACCGGAAAACATGGTACGTTTTTCACGAGTAACGGTGCATCTTACAAAGGCGATGCGCCATTGGCAGGCCCTGCTTTTGAAATAGCCCCCGAACACGCGGGCCTTATTTCACGACTGATCGAAAGCGGCATTCCCGTAACATTGGAAGCAGAGTTAGCGACTACCTTTTATGATAAAAAACTCACAGCAGGCAATGTAATCGCCGAAATTCCGGGAACGGATCCGAAGTTGAAAGATGAAATTGTGATGTTAGGCGGACACCTGGATTCTTGGCACAGTGCTACCGGCGCTACGGATAATGCAGCGGGTTGCACGGTGATGCTCGAAGCCATACGAATTCTGCAGAGCGCGGGCCTAAAACCCCGAAGAACGATCCGGATTGCACTTTGGTCCGGCGAGGAGCAAGGGCTTCATGGATCATTTAATTATGTAAAAAAGACTTTTGCCGATCGTGAAACCATGAAATTGTTGCCTGCGCATGAAAAATTGTCGGCTTACTACAACATAGATAATGGGACCGGACGGATTCGCGGGATTTATTTGCAGGGAAACGAAGGTCCACGCCCAATTTTCGAAAAATGGCTGAGTGCGTTTTCTGATATCATCGACCATCCAACCGTCACTTCCAGAAATACGGGCGGCACAGACCATCAGAGCTTCGATATGGTCGGTTTGCCCGGTTTCCAGTTTATCCAGGATGGTATCGAGTACGGCACGCGCACGCACCATACCAATATGGATACTTACGAGCGATTGGTAATGGATGATTTGAAACAAATGGCGACGGTTGTAGCTGCATTTGTATATAATACAGCTCAAATGGACCAAAAAATCCCGAGAAAGGAACTGCCAAAAGCGCGCCCGATCGTGAGAGTGGGGCAGTAGGGATTAGAAAAATAACTCACTGATCGTCTCCGAAAATAGGGATGCCGACCCGATTGATATGATCCAGAAGGTCGGCATTATTAATTGTATCGATGTTATGAACATCGAATTTGTAAGGAAGCATGAGGTCATCATTGAGAACTCCGCCAACTTGATTGGTCACATCTGTACCATCGATTTTTAACGCAAGGTCGATGTCGCTCCCTGGTTTATAGTTGCCTTTTGCCCGGCTGCCAAAAAGAGTCGCTTTTTTGATTTGCGGAAAGCTTTTTAAAGCATCATGGATTGTTGTCATGTCGCTTTCCCTCAAACCAATTACCGCAGCATCAACCATTCGGCATTTGTTTTTTTAAATGGACGTAAACCTGTTTGATCGCACTGAAATAGCTTTGCTGAATGATCTTCACCGCTCGCTCCGCAACTTCCTCGTTATATGTATGTGACAATTCATTGCGTTTTTCCAGCATTTCTATCCAGGTATGCCCATCTTCTATGATTTGAGCTGCGAAAGCTTCTTTGATGGCTTCTCTCGGAAACCGAGCTTCTACTCCCTGTTCGTACAAATAATCCTTGATTGTTTTCCATCCAAGTTCGAATGTAAATTCAAAGGCTTGGACCAATCCGCCGATTTCTATTGGATTGTATTCATCCTTATTTACAGCAGTTTGTAAAAACAAAAAGGCTTTTTCGAAATTTTGAAACCTTTGTTGCCAGCGAATATCCATATATAATTTCTATTATGAACTCATGCAAGCTAATGCTGTGCATTTACTTCTGCAACTTATGCCTATATCCTAAATAATTATCTAACTGCTTGCTGCTCTCCCATTCCTGTCTTCGAAATGATGGATTTTCACAAAAACAAGATGGATCATTTTCATCGCATTGCCTCCACTTCGGCCACTTCTTTCGGCAAATGCTTGCCAAGGATGCGGTTTCCATCTTCGGTAATTACAATATCATCTTCAATACGGATACCCGTAAAATCGCGAAGCATTTCCAGTTTGTTGTAATTCACAAATTGCGAAAGTTTGTTCTCTGCTTTCCAGCGATCGATCAAGGTTGGGATCAGGTATAATCCTGGTTCTATTGTTACTACAAAACCTGGCTCTAATGCGCGACCCAATCTTAGCGATTTCCAGCCGAACGTGGTGCCTTTTTTCAAATCATCGGTATAACCCACATACTGCTCGCCCAGGTTTTCCATGTCGTGCACGTCCATTCCCATCATGTGACCGAGGCCGCATTGGAAGAATAACGTATGCACGTCGTTTGCAACTGCTTCGGCAGGATCGCCTGTTACGACGCCTAACGATTTTAGACCTTCCAGCAATTTAATTGCCGCGAGTGTATGGACATCTTTATATAAAATACCAGGTTTACAAGCCTCGATGGCCGATTTCTGTGCATTGAGCACGATCTCGTACATTTCTCTTTGCAATGTCGAGAATTTTTTGCCGGTTGGAATGGTACGAGTCAGGTCGCCGCAGTAGCGCATGGCTGTTTCGGCACCGGCGTCGCAGAGGCTCATTTGTCCGTCTCGCATGGCGAGGTCTCGTGCGTGGGTGTGCAGGATTTCTCCATTCACCGTCATGATCACCGGATAGGAAATGTCCCCACCCTGACTGATCGCAATGCTTTGCAGTTTCCCTGCCAGACCTTTTTCAGTCATTCCCGGCCGGGTAATGCGCATGAATTCCAAATGCATATCCACGGAGGTATTCACGGCTTTTTCGATCTCCGCGACTTCTTCCTCCGATTTGTAAGAACGCATGGAAACGATTGCTTTGATCAAGCCTACCGACGCTTTCTGCTCCGCTTCTGCCGGAGCTATTTGCAGCCATTCTTGCAATTGTAAATAATGCTCACCCCGGTAAGGTGGCAGGTAATGTATGGTTTGTTTTTTTGACAAAATATCTTTGAGATAACCATCAATCGCCGATAACGGCTGCACTTTCGTAACGCCAACTTTCGCAGCTTTGTCAACCAATGCTTCTTTCGGGCCCGTCCAGACAATATCATCGATCGTCAGCTCATTCCCAAAAATAATTTCCTGGTCGTTATCAATGTCAATAACGGCGTGAATCGAGGCGACGTCCAAACCAAAATAATACAGAAAAGTACTATCCTGGCGGAATGGATAAACATTATCGCGGTAGTTCATCCCCGATTCCTCGTTACCGAGCAGGAGGATGAGGCCGCTGCCGATTTTTCGTTTTAAGAGTTGTCTTCGCTGTATGTAGGTTTCTTTTGAAAACATGTCTGATTGTCTTTCGTTAAAGTGCTCAAATTAAGAGCTAAAAAATGACCCGCAAACATTCAATGCTTGCGGGCGGGATTATGTCTATAATGTATGGAAGGCTAGTCGAACTTTGGAAGGTTGCCTTTTCTTAATATAGCGTTTGCGCGATCAAGCTTTTCCTTGAAAAGAGGCTGATCCGCATACTTATCTATAAGAGTAGGATCCACTCTGAAACCCTTTGGAAGACTTTTGATTTTATTGATCTCTTTCGCTTTCATAGTAAACAAATTTACAATTTTCTTCTAACTAAAAATGCCTCGTAAGGAATACCTAGTGCAAATGGCTCCCAGTCTTCTTTGAAATAACCTTTGATTGTAAAATCCTTTTCAATCGCCTCCAAATTGTTGCTTATGCCCATTCTATAAAGTCTGGTTCGGACATTTGTACTTCCAGTGGCAAACACGATAGCCTCAGGATACTGGTCAGTAAATATGTAAAGGGTTGAGGCGACTGTCTGCAAAATCTTCTTCGCATCTCCATTGTTTGTCGCAATCAAATCGTCGATTGAGCGGGTGATGGGATCCAAGTCGCCAAAGCCCAAGTTGTAAAATCCCGGTAGTTCGGTCTCCACATAACGGATTATTTTCAGAACAGCGCCTTTTGGGCCTATACTTCTGAATTCAAATGTGCGGAAGTCTGGTGTAATGACTACTTCGTAAACGTTATCAAGCATTATAGATTGTATGATAGTGTGTGAGTAAAAGTTGAGGTAAAGCTAATAAATTTCACTTCACATTGGCAGTAGTGTTAACCCCTCAATTTCGGAATGTTTCAATTTCTTCTTTTGCATTCTTCTTCAAAGCCAGTAAGTTTACGGCGTCCAAATTCTGAGTAAGGTAGTGCGTGTCGTCAATCATTGTCGGCGCAGTTATGCCTATAAATTGCTACCAACACCGATAAACGGTGTCGTAACTACCGTAATGGTTTGAAAACCATTGCCTTACTCAGGTTGGACAACGGAAAGTGCGGCACCGTTCTTTGCTGCGCAAAACGTCCAATAAGAGAAAAAATGCAAACAGTACAAAACCCAATCGACCGCCAATCCGCTGCGGAAGCACTCGTTGCCAAATACGTCAATCGCGACGTCAACCTCATTGAAGTTGAGCGAATGTACCATGACATGGTTCTGCGCTATTTCCGCCCGGCTGACGGATGGAACCCGAGTTATGAACACCGGTTAGAGGTACTTTACACTGCCGAGATTATTAATGGGATACTGAGGGATCTTTGGGAGTTTGGGAAGCAGGAGTAGGGAATGTAGTCGTCGCTGGTTTTGAACTGGCGACGACTGTTCACAGAACATTAAACTGAGAAACGTTATCAAACTAAGCGACTAACTTAAAAATATTATCATTCTTATGCCTATCACTCCAAATAATAAAATCAGCATGCTTTGACCTGAGGGCTTCGAGAAATTCGGCTTTTACTGGTTTATCTTCGTCATTGATGAATGCAATCGCAGTCACATTCTTCTTACTTACCTTTTCTCTGATTGGCTTTATGTCGTCCCAGCTGAAAAGGAAGCTACTCAAAGTCTGCTTATTAATTGTGTTGAAGGATTTAATGACTATTTCACTGTTTTTACCAGCTATTTGGAAATCAAACATGAACTCCAATCCAGTAGAACCCTTGGAGATGAAATCAGGAGTGTAAATGATATTTTGTTCATCCAGATATATCCTCACATCATCTTTGAAAATAGAGGCGACGTTTGGTTTAGAAAGAACGTACAAATCATTCAACTCCATAATAGCAGATAGAAAGTTATGTTTCTTTTGCGCAAAATTCTGTTCAGTAGTTTCAGTAACTAGCTCATCATTATTTAATTGAATCCCATAGTTGAGCAAAATTCTTTCTGCGATATTCCTTCTTTCGCCAACTCTGTTAATAGAGGCTCCTACCAGTTCAAGATTGTGAAATGTATCCCCATTGTCTGATAGCAATATTTTTTTACCTTTTTTCTGGGCATACATTTCAATAGTGTCATTGAAAAGACCAATGAAAGGCGTCTGAATCGAAACCCATTCTGTTCGTTCATCAGGAATTACAACGGTTTTGCTTTTTAGCCAACCGTAATAATCATTTATAAGTGTGTTTGCCCAGGTCATAATAGTAAAGAATTTTGAATGCTAATTGGAGTTATGATATTGATTTCTTGTGAGAAAGCATGAATTGCAGCCGCAAAATTAGCGCCATCGTTAATTTCAAGAACAGGAAAGTGATATGCAGTTAACGGAATTGCCCACGCCAAATCCTTAAATCCTTCCACATAAACATGGATATGAGGCTCACTGACAAAGAAATAACCGACAAAAGGCTTAATCAATTCCGGAACAAGCTCTGTGATAGTTTCTGGATTCTTGTGACCACCTCTGTAATCCACTCTCATTAGCCCTTCTCTCAAATTATTCTCCTGGTGATGCAATGATATTTTGAATGCTATTTTCTTGTTAGATGTGATTTCAAATAAAAATTCAAATTCAGGCTCATCCGGATTAGTCAAAATGAAACGACTTTTCTCTTCTTGGAGATTGATGGTTGCAGCTCCACCTTCTATATTTTTTGGTAAGCCTAATAGCCTCTTCGCTAATTCATTTGAAAACATAATGGATCTCAATAAATAGATTAATAATCACTATTTCTAAATGTTGAGATGTAGTATTACGCAAGCCTTGAACAGCTCGCCGGCAATTTAGCAAGATAAATGTTATTGTCAGTTTTTCTCCAAAACAACCGTCATCAACCCTCTCCCCGGCACTTTCACACCATCCCTCCAATCTTTCCCCTTCCCAAACTTCATATTCACATCCTTCTCCCCAGTCGTAACATAGCTCTGAAAGTCATTCCTCACCTTAAAGCCAGTCAAATTCAGCTGCAAAACCCGCTCTTCCGAAGTGTAATTAATCGCCACGAGTACAAGTTGCTTTTCATTTGAATAGGCAGTTACCATCACATCCTGCGCGATTTGGACTGGGCTTAATTTGTCATTTCTAGCGATGTTGAGCCGGTGCATTCCCGGTCGGATAAATCGGCTGTAATGCCCTAGTGCCCAGAGATTTTTGGTGGCGGTTACGGTTCCATCTGTGTATTCTTTGTTGGCTGGGTTGAGGGCTATGACGTAGTAGCGGGTGTCGAAATCGGGGCTGCCGGGTTCCCAGCTGTTCCAGAGCTGCCATGCAGTGGCGTTGCCGTAGACGAGGTCGTCGTGGATGACTTTGGAGAGGAAAAGCGCACAGTCGATTGCGGGGATTTTGCCGGATTTACCTTCGCGGTAGCCGTCGGCGAGCATGGAGTATTCGGTTTGCCAGAAGTCTGCGCTGTATTTTCGGGTGGTATCTGCTACGTGTTTCCGGATCGCGATGCGGGCGCTGTCGCCTTTGTCGGTGAAGTAGCTGTGGCCGCCGATGAGGTTCGGGACGTGTTTGAGATTGCGGAGTTGTAATGGGCTGCCTTTTTGAAAGAGATGCTGCGTTTGTCTGGCCGCGCCGCCGGTTTTTCCGTACAAATAATCCAGCTGCCCGGCCTCGGTGATCAGGATTTTGGAGGTTGATCCGGTTTTCGTCAACGTGCTGTCCAATGCGCGCACGACTTTGGCGATATCCTCATTGCGCCACGGGCTTCCTTCCTGCGACCCTTTTTCATAAGGATGCGACCAGTCCCATTGCGGCTCATTGACAGGACTTATGTAGTTGAAATGCAGACCTTCTTTGTCAAAATGTTGCAGAACTGTCGCCAGGAATTGCGCATAATCTCCATATCTCTCTGGTTTCAAATTCGCCTGATAATCCTTCTCTGTTTTATAACCCAACCCATTTTTATTAAACTGAACCGGGGGCGTGTTGGAAAATGCTATCAGATTTTCAACGCCGTATTCTTTTGCTTTTTTGGTAAACCAGAGATAGCCGGATTGTTTTGTCCAATCGTAAGTCCCGTCGGGTTTCAGAAAGCATTCTACGCGTCTGCGGAAATCGACGATGCCGCTGCTATCGCCCTGCTCGGCAGTTCCTCCGCCGATGTTGAAACGCCAGGCGGATAAGCCGATGCCTTTTGGGTTTCCATTTGAATCTAATTCCTTGCTGAAAAGCCATTCTGCCAATTGCTCGCGGTTGGCAGTCGGCCAGTTCTTGCCAATACCTTCGGAAAACCAGGCTCCCGCTGCGCCAAAATTGTCAATTCGTTGCGCACGATCGTTTGCATTGATTTTGATGATCAATTCCTTCGACTTTTGAGCGAAAGCCAGATTTGCAATCGTGAAAACTATACAGAAAAGTAAAACACTTCGCATATCAAAAATTGAGTTTAAAACAATCCAGCGCCCATTATCGCCAGAATGATTACCACTGCCCAGCCTGCAATTTGCAATGCCAATGGATGTTTATAAGTACCAACCAGCATCGATTTACGGCTCGCCACCAATAAAATAGCCAACGCAACCGGCAAAACGAACCCATTTAATGTGCCAACAAATACGAGTACTTTCACTGGTCTGCCTACTAAAAGGAAAATGAGTGTAGAAACGGCGATAAAAGCAATGGTAATATAGGTGTGGTGTTTTTCGAGAAGCGGATGAAATGAACGTAAAAACGAAACGGACGTATATGCAGCACCGACCACGGAAGTAATGGCCGCGCTCCAAATCATTAGTCCGAATAATTGTTTTCCAAAAGTCCCGGCGGCATTTTCGAAAACGGATGCGGTAGGGTTGTCGGGATTGATGCTTACACCTGCCATCACGATTCCCAGAGTTGCCAAAAACAAAAGATAGCGGATCACAGCTGTGACCAAAATCCCAGTAGAAGCACTCCGATTGACTTTTGCCAAATTACTTTCTCCTTCAATCCCTGCATCCAAAAGCCTATGAGCCCCGGCAAATGAAATATATCCTCCCACTGTTCCGCCGACTAAAGTCAGGGCGGCAATTGAATTGAATTGCTGCGGGATGAAGGTGTGTTGGAGAGCCGCGCCTAATGGCGGGCTGGTTGTGATGGCGATGTACACTATTAATATGATCATGACGAAGCCCAGGATCTTGGCGAAACTGTCCATGGCTTTGCCAGCTTCTTTGAATGAGAAAATGGCGATCGCGATCGCTGCGCTCGTAACTGCTCCAACTTCTACGGAGACGCCCGTCATGGCTTCGATACCCAAACCGGCACCTGCTACGTTGCCGATGTTGAATGCGAGTCCGCCGAGTACAATCAGAAATGCGAGTAGGTAACCTAATCCGGGGAATAATGCATTGGCGAGATCCTGAGCATGTCTTCCGGAAACCGTGATGATTTGCCAGATGTTGAATTGGACGGCAAGATCAATGATAACTGACAGCAAAATGACGAAGCCGAAACTGGTTGTCAGTTGCTGGGTAAAAACGGTTGTCTGCGTCAGAAAGCCTGGTCCGACGGCGGAGGTAGCCATTAAAAATGCAGCTCCGAGGAGTGTTTTGGAGGTTTTGTTTGACATATATCTTTGCCACGAATGCACGAATGAAGCACTAATGCATTCGCGGCCGCCGCTGCGGTGTCGCATTCGTGCATCCGTGGCATTTAATTTGAAATACCATACCCCCCGCCGCCGGGAGTTTCAATGATCAGAATATCATCTTGCTGCACTTCCAAACTGCATATCCCGGCCAATGCCGTAACATGATCATTCGAAACCAGCATTTGTTCGCCGCATTCACCATCTTCACCGCCATTCAATCCATAAGGTGATTCTTTCCGATGCTGCCCAAGCAATGTAACTTGCAAAGGTTCAAGGAATTGAATCTTTCGAATGATCCCATCACCGCCGTTAAATTTACCTTGCCCACCCGAGTTTTTGCGAATGCCAAATTCCAGTAAACGCACCGGATACTTGCGTTCCAGCTGCTCAGGATCGGTGATCCGCGTGTTTGTCATGTGTTGATGTACCGCAGATCGGCCATTGAAACCATTACCTGCCCCCGTTCCGCCGCCAATAGTTTCGTAATAACCAAACTGCTTATTTCCGAACAGAAAATTATTCATCGTCCCCTGGCTGCATGCAGCGAGTCCGAAGGCTTTGAGCAACGTATCTACCAGACGCTGACTTACTTCTGTATTTCCGCCCACCACTGCCGGACATTCTAATGGATCGTCTGGAAAGTCAGGATGCAGGAAACTGTTTTCGGGAAGCAGGATTTCCACATTTTTCATCAAACCATCATTCAATGGAATTTCCTTATTTACCAGTAATCGCAAAACATATAATATAGCACTATAAAGAATTGAAATATTGGCATTCAGGTTATTAGGATGAACAGGTGAAGTTCCGGCAAAATCGAAAACCTGTTTTTGCGGAGTGATCGAAATTTTAACCTGAATTTTATGACCATCATCCAGAAATTCAGTAGCCTGAAACGTTTGATTGTGCAAAGGTATTAATGCATTTTGAAGCTGGATCACAGCACTTTGTTTCAACAAACCCATATACTTCCTGACCTCCGGAAGCCCATAGAGCCTTACTAATGTCAAAAGCTGCTGACTTCCTTTCCTCAATGCCGACAATGCCGCGATGATATCGGCTTCATTGGAAACAAATGATCGGGTGGGATAGGTACCATCGCAAAACAATTTCCGCATTGTATCCCATTGAAATTCACCAGATTTAACCAAATATTGAGGCACGATGACGACGCCTTCTTCGGCCAGACAAGTTGCATCGGGCGGCATGGAGCCGGGTGTTTTTCCTCCAACTTCTGCATGGTGCGCGCGATTGATTACGTAACCTACGCATTCATTCTCGGTAGTGAAAACACCCGCTAACAAAGTGATGTCGGGTAAATGCGAACCGCCGTATTTGGGGTGATTGGTAATGATTACGTCGCCTGGGCCAATCTCGATAGCGGCTCTCACAAGCCTGCCGCAAATTCCCATGCTTCCCAAATGCACCGGAATATGCTGCGCATTCACGAGCAACTCACCTTCCGCGTCGAGCAAAGCGCAGGAAAAATCTAATCGTTCTTTTACATTGACTGAAAATGCAGTCCGCTGCAACTGGACGCCCATTTCCTCCGCAATGGATTTGAAACGATTTGTGAAAAGCTGCAGCGCTACTTGCTCGCTATGCTGTTCGCTAGTCGGTTTTTGATTGCCGATTTTAAAAACAATAGCATCTTTGTTATCCTGAATTACAAGTTTCCAGTCTGTTGGAATGAAAGAAGTGGAGGTGTCATTCAGAAGTATCGCCGGACCATTGATCTGATGGCCGGGCGTCAATGAATCCCATTCAAATACTTCCGCATTATTACTCGAATTTTCAGCTAAAAGTGACTTGATTTTTCGAGCCGACGGGGCATTTTCGCCATCAGTTTTCACAGTTTCGAATTTAAGATCGGCGCCTTTTTCCTGGATTTTTAACTTAATGCTTTCCAACTCGACGGATAGGTTCGCTGGGTAGTAACCAAATTGTGCGCGATATGCATTTTCGAAGTCAGGCAGCGTCTCAGTTCTATGATATGGAACTTCAATGGCATTTTCCTGACCCGAAAAGCGGAGGTAGCAGTTGAAAAATGCAAGTTCGTAACTGTTGATATTTTGTTCTCTGAGCAATTTTTCAGCTTTTTCTGTTAGCTCATTTTTCCAGTTTTCAATATGATCTTGTGCCTCAATCCATGGAATCAAGGTTTGTTTGGAAATAATGATACTTACCAACGCTTCCCCAATGCCCGCCGCACTGAGCAAGCCCGCATCGTAAGGAATAATTACCGAGCTTATATTCAATAAATCCGCTAGCTGGCAACTGTGCAGGCCGCCTGCGCCTCCAAATGCGATTAATGCGAAATCAGCCGGATTAATGCCTTTTTCAACCGAAATCTTACGAATGGCGTCGGCCATTTTTTCATTCGCTATCCTTTCCAGACCTGTCAGCAATTCCGCTGAGGTCAGCAGATTTCCGGTTTTTTCAGAGATTATATCTTGTAATTCTTTGAGCCTGGTAACAGCCGCATTTGCATTCACAGGTATCCCGAATTTAGAAGAATCCAGTTTTCCCAGAAGCAAATTTACATCGGTTATAGTCAATGGGCCGCCTCCGCCATAGCACGCCGGGCCGGGAGAAGCGCCCGCGCTTTCGGGGCCAACCTGCAACGAAAATCCGTCAAACCAGCAAACCGATCCACCACCCGCAGCGACGGTTTCAATGGCCAGCGTTGGATTATGGAATTCGATACCGTCTATTTCAGTAATGTATTTCAGTTCCGGTTCACCATCGATCAATGCAGTATCTGTGCTCGTGCCGCCCATATCGAAGGTAATGGCTTTTTGAAATCCCAATCTTTTAGCGACGTTAGCAGCGGCGATCATGCCACCTGCCGGACCGCTCAACAGGCTGTCTTTCGCGCGAAAACCGTCCAGATCTGCCAGACTTCCCGTGCTGGTCATCACTTTCAAACTTCCTTCCGGCAGACTGTTTTTGATATTGGATAAATAAGTATCCAGAATTGGATCGAGATAAGCATTCACAACCGCCGTTTGTGTCCGTCGCAGATAATGTGAAAATGGAAAAAGCTCCGAAGATGCCGAAATGTACTTTACACCCGATTCCCGAAGTGTCTCGGCAATTTCAATCTCGTGCGCATTGTTTTTGTACGAATGCAATAGAGATATGGCAACTGACTCATAATCAGTAGCTAATTCTTCATCCGGAGAGCTCAGTCGGTGCAGGATATTTCCCTCAGCGTCAAGTCTTTCATCCATTTCCAGGACTTCCGTGTAAAGCAATTTAGGCTCGGGAATATTCAACTGAAACAGTGACGGGCGCTGCTGATTTCCAATGTATAGGAGGTCTTTAAAACCTTTTGTGACGAGTAAAAGCGTTTTCGCACCTTTTCTTTCGAGCAATGCATTCGTACCCTTCGTAGTTCCGAGCCGCATTTCAATGGACGGTAATGGTTGGTTTAAAGGCGTATTGGTAAGCAACCGAGCGGCAAGTATCGGAGCTTCTTCGCCGGTTGTTATTTCAAAATCCGCATTGTCATTGATAGGAATGTCGCTGCTTAATGTCAGCGTTTTGTCGGAATGGTTAAACGCTACAATTGTGCTGGTGGATTGACTTTCGAGTAATCTGAAATGGTAACTAACTAAAAGCGAATCGTCAAAAGTCCATTTAGACTCAAATTCAAAGGTATTCGGCGCCAGCTGCCGGAGAATCCTTCCCCTCAAACAGCTCGAACTCAAAACTTTAATCCTGGTTTTATTCCCATGTGGATCAATCGCTAGGCAATCGGTAAATGTCCCGCCGGTATCGATCCAGATTTGCCAGTGTTTTGGGTGATTTTGCAAAGTTGTGAGAGAAATATTTATGCTTTACAAGTTAAGTGCAAATTGATCGAAACAAGTAAGAAAAGGCTATTTTATCAGTGATTTAGATGAACTTCGTCGAACGAGATAACCAGTTCCTTTTTGTCATTCACGAATGAAGAATGTATATTTAGAAACGAGATATGAAAAATTAGGATATGGAAGTGAAGGAAAGGATTGTTCGCAAAATCAACCAAATTCAGGATGAAGCTATTCTATCAGAATTGGAGATGATCATTTCCAACCTTCAAGATAATCTGTACCCATTGAGCGCCAAAATGATTGAGTCCATAGAAAAATCGGAGGATGATATCAGGAAAGGCAATGTAATTCCTCACGAACAAGTAATGCATGAAATGTCAGAATGGATAAACGGACGATAGTTTGGACCACCAGGGCCTCAAATGAAATACGTTCCATTCTTGAATTTTACACAGAAAGAAATCAAAGCACGGTTTATTCCCGGTGGCTTCTCAATGAAGTTAACTATCGGATTAAGCTCATCGTGCTGTTTCCTCGAATCGGTCGTCAGACAGAACAAAAAGGAGCATATTTATTCCCATTTCATCATTATGGGATCATATATCGATTTACTCGTAAACAACTTTTTATTTTGTCGATCTGGGATTTTAGGCAAAATCCAAATGATCGAATCGATTCAAAATGAAAGTCACCCCAACCTTTCAATAAACCCTTTCTGGTATTCCCTAGGCGACATGCCTGTCGTTTTCTTAAAAACCCGGTTAAAATTCGTCACATTATCAAACCCGGTTTGGTAGCTAACCTCTGAAAAGCCATTGAACTGATCTGAAAGGATAATCTTGCAGGCTTCATTGATTCTTACTTCGTTCAGAAATGCGACAAAGGTTTTGTCGGTGTGTTTTTTGAAATAACGACAGAAAGCCTGCGGCGTTAGGCTTGCAATCCCGGAGATGTCTGCCAGAGAAATGTGCTGTTTATAGTGACTCATAAGGTATTGGAAAATGCGGTCCATCCGGATACCTTCTACTTCAGAAATCCTGTGCTCGCTGTTGTTAGTAGCCAAAGGTTTCAGATCCCGTGTCGAAAAATGGTGTAGTAATGAGATAAACGATGCGACCCGTAGACTATCTCTGTGCTGCATAATTTCGGTGATCGTTTGTTTGATCATTTTATGATCCGGTTCGAAGATCTGAAAACCGTTATGCAGTCCACCTACAAACTTCCTGATCCCGGTCATTTCCGGCAGGCTGAGAATGTTTTGAGATAAATAAATGGGGTCGAAGAAAATGGAAACGGAATGGATCTGCCTCGGTTCTTCCTGATTGAAATAAGACTCGTCGCTTTTGAAAATGTGGGATTGGTTTGGCCCGATGATATACACATCCCCGGCCTCAAAACGCTGCATATAGTTCCCTGCAATGAGAATCCCCGAACCGTCCACGACCCATTCGATCTGTACCTCACGATGACGGTGAAGGTGATTGTAGTAATGCGGAAGAATGTTATCCTGCACCACAATCGTACTTTCTTTCGGGACCGGAATGGTGAATTGGACGACTTTCATTTACCCGTTTTAGATAAAAAGACCTGGTAAGTCTGCAAGACTTGCCAGGTCTCGTCGATTCAATTTCTTATTTACTTAAAACAGCCTGCTCCTTTACAACCGTCATCACACCTTTCATTAATCTCCAATGGCCCGGGAAAGTACATACGAACGGATAGTCACCAACTACATCAGGTACTACAAATTTCAAACGGAAAGTTTGTCCGGGATTAACCAGTGGCGTTGCGGCTAATACTTGAGGGATATTCGGAACGTAATTCCTTTCAGCCCCATCTTTGGCTGTGATCATTTTATCCGCAGCTGCACCAATGATTTCCAATGACTTAGGTTTTCCAATCACCACATTATGCTGCATCGCATCCGGATTTTCAAACACCAGCTCAACGGTTTTCCCGGCCATTACTTTGAACTCCGTCACGCTGAACTTCATTTCCTCCCGAATTGCCTTGATCTGAACTACTTGAACATTCGGATCAGCCACGACATTCTCTTTGATCCCGTAAGATTCCAGGAATGGAGTCAGCTTGCTGCTTAGGTCATCCGTAACCTGACCTTTCAATGAAGCCAGGAATTTGGTGTTTTCAGCACTTGGAGACTCTTTCCGTTTCGGGTTCCAGGCACCAAGCACTCCTTTCATTATCGCATTACGACCTTGCGGATCAAGCGTTTGAGCCGTTTTGATCAGGCCGACAACCTCGTCACCCGTTGCATAAGAGGTATATCCACGCGTGGCACGTTCCAATGCGAAGTCCGAGAGGCGATCGAGGCGCTTCACCTCGAATGTTTTGCTTAATGTATTGTTCTTGGTCTCGTCTTTTTCAGGGACAACATTGTCTACATCTACGGTGGCAGTTACCGTTACTTTTCCAGCCTCATCGGATGTAAAACCAAATCCAGCACGCCACGGGCCATTATTTCCCTCGGTAAGCTTAATAGTTTCGCCGGGAGCAATGCCGTTGGTAAGCTGGCGGCTCACGTAATTGGTATTCAATGATCTGCTTCTGATTCCTACATTCACGACCGGAACAAGTTCTTTCGGAACTGCAACGCTTCCCTGGTTCGTTATTTCAACCACTACTCTGGCATATTCACGAACATAAGGTGTCGCAGGTTCAATTTTAATTCCCGTGATCGCGAGTTCTGCCGAGCCTTGGATCGGCGCAGTCTGACCAACGTGCGAATCGTGGTTCATCGCTGAGTGGTCTGGTTTCGACGTTTCGGCTTTTTGCGCGGTAGCAACCGAAGAAGCTTTTCCTGCGCGCTGGGCCAGGTATTTGGTACGTAATGCACCATCATGCGAATTCAGAATTGCAGCAAAAGCATCGGGCATCCACCGATCGTCGGCTTCTTTGTAAGTGTCCATTAATGTTAAAACCGCAGTTTCAATTTCCGCAGTCAATGGAATTTCGGAAAACGCGAGTAAAGAATTCAGTACTACCAAAGGTTCTTTGTCATGCAATGCATCCGCCGAAAGCAAGGTTTGCGCAGTAGCCGGCGTGCGGGGCAGAACCTGGACAGCCGTTTTGCGGACGTCGTCAGCAGGATGTTTCAAAGCTTCGGTAACAGCAGCTATAACCTGTGGATCGGACGTTGCATTCAGTCCGTGTAAAGTCCATAGTGCGTGTATAGCGGCAGTATTCAGTCCGATTTCATCAACCGATTTATCTTTAACCAAAGCAATGAGCTGAGGTACAACATCTTTATTTCCACGTTCCACAAGCAATCGTTGAGCATGTCTGCGCCAAAGCATATTGGTGTTTTTCAAGGTTGCAACCAGTTCCGCGGGACGATCTTTGCTTAATGTGATCGGCGTGTATTTTGGAGCGTTTTTCCAGGCAATGCGATACAAACGGCCGTGGGTAAAATCGCGCAAATCAGTTTCATATGCATTCCCTTTCCCGTTTTCCGATCCTTTTGGAGTTGGATTGTGCTGAATGATGAAGCTATACCAATCCGCCACCCAAACTGCCCCATCCGGGCCAACTTCTGCAAAAACCGGAGAAACCCATTCGTCGGCACCCGCCAACAAATTGAAACCCAATGCATCTTCGAAGTCAGTACCTTTTTGAACCATCACATTCTGATGCAGAACGTGGCCGGTTGGCTCGGAAACAAATGCGACTTTGTTCCAGTATTTTTTAGGATAAGCGCGGGCCGTATAAAAATTATGTCCCGCCGCAGCTGTAAAACCGCCAAATACGTCCACCTGACGAACTTTCGGCGTGATCGGCTGCATGTCTTTATGCGTATCCGTACTGCGGCTTCCGTTATCGACTTTGCTTTTCCCAAAATACCGGTTTGGAATGGCAGAATACCAGCCGTGCGAGTTATTTGCAGTCGATCCGAAAAGGTCACCAGACTCATTAAAGCCCAAACCCCAGGTATTATTAGAAGTTTTGGCAACCACTTCCATATCGGTACCATCCGGTTTGAAACGGAAAAGTGCCTGACCAAAATCCAGCGAATCGCTTTTACCAACTCTTCCTTTAAAACCTGAGTAACCCACTGAACCGTAGATCCAGTTATCAAAACCATAATGGAGATTGGAAGGTCCGGCGTGTGTATCACCCGTGCCAAACCCTGAGAAGAGAACTTTCTTCACGTCCGCCTTATCATCCCCATTGGTATCCTGTAAAAACAACATATGCGGTGCCTGCGACACGATGATCCCTCCATTTGCAAATACAAGACCGGTTGGAATGCTCAGGTCGTCGGAAAATTTGATGAATTTATCGGCTTTACCGTCTTTATTGGTATCCTCACAAATCAGAATGTAATCGCTGCCGCCCGTGTCTTTTCTTTCGTTGGGATAATCTTTTGTGATTAATACAAATAACCTTCCGCGCTCGTCCCAGGTCATTGCGATCGGGTGCATGACGTCAGGTTCGTGTGCGAAAACATCGAGAGTAAAATCCACCGGGATCTGAATGTGTTTGATAGATTCTTCCGGAGAAAGTGGCAATTGTTGCATTTGCGGGCCGGGACGTTGCTCGTAGTTCGGAAGTTTGGCTTCGCGGTATTCAAATGGCTTGGGAGCCAATGCAGCAAGAGAGGCTTTCGCGTCATCATTTACTGCCCAAAGTATTCCTTTTTCTAATAAATCCTGAAAACCTTGAACCGCCCAGGTACGTTCGTCATGACCATAAGCTGTGTAAAAAACACGTCCTTTTCCATGCGTTCTCACCCATGTATAAGGTTCTTTCTGAACGCCAGGTTTGTCTTTTTCCTGGTCTTTCTGGATGGTACGCTCCGTCAAAACGATGTTATCCGGCTGCAATAAAGTGTGCAGATACGTTTCGTCGATGGTCTTAAATGGCTTTACACCGGCGATGGCAGGATGGTCGGGTTTTGTCCAGACAGGCTGAATGGTGTCAAACGTATGTCGCCAGAACTGTCCACCCATCAATTTCACCACGTCGGGATTATTGCGGAAACAATATGACGCGCAATGCACGGGAATAAAACCCTTTCCGCTCGCCACGTAATCCAGCAAGGCTTTTGCTTGCGGCTGCGCGATCGAATCCCAGTTTGCATACAACATCAATGCGTCGTACTTGTTGAGGGTTTCGGCATTGAGGTCGTTCAGATCGTCGGTATAAGTAAAATTGAAACCTTTCGGACCTAATGCGGCCATTAATTGCGGCAGTCGCTCGGCAGGTTTGTGATGCCCGTTATCCCCCATAAAGAGAATTTCCAGACGGCGCCCTTTCGTTGCTTCCTTCGCAGAAGTACTTTTCAAAGCAGCGTTTTGTGACGATTGCTGAGAAGCACATCCGAGCAGGACAATACTAAGGATAAAGGATAACGCTTTGGTTTTCATTGAGTTGGTTGTCTTTTGTTGTTGCTTTGTTGTCTGGGGCATTCTGCTTGTTTCCCTTCGACTGCGCTCAGGGTGACAAAAGAAGTTGTCACCCTGAGCGCAGTCGAAGGGCGCTACCCGCTCGGCGCTACGCTGTTTTATCAAACATTCTTAAAATCCGGCAACTGAATTATCGCCCCGCCCTGCAACGCCGATTCATGCGCTAATATCCCTACGCTTGTCCAATTCGCGGATTGCCATGCGTTCGGGAATGGATCGCGGTCTTCGATCAATGCGGTAATAAATTCGTGCGCTAAATGCGGATGAGAACCTCCGTGGCCGCCGCCTTGTACGAACGATAAATGCGCATTGTCATCCAGGTTATAAACGCCGTGACCTGTAAATCCGCGGATTTCTTCCGGCAAATAATGGGCATAATCCGGTGTCTTTACTTTTTCAGGAATTTCGTGCTCTGGTTTTTTGGCAGTATGGATCACCGGATCTTCACCTTCGATCAACGGCCATTCGAACGACTTTTTGCTTCCGTAAACTTCAAAACTCTCGCGATACTGACGCGCTACATCAAACAATGAACGGTAAACATAAGCCGACAAGTCGCTGTCTTTGAACTTAATATGCGCCGATTCAACTGCAAATGGCGAGTTATGGATTTTGGCAAGATCTTCGCTGATCGTGCCCGAGCCAAAGCAGGAAACGTACTCAGCTTCAAGCTTTAATAAACCGGCAACCGGTCCAACGCAATGGGTGGCATAATGCATTGGCGGCAAACCGGGCCAGTAATCGGGCCAGCCCTCCATATCCTGCTGGTGGCTTGCTTTCAAAAACTGCACTTTCCCCAACTCACCTTTTTCATATAACTCTTTCACAAACAGAAATTCCCGCGCATACACCACGGTTTCCATCATCATATATTTCTTGCCCGATTCTTTGGTCGCTTTCACAATCTCGATGCAATCTTCCACGCTCGTCGCCATGGGTACCGTACAAGCCACGTGTTTTCCGGCGCGCAATGCTTTCAATGTCTGCTCTGCGTGGTTCGGGATCGGGGAATTGATGTGTACCGCGTCGACATTAGGATCATTTAAAAGGTCGTCATAACTTGTGTAGCGCACTTCAATGCCATATTGATCACCAATTTCATTCAGTTTTGATTCGGTACGCTGACAAATGGCGTACATATTCGCATTGGGATGTTGCTGGTAAATGGGAATAAATTCAGCTCCGAAGCCTAGACCTACAATCGCAACATTAATTTTTTGAGACATATTTAAAACGTTAATTATTTATTGGTCAATGGTTTATTGGAATGCGGTGAATGTCTTTTGAAGTTTAAGTTAAAAGAGATCACCCGCCATTTCTTACAAGGATTGAGAATACAATTTTAAAATAAAATAATGCTAAAAACTTTACGTCTTTTGATTACTACTGAACGTATTTTGACCATTATTTCATCTAAATAAAATATTTCAAGCAAAAATTGCTACAATAATGATCAGGCCAGCTACTCCCGAAGACGCTAATGCGGTCGCGCCGCTACTTATACTTGCATTGGGCCACATTGCGGGCATCTTCGCGCAATCCGAAAATCATGAAGATGCGATCCCATTTGTAAAATCGTTTTTCGAAGCTCCGGATAACCAATATAGTTATGCCAATACGCTGGTTTTCGAAGATGAAACGGGCGTGATCGGATCTGCCACGAGCTATGACGGAGCCCTTTTGCACAAGCTCAGACAGCCGGT
The DNA here is from genome assembly GCF_021390245.1 of Dyadobacter sp. CY323. Classification (GTDB taxonomy): domain Bacteria; phylum Bacteroidota; class Bacteroidia; order Cytophagales; family Spirosomataceae; genus Dyadobacter. The sequence continues at coordinate 425,724 of NZ_JAJUXH010000002.1, read as the reverse complement.
ACTGGATAAATTGAGAGAAGTAATGCCGGATTTTAACCCGGACGACGAAACCGATGCCGGTGAATATTACCTCGATTGTGTTTGTGTTGATCCGAATCAGCAGGAAAAAGGAATTGGGAAAAAACTGATCCTTGCATTTTGTGAAAGAGCCGCCGACCTCGGTTTTTCACGTGCCGGGCTAATCGTCGATAAAGTGAATCCGGAAGCCAAAAAACTATATGAGAAACTGGGTTTTGAGGTTGGTGGCGAAAAGGATTTTATGGGACATCGCTATTTTCACATGATTCGGCAGGTTTAGTTTTACGGGTTCAATATTCGATTCGGTAATTCAGATTATGTAGTTTGTGAAGGTCAACCTAGTTAAAAGGAAGTGTGGGAATTTGCATAAATTGCTTCTTTAAAAATTTTAAGAACTCACATTTCACTCAGATAATATGTTTCAGCGGAGAACCTTTCTAAAAACCGGTGCATTGGCAGTGGCCGGGGCCGTTACTTCCAAGTGGAGTTTTGCCAAAAGCTCAAATGCCGATTTTCCGGTAGTCCGTATTCCGGCGGACAAACGCAGTTTCACAAGTCCGGCGGTCGAAGCGACGATCGTTCGGATGAAAAAAGTAATCAAAGATCCGGAACTGGCGTGGCTTTTCGAGAATTGTTTTCCAAATACGATTGATACCACCGTCCATTACAAAATGACCGACGGAAAGCCGGATACTTTTGTGATCACGGGCGATATCGACGCGATGTGGCTTCGCGACAGTACCGCGCAAGTTTGGCCGTATCTGCCTCTTTTAAAAGAAGATAACAAGCTGAAAGACATGGTGGCCGGCCTCATCAACCGGCAAACGAAATGCATTCTCATCGACCCATATGCGAATGCATTTTACGACCGTCCGAAGGAAAGTGAATGGACGAAAGATGCAACCGATATGAAACCCATGCTGCACGAGCGCAAGTGGGAGCTGGATTCGCTTTGCTACACGATCCGTCTGGCTTATAACTATTGGAAAATCACCGGCGATACTAAACCTTTCGATGCCGATTGGGTGAAAGCAATGGGGCTGGTTTTGAAAACGTGTAAAGAACAACAAAGGAAGGAAAATGCAGGTCCATATAAGTTTGGCAGGGTTACTTCCTGGTCTACCGATACCGTTCCCGGAAATGGGTATGGAAATCCAATTAAGCCAAATGGGTTGATCGCCAGTACATTCCGCCCTTCGGATGATGCGGCGGTGTATCCGTTTTTCATTCCTTCCAATTTTTTCGCGGTCGTTTCATTTAAAGAAGTGGCTGAGATTTTGGATAAAACCGGCCAGGATTCCAAGTTGGCTGGGGAGTTCAAAGCCTTGTCTGCCGAGGTGGATGCTGCATTGAAGAAATTTGCGATTTACAATCATCCGCAGTTTGGCAAAATATATGCTTTTGAAGTGGATGGTTTCGGCAACCATTTATTAATGGACGATGCCGGGATTCCAGGGCTGATCAGTATGCCGTATCTGGGTGCTATGTCGGTGAAAGATCCGATCTACATCAATACTCGGAAATTCGTTTTAAGTGACTCAAATCCCTACTTCTTTAAAGGAAAAGCAGGCGAAGGTTTGGGTAGTCCGCATACTTTGATCAACCAGATCTGGCCAATGGGCATCATCGCACGAGCAATCACTTCGACCGACGACATGGAAATTGAGGCTCAGCTGAAATTGTTAAAAACGACGCATAACCACACCGGCTTCATGCATGAATCTTTTGATAAGGATGACGACGCCAAGTTTACGCGGAAGTGGTTCGCGTGGGTAAATACGTTATTCGGGGAGTTGATTTTGAAGCTGGAAAAAGAGCGGCCGCATTTGTTGGCGAAAGTTTACTAGATATGCATGCCGTTATGCACGTTGCTGGTGTTGTCACCAGCAAATGCCGTTGCCGGTGTTGTCACCGGCAACATGCATCTGGCCTCTATATTATCACGGGCAGCTCCCTTTCCGCGCCAACTTCGCTATAAAAGTCGCCGTCCGAAGATTATTCACAATATGAACCCGCATTTCCGGTGTTACCCGAGCAAGATTCTCCATAAATAGAAAATCCTCCACCAGCATATGAAGCGATTCAATCATTTCACTTGCACTATCGCGTCGGAAAAATTCCTGCACGATTTGCAGTTGATTGGGTAGTGCGTGTTCAGCATCGTTAACTTCATCTTCTAATTTTGATTCTTGCTGTTTGTTCATAGTTTTGTAAAAGTTTAATTGTAATTGATTGAACTCAACCCGGATGTAATGTTTTCAGACCGTACTCCGGGTTTTTTCTTTTTGCCAAACTGTGGAACTTTTCCAAATAATGGCACGAAATTTTTTTATTTTAACTTGAATGTAATTAGTGTCTTTTCATCTAGCTCGCCAAAATCGGATAATATATTTTTCATACGCTTTCGGGATATTCCTTTGTTATAAGTGTAATCCCGCCAGCCATTTATGTATTTGCCCACCTTAACGTCTGCCGGTAAAGCTGGGTAAATATTTTTAAGCCACCACTCAAATGCTTCTTCAAGGGAAGAGAACTTCTTCATATGACAAATATATGATTCTGTGGATAATTTCCAAAATATTATTTTTTTGCTTTTAAATATTATTCAAGCTGGCTTATAGCAAACCTCAGTTCTCACTTTTACTTCGCCAAATTCTTCAAGTATTTCCTTCATTCTTTTCTCTGAAATGCTTCCATTGTGCGTATAATCCCGCCAGGCATAAGTTAATCTTCCTTTTTTCTGGTCTGCCGGGAGTTGTTTATATGTGTTATCTAAAAACCATTTGAAGGCTTCGTCAATTGATGAGAATCTGATAATCACTTCGGTATGTATTTAATTAATGTCTGGATCTCGATTTCTCCATATTCTGAGAGTATTTCTTTCATTCGTGTATGTGATATTCCTCTATTGTAAGTGAAATCTCTCCACGCGTATGTAAGTTTTCCTTTTTTGATCTCAGCAGGTAGTGATGGATAAATGTTAGTGAGCCACCATTCAAAGGCCTGCTCAATCGAACTGAAATTTTTCATTCAAGCGCTTTTCGTACATTTTGAGTTCTATAATTCCTTCCAAAGTGGTCGGGGCCGTTATTGGATAATGTTTTAGATCATACGCTTGTAAAGCGAGTGCGATAGCGAGAATTTCTGCGGATTCTTCTGTAGTTACATTTGCTGAGCCTTTCTTCATTAACACGTCTACTTCGGCAAGCAGGATATTGTACATCTTTTTGTTCGTCACTCGGTATTTATTCTTTGATGCGGCCATATTGTTGAAAAATGTTCGATTCCTTAAAAATCAGAAATAAGAAATTCAGTTTCTGGATTGGTTTATTTGCCGGTCAGGAAAAGTTTAAGGATTGACATAACTGTTTTAAATTCAGTTAATTATTAAAAAACCGAAAAAACATGGAGTTGAAATTCCATATTTTTTCGGTTTTGCCGAGTTTGACGCCAATGTTGGTGTTCTCACCAACATCTACCAATCCTCCCTAAATATTCCCTTTAATAAACGCCAACCCATCCCGCATTAATTGCTCCTCGGAATCAAACATCTTCCGCCAGATATTAGCGACCGGTAATTTCGGGCTGAATGCTTCAATACTCAGCCAGCCGTCGTATTTAATGTCTTTTATGGATTTGAAGACACCTTCCCAATCTACATTTCCTTTGCCGGGCGTTGAACGGTCGTTTTCGGAAAGTTGAATGAACGAGATCCGGTCGCCGGCTTTGCGGATGGTGTCACCAATGTTTTTCTCTTCAATATTGGCATGAAATGTGTCGAACATGATCGTGCAGTTGGGATGATTGATATCGTCCACGAAACGGATCAGTTCATCGCCGCAACTGGTGAGGTAAAGTTCAAAACGGTTCAGGTATTCGAGCCCTAATGTGATGTCGAGAGATTCCGCGTAATCTGCGACTTCGCGGATACCTTCCACGCCCCATTGCCACTCTTCTTCGGTGGCCGGTTTGCCGGTAAAAACGCCTAATGCGGAGTGAAATGGGCCCATTAACTTCGTTGCGCCCAAAACCAGTGTGCAGTCGAGTACACTTTTGAGGTGGTTTACAGTATGCCTTCTCATTGCTGGGTCCGGGCTGATCAGATGCTGCTCGGGGCCGCAGATCGTGTCTGTTTCGCAAGCCAGACCAAGGTCATCCAGCTTTTTACGGAAGCTAAACCAATGTTCCGGATTTGGATTAAATATGGGTACTTCCACGCCGTCAAACCCGATTTCTTTGATCAGTTCGAGGGTAGGAAAAAGGCTTTCATCGATTTGATTCCCCCAAAGGAGAAGATTCATGCTGTATTTCATCAGATTGCGGCCATTCAGGCGAGTTACTATGTTTTGCAAGTTTAGTGCAAAAAGATACCTATTATTTTACACGATTTGACGGGTATTGGTTTTAAATTGATATTCATAAAAAATGGCAGCTCCCGGGAAGGAAACTGCCATTAATATAAAATCCATATCAGTTTTACTGTGCTCTCGCGAAAATGAGCTGGTTGTTGTTTTCGTAATAGAGTATCAGCGTGTTTTGTTTGAGATCGTAAAGGTTAACATTTGGCAGTGCATTCACGAAGGTATTGCCCCAAGCAGTTTCGGCCCGCTCCGTGCCGCCGCCGCCAAGTTGTATCGTATTCTGCTGAGCCGTTTCGTAAAAACCTGTGAGATAATTTGTTGATGAAGTGCCTTCTAGCTCGCCTTTATCTTTGAAAAACAAGCTGATATCCATTTGACCTTTGGCGGGACTAGGCTTTGTAAGTTTCTGTCCGTCCTGCACGATGCTTTCGAGCTGCCATTTACCAGTAAGCTCCATGTTACTGTTGATTGTGGTCGTTTTTCCACATCCGGTCAGGAGCGCGAAAACGAGCATATAAAGTGTCAGAAGTGCAAAATTTTTGTTCATGATGGTGATTGTCAGAATAACGAATTGAGGACGTGGTACTGGCAAAAAGGGTTGTAACGAAAACCTTTTCAGCGCAGACGTTTTGTAAAAAAGTATGCCACTGTTTACCGGTTGGGTTTGTAAATAATACAACGATGAAAACGTCACAATCTTTCACCGTTCACTAATTGAATATTATTGGCATAGTACTTTAAAATAACCGTATTTTGATGTTATTTTTGGCAAATCAGAAAGATGTTGGTGAAAATACAGACAGTTCTATGAAGGCCCCCATTCATAAAAATATCGAAAGCCAGGTACGTACCGTCACGGTGCAAGAGCTCAAAGCTCCTCATTTTGATCCCAACTGGCATTTCCACCCGCATTATCAATTGTTTACGGTTTTGGAAGGAACCGGCAAACGTCTGATCGGGGATTCCATCCAAACTTTTGGTCCAGGCGATACCGTTTTTCTTGGACCCGATGTACCCCATTTATGGCGCAGCGATTCAGCGTATTTTGATCAGGGATCCACACTTTTGACGCATGGCGTTGTACTGTATTTCCAGGAAGATTTTCTGGGAAAAGATTTTCTGGACAGGCCAGAAATGCTGGCATTAAAGCAGCTTCTTCTTGAATCAAAAAGAGGAATTGAATATAAAGGCGCTCAACGCGAACACATTCGAAACGAGCTCATGTCGCTGACCCACACCGAAGGTTTCAAAAGCATTTTGCAGTTACTGACTCTCCTCGATAAACTCGCGCACGAACCAGGCGGAACGCCGATTTCCAGTTATGGATATGTAAATACGTACAAAGTTTCGGAGACGGAACGAATGCAAAAAGTGCATAATTACGTTTTGCAGCATTTTTACCAGGAAATCAGGCTGGGCGACGTGGCGTCACTGGCGGGCATGACCGAGGCGGCATTTTGTCGCTATTTTAAGGCACGGGCAAACAAGACTTTCATTGATTTTGTAAATGAAATCCGCATCGGCCACGCCTGCAAGTTGCTTTTAGAAGATAAATGGACGATTGCGCAGATTGCGTATGATAGTGGATTTGATTCTTTGTCAAACTTTAATAGAAACTTCAAAAAATACATTGGCCACACGCCGAGGGAGTATAAAGGGAATTATTAGGAAGATAATACGCCCTAGACTTGGCAAGTCTTATAGACTTACCAAGTCTACTCCTAATCATCTCACATTTTACTTCTCACATTTCACTCCTTACCCCTTCACGTAATTCGTCCCGAACGGCGCTCTCTGCGCACGTGATAGCGTCGCGCTGGCTTCTTTGTTACCAATGAAATCTTCTTTTTTAGGATCCCATTTCAATTTCTGTCCGGGTAGTTTCATGGCCGTGTGAGCGAGCAGACAAGCTGTGCACGAACGCTGCGCGATTTCGGCATGACTGATCGTTTGTTTTCCGCTTTGAATGCTTTCGATCCAGTTTTGGTGTTGTTCCGGACTTTCATAAAGATGTATTTCATTCGCGCCGATCACAGATCCCAGAATTTTCGGGTCGCTGGCATAAAACGCTTTGTTCTCTTTGGCCGCCGCCGCGGCACCTGGATCAGAAGCAGTTACACCTACATTGCCGCGGGAAACGAAAATCCAGCCTTCGGTTCCTTCAAATTTGATCCCATTTGGGTTTGTTCCCCCGATTTCCATTTCCACGCCATTCGCGTATTTGGAATTCACAAGAAAGTCTCCGTGAACATCCCAAAGTCCTGAACCTTTCGCAGGGAATTTGGCTGTGCCTTCAATTTCAATCGGTCCGGTAAGTTCGGTATCCATGCCCCAATGCGCAATATCGATGTGGTGGGAGCCCCAGCCGGTTATCATACCAGCGCCGAATTGCTCCAGACGCAGCCATCCCGGACGTTCGTTCAGTGGGTCTGTTTGAGAATGTACCCGATCTAATGTATAGTAAATTTCCGGAGTCGAACCCAGCCACATGTTGTAATTTAAATTGGGAGGTACCGGCATCTGAGCCGTATTTCCCCCAGCCGGATCGCCTGGTAGACCAACATATACCTTTTTCAATTTCCCAATGCGACCATTCCTTACCAGTTCACAAGTCCTTTTAAATTGCGGCCACGGGTTCATCGAACGCTGCTGACTTCCCAGCTGAAAAATCACCTTCTTCCTTTTGATCGTATCCGCCATCATCCGACCTTCTTTAATGGTCAGCGAAGTTGGTTTTTGCATGTAAATATGCTTGCCGGCAATCGCAGCTTCCATGGCAGGCTGTGCATGCCAATGGTCTGGCGTACTGATGATTACCGCGTCAATGTCTTTTCTGGCTAAAATTTCGTGATAATCATCGTATGTCTTAACGTCCAGATACTTTTCCTTTCCAGTCCGCTCCGCGTATTTTTTCTCGATCCAAACCTTTCCGTTTGCCAGCCGGTTTTTATCAAGATCTGCAACCGCGATCACGTGAGCCGCCTCATTCTTAATTACTTCGGGTAAATCGTGCGATGAACCGATCCGGCCGAAACCAATTTGTCCGATATTGATCTTGTTACTGGGGGCATTTTTGCCAAAAACACTGGACGGAACAATGGTTGGGAACATAGATGCTGCAATAATGCCTGCAGTTCCGGTCGCAGCCGTTTTTATGAATGATCTTCTGTCCTGATTGACTTCCTGGTGATTGTCTTTCATTGTATTCAAAGTTAGAATGGACGACTAATGAACGTGTTATTTAACGCGAACTTCATCCTGCGGACTAGTCGCATAGGCTTTGCTGTAATTCCGGGGCTTTTGCGGACCAATTGCAAATTCGATGGCCCCAAGAAGATGTTTTCTTAATTCTACCGTGTCATAATCTTCCTTTTGATGCCCGAGTGAAGAGTAAAACGCCCGGCCGCCATCGTACTCATGCCACCAAACGGACGGAAAGACAGTGCCAAATGTGTCGAGTGCTTTTCCAGCGGGTTTTTGGATGGTAGTATGATCATTTACAGCCAGTACCGTCAGATTTACAGCCATTTCTTTGACAAAGTAAAATTCATCTTTTTCACGTTTCCAGGTCTGAGGTAAATGCGCCAGTGAAGGGTTTTTCGGATCAAGGATTTTTACTGAAAAACTTTGTCCCGGCTCATGCCAGAAGAATGTCCCGCCAAGCATATTTTTAAACCATTTCCATTTCCGCTCGGTCCCAGACGCTGAATGCAGTCCAACAAAATTTCCTCCTGCCTGCATATACCGCATTAATGCAACCCGCTGCGCATCCGTATCAAACACGTCATTGTTGGTATTTGAAAAAAACAGGACATCATATTGTTTCAAATTGTCATCCGTAAATTTCGAAGCATCACTGGTCGAATCTACCACAAAACCATTTTGCTTCCCAATCGCCTGAATCGCCTCGACAGACTTGGCAATATTATCGTGCACATATCCTTTACCGTTCCGGGTATACACAAGCACTTTTACCTTGTTCCATTTGACTTTTTGGGCGAAGATTGGATTAAAATTAACTAGTGTGATGAATAAAATTAGAAACATCGGTCTTGCTATTAATCGAATAACTGTACTCATTCTTGTTGGATTTAAGTGTTCTATTTTGGTTTATTGAAGCATATCATCTGGTTCAGAACCTTCTGATAGTTCTTTGGCATTTGAACGGCTGACAATACTCTTACCTGTTTTTGACTCAATTTCTTTCCGGGTATTTCCAGCAATTTCGCCTCCTGCTTTTGCTATTGCCTTGTTTTCTTCAAAAGTTTCCGGTTGTTTTTCTTTTGATATTTCCGTCGTTGTCGCTTCTGCGAGCATATTGAGTACGAGTTCAAGATTACTCATATGATCTCGTAAATTCTCTTTTTTTAAGTTTTTGTACTGCTTGTATTCTTTAACCGTTTTTTCACTCCAAGCCTGCGTAATAATGTCAGTCAGTGTAGCAAATTCCTTCCCGGCTTTTACTCCACGATTGTCCCATTCGTCTGTCAGCTCTTTCCTGACCTCGATGCTTTTGAGGCGCTGATTAATCCATTCTTTGCTGTACCCTTTTTGAAGATAAGCTTCCATCGCCCGGTCAATGGACAATTCAGGATTTTCTGATTCTTCAATTCTTTCGCTTCCAACTTTGGCTAGCCACAGCTTAAATGGTTCCGCTTTTGGAGAAGGGATTGACTGGATTAGTCGCAGCATTTGCTCTGTATCTGCCACGTCTGTCACTCTCTTTTTGCCATCGGCTGCTTCCATTTTCAAACCGTTACAATTTGTAACGGTTTCATTTCCTTCCGCTGAAAGACGTTTTTTTAAGACTCTCCAGTAAACCTGCGGATTTGTACTTTCAGTTAGTGCGGCTACAATGTCAACGATCGAAAACAGCCATTTTTCATTTTCCTCATCCCAGTGACTTCTGATTTTTTGTTGTTCAAAAAGCTTGATTCCTTTTTCCATTTCGGTGTATAGTGTTTAGTTAAAATACATTTGAGACTACTTATCTCCACTTAAAACCCAATCGAGTTTCCACCATCAACCGGCAACGAAACGCCGGTAATGAACTTCGCGGCTTCGGAGGCCAGGAAAACGGCTGCCCAGCCTATATCATCGGGTTTTCCCCAAATTCCCATGGGGGTACGGTCCATGGCTTTATCCCTGCGCGATGGATCGCCGTTCATGGCGGTGAGCATCATGGGGGTTTCTATAAAACCGGGAGCGACCGCATTTATCCTTACGTTAAATGGAGAAAATTCTGTCGCGAGTGCTTTCACCATTCCGCCGACTGCTGATTTGGATGCCGTGTAAGCTACTACGCGATCAATTCCGTAAAGCGCCGCCATTGACGTGATCATGATAATGGAACCCCGTTTCCGGTCGATCATTCTTTTTCCGCATTCCCGGGTAATGGAAAAAACGGCGTGAAGGTTTGTCTGGATGATTTTGTCAAAATCCTCATCAGTGACTTCTACGGCATGTTTTTTCATATTGATTCCCGCATTATTAATCAAAATATCGATCTCGCCTATCTCGGATTCGATGTCTTTTATGAGCGCAGGTAACGATTTCAGGTCCGTAATGTCATTCACAAAATAATGCGCTTTTTCACCCAATAAAGCCACTGCTTCCTGCAAAACCGGTTCCCGACGTCCGGTAATGACAACACTTGCCCCTGCCTTCACCATGCATTGGGCAATGTTGAGTCCGATCCCGCTTCCTCCGCCGGTAATGAGCGCCAGTTTGCCGGTTAGTGAAAATACATTCCGTGTGTCTTGGTTAGAAATACCTTCTTGCAATTCTGACATTTAAATCAATGGTTAGATCGTGTATTATAATTCCGATAAGGAACGGGAAATACTCATTTCCAATCCTCTCAATTCCGCTAATGCTTTCAATCTGCCGATCGCAGAATAGCCGGGATAGGTTCTTTTTTGCAAATCGTCCAGCATTTGAAATCCGTGATCCGGTCGCATGGGGAGTGATTGATCCGCGTAATTCTCATGTTTTCTCCGTTGTTCTTCCAGCACAAATGCTTTCACAACTTCATACATATCCACATCGCCGTCGAGATGCGGGGCTTCGTGAAAATTATTTGTGTGATTACCCTCAGAATCAATTTCTCTTTTTGTCGTTCTCAAATGCACGAAGTGAATGCGGTCGCCCAATCGACGCACCATTCCAGGAAGGTCATTATCCGCCCGGACTCCCAGAGAACCGGTGCAAAAGGTAATCCCATTTGCCCGAACATCACAAGCTTCCAGCAATTGTTTCAGGTCCGATTCGGTACTCACCACCCGTGGCAATCCGAGCAGGGATTTTGGAGGATCATCGGGATGAATGCAAAGGTTAATGCCTAATTCCTGTGCAACCGGCGCAATTTGACGAATGAAATAATACAGGTTCTCGCGCAGCTCTTTATCACCGATTTCGGAGTAATTGTTGAGAAGATTTTGAAAATTAGTAAGTTCAAAAGCCTCCTCCGAGCCGGGCAAACCAAGAAGTACTGTGTTAGTAAGTACCCCGATTTCTTCCGGCGACATCCCATTTAATTTCTTCAGAGCAGATTCCTGAATACCCTCGTCATAATCATTGACAGCCCCTGGCCTTTGGAGAATGTACAGATCAAAAATGGCGAAATCCTCCCATACAAACCGCAACGTTTTCTGCCCCTCGGAAAGCGTATAATCCAAGGCGGTGCGCGACCAGTCGAGTACCGGCATGAAGTTGTAGCAAACCGTTTTTATGCCGCATTTGGCAAGATTTTGAAGCGAGATTTTGTAGTTTTCAGTGTAAATGTCCCGCGAAGGAAGGCCCTTTTTAATGTCCTCATGAACCGGAAGACTTTCTACGACTAGCCAATCCAGCTTTGTAAATTGTTCATTTTCAGCTTCAATGAGTTGTTTTCTCTCCTCGATCGCCTCAATCGTCCATATCTCCCCAACCGGAATCTGGTGAAGTGCGCTGACAATGCCGCTGCATCCGGCCTGACGAATATCCATTAAAGAAACGGGATCATTCGGCCCGAACCAACGCATGGTTTGTATCATTGATTCGATTGATTGATTTACAAATTATAGAGTAAACAGAAGACGCAATCAATCGTAATTTTCCCTTACAGTAGGAAAGGAATCCAATAGAGGTTTAAGCAAATCACTAAAACCAATTAGTTGTAGTGGCCTTTGAGAGAGTATATGATGATTTTTTGAGAGGAAATCGTGTAGATAATTCTGTGTTCGCGGTCAATTCTTCTCGACCATTTCCCGCTAAGGTTTTCTTTAAGTGGTTCCGGTTTTCCGATTCCGTCAAATGGTGTAACCTCAATATTTGCAAGTAATTGCTTAATTCTTTTGAGGATTTTGTTGTTCCCTGTCTTCTTCCAATATTTTAAATCTTCGAGTGCATCAGTAGTGAGCTCTATTTCCATATATCATCCAAATCGACTTTAACCGTACGTCCGGCCTTCACGTCTTCATCGCCACGCTTTATTTTTGCGACAAATTCTGGATTATAAATGCTTTCAGAACGATCTTCTGTTTTGAAGGGAAGATCAAGTGCTTTAAAAAATGCTTTTAACGCTCTTTTTTCGTACTGATTTTTAGGTTGCACAATGAATGTTTCCATAGTATTGAAGTTGAAATGCAATCAAAAATAGAAATTTACCTTGTCACATGCAATCAAGAAACCCATTAGCGAAGCACTGTTCAGCTCAAATTTCTACTTTCAAAATAAAAATCTGCTGCGTCGCGAGATCGCTTTCGTGAGATTTAACCAAACGATTGAAAGCAAGCCTTTCTCCATCCGGCGACCAAACCAAATTAGACGGAGCTGCGTCAGTTGGGCTGGTCAATATTCGCAATCTATTAGAAAACGGGTTTTCTGACACTTCACACAACACTATACTTCCCTCAAAAATATAGCTCAAATGCTTTCCGCCGGGATGCCACCTTACATTACCAGTCAAATCTGAATCGTACTCCGTGATTTGTCGCGGTTTTCCGCCATTTGGTGAAATGGTGAATAGCTGAGAAACGCCTTTTTCATCTTTGGCAAGAAATGCGAGTGAAGTACCATCGGGCGAAGATCTCACAATGCCAGAACAGCCGGGGTGCTCGGTGTTTGCTGTGAAAGTCAACCGTTTTTGAAAAGCTCCTTTGGGTGGCATTGGAAAATCATCGTCGGTTCCTTCCAGCGGCCCGAGTGGCCCGGGCTGGGTAATATCATCTGGAATGTCAACGATGAAAACCTCGGGCACGTCTTTGCCGTTTTTACCTTTTACAGTTCCAAGAAATGCCCGTGCGATTTGCCTTGTTCCTTTTTCTGCGATATAGCCATTCGTTCCTACCCAACTATCACTTGCAGCGTGACTAATTTCGTCGCTGCCAGGAGCTGGATTTGGCACTACTCTCACCACCAGTGCACTAAGCCATTCCCCGCTGACATTTTCAGTATTTTTATCAACAATAACAGGCCGCATTTTTTTTGAAACCCCAATGGTACGCAAGTTTTTCTTTTCGCCGGTTGAATCTTCCAATGCCTTTAATATTGCATCGTTGTAAGTAAAACCGATCCAATTTCCATCGCCGCTCCATTCATGACGATGTGTTCCGCCGCGTAATGCGCCGGGAGTAAATGGAGGATTCAAATCTCGGGCGTCCATATAAATCGGCTTGTTAGGCTGGGAATCATCGATGATCACACCCGTTCGCCGCCATTGCTGGTAGGGATTTTCTTTTGAGCTATTTGAAAGTCCGTGAATAAAAACAACTTTGTTTTCTTTCGGACTATAACTCACCGCGCCTGCTCCCGGGCCCCATACTCCATTGTTTTTTATCTTAAATAAAACCTCCTTTTTACCACTTTCAACATTTACCCTTTCAATCCGGGAAGACTCTGCAATTCCTCCGTCATCCGTTCTCGTATCGTAAACCAGCCATTTCCCGTCTGGTGAAAAATTATCGTTATTGTCCAGATCGTGATGGTAGCTGAGATCGTTCGTTAGCTGTTTTTCTTCGGTCATGTACTGTGATCGACAGGCTGTTAAAAGAGTGAGTAGTAGTAAAAAACGGTTCACTTGACGGGTGCGCTGATCACGCCGAGGTATCTTCCCATCCAGTAAGGCAGCAGCCAGATATCCCCCGCACTGTGCTCCGAAGTTCCATTTCCGCCATTTCGATCCAACGAAAACATATTGCCATTATGGCGTTGCACGGGACGTTCGTCAGGGGGAAGTACCTCTTTTGTAGCTTGTTTGCGAAAGTTGGGTTCGAGCAGTTCAATGTCTTTCCGATGGCTGTTTTTAATCACCCAATCCACCAAATCCAGCGGATGCTCCTGTAAATACCAGACCGCCTCTTCCAGATCGAATTCTTTCGTGCCGGTCAATGCCGTGAAAATATTCCACGCACCTTCTTTTTCCGGCCGTTCAGCTCGCCAGTGATCCAGGATCTGGGCTTTGTATTTTGCTTTCAAAGTATCATTAAATGCATATCGGTAAAGGCCCCAATATCCCAGAAAGTACATTTCGTCATCGGAATGATTCCAGCCGTCGGACATATGCTTTGCGTGCTCATCTGCATTTTCCGGCGCTTTCCCGATTTCTTTCATCGTGCGCATCATGTTTTCGAGGTAGCCGTATTTGGTCATCAGCTCGAATGCTTTTGCCTTGTATTTTTCCTTTTTGGTAAAATGATAGGCCGTCTGCAGCATAGCCACAATATTCGACGAGTTCAGTTTTCGGTCACCGACATTCGTTGGAAATGAATTCACATACGCAGGGTTCCATTTGCCCCACATGGTAGGTTTACCGTCGTAGTCGATCAGGTACATGTCATTTTTAACAATATGTGACATCACCGTATCGATGAGCATAATGGCTTTGTTTTTCATAACCGGATCACTAACCAGCTCAGCCATCGCTCCAAATGCGAAAATGTGGCCGATCACTTCGTCGCTGCTCGTGGTCGATTTCCAGTCCCATTCCTTTTCGGGAGAATGCTGCCAGCGTTCATGATCGTGCAACTCTTTTATATGTCCCGATCGCTCGAAAGATCTCGCCGGAAATCCTGCAACCGGGTTCACCGTGTAAAGTCGTTCCATCGCATCCAGTGATTCGCGGCAGTTTTGAAGTGCCTCCGGATCTTTCGTAATCGCATATCTGAAAATTTCTCCACCCAAATACATCGACGTCCACAATCCATCATTATCCGAATCCTCCATATAGCCCGTCGCCAGATTTCCGTGGTCCATTCTTACCAAAGCTGCATTAAATCCATTGCGGATATGTCTTTTCCTGACCTGATCCTCGAAAAGCATTGCCTTATCTTCAAGTGTCATGCTTTTGAACACGATTTGACTTAAACCTCTGTTAGTCAATATTAATGCTGAATTTTTGGGTCCGGCTGTGATGTCGATAACCTTGTTTCCTGGCAGCCAGCGCTCCCCGAAATAGTAATCGTATTTACCATCACCCCGCAATGCAAATGCACCCTGGTCCGATCCGAACCAAATTTTACCATGGATTTCCTTCACCGAAGTAATGTTGGTCACCGGCAGTTTTTTCTGAATGGTGCCGGCTTTGCCCGACTGAATGTCAAATGACAAATATCCGTCTGTGGTACCAATGACGATCCTCGATCCTTTTTCAGCCACATCAAAACATGTGAAATTCTGGCCGTCCAGTTTTTTGGTCAATTTTTTATCTTTTACCGAAAAACTATAAACCGATTTTTTCCCAAGAATCCAGAATTGATCGGCATTACTCTGAAATGTAAGTCCCAAAATATCATCCCCGTCGAGCTTCCCAGTCCACAGACTTTCTGATTTTTTGATGAGTTGCAGCGACTTACCGTCCGAAACAAGAAAAGTAAAATCCTTTCCACCTGCAAATAGTTGAGCATTCGGAAGATTATGTTTTGAAAATAAAGTACCAGCCCAGGCATTGCTCATCACCACCGAATCCGTGAGACAGGTCAATTGATTCTCGTAGGAGGTGAGCGCGGTAATTTTTTTGTATTTCAAAAAACGGTATGAATTGTCAGCTGCGATGGTACCGGGATATAGAAACTGACCGTCGTGAACCTGGTGCAAACCTTCCTTCGTCAATATTTGTATTTTCCCATTCCGGTCCGCGGCTACATGGGTTACCTTTACCTGGATCGTGTCCGAATAAAATTTGATACTGTAATCCTGTAAATAAGGCTTGTCTTTGTACACGGACTGCCCAAATGCCATTGTAGTGCAAAGCATAACAGTCAGTAATGTCAATAAAAGGAGTGATTTTCTTGTCTTTTGCATTAAAATTAGGGTTTAAGATTTTGGCACTTTTGTGGGATCGACGACCACATATTTAATCGATTTTTTCCCTTTTTCGGGATGATGTGAGTAGGTCATATGGAGCATTCCGTCCGTAGTCTGGATCAGTGACGGATAAGAATATCCGCCTTTTTTCGACAAATCGTTTTCCAGAAACAGTTTCCATTTCCACGTTTTGCCTTCGTCGTCTGATATTCGCAAACTGAGCTGATATCTCCCATTATCAATATCATTTCCAAGAAATGCCCACCTTCCGTCTTTCAGAGCGAGCAACTCCACACTTGCAGTGTTTGGAATATCTGTCTTTTGAGTTGCTTTCCAGCTTTCCCCGTTGTCGGAAGATTCGCTCACGTGTACCCTTGTAGGTTCATCGCCACTATCACGCATGAAAGCAACCAAATCGCCATTCTTCTTCCTGATGATTGCAGGTTGAATAGGTCCCCGACCAACAATCGGCAAACCTGGCCGCCAGGTTGCACCATGATCGTCTGATATCGCTGTAATAGAGAAATTAAAACCATCTGAATAAAGCGGCAGCACAATTCTGCCCTTTTCCAGTAAAAGCGGTTTGATCCGTGTCATCCAGCCAATGCTGCGTTTCGGCACATCCTTGCTCGCTTCAATGACCATATCGTCATATTTCGGAGCATACCCAGCCCAGCCGGCACTATATTCCGGGAGGTCTTTGAATTTCTTTTCGACTTCCTCTGCAAAACTTTTATCCGGTTTCAGCAGAATGTTATCCTGCCAGTTCCAAACCGGCGCGCCGCTTTTAGTATAATCAACCGATGTTTTAAAACGCAAAATAGATTGTTCCCAAAGATTCGCCTGAACCGCAATCCAAACCAGAAACAACTTCCCCCCGGCATTCAAAAACAACACCGGGTTGCAATCCGGAATATGCGGAGTATCCGCCATTAAAAACGGCTCACTCCATTTCGATTCACCCTTTTTTAACCTTGCTCCCATAATCAGCACATCGTCTTCCGTGCGCTCGCCGCTGCCTTGAAACCACGCTGTCAGAAAGTCTCCATTAGGTAGACTGACAATGCTGCTCCCATGCACATGTTTTTCCTGGTGTGGGAATATGAATAGTTCTTGTTTGACAGCCGCATTTTGAGCTAATGTGAATACCTGAAAAATTAAATTTCCGGCTATCGTCAATACCAGCTTTTTTATCATTTCAATTCACTTTTTTTCTCCGTTCCAATAGTTCTTTCCAGGTAGTCAGGATGATGCCTTCGGTTTGGATGAATTTCTTTAAATCCGGGTCAAGTACCGAGAGCATATCGGCATAACGTGACCCGCCCGATGCGCTGATGTGTTTGAATTCGTCCGTAATATCACTGCTGTGGACGATGAGCATCGCCACACCCGGCTGCATGTTGGTCAGCGTTTCCTTGAATTTCTGCGCTTTATATTTTCCCCATTTTTCAGGGGTAATGTCCGTTCCTTCTGGTTTCCAGTCGCCGCTGATCGTGTGCAGGTCATCTAAAACCGGCAGACCTGCGGCCCAGATCTTCTGTCCGACTGCGCCGGATTCCTTTGTAATGGCTGGCTCCGGAAGCTCCATTCCTTCTTTCCATTTACCCTCGGCTTTCAGTTTTTTGATCAATGGATTATTGAGCGACTCCTTCAAAAGCTTGTTATTACCTCCTGGAAACATGACCGGAATGCCAAATTCGACACCTACTTTAATGTACCGTTCGAGGTAAGGCATGTGCGCGAACAAGGTGCCCATGTGCGAATCCATGTGCGTCGGTTTTAACCCGAGTTTCAATGCACGGTCGAGTTGCGCGCGGATCTCTTTTTCCACCTCATCGGCGCTGGCGTGTTTGATTACCTGCTCCACGGTGTGCCACATACAGCTCTCGTGATCCACCAGGCCGGGAGAATTGGGAATGCCACTCAGCGGCGGCCAGCGGTAATCCTGCCATTCCGACGTCAATGTGAGGTGAAGTCCCGCGTCCATTTTCGGGTTTGCGATCGCATATTTGGTAAAACTGGCAGCCCACGGACAAGGCATCATAATGCTACAGGAAGTTGCAATGCCATCATGAATGGATTTTTTGGCCCCCTCATTGGAAGAATACGACATACCTGCATCGTCCACATGGAAGATTACCACTTTGGAACCTTTCGGCCAGCCCAGTTTTTCGGCATACGTTTCGCCGCTTTGCGCAAGTGTTTCATTCATGACTAGCAATAAAATGTTGATTGCAAAAGTTAGCAGTAATCGCTTCATAATTCTTGGTTTGATGAGTACTTATTATTTGGAAATCATGCCGAGGTATCTCCCCATCCAGTAGGGCAGCAGCCAGAAAACGGGTTCGCGTTCCACCTGCGGATTGCCGCCAGCCAGTGTCCACGGATTTTTATCCCAGCGCACCGTCATGCGTAGGCTTGCGGGTTGTAATGCATTCACCTGCTCATCTTCCAAAACCGGCGTGCGTACCACCTGAATGTCTTCCCGTTTCCGGTGATCAATCGGCCAGTCAACCAGATCGAGAGGTGTATCAATCAGAAAATCGACCGAATTCCGGAGCTCGGATTTTTTATTCAAGCAATAATTATAAATGAAATTAATGAGCGGATTATGGTCGTCTTTGCGGTGGGTAAACCATTCTTCCAAATGCGTTCTGTAGAATTTCAACCGTTCCGGATCTTTTTCACAGTTGATCAGAATAGGGTAGAGGTAGGCCTGCAAAACCACATCGAAATAGATCAGCCAGGCGGGATTTTGGCTGGTAACTTCTTTCATGTTTTCGAGGTAATGCTCTTTTTCAATCAGGCGCAGGTATTCTTTCTGGTACTTTTCATTACCGGTTATAAAATGCGCGAGCTTCACAAATGCGAGCATTTCCATGGAGTTCTGGTTGCGGTCGGGCAGCCATTCGGGATCGCGGTTTAACTTGTCCGGCGACCAAACCGACCAGCGTGTATGCGTACCGTCTACGTCCACCAGGTTCAGGTCATTTTTCATCAGGTGATCCACAATCTTAGCGACGTGTGCGGCAATGACTTTCTTCTCTGCTTCGTCGGCTACCAGACTATAATAGAAGTAGTATCCGAACATATGCCCACACATTTCATCGCTGCTGGTATCGCCTTTCCAAAGCCATTTGCCATCTTTGGACTTGTGCCAGCGAACCTCCACGGGCTTGAAACGAGGTTCTTTCACGAGTTCATCTGCCTTTTCACGCTCGGTAAACACCCGGTTCCCATCGTGCATGTGCGTCCAGTCGGCGGGAATGATGGTTCTTGCAAAAAAACCGTCGGTACCCGTTACTTCCTGTAATAATTTCAAAAAACCAAATGCCTTTTTTGCATTCTCGCGGGCAATGGGATCTTTGGTTGCGGCGTATCTGAAACTTTCCATCGCCAGATAATTTCCCGTGTATTCACCGTCGTTATCGTCGTCCTCCGGCTCCCACGACGTTGTATCGCCAGGCGTTTTCAAATGCGCCTGACCCGCGATCCAGGGTGCGCGAATGTGACGTTTCATTAATATATCAAAGAAAAAGTCATTCTTCTGCGCGAGTGACATTTTCCGTTTCCTGATCGCGCTCACACCCTGCGGCGTCGCGATCCAGGCAGTTCCTTCGTGATCAAATGCAATGCTGTTGACCTGATCATCCATCAGCCAGCGTCGCGAAAAAAGCAGCGAATGCGTACCGTCGGGTTGAAACCGCACAATTCCCGCCTGCGTGCCCACCCACATGGAACTATCCGGTGCCTGCCGAACCGCGGTAACATAAGTTGATGGTATCCCCTCAATCGGTCTCAATTCTTTCTCCTTTTTCCCTGAATTCTGAATGGTAACACCGCCAAGTCCGCCAATCCACAGGTTTCCTGTCTGATCCAATGCCAGACCTTTTGCATACGCGCTGATCAATGCGTCTGTTTTGTACTGATGCGTTGTTTCTTTTTCAGTCCAGTGGTACAATCCAACATCCGTAGCAATCCATAGCCCACGGTTTTTATCAGAAATTACATCGCGGACGGATTTGGCAATCGTGGTGTTTTGTTTAATAAAACCTTTACCTGAATCAATCCAGAAACCGTTTGGGCCAAGTATATATATGCCTTTAGTAGTTGCACAAATGGCGGAAACGGGACTTTTCGGGCCGGAGACTTTCTCCGGAATGTCATTCGTAACCTTGTAGAGGCCATTCCAGGTGCCCAGCCAGATGTTACCTTTCGGATCTTCCGCGACTGCGAATGCAGGTCCATCGTTTTCACCGGCAATGACTTTTATCCAATTTCTTGAATCCTTCGTTTTCTTAAAAATACCCGCAGCAGTCGCGATCCAAATGTTCGAATTTCTGTCAGCCAGAATCTTTCTTACTTCATTCTCACCTGCATTTGTGCCTACTACATAAGCATCGTGGTATTCCTGCAAGAATGGTTTATCCTGATAAAATGCATTTTCAGTATCGACATTCTTATCAGTCTTGCATGAGAAAGCGAGGAGGGTGAGAAGTAAAATGTGGAATGTGCCGGACTTTACGTGCCGCGGTTTCATGCGTTGGCGTAGTTTACACTTTCCTGGAATAGCAGGCTTATCAGTTTTTTGTGTTGTGAAAAATCAGGGATCAGGAGTTGCGCGCCCGCTTTTACCAACCGGGGGCGTTTCGACGGATTATGCCCGAAACGCTGAACTTCGTTGCTGGTAATGCCCACCGAAATGCCGCCTGCCCGTCTTCCCTCGCGTATTTCGTCCGGGCCATCCCCAAAAACGGCGAGTTCTTTACCCTGCAAATTGTTATCCCTAATGATCTTTTCGATGATCATCTTTTTTGAAAACTTGGTATAATCCTTCAATGCCCCATAAATGCCACCGTCGAACAGATGGGCATATCCCAGCATTTCAGCCTCATTTTTCACATCATCCACATCGGTGCCGCTGGCCAGGTACATGGTAACGCCCCGATCTTTCATCTCATGCAAAAAGGCCACTGCGCCTTTCAATGTGTAATCTTCCTGGCTAAGTTCGCCGTTTGCAAGCCGCTCCATTCGCTTGTTCACCATCTCCATTAAGCCATCATTGTACAGTTCTTTGTATTGGAATTTGTCCAGGATCTGTTCCTCAGGGACGTATCCGAACTCGCGAACCAGATTAACCAATCCTTCCATTTGATAGATCGTCTGAATGCCCGTGGTTTTGTGAATAAACTGTTTCACCTCGGCCAGGATCTTATGAAAATTACCCGGGTCGATCGTCTCGTATTGTTCGCCCAAAATCGCCTTCATCATCACCGGCTCCATAATTTCTTCCCAGCCTTGCCGCAGCGAACTGATCGTTCCGTCATGGTCGAAAACGGCATAACGTATATGTCCCAGCTTTTCCAGTACTTCCGGTGCGCAAAGTTCGAAATCAGTTTCGGGGACAAACACGGCACTCCGCTCATTATCGGCCAGGTCCGCATTGTAAATAAAGTCGGGTTCTTTGCTGATCTGGAGGATTTCTTCGGGGTTTGCAGTACCTGTTGTAAAGAGTTTCTGTACCGTCACCGCAGCCGCGAAATTCGCAAACCGGGCCGAGTCCTCAGGCCCGATACCCGCCGCCAGGCAAAGTGTAATGGCGCTGATCGCGGTATCGCCGGCGCCGACTGTATCCAGTTTGCTCTTTAATTGCAGGCCAAGGATTTCGTGATTTCCGGTTTGGTCAAAAACAACAATTCCTCTTTCCCCGCAGGTCACGAAAACGGGTTTGTTATATTTTTCAAAAATCTGCTGACCATATTTTTCGACCTCCGAAACCGAAATGCTATCGTCCGGACTCACCTTCAAACCGGTCAGAGAGGCAATTTCTCTGTCATTTGCTTTTAAAAAGGTATTTTCAAAGCGATCATTAAAATGGCGCGAATCGAGCATGACGATTTTGTCACTATACTTTGCAAAAAGCCTGTTCGACTCATCTATAAAAAACTCATTATTAATGCTTCCGGTTACCTGCTGGTTGAAAATCAGGGCATCGCATTCTTTTAATGCATTTTCCAGTGCTGCCAGCAGTTTTTGGTCCGTTTCAATGCTTCTTTCATTATATACACCAAAGTCCACCCGCGGCTGCTCCTTTCCCTCGACCAATCTTTTGAGGTAATTATAAGTACTGAAATTCTCGTTTTGGATGAATAATGAAGAAGTATCCGCACCAAGCTGCTGCAGCTGGGTTGTTAATTCTCTCCCCTGCATATCATTTCCGATGGCGCCGATTACTTTAATGCCTGCCGGTTTCAGTGCGGAAAGATTTGCGACTACATTGCCCGCACCGCCGGGTGAATGGTAATGCCCCGCAACAGTTTCGGTCCAGAGTCCGGTTTCAATGGAAATTTCGGAGCCACGGTTGTCCATGATCCAATACGAATCCAGGCAAAAATCGCCATATACAGCGATGTTTACGGTAGTGATTTTTTCTAGAATTTGAATGATGCGGCTTTGATCCATGAGACCGGATTAGAAATCGTGGTTGCTGACTGATATTAACTGGACTATAATACTCGGAAGAAGTTGAGGCAGACTATCGCCCTGAAAATGTTTGTTGGTTACGGTTGAAAGTGACGCCTAACCAAAGACTTTACGTCAGGCGAAATACTGAAAATGAAGTAGATGTCAACGGTCGATCAAGTGAATGTTAAATCGGTTGGGTTTGCGCAAAATGAAGATAATTTTACGCAAGTTGCGATTTCAAATCAAAAAGGAAGATGTAGCTTTATCAACCTTTTTACAACGTCACTCGATAGAAAACACCGCGGATTAATTTTTCAGCAAAATTTTCAGTTGCTACTTCCCGGTTTTGTACAATTAAATTTTTAGTAGCGATTCCAAACCCTTTTTGTATAAGTAAACCTCTACCACCGTGATCTACCCTGATGAAAATACCCTGAGAAGAGTTACGCAAGGCGATGAATCGGCCTTCGCGGAACTGTATAATTATTATAAAAATCCTGCTTTGAGATTTACTGTTTCTTTGCTGAAAGACGAGGAAGAAGCGGAGAATATGGTGCAGGATGTATTCATCAAAATTTGGGTAAAACGGGCGCAGATCAAGCCTGATCACAATTTCAACTCCTACCTGTTCACATGCCTTCGGAATATGGCATTTGATTACTTCAAAAAAGTGGAGAAAAGTGAGCAGCTGCGCAAACTTT
This sequence comes from Dyadobacter sp. CY323, assembly GCF_021390245.1. Taxonomy (GTDB): domain Bacteria; phylum Bacteroidota; class Bacteroidia; order Cytophagales; family Spirosomataceae; genus Dyadobacter. Next base: position 402,896 of record NZ_JAJUXH010000002.1, on the reverse strand, counting down.
ATATGGAAAACATCCGGGTAGCGGCCGAAGATGAAAAGGAGGAAAATGAGAGAAGATTGAGCCTGGTGCAAACTGCGGTGGACTCGTTATCCATCAAAAGGAAGTTGATATTGAAATTGAATATTGAAGAAGGAAAATCATATCAGGAGATAGCTGAATTTCTTCGAATTTCGAAGAATACAGTTAAAAATCAGTTGGTTAAAGCAAAACAGATCCTCCGTGAAAAGGTAGATTTCGCTACGGTCTGATCCGCATTTAAATCAGAATACTTCCTTAAAACAAAAAACCAGAAGCCCGCAAGTTTCTGGTTTTTGTTTGAATGCATTAGCAGCTATTTCAGTGCTGCGAGTTCAGACAGATCGATTTCTTTGAGAATACCCTTGATCTGATCAATAGAGACATTATTTCCTTCAATATTAACGAGGTAGCGATCACCTACGAGGACATTGATCTCGCCGGATTTACTCTCATTGTTGTATTTTTCAAAAGCTTTGTAACCGTCGATCTTAGTCGTTTTTTCGTAGCCAGTAGTCGTTTCTTTGTCAATATCCGCCATAGACCACGCCGCCAGCGCCATGGTTGACACGCCTGCAATACCGCCAGTATCTATGATTTCGACGTCAATGGATTCGTCACTATTGCCCCGATACTTACCTTCGGCAGTAGAAACGGTAAATCCCATTGCCCCGGATTTTTCGCCCGTTGATTCAGTCCGTTTTAGCCCGCTCAATTCTTCCGGCAATATCTCCTTCAACTTTCGAAAATCCACGGGATCGACAGCTTCACGGTTACCCATTTCTTTGGCTTTGTCCGCAAATGCCTGCAACGCGTCAGCCGGACTTTTTTCGCTGGCTTCTTCTTCAGTTTCTGTTTCTTCCTGTTTATTTCCGCAGCCACTCAGCACCAGAGAAGCGGCAAGAAAGAATGTAAAAATCAATGACGTTTTCATCTTACGGTTCTTGGTAAATGGTTCAAATGAAACTTTATCAGATTAAAACAAAGAACTGAAAGATAACTACTTAATGGTGGAGACGGTTTATCAGGCAGGCCGTTGCAAAGGTGAATTCCGCGATTTGATAATGAAGTAAATACCAAGCAGCACAACCGGTATACTCAGGAATTGCCCCATATTTAAAGCGTAATTAGCTTCAAATGCCTCCTGGTTTTCCTTCAGGAACTCATAAAGGAAGCGTAATGTAAATACCCAGACGAAGAATACTCCGACCATCAGTCCGCGAGGCGTCGCTGCTTTGTATCTGTTCCAGATCCAGAATAAAACAAACGTCAGGATGAAGCAGGAAATGGATTCGTAGAGCTGTGCCGGGTGCCTCGGGATCTGTCGGAATTCAGTATTTTGCATAAAGATAAAGCCCCAGGGCACATCGGTGGGTTTTCCAACAATCTCAGAATTCATTAAATTTCCAAAGCGAATGAATGCGCCGGCTAACGCAATCACAATCACCATGCGGTCGGCTACCCAGAAGAATGTCTGACCAGAGGATTTGCGGGAACGGGAATAAAGCCAGAGACCAAGGATAATGCCCACAACGGCGCCATGACTTGCCAGACCGGCGTAGGGTGGAAGTATCACTTCCATTGGGTTGCGAAAAAGGACCTCTGGTTCGTAAAAGAGAAAATGGCCGACCCTGGCACCGATTACCGTTGATAAAACCATGTACAAAGTCAAGGAATCGATATCTTCAAGGCTTTTTCCTTCCTTCTTGAAAATATAGATCATAATTTGCTGACCAACCAGAAAGCCGGCGGCGAACAAAAGTCCATACCAGCGAACCGGGAGAGGGCCAAAACCAAGAAATTCAGGAATTGTAAAGATTTCGGGACTGGCGTCCCAGAGGATATACGAAATCATGCATTGGATGTTAATTGTCAAATATACTACTTTGAGACAAGACGCGAAATGAAATTTTTACTCATCGGACTTGTGCGGATTTACCAGGGAGTATTGTCGCCTTACCTGCCAAATTCCTGTCGTTACACCCCTACCTGTTCACAGTATATGGTGGAGGCGGTGCAAAAATACGGGGCTGTAAAAGGGGGCTGGATGGGGCTGAAACGCTTGTCTCGCTGCCATCCATGGGGTGGGCACGGTCATGATCCGGTACCCTGAATTAACCGATCGCTACCTTTCGGAGAATGGAATCAATGATCGTCATCGTACGCACTCCGTCGGCTTCGGCTTCGTAGTTCAGAAGGATCCGGTGGTTCATAATGTCCGGCGCGAGTTCCTTGATATCTTCCGGCAAAACGTAATCCCTGCCTTCCAGATAAGCCAGCGCTTTCGCGGCGCGATTCAGGTAAATGGTCGCACGCGGCGATACCCCAAACTGAATGTAACGGGCTTCCTCACGCAGGCCATAGTCGAGAGGCCGGCGGGTAGCAAAAACGAGTTCAATAATGTAGCGTTCGAGCGTGTCGGAGATATTGACTTTGTTCACATTATCCCGGATCGCGAAAATATCTTCTTTATTTAAAATCGGCCTGATCTTGTATTCGTAATTGATGTCGGACATCCGGCGCATTACTTCCAGTTCTTTCGCTTTGTCAAGGTAATCGACGTAGACTTTCATCATAAACCGATCGATCTGGGCTTCCGGTAATGGATACGTACCTTCCTGCTCCACAGGGTTTTGAGTAGCCAGAACTACAAAGGGCCGGTCGAGCAAATAAGTTTCGTCGCCAATGGTAACCTGCTTTTCCTGCATCGCTTCCAGCAATGCCGACTGCACTTTGGCTGGCGAGCGGTTCACTTCATCCGCCAGGATCAGATTCGAGAAAATCGGCCCTTTTTTTACCTCATAATCACCGATTTTCGGTTTATAGATCATCGTACCGATCAAATCGGCGGGCAATAGGTCGGGAGTAAATTGGATGCGTTTAAATTCGAGGTGGAGTACTTTGGCCATTACATTGATTGTCAAAGTCTTGGCAAGTCCAGGCACACCTTCCAGCAAAATATGACCACCGGTAAAGAGTCCGATCAGCAGCCGGTTCAGCAGCTTGTCCTGCCCCACCACTACTTTCCCCATCTCATCCAGTACTTCCTTTATTTTTTCTATATACATTGATTTCGTTGATGTAAATGTGGGTTTTCTTCCGGGATTCTCCTATTTCCCCCGACCCCTAAAGGGGAGACATTCATTTATTTTCTCCCCATTAGGGGTCGGGGGAGAAGAAATCGAGGGGCCGGGGAAGCCGAAACCGAGGCCTGGGGAACCAGGGGGCTGGGATTATCACTCCCAAACTGCTCTCACAAACCGATCCTTCCCGTGAATGTCCCGCAGGATTTCCACATTCGTATATTTTCGTTCTTCAAAAACCGTTTTTGTTTCCGCCCCGAAATGCTCGTTGATCTCCACGTAGCATTTTCCTTCGTGTTTCAGGTGGTGTATCCCGAAATCGGCGATTGCTTTGTAGAATAGCAACGGATCATTGTCTTCTACAAAAAGAGCTTCGTGTGGTTCAAAACGCAATACATTCGGCCGCATATGCTCTGCCTCCGAATAGGTAACGTAAGGTGGATTACTTACAAGGCAATCAAACTGAATGACGTTACCAGGCAATGGAAATGTTACATTAAGCATATCCTGTTTGGCAAAAGTTACATCGGCGATCAGCTGGCGGGCGTTTTCTCTGGCTACTTCCAGCGCCTCATCCGAAACGTCCCACGCATGTACGGATACATGTGGCAGGAAACGTGCCAAAACGATTGCGATGCAGCCGCTACCAGTCCCGATATCCAGGATAGAAATGTTTTTTTCCGGCTCGGCATAATCGCGTGTTACCATTCTCACCAGTTCTTCAGTCTCCGGGCGGGGGATTAAAACCGATGAAGAAACCCGGAATTCGAGTCCGCAAAATTCCGTGGAGCCGATGATGTGCTGCACGGGTTCGTTATCGTTCAATCGTTGAATGATGTTATCCCAGTCCGGCTGTGCGGTATTTTCAGGGATCGGGCGATCCACCAGCACGTCGATATTTCGAATTCTCATATAATGCTCAAGCAGCATAAATGCGATCGCCTGGGCCTCTTTTTCGGGATATACTTGAATCTTTTTAGTAATGTATAAATAAAGCTGGCGTGCCGAAGTCATTTTCAATGATTTTGATTCCAATGTCGGAAAGTTAGCAAATAATGCCAACTCGCGAAAGCTGACTTTAAAAGGAGGTTTGTATTTTTACCGCATGGAGACAGACATGCAATGGATGACACGGGCACTGCAGCTCGCAGCTTACGGCCGCGGCAATGTAAGCCCTAATCCGATGGTGGGCTGTGTGATCGTGAGTGACGGAATGATGATCGGCGAAGGCTGGCACCGTGCCTATGGCGGGCCGCACGCCGAGGTCTGGGCTGTTAAAGATGCGGAGGAGCGGGGAAATGCGCATTTGTTATCCAATGCTACGGCGTATGTTACGCTGGAACCATGTTCTCACTACGGAAAAACACCACCCTGCGCCGATCTCCTGATAAAAAAACGTCTTAGAAAAGTAGTGATTTGCAATACGGATCCAAACCCGCTGGTTTCGGGAACGGGAATGAAACGCATGGCCGAGGCGGGAATCGAGGTGCAAACGGGGCTGCTTGCGGAGGAAGGTCTGGAGTTGAACAAAAGGTTTTTTACCGCTATGAAAAAGCAAAGACCTTATGTGATCCTGAAATGGGCTGAAACCGCCGATGGATTTCTTGGCCATGCGCAGGGACCGCCGGTACGGATCAGCGATCCGTTATCCAATGTGCGGGTACATCGGTGGCGGACGGAAGAAGACGCCATTTTAGTGGGATACAAAACAGCATTAATGGACAATCCGCGATTAAATGTGCGGCATTGGTCAGGAAAAAATCCAGTAAGAGTGGTTCTCGACAGGCATTTGAAGCTACCGAAAACGCTCAATCTGTTCGACGGGACGCAGCCACTCGTAGTTGTGAATTTCAGGGAGCAAACAGCTATGACCTCGGAGCCGGAACGTTATGGAAACCCGGGATCCATTGCTTATATGAAAGTAGAGCCGCGGATGAATGAGATCGAGCAGCTGCTGACAGGTTTGCACCAGCGAAAAATACAATCGGTATTCGTGGAAGGTGGCGCTGCGGTCATTAATGCATTTTTAGACTCCGGTTTGTGGGACGAAATCCGGAGATGCCAGAACATTCAGAAAATCGGAAATGGAGTAGCTGCGCCGCGACCAAAAGGTACATTGACCGGCTCGGAAAAGGTGCAGAACGATCTCTGGACTTTTTACTCAAAAGACTAAACGCTCCATAAATTTTCCTCCGTAGTCCAGATTTCCCAGGCTTTCTCGGCTTGTAACTGCAACATTTTCAATCCATTCTGAGTTACAGCTCCTTTTGCAGTCCCGTTTTTCAGAAAAAGAGTTTCGGCCGGGTTATACACCAGATCGTAGAGGAAATGCTTTTTTGTGATCAGATCATAGGGAAGTGCCGGGCACTCCTCAACATTGGGAAATGTACCCAGCGGCGTTGTGTTAATGATCAGAAGATGCTCATTCATTACTTCTTGCGACAATTCCTCGTAAAGAATGGAATCGTCGCTTTTCTGGCGGGAAACGAGCGCATAGTCCACGTGCAGATCCTGCAAAGCAACTAGTACTGCTTTTGCCGCACCGCCATTTCCTAAAACCAGGGCCTTGAAATTCGTACAAACTTCTCCGCGGCGGTCGAGCCATTCTACAAGTGACTGACGAAACCCGTAATAATCGGTATTAAATCCTTTCGTGCTGCCATCCGCATAAATTTTGATCGTGTTCACAGCACCGATTCGTTCAGCCGAGGCATCATCGAGGTCATCCAGATATGCGATTACGTCTTTTTTATATGGAATGGTCACATTCAAGCCTTTGAGATCGGTTTTTCTTTTTAAAAGCGCAGGCAATTCTTCCAGCGATTTCATCTCAAAAAGCTCGTAACTACTTTCCTTTATTTTCTCTCTGACAAACTTATCTGTGAAATATCGCTTGGAAAATGAGTGTGTAAGAGGGTAACCGATTAATCCGTATAAATCCATAATTGCTTGCCGGGTTGCGCGACTTTTAAAATGCGAAGTTAATCCAGTACCCAGGTAAATACAAAAGAGTCGCTTCCCGATCGTCGGAGAAGATGCTGAAAGTAGGCCCATGTTAATGGTCGCAGAGGTTCAAGATCAGTTAGTTTCGTATATATTCTAAACTAGTTGTAGTTAGGATTCCTTCTAGGTTAAACTAAACATGAATTAATTTGTAATTAATATAGAAATAAGATAGAATTACCTTATTTATCAGTTGTGTAACATTTATGAAATGCGTAAACCTCTCCTCGTTAGTTTTTCTATTTCTTCTTATCACTTCACTTGCCCGCGCACAGTCAGGGAGGGATTACAAAGTCATGCTTCGAAGTGGGGCATTTACGCCGGAAAAGAATATTTCTGCTCAGTTAAAAGGTACTAATCTCCGGACTTCGGATTCAGCGAAAAAGTCATTTGTAATCATTCAGTTTGAAGAAATTCCCGGTGCGGATGAACGCCGGCAACTGAAAGAAGAAGGGATCGACTTGCTTGAATACATTCCCAACTTCGCCTACACAGCTACTATTACCGGAAATGGATCGGGCAATGCATTAGCCCGTACGAAAGGACGGTCGGTGATCGAACTTTCACCGGAACAAAAAATGCAACCGGGACTTGCCAATGGAAAAATCCCGGCACACGCAATTAAAGTCGGCGGTAATGTGGATGTCTGGATCAGTTATCCCAGGAGTTTTAAGTACAGTGAAATCAGCGAAAATCTGAAAGAAAAGGCTTTTGATCTCATCTCTGACCAATATAAGGATTATCAGATCCTGGCGGTGCGCGTTCCAATTTCCAGGTTGAATGAGCTGGCAGGCCAGCCATTCATTCAGTATGTGCAGGCGGTACCTCAGGAAGACAAGCCGTTTAACAACAGGACTTTCGTAAATGGGCGGGCAAATGTGCTGGCTTCATCTCTGCCGATCGGGCGGAATCTGACAGGCGAAGGAGTGGTAGTTGGGGTTGGCGACGAAGCTAATCCGGTGCAGCACATCGACTTCAATAATCGTGTCATCAATCGTTCGGCACTTGACATCGGCACGCATGGTATTCACGTCATGGGAACATTGGGCGGAGCTGGTATCGTGAACGAACGTTTTGCCGGGTATGCCCCGAAAACAACGATGGTGGTGCAGAATTTTTCAAATATCCTTGCTTATTCGCCTCAATATGTAAAGGATTTTGGAATGGTGATTACCAACAATTCATATGGCGGGGATGTGAATACGTGCGAAACATTTGGTGTGTATGACCTGTATTCCTACATTCTCGATCAGCACGCATTTCAAATGCCTTATCTGCAGCATGTTTTCGCAGCCGGGAATAGCGGAACGATTGCTTGTAGTCCCTACCCCGCAGGTTTTGGGAATATCCTCAGCGGGTTTCAAACTGCCAAAAATGTCATAAGTGTCGGTTACACAACCGACCCGGGAGTGATCGTAAACGGTTCGAGCAAAGGGCCGGTACGTGACGGACGCATTAAACCTGAAATCACAGCTTTTGGATCTCTGGTCATGTCTTCGATTCCGGTCAACTTGTATGGCAACGGATCCGGTACGAGCATGTCGACACCGGCAGTATCCGGCGGACTTGCGTTGTTGTACCAGCGTTACCGCCAGTTACACGGTGGTAATCCCAAAAACGGACTGATGAAAGCACTCATCAGCAACGGCGCGGAGGATAAAGGAAACGAGGGTCCGGATTATAAATATGGATTTGGATGGCTAAACCTGCTCCGGCCATTGCAAATGTTGGAAAGTCAGCATTATGTCAATGATTCACTGGTTCATGATGAAACAAAATCCACATCTATTTCCGTACCATCCGGCACCGCACAACTAAAAGTAATGCTGTATTGGAACGATCCTGCGGCACCGGTTTTGTCTTCTCAAAATCTCGTCCATGATCTCGACCTGAGTGTAAAAAAAGGGAATAAAACGACTTTGCCCAGCTTACTCGATCCAACGCCCTCGAAAGTCAACAACGTGGCCGGAACAGGGGCCGATCATGTGAACAACATGGAGCAGGTCATTATCAATAATCCGACGGAAGGTGACTATACCATTTTGGTAAAAGGCACCTCAGTGGCTCAAAATCCGGTTCAGGAGTATTTTGTAGTCTACGATGTCATTCCAAATGTCATTACACTTACCTATCCCATCGGCAATGAGAAGCTTCGCGATGGCGATGGTTTCTCGGTTAGCTGGGACGCTTATGGTAACGTTACCAGTACGTTTACCGTGCAGTATAGTCTCAATGACGGCGGTTCCTGGACGACGATCGGAAGTAACCTCGCCGCGAATCTGAGGCAGTTTGCATGGACTATCCCAGCAGGCACGGTTTCAGACAAAGCAAAAGTGAAGGTGATCCAAAACAGTACCGGGGCGGAAAGTGTGAGTGCCGCATTTACGATCGTCGGGATCCCAACCATTACATTGTCGGCATTGCAATGCGAAAGCTACATTTCGGTGGATTGGTCTGCTGCGGTCGGTGCGACGGACTATGAAGTAATGGTTTTGAAAGGTAGTGAAATGGTCTCCGTGGGGACTACTACCTCCACGAATTTCGTTCTCAGCGGACTGTCGAAAGATTCGACGTATTTTGTCTCGGTTCGCGCCAGAATAAACGGAAATCCGGGCCGGCGGGCGGTGGCCATTTCACGGAAACCCGACTCCGGTACATGCCAGGGATCTATTTCAAATTATGACTTCAAGATTGAATCCATCCTTACCCCAACGGGCTCGGGGCGGAAGCATACTTCTTCGGAGCTCGGCAATGCGGTTTTTGTCAAAATAAGAATTAAAAACCTGGATGATGTCGATCTCAATGAGCCGATCGATGTCGGCTATGAACTTGATGGGGTAAGCATTCCGATTGAAACGATCACGCCTTTTATCGAAAAAGGAAAAACCTATGACCACACGTTTTCAGTCGGGGCGAACCTGTCCAATGTGGGTTCCTACACTTTCAAAATATACATTCACAACAGTAAAGACCAGGTAACTTCCAACGATACGCTGGTAAAAACATTCAGGCAGCTGCCTAATGATGCACTTGCGTTGCCGTTTCTGGATGACATGGAAAATCTGCCGGTACAGACAGTCGTGACCAGTCAAACGGGTCTTATCGGAGACGGACGTTACGACTTTTCAGCTTCTTCCGATGCAGGCAGAATCCGCACCTTTGTGAATTCAGGAATTGCTTCTTCAGGTCAAAAAGCGTTGACGCTCGACGTTAACCGGTATTTTTCAGCAGGTAATACCAATTACCTGGAAGGTACCTTCAACCTCGGCGCATTTGATATGGAAGACGCAGATATCCGGTTGAATTTTTTGTATAAAAATCATGGGCAAAAAACAAATGCAAACAACAAGGTCTGGATCCGCGGAAAAGATACCGATCCATGGATAGAAGCCTATGACCTGTTTGCAAATCAAAGCTTGTCCCAGGATGGATACAAAGCCACGCGAGGTATTGAACTAAGTAATTTGCTTTCGGCAAACGGGAAAAACTTTTCGTCGAGCTTTCAGATCCGTTTGGGACAATGGGGGAAAATGATCACGGCCGATTATGCGAATGGCGCCGGTTATTCTTTCGACGATATCGAGATTTATGCGGTTATCGATGACATTCAAATGATTGGAATTGTTTCGCCCGCCGCAGAAAGTTGCGGGCTTGGGAATGAAGAGCCAATCACGATCAAAATCCGTAACAGTTCCGCCAGCGCGATCAGCAATGTGCCGGTGGTTTATCAGCTGGGTAACGGAGAGGTTTTCCAGGACATCATTCCAAGCATTGCCAAACGGACTACCATAGACTTTACATTTTCAAAAAAAGCAAATCTTTCGGCATTTGGCGAGCAGAAAATCAAGGTTTGGGCTGCGTTGAATTCGGATGGATATCATGATAACGATTCCGTGAGCGTATCCCATTTCAATGCGCCGTTGATCAGCAGTTTTCCCTACATTGAAAATTTTGAAAACGGGGACGGATTTTGGTTTGCCAAAGGTCTCAAAAGCTCCTGGCAGCATGGTACACCTGTTTCCGCCGTGATCAAGACAGCTGCCAGCGGGACGAAAATCTGGAAAACGAACCTTGCCGGGGGACATAACAACCGTGAAGAATCCTATTTATACTCACCTTGTCTGGCTGTTTCCGGGCTGGCTGCACCGACGCTCAGCTTTTCGGTGGCGCTCGATTTTGAGACTTGTGATCCGACACCCTGCGACATCGCCTATCTCGAATATTCCGGGAATGGAGGTCCATGGAAAAGACTTGGTACCGTGGGCCAGGGGACAAACTGGTATAATAAGACTTATTCGGGAAATGGCGCGTGGAGTGTGGTTGATAATACCCGCTGGCATGTGGCAACTGTACCATTACCAACCGGCTTTTCGAATCTGAAGATCCGCTTTGCGATGGTTTCGGATGGCAGTACCCAGCGGGAGGGGATTGCCGTGGACGACATCCATGTATACGACAAGGCGAACAACATTTACGACGGCGAGAGCATGGCTTCGCCTGTTTCCCAGACGGTTTCTGCGGGCACAAACTGGGTTCATTTTTTGCAAAACGGACAGCTGCTTGCCTCCATTAACCCTAACAACCAGAATCTGGGAAATACGGGCGTGCAAGCTTTCATTAATGCAGCGCCGGTCAGAAATGCGAATAATCAGTATTATCTGAATCGCAGCTTTACCATTCATCCGCAAACAAGCAGCCTCACTGATTCGGCGACTGTACGTTTCTACATTCTGGATTCAGAAACTGAGGCACTTGTGAATGCAACCGGCTGCGGTTCCTGCGGAAAGCCTGTAAATGCCTATGATCTCGGGATATCGAAATTCCGTCACCCGCAGAAAGTGGGAGAAGATGGCTCACTCGGCAACAATTCAGCAGGTACCTGGTCGTTCCATTCGCCGGAAGGCATTGCAAAGGTGCCATACGATAAAGGGTACTACCTGGAAATGAAGCTGAAAAGCTTCTCTGAATTCTGGTTTTCAAAGGGTTTTGTCGGTACCACCAATTCGTTGCCGGTAAACCTGATCAGTTTTGATGCCAAAAAGAAACCGACAGACGGTTCAGATAACAATGTTATTCTCGAATGGACGACCTCATCGGAAGAGAACTTCGACCATTTCGACCTGGAAGTGGCGATCGGGAATGAGGCTTACAGGCTAGATCAATTTGTAAAATTTGCCCGTGTATCCGGTTATGGCGGTTTAAAAACCAATAGCCAATATACTTTCATAGATACGGATCCTGCCAAATCGGGCGTCCGCTACTACCGTTTAAGAATGGTAGATCGGGATAGTACATTTGCATTTTCGAGGGTCAGGCCGGTTGTGTTCGATGAAATGGCGGAATGGACAGTTTATCCAAATCCATCAAAAGGACTGTTTTTCGTGAATTATCAGGCAGATGCAGGAAAGGAAGTATCTGTCAACATTTACGATCTGAATGGCCGGTTATTCCGAAAAGCAAGCTCGGTTGCGACGGGTTTTTTACAAAAAAGCAAGGTGGATATTACCGGAAACGAGTTCACCGGAGGTATCTACGTTCTTGAAATTGATAATGGAAAAGAAAAGCGCGCATTTCAGGTTTTAAAAGATTAGGAAAACAGAAAATACACGTTTCAGACGATCAGCGACGATTTGCCCTGTTGTAAATCGTCGCCAGCCTCTTTTCGGATCTTGTTCAGATCGGCATTTAATTTTTGCAGGAAAAGCGCGATATCAAAACTGTGCACCACGATATTGACGCCTTCTTTCATCCATTTGATCTGTCGCTCGGCTTCCATTGAAAAGTGGATACCGATCGACAGACCTTTGGAGCGGGTGGTTCTGATGATGTGAGTGACTGCTTTTTCAAATTCAGGATGATCGTATTGCTCGGGTAATCCCATACTCACCGACAAATCGTGCGGGCCGATAAAAACAGCGTCCAGGCCCGGAACAGATAGTAATTGATCGAGATCCTCCAATGCGGGTACGCTCTCGATATTGGCAATGCAGACATTTCCGGCATTATATCCTTCCACATATTTCTTGAAATCCGCCGGCATATCCGTTTTTCCGGTCAGATAGTCGTTGAGCAACTTTCCTTTTAGTGGACGGAATTTGGTCGCACCTACCAGTTCAAGGATCTGCTCGGGCGTTTCCAGGTACGGCGCGACGATTCCGGCTGCTCCGCCATCGATCGCCTGACAAGCCATAAATGGGTCGGGGCTGGGAATGCGCACAATCGGCACAATGCCCAGACTACGGAATTGCTGACATAAAACCGCAAGTTCAGGTCTGCCCAGCGGGATGTGCTCGGTGTCTATAAATACAAAATCAAGTCCTGACTTTTTGATCGCAGCCGGCCACATCGGACCCGTGGAGGTAATGCAGGTACCATATACATTCCGGCCGTTTTTAAGTTTATCGATTAAATCCAGAGGTGCGTTCATAATAGTTTTAGATCGGATTATTGCTTCATCAGCCAGATTTCGGTTACCTGCGAACCCCGCTCACCTTCTCCGCAGTTCCAGATAAATGTGATGTTCCCGTCTGCATGAGCTTGTTTCGGGATATTAAATTCAAACGTCGGCTGGTCGCCGGTCTGGATAAAATCGTGGATTACCGAGCCATCGTCGGTCGTCATTTTCATTCGTGACCGAAACCTGCCCGTGTAAGAAATCCTGATCCGGTAAGTGGCTTTTGGGTCGAGCTCGTCATAATGTATTTTCAATGGCTGATCGTAAAGCGTTTTAGCCTGCTTCATCCACACTTTCGGCGTAACCTGACCTTTGAACCCCGTGGCCTGGATTTCGTCCACCCATTCCTCGCCGACCAAACCTACTCCAAAACCAATGCGTGGCGATTGTAAACTGCCAGGATCTTCCTGCCACGAAAGCCCGGGAATAACGCGGTACCAACTTTCAGGATCGCCAAAATGATCGTAAAACCCACCCGGGCCGGGATCTGTCCGGTGTAGCATCTGGTCGATTTGTTTCAGTTTCTCGGTCTCATTATCCAGCTTATCAATGCTTTGCAGCTGGTCGAGCAGCCAGGGGGAGTCGTTGAGCGGCATGTTGATCAAATCCATAAAGTTGCCGCGGCCTGACATCGCTCCGTGCTTTTTCATGGTCAGCTGCGCACCAATGCTTTTGTATAATGAATCGGCGAGGTTTTGGCATTTGGTTTGATAGTCGGGGAAGATCGGTTCTTTCCAGCCCTTTTCTAGTTCCTGCCGGGCTTTTGAAATCGCATTTAAAGAGCCGGATTTGGCAGCTCCACCTAAAATCTCCCGCGCCTTTCGTTCCAATGCAGTTTCGTAGATGAGCCGCTGCCGGGTGTATGCGTCGAAGTAGGCACGGATCAGTCCCATTTGGAATCTTGGATTTTGCAGGATTTTCAGTGGGGCAACTTTCTCCATCGTCTGCCATTGTCTTAAGGTGACATCAACCCCGTCGTTGCTGATTAGCTCGCCTTTCCAGTTCTTTTCCAATGATACCAAACCCTGCGCGATGGATTCTGTATAGTCCGGGCCGAGGAAAAGTCTTGAATATTCTCTCAGTGTTTGCATGACCGGCATTTCCGGGTCCCAATCCTGGTCACTCCATACGAATTTGTTGACATCATCATTGGTACCTTCCGAGTAGCTCACACTTCCGATCCCATACTCGTCGAGCGCATTGTGAATGGCTTTTTCGTCAAATGGGCGTGGGTTAATGCTTTCCCGGCCGAGCGTCACCGCAAATGCAAGGTCTCAGTGCGGAACGGGGTACTGGGAACTGTAATTATGGGTAATGTCGGGATAATGCCGGATCGGGATGGAAGGTTTCAGCAACTCGCGGATTTTGGGCACAGGAATTTTTACCCACGGACCAAAAACGACGCCGCCAAACCAGGGATATTCTTTATTTGCATGACTAAAGAAACTATCAAACCAATGTTGAGTGGGCCTGAAAACCTGAGGCGAAACCCAGATTTTAGCATTTGGATGATACTTATGTAAAACTTCGGCTTCTTTGGCGAGCCACGCAAACAGTACGTCGGGTTCCAGTTCTCCCGGATCGCCAGCCGGAACAAAAACCGCATTTAACTTGGGCAGACTGGCAAAAACCAATTCTCGTTCCCGCAATTCCTTCTGAATGGAATCGGCGTGAATGTAATCTTTCCCCATGTTCGGATACCACATCGAAACGTCCAGTCCGTACGATTTGCAGATCCGCGATTGTTCGACGATCATCTGCGCGGCGGGGATTTTCATGTGTCGGCTGGTAGAATCGTCGTCCGTCCGCGGGGGAAGTATTTCAATGGTATTCGCGCCGAATAATGCGAGTTCGCGGATGTACTGGTCAAACTGCGCAACCGTAAATGCATCATACGCATTGGTTTTGGGACGATATCCAAGCTGATGCCCGCGCACCGGATATTTAGGGCTGGTGGAAATGGCGAGATCTTCGGGGATCTTAATGCTGCCGGTTTTCATTTCGAGATTTCGCAGCAGGCGCCCAACGCCGTAGAAGATGCCGCGTGCATCTTTTCCATTAATTATAATCGTATTGCTTTTCTTGATAAACAAGACTTGCAAGCCTTCGGCCTCGACTTTCGGAAGCTGAGACAATGCAGCCCGGTAGTTTTCGGGCAGTTTTGAAATGTCTTTTTCCGTGGAAATGATAATGGTTTGTCCGGCTTTCGGGAGACGTTTCAGGATCGGGATTTTAATGCCGGTCCGTTTGTCTATTTCTGATTGCAGTATTTCAACACTTCTCAGCAACACATTTTTGTCCGTCGTTGCGAGGTAAATGCCGGGTTTTGAGAAATCAATGGATTGGGCGCAAACGGGGTTTGCCTGCATGACCCAAATGCATAACAACAGGCCGAGCTGCTTTGCTGAAATCATGAAATAGTTATGAATTAAAGCTTGATAAAAATCTTCTTTTTGTAAAGCATGTATGCAGGTATAAAGTTGATGCACACAAAAAATACTGCATATAGCATACTGGCCAGCCGGGGATCGAAGCCAGCTCCCCATAATACATTCACGGTGATCTGATTAGGAGTCTGACCATTGATTTCGAACTGATAAAAAAACAGGGCGAAAATGTCGGCGAGCACATACACGGTAATGGCATTTGCTCCGAAGATAATCCCGGGTGCAGTTCCTCTTTTTCTGCCTTTTATATCCATGATAAAATACAACGTGCCGAAAAGCATGGAAGCAAATCCGGAAGTGACGAGTACAAATGAGCTCGTCCACAAGTTTTCATTGACCGGAAACGCCAGTCCCCAGAAATATCCCGCCGCAGCTGAAAACAAGCCGGTGGACATCAGGTAATTGCTTTTTTCAATTGGCGTCAATGATCTCAACATTAATCTCCCGGCCAGCATTCCTGTGATGCCGGTGACAATGGAAGGAAATGTGCTCAAAATACCTTCGGGATCCCAGGTACCCTGCCACATTTTTCCGGGCAGATATTGCTGATCCACCCAGGCGGCGAGGTTCTGTCCGGGCTCTAACATAACTTTTCCCAGTCCGGGAGTTGGGATCAAAACCAGTGCTAACCAATAACAAACCAGGATAGAGATTCCCAGAATGGCCTGTTGTTTCCAGGTGGAGTTGAGGTATAAGATCGCGCAAACCAGAAATACGATCGCAATGCGGTGGAGCGTACCGGTGTACCGGAGGTCTGAAAAATTGAAATGCGGTATCAAGTTGAGGAACATCCCGACCGCGAATATCTTCAAAGAACGGATGATGATTTTTTTGTAAAGATCTCCTTTGGGCCCGCCATCGGACAGTCTTTTTGAGTACGCGATCGCAATGGAAACGCCGACGATATACAGGAAGGTGGGGGCGATGAGGTCGGTAAATGTGAGTCCGTTCCATTTGGTGTGGCGAAGGGTAGGGAACACGAACTCCTCGTTACCAGGAAAATTAACCATGATCATAGCCGCAATTGTGAAGCCGCGCAGGGCATCCAGAGAAAGCAACCTCGAAAATTTGCCCGATTGATTTTCCACCAGTAAGTTGTTTAAGGCTTAAATACGGGTGAAAGATTTGGAAAGGCTACTGACTTTTGAATTAATTAAATTCTTCCGATGGTTATTCGCCGCGACTAGTATATTTTGCCGACTTATCAGTATTACTAACGCGCTCCGGCCGGATCTTGAAGCATTCGCCGGGGGCATTCAAAACACTTTTGTCTTCTTATACTTATATGAAAAGATCGGTTCATTTTCAGCTCTGCGTTCTCTGTTTAATATTCTTGTTCAGTTGCGGCAAATCCGGGGAAATCTCCAAAGAACAAGCTGAGAAGATCGGCATTTCGTGGAAGCTGGTAAGTAACTTCATCGAGCCGGACGGAAGTTTTGAAGCAAAATTTACAATTAAAAATGGAAGCAATTTTGCATTGGATGGCACGAACTGGAAGCTGTTTTTCAACATGTCGCCGCGACCGATCCAATCAAATAAAACACCGCAACCTGCCGTAGTCGAGCATATAAACGGGGACTGGTACCAGATGGTCGCTGCAAAAGATTTCAAACTTGCAGCCGGGGATTCGGTAACGATCACCTATACAGGTACAGAAGGGATTATTAAAGAAACGGATGCGCCGATGGGGCTGTATTTTGTGTTTTATGATCAGGATGGGAAGGAAAAGGATATTGTTCAGGTAGCGGATTTTACGGTTGAACCTTTTACTACAAAAGAACAGATACTTCGAGGAAAGAGGGACTTGAAGGTGATACCGACACCTGAAACGCGTTATAAAGAAAACCTAGCATTCACCACATTGGGAGCGGATCAGCTGCTGAAGATCATTCCAAGCCCGGTAAAAATGTCTTCGCTATCCGGCACATTTACATTAACCGGAAAAACCAGTGTATTCTATCAGGAAGGTCTTGAAACGGAGGCAAAACTCTTGATCGAAAAACTGAGGGCCATTACCGGCGCGGATTTGCCGATACAAAAAGGATTACCGCAAGCAACATCTCCCGACGCACCTGCGATCGTACTCAAAACCGGAACGGTGCATGTGAATGGAACTGCAAAAGAGGCATACAAGCTCGGTATCGACCAAAAAGGGGTTGTGATCACCGGAAGCGATGCGGCGGGTGTGTTTTATGGCGTTCAAAGTTTGCTGCAACTGGTACCGACTGAGTCTTATATTAAGAAAGCAGATTCTGTAATTCTGGGTTATGTGCAGGTGGAAGACGCGCCGCGGTTCCACTTCCGCAGCATGCATTTGGATGTGGGCCGGAATTTTCAGACCAAAGAATCAATCAAAAGGGTACTTGACCTGCTGGCTTCTTACAAGATCAATCACTTCCTTTTTTATACCTCAGAGGACGAAGGCTGGCGGGTTGAAATTGATGGATTGCCTGAGCTGACGGAAGTAGGCGGACAACGCCAGCATACTTCGGGAATGAATGCGCCTGCATTACATCCCAGCTACGGCTCCGGCCCGAAAGCATATGATAAAGGCAAACACGGAAGTGGTTATTATAAAAAAGCAGACTTCATCGAAATCCTGAAATACGCGAACGAGCGGCATATTAAGGTGATTCCGGAGGTGAATTTCCCCGGCCACGCACTGGCGGCGATCAAGGCGATGGAAGCCAGGTATGAGCGTTTGATGAAAGAAGGCAAAGAAAAAGAGGCAAATGAATACCGTTTGATCGACCCGGAGGACAAATCGGTTTATTTGTCTGCTCAGGCTTATAAAAACAATGTCGTTTGCGTAGGAAGAGAGTCGGTATATCATTTTTATGAAAAAGTGGTTGACGAATTTGCCAAAATGTATAAAGAGGCTGGCTTGACGATGGATACCTTTCACACCGGCGGAGATGAAGTAGCCGACGGAGTCTGGACCAAGTCGCCGATGATCGATAAGCTTTTGAAAGATCATCCTGAGCTGGATGGCCCAAAAAGTCTGCAGACTTACTTCTTACGCGAGCTTCTGCCAAGACTTGAAAAAAGAAACCTGAAAGTACACGGCTGGGAAGAGGTAGCACTGACCAAAACACCTGCCGGGGCGTATTTATCTAATCCCGAATTCGTTGGACGACCCGTTTTTCCATACATCTGGAACAATGTATATGACGTCGATCTGGGCAACCGGATGGCCAACGACGGTTACCAGGTTATTCTTTGCAATGTGACGAATTTCTACTTTGATATGTCTTATGACAACGATCCGAAAGAGCCGGGTTTGTACTGGGCAGGATTTGTAGATACCCGTGATATGTGGACGTTCTCGCCTTTTAATATGTTCAAAACGACCGAAGAAACGGCAATGGGCAAACCGATGAAGGAGGAGTTTGTCGGCAAACAATTGTTGAAACCGGAAGCCAGAAAGAATGTGTACGGGGTGGAAGCACAGCTTTGGAGTGAGACGATCAAAGGCCGGGACATGATGGAATATTCCATTCTGCCAAAGCTGCTCGGGTTTGCGGAAAGTGCCTGGTCGGAACGTAAATGGGAAAATGTGGCGGATGACGCAAGCCGGAAAAAGATGATCGGGGAAGGCTGGAACCTCTTCGCCAATTCCATTGCCCGAAATCAGTTACCAAAGTTGAAATTTTTGAATGGCGGCTACAACTACCGTTTGCCATTGCCGGGAGCTGTTGTGGAAAACGGTATGCTGAAAGCTAATGTCGGTTTACCGGGTCTTACCATTCGCTACACCGTAGACGGTTCCGAGCCGACCGCATCGTCACCTATATACAATGTGCCGGTAAACGTCGCAGGTGTAATCAAGCTCAAAAGCTTCGACCTGGCCGGAAGTTCGAGCCGCACCAGCGTGATTACTACCAAATAAAGAACCGGACAATACTCAACGTCAATAAGCGAAATGAACATAGGTGTAGACATCGGCGGCACGAATATGCGCGCCGGGATTGAATCGGGTGGGTTTATAACCTGGCAGAATAAAACGCTTCTTGAAAACAAAGACTCATTATCCTCGACGCTGGATCAGCTTATCGAGCTGATCCGGCCATTTACCAAGCATCCGGTGAAAGGGATCGGAATCGGGGTTCCGTCGGTGGTGGATGTAAACAAAGGGATTGTTTATAATGTAATGAATATTCCTTCGTGGGAGGAAGTTGCGCTGAAAGACATCGTTGAGAGTGAGTTCAATTTGCCGGTGTCGATCAATAATGACGTCAATTGTTTCATTTTGGGAGAACATCGGTTTGGTCTGGCAAAAAAATACCGTTCGGTGATCGGTATGGCCATCGGGACAGGATTAGGATCAGGCATTATCATCAACAACCATCTGCATGCTGGAAATAACTGCGGGGCGGGGGAGATAGGGATGCTGCCTTACAAGGATTCGATCCTGGAAAATTATGTTTGTAACCGCTTTTTTGAGGATTCACTGGGTATCAATGCGTATGACGCACATCTCGCCGCATTAAATGGAAATGCTAAGGCAATAGAAGTGTGGGGAGAGTTCGGCGCTCACCTCGGCGCGGTGATCAAGGCGATCTTATATACGTATGATCCGGAAGCGATCGTGCTGGGAGGTTCCATTGCAAAAGCCAATCGTTTTTTCCAGGAAAGTATGTTGAAAAGCCTTAAAGATTTTGCGTATCCCGAATCGGTTAAACGACTGACTTTGCTACTTTCTGAAAACGAGAATATCGCTTTGCTGGGTGCTGCGGCATTATTGGACGTTTGAGAACCAGTGAATAAAGATTAAATTAGGTTCCGAATCTAACCCAACCCTCATGCAGAGAAATATATTTATTGTCATTCTGATCCTTCTCATATTCTTCGTTATTTCCTTTCTGACCAACATCCTTGGTCCCATTATCCCCGACATCGTTAAAAGTTTCGATCTGAGCATCGGGCTGGCCGGCTTCCTTCCATTTGCTTTTTTTGTTGCGTATGGCGTCATGTCCATTCCTGCGGGTTTAATGGTGGAGCAATATGGAGAGAAGAAAATGCTAATCCTGGCGTTTATACTGGCCTTTGCGGGAGCCTTAATATTCGCATTGATTCCCAGTTTTTCCATTGCATTATCTTCGCTTTTTCTCATTGGCATCGGCATGGCGATGTTGCAGGTCGTGATCAATCCATTACTGAGGGTGGCGGGGGGCGAGGAGAAATTTGCATTCTTCTCGGTGCTGGCGCAGCTGTTTTTCGGCGCAGCATCCTTTCTAAGTCCTTTACTTTACAGTTACCTCGTAGCAAATGTACATTCCAGAAAATCAGGGTTTTTGATAGGGATATTAGATGGATTGGTACCTGAAAACCTTGAATGGATTTCATTGTATTGGGTTTTTGCAATCATCGCCTTGGCAATGGTCGTGGTTACTTCAGCGGTGAAATTTCCGAAAGTGGAACTGCTGGAAGAGGAGCGGATCGATGTCGGTAAGTCATTTAAGGAACTGGCCGCTAACCGGTACGTCTGGCTGTTTTTCCTCGGTATTTTTGCTTACGTGGGTACTGAACAGGGAATCGCCAACTGGATCTCTCAGTTTTTACAAACCTATCACAATGTTGACCCGGCGACAACCGGAGCATCCGTAATCTCCTATTTCTGGGGATTACTGACGATAGGCTGCTTTTTAGGTCTGATATTATTAAAACTTCTTGATAGCCGGAAAGTGTTGGTTTTCTTCACGGCAGGTGCAGTCATATCATTGCTTGCTGCCTTGTTTGGCTCCAAAGACATTGCATTGCAAGCATTTCCTATCACTGGTTTTTTTGCGTCGGTCATGTATTCAGTCATTTTTTCACTGGCATTAAATTCTGTTCCGCGTCATCATGGCACATTCTCAGGCATTCTCTGCGCGGGCATTGCGGGAGGAGCGGTCGTGCCATTAATCGTAGGCGGATTGGGCGAACTCTTTGGATTGCAGCTAGCTATGTTGTTTCTTTTGCTGCCGCTGGGTTATATTCTCAGCATTGGAATCTGGGCAAAGCCATTGATCACTAATGAGAGGATCACCAGCTTGAAAGATATTTTTGATTGAGCTATTAGCGATTAGCGATTAGCCGTTAGCTTTTTTGGCTAACTACTAAAACCAACAGCTAAAAGCTAGCAGCTAACAGCTAAAACCCATGCACAAAATCATTCTCCTTCTTGACTTTGCCGAAGAATATAGTAAGAGCCTGATGAAAGGGATTAATGCGTATTCCAGGGAGTTCGGGCCGTGGATTTTCTGCCGGATGCCGCTTTTCCACCGGGAGACGATTGGTATCGACGGGATTTTGAAATGGGCCCTGGAGTGGGGGGCGGACGGTATAGTCGGTCAGCTTTACAACAAGGAAATTGATAAAATACTGAAAGCGGAAATTCCGGTGATCGCGCAGGATTTTAAGGAGCGTTTTACAGAAATACCAAACATTACCGGCGCATACCAGGAAGCCGGAGAGCTTGGCGCCGATTATTTTTTGAAAAAAGGCTTTACCAATTTTGCGTTTTACGGGTTTAATGACATTGTATGGTCGCGGGAACGGGCGGAAGGTTATGAGGAAAGACTAAAAGCAAAGGGCCATAAAGTGCATTACTTCGAGCACAAAAAGGCCAGATCCACGGAACTGTGGTATTATAAGCCAAGTTCATTGAGCCGCTGGCTGAAATCACTCCCCAAACCGATCGCATTGATGACCTGCGACGATAACCAGGGTCAGCACATTACCGAAGCCTGCCGCGCCGTGGGAATCCGGATCCCGGAAGAAGTTGCGGTATTAGGAGTCGATAACGATGAAATGATCTGCGATTTGTCCGATCCGCCGCTTTCCAGTATTGCATTGGATGTAGAAAAGGGAGGCTATGATGCGGCCAGGCTGCTGGATCATATGATCAGAAACGGAACGAAGGATTATTATGACATTATCGTAAAACCGTCACAAGTGATCACCCGGCATTCCACGGACATTTATGCCACGAACGATGATCACATTGCTTCATCATTGAAATACATTCATCAGAATATCGAGAAAAACTTGCACGTCGATGAAGTTGTAAAGCAAGTTCCATTGTCGCGCAGGGCATTAGAAAAGCGGTTTTTAGAAATAACGGGTTATCCTATCTACAAATACATTTTCAACCTGCGCATTGAAAAGTTCACCCAAAAGCTGCTTGATACGGATATGTCGGTTTTCGAAATCGCATTGGATATGGGGCTGAACGACAGCAAAAATATAGCCCGCCAATTCAGGCAGGCTAAGGGTTGTAGTCCAAGTGTTTACCGCAATAAATATCTGGCAGGCAAGTAATTACCAGATCACCACGCGGGCGGAATCGGGCAATGCAAGTTTGCTTCCTGTGCCGCAGCTCCAAGCCGTCTGAAACTCTTTCAAATGCGGCAGTGGTCCATTGACACGGTTTTTGGCAGGTGAATGCGGATCAGTCTGGATTTGATTTTGTAACGCCTGGTTGGTAATATTCTGGTGCCATACCTGCGCCCAGCCGAGGAAGAACCGTTGTTTCCAGTTGAACCCATCAATCAATGCAGGTTCCGGTTTGCCTTCCAGCGATTTTTGCAATGCATAATAGGCCAACGTCAGGCCACCGAGATCCGCAACGTTTTCCCCGATCGTCAATGCACCGTTTATTTTAAAGCCTGGCAATGCCTCGATTGCATTAAAATACTCGATATACTTCTTGGTCAGCTTGTCAAAATTCGCGCGATCAGCTGCTGTCCACCAGTTTTTAAGATTTCCCTCATCATCAAACTGTGAACCCTGGTCATCGAAACCATGCGTAAATTCATGACCGATCACCGCAATGATGCCGCCATAATTAATGGCATCGTCGGCGTCGCGGTTGTAAAATGGAGGTTGTAAAATACCTGCCGGAAATACCACCTCATTGTTCAAAGGATTATAATAGGCATTTACCGTTTGCGGCGTCATCAGCCATTCTTTTTTATCGACTTCTTTTCCGATTTTATCAATGCCTTCTTTATGCTCAAAAAGAGAAGCGGCGACCACATTCTCAAAAAGCTTATCAGGTGCGATTTCGATCGATGAATAGTCTTTCCATTTGTCAGGATAGCCTATTTTGTAAGTAAATGCTTTTAGTTTTTTGTGCGCTTTTGCTTTTGTCGAATCACCCATCCAGGTCAGTTTATCAATTCTTTCACCATAAACCGTCCGCACATTTTCGATCATTTCAGACACTTTTTTCTTGTCTTCCTCTGGGAAATATTTCTTTGTAAACAGCTTACCCAAAGGCATTCCGAGAAGTCCGTCGGTGGACCGGATCGCTCTCTCAAGTCTCGGTTTCTGCTGCTTGGTTCCCCGCATAACGGTACTGAAGAAATAGAAATCTTCACGGTCGAAGTTCTTAGGCAAGAATCCTGCGAACCGGCTAAGAAGTTTCCATTTGGTATACAGTTTCAGGGTAGCAATCGGCGTTGCTTTCAGTAATGTATTCAGATTTTGCAGGTATTGTTTGTTTTGAACAATGATTGTATCAGTCTTAATATCCTGCTTATCTGCAAATGTTTTGAGGTCAAAATCAGGCGTCAGTTTTTCAAAATCCTTGAAAGCCATTTTGTTATAAGTCTTCACAGGATCTCTCAATTCTACATTTGTAAGCTGTAGTTTGGCGAGTTTTGTTTCAAAATCCAGAATGGTTTGTCCGGGTTTCGGCTCGGGAAATGCAGCCATTGCGGCCATTTTATCCACATGCTTTACAAATTCCGACCTCACTTTCACAGTACTGGAATCGGTGCGTTCGTAGTAACTTTTTTCACCCAGGCTAAGTCCGCTCTGGCCCTGATATAGCGCATTGACCTTACTGTTCCGTAAATCGCCTTCCACTCCAAAGCCGATAACGGAGGATACACCGATTTTCTGCATTTCTCCCGCCAGGGCCGACAGATCCTTTAATGAAGAAACGCCGTTTATTTTATCTATGTAAGGTTTTAATGGGGTTAATGCCCGCTTTTCAATGGTGGCAGTATCCAGAAAGGACTGATAATAATCGGCGATTTGTTGTTCTTCGCTTCCTTTTTTACGGTCTTTCAGGCTGGTAATTTCTTCGATAATGCCTTTGAGCCTCACTTCCTTATTTTCTTTATCCAGAATGCCTCCAGCGCCCCAGCGGCTTTCAGTACCTGGTATCGGATTCTTCTTTTTCCAACCGCCGTTGGCGTAGGTATCAAAGTCATCACAGGCTTTTGCCGTGGAGTCGAGTGAGCTGACGTCGAACCCGGGCACTTTTTCAGACGCAGATTCTTCTTTTTCTTTTTTACAGCTTGCCGTAATCATCGAAATAAGCAGTAATGCAACGCCTAGTGTGGCTCTTTTCATGATGTTAATGGTTGTTTTTGAAGTATTGAAATAGATAATCTAACTGATCCCGCCCATCCAGCCTTTAATAGGCTTCCAGAAAATAAGCAGTACAAAGCCGAATGCGGTCGTAATCAGAGCTACCTGATTGAACAATGCGGGCATTTGCATGATATTTCCTTCATCAAAACCGCCTGCAAATATTCCGGCGATCAGATTTCCGAGGGAGGCGCCCACAAACCATATCCCCATGAGCTGGCTGACGTACCGTTTCGGGGCTAGTTTTGTATAAGAGCTTAATCCAACGGGACTTACGCATAGTTCTCCGATGGTATGGAGAAAATAAGTGAATGTCAGAAATAATGGCGATGCCAGCTCACCTTTGATCGCGATATTGGAAGCAGCGACCATCACGAAGAAACTGAGGCCTAGTAGGATCAACCCGGCAGCAAATTTGACCGGGATCGACGGGTTCATATTTCGTGAAGAGAGATAGATCCAGAGACTTGCGAGTACCGGGGCGAAAAGGAGAACAAATGTTGGCTGGAAATTTTGAAACCAGCTGGAAGGTACTTCCCAGCCGCCGATCATTCGTTGGGTATGTCGTTCTGCGAAAATTTGTAATGAAGTACCGGCCTGTTCATAACCCGCCCAGAAAAGCGAGATTGCCAGAAAGAGGATAATGAGTACCAGTACCCGATATTGTTCCACGCGGGTAAGCCCGCCGGCGACTAATATGTAAAGGAAATAGGATGCGGAAATAGTCACAATGATGACACCTGCACCCTTTGCGAGGCCCTGTGCGGTTGTCATATCGATGGTGCCGGAGTACTGCAAAATGATCAGGAATAGGATCAGCAGAGCTACAAGTCCGTAACCAAGTTTTGAATTACTGCTAGATTGGGCAATAGTTTCGGGTGTTGAGATTTTAGCCGGCGGCACGTCGCCCATTCCTCTTAAATGCCGGGCACTGCCGATTTTGAATACGATCAGTCCAAGTAACATGCCGATTGCCGCAGCCCCGAAACCCATATGCCAGCTGACACGTTCGCCGAGATAGCCCACAATGGCGATCCCAAGGAAGGAGCCCAGGTTGATACCCATATAAAAAATGGAGAATGCAGCATCTCGCCTCGCACCGCCTTCGGGATAAAGTTCTCCGACGATCGAGCTGATATTGGGTTTCAATAAACCTGTTCCCACAGCAACTGTGGTAAGTCCTAAAAAGAAAATGGCCGTTCCCGCCGGAAAGGCCAATATGATATGTCCGCACATTATAATGATCCCGCCATACCAGATCGCTTTTTTCTGGCCGAGAATATTGTCGGCGAGCCAGCCGCCAGGCAGCGTCAGCAGGTAGACAGATGCGGTGTAAATCCCATAAATCGCCGCTCCTTCAGCAGCTGTCATACCTATTCCGCCCCGAACTTTATCTAATAAAAAAAGCAGCAGTATTGCCCGCATCCCATAGTAACTGAACCGCTCCCACATTTCGGCAAAAAACAAGACATACAGGCCGGTAGGATGTTTCTGTGATATTTGTGCAGACATAGAAGAGAAGTGTTTTATTTGGTTATTCAGCGAAATTGTCAATGATTTTACTGACAAGATAGGAATTATGAATAAATATCTATAATCCCAAAATAAAAGCGGCAGCAGGATTGAACACCCTGCTGCCGCGTAAAAAACTGAAACTTAATGTAATTACTTTACAGAAAATGTTCCTTCGCCAACGGAAAAACCTTCGGAATAAAGTTCAATGGTGTATGTACCTTTTGTAAAAGCAGCATCACGGTCATATAGAATGCTTACGTCCTGGTTGTTGTTGGTATAGGCAACATCTTTACTAATGGTGTAACCCTGCTCCTGGCCATTATATTCGAAGGTTCCGGAACCTGTTTTGGTATCAGAAATAGTGGCGCCACTTGGATCGATAATCCGGAGGTAAATGGTCTTATTATCGGCCATCGTCAGCGGGTTTTTTTCAAGAATAAAATCAACACGCACTTTATCAACCCGTTTTGACTTTACATTCTCACCCTCTCTGACTTTACCTTTTGACGAAACGGCATATACTTTTACGTTTCGGGCCCGTAATGCGGCAGCCATCGTTACCTTGGATTCCAGTTCCGTATTCTTAGCAACTGCGCCACTTAATGAATCGCTGATTGCTTGTTTGGTCGTTTGCAGTTCGGTTTTTTCCTGGGCCAGTGTTTCGTTCTGACTGATCAGCTGCTGATTTTCTTCTCTTAACTGTGCGATTTCAACATCTTTCTTGGTCAGGAAGTCTTCATACTCCTTCACCTTTTTGCTCATGTTTGCATTGCCTTTACGAAGTGCGATCCGGTCGCTTTCCAGTGAGGCTTTGGCTTTTTGCAGTTCTTCGATGTCTCCCCCCAAACCCTGAACTTCGGCAATTCTCGCGTCAAGTTGTTTTGAAATAGAATCCAGCTTGATCTCCGCACTTGCGAGTTCGTTCACCCGGGATTGAAGATCCGTGTCCTGCTTTGCAGTAAGTGTGCGTTCATTGTAGTACAGATAGCCGAAAACGGCAGCTATGATTGTCATCAGAATTAAACCAACTAAAAGTCCGGTGTTGTTTTTCCTTTCCATTTGAATTGTTTAGGTTAAATGATAAAATTCAATGGATATGTTCAAAAACTATGCCACTACTATACGTAGTAGGTGGGGTAGTAAGCCAAAAAAGCGATCAGGCTGCAAGTGATATCGTGCAGCCTGATCGCTTTTAAAACTATAAGTTCGTGGAAATTTGAAATCTAAATTCTGATCAATAATCGCCTCCTGCGCCGCCTCCGCCGAAACTTCCGCCGCCAAAGCCCCCAAATCCACCGCCGCTGCCACCTCCAAATCCTCCGCCCCAGTTACCTGATGAACTTCCCCCTCCAGAATGGGTGGTGTATGGGAAGAATATCGGGCCTCCGAAGTTTCCTAATCCTCCGCCACCACGGTTCCCTCTGTTGCGATTGCGGAAAATGATAATCATAATAATGATGAAAACTACCACAAATCCGATGAATGGAGAGGACGAGCCGTCGCGGCCTTTATCTGTTTTCGGATCTTTTGGATCTGCTTTGTACTCGCCGGTTGCATATTTAAAGATTGTATCGACACCGTCGTTCAATCCCTGATAAAACTGTCCTTCCTTGAAACGTGGTGTGATTACTTGTGAAATGATCCTTTTTGCAATGGCATCGGGAATAACGCCTTCCATTCCATACCCGGTGCTGATAAAGATCTTCCGATCGGTCGGAGCCCATAAAAGTACGATCCCGTTGTCTTTATCTTTCTGGCCAACACCCCATTCGCGCCCTATTTTAAATGCATAATCAGCAATTGGGTAATCACCGGTTGTCGGAACGATTACAATGACGATTTGCGAAGAGGTGGAGTCATTGTAAGCAACCAGTTTTTGTTCCAGTTGTGCCTTTTCGCCTTCGTTTAGTTGTTTCGCAAAATCGTTAACAAGGCGGGGTGGATTGGGTTTCGGCGGGATATCCTGTGCCCACACACGAAATAGTGAAAGAGCCAGCAAAACCGAGAAAATCAGGAATCTCTTCATAGCATTCATTGTCCGAACGAAATGTCATCCGGAAGTTCGTTGATGTCGTTGGAGCTGTAAGGGAAGTGTGTTTTGAGTTGAATTCCGGCTTCTTCAATTCCTTTGCTTAAACCTTCGGTAAATTGTCCCTTTGAGAAATATTGGCGAAGAAGATCTTTTGTACTGTTCCAGAAATCAGCCGGCACTTTTTCATCGATTCCTTTGTCTCCCAGTACCGCAAATTTGTGGTCCTCGTGAGCCAGGTAAAAGAGCACACCGTTTCGTTGCGCCGTTTCGTGCAGATGCAGAAAAAGGAAAACTTCTTTTGCCCTTTCCATTACATCTTTGACAGGACACGTTTTTTCGATGTGGACTTTAACTTCTCCCGATGTCTGCTTTTCGGCTTCCTGAATAGCAAGAATGATTTTCTGCTGTTGCTCTTCTGTAAAAAAAAGTGGTTCACTTGCCATTGCTTGCTGGATTATGAGACAGGAAGAGTCAAAAAAATGGTTTCCCGATGTGAGCGGGAAACCATTGGAGAGACTAGAATTGTACGGATGGGGCTTTTTCAGAACCAGCCGCTGCTGTGAAATAGCCTTTCTGAGAAAAGCCGAAAACACCAGCGAAAAGATTGGTAGGGAAGGTGCGTACCTCCTGGTTGTAGTCTTTAACTACGGTATTAAAGTCGTTTCTTGCTACACCTATCCGGTTTTCGGTGCCTTCTAATTGCGCCTGAAGTTCAAGGAAGTTCTGGTTTGCTTTTAGATTCGGATATGCTTCAACAGTTACCAAAAGTCTGGAAAGAGAGCTACTTACCTGATCCTGAGCTGCCTGGAATTTAGCGATATTTTCAGGAGTGAGCTGATCGGCATTAATGGTAGTTTGAGTTGCCTTGCTACGCGCCTCGATGACGGCGGTTAGCGTACTTTTTTCGAAATCAGCGGCACCTTTTACTGTACTTACAAGGTTCGGGATCAAATCAGCCCGACGCTGATACTGGCTTTCTACCTTTGCCCACGATTCTTTTACGACTTCATCTTTACCTACCAGGCCATTATATTTACCGCAGCCAACGAATCCCAGAATGAGAACTACGACGATAACTGCAATCAGTCCTTTTGACATTTTATATTCAGTTTAGAGTTAATGAATGTGGTTCAAAGTTGTCCAAAGCTAGCAAAATCTTCAGGAAAAACTACATAACCGGCGAATGGCAGATGTTATCTCCAAAATGGCCTGGATGAGGGGTTTTAAGACAAAAACATTCCTAGTCATGACCAACACCGGCGATGTTATTCCATTTGCCCCAATTTACGGACACTTCATAATCCAGTAAACAGCTTTCGAAAAACATCGCTCCCCATGTCCAGTTGGTCCGAAGGTTATTGACAAGATAATCGGCTGCGAATTGACGTTCCCTCGCAGTTATGAAACCATTTGCTTTTAGCATTTTCATGCACTTATTTAATTCAATATCCGTGGTTTCTCCATGAGCCCATGAGTCAAAGACGGTTTGGTCTTTTGCCCATTGTGTCGAAAAATCATGTTTTACGCCACTTAATTTAAATATCCGTGGACCGTACCGAAGCAAGATCCATTGGAAATAATCCCTTTTTAAAAGGTCATCAATTAAGTTTTGAAACTCGCCATTCCGACTTTTTAAAGCTTCGTGATAAATGAATCTGGCCGACAGACATCCAAGTGAAAGCCAATCTGACAAACGCGAATCCGTTAATGGTTCTGATTCAGAATATGCATTATTTAACTGCCCCAAATAATCAGTAAGTGCCGAAAGTGCGGCTGATTCACCGCCCGCAGGATGTAAATTCGTTTGATCGGACTTAGAGATTTCGATCGGGTCAATTCCCAGTGCGGGAAGTGACGGTATTGCGCCTGCTTCATATTCTGACGGTAGGGTAATCTTTAAAGGCTCGGCAGATACCTCCTTCACAGTCAAATTTTTTCTAATCTGCGGATCGAAATCATTATAAGATGCGGGAAGTTTGGATATTGGAAAAGGCAAATCCATTGCATGAACCAATGTGTCCATCCAGAAAAGCTTGATGTCAACGTTGAAAATTTTCAGGTTTTTGCTCAGCGACGATTCGATCCTGGTTTCCTCCGGCCCGATTTCTTTGCTGGTGTAGACGTATTGTGCACTGTAATCTTCTGCGATCTGTGCGACAATCTTCTCTGGTTCTCCAATGCGGATCAGCAGCTCTCCGCCTTTTTGCCGCAACCGGTTTCTCAGTTCAGCGACGGACTCGATCAAAAATTTAGCCCTTAATGCACCGGTTCTTCTGAATTTTAATTTCGTATTTTCAAATTGCCTGGGATCGAAAACATATACCGGGACAATCTCCTCGGACGAGTTGACTGCCGCTAACAATGCGTCATTGTCGTTTAGACGTAAATCATTTCGAAACCAGTAAATAATGCGTTGAGCCATTAATTGAAATCGTTGTAAATGTATTGTTGGAAAAAAATGCAATAATACGAAATCGGGGCAGGGAAGCATAAAAAAAGCCGGTTCACAACTTGTCGTGAACCGGCTTTCAGAAGGTAACTGACTTAATAACTTAGGATCGTAAATTCTGTCCGGCGATTTCGCTGATGCTCTTCCTCTGTTTTTGCATTCGGGATAATGAGCTCTCTCTCTCCATAACCTTTCGCGACCATCCTGTCGGCATCTATTCCTTTTGTATTCAGGTAATTAACCGCTGACTCGGCCCTGTTTTGAGACAAAGTCATGTTATACGCATCTGTTGCGCGTGCATCCGTGTGCGAACTCAATTCAATCTTCATTGTTGGATTATCTTTCAAGATCTGTACCAGTTTATCAAGCTCAATCGCAGCATCAGACCGGATATTGTATTTGTTCAAATCGTAATAAATGTTTTCAAGAACGAAAGTCTTATTCAGTTCAAGTCTGTCGAGTTTGATCGTTACATTAAACGTTGTATCCGTCAACTCTTTCGCCAGGAAAATAGGTGGTATCGAGCGACCATTCATGGAAAACGGCTCTCTTTTGCTGATGTACCCTTTCCTTTGAACCAAAAGACTGTATGATTTTCCTTCTTCAACCGGTTGTTTACCGAATTTTCCTTCTGAGTTTGTTGATAGCTCGCTTATCTGAGTATCCGAGGTATCAGGCAAGATATGAACTACGGCCGAATCGATAGGAATCCCGTTTTGTCCAGTGGCGATCACATTTCCTGCCAGAAAGTACCTTACTACTTTCGGTTTGCCATTGATGTAATTCGGATTATTTGGATTGAGCGGATCATTTGGGTCGCTGTTTCTGGCAATCGACGTAGTATCCGGGTCTTCGGGAGCCGCGAAATAATAAATGTCGTCGTCCCCCTTACCCCCTTCCCGGTTGGAGGAAAAGAAACCTTTTTTCAAATTTTGATAAAACACGAGACCAAAATCGTCCTGGGGACTATTGAATGGAAGCCCCATATTTTCAATGGAAATAACGCCCTGACTTCTTGTAGCGGAAAAAAGATCCAGTTTGCCGAGACCAGGATGACCATCCGATGCAAAGTAAAGTTTACCACCTTCCGCTACATACGGAAACATCTCATCCCCGGCTGTATTAATATCCCGTCCCATGTTGACAGGTTTGCTGAATCGTCCAGAAGCGTCCATGTTGGTGCGATAAATGTCAATTCCACCTGCACCCCCTGGCCGGTTCGAGGCAAAGTAAAGTGTTTTCCCATCTCTGGAAAAAGCAGGAGAACCATCCCAGGCCAATGAATCATTAATTGGCAGAATAGCAGGCGCAGTCCATTGTCCATTAATATTTCTGCTCATATATAGATCAACATCCGCAGTACCTTTCTTCTTGCCAGTGTTTCCCCGGGCAAAAACAAGCGTCTTCCCATCCGGGGAAAACGCAGGAGAACCTTCGTTTGCATCAGCATCGAAGATCTCCTGGCTAAACAATACCGGGTTTCCTTGCGTATTTCCGGCATCCTCTGCAATAGCCACTTTATATAGGCCTAGCATTGCCTGTCCATTGTTTTTGTAAACTTTTTCTTTTTTTGATGAAGAGAAGATCAGTTCATTTCCTAAAATCGCGGGTGAGAACTCAGAATTGGCGGTGTTTAAAGGGACATCCTTAATAGATACCTCCATTTTCTCAGTTTTTAAACGATCGGCAATCCTCAGGATCTCAACCTCCCTTAAAGCGCGTTCCTGCAAATTCTGGTTGGAGCTGGTATCTTTTGCAAACGCGGCAAATTGCGCTGATGCTTCTTCATACTGGCCATTCGTTTTCAAAGCATATGCATATTGGAATTTTGCATCCGGATTAGCCAGGCCGCCATCCAATGCATTTTTATAGTAGGGAATGGCTTCTTTGAAACGGTTCGAGAGGCGATAAGACTCCGCGATCAGATAATTAGTCTGAACCGGCTCGTAATTTTCCTCAGCAGCCTTCTGAAATCCTTTTATAGCAAGATCGTATTCGCCGTTGGCAAATTTCTTTTGTCCATCTTTAAATGCCTGCATCGCCGAATTGCAGCTGGATAGATATAATATGATCGTAGAAAGACAGATCGCCAGGGTACAATAACTCCTCAGAAGTTTCATAATGTAAAATGTAAAATCAAACGTTTCGACGCGCACATTGGGTTTGGAAAAACAATACTAATAAACAACGTTCGGAAATAAAATTCTGGATATTGTGGGCTCAGATTTTTCTTAGATCTGTTTTCAGGATAATAATGACTTTAAAGTACCAATATTTAGGCCAAAACAACATGGGATACGCATAATGGTGATTATTGTTTGTAACGCCAAAACTGAGGATCACATTAAACATCAAATGGTTGTTCCCGGAAAAATGATGCAGTAACATTTTGGAAATCAATGGAAGTCTTTTACTTTTGCAGTCCGATTTTTCGGGAAAACTGTTTACATAACAATAGACTGGTTTGCTAACCAGATCAAAATCAATTTGTTAAATGCCAACTATTTCACAATTAGTCCGTAAAGGTAGAGAGACCATTACATGGAAATCAAAGTCTCCGGCTTTGGATTCCTGCCCCCAGCGGAGGGGTGTGTGCACCAGGGTGTACACAACTACGCCAAAGAAACCGAACTCAGCCCTTCGTAAAGTTGCGCGTGTTCGTCTTTCCAACAACAAAGAGGTGAATGCCTACATTCCAGGTGAAGGCCACAACCTACAGGAGCACTCGATCGTATTGATTCGTGGTGGTCGTGTAAAAGATCTTCCAGGTGTTCGTTACCACATTATTCGTGGTGCATTGGATACTGCAGGTGTGAACGGACGTAAGCAACGTCGTTCGAAATATGGTGCTAAGCGTCCAAAACCAGGACAAGTTGCGGCTGCACCGACAAAAGGTAAGAAAAAATAAAAAGTAACTCTCTCTGCTTTTATTAAGTAATTAAAAATCTGATAAAAGGGAAGTAATCCTGGGAAGCCAGGGTGAATAAGTTGCAAAACGAAACCTCGTGTAAAACATTAAGCTAAAATGAGAAAGTCGAAACCAAAGAAAAGATATATCCTTCCTGATCCTAAGTTCAGGGATGTTCAGGTTACAAAATTTGTAAATAACCTGATGTACGAAGGAAAGAAAAGCATTGCATTTACTATCTTCTATGACGCATTGGAATTGGTTGAGAAAAAAACCAGCGAAAGTGGTCTTGAAACATGGAAAAAGGCTTTGAATAATGTAACTCCTTCTGTGGAAGTTAAGAGCCGCCGCGTTGGTGGAGCTACTTTCCAGGTTCCGACGGAAGTTCGTCCGGAGCGTAAGCAGTCATTAGGTATGAAATGGTTGATCAACTATTCCCGCAAACGTGGTGAAAAGACAATGGTTGACCGCTTGGCGGGAGAAATCATCGCTGCTGCAAAAGGTGAAGGAGCTGCAGTTAAGAAGAAAGATGACACGCACCGTATGGCAGATGCCAACAAGGCGTTCTCACACTTTAGATTCTAGAATCTAAAGAGATCTTTATAGATCGGAAGTTCGGGTTCCCGAGCTTCCGATTTTTATTTTAGATTTTACCAAAATTTAACGTGTTCAGAATTGTTTTTATAATCACCAATTTGTACTTTTGCGCTCTGAATTTTTGGAAGTAGTGCATTTGTATGGGCCTTCTGTGATTCAAATTGCTTCAGAGTGAATTGCACATTGAATATAAAATAACACATCACCATCAGTCATGGCACGTGATCTAAGATTAACAAGAAACATTGGTATTGCTGCGCACATTGATGCCGGTAAGACAACCACAACGGAGCGTATCCTTTACTACGCAGGGGTAAGCCACAAAATTGGAGAAGTGCATGATGGTGCTGCTACAATGGACTGGATGGAGCAGGAGCAGGAGCGTGGTATTACCATTACATCCGCTGCAACAACGGTTGATTGGAATTATCGTGGTGAGAAATATCATATCAACATTATTGATACACCGGGACACGTTGACTTTACAGTTGAAGTAAACCGTTCTCTTCGTGTATTGGATGGTCTTGTATTCCTTTTTAGTGCAGTTGATGGTGTTGAGCCTCAGTCTGAAACGAACTGGCGTCTGGCTAACAACTATAATGTAGCTCGTATCGGTTTCGTAAATAAAATGGACCGTTCTGGTGCAGACTTCTTGAAAGTTTGTACGCAGGTGAAAGAAATGCTTGGAAGCTACGCTGTTCCTCTTCAATTGCCCATCGGTGCTGAAGATACATTTAGAGGTGTAGTTGACTTGGTTAACTTCCGTGGTATCGAATGGAATGAAGAAGACAAAGGAATGACTTTTAGAGAAGTTCCTATTCCTGATGATATGCTTGAAGAAGCAACTGAGTGGAGAGAGAAATTACTTGAAGCTGTTGCCGAATTCGACGACACTTTGATGGAAAAATATTTTGAAGATCCAGCTTCTATTTCAGAAGACGAAATTCTTGCGGCTTTGCGTGCAGCAACGATCAGCATGAAAATCGTTCCTATGGTTTGCGGCTCTTCTTTCAAAAATAAAGGTGTTCAAACGATGCTTGATTACGTGATGGCTATTTTGCCTTCACCACAAGATCGTGAAAGCATAATCGGAACTGATCCTCGTACAGGAAATGAAATTTCTCGTCAACCAACGGACTCAGATCCTTTCTGCGCATTGGCATTTAAAATTGCAACGGACCCTTATGTAGGACGTCTTTGCTTTATCCGTTCTTACTCAGGATATCTTGATTCAGGCTCTTACGTTTTGAACAACCGTTCAGGAAATAAAGAACGTATTTCTCGTATTTTCCAAATGCACGCTAACAAGCAAAATCAAATTGATCGTCTTGAAGCAGGTGACATTGGAGCTGTTGTAGGATTTAAAGATATCAAAACGGGAGATACATTATCTGATGAAAAGAATCCAATTATTCTTGAATCAATGGTGTTCCCTGAGCCGGTAATTGGTTATGCAATTGAGCCTAAGAAAGCGGCTGACAGCGATAACTTTTCTAAGGCAATTACAAAATTGATCGAAGAAGACCCTACGTTGCAGGTTGAAAGTAACGAAGAAACTGGTCAAACGATCATTAAAGGAATGGGTGAGCTTCACCTTGAAATTATCATCGACCGTATGCGTCGTGAATTCAAAGTAGAAGTAAATCAAGGAGCTCCTCAGGTTGCTTACAAAGAGATTCTTACGAAGAACTATGAGCACCGCGAAGTTTACAAGAAACAAACAGGTGGTCGTGGTAAATTTGCCGATATCGTATTTGAAATCGGACCACGTGATGATAACGAAGAAGGAAAAGAACCAAAAACAGGTTTGCAATTTGTAAATCAGATTGTTGGTGGTACTATTCCTCGTGAGTTTATCGCTCCGATCCAGAAAGGTTTCGAAGCGTCCATGTCAAATGGTGCGCTTGCAGGATATCCTTTGGATTCTATGAAAGTGCGTATTTTCCACGGATCTTTCCACGATGTCGATTCAGACGCACTATCATTTGAACTTGCAGCGAAAATCGGTTTCAAAGAAGCTGCGCGTCATGCAGGTTCGAAATTGATGGAGCCAATTATGCACGTTGAAGTGCTTACGCCTGACGAGTACACAGGACCAATCACTGGTGACCTAAACCGTCGTCGTGGTGTGATGAGAGGAATGGATTCGCGTAATGGTGCGCAGGTTATCAAATGTGATGTTCCTTTGTCTGAATTGTTCGGATACGTAACTGATCTTCGTACAATGTCATCGGGTCGCGCAACTGCTTCTTTGACATTCGCTTACTACGAGATTGTTCCTAATAACATTGCGGAAACTGTAATTGAAAAAGCAAAAGGTTTAGTTAAAGCATAAATGAAATGATCCGCTATCTGTAAAATAGATAACGGATCATTTTTATATAGAAGCTTGCGAAGTAAATGGTTCTTTCGCTGGTGGATTGTCGAAACTTGTTTCGTTCAAATGTTCTCAGAACCGGAAATAATAAAGCAAAATGAATCAAAAAATCCGAATCAAACTTCGCTCTTTCGACCACAATCTGGTTGATAAGTCAGCTGAGAAAATTGTTAAAGCTGTAAAGGCAACTGGTGCAATCGTTAGCGGTCCAATTCCTTTGCCAACTAAAACTGAGAAATTCACTGTTCTTCGTTCTCCACACGTTAACAAGAAGTCACGTGAACAATTCCAGCTTTGTACTTACAAACGTTTGGTAGATATTTTCTCTACAAGTGCAAAAACGGTTGATGCGCTGATGAAGCTTGAATTGCCAAGCGGTGTTGATGTAGAGATTAAAGTTTAGTGAAAGCGGCTTATTAGATTAGGCCATTTACATAAAATTGGATGAAGGTCCTTTTAAGGAAACCACATCTGAGCTCGTGAAAGTGATTGAACGTATGCATATTTCAGTGCAGTTTAATTGTGATCAGATTTAGAGGTCAGATGGTTCAAATCATCTGACCTTTTTTGCTGATTATCAGTGAGAAATATTAAATAACTGTTTGGATACTGGAATTTGATTTCCTACCTTTGCAGTCCGTTTTAAAGAATAAGGGTTTTACCTGCTAATTTAATTTCAAAACATGTCTGGTTTAATTGGTAAGAAAATCGGAATGACTAGTTTGTACAATGCTGACGGGCAGGCTCTGGCATGTACTGTGATTCAAGCTGGTCCTTGTGTTGTTACACAAGTTAGGTCCGAAGAAAAGGATGGCTATAAAGCTATCCAATTAGGTTTTGGTGAAAAGAAGGAAAAGAGCTCTTCCCAGCCTATGATTGGTCACTTCAAAAAAGCCAACACAACTCCTAAGCAAAAGGTTGTTGAGTTTAAGGAATTTGAAGTGGAGCATGAACTTGGAACTTCATTATCTGTTACGGATATCTTTGAAGAAGGCGAGTTTGTTGACGTTGTTGGTTCTGCCAAAGGCCGCGGTTTTCAAGGTGTTGTAAAGCGCCATGGTTTCGCAGGGGTAGGTGGCCAGACTCACGGTCAGCACAACAGAGCGCGTCACCCAGGTTCGATTGGTGCTTGTTCATTCCCATCACGTGTATTTAAAGGCATTCGTATGGGTGGACGCATGGGTAACAATCGTGTAAAAATTCAGAATTTACGTATTCTGAAAGTGATCCCTGAGCAGAACCTTTTGGTTGTTAGTGGCTCAGTACCTGGTTCAAAGAATTCATTTCTAATCATTGAGAAGTAGCACGATGGAACTGTCCGTATTAAATATACAAGGAGAAGATACCGGCAAGAAGGTAAGTGTGTCTGAAGAAATTTTTGGCATCGAACCTAACACGCACGCGATCTATCTCGATGTGAAGTTGTACTTGGCTAACCAACGTCAGGGAACGCACAAATCAAAAGAACGTGCAGAGATTAATCACTCTACTCGTAAAATCAAACGTCAAAAAGGAACCGGTGGAGCCCGTGCTGGTAGCATTAAATCTCCGGTGTTCATAGGTGGTGGTCGTATTTTTGGACCACGGCCACGTGACTACGGTTTTAAAATCAATAAAAAGGTTAAAGTTTTAGCTCGTAGGTCTGCTTTTTCTGCAAAGGCTCAATCTGATGCGATTTCTATTTTAGAAGCTTTCACATTTGATGCCCCAAGGACTAAGTCTTACTTGAATGTGTTGAATTCACTTTCATTAGTGAATACAAAGACGTTGCTTATATTGTCAGCAGTTGACAGTAATGTGTACCTATCAAGTCGTAATATCCCAAAAGCGAAAGTAACAACGGTTGATTCTATCAATACGTACGATCTGATGTATGCTGACCGTCTTTTGATAAGTGAATCTGCGCTATCTATTTTGGAAACCCAATTGAACAAATAACAATGAGTGTACTGAAACGTCCGATAATTACTGAAAAGGTAACGGCTCAGGGTGGTCAAGGTAAATATGCTTTCGAAGTTTCTCTTGTTGCAAACAAGGTTGAAATAAAAAAAGCTATTGAAAAACTGTTCGGGGTTACCGTAGAAAGCGTTCACACAATGCGTAGCATTGGAAAAAGCAAGTCCCGGACTTCGGGGGGGAAATTTGTAAGTGGAAAAACGTCAACTATCAAGAAAGCTATTATAACAGTAGCGGAAGGTGAAATCATCGATATTTACGGTGAAGCATAGAATAGTTGATTGATTCAAATCTTTGACGAGTTAATAGCAAATGGCAGTTAAAAAATTAAAACCGACAAGTGCTGGTCAGCGTTTTCGCTCTGCTCCTACTTTTGAGGAGATCACTACTGCGAAGCCTGAGAAAAGTCTACTGGAACCCATCAAGAGAACAGGTGGTCGTAATAGCCAGGGGCACATGACCATGCGATATATTGGTGGTGGGCATAAAAGAAAATATCGGATTATTGATTTCAAAAGAAATCGTTTCGATGCGCCAGCCACAGTACTTTCAATTGAATATGATCCAAATCGTTCAGCGCGTATAGCTCTTGTACAGTTTGAGGATAACGAAAAGAGGTACATCATTGCTCCAAATGGACTGAAGGTAGGACAAGTTATTGTTTCAGGAAATTCGGTTGCCCCAGAAGTGGGAAATGCGCTTCCGCTGAGTGCAATGCCGATTGGTACAATCGTTCACAACGTTGAGTTGACTCCTGGAAAGGGTGGTCAATTTGCTAGGAGTGCAGGAGCATATGCCCAGCTGGTAGCCAGGGAAACCAAATATGCAGTTTTGAAGATGCCCTCTGGTGAGATGCGAATGATTCTTTCAACTTGTATCGCTACGGTTGGGACAGTGTCTAATGCAAGTCATATGAATGTAGCCTTAGGAAAGGCAGGTCGCAGAAGATGGTTAGGCCGTCGTCCACGTGTTCGTGGTGTTGCAATGAACCCGGTTGATCACCCTATGGGTGGTGGTGAAGGCCGTTCGTCAGGCGGTCAGCCTCGTTCGAGAAACGGACAGTTTGCGAAAGGTTTAAAAACACGTGACCGCAACAAGCATTCTGAGAAATTGATTATAAGCCGTCGTAAAAAATAATAGTAAAAATGGCACGCTCATTAAAAAAAGGACCATATATCGATTTTCGTCTTGAGAATAAGGTGACTGTAATGAACAGCGCTTCTCGTAAGTCAGTGATCAAAACTTGGTCTCGACGCTCAATGATATCTCCCGATTTCATCGGACATACATTCGCGGTACATAATGGTAATAAGTTTATTCCTGTATATGTAACTGAGAATATGGTAGGTCACAAGCTGGGAGAGTTTTCTCCTACTCGTAACTTCCGTGGGCACACTGCGAAAAAGGATAAAGGTAGAAAATAATTAGTCGACGATAGCTAGTCTGTAATAGGGCGAGCCTATATCTGAAAGAACATGGAAGCAAGAGCTATATTAAAAGATGTGCCTACCTCTCCTCGGAAGATGAGATTAGTAGCCGACATGATTCGCGGACAAAAGGTCAGCAAAGCGTTGGCACTTTTGAAATTTCAACCGAGAGCATCTTCACCGATTTTGCATAAAGTTTTACTTTCTGCGGTTGCTAATTGGCAGCAATTGAATGAAGACGCAAAATTGGAAGACGCTGATCTTATTGTCAAAACCGTATTTATAGACGGTGGGCGCATGTTGAAGCGTTTACGCCCTGCTCCGCAGGGAAGAGCACATAGAATTCGTAAACGATCTAATCATATTACAATTGTGATTGACGATGCATCGGTTTCTACGTTGGGTGCAGATAAGGAATCAGTAATCACCGAATCATAAGTAAACGATCTATATCGAATGGGACAAAAGGTTAATCCTATAGGTCTGAGACTAGGAATTGTTAGAGGTTGGGAGTCAAGTTGGTATGGAGGAAAGGACTTTTCTGACAAGTTAGTGGAGGACGAGAAAATCCGTAATTACATTAAGGCTCGTATCCCGAAAGGATCGATATCTAAAGTGGTTATCGAACGTACTTTAAAACGCATTACATTAACTATTCATACCGCTCGCCCGGGAATCGTTATTGGTAAAGGTGGTAGCGAAGTTGATAAGATTAAAGAAGAGTTAAAGAAAATTACAGGAAAGGATGTTCAAATTAACATCTACGAAATTAAACGTCCTGAAATTGATGCTAAACTAGTAGGTGAGGCAATCGCTCAGCAATTGCAAGCTCGTATTTCTTACCGGAGAGCTATGAAGCAGTCAATCGCTTCGGCTATGCGGGTAGGAACCCAGGGGATTAAAATTCGTTTGGCGGGGCGTCTTGGTGGTGCTGAAATGGCTCGTACTGAAGAGTATAAGGAAGGGCGAATTCCTCTGCATACATTAAGAGCAGATATCGATTATGCTATTTCAGAAGCTCAGACAATTTACGGAAAGATTGGTATTAAGGTATGGATCTTTAAAGGGGAGTTGTATGGGAAGCGTGATTTGACGCCCAGCGCGGCAACTGCTGCTTCTGACAGAGCTGATAGAAGTGCTTCTTCCGGAAACGACCGGGGTGGAAATGACAGAGGCGGACGAGGAGATCGCAGAGGCGGTAGAGGGAACGATGGAGCTCCACGTAGCGAAGGTG
This sequence comes from Dyadobacter sp. CY323, assembly GCF_021390245.1. Taxonomy (GTDB): domain Bacteria; phylum Bacteroidota; class Bacteroidia; order Cytophagales; family Spirosomataceae; genus Dyadobacter. The sequence continues at coordinate 362,036 of NZ_JAJUXH010000002.1, read as the reverse complement.
CTGGTGGTGGAAGCGAAGCGGATCGTCGCAAAAGAAATAAGAATAAGAAGAAGTAATCAGACATTTCCGGTGATGATGCCGGTTCAATAGATTAGAATCATGTTACAGCCGAAAAGAACAAAATTTCGCAAGCAGCAAAAGGGAAAAGGTTCATATAACGGTTTGGCTACTCGTGGACATGAAATCGCTTTTGGGTCGTTTGCCATTAAGGCGCTCGAACCAGGTTGGTTGACGGCACGCCAAATTGAAGCAGCTCGTATCTCTGTAACACGTGCTATGAAGCGCGAGGGCCAGGTTTGGATCCGTGTTTTTCCGGACAAGCCTATTACCAAGAAACCTGCAGAGGTTCGTATGGGTAAAGGTAAAGGTGCCCCTGAGTATTGGGTTGCTCCCGTAAAGCCTGGAACGATCATATTTGAAGCAACAGGTGTTGCACTGGATACCGCCAATGAAGCATTGCGTTTGGCTGCACAGAAGTTGCCAATTAAAACCAAGTTCGTGGTGCGTCGGGATTACCAGGAATAGGGCTAACCCCGAATGTATTAAGAACACTAATTATTTAAAGCAATGACTAGTAAAGAAATAAAGAATCTTTCGCAAGATCAGCTTAAAGAGCAGATCGCCCAAGAGAGAGAGCGCTTACTCCGGTTGAAATTTGCTCATGCTATTTCTCCGATTGAAAACCCTTTGCGTATTCGCGCCTCACGTAAGGAAATTGCAAGACTCTTAACCGAGCTGTCGGCTAAATCTATCCAACAGTAAATCAGTTTAGAACTATGGAGGCAACAGAAAGAAATTTACGCAAAGAAAGAGTTGGTAAAGTGGTGAGCAACAAAATGGAGAAATCCTGTGTGATCACCGTTGAACGGAAGGTGAAGCATGCCAAGTACGGTAAGTTTATGACTAAAACTACCAAGCTTATGGTACATGACGAGATAAATCAGGTTGGTATTGGAGATACAATCCGAGTATCTGAAACTCGCCCGCTGAGCAAAAATAAGCGTTGGAGACTAGTAGAAATCCTTGAAAGAGCGAAGTAATCATGGTACAGCAAGAATCAAGACTGTCAGTAGCAGATAACAGTGGTGCAAAAGAAGTACTTGTAATCCGTGTTTTAGGCGGAACCGGGAAACGTTATGCATCAGTTGGCGATAAGATCGTAGTGACGGTGAAGGCGGCTCTGTCTTCGAGCAATATGAAAAAGGGAACGGTTTCAAAAGCCGTGGTTGTACGGACTAAAAAGGAAGTACGGCGTAAAGATGGTACCTATATCAGGTTTGAAGATAATGCGGCAGTTTTATTAAATAACAATGACGAACCACGGGGTACTCGTATTTTCGGACCTGTTGCAAGGGAACTGCGTGAAAAGCAGTTTATGAAGATTGTATCTTTGGCTCCGGAAGTGTTATAAGAAATTCAAGCTTAAGTATTTCTTTAAACTGTAATTAAGAATACCAATGGAAGTTAAACATAAGAAGGCGCCATCTAAGTTGCATTTGCGCAAAGGCGATATGGTAAAAGTTATTTCTGGTAACGCAAAGGGTGAGTCGGGAGTAATTAAAAAAGTGCTTGTTGAGAAATTAAGAGCAACAGTAGAAGGCGTAAACATGATCACGAAGCATGTTAAACCAAATGCTCAAAACCCACAAGGTAGCATCGAAAAACTCGAAGGAGCAATTCATATAAGCAACCTTATGGTTGTTGACCCTAAGACGGGTGAAGCAACCAGGACAGGGCGTAAAGCTAATGATAAAGGTAAGTTACAGCGTTTTTCTAAAAAGACAGGAGAGTTCTTATAATCTATCGGTTAATATAGACTAATAAGTGGGTCGGTAATCCACATAATCATAGAAAAAATGGCACAGCCAAGATTAAAGCAAAAGTATCTGAGCGAAGTTGTTTCGCAGTTAAAAGGAAAGTTTCAATACAAGTCTAGCATGCAGGTTCCTCGGTTAACAAAGATTGTTATCAATAAAGGAATCGGTGCTGCGGTTTCAGATAAGAAATTGGTTGATACCGGTGTTGAAGAATTAGGGTTGATCACTGGTCAAAAAGCAATCGCAACGATTTCTAAGAAAGCGGTTTCTAATTTCAAGTTACGTGAGAATATGCCGATCGGCGCAAAAGTAACATTACGTGGTGATAAGATGTATGAATTCTTGGATCGGCTTACTTCTATTGCCATGCCTCGTGTAAGGGATTTCAAGGGAATTAGCGATAAGGGCTTTGACGGGCGTGGGAATTATACTTTTGGTGTAAAGGAGCAGATCATATTTCCAGAAATTAGTATTGAGAAGGTGAACAAGATTACTGGGATGGATATTACGTTTGTAACTTCTACCAATTCGGATGAAGAAAGTTATGAACTGCTAAAAGCTTTGGGGATGCCTTTCACCAACGCGAATAAATAAGGACATTACTTAAGATTATTTACCAACAATGGCAAAAGAATCAGTTAAAGCAAGAGAGAGAAAAAGGCAAGAATTGGTGACTAAATATGCTGAAAAGCGTAAGAAGTTGAAAGCTGCCGAAGACTGGGTTGGTTTAGACAAATTACCACGCAATTCTTCTCCTGTTCGTCTTCATAATAGGTGTAAGATCACGGGGAGACCCCGCGGGTATATGCGGAAATTCGGAATTTCGAGAGTTCTTTTCCGAGATATGGCTTCTGATGGAAAGATTCCAGGAGTTACAAAATCAAGTTGGTAGGAATACTTTCAATTCTGATTTCAATTACTTAACTTTGCACTCCCATTTGAAAGGGGTGTTTAAACTAGGCACAAAAATGTTAACGGATCCCATAGCAGACTATCTGACGAGACTCAGAAACGCCATCAAGGCGAAGCACAGGGTTGTTGAGATACCTGCATCCAACATAAAAAAAGAAATTACAAAAGTACTTTTTGATAAAGGGTATATTCAAAGTTATAAATTTGATGAAATAGGCCCACAAGGAACTATTAAAATCGCTTTGAAATATAATCCTGTGACAAAGCAATCTGCAATTGTCAAATTGGAGAGGGTTAGTAAGCCTGGACTGCGGAAATATTCAGGTTCATCAACATTACCACGAGTTTTAGGCGGTTTAGGAACAGTAATTATTTCTACTTCTAAGGGAGTAATGACTGATAAAGAAGCTAAAACACTTAATGTTGGTGGTGAGGTGTTATGTTTCGTGTATTAATATTTTAAAGTTATTCAGGAAATGTCACGAATAGGAAATAAAATTATCGTTTTGCCAGCAGATGTTTCTGTTTCGATTGCAGAGGATAATGTTGTCTCGGTCAAAGGGCCAAAAGGAACTCTCTATCAAGCTGTTGATACAGATATTATTGTAGAGGTTGAAGGCAGTGAATTGAAGGTTAAGAGGCCTACTGAGCAGAAACGTCATAAGGCACTGCATGGTTTGTACCGGTCTCTCATAAACAATATGGTTATAGGAGTTGGAACAGGATATAAAAAGGAGTTGGAGATTATTGGAGTAGGTTATAAAGCGAGCGCAGCTAATAATGTGCTTGAATTACAGCTAGGCTATTCGCACAATATTTTCATGGCCATTCCAGAAGAGATTAAGTTAACAACAACTTCTGAGAAAGGTCAAAATCCTAAAGTTATTTTGGAAGGTATTGATAAGGAATTAATAGGTTCTGTTGCTGCGAAGATTAAATCGCTACGTCAAGTGGAACCATATAAAGGTAAAGGTATACGGTTCGTCGGCGAGGTAGTTCGTCGTAAGGCAGGTAAATCTGCTTCTAAGAAGTAATCCTCAACCACGTTGTATAAGATTATTAATAAAGTTAGATAAGATTTAAAATGGCTAACGCAAAAGCAGACAGAAGACAACGCCTTAAACTTCATATTCGTAAGCGGGTGAAGGGTAGTACCGAGCGTCCAAGACTATCAGTTTTTCGTTCGAATACAAGTATTTACGCACAAATTATAGATGATATTAGTGGTGTAACATTAGCCAGTGCATCATCTGTGGATTTAGGTGGAAGAAAGGAAAATTCGAATGTGGAAGCAGCTCTTCAAGTTGGAAAGAAGATTGCTGAAAAGGCGCAGGAAGCGGGTATCCAAGCGGTGGTTTTTGATCGGAATGGATATTTATATCATGGTAAAGTAAAAGCATTGGCCGAAGGAGCTCGTGAGGGTGGCCTGAAATTCTAAGTATATCAAAGACTATGTCTACAAATACAAGACCTTCAAAGGTCAATGAATCAGACTTGAAAGAGCGCGTTGTTGCAATCAATCGGGTAGCGAAAGTTGTAAAAGGTGGTCGCCGTTTTAGTTTCTCTGCTATTGTTGTTGTCGGTGACGGAAATGGGGTGGTTGGGTATGGCCTAGGAAAAGCCAATGAGGTTACTGACGCAATTGCAAAAGGCATTGATGATGCAAAAAAGAACCTTATTCAGATTCCAATGCTGAAACATACGGTTCCTCATCAAATGGAGGGCAAGTTTAGTGGTGGATTCGTTTTGATTAAACCAGCTGCTCCTGGAACGGGTGTACTTGCTGGGGGGCCAATGCGTGCCGTTTTAGAAAGTGCTGGAATTAGGGACGTATTAGCGAAGTCTAAAGGATCTTCCAATCCTCACAACGTAATTAAGGCTACTATTGATGCTCTTTTGAAGATGAGAGCTCCACATCAGGTTGCCTTTCAGCGGGGAGTTAAACTCGAAAAAGTTTTCAATGGGTAAGCCTGTCGGCTTATTTTTATCCGAAAGTAATCATGTCAAAAGTACGTATTACACAAGTTAAGAGCACAATTGATCGTCCAGAAAGACAAAAGCTTACTATTAAAGCGCTGGGTCTGGGTAAGATTAACAGGTCAGTTGAAAAGGAAAATAGTGACGCTATTGCGGGCATGATCCGCAAGGTGAGTCATTTGGTTAGAATCGAAGAAATTTAATAGATACAATAGTATGAATCTTAGTTCATTAAAACCAGCTGCTGGCTCTGTTAAAGTGGGAAAGCGGGTTGGACGAGGTCAGGGCTCTGGAAGGGGAGGAACATCTGCTCGTGGTCACAAAGGTGCTCAATCACGTTCTGGATATAGTCGTAAACCAGGTTTTGAAGGAGGGCAGATGCCACTTCAAAGAAGGTTGCCAAAATTCGGCTTTAACAATATTAACAGAGTTGAGTATAAAGCACTTAACCTTGATGACATTCAGTCTCTTTCAGAAAAGATTGGTGAGAAGGTTATAACATTACAGATGATAAGCGAACACGGTTTGTGCGCAAAAAATGACCTTGTGAAGATTCTTAACCGAGGTGATATTTCAGTTGCTATCGAAATTCATGCTCATGGATTTTCAGCGGCTGCGGCTGAATCGATTGAAAAGGTCGGTGGTAAAGCGGTTAAGTTATAAATTTACTAGTCACCAATTGCTCGACTGGTTAATGTAAGCCCACATAATGAAACGATTCTTAGAGACGATAAAACACATATTTGCAATTGAGGAGTTGAGAACACGTATTCTCAACACTCTTTTGTTTATAACAATATTCCGTTTGGGGTCTTACGTGGCTTTGCCGGGTGTTGAACCCGATCAAATGAATGTGTCTTCCCAAGGTCTATTAGGACTGCTGGATACCTTTTTGGGAGGAGCTTTTAGTAAGGCTTCAATTTTTGCATTGGGGATAATGCCTTACATCTCAGCTTCGATTGCGATTCAGCTTCTGACAATGGCTCTGCCTTACTTTCAGAAAATGCAAAAAGAGGGAGAATCAGGTCGTAAAAAATTAAACCAGATTACGAGGGTTCTTACAATAGTTGTCACATTAGTCCAGGGTACAGCATATTTAAACACGACTGTACCAGATGAAGCCTTGTTAGTTACCAGAAGTTTATTCTCCATTTCGTCTGTTTTTGTTCTTACGGCTGGAACTATGTTTTGTATGTGGTTGGGTGAGAGAATAACAGACAAGGGAATCGGAAATGGAATTTCAATGCTTATAATGATTGGTATTGTTTCAAGATTTCCTGGTGCTATTTATAAGGAGTTTGTTTCAAGAGGTAGTGGAGGAATTTTGTTGTTCGTCCTAGAGATTGTTGCTCTGTATTTTGTTATAATGGGGGCAGTAATGTTAACGCAGGCAGTCAGAAGAATTCCTATCCAGTATGCAAAGCAAGTAGTAGGTACTAGGGTGATGGGTGGGCAACGTCAGTATTTGCCTTTAAAGTTGAATGCTGCTGGCGTAATGCCAATCATTTTCGCTCAGGCTTTGATGTTTATTCCGTCACTTGGTGCATCTTATTTTGCAGAGAAAAGCGATTTTGCGAGTAATGTAGCGACGATATTTGCGAATTATACTACCTGGCAATATAACTTGTTGTTCGCGGTGCTTATCATTGTCTTCACCTTTTTCTATACCGCCATTTCAGTAAATCCACAACAGATTGCTGATGATATGAAAAGAGGAGGTGGCTTTATTCCGGGAGTTAAGCCGGGTCAGCAAACGTCAGAATATATTAGTTCTGTATTAGATAGAATCACTTTTCCAGGTTCTCTGATGCTTGCTGTTGTTGCCACTCTACCAGCGTTTGCGAGTTTACTAGGTGTATCAACGGATTTTGCCCACTTTTTTGGTGGAACGTCTTTGTTGATTATGGTTGGCGTTGTTCTTGACACGTTGCAACAAGTTGAGAGCTATCTGCTTATGAGAAGGTATGAAGGGTTGATGAAATCTGGTCGTGTTAAAGGAAGAACAGAGAGCGTTGCTATCTGATTAAAGATGATATACCTCAAGACAGAAGAGGAAATAAGCCTCATTAAAGACAGTGCACAGGTTCTCGGCAAAGCTCATGGAGAAGTAGCTACTTGGGTTAAACCTGGTATTACGACTAAAAAGCTTGACATTGTTGCAGAAGAATATATAAGAGATTTTGGTGGAATACCGTCTTTTAAGGGGTTTAATAAGTTTCCCGCGTCACTTTGTATATCAGTTAATGAGGTAGTTGTACATGGCATTCCAGGGGGATATGTATTGAAAGATGGTGATATTGTCTCAATTGATTGTGGGGTTAAGTTAAATGGATTTCATAGTGATAGTGCCTATACTTATCCTGTAGGAGAAGTCTCTGCTGAGGTAATGGATTTGCTTTCTGCTACTAAAAAGTCTCTTTACAAGGGTATAGACCAGGCAATTGATGGCCAAAGGATTGGTGATATTGGGCATTCAATTCAAAGTTTTGTAGAGGAGAGAGGTTATACTGTAGTGAGGGAGTTGGTTGGACATGGTGTCGGGAAAGATTTGCATGAAGGGCCAGAAGTTCCGAATTATGGTAAAAGAGGTAAGGGAATTAGGTTGCGTGAAGGAATGGTTTTGGCAATTGAGCCAATGATAAATTTGGGTTCTAAGTCTGTAATGCAGGAGAGAGATGGTTGGACCATCAGAACCAGTGACAGAAAATATTCTGCTCATTTTGAGCATACGGTTGTGGTGAGAAAAGGTAGACCGGAAATTCTGACAACATTCGATTATATAGAGAAAGTGACGGCCAACACCAGCCTTATGGTTGAAGTAAAGTAATTAAACGCTACGAATGGCAAAACAAGCATCAATCGAACAAGACGGAGTAATTCTCGAAGCTTTGTCAAACGCAATGTTTCGGGTTGTATTAGAGAATAAGCACGAAGTGATTGCTCATATTTCAGGGAAGATGAGGATGCACTATATAAAGATATTACCGGGCGACCGTGTAAAGTTAGAAATGTCTCCTTATGACTTATCTAAGGCTAGAATTACCTATAGATACAAGTAAGGAGTTGATCACCTTTTATTAAATCATACGAACAATCAGATGAAGGTCAAAGCATCCGTTAAAAAGCGCAGTGAGGACTGCAAAGTTATACGCCGTAAGGGGAAGGTATATGTAATTAATAAGAAGAACCCACGGTATAAACAAAGACAAGGTTAATCATTATGGCACGTATTTCAGGAGTAGATATTCCAGATCGCAAAAGAGGCGAGATCTCATTAACGTACATTTTCGGAATAGGACGTAGTTCTGCAAAAAAGATTCTGGATAAGGCTGGTGTGGATCTAGATAAAAAGGTGCTTGATTGGACAGACGAAGAGTCGGGAGCAATCCGTGCTGTTATTTCTGGTGAATACAAAGTGGAAGGGGCTCTTAAATCTGAGGTTCAGTTAAGCATTAAGCGCTTAATGGACATCGCTTGTTACAGGGGTCTTAGACATCGTAAAGGATTGCCATTGCGTGGTCAAAGAACTAAGAATAACTCTCGTACTCGTAAGGGTAAACGCAAGACAATCGCGAACAAGAAAAAGGCTACTAAATAAACCATGAGCAGTGGATTGTCTCCACAACTTATTCCATAAGCAATGGCACAGAATAAAAGAAAAGATAAAGCAAAAAAGAGAGTTGTAGTTGTTGAATCTGTTGGTCAGGTACACATCAAGGCATCCTTCAATAATATTATTATTTCAATTACCAATAGCAACGGCCAGGTTATTTCCTGGGGATCTGCTGGTAAGATGGGATTCCGTGGATCTAAAAAAAATACTCCTTACGCTGCACAGACCGCAGCACAGAGCGCTGCACAAGTAGCCTTTGATCTTGGAATGCGTAAGGCTGAGGTTTTCGTGAAGGGTCCCGGCTCTGGTCGTGAATCAGCTATTCGTACAATCCAAAATGCGGGAATTGAGGTAACTACCATTCGTGATATTACTCCGCTTCCACATAATGGATGTCGTCCTCCAAAGCGCCGCAGAGTTTAGTAAAAATATCCATTCGTAATTTGGACACTGGGGTTACTGAATGGTTTTCAATAAATTAAGTACATAAAAAAGTTTTTAATGGCACGTTATACAGGTCCCAAATCAAAGATTGCAAGACGTTATGGAGAGCCCATTATGGGTCCAAGCAAAGCGCTGGCAAAAAAGAATTACCCTCCCGGAATGCACGGAAAGGGGCGCCGTTCCAAAAAATCGGAATACGCTTTACAATTAATGGAAAAGCAAAAGGTTAAATTCATTTACGGTATTCTTGAGAGACAGTTCAGAAATCTATTTGAAAAAGCTTCAGTTAAGGATGGTATTACAGGTGAAAACCTTTTAAAGTATTGCGAAGCACGTTTAGATAACACAGTCTACCGTCTAGGTATAGCTCCTACAAGACGTGCTGCACGTCAGCTTGTAGGTCATAAACATATTCTTGTAGATGGTGAAATCGTAAATATTCCATCTTACTCGTTGCGTCCAGGACAGGTTGTGACGGTTCGGGAAAAATCAAAATCCCTCGAGGCTGTTACAGATAGCTTGGCAGGTCATAGCTCGAAAACTTTTAATTGGCTGGAATGGGATGGTCAGCAACTCTCAGGAAAGTTTGTTACATTCCCGGAACGTGAGCAAATCCCGGAAAACATCAACGAGCAACTTATCGTTGAGTTGTATTCTAAATAATCTTCATTTAAATGATACTCCCCGTTTTTTTTCGGGGGAGTATTTTTTTCGCCGGCAACGGCATTTTGCGATCGCAAAGGTAACGGTAGCGTGATCAACTATCATTTACTACTATAAAAGGAGCAAAGACTATGTCAATATTAGCTTTCCAAATGCCTGATAAGGTCGTCATGGAAAAAGCAGATGACTTTCACGGGTTGTTTGAGTTTAAGCCTTTAGAGAAAGGGTACGGCGTAACGATTGGTAACGCGTTACGTAGAATACTTCTTTCATCTTTGGAAGGTTATGCCATCACGAGCGTGAAATTTCCAGGTGTACTCCATGAGTTTTCTTCTATCGAAGGTATTGTTGAGGATGTAACGGAAATCATCCTGAACCTGAAAATGGTTCGTTTTAAAAAAGTTTCGGATCTGAATGAGAGTAGAATCGTTGTTAACCTGAAAAATGTGTCAGCAATCACAGCTGGTGATATTGGAAAGTTTACCAATGCTTTTGAAGTGTTGAATCCAGACCAAATCATTTGCCATATTGATGATCAAAAGGAGTTCGAAATGGAACTTCTTCTTGACAAGGGTAGAGGATATGTTCCTGCGGACGAGCCTCGTGCCAATGAATTGCCATTTGGCTATATCGCAGTGGATTCAATTTACACACCTATTAAGAATGTTAAGTACAGTGTAGAAAATACACGTGTTGAGCAACGGACGGATTATGAGCGTCTTTTAATTGACATTCAGACAGATGGTTCGATTCATCCGGAGGATGCTCTAAAAGGTGCAGCTAATATTTTGATTCAACACTTCATGTTATTCTCTGACCAAACGATGACGTTTGAGAAGCAAAAAGCAGAAGAGGATAATCAGGTTGATGAAGAGATGTTGCGAATGAGAAAACTTTTAAAGACTTCATTGTCTGAGCTTGATCTTTCTGTTCGTGCATATAACTGCTTAAAATCAGCTGATGTTAAATCCCTTGGGGATTTGGTAAGACTTGAAATTTCGGATATGATGAAGTTCCGTAATTTCGGTAAAAAGTCTCTTACTGAGTTGGAACAGCTGGTGGCTGACAAGCAACTCACATTTGGAATGGATGTGGCGAAATATCGCCTTGACGAGGATTAATTATTCCATCATAAGTATGTATTCTGTAGCGCGTAAAACGCAGCTCGAAGCAACTAAACAACAAAAAAATGAGACACGGTAAGAAAGATAATCATTTAGGAAGAACAGCATCGCACCGGAAAGCAATGCTTTCTAACATGGCTTCCTCCTTGATTATTCACAAAAGAATTGAAACAACATTAGCAAAAGCCAAAGAACTTCGTAAATACGTTGAGCCTTTGTTAACACGGGCAAAAGAGGATTCAACCCATAATAGAAGAATCGTTTTCTCTTATTTGAACGATAAAGAATCTACAAAGGAGCTTTTTGGAGCGGTTTCAGATAAGATTGCAGACCGTCCAGGGGGTTACACCCGCATTATTAAACTGGGTAACCGACTTGGTGATGCAGCTGAGACAGCTTTAATCGAACTAGTTGATTTCAACGATGCTCTTCTTTTGGCTAATGCAGACAAACCAGCTAAGACACGTCGTAGCAGAAGGGGTGGAAGTAAGAAGGCTGATGGAACTGCTGACGTTCAGACAGTATCTTCAACAAAAAAAGAAGATCATCCCATAGTCGCAGAATCAGAAGAGATTTCGGAGGAAGTGAAGGATACAGATGAATCAAAAGGCGATACTGAAAAGGAATAGTTTTGGAAATTCATTAAGAATATTGAAAAAGGGTTAAGCGATTTCGTTTGACCCTTTTTTATGGTTAAAAATCTGTATTTTTGCAGCAAATTTGAATAAACATACTGAGTCCGTGCATTGACAGCATGGCGATCACATTAAACAGATATGAATCAAAAAAACGAAGCTCTGTTATTACTCGAGGACGGTACGGCTTACAAGGGTCTAGCTTTGGGCATGCGCGGTACAACCGGGGGCGAAATTTGCTTTAACACCGGGATGACGGGATATCAGGAGATTTACACGGATCCATCTTACTACGGGCAGGTCATTGTGAATACCAATTCGCATATTGGCAATTATGGAGTGCAGTTAGAGGATGAAGAGGAGTCTGCATCTGTGAAGATTAGAGGAATGGTTTGCAATAACTTCTCCCAGATTTACTCGCGTTATACGGCTGACTTTTCGTTACAAGAATATTTTGAAAGGGCGAAAATTGTTGGAATCAGCAATGTTGATACAAGACATTTGGTACGTCATGTAAGGGAAATAGGGGTAATGAACGCCATAATTTCTTCCGAAATTCTGGATGAGAAGCGTTTAATGGAGGAGTTATTAAAAATACCTTCCATGGACGGTTTGGAATTATCTTCGCAGGTAACAACTACTGAGCCTTACTTTGTTGGTGAAGAGGCATCCAGCAAGTGGAGAATAGCTGTAATGGACTATGGGATTAAAAAAAGTATCTTAAAAAACCTGACATCCCGTGGATGTTATTGTAAAGTATTCCCAGCTAAGACACCTTTTGAGGAGGTTATGGAATGGCAGCCAGACGGTTTCTTTATATCAAATGGCCCAGGGGATCCTTCCGCGATGTTATATGCTGTTGAAAGCGTTAACCAGATGATAAAGAGTAGTAAGCCGCTGTTTGGGATATGTCTCGGACACCAGTTACTGGCACTTTCAAGTGGCATAAATACTTACAAAATGCACCACGGTCATCGTGGCCTGAATCATCCAGTAAAAAACCTCATTACAGGATTTTGTGAGATCACTTCACAAAACCATGGTTTTGCTGTCAATCCGGCGGAAATCGAGAGTCACCCGGATATTGAGATTACTCACGTTAATTTGAATGACAAGACGATTGAAGGAATTCGCAGAAAGGATTATCCTGCATTTTCCGTACAATACCACCCGGAAGCATCCCCAGGTCCGCATGATTCACGATATCTGTTTGACCAATTTATAAATTTGCTCAGTGCAAACTAATCAAAAAAGCCTCAGCGTTTGTGGCCGTTGCACAACGTTAAAATAATGGCTGAATAATTCATTTTATTAAATGGTTATTCAGCCATTTGTTTTTCAGGGTGTTCAAATAAGTTGACCATCATTGGGCTTAATGCCAACTCAAAAGCAGGTAAAAGCCTATTGATTGCTGTTTTAACCTCTTGCAGTGTTTTTGAGATCCTTTTTCTTGTCCTGATTGATATGCCGTTCACAAGTTTTTTCAGGTTATAGGCTACTGCTGCCATGATCATGCATTTGTTTGCCAGCTTAATGCCTTTAGTATTTACCTGCCTCATACCCACGAAATTTATCAGTGTACCTAGTACCGGCTCTACTGTACCTTGCCTTATCTTTTTAGCCTATTTACCGCTTTCGGTCTGCAGTCGCTGGTGGATCTGCGTATAAAGATCTTTTGCAATAGAGTCCTTCAATTTTTTTATACCTGCCGGACTTGCACATGCGTCCTTAAAAGGGCATCCCCGACAGTCTTTAACACCTGTGCTGTAAATCTTATGCGTATTTGTATTTACTTTCTTGAGATGGCGATAGGTGAGATGCTTCCCTTGGGGACAGGTATAGCGGTCGTTTTTCCGGTCATATATAAATCCTTCACGGCTGTCCCTTGTCCTGCTACCTGACTTATTGGGTATGTAGCCTTCAATGTTATTGTCTGTCAGGGCCTGCAGAGCTGCCTCGCTGCTGTAGCCTGCATCGGCAAAGACCTCGGCGACCTCCAATCCGTTTTCCTTCAGGTTATCAATTACTTTGGCCAGCACCTGTGGCAGGCATTGGCCGTCCCCTTTGTCTGCATGAAAAGCCTGGATGTGGGTAACCACATGATTGTGGGTGTCTACACTTACCTGTGCTGAATAGTTCAGCCGGGTAATTTTTCCAGGTTTTACCGATATACGTGCATCGGGATCCGAAGGGCTATAGCGGCGCTCATTGAGCGTTTTATCCGATTTTGCATTCTTCCTTGGCTTTACATCGGCGTTAGTAGGCGTCCCATCCTGTTGATCATTCCTATTGGCATCCAGCTCTGTGCCATAGGTCCCAGCATCATCGATGACTTCTCGCTCAACAACACTGGACATGGCCGCGTTGGCCTTCACAAATGCACTGTCAATCGCCTGCCTTTTCCCTGAAATGAGCCCCTTTTCTATGCACATTTTTAACACTAGCTTAAATATGGCTGTAAATTCCTGCTCGCCAAAAAGCTGTCTGGTACGGCTTAGGGTAGAATGCCATGGAAGCTCCTCATCAAGGTCATATCCCAAAAAATAAAGGATATCCATGCGCATACGGGAAGTGGCAATGATGCGCCTGTCGCTGTTCAGGTTCTCCAGATAGCCGACAAGCATCAGTTTCATAAAAACTACCGGATCGACACTTTTCTGGCCTTCCCTTCCGTAATATTTGGAAGTTGAATCATATAAGAACCTAAGATCCAGCACGCTTTTGAGCTGCCTGTAGAAATTGTCCTGGGGAACATAGTCCGATAGTTGGAACCGGATAAAAAGCTTCTCCTGATAGTCTTTCTTGCCTTGCATACCTGAAGATACAAATTAATAATCTGTATATCAACTCTTTAAAACAAAAAAAGACACAGCAGACCAAATTGTCTGCTGTGTCCTCGACTCAATACGTGTCAGTTGTGCAACGGCCACGTTAGTTGAGGCTTTTTTGTGCAGTGTCTGTGAGCTAAGTGTCATCTTATTTTAGTGACTACATATATATCGCGGAGAACCTTTAAAGTTGGAGTAAAGAATGAGTATGACAGGCCTCATAATCCCGAACATTATGGCGAGATCTAATGCCTTCCAGGATTGCGTAATTTTAAGTAAAGCAACGTTTAGGTTTATGGATGACGATTTTTTTTGTGTTATTTTGTAGCGTTAACATATTCAAATTAAATCAAACCGAAGCTGCAAATGAGTACGATTCAGTCAGTACATGCAAGACAAATTCTGGATTCAAGAGGAAACCCAACGATAGAAGTTGATATACGTACCGAAAATGGATATTTGGGGCGGGCTGCTGTTCCTTCTGGAGCTTCAACGGGAAAACATGAAGCTGTAGAGCTTCGCGATGACGATAAAAGTATTTACGTTGGAAAGGGGGTTTTGAAAGCGGTTGAAAATGTAAATGATATCATTTTTCCCGAATTGATCGGCTGCTCTATCTTTGAACAAAACCTGATCGATAAGATCATGCTGGAATTGGATGGAACCCCTAACAAAGCAAAACTAGGCGCAAATGCGATTCTTGGTGTTTCTCTAGCTGCTGCAAAAGCTGCGGCGCAGGAAGCAAATCTTCCGTTGTACCGTTATGTCGGCGGAACGAATGCAAACACGCTGCCGGTACCGATGATGAACATTCTAAATGGTGGAAGCCATGCGGACAATTCGATCGATTTTCAGGAATTCATGATCATGCCGGCCAAGGCGGACACATTCTCACAAGCATTGCGTATGGGAGTAGAAGTTTTCCATACTTTGAAGACGGTTCTTAAAAGTAAGGGATATTCGACGAACGTAGGTGATGAAGGTGGTTTTGCACCGAATATCAAATCAAATGAAGAGGCGATTGAGGTGGTTCTGCAGGCAATCGAAAAAGCCGGTTATAAACCCGGGGAAGAAATTTTCATTGCAATGGATGCTGCTGTTTCTGAGTTCTATGAGGATGGTCTGTACCACTTCAAGAAGTCCGATGGCCGTAAACTTACATCACCTGAGATGGCAGATTATTGGACACAGTGGGTCGCTAAATATCCGATCATTTCTATCGAGGATGGAATGGACGAAGATGACTGGGCTGGCTGGAAAACTTTAACCGATTCGGTTGGCAAGAAATGCCAATTAGTGGGAGATGATCTTTTTGTAACGAATGTAACTCGCCTGCAACAAGGAATTGAATCACAAATTGCGAATGCAGTTTTAGTAAAGGTAAATCAGATCGGTTCTTTAACTGAAACGATTGATACAGTCAATCTTGCGAAACGCAACAGCTATAAGAGCATTATGTCACACCGCTCGGGTGAGACCGAAGATTCGACTATTGCAGATCTTGCAGTAGCATTGAACACAGGTCAGATCAAGACTGGATCGGCTTCACGCTCTGATCGTATGGCGAAATACAATCAGCTACTTCGGATCGAAGAAGAACTTGGAGAGAGCGCCTATTTTCCTGGCTTGAAATTCTAAATACCTGAGGAACCGGAGCTTTAAGCTCCGGTTCTCATTTATAGACTAAGCTAAAATGAAAAACCACTCATTCTGGTCGATGCGCACATTGCGGAATTTTTATGTTGCCTCGTTCGTAGCCTGGTTGGTCTGGATTGTTGTTCTTGATAATAACAATCTTAGAATTGTGTTTTCCAACAGGATGAAAATGAAAGAGCTGGAAAATGAAAAGGCAATTCTGCTGGAAAAAATCAGCGGTGTGAAAAAGGAACGGAAAGAGGTTTTTGGAAATCCGAAGATGCTTGAAAAGTGGGCGCGCGAAAAGTATCTGATGCGTCGGCCAAATGAAGAAGTTTATGTGATTGTAGATGAGAACAATCAAACAGCCGAAAGCAAGAAGGATGAGTAAATTCAATTTCTCAAACTTATCACTCCAAATTAAAATTTCTTCAAATTGAACAAGAAAGTAATTCTTATAATCATGGACGGCTGGGGAATCGCTAAAAATGGCGAAGAAAGCCGGTCGGCGGTACTGGCCGCAAAGACGCCTTTTTACGACAGCATCTTAGAACAATACCCACACAGCAGGCTTGAAGCAAGTGGTCTGGCAGTTGGACTTCCTGATGGTCAAATGGGCAATTCAGAAGTGGGGCACACTAATCTTGGTGCAGGTAGAGTAGTGTATCAGGATCTGGTGAAAATCAATTTGGCTGTGTCGGAAGGTACTTTGGCGCAAGAGCCTGTACTTATCAATGCTTTAGATTACGCGAAAACATCTAGAAAGAAAGTCCATTTCATCGGATTAGTTTCGGATGGCGGAGTTCATTCTCACATCACTCACCTTGAAGGTTTATGTAAAATTGCTTCCGAAAAAGGCTTGAACAACGTTTTCGTGCATGCGTTTACTGATGGGCGAGACACCGATCCTAAAAGTGGTTTGGGGTTTCTAAGCGAGCTTTCAAACGCAATGGAACAATCTACTGGTAAGTTAGCGAGTATAACCGGGCGATATTATGCGATGGACCGTGATAAGCGTTGGGAGCGCGTTAAACTGGCGTATGATGCTATGGTTCATGGTGAAGGTAAACACGTTCCTGCTGGTGATATGCTAAAAGCAGTCCAGACTTCATACGAAGAGGGCATTACGGACGAATTTATACTGCCCATTATCGCTACAAACGAAGATGGATCGCCTCTGGCCTTAATTGAAGACGGCGACGTAGTTCTTTGTTTTAATTTCAGGACAGACAGAGGCAGGGAAATTACCGAGGTACTCACTCAACAGGATTTCCACGAGCAGAATATGCACAAACTGAACCTGAAATATATCACCATGACGAACTATGATGATACATTTAAAGATGTGGATGTCATTTTCGATAAAGATAACCTGAATAACACACTTGGTGAAGTTTTAGAGGGTGCAGGTAAAAAACAGATAAGAATTGCGGAAACTGAAAAATATCCACACGTAACATTCTTTTTCTCGGGTGGTAGAGAAAAACCATTTGAAGGGGAAAGCCGTTTATTATGTCCTTCGCCGAAAGTTGCCACGTATGATTTACAGCCCGAAATGTCGGCATTTGGCATAAGGGATTCAATCGTCCCGGAATTGGAAAAAGAAGAAGTAGATTTCGTCTGTCTGAATTTTGCCAATCCTGATATGGTCGGACATACCGGCGTTTTCGAAGCGGCGGTTAAAGCGTGTGAAACAGTGGACCAATGCGTGCAGGCAGTTGTTACGACAGGCCTGGAACACGGTTATTCTTCAATCATCATTGCTGATCATGGAAACTCAGATTATATGACGAATGATGACGGGTCTCCAAATACCGCACATTCTCTGAATTTGGTGCCGTGCATTCTGGTTGATAATGATTATCAAACTCCGATTAAAGATGGGAAACTGGCGGATATTGCACCAACCATCTTGCAATTGATGGGAATTCCTCAGCCGGCCGAGATGACTGGGCTAAGCATATTGTAAACTTAACCGTTTCAAAAGCTGTTAAGTGGCAGAGAGTCCGGGACTCTCTGCCTTTTTAATTATCGGGCAGCAATAAACTTACAATTTCAAATTAAAATGCTTCACAGCTATAAGCCAGGAATACCTTCAACGATCTTGAAATATATCGGCAAATGCGCAACAATAGGCTGTTTTTTTCTACTGCTCTCTTGTGAGGCGGACCGTACCGAAGATGACAAAGACAAAGTGTATTTCGACTTGAAAGGATTTATTGAGAATCAAATAGTTTATTTAAGCGAAAAGAGGCCGAAAGTATCTAAGACAACCATGCTTGACGGTAAAAGCGAAGAGGTCAGATCCAGTGAAATTGACTGGAAAAAAGAACTGGAGTTATTTAGTCAGGCCGATATTAATAAACCTGCTTATCGTCAGAGTTACAGTGTGTCACGGAAGGATTCCCTTCATTTTGAGTATACATTAAAGCCACAAATGGATTTACCCGTTCAGTATCTGAGGATCTCCGTAGATTCAGTCACTAGCCAACCTATTCACATTCAGGCTCTTTTAAAATCACATAACAAGATCTATACATCTGAAAAAGAGATTGAGCTTTTCTGCAGTTCAAAAGATAATGTTTGGGAACTCTCAACATACAGGGTTAAAGGATATCAAAAGTTAGTTTTAATGGACAAGAGATCTTTCGCGATATTCTCAAAAATAGGATTATAGCGTGTTTAGAGGCACATTTACTTTGTACTCTTACACCATAAATTGGGTAAACATTACCCAATTTCCAACTTGTAAAGTTACTTCAACGACTGGTAAGTAATAATTTCCCATCTAGATATTTTCAGCAAAAAAGAGCCTAAACAACATTATTTAGGCTCTTTTTCTTGCATTATTTCGAGGTAATTCAAAAATCTGGAAAGGCTCATTTCGATGTAAATAACCTTTCGGCACAAGTTTGGTTGAACCAGACGCGATACCATGTAGACCCGGATTAAACTTTAACCTGTCAACATGAAAACTAAATCACACAATTAAATCTCTAATTCAATGCAACAAGAACAAAAGAATAAGCAAAGCATAGCCTGGGCAATGGTTGTTGTCCTTGGGCTAGCGACGGCCATGTTTGGCTACCTGTTCACGACTCAAAAACAAGAGCTTACTCAACAGGAATCAATGGTGGTTGAAAAAGCTAGGGAGCTGGCAGTAACTAAAACGAAGTTGGATTCAATATCCACAGTTCTTGATTCAAAAATCGCAGAAGTTGAAAGATTGGGAGGAGACGTTTCAGAGCTCACCAAAATGAAAGAGCAGTTGGAAAAAGACAAACTTGCTTTCAGCAGAAGTCGTAAGGTCGAAACCAACAAATACCTGGGAAAAATCAAAGAATATGAGAAGTTCCTGGTTGAAAAAGATGAAATGATCGCTCAACTTAAATTAGAAAACGAGCAACTGGTAGCATCAAACGATTCGCTTAGTACACATGTTGGTTCATTAACCAGCGAACGTGAGAGACTGGTTCAACGCCAAACTGAATTGACGGACTCTGTTGTTACGTTTACAGCTGCTAACAAAGAATTGAGCGACAAGGTGAGTAAGGCTGCTGCGCTAAAAGCTCAAAACCTTAAAATCCTGACTGTTAATTCAAGAGGTAAAGTAAAAGATAGAGAAGAATATAAATCGAAGAAAGTTGATAAACTGAAATTTGTATTCAACCTGCCTGAAAACGAGTTGACCGCACAGGATTCTAAAGACATTTATGTAAGAATTTTGGATCCCCAAGGAGCGGTAGTTGCCGACGATGCAACTGGATCCGGCGAGTTCGAAGTGGACGGTGCTCCATCGAAATTCACGGCCCGCGAAAGCATAGCATATCAGAACAACAACCAGAAAGTAGAGTTTTTGTATGATAATGCTTCTCAATTCCGTCCTGGAAAATATAACGTTGAGTTATATGCGGAAGGTTACAAAATTGGTGGCGGTAATTTCACCATTAAATAAAGAATAACTTCACACCATGCATGACTATAAGGCGGCTGATCAGATCAGCCGCTTTTTTTGTTTGAAAATGTCGTCAGGGATTACTTTTCGAGAGTTTGGTTATTAATAATATCAATAAAATCCCGTAGCTCTGCCGTTCTTTCCTCCCCAACCTCCGGGTATTTCATGTCCATCGTTTTTAATTCTTCGGCAATAATACGCCCCACTGTGAGCCGGAGATTTTTCTTGTCGTCGGCCGGGATTACGTACCATGGAGATTTTTTTGTAGCGGTCGCATTAATACAATCTTCATAAGCCTGCATATATTCGTCCCATTTATCCCGGACTTTCACATCGTTTTCTTCAAACTTCCAATTTTTTGCAGGATCTTCAATTCGTTCTATCAGTCTTGAAGCCTGTTCTTCTTTTGACACATTGAGAAAGAATTTGATAACCCGGATTCCATTTCGATACAGGTACTTTTCGAGATTACGTATGTCGGAATACCGGTGTTTCCAAACTTTCTCAAGATCATCAGTCAACTCCACCGGCAGTCGCTGAGACTGGGTAAGTATTGCAGGTTCCACTTTTACTACTAACACTTCTTCGTAATAGCTACGGTTAAAAATGGTAATCGTGCCGCGTTGAGGCAAGACCTGATTAGTCCTCCACAGAAAGTCATGACTTAATTCAGTTTCTGTCGGCCTTTTAAAGGAATGGATTTTAATGCCGATCGGATTAACTCCTGCTAAAACATTTTTGATGGTACCATCCTTACCGGCGGCATCCATAGCTTGGAAAATAACCAGCAGGCCATACCGGTTGTGTGCATACATTTTGCTTTGCAATTCATCCAGATCCTTTGCAGACTGTTCCTGCATTGCTTCGTACTCTTCCTTTCCATCATAAATGTCGGGGAAACGAGTTTTTGCTTTCTTAATGTCAAATTTTTCGGAGCCGTCTACCCGAAATTTATTCGTATTAAAGTCTGCCATGATGCGTGTAATTTAGGGTTAAATGCTTGTATTTTTCAAAAAATGCACCAATTTGGCGAATGCCCTGGCCCGATGGCTGAGAGCGGATTTATCCTCCAACGTCATCTCGGCAAATGTTTGCTCAAATCCCTCAGGCACGAAAACGGGATCGTATCCGAAACCATTATTTCCCCGCTGATCGAATATGATCCTGCCTTCAACGCTTCCCTCAAATTGCTGATAAACGCCATTTATTACCAGCGTAATGACTGTCAGGAAATGGGCATAATGGTTTTCATGAGAAGAGAGGTTCTTGATTAGCAGATTGATATTATCCTGAGAATTACGTTGTTCCCCCGCATATCTGGCCGATTTCACACCCGGCTCTCCATTTAATGCACCCACAATCAAACCCGTATCGTCAGCAAAGCAATCAATCCCATAATGATCATGAACGTAGCGGGCTTTCTCTCGCGAGTTTTCCGAAATAGTGTCAAACGGCTCAGGAATATCGGTGTCGCAGCCGATATCCTGCAGAGTAACTAATTCGAACTGGTCGCCCAGCAATGCCTGTATTTCTTTTAATTTATGCTTATTATTCGTTGCAAAACAAAGTTTCATACTCATTCAAACGGTTTAATCTTGCGCATTTTACATAAAAAAACGGCCACTCGCGAGAATGGCCGTTTACAAATGTTGGATATTGGATTATCTGGTCGGAGGCGCAACCGGAGGTCCTGCTGGTTGAGGTTGTCCTTTCGAAAAGTCAAGCAGCTCCATTTCAAACTGTAGAACAGAGTTTCCAGGTATCGGTCCGTATGCCTCAGGGCCGTAAGCCAGCCCGGAAGGAATAATTAACAGACCTTTTTCGCCTTTTTTCATCAACATAATACCTTCTTCCCAACCTGGAATAACCATTCCTGCGCCGACCTGCAGATCCAATGGTTTCCCTTGATTTTTTGAACTGTCGAATTCCTTCCCGTCCAGGAACTTGCCGGTATAATGTACTTTCACATTGTCGCCGGAAACCGGACTTGGACCCGAACCTTCAACCTGCGGTACATAATATAAACCGGATGCAGTTTTGCGGGCTTTTGCTTTCAGATTGTTTTTGGCAAGAAAGTCTTCGATCGTTTTATTATCAATCCCTTTTTGTTTTCCACTTGCCTCAGATTGTTGTTTCTGAAATTCTTCCGAAGTAAGTACACTGAGCACTTTTACAGTGAAACTCAATTCAGAACCTTTTTTAATCATTGGAGGCATTGGTTGTCCGATTTTTGCAAACAAAGTATCCGCATTGATCAAAAATTTCGCGCTGTCACCCGCAGCCAGCAATGTGAGACCTTCCTCAAAACTACCTTTGTATTGTGGCGCCTGTAAGACCATTTTCACAGGGTTTCCTTCTTTATATGTGTCTCTGAGCGTCGAATCCGTGCCATTTTTCAAAACCAAATGGAAAGACATGATATCACCCAGCTTTGATTTTCTTGCATCTTCTTTATGCTCAAACATCTGGTATTTGAGACCGCTGTCGGTAACCTGCGTTTTGTATTGATTGCAAGCGACTGTGAAAATAGTTATGCCCATCGCATAACCGATTGTTTTAAGATTCATTGGATTGTGTTAATTAGAAAATATTTGGGTGAATTTTGCTGTACAAATTAAGTTTAGTCAACGCTCAAAAGAGCCTGTTGGTATTGTGGAAGTACACTTAAAAAATAGGCAACCGTTTCATTTACTGATTGTTCTGATCTTCCACCGGATGCATTTTTGTGCCCGCCGCCATTGAAATGGGAACTTGCAAGGTCACGTACTGAGAACGATCCGACCGACCGGAAAGAAATTTTCACCTCGCCTTTACGTTCAATAAACATGGCGGACATCACCACATTTTCGACCTGCAAACCATAGTTTACGATTCCTTCCGTCTCGCCTGTGCTCGAATTGAATTTTTGAAGTTCCGCCTCGGTAAGAACCATATATGAAGTACGGAATTCCGGAAGGACAGTTAATTTCTGAGAAAGTACATACCCGAGAAATTGCAGGCGTGAAAGCGGCGCATTATCATAAATAAGTCTGTGTACACGACTGCTATCAAAGCCCGTAAGCATCAAATCGGCCACGGCCAGGTGCACATCGGGGGTGACGTTAGCATGTCTGAATGAGCCGGTATCCGTCATAATGCCGGCATAAAGAGATTCGGCCAGTGGAATATCAAAAATCTCACGCGTAGGTAAGTCACCTTCGATTTCCTTGATCAACGCATACACCAGTTGTGCGGTTGCGGCAGCATTTGTATCCCAGATCATCCATTTTGCAAAGTGCTCAGGTTCCAGGTGATGATCAATCATTAATTTAATGGCCGCAGCCTCCTGAACAACTTTTCCAAGATCCTTTAACCTGGACAAAGCCGAAAAATCAAGGCAGCAGATCAGATCAGCCAGTTCGATTTTTTTCTTGCATTTTCCCTGATCGCTGGATCTTTCGTACACTAATACGTGATCGATCCCGTCGAGCCAGCGAAGATTGGCGGTATAGTCTGTCGGGCTGATTACGGTAACATCATGTCCCTTTTTTATTAAATAACTTGCCCACCCAAGTGACGATCCGAGCGCATCGGCGTCCGGGTCACGGTGCATCGTAATGATGATTTTTTTTGGAGTGGATAGAAAAGAGCTTAACTCTTTAACGGTTTGATTCACAGTTATTTAATTCAAAAAGGGGAATTCGCTTGTCGCTTTGAGCCCACAAAATTAATAAAACAGTTGGGATTTGCTTAATCCTGAGCACTAAAGGCTTACCGGTGCGAGTTGTTTTTGTATGGATTAGTGAAGTGAGGAAGGACTGAGGTTATAAAATGAAAAATAGTAGTTTTGCACCAAAAATTAAATTTAGCCAATTGTATGCCAACGAATAGAACATTCACAATGATTAAACCGGATGCCGTATCGGACGGAAATTCGGGTTCCATTATTAAAATGATCGAGGAAGCAGGATTTCGGATCGTAGCTCTTAAAAAGACGAAGCTCACACCGGAAAGGGCAGGAGAATTTTACGCTGTACACAAGGAACGTCCATTCTACAACGACCTTTGCCAATATATGTCTTCCGGCGCGATTGTTCCGATGATTTTGGAAAAAGAAAATGCAGTAACTGACTTCCGTACATTAATCGGTGCTACAAATCCCGCAAATGCGGACGAAGGAACGATTCGCAAGCTATTTGCAAAATCCATTGAAGCAAATGCAATTCATGGTTCTGACTCGGACGAGAATGCAGAAATTGAAGGAAATTTCTTTTTCGCACACATCGAGCAATTCTGAATTAGTGTTAACCAAAGAACGCCCGATAGCAACATGCTATCGGGCGTTCTTTGGTATAAAATGATTTCTGTTTCTACCTGACTAAAACACTGTCTATGACGTGGATAACGCCATTTGCCGCATTAACATCCTCGATCACAATCTCCGACTTATTAATGGCGATCACACTATCTATTTTGGTAATATTAAGTTTTTTCTTATTCAGAGCATCAAACGATCCCACCACCAAATCATCGTAATCCTTACGGTTCTTCAAAATGTGGTTTTGAAGAAAGAAACGTGCAGAATCCTTCGGTAAATTCGTGATTACGCTCGAACTGAAAATGTTCGCTTTTTCAAATGCGTCATTGTCCGGTGCGAATAAGGTATAGTTTTCTGTACGCATTGCATCGCTCATTCCCGCATAAAGCATAATGTCGCGGAGCATGCTGAAGTCGTTATTTTTAAGGATGATGTCCGTAATGGTAACAGGCTTCACCTTGTCTTCCTCGTTTTCCTTACAGGATGTCAATGCGAGTGAAAATAGGCCTGTAATTAAAAAAAATAGGGCACCAAGCCTCAAAAAACGGTTTTTTTTCATAGCTTTCCAGACGATTAGTTTTTGTAAAACTAACGGAAAATGTATTTTGAAAACATTCTTAATCTGATTTTTTTAATCCTAACCCCAAACTCCTTATGTTAAAGACCAAGCATTTAGCCATTTTTTGTGCTGCCATTTTATTCCTCAACTCTGCTTTTCTGGTGTTGAATGAATCCGATTTTGTGAAGAAGCCTAAAAAATTGTTCAACGGAAAGGATCTGACCGGCTGGAAAATAAATGGAACTGAAAAATGGTATGTGGAAAACGGCGAGCTGATCTGTGAAAGCGGCCCGGACAAAAAATACGGCTATCTTACCACCGACAAGTTTTACAAGAACTTCGATCTGAGCCTGCAATTCAAACAAGAAGCAAACGGAAACAGCGGTGTGTTTTTCCGATCTACAGTGGATGGTACCAAAGTTTCAGGCTGGCAAGTTGAGGTTGCTCCGCCAAATCACGACACTGGCGGTATTTACGAGTCATATGGACGTAACTGGCTCGTTCAGATTCCAGACGAAAAGGAAGGATTTCTTAAAATGGGAGAATGGAATACATTGCGTATTCGTGCAGTCGGTGATAAAACACAGACGTGGCTGAATGGTAATCTGATGGTTGATTTGGACGATGCGAAAATTGGCGCGGGTGTTGGAGGGATTGCTCTTCAAATCCATGACGGCGGCGGAATTAAGGTACGCTGGAAAAATATCATGATCGAGGAGCTCTAAGCCTTTCATCTTCATTCCTTCTGCGGCTTGATTCATCCGGTCGAAACCAGTAGTTCGTCGGAAAACACTTAGTACAGGGCTTCATGGCAAATAGATTTGTGTCAGCAAATGCACAAATCTGTTAGCCATGAGGCCTTTTATCTTAAAGGGATCAAGAGAAATATTTATGCAAATGCTGATAACGTTTAAACCAAAATCCTATGAAAAATCTATTAGCAACAGCATTGTTATTGGTCCTGACGGTATGTATAGTTCAGGCGCAGAATGAAAAATATATGCAGGCAATGCAAGATGGTATCCAGGCACTGAAAGGCATAGACCGGACGAAACCGGATGTGAAAACTTTACAGGATGTTTCGAACCGGTTTGAACGAATAGCATCAGCCGAACCGAAGGAATGGCTGCCTAAATATTATACAGCCTACTGTAACGTAATCCTGGGATTTGTGGGCAGCAGTCTCGACGAGAAAGATCAGTATCTGAGCAAAGCAAATGCCTTATTGAAAGAGGCTGAGGCGATTGTGGGTAAACCGAACGATGAGTTATTGATACTGAAAGCATATCAGTCTCAAATTCACCTCGCAGCAGATCCAATGAACAGATGGCAAACGGATGGTGAAACTTTTAAAGAAAACCTGGATGCGGCAAGAGCAGTGAATGCTGAAAACCCAAGAATATATTATCTCGAAGGTTCGAGCTTGTTTTTCACCCCGGAAGAATATGGCGGTGGTAAAAAGGTAGCGAAACCGGTATTGGAAAAGGCAAAACAGAAATTCTCCGCTTTCAAAATGGATTCGCCCATTCATCCGGATTGGGGTTTAATGGAGACGGACTGGATGTTGTCTCAAACTAATTAATACGTAACGTCTCCGAAGTAATGGCGGTAAAAGGAACTAATCCAATGCGCATGAAGGCTTCCTCGCTGGATGGAAGGGATTTTAGCAATATGGATCTTGAAGATTCGGATTTTAGTTTTTCGAGTTTGAAAGACATGAATTTTGACGGAGCCAATCTGCGCAATGCCAAGCTTCGTTTTTCATCCCTGGACCGCACGTCTTTCCGAAATGCCGACCTTACCAATGCTGACCTGAGTTTCAGCAGTCTTTCCGATGTGGATCTTACCGGTGCGAAAGTCGAGGGGGCCAATTTTAGTTTTACTTCTCAGGAGCGGTCGTTTAGCTGGCAGGATTTCAGCCTGATCGGGATGATTCAGACCCAGGGCTGGCTGGGGACATTTGTGGCGGTTATCCTGGGAGCTGTAATCCTGTATGGGATCAATGCGATCATGTATTTTACCGCTGAAATATCTTTTACAGAAGAACCGATCCGGATCAAGCTTTACCAGTATCTTATTCTGAACAATGTACTTGGCGGAGTTTGTACGATCCTATTGACGCAGGGCCTCACAACCTGGCTGGACGTGTTTATGAAGCGGCTGGCTTGGAAGCATATCATTTTGTCCATTGTGATTTTTCTGATGAATAATGCCCTGGGCGTTGCGATCTACTTTTTGTTTGGTACCAGCATTGTCTCGGACTACCAGAATCGGTACCCGGGTGAAACTGCGCAGAGCGCGCCATGGTACTGGTATATGTGGGGGCCGGTGATCATCGCAAACGTTTTTTACTACCTGAGCAGAGAAGGAAGGCAAATTTCGCGGAAAATTTCAGATCAGGAATATCAGTTGCTCAATCTTGAGAAACTAAAAACGAGGGCTGAACTGGATGCATTGCAGGCCAGGATTAATCCCCACTTTTTATACAATTCGCTGAATAGCATTGCCAGCCTGGTTCACGAAGATCCGGAGAAAGCAGAAGAAATGACCTTACTGCTTTCCAAATTATTCAGATATACAACCAGTCGTAAAACAGGCGATTATTTCGATACCATCGACAACGAATTAGAAATGGTGGAAACCTATCTGCAGGTTGAGAAAGTGAGGTTTGGCGATCGCCTGAAGTTTACTGTAGAAGTAACCGACAGTGAGCTGAGAGATTTACAGGTGCCGAAATTCATTCTGCAACCTATTGTTGAAAATGCGATCAAGCATGGGATTTCGCGGATGGCTGAGCAGGGTAATATTGTGGTCAAAATATATGAAGATGGCGGCTGGCTGCACCTTTGTGTGCATGATAACGGTCCCGCATTCCCGGAAGCAATGGGAGCCGGATATGGGATCCGTAGTATTCAGGACAAGATGAAGTTATTGTATGGCGACGAAGCCAGGCTCGAACTTCACAATCAACCGAATAAATCTGTTAATATAGCAATCCAGCGATCAGCGATCACACAACAACAGCAATCCAAATATGCAGTTCCCTCTTAAAACAATTTTAATCGACGATGAACCTCTGGCTTTGAGCCGTCTGAAACGGTTGCTTGAAAAACATTCCGGGGTATTTGCAATCGTTGGCGAAGCTAGGAATGGGGCGGAAGGATTGGTAGAGATCGACCGGCATAGCCCCGATGTTATATTCCTGGACATCGAAATGCCGCTTTTAAATGGTTTTGAAATGCTATCCAAGCTGACCAAGATGCCATTAGTCATTTTTTCAACGGCATACGATCAATATGCTATCCGGGCATTTGAGGAAAATTCGGTAGACTATTTGTTAAAACCGGTTGAGAATGATCGTTTGGCTAAAACGATCGAAAAGATCAAAAACATTGCAAATGCCGGCTCTAGTAATGCAGGTAGTGTAAATCCCTACTCTGAAAATTTGCTGAAACTGCTGGAAGACATGAAACCTAAGAAAGAGATCTTCTCGCTTTCAGTCAAATCGGGTGATCGCATTCTTTTAATACCATTGACAGAAATTACGCATTTCGAGGCAGAGGAAAAATACGTTTTCCTGAATACCCTCGATGGCCAGAAATACCTGCTGAACTACACGCTGACTTCATTGGAAGAAAAGCTGCCCAACCATTACCTCCGCATCAGCCGGGCGGGTATTGTCAATTCACATCACATCAAGGAGATTCAGAAGCATTTCAATGGTAAGTACGTGATCGCCATGCGAGATCGAAAGGCCTCCCAGGTCACCAGTGGAAGCACATACGCAGATGCAATACGCCATCTTCTTGATAACTAAATAGGTTACACCCGCCAATATTGATTTTGAAGAGGGCATACTTATTCCTAAATTGCGCCCCTATAAAAAAATCCTGAGCTATTTTTACAGGTTAAACTCTTGTTAATCAGTATGATTTTTTGTTAACAGACGGAATTATTTTAATAAATTTTTCCTGATTCCGACACAAAATCACACAGTCTCACGTACTGTTGATCAACAAAGTGATTCCCGGTAAAGCCTGAGTCTGTTTAAATATGCAGGGTCTTTGAGTAAGTGTATCTATTTTGTTAAAAAAGGTTAAAGGGAGTCACGAGTAATGAAGGAGCTCATTGATACGGGCAATCTGCCAAAGCACATAGCCGTTATCATGGACGGTAACGGAAGGTGGGCTCAAAACCAGGGAGCGGCGCGGGTATTCGGCCATCGTAATGCGATAAAAGCCGTGAGAGAGGTGACCGAAGGTTGCGCTGAACTTGGGGTTTCATATTTGACACTCTATGCATTTTCAACTGAAAACTGGGCACGCCCCGAGTTCGAAGTGAGAGCACTGATGGAACTTTTGGTCCAATCGATCCGGAACGAATTGCCCACGATGCAAAAGAACAATGTCAGACTTGATACCATCGGAGATACGGAAAGTTTACCCGGAAGTTGTCAGCGTCAGCTTGCTGAGGCAATCGAAGCAACCCGCCAAAACACAGGCCTCAACCTGATCCTGGCTTTGGGATATAGCGGCAAATGGGACATTACCCAGGCTGCAAAGAAGATTGCGGAGGATGTTAGAAAAGGCGTTTTGCTCCCGGAGAACATTAATGAAGAAATGATTTCCATAAATCTTGCTACAAAGCAGCGTCCCGAGGTGGATTTAATGCTGCGAACAGGAGGTGACCATAGGATCAGCAACTTTCTTTTATGGCAACTGGCTTACTCAGAGTTATATTTTTACGAAGATCTTTTTTGGCCCGATTTCCGCAGGGAACATTTGTATGAAGCCATTCTTTCATATCAGAACAGGGAGAGGCGCTTTGGAAAGACAGGTGAACAAATTAAAGCGAATAGTGCTAAGTAGAACAATATGAACCTTTTGAAAAATTTGAATACAATATTAGCACACCTGAAAAGTCTTCCCGCGTTGTTATTGATTTGCTGCTGTTTGTCAGCAAATGCACAACGAATCGGTTTAGGGGCGAACGGCAAGCCAGCCGCGCCCGCATCCAACCTGGGCATTGATCCGGCCAATCCAAAAGAATATACCATTGCCGAAGTAACTGTTTCAGGTACACAATTCCTGGATCCTAATTCCATGGTATCCATTTCAGGTTTGAAGCCTGGGGACAAAATTCGCATTCCCGGTCCGGCTATTACCTCTTCCATTAAAAAAATGATGGATTTCGGGACACTGGATGATGTTGAAATCCTTGCTACCAAGATTCAGGAAGAAAAGGTTTGGCTTAATATCCACATTAAGGAAAGACCTCGCCTCTATAAAGTGTCGTTTTCGGGAATCCGGAAGGGTGAAAGAGAGACATTGAACGACAAGGTGAAGTTGATTAAAGGGCGGGTTATTACACCGACCATTATCAAAAACACCCAACTTGTTATCAAGAAGTATTATATGGATAAAGGCTTTTACTATACCAAAGTAAAAGTGCTTCAAATCCCGGATTCAACGAGAGGTCAGGCTACACTGAACTTTACAATTACAAAAGGGAAAAAAGTTAAAATTGAGAAGATTGATATTCAGGGAAACACTGCGATCAGTGATAAAACATTGAGACGCAAAATGAAAGGCACCAAACAAAAAAGAATTGGTCGTCTCTTCAATCCTTCCAAATACATTCCTAAAAAATACGATGAGGATAAAGAAAAACTAATTGCGTACTACCGCAAAAACGGATATCGCGATGCAACGATTGAATTCGATACAATTAAAAATGGTGAAGAAACCATTAGTATCGACATGAAGATCGAGGAAGGTACTAAATACTACTATCGGAACATTACCTGGTCCGGAAACTATTTATACCCATCCACTTATCTGAGCGACCGGTTGGGTGTGAAAAAGGGAGATGTTTACAATCCGGAAGAACTGGACAAGAAGATCAATGGGATTCCTGGTAACGATGTGAGTTCCATTTACATGGACGACGGTTACCTCTATTTCCGCATTGAACCAACGGAAAAGTCGGTAGATGGAGATTCTATTGATGTGGAGCTGAGGATGTTTGAAGGCAAGCAAGCAACGATTAATCGTATCCTTTTGAATGGTAATACAAAAACCAGCGATCGGGTTGTATTGAGAGAGCTTTTCACATTACCGGGGCAGAAATTCAGTAAAACTGAAATCATCAATACCCAGCGTCAGCTTTCGCAAATGGGCTATTTTGATCCTGAAAAAATTCAGATCAACCCGATCCCGAACCAGTCTGACGGAACGGTGGATATAGAATATACCGTAGAGGAAAAACCTTCTGATCAGATCGAGCTCTCAGGTGGTTGGGGTGGTTATATCGGCTTTGTGGGAACACTAGGCTTGGTGTTTAATAACTTTTCTCTCAAAAACATTCCAAATCGCGAAACCTGGCGTCCGTTGCCATCGGGAGACGGTCAAAAGCTTTCCTTGCGTTTCCAGGCCAATGGAAAGCAATATCAGACTTACTCACTATCATTCAGTGAGCCCTGGCTGGGAGGTAAAAAGCCTATCAATTTCGGGGTGTCATTGCAGCGTACCGTTTATCGGATGACAGATTTTAGTTCGATCTACGGGCTGAATGGTGCAGGCGGCAATTCACGCCAGATCGATTACCGCGGAGGGTACTTCAACAATGGGATCACATTCTCGCTTGGGCGTCGTCTGAAAGAACCGGATAGAAACCTGGTGATGACCCATTCATTATCTTATCAGCGCTATCGTCTGGACAGTCTGGACATTTTCCGGATCGGTTACAGCACCGGAAGCTCGAATAACATTTCTTTTAATACGACGATTTCAAGAAATACGCTTAGTGACTTCCAATTTCCGAGAAGCGGAAGTAACATTTCGTTGAGCGGAACTTTCACTCCTCCGTACTCAGTACTAAGAAAGAAGGACTTCACTGACAAAACCGACACGTATCGTTGGGTTGAATATCATAAATGGATGTTCGATGCGAGTTATTATGCAACGATCACCGGCAAGCTGGTATTAAGTACAAGAGCCCACATGGGATTCCTGGGAGCGTATGGTGACAAAGTAGGATATAGTCCTTTCGGTCGTTTCATCGTCGGAGGTTCCGGTTTGGCAGGTCAGGGTTCATTCTCGCTGGCTGACCAGGATATCATCGGTCTTCGCGGATACGTGGATCAGAAGGTAGGGCCATTGGCACAAAATGGGTACCCTGCATCGGGAGGTGGTATCGTTTATAATAAATATGTCATGGAACTTCGTTACCCGGTTTCTTTGAACCCACAGGCTACAATATTTATCCTGGGTTTTGCTGAGGGAGGTAATAACTGGGGGTCCTACAAAGAGTTTAATCCTTTTGACCTGAAACGGTCCGCCGGGGTTGGTGCCAGGATATTTATGCCAGCATTTGGTCTTCTGGGGATCGACTGGGGATACGGATTTGACAAAATACAAGGAGATCCGAAGAGAAGCGGAGCACAATTTCATTTCACGATCGGGCAGCAAATCAGATAATATTTCAGCCTGAGGTTCGTTAAAGATGTTTGCAAATTATTAGCTGCTTGGCATGAAGAAGATTTTTATTTTGCTAGTTTTGTCAATTCTATACAGTTCAGAGGTATCCGCGCAGAAGATAGGATATGTGGATATGGAATTCATTACCAGTAAAATGCCCGAATATCTGGCTGCACAAACTGAGATGAAAAAATTCTCAGAAAAGTGGGCTAAGGAAATTCAGGATAAGTTCGCTGAGGTGGATCGAATGCAAAGAGCCTATATGGCAGAAGAAATCTTGCTGACAGACGACCTGAAAAGAAAACGGCAGAACGAGATCAAGGAGAAGGAACTGGAAGCCGGCGAGTATAATAGCAAGATCTTTGGAATGGAAGGGCTTCTTTTCCAGAAAAAAAAGGAGTTGATGAAACCGGCCATGGAAAAAGTCCAGAGGGCTATAAATAAAGTGTGCAGTCAACGTCGGTTGGACTTTATGTTCGACAAATCCAGTGATATAGGAATGCTTTATACTAATCCAAAGCACGACTATTCCGACTATGTGATGGAGGATTTGGGTATTGATCCAAAACCGAATAAAGCATCTATCGCATCAAAACCAGAACAACCGGCACAACTTCCGGTTGAAAGCTCACCCAAACAAAAAAGTACAACCAGTAAACTTAAATAAGTAAAAAAGCAATGAAACAAAAATTGATGGCTTTATTGGTCCTGACGACCATTATCACCACCCCTCTGTTGGCCCAAACTACCCCTGCAAGCGGACTTACCAAGATAGGTTATACCAATGTGGATTATGTAATAAGTAAGTTGCCTGAAAGCAAGGTAATGCAAAACCAGCTTGAAGTTACCAAAGCTCAATTAGACAAGGCATTGGGAGAAACTTACAAAGAAGCTCAGGAAAAGTATGAGGCTTATCAGAAAAACGGGGCTAACATGACAGATGTGATCCGTGCTGACAAAGAAAAGGAATTGCAAAACCTGCAGACTCGTATCCAGGAAATGCAAACCAATGCACAGACTTCTTTGCAAACCAAGCAACAACAATTACTTGAGCCGATCCTGACAAAAGTGAATAATGCAATTCAGGAAGTGGGTAAGGAAAGTGGTTTTCTTTATATTCTGAATATGGACGCTGGTGCCGGCACTACGCCGATCATCTTGTTCGCGGCATCGGAAGAGAACAATGCGACTCCATTGATCTTCAAAAAACTGGGTGTAGATCCTGATAAAGTAGAAGCAGCTGCTCCGGCAGCAACACCTGCCAAACCAGCTACTACCCCGGCGACAACGACGCCAAAGAAAAAATAATAAGATTGTTATTGAACTTTAAAAACCGGAGAGCAGTCTTTAAAATGGCTGCTCTCCGGTTTTTATATTTGTGATTTAATAGATTCACTTGGTTTATTTACATATGGATTTAATGAGATATATTAAAAAAATGCAAACGCGTAATTATTAAAATCACTCGATTACTCTCAAACCATTTTTATAAGTATTCACAGGGCATTTCTATACAGGATTTGCTAGTTTTGCGTTAAGATCAAGCATCCCTAACCATAGAATTAATTATATTTCCGACGTTATGATTCTAAAAAATATTCATAAAATACTGATACTTGTAGCTACAGCTTTCTTTGTCGGGCAGGTGCATGGGCAGGACAATATGAAAGCTACCTCGGCGGGTGCACTCCAGATTGTTTTTCCTAGTGAAACAGAATGGAATATACTTCAGGAAGGCAAAGAGATTAATTTTCATTTGCAAACGAGAGGTGGTAAAAGTGACTCTGTGAGATATAGTATTGCGAATGGATTTGTGAAAGAGATGAAGTTCGATTCCCTCGGTCACTTTATCTGGACGCCGGGATACGATATTGCTGATCGGATAAATACTACAAAAAACTTCCCTGTTGTATTTGAGGTGCAGAATACTGCCGGAGAAACTGTTTCGCGGGAAGTGGTTTTTAAAGTAAACCACGTGAACCGCTCACCTCAAATTGACGAGCTGCAACCTTTTTATGTCCAATACAAGACTCAGAACGTATATAAGATTGACATGGGATCGGTGCGTGACCAGGATGGTGACCCCATAGTGTTTGTGCCCATCCTGGAAGAAATGCCAGAGGGAATGAAACTGACTGCAGCGGGTGAGATCACCTGGGAACCATCTATTGTTCAATTTAATATATTGAAAAAAGGTCCTCGTTACATGGAGTTCTATGTGGAAGATCAGCCCTCAAAGGCAAGGACAAAGGGTAGGCTCAAACTTGATGTTACCCAAATGGATCTTGCACCCGATTTTACCATCATTCCCCAGAACACCGTCATCAGAAGTGCAGAGAACAATCGGATTAATCTGCGATTTACATTATCAGACCCGAATGGCGAAGATGATATCACCACGTTCAACTTTATTTCTGAGAATAATCGCGTGCCCCATTCGGCTTTAATAAAAAATACTCCGACAAGCTATGAATTTATTTGGGAGCCAGGCTTTGAATTTGTCAAAGATCCTTTTGATACTCTGGCTTTTAACATAACATTTTACGTCCTCGATAAAGCGCAAAATAAAAAAGAGCGGACGGTAAAGATGGTAATAAAGAACACAGTGGATGAAAGCCTGCGGGATAACTACGTTTATAACTTATATCGCGGTGCATTGGTAAATGCATGGGGGTTGCTAGAACAGATGACCGAGAGGGAGGGACAACTTAAGAAATCATATACAAGGGCAAAAAAAGGAAAAAGAAGCCGTTCACTTTTGAATGCATCTTTGGGTGCTACCACAGGCCTCGCCCCGACTTTCACACAGGACAAACCAGTGGCGCGAGGGTATATCACCACGATAGGAGGAACAACTGTTGCAACAGTGGGTACGCTTGAAGCTACAGAGGTAATCGGGAAGTCGGTAAATGGCTTGCTGGACCGTTTCAATTACGTAATGCAGAAGAAGAATGAGCTGCAGAACAAAGGAGACGTATTTGCAAGAGAATATGCCCAGAAATCAGCACGAAGGCAGTCAGATTTTATCCGCAAACTAGATGAATTCAAAGCACTCATGAATTTGAGTGGTTTGGTCGCATTGGAACTGGATGCCAACTGGGAGAACAAAAAAGAGGCTACTGATAATGCAATTAAGAAAGCATTCAAAGATTTTGTACCGCTAACAAAAGACGAAAACTAGTTTTCGTCTTTTGTTCTCTCATTATTAAGATCGATGGTGGTTGGCGATGGCGCCGGGATTTGTGACTGGTTTTCGGCATCTTCCCTCACATTATCTTTTACTACATCTTCCTGCGTGACAGCTACTTCATCGGTGTCTTCTTCGAGATCTTCCTTATCATGATGACCGGTAGAATGAAAACTTCCCTGGAAAATCAGAATACTACACACACCAATGAATATACAGGAATCTGCGATGTTGAAGATTGGGGTGGAGTAATATTGCCCGCCCCATACCGGTACCCAGTCGGGAATGAAACCTTCCCAGAAGTCCACAAAAATCATGTCGATTACCTGACCATGAAACCATGGGGTAGGTGATCCGTAAGGTGCATTGTCTAAGAATACCCCGTAAAACGTACTGTCGATTACATTGCCGACTGCTCCCGCCAGGATCATAGCCAATGCCCAGAGAAGGCCTTTTGAGGCGCCGGACCTGGCCAAATGAATCAGATATCCACCGATTGCGACCATTGCCACCAGCCGGAATAATGTAAGGAACAATTTGCCGTATTCGTGGCCTAGCTGCATACCAAATGCCATACCGGGATTCAAAACATAATGCAGTTTCAACCAGTCACCGATGAGCGCAATCTGGCCGGAAAAACCAGGCTCCATGTACTTATGAACCAAAAGTTTGGAGGCCTGATCTACAACAATAAGCAGTAAACTAAAAAGCAAATAAGGCGTTGGATTTCTGGTTTGGTTCATTCCGTTTTGTAAACTGTGGACGATTTTAAAACTGCGAAAGTAATAAGTTACTTATAAAGAACCGATTCCCCTTCTTTTCAATTCACTTTTAACTAATAAATACTCCCGGCTGCTTTGACCGGCAATGGACGTATTTTCTTCTGCACGACGGATTAAATATGGAAGAACGGCGTCAATGGGACCATAGGGAACATATTTTGCTACATTGTAGCCTGCTTTGGCAAGATTATACGAAATATTGTCGCTCATTCCAAGTAGCTGGGCAAACCAAATGCGCGGGTCGTTATTTTCGAGAGCAAGCTTTTTCATTTTCGCGGCACAGTATTGTGAGCTGTACTCATTGTGAGTTCCCAGGCAAATGGAAACGTTTTCAATATGTTCGAGACAAAAATCAATTGCTACATTATAATCCGTATCTGTGGCTTCTTTTGATGCATGAATCGGATTGAAATACTCATTCTCGCGGGCACGGAGTCTTTCCTTTTCCATATAGGCGCCGCGCACCAGTTTTCCTCCCAAAAAATAGCCTTTTTGACGTGCGATAAGGTAGGCACTTTTTAGCGCGTCGAGCGTTTCGTGTCGATAAAGTTGATATGTATTATACACGATGGGCTGCTCCTTATTGAATTTATGCATCATCTCATAGGTGAGCTCATCAATAATACCCTGAATCCAGCTCTCCTCGGCGTCGACAAAAATTCGAACATTTTTGTCGTGTGCATGGCTGCATAGCCGCTCCACGCGCTTTTTTAACCGCAAGTAAGCGGCTTCTTCTTCACCGGAAAGCGAATCCTTACGTTGTATTTTCTCCAATAAATCGGCCGACGCTACTCCGGTCACCTTAAATACCGAAAAAGGAATGCTTTTCGAACCCGCAGCTTTGTCGATTGTTCTCAGAATTTCTGCCGCAGTTGCGTCGAAACTGGTTTCCTCATCCTCTCCTTCCACAGAGTAATCCAGAATGGTACCAATACGGGAGTTTGCCAGCATCTCAATGGTGGCATCGCAGTCGTTAATTGTCTCACCACCACAGAATTGTTCAAAAATGGTGGCACGGATGAGATTTTTTATCGGTAAGTTTAGCTTTAATGCAAGCTTTATAAAAAAAGTGCCTAAATTTACCACCCGTGCCTGATTCATAAGGCTGAATAACCAGTACGTTTTGCGCAGTTTGGCGTCGGATTTGGAAGCGAAAGCTACAGAAGTATCTTCAAAAAATACAGGTATTTGGTCTTTTGGTGAAGGATATGCCATTTTATAATACGTTTTTCCTAAGAGAGTGATTAACAGTATATATTAAATCACCGGAAGAATGTAGACTCATAAAGGAGTTATTCAACTTTAAGGCATCAAATGTACGGCAATCCCAGAAATACGCATAACACCGGATCAAAATATTACAATTATCTATTTTTCTTAAGGACAAGTTTTTGAATATGAATGCTTCTTTAGATATCCTTCCACTTAGCAGTTGGATCAATACCGAAGGCAAACCTTTGGTAATCGCCGGACCTTGCAGCGCAGAGACCGAGGAACAAATGTTAGAAACCGCAAACCAGATCAAGGAAGAAGGATTTGCGCACGTGATCCGTGCAGGAATTTGGAAACCAAGGACTCGTCCGGGAAGCTTTGAAGGAATGGGCGAAGCTGCTCTCCCCTGGTTGCAGGAAGTGAAAAAACAGACTGGAATGCCGGTTGCGGTTGAAGTAGCGAATCCTCAGCACATCGAACTTGCATTAAAGTATGGTGTTGATATTCTTTGGGTAGGTGCGCGCACCACAGTTAACCCATTTAACGTTCAGGAACTTGCTGACGCTCTCAAAGGTATAGATGTACCTGTTTTGGTTAAGAACCCAGTTAATCCTGATCTGCAGTTGTGGATTGGCGCCCTGGAACGCTTAAACCAGGCTGGGGTTAAGAAACTGGGTGCAATTCACAGAGGTTTTTCAAATGCTCAGGAAACAAAATTCCGCAATTCGCCCATGTGGAATATCGCAATCGAATTAAAGACACTATTTCCTGAATTGCCTGTAATCGGTGATCCGAGCCACATGGCTGGAAAACGTGCTTACTTATATGAGCTTTCACAACGTGCGCTGGATCTTCATTACGATGGTCTGATCATCGAATCGCACCGTGATCCAGATAAAGCCTGGTCAGATGCTTCACAACAATTGACCCCTGCTGCACTTGGGCAGATGTTGCATGATCTGCATGTTCGTAAAGAGTCTTATGGAAGCGATTACACAACACAACTGGAGATCATTCGTGGTAAAATTGATCACCTGGATCGTGAAATGCTCGAAACATTGGCACAACGTATGGCTTTGGTTGAAAAACTGGCTGAATACAAACGTGATAACAACGTTGCAGCTTACCAGGTTGACCGTTTCCGTGAAGTCTTGGAAACACGCGCCGGTTGGGGAAAAAGCATGAATCTATACCCGAATCTGGTTGACGAACTTTTCAAGCTGGTTCACATGGAATCTATCCGTAAACAAACTGAGGTGATGAACCAGGTTAGCGCTTAACATCGGACAATTGATATAGAAAACGGCTGCTTCTCACGAGGCAGCCGTTTTTTTAGTGCCCGGTACCAAATGCTTCGATTTGCAATTCCTTTTCCGATAACCGTAAAAAAATCCACATCTGCCGAAGATTAATGCTTTTGGTTAGTGTGTTGAATTACAAGTAATCTTGTCGACGAGGTAAAATACAAACACACGATCCTCTCCTGATTTAAATCGACAAAATTATGAACAGAAAGTTTTTCACATCGCTTATCATGCAGATGCTTTGTTTATGTGCATTTGTAAATGCTCAAAGCATTCCAACAACAAATGCTAGCCAGACTTGCGAAGATTGCTTGCCACCTGGTTGGACGCTTATTCGTGGCCAAACACAAGTTTCTTCGAAGGATTATATGGGCGGGCTCATTCCATGGGATCCAGCCATCGCAGCGTCGCCGACGACTGTGGGATTCCCAACTTCAAACTTTTTAAGTTTTTTTGATGGCAACTTTCAAGATTTCCGAGCTGCCGAAGCTTACACGACCATTTCAGGTCTTGTGCCTGGAACAATGTATAAATTTACCTATCATATAATCGGCCCCAAGACGGCTCTAACTGAGCAAGGAAGCCGTGCGATTCATATAACTTTAACTGGAGGAGCGCAAGAGGCGCAAGTCACTGAATTTAACTCCGCAGTAGGTTATGACAGGGCTCCCTTTAATGTCTGGTGCTTAAAGACGTTAAGTTTTATTGCTTCGGGAACAACAGCAACGCTAAGTATAGAAGGAGCAGCAGGCACGACCAGTTTTGTCGGTATTTCTATTGCTGCGGATGCTATTCGGCCATGCAATGCAGAGCAAAAACTATTTTCTTTGGATAAAACTATGCTATCTAATGTGTTTCCATCCACCACTGTTGATCTCAACGATTCTGAAAACAATTTCGTACCAGCAAGCTTATCCAAAGTTTGGTATGATAATCCGATTCATTCCGGAAATAAAATAGTAGATCCTGTTCATGTTGGCACTCCGGGATACTATTATGCTTTTTTATACGATAATATAAATAATTGCTACAATACAGACCTGGCATTGGATTCCGTGAAGGTTGAAATATGCAATGCCAAAGCTGGTCAGGTTGCTCTTAACAATACCAATATTAGTAACGTCTCTGTTTGTACTTCAGTTAACCTTAACAGTCTTTTCGAAGGCACCATTCCAGAGGCAGCATCCTTAGTTTGGTTTAATAACTCCACGCATTATTCAAGCAAAGTATCCAATCCTGAAAAAATTAGCAAGTCAGGAACCTACTTTGCCTTTTTCTGGGACGAAGCTAATAACTGTTACAATACAGATAACTCCACTTCCTCGGTCACTGTGACCATCACTAAAACCGAAGTCCCACTACTGACGGATTCGAAATCGATGAACTGTCCTGAGAACACGATCAATTTGAATAAAACATTAGACGGACTCCCGCCGACCAATACATCACTCCGCTGGTTTAACAATGCGGCACATGCCGGAGAGAAAATAGAAACTCCTGCAACGGTTAAAGATGGTACATACTATGCGTTCTTCTACGATTCAGGTAATGAATGTTACAATACCGAAAACTCAATCTCGAAAGTTACCGTAGCTGCACCAGCATTGGTAACCCTAAGTCAGCGTACCATTGAAACAGTTTGTCCAGTGACGACTGTCAATTTGAATGCCTTTGTGACCGGACAGACTCCAACCGACGGAGCCTTAAAATGGTTTACAGACCCGAACCACAACGCGGCAAACGAAGTTCAAGATCCTACTAACGCGTCTGCTGGTGAGTATTACGCTTTTTACTCTTTCTCAAATTGCTATAATATCGATTTGTCCACATCCAAAGTGACGGTAACTTCTCCTAACTGCGCCAGCATATCACAATTGAATATCAGGATTGCATTGGAAGGTGCATTGTCTCAAAGCGGAACGACAATGCGTAACGATTTGCAAAAACATTTTCATGGAGTGGCATTACTGCCAATTATAGATCCGTATGGTAGCGGCGCTCAGTATGGGGATATTGGAAATGTAAATGGATTAAATGGGCAAGTTGTCGATTGGGTGCGAGTGGAAATCAGGAAAGCGGGCGATATCGCTGCCATACTAGAGACTAAAAGTTTCCTTCTGAAAACAGACGGTTCGCTGGTACAAGTTGATGGTTCGGTTCCAAAATTTAACTCACAGTCCGAGCCTATTCATATTGTCGTCAAACATCGCAATCACCTTGCGGTCATGAGTAATCCAATCATGCTGCCAGGTGGTGGAGCCGCCGATTATGATTTTACCAGTTCTTTATCACAGGCTCTCCGCATCGACCCGTCCGTGGATCCGCCTCAAATGGTAATAAAAAACGGAGTTCACTGCCTGTGGGCCGGGGACGTTAATCAGGATTTGATCCTGGATGTACTTGATATACCAAAACTGAACTCTCATGTGAAAAATGCGCTAAATGGCGTATTAGACAATGCAGATTTGAATTTGGACGGAAAAGTTGATAATTCCGATGCGGAACTGTTTAACAAGAATTTCAAGCAGGACATCAATTTCACACTCTATCACAACTAATCATTCCAATCGAAACTATTATGAATGTGGATATATTTTTAAGAAAGATTATCACTGTAGTTGTATTGCTACTGATAACGGATTGCAGCTTTGGACAGGTAATGATCGAATTTCGCAAAAGCGAGTTGAGTAACGATGGGCTGGAGTACAGTTTTGAACTTTGGGCGCTGCGTGGCGCAGGCTATAATGTTATTGATCCTACAACAAGTAATTGGCAGGGTCTGAACATAAGATCGGAAATGCAGTTGCCGCCTGGAGTTTCTATTCTATCATCAGATATGGTACTGAATGATGGTTTCCTGGCTGATGGAGGTATCTCATCCATGTTTTTCGCCCCGCCGGCAAATGCAAATGTCAAGCGGTTTAGTATTAACCTCACACGAACCGGTCAGAACGAGATCCCGGCAGGTGGTGCCAGGCTAGCCATCGTGAACCTGGCATTCGACGGTGTCGTTCAGCATTCTAACATGGTAACCGTTGTACCTTTTGATAACACAACCTCGGGAGCTAACTGGGTAAATGAGGTGGAAGGCATTAGAAGAGTAATCCTGGGTCCGATTAATCAGGCTCTGCCCGTCACTCTCGTTTCATTTGAAATTACAAAAGAAGCGGGAACGGCTAAAATTAAATGGGTTACTACGGAAGAGACCAACAGCGAAAGGTTCGATGTCCAGCGCAGCAAAAACGGTAAAACGTGGTCAACTTTTCAAACAGTAGCAGCTTCCGGAGATAGTGAGGCAGAGCTTACCTATGAAGCGACTGATAACGATCCGTGCAATGGTGAGAATCTTTATCGCCTGCACATGATTGATAAGGATGGTACAAGTACTTTCAGTGGCCTTAGAAGTTTGTTTTTCGGATCCAAGTCAACGTTGATTTATCCGAATCCGGTGGCAGACTATCTGATTGTCGGAGTCGACGACCCGGAAAAAATAGCTGTTATCGACATTGTAAACTCAGATGGGAT
Source organism: Dyadobacter sp. CY323 (assembly GCF_021390245.1). Taxonomy (GTDB): domain Bacteria; phylum Bacteroidota; class Bacteroidia; order Cytophagales; family Spirosomataceae; genus Dyadobacter. The sequence goes on along the minus strand of NZ_JAJUXH010000002.1, from coordinate 320,089 downwards.
CAATGTTTACCGTTCCGCCTCCAAAATTGAGCCAAGGATTGACTTGCGCAGATTGGGCAACGGGCATTACATTGTTAAGATCAAATTGATGAACGGCGAGGAAACAACTCAGAGGATAGTGGTTTTTAAATAACATTAAATATCTGCAGGCAAAAAGACCCGGGTAATATCGGGTTTTTTTGTTAATCAGGCTTTCAAATTCCTTTTTCCTTCAAAACCCTCTCAATCTCCGCCGTCCAGATCTCATACGCCTTTTCATTCAAATGTGTTTTATCAACCGCGAACTCAGCTTTTAGACCAGTTGTATCAGAAATAAAGGGATTAAGATCAATGTAAGTAATGTCATGATTATCGCAAAATCGGACGAGAAAATGGTTTAGCTCATCTACCTCCTTTTTACTGACAGGATCATTTTGTTCATAAATCGTGAGAGTGACAACCGGTTCAATGTGATTTTGCAGCAGTTTTTCAAGAATCGCCTGGTAGTTAGCCTGCAACTTTTCCTGCGAAACACCTACTGTAATGTCATTGATCCCACCTTTTACAAAGCAGATTTTAGGATGCAGATCAATAACGTGAGTCTGGACTAATTGTAAAAAATGATAGGTAGACATGCCGGGAAGCGCATTATTCATGACGTCGGTTCGTCCCAGCAACTCCACCCACTTACCTTGCGCAGTAATGGAGTTGCCATACATGACAATGACTGGGTTACCTTTTAGGGATACGAATCTCTGCGCTATTTTGTCGCGATAAACGTAAGCGAAAGTGATCCCGGCAGCAATCAAAAGAGTGTTTAGAGTAATAGATATAGTCAGCAGCCTCCTGATTTTCATAGGTATAGAGGACTAAGCATTATCCCCGAGATTGAAACAGCGGCGGCATCGCGCTTCATACAGATCCGTTTCGCCTAGAAGGACCCTTTCATTGGACGGAGAAAGGCGATAAGAATGCGAAGCAACCTCGCCGCAGACCATGCAAATTGCATGAACTTTGGTTACATATTCAGCAATCGCCATCAGTTGAGGCATGCAACCAAATGGCTTACCAAGGAAATCCATATCCAGCCCGGCAACAATCACCCGTTTCCCAGAATCGGCGAGGCTGGTACATGCTTCTACGATACCTTCATCAAAAAACTGCGCTTCATCAAGTCCGACTACCTCGCAATTCTCAGCCAGACCTGTTATTTCAAATGCAGAAATCACCGGTGTGGAGCGTATCGAATTATCATTATGTGAAACAATGTTCTCATCATGATAGCGTTTATCCAGAGCAGGTTTAAAAATCTGGATCTTTTGCCGGGCTATTTTGGCCCGGTTCAGCCGGCGGATCAGCTCTTCGGTTTTTCCGGAAAACATGGATCCGCAGATGACTTCAATCCAGCCGGTTCGCGGGTACTGATTTTCTCTTTTATGTGATGGTTCAACGAACATGTTTACGGCAGGATTGGCCCGGTTAACGGTCAATTTTTTTATATTTACAAATCAAACCTTTTTTTTTCAAACACGATCGTTATCAAAAGCTCTTATTCGCTATGCCGGAGAATTTGAATTCAATTGCACTCAACCAATATGCTCTCAGGTTCACTACAACTGTTCTAAATGACGCATATCAGGCACAAAATACTATAAATGGAGCAGGTTTACTCAAACTGACTCCGGTAAGACAGGTCAATCTCGGCATACTCAACCGTTTGTTTGAAGAATGGAAAAGCAACGCCGAAACGTTCAGAAGTCCCTATTTTGATTTTTCTAACGAGGATGTAAAAAAGGCGCTGGAAGATTTCTTGAATACAGCCTCCCAGCACATTGCCGTAAAACGCGCGGATCTGGAACCTCTGCTTCTGGATTCTGTAAAGGATGCATTAAAGTTGCTGCTGAGCCCCGCATCTTATTATGAAGATAAGATCAGAGCTACCCCTGACGCGGAATTTACGCATGAAAAAGCCGAACAACTGGTCAAATACACGCACATTCACCGGGGAATTGCCGAGGCGATGTTGGGTCGTTTGACGGACAGTGGTTCAAGTTCGGTTTACCAAACGCAGGCGGTCAGTTGGATATACGAATTGAAAGACAATGCCGATCTTGTAGATAATATTGACGAGCATTTGGTTCATTTCTCGGATGTTTTTCCGGTCAATTTGAGTGAATTGAGGATCGTCGAAAGCGGCAGGCCTGGGCAGGTTTCAGTCAAAAATGAATCCAGATCATTCTTCGATTCTGCGTTTACCGAGTTGGAGCCTTCGGTATCCACTAAACCGTCTGCCCCGAGAGCCGAACCTGCATCGGCCATTTTAGGTGATATCGTAGCCAAAACGAGCGCATCAGAAAGGGATTCTTTGAACAACCGGTTTAAAGTTGAGCTGCCTAAACCTGCCGAAGACAAATCTTACGGAAGTATGCAGGTTAAAGTGGAGAGCATTTCCGGATCAATTCCACTGGGCCAGCGGTTTATGTTCGTCAATCAACTTTTTAATAAAAACAGTGAGCATTTCGACAAAGCGATTTATGAGCTGGATACAGTAAAAAGCTTCGAAGAGGCGGAAAACCTGATCTGGCACAGATATGCCTCGAAATATGCCTGGGATGTGAATGGAGAAGCAGTGACTGCATTGCTCGCAATTGTAAAGCGCAAGTTTGCGGCTCACTGAGAAAAAATATCTTTAAATAGGAAGCTCCGGAGGAATTCAGTTTCTTCGGAGCTTTTTGTTTAGGTATTTATTAAATCCATAAACATGGAACGCGCGATAGCAAATGATTCCTTGTCTATGGTCAAACACTCATTTCTTTCAATTCCAAATTCAATCAACCGCTCGGTTGCCATATTGCCTACCAGTTCATCCTGAGCCATTGGGCAACCTCCATATCCTAAAATTGCACCATCGAACCGCCTACAACCTGCCTGGTACGCAGCTTCGATCTTCGGTTTCCAGTTTAAAGGATTTGAATGGAAATGCGCGCCGAACTCCAGATGAGGATGACGAGGAATAATCGTCGTGAAAAGCGATGTTATGTCCTCTGAATTTGCTACCCCGATGGTATCCGACAATGAAACGATCCGGACTCCCAAGCCTGAAAGCTTTTCCACCCATTCCACTACAATTTCTGAATTCCAGGGATCTCCATATGGATTGCCAAAACCCATTGAAATATAGATCACCAATTCTTTTTCGGATTTCAGGCATAACTCGCTAATGCGTTTGACACGATCGAGCGATTCTCTGATTGTTGCATTTGTATTGCGAAGCTGGAAGGTTTCTGAAATCGAAAACGGATAACCGAGAAACCGGATTTGGTCAAAGCTGCAAGCTTCCGCAGCACCGCGTTCGTTGGCGACGATGGCCAGCAAACTGGTAGTAGATCCTGAAAAATCCAGTTTGCCGAGAATTTGGCTGGTGTCGCTTACCTGAGGCATCGCTTTTGGTGAGACAAAGCTCCCAAAATCGATGGTGTCAAATCCAACCTTCAAAAGTTGGTTCAGGTAAGCGGCTTTTTTGTCAGTGGGGATAAAAGAATGAAATCCCTGCCAGGCATCACGTGGGCATTCTATTATTTTCATGTAGTAATGATAGAATGACTGAATGTTAGAATTGGGAGAACAGAGGAATGGGAAGAAAGGGACGACGGGAAAGGCAGATTGATAATCCCTTTCCTCCATCCTCCCTTTTCTCCCCTTCAAAAACTTATTTCAAAATTGGGGCGAGATCTTCTTCGTTTTCGGCCAGCCAGGCGGTGATTTCTTCGACGATCTGCCGAATGCCAATTTGCGGTTTCCAACCCGTCAACGCAGTCACTTTTGTATTATCCGTTACATAAAGCCGGATATCAGCGGTACGGTTTTCCGGAACGACTTTGATCGGAATAGTTTTGCCGGTTACTTCCTGACAAACTTTGGTAAGCTCCTGCAAAGACGCACTGCTTTCCAAACCGCCACCTGCATTCAGGATTTCACCATTTACAGCATCCAGATTATGCAACTGCCAGTCGATGAGCCTGTAAAGATCTGCCACGTGCAGCATATCGCGGATCTGTTTGCCGGTCCCGCCGTAGCCAAAGTACCCAAGTTGCTGGTCAAAGTAATGCTTTGCAATCCATAGCACCATTACTCCCTGATCTACCTTGCCCATTTGCCAGGGTCCGGTAATTACGCCACAGCGATTGATAACCGTTTTCAGATTATAAAACTCATTATATTCCTGAATGATCAATTCAGAAGCAAGCTTCGTAGTACCGTAAAGTGAGCGCGCGCCATTTAATGGGAAGTCTTCGGCAATACCTTTCGAGGAAACACCGGGAACCGGCTGCTCGTCTGATAATGCAAAACGGGTTTCTTCCTCCACAAAATTCAGGGTCTCAATCGTTTTAATCGGGTAAACCCGGCTTGTAGACAGAAAAATGAATGCGGCTTTGTGTTTTAATGCGTAATTGAGGCAGTTGACGGTCCCAACCAGGTTTGTATTAATCAAATAATCGGGAGTGCCATCAAGTCCGGCAAGTACGGACGGCTCAGCAGACGCTTCTATAACCGTATCGACGGCTGGAATGGAGTCAAAATCTTCTTTATTGCGGATGTCACCGTGCACAAATTCGACACCGTGCTTTTTTAACCTGCTAAGGTTTAATTCCGAACCTCTGCGCTTCAAATTATCCAGTGCAAAAACCTGATAATCCGGATAATTAATTTTTAATGAAATGGCCAAAGAAGACCCTACAAAACCAGCACCTCCGGTAATTAAAATTTTCATAAATGGAATAATGGATGATCAATGATGTGTGACGTATACAAATTCAAAGTTAGGATATTACCCGGGAAGAGGTATTAAGAAACTGATATTTATGATTAATTATGTATTGCATTAATCGTATGTGCACCGGCAAAATAAATATTTTCGGTTTGAAGTATGTAACTCATGTTCACATCTTTAAATACATAAGTTATATTGCAACAATAATAAGGAGTGTTGTCGTATTAAAAGAAAACTTCGTCTGCATGCGCATTTTTACTACGGTCTTAGTTCTTCTGATTTGCCTTTCCCAAAGCTCGATCTGTCAGGTTGCGAACGTGCAGACTTCCTCCGCGAAAACACCTGCCTATCCGATTTCTTTATACAAATCGGCCACTTCAATGTCCCAGAATCTGTATAATGGCCGGCAATATTATGTGTATGATGCGAGGCAGGAAGAGCACCAGTTTTTTAACCAGCGAAAGTGGCACAACGGAGTTGTGATGTACGATGGACAGCGTTTCGACAGCATCGCGATGTTATATGATATTTTCCACGACGAATTAGTGATCAAGCATTTTAATGGCGATCACATTTTGCTCCAAAGTGAAAAGGTCGATTACTTCCTGCTGGATCAGCATCATTTCGGGCATTTCGAGTCTGGAAAAAGTATAAATGAGCAAATGCGCACTGGATTTTATGACGTTATCTACAATGGTAAGTCAAAAACTCTGGTCAGACGATCGAAACAGCGGCAGGAGAAGATTGTCGATAAACGCGTAATTGCTCTTTTCCCGCAAAAAGACTTCTATTATATCTTTAAGGACGGCCGTTATCACAGTGTCCGCTCCAAAAAGTCAACTTTCGCTTTATTTCCCGAAGACAAAAAGGAATTGCGCAGAGTGCTGCGGGATGAAAAGATCAGATACCGCAAAAACAGAGAGTTAGCCATTGTCAAAATTGTCGAAGCATACGACAAACAAGCACAACCATGAAGATACTTCTACCCCTGATCCTTTCCATTTGCTGTCTTTTTATTTCCAATGTTGCCTTATCTCAAAACAACGTGGAAAAAAAAATCACCATGCGTCTCGATTCTGCGAGGTTTGGGGAGTTTGTCAAACAAGTCGAATCTCAGACCGGCTATTACCTCTACTACGATACCGCCAAGTTCGACAGCCTGACGCTCGATCTCAATGTGAAAGATCTCACGATTCGTGAGGTATTGGACCAGGTTTTTCGCGGGTCCGAATTCGAATATGCGATCGATGCGCAAAAACGGATCTACATTACACAAGGCCAGCGCATTATTACCCAGCTTACTCCGGGGCTTTTTGAGCCGAACCGGGCAAGTGATAACGACACATTAGCCTATACCGGGCCGGAGAGCGATGCAAAAGAGAAATTGCTTTCGACGGCTGAGAGTAAAGTACACGACATTGGGATCAGGAAACACAGGATCACCCCGGGAAACTCCACGGTTACAGGTTACATACGAAATGCAGTTACTGGTGAGCCGGTAATCGGCGCCGCTATTTTTATTAATTCACCGTCAATCGGGGTGACAACCGACGCATTAGGTTTTTATTCACTTACTATACCCAGGGGAAAGCAGCTTCTCAGGATCAAAAGCACGGGCATGCGGGAAACGCAGCGCCAGATTATTCTTTATTCGGATGGCAAGCTCGATGTGGAAATGCGGGAAAGTGTGATCGCATTAAAGGAAGTTTCGGTGAAAGCCGGGCAGGACAAAAACGTGGTCGGTACACAAATGGGAACGGTTAAGCTGACGATCAAAAACCTGAAACAGGTTCCTACCGTTTTTGGGGAAACCGATTTGCTTCGTACCGTTCTTACGCTGCCGGGGATAAAATCAGTAGGAGAGAACAGTACCGGTCTGAACGTTCGGGGAGGTTCCACCGACCAGAACCTGATCCAGTATAATGATGCGGTGATCTACAATCCTTCGCACCTTTTCGGGTTTTTCTCTGCATTCAACCCGGATGTGTTAAAAGACGTTGAGCTCTACAAAAGCACCATTCCAGCAAAGTTCGGGGGCAGGCTGTCATCCGTACTGGACATCAACAGCCGGGATGGGAACAAGAAGAAGTTCGTGGCATCGGGAGGTATCGGGCTGGTAACAGGCAGGTTAACATTGGAAGGTCCGATCGTGAAAGACAAAACTTCCTTTCTTCTCGGAGGCCGCTCCACGTACTCCAATTGGGTAATCAAAGCGCTGGACAATGAAAATTACAACAAAAGCTCGGCGTCATTCTACGACATTAACCTGAATATCAGCCATGAAATCAACGAGAAGAACAGCTTGTTTTTAACAGGATATGTGAGCGATGACCGGTTTAGATTATTTGGGGATACCTTATACACTTACCAAAATCAGCTTGGTTCTTTGAAATGGAAGCATACATTCAACTCCAAATTATATGGGGTACTCACCGCTTCTCACAGCAAATACCAATATGCCATGGGCGCTGCGGGACTCCCACTGAACTCATTTGATCTGAAATTTGACATTAACCAATCCAATTTCAAGGCGGATTTGAGTTACCAGCTAAACGCGCGACATACGCTGGATTTCGGTTTCAGCAGCATTTATTATAAACTTCACCCAGGCTCATTCCAACCCAAAACAGCTGAATCGCTGATCCGTCCCGACGAGCTTCCAGCTGAGCAGGCGATGGAAAGTGCGCTTTACATTGAAGATAAATTTGAAGTAAGTCCGCGCCTTTCCATTTCTGCCGGTATCCGTTATTCCTTTTTTCAATATCTCGGACCAAAGGAAGTGAACACGTATGTTCCAGGCCTTCCCATTGAATACATTTATCAGGAAGGAGTAAAGAATTACAAAGCCGGTGAAAAGATCAAATCTTATGGCGGGCCGGAATACCGGGCATCCGTTCGGTACAGTGTGTTTGATAACCTTTCGCTGAAAGTGAGCTACAATACCTTGCGGCAGTATATCCATTTGCTGACCAATACGATGACGATCTCTCCGACCGACATCTGGAAGTTGAGTGATCCGTACATTAAACCACAAATCGGTGATCAGTTCTCACTTGGTTTGTACCGCAATTTCAGGGGGAATAAAGTGGAAGTTTCGCTGGAAGGGTATTACAAGAACATACAGAATTTCCTCGATTACAAAGGCGGCGATTCACTCATCATGAACCACAACATTGAAGCTGCGGTGCTGAATACCAAAGCAAAAGCGTATGGCGTGGAATTCATGATCAAGAAAATGACCGGAAAATTAAATGGCTGGCTGGGTTACACCTATTCCAGAACGTTGCTTCGAGCCATAGATCGCGACTCGCCCGATGCGCCGAATAATGGTAATTTCTATCCAAGTAATTACGACAAACCACACGATTTCACGGTGATTTCCAACTACCGCTTCTCGCACCGGTTTAGTTTATCTTTCAATTTTACATACAGTACCGGCCGCCCGTACACACCTCCGATCGGGAAGTATATGATCGACGGCGCTCAAAGAGTGTATTATGCCGATCGGAACCAGTTCCGTATTCCGGATTATTACCGTACGGATCTCGCGATGAATATAGAGGGGAACCATAAGATCAAGAAGCTGGCGCATAGTTCCTGGACATTGGCGGTGTACAACTTACTTGGAAGAAAAAATCCCACTTCGGTTTACTTCCAAACGGTGGCAGGCAGGGTGAATGGGTATCAGCTTTCGATTTTTGGTCAGCCTATCCCGACCATTACGTACAATTTCAGATTTTAATTACAGCCATTAAGAATGAGATACAGCCTTATAAAGCTCAGTTTTTTTGCATTGCTGGTTTTTCTGTACAGCTGCATTGAACCGTTTTCGCCGCCTGAGGTCAATTCGGATCAAAATTACCTTGTTGTTGATGGGTTTCTGAATGTAGGAAATGACACAACCCGGATCGCGCTCAGGAGAACGCAGAATGTAAACGATGTTGCCACTCCTAATGTCGAGTCTGGTGCCGCATTGACTGTTGAAAGCGAGTCGGGAGAGCGCTTTGCTTTTCAGGAATTAGCGAGAGGACAGTATATTTTGCCTCCGCAGCAATATAACCGCGGGGATAAGTACCGGCTGCGCATTAAAACGAATGCTGGAAAAGAATACCTGTCAGAATACGTCGTGGTTAGCTCAACCCCGCCGATTGACAGTGTAACGGCCCGTTACGACAGTTTTCTGGATGCGATGGTTTTTTATGTGAACACGCATGATCCCGCGAACAAGACCCAGTTTTACCGGTGGAAATTTGAAGAAACCTGGGAGTACCGTTCAGCCTTTTATTCTTCTCTGGAAGTCATTGACAAGAAAATAGTGATGAGAGAAAAAGATATTAATCTTTGCTGGGGAAAAGGCTTGTCAGGAGGTATTCTGCTGGGAAGCACGGTAAAGCTGACTAGTGACATTATTAAAGACTTGCCCATTTACAGGGTGCCGGTCTCGACCAACAAACTTTTTATCAAGTACAGCATTCTTGTTAAACAATACGGTTTGTCGAGAGAAGCTTTTGAATACTGGACTGATCTTGCAAAGACCACACAGGGAACGGGCAGCTTATTTGATCCGCAGCCTTCGCAGGTAACCGGAAACATACGGAGTACCAGTGATTCGGAAGACCTTGTTTTTGGGTTTTTCAGTGCTGTTACCGAAGAAACGCAGAGGCTGACCATCACGCCGCGACTTGGAACTTATCCGCAATGCATGGCACCGGACACGTTTGATGTTGTATGCAATCCGATGAGTCCCAGGCAATGTGCCTTGGAAACTACATCGCTGCTCATTTCCTACGGAGGTTTGAGATCTGAGTTTATTACAGGCTCTCCGTCAAGTTGTACGGATTGCAGAACGCAAGGTGGAACCACGGTAAGACCCGATTTTTGGTAGTCATTACGATGCATTGAAAAGCCGATGAGAATCAGAAACTACACTTTACTGACCGTCACACTTGCCATGCTGGCTGTGATATACAGTTGTGTAGAGCCATTTTCGCCACCGGAAGTAAATTCTGACGAAAATTATCTGGTAGTCGACGGGTTTTTGAATGTAGGAAATGATACAAGCAGAATTGAACTCAGAAGAACCCAGAATGTGAACCAGAACACGAATCCTGTATCTGAAAATGGGGCGAAGGTGACGGTTGAGGTCGAGAATGGCGAGCGTTATGATTTTACAGAAACCGGGGACGGACTTTATATCCTGCCGCCCCGCTCATTCAGTACATCAAATAAATACCGGTTACGGATCAATACAGGAGATGGAGAAGAATATCTTTCTGATTATGTGGCGGTTAGTTTAACGCCGGCCATTGATAGTGTGACTTATAAATACAATCCGGTACAGGATGCAGTAACTTTTTACGTAAATACGCATGACGAGCAGGGTAAGACCCAGTTTTATCGCTGGAAGTTTGATGAAACCTGGGAGTACGTGATGGCTTATTATTCGGCCATTTTAATCAGGAACGATAGTATTGTGGTGCGGCCTGAAAACATCAACCGATGCTGGAACAAAAGAAATTCCGGCAGTATTTTGCTGGGCAGCACGGTCAAGCTGAGTAGTGATATTATAAAGGATCTTCCCCTGGCGCTTGTTCCGGTGAATACCAACAAGCTTCATATCAAATACAGCATCCGGGTGAAGCAGTATGGATTATCACGGGATGCATTCGAATATTGGACAAGTCTCTCGAAAACCACTCAGGGCACGGGAAGTCTTTTTGATCCCCAACCCTCACAGGTAACCGGCAATATTCTCAATACAAAAAATAGCAAAACGTTGGTATTCGGATATTTCAGCGCCTCGACCGAAACGTCGAAAAGGCTGACGATCGAACCGAGGCTTGGCACTTTTCCACGCTGTATTGCTCCCGATACACTTCCAATCAGCTGCAAGCAAGGCGAGGAATGTGCATATACGACGTCTTCCATGTTATTAATGTACTGGGGGTTGCGTTCAGATTCCGTATTGGTTGGGCCGGCATCCTGCACCGATTGCAGGCTGGAAGGTGGTACCACGGAACGACCATCGTATTGGTAATGAAGGCATTAAAAAAACAGTAATGAGTCATTTCATTATTAAAGAAATAAGAATGAAAGCAAAAATCTCCATTTGTTGTCTGCTCATGACTTTTTCCTTCACGCTGTTTGCGCAGGAAGATGCCATGGTTACTTCCATAAAACAGCGTTTCGGACTTTACGCCGAACGCGCCATTCAGGAAAAACTGTATGTACATGTGGACCGGCCTTTCTATCTGGTTGGAGAAACCATCTGGTTTAAGGCCTATAATTTAAATGGAGCCTCGCATAAGTTTCTGGATATTAGCAAGGTAGCCTACCTGGAAGTGCTGGATATTGAGAATAATGCAGTAGTTCAGACCAAATTTTCGATGTTGGATGGAAAGGGAAACGGCTCCGTGCTGATCCCCTCGACGATCGTTAGCGGAAAGTATAAAATACGCTGCTATACCAACTGGATGAAGAACTTCAATGCAGATCAATATTTCGAAACGCCTGTTTCCATTGTAAATCCATTTATCCGTTTTGAACCGGACCGGACGGTAAAAGGGGATGTTCGTCATGACGTCCAATTCTTTCCGGAAGGAGGTCATTTAGTCAAAAACTTAGAAAGCAAAGTGGCTTTCAGGGCTATTTCCGCGGATGGTACCGGAATTAAGTTTAATGGAGCGCTGGTGAATCAGCAGAACGATACGGTGCAGAAATTTACGCCGGCGATAAACGGGATCGGATATTTCACATTCACTCCCAAAGAAGGCGAGTCTTACAAAGCATTCGTGACGGATGCAAATGGAAAACGATTTGAATATCCATTGCCGGCTGTGGAGGAACTAGGCTATGTGATGCAGGTAAAAGATTCAACAGAAAATCTTGTTAAAGTAACTGTCAGTGCAAAAGTCGCCGGGGAAGAACCTGTGCAGGTTTACATGCTCGCGCACACCAGGCAGAACAATCCACAGGTTGAGAAGAAATTCCTGTTGAAAAACAAAGCCGTTTTTCTGATAGACAAAAGCGAGCTGGGAGAAGGCATTTCGCATATCACCATATTTAATGAAAAGGTCAAACCGGTAAGTGAACGTCTGTATTTCAAACGTCCGGGTAAGCAACTCGCGATTGAAGCGAAGGTTGCGAAAACCTTCATTACACGTGAAAAAGTGGCAATGGACCTGACCGCAGCAGTTGCATCGGCAGTTTCCAATGGTGCCGGGGATCTTACAAATCTGTCGGTGGCGATCTATTTGAATGATTCGATCAAGTCCCCTTCTCAGCAGGATATTTCCAGCTATTTGTGGCTGACGTCGGACTTAAAAGGTACGATTGAATCGCCGGAATATTATTTCAAAAATGTATCAAAGGAAACGGACCAGCAACTGGATAATCTGATGTTGACGCATGGATGGCGCAGGTTGAAGTGGGAGAATGTTTTATCGAGCCAGATCCCCAAATTTGAAAACCTTCCTGAATACGATGGACATTTCATAACCGGCAGGATACTCAACAAAGCGGACAGTACGGCGGCAAAAGGAAGAGACGCCTATCTGGCGGCGCTCGACGTTCCCGCGCGGTTATATGTGGCTCAAAGCGATCAGAAAGGAAAAATTACATTTGAATTGCGGCAGTTTACCGGCCCGAAAGAAATTACGATCCAGACCAACCTGAGGCAGGATTCCACCTATCGTTTTGAAATAAACAGTCCATTTTCAAAACAATTTTCAACAACCGGTCTATCGCCTTTTTATTTTGATAAAACCCTGGAAAACCAATTGCTGACCCGGGCGATCAATATGCAGACGGGCAATGCATTTCTTCCGAGGATTTATACAGAGAAGAAAGCAACGCTGACCGATTCTCTTGCATTCTTCGGGACACCGGATGAGAAGTATTTTCTGGATGATTTCACTCGTTTCCCCACAATGGAAGAGGTTTTAAGAGAATATGTAAAAGGCATATTGGTCAGAAAAAGACAGAAACAATTCCATTTCAGGATGATCGACAAACTTTTGCCTAATACGTTTTACACCACCGATCCGCTGATCCTGCTCGACGGAATACCCATTTTCGACGCCGATAAAATCATTGAATTCGATCCATTAAAAATTAAGAAGATCGAAACGCTGAGCTCACGCTATTTCCTCGGTCCGATGACATTTACCGGCATTGTAAGTTTCTCCACGTACCGCAATGATCTTGCCGGTTTTGAGCTTGATCCCAAAGTGATGGTAATGCCATATGAAGGTGTGCAGGCGCAACGCGAATTTTACGCACCGAAATACGACAATGGAAATGCAAACAGCCGCATTCCCGATTTCCGTAATCTGCTGCATTGGGCACCCAATGTAGTGACGGATAAAAACGGCAAAGCGACCGTTGAATTTTATACTTCCGACCAGACCGGCCAGTACGAAGTCGTGATCCAGGGAGTTACTCCGACCGGGGTTACCGGCAGCAAGTCGGTTACTTTTGAGGTTGGGAAACGTAATTTCTGATTTTTCGAATCAGGTAATTTTAAATGTAGAATTCCGACGTGTGTTTGATCTCTTTTAACACAAAAGTGCTGTTCAAAACACCGATATTATCTATTTTGGACAGCTTGTATTTTACAAAATCATGGTAATCGTCGAGGCTGGCGACATTGATCTTTAAGAGAAAATCCACTTGTCCAGCCATGTGGTAGCATTCCTGTACCTCCTCCAGATTCTGGATTTCCTGCTCAAATTTCTCGATAAAAGCTTCATTATGGTAGCGCATTGACACCTGGCAGATCGTCGTTACCTGTCGGTTAATGAGCTTTTTGTCCAGTATCGCTACGTACTGTTTGATATACCCCAGACTTTCCAGTCTCCTGATCCTTTCATACACCGGAGAAACTGTCAGGTTCAGCATGGTAGCGATTTCCTTCGTTGTTTTTTTAGCATCTTTCTGCAGAATGCGCAGGATCTTGGTATCAATTTTGTCCAACTGTTCCATGGTGGAAGAATAATTTACTGAAGGCCTGGTTTATCTTTCAGCTAAAAAGTAAAAAAATCTCCATGTGAGCAATAGTCCGGGAACATTTCCTGCAAGAAAGCTGAAATCTTGAAAATAGTTTCCGAAAATGGGAAATTGCAAGTGATTAATGCTTTAACAAAATGATCGCTATGAAGTCAGAATGCATTTTAGTAATCGGGGCAAACGGGCAGATCGGCTCCGTTCTGGTTGAGTATCTGAAAGAAATTTACGGCGTACAAAATGTCGTGGCATCGGATTTAAGAATGCCTGATTTTCCACACGGTATTTTTGAAAAGCTTGATGCTACTGACGCAAATGCCCTGGCGTCCATTGTTAGGAAATACAAGGTAACGCAGATCTATCACCTCGCTGCAATCCTCTCGGCAAAAGGCGAGCAGGAGCCTTTGAAAACATGGCAGATCAATATGCAAACCTATTTTAATGTGCTGGAAGTGGCGCGTGAAAATGGGGTATCCAAAATATTCTACCCAAGTTCCATTGCGGTATTTGGCGAAAACGTGGACGAAAAAGCCGAGCAATTCTCTTATCTCGATCCGGCTACGGTTTATGGAATCAGCAAAGCTGCGGGAGAAAACTGGTCGAATTACTATTTCAAAAGATATGGCCTGGACATCAGGTCTTTGAGGTATCCCGGAATCATCGGCTATCAATCCATGCCGGGTGGCGGTACCACCGACTATGCTGTCGATATCTATCACAAAGCGGTTAAAGGCGAGGATTTTGAATGCTTTTTAGCGGAAAATACCAGGCTTCCAATGATCTATATCAGTGATGCCATGGACGCGACAGTAAGGTTAATGGAAGCTCCGGCGGAGAAAATTTCGGTTCGAACGAGCTACAATCTGGCAGGAATGAGTTTTTCACCAAAAGAAGTCGCTGCAAGCATTCTAAAGATAATCCCGGATTTCAAGATCACTTACAAGCCGGATTTTCGTCAGCAGATCGCAGAATCCTGGCCAGGTGAAATAGACGATTCAAAAGCAAGAAAAGACTGGGGCTGGCGACCAACTTATTCGCTCGATAAAATGACCGAAGAGATGATCAGCGAGTTGCGGAAGAAGTATCAATTGGTAAACTAATTTTGAATGACTGAAAAAGACATTCAATCATTCTCTCATTCAATCATTGACATATGTACACCAACATAAAAAACGAACTTCAGGAAGAACTGGACGCCATTAAATCGGCCGGTTTGTATAAAAAAGAACGTGTAATTACTACTCCGCAAGCTGCGAGCATTGCGACTACGGATGGCAAGCAGGTTCTTAATTTTTGCGCAAACAATTACCTCGGTCTTTCTTCTCACCCGGAAGTCATTAAAGCAGGGATTGAAGCCATTAATACCCATGGTTTTGGAATGTCCTCGGTCCGTTTCATTTGCGGCACGCAGGATATTCATAAAGAACTTGAAAAGAAAACAGCTGAGTTTCTCGGTCAGGAAGATTGCATTCTTTACGCGGCTGCATTCGATGCAAACGGGGGCGTTTTTGAACCATTACTTAATGAACAGGATGCGATTATTTCCGACGAACTGAATCACGCTTCCCTGATCGACGGGATTCGTTTATGCAAAGCGAAACGTTTTCGTTACAAGCATAACGATATGGCGGATCTGGAAAAGCAGCTGGGAGACGCAAAAGGCAGCCGGAGAATTCTTGTCGTGACCGACGGAGTATTTTCAATGGACGGAACGATCGCGAGGTTGGATAAAATCTGTGATCTGGCAGAACAATGTAATGCGATGGTCATGATCGATGAATGTCATGCGAGCGGATTTTTGGGAAAAACCGGACGAGGTACACACGAGTTCCGCGACGTAATGGGACGCATTGATATCATTACCGGAACGTATGGAAAAGCACTCGGCGGCGCATCTGGTGGTTTTACGGCTGCAAAAAAAGAAATCGTTGAAATCCTGCGTCAGCGTTCCCGGCCGTATCTTTTCTCGAATACACTTGCACCGTCCATTGTCGGCGCGTCTATAAAAGTTCTTGACTTACTGTCATCGTCAACCGAGCTACGGGACAAGCTGGAAAGAAACACAGCATATTTCCGGAAAGCAATGACTGATGCTGGATTTGATATCATGCCCGGCGAGCATCCGATTGTACCTATCATGCTTTATGAAGCAAAACTGGCACAAGAATTCGCCGCCAAATTA
The DNA here is from genome assembly GCF_021390245.1 of Dyadobacter sp. CY323. GTDB lineage: Bacteria > Bacteroidota > Bacteroidia > Cytophagales > Spirosomataceae > Dyadobacter. The sequence continues at coordinate 304,154 of NZ_JAJUXH010000002.1, read as the reverse complement.
CTTGATGAGGGTATCTACGTTATCGGATTCTTCTACCCGGTCGTACCTCAGGGAAAAGCCAGGATCCGCGTACAAATCTCCGCAGGCCACGAGCAGGAACACCTGGAAAAAGCAGTAGCAGCTTTCACAAAAATCGGAAAAGAGCTGGGAGTAATCTAAAGCACTTTACTTGCTCATACAAAGACCGATTCTCACCTGCGCGTAGCTTCAAACTACGCGCACCTCATCTCACATCTCACACCTCCGGTTCCAACAAAACCGCCTCCACATGCAATGACTGTAAAGTCGCATTTCCATATTGCGTTACCATAGCTACATCGGCGGCGTCACGACCATGCGCGATTTCAATCCGGTAACCTTCCGTTTTTTCCTGTACCGCATCGAAAGTGTACCATTCATTTCCAATGTACACTTCAAACCAGGCATGCAAGTCCATTACTTTCAGCTTGTCGAGGTACCCGACGGTCATGCGGGTAGGAATGCAAAGATTTCTGCATAAAGCAACTGCCAGATGCGTAAAGTCGCGGCAAACGCCGATCCTGTTTCGTGCAACGTCTAAGGCAGTGGTACTCGCGTGAGTTACGCCATACTGATAGCGGATGTTGTTGTGGATCCAGGTGCGGATCGCCTCAACCTGGTCATACCCGGGAACGAGATGCCCGGCGATTTCCATGGCGAGCATATTGATCTCATATAAGTCGGACTGGCAATAACGGCTGGGCAGGATGTAATGCATCACATCGTCGGGCAGGTCTCCCACCAGCATATACGAAGGCCTTGGATTAGGGATGGGCCTGGTCGCCTTTACCTGCGCCTGAACTTCCGTCGTAATGGTAACCCTCCCAACGGGCAAAATGGTACGCTGACATGGATTTCCGTATAAATCGATGTATTCTGAAAAAGGGACAGATGGCTCGATATTAAATCCCTCCTGAATGATGGATTGGCCTTCCTGGCGGCGTGGCCGCAACATGGTAGTTACGGTGGTGGGAGCATACACGTCATACGTGAATACCGCTCTTCCCTTCATTTTCATGTAAAGTCGATTTATGTGATTGGCAAATGTAAAGACATAATGTTACTTAAAAATTACATGCCATACATGTTATCGTTATAACCCCATACGTTCTGAATTAAATCATTTTTTTAGACGTTAGGTGGGCAGGAATAGGAATTTTTAGGCCTAAAAAAGAATCTTTGAATTTAAAATTATTGACCTATGGCAGTTACAAAATGGATCGTAGACCCGGCACATTCTGAAGTTCAGTTTAAGATTAAACACCTGGTTATTTCTACCATTACTGGTTCCTTCAACAATTTCGAAGGCGGCGCCACTTCTGATTTAAATAACTTTGAAAATGCGGAAATTCACTTCTCCCTGGACGTGAGCAGTATCGATACCAATGTCGAAATGCGCGATGCCCATTTGAGGTCGGCGGATTTCTTTGATGCAGAGCAATTCCCTCATATCACTTTCCAATCCAACTATTTTCACAAGGTTAAAGGCGATCTATACAAGCTTTCGGGCTTGCTGACCCTGAAAGGGATTACGAACCCAATCGAGCTGGATGCGGAATATGGCGGCAGTGAGCGCGACGCGGACGGAAATGTGCGGATCGCGTTTGAAGTAGAAGGAAGGCTCAGCCGGCAGGAATACGGCTTAAATTACATGCAATTGACCGATTCGGGCGGACTTGTTATTGGCGAGGATGTGAAATTGATCGCAAATATTCAGTTGGTAAAAGAGAATTGAGGTAAGTTTTTGTGATAAGAATTTCAATACCCGGTAAAATTCGCGTGCGAGTAGCCGGGTTTTTTGATAAATGAGGATATTGCAGGAATGTTATTCTTTTGCTTTCAGTAATTAACCCGCAATATCAGTCTCCATGAGGTTCCTGAAAATCCTGTTATCCATTCTTGGTTCCATTATCCTGCTTCTTATTCTGGTTATCGCCACCATGATCACCACGATGGACGAGACGCCATACAAGGATATGCCGTATTACAGCCAATGGAAACAGAATGTGAATGCGGTTAAGCTGGATACCTCCGGTGGATCGGGAGAATTGAGGGCTGGCTGGGCCAAGGTGAATATTACACCATCATCCCCGACACCGACGGCGGGATATGGAAACCGGCGCGGGAAATTGTACACCTCTGTGCATGATTCGGTTTATGTGCGGGCCATGGTGATCGATAATGGTTCGACGCAAGCAGCTATCGTGGCGGCTGATCTGCTCATTGTTCCGCCAACTGTTATCAAGGCACTGCAATCCAAACTAACAAGTAAGGAAATCCCATTCGATCAGGTGTTTTTCGGCGCTACACATAGTCATAACAGTGTAGGTGGCTGGGGTACAGGTGTTTCTTCACTGTTTTTTTCCGGTAAGTACGACCAGGCAACGGTCGACCGGCTCGCCGATGCCATTTTTCAGGCCATTGTTCAGGCTAAAGCCAGGCTCGAACCCGTATCGCTGACCTACATGGAGTCCATTGATTCCGTCGATATTCGCAATCGGTTGGTGGGTGAAGAAGGTAAGGTAGATCCTGAAATCCGGTCCGCTGCATTTGTAACTAAAAGTGGCCAGAAAGCTATTTTGAGCTCATTTGCTGCGCATTCAACCGTTCTTAATTCTAAAAATATCGTACTGTCCCGCGATTATCCGGGAATGCTGGTGGATTCGCTTGAAAAGGGCAGATACGATTTTGCCATGTATATGGCGGGCGCGGTAGGGAGCATGGGGCCGATTGAAAAAGGTACCGATGATTTTGATGAAGTAAAAAACCAGGCACTTGGTGTTCAGAATGCATTATTGTCTTCGTCGACTGTAAAGGAAGATTCGAAAAAAGCGGTTTTGAAGGCGGTCACATTACCACTGCCGCTGCGCGATCCGTCGCCCCGACTTACGATGAACATCGTTTTGAGATCCTGGGCATTTAAAAAAGCATTTGGCGAGTATCCGGTTTTTGTGAAAGCGTTGAGGTTGGGTAACATTTTAATGGTGGGTATGCCGTGCGACTTTTCGGGTGAGCTGGTCGCTGAACTCGATGCGTATGCCAAAACCAAAGGCCTGAACCTGATGGTGACCAGTTTCAATGGAGGTTACATTGGCTACATTACCCACGACAAATATTTTGACCGGGATTTATATGAAACCAAAACAATGAGCTGGTACGGCCCGTACAATGGCGCCTATCTGCAGGAAGTCATTAAAGACCTTATTGATAAGTTAAACTAAACTACCTAAACGATGAAAGCGTTATTACTCGTGATTTTTGGTGTTTTGAGTGTTCAGGCATTTGCCCAAAAGCCGGTGCGTGTTGCGGTTGCCGGCCTGACTCACGGGCACGTCGGCTGGGTTTTCAACCGGTCCGACAAAAAGGATATTGAGCTGGTGGCGATTTATGAAACCAATCCCGAATTGGTAAACCGGTTTGCTGAAAAATATAAACTGGATAAAAAGATATTCTATTCGGACCTCAACAAAATGCTCGATGAGGCTAAACCCGAGGCAGTTTCAGCTTTCGGGGCGATTAGCGAGCACATTACCATTGTAAAAGCGTGCGCACCCCGCAAGATCCACGTGATGGTGGAGAAGCCACTGGCAACCACATTTGCCGATGCACAGGAAATTCAGGCACTTGCAGAGAAAAATGGCATTCAGGTGTTGACGAACTTCGAGACTTCGTGGTACGCCAGCAATCAATATGTGAACAAGTTGGTTGAAGACGGCAAACTGGGTGAAATCCGGAAGGTAATGGTCAACGACGGGCACCAGGGGCCGAAAGAGATCGGTGTCAGCAAGGAATTCCTGGAAATTCTCACCGATCCCAAGAAAAACGGTGCTGGCGCATTGATCGATTTCGGATGTTACGGGGCTAATTTAATGACCTGGCTTTTGAAAGGAGAGAGACCGCTTTCAGTGACTGCAGTAACGCACCAGAACAAACCTGACATTTATAAAAATGTTGATGATGAAGCCTCGATCATTTTGCAATATCCACAAGCGCAATGCATTATCCAGAGTTCTTGGAACTGGTCTTTTGCGAGAAAGGATATGGAAGTTTTCGGAAACAAAGGATATGCAGTTGCCGTGAATGCGACGACTGTCCGACAACGATTCCAGGAAAAGTCCCCCGAGGAAACCATTAAGCTCGACCCCAGGCCGGCGCCGCACACCGATCCATTTTCGGTTTTGGCAGATGTGGTTCAAGGTCGGTTGAAGCTTGAAAAAAATGATCTTTACGGTTTAGCCGTCAATGTAATAGCCGTTGAAATTCTGGATGCAGCACGTGAATCGGCGAAATCCGGGAAAACGATATTTTTGAAAAAGTAATAAAAATATTCAATTATGAATCTGGAACCGCGCTCTGTTCGTTTTTCCCAAACCACTCTGACGGAGCTGATGATTCCTTCTTATGCCAACTTCGGAGGTAAAATCCACGGCGGAATACTGCTTTCACTCATCGATAAAGTCGCGTACGCATGTGCGGCGCGGCACGCAGGTACCTATTGTGTGACCGTTTCGGTGGATGGGGTCGATTTTCTGGCGCCAGTTGAAGTAGGAGATCTGGTTTCTTTGCATGCATCGGTCAACTACGTCGGCCGGACTTCGCTGGTAATCGGCATTCGTGTGATTGCAGAGAATGTAAAAAATGGCAGTCAGCGGCATACCAACACTTCTTACGTAACCATGGTAGCGAAAGGCGAAGACGACAAACCAACCCTGGTGCCGGAACTGCTGCTTGAAAATGAAGAAGACGCGCGCCGTTTCCTGGAAGCAATCAAGCGCCGCGAGTTAAAGGAAAACTACCAAGACGCGTTTGATAATGCAAAAACCAGGCTGGATGTAAAGGACAGTTTAGAAAAACTGTCCCAGCAGCGATGTGTGATTGGTTGGGATGGTCCTAAGAACCAGAAATAGTATCAGACTGTTAATTCTGTATTTTGGCTTAAAGAAAAAGAGCTACTTAAATTCCAAATGAATATGGAAGCACTTACTAATCTTCAACCAGAGCTTTTGAAGGTGTATTCTCGCCCGGTTTCAGAAGATGATCTACTTGCGATCCGCCGGTTTCTGGCGAGTTACTTTGCGGAGAAATCTATGAACCTTGCCGATGCTGTTTGAGATAAACAAGGCTGGACAGAAAAAGATAGCGATTTGTTGATGACTGAACAGCCACTTTAACCCATTAAAGAAAATATCGTTTCCAAAGGTCAACATAGTCGATTTGAAAACCTTTGAAAACGATATTCTGCGTATAAAAGGAAACTGAATTTCCTCTCGACTGCATTAAAACCCAAATAACCCACCGCCTTTTTTCCGGGTAGTGGTTCTGGATTTGCCGAAAAGCATTCCGAATACTCCTCGGACCACTTCCCGACCGATTTGTTTGGCGAGAGGTGAGTTCAATGCATCGGCGATGACGCTCTTTTCTTCCTTTTGTTTCTTCGCAACAACGACTTCTTCCTGCGCCTCGGCTTCTACCCGGGCCTGTTGCTCCATTCGTTTGGTCAGCATTTCATACGCACTTTCCGGGTCGACGGGGTCTTTATATTTAAGATACAGATCCGATTGCTGAACATGATTATCATAATCAGCCTGCACCATTGGGCCCATAATGGAGGTTGGAGGAAGCAAATGTGTGGCTGCTACCTCGGTAGGAATTCCCTTTTCATTTAAAACAGTAATTAATGCCTGACCAATCCCTAATGTGGTAAGTACCCGGTCGATGGAGTAAAAGTCTGACTTGGGATAGGTTTTAACAGTTTGCTTCAAAGCATCTGCATCTTGCGGTGTAAATGCTCTCAAAACGTGCTGAATGCGGTTTCCAAGCTGGGAAAGCACAGAAACGGGGACGTCCTGAGACATTTGGGTACAAAAGAAAATCCCGATTCCCTTGGAGCGAATCAATCTAACAACCTGCTCGATCTGATCGAGAAATGCCCGTGGCGCATCTTTGAAAAGTAAATGTGCCTCGTCGAGGAAAAATACCAGCTTCGGCTTGTCAAGATCGCCCGCCTCGGGCAGTTTTTGATACAGCTCGGCCAAAAGGCTCAGCATAAAAGTCGAAAACAATGCCGGTTTATCCTGAACATCGGAAATGTTAAGCAAACTGATCACACCCTGGCCATCGACACGGTTGATCAGGTCGGCAATATCAAATGATTTCTCACCGAAGATACTTCCGACACCCTGCTGTTCCAGAGCTACGATTTTACGCAAAATGGTGCCGGCTGTCGAAGTGGAAATGCTTCCGTAATCCGCTTTGATTTCAGCTGCCCCGGGACCCTCGGAGAGGTAGTTCAAAACCTTTTTCAAGTCATTAAGATCCACCATCGGCAGGTCTTTATCATCGGCATATTTAAAAAGGATTGCCAAAACTCCTGACTGTGTATCATTTAACTCAAATATTTTTGAAAGCAATATCGGCCCGAATTCGAGGATCGTTGCACGCATCTGAGCACCCTTTTTTCCACTGAGCGAGTAAAGTTCAACCGGATAACCTTTTGCCTCGAATGCAGTCCCCAGAATCTGGGAACGTTCTTCCAATGCAGCATTTGTTTTCCCCGGCTGAGCAATGCCCGATAAATCACCTTTGATATCAGACATAAAAACCGGCACTCCCGCGGCAGACAATTGCTCTGCGAGCACCTGCAATGTCCGGGTCTTACCTGATCCGGTAGCCCCGGCCACCAGCCCATGGCGGTTCATCATTCTTAATGGCAGGCTAACCCTGGCTTCACTGATTATTTCGCCCTCAAGTATTGCGGAGCCCAGATGGATAACCGGCTTGTCTGTCCGGTAAGATTTCTGGATCGCTGCAACAAATTCCTCTTTTTTTGACACAGTAGGTGCGGTTATAGGTTAGAAAATGATAATTTACAAAATTTAAACGTTTCGGGAATATTCCAAAAAGGCGGAAGTGTTTTTAGTGGAATAATACTCTTTCACGATATTATATTACTTTTCGCATACCCTTGTATTTGCAAAATTTAATTAGGTATTTTGGTGTATTCGCTTAACAAATATTCTGATTATTCATTTAGAGACAATTATTACCGTTTATGCTTAGCCGAGTTGCCAATTCAATTTACTGGATGAACCGTTATATGGAGCGGGTCGAAAATTACGCCCGTTTCGTTGGAGTTAACTTTAATCTGGCGTTGGATTTGCCGCCTGATGTGGACGAGCAGTGGGAACCTCTCCTGATCGCGACCGCCGATCATTATTTGTTTTATAAATATTATGAAAAGCCGACTAAAGAGGATGTGATCCACTTTATGACGTTTGATAAACGAAATCCGAACTCGATCATAAGCTGTCTTTACGAGGCGAGAGAAAATGCCCGGACGATCCGTGAAACGATCTCCAAGGAAATGTGGGAAAGTATAAACACTTTTTATCTCTCCATTCGCGGCGCATCCCCGGACAATTTCCGTAATATGGACCATATGCAGTCTTATTTCACGGATATCCGTAAAAACTGTCAGCTTTTTCATGGCGTAGTCGATTCTTCCATTACCCGCAACGAAGCGTGGCATTTCGGGAGATTGGGGCGACATATTGAGCGTGCGGATAAATGTTCCAGGTTTTTGGACGTGAAGTATTTTACCCTTTTGCAAGATGCGGGAACGTCCGGTTCGACCCTAGATTTAATGCTCTGGACTGCGGTGTTGAAATCGGTTAGTGCCTATAATATGTACAGGCAGACGCACCGGGCGCTGACACCGATGAATATTGTAGCTTTTTTAATTCTAGACAAACTTTTCCCGAGATCAATCGCCTATTGTGTGCGGCAGGCCGAACTCTCGCTTTATGCGGTAGCCGGGTCGATACCCGAACGGGGAAATACAAATCCTGCGGAGCGGGCGCTGAGTAAAATCCGCAGTGAGCTGGAATTCACAGACGTGGAAGACGTCTTCAAGCTGGGACTTCACCAATATCTTGATACTTTTCAAACAAAGAACAATGAGGTGGATTCGGCCATCTTCGACATGTACTTCGGCCTAGAAACCGGGCAGTCTCAAAGCCAGTCAATGGGGCAAAGTTCGGGGCAAATCAAGGGACAATGGATGAACTGAACAGTGCCGGCATCTGGCTCGCTAAGCAATTATCCTCAAATTCGATTTTCCACGCATAAGTAATTCGGTTCAGAAATTGCCTATCGAACGGATGAGCCCGGTTTTTAGTAAAACAGGAGAATTTTCAAAGGTCTGATTACCTGGCACCGTAAACTCGGTCCCGTTTTAGTTTGTTGAAAAATGTAAAGTAGCAGGTGGAATTTTCGTATTTTTGCAACCGAACAAAAGGGAATTCTAAATCGTGACTTTAATTAAATCTATCTCAGGAATCAGAGGTATTGTGGGTGGAAAATCGGGTGAGGCGCTGACTCCAATCGATGTTGCTAAATTTGCTGCTGCATACGGGACATGGCTGAGGCGTACAAATCCGCAAAATTTAAAAGTTGTAATCGGTCGTGATGCCCGTCTCTCGGGTGAAATGGTAAGTCGCCTTGTTGCAGGAACTCTTCAGGCTGTTGGTCTTCATGTTTTAGACCTGGGCCTCTCAACCACGCCAACCGTTGAGATAGCTGTTACCGCCGAAAATGCGGCGGGCGGAATTATACTTACTGCTAGCCATAATCCCATTCAATGGAATGCGTTGAAGCTTTTGAACCACCGTGGAGAGTTCATCTCCGAGTCGGATGGTGAGGAAGTTCTCAGAATTGCTGATCAGGAAGACTTCGTTTTTGTAGATGTCAAAAAAATAGGAAGCTATAAATCAGACGATACATACCTGCAAAAACACATCGATCAGGTATTGGCTTTGCCACTTGTGGATGTGGAAGCGATTTCGAATGCGAATTTCAGGATTGTAGTTGATGCAGTGAATTCTACGGGTGGTATTGCCATTCCAATGCTCCTGGAAGCATTAGGCGTAGCCCCGAAAAACATCAAAAAATTGCATTGCGAGCCGACAGGTAATTTCGCTCACAATCCGGAACCCCTTCCGGAACACCTTCGTGATATCAGCAAGGAATTAGAGAACGGTGCATTTAACCTCGGAATCGTTGTCGATCCGGATGTGGACCGTCTTGCATTGATGTGTGAAGATGGAACTCCGTTTGGTGAAGAGTATACGCTTGTTGCGGTGTCGGACTATGTGCTTAAAAACACGCCCGGAAATACCGTATCGAACCTGTCTTCTACAGCTGCATTAAGAGATGTAACTCTGAAAGCCGGCGGTAAATATTTTGCATCCGCGGTTGGAGAGGTGAATGTTGTCAATATGATGAAGGAAAATAATGCGGTGATCGGTGGAGAGGGGAATGGGGGCGTTATTTATCCTGAAAGTCATTACGGACGGGATGCGCTGGTTGGCGTTGCGTTGTTTTTGACGCATCTGGCCAAATTTGGCAAAACTGCATCCGTGCTGAGAAGGTCGTACCCAAACTACTATATTTCAAAAAATAAGATTGAGCTCACCCCGGACATTGATGTCGATAATATTTTGAGCCGCATTCAAACACGCTATGCGAAACAGCCGCATAATACGATTGACGGCGTTCGGATCGAGTTTGATCGCGAGTGGGTGCATTTAAGGAAATCAAATACCGAACCGATTATCCGGATCTATTCAGAATCAGAGACACAGACTACCGCTATAAATCTGGCTAACAAAATCATTTCCGATATCAAGGAAATCCTTTCAGAGCCAAAGAAATAAAGTTAAGATATGAAAGTTTATTTGGACAACGCGGCTACCACGAAACTGGATCCGGAAGTTCTCGAGGTCATGTTGCCACTTATGACCGAGCAGTTTGGAAATCCTTCTTCTATACATTCTTATGGTCGGGCTGTCCGCTCTGCCCTGGAAAGAGCCAGAAAAAGTATCGCAGGTATTCTGAATGCGGCACCGGCGGAAATATTTTTTACGTCGGGTGGTACTGAGGCTGATAATACGGCCATTTGTTCAAGCATTGAAACACTTGGCCTTAAACATGCGATTACTTCCAGAATTGAGCACCACGCGGTTTTACATACTCTCGAGCATTTACAGAAAATAGGCCGTATCCAGCTGAGCTATGTAAATCTGAACGAAAAAGGAGAAATTGATTTAGAGCATCTCGAATTATTGTTATCAACCAACTCCAGATCGTTGGTTTCCCTCATGCACGGGAATAATGAGATCGGAAATCTGCTGGACCTTTCGGCTGCGGGTGATATTTGTGAGAAATACCAGGCCGTTTTCCATAGTGATACCGTGCAGACAATGGGTCATTATAAACATGATTTGCAGCAACTTAAGACCGATTTTATCGTAGGCGCAGCTCATAAATTCAATGGCCCGAAAGGTGTAGGATTTTTATATGTTCGTCCGGGAATTAAAATAGCGCCATTTGTGCATGGAGGTGCTCAGGAACGTAATATGCGCGGCGGTACTGAAAATATTTATGGAATTGTAGGGCTGGCCAAAGCGTTGGAAATTGCTTACCGGGATATGAATGACCATCAGTCACATATCATGGGATTGAAAGCGCGGATGATTGAAAAGCTGAAAAATAATATTGATGGCATTACATTCAATGGAAATTCCGGAGATCTGGATAAAAGTCTCTACACGGTTTTGAACGTAAGTTTGCCTCCGTCGGACATCAGCGATATGCTGCTTTTCAATCTGGATATTGCAGGAATTGCGGTTTCGGGTGGTAGTGCCTGTTCGAGTGGTACGGATATTGGTTCTCACGTTCTTAATGAGCTGCAAATCCCGGCCGACCGTGCGAATGTTCGTTTTTCGTTTGGGAAATATAATACCGAGGAAGAAATTGACTACGCAGTGAATACGCTTTCGGAACTATATAAAAAAGAAGGTATAATTCTTTGAAACCAGTCGGGTGCCCAGGCTAGGCGCCCCAGACTGGATTTTTAGTAATATCGACTAGCGCATCAATCCAGATATCACTGTCGTTCAGGCTTTCCACAAGCTGCCAGTGTTCTCCGCCTTCCTTTTCGAAGATTTCCTTATACTCTTCTCCGACTTCGATAGTTGTTTCGAGACAATCGGCTACAAATGCGGGAGAAAAGGCCAATGCACTTTTGACTCCTTTTTTGGTGAGCTCGGGAATAACTTCGTCCGTATATGGCTTGATCCAGGGATTTTTGCCCAGCCGCGATTGAAAGCAAGTCGTGTATTTTCCTTCCGGAATTTCCATTGCTTTCACTAACAGACGCGTCGTTTCAAAGCATTGAGCACGGTAACAATGCTGGTTTCTGTGATCGAGCTGGTCGCAGCAGCTCCCAAACTGGCAGAAAGTGCCGGTTACATCACCTTTGGTAATTTGCCGCTCGGGTAAGCCGTGATAGCTGAACACAAAATGATCGTATTCACGCTCGGCCATGTATTTTTTACCAAGGTTGGCAAAGCCTTCAATGAATTTCGGATGGTCCAGGAACCGGTTAACGAACCTGATTTCCGGTAAAACCTCCCAGTCTTTCACAACCTGCATTACTTCTTTGTAAACAGAACCGGTCGAAGCGGAAGCATATTGGGGAAAAAAAGGAATGACTATAATATCGGAAAGGGTCAGCTTTCTTAATTCAGTTAAGGCAGTTTCGATGCTGGGGCTCTGATAACGCATAGCCAGCTCCACCACATAATCTTCTCCCAATGCATTTTGCAGCTTGTCTTTTACGGAGTAACCGTATATTTTTAATGGAGATCCGTCCGGCCGCCACAGTTGTTTATAAATCTTTGCTGATTTAGGTGCACGGAACGGAGCTATTATCAGATTAATCAGCAGCCAGCGGTTTAGGAAAGGGATGTCTATAACCCTTTCGTCCATGAGAAACTGCCGCAGGTATTTTCGCACATCAGGAACAGATGGACTGTCAGGCGTTCCGAGGTTAACAATCAGAACACCTGTTTTGCCAATTTTCTTTTTAGTTATTGATGAGTGGGGTTGAGTCAAAAGTACGCTGCTCATGTAATGTGTTGAGTTTATTAAAGAGAAAGCAAAACTTCGCGCAAGGCTGCCTGAGCAGACCATTCACGGTTAGCGGCTTGCTCAATGACCAGAGATCTGGGGCCGTCCAATACCTCATCTGCTACTTTCATATTCCGGCGCAATGGGAGGCAATGCATAAATTTCCCGTTGTCGGTCAGTGCCATTTTAGCTTCTGTAATCATCCACGAAGGATCACTCGTCAATACTTGTCCATAATGCTGATATGATGACCAATTTTTTCCGTAAACAAAGTCAGCACCTTCCAGAGCCTTGTTCTGATCGTATATGACCTGTCCTTTTCCTACAAATCCAGGATTCAGATCGTAGCCTTCCGGATGAGTTATTACAAGCTCTACGTCCATGGGGTTCATCCATTCACAAAAAGAATTAGCCACAGCCTGTGGCAATGCTTTGAAATGGGGAAGCCAGGTCAAAACTACTTTTGGACGTTGTTTAACTTTAAATTCTTCAATGGTAATACAGTCCGCCAGTGATTGCAATGGATGTCTAGTTGCGGATTCGAGATTAATGATCGGTACCTCCGCATATTTTTGAAACTGCTTGAAAACAATCTCTTCATAATCTTTATCGCGATCTTGCAGACCTGCAAACGACCGGATCCCGATGATGTCACAATAGCTTCCGATCACCGCTGCGGCTTCTTTCACGTGCTCTGCCTTATCGCCATTCATGATTACACCTTCCTCCATTTCAAGTCCCCAGCCATCCTGCCCCACGTTCATGGTGATCACATTCAGTCCAAGATTTTGCGCCGCTTTTTGTGTGCTGATCCGGGTCCTCAAACTCGAATTGAAAAACAGCAGTCCGATGGTTTTGTTTTTACCCAAAGTATGATCAGCAAATGGGTCGCGTTTGGCTGAGATCCCGCTGGTGATTAGCTGGTTCAGGTCGGTTACGTCTTTAATGGAAAGGAAATGGTTCATTCAGTCAGGTGTTCCGGTATTTTGAATTCCGGGGCAGTTAAACAGGCATCCGCCTGATGTGATTTGCAATTTTACAACGATGTGACAGATACTTCTTTTCTAAGTGCTTCTAGGAACATGTCAGCTTCTTTTTTACCTAGCGCTAATGACGGCAACAGGCGTATTGTGCTGGTCCCGGCAACTCCGGTAAACATTTTATGCTCAAAAAGCAGTTTGTTTCTCAAATCTTTCACGGGAAAATCAAACTCGATCCCGATCATTAATCCTCTTCCCCGCAATTCTTTATAACCTCCGATTTCTTTAATACCATCCATAAGATAGTCGCCGATTTCAGCCGCATTCCCGATCAGGTTTTCATTTTTCATGATATCCAGAACCGCAACGCCAGCCGCACAGGCCAGATGGTTTCCACCAAATGTAGTTCCAAGCAGTCCGTAGCTGGCTTTAAACTTTGGTGAGATCAAAATCCCGCCAATTGGAAAGCCATTGCCCATGCCTTTTGCCATGGATATAATGTCCGGGTCAATGCCGCTGAACTGGTGGGAAAAGAATTTTCCGGTCCGACCATAACCGCATTGTACGCTGTCAAGAATTAAAATCGCGCCCGTCTCGTCACATTTACGTCTTAATGTTTGTAAAAATTCGTCAGAACAAACCTGAATTCCACCCACGCCCTGGATTCCCTCGACAATTACCGCGCATACTTCATCGGTAATGCCATTCTCTGCAGAGTCGACATCGTTGAACGGAAGGAAGGTAACATGTTTATTGTAATTTACAGGGGCAACTATCGACAGATTATCGGTTGCGGCAACGGCACCCGCCGTACGGCCGTGGAATGACTTGGTAAATGAAATCACTTTCGTCCGGCCATTGTGGAAGGAGGCTAGTTTCAAAGCATTCTCATTCGCTTCGGCCCCCGAATTGCAGAGGAAAAGGCGGTAATCGGGATAGCCGGATAATTCTCCCAGCTTTTCAGCCAATTCTTCCTGCAAAGAAATTTTTACAGAATTTGAATAAAAACTGATCGCGTTCAGCTGGCGGGTAAGCATATCGACGTAATATGGGTGGCAATGACCTACCGAAATAACCGCATGCCCGCCATACAAGTCCAGGTATTCGGTTCCATGCTGGTCCCACAAATAACTACCGCGGGCCTTTACAGGCTCGATGTCATAAAGTGGATATACATCAAATAAATGTGACATTTCTTAAAATTTATATTCTCCTGAATATTTTAAATCAAAAAGCCGGTGCTTTAAATCTCAATCCGGCATCTTCCGGCAACCCAAAAATCAAATTCATATTCTGAACTGCCTGTCCCGACGCTCCTTTGGTGAGGTTGTCGATGATGCTGGTAATCAACAGCTGACCATCGTGCACTTCGAGGTGAATGAAGCATTTATTGGTATTAACAACTTGTTTAAGATCAATAGGTGCTTCGCTTACATGCGTGAATGGGTCATCTGTGTAAAAGTTTCTATAAAGACTTTTAGCCTCTTCCAGCGAACCCTCATAGCGGGTATACACATTCGCCATGATCCCGCGCGTATAATCGCCGCGATAGGGGACAAAATTCACGGCTTTGTTAAAACCAGCCTGCAATTTGGCAAGGCTCATTTTGATTTCGGTCAAATGCTGATGCGTAAATGCTTTGTAAATGGAAACATTGTTGTTACGCCACGAGAAATGGGTAGTGGCACTCAGCGATTGGCCTGCACCAGTGCTGCCGGTAACTGCACTCACATGAACTTCATCTTTTAATAAACCTGCATTTGCAAGTGGTAAAATGGCGAGTTCGATGCTGGTAGCGAAACATCCCGGATTAGCAATTTTGGACGCAGACTTAATTTTATCTTTTTGAAGTTCTGGCAAACCGTAGGTAAACCCATGCGATTCGTCCCGGAAATCTGTGCTCAAATCGATAATCTTTGTTGAAGATGGCACAGAAAACTCATTCAGGAACTTTTGGGACTCTCCATGTCCGGAACACAAAAAGATGACATTCGGATCATGTCCGTCGAGCAGTCCCTGAATATCTTCTCCCGAAAAAGTCAAATCCGTTTCACCAAGTAAATCGGTATGCGTGATATGGACAGGTTTACTCGCCTGGCTTTTACTGTGTGCAAAAGCAATTTCTGCATTCGGATGGTTGATCAGGATTCGTATCAATTCTCCGCCGGTATACCCAGCCGCACCAATAATACCTACTTTGATTTTTTGCATCACATTAACTGTTGGACTCAGTAACTTTCTGATAAATCATCACCTGATTGGAAGCCACTTTCGAGAATCCACGCACATCATCACCTGTCCAGGCATTGTTCATTTCGCCATAACTGCCAAATTTCGATGACATTAAGTCAAATGGAGACTCGATACCTTCCACATGGAAACGGTACGGTGCAAGATAAACATGTACTTTCCCGGTAACATGCGACTGTGTGTCCGTAAGGAACGTTTCGATGTTACGCATAACAGGTTCCACAAACTGGCCTTTATGCAAAAGGCTGCCGTACCAGTTAGAAAGTTGTTCTTTCCAATACAACTGCTGCTCGCTCAACACATGTTTTTCCAAGGTATGGTGCGCCTTGATGATGATCAATGGAGCCGCAGCCTCAAAGCCGACCCGACCTTTTATGCCTATAATGGTATCACCCACGTGAATGTCGCGCCCGATTCCGAAAGGTTGCGCAATCGCCGCCAGTTTCTGGATCGCTTCCACTGAGTTATCGAAACTTTCGCCTGCAACGCCTTTAAGTTCACCTTTTACGAATTCAAGCGTAATGCTTTCCGGTTCCGTTTTAGAAATCTGGGTCGGCCAGGCAGATTCGGGAAGGTATTTCTCGGAGGTAAGCGTTTCTTTTCCACCAACCGAGGTTCCCCAAAGTCCTTTATTAATACTATATGCGGCTTTGGCCCATTCGCGGCCCACACCTTTTTTAGTCAAATATTCAATTTCAGCTTCGCGGGATAGTTTGAGGTCACGGATTGGTGTGATGATTTCTGCTTCCGGAATAATAATCCGGAAAGCCATATCAAAACGTACCTGATCATTTCCGGCGCCCGTACTTCCATGGGCAATTGCACTTGCGCCAATTTCTTTTGCATATTCGGCAACCGCGACCGCCTGAAATACGCGCTCCGCACTCACCGAAAGTGGATAAGTGTTGTTTTTAAGGATATTTCCGAAAATGAGGTATTTAATGCAGTCGTTATAATACTCGCTGGTTTTAGAAATCGTCGCGTGCTTTTTCACACCTAATGCATACGCATTTGCCTCGATCGTTTGAAGATCTTCCTGAGAAAACCCGCCCGTATCAACCAATACAGAATGGACTTCATAGCCTTTGTCTTCGGCCAGATATTTTACACAAAAAGAGGTATCTAATCCTCCGCTGAATGCTAATACTACTTTGGGTTGTGACATTTTATTGAATGTGATACTAATAAATACCGTAATGATTACTGAACTGCCAGAAGTGTATCCGCGGATATTCCCAGATTTCTGCTCAACTCCCTAATCATCTTTATAGTTAAATTGCGCTTTTTGTTTAAGACTTCTGAAACCCTGTTTTCACCTCCAAAATAAGGCGCTACATCTTTGCGTGTAAGATGTAACTGGTCCATCCTTTCCTTAATTGCTTCAATTGGGTCAGGCTTTGGAATAGGGAAATGCCTCTTTTCATAGTCGATAGCTAGCACCGTGACCGCTTCCAGAATATCCAAAGCCCTTTTTCGATCCTGAGGATCTTCTATCAAATCGGCATCGATTAGGGATTCTATGATTTCACCAGCTTCTTCAAAGTCGAGTTGATTTGTTATCGGCTTAATTTTAATGCTGTCAAGAGCAATCGCAAGTTTTTTCATTTGTCTGATCGATTACTATGTTTCTTTGCTATTTTCTATTATATCGTATTGGGCATGAGTCCCGAGAAATCGAACAAAAACGAGTTGTTTCTCGTACTCAAATTTTGCCACCAACCTATATTTGTTACGAGCGATATTAAAAACAATCCTTCCGTTTCCAACAGTATCGGCGTTTTTGAAAAACTTGATGACCTCATTCGGATTTTGGAAATGGTTTTTTTCTATTGAGTCATACCAAAATTCGAGCGCCGGTCTCGCGTCATTCGTCTTGTTCCAAAACTCCCTTAGTGTGGCTCGGGTAAACACTCTCATAGCGGCTGCAAAAGTACGTAAGTTTCACTGAATGGTATCCCATAATGGGAAAAGGTTATGCCGCTAAGTCACCTGAAACGATTGAAAACAAAAAAATACCTCGCTTAGGGCTTTTAAAGGCTGCCGCGCGAGGTATTTAAAGAGATATTCTAATCTGTAAATGAATGCAGTACTTTAATGTACGAGCAATGCCCCGGCGTTTTTCTTTTTAGCACGTTCCTCCCTTCGCAACAAAATGCGTTGTTTGATACGCATCCAGCGCTCATAAAGGCTCGACTCTTTCAAAAAATCCCAGGAAGTTTTTTCGACGACCTCTGCACCAACAGAAACTTCTGTTTTCTTTTTATCATCCGGGTTATACATCATTCCGGTGCAAAGGCAATGCTTTCTGCCAGTCCGTGTGAGTACGTCGTAGTTTACGCAACTGGCGCAGCCCTTCCAGAATGCATCATCTGCAGGTAACTCGCTGAAAGTTACAGGTTCATAGCCCAGATCGGAATTTATTTTCATCACCGGCAAGCTGGTGGTGATACCAATAATTTTCGCATCGGGATATTTTTTGCGGGATAATTCAAAAGCCTTTTGTTTGATGGCTTTTGCCATTCCGCTGTTACGGAAATCCGGGTGAACGATAAGGCCGGAGTTCGCCACAAACTTTCCATGTTCCCAGGTCTCAATATAGCAAAAGCCCACCCATTGCCCGGTATCCGTCGTCGCAATGATCGCTTTTCCCTCGACCATTTTTTCCATGATGTACACCGGGGAGCGTTTTGCGATACCAGTACCACGTTTTTTGGCACTCTCCTCCATCTCTGCACAAATTGTCTCCGCAAAATGAAGGTGATTTTCATTGGCAGTCTGAACTACAAATTTACTGCCCACTACTTCGGTATTTTTCATTGATGGCTATGCTGACAAAAAATTCGAAACAATAATTACTATACCCAGAGAAAACGATGGGACGTTTAGAACTGCAAGAAAATTAGGGGTATAAAAGATTTACCACGTAGGTAAAAGATAATTATGCGGTCCACGGGGACCTGAATCGGAAAGGCGTAGTATGAAGGACAGTATATATGCCGTTGTTGTTCATTGACTTGTTATCCGTCTTGGAAGGTGCAAATTTTAGAAAAAAAAATATCACTCCAAAGAAACAGAAGATATATTTTTATGGTTCAATTCAATCGCATTTGCATGTCAGAACTTAGTACCGATGATATTCTGAATGGCTATATAAACGGAATTTTTCCGATGGCGGAATCAGACGGGACGATTTACTGGTATTCTCCTAATCCTCGGGCCATTATTCCAATCGATACATTTAAGCCGCCAAAGTCTTTGCGGCCGGTTATTAATAAAAATTATTTTGAGATACGGGTTAATTCAAACTTTGAAGGTGTTATGCGCGGCTGCTCGGGGCCACGTGCGAAGGAAGAAGGGACGTGGATCTCAGAAAATATCATAGCCAGCTATACGGCTTTGCACCATATGGGTTATGCACATAGTGTTGAAGCTTACCGGGAAAACCGGTTGGTAGGTGGGTTATATGGAGTGGCTATTAATGGGGTTTTCTTTGGAGAATCGATGTTTACCGTTGAAAGCAATGCCTCCAAAGTTGCCTTTTATTACCTCATTCAAATTCTGCGTTTAAACCAGTTTGTTCTGTTGGATACACAGTTTATCAATGATAATGTACTTCGATATGGAGCAATCGAAATTCCGCGTAACGAGTACCTTGATCTTCTCGAAAAAGCCTTGAAAGAAAAACGCAGGTTTGACGCGCGGGTCATAACGAAAGTAGCTGGCGATAGTGCGGCAGCCCGGGGGTAATGCGCCTATTTCATTTAAATCGTTAATTTTGGCCAAATTGATTGAAAACAGTGTCAAAACCCATACTCGTCATCAAATTTGGAACGGCCTCGATTACGCTTCCTTCGGGTGAACCGGATGTCCGGATTATTTCGGAAATAGCCAGGCAAGTTTCAGAAATTCATTCCAAATACCGGATTATCATTGTTTCTTCGGGTGCAGTAGGTGCGGGAAAAGCCTATATTGGAGATTATAGAGGCACCATGACCCAAAGAAAGGCTGCTGCTTCGGTCGGGAACCCACTATTGGTCGGCTTATATGCTTCTCATTTTGCGCCTAGTAAAATTTACATTGCTCAAAGTCTTTGTGAAAGACAGCATTTCGCCAACCGTGACAAGTTTTTACAGCTTAAAGAGACATTTCGTGAGCTTTGGGAAAACAATATTATTCCGATTGTAAATGAAAATGATGTCGTTAGCGACCGGGAGTTAAAGTTTTCAGATAATGACGAACTGGCCACTTTGCTTGCCGTGGGGTTTGGAGCCGAATCATTGATGTTTTGTACCTCAGTAGGCGGTTTATTGGATGAGGGCGGGGAAATTATCAGGAACGTATTCAATGTCAACGAAGTTTTCAGGTTTGTAAAGACCGATAAATCTTTTCTTGGCTTGGGAGGAATGGCATCCAAGCTTACATTCGCCAAATTAGCAGCCAGAATGGCGATCCGGGTGGTCATCTTTGGTATGAATAAAAAAGATGAACTTCTTGAAGCACTAAAAGGCCAGGCGGGAACGGTGATCCACGCGGGTAGAAGTACATTGTCTGCAAGGAATCGCTGGTTGGGTAGTGGTGGACTGGTTTCAGGTAGTTTGCAGGTGGACGATGGTGCTTCGAAGGCTTTATTAAAAAGGAAAAGTTTACTGGCTGTCGGTGTCAGCGACGTTTCGGGGGATTTTGAATCTGGAGAAATTATTGAGATTTACTCTTCTGCGGGTGAAATGATTGCAGTAGCACGGGCACGGGAAACGTCTTCCGCGATCCGTGCGAATCTTAAAACAATGAATTTTGAAGTGGCTCATGCCAATGATATTGTACTATTATAATGGAATCTATTTTACCACTTTTAGAAGAAACCCGGCAAGCCTCTGCGGTAGTTCGCAGGCTTTCGGATCAGCAACGGGCTGATCTCCTTCTATCGCTTTCTGTTAAAGTGTTGGCGAATTCCGATCATATTATTGCTGAAAACCAGAAGGATCTGGCAGTAATGGATGACGCAGATCCAAAGAAGGATCGTTTGTTACTTAATGCGAAGAGAATTCAGGATTTGGCGGATAGCCTTCGTGACGTCGCTGCATTGCCGGACCCCACAAGTGAAGTGTTTCTGGAAAAGACCATCGAGCAGGGACTTTCCTTGAAAAAAATCGCAGTGCCTTTGGGAGTTGTAGGTGTTATTTATGAATCGAGGCCAAATGTAACGATTGACGTAGCGTCACTTTGCTTGCGTTCGGCAAATGCATGTGTATTAAAGGGGGGCAAAGAGGCGCATTTTTCGAATACCTATCTGGTAAGTCTGATACATGAGGCATTGGCCGAATTTGACGTGCCAGCTGCTGCCGTTACTTTGTTGCCGACAGGCAGGGAATTTGTAGGCGAGCTGCTCACTGCTAAACAGTATGTGGACATTATTATTCCGCGCGGCTCAGAAGGTCTGATAAACTTTGTGAGACAAAATTCTTTGGTTCCAACCATTGAAACGGGTGCTGGCGTTTGCCATACTTACATTGATGAAACCGGAGATTTGAATAAAGGAGCTGAAATTGTAATTAATGCAAAAGTCTCAAAACCAGCTGCTTGTAATGCATTAGATACGGTTTTGGTCGACAAAAGCGTTGCAGGAGAATTTTTGCCTAAGTTAAAAGAAGGTTTTACAAAATGGAATGTTGAAGTTTTCGCGGATGACGCGTCATTTGATATACTGAATGCAACAGCATATCCTTTCCTTGTGAAAGCCGGACCTGACGATTTTGGCAGAGAATTTCTTGACTATAAGTGTTCCATTAAGGTTGTTGATGGGTTAAATGAAGCTTTAAAACACATAGAAACATATTCGTCCAGACACTCAGAAGCGATTGTTTCTACAAATCAGGAAGCGATCGAAACATTTTTGAGAGAGGTCGATGCGGCTTCGGTTTACGCCAATGCTTCTACAAGATTTACAGATGGCGGGGTGTTTGCCTTAGGAGCTGAAATTGGCATATCAACTCAAAAATTACACGCGAGAGGTCCATTTGCATTGGAGAAGCTGGTAACAGAGAAATGGATAGTCAAAGGTGACGGACAGGTGAGATGGTAGACACGTTGAAAAATATAAATGCGTTAACCCAGGAAGCCATTGAGCTTTTAAAACGGCTGATTGAAACACCTTCATTTAGCCGGGAAGAAGCTGAGACTGCACAGCTGATCTCGGATTTTTTTGAACAAAAAAATATCCGGTTTCATACGAAGAAAAATAATCTTTGGGCCTATAACCTCCATTTTGACGAATCCAAACCAACTGTATTGCTTAATTCTCATCATGACACGGTGAAGCCAAATAAATCCTGGACGCTCAATCCATTCGAGGCGATCGTGCAGGATGGAAAATTGTATGGCCTGGGAAGTAATGACGCAGGGGGTTGTCTGGTTTCACTTCTAGCAACGTTCTGTTACTTCTACGAGCACGACGATCTGAGTTACAATATTGCTATTGCTACAACTGCGGAGGAAGAAATTTCGGGAAAGGAAGGACTTGAAATTGTGGTTCCGGAGTTGCCTGAAATTGCGTTCGCGATCGTTGGTGAGCCGACGGAAATGCAATTGGCAGTTGCAGAAAAGGGATTACTTGTGCTGGATTGTACAGCTCGTGGGAAATCAGGGCATGCTGCACGAGAGGAAGGCGAAAATGCCATTTATAAAGCATTAAAAGACATTAGCTGGATAACAGAATACATATTCCCGAGGGTGTCTCCTACACTCGGGCCGATTAAAATGTCCGTGACGATTATCAACGCAGGTACCCAGCATAATGTGGTTCCGGACGTTTGTACGTTTACAATCGATGTGCGGGTCACTGATCAGTATACACTGGAAGAAGTAATTGAAATTATACAATCCAATATTCAGTCGGAAGTCACAGCACGATCGATCCGGCTTCGTCCTTCCAGTATACCCATGAATCATCCTATTGTGGTGGAAGGCTTAAAATTGGGTCGTACCGCATATGGATCTCCAACTACCTCGGATCAGGCACTTCTGGATTGTCCCTCTCTGAAAATGGGTCCGGGCCATTCAGGACGATCACATAGTGCAGATGAGTATATTTATTTATCTGAGATTGAAGCTGGTATCAGGCAATACATAACCATGTTGGAAGGCGTTGTTTGCAGATAATTCAATTTCATTCGACCAAAAGCAAAGAGTATGCAGTTCTACACCCGCGAAGACACACTTGCTTTTAAGGATGTGAAATTTTTGTATATCAAAACTTCATTAGTAGGTCACATTTTTACTGTTACACTTGACCGCCCGGAGAAGCGTAATGCATTTACGCCTACAATGGCCGCAGAGATCATTTTTACACTGGCCTTTGCACATTATAATGAGAACGTCAGATGTGTGGTAGTTGAGGCAAATGGTCCTGTTTTCTGTGCCGGAGCTGATTTAAATGCTTTTCACGACAGCTCTGTAGATCGGGAAAATGATACTCTGCCTAAAATACGCGAAGAAGCCAGGTTGGGTGATGCATTTGATGGATTATTAAAACCTGCAATTGCAAAAGTAAAGGGACCGGTTTTGGCGGGAGGTTTTCTCTTAATCTGCGGTTGCACCTTCGTTATAAGTACTCCAGAAACAAGTTTCAGCTTACCAGAAGTGAAACGAGGCATTTGGCCGATGCAGGTACTGGCTTCTTTATCAAGGATTTTATCTGATCGAAAAATTTTAGAATTAGCTATAACCGGTAAAAAATATTCTTCTAAAGAAGCGTTAGAACTCGGTTTGGTTACTAAAATTGAAGAAGAAGAGAATATTGATTTTGAGGTAAATGCATTAGCTGATTTAATCTGCGAAAATGCTCCACTCGCGATTCAGGCCGGCATATCTGCGCTCCGGCAAATGAAGAAATTAGCCGAAGAAAAACGTCACGCTTTCTTAAAATTACAGCTAGACTTGCTACTAAAAACAGAGGATGCGAAAGAAGGCTCTTTAGCGTTCAAAGAGAAAAGAAAGCCAGAGTGGAAAAGCAGATAAATCTAAGAACTAAAGGCTAATAGCTATCCATCAATTCACCGGCACAATCTCAATTTCTTCTCCGTATCGGTTATGAAATTTGAAATCGACTACGCCCAATGATGAATCTTTCGTGAGTTTTACCCAGGTTTTATATTGGAAGAACCATTTTACCTGTTCCGAGATTAGCCCCTTGGTAAAGTAAGAATGGAGGAATGGATGAAGTGAAATGGTTATTCCACGTTCATTTTGTTTACTTAAAATGTAATCAAGGTTGTTAGAGATCACGTCCGATACCAGAATACTCGCCTGAATCGTTCCGGTACCGCCGCACGTTGGGCAGGTTTCACGGGTAACGATATTCATTTCCGGCCTAACCCGTTGGCGGGTAATCTGAAGAAGGCCGAATTTGGAAAGGGGGAGAACCGTGTACTTGGAGCGGTCGCCTTTCATTTCATCGCGCATGATGTCAAAAAGCGTACGTTTATTTTCCGCTTTTTTCATGTCGATGAAGTCGACAACGATGATTCCGCCCATATCTCTCAGACGAAGCTGTCGGGCTATTTCTTTGGCAGCTTCCAGGTTGACACTCAAAGCAGTCGCTTCCTGATCCTCCTCGGAATTGGATTTGTTTCCGCTATTGACGTCAATTACGTGAAGAGCCTCCGTGTGCTCGATAATCAGATATCCACCATTTGGCAAACTTACCGAGCGTCCAAAAAGGGATTTAATCTGCTTTTCTAAGCCAAACTGTTCAAATATCTTGTTTTTGCCATTATGCAGTTTTAAGATATTTTCCTTGTCAGGAGCAATGTTATGGATATAAGCTTTAATGTCTTCGTAAACCTCTTTCGAGTCAACCGTGATGCTGTCGAATGATTCATTCAGCATGTCACGGATAATGGAAGAAGCCCGGTTCATTTCACCGATAACCCGGTCGCGAGGTTTGGCGTCGCGTAATGCCTTGATACCGTTTTCCCATTTGTCAAGGCAATCCTGCAAGTCGCGGTTCAGTTCGTCTACATCCTTGCCGGTAGCAACGGTGCGGATAATGACACCAAAATTGGCGGGCTTAATGGACGACATCAATCGCTGAAGCCTGTTCCTTTCTTGTTTATCAGTAATCTTTTTTGAAAGATTCACCGAATTAGAAAAAGGGACTAGAACAATGTAACGGCCAGCAATGGAAATATCGCAGGATAATCGGGGGCCTTTTGTAGAAATTGGCTCCTTAACGATCTGAACAAGAATCGGCTGATTTTTGGAAAGAACTTTGTCAATTTTACCAAGCTTTTCAATTTCCGCCTCCATCTTGAAGTTATTCAATTTGCCGGAATTGACGCGTTTAGAAATGACGTCCTTGGTAAGCTTGTTGAGAGAATTAATATTTGGCCCTAAATCCAGGTAATGCAGAAATGCATCTTTTTCAAAACCAACATCTACAAATGCGGCATTAAGCCCCGCCACCAGTTTTCTAACAGTACCAAGATAAATATCTCCTACTGTAAAGCTTTGATCCGGTGTTTCGACGTGATATTCTAAAAGTCGCTTATCCTGCAAAAGGGCTATACGTTCTCCCTTTTGAGTAGAATTGATTAGTAATTCGTTACTCAATGTTCAACCAACTGAATGGCTATATAATGTTGATAATTAACCTCCGCTTTTGTAAGATTAAAAAGGCGGCATTGCTACGTGGGGAAGAAGGATGACCGGATCTTAACTATAAAATCCGGTCATGCCAATTATTTCTTCTTATGTCTGTTTTTTCTAAGTCTTTTCTTTCTCTTGTGAGTGGAAATCTTATGTCTCTTTCTCTTTTTTCCGCAAGGCATAATTAAGTCGTTTATAAAATAAAAAGTTATTTTCTTATTTCGGTGATGATCAGTTGTTCAGACGCACTTCTAGTTCACCAATCGCCTGCTGGATAACAGGATCTTTTTCTTCCTTTTTGACTTCAGAAAGAACTTTGGTGGCTTGCTCATTATCTCCCAGCTCCACCAGCGAAAGTCCTAAATAAAACTTTGCTTTTGTATTAGCTGGGTTATTTGTCAAGATCTGTCTGAACCTGTCAACAGCTTTTGAGTACTGGTTTGATCTCATGGATAAGATCCCTAAATTGAACAAGGCCAATTCGTTGGTGGGGTCTGTATCGATCACTTCTCGTAACATCAAAATTCCCTGCATTGGGTTTTCTGTATTCACGAAAGTCATTGCCATATTAGCTTTTGCGGCTAATAATCCTGGATTCTGGTCAAGTGCTTTCTGGTAATATTCTCGCGTCTTTGCTCCGAGGTTTTTGGATTTTTGTTCATCCACTGCAAAACCGTAAGCCTCATAATATCGGTCACCGGTTCGTACCAGATTTTCAATAGTAGGAGATAACAGGGCCACTTTTTCCGCGTAAAATGCAGCACTGTCAAATTTCTGAAGTGTCGCAAATTTGTCAGATAAACTTACCCCGGCGGCTACTTTATCTTTTTCACTAGCTTGAATAAAGCCACTTCTCAGTTGGTCAACAATTTTTTGCTGATCAGGTGATAAAGTGGCTTCATCATGCGATTTTGGAGCGGACTCAGTCGGAGCTGCATTTGGTGCAGCGGCGGCCTGTGTACCTTCCTTGTCCACTTCCTTACCCTTTGTATTCACAACGACCTTCGGAAGGCTAAAAAGCGTTCCTACCAATGCAAATGCGAGTACGCAAGAAAGAAGAATGGATTTTTTCATACAGTGTATCAGTCAACCTCGTGAGGCCAATTATTTTTCGACAACTGCTTTCAATTTGTCACTTTCTTTCACCTGCTCAACGAAAACTTTCGCAGGCTTAAAGCTGGGTACAAAGTGCTCGTCAATAATCATTGAAGTTCCCTTCGAAATATTACGGGCAACTTTACGCGCACGCTTTTTATTGATGAAACTACCAAAACCTCTTACATAAAGGTTCTCACCTTCAGAAAGCGAATCCTTTACCACGGTGAAAAACGATTCTAGCGTTTGCTGAACATCGCCTTTGTCTACGCCTGTTTTTTCAGAAATCTGTGCGATTACGTCTGCCTTAGTCACTTTGATTGTTTACTTTAAGTGGATATTATTTCATTTACTTACTTACTCCTCGGAATTTTGGGAACACAAAGGTACGGTAATTTTACTAAAACTTAAAAGAATGGTAATTTCATTTTTTTTCTAATTGGTTAAAAAACAGCGTATATAAGAGCAAATATTATGATACTGGATCATTTTCAGGTAATTGATTTTAATAAAAAACTTAGATCCTGGTATCTCAAAAACCATCGACCTTTACTTTGGAGACAGACGACCGACCCCTATAAAATCTGGCTATCGGAAATTATTCTACAGCAGACCAGAGTCGCGCAGGGAACGCCTTACTACGAGAAATTCCTTTTGCAATTCCCAACTGTTTTCGACCTAGCTAACGCTGACGAAAGAGATGTATTGCGCCAATGGCAGGGTCTTGGCTACTATTCCAGAGCCCGAAACATGCACTTTACTGCCAAATTAGTTGTAAACGATTTTGGAGGCGACTTTCCCGAAACGGCTGAGAAATTGGCCAAGCTCAAGGGGCTAGGGAATTACACAGCCGCCGCCATTGCTTCATTTGCTTTCGGAGAGCAGGTCGCGGCAATTGACGGAAATGTGTACCGGGTTATGGCCCGCCTGTTTGGAGTCAAGACAGACATTTTAAGTAATGAAGGGAAAAAGCAATTTGCCGCGATTGCTAAGGAACTTGTCCCCAGCGATAATCCCGCGACCTATAATCAGGCGATGATCGAATTTGGTGCGCTCCAATGTGTGCCCGTGTCTCCGGATTGCCTGATCTGTCCATTCAATGACATTTGTTATGCATTCGAGTTTAAAATGCAGAACCAACTGCCGGTTAAAGCAAAAAAAGGGAAAGTTCAGCAGCGTTATTTCAACTATTTTGTGATCCGGCAGCATGGTAAACTAGCCATGCGGGAGCGGCTTGCCAAAGACATCTGGCTAGGCTTGTATGACTTTTACCTCATCGAATCCACTACTTTAACCGCAGTTTTCGATGATCTGGTTTACGATGATTTTCTGGCCGATCTACTTCCAAAAGGCATCATTGAGGAAATGCCAAAACTATATACGCACATTCTCTCCCATCAGAAGTTGAACGTCCGATTTTGGCGGCTTGAAATTTCGGAGGAGGGATCAATAGATTTGCCTGTCGGGATGGCTTTTTATACGGAGCGCGAGGTAGAGGATCTGCCTAAACCGATTCTCGTTGATACCTTTCTTAAAGAAGAGCGGTATCTATAATCGTTTTGAGGGTGTTTCTCTAAGTGTTTTACTTTGTTCCCAACAACTTAATATGGAAGCTATGGCAAATTTCAGTTTAAGCGCAAATCAGATTGAAGATTACAATCGTGATGGATATCTTGTTGTTAAAGGTCTTTTTTCTCAGGAGGAAGTAGGGAAGTTGTATCGGACAGCCGTGGAAAATTCGGTAATGCAGAAAAACGCAATGGACTTAAACGACCAATCAGGCAAAAAAACGAAGTTATCGCTCTGGTTTACGCCGGGAGACGATGTATTCGGTTACCTGATCCGGAGTGAGAGAATGGTAAATTCGGTAGCAACGTTGTTGGGTGAAGATAGCGAGGTATGTCATTTTCATACAAAGCTTATGCAAAAGGAGCCAAAGGTTGGGGGTGCCTGGGAGTGGCATCAGGACTATGGCTATTGGTATAAAAACCAATTCATTTTTCCCGACCAGCTAATGAGCGTGATGATCGCATTAACTCCTGCGAATAAGGAAAACGGATGTCTGCAGGTGATCAAAGGTTCGCACAAAATGGGGCGGGTTAATCATGGGTTTGCAGGAGAGCAGGTAGGAGCGGATATGGAAATGGTAAACCATGCATTAAAAACAATGGATCTGATCTATTGCGAAATCGAGCCCGGCGACGCGTTGTTTTTTCACAGTAATTTACTGCACCGTTCTGAAGCCAATCTTTCTGACCATCCAAGGTGGTCGCTGATTTCATGCTACAATTCGCAATCGAATATCGCTTACAGCGAAACCTCGAATTCGTGGAAGGTGCCGGTGGATACCGTTCCCGACCGGGCGTTGCTTGAATGGGAAGCTGTTTCGTTCGGAAATGCTGATTTCCTTAAAAAGGAAGATGATCCGGCATTGAAAACGACTGGCTGGGAGAGTGAGGTTAAGACGAACTAGGTTTGTTTCGACTGGTTCTGTGTGGATCGGGAGTGTTCAGTTTGGTACGGTGTTGTTCGAATTGGTGTATTTATTTGATACAAATACAAACTGCCGGAACATCCGCGAACAACTCCAAACTATCCTGAACTACCTCGAACAACTTCAAACTACCTGAACAAATCTGAACCATTCCGAACTATTAAATAAAAGATTAAGAATATTAACCCTTTAGTACTATGCAGAAAATTGCAATGCTGGGTTCCGGCTTCATCGGACGTTTTTATGCGGAATCAATTCACGGCCAGCGCGGTCGGGACAGAGTGGTTGCCATCTATGCCAGAAGGGAGGAAAGTGCGAAAAAATTTGCTTCGGATTATGGCTGTGCCTTTTGGTCCAGCGATATGGAAGAAGTAATTGCAAATCCGGAGGTAAATATGGTTTGCATTGCATTGCCCAATAACATTCACGAAGAAGCGGTAATGCTTTGTGCCAAACACAAAAAAGCGGTGGTATCTACCAAGCCGCTGGGACGAACCGGTGCGGAGGCTTTGAGAATGATGAAAGCAGTCGAGGAAGCAGGAATATTTGCCGGTTATCTGGAAGATCTTTGCTATACCCCGAAATTTCTAAAATCGCTTGAAAGTGTTAAAAACGGCTCGTTAGGAAGGATTATCTGGGCTAAATCCCGCGAGGCGCACCCCGGGCCGCATAGTGAATGGTTTTGGGATATCGAGCAGGCGGGCGGCGGTTGTATCCTGGATCTGGGCTGCCACTGCATTGAGATATCAAGGAATTTTATCGGAAAAGACATCAGGCCAGTGGAGGTAATGTGCTGGGCGGATACGCAGGTGAAGCCCATTGATGCCGAGGATCATGCGATCGCATTGGTTAAATATGAAAATGGCGCAATCGGACAGTTTGAAGTAAGCTGGACGTTTCGCGGGGGAATGGATTTAAGAGATGAGGTAATGGGTACGGAGGGGACTATCTGGATCAATAATTTTCTCCGGACAGGCTTCGAAATGTTTACAACCGGAAAGAATGCGGATGGCGCAGGCGAGGAATATGTGGCTGAAAAAGCCGAAAGTAACACGGGGTGGCTGTTCCCCGTGGGTGACGAAGTGAATGACCTGGGATACAACCACATGTTTACCGATATGTTCAATTCTGCGGAAAGTGGAAAGGATGCTGCGGAAACTTTTTATGACGGTTACGTCGTGAACGCAATCATCGACGCAGCCTATAAATCGGCCAGAACAAAGCTTTGGGAGAAAGTGGAACTTCCGGTTTGGCGAGGTCGAGAAGGTGTCGAGAAACCATCAAATTATGTTTCCTATGATGAAAACTACTATCTGATCAAACAGGAAATGACCCACGACGGACGCAATAAATTGATTTTAAAAGATAAATTGACGGGTAAAATAAGTGAGCAGGATATATAAAACAGTTTGATTTTATATCCCTATATTTAAATATGCATTCAAATATCCACAACTAGAGACATGGCAGGAAGCGTTAACAAAGTAATTTTAATCGGTAATTTAGGTAGTGATCCGGAAGTTCGCTACCTGGAAAGCGGTTCGGCGGTGGCTAAGTTTAACATTGCTACCACAGAATCATATACCAACAAGAGTGGCGAAAGAGTCGACAATACCGAATGGCATCGCATTGAACTCTGGGAGGGACTCGCAAAAGTCGCAGAGAAATATCTCAAAAAAGGAAATCAGGTATATATCGAGGGGCGTATTCGCACCGATAGCTGGACTGATAAAGAGGGTCAGCAACGTACGGGTGTTACGATTCGTGCAAATAGCATGACGCTTCTTGGCGGGCCTTCCGGCTCAGCTTCTGGTGGTGAAAGCAGCTCAGGATATCAGCAGCAAAACCAGCCGAGAGCAAATCAGTCGCCTCGTCCGTCCGACCCGATCCCGCCATCTCTGGCTTCGGGAAGTGACGATGAAGACGACTTACCTTTCTAATATAGATAAAATGATTCTGTCACGCCGTCTTAAGTTGAAACCAACTGAAATTGTGTGGCAGAATCATTACATTTATCTTGTTATATGTTTATTGTCAACGTTTTCTGATCCTTTGTGAACGACGCAGCCGATAGTGAAGACCCCCTCTCCCGAACGGGTACGGGGATTTCATTTTCCCCCCAAACCACTCAACTAATTCTGGTAGGGGCAGTTACACCCCTTGACCTCCTCGAACCCTACGACGTTATTCTCGTCACGATCCTTTTCCTGATCTCTCTTTTTTTGTCCGGTATCCGCGCTGCCTATGCTGCATCAGGTGCAATGGAAAACCCGTGGGAGCGGAAAACGGAGGACGAAAGCCACATACCAAACCGCATTCAGCAGCTTTCATTATCTCTTGTCCAACGCGCAATTACCTTATTCGCATTAGTGTTGGCTGCCAGACTAGCCTGGATCCATTTGGAAACCCATGATGACCAGATTTCCCGAGGCGTTATTTTAGGATTTCTTGCATTCTGGATCTGGATCGATGCCATTGTCCGATACAACAGCGCCCGCAGGGCCAACGAATTTATTCCAAAGATTTCGGGTCTCACGCAATTTCTGATCAAAATCTGTAAACCGATTACCCAGCCCGTCATGAAGCTGGGTTATGCTTTTGGAATACTTACGCCCGAGGGTGCAGAGGTAACCACGGAAATGCTTGAGGCAAAAGCAGAAAGCGAAGAAGAGACGGACCTTTTACGCGGGCTAGCACATTTCCGGCAGACCAATGCAAAAAAAGCCATGCAGGCCCGGTTGCATATTACTTCGTTCGATATTGAATTGGATTTTCATGAATTGATGGATAAGATCAATAAGTCGGGATACTCGCGGGTGCCGATTTTCAGGGACGATCTCGATCACATCGAAGGAATTTTGAATGTGAAAGACCTGTTGCCTCATATCCATCAAAATGAGCACTTCAACTGGCAGAAGCTGATAAGGCCGGTGTATTTTATTCCGGAAAGCAAGCGCCTGGATGATTTAATGAAAGATTTCCAAAGTCGCCGCGTGCATATGGCCATTGTTGTTGATGAATATGGCGGGACCAGCGGGCTTATTACACTCGAAGATATTATCGAAGAGATTTTCGGGGATATTAATGACGAATACGACGAAGACGATGAAATTAACTTTACTCAGGTTGATGAAAATACCTATGTTTTTGAGGGTAAAGTGCTGATCAACGATTTGTGCAGGATACTTAACCTTGAGACCGATTACTTTGATGAAGTCCGCGGGAACAGCGAATCACTTGCCGGACTTTTGCTGGAATTATTTTCAAGACTTCCCCGAACCGGTGAGATTGTAACACACAGGCAAGTAACATTTAAGGTTCAATCTGCTGATAAAAAGCGCATTAAGAAAGTCAGGGTATTAGTTGGTTAACTTGTTTTTCTTTTTTTTGGCCGACTCCTAACTTATAGCTAATTTTGCCCGGCAAATAACAATAGTTTATTTGCTATGAGCACATCAGACCCATCCAAAGTCCTCTTCGAGGCTCTCACTTACGACGACGTTCTTCTAATACCTGGTTATTCAGAAATTCTTCCTCGCAATACCACAACTAAAACCAAGCTTACCCGCAACATCGAACTGAACATTCCACTTGTTTCAGCGGCTATGGACACGGTAACCGAATTTGATCTGGCCATTGCAATGGCCCAGGAAGGCGGCATTGGTATCATTCATAAAAACATGAGCCTGGAAGCACAGGCTGAGCAGGTTAGAAAGGTGAAACGTTCGGAAAGCGGGATGATCCTCGATCCGATCACACTAAATGACACTGCAACCCTTGGCGATGCGCATCAGATCATGCGTGAATTCAAAATCGGCGGTATTCCTGTTATAGACAAAGATCACAAGCTGATCGGAATCCTTACCAACCGTGATTTGCGTTTCGAGAGAGAAATGTCGAAACCGGTGACGGAGATTATGACGAAAGACAAGCTGATCACCGCTTCCGATGGCTTGTCACTCGACGATGCTGAGAAAATCCTGCAGGAATACAAAATTGAAAAGCTTCCGATCGTTGACTCTCAATATCGTTTGACTGGATTGATTACTTATAAGGATATCCTGAAACGCAAGTCACACCCCAATGCATGTAAAGACGAGTATGGTCGGCTACGGGTAGGTGCTGCTGTCGGAGTTACTCATGACCTTTTGAAAAGAGTTGAAGCATTGGTGAAAGCCGGTGTGGACGTAATTAGTCTGGACACTGCACACGGACATTCACTTGGAGTGATCGAAGCGCTGAAATCAATTAAAGCACAGTTCCCAAAACTCGACGTAATAGCTGGAAATGTGGCTACCGGCGAAGGCGCGAAGGCATTGGCAGACGCAGGAGCGGATGCGGTGAAAGTAGGAGTCGGACCGGGAAGTATCTGTACAACCCGAATTATCGCAGGTATCGGAGTTCCGCAATTAACTGCAGTGATGTGGGCCGCAGAAGCACTGAAAGATACAGATGTACCGGTTATTGCTGACGGTGGAATACGCTTCTCAGGTGATATGACCAAAGCATTGGCAGGTGGCGCGAGCACGATTATGATCGGTTCAATGCTGGCGGGTAGCGATGAGGCACCAGGCGAGATCGTGATTTACGAAGGCCGGAAATTCAAAGCATATCGTGGAATGGGATCGGTGGAAGCAATGGAAGATGGTTCAAAAGACCGCTACTTCCAGGATGCCGAAGACGATGTTAAAAAGCTGGTTCCGGAAGGAATCGTTGGCCGGGTTCCATTTAAAGGCAAAGTTTCCGAAATCGTTTATCAAATGGTTGGAGGTTTGAAGGCTGGAATGGGATATTGCGGAGCAGGCGACATTACCGAATTGCAAAAAGCACAGTTTGTAAAAATCACTTCTGCCGGGGTAAAAGAAAGCCACCCGCATGATATTATGATTCAGAAGGAAGCACCGAATTATTCGAGAGGCTGAAAAGCTGATGGTTGAAAGCTAAAAGCCATTAGCTGTTAGCCATTAGCTTTTAGCTCTTTTGTAATGTGAACTTAAATTTGCATTTCTTCGAAACAAAAATCCCTTGCGATGAACAAGGGATTTTTTGTAGTATAAAAATAGCAAATGTTAAAAGCTAATCGCCAAAGGCTAATGGCTAATAGCTAATAGCGAACCCTAGGCTGCCGAAGGCTTTGCAAATTTGCTTCTGAAATAGCCGAAAATCATTGGAAGTATCGATATTCCGATGATACCGAAAATAACCAGTTCGAAGTTCTTTTTAACAATTTCCATGTTCCCGAAGAAGAATCCGAGAAGTGTTAATGAAGGTACCCAAAGTAAAGCACCGATGACACAGAATACAATATATTTCGAGTAATTCATACTTCCGGCACCGGCTACGAAAGGTGCAACGGTACGTACGATTGGGATAAAACGAGCCATAATAACGGTACTTCCACCATGTTTTTCGTAGAATGCTTCTGTCTTTTCCAGATATTCCCTTTTAAGGAAAAGGATCCGTTCTCGTTTCTTGATTTCACCCCCGAATTTTTTACCCACAAAATAATTGACGTTGTCACCCATCAATGCAGCGACGATCAGAATGACAATGATCAGCCATACATTCAAACCTGTATCCTGGTTTGCGGCAATGGCGCCGGCTGCGAAAAGCAGTGAATCTCCCGGTAGTAAAGGCATGATTACAAGGCCGGTCTCAGTAAAAACAATCAGGAAGAGGATCAGATAAGTAAGTGTGCCGTATTCCTGGACAATGTCAAAAAGGTGTTTGTCCAAATGAAGGAAAATGTCAATAAACTGCTTAATGAATTCCATAGCTATGAATAAGATGAGACTAATGCTTTATGATTTTATTTTGAGTCAATTTTCCATTTTTGTTTGGTCTTCGCATTCAGGAAGTGATTGAATGTATCACCCCTGAGGCCCAGGCGAATCGTTTCAAGTGGAATAAGTTCGGACGGCGCAATGTTTCCCAGGTTCACATTGGCTCCCAACAGTTTGACGAACCAAACTTGTTGTGATTTTTGAGGAGCTTCCCAAAGCATGTCTTCAAATGCGATTTCTGTCAGGATTTCTTCAACCAATCCCTGGCGAACCTCTCCGCTGGCGCGGAAAAGACCAACATTACCCGATTCGCGAGCTTCTCCAATCACTTTCCATGCGCCTGCCTGCAATTCCGATTTAATGAGCTGGATCCATTTATAAGGAGGAATGATTTTGTTCTCATCCTTGGATCCTACTTCCGACAAGACGGTTACCTGCTGGGCGAGCTTTCTAATGTACTCGCATTTTACGTCCTGGTTCATTTCAATGGAACCGTCGGATACTTCCGCGTATTTCAAATCATATTTGTCTAGTAGCTTCCGGTAGTCGTCAAACTGGTTTCTTACGACAAAAGCTTCGAACAAAGTACCGCCGAAATAAACCGGAATATTGGCATTTTTATAAACAGCCAGTTTTTCATTGAGATTCGGGCTCACGTAAGAGGTAGCCCAGCCCAGTTTTACGATATCAATATAAGGTGCCGAAGTGGATAACATATCCTCTGTTTCCCTGACACTGAGTCCTTTATCCATTACCATGGTTAATCCCTTTTGACGGGGTTTTTCGGAACGATCAGGAACCTGCGATAACGTAAAATTCATATATGGGAATGCTTTTAACTCTTGCAAAAACTCCGGCAAAGGTAGCAATAACCTTCAAAACCTAGCAATTAAATCCACATAATTGACACATAACCATAGATTTTTCTATGATAATTACTATTTTTCGGTGCAACCTGCATATCTGAATTTTACCTGATTTTTAACCATGAGTAATGTAAGTAATGCGGCATCGGACGGTGAAAATAAACGTCTCGCTTTTATGCAGGAACTTATCGGGCAGCGGATGAGCCAAAGTGTGTCGCCGGTGGGTCGATGGCTGAATGGAAAACTACTTGACATTCAGGAGGCCAGCATGGAGGTGGAATACACCGTTCGCGAAGATATGACAAACCCGATGAAAGCCCTTCACGGCGGAATTGCAGCAACGATTCTGGATGATATCGTCGGTACGCTGGTGTATGCAATGGGACGCGAATTTGCGTTTGTTTCTGTTAATCTGAATTGTGATTTTCTGCATGCCGCAAAGCTTGGAGACATTATTTTTGCAAAAGCTCAGGTCGTGCGCGCGGGCAAAAATATTATTCATGTAGAAGGCCAAATCCACGATTTTGAAGGCAAAATTATCGCCAAATGCACCAGTAATCTGATTCAGTCGAGCTTTAAAATACCCTCCTGATTTTACAAATATCCCTGCGCCTGGATGTTGAAAAGTTCGGCGTACTTTCCATCTTTAACAAGCAGCTCATCGTGCGAGCCGTATTCGATCAATTTTCCTTTTTCCAGAAATAAAATCCGGTCAGCCATTCTTACCGTGGAAAAACGGTGCGAAATCAAAACCGCCATTTTTCCTTCGATCAAACCGGTAAACCGTTTGAAAACTTCGTGTTCCGCCCGGGCATCAAGTGCAGAAGTAGGTTCATCCAGAACAATGATCTGAGCATTGCGCATATAAGCCCGCGCCAGCGCAATTTTCTGCCATTGACCACCCGAAAGTTCAGTGCCATCTTTGAAACGTTTCCCCAAAACCTGTTCATATCGGTTCGGTAAACGTTCGATCAGCTCATAAGCCATACTTTTGTCTGCGGCACTTTCGATCGCCGTTTTATCATCAATATTTGAAATATCCCCCACTGCAATGTTGTCCGAAACGGTCATTTCGTACCGGATGTAATCCTGGAAAATGATCCCGATGTTGGCGCGAAGATCGGCTAGCTGGTACTCCTGAATGTCGACGCCATCGATGAGAATGCGGCCCTCGGTAGGTTTGTAAAGAGAAGCTAACAGTTTTACAAGTGTTGTTTTTCCCGCGCCATTTTCGCCAACTAATGCGAGCTTTTCACCTGGCTCAATCGAAAAAGTAAGATTACGCAGAGCCCAAAAATCATTGTCTGGATATTTGAAGCCTACATTTTCAAATGTAATACCTGTTTTGATTGGTTTGGAAATGAGCTTCCCATTTTCGTTTGCAAGAATTGTCGGTTGTATTTCGAAGAAGTCGAACAGATCCTGCAGATATAATGCATTCTCGGCAATTCCGGAAAATCGGCTCATGATACCCTGCAACATCGCGTGCATTCTTTGGAAAGAACCCGACAAAAAAGTCATCGTACCGATCGTAATCAAACCCGCGAGCGTTTGGGCCAAAACAAACACATATGCGCCATAATAAGCAAACGTGCCGATCGCAGAAAGTACATAACCCCAGCCGGCGCGACTGATCGCTATCTTTTTATTTGCATTAAAATACTGATCTGATAGTGATTTGAATTTTCCCGCAAGGTAATTTTCCAGTCCAAAAACCTTCACCTCTTTTGCCGTTTCGGCACTTGAACCCAAATATCTGAGGTAATCAAGTTCGCGCCGCTCGGGAGTCCAGCTTCGTGTAAGTGAATATGTTTTTTCATTAAAATGTGTTTCCCCGATAAAAGAAGGAATTACCGCGACGATCAATATCAGGATCAGCCAGGGATTGAAAACCACTAATCCAGCTCCCAATGAAAGTAATGTAAGAATATCCTGCATTTGAGCGAGTGTCTGCGAAAGCAAAACCGTCCGGCCGGATGTTTGCCGGCGCGCACGTTCGAGCTTGTCATAAAACACCGGATTCTCAAATTGGTACAGGTCCAGTCTGGCGGCGTGATGTACCAGGTCAACCGAAGTTTTGTTGGCGACCAGGTCTCCGAGTAAACTGTCAAAAAGACTAATGCAGCGATTGAGTAAATCGGATAAAATGGTCAGCGCCAACTCGGCGCCTACGAGCAGCCATAGATATTGATGTGAGTCGTTGCGATGGTCCATTAAATGGATCACCTCGTCGATAATTTCTTTTCCAATGTAAAGGACGAGCAGCGGCAATGCAGATTTCAGCAATCTGAGAGTGATATCACCGATAGTAAGAAGCTTGTTTGTTTGCCACACCAACTGAAAAAATCGTGGAAGGTTTTGCAGTGCGGAAAAGCGCTTTTTAAAGGATTGATTGTTTGCCGGAGTCGGATTATCGGGACGTGGCCCGCGGGTTTTGCTCAATGATGATGTTTTTGGTGAACGTTTTGATTAACATTTTAATAATGAAAAAGTTCGTTGCAAAATGGCGTTTCCGTCTGCCAGGAATGCAGACCGAAGTGGGCCTGTGTAAGTTGCTTTGTCTATCTTTGTTTTATGGAAAAAAACTTTGATTCGCTTCCCAAACACCGCCAGGATCAGTTAATGGCATTCGACAGGTTGCTGACTATCATGGACGAACTTCGCGAGCAATGTCCCTGGGACCGCAAACAAACGCTGGAAAGTCTGCGACATTTAACGATTGAGGAAACGTACGAATTATCCGACGCCATTCTGGAAAATGACAGGCCGGAAATCAAAAAAGAGCTGGGCGATTTGCTTCTTCATATTGTATTTTATGCCAAAATCGGTTCAGAGGAAGGAAACGCATATCAGTTCGATATCCGGGATGTGTTGAATGGAATTTGTGATAAACTCATTTCCAGGCATCCGCATATTTATGGTAATGCAGTGGCGGATACCGAGGAAGCCGTCAAGCAAAATTGGGAGAAATTGAAATTGAAAGAAGGTAATAAATCTGTTCTGTCGGGCGTACCGGGTTCTCTGCCTGCATTGGTGAAAGCCATGCGCATTCAGGAAAAAGCGAGAGGAGTAGGGTTTGACTGGGATGAAAAACAGCAGGTTTGGGATAAAGTGCAGGAGGAATTACAGGAATTCAAGGCAAACTTCAATATTGAGACCGGCGAGGTGATCGATCAGCGGGAAGCTGAGGGAGAGTTTGGCGATTTACTGTTTTCACTGGTGAATTACTCAAGATTCGTCGATATCAATCCGGAGACGGCTTTGGAAAGAACAAATAAAAAATTCATCAAACGGTTTCAGTATTTGGAAGAAGCATCGAAAGCCGATGGTAAGTCGCTTTCCGAAATGACATTGGGCGAAATGGATGAGTATTGGAACAAAGCAAAAACGCTTGGCGCATAACCCAATGTCTTCACACCATATCGTCAGGGAAAAGCAGGAACCAGCGCTCATTATCGCCAACGGAGAAGCGTGCAGCGAAGAACTTCTCGGCCAGTTGCTCGAATGGAGCCCGTATATTGTCGTGCTCGACCACGCCATTTACCGGGTTCTGGATCTTGGAATTAAGTTTGACGCCTGGTTAGGTGACTTTGACGAACAGCATGATTTTGAAGGAATTCTGGAAAAGCACCATCCTTTGGAAATCATCAGTACGCCCGATCAGGAAAAAACAGATCTGGAAAAAGGCATCGATTTTCTCATTGAAAGAGGTTTTCCAGCTGCTAATATCGTCTGGGCGACAGGCCGCCGCCAGGACCACGCCATTACAAATGTGACCAATCTGGTTCGCTATAAAAACCAGATCAAACTGGTCATGTTCGACGATCACTCGAAAATATTCCCACTCGCGGACAGCTTTGAGAAATGGTACACGGCCGGTACACCCATTTCCTTAATTCCCGTGGGCATTGTCGAAGGCATCGAAACCACCGGATTGAAGTATAATCTGTATGACGAAACATTAACGCTCGGTCATCGGACAGGCAATAGCAATGAAGCATTAACTGACGGTATGGTCAGGATCACAGCCAAAAAAGGAGATCTGCTGATTATGGAATGCTGGGATTTATGATGCCTGCTTTGCTTCTTTCGATTCCACGTAAAAATTAGGGTCGACGGAAAGTGTTTTTCCAACCTTGGTCTTCAACACTTTCCATTCCGTCGTCGGATACAGAAATTCATCTTTTCCACTGCCGATCTTTACTTTAACCGGCATATCAAAACCTTCCACCACATTGGCCCAGCGATATTGCAAGCTTTTTGAACCAAATGCATATTCCAAAACCGGAATCCGGGTATCCCTTAAATACTGATCGAATACCTTCGAGATATTTCTCCCGGCTTTCTCGCTCACATAAGCTTCAATCTGAGATCCATCGACGGTCTGGTGATAAAATGTTTTGTTCAGTCCCCTCAAAATCTGCCTCCATTTCTCATCATCATTTACGATCTGCCGAATGGTATGCAGCATATTGCCGCCTTTGTAATACATATCCTTCGAGCCCGACTCATTAACCCCATATACCCCAACAATCGGCGCGTCATTTGCAATCAGTGCCCGAGTCCCAATCACGTATGCAGATCCGGCTTCTTTGCCAAAATAGTATTCCGTATACAGGTTTTCGGAGTAATTGGTAAAACCTTCATGCACCCACATGTCGGCCGCATCCTTGTAGGTAATGTTATTGGCAAACCATTCATGTCCGCTTTCGTGGATGATGATGAAATCCCACTTCAATCCCCAGCCGGTATTGGATAGATCGCGGCCGAGATAGCCCATTTTGTATTGATTTCCATAGGTTACCGAACTCTGATGCTCCATGCCCAAATACGGGACTTCCACCAGCTTGTAGCCATCTTCATAAAAAGGATAGGGGCCAAACCAGTGTTCAAACGCTTTCAACATTTGCGGTACCTGTTTGAATTGCTCTTTTGCCTTCCCGACATTTGCCGGAAGCGCGTAGTAGCTGACATTCAGATCGCCTTTTTCACCTTTGTAAATTTCTTTCCAGCTCACATATTCGGCCACATTCATATTGACCCCGTAGTTATTGATAGGGTTTTTAACTACCCAATTGAATGTGTGCGTGTTATCATTGTTTTCTACGACCGAACGGAGATTGCCATTTGAAACATTCGTCATATTTTTCGGGACTGTGATGCTGATCTGCATACTGTCCGGCTCATCATACATATGATCTTTGCACGGCCACCAGACACTGGACCCAAGCCCCTGGCAACTCGTTGCGATCATTGTATTTCCCTTTCCGTCCGGTACCCATTGAATGCCGCCATCCCACGGTGGCCGTTTTGCCAATCGCGGCTTACCTGAATAAAAAACTTCCAGGTTTTCCGATTTTCCGGGCTCCTGTTTTTTCTTCAATGTGATAAAAAACGCGTTTCCGTCCCGCTTGTATTCCAGCGATTCGCCATCCTGAACAACCTTACTTATCTGCAACGGCTCCTGCAAATCGACCTGAATGCTTTGGTTTGGCTGCAATACCTTGTAATAAATACGGGTACTGCCTGAAATCGTGCTGTCTTTCGCATTGGGGGTCACATTCAGGTGATAGTAGGTGAGGTCCCACCAGGCACGCTGCGATGTAATAGAGCCGCGCAGCGTATCTGCACGCGTAAATTTTTTATCCTGTGCAAAAACATGAAAGGTGCTTGTCAGTAAAAGGCAACAGATAATAGCTCTCAACATCGGTTGATTTTGTTTATTGAAATGCATGGATGACTTTGTATAGCTTTCTCATAATTGTTTAGTTAGATCAGGCAGAAAGGTAATTTGTTTGGCGGTCTTCTGCTAAACGTGACATTAAGGTACAATTATAATTTATAAAACAGAAAGACCAGTTCTGGGCCGGTCTTTCCATCCATTTAGGTTAAAAAGCGATCAATTTTTGCTGCTCAATTCCAGCGCCGGACTCTCAAAACCCAGCTTTTTCAAACCAACCTGCACATCAGGATCTTTCATGAATAATTTCCAGAGCAACCCCGTCCGGTAGTTTTCGATCATTACAACGATCGGTCCCTGATCGATCGCGAGATGCGATTTGGCATACCAGTTTTGCGACTCATTAAATGCATCAGTAAATCCGTATTCAGACCAGATTTTATCTCCTAAGTCGTCATAAAAGTGTCTCAATGCTTTCATCGACTCTTTCGGGGTGTATGGAAATGACGATAATGCGGCCGTAGGTGTAATTGTGCCAAAATCATTGGTCGGCGAATGTGCATTGTAGCCATTGTAAGTATCACTGGCTGTGAGCCCCCAGCTATTTTCTCCATACCCTTTGAATTTTCCGGGATTTTCCACGCAGTGTTTGTAATTAATCAGCGAGTGATTTACATTTTGCTCCCAGTAATCGGCATACTGGTCTTTCAGTTTTCGCGGATCCAGCCCTACAAATGAGTAATGCGCGAAAAACAGTGGCCCGCCATAGTCAAAACCCAGCGGAAGCTTGATACCATAATATTCCTTCCCATTCTTGAAATGGTCACTCTGCGCCCAGCACTTGTTGTAAACCTGCGCAGTGATCGGATATCTCGGCGACGACGCAGCCAGGATATAGGTGATCAAAGTTTCATTATAGCCTCTCAATTCGAAATTCATCGCCCAGCCATTGTTGGGGCTCCAGTGCCAGTAAAGCTGGTTCGGATTTC
Source organism: Dyadobacter sp. CY323 (assembly GCF_021390245.1). Lineage (GTDB taxonomy): Bacteria > Bacteroidota > Bacteroidia > Cytophagales > Spirosomataceae > Dyadobacter. Next base: position 262,387 of record NZ_JAJUXH010000002.1, on the reverse strand, counting down.
CTCTCGTGTACCAGTCCCATTCCGCTTCGTTCCAAATCCATTGAATCCGGTTTCGAAGATCCCTTTCTAGATCATTATCCCCATCGAAATACTGTCGTGCAGCTAAAAGGCCCTGAAATAAAAACGATGTTTCCACTAAATCTCCGCCATCATCCTTGCGGCCGAAAGGCACAATTTTACCCGTAGCCCCATTGAGCCAGTGCGGGAAAATGCCGTGGTAATGATCGGCTTTTGACAGGAATTTGACCATTTTCAGTAAACGTGCCGCCACCGAGTCGCGGGGCTGCCACTTTCTTTCCGCTGCAACGATCATCGCCATAACTCCGACACCCGTTCCGCCCGTCGTTACCACTTCGTTGCCATAATCGTAGGCCGCGTTGCTTCGTTCGCGGGACATGCCACTCACCGGGTGCCCGAAATCCCAGAAATACCGGAAGGTCTGTTTTTGCACCAGTTCGAGCAATGCGGAATCGGACAGATTTCTCGGTCGGTCAGCGGCATTGAATGCAACTGGCTTCGTATTGATGGTTTTTTTCTTCTGTGCATGCGCATCCACTCTTGCAAAAAGCAGCAGAATCCCGAGAAGGTAATAGAAGGAAATCTTCATAATTGAGTAAGGTTATAAAGTCTTGATTAAATGTCAGGGCTGGTAAAACCCAGCTGTTTCAAGCCGGTTTTAACCTCCGGGCAACTCATAAAAAGTTTCCACGGAAGCCCGCTGCGGTGGTTTTCGATCATGATTACGATCGGCCCCTGATCGATCGCCAGGTAAGAATCGGCAAACCAGAGTTCGCTCAGAGAAAATGCATCATGGAACCCAAACTCGCCCCATAGCTTATCTCCCAGCTTGTAGTAAAAGAATTTCAGCGCTTTCATCGACTCCACGGGCGTATACGGAAATGCCGACAATGCGGCCGTTGGCGTGATCACACCCTTATCATTAGTAGGCGAATTGGCATTGTAGCCATTCGGAATGTCGCTAGCCGTCAATCCCCAGCATTGATCACTATACCCCTCGAATGATTGCGGATTGGTAATGCAATAGTTGTAGTTAATTAATGTATGATTTTTGTTTTGGGTAAAATAATTGGCAAAACGGTCTGTCAAACCGGTTGGGTTCAAACCTAGAAAAGAGTATTGTGAATAGAATAATGGCCCGCCATACGGTTCTCCGAGCGGCAATGTAATTCCGTAGTACGATTTTCCATTTGCAAAATTGCTATTCCCGGCCCAGCCATTATCGTATACAGATTTTGGAATTGAATGCGTGGGCGACGAGGCTGCGAGCACATAGGTAATGAGACATTCGTTCCACCCTTTGATCTGGTGGTTCATTTCCCAATTGTAGTTTGGGCTCCAATGCCAGTACAGTACGTTTTCATTGCTTTTCCGAAACCAATCCCATTCAACTCCCTGCCACAATGCATTGATATTGGTCCTCAAAGCCGTTTCCGAGGCATCCGTTCCGTTAAAATACTGACGCGCAGTCAGCAAACCTTGCATTAAGTACGAAGTTTCCACCAGATCGGCTCCGTTGTCTTTTTCACTGAAAGGCTGCACAGCCCCCGTTGCGCCATTGAGCCAATGGGGAAATGCTCCGTGAAACTTCTGAGCTTTTTCGTTCAGGAAGGTGACGATCTTTTGCATTCGTTCCAGGCCCTGGGCCCGGGTAATGAATTTCCGTTCAATGGCAACCGGAATGGCCATAATTCCAAATCCGCTGCCGCCACTGGTGACGATGTCGCCCGATGTATTTCTTTCCCTGGCCAGCCCGCTCACCGGATGCGCAAAATCCCAGAAGTACTTAAAGGTTTGCTTTTGAACGAGCGTAAGCAATTCTTCATCCGGAATGACCGGAAACTTGTCCGTCGAATCTAAAGCAGTCGTAAGATTTACGGTAACCTCATTCAGCAGCGAGCCATTTGTTTTGGATTTCAATGCCTTTGTCGCAGAAATGCTATATGTCTGGAGTGCATTCAGGTTTGACACTGGAATAACCGAAACAATGCTGTCGCCGGTTTCGAGCGTAGCAGAAAATGGGATATTCTCCCCGGATTTCGATTTAAAGGTGATACCGGCCGCGAGAGTCGCATGATTAAGCGGACTTGAAAACGTGAACTTTACCTCCGGTTTCAGATTCACATTGACATAATTAAATCCTGAAAACGCATCGTTGACTTTTAAACTGTTGAAGCTGAAAGAGGTGGGTGTTACGATTGGGTTTGGCGCGGGATCCTGTTTTGATTTACAGGATATCCCGAGCCAAAGTAATAAGCCAATAAAGATGAGGTTTCTAAAAGACATTATTTTCCTCTCGACTCCAGTTTGACCAACGCGTCAACTTCGCTGTCTTTCAATGCGACATTGTAAATCCTGACTTCGTCCAGCATGCCAGTGAGGTAGCTTGCCCAGGATTCTCCTTTCGACGAGGTAGTCAGGCTTGGGGTGGTTTGAAACTGAACGGTCCCAAAAACCATTTTGCCAGGATTTTTCCATTTCAGGTTTCCAAACTTCGCCACCGTAGCGGTAGCTGTTTTAGAGCCATTCACATAGATTGAAAAAGTAGAGCTGGCCGCATCGTATGACAATGCAAGGTGGGTCCAGGAGTTATACAGATTCACAATTCCCTCTTTGGAAACCCAGGTATCAAGCGTATCATTTTGAATATGCGCTTTAAAAATCCCGTCGTTACCGGTACCTCCGTTTTCAAAGAAAGTTTCCACATTACCCCAGAAACCATCTTTTTGAGATAACCCAACAAGACCGATAATGCCGCCGGCAGCCGTAGTGGAAGGACTGTTGACCCAGTAAGTCATTGTGAAACTTTTCAACCCCAGAATCGCCGGGGTAGGATCGAAGAGTACGTAGCCGCTTTTTGCACCACGCATTGCCTGGCCTTTTAACCCATTCGTGAATGCGGTTCCGGTATTTACGCCCGCTGTTTTCGAAACAGCATCTGTATAATCCCCGTCAAATGGAAAATGGGCAACCAGATTCGCCGCTGCAATTTCATTGGAAGCCGTGAAGCCGCCGATGGTCACGCTGGGCGCGTAGCTTTCCGGATCAAATTTTTCGTAGCAAGAAGACAGTCCGGTAACCAGCAGTCCACTGATCACCCAGATCATTTTATTTTTTAAAGTTTTCATCGATAGCTCGTGGTTTACAATTAGTACCCTGGATTTTGAACCAATACACCTGCACTAAGGTCAATCTCGTTTTGTGGGATCGGCCAAACCTCATTTTTGCCGGCTTTCCATCCTTTCGGACCAAATATCTCAGCAGCTCTACCCTGACGGATCACGTCGAAGTAGCGGTCAAATTCCATTGCAAGCTCGTGGTGACGTTCTTCCCAGATGATAATGCGCAATGCTGCTTTGTCGGTGGTTGTTATTTTAGGGAGTATTGTTTTACTGGTTCCGCGAGCCCGTGCCCGTACCATTTCGAGCGAAGCCAAAGCCTGAGTGGTGTTTCCCAGTTCGTTTGCAGCCTCTGCATTCATTAGCAGAACTTCAGCGTAACGGAGTACGCGCACATTTTGCTGCGAACCTTCATTGAAACCCGTTGTATAAAGGTTAAATGGAACATACGATTTTTGATTGTACATCGGATTGTCGCCGGTAGCCGCAATCGCGTCACCCGAAGGTGTAGTTTCTCCACGAAAAATAATGGTACCGTCTCTCCTCGGATCACCGGCTTCAAACGACTTGGCCAGCGTTTCGGTAGGTACATTGAACCCCCAGCCGCCACCTACAACACCGCGAACGCCTTGAACCTGAGAGTACTGCGAGTTGGATGCATCTTTATTGGAAGGGATCAGCTCATTTTGCAGCTCAAAAATCGACTCAACGTTGTTTTCATTCGCCACACGGAAAAGTGCTTCGTAATTCGGGAAAAGTGAATACTGGCCGGAAGCAATTACCTGATTGGTAAGGTCAAAAACCTGCTGCCATTTCTGCTGATACATCGACACTTTTGCATGCATCGACATTGCTGCTCCTTTTGTTACGCGGCCGATATCCGTTGCTCCGTAGCTGAGAGGTAATACCGCAGCTGCATCGGTCAGATCTTTCTCGATGGCTGCATACACTTCCGCTTTTGGAGTACGGGGCACGTTATATTCTGTTGCATCTTTTGGTAATGCCAGTCGCAGCGGAACATCACCGAATGCGCGAACCAGCCTGAAATATGAATAGGCGCGCACAAATTTCGCTTCTGCGATGTAGCGGGCTTTCAAAGTTTCATCCATGCTGATGGGCGGGATGTTGTCGATCACCTGATTGGCATAGTTGATGTTCTGATACTGTCCCTGCCAAAAGCCGCCAAGCTGCCCGTCACTGGAACCAACCGAGAAGTTATCATAGTCATTGAAAAACGTGGCATCGGAGGGGGTACTTCCTTTTTCCGCGTCATCGGAACCCACGCTTTCGAGCGCAATGGCTGCAAATGCCGTGTTGTTCCAGCTACGCAGGTTTGCATACATTGCATTTACCGCCTTGGTAGCATCGCCTTCATTTTGCCAGAAAACGACTCCTGCCTGTTTTCCCTGCGGATCTGTGTCCAGGAAACCCTGGTCACATGCGGACGGAACCAGGATGAGCGAGGCCAATCCCAGATAAAGTCCGGTTTGTCTTAATTTATTTTTAAAATGTATGATTTTCATGTCTGTTCTGAAATTAGAAAGTAACATTGATACCGAAGTTGTAAGTCGCAGAAAGCGGATAGACGTTGGCGTCAATTCCAGCCTGGGTAGGCTTGTTTTCATTCGCCCGAACCTCAGGAGATAACCCTTTGTATTTGAAAAAATTAAGCGGGTTTTGCGCATTAGCATACAAACGAAGTTTTCTAATTTTCAATTTTTCGTTTACTGCCTGCGGAAATGTGAAACCTAACTGCGCATTCCGGACCCGGAAATAACTGCCGCTTTGTACAAAAAAAGTATTTGGAAGATAGTTCTGACCACCACCGATGTTTGCGGAAGGATAGGTATTTGAAGTTCCTTCTCCATGCCAGCGGTTGTCATAGAAATCCTTGGTGAAGTTTTCGTTACCATATCTCCAGCCAAGATTTGCATTATAAATGTCAATTTTCGCAACACCCTGAAAGTCCAGGGACAGATCAATGTTTTTGTAGGTCCAGCTGGTGTTGATACCGTATGTAAACTTTGGATTCGGATTGCCGATCACCTGTCTGTCCAGACCTGAAATGGTACCGTCCGGCGTTCCCGCTGTTCCGCTGACGTCGCGGTATTTGAAATCACCCGGTTTTGCATTGGGTTGAGCCGATTTGCTGATTTCATCCTGGTTTTGGAAAATGCCTTCCACAACGTATCCGTAGAATGAACCGATCGGGTCGCCCACTTTCGTGCGGGTTGCCAATGCACCACTGGTAAGTCCCACGCCTCCATCGTAGATCGGATTGGCACCCGACGATACAGAGAGTACTTTGTTATTATTCACGCCTCCATTGAAACCAATGCTGTATGAAAGGTCTTTCCCGATCTCATCTCTCCAGTTCAATGCAAACTCAAAACCTTTGTTCTCGAAATTGGCCTGATTTCCTACAATTCTTCCTGATTCCGTTCCGATCGAAGTAAGTACCGGGATGTCAAAAATCGCCCGCTCGGTCTTCTTGATATAATAGTCCAGTTCAAGAGTCAGTCGTGATTTCAGGACAGCAGCCTCGATACCAATGTCTGTTCCGACACCTCTTTCCCAATACGTTGTGGGTGGAATAATGGTGTTAATGCTGGCACCGGTATTCAACTGACCACCAAAAATCGCAGCAAGTCCGCCGCCGGTTGCGACAGTAAGTGTCGACAAGTTCGAGGGGACAGACGCATTCCCGATTTTACCCCAGCTACCTCTCACTTTAAGATTGTCAAAGATATTCTGACCTTTCATAAACGACTCATTACTAATTACCCAGCCAGCTCCAACGGACGGGAAGTAGCCCCAGGCATTTCCACCCTGGAAGAATTTTGAAGAACCGTCGGCGCGAAGAGATGCATTCAGAAGGTAGCGATCGCCAAATGAGTAATTTACCCGACCGAAATAAGAAGCATAAGTCCCCAAATCACCCTCGTCGACCACATTACGTCCGTCGGTATTACCGAGTGTCAGATAAAGGTCACCTTCGCTGGCATACGGAACGTTCAATGCGCTGGCGGTCAGTTTGTAAGACTGGTCACGTTGTGCGGATTGCCCGACCAATGCGGTAAAGCTGTGGTTTCCGAAGTCTTTTGTGTAGGTTAATGTATTTTCAAAAATCCAGTAGCGACTTTGCGGACGCGTGAATTCAAGCAGACTTGTTGTATTGCGTTGTTTGAAAGTGGCAACGTATTGCGGGTTATAAAACCGTGTTTCATCCTGCGAATAACGCCCGCCTAGGCTGGTTTTAAAAGTCAGACCTTTCAGTACCGATAGTTCTGCGTACACATTACCAGTCAGCAACGTCTTTTTGGTATTTTGGTTAAAATAATCAATCGTAACCTGCGGGTTGAAATTGTTACCGTCACCCAGATTGTAATCCGTTGGATCACCGTAAGTTCCATCGGCATAATACACGGGAACAACAGGTCCGGCAGCATACAACTGGCGGAAAATCCCGCCGGCCTCATCTTTGGACTTGCTGAATGAACCCGTGGCAGTATACCCGATTTTCAGACTTTTAAATACTTGAAAATCACTTTGAAGACGTGCGGTATAGCGTTTGAAATTATTTTTCTCAACAACACCATCCTGGTTCAGGTAGCCGAGCGAGAAGTTGTACGTCGATTTTTCGCCGCCACCGCTAATGGAAAGCTGGTGATTGGTAATCAGCGCATTGCGCAGGATCTGATGGTACCAGTCGGTGCCTTCGCCATACTGGGTCGGATCGAGTACGTTTCCTTTGCCATTGATATTACTAAGCTCGTTGACCATCGTGGCATATTCGTTCGCATTCGCCATTTTGATCTGGTTTGTCACTTTCTGGAAGCCAACAAAACCATTGTAATCGACAACGGCTTTTCCGGATTTCCCTTTTTTCGTTGTGATCAAAACCACCCCATTTGCAGCGCGGACACCGTAAATGGATTGGCTTGAAGCATCTTTCAGAATGTTCATGCTTTCGATATCACCTGAATTCAGAAAGCTGATATCATCAAACCACACGCCATCAACCACATACAATGGATTTGCGCTACCATACGCGGTACCGACGCCACGAATCCGAATTTGCGGAGCTTCACCAGGCTTTCCTGAATTGTTGATCTGAACCCCCGCAACTTTTCCCTGCAAACCGCTCACTGCGTTCATAGAAGGCTGTTTTGATATTTCTTCCCCTTTGATCTGAACAACGGAGCCGGTAACATCAAGCTTTCGCTGAGTTCCATAACCAACCACCACAAATTCTTCCAGAGACCGCACATCTTCCTGCATTGCTACATTTACGACGGTTTGCGTTCCTACGGTGACTTCCTGGGGATTCATCCCGATCATGGAGAAAACAAGCACAGATTGTGCCGACGGTACGCGGATCGCATAATTTCCCTCAGCGTCGGTTGGGACACCTGTAGTAGTTCCCTTTATCAGAACGCTGGCACCTGGAAGAGCAGAATTATCGGTACTGGATGTGACTTTTCCTGTCACATTGATTTCCTGCGCCAGCACTGTGGTGCCGACCGACAGGAAAACGAGCATGTACAGCAATCGTACAATAGTTTTCATTTAGTTATTAATTAGCTGATTGAATTATTATAAGAATTAATTGACTTCAAATATAAATCCAGTCGGTGGCGGGAATCAAAAAAAGCACTACATCACCACTACATCACTGGGAATAATGCAGGAGAATAGCTTGTATTGAGGAATTTCTAGAAGATAAGTACAATAAGCATTAAATGTCCATCATAACCTGGTTCAGGTTGGCATCCATGCCCAACCCTAGTTTTTTGCGCAGCCTGTAACGCTTGATCTCCACACCGCGGTTAGAAATGCCCAATACGGGAGCCATTTCTTTTGTAGATAAATTCATGCGGAGGCAGGCCGCCAGGCGAAGTTCGGACGGAGAAATGTTAGGTGCCAAAAGTCTTAACCTTTTAAAAAAGTGTTCGTGTACTTCGTCAAAATTTTGTTCAAAAAGGACCCAGTCATCTTTTCCGGCGACATTGCGTTCAATGCTGTTGAGTAGTTTCTGGTAATGGATGTTAGGTAATTGCTGGCCCATTTCGGCCTTTACCTGTTTGAGCTCATCACGGATCTCTTCCAGGATCTCGTTCTTCCTGACCACATTGATCGCCACATTGCTCAGTTGCTGGCTTTTGCTTTGAATCTCACTTTGCAGTTTCTCGTTCTGGATCTGCATAATTTGCCTTTCGCTGGACAGACGTTGCTGGCGAAGTTTTTCCTCCTGTTCTTCCAGCAGTTTCCGGCGGTGCCGGACCAATCGTTTTTCCTGATAGTAAATCAACCCGAGAATGGCGAGCGCGATCAGTATTGCAAATAACACTTGCGCCGCAAATGTTTCCCTCCAATAGGGTTTAATGCGAAAGTGGTAGGCAGTAATGGTATCATTCAGGCTGTTTTGTATCTCAAACACATAATCGGTGGATTCAAGGTTGGTGAATTCCACAAAACTCTGATCCGTCCATTCCGACCATTGATCCGTAAGTCCTCTCAAACGGTACCTGTATTGAATCGTTTGCCCATACTCTGGCAATGCAAACATGATTCGGAGTGCTCGAACTTCTGCAGGTAGGGAAGGTTTGCCGGAAATCGGAAATGTTTCTGCAAGATTCCGAAGGTTCGCGACTTTCCGGATGACGGGACTCATCGTAATATCGGTGGTTTTTGTATCAGTCAACCGATTGTAGAGTGCATATCCATTGTCCAGGCAAAAGAAGTAGTATTCCCGGGAGATTGGAATAATCGTTTCACTATTGCGTATCAGGCTCAATGCCAGATTTTTAGAAGGCTTTCCTAGGGAATATAGCGTTACCCGATTAATGAAAACTTTAAACCATTCACCATCAACCCCATTTCTTATTTTGAATGACTCGTCTTCGTGGCCGGTTAACGGGCTGACTTTTAAGTTGTTTTCGGCATTCGGTTCCAGAAATGCATTGCCGGACCGTATTCGAAGGTTATTTCCTGAATCGGTGATCTCGATCGCAAATTCACTGGGCAGATCAGCCGGTGCTTTGAATTCCTTCCATTGCAATGCCGAATCCAGCTTTGCATTCAATCGGGTCAGGAACAGGCCTTTGTAAGCATGTCCAAGCCAGAACATTCCATTTTTATCACGCACAATCTGCCGGATAGGAATGGGTAAAATCCCTTTTACAGGATATGCGTACGACCAGCGTTTCTGACTGTTCTTTTTGTAAACATGCAACCCGATGTAGCCACCCTGTAAAAGCAATGTGTCGTTCCCGCTTTTGACGGGCAACATCACCCAGCCGCCATTGATATCAGAAATTTTAGTTATGCCATTCTCTTCAATGCGGTAAGTCGCGTCATTGTGGCCGCATAGCAGCTGATCGTCAAATACTTTCAGGAACCAGGTTTGGCCTTCCAGACCCGGAATGGAACGAAATGGCTCGCTGGATGGCCATTTCTTATAAAACACTCCTTTATTAGACCCTACATAAAGCCGGCCTCGCCAGATTGCGGCTGCATAAGTAGATCCGAGGGGATTATCGCTGGTTTGATAAGAGATAACCGGTGACGATAATTTGGTCAGGTCAATTCCCTGATCCAATCCAATCCATAACTGACTTCGGAAATCTTCTTTGAGGGCTAGTACCGTGTTGTTCTGCAGACCGGTTTCCTTGTTGAAATGATATTTTAGAGTCCCGTTTTTTGAGATAATATATACCCCGTTTTGAATGGTCCCGAAAACAAGACTGCTGTCCTGGCTGAGCACCAGTGCGCGGTTAATGATGTCCGTTTTTAAATCTTCCGATAGGCCAATATTCCAGGGAGTTAAAATCGAATCTTTATAGAGATATAATCCGTTTTTTGTGGTTGTTACTAATATGGTCCCATTCGACCAGGGTAAAATCGAGGATACGATCGCCCCTGAAAGGACTTCCGTCCCTTTCAGAGGTGTAAACCGGTTTTCTTTTAATTCAAAAAGTCCTTTTCCAATTAGCTGTACCAGTATTCGTCCATGTACGAAGCGCATGAACATGAGGTTCCATGACGAGGTTACTTCGGTTACCGTTTTACCGTCATACTTGTAAATTTTAGAGAATGACTGAAAGTAAATGTGCCCGGGTGTTTTGAGAATGTGCCAGATTTCTTCCGTTTTAAGGCTCGGCAGATTCGCTTTTTTGCTCAGCGAATAGTAGCGAAGCTGACCATCCGATTCTTTTTTCCAATATCCAAACTCAGAAAATCCCCCAACGTAAATTCGCTGCTCCGCAACTGGTTTGCTCCCCGCTTTTCCGGAAGCAGCGACAGCTATTGTATCGCAAAGCAATGTCCTCACAATCTGTCCATCGGGTAGCGGATAAAGTTTCCAGGATGCGCCGTCATATTCCATTAAACCGTCCGAATTGGCGGCGTAGATCAGATGGTCTATACTCTGATCTATCGCCCAGTTCTGGTTGTGGGCTTTATAAAGTGAGGAAGGAAAATTGATCAGCGGGGGTGTCTCCTGGGCAAATGTTTGAAATAAGAACTGGGCAAAAAAGAGTATGGTGACAAACAAACCAGTCTTATATTTGGCAGACTGACCGGTAAGTTGAAGTTGACCTATGAAACCATCCATTCGTTTATGAAGAAAGTACTTTCTATAATTTTGCTTAGCTCTGGCCTTGTTGCGGCGCAGATTAAACCCTCAGACGACAATACAAAGAGTGATATTCGTTACAATCTTAACGAATCCGGGTCACATTATGTAAAAGCTACATTCACGAACCAGGTCTGGTTGCGGTGGAACGATAGCAATCCGGGCACCACTGTTTTCGGTGACCCCAAATCAAACACATTTGACATTGGTTTGCGCCGTACCCGCATGCAGTTGTTCGGACAAATTACCGATCGTATTTTCTTTTACACGCAGTTCGGGATGAACAATTTTAATAAAGTCAGTGCGTCCCCGGCTTACAATACTGCCGGAACACCGAGCAACCGGAAGGTGGCCGCATTCTTCCATGATGCATTAGGAGAATATGAGATCCAGCGTAAAGGGACAAGTTTTATTCGTTTCGGAGGTGGTTTGACGATTGTAAATGGGTTATCCCGCTTTTCTCAACCAAGTATTTCCACGATCATGACCATGGACGTTCCGGTTTTCGCTCAGGCAACCGTCGATCAGACGGACCAGTTTGCACGAAAGCTGAGCGTTTACAGCCGCGGGCAGGTCGGTAAACTGAATTACCGCGTTGCAGTAGCAGATCCGTTTCCTGTGGAGACAAATGGCGCTGCGCCACCGGCGATCGGGGTGAATTCTACCTTCTCGCAACGCAAACATCACAAACAGTTCGAAGCGCTTTTGATCTATAACCTATTTGATACCGAGGATAATACCACGCCTGGCTACCTGACTGGTACTTATCTCGGAAAGCGCAAGGTCCTGAATATCGAGGCGGGCATCAATTCCCGGAAAGATGCTACGTGGAGAAAAGAGGCTGTGGATACATTGTATAGTAATATGAATCTCTGGTCGGTGGCGGCCTATATGGATATGCCTGTGAATAAGGATAAAGGAACTGCGGTTTCGGCTTACCTGGGCTATTTTCAAACTGATTATGGCAAAGGATATCTCCGTTATAATGGGATCATGAACCCGGCAACTGCGACCACCCAACCGATTTCAAGCGTTGGTGGAACGCAGGGTAATGCATTTCCAATGTTTGGAACAGGTAGCGTGGTTTGTGCGCAGGCCGGCTACAAACTTAAAGAAGGGTTACTGGGCAGCCAGGGAACACTTATGCCTTTTGCGTCGCTGCAATATGCAGACTATGAAAGGTTGAACGACGGAATGAGTGTTTACAACCTTGGAATAAACTGGTTGATTAAAGGTAATAATGGTAAAATGACACTTAATTACGAGAATCGGCCGGTGTATGGGAATGCTGCTGACGCTAATCAACTGGATGCGAACGGAAGACGCGGCTCGCTAACCTTGCAGTATCAGATTTCGATTTAAAAATTAAAATTTACCCGCGCGAATACATACCTGCCATTCACTCCCATTTGCTGGACCCTCCGGGAATATATAAATCGGCCCAAACTCACATTCCCTGAATGCGTGTGTTTTTCCTGATACACATCAAAGACGTTATTTGCGCCGATTGAAACATTGATCCCTTTCACAAGGCTGTAATTGATGTTAACGTCCGTGACAATTCGGGCGTCGAAAGTCTGGTCCAAAGTTTCTTTCTGGCCGGTTAATGAATTGACTGGCCAGGAATCAGGCTTGGTAGGATCGATGGTAGGGTCCCAATATGTCACCTCGCCGAAACGCACTGCGCGAAGCATCAACCCAAGTTTTCCAATGTTATAATTGATCGTCAGGCTCTGCTTGTTTTTTGGACTGGCTATTTCAAAACGGCTCAGGTCTTCCCGGTTAAAATAGGTATTGACCTGATTGGTTTGCACCAGAATGTCGGATGCATGAATGATCGGTTTCCCTGCGGCATCTTTCTTCACTTTATTCTGGATAAATGTGCCTGCAAGTACAGCTCGCAGCGATTGGTTACCGCCAAACTTCGTGTTGTAAGAAAGTACGCTTTCAATACCGCGTGACCTTGTGTCAACCGCATTTGAGAAAAAGTTGGCGGTAGTTGCATTTGCTGCTGCGAGCTGGGCTTTCAGTGATGCATTGCCACCATCGTTGAAATTGTTAGTTAAAACGATCCGGTCGTCGATGTCAATCTGGTATGCATCGACGGTCAGTTCAAATGCATTTGAAAGCTGAATGGTGGTTCCGACCGTATAGCTTTGTGAAGTTTCCTGTTTCAATTTTGGTATACCCAGGATTTCGGCGGGACGGCTGTCGTTCGTAAATGTTCCACTTTCCTGCGGAACTTGTTGACCATTTTGCGTCACAAAAAGTGTATTGGTTTTGGCATAATACCTTTGTTGCAAAGATGGCGCTCGGAAACCGCTGCTAGCCGAGGCACGTAATGCGATACCATCGGTGATTTTATACCGGGTCGCGAGTTTGTAGTTCAATGTATTTCCAAAATCCGAATAGTTCTCAAAACGTAATGCGCCACTCAAAACCCAGGCTTTGGTAATGTCTTGTTCCAGATCAATGTATCCTGCTACGCTGCTGCGGGAATGTGAGCCGGCATTCTGCGGAAAAAACCCTGAAAAAACCTGCGCTCCCGCTGCTACTCCGGCTGCGACGTCGTAGTTTTTGTAGGAAGATTCTTCACCCGCTGTGATCGTATACTTGTCTGTGCGCTGCTCCGCACCGACCGCCACGTTAAGTCCATATAAAACATCAAATTTCCGGCCGAGATCCAGGTTAATGGTGTTTTGAGAAAAGCCATTTCCACCTGCGTTAAACTCCGTCTGAAAAGTGCTGCTTGAAACGGCCTGCGTGTAATTGACAGAGTTGGATATGGTATAATCAAAGTCATTCTTTCCAAAAGTATTGCTCAGATCGAATTTCCATTGTCCCATTTTCCCGCGAAAACCGGCTGCAGCCGAAATATCGGTGACGTCGCTGTTGATCTCAGGCAAAAAGCCGAGACGGTAAATGGAAAGAACTGAGGATCTGACGGCTGCTGGAATAGAATTAGGATAACGATAAAACCCGGCTGCATTTCCTTCCTTCTTATTGTAGCCGCCAAATGCGTAGACTTCAATATTTTCAGATAATGGAATATTGGCATTCATGACCACGCCGCCACCTCTCACTTTCGAATTTCCGATCCGCATGTCAAACGCATTTCGTGTAATTTTCTGAGCAGCCAAAAGGTCTTCATCAATGATGATATTACCTGCTGCCGGAAAAATCTGTCCTGTGTACGTCCCGGTCCGGTTAGTTGCTTCTCGGTTTACAAATTCACCCGTGATATTCAAAAAACCTTTCGGGCCGATTTTGAGACCATAATTGAGGCCAACCTGCGCGGTACCGCCATCAGAAATGTTCACGGATCCATCTTTGCCGTTATTGAGCACATAATTCTTATCGTAACTCGTCACATTCTGTCCGTAAGATACATTTCCGCTCAATCCGGTCCGTGACTTTAAGATGATGTTGATGACGCCGGCGATGGCGTCTGACCCATATTGCGCGGCTGCACCATCTCTCAGAATTTCAATTTTGTCCACCGCCGTTGCTGGAATTGCATTCAGATCGGTTCCGACGGTTCCGCGGTTTACTGTACCGTTTACATTCACGAGCGAAGACTGATGCCTCCTTTTTCCATTTACCAAAACCAAAACCTGATCGGGACCGAGGCCGCGCAGCTGTGCCGGGTCGATGTGGTCGGAGCCATCCGAAATGGTTTGGCGTGACGATTGAAATGAAGGCGCAACGTAAGTCAGGATCTGGTTAATATCCACCTGGCCCACGTTATTCGTAATCTGCGAAACCGGAATGATATCTACCGGCACCGGCGAATCAATGCGTGAACGTCCGCCGCTGCGGGACCCGGTAACAACAATTTCGCTGAGCAATTCCGACGATTCGGACATTGAAAAGTTTGCCGCGGGAGATTGTCCGGCACTGACGATGATCGGGACGATTTTTGGCGTGTAGCCGATAAATGAGATCACCAGATTATAAGAACCGTCGGGTGCATTCAGTGAAAAATTCCCCTCGGAATCGGTGACGGTGCCATTGTTTGTACTCTGGATTAAGATGGATACTCCAGGCAGTCCCGACCCATTTTTTTCGTCTGTGATTTTCCCTTTGATTGACTGCGAAAATGCGGTGAATGAAGCTAAAATGGCTAGCAATAAGAATAATGTTGTTTTCATGGAAGTGTGTTTAAAAGTGATTAGGTGAGATGAGAATGTAATTATGTATACTTTTTGTTATATTAAATTACGTGATAACCAGGTAAAAGCAAACGGTCGGGCAAACAAAAAGCCGACCCGGATAACCGGATCGGCCAGTATACTGCCAATTAAGGATTTTAGAAACTTAGCGCACCATTCATTGAGCGAACGGCTTCCGCAGACTTTTCGTAGGCCGCTTTTTCGGCATCGCTCAGGCGAAGATTGATGATTTTCTCCCAGCCATTTCTTCCCAAAACTACGGGCACTCCCATACAGATATCCTTCTGGCCATATTCGCCATTCAGATAAACGCTGCAAGGAACAATGCGTTTCTGATTGCGCACGATACTTTCAACAATCATCATCGTAGCTGCACCGGGAGCATACCACGCCGAGGTACCGATCAGCTTGGTCAGCGTAGCGCCGCCAACCATGGTATCTGCCGCCACTTTTTCCAGTTGCTCGGCCGACAAAAAGCGGCTTACCGGGATACCATTATACGTGGCAAGTCTGGTGAGTGGGATCATGGTTGTATCACCGTGTCCACCGATCACCATTCCGTGGATATCCAATGGCGACACATCCATTGCGAGAGCCAGATACGTTTTGAAACGTGCGCTATCCAGCGCGCCGCCCATTCCGATCAACCGTTTTTTAGGAATACCCGATTCTTTGAAAGCCAGGTAAGTCATGGTATCCATGGGATTGGAAACCACGATAATGATCGCTTTTGGCGAATATTTAAGAATGTTTTCAGTTACACCTTTTACAATCCCTGCATTAATCCCAATCAATTCTTCACGTGTCATACCAGGTTTGCGGGGGAGGCCGGAAGTGATCACAACGACGTCTGATCCTTTTGTTTTTTCATAATCGTTGGTTGAGCCGATTGGTTTTGTATTGAACCCGAGTAAAGCTGCCGTCTGATACATATCAAGCGATTTTCCTTCGCTCACACCTTCTTTTATATCGAGCAATACAACCTCTTCTGCCAGTTCGCGACGAATAATATTATCGGCAGTAGTAGCGCCAACGGCACCCGCACCTACAACTGTAATCTTCATAAAGAAATATGGTTAATTGTATAGAAATTAATGCTTTTTAAATTTTCTCCTAAAAGTAGGACACATAATTTGTTAATACCAAGATGAATGAAATTTTTTGCCAGAAAAGTCGGCGGAGAAATCCAAAGTGCAATTTTTTACGTATTTTAATAGTTATATCGACATTATAAACCACTTTTTCTGCCTGATGTAATGAATGAAGAGTCAATGATTTCACGAATTTTAAAATCTGTTTTTTTTAAGAGCGCCACTGGAAAAGCTGGACGGTATGCCAGAAATTCAGGCAAATTATTTGAGTTGATCAAGGATTCTGTAAGCAAGCTTCAGGGTGTCGGCTTCAAAGGAAATCTAGCTGAATTTCAGACAAGTGTTCAGTTGCTGATCCGGATGGTGCGGGCTTATGCTTCGGGAGAATACAGGAACCTGCCCTGGAAAAGTTTGCTTTCCATTGTGGCTGTACTCATCTATTTTGTATCTCCTATCGATCTTATACCTGACTTTTTGCCCTTCATAGGCGTTACAGATGACGTCGCGCTGGTGGTCTGGCTGATTAAAACATTGAGCACGGATGTGCAGAAATTCGGAGAGTGGGAGAAGAAGGGAAAAACGATTAACATAGGATAAAACAGAACCGTTTAGTAGTTTCTGTAGAAAAGAATTTTTATTTTTGTAAACATTAAAAAAGAAACAGATATGGAATCAGTAACCGTTTTGGCATTTATGGGATTAGGTGGACAAGAGATCTTTTTGGTTGCCTTGTTCGTTTTACTTTTCTTCGGTGCGAAGAAAATTCCTGAGTTGATGCGCGGTTTGGGGCAAGGTATCAATGAATTCAAGAACGCTACTAAAGACGTTAAGGAAAATATTGAAAAAAGTATGGAAGACCCCAAATAACGCTTCCATCTTATCGAAATTATAACCAGGGCCTGTAAGTCGCAACTTATCGGCTCTGATTCTTTATTTACAACCCACAAGAAAATTGCTTTGAAAGAATATCTGACGCTAGCCGAAATTCAGGAAGATTTGCGTGAAGGAGGTTTGACATGCGTCCAGTTAGTTGATCATTATTTACAAAATATCGAGTCCAATAAACATCTGAATGCGTTCGTCGAAGTCTATGCAGACGAAGCAAAAAAAGCAGCTCTTGCTTTGGATCAGAAAATGGCCAGCGGCAGTTCCGGCAGGCTTGCCGGGCTGGTAGTCGGACTCAAAGATGTGCTTTCCCACAAAGGTCATGGCCTGCAGGCCGGAAGCCAGATCCTTCGTACATATCAGGCGCCATTTAATGCAACGGCTGTACAACGGTTGCTGGATGAAGATGCGATCGTCATCGGTCGCCAGAACTGTGATGAATTTGCCATGGGGTCGTCGAATGAAAATTCCTCATTTGGTCCGGTGCTCAATGCAGCTGATACGACCAAAGTCCCGGGAGGTTCATCGGGTGGTTCGGCGGTAGCAGTCCAGGCTGGCCTTTGCCACGCTTCTCTGGGAAGCGACACGGGCGGTTCTGTTCGTCAGCCTGCTGCATTTTGCGGGGTTATTGGTGTGAAACCTTCATATGGTCGCGTTTCGAGGTATGGACTGATCGCCTATGCATCTTCATTTGATTGCATTGGCCCGATCACGAAAAGTGTGGACGATGCTGCGCTAATTCTTGAAATCATGGCGGGTGCGGATGAGTATGACAGCACTGTTTCTGAAAAAGAAGTGCCTGCATATTCAAAATCAACTGAATGGAACGGAAAAGCGAAGATCGGGTACATCCGTGAATCAATAGAAAGTGAAGCAATTTCCTCGGAGATAAGGCAGCAGACACGGGAAACGCTCAATCGCCTCCGGGCGGAAGGCCACGAAGTAACTCCTGTAGAAATCCCACTTCTGGATTCGCTGTTACCTACCTATTATATCCTGACTACCGCTGAGGCTAGTTCTAACTTATCCCGATTTGATGGAGTACGTTACGGATACAGAAGCCCTGAATCCGTAGACCTTGAAAGCATGTATAAAAAGACTCGCACAGAAGGGTTTGGGGAAGAGGTAAGGAGAAGGATTTTGCTCGGGACTTTTGTTTTAAGCGCAAATTATTATGACGCATACTATACCAAGGCGCAACGCGTTAGAAGATTGGTGCGGGAGGAAACGAACCGTTTCTTCGAACAGTTTGACTTCTTGATTTCGCCCGTGTCACCTACTACGGCTTTTACAATTGGAGAAAAGACAGAGGATCCGTTACAAATGTATCTCGCTGATATTTTCACAGTACAAGCTAATGTAGTTGGCAATCCGGCTATTTCTATCCCAAATGGAGAGGATAAGGACGGAATGCCGATTGGAATTCAAATCATGGCTCCTTATTTTAGTGAGGAAAAAATGCTGGCATTTGCCAAATACCTCACAGGGCTTAATAAAAAGGTTGCCGTAGAATATAATACAAATGAATAGTTGGCATAATCCCATTTTGGGTTATTTTTGCGATCTTGCTCATTGAGCTGCATTTGTATTTAAACCCAAGGTTTTAAGTAAATAATCGTGCCAGGATAGCAGGCGGTTGGTCAGTTATTCAGTCACAGATTTTTGTGCCGATAGTAAAATGTATTAGAGTTTATTCTGATTCATAAGGCCAGTTTAAGAGGATTTTTATCTGTAAGTAGTTCATCAGCAGGTATCAGCCATTGAAAACCATGAATTGATTAACCTTCAAAAAACATTTAATTGATGAGGATTTCGAAAAAAGTATTGTGGCTCGGAGCCGTGTGTGTTGGATTATGGAATACGTCAGCAATGGCAGGAGACGCTACTCCGGTTGTTCCACAGGAGAGATTAGCATTCGAGTCAGATACACTGCAGACTACTGCTCAGGAAGAGAAAGATTTGTTACCCTATTTACCTGAGGTTGAAGTAATCGGCCCCACCCCGGCAGTTCCGGAACAGCTTCTGAAAGAGCGGTTTGCAAAACTTGAGAAATCGATCCCACTCAGGTACCACAAGTCTTCTCATGAGTTTGTAGAATATTTTATTTATAAAAAAGCAGAGTTCACCAAGACGATGATGGAGAAAATGCCTCTCTATTTTCCTCTTTTTGAAAAGGCACTTCAAAAGCACGGGCTTCCAACCGAACTCAAATATCTTTCGATGATTGAATCGGGGCTTAACCCGACTGTCATTTCCCATGCCCGCGCCGGCGGATTGTGGCAATTCATGCCCGCTACGGGCCGGGAGTTCGGTTTGTATCAGGACAAATACATTGATGAGCGTTTTGAGCCGGCAAAAGCCACCGAGGCAGCTTGTCTTTATCTGGCGCAACTTTATCGGATTTTTGGCGACTGGGAACTGGCGCTGGCATCCTATAATACAGGTCCGGGCAATGTAAAACGTGCCATGCGTCGCTCGCGCGGAACCACTTTCTGGACGATCTACAATGTACTTCCACGCGAAACCCGTTCGTACGTGCCGCAATATGTGGCTATGAATTACATGATGAACTATGGTCACGACCACGGCATTTACCCTGAAAACACAGAGTTCCCGATCCCGAACGACACCATTCATATTAATGGATACATTGATTTAGCTGCGTTTTGCCAGCAAAGCGATATCCGGTTTGAAGATCTTCAAAAGCTGAATCCACAAATCACTAAAACGATACTTCCGGAACAAACCAGGGATTTCGTATTGAAAGTACCAAGTGTGCAATACACCTATTTTGTAAGTAACCGGAACGTAATCATGGATTCCTGCACGAGAAGATTTCTTGCGTCGGGTCTGATGGTTGCGAAAGTGGATAGCACCAAAACCGATTCACTGGGAAGGAATTCTGCGTTTCCTTACGCCTTGGCAAGTGTTGACACGGGTGTAGAGGATGATGAACACGATTCGGAAACGGAGCAGGTCGTAACGTCGAGAAGTTCGACTAAAACTAAAAAATCTTTACATACCGTCCGCCGCGGCGAAAACTTAGGGGCTATTGCGAGACGTTACCATGTGAGTGTGGCGGAATTGAGGAGATGGAACCACATCCGGAGAAATAACATTCAACGCGGGCAGCGACTGGTTGTTTACAAAGAAGTAAAAGTTGCAGCGCCAAACACAAGGGTTGTACTGGCATCATATCGTGCCGACGAACCCGTTGCTAACAAAGACAGGCACGTCAGAAAGAAATATCACACGGTACAGAGAGGGGATACATTATGGATCATTTCGCAACGATATGGTCTGGAAATCGGGCAGTTGAAAAAACGTAACAGGATTAGAGGAAACTCCATTAAACCTGGCCAAAAACTCATCATTTCGACCTAATAAACAAGAGTCACAAACACACATACTATTTCTATGATTGCCTACGTTAACGGAACTGTAGCTTACAAAGATCCGGCATACGCCATTATTGATGTCAATGGAGTAGGCTATGAAGTTAAAATTTCTTTACAAACCTATACTTCCCTCCCGGATGTAGGTGAACGTTGCAAGCTGGTAACGTTCCTGAGTATACGGGAGGACGCTCATGTCCTTTACGGGTTTTGGGGAAATGATGAAAAAAGGCTGTTTCTTGATCTTACGAGTATTTCAGGGATCGGGCCGTCAACAGCATTGGTTATGCTTTCATCACTTTCTTCTTCCGAAATCAGACAAGGCATTATAGACGAAGACCTGCGTCTGATACAATCTATAAAAGGTATCGGATCAAAAACTGCTCAACGCGTAATCCTGGAATTAAAAGACAAAATTCGTAAGGAAGAGCTGGTCTCAACAGGTCCAAAGTCCTCAGAAACATCTTCCGGCACAATAAGAAGTGAAGCATTAGCTGCATTGGTGACACTGGGTATCCCAAAACCAACTGCGGAGAAAAGTGTGGATACCATTCTTAAACGTGAAGGACAGGCTATTACTGTTGAAAACCTGATTAAGCTGGCACTTCGCTAATAGGGACCGCAATGATATTTGATGTAAAACTTTACGATAAGAAAATCGTTCGGACGGCTTTGAGTGTAAATACAACCTTCTCTAAATAAGTACATTACCTTGTCATCAGCGATTTACTCTTTTCTTTTCAAGGTAGTAAGCATCTCGGCCGCGGCGGCATTGTTGGCCAACGTTTCGGTTGATGGGAATGAACCGTACTCACAGCAAGCTCAGGAATGGGCGCTGCTGGCGGACACCATTCCCGAGGATACCATTAGAAGAAATCTGGACCGTTCCGGTAGCCAGCTCATCATGCGCTGGAAAGATTTCTATTCTAACAGGATCGCCGAGCCGCGACCCCGTTCTCCATTATACCTTCGCGACCCAGCCAACATTTCCACGACCATTATGCTGGACAGTGCGGGGAAAGTCGCCGTGTCGGAAAAAATCCAGACGCCTAATGGCAATCTGAACTTCCGCGCTCCTGAGCGTATGAGTCTGGAGACATATGACAAAATTCAGGAAGACCGTGCTTTTAAAAGTCTGTTGCGGGAATACGCAGGAAGGCAGGATGGAAAAAGCGCAATGGGTGCGAGAGGGCTTTTACCAAAACTGGATATCCCACCTGCGCTGTCAAAACTGCTCGGCGATGATTTTGTCAATTTCAAACCTACCGGTTTCGTATCGCTGGATCTGGGCTTAATGCACCAGTTTCTGGACAACCCGTCCATCCCGATCCGTCAGCGCCGGAATACGCAGTTTATATTTAACGAGCAGATCAGTATCAACTTTGATGCAAAACTTGGAGATCAGCTCGGGTTTCAGACCAATTTCGATACCAAGGCAAACTTCAATTTCGAGAATGCGATCAAGCTGAACTATAAGAATCCCGAAGAGAGCTTCATCCGCAAAATTGAGGCGGGGAATATCAATTGGGCTATCAATAGTCAGTTGATTCCCGGCGTTCAAAATTTGTTTGGTTTAAAAACAGATTTCCAGTTCGGTAGATTGAGTGCAACATTCGTGGCTTCCCAGCAAAAATCCAGTAAAGAACGGATGGTACTGAGAGGCGGAGCACAGAACCGGGATTTCGAGCTGCGGGCCGATACTTATGATGAAAACCGCAACTTTTTCCTTTCTCAATATTTTAGAAATAAATTCGAAAGTTCATTACAAAATACCCCCACGATCACGTCAGGTGTAACCATTACAAGGCTGGAAGTGTACGTGACTAACCGTACAACTACCACCGAGTCGCTGAGGAATGTCGTCGGTTTTACTGATCTCGGCGAACCGGCACCGTATAAAGCTGCGAATCCCAACCTTCAACCCATCCGCTCTACTTCGCCGGCAGACAATGCTGCAAACGGTTTATATCGAACCCTGACTTCCAACGATGCATTCAGGCAGGTGGATAATACAAATAGTGTTATTACCGGTCTCGGCCTTGAAAAGACGGTGGATTATGAATTGCTTCGCGGATCTAAAAGGCTTATAGCGGACCGTGATTACACATTTCATCCGCAATTGGGATATATCTCGCTGACCAATGCATTGCGGAATGATGAAGTGCTCGCCGTTTCCTACGAATATACGCTTAATGGCCGCGCATTTAAGGTGGGTGAACTTACCGAAGACTACCAGGCCAGAAAAGACAATGAAGTAATCGCATTGAAACTGCTTAAATCGTCGACCATCCGGAACAACACAAAGCTTCCGATGTGGGATTTGATGATGAAAAACATTTACTCGCTGGGGACCAGCCAGATTGATAAGCAGGGCTTTCAACTACGGATTATTTACAAAGATGACCAGACAGGTATCGATAACCCCAATTTGCAGGAAAGCAGCATTGCCAACGTTCCGTTAATCCGCCTGGCAGGTCTGGACCGGCTGAACCCGGTGAACGATCTGCAGCCGGATGGCAATTTTGACTTTGTGGAGGGCATTACAATGGATAGTAAGACCGGCCGCATTATTTTCCCGGTACTCGAACCATTTGGCAGCAACCTGTCCAGGAAATTCGGAGCAGGGGAGGATCAGTTCAGGAACAAATATGTGTTCAATGAACTGTACCGGACCACCATGATCGACGCGCAACAGGTTACGGAGCGCAATAAGTTTTTTATCAAAGGATCTTATCAATCCAGTGGCGGGGCGGAAGTACAGTTGCCTTTTGGCGTACTCGAAACCTCCGTAACGGTTACTTCGGGCGGTGTGCCGCTTTCGCCCGGTTCGGATTACATTGTTGAGGCGCAGATAGGCCGCGTACGTCTGCTGAACAGCAGTGTGCTGAATTCGGGGAGGGAAATTGTGATCGAATACGAACGTCCGGATATGTTCCAGAACCAGATCCGCTCGCTTCTCGGAACCCGGCTCGACTATGTGTTCAACAGGGATTTCAGCATGGGTTTTACCGCAATGAAATACCGTGAACGTACTGCCGGATTTTTATCCCGCGTTTCGATCGGCAACGAACCGGTGAACAATACGATCCTCGGGTTCGATATGAATTTCCGGAAGGACGTGCCATTTCTGACGAGGTGGCTCGATGCATTACCATTGATCCAGACGAAGGAAATGTCGAGCATTCAGTTTAAAGGTGAATTCGCCAAAATGCTGCCTGGCGTTTCAAAAGATGTAAGAAACCGATCGCTGGTTGATGACTTCGAAGCTACCAGAACCATTTACGATCTCGCCCGCCAGCCACAGAAATGGAGATTGGCATCCGTGCCAACGAAATTCCGTGACGGGCTGGATGGAAAAACATTGAATTTCGGTTATAAGCGTGCTAAAATTTCCGCCTATACCGTCGACAACATCTTTGGCGGGGCGCAGGGACTGGGCGGAGGTTATCAGCCGCCGGCTAATTTCGAGGAGAGCGACCGTGAAAACTTTTATGAGCGTTTGTTCCTTCCAAATGAGATTTTCCCGAACCGTGCCATCGCAGGTTTGGTAACATATCCTCAGCAGGTTTTAGATATCGCCTACTATCCGAGTGAGAGAGGGATGTACAACTACAATACTGATCTGAGTTCGGACGGTCGTCTTAAAATTCCGAGGCAGAACTTCGGCGCATTAAGCCGCGCGATTACTTCGGATAATGACTTTGATAATGCGAATATTGAGAGCATTGAATTCTGGATGCTGGATCCATTTATAAACGATGCTACCCGCGGCCAGGTGCGGGACGGTTTTGAAAACAGACCTAATACTACGGGTGGAAAGCTGGTATTTAACCTGGGGGATATATCCGAGGATGTGATCCCCGATGAACGCTACAACTTTGAAAACGGACTTCCGTTGGTGCCGAAGCAGGTTGGGGTCAATGTAGATTCTACCGCCTGGGGCTATGCTACCAAGTCGCAATACCTGATCAACGCATTTAGTAATGAACCGGGGGCGCGGGAAAAACAGGATGTTGGTTTGGATGGGTTGACAAATGCGGAGGAACGGGCATTTTTTAAACAATATCTTGACCGGCTGCCAGCTAATTTAACACCGGCTGCGAGAGACAGAATACTATCAGATCCTTCGGGCGATGACTTTAAATTCTTCCTCGGGGAGGAGCTGGACAGCGCAAACCTGAAAGTCCTCGAACGCTACAAGAATTACATTGGAATGGAGAACAACTCGCCCGAAAGTCAGGGAAGAGCTACCGATGTAACACCGGCATCCACCAATGTACCTGATGGCGAGGATATGAATGTCGACAATACGATCAATGATAATGAGTCGTATTACGAATATGAAATTGACCTTAAACCGAACCAGCTGGCGATCGGTAATGGATATATTGTAGATAAAACAGTTACTGCGGGACAAAACTGGTATTTGTTCCGGGTACCGATCAAAGAATTTTCGGGAGTTATCGGGAATATGAATGGGTTCAAATCCATTCGTTTCATGCGCATGTACCTCACCGATTTTCAGCAGCCGGTTGTTTTAAGGTTTGCCCAATTACAAATGGTTGGTCAGCAATACCGGAAATACACTGCCAATCTGGATGCACCCGGTTTGCAGGAAGTTCCGGAACCTTATGATGCGAAATTTACGGTCGGGACGGTTAGTATTGAGGAAAATAGTGATAAACCGCAACCTGGCAGCACGAACAAATATGTCTACCAGATCCCACCAGGCTGGATACGCGATCAGGATAATACTCAGAGGCCGCCTTTATTGCTCAATGAGCAGTCAATGAGTTTGTGTGTGACGGATTTGAGAGATGGCGATTCTAGGGCCGTTTTCAAGAATGTAAATCTCGACCTGCTTTTCCGCAAACGACTGCGTATGTACGTGCACATGCAGAACGAGCAGAGTGAAGATGGAATGGTGGGCGCATTTATGCGGATTGGTACGGACCTTACCCAAAACTACTACGAAATTGACCTGTCAAGCTTGCAGGCGACCAGGCCGACGGCCACACGTGATACGGAGATCTGGCCGGAGGGAAATGAAATTAACATTGCTCTGGACGACCTGATCGAAGCGAAATCGCTGCGTAACAGGCAAATCGACAGGAACCTGAGTGTACCATATACGATTACTACCGCTGACGGTAAATATAAACTTACGATAGTTGGTAACCCCGATCTGAGTTCGGTTCGGGTGATGATGATCGGGATGCGAAACCCGAAATCGGTTGACGAGCGTCCGAAATCATTTTGCATTTGGGTGGACGAAATGCACGTGGAAGGTTTTGACGACACCGGCGGAATTGCAGCCGTCGCTCAGGTGAATGCGAAGCTTGCCGACTTTGCGACAGTTACCGCGTCTGGCCGGATTGAGACATTTGGTTTTGGAAGTGTTCAGCAGAGAATTGGCGAGCGTTCGCGGAATTTCACCCAGGAATATGGGTTTTCATCAAATATCGCCCTGGATAAATTGCTGCCTGCCTCATGGGGTTTCAGTATCCCGCTGTTTGTGAGTTACGACAGGCGAAATGTAAAGCCGCACTTTAATCCGCTCGATCCGGATACGCCATTGAGCACGTCACTGGATAATCTTTTGTCTGATGAAGAACGGGACGGCTATCGGCGAATGGTGGAGGAAAATGCGGTGAAACGCGGATTCAACTTCTCCAATGTGAGGAAAATGAAAACGAAGCCGGGTGCCAAAAGCCATATTTATGACTTCGAGAACTTTGCATTTACTTATGCTTTCAGCGACGACAAGCGGAGGAATGTGCTGACACAGGAATATAATCAGCGCATGTATAAAGGCGGAATATCGTATGTATACGCCAGTCAGCCGAAACCTTTTGAGCCATTCAAAAACTGGAAATCCACCAGCCGCTGGACGGAGCTGATCAAGGACATTAACCTCACGCTGATGCCGAACATGATCCAGCTTCGGACGGACGTGGATAGGCGTTTCCTCAAAACACAGTTGCGTAATGCGGATTTGACGACGGACGGTATTCAACCATTATACGAAAAGTATTTCTGGTTTAACCGCTATTACGATTTCGGCTGGAACCTGACCAGAAATATGACATTGACCTACAACGCAGCGGCCAACTCGATCATCGATGAGCCCATGGGGGATATTAACTCGGGTGAGAAAAAGGATTCGCTTTGGACCAATTTTAAAAAACTGGGAAGGATCAAGAATTTTGATCAGAAGATTGACCTGACATATCGTTTACCTCTGGATAAAATACCTCTGGTAGACTGGATGACCGCCGATTACAAGCATTCGGTCGCATACCAATATCAGGCGAATGCATTGGGCCTGAAAGATACGTTGGGACTTCCATTTGGAGATATCATCCGTAACAGCCGCGAACGCGGGGTAACCGGGAAGGTGGATTTTGTATTGCTTTACAATAAATTGCGCTATCTGAAATTTGCCAACACACCTTCGGCTGCACGTAAGAATTTTGCGAGAAGCCCGGGTGATATTGAGGACATTGATATGCGGACAACCGACATTCTCAAAAATGTGACGCGCATGTTAATGACCGTCCGGGGAATTAATGTCAGCTATTCGGTTTTGGAAACTACGGCTTTGCCAGGGTATTTGCGGGCACCTAAATATTTTGGACTTGATAATGCGAATGCGCCCGGACTTCCATTTGTATTAGGGCAGCAAGACAGAAACTTCCAGATCAAAGCGGCGGAAAAAGGCTGGATCACCACAAGTAGGGAGCAAAATATGCCTTTCCAGCAGACGATCTCGAAGAACTTTTCTGCCAATACGACGCTCGAACCTTTTAAAGATTTCAGGCTGATCATTGAGGCGCGGTTGACAAGACAAGACGCTTATCAGGAATTTTACCGGCCCGATACAACCGGAGGTTTTGTGTCTCAAAGCCCATTACGTAACGGACAGTTCAGTATGTCGTTCATGTCGTTCCGGACTGCATTTGCCAAAATGAGACGCGATAATTCTTCTCCGGTTTTTGATAAATTCAGAGCTTATCGCGCCATTCTCCGCGACCGTCTGAATGCTGAAAATCAAAGTGGCGGAGAGTACAATGAAACTTCTCAGGATGTACTGATATCTTCGTTCTTTGCGGCTTATACCGGTAAAGATCCGAATACAGTCCGTACCAATCCGTTCCTTAAATTCCCGATGCCTAACTGGGATCTGAGTTATAATGGTTTGTCTCAGTTGCCGATGTTTAAGAGAATGTTCAGTTCTTTTACATTGAAACACAAATACATGTCGAATTACAGTGTGGGTAACTTCACTTCATCGCTGGATTATGAGGCACTTTATGTGAACCTGGCGGTTACCGGATACCCATTATCTTCCAGACTGAATGATTTGGGTCAGTACATTCCGGTTTTCTCGATGAGTACCATCACATTATCAGAAAAATTCCAGCCGCTGGTGGGTGTTGAATTCCGAACGCAAAGCAGAGTGACGGCCCGGATAGAATACAACCGGGATCGCACCATTGCATTGAACCTTTCCAATTCGCAGGTAGCTGAACTTTTTAATCAGGATGTGACGGTGAATATTGGTTTTACCAAAAACAATGTGGCAATTCCATTTAAGATCAACGGCGTTAAAAAGAAACTGAAAAATGATATGACCATGCAGCTGGGGCTAACTTTCCGCGATACCAGGTCTATTCAGCGCAAATTCGACGGAGAAAACATTCCGATCGCTGGTAACATCAATTTCCAGTTGCGACCTACCATTAACTATATGGTTAATAACAGGTTAAGCATTCAATTCTATTTTGACCGGACCTTCAACGATCCGCTCGTTTCCAACTCGTTTTACAGGGCCAGTACCTCCGGCGGGATCCAGTTGAAGTTCAATCTCGCTGAATAATATTTGATTTGGAAAATACAAGGTACATCCTGTAATTTGCGCTTCAAAGATGTATAAAACTTACCTGATTAAATCATGAATTTTCCGTCAGAATTGAAATACACAGAAGATCACGAATGGATCCGTATCGACGGAGATATCGCAACCATTGGAATTACGGAACATGCGCAGAACGAATTGGGCGATATCGTGTATGTGGATATCAATACGGTAGGGGATGCACTTGAAAAAGGCGAGATTTTTGGTTCGGTTGAGGCAGTGAAGACGGTTTCTGATCTTTTCATCCCGGTTCCGGGTACAGTACTTGAAGTGAATGAAGAACTTGACGGCGAGCCAGAACTTGTTAATACAGACCCTTACGGACGCGGCTGGATGGTGAAGATCAGTCTTACTAACCCAGGCGACGAAGATGGTCTTTTATCCGCAGAAGACTACCAAAAATTTATAGGTGCCTGATATAAAGTTTAAGCTCCATTTGGAGCTTTTTTTTTGAAACCGGTTTTCGTTTAGGCTCCGGGCATTAGTTAAAAACAAACATGAAATTGTTAATCCGTTCCGTACGAATCATTGATAAAAAGTCTTCATTTCACAATCAGCGTAAGGATTTGCTGATTGAGGATGGGAGAATTAAAGAAATTGGAGAGGGGTTGGAAGTAGGAGAAGCAGAGATTAAAGAAGGTACCGACCTATGCGTTTCGTCCGGCTGGGTCGATATGCGTGTGGCGTCCCGTGACCCTGGTTTTGAACACAAAGAAGACCTTACCTCCGTTCGCGAGGCGGCCGGCCATGGCGGTTTTACTGAAATCGTATTATTGCCAAATACCCAGCCCGTAGTTCACAGCAAAGACACGCTCAATTACATTCGCCAATCCGGTACTGGCGGGTTGGTGAAGCTGCATGTCGCTGCGGCGGTTACTAAGAAGGCGGAAGGGGAGGATTTTACGGAAATGATCGATCTGCATGAAGCCGGCGCCGTTGCATTTACCGATGGCGAACATCCGGTACAGAACACAGACCTTTTTCTGAAAACAATCTTGTATCTGCAGCCGCTCAATGCGCTGCTCATGAACCGGCCGGAAGACAGGCAGCTGACACTTTACGGACAAATGCATGAGGGCATTACCAGTACGTTGATCGGGATGAAAGGAATGCCTGCCCTGGCTGAGGAAATGATGCTGACACGTGATCTTAAATTGCTTGAATATGCATTGGAAAAAAGCTTATACCATTCCGACGCGCCGGTCCTGCATATTTCGCTGATTTCCACAGCAGCGGCGGTCGATCTGATCCGCGTAGCCAAAGAGAAAGGATTGCCCGTTTCGTGCGACATTGCCGCACATCAGCTTGCATTCGAGGATACGGATCTCATTGATTTTGATACAAACCTGAAAGTAAATCCGCCATTCCGCTCGGCATCTGACTTAGAAGCATTGCGAAAAGGCCTCGCCGATGGGACGATCGACGTGATTGTTTCCGACCATAGCCCGCATGATGAAGAAAGTAAAAACCTCGAATTCGACCATGCCGATTTTGGCATGACCGGGTTAGAAACGGCATTTTCACTTTCGGTTATGCACAGTGGATTAAAACTTGAAAATATCGTCGAAAAGCTGACTTCCGCGCCTCGCCATATTCTGAGGCTTAATGAAGCGCGGATTGAGGTCGGTGCAAATGCGAACCTGACATTCTTCGAGCCTGAAACCGAATGGGATTTTAATAAAAGCTACTCCAAATCAAAGAATACACCATTTTTGGGAAAAAGGCTGAAAGGAAAAGTGTGTGGTGTGATCAATAATGGAAAAACAGAGTGGTATTCATGAATGCGATTATAGAATATTTTAATAAACCCCTTTTAAAAGTTTCCCTGCTTTTCGGCCTGCTGACCGGCGTGCTGGTTTTTGTGTTTTTTATCGGATTGTACCTGATCGGCATTGTGCCGCTCGGCAATAACAAGATCCTGGATTTCGGGATCCATATTATCCTGATCGCATTTGCCTGCTGGTATTACCGCAAGAAAGTAGGCAATGGGTTTTTGCATATTTGGGAGGCATTAACGATCGGTTATGTAGTCAATACATTTGGTTCGCTCATTGCCGGCTGGCTCATCTACTTTTTTGTCACGTACATGGATCCCGCCATTTTTACAGAATACATTGCCCAAATGAAAACGCTCATGCTGAACGGCAGGGCGGAGCTGGTGAAGAACATTGGAAATGCGGAGTTTCAAAAGATGTTTAATGAGGTAGGAAACATGCAGCCATCCGGGATTATCATGGATGAGGTAAGCAAGAAAACAGTCATGGCAATCATACCCATTCTCGTTATTTCGCTGATTTTCAGGAAGCAGGATTACAGCGTATTTGGAAATAAACCCTAAATTTAGATTACTCCTAACCTATCAATTCTCAACAGAAATTCAGAATGGAAGAAAAAACATCTACCGCACGCGTTGCACTTAAGTACGGAGTGGTGGCTTCGGTTGTGATCATGGTATATTCCACGATCATCAATGTGGCCGGACTTTCACAAAATAAGATACTTTCATCCTTGTCTTTCGTCTTTATGGTCGTTGCTATTGTGCTGGCAATGAAGGATTTCAGGCAGCAGAATAAAGGCTTTATGTCTTATGGAGAAGGTCTGGGACTTGGGTCGCTGCTATCCGCCATTATGGGATTGCTGAGCTCCGCATTTACGATGTTTTACATTCAGTTCATTGATAATACATTGCTTTCGAGCGGAATGGATCAGGTGCGGGAAGATATGGAAAGGCGTGGAATGGACGATTCGCAAATTGATCAGGCCATGGAGCTGTCGCAAAAATTTATGTCGCCCGGAGTCGTTTTTGTAATGGGCGTTTTGGGTTACCTGATTATGGGCTTCATTGTTTCCTTAATAATAGCTGCGATTATCCGCCGTGAGAAGCCTGTTTTTGAATGATGGCGGTTACGATTTGTCTGTTTAAATAACCAGAAAGTGTTAGCAATTTTCCGAAAAGAGATTGGCAGTTTTTTCAACTCTTTGATAGCCTACATCGTGATGGCGGTTTTTCTGACTGCTATCGGACTGATCGTATGGGTTTTTCCCGAATCCAATATTCTCGACTACGGTTACGCCGATCTGGGGTCATTTTTCAGTCTGGCACCATATGTACTCATTTTTCTGATCCCGGCAATTACCATGCGCTCGCTGGCCGAAGAATCGAGGAATGGGACGCTGGAATTGTTGTTGACCAAGCCGCTCCACGATTACGAGCTTGTGATCGGGAAGTTTCTTGCAAATTGGGTTTTGGTACTGCTCACCTTACTGCCGACGGTCCTTTATTATTACAGCGTTTATGAGCTGGGCAATC
This sequence comes from Dyadobacter sp. CY323, assembly GCF_021390245.1. Lineage (GTDB taxonomy): Bacteria > Bacteroidota > Bacteroidia > Cytophagales > Spirosomataceae > Dyadobacter. The sequence continues at coordinate 230,843 of NZ_JAJUXH010000002.1, read as the reverse complement.
CGGTTGGGAATGTGGATTCGGCGGCAGTTTTCGGATCTTATATCGGGCTGTTATTACTCAGTGGGGTGCTCGTTTCCATGGGATTATGGTCGTCTTCCCTGAACGATAATCAGATCGTTGCATTCATACTCGGCGTGTTTCTGGCGTTTATCTGGTATGTTGGCTTTGGCGCAGTTTCAGCACTTTTCGGATCGGGCGCATTTGCTGCTTTTTTTTCCTGGGCTGCATTGGATCAGCAATATCTGGCTCTCGGAAAAGGTCTTCTCGACTCCCGTAACGTCATTTATCTCCTCAGCCTGATGGCTTTCTTCATCTTCCTGACACTCTGGCGGGTAGAAAAACTCAGAAAATAGATTTCAGATTCCAATCCAAATAAGGGTTTGATCCAATCCGGTGTGATGGGCGTATATACCTAAAACCACACTAAACGATGATCACAAACACGCTATCGCGACGACCTCTGCCACTACCCATTTTGCTGGTTTCCTCATGGATTCAGAGAGAAACAATTTATTGGAATAGCGGTGACTGGTTCTACGGAAATTTTATTAGATTGCCAGTAAGTAATTTACAATTAAATGTTAAGCAACTCTTGGCTACCAGCAAGGTAAAATACTCGGAAGAGGAATTGGTGCTAGCTCTTAAAAGAAACGAGCGGACCGCATTTGAATTCCTGTACGACCATTACTCAGGAGCTTTGTTTAATATCATTTCCAAAACCTTAAGAGACGAGGAAAGGGCCGCAGATGTATTGCAGGAGTCTTTTTTGAAGATATGGAAGAATATCGCTTCCTATAATCCCGAAAAAGGACGGCTGTTTACCTGGATCATGAACATTGCCCGAAACGGTGCAATAGACGCGGTCAGAGCGGAAGGGAGGAAGCCGGTAATGGATGATATCGAAGACAAAGCCGCCCTGAATGAGCGGGATGTGTACGAGGAATCACAGAATTCCAGTTCGGAAATGAAGGCAATCATTAATATGCTCAGGCCCGAAAGAAAAATTCTCATTGATATGGCCTATTTTCAGGGCTATACCCATGAAGAAATTTCAGAAGAGCTCAGCATCCCTCTCGGGACGGTGAAATCGAGGATCCGAACAGCATTACAAGAGTTAAAACAATACTTTGCAGTATGAATATCCAAGCCTACATAGAGTCCGGTATATTAGAGGAATATGTATTGGGCACTGTTTCTTCTCAGGAAAAGCAGGAGGTGGAGTGTATGTCTCATATTTACCCTGAGATAAAAGAAGAGCTGTTGCGTACAGAAAGTGCTTTGGAAGAATACGCACTGAAACATCAAACCGCTCCTCCAGCTTCGTTGAAGGAATCGCTTTTTGCTAAAATGAGTTTTGACGCAGCTCAGGAAATAAATGATGAAATACAGGCTGGCGATCAGACGGCTGCTTATGTTGAGACCATCAGCGGAACAGAGCCTGCGGGTACCATTGAGCCTGTACGTGCGGAACCCAAAATTATAGACAACGTATTTGATCAGGTTGAAACACGAGAAGTAACGCCGCTTTGGGCCAAAATATCGGTTGCTGCCGCGGTGGTACTGGCGATTTTGGCGGGATGGTCAGCCGTTCAAATGACTGAATATAAAGGCAGTAGTGAGCAGCTGGCGTCGGAAATGAGTGGAATGAAAACGGAAATGGCAGATATGAAGTCAAGTCTGGAATATAACCAGGCACTGGCGACACTCTACCGCAATCCTGAATACAAAACCATTCACCTGGCGGGACTGGAAAAGTCGCCTCAGAGCTCAGTATCCGCATTCTGGAACCAGAAAACGAATGAGGTTCTTATTGACGTACAAAATCTTCCCGCAGCTCCCTCCGGAAAGCAATACCAGCTTTGGAGCATTGTAAATGGCGAAGCTGCGCCGATGGATATCGGGGTGATTGACAATCAGTTTACTGGCAAGGTTCTGAAAATGAAAAATACTAAACCTGGCTCCGCCGCATTCGCGATCACGTTGGAAAAAGAAGGTGGAGTGCCCTCGCCGACGATGACGGAGATGTATGTGATGGGGAAGGTGTAACTTGTCAAAGTGAGCAAACCCATTTGTCATGCTGAGCGCAGTCGAAGCACGCTGCTGGGAAGTAACGTGCTTCGACTGCGCTCAGCATGACAAAGGCCAGCTTAGCATGACAAAAAGGTAAATGGAATGACAAAACGATATAGCTAATATATGAAGCGTCGTAATTTTTTAGGAAGTATCACATTAGGTGGTGCACTTGTTAATAACATATCAGAAGGTCCGGATGCAAACTCCGGGCCTTTTTTGCGTGAAAATCGCTCGCGGGAAACACTTACTGCCGACCTCGTCATTGCCGGCGGCGGACTTGGCGGCTGCGCGGCGGCGTTGGCTGCATTGCGGAATGGCGTATCTGTGATCCTGACGGAGGAAACCGACTGGATTGGCGGGCAGGTTTCGCAGCAGGGTGTACCGCCCGACGAGCATCAGTGGATCGAAACGCATGGCTGCACGAAGGTGTACCGCGAGTTTCGGAACAATGTGCGGGAGTATTACAAAAAGCATTACCCGCTCACCGAAGAAGCCCGCAGCCGCAAAAACCTGAATCCCGGCGACGGAGCTGTGTCCCGGCTTTGCCACGAACCACGCGTTGCTGTGGCCGTTTTGACCGAAATGCTGGCACCTTACCTCAGTACCGGTAAGCTGACATTGCTTTTGGAACACAAAGCCATTTCGGCGAAAGTGGTTGGTAGCCGCGTGCAGTCTTTGGTGGTTTTGAATAAAAAAACGAAAAATCGCTACACACTCTCGGCACCTTACTTTGTGGACGCTACCGAGCTCGGCGACCTGCTGCCTATGACCGGAACCGAATTTGTGACGGGCACGGAATCAAAGGCTGAAACGAACGAGCTTCACGCACCTGAAAAAGGAAATGCGGATAACGTACAGTCATTCACCGTCTGCTTCGCAATGGATTACCAGCCCGGCGACAACCATGTGATCGAAAAGCCGGCGGAATATGAGTTCTGGAAGAATTACGTGCCGAAAATGGCGAAACCGTGGTCAGGTAAGTTGCTGGGACTTTCGTATTCCAATCCCAAAACCCTCGAACCAAAAGAGCTGGGCTTTCATCCCGAGGGAATCGCGACTGGCGACAAGCTGAACCTCTGGAATTACCGCCGCATGATCAGCAAAGCCAATTTCGTCCCCGGCACTTACAAAGGCGACATCACGATCGTAAACTGGCCGCAAAACGACTATTTCCTCGGAAACCTGATCGGGGCCAGTGAAAAGGATTTTGAAAAACACGTAGCCAGAGCCAAGCAGCTGAGCCTGTCGCTGCTCTACTGGCTGCAAACCGAAGCCCCGCGCCCCGACGGCGGCAAAGGCTGGCCGGGAATCCGTTTCCGGAAAGACATCATGGGCACCGAAGACGGCCTAGCCAAATACCCGTACGTCCGCGAATCCCGCCGCATCAAAGCCGTTTTCACCATCAAAGAAGAACACGTAGGAGCCGCAAACCGCGAAATGGCCGTCGCAAACGGCGCCCCATGCCCAAAAGACAAATCCGCCGAATTCCACGACAGCGTAGGTGTAGGCTACTACCACATCGACCTCCACCCCAGCAGCGCCGGCGACAATTACATCGATTTCGCATCGCTGCCATTCCAAATTCCATTAGGTGCGCTCATCCCCATACGCATGGAAAATTTGCTTCCGGCTAATAAGAATATCGGGACTACGCACATTACCAATGGCTGTTACCGCCTGCATCCGGTGGAATGGAGCATTGGGGAGGCTGTGGGGTTGCTGGTGAAGTTTGCTTTTGGGAAGGGGGTTGCGCCGCGGAGGGTGCGGGAGAAGAGTGAAATGTTAAAAGGGTTTCAGGAGTTTTTGAAGGGGGAAGGGGTTGAGTTGGAGTGGAAAAGGTGAAATGAATTAAATAAAATACTCATAGATTGTTAAAATATAAAAAGACGATATGCCTACATTATTTATAATTTTTGGTCTGAGGTTCTATTTTTATTCCAATGAGCACTTACCGATTCATGTTCATGTTAAGAATGCAGACGGTGAGGCAAAGTTTGAGGTAGATCCTGTTAAACTGGTAGATAATAAAGGTATAAAGAGGAAAGATATTAGTTTAGCAGAATCTCTAATCGAAGAAAACAAGGAAGTCATCATTGCTAAATGGAAAGAGTATCATGGAAATTGAAATAAAAAAAGTTTGGTTCAGAGATGATCATATATTTATCCAAACCGTATCTGGTGAAGAGCGCAGCCATCCTTTAAAGTGGTTCCCGAGATTATTAAATGCGTCTAGCGATGAAAGGGAAAGCTACGAATTATCTCCTTTCGGAATTCATTGGGAGAAGCTTGATGAAGATTTAAGCTTTGAAGGTTTCTTTTCCTTTTCTAAGCAGCAAGCTTAATTCTCCCAAAGTAGCGCCGGAGACAATTACATCGATTTCGCATCCCTTCCTTTCCAAATCCCGCCGGGCGTCGTACGCTCGGTGCGCTCATCCCCATATGCATGGAAAACCTGCTGTCGGCAAATAAGAATATTGGGACTACGCATATTACGAATGGCTGCTACCGCCTGCATCCCGTGGAATGGAGCATTGGGGAGGCTGTGGGGTTGCTGGTGAAGTTTGCTTCTGGGGAGCGGGTTGCGCCGCGGGTTGTGCGGAAGAATGCTAAATTATTGAAAGGGTTTCAGGAGTTTTTGAAGGGGGACGGGGTTGAGTTGGAGTGGAGGTAATCGAAATACCACATACGCTCTAAGTGTCAAGACTTTCCATAAAAAAAATCTGGCAGGTCGTATTTAAAAAATATCAGGGTAGAATACTCTTCGATATAAAGAAATGTAAGACCATATTTTAAAACTTAAAATCAGAAATGAAGAATACCATGGTCTTTAATAATTAGAAGATTCTTGCTAAATTCGATTTAATCATTTTGTCCAGTATAATTTGAGAATCGGACCACTAAATTTTACCAATACTTTAAGATGGATTAGAGCATATCCTAAACGATTTGTAATCGCCATATCGCTACTTCTTGGTTTTCTAGCAAACCTTGACTCTTCACTAGCCCTTTTTGAACGATTGACACCTTTGCTGCCTAAAGACAAAGAGCAGTTTCCTAATTTCTCGTTAAACAATGGTAGAGATTCTCTTTTTGTATTAGTTACTCGGTTTGAGAATTTTGACTCTCTCCATCCTACTAACTGTTTTGGCCAATTTCTTGTTTCTAGAATAAATCATAATGCAGAACAGGGACGATTGCCAATCAAGGCGATATATGTCACAGATGCACCACAATCATCAAAAGAGTCCGATGCTTTGCAAAGTAAGTACAATGCTGATGTGACACTATGGGGAAGTATCCAGAATTTACGTGAAACTTGCGCAGAAGGAGACATATGTTTTAAAAGTAATGCTAGTAAAGCGCTAATAAATCTTGCAGGGGGAAATTCAAATCTTGTTAGTACTGAGGTAGTATATCAAAAAGGTCTTACCCCGTCTGATATGGAACTAGGTAATTTTCATATTAAGGAAAAGCGGTTTGATTCTTGGCTACTCACTGTTTATAATTTTAAAGTCGGATTAGCGAATCCGGATTTATATGTTGTTGATACTACACTATCTGATGTTGAACAATCAGATAGCTTTGTAGAGAAAAGTTATCTTTTCGAGATGCTTAAAAAAGCGAATTCAGCATTACATAGTGCAAATCAAGCAGTTGCTTGTAATCCTAAAAATGTTAATGCGCGCGTTCAAAGGGCTAGCTTAAATTTTGACAATAACGACTTATTCCCGGCACTTGCAGATCTTAATTATGCAATAAAATTGGAGCCAAGAACATCAATATACGCTTTGCGAGCAATTGTAAAGGTGGATTTAGGTCTAAAAGAGGCGATAGCGGACTTTGATACAGCTATAATAAGGGAAAGGGTTGAACATAAATTAACGTCTCTATCGAAAGGTATGTCGAAGGATACCTCGTCCATAAGGTGGTTATCTGCTGCTTATCAAATTAAGGCATCTGTTCATCGTACTTACAGAGAATATGATTTAGCGTTGCAGTCGTTAGACTCTGCACAAGTGCTTAATCCGAAATCAGCCAGTATAAATGTTGAAAGAGCATTTTGTTATCGAAAATTGGAGCAAGATAAAAATGCATTAAAAGAGTTTAAGAAAGCTATTCAAAAGGAGCCTTCTGTCGAAGCATATCGTGGCCGAGCTTCAATTTTGAATTCTATGGGGAAGAGTGAAGAAGCTTTGGATGATTTGACTTACGCAATTAGTATATCACCGAAGAACGCTGACTCATATGTTGACAGGGGTAGAATCAAGGAAGAGCTTGACGATATTGTGGGAGCATCCAAGGATTATAATCAAGCTATACTGCTACAACCATCGAATTCTCTGGCCTTCCTTAGACGGGGAAATATGCGTCTTTTCTCAACTTACGATTATTGGGGAGCGGTAAGTGACTTAGATAGGGTTTTAAAACTTTCCCCGGCTCTCCCAATTATTAGTAAGGGTAATTTGGCCTTCGCCTATCTAAGTGCAGGAGATCACATGGCGGTGCTCAGTGCTGTTAACTGGGATTTGCGAATGGGAAATCGTGCGTCTGAATTGTATTATTATCTTGGGCGCGCTCATCTCGCGATGAAGGATACGTTAGCTGCAATTGAGAATTTCCAAAAAGTAATGTCGAATGGGCAGATTACCTTTGTCCATTTCGACGCGATGGAAAAATTGGCATTAATTTATTATGACCAGCGCAAGTATGATCAATCTCGAATATTGTTTGAGGATCTAGCCATTTTGCGTCCCAAGCATTATATATGCCACTTGATATCTAAGCTTTATTTGTCAAGACATGAATATGGACGTGCATTGAATTGGATTAATAAAGCTATTGCGCTTGACGATTCTATTGGTCGATACTATATTTTGAGAATGTACATATACCAATCTGCACTTAATATTGAAGGTCAGGTAAGCGCGTACCCATACGTTAATGTTTTATTCTAATATGAGTAAATGGATTTCTTCTCGCAATCCCGGCAAATGCCTCACCACAATCCCCCAAATAACATCATCAGAAACCGAATCATAACCATGAATGATCCGATTTCGAACATCGACAAGCTTTCGAGAGTTGGAGATTTGAATGGAGCTGTCTTTCTTAATAATGCGGTTCATTGCCTCGCCGATGATTTCAATGTTTCTTTCGACGGCGCGTTTTGTCCGCAAATCAGCTTGATAGTTTGCGAAAAGCATTGGTCGATCAGCAAAGAAGCTTTCGATTTCTGCTATTGCATTGAGCATGTCGTATAACCATGTTTTAATTTCATTGTCCATACACAAGCTGCTTTTGCTGATTTATATTTTGCAGGAAATATGGATTTTTAATCGCTTTCTCTTCCAGTAGATCAACCGGGCGTTTGAAAACATCTTGCAATGAGAATTTGAAATCAAAATAGTTGTCCGCGTAATCTTCGACTTGCATCGGAGTGAAGTCAACGATGAGATCAATATCGCTGTCGCGATCAAACCGATCTGTCAAAACAGAACCAAATGCATATAAGCTTTTGACATTGTATGCTCTGCAAAGTTTTACGATCTCCTCTTTATATTTTTCCAGCATGTTCATCTCATTGTCTTTTCTTTTCAATGTATGAAAATCCTCCGGCTTAATTTTTACAATTTCGTTGCCTCTCATTACTACTAGTGCGGAATTTTTCTGTCTTTTGAATTCAAGAACACTTTCAAAAGTCTTTTGCATTCCGAAGAGTATCTTCTTCTCTAATTCCTGAAATTTTTCCTCCTCAGTCATAGCAATTCAGACTTTGATATTACCACCAATCAACTTCTCCAACCTCCCCATCATCTCATCCTTCTCCTTCAACATCCGTTCATAAAGTGCCAATTTTTCATCGTGCAACTTTCTTATTTCCTCAAGAGGATTAATGTTGAATGTGGGCGTGTTTCCCGTATTTACAAATGCACTGTTATGAAATGTGTTGGAAATGATATTCACGACTTGTTCCTCATCAAAATTCCGTATTGCGTCAGCGGGGATTTTAAGAATCGCCGAAACTTGTTCCAATATGTCGGAATCGATCTTTTCTCTTTGTTCGAGTAGAGAAACCTTTTGCTGGTTCCATTCGTCGCCGAGCTCGAAGGCAAGGACGTCCTGCTTGATCCCGAGCATTTCGCGGAAGCGTTTCAGGTTGCGGCCCTCGTGGATCTTCGGGTTGGAGGTAGTGGGTGTCATGCGGAAAGCGGTTTTGTTGAAAGGGCAATTTAGATAAATCCGTCGGTAAGTTCTCAGGTAATTTACGAGTAATCTACCCGCCTGGCGCGTTGGGTACATTCCGCAAGAATTCAGTGCTTTGCTGCATCATATAAAAAGTCAATGCAAGGGTTTTCTTTCACACTTAAAATCAACAAACAATGGACACGAAAACACACTTGGAAGGATTGACAGACGCCCAGTCAGCAGACACTCAGTCAGCAAATGCCCAGACGGTAGATTCACGTTTGATCGCGTACGGCATGGAAGTAGGCGCATTGCTGAGCAGCAGCACCACCGCAACCTGGACGGAAGAATTATGGACGATGTTCAGCGGTCTCATGCTCGCCCAAAACGAAATGGGGCATATGCCGAAGTTGGGCAATACGTACTTTTCGTTTAAGGAATTGCTGGAGTTTTTTGAGAAGGTGGAGAGGATTCGGCGCGGTGAAGTTTCTTAGTCTTTCCCGTCGGTTTAAACCGACGGGAAGAGATAAAGGGGAGTTTTGATTCCAGAGGAAAATTCGCTTATATCGTATTCTGAATCAATCTGTTTAGCCTTTGAAAGTGTATGAAAAAATCATTTACAATTCTGGTATTCGCTTCCATGTGCATATCTACTTTGGCGGTGGCGCAGCGAGCGTCGCGTTGGGAAATTGGCATTCAAGGTGAATATGGCCGGGATTGGTACCATAAGACGTATGCGAGGGAAATTTTTTACGAAGGTTCTATTACCGATTTTTCATCGAGCCGTTCGTGGGGCACCGGTATTTATTTCGAAAAACCGCTCAATCCGAAGTTTTCAATGATAGGGCAGTTGGGTTATGCAGTTAAGAAAGTGCATCCGGAAATTTTTCATACCTACAACAATACAGCGTCACAGCACTATTTAAGTGAAGTACATCACAGGGGCGCAGTAGACGCCGGGCTGCGGTGGTATCTCAATCCAGGTTCAAAAGTCCGGTTTTTCGCGGAAGGTAAGCTGGGTGCCAATGTTTTCATCTCTGCCGTACAGCAGGAGCAAAGGTTTGGAAGAATAGTCCGTTCAGACGTTTTCGGCTTCGAGCGTGTAGCACCGGTTGCATCGGGTTCGCTGGGGCTGAAATGGTCGCGATTGACCGTTTCAGCGGAGTATCGTCAGGATTTGATTACGTCTAAAAGATATGATGGGAGGACTGGGATTGACGGAAAAGGGGTTTTTGGGAAGGTTGGGTTTGCGTTGTTGCGGGGGAAGTAGCTTGCAAAGTGTCAGGCCGATTGTAGTTTTCCGCTTTATAAAGGTCGGAAATGCTGGATTGTATTGCGCTCGACATTCCTTTCCGCATGCCAAAGGTCATAATTCCGCTGAATATCCAGCCAGAACTCTGCGCTGGTGCCAAATGCTTCCGACAAGCGTACGCACATTTCTGAGCTGATTCCCTGATGCTCGTTTAAAACATTCGAAAGCGTTTTGCGGGTGACACCCAAGCCATTTGCGATTTCTGCCAATGTATAATTAATAATTATGCCCGGTTTCCTCTCGCAAGCCTTCGATTGTTTCTTTAATCAATGCGCCCGGGTGGGCAGGTCTCATTCCTCGTTTCATAGTGCTGCGAAAGTAGCAAAATATACCAGGGTAGCTCATATTTGCAAGTGTTGCCAGAAGAGAAAACTAGGAGATGGAAACGAAATGCCCGACATTTCGGTAGGCTGCTTTCCCCATAGAGTTTGAGTGTGAAACTTATTTTAGATACTATAATCCGTTAGTTCAATGAGCCCCACCGATTGAAAAGTCGCAAATTCCTAATAAGATAAAAACAGATACATAGCGGTCGATATTTTTTGGTTTAATCTAAAACTATTTGCCGCTATGATTAAGAATTTACTGTTATTGCTATTTCTAATCCAACAGATAGCTACCGCTCAGGATACCTATTTTTCTACAAAAGAAACCAGATATCCAATCAGATACAGTAGGACGAAGATTCTTGTAAAATTCAGAGATGCCAGAGAAGCGAGTCAGATTCGACTGGGAGAAATATCGGTGAAAGCAAAAAGCATTGAGCCGATTCACAGCATTCCGGATATGGCTTATGTGGTTTTCGATGCTGGTTAATGAATCTGGTGAGGACGTCGCTGGACTATCGGAACAGATTATCGTTAGACCGAAAGGAAATAATTCTATCCAGGATATTTTGAATGCATTTCGAGGGTACAATTTGAAGATTGATGCAGAGGATACGGATTCGGAAAAGAACTACTATCTGAGTGGCGAACTTGTAAGCAATAATCCATTTGATGCTTGCGAGAAACTGGAAGCTACCGGGCTGTTTGAATTCACGCAACCGAACTATCTCCGATTCGTTGAAATGGCCGGAAATCCCAATGATCCTCTATTTGCCAGTAACTGGGGGCTTGCCAAGATGAAATTGCCCGAAGCCTGGGACATCACGACTGGTTGCACAAGCATTAAAATAGCAATTATTGACGATGGCGTACAACTGAATCACCCTGATTTGCTTCCTAATTTAATTCCAGGCTTTGATGCAACCACATTCGGTACAAATGGTGGAACTGTTGCCGGCGAGGAGCAACACGGAACTAGGTGCGCAGGTTTTGCGGCCGCAAAAGGTAACAATGGTATCGGGATTGCGGGGGTAGCTTATAATAGCAAGATCATTCCAATCAGGGCATTTGGGACAAAGCCAGATGGGAACTTACGAACTGAAACACTGGATTCTTACATTGCTTCCGCCATCAACCACGCTGTCAATGTGAAGAATGCCGACATTTTGAATATGTCCTGGGGAATCACAGCAAGTGTAGCACCCGTTAATCAAAATCCAATAATCGAAGCTGCTCTCAACAATGCCGCTTTAAATGGGCGTGGGGGCAAAGGAGCGGTTTTGATTACAAGCTCCGGCAATAAAGGACTCAACTATCTGGCGCCATTGCCTGGAAATGTCAAGGATGTATTGGTGGTTGGAGCTTCCAAATCAAACGATACACGGTGGGAAGGTTCTAATGGCCCGACTCATCGGATCGATGTGGCTGCACCTGGCGCGTATGTAACAACTGTCGATGCAAGCCAGTATAACAATCAGCCTGTGGAAAATGCAACTTCATGGGCGGCACCATCGGTTGCAGGAGTCGCAGCTTTGGTTCTTTCAGTAAACCCAGGTCTAACACAAACGCAGATTCGAAAAATCATCGCCGAGACGTGCGATAAAGTCGGTGGCTATAATTATGTGATTGGTAATGGATCTTCATTTTCTGATCTATCACATAACAATGACCTTGGATACGGCAGGGTTAATGCACTGCGGGCAGTTGAAAAAGCGGCAGGTGCGCCAATCATAGGGCCAGACCTTGTCTGTGCTAGCGGAGGTTATACGCTCACGCAATTTCCAGCAGGCTCCTCTGCGGTATGGTCTGCATCCGCCGGATTGACGATGGCTGGTAACCTGGCTACTCGCCAAGCCGGGTACAGTGGCGCGGCAACTGTTTTCGCAACTCTGAACATCCCAAATGCCTGCGCGCCGGTAACCATCAAGCGTTCACTTTGGGTGGGAAATCCCAATATTGTCAAGACAGTTAATACTGTGGTCACAAGCACTGCATCGGTAAATGCAGGCGGACTTTACAATCTGGCTGCAACTTCATCTAGTCCGTTAACTACTTTCAATTATAATAACTACACGGGTTCAGGTGATATGGCTGTCGACATTTACAATCCCAATAGCCCGAGTACGCAAATGTATGTTCTGGCTAATTCGACAAATGGATATCGTAAAGTAAAGGTGATGGCAACAAACAGTTGCGGAAATTATGCGGAGGATTTTGTATTTTTATTATCATCCGGAATGCTGAAAGTCTATCCAAACCCGGCGAAAGACTTTTTGACACTTGAATTCGGTTCAACTGAAATTGAGGAATTCTTACCGTATGAAATTCAGCTATTCAGCGAGACTTTAACAAAACCTGACCGGATAATTTTTGTGAGAGAAACACTTGTTCAACAGAAAATAGCTATTTACGTTGGTGACCTGCCTCGTGGGACATATTACCTGCATTTACTTTATCGTAGCGATAAAAATAAGCGAATCGAAAAAGTAAGAATTGTTTTAAACTAACATTCTCAAACGCATATGAAAACATTTATCCTACTTCTCGGAATTATTGCTGGATGTTTTTACCAGGTTCAAGCCCAGCAAGCCGAATGGGAATTTGGCATTCAGGCCGAATCCGGCAGAGATTGGTATCATAGGGAATATTATAATTGGGAAACGCTTCCCGGCGGCTACATTCCAAACTTTCCTTCGTATCGTTCGGTGGGCACAGGCTTTTTTGCGGAGCGAGTGCTCAACCCAAACTTGTCCGTGCTCGGACAAATCGGTTATGTCCGGAAGAAAATGCCTGTCGATGTATTTGCAGAAGCAAGCCGGACTTTTGGGAAATGGATTTCAAAGGAAATGCACCATCGCGGAGCAATCGACATTGGAATGCGTTGGTATATTAATCCGAAGTCTCAAATAAAGCTTTTTGTGGACGGAAAGTTGGGAGCAAACATGCTGATTGCGGCTGTGCAGCGGGTCGAAGGTTTTGGGAACGTTGTGACCTGGGATGCTTTTGGATATAATCGAATTAATCCGGTTGCGTCCGGTTCGGTAGGAGCAAAATGGGGCAGGCTGGCAATTTCAGCTGAATATCGACAGGATCTTAGTCAGGTAAGGCGGGAACGCAGCTCGTCAGGTATTTCTGGAAAGGCAGTGGTTGGGAAGGTGGCGGTTACAATTTTTTAGAATTAATTGCTACTTGTCATGCTGAGCGGAGTCGAAGCACTCTACTGGCCAGCAAAGTGCTTCGACTCCGCTCAGCAGGACAAAAGTCAATTTCCGTCGGCTTTAGCCAACGGAATCATTTTCCTCCCTTCGCCTGTTTCAGCGCCATTGTCGTGATCCAATATTTCGTAATCATATTCGGCACTTCCCATTCAGGCAGCTTGCCGGCTTTCAAATACTCCATATACTTATTGGCAACCTGCGCGAAGTGCGATTCGTGGCCGGTATCGTATTTTGCTGGAATAGTGATTTCCCAGCCTGCCGCAATCTTTTTCAGCTCTACGCCCGGATACTTATCCTGTACAGATTTGAATGCCGCCGCCACGCCGTCTTCGTAGGCTTTCGACTTGTCGGTATTTTCAATGAAAAGTACAGGCTTGTATTTCTGCTCTTTACCCTGACGGACGATCAGGTTGGCTTTTGAGCCTTTCATGATCGAGTAATGCGTGTCGCCGGTGCCTTCCGGGGCCTGGAAGTTCCAGAGAACCGACACTTTTGCGTGCACACCTTTCAGTGAATAGTTGATCTCGCCATTGGAATAAACACTTAATGTTGAGTCTTTTACATCTTTGCTCAAAAAGTCGGGATACTTATCGTTTTTGGTGACAAGCTTGAATTGAGATGGCGTCAATTGCGTGGCAGTACGTTTTGTAGCCAGCAATTTCACATCTTTTTCATAATCTACAACCGCATCCGGGAAGGCGCTCCATTGAACCAGATCCACGAGGTGCGTGGTCACATCCACCATTCCTTCACCCTGCTGCGCCACGTCGAAAAACCAGCTTGGACGTACCAGCGGCTCGCCGGAAATGTATTTGAAATAATGGTGCACACTTTCTTTCATTACTGCCGGATTCTCAGGAGTACCTTTTTGAAGCTCGCCAAAAATCGCGGGCAATGATGCCAGTTCACGCTGCAATGCATTGGTAATCTCATAACGCTCGGTCATGATGTCGTACAAAAGCACTTTATTTTTCTCCGCGCTCGCAAATGCTTCTTTCAATTTATCAAAACCAGCCGCGTCGATCGCCATTGGTTTGTCGGCTAATACATTCAAACCTGCATCCACCGATTTTTTGATATAATCCGTTTTCTTCTGGTTATTTCCGGCCAAAACCACCACATTACCCTTCTTGTCTGCCAGCATTTTGTCCAGAAAATCGGTGCCGGTATATACTTCCTCTTTCCAGCTTGTCGGATTTTCGGGCGCGGCGTTGTATTTATCCACTTTGTCGAGATACGCTTTCACATCCGGACCTTCCGGCGCATACACGTGCACCACCGAATCGACATCAGCATACATCGATTTCTGAAGTAGCGCCGCGTGAAAGTGGCCGGGTTCTACAACGATCAGGCTCAAAGGTTTTTTCGTCGTCTCTTCCTTAGCTTCCTCTTTCTTCGAATTACATCCCTGATTTAATGCCATTGCGCTCAATAAAGCGATTGTCAAGAGTTCTTTTTTCATTTGAATGGATTGAGGTAATAGTTGCAAGATAGCTTCAAAACGAAACTATGCCTGACTGTACGACGATATTTCTTTCAGTTTCCCTGAACTTGCTTTGTCAATAAACAAAATGGCATTCGGATGTCTGCGGAGGATCGTGGACGGGAACTCCTCCCGAATTTCTTCTTCAACAGTATGGTAAATCGCATCCGCTTTTTTCTCGCCGGGTACAATGCAGAATGCATATTTGGCTTTCAATAAGGTCGGGATTGTTAGCGTCAATGCCGTTTCAGGTACTTCGTCGAATGTATCAAAGCATTCGTCATTCACCTGCTGCTGGCGGCAGGCATGATCCAGTTCCACTTGTTTTACGATCAATGGATCATCAAAAAAAGCAACATGCGGGTCGTTAAATGCAAGGTGACCGTTTTCGCCTATTCCCATACAAACAATGTCCGTCGGGTTATCCAGCAATAATTTCGAGTAACGTTCGCATTCCTTTTCCAGATCGGTTGCGTTACCGTCGAGGTATGAAACGGAATGAACGGGAACGTGATCGAACAAACGTACTTTCAGAAAGTAGCCGAAATTCTGCGGTGCATCGGCGGCAATGCCCACATATTCATCCATGTGAAATGCATTGATCTTCTCCCATTTCACTCCTTTTTCTTCTTTCAATGCGGCCAAAAACTCGTTCTGGGAGGGCGCAGAGGCAAATATGATATTTACAAATTCCTTTGTGTCCTGAATTTCACGGATCTTTTCTGCCACCATTTTAGCCGCAGTTTCCCCCATTTCTTTTCTTGTATCAAAAATCTGTATTTCAAGCTGATCAACTTTCATAGTTTGTGGTAGTAACACTCCTGTTTTTCTGTTCGTAAATAATTTTTCCTTTCACAATGGTCATTTCGACCTGTATATTTTCATCAAAAATCACAATGTCAGCATCCTTTCCGGCTGCCAGAGTTCCCTTTTTTTGATCCACACCCATAATGCGCGCCGGCGTGGCTGTCATCATCCGCACAGAATCGAGCAAAGAAACATCTGCCATCTTCACCATATTCCTCACCAATCTGTCGGCGGTCGAAACACTTCCCGCGAACGAGGTGCGGTCGGGTAACTTGGCAACGCCGTCTTCCACAATCACTTTCAACCCGTTTTTTAATGAGCCCAGCGTGCTTTCACCTTCCGGCATTCCGGCGGCGCGCATGGCGTCGGTGATCAATGCGATCCGGTCGGGGCCCTTTATTTTATAAATGAGTTTCAATAACGGAGCCGGCAAATGCACACCATCGGCGATGATCTCTACATCCATATCCAGCAGAAAAGCACTTTCAATCGTACCCGCATACCGAAATGCATTCCTCCGCGTCACGCCGGACATTGCGGAATATAAATGCGTCGCCAGCGTGTACCCGTTTTCGTAAGCTTCAAGTACCTCCTCATAAATGGCATCGGTATGTGCGACGGCCGCGAGAATGCCTTTTTGTTTTAATCTTTTTCCAAAATCAATGGCACCCGGTAGCTCGGGAGCCGCACTCCATCTTGTAATCGACGAAGAATAGGCCAGCACTTCTTCATACTCGGCTGGATCGGGATTGCGAATGTATCTCGGGTCCTGCGCACCCCGCTGACTTAATGCAAAATACGGCCCCTCTAAATGCATTCCGAGAAACTGCGCGCCAAACAAATTGGTCGCATTCGCCTTCTCGTAATTATCAAGTGTAACCAGCAAATCCTCTTTTTCACTCGTCAGCGTCGTCGGCACCAGCGCGGTAGTTCCATATTGCGCATGGGTTTCAGCGATTTTGAGAAAGGCATCGACGGTACCATCCATAAAATCATGTCCGCCGCCACCATGAATGTGCAAGTCGATAAAACCTGGTGCTACATATTTCCCGCCGGCATCAATCACATCCGAATCCGGAAAATCAATATCCCCCTCTTTAATCTCCAAAATCACCCCATTTTCCACGACAATGCTGCCGTTTCGAATGTAACGGTAGGGGGTAATGATGGTAGCATTTATGATTTTTAAGCGCATGGTTTTTTGCTTTTAGCTATTAGCGTTTAGCTGTTAGCTCTTTTTTTTACTGCTTAGTATTTTGATCAACATTGAAATCGTGGATAAAGGCTAATAGCTAACAGCTAGTAGCTAAAAGCCAAAGCTAAAACCCCCACTTCCTCAACTTATGCCCCTTCACCGCATAGAACACCAAATACAAATAACAAGGCAGCAACACCCAGTACGCCTGACGAACATCCAGTTTATCAGCAAAGTACCCGTAGAATAATGGCATAATTGCGTTTCCGCAGAGGCCCATGATCATGATCGAGGCGCCTAGTTTGGTGAACCTTCCGAGATCGTCGAGTGCCAGCGGCCATATTCCCGCCCACACCAATGAGTTGGCCAGACCTAGTAAGACCACAAACCAGATTGAAATGTCGGTGTCGTGACCCAGAAAATTGATTTGTCCATGAGCGAAAATGATCAGTAATGTAAAGATTGTCCCAAGCAAGGTACAGATCCGCAATGCATTCACCTGACTGATGAATTTTGGAATCACCGTAATCCCGATCAGATAACCGCAAATGGTACAGAAAAGCGTGTAAGATGGGAATACCTTCGCTTCCAGCAGATCAATGCCCATTGAATTGGCATACCCGATGATTGTATCGATCGCAATCACCTGCGTACCCACGTGCAGGAAAATCGCCAATGCACCGAGGATCAAATGCGGGAATTGGAAAATGCTGTTTTTACCTGCATTCGCCGTCGCCACATCCTGGCTTTCGTGCTCGGTATCAATTTCTGGCAGAGGTGATTTGTAAACCAGGTAACCCAATATAAACAAGAATGTTCCGAGACAAATGTATGGCGTGATCACCCTCTGGATCAGCTCATCCAATGCGGCGCTTCTTTGAAGGTCGGTCATTGAACTTAGTTGCTTAAACAAATCAGTATCAGTAGGTTTCAGGATAACTGCTGCAAACACGATTGGGGACAAAATCCCCGCCGCTTTGTTACAAATCCCCATGATACTGATCCGTTGGGCAGCCCGATCCTTTGAACCTAAAATCGTAATGTACGGATTCGCAGCTGTTTGCAAAATGGAAAGCCCGATACCGATCGTGAAAAGACCCATCAGGAAAATTTCATACGTTCGGGACATTGCCGCCGGTACAAAAATGAATGCCCCAAGCGCCATCGCCCAGAAACCCAGCATCATGCCTTTTTTAAAACCGAGCTTTCTGAGCAAAAACGAAGCCGGTACCGACATCACAAAGTAGGCAATGTAAAAAGCAAAAGCCACCAGATAAGCCTGGAAACTGGTTAGCTCACAGGCAATTTTGAAATAAGGGATCAAAATGGAATTCACCCACGAGATGAATCCAAATATGAAAAACATCACCCCGATCAGAAAGATTGAAATAGTAGTCTCTCTTTTTGTTAAATCTTCAACTTTAATAGCAATTGTCTCAGCTTTCATTTAAAATATCTTTATCCAGCTTTATCCTTTATCCCCGGGCTGAAGCCCGGGGCAATTGATTAATTTTTAATGTCTCAGACATAAAAAAATAAATAGATTTTTTCTTCAATTGCCGGGGCTTTTAAGCCCCGGACTTAAGATGATTTGGAGAGAGAAAAAGCTAGATAGTTGGCTCCCAGCCTTTTTGATATTCTCTTTTCCAGAGTTTTTCGGCAGCCTTGTTGCCTTTGATATGCCCGTTTGTGGGATCAATAGTTAATGTGTCTCCCGTGCGGACCGCAATGTTACCAAGCTGGGCCAGCAACGTACTCTGATGCCCGCCGACGATCTCGGATGCCAGCGGCGTTCCTTTTTTGATCGCATCAAAGAAGTTCTGAATGTGTAAAGCATCCAGTCCCTGCGACGGGTTCATTTTGTTTCTTGGGTCAATCACAAAGTCGTTTTTAACTTCTTTAACAACTTTGTTTTTCAAATCATAAATCACATAACTATTACCCTCGCTGATCTGTAAAGAACCATTATCCCCATAGAAAATAACGCCCACGCTTGCACCTTCTATGGTGCGTCCGTTGCAGCTCCTGCCTTCCCAGGTCATCGCGGTATTATTGGCGAATTCAAGGTTAATTACTTGTGTATCTGGTGTCTCCCAATCGTCTTTGTAACGATAACGGCCTCCGGAAGAAGTTACGCGGGTAGGGTATTCCACCTGCAATCCCCAACGCATAAGGTCCAGCATGTGGGTACCATTGTTCAAAGCCTCGCCTGTTCCCCAGTTCCAGAACCAATGCCAGTTGTAATGGATCAGATTATCTTTAAACGCACGCCGCGGAGCCGGTCCCTGCCACAAGTCATAATCAAGCCAGGAAGGAACAGCGGTTTCTTTTCCTATACCGATAGACTCCCGATTGTTTGTGTACCAGCCTTTTACAAAATATGCTCTGCCAATCGCACCATTGTGGATCTCCTTAATCCCCGCAGCGACATTCGGCCACGAGCGACGCTGATTGCCCATCTGGATTACATTCTTATATTTCTTTGCTGCTTGCATCAGCAGCTCACCTTCATTCGGATTGTGGCTGCAAGGCTTTTCGAGGTATACGTGCTTTCCGGCTTTCGATGCCAGAATAGCTGCGGGTGCATGCCAGTGGTCCGGCGCGGCGATCACCAGTGCATCCATATCTTTGTTTTCCAATGCCTTACGGAAATCAGGTGTATTGGCGGGCTTATACTTGGCAAGATTATTCACCGTTGTAATCGCTTTTTCCGCCGCGCGGGTGTCTACATCTGAAATGGAAACGACCTCGCAGTTGGGCTGCAAAGCATAATTAGATGATAATGCAAGTCCGCGACTGTTTACCCCCATCATACCAACCCGTACCTTTTCATTGGCACCGATGATCTTCGCGTAACTTTTTGGACTAAAACCGGGTAAAACACCTCCGAAAGTCAGCAATGCACTTCCTGCCAGCGTTTTTTTGATAAAATCCCTACGGTTGTCACCAGTATTCACATCGTTTTCCGACATATCCTGTTTCGTTTGTATGTTTTCAGTTTTCATAATTCTAAATTTTCGGTCATCAATTTTAAAAGGGCGGAATAGAAAATCATACTGATAGTCAGGCCGCCAGGTGTTACTTAAAAGGGTTAGGTATTTTAATGAGGTCCTGGATCACTTTACCCTCATGATTGAACCGGGCAAGAGAATAAACGCTGCCATCCGCACCTACCGCAATCGAGTTGACATAAGTCGGACGTTCGCCGTCGCCATAAAAGATCGGTCCGTGATCGGTGTAGGTATTAGTGGGTAAATGGTAGGTGACCAAATGCAGGTTTTCCAGTCCTTTGGCCGCGCCTTTCGCGATCTGTACTTCGCCTTTCAGCCGTTTTCCATTTTCGTAAATGGGGCCGCCGGTGAGGTAGTAGATCGTTTCCTGATCGGGGCCCAGCTGAAATCCGAGATATCCATAACTAAACTGATCGAACATGCCGCTTTTTCGGGAAGGCGAAGAAGTAATGCGTTCCACGATCTCGATGGTCTCTGCTTTTGGATCAAAACGGAACAGGTATCCCGAGTTGCCGTGTATGCCATACGCTACATTCTCGGTTGGGTGCCAGAATATTTTCCGCCAGTTGTACGACATGCTGCCTGGCCGTGTCGGATCGTATTTGCCAAAGTAATCCAGCCTCAGATCCACGTTTTCGAGTTTTCGAAGAAGTTCTGTTTCAGGATTATAGGTAAAAATGTCACCTTCTGCTACCGAAAAATAAACGTCGCCATTTCGCGCATCCACAAATAACGAGCGGCACAACGACCTGAAATCGTCACCCGGCGTACCTGCTTCTCCGTCATGGGAAATCGGCCCGAGACTTTTTAATTCATTTTTATCCAAATCATAATGAATAAAATTGCCGTGCGGCCAGGTGATCCCGTACAAATGCCCGCGATCTTTATCCATCGTCATCGACACCATTCCTTCTCCGCCGGGCACTTTCGCCAGATCTTGAAACGTGCCGGTTTCCAGATCATAAGAAAGAAAATGGCCTCCCGGATAAAGCTGATAACCTTCGGGCGCCGTTTCGGGCAGGCGGTCCATGCCGTCGATCAGCTGA
Source organism: Dyadobacter sp. CY323 (assembly GCF_021390245.1). Classification (GTDB taxonomy): domain Bacteria; phylum Bacteroidota; class Bacteroidia; order Cytophagales; family Spirosomataceae; genus Dyadobacter. The sequence goes on along the minus strand of NZ_JAJUXH010000002.1, from coordinate 210,186 downwards.
TAAAAGCCGACATGTGTTGAAAAATAAAGCTTCCCGTTCCGTTCGTAAAACCGCACATGACTTTTTCCCTGCGGGATTGCTTTCAAATCCTGCTCGCCGCATATGGTGGTCAGGTCTCCTAAAAACCGGATCGAATCGCTGGCTGGATCATACACATACATTTGCCCGCCGATCTCATGATTGTCAGATGAAAGTGCGTAGTAGATTTTCCCGTCACTCGCTGCCGAAATGGCGTTGTAAGTATCGTGAGCCCGTTCAAATCCGGAAAAGTAATGCGTTGCAATCCGCTTTTCGGTATCAGTTAATGCTTCCATTCCGGAGGTATTATTCACAGTTCTAATGCTTTTTTTGATCAATTCTTAATTACCCGTGATTCCGGCTTCACTACACCCGCCTGTTTGGCAAGCTGCACCATTCCGTTAAGAATCTCAATCTCAACATCCGAAGCCCAGGTGGCCGGAAGTCCATAAACGATCGCCGCAGTTTCACCTTCGTATCCGCCTTCCCGCAAAATCGTCGCACTCGGAATGTAATTCATCACATCGTTGGAATAACCCATTACGAAAATGTTCTGACCAAAGATTTTTTTAAGGTTAATGGCATAATCCACCACAAGCTCACCGCCCATGGTCATAATTGCCTGTTCGCCCAGCTTCCAGACTTGTAACGGGAAAGGGTAGGAGGTTGGAAATTTCTCTCCTTTATTGATTCTCTCGACCATTCTTTTCGCCCATTTCTGCTGATACCCCGTCGTCTTGTCAGCCATTGCGGAAAGCTGATCTTTCGTCGGCGCAGTGGTGAGCGAAAGATTTACCTCGGTGTAGGCGGTGGAAATTTTGGCGTCCAGCGGTTTCATGTTTTCACTGATAACCCGCTCCACAGATGCTGCGAGTGTTTTTCCATATTGGATCGCGAGAGGTACCGTATGCCGGGGTAATGGATTTTGATCCGCGCCTGCACCTTGAAAAAACAAGGCAGTCGTTCCCGGATATAGTTTTTCCAGCTCGATCTGGGCGTAACCGGGATAATCTCCCGAGAATTTATTCAAATCTAAAACCGTCGGATGGCATGCGTAACCGAATGCAATCGCCAGCAATTTTCCTTTCGGATCAGATACTTTTAAAACAGGTACTGCGGCGTCGCCGGGACCGGTTATCTCAGTCAGTCGATCAAGCGTAGCCGCATTGTTGTTCCTGCGGTTTACCTGGAATCTTGCCACCCCATTTCCGGATTCAAGAACGGCAGGTTGAAGTGATTTCAATGCATTACCAGCCAATGTAACGATCTGGTTGGTGAGCCATTCCGAGTATTTGTCAATCTTCTGTTGCTCCGGCTGTCCAAATGGATAAATGTCGGACAATGCACTTCCGAGCACTGGGCCGGAATGCGTATGTGAGCTGTTAAGGATAATTTGCCCCTTGGAAAGCTTGTATTTCGAAAGCAACTGCGCCCGGATGTTGTCCGACATCGCTTTTGGAAAACCAAGCAAATCGGTTGTGATGAGGACGGCTTGTTTTCCATCCGCATCTTCCAATGCAAGTGCTTTTGCCCAGATATCATGCAGTTTTCCTTCGGAAGCTTGTGTGCGTGACGCAAAACCTGCCATCCATAGTTGCTCGGCAGGTGTAATGGCAACTCGTGCGACACCGGCTTTCCACGTTTTTTGTGCAAATGCAGGCGTCAGGGTGATTAATGCTAAAACCGATAAAAGTAGTATCCTCATTTCTTGCCAAGCGTTTTAACTTTGTCCGCATTTTTATTGATTTTCTCAATGGCCGAGGCAATGTCCTGCATGTCGGTTTTACTCCCCAAAAGCATGTTCTGAGTGAACCAGACAGCCTCTTCCTTACAAAGCTTGTCGTTCAGCGGGCATTTGTTACGCTCATTATATGCATTGATGTCGAGCATTTCCTTTGGATACGATTTCCGGTAATTTTTGGAGTCGAATGTATCTTTTAAATAAGGCTGCGTATTCAAAGTCGCATAGCCGCTCGAACATGGAATGCCTTCGGCCCGCAGTGCAGTAAGAAAATCCTCTCTTGATAATCCCTTGAAACCTTCTTTATTATATCTGAACGGAAAAAGGTGATATGCGCCGCGCGTTACCTTGTCGTACAATTTGTAGGGAGTTATGCCCGGAATGTCTTTTATCAATGATTTAAGATAATTCGCATTGTCGTTCCGTACCGTAGTCTGGGCATCAAGCCGTTTCAATTGGGCAATGCCGATCGCCGCCTGGTATTCGGTGAACCGCAGTTTTGTCCCCTGCATCACACTCCCGGTACCCACTGCGCCGACCGCCGTCCCATATGGATTTCCAAAATTGGTATAGGAAAAGCATTTGTCCATGAACTTGTCATTGTTGCTCACCACGGCGCCGCCTTCCCCGATCGGCAGGTTTTTGGAATTTTGGAAACTAAAACAGCCCGCATCACCGATCGTACCCACTTTTTTATTGTCATACTCCGCCAAATGCGCCTGACAAGCATCCTCGATCACGAGCAGGTTGTGTTTTTTGGCAATGGCCATAATTCGGTCCATATCCGCTGGCAAACCCAGAATGTGGACTGGCATAATTGCTTTGGTGCGCGATGTAATTTTAGCTTCGATCTTAGCCGGATCAATCTGAAACGTTTCGGGATCGATGTCCACGAAAACCGGCATCGCGCCATTTGACAAAATGGAAGAAACGGTAGCTATAAACGTATAAGGCGGCACCAGTACTTCATCACCCGCCTTGATGTCCATTTGGTTGATCGTCGTTACCAGGGCATTGGTCCCATTTACCACTGCAAGGCTTCTTTTCGCGCCGAGCGCCTCCGCCCATTCTTTTTCGAACCGGGTAACCATATCCGCTCTCGACCAAACACCGCTGCGCAACACTTCCAGCACCAGCTTCTCATCGTTTTCTTTATCCCAGATCGGCCAGGCTGGCCATTTGTGCTCCGCCCATGCCGATGGCCCGCCTAATATTGCCGGCTTTTCGGCCGAAATATTTCTGATTTCAAAAGGTTTTGCCAGGCTGGAACCTGCCATTGCAACTCCAAGCCCGGCCATTGAATTCTGACGGAGGAAGGTTCTGCGTGAAAGTGTTTGGTTAAATAGCTTCATTATATTCCGGTTTAGGATGGAATAATGCTTACTTCTTTTTTGCTTTCGCCAGCACACTTTCCAGCGTCACACTTTTCCCGCCTTGTCTTTTGCTTTCATCCGCAGCTTCCATGAATGCGAATATCTCAATCGTTTCTTCGGGGGTTACAGGTACCTCGCCTGTTTTGAAATACTTGATAATGTCTACTAAAAGTGGCTCATAACCGCCATAAGGTCCGAGCGTTTTATTGCCGTCTTCGGTAAAAACAGTCCCGCCATAGTCGTGCTTTCCGGTACGTGTTCCTCTGAATGTGCCCGTGCGACCGTCGCCCCATATACCGACGACAATGTCTGTATTAGGTGTATTGACACGGGTTACCGCTTTGCAACCTGTTCCCATCACGGTAAAAAGCGTTTCCACTCCATGGATTCCGTACCAGAAAAAGTCAGGGTGTGTTTTTTCTAAAACGGCCGGACTGTATGTGTCTGCGCCGAGTACTTTCTTTTTATCAACGCCTTCAAGTCCTTTAATATAACGCAGCGACGAGGCTGTGAATATGGGGATATTATATTTTTTGGCTGCTTCGTAAATGGCAATAGCATCGGAAAGGGAAGCGGCAACCGGCTTATCGATAAACATACGCTTGCCTGCCTTCAAAACCTGTAAAGCCTGTTCCAAATGCAGCCTGCCGTCATTCGTTTCAAGGAGGATCACGTCCGATTTGTCCAGCAGTTCTTTGATCGAACCTGCGATTTCCACACCGAGCTTTTTTACTTCTTCAATGTAACCCGGAATGCGTTTAGCACTCGTTTCAATGTCTTTGCTCCCGTAAGGATACGCGGCAGCAACACGGTAGCCATCGAAGACAGGGTCAGGGCTGGCGGCATTCAGGGCTTTTGTAAAGGCAATGCTGTGCGAAGTGTCCAGCCCGATGATACCTACCCGTTTTCCGTCAGCAGGCTTAGCTGAAAGAGATGAGTAGTCCATTAAACCGAGTCCCGCGCCGGCAATAGCTGAGTTAACAATGAATTTTCTTCTGCTTAAAGAATGCATGTTGGGTATAGGAAAAAGTGTTTAGGAATAGTCGACTCGTAACAGTTTCGGGTACGTACCCGTAAATATACTAACCTTTTTTAATTTACAAGAGATCTTGGAGATTGTTTATAATTAATTTCCTAGTTTTTGTAAAACGCCTGATTTTCTTTGGTAATGATATCGATAGGCATGAAATGTACCTTTTCGATCCGTTTTCCGAGCACAAGTGTTTCGTATAGAGACATCAGGCCACGGTAACCTTGTTCTTCCGGCTTGTGGCAGATCAGAAAGTCGATCGTTTCGTTGTTCAGATATTCGATATTTTCTTTCAGAAAGTCATAACCGATCAGCGAAATGTCTGTGCGTTTTGCTTTTTCCAGAAAAGCGGCGACTGCAAATACCCTGGAATTGGTCACAAATATCGCCTCGATGTTTTCGTGTTCGTGTAAAACGCGCGTGAGGTCGCGGGTCACGGAAAGGCTGTCAGTATCTTTAATGTTAATGCGGATGATTTCCCCGGGGATGTGATGATCTTTAAAATAAGACCGGAAACCTTCTTCGATCTGAATGTAGCTGTAATTGTCTGTCTCTTTTGAAATATTGACAACCAGTACCTGATGGTTTTCTTTTAGTCGGTAAGTAAGCAATTTGGCCCCCACATATCCGCTTTGGGACAAATGCGGCCCGATGTAGCAAAGGTTATCCTGATCGGGAATGTCGGAGTCGATGAATGTGAAAGGGATTTTCAGGCGCTTGCAGGATTCTGCAAATTTTTGTGCTTCATCTACAAATGAAGGTGAAAGCAATACTCCCTGAAAGTGACCTTGCAGGATCAGGTTGGCCTGTTTGGTAAAAGATTCTTTGTTATTCAGGTCAAAGAAAAAGTTAACCGCCTGAACGCCATACTTTTTAATTTCATCTTCTGCCCGGGTAATGCCATTCAACGGCGCTTCCCAGAAATCGGTTTCTTCCGAAACGCTCGGAATGAGGACAGCCAGCGAAATGATCTTTTTGGAAGCGAGTCGGCTTGCAAGGATATTGGGCTGGTAATCAAGCTCCTTTATAATGTCATTGATCTTCTTTTTGGTCTTTTCGGAAACGCCGGTCCTGTTGTGAATAACCCGATCGACAGTTGCAATGGACACATTGGCCCGGCGGGCAATCTCTTTTACTCCAAAATAGGTATTGTCGTTTTCCATACTATAGAAATGGGAGGAGCTAAATTCCGAAAGTAAAGTGTGTTTTCCAAAATAGTGCCTCGGCTCCGGGCCAGTGCGGCTGGAGGAATACGGTGCGTGCGGATTGGGGAAAACCGACCGATATTTTCAAAAAATAGTCTTCAAAGAATATATTTAATAATTTCAGCGATCGACCCATCTAAGATCTCAAACATGCTCCGAATCACTGTAATCCTGATTTTGTCTATTTCTTTATGTCTTTCAATGGCATTTGCTCCCGGGAAACCGGCGGCCAAAACTCCAAACGTCGTCTTATTCTTCATCGACGACCTCGGTTATGGTGATTTGTCGGTGACGGGAGCTTTGGGCTACAAAACTCCGAATCTGGATAAAATGGCCGCAGAAGGGACACGTTTCACCAATTTCATGGCTGCCCAGGCTGTTTGCAGTGCGTCACGCGCGGCATTGATGACCGGATGTTATCCCAACAGGCTGGGAATTTCAGGCGCATTTGGACCCTCGTCACTCGTCGGTTTGAATCCAAAGGAAGAAACAATCGCCGAACTTGTAAAGGCACAGGGATATGCGACGGGAATTTTTGGAAAATGGCATCTGGGAAGTCAGACGGAGTTTTTGCCTTTGCAGCAGGGATTTGATGAATATTATGGTGTACCATACTCGCATGATATGTGGCCTCTACATCCCTGGCAGGAGCGCTCAAAATATCCGCCATTGCATTGGATCGATGGAAATAACGCTGGCAAAGAAATCAAAACGCTCGAAGATGCGTCTGAACTGACACCAACGATTACTGAACACGCGGTCGCATTTATCCGAAAAAATAAAAACAAGCCATTCTTTATGTACGTGCCTCATCCCATGCCGCACGTGCCGCTGGCTGCGTCTGCAAGATTCAGGGGGAAAAGCGAGAGAGGGATTTTTGGAGATGTTTTAATGGAGCTGGATTGGTCGGTCGGCGAAATTATGAAAGAACTAAAAACCCAGGGATTGGATGAAAATACACTGGTCATTTTCACAAGTGATAATGGTCCGTGGCTGAACTATGGCGATCATGCCGGCTCCTCGGGCGGCTTCCGCGAAGGAAAGGGAACTTCGTTTGAAGGTGGGCAGAGAGAACCCTGCATGATCCGCTGGCCGGGTGTCGTGCCGGCAGGCAGGGTGTCGAACAAGCTTTTATCCACACTGGATATTCTCCCCACCATCGCTAAACTTACCGGTGCCAAATTGCCAAAGGAAAAGATCGACGGCATCGAGTTCGTCGATTTGCTTAAAGGAGATGAAACTAAAACGCCTCGGGAGAATTTTCTTTACTATTATCGTAAAAATAGCCTCGAAGCTGTCAGAAAGCACAATTGGAAACTGGTATTTGCTCATCCCGGCCGGAAATATGAAGGTTCGCTGCCTGGTAAAAATGGTCAGCCGGGGCCTAGTCCGGAAGACCATCCCTATCCCGCCGCATTGTACAATCTGGCCCGCGATCCGGGGGAACGTTACGATGTAATGGAGCAAAACCCTGAAATCGTAGCAGAACTGACCAAAATCGCCGAAGCCGCGCGGGAAGATCTGGGCGATGATTTACAGCAAAAAGCCGGCAAAAATGTGAGGGCTGCGGGGGAGGTTTTGAAGAAGTAGCGTTAACTTTTTTATTGAAGACACAATTAGTAAGGAAAATATTGTAACCTTTGGGGTATCACACTATATTAACATGATAAAGACCTTTAAACATAAAGGCCTGCGGCTACTTTGGGAAAGAAATAATCCTTCAAAGCTACCGCCGGAACAAATAGAGAAGTTGAGACGCATTTTGTCAGCATTAAATGCTGCGAAAACATTAGACCCGATTCGAGCGATTCCGGGTTACAGACTTCATCAATTGACCGGAAATAGATCTGGGATTTGGTCTGTGTGGGTGACGGGTAATTACAGGATTTTATCACGTTCAGGGATGATGAAGTTTTTGATGTGGATTATGTGGACTACCATTAGGAAAGAACTATGGAAAGTGGAATGAAACCAGTGCATCCCGGAGCGATTCTTCGGGAAGATATTTTGAAGGAAATGAAAGTTTCAGTTACTCAGGCTGCAAAAGCGCTGAATGTGAGCCGAAAACAGTTATCTGAGGTAGTGAACGAAACGGCCGCCGTTTCGGCGGAGATGGCGGTGCGATTAGAGGAGGGATTCGGTGTAAATGCTGAATTCTGGCTGGAAATGCAGAAGAACTTCGATATATGGAAAGTGAAGAGTAGCGGACGCATTCAGGGTGTCCAGCGGATTACCCCCACAAAACCCCTCACTATTTAATTTCAAGAAAGTTTTGACATCAATGAGGCATGCTATTGTTTTTCTGAGCTCAATATCTTTATTTTGTCTATCAATTAAGTAGATTAATGTTTTCTTCGATAATAAAGATTACTACAAATAGATGTTGCTCCTGATACCCTAAGAGACAGCCTGGTGCCGACTTGCCGGAATTTTCGGTGGTTGTCAATTCATGCTAGTCGTACCGGCTGTCGTAGGGTATTGGGAACAAATATACACCGCAAATCTGCTTTTTTTCTTTGTTCTCTTCATGACTTTAAGTTCGATTTTCTAAAATCAAAGTTGGCTTTTTCTTCAAAAAGGCTTTATTTAAGCTGTTTTGCAAGTAACCTTTCGGTTTCAAAGCCTTTTTAAGTTATCACTCTCTATGATATTCATGAAGAAACGGATTTTCAGTCTGATAGGTGTTGCGTTTGTCTTTCTGCGTCCCGACCTGCTGGCGCAGGCTCAAAAACCGGCACGGCCTAATATTGTTTTTATTCTGGCTGATGACCTCGGCTATGGTGATGTCGGCTTCAATGGTCAGAAACTGATCAAAACGCCTAACATTGACAAACTTGCCCGTGAGGGTATGATTTTCAACCAGTTTTACGCAGGAACCTCCGTTTGTGCACCGTCCCGATCTTCACTACTTAGCGGGCAGCATACAGGTCATACCTATATTCGGGGAAATAAAAGTGTCGAGCCGGAGGGGCAGCAGCCCATTGCCGATTCGGTGGTCACTGTCGCGGAAGTTTTAAAAAAGGCCGGGTACAATACGGCTGCTTTCGGCAAATGGGGATTAGGGCCTGTCGGATCAGAAGGTGAGCCGAATAAGCAGGGTTTTGATCACTTTTACGGATATAATTGCCAAAGCCTGGCACACCGTTACTATCCAAATCACCTTTGGGACAACTCTAAGAAAGTGGTTCTCGAAGGAAATAAGAACTTGCTTTATAACAAGGAGTACGCTCCCGATCTCATTCAAAAACAAGCGATCAGTTTTGTTGAAATGCAGAACGGATCGAAGCCCTTTTTTCTGTTTTTACCATACATCCTGCCACACGCTGAGCTGATCGTCCCGGACGACAGTATATTCCAATATTATAAAGGCAAATTTGAAGAAAAGCCTTTCAAGGGAGCGGATTATGGGGTTCGTGCTACGTCTGGCGGGTATGCTTCGCAGGAGTTTCCGCATGCAACCTTTGCCGCAATGGTAACCCGGCTGGACCTGTACGTGGGTCAGGTGATGGAGAAATTGAAAGAAAAAGGACTTGACAAGAACACACTGGTCATTTTCACAAGCGACAATGGCCCGCATGTGGAAGGTGGCGCAGATCCCAAATTTTTCAATAGCAGCGGCGGTTTCAGGGGTGTAAAACGCGATTTGTATGAAGGTGGAGTGAGGGAGCCATTCGCCGCGCGCTGGCCGGCAGCCATTAAACCTGGATCAAAAAGTGAATTTATCGGAGCATTCTGGGATATTCTGCCCACGTTTGCTGAACTGGCTCATACGACATCACCTGCTAATATCGACGGGATTTCATTTACCGATGCATTGAGAGGAAGACCGACACAGAAAAAGCATGATTACCTGTACTGGGAATTTCACGAGCAGGGAGGCAGGCAGGCCGTGCGGCAAGGTAATTGGAAGGCTGTGAGGTTGAAAGCGGCCGGAAATCCCGATGCATTGGTTGAATTGTACGATCTGTCGAAAGACCCCGCCGAGACAACCAACCTGACCCCGCAATTTCCGGAAAAGGCAAAGGAACTTGGTCAGATCATGAACCGTGCGCACGTTACATCGGCTATTTTTCCATTTGGAAGTTTGGCAACGAATTGAGAAACAAATAGAGCTTAAAGCGATCGAGACGCATTTCCGGTGAGCATAGATTGGTTTACACTGTAAATGGAGATAGAATTTTCATAGTGCAATGCCGGTTTCATTATCTATAATAAAATAGTTCTTTTCAAGATCACCGGTGCTACACATCAAATCAACCCTAACCCAGCCGCCAGCTTTATTAACGAAGCGGTATTTGAAACTTCGAATTTCATTAACAAATTCTGTCTGTGACTGTTGACGGTGGTCACACTCACAAAAAGCTGCTCGGCGATCTGAGGGTTTGTCAGACCTTCGGCGATCAATAAAAGCACTTCTTTTTCTCGCCTTGTCAAAAAAGGGACCGCGCGCTGGGCGGCAGGTGCCGCAACCTGGTCGAAATTCACATTCATAAAATAACCGCCGGCCTGCACCTGCTGGATCGCTTCCAGGATATCCTCTTTTCCAGAACTTTTAATAAGATAACCTGACGCGCCATTTTGGATCATGCGCGAAACGTACGCCCGTTCGCTAAATGTGCTCAATGCGAGTGTCTTCACTTCCGGAAATTGTTCCTTTACTTTTTTACAAAGGTCAATACCGCTGATGTCGGGGAGGTTAATATCCAGAAATGCGATGTCGACGGGGTTATTTTTTAGAAATGCGATTGCATCGATCGCATTGCAAGCCGTTCCCACAACCTCGATCCCCTCAGCATCGGCGAGCAGCGATTTTAATCCCTCCAGTACCATGGGGTGATCATCTACAATCAGAATTTTAACAGGCATCTTTTAGTATAGATTAAGCTTTTATAAAACAATCTCGATCAGAACAGAAGTCCCCTCATCCGGCTTGGACTGAATATCCAGTTTTCCATTGAGGTAATCGACCCTTGCCTGCACATTTCGCATTCCCGCCCCTTTATTGGTTTCCAGTTTTGACACATCAAATCCTTTCCCATTATCTTCCACCGTCACACTCACATGGTTATCGATACGGGTAAGTTGTACCTGCACCTCAGTTGCTTCCGCGTATTTAAGTACATTGTTCAAAAGCTCCTGAACAATGCGGTAAATGATGATTTCCACCGATGAATCAAGTCTTTTGTCGAAACCAAAATGCTGCATGTTCACGGCGATCTGCCCCGAGGAACTGATGCCTTCGCAAAAATCACTCAATGCATCGACCAACCCGAAACGCACGAGGGTTTCGGGCATCATACTATGTGCGACACGGCGCATTTCGCTGATCGCGCTGTCCAGCTGACCAATCGCCCGGGTAAAAGTCATAGCACTTTCCTCGGGCAGGATTACATTCCCTTTCACGGAATTTAAAGTTAATTTGATACCTGATAATAATCCACCCAGACCATCGTGGAGGTCACGGGCTACGCGGGTGCGTTCTTCTTCCTGGCCTTTTAAAATCGAATTTGTGGCCACAAGCTGCTTTTCCTGCTGCAGCTGCACTATTTCTTTTTCCGCAATGCGTTTTCTGGCAGCAATGTTCCGGTAAACTAAAACGGAGATAATACTTAGTCCGAGAATGCCGGCAATGAGGCTGTAAATGAGTGTATTACGTTTTTGCTTGTCTTTTTCAAGGGTCAATATCTGTTTCTCTTTCTGAGCTGTCAGGTATTTGGTGTCCAGTTCCTGCAATTGTTTTTGTACGTCAATACCCTGGATCGAGTCATTCAGCATGACGTATTTCATTAAGTATTCATAAGCCGCCTTGTGTTTGCCCTGGCGTTCCAGATCCGTCGCATAATCTTCGTACAGTTCCACCAAATGATCCGTCATATCGTTGGCTTCCGCAATGTCAAGTGCTTCTTTCGTGTACCTGGCCGATAGTTCCGGTTGTTTACTGTCTTCCGCCACGTACATTAAAGCTCTCAAACATTCCATTTTCAGAAACACATTCCCCGATTTTCTTGCCAGTGCCAGCCCCATTTCTCCATAAGATCTGGCCTTATCCAAATTTTTCGATGCGCGGTTGGTGCGGCACAGACCTGCGTATGCCTGGATGACGAAAATGTCGGATTGGATTTTGTTGGCCACCGCAAGTCCTTCATTAAAGTGAGCCGTCGCCTCCGGGTAGCGTTTGAGGTTGAGGTAACATGTCGCGATGTTAGTCAGTATATCGGCAAGCATGAGGCTGTCTTTTAAAGGGCGGGCCAGCTTTAATGCCTTTTGTTTGTACACCAGCGATTTTTCAAAAAGGTTTGCATGTTCAAATGCACTGCCTATGTTGATGTAAAGCCTTGGCAGGTACTCTGTTAATCCCAGTTTTTCCAACTGATCTGCGGATTGCTGGTAGTATTTGATAGACTCCGTGAAATTTCCCATATAGGTGTAGCTGACTGCGATATTAGCCAGGCTTTTTCCGACATTCAGCGGGTTTTTCATAGCTTTTGCTATCTCCAGACTTTCTTTATTGAACTTCAAAGCCTGTTCAAACTTTCCCTGCAGATTTAATATATAAGTATAATTGGTGCGGAATTTGAATTTTCCGGTCGCATAATTCAGCTTTTCACTCAGCGTTTCTGCCTTGAGATAGTAATTTGCAGCGCTATCCAGATTCTGATTTTCGAGGTAGTTTCCGTATTCAATGTAGGCGAGTACCCGGTTCGTATCCTGTTTGCTGGTTTGTATTTTTTGTAAAATGGCCGTTACATCTCTGTTCTGAGCAGAGACATTCAGGGCGATCGGGACAAAAAAGAATATTTTGAAAAGCGAGTTCATGAATCCGTAGGGGAGGTTCGAGTGGAAAATTACAGAGGCAAAATTCCTAAATAAAACCTTTTAATAATATCCTCTAAAAGCACGATTTTTCAAATATCATACTTTCATAGGATTGATTGCCGCGTATCATTGCTGCTACCTTTGTTGTGTCAAAAGACATTTAACTCAATAAAATCTAGCAGCCATGAAAAAGATTTTTCTTCTCTTACTTAGTACAACTTTGTTTTTCGCTTGCGAAGAGGATAAGGACAAAAATCCTTCTCCCGAACTGAGCGCACAGGTAGCCGGTAACTACAAGTTGACCAAACTGGAAATCGACGGGCAGAACATTCCGTTGACAAAAGCCACCGTCCAGCTGGAATTCAAAAAATTCTCAGCCGAAGTGGTTACCGGCACGATCTCAGGTATAATTGATGGACAGGACGAAGTTGAGGAGGATCTGGGCGCATTAAATTTGAAAAGCGTCGGTAGTACCGGCATCGACATCTATGACGGAACCCAAAAAGTAGGTAATCTCGATAAGTCGGACAAGCTGAGTATTTTCGTCGAATTTGAAGGTCAGGAGTTCGAAATGATCGCCGAAAAGCGATAAATTGCATTCTTATTCACCATGAATGTCAAACCAGTAGTCGACTAGCTCGCTACTGGTTTTTTGTTAATTCTGAGATATCTTTTTTGACTTCCGAGAGTGGGACGGTGGGGATGTAGCCTTTTGTACCGTTCCGGAGTTGAACCCGGAACCCTTTTCCCATTTCACCAATAATGCGAACGGACGTGTTTGCAGGCAATGCGGCAATGCGCCCCGAGTCCTGAAATTGCGCAGATGTATACAGATTTGCCTTTCTTTTAATGGTTACCGTGTCGCCCAGCCAGCGTGATTTCTCTGGTAAACCGGGAAGTTTTTCCTTTCGGTCATTGATAAACGGCAACGGATTTACTGCCCCCGAACCGCGTGCGTAAATCCCGAAATGCAAATGCGGCGAGGTCGTGATCGCATTACCTGTATTTCCAACCAGCCCAAGCGTGTCACCCTGAACCACACGCTGGCCCATTGATACGAGCTGACTATCCAAATGCGCATAGTAGATGGAATAGGGGCTGGCCATGGATGAGACAAAAACCACCTTTCCGCCTAGATTATTAGTCCCAGTTTGTGTCACAAACCCATTTTGGGCCGAAATTACCGGCGTTCCGCGTTTTGCACGGATGTCGATTCCCTCGTGTGAACGTGCTCCGGCGTCTCGCTCCATTCCCCAATAACTGATCACATCCGACATGCTGTGGCCCGCAACCGGAAATCCGAGTGATGGCAATGTGGCCAAAGTAAGCGTTACAGCAAGATTTTCGTTTAGCCCGGTTTGTAATCGGAGTAAAAGCGTGTCCTGTTCGTGGTTATCGTAAGTAAGTGACTGACCATTTTCACTCAGGTAGTCAAGACGTTGTGTTTTGCCGTTTCCTTTGACTTTATACAACTCAACAAACAATTTCGACAGCGTATCTTCTCTTAATGGAGTAATAATAAGTCTGCGTCCCTCGGGAATTTTAAGTTTGATAGCCTGAGCAGGAATGGAGTCACCGAGGAAAAAACGCTCCTGGTAGGGTGCTACCGAAAAGACCGAATCGCTCAGAACTTCTTCACCGACTCTGAACCAGGTTTGTCCGGCAATCGTCTTTTCCAGCTTATTTTTAAGCAATTCTTTTTCGTAATGCTCTTTTGGTGTAACCGGAAACCAATGCGAAACGGGCACTGGCTTGCATGCTTCCAGCCAACAAATTAGAATTACAAATAGTAGTCTTAATATTCTTTTCATCGCTCGAATCAATCATCCAGCCGAAGGATAACAAATTCGTGCCATTGGAAAAGTCGAATTGGAGCTGTGTATTTGGTTATGCAGTTTGCTGGTTCACATTTTTAACTTCATCGATGAATCACAACTTCCACTCCCTCGTTAACGTCATTCAGGAAACCCACACCACTCTTCAGCAAAATGCCATCAAGGCCATTAACAAACATCTGACCATCCGAAATTGGCTGATCGGGTTTTACATTGTAGAATTTGAGCAGAATGGGGAGGATCGGGCGAGGTATGGTGAACGTTTACTAGAAGATCTTGCAGATAAAATTAATGTTAAAGGGCTGGGTGCAAGGAATTTAAAACTTTTCAAACAGTTTCACCTTTCTTACCCTGCAATTGTGCAGACACTGTCTGCACAATTGCAGGACTTTGGTTTTGGTAATTACACTAATTTGAGATCAGACTCCAACTTAACTCTTTTAGAAAGTCCTCAGCAAATGAATTGGGCAGCCGTTGATCCGGAGACATTAATTTCAAAACTTTCTTTTTCTCACCTTACGCTGCTACTGCCGATAAAGAAACCAGCCAAAAGATACTTCTACGAATCCGAATGCATCAAAGGAAACTGGAGTGTTAGCGAGTTGAAAAGACAGATCATTACTTTATACTACGAACGTTCAGGAATGAGTATAAATCCGGAAAAACTCAGACTCGACTCGAACGAGAAAGCGGAAAAGCTGCGGATCACAGATATCATTAAATCGCCATTTACATTTGAATTCTTAGGCCTCAAAGCAAGAGAAGTTGTCTATGAGAATGAGCTGGAACAAGCCTTAGTCGATAACCTGGAAGCATTTTTAATTGAATTAGGCCATGGTTTCTGCTTTGAGGCCAAGCAAAAAAGAATTACAATCGGTGATGAATACTATTTTATCGACCTGGTTTTTTACCACAGGATCCTGAAATGTCACGTGCTCGTTGAGTTGAAGACCAATGAAGTCAAACACGAGCATATTGGTCAGTTGAAAACGTACATCAACTATTACAAAAAGGAGATCATGCTCGAAGGTGATAATCCCCCAGTTGGATTGCTGCTGGTAACCGACCAAAACAGAGCATTAGTCGAATATGCGGTTGCTGACAGTGACATGCCGCTTTTTGTCAGCAAATACCTGGTTGAATTGCCAAGTAAAGAGCAAATAGAGTTTTTTATAAAAAGGGAAATGTCACAGCTTTGAATGCATCACCCAACCCTTTTATAAACCGTCTCTGTCGCTTTATCTTCCTGACCTTCCGGGGAAATGTTGTAGGCTGTGATGATCAGCTCATTTGGATTGACAAGTTCAAGCGTAGTCCGCCAGCCCCATGGTTCAGGAATGTCCGGGCCTCCGTAGCTTCCGAGAACAGAAAAACCATTTCCGATTTCGTGGCCTTCCGAAAGCATAATACCTGTGCTCATGTGGAAGCTATCGATCCAGGCAGCTTGAAATTTGTTACTCCCGAGATCGAAACCGTAGGTGGCCGAGCCCTCGAAAGGCGAGCCGCTCAGAGTTCCCTGGTATTCGTGCAGGATAAATCTTCCGCCTAGAATAGACCGGATTATTCCTTTCATAGGCGATTCGTCTGCCCCGACATCGGGCTCGAACCAGGTTTTTGTAACGCCTTCCCATTCACCAATGAAAGATTGAAATTTCTGGTGAATGCCAGATTCCAGGGAGATTTCAAATTTAGTTTTGCCCACAGTTTGTATTGATTGAGAGTGCTACAATAGGAATTACCAAAGTACAGGAATTTAGGAAGGTTAGTATACTTGTCCATGCATCCGTATGGCACTTCATGATAAAGAACAAATGGGGGTATTTGAGACAAAAATTTCTATATTGGCAGCCGCTTCGTCCAAATTCGTCTGCAATTAATCCATCGTTCACATGGTACAATTAGGTCTTTTAATTACAAACAGACATCGTTTATTAAGTGTTGCCGCTCTTCTGGATGTTTTCGAATCCGTAAATAATTTTTATGAAAAGGCAAATGAGCCTGCTTTTTTCAACATTAACCTGCTTTCCCAGGATCCCCAGCCGGAAAACTATTATGGATCGTATGAGATGAAATCCATTCACTCGTCGCCGCAAATGGACCTCATTCTTGTGCCCGCATTTGGGGCGGGAGATCTGGCAGTATCGATTACAAATAATAAAATGTTCATTCCCTGGCTGTGGAAACAACACCAGAATGGCGCCGAAATCGCCAGCTTTTGTACCGGAGCCTTTTTACTCGCAGCAGCCGGATTATTAAATGGAAAAGAAGCGACGACACATATTGACTCCGCCCAGGCACTTGCGTCCAATTTTCCGGAAGTAATCATGAAAAGTGATGCCGTCGTTACCGATGACCGGGGGATTTATACCAGTGGCGGCGCGACGAGCAGTTTCCATTTGATGTTGTACCTCATCCGGCAGCGTTGCGGAAAAGACCTCACGCTCAAAACCGCTAAAATGTTCGCGATCGATATGGATCGTGAGCAGCAAACCTATTTCGGAACGTTTGCACCCAAACAAAATCACGGCGATGGATTGGTGAATATGGCGCAGCAAAAAATTGAAAAAGAATATCAGGAAGGAAGTACGATTGAGACATTAATCCAGGATATTCCTGCCAGTCGACGCAATGTGGTTCGTCGATTTAAGCAAGCAATAGGAGTTACTCCGATCGAATATCTGCAGCGAACCAGGATCGAGGCAGCCAAAAAATTATTAGCCCAAACCGATCAGAGTGTGCTCGAAGTGATGCTGAATTCCGGGTATAACGACCTCAAATCCTTTCGTCAGTTGTTCAAAAAAAGTACCGGAGTTACACCGAAGGAATACAGGGATAAATTCAACATCGCGCGGCTCGACAGCGGCAGCAGAATGGCCCGGATCTAGTGTAATTTGGCGACTTTTCTGAACGAATGCTCCTGCTCCTGGCTCACCTGAACAATGTACAAACTCGCCGGTAAATTCGAAAGGTTCACTTTGTGCGAAAACTTACTACCTGTCTTGTTAATCAGAGATTTGTAGTGAAGTCTGC
This sequence comes from Dyadobacter sp. CY323, assembly GCF_021390245.1. Taxonomy (GTDB): domain Bacteria; phylum Bacteroidota; class Bacteroidia; order Cytophagales; family Spirosomataceae; genus Dyadobacter. The sequence goes on along the minus strand of NZ_JAJUXH010000002.1, from coordinate 193,138 downwards.
CTGAACTTGCGTCAAAAACCTTGATCTCCACACTACCAACGATCTGGTTTGACAAATCCACGCTGATGAAATCGGTTGTCGGGTTGGGATACACAGTCACGGCGACATTGGTCTGATCTTCAGTAATCAAAACGGGGGCGGCACTTTCTGTTGCTGCCGTTCTTGCATTCGACGGGTTGCTCCCGATGACAAAGATCGGCGTTTCGCCAGCAATGACCTTCACTTTTCCATTCGTAATCGGAAGTTCCTGCAATGCCATGGTAGTACTTCCAATTCGTGGCGTATAAACCTTTGCAACCCCGTTTCCAGCGAGATTGAGCTCGTATTCTTCTGTTCTTCCGATTTCATCGGGCACAGTCAGTACGAAAAGCGATGTTCCGTTCAGCTCATAGCGATCCACGATCGGGTCATTGTGCAAGGTTTCTTTGTATAAATATTCACCAAACTGTTTTTTTACCTGATATAAATAGTCAGCGGCGGGCCTGCGGGTGTTATCCAGGTTGAGCAAGCCGGTCGTTCCGAACATGCCTGCACTTGCATTGTCGTCGTACATCTGGTAGTAGAAAACTTTCTCGATACCTGCACGCGCAGATACCAGTGAAGTTCTCAAAATCCAGTCGGCCTGCGTGTGCAGTTCCGATTTGTTACCAATCGGGATTGCTTTCAGCGGACTTCCCTGATTGACATCATACCCTGTTTCGGAAAGCCATACCGGCATACCATTCGATACTTCATGCGATGTTTTTACAAAATCGTCCATTACCTTCCGCGCCGCCGGTATTTCGGGATACGAGCCCCGGCCCGACGTTCCGCTTTGGGTCATGGATCCATTATCAATGTACAAGTGGAAATTGACGATATCCCAGCACAAGTTTACGGTGCCATCCGCGTGGTAGCCACGAAATTCTTTGCACCAGTCCACCATTCCTTTTACATAATCCGGGCCTGTTACCAATCCAGCGATCACGACGTTCATATTCGGATCTGCATTTTTGATCCCGACACCTGCACCCATTGTATTTTTATGTCCGTCATAAAATGCAGATAAATTCGCCGCATATTCCCGCGCAGTCTGGTAGCCTTTTCGTCCTTTCCACCATTTATCACGCTCATTATCACATTCCATGTATTTGACCAGGTTCAGGCCGATTTTTACCTCGTTCGGCGTATCATGGTTCCAGCGAGGAGTATTGTGCGTACTCACCAATGCAGGGTCGACCATTGCATTGCTGCCATAACGTGCTGCATATTGAAAACCTACTCTGGCCTGTTCAATGTAAGAAAGCGGGTCGCTGAAATCTTTTCCAAAACGAACGGGGACATTCTCACTATCCTTCTCAGACGGCGGATAAGTGTCCAGCATCCAGTCTGGTAACGTTTTCAGGCAGGCCAGGACTTCGATGTTTTCGGCTTTGCAGCGTTCATAAATCACATCGTAATTCCAGCCGCCGGCTATCGTCGGATTGAAAGAATATGATCCTTCCATATGTTCCAGCTTTTGCCAGTCCATATAATGTCTGAAACCGCTGAAACTTTTGGCCATTTCCATCATCGGTTCATGGATCTTGCCCGGATCAATACCAAGTTCAAAATTCCATTCATATCCATTTACGCCGAAAGTATCGCCCAGTTTGACCGATTTGTGCGGCACGGGGGCAGCCGTTTGTGTCGGCGGGGTATAGGAACCATACAGTTCTATTTCAGTCGGATTGATTCCTTTGATATTTAATACCAGGTATCGGATGTTTCCAACGGCCGTGGGCAGTTTGAATTTTGCATTGCCGGTTGCATTGTTATCCGGATTTGGGCCGACCCAGCCATTGTACTCATATCCTTTAAATGAGGCAATCTGAATGCGTTCCCACTGATCCGTAATCACCGAGAGTGTGAATGGATTATCCGGGGTGGAACCTTCCAAATCAAAGAATTTGATACTTTCAATGCTCATTTCCTCTCCTTCAAGCAAAGGATAATATGCCTCGTATTCATTCAATATCTTCCCCCAGCCGGTATGGAGATTTACCTGTGTAACCCCGTCGAAAAGCGCCTCTAATGTAAATGCAGCGTTGGTCAGCTGGTACCAGCGTTTCCCGTCGATCGCAATTTTGGCGGCGCCGGAGGGAGACGATGAATCGACAACCAATGTCTGCGAAACTTCCACGTTCGAAAATGAGGTAGTGGCAATTTGTGAAGCAGTAATGGATGCAGTCCCAATGCCCGTAATAGTTGCTTTCCAGCTGCCGCCCACTTTCGCTACCGAAACGACCGCATTGTTGGAAGAAGCAAATTTGATCTCCGTTTCGTTATTGGTACTGGTGGCTATGAGGTCAAAAGGAGCATCGGAAACGGTTTTTGATACGAATGCGCCAAACGAAATGACGGGTGCGGGTTTCGGGAGGTTATTACCCGGTTGTGCCTCAAACCAGTTGAAATTAAAACCTCCACGATTCACATGAAGTCGGATCAGCTGATTTCCGGCAGGTAGCGACGCCACGGTACTGATCGTTTGATAAGTCTGCCAACCGCCGGTCCAGGGAATTTCTATTTGTCCTAAAATGCTGCCCGCACTGTTTCTGATCTGCAGATTTCCGCCCCCATTTGCCGTCGCGACACGAAAGTGGAAGGTATAAGTCCCCGCAGCCTGCACGTTGACATGATAGTCCAGCCAGTCCCCGTCGTCAATACTACCAATATTTAATGCACCATCTGCATCGCCGGTCGTTTCCAGATTCACCGAAGTCGTTCCGTCAAAATTCTCAGCCTCTATTTTTCCGGGTAATGTTTTGGTCAAAAGCGGAACTTCACCTGCAATCTCGATCCAATTTAGGTTGAATTCACCTTGTGGGGCAATGAGGCGGATGGTGTGATTTCCTGCTGATAAACTCGCGGTTGTGCTCACGGTCGCGAAAGTTTGCCAGCCGCTGGTTTTAGGAACACTCACCTGCCCGATCACAGGCCCGGCAATGCCGTCTTTAATCTCAATGACGCCGTTCCCCCAGCTGTTCGCAACCCGGAAATAAAAGGAATAAGTACCTGTTTCGGGAACGATGATGTTGTAGTCGAGCCAATCGTTGTCGTTGATGGAGCCGACATGCATTCCGCCGCCCACATCCTGCGTATTTTCAGTAGTCACATTGCTGGCGAGATCGAAATTTTCTGCCTCAATTTTGTTCGGCACCGGTGTCCCGCCAAGTGTCGCCTCTAACCAGTTGAAATTGAATCCGCCCTGATTTGTATACAGTCTTAAAACCTGCTGGCCTGCCGTCAGATTGATTGTTGTTTCAATGGTATTATAAGTCTGCCAGCCGCCGGTCCACGGAACATTTATTTGTCCCAAAACAGCTCCGGCAGCATTTTTCACCTGCAGATTGCCCGTACCATTTGCAGAGGCGACACGAAATCCAAAATTGTAACTTCCGGAATACGGCACATTCACCTGGTAGTCCATCCAGTCCCCACTATCGAGACTGCCTATATTCAAACCGCTGCCGGTATCACCGGTCGTTTCTATTTCAATGCCGCTGATTGCGTGAAAATCCTCACTTTCAATCTTTCCCGGAAGATTTTTCGCGAATTGCAACGGAGAAGCTGAAACGTGAAACCAATTTAAGTTGAATGCACCCTGCGGCGCATGAATGCGGAGGATATGACTTCCTGCCGATAAGGTTGCAGTAGCGCTTACCGTCACGAAATTTTGCCAGCCGCCGGTCCTCGGGATACGTACATTGGCGATTGCCGGGCCATAGTTGTCAATAATTTCAATATTTCCGTTGCCCCAGGCATTCGAAACCCGGAAAAAGAATGTGTAAGTGTTAGAAGAAGAGATGTTTACATTGTAATCCAGCCAATCCTGATCGTCAATATCCGTCACATGCATGCCGCCTTCCAGGTCGGATGTGGATTCATTTCTGACATGACTGGCCACATCAAAATTCTCGGCTTCGATCTTGCCCGGCAAAGTCACCGATGCTGGCGTTGCCTCAAACCAGTTGAATGAAAACACACCTTTTTCGGCGTAAAAACGTAGTGTCTGATTTCCGGCAGGTAATGCCGCGAACATCGTTACCGTGGTCCAGCCCTGCATTCCACCGGTTCGGGGAAGCACTTTTTGCGCAAGTACCGTTCCATCGGATGAATTGATTTGCAGAGTAGCCTGGTCGCTGAAACCGTTCGCAATCCTGATTTTGAAAGTATAAAATCCTGCTGTGGGCGCATTGACCTGATAATCGACCCAACTGCTATCGTTCATCCAGCCCACATCCATGCCACCTCCCATGTCTTCGGAGGTTTCCGTTCCCGCGCCATGAATGGCGTCATAGCTCTCAGCTTCAATTTTACCCGACAGCGCGCGGTATGTTTGCGCAAAGGCTGATACACTGAATACGGTTAACAACAAGAGTAAAATATATTTCATAGAGAAGAGGATGAAAAGCGATTCAATATAGTAATTATTCGTACTTCTAGAATTTATGCTATCGAAGATTCCATGATGTGTTGTAGCGATTGAGCCGGTGTGCTATCGAACCTTTACAGACGAACTCATTTGTTCAGGAATGGTATTTTCAGTGTTTGAGAAAATAAACACATGAAATGGACCGGATCAAACTTATTAAAGGAGATATCACGCAGTTGCAGGTTGATGCAATTGTAAATGCTGCAAATTCGTCACTAATGGGAGGCGGCGGTGTGGATGGGGCAATTCACCGGGCAGGCGGGCCAGAAATATTGAGAGAATGCAGAAAAATAGGAGGTTGTAGAACGGGTGAGGCGGTGATCACAACAGCCGGCCAAATGCCAGCCAAATTCGTCATCCACACGGTTGGGCCAGTATGGTATGGCGGTACGAAAGACGAGGCCGAAAAACTGGCTGATTGTTATCGTAATTCCCTCGGATTAGCGGTCAGGAATGGTTGCAAAACCATTGCGTTCCCAAATATCAGCACGGGAGTTTACGGCTATCCCAAACCAGAAGCTGCGCAAATAGCTGTGGAAACAGTGACGCAATTCCTTTCCCAAAATGAGCTCGTCGAATCGGTGATTTTTGTTTGCTTCGACCAGGAAAATTACCTGCACCTCGCAAAATTTCCCGAGGTGAAAGCGGCAGATATGGATTCCTGACAAGATGATTTCAATTAAAGGCGGGAATATCGGGTTCACCGCCCGGATCACGTAATGGTTCCACTTCCGGAACAACGGGTTCTATCGGCGGCATTTCGGGAGTAGGTTCCACCGGTGGGGTTTCCGGATCTCGTTCAAAAGGCGGGGTTTCTTCCGGAATATCTCGGGAAGGTACCTCCGGGCGTGGATCGTAAGGTGGCGTTTCGTCCGGTGCAGCCGGGTCATAATCGCTGTGACTATGGTCTAAATACACGGTTGCGAATTGGTAAATGTCCATGATTTCAGGTTGTTGATGAAGTGTAATGCGGGTATAAAATAACTGTGCCTGAGAGGCACTTACACAATCCAGCTATTTTTCATTTTTTGAAATATTTTTTAAAAATGAAAAATGATAAATTTGTTAATGGTTATTATTGCTAAATCCACACTATCCGATTTTGTTAAGTTACATCCTGACGCGGCTGATCCATTAAATCACTGGTATCAACTCACCAGAAACAGTAGTTGCGGAATGTTCGCTAATGTTAAAGATTCATTCAACTCCGTCGATGCGGTAGGAAATGACAGATTTGTATTTAACATAAAAGGAAATTATCACCGCCTGGTAGCGATGATCCATTTCAGTAGAGGACTGTTTACATCAGGTTTGTGGGTACGCATCTGGAATATGACAAGATCAATTGTTCGAAAATTTAAACACAACGTTATGCTTGATAAGATTAGGAATGATGGACAATACAAACAGTTGATGAAGCTGATTGAAAATTACATTCAAAAAGCAACAGAGTTGGGGGGCTTTCATGGGCTGAGTGAAAATGAATCGGAGGAACTACATAAGTTGACATTACTGGCAGAAGATTATGAGGATAATGTTCTCAATGTGATGCCATTGACGGTTACGATTAATGTGATCGTACAGCAAAAAATCAATGAGCTCAACATTACGCAGGGCAAATTAGCCGAGATGTTTGGGATGGGGCAGGCAAAGATTTCCCAGATACTGAACGGGAAACGTGAACCCGACGTCCCTTTTCTCAAAGCCATCCACCAAAAGCTCGGCATTGACGGAAATTTTATTTTGGATCGGGTGTAGTTGAGGGAAGTTTTTGAGATTAACCTAAAAAAAATTCAACTTCGGGAATTATTCTTTCTTCGGAAATGTAATGTCCGCACGGTACAATATTAATATATTCAAATTTATCTATATATCGGTCATGGAGGTTCGGAAAGTGGAGCGGATATCGAAAGCATTGAGTGATCCAAGCCGCATTGCTATTTTACAGCAGTTGAAGGAAAAAGAAAACTGTTTGTACTGTCACGAAATCTCCGACTTCATCGACCTAACACAACCCTCTATTTCACATCACGTAAAACAACTATCAGATGCCGACCTGATCGTGGTGGATAAAGAAGGTAGAAATGTGAAATATAAACTGAACGAAAGTGTATTGGACGAATATGTACAATTCCTGAATACGCTGAAAGTTTAAAATTTTTTACCCGAATATATTGATACATTTCAATATATTAATAAATAAACCAACGGTTACATAGGCCTACGCCAGACCTGGCAAGTTTTCAAAACTTGCCGAGTCTAATCAAACAAATCGACACATTTAAATATTTAAATAAATACTCATGGACAAAACAATTCACTCTGCCAAAATCGTGTCAGGCCTGATCATTACAGGCGTGATACTCTTATCCGTATTCATAAAAGGATACACATCCGAAGACGGTGTTCCGAAGAAAGCCGCCGTTGAAGTCTCGAAACCATCGGGCGTCCCGGCGCCCGGCGTCCCGTCGACCGGCGTTCCGGTCGACGGTCAAGTACTGCGCTCCGAATCGCTGAATGATGAAATGACTGTTTCCGGGACGTTGCTGGCTTATCAGGACGTCAGTATTACCAGTGAGCTGAACCGTAAAGTGGTTTCCGTTCTGGCCAAAGAAGGAAAATTCGTCACCGCCGGAACGCTGCTTTTCAAGCTCGACGATTCAGATCTGATCGCTGAAATGGAGCAATTGAAACAGCAGGAGAAATTGGTTATCCTGAACGAAAAACGATTTAAAGAACTGATAGACAACGAAGCGGCAAAACAACAAGACTATGACGAAGCATTTACAAATCTGAAAGTCCTTCAAGCCAAAATCGATCAGCTTAAAGTTGCCATTTCAAAAACCAGCATTCGCGCGCCATTCAGCGGACATTTGGGAATCGTGAACGTGCATACCGGAGCATATGTAACTCCCGGCAGCCCGCTCGCGCAGCTTACCGACAACAGCAAGCTGAAAATCGACTTCGCGATTCCTGAAAAGCATGCGAACACATTGAAAACCGGTGACGAGATCGAATATCACGTAGAATCAGATGAAAAAGCCTATAAAGCCAAAATCATCGCGCACGATGCAGGTCTGGACCAGCAAACACGTACACTGCTGATGAGAGCGGTGAGCAACAACAGTAACCGCGAGCTGCTGCCCGGACAAAGTGCCAGACTTACCTTGCGTTTATCCAATACCGGTAATGCGCTAATGGTGCCAAATCAGGCATTGATCCCATCTTCGAAAGGGTACAGCGTGTATGTTGTCAACAATCATAAAGCAAGTTTCAAATCCATTGAAGTGGGCCAGAGAAATGCGTTTTCAGTGCATGTGATCAAAGGTTTGGCTCCCGGTGATACCGTGGTGACCAGCAATATGCTCCGTTTGACGCCTGGTTCCGATGTTCAACTGGTATCTGTTCATTAAAAAATCTATTAGCAATGAGTGCAATTTCACAAGTAAGCATTTCCCGGCCTGTATTGGCCGGGGTAATGTCCGTACTGCTTATACTTTTCGGTATTGTAGGCTATAACTTCCTGGGAACCAGGGAATATCCAGTAACCGATTCGCCAATTGTAATGGTAACCACGGTGTATCCCGGTGCCAGCGCAGACATTATCGCTTCTCAGGTCACAAAACCTTTGGAAGAAGCCATCGCAGAAGCAAATGGCATCCGTGCCGTTTCCTCCACTTCCCGCGAGCAGGTGAGTATTATCACCGTAGAGTTTGAATTAAATGCGGATCTCGAAGCGGCTGCAAATGATGTTCGGGACAAAGTTTCGAAATCACGTCAGCAACTGCCCACCGATATTGAGCCTACCATCGTAGAAAAAGCCGGTCCGGCCGATTTTCTGGTGTTTCTAACCGTTCAGAGCAAAACCAAAACGCTGGAAGATGTTACCGATTTTGTTAATATCAACATTAAGGAAAGACTTCAGTCCATTCCCGGAGTGCGGCTCGTGGATTCTTATGCCGGCCGCAAACGAGCCATGCGTTTGAGAATGGATCCGGTAAAACTGGCTGCCTACGGGTTAACGCCTGCCGATATTCAAACTGCTTTGCAACGTGAAAATGTAGACTTACCAAGTGGCCGGATCGAGGGCCAGAACACGGAAGTTACGTTACGTACACAAGGTCGTTTGGTGACCGAGGATGATTTTAATAACATGATCCTCCGGGAAAATGGAGGCGCAATCGTTCGGTTTAAAGATGTGGGACAAGCTGTGATGTCGTCTCAAAACGAACGCACTGCGATGATCATTTACAATGGACGCACCGCCGCTTATGGCGTGGGTACGGGCGTAAGTCCGCAACGCGGAGCCAACTCTCTGGCGATTGTGGACGAGTTTAAAAACCGTTTCGAAGAGATCAAAAAAACAGCCCCGAAGGAATACGAAATCGCATTGGGAAAGGACTTTACCGTTCCCGTCCGTAATTCACTTTCCGAAGTAGAAGAAACACTTTTGCTTGCATTCGCATTGGTTTCGCTGATCATATTCGTCTTCCTCCGCGACTGGCGCAGTACGCTCATTCCACTGCTCGCAATCCCGGTTTCCATTATTTCCGCATTCTTCATCATGTATGTGGCTGGCTTTTCGATCAACGTACTGACACTTTTAGGTCTGGTACTGGCGATTGGTCTGGTGGTGGATGATGCGATCATTGTTTTGGAAAATATATATAGCAAGGTCGAACAAGGCATGTCGCCGGTCCAGGCGGCGCGGCTCGGGTCTAATGAAATTTACTTCGCAGTAATTTCCACGACGATCACATTGGTCGCGGTATTCCTTCCCATTCTGTTTTTAGGTGGATTAACGGGCCGTTTGTTCAAAGAATTTGCCATTGTAGTGGCTGGTTCTGTCACAGTTTCCGCTTTTGTTGCATTAACACTCACACCGATGATGAGCGCCTATTTGCTCAAATCCGGCACTTCACATAATTGGCTTTATAAGAAAACTGAACCGTGGTTCGTAGCGCTGAACAATGCGTATGCAAGCTCATTGTCGGCATTTATGAAAGTCCGCTGGCTCGGTGTGGTGTTACTGCTTATCTCATTCGGGGTCGCATTCTGGCTCTCGCCGAAACTTCCGTCTGAACTTGCTCCGTTGGAGGACAGGTCGATGATCGGACTTGCGGTCATTGCGCCGGAAGGAACTTCGTACGAAAGTATGGAGGCGAGCATGAAGGAGATCGGTAACTACATCAGTGATTCCATTCCCGATTTGAACGAGCAACGAACTTATACCGCCGTCGCCGCTGCGGGAGGCACATTGGCCCAACCGGTGAATGGCGGTTTTCAATGGATATTTTTGAAAGAGCCAAAAGATAGAACAAGTGGGTTGACACAAGCGCAGATCTTTATGAAACTGGTTATGGCTACCCAGCGATTCAGAAATGTGCTGATCATTCCGATCCAGTTACCGACCATTGGTGGCTATGGAAATACCCAGCCTGTGCAGTATGTGATCCAGGCGCCGAGTTTGAAAGGTTTGATCGATGTAATGCCGAAACTGATGACACAGGTGGGAAGTAGCAAAAAACTGACTTTTGCAGACGCCGATTTCAAGATCAACCGTCCCGAAATCAGCATCAGTATCGATCGTCAGCGGGCTGCCCAGCTCGGTATTTCGACCCAGGATATTGGCCAGACTTTACAACTTGCATTAAGTAGCAGACGATATGGGTACTTCATTTTCAATGACCGGCAGTACGAAGTAATCGGTCAGCTCGATCGCGAAGACCGCTCGGCACCGTATGACCTGAAATCCCTTTACCTGAAATCAGGAAGTGGCGAAATGGTGTCACTGGACAATGTTACCAAGCAAAATGAGGGCATTAGTCCACCGGCAATTTACCGTTACAACCAATCTTACAGTGCTACCATTTCTGCAACTCCGGCTGCGGATGTGAGTCTCGGAGAAGCAATTCAGGAATTGGATAACATCACTTCCAAAGAATTGCCCAAAGGTTTTACGACTGCATTGGCCGGACAAAGCCGCGATTATTCCGAAAGCAGTTCCAGTCTGATTTTTGCATTCATTTTCGCCATTATCCTCATTTACCTGGTTCTGGCAGCCCAATTCGAAAGTCTGGTCGATCCGTTTATCATTCTGTTAACCGTTCCTATGGCATTAACCGGGGCATTGTTAAGTCTCTGGTTTACAGCTCAAACCGTTAATATTTTCAGTCAGATCGGGATCATTATGCTCATTGGTCTGATCACTAAAAACGGCATCCTGATCGTGGAATTCGCAAACCAGAGCAAGGAAGAGGGTCAAAGTACATTTGAAGCTGCCAAGATCGCCGCCGTATCGCGTTTCCGCCCGATCTTAATGACGACTCTTGCGATGATTTTCGGAACATTACCAATCGCATTGTCACTCGGAACATCGTCCGGTAGCCGGCAATCGCTTGGTATTGTGGTAGTTGGCGGATTGATTTTCGCGGGTGTACTTACCCTTTACGTGATCCCGTCCATTTATTCGTATTTATCCAGACCATTAAAAAAACATCAGGATGAGTCGAAACCGGAAAATGTGAAAGAAAGCTTGCTACACGGCAGCGCAGTGAGTGTTTTGATCGCGATCATGACTTTGACACCGTTTTTTGCCAAATCACAAAATCAGTCGCTTTCCCTGGAACAGGCCATTGAGCAGGCTAAGCTTCACAACCGCGAACTGCGCATTGACTCCATTGGAATACAGAAATCGTCGCAGCAAACAGCTATAACAAGAGGTTTGATGATGCCAAATATTAGTCTCACCGGACAATTTCAACATTACTTTCAAAAGCCGGTTTTCTTTGGGTTAAATGGAAATTCATCATCTTCTGAACGCATTGATTATGCACGGTTCGGAGGTGAGGACCTCGCGGGTGCCCAGGTTTCGTTGGTTCAGCCGATTTACAATTCCGGCGCCCGCCACGAAATCCAGCGAAGAAGACTTCTGGAAAAACAGAGTAAGCTTATTTTTCAGGAAAAAGAGGTAGATGTCGTGGCGCGGGTGAAACAGAATTATGTGCGGATACTGGTTTTGGATGAACGTTTGAAACTCCAAAAAGAAAGCATCCTGCGAAATCAGAAAGCTTTAAATGACTCGAAATATCTTTTGGCACAAGGTAAAGCATTGCGCGTGGATACCTTGCGTGCCTACACGTTGGTCAAAAATCTGGAGCCGGATGTTTTGCGACTGACTTATGCGTTACAGATCAGTCAAACACAACTTCGGAATTTGCTGGGCGATGTTTCGGAAACGGATTATAAACTTTCCGATCAGCTTCAACTCAGTCCGGCCGATTCAATTCCATCTGAAACGGGTACATACAGATTATCGGTGCAACAACGGCCGGATTTACAGATCCTGACCTTAAATAAAGAGATTAATGACAAGGAAATTGATCTGTATAAATCAGCCAGACTCCCGGTTGTGAATTTTATAAGCCAGTATCAGTTACAGACGCAGACCAACCAGTTCCGGTTTGGAAATGCGGGATACCCACCGGTTTTTTACGCCGGAATTCAGTTTGCGATACCCATTTTTAATGGTAACCAAAATGTGAACCGCATTGCGCTGGGCAAGATTGAAAGACAACAAGCCGACGTGATTTATACCAATGCGCAGGAAAACCTGAAAGCTGAAGTAAAACAGGTTTTGGCCGGTTTGGTAGAGAGCTCTGAAAGGATCAAAACCCAGGAAAACGTTTCGAAAACGGCTGAACTCAGCTATTCCATCACCAAATATCGGTACGAAAAAGGAGTAGCGACCCGGCTGGAACTGATGGATGCCGAATTTGCATTAACCACCGCCAAAGCCAATTATCTGGAAGCCGTTTTCGATTATCTGTCCGCCAAAATCGAGCTCGACAGGGTTTCCGGAACCGTTAAAAACGAATTATAGTATTTGCCGATGCCATCAGCATCAAGTTAGGGATTAAGGTTGTAATGCAAATACCGCGGGATGCTTGTCCCGCGGTATTTTTTTGATTAAAAAAATCGATATTGACCTGACGTTTCGAATATGATCCGGTTTCATGCAAAGTTTTCCTATAAGATTTAGTGATGGAATGACATCGTTTGCGCACGATGCGACGCTGACACTCATGCCCGATCACTGGCTGATCCATTATACGGAGCAATCCGGTGTGATGCAGTATGCGAGGTGGGAGCTGGCGCGCATAGCTGCCGATCCGAATTTTACCAGTACCCTTTTTATTTTCAGGTATACTGATTTTCATTTACAGACCATTGAATGCAAAGAAGAGGATCTACCGGAGTTGTTACGAGGAAAGTATCCTTCGGTTGTGTTTTTCAAAAAGCAGGGTTTAGGTCGTTTTTGGGGCAGTAATGCATTTTTTGTTATTTTATTAATCACCATACTTGGCTCACTGGCTTGCTTTTACTGGTATGGACTTCCTTATTTTTCTCAAAAAATTGCCTCCCGCATTCCCCAGGATTTCGAAACAAAAATCGGCGATTCACTCTATGAACGTGTTATTGCAGGTTATAAAGTAGATGAAAAGCTGACTTCGGGAGTTAATGATTTCGCCAAATCCATTGATTTTAAAACGACCTATCCGGTTAAAGTAACGGTTGTTAAGGAAGACCAGGCCAATGCATTTGCGCTGCCAGGCGGACACATTGTGGTTTTTGACAAAATACTGGAAGGGATGCGGACGAAGGAAGAATTGGCTGCGCTTCTGGCACATGAAGTGGCGCACGTCCACTACCGGCATTCATTGAAAAGCGTGTCGCGAAGTCTTGGCAGTTACTTGTTCATTTCCTTAATATTAGGCGATGTGAGCGGGATTGTGGCCGTGCTGGCCGAAAATTCGAATATGCTGATAAATCTAACGTACTCGCGGGAGCTGGAAACCGAGGCAGATCGGAAAGCAATGGAAACGTTGGAAAGTAACGGAATCAGTCTTAAAGGGTTTGTAGACCTGTTTAAGTTGCTGGAAAGCCACGGCGGCGACTCAGGTAGTGTTGAAATGCTGAGCAGTCATCCACTAACTGGTGAACGCATTGCAAATGCGAAGGCACGTGCGCGTGAGCAGACAAATATCGGAGACCAGTCTGCATTGCAGCAAAAATGGCTGAAGTTAGGCGTGAAGTAGTTCTAAGCTCCGCATGGCACTGTTTTTGTGACGATAGAGAAAAAGAAATGTCAGATATGAAAGCATTAACGAAAGAAGGTCAGCAGTATGTAAATGATATTGCGGCAAAATATAACCTTAAAAATGAGTCGGTTGAGGCACTTCTGAAAGCCATTATCAATGGCGGGGGATCGATGGCGCAGTTCAATATTCCTGAATTGGGCGGACAGGGCCAATGGATGAAAGGCGGCATGACGATGGTGGGCGACATGTTTAACAGCTCGCTGAAAGGGACCGTGGACAAGCTGAGCAGCGAACTTTCCGGGTTGGTTACAACGAAAGTCTTGTTTGAAGAAACATCCGATTTAACGAACGGGAAACAGGAAACACTGGGTCATTTTTCCGGTAGTGCGGGTGCGTCGTGGCCATCGGTTTTTGGAAACCCAACTTCCAGTGGATCACAAAACAATTTTCGGTATGCCTATTTCGGCCCGGTTCGCAGGCTGGTGATCGAAGATAATGGCAAGCGGACCATTTACGATACCAAGCATCACCATATTACCGGAATTTCACAGCAGCAAGGTGCGGGAAGTTCTTACAAGTTCACCAGCCAGGAGGGACAGGTTGATCTGAACAGTTTATCGGTCATTTCCGAACCCAGCGAGCAAAAGCAAGCGACCCCTGAAATCGCCTATGATGTAACCTCCAATGCCGATTTGCGTTCTGAGGATAGCGATGCCTCGCCTCAGGATATTATTATCGCGACGATTGAGAAGATAAACATTTTGTTTGAAAGAGGTCAGATTACGGAAGAGGAATTCAACGAAAAGAAGAAAGAGCTTTTGGCGAAGTTGTGATTCTTTTTGGAAGTTTTTTGCTTGAAACGGCTGGGTAACGTCCCCAGCCGTTTTTTTGTGTAATGGGCTTTTAAATCGTTTTTCTTTTTATTTGTGAGAGGCAAAATACATACTTGCCGTTTTTACAGAATATGATTTTTGCGCAGATTTCAAAAATAGTAGACCCGATTGCCGTTAAGCTCGACCGCTGGTTTGTGGACGGAGTTCGCTTTGTGCCGAATGTAGTCCTGGCGATTGTTATACTGGTAATCTTCCGGTTTTTGGCTCGGTATGGAAGCCGTTTTATGGAGCGGATATTAAGCCGGGCATCTCAGAATATTGCCCTCGTCAGCCTGGTTTCGGCCATTACCCGGATTTCCATTGTCATGACGGGCTTGTTCTTTTCATTGGGTGTTTTGGGTTTGGATAAAACCGTCACTTCCCTGCTGGCCGGTGCGGGAGTACTTGCATTGGCGCTGGGTTTCGCATTCCAGGACCTTACTACCAATTTTATATCCGGCGCTTTTATTGCCATTCAAAGACCGATTAAAGTGGGTGATGTCATTGAAACCAATGGTTTTACAGGCAAGGTTTTATCGATCGGGCTACGGTCTGTGAAGCTGGATAATTTCGCTGGTCAGCACGTTGAAATTCCGAGTAAGGATATTTTCCAAAAACCCATTGTCAACTTCACATTTTCCGGCGAGCGTAGGGTTCAAATGGAATGCAGTATTGGGTATAAAGACGATTTGTCAATTGTCGAAAACCTTGCATTATCAGCCATTAATCAGCTTCCTTTTCTTCAAAAGCTAAAACCCATCGAACTCAACTTCATCCGGTTTAGCGAAAAAAGCATCGATTTTGAAATCCTTTTCTGGATCAACCAAGACAAAATCGGCCCGGGCCCGGCAAAAAGTATTGCAATGAAAGCGGTGAAACGGGTTTTCGACGAGAATGGAATTGCATTTCCGACGCCGGGGAAGGTGGTTGATTTGTTGCCGCCTTCGAGGGAGTAAGACTAGACTAGGTAAGTTTTAAAGACGGGGTCGCCCAGACTTACCAAGTCTAGTCTCTCCAATTATCAAGGAGCCTTAACGACCGATGAATGGTAACTTCCATTTTCGGTCGTTACCACAATCTGATATATGCCGGTCACCAGTTTCGATAGATCAATGGACAGTTCGCCCTTCTGGATTTTGACGTTCTCTTTACTGAGAACAACTTGCCCAGCTGCATTAATCACGCTGACATTGCCAGATTTCGCCCCATTTTCCGGAATTTTAATGTTCAGCAAGGATTGCACCGGATTTGGAAAATATTTCAATCCGTCCTTTCCTGGAGATTCAACGGCGATCATCCGGCTGTATGCAAATGTTCCGTCTTTGTCGACTTGTTTTAACCGGTAATAATTGAGGTAGTTAATAAAACTATTATCGGTAAACGAATAGGTATTCCGGATCGCAGAATTGCCAACTCCTTCCATTCTGCTGATCTCAACAAATTTTTCAGCATCAACTGACCTCTCGACTATGAAATAATCATTATTAAGTTCTGTAGAAGTTTCCCAGTCCAGAACATTTCCCTCGGAAGTATTCTTTCCTTCAAACTTGACCAGCGTCACAGGCAGCGCGCTGCCAGCAGCAGCATCAGATAATCCAAACCCGCTGAAACCCGAATTGAATGTAGCAGTATAAGCATAATCATTATTAAACATCGCCATTTGCACAGGAGCTGTCTGACTGTTTGCAACAGTAGCCTGCTGAATTCCACCATCGCTTTTCCCCATGGATTTAATATCAGCTCCATTGAAATTGGCCAATTCAGAAGCCTTGTAATAAAGCGTAATCTCATAGTTGCCGTTCGGACTCACATTCGTCGGCGTGACTTTGAACGTTTTTTTGGTAATCTTCTTCGTCCCGACCCAATTTGTTTCGTCGATGCCAGCCCGGTCAACTTGAACCGAAGTACAGCCGTAATCGTGGGCGGTGAGGTTTTTGATTTTAGCTATAAGGTCGCCGGAGGTTGGGTCGCGGAAGTAGACGGTGGCGTTTGGGCCAAGGTATTGGGAATCGGGGGTTTGGGAGATGGTGGTTTGGATGTTGTTATTGTATGTGGCAGTAATCTTAAAGTTATCTATTGCCCACAAACCATTCCAATCAGCTATATATCTGAACCGAATTTTCATTGCAGCATTACGAAAAGCTAATGGGATCGCGATTTCTCTGTTAGCTGGGGAGTCCCAGTCTCCGGATTCACCAGTCTCTTTATTTTGGGTCAATAAGTTATGCCAGATTGAACCATCCCAAACATCGACTGTTCCTTGTTCTGGAAAATCCTTAATTCCTGAAATAGGTAGAAAGAATTCGAAGAAAGAGACATTCAGGGATTTAGCATCGAGCGAGTTAAAAGGGATGGTTTCTATAATCCTATCTAATTGTCCGGGAGCTTGGAATCCCCAACCACTATTGGTATATAAGTATGGGGTACCAGAAGGATCTAGGTTTTGCAAGCCTTTATAGTCTACAACATCCCAATTTTCCGGGAAACTTCCTTCTCCAATAGTTTTCCAGCCAATGGGTAGACCATCATTGAAATTGGCATCAATAAGATTTAGCGAAGTGTTTTCCGGTACTAATTCATCGTCTATAAGTGTGACCGTATGTTGCTGATTAAATAGTTCAGTGCTCGCGTTGCCTCCATTCGGAAGCGACAGAGAATAGCTTACTAGCACAGTTTCATCTCCTTCAAAATTGGCGTCATTGTACACTCGGATCAGAATGTCTTTTGATAAAGTTCCGGCCTGCAATATGAAGTTATTCGGGATTAGGGTATAGTCAGCGTTATTACCGGGTTGTGCGGTACCTGTTGGAGGGTTTAAGGTAACCAATACTGGTTGAGAGGGCGCTTTATTTATTTTTATAGTAATTTTTTTTTCAATGTATGATAAGCATTGGTTAGGCATTTCGCCAGGCAAATTTGCTTCTCCTTCATTAACGCTTGTTGTAGTTGTTGTAAACTGAACCGTGGGTAACGAGCATGAGTATACTCTGATATCATCAATATACCAGCCTTCCCAGCTACCACAACCATCACTACCCAAATCCCAGCGGAATTGAATAGTTTGACCAGCGCTTAATCCAAGTGAGCTAAGATCTATTCGGCTCTGCCCCCAATTTGAAGTAAGGGAGCCGCCGTTACCACCAGTAAATACATCTTGGCTAAGGAGAGGGTTGTCACAGTCATTCATGCAATTGAGCAGCGCTGCATTGTAAGCATTGTCAATAAAAGCAGATTTTGGAATAAGCGTCCATGAACCGTTACCAATCTTATATTTCAGATTTCCGCCGTCCGATTCATTTTGTAGAGAAACAAAATGGTCAAAAGCTAAATTGAAAGGGCCCGTTGCATCCAAAGGAATGATTATCAGCGGGCTGGTGACACTCATGACACCACTTTGCAAATTATTGACGCAGTCTCCACCATTGAAATTGTCAGCAAACAGCACTTTCCCATTTCTGCCTCCCGGAGGTGTATCATCTATGACCCAGTTACGTGTAGTCCAGGTTGGAAATACTCCATTGTTGCTTGTGATCCAAGCACCAGAACCGTTTTCAAAATCCTCATAAAAAAAGGCATTGCCCGGAAGTGCACCTTTGCATAAAGGTGTAAGTGTTTCGAATAATGGTTGCGAGTTTGGATTGAGAAGACAGCCATTCGCTCTCATTTCAACAGCACTGATAACCTTTTTTAATTGTATTAGGTCAGAAGCAGTTATTTTTTCACCTGATAAACCAGCCTGCATGGTAGATGTTGACAATTTAGCTAAATCAATCCCTATTAATTCAGTCAAGACTGCTTCCAGAATATCAGCTTGGGCTGCAAAGTCAGTAGTGGATGTGATGTGAGACGATTGCGCCCGCCAGAAAATGTGAGCTGCTTTTGTGAGGCCAATTGCCGTAATGTTCTGACCATTATAATTTCCGCCGTCCGCCAATAACGCGAATGCATGGTTTATTATCCCGGAATTGCTATGAACATTTCCATGGTCAGCCGGGGAGCAAGAGTATTGCGGGTCAGAAACTTTCCCGGGACTTCCCTTACAAGTAGGATCCCACATATCTCTGATAGCACCTCCAAAATTGCTAGCTTGTTCGCCAATTTGCCACTTTGTAGAACTAGCACATCCGTTTCTTTGAGCGTTATTCTCACCTGCATCGAAATAACCATTCAGCTGATCAACCGTCTCACCCCAGATGTCCGAATAGGATTCATTGAGTGCTCCGGCCTGCCAGGCGTATATCAGCCCACTCGTATGCTCAGTATAGGCGTGAGCCCATTCATGTGCGACAATGTCATCAGTAGCTCCACCCGAGCAAAAGTTTGCCGAAATTCCATTCCAATTTGCGTTGGGGCAACCATTTGGGATATTGTCAACGGTCATCATTGTCGCGTCAGCATTGTTATAGGAATTTTGGCCAAATGCATTTTTCATCAAATTGTAAATATGTTCTGAAGACTCGATTTCCGATTTTTTCCATTGATTCAGTGCGCCGAAGATTGGCCCAGATGTTCCATCGCTTTCCTGCCATTTTAAATTTTGGTCGGAGATAAAGGTCTCATACAGCTTCCGATCAATACCATGCATCCCCGTAAATTGCTCCACCAATTCTTTTGTATGTGCGTCGATATAAAGAAACTCTCTTACATCCGCATCATTACGTACCTCCACCTCATACACCAAATGCAACGGACCTCGATAGCCTTGTGCAAGACCTTTCTGAAAGACTAGCAATGTGTTTTTGTTGATTTTTAATGGCGCTGAAAACTTGCCTAGTTTTTGTCCGGTAACAAGTTTAATGGCTTGCTGCCCGGCTTCTGCGCTTGAAATGGATGATGTTACATTCAACTTTTCGGCAATGATAAAATTGCCATTTACCGAGGTTAACCCACCTTCTTTGTTGAAATGAAATTTTAAAACACCGTCATAAATTGGCACACGGTCGTAGTACTGCTGCATGGTGACGTGATCCAGGCCGTAATTGTCTCTTTTGCTTTCTTTGACTTGATAGGAATCTTTCGCCTTTCTTTCAAAAAGACCTGGATATTTAGTCAAAAAAAATAATGCTTTCCGTTCTGGGGAGCTGCCTTCCAGGCTTAATGCTTGTCCGATCGGAAAGCGGAGAAAATTGAGCGAACTGGTCGCTTTGTCTGTAGTTGCGATTGCGCCGGTTTGGCTTATAAATGCATCAATATCTCGCTGCCGGCTGTTTTGAGAGAAGGAAAACGTGGTGGCGAGAAGTAGTGCGATCGAGGCTAAGAAATAATTTCTCATGGCAGTTGTGCTGAAAGTTTTCAGAAAGATTTACCATGGAAATTTGAGGAAAGGTGAGTCGATACGGCAAAGTAATTACCTGGCGGCTAGAGAGAAATGACCAGGCGGTATATAGACTCGCCTAGACTTGGTAAGGCTGGGCGAGTCTATATAAAAAAACCGCCTACCTCGAAAATTAGACGGGCAGTTTGGCAATTACAATAGTCTCAATACTTTCGTGACTTCATACCATTACTACGGAGCCTTAACGACCGATGAATGGTAACTTCCGTTTTCAGTCGATATCACAATCTGATATATGCCGGTCACCAGTTTCGATAGATCAATGGACAGTTCGCCCTTCTGGATTTTGACGTTCTCTTTACTGAGAACAACTTGCCCAGCTGCATTAATCACACTGACATTGCCAGATTTCGCCCCATTTTCCGGAATTTTAATGTTCAGCAAGGATTGCACCGGATTTGGAAAATATTTCAATCCGTCCTTTCCCGGAGATTCAACGGCGATCATCCGGCTGTATGCAAATGTTCCGTCTTTGTCGACTTGTTTTAACCGGTAATAATTGAGGTAGTTAATAAAACTATTATCGGTAAACGAATAGGTATTCCGGATCGCAGAATTGCCAACTCCTTCCATTCTGCTGATCTCAACAAATTTTTCAGCATCAACTGACCTCTCGACTATGAAATAATCATTATTAAGTTCTGTAGAAGTTTCCCAGACCAGAACATTTCCCTCGGAAGTATTCTTTCCTTCAAACTTGACCAGCGTCACAGGCAGCGCGCTGCCAGCAGCAGCATCAGACAATCCAAACCCGCTGAAACCCGAATTGAATGTAGCAGTATAAGCATAATCATTATTAAACATCGCCATTTGCACAGAAGCTGTCTGACTGTTTGCAACAGTAGCCTGCTGAATTCCACCATCGCTTTTCCCCATGGATTTAATGGCCGACCCATTGAAATTGGCCAATTCGGAAGCTTTGTAATAAAGCGTAATTTCATAGTTACCATTCGGATTCACATTCGTCGGCGTGACCTTGAAAGTCTTTTTAGTAATCTTCTTCGTCCCAACCCAGGCGGTTTCATCTGTACCAGCCCGATCAACCTGGACAGAAGTACAACCATAATCATGGGCGGTTAGGTTTTTGATTTTGGCAATTAGGTCGCCGGAGGTCGGGTCGCGGAAGTAGACGGTGGAGTTGGGACCTAGGTATTGGGAGTCGGGGGTTTGGGAGAGGGTGGTTTGGATGTTGTTGTTGTAAGTCCCAGTAACCTTTACATTGTCGATCGCCCACCACCAGTCGTAGTTAGCAATGTACCGAAACCGAATTTTAGAATTCATACTTTGATACTCTGACGGGATCAAAATATCTCTTATTACAGGATCTTCCCAGGAGCCGGACGTTTGATCTGTCGCATCTTGAAGCAGCAAGTTTTGCCAGGCTTCCCCATCCCAAAAATCGACAATTGCTTTTTCTAACACATTTCCCGAAGGAACGTAATATTCCCAAAATGAAAGCTTGAGTGATTTTTGTCCGAGCGAATTAAATACAGGCGTTTCGATAATCTTGTCTATGGGATGATCCGGTCCAATAACGTCACTGTTGATGAAGAGCATTGGTTTGCCATTTGAATCGAGATAAAAATCATTAAAATTGACAACACCCCATGTTGCCGGGTATGACCCTCCTTCTAAGACGTTCCAGCCGATTGGAAATCCGTCATTAAAGCTTTCTGACAGCAAGTCGGTCGTGTTACTTGGGCTGGGTTCAATATCATCATCCATGATCGAAATGATGTGTTCCTGATTATACAATTCGGAGATTGCATTTCCTCCGGCGGGGCTAGATAGTATGTACTTAAGCTTAATATTTTCTTGTGGTTCCATATACGCATCATTATAAATTTTGACTAGTACATCCTTGGAGAGAGTGCCGGCCTGTAAAATAAAACTTGATGGACTTAGTGTAAAATCAGCAGTAGGTCCCTGCGTAGCCGTTCCTGTTGGTGGTAGAAATGTAACGGTCACGGGCTGTGAGGGTGCTTTGTTTATTTTGACGGTGATCAATTTCTCTGAATAGAGGAGACATTGATTAGGGGATAAGTTCGAAATAGTTGCTTGTGACTCATTGATTAAACTTGTTTCAGTAACAAATTGTACTGTTGGAAGAGCACATGTGTATACTCTGATATCATCAATATACCAGCCGTCCCATCCCAAACATCCATCACTACTAAGATCCCAGCGTAATCGGATTTTGTTTCCTGCCATTAGTCCCAGGCTACTCAGGTCAATCCTGCTATTGCCCCATCCAGAGTTGAATGAGCCCTCATCACCGCCTGAAAAAGCTTCGTTGCCAGCAAGTGGATTGTCTCCTGCAACAGTTGAATTATATCCGTTTTTAGTAAATGCAACTTTTGGAATAAGTTTCCAAATTCCCCCTCCAATACTGCAGCTAACATGTCCGCCATCCCAACCCTGTTCCAGCGAAATGTAATGGTCAAACGCCAGCATAAAGGGACCAACTGCATCAGCAGGAATTGAAATAACAGGGCTTGTAAAACTCATAACGCCATTCTCCAAATGTTCTCCACAATCACCCCCGTTAAAATCACTTGCAAAAGCAACTTGTCCTATTCTTCCCTCTGGTGGCGAGATGTCAATATTCCAATTACGCGGTGTCCAGGTTTGAGAACTGCCAAAATTCTCCGCAGTCCATAATTCAATGCCATTTTCAAAATTTTCAAAGAAAAAAGCGTTACTTGATTCAGCTCCTTTGCACAATGGCTCAACTGGCGTGAACAACTTTGCAAAGCCACATCCATTCTCCATTCTCATCTCAACTGCCGCGATGACCCGTGCTAATTGCTCGATATCAGTTGCGGTGAATTTCGATCCGGAAGGGCCACCAGGCAATGCATTTATAGAAAGATTTGGAAGATTAACGCCTATCAAGTTGATCAGTGATGATTCCAGGATATCTGCTTGAGCAGAATAGTCAGTGGTTTTAGTCATGAATGCGGCCTGCGCATACCAAAACAGATGGGCAGTTTTTGTCAGTCCTAAACCTGTTATCGTTTGTCCATTGTAGGAGCCGCCATCCACAAGTAATGCAAATGCGTGGTTAAGCACTCCCGAATTTATGTGCACGCCACCATTGTCACTATACGCGCACCAATATTGAGGATCAGATATTTTCCCGGGATTGTTTTTACATGTAGGATCCCACATATCTCTTATCGGGCCATTTAATCCACTAGCCTGCTCACCAATTCTCCACTTGGCTGAACCTGCACAACCATTTCTGAGCGAGTTACTTTCTCCACTATCAAAATACCCGTTTAGCTGGTCAACAGTCTCGCCCCAAATATCAGAATATGCTTCGTTTAGCGCCCCTGCTTGCCAGGCGTAAATCAGTCCACTTGTATACTCAGTGTAGGCATGGGCCCATTCATGTGCGACGACATCGTCAGATGCAGTCTCTGTGCAAAAACCTGCCGTCACGCCATTCCAACTGGCGTTTGGGCACCAAGCATTTGGGTCGTTATTAATAGTAATCATCGTCGCCCCAGCACCATCATACGAATTCCACCCAAAGGAATTCTTCATCAAATTATAAATATGCCCGGCCGATTCGATCTCTGATTTTTGCCATTGATCCAAAGCAGTGAATTTAGGACTAGCTATCCCATCCGCTTCCTGCCATTTCAAATTGGGCGCAGAAACGGAGGTTTCATAGAGCTTCCTATCAATGCTATGCATTCCGGTAAACTGCTCGACCAACTCCTTCGTATGCGCATCGATGTACAGGAACTCTCTTACATCCGCATCATTACGTACCTCCACCTCATACACCAAATGCAACGGACCTCGATAGCCTTGCGCAAGACCTTTCTGAAAGACTAGCAATGTGTTTTTGTTGATTTTTAATGGCGCTGAAAACTTGCCTAGTTTTTGTCCGGTAACAAATTTAATGGCTTGCTGCCCGGCTTCTGCGCTTGAAATGGATGATGTTACATTCAACTTTTCGGCAATGATAAAATTGCCATTTACCGAGGTTAACTCACCTTCCTTGTTGAAATGAAATTTTAAAACACCGTCATAAATGGGTACACGGTCGTAGTATTGCTGCATGGTGACGTGATCCAGGCCGTAATTGTCTCTTTTGCTTTCTTTGATCTGATAGGAATCTTTCGTTTTTCTTTCAAAAAGACCTGGATATTTAGTCAAAAAAGATAATGCTTTCTGTTCTGGGGAGCTGCCTTCCAGGCTTAATGCTTGTCCGATTGGGAAGCGGAGAAAATTGAGCGAACTGGTCGCTTTGTCTGTAGTTGCGATTGCGCCGGTTTGGCTTATAAATGCATCAATATCGCGCTGCCGGCTGTTTTGAGAGAAGGAAAACGTGGTGGCGAGAAGTAGTGCGATCGAGGCTAAGAAGTAATTTCTCATGGTAGTTTTGCTGATGGTTCTCAGAAAGATTTACCATGGAAATTTGAGGAAAGGTGAGTCGATATGACAAAGTAATTACCCGGCGGCTAGAGAGAAATGACCAGTCGGTATATCAGACGGGTCTGCCAGACGGGGTCGCCTAGACTTGGTAAGTCTAGGCGACCCCGTCTGGCAGACTTGCCAAGTCTCCAAATAAAACCGCCTGCTCCAGTTACGAAGCAGGCGGTTTACCAATTTGAACCTTAACTTATATTAATATCTGTAAGTCTCCGCTTTGAATGGTCCTGCTGTTGACACGCCTATGTAGGCAGCTTGTTCGTCAGTAAGGGTATCCAGTTTTGCACCAACGTGTGACAGGTGCAATGCAGCTACTTTTTCGTCCAGTGCTTTTGGAAGTACATATACTTTTTTCTCGTAAGCCGCCGTGTTGGTCCAAAGTTCGATTTGCGCCAGAGTCTGGTTGGAGAATGAGCATGACATTACGAAAGATGGGTGGCCCATTGCGCAGCCAAGGTTCACCAAACGTCCTTCTGCGAGTACGATGATGTCTTTTCCTTCTACATTGTAGATGTCCACCTGTGGTTTGATCTGCGATTTGGTATGTCCGTATGATTTGTTCAACCAGGCCATGTCGATTTCGTTGTCGAAGTGACCGATGTTACAAACCACCGCTTTGTCGCGCATGTTTCTGAAATGGTTTTCAGTGATAATCTTGTAGTTACCGGTTGCAGTAACGAAAATATTCGCACGGCTTGCAGCTTCGTCCATCGTTACTACCTCAAATCCGTCCATTGCAGCTTGTAATGCACAAATCGGGTCGATTTCGGTAACCAGTACACGGCAGCCAGCGCCACGAAGTGATTCCGCAGAACCTTTACCTACATCACCGTAACCTGCCACAACCGCCACTTTACCAGCCAGCATTAAGTCGGTTGCGCGACGGATTGAATCCACCAATGATTCGCGGCAGCCGTATTTGTTATCGAATTTAGACTTTGTAACTGAGTCGTTTACATTGATAGATGGCAAATGCAATGTGCCATTTTTGTAACGCTCGTACAAACGGTGAACGCCTGTAGTCGTTTCTTCTGAAAGTCCTCTGATACCGTCGATCAGCTCAGGATATTCGTCGAAAACCATGTTAGTAAGGTCACCGCCGTCATCCAGGATCATATTCAATGGCTTGCGATCTTCGCCGAAGAACAATGTTTGCTCGATACACCAGTTAAATTCTTCCTCATTCATTCCTTTCCAGGCATAAACCGGGATCCCGGCTGCTGCGATCGCCGCTGCTGCGTGGTCTTGAGTTGAGAAAATGTTGCAGGATGACCAGGTAACTTCCGCACCCAGCGCAGTCAATGTTTCGATCAGAACGGCAGTCTGGATCGTCATGTGAAGACAGCCGGCAACACGTGCACCAGCAAGTGGTTGTGATGGACCATACTCAGAGCGAATGGACATCAAACCCGGCATTTCAGCTTCTGCCAATGTGATTTCTTTGCGGCCCCACTCGGCTAGCGAGATGTCTTTTACCTTGTATGGTATGTACGTTTCTGTTGACGTTGCCATTATTTTACAGTTTAGTTATTATCTTATTTATAATACAAAACTAAGTAGAAAAACCACGGAGGAGAAGGAAAGTAGATACAAATTGTGATTTTGGTAGTGAAATTGGATAATTTATCTAAATAGGTCAGATATGCTAACGCATTGACACTAAGTAGTATTCATAAAGTCCCCGGTGAAAGATATTTTGTCCTGGACCCGAAATATTGCCCCGGGACGCTGTTGTTTGTCGACGATACCGATGCATCTGTCGATACGGGTTTTCTTTCCATTTTTTAGGGGATCAATTAATTATATTTGTTTCATGCGCCTCAACGTCCTGAAAATTTGTACCTCCAAAGTAAAGCGACTTTTACTGCATGTCCTGTTTTGGGTAACGGTATTGCTGGTACTGACGGTGATATACGGGGCGGGCATGCCGGGTTATTGGCTTTCTCTAGGTATTGTGGCGATGTTTTTGCCGGTCCATATCTTTTACTTTTATGCGATTGGCTACGTCATTATCCCTCGGTTTTTTAATCAAAAAAAATACATAGAGTTCCTGGTAAGCATCTTCTGCTGTGTATTGCTCTCGACGCTGACGTTCCGGATCATTGAGATACTGATCGCCGATCCGATCATTTACAAGGCTGTAAAAAAGACGGACCCGACCTTTGTATGGCATAAGCTGGACGGCACTTTCAGGGAGCAGCTTGCCAAACCGGTATATCTGATCAGCGCTTTTGAGCAGACCAATATTTTTGTCTGGATCGCTTTGTCAATCAAATTTTTCAAAATGTGGTTTGAAAGAAGGCAGGCCGCCATTGAGGCAGAACTGAATTTTTTGAAAGGTCAGCTTCACCCTCATTTTTTATTTAATACCCTTAATAACCTTTACGCATTAACCCTGACCCAATCCCCGCAATCGCCTTCGGTGGTAATGGGTTTGGCGGAAATTCTTCGGTACATGCTCTACGAGGCCAATACAGAAGTGGTTGATCTTGAACGCGATATCCGCATTGTTGAGAATTATATAGAGCTTGAAAAAATTCGGTACGGGGAAAGACTTGATATTAATTTCAGTATTAACGGGCTCACTTCCGGCCAGCGGATTGCTCCGTTACTGATCCTGCCGCTGGTTGAAAATGCATTTAAACACGGTGCGAGCGAGCAGGTAGGGCAGGCCTGGATTAATATCGACCTTCGGATCAAGAACAATCAGCTGAAATTTAAAATAGCAAACAGCAGACCCGAAACGGCTGTGGATAAGGATGATAAAAAGCATCATGTAAGCATCGGGCTGGCCAATGTGCGAAAGCGAATGGATATTTTGTACCCATCTTCTCACGAATTGAGAATATTGGAAGAAGACGATGTGTTTGTCGTGATTATGGAAATCGAATTGGAAAAGAGACAGGAAATATAGGTCAGGATGAAACTACGGGCGATTTTGGTGGATGATGAGCCGCACGCGATCGAAGTGCTGGATAACTATCTGGGTAATTTCAGCGAGATCGAAATCGTTGCCCGCTGTCAGGATGCGATTCAGGCATTTCAGGTTTTGCAGCAAAATACCGTGGATCTGATGTTTCTGGATGTAAAAATGCCGGGATTGAAAGGTACAGACCTGCTGAGAAGCCTTAAAAACCCACCGAAAGTCATTTTTACTACTGCCTACCAGGATTACGCCGTAGAAGGTTTTGACCTGAATGCGGTTGATTATTTGCTGAAACCCATTCCATTTGAACGTTTTCTGCGGGCAATGGATAAAGTTTTTACAGGATTGAATATCAGTAACCAGCCCGTTTCCATTGTTCAAAAAAATACGGTCAGTAATAAAGATGTTTTTTTGTATCTCAAAGTAGACCGCAAGATGGTGAAGGTGAATGTGAATGACATTTACTGGATCGAAAGCCTGCGGGACTACATTAAGGTGGTACAGAAAGATAAGGTTCTGATCTCCAAACAAAAGATCAGCCTGCTGGAAGAACTGCTCCCCGAAGACAGCTTCATCCGCGTTCACCGCTCTTTTATCGTGTCTGTCGATAAAGTGGAGAGTTACCATTCCCACAAGATCGAAATCGCCGGCAAAGAACTCCCCATCGGCCGCAACTTCCGCAACGACTGCCAAAGAAGATTCAAATTGAAATTTTGATAAATCAAAATTTCCGGGGGCTGAGGCCTCCCGGCAAAAGAGATTGTTTCACAATCATTTGGCAAGAGTCTATTCAAAAGGCAATTTCCAAACAATTGATTGAAACTTAATTCAATTACCCCGGGCTTCAGCCCGGGGACAAAAGCCATTTGTCGATAAAAAATGCTATTGATCGACACTCGCTCCTCAACCCATCTCCGGCTCACTATTTCGGCTTAAAATTGCGCTGCCATTAAGAAATGGTAAGTCAGTTTAATTAGCCATAGAAATTTTAGCCATGTCGAAAAGTAAAAAAATCCTGCTCGCAGCGCTTTCCCTCACGTTGTTTCTGGGAAGTTGTAAAGATGACAAAGAAGAAGTAAAGCCCGGTAACACCATAACTGCCAAAGCCGGCGCCGATCAGAATGTGAAAGTCGGTGATGTGGTTAATCTCGACGGTAGCCTTTCTACCGATTCACAAAACAATCTCATCCGCTATCGCTGGGCTTTTTCCAAAAAACCAAACGGAAGTACCGCCGCCATTGCCTCACCCACTACCGAAAAAACCACGTTTACCGTCGATGTTCCGGGTGACTATCAGGTAGAGCTTACGGTTTCAAATGAGAATGGGGAAAGTAAAGATCAAGTCGTGATTAATGCTGCGGTTGTTGAGCCAATTGTGCTGGCGACGGATATCAAGGCCAAAACAGTCCTGGAAGATCGCATCAATGATCCCACACTTCCCGACTACATCGTAAACGCAAATGTGCTGGTGAATGCGGAACTGGAAGTCAAACCGGGAGTGGTGATCGCATTTGCGCGGGATACCAGGCTGGAAGTGAATGATAATGGCGGTGTCCTCCTCGCTAAAGGCGACTCGCTTAAACCAATCCGGCTGATCGGAAAGGAAACGACGAAAGGTTTCTGGGCGGGGGTCGTTTTCAGGTCGGCAAATAGTTCAAATACGTTAGAATGGGTGCAGTTGCTCCATGCAGGAAGTAAACCGCTGACGGGCACTATCAAGGCAGGGATGGCTGTTATGGGCGGTTCACGTGCCCAGATTTCGATCAGGAAATCTCTTTTTGAAAATAATGGGGGATATGGATTGTATGTGGAAAGCGGCGTTATTCTGGAAGGTTTTGCGGTGAACAACTTTAAGAATAATGCAGAAGCCGCTATTCTGGTGGACGCTAACAATGCGCACAACCTGGACTATAACTCAGTCTTCACCAATGGAAATGGACGTAACATAGTAGAGATATATGCTTCGGCGATAAACAAAAACGGTACCACGGAAACGATCTGGTCGGGTTTTAAAGACAAAACACCCTACCGCATCAAGGAAACGATCGGCGTGGACGCATTCTGGAAGCTGATGCCAGGCGTGATCATCGAAATGGGGCCTAATGCCAGACTGTCGATTGACGATGGGTACATCAACGCGAAAGGAACGCAGGCATCCAAAATCATCATCCGCGGAGTTGAAAATACACCCGGATATTGGAGAGGGTTGATCTGCTTCTCGACCAGCGACAAGAATGTATTCGAGTATACGGAAATCAGCGGGGGAGGGAGTACGGCACTTGTTTCGGGCAAAAAAACCAACATTGCGGTGTACGGCGGAAATGCGCAAATGCATATCAAAAACTCTAAAATAGCCGGCAGCGGAGGTTACGGGATCTACGTGAACTACCAGGCCAAAGTCAATGACGACATTGAGACCTCGAATGTGTTTGAGGGAAATGTGGAAGGTAAGTTGCTGAAAGAGTAGGAAATGGAAAGCTTGTTTCCTTGTGTCAGCCTGATTTTCGGCATGATCGCATTCCTTACGGTGTTCACATTTTTCCATGCAGCTGGCCATCCCCGTGGTTTTGCGATTATAGCCGGAATCTGGATCCTCGTTCAAAGCGCGGTTTCTTCTACCGGGTTCTATACCGATACCGGTCCCGTGGTGCCACGGATGCTATTTATGGTGGTCCCGCCTGTTGTCCTGATCGCCTGGCTGTTTTTGGCCAGGCCCGGGAAAGTACTTCTCGACCAGATGGATATGCATTTACTGACTGTGATCCACGTAGTCCGCGCGCCATTTGAAGTGATTTTGTACTGGCTATACATTAGTAAGGTTGTGCCTCAGGAAATGACTTTTGGAGGCGGTAACCCCGATATTCTGTCCGGCCTGACAGCGCCCGCAATTTACTACTGGGGTTTGCTGAAAGGGAAAGTCCGGTGGCAGCTTCTGGTACTTTGGAACCTGGTGAGCCTGGGGTTATTGTTAAATGTGATTCTCAGGTCTATTTTGTCGGCCCCATTGTTTTTTCAAACCATTGGATTCGAACAGCCGAATGTAGCTGTACTGCACTTTCCATTTGTGTTTTGGCCAGGTGCCGTCGCGCCCATTATCGTATGCTCGCACCTTATCGTGATCCGTAACCTGGTCAAAGCGCATTGGTATGAATTGAAAAGCGAACCTGCGGTGTGGCGTGTCTTCCAGCAGTTTGTTGTCAAATTGATCCATCAGCCATGAACAATGTGAAAGTTCAGATGCTGGCTGCCGTGCTACTGGTGGCTGGTATGACGCAACGATTGAGCGACAACAAATCCGCAAAACAGCCATTTCCGAAAAGAGGATTCTGGGTTGCTGAAACCAGCGTGCATTCCAAAACGACAGTCGTGCGGTACTACGCCAATAGTAATCACCTGGTTTCTGAAAAGATTGAAAATGGCGCACTGGATATCTCCAAACTATCGGTGCGGAAGTATTTAAATCAAAAGCTCAAGAAAGAACTGGAAAAAGATTCATCAAGTAAAATATCACTCAAACTCTATGAAATCCATTGAAATAGTCTCGATTGTAAGGATCGTCGGCATGATGCTGTACTTCTTTATTGCCGCGCAGGGCGCATTTTACCATTTCGGTTTTGGAAAAGCATTGTACCATATTCCGGCAGAAAACTTTATCGAGCTTCGAAAGGCAGTCGATCCGGTTGTACGGAGCAAGTTCAAAGGATTGTATCTCTCCGCTCTGGGCGTGTTGTTCATCTGGTTTTTGGTTTCGGATAAATCGGCGGGTTTCTGGTCTTATGGCCCGGTACTGATCGCTTTTTTGATGCTGATCGCTGATATGGTGTTGATTATCAAGTTCAGCGAGCCTGTTAACGAGCTGATCAACAGCGATCTTTTAAATACCCAAACCGGATACAATGCCGCCCGGGGTGAATGGTTAAAATTCATTTTCATCCGGGGTTACCTTTCCATGGCGGGCTTTTTCCTGCTGATGGTACAAATGGCCTTTAATACACGCTAATCATTCTTCATTTTTTATATCAGCCATGAAAAATAAAACACAATTCAGTTCCTTTCGTCAGGCCAGAAATGTCCTGTTCGCGTGTGCGATCGCCGCGCTTGCATTCACGTCCTGCAAAGACGACGAAAAAGTAGTCCCCGACGACGTAGTGCAGGCGAAAAAGGCCATTATCCCCGAAAATGGAAAGCAGTATAGTTATAAGATCGTTGATTCGGACGGTACCGTCGAAACCTCAGTTACCAAAGTAAAAAGTGTTAAAGACTCGGCAGGATTCTCTGTTTTTAACATTCAAAACATCGTGAAAGTAGAGGACGGACAATATCCGGTCGATTACAAGGCATACAGCAACAACGGAGCTACGACCTACGAACTGGAAATGCCGGCCGTATTTGCGGCGATAATCAAAGAACTGCGGCCGCTCGCTTACATGGAAGATATCGATGTGACCGGTTTTCCGCAGTACCAGATCTTTGACAACAAAGGTACGGTTGACAGTCCTGTGACTTTCAAAGGCGCTCCGATCAATTTGAAGATCAAAATGTTGATCATCGTCGAAGGTGGCGACAACGTGGAGGCCGAAGTTACTTCCAGGATTACCTACAAATCGGGAAAAGTGGTAAAGGAAGAGGCGGTGACGACACCGGCAGGGACTTTCAATTGCAGTAAGTGGCAGTACAGTTACGTGGTCGTGACGCGTTTCGCGGCAGACGGCTATGAACCGGAGGAAGATACGCAGGCGGTCAATGTGTCGCTCTGGACGGCGCCGGAGATAGGTATTGTGAAGTCTTTGGAGGAATCGGCTGATGGGGAATCATCTCTTACCGAGCTACAAAAAATTCAGTAACCCATGAGACGCATTTCGATCTTATTTCAATGGGCCTGCATGGTGCTGATCTTCATGGCTTGCAAAGATACCGATGGTCCGTCGCCGGATGAGCCGGGCTTGCAGGAGGGTTATACCACAGGAAAAGTGACCGGTACCGACGGTTCGCCACTTTCGGGCGTGAAAGTGGTGGTGGACAATACCATGATCTACGCGTCTTACTCGATTGGCAGTTCAGACGAAAAAGGCAACTACAAAATACAGCTTCCCAAAGTCGGAACCTTCATGGCCTCGGCACACATTGTGAGGCGTTATAACGGTCAGGAGTATGAATTTGACCTGCATCCTGATGTATACGAGGAATTTAGCATTGACGGTGCCGTGCGAAATTTCCAATGGAAACTGACTGGCAAGCGTCCCGTGGATGCGCAGGGTTATTATGGCGTGACCATTGAGGTAAATAAATCCGTGATGAGCAGCATTTACGACTCCGAGAATATCGAATTCACGCTCGTACCCGTAGGAAATCTCATTGACGGATCAAAAGGCAAGACGCTCAAAATGAAACCTGGAAAACCGTATACGCAGGATTATGACAAGCTTGTGGACATTCCGTTGGGGCGATATAGGATGACCGCTTATTATACCGGGGAAGCGGGGAAGATGCCCCTGAAACTCAGAAAGCACTTTTCTGATGATGAATATGGCGACGAACTGATCGTCGATTTCGAGCCGGAAACCATGTGGGGAAATAACATTGCGTTCATCAGCTATTCCGAATAGGAGCGCCTGATGTGCCGGAAGAGAAGTAGAGAAGTGAGTTGTAGTATATACTTGCCAAGTCTTCAAGACTTGGCAAGTTTTAAGTTATCATCCAATCAGCACCGTAAGGCTTTTAAAAATAGCCCCGATCCGAACTGCGTCGAATATACGCGCCTGCGTTCCGCCATGGTTCAGTACCGATTGCTCGTGCGAGGTAACGCACATTTCGCAACCGTTCAGTGAAGAAACCACGAGGCTAAGCAATTCAAAAAGCTCTTTTCCGAGCACCGGATTTACCATAATGCTCATTTTGATGCCCGCCGGTGCATTGTCGTAAAACTCCTTGTGCATGAAATGTCTGAAACGATAAAAGACATTATTCGCATTCATCAGGGATACGCACGCAGTTACTTCCGCGATTTCCTTCTCATCCGCACCTTCCGCAGCGACGAGTTCCTCAATTGCAGCGATCAATGCGGCATTTTTTTCGTTTACGGCTACCGAAAGAGCGATCAGAAGTGCTTCTTTCCGGTTCAGAGTCTGCGATTTCAACACATTACCGATATTGATTTTCAGGTCTTTCAGGTAACGGTGGTCGAGCGCAGCCAGCTTGTCGATCAGCACGCTTTCAAATTCAGCGGGCAGATTCACTTCTTTATACAGGGAATCTTTGGTACTTCCCGTGGTTGCAAATGGATACATTTCTTTTGTTTAATTGGTGTGGATTAAGCTAATGTAGCTTCTCCTTTTACCCAGTTGCATGGGCAAAGTTCGTCAGTTTGCAAAGCATCTAACACGCGGATCACCTCGTTTACATTACGTCCAACAGAAAGGTCATTCACACTTACCCAGCGAATAATTCCCTGTGGATCAACGATGTAAGTTACACGGTAAGCAATTTTTTCATTTGCTTCGAGGATACCCAATTCTTCCGCAAGCGATTTTGAAGTATCGGCAAGCATCGGGAAACGCAGGTCACGAAGATCGTCGTGGTTTTTGCGCCATGCAAGGTGAACAAACTCGCTGTCCGTAGAAGCACCGATCAGGATCGTATCGCGGTCTGCGAAGTCGTCCACGTGTTTGCCGAACTCAGCAATTTCGGTTGGACATACAAAAGTGAAGTCTTTTGGCCACCAGAACATCACCATCCATTTCTCGGCATTTTTGTGATCTTCTGAGGTAATATCGTAGAATTCGTTGCCTTTTTCAAGAGATACAACGGATGTTTTTTTAAATTCAGGGAAAGTAGATCCCACGGATAAAAGCCGGTTAGCCATGATTTGTCGTTTGTTTATAAATTGTACTTTTTACTGTCACAAATTTAGAAACGTGAGTCTGTCGAGGCAACTTCTAACCTGGTACTATCGGAGGAAAGAGTTGTTTTAAATAAATGAATTTGATTTTATTTATTTAAATACAATTAATATAAATTTTGTCAATATGCCGATCAATGTCGCGAATATAACTTAACTCATAATTACTGTAAATTAAGAAGCTAGCCGGGCATGACTCCCAGCACCGATTCCAGCGCCATTCCGCGCGATCCTTTAATTAGAATGTATGTATTTTCTTGCGGATTGTCCATTACCCAATTATGCAGCGAAAACTTGTCGGGGAAGTAGTATGCTTTGGGTAATGCAGGCAATGCATGTTGCATGAGCTTGCCCGAAAGAATGACGATATCGAATTTTTCTCCGGCAATCTGCTTTCCCAGCGCCAGATGTTCCTCGGGAGCCGCGCCACCCAGTTCAAACATATCACCAAGGATCACCATTTTCCTGGGTGCTTCCAGCTTTCCAAAATTCGCAACAGCAGCCGCCATCGAAGAAGGGTTTGCATTATAAGCATCCATGATGACCGTATTCGAACCCTTTTTCACGACCTGCGACCGATTGTTATCCGGCTGGTAGCTTGCGACTGCCTCATAGGCATCCTCGTCCGAAACTTCGAAATATTTACCGACCGCCAGCGCCGCGCAGATGTTATCAAAATTATAGCTGCCCGGCAAATGTGTCGAGACTGTCTTTCCTTTGTTTTGAAATACCACAAAAGGATTTTCCTGAACCAGGGAAGGATTGACCGGACTATTTTCCGAACAATAAAATACGATTTCTCCAAAAGCCCGGCGCTTGCTTACCATTTCCATGAGTACGTCGTGGTTCGAATTCACGAAAACGGTACCTTTCTTTTTTGACAGGAAATCAAAAAGTTCGCCTTTTCCTATCACAATCCCTGCCACTCCTCCGAAACCTTCCAGATGTGCCTTACCGATATTGGTGATCAATCCGTGGGTGGGCAGCGCAATGGAGCAGAGCAATGCAATTTCTTCCTGATGGTTCGCACCCATTTCAATCACCGCCATTTCCTGCTTGTTCGCGTCAATGGACAAGATCGTGAGCGGAACGCCGATGTGGTTGTTCAGGTTTCCTTTGGTCGCGTAGGTGTTATATTTCATCGATAACACTTTCGCGATCAGCTCCTTGGTTGTCGTTTTTCCGTTTGATCCCGTTAATGCGACTACCGGGAATTTGAATGTTTTGCGATGGTGGCGGGCCAGTTCCTGCAATGCGAGCAATACATTTCCCACCAATAAAAACCGTTCACCGGCAACCGCTTTTTCATCGTCTACAATGGCATAGCCGGCCCCTTTTTCCAGTGCCTCGCCAGCATATTCGTTACCATCGAATTTGTCGCCTTTTAATGCGAAAAAAAGACAACCCGAAGTTATCTGGCGCGTGTCGGTGGATACTTTCGGGTTTTGGAGAAACAGATC
Organism: Dyadobacter sp. CY323; assembly: GCF_021390245.1. Classification (GTDB taxonomy): domain Bacteria; phylum Bacteroidota; class Bacteroidia; order Cytophagales; family Spirosomataceae; genus Dyadobacter. The sequence continues at coordinate 157,647 of NZ_JAJUXH010000002.1, read as the reverse complement.
GTAAATCGATTCAATGGAAGTGTACATGAATTATTTCTTTATTATAAAGTTATTCGCGCTTATTTCGTTAGGATTTTAGTGCGCGAAAGTGAGTCTGCGCGGCCTGCGCGGAAACCTGCAAATCTAAATCTAATAGAATATTCCTCAACGATGCGAAGCAAATATACCTCCTGTTTTTTTTCATTTTTCTATCTGACCGCACTTTCAGCGACGTACGCGCAGCAGACATGGTTTAAGCCGGATACATTGACGACGGTAACGGCAAATGGAAGGACGCTGGTTAATCCCTGGGCGGGTGGACTGAATGCATCGCAATTTTTGAAAATGCATCTCAATGCAGACGCCGACGAGGATCTGGTGGTTTATGATCGCACAAATAGCAAGGTTACGACATTTCTGGCCGCCGCCGACCCCATTAATGCCGGCAAAAAAGTATTTATACACGCGCCCTATTACGAAACGCTTTTCCCGCAAGCTGATAACTGGATCATTCTCGCCGATTACAATGGAGATGGGTTGAAGGATTTGTTTACCAGTACTTCATTGGGTATCAGTGTGTATCAGCAGATAAAATCCGCGAATGCATGGTCCTGGAAGTTGATGCAGAATGTGCTTTATACCAAGGGATTTTCGGGGAATGTCAATTTACAGGTTTCAGGCACAGATATTCCGGGCATTACGGACATTGACGACGATGGAGATCTCGACTTGCTGACGTTCGATTTCTCCGGAAATTTTATTGAGCTGCATCAGAACCTGAGTATGGAGAAATTCGGCGTGCCTGATAGTCTCGGCGATTCTAAAAACCCGGTTTTTCAGCGGAACGGCGATTGCTGGGGGAATTTTCACAAAGGAAATAATGAAGGTTTTGAGTTTGGGATTAATTGCGATGTGAATGGAAACTTGGGCGGCCGAATTCTTCATGCTGGAAATTCCATTCTACTGCATGATTTGAATGGGGATGGAAATAAAGATTTGCTGGTTGGGCACGTCAGTAATGAGCACATTTCGCTGCTGACCAATTCAACGAAAGGACTGTTGGCCAATTTTACGGCCTATTCCAATAACTACCCCGTGACCAACCCTGTTTTGCTGCACATTTTTCCGGCGGCATTTATGGAAGATGTGGATTTTGATGGGATAAAGGATCTGTTGATCGCTCCGAATGTGCCTTCCAACGATCTGAACCAGACTAATTTCAAATCATCCGCGTGGTATTATCACAATGCAGGTTCGAGCAATAATCCCGATTTTAAGTTGGTACAAAAGGATTTTCTGCAGGATCAAATGCTGGATGTAGGTGAAAATTCCGCGCCGTCTTATTTCGATATCGATGGCGACGGCGACCTGGACATGATCATCGGAACAGGAGGAAATCCGGTGACGGGAGGTTTTAAAGGAGGATTATGGCTTTTGAAAAACATAGGAACTGCCACAGAGCCGAAGTTCAATCTTGAATCGGACAACTACCTGAATTTGACAACTGCACTTTCGATATTTAATATAAAACCGCAATGGGCCGATTTTAATGGAGATGGAATTCTCGATTTGGGATTTGCTGCCACTTCTACTACAAGCCTCAAATTGGAATATCGTTTCATTCCCAATAAGGCAGCCGCCGGGGCACCCGCGCAACTGAATATTGCTGACGCCGTGATCGTTACCATGCCTACCGAGTCGTTAACCGGCGATTCGCCTTATTTTCATGATGCGGATGGCGACGGGGACCTTGATTTGCTGGTCGGGAAGGCGCAGGGGAATATTTTTTATTATACCAATACGGGCACCAGCAAGCAGTTTACATTCAAACTAGAAACCGACGCATTTGCAGGGGTGGGGATTAATTTTGCCGGAAGGTCCCCGCAGCTCGTAGTAACGGATTTTGATCTGGACGGAAAAGCAGACCTGGCAACCGTGGATCACACCGGAACTCTCAAAATATTTCACAAAGCAGATTGGGGTAAATGGACCGAACGTGAAACGCAGCTGATCAATGTCAATGGAAAAGCGTCCTCGCCGGTTTTCGGGAATTACCTTTCCATTGCGACGGGCGATTTGAATGGGGACAAAAAGCCAGATCTAGCGATTGGTAACAATGGGGGAGGTATTCGGTTGTTAACCAATGTGTTACCCGTGACTGTGACCGGCGTGGAGCCGCCTGTCGGGATGATAAAGGTCTATCCCAATCCAGCTGGCGATTATGTGAAGGTACTATCTTCGAGAAACGGGACTTTAAATGTAACAACTCTGAATGGCAGTCGGTTGCTTAAAAACGTGACGGTTACCGCTAACCTGGAGATTGAAATCGCAACGTCAAACTGGCCGGCGGGGCTTTACTTCATGGAGCTGCAAGCTGGCGAAGACCGGGAGGTTAAGAAGATTGTGGTTGGGAATTAGGAGGTAGGCGCTAGTAGATACCCCGCCGAAAAACCTTACATGATAAAATCTAAATTTCATGCAGGCTCTTCTCGGCGTCATTTTTCACTTTATCGGTGGCTTTGCTTCCGGCAGTTTTTACATTCCTTACAAACGTGTCCGGGGCTGGGCCTGGGAGTCGTACTGGATCGTCGGCGGACTTTTTTCCTGGTTCATCGTTCCCCCGCTCGCAGCCTACCTGACCATTCCCGGGTATACTGAAATCATTGCCCACACAAATGGCGGCATCTTGTTCCTTACCTATTTTTTTGGGGTTTTATGGGGAATTGGCGGCCTCACGTATGGATTGGGCGTTCGATATCTTGGCGTTTCGCTGGGTAGTTCCATCATTCTCGGGCTGAGTTCTGTTCTCGGTGCATTAATCCCTTCGATTTTTTATCAATTCAATCCAAAGCCGGGGAAAGACTCCATTTCGGATCTTTTTACCAATACCTGGGGACAAACGGTACTCTTTGGTTTGCTGGTTTGCGTGATCGGGATCATTCTTTGTGGAAAAGCAGGTACCATGAAAGACGCGGACCGCCGGAAAAGTGGCTTTGTGGACGATAAGACGGAGTTCAAGATCGGTTTAGGGTTGATAGTTTCTATTATTTCCGGGGTTTTGAGTGCTTGTTTTGCATTCGGGATTGATGCGGGAAAAGTCATGGCGGAGGAAGCAAATGAAGTTTGGAAAGCTGCAAATCCGGGTCAGGGTGAGTTTTTGTTCCAAAATAATGTGACTTATGTCGTGATCCTGCTCGGAGGACTAACAACCAATTTCATCTGGTGTATGATTTTGAATGCGCGGAACAAAACCTTCGGTGACTATACCAATTCAGAAACCCCACTATTGAAAAACTACATCTTCTCGGCGCTGGCCGGTACTACCTGGTTTCTACAGTTCTTCTTTTATGGAATGGGCGAGAGTAAGCTGGGCAATGGCGCCAGTTCCTGGATCCTTCACATGGCATTCATAATCATCATTGCCAACTCCTGGGGTTTGATCCTGAATGAATGGAAAAATGTGTCGAAGAAAACGTTTACCACCATCCTGGCTGGAATTCTCGTGATTATCTTATCGGTTTTGATCGTGGGATACGGAAATTACCTGAAAGAGTAGCGCATGAAAAGGCTTTATCCATTCATTTTCATCATTGGGCTGACGATCGGGGGTTGTCAGAATAGTAACAAAAGCGATCAGAATACATTGGAAGATACGACAGCCGTTTCGGAAGGCACATTTGGTTACGATCTGGCCTTTTTGAAAAAACATAAAGACATTACTGTCCTGACTTCGCCGGATGACTCAGATTCAAAAGCCATTATCATTGCGGGTTACCAGGGACGCGTGATGACGAGTACTGCGAACGGAAATGCAGGAAACAGTTATGGCTGGATCAATTACGACCTGATCGAAAGTGGGAAATTGCAGCCGCATATCAATGCATTCGGCGGTGAGGAGCGTTTTTGGCTTTCACCCGAGGGCGGGCAATTTTCAGTTTACTTTAAAAAAGGGAAGAAGTTTGAGTTTGAAAACTGGCAGACACCCGCATTGATCGATACCGTTGCATTTAAAGTGGTGGAATCGGACAGTTCCTCGGTGAGTTTTCAGATGAATGCGATGATTGAGAATTATACCGGAACCGTTTTCGTGATGGAAATCAACCGGAAGATTATGATGCTCGGCAAGTCTGCTATCCTGGGCAGCCTGGATTTAAATTCGATCGGGGAATGCAAGGTAGTAGCTTATGAATCAGTGAATTTCATTGTAAATAAAGATGCGGAATGGAAGCCGGAAACGGGAATGCTCGGGATCTGGCTGCTGGGTATGTTCAAGCCTTCGGATAAAACGGTGATCGTTGCGCCATTTTCGAAAAAGCTTTCTGAAAAGCCATTGATCACGGATGATTATTTTGGCAAAATACCGGGTGACCGGTTTATTATAAAAGATTCCGTTGCATTCCTCAAAGCCGACGGAAAGTTCAGAAGTAAAATCGGCATCGCGCCGCGCTCGGCGAGAAATGTAGCTGGTAGTTATGATGCTGAAAAGGGCATTCTAACGATCATTCAATATGATTTGGAGCCGGAAAGCAAATACCTGAAATCCACCTGGGAGATTCACAAAGATCCTTACAATGGCGACGCATTGAATGCCTATAACGATGGCAAGCTCGCCGACGGAACACAAATGGGGCCATTTTACGAACTGGAATCAAACTCTCCCGCGAAGCCTTTGAAAGAAGGAGAAAAGGTTACGCACCGCCAGCGCACCTACCATTTCGAAGGCGAAAAATCAGCGCTCAACGCAATTGCTCAAAAAACACTTGGAGTGAGTATTGACCAAATCGGAGAAATTTTTAAATAAAAGCATGATAGCGCAGGATAGTTGAGGGTAAGGCATCCCGGATATTTACATTCGGAACCCGGTAGATCTGCTACGTATAATGGCGAGGGTGAATGAGGTTACCCCATTTTCCAGATCAACTACTTAAATACATTTCCGGAATGAATGATCGATTCAAGAAATCCCGGCTGGACAGCGCTGTTTTTATGGCAGCTGTTCTTTTTTTATATGCACAAAGCTGCAGTGCCCCTAAAAATAAAGGTGGTAAAAGCGTGGCCGTCACGGCAAATGAAACCTCCAAAGACATTTACGCGGAACACATCCGCACCAGTACTTTCAAAACTCCGGAAGAAGAAAAGCAGCTTTTCGTACTTCCACCTGGATTTGAAGTAACGCTTTTTGCTTCGGAACCGGACATTACGAAACCGATCAACATGGAATTTGACGATCGCGGCAGACTTTGGGTCACGCAATCGTCCGAATATCCGGTGGCGGCTGGAAACAGTGACGGGAAAGATCGCATTACCATATTAGAAGATAAAAACGGTGACGGAAAAGCAGAAACCTTCACGCATTTCGACGATAATCTCAATATCCCGATCGGTATCATGCCGGTTTCGGATGGCGCGATTGCTTATAGTATTCCAAATCTGTATTATTTTAAAGATGACAACCAAGACGGGAAAGCCGACTCGAGGAAGATTTTAGTAGGTGGATTCGGAGCCAGGGATACGCATGGGATGGTGAATAATCTCATGCGCGGCTATGATGGCTGGCTGCATGTTTGTCATGGTTTTTCAAATACTTCCAACATCGCCGGTACCGACGGGGATTCGGTGAAAATGACTTCCGGTAATACATTTCGGATGAAACTCGATGGCAGTCACGTGGAGCAGACGACTTTCGGGCGGGTGAACCCGTTTGGTTATGCGTATGATGAGCGTGGGTATTTGTACTCGGTGGATTGTCACACGAAACCGATCACACAGCTGATCTTTGGCGGTGATTACCCGCATTTTGGTAAAAAAGCTCCTGCCGGACTCGGTTTTGCGCCTGAAATGATGAGTTATGAACTGGGTTCGACTGCATTGGCGGGACTGGTTTATTACACGGGGACACAGTTTCCTGAACAATATCGAAACAATTTTTACACCGGCGACGTGGTTACCTGCCGCATCGACCGCACAACGATTTCGTATAAAGGTTCGACGCCCGTTTCCCAAAAGCAGGAACCACTTTTGGTCAGTAAAGATCCATGGTTCAGACCGGTTGACGTGAAGCTCGGCCCGGATGGTTCTATTTACATTGCGGATTTTTATAATAAAATAATCGGGCATTACGAAGTTGCATTAAACCATCCCGGCCGCGACCGTTTGAGCGGGAGAATCTGGAAAGTCACTTACAAAGGCGACCAAAGTCGCAAGGTTATTGCTGTTACAGATTGGTCGAAAGCGACGCTGGATCAGTTAATTGCGGGATTGAGCCACCCACAGATCAATACGCGGTTAAAAGTAGCAGACCGGATTGTGGATAGCTGGAAGGAAAAAGCCATTGATCCGATAAAAACAATGTTAAATGGAACCGAAACAGCTCAAACACCTTATGTACATGCATTATGGGTGCTGCATCGGCTGAATGCATTGGATGACGCGATTTTAGACAAAGTATTAAAGGAATCAGATCCGGTTGTGCAGGTTCATGCATTGCGGGTTCTTTTGGAACGGAAATCGCTGAGTCCGGAGCATTTTCAGATTGTATCCAATGCATTAGCGAACAATGATCCGTTTGTGCGGCGTACTGCGGCGGAAGTTTTATCTCATTTTCCAAAAGCCGAAAACCTGCCGTTGCTGATTGAACTTTACGAAAAAACAGATCCTGAGGATAGTCATTTGAGATATACGGCACTTCTCGGAGTCAGGAATAACCTGCGCGACGCGAGTGTGATGTGGAAAGTGCCGGGAATGAATTGGAGCGACGGACAACTTGCATTATTGACCAAAGCCATGCTGGATGTGCAGTCACCTGCCGCGGCATCTTTTGTTCTGGATTTCACATTGACTCATGAGTTACCGTCTGCGGATCTGGTCAAAAACCTGGAGTACATCGGGAGACATGTCTCACCATACCAGCTGGATAAAGCGATTGATCTCATTCAGGTAAAGTTTGCAGAGAATCCTGAAACACAATTGTCGTTGTATAAAACGATCCGGGCGGGCGTAAAACAAAGTGGCGTGGAGCCGGGGCAAAAGCTGGTTAGCTGGGGTACCAGCTTGTCGACGACGTTTTTGTCGCGTATTTCGGAAGCTCAGCAAGTCGCACAACCAAGCAGTCCAATTACAAAACGGTTTGCCGAAAAGCCATTATCCTCGACCGATGCCGGTTTTGTGATGGCGATCGACATTGCGGGGGATTTTAAAATTAAATCACTTGAACCGAAGTTGCGGGAGATATTGAAAATGAATGGGCTTGATTATCGTGTTCGGAGTGGCGCTGCGAATGCATTGATGAGCATCGACCCGAAATCCAATGTTCAATTTCTGAGTGATGCATTTAATAATCCTGCTGAATCGCCGCAATTGCGTGAAAAGCTGGCGATGTCGATGGAGCAGGCAATTTCGCCTACGATTTTTGAGATACTCAAAAAACAACTTGCCGGAGGTGCGAGGAACCTGCAAGTTGCGATTGCGACGGTACTTGCGAATAGTCAGGAAGGTATTAGTTACCTTTTGAATGCATTTAAAGATGAGGAAGTGAATGCGGATGTTGCCAATGAGATTGCGGTGCAGGAGCGGTTTGCGCAACATGCCAATGTGGAGCAGCAAACTCAAATGGAAAAATTTCTGGCGGCAGGGTCAGATGAACGTGCGGAGAGGCAAAAGCTGATCGATTTCCGGATTGCTGCATTCAAGCCATCGGGCGGGTTGACCGATTCCGGTAAAATCGTTTTTATACAGAATTGCAGCGCTTGTCACCAGATTCAGGGATCGGGCGGGCTGGTGGGGCCGCAGCTGGACGGGATCGGGAATTGGGGCCACAAAGCGTTAACCCAAAAGATTCTTGATCCGAACAGGAATATAACCGAGGCATTCCGTACTTATAACATTACATTGAAAAATGACAGGACTTTGACCGGTCTTTATCGGAGAACGGAAGGTGAGGCAATGGTTTTTGCGGATCTTAGTGGTCAGGAGTTTTCAGTAGCAAAAAATGAAATGAAAGAGTATCGGGCATCCAAATATACCCTCATGCCCGACCAGTTTAGACATATCATTCCCGAAAAGGATTTTTATGCGTTGCTGGATTATTTATTGGGTATTAAATAAGATTAAATTGAATCCTAAATCTGTTAACAAATGCGCTTGATTGGAAAGAAAATAAAATTTGCAGGTCTCGCCTTGCTCGCAGTGCTCGCTTTTAATGCCACGAATGCACAGATGAACACGAAGGCAATTACGTTTAAAAAGCAGGAGCTTACCAAGAAATTCATTGCGGAAGGTGCTGCAATGGGGGATGTTAATAAAGATGGAAAAAAAGATGTGCTGGCGGGGGCATATTGGTTCGAGGCACCAAGCTGGAAGGCGCACGAACTGGCAAAACCGGATTCATTTATCGTGAATGGAAGTTACAGTAATTCTTTTCTGGATTTCGGGATGGATGTAAACCAGGATGGATGGATTGACCTGATCCGGATCGACTGGCCTGGAAAAGCCGCTGCATGGCATGAGAACCCGAAAGGAAAAACGGGACACTGGCCGATGCATATCATTCATTCTTCGGTTGGTAATGAGTCCCCGCAACTGGTTGATATAGACGGTGATGGCCGCCTGGACCTGCTTTGTAACGATCCAACTGCAAAAAAAGTGATCTGGCTTAAAAGTCCGTCTAAAAAAGGCGAAACTGCCTGGGAGAAATACATTATCAGCAATGATCCGAACAATTCCACCCACATGTACACGCACGGGATCGGCTACGGGGATATTAACGGAGATGGAAGAAAGGACGTTATTGTGAGGACGGGCTGGTGGGAAGGGCCGAAAGAGGGACCTGCAAAACATCCGAAAGAAGAAGACTGGAAATTTCACGCCGCGGACCTTGGCCAGGATGCTTCCCAGATGTACGTGATGGATTTGAATGGGGACGGGTTAGCGGATGTATTGAGTGCTTCTGCGCACAACTATGGGATTTGGTGGCATGAACAGATCAAGGATAAGCAGGGTAACCTTAGTTTTAAAACACATGAGATCGACAAGTCGTTTTCTCAGACGCACGGGGTTGCATTGGTGGACCTGAACAAGGATGGAAACATGGATTTCATAACGGGAAAACGGTATTTTGCGCATAATGGAAACGATCCCGGTGAATTCGAGCCGGCGCTGATTTGCTGGTTTGAATACAAGCCTGGAAAAAATCCGACTTGGATCAAACACGTGATCGATGAGGATTCGGGCGTGGGGTTGCATGTGACTGTGGAGGATATTAATAATGACGGTTTGCTGGATATCGTGACGGGTAATAAAAAAGGTGTGCGGGTTTTTACGCAGCAAAAAAGCAAATAACCAGCATGAACTTCGGGATCAATACATACCTGTTTTCTTCACCTTTCACGAACGAAAGCGTTTCCTGGTTTCCCAAATTTAAGGAATGGGGTTTCGATTTTGTGGAAATTGCTGTGGAGGAGCCAGCCAATATTGATCCCGAATTTGTGAGAAAGGCGCTCGATGAAGCCGGTTTGGAATGCAGGTCGGTGTGCGCGGCAACGGGGCCTGGCCGGGATTTGCGGGGCAACCGAAAAGAGCAGGTGACGTCGCTTGAATATGTTCATCAATTGATCGATATCGCTCCCATTTTGGGCAGTAAGCTTGTTGCAGGGCCCATTTATTCATCGGTCGGCCGGGCAAACCTTTACCCGGAAAATATCAAACGTAGACAATGGGATACGGTTGTCAGCAACCTTCGGAAGCTGACTGATTATGCGGCGGAAAAAGGTGTTAAGCTGGCGATCGAGCCTTTGAACCGCTACGAAACGGATTTTATCAATACTTGCGACCAGGCTTTGAAGTTGATCGAAGCAGTTGGGAGTGAGGTATTAATGGTGCATCTGGATTCATTTCACATGAATGTTGAGGAAAAGGATCCGGCACTGGCAATACGAAAAGCAGGTCCGAAACTTGCATTACTGCATGCCTCGGGCAGCGACCGCGGCACACCGGGCGGCGACCAGATCAACTGGGACCGCATTTTTGCTGCATTGGATCACATTCATTATCGGGGCGACATCGTCATTGAATCTTTCACCCCGGACGTAAAAGTCATCGCCAAAGCCGCGTCGATCTGGCGCCAGGTTGAACCTTCGAAAGAGAGTATAGCGGTGGAAGGCTTGAAGTTTTTGAGATCGCTGGCGTTTTGAAAAAAGTAGAGTTTGGCAGATAGAGATGACCTTGCTTTTAGCACCAGCTAATAGGGTGAGGATGGTTAAATTTTGGTATTATTGTGAAAAAGAACACTTTCATGATTATTGACACACTTGATCAACTGGACCTTAATAAACAATATACGTACGCGGATTACCTGAAATGGCAGTTTAAAGAACGGCTGGAATTAATTAGCGGATATATTTATAGGATGTCGCCCGCGCCTTCCCGCCGACATCAGGCCATTGTATGGAATTTGAATGGCTTGATCTGGAGTTATTTGAAAAATCGGCCATGCCAGGCTTACTCTGCACCATTCGACGTAAGGTTACCAATCAGAGATAAAAAGAGCAACCAAGAGATTACGACCGTTTTACAGCCGAATATCTGTATCATTTGTGATACCTCAAAACTCGACGATCAGGGATGTCTGGGTGCTCCTGATCTGGTGATAGAAGTGCTTTCTCCGGGTAATTCTTCAAAGGAGATGAAACAAAAGTATGATGTTTATGAAGAAAGCGGCGTAAAAGAATACTGGGTAGTTTATCCGGAATACGAACACGTCCTGATTTTTACATCGGATGAATCCGGCAAATTCATAGGACAGCACCCAAAAACCAGCAAGGATGTTTTGAAATCCGTTGCGATCCCGGAATTGATTGTTGATCTCTCAGAGATATTCAGAGAGAAATGAAATTTTCCATTTTTCAACTAAAAAATTTGTACAGAGCGCGATCGCTGGCGTTTTGAATTCCATTTGATTTCCCGTTGGTTAAATGCTTTTCGCCTCAGGCTAATGCATGTATAGCAGATGTTCCGGCAGGGACTAAGTTTAGACTAATCAATATTATCTAAACGGATTGCTGAAATGAAAAAGCTCATTCTACTCATTACCACACTTTTCTTCCATTATCAGAGTTTCTCACAGGGTGTCGGCATTAACACCACATCACCAGACCCGAGTGCCGCGCTGGATATTAAGAGTAATGATAAAGGTGTTTTGATTCCAAAAGTGTCCCTGACTTCATTAGTCGATAAGACAACCATATCCTCTCCGGCTAATGGTTTGTTGGTTTACAATACGAATGCAAACCTGAAATATGGTGTCGGTTTTTACTTCAATGCAAACACGCCGGCATCTCCTGACTGGAAATCAACCTCGGAATGGAATCTTCCTTATTATGGCGCAACATCTGAACCTAACTCGGCTTTTCTGATCGAAAACTACCAGGGAGGTCAGAATTCCGCAGCAATTAAAGGTTATAGCGGCGGAAGCGGGACAGGTGTACATGCCAGAAGTGATGGCGGAGTTGCATTGAAGGCAGAAGGTGGGGTGAAGATATTCGGTAACGGACAGAATCCGGGGGTTGGGAAAGTGCTGACGAGTGACGCGGAGGGGAATGCGAAGTGGGAAGGTGGGGTTGCGTTTCGGGCGGTTGGGATTGTTGGGGGTGGGAGCGAGTCATTTGCACCTGGAGTAATCTCGAAAGTCCCGTTTGCTACCGAACTTTATGATCTAGGAAATAACTATAATACGTCTGATGTTTCCCCGCACAGTGTTTTTGTCGCGCCAGTTGATGGTATTTATCATTTTGAGGCTCACATAACTTGGGACGATCAATTGTCAGAAGACTTTGGAGCAAGCATTTATCTGGTCTCTGACAGGAACGGCAACATCACCGAATTGTCACAAACTGTTGCAATTAAATTGCATGGCAATTCCTCGTTGTCTACTTTTTCCTATTGCCAGTTGAAGGTAGGCGACCAGGTAAGTACAAGAGTTCGTCATTTCGTAGCAAATAGTGGCGAGTATAGAAATCTGCTTAATACGAACAACAGATACAATCATTTCTCGGGAGTTTTAATTTCCAAACAATAAACTTTTAATCTAAGTTGGATAGTGGCACTCGAACAGAATCGAAACGCGATACATGATTTAATTATACACTAAAACCCCGCCCCGTTCTGATTTATCAAAAATGAGGCGGGGTTTTAGTGTAATGCGCTTTAAATTACGCCGTCAATTCTTCCTCCAAATGCGAAGCATTCAACTGCAAAACTTCCGTAGTCCAGGCACGTGTTTTGGCCGCCAGATCTTCATTTGTTGCCAGGGATTGACCATATGATGGAATCATTTTCTTGAACTCCTTCTGCCACTCAGCCGTTTTTGCTTCTTTGAAACACTTGTGGATCAGTTCGATCATAATGGAGACAGCCGTGGATGCCCCCGGAGAAGCGCCTAGTAAAGCTGCCAGAGATCCATCGGCGGCAGTGACCATTTCGGTTCCAAATTCCAGTACACCACCTTCTTTTTCATCTTTTTTAATCACCTGCACACGCTGTCCGGCTTTTTCAAGATCCCAGTCTTCCAAACGTGCTTCGGGCAAATAATCCTTCAAGGCTTCGAGGCGATCTTCCGGAGATTGACGTACCTGATCGATCAGATATTTTGTCAAGGGAATATTATGTATTCCCGCAGCAAGCATCGGCTTGATATTGTTCAGCTTAATGGATGACGGAAGGTCGAGATAAGATCCGTTCTTCAAAAATTTCGTAGAAAAACCAGCATATGGACCAAAAAGCAATGCTCTTTTTCCGTCGATCATCCGGGTGTCGAGGTGAGGGACAGACATTGGTGGAGACCCTACGGAAGCTTTTCCATATACTTTTGCCTGGTGCTGCTCGATGATTTCGGGTTTATTGCAAACCAGCCATTGTCCGCTGACGGGAAAACCGCCAAAACCTTTTCCTTCCGGGATTCTGGATTTTTCCAGCAGTAACAACGAGCCGCCGCCTGCACCTATGAAAACAAACTTCGTCTGAACTTTCTCTGATTTACCTGTTCCCCGATTTTTTACCTCGATTTTCCAGGAATTGTCGTTGTTTCGATCAATGTCGGAAACCTCGTGGTTCAGGTACATATTCACGCCATCTTGTTTTTCAAGATATTCAAACATGGATTTGGTTAATGTACCAAAGTCGACGTCCGTACCGAGGTTCATTCGGGTAGCAGCTACCTTATCATCCGGATTTCTTCCTGTCATTACAAGAGGGATCCAGTTGGCGATTTCTTTTTTATCTTCTGTGTACTCCATTCCACGAAAAAGATGGTGACTTGTGAGCGCTTCGAAACGCTTGTGCAAATAATCAACATTTTCATCACCCCATACGAAACTCATGTGGGGAATATTGTGGATAAAAGTATCAGGTGAGTCGATGATCCCATTCTCGATGAGATATGCCCAAAACTCTTTCGATACCTCAAAAGACTCGGCAATTTTGATTGCCTTTTTTGTTTCGATTGATCCGTCGGGCAGCTGGGGAGTGTAATTCAGTTCGCAAAATGCCGAGTGCCCGGTTCCTGCATTGTTCCAGGGATCCGAACTCTCAGCGGTGACGCGGTCGAGGCGTTCGAAGATGGAGATTGTTACTTTGGGATTTAACTTTTTTAAAAGAAGTCCGAGTGTTGCACTCATAATTCCTGCCCCGATCAGAACCACGTCCGGAGTACTCGTTTTTGAAGACTTGTTGGTAATCATAACGAAATATAGATATGTTAGTTGGGTTGTCAAACCCGGAATAGTACAAGGTATGTATGCATAACAACGTATACAATACAATTTGTTTCGAAAATAGTATAATTTGAAAAAATAAAATTGCGAGGAGTTTCAACTTCTTGATTGGGGGCAATTAAAACTTGAATTGATTTAATTATTGGGTTTTCGGGCATAAAAAAAGGCTGCCAGCTGGCAACCTTTTTTTATATAATTTTTGGCAGTTATCAGTCAGCCTGAATAACGTCTGCCTCGGTAAGACCATATGCTTTCATAGCCTCATCATAGTTAGAATAATCTACATTGGCGTTTGACCTGGCATTATAATTTTCCGCCGGAATGATCAGCGCACGAACATTCTGAAAATCTCGCTCGGGAGCTGTGGGTAATTGTTCAGACCATCGTTCTGCGACAAGTGCAATATACAACCTGGTGTTCAAATAGCGGCTGTAATTACTGAATTCAGTGAACGTCGAAAGTCCATCCCAATATGCTTTTCCAGGCATTGCCCAAGTACGACCACCCGCATTGGTAACATAGACCTGAATGACGCAACGCGCTAAAAACGCTGAATCAGCAGTAGTGAGCCCGGACTTTCCAAAAATGAAGTTACCATCGGTAGTTTTAACATTCCCTGTTTGTATCACGAGTGCACCGATGCCGTTGTCGCCTTTAATACCGGTATCACCCTTAGGGCCTTGCGGGCCAACTCCTCCAACGGAACCCGCTGGACCTGCCGGTCCTGCTGGCCCTGTTGCACCTGCCGGTCCAACATCGCCTTGATCTCCTTTACAACCTGCAACAAAAACCGCAAGAGCAAAAAATGCTACGATAATTAAATTCTTCAACATAGTTTCAATGAGTTTGGTTAGTCAATAAACGTATATAGGCAAATTAAGTACAAAAAATTTCAAATACCTATGAAAAGGGCAAAGTGAGATTTTGATGGTGTGTTTTAGACCCTAAATCAGCCTAATCCTATTTAAAAATTTACACTGAAAAAATTGTACCAGTGCGCTGGATGGGCTGTTTTTCTTTTTGTCCTCAAATTGGTTCTACTTGGTTTTGTAGAATTTTGCCAACAATATTAATAATGTCGTAAACCGTTGTTATTTTTAATGAAATTTTGCACTATAATTTAAACAGGTATGAGCAAACGCATTTTTACAAAATTCTTCGTTACCACTTTTCTTTTATGCACACTAATCACAGGTAGCCTTTTGGCACAGGTAGCTTGGAAGGGTTCGTTCGGTAATGAATGGTTGCAGGGTAAGTATAGCCAGAAATGGCTCAAAATCAGGGTTTCGGCAAAGGGTATTTTCCGGGTAGCACTTCCGGACGGATTCATGAACGGGGCTGCGGCGAACACACTTCATCTTTATCACCGTGGTGTTGAGGTTGCGCTGATCAGTGCAACTACAACGCAAATTGAATTTTATGGCGTGCCGAATGACGGCAGCAGCGATGCATTACTTTACAGGCCGGAAACGGATAGGATTAATCCATATTATAGTCACTACTCGGACGAAAGTTCTTACTTTTTGACGATTGGATCGCCAGACGGAAAGAGAGCGGTAGTTGAAAATATCAGCGACGATAGCGGCAGCAATGTACTAGGCTTTCATAATCAAACCACACGTACGTTATTTCAAGACGACTACAGTTATGCTAGTCAGACATCAATCCGTCCGGCAAACCTGAACAGTTTCATGGAGGATGGTCAAACAAAGGTCAGTTTCAGATATATCGATGCAGCAGGACATCCGATCCATGTGGGCGAAACCTATGAACCAGGCGCTCCACCTGTACTTTTGAGATCGGAGGATTTTCCAAAGATTGAGGTTGTAAATCGGTTTGGTGTTGAGAATGCTACGGTTAAGGCGCTTGTTTATGGTCGCTCGGCTTATGCTCCATCAGGCGTGAACACAAGAAATATACATTTCTTTATGGGGAAAACGAAGGCAAGTCTGTTCGATGTCGGACAAGTATCGATCGCTGGCTTCAACCCTGGTATTATTAATGTCACCGTTAATCCTGACCATTTTCAGGATGGAAAGTCAGCGGTAGGTTTCAATGTGGATTCTCCAAAGACTGAGACTTATTATGATCGTTACGCCATTGCTTACTATGAGGTTAATTATAAACAGTTGATCGATATGCAAGGTTTAAGTTCATATACATTCAATTTCCCTGCTGCGAATGCAAATTCGAAAAGTAAGATTGTAGTTACGAGCCCTCCTGTGTCGGGTACAGTTAAATTTTACGACGTTTCAGACCCTAAAAACCCAAGAATATTGACAGGAACTCCAGGCAGCTTAATTTTCTCGAGACCGAATAATCAGCCCATGACATTGTTGGCAACGACTTTGACAACAGACGTGGATGCTGGAAAGATCGGTTCAGTTTCGTTTACTGCATATAACAAATCGGACTATGATTATTTGATCGTTACCAATACTATTCTTAGCAATGCCGCGGAGGAATTTGCCAGCTACAGAAAAACTTCAAGCCCCGGCAGAAAATATAAAACAGGTATTTTTCAAATCGCTGACTTATATAATCAGTTTAATTACGGTGAGCCTAGTCCGCTGGCGATTCGCAGGTTCGTCGATTTCATTGTATCCGATGGAAATAAGGATAGATATCTGTTGCTGTTGGGTAAGTCGGTGTCGGTTAATTTCAGAATAACCAAAGAGCTGCCTGAGGAGGTGCCAACCTGGGGATTTCCAGGGTCAGATGTCTTGTTGGTGGAAGGTTTGCAGGGATCGCCAACAGATATTCCGGTGATTCCGGTAGGTCGTATTCCTACTGAGGTGAATGCCCAGGCCATTGCCTATCTCAATAAAGTAAAAAGCTATGAAGCTGCGACCAGTGGATTGAGCTGGAGAAGAAATGTTGCTCATATAAGTGGTGGTAAAACTCCGTCCGAAGTTGGCGACCACGCAGCATATTTGAATACTGCCGCATCGAAGGTAAAGGCAGCAACTTTTAAAGGAAAAGTATATGCAGCGGTGAAGTCCGATGCCCGAGATGTGATTGAACAAAATGACACGCTCTTTTATCATTTGAATTCAGTACCTCCGGTCCAGAAGCCAACCGGTGCAGGCGGCTTGGGTTTGATTACTTATTTTGGACATAGCGCTCCGTGGCGTACCGATTATAATTTCGGGTATGTCTCAGATCCGGATAAAAAATTCAATAATCCCGGGAAATATCCTATTATGTTTTATAATGGGTGCGATGTAATGGATGTATTCCAAAACAAGTTTGCAACCACTATAAACAACACGGACGCGAGACCACAGTCTTTGGATTGGCTTCTTTCTGATGGAAAAGGTGCCGTTGCCGTTTTTGGAAATTCCTGGGCAGGATATGCATCAAGCTGCAACACTTATATGCAGTACGTTTACGAAGGAATGTTTGGCAAGAACGATCAGGAGCGTCAGACACTCGGTAAAATTTTACAGCTGGCGGCTGAGAAAACAAAGCAGTTCGCAGGGTTTCGTATCGGAGTAGAAAACGCAAGAGTAGCCCAGGATTATTTGGATGATCAGGCACAGGTTCACCAAACGGTGTTACTAGGTGACCCGGCGCTGAAAATATTGCTCACGACGGAAGGCGGACTTCCGGTAGAACTGGTCTCTTTTGATGCGACCGCGCTTGGTGCAGACAAAGTTCAGGTTGCATGGAAAACCAGTTCGGAAATGAGCAATAACCACTTCATTGTGGAAAGAAGCTACAATGCAAAGAATTTTGAAGAAATAGGCAGGTTAGAAGGTAAAGGAACCACGAACACAGAAAGTCTATACACGTTTATTGATTCCAAGCCACTATCAGGAACCAGCTATTATCGTCTGAAACAAGTGGACGAATCTTTCAAGAATGCAGATGGAGTTTTGGTTGATGGTAAGTCTACCTTGTCGAGGATGGTGTCCGTACTGAGGGAAGGAACCAGTCTGGTCAACATTTATCCGAACCCAACATCGGATTACGTTGAAATTAGCCTTGATGCGCCGGTGAAAGTAAAATCATGGACAATTCTTGATGTAAATGGCGTAACGAGAAGAACTGGAAAAGGTCTGAAAGCAGAACTATCAAACTTGGCCACCGGTAGTTATATTTTGAAAGTCACGACAGAAAATAACGATGTTTATTATCAAAAAGTGGCGAAGAAATAGAACGTTGCCTTTAATAACACACTAATGTATCTCAAAAACAAGCACATTCTTTTTATGGCATATTTCCTGTTCGCCCTGACGGGTGGACAGGAAATCCGTGCCCAGTTTTCAGCACCCTATACAGATAGCTGGATAACTTACGACAAAGCCTACGTCAAAATCGGCATTAATAAAAAAGGTCTTCACAGAATCCCGTTTTCGTCCCTGCCAAAATCATTAGTAACTACTTCTCCGGAAAAACTACAGCTTTGGAGACGTGGAAAGCAGGTTTCTATCATCAGTACTGCTAATAACGAGATTGTGTTCTATGCAGTAACAAATGACGGTGCTCCCGATTCACTTCTTTACAGGCCAATGAGCTCACGTCTGAATCCGTATTTCAGTATGTATTCGGACGAAGGATCCTATTTTCTGACCAATGGTGAAACAGCTGGCGCGCGGGCGAAAGTGGTTAACCAGGCAGTGGATGCGAAGCTGCAGCCGATGGTATCTCATGATGAACTTGCGACAACCATTTTCAACCAGGAATACTCGCTGAGCGCTTCGACGTCGATAAGTAAGGACCATAAGAATAGTTATTTCGAACTTGGCGCCAGCAGGACCGGTGTTACTACCAAAATAGGAACCACGTTAAGGCATAACATTTCACTGATAAATGTTGCTGACAAACTTTCGAAAGCCAGTATTAAACTCTTTGTGCATGGCCGTAGCAACAACGAGCATAGAATTGAGGTGTATATCGGCAAAGACACAACGGCAATGCGATTGGTAAATACCATAAAAAATAATGGTTTTGAAGGTACCGAATATACATTTGAATTAAAACCCGGCGATGTAGATGCTTCCTACAAGGGTATCCTCGCGCTGAAAGTGGCTGGCTCCGAAAGATTGGACAGGTTTTCTCTGGCCTATTACTCCATCGGATATTCGCAAAGCGTAGATATGGCAGGTTTATCTTCCAAGGAATTCAGATTGTCATCTGGAACCGTACCTTGGAATAGATTGCAGATCAGTGGGGTACCCATTAACTCAGCTGCCTTAGATATAACCAACGCCGATGACCCGATCCTGATTCAGGGCGCATTTGATAATCTGATGGTTCCACGGGTATCAGGCAAAACCCTTACCCTTCTGGCTACGAAAGAGGTTATAACGGTTCCCGCCGAGAAGTTGAAAGAAGTGACCTTCAAAACAATCGATGTTAAAAACCCGAATTACATTATTGTAACAACTGATAACCTTCTCACCGGAGCAACTCAGTATGCGACTTACCGTGCATCACAGGAAGGGGGAAGTTTCAAGCCGCTCGTGGTCAACATAAAGGACATTTATGACCAATTCAATTATGGAGAACCAAGTCCGCTCGGAATTAAGCGATTTATGGCCTACGTTTTAGGGCAGGGCGGGAAGGATAAATATCTTTTTCTGATTGGGAAATCAATTACATACGCCGAAAGAATGGTGCGCGAACTTCCCGACGAGGTTCCGTCACTCGGTTATCCTGCCTCGGATATTCTACTTGTCAGTGGCCTCAACGGCGGGGACCAAGATATTCCTGCTATTCCCGTGGGTAGGTTGTCTGCGATATCTAATCAAAACATCCTGGACTATCTCCAAAAAATTAAGGAATACGAGCAAAATACAACCGGTGATTATGGCTGGAGGAAGAACTTTCTTCATTTAAATGGTGGTAAAAATGTTGGTGAAATTACGCAGCTCAGGGACTTGCTGGGAGGTTTGGTGCCAACCGTGGAGGATGGAGTTGCGGGTGGTAAGGTCACTCCATATGTTAAACAGCAGGCTATGGCCGAAACGGAATCAGTCAATATTACTCCCGACGTCAATAACGGAGTAGGTTTGATCACCTATTTCGGGCATGGGGCAGTTACAATAACAGACTTGGATATGGGCTATATCACAGATGTATCTCGTGGCTATAGTAATCCTGGAAAATACCCAATGATGTATTTCAATGGCTGTGGGGTAGGTAATGTTTTCCAAAATCGTTTTAATGCTAACCCGAATGCCGGCGATCGACTACCACTTTCCTTAGATTGGCTGATGGCGCCTAAAAGAGGGGCAATTGCTGTTATAGCAAATTCTTTTGAAAGCTTTGTAAGCCCGTCTGCACGATATCTTGAGCAGCTCTACGCCAACATGTTTGTTGAGCCTGCAACGGTTAACCTGTCTATCGGCAAGATCCAGGTTGCAGTAGCTAATGCGTTGATTTCAAAAACCAGAGACGAATACACTGTTTCGAATGCGCACCAATCGCTACTACAAGGCGACCCTGCTCTCAAAGTGGTCACTGTTGACAAGCCGGATTATTCATTGAACCCTCAGGAAAGCATTACGCTGTACTCAAAATCTGGCGCCTTAAACTTCGAAAAATCGGATTCCATCCGTGTAGGAGTTTATCTCTCAAATGAGGGCCGTTTCGTCAAAGGACAGTCGGTACCGGTAAAAATTACTTACTTTGGAACAAAAGGGGATAAATTATGGAGTAACACACTTCCTTCTTTCCCATACAAGGACACTTTGATGGTTTCCTTTTTGAATTCAAAGGATATTAAAAAAATTGAGGTGACGATTGATCCGAATCGTACTATCAGTGAGCTAAACATCCGGAATAATACATCTGAACTAGAGATTGACTGGGATTTCATTGCTGACAAGTTTATTTTCTCGTCCGCCAATAATAAGGATGTCATTGCCCCACTGCTAAGTGTGCAGTTCAATGGCAGACAAGTAACGGATAAGCAAAAGGTTGCTAACAACCCTGTCATAACTTTCACTGTCGCGGATGACAGACAAATTTTTGCGGATACTGCATTGGTCGACATTTTTATTAAACGTTGCGGCGATAGCTCTTGTGAATTTAAGAAAGTACTTTATTCCAAGATCGACATGACGATTGATCCGGTTAGCGATCACTCATTTCAGATCAACTACCTCACCAAGGATTTTTCCGAGGGAGATTACGAATTGCTCGTTAGCGCAAAAGACCATGCCGGAAACACCAGTGTTCAGCCTTACCGAATTGGTTTCCGCATTACAGAAGATTTGACTGATGTCCCGGAGATTGTCGTTAGTCCCAATCCGGCATCCACTTACGTGAAATTCAATGTAAAAGCAGGCAACGAGATAAGTTATAAAAGCGCTAAACTTCTTATCTACAATCAATCCGGGAAGCTTGTTGACGAGAAGTTGATTTCTCTTCCTGCAAACGCAATAACTACAGAATGGTATTGGCTGCCATCTTCCGTTTCTTCTGGTCTGTACGCATATAAGGTTGTCTTGATGGATCATACTGAGCAATCGGTCAGAACACTTCGGGGGAAGATTGTGCTTGTAAAATAGCGGTATTAAATTGGCTGTCTAGCGGTTTTTATACCATTCCAGCCAGGTTACGAGTGAGATCGTTCGGCAAACAAGGAAAACGCTGACATTCTTTTGTTCATACGGAATTCTGTCATTCTGTAAAATGGCAAGTTGTTCCGCAAACTTTCCCTTGTCTACATAATTCCAGATTTCAGATGAGTCCATTATTAGAGATTTTGCCTGCGAGTACATTCGCAAAGCAATTAATGGACCCATGGATCTTACGGGGGTCTTTGTACTACGCCGGCGGACGGATTCAGGCAGCAGACCAGTCATCGCCTCTCGGAAGTGCGCCCGACCAATACCGTCGCCATATTTAAGCAGATCCGGTGCGGCAAGGCAAAGTTCAAATAGCTCTTTATTGTAAAATGGAGAGCTATTTGTCATGTTATAGTACTTGCTGATCGAAAAAGTCTGCTCGTTGGAAAGAATCGTTTGTGTGTTGAAAATGTCATCCATCGACTGCTGCTGTTCTGCCCCTGAATTCGACTCCAGCAGTCCATATACATTAAGCTCGTTATAGTTAGGAAAGGATCGCAACAAATCGCTTCGCAGAATTGAAGCTGTTGGAATGATATTCCCCTTTCTCGCTTTGGAAATCAAGCTTTTTCCAACCTTATCTATAAGATAGGAATACGAAACTTTAAAATTCGCAGAGAATCTGGCGATAAGGCCAAAAGCATCTTTTACTTTCCCCTGAACTGCCAGGGTTGCAAGTCTGTGAAACAGCAGATTGTGAAGGATAATGCTGTACTTTCTTTGGGCTGTGTACTTATCCCAATTGGCATATTTATATGATTTAGCATAAAAAGAGACCCTTTTCCTGACCAAGCTCTCAACCAACTCCCATTGGCCGTTATCAAAGGCTTTGACCATCATTTCCAATCCGCTGCCCACGATCGAATCACCACCGGAACCATTAAAGATTTTAGTACAGCCAAGGTCTTTTGCGAAATGCATCAGACTGGCAGCACCGGAAGGTGAGACCAGCGTTGCCAAAGGCTGACCTGCAATACCAATAAATGATGAGAGTAATCCAAAATCATCCTCCGACTGGAGAATCTCATGATGATAAGAGCCAATTTTCTCGGCGACGCTGATGGCATATAAGTTTTCATCGGTATCAAGCGTGTTGGAGATATTATATAGCGTTTGCAGAGGCTTATCCGGGCGCAAAAACCTTATGGCGGCACTCACGGACGAAGAATCCATCCCACCACTTAAATGGGAAGCAAGAATCTGCGAATCATCGTTTAAATGTCCATTGACAGAGTTGAGGAATAGTTTCCGAAATTCTTCACCAAACTCCTCAACATTTGTCAGGTGTGACCATTTTGAAGGACGGAAAACCGAATATGGAGCCGTAGTAACACCTTCAAAGCTCAGTGTAACAATATGCCCCGGAGAAACGGATTGGATTCCTTTATAAAAAGTATCGCAGATATAGGGAGTGCTTGGTTCTTTAAGCCACGATCCGTATGCCGCAATTCTCTCCTCGTTGATACCAACGTGATCACGTAATTGTGGATTTCGAATTAATGAGACCAGATCTGTCGAAAAAGCGATGATCTCATCCGATAAGCGAAAGTAGTGTAGAGGGATGAGTCCGAAAACGTCCCGCGAGATGGACAATGTTTGCGTATCCAGATCGTACCAGGCGCAAATGCCCAGTTTTCCAACCGAATTTTTAGAAAAAAAGTCGGTTAACGAAAAAGAGGTAAAATTTTGAGTGTTTGAATCGCTCAAATATTTTACCTCTTGATTTTGAGAACTACAAATAGCTCCCAAATAATTACTCTCGAAAATTCTAACGTTTTTCGTTGCCTTTATTCCTATGTAGCCGTTTTCAGTTAATACAAAATCGTCGTATTTTTTTTTAAGCCTTAATTCTTCGAAAGTTTGTTTTCGTTTATATAAAAAACCTTCAAAAAGCATAAAAAACGATTAAGTCCTAAAAACAAACAAGAAGAAAAATCAGGGATTGAAGTTAGGCTCCTCAGTTAATTCATCAAAACTTCCGCCTAATTTCCCTTTGGTCAATTTGGCTACGTTTCCAAGCTTGTTCAGCGTTGGTTTGCGATAAGACTTTTTCGTCTGTGTAGAGTGCGATGTCACTGTTCTCATTTGATTTTGATTAGATGATTATTACCAGTATGCGGTGTAAATTTAGACAGATAAATTTAATTTCCAAACTTTATGGGCATTGAATGTAAAAAAAATCAACGATTCTTAACCTCGTTAATTTTGAAGATTAGTTATCTCCATGTTCGATAATTTGCCTCGTTTTTCGGGTGCCAGATTCGATCTTACCCGAACCAATGCACTCCTCACTCTGGCAGAATTCGTAGTTGATCTGGTCGTCTGAAATCAGGCCGATACCCAATCCGTACTGTTTTATCCCCACATATTTGTTGATTATTGAAGTATCCTTCCTTTCAACGACCGTTAAAACTTTATCAAAATTCTGTGCCCCGATCGTTCCCGAAGCGTTTATATTTTCATAGTGATATTCTCTGGGTTCGAGGTTGTTATAAGTATTCCCATTCCATGTAATGTTTTCATCGACAGGGAATACTAGCGAGAAGAAAGTTTGATTGTCAATGCTGGTCAGAATTTTGTCCGGAAATTTTTGAACGGTAAACTCTTTTACCTTTTGCCAGTAATCGCTGGAACTGTTCCTGGTTGAGCGTGACAACGTATAGGTCGCGATTCCATCTGCATTGGTACTAACCTCCTCAATTTCATCTTTTTCCTGACTTGTTTTGATGACAGGATTGGCCTGACCGGAGGAATAAATCTCTTCCCTGACATTGTAGATCACATATCTTCCGACTTCCAACGGGAAGTATGCGTATGCATCTACCGGCTCAGTGGAACTTGTGTCGCAGGATAGGATTGCGGCCATGCCGAATAATATACATGACAGTGCGGATAATTTAATGTGTGTAAAGGTCTTCATAGTCAGATTTTAGTTAAAAACAGCAATCAAGAATTCAAAATTAACCAATCGTCTCAGCTTTTTCTCTCTTCCAGCTTACCTTTTAAAAAGCCGATTAATACTTGCAGGCCGGTATCAAACCGCGTGTTATTGTTGATAACCATATCTGATTCCGAGCGTAGCGGAGCAATAAACTTATCATAAGTAGGTGCTACATGGTGCTCCCAGCGATAAAGTACGTCATCCAGATCATATCCGCGTTCGTTATTATCACGGATAATCCTCCGTTTTATTTTTACATGTTCCTTTGCGTCCACGAAAATTTTCAGGTCGATTAGTCTGGCAATTTCAGGGAAGTAGAAGACAAAGATCCCCTCGACAATGATAATGGGCCTGGGCTCGAAGATCAGGATCTCTGGCGTGATCAATGGGTTATTGAATGTGTATTCTTTCTGATGAACTTCCCTTCCAGCCCGGAGTACCGCAATGTGTTCTGCAAATAAGTGATGATCAATGGTCTCAGGCAAGTCGAAGTTTTCAACTCCATTTTCATCTCTCGGTATCTCATGAATGGGCCGGTAATAGTTATCCTGAGAAATACGTGTCACATCTTCTTTGTCAAAAGCATCAATCAGACTTTTCATAAAAAAAGTCTTCCCCGATGCGCTTCCACCGGTTATGCCTACAATATATGGTGCTTTATCCGTGTCAGTCATTTTAAATAGCTTGGTTAGGATGACAGTTATTCAACCGTCACGACTGCGGATCCTTTTCCGGTACCCGTTCCACACCCACTTTTTAAGGAGCTGATGGTGTATTCAGTGGTCGTTGCCGGAGACACGGAGATTAAATACGGATTCAAAAACGTGCCATTGATTGCGGTTCCGTCTGAAAGCGTAAATGACCACGGGGGAAGTCCATTTTTGAATTTAAGTTGAATTCTGGTAGATCTCCCCGCAGTAACATTTCCTCGTCCTGAAACCTCACCAATTGCCTTGTTGGGCGCGATGACATCAATTTCCTCGATGGCGCTTGAGACGGCGGGAGAAGAGGAAATGATTCGGATTTTTTGTGTGCGGATTGTATCGGACACCGTACCAGGATTGATTTTCACCTGCATGGTAGTTGGTGTCACCGTGGTTGGCAAACTCACAAAACGACCGGATTTATCGGTTATCTGTACTACAAACTTATTGCCCGGGTTATATCGGCCTTCAATTTTATAAGGAATATCAAATGTGGATCCTGCGCAAACCAGGTTTTGAGGAAGTTTTTCAAGGGTAATGCTAGCCGGTGCGCTTTTCACAGAAACCTTTGCAGTACCCGAGAACTTTCCAACTCCGCATAATCCCCCAGCCGAGGTAATCTGATATTGCGTATCATATTGAGGCTTAACCTTCATTTTATAAGGTGATTCCTGAATGTTGTTTTCGTAAGTACCATCGGAAAGCAGCACGAACCAGGGACCACCGCCTGTAAATTTCAAGGTAAGTTCCCCGGATTCATTCTCTCCAAGACGCAGCGAATCTCTTTGCAGTACCGCTACAGTTGAAGAAACAATGGAAATGTTTGCAGTCTGGCTTACGAGGTATGGGGCAGTTGATGTTACCCTTAATTTGTATTCTCCTGGTTTATAGCTGGATGGAATTTCTGTTGTGATGTAGCCGCTGGTATCCGGGGTGGATATGGTTTTAAAAGCACCGGTTCTTTCGGCGATCTGAACCACAAACTTGTTCCCTTCTTTAAATTTACCTGTGGCATTAAACGGAACCTGAAAAGGTATTCCGCTGCATAACTTCGCTATTTTTTCAACCTCTTTCAATTCAAGCTTGGGCTCAGGATTGTTGTTCACATTTACGATTGCCTCACCAGTAGTTGTCCCGCTTCCGCATGCGTTGGAAACACCGGTAATTTTGTACGCTTTCACGTCTTTCGGCTTCACCGTAATGAAATGGGGATTGGATAATGTTTGATTTACTACGGTGCTGTCCGACAAAAGAAACGACCACGGCGCCGCGCCCGTAAAATGGACACGGAGATTGGCTTCTTGTCCGGGCATGATCCTTACCGACTGGGTACCATCCAGAAAATCGATTCGTGCAGTAGGTGCCTGCAAAAGCCGCAAAGAAACTTCCTGGCTTTTTACAACCGGAATCGTGCTGATAATCTGGATCCTGTAAACCTCACCACCTAATTTATAAGAAGGTATCACAGCCTTTACCGGGCTTTTTTTGACGGGTAGTGAGATGGGAACCGCCTTTCCGGTCGCATCTATCATTTGGGCGACAAATGTGTTGTCTTCGTCAAACGGACCGTCTATTTTGAATGGGATCGTTATGGTAGTTCCGGGGCATACCGACAGGTAGGAAATATCGTCAACCGTTATTTTATACGAGTGAATGCTGTCAGCGGCCGTTTTTGGTGCTTTTTCCAATAATTCTTCGGCGGCTTTCTCTGTCAAAGTATCTGCCGACGTAGTGTCTGTTTCGATGATCTGTGTTGAATCCGGATCAGAAACCGTCGCCTTCGGTTGTGCAGAAATTGACGTTTCCGGTGCAATAGGTACAGATTGCTTTTCCGGGACCGGCGCCTTTTTTTTCGGAGCTAAAATCTGTCGTCTCGGGGACGCTGATTTTCTCTGCGCTTCCGCATGATTTGTGCAGAGTATTAACCCGCAAAAGAAGATAAAGACGAATCGAAACATGTGTGAAGGTTGATTATATACTAATTCATAGCGACCAACGTACTGCCGCGCAATACTGGTACTACGTCGTAAAGATCCGTTTGTAAACAATAGGATATGTCTTTTTGAATGCCTAACCGTTGTAAACGACGTACGTGAGACGAATTTGATACGCTGGCCAACAGGTTATTTTTACTCTGAAGATATAAACGTTGCGCCATGAGTGTTCCGTCTTCCGGTAACATAAACTCATCTTTCAGCGAATCCGCCAATGCCCCAGCAAACAATGTATCTTCCAGGTTCGGACGACCCTTCCAGCCTGCACAAAGCACCAGAATGTCGTATTGTTCGGATTTCAGCTGATTGGCGAGCGCACCGAGATTAAGGAACGCTCCGATCATCACTTTAACTGCCGAAGTTTTCGCTTTGGAGATGGATAATGTTCCGTTTGTTGTCGTCATCGCGATCTGTGAACCGATCAAACGCTCATTCATATAGCTGAATGGGGAATTGTCCAGATCAAAACCTTCCACTTTTCTAGCGTCGCGTTCGGCGGCGGCAATAAAACCTTTGTCTTGTAAAAACTTACATTCTTCTACGGTGGCGACCGGAGTAATGCTTTTTACACCATACGCCAGACCAGTAACCATACAAGAAGTAGCCCTGAAAATGTCGGCTACAACAACAATGGAATTATCAAGCTTGTGTAAATGAAGCAGATCGGGGGTAAGGCAAACATCAAGTTGTTTCATAAAAAATGCAATCGAAACGATAGGGCTTTTGGGATGATTAATTTTTTACAAAAGGCATTTTAACTGTTTTCGCTTTCAACAGTTTGTCCCGGACTTTTACAAATATCTCCGTGTCAGGTTTGCTGAATGCAGTGGGAACATAACCCATTCCAATTCCTTTTTGTAATGTAGGTGACTGCGTTCCGGAAGTTACCTCGCCCAGCTTATTGCCCTCGTAATCAGTAAGTTCGTAGTGTCCGCGCGGGATTCCCCGGTCGATCATTTCAAAGCCTACTAATTTGCGTTTTATCCCTTCTTCTTTTTGCTTTTTTAATCCCTCGGAGTTGATAAAGTCTTTTGTGAATTTGGTAACCCAGCCAAGTCCGGCTTCCAATGGCGACGTGGTGTCGTCAATGTCGTTTCCGTAAAGACAAAAGCCCTTTTCCAACCTAAGAGTATCTCTCGCGCCTAATCCGACCGGTTTTATACCAAATTCTTCACCCGCCTCAAATATGGATTTCCACACACTTTCAGCATCTTCGTTTTTAACATATATTTCAAAACCTCCCGCCCCGGTATACCCGGTCGCAGAAATGATCACATTACTGATACCGGCCATTTCGCCGATTTTGAATGTATAATAATCCATTGTGGACAAATCCACTTCCGTCAATTTCTGCAGCGTAGCAGTTGCATTTGGCCCCTGAACTGCAAAAAGGCATAGTGAGTCGGAAAGATCTTCCATGAATGCGCCTTCCGAATTCTGACTCTGGATCCAGTTCCAGTCTTTCTCGATATTGGATGCATTTACGACCAGAAAATAATCGTCCTCCGCGATCCGATAAACGAGCAGGTCGTCCACCACACCGCCGGTCGCATTCGGCAAATAACTATATTGAACCTTGCCATCAAATAAAGCAGCCGCGTCATTTGACGTAACCTTTTGTATCAAATCGAGTGCTTTCGGGCCTTTTATGCTGAACTCGCCCATGTGTGACACATCGAAGATGCCAACGTTATTTCTCACTGCATGATGTTCGTCCAGATCAGATGAATAACGTACAGGCATTTCAAACCCCGCAAATGGCACTATTTTGGCACCGAGCTCGACATGAACCTGATGCAAAGGGACTGTTTTCATGAATGGTAAATTGGATCACATTAATTTGCAAAAGTATGCAATGACTGGCAAAGCCCCACAAAAAACTCTTTTTTCAGCGGTCTCAGTAGTCTTTTTGAAGTATATTGTGAAAAAATAGGTAAAAACATTTATAGCTCAACCCCTTGACTAGCTGACACATGAATAGAATAGTTATACTTGTCGTATCAATCCTGATGACCCGGAATGCGGTTTCACAAACGCCGACATTCAATGGGGAAGTGATCGACGATAATATTAGCATTGGTTACGGTTTAGCAGCTGGTGATGTCGATGGCGACGGTAAAAAGGATATACTTTTAGCAGATAAAAAAGAAATTGTTTGGTACAAAAATCCGGGCGGTAAAAGTGGAAAATGGGTTCGATACGTCATTGCTAAGGATCTTACTGAACAAGATAATGTGTGTATCGCGGCGAGGGATATTGATGGAGACGGGAAAGTGGAAGTGGCTGTTGGCGCGCAATGGAATCCGTCTGAGACGAAGAACAACAAACTGTCTGGCGCTGTATTTTATATGAATGCACCTGATGACAGAACTCAGCTCTGGGAGCCGGTACGATTACATCATGAAGTAACAATCCACCGGATGCAATGGGTGAAAAAAGCGGATGATGGATTCCAGCTGGCCGTATTACCCTTGCATGGCGAAGGAAATGCAGGTGGAGTAGGCGCCGGCGTGAAACTCATCATTTTCG
Organism: Dyadobacter sp. CY323; assembly: GCF_021390245.1. GTDB lineage: Bacteria > Bacteroidota > Bacteroidia > Cytophagales > Spirosomataceae > Dyadobacter. The sequence continues at coordinate 128,157 of NZ_JAJUXH010000002.1, read as the reverse complement.
ATGTACCCGAAAACCGGAAGGGTCTGTGGAGTTATCAATTGCTGGAAACAAATATGCATATGACACATAACTTGCAGCCTATGGAAGTTCCGGGTCGATTGCTTGGGCTTTCTGTCGCCGGTAAGGAAGGTGTGCAAGTATTTTTAAGCGGAGCAGACGGGTGGGCGCCGTCAGGAAACTGGATGGTGGCCGATCAGGGCGTGGGGGAAATCCGGACTGGTAGTTTGGGTAAAAATCAGCTGTTCACGGCCACGATCGAACCGATGCATGGCACTTCTCTGGTCGTATATTCAAAAGACAATCGGACGGTTTTGACAGATAAGATCAAAGAAGGTCACGCGCTGGCTTGCGGAGATTTTTTTGGACAGGGAAGAGATCAGGTAGTAATGGGCTGGCGGAACCCGAATGTAATTGGTGAAACCGGAGTGAGGATTTTTGTAGGCTCAGATACGGAAGGCAAGAAGTGGCAGGAATATACGCTCGATGAGAAAATTAAGATCGCCTGCGAAGACCTGATTGCCAGTGATCTCGACGGCGACGGTGACCTGGATGTGATCGCTTCTGGACGTGCTACCCATAATGTGGTCGTGTACTGGAATCAGAGGAAAAAATGAAATTGTCAACGTTTTGCGAAATTGCCTCTGCGGGCTACCCAAAAAACTTGTCACCCTGAGCGCAGGGTGACAAGTAAATCTTAGATGAAGTTCCGCTCAGGAGGACAAATTGTTAATCTCTGCGTCCCATAAGAAGACTTACATAGTAAAGTAATGTAGCCAGTGAACCGATAGCAGCAACCAGGTACGTACGGGCAGCCCATTTTAATGCATCAGCGGACATTACATACTCTTTTTCATTTACAATTCTGTTGCTTTTAATCCAGGCCAGCGCTCTGTTACTTGCATCATATTCAACGGGAAGAGTAATGAAGCTGAACAAAGTTGTTGCTCCAAACAACGCGACCCCGATAGTCAGCGGAATGACGGTAGTGTTAATCATAAAAATGCCGGCGAGGATAATCCATTGCATATATTGTGAAGCAATGCTCAGGAATGGCACCATTTGTGAGCGGAATTGAAGCCATTTATAAGCGGTGGCATGTTGCACCGCGTGCCCGCATTCATGAGAAGCTACCGCCGCGGCCGAAACACTTCTTCCGTAAAACACATCAGGGCTCAGGTTAACCGTTTTATCTGCCGGGTTATAATGGTCAGTCAGCCTTCCTTCAACAGAAACAACCCGCACGTCATAAATACCACTTTCACGAAGCATGGTTTCAGCGATTTCCTTTCCGCTCATTCCATTGCTTAACCCAACCTGAGAATATTCTTCAAACTTACTCTTGAGACGCCATTGCACATAAAAGCTAACGAGCATCACAAGTCCACCAATCACATATATCCCTATCATAGCTATATCAGTTATATCCTTGTTTTATTTTTTCAATTAATGCGGTAGTCGAGTAACCCTTCACGAGGGCGATCGTTTTTACCTCACCTCCTTTACCCAAAACAAAATCCGCGCCAGCTATATTTTCTATGGTATAATCGTCTCCTTTGACCAAAATGTCAGGTTTTACTGCCTCAATCAACTGACTAGGCGTCGGTTCGTCGAACAAAATGACAGCATCTATAAAGGACAACGCTGCCATGAGCCTTGCTCGTGCATACTCATTTACCACCGGACGCAATGGGCCTTTGAGCCTGCTGACGGACGCATCCGTATTCAATCCAAGGACCAGCCTATCACCTAATGCGCGTGCTTTTTCGAGGTAATCAATATGTCCCAAATGGACAATGTCAAAACATCCGTTTGTAAAAACCACTTTCTGGCCAGCACGTTGCCAGTCTTCAACTGTTGGGATCGCTTCTTCTAAACGGAGGATTTTGCTTTCAGTGAAGTTCATCATGGAATGGTATAAATGTTAAAAAGTTAATATGGTATCATACTAACTTTCGAATTGGCCAGACTATTGAAAATCGTTAAATTAATTTTCTGCGGATACCTGTTCAGGTGTCGGCACTTCTTTTTTGTTTTGAATTATAACATATAAAAAAGCCAGTGCACCGACTGCTAACATGAAGACCATTTGCGCTCCATGAATAAATGTAGCTAATGTGATCCCGTCATTCTGGGACAATCCGTACAGGATCATAACATTACCGACCAAAAGGTGATATGCACCAATACCACCCTGGGTAGGGGCTGTCATTCCAATCGCTCCGACCACTAGTAAAGTAAGACCAGCCAGAGGGCCAAGATTTGATGTCTCGGGAATGCAGAAAAAAAGTACATAAGAAACAAGATAATAAAATACCCAGATTGCAATTGTGCTGAGAATGAAGAGTCCTGGGCTTTTGAGCCTGCGAACGCTCAGCAAACCTTCCAGCATCCCTTTTCCAAACGTGACAATCTTATTTGCCAGATTATTCTGCATGAGTTTGGCTCTTTTTTTCCTACTCCCAATGGTGTAAATGGCAATGGGAATAGCTACACTTAGAAAACCCAATGCAACCCACAAGAGGCTGTTGCTGCCACTGTTATTGTTTCCAATTTTGCTTTGAAAGAAATCAGTAAAGAATGTACTCAGACGATCAAATTCAAAAATAAAGTTCAGTCCGATCATGACCAGCAGGACCAGAACATCAAAAATTCGTTCGGCGACTACTGTTCCAAAACTGAGATTAACAGGGATTTTTTCAAGCCTATAAAGTGTTCCGCACCGCGTTACCTCGCCCATCCTTGGAACGATGTAGTTGGCGAAATAGCCTGTCAGTACTGATACTGTGCTGTTAACGATCCCAGGCTTATGCCCGAGAGGCTCCATAAGCATTCCCCAGCGCCATGCCCTGGTAACATGCGCACATGAAAGGAAAAAGCACGAAACCGCTATCCACCGCCAGTCGGACTCGGCAAAACGGTCGAGCATTTCCGTCAGATTCATATCCTTGAAAACAAACCAGAGCAATGCCCCGGCGAGGACAAGTGATATCGTATAACGTAACACGTTTTTCATAGAAAATCTGCGGTGTTTGTGTAAAAGACAGGCTTATACAACCAAGTGGTTATTGTGATCAGGAAATACGATCATTGGTTTGAAACTTTTCGCTTCTTCCTGAGTCATAGATCCGTAGGCGATGATAATGATAATGTCGCCGATTTGTACCCTCCGCGCGGCTGCGCCATTCAGACAAATCATTCCGGTAGCCCGTTCACCTTTGATGACGTAGGTTACGAAACGTTCGCCATTATTATTATTTACAATATGGACTTGCTCATTTTCGATCAATCCGGCGGCATCCATCAAATCTTCATCGATTGTAATACTGCCTACATAGTTCAATTCAGCCTGAGTCACCTTGACCCGGTGAATCTTCGATTTCATTACTGTTATTTGCATTACCCGTTAATGTAGGTCGAATTTTTACTAAAATGCATTATTTCCCAAAGTTACAGGAATAATACCCAGCCTTCAAAACATACCGGCCCACCTTACGGTTCCGTTGTTGTTTCGCCGAAAAATAGATTGCCGTCAGCAGTCGCTATTGCCAGAACAGTAACATTCAGAATCCGCATGCTTTAATCTATTATTGTCCACTTATTTTTTTATCAAATCAGATGAGTCAAGAAAATAAACCGAAAGATGTTAACCGCCGTGACTTTTTACAAAAGAGTTCGGCAGCAGCAATTGGCAGTTTTTTTATAGTTCCGCGCCATGTTTTGGGTAAAGGGTATCGCGCCCCAAGTGATAAATTAAATATAGCAGGCGTTGGAGTTGGCGGGAAAGGGTTCTCGGATACCAATAATGCCTGGAACAAAGGGGCAGAAAATATGGTAGCGTTGTGCGACGTTGACTGGGGTCAGGCCCAGGTTAAAAAGAATTTTGAGCTTCATCCCAACGCTAAGAAGTATAAGGACTTCCGTAAGATGTTTGACGAAATGGAAAAAGGTATCGACGCCGTAACTGTTTCGACAACCGACCACATGCACGCAATCATCGCAATGGCAGCTATGCAACGCGGCAAACACGTGTATGTTCAGAAGCCATTGACCCATGATATCTACGAGGCACGGATGCTGACTGAAGCAGCTCGTAAATATAAGGTAGTAACGCAAATGGGAAACCAGGGAGCTTCAAACCCGGCACAGGTGCAAATGAAGGAATGGTTTAATAAAGGCCTGATCGGAAATGTGAGCGAGGCGCACGTATGGACAAACCGTCCGGTTTGGCCGCAGGGTATTCCTGTTCCCAAAGAAAAATTTCCAGTACCGGCAGACATTGACTGGGAGCTTTGGGTAGGATCTGCCGAGTGGGTGGATTACAATCCAGCCTGGCACCCATTCAAATGGCGCGGCTGGTGGAATTTTGGTACAGGTGCCTTGGGAGATATGGGTTGCCACCTGATCGACCCGGCTTTTCGGACATTGGGATTAGGTTATCCGACCGAACTTGAATGCAGCGTGGGCCAGGTATTCATGAAGGACTGGACGGCAGAGTACATTCCGGAAGGTTGTCCGCCATCGTCACGTGTACAATTGAAATTTCCTGCGAATAAGGTTAATAAGTCAGAAGTGACGCTTACCTGGCATGACGGTGGTCTTCGCCCGTTCCACCCGGAACTGATTCCGGCAAATGATCCTCTGGGAGAGCCAGACAGCAGCAACGGAGTTCTTTTGATCGGTGAAAAAGGAGTAATGACCTGCGGCACGTATGGAATCAATCCGAAAGTATATCTCAAAGACGGATCGAAACTGGAATACAAGCAAGGTGACTTTGGTAATAAATACACGACCATGCCTGAATATGGGCACCACGTATCGTGGTCAGATGCCTGCAAAGCCGGATTCAACAGCAAAGAACATAAGGCACTTACTTCGTCATTCGACTATTCAGGGCCACTGACGGAAACGGTTATCATGGGGAATTTGGGTATCCGCAGCTATAACCTGCGCACGGCCAGAGCCGATGGCAAAGGATTCGACTATCCAGGCCGCAAGAAATTGCTTTGGGATGGTAACAATATGAAGATCACCAATTTCGACGAAGCCAACCAGTTTGTAAAACGCAAATACCGTGGAGACTGGAAGTTATCCTGATAATTAGCTTAGACTTGGTAAGTCTTTAAGACTTACCAAGTCTTTTATTTAAAAAACTACATTATCAATTAATCTCACCGGCCCGAGGAATGCCGCGACGCAGATCGCATTAATGCCAGCAGGGCCAACTTTCTGAATAGGTTGTAATGAAAGAAGGTCTACTATTTCGAAGTAATCAAGTGTGAATTCTTTGATCGCATCAAATTCATTTTTTGCAGTTTGAACAACATTTTCAACGCTTTCACCTGCCAGCAATTCGTTTTTAGCTGATTGAAGGATACGATTAATATGGGGAGCGACACTTCGTTCTTTCGCATCAAGTCTCCGGTTCCGGGATGACATTGCCAGCCCATCATCCTCACGAACAGTTGGGCATATAACAAGTTGAAGGCTAAATGAAAGGTCCTTCACCATTCTCGTGATCACCGCAACCTGCTGCAAATCTTTTTGTCCGAAATACGCACGATGCGGATTAACAATGTTGAAAAGCTTAGAAACCACAATCCCAACCCCATTGAAATGACCCGGTCTCGACGCGCCTTCCATAACCGTTTCCAGTGAGCCAAAGTCGAATTTAACTACCGTCTTTTCGGGATACATCTCCTCGACGGAGGGAGCAAAAACAGCCGAGCACCCCGTTTTTCCGAGTATTTCCAGATCCTGCTCCAATGTTCGCGGGTATTTGAGCAGATCTTCCGGATTGTTGAACTGTGTAGGATTGACGAAAATGCTGCAGACGGTTATGTCATTTTCTGCATTGCTGGCTTCGATGAGCGTAATGTGGCCTTCATGCAAAGCGCCCATGGTGGGTACCAGGCCAATGGTTTTACGAAGTTCTATTTGATGGTCAAGAAAACTGCGGAGGTGTTGGATGGTCGTAAATACTTCCATTAAAAAATAAATCTGAGGCGGTAGGCAAACTAATCCGGATGCTTAACAAATGCGGGTAGCAACGCTTCCATCGGACTAGGGAAAGTTTTGAGATGGGAATTCCAAACTGGGCGCAATATGACAATTAGTTTGGAATATCTTTTGAAAATGCGATTTTTTTTGTATAATTTTGCAAAACTTTTTTTCACAAACTGCTAATAGATCTATGGAGAAACTACGAATTTTATATGTAGCCAGTGAAATCAATCCTTTCCTCCAGACCACCGATGTTGCCGATTACGTAAGGAAACTTCCCCAAGCAATGCAGGAGAGGGGCGCAGAAATCAGGATTCTTGTTCCGCGTTTTGGTCTCATCAATGAACGCAAAAACCGGCTTCATGAAGTAGTTCGACTGTCAGGAATAAATATCACCGTAGGAGATGAAGAAAAGCCGTTGATCATTAAAGTTGCTTCCATCCCTAATGCGAAGCTCCAAGTTTATTTTATTGACAATGACGATTATTTTCACCGCAAGTCTGTATTCTTTGATAAAGAGAACAACTTTTTCGATGACAATGACGAGCGCGCGATTTTCTTCTGCAAAGGTGTTTTAGAAACAGTAAAAAAATTAGGCTGGGCTCCGGATGTAGTTCACTGCAACGACTGGATGACGGCTTTGATCCCCTTGTATCTGAAAACTACTTATCGCAACGATCCGATGTTTAAGGATACGAAAAGTGTGTTTACAGTACATAACAATGCATTTGACTTTAAATTCGATGCTGATTTGCAAAGCAAAGCGAAGGCAATGGACGTGAGTGATGAAGCACTGGCGCATCTTCACTCAGCAGATTTTGAAGGTTTTGTAAAAATCGGATGCGCTTACGCGGATGCGGTTGTAAAAGCAGACGATCATTGCAGCGACAGTCTTAATGAAATTTTCAATAGTGCTCCCAAACGTGTTCAAATGGATGAGCATGAGGAAAAGTTCTCCGAATCATATTACAACTTGTATACCGATCTGGTGAGCTGATAAATTTTAAATGGAGAAAAACCGGTGACGTACGTTACCGGTTTTTTTGTGCCTTTTTGTTTCGATTTTAATTTGTCTACGCGTGTTCGAGCACTGTTATATAATTGGATATTTTTTAGTATTTAATTCAAAATAAGTTTGTTAGCAAAGTCATATTCGCATTTATTTGTCAGTATCGTTTACATACACTTTAACTAAACACGCTGAAAATATGTGCGGAATTGTAGCTTACGTCGGGTATAGAGAAGCATTTCCTCTGATCCTTAAAGGCCTTAAACGTCTGGAGTACCGCGGCTATGACAGCTCTGGTGTCGCGTTGCTGGAAGGTGATAAATTGAATATTTACAAGAAGAAGGGGAAAGTCTCTGATTTGGAAAGCGAGCTGGCCGGCAAGCATCTGACTGCTACAATAGGAATTGGCCATACACGTTGGGCAACGCATGGAGAGCCCAACGATGTGAATGCCCACCCGCATTATTCCAACAACCGACGCCTATCCATTATCCACAACGGGATCATCGAAAACTATGCCTCTATCAAACAAAATCTGGTTAAAAAAGGACATGTTTTCCTGAGCGATACGGATACCGAAGTTCTTGTCCATTTTATAGAAGACATTCAGAATGAAACCGGCGATACGCTTGAATCTGCTGTGAAGCTGGCATTGAAAGAGGTTTTCGGGGCATATGCCATTGTGGTGATGTCCGCAGATCATCCCGGACAATTGATCGCGGCTCGAAAAGGAAGTCCGCTGGTCATTGGAGTGGGGGGAGACGAATTCTTTTTCGCCTCTGATGCTACCCCGATTGTCGAATACACAAAAGACGTGGTTTATCTGGACGATTATGAGGTGGCTGTGGTTAAAGATGGCAAGCTGAATATTCAGAATTTGGATAATACCGAAACCATTCCGTACATCCAGAAACTCGAAATGGAGCTGGAAACGATTGAAAAGGGAGGCTACGATCATTTTATGATCAAGGAAATATTTGAGCAGCCCCGATCCATTGCCGACAGTATGCGTGGCAGATTGAATGCGGCCGACGCGCATTTACAACTGGGAGGTCTTAACGGTTACCTGGATAAACTTGCGGCTGCCGAACGGATTGTAATCGTAGGCTGCGGTACTTCCTGGCATGCGGGGCTGGTTGCCGAATATTTGTTTGAGGAACTGGCGAGGATCAATGTGGAAGTTGAATATGCATCTGAATTTCGGTACAGAAATCCGGTTATCAGGAAAAACGACATAGTCATTGCTATATCTCAATCCGGCGAAACTGCCGATACGCTCGCTGCCATCGAACTGGCAAAATCAAAAGGAGCGACCATATTTGGCGTATGCAATGTGGTGGGATCGTCCATTGCAAGAGCAACTCATGCGGGCGCATACACACACGCAGGCCCGGAGATTGGTGTAGCCAGTACGAAGGCATTCACCGCCCAGGTCACTGTGTTGACGTTGATCGCCATCGCGACAGCAAAACGAAAAGGTACGATCAACGAGGAAATGTACCGTCAATTACTGGCAGAACTGGAAAATGTTCCTCAGAAAGTTAACGAGGTTTTCGAGAATGCGTCCCGGATCAAGGAAATTGCTTTCATCTTCACCTATGCCCGTAATTTTATCTATCTCGGGCGAGGTCTCAACTTCCCCGTGGCACTCGAGGGCGCGCTGAAATTGAAGGAGATCTCCTACATTCATGCCGAAGGCTACCCGGCCGCTGAAATGAAACACGGACCGATCGCGCTCATTGACGAGGATATGCCCGTTGTTTTTCTGGCGACGAAGGATAGCTCCTACGAGAAGATCGTGTCCAATATTCAGGAGGTGAAAGCCAGAAAGGGTAGGGTGATAGCCATTGTGACAGAAGGAGATACGCTGATTCCCGGAATGGTTGATTTTGTAATTGAGGTACCCAAAGTACACGAGATACTAACACCCCTACTTTCCGTAATACCATTGCAGCTGCTTTCCTACTACATTGCGGTGATGCGCGGGCGAAATGTAGATCAGCCTAGAAATCTTGCCAAATCTGTAACCGTGGAATAATGTACGCCAATGGTTTTCGTTAGCTTTGCGCAAGTCGTTCATGCTACCGGATTTATGCTCAAAATTTCTTCAATACTTCCAGTTTGTCTCGCCGTAATTTTTCTTTCTTGTGAAAAAGAGGAACAAAGCTATGTGCCAAAGCCCAAAGGCTTTAACCGGATCGAGCTGCCTGCACACAAGTATCAGCAATTAACTGGAAATCATCCTTATACTTTCGAAATTTCCAGGTTTGCACAGGCAGTACCGGATACTTTTTCGACGGCAGGCAAAGATTGGATTTTTATCAATTATCCCCAGTTTAATGCGAATATTCAGATTACTTACAAACCGGTCGATGGCGATCAGACGAAACTAAAAGCCTTTATTAATGATAGTTATAAGCTGGCAGGTAAACACCAAATCCGCGCCTCGTCGATCCAGGAGCAAAAAGTATTAACCCAAACCGGGAAAACAGCTTTGTTATTTAAGATCGACGGGGATGTCCCAAGTCCCTACCAGTTTTACACAACAGACAGTACCAAACATTTCCTGCGAGGCGCCATTTACTTCCCGACTGCCACCAAAAACGATTCCCTCGCGCCGGTCATTGACTACCTTCGGAAAGACATGATCCAGCTTTTGAATACACTTCAATGGAGATAAAATTGTATCTTTGAAGCTCTCACCTCAACACTATAAAAGTATGGCAAGGAAACAGCCAAAGAACCAGCTTCTTCTTGATTTTTCAGTTCGCGGAAACAGGATCGTCCTTCATCTCGGGCAGGTTGAAAGCCAGCGACTGGCAGATCAGTTGTTTGAAGGATTGGTGAATGGAGACTGGATGATCGAGCCGGCTGGTGAGGTAGCGGATATTTCTTATGCTCAGGATATTGTTCATCAGATTGGTCACAAACTTCCTTATCCGGAAGGAGTCAAAATCGCTCAACTTCATAACGTAGATCCAAATTTCAAAGGATTTTCGGCCATTTATCGTCAAAAAGGGTGGGTATTTGTAAATGCGTCTTCTGAGATCAACGAGCGTAATTACCACATACATTTGCTCACGGTTTCACTCGGGCTTCATACGCTTTATTACAATGTAAATTCACTCGCGGCACGCTCGGAGCAACTGATTTTTGAAGCATTGCTTCCATACAAAGAAGTCGAGAGTTTTTTCAGAACGGATATTTCCAAAATCCCCGATTTCCTGGCAAACGACATTGCCAATTTCTTCAAAGTACCTTTTCCAATGGTCTTGAAACGAGCGTTAGCGCTCAAAATCATCTCTGACGAGCAATACCGCACATTCATGACTATAACTCCCGCAACCGCTAAGCCGCGGGAGTTATTTTTGTCAAAAGAAGGTAGCATCGACGACCTGGAAGCGCAATTGTTTTCCCGGGATTTGGGAGAATAAACCTACTATTTCTTTACAGCCATATTGCTCAGATCCGGTAATGGACTTACGGATGTCCAGCCGCCGTCTACAACCAGGCTTTGTCCCGTAATGTGTCCTGAATGTGGGGAAAGCAAGAACAATGCAGCATTGGCAATGTCTTCGCAGATCGCAGGTCTGCCCATCGGAGTGATCGCGGACCATGTTTTTGGATAGGTTGGATCCTCTGCCAGCGTACGCTCGGTGAGGGTTGCGCCAGGAGCTACCGTGTTGATGGTAATGCCATGCGGGGACAATTCGATAACCAGATTTTTAGCCAGCATTTCCAATCCAGCTTTAGTCATGGCATATGCTCCCAAAAACTGGTGCGCCTGATGCCCGACAACCGACGACATTAACAAAACTCTTCCGGCGGATTTCTGTTTTCGCATTTGCCGGGCAGCGGCTTGTGTGAGCAGGAAAGAGCCCATAAGATTCACCTCCAGTACTTTACGCAAGCTGTCAACCGGGTATTCAAAAAAATCACCAAAAAGCGTAATTCCTGCATTTGCAACGCAAATCGTAAGTTTTCCAAAGCATTTAACCGCCTCATCAACCAAACTTTCAATTACTTCCGGTCTGGAGGCGTCGCCCGCAAATGCGATGCAATCACCTCCCTCGTCCCGTATTTTTCGGGCAGCGTCTTTAACCAGTACTTCATCCGAATCATTCAGAATGACCCCGGCACCCTGCATGGCAAGTTGCCGGGCTATTTCAAATCCAATGCCCTGGCCTGCCCCGGTTATCACTGCAACCTGACCGTCAAATGGTTGGCTATTCATAGTTTTAATTTCAATGTGAATCCCTCGTTACCTTATCCCCCGAACCACCTTTGAGGAAGTCCAGATCTGCTCCCTCGTGGGCCTGCATCACGTGATTAATATGAAGGTTGACATATCCACGGTTGTATCCCATATCCAGCGGTTTCCACAATGCTCGCCTGCGTTCCAGTTCTTCGGGAGAGACTTCCAGGTTCAACTTCCGGTTTGCTACATCCAGTTCAATCATGTCGCCATCCTGCACCAATGCGAGTGTTCCGCCCACCGCAGCTTCGGGTGAAACGTGCAGGATTACTGTTCCGAAACCGGTACCACTCATACGACCATCTGAAATACGCAGCATGTCGATCACACCCTGGGCGAGTAATTTCTTAGGAAGAGACATATTGCCTACCTCCGGCATTCCGGGATATCCTTTTGGCCCTACATTTTTCAAAACCAAAACACTGTTCTCGTCCACATCCAACTTCGGATCGTCGAGACGTGCCTTGTAATCGTCTATATCTTCAAAAACAACAGCCGGGCCGCGATGCTGCATTAATTCAGGTTTGAGAGAAGCCGACGGTTTGAGAACCGCACCATTTTCACACAAGTTTCCGCGAACAACTGCCAGGCCGGTCAGGTCTTTCACTGGCTCAGCCATTGTGCCGATCACCTCGGGATCAAAACATTCAGCGGTAGCACAGTTTTCCGCCATCGTTTTTCCATTCGCTGTGATTACGCCCTGATGAAGGATACTGCTTAATTCCTTGATCACAACGGGAAGTCCCCCGGCGTAATAAAAATCCTCCATGAAATACCCGCCGGAAGGCTGTAAGTTGAGCAGGAGAGGTACTTTTTCGCAGAGCACATTGAAATCATCAAGCGAGAGGTCAACGCCGATCCTGCCTGCAATGGCCAAAAGATGTATCACGAAATTGGTAGAGCCGCCAATCGCTGCATTGATCATGATCGCATTTTCAAATGCTTCTTTCGTGAGGATATGCGATAATCTCAGGTCTTCTTTGACCATTTGGACGATTCGTCTTCCAGATAAATGCGCCTGCACTTTTCGCCTCGAGTCAGCAGCCGGGATTGCCGCATTTTCCGGTAAAGTAATACCAAGCGATTCCACCATACATGCCATGGTAGATGCTGTTCCCATTACGGCGCAGTGGCCATTGCTGCGGCACATGCAGGCTTCTGAGGTAGTTAATTCTTCCTGAGATATTTCGTTTTTCCGATACATTTCACTGAACCGCCACACATCACTTGTACCGATCGTTTTGCCGCGATAACGACCTGTTAGCATCGGTCCGCCTGAGACTACAATCGTTGGGATATCGACACTCGCTGCGCCCATTACCAATGAAGGAGTCGTTTTATCGCATCCACAAAGCAATACCACGCCATCGATCGGATTCGCCCGGATCGATTCTTCCACATCCATACTTGCCAAATTGCGATAAAGCATCGCAGTGGGTTTAATGAGCGTTTCTCCTAATGACATCACAGGAAACTCGACTGGAAAACCACCAGCTTCCCACACACCTCTTTTTACCGATTCGGCCAGTTCCCTGAAATGCCCGTTACATGGTGTTAATTCTGAAAACGTATTACAAATGCCGATCACCGGCCTGCCGTCGAATTCGTCTGCGGGATAGCCCTGGTTTTTCATCCAGGCCCGGTAAATGAAACCATCTTTCCCCTCCTTACCGAACCAGCCGCGGCTGCGTAACTTATTTTCTTCCATTAGTTGCCATAGTTTATATCTAAGTAAGTAAAGCCCGCTTTCAGTAAAATATAATTCGAATAACCCTTTAAAATAAAATATTGTATCTTCGTTTTACACGTGCCCGGAATGTCCATGCTTTTGTTCAGAAGAAAAAAATTATTGATTTACACGCTTTTGAATTTGATCATAGCACCTTCTTTTGCTCAGTTTCAGGCAGATCATTTCATTGAAAAACTTCTAAAAAAACATCCGGACAAGTTCTCGAAAGTGCTGGACAACCCGGATAAATACCAGGTTCAAATTCTCTACACGCGCATTGACAGGAATAAAAAGAATGAACCGCATTTCACGACTCACGGATACCGCGTCAACAGTTCTGAATATTTCTATCCGGCCAGTACTGTAAAACTTCCCGCTGTCGCGCTTGCATTTGAAAAGCTGAACAAGCTCGGTATTGATAAATACACAACGATGCTGACCGGCGCAGACCGGCCTGAGCAAACAAAAGTGACGTCGGATACAACCGCTGAAAACGGAATGCCATCCGTCGCGCATTATGCTAAAAAAATATTGCTCGCCAGCGATAATGATGCATTCAACCGGCTATATGAATTTATCGGCCAGCAGGAGTTGAATGACAGTTTGCAAAAGAAAGGGTACCTGGGTACGCGCATTGTGCACAGACTGGAATCACCCATCGGACCGGAAAACAATCGTTACACAAATCCGATCCGATTTGAAAAGGACGGAAAAGTCGTTTTTGATCAGCCGGCGCAGTTTAATAGTAAAGAATATAAAAGCTCTGCACAGGTTTTAAAAGGAAATGGTTATCTCAAAGACGGTCAGCTTGTAAACGAACCTTTTGATTTTTCTCAGAAAAATGCATTTCCGCTCGAAGATCAGCATCGTTTGTTGAAAGCATTGTTTTTCCCCGATCAGGTGCCTGCCAGTCAGCGGTTTTATCTGACTTCCGACGATTATCAGTTTCTGTATCAGTACATGTCGCAGTTTCCTGTTGAAACGGATTTCCCTGCCAATTATACGGATGATTTTTACGATGGATATGTCAAATTCCTGATGTTCGGGGCTACCAAGACGAGGTTGCCGCGGCATATCCGGCTATTCAATAAAAGCGGGGATGCTTACGGGTTTTTGCTGGACAATGCGTACATCGCTGATTTCGAAAAAGGCATTGAATTCATGCTTACAGCCGTCATTTACTGTAATGAGGATCAGATTTTCAATGATGATAAATACGAATATGAGACCATTGGATTGCCATTTCTGGCAGATCTGGGCAAAACCATCTTCGAATATGAATTAGGAAGAAAACGTGCGGTACGCCCCGATCTGAACCGGTTCGAAGTCAAATACGATAAATAAAATCAGGATATCTTCACCTTCAGCCTCGGTGCAATCTGACAAATGTATAGATTGATCAAATGGCCGATAATCAATAAGGCGGATCCGATATATCCAAGCCAGGAGAATGCAGGATGTCTGCCTTCAAAAAGAAGCGAAACGGAGAATATCATCAAAGCACTCCAAAGTAAAATATTAAGTGGCAGCGACTTATGATTGCGGGTTGCGTAGAAAACGGCCAGGCCATTTATCCCGATGAAAAAGAAATCAAGTGTTCGCAGTCCGTTATGCGCATGATGCGTTGCTACTGTCGAACCAAATGCAAGTGCGGGCACCAACATGCAATGCACGATACACAATACTGAACCCAGTATCCCTATGTAGTCGGCTTTGTTGTGAGAATGCTCCGTTTTCATTTTTATCATAGTGCAAAAATAGAATGATCTTTCCTTTTTTGCAACTGTGTTGCAAGATATTTTCGAGTCGGTCTGCGGTCGGGTACTTGCCATAACGAACGTAAATAATTGGAAATTCCGGATGTTAGAACTTAACTTTGATGGGAACGGTTTTAAAAATGACCAGCTGTAAGATTTATTAAATAATTGGAAACAATGGACCAGTTAAGAGAAACGCTGAAAGGCCATCACCTTCGGACAACAACCTGCCGGGAAGATGTACTTTCAACCTTTATCAGCAAAAAGAATGCCTTGTCACACGGAGATCTGGAAGGTGCATTGGGCGAAAATTATGACCGTGTGACGATCTACCGAACACTGAAAACGTTTTTGGAAAAAGGGATTATTCATAAAGTTCTGGATGATGAAGGGTTGCGTTATGCGCTTTGTTCGCACAATTGCTCCGAAGAACAGCACCAGCATGATCATATCCATTTTAAATGCAACGAATGTGGGGAAACGAATTGTCTCGAAAACCTGCACATCCCGCCCGTTCAGCTTCCATTAGGTTATCAACCCCAAAATTTCAATCTTCTGATTCAGGGAACATGTCCGAAATGCAATTAAGGTTTGTGAAATAAACAAAACAAATATCTCACAAACCTTAAAGAGCTACTGGATCTTTAAATTGAAATCCAGGTTTACGTCATCACTTCCCGGCTCGGGTTTGCCGTTTTTTGCACCCGGCTGATGGCGCAATTGAACTTTGAGTTTTCCAATTCCTTTCGCGCCGGTCACGGCTTTTCCCGTCAGCCCAATCGGAAATTTGTTTACATCCGCATCACCGTAAGTGTAAGTCAGTAAAGTTGCCGGTGAGGGCGTGTAAATCAGCAGGTGCTCATCCGATTCTTCCGAAATTTCTTCCGTAATGTCTGAAACCGGTGTTTTACTTTCGTCCAGGAACTCAGTAGTCATCGTGTAGGTCGTATTTGGTTTTAATGCAACCGTGTCGAACCTGCTAGGCGCATTTCCACCGTCTCCGTCAGCATCTTTATAAACAAAAGATGTAACATTGGATGTGCCTTGCTCGATAAATGTCAGGACAACTGATGTGATCAGCTCGTTCTCTTCGTCGGGTTTTACCTCTTCTCCCGAATCCTTGCATTGTGAGAACGTAATAGCTACTCCAAAAAGCAGCGCCCAGCTTAATTTACGGTTCATTTTCATAAGTAACAGGTTTATGTATTGGTACTAAAAATTCAAGATCAGGCACCGAATTTCCATTTCAGGCGGAGCGAAGCATTCAAACCCATTTCGTCGGCGTAGTAGCGGAAACGGTTGAGGTAGTCACGGTAGACGGTGTTAAAAAGGTTCTGGACACTGAGGCCAACTTCAAACTGCTGTTTTTCAGATACTTTGATCGTAGTCCCGGCTTGTACATTCCAGATCGAATACGACTTTGGCGGGGCGAGAAAATCGCTTTTCGGGGGAACCCTCTTTTGTTGTGCCACAAATAAATTTCCTACCGAGACATACACCTGATGCCAGTTTCCAAGATCGGGCAATTCATATTTAATCTGATTGTCCAGCCTGTTTGGAGGGATCATCACGAGATAACTGTCGTTTTTTCGGTCATATACACGCAGGTAACTGAGCTTGCTCGAAAGCGTTGTATGCCTGGTGAACTCCCAGCTTGCCGACAAATCAATTCCTTTAAAAGCAGCATCTGTCTGGGTGTATTTAAAATAGGGAAATGCGCCGCGTATGGTCAGTACAGGTTCAGGTTGGGGTTTCAGATAAATAAAATCGGATATGAAATTGTAATAACCTCCAAGTTCCACGGACCAGCGGGCATATGCGTACTTTAAACTTGCGATGGTATTAATTGCTTTCTCAGGTTGTAAAGTAGCGTCCCCTTTTTCGTAGGCAGCCGCGCCATGGTGCACACCGTCACTAAAAAGCTCGCTCACGTTTGGTGCGCGCCAGGCAGTACCCACATTCAACTTTCCGGAAAACCGTTCTGAGAAATTTCGTGTCGCTCCCAGCGTTCCCGAGAAATTGGAGAAATTGAAATCCTGAGAAACCTTTTCGCGATTCACGATGCGATGTGTTTTGAGCGTCCTGTAATCGTAACGGATACCCGCCTCAAGTTCCCAACGATCTTTTACATACCGTTCCATCCAGAAAACACCGATGTTGAACTGATTGAAATTGGGAATCAATGGGCGCCCATTCATTAAATTATACTGGTAAAGTGTACTCACGCCGAGCTGTCCCGCGATTTTTCCCAAAATGGGTTTATGGTCCCAAACGACGTCATTCGTGAGAGTAGTAAGCTTAAATGTAAGTTCGGGGTGATTGAGAGCGGCCAAAGAATCGTTTCTCGGGCGATGAAGATCAAATTCGTTCCGATCATTTAACTGGCGTGCAATCGTCCATTGAAGCCGGTTCCCATTCTGGAAATGGTAATGCGATTCGAGCTTTATAAGATCGTGGGTCACATTTTGGTTTGGCCTGCCGATGTCATAGCTAAATCCGGCTTTTACAAAAGGCTCTCCGTTTTTGATCACATTCAATAAGTCCGTCACGCTTCCAATGTGTGAGCCGGAAAAGATCCCGATCCTGGTATCAAACCGACTGTAAAACAAATCAATGCCAAAACCTTTATTCCGATATCCGGCGGCCAGCGAGAAGTTCTTTTCACTGATGCCGGTATTGTCCAGAAAGTAGTTGGGAGTCCGGATATTCCCACCTCGTTTAATGGTTCCCTGCGCGCGCCATCCAAATCCTTTGAATTTTTTGACCCCACTCTGTACAGTCCCGGAAAGTACGCCTTCCCGACCATTCGAAAATCCCACCGCATTTACTTCGCCGGTAATGGATCTGTCAAATGGTAGTTCCTCCGGCTCCACCAGGATCACACCGCCAATTGCATCAGATCCATAACGTACGCCAGCCGCACCTTTCACAACCGAAAGGCGCGTTGCTATAAACGGATCAATTTCCGGCGCGTGCTCGGAACCCCATTGCTGACCTTCCTGGCGGACGCCGTTATTCATGATCAGAACCCGGTTACTGTGAAGTCCGTGAATGATGGGTTTTGAAATGGATGAACCTGTTTGTAAGACGGTTACGCCAGATAATCCTTTCAAACTTTCGCCCAGCGTTTGCCCCCGAGTTTTTTCCAGATCGCTTCCCGAAATGGTTGAAAGTGGCTGAGAAGAAGGTGCATCTGTGCGGTGAGCCGTAATTTCGACATCCTTTAAATGCACTTCCTGTTCCTGCAGATTGAAATTTTCCTCGTGACCGGCGGTCAAATCCAGTTTATGCTGAAAGGAGTTGTATCCGATAATCCTGCATTCTAGTGTATAGGATCCGGGACATAAATTTTGTAGTTCGTACCGGCCATTTTCATCTGTAAAAACGCCATTATTTTGTCCGACGATCAGCAGAGTTGCTCCTGCAATGGGTTGCGAGGTGTGCTTGTCTCTCACAACACCTTTCACAAAACAGGAACAATCCGGTTTCTGCGCAAATGAAAATCCGAAAGACAGAAAGAGGAGTAAACTAAAAATGATTCGGGCCATTGAGTAAGATTACGGACAGGGGATCAGCGTTTTTGATACAACGTTGCAAAAGTAGCATATTGCAACTTTGTTGCAAGTAAATTTTTTAACTATTTATCCCATTGTAACAGCATTTAATGGGTTCAATGTAAATTTGTATTCTAAAATCTGCGGTACATTGTCCGAAATACTTTTTGTCAAAATTCTGTTAATGCCTCCATTAATCGGGGGCGTCACACTTGCGGTTCGGAAATGGGGTGAAGGTCTGGGGGGTTGGATCGGAGGTTTTCCCTGGGTAGCCGGGCCGATTTCATTCTTTATCGCACTGGAAAATGGGGCAGCTTTTGCGGCTTCAACGATCAATTCGGCGTTGCTGGGCTCGGTAGGGACAATTCTGTTTGCATTGGTCTACTCCATCGTTTCCGCCAGACTTACCTGGCTGCCCACTGTATTGATCAGCTACATGGTATTCTTCGTTGTCGCGCTACTCTCGCTTGGCCGGGCGGTCCCCATTCCGGCGGCAGTAGCTTTGAATTTAGTGGTACTCACGGCAGTCTTATATTTTTTTCCAAAACCGAAGACAAAGGCCGAATTTAAAAAACAGCCGGTTTATGACATTCCGCTAAGAATGCTAGTGACAACTTTTTTTGTGGTTTTGTTAACCCAGGCGGCCGAATATCTCGGGCCGACGTGGAGTGGAATACTGACGCCATTTCCTATCATGACATCTACATTAGCCGTTTTTACGCATTCCCAGCAGGGATCAGACGCAGCGGCGCGGATACTTTATGGGTTACTTTTGGCAGGATATGGCTTTGTTGCCTTTTTGGTAGGAGTAGCCTGGCTCGTCCCGCAAATGCCGATTGGATTGGCTTATGGGATTCTTACGATCGGAACGATGGTCGTAAATGGCATAACAGTCAGGCTGATACGATAATCAGCCTGACCCTCGATTTAAACTCTTTCCAGTTTCACCGGATATGTTTTTTTTGCGTTCCACTGACAAACATAAATATTGTGGTCGTTGTCCACGCATACATCATGGCAATGCATGAAGATTGGTTTTTCCTGTAACATAATCTGCAATTCCCCATTCCGGTACTCCGGTTTGGTACCGCCCGGGTTAGAAATCACTTTGTTGGATTTATCAAGAATCGTGACAAAACCGGAGTTTGGAGTTTGGTTTAAATACCTCAGACGAGACCAGCAGACACCTGCGTAAAGTGTATCTTCCTTGAAAACCGGGCGGCAAACAAATGCACCTGGCAAAAACAAGGTACCGATGTACTTGCCGTCTAATGTAAATTTTTTGAATGCATTGTGCGCCCGTGAAGTTACCAATAGCGTAGGATTGGCCTTGTCGCGATAATCCACCGCGATTCCGTGGGCAGTCGAAAATTGGCTGTCACCGTCTCCCGGGCCGCCAAATTTGTCAATATATTCTCCTTTTGGGGTGTATCTTAAAATCCATTGGGAGCCATATCCGTCCGCAACATAAATGGTACCGTCAGGTCCGATAGCAGTTTCAGTGGGTTTAAATGCATCTGACTCTTTATATGCGCCAACTTTTGATGGATGTTCGATCGTCAGAAGTACTTTTCCTTTCAAATCTGTCTTAGTAACCTTCCCGGTGTTAGGGTCGCATATAAAAAGAAATTCTTCTCCATTTGCATTCCAGAGTGTCAGGCCATGCCCGCCAGGAAATTCATGTCCCCAGCTTTCGAGCAGCTTACCGGACCGGTCGTACACGAGGATATTGTTTTTTACTTCATCCCCCACCATAATCAGCCTTCCCTTACTGTCCTGAACCATTTCGTGACAGTTATTGATCGGAAATTTGGAGGAATCCAGATTGCCCCAGCCCTGATGCACTTTGTATTTGTGAGTACCATGACCAATTACCTCACCATCCATCTTCGGTTTGGCGTTCAGAATGTAGAATGGCTTGAAGGTAATGGCCGCCGCGGTTGCAGCGGTGATTTTAGCAAACTGGCGACGCGATTGTGTATCGGACATGATAAGTCTTTATTCGAAAAAAGACAGTACCACGATATTCTTACTATTTGCCGATCGTGATTTCGCTTAACTCGCAGAATAACGCTTTCCGTACCGGTTCAACCAATCCATCAGACGGTTAACATCCGGCATTTTAAACAATTCACTGCCTGAATTCATGGTCGCAGCTGTTCCGCAAGCTACGCCCATTCGCACGGCTTCACGGAAAGATCGACCTTGGGAAAGTGTCCAGACAATGCCTGCAAGCATACTATCACCCGCACCGACAGTACTTTTCGGCTGAACGGGCGGTGCCGGAATATGTTCTACCTGGTCTTCGGTCACGAGCATTGCGCCCATTGCGCCCATGGAAACGATCACAACTTCGCACTGCCCGCGAATGATCAATGCCCTGGCGGCATCGTCGACTTCGTCCATTTCAAGCTTGTCGACTCCTACCAGTTCGCTGAGCTCCATGATATTCGGCTTGAGCAAATACACCCCGGCTTCGGTTGCTGAACGCAGCGCATCTCCCGATGTATCGGCAATAAATTTTGCACCTTGTTTATGGGCAATTTTGGCGATCTGGCCATAAAAATCATCTGGGACACCTGGAGGAAGGCTGCCGCTGGCGATGATATACGAAGGTTTTGGATCAAGTTCTTCCATGGTCTCGAGTATGGACCTTACTTCCGTCGGCATCATTTCCGTTCCCGGCATTCCAAAACGATACTGAAAGCCTGTGCTTGTTTCCAGCACATGGAAATTCTCGCGTGTCCATTGCTTGGTCTCAATCACCATCGTCTCCACTCCTTCGTTTTTCACCAACTTATGGAGCCGCTGTCCGGTGGGGCCTCCAATGGTAAATATGGCGATTGGATGACCACCCAGCCGGTGGATCGCTTTTGCAACATTAATCCCGCCGCCGCCGGCCTCAAAGTTTGGTGTTTCGCACCGTAGCTTGTTGTCTGGCACGATCCGGCTCACGTAAGAGCTTTTATCGAGGGCAGGATTTATCGTGAGTGTAACAATAGGTCCGGTTGGCATAGGAGTACAAGTCTGAATTGAACCATTCGGTTGAACCGCTGGTGAGTTATTTTATGCGAATAAAACAAAAAAACTGATTTCCACAGCTTTGATATTTATTTCTTCACATGAGTAAAGGTAATGTTATATCAAACGAAAACGCCCCGCGTTTTTGAAACCCGGGGCGTTTAAAAGAAAACCAGTCTCAATTAGGCAACAGAGCGAAGCAATGACATGGATGATTTTTCAAATTTATCTCTTGCATAGTCCAGGGACAATGTAAAATCTTTGACATCTTTTTGAGATGGCAGGTCAAACATCGCATCCGTCATGATCGACTCGCATATGGCACGCAAACCGCGCGCACCAAGCTTGTAGGTCATTGCCTGATCAACAATAAAGTCGAGTACTTCTTCTTCGAAATGCAGTGTAATGCCTTCCATGGCGAACAACTTTGCGTATTGTTTTACCAAAGCATTTTTTGGCTCTGTCAAAATCCTGCGCAATGTCTCGCGGTCAAGCGGGTTCAAATGGGTCAGTACAGGCAAGCGCCCGATAAGCTCAGGAATCAAACCGAAAGATTTAAGATCCATGGCTGTCACGTAGCGCATTAAATTTCCTTTATCAAAAATTTCAATGATCCGGTTGTCGCCGGAGAAGCCAATCGGGCGGGTATTGATCCGTTTACCGATATGCCTTTCAATTCCGTCAAATGCGCCTCCGCAAATGAAAAGAATGTTTTCAGTATTCAGCGTGATCATCTTTTGGTCCGGATGCTTGCGGCCACCTTGCGGCGGTACATTCACACTCGATCCCTCTAATAATTTTAGTAATGCCTGTTGCACACCCTCGCCGCTCACATCGCGGGTAATCGAAGGATTGTCCGATTTACGAGCGATTTTATCAATCTCGTCTATATAAACGATACCTCTTTCGGCGGCTTCCACATTGTAATCCGCAGCTTGCAAAAGGCGTGTCAGAATGGTTTCGACGTCTTCACCCACATATCCGGCCTCTGTTACGACCGTTGCGTCAGCTACACAAAAAGGAACCTGCAGAATGCGTGCAATGGATTTGGCTAGATAGGTTTTACCGGTTCCGGTTTCACCTACCATGATAATATTTGATTTTTCAATCACTACATCTTCGTCTTCCGTATACGTTTGGTTCAGACGTTTATAATGGTTGTAGACAGCCACGGCCAGCGAGCGTTTCGCTTCATCCTGACCGATGACATATTGTTCCAAAAATCGTTTGATCTCGGCGGGAGGAATCGATTTAAGCTTCGGGAGTTTCGTTTTCTTCTCTTTCTTATCCTCCTTCGCGCCTAATTCTTCGGTAATCACCTGATGGCCCTGTGCAATGCAATGGTTACAGATGTGCGCATCGATGCCCGAAAGTAACAGATCGACCTCATTTTTCTTACGTCCGCAGAACGAACAACTTACTTGTGCCATTGATTTTATTTATGCTGTGGTTGACGTGTTCGGAACGGTATTCCTGAAAGTCTTTTCAAATCATTTTAACAACCGGGAAAATCATTTAACAAGAAGACCCGGTTTATTGTTTCAAATTTTCAGCATTTGAATCCTTTGATTGCAGCTGCAACGCAAATTTCCAGTTTTTTAATTGGGTTACCAAATTACAGGCGGCCCATAAACTAAAAAGCGTCCGGACAATTTGCTGTCCGGACGCTTTTAGCTGAAATTTTTTCGATTATTTGTCTCTTGTCAAAACTTCATCGATCAAGCCATATTCCTTTGCTTCTGTGGCTTTTAACCACTTGTCGCGATCAGAATCCAATGCGATTTGCTCAGACGTTTGTCCCGTATGGTTCGCAAGAATTTCGTAAAGCTCGTGGCGAAGTTTTACAATTTCACGCGTGGTGATTTCAATATCAACCGATGTTCCCTGCGCACCTCCCGAAGGCTGATGGATCATCACCCTCGCATGTGGCAATGCAGAACGCTTCCCAGCTGCACCGCCTGCAAGAAGAACCGCACCCATTGAAGCTGCAAGACTTGTACATACCGTCGCCACGTCCGGACGAACATATTGCATGGTGTCATAAATGCCCAGACCTGCGTAAACGGAGCCGCCGGGACTGTTTATGTACATCAAAATGTCTTTTTTCGGATCAGCTGATTCGAGGAACAAAAGCTGCGCGACGATGATATTCGCAATATTGTCATCTACTCCGGTGCCCATGAAAATAATACGATCGGCCATCAGACGTGAAAAAACGTCTACTTCACGGAAATTCATCGGACGCTCTTCAATTACCGAGCGGGTCATATTTTCGACGGTATGGTTCATATAACCGTCCACTGTAAGTCCGTTCACACCTAAATGGTGCACGGCATATTTTCTAAATTCATTTCCGTGATTCATCGATAAACTTAAATTTAATTTGGTTATTATTTTAGGGCAAATGACTAAGAGAACAAAAAGCAATATATGTTAGTTTCTGATTATAAACCCAATCGCTGATTCTTTTGCCTGTCACAAAATTGACTATTTCGTCGAATAATCCTTGTCAATTCTTGCGATAATTTGTCGGAAATTGCGAGAGGCAGCTATAAATGTGGTGATTACATTGCGTAAAGATTTATATAAGAAGAAATAGCAAAGCGTCATGAATGTAATATCCAACTTATCTGAAAGGATTCGCCAGGTTCGTCTTCAAAAAGGACTGTCTCAGGAAAATATGGCGGATATGCTTGGTTTGTCAACCACCGCGTACGGAGATCTGGAAAGGGGCCGGACGGAGTTGTCTGTTTCCCGACTCGAAAATATTTCCAAACTCCTCGAAATCCCATTGCCTGAGCTACTGGGTTTCGATTCGCTGTCCATGTCCGAAACGGAGTGGCTGCGTCAGGAAAACACCCGCATACTTTCTGAAAACCGAAGACTTCAGAATGAGCTCGAGCAATGGAAAATAAAGTTCAGGCAATGGTTTGGTGAAGGTATTGTCCGTGAGATTGGCGAACATCGCGAGCGGATCGGCTTTAAATAAAAAACACCGGCCCTGTGCGGGCCGGTGAAAAAAAATATTTTTAAGAATGGAAGACTAGGCAGCTTCTACTTCTTCGCCTTTTGCAAGCTTCTCGAATTCGCTTACTTCGATCGTCTGCTCATCCGTAGCAACCTGGCCGCGGATCACATCCAAAACTTTATTATCAAAAACCTGATTGAAGACGCTGGTATAGTTATCACGTTCTTTGTCAGCAAGATATCCCTGTGCAACGCGGTCGATCGTTTCTTTCATGTTGTCATCGTCGCCATAGATACCGAACTGGCCTTTTACCATCTGACGGGTAAAGTCAAGGATTTCAGGATATTCAACTTTTACGCCTTCTTTGTCAGCGATCTTATTTTTGATCAGACTCAGTTTCAATGACTTCTGGAAATCTTCAAACTGTTCTTCAATTTGTTCGCGGGTGAACTTGCCTTCGTTGGTACGTTCCAGCCAGTTTTTCAAAAACTCACCTGGAAGTTCGATTGCAATGTTATCAAGCAAAGTGGTTTCGATATCACGGCGCAACAATGCTTCCGTTTCGCGCTCGTAATTTCCTTTGATGATTTCAAGCACTTTTTCGTTGAACTGCTCCTCGCTTTCTGCCTGGCCCGGACCTAATACTTTATCGAAAAACTCCGGAGTGAATGCCGCAGGTGCTGATCGGGTAATGTCTTCAACGATCAGTGTAAATTCACCGGACAGTTCTCCGATGTCTTCTTTTTTCTTGCCGGTAACGTGAGCAATCGCTGATTCCTCAGTGAATGTATTCTGAATGTCGAAGGTAACGACATCGTCTTTTTTCAGACCGATGAACTTCGACCGAACTTCTTCTTTAACTTGTTTCGTAGGAATGGCAGTACGTGTATTGAATTCTGATGATTCCTGTTTCAGTTCACCAAAAACCATGTCGTCCGCTTCGCTTACTTCCGGGTGAATGCTATCCGAAAACCTTTCACGCAGACTGTCAGTAGTCTTAGTTAGTTCCGCGTCGTCAACATGAATGGTATAGCGTTTGATCGCTGGAATTTCTGAAAGATTTACTTCGAAATCCGTGGCAACGCCAAGTTCATAAGTGAATTCGAATTGAGCCGGGCTGTCCCAGTTTACTTCCGCTGCTTTATCGCGGTCAGGGATTGGATCTCCCACCACCTGCAGCTTGTTCTCTCTGATGTACGTGCTAACTGCATTGCTGAGAATGTTGTTAACCTCGTCAACCAAAATGCTTTTTCCATACATGCGCTGAATGACATGGGTTGGAACTTTGCCCGGGCGGAAGCCTTTCAGATTGACGCGTTTCGTGTAATCCTTTATTGTCTTATCGACTTTCGGCTGATAGTCTTCCTTGGTCAGGATAACTTTCAGAGAGGCTAACGTTGGTGAATTTTTTTCTAACAGAACTTCCATGTGTCGCTAATGCTTATGGGTAAACCTTTTTGGATAAAACAGAAAAGAAAAAGAAAAATGCCCTCAAAACGATGTCCTGAGGGCATTAGACGGGATTGTACTTCGGAGCAGCTTATTCTTGAGGAATCTGACGCCCCGTCACTCCCTTTTTACTTGTACGGGCGGAGGGAATCGAACCCCCACGCCTTGCGGCACTAGATCCTAAGTCTAGCACGTCTACCAGTTCCGCCACGCCCGCTCACTTATGTCTCCGATCCGATCTGGAAATTGGTGCGATAATCTGCGCCCTGTCTCGAATTGGGAGTGCAAAGGTATTTCTAAATTTTAGATAGATGCAAATTTTTTTTAAAATTTTAGTTTTTGGATTGTGCGGATAGCTAATTGTAGCCAAAAATTTGTTATTTTAGTGAAGCATACAAATTAGAATTATAGCAGTGGAGCAACTCGTTGAATCCCTCGACATCGATCTGGAACAGGAGCGCAAGGATATCCTAAAAAAATACCGAAGGCTATTACGAACAGCCAAACCGTTTTTAAAGGACAATGATGCGAAATTAATCAAGAAAGCATTTTATACTTCCGTCGACGCGCATAAAGACATGCGTCGCCGGTCTGGTGAACCATATATCTACCATCCGCTCGCCGTAGCTCAGATTGTCGTTGAGGAGATCGGGCTGGGTACAACGGGCATTGTTGCGGCGCTGCTGCACGATGTGGTCGAGGATACGGATATGCGAATTGAGGATATTGAAAGGCTTTTTGGTAAAAAAGTCGCGAAGATCATCGATGGTCTTACCAAAATTTCCGGCCGGTTCGAATACGGAACTTCCCAGCAGGCGGAGAATTTCCGGAAAATGCTTCTTACGCTTTCTGACGACGTCCGGGTAATCCTTGTGAAGCTTGCCGATAGGCTGCATAACATGCGTACCCTGGACAGCATGCCCCGCGATAAGCAGCTGAAAATTGCTTCCGAGACGATCTTCATCTACGCGCCGCTCGCTCACCGATTGGGACTTTACAGCATTAAATCCGAGCTGGAAGAACTGTACCTCAAATACACCGAGCCGCAGGAATATCGTGCAATTGCCAGGAAATTAAGAGAAACCAAAGGAATCCGTGACCGGTTTATCGCCAAGTTCATGGAGCCCATTGCCCAGGACCTGGAAGCTGCCGGGCTAAACTTTATTCTGAAAGGCCGGCCCAAATCGATCTATTCGATCTGGAACAAAATGCGCAAGCAGAACAAGCCCTTTGAAGAAATATATGATCTTTTTGCCATTCGGATCGTACTCGAATCTTCGGCTGAAAACGACCGGGAAAAGGCGATTTGCTGGCAGGCTTATTCCATTGTGACGGATCATTATAAGCCAAATCCCGACCGGCTTAAAGACTTTCTAAGTACGCCTCGTGCGAATGGTTACCAGTCGCTGCATTCCACGGTGATGAGCAAAAGCGGACAATGGGTGGAAGTGCAGATCCGTACGACCCGGATGGATGAGATCGCGGAAAAAGGCTATGCGGCGCATTGGAAATACAAAGGAAATGATACGAAAGTCCGCGGAAATATAGAGCAATGGATTACCCAGGTTCGCGAAACGCTTGAAAACGGGTTTGGCGATAAAACGGCGGCAATAGAGTTTTTGGATGAGTTCAGGAGCAATCTCTTTAATGAGGAAGTTTTTGTTTTTACACCAAAAGGCGAGCTGAAAGTGTTGCAAAGTGGTGCTACCGCACTTGATTTTGCATTTGACATCCATTCGGAGGTTGGCGCGCACTGTATGGCGGCAAAGGTGGGCGGGATACTCGTTCCGATCAGTTACGTTTTGAACAATGGAGATCAGGTCGAGATCATTACGTCCAGCAAGCAGAAACCGAATGAAGACTGGCTGCGGATCGTAGTTACTTCTAAGGCCAGAGCCAGGATCAAGGATTTTCTCAAAGAAGACAACCGTCGTTACGAAACTGATGGTCGTCAAATGGTTGAGAAAAAACTGAAAATCCTGGGCATAGAACTTACTGCCGAGATTGTAAACCAGCTTCGGGCGTTTTTTGAATGTAAAACAGCTACCGACTTTTTCTACCGGATCGGCAAAGGCTACATTCAGCTCGATGAACTGAAACGATTTAAACGGGAAAAGGAAGCCAAAGAGCGGAAAACGACGGATGTGGTTGTCCCGGCCACCGCACCCGGACAAACCGGCAGTGACGGCAAGACGTTCACCAAATTTCTAAAACATATCCATGGAGACCGGGCCGATAGTGATACGCTGCTGATCGGGGACGATATGGACAAAATCGATTACAAGCTCGCACCCTGTTGCAACCCGATTGCCGGCGATGACGTTTTTGGATTTGTGACAATTAATGAAGGCATCAAAATACACCGGACAACCTGTCCAAATGCGGCTGAGCTCATGTCGAAGCATGGCAACCGCATTATAAAAGCAAAATGGGAATCGGGCAAGGAAGAAGCATTTCTGGCAGGTCTATATCTTTCAGGAACGGATCGCGTGGGGCTTGTGAACGACGTCACGAGGATCATTTCGAACGAGCTGCATATCAACATGCGTGGTTTAACAATTGATACCAAGGATGGTGTTTTTAATGGCGACATTAAGTTATATGTGCAGGATACCAGGCATTTGGACGTGCTGATCAACAAGCTGGAGCAGGTGGAAGGAGTTTATAATGTGCAAAGATTTGATACAAATCTGGAGAGGAAGTGATTCCGTTGAACCAATGCGGCAATGCGTTGTTATTGAGTTGGTTGGGAACCAGACGTAGTTCTAAAACAGCCAAAGTGAATATGTTTCAAGTAAAAAAGCGTATTTTCGCGCAAGAATATCAGAGATATGCCACAAGCCAGCAAACCAAATTTTGAAGCCGCAAAGAAAATCTTAACGGCTTATCTGGAAAATAAAGGACTTCGTAAAACCCCCGAGCGTTTTGCGATTCTGGAGGAAATTTATAACAGAGAAGATCATTTTGATGTAGATGAACTTTACATCAGTATGAAGAATAAACGGTATCGGGTGAGCAGGGCAACTGTCTATAATACGCTGGATGTCCTGGTTGATTGTGACCTGGTTACAAAGCATCAGTTTGGTAAAAACCTTGCTCAATTCGAAAAGTCATATGGCAATAAACAGCACGATCACCTGATTTGTACGGATTGTCATAAAGTGATGGAATTTTGCGATCCGAGGATCCAGAGTATCCAGAATATGGTGGGGGAAATGCTCAATTTCAGCGTGCTCCATCATTCGCTTATTTTTTATGGTAACTGCACTAAGGAAAACTGCCAGAACCGGAACGAAGTCCGCGAAACCACGGCAGTTTACGAAGACCGCTAGTATATTATCTTGCAGACCGGCTTCTATGCCGGTCTGATCTTACACCATTTTAGTTTCAGTAATCAAAAATTGAATGAAAGTTGATGTATTACTTGGTCTCCAATGGGGAGACGAGGGAAAAGGAAAAATTGTGGATGTCCTGGCGCCTAAGTACCAGGTTGTAGCCCGTTTTCAGGGTGGGCCAAATGCGGGTCATACCCTCGAATTTGATGGTATCAAACACGTTTTGCACCAAATCCCGTCGGGTATTTTCCGCAGCGATATCCAGAACATCATTGGAAATGGCGTCGTTCTCGATCCGATCGTTTTCAAAAGAGAAATTGAAAATCTGGCGAAATACAATCTTGACCTGATCGCAAATCTGTATGTTTCCAAAAAAGCGTCGATCATCGTCCCCACCCACTCATTGCTGGATGCCGCGTACGAACGCTCGAAAGGAGACTCAAAGATCGGTTCTACGTTGCGCGGAATCGGGCCTGCCTATCAGGATAAAGTAGCAAGGCTTGGTCTGCGCGTAGGAGATGTACTTTCTCCGAATTTTGCCGCCAAATACAAAAAACTGGTTGACGCGCACAAAGTAATCCTGGATTTCTATTCATATGATTACTCGGAAGTACTTCCGCAAGCCGAAGAAAATTTCTTTGGCGCAATCGAGTTCATGAAGCAATTTACGCTCGTGAATAGCGAATACGTTGTAAATGACGCATTACTACAAAATAAAACCGTGTTAGCCGAAGGAGCTCAGGGTTCTCTGCTCGACATCGATTTCGGATCATATCCATTCGTAACGAGTTCCACCACTATGACTGCCGGCGCATGTACCGGTCTGGGTATTTCTCCGCATCAGGTAGGTGAGGTTTTTGGTATTTTCAAAGCGTATTGTACGCGGGTAGGAAGTGGGCCGTTCCCCACCGAACTTTTAGATGAAACAGGCGAGGAAATGCGCAAGGAAGGCCGTGAATTTGGTGCAACCACCGGACGTCCGCGTCGTTGTGGCTGGTTGGATCTGCCTGCATTGAAATACGCAATTATGATCAATGGGGTCACTCAATTGATTATGATGAAAGTGGATGTGCTCACGATATTCGACACAATCCGCGTTTGCACAGAATATAAACTGGCAGATGGCACACTGACAGACCAGCTTCCATACGATTTGTGCGACGAAACTGTTGAGCCTGTTTACAAGGATTTTGCAGGCTGGCAACAATCACTGGATGGCATCCACGATTTCGACGCAATTCCGGACGAGTTGCTGGCTTATGTGAAGTTTTTGGAAGAAGAATTGAAACTGCCGATTACATTCATTTCAACCGGTCCTGATCGGGAAGCATTGATCACCAGAGAAGCGTCTGCGCTGACGTTATAAATTTGTTAGTCGCACTTGTCACCCTGAGCGGATTCAAAGGGGCGTTACTTACAAGCAGTAGCGCCCCTTCGACTCCGCTCAGGGTGACCAACGTTTCTACGCCAGCAAATTCATCACATCTTCCCGGCTGAGCGATTTAATAAACCCTTCTTCATTCGAAATTAGGTCATCAGCAAGTTGCTTCTTGGTTCTCTGAAGTGCCAGAATCTTTTCCTCCACCGTATTCTTAGTAATGAACTTATAAGTAAATACCGTCCGGTCCTGACCAATGCGGTGCGCACGATCTACGGCCTGAGCTTCAATGGCCGGATTCCACCAGGGATCGAGTATGAAAACGTAGTCTGCTGCCGTGAGATTTAGGCCTAGACCTCCGGCTTTCAACGAAATAAGGAAAATTTTGATCTCTTCATTTTCCTGGAAAGTCTCAACCTGCTCCTGCCTGTCGCGGGTAGCACCGTCGAGGTAGGCATATCGAATTCCTTTTTCATCCAAATGGCGGCGAAATAAGTCTAAATGCTTAATGTATTGGCTGAATATTAGGATCTTATGATCCTCACTCATCACCGTTTGCAACTTATGAATCACATCTTCAAATTTCCCGGATCCGTGCTGATACTCCGGGTCGACCATAAATGGGTGATTTGCAAGCTGGCGCAGTTTGGTCAAACCTTGTAAAACAACGAGCTGAGATTTTGAAATTCCTTCTGCATCAATGCTTTGCAGGATCAGATTTCGATAGTAAGCTTTTGCTTCTTCATACGCCTTTTCCTGTTCCGCGGACATATCGCAGTATTGCACACTTTCGACTTTTTCAGGCAAATCTGTTGCTACCTGTGACTTTAACCTTCTTAAAATGAATGGTTTAATGAGATTATAAAGTCGTTTTGTTTTTTCTTCATCCCCTCGTTTTTCAATAGGTACTTGAAACTCGTCCCTGAAAAAAGATTGGGTACCTAATAATCCCGGGTTCACAAACGACATTTGAGACCACAGGTCCAACGTGTTATTCTCGACCGGGGTACCTGTCAATACCAGCCGATGCGTTGAATTTAACTTCCTAACTGCCTTCGTAATGATAGATGCGGGATTTTTAATGGCCTGCGATTCATCCAGGATTACATAATTGAACCGGTAATTTTCCAGGATCTCAACGTCCAAACGGATGATGCCATACGATGTCAGTATCAGATCATATTGATCGAATTGAGCCGTGTCTTTATCACGGTTTGTTCCCGTGTAAAGCATTACCTTCAGTTCTGGCGTGAATTTGTTTGCTTCAAGCTGCCAGTTGTAGAGCAGTGAGGTGGGCATGATAAGGATCGACGGCATGTCGATGCCCGATTCTTTTTCAGATTGCAGCAGCGCCAGTGTTTGTACAGTTTTGCCGAGCCCCATATCATCCGCGAGGCAACCTCCCAGACGATACTGTTTCAAAAATTGCAACCAGTCATAACCGGTTTTTTGGTATGGTCTTAATAAACCTGTAAAACCTTTTGGAGGAGCAACCGGATCAATTTGTTGGAAATCACGCAAATTCTCAAGTTTTCTACTGATAACCGCTGTGGCCAGATTTTCTTCTTTCAATTCCTGCACCAATGCCAAATGGTGCATACGAAGCCTGAAATCATCATCCGAATCGCCATGCTCCGTGAATGAAAAGAAATCAGAATATTTGGTAAACCACCATTCTGGTATCACTGCGATTTCGCCATTAGGTAGTAAAAACTCCTTTTTGCGGCTCAGAATGTGACTTCTGAGCTGGATAAATGGAATCTCAAACTCCCCGAATCTCACTTTTGCATTAATATCAAACCAATCCCGGCCTTCCTGAATCGATATATCCAATGAGGAATAACCCAGAAAGTAGCGTTTTGCGTCGCTTGTATTCTGACGTACCGAAATGCCTTTCTCTGCAAGCAAATTAGCATTACCCTGTAGCCAGCCAAATGCTTGTGATTTAGGCATTTGTATTTTGCCACTACGCATATTGAGGCCCCAATCCTTCAATTGACGGACATTCTGGGTTTCAATTTCAATGTTGCGTTTCACTTTGTTAAAAAAGTAGTCATTGCCTTTCTTTTCCATATGCACGCTCGAAGGGTGTGCGAAACTATCGTAATGAAAAGCGAAGCCGGCGTATTGAAATGAGAGGTCGAAAGAAACGTCATTATCTTCATCTTCAAGTACTTCCACGTCTTCGGAATCCTGAAATAGCACCGTATTTTTCTTACCCGAATTGTTGGAAAATTCTGAGATCGTCAAAACGGTTCTCGGAGAAGAGGATACATTTCTAATTTCGAAACCTCGCGCAACTACATCGTACGAGGCAATGAGCGGCGCCACAAACCTGCCATAATATTGCTCCTCCATCTGCCCCGGAATGGCAATGAATTTTTTAGCTAAAAACGGTTTGATCTTCTTCCCGTCGACATTTCCCTCGAACTGGTATAAATGCCCTTCCAATACCAGCCAAGCCGGATCTTCACAAACCAGAAACGCGTTTTTATACTGGAAATCCAGTTTTTGAAACTTGTGGCGTATCGTTGGAAAGTAATGGGTGTTGTCTTCGTTACGGACAAAATGGAACCGGATGGTCGCTTTTTCGGATTCCAGGATGACAGGTTTCCAGATCGGGTTGCCGTCACTTCCCATGATAAAAATATCCTTTTCCGACAGCCGGTCGAGAATGCGGGCTTTGGCACTTTCGAGATAAGCTGCAATCGTTTCCTGAATGAGCTTGTCCCCTTTTTGCGGATCGTAGACTTTGAGAAAAAAATCAACTACACTTAATTTTTTGGTATTGAACTTCCTGACAACCGCATCCTGCTGAATGTCATCAATAAGCTTCACGAGTTCAAAATCCCGCGTATCGATCCCGCTCCTGAATTCCTTGATATTTTTGGATGAAATGTTCTGGATCTGAAATGTAAATTCCCCCTGACTATTCAGCTGGACCACAAATGATTCGAAGATGTACCCCAAATACTCGTGATTCAGAATTGAATAAACAATTTTAAATGGCTCTGAGGGAGATACTTTCATTCCAATGGATAATAAAGGTGGAGTGGATGCAAAAGGTGGCTCTACTTTTCGAAATAGCCGCTTTGCGATTTGGGAAATCTTCAAATATAGGCTAAAAGAGACCTAAAAAAAAGACTTCTCTCAGCAAGTGTTTTAAATATTTAAGTAGAAAAAATTGAACATTGACAATAAGTAATCCTACACCATATCGTTAACGCAGTTTGTCGCGATTCTTTCGAAACATTATCCCGATAACTTCAAACTTCTCTTCGTTATTCACCAAACAAGACGTAATTTTAATCGGTTTTTTGTGAGGTAGCATCCATTCAAGTTTGTTTTGAAACAATTCAATTTTAAGAAATTTGCATTCTTTGTTGCGGCAAATTTTTCTTTTCTTCCCGGTGTCAGTATTTGTCAAGTTGCTGATTCAATAGTAGTTACAAATCCAGATAGCATTTATGCACAACTGTCAGAGCCTGAAAAACGGTTTTCCAGGAATGCGGTTGCAGGCCTGAAAGTGGCCGACGGACTGGCCGCCACATTGTTTGCGTCGGAGCCTGACGTTATAAATCCCATTAACATCGATGTCGACCACCGGGGCAGGGTGTGGGTTTGTGAAGCCTACAACTATCGTCCCGCCGTAAATGGCAAATCGGAGTTGGGAATGGGTGACCGGATCCTGATCCTGGAAGACAAAGACGGAGATGGTAAATCGGATGTAACCAAAGTTTTTTATCAGGGACCCGAGATCAATGCGCCGCTCGGGATCTGGGTGATGGGAAATAAAGCGGTGGTGTCTCAAAGTCCATATGTCTGGCTTTTTACAGATACGAATGGAGACGACAAAGCTGATACCAAAGAAGTTTTGTTTAAAGGTATCGGAGGTACGCAAAGCGATGCCGGAATTCACGCATTCGTTTTCGGGCCGGATGGGAAATTCTATTTCAACTTTGGTAATGCAGGCCGGCAGCTCGTCGACGGGCAGGATCGGCCACTTCTTGATAAATACGAAAGACCTATTGATTTCAGGCAATTCAAACAAGGTGTTGTTTTTCGATGTGATCAGGATTTTACCAAAGTAGAGATCCTGGCCGAAAATTTCAGGAATGGGTTTGAAGTTGCGGTCGATAGCTACGGTACCATGTGGCAGTCGGACCAGGAAGAGCCGGGGAATGGCGGCGACCGGGTTTCGTATGTGATGGAAAATGGCAATTTTGGGTATATCGATGAAATGACCGGTGCAAGCTGGCGTCTCAACCGCACCAACGTCGAAGACGAAGTTCCCCGCCGTCACTGGCATCAGAACGACCCCGGTGTAGTTCCCAATTTGCTGGAAACCGGTTCCGGCTTTCCGATGGGTATGACGATTTACGAAGGTGAATTGTTGCCTCGAAAGTTCTGGGACCAGATTATTCTCGCCGATGCAGGACAGAATTATCTCAGCGCATTCCCGGTTCAGAACGACGGCGCGGGCTATAAATCGGACGGTATTATCCCCATTGTTGAGGGAACCAGAGATAAATGGTTTCGTCCAACGGACGTTTGCGTCGCGCCCGATGGCTCCCTCATCGTCTCCGACTGGTATGACCCGGTCATTGGATCAAATAAAATGAAGGATCGGAGCCGGGGCAGGATTTTCAGGATTGCCCCGCCGGATAGTGCCTACAAAATCCCCGTCTTCGACCTTAGTATTCCGGAGCAGGCAGTAAAAGCGTTGCAAAGTCCAAACTTATCCATGCGTTATCTGGCGTGGAATGCCTGCGTGAAACATGGATGGAATGCCGAACCGTTTCTGGAAGAGCTTTTCAACAGATATAATGCAAATCCAAAGCTGCGTGCACGCGCATTGTGGGTATTAAACCGGATCGAAGGATTTAATTATAGAAATCTGGACGTCGGTTTCAGACATATCAACCCAAATATCAGGATTACAGCGCTGCGGGCTGTGAGACAAAGAAACAGCGATCCTACCGAATACATTAAAAGACTTACTGCCGATCCGGACCCGCAGGTGAGACGCGAATGCGCCCTGGCCATTAACCATAACCACACTTACGAGGCGCTGGATGTGTGGCTCCAATTGGCAAAACAGTACAAAGGAAATGACCGCTGGTCGGTCGAGGCATTGAGCATCGGCGCGTATGATCAATGGGAGCGTATTTTTCCCGCCTGGCTGGAACGGGCCGGATCCCGCCCCGGTGCCACAGATGCCGGCAAAGACATTATCTGGCTCGCACGGACCAGGAAAGCGATTCCCTACCTGACTGACCTGGCTGCGGATACCAGCGTGAGTTTCAAAAGCAGGCTTCGCTATTTCCGTGCCTTCGACTTTTTCCGCGCCGGGTACGAGAAATCCCAGGCGCTGCTCAATGTGCTCACCGTCAATTCTTCCGACCGGATTGAGGTTAGTAAGCTTGCATTGCTGCATTTGGATAAAAGTTTTGTGACCAACTCTCAGCAGGGACGTACGGCATTAAATAAGTTATTGGACGAAACGTACGGTACCGATCATTACATTGACCTGATGACACGTTATGAGCTCGAATCTGAAAACGACCGGCTGTTGAATCTTGCGCTCGATAAATCCGACGAGGTACTCGGCCGCGATGCAGGTGCATTGTTGCTTGAACAGGCAGGAATATCCTATGTGACAGAAAAATTAGCAGGTATGAATGAAGCCAGGAAATCGGCATTACTGGCTTCCATTCAAACAGTAGGAAGTCCCGAGGCAGTGTACCTGCTGCGCTCAACTGTTTTGGACGGCGACTTGCCGACTTCGGTTCGGAAGAATGCTGCCAGGTACCTGGGCGCCAGCTGGCCGGGAGAGGAGGTAGTTGTAAAGCTTCTGACGGAAGACAGACTCAGCGGCGATGTGAAAGAAGCTGCTTTGGAAGGTGTGAAAAACGCATTCCGGGAAGAGATCAAAGTGCAGCTCGCTCCATATTTTCCGAAACCCAAAGAAGAAGTTCAGGAAGCAGTACAAAAGCCTGCGGATACCAAAAAAGAGAGGCGTAGGAAAAGAAGGGATAGAAATTAAGACGAGTCTTGCCGGGTTTTCAAAGCCTGGCAAGTCTAATAAGCCCGGCATTTAGGTATATTAACAGGTATCCTATCTTTAACCTCTAAACATAAATCCAGGAAAGATATGCTTCGCAGAAATTTTGTGAAATCTACATTGGGAATAGCCGGAGCTGCTTTGGCGACCGGTGAAACCTTCGCTAACCAAGCCCCATTTGCCAAAAATAATTTTAAGTTGAAATATGCGCCCCACTTTGGCATGTTCCAAAATAAGGCTGGAAAAGATGTGATCGACCAGTTGAAATTCATGGCCGACAACGGCTTTATGGCTCTTGAAGATAATGGAATGATGGGGCGGCCGGTAGAGCAGCAGGAGGCTATTGCTAAGGAAATGGCCCGCACTGGTATGCAAATGGGCGTTTTTGTTGTGGATAAAGGTGGTAATGGAGCAAATACTCTCGCAGCAGGCAAACAGGAATACATTGATATTTTCCTGAATGGCTGCAAAAAAGCGGTAGAAGTAGCTAAGCGTGTCAATGCAAAATGGATGACCGTGGTACCAGGTAATTTTGAAAGAAACATACCAATTGGTGTCCAAACTGGTAACGTGATTGACGCATTGCGCCGAGGATCGGAAATCCTGGAACCGCACGGATTGGTAATGGTACTGGAGCCGTTGAGTGATTCGCCCGACCTGTTTCTAAGAACTTCTGACCAAACCTATGAGATCTGTCGCGGGGTTAACAGCAAGTCCTGCAAAATTCTCTATGACATTTACCACATGCAAAAAAACGAGGGGCGCCTTCTCTATAATATTGAAAAAACGTGGAGTGAAATTGACTATTTCCAAATCGGTGACGAACCTGGCCGCAAAGAGCCGACTACTGGGGAGATCAACTACAAAAACATCTTCAAATACATCTACGACCGCAGCAAAAAAGAAAACAAGTCCTTCATCATGGGCATGGAACACGGTAACTCAAAATCCGGCGCAGAAGGAGAGGACGCATTGATTAAGGCGTATGTGGAGAGTGATAGCTTTGTGGTTTAGTTTTAAGCTGTTAGCTATTAGCTTTTAGCGATTAGCATTTAGCTTTTTTGGCATTGAGATAAAAAGAAAAACCGGTCAGTAGATTACTACTGACCGGTTTTTCTTAAGCTAACAGCTAACAGCTAACAGCTAACAGCTAACAGCTAACAGCTAACAGCTAACAGCTAACAGCTAACAGCTAACAGCTAACAGCTAAAGAACAACCACTGAATTCTCGGCCGTGGCGTCTACGCCAGCAGGTACGTATTTATCAGCTTCCCAATCGTTTTCCCATTTCTCGTCGTCAAGAATGTAACGGAACTGGTATTCGCCTGATGCAAGTTCAAGGATGCCTTTAAAAGAACCGTCTTTTTGTTTTTTCAAAGCAATGGCTTCTTCCGGGTTCCAGCCATTAAATTCTCCAACGAGGGCAACTTTTTTAGCTTCTGCTGCTGCTTCCGCAGGTACTGTAAATGTAACTTTGTAAAGCGACTTGCTCTTCACAAATTGTTTTGATAATGCCATAACTAAGTAGTGTTAATTAATTGATGGCACAAATATACAATGTAAAATAGTTCAAGTCAATGAAAATCAATACTGTATACGTTTTGGATCTTCGAATAATTATATATGAGAGATTTTGGTTGCTTTTTTAGACAAAAATGGTGGCCTATCTAAATGTGTATCGAATCCCCAGAAATCCTCTAATTCCCTGATTTGGAGCGAAAACGTAGGATGGGTCGAATGTCTGTCTGTAAGGATTGTCAGGTGTTGCAATAACCTGTCCCTGATCATCGAATTTTACATTTTTGTCGAACGGATCATTGGCCCGGGCAATGGAATTAGACGGAGGTGTGAAGTTTAGGAGGTTTTTGATACCACCATAAATTTCCAGTCCATTGTCGAACTTCCTGGTGATCTGGATATTTTGCAATGACCATACGGGAGACGTTTTTGCGCGCGGATCTTCGGGGCCTAAAACAGGCAGCCGCATTGGTCCGTATATGTTACCGGTGTAGTCAAACGACAATCCTGCACGCGGCATTTCATAGCTAACAGACCAAACGCCTGTGAATTTTTCGGTGAGTACCGGACGGAAACGGACCCCATTTTCTTTCTGAAAGTTTTCCATATACGTTCCGCCTGCAATGATTTTCAATGGAAAAGGGAAGTTGAAATCCAGGTTCAAACTCACGCCTTTCGAAACAGCATAACCGTCCAGGTTATTATATATAATCTGGTTAGGATCGGTATCATAATCGGGCAGGATGCGGTTGGTGAAATGGGTGTAAAAAACCGATGCGTCAAATCCGACAAACGAATTTCCGGTCACGATCTTTTTTACAAAATTGATATTCGCATTCCAGCTTTGCTCCGGGTTTAATGCTTCCTTCACAATTACCTGCCGGGAACCGGTCAGCGCCGCATGATCTTCCGTAAACAAATTGACGATCCGGAATCCGCGTCCGACATTCAATCGCACCACATCCGTTTGATTGAATTTGTACTTGTAGGCAACCCGCGGGGTAAAAATGCTTCCATGACGACTATTATAATCGTATCGTGCGCCCAGGAGCAATGCATGTGCGCCGGCCCGGATTTCGTCCTGCACAAAAATACCGGGTAACAAGATTTTATCAGGATGGTCTTGACCGTCGAGGTGCCGGGTTGCAGTCGTATTGTCGTTGTAGAATGTATACCGAAACGGCGTTCCAAAAAGCAGGTTGTGTTTTCCAATTTCCTTATCCCACAAAAGTTGCGCGAACGCTATCTTCTGGTCCGCATTGAAAGGTACTTTTCCGTATACCGAATTCTGATGATGTGAGCTGAACGAATATTGCAAAGTGAGTTTCTCAGGGCCGGGCAGCTGATAGTTTCCCAGCACTTCATAACGTTTGGTATAAATACTTTCCCCATACACCTGGTCACCTCCGCGAAATGTCTTATTCCAGCGCATTTCACCACCCCAGCGGTCTTCATAATAGTAGCGGGCCGCGATATTGGCTTGCCGGTTATTTTTCAGGTTAAATGACCATTTGTTGAAAAACGAGATCCTGTTTTGCAGCGTAAGATCTGTGAAACCGTCCCCATTGTTATCAATGGGATTTTGGTAGTTGAAATAGTTAACCCCAAGCAGTGAGCTCGTGCGCTCATTCGGAGTGAATTTTACGCCCAGGTCCACATTCACATCCCGCCAGGTTGTGCTGAATACATCTGCGGAGAAGATGGGTGCTTTCGATGGGTTTTTGGTAATTATATTAATCAATCCCCCCACAGCTTCCGATCCATATAAGGTGGATGCCGGTCCTTTTACGATTTCAACCCGCTCGATCAAACTATTCGGGATACCTGATAGTCCGTAAACGGTGGACAATCCGCTCACCATCGGCATTCCATCGATCAGTACCATGGTGTACGGGCCTTCAAGTCCGTTCATGTGAATGTCGCCGGTGTTGCAAACGTTGCAATTCAACTGAGGGCGAACTCCATTTACATAACTCAAACCCTCAAAAATGCTTGGGACGGGATTTTTGTAAATGAATTTTGCAGTAATAATATCCACGGGCACCGGGCTGTCGAGCTTCGAAACTTCTTTCATTGTTCCGGTTACAACAACTTCTTCCAGCGAATTGCTGCCAGGTTTTAATGTAAAATCCTTGCTTGTATTCGCCGATATGCGCACGTTTTTTTCAGTTACCGTGGGCATGGAAATGTAGCTCACTTTAATTGTGTACACGCCCGTCGGAATTCCGTCGATCCGGTAGCTTCCGGACGTATCGGCAATCGTTCCTGTTTTGAGCTCACTGATGTAAACGGAGGCTCCGAATGCAGTTTCGTTCTGACCTTCAAGTGTAATTTTTCCGGTTAAAATATGCTGTGCCTGTGCAGCGAACGAAATGAGACAGCATATAAAGAGTATGTGTAGCTTCATGTATATGTAATTGTTAAAATATGTCTTAATATTTATTTAGGTAAACCTAAAAATAATACTTGACAAATAAAAACTTAAATTTCGATTCCCTTAATTGCTTCTTGGAAACTACTGGGTTGTCTGAGTGGTTACCTATGGAGTACTACTAAAAAGCAACCCACTATGATGAGAAAATTTTTAAAACCACCTAAACTTCCCGCGTCCGCTGACTTCGGGGTTTTGATTTTGAGAGTGGGGATTTCTGTGTTAATGCTGACACACGGCTATGCAAAGCTGAAAGGCTTTTTGAGCGGAGACCATTCGTTTGCTGATCCGATCGGGATCGGGGAGGA
The DNA here is from genome assembly GCF_021390245.1 of Dyadobacter sp. CY323. GTDB lineage: Bacteria > Bacteroidota > Bacteroidia > Cytophagales > Spirosomataceae > Dyadobacter. The sequence continues at coordinate 87,381 of NZ_JAJUXH010000002.1, read as the reverse complement.
GCTTTCTTACATTCTGACCATTTGTGCGGAATTTGGCTGCTCCATTCTGTTGGTACTTGGCCTTTTCACACGGGCTGCATTGATCCCGTTGATTTTCACCATGCTTGTAGTGGCGTTGATCGTGCACGGCGAAGACCCTTTTAGTAAAAAGGAGCACGCTATTTCCTTTCTGATTGTATATCTGACTCTGTTTTTTACCGGGCCAGGTAAATATTCAGTCGATAGTAATTTGTACAAATAGCCAAAAAAAAGCCCTCTTCGCAGCGGAAGAGGGCTCTTACTTCTATTGTGACCATTGCGTAGGACTTCTGTCCCAGCGGTGTTCCTTCAATTTTTCAACCACTTCGGCAGCTAATTTCTGGCCGTCGCTTGCAGATACATTCGATCGCACGTGCGGCAATTTCCGCATTCCCGGGATCGTAGTATGCACATCGGGATTATTCAGGATAAAACGTAATGCGAGTTCGGGCATCGTCATTCCGGCTGGCAGATCGGCCCGCAACGCTTCGGCATGATCCACGCTTGAATTCAGGTTTTCAGGGACAAAATACGTAGAACGCCAGTCGTCGGCCGGGAAGACCGTCTCTTTTGTTAAAGTACCCGTCAACGTTCCTTCGTCAAAGGGTACCCGGGAGATAACGCCGAGATCCATTGATTTGCAAAGTGGGAAAAGGTTATCTTCCGGTGCCTGATCGAAAATATTATAGATAACCTGCACCGCGTCGATTAAGCCTGTTTTTAGCGTTTCAAGCGCATTATCTGGCTCCCAGCGATTGATACTGATTCCCCAGGCATCCACTTTTCCTTCCTTTGTCAGCTTTTGAATCGCCTCTTTCCATTCATCTTCCTGCGCCCAGGAATCCTCCCAGACGTGAAATTGCAGCAAGTCAATTTTCTCAGTACCCAGATTTTTCAGGCTCAACTCCGTGTATTCAACAATGTAATCGGCCGGGAAAACTTCCTTAAGACTGGAATCCGGGCGAGATGGCCATTGCCGGTTTTTAGGTGGGATTTTAGTCGCCGCATATAGTTTACGGTCAGGATACCGTTTGATGAGCTCGCCGAGGATCCGCTCGCTCAATCCTTCTCCATAACCCCACGCAGTATCGAAGAAATTTACACCCGATTCCACCGCGAGGTTCAGCGAGTCATCAGTTTCTTTACGGTCTGAGCCAGTCCAGCCTGCCAATCCCCACATTCCATATCCGATTTCACTGACCTGCCAGTTAGTTCGTCCAAATCGACGGTATAGCATTTTTATATCATTTAGTGTTCCGGGTTTAAAGGTAATCATAGCTTCTTTTTAATGTATAAGAAATACATTTGTAGCATTTTATTTGTGTAAAATCAGCACGTTCGTTAAAGTCGGTTCAGGTGAAAGAAAAACAGTGGGTGTCAAAAGTATTGGTAATGACAGTGAAAAGAGTTGCCGGGATTGTGCTGATCGCTTTTATTTCCGGCCTGACAAACCAAAGTGATCGTTCCGACGAAATCGCCGAATCCTGTGCCGCATTTAATCAGATACAGACAGACATCCGCGATGGCATGATCTCGCCCGATTCTGCCAGAAATGCGTTTCGTTCCGTAATGCACCGGCTTCGGGCGGCCATTAAAACGGATTCGTGCCCGGCGATCGACTCTTCCTACTTTGTTTTTCCGGTGAGGGGATATTTACCGAAAGAATCCATTGGTTCGCGGGGACGAGGGTACCGGCCAAACGGATTCGATCTTTTTGATATGAATGTCTCAGGCAGCCACCCCGCCCACGATCTTTTCGTGCGGGACAAAGATCAGGACAATCTGGACGACCGGACTTGGAAACCGGTCGATGTCCTGGCATTCACGTCCGGCATCGTATTAGCCACCGAAACCGGCTGGAAATACGATAGTGAATATCGCGGCGGCAACTGGATCTGGGTCTACGATCCGTGCCTCGACGGACTTTTCTATTATGCTCATAATAATATTGTTGAGGTTCAGCCGGGGCAATGGATCAAAGCCGGGGATAAAATTGCCGAAATGGGGCGCTCTGGTTTTAATGCTTATAAAAAACGGTCACCCACGCACGTGCATCTCATGTACCTGCAGCTCGACAGCTACGGGTTGCCCGTTCCGTACAATACCTACGACTGGATGCTACAATCGGCGCTGACGGAGGGTCTCGACTTTTAATAATTGTGATTTTTCCATATATTGAATAAATTGTAGCCACTCAATTGCTATTCCTATAACAACTTCTCTATGAACAACCGCCGATCCTTTTTCAGGAAAAGCGCAGCCCTGGGTATGGGTGCGTTTGGACTGAACAGCCTTTTCAACCAGCTGCACGCAGAAAGTTTTGCCGAGGCAGACAAATTTTGGGACCCAACAAGCGAAACCAACGAAGACTACTGGTCGGTGATCCAGGATGCATACACTGCGAGCAAAAGCCCGGTTATCATCCTGAACAATGGCGGAGTTTCACCATCGCCGATCGCTGTCCAGGAAGCGCTGGAAAAATACAATAAAGCGGCTGCACAAGGTCCATCGTACTACATGTGGCGCATTATGGATAAAGGCCGGGAACCACTTCGCCAGCGCCTTGCTAAACTGGGTGGCTGCGATGCGGAAGAAATTGCGATCAACCGGAATGCCACCGAGGCGTTGAATACCATTATTTTCGGATTGCCTCTGGAAAAGGGGGACGAAATAATCGGGACGATCCAGGATTATCCGAACATGATCCAGGCATACAAGCAGCGGCAAATGCGCGACGGAGTCGTATACAAGCAACTTTCCTTCGACTTTCCCATTGAAAACGACGAGCAGATCGTGAAAGCGTTCGCCGATGCGGTGACGCCGAAGACCAAGATCATTCACATTACCCACATTATAAACTGGGTTGGCCAGATTATGCCGGCGAAGAAAATCGCTCAAATGGCGCATAGTAAAGGTATTGAGGTAGTTGTGGACGGTGCGCATACATTTGGTTTGCTCGATTACAAAATCCCTGATCTGGAATGTGATTACTTCGGCACCAGCCTTCACAAGTTCCTGAGTGCACCTGTGGGTAGTGGTATGATGTGGATCAAAAAGGATAAAATTGAAAAGATATGGCCGTTATTATGCAACAGCCAGCCTAAAAGTGCTGATATCCGGAAGTTTGAGACTTTGGGTACCCGCAGTTTTTGCATTGAGCAGGCGATCGGGGAAGCGATCAATTTTCAGGAAGGGATAGGGTCAAAACGGAAGCAGGAACGTGTGCATTATCTGAAAAAATACTGGGCGGAAAAAGCAGCCCAAATTCCGGGAGTTAAAATCCACACGTCCATGAAACCGGAATTTTCCTGCGCGATTGCAGGCGTAAGTATCGACGGAATGAAACCAGAGGAACTCGACAGCAAGCTTATGAAAGACTATCAGATCCATACTGTGGGCATAAACTGGGAAAACATTCACTGTGTGCGGGTGACGCCCCACGTATATACAAAGTTGAGCGATCTGGATAAATTGGTTGGCGCTATTGAAAAAATAGCCAAGAAGGCCTGATTTTTGAAGGTATCTGCAGCGAAGTCTGACTGGCACAAGCTGGTCAGACTTTATTTTTAACAACTTATCCCAAACCGTTTGTAAACGCCATTTATTTTCAATCCTTCAAAAGAGCCATTTGAAAGAATGCAACTTCGAATTGGATTTAAAAGAAGTAGATTTGAATCAATCTCAGAATAAAAACCAAAGCAATGACACAAATAAGGAAAGGTTCTTTTATAAAAACAGTAAAAGACATCAGTATCGGTGGTGCACTCGCGCTGGCAGTATTGTCTGGTTTTGCCATCACAGGTTGCTCATCCAATGAAGACGATGAGGCGGCATACAGCTACGAGGAAACGACTTATTCCAAAGGGATCCGGTCGTTTATCAAAGAAGTTAAACCGGGTGAATTCAAAATCACCGACGAGCAAAATGTGGGCGCAGACAGTTCACAAGCCATTGTCACATATCTCGACGGTCACACTGATACATTAAGCACAGCTGCGTCCAAAGCTTTAATTGACGAGGAGATACGCACAAATGGGAATGCTGTCGGGCATCACAGCGGCTTGTCGAGCATGCTGCTTTACGGTGGAATGGGATACATGCTGGGACGGAATATGAATAACGGTTATATGAACAGTTATCGTGATCCTAATGTGAGCAGAGGCTTTTACAGCAATCCGTCTACGTATGACCGGTCCCAAAGCGCTTTCCGTCAGGCAGACGCGTCGCGTTCCACCAGAACGGTCACGACGAGGCCGGCAGGTGGTAGAAAAGGGTTTTTCGGACGTTCGTCGGGAAGGAGCTCGGGATAATTAAATTCAGTATTTATGATTAAATTAAAATCGCTTCCCAATCCGCCAGATAAGGCACTTGAAAATGTAGGCTGGAACTGGATGCTCGGGACGGATACGGTTCCTTATGTGGTGAAAGATATGGTGGTAATTACAGACGCGCAGGCTACGAAATACCACGATTCGGCCATGGATCTGTACGATATGTTTGTAGAAGCCGGGCAATATGTAATTGACCACGAGTTATTTAAAGAGCTGGGCATTCCGGAAAACCTGATCGAATTGATTAAGATAACCTGGAATGACGATCGTCATACCCACTTGTACGGACGTTTTGATCTCGCTGGCGGGTTAGACGACGAACCTGCCAAACTCATTGAGTTCAATGCGGATACGGCAACCTGCATCCCGGAAACCGCCGTCGTGCAATGGGCCCATCTCCGGATCAACGGGCAGGATGATTCCCGACAATTCAACTCATTGTATGAAATGCTGGTTGCTCAGTTCGCTTTTCTGAAAGATCAGAACACCGACCTGAACCCATCCATTCTGTTTTCGACCATGCGGGGTTACCAGGAAGACGACACCAATGTGGCATTGCTGCGAGAGGCTGCAAAAGAGGCGGGTTTTGATACAGAGTTTGCCTACATCGACGATGTCGAATTTTCAGCGGAGGAGGGAATTTTCTACCAGGATACGACAACGGGCAGTTTCATCCGTTTTGACTTTTGGTTCAAGCTGGTGCCGTGGGAGTATATTGGTTTCGATGAACCTGATCTGGCGAAAGCATTGACGGAACTCGTAAAAAACCGGAAAGTACTCGTATTAAATCCAGCTTACACACTTCTGTTTCAATCCAAATACATTCTGAAAGTGTTGTGGGATTTGTATCCTTATCATCCATTATTACTTCAGACCGAAAGGTACAGGTTGCCTCATAAAAAATCGGTTAGTAAAGTGTTGTTTGGCCGCGAAGGCGCGAATGTTTCGATTCTGGAAAAAAGCGGGGAGGTTTCCATTGAAGCCGATGGGGAGTATGGGGGCCAGGCCCGTATTTTTCAGGAATACTTTCCATTCCCGGAAGATGCCGACGGGAATTCGTATCAGGCAGGTGTGTTTTTTGTTGGGGAAGCTTGTGCGATTGGATTTCGTCGCGGGGGCAAAATATTGGATAACACAGCACAGTTTGTAGGCCATATTATAGAAGGTTAAAAAATGTTTTTGCCAAATAACATTAGGTACTACCCGTAATTGTACGCACGTATGTCCTCAAATACTGCCGCAGACTAACATTTTCGACCGTTTGCTCAACTTAACTTAAAAATTTAAGTGATATCAGTGATGTTTGTATCGTTTAAAAGTGATGCGCTGGAATAGATTTTTGTAAGAAGGCCGAGCCGAGCCGCAGCCATCACCTTTGCTCCGAAATTCTTAAACAAAACCGTCATGATACACGAGAAAATTTTTCAACTTAAAAGTGGGAGGGAAGTAAAAGTCATTGTAAAAGGTTTCCATCTCCACGACAATCCTCAATTCAGTACCGACTGTGAAATATTGATAAAAGAACCGAAGGAAAAATATTTCCGCACGCCAATCGGGACAAACCATCCGCAGTACTGGAAAATGAAACGTTCGACTCCCCAGCAGGCAAAGTTATTACTGATGGAATATAGCGGAGTATCGCAGCGTCAGGTGAACCAGACATTAACGGAGTTTAATCGCATCGTAAATTATCATCCCGCTCAGATCGGATTGCACTACGAAAGCGAGTTGCTCTGAATACATTTCCCAGATACACACACTGGAATTAAAAACCGATTCAAACCGGGTCAGTAAAGTGATTGCAAGCGCAATTTCTCTGATCCGGTTTTTTGTTGCACCTGCATTTTTAAAGCTGACGTTCTGCTTAATACATCGAGCAACCGAAGTAGATTTGAGGAACTTTTCGTCCATTCTAGTGAGAGAAGACAAACCCGCTGAAAAAGAAATAGTTATAATAAGCGGAGAATTTACTTCTTATCCGAAAGGTTAAGTCATACTCAACAAAATACTGAAAAATGATCAGTTTTAACACGCAGGTCGCAATTGTAACAGGGGCGGCATCCGGACTCGGGCAGGTAATTGCTCATAAACTTTTGAATGAAGGCGCCAGCTTAGGATTATTTGACATTGATGAGAAGGCATTGAAAGAGCATTTTGTCGATCATGATAGGTACGAAGAGAAAGTAGTTCTGGACCTGACCGATCAGGAGCAGGTTGAACAAGCGGTGGCGAGAGTGGTAAAACGTTTTGGGAAAATTGATATTCTGATCAACTGCGCCGGAATTACGGGAGCTACCAATATCAAAAGCCATGAAGTAGATGCTGCAAACCTGCAAAAGGTTTTTAATATCAACTTTATGAGCAGCTTCTACACGGCGAAAGCCGTTCTTCCGTATATGCTCGCCAACAATTATGGCCGCATTTTGCATATCGCCTCCATTGCCGGTAAAGAAGGAAATGCAGGAATGCTTGCTTATTCCGCCTCAAAAGCCGCTGTGATCGGAATGACCAAAGTGCAGGGAAAGGAATATGCAGAGACCGGGATCACGGTTAATGCACTTGCTCCGGCAGTGATCCATACGCCGCTCGTGGATGCGATGCCTGAGACGCAGGTCAAATACATGACGGATAAAATTCCCATGAAACGCTGCGGAACATTGGAAGAAGCTGCAAATATGGCCGCATTCATCGTTTCCCATGAAGCCAGTTTTACCACCGGCTTTACATTCGATCTTTCGGGAGGAAGGGCCACCTACTGAGTTACTGCTCAGCGTTTTTCTCCAATTCAACAAAATCCAGCCGGGCGGGCGTAAAACAATCAATCACTTTGCATTTCTTATGAGCAACTGCTGAATGCGGCGCGTTAGATGGAATGTAGGCCGTCATACCCTGCGTCAATAACATGGTTTCACCGGCAACGGTAAATTCCAGTTCACCTTCCAGTACGTGGCACCATTGTTCATGGACGTGGCTGTGCTCCGGCAAAATAGTACCGCCGTCGATCGTGAAATGACCGAATGTTTGTTGTTCGGAATGTGCGAGGGTGCCGTAGATCCCGTCCCATATTTTGACAACTTTTTTGGTATTGAAATTAACAAAAGGCATAAGATGACACTTGCTTAAAAGTTTTCTGATTTTATCCAACAAAAATAAGCTGAATTGCTAGGGAACGGTCAAAAGCTTTTTATACATTTGCAACAATCCAAAAAATTTTAATATTTAAACATTGCGCAGGATTTTATCCATACTCCTTTTAGGGCTGCTGCTGTATAACATGGTGGGCTATTCCATAGTCTATCTGTCGGAGGAAAGGTATGTCGTGAGTGCGCAGGGAAAGCATTTCGTGCAGCAAAATGATGGTACTGAGAATATTGTGATCAAAGTTCCGGTCGCAGTTCCTTACCAGAATGATTGGGACGCTCCCGAGCCTGTGACCGGCCAGATCGAGCACGACGGTCAATTTTACCAAATGAAAAGTCAGCAGCTGATCAACGATACACTTTACGTGCAATGTGAATTCGATCAGAATGCGAGAGACCGTTTCAGCAACCTTGTTTCCAAAATCAATGACCAAGTAACAGGTACTTCTTCGGAATCCGAGAAAGACCAGCATTCTCAGCTATTAAAGAATTTCCTTAAAGAATACATGAACCAGGGTAAAAAGCATGTTTTCTACGTGCTTGAATGGACTCCTGCCCAAGCTGTCAATTTCGCTTCATTGACATTCAGCCTACCTGAAAGGGACTTTGCGACCCCAACACCGCCGCCCAATCTGGCTTAGTTTCGGCATCGTCGCCATTGTTGGTGAGAACACCAACAATAACGCGCCTCACTAACCCAGATCATTCCAATGGCACATATTTCGTTACCCGACGAGTCACTTCCGGGAATTGTTGGACTATTCAATTTCCGGCCTGAAACTGCTGAACCGCTCCGTTTGCTTGCCGATACATTGCTTCGTGGCGAGTCGACATTAACCAGCGGCGAGCGCGAACTGATCGCGGCTTACGTTTCGCATTTAAACAACTGTCATTTCTGCCATACATCCCACGCGGCCGCAGCAATGGCGCACCTGGAATGTGACCTTTCACTGATTGACGATATCAAGCAGGATTTCAAAAAAATTGAGATCACGCCAAAGCTGCGTGCATTGCTGAATATCGCCGCAAAAGTTCAAAAAAGCGGAAAGGACGTACGAAACGAAGATGTGGAAGCAGCCCGTGCCGAAGGTGCGACCGACCATGAAATCCACCACTCCGTGCTGATCGCTGCTGCATTCAGTATGTTCAACCGGTATGTCGACGGTCTCGGGACCTGGGCGCCGCAAGAAAACGAAGCGTATCGTGAAATGGGGCAACGTATGGCGTTTCAGGGTTATGTTCGGCGTGATGTGGTGGGAAGTTGAGGTTTTTAGTCATTGGTAGTCATTGATTGTCATTTTTTGTTCAGAATTGTTCGAAGTGGTTCGTAGTTGTTTTGTTCTCTCATCAATAATGATCGCAACACCGAACAACATCGGAACAATCTCGAACCACCCCAAACAGCTCTGAACCACCCCGAACAACTCTGAACCACCTCAAACCAAGTTTCAATTTTACGAACAAGTAACAATGCCCCACATCCCATTGCCAGCGCATTTGCCAGGTATAACCGGTTTGCTCGAATACAGCAAAGAGACGGCGCAGCCTATCCGTGTACTTACACAGTTTTTGTTGCGTGGCGAGTCTACTTTAACGCCTGGCGAACGTGAATTGATTGCAACGATTGTTTCTCATCAAAATGAATGCAGATTCTGTACGGCGGCGCATACAGCTGCGGCGGATCTGTTGATCGGAAATACCGAAACCTGCGAAATGATGAAGCAGGACGTAGATACTACTCCGGTCAGCGATAAAATGAAAACACTTTTGAAAATAGCCAAACAGGTGCAGATCAGTGGAAAAGCCGTATCCAAAGAACACATCGCCGCAGCAAAAGCAAATGGCGCGACGGATCTGGAAATCCACGATACCGTCCTGATTGCAGCCTTGTTTTGCCTGTACAACCGCTATGTCGACGGAATGGCCACGGTGGCACCTTCTGAACCTCAATTTTACCATGGCCTGGGACAACGGCTGGTAGATAATGGCTACAACCGGTTGCCCAATGGCTACGATCATTTAAAACAAAATCAACCTTCCTGACATTCTAAAATTATCTGCATGAAAAAACATTTACTTCTAAGTTCCCTGATCCTCGGGCTGCTCTTCACATGGAATGCGAAGGCACAAACGCAGGTACTATCAGGTCACATTTTTGATAACGATACACAAAAGCCTGTTTCAGGGGCTTCTATTTCTGTTAAAGGAAAAAATACCGGCACAACCACCAATTCAGATGGGTTTTTCGAACTAAAAACGAGCATTCCTGCAACACTGGTTGTTTCGCTATTGGGTTATGCACGCCAGGAAACAGAAGTTACTACGACTGGTAACCTTCGCATGAACCTGGTACCATCCATTGAGGAGCTAAATCAGGTTGTGGTAACCGCGTCGCGGGTGGAAGAAAGCATTTTGCGCTCGCCGGTCAGCATTGAGAAAATGGATGCCCGGGCAGTGCAGCAAACACCTTCCGCCAATTATTATGACGGTTTGGTAAATATGAAATCGCTGGATATGGTCACCAGCAGCCTTACTTACAAGCAAATTAATACCAGAGGGTTTAACACAACTGGTAACAGCCGGTTTTTGCAACTGGTTGACGGTGTGGACAATCAGCCTTCGGGGTTGGGTTTTGCGATGGGGAATTTGTTTGGCCCGCATGATATTGACGTAGAAAGTGCCGAGCTGATCCCGGGTGCGGCTTCCGCACTATATGGACCCATCGCATTCAACGGAATGCTGAATACCCGCACGAAAAATCCATATGAATACCAGGGTTTGAGCGCACAAACCAAATTCGGCATCAACCACATCGGAGACGGTACCGATTTGGGTGCCAAACCTTTGTACGACCTTGCGGTTCGTTACGCCAAAGCATTTAATGACAAGTTTGCATTCAAAGTAAATGTATCTTATCTGAAAGGAACCGACTGGTATGCAAACGATTACACAGACATTGAGCCAAACACGCCAGAAGCAAGCCGAGGCCCAAACAATCCAGGCAGGAATGCGCTGAATATTTATGGAGATGAGGTGGCGCAGACACTTCCGGATATCGGACGCGTTTCCCGTACGGGTTATGAAGAAAAAGACCTGGCAACGTATGGTGTGTATAGTTTTAAGACCAATGCAGCATTGCATTACCGCATTACCGATAAGCTGGAAGTGATTTACCAGGCGAATTACAATCAGGGTACCGCCCAATATACGGGTAGTAACCGTTTCGTAATCAACGATTTTAAATTTGTCCAGCATAAACTGGAATTGAAAGGCAGCAACTTTTACGTGCGTGCTTACAGCAACCACGAGTATTCGACCAATTCCTACAACACCCGCGCTTTGGGCCAGCAGATCAACCGTACCTGGGTTAAAGATCTGAGCGGCAACACGGTAACTCCTGATAAAGCGGATGCGACCTGGTTTGAAAGATATGCGGCGGCTTACACTGGAGCGATCACCGGGGTTACTACGAAGAACCACACCGCTGCCCGCTCATTTGCTGACCAGGGCATGGTATTACCAGGTTCATCGGAGTTCAATAGCGCGAGAGAACGTCTGATCCAGACACGGGGATTGGCGGGAGCCGGGATATTGAGCCAATGCAGCCTGCGTCATGTGGAAGGTATGTATGATTTCAGCTCGCTTTTGAAAGTCGTGAATTTTCAGGTGGGTGGAAATTACAGGAAATATTACCTGAATACCGGCGGGACGCTTTTTGATGATGAAGGAAAAAACCTTACAAATGAGGAGTACGGTGTTTTTGCACAAGCTTCCAAATCATTCCTGAAAGATCAGCTGAAACTGACTGTTTCCGGACGTTATGACAAAAACGAAAACTTCGACGGACGTTTTACACCACGCGCATCCGCGGTATTTTCCCCGACAGAGAACCACCATTTCCGCGCATCTTACCAGACTGGTTTTCGTAACCCGACGATCGGAGATCAGTACATTAAGCTAAATGTAGGTCCGATCATCATCCTCGGCGGCGCCCCTGTCAACTCAGTGGGATTAAATGCGTATGAAAACTCGGTGACGATCGCTTCATTCTCACAATTTGCCAGTGCTTTTGGTGCGGATATGCAGAAAGGAACGCCATTTCCGCAGGCTGTCGCCAACAATAAAGACAAGCTCGTGAAGTCCGATGTGCCTTATATCAAATCGGAAAAAGTAAAGAGCTACGAGTTCGGTTACAAGGGTTTGATCGGTAAAAAAGTCCTTTTCGATATCAACTATTATTACAGCGAGTACACGGATTTTATGATCAATACCGTGGTCGCGAGAGCTAAATCTAACATTCTATTAGCAGATGGATCGGTGAACCCCGCCGCTGCCGCCGAACTCCTCGGAGCGGACAGACAACTTTTTCAGCTTTATACCAATGCGGCTGACAAAGTTTCTATCCAGGGCGTCAGCGCGGGAATTACTTACTCTCTGCCGAAGAATTACAAAATCAGTGCGAATGCAACCTGGATCGATTTCAATCTTCAGGAGGCTGATGCAAACAACATCCCCGCATTTAATACACCGGAATGGAAGACCAATCTGATATTCGGGAATGCAAAATTGACCGACAGACTGGGCTTTAATGTGGCGTGGCACTGGCAGGAAGCGTTTGACTGGTACGGTACATTCACCGAAATGAGTCCGGGAAGAGTGAAAGCCTATAACCTGCTGGACGCACAAGTGAGCTATCGCATTCCGAGTCTGAAAACGATCGTAAAAGTGGGCGGCTCCAACATTACCAACACATACATCGTGCAGGCGTACGGCTCGCCGGCTGTGGGTGGATTGTACTATGTGAGTTTGAATTTTGACCAGTTATTCAGATAAATGCAATGGAAACACTGGAATTAGCTAATGTTGAGGCGAAAGGGGTGAGCAATAAATGGCTTGCATTCGGGCTGTGTGTGGTAGCGTATGTTTTCAGCGGCACGGTTTCTACGTTAATGTCGGTGTACCTGCCTGTCGCAATTCCTGAACTTAAAGGTTCAGCCACTCCTGCGACCGAAGCGCAGCTTGGCGAAATCGGGGCGTATGTAAGTGCGGTTTTTTTATACGGATGGATGGTTGGCGGCCTGCTTTTCGGGGTAGTGAGCGACCGCATCGGCCGGGTCAAATCGCTGACTTTGGTGACGGCACTGTATGGTGTGAGTACTTGCCTGGTCAGCATTGTGCCGGACTGGTATTCGCTTATGGGACTGCGTTTTCTTTCCGGAATGGGTATTGGTGGCGTATTGCTTATTTCGACAGTTTACATTTCAGAGATATGGGAAGTGAAAAGCCGCGCGGTGATGCTCGGAATTCTGGCTGTTTGCTTTCCGGTCGGCATTGTGACTACGGGAAGCTTGAACCTGGTTTTCTCGGACTGGAGAAGCGCTTTTGGCGTGGGAATAATACCAGTGGTGGTCGCATTGCTCATCTATTTACTTGCCCCTGAGTCGGAAAAATGGAGAGGGACGAAAGTGGTTACCAATAAGCCTGAGAGCATTTTTGATCAGTCAAACCGAAGTAATCTCATCTCGGGCTCGGTCATTTTTGGATCGGTACTCATTGGTCTGTGGGGGATATTCTCCTGGGTGCCAACCTGGGCACAAACGCTCCTGGCTGCCGGTGAGAATGGACAAAAAGAACGCGGGCTGATCATGATCATTCTCGGAATGGGTGGGATCACCGGCGGTATCTTCTCGGGAATGCTCGTCAACCGTTTTGGCAAGAAAAAGTCTTTAATCGGCACATTTACGACCGTGGTAATCGCAGGTTGCCTGCTGTTTTTGACGAATACGACTTTCACCAATATTATTTATGTCGAAACCGCATTACTCGCATTCGGTTTCGGCATCAGCCAGGGAGCGCTTTCGAGTTACATTCCAGAGTTGTTCCCGGTTTCAGTACGAGGCACGGCGACTGGCTTTTGCTTTAATGTAGGGAGATTTTTTACCGCCACGGCGGTGTTTTTCATCGGTACGCTGGTGAGTTTTCTGGGTGGGTTCAGCAATGCGTTGCTGGTATTCACCATTCCGTTTGTTGTAGCACTCATTGTAACCGCACGCAGCAAATGATCTTAGTTTGTATATCATAGGTTAATATATTGGGCAAACGGGTTTGCCGCATGGCGGGCCCGTTTCTTTTTTGATCATTGTTGGTGTCTTCACCAACAATTCTAAATGCGACTGGTCACATGAGTAGCGGGATGTTGGTGACAGCACCAACATCGGCAATATACATATATGAAAAAACTCTTCTACCTCGGAATCATCGGCATCATCCTCTACGAAATCGCGAAAGTGTATTTCATCATGCCTATGCCGGGCAGTCAACGGATGAATAGCATCGACGCTGCTTACTTTTTACATACCTGGCGCTGGGAATTGCGCATTTTATTCTGGGCGCTGATTTTGGTGGGCTCATTTTCTGTTTTTTCGGGCAAAAGGAAATGGATACCCGCGATTTTTCTGCTCATCGCGGTCGGCCTGATCTATGCTACCAATTATGAAATGGCGGCTGATACCATGTTTTATCAGCCAAGTACGGTACTAATGAAAGATGCCGCCGCAAATAAGGTGAGCCTGGACAGGCTGGTGATCGGGACCGAAGTGAATGGCGAGGCAAAAGCCTATCCGATCCAGTTTATCGGTTATCACCATCAGGTCAGGGATACGTTATCCGGGCAGCCCATTATGGTTACATATTGCACAGTTTGCCGGACCGGGCGTGTTTTTGAACCATCTGTAAAACGGCGGCCTGCATTATTCCGGCTGGTGGGTATGGATCATTTCAATGCGATGTTTGAGGATGAGGAAACAGGAAGCTGGTGGCGGCAGTCGAATGGCGAGGCGATTGCCGGGCCGCTGAAAGGAGAGATCTTGCCTGAACTTTCAAGTGTGCAAACTTCTCTGAGAGAATGGATTAAGCTCCACCCAAACAGCAAAATCATGCAGCCTGACCCGGTTTACCAGGCAAAATATGATTCGATGAGCCGCTACGAAAGTGGCAGAGGTAAATCGGAGTTGACGCGCACGGATACAACCTCCTGGAAAGATAAGTCTTGGATAGTAGGCATTCAGGTAAAAGGCGCGAGTAAGGCATTCGACTGGAACCGCCTGAAAAAGGAGAAAATCATCAACGAGCGAGTCGGTACGATACCTGTTGTGCTTGTACTGGCATCGGATGAAAAGAGCTTTTTTGCATTTGAGAGGAGCGGAGATTCTCAGAAATTCGACATCAAAAATGATACATTACTGATGGGGGAATCGGCATATACATTGTCGGGAAAAGCAATGGCCGATGGGACTTCGGATTTAAAACGCATCAATGCATATCAGGAGTTCTGGCATAGCTGGCAAACGTTCCATCCGGACACCCAGAAATATTAGATCTTGTCAGCATCGCCCATTCGCCCATTGTTGGTGTTATCACCAACAATAAAACCATCATCAAATGAAATTTACACTCCATAAATTCCAATCACTCATAATCCTTTTCTGCATTCAATCCGCTGTTTTTGCCCAAACTGAAAAAAAGGGAAAGGAAGATTACGACAAAGTGCTGGACCTGAACGAAGTTACTGTAGAGCAACGTAAAAATGTGATCCACACCGAACGTCTTCCAGATGTACTTAATACCTTCATTACTGCCGGTAAAAAGAGTGAGGTGATCCAGATGGAAGGTGTTAATGGCAACATAGCCGAGAAAACGGGCCGGCACATTTTTGCCAAAATTCCGGGTGTTTTCCTCTACGACATGGATGGCAGCGGCAACCAGGTAAACATTTCGACCCGCGGCCTCGACCCCCACCGTTCTTGGGAATACAACATTCGTCAGAATGGCGTGATCACCAATTCGGATATGTATGGCTATCCGGCAAGCCATTATAGTCCGGCGATGGAATCCATTCAGCGGGTGGAACTGGTACGCGGAACTGCCTCTTTACAGTTTGGGGCACAGTTTGGCGGGATGATCAACTACGTCACAAAAAGTCCGGATACTACCAAAGCATTTACCTTTGAAAGTATTAATTCGGGAGGCTCATTTGGGCTTTTCAGTTCTTATAATGCAATCGGAGGCAAAATCGGGAAGTTCACTTACTCGGCTTACTACCAGCGAAGACATTCGGATGGATATCGCAAAAACGCGAAATCGGACGCGCAGTCGCAATATGTCATGCTGGGATACGAATTCAATAATTCATTACGGATCAAAGCGGAGCTCGGGCGCTCGTCTTATGTGTACCAAATCCCCGGCCCGCTGACCGACGCCATGTTTGCCGCGGATCCGCGTCAGTCGACCAGGTCGAGAAATTATTTTAACCCGGATATCTACGTTCCTTCTATCGTTTTAGACTGGAAAATCAGTCCGAACACACAATTAAAATTCACCAATTCCGGAGTTTACGGCGCGCGTAACAGTGTCATGTTCGATGCATTTGCCAACGTACCTGACACGATCAATTCAGTCACAAATGCATTCAGGGCACGGCAGGTGGATATTGATAATTTCAAGAGTTTCACTTCCGAATTACGTGTTGTGCATCAGTATGACGTGGCTGGTTTCAGGAATGTGGTTTCAGGAGGTGTCCAGTATATGCATAACAAATTGCGCCGACGGCAGCTCGGAAAAGGCACGACCGGAAGTGATTTCGACCTGTCGTTGACGGATCCTGCGTTTGGACGCGATATGTATATGAAAACGGATAATGCAGCTTTATTCATCGAAAACCTCATTTACATCACACCAAAACTTACTTTGTCTCCGGGATTCCGAGTGGAGAGCGGCGCAACGGATATGACGGGAAAGATCAGCTATTACGATCCGGCGGATCTGCCTAATCAGATCAAACACCGGTTTCCGCTTTTTGGGGTGAGCTCGCAATACCGGATCAGTGCAAATAGCCGGGCCTATGCCGGGTTTTCGCAAGCTTACCGGCCAGTGGTTTTCAAAGACATTATCCCGGGGTCGGTTCTGGAAAGGGTGGATAAGAATTTGAAAGATGCCTATGGCTACAACTTAGAAGCCGGAGTGAGCGGTAACCTGGATGACAAGCTGCGTTACGATGTGGGCGTTTTTCAGGTACTGATCAACCATCGGATGGGTACGGTTTCCATGCGTGACCAAAACAACAATGCATACCTGCTGCGAACCACGACCGGCGACAGCAAAACACGCGGCGTTGAAGCTTATCTCGAATATGTGGCCTTTAAAACATACAATGCAAAGCTGCCGACCGAGCTGTCGTTTTTCACCTCGACTTCCTATTTTGACGCAAAATACCTGAAAGGCAATGCAGTGGTAAACAACGAGAATACCAGCGTCGCCGGCAATCGTGTGGAGGGAGTACCGACGTGGATTTCTCGGAACGGGATCCAGTTTTTGTATAAAAAACTCTCGATAACCTGTCAGTACAGCTACGTAAGTTCAAACTACGCGAACCCGCTGAACACCGAGCAACCTTCCGCAAACGGAACAATCGGAAAAGTACCGGGTTATGGCTTACTGGACTTGAACGCGACCTTGCACATATCCGGAAATTACACGCTCCGAATGGGCGTCAACAACATGACCGACAAGCATTATTTTACAAAACGTCCCACAATGTACCCGGGAGCTGGAATATGGAGTTCCGATGGAAGAAGTTTCGGCGTTTCGTTTGGGGTGAAGCTTTGAGTGTTAATAAGTCGCTATAAATCAGTTAATTACAGGTGTGGTGTGCGACCGAAATTCAATTGGTAAGAATGCTGGTAACTACCTGATTGTTCAGAGGGTTCGCTTCGCCGCCGGAGTTAGCTATCACAGCTACTGAAATATTCTGGCTGATCCCGGATGCGGAGCCATTTTTTCGGGATACATTAAAGCCGATCACTGCTTTTCCATTTGCCTGAATTTTTGTTCCCGCTTTTGATGAGGCAAATATAAAGTTGGCGTTTTCGGAGAAGGTCCAATCACTATTTTGGTTTTGTTTGCCTCCAAAAACATTGGAAATACTGTTCGTTAATGGATAGGTAATCACAAATGCAGGCAATTTGGTGATGCGAAGGTTGATGCTGCCGGTCGTTTCCTGGTTACTAATCTCATAGATGTTGACGACAAAATCTCGTTGCACAGCCGGCGCGAATTGCAAACCATTGATATCGAGAGTAGGAGTCAGGTCGCAAGCTGAATTTCTTTTTATTCTGTTTCCAGCCAGGTCATACGAAAAAGAAATAGCTTGTGAAAATGACATTTCAGAAAGCAGTAACAACAGGAGCAGGCAGGCAATTCTATTCGGTTTCATTGTGTATTTTATAGCGTGCAATTTGAATATTCATTTGACAATTTAATCCCGTGAGCTAAAAACAATCTTTTTCAGAATTGCTGAGGTTCTTGTCGACTGTTCCATCTTTTCCAGCCTGCACCGGATAATAGCAACCTTCTTTTGTTTTAAATACAGCCATTTCCTTTTTGCATGGAATGGCACAAGCCCTACCTTCGATCATACTTAGTCGTTTATCCTTATCCATTACTTCCATTCCGTACACGAACGGGCCACTATAAATGCTGCCGTCGTTCCAGTTTTTCCCATTCCAGGCATATTCACGGATCCTCGTGACATCTACGTATTTGGAGTGAAATAAAACCGTGTCTTTGTTGGGAGTCAATATCGTGAAGTTAATCAGCGTCAATACTTCTGAATTAATTGATGGGACGAATGTATCGTTGATGCCATCTCCATTCGGCGTGAAAACATTCGGAATATAAATACTTGTTTTCTCGCTTTTGAATGTCACCGTTTCGGTGCCGCAACAGGATTGATATCCTTCTGGAATGGATTGTGTCGGCTCGGTTTGAGCTGGGCAGGATTGCAGGGTTAATGTTAAAAAAGAAAGCAGGATGAATTCGAGTGTATGTTTTGCATTCATAGTGATTGATTGTGTGTTTATTTAATTCATTATTGGTATATGTCACTTCCAGTCTTTCACCCGGTAGTAAAAACCAATATCAAAAGCAG
Organism: Dyadobacter sp. CY323; assembly: GCF_021390245.1. GTDB lineage: Bacteria > Bacteroidota > Bacteroidia > Cytophagales > Spirosomataceae > Dyadobacter. The sequence goes on along the minus strand of NZ_JAJUXH010000002.1, from coordinate 68,908 downwards.
ATTCACTCCAAGCCCAATACCCCAGTTAGACCATACTTTTCTTTGCTTGATCTTTTTGGCTTTCTTGGTATATGCTTTATAATATTCTGGTTGCCGGAATAACTGTTCGTCCGGGTAGCCAAGGTTTTCTAATTTGGGACTGGTTGCTGAACAGGCAATGGCCGGGATAAGACCAATTATCGGGAATAGCAGGCTGGTAATCAATGTTCCTGCCGCCGCTCCTTTATATCGTTTATAATGTCGGGCTGCATCTATTTGGCCTTTAATGTTTAGATTTTCAGATTTAGGAGTTGAATATAATTGTTGCCCATGAATGATGATTGCAGAATCGGCTGGAATTTGTGCGAAACAAGGTATAATGGATAGTGTGAAAATTATATAGGGTAGAAATACTTTCATTTGATATTTGGATTTGTTTAAATGCGATTAATTATTTCTTAGTTTAGAGTTAATTCTTACGATTATTACTTGTTCGTTTAAATGCACTAATTAGTATGTAACAAGATCTGTAATAATAAATACTAAAAACGGGGTTAACGCGATGGGAATATTTAACGGTTGGATGACTTTTTTAATGGATAGTTTGAGTGTAAGGTCAATAATTTATTTTTTTTTGATTTCCATAATGCAAATGCGGAGATGATCATCAGCAGGGACATGGCAATTAAAGTATAGCCCATCGTTTTTTGAAAATTGCTGCGGTTGAAATAAATTATACCATCTTTTTCAAGATATTGGATGTATCGATTTATTTTTCCAGATTTAGTAGATTCGGTTTCATAGAAGAAAACGGATACTTGATCACCGGTATTCAGGTTATCTATTTTATTGGCTTGGTCATCGCATATATTTCAAAGGGAAATGGATATGTATCGACTACTAGATATCGGAATTTCCCCTTGTCTCTACTCGGTGAATCGCCCATTTTTGGATCTAAATATGTGATATGACCTTGAACATAATCGTACTCTTCTTTCTGTTTCGAATTCCATCGTATGTGTAAGATGGTGGTTATCATAATGGCAATGCTGATAAATGTAATGGCGTTCATGTTGATCAAATTAAAATTCGTCAAATGCTCGTGGCCAGTGAAGCCCGGGTAGAGATAGTTGGTTGGTGCCCGGAAATTCACGAATGTTCAGTGAGTTGGGTTGCGTAATCGGCCTCATGCGTCGAAGCTTTGGTCACTCGACTTTTTACTTATCAAGGATAAGTAAGTGTCCAGTTGTATTTTCATTGTTTGAAGGATTTTAGGTTAGTAATTAAATCTCATTATGGCCAGAGGATCTATTGCAAACAGGATAGATTCCCACCATCGATGATTTTGAATCCTACCAAGTGGATTTTCTCTTGCGTTCCAGCCACCTGGATCTAAAAGACGCCCATTAAAATGTTGGAAACTGCGTCTATTAGCATCCTGTTCTACCCATAAGTCATCATGATTACCTGACCCACTTGCCGATATGAGACTAGGTAAACCATATTAATTAATCCAAATAGGATCATTTTACATAATTATCAACACTCAAAACCCTCTCCACCACCGGATCATACATCCGGCCGCCAACCGCGTTGCGTTCATGTTGATCAGATTGAAATTTGTCAAATGCCCATGACCAGAAGTCGAGATATAGATAGCTGGTCGGCGCTGGGACATTCACGAACGTCCAGTGAGTTGGGTTCCGCAATATGCCCCAGGTGTCGAAGTTCTGGTTGGGAATGACGGTGTCGGCTATCAGAAACCCATGATTAACTATTACCGACAGCATTTTTGAGGGCATCTAACGCGGATTTTAGAATTACTTCCAACTTAGCGTTATCATAATAAATTACGTCTTCTCTTCGGAATTCATCATTTGGCTCATAAAAGTCTAAATCATAAGCAAGAGTGGACAGTATATCATCAACAGTCTCTCCGAAATGTTGGTCATCTTCCCAAATCTCACTTTGAAAATCCTGTATTAATGGGATTCTAACGGACTCTTTGGACTCTAGAATGCTATTTATTCTGGCAATTATCTGTTCAGTTGTTGTCATGAACATTGGAAAGTAGAACTTTTTGTTAATTAAGTTCCTACTATTTCTGAGTATGGTTGTTACTTATTCAGGTACTGCATTTGTTCCTGCCAAGTAACCTTTTCAGATAGATATAATCCTTATCGCAATTTGTTCTTATGGCCTTTTTGTTAAAGTATTTGATCTCTCGTCATTTTTGCATCAGAATAATACTCCATTTTGACAGCGAATGATTCTTTCTTAATCTTTGAAGCGATTTCTTCCCTCTTTATCGAGTTCGTATACAATGAAGTCATTGTTAAACCTGCTGAAATGAGCTTCTTCATATTTTATCAGCCATTTTTGTAGGCTTTCCATGATCTGGGGGCTTAGTAATAGATCTTCTGGATCGATATAGCCGCCAATATAATAATCTCTTATCCCGGTTCCATTTAAGGAAGCATCGACGATCAAATATTTTTCATATTATTTATCTATTCGTTCAAAAAGAATGTCGTGATTAGCTATTTGAGAAGTAGTTCATGTTCATAGACAACTACTGTTCTGCCTTTTCCTCATTCAAATCATTTACGTCAATTACCAGAACTACAAGACATTTGTTTTTAAGATGCTCGGCAATGTCATTAGCTAATTTGATACTTTCAATTGCCATTTTGTGGCTTCGTTGTGAATATGCGCTCTTACTTTCACCTGAAAGTGGATCGCAATACCAATTAAGATAGATATACTCTTCTCCCCACAGCTGATAGGCGTAAATTAAATTACCATTATTTTCTGTCAGAATATCTCCACCAAAAATTGCAGTCGATGTGCCTTGTAATAACGTTACGGCATCTAGCGCGTCATCTACGGTTAAGGCAATTTCATCACTTCCTGGGTTAATTTCGGAAAGTGGTTTTCCTTTGTATTTAAGATAGGCATAGTAGGTGGTTGTGCTTTTTATCTTATTTTATTCTTGGTACCGATTTAAAATGTTCCTATTGTTCAATTTATTCTACCTGAATGCTTATATTCTAACCCAACTCTGTCACCAACACTACAAAGCATTTATTTTTCAATCTATCAGCCACCTCATTGGCGGCTAAAATGCATTCTCTGGCTTTTCTGTGACTTTCGCTAATATACGTTTTTACACTTTCATTAACTTCCTTTCGGTCAACAGACCAGTTCAAGTAGCTGTATTCGTACCCCCATTTATGTATTGCGTAAATTAGCTGACCATTGTTTTCGGTCAGAATTTCTCCACCGAGAATAAGAACGTCAGCCCTGTTAAGTATATCAATGGCGGTGAGACATTCTTCGATGTTAAGAGCAATCTCCAGACTTTCGGAGTAGCTCGGATTTAATGGGCGACCTTTTTCTTTTAAAAATTTTAGATAGTCGGAGGTTTCTTTCATCATTTAAGGCATTTTAGATATATGGAAAAATCGGTGATTAATTTCTCCTGATGAATTTTTAATATATTCAAATATTCCAACCTTTCCTTTATAACTTCCGGATATTGATAACTTTTGGTAAATCTTTCCGTCTCCGCCAGTTTGGCTGACGAGGTTACCATACTTGGCTGCGAACCCATCTACACTTCGGGGAAATGCATGTTGTACATCATCGATCTTGTTCATTTGATGGATGACTTTCGGAGAATAAGAAGCACCGCTGAAGAAATTGCTTCCTTGATTAAGATAGGATCTTCCATAGGATACAACATCCCCACTAGCAGCACCACCAAAAGAATTTACAACAGAGCCATCGCCCAACTCTGCATTTACAAATTTCAAATCTCCTCCAGAGCCACCGGCAAGCTTCCAGCCCTCAGCGGTTCTAACATATGTTGTTTTTCCAAAACCGGGGAAAGCACCACTAATACCTTTGGAAGCCCCATTTAGAGGATTCAAGCCTTGTAGATCCGCAGCGATATAACCCGAAACACCACCAAGAAGTCCCCCGCTCGCAACACCGATTGCCCAATCTTTGGCAGAATAGGGATCCCCGAAATAGGCTGCATTGCCTACTCCCTCGACAAGACCACCTAATGCGGAACCAGCAGCCCCTGCAACAAAGCCGCCTGCAAATCCTGTTGAAGCCGCGGACACTGCTGCCGAACTGAAAGCACCTGCTACCGAGCCTGTTGAAGCAATAACAGAAGCCGCCCCACCAGTAGCAGCCGTAATAGCACCCGCCGCTGCCCCAATGCCAAAGGCAATCGCTCCGTCTTTAAAACTATGTATTTTTCCTTGAAAGGCTTTTAATCCCAGATTAATAGCTCCACCTACTGCCGCACCGATAACAATATGCACCCACTCTCCATCCGGATCTGTATGCACCAGCGGATTATTCTTCGCATACGAATACCGATTATAATCCTGCGTCCCAAATGCATTCTGTACATAATTATCAACACTCAGCACCCTCCCCACCACCGGATCATACATCCGGCCATTCATGTTGATCAGATTGAAATTTGTCAAATGCTCGTGACCCGTGAAGCCGCGATATAGATAGCTGGTGGGCGCAGGCACATTCACGAACGTCCAGTCGGTCGGGTTGCGGAGCCTGCCCCAGGCGTCGAAGTTCTGGTCGAGGATAACGGTACCGTTGAAGGCAGTTAATGTCAGCAATGATCCAAGGTGATCGGTATAGGTATAGTAATACTGGTCGGCACCATTTTCGCGGATCACGATAGCGATCATCCCCGCGGGGGAGCTGATGTAATGCAAATGTTTATCGGCAATGCCGGGTGTTACATCTTTTTCATACGAGCCGAAATAGTAGTGGGTGTTGATAAGTGCTGCATTCTTTTTCATTACGCCTTTCAGCCTTTGGTAATCGGCGCCGTACGTATAGGTTAGTTCGTAAGGTTGCCCCGAACCGTTTTCGGTCAGTTTTTCGGGCTGGTTGAATGCCGTGTACGTAATGTCCTGGGTCAAAATCGGGATGGCGGTAGTGGGGGAGGCCACGCCTGTCAGCGCATTGGGTTTTGTCGGGTGGTAGCTGAATGTCTGCCCCGCGTCGCTTTTGGAACTGATGTTTCCCGATGGCTGGTAAGTCGTTGTCTGGGCGGCTTTTCCCAAAACGGTCGCACTTAGGAGGCGGTTCAGGTTATCATAGGTGAAGCTTTCTTCTTTGTTTTTTACGTAATCCTTTCGCTTGTTGAGATTCCCTTTCGCATAATCCCAGGTCAGTTCCAGGTTTTGAACGCCAGCTGTCGTGAACTGTTTGGGGATTCCGTAATGGTACGTGATCGTCGAAGATTTGCCGTTACCCAATGAATAGGCGGTGTTTTGTCCCAGCCCATTCAGGTTTGTATTGGTGTAAAGTGTTACCGACCCATTCGCATTCTTGATGGTTGTGGGATACCCGTTCGCATCGTATCCATGGGTTGTTGCGAAACCGGAAGGATAAAGTACCGATGTGACGTCGCCATAACTGTTATAGCCATAAGTCGTTGTAAATACGGTGGCATCTACCGTTTGCTTGGCAGTCTGCAGCCGGCCAAAGTTGTCGTAGGTAAACTCTTCCACGTCGCCTGAAAAGCCGGTTACTTTTTTGAGCTGGTTGGTGGACGCGCCGCTTCCCGACGGATAATACTCATTTACCGTTATGCCTTCCGGCCCATTCCTGTTGAACATTCGACCCAGCAGGTCGTACTGCATGGTGTGGGTTTTGCTGTTCGCATTGGTCTGTGACGTGAGCTGCCCCAGCGCATCGTAATCATAGGTAGTCGTTCCGGCATTCTGGTCGGTTAGGGAAGTTTGGGGTCCGTGCACGTCGTATTGACTGCTGGTGATGACTGCGCCATTGCTTACTTCCTTAAGACCGCCGTGGCTGAAATACGTGTAGCTCAGTGTGCCGCCGTTGTCCGTTGCGCTAACCGTTTTGCCGGTTGCATCGGTACTTGTTGAAGCCGACTGGCCCGATGTCGTGCTGGTCGTCGTTAATATCCCCGCATTGTATGTGTAGGATAAAGTGCTGCTGGTTAATGCATTGGATGTTGCGGTCAAACGATTGAAGGGATCAGCCGCATTGTAGGAATTGGTGGTGGTGAGCACTGGTTCCCCGGATTTCACCGGTTGGGTCGAAGTAGCGACATTGCCGCGGTTGTCGTACGAAGTGGTTTGCGTGGTCCATCCGGAGGGAAATGCTTCGGTTTCTATTTTAATTTCCCTTCCCAAAACGTCAAACCAGGTTTTCACATCCGGCTTGCCGGGATGCGTTACCAAATTAAACCAGACCGCTCCGTTCGCAATATCCCAGCCGTACGCATTCGTGACGGTGTATCCTTCGGGATACACGGTGGTGGTTGCCCTGCCGAATGCATCATAAGTAAAACTGGTTTTAAGTCCGTCGATGCCGGTGACGGTCAGTGGATTGCCCCATTTGGGATCATACGTGACTGTGGATGCCTGGTTTAATTCATTTACAGTCGATTCGGCGTAACGTCCTTTGGTATCATAAACTGCAGATGTAGCTCGTGCAGCCAGTCCGGAAGGTGTAACGGTTGACTTTTTCAGGTTGCCCAAAGGATGATACTCAAGAACGGTGCTGACGCTTTTCGGAAGTCCGAAGAAATCCGTTTTCGATGTGAGCTGCCCAAGGTTATTATATCCCATTCCGGTCGTAATGGCGAAGGCGGCTTGCCCGCTCCGTGTTTTGCTGACGGTTACGGAGGTGGGTTTATTGGGAATTGCCCCGGGATATGCACCATAAACGGTTGTGGTTACTGTCGTTTCAATGTTGTTATTGCTGACGGTGTTTTGGGTAACGTTGCCGAAGTTGTCAAAGGTATTATTGACTGAGCTGGCCGTTCGGCCTTCAAAAACGCTGTTTTCAGTGCTGCTTTTGATCCTGAACAGAAACCGTTTGCTACCTGCTGCGCCTTGTTGAACAAATTCGTTGACTATGGTACTTTCACTGATCAGCGTATTCCCGGCAGTCCAGTAGGTCCCGCTTTTCTTGGTAGCAGCGACGTAATACGTGGTGTTGAACTCATTTTCAGAAACCGATTTAATGCCGCTGACGAGATCGGATGTGGACATTTTTGTAAATCCCAGTAATCCTTTCCCGGCGCGGTGCATTTTAGCACCTTCGTAACTATATTGAATGATATTCTCCCCGCCAACGCCATTTTGACCAATAAACTGAAAGACGGCATAGGTTGGCAACTGGATGCTATTAAAAGGATATCCCGAGCCAGCTCCTTTTACATAGAAGTCTCCGCCATCGGCCATGGATTTGTAGTTCCAGGTTGTAACGTGTCCCAAACCATTGGCGACTTTGTGAATAAGATTTTCCTTACCGGATGGTTTGAACTTAAAATGTTTTAATGGAGAGTTGAAAAAGTCGACGCTTACTATTTCAGCCCGGCTGTCTCCGTCCATATCGGCCACGTAGGATGGGGAGGAAGTAACAGGTTCAGGCAAATCACTTTGAACCGTATAGAATTCTACGCCTTTGCTGTAATAGATATCTAGTTTGGATGCAGAAACACCTGCTGTCTTTTTTCCATGATAAATGTCTGTTTTTCCATCTGCATTGAAATCAGCCAGATTCACGTGGTGATTTTTGTAATATTCATTGGTGATGCTCGGGATTTGCACCCAGCTAAATGTAGCGGGTATAAAACCGGCTCCGGTGGATAAAGCTTTGATCCAGGTGGCCGCATTATCCGTCAGTGAACTTCTCGTAACAAATCCGTTTTTCGGTCGCCATTAAAATCCCCGAAGTAAACCAGGTGATTTTTGGTGGGGAAATTGGAGGTGTAAATACGGCGGGCCGCGTAGGCATCCAATGTGAATATTTCGCAAAGGTTATCCTTGATCAGCATCAGGTCGCTCTTACCATCGCCATTAAAATCGAGGACATAGATTTTGTCTGCATTAGCCCAATCGGCCACCGGGAATCCGGTTGCATCATTGATCCCGATACTTCCGCAGGCCCCTCCCTGAATATAATTGGTACATAGAAAAGGAAGGTAATTGTTTAGCTCATTGCCGAGAATAGTGATGTATTCGTTGATTCCGTCGCCGTCAAAATCGCCCGGGAAGAAATAATTGGCTTTGGGGTGAATTTTGTAAAAATTAGGTTGAACACTCCTGCGATGCTTTGTAAAGGCCTGGCCTGCATTAATACTTTCGTAAATGATGACGCTATCCAGCTTTTGATATGCACCCGCATTGGTGACCTTCAAAGTGAGAATGTCGTCCAGTCCGTCACCCGTGTAATCTCCGGCAAGGATGTTATAATCGTTCGGTATTTTTTCTCCCTTGATCAGTGAGTAATTCGGGCTTAATGCAATGGGCGCCCCGTTCGATAAGGTAGACGTGTTGGGTTGCGATAAATGGACCGACATCGATTCGTGGTAATTCACGTAGGGAATTCCAGAATTGACTGACTTAGCAGTAATCACATCCGTTTTTCCATCGCCATTAAAATCCCCGAAAAAAGGATCATTTGCTGCAAAATTTCCACTAGAACCACTTGTATTTTGAAATGGTACCGGAACATCCCCATACTTGAAAATCGTCGAGTTCAAACTACTCCCGTCCGAGCCGGACTCAATCACCTCTCGCAGATAGGAATTAATATTGTCCCAGCTATACTTGAACTGATAGCTTTTGGAAATGCTGCCCTCTGCTGTAACCGAAATCTTATCCAGCAAATATTTACTTGTAACGAGCGAATTAACCAGAAACTGCCCGTTTATGTCAGCCCTAACCTTGTATTCAAATTTGATTTTGTTGTAGGGTGCAAGCCCGGTTACCGTGTTACCGGTGTAATTAATTTCATCAATGCGGGAATCGCGGTCATTGAAGAGGTATTTAAAATCGATGTAATTTCCGTCGGGATATTTTATGCGGTTTATTCGCCAGAAAAGAACATTGGTGTTAGACTCTTCCATAATCCTGGAATCGGCAGTGTTGCCGTATTCCATTTCGGTACCATCTTTGGTTACGATCTTAAACCAGGTAGGTCCGGTGCCGCTGGTGCCGTTTGAGGTAACGACGGAAAAATCCTCACGCTCCGTTCCATACGTCGCGCCATTTGCACCATAAACCCCTGATAAGCCCATTAACATTTGCCCGTCCAAGGTGAAACGGTCTTTGTCCGTCAAATCAAGTGTGGTAACCTGCCCATGATGGTAGATCGTTTGTCCCGACCGGCTGACCGCCGATAATCCCGAAATGTTCCAGCCGAAGCCAGCAGTACCATTACTGGCAGGGGAATGATAATCAATCGAAACCGCCGGGGCGGTGCCATTTGTGCCGGGAGGAACGGCAATGGGAATGGAATACGTTGCGCCCCCGGATGAAGAGACGTTTCCGCTACCCGGGATACTTCCGACGGGTAATGCCGGGTCGACGGTTTTAGTGAAAGTCTGGTTCGTGTAGAGTGGGATGCTGTAATCTACGTTTTGGGCGATCGCCTGATTTCCACAAATGAGAGTAAGAATGGATAAGCAAATTTTTTTCATTCAGGTGTGTCTTGGTTTAAGTCCTTTTCTATCTAGACTGAACCTTTTGAAAAAGTATCTGTTCTGCAAGCCAACTTTTTTAGAAGCTAGAAAGTCAGTAAATAAGTAACCGGAGATGGTTTTTCTGAAATAGATATCAGGAAACCACTTTTTTATGCTCAGAACCGTCCTTGCACTTTTTCTTTTTACCACATCTTCAACCGTCACAATCGCGCAGAATTATGATGAGTCCAAAGTGCCGTCGTATGTTTTACCGGAGGTTTTAAAAACCGTTTCCGGCAAGGAAGTACGTGACAGAAAAACGTGGGAAGCCACCCGGCGTCCGGAGATACTGAGGCTTTTTGAGGATCACATTTATGGTCGGATGCCCGCTGCATTTGACAGCATCTCACACTCCATTACGAATGAAAACCGGAAGGCGATGGGCGGTAATGCAACTTTGAAAGAAGTTGCTATTTTGGTCTATAAAAACAGTAAGTCTGTGAGGATCAATCTGGTATTGTTTATCCCGAATAAAAGAAAAGGAAAATCGCCGGTATTCGTTTTGATCAATAACCGCGGGCAGGAAAATACGGATGCCACGCGCCAGACAAAAAGTGAGTTCTGGCCTGCCGAAATGGTCATAGATAGTGGGTACGCAATTGCGGCATTTCATGTTAGCGATCTGGCGCCCGACAAAAAGGAAACCTACATGAATGGTGTCCTGCGGATGTACCCCGAACTTCTCGAAGCAGACAATGGCATGAAGGCGATCGGAGCCTGGGCATGGGGCGCGAGCCGGGTGCTGGATTATTTTGAAAAAGACGCGCAGATTGACGCCAAAAAGGTGATCGTGGTCGGTCATTCGCGGGGTGGAAAAGCTTCTTTGTGGGCGGCTGCGCAGGATCAGCGGTTTGCAGCCTGTGTTACCAATTGCTCGGGAAATACCGGCGCTGCATTGGCGCGCAGACAATTTGGTGAGCGGATCGCCAGGATCAACGACACATTTCCGCATTGGTTCAACAACAATTATAAGAAGTTTAACAACAATGAAAATGAGCTTCCGGTGGACCAGCATATGCTCATTTCACTGATCGCGCCGAGGCCGATTTATGCGACCAATGCGTCAAAAGACCTTTGGGCCGATCCGACAGGAACATATCTGGCAATGAAGCATGCTGAGAAAGTATATGCATTGTATGGTAAAAAATCGAAACTTCCGGCAACTCCACCTGGGATCAATCAGCCTTTTCCAAAAGCGCCGATGGCATATCATAACCGTGAAGGCGAGCATAATATGAAGGTTTATGACTGGACCAATTTTATCCGGTTTGCGAAAAGCTTTAATTTTTAACCCAAATCACTAACTAATCACCATATCATGAGAAACAAAATACTCCCGGAAGACCAGTCGCTTGTACTGTTTACGGATATAAATGGCATTCCAAGAGAAGGAGTCTATAAAAAAGGCTCAAAAGCTTTTGTTGAGGCAATCGGCGACGAGGGGCCGGAGGATACCGGCAATATTTATCCGGAGGAAGACATTGTTGCCTGGGAATATCTCGAAAAAAGAGACAAGCCCGGCCCGGACATTATGGTGATTTTATAATGTTGGTTGTAAATGAAATATACTTTGGGCCAGCCTGAAAGATTTTCCTTGAATAAAAGTTTCACTGATCGAATATCCGGCTAAATTGAAGATCGAATACTAACCAACCACCTTACTATGGAAAACTCTACGACTCCTGAAACTTCGGGCTCAAGACGGGACTGGCTGAAAAAATCTTCGTTGCTCGGATCTGCATTATTGACTGGTTCGCTGGTCGGTGCGAAGCCGGTCGCTGCTGCACCTGCGGTGACCCGAAGATTGCCGATCGCTGTGTCCACCTATTCTTACTGGCCGCTCAGAGGTCCAAAATACCCGTTAGCAACAGTGATTGAAGATGCGGCGCGCATTGGTTTTGACGGAGTCGAAATCCTGCATCGCTCGATGGAAGAGGAGTCGGTGAGCTACATGAACAAGCTGAGACGACTGGCATTTGATAATGGACTTTCGTTGCCGTTACTTTCCATTCACCAGAACTTTCTTCAACCCGATGTCGCGAAAAGAAAGACGGATATCGAGCATACTTACAAATGCATTAACATGGCCTCGCAAATGGGAATTCCGTGCGTGCGGATGAACACAGGTTCGTGGGGAACTGTTAAAAACAAGCGCGAGGGAGACTATTATAAAACGGGTATCGAGCCTCCCATTGAAGGTTATACCGATGAAGATGGCATCAAATGGACGATCGACGGCATGGGCGAATGCCTGGCTTATGCAGAAAAAGAAGGGATTGTGCTCGCATTGGAAAATCACTGGGGACTTTCATCGAACATCGATTATCTGTTGCGAATGTACAACGCACTCAAAAGCTCGCCTTCCATGGGGTTGAATGTAGATACCGGAAATTTCGTCGGAGAACCCTATGCCGGGCTCGAAAAACTGGCGCCTTATGCGACGATCGTACAAGCCAAGACCTATTACGGCGGCGGTACTTTCTACGACAAGGAAATGGATTATACGCGCATCGGCAAGATCTTCCAGAAAGCGAACTACAAAGGATTTGTTTCTCTTGAAATGGAGGGAAAGGAAGACGCGAAAACCTCCGTTCCGAAAAGTCTGGAATTACTTAGAAAAGCATTCACATTTACAGCCTGATCAACAAAATTATCCCATGCAACAGAGGCACTTCTTTTTGGGGTGTCTCTGTTTTTTGCTTGGAGCTGCATAAAATGTAACCCGCGATTCCGCCAGCTAAAAAAGCCGGGAGCCGAAATCTTAAAGTTTCAGCTCCCGGCTTTTCTCAATTGCTAGTAAAACGATCTACTGATAAAACCAGCGGGCTTTATAGACTTTCATATCCGGGAAGGCAAAACTGCGTTGCGGTATCAGAAAACGTACATGGTAGGTCCACCAGCTTTTTTCGGGAATCGTGAAAATATACTGGCCGGAACGATCGCGGTTTAAACTTTTGATATTTTCGGCATCCGGAAAACCATTGATCTTGGTAAACTGGTGGTCATTCAGATTGAAAATCCAGGCACCATGATGCTCAGTTACAAAAAGGGTATTTTCATCCGAAGTCATGCCCAGCTCATGCCCGCCCTCGCCGGGGATTTTCCAATGTGCTTTCAAGCTGAGACTTTTCCCGTCGACTATTTTGTATTCCCGTAAAACATCGAAACCCAAAGCGAACAGGCTCTTTCTTTTGGCATCCCAGACAACACCGTGCGCCGAATACAGACTGTCTGTGAAAAGCGCCTTGTCGGATTTGTTGATGTCAAAAAGCATGATCTTATTTCCATTCGCATGCGTGGAGGCGGCAGCTGCCAGTTTGTTGCCGGGGAGTAATGTAATTGAATGGGAATTTGGTACTTCGGCATAGAATACCACCTTTTTATCCGAAACATTAATGATCGCAATTGCTCCCGACGAAGAAGAAATCAGTATTTGCTTTCCATTATTAATGGACTTGCAATCATCGGTGGAATTGAATTTCCTGTTTCTGAAATCATCCGGAAGATCTTTTGCCAGATGTGCGTCCCAGCTCCATATGACCTCGGGAATGCTGTCCCGGGATTTGTTGTAATCCACGATCAGGATCTTGCTGTCACCGCAAACCAGAAATGACTTTGGCGGAATGGATTGTGCCAACGCAGCGCAAGCCGCCAGGATGACGATACCGAGTGAGCAGGTAAGTTTGGTAAAATAATGGACGTTTCTTTTTCTCATAAAATAGTTACTATTAATTTATCCATGCTTTTTTCAAAGATTCATAATTTGGCTTTAAATCTTTAAAGCTGTAATCGTTGTCAGCCTTCTTGACAGCCTCGTACATGAAAGATCCTTTGTAGCCGACCTCGACGAGTGCCGAGATCACTTTGTTCCAGTCGATGATTCCCTTTCCTGGCAACCAATGGCGCTCATTTACATTATCATAGTCAGAAATGTGAACTGTCCGGATCCGCTTGTTCACCGCTTTTACAAAATCCTCCGGTGTCTCTTTCAATAAATGGTTTGAATCAAAACAGATACCCACTTCATCAATCCCGTCCAGTATTTGCAGGATCTCCTTACTGGTGTTGGCAAGGCAGGTGCGGGGGAGGCATTCCAGGTTCAGCGAAGCACCTTTTGACCGGCAGTAAGCAGCAAGTTCTTTCAACGATTCCCGGCAGGCCTGGATCCTCGACGCACGCACCGAATCTGCGATGGGCTCGGTACTCGGATGGATCACAATCTGCCTGACCTTCATTTCCATTGCCAGGTCGATATACTCTTTCACATCCCGTAAAATGGCCGGTCTTTTTTCTGGATCGGTTTCGGATATATCCAGTTTTTTGCCGTAAGGGATATGGGTCGACCAGATCAGGATGCCTGCTTTGGTGGCGTCGCGGTACAGGTTCTTTGCAAAGGTCAGCCGGTCGGCCGGTGTACCATTAACGAGCTCAGCCTTCCAGTTGAGCTCCATATGTTCAATGCCGCTTTTTTTTACTTCCCGTAATGTCCCCGGAGTAAAATCCGGGAAAAGGCCGGAAGCTGTTCCCAGCTTCCAGCTTTCCGGAATTCTTTTTTTACCCTGAGCAAGGCAAGGTTGAAAAGCCGCAGCAAATACAGTGATCAGAACAAGGCATTTCAGCGCCAATCGCCCCAATCGCGTAACGCGTCCGATACTAGTATCCGGCATTTTGTTCCAGTTTAGGGTTTCTGTCACGCTGCACATCCGGGATCGGCCACCAGTAGTCACGCTGCGCATTGAATGTGCGCGTCATGATCGGTTTGGCAGCGTAAGTCAGGATGGGTGCATTAAGTACTACCTCGGCCGTTTTCCATCTGCGGATATCCGTGTAATACAAGCCCTCGCCAGCGAATTCAACCCGACGTTCCAGACGAATAATTTCCCTCATTTCGGCCTTTGTTTTTCCAGCGGCAACGGTTGGCATACCTGCTCTCACTCGTACTCTGTTCACAGCTTCCAAAACCGATGCGTCCGGGGCAGCGGCAGCTTCGTTTTGAGCCTCCGCATACATCAGCAGCACATCCGCAAAGCGGATTACCATATAATTGATGTCCGACCGCCCGCCTTGAAGGTTGTTACTGTTGGCTTCTTTGTCGTAAATGGTATATTTTTTGGTCCCGTATCCGGTCACTACAAACCTGGCCGGTGTTACCAGCTCACCCTGGAAAGTATCGCCCGGGTACACAATGGTCTGGTACATACGCGGGTCGCGGTTGGCGTGCGGGTTTGCAGCATCATACAACGGCGATGTAGCTTGTGGGAGTCCGTCTTTCATCAGGTATGCGTCCACCAGGTCGCGCACGGGTGCATTGGTGTTATACTGGCGACCGATCAGGTCAAAAGAACTTCCCAGCTGCGGCGCCATGAACTGGACGTCAAAGATCGACTCCACGCTGTTGTCATTGGCGGGAAGAAACAAATTGCGATAGTTCGCATACAGTGCGTAACCTGTTCCAGCCAGATCCATAACCGCTTTGGCAGCGTCGGCAGCCAGCTTCCATTTGGCGGGATCGCCGGAAGTATTTACCAGTGGACTTGCCTCAAAAAGCAATACCCTCGCTTTTAAAGATAATGCGGCACCCTTGGTAGCTCTTCCATTGTCGGTTGCTGCGGTGTATTTCACCGGTAATGCGGCGGCGGCCACATCCAGATCTTTCAGCACCTGCTGCACTACTTCCTCACGTGTATTTCTCGGCAGTTCCGACTGGGTAGACGGGTCAGGTTGATCCAGGATCAAAGGCACGCCGCCATAATAGGTAGCAAGTGTCGAATAATACAATGCTCTCAAAAACGTCGCTTCACCTTTCATCCGGTTTTTTAATGCGGCATCCATGGACACGGCATCAATTTTGGCAAGAAGCGTATTGCAACGCCCGATGCCCCGGTAGCTGTCGTCCCATCGGCTGGTGATGATCGCCGAATTGCTGGCAGTTTGAGTACCCGCCCCAATCACATTCCAGCCTCCTGAATTATCGTAATTATAGGCATTAGGAGTTGCTGTTTCTTCCCAGAGCGGAGTCGCGGTTCCGCCAAACAGCCCGTCGGTGCGCAAAACTGCATAGCAACCTGTGAGGCCCATCGTCGCATTGGATTCAGAGGTCCAGAAGGAATCCTCGGTGTAACGGTCATTCGGCGAAACATTCAATATGTCGTTCCCGCAACCGGCTATGAATAAGCTGAGAGTAAAAACGCAGATTATCTTTTTCATAATGTCTTTTTAAAAAGTGGGATTAGAAAGTAACGTTCAGGCCAAAGCTCATTGTCTTCAGCATTGGATAGTCGTAAAGTGTATCCGCCGTGATATTCCGTTCTGGGTCAGAGTCTTTATACTTTGAAAAAGTGAAAAAGTTCTGAATGTTGGCGAACAGGTTCAGCTTGCTGATGGAAGCTCTGGAAAGCCATTTTTCAGGAAAAGCATAGTTAAGCTGAATGTTCTGCGCACGCAGATACGATCCGCTTCTGAGCCAGGCTGTCGAATTCTGGTAATTTTCAGACGCACCCTGGGGCGTAGTCAGGATCGGCAATCTTGCACCTGTATTTTGCGGTGTCCAGGAATCGGTCGCCCATTCTTTCGTTAATCCGGCCCCATTGTTTACAGGATAGGCAAGATTGGCGGTCGGGTAGATGTTGATTCCCTGTACGCCCTGGAAGTACGTGTTCAGGCTGAATTGTTTGTAACTCAGATTGATCGCGAAACTGTAATTCCACTTTGGAATCGACGAGCCGGTAATTACCCGGTCATCCCCGTTGATGGTGCCGCTGTTGTCAACATCCTTGTATTTGAGATAACCTGGCTTGACGGCGCTGCTTACTTTTGCACTGTTGTTTACTTCTTCCTGAGTCTGGTAAATTCCCTCGCTTTGAAGCAGGTAGTAGGCATCCAATGCGTATCCTTCTTTCAAAATCCTTCTTCCGGTGATCACCGTTTCTCCATTCAGATCAACGATCTTATTTTTGACATAACTAACTCCGGTACGGATATCGTATTTGAAATCACCAATCCGGTTTCTGTGGCTCAGAGTAACCTCAAACCCTTTGTTATCCACAACACCGATATTTCTTTGGGGGCCCGTCAGCGCACCTACCTGCGAAGGAATGGCTACCTGACGTAAAATGCCGGATGTCCGTTTCTTGAAAACTTCAAACTCACCGGATAGCTTTCCCGACCATGCTTCCACGTCCAGACCTGCATTATAAGTGGTTGTAGTTTCCCACGAAATATTCGGATCGTTGTATGACGTTGTGGCTGCGCCGGGCTGAAGTACATTTCCAAATGAATAATCACTGCCCAGGTTCACGACATTGAGATAGCTGTAAAGCGGCACAGCCTGGTTACCCAGCTTTCCGATCGATCCACGAAGTTTCAACAGATTGATAAACTGCATATCGAAAAAACTTTCCTGATCGATACGCCATCCGGCAGAAAGGCCCGGGAAAACACCCCAGCGATTGTCCTGACCGAAACGTGAAGAACCATCGTACCTGATCACCGCTTCAAGCAGGTATTTTTCCTTGAAATCATAATTCACTCTTCCGAAAAAGGAAGTAAGCTTGTCGCGGGTAACAAGGCCAGCGATCACGGGATTCAGAGAACTCGCATTCAAATCGGTTAGCGTATTGCCAGCAAGGTTTTCTATGCTGGCAGTGAACTCGCTGTTGTCAAAATCGTTGTAGCTCGTTCCCGCCAAAGCAGACACATGATGATGGGCCGAAAACGTTTTTTCCCAAGAAAGAGTCTGAAAGAAATTGAGATTCAAGTTGCTTTTATTGCCATTGTAAGACACCGTCTGCCCGTATGTCATAGCGGCCAGGGTCAGCGGATCGTACGTATTTACCCTCGAATTGAAACGCCTTTCCACATTATCAAGCTTGTCAATTCCCAGGTTGATACTGTATTTAATGTCGAACGGAAGCGTGTAATCGGCGAAAAGTTTGGCAAAAATCCGCTGAACAGTAGGTTTGCGATATCCCTCTTTGACCAGTTTCATGGGATTTTCGATCGAATTTCTTCCGGGTGTTCTGAAAGCAACGTTTGCGTAACGACCATCTTCAAGATAAGGTGTAAAAATCGGTAACACCCGCATCAGTGATGTGAAATATCCGCCAGTTCCGTCGGCCGGCTCGGTCGATTTTCTGTAATTGGCGATGATATTGGCCCCCACCCGGAGACGCTTGGCCACTTGCGAGGACAGGTTCAGATCGACCGAATAGCGTTTCGCATTATCGTTGGCGATCAGCACACCTTTCTGGTCCATGTATCCGAGAGACAAGTTGTACAGCATTTTTTCGGAACCTCCGGAGAACTGAAGGTGATGCTGGTCCAACGAACCGTTTTTCATGACAAGATCAAACCAGTTGATATTCGGATAGGCGTATGGATTGGTGGCCATGCCGGTTCTATACTGCTCAATCTGAGCATCCGAATAATCCACTACCGTTTTGCCTTCATTGCGTAATGCCTGGTTTTTAAGCTGCATATACTGGATCGGGTCCCAGATCACATCGGGCATCATCGTCGGACTTTGGATACCGTGCGAAAAGTTGTAATTGATTTTGCTTTTTCCGACTTTTCCTGTTTTGGTCGTGATCAAAACAACACCATTCGCAGCGCGCGATCCGTAAATAGCCGCGGAAGCATCTTTTAGTACTGTAATGCTTTCAATGTCGTTGGGATTCACTTCATTCATGTCGTACTCCATCCCATTTACCAAAACCAGCGGATTACTGTTATTGGTTGTTCCTACCCCCCGGATCCGTATAGTAGCATTGTCTGCTCCCGGACGCGAGCCGGCCTGATTGACCCATAATCCGGATACACCGTGCATGGCCTGGCTGGCGTTGGTGATCGGGGTATTTTCTTTGGTCTTCATGTCCAGCATGGACAGTGCGCCGGTCAGGTTCACTTTCTTTTGTGTTCCATAACCCACCACCACTACTTCTTCCAATGCTTTGGTATCCGGTTTTAGCGTTATGTCAAGGGTTGTTCTGTTACCGGCAACTACTTCCTCGGTCAGGTAGCCTACAAATGAAAAAACCAGAATGTCGGAATCAGTCTGCGTTGAAATCTGAAATTTCCCATTCACATCCGTTGTGGTTCCTTGCTGGGTACCTTTTATCAAAACACTAACCCCTGGTAAACCAGCTCCCGTTTCGTCGGCCACCGTTCCTGTCAGGGTTTGGTCCAGCGTGTATTGAATGGATCCCGTCGGGCTGGCCGGGGGTGTTTTTTCTTCCTTTTTTTCATTTTTAAGTAAAATCCGGTTTTCAGAAACTACGTAACTGACGGATATCGGTTTGAGAAGCTCCTTCAAAATGGCGTCCAGGTTTCTGTTTGTGGCCCTGATATTCACCTTTTGATTGATATCAACCGCACTTGAACTGTACACAAAGCGCACATTTGTCTGACTTTCGATCGACAGAAGTACCTTTTTCAATTTAACATTCTCCATTTCCAGAGAAACGGGTTTGCTTAGTATTTCCTGGCCCTCGGCTTCATGGGCGTAGGAGAATCCGCAAAAAAGTAAAATGATGAGAATTTGGTGAAATGACATTTTCATTGCGCTCCATGCCAGGGCTGGAATCTGTAATTTTTTGTGCATAAATTAGCAAAGTTTAAGTTTTGACACGACTCTAAACAGGTACATATCCATTGGTATCAATGGCCTCAAATTGACGTTTGAGTGATGTACTCTCAGAAGCCGGCAATGTTGACGCATTGTCGGCTTATTCATTTTTCGGGCAATTTTTAGTGGGTTTAGGAATTATGTTAAATCAAATCGGACTGGGTTTAAGTGAATAAAGGTTACAAAATTGATCATTCAATGTTATCTGTATGTTAACGGGGTTTGATCATTGGTTTATGATTTCAAAAAAAAGTCCTGGTCGCTGCGCGGATATCGGATGATAAGTCTTGCATTCTCTGGAACTTCGCATTAACGGGTTGCATTACATCCGCTTCCCGACACAAAAATGGTCGTTCCGCGAATCTCGTACTCCGCATTCACGACGCCGCAAACCATATCCAGCTGCCGGTACATCGAAAGCCCATTCAGATCACCGGTAAAAGCGCATTGTTCCAACACAGGATTGCCGACCAGGATCTCCACCCCATATGCGTTTTGCATCATCGTCAAAACTTTCTGGATCGTTGCTTCTTCGAATTGGAAGTCCGAAATCGTCGGATGCGGCAGGATTACCTCCGGCGCGTCGACAATATCCTGCCGGATGGTCTTGCTTTTGGTATCATAAAGCACTTTCTGATTCGGTGTAATGATCACCCCGTTTTTCTTCCTTCCGTTGGCAGGATCCGTTGCGTACACTGAAACCCGTCCGGATTTGACGGATACCTCGATGGTTGTGCTGCCGCTTTGAGGCTTGATCCGGAAACTGGTTCCCAATACCTCCGTAACGAGGTCGCCGGTATGCACCAGAAAAGGCATTTTGGTATTGCGTTTGATATCAAAAAATGCTTCCCCGGTCAAATAAACGGTCCGCGTTCCTTTTCCGTAATTTTCTTCCGTAACGATACTCGCATTCTCAGCCAATGTGACCAGGCTGCCATCCGGCAAAGTGACCTTATGCTGCGAATGGCCAATATTCTTGGTTTCAATTCCCTGAATGGACATTCGGGATGCGGGTAGCGGGCCGACTTCCCTGGTAAAATAAAGAACCGAGATCAGCAATGTAAATGAGGCTGCCACACCGGCCCAAAGCCATTTGCTATGTAGCCAAAGCCGTTTCGTGGGTACCAGCGCATCGGACTGAATTTTGTCCCATAACAACTGCTCCGTCTCCATAGCCTCCGACTCCGCTGCGAATGGGCGGTTCGCATCACTTTGCGCGAAATGCAGGTCGGACCATTTCTGCAGCATAGCGATTTCCTCCGGCGAGCAATTTCCCGCGAGGTATTTCTCCGAAAGGATATCAAATTCATGATGTGTCATCGAACCGGGAGATTAATTATCTGAGTGAAAGCCCTGCAAATGCTGCCGGAGCATTTTCAGGGACTTGGTAATGTGATACTCGACGGCTTTGTCTGTGAGATCCATTTTCAGAGCGATTTTTTTGACAGGCATTTCGTCGATCTTGCTCATCCGGAATATGGTCGCCGTTTTTTCCGGCATCTTTTTCAGCACGCTTTCAATGGCGGTCGATAGGTCATTTACATTAAAAATCTCGTCGGAGTCAATAGACTCAAAAACCTGATGTAAAAGCTGGTACTCCCGGTATTTTCGCAGATTGATCTGAGACTTGATGAATTTGTTTGTCAGGTTCCGTGCGGCGATGAAAAGATAAATCCTCAGGTGCTGGATCTGAGAATGCCCGCGATTCTGCCAAAGACTCAGCATCAGGTCATGGACAATTTCTTCTGTATCTTCCTTGGAATCAATTTGTTGGTATACAAAACTATAAAGCTGCCGCCAATACCTCTGATAGATTATCTTGAAGGCATCGGCATCATCGCTTTTCAGTAAATCAACCAGCAATTCGTCGGTTGGATCTGTATAAGACATCTGATTCTGAAATTATCTCCTAAGGTTCCCTTTCAGGTTCCAATCCCTAAATTTTTCTACATTTTTTTTTAGAAATATGCTATCGGGCCGATCTATTTTAGAAACTTTTCTGTCAAGTCGCTGACAATGAATACTGTGTCTGTTCGAAATTTTTGGAGAGAGGTTGAGGGGAGAAGAAGGGAGAACGGCCCACCTGGAATCGAATAGAATGAGCCGCCCCTAAACAAAAAAAGCACCTTGCATTGCTGCTAAGTGCTTTTCAATGTGGGCCCACCTGGAATCGAATCGCATCGGCGAACCGCAGGCACCTACTGATTATGAGCCCCAGTGGAACTGCCGTCGTGGAACAGCGGCCGCCGCGCGGTCCTCTAACCGAATGAGCCGCCCCTAAACAAAAAAAAGCACCTTGCATTGCTGCTAAGTGCTTTTCAATGTGGGCCCACCTGGAATCGAACCAGGCACCTACTGATTATGAGTCACAAAGTGTACGCTATTCCTAGTTATGTTGAATCTTTGGATGTCTATTTATAAGGGTTGACAGTCAGCAATATAGGTCAGTATCTATATTGCTGTTTACTGCTAGTTTGTGGTTGATTTCCTATATTTGTACTGCACTTTGTACTGTTCATAAAGCAGAGTGCAGTACAATCATGCAGCAGGCAACCGTCAATTTGTATTTTGATAAGCGAAGAGATAATAACACCATTAAACTTTGCGTCACGTTCAAGCGTACCCAACGTTACTTTACTACTGGCTGTAAAGTTGACCCCTCGACCTGGGAGCGGCTGAAAAAGAACGTAGACAAAGCTGCGCCGGATGGGAAGATAAAGGATGAGGATTTTTTAGAGCTTTGGACAAAGCTATGGAATGACCCTGCCAAGTTTCGGGAAGGTGTTGCGGAAGGGTATGTGATTTACGCCAGAAGAATAACTAAACGCTTAGGCGCTAATTTCGATTTCGATGTTTTTCGCGAAGCATTTGAAAAATTTGGAAAGGTGGAGGTACATCCCGCTCACACCGATCCCAATAACGTGATGAAGAAACTTCAAGAAAAGGCAGCTATCTTAACTTCCGATAAGCGTCTCGGCTCTGCGGCAAGTTACAAGGATGCCGGAATCTCGCTGGCACGTTTTATCGATTCATTTGATGATGATCAGAGAAAGGAGTTTTTGGATATTCCGAAGCCAAGCCGTCGCAACGCGGTCAAATCGGATGTAGTACTAAGGTTTGAGCATATTACGCCGCAGTTTTTGAAGGTGTACGAGCAATGGATGCTGAATTACGGAAGGGCTCCTAAAAAGGTAAACCTTAAAAAAGGCGAATTACCGGCCACTGCGTCACCTGCAACGCTGACTACGGTGGGTATCTATTGTAGACAGTTGAGGTCTGTTTTCAACGACGTTATTAGCCACAAGTTGGTAAGTCCAGATTGCTATCCCTTCGGCAAACACGGATATACAATTCCCGCTGGATCCAATCTCAAGAAAGCACTTTCGAAGGACGATGTTTTAAAGATTATCGGCTTTCAATGCGAGCCTAATTCTTTTCAACAGCGGGGTAGGGATTTATGGGTATTCTCTTATTTGAGTAACGGGATGAATATCACTGATATCTGCAGTATCAAGTGGAAGGATATTGACCGTAAGGAAAATTCCCTGACGTTTATCAGACAGAAAACGGCACGAACTCGGAAGGGAAATCAATCCCGTATTCGTGTTACGCTGCGCCCTGAAAGCTGGGAGGTGATAAACCGATATGCAACGGATAACAAGCCGGACTCCTTTGTATTTCCCTTCCTCAACGCGAGCATGACCGAACAGCAAAAGAAAATAACTGTATCGCAGGTTATCAAAATGACCAATCAGCACATGAGAGCCATTGCGAAGCTGTTAGAAATTGATACCGACGTGAGTACATACGCGGCACGACATTCTTTTGCTACTATTCTTCTTCAAAGTGAAGCGCCTATTGCCTTTATCTCTCAATCGCTTGGACACCAAAATATTAGCACGACGCAAGCCTATCTAGGGTCGTTTGACGATGAAAAAACAAGAATGTATTTGAATGCTCTACTATAATAAAAATGAATCACGAATTCCTCATCAAAACAAGAAGAGCCTGTATTAATCTTGATAAAGTCACCGAGGCGATCACACGTGAACTTGGGAAGTTGCGGTTTAAATTAGCGAAGGAGGCGGAAGCGATAATATTGCATGACAGGGTAACAGGTAAAGCATATTTGAGTTCGAATTTGAAAGAATTGTTAATTGAGGAGCCACATGTTGAAACAAAAGTTAAAGCACGACTACGAGAGCTTGAACAGGAGGGATTTGACGATTATGCGACCATTTACGCCAATACCAAAGAAGTAGCTCATGTCGTAGCAGATGCTATCTCAGAGCTGTTACAATTGTTAAGAATCTATTATCCAGAAGAAACTGGAAGTTTTCAAGTTTATATGCGGCGGTATCTGCCGTTTGATATCACATTAAAAAACCTAGGCGATAATTCCCTAACAGAAAGGTATTTTGACGATGAGCGCAGTAACGAACAAATATTCTTATCTAAGATAATTGCAAATCCAGCTTCTCAAACAAAGTTTACAAACGTGGATGAACTCGTTACGTCGATGGTAAACCAAGCTGCTTACGAATTTGATAAGTATAAGGATTTAATTGAGGCGGAGATTGAGGCGTTTCCAACGGCAACCAACCAAGTATTCAGTCGCGAATTGCAGAAAGCTATGAACGACTATAAATCTATAGTTCATGGCAATTTGATCATCGATAGTGTTCTACGTGATTCTGATAAGTTTGGAAAGGCGTTCAAGTTATTAGCAAATACAATCGACCATTTAGAAGGCGATGAGCTTACCAACATATGCCGTCTGACGATAAAGCGACTTGTTCTGCTAAGAAAGATCGATTTTTTGAACTTTTCTATGTCGAGGGATATCTTGCCAACACCGCCAGCAGTTCTCACTAACCAAGAAATCGAAACTAGAGATTTTGCCGCCGGGCAGGTGATTTCTAAAGTTCAGGATACCAAGGAGTCAGTTGAGAATATTTTACAGCCACTTAGCGGTTCGTGGAACCGGAACGAGAAGATTAAATCTGAGATATTCTTGGGGGTCATAGAGGATGTGCATTTCTTGATCCGTGAGCAGAGGATGCCTGACGTGGTGCAAGAGGTGAATTATACCGGTTTTCCTAACGAGTTTGTTCGCAAAACTTTTGCGATTTTATATAATAAGTTCTTTCCTAAGCGGAGCAAACAGAGCCGTGAACTTATGATCAGATATATTCATTCAGCCTATAAGCAATTCGCAAACGTATCGGAGTCGACAACGAACAAAAAATTCACGACGTATTTATCCAATTACGAGATCGACAAAGGAAGAATCACCTATTCGGTGACTAAGATTTAAGCTAATCACCAAAATCACCAATCTCACCACTAGTCCACCTCTTTTTCACCTATAGATCACCATATTTCTTTGTCATCATAAAATTAAATTCAGATGATGACAAAAACATTCACATTCGAGCAGCTCCCTCAGGCGGTCTATTCGCTAACCTGCGAGGTTCAAGAGTTGCGTAAGTTAATTGAAAGTGCTACTCCCGCCCCGAACGCTGAGGAGATCTTAGACCGTAAGGCCGCCGCCAAATTTCTGGGTATTGCGGAACAAACGATTTACCAGATGGGAGATAGGTTGCCACGGCGTAAGCGGTTCGGTAAGCTGGTTTTTTTAAAATCGGAGCTGGAGGAGTTTATCATTAAGGGAAAAAAAGAAAGGTAAGCAATGGAAACAAAGCGTGAAATACCTTTCGATCTCCGCCAGAATGAGGAGGTTGGTAACTTGGCAATTAGCCCAATGTTGAGTTTAAAGCAAATGGCCGATGCTATCGACCTGGAAACTCTAGGCTTTCAACACTGTACAAATGAATCTCAGCCGGAAGCCGAGGGTTTAGAGGCATTTGAAATGTACCGGATTACGGATAAAACAGAGATTGATCCACCGGTACCTGTAATTACCATTGCAGGTGAAATAATTAGCACCGAAGGGAATATTACAACTTTTAGCGGGGCAAGTAAGGCAGGGAAGAGTGCCTTGACTGCCATTTGTATCGCCGGTGCAATTTCTGAACCTGGAATGGTTGACGGTATCAACATGCTAACTGTTGCGCCAAACTCGAAGAAAAAGGCTGTTATTCATATTGACACCGAGCAAGCGCGACACCGTCAACAAAGCACCGTCTGTTCGATCTTAAAAAGAGCGCAATTCCAAACATGTCCGGAGTATTACCTGTCGTACAACATTCGTCAAATAGACTTATGCGAATATGAGAGCAAGACTGAAGGAATTTTTGTAGCAGCAGATAAAGTCTTCGGCGGCATTCACTTGGCAGTTATAGACGGATTGGCGGATTATATCAAAGATGTCAATGATGGGGAAGATAGTAACGCGATAATAAAATTCGTAGAAGGGCTAGCGATCAAATACCGAGTTCCAATTATAGTTGTTGTGCATACAAATCCCGGTTCGGACAAAGAGCGGGGGCACCTGGGAAGTCAGTTGCAACGTAAATCTGAAAGCGTAATTTCAGTAAAGCTCGATGGTGATACTTCTTACATAGAGCCGAAATTCTTACGAATGGCGGGGAAGGGAAACATTCCGCAGCTTTCTTTCAAGTATTGCCCAATCAAACGCTACCATGTAGATAATGGTGTAATAAGCGATCCGGAAGAAAGAAAACAGAATGCCAAAGTTGATTCAATAAATAAAATCTGTCAGGCAGTTTTTTCTGGACAGGCGGCATTCACTTACGCCGACGCGATCAAAGCAATTATTGCAGAAAGCGGCAAACGTGAGTCAAGTGCCAAGGCTTTATTTAAAACTATGAAGGAAGAGGAAATGATTCTACAGGGCGTAGACAAGAATTGGAGGTTAGCGGTCTAACACCGGTATAGGTTACAAATCATACCGGTGTAAGAATATAAAGGGCATAGGGTTTCATACCGGTCATACCACTTATAAATGATACTTAATGAGTCAATTAAAACTCGACAGCCCTGGCCGTCGGAAAATAAAATATTGCCCTTGCGGTAAGAATAATCGTGATGGGAAATTTACACCCTTTACCGGTCACGATGCCTTTGGGCACTGTCACGGGTGCGACATAACACTTTTTCCGCCCGACGGCAAAGATAAAATAATTGATTTTTCTAAGTCAAAAAAATCGGAAATCAAGGAGAAAGTGCTCATTACAATCATTCCCAATGATTTGATAAAGATAAACGTGCTCGCGCCTTCACATGTAAATCTGATTAAATGGCTTGATTGCGAATCTCGGCGGAACAGAGGAGAGATTCCTTTAACAACCGATCAAGCGCAGAATATCATCAAGCGATACCGACTTCGAGGTAGTAACGTATATAGGGGTGGGGTTGCATTTATTTACATTGACATGAATTCCAATGTTCGGCAAATCAAGGTGATGGGTTATGATGCGATCACAGGTAAAAGGATTAAGGAGCCATTCCCCGAAATTATGCAGATAGGCAAAAAGATCATGGTTGAAGCTGGGAGGAAGGACGTCAACATCGTTCCTTGTTTCTTTGGCGAGCATTTGTTAGCGGGCAACAAGTCAGATGTCTATATTTTCGAGTCTGAGGCGACCGCCATTTATGCCAGTGTGTTTTTTCCAAAAGAAATTTGCATTGCGACGGGGGGTAAAAATGGCTGTAAGTGGGATAAGCCAGAGCAATTTAAAGTATTGAAAGGCAGGCGGGTTGTCTTATGGCCTGATATAGATGCCCATGAAGAATGGCAGTTAAAAGCGGAGGTGCTGAAGAAAGCCGGTGTAACCCTGCGTGTCGAAGATACGATTGTCAAGGCCGCCATAAGCCAGGCACAGGCTACCGGCGTATCTTATGAAGCATACAAAGCCTTGAAATTTGATCTTAGGGATATTCTGATTTATAAAAAACCCTTAAATAGGTGTTTAGACGCAACACAGCTTTTACCCCTTGCAGAGCCTGGATCTGCACCTGTCGACGCTGATAGTGACTTTCCAGCAATAAGGGAGACCTTAACAGAGATTAACCCAAATGTCAAATTTGATTCTAAGGAATATAAAGCTTGGTTCGATTCGGTAAACTTGCCTAATCATCCTATTAACCTGACGGAAAACCTCAGCATATATGATGCCGCCGCCTTTGTGACTGGCAGGCTTAACCACATCAACGCTTTTCAAGGACGTCCAAAGCAGGGAAATAGGATTTTATTCATCCACCAGTTACAACTTCTCAGAGACAACCTTTCAAGTTGAAATAAGGTGATCATAAATTCTATTAGCTTTTAATACCCAAATGAATAAGCAGGAGATTGTCATACAGTGAGATTTCAGTGAAGATAATCCACTCGGCTACTTGGCAGTTCCAGAAAACAACAGAAAAATACAAGAGATATGAGGGGAAAGACAAACAATCCGAACGGGAGGCCAAAAGGTGTACCCAACAAAAAGAATGCAGAACTACGCGAAAAAGTAACCGCGTTGATTGAAAATAACTGGCCGAAGGTTCAATCTGATTTGGATATGCTAGAAGCAAAGGACAGGTTGGCTTTTCTGGAAAAGCTGTTGAGCTATACTTTACCGAAGCTGCAAAGTGTTGAAATGCAAAATGATCCTCAGCCAGATAAGGAAAAGACCGTCATAGTATTTTCGATACCCGATAATGGTAGGAATGTTGACTATAAATCTTTGTCCAATGAAGAGCTTAGAAACATTGTCGCAGCTGGGGAGAAACACCTGAAAATTGGAGAAGGCGGAAGCTAGTCTCCATTCCTTTCACTCCTGGATTCATTCACAATTCTAAGGTAGGCGGATAACCGGCGCGCTGCTTATCAGCAATATATTGCTAACTTTTGCCCGTCCCAGTTACTGCCAGCCCTTGATCGGTTAATTTTCTTTTTGCATGTTTTACATAGCAGAAATTCGATATCTTGAGGGATCAAATGGGAGGTCTATTAAAAGGATTTATAAGACATAGGGCGAAGATGAAATTAAGCGATCAGCACGAAGAGATGATTGAACTAACTTCTAATGACTCCGATCAATTCGTTATTTCTACCCTAGCTTCCGGATGCAAAACACACTGCGTAAAGAG
This sequence comes from Dyadobacter sp. CY323, assembly GCF_021390245.1. Taxonomy (GTDB): domain Bacteria; phylum Bacteroidota; class Bacteroidia; order Cytophagales; family Spirosomataceae; genus Dyadobacter. The sequence continues at coordinate 40,697 of NZ_JAJUXH010000002.1, read as the reverse complement.
CTCTTCAAGAAAAGCAACGAAGTTATCGTAGGTACCCCAACCGTTCGGATTATCTAAATTCTTATACTTATCCGGGTCGGCTGCCAGTTCCGCTAGTCCCTTAGAGACTGGCTTAATCAAGTCTGCGCCGGTTATGATATTTTTCTCTTTCCACTTCCAAAGGACGTCGTAAACACCGACCTGCATGGCCAACTCCCGATTATTATGAGTAGTGCCACGGATATCAATCTGCTTTTCTCCATCCTGTAAATACACTTTTAGTCCCATTATTGTATTTAGTTTTTGCTGCAAGTTGCTTACTTGCGAATATTAAACGTTTTCACGAATTTCCCATAAATTATCACATTTCACTCAGCTGATCTCGATATGGCACTTGTCCTCATAAACAAAGAAAAATCCACCGAAACGGAGACTGTCTTCGGCGTCATAGAGCTTGATGAAGGACAGGAATTTTATGTCGCAGAGTTTGATAAAGTACCAGTTGTGCCGCATCTCCCACAGACATATGACCTGTTCGACGAAACGGAGACATTAGAAACCCTAGAACGCAGTTACAATGTTTCACTGGTCGACTATGTTCTTACTCCGTTAAGTTCCTAAAATGCGGATCTAGAAGAAGCGTATTTGGCTAATCTTCGCTCAACATACTCACTCAGCTTTAATTCTTCACCTGGGAGCACATCAGTGTAAAAATTCTGAAGTTCATGCAGGTATTCAATGCCGTATAGTATGCCGTCGTTTTTATTAAATCCGCATAGTTCTGCCTGGTCCGAATGTCGCTTGATTATATATCCGCGGTGCGTGGGTGATGAGAAATCCGCCGTGAGGTCAGACCAATCATTAGTAGGATTTCGATCTATTATATCCTGAACTTCTTTGGGAATTACAGTTTTATTTAAGTCAGATTTTACTAGGTCAATAACATCATTGACGTAAAGGAAGGCGTGAACCATGGTAAATCCAATCTGCTCAGGCCTAAGACCGATTGAATAGAAATCCCAATCGTCGAGACTTGCCCATATATCTTCTCCAGTGTAAAGATCTCCAACAGCTACGCCTGAGTTAGTTACTTCGATCACTTGGCCAATTGACCTGCTTTTACTCTTAATGTCAACATAATTACCGGGTCGTAAATCCCGAAACTTACTATTTCCTAGATTCATAATTAGAAAAGCGACATTTGAGACGCATTGGATTCTCCTGAATTGAATATTCCGGCAAGCTCCGGATAAGTTACCGGATATGGATCCTCTCCTGTGAACTGGAATTTCTGGTTAATCGAGAACGCCTCCATATGTTCTTCTGGAAATTGAAAAACCGCCAGTTTATTAATACCTTCTTGGTCTATGTCGGACATCATCCATTCCCAAGCCAGTTGATCTGGTAAGATCGTCGGCATCCTTTTTTTTGAGTTGTGTATCTTCGCCGCCAAAGGATTTGCATTGGTGGTGACCATAGTTAACGTCTCGATCGTTTCACCTGTGTCTTGATCCGTCCATGGGTTCCATAGTGCTGCCATATAAAAATACTCTCGATCTTTTACTTTAATGGCAAACGGATATTTATCTGGTGTTTTGAGTGGCTCACCTGTTCGTTTGTTCGTCCGATAAACATGGTGCCATTCGTAGTATTGATTAGAAATGATCAAGCAACGTCGATCGAGCGCCGAATCATAATAGATTTTTTTCTTGTTAGTCTTCGGATTGATCCAGAATAGCTCTTCACCACGCGCATTCTCAGTATCGTATCCGGTCTGGAATGTACCGTCTTGTTTCTTGTAACCGTTCTCAAATTTTTTTACTTGTTCCATATTGACAATACCGTCAGGGATAAATCCCCAGCGCATTGTAGTAACATCAAAGTCGCTTTTATCAGCATTTGGCTTTAAAACAACCATCTGAGGCGACTCTGGCCCTAGTACGGTCGGCCTTTTAAGCTCTTGTATATCAGCTATATATTTTTCAAGCTGCATCAGCTCGATGTATTCCGCTTTCGTTACTTTTTGCCCGTTGTAATAACACATATTATTGTTGATTTTGCTGTTGCTGAAAGTAATTGACAATCACTTTTCCAATTGGTAATGCTTCTTTCTGTCTGCCCTCCGGTATTGACATCCATATCTTTTGCCCACTGGCAATGACTGATCGACTCATGAAAAGCCTCGGTCTGCCATCAGGAAAAGCAACTTCGAAAACCTTCCGCTCATTTGTCGTATGGATTTTAACATCGAGTTTCATTTCCCCCCAATCCATTTGGAATTCGTCCGGTAGAACAATCATGGCCTATTAATTTTGTACCAAAGTAAAAAATTATTTCAAATCCTATCCTTTAAAGTTCTCAGGGTCAGTGATCACCTTCAAACTTTCAATGGTTGTCGGGTGGTGCATTCCCTGGTAAAAGGCGAGCGTGTGTTCAGGACGGGTTTCACTTGGCTTGTATGTTTTGCACTCTAATCTCTGGCCGCGCAAATATGTCTTGACTTCCGTTATCTGATACAAACCCTCAGGAACGCAAAAAGGCGCTTCATTAGTATCGGGTACCGTGTGACGAACGTATCGTCGTGCCAGATCCTTGTCACACGGGATCATCCAAAAGTCGAATATGTTTTCGATTGTCATTAAAATACTTTTCCTAACTTCTTCCAGTTTAAACTGACGCTTGTATTCTTGCCCGATCTTGACCTGCATAATCGTAGTCCCCGTAGCATACGGGTTTTCCTGACGTGCAATATAAGTGGGACAGTTTAGGCATTCCACAAGGGTACCCCTCTCAAAGAATACAATGTTCTTTACTTGGAGGTCACCGCCAAAGTAATCGCTTCCCCAGTGTGCCATGTCAGTTCATCCACTTTACGCATGTATCAATTTCCCATTTGTCTGTAAACTTGAAAGTCACCACATACGTAGAGCAGTTTTGGGCGCACATATAAAATTGGCCCAGGTAGCAGCGGTTTTCGGGCGTAACCACATTGAGATGCGGCAAGGCGGTTGAGAGGAAGTAATCCCTGTTTTGCTGAGTAGTCATTTTTAGCTTATTGATGTTGATGATATCATAAATTTGACATCAATAGTATCAATTTAATATTTTTGTGTCAAGAACCGAAAGGGGGAAATATTCAGAAACCCTGTTGGAAGTATTTCAGCCCAATAAATTTCAAAAGACTATCTACCGTCGAAGATCAGTACGGAACAGTATTAAGATGACGATAGCAGAGCTCAAGGAATGGTATGAAGGAAAGGAGTTGCCAACAGGATCAATCATGATCAATCAATTCAGGACCATTGGGGATGCCAAAAGATTTGTTGATCTAGAATTTGAAGTATTGACGGAAATCCAAATTCTAAAGCGCACGACTCCCGTCGGCTAAGGCTAATGGAACTAAAAGATTGGTTGGAGAAATATTATCCTGGTTGAAATGATAAGCCAATTTTGCCTTTCCTCTGTTGACGGGCACTTAACTAATATTGATTAACACTTTACTGATGTTGTGATATCAACCTTCCGTCTCTCACATAAAAGACGAGGCGTCAGCTTTTCGTATTTACATGGCATAAGCATTATCTTTTGGTTGTTGCGAGTTTGCAAAACGATTATTTCATCAATCATCTAAAAGTATTTCGTCAAATATGCTTGTACTGCTTTTTCGTATTCCTCACTGCTTTTTAGCTTTTTAGAGTCGTCAGCAGAGAACTCAAAGAGCCTATCAGTCAATTCGTCGTGCATGTAAAATAAGAGAGATCCGCTGCGAGTGTAGATTTTCAGCGTCATGATTTGGGGCTTCAACCAACCCAGGTGCGGCATGTAGAAGTCAATATCGAATTTCTCAATCTCTTTGATGAAGGTGTAGCCGTACAGGGACATTGCGTTTTTTACTGCATAAATAGGTAGGGGGAAATAGCGAGACGAAAGCAGTGAAGAAATGGCTAATGTGAATTATTCAACGGTCAATGACTCGGTGCAGCAAGACTCTTTGCAACATTCCGGGGAATTCATTTACAATTTTGACATGATACACAGAGAGTTGGGACGATGGTTGTCATTAAGATCAATCGGAACTTTTAACTTACCCCTCCCGTAACAACATACTAAATTAACCCAATATATTTGTTTGACCCAAAATTTGTCGTAATTTTAGGTCAAACAAATACCAAAATTGACCGACAGCTTCAATAGTCTGCTTGATCTAGTCACATATTTTGACACCGAAGCCAAGTGTTTGAAGTATTTAGAATCAAAGCGCTGGGACGTTGCTCCAACATGCCCACATTGCGGACATTCAAAAATTTATCGTTTTTCGGATGGCAAACGCTTTAAGTGTGCATCATGCCGTGAGCAATTCACGGCAAAGGCTGGGACTATCCTTGAAGATAGTAAAATACCTCTAAGGAAATGGTACATTGCTATCCACCTTGTAACTGCTCACAAAAAGGGAATCTCCTCTTATCAACTAGCAAAAGATCTCGGTGTAACTCAGAAAAGTGCTTGGTTTATGCTTCAGAGAATTAGATTTGGCTTAGGCTATAATGGAGATACTAGCGAGCGCATGGAAGGTACCGTTGAGCTGGATGAAACTTTTGTATGTGGCAAAAACAAAAATCGTCATGCAGACAAAAAAGTAAAAATTCTCAAGGGCGGAGCTTTAACGGTAAAACCCCATTGATCGGTATGCTTCAAAAGGAGGTTTCAGAGATAGTTGAAAGACCCCATAAAACGATCTCACAAAGGCTGTTAAGAAGAAAATCGTACTTAAGGAATCCATTGTCAGGTGTCGGGTTGTTGCTGATACCAAGTCAGGATCACTTCAATCGATCATTAAGAGCAACATTAAACCGGGAAGCACCTTGATCTCTGATTAATGGATAGGCTATCATGGTTTAAATAGTGACTATGAGCACCGAATTGTTGGTCATCAGAAGCAGGAGTATGTTAATGAGAACGGTGATACCACAAACACGCTCGAAGGATTTTGGACTATTTTTAAGTGGTTACATATCGGAATTTATCACATTATGAGTAGAAAACACATGCAGTTTTATGCAAATGAGGTAGCTTTCCGATACATTACCAGAAAGCTTAAAGATGGCGTTCGATGGAACTATGCAATGGCCTTTATCGGCGGATCAAATAAGTACAATGAGTTAACGGAAAGATAATATGTCAAAGGATAAGATAATAAATGTCCAAGGGTACGAGATCCGGGTATCCCTAGTCAACAATGAAGATTTCATATCACTTACTGATATGGTTAAAGCTTTTGATGATGGTAATTCGTTGATAGAGAAGTGGATAAGGAACATAAATACCATTGAATTTCTTGGGGTTTGGGAAAGTATGTATAATGGAGATTTTAAACTACCCGAATTCGAGGAGTTTAGAAGTAAGGCGGGACTCAACTCATTTACATTGTCTCCCAAGAAATGGGCGGAATTCACAGGAGCTATCGGAATATTTTCTAAGTCAGGTAGACATGGAGGAGGAACATTCGCTCACAGGGATATTGCTTTTGAGTTTGGATCTTGGCTTAGCCCTCAGTTCAAGCTGTTTTTGATAAAGGAGTTCCAGAGATTGAAGGAGCTGGAAAGCAATCAGTACAACTTAGAATGGAACGTCAAAAGAGTATTAACCAAAGCTAATTATGCTTTACATACAGAAGCAATAAAAGAGTATATCCTTCCGCAGCTAAACATAGAACACGATAAAGAATGGATTATTTACGCCAATGAAGCAGATCTTCTGAATGTTGCTCTTTTTGGTTGCACAGCAAAAATGTGGAAGGAAGCCAACCCAGCTATATCGCAAAAGGTCAAAAACATGAGGGACGTAGCTAGTATCAATGAATTGACTGTACTCTCTAACCTTGAAAGTTTAAATTCAATACTCATCAAAAATAATGTCGATAAGCGAACCCGATTTGACCAATTAAGGATGGTCGCTGACGCCCAAATGAAATCGCTTGAAAAGGTAGATTTCATGAAGTCGCTCAAGCGGCTAACAAACGACACATACATTAAAGAAGGCAACTCTAACGCGTCAATCAGTGAAAAAGCCTCCGAATTTGACGGCAGCTTTGGGGGTGCTATAAGTAAAATATCGAAAGCGGGAAAACCAAAGTCAAAATAATTGTAAAGCATGGCTAACGAGCGTAAAACGGAGAGAATAGTAAGGAATCACTTTGAAAAATACACAGATATATTAATTGAGGAGCAAAAATCTGATAACCCAAAAATCGACAAATTATTAAAGAATGCTTCGAAAAGAGGGGATCGACACGGGAGTCCAGAGTTTATTATTTCATACAACACTAAAAGTGAGTTTATTATAGTCATAGAATGCAAGGCGGATGTGAGAAAACATCAAAGCGCATCGCTTGATAAGTACGCGGAATATGCAGTTGATGGATCTTTATTGTACGCAGCTTTTTTAGCTAAGGAGTTTGATGTACTTGCTATTTCGGTAAGTGGTGAAAACTTATCAGAACTTAGGATTTCGCATTTCCTGCACATTAAAGGAGAGCCAAAAGCGATTCCTTATTTCGGCGATGTTCTACTATCTCCGGAAAATTACTATGAGAAATACAGGAAAAGTCCTGAAAAGTTCAATCAAGAGTACAGTGCGCTGCTTGCTTATTCTAAAACATTGAGCGACACCTTGCATTCCATAAAAATTAAGGCGTCGCAACGAAGTTTATTGATTAGTGGAGTGTTGATTGCGTTAACGGATAAAGGTTTTGCTGTCTCATATAAACATCATAGCCCAGACGTTCTAGCCAAGCTCTTAGTTAGCACAGTTGTCAACCAATTAAAGAAGGCTAACCTCAGTAGCAATAAAATTGACAACTTAGAAAATGCATATAGCTTCTTGAGGACACATACCGCTCTTTCCACTATGGAGGAGGTGTTATCAGATCTGATACAAGACATTGATAAACACATAAATAGTTTTGTAAAGACCTATCAATATTTTGATGTTTTAGGCCAGTTCTATATCGAGTTCTTGCGATACGCGAATAGCGATAAAGGGCTTGGTATCGTCCTCACGCCCCCTCATATTACTGAGTTGTTTTGCGAATTAACTGATTTGAATAAAGATAGTGTTGTTTTTGACAACTGTACGGGGACGGGCGGCTTCCTTATAAGCGCAATGAGTAAAATGGTTGCAGACGCTAAGGGTGATAATGATAAGATAAGACATATTAAGGAGAAACAACTCATTGGAGTAGAATACCTTGACGATATCTTCGCACTTGCTTGCTCAAACATGTTCATTCACGAAGATGGAAAGACTAACATTATAAATGGAGACTGTTTTGATAAGATTGTTATTGAGCAGGCGAAGCAATACAATCCAGAGGTAGGTTTCTTAAATCCGCCATACAAAGCAAAAAAAACAGATATCGAAGAATTAGAGTTTGTAATCAATAATCTAAACGCTCTTCGGCCAAATGGCACATGCATAGCAATTGTCCCGATGTCATGTGTTTTAGCTACAAAGAAAGGATCAAAGCTTGAGACAAAAAGACGGATACTCCAAAAGCATACGCTAGAAGCGGTCTTTTCTATGCCGGACGAACTGTTCTTTAACTCTGACGTAGCTGTCGTTACGGCCGTGCTTGTCTTAACAGCACATCGACCACATCCTTCATCTAAGCAAACATTTTTCGGTTATTTCAAAGATGACGGTTTTGTGAAGCGGAAAAATCGAGGCAGGATAGATGCTTTAAACAAGTGGGAAAACGTAAAATTACAATGGGTAGATTCGTTCCGAAATAGGATCAGTAAACCAGGTTTAAGTGTGACCAAAGTAGTCAGACCAGAAGATGAGTGGTGCGCAGAAGCCTATATGGATACGGATTACTCGATGCTAAATGAAGACCACTTTAAGAAGGTCATTAGAGATTACTCGTCATTTTTAGTAAGGAACGATATAATACAAGATATTGATGCAATTTCGTGAATTTGAAATAGTGGACTTATTTACGGTTTCGGCTGGTAGGACTACTAAGCTATATGAAATCTCGAACGGCAAAACACCCTTTGTAAGTGCCACGGATAAGAATAATGGTATTTCCGCATATATTGATGACGAACCGACATTCTCCAAGAATTTAATAACTATTAGTAGAAATGGATCGGTTGGAGAAGCATTTTTTCAGCCTCTACCTTTTTGCGCCTCCTTAGATGACGTTCGAGTCCTAACACCGAAGGGATTTAAACTTGATGTTCTGTCAGGGATTTATTTCTGCACACTAATTAGGCAAGAGAAATTTAGATACAATTATGGTAGGAAATTTGGCACAGAAAGAATCAAAAACACCAAGGTGCTTCTACCAGTAAAAAATGGAAGTGTCGACTTGGGCTTAATTAAAATGGAAATGGCTAGCCGTATATCAAATAGTTCAAAAGCGACGAGTACTTTATTTCATAAAACTTTCAATACCAAGCCTATCCTTTCTGTGCGAAAAAATCTGGGCGATGCAGTCTGGAACCCTTTTCCCATCTCAACCTTATTTGACGTTAAGAAGGGAAAACGACTAACAAAAATGGATTTTGTGCCTGGATCGTTGCCTTTCATAGGTGCAATTGATTCCAATAATGGTTACAGAGAGTTTATCGGACAGTCTGCTATTCATACGGGCAACACCATTACGGTAAATTACAATGGTTCTGTTGGAGAAGCATTTTATCAACCTGATGCGTTTTGGGCTAGTGATGATGTTAATGTATTGTATCCTAAATTTGAAATGAACAAGTATGTTGGGCTGTTTATAGCCGCAATCATAAGACAAGAGCAGTTCCGGTTCAATTATGGGAGAAAATGGGAACTTGCAAAAATGAAAGTACATAATATAAGGTTACCATCATTGGACGGTAGCCTTGATGTTGTGTTTATGGAACAGTATATGCAATCACTTGATTACTCTGCGGCAATTTAGTAAGGGGTAAGTCTCTCTATTTTGCCATTCTTTATTATGATGTTGGATCTTAAATGCATAGGAATAAGGGTTTCCTCATCGACTATTAGTAGCCCGACAAACGGGAATTTCATATTAAAACGAAGCGTAATATTGTCAGATAAAGCAAAGGGTATGTCTCCGAGCTGAATATGACGTGACGTAATAAGAAAGTAGTGATTATCTTTACCTTGATAATATGCTAGAGCCAGGCCGTCAACATCTTCTGTAAGAGACCTGACCAGTGACAAAGCGAGTTCTTGTGACGCGTCCATAGTCCTTCGTTTTTTACAAAGTTAGTAAAAGGAAACTATTAGGCTGTTTTTCTTTTAACTATCAACTCAGCGAAAAATGACCAAAGAACAGGCGGAGCAATTGGCCCTCGAAGCTGGAACATTTCTCAAGAGGCGTAAAATATCGTCTTTCCCTCACCCACAAGGTTTAGGAGAAGCTATTATAGCCGATCTGCATTTTGTCGGAACAAAAGAGAATATTATCAATGGAGAGTACTTCCCATTAGGTGTTTGGCAAGACGGTAAAGGGAAATACTCGACGGAGGATTTATCTGATCTACTGAAATTTTTCAAGAACAACCCAGAAAAGGATCAACCCTAGTAGGACACTTCAACCTAAATCAACCATCTAGTTAGGGGTAATTTAGTATGTTGTTACCATATTTAAATTGCTCGCTTGCGGTCGGAACTAGTACCGAAATGGAAATGGTCGCTTAATCAAAATCATTTTTTTATATAGACGACGGCTTGTTGTTCCCGCCAAGACACTAATCCATAGAAACCACCAGACGAAGCTTCACCTAAAACTAACCCATAAGAAAGGTCGGCACCCTCCAGATCTATTTTCCTGACGTCTTGAATTTCGCCGTCAGACGAGAAACTTATTAGATTATACTGATCCAATCTACCTATCATTGCGAAGCCGCCATCATTAGAGCTAATAATTCTGGCACGGTCTCCTTGAACCTGTTTTTGCCATAGAATTTCGCCCCTATTACTTAGTTTCATATAGTTTATTTTGTTAGTGGTAGTCGCTGAACCAGTAATTAGGACTACCGATCCATCGGGTAATGCTACCATACTTCCACCACTTATGAATGAACGATCCCACTCTTTCACACCATGTCTATCAATTTTAACTATCCAGAAATCATAGTAGCTATTTGTGTCATCTGATTTATCGCCTGATTTACTAGACGCAGAGGAGCCAGATAGTATATAACCTCCATCAGTTGTGTTGACTATATTCGATAAAGACTCTTCTGCATCACCTCCAAGAGTTTTGTCCCATTCCTTTACACCCTGAGAGTTGACTTTTATAATCCAATAATCAGTAAGGGTGTAATTACGGTAAGCCATATTGTTTTTCGGCGGCTCTGACTTATCTATACCAGCTAAAGATGATGAAGATCCGCCAATAATGTAGCCACCATCCTGCGTATTAACGACCGTAGTCAGCCGATCATAACCAGTTCCGCCAGCGTTTCCACCTCCGGTAAAGTTTTTCTCCCAGAGCTTCTCGCCCTTGGCAGATATCTTTGCAAGGCCGTAGGTATAATCAATTCTGTCGGCTCCTATTACATATCCTCCGTCATTTGCCTGTACCACAGAATTGAGGTATCCATTTCCAACACCAGTCTCATTCTTCCAGATAATCTTTCCAGACTCATCTAAGCTAACGATGTACCTGAATCCAACGACGATACATCCGCCACCCCTAGATTCTGTTATTGCCCTAAAAGTAGTGTCCGTATATTGTCCGATTTCTTTGATCCATACCTTATTGAAGTATCCTACTTGAATAGTTTCACTACGAGTTAATGTTATTCTTGTCTTGCAAACGGTCTCAACGATAGCGGTAATCCTATATTCTCCACTTTTAGAGAAACTTTGTGTAATTAAATTCTTACCGTTTGTTTCGATTTGTAGCGTCTTATCCGGACTGATAATTGTCCATTGCACCTTTCCTACGGATAAACTGTCTGTTCCGACCAAAGCAAACGTGACGGCATCATTAGACACTGCTGCTATTGCAACCTCAGTAGGCGTGAGACAATCATTAGATGGCTTAATCTCCTTGTCCTTTTTCCTACACGCGGCAAATAAGATAACAAGTGCAATGTAAATATTTAAGCATTTCATCATGGTGAGGAAGTATTTAATATCAAAGATAAATTAATTGTGAAACTTAATGTGTTACAGATGAATGTTGTCTATTTTGACGGAATATGAGCGCGTTCGGTCGATGATACCCACAGTTTATGTTCTCAATTTGCACCAGCCTCATAAGAGCTCAACTACTTACTTCGACTCTGTTCGTACCTTCATATCGTGTGGTCAAGGTCTCTTACAGCCAGATTGTCGGGACTATGCAAGGGCTGGAGCTCTGTTACTAATCTTTCGATAATGCCACTGAAATATAAAACTTGAATTGTATCGTCCCAAAAATCACGTCGAAGGAACGCCATTATCATACGATCTGGCTTTACCAAATTGTGCAGCCCGGCAAGCATAAGAAATATCTCAAAGAAATTTCAGACCGCTGACCACTAATTAAAATAATTTCTTCCCCAACCCATTAAAGTTGCGATATCATCTGTTAGGCTTTCAAATTTGGCTTCTAGGTCCAAAATGCTGATCTTGATCTTCCGCAAAAGGCTATCGATTCAATTGAATTCCTAGGGCGTTTTCCTATCAAGACAGAACTGGTAGATACTTGAACGAAAGGCATCATTCCGCCAGCTGAGTACGATAGGAGAGCGGTTGTTGGTCAAGTTGAGGGATTTTGTTGGGAAATTTTGGAGGCGTGAAGATGTTGGAAAGTAGATTAATTATGATTTAAGATTTGATAGTGAATTTACAATACTTTCATATAGTCGTTTAAATGCTCAAATACATCACTCGTACAGGAAGTAAGGAAAACTTGATATTATTTATACATGGTTTTGCGGGTAGCGAGGCGACTTGGCTAACTAAAAAGGGTAAGCCCAAAAAGCTGATCAAATACATTTTCAAGGACAACGACATCAAAAAACATTGTGATGCTGCATTGTACATATATGATACAAACTTTTTTCCCAGTCGCCCCACTGGTTTTAGAAGACTTCTAGCAGCAGCTCTGAACGTCAAATCTGACCTGTCGATTGATAAGGTAAGCGATGTTCTGGCTACGAATATTTCAGTGAATCTAGCAGATTACGAGAATATAATTTTTATTGCGCATAGTATGGGAGGAGTTATATCCAAGTCCTGCATAATTAAATTAATCAATGCAGCTGAATCTGCAAGGATAAAATTGTTTTGTTCTCTTGCGGTGCCTCACAATGGATTAGATCTGGCCTCCTTAGCAAACTTGTTGCATGACAAGAATATTCAGATTCAGGAACTTCGGCCACTTAGCGAGATGATTAATAGTTTAAATCGCCAGTGGCTTGTTTTGACTGAGAAGTTACCGCCGACGATTTATTATGTTGGTCACAATGATCAGGTTGTGCAGGCAGAATCTTCGGTGGCTTACGACGTTAGGAAACTAACGATAATAAATACTGAACATACACATAACAGTATTGTAACGCCCACTTCGAAAGACGATACAATTGTTATATCCATTGTAAGTGAAATCAAGAAAACAATTGTCGCTTCACTTGATAAATCCGAGGTGAATAAGATCAATGACAGTCTTCAAGCCCTTAAGGAAGCTGGTGTTGAATTCACCGTAATCGGTAACTTTGAAAAGTTTAACCGTGAATTGCAGCTTCAGTTTCTTGAAATGATTGCAAGTAAACTACAAATTGATAAAAAGTTGATCATCATGAGATCCGTTAAACCAGGTAGTGTGAAAATCACGTTAGATATTCCAGAAGGCAAGTTAGAAGAGCTTTTTGCTTTGGTAGCTGATGGGGAGTTTAAAGACTTGGGTGTTCAATCCATAAGAGTGTTAAAAGAGTCTTTACTTGGTAGGGATGAGGTGTTTAGTGGAGGCATTAACCCCGCAATAATCAATAGGCGGGCGAAGGTAGGAGACACAGTGAATGTGCATTATCTAAACCGTGAGAATCAGTCGCCTAGCAAAAGCGTTCCTTGGCTTGTGGTAAGGAAAAGCTTTGATGTGCATAAGAAAAATAGCATTTTACATTTGAGGGCGGGCTCAAAGAATATATCCCATTTGAAAAAAGTTGTCCTAAACTCGGAAGTAATAGTTGAGGTTGTAAAGGCTTCAGAGCCGATCAGTGTAAATCCTCGATTTTCGAAATCAAAAAGGGGGGGGCTAACTCGAAATGACTTTGGATCTCAATCTAGCTCAGTAAAACACAACGACCCTAAAAAAGATCAAGATGACCATTAGGCGTTACTTTGCACGTTGCCATCCCGATTACTGCATTAATTGCTCAATACTTGATCTGCGTTTTAGACCAATTCGTAATTTTTTTATGTTGCAACCGTACGTAGATACGAATGCCTCTTGACGATCCGGTTAGAGGCAGTTCAACGTTCTCCAGAGTTCACAAATAGTCATTTCTCAAACTAACACTTCACCTTGTACTGCACTTTGTACCGCAACTAAGAAAAAAGCACTTAGCAAATATTTGCTAAGTGCTTGATTTTCAAGTGGGCCCACCTGGAATCGAACCAGGCACCTACTGATTATGAGTCAGTTGCTCTAACCGAATGAGCTATAGGCCCTTACTTAACTTTAAACAAATCAGGCTCTCGAACCAGGCACCTACTGATTATGAGCCCCAGTGGAACTGCGGCCGCCGCGCGGTCAGTTGCTCTAACCGACCGGGAAACGCTTTCCGGGCAAACGCTTTGTGAGCTATAAGCTCCTAATGGACTGCAAAATTAGCCAAACTCGTGAAATCTCCAAACCTTAGTGACAAGAATAAGTTCTTTTGTCCGTTGCTAGTTTTATTACTTTTACCAAAAAAAGAGCTTTGAATAAAAGGAAAATAATCAACGACCCGGTTTACGGGTTTATATCCATTTCTTCTGATTTACTCTACGACCTGGTCGATCACCCCTATGTCCAGCGGCTGAGGAGGATCAAGCAACTGGGCCTGGCGGATGTTGTTTATCCGGGTGCATTACATACTCGTTTTCACCATGCTTTGGGTGCCATGCATTTAATGGGGCAAGCTTTGCGGGCATTGCAGGAAAAAGGACATATGATCTGGGACCTTGAATTCGAAGCCGCCCAGGCGGCAATCCTTTTACACGACCTGGGCCACGGACCTTTTTCCCATGTGCTCGAAAGTGTGTTGATGCCCGGTGTGGAACACGAAGCGGTCACGCTCGTGATGATGAAAGACCTGAACCGTCAGATGAATGGCCGACTCAACATGGCAATCCAGATGTTTGAGGGCACATATCCACGCAAATTTTTCCATCAGATGGTTTCCAGTCAGCTGGATATGGACCGGATGGATTACCTCAACCGCGATAGTTTTTACACCGGCGTAATTGAAGGTTCGATCGGAGCGGACCGGCTCATTAAAATGCTGGATATCAGCGGTGATCAGCTTGTGGTGGAAGAAAAGGGATTGTTGAGCATCGAAAACTTTCTGCATGCCCGGAGACTGATGTACTGGCAGGTATACTTGCATAAAACATTGCTCAGCGCGCAAGCCATGCTCACTGAAATTCTTTTCCGCGCGAGGGAACTTGCCGAAACGGGCGAAGATCTGTTCGCGACTCAGGATTTTTCCCGGTTTTTGAAAACCAAATTTACCCTGGAAGATTTCGATTCCCAGCCCGATCTGCTCCGCTCATTCAACGGTTTGGACGATAATGACGTATGGGCTTCTGTGAAAGGCTGGAAGTCGCATGCCGACCCGGTTCTTTCGACGCTTTGTCAGATGTTACTGGACCGGAATTTATTTAAAATCACCTTTTATAATACGAAGCCGGGGGAAGAAATACTTCAACCGCTGAGGGAACAGCTGCAACTATCGGGAATGAGTGAAAAACAAATCCCTTATTTCCTCGTTACGGGTGAAACGATCAACTCGGCCTATGCCAAAGAACAGGATCCGATCCGGGTCAAAATGAAAGACGGGAAGCTGCTGGATATCGCCGACGCATCCGACGTTCCGACCATTGAAGCACTGACTAAGATTGTACGCAAGTACTATGTATGTTGGGGTAAAAATGTATCTTTGCGTGGTTAGTCCGCACCTTATTCAGAAAGGCAGGTTTAAGAAATTATACAACATACTCGAAATACATTAGCCGAATAATATGAAATTTACTGTCAGCGAGATTGCTCAAATGCTTGATGGAACCATTGTTGGAGATGATAAAATAACAATAAATTCGGCTGCTAAAATTGAGGAAGGGCGACCGGGCTGTATTTCGTTTTTAGCTAACAGTAAGTACGAATCCCACATTTACACCACACAATCTTCGGCGGTGATCGTCAACAAGGATTTTGTCCCGAAGAAAGAAATCACTGCTACACTTATATATGTCGACAATGCGTACACCGCATTCACCATTTTGTTGGAAGAGTACCAAAAGCGTCTTTCTTTCAACAAAACCGGAGTCGAACAACCCAGTTTTATCGGAGAAAACAGCCAGGTTGGTGCAGATTGCTACCGCGGGGCTTTTTCATATATCGGTAAAAGCTGTGTGATCGGGGATGAAGTAAAAATTTATCCAAATACCTACATTGGTGATCATGTTACGATCGGAGAATATTCAATCATTCATCCGGGCGTACGCATTTATGACAATACCGTTATCGGTAAGAACTGCACCATTTTCGCGAACACTGTGATCGGAGGAGACGGTTTCGGCTTTGCTCCTCAGGCGGATGGAACGTATAAAACCATTCCCCAGCTTGGCAATGTCGTCATTGAAGATAATGTTAGCATCGGCTCCAATACGACGATCGACTGTGCGACTATGGGTTCGACGATTATCCGCGAAGGTGTGAAAATCGACAATCTAGTGCAGATCGCTCATAACGTAGAGATTGGAAAAAATACCGTAATTGCGGCGCAGTCAGGTATCTCCGGTTCTACGACCATTGGTGAACAATGCATCATTGCAGGCCAGGTTGGCATTGTCGGACATATTACCATTGCCAATAAAACCAAAATAGGGGCTCAAAGTGGTTTGGGCAAATCAATAAAAAAAGAGGGACTTTCGCTGTCGGGCTCGCCTGCCAGGGATCTTAATGAACATTTACGGTCGATGGCTCAGGTAAGGAGGCTTCCCGAAATGGAAGAGAGGCTGAAAGAACTGGAGAGCAAGCAGGAAACACCTGATTTACAGGAGTCGATCAAGCAGCAATAACTCAACGCACCTCGAAGTAGAAAAGAATTCATAATGAACGAAAAACAACAAACCATCGCCAAGTCTGTATCCGTAACTGGGGTGGGTTTACATACAGGAGTAGTTGCGACAATGACTTTTGTCCCCGCACCAGCCAACCACGGATACAAATTCCAGCGCGTTGATTTACCCGACCAGCCTATTGTAGATGCGGATGTTGACAATGTCGTAGATCTTTCGAGAGGTACGACTATCGAGCAAAACGGCGCAAGAATTCATACCGTTGAGCATACACTTGCCGCGCTCGTAGGATTACAGATCGACAATGTGCTGATCCAGCTCGATGGTCCGGAGCCACCAATCATGGACGGCAGCTCAATTAAGTTCGTCGATGCATTGCTTGATGCGGGTATTGAAGAACAAAACGCGTACCGCAACTATTTCGAAGTTCCCGAGTATGTTCATTATATCAATAAAGAAAAGGATACCGAACTGGTAGCCCTGCCCCTTTCTGATTACCGGCTTACTGTGATGGTCGATTACAATTCGACCGTGATCAGTAGTCAGCATGCTTCGTTAAATGATATCACGTTATTTAAAGACGATATTGCCGAATGCCGCACATTCGTATTTCTGCATGAGCTGGAAGCATTATATGGGCAAAACCTCATTAAAGGTGGTGACCTGACCAATGCGATCGTGATTGTAGACCGCGAAGTTCAGGATGGCGAGCTCGACCATCTTTCGCAGCTTTTGAAGAAACCAAAAGTGAGCGTCAACAAATCAAAAGGCATATTGAACAATGTCGACCTTCATTATCCAAATGAAATGGCTCGGCACAAATTGCTTGACCTGATCGGTGACCTGGCATTGATCGGCCGGCCCATTAAAGCGCAGATCCTGGCAGCACGTCCGGGGCACGCGGCAAATGTGGCTTTGGCTAAGAAAATCAAAAAACTGATCAAATCCGGCAAAGGCGATATTCCTCAGTATGACCCGCACAAAGCACCGGTTTTTGATATCAATCAGATCGCACAGTTGCTGGCGCATCGCTACCCATTCCAGATGATCGATAAGATCATTGCTTTGGATGAAAACAGCGTGGTGGGTGTTAAAAATGTGACGATCAACGAGCAGTTTTTTCTGGGGCATTTCCCTGGAAATCCGGTGATGCCAGGTGTACTTCAGTTGGAAGCAATGGCTCAAACGGGCGGAATCCTGGTTTTGACCAGCGTTCCGGACCCTGATAACTACTGGCCATATCTGATCGGGATCGATGCCTGCCGGTTCAGACGCAATGTATTTCCCGGAGATACCGTTATTTTTAAATGCGAATTTACATCTCCGATGAAAAGGGGAATCGTAAAAATGAGTGGCCGCGGGTACGTCGCAGGTCAGCTGGTATGTGAAGCGGATATGATAGCAAGCCTGGTAAAGAAAAAATGACGCAATCGTTAGCATATATCCATTCGAGCGCTAAGATCGCTGAGAATGTGGAAATCGAGCCATTCGCAATGATCCATGCCGATGTTGAAATTGGTGAGGGAACCTGGATAGGATCACACGCTGTAATCAATGCGGGTGCGAGGATTGGGAAAAACTGCCGTATTTTTCCCGGGGCCGTCATTTCATCGACGCCGCAGGACTTGAAATACAACAATGAGTACACGCTCACAATCATCGGCGATAATACGACGATCCGGGAATATGCGACGATCAGTCGAGGGACCGAAGAACACTGGAAAACAGTGGTTGGCTCCGATTGCCTGATTATGGCGTATGCACACGTTGCCCACGACTGCAGATTAGGAAACAGCTGCATTATCGGCAACAATGTACAAATGGCGGGTCACGTACATGTAGGTGACTGGGCGATTATCAGTGCATTAAGTGCTGTACATCAGTTTGTTAAAATCGGCGCGCATGCGTTCGTTTCCGGCGCGTCACTTGTTCGCAAGGATGTTCCTCCATTCACAAAGGCAGCTCGCGAGCCGATTTCTTATGTGGGTATCAACTCAGTCGGATTACGCAGGAGAGGGTATAGCAACGAAAAGATCGTAGACATCCAGAACATTTACCGCTACATCTACATGCGCGGTTTGAATAATGCAGAAGCTTTACAAAAAATAGAGCTGGAATTGCCTCCATCCAACGAGCGGGATGAAATCATCAATTTCATCCGAAACTCGGAGCGTGGTATTATGAAGAGCCCGTTCCAGACCAATGGAAACAGCGAGACAGACGCTTAAATCTCCATAACGGTGACGGTATCACCTTCTTTAACGGTACCGAAGCTGGTAGCCACGACATTTTGTCCGAATAAAATTTTCTTATTAAACATACGGTAGGTCGAAAGAGTCTTTAATGGCTCTTTTCCTTTTTGTGCCGTTACAGGATCGATGGTTGTGAGAACGCACCTTGCGCAGGGTTTTAATAACTCAAAATCCAGACCTCCTATTGAGATTTTTTTCCACTGATCTTCTTCAAAAGGCATAGTTCCTGCCACCACGAAGTTTGGCCTGAAACGCTTCATCGCAACCGGTTCCAGTAGTCGGGTATTCAGATCGTCGAGGGAAGCCTGCGAAATGATCAGGTAGGGGAAATCATCAGCAAAACCCACATTCTCACCGTTTTTAGCGTATTTAACAGGTACCTTCCTTTCTGTCGACGTCGGCATCATCACGAGCCTTAAACTCTGGCCAAGCTCTTTGCTCAGCCATTTATCAGCATCCGGGCTAACCGTCACCGCATCCACCCAGGCTTCCCATATTTTTACCGTAACGGTTTCATTGGTTTCAGGGTTGAATGGAACAAACACCTCATTATCTTCTTCCAGTCGGTTGGAAAACCGCATTCCGGTTTCTTCCAGAGAAACGTCTATCAATGCCATTTTGTGGAAAACCCGCTGCGTAATGAAGACATTATTGTCATCGACGATCATCCATTGCCGGTCATATTTTAAACCTCTTTCCAGTACCTCGGCCTCGGTAAGCCTTATCCCACTCAATGATTTAACCGGATACACCCAAATTTCTGAAAGCTGCATACTATTTTTTATTCGATGGTCAATTTCCTGATGCGATTATTAAAAGAATCCGTAACGAACAGATTCCCCTCTTTATCTAATGTACTTCCCTGGGGATGATAAAATTTTGCATTCGCACCGGTTCCTTCGATATAGCCAAAATTCCCGGGCTGACCGGCAAGTGTCATAACCCAGCCGTCCGGATATATTAGCCTGATGCAATGATTATACAGGTCGGTAACATACAAGTTTCCTAATTTATCAATTTGCACATTACTGGGCTGGTTAAACATCGCATCTTTTGCCGCGCCGTCTTTAAATCCCTGCTTTTCCGGCATACCTGCAAAAGTGGTTACCATTCCATCGGGAGTGATTTTGCGGATGCAATGGTTGTGTTTGTCTGCAATATAAATGGAACCATTTTCGTCAAAAGTCAAATGGGCCGGGAAATAGAATTTTGCCTCAAGAAGTTTACCATCTGCGTAGCCTTGCGTACTGCCTGCAAAAGTAGTAACCTGCCCAGCCGGCGAAATTTTCCGGATGACGGCATTTTCCGTATCGCAAATCCAAAGTATACCCGACGGATCTATCTTTACTCCATATGGTCTTTTAAACTTTGCGGTTGCCAGATCACCATCCAAAAGTCCTTCCCGGTCCGGATTTCCGGTGAGGGTTGTGAGCGTTCCATCCGGGCCTATTTTTCGTATTGCGTTGTTTTGATGGTCCGCTACATAAATGGTCCCGTCCGGCGCAACATCTACATCGATTGGAAATTTCATCAGAGCATGATCCCCTTTTCCGTCTTTGAAGCCTGAGTGCGGTGTGCCTGCGACCGTGGAAGTAGTGCCATCTTTTTCAATCTTTCGCACCATGCAGTTTCCAAGATCGGCGACATACAGGAGTTCTTTAGTATCAAAAACAAGGTTATACGGTCCCTCGAACTTCACGGATCTGGCTGCGCCATCGGCATACCCTTTCTCCCCGCCGGTAAAATAGGAGGTTGTAGCTTTATAGATGTACCGGAATTTTTCGGCGGACTTGATTTCCTTCCCGTTTAGTGATAAAACCAACGGCCCCAGGCCACATTTGTCCGGAACGGTCGCCGTAATCTCATTGTCTTTAACTGACTTGACGATAGCCGGGAGACCATTGATTTTCAATGTAATATCTGAGGCTTTTGTTCCAAAGTTTTTTCCCTCAATGGTAATTAAAGTCCCTTTTGCGCCGCTGGACGGGCTAAATGCAGTTAATTCCGCATTAAGTTGTTTTGGTGGATCAACAGGGTCGGGATTGTCTGAGCAGGACAGAAATGCGATCGGGAGAATTAAGATCAGTAAATGGAAAATGTATTTCATGGATTAACAAGGAATCGGGTTGTCAGCTGTTGCGATTGGGTCGCTACCTTGAGCATATAAATGCCGCTGCGAAGTGATGAGATATCAAGTTGTGTCTGTCCGTCAATCAATTTTTGCGACTGTTTGATCAGCAACCTGCCGGAAATATCGAGTACCTGTATTTCCGCCGCATTCTGCGTGAATGGCAGCTCGATCAGCATATTGTTCTGACTGGGGTTTGGATAAATTTTGAATGGACGCCCAGCTGGAAATTGCGTGGCGGTAACCAATTCCTTGGGGAACGATAATTCCCAGATCTGGCCTCTGCCTTCGAGCACATAAAGTTTATTATCGACGATCCGGGCATCCGTCGGCTCTCTGAATTCCGTAGCAATACTATATGCATTCAGGGTATAGTCATCCCCGGCGTCGTTCTTTTTCAAATTAAGCAGGACTAAATCCTGTCCGGGATCCTGCATGGGGCCGTAAGATTCTGAACCGGCCTGATAATTCAGCACAAATCCCTTCCCTTTATATTCACCTCCCAAACCACCCGCCACATCGAAAACCAGACCGAGTGGTGATCGGTGAGCAGTAAACGTGCTGATTGTCTTCCCGTTGTCACTGGCATCCGTGACCTTTCCCGTTGCGGCATCCCGGATTTTGTCCGCATCGGGCCCGGCATTCTGAATGGGTTTCCTGAAAACAAGATTAGCCGGTTTTTTAGGGAAGGTTTTATCGTCGTAAAATGCCCCGATCTTGTAACCGGTGTAGGCGTGATTGAGCAATTTGTCTTCTTCTACTTTGTATCCCGAAAACTGTTGCGGCGTATCGTTTGCCCCCATTTCCCACGGAAAGCCATAATGAGCGCCCGGCCGGATCCAGTTCATTTCTTCGGGATCGTCGCGGTCACCTGAGTTTTCGACGCTGAAAAAATCGCCGTTTGCCGCAAATGCGATACTGAAAGCATTTCTAACGCCCCGCACATATATGTATGGAGCCAGCGATGCGGAATCGTTTGATAAAACCAGGTTTTGGGTCGTTGCCGGGAGTTTGAATATGCAGCTTGTCAATGCAATTTCCCTGAGATTTGGATACAACCCTTCATTATCTTTTACTTCCCCGTGATCGGTGCGCGAGCCGCTCGCGATGAACATGTCTTTTCCGTCCGGCGAGAAACAAATGGCACTGAATGCATGGTCGTACAATGTTTTGGAAGAAGCGTGCTCAGCTGTTCTGAAAACCTCGGTCCAGACCAGTTTCGAGCCGGTGATCTTCGCTTTTACAGCCTTGCCATAACCGGAGACACCTTGTTTAATGACCACATTTCCAACCAGATAAATGGTACCATCCTTTAATGCAAGTCCCTGTAAATAACTGATTGCGTGATCGTCTGCATTGGCTAGTCGCTGATGAGAATATCCTCGGTCAGCGCCGGGTTTTATCTGATAAAGATCCCCATTCCAGGAGATTGTGTAAAACGATTTGTCCGTCGCGTCGTACACAATGCGCGTTTGTGTATCGGTATCGTCGATTTTGTAAAAAGGCCTGATCGTAATGTCGTTTCTGTGAATCCTGGGTGTTTGCGCCGATACGACCAATGGGATTTTTATCAAACAGAAAAGTAAAATGGAACTCAGGGAAACGTGTTTCATGAGTACGTTTTTAAGAAAGCTAATTCTTTTTTAAAACTCCATTCGGGCCATCGGACTTACTGTCTGATCGCAAAAATCATTGGCAAGAAATTTGAATTGCGCCGCAATCGCGATCATCGCGGCATTATCCGTACAATATTCAAAGGCAGGAATGTACACATTCCATCCCAGTTTTTCACCCAGTTCCTGGATCGCATTACGCAAGCCTGAATTCGCAGAAACACCACCGGCTATCGCGATTTCTTTAATGCCTGTTTCCCGGGAAGCTTTTTTTAGTTTTTTAAGCAGGATATCGACCAATGTAAATTGAATACTCGCGCAGATATCTTCAATATTTTGAGAGATAAAATCTGGATTTTCTTTGACCCTTTTCTGTAAAAAGTACAAAAAAGAAGTTTTGATCCCGCTAAACGAAAAGTCCAATCCGGGCATTTCAGGTAGTGGGAATGGATAGGCCAACGGGTTTCCTTTTGCCGCATATTTATCGATTAATGGTCCGCCGGGGTAGGGCAGGTCCAGCAACTTAGCTGTTTTATCAAATGCCTCGCCGACGGCATCGTCCCTCGTTTCGCCGATGATTTCCATATCAAGCGGGCCTGCTACCTTCACAATCTGCGTATGTCCGCCACTGACGGTCAGGCACAAAAACGGAAATGCAGGTTTGGGATCGTCAATGAAGTGTGCGAGCACATGGGCCTGCATGTGATTAACCTCGATCAGTGGTATATCGAGACCCAATGCCATGGACTTGGCAAACGAAGTACCCACCAGTAATGCCCCCAATAAACCGGGCCCTTTGGTAAATGCAATGGCATCCAGGTCTTTTTTTGTTACTTTTGCATCATTCAGCGCTTTATCAACTACTGGTACGATGTGTTGTTGATGGGCGCGCGAGGCAAGTTCAGGAACAACACCGCCATATTGGGTATGAATGAGCTGCGTAGCAACAACATTGGAGCGGATTTCCCCGTTTGTTATTACGGCTGCGGAGGTTTCGTCGCAAGAAGATTCAATGGCGAGGATGTTCATAACAAATGAATTGTTCGCAAAATTAAGCATTAACAATAAGATAAGCAGTATCCCCTGCGAAGCTCTCATATGTTAAAATTCCTGAAGGCGTTTGGCAATGGTCTGGTTGTTGTAATCATCTTTGCGATCATCGCTTTGGGGATCATCACCACCGCCCTTCAGCTTCCATCGGTCCAAACCTGGGCAGTTCAGCGGGTTACCGCCAGCATTTCCGACAAGCTTGGCTATCCCATCACCATTCAAAAAGTCAATATCAAATGGTTTGATGTCGTTTCGCTGGAAGGTATTTCGGTAAAAGACACCAAAAACAAGGATATGATCGACGTCGGTCGGATCGATGTCAACCTTAACCTTAGCAACATCATTGAAAACTCTTCCCGCGAAATCTTCCTGGACGAAGTCAACGTTTTTCAGCCGGATGTTCAATTGTCGATCGTTCCCGAATCAGGGTATCTGAATATCGATGGTTTTATTGAACGCATTAATGAACTTACTGCGCCTGAAATTCCCCGGCCGAAAAATGCGCCGGAGAATAATACGCCTTTTATTATAGGTAAATCAAAAGTCATTGACGGGACATTCAGCTACAACGATCCGCGCCGCTCGCGTGATCGCAGGTCCAGGGTTTTCGACTATTATCATTTTCAACTGAACCATCTGCACGGAGATCTGAAAAACTTTCTGGTTCAGGGTGATACCATATCTTTTGTCACCAAAAACCTGGCAACAATTGATAAACAGACCGGCCTGGAAATGCACGGGCTGGAAACGCGGTTTTTGTTTTGCCAAAAGAAAATGGAGCTGAAAGAACTGGATGCGAAAATCGGCAATTCCAGGCTGAGGGACGAGGTGATTTTTTACTATAACCGGTCGGGAGAGTTAGGCGATTTCAATCATAAGATCCGCATGAAGGGCCATTTGGTAGGCAGTCATGTGGATTCCAGGGATCTTGGATTATTTTCCAGCTACGTCGATAATCTGAGAGAGACCTGGAAGATATCGGGGGATTTTAATGGGAAAGTCGACGATTTTGTGCTGACTAATACGGATTTGTATTTTGGCAAAAACAGCAGGCTGGTCGGTGACCTGGGTTTTAAAGGTTTGCCGCAGATCGAAGGTGTGCAAATGGACATCCGGTTATCTCTTTCCAAGATTGAACCCGCAGACATTGTCCAGTATTATCCCGAGTGGGACATGCATCCTACCATGCAAAAGTTCGGTCTGACGCTGCTGGACGGGACATTCAAAGGGACATTAGAAGATTTTGCGGTCAATGCAACTACGACTTCGTCGCTTGGCGAGCTGGCAGGTGACCTGGTTTTTCATATTGCCGATCCTAAAACGACCACGTATTCGGGGAGGGTAAGAACCAACGCATTTGAGCTGGGAAAATTACTTGATCAGGAAAAAACCTGGCAGCAGGTCGATTTTGACGGAAAGATTTTTGGAAAAGGATTGGAGCTGCAATATGCTTCAACCGATTTGAATGCATTGGTGGCACGGGTTGGTTTCAGGGATTATTATTACAAAAACATCCGGCTGAAAGGAAATCTGCAGAATCAGTATTTCAATGGAGAGGTCAGTGCGAAGGATAGCAATTTTGTAGTCAGCCTGGCAGGTGAATTCGATTTATCCAAACCTCAGAATGCATTTGATCTTCAGGGTATTATCGAAAAAGCCAACTTGAAAGAACTCGGCTTTACGGAAGATCAGATCACATTACGGACACAGCTGAATGTAAATGTATCCGGAAATTCCATTGATGAACTGGTTGGAGATGCCAGGTTGCTGGATACCTATTTGTTAATGACAAACAAAGAGCGGAACCTGGTGATCGATACGCTGGTTTTCTCGTCGCGTCAGCAGCAGGATATGCGTGTGCTGAAACTGGAAAGTGAATTTTTAACCGCTAAACTGGCCGGTAACTTCCTGCCGACCCAAGCCTGGGAAGATGTGAGCCAGGTGATGGAAGAGTATAAGCTTTACTTTTTTGAGAATGAGGCGAACCGCGCCGCATATTATGCAAAAAAGACGATCCAGCCTCTCAGCGATCGCTATCAGATTGAATATGAAGTGGAAAGCAGGAATCTTTCGCGGTTTCTGGCATTCCTGAGCCCGGATATTTATGTTTCGAAAGGCGCGAAAGCCGAAGGA
Source organism: Dyadobacter sp. CY323 (assembly GCF_021390245.1). Taxonomy (GTDB): domain Bacteria; phylum Bacteroidota; class Bacteroidia; order Cytophagales; family Spirosomataceae; genus Dyadobacter. The sequence continues at coordinate 15,261 of NZ_JAJUXH010000002.1, read as the reverse complement.
ATTTTCAAGATCGATAACACCGCCGTTTTGACGCTCAATGCGGTTTCAGACACGGTGCGCTACGGAACCAACCAGTTTGTAAAATCGGAGATGGACGTCACCACCTCCAAATTCGTAAACAGTGCGGAAGTACTTGCTTCTGCATTGGTTACCTCTCAAAACCAGCAGATCAGCGTGCTGGTACCTACCGAAAAAATGGAACTGGAAGGTACCTGGGACGTGGACCACATTGATTTTAATGGCGCAATTCATCAGGTAAAAAGTACAAACCGCGCGAACCTGGCCGGAGAGATCCGTTTCCTGCCGGCGGGGCTCGATATTGGTTTCAAAAATTCCAAAATGAACCTCCTGGATGAAGAATGGACGGTTCCTTCCGAAAGTCTGATTTCGATTGAAGGGACGGACATGACCATGTCGAACCTGGGGCTGGTGAGTGGGAAACAACGTATTTTTTTGAGCGGTACCGCGTCTGAGGATCCTGAAAAAAGCCTTTTGCTGGATATCAGAAACTTTAAACTGGGAAGTTTAAATCCGGTTTTCAATACCAAGCTCGCCGGGATAATGGATGGGAAGGCGAAAATGAAAGACGTTTACAACAGTGCGATCCTGGATGCAAGTTTCAATATCGAGAGTCTGGGATACGCGCAGTATGAGTTCGGTAACCTGTCGGGTAGCGGGGAATGGGACCAGGTTACGAGTGAGCTGGAAATAGATGCGCAGTTGAGTAAAAATGCAAGACGTGTATTTAATCTGGTGGGGACTTACAAGCCCAAGCTCGCTGCCAATACGCTGGACCTGAAAGCAATTTTCAGTTATGCCGATTTTAAGGCAATCGAGCCATTTGCCGAGGGATTGATATCGGACGTGAGCGGAACTGCGCAGGGTACCGTTTTAATTAAAGGGGATGTGAGTGCCCCGGTACTGGCGGGCTCGTTGATGGTGGACAAAGGCAAAATGAAGTTCGATTACCTCCAGTCCGTTTTTACATTTAATGATAAAATCAACTTTACCGAAAGTGAGATCACGGTAAATAACATCCTGCTGACCGATGCCGACGGGAATACTGCCGCATTACGTGGCGGGGTTTTTCATGATGGGTTTAAATATTTTTCACTGGGTTTCAATGCCGATCTCCGCAATTTCAAAATCCTGAATACCACAACCCGGGACAATGACATGTTCTACGGAACTGCGTATGTTACCGGCCCGGTAGCTGTCTTTGGCCCGATCAATAACCTGAACATCGAGGCCAATGTAACGAGTAATAAAGGCACGAAGATTCATATCCCACTCGACGGCGCGACGGAGGTTGCAACACAGGATTACATTCAGTTTGTGAGTAAGATGAAGCCGGTAGACAGTACCAATGTCAGTTCCGTGGATTCAGCTGCCAGAAGCCAGGTGGCGGGAGGCATTAAGATGGACTTCAATTTTAACCTGACGCCGGATGCCACCTGCGAAATTATATTTGACAGGCAAACGGGTGACATCATCCGGGGAGTCGGGACAGGCAGGCTCAACCTGAATATCGACACGCAGGGTGATTTCGCAATGGTGGGTACTTATGAAATCGAGCGGGGAGAATACAATTTCACGCTGCAAAATGTCATTAACAAGAAATTCAGTATAAAGCCGGGAAGTCGCATTGTGTGGTCGGGCGATCCGTACGGGGCGCAATTGGACGTGAAAGCCGGGTATACTCAGATGGTTTCACTGGCTGGCGTGCTGCCTAATACAAGTTCGGCCGCAAACGGGACGAACAGTAATGACGCATTGTCGAGACGGTATCCGGTAGAAGTTACCATTGGATTGTCGGAAGGGTTGATGGCGCCGGTGATCCGCTACGATCTTAAAGTACTCGATAACCCTTCATTAAGTTCCTATCGGGGCCAACTTGAGGCTTTTCAAAATAAGCTGAAATCGGACGAGCAAGAGCTGAGCCGGCAGGTGAGCAGCTTGCTGGTGGTGAATCAATTATTGCCCGAAAGCAGCCTCGCCGCCGTGAGCAGCCAGAATTTCCTGGGAAGCAGCATCAGTGAACTGGTTTCGAACCAGATCAGCCGCTGGGCATCGGGTATTAATGAGAACCTGGAAGTAGGTGTTTCGGGACTTTCGCTGGATCAGAATGCGTTGAATAACTTACAGCTGCGATTCTCATACCGCTTTCTGAATGACCGGTTCCGGGTTACACGTGACGGACGTTTTTCTTCCGGTGCGCAAAGTCAGACGGGCGCAACTGCCTATAATGCAGCCAGCTTACTGGGAGAATGGACTTTGGAGTACTGGCTCAACAGTCGAGGCTCGGTGAAAGTGAAAGCGTATAACCGCAACATCCAGAATAGCTTATATCTCAACACATTTACTTCCGGTGGGGTAAGTATGCAGTTTACACATAGTTTCAACCGCTTTACTCCGCCTCCCAAGCCCACGGTGAAAATTCCTTACATCATACCACACGACTCTACCCGCCAGGATACCACGGGCAAAAGGTTGATTTCCGAAAAGAACTCTACGCGTTAGAACCCGCGGCCAGCTCATATTTAATTGTGTGAATGCGGTCGTTGAATTTCATTCCGGGAAAATCGAGATCCGGAACACAGGTAGCAGTGAGGTAATCCATTACTTCCTTCGGATGCGGCACCCGTTTTCCATTTGTGATACTAATGTGTTTGGAGGTTGTCCAGAGCATTGTTTTCAGCTCGGTCCGCAGATCGTTGGTCATAAAATATTCCGTAACCATCGTGTCTTCATTGTAATAAATCACACGTGAGGTAATGCGCACCCATTCACTGATCAACGCGGGCCGGACGTAGGCGATCTGATGCTGGTAAACCACCCAGCTCGTTTTCAGCTCCCGGAACATTGCCTCAAAACTAAACCCATATAACTTGGAAACCTGGTCTTCACGTGCATTGAAGAAGTATTCGAAATACTTACTGTTGTTGAGGTGCATGAGCGGATCGCAGTCCTGGAAGCGGATAATCACCCTGGACTCCGCCTCAACCGGCATATCAGAAAGGTCTGCGGTAAAAAGCATGGTTTTTAGTTTAAATGAGGTGATTATTCTCCCCGGTATCGCACAGCCAGTCCGCTCAACAGATAACCTTCCTTGTTGACACTGGTGTAATACTTGTATTTGACATTAATGATCGCATCTGCACCGATTTTCTGTGCCTTCATGACCAATCTCGCGGTTAGCAATTCCTTTGTTTTCGCATCATTTCCCCGGTACATCATTCGCTTATCCTGCGTTTGGCGCTCGGTCAGCGAGTCTTCACTGCTGATCTCAACCACCGCGATTTCGGAGTACGGACGTTCGAGTGGCTGGTTATCATAAAGGACTTCGATCGGGTATTTGGTATTACTGGAAATGGGAATGCCTCCCGAGCAGTTCATCAGGACAATAGCAAGGCAGGATGCGGAAACGCGTTTTAAAAATAGAATGGGGGACATTGAATTACAGATTATATACTTTAGAAACGGTAACGCGGACAAAGAATTCCTGTTGGGGAATAAATATAGCCGCTTTGAATGATTACATACAAAGTATTGCAAAATGTTGCAGGCACTTTTGAAAACCATTTATCCATAACCCATTGCTAAATGCGATATTCTGCGCTATTTTCAGAGGTGTAAATCTCTAACCCATCACAAAATGGTCATGAAAAATAAAAAGTCACAACTGGCGGGATTGATTCTTGCCGGTTTGCTCGCCACGCCGGTACTGGCGCAGCAGCTGCCAAAAGGCGCGACGAAAGTCACTTCTGTGGAAGGTATTACGGAGTACAATCTCGAAAACGGGTTAAAGGTGCTGATGTTCCCCGATCCCTCGAAGCCAACTATAACGGTGAACGTTACCTATCTCGTAGGTTCACGCCACGAAGGTTATGGCGAAACGGGAATGGCGCATTTACTTGAACACCTTGTTTTTAAAGGAACTCCAAAGCATCCCAACATCCCGCAGGAGCTCACCGAGCACGGTGCCCGGCCAAATGGCACCACCTGGTACGACCGTACCAACTATTTTGCGACATTCTCTGCAAGTGAGGAAAATTTAAAATGGGCGCTCGATCTGGAATCGGACCGGATGATTAATTCCTTTATAGCTAAAAAAGATCTCGATAGTGAGTTTAGCGTGGTGCGGAATGAGTTTGAGTCGGGGGAGAACAGTCCGTTCCGCGTGTTAATGCAACGGGTGATCTCGGGTGCTTTTTTATGGCATAATTATGGAAAGTCCACCATTGGAAACCGGTCGGATATCGAGAAGGTGCCCATTGATAATCTGCAGGCTTTTTATAAAAGATACTACCAGCCGGACAATGCTGTTGTTACGGTTGCGGGTAAGATCGATGAGGCCAAAACGTTGGCGCTGGTCAATGAATACTTTGGTAAAATACCGAAACCTGCGCGCGTACTTCCCAAGTCTCACACCATTGAACCTACTCAGGATGGTGAACGGTTTGTGGAACTGAGGAGAACCGGCGACGTCCAAATGCTGATGGCGGCCTATCACATTATGCCCGGCTCGCACGCCGATTATCCAGCGATGGAAGTTCTGACCGAGTTACTTACTACTGAACCCAATGGCAGACTTTATAAAAATCTGGTCAATACGAAAAAAGCTTCATCCATTTTCGGGTTTTCATTTCAGCTTTTCGATCCTGGAATGGTGTTGTTCGGGGCTGAGATATTAAAGGAAAAATCTTTGGACGAGGCAAAAAAAGCATTTACAGCGACACTTGATTCCGCCGTCGTACTCAAACCTTCTGCGGAAGATGTGGAAAGGGCCAAAACAACGATCCTGAAAAACTGGGACCTCAATTTCCGGAATTCGGAAAGGGTAGGGTTGAGCATCAGTGAGTCGATTGCTACCGGGGACTGGCGTCTTGCCTTTTTGTTCAGGGACAATATCCGAAAAGTCACTCCGGACGATGTTTATAAAGTTGCTCAATATTATTTCAAACCGTCAAACCGAACGTTAGGAACATTTGTGCCGGAATCCAATCCGGTACGCGCGGAAATTCCGGAAGCACCGAACGTGCAGGATCTCGTGAAAAATTACAAAGGAGAAGCGGTTGTCGCGGAAGGCGAAGCATTCGATCCGTCCCCGGCAAACGTAGAAAGCCGCACTGCGAGGACGGAAAAACCAAACGTGATTGAAACCGCATTGCTGCCTAAAACAACTCGTGGAAATGTAGTTGCTGCGCGTATCACACTGCGTTATGGCGACGAGAAAAGCCTGATGAACAAGGCTACGATTTCGGACCTCACTGGCTCGATGCTCGACAAAGGCACAAAAACCAAAAGCCGCCAGCAAGTGAAGGATGAGTTTGATAAACTAAAAGCGCGGGTAAGCTTCTTCGGTGCGAATAACCAGGCCGGTGCCAGCATTGAAACAACCAAAGAAAATCTTCCGGCGGTTTTAAAATTGGTAGCCGAAGTATTGAAAACCCCGGCATTTGATGAAAATGAGTTTGAAAAACTGAAACAGGAAGAGCTTGCGGGAATTGAGTCGCAGCGCAGCGAGCCTCAGGCCATTGCATTCAACCAGTACCGTCGCATTGTTACGCCATATCCAAAAAGCGACATCCGTTATATCGGAACGTTTGACGAAGATGTGGAGAGTATCAAAGCAACGACCATCGAGCAGATCCGCCAGTTTCATAAGGATTTCTATGGTGCCAATCACGCATCAGCCTCGGTAGTGGGAGATTTTGATAAGGCTGCGATTGAAAAGATTTTAAACGATGAGTTTGGTAGCTGGAAAAGTGCAAAACCATTTACCCGCATTGCCTCACCGTATGTTGCCGTAAAAGCAGAAAACAAATCACTAGAAACGCCGGATAAAGCAAATGCGATGTTTGTGGCGGGAATGGGAATGCCATTGCAGGATACGGATCCCGATTATCCGGCTCTGATCATGGGCAATTACATGCTTGGAGGCGGCTTTCTGAACTCCCGGCTGGCGACGCGCATTCGTCAGAAAGAAGGATTGAGCTACGGGGTTGGGTCTCAATTTACTGCGAGTTCGCTGGACAAAAGCGGAACATTTATGTCTTACGCAATCTACGCGCCACAGAATGCCGAGAAACTGGAAGCTGCATTCAAAGAGGAAATCGATAAGGTATTGAAGGAAGGTTTTACAGCAGAAGAGCTGAAAGCTGCCAAATCCGGTTATCTGCAATCGCGGCAGGTTGCCCGGTCGCAGGATGCATCTTTGACCACTACATTATCAAATAACCTGTATTTGAACCGTACCATGCAGTGGGATGCAGATTTTGAGAAAAAAATCGATGCATTAACTCCTGAACAGATCAAAGCGGCATTTAACAAACACATTGATTACAACAAGCTTGTGATCGTGAAAGCAGGCGACTTCTCAAAATCCAAAAAAGGTGCTGCTGACGCAGGTGCCCCGGCGCAGTTAGGCGGCAGCCAGAAAAAATAGAGCAAGTATAAAGTCTGATTGGAAAACCGGTTGCATATTGCGACCGGTTTCTGTTTTAGAAATAGTACATGCTTATCTTTACCCAGTATTGAAACCATCGCTTACGCCTCTCTGCAAATGAAATTCATTTCAACCCTCGCTATCCGATCATTTCTGATCCTGTTTATACTGACTCCCGTAGTTTTCGGACAAACCAAAACAGCTCCTAAACCGTCCAGGCTGGCCAGACCGAAGCTGGTTGTCGGGATTGTTGTCGATCAGATGCGGTATGATTACCTGTACCGGTATTACAATAAATACAAGGAAGGTGGCCTGAAAAGGTTGATGAATGAAGGTTTTAATGCCCGTAACAACCATTATCATTATGCATTAACGGTTACCGCGGCGGGGCATTCGGCTGTTTACACGGGTTCTTTACCCGCCATTAATGGGATTGTCGGAAACGAATGGTACGATTCGGAAGCGGGCAAAGTGGTTTATTGTACCGACGATAATACAGTTGCCACCGTGGGTAGCAGTAATGAAACGGTCGGGAAAATGTCTCCAAAAAACCTGCTCGTGAGCACAGTCACGGATCAGCTCAGGATTGCAACCAATTTCAGGTCGAAGACAATCGGAGTAGCCATTAAGGACCGCGCGTCTATTCTTCCCGCCGGACACGCTGCTTCCGGGGCATATTGGTTTGATTCTAAAACCGGCAATTTTGTGACGAGTACTTACTATATGGAGTCGCTGCCGGGCTGGGTAACTGCTTATAATAATCTTAAAAAACCCGCAGAGTACGCAAATAAAGGATGGAATGCACTTTTACCAATTGATCAGTACACGCAAAGTACACCGGACGATCAGGTTTGGGAAGGTAAATTGTCGAATGCAGAGAAACCCGTATTTCCGCACGAACTGACCGGCACGGCGGGTGATGCGTTCGGTGCATTTACGACTTCTCCCTGGGGAAACACCATGACGAAAGAAATGGCGATTGCGGCGATTAAAGGTGAAAATCTTGGAAAAGGCGCGGATACCGATTTTTTGGCAGTAAGTTTTTCCTCTCCCGACCGCATAGGTCACATGTTTGGCCCAAATTCAATTGAACAAGAAGATAATTACCTGAAACTCGACATGGAATTTGCCGAGTTATTCAACTTTCTGGATAGCTGGACAGGAAAAGGGAACTATACCGTTTTCCTCACTGCCGATCATGGCGCAATGGACGTACCGGCTTTTTGGCAGGAACATAATTTGCCAGCAGGTCTCATGAGCGCAACTGCATTGACCCGCGCGGCTGTGAAAGCTCTGAACGAGGCATATGGCGAAGGAGAATACATTTCCGGCATTGAGAACTACCAGCTGTATTTAAACAAACCCTTGTTGAAAGAGAAAAAAGTGAGCGTTTCTGACGCCTATAAGGTTGTGCGTGAGGCATTACTGCCAATGGAAGGAGTTGCTGATGTACTTAATCTGAAAGATATCGGTCGCGCACCTCTGAACACCTATCAGGTGGAAATGTTCAAGAACAATGTGAATGCAAAACGGAGCGGAGACCTGCAAGTTGTTGTACAACCTGGTTGGTTTGCAGCCACTTACAAAACGGGCACCGATCACGGCACACCTTATAATTACGACACCCACGTACCTTTCCTGCTTTATGGCTGGGGTATAAACAAAGGCGAAACACTTCGTCGCACGACCATTGCAGACATTGCACCAACCATTTCTGCGCTGTTACACATACTTCCGCCAAGTGGCAATGTTGGTAATCCTGTTGAAGAAGCATTAATCAAATAAATCCTAAACCGTGAAGAAAATTACTTTTCTAGGCCTGTCCTTTCTTGTCTGTCTTTCGGTAGTTGGCCAGACTCCCAAAAAGCCAGCTGCAAAATCCTCATCCGCGACCTCGTCGCTCGCGCGCCCGAAACTTGTAGTCGGCATTGTAGTGGATCAAATGCGTTACGATTATCTGTACCGCTATTACGATCAATACACCGAAGGTGGTTTTAAGCGCATGATGAACGAGGGGTTCAATTGCCGGAATAATCATTATGCGTATGCATTAACTGTCACAGCTGCCGGGCACGCATCAGTATATACGGGATCTGTTCCCGCTGTGAATGGGATTGTCGGAAATGAGTGGTTTGATGTGATTGCCAAGCAGGAGGTGTATTGTGTAGAAGATAGCACCGTGAAAACCGTGGGCAGTACGAATCCGAGTGTTGGTAAAATGTCGCCAAAAAATCTACTCACCAGTACGGTGACCGACCAACTGAGGATTGCTACCAATTTTCGCTCGAAAACGATAGGCATAGCAATCAAAGATCGCGGCTCCATATTACCTGCTGGCCACACGGCGAATGCAGCCTACTGGTTTGATTCAAAAACCGGAAACTGGGTGACGAGCACATTTTACATGGATGATCTGCCGCAATGGGCAAAGGATTATAATGCAAAGAAAATGCCGTCGGCATATTTGCAGAAAGGATGGGATTTGCTGTTATCTGCGGATAGTTATGGCCAAAGCTCACCGGACGATGTAGCTTGGGAAGGTAAGTTGCCGGGTGCTAAAAAGCCGGTTTTTCCATATGAACTTGCCGGTCTGGCGGGGGATGCATTTGGCGTCGTAACGGACACTCCGTGGGGAAATACGATTACCAAGGAAATGGCAATCGAGGCTGTGAAAGGTGAAAATCTCGGAAAAGGAAAGGATACTGATTTTTTAGCGATCAGCTTTTCATCGACGGATAAAATAGGTCACCGGGTTGGGCCGAATTCCGTTGAGCAACAAGATGATTTTCTGAGATTGGACCGCGAGTTCGCCGATCTGTTCAATTTTCTCGATAGCTGGGTTGGCAAAGGAGAATATACCGTGTTCCTAACCGCTGACCACGGTGTGGTGGACGTTCCCGGCTTTGCGGCTGAACATAAGTTGCCATCCGGTTTGGTGGACAGGAAACTGTTGACTGCGGCTGTTACCGGCGCATTGAATGACACATTTGGTAAGGATAAATATGTGATCAGCACCGATAACAATCAGCTTTATCTGGATCATGATTTGTTGAAAAAGAAAAAACTGAAAGTGTCTGATGTGGCAGAAGTGGTTCGGGAAGCTGCTTTGAAAGTGCCTGGTATCGCCGATATAGTCGATCTTTCGGACATGGGAAAAGCGCCACTGAATACGTATCAGCTGGAATTGTATAAGAACAATGTAAATGCAAAAAGAAGCGGGGATATTCAGGTTTTGGCGCAGCCAGGCTGGTTTTACGGCACTTCCACTGGCACGTCGCACGGTACACCTTATAATTACGACACGCAGGTGCCTTTCATAATGTTTGGCTGGGGGGTTAAGAAAGGCGAAACGTTACGTCGTACGTATGTTTCCGATATTGCGCCCACCATCGCTTCCTTGCTTCACATATTGCCGGGAAGCGGCAATATTGGAAATGCAGTGGAAGAGGCTTTGAAAAAATAGTTAAGAATTTGGCAGGAAGTAGGGCAGTCAGGATTCTTCAACGATCAGGACAATCCCGTCGGTTTTGGTGATCACTACCTTACTTCCTGCCGAAATTGTGCTCTCGTGAACTGAGACGGCCTTCCATTCTGCCCCGCGATAGTAAATTTTCCCTTCCCCGTTTGTTGGTATATCTTTAATTACCAATGCAGTTTCGCCTACAAATTCATTGTATTCAGAGTCATTTGTACGACTGAGTAGTCTGCGGGCGTGTTTTCTGAAAACCATTAATGAGATGAGGGATATCGCTGAAAAGGCGAGGATCTGACTTTCTGTTGTAGGTAGGAAACCCAAAACTGCTAATAGGGAAGTAAAAAGCGCACCTACCGCAAAAAATACAAAGACGAGAAGGACACTTACCAATTCTGCCAAAAGCATGATCAGTCCGACGATGAGCCAAATTTGTGGCAAAGACAGTTCCATACTATTTTTTCTGTTCGGATTTAACAACAGTTAAAGCTGTGGCGATGAGCGAGCCCATATCGGCCAGATTAGCGGGCAGTATCAATGTATTTCCTGCTTTTGCCAGCTTACCAAACTGTTCTACATAATTGTCGGCCACTTTTAGCTGAACCGCTTCCACCCCGCCGTCCGTTTGAATGGCCTGAGCGACCAGCCTTATGCTTTCTGCCGTTGCTTCGGCAACGGAGCGCAAAGCCGCCGCCTCACCTTCGGCTTCATTGATCTGTCTCAACCTCAAACCTTCCGATTCGAGAACCACTTTTTGTTTCTGACCTTCGGCAACATTAATTGCCGCCTGTTTCTCGCCATCCGATTGCAAAATCACGGCCCTGCGTTCCCTTTCCGCCTGCATTTGTTTTTCCATGGCGATTAAGACACTCTGCGGCGGTGTGATGTTCTTGATTTCGTACCTGAGCACTTTCACACCCCAGCCGGTAGCAGCTTCGTCAATGGATTCTACAACTGCGCGGTTGATCGTCATTCTTTCTTCAAACGTCTTGTCAAGGTCCAGTTTGCCTATTTCGCTACGCATAGTCGTTTGTGCGAGCTGAATGACTGCGAATGTGTAATCTGCGATTCCGTACGCGGCTTTTTTAGGATCGATAACCTGAATGAAGATCACTCCGTCCATTCGCACCTGCACATTGTCGCGGGTAATGCATATCTGCTCGGGGATATCTATCGCGGTTTCTTTGAGCGTATACTTGTAAGCGATCCGGTCGAAAAAGGGGATAATAAAGTTTATACCGGGTTGAAGAACCGCATAAAATTTGCCCAGCCTTTCAAGGATGTATGCGGTTTGCTGAGGAACAACTTTAACGGTCATCAGGATCGTGAGGACCACTAGTACCAGTAAAACAATGAGTGAGGTCATGAGGTTATTGGTTAGGTATATCGCGAATGTAGCCATAACCTGCTAGGCTTGCAATGCTTGATATACCAACCAGGGCAGAAATTTGCCCATCGGCGTTACTCCGGGATAGGTGGTTTTAAAAATGTTAATCTTTTAATATTTCTTTTGATATTACCATTTTCTGGATTTCACTGGTGCCTTCTCCGATGGTACACAACTTACTGTCCCTGTAAAATTTTTCCACGGGATAATCTTTAACAAATCCATATCCGCCGAAGATCTGTACCGCTTCATTCGAGACGCGGACGGCTGTTTCGGAAGAATGGTATTTCGCAACCGAACTTGCCAATGTCACTTTTTCACCGGCATCTTTCAACGCTGCGGCATGGAATGTGAGCAGCGACGAAGCCTGGACATCGGTATACATATCGGCTAACTTGAATGCAATCGCCTGGAAATCGCAGATCGCCTTTCCAAACTGTCGCCTTTCTTTCGAATAAGCCAATGCGGCCTCATAAGCTCCGAACGCAGTACCGACACCCAAAGCGGCAATGGATATACGTCCGCCGTCGAGCACTTTAAGAGATTGTATAAACCCGTCGCCGACTTCCCCCAAACGCTGGCTATCCGAAACCCGGCAGTCCTGGAAAATCAGTTCCACTGTTTCCGACGCGCGCATTCCCAGCTTGTCTTCCTTCCTGCCTGCGGCGAATCCGGGCGTGCCTTGTTCAAGGATAAATGCAGTCGCTCCGTGTTTGTCGCCCGGTTCGCCCGTTCGGGTGATCACAACGGCTACGTCGCCGCTTTTACCATTCGTAATGAAATTTTTTGATCCGTTCAGAATCCAGTCGTCGCCATCTTTTACAGCTACCGTCCGCATATTACCTGCATCGGAGCCAGTATTTGGCTCGGTGAGTCCCCACGCGCCTACAAATGCGCCGGTCGCGAGCTTTGGCAAATAGTTATTTTTTTGGGTTTCATTTCCAAACATGAGGATATGGTTGGTGCAAAGAGAGTTATGCGCAGCCATGGAAAGACCAATGGATGGATCGACTTTGGATAGTTCAATAATGGCTGTGACATACTCCTGATATCCCAGGCCCGAACCGCCATATTCTTCGGGAACAAGCATTCCCATTAAACCAAGGTCACCCAGGCTTCTGAAAAGCGCTTTAGGGAATTGCTGGGCCTCGTCCCACTCTCTTATATATGGCTTGATTTGTACCGCTGAAAAATCCTTAACCGTCTCTTTGATCAGGTTACAAGTCTGATTCCGTTCACTTTGCGTAAGATCTGATTTTACTGAAGTCATAGTTGTCGATGATTATCTTTGTAATTATCAATGATAACGAGATTTGAATAAAATCACTAGCCGCTCACGAACAAATCAAAACGGGGAAGGTGAACATTCGCTTAAAAAAATTACTTTTGTTATAATCTGAACCCTTTCCGCTTAGTTAAATCCAATTCCATTGCTTTATAAGAGTATACCGTAACGTTATATATAATAATTATCACATTTTTATGAAAATTGCAGTTGTAGGAACAGGTTATGTAGGTTTGGTAACCGGTACATGTTTTGCCGAGACAGGCAATCAGGTAACATGTGTTGACATCGACGTAAGAAAGGTTGAACGTCTTCAAAAGGGAGATATCCCCATTTACGAGCCGGGTCTGGATGTGCTTTTTGACCGCAATGTCGCAGAAGGCCGTTTGGTTTTCACTACAAACCTTGCGGAGGGTATTAAAGATGCGCAGGTAATCTTCTTAGCTCTTCCTACACCTCCCGGTGAAGACGGTTCGGCGGATTTGAAATATATATTGAAAGTGGCTGACGATCTGGGACATATTCTTGACAAATATGCTGTGATCATCGATAAGAGTACAGTTCCGGTGGGTACGGCGGAAAAAGTGAATGCTGCCATCGCGAAAAATGCAAAAGTAGAATTCGACGTGGTTTCAAATCCTGAGTTTTTACGCGAAGGTGTTGCCGTTGAAGACTTCATGAAACCCGACCGTGTCGTGGTGGGTACGTCGTCCGAAAAGGCGAAAAAGGTAATGGAAAAACTATACGCTCCATTGGTAAGACAAGGTAACCCGGTCATTTTCATGGACGAACGTTCAGCTGAAATGACCAAATATGCTGCCAACTCGTTCCTGGCGATGAAAATCACCTTTATGAACGAAATTGCAAACCTTTGTGAAAAAGTGGGCGCAAACGTAGATGATATCCGTCGCGGCATCGGTACCGACAGCCGGATTGGAAAGCGTTTTCTTTTTGCCGGAATCGGATACGGCGGAAGCTGCTTCCCGAAAGATGTTCAGGCACTTGCAAAGACTTCCGCAGACTATGACTATGATTTCCGTATCCTCAAATCTGTAATGGAAGTGAATGACGATCAAAAGAAGAAATTGCTTCCGATGGTTGATAACTATTTTGAAGGGAGTCTCAAGGACAAAACAATCGCTGTTTGGGGACTTGCATTTAAACCATATACCGATGATATCCGCGAGGCGCCGGCATTAGAAAACATCGAATCACTACTGGAAGCCGGCGCAAAAGTGACCGTTTACGATCCGGAGGCAATGAAAAATGTAAAAGGTATCCTGGGAGATAGAGTAACATTCTGCCACACGCCTTATGCAGCTCTGGACGATGCGGACGCATTAATGATCTTCACAGAATGGCCTCAGTTCCGTACGCCGGAGTTCGAAAAAATGGGCAAATTGTTGAAAAATAAAGTAGTTTTTGACGGTAGGAACCTCTATGAGCTGGAACAAATGCGTGAAATGGGCTATACCTATTTCAGCATCGGAAGAGAAAAAGTAATCCCAGCTTAAAGCGATTAAGAAAAGAATTTAACCTCTCATTAAATGAAGCGTGTACTAATTACCGGAGCAGCGGGTTTTCTGGGTTCTCACCTATGTGAACGGTTTCTCAAAGAAGGCATGTATGTGATCGGGATGGACAATCTCATTACCGGCGACATGCGGAACATCGAACATCTGATGCCGGACCCGAACTTTGAGTTCAATCATCACGATGTTACAAAGTTTGTGCACATCCCCGGCGAGCTGGACTATATTATGCACTTTGCATCACCTGCCAGCCCGATTGACTATCTCAAAATTCCTATCCAGACGCTGAAAGTTGGCGCGATGGGAACTCACAACCTGCTGGGGCTTGCCCGTGTTAAAAAGGCAAGATTTATCATTGCTTCCACTTCGGAAGTATATGGTGATCCACTGGTACACCCTCAGACTGAAGACTATTGGGGACACGTGAACCCGATTGGTCCGAGAGGCTGCTATGATGAGGCGAAACGTTATCAGGAAGCGATAACGATGGCGTACCATCGCTATCACGAACTGGAAACACGCATTGTGCGGATTTTTAATACGTACGGTCCAAGAATGCGATTGAACGACGGACGTGTACTACCTGCGTTTATCGGACAGGCGTTGCGGGGGGAAGACATTACCGTATTCGGAGATGGATCTCAAACCCGTTCGTTCTGTTACGTAGATGACCTGGTAGAAGGTATTTACCGTTTGCTGATGAGTGATTATTCATTACCGGTAAACATTGGTAACCCGGTTGAAATCACCATCGGTCAGTTTGCGGAAGAAATTATCAAATTGACCGGAACGGATCAAAAAGTGGTTTACAAGCCGCTCCCTCAAGACGATCCGAAGCAACGTCAGCCGGACATTACGAAAGCGAGAGAGATTCTCGGCTGGGAACCAAAAGTTACGCGGGAAGAAGGTTTAAAAATTACCTATGATTATTTCCGCAATCTGCCGACGGAAAGACTTTACGAAGAGTCAAACCACAGAGGTTTTGAAGGATTTAGTCAAACAAAATAACAGGTCTGATAAGAGGGTGTCTCAATTAAAAACTGAGGCACCCTCTTTCATTTGGGTTTTTTATAACTTGGAATAACGGTTTAAAAACTCAGATCAATCGCTAAGACGCTTGTTTTGCGGGATTGCGTT
>NZ_JAJUXH010000039.1 GCF_021390245.1 Dyadobacter sp. CY323 | reverse complement strand
GCCAGTGTTCCAGTCGCCAGTGTTCCGGTCGCCAGTGTTCCAGTCGCCAGTGTTCCGGTAGCCAGTGTTCCAGTCGCCAGTGTTCCGGTAGCCTTTGGCTACATATTCGGAGAATAAAGATTTTTCCTTGCAGCGGTCAAAAAGCCACTTGCCCCAGCTATCGTGTCCATCATTTACCAGACCTTCAACTGCTGTTTTTAAATCAGCACCTTCCGGGAATAACTCGCAAAAGCGTTGATAACCTTCCGAACAAGCTGACCATGATTTAAGTAATGCGTGTGTAATGATTTCAGACATTCATAACTCCTGTGTGTTGTTGCCTGACTTACACTATATACCAGGCATTTCAGCCTGTCAAGCATATTTTTGCACAAAATGAAAAATAAATGTGGTGGGGGTCGGGCTATTTTGTGGCCGGGATACGGTCACTTCCCACGGAAATCATTCCAAATCATTTTAAACATTTTTTCAATTATGAGAGATGACATCAAATTTGAGACAATTCAGTGTATTGGTGACACGGAGTATCGCATCGAGCAACGTAAGGGTGGTATGTGGTCTGGTGGTGATGAAATATGCATTGCCCACGTATTTGAAGGCAGACGTTCCCCTAGGAACCCTAGCATTCCAGTAATCCATTTTCACGAATTGATAGCCATGCAGATCCGCGCGTACGAGGAAATGACTGGTCAGAAGTTCATCCTAGACAAGGAGGGCAACCTATGATAAAATAACATTACAGGTCTTTGGCCGTTCCGCCTGTAAACTCCGCCTGTTTCCTTATGTTCTCGGGCAGTGTTGCCTAGAAAACGGCCATTCTTATTAAAAAGAAACCCTCCCGTACCGCCGAGCAGATCTAACACCGTCCCGAAGCCCGCAGGTGTCGTCAGACACGAATGCACTATCTGCGGGAGCAAGGCTGGATGGTGTTTTCACCGAAGAATGAACCTGTAAAATGGTATTGTTTTAAGCATCACTAAGAGTGCGAGCTTCACCTTCAACCGTTTAAGTAAAATGTTTAAACGTGTTTAAACGTGTTTAACTAGGCGATTTTATTTGCAATTGTCATGACATTTGCAAAACTTTACAATGTAATAATAACAATGTGCTTTTAGCATTGTTGAAAAGAAAAACCCCTGACCCACAAAATGGATCAAGGGCATTCGAATCAAGGCAGCTGCTGTATGATCTCTACCAACTTTTGCAGGGCTTGTAGAGAAACATAAAATAAACCAGCAATTGCGGTTGCGACACCGATGATTCGCTCGATGGGTAGCTTTGAACCAACTGGCTCAGGGCTACCTTTTTTCATGCGATGCTGCACAGTTGTAAAGGTAAAAAATCAAAATGTATGTTTAATGTAGAACAACGAATTTTCGGGCACGAAAATAACGTCATGTTTAGATTGAATGTAGATAAGAAAACCACTTAAATTATAAAAGCCGCAATGATACTTTGAGTAATATTTTTTTGATATTTTTGATATCATGAAGAATTACTCACTATATGCCCACGCCCTGCACAGTCGATTGCAGATGATCCGGAACAAATTGGATATCAACCCGATTTTGCCACCATCTGATATAGTCGCAATAAACCTGAAATACTTTGAGAAAGCAGGGGAGTCGGTATCAAAACAGCATCACTATCAATGTAATCGAGGCGACTACCACGCTGCAGCCGAACTGCTCCTGATGACGTTAAACCCGGAGGAGCAGAAAATAAAGGATCAGCCGCTATGGACAATTCACAAGAATGATTTCTATGTGATAGAAGTCCGAGGATCTGGTAAGGATGAATGGATACCGGTCACTGAGGAAATGGCAGCTGGTAGGCTAGGCGGACCAAAAAAAATGACACATGAGGAAGCGATGCTGGTGTACCGCCAGATGTGTAAAAGGACAAGTTCGGTTAATCTGAGAATCTCAAAATATCATCCTGGATAAAAAAGCCTTTAACCGAAGGGTTCTTCCTTTCCCGCCTACATAGTAGTTGCGTCCAAACCGTCTTATTTTTCTTTTACTAATATCTCAATATTTATATATTGCGCTGTAAATCAGCCCTTAAATATAAATGAAAACTATTATACCAATTCTGCTATTGCTCGCTACTATTTCAAGTGCCCAAACAATCCAGCCTCCATTAGGCCTATCTTTTGGCATGAGCAAAGAAAGTTTTAACACTGCAATGAAGTCAAAAAAAGCTGGACGCAAATTTGAGTACGATCATAAAAATACAACTGGCTTTGAAGCAGTGGAGTATGATGATGTCGAAATTGGTACGCAAACAGCAAATAAATTCAAAGCTGAATTTTTCCAAAGCAAGCTAGCCGTGGTAGAAGTTACCTTTTACAATATTTATGATAAAACTTATCTTCTAAATACTTTGCAGGAAAAATACGGAGCGCCAGCTCGCGGGAAAACTCAAGATAATGCCGAATACTCCGTATGGCAAGACAATTCCCAGAAGATATCGCTTTACATTGTTCCAAGTAAAGTCGGGAAAGGTGATATCTATGTTATCTATTATGAAGACAAATCACTTGTTGCTTTGGCAAGCGTCTATGTGAAAAATAAAAGCAAAAATGATTTTTAAAGCTCCCTCTTTACTGCTCTTTATCTCATAAATGCACGCCTTTACCGAAATCCACGACTTTAAATTGGACAATTATCTGCCCCACATCGGCTGGATCGGTGCATATACTACCTGCAAGATCTACAGCAAGGAAGGGTCACAAAACTATTTCCTGCACGACGAACGGACCGACCGGCTGTTTGAGTTTTCGACAGGTGGGGAAAAGCTGAAAAGTAGGGAACAAGCGGATAGGGTTATTGCTGCATATAATTTATGACGATTTCCAGTTTCCATTCTCATCCTTTTTATAAGTACCATGAGGAGTGTGTATGGCCGTTGGTTCCCCAGAACTCCCTCGGTCGGTCGGATAATCATCTGGATTAATAGGAATACCACCACCCGTATAAATGGTAGTTTTAGTAGGATCAAATTCATAATAACTTTTCTTTTCCGGCTCGTTATTACCATCATTCCGATGAATATCATTACCCCCTGACATCCCGCCGTCACTACCTGAAAAAAGGAATATTAAAAAAGCAATAACTATTGCACCCAGAATTCCGCATACCCAGTATTCCAGTGTCCAGTCCATCAAAAGAATAGTTTGCATAAGCCAATAATTTAGTTTAACCGCTAAAGTATCAGAAGCTTATATTTATCAAATTGAATCTTAAAATATTTTCTTGACACGCCTAACGGTGGTGCATAGACTTCACCCAATGGCGGTATGGGCTTGATCACCCAGCACACGCTTTTCCTAACCGGCGCGGCCGCCAGGCCTTTAACAGGTTAGGAGTAAGGTTGGGGAAAAGTGAACAAAGTAAAATTTAGGTCAGAAGCCGAAATGTGTCAGCAGTTTATTGAAGCTGTCCCAGACACATGGACTGTTTACCCAGAAAGCTGTGGTTTCGATATTCTATTATCTCGAAAAGATGATGGGTTTCAGATTGGCATTGAAGCCAAACTAGTGCTTAATGCCAAAGTAATATTGCAGGCCGCAGAAAGTGTTGATACCTGGAGTATTTTACATCCCGGACCCGATTGCCGCGCCGTCCTTGTCCCCAACTATGTTGGTTATGACCTTACATCGGTGTGCCGTCGTCTTGGTATTGAGGTCATAAGGTTATCACCAAAAGGTTGTATGAGTTACCAAAGAAACCATCCGTTTAGACCTGAACTGCCTGGCAAAAAATATAGCTATCTGGAACATGCGAAAGGCCAGGAATGGTTTGAATTTTGTCCTAACCGAAAAATCCCCTTACCTGAATTCATATCTGATGCCGGCGCAGGTAATCCGTCACCTCTAACCCTCACGCACTGGAAAATAGGTGCTATTAAGTTGGCAATAACCTTGGAAAAGCGCGGCTTTCTTACTCGTAAGGATTTTAAATTCTTTGATGTAAGCATGAGCCGGTGGACACAGGGTGGCATGACGGCCTGGTTACGGGCAAAGGAATACGGTGTCTATGTCGGGACAGATAGGATTCCCGATTTTCGACAACAACATCCTGTGAACTATGCTGAAATCGAATCGCTCTATGAAAAATGGAAAAATCCTGAACATGAAATAAGTCAGGTGGTGGCATAATGGACTGGTATCCCTGGCACCCGGCACGATATCGGGAAAAGACCCTTCACCTGACCGCTGAGCAGGACGGGATCTACCGTCGCCTGATCGACCATTACATGGAAACCCGGAAACCACTGCCGGACAATGACCTGGCTTTGGCGCGGATTGCCGGTGTGGATCTGGCTTGCTTCAAGCTAGCTTCAAGCATAGTTAAAGCATTCTTCAAGCAAGGAACAGGGGGTATTTTATCGAATATTACGTGCGATGAGATGCTTGATGAGCAGGATAAACTCATAAAATTCCACTCCGAGCGTG
This sequence comes from Dyadobacter sp. CY323, assembly GCF_021390245.1. Classification (GTDB taxonomy): domain Bacteria; phylum Bacteroidota; class Bacteroidia; order Cytophagales; family Spirosomataceae; genus Dyadobacter. The sequence goes on along the minus strand of NZ_JAJUXH010000039.1, from coordinate 24,778 downwards.
CCAAGAAGGGTGCAGCGGCCAGACACAAAAAAGCTAATGAAATCAATGAAAATTCTGCTTCAAGCAAACAAGAAGCACCGCTTCAGCTTGCTACAGTAGACAGAGACAGTAGACAGATATCTTCTAACGAAGATATACCCCCTATATCCCCCAGGGGGAAGATTGTGTATTCGCAACAATTCGAAACCTTCTGGTCAATCTACCCAAACCGAACTGGAAAAGCAGCTGCCTTCAAAGCTTACCGCTCAGCAATCAAAACCCACGGAGTAAATCATGAATTCCTTTTCGACCGCGCTAGCCAATTTGCAGCAGCCCACCAGTCGGCCGGAACCCCAAGCCAGTATATCCCACATCCTACAACGTGGCTTAACCAAGGCCGATGGGAAGATGACCTCTCACGAATTACAGCACGCTCAGGAGGTAATAACCCAGCCCCTAACGCCCGTGGAAGCCAGTTCAGTGCTCTCATGGCTGCGTCAGCTGAACTCATCCAAGAAAGTGGAACAGGAATATCTAACGGATCATCCGGACTACCCGAATGGAGTTTGGAGACACCGGCTGGTTTACCAGATCACAGCAGACCAGGCGTTATCCTACCGGAAGCTTTTGGTTCAATGCATTCGGCCGGCCGACAAACGATTGATCACGATGATGCTGACCCAGCTGATGGCTGAAAAGCCGTTCTTTGACGCTGACCAGAACCAGATCAAGTACCGGCTGCAGCAATTGACCAGCGACTTAGAGAATTATCCCTACTTGGCTATCTGGCACGGGATCGACGATGTGCGGACCGAAAGTCAAAAGCGGGGCTTTCCGGAAACGGCTGAGATATTGAATGCCGTCTCTGATTGGTCTAAGACTATCACAGACGCTTTTGTGTTCATTTCAACGCTGGGAGAAAGTCAATGAGCCGCTTGGTACCACCAATCTATGAAATCGAGGTCGATCCGATGCCGGCCAGCTTTACCGATGTTTGGGTGGATCAGTGATCTTCGGTCGCAAACCAGCCCCTATCAAATTCGCCTGGCACAAATATCCACCGCACTTGGAATCGATACGCTGGTCGGAAGCCGATATCCAGTCCTATATCGTTTACAAGCTCAGGGAGTGGCAGGAGGTTGAGCCTGGGGTGTTCGAGTTCGAAGCTGGCATGGAAGGCATCAAGCTGACGATCCACGCTGCTAAGAAGGCCAAAGCGCTGGGTATGGGTAATGGCTTCACTGACCTGAAATTCTACCTACCGGGTGGTCGTATGTGCCTGATCGAGCTTAAGGCAAAGAGGGGAGTGCTGACCGATAGCCAGAAGGAACGGCATCCGAAGCTGGCCATGCTGGGGTTCAAGATCCATGTGGTCAAGGCTAAGACGCCTGTTGACGGTCTAAATCAAGTAATAGGACTGATGCATAGTTACCTGACTTAATAAGACTAATAATAATAAGGCAAGCGAAAGCCCCATAAATCATTAAAACTTCCTGGAAAAGTTGCAGTGCAAATGCAATAGACAAAAGAATTAGTATATGAACTTGCCCCTTTCCATCAATTAGAGGAAGTACCCTTTCTATCGGATCTACGTTAAAACTATCACTGTTTAGGAGCTCAGACGTCCGGTTCAACTTATCAATTATAAATTGCAATGTATTGATGTTAAATCTATATATATCAATCGTATTATTTGTGCTTTCCAGATAATAATCAGTGTACGCAACCTCATATCGAATGTTCGTTAGTAGGTGTGCTATATACGGCTGAATTTTATCGAAAAACGAACTGATTATCTTCACTAACACGACGAAACCTCCTATTGTAGAAAGGAAGTTGTTAAAATCGCTCAGCATCTCCCGGTAATATTTGTCCATAGATCGAATTTTAGGTCGGTATAAATAAAATCAATTTTCTAACTACTTGCAAATCAACCTGAACAGTATATCCCGACAAACCCGCCCGGCCTGTGAAAAACGTGCGCAGGACTTTCAACTACAATTTTGGAACAGCAGAACGGAACAGGAAGTCGCTTCGGTTTGGGTTGAGAAGCGATATGCTGTGGATGGTGGGATTGTTATTATATGGATAGATTCGCCCTAAAAACTATCTATATATTTATTAAATTTGCTGAGTATCACCCATCTCTATCAAACTTATGAAACACCTGCTACTAAACATTTTGTTGCCTATCTTGCTTCTAATTTCGTACTGTTCAATTGGTCAGCAAAAAGACCCAGAGTTTAAAGTAATAAACGCGGGTGCCTATAGCCAATCGCTAAATACCACATCGCATTGTTTAGAAATAGTAGCTCAAGATTACAATCCAAGTAGCATTGATCATTGGAAAGCTCTTGTTGAGTATGTTAAGGGGTTTGATCCTCAGACAAAAGGCAATGCTACAATTTGGTTTGCCTTTTACGACACTTGGATTAAGACTGATGGTTGTTCATGCAATTTTAATGCAGGTGATGGGTGTGAAAGTACCTACAGATCAAATGTGATTGCTTCCGGATCTATTACTCCTTGGATAAACGGTAAACGAAAAGGTTCTATTAATCTGAATGGCCGGTACAGAATGGATGAAGGTAGGGGACCAAAACCAGTGGAATCTGGAGGCGTCTGGAGTGTCAAGCTTGAATTTTAACACACTGCTTGCCGTATGGATGGTGATTGTGATAATCTGGCCACATGGCGAAAGCAAAACACCTGCGATGGGTGGGGTCAGGTGGTTTAGTGTTCTACAAACAATTGTCATTTTTTAATTATCTCTCGTTTACTCGTTATCGTATACTTTAATTGCGGAGCCAGTTTTTTTTCAATTTCATTAAGCGTAGGGTTGTTGCTGTTTATCCATTCTACTGTTCTTTCTGCAACTTCACTGTTTCCGGTACCATCAAGAATGGTAAATGTCTCTACCCTTAAAGTTTTTGGTTTTCCTATTCCATTTCCACTACTTGCAATTATTGTTTTGACGCTTGTCGCCCACCTCGGACCAGCCGCATAAACAGCTGCATACATTGTTTTAGCTAAAATCTCGTCTGCTCCTTCCGTGATACAAGCTTCATAAAACATTCTATGAACCTCTCCCCAAGGTATAATTTTGATATCACAGTAATAATCATGAACAACTGATGCGCGTCTATACTTTCCCTCAAACGGTCCGCCTATAATAGACCAAAATGGCTTTGGTATTGAAGCCCCGTCTACAATATGCCCGGCAGGAACATGCCATTTCTTTTTCTTTGCATCTACAAACGCGAATTCTTTTATTAGTTTCATTTGACGCCCATTGTTCAGAAACTCAGCAACTACCGTTCCTACAAAGCGCGGGCTTTTGTCTTGTTTGAATGCAGCAAGAAAGATGATAAAGATAAAGAGGATAGGTTTTTTCACATTAGATGAGTTTACACCTAAAAATATGAAAATGCTAAATCTCATAATAGTAATCAAAGCAAATTCACACCAGACACTTGCTTAAACTTGATACCCTGTGATATTCTAGTCACATGGCCAAAAAGAAAGCACCTCCCGGACCAGTCACCAAACGCCCTGTTGGCCGTCCTTCCGCCTATCGAGACGAATACGCAGAACAGGCACGAAAGCTCTGCCTGCTTGGTGCTATCGACCGTGAAATGGCGGATTTCTTTGGTGTTTCAGAGCAGACACTGAATGCCTGGAAAAAAGAGTTTCCAGAATTTCTTGAGGCCATACGCGCAGGAAAGCTGAAAGCGGACGCAGAAGTGGCTACAAAGCTCTATGAGCGCGCCTGTGGCTCAGAATGGACGGAACAGCAGGCTTTCAAACTAAAAGCTGGCAAAGGCGAAGAACGGGTCGAGATCGTAACTGTGCGGCGTGCTGTCCCACCTGATACAAATGCGATTGCATTGTTCTTACATAATCGCCGTCCTGATCTCTGGCGTAAGAATGCTACCACACCGCCACCAGCCGATCCGAACGTACCGGACGATTATAAATACCAGCTGGAACCTGACGAAAGCGTGCCGGATGCTCCAATCCTCTAAGCCGGTAGAACTGACCAAGAAACAGGCAAATATCTACATGTGGGGCTGGCAGAAGGCTGCCCGTTTCCGTGATGCCGTCTGTGGCCGACGCTTCGGCAAAACATTCCTGGGCAAGGCCGAAATGCGACGTGCTGCCCGTTGTGCTATGAAGTGGGGTGTTAGTATCGAGGACGAGATCTGGTATGGCGCGCCGACCTTCAAACAGGCAAAGCGGGTATTCTGGCGGCGGCTGAAACAGGCGATACCGCCCAACTGGATATCAGGCCGGCCGAATGAAACCGAATGCTCAATCACGCTCCGGACTGGCCATGTGATCCGGATCGTCGGTCTGGATAATTATGATAATCTCCGTGGCTCTGGCTTGTTCTTCCTGCTCATCGACGAATGGGCAGACTGTCCGTATGAGGCCTGGGAAGAAGTTCTGCGCCCGATGCTTTCCACCTGCAAATTCAAGATCAAAGGTGAGCAGTATGAAGGTGGCCACGTCCTGCGGATCGGCACGCCAAAGGGTTTTAACCACTGCTATGATACCTACCTGATGGGGCAGGGGAGTGAACCCGATTACAAGAGCTGGCTTTACACCACGCTCGACGGCGGCAACGTACCACAGAGCGAGATTGATGCTGCACGGCGCACACTGGATCCGCGCACATTCCGTCAGGAATACGAGGCCAGCTTTGAGAACTATCAGGGCGTGGTTTATTATTGCTTCGACCGCCGAAAGAGCCACACCGAAGAAACGATCAAGCCGAAAGAGCCTTTACATATCGGTCTTGACTTCAACGTGGGCAAGATGGCCGGTATCGTGCATGTGATCCGCAACGGTCTGCCGCGTGCCCTGGCTGAAATGGTTAACGTATACGACACACCGGCTATGATCGCCGAAATACAAAAGCGTTATGATGGTCATCTGATTTCAGTCTATCCCGATGCATCCGGTGATAGCCGTAAAAGCGTCAATGCCTCTGAAACCGATATTGCGCTGCTGAAAAAGGCAGGGTTCAGAATTGTGGTCGATGGTGCCAACCCGACTGTGAAAGACAGGATCAACAGCATGAATGCCATGTTCCTGAACACCTATGACGAACGGCGTTACCTGGTCAATACAGCCAAATGTCCGGTTTACACACAATCACTGGAACGTCAGATCTGGGATGACAAGGGTGAGCCGGATAAGAAATCAGGACATGATCACCCGAATGATGCTGCTGGCTATGTGATTACGAAACTGTTCCCGATTACGAAGCGCGGAGTTGGTCGTGTGGGGATGGCTGGGGTTTAACTATTACTTATATACGTAAACAAATTTTATTTGTTGCGCTATCAGTTTTACCCATTGAAATTTTGCTTGCTTTTGTACAAAAAATAGTCGTAAAAAGACGTCTCAGTATTTGAGATATAACCGAACAGAATATTCTTCTGATTTTTGCGAAATATAATCGTTAGTTATTTTTTTTAAGGCTTTCAGATAAGCGATATGGGATAGCTCGAAGGCTTTGCACTCAGATTTTATCAAGACGGAAAACCAATTGAAAAGCGCACGCGACCACTCAACGATTTTAAAAATCGCGTCGATCATTGTGACGATGTCAAATAGGTCTTTCAAGACATGAAGATGTAGTATGACGTGCAAACACCGACTCATCCTTGAAAAGTTCCACACATTTGCACATGATTGTTAGATTTGTCAAAACATTCCTTATGAGAGATAATTGGAAAAAAGATTTTGTTGAAGCCCTGATAAAGAACGATGTAATTGGAGCGCAAAATCTCGTGTCACAAATGATGCCAAAAAAATTGTATAGGTATCACTCCATATCAACTCGAACGATAATTGGTTTGGAAAAAGAATCTGTATGGGTGTCAGATCCTTCGACATTCAATGATCCGTACGATTCCGCTGCTGCATTGTATCGTAGAGATGAAGATATCACACTAACCGGATGGGATGAGTCGGGAAATGAGATTAAATATGCCGTCAAAGATTTTACGGGGCTTGGTAAAACACTAAGAAAATACGACGGACTACGAAGTCAGAAATACGCTGATGAAATCCGCAAATCGCTAAGAGTTTGTTGCTTTAGTCAAAATAAGAATTCTGTTCTGATGTGGTCGCATTATGCGGACCAGCATAAAGGAATATGTGTTGAATACGATTTTACAGGTCTAGAAAAAGATGAATTGATGTTAAAATGGATGTATCCTGTTGTCTATTCAAAATCCTTATTCGGGACACCTATTTCTGACGTAGAGAAAATTAAAGCGTCCATAGGGAAGCTTTTTTCACTTCACAAGCACAAAATTTGGAGTTACGAAAGAGAATGGCGACTTATAATTGATAGTGGATCCTTTGATGAACAATATATAAAAATTCCTAAACCAACAGCAATTTATCTTGGCAGTAGGATTAATAGAGAAGAAGAAATATTTATGAGCGAATTTGCATATCGTAAAAAAATAAGGTTGTTTCGATCCACTTTTGATCCATTGAATTTCAGAATGATTTTTTCAGAAATTTCACTCAAACGTTCTGGTGATAAGTAATAATATTCATAATAAGGATTTCAAATTTCATTTTACATTCTCCCAAGCCCTGTTATAATCGCCCCAACAAGGAGATTATCCCATGATGCCAGCCCAATCCCCGATTTCACTTAACACCCTTTATCTGATTGAGAGAAAGCTGGCTGGGGACGAACAGCCTGGCATTGAAGTGATCGGCGGTACGGTCGATATCTACGGTTCCCAGAAAACCCCGACATCTGCGCCAACAGGCATGTTTAAGACATCAGCGGGCTTTTCGGGTATCGACAGCTTCGGCATGGTGCCTAAATACCTGTACATCACCCAGGCCACCGGCACGACCACAAGTATTATCCTGACCGGCATCTCGGCGAAACCCGTCTAATGGCTGAATTTACTCAAAACGGCCTATTTGGTGGAATCGGGTTGTTTTGCAATCAGCCTTTGTTTGTCCAGAATGGCCTTTTTGAACAGCAGGGTGGTTTCTTTTCCGGTGCATCCCTGGCTTATGACTTTCTAAGAACCGACCCACTGGTTACCGGACCCGGTATCCCAATGACGCGTCTTAGCGGTGCCATGCGGTATAATGCGCAGGGTATTCGTGAGTTCTCGAATGAGAACCTGCTGGTGCAGTCGAATAATACTGCAAGTGCTTCATGGACAAAATCAGGTACAAACGTCACTGCAAACATTATCCCCGGCATCGACGGATACCTGATGGATTTAGAAACGCAGACAGGTTCGACCAACGCCGCTATCGTCCAATCCGTAACGATTATCCCCGGCACGGTCGTCACCGCATCAGCGGATTTCAAGTATTCAAACCAAGATTGGACTCGGCTTCTCGTTTTTGATCAGGACAGCACAGGCGTTCAATTCCGTGTATGGGTTAATTTATCGACGGGTGCATCCGGTACAGTAGGCGGCAGTGGTGGTGGCACTCTGCTGTCACACAGTGTTGTCAACATGGGTAACGGGATTTATCGCGTCTCGATCACAGGGTATTTAACAACTGCTGTAACTGCTGTATTTCAAGCCCGTGCCACTCAAGGGGACGCATCTTCACTCTCTTCTGCTGCTGGCCAATATTACATCGGTAGATGCACATTCAAACGTGGTGGTATCAGTTCTACTTATATCGACACAACGACAACTGCACTCTACACACCGCGCCTCGATTACAACCCGACAACATTGCAGCCTGAAGGTTATCTAATGGAGAAACAGACGACAAACCTGTTCCTGCAATCTAATAATCTTAATGATGCTGCGTGGACTAAGACAAACTCTACCGTGACGACGAACGCTGCGATTGGTGCTGACGGGGTAATGTCTCTAGATTTAGTGCAGCAGTCTACAACATCAGCCTTAGTAAGACAGTCCTGTACTGTCACGGCAAGCACAGCGTATGTTTTTTCCGCAGATTTCAAAAAGAGTACCGCTGGCGATTGGCTACGTATCACACTTTTTGAAAACACTGTGGGCGGTAATCAAGCAAACGTATGGTTTAACCTTACGACTGGCGTAATGGGACAGGTAACTGCTCTTGGCACGGCAACAGCGGTTGTCGCCGGAGTTAAGTTATTACCTAACGATATTTATCGTGTCTGGATAACGTTCAATCTAGGGACAGATACGATCATTTCTATGCAAACACGAATCGTTTCTAGTGATGGTGGCAGTGGCGCATCGGCAGCGGCCAATTACTATCAGGGTTGTGCCCAGCTTGAATTAGGGACACGTCCAACATCATACATCGCAACAGGCGCATCACAAGTTACCCGAGCTGCTGATACGATGATCGATAACGCGATCAGCTGGTATAACCAGTCTGAAGGCACTTTATATTTCGAGGTCAAGACGTTCGATGACCCGACAACTGTACCTATCGGTGGATACTATCACGGCAGCGGTTCTAATAATGAACGTCTAGAGATGCGGATTAATAACACCACACCTGCATCCGTTTATTTCATTGTTGATGACTCTGTCACCCAAGGGTCCCCGCAGGTTTCGGGTCAACTCGTAGAGAATACAGTTTATAAATTTTCTACCTCATACAAGGTAAATGATTTCAATGTGGCGCGTAACGGATCGGTGACACCCGATACGGCCGGTACAGTTCCTTCGGCAACCCAGTTCCGATTTGGATCACCATCTTTTACGACCAATAACATCTGGATTCGGAAATTCGGCTACTGGCCATATCAACGCCCGAACACTGATTTAGTGAGTATCACAACATGAGCCATTATCTAAGATTTCCAACAAAAGCGGCTATGGATACAGCCCTTGCGCCTTATAAAAATGAAAATGGCACTGTCAGTGGTTGTGAGAGCTATTCAATCGACGTGATCGGCCAGATTATTACCCCCGCAAAGTATGATGGTGAAACCGTTATCGAACCATCAATCACGCTAGAAGGCTGGCATGTGAATTGGCTGGGTGACCTGCCGGACGATTTCCTGCCGTATGAAGTTTTCCCCGAACATCCTGTGAGAGTGTGGGCTTAGATGAAACCAGATGATCAGCATCCCGATTACAACAAATTCTTGCCGGTCTGGACGAAATGCCGTGATGCCGCTGATGGTGAACGCGCTATCAAAAGCAAGGGTGCTGCTTACCTGAAACCGCTTGCCGGGCAGATCGAAGGCAAAGACGAAACAGCTTATAATTCCTATCTCGACCGCGCCAGCTATTTCAATGCCACTGGCCGCACCGTTGAAACCATGTCTGGCCTGGTGTTCCGGAAACAAATGACCAAGACTATTCCCAACAGCCTGAAAGAATGGCTCAACGACATCACGCTATCTGATGAAACCCTGACAGAGTTTGCCCAATCTCTGATCGTCGAAGATGTTGTAACCGGACGCTGTGGTATCCTGGTCGAACAACCGCCAGTCCCAAATGCACCACTGACCATCGCTGCAAAGCAGGCATTAGGATCGCGTCCATACTTCGTGCTTTACAAAACAGAAAGCATCAGAAATTGGAAATACAAGCGGATCAATAACCGCTATATCCTGGCAAACATCTGGCTGGGTGAGACTTATGAGGACGATGAAGGCGAGATCAAAGATCAGATCCGTCAGCTCACCCTGGATACCGGGGTTTATCAGCAATTGATCTGGCGCAAACCTGCGACCGGCTGGCAAATTGTCGAGACGATCACCCCGCTGAAAAATGGCGCACCATTACCTGAAATCCCGTTCTTTCCAATCGCACCGCAGAAACCAAAGCTCGATATCGTTGCACCACCGATTGAATCCCTGGCTGATGTAAATATATCACACTACAAGAATTCTGCTGACCTCGAAAATGGTGTGCATATTTCCGGTATGCCGACAGCTTATATCACTGGTGTTGACGATACTGACGACAATGGCAACAAGTCGGTTATCTATCTCGGATCTTCGACCATTTTGACGCTGCCAAAGGATGCTACGGCTGGCTTCCTGCAATGCGGATCTGAGGGTTTTGCAAGCCTCGAAAAGGCCATGGATCGCAAGGAACAGCAGATGGCCGCGCTCGGTGCCCGTATGCTGTCCCCGGAGAAGAAAGAAGCCGAAGCCGCCGAAACGCATGAGATCAAGCGCGGGGGTGAAAACTCTGTCCTGGCCACAATCGCCGGTGTGGTTGAACGCCAGCTCACCAAGGCTTTGCAGTTCGCCGCAGATTGGGAAGGTATCGACGGGGAAATCGCTATCGAGCTGAACAAGGATTACATTCCAGTCACCTTCACTGGCGCCGACCTGACCGCCTGGGTTGCTGCACGTCAGGCAGGTGAGATCTCGAAAGAAACGTTATTCAATGTCCTCAAATACAGCGAATGGCTGCCAGATGACACGACCTTCGAGGAAGAACAGGCCAGAATTGACGAAGACGGCCCACCTCTGGGAAGCCTGACTAATGAGGGTGGTGATGGTGCTGAATAACATCATCGTTCCAATGGATCCAATAATCAATGTGATTGCTCAGGATGTCGCCCGAAACCCTTCCTTTCAACAGTCAGTCCAGAGATTGCGCAATACAGTGATCCCGTATGGTAACACGCTGCACCCATCCGATGAACTGCTCGAAGCCTGGTATCGCTTCAAGGAAAACCGGATATGTTAAGTAGTAGGCTTTATTTCTTTGCTCCACTTTATCCAGTAAAAGATAAAATGTAGGACTGCTTTATTTTTAGACCTAAAAAACTGGTATTCTATACGATTGTCGCAATACCACTCAAAAAACCCATCGTCTGATTTATCAGGCATGATCTGGAAGAATCCAGCTGGGTTTTTATCACCGGCCTTTTTGATCTTTCCATCTCTGCCCCAACGCTGGTGAGATGTGTTGGCAAATGTGTATACATAGCCTGTCAAATTGGCTAAAAGCGCGACCAACTCTATTTCGCTAAGCTTCTCATTTGGAAGCTCATCAAGCGTTTGGTTTAAGGATTTAAGTTTCTTTGTCATCTAAGTTTAATCCAGGGCGGAATGCAAGTTATCTATTGTGGTTGACATCTTGTAGCATAAAACCGTAAATTCTAATCATTCAAACTGAAAGACAGTTACAAAGTGTCCACAATCAATGAACGCATTCTTGATGCCCAGATCAAGCATTCCGTTTACCTGGAACGCTATAAATCCGGTGTCCTGAAAAAGATCATCGGCCAGTTGAACCGTACCGAAGCTGACCTGATCGAACAGATTGCCGCGCGACTGGTTAAGATCGAGCAGCGCGGTTACGATCTCGGAGTCGATACGACAAAACGGTTGAACGATATGCTGGCCAATATCCAAGAACGCCGGGCAAAGGTCTACACCGCTTTCGCCAATCAGCTATTTAATGAAATGGTGGACTTTGCCACTTATGAGGCTGACTTTCAGATCCGCCTGGCTGAAAATGCCGGGATTGAGATTGACCTGTCCATGCCGTCGAATGCTCAGCTCAAAGCGGTCGTCCAGGCGCAACCATTCCAGGGACGATTGCTGAGAGAGTGGGGCAGAAGCCTTGAACGGGCGGAACTCCAGCGTATTCAGGACGCAATCCGGATCGGTATCACCGAAGGCCAAACCACCGATCAGATCGTTCGCCGTATTCGTGGTACAAAAGCGGCAAAGTATCAGGATGGCATTCTTGAAATAGCCCGACGCGATGCCGAAGCCGTCGTCCGGACGGCAGTTGCACATACGCAAAACCGTGCGCGGATGGAAGTGTTTAACGCCAATTCTGACATCATCCCTGGCGTTCAATATGCTGCCGTCCTGGATAGTCGCACCACGGAGATCTGCGCCAGCCGTGACGGCAAGGTTTATCGGCTGGACAATGCGCCACCTATCCCGGCGCACTTTCGTTGCCGGTCGATCTATGTGCCATATTTCGGGACACCACAGGGTAACCGCGCAAGTCAGTTCGGACCCGTGCCGGCCAGTACGAATTATGCTGAATGGCTGAAAAGTCAGCCGGTCGAAATTCAAGAGGAAGTGCTTGGGGTCGCCAAAGCGAAGCTATTCCGGTCTGGAAAACTGACCCTCGAAAAGTTTGTAGACAAATCCGGGCATGTCTATACATTGAAGGAACTCGCCCGGCGCGAGAAACTATAACCCACCCGAAAGGCACACACAATGAAATTAAAAGCAGTTCTCGAAACCCTCGATGGTCTGGACGAAGCTGTTCAGGCGTTCTACACCGAAAAGGACGGTAAGTTCTATCTGTCAGTTGATGGTCTGATTGATCATCCGGACGCTAAAAGCGTGAAAACTGCCTTGGATAAAGAGCGTCAGGCAAAACGTGATCTGGAAACCAAGGTTACGGAACTGACTGACAAATACAGTGGCTTGCCGGAAGATTTCAGCGTCGATGAATACAACCGCTTGAAAGACAGCGGTGGTGGCGATATCAACCAGAAACTAGCCGATCAACGCGCCCGACTGACACAGGAAAAGGATACAGCAGTTAAGAAAGCGGAAACCGAGCGTGATAGTTACAAATCCCGCGTCGAAAAGCTGGCCAGCGAGAATGCAATCAATACCGCCCTAGCAGAAGCCAATGTAGCACCGCATATGCAAAAGGCTGTGCGTGCCATGTTCCAGAGCCAGATCAAGGTTGATTATGAAGGTGATGAAGCCATTGTGACAATCGAAAACCTGCCGGTTGTTGATAAAATCAAAGCCTGGGCTGGTACAGAGGAAGGTAAGTATTTCGTGGCTGCTCCAGCCAATGGTGGCGGCGGCGGTGGCAATAACAAACCTGGTACCGGAAACAACGACAAGGATAATCCCTACACAAAAGAGGGTTTCAACTTGACCAAACAGGCTGAACTCGAAAAATCAGATCCGACAAAAGCGGCGCAATTGAAAGCGGCCGCAGGAAAATAAAGCAAAGCCCCTTCATCGGGGCTTTTTTTATGCTTGCGTGAATTTAGATTTCATGTAATCATCATGTCATGCTGCACGGGATCGAGACGATCAGTGCCATATCTGATAGCGAGATGCAAATCAGGTAAACGGTCAAATGCCGTTCCTTGCAATTGGATAGCGAGATGCGAAGCCAGTGAATTAAACGGCCAAAATAATCGCAATCTATCCTTTGGAGGTCTTAAGTGGCTATTACTCAATTATCCGATATTGGTGTGTTTCCGACCAATGTTTCTAAATACATTGTTCAGGAATCCATCGAAACAAACGAATTCTGGCAGTCCGGCATTATCGGTCGAAATACCGATGCTGCTGTTCAAGCCGCGCTCGATGCCGGTGGTTTCGAGGTTATCTTTCCATTCTTCAATGATCTGAGCGGTTCCGGTCAAATCATGCAGGAAGGCACCAACCTGACAATTGGTAAAGTTGGTACAGGTTCCGGTAAGGCACCTGTTATGGAACGCGCCGAAGTCTGGGGTTCTACCGATCTGGTCGCTGATTTCCTCGGTCAAGATCCGATGAAGCTGATCTCCGATCGCGTTTCTGCATTCTGGTCCCGTCATTACTCCGCTGCATTGCTGTCCGTTATGGCCGGTGCAGTTGGTGCAGTGACATCAAATGTTCTGGATATTTCAGGCTTGTCTGGTGCTGCTGCTGTTTTTGATGCTGACAGCTTCATTGATGCTGAACACCTGCTCGGCGACCGCCGCAAAAAGCTGCGTGCTATTGCGATGCACTCCCGTACAGTAGCCGTCCTGCGTAAGCAAGGTTTGATCACTTACATCACACCGACTGAAGGTCTCAAAGAGAAGGTGGCTTACTACGGTGATCTGCGCGTTATCGAAGATGACACGATGACATTCAACGGCGGTACGGGTGTTTACACGACCTACTTGTTTGCTGAAGGTTCTGTCCTGTTTGGTGAAGGTGGTGTCAAAACTCCGGAAGAAGTCGAGCGTAACGCCTTGATCAATGGTGGTCAGGAATACCTGATTTCCCGTAAGCGTTTCATGTTCGTTCCAACCGGTGTGTCCTTCACCGGTGCCGTCGCGACAACAGCCCCACCAAACGCGACAAACGCTGAACTGGCGACTGTCAACAAGTGGACATTGAAATACGATCAGAAGAATATCGGTATTGTCAAGTTCATCCACAAACTGGCCTAATCTCTGAATAGACCGCCTAACAAGCGGTCTTTCCCTTTCCCTCCAACTCACTTATGAGGCTATAAAATGGCTAAAGAAGAAATCGACGTTCAGGCCGAACGTGCAAAATTCCTGACTGACCGTCAGAAAAAAATTGACAAGGCCAAAGAAGAAACTATTGACGAGCGCGAAGATGCGTATTCTCAATTCTCAAATCCATCGTCTGTGCGTGCAACAGATGGTGGCAAGCCTGGTACAAAAGAGCGCAACCCTCTGGAAGTGGCTGAAAATGCTGCTGATGAAGGCGAAGACGACGATAACGACGGTGTTCCAACCAAAGATAGCAAGGTCGATGAGATCAAAGCTTATCTGGATGCCAATGAAATCGACTACACAGGCGTCACCAAAAAAGACGATCTGCTCGCTCTGATTGTATAAGGTCTGACATGCCATTTGTTCCCGCGACAGGTAGTAACAGCGACACAGCCAATTCGTACTGCGATGTGGCCTATGCCGATGCTTATCACACCTTACGCGGGAACACCCTTTGGACTGGCACTGAGCCGCAAAAACAAGCAGCACTGATCAAAGCAACTGATTATATCGAACAGGTTTATAGCCAAAGGTTTATCGGAATATATTCCGGCGTTGGTCTGGCTTGGCCGCGCAGCAATCTATCCCAATATGCCTCTGATGTTATTCCGGATAACCTGAAAAAGGCGACCTGTGAGCTGGCTCTTGAAGCACTGGCCGGTGATCTCAATCCTGCGACCGGTGGATCTCAGAATGTGATCCGCGAAAAGGTTGATGTGATCGAGATTGAATACGATAAAGCAATTACGAGTAAATCACGGCCAGCGGTGACGGGCTACCTTTCCTCTCTCATCAGCGGATCTGCATTGAACCGCCCGGTGGTGCGCGTATGAATTACGACCGCTTTGTTACAATGGCTATTAAGCAAATAAATGACAAAGGCCGTACCGTCACCTTGCGCAGTAAATTATCAGGGACGTATGACCCGATTGCCGGGACGATCACCAGCGATACGGATACGAACCGGTCGTTGAAGGCTGTTTTTACCGAATATAAATCCATGGAGATTGACGGCTCAATTATCGTGCGCGGTGACAAACAGGTTTTGATTGCTGATGTCTCGGAGCCACCCGATGCTAACGATATTTTGATTGATGGAACTGATGAATATTCCATTATTAATATAGGTGCAATCCAGCCGGGCGACCTGCCGATCCTGTACAAGTTGCAGGTGCGCCGATGAATTTCCGTGAACAGCTCACCGCCGCTTACCAGAAAAAGGTCGTCAAGCCGCACGAAAACCTTGTTCGGAAAACCGCCCTGATAGCTTACACAAACATTGCCCTGGCCACTCCCGTTAAATCCGGACGTGCCCGCGCGAACTGGAATATCTCGGTTGATACGGTGGACGCATCGACGACCGACAATACCAGTCAACCGAACTTTGCTGCCAAAGCTGGTGCTGCCGTGGCCAATTTCGTAATCGGGAAAACGATCTATATTTCTAATAATCTCCCCTATATCAAACGTCTGAATAACGGTTATTCAAAGCAGGCTCCGGCAAGCTTCGTTGAGACTGGTGTTGCTCTGGCCAAACGTCAGGCAGGCGCCAAATGAATTATGCAGTCGCCAGTAAGCAAATCATCAAATATTTTGCTCAGCAATGGAATAACCTGACGAAAGTCGCTTATCCGGATGTTGGATTTAAGCCGCCAAACACTGAAACATGGGTGCGATTGACAATCCAGAATTTTGACGGTTATCAGGCATCAATGGGATCGCCTGGATCAAACCGTTTTCGCCGCAAAGGTCTGGTCACTATCCAGATTTTTCAAAAAGAAGGCACTGCCGGACTTGATGCATTGAATAAAGCTGATGCCGCAGTAAACATCTTTCGTGGTGTCGAAAATGCTGGTATACAGTATTACGACGTGCAAATAAAAGAAATCGGAAACGATGGCGCTGGCTGGTATCAGATCAACGTCCTAGCCTACTTCCAGTACGATCACATTGCTTAAAGGAGCAGACAATGACCGATAGTTCACAGACCCGCCTATCCTATATCGCCGAAGTCACTTATGGCGTAACGCCAGCGACACCGGTGTTCAAAAATGCCCGTATGACTGGTGAAAGCCTTGCGCCTTCGATCCAGTACGTATCCAGCAATGAGATCCGCGCTGACCGTAACGTTTCAGATATGACCCGTGTTGGTCAGGAAGCTGGCGGAGATATCAATTTCGAGCTGTCCTATGGCAGTTTTGACGACCTCCTTGAGGGTTTGATGTATTCCACCTGGGCAACCAACGTCCTGAAAAACGGTGTGACCCGTAAATCATTCACGTTTGAAAAAACCCTGGCTGCTACTGTAAACCAGTATCACCGTTATCCTGGCTCTATCGTTAACAGCCTTTCTTTGAGCATGCGCGCTAAAGAGATTGTCACAGGCTCGTTCAATATCATGAGCAAAACCACCACGTCAGCTCAGGCAATCATTGCCGGTGCAACTTACACGGCTGTCAACGCAAACCCTGTGATCAACGCTGCCAACAACTTCGCCAGCTTGTCCATCACTGGTGGTGGTACTGTTGAATTGATGTCCCTGTCCTTGAACATGACCAACAACCTCGAACAGCAACCGGTTTTAGGTGCTGTGGCTAACCGTGGTATCCGCGCTGGTCAGTTCGTTGTGACTGGTGAATTTGAAGCCTACTTTGAAAGCCAAGAACTGTTTGAACTGTACCTGGCCGACACTGCAACCGATCTGACATTCGCACTCGGCGGCACGTCAACCCTCAAATACACCTTCCTGGTGCCTAAGATCAAAATGACAGCTGTACAAACCAATGCGGATGGTAACAACCAGGACGTAATGGCTAAAATCAGCTTCCAGGCTTACTACGATGGTACACAAGCTGCTGCACTCCGCATCACTCGCGCACCGTAACCGAATGGCTCCCGTTTAGCCTTTTAATCTGGCGGTGGGGTGTTCGGGCATTCCACTGTCACCATCCACCCGAAAGGATCGAAGATGTCAATTTATAAGAAGTTTTCCAGCGATACGGATCTTGAAAGCAACGCTGGTATTACGGTTGATTATGGTGATTTTAAGATCACAATCAAACGTGCCGGTGGTTCAAATAAAGCATTTGGCAAATTGTTTAACGACAAGATTAAGCCTTATCGCCTCATGATGCAAGCTGGCAATATGGATGATGCCGCTGCACTCCGTATTCTGGCCGAATGCTATGCTGAAACTGTGGTTATTGGCTGGGAAGGTATCACTGATGAGAAGGATAAAAAGATCCCTTTCAACCGTGAGAACTGTATCAAAGTCCTGACCGATCTGCCTGAATTATTTGGAATGATCCAAGACGAAGCAAACCGCGCATCTAACTTCCGGAAAGCGGAAACAGAGGCGGAAGCAAAAAACTCTGTGAAGTCCTAATTTGGTTTGAGAAGTGGGGCGGCCAGTACGAATTACTGATTGATCGAGCTGCACAAGGTATTCCAACACCGGCATTAGATCGCCGCCCCGAACTTCTCCCTGGTTTGGACTTCTACTTTACAGCATACCGTGAATTAAGGTATGATAGACCAATAGGAATGACACTCGGCCCGATACCTTGGTCATCTATTATCCGATGGGGTGAACTGCACGGCGTGAATGATCTTGATGATCTGGCCGTACTTGAACATCACATCAGGGCAATGGAAAACGCTCTTCATGAATTTCAAGAGCGCCGTGACAAGGCAAAAGAGAAAAAGGGGCGCGGGTCATGAGTGATGTAGAAATTGTCGTAGGCATTAAGGCTGACACAGCTGGTGGCCGGACAATTAAACGCTCTCTTGACGATATCGCCAGCTCCGGCGACAAAGCGACATCAGCCAGCAAACGATTAGAATTACAAAGCCGTGCGACTGCAGCTGCTGGTCAGGTCATGGTTCGTGCTTTTGCTGCTGCTGGTGCCGTTTTTGGCGCATCACAGATCATCAAAATGGCTGACGGGTACAAGCTGCTCGAAGCCCGTGTGAACAGCATTACAGGCTCTGTGCGCGAAACAGGCCGTGTCATGGGTGAGCTGCGCAAGATCTCGGATCAAACTGGTTCCTCTATGGAAGTAAGTGTGTCAATTTTGCAACGGTTATCCTTTGCACGTAATGAAATCAAGGCCACAAACGACGAAATGATCGTATTCACTGAGACAGTTACCAAGATGGGTATCATGTCCGGTGCTTCTGCTGAAGCTCTTAAAAACGGTTTGACACAGTTAGGGCAAGCCCTTTCCAGTGATGTGATGCGTGCGGAAGAATTCAATTCCGTCATGGAAAATACGCCGGGCATTGGTAAGGCTATTGCTGATCAGTTCGGTGTTACAACCGGCCAGTTGCGCCTTTTAGTTGTTGAAGGTGAAGTCCTGCGCGACGATGTTTTTGCTGCAATTTTAAACCAGGCAAAACAAGTCCGGAAAGAGTTTCAGGAATTCCCGAAAACGGCTGAGCAGGGCTTTAATCAGATGCTCGGCCGGCTTACTCAGGTTGCTAATGAAATCAACCGTGCGACCGATGGGACAAACAAACTCGGCATGTTATTCCGTGCGATTGGTGACACAGCCAAACACGTTTATAACGGCATTTCGACTGTTTTTGAATTCATGGTCGCTGGTATCATGGAAGCCATAAACCTGATGACCAAGGGTTTCAACCTGGCTATTCAGGGCATTAACCGCCTGAAAGCTGTGACGCCTTTCGCCAACAAAACACCATTGCAGACATTTAATACGGTCGATGCCGGTTCAATCCTGGAAGAAGCACGCAATAATACCATTGCCAGATCAAACCGACTGTTTGCTGACGACACAAAAGACATCGAGATCAATTCACGGAATATCTCAAAGAATTATTCAGAAATCGCGTCCGGATTAAGCAAGTCATCTAAAATGACGAAAGAGCAAAGTGCCGCTCTAAAAGAACAGAAGAAAGTGCAGGATCAGCTCACCCGCGCGATTAAGGACAGCCGGACAGAAGAAGAAAAGCTGTTTGATACAATCGCTGAAATGGAGCGTTTGAAGCCATTTGCCAAGACAACTGAGCAGACCCAGGCGATTGCCAAAAATATCAAAAATGCCCGTGATGAACTCGAAAAGCTGCGCGTCGAAGCTGAACTGAAAGGCCCGACTGCCAAAGCTTTCGCATCACTGGCCAGTGAGATTGACGACGGTTTTAAGGATGCGTTTAAATCGGCATTCACCGAAAGCGACGGCGGTTTTAAAAAGCTGCTTGAAGGCTGGAAAAACACATTTAAGAACTTCCTTGCGGAACTGGCCTATCAGGCTATGGTGCGCCCGATCATGGTTTCTTTGGTTGGTGGTGTGGGTGGTCTGATGGGCTTGTCCGGAGGTGCTGTTAATTCCGTCCTGGGCAACGTCACCGGCGCACCTGGTATCCTTGGCGGTGGCACTGGTGGGGGATTGAGCGGCCTTAGTGGTTTGTCCGGTCTTTTAAATGGCGGACTATACAGCAGCACGCTCGGCAACTTTGGAGCGAATGCAGGTTTCGGCCTCGGTAATATGATGGGCATGAGCTTTGAAAATGCCGGTGTAATGAGTGATCTGTTCCGTGGTGGCCTGGGTAATATGGGTTATGGTGCGGTTGGGGGTCTGGCTGCATCATTATTTGGATTAGGTAGCGATAATTCACTTGTTAATATGGCGACCGGTACGCTCGGCTCACTGGCTGGTGGCGCCATCGGTTCGTCACTCGGTACTATCCTTGGCTTTGCTGGCGGACCTGTGGGCGCACTGGCTGGCGGATTCCTTGGCACTGCCCTCGGTGGTCTGTTCGGTGGTGGCAAGCCGTCTGACAAGGTGCAGGGCGGTGGCTTGAACCTGGCCACGCTTGAAACGACAACCAACGGCATGACCGGCGCAAAATTCAGCCAGGCAAACGCCGATTTCCGCGATAAAGTGGTTCAGGAAGCCATAAACCTGACCAAACTCTTTCAAAGTGTTGGCGGCAAAACCACGGGCGATTTAGGCTATGCCATTGGTAGCCGCGACGGTATGCGCTTGAACGTAAACGGCAATGTTTCGAACTACGGCACAGATGCTCAGGCATTCGTCAATGCCATGATGGAAGCTGTTTTGCAGGGCACAACCGGTCTAACCGGCACGTTTAAAACCATCGTTGACAAGTTGGGTGTCGGTGATACCGCTAAGCTGGCCAAAGCCTTTGAGTTCGGTAAAATCTATGACGAATTCACAAAGTCAAAAGATCCTGTCGATATCCTGGGTGAATCACTCAAAGCACTGAACGACCAGCTGGCCGAATTGCAAAAGACAGCCGTGGAATTGGGTTTCCCGACCGACGAACTGACGCTTGCCTACAATAAACAAAAAGAGGTGATTTTAGGCAGTATCAAGGCGCAGATGGCCGGTTTCTCCAGTCTGGAAGACATGACCAAAACGTTTAAGAGCTTCCTCGATGGTCAGGCTCTTGGCGATTCCAGTCTGTCACCAACACAGAAATTGCAGCTGGCTCAGGACAATTTCGGATCACTGTTGACCAAAGCCAAGGGCGGTGATTTGAGCGTTACACAAGATCTATTAAAAGCGGCAAGTGAACTGCTGAATATCGGCCGTGGTGTCTATGCATCGTCCGTATCCTTCGCTGGTCTGGAAAGCTTTGTACGATCCTCTGTAACAGATATCGCGCGTGCTGCTGGCGTGCCGGGCTATGCCATGGGCACAAATAGTGCTTCGGCTGGCCTTGCGATGGTTGGCGAACGTGGCCGCGAACTGGTGCGCATGGGCGGCGGGGAAAAGGTCTGGACAGCTGGCGAGACTGCCGGGATCATGGCCTTATCTGGATCAATGGCAAACGATATCGCACGCACAAACTCGCAGATTGTGTCCCTAAATTCCGAGATCCTGGCCGAACAGAAAGAACAACGCAAGGAAATGGTTTATCTGCGTAAGCAGTTCCAGCGCATCGGTGACAAGATGGCGGTATCATCATGACGTTTGCATACGGTGAAGTCGCTTATGGTGAGTTACCGTCGATTTACGATCATTCGGCTGTAGATCCATTTGCTGCTCTCTTAAATACCAGCAACCCGCAGCTGATGTACCTGATCGAGCTGTATCCATATGATGCAACCGTAACCCAAAGCCTGGCCTTTCCTTTGCCGTATGGCGCGGCTGCTTATGGTGAATTTGAGATCACTTATTTTGGCGGAATCAACAAGACCTATCTTTCTGACACTGGATTTATTACAGAACCGTCAGACACTCCTTCCAGTCAGTATTTTATTGCCCAGGTCGATAATCCCTTGCAGTACGAGACATCAATCCTTTCCGGCGATCATTTCGGCTCCGGAAACCAGTCTTTTGGATCCATTATCATCACAAACGGCAATGGTCGTCTGGATTATCTGAATGACTATTCCTGGTCAAACCGGCGCGTCGTTATCAAGGCAGGAACAAAAGGATTTACCTACAGCCAGTTTTCAACGGTTTTTGATGGTGCGGCAAACGGCATTGAGGGCGACGATGAACGCATAACCATCACCGTCAGAGATAACCGGGTTAAAACCGATCAGCTCCTTGTTCCCAATATTTATGCGGGTACTGGTGGGTTGGAGGGTGGCACTGATATCGCCAATAAACCCAAACCGCTTTGTTATGGCGTTGTCAATAATATCGAGCCGGTTTTAGTCGATGCGGTTAATCTGATTTACCAGATCCACGACGGATCAATCAACTATGTTACAGAAGTCAGAGATAGTGGCGTCGAGATCCTGAATGCTGGCGATGTCTCGGATATCCAGGCCGCATCTGTTGCAGCTGGATATTTCAAAACCGACCTTTCAAAAGGTTATATCAAGCTCGGATCAACCCCAGCTGGCCGTATTACCGCTGATGCACAGGGTGAAAACGGATATAGCGGTTATGTTTTTAAAGTGGGCGATATCGTCAAACGTATTGTTCAAACCCGCTTGGGATCTGCGTCATTGAATGACACTGATATTGACGGTGGCTCTTTAAACCGGTTAAGCCTGGCCATACCTGGACCCGTTGGCATATTTATAAATGACCGGATATCTGCTTCCGCTGTGATTGATGATCTGGTTACGCCACTTGGTGCTTACTGGACATTCACCCGGCAAGGGCAATTATTGGCGGATGTTATTGATCAGCCCGGCACAGAAACATATACAATTGATGCCGATACTATCGACGAAAGCGGTATCCGGATTACAAACACGATTGCCCCGGCCTGGCGCATTTCGGTCGGTTATGCCCCGGCTTTTATCGTCCAGAACTCCGATGAATTGTCGGCCGGCACAAGTGCCATTGATCGCGCCTTTGTCTCGGAAGAATACCGTTATGTATCCGGGCAGGACGAAGTTGTAAGATCGCAGAATACGCAAGCGGTTGAACTTGTTTTTAAGACAAAACTTGCTTTGAAAGCTGATGCGGAAGCATTACTGGCTCGTTTGCAAAGAATTTATTCAAAGAAACGTCGCATTATCCAGGTGCCTATATATGGTGCTCTGTTTAGATTATACATTGGCTCGACAGTCAAATTGGTGTATGGTCGTTTTGGGCTTTCATCAGGCTCAAACTTTTTGATATCCAGTATCGGTGAAGATGCTGAAACTGGCCTTACAACTTTGGATTTATGGGGGTAGATCATGCAGAATATGCTCTTGGCAACACCCATTTTATCCGACGCAGCGACGATCATAGGATCCACGGCATCCGGATCACTTGGCATCAATAATTTGAAAACACCCTCGCTAAAAGAGGTTTACCGGGCAGCGAATGCGGCATCTGTCTTTATCATTGCTGATTTAGGATCTGCCAAAACAATCAATATGGTGGCTCTGATTGGCCACAGTGGATCGTCACGCTCATACGCCCGTATCCGCGGCGCAACATCACAGGCGAACTTGACGGCTGCGCCTGGCTATGACAGTGGCCTGGTTCCCTTTCGCTCTCATCAGTCAGGATATGACGCTGGCTGGGCTTCTGGTGTGCAGGATGAGCAGGCTGGCTCCCTTGACCGTAATATGTTCTTTAAAAAATTTGCTGACCAGACTTTCCGCTGGTGGCAAATTGATATCGTCGATCCGAACAGCGTGTATCTCGATATTGGCCGGATTTACATCAGCAAGGCATGGCAGCCGGAAGTTAACATGGATTATGGTTTAGCGGAAGGCTGGATAGATCCATCCCGAAAATCCCGAACCGTTTCAGGTGAAATGATTCCGCTGGAACGTAAGAAGTTCCGATACGCCGATTTTACATTCTCGTACGCTACACAGGACGAAGTTTACAATAATGCTTTTGAGATCGAGCGACTACGCGGCCGGACAAAAGATGTCCTGTATATCAATGATCCGGATGCAACAGCACATTTGCAGCGTCGCTCTATTTATGGCACCCTTGAAGGCTTTCAGCCAATCATAAACACTGCTTTCAGCATTTTTCAAAAAACCTTTCGCATTGAGGAAATCCCATCATGACGCTGACGATTAAAGATCTTGTATTTGAAACCAGCAACACGACGGGTACTGGCACATATAGCCTGGCCGGACCAGTCACAGGCTTTTTGTCTTTCTCGACCTGCGGTAACGGTGCCAAGGTTCCGTATATCGCCAATAACAGTGCTGGTGCTTACGAGATTGGTTTTGGAACGGTTACGCTCGGATCGCCCAATTTATTAGCCCGGACAACCATTCTGGCGTCGTCAAACAGCAATGCGGCCGTAAACTGGGGCGCGGCAATGAATATCCGCTTGGCGCCGTTGGCCGGTGTCAATATGGTTCGGGACGAAAACCTGAATTTCAGTGATTTGCTCGGTGTTGGCGGTGGTACGGCCAATGCCCATACTGTAACAATGCCAGTTCCTGCCAAAGGTTATTCTGACGGTGCAATTTTCATGTATCGTCCGTCCGTTGCCAACACGACGGCCGGTTTCTCGATTAACCTTGATGGCCAGGGCGTGAAAGCTGCGAAGGTTAATGGCGCAGATCCAGGTATCGGCTTCGCCGCAGTCGGCAACCTCATTTTCTGTGTCTATAAAGCCGCAAACAACACAGTTGAAATCTTGAATCTGACAAAATTGGGTGAGCTGGCTTATCAGACGCGCAATTTGACCATTGCACTGAACGAAAAGCTGGTAACAGTTGCATCTGCGGCTTCAGCTAACATTTGGGACGTTGATGGTAATGTTATCGATTGGACAGGTACAGCAACTGCCACAGGTTTTACGGCTGCTCCGCAGGCTGGTGCAAGTCGAAAACTGATCTGTGCTGGTGCTTCTGTATTTACTGCTGGTGCCAATATGCTGATCAACGGTGTTATCAGCGGTCAGAATTACACGGCATCTGCTGGCGACCAGATTACAGTCTACGCGACAGCAACTAACCAATTTAGACTGTCCATCATTAAAGCTAACGGCACTTCGGTTGTCGCTCCGCCAGCTGGCCTGACATCTGGCACAGCCGTTGCAGCAACGTCCGGAACGTCCATTCCATTCAACTCGATCCCGGCAGGAATAAAACGTATCACAATTAATTTGGCCGATCTTTCTACTAGCGGTTCTAGTCTCGTGATGATACAGATCGGAGATTCAGGCGGTATTGAAACGACTGGATATAAGGGCG
>NZ_JAJUXH010000038.1 GCF_021390245.1 Dyadobacter sp. CY323 | reverse complement strand
ACTAATGACCGACAATTTAAAGGCTAAATTGTAGTCACGCTGACTACGCTTCTTTCTTGATAATGAGACACTTCCCATAATAAGTTGAATTTGTGTCAACTTATTTTAGGACTAGACAAACGCCTTAAAAAGGGCGACGGATTTTCTATGACTTTTCTGAATGATTATTTGGCTTAGCGATCAAATATTTAACACTTCTGCCTACCACGAATTTTGTTTTTTAACCACTGCGTTTATGACAAATAACTACACACGAAGAGCGATATCAATTGTATATAGTAAAACCAAAATATTAACGGTTGGACCTAATTTCAGTAAGCTGTTTTGGGTTCTTACAATCTTCTATGGGTTCAATTCATTTGCTCAAAATGTAGCCTACCAAACCTTATATACAGGAGCTGCTTTCAATAGCCGGGCTATTAATCCGAGTTTACCTGTCGGAAGTATTTCCGAAAGCGCCAGCGTTGCGTCAGGAGGCGCGAGTTACTCGATATCATTGGCAGTGCCGCCCGGCACAAATGGTATTACTCCAACCATCTCGGTGGACTACTATTCCATGGGAGGAAATGGCGTTTTAGGTCAGGGATGGGGTGTTGGTGGTTTGTCAGAAATCACCCGAGCAACCCGAAACATGTATTTTGATAATGAAACAAACCCCATTGTAATGACAAACAGTGACCGGTTTGTTTTAGATGGATCCAGGCTAATCGTCAAAGTGGGTAACTACGGAGATCCAAATACAACATACGGAACTGAAAGTGAAAACTTTGCGACCATCACTTCCAAAAGCACCCAGGGAGGCGGACCACAGTGGTTTGAAGTTCTAACAAAGGATGGTATTAAAATGGAATACGGGAATTCCCCGGATTCAAGGCATACTGGCCTGAATGCTACTGTTCTTACTTGGGCGTTGTCTCGCATAATATATCCTGATGGTAATTACATTTCCCTCAAATACAAAGCGGTTAGCTTCTCTCTGCTTATTGAAGAAATCAATTACACCGGTAATGCCGCGCAATCTTTAGATCCTTACAATCAGATCAAATTTGATTATAAGGTTCGCACGATTGATGAAAATGCAGGTTTTGAAAATGATACCCGTGTTGAAAGTAAATATTTGCTGGATAAAGTCACGACCACAACCAGTGGGGTAACTGTCAAGACATATCAATTCAACTACGGTCATGATAACATCAATTCTTATCTAAAAGAGGTTATTGAGTCAGGTACGGACGGAACTTCCCTGAATGCTACTATTTTTAAATATGGAGATCAGTCGGCTGAATTTAGCACGGTCAGCACGGATGGGTATGACGACCCTTCCTCAACAACCATTACAGGTGATTTCAATGCCGATGGGTTAACTGATTTCCTGGAAGCCAGCCTGATCCAGAACCCTTCGGTATATAGGATGATCGTTTACAACAAGTATCCCGCATACAATGCAAAACCAAACGATTTTTATGTCGGCAATTTGACAGATGTACCTACTACCTATTCGGTTGTCAAGAAGCAAAGTATCCCCAATTCCTTCAATTTCCTTGCCTACGACTTCACGGGCGACGGCGCGGATGATGTTTTAATGACCAACATTGCAGGGGCAGGACAAAACCGTACGCTTACCAGTCTCCGTATTTATCGTACGGTCCAGAACTACGATTGGCAAACCAATGCACAGTTTGCCATCCAATTTGACCCGCTCACGCTATCTCCTTATACAGGCTACTCAAAAATTCACCCAAGTGGCCACTTCATTTTTCCCGGTGATTATGATGGTGATGGTGTCCAGGATATCCTTACAATGCTTGGAAGTAATGCCGTGAATTACAATTGTCACTTGTACAACGGCAAAGTTCAACCTGATTTTGGGTCAATCGTTATCTCAGGGACACATTTATTCGAAACAACCGATTGGGCCACAGCTGACAAAGTGCACATCGTCGATTTCAACGGGGATGGCAAAAGCGATATCATGCTGATCAAAGGCACAAATTGTGAAATCTTCACTTTTGATGGGTGGACTGCGCGGCGTATCCACTATTCAACCAATTATCTCAACAAGGACCACCTCAGTTATTTTGGCGATTTCAATGGCGATAGAAAGACAGACATCCTTGCCAAATTAACAACCTCGGGAGCATGGAAAGTGGTAATATCTAACGGAGTTGGGTTCTATGAATCCCCTTTTATTTTCAATACAACACCCGATACAGATCTTTTCCTTGGAGACCAACTGGGTATTGCCGATTTGAATGGGGATGGTAAATCAGACATCTATCACGGCTGGCAATTGCCGGATCTGGAAACTGCCAATTTGGACGTCTACTATGGAAAAGGCTATTCGAGCGCAGGAGCAAGTTTTCATCGCATCACCAGCACATATGCTGTAACACTCGGGGCACCACCACCGATGATCGGTGATTTTAATGGAGATCGCAGAGCGGACATCATCAATTTTAAGAGCATTTTTAAGCCCATGGATGTTTTCAACTTCAAAAAAGAAGGGCAGGAAAATATTCTTGAAAAAGTTAAGAATGGGTACAATCATGTCACTGAATGGAATTATAAAAAGTTGACGGATGAAAATGGTTTCCATATCCGGGGAAATCTTACAGCTTATCCGTTAAACGCGATTCAGCCAGCACTTTATGCTGTTTCCGACTTCAAAATGCAGGATGGAATTGGCGGCTACAATACCACTCAATACACTTATGAAGGCACCAAACTTCATCGTGCTGGAAAGGGCTTTCTGGGGTTTGGTAAGATAACAGCTAACAACCTGGCAACAGGGATCAAAATCGTTGCTGAAAATGAATTCAATACTACTTATTACGCGACTGTTCCTTACCGGACTTCCACCTATCTGGCATCGACAAATGCATTGCTTAATCAAACCACTAATACCAATGTATTTATTTCTCCCGCAGCCAAACGCTTCTGGATCCAGGCTACTAACACCCTGGAAAATAATGCATTTGAAGGCCGAACCACTACGGCGGTAAATGTTTACGATGATTACGGTAACGTCAAGCAAAGTATGGTCAACAATGGGGTTGAAACGATTGTTACCAACACCATCTTTGGGGCTTATCCCGCGGGAGTTCTAAACAAGCCGACATCTGTCACCGTTTCAAACACGCGTACAGGTCAGGCTGTATATGCCGTTTCAACAGGATACGGATATAACGGCATTGGGCAGCTTACTACCAAAACGGATTTTGTGGGACTTCCGAAAAGCGTGGTCACCACGTATGAGTATCATCCCCTGGGGAACCTAAAAAAGACGACCACTAGCCCATCCGGTCTCCCCGCACGAGCTACCTCTTCTGTTTACGATACCAAAGGACGCTATCCGGAAACTTCGACGAATGAGCTCAGTCAAACTTCTTCGGCAACTTACGATCCTAAATGGGGAAAACCGCTGACCTTGACCGGAGTGGATGGGCTCGTAACTGCAATAGAGTACGATGCCTTTGGCTGGGAGAAGAAAACCACGTTGCCGGAAGGTTATTCGGTAACCCAAAATTATGGTTGGGACGTTTCAGGTAATTCGGTCTGGTATTTGAATACAAACCATCCTGGCAAACCGGATGTAAAAACGTGGTATGACCTGTTGAGAAGGGAAATCAAAACTGAAAAGGAGGGTTTTCAGGGACAAGCCATCACCCAGGTCAAAACCTACGATACCCGTGGCAACCTTTCCACATCGACCGATCCTTATAAATCCGGCGAACCGGTACTGACCACCACAACGCAGTACGATGCCTACAACCGAGCTTTCAACATCAGTAACAGCGGTCCTTTTGGCACTACGACCATCGGTTACGCCTACGCGGCAGGCAAGCTAACCACGACAACCAATGCGCCTTCAGGTGTATCGTCGAAAATTACGGATGCGAGCGGCCAGGTTATCAGCGCCACAGACAATGGGGGGACATTGACCTACACGTATTACAGCCACGGCGGTCTCAAGGAAGTAAGTAATGGTGCTGTGATCACAAGTAGCCAATATGATGTGCAGGGCCGGCAAACTTCGCTGACCGATCTCAACGCCAGTACGACTACTTATGATTACGATGCCTTGGGGCAGCTTTCCAGCCAAACCAATGCCAACAACAAAACGCACACCATGCAGTATGACCTGCTGGGACGAAACATCAACCGCACCGGCCCGGAAGGCATAACAATCAACGAATATTATCCCTCGGGCAGCGGAGCATCAACCAATCAGCTGAAAAAAGTAACGGGCTTTGCTGGCAATTTGGAAGAATACACTTACGATGCATTGGGAAGGTTGCAGACGGCAAAACAAACTGTTGATGCAACTGTTTACACCACCACTTATGGCTATAACCTTTACGGCGATATGATCTCGGTGTTGTATCCTTCCGGCTTTGGCACCAACCATGCCTATGATAACAATGGTTATCCGACCACCATCAAAAACAACACAAATGCGGTAACGCTCTATACCAATAACGGTATGAATGGCCTGGGGCAAAACACGGAATACGCATTGGGTAACGGCAAATCATCGGTCATAACTTACAATTACGGCATACCGAAACAGTTTACAACAGCTGGTGTACAGAACCTGGAACTGATCTGGGATTACCCCAAAGGGAACCTGGACAAGCGAAAAGATTACATCAAGAGCAAAGAAGAAAGCTTTGTATATGACAATCTTAACAGACTCCTGACGGCGACGGTTTTAGGTAAACCTGCGCAGGTAACATCCTACACCGCCTCCGGAAATATAATGGCAAAGAGCGATGCGGGGCAGACATTCAACTATCACGCCACAAAATTGAACGCGGTCACCGGTATCATTTCGCCAACGACCGCAATTCCTCTGTTAACCCAGGAAATTACATATACTGCATTCAACCAGCCCGAAAAAATCACAGAAAATGGATCAGGCCAGCCTTATGAGCTGACATACACCTACGGGGCCGATTACCAGCGGCTGAAAGGGGTCATGAAAAAGAACAATGCAGTAATCAACACACATTACTACTTTGGAAGCTACGAAAAGGATATCACGCCAGGTATCGCCGACAAGCATCTTCATTACATTAGTTCACCTGCGGGGCTGATCGCCATCGTGATCCGCGAGAACGGTGCCGACCAATACTACTACACGTACACCGATCACCTGGGATCCCTGCTGACATTAACTGCTTTTAACGGCACCGTCCTGCTCGACCAGAACTTCGACGCCTGGGGCCGCCTCCGCCATCCTGCCAACTGGGATTATGTGAATGTCCCGGCACCGACGAGTTACCTGTACCGCGGTTTCACAGGTCACGAGCATTTGACGAATTTTAATTTGATCAATATGAACGGCCGGATGTATGATCCGGTAGTGGGGAGGGTGTTGAGTGTTGATAATTATGTGCAGGATGCGTATTCGACACAGGGCTATAATCGGTATTCATATGCAAATAACAACCCGCTAAAATATACGGATCCGAGTGGGGAAATCTTCAAAATGGCTTACTTCTCAATGGCTTTTACCGCAGATTTTGCAAGTAATTTGTTGAATGGAGTTAGTCACCCTGGAAAAGTAGCATATAGAAATGCCTCAAATGCTACGAACGCTATGAGCAACTCCCTACAATTTCAAGTTTACAATAATGGAACCAGCTCAGTTTCGGTGGGCGTAGATCCTTTGGGGTTGGGAGTTTCTGCAAGTGTTTATCAAACTCAGGGTAATGTTACAACTGGCGTAAATGTTGGCGTCAACATTTCAGGAACCTTTTCAGTTAATGGGAGTACGTCTGTTTCCGCTGGAAATTGGAATATAAGTGTCGGTGGAGGTGGAGGCAATAATCACTCGGCCTATGGAGGAAGCATAAGTTACAAAGGATACGGGGCAGGTTATTACCAAACGCGATACGGTGGTGACACAGGACCGGATGGGATTTCCAATAGTCAGGTTGTAGGAGGTGCCAGCTTATCGCTCGGTAAAGTCTCAATCAGAATTGAAAATGATTTCTTTGCATTTAATCATCAGGATCGTTGGCGATCGAATGCGTTAGAGATTGGAATTGGAGATTTTGTTATTGGGACAAGGCTCTATAACAATGATCCTAATACAGAGGGATTAGGAACAGAAAACAGCACTGATCGCCTTGGTCACTTCAATAAAGATGGGCGAGGTGCTTGGATAAATGGCCAGACATACAGTGCACCCTTGTGGGTGGGACATCGATTTGGGAATACAATAGAACGCATTGGGTACAGTCACCCGCTATTCCAGGACAGAACTCAAAACTTCATACATCTGCGATTTCCTCCTGGATATCAAAACTTTTACAACAAATATGATTCGTTCAAATATGGAATGATGTTCCAAAGTGGCTTTTACAATCCGTATTCATTATGGGGAAGATGAAGATTTTAAACATTAGCGTTCTAGTTGCGATTCTAATCGTCGGCTGCTGGCGTGACGCTCCAAAAAGGTTGAAGGTACGAGAAACAAATTTCTGTTTTTCACCAAATAGAGACAACTCAAAAATTGTTCAATCTAACGGCGTTTATTCATTTTACCATAAGTCTCCTAATAAATTGGAATCTTCTGAAAGAATACGCACAAGTGATTATCGCGAAAATTTCATATTTTATCCGTCTGGGGAATTATACACATTTCTTAGTACCGACTCATCCTATGGTCTATGGGGTAGTTATTACATTGAAAAAAATATAGTCAAAACTCAATATTTTTCACCTCCAATTACTGTGTCATGGGACAGAGAAGAAGTATGGTTTGAATTAATGGAAGATCACAGATTGAAAGTAATTGGTAGAACATGGGATAAGATCTTATCCAAGTCTGACCTGGATAAATATCAGCAAAACAATAGAAATACGGATGCTGTACTTAGCCAATTTTGCAAGCACGACACTTTGCCCGATCCAAACAAAAGCTGGCTAAAAAAACGTAAATGGTTTTGGTGCGACAAAAAGGAATACCAAGTATGGAAGAGGAATTTGAAATCAACCAGGCAAATGAAGGATCGGATTGTATCAAATTATCGATTAAACAAATTGTAGCGATTGCCAATTTTACACAACTATTATGAAACACTTCATTTTGAATGCCACATTAGACGGTGCAGGGATTCAAGAGAATTATAATGGAGAATTCTTAAATCCAGATGAACTACTGCTCTGTCAAAAAATAGTAGAAGATCTTAAAATTTGGATATCCCGGTATCAAAAGGAAATTTGTAATGAAGACATTGATTACTTGATGGTGTGTGATATTGAAAGAGAAGGCATATGCATCGCTAGAAAAATAAAAAACGAATTGCCACATGTAAGAATAGAATATCTTTCTGATATTTTAATGATAGAAATATATTGAGATTACATAACAATTAGCATTCCCTGCTTTGCATGGATAGTATATTTTGCCGATAAGAAATTAATACTACCACTTAAAAACTCATTATCCAAAATTAGGTATTTCATGCTATAATTGGCGCGATATTGCGTCAATATCAATTTAAATAGGGTGAAGATAATTTCTATTTTAAATTAACAATACCGGAAACAATCAATACCATTTACAAACAATATATTTAATATGAGAAACCTTTCATTGATCTTCTTTATTTTGCTCTCCCCATTGGGTAGTCATGCTCAAAACCTGGCCGACTCCGCGGTAATCATTCAAAATCAGCAGCTCTACACTGTTGCAAAGCCCGAGAACCTGAATATCAAAGGACAGATAGACGCTGCCAGACATTACAAAAGATATAAGGGAGCTGCAACGGGAACATTGATAACCAGCCTGGTTTCTCCATTTATTGGTCTCATACCAGCCATTCTATGCTCCTCCACCTATCCAAAGATTGAAAACTTGGGCTACCCGAACGAAGAATTATTCAGACAACCGGAATATTACAAGGCATACACCAAAAAAGCGAAGAAGATAAAACAACGAAAGGTTTGGGCAAATTGGGGTGTTGGCTTCGGTGTTAATCTAGTTGTCATTCTGGTTCTGACAAATTAATCGAAATTTCGATCATTGAACTTATAAATATACAAATAGCATGATAGTCATTCCGCAAACTTTCAGAGGTATTGCATTTATTGGAATTTTCATGATGATTGCTTCCATTGGATTCACCCGAATGAATTCAAAAGAAAAAACTGAATACATTTCCTTAAAAGGGAAAATCATTTATCTGGATAAAACGATGGGGACATTGCCAACCAGAGACAAGGGTATTTATCGCTATTTGATAATCGATTCCTATCAATTTCCCTTTGAAATATACGCAGACGAGCAAGCGAAAATTGTTGATAGCTTAGCTGTGGGCGATCATATAACTGTATACTTTTATGAGACCGGCAATACACATTCCGAAAAACTGAATCGATATCTTCAATTTCTTGAAAAAGACGGAATCATATATTTCAAAAGAACTGGATTTCAGAGGACTATGGGTTTTATTATGATTGGTATGTCATTGGGACTGGTTCTTTTCGGATATGCACTATGGAAAACAAATAAAATAGGATATTGAAAATTAATTTACATATGAAAATAATCAGCTTAATATTTGTATCATGCATTTCCCATTTTACCCAAGCCCAAATCAACCTCACAATCGACTACAATTGTAAAGACACGACACTTGGTTTCTCAAATATTGAGGTAATAGACAACAGAGAAGGCCAGAAACTGTTAGGCTATATCCATAAAGGATTAGGAAATAACAGCAAACAAATTGTTTTCGACGGAAGTTTAGCAGACAGCCTGGCGATGTTTTTTCGAAACAAGAACGGAAGCACAGGAGATCAAAAATCGATGGTTTTCATTCTGAATGAGCTGTTCATGAATGAAAATACTCGGGACATTCCTGAAAATGGGAAACTTAAATTGTCACTCCGGTTATTTCTTGAAAATGAATCCGGCAAATATTCCGAAATACTTGCTGTTGACAGCATCTTCACCGTGAAAGGGTTTGATGTTACCAAAAAGCTGTTTCGATCGGTAAGCGAGGAGTTTTGTTCCATTTCAAACGTAGCAGCTGAACGGAAGCTGGATGACGATAAGCCCACGTTCACAAGAGATGAGCTGAATTATCTGGACAGTCTGGAAATAAGCCGGATCCCAATATTTTCAAATCAAACACCAAGTCCTGGGGATATTTAAAGACTACATTCATTTTGCACAGAATAACCCTGACATAGCAGCAAAAATAGTCATTGAGAAATCGAAGAAGGGAAAAATTACAGCCTATCGCTTCTATGGCACCAAAAAGAAAGGAGTACCATTGGAAACTACGGGTCTTTACGCCGTCTCGGATGGACTGAATTTGTACATTCAATTCCGATAGGCGTTGCGGAATAGCGTACATCTGCCCGCCGTGGCAACATTTAATTACAATTCTTAAACAACAATCCAAATGAGAAACACACTAACCTTACATCTGCTCCTATCCATTTGCACCGCACAAACTTGCTCCGCCCAAGACCAACCAAAGCCCGTCAGCCAGGAATACGAGTCCTGTTGCGGTACCCAGCCTGTCGAGTTCTCTTACGATAAGAAGCGAATTTATGTACCCAATGTTTTCACTCCCAATAAAGATGGCGTGAATGACTTTTTCCTTCCTTTTGTAAATGATATCGTTACCGATGTGTGGGGATTTACCATATACAGTGCCGTTGGCGATACGATCCTGTATCAGAAGCCTTATTTTAATTCAAAGATGGCGGCCTCCGAGTATGGCTGGGATGGACTAAGACCTGATGGATCCAGGTACAAGGGGCTGTTCAGGTATAAAATGCGTGTTGATGACATAGAAGCAAGAAAACACATTGTCGGAGGCCAGGCATGCGCGATCATCTGCAGAAGTGAATCGGAGGTATTCAAAACAAAAACCGGTTGTTATTATCCTATCCAGGCAAGTAAAGATGGCACAGTGGACAAATCGACTGCCTCTATGGAAAAGGATTGCTTCTAATTTTAACAAGTCTAACAGCTTATTAAACGTTGTTTACAAATCGGCTCAAAATCGGTAGCGTCCAGGCCAAATTGATTGCAATGTCTCTTCTTTCCGGCCTTGATCAGGCCATTTATAGTGTTTCCAAAATATCCCCATACTAAATGAACATCTCTTCGCGGCCGTCGGTAGCTACCAGCGGATTCTGTACGAAGGTTCTTTGGGCTTGTATCAGGCTAGATTTTAACAAATCGGTTCATAAGCTGCATACAGAAAACCCCGCCAAACCACGATTGCGCGGGATGTGACTTTGAGAAGTCACCGCTCAATTGTCCTACCAATCAGCCTTTCAAATTTATAGGCTTAATCCAAGTTGATAATTTTTTCTGAATTCGCTCATCGATGCATCTCCATACACGGTATGGGAATGACTTGAACAGTGTGTTCTCGTGCACATTAAATGTGTTAACGAGAACACTTTGTCAGCTTGAAAAGAACATTTTATAAATGAAAGCCAAAAATTATATGGTGGTATCACTTATTGGCTAAGAAAAAATTGTATTTTTTTATCAAAAAACCATTTTAATTAGAAGTGTAAAATCAGTTACTTTGTCGCACAAACAACAATTTGAGACTAATGAAAAAACCTAAGCCCAACCCAATTAGGAGGTACCCTATGAGCCGGTCGTTTGGCTATCCACTGGCAATGATGATAGGGTTATCTCTTGCTCATTCACCTCAGAGCATCGCGCTTCCACTCGCGGGCCGCATAAAGGTTGAAGTTGTCCAGGCAGACCGGACAGTCACCGGAACCGTGAAAGATGAAAAAGGAGAGCCGCTCGTAGGCGTAACCATTACCATTAAGAACAACAATGCGATCGGTGCTTCTACGGATTTGAATGGGGCATTTTCGCTGACCATTCCCGAAAACCTGATCAGTAACGCCACGCTGGTATTCAGTTACATAGGATACGCTCCTGTCGAAAAGGAAGTAGGTGATCAAACGGTGTTTGACGTTGCATTAACATCTGCAATTAATCAATTGGACCAGGTTGTGGTAGTTGGATATTCCGCAAAAAAGGTGAAATACCTTTCCAGCTCGATTTCAACGATCAGTAATGAAAAACTCCGGGACGTTACTTCGAACGAACTTCCAAACTTACTTCAGGGAAAAGCCCCGGGAGTTGTGGTTTCGAGCGCATCCGGCGACCCTACAAGTGCTGGACGTATATTGATTCGCGGAGCGGGTACTATTTCGGCAGGTACTTCTCCATTAATTGTCGTTGACGGAAACATTGGAGGAAGCTATAATCCCGTGGATGTTGAAAGCATTACCGTTCTGAAAGACGTTGCAGCGACGGGATTGTACGGTTCACGTGCCGCAAACGGGGTAATCATTGTAAATACCAAAATGGGAAAAGCTGGTAAAACGCTGATCAGCTTCAATAACACGATGGGATTTGCGCAAGCGACCACCGGAAATTTCCGTCTGATGAATTCTCAGCAATTGTACGATTTCCAAAGTGCTTTCTACCCCCGTGATGCGTCTGTTTTAAAAACCAACACAAACTGGTGGGATGAGGCTTTCAGAACAGGATTCGTGAATAACCACACGATTTCTGCCTCCGGCGGAAGTGAGAAAACCACTTTTTACATCTCTGCAAACTATTATAAGGAACAGGGAACACAAATCGAAAACGATAAGACAGGCTACAACTTCCGTGCGAACCTGCAATCGCAGCTGACCAACAGATTGACCGCCAAGGTTTTATTCAACGGTACCTTCAATAAGGATAACTATGCAAACAGCAATACTTTATACGATGCCTATAACAACCTTCCATTTGACCCGGCGTATGAGGCTGACGGCCAACCGACAGACGGCAGGACCTACCCGGGATGGCTGGGGCGTGAACGTGAAAACTTCCTGCATTCCGTGCAGTACAATTATGCCAAAGCGCAAAGTCTGAACGTTACGACGGACGTAGATCTCGATTACGAGCTGACAGATAAAATCACATTGTCTTCTTACAACCGGATCAACTTTGGAAATGGCCTGAGCGCGAGTTACAATGACAAACGCACGAAGCAAGGCGGTGCCAACAGCGGTGAACTCTACAACGGAACGTCTTATTCCAACCGGTTGCTGACATCGAACCGCATTCGTTATTCCGAGGATTTTGGCAAACATGGCCTTACACTTTTAGGCGTTGCGGAGGCTGAAACTACTTATTCCAGCAGTACCAGCGCAGCAGGTAAAGGCTTGCCCCCCGGGCGTGACGTAATGTCTGTGGCAACGGACATCCTCACCAATCCAACCGGATTAAACGAGCAGGTTGGTTTCCGCAAGTTTCTCGGACAAGCAGATTATAACTACGACAACAAGTATTTCCTTGTTGGATCTTTTGTAAATGAGTTTTCTTCTCTTTTTGGAAAAAATAACTCTACGGCAAATTTCTATCAGTTAGGAGCATCCTGGATTTTGAGTAATGAGGAGTTTTTGAAAAACAACAAGACCCTGACTTTCGCCAAGTTGCGTGCAAGTAATGGTACAGTGGGTAATGCAGACGGTCTAAGTAATTTTGCTTCGTTGGGATTGTATACGATTTCGGCGGACGCATCTTACTCAGGACTTCCGGGCGCAGCTCCATCACAAAAAGGAAATCCGGATCTAACCTGGGAGAAAATCAAATCATCCAACATTGGATTTGATGTAAGCTTCTTCAACCGCATTGACCTGGTTGTGGATGCTTATGTGAAAGAGGCGAGCGAACTGTTGTATCGCAAACCGTTGGCGGCAACGACCGGTTACAGCTACGTTTGGGTAAATGCAGGATCGATTCGTAATAAAGGGATCGAGTTTAGTCTGACATCTACCAACATCAAAGGCAAGGATTTCAATTGGGAAACCAATCTGAACATGGCTTTCAACCGCAACAAAGTTCTTGAACTGAGCGATGGTTCTACGGTGTTCAACTCCGGTGCACGCCAGCCTATCGCTGTGGGTCACAATATGGATGAATATAATATGCCGATCTGGGCGGGTGTAAATCCTGAAAACGGCGATCCGCAATGGGAGAGAATCGTAAAGGATGCAAATGGTAATGTTACCAAAGAACTGACCAGTACTTACAACCAGGCACAAACTGCCGATTCACGTCAGTTTACCGGAAAAACGGCTGCACCTAAGTTTACGGGCGGGCTTTCAAATACAGTGACCTACAAAAACTTTACCTTATCTGCATTCTTTAACTTCGTTTACGGAAACTGGGTGTATAACGAGAGCCGGGTTTATTTCGATAACGATGGTTTTTACGAGGCATATAACCAAATGGTACCAGCCAAAGATTGGAACCGCTGGGAAAAGCCGGGCGACGTGGCTACGCACCCGAAAGCAATTGTTGGGGGTAATAAAGATTCCAATCAATCTTCTTCACGTTACCTGGAAGATGGTAGTTACATCCGTTTGAGAAACGTTCGCGTGGGGTATTCGCTTCCTGACAATGTTTTGGGCAGAAGTGGCTTCTCAAGAGTGTCCGTTTTTGTAAGTGGTGACAATCTTTGGACTGCGACCAAGTTTTCAGGTCCGGATCCGGAAGTAACCTTATCACAGGTTGATTTAAGCTCGGGATTATCCAGCTTAAGATATCCAATCAGTAAAAAATATCTTATCGGGATCAACTTTTCATTCTAATATCACATGAGACAATATTCAATACATAAATTAGTATTAATGGGCGTGTTGACACTCGGTACTGTATCGTGTGAAAAATACTACGAGCCCACGACTTCCATTGACGAAGAATCGGCACTTACCAATGCGGGAGATGTCGAAACGGCCACCATTGGCACCTACGCGGTATTATTGAATGCGGCTTATGTCCGCAGCGTGCACTTTCTGATGGAATATCCGAGTGACGAAATTGCGCAGGGACAATCGTCTGGTGACGATCTTACGCGGGCATATCGTTACACCCATATCAATACTTCAAGTCACGCTACCAACTTCTGGGGCCAGGCATACAAGGTGATCGCGGCGGCTAACAAAATTATCGCCTACGTTCCCGACGAGTCGTCCATTACATTGCGCCAGCTCAAAGGTGAAAACCTGTATCTGAGAGCGATGATGCATTTCAATCTGGTGCGCGTTTTTGGACGGCCATATAGCCAACAAAGTGGTGGTAATCCGGGTGTTCCGCTTCTTTTGGACGGATTAAGTGACGATCAGATCAACACAATTACCCGTAGTTCGGTAAAAGACGTCTATGACTCTGTGATTCAGGATCTGATCAAAGCAGCCGATTTAATGTCTGAAAACAAATCGAACTCGTTTGCCTCGAAAGAAGTAGCGCAGGCGCTGCTTTCACGGGTATATCTTTACAAAGGCGAGAATGATAACGCCATTAAATACGCCGACCTGGTCATCAAGTCGGGACGTTACAAGCTCGTTCAGGGCGGAGAGTTCAGCGGCTATTTCAAAACGGCACCTGCCAGTAATGCAGAAACCATTTTTGCGATCCGTCACACCAAAGTGCAGGACAGAGCTTTCTCGGCCATTGGATCGATGTATTTTAGCGCCGACGCTTCGGGAACTGCCCAGGGGCAGGGAGTAAGTGGCTGGGCGGAGATCTATGCCTCGAAAAAGTATGTTGATTTTCTGAGTAAGAATCCAGGTGACCTGAGAAGTAATTTTGTTACTCCTTATACGGTCAACGGCGTTTTACAGTATAATGTAAAATTGTCGCCGTCCACGCCAATGTATTATGTCAATAAATACTCAATGCAGGAAGGTGTGATCAACCTGAGCTCGCCGGTATACCTGCGACTTGCGGAAATGTACCTGATCCGGGCGGAAGCCAACGCAAAGTTAGGCAAAACGGCCGCTGCATTGGAAGATGTGAACCTGATCCGCCAGCGTGCCGGATTAACGGGCACTCAACTTTACACCGTTGCGAATTTGGGTACAAAGACGATCCTCGACGTCGTAATGGAAGAACGCTGGCTTGAACTTGCGTTTGAAGGACACCGTTCGTATGACCTGTTCCGTAATAACTTACCCATGGAAAGGAATTATCCGGGAACACATTCATTGAACAATACGCCGACAACCAACATTACCCAGAAAGTATTGCCGACCGACCCGCGCATTATATTCTTCATACCGCAAGCCGAAATCGATCGTAATTCGAAACTGACTCAGAATCCCTAGGTATTGAATGTTGTTCTTTTTAAGGTGGCGCGGGGCTTTCTCGCGTCACCTTTTTTGTTTCAAAGCATTCCCAAATCTTCCGAAGTGCGAATGCCAAATTTTTCAGCTAAAAATAATCGAGTTTCCTACAAATTCATAAAACTGCAATGAACTTAAAGATTACTTTTGTAAAATAAATTTCACGAAACACTTGTAGAATAATCTACATAATTATACATTTGAACTATGAAGCAATTCACCTCGATTCCTGAGGCTTTTGAATGGTGGCTTAAAAACATTTACCCAAGTTTGCCACCAGATATTAAGAAAGGAAAGCCGGTCTCAGCATGGCGAGATTACACGCATGGTGGAGGAATTTCGGAGAAAAGAATGAGAGAAATTTTGGTAGAATTTGGTCATTTCAAAGTTGATATTATTCTTACTTATGAGCCGTAAAGGCTTTTTATTTGCGTTAAAATTGTAGAATATTCTACAAGGCGCTTTAAAGCAAAAGCCCGAATGCAAACTCATACACACACTATGGAGCATTCGGGCTAGTTCAACAATCATTAACAATTAAACCGTCATAAAACTATAAACACAAAAACAAAAACAATGGAAAATCAAGCAAACGGTAAAAACGAGCTACTTATCGGAAACGAGCCACAATTAATCGAACAGTATAACATCATCCGCAACTTTTTCGCCACGGATTCGGGCAGCGAAATCATCGGATCGTTAAATGCCCTGATGGAATCGGTTCTATTTGATGAAAATATGGAGGCGGTAACACCTAAAATGCGCATTGATATTGTAAACCAGCTCCGCGTCATTACATTACTATCACAGCTTGAAAGGAATTATCAGGCTATCGGTTACAGGATTTGAATGCAGGCAGGATCGAAAAAAGCGGAAATCCTCATTTAGTAATCTGAAAATTTGCGAAGGAAGGATCGGACATCGGCCCAGCCCATAATGCGATCTTTCCAGTCGTGAATTTGCTCAGACTTTCCACTTCCAGGCTCGGTGTGGGCGAGTTATCGACGTAAACTTTAATCAATTTCCCTGATACCGTAATTCTGACATGAAACCAGTCGTCGGGATTTGGAACGGGGTTTACCTTGTTTTCATACTTGCCCGGGAAACTTTCGCGGAGTTTCGGCCAGGGATTATCCGGCATGGAGGTATATTGTACCGAGCGGGGCCGCCGAACTGTATCGGGGTTCATGAAATTGAATGGACGGAAATAAACGACCTCGTTGGTCTTGAAATCCTGCACATGGAAGGCAACCCCTATGAAACTTTGCTGAAGTACATTTTTTCCTTTTACATCAAATTCAATGCTTCCTTCTGAAAATGTGTAACCTTTTAATAGCATAAACCCTTCGTCTTCTGCAACGCTGAACCGAATTGCTTTTTTATCGCCATCTGTGAATGCTTCGACTTTCCGGTTTTGGACTTCCCAGATGTTGAGATCATGCAAATCGGGTCGGATCGTTTGTGCGAGACTGGGTAATGAGGTAATGAAAACTAAAATTGTTGCGAGTAAGAATTTCATAGCGGTTCGTTTTGATCTTGATTAGTTCATTGAGACAAAAATCGTCTGATTGAGTTACTTTTGGTTGTTCAAGTTTGCGCCAAATTTATACAAACGCGTAAATTCCACTAGCCATGACAAAAAACGGAGACGAACAGGCAGTGAGCCGCTGCCTGGCGCTGATCGAGTCGAAACTCGGCTGGGGCAATAACGAAAAGTGGGCTAATTACGATTTTGAGAAATTAAGCGAGGAAATCAATGACGCTACCGGCGTTCGTTTGAGCGTTACCACATTAAAAAGGATCTGGGGGAAACTAAAATACGACAGCGCCCCTACGCTGACTACATTAAACACATTAGCACAGTTCGCCGGATTTGCAGACTGGCGCACCTTCAAGCAGACGGAAAGCAACATTTCTGCGAAAGAGGAAGTTGTGGAGCAGATACCAATACTATTTTCAGTCCCAAAAACCAGCAAACCAAAATTCAGATATTACTGGCTGTCCATGATAATCCCATTGTCTTTTATCGGCTACCTATTGATTCCCTCGAAAGGAAAAACCATGTCGGAAGTAGCTGATAGCAAGTTTTTTACTTTCCGGGCGGACAAAATCCAGACAGAAGGAGTTCCTAATTCAGTCGTGTTTCATTATGATGCCAAAGCTGCAAAAACGGATTCCGTCTTCATCGTCCAGACCTGGGATACCAGAAGAAAGAAACTTTTGTCGAAAGTAAAACACGCCCATTCAGCCATTTATTATTACCCCGGCTTTTTTCGCACCAAACTGATCGCGGATAATGAAGTCGTAAAAACGCACGATCTCTGGATTACTTCCGACGGCTGGCTGAGCCTGGTAGAAGGTGAGCCGATGCCGCTGTATTTCAAAAAAGAAGATACCGTAAAAAATGGCGTAGTGGAGGTGAATGAGGCTGTTTTGAAAAAATACAACCTGTCACTTCATCCCAAAGCCCCGCCAATCCGGGTATTCAACCAGCGCGATATGGGCGATCTGAAGAGCGACAATTTCATATTTGAGACCTACATTAAAAATGATTTCAACCAGGGCTCGAATGCATGTCAGCCCATGGAGGTTTTGATCCAATGCAAAGACGATATCATCATCATCCCGCTTGCTGCAAAAGCCTGCGTGGGCGACTTGTTCATAGCATTCTGCGGTACTTACGTCAACAGCAAAGATGCAGATCTGTCCAAATTCGGCGCCGATCTGAGTGAATGGACAAAGCTCAGAGTGGTGACCGTTAACAAGAAAGCGACCATTTTCGTAAACGACATAATGGCCTATTCGCTGAATTTCCCACATGATCCGACGGGGATCGTGGGAGTGCAATACCGGTTTAATGGGACCGGGGCGGTGAAAGGGACTTGGTTTCAGGGAGGCGGAGAGGTTGTGCGGTTTTGAAGGTTGGGTTGATTTGCGGTATCACTTTTTTTATCTAGATTTACGTTAACATGTTCACCTAAATTCGCATGGGATAGGGTGGTCCGTTAAACTTCTGTTCTTGCCAAACAAACATATATCACATACTAACACTAATGGAGAAGAATATCAAAATTAATAAACCAATGCCGGAGGCGATCAGCCAGGCATTGAGGGAAAAGCAAGAGTTTAAAGAAAAAGTACAGTCTGGGGAGATCAAATTGAAATCCTCTCAAAAAGGACTTACTGTTGCCTGACATTTACCCTCTTGAACTAATTGAGCAGTCCGGCAATCATTTTCTTTATCAATTCACTTCTGAGAAAAGAGGCGACTACGTAGTTCGATTCAGCAAAGCAACTTATTTTTTTAATGCGGTATGCACTTCCTGCGAGAGCATATATGAGGTTTGCTTTTTTCCTGTGGGAAGCGAAAAAGGCTTTGATCATAGAATTAGAGACACTCTGGTACATGCCATGGAATCGTTCATGAACGAGCATCAATGCCCGCTTTTATATGTTTGCGAAAGTCTGGATGGTCTGGAATCTTGCAGATTGGCATTATTCGAAAAATGGAGCAATGCGCTAAAACGTTCAGGTAAAATTTTCCAACACGATTACAGACGTCTGGAATGGCTCGATTCGGAAATCCTATTAGGGATTATTGCTTCGCCGTGGGACATGAATTTTGAATTGTATTTCCGTGAGATTGGCACGGAATAAACCCTTAGCCACGTATCGCTCCATTATTTCCCTTGCTTATGAACCCGTAATTTGTAATATTTATTTGACTACTCTCATTGAAGTTAATTAGCAAATTGCAGTGTTATGAAAATTCTCATAATCTGGGCGACCCTATTCCTTATATCCGTTCAGTGCAGCTTCGGGCAGGTGGAAATCATCCGGAAACTGAAACAAACGCTTCCCCAGGTCAGGGATAGCATCCAGTATGTGGATGTGCTCAACAAGATTTCCCTGCTTTTTTATGAGCAAAATGCAGATAGTTCGCTCTATTATTCCAGGATCGCCCGCGACATTGCCTACCGCCTCGACTACGCAAAAGGAATAGCCGACGCGACCAATAATCTGGGGATTGTGTATGATATTAAAGGCAATACTCAGCTCGCATTGAGATACTACAACGACGCCTGCAATCAATATAAGCTACTAAAAGATTCGTCAAACATCGTACAAACGCTCATGAATATTGCGATGGTGTATAGCGTCAGTGGCAAGG
This sequence comes from Dyadobacter sp. CY323, assembly GCF_021390245.1. Lineage (GTDB taxonomy): Bacteria > Bacteroidota > Bacteroidia > Cytophagales > Spirosomataceae > Dyadobacter. Next base: position 7,870 of record NZ_JAJUXH010000038.1, on the reverse strand, counting down.
ATCAGAAGGCGATCAGTAATTTCAGACAGGCGCTCTCGCTCGGAAACCGTATTGCAAATGATTCGATAACGGCACTGGCGATTTACAATTACATGTTGCTTTATCCGGGTGAGTTCAAGGGTGAGGTGAAAACTAAAAATATCAGTCAGGCTAGCGCTATTGCATTTAAATATAAAGATCTGCGAATGCAACTCGCCATTGAGCAATTGCAGGCCAATGACTACATCTCTTCTAATCAGCGGGAAAAAGGTATCAAATTGTTGCAGGAAACGCTTGCGCGGAGCCTGCAAATGGAGCTTTTCTTTTTCAGTATGGATCTGATGATCCAGTTGGGAGATTTGCATTTAACTACTGATCCTGACATTGCCATTGCTTACTACGAGCAGGCTTTGGAAATCACGGAACGAAAGGGCTATCGCGTATATGCCAAAGTAATTGGTGAGAAACTCTACGATTATTATGAGAGTAAAAACGACACTTCCAAAGCATACGTTTATAGCCAGGAGTTGATGCGGCTTTTTGAAGAACAGGCCGATATTGATAAGAAATCGGGCATAGATTACATTGAATATGCGGTGAAGGATCAGGAGCTAAAATCGGAGCGGGTTAAATCCCTCTATAACTCCCGGCTTTTGTGGCTTGCAATAGTAGTTTGCGTGCTTACGATCCTCAGTATCGTGTTTTTGTGGAGAAACTGGTTACTCACCAAAAAAACCAATTCAGTGCTGCAAATGCAATTTCGTCAGCTCGAAACGACCACCGAAGCATTGGAATTGAGTAACCAGAATTATGCGAAAGTGATTAAGATCGTAGCCCACGATCTGCGGAACCCCATCGGCGCCATTAACGGAATCAGCACATTGTTGCAGGAAGATGATCTTACGGTGGAAGAGCGGAAAGAGTTTGTTCAGCTCATTCACGATTCGAGTAATAGCTGCATTACACTGATTGGCGACTTGCTTTCGACTGATTTTCACTTTAAAGAATCGGAGCTTCGGAAGGAGGGAATTAACTTGGGTCCATTCTTGCAGCAGGTTGTTACCTTGCTGACTTTCAGGGCAAGCGAGAAAAACCAGCAGTTGATTTTAAAAGATCGGGGACCCTCCGAGATCCTGGCAGATCGTGACAAGCTTTTGCGGGTGATCAATAACCTGGTGGTGAATGCAATTAAATTCAGTCCGGAAGGAGAAAACATTGAAGTCTCCACTGAACAAATCAGTGAAGGTGTTATCATAGCGGTGAAAGACAATGGCTTAGGTATTCCTATCGAAGCTGCGGGTAAGATTTTTGATCCTTTCACGACATCGAAAAGAACAGGTACTGCCGGCGAGCAGCCTTTTGGTCTGGGTTTGTATATTTCAAAACAAATCGTCGAGGCTCACCAGGGAAAGATCTGGTTTGAAAGTGAAGCCGGAAAAGGAACGTCGTTTTTTGTTTTTATTCCGGTGGATTCAACATCAAAGCATTATCAGAATCACCTGCCACTGGCTTCGGCAAACGGTTGAGAGAGAAAGTCATTAAGTGCGGTTACCGTTATAAAAGGAGTAATATAAGCCATTTAGCTCCTCTTTAAAGCAATTCCATTCTAATTATGACAAACCTCAACCGCCGCAAATTCATTCAACTTTCCGCTGGCGCTACCGGTGCTGCGGCTGCGCTGAATATGCTCCCGCCATTGATCCAAAAGGCTCTGGCTGTGAATGCGTACAATCCTTCCAAGTCCATTAACGACGTACAACATGTGGTAATCCTGATGCAGGAAAACCGCTCTTTTGATCATTATTTTGGCACGATGAAAGGTGTTCGCGGGTTCGGCGACCGGTTTCCCGTTCCGCTCGAAAGTGGCGAGCGGGCATTTCACCAATCCGATGGAAAGAAAATTATACCGCCGTATCGTGCCGATAAAAAAACGATGAATGCAGCGCTGATCCATGGAACGCCGCACGATTTCCCGGATACGCAGGCAGCCTGGAACCAGGGCAAATACGGGTTTTGGCCAAAGTTTAAGACGCCGTTTTCAATGGCTTACTATACTCGCGAGGAGATTCCGTTTCAATATGCCTTAGCCGAATCTTTTACGATCTCGGATGCGTACCATTGCTCGATCGCGACCGGCACCGATCCAAACCGGATTGTTTTCTTTTCCGGATCCAATTTCAATCCCGAAAAACGTGCTGCGGGGATCAACTGTACCGATGCCGACTCGGAGCCCAGCAATTTGCGCTGCTGGGTGACGCAGGATGAAAGCTTGCCGGAACCGCATTATAAGTACCGTGGGAATGCATTTAAATGGGACACAATTCCCGATGCATTGCAAAAGGCAGGTATCAGCTGGCGCATTTACCAGGATCCCAAAGACAATTGGGATGGAGCTATGCACGGCTGTCTGGCTTTTGAAAGTTTCCGCAACGCCAAACCCGGCTCGCCGATCCATGAAAATGGGATGAAACATTGGTCGCTGGAAGATCTGACGAAGGATGTTAAAGAAAATAAATTGCCGCAGGTAAGCTGGATACTGCCTTCTCAAAGCAACTCAGAGCACCCAAGCGGACCGTCGAGCCCGAATCGAGGAGGTGATTTTACGCATCAGGTACTCACTGCAATAACTTCCAATCCAGAGGTGTGGAGCAAAACCGTTTTCTTTCTGACTTTTGACGAAAACGATGGTTTGTTCGATCATTTGCCGGCTCCGGCGGTGCCATCGTATAATGCGGATGGTAGTCTGGCGGGCAAGTCCACACTGGAGCTTTTGGGGATGTATTTTAATAATAAAAACGGCACTGCCGAATTCCCGAACCCATTTCACGCGGATGATATGGCCAAAGGCGGGCCGGTACGGAAAAGAGTTTATCAGGATAAAAGAGATACGATTTCAGGCAATCTCCGCCCGTGGGGAATGGGGCCCCGCGTACCGATGTACATCATTTCGCCGTGGAGCAAAGGCGGCTGGGTGGATTCTCAGGTAGCAGACCATACTTCTGTCGGGCAGTTTTTGGAGAAGCGTTTTGGCATTCACCTCGCCGCGATCAGTCCATGGCACAGGTCGGTGAGCAGCGACCTTACTTCCGCATTTGATTTTGTAAATCCCAATGATCCGCGTTTTCCGGAGTTGCCTGCCACGGCGAATTATGAAGATTTGGAAGCAGCTTCAAAACAACTGCCGCAAGCTGTGGCGCCTGCGACCATTATGCCGCTTTTCCAGGAAAAAGGGACGAAGTTTTCCAGAGCATTGCCTTACAACTTACACACGCATGCCAAAGTTGATGGAAATTCGAAGAGCATCAGCCTGCTATTCAGCAATGCGGGAAAAGCCGGAGTGGTGTTTCACGTCTATGATCTTAAACATTTAGAAAAAATCCCGAAACGCTACACCGTCGAGGCGAATAAGTCACTGACTGACGAATGGGATTTGTCCGCGGATGCCGGTACCTATGATCTGGAAGTATATGGCCCAAATGGATATTTCAGGCATTTTTCGGGTGATAGTAACAAACCAGAGCCGGAAATTAGTGTCAAGTATGATTCGAAAAAAGGAGCGGTTATACTTACGGTGCAATCCGGGAGTAAGTTTTCTGACATTACGGTTGTTTCCAATGCGTACGATTACAAAGGTCCGTGGGACGCGAAAGTGACTGCTAATGCAAGTTTTCAAAAGACCTGGGGACTGGCTGACAGCGGAAACTGGTATGATTTCTCGGTAAGCTCGAAAGACGGAGGAAGCTTTTTACGTCGGTTTGCGGGCAGGGTAGAAACAGGCAAGCCAGGCATTACCGATCCTGCAATGGCACTGGATATTCAATCATAGCCTCCATACTGATTGCGAATTTTTGTCTATCCTAAATTCTTCAGATAATGTTCCCTGCATTAAAACGGCGCAATTTTCGCAACATTCCGGCATTGACCTGCCTGCTGATCTTCCTTTTTACATCTGATTCCTTTGCACAGGAAATCGATATGCTCCTGAAAGGCGGACATGTTATTGATCCAAAAAATAACATTGATACCGAAATGGATGTCGCGATCACGGCTGGAAAGATCGTGAAAGTGGCGAAGGATATTCCCGGAAATACGGCTAAGAAAGTGGTAGACGTCAAAGGATTTTACGTCGCTCCCGGCTTTATTGATATGCACGCCCACGTGTTTAATGGTACTACCCCAGATGCTTACATTGCCAATGCGTCCACTAGCTTACCGCCTGATGGGTTTACGTTCAGAACGGGGGTCACCACGGTCGTTGACGCGGGTTCTTCGGGCTGGCGGAATTTCAGGACATTTAAAGCGCAAACCATCGACAAAGCTCAAACGCGGGTTTTGGCATTTCTGAACATTGTGGGTACCGGAATGGCAAGCCGGTATGAGGAGCAGGATTTATCGGACATGAACCCGGTCATGGTGGCGAATATGATCAAAAAGTTGTTTCCGAATATTATAGTCGGCATTAAGTCGGCGCATTATTGGGGGGATTATTCGCAGGTTCAAAAGGCAGTGGAAGCTGGTAAACTGGCGGATGTGCCGGTTATGGTGGATTTCGGTGAACATCGCCCGCCATTGTCCATTGAAAAGCTATTCAAAGAATACCTACGGCCGGGTGACATTTTCACACATACTTATGCCCACGGACCTAACGATCGTGAAACAGTTGTGGACGAAAACGGGAAAGTCAAACCATTCATCTTCGAAGTCCAGAAAAAGGGATTGATCTTCGATGTTGGGCACGGAGGTGGTGCATTTGCGTGGCGGCAGGCGATTCCGTCTTTGCAGCAAGGTTTTAAAGCCAATGTGATCAGTACCGATCTGCATACCGACAGTATGAATGGCGGAATGAAAGGTCTGGACAACATTATTTCCAAATTCCTGAACATGGGTATGTCGCTGCCCGACGCCATTCTCCGCGTGACCTGGAATCCGGCGCAGGTAATCAAACGTCCTGATCTGGGAACATTATCAGTCGGTTCAGAAGCTGATGTGACTGTTTTTAATGTAAGAAAAGGGGATTTTGGTTTTTTGGATACAAGAAGATTGAAGTTGAAAGGAGATAAGAAACTCGAAGCTGAGCTGACATTGCGCGCGGGAAAAGTGGTGTGGGATTTGAATGGGACTGCGGCGGCGGGGTGGGAGAGTGAGAGGTGAAATGTTAGATGTGAAATGTTAGATGTGAGATGTGAGATGTGGGATGTTAGATGTGGGATGTTAGATGTGAGATGTGGGATGGGTGTTTTGTTTTAATGGACTTGAGATGGTTTTTGGACTTACTATTTTCCTGTGGAAAAGGGTTGTTTTACCGGCGGTAATGTTGCTCTGTTTTGGCAGTGCTTTTGGGCAGAGATATGAGATGGTTATTCGAGGTGGGCATGTGATTGATCCTGGTAATCAGGTTGATAAGGTTCAGGATATTTTGATTGATAAAGGGAAAATTGTTAGAGTAGCTGATTCTATTTCGGATTCTGCGGCCAGAATCATAGACGCAAAAGGTTTATACATTACCCCCGGTTTTATTGATACCCATACCCACGTTTTTGTCGGGCCGGAAGCTGGATTGTTTGCAAATGGGGTCAATAGCGTTTCTCCGGATGATTTTACATTCCGGGCCGGAGTTACCACAGTTGTTGATGCAGGTACCTCGGGCTGGCGGAATTTTCGGCTTTTCAAAAGTCAGGTGATTGATCAATCCAAAACCAGGATACTGGCATTTCTGAACATTTCTGGCGAAGGTATGATCGGCGCGAAAAGAGAGCAGAACCTGGAAGATATGAATGCAGATTCCACCGCTGCATTGATCCTGAAATACCCCGAAAACATTGTTGGCGTGAAAATTGGCCATTATAATGGAAAGGATTGGGCACCATTTGATCGGGCTATTTCGGCAGCTACAAAATCCAGAAAACCCTTGTTTGTAGAATGCCATTTACCCGAGTATCCATTGGAATACCAATTGGCAAAAATGCGGCCGGGAGATATGATCACGCATTCTTTTGAAAATATAAAAGAACGAATGCCGATTGTAGGAGCCGATGGAAAAGTGCGGCTTTTTGTATTAGAAGCTAAGAAACGGGGGATCTTATTCGATCTGGGACATGGAGGTGCGGGGTTTTGGTTCGACCAGGCGATGCCTGCGGTGAAGCAGGGTTTTTATCCCAATTCTTTCGGGACAGACCTGCACCGTTTTAGCATGAATTCGGGAATGAAAGATATGGCTAATGTAATGTCCAAGTTTATGGCGTTGGGATTGACACTGGAACAAGTCGTAAAAATCGCTACCTGGAATCCTGCCAGGGCAATCGGGCATGACGAATTAGGTAATCTGAAAGAAGGTGCCGTGGCTGATCTTGCCATATTTCGCGTGCGTGAGGGTGAATTTGGCTTCGTGGATTCTGCGGGAACGAGCATTACCGGTACCAGAAAACTGGAAGTTGAAATGACAATCCGCGACGGAAAGATCGTGTGGGATTTGAATGGTTTAGGAGCAAAAAAGCAGAAATAGCGATGACCAGGAACTTCTACCAAAAAACAAAAAGAATATTGAACGCGGCATCCGCATTCGGGCTGCTGACGATTCTGATCCTAGCCGCGAGGCAACCGGAAGACAAACTTCCAGCCGGTGACGCCGACAATGGCGGACTTGCCACGCCCGACGGATTTGAAACATTGGTAGTCGCGGACAGTACCGGCCAGGCGAGGCACATTGTGGTCAATGAGAATGGGGACATTTACATTAAGCTTCGTTATTTTGGAAAAGGACAAGGTGGCGGAACGGTCGCATTGCGCGATACTACCGGCGATGGTAAGGCCGATATCATCAAAAATTTCGGGACTTATAAAGATCATAGCAGTTTTGCCAACGGCATTACCATCCAGAATGGCTACCTCTATTACAGTTCCTCACTGGTCGTATACCGCAGTAAACTGATCCCGGGCCAGCTTTTGCCGGATGAAGAATATGAAACCATATTGACGGATGATCACGAACATGGGACGCATTGGCACATTACCAAACCCATGGCTTTTGACAATAAGGGAAATATGTATGTTCCATTTGGTGCACCATCCGACGCTTGTCAGGATATGGTGAATTCGCCGGGCGGGAAGCCGGGAAGTGTAGGGATAACACCTTGTCCGGAACTTGAAAAACATGGCGGAATCTGGAAATTCAGCGCAGATAAACTGAACCAGACGCAAACTGACGGCAGCCTTTTCGCAACCGGATTGAGAAGTATTGTGGGGATGCGATGGAACAATGCCGATCAGAACCTGTACGCAGTAGTTCACGGAAGAGACAATCTTCACCGGTTGTTTCCGGAATATTTCTCTTCCTGGCAGAGCGCCGTTTTACCTTCGGAGGAGTTTGTGAAAGTAACGCAGGGTACGAATCTGGGTTGGCCTTACTACTTTTTTGACCAAATGAAAGGGAAGAAAATGCTGAACCCGGAGTACGGAGGAGACGGGAAGAAAGAAGGAGAAGGAGCGAAATATCAGAAGCCGATCATTGGTTTTCCAGGTCACTGGGCACCAAACGACATCCTTTTTTATACTGGAGATCAATTTCCGGAACGTTACAAAAATGGGGCGTTCATAGCATTTCACGGGTCTACAAATCGCGCACCTTATCCGCAGGCGGGTTATTTTGTCTGTTTTGTTCCGTGGGTAAATGGCAGGTTTTCTGATAAATGGGAAGTATTTGCCGATGGTTTTGCAGGTATGGACCCGATTATCAATGTGAGCGATGCCAAACACAGGCCCATGGGATTGGCGCAGGGGCCGGACGGTTCACTTTACATCACCGATTCCAGGGTAGGAAAAGTGTGGCGCGTGATGTTCAAAGGAAATAAAAAGTCATTCGGGACTGCGCAGCTGGCATCAATGGAAAAACATA
>NZ_JAJUXH010000037.1 GCF_021390245.1 Dyadobacter sp. CY323 | reverse complement strand
CGGGCAGCGGATTTACAACACATACTGCACACCCTGCCACCAGCGGGATGGAAAGGGTGACGGTAGCCGTTTTCCGCCTTTGGTAAATTCGGAGTGGGTTACCGAGGATAAAAGAAGGCTTATACAGGTGGTAGCCAATGGTTTGGAGGGAGAAATAAAGGTTTTGGGCAAACCCTACAATGATTTAATGCCCAAACACGATTTTATCAAATCCGAAGAAATGGCCCAGTTACTGACCTTCGTGAGGCAGCAATTCGGCAACATGCCCGACCGCATTTCGGTGGAGGAAGTGAATCGGGTTTTGAAACGTCCCTAAACAGTGCGGTAGAGAATCTCGATTTCTTCGCCCGCAAATGCATTTGCCAGCCTCGAATGATCCCTGAAATTGAAAACCTGGCCATCATGTCTGACGGTCTCAATCTTAGAGAAATCAAGCTCCTGGATCAGCCAGCCTTCGTTTTGAGGCTGCATTGTTGAGATAATACCGTCATCGGGCATATCCTTGTCGGGAGTAGAATAAAATGCAGCGTAACCGTAATTGATATCGACGGCGGGCGACCATTCGGCGTTTCCTACCGTTTGTGAAACCACCGTGTAAGCCTGATTTTCTAATGCACGTGCCCGCGTGCCAATGTGTACCCGGGTTGCGCCGCGGATGGTTTCCGTGCAGCTTGGGGCGAGAACGAGTGAAGCGCCGGCATTGCATAAAATTTGGGAGCCCAATGCAAATTCGACGTCATAGCAGATCTGGATGCCGAATTTCCCCCATGAAGCTTCGAAAACAGTGAGAACTTTTGGTGCCGATTGAATGCCCCATTCCTCATTCTCAAAGCGGGTCATGAAAAACTTATCCTGGTAACCAACAAGCCCATTCTCAGAAAAAACATACGCCCGGTTCAGGTTCTGACCGTTTTCGACAATAGGAATGGTAGGAGCGACGATTATGCACTTATATTCTTTTGCCAGCATTTCAAAAACCGCGCAAAACTCAGATTTTACCGCATCCAGCGAGAGAATCTGTTGTCTGATGTTGCTTCTGATTTCTTGTGAAAAAATACTGACCAGTTCCATCGAGCCATATTCCGGGAAAAGAAGCAACTGAGCGCCATTCTTTACGGCATCCGATACCCAAAGTTCGGTATGGCTTTTCCAGGCAGAAAAATCGGCATGTTCGGTAATCGGATATTGGGCAGTCGCAACAGTTACAGTCATTTCAATACTACTAATCAAGCTTTTTGGTCCAGAAAATCATGGGTTTCAGACTGGATTCGCTTTCGCCAAGATCGGGCCAGCTCATGTAAGTCCGCAATCCCGGCTCTTTAATATAACCACGTTTTATCCAAAAAGCATCGTTGGGGCGATAATTTGCGGGCTCTGCAGGATGACTTTCACCCCGGTCGACCGAACAAAAGCAACTCAGTTCATAGGCATAGGTTCCGAAGCTGGTTGCATGTGCTTCACGTTCATCAAAAAACCGATGTCCGATACCTGATCCGCGATATTCCGGCAGCAAAATGCTCTCTCCAAAATAAAAAATGGATTGCACGTTAAAACCGGCGTCTTCAAATGGTTTCCTGACTTCGGAAGCTTCATCTGCTAATGGGATACAAGTCGTTGCACCTACCATTCTGTCACCATCATATACCGCGAAGAGAAATGAACGGTCCGATTTCAGGTAAACTTTCAGGTACTCCATTTCGTAATCAACGGAACCTTCGTACAAATAAGGATAATCGTGAAAAACGGTGATCCGGAGTTGCGCGAGATCATGTAAAACAGATTCAATCCCGCGCCCGCTCTTACTTAGGAAAGTCAGGTTGTCCATTATCTGGGATTCGAAACCAGCTCAATCCAGCGTGGTAAGTTATAGTAAGTTGTAACCCGGCTGACCCGACCTTCCCTGACTTCCAGAAAAGCACCGGCTGGAAGAACATAGGATTGTCCGTATGCTTGCGGCATTCCTTCTTCGCTTTGTTTATAAATGCCGTTTACGACGAATTCAGCCGCAATACGCTTCCCGGATGGCTCGGTAAAAAGGACCATGTCGGTTAGCGTTTCTTCATAGGATTCATCCATTATTCTTAAAAATTCGGTAAACTTTTCGGCGCCGATCCGGACATCTCCCTGATTGGCCTCATGGCGAACCTCAGGATCCAGAAGAGCCAGCATTCCAGCCCAGTTTTTTTGGTTGAAACACTGATAATATAGTTTTACGGTTTCCAGAGCAGTCATTGTCTTCAATTGGTTTATTTGAAAATATTATGGAACAGGGACATAAAGCCATCTGTCGAGCGCAAATGCGAGGGATATATATAGTTTATTATGGTAACTGAACTTCTCTCCTTCATAGCGTTCTGCAATAATTACATCCGGTTGAAAATCAGGTTTTTCCAGTGTTCCGGATAAATTTCTTACGGCTACATGCTCAAATACCCGGCCAGGACTTCTTAATGAATACTGATACGCATAATCGTGGCTGTCTTCTTCAAAATCGAATCCGATTTTCTTCGGATGGTGCGCATTTACTTCTTTCAGAAATTTCTCCGTTTCCGGCCAGTAATCGCCCCAGAGTGCTTTTTCGGGTGTTGAAAATAAAACGCTCTCCTGTTTCAAATTCATATTTCCCTCAATATTGATGTTCAGGTTTAGAGCGGAATTAATCGGAGGGAAAACGGTTTCGAAAAACCACTTTGTAGACAAAAGGGGATGGGTAACGCTCAGCAATGCGAACGGTAATGCAGCGAGCCAAAGAATAAACACCAACGATTTTGATAAAAACCCCGATAGAAACGAGCTGTACACCAATCCGATCACCGGCGAGTAAAGCATGAAAAAGGCGATATGCAGCCTGGAACCGTACGTTTGATAAGCAATAAAAAAGCAAAAAACCAGAAAGCTGAGTAAAGCCAGCCGGGAATACAATTTCGCGGGCCGCGATAGCCGGGCGAAAAACAGCAGCGGGATACTAAAAATGATCAGCCAGATGGCCAGAAAGTTGTGTGCAAAATCTTCATTGAAATTGAGCTTATTCATTTTAAAATCCATCCCCGTACCCGCTGAGTTTAATGGAATACCCATGGCATGATGCAGCTTCTTAAGCTGATTTTCTATCAGGATATTGTATTTGTTTCCGGGCGAGACAAAACCGAGATGCAGCACAACATGCTTGGATAAAGAGGAAATATAATCGGCCGGGCCATTAAAATGGGTTTTATTTCCATTTGTCATCGGTCCGATCGGCGACCCAAAAAGTTGGTAGGTACGGAACCAGAACGGCGCATTCAAAAGCAGAAGTATAACAAGCGTACCGGCAGCCAGCGCAACCAGAGATTTGTACAATTCAGGCCGGGAAACCATGAAAATAAACAGATACAACCCAAACGGGAGTGCGTAAAAGGCAAATGTTCCTTTTGTCATCATACCAAGTCCCACGGCTAAAACGAGAAAAATAAGTGAAGTGCGGTTTTGTGTTTTAGCAAAATCAAAAACGTAAAATGCCGTTGCAATAATGAAAAATGCAACGACCAGATCGTTTTGGGTGGTCATTGATTCCAGTACTGCGATCGGCAAAGTGGCAGCAAACGTCAGTGCGATCCTCATCGTCCATTTCGAATCGCTCAGTAGTTCGGTAAGCAGCGAGATAATTGCCAGGATGCCCACCAGGCAAGACCATTGTAATAACTGAAAATAACGCTCGGTCCCGGAAAGCAAAAAAGTGTGAAGATGTACGTACTCCGAAAAGGGGCTGAACGAAATGGATCTTTCGATGTGTGAGGCATAATGCGATACATTCTTGTTCTGAACCCAATATCCCAGCCGGCTCAAATGGTAACACAGTGAATCAAGGTTGTTTGGTGTTGCGACAATGGCGACGATCAGGGTTGCGACAGAGATCACGGATAAAAGGATGATGGTAAAAATGCCGGCCCGCTGAACGAATGCCCTGGCACCGGAAAGCCAGCCTTTGGTAATCTGTGAAAAGGAAGTATTGTGTTTTTTTTGAAGTCGTAAATAGTGCAGGAGTAGAAACAGATCAAAAACGAGCCAGCTACCGGTTACCGCCATACTGGTAATCGCGTTGAGCACCCCGAGGATTTCTGTAATGGCTGCCAGAAAGAAAAAAACGCCGAGGGAGGCCGCCAGGGCAGAACGCCGAAACGATTGCCTGCCGTTTTGGTAAAAGGTCAGATAGCAAATGGCGGTATTCAGCCATAGTGCCAACGAAAGTAAGAGGATCATGCGAAGAGTAAATGTAGACTAGCTTTTGTATCCAAAACTAACTATTTCGGGCGTAAATCAATCAGCAATTGATTTACGGGTACATCAGGAGTTACTTATTTTGATTGGATATGCCGGATTAGTGCCTCAATGGATTCAAATGTGTGGGTTCCGGAGCTATTTGTTACCTCCCAAACGCGCAGCGCATTGTCCCTGAAAGTATGGATTTTAAAAGAGGTATTTTCCGCGGATACAGCTTCCCAACCTTGTCTTTTGATCGCTCTTTTGGTCCATAAAACCAGATCTTCATCACCGGAAACATAGATTGAAGTGCTAGCAGAGTTTCTGCGGACACTAAAAGTACCCGAGGCTTTATCGAACAGAAATCCGGTTTTCGAGAATGCAGATTCGAAAGAACCATTCAGTACCAGATCCTCGGGAACGCCGGTTACCAATGTACCGTCGTGCTGCAAAAGCCACAGATAATCAGCGGTTTGTAAGGCAAGATCCAGTTCGTGCGTACTTAATAAAATGGCCTTTCCCGTCTTTTGTGCGAGGGTATGAAGCAAATGCATCATTTCAATGCGCGTCGGCAGATCCAGATGGGCGGTCGGCTCGTCGAGTAAGATAAGGTCGGTATCCTGCGCCAATGCTCTTGCCAGCATTACTTTTTGCCTTTCTCCGTCGCTCAGCTGATGCATGCGTTTCTCGAGGAGATCGGAAACGTCGGCATCGTCAATCGCCTGGGCAATCTTTTGTTTGTCGGTATCGTCCAGTTTTCCGAGCCAGTTTGTGTATGGCGTCCGTCCGAGGTTGATGACTTCGCGGGCTGCGAGGTTCCCAACTTCCACACGTTCTGTTAAGACCAGGCTGAGTTTTTGAGCCAGATTTTCAGGTTTCAGATTTGAAAGCGTTTGTCCGTTGATCCGTACTTTTCCTTCTAACGCAGGCTGTAACCCTGCCAAGGTCCGCATTAATGTGGATTTACCCGAACCGTTTGAACCAAGTAAACAAACCAGGTTTCCAGGCCACAAATGCAGATTAAGAGATTTAGAGATGGCTTTGACCAAACCTTTTGACCGATACCCGATCGTCAGATTTTCAGTTGCCAGATAGGGAAGGATTTCGCTCATGAGAATGAAGAACGAATGTTGTTGCGGCTGATGATCACCCAGATCACGATCGGTGCACCCAGTAAAGAAGTCACAATGTTGATCGGAACGACCGTATCTGTTCCTGGCATTTGAGCGATGATGTCGCAAAGTAGCATAAGCACCGTTCCCATGAGGCATGTTGCAGGAACCAGTATGCGGTGGTTCGCGGTGCCGAGCAGCGACCGGGTAATGTGCGGAATGGCGATACCTACAAAGCCGATCGGACCGCAAAATGCAGTAACGCTGCCAGTGAGAATGCTGGTGCTCAGCATGATAACCAGTCGGGTTTTGCCAATGGAAAGCCCCATGCTCCGGGCATAATTCTCTCCCAGTAATAATGCGTTGAGGGATTTTGAAGAGATAAATGCGAGTAGCAGCCCAAAAATGACAACCCCGGAAAGAACACACAAATGATAGCCGGTTACGCCGTTTAAAGAGCCGAAAGTCCACATAATGTATTCCTGCAATTGTTCGGGCTGACTAAAATACTGCCAGATGCTGATAATGGAAAGTGTAATAGTCCCGATCATCACACCGACGATCAATAAAATGACGTTGTCCCGGATCTTTCCCGCAATCAGTAATATGAGCGCTAAAACCAATCCCGAGCCCAGCGAAGACATGCCAACAATGAGCCAGCTCCCGGAAATCCCCAACTGACTGATTGCATAAATACTAGCACTGCTCCCGCCAGTGAGCATGACCGCTGCTACACCTAAACCTGCACCTGCGGTTATTCCCAATTCAGATGGTCCGGCCAACGGGTTCCGGAATAGGGTTTGCATTTGTAACCCGCTCACAGAAAGCCCACAACCGGCTAAAATGGCAGTAAATGCTTTGGGTAAACGTATTTTTTCAATGATGAACAACCAGGCTTTATTCTCCGATTCGCCGCTGAATACGATCCTGAACACTTCGCGGAAAGGAATTTGAATGGAGCCAAGCATAATGTCTAATGCAAAGAAAACAACAGCCAAAATTGCCAGACCACTGAGAATCCAGTTCCTGCTATTTTCATGTTCGCCCATCACTGAAGTTGTTTGTAGTAAACGAATTGATGATCGGGCAGTATTTCGGGATGAAATATTTTGATCAGGTCGGCGAGTACAATGTGTGGATTAACAGTACCTGATTCAAAGAAATCATTGGCACCCAGCTCATTTACTTTCGCATTATAGCTGTACATTTTCCCGGATTTGAATGCTTTAAAATCGGAATATCGTGAATCTTGGCTAAGAATGTCTTTTTTAGTATCACTATTACTGAAACCCACATTAACCCAATAGTCTGCCTCTAATGCAAACGGGTAAACTGCCTCAAAATTCAATGGCAGGCTTCCTTCTGCTTTTTTATCTTTCCAATGGTAATCCGAACCTGCATCCTGGAAGAATTTCGACATATATCCATCACCGCTGGGCATGAACCAGGCATCTTTTGTATTGAGTCCGGAAAGAACAGTCGGCTTTGTTTTTGAGCCCTCAGCTAAGGCTGTCAACCGGTTATATTCTGCTTCAAGTTTCCCAAATTTCTCATTGACCAGTTTCTCCTTATTGAGGAAAGCAGCGACCAATTTAACCCATTCCGCGCGTGCCAGAGGTGTTTTTTCAATCCATTCCGAGTTTGCCAGTACCGGGATCTCAGCTTGTTTCAGGATTTGATAATGATCCGATTTCGTACCAGGACTTCCTACTGTCATCACAATTCCCGGATGCATTTCGATCAGCTTTTCTTCATTCAAACCCTGGTCTCTGCCGACTTCTGAGATTTTACCAGCTTTGATTAAACTTCTAACTGACGGAGAATAAACATATTGCAGGTTTACCAAACCAGTTAAAACTTGTTCAGATTCCAGAAATTCAAAAAGCCCGATATGCATGGAAGACATTGCGACGGCAGTTTTTACCGGAATTTCGACTAGTTGTGCATTGGGATAACCTTGTGGACGGGTAGCACCTTTTTCGAGCAGAATGTATTTTAAAGTGTCGGCAGAACTGATGATGCCGGCGATTTTGTAGTCTTTAAAGTATTCGATGGTGAAGCCTTTGGCGTGTTTTATTTCGACTTGATTGGTATAATTAGTGGCCTGGGAAGTTTGTTTCTGGGCAGTATGAGAGGAATTTTCGGAATTGCAGGCTAAGATGAGGTAAAGAAAAAGAGGAAGTAGTATGTATTTGCTAAGCATCATATCTTGAAAAAAAATGGAAAAAGAGGCAATCTCGGCTACCTGTTTTAAATATAGGTCAGCATCTTCCTCACATTTTCCAGACCTGTCTGAATCGTGTTTACAGATCTGGTGCCATAATAGTAACCAACGATGTGCAATTCATCATAAACTTCCAGCAAGAGAACTAAAAGCTTTTTATCATACTTTCTGAGCCTATCGGTATAATCTTCTATACTTGTCGGCTTTTTAAACTTAACACCTTCGTGTTGCTTTAAATATTCATCTATTATCAGAAGCGCAGCAGAATATGCGGTACGTGATGCCATTTTTACATATCTGATATTTCTGTATTCTCCATCATCCTTTCTAGCCTTTTCTGACAGAATTTGCCGGGCATTTTCCAGATAACTGGCAGCTTTCTCATTTGATGGTAGGGGATTCTCAATATTTTTTTTTGACATAGTTGTGGAGCTAAGATGTATACTGGATAATTTAAATGTAAGCAAGCATTTGCTTCACATTTTCCAGGCCGTTCTGAATGATTTCAGCTGATTCCGTACCATGGTAGTAACCTGCGATATGAAGTTCACCATACGCATTCATAGTGTGTTTAAGAAGCTTTTTGTCGTACTTCCTAATCCGGCATTTGTAATCCTCAATGCTTGTAGGCTTTTCAAAATAAATACCTTCTTTTTGTTTCAAATATTCATCCAGAATTAGCAAAGCTGCTGAATAAGCAGTCCCTGCGGCCATTCTCACGTATTTAACATCTGCATATAACCCATTTTTTTTGCCTGCTTTTTCAGTCAGGATCTGTCTGGCATTTTCAAGATACCTTGCTGCTTCCTCACTTGGCGACAGTGTATTTTCAATCGTTTTCATTGACATAGTAGTAAAAAAAAGTGTGTTGTTGAATTTAAATGTACGCAAGCATTTGCTTCACATTTTCAAGGCCTGTTTGTATGATGTTGACGGACCGGGTTCCAATGTAGTAACCGTTAATATGAAGTTCACCGTAAACATCTACTAATAACGTGAGCAACTTTTTGTCATATTTCCTTACTCTGCTTGTGTAATCTTCAATGCTTTTCGGTTTTGTAAATTTGAGCCCCTCTTTTTGCCTCAGATATTCGTCCAAAATCAGCAGAGCGGCTGAATATGCAGTCCCCGCGGCCATTTTTACGTATTTTATATCTGCGTACAGATCGTCTTTCTTGCCTGCCTTTTCAGTCAAAATCTGCCTGGCATTTTGGAGATACCGTGCTGCTTCTTCACTTGGTGGCAACAAACTTTCAATGCTTTTCTTTGTCATAGTTGTGTAATTAAAATTGGTTTATAATAAGACGGGGAATTGAGGGTAAAGTAACTCAAAAGTAGCATTTAATTTTCAAAGCCATCCGAATGTAAAACAGACAAATGGCACGCTTTTAATATTTTGGTTACGTATGCCAGCACAACCGCTTTTACAATTTACCGGCAAAAGTATATACTGCTCCGTTGCCGATGCGCACATTGACCCATGGATACCTGTGGACAAAGCGATCATTACTCACGCACACAGCGATCATGCCCGCTGGGGAAGCAAGCATTATCTTTCTCACAAGGATAGCGAGCCTATTTTGCGGCTGCGGTTGGGACAGGATATCTCCTTGCAAACCGTTGAATACGGCGAGAAATTCGTGATCAACGGGGTCTCTTTTTCGCTACACCCGGCCGGGCATATTATTGGTTCTGCCCAGGTGCGGGTGGAATATAAGGGTGAGGTGTGGGTGGCGAGCGGTGATTACAAGCTGGAAGACGATCATTTTGCGACGCCGTTTGAGCCGGTCAAATGCAATGTGTTTATTACTGAATCGACATTCGGGTTACCCATTTACAAATGGCAGCCGCAACACGAAGTCATGACGGAAATCGATAACTGGTGGGCGCAAAATAAGTCAGAAGGAAAAGCGAGCGTGTTAATGGGTTATTCTTTGGGCAAAATGCAAAGGATTTTGAAAAATATTCAATTGCAGGACGACGTCATTTACGCACATGGCGCCATTTATACATTGAATGAAAGATTGAGGCAAGCCGGTTTTGATCTGCCCGAACTGACATTAGTAACGAAAGAAACCGATCGCAAACTGTTTAAAGGTTCGCTGGTTCTGGCGCCGCCTTCCGTCGATAGCAGCACCTGGATCAAAAAATTCAATCCGTATTCACTTGGATACTGTTCCGGCTGGATGGCGTTGCGGGGAGCAAAAAACCGCCGGGCCGTCGATCAGGGTTTTGTATTGAGCGACCATGTAGATTGGCCGGATTTGAATACTGCGGTTAAAGAATCGGGAGCCGGAAAAGTGTACGTTACACACGGCTACACCAGTATTTATTCAAGGTGGCTGAATGAAAATGGCATTGAAGCTGGGGAGGTGACGACCATGTATGGGAATGAGGACGAGAATGAAGAGGAAGAAGTCGTGCAGGATGTCAGTGCTGGAATGGAAAGCTATGAGCTACACAAGGAATCACTATCAAACATAAAGTCCCCATCAGGGGATTTAGGGGTAAGGGAAGGAGGGGTCATCTCATGAAACAATTTGCAGAACTTTTCATGAACCTGGACCGCACCAACAAAACCAATGCAAAGGTGGAGTTGATGAAACAATATTTCCTGTCGGCGTCAGACGAGGATAAGTTATGGGCATTAACCCTTTTTACTGGCCGCAGGCCTTCATTTAAGGTCAATCGGACCATGGTAAAGGAATGGGCGGCGCAAGAAGCAAACATCCCGATGTGGCTTTTTCAGGAAAGTTACCAAAGTGTGGGTGACCTGGGGGAGACGATTTCACTGCTTTTGCCTAGAAATCAGACGGTTGCTTCTGATAAATCGCTTACAGAGTGGTTCTACTATCTCGGACTTTTACCGGGAATGACAGATGAAGAGAAACACGATCACATTTTGCAGGCCTGGTCGCAATTATCTCAACATGAGACCTTTGTGTTTAATAAATTACTAATGGGGAGTTTCCGGATCGGCGTTTCGCAAACGCTGGTCGTGAGAGCATTGGCCGAAGCTACCGAGACGGATTCCAATGTAATCGCGCATCGGGTAATGGGTCAATGGGATCCCAAAGACACTAATTTTGAACAACTGATTTTAGACAAAGGCGAAAACGACAATGCTTCCCGGCCATACCCATTTTTTCTCGCTTACCCGATCGAAGGCGATGTTTCAGACTTGGGAGAACCCGGCGACTGGTTTGCCGAGTGGAAATGGGATGGTATCCGTTCGCAGATCATTTATAGAAACAACGAGCTTTTTATCTGGACGAGAGGTGAAGAATTGTCGACCGAGAAGTTTCCTGAATTGCATTTCCTGAGTGAAGTTTTGCCAAACGGTACTGTGCTGGATGGGGAAATTGTGAGTTATATGGATGATAAACCAATGCCTTTTAATGTATTACAAACACGCATTGGTCGGAAAAATCTATCAAAAAAAGTATTGGAAGAAGCACCGGTCGCATTTCTGGCTTATGATATTCTGGAAGCGAATGGAGTTGATTTGAGAGGTTTTACCCAGGAGCAGCGACGGGCGGAACTGGAACTGGTTCATAAAAATGCCCCAGATCAATTTGTTTTCAACCTGTCACCATTGATTGATTTCAAGGAATGGCAGGTATTGCGTGAATTACATGATATGTCCAGGCAAAACATTGCCGAGGGTTTTATGATCAAAAGAAAAGCCAGTACGTATCAGGTTGGGCGGAAAAAAGGCGATTGGTGGAAATGGAAAATCAACCCGCTGAGTGTGGACGCGGTACTTATCTATGCTCAAAAAGGCTCCGGGCGGCGCGCAGAACTGTTTACCGATTATACCTTCGCGGTGTGGGGCGAAGATGGAAAACTGGTTCCTTTCGCAAAAGCCTATTCTGGTTTGACAGATGTTGAAATCGGTCAGGTTGATTATTTTATCAAAAGAAATGTGCTGGAAAAATTCGGTCCGGTAAGAACGGTAAAGCCTGAACTGGTTTTCGAAATCGGGTTTGAAGGTATTAATGAATCTTCAAGGCATAAATCAGGAATTGCGGTGCGGTTTCCGAGGATTTTGCGGTGGCGGAAGGATAAGAAAGCGGTGGAGGCGGATACTTTGGAGGGGTTGAAAGGGATTTTGGAGATGTATAAATAACAGTTCGTTATAACTATTTAGTAGTTCTTAGATTATACCCTTGCAGTTTTAACCGATTCCTCACGACGAAATTTGTTATTTGTCGCCAGTTTTAATTTTTTCATCACTGGTTTTTCAAACCATTTGTAAATGACAATACTCACAAAGCAGACGATAATCATGGTCACGACCAGTTCTGTCATTCTAAATAAAACATTCTCACTTTTGAAATTTTTGAAAACCAGCCTGATGAATGCGTAGATAATGAACGGGTGAGTTAGGTACATCGCGTAACTCGAATCACCCAATAGGACCGCAGTTGAGTAAAGCTTCTTCTTAATATCAACTTTTCCTTCAACCATTAAAGCTGCATTAGTGAGAAAAAGAGAGGGTATTCCAAAAAGCAAGAATCTGCTAAGGGTTGGATCGTAAAAGTAGTCGGTTATGATTAAGAAAATAAGGGAAAGGATTCCCAGGATTTTCCCGACCCATTTAGTCGTCAGAGACAACGAGTGCTTCCGTGCGTTCCAATGATAAAATAAAAAGCTACCGGCCACAAATTCCAGTATAATACTTCCGCTGTAAAATGCCAGTATGTAATTTGTCGGAGGATAGATTTGACAGATCAATACAAACAGAGAAAGAAGAATCAAACATGCGATCATACCTCTTTTGTTTCCAAAAAGACTAATTGATATGGCTATCGTGAGATAGAAGAACATTTCATAATTTAGAGTCCAGCCAAGCGATAGTATTGGGCCACTTCCTTTGATCCGATAGGGGATAAATAAAAGAGATTTGATGATCGCCTCAGGCGTTACTATCACATTCCGGAACCAGACAGGTTTGAGAAGAAATAACGTGACGGTAAAAAATGTCATACCATAATAAAGTGGTACAATTCGAATGATCCGGCGGTATAAAAATGAGTCTTCATTTTTGCTTACGATGTATGTCATAATAAAGCCACTTATTACGAAGAATATGTCTACACCAGGGACTATCGCATTAACTGTGTAAACTTTTCAATCGGGGTCGGGCAAAGCTTAAAGCCTGACTCTGTTTTCAAAAATAGTCAAAAATTGATTCAGGATCATGCCCCAGTTTCGGATCG
>NZ_JAJUXH010000036.1 GCF_021390245.1 Dyadobacter sp. CY323 | reverse complement strand
GCACCGGCCGCCCGGCCATATCTAGAGTTTAGGAAACTCCTATTCCGTGATGGCGCGAGCTGGCAAATAAAAAAAACCAGGCATTCAGCCTGGTTCAGTGACCGCGACGGGAATCGAACCCATATCTAGAGTTTAGGAAACTCCTATTCTATCCGTTGAACTACGCAGTCCAATTGGGGTGCAAAACTGGCAAAAAATCATTTGAATTACAAATGATCAGTCCTCTGTTTGCACTGCTGTGTAGCCCAGATCAAGCCAGTTCGGATAAATGGAGAAGTGTTTTTCCTTTACCAATGAAAATAACGTGTTCCGCAATTCCTCAATGTTTTCCTTCTTTTCGGCAGAGATAAAAACCACATGGTCCGCTTTGTCGGCGATGTAGCTTCTTTTCAGCTGTTCCAAAACACTTTCCTGGGATTGCACAGCTTCCGCTTCTTCATCCTCTTCCGTATTGAAAGCAGGTTTGTACAGATCTATCTTATTGAAAACCAGAATAACTGGTTTATTAGCTGCGCCGATTTCTTCAAGCGTTTTGTTGACAACGTCCAGATGTTCTTCAAAAGAAGGATGCGAGATATCGACAACATGCAATAAAATGTCAGCTTCCCGAACCTCATCCAAGGTGGATTTGAAAGATTCGATCAGCATTGTGGGAAGCTTGCGGATAAAACCAACAGTGTCGGTGAGCAGGAAAGGGATATTTTCCATGTTAACCTTCCGGACCGTCGAATCAACAGTCGCAAACAATTTATTTTCAGCGAATACATCGGCCTTAGAAAGTCCGCGCATCAAGGTAGATTTTCCAACGTTGGTATAACCTACAATTGCAACCCGCACCAGCCTGTCTCGCTCTTTTCGTCTCGTAGTGCTTTGTCTGTCAACCTTTTCCAGTTTTTCTTTAAGAAACGCAATGCGATCTTTTACAATCCGCCTATCCGTTTCCAATTCCGTTTCCCCAGGTCCGCGCATCCCGACACCCGCGCCAGACTGGCGACTTAAGTGCGTCCACAAACGGGTCAATCGCGGGTACATATATTGATATTGAGCCAGCTCAACCTGCAATTTTGCCTGGGCAGTTTGCGCGCGCATAGCGAAAATGGCAAGGATCAGCAAGCTCCTGTCAATGACCTTCGTGTCTTTAAAAGTTTCTTCCAGATTTCTTACCTGCGATGGGGTGAGGTCGTCATCGTAAATAATCATGTCCACCGGCTCGGCGGTTATGAACGCGACAATCTCTTCCAGCTTGCCCTTTCCCGTATAAGTGCGGATATCCGGGCGTTCCAGGTTTTGCGTAAAAGTCCTTACAGTTTCAACACCCAGTGTAGTAGCCAGAAAAGCCAGTTCTTCCAGGTATTCTTTTGTTTTTTCAATCGGCTGTTTTTGGGTACTTACAGCCACCAAAACGGCCGTTTCTTGCTTAACAGCAGTAGAATATAATTGCTTTTTTTCGATCATGCAGTCTTATTTGTAAACTAAAATTTCCTTTCCAGCTAAAAATATTAATATAAGAAAAGGGTAGTTTGGCAACGGTTTATAAACTTCAAAAGTTCATTAGCGTCGTCCGTGAAGTTACACTTAGTTTAATAAAACCATTTTTAAGTTTGATTCTTAGAAGATCACTTTTGTATATTTGCCGAAATTCGTAATGCCGATGCTGCTCTTCATCCTCGGACTACAAGCTTAGTCCACTGACCATCCAGGTCTACTTACCGGTTTCTTTTTCGTGATCCTTTTCGGGTCACCGTTTTTTCTTTTTTTAGATAAATTCAAAATTTCACCCATGAAAAAGTGGTTTCAACTACTTCGTCAGGCTATTCGTGGCTCCGAAGAAAGTTTTACCGAAGGCAGTATCAATCGCGCCATATTTTTGCTTTCCGTACCTATGATCCTGGAAATGGTCATGGAGTCGCTGTTCGCCGTTGTTGATATTTTTTTCGTTTCAAAAGTCAGTACTGCTGCCGTGGCGACGGTTGGTCTTACTGAATCTGTTCTTACCTTAATGTACTCCGTAGCAATTGGTTTGGGTACAGCCGCAACTGCGACCATTGCACGCCGGGTAGGTGAGGGCAACCATGCGCAGGCCAGACATGCAGTTGGTCAGGTAATCCTCATTTCGCTTGTGATCTCATCCGTTATCGCGGTGGCAGGTGCCACATTTGCCGGCGACATCCTGCGATTAATGGGAGCCGATGAGAATGTGATCGCAACCGGGACCACTTTTGCAAGGATTCAGTTTCTGAGCAGTCCCGTGGTTGTGTTGCTGTATTCGTTGAGTGGGGCTCTCCGCGGTGCGGGGGCGGCAGCTACCGCCATGCGTTCCCTCATTATCGCCAACGGTTTCAACATGTTACTGGGGCCGATACTCATTTTTGGCGTGGGGCCTTTTCCCGAACTTGGGGTCACCGGCGCGGCCATCGCTACCGCCATCGGACGGACGATCGGAGTAGGGTACCAACTGTTTTCTTTAACAAAAGTGAATAAAATGATGGGGTTGATGTGGGAAGATCTGCGTCCGAATCCGGAAACGATCCGTGTGATCATAAAAGTTGCGGCAGGAGGCACCGTCCAATTTCTGATTGGCTCGGCAAGCTGGATTTTCCTGACGCGTATATTGTCAGAGTTTGGCAGCGATGTGGTGGCAGGCTACACCATTGCAATCCGCGTGATCATGTTCACACTGTTACCCGCGTGGGGACTTGCTAATGCGGCGGCGACGCTGGTCGGGCAAAATCTCGGTGCTGAAAAACCGGAGCGCGCGGAAGCATCGGTCTGGAAATGTGCATCTTACAACCTTGTGTTTCTTCTGGGCCTATCGGTGTTTATGTTTGCATTTTCCCAAACGATTATCGGTTGGTTCAGTCCAAACCTGAAAGTGGTGGAAACCGGTCAGCTCGCACTTCGCGTTCTATGCCTGGGTTATGGTTTTTATGCGTATGGTATGGTGGTTATCCAGTCGCTGAATGGGGCCGGTGATACCAAAACCCCAACAATCATAAATCTGATCTGCTTTTGGCTTATCCAAATTCCGTCTGCCTATGTATTGGCCATTATTTTGGAACTTGGGCCGGTCGGGGTATTCGCTGCGGTACCCATTGCCGAATCGGTGCTGGCAATGGCAGCAATCTGGCGGTTCAGGCTGGGAGGATGGAAGGTGGTGAAGGTTTAGCGAAACAAAAACATCACGCCGTTGGTTAATCATAACAAAACTTGAATGAAATCCGCATGAAAATAGAACAGATATATACCGGATGCCTGGCTCAGGGGGCTTATTTTATTGTTTCGAATGGCGAGGCTGCGGTAATCGACCCGTTGCGCGAAGTGGAACCTTATTTACAGAAAGCTGCTAAAATCGGTGCGAATATCAAGTATGTGTTTGAAACTCATTTTCATGCGGATTTTGTCTCAGGGCACCTTGATTTATCCGAAAAAACCGGCGCCGAGATTGTGTACGGACCGAATGCAAATACTGCCTTTAAAGCACATATTGCAGAAGATGGAGAGGAGTTTCAGGTAGGAGAAATTGTAATTAAAGCATTACACACGCCCGGTCATACCCTGGAATCGACGAGCTATTTGCTTTTGGACGAAAACAGAAAACCTGCTGCACTTTTCAGTGGGGATACCTTGTTCATTGGGGATGTTGGCCGACCTGATCTAGCCCAGAAATGCGACCTGACTACCGACGATCTTGCAGGGATGCTATATGAAAGTCTGCGGTCGAAAATTATGACTTTACCGGATGATATCATCGTTTACCCGGCGCACGGGGCCGGTTCAGCTTGTGGAAAAAATATGAGCAAGGAAACTTCGGATACGCTGGGCAATCAGAAGTTGTTCAATTATGCGTTGCGGAAGGATATGACGAAGGAGGAGTTCATTAAAGAAGTGACTGCCGGCTTGCCCGAGCCGCCTCAGTATTTTCCTGAAAATGTGAAAATGAACCGCGACGGCTACGAAAGTATCGATGATGTACTCGAACGGGGCGATCAGGCATTATCCGCAGAAGCTTTCGAAGCGAAGGCAAATATTACCGGCGCATTGCTGCTGGATACCCGCAAGGCCTCAGAGTTCGCCCAAGGATTTATCCCGAATTCGATTAATATCGGAATGGACGGGAGCTTTGCGCCATGGGTAGGGGCATTGATCCCCGACCTGAAACAAAACCTGCTCATTATCACGGAACCTGGTAAGGAAGAAGAAGTTGTGACCCGGTTGGCGCGTGTAGGATACGATCATACCATTGGTTATCTGAATGGAGGTTTTGAAAGCTGGGAGAAGGCTGGAAAAGAAGTTGATCGGGTTGAATCCATTGATGCAGTTGAATTTTCGGATCGTTTTCAAGCGGGTAAACTGGAAATCGTCGACGTCCGGAAACCCGATGAATTTAAGTCAGGACATATTAAAGATGCCAAAAACCTGCCATTGGATTACATCAATGATCTGATGCCCGAATTTCCAAAAGACAAAACGCTTTACATTCATTGTGCAGGCGGCTACCGTTCGATGGTTGCCGCTTCCATTTTAAAGTCAAGGGGAATTGACGATGTTGTAAATATTGAGGGAGGTTTTGGAGCTGTTACTAAGACGGAAGTGCCGGTTTCTGAGGGGGCGTAGTGATTTCTTACGATTCTTTGTAACTTGATGTTTTAAAAAATAAGGATATGGAAACTCTTGTAGTTGAGCTTACTAATAAAAATGCATTACAGTTGCTTCGCGATCTTGAGGCGCTGGAAATCATCCGGTTGCATAGTAATGAACAAGCGGGGGACAAATTATCTTCTAAATATAGAGGAGTTCTCAATAAAGAGAAAGGTCGGGATCTTATCAAGCATGTGGATCAAATGCGCAGTGAATGGAGCAATATTTGATCGATACGAATGCGGTTTCCCATTACTTGTCTGCATTACTGCCAGAAGTTGGCATGGATTTCATGGATGGTTTGATTGACTCAACTCCTAATCTTTCCATTATCAGTCAAATTGAGCTTTTGTCTTGGAAAGGATCAGAAAGCAATCTGATTCAGACTTTATTCAGGATAGCCTCATTTACAACATAACGCCCAATGTCGTGGAAATTTGTGTTAATCTGCGAAAGCAGAGAAGAATCAAAACTCCCGATGCCATTATTGCTGCCACAGCATTGGCAAACAACTTCACATTAGTCACTGATAATGAGAAGGAATTTACAAATATTCCAAAATTGAAAATTGTTAATCCTAACAATTTATAATCTTTTGTTTTAGCTCTATATAGATATATGGAAATAATCGAATTGCTACGAAAACCATGGCCGTGGTATGTGGCCGGGCCGCTGATCGGTCTTACTGTTCCGGCATTGTTGCTTCTGGGAAATAAGTCTTTTGGCATTTCTTCTACACTGAGGCACATTTGTGCGGCGACGGTCCCGGCGAATATTCCCTTCTTCAAATATGACTGGAAAAGGGAATCCTGGAACCTGTTTTTCGTCGCCGGGATAGCGTTAGGCGGTTTCGTCGCTACTTTCTTATTGTCAAATCCTGAGCCGATCGTGATTGCTTCGTCCACAAAAAGCGACCTGGCTGCTCTCGGAATTACCGATTTCTCAGGATTGATGCCCGCGGATTTATTTTCAGTAGTTAACATTCTTTCATTAAAAGGATTGATTTTCCTGGTTTTCGGCGGTTTTCTGGTCGGTTTTGGAACCCGTTATGCGGGTGGCTGTACTTCCGGTCACGCCATCATGGGGCTTTCAAGTTTACAATGGCCATCCTTGGTGGCAACAGTCAGTTTCATGATTGGAGGTTTGATCTGCACGAACTTTTTGCTGCCGGTTTTATTGAATTGGGTGGTTTAAACTTCAATTACAAAGAGTTATGGAAAAAATCAGAAATACATCAGCCGGAAATGCGGATAACGGTAATCATGCATTGCTTCCGGACGATAGTTTGGACGGAGCTAACCAGCAAAGAAATTCAGAGACATTTGCAGGCAATTTTAAATATCTTATTGTAGGATTACTTTTTGGGATCGTCTTTGTGAAGGCGGAGATCGTGTCGTGGTTCCGCATTCAGGAAATGTTCCGGTTTGATTCTTTTCACATGTTTGGTGTGATAGGTTCCGCAGTGGCCGTCGGTTTGATTTCGATCTGGCTGATCAGGAAATGGAAGGTCACGACGATTTCAGGCGAGGAGGTATCCATTGCCGACAAGACCTTCAATAAAGGTCAGATTTACGGCGGCCTTCTTTTTGGATTCGGCTGGGCGATCACCGGAGCTTGTCCGGGACCGCTTTATGCACAAATCGGAGGTGGATTTCTGGCGGTAACGGTCACATTACTAAGCGCCATCGCTGGCACCTGGGTTTACGGCTGGCTGCGGCCGAGGCTTCCGCATTGATTAAATTTTTCTGGAAATAAGATAAAGCTGTTCATCCCCCAATGTAAACGGATCAGCTTCCAGGTTCCCGAATGTACCTGTGACCTCTAATCCGGCATTTTCGAACATAAAACTGATCTCTGCCAGCGTATAAATGTGCTGCCGAACCGTATGCGTTACACTTTCGGCACCAGAAATAAACGTCTGCTCTGCTTCAATGTAACCTTCCTCGGGTTTGTAATCGTTTTCCGCCAGATAGATAATCCCGTCTTTCACCGGCATCCAGTTTCGCACCTGAAAGTTGGGTAAAATGCTTTCAGCCAGGTTCTCCGTTTGGATCGCAAAGTATCCGCCTTTTTTCAATGAACCTGCAACCTTATTTATGAACAGTTGCATTTCCTTTCTCGGGAAAAAGCTGAAACTGTTCCCAAAACAGTATGCAGCGTCGAAAGATTTTTCCTGAAAATCATGATCCAGCACATCGGCGCAAATCACCTCGATATTTAACTGATTTGACTTCACAAGATCTTGCAACTCGTCACAATATTCCGTTGAAATATCAATGCAGGTCAGTTCGCAGCCAATTCCTGAAAGAGGTACCGCATGTCTGCCATACCCCGAAAGAACGTCGAGAACTTTGTTCCCTTCGTTGATTTCCAGCACATCCTGCAAAAAATCAACTTCAAAATCGGTGTATTCTTCATCCTGGTGCAGTTTCCAGGCAAGTTGGGGGAGTCCTTTAAAATAAGAATGGTACCAGGCCAAATCGGGGGTGTTTTTTAGTTGTCATCAATGATTTTGCTTCTCAATGCGCCGCTGCTGTTTTCCGGCAGCATTCGGGCAACTTATTGTGTGCTTTTTGATTTGCAATTTGTCCGTCTGCATCATAGCCGGTATTGATAATCGTCATTTTGATCGCTTCCGGTGTTGTTTTGTCTGGATTATATTTCACCGTCACAACCTTGTCTTTCAGGTTTAAATTGGATTCTTTCACACCTTTTGAAAGTCCTAGATTGCGCTCGATCCGTTCTTTGCACATTTCGCAAATGGCCGATGTCTTGATCTTGATTTCTTTGTCGTCGGCGGCAAATGTGGTACTCAGTCCCAGAAATAATATTGTGAGAATGGATAAGATGGTCTTTTTCATGATTTTAAGATTTTAATGATTAATGTTCGTGTGTTGTAGAATCGGTTTCGGCAAACGCAATTTCCTTTAACTCCATTTTGCAAACCGGACATTTACCAGCCTCTGCATAGGTTTTATCGCCCTCGCATTGCATGGGGCAAGCGTATTTCTTTGCATCCGCAACCGGGGTTGCAGTTGAGGTCGAGTCTGTTGTTTGCCCCGATTTTTCGCTGTTTCCGGTGCAGGCCATTGTAAAAAGCATGATAGAGACTAAAAGGATTTTACGCATCTTGATTGAAGGTTTTAAGATTTTTTATTGGTAAAAATAGATACTAAACGCTGCCAACCTTATCGAGCGCCTTTCTTGTCCCGGTATTTTTCTTAAACTCTCCCGGCGTCACGCCAGTCACTTTTTTAAACTGATTACTCAAATGCGCCGTGCTGCTATATGAAAGTCGCCAGGCCATTTCACTCAGAGTCAGTTCATTGTATGACAGCCATTCCTTTACTTTCTCCACTTTTTGGGCGATAATGTAATGCTCAATGGTTTGACCGGTTTCCGAAGAAAACAAATTGCTCAAATAAGAATACTCATATCCGATTCTTTCTGACAGATAATCCGAAAAATTCATTTGTGCCGGCTTATTTCCTTTCAAATTCTGGATTTCGTCGATAACCAGCGTTTTAATATTTTCAACAAGTGCCAGTTTGCGATCGTCCAGCAGTTCGAACCCGTTTTTAATCAATATGGCTTTTACTGCATTTAAATTTTCGGCATCAACTTCATCGACTGTTTCCACCTCTCCCAATTCGACAGATGTTGTGTCTATGCCCAACTGTTGCAATTCTTCCCGGACTACCCGTTTGCAACGATCGCAAACCATATTTTTTATATACAATTTCATCGTGTGATCTGATTAAAGAGCATCTCCGTCTTACCGGACAATTTTATAACGAATTCCAGCATAAATCATTCGCCCAACTACCGGTCCCCAGGCCATACCTGCGTCAAAATGTTGTCCAAATGGTTCGCTGGCGCCCATTATCGGGTTTTTTTGTCTGAAATTTGCCAGATTTTCACCTCCCAGATATACATCCCATTTGGGGAAAGTACGTGTGATCTGCGCATTCAGGTTGTAAAACGACGGAGCCATTGTTGATGGTAAATCAGTCGGAACATGATGTTCAGGCATTGTTCCCATGTATGGAATCCGTTTCTTTCCATTCCATTGCACCGTAAAATCAAACTTCCATTTATCATAAGGTAGTGAATATCCGGCGTTAAAAAGCACGCGGTCACGGCTTACCATCATTCTGGGCAGCAAAACAGGTTCATCCAGGTTATTTTTCAATGTTTGCTTTACATCAAACAACCGGTAGGCGAGTTTCAGTTCGAAACGCCGGATCGGCGTGATGTTCGCTTCTGCCTGAAAACTGTTTGCATATGCTTTTCCCGGCAGGTTGTAGAACTTGATATACCTCGGATCTTCCAGGTCGGCCACCAGTTGGTTCTCGAAGTTGGTACGGTAGTAATCAACAATCAGATTTCCGGACATATTTCCGATTTTGAATTCCTGAGTAACGCTTGCCCCGTAATTCCAGGAAACTTCGGGCCTGATCGCTTCGCGGAAAAGCACATCTCTGGAACTAACCAGGTTGCCATAATATTCAGCCAGCGGATTGGAAACCCTGAATCCTTTTCCAGTCGAAGCCCGCAAGATAGTCTGTTCGGTAAGTTTATATTTCAAATGCAGCCTCGGCGTCCATTGTGTTCCATATAGATTATGGAAATCGACGCGCCCGCCCGCCACCACTACGAATTTGTCCAGATTATTGTAGGTGTATTCAAAAAATGCACCGGGTACCGACTCGTTTCTTTTCAGACTGATGCTTCTATATTGTTCATTATAATTGTCCAGCAGGTAACTCAAACCTGTTTTGTAGGTATGATTGGTATTGCCGATAATGGATTGGTAGATCAGGTTTCCGTAAAGTGTTTTCTGCCGCCCGTCATAGTTATTTAAACCAAAATAGGATTTGGAATCATGCACGGAAGCATTCACAATGAAACCCAAACCTTTGTATGGCTGATCCGGGAAAAGCCGCGCTACTTTTGAGAAAAACTCGTATCGGTTTACTCTTGCTCCAAACCCGTAAGCCTGCGTTGTGCCTCTCATTTCATGCTTAAAATCCTTCTGTCCTCCCAAACGATCTTCATACAAAGCTTTCACGCCAAACTGCGCCATTACTTTTTCTCCCTGATATTTCCAGCGGTTAATCGCGTTGTATTGCGTATAAAGCGGCAAATCCAGAAAGCCGTCGCCATTTTTATCGATCCGGTTGCGTAAGGTACTTCCGTGGGTAAGCAGGCCGGTACTCCACTTTTTGTTTAGTTGATGCGCCAGATTTAGATTGATCTCAGCCCGTCCAAAATTGTTCACGTAGGTGTTCAGGTAGAGTTTCTCGCGGCTATCAGACTTTTGAAGCTCAACATTAATCTGCCCCGTCATGGATTCATAGCCATTTACGACCGAGCCTGCACCTTTTCCCACGTCAATGGATTGTATCCAGGTACCGGGGACAAAGTTTAATCCAAATGTCGATGCCAAACCGCGGATCGACGGAATGTTTTCCACATTGGTTTGAATGTAGGTCCCATTTAATCCCAGCATCTGGATTTGCTTGGAACCGGTTACGGCATCGCTATAGGAAACGGAAACGGACGCATTGGTTTCGAAGCTTTCTGACAAGTTACAGCAAGCCGCTTTTGCCAGTGCGCGGGTTGTGATGATTTCGCTTTGATGAGGGGAAAGTCTGTCAATGGAGCTGCTGGACCCGCGCACAGTTACTTCGCCTAGCGTCTGGTCATTTTGTAAAACGATCTGCAATTCACTTTCTGCCCCGATTTTAATGGTGTCATTCCGGAAGCCTACAAAGCTGACAACCAGTAAATTGGATTGAGCAGATCTTGGAATGCTAAACTTCCCCGATGTATCGGTAGCAGTGGCCTGCGACGTTCCCGACCAGTACACATTGGCACCGGTAATGGGTTTCAGATTACTTTCAATTTGCTCATTCACCGAGCCGGTAATGCGTTGTGCCGAAAGTGAAAGGGAAATCAGGAGAAAAATTCCTGCTGTCAGGTACTTGGCCATGTTTTTCTTGATTCATTGAATAATAGAAATATCGGGTAAATCCGGTGATCTGGATTTACATAAATAACTGTTAATCAATGATATATCAAATCAAAAATGACTGGATGAAGCAGCGCATACCTTTCCCGTAAAAAACGGAAGAAAAGGAAATGTCGGGAGATAATGGCCAGGTGGCGGGAAGAACCCATTCGGCCCGGATAAAAGAATAAAATTTTACTGACCAGGGGATTAGATCAGCAAACACTTTGAGGAAAATCGGATTAGGTTGTGCACCAGAACTGACAACTTCCAGCTTTTCAAATTTTGGACTTTCCTTGCAGCAATCGGTTTTTTTGAAAAAAGTACCTTTTGCTTCTTTCAATTGTTTGCTTTTAGCGCAGCAGGAAGATGCTTTTTTAATGGTGTCCGAACCTGATTTTTTGTCCTGCGAAAATTGCAACGACTTCCCTCTCATCATGCACTCATGCTCAATGAACGCAAATCCAGTACTGCTCAGCAGTACCAGAATGGCCATGAAAATGGTGATGGATCGGTGAAAGTGGGATTTCATATTTTTTCGGCTTTCGGCTTTCGGCAGTCGGACTTCGGCTTTCTGTTTCTTCAAAGATAAATAATTGTCAGGCTATTTCTTCGGCGGTGTAGCCGGCCTTTTTCATAAGTTCTGCGATTTCCTTCGGGGAGTGGCTGGTTTCTACTTTTAGAATTCTTTCAGGGCTTTGCAGGTCCACCTGCCAGTTTTCGATCGAATTGTCTTCATTCAGAAATGGTGTAATCGTATCGACACAGCCGCCGCATTTAATATTGGTTTTGAATTTCAAAGTTTCCATTTGAGTACGTTGCCGGATTTGAGCCGGATTATTAAAGTTTACTACACTGCAAATATCGCCCATACCGCAGCCCGGATCATTACAGAATTATAGAAATGAGTTACAGAGTTTTTGTTTGTTACTTTTTTCGAAACCTGCGTCTAAATACCAAAAGGTTTTTCACTATAACCGGTATTAAGACATGTCTGAAAATCAAATCACTGAAAATGAGAACAAAGGGAAAATTGCGATTTATGAAACTGAAGATGGTGCCGCTTCTTTGCAGGTCCAGTTGGAGAATGACACGGTTTGGCTGACGCAGGCTCAAATGGGGGAGTTGTTTGGGAAAGCTAGAACGACTGTAAATGAGCACATTAAAAATGTATTCAACGAGCAGGAGCTTTTAGAAGAGGCAGTATGTCGGAATTTCCGGCATACTGCCGGGGACGGAAAAAGTTATCTCGTAAGTTACTACAACCTGGACGTCATTATCTCAGTTGGTTACCGCGTCAAGTCGAAACGTGGGACCCAATTTCGCATTTGGGCCAATAAAATGCTGAAAGAATTACTTATTAAAGGATATGTGGTTCAGGATAAAATTAAACTGGATCAGCTTGAACAATTGAAGAAAACGGTCGGGCTTCTCTCCAATGTATTGCAACAGAAAGAGTTGACTGCGGACGAGGCGAATGGGCTACTGCTTGTCGTTACAAATTTTGCCTACGCATTAGACCTTCTCGATCAATATGATCATCAAAGCCTAACCATTGAATCGACATCTGAGCGGGAATGCAGCCAAATTACTTATGAGGAGGCAATCACGGGAATCAGAAGTCTAAGAAGCAAATTTGGAGATCACCGGCTGTTTGGGAATGAAAAAGATGATTCGTTTAAAGGCTCAATTGAAACGATTTATCAAACATTTGACGGCATTGATCTATATCGCAGCATCGAAGAGAAAGCTGCGCATTTATTATACTTCATTGTTAAAAATCATTCATTCAGCGATGGAAACAAAAGGATTGCCGCATTGATGTTCATCTGGTTTTTGGAACGGAACAAAATTCTTTACCACATGGACGGCTCTAAACGAATTGCCGATAATGCATTGGTTGCCTTAACGCTGATGATCGCTGAGAGTCCACCGGAAGAAAAAGTTACAATGGTAAAGGTGGTGATCAGTTTAATAAACCAAAAAAATTGACTCACGCGGGGTTGGCAGTTTACAACCTCGCGTGTTTCAACCTTAAACTATTCATTACCACCGAAACGGAACTCAATGCCATTGCTCCGCCGGCAATCATCGGATCGAGCAAAAATCCGTTGACCGGGTAGAGGATGCCGGCGGCGACTGGAATACCGATCACATTATAAATAAATGCCCAGAATAGGTTTTGACGAATAGTTCTGACTGTCTTGCGCGACAGGCTCAGAGCTCTGGGCAAGGCAAGTAGATCTGAAGTGATCAGCGTTATTTTAGCTACATCCATCGCCACATCAGACCCTTTTCCCATAGCGACACTCACGTCGGATTGCACCAGAGCTTGTGAATCGTTGATCCCGTCCCCAACCATCGCCACGGTTTTTCCTTCCGACTGAAGCTTTTTTACGAAATCCATCTTTTCATTGGGCTTAACCTCTGCTTGATAGTAAGTTATGTCAACTTCTTTTGCAACCGCGGCGGCAGTTTGGGCATTATCGCCGGTTAACATAAACACCTCGATACCCTCTTTTTTAAGTAATGCAACAGCCTGGGCGGAACCTGGCTTCACTTCGTCGGAAATAGCGGCAAGCGCGATTTGCTTGCCATTTACGGCGACAAAAATGACGGTTTTGGCTTGTTTGCGAAGGTTTTGCGCCTGTTCAAGAACACCGTTATCAACTACAACATGCTGGTTTTCAAGAAAAGTTAAGGTTCCGATCACGTAGTCTTTTCCGCCTACATTTCCACGCACGCCATTTGCGGTTACCGATTCGAAATCGGTAATTTTTGGCTGATCAACTGCGTGAATGTGATCGACAATCGCTTTGGCAAATGGGTGTTCCGATCTGGATTCGAGCGAATGAATGGCTGCCAGATGCGTATTCTGGTCGGTAATTTCTTCAGACCAGATCCAATCCGTTACCGTTGGCTGGCCTTTTGTGAGTGTGCCCGTTTTATCAAGTACTACCGCATTCACTTTATATGCTTTTTCCAGACTTTCCGCGTCGCGGATCAGCATGTTGCTTTCAGCACCTTTGCCGACACCCACCATAATGGCAGTAGGAGTAGCAAGGCCGAGTGCGCACGGACAAGCAATCACGAGTACCGAAACCGCAGCCAGCAATCCGTGGGTCACGGCATTTTGACCACCAACTAATAGCCACACAATAAATGTCAGAATTGCGATTGCAATGACAACCGGGACAAAAATCCCTGCGATTTTATCCACCAGCCGCTGAACCGGTGCTTTGCTTCCCTGCGCCTCCCGGACGGTTTTAATGATTTGAGCCAAAACCGTGTTTTTGCCGATTTTGTCCGCGGAGAATGCAAAGCTGCCATTCTGATTGATCGTTCCAGCAAAAACGGCATCTCCCGCCTGCTTTTCGGAGGGTACCGGTTCGCCGGTCATCAGGCTTTCGTCGACAAATGAGTTACCGCTGATGACTTTTCCATCCACCGGAATTTTTTCGCCCGCCCGGATAATGATTTCGTCCCCCAACCTTACCTCTTTTATTTCGATGTCATATTCCTGCCCGTCGCGGGAAACACGGACTGTTTTAGGCTGCAATCCGATCAGTTTTTTTAATGCATCGGAGGTACTCGTTTTTGCACGTTCTTCCAGCAATTTCCCCAAAAGAATAAACAAGATAATGACGGCGGCTGCTTCAAAATAGACGTGTGGGTGCAAACCGCGAGCATGCCAGAACTCAGGATAAAAAGTATTGAATGTGCTGAAAAGAAATGCGGTCCCGGTGCTCAATGCAACTAAGGTGTCCATATTCGCTTTCCGGACGCGGGCCTGTTTCCATGCATTGATAAAAAAATCCTTTCCAAATATGGCAAGGACGGGAATTGTCAGCACCAGCATGATGTAATTTCCATACGGCATCGAATCCATGAAAAACATGCCGATAATGACGACGGGTATGGTTAAAATGCCGGCCCAGATTGTTCTTCTCTTCAAACTTTCGTAATGGTCCTGCAAAATTTTTTCCTGCTCGGACGCGGCATCTTCCTCATTGTCTTCGATAATCAGCCCGTAACCAATGCTTTTCAGCACGTTGTCCATTTTTTCCAGGTCCGTTACCTCAGGATCGAAATCCACCTGAACGGATTGATTGGCATAGTTTACCGCCGCATGGATTACCCCGGGTGAGTGTTTCAACATCGATTCCACGCTTACAGCGCAGGATGCACACGACATGCCGGTCACCGGAACGGACGTTTTATATGTTTTAATAGTGGTTTCCATGATTTCCGTAATTGGTAATGCAAAGATACCCTGGCGCATTCCTGCGGGGATTACAGAATTATGGCTGCGGTTTGCAAGATTTAGTTGAATTATATATCAAAATCACATTAAAAAGTGCCCAGTGCCCACTTTCTCTAAAACTACCAGAATTGATTTAAATTAACATATGAAAAATATACTCGTATTATCGTTGCTGGGTTTGGCCGGTTTTGCATCCATTTCTTTTCAAGACAAAACCATTCCGTTTTACATTGGTACATCGGATAAAGGTGCAAATTCTTCCGTTTCACTTTGCGAACTGAACCTGGCGACCGGGCAGATCACATTGTTAGACACCTTCAATCATGTCACCGGACCGGGTTACGTTGCTATTTCTCCTAATAAAAAGAATTTATATGCGGTTGGCGGTGATAAAATTGCTGCATTTGCGATTGGCGACGATAAAAAGCTGACTTATCTAAATAATCAGCCTTCCGAGGGAGCGAATCCCTGCCACGTATCCGTGCATCCATCGGGCAAAATGGCTTTCGTCGCCAATTATACCGGCGGAAGTTTTAGTGCCTATATGCTGCAGCCTGATGGAAAAGTGAGCGCGCCTTTTTATACTGAACAATATTCAGGTACCGGGCCCAACGAAAAGCGTCAGGAAAAAGCACATGCGCATTTTGCTACCGCCACACCGGATGGAAAGTTTGTATATGTTACAGACTTGGGCAGTGACCGGATCATGAACTATGTGGCAGATGCTAAAACGGGCAAATTAACACCAAATCCGGCCCAGCCTTTTTTTTCAGGCAAACCTGGCGCTGGTCCGCGGCATTTGATTATTCATCCTTCCGGCAAATCGTTGTTCCTGCTCAATGAGCTTGAAGCGTCTCTAACTTCCTGCACGATCGGTAAAAACGGGGTGATTACTGCATTAAAAACATATCCTACAATTCCGGCCGACTACAATGGCCCGACCAATACCAGCTCTGCGATCCATTTGCATCCGAATGGCAAATTCGTTTATGTCTCAAACCGCGGACACAATTCGATCAGCGCATTTAAAATCAGTGCGAACGGAGATCTGGAAATGGTGGATCAGCAAACAAAATCAATCGCCACGCCGCGGGACTTCAACATCGATCCGAGCGGAAAATTCATGATCGTTGCCAATCAATCCACTGATAATCTGGTTGTTTACGATGTGGATGCGGCTACGGGGAAATTTACTTTCAAGCATGAAAGCATTGGGGTGAAGCTTCCGATCTGTGTTGCTTTTCTGTAATTCTTACAGCTTTCTCGCCATTTTGTTTTTGTAATAATTCAAAAAGTCTTCCAGTTGCTCCACAGGCATTTTGCGGGCAATGATCTTTTTGTTTTTATCCAAAACATAAATCGTGGGCGTCGTAACCACATCAAACTTCCGGTTGAAATCGATTTGTTTCAATGCGTCGAAACCGTTTATCAGCTCTTCCAGGTGGTACGTTTTGATAAATGATTTCCATTCTTCCATGTTATGCTCGGTAGAAACCGTCATAACCTTGATGCCATTTGCTTTATTTTTATCATAAAAAGCTTTCAGTAACGGAGAGGCTTCTTTGCAATGTCCGCAAGTTGGGGCGTAGAAGAATAGCACTGTATAGTCTGCCTGAATGGCCTGAACGCTTACTTTTTTGCCAGTAGGGTCAGTCAATGCGAGCGCGGGGAAGGTCTTATTTACCAAAAGATCTTTTAATGTAGCCACCTTTTCCGCCACCCGTTTGCGGTTTTCTTCCAGGATACTCATCTCACCCGACAAGTAATATTTGGTCGCCATATGCACCCAAACAGCTTCTGTACCAACGGTTTTGGGGTTTTCGTATTGATTGGCAATGTAATAAACCAGCCAGTTCTTGGCGTCTTTGTTCGGGGAAACGCGCTTTACTAAAGCGTCAGCTTCTTTAATGAGTGAGTCAGGCACCTGCACGACCAGATTTTTGAAGTAACGTTCCACTTTTGCTTCCAGGAACGGGGTATTGATGATCCGGGGATCTGTAAAGTCAAAATTGTCCCAGTAATGCGATTTATAATAATTAAAAACCCAGATCGAGTCCGTCTTTCCATTTGCAAGTTTGGGCGCCGCAGGAATTTCGGGATCGGTAGACATTTTCAACATCTTGACAGTGAAGCTTTCCGCATTATCCTTCAACATTTTATCGCGATAAGCAGCAAAACCGTCCTGGATCGTCTTCATTTTATTACGTGCCTCCGCATTGTTTTCTTTGCCCAAAACTTCAAGCTGTTTCGATCCGGCCCGTAATTCTCTCTGATAGTTATAAAACAGCTCATTTTCCTTCGAACCGGTGATCTTCATACTTCCCACGATATCAGTAGTATCTGTTTCAACCGAAAAATTGGTTTCTTTTCCTGAATACACCAATTCCACCCAACGCGCATTGCCCGGAAAAAGAATGACGTACAAGCCCCCCGGCAGATTGGTTTTGCCTTCAAACAGCACTTTGCCGTTCGCATCCAATTTGGCGGTATCTTTTGGTACAAATTGGCTGTGACTGCGATTGTAATGCCCCATGATCAGCGACGAATCCCGCAACCCTTTTATGGTAGCTTCAATGTGATAACCCTGGCCGAAAGCATTTGAAAGTAATGAAAGCGTAATAATGAAAGCCAGAATGGCAGTGTGGGTATAACCTTTCATCAGATAAGGAGTTTGCTAAAGAGTTGTTTATTTAATTACTTGAAGAGCCAAAGTCACAAAATTAATTTCAAAACGACAACTTCTGTCAGGTTCTTATCTAAATGTTTTATTTTCTGTCCAAAGCCATAGACTTTCTGGTCATGCCATTAAGCATTCTCCTGATGTTGCTGACTTACGGTTTAATTACTAAAAATAACAAGCGGCGGAGGATGGCCGTTGGTCTGGGGCTCATTCTGCTGCTTCTCATTTCAAATTCATTTCTGGTGACGAAGGTTATCAACTGGTGGGAGCCCTCGGTCGTCAATATCGAGACGTTGGACACGACTTATGACGTGGGCATTCTTCTATCCGGCGGGCTGATTGCTTCCAAAAAGCCCGACGCCCATCAACCTTATCTGGGGAGCCACGGTGACCGGGTGCTGCAAACGTTTCAGCTTTATAAGGCTGGGAAAATCAAAAAGATCCTGATTACAGGTACGAGCCAGAAATTTATGATGAGTGAAGGAAAAGGTGAAACCCGGGAAGCCGCAGCGCTGCTCGTGAAATGGGGGGTGAGAGCAACAGATATACTTTTTGAGGAAAAGGCTCGAAACACACGTGAAAATGCACTTTATTCGGCCCGGATCATCCGGAAGCAGTTCCCGGACCAGAGATATCTTCTGATTACTTCGGCTTTTCACATACGAAGGTCGGCGGGTTGTTTTGATAAAGCAGGTATCAAAACGGCTATTTTCCCGGCCGACTTTTATGGAGGTTATAATAAATTAACCTTTCAAAATGGATTCCAACCTGATCCGAATGCAATCGCTGATTTTAGCACGCTCTGGCACGAGGTAGTTGGGTACATGGTGTATAAAATAGTAGGTTATTGCTAACCCTCGGTCTTATACACTTAGGATCTTCACCATTCTTAGCAAATCTTCATTAATGGGTTTCGGAAGACGGATCGTATCCTCGAAAGGCGTGTAAACCAGATCGTTATTGATGATTCCGGCCATTACATTTTTTTGCCCGGCTATCAGTCCTTCCAATGCGCCGAGTCCCAAACGGCTCGCCAAAATTCGGTCGTAAGCCGAAGGTGGCCCCCCGCGTTGCGTATGTCCCAGAGTGGTTACGCGGATGTCCGCATTTTCATCTACCTGCGCCTTGATTTTCTCCGCCACTTCCTGGGCGCTTCCTTCTTCATCTCCTTCGGCTACAATAATAATAGAAGAAGATTTGGAGCGGCTCCAACCTTGCTTTAACGTTTCTACAACCTCAGAAATAGGGGTTAAAACCTCCGGCACCATCACCAGTTCCGCACCCCCGGCAATACCCGACTGAACGGCGATATATCCGGAGTCGCGGCCCATTACTTCTATAAAAAAGATACGATCATGTGAACTTGCCGTATCACGGATCCGGTCGATCGCGTCGAGCGCGGTATTTACAGCTGTGTCGAAGCCAATCGTGTAATCCGTTCCATACAAATCATTGTCGATGGTGCCAGGAGCACCTACTGTCGGGATTCCATACTCATTACCAAAAATCATGGCACCTGTGAAGGTCCCATTTCCCCCGATTGCTACCAGACCTTCAATGCCCAGTTCCATCAGGTTTTCATATGCTTTTTTTCTCCCCTCTGGGGTCATGAAATCTTTACTCCGCGCCGATTTTAGAATCGTTCCTCCTCTTTGAACTATATTACTTACTGAATAGGATTCCATTTTATAGACATCCCCGGCAATCATTCCGCTATATCCTCGTCTTATTCCAAATACTTCAATACCGTGGTAGACAGCTCCGCGTACGACGGCCCTGATGCAGGCATTCATACCAGGGGCATCTCCTCCTGAGGTAAATACTCCAATTCTTTTCATTTAATTTCGGGTTACTTCTAAGCTAGCTTTATGTGGGTATCGATTAACCTTAAAGGCACAATTTCCGCAAATTTATCCGGTATTTTCTTAAAATATATGTCCAAATTCTTAATTATGTTAAAAAAATGCCGGAGTAAGAATCAAATTTTACACCTCAAACATATATCAATACTTATATATTTGCGCCGGTTAATAGAAATTTAATATTCATTTGCGGCGTTTCATTTTTATGATCCCTGTTTGAAAAATTATATTTTTAGTAATTTAATTAATACCTCTCTGAAAGTCTTAACTAACCGGTAGTTTTATAAATGAAAGATCTGTTTTCCTGGCAGCGTACCTGGCCACATCTGATAGCTGTAATTGGTTTTATTATTTTATCAATTAGTTATGTTTCACCTGTTTTGCAAGGCAAAAAGCTGGTCGCAACAGACGATATTCAGGCAAAATCAGCAGCGCGGGAAGTCCAGGACTTTCACAAACAAACCGGGGAATGGTCTGGCTGGACAAATTCGATGTTTGGAGGTATGCCCGCATATCTGGTAGCCGCCGATTATCCTACGAGCGTTTCCACCAAGCTTGGACAAGCGATCAACCGGATCCTGCCGGCGCCGGCCAACTACTTCCTGATCGGACTGGTGAGTGCTTATGTGCTTTTTCTGGTACTGGGCGCCGGAGGCTGGCTCGCCGCCATTGGGGCGGTCGCATTCGCATTCTCGGCATTTAATGTAATCAATCTGGAAGCCGGGCACGTTTCCCAGGTCATCGCCATCATGTATGCGCCTGGTGTGATCGCCGGGGTGATTTTGGCTTTCCGCAAAAACTGGCTTGCCGGTTCAGCACTTACCGCCTTGTTTTTATCGCTGGAATTGTATGCGAACCACGTCCAGATCACTTATTATCTGGGTATTGGCATTGTTGTTCTGGTGATCATTGAGAGTATATCTTATATCAGAAGAGGGCTGGTTAAAGATCTTTCCCTGATCCTGGCCGGACTTGCTTTCGCCGCAGTTGTGGCCGTCGGGACGCATACTACCAGGTTATGGAATGCATATGATTATACCAAGGAAACAATCCGCGGAAAGTCGGAGCTGACTCCGGTTAACAATCCCGGAGCAGGTGTGCAGGGAAATGGTTTGGGTAAAGAATATGCATTTACTTACAGTTACGGATGGGGGGAATTGCTTACGCTGATTATCCCGAATGCATACGGAGGCGTCTCCTACGGGCCGCTTTCAACTTCATCCCAAACCTATCAAACGCTTGTCGGAAAAGGTGTAGACCCTGCGGCGGCACAAAGTATTATCCAGCAAATGCCTTTGTATTGGGGTGATCAGCCTATTATGGGCGGCCCTAACTATGTGAGCGTCATTGTATTCTTCCTGTTTGTTCTCGGGTTGTTTATTGTAAAAAGTCCATTAAAAAACTGGGTTTTGGGAATTGTGATATTGTATGTCATATGGGCGATCGGCAAGAATTTTTCGGCGATCAATTATTTGTTCTTTGACTATTTCCCGATGTTCAACAAGTTCAGGGCGATGACGATGGTGATCTCATTGGCGCAACTGCTGATGGTTTTACTAAGCGTATTGACGTTGACCAGCATGATCCAAAGAAAGATCGAATGGAAAGATTTGCAAAGACCTTTCCTGATTACGCTCGGGGTCACCGGCGGATTGATGCTCATTTTAGCATTGATGCCGACTGTCTTTTTCAATTTTCAGTCCCCAACAGATCCGATGTCTGTTGAGCGATATACGCAACAGACTCAGGATAAAGTTTTCGCGCAGCAGCTTGTCAATTCCATTGTTCAGGATCGGGTTAGCTTAATGAAAAATGATGCGATACGCAGTCTGATCTTCATCCTTCTTATTGCGGGCGTAATCTGGCTCTGGATGCAAAATCGGATCAAACCTGTGTTCATGTACGCTACTTTGCTTCTACTGGTGATATTTGATCTGTTTGGAGTGGATAAACGATTCCTGAACAGCGAGGATTTTGTGAGCAACTATGTAGCGCAGGGCAATACAACGCCATCTCCGGCCGACGAGCAAATTTTACAGGATAAAGACCTCGATTACCGGGTTTACGATGCCAGTGCCGACCAGGGTCCATTTAATAGTGCGCAGGCTTCTTATTTTCACAAATCACTCGGCGGGTATCATGGTGCCAAAATGCGCAGGTACCAGGAATTGTTCGAACGCCAGATCTATAAAGAGCGGCCTAACACCGAGGTGATCAATATGCTGAACACCAAGTATATCATCACGGCGGACCAGCAAGGAAATAAAGTAGCGCAACCGAATCCGCGAGCTTATGGAAATGCATGGTTCGTAAAAAGTTACAAAGTCGTTCCTAACCCCGACGCTGAAATGAAGGCTTTGGATTCATTGAAATCGCGTGACGAAGCGATCCTGGATCAACGATTTGCCGCAAAACTGGCAGGCCTGAAACTGCAGCCGGATTCAGCAGATAAGATTATTTTGACCAGCTACAAACCCAATGAACTCGTTTACGAAAGTAATTCTGAAAACGAGGGCCTGGCTGTTTTCTCCGAGATCTATTACAATGTCCGTGACGAATGGAAAGTGACCATTGATGATAAACCTGCTGACTTGCTTCGTGCCAACTACGTATTACGTGCATTGCGCGTTCCCGCCGGAAAGCATACCATTAAATTCCGTTTCGAGCCGGTGTCTGTGGCCGTAGGAAGCAAAGTGGATCTCGTGAGCTCGCTGTTGTTGCTTGGGCTAATTGCGGGAGCTGTACTTGTAAGTGCAAAATCAAAAAAAGCATGAAGAACTTGCTTTTTTTGCTGATAGTAATCTTGTTGGGCAGCTGTTCCAGACCGGAGGTCGAAACGGATCTTCTATTGATTGCATATCCAAACCCTGCCACAAGGCAGATCATTGTCTCTTTTAAAAATGAGCAGCGGCTGCCCTGCACCATCCGGATCTTTGACCCGAATGCAAAACAGATCGTCGAAATGAAAGTGGAGGCGGGTATCCCAACAGACGGCATCCGATTCGATGTGGAGGGTTATGATAAAGGTACATATCAGGTGGCGGTAGAAACGGGCGGCATTACGCTGATTA
>NZ_JAJUXH010000035.1 GCF_021390245.1 Dyadobacter sp. CY323 | reverse complement strand
TGACAACTGGTTTTGAGTCTTTTTCTCAAAATAAAAAAACGGAATGGTTTCTGACTGCAAACGGGAACTTCTATATACCGGTTGCCAATCGCGCAAAAGGGATCTATCCGATTCTGGGGTACGACAAATTGAGCTCTCCCAAAATATTACTGGGCGGAGTTGGGCTGGGCGCAGCTTGGTTCAAGCCTTTGACCAAAGATCTTAGTTTTAAAATGCAGGCCAATTTTTCAAAGCATACCTATTGGGATGAGCCTGTGGTGATTCGGGATTATGTGGCGGCCCCGCTCGGGGATTATGAGTCAGGATCTTCGGATTATGGGTTGGGAATTGCTGGAATGATCCATTATTTTCCGGTTGAATCGTTTTCGGTAGGAGCGGGGATAAGTGCGCAGGTGACTGCCATTTCGCTAACGCGGACGCCCGGGATGTACATTGGAGCAGATATCGATCCGGGCTTTGCAGTGAATCGTTACTATAAGACCGTCGTCCCGATGATTCCGGTGGAGCTTTCTTATCGGGTCAACAAATTGCTGTTCAACCTGCGCTACGAGGCTGGGCTGATCAACAGAATAAAAGGTGACCTTGCCCGGTTCAAGTCCGATAAATTCAGTCTTCTGACATTTGAGTTTGGTTTTTTAATCAGGTAATGAGATTTCGGTTGTTATCAAAGGCATTTAAAAATGACAGACAGAAAGTTTCCGATCGGGCCGTTTGCTCCTCAGGAAAATTATTCGGAAGAAGAATTGGCCAATTTGATTTCCGTCATTGAATCTGCACCGGCCGATTACAGAAATCTCGTCACAGATCTTTCAGAAACTGATCTGAATAAAACCTACCGGGAGGGTAGCTGGACGGTGAAACAGCTGATTCATCACGTAGCGGATATACATTTGCTGCACTTTTTCAGGATGAAACAAGCACTGACTGATCCTGACTACAAAGACGTTACGCTCATTAACATGGATGGCTGGGCTAAAACACCGGAGGCT
Source organism: Dyadobacter sp. CY323 (assembly GCF_021390245.1). GTDB lineage: Bacteria > Bacteroidota > Bacteroidia > Cytophagales > Spirosomataceae > Dyadobacter. Next base: position 17,085 of record NZ_JAJUXH010000035.1, on the reverse strand, counting down.
TCTTTAATGCCGATTGACGTTTCGCTGACCATTTTAGAGAGCATTGGAACGAGGTATGTGTACCTGGCTAAGACCCTGACACCCGAGCAGTTCGAAATCGCTTATTTTCATCCGGTCAGGAAAATCTGGCTGAACCAGCGACATGCATTGGCTATGTCGGCCTGGCATGTTACGCACCATTTTGCACACATTAATTTAGCGCTCGGTAAAATCGACTTAATGCGATGTCTCAGGCTACGGGAAAATACATCATTCTGATTGGTCTGGCGATCGTAGTGATTGGTATCATCGTCTACTTTTTAAGCGACAAACTCCACTGGCTAGGCCGGCTTCCGGGCGACATTCGCATCGAAAGAGAAAATTTCCGGCTTTACTTTCCAATTACGACCATGCTGCTTTTGAGCGGTTTGCTGAATTTGGTAATTTGGCTAGTCCGACGATTTATAGACTAAACCTTAATGATATGAAATTCAGATTAACCACTTTGCTTGTTATCTTCCTCCTGAACATCTTTCATACGGAAGCTCAAAAGATAGCGATCGTTTTTATTGGAAACAGCATCACTCAAGGCAAAGGTGGCGATAACGGATTTCCTCCACCGACGCATGCGGTGAATTATCTGAAAGAACAAAAAGGTGTCGAAAGTGTAATGTTTGTCAACGTGGGCAGAAGTGGGTCCACGACTTTGGATTGGCTTCCCGGCAGTGGCAAATATTTTGTGCTCGCTACGAAAGCCGCAGACAGTCTTTTTGCTCAAAAAGACCATCAGCTGGTTTTTTCAATGAAACTCGGTACGAACGACAGTGCAATGGAAGGCCCTAATGGAGCGCCGGTTTCGAAAGAAAATTACAAGAAAAATATGCAAGCCATTATCAATGAGTTGCTAACGAAATACCCGGGAAGCAAAGTGGTGATCCAGCATCCGATCTGGTACAGCACCAATACCTACAATCGGTCCAAATATCTGGAGGAAGGCCTGGAAAGATTGAAGTCCTACATTCCGGAGCTTAATGCCATGGTGAAAGAATATAAAGACACCAATCCTGATCGCGTTTTTAAGGGAGATACGAAAGCATTTAAATACTTCGAAAAACACGCCAGGGAGCTGTTTAAGCCAGAAAATGGTCAGCAAGGTGTTTTCTATTTGCATCCCAATGTCGAGGGAGTCGCCATTTTGGGTCAGTATTGGGGGAAAGCAATTGCGAAGGCTGTTTTGTGAGGTGTTTTCAATCGAGGCTACCAGATTAATTCATAGTTGGTACTTCTTCCCCCGGCTCCTTCTTTCTGCAAAATTCCTTTCACAATTAAATCCTGAATGTCTCTGCCAGCAGTATCCTGAGACGTTTTCGTGATTTTGGCCCATTTTGATGTCGTCAGTTTTCCGAAAAAGTCTTCCTGCATTTTGTTAATCATCAAACGCTGCCTTTCATTTAATGAAATGTCCGCATTTTTATCCCAAAACGCATTGCCTTGTAAAACGACATCCAGCATTTCTATCGTGCTATCTAACGATGCTTTCAAACAAAAGAGGTACCATTCCAGCCACGCGGTAATGTCAAGATCACTTTTTTGGGTCTTTTCAAGAATGGTGTAATAGTCATTTCTGCGCTCTCGGATTTGCGAAGACATACTATAAAAGCGTAGTGGACTTCCTTCTGCCCGGGCGAGCTGCATATCGGCAATTGCTCTCGCAATCCGGCCGTTTCCATCGTCGAAAGGGTGGATAGTGACAAACCAAAAGTGAGCAATCCCTGATTTAAGTACGGGATCCATATTTTGCTTAGTATTAAACCAGTCGAGGAACGTCTCCATTTCTTTCTCCAAACGCGATGCGTCAGGTGCTTCAAAATGAACGATTTCCCGGCCTGCCGCTCCGGAAACCACTTGCATGGGACCTTTTTCATTGTCTCGCCATTTACTTGTCATGATTGTAAACATCCCGCTCCGGCCAGACGGAAACAGGGAAGATTGCCATCCAAATAACCGGTCAGCAGTTAGTGGATCTTTATAATTTTGGGTAGCATCAAGCGTCATTTCGACTACTCCTTCCACATTCCTATCAGAAGGAACCAATCCCGCGATTTCCAGTCCCAAACGGCGTGCAATGGAGGACCGGACCTGATCAGAGTCCAGATGTTCACCTTCAATTTCGGTGGATTTTAGTATGTCTTCGGTGAGTGTTTTAAGTGCAGTTTCTGTTTGGCTCGAAAAACCGAGCGACTGCATTCTTCCGGCAACTCTACCTTGCAAATATCTTACTTCTCCAAGAATGGATGAAAAGCGTGATTCATCCCAGGTGAATCCCGGCCAACCTTTTTTCTGATGATTGTACAATGCCATAGCCCATGCTTTGCGGTGAATATAGTTCTTATTCTCCGCAAATTTGCGGAGAATAATCTATTTAATCTCCACATTCTGCTCAAAACACCCAAAACATGGATCCAAATGGATCTGCCCAGCCGGATAATAATCATTATTTGCGAACCGGTTTCAATCCCATCATCGGTTTGTTGCTAATGGAGGTTAGTTGTTTCGGGAATGTCAGCAAACTGGCGATCGGCTGTGATTCAATGTAATCGCGGCGTCCGGAAATGTATCTTTCAATGATAAACGACTCCTCGCGTTCGAAAGAAACAGAGCCAGAACCTGCGAAAGCGGACATGTCATACAACTTTTTATGCCAGATCGCCGCGTCGAGGTTGCCATCAAAATGATAGTGGTTTTCAAATCCGTGATCGAACTTGAAATGAATCGGCTTGCCTGCATTTACAATCAAACTTTCGGGATTCCCAGTGAGCGTGATCGGGATGTAAGTTTTTTTATCATAAATAAACCCCCCGTAATTGTTCTTAATGTGTTCCCGCATACTTCTGGGTGCGTCGCCGACCTGCAGTACGTCCACTAGCAGGACCAGTTTCGCCGCGTGAAATTGCCCGGTGTTTTCAATAAGTGGGAGAGTGGAGATGCGTATCATTAGTTAGCTGGTTTTTAGATAAGATCGATCATCGCTGTAAAATTCGGATCAGATCCTCATTGAGGCAGCAGATTTCTTTTCCATAGTATGCGTCCAATTTTCTTGCCACTACTGGACATGTCGTAAATATTCTCATTTTCTGGACAAAATATCAAACATGTTCAGTTTTTTGATAAAATTGAACACGTAATGCGGATCGAGTGATTTTGTACTCGTTTAACCGAATGCAATGACGGCATGGTATTTAATCGCTTTACATTAGAAATGTTTATTTTTAATAACCTTACAAATGGTAAAAACATACAGATTCATAGCCCTCCTCGGCGACGGCCGCGAACGGTTTAGCGACAAGGAATTAGACGCAGAATGGCCGACGGAGCCCATTGTTATCGATGCGTTTGGCTTTTCGGACGTTTACAGGTATTCAGGTGTTGTTTTTTTGAATGAAGAATGGTTTGCCAAATACAGCAAAAACTGGCGGGTAAGTACGGCGAAAATTGACCAGCTACTTACTGATCTTGTAAAAAACTGGTCGAAAGACGCGCATTCCGAAAACCTCGAAAAGATTAAGGTATACCTGCAATCTCCGCCGGAAACTTTGGAAGGAACTGTTGAAGTTTGGAAGGGATTTTACGATCCTGAGCTGAAGCGGATTTAGTGGAATGCGGAATTACTATCTTAAAAAGCCCTCGTTCTACAAAGTAGAAAAAGGGCTTTTACTTTTGGGGACCTAAATACTAGTACTAAGCCTCCTCCTCCTCAATAATCGTAATCTTCTGGATCTTGTCACCCTGACGGATCAGGTCGACCGTGTCCACACCTTCAACTACTTTTCCGAAGCAGGTATGGTTACCGTCCAGGTGAGCGGTGTTTTTACGGCTGTGACAGATGAAGAATTGAGAGCCTCCTGTATCACGTCCCGCATGTGCCATCGAAAGCACGCCACGGTCATGATACTGATTGCCGCCAGTCAGTTCACATTTGATTTTATAACCCGGACCTCCGCGGCCGGTTCCGGTTGGATCTCCTCCCTGTACCATAAAGTCAGGGATAACGCGGTGGAAAATCAGGCCGTCGTAAAATCCTTTTTTTGATAGATCTACAAAGTTCTTCACCGCGATCGGAGCATCTTCATCGTAAAATTCGATGAGCATCGTCCCTTTGTCGGTGATCATTTCAGCTTTTGTCATGTTAAAGAGCGTATTGAATTGTTGGATATGTTATAAAAATAACAACACAAAGAAAAGGAGAATGTATCCGTTTCTTTGTGTTGTTATCAAATAAAATTGAGCTTAAGAATCTGATGTAGCCTTTGCCAATTGAATTTCGGCCTTTTTTTGCTCTGTCTTGAAGTCAGCAATACGGCCTACCACATTTCCGCTTCCCCATTCCCGGCTTCTCTCGGGATTGGAAAACCACTCCTTTACTGCAAGGATTTTGTAGATATACCTTGTGGTTTCAGAATTTAAGCGAAGTTTGAAGTAATCGTCCCTGTTCTGGGCATCCATTTTATTCAGGATGTGCGTGGGGCCGGCATTATATGCGGCAGCTACCAGTGTCCAGGATCCAAGTTGCTTATACAGGCCCCGAAGATATTTGCCTGCTGCATGGGTGGATTTGACGAGATTTTTGCGGTCGTCCCTGGTTTCATTTACAACCAGTCCAAGTGATTTCGCGGTGGATGGCATCAACTGCCAGTAGCCGCCTGCGCCCCGATGTGAAGTAACATCATGATTCATAGCACTTTCTATGAGGGGTAGATATTTGAAATCGGCTGGTACTCCGTACTTTTTAAGAATAGGCTCTATTACCTTAATTCTCTTTTTTGTGGTGGTCATCAGCTTACGAAAAGTGGGATTGTCGTAATTTCTGATCATATTTTGATATCGCTCAGCGATTCGAAGCTCCGAAAGTGGGATGGCTTCGCCACAGAAGTCAATAGCAAGAAGATCTGAATCTATTATTGTGATTTCTTTCAGTTCCTTCTTTTCCACCTCCACCTCGCTCACTGGTGATTCACCCATTATTGCGATTGAGAAGGCCATAAAGATAAGTCTAATCATGCATGTTTTATTTCGTGGAACATATTACAAAAGCCTTAGGCCGAAGTGCAAAGATAACGGTATTGAATTTAAAATATTTCACTTTCGGATAAAAACCTGATTTTGAGGCATTTATTGACAATGTTTGTAGTACTAATTCAAGTTGTTGTGATTTGGTGTTTCACGGTGACTTCCGGGCAAAATGACAGCCCATTCAACAAAATCTAAAATTTTGATTGGCGAAACGACAATGAGGCCGAACGCAGATTCTGGATATTGATTGGACTAAACCTGGATTAAATTATTTTAGTCTGATAACTTGTGTTGACAATCAGTTACTTACGATAATTTCCTGCGGCAAAAGGTGGCCAATTTCGCCGTGTTTGCCGATTTTAAGTCTGATTGAGGTAGAGAATGACCTATAAGAGAAGCGTCTTTTTTTAGTATATGATGTGTTAACTTGCATATCAAGCTCTGCTTTGAGTCTTCCAAGTCCCATTTTCACCAACATGGTAACAGTCAACGAGGCGAAAGAAAAAATTATTGCAAATACATCCCATTTATCCACCCAGAACAGAAGCCTGGCGGATGCAGCGGGATATGTTCTGGCAAAAGATATTATCGCGCCGATCGCATTGCCATCTTTCCGGCAATCGTCGATGGATGGCTATGCAATTATCCATTCCGATGTGGCGGAAAACGGAACATCGCTTAAACTCGCAGGCGAATCAAAAGCCGGGCAAACCCTCACGCCCGATCTAAAACCTGGTTCGGCAATCCGGATTTTTACAGGTGCGCCGGTTCCTGAATCGGCGACGGCGGTCATTATGCAGGAGCATACCGAGGTGATTGGTGGGCATGTACTGATCAACGAATACCCGGTTCCAGCAGGTAAGAATGTGAGAGAAGTTGGCAGACAAATCAAAGAAGGCACAGTCGCATTGACTGCCGGGACTTATCTTTCTCCTGGCAGCATCGGTTTTTTACAGGGAATGAGTGTCAGTCAGGCAACCGTTTATCGAAAGCCAAAGATCGGGCTGCTGATCACCGGCGATGAACTGCTCAAAGTGGGGGACCCATTAAGTCACGGAAAAATATACGAATCGAATTCCGCCATGTTGATCGCCGCCCTGGCGCAGGATGGAATTTTGGATATTGAATTGAAATACGCGGAAGATAACCTCGCTTCGACCGTTCAGGCATTAATAGAATTGCTCGAACAAAATGACGTAATTCTGGCCTCGGGCGGCATTTCCGTTGGGGATTATGATTTTGTCGGCACGTCATTGCAGGAAATTGGTGCAGAGACTATTTTTTATAAAGTGAGACAAAAGCCTGGGAAACCGCTATTATTCGCTAAAAAGGATGAAAAGGCCATTTTTGCGCTGCCTGGGAATCCAGCTTCATCACTTGTTTGTTACTATGAATACGTTTTTCCGGCGATCCGAAAAATGCTTGGTCACGACAATCCGTTTTTAAAATCATTGAAACTACCCATTAAATATGCATATTCATTTGATGGCGAAAGGGACGAATTTTTAAAAGCATTGGTTGAAGAAGATGAAGTGATGCCACTCGACGGCCAGGAATCGTTTGCGTTAAGATCCTTTGCAATTGCGAATGCGATTATTTATTTGCCCGTGAGTCAGAACAAAGTGGAGGCTGGCGATCTGGTAGAGGTGCATTTGCTTCCTTTTTAACTTAATCGAATAAACATGAGCATTCATATCATGTATTTTGGAATGCTGGCGGAAATCGCTGGTCAGGCGGAGGAAACGATGGTTGCGGACGGAAATCTGACTGTCGGTTCATTCCGTAACCTGATACTGGAAAAGTACCCGGCGATGCGGGAAAGAAAGTTTAAAGTAGCTGTGAATCAACGCATTTTAGAAGATTTTGTTCCGATTGATATGCCTGCTGAAATAGCACTTTTGCCACCGTTTGCGGGAGGTTAACGCTCATTACATCACATGGAAAAGACCCATAAATCAAAAAAGGTATTTGTCGAGGGACCCATTAGTCCCGATTTTATATCCAAGTCCATTGCCAGTCATCAATCCAAAACCGGCATCGGTGCACATGCTATTTTTCTAGGGCAGATCCGCGCAGATCAGAAAGAAGCCGGCGTAGTAACGGGGATCGAATACACGGCGTATGAAGAAATGGCCAATCAAGCCTTTCAAGATATCCGGGAAGCTGCATTTGCCAAATTTGAATTGACCTGTATGCACATTTACCATAGTCTCGGAGTTGTGCCCACCGGCGAGATCAGTTTGTTCGTCTTTGTGTCATCGCCACATCGGCGCGCAGCATTTGAGGCTTCGGAGTTCGTAGTAGAAGAAATAAAAGCCAACGTGCCCATTTTCGGTAAGGAATTGATCGGGGAGAAAGGGGAGTATGTGTGGAAAGAGAACTCTTGAAAACTTCAATGGTCGGCAATCAGTGGTCAATTTTACTATCATTCACTCATTATAAATGGTTGACATTACTTCCAAAACAAATACCCTGCGGATTGCGACTGCCCAAGCGATTGTACAGGTAAGTAAGCCTGAAACAATTGTAGCAATTCAAAACCGGACCGTTCCGAAAGGCGATGTTTTTGAAATGGCGAAAGCCGCCGGATTTCTGGCAGTTAAAAAAACGCCGGATCTTTTGCCTGACTGTCATCCGATCCCGGTTGAATATACCGGTGTGAATTACAGAATTGAGGATCTGACGATTGTTATTGAGTTGACGGTCAAGACAATTTATAAAACAGGTGTTGAAGTGGAGGCCATGCACGGGGCATCTGTGGTGGCACTCACGATGTACGACATGCTCAAACCTATTGACAAAGGCGTTGAAATCCGCAACATCAGATTACTTGAGAAAAAAGGAGGAAAAAGCGATCGGAAACCAGTCCCTGAGAATTTGAAAACGGCTGTTATCGTTTGTTCCGATAGTATCTCAAAGGGAATCGGAGAAGATAAATCCGGTAAAAAGATCATTGAAAAGCTGGAATTTTTAAAACTGACCGTCAATGACTACAGCATTGTCGCAGACGATAAATTGAATATTCAGGAAAAGATAAAAGGCCTCATTTCCAATGGTTACCAACTGATTTTGATTACCGGCGGAACCGGGTTATCCCATCGGGATGTTACCCCGGAAGCTGTGGCAGAACTGATTGACCGCGAGATTCCGGGAATAGCTGAAACGGCGAGGCAATACGGTCAGGAGAGAATTCCGACGGCTATGCTTTCCAGATCGGTTGCGGGGTTTGCCCGCGATACGCTAATCCTTACCATGCCGGGAAGTACAGGCGGAGTTTCTGAATACATCGACTCACTTTTTCCGCATATTCTGCACGTTTTCAGTGTTTTGGACGGGGGAAAACATGCGTGATAAGCTAAAATAAAGAAATGTCGCTACCCATTATTGATACATTTGGCCGGAAACACACTTATCTGCGCATTTCGCTGACGGACAAGTGTAATTTGCGTTGTACGTATTGCATGCCTCAGGAGGATATGCAATTCATGCCAAACAAATGGTTGATGCAAGCGGATGAAATTCAGGAACTTGCCGGAATTTTCGTCGAAATGGGTGTTGAAAAGATCCGTCTGACCGGCGGCGAACCATTGATCAGAAAAGATGTGGGCGATATTATTTCCGGATTGGGAAAATTGTCGTCTTCATTAACCTTGACGACCAATGCGGTTTTTGTCGATCAGTTTATCAATGAACTAAAAATTGCAGGTGTCAACTCGTTGAATGTTAGTCTGGATACCTTAAATCCGGAGCGTTTCAAAGCGATTACAAAACGCGATCATTTTACAAAAACGCTGGGAAGTATCCGGCTTCTTCTTTCCGAAGGGTTTGTTGTGAAGATTAATATGGTGGTCATGAAAGGTGTGAACGACGACGAAGTGAAGGATTTTGTGCGTCTTACATTGGATGAACCGAATCTGCACGTTCGCTTTATTGAGTTCATGCCATTTAATGGAAATCAATGGGATATGTCCAAAATCGTTTCCTATGCCGATCTCTTATCTGACATAAATACTGAATTTGAGTTCCAGCAGCAGCCGGGAGAGGTGCATGATACCGCACATCAATTTAGGATCGCTGGCGGCGCGGGGACTTTTGGCATTATCGGCACCGTAACACATCCATTCTGCTCGGGGTGCAACCGCATCCGTCTTACTGCGGACGGAAAATTGAAAAATTGCCTTTTTGATACGACTGAGGCCGATCTTCTCACTCCTCTGCGGGCGGGCAAAGATATCCGGGAGCTCATTCATGGCCACTTCCACAAAAAGCATTTCGCTCACGGCGGTCACATTAATTTCGCCGAAAAACAAGCAAAAACGGAATACGAGCTGAATCGAAAGATGATCGCAATTGGTGGGTAAAACCATTTAACCTCACTTTTTTGCCGTTTATAATTTGTATGCAACATGGCCTAAACAGGTTACATCATTGGTGAAATTGATTATCAACTTTCCCCAATTTAACCTTCTTAAGCCATGAGAAACGTGATGAAAACGGTTGCAACAGCAGCATTTGGACTTCTCTTCGTCGCCGGCCATGTATTTGCCGCACAACCCACTGTTGAACTTAAAGAATGCAAGAATAACACCTGCGAAAGATTCCGGGTGGGTATGTATCGTGTGAAAGATACGGTTACCATGAACCTGTTGGTGGAAAAAGAAAAAGGGGAGCGACTATCCATTCGTCTAATGGATCAGAAAGGTAAAGTTCTTATGGAGGACATTACGCCGAGGCAGATCGAGAAATTTGGTAGAAAACTCAATTTTTCAGAGATCCAGGATGGTGTTTATACACTGGAAGTCGCCGATGGGACTGAGAAGGTGGTCAAAAGCATTTACTTGTCAACCAATGAAGTTCGTGAAGTGAACCGCACATTGCTTGGAGTAAATTAAATCAGAGAAATAAGGTTCAGTGATTGCGTTACAGGGTTGGAGCCGCAGCTTTCCTGTAACGCTTTTTAGTTTTCCAGGCGTTCCGGTTCAGTAGCTCTTGGAGCTAACTTTCCAACGATCAGATCAAATGTAACTTTTGCCCAGATCAGAATGCACGGGACAGCCTTGATCACGTACGGTTTCATCCATTCATTCCGGATAAATTTTGGAAAAAGATCAGTAGGGGATAAAGTAGTAAAAACAAATGCGAGGACCAGCAGGATGTAACTTTCGGTAGTTGGATATTGCGAGTAATACCAAAGCGCCACGCCGGCGATTGCGATAATGAAGGTTGGAGACTCGGCCCGGTGATTAAAAATGACCACCCATATCATGACGGAGGAAAGTATTAATGCTCTGTAAACAAAGTTTTTATACTGACTGATTCGCAGGAGTGGCAAACAAAACAAAATAACCCCCGCCAGGCTGACGTAAGTTTTATTGACCTGCCAGCCAAACCAGCTTTTCAGCCAGCCAATGACAGACAATCCATCGGAAATGGAATGGTCGTTTGCCAGCAAGTTCGCCCAGCTTTTGTACAGAAAGACAAATTGGTTTACATCGACCACAACCAGCGGCAGCAATGTGAAAAGCACTGCCCAGAATGCAGTCGTATAGGTAAGTTTTAGTTTATTGGGGTAGAGCAAATAAAGCGCCAGCCCGACAATGCCAAAGAGTTTAATGAAGATTGTAGAGATAAGACAAAAGGAAGCCAGCCAGTATTTTCCCCGTTCAAGAAAACCAAATGTGAACAGTAACAACCCGGCTATCAATGCATTACTCTGCTCGTTTTGTACAGAGGTCAGCAGTTCCACTAACATGAAAACCAGGATTAATCCTTTCGTGCGGACATCGATTCGTGGCAAATAACAAACTGCATAAAAAAGTACCGTAGCATTCAGAATATTCCAAAGTGAAAGTCCCAACACATCCGGAAGAATAGCCAGCAAGCTGAAAATCAATGCGAAAGTGGGGCTATATTTAAAAAGGTCACCTTGTTCTTCAACAAAATCGGCATACAGATCCTGCCCGTGGATCAGGTGAAAAAAAGATTGCTTAAAAATGATGTAGTTATTGTAGCTAGTATAAAGTCTCCCACCTTCCACAAAGCTTTTTAAGCCGCTGAAATAAGATTGTAGGCTGGCGAAAATTGCACAGCCAAGGAATACAATGAGAATGGATTTGTGATTGATTAAAAATCGGTTCGCGGCATTCATGCAGATCAGTTTGCTCAAAACTACTTCAATCTCGCATCAAAATGAATATTTTCAACGTCGATAATCCGGATGGTCCTGTGAAGTTCGTGAAACGGATTAAGGAGGTAGTTGAATTCATTGAACGAATGGGCCGACGGTACTTTCATCAGCCAGGACGTTGACCCGTCCAGCCACTGCTCGGTCACCCTCGCCAAACTATCCGGATAAGGAAATCGCCAACAGTCGGCAGGAAGATCTTTTATATCAATTTCTTTGATAATGCCAACTTCCGGAAGTTCCAGTGTTACCAAAACCTGATTTTGCGGCGTGACAATTGAGTTTGCCAGAACTTCCAGCTTCGACAGTGAAATATGCTCCGAAGTGTAAAGTATTTGCGTGCCTTTGAAATGCCAGCGACCAGCCGCATAAAGGCAGCCCGTACCATGCAGATCAGCAGAATATCTCCTGCTGGTGATTCGATATACAAGCATGGTCAGGAATAAATACCGTGCTCGATCCGGAACAAAACGCTCAGTACTTCTTCACGTCCGATAGAAGAGCTGAGAATATCTAATGGTTTTTTATTTCCCAGTGCAAGTGCCGGGCTATTCAGCCACGTTTTGAGATCTTCCTCACTTTCAAACACATCAATGCCTTTTGCAATGATCCTGGACAGATCGACAACCTTTTCGCTTTCGGCTGTGGATAATGGAGATTTGCTTTTGATCCGGCGCTGGAAGGTGCTTTCAGATAGATTTAGCATTTGACTGAACTGTTTGTTGGATAAACTCAATTTTTTCTGGACACGTTGGGCAACAGACATTGGAAATCCTTTTTGAGTAATTTCAATGAGGGACAAAAAGCTGTCAACGTTTTGTTTAAAAACCTGCTGTCCGCCTAATATATCGATGAGTTGAGTTTGCATACAATCAAATGATTGTTTCTAAATCGTCACTTGATCGTAAAGTTAACAAATAATTTCGATTTGCTACTTCATATATCCCATTCCTTTCAACCAGCCTTCCATCGCTGCCGGCCAGCCGGCGAGGGAACCTTTACCTTCGGTACGCATACCGTATCCGTGGCCGCCTTTTGGATAAAGGTGCATTTCGGCCGGGATTTTTTTCTTTTTTAATGCAAGGTAATATTCAATGCTGTTTTCTACCGGAACGCCGGTATCGTCCATTGCATGCACCAAAAACGCGGGTGGTGTTTGGTCACTTACCTGTAGTTCATTGGAGTAATACTTGATCAGCTCCTCCGATTTCTCCGGTCCGAGCAGGTTATCACGGGAGCCTCCGTGAGCGAGTGCCGGTGTAAATGAAATGACCGGGTAAAGCAAAATTGAAAAGTTTGCTTTTGCATCCTGCGAAGCTTTTGGGCCCATATTATAATGCGTGGAAAGCGTCGCAGCCAGGTGACCACCCGCAGAGAAGCCCATTATCCCGATTTTATTTACATCAATATTCCATTTGGCAGCACCTTGCCGGATCATCTTCATTCCTTGCATGGCATCCATTAACGGGACTTCATGCTGATGTTCCATGGCTGTTTCCTTAGGTAACCGGTATTTCAAAACAAATGCGGAAATGCCGCGATCATTGAACCATTTTGCAAAATCACTGCCTTCATGCGAAGCAGCAAGAATGCCATAACCGCCACCCGGACAGATCATTACGGCGGCTCCCGTCGCTTTTTCTTTTGGGGCCGGATACACGGCGAGGGTAGGGACAGTAACCCCGCTGATGCGAAGGATCCCACTGGCATCCGTTTCCGATTTTTCCTGGATTGAGTTACTTTTCGAATTAGGGACTTTGCCTTCCGGCCAGAGATTAAGTGTTTCGGTTTGAGCCATGGATTGAAGAGAAACAGCACAGAGGCTTAATACGGCAAAAGCTGTTGATATTTTTTTCATGAAAGTTCTTTTTTCAAAAAGACGGTGAGAATTTCAATATACCCTCAGGGTTTCGCAGGATTGATCATAATATGTGCCCGATGGGTACCCGGATCCATGATCCAGGGCATGCCTGGCATATCCGGTTTGAGGGGAAGTCCGGTACTTTCGGCAGTGGCAAATGGAATGTAAACCACATAACGCAGGTAGCTATTTTTCAAAGTTCCGGAGGTAGCGTCATAATTCTCTTTGGAACCGGAAAGTACGTATAAGGTGGACGATTGCTTGGGCATATCCAGTTTGCCTTCTTTCACTTCCTTTTCGCGGATGTCAAAAATCTCCTTGGGGGTTTTTCCTTCTTTTGCTAAAACCCTTCCCCGGTCCATAAATGCATCCAGCTTGGCGTGGTAGCAAGAGACGCCGATATCGTCCTTTTTCGGATCGTCAGCCAGGCAAACGAAGTCATTGTTGCCGGGCCTTAAAACAGTAAAAGATCCGTCGGAAGCATAGCCGTATACCTTTGCACCAGCTTGTTTGTCAGAAGGTGCGGCCAGCACTGCGGTCTTAATCTGAATATCGGCGGAAGGAATGTTTTGGGCAGAAACATTCAAAGCCAGAGCCACGCCGATGAAGGAAAAAAAAGTCTTGTTCATGATAGTAAATGACAGGTGGATTGCCTCTTATACTCTAAAAATAGTAATCTTTATTTTAAGAATACCACTTTTCCTCGGCTTCCACGGAACATTTCAACCACCCCATGAACTTCAAAAAATCGCTTATACTTTTTCCGGCATTCTGTTTCGGAGCCGTCATGTTGCTCGCTACCTACCAAAGGTCTAACCCCAGTACGTTTCAGGGCGGTAAAATCGATAGCCTGTACAAAGACCTGACCGATGCGCAAAAACGGTCTCCGAAATACGCTACCGCCGGTTTGTCGGTCACAAACGGACTCGAAGCTACACTTTTTGCATCCGAACCAACCGTTACCAACCCAACGAACATCGATGTCGACCAACTGGGCAGGGTTTGGGTTTGTGAAGCGTACAACTACCGTCCCGCAATTAATGGTAACCCCACAAAAAATGAAGGTGACCGGATTTTAGTACTGGAAGACACGGATTCGGACGGCAAATCGGACAAAACGACGGTGTTTTATCAAGGAAAGGAGATCAATGCGCCACTGGGGATTTGGGTGATGGGTAATAAGGTAATTGTATCTCAAAGCCCATATGTGTGGCAATTCACGGATGAGGATGGCGATTTGAAAGCTGATAAAAAGGAAGTGATCTTCGAAGGCATTGGCGGAGAGCAGCACGATCACGGAATGCACGCATTTGTTTTTGGACCGGATGGTAAACTGTATTTCAATTTCGGAAATGAAGGTGGTCAGTTATTAAATGGGAAAGGAAAACCAGTAATCGCAAAAGACGGGCAGGCTATCGATTTTAAAAAACTAAAACAGGGAATGGTTTTCCGGTGTGATCCTGATTTTACCAATATTGAAGTACTCGGAAACAATTTCAGGAACAATTATGAAATCGCGGTGGATAGTTACGGCACCATGTGGCAGTCGGACAATGATGATGACGGGAACAAAGGTGTGCGTATTAATTACGTGATGCAATACGGCAACTATGGCTATACGGATGAAATGACGGGCGCTGGCTGGCGTGCAAACCGTACCAATGTGGAAGATTCGATTCCATACCGTCACTGGCATTTGAACGACCCGGGGGTAGTTCCTAATTTGTTGCAAACGGGCTCAGGCTCTCCGACAGGTATGATCGTGTATGAAGGTAAGTTGCTCCCCAAAGAGTTTCAGGGTCAAATGATCCACTGCGAACCGGGTCACAATGTACTTCGCTCGTATCCGGTGGAAAAAGCAGGGGCAGGTTATAAAGCTAAAATTGTCAACATCGTTGATGGAAAAAGAGATCAATGGTTCCGTCCAAGCGATGTGTGTGTGGCACCCGACGGATCGCTGATCGTTTCCGACTGGTACGATCCGGGTGTTGGCGGTCACCAGGCCGGCGATCAGGCCAGAGGTCGTATTTACCGTGTCGCTCCATCAAATAGCCCGTATCGT
This sequence comes from Dyadobacter sp. CY323, assembly GCF_021390245.1. GTDB lineage: Bacteria > Bacteroidota > Bacteroidia > Cytophagales > Spirosomataceae > Dyadobacter. Next base: position 1,929 of record NZ_JAJUXH010000035.1, on the reverse strand, counting down.
GTTCCCAAGACAGATTTTTCGACAGCCCAGGGTGCTATTGAAGCATTGCAAAGTCCTAACCTCTCAGTTCGATATCTTGCCTGGAATGCATTGAACTCCATGGAAGCAAAAGCTACTCAACCTTTGCAAAAGTTGTTTACGGATAAAAAAGCGGATTACCGCATGCGGGCCCGGGCGATGTGGCTGTTGAGCAAATGGCCTTCCACCAGTAAAAAATCCATTGATGCCGCCATTAAAGACACCAATCCCGACATGCGCATTGCGGGTTTGCGCGCAGCCAGCGAATTAAAGGACGCAGATATCATCGGTTACCTCAAAACGCTTTCAAAAGATGCGGATCCTCAGGTACGCAGAGAATGTGCATTAATAGTACATCATAACAAATCTGCCGAAGCGCCGGCAATATGGGCACAACTGGCTCAGCAATACGATGGCAAAGATCGCTGGTACCTGGAAGCAATCGGTATTGGGGCGGATGATCAGTGGGATCCGTTTTTTAAAGCCTGGCTTTCAAAAGCAGGAGCAAATCCGGTCGCTACCCAGGCAGGAAAAGACATTGTATGGCGTTCGAGAGGAAAAGAATCAATTCCACTGCTCGCGTCACTCGCCGGTGATCCGAGTGTAGACCTTAAAAGTCGTTTACGTTATTTCCGCGCATTTGATTTCAACTCAGCCGCCAATGAGAAATCCATGGCCTTGTTAGCGATGATGAAAGGATCGGCAGCCGATCAAAATAAAGTAAATGAGCTTGCATTCAGACATTTGGACCCGGGTTTTGTAAAACAAAACAAAGAAGCCAGCGAGGCACTCAGGAAAATGCTGGACGAGTCGTTCGGTTCGCCCGCGTACCTTGAACTTGTCACAAAATATGAGCTAAGTTCGGAAAACAGTCGTTTGCTGGAAATGGCCATCAATCAGTCGTCTACACGGACCGGTTCTGCCGCAGCCTCACAATTAATGAAACAGGGTGGTGATGATTTGGTTTGGAAAACAATCAAAGGAGGTGATCAGGCGAAAAGTGAGGGAATATTGACTGCGCTCAAATCGGCAGGAGGTAAGTCATCACTCGATATTTTGAAAAAAGTAGCGACCGATTCTTCCTATCCCGTGATTCTGCGCACGACCGCAGCCAAATCACTTGGCGGAACAATGGGCGGCGAAGACCAGATTTTGATCTTGCTCAAAGAAGGTAAGCTTGACGGGGAAGTCAAAACGGCTGCTGTTCAGGGATTGAGCGGGGCTTGGAGAAAGTCGGTAAAGACAGAGGCAGCGAAATATATGGAAGCGAATGTGAGTACTGCCCGCAAGCATCCCGAAATTAAAGAGCTGATCGGTATGAAAGGGGATGCTTCAAAAGGAAAACAGGTATTCTCCACATATTGTGCGGTATGCCACCAGGTCAATGGTGAGGGAATGGACTTTGGGCCAAAATTGTCTGAAATAGGAGGAAAACTGCCAAAAGAAGCCCAGTACTCAGCTATTTTCGATCCGAATGCAGGGATAGGCTTTGGGTACGAAGGTTTTGAAGTAGCATTCAAAGATGGTTCCACGGTTAGCGGTCTTGTTGCCAGTAAAACAGAAACCGATCTGATCCTGAAATTCCCCGGCGGTTCTACCCAGGAATACAAAATGTCGAAAGTGAAATCGATGAAACAAATGAAAGACTCCATGATGCCGAGCGGCTTGCAAGATGCGATGAGCACGGAGGAACTGGTTAGCCTGGTTGATTATTTAAGTAGTTTGAAAAAGAAATGAGGCTTTTGATAATTCATTGAACATGGCCCGAATATAGAACCGGATTTGAGCAAACAAAAAGAGGCTGTCTCAAAAGAGGCAGTCTTTTTTTGCATTTTAGCGGTTGTATAACTTTTCCGAATTGTTTAACTTTAGGTATAAGCAAATCAAAGAAAAATGGGCCGCAGACAACCT
>NZ_JAJUXH010000034.1 GCF_021390245.1 Dyadobacter sp. CY323 | reverse complement strand
TACTTCCGGATCCGCGCGAAAAATAGCTCGGGAACCTCGGACTGGTCGAATGTCGCGGATGCGACCACGCCAGCCGCGCCCATTGCGAAGCCCGCCAAACCAACCAATTTATCAGCCACGGCAACCAGCAGCAGCCAGATTAACCTGGCCTGGGCGGATGCTTCCAATAATGAAGAAGGTTTTGATCTGGAAAGATCAACGGACGGATCAAGCTGGGGTAATGCAGAAGGTTTGGGCAGTAATGTGGCTACCAAAGAAGTTACGGGCCTGAATGCCAGCACGAAATACTACTTCCGGATCCGCGCGAAAAATAGCTCGGGAACCTCGGATTGGTCGAACGTTGCGGACGCGACTACGCCAGCCACAACTGGAGCGCTACTTGCCCCGACGCAGCTTCGTCAAAAAACAGACCGCATGGTCGTGAACCAAATCCAGCTCGAATGGAATGATCATGCATCGAACGAAACAGGTTATGAAGTATCCAGATCCGCTCGGAATAATTCAACCTGGATAGTGTTGAAGGCTGATCTGTCCCCAAATACAGAAACATATGCAGATGCTCCTGTACGTCCGGGTTTTACTTACTATTACCGGGTGCGGGCATTTAGGAATGGTACGTTTTCGGATTATTCCAACATTCTGGAAGTGGATGCGCCGGTTGTAAGCAGCACCCAGCCAACACAAAACGGCAGTCCGGAAATTTATCCCAACCCATTCACCGAAACCCTCCATTTACAGCTGAAACAATCCGGGCCGGCAACCATGCATCTTTCGGACATGAAAGGAAATGTGATCCAAAAAGCAGCATTCGATTCGCAGATTTCCATTGATGCGCGTGGGATTCCGTCAGGTGCCTACATATTAAAAGTTGGCGTCGGTAATAAACTCAATTCTTATAAAATCGTAAAGATCCAGTAGCCATGAGATATCAGCATTTGTTTCTGTTAATCATTTTGGGTTCGGTATTTTCCTGTCGTACACGGAATGTAGAGCCTGCCGATGAAGCATTGTTCACAGGCACATTTAAAGCCAGCGAGGTGAAAGAAGGCAATGTCCTTGTTTACCGGGAAGGCGCTACCAATAACATCATTCCGGGTTATGCCAGTTATCGAATTGCGCTTTTAAATGAAAATGGTGAAAGGAAAGTCGTTTTGACGGAATTTACCGGCGAGAGATTCGAGGGGATATGGACTTATTCTTCCCCGGACCAATTGCTGACGCTCGGCGCGCTTTCTCCGCAACCCGCCTCCATTACATTTGTTTACAAAGTAGAAAGTCTGACGCAGTCCTCATTAATTCTTGTAAACACAGTGCCCAATCCGAAAACCGGGCAGACGATCAATCGGCTGGTGCTGGTACCTGAATGATTCCCGGGCTGCACGCGGCTATCATATTGGGGGATATAGTGGAACAGATACCCCCAAATGGGATACCCACTTCGAATGGGCCGTCGTCTCACGTATTTCAATACCGTTAGCTCAAAGTGGGTTGTTCACAGTCGCCATGTACTTGGCACTGATCAGCAATAATAGCGTCCGGTCTGCTTTTGCTTGCTCGTAGTTCTGCTTGATCAGTTGTTTGATCTGATCGTTTCTCAATTTAACCGCAGCCATTTCAAGGATCTGGAACGAAGCCATTTCGATGCTTTCAATATTGTGAAGGTAGAACAGGATCGACATGTCCCTCAATTCGGGATTTTTACTATGCAATTTAATATCATTGAAAGAATCGTCGATTAGACCTTTAAGTCCATTTGAATGCACCTCGGAGAAATCGACAGGTAGCATTTCGTAAATCTGCTTCATCCGCTCAATCTGCTGTTTTACGTCTTCAATGGTCGTGTGAATGGCTTCACGCAGATCCGAAAAATGAGCATTGTTCATCAGTTCCGGCAGTTCGGTCACCAGCATTGTTTTTGCTGCGTAGATCTTGTGCAGGTGGTGAACAAAAAATCTTTCAAGATCACTTCTCTCAACATTGATATCGTCAGCTTTCAGCATACACAGCTAGTTAGGATAGATATTTGTTTACCTGAGACAGCAGGCTTACGATGTTATAAGGTTTGGCCAGATACATATCTGCATGGCATCTGCTGGCGATTTCTGGCAGGTCATACTCGGCGGAACACAATATCACAGGCGTCATTTCAGTATCCGGATTGGATTTTAAATCACTGCAGATCTGAGCCCCCGACCTGGATGAATCTTTAAGTCGGACATCCAGCAGGATCAGGTCGGGGTGCAGAACCTGAATATAGCCCGTGTCAAGCTCCACCGGAGAAAAGATCACATCGTATCCCGAATCACGGAAAACGATCCTGAGAAGTTCCAGGATATCGGGATCGTCTTCAATTATCAGTATTTTTTTTCTCATGCAAATAGATGTAGGGCTTTGGTTTGCGAATGGCTCAAATGCTATGCCAGGAAGGAAAGCATCGGGATTAGTCGCTTTGGCTTATCACTTTAGTGCGTGGCATGAATATTACAGCAATTGCTTCCTATTGCCTGAGGTTCTGACATTTACTATGTAAGTTCTATAGGTCTCTCACAGATTGGACGTCAACGAACCCCATGTCGTCCATCGGGTCTTCATCATCCCGACAAAAATATGCACAACATAGCTCTTTGATGAACAAATACACTTTAAATTATTCCTCATGATCAATACGCCTGAACTTAAGCCGGATGACTTACCATCGAAAAAGTCGACGGCTAAGGAATACAGACAGTTGATCAGGTCTTTCGCCCAGGCTCTCTGGGAAACGGACGCGAACGGACAGGTATTGGAGGACTCCGACAGCTGGCAAGCGTACACCGGGCAAACACCGGGCGAGAGCAGGGGGGAAGGTTGGGCGGAAGCGGTTCATCCCGACGACCGCTCCAGTGCATTAATTCATTGGCGGGTGGCCGTCCGGACAGGGCAAAATGTTAACACCGAATTCCGTCTGCGATGCCCGGACAGGAGCTGGTGCTGGACCAATTTAAGGGCGAATCCCGTGCGTGACGACGATGGAGATATTATCAAATGGCTTTGTGTCAATTTGGATATTACCGGGCAAAAACTGGCGCAGCAAGGTTTGCAGCAGTCAGAAACCCAATTTCGCCTGCTAACCACGCTCAACTCGGATACGGTATATAAAATGAATGCGGATTGGAGCCTGATGGTCAATCTTAAGGGTTTCGATTTTTTGGAAGACACCGTCCACTCGAACCGGAGCTGGTTTGAACAATACATTCCTCCGGGTGACCGGGCCAAGGTAAAGTCTGCTATCGACAAGGCTCGTTCGACAAAAACTCTTTTTGAGCTTGAACACCAGGTGTATGTGGTAGACGGCACGGTGGGCTGGGCCTTTTCGAGGGCAGTCCCGTTATTCGACGAGCATGGACAAATTACGGAGTGGTTCGGAACGGCCCGTGATGTTACAAAACGTAAATATGCGGAACAACGGCAGGCGTTTCTGCTGGAGTTAAGCGATGAATTAAGAGCATTGGGCGATCCGCTTGCGATTCAGGAAGCAGCTGCCCGTTTGCTGGGACAGAGACTGGGTGCAGACCGTGTATTGTATTCTGAAATTGCAGGTAATGGCCTGGAATATCTGATCGCCCGCAACTACGTCGCGTCTGCTGACACGGTCGCAGTTATCGGAAATTTCTCGACAGTTCAGTTCGGACAATGGCTGATCGACGCCGGGAAGGCGGGACACACGATGGTTGTAAGCAATGTGATGGAGGATGCCCGACTATCCTCTTCCGAGCGGGATGCATTTCTTGGGATTGGTGTCCGGGCCTTTATCATTACTCCGCTCAACAAAGAAGGGAAATGGGTAGCCGCTGTGAAGATACACCAGGCGCAGCCCAGAAAGTGGACTTCCCTCGAAATCTCACTGGTTGAAGAGGTGGCAGAATACACCTGGGCGGCTGTGGAACGGGCCAGGGCTGAGGAAGCCCTGAGCGACTCGGAAAAACGGCTCCGTCTGGCGATCGATGCCACTCAGCTGGCTACCTGGGAATGGAACCTGAATACCGACGATGAACTTTGGAATGAACAGCATTTCCGGATGCTTGGAATGGAAGTCGAAAATAAAGCTCAGTCGTCTGCGACATTTCTCGACAGGGTTCACCCGGACGATCGCGCGTGGATCGTGGCCGAACTGAGCAGCGCCATTGCTGAGCAAGGCTTGTATGACGCCGACTTCCGGATTGTGCGGCAGAACGACGGAGCTGTCCGCTGGATGAGCGGATACGGGCGTGTTACCGAGATAGTGGACGGGACGCCGGTCCAGATGAGCGGAGTAATGTTTGATATCACCGACCGGAAACAGGCAGAAGAATCTTTGCGCCACAGCGAGCAGCGCCAGCGCGCTATCCTGGAAAGCGCCAGGGATTATGCGATCCTGACGCTGAATACCGACCGGACTGTAAGTAGTTGGAATACAGGTGCCGAGAATATGATGGGCTACACGGAAGCGGAGATCATTGGGAAGTCGGGGGACATTTTCTTCGTGCCGGAAGACCGTGCGAAAGGGGGGCCGGAGCGGGAAGTCGAGCAGGCACTTGAAACCGGCCGGGCTGAGAACGAACGCTGGCATCTGCGCAAAGACGGTTCCCGTTTCTATGGCTCCGGGGTCACTACTGCCCTCATGAACGAAGCGGGCGATGTGATCGGCGTGTTGAAAGTAATGCGAAACCTGACGGCCCAAAAAGAAGCCGAAGACGCATTACGGAAATCGCAGGAACGCCTCCAGAAAGCATTGCGTATCCCGACGGTCGGTGTACTGTTTTTTGATGACGCCGGCAACTTCACCTCGGCCAACAATGCATTTCTGACCATTGGAGGATATTCAAGAGCGGAGGTCGAGAGCCGGCAGCTGAACATCAGCGAAATGACATTGCCGGAGTGGATGCCGCGCACACAGCAAGCATTACACGAACTCAGAACGATCGGCCGCAGTACTCCTTTTGAAAAGCAGCTCCGGCGTCCCGACGGCTCGCGCTGGTGGGGATTGTTTGCAGGTACCCAGCTCAGCCAGACGGAATATGTCGAGTTTGTGCTGGATATTACTTACCGTAAAAAGACCGAGGAAGCACTACTGGAGGCGGATCGGCGTAAGGATGAGTTCCTGGCGTTATTGGCCCATGAGCTGCGCAATCCCATGGCAACTCTGTCCAATACACTCATGTTGCTGGAATTGACCGGCGGCCAGCAGGAAATCCTCCCGCTTGAAACGGCCTTGTCGATGATGAGACGCGAAATGGCGCAGCTGGTGAGGCTGGTGGACGATCTTCTGGATGTGAGCCGGATCAATCAGGGTAAAATTGTGCTGAAACTGGAACGCCTGGACCTCACCCGGCTCGTGGAAGAAAGCCTTCAGGCGACACGGCCGCTGATCGATAACGCGCAACGTCAACTTACGGCCACGCTGCCCGGCGAGCCTTTGTACCTGCACGGAGACGCGACGCGCCTGACGCAGGTAGTGCGCAACCTTCTCACAAACGCCACCAAATTTTCGAATGAAGACGGCCGTATCTGGCTCGACCTCACCCGCGAAGGAAATGAAGCCGTATTACGGGTGCGGGATGAAGGTATCGGCATACCTGCGGATCAACTCGACCGCATTTTCGGGCTTTTTGCCCAGGTAGACACATCCCGAACGCGCTCACAGGGCGGATTGGGGCTCGGCCTGACGCTTGTCAGAGAATTTGTGAAAAAACACGGCGGCCGGGTGGAAGCCCGAAGCCCCGGACCAGGCCTGGGCAGCGAATTCATTATTCATTTACCTCTACAAAAAACAATAATTAAATGAGTTCAACCTTAGAAAAAACGGACAGAAAAATGATCCTGGTTGTTGATGATAACCGGGATGCAGCTGCCACATTGGGCATGTTTTTGAAACTGAAAGGTTACCGGGCCCATACTTGCTACGGAGGCAGAGAGGCATTGGAGGTAATCGAAGACATCCGGCCAGACCTGGTTATACTTGACCTGGCGATGCCGGACCAGGATGGATACCAGACTGCCGCATTGCTCCGTACGAACCAGGGGTTATCGATTCCATTGATCGCACTTTCAGGTTATGGGCAGGAGGAAGACAGGCGCAGGACGGCTGACGCCGGTTTTGATGCACATTTGGTCAAGCCCGTGGATTTCGCAGAACTGATAGACCTGCTGGGTACGATGCTGCCGGATACGCCCCAGAATTAATTGTAAGAGAATCAAGAACAGAAAAAAGTAAGTGTCAGAAATTGTTGGGAGCCGCGCATCTTTTCCAGTATTCCATCATGACATGGATCGTGTCCTTAATTTCTTCAAATTCACTTGGCTTTACGAAGAAACCCTGCGCAGAAGTACTGTAAGCATCAATGACGGCACGCTGGTTGATAGCCGTGGTAAAATATACGTATGGAATGCATTTAAGACTGAGTTCCGCGTCATTTTGAACTTTCTGTCTGAGTTCGAGCCCATTCAGTATAGGAAGATTAATGTCCGAAATGATGATGAAGGGTCGGTCGGGGGTTGTATAAAGGTAATCCAGCGCTGTCAACCCATCCGCGAAGTACATCCGCTTATTTGTATATCCCAGTTCATTAAAAACCTCTTCCAGTACAAACTGGTCATCGGGATCATCTTCTATGATGATGATTGTGCCGCTTTTATCCATTATCAGGTAAGATTGTTGAACCGTACGATTTTCGTTCAGCACGGAGCCAGATGCCCCATATGGAGCATCTGGTCGTGGAAAGAACGGGAATTCTTTTGAGTTTAACAAACAGAGTTTTTGCAGATCAATAACGGAATATCGCAGCCACCGGAGAATTTGCCGGCATGGTGTCCTGGTCCAGCACAAACACTTCACCGCCATTTCGGATCGTTTTGATCAGCGCTTCGTCCAGCAAATCTTCGGCATTTTCGTTTTCAGTATTGTCCAGATTCAACTCACTGGTCGTTTCATCGAAAATGCCATAAATATGCTCCGCTTTTCTGACAAAAATGTGTGAAACCCGGCCGTAGTACGCCGCTGGTATCACATCCGCCGGAATGGAAGAAGTAAGCTCGGTAGCGGATTGATTGGCATAGATCGTCAGCGCTTTTTCCAGCGGTTGCCTGAAATAAGACGTCATTACTTCTTTCGCCACTTTGTACAACTCATTTTTGTCGTCGTGCTCGTGACTTCCCGTAATGGATTCGCTGCATACATTGTAATAATCGCACACTGATTTATAAATAGGGATCAGATATTCGACACCCGCCAGAAGCAGCGGCACATTCTCGGTGTGCAGGATTTGTTTGAACAAAATATCGTCCACATGCTCGAAGTAGGTGGCAATGTTGGCTTTTTCGTCCGGGTTTCCGCCGCCCATTCCGTGGAAGTTGGCGCCGCCTCCGGAGCTGTTTGCTACACGCACCGTGCTCGCATCTTTTTCGGAAATGCGTTTGACTTCCATCATTTCGTCCGGCAGGTCGGGCACGTCGATGTATTCCATTCCAAATGCATCCGCTTTGAACAGCTTGCATTTTTGCTTGCTGATCACGAGCAGATAAAAATATTCCTTGCAAGCCATGATCGGGATCAATGGAGAGACGTAAAATGTCTTCTCGCACATCACCTCATTTTCCGGCGCAACCGGCATTTTGCTATACTTGAAATACCCTTCCGAAATGAAAACGGCGAGTCCATTATCCATACTCGCCCAAAAAGCGTCGTTTTTCAGCAGTTCGTAACCCGGAGAAAGCATTTGCTCGATCACCGCCGTGGGTATTTCTTTGTCTGCCAGTCTTTTGGAAAGATCCTGTAAAGTGTTTTTGAAGACGATCACATCCTTTTTCTCATTCACCGCCACACCCGATTTGTGGGTAGGAATGTATACAGTAATGCAGCACGAAGCCCGGTAGTCGGCCAGCTCGATGAACAGTTCTTTACTGAGGACCTGGGGTAACTCTTCCGGTTCTGTTTCAGCCTGCTCGTCCACAGCGAGTACCGTCGTTTTGTCACTTGCCGGCTTGTTTTCCTTTCCTTTAAAAGAATCGTCGCCTTTTGAAGTATTTCTGTTCGGGTGTCGGATCGGTATTGACGGGTCAATGGTTAGGTCGTCTTCAACATATTCGTTGTCTAAATCCAGAAACTCTTCCAACTTCTCGGGTGGCGCATTGGAAATCCCTAATCCTTCTACTTTATTGATAGCCGAAGGTTTTCCTTTGGGCGGATGAAACCCGCCCGACTGATCTTTTCCCATAATTCAAAACGGATTTTTGTACTAACTACTTTAATTAAGGCTGGTGGCTGCGCTGAAATGCATTTTCTCCGGTAGTTTGCGAAACGCGGGATGTCATCAGTCCAGCCGCAACTTCGAAGAGTCCAAGCAGCAGATGGGGCAGGTATACCTGATCTGCAAAACCCAGTATCCACGGGGATGCCGCGAGGAACAAACCGGTAACAATGTCCACATTGAGGTGCGCCGCCATGGGGATACTCCGGACCATTCCTCCTTCGTAGTCTGTAAAAAGAGACATCAGGATGGTCATCGCCCCGATGGCAACGAGAGTCCATGTTGCAGATGCCACTTCGTTAAAGCCAGCGATCCACGGCATCGCGATGAACAAGATGCCGGTCATGTAGTCCAGCCTGCTGTGTAATTTGGTGCTGATAATTTTCATGAGATAAAACTTTAATGGTTGTTGATGATTTTTTAAAAAAAATCCGACTTACTAAAAATTGTGCCAGAAATAATTTCGCACCTGACGGTCACTTTCAGTTGCCCGGGCGCGCGGAGTTTTAAGATTGCGGGCAGGTTTAAGCCGGTAATCCGTCACATTAGTCATTGTCTTTGTATTTGTATTTCAAAAAAAGCATAGCCACATTCAGACAGATCGTAAAAATATTTGTCGCGATGATCGGGACATCTTTTTTATCAATACCATAATAAACCCACAATGCATTGCCGGTAAGCAGTACAATAAACATCGCCATTGAAACCTCGCTGGCCTTTTTCTTCTTGACCGTTGTTACCAGCTGTGGTATCACTGCCGACGATGTGCATATCCCGGCCACCAGGCCGAGCCCTTCAATAAAGTCCATTCGTTTATTTATTTAAATGTTGTAGCGACCCGGAACCTTCCGTAGGCACGAGCGTCGCTGATAGCGGGAGCGATCGCCAATAATTTTTATGCCAGCGTGCCGGCGGTGCTGGAACAACTTTAATAAGAGCGCGCAAGTCTGGCCGGAAAGGCCGACATGTTCCATTTAAAAATAGCTGAATATGAAAACAGGAATCTTCGCAACCCTTTGTATTGCAGCCATGCTGCTGCTGGGTTGCTCTAAAAACGAAAGTAACCAGAGTGAGTCGGATCAGGGCACACCAATCGACTCGAGTGTGGTGGGGAAAGACACGAGTTCATTCGATACCCGAAAGGATATTGAGCAGAGCGATGAGCAGAAACTGACCAACCCGGGACGTGACACGACTAACTCGGATGAGCCTAGACGCTAGTTAACCGCTCCGCAACATGAAAAAAGGCAACGCTTTTTATTTACCGTTACTGATGTTCATTTCCTTCGCGTGTGGCGGCCGTAACACCTCGTCGAACGTGGAAGCTCCCGGCGATGAGAAAACGGCGAAAGATAAATTACTGACTGCCGGTGCGGAGGTAATGCAATCGGAAGTACCTCTGAAACAGTTCAGTACGTATCTGGATGGGTTTCATTTTTACAATGGCAACCTGAATGCGCAAATGGAGGCGCATCATTATGTGAGCCAGCTCAATGAGGATGTATATCAGGCCATCATTTTCGATGGAAATGACAAGGATGCCAAGATCATGGGGATCGAGTATATCATTACTGCGCCGATGTTCGAAACGCTGACCCAAGAAGAAAAACGGCTTTGGCATAGTCACGGTTTCGAAGTGAGCTCCGGCTCGCTGATTGCTCCCGGCATTCCCAAGCCAGCCGAACACGAGCTGATGGAAAAGCTGATCTCCACATACGGCAAAACCATCCACACCTGGCACACGGACCAGGAACGTACGTTGCCCGTCGGCGCGCCGATGATCATGATGGGGTTTACCAAAGAAGGTCAGCTGCATCCGGACTTGCTGGCCGCCAGGGATAAAAGATTTGGCATTTCCACCCAGAAGAACAAGGAAAACCGTCGGGATATTCCCGTGCCCAAGCCCGACGCAAATGCCAATGCCTGGGAAAAAGGGCAGGTGAGGCAACTGGTGGTTTCGGATAAGCCGGATTCGGCCATGTACAAGCACCGTTAAAATAGTTAACCAAATCAAAAAAACATGTTCGTACCCATAATAGTACTGATTTTGGCGCTCGTCGTCATCCTGGTGCTTTATTTCAAGCGGAAAAGCGAATAAGGCATTCAAGTGAAATGAATTATGATTGATTCCGGTCCGTGCCTGTAACGGACCGGAATGACTACAAAATACCTAACAACTAATGGATAGTACGCGTGAAATAGTGAAATCGGTGTCCCGGATATGGCGGATCTACAATAGGCAGGAGCCTTTGTTCCACGCCGCCATGCGCCTGGACATGTCTTACCGGTGCCGATGTCTGCTGGGAAAAGGCTTTATGGTTTATGCGCTTTTCAAAAAAGACATCGGGCGCATTTACGAAGAAGTGAAGTGCACACTGAACGATGGCGAACTGGCGAGCATTGTTCGCAGCACAGAAGATCTCTACCCCGATGAGCAGGATCGAAATGCATTTATCTCCGGGCTTCTTGCAGGACAGGAAGATCTGTGTGAGTCCTACGAGACCCTGCTGTCGCACCTCGACCCGGAAAGTGCCGCGGCGGTGATTTGCAGCGGGCACCTGGAAAAACTGACAGAGCTCGCCAGAAATCTCGCCGATTACAACCAGCGGCTTTCCAAACAAGAGCCGCAGGTACAGGCTTCGGTAGCCTAAGTCGCAGTTCCGGCATATGCCGGTCAGATGCAAGGCGGTCGGACGGTGCAGGCATGATTTTTATTAATGTCGGCACCCAATCAAACAAACTAAAATTCAACCAAGTAAAAATTATGAAAAAGTTAAATTCAATGATCTGGCTGGCCGCGATGATGTTCGTAGCAGCCGCATGTAAGGATGACGATGAAGACGATATGTCCAATACGATTTCCGATAAGGACAGGACTTTTATTATGAATGCTGCCGATGGCGGAATGTTTGAGGTGAAAGCCGGTCAGCTGGCCGTCGCGAAAGGTGATTCCATGAATCATATGATCCATTCGGATTCCATGAGCGTGAAATCGTTCGGGCAGATGATGATAACCGATCACACGAAGGCCAATGAAGAACTGATGGCACTTGCGAGTGAAAGGCAGGCTACCATGCCAACGACATTGACTGCTGCAAAACAACAGAAGATCGACAGTCTTTCTGCGGTGAGTGGCGCTGCATTCAATACGATGTATACAAAAATGATGGTGGCATCGCATCAGGAAACGATCAGCCTGTTTCAGTCAGAGTCTACCGGGGGCGACGACAATGAGTTGAAAACATGGGCTTCCAGCAAGCTGCCAACTCTTCAGCACCACCTGGAAATGGCAGAAATGATGTGGGATGCGCTTTAAGAATCACAACTGAGTGAATGATGAAATGCCCCCAGAAGTCAGTGACTTCTTGGGGGCACTTTTATGGATCGAATAGAAATACGACCAACCATAAACTTTCATGAAATGCCTTCTTATAAAACAATTTTCCTGGTAGACGACGACGAAGACGACCGTATGCTTGTACGGGAAGCACTTGTGAAGACGGTAAACCCGATCAGGCTCGTCGACGTAGAGCGCTCCGACGATCTCTTTCCTTTTTTAGACCGGGCACCCATGGGTCCGAAACTGATCCTGATGGACATGAATATGCCCAGGATTAATGGCCTGGAAATGCTTGCTAAACTCAAAGGCGACCCGAGATATGAGCACATACCGGTCATTATGATCTCCACCACCACCAACTCGGCGCTGATCACCCAGGCTTATAGTCTTGGTGTGAATGCATTCATTGTGAAGCCGGTCTCGTACGAGGAATATGATCAGCTTGCGCGGGGAGTTGCATTATGCTTCCTGAACAACTACCGGTGGCAGGCTACTGCGCCGGTATCGGATTTTGATGACAGCAAAACGATTATCGTCGTCGAAGACAGTGACGATCACTGGTTTCTTTTGCAAACCGCCATTCGTAACAGTTCCATGAAGTATCAGCTTGTGCGGCTTAATACAAAGGAAAGGGCGACCCTTTTTGCAAAGGATGAACTGCCGGGCTTTGTTCCAGCCGTGGACATGATCCTGGTGGACCTGTACCTGCCCAAACGCGAGGATGGATTGCAGCTGCTGGCCAATCTCCGGAAATCCATGCACGACCATCATCTTCAAAATATCCCGATCGTCATTTTTACGTATTCCGATAGCAGCAGGGATGTAGACGATTGTTACCGCGGCCAGGCGAACGCTTACCTGGTGAAGCCTCTGGACGTGACCGGCTGGCGATTCTATTTCGAAAACCTGATCCAGTTCTGGTCGAAGGCGGTTAAGCCACCTCGGTTTACGAGGTCAGCGCAGGGCAAAATTCCTGAAAAGAGGGTTGGTAGGTGACAAGCCTATTACGCCGTAGCTCCGTGCGCATATTCCCGCGCGACAAACCGCTCAGCCTGTTCCTGTAAAAACAGATCGGTGGCCAAATCATCCGATAAAGCTTCCCCAACCACATTTTTAAGGTCTGTCAAACTTCCCTGATCGTCCAGGTCTAATACGCCTTCGTAACAACTTATTTTATGCTGGACGGCTTTGGCAAAGAGCAGGGTTAGGGAGAGATCTTTGATGCTCCCACGTTGCTGGCTGTGTAAACTGTGCATAATCCTGCTTTCAAGATCTGCGGGAGCGTTTTCCGTTTCTCCTGGCATAATGCAAAATTCGGCTAGTCTCAGCTGATGTTGCTCCGACATCGACAATGCTTGCTGGAGGGTTCTTGAAAGCTGCCCGGACCAAACGGCCTGGACCAGGTGGGGAATGATCCTGCTGATTTGCTGTTCAGCACGGATTGCATGATTAAGCTGCGGATAAAAATGAGCGTGGCCGGGCAAAGGTGAAAATTCCATGGTGTTTCTGAGGTTAATGCGAGATCGTTGCGACCTTCCGGTTCTCATTCTTAAAATGCCGGGGAAGCATTCAGGCTTGAAAACCGGTTTCATAAAGCCTGATGAGACATGCCTTAAGAAACCGGTACTGCGTTCAGCGGGAAATTAGTTGCCAGCCAAACATGTCGGGAGACATTAGTCGTGCCCCTGCGTTTTAACGATCTTGTTGTAGATCCCGAGGAGCAGAAAAGGAGAAGCCCATTGACCAATAAAAAGAGCGGTATGTTTACGGCCCATCAGTTTGAAAGCCAGTGATACGCCCATTGATGCGAGCGATGTCCACAAAAACAGGTCGGAGGGTAGCTTGGCAGTTTGCTCTTCAATCGTTGTGGCCACCGGCCCTTCTTTGAATGTTTCATTTGTCGTTTCCATAACTCTTAATTTAATGGTTAATAAAATAAAGTGCTGCGTATTATAAAAAGCATTCCACAAGCGAAGCCAAACTAAATGGGACACTGGAATTTAATGAGAAAAGACAGTTTTCCACGTCAACGCTTTGCTATATACGTTGCGTGATGGCCCTCGTATCTGCTAATCTTTTCGTTGCTTGTTTTCTGCTTTCATCCGTTCCCGCACGCCGTCGTCGACGCCTTGGCCGGTAGGCATGGGCGTGAACACTGCGCCGGATGTAGGTGGTGCCGGCGGCGCTGTCCGGATCTGATAGCGGTGAGCAATATTCGCAGAGACGCGGTCGGTAAAATGGGGCAGCAGCCTGTGTGATATATAGGAAGCACGGGCTTTCCAGCCAACCGGCAGTTCCCTTTTACGGTGAAGCGATGAAAAGATGATCGCATTTACCACTTTCTCGGGTCCGTCCATAGCTGCCATTCGGGCTGTGCCACCGCTGTAATTGGCGGCATGTCCCCAAAAAGGAGTATCTACCGCCCAGGGCATTATAGTTACCACTTTGGTATGTTTCAGCTGACCGCTCAGCCGGAGTTCCTGGTGGAGCACATTACCCAGCGCTCTCACAGCTGCTTTTGTGGAGCCGTAGGTTGCGTGGTAGGCCAGCGGAACCTCGCTTTCTACCGAACCGGTGTTGATCAGCTTGCCATGTCCCTGCGATTTAAACAGTTTCAATGCGGCCTGGCTTCCATAAACAACACCTTTTAAGTTGATGTCAATGAGCCTGGAATAATCGTCGGCAGGTACGTCTTCAAAACGCCCGATGGCGCCGACCCCTGCATTATTGATCCAGACATCGACAAGCTGAAATGCACCCACCGCCGCATCGGCCAGCCGCTGAATGTCTTCCTGTTTACTAACATCTGTAACGACCACGAGTGCTTTTCCTCCTGCCTTCCGGACGTCGTCGGCGACGGAATCCAGGACGTCACCCCGGCGGGCGGCGAGTACCACATTGGCGTGGTACCCGCCGAGCCGCGTCGCGACACCGCGACCGAATCCACTCGAAGCGCCGGTGATCACGAAGGTTTTTCCTTCGATCTTTCGACGGTCCGAGCGGCTAAGCTGCTTGGTGGCACATCCGGCCAGCAGCGAACAGGCTGCTACCCAAATCATGAGGTTTCTAAACATAGGAATGCGGTTATCTACCAAAGCCATTCTTTCAGCTCAATGGCTTCTTCCAAATGGTGGTGCAGTGTCGGAAGTTTTCCGGCTGCGAAAGATTTCACTTCGGGATCATCGCCCAGTGTTGTTTCTGTTTGAAAAAGATCAATGGTTTCAATGTGTGATTTCACCATCATCGTCATATATAGCGAATCAAATGCCATACCATTCATCATAGCCAGACTGTCCAGCTTTTTCTGTTTGTCCATGGAAAGCATCTCGGGCAGATCGAGCATTTTTTTGTGAGCGAGTGCCATCATCTCGGCGGTTGCCTTGCTATGATCGGTAACCATGTGCTCGCCATAATGGCGGACGGAGTCCACAACCGCTTTGCCGGTAGCCATTTCGCCAGCCTTGATCTCGAAGAGATTGCTATCTGCCGCCTTGATCATAAAATCGCGGTCGGTGCGTGACAGCATACCGTCCACTTCGTGGTCAGTACAGGATGAGGCAGTAAAAAGAATGCATGCGAAACCGAATGGTAGTAACAGCTTTTTCATAATTGTTTGATTGGTTTAATTGAACTTGGTTTTTGATTTGATAAAAAATGAAGGAGATTGAGAACCCCGGTACGAAAGAATGATTGTTAAGTCGGCAGGGGTTTATAAAAATTATGCCAGTGGAGGAGACCATGCGCTATTTCCTCGGGACCGAGCCGAATTTCATAGTCTCCATGTTTTCGCGCCTGGCACGGCCGATATCAAGTCTGCTGCCCGATAGTTGTTCCATAGATTTGGGCGCTGGCGCCGGCCTGTCGTACGTCCATTTTCGGGTGGTGGCCGGGACTGTATTATTTGTAATTTCCGGGTTATCGTACCATTGTTCTCCCATGCCTCCTGCCCGTTTGAGCAGGGTAGTGGTATCCGTGGTTGAGACGTGGTTTTGCAAGGCTATTTCACTTTGACCTGGATGAGTAGAAACGATTTGTGAAAATGCGGCGGATGTGGGAATGGCCATCAGGACCATCGCCGTGGAGATCAATTTTTTCATGCGTAGTCTTAAAGTTTCGTTAATGCGTGGGTTGGCGGTGATAATAAAAATTGTGCCAGCAAACGAGTAGGATCGCCCGGGAAGCGGATTCGTACAGACATCAGTTCTACAGTCTGCCGAACAGAATGAGGCCGATCGCCATGCAACGATCTCAATCCTTCCCGGGAGGGGAGGATAATGTAGGAAATGGTGATGCGAAGTCCGGGATTTACCGATCCATTACTTGGACAGTCCGGGGAATGTGGTGAAGTCGCCTTCGTGTGCGTATATGTCAGTCATGACTGCTTTAATTTGATGCAGGTCGACAGGTTTGAGCGAAAACCCATCCGCTCCCAGACGAAGGCTTTCCTGCCGGAACTCGGCCTGATCGCGGTTGGTCATCATGAGCACAGGTACGTTTTGCCAATAGTTATGAAGTCTCAGTTTCGAAAGTGTCTGAAACCCATTTAGCCCCGGCATATCAATGTCCAGAATGATTACACGGGGCTTAACCGGATTTTCATCCGCAATCAAGTCCATTGCGTCGGCGAGTTCAGAACCATCGGCGAAAAACCGCACCTGATGCTGCGGTAAGAACATTTTAAATACCTGCTGGACTAAAAATCGATAGTCAGCATCATCGTCTACCAGGTAAATCAGGTGCCGGTTTTGCATATATGGGGATTCGCTCATTCAGTCATTTAATCATTTATTCATTCAAAAA
Source organism: Dyadobacter sp. CY323 (assembly GCF_021390245.1). Lineage (GTDB taxonomy): Bacteria > Bacteroidota > Bacteroidia > Cytophagales > Spirosomataceae > Dyadobacter. Next base: position 42,043 of record NZ_JAJUXH010000034.1, on the reverse strand, counting down.
ACTAATCCTGAACGTCGTGCCCTCATCCGGATGGCTGTCAACTTCCAGCCGGCCACCGAGCAATGTGCAGAGGCGGGTGACAATGGCGAGACCAATGCCTTCGCCCGCGGAGCGGCCCGGCGTAATGACCACTTCACCTTCCGCCGGCTCCTGAAACTCGCCCCTTAACCGGGCAAGTAACTTGGCAGGTAAGCCCGGTCCGGTATCGACCACTTTGAAAGACCATCCCATGCCGTCCTTCTCCCAGTTGATCGTCACTCCGCCCATATCGGTATATTTCAAAGCATTCAGTAGCAAATTTTGCGCGATCCGCCGGATTTGTACCGGATCACTTTCAACCTCCATCTCTGTCGGCCCCAGCGCATTCAGCGCCAATCCGCGCTCCGTAGCGAAAGGCTGCGTATTTTCCGCCAACTCAAGCAAAAGTCCTGCCAGATCGAAACGGCTGACGTGGATTACTTCCTGCGCAGCTTCCAACCGGGCAAAATCCAGCAGGCTGCTCATGAGCTGGGTCATTTGCTGGGTATTGCGCTGGATCATCTGGATCAGGATATTGTTGTCTGCCTCGCTGCCGGCCATTCCCAGGAGCTGGGCGGCGGAAGCGATCACTCCAACCTGCCCGCGCAGATCATGCGATGCAGACCTGAGCAATTCCCCGCGCTCTTTCAGCGCGTCGCGAAGATGCGCCACAGACTCCGCGCTCTGACTGGCATTTTCCAATTCGCCTAGCCAGAACTGCTGCTGAGTCTGGGCTTCTTTTAACTGTGTGATGTCGAGCCCGGTCAGTACCACGCCGTCGTCCTGCCGGCTGATGGCTACTGCGAGCCAGCGCTCCTGCCCATCGGTGGTCAGGTACTTTTCATCGTAACGTGGCTCGTTATCGTGGTAAACCTGCATCAGAAAATCATGCGTCTCGGGTCCCCACAGCAAAGTGTCAAAATGATCCGCTTGTTTGCCAAGCAACTCGTGGAGCGGCTGGCCGAAGAACTCGGCCAGCTTCTGGTTTCCTACCGCAAGCTTAAACCCGGTCACTAAACTGCCATCCGCGCCAGCACGTACGGCTTTCAGGAGGCCAATGCAGGCTGGCGAGGCATCCAGCACCGCCTGCAGGTTTTCAGCAAGCTGACGTGTCTGCTGCTGGGCACTTTGCAGTTCCGTAATGTCCCGCGCAATTGCAAGTACACTTTGGACCGAGCCGTCGGGCCCGCGCTCAGGGACCATTCTGGAGTAATATTCAAATCTGCCGGTTGGTGTTGGAAACCGGTTGTAATGTTCCTGCGGCTGACCGGTTTCGAACGTTTGCCGGAGCTTTTCCATATAGGAACCGGTACTGTCCTCTGGCTGTCCCATTTCGGCATTGGTTTTGCCAAGGAGGTTTTCAAGCGGTTCGCCCGATTTGCCTATGAAGGCGCTGTTAGCAAAAAGCAGACGAAGGTCGTTGTCCCAGCGCGTAATCACATCGGGCGTGTTCTCAACAAGTGTCCTGAGCTGGGCCTCACTTTGACGGATCTGTTCCTGCGCCAGCACCTGGTCTGTAATGTCCCAGTCGATCCCTAATGCTTTCACGGGCGGCCCGCCTTCGTTCGCTAGCGCCACTCCTCTGATTTTCAAGTATCTCACAGCATCACCGGCGTGAATGCGCAGAACTTGTTCAATGGCTTCTGTCCCAGCCCTGAGCCAATCGGTAAACCGCCGGGCCGCTTCCTTCTCGGCCCCGCGGGTGAAATCCACATAAATATCGGTATACACGGGTTCGCCTATCGGCAGGCCAAACAATTGGTACATGCCTTCTGACCAGATAAATTCTTCTGTGGACCGGTTATACTCCCAGCTGCCGGTGCCGGCCAATAATTCGGTTTGCTGCTGCAGGGTCAGATTTTTGAGGGCCTCTGCATACTCGGACTGCTTCCGCAAAGTGATGTCGCGGGCAATCGTAGAAACACCGATTACCTTTCCGGATTTATTTTTTACAGGAGACATAACCACCTCCAAATGCATTTCCGCACCGTTTTTGTTGACCCGGATGGTGTCAAAGATTTCGACTTTCTGGGAAACTTTGATATTCTCGGTGTCTTTCAGCAACTGGTCCAGATCTGCCGGCAAGGTCAGCATAGTCAGAGGCTTTCCAACTGCCTGAGCGGCTGAATAGCCATACAAGTCATGGGCGGCCTCATTCCAGCTTGTGATTACTCCTTCAAAATTGACCGTCATGATCGCATCCTGTGAAGATTCGACGATGGCTGCCAGAAAAGATTTTGCTTCTTCGGCGGCACGATGCTCGGTCAGGTCACGCATGATCTTCACAAATCCGAGTAGTTTGCCCTGAACGTCTTTCAGTGGCGACACCGAACCGGAACCCCAGAACCGGGTTCCATCCTTACGCAGATGCCAGCGCTCATTAATGGCCCGCCCCTGATTAAGTGTAGTCTGCTCTTCCAGTTCCGGAATGCCGTTTTGTCTGTCTTCAAGCGTAAAAATAATATCGCTGGTATGACCCAGCACATCTGATTCGGAATAACCGGTAATGCTATGCGCACCGGGACTCCAGCTTGAAATCTTACGTTGCAGGTCGAACGTGAAGATCGCGTAGTCTTTTGCGCTGTCGAACACAAGCCGCATACGCTCTTCCGACTGGCGGACAGCTTCTTCCGCTGCCCTGCGCCGCGAAATATCGACAAAGGTCAGCACAACGCCGTTAATGCGGTCTTCGGCAGTACGGTATGGTAACACCCGCATCAGGAACAACTGTCCGTCGCTGGTCTTTACCTCGCGCTCGACGGGCTGTAATTTTTCTAGTACCGCTTCGGCATCCCGTAGCAGGTCGTTATCGTCGAGCCGGTTGGTGATGTCGGTGAGGGGTCGGCCACTGTCCGATTGGATCAGGTTGAAAATGCTTCGGGCCGCCGGGGTAAACAGGATAACCCTCAGGCTGCGATCCAGAAAGAGTGTCGCGAGATCAGTGGAGTTGATCAGGTTTTGCAGGTTGTTCCGCGTGATCGAGATCTCTTCCAGTTTTACTTTAAGTTCCTGGTTTACTGTCGTAAGTTCCTCATTTATCGACTGCAGTTCTTCCTTGCTTGTTTCAAGTTCCTCAGCCGCTGAGTGCAATTCTTCGTTGATCGCCTGCAACTCTTCGTTGGAAGCTTTCAGCTCCTCGGCCTGGGTTTCATGCTGTTCGCTCGATGTACGCAGCTGCGCCTTGAGACGGACCAGTTCTTCTTCCAGTTGCCGCGCCATGGGCTCCTCGGAAGCAAGTATGCTGGTCGTCGGTTCGGTATGTTGTCCGGTTGGTTCAAAGATAACCAGTAGCAAACCGCGGGCCGGGTCGCTCCCCGCAATGTTGTCTTCATCCAGCACCGGACGCACATGTAGCGTCAGGGTCTGCATTCTGTCGTCGATCCTTACGTTGAGGTTCGGAGCTTCTACGTTGCTTTTTTGCTGAACGGCCTGATAGAATGCAGTCCTCAATTCCAGTCGCAATTCCGGCCGGATCAGTTTCAGCAGGTTTTTGGAAGGCTCGCCGCCAGCAATATGGAGGTATTTTCCCGCCCGTTCGGACAGGTGCAGAATGTCGTAATCTTCATTGACGATGATGGATGGCGGGGCATATCTTTCCAGAAGTTGCTGATGCAGATCTCCGAAGTTGAGCCTGCTCTGCAGTGATCTGCTCTCTTTGGATGAGCTGTTTTCTGAAACAAGCCTTCTACCCGCCGGCACCAGGAAGTTGCTTTCCGGGACGGGGTAGGAACGGATTGAAACGGGGCGACTCTGGTAAATGTGGTTCTCGCGGCTGACCGGGGCAAACAGATCACCGGCCCCGTCAGTTGTCTCGGAGAGTCCGAGCAACAGGTAACCTCCCGGTCTCAAAGCAAAGTGGAACGTTTCCATTACCCGCTCCTGCGCCGCACTGTTGAAATAGATCAACAAATTGCGGCAGGTGACAAGGTCTATTCGTGAAAACGGTGGATCTTTTAGTACATTATGATGGGCAAAAAGCACCATTTCCCGAATTTCCTGGCGTACCCTGAAATCATCGCCATCCGGTACCAGAAACTGTCGCAGCCGGTCGGCTGGTATGTCTGCGGCATCATTCAGGGTATAGCGGCCTTCCCGTGCGATGGCAATGGCGGCTTCGTCGATATCGGTCGCGAAGATCTGCACTTTTGGCGCATCAAGCACATCCATGGTCTTTTCTGCCATCAGCATGGCTAGCGAGTAAGCCTCCTCTCCCGTGGCGCAACCCGCCACCCAGATCCGGATCACGTCATTTGATCTTTCCCGAATGAGCGTAGGGAGAATATCATCCTCCAATGCCTGAAAAGGCTTACTGTCCCTGAAAAAGTTGGTTACCGATATCAGCAGGTCTTTTAGCAGCGCCTGGGCCTCGTCGGGATTCTCGTGTAAAAAGGTAACATAGGCCGGAAGGTCGGGTAGGTTGCGGACACTGATACGCCGCTCAAAACGGCGCATCAGCGTCGGCCGTTTGTAATTGGAAAAGTCGTGCCCGGTGCGCAGGCGCAAATGGGCGAATATTTCACGCAAAGCCTGCTGTTCACTGTCGGGACGCATCCCGGGGTCTACCCGGATTGAGACTTTTCCCAGGCTATTTTGGTATGAGACAAGCTTTTCCGGAAGCTGGGCCACCGGAAGAATGTCGTCGACCAGGTTGGTGGCGATTGCGTGACGCGGCATTTCATTGAATGCGGCCTCTCTCGGATTCTGGACAAAAACGGCGCCGCCGTTCTCCTTGATCCGTTTTAGCCCCATGGACCCGTTCGCGCCTGTGCCTGACAAGATCACTCCGACAGCCATCCGGCCATGTGATTCGGCGAGAGAGCGGAAGAAAATGTCCACGGGTGCGCGACGTTCTTCCTGACGGATGTTGGGCGAAACGTTGATAATGTCGTCCCGCATTTGCAAATGTTTGTTAGGCGGCACAATATACACGTGGTCAGCCTCAATCTTAACATTTTCAGTGACCTGGGTGACGGGAATGGACGAAACCTGCCTGAGGATCTCAGTTAACCGGCTGTCATAATCCGGCGATAGGTGCAGTATGACCACATACGCCATTCCGGAATTGACGGTTACCTGTTCAAAAAACTCTACCAATGCTTCCACACCGCCTGCTGAGGCTCCAATGCCGACAATAAGAGTTTGTTTTCCCTCTTCGATCGCAGCCGGTATCTCTTTGGTTTCTTCTTTTTCTGAATGTTTCTTGCCCACGTACTGCTACTGTTTTCAGGGTTATAACTCTAATTTTATATCTATATATTTAAATAGATAGTCTATTCCAAATGCGTATTCAATCTATTTCTTCGTCCAGCTGCATCATATCCTCCATCGTTAATTGCGCGCGCAACAGCGCAGCCTGCCGCATTAGCTCGGCCCGCTGTCCTGCCTTTTGAGCCTGCTGAAAATACCTTGCTGCAAGTCCCGCGTGGTTCGCTTCTGCAAAATGGTCACCCACATGATTAAGTAGCATAATGCTTTCATCTACTCCGCGAATCGCACTATAAAGGTCGTCTTCGACCTTCTCCATAATGGCGGTCAATAGCCCGTCGGCAGAGTAGGCGTGACCGGTATGGCAGCGGAAACGGCTAATATCGCCATCTTTCAGCAAAGTAAGCACACCGTGGCAATCCGGACATGTAAATGGGCTTAATTGTCCATGATCCATGATGCGGATGCCTTCCGTAATGTCCTCAGCCGCGATCCGGATCTCTGCCTTTGTCTTTTCATCTTCTCCCTTGGTTACCTGTTTTGTTTCACCGGCAGGCTCGCTGGCCAATCTGGATAGTAGCGAGCCCATTTCGGTTAGCGGGACCGTGAAGTCAATACTTACCTGACTGACTGCACTTTCGGGCATCGAGGGGACCTGGGAATCTTTTGGATCTTGTACGATGGCAATGCCTCCCCGGTATTTGATCGTCCATAAACCCGCTGTCCCGTCATCCAGGGCACCGGATAGCACGACGCCGATCACACGGTTCTGATAGGCATAGGCTGCTGAACGAAAAAGGGGATCGACGGCGGGGCGAAAGCGATTTTCTTTCGGGCCGTGGGTTACACGTACAGTTCCGTGCTCCAGCAGCATGTGGTGATCGGGCGGGGCCACATAAATGCGGTTCATCAGAATCGGTTCGCCATCCACCGCGTGGGCGGCATGAATTGCATTGATTTTATTAAATACCTGCGGAAGCATGCCCCGGATGGTAGGTGACATGTGCCAGACTATAAAAATAGCCGCTTCAAGATCAGGCGGAAGATCAGCAATAACCCTCTTAAATGCCTCGAAACCGCCGGTAGAGGCTCCCATGACAATGATATTTCTTTTTTCCATTAGATTGTTTTTTACAGCATTCCCGGTCCAGAAGCACGAAAAGTACTGAAAAACCAATCTTGCACGTTCCTGTTTTGGAATGCAAATACTTGAAATATACGTGCCATTACCTCGGACAAAAGTCTGTTTGTCCCAAAGGCATTAAAAAGCGGCGTGACTGTTGGTCGAGCTGGGAGTAGCGGATGCAAGGCAATTGTAATCGACCCAATAGCGGCAGATCGTTGCCAGCAATTCTCTCAATTCTTCAAAGTCGATGGGCTTCACGAAAAATGAGTTTGCGCCCGCCTGGTAACATTTGTTGATATCCTCCTGATTGGCCGCCGCACTGAGCATGACTACCGGGATCACGTTCCACTCGGTGGTTGCGTTGGGTGGTGTCTGGCGAACCAGTTTCAGTAGCTCGAAGCCATCTATCATATGCATTTTCAGATCGAGTATGATCAGCGCGGGACGTCTGCCCGCATAATCATCCGCCGATTGGAGCACCATGTACTGGTATAACTCCTGCGCGCCCTGAAAGGACCGGATGTTGTAAGTTGGTAAAAAGCGGTTGAAGATGGTCCTGATGAGTTGGCGGAAATCCGACGAATCTTCAACCAGGTAGATTTCTTTTTGCATTGGTTGTATTTTGTTTTTGAGGTGTAAACTTTTGATCCACAATAAATTCGACGTGCGGGTACAATAAGCGCATTCTTATACTCAGTATGGGCAATCTCAATTTCTCGACGCACTAAAATCGTTCCTGCTGCCTTGTGACGCTTCGTATAAACCTTTTGCTGCTAGTTCATCCAGAATTTGCAGATCGACTGAATTGTATTTTTCATTACAGTTACACTTAAAGGCTTAACGATTACTGCATTGGCGCCGGCCTGGTAGCATTGATGCATTTGGGTGGGAGAAATATCATTGCTCATAACTACAATCGGGAGTGTACTAATCCGAGGATGGCTTGCTAATGGCGGCTGTCGCAATAGCCTGAGCAACTCAATGCCGTTCATGGCGGGCATATTCAAATCCAGTACAAGCAAGTCGGGAAACCGAGCATGATCTTCTGACCGGCTCAATTGCTGCAGGTGTTTATGAAGTGAGCGGCCATTTTCAAAGAATTTAACCAGATAAGGCATTTCCATACCCTTGATTAACTTATAAAGCAGAAACTGATGGTCGGGGCTGTCGTCGACAATGTATAACTCACGGTCCATAAACGTGTAATGGGTTAGGCTGCCTCTTGTTGTGTCCAAAATCGTACCAAGTTTTGGACAGGTCACTGTTGGCACAGCTTTTTAAAAACGCGCGGCTTCTTCATCCTGTAAGTTTACAGGGATATATATCATCTCATCAACAAAAAGGAAATCATGAAAAAGCGTTATTCATTAAGCGGGGCACTGAAAATGGCGTCTGCGGTGACCGTATTATCGGCCTTATTCGTCGTCGGCTGTAAGGATGGGGACAATTTCTGGGACTCCATTATACCGGAAACGGATGAGGAGGCAACATCTGCACAGATCGAAAACTATGTCTTCTATCCGGCCGTGCAGCCTTCAACGGACGCAAACATTGCCCAGCTCCGGGTTCCTGCCGGTTTTAAGATCAATAAATTTGCGGACAAACTAGGCAAGCCAAGAATCCTGGTAGCAGATGCGAGCGGGCACATTTATGCCTCAGACAGAGAAGCAGGCATTGTCATGATGCTTACCGATGCCGACGGTGACGGGGTGTCCGAAAACACCAAAACGGTTGCCACCATCAAGCAAGTACATGGATTGACCATGCACAATGGGAAAATGTACCTGGCAGCCGTCAATGAGGTATATGTCGCCGACATTAACCCGGACGGTACTTTGGGATTGCCCAAAATGATCATCGACGATCTGCCAGACGGCGGCCAGCACCCCAATCGCACCCTTGCATTTGGTCCCGATAATAAAATGTACCTGTCCGTGGGCAGTACCTGTAATTCGTGCCCGGAACCCAATCCCGAAAATGCCACGATGCTGCGTGCCGAGGAAGACGGATCGAACAGAAAAGTAATTGCAAAAGGCTTGCGCAACACAATTGGTTTCGGCTGGCATCCCGAAACAAACGAGCTATGGGGAATGGACCACGGCATTGACTGGCTGGGCGATAATGAACAAAAGGAAGAAGTGAATCAGATCCGGCAGGGAGCGGATTATGGCTGGCCGTACATTTACGGAGAAGGCAAGTACAATCCGGGCGACAGGCCACAGGGCGATACCACCTATCAGCAATACCTTCAAAAAACGACGCTTCCGACCTTGACGTATCAGGCCCACGCAGCGCCAATGGCCATGGCTTTCTATTCGGGAAGTATGTTCCCGGGTGAGTATAAAAACGACGCGTTCGTCGCAATGCGGGGTTCGTGGAACCGCAGCCAGCCGGTAGGTTACAAGATCGTACGCCTGCATTTTGAAAATGGCAAGCCGGTGCGGTTTGATGATTTTGTGACAGGATTTACGATCAATAACAACAAGGCGCATTTCGGTCGGCTGGTTGGTGTGACCGTACACAAAGACGGATCACTGCTGTTCTCGGACGATACAAATGGGGTGATATACCGGGTTTCATATCAATAGGTGCATGCTGTGGTTGTGCGACTTATCGGTCACAGACATTATTTAGTTTCAGTCACAGACATAAGAAAGCCCGGCCACAAATCTGTGGCCGGGCTTTCTTATGTCTGTGAATTATCTGCTTTTACTCGTTTGCTCCTGCGCCACTTCCGGAATTTCCACTTTTCTTATTTTTCCGTTTCTTAGACTTTTTGGAACTGTCGTCCGAGGTACCCGATGTTCCGGATCCCTGACCGACAGAGCTTTGACTACCGGAAGTTCCAGATGTGCCGGCTCCAGACGTACCGCTGGTTCCTGTGCTGCTATTGGAGCTTCCTGATGTTCCGGTACTTCCCGACGTTCCGGTACTGCCCGACGTTCCGCTGGTTCCTGACGTTCCGGTACTACCCGATGTTCCGCTGGTTCCTGTTGAGCCTGATGTTCCGGTACTTCCCGATGTTCCGGTTCCGGTTCCTTGTACCTGGCTGCCACTAGTTTGACCTGATGTGCCCGATGTTCCGGAAGTACCTGATGTTCCGGAAGTACCTGATGTTCCAGTAGCTCCTGAGCCCTGCTCCTGGCTGCCGCTGGTTCCTGTAGTACCAGATGTTCCGCTGGTTCCGGTTCCCTGAACCTGGCTGCCGCTGGTGCCTGACGTTCCGCTAGTGCCTGACGTTCCGGTAGTTCCGGATGTCCCGGTTCCCTGGCTGCCACTCGTGCCGCTGGTAGATGAACCATTTTTATTCGTTCCGCTACCTTGCGTTGAACTTGAGCCTTGATTTGTTGTGCCCTGAGATTTCGTTTCCGACGACTGCGCATAGGCACTTCCTGCTGAGATTAGCAGAAATAATGATACACTTAAGATTACCTTTTTCATTTTGATAGTTTTAATGTGATGAATTGTAATTAAAAGTTAAAGTCGGTGAGCATTATAAAAACCGTTCCCGCAAAATCTGTGGAACGCAAAATTCCCCGCATTCACCCCGATTTTGCGCCGGTTCAATCCACTTTGAGATTCTTTACGGGATTTATCAGCGCTGTTTTTACGGATTGAAAGCTAATGGTAACCAGTGCCAAAAGCAGGGCCGAGAGGCCAGCTAGAATAAATACGTCCCACGAAACCGAGATCCGGTATGCAAATGAATCCAGCCATTTTTCCATTACCCACCATGCGAGCGGCAGTGATATTATGATCGCAATGGCAACCAGAATGATGAAATCTCTGGATAATAGAACCGTCACACTGCTTACCGATGCGCCGAGGACTTTACGGACTCCAACTTCCTTGGTCCGCAACTTTGCTGAATACGCTGACAATCCGAACAGACCGAGGCAGGAAATCAGTATGGCCAATCCTGCAAATCCCTTGAAAACCTGGCTCATGCGGTTTTCAGAAGCGTAGAGTTTGTCCAGATTTTCGTCCAGGAATGAATAGGTGAATTTGCTGGAAGGGGAGAGGGTAGTTACCTGTTTTTTAAGAAATTCAAGTGTTTGCTGTACCTGGTCGCCTTTGACTTTGACCAGCAAATAATTTGCCCAATATGGATTGTACTGGATCACCAATGGCTCTACTTTGGAATGAAGGGACGCAAAATTGAAGTCTTGAACCACCCCAACCACCGTACCCGTGTCTGCACCGGTGACAAACGGTTCTCCAACCGGGTTTTTAAGACGGTAGGCCTTTACAGCCGCTTCGTTCAATATGAATTCCGGATTTTTGATCTGAGGAAATTGGTTATAAAAAGCTCTTCCTTCTTTAAGCTTGATCCCCAACGTGGCAAACAGCTTTTCATTTGACCATAAAACCCTGCTGCCATCCGGAATGCCTTCCCCGGTTGCTCTGTGCAAGGGAGAAGCGGGATAGTTTCCGAACCGCTCGCCGGGAAGGGTAGAGGTTGTTGCGAAACTCGCGATAGCCGGATTTTTAGACATTTGATCCGACAGTACTCCAAACTTTTCCCACATCTGATCATACATTGTGACGCTGATAACCTGATCTTTATCAAAACCCAGGTTACGATTGTGGAAGAGCTGCATTTGCCGGTAGACGATAATGGTGCTAAAAATCATAAATACGGAAACGACAAACTGAAAGATGATCAGTCCTTTCCTTACTGCATTAACCCCCTGGCCCAGCACTCTTTTCCCTTTCAGAGAAACCACTGGATTGAGGCGCGCCACAAACCAGGCAGGGTAGAGCCCGGCAAAGAATGCGACGATCACCATCATTATCGCCATAATAGCCAGATTTGGCAGGGTCAGAAGGTCTGAGAATACAAATCCGTCAGCGGTAAGATTTTTATAAAAAGGGAGACTTAGTTTAAACAGCAGTGCCGACAGGCAGCTCGCCAGCAGTGTGATTAGAAAAGATTCACTTAAAAACTGGCGGATCAGCTGCTGCCTGGTTGCACCCACCACCTTGCGAAGCCCGATCTCTTTCATCCGGTTGAATGCCAGCGCAGTCGAAATGTTAATGAAGTTGACGGTCGCGACCAGCAAAATAAACAAGGCTGCGATGGCGAAAATATAGACATAGGTAATGTCGCTGTTCGCGGACATTTCTTTTTCCAGCTTGGAATGCAAGTGAATATCCTTGATAGGCTGCAAATGCAGCTGTCTTGTGGCGAGGATCTTGCTTTCAGATTCCCTCATGGGGGCGTAAAACCTGGTGGCAAATGCCGGGAAGCCGGATTCGACCTTAACTTTGGAAGCATCCTTCCGAAGCATGACATAGTGATAGAATCCCGACCAGTCGACATCCTCCATTGCTTTCTTGTCCAAATAACGATCAATCGTTGGCATGGAAACCAGATAGTCGAAATGCAGGTGGCTCGGAAAATCAAATGCTTTTATAACACCCGTAACTTTCAGCGGCAGTTTGTTGCGGTCATCCACGATGATCCGGCCCAAAGGATCATTCGTTCCGAAGTATTTGACTGCCATTTCTTCGGTGAGGATGATCGCATTGGCTTCATGGAGCGCCGTTTTTGCATTACCACTTACAAATACAAGGTCAAACATGCTGATCACCTCTGCATTGGCAAACAGGCCGCCTTTTTCCTCGAAACGTTTCACTTCTCCTTTTGACCCGGAATAGCTAAGCAGTTGATAGGGAAACAGCCTGTGGAAACCCACACCCTGTTCGATCTGTGGGAACTGGCGCTGTAACGACGGACCTAATGAAGGCGGTGTGGCGGCCCAGTGACGGATTTGCTCTCCTTTGCTTTCGAACGTGACCCGGTATATTCGGTCCGCTTTTGAAAAGCCTTTGTCATAGCTCAGCTCATGTTTGATGTGAAAACCGATAATCAGTGCTCCTGCTATCCCCATAGCGAGCCCAAAAATATTAATGGATGAAAACGTCTTGTTCTTCCAAAGGTTACGCCAGGCGATCTTGATGTAGTTTTGAAGCATCTCAATATGTTGTTCAGGTTACAAGGATAACCTCAGAAGTAAAAAAAGATGCCGTAGGTTTAACTATTTGTTTATCAGTAATATATGGGTTTAATATGTAATCTAAAACGTCCGATTCCGTACAATTGTGCGGTGATATCAGGAGCAAACAACAACCTCTCCATTCCCGGGAATAAGCAACCGCGAGAGCAAACCCCATTCATTCATAGCCTGCCTGAATAGCTGCCGCGTAACCAGGATATCGCTCAATTTTCTTCTACGTGTTTTTTGAAATTGTCGAGAATTGCCTGCCAGCCTGCTTTTTGCATCTCGACGGAATGGGTTTGCTCAGCATCGAAAATTTCGGTTACTGTGGTACTTCCGTTGTGATCGGTAAAAACCACTTTCACAGTCCTGCCATCTTCCATGGTGTACTCAATCAGGCTTTCCGGTGTAACATTCGAATAGACGCCTCCAAAATCAAAGCTGAAACTGCCGTCTTTCGCGGCCATGGTCGTTTTAAACTTTCCACCGGTCTGCAAGTCATTTTCTGCAAATGGCGCATGCCAATCGTCCGATGCAAAGCACCATTTAGTGACATGTTCCGGCGCATTAAACTGCTCCCAGACTTTTGTGATCGGCGCATTGACGGTCGATTCAACGGTAATTTTTTGAGCTAAGGTTTCCATTTCGTTCTGGATTTTTTGTGATTGATATGTTGGTTACAAAGGTGTGAAGAGTTAGCGATACAAACGGGTGCCGATTATGCCAAACTTGGGGGTGCGTTGCGTCATTTTGGTTATTGTGTGTTCCAGGCGAACAAACAGGCAGCTATTATCAAAAAGAGAAGCGGCCCGCTACCTAATCATTTTATCAGGAAAAAATTTTGTTTTTTATTAAAAGTATTATAGCATTGTACTTAGTAAAGTGTCACTTTGACACGTTAGCGAATCAAATTAAGCGTGCATATGAGGGGACTTTTCTGCCTGTTATTTCTGGCGTTTGCATTTACTGGTCAATCACAGACGCCGCGCGTACAAAAGCTTTGGTATGATAAACCATCCGGTAAAACCTGGGAAAACGCATTGCCGGTGGGAAACGGCAGACTGGGCGGAATGGTGTACGGGAATGTGGCGATTGAAACCATCCAGCTCAATGAGCATACATTATGGTCGGGCGGGCCTAATCGCAATGATAACCCGGCCGCGCTGGCCGCATTGCCTGAGATACGGAAGCTGATTTTTGACGGAAAACAAAAAGAAGCTGAACAACTGGCTAATAAGGCCATCATTACCAAAAAGTCTCACGGACAAATGTTCCAGCCGCTCGGCGAACTGCATTTGACATTTCCCGGCCATGAAAATTATACCAATTATTACCGCGAGCTAGACATTGAACGCGCAGTCGCTAAAACCACTTATCAGGTTGAAGGCGTTAATTATTCGCGGGAAGTTCTGGCCTCATTTCCAGACCGGGTTATTGTGATCCGGCTCACAGCTGACAAGCCAGGCCAGCTTTCGTTCAGCGCTTCATTTTCTTCGCTACACATTAATAAGCAGATCAAAACGACGCCTTCCAAGGACCTTACCATTGCCGGAACAGCTGCTGATCACGAAGGTGTGAAGGGAATGGTCCGGTTCAAGGGAATTTCCAGGATCAAAACCGAAGGTGGCAGCATATCAGCCAGCGACACCGCATTAATCGTGAAAGGAGCCAATGCGGCAACCATTTATGTTTCCATCGCCACCAATTTTAAGAATTACCAGGATGTGACTGGGGACGAAAATGCGCTTGCGGCTTCGTATTTGGATAAGGCATTTTTAAAATCCTATGCGAACATTCTGAACCCGCACATTGCAGCCTATCAAAAATACTTCAAACGCGTCAAATTTGATCTGGGCACAACGGATGTTGGCAAATTACCGACTGATGAAAGGCTGAAAAACTTTCGCAATGTAAATGATCCTGAACTGGTTACGCTTTACTATCAATACGGACGTTACTTGCTCATTTCAAGTTCGCAGCCGGGCGGGCAACCTGCTAATTTGCAGGGGATCTGGAACAACAAAATGATGCCGCCGTGGGATAGCAAATACACGATCAACATTAACGCACAGATGAATTACTGGCCTGCAGAACGCGCAAACCTGAGCGAACTGCACGAGCCTTTTCTGAAAATGGTGGAAGAGCTGGCGCAAACTGGAAAGGAAACGGCCAAAACCATGTACGGAGCCAGAGGCTGGATGGCGCATCACAACACCGATATCTGGCGCGCAACAGGCGCGATCGACGGCGCATTCTGGGGCATGTGGATCGCAGGCGGCGGCTGGACGAGCCAGCATTTGTGGCAACATTATCTGTATCACGGCGACAATGCTTATTTGGCTAAAATATATCCCGTACTCAAAGGCGCAGCGACTTTTTATGCTGATTTCTTGATAGAACACCCTAAATATCACTGGCTTGTCGTAAACCCGGGAAGCTCTCCTGAAAATGCGCCAGCCGCCCATGAAGGATCGTCATTGGATGCGGGAACAACCATGGATAACCAGATCGCATTTGACGTTTTCAGCAGCACAATCCGCGCTGCGGAGATATTGAAAAAAGACGCTGCATTCACCGATACGCTCAGACAAATGCGCAAACGGTTGCCTCCTATGCATGTGGGCCAGCATGGGCAGTTGCAGGAATGGCTCGACGATGTGGATGATCCGAACGATCATCACCGCCATGTGTCACACTTGTACGGCCTTTTTCCCTCAGACCAGATTTCAGCCTATCGCACACCGGAGCTATTTGCAGCCGCCCGGACCACATTGCTGCACCGCGGCGACGTCTCGACCGGATGGAGCATGGGTTGGAAAGTAAACTGGTGGGCCAGATTGCAGGACGGCAACCACGCTTTTACATTGATCAAAAATCAGCTTTCTCCGCTCGGCACGACCAAAGACGGAGGCGGCACCTACAATAACCTCTTCGACGCACACCCGCCTTTTCAGATCGACGGCAATTTTGGCTGCACTTCCGGCATTACCGAAATGCTCATGCAAAGTGCCGACGGTGCCGTGCATTTACTTCCCGCATTGCCTGATGTTTGGCAGGCGGGCAGCATTAGCGGACTGCTCGCGCAAGGTGGGTTTGAGGTTGTGGATATGCAATGGAAAGATGGCAAATTAACGAAGGTCGAAGTGAGGTCCAAGCTCGGCGGAAACCTGCGGCTGCGCGCGCCTAACCAGTTGAAAACTGCGAATGGTAAGCCGGTTAAAATGGCTTCCGGGCAAAATTCGAATGCATTTTATCATAGCGACGAAGTGGCCGCGGCTGTGTTGTCTCCAAAGGCAAATCTGTCTTCCCCGGATGTGAAGCAAACGTTCCTTTATGATATTCCTACGCAGGCTGGAAAGGTGTATGTGTTTGTTGGTCAATAGTTTATCAAAATTGAATCGGATTAAATTTATCAAATGATAAAGCAATTTTTCTCCGCAGTGCTGATTGCATTCATATGCTTCGCTCAGCTTGTCTCCGCGCAAACCACTACGCTGGTCAACCCGATATTAACAGGCTTTTACCCGGATCCAAGCGTGGTTCAGGTTGGCACGGATTACTATCTCGTCAACTCTACATTTTCCTATTTCCCAGGCATTCCCGTTTTTCACAGCAAAGACCTTAAAAACTGGAAGCAGATCGGAAATGTCATTCACAGGCCTTCCCAGATGGATTTTATGGGTGAAAAATTAACAAGAGGATTGTTCGCACCCGCCATCAGCTATCACAATGGCACTTATTATGTCACTTGTACGGACATTGATCATGACGGGAATTTTGTGGTTACTGCCAAGAATCCCGCTGGTCCGTGGAGCGACCCCATTCGTGTCCCGCAAGCGCGCGGCATAGATCCTTCATTGTTTTTTGATGAGGACAACAAAGCCTACATTATTTATAACAGCGATGCGCCGGACAGAAAACCCTTGTACTCAGGCCATAGAACGATCCGCATTTATGAAATCGATCCGGTTACATTAAAAGTGATCGGGGAAGAGAAACAGCTGGTGAATGGTGGCGTGGATCTGAGCAAAAAGCCCGTTTGGATCGAAGCGCCGCACATTATGAGAAGAAACGGCTGGTATTATTTGTATGCCGCAGAAGGCGGGACATCCGTCAACCATACCGAAGTCGTTTTCCGCAGCAAGTCGGTTTGGGGGCCATTTGTTCCTTACGAAAATAATCCGATCCTGACCCAAAAAGGCTTGCCCGACGACCGGAAAGACCCGATCACTTCGGCCGGACACGCACAGTTTGTGGACGGGCCTGATGGCAAGACTTACGCTATTTTTCTCGCAGTAAGGCCATATGAGGGAAATTATTACAACACAGGTCGTGAAACTTTCATCGCGCCTGTTGAATGGAAAAACGACTGGCCGGTCATTAACCCTGCCAGCAAAGACATTAAGTATGAATACGTTGCAAATTTTAAAGAGGTAAAACAAAAAGACGCTCTTCCGCAAGCAGGCAATTTCGCGTATACATTAACATTTGAAAAAAGTTTGGATCCGGCGCTGCTTTTCATGCGGACCATCGACAGCAGTTCATTCTCGTTGTCGAAACAAAGCGGTTTGACATTGAAATTAAAACCCGAAACCATTATGGAACTGGGTAACCCGTCATTTATCGGCAAACGGCAACAGCATTTGTACTGCACAGCCGAAACGGAAATCGCTTTCTCCCCCAAGTCTGACAAAGAAAAAGCAGGTCTGACCATTTTTCAGGACGAATCCCATTTTTACTTTTTGAGCAAATCAATGGAAAAGGATAAGCCAAGCATCCAGCTTTTCAAAAGCGGCTCCGACGGGAAAAGCATGGAGTTACTTGTGGAAAAGCCGGTGGACGATATTTCCGGGCCTGTTAAGCTGCGCATCGTTGCGGAAGGCGGTTCTTACCGTTTTTATTTTTCCAAAGGCAATGCGTGGCAAATGCTGAAAGATAAAGTCGATGCAAAATTCCTGAGTACCGAGGTCGCAGGCGGGTTCATCGGGTGCCTGTTTGGCATGTATGCAACTTCGTCCGGCGAGCCGACCACCAATTCAGCTTCTTTTAAATATCTGAAATACAGCAGCAACGATCCCATGTTCAAAAACAAATAAACAACCTATGCAAAAGTCCTTTTTCAAAAATCTTTTACTTGTCTCTGCGCTGCTAGTATGCAGCCTCGTTCACGCCCAGTCCAATTTTACGAGCAAAACCATCGGCGTAGGCGTCGTGGTCGCTGATATGGAGCGTTCCCTGAATTTTTATGTCAACGGAATCGGCATGGTGAAAACAGGCAACTTTACAATTAATGCAGAATTCGGCAAACGGGGCGGCCTGACTGGCGGTGAGGCCGTGGAAGTGAACATATTGAAACTAGAAAACAGCCCGGAAGCCAGCGACTGGAAACTGATGAGTTTTGGTAAAAAATCCGCTCATCCTGCGCAAAAATTCATTCAGGACGATACCGGCCCGCAGTACATTACCATTCAGGTCAAATCATTGAAACCCATTATTGAAAGGCTGAAAGAGCAGAAAGTGACCTTTCTGGGAAGCACGCCGACGCCGTTGACAAAGGATACGCATTTCGTACTGGTTCAGGATCCGGACGGAACATTCGTGGAATTGATCGGACCGATCGAATAGCGCTATCTCAAAGAAGTTAGTGCACAACGTGTACCAGCTTGCTGCTGACCTCCGCCTTATTTTCGATCCGGATCCAATAATTGCCGGCGGCCAGGTTGGAAACGTCAATCTGCTCCTGTTCTCTGAATCTGCCGATTTTCTTTCCGAATACCCATTTTCCATCTGCAGCAAAGATTTTTATCCGGCCCGACTGTCCGATCAGGTCGGGTCTTACTTTTACCCGCAGCTGGTCCGTGACCGGATTGGGATAAAAAACCATATCACCCGCGTTTGTTAAATTGACCGCAATCACTTTGCTATAAGCGAAGTCAGCATCTGTTTCGATGGATTTCAACCTGTAATAATTGATTCCGGGAGAGGGATTATAATGGGTAAGGGTGTAAAATGCAGTATCCATCGCTGGCGTTTCGCCGAGGGCTCTGAATGTTTTGGCATCGGTGCTATGCTCCGCTACGTATTTGTCCATGTCGACCTGATCCGTTACCTCCCAGTGTAATGCGACTACATCACCTTCGGCTGCGGCTGTGAAGTTCACGAGTGTTACAGGAAGCGCAGCTTCCGAGGCGAGGCGGGACAGCCCGTATCTGTTTGATATCCAGAAACTTTCGTTTTTATCTATCCATAGATCACCACCAAAATTCCGGAAAGGAAGTGTCGCCCCAACCTTTTCCCATTTTGTATCAGTAAACCTGTAAACTTGTGTCTCATTACCGGATGCCAGGATATAAGCCTTGCCGGAAGGCGAAATGCCAAGGCCGGTAACCTGGCTGCCGAAAGGAGCATTTCCTGCATTGAAAACAGACCAGCCCGAACCATTATAGTAAGCAATGGTGCTCAGGTACGAATCCGAATCTATCTGCCGGAGCCAAATTTTCCCGTCATTCTGGATTTCGACCTGATCTATAAACCTGGAGACTGCGGGGCTCGTCGTGGAATTGATCGTGTAAGTAAGGTTCGGGTTACCCAGGTCCATGACGAGTATCTCATTATGATAAACCGGGGAGTTGTTATTGAGTAGGATCCAGGCCTTGTTGTTGTAAAACCGGATGTCTCTGATGTACTCGCTATCGGAAAGCTGCCGAAGCATAACCGGGCCGGAAGGAGTTTCCTTGAATACGACATGTTGAGTCCAGAAAACCGTGTATTGGGGGCTATAACCTTGTATGTTGCTTGCGGTGACGATCTGTGTGACCAGTGCATCTGGCGAAGGTACTTCATTCACAAGCTTAACCTTCCTGAATGTGCCCGGTTTTCCAAAATTAAGCACATGAACATTCAGCTCATCGTCGGTGCGAACAGCGTTGTCCACACCTACACCCAGAAGTCCGTCGGTGTTGTCGCGGTTAAAGGTCTGATACGTGAGCGCTTTCTGGTCCATTTTGATAAATCCTGCATCAATCACCCCAAGCCAGATATGCTCTTTGGAAACCGCGATCTTTGGGTTCATCCGGCCGAAAACGAGCTGGTTCTTTTCGCTCAGGAACGTGAGTCCTCCCGGCGAGTTACTACTGCCCGTGGTAAATTCGACGATATAGTCCATCACGTCGCGATCAGGATAATTTAGCAGATCGTTCGTCCGCCCCTGCACGCGGAGGTAGAGTTTTGTATTGGCTGGCAAGTCTTTGAAAACATCTACAATCTCTACTAACGGCGTGTAGTTCCTTCGAAAAAGCGGGTTGTTAAAGCCCGGGTTGTCGGCGATCGTGACGGTGACATTGGGATAAATTTGATTTGGCAAATACGAGAGCGGAAGCGTTCTGGGTACATTGAGCCCGTTCTCCGGAATGGGTAGGAAGAGCCCGATCACGTTCAGTTGCGGGTTGGCCGAAAAGTAACCTGTTTCCGACCATCGTCCTGTTTTTCCGCCTTGAATAGCTTTGACGCGCCATTTGTACCCGCCAAGATAGGGTGTATACACAAATTCGTTCTGCACAATGATTTCGTCAGTCGGATCGGAAAAGTCGAAATCATACAAAGGCGTTACCTGGATCCGGTATGCCGTCGCACCGGGAACCGTTGAGAATGATAAAGTTACAGCTTGTTGTGAAGCAGAAATCGAGCCTGAGGCGGGGCCGAGGATTAGAGGTAAATCAGGCCGATCGGCATCGATCCTGATCTTGACCGTGTTCGACCAGGCGGAGGTGCCCAAGGAATTGATCGCCCTGACCCGGACAAAATAATTTGTCCCCAGGGTTTGTGTCATTAAACGGACGCCATTAAATGGCGTGGGTTCGATAATCTCCCCGGCAAAATTAACTTCGGTGGAATAGCTGAATTCGTAGGATTTGGCGCTAATGGAAGCGGGCCAGGCGTAAAAGTCGCCTTTGATCGCTGTAATATCGCCGGCCAGTGAAACCGGCATTGGTGAAGATTCCATTTTAGCGAAATTAGCCTCTGCATGCGCTTTGATCACGGCCTGTATCATCGGATGAAGCGGGGTCTCGACCACATTGCCGCCACATGAGCTCAGCAACGATTTGGTCGTACTAATTTCAAAAGACTTGTCATAACAGTCGCCGCCTTCCACGCCGCCGCAAAAGTCGATCGGGCCACCCGGCCACTCGCAGCTATTTGAATGCATAGCCCCGAAGTTATGCGCTATTTCGTGCATGATGATCTTGACATTTTCGAGCGTGGATACGTTATACGAGCCTCCGAGAAAAGCCAGGCCTGCGAACTCGCCGGTTAGTGGTTTGGTATAGAGGTATAACTTTTTATCGAAATTAAGATCAGCAGCACTGTTGGCGAGGATATTAAGGAGCGCATAAATATCGCTCTGGCCTGCGTAAGGATCGGGGCCATCGTCTTTAAATATCCGGATGCTGGTGACCATCATACGGATATTCGCTTCCCTCTCGAAGAATTTAGAAGCTTTTTCGATATTTTCCGTCACGATCTGAATGATCGCCGCGGTATCCCGTTGGTATTTCACATAAGTGTCCGAATCGATGTCCACCGCAATGCGGCATAGCCTCAGTTCGCCGGCGGTCGTCCGTGCATTCTGCTGTGACATGATCGCGGGAAGTCTCCTCATCAGGCGCATTACTTCCTGCGGGGCGTCGTGGTCTTTGGTACCACACATAAAAGGCTTTTCCTGGCTGAAAGCAAATGTGCAGGAAAGTAAAAGGATCAGAACAAACTTGGATCCGGTGGAGGTAAAAGTTAATCCATTCATACAGATGCGGGATGACTTGTTCAGGATTATCCGGAGTTTCGGACTATACTACAGACACTATTTTGCAAATCTCCGTTGCATTTTATTTAGTTATTTTATAAATATTGATGGGCTTTGCAATTGATACCGGAAACTTCGTTTTTTTAATGAAACACCGGAGATAAATTCGGAACGTCCGAAGTCCCGGGGACGTTGGAAAGAAGGTGTAAATACAAATAGCTGTCTGAGAGTGGGGCACGCGCCCCTGAAAAAAAAGGATGGATACAGAACTTCATAGGGAATGGGTAAACGGACTTCGTTCTGGCGATCAGAAAGCATTTACTGCTATTTACAAGGCGTATTGGTACCAAATGTTTCAGGTAGTTTACAGGAAAACAAATGAGCGAGAGGTGGCGGAAGAGATTGTTCAGGAAATCTTTACACGTCTTTGGAAGGAACGCAGCACCTTATTGATCACCCATTTAGACCGATATCTCTTCACAGCAGTTCGTTATGAGGTTATTGATTATTTGCGCTCGAAAACAAAAACAACCGCATTGGATGATTTTTTCGGGGAACTGACGGAATACCGGGGTACCGACACCGAAAACACGATTTTATATAACGACTTAAAAGAATCCATTCACCGCGGATTACAAGAACTGCCGATGAAATCCCGGGATATTTTTGTGAAAAGCCGGTTTGAATACTGGTCCGTTGCGGACATTTCCAAGCATTATCAACTCTCCGAAAAAGCAGTCGAATACCACCTCACCAAAGCGCTGAAACACATGCGGTTTTATCTGAGCGAGCACATCATCATCTATTTATCAGCTCTCTATTTAGCATCTGTTCTACTTTGAAATGTAGCGTTTTAGCTATCTGTATCTCTTGAATGCACATGCAGAGTATTGTATTAAAAAAAGAATTTTCCATTCTTTTCGACGAATGCATTGCATTTATTCAATAAAATATTTTATCATTTAGGGTGGTGCGTCCCTTTTCCGGCTTAGTATACGGAACCTGAAAACCCATATCTCGAAATCCACCCAAATAGCAATCCATGAAACTTAGTCCGGACATTCTCGATGAATAACGAGCACCTCAAACTATTACTCGAAAAGTATCGCAGCGGCGAATGCACTCCGGATGAACTGGACTTCATTCATGACTGGTATAATGGGCTAGACGGTGAAGATCTCCGGCTGAGCGAGATTGAAAAAGGCGAACTGGAGGAAAAGATCTGGCTGAATATGCAGCATGATCTGATCGGGGAAGGATGGAAAGTGAAGCGGTCCGGAACGGTTTATCTGCGGTATTTTGCCGGGATAGCCGCTACACTGTTACTGATTGCCGGATTTGTAATATTTCAAAAAGACATGCCCGCGAAGTTGACAGCCTCTGTTTTTTCGAATGAAAAAGAGATGGTGAGGGAAGTCAATTCGTCTGATCAGCTGAAAAAACTGGTGCTGATGGATGGCAGTGTCGTTACGCTGACGCCGAGGAGCACGCTTACTTATCCGAAAGAATTTGCAGACCGGGAACGCGAGGTAACGCTGGAAGGGGACGCGTTTTTTGAGATCACCAAAAACCCCGACCGTCCTTTTATTGTGAAAAAAGGGAAGCTGGTAACCAAAGTACTTGGAACGAGTTTCTGGATCAGAAGCGATGAAAAGTCGGGCACTTCGGAGGTTGCCGTTGTAACGGGCAAGGTTACTGTTTTTGAGGAGAAAGAGACCATGAATAACGGGACCGGAGTATCAGAAAATTCAATTCTCGTCATACCGAACGAAAAAGCGGTTTATAACGCACGGTCGGGTGAGATACAGCGTAGCGCGGTGGAAATCCGTTTGCCGGAAAAGAAGACTGTACAAGTGAGAGAGATGGTCGCGGATAATCTGCCGCTGCCCGAAATCCTGGGCTTGTTCAAAGTCCTGTATGGCGTGAATGTAGAAATCGGTGCGCCTAAAATGGCGCAATGCGGGTTCACCGGCGACCTGCGCAACATGCAGTTTTACGATGCACTCGAACTGCTTTGCAAGTCGGTTAACGCAACTTACGAATCTGTGGAAGGCCGGATCGTAATGAATGGAGAAGGATGCCAGTAATAATTCAATACAATTTAACAATCAACCCTTAAACGATGAACAAAATAGAAAAACGACGACCCAGATGAAAAAATGAAGCGGTTTGAAAACTGCTATCCCCTGAATGCAGATGCTGCTTGAAGTAGCATCGAGGAAAAATTGAAATGAGTTTAAGTACTGATGATCTCTAAGATGATGAAAAAAAATATTACTCAATTAAGGCAGTACAATCTTGTCAACCGGTTATTACTGGTATGCTTGCTGATAACGGTCCTGAGCACCGGAGCGGCTTTTGCAAATGTGGCAACGCAGGAATTGCTGTCGAAAAGTGTGACCCTGAACGTGAAGGAAACCGCCCTCAAAACGGTCCTTTCCCAGCTTCAGAAACAAGTAAATGTAAAATTCGCATACAGTGAGGCGATGATAAAACCGGAGCGGAAAGTTTCCGTTCAGGCGGCAGATAAAGAATTGAAACAAGTTCTGAATGAGATACTTTCTCCGCTGGATCTCTCTTATGAAGTGGTTTCAGGCAGGATCCTGATCACGCAAAACCAGACAAAACCGACTACCTCGGCCGCCGAGACAGTGCATACCGAGCCCAATCTGACGCAGTTGGCACAGGAAATCAAAGGAAAAGTATCCGATGAAACAGGCGGCGGATTGCCAGGTGTCAGCATTATTCTGAAAGGGACAACGCAGGGAACGACCACCGACATCGATGGTAATTTCACCTTGAATGCGGACAACGACGCGGTACTGGTTTTTTCATTCGTTGGGTACGTAAGTAAAGAAGTTCCGGTTGGAGGGAAAACACTTATCGAGGTGATTCTGGCATCCGATACCAAAGCATTGGACGAACTGGTAGTAGTAGGTTACGGCACACAGAAAAAAGTCAACCTTACCGGTGCGGTTTCTTCCATTGATATAAGCAAAGAAACACAGGGACGCCCGGTGACCTCACTTTCTGCCGGTCTTTCCGGATTAGCTTCCGGACTTTCCGTGAACCAGGGTAATGGCCGTCCGGGCGGTGATGGAGCCACACTTCGGGTACGGGGACAAGGAACGCTGAACAATGCAGATCCACTGGTGATCATCGATGGCGCGGTGGGTGATATGAATACGTTGAATCCGCAGGATGTAGAAAGCATTTCGGTATTGAAAGATGCGGCATCTGCCTCCATTTATGGATCGAGGGCTGCAAATGGGGTAATCCTGATCACTACCAAAAAAGGTAAATCAGGCGAAATGAAAGTCAACTACAATGCATTCTTTTCCGTAGCGCGCCCATCCAATGTGGTTAAAACGGTTAATAACTATGCCAATTACATGGAATTGGTGAACGAAGGTTTCCGCAATTCCGATCCGAACGCAACGCCGACCTTTTCTCAGGCGAAGATTGATCTGTGGCGCGCCAATGAAAACGGGGATCAGCTGAAATACCCGAACACGGATTGGACAGACGCTGTTTTTCAGAAAAACCTCGTGCAAAATCACAACCTTTCGTTTTCTGGTGGCAGTACCAACATGCGTTATTTCGCATCGTTCGGCTACCTGGATAATCCTGGGATCATCGAAAAATCGGGTTTTCAGCGTTACAACATGCGTTTGAACCTGGAAGCGGACGTTAAACCCTGGCTGACATTGGGAGCGAAACTAAATGGGTTGGTATCCAAAACGGATATCGGTACCAATGTGCTCAACGATGTATTCACTTTTGCCGGTGCAAGTACGCCAGGCATCGTTCTGCGTTCACCGGATGGCCGTTACGGAGGCCCGAATAACCCGGAAGACGACCCGCAAGCCAATAACGTTTTGCATAACCTGAACAGTCAGAAAGGCGATATTCGGAGAAACAGCATGACTGCGCGGTTTTATGGTAAAGCGGAACCTATAAAAGGACTTACGATTGAAGGATCTTACAACTATGTTTTTGAAGATTCTCTGCGTTACCAGCAGCCTGTTTTCAATAACCGCTGGGAGTTTATCAACAACACCGTTACCCGCAATGCAGTCGGCAGGACTTCTGTAACCAACGAAAACAGAAAGAACTACCAGTATTATATGGATGGGATTGTCCGGTATGAAAAGCAATTCATGAACCGTCTGACAATGAATGTAATGGCAGGGGCGAGTCAGGAATATTACAAGCGCGGATGGTTCAATGCAAGTAAAATGGATTTGATTGATCCGTCTTTAAGCGTTTTGGATGCGGCAACGCTGGATGCTAGCGCCGGCGGAAGTGCGCAAGACTGGACCATGCAATCTTATTTCGGAAGGTTAAACCTGAATCTGGATGATAAATACCTTTTCGAAGCGAACCTTCGCCGGGATGGTACTTCCCGTTTTATGGCCGGCGATACCCGCTGGGGTGTGTTTCCGTCCTTCTCGGCAGCGTGGAGACTATCAGAAGAGGATTTCTTCAAAGTGAAATGGCTGCCTAATCTGAAATTGAGGGCGTCTTATGGTTCGTTGGGGAACAATGCGGTGGGGAATTACGAGTATCAGGCGGTTTACAACTCGGCCAACTACATTCTTAATAATAACCTGCTTGTTGGATTTGCCCAAACCGCACTTTCCAATGCGATGTTAACCTGGGAAAGTACTTACATTACAAACGTCGGTCTGGATTTCGACTTGTTTGATTACAAGCTGGGAGGTTCCATTGATGTGTTTGACAAACAAACCAAAAATATCCTGATCGATCTTCCGGCCCCTTTGGTGGTTGGTAATGCGTCGATTCCAAAGCAAAACTCCGCACAGGTCCGTAACCGTGGTATTGAGTTAAACCTCAACTATCGTAACAAGATCAATGATTTCAGCTACCGCATCGGTGGTAACTTCACTTTTGTTGATAACAAGGTGACGCAGTATAAAGGCGGCGAACGCAGCATCAGCGGCGCCAATCTGATTCAGGAAGGTTACGCGATCAACACGCAATATATTCTGACGGTCGATCGGATCATTCAGACCGATGCTGATCTGGCGTTGGTCACCAAAATGATTGAAAATGCGCCTTTGGATGCCAATGGTGCTAAACGCAATCCTTTCTCGGCATATGGAACACCACAAAAAGGAGACCTGCTTTACAAGGATAACAACGGCGACGGAATCATAAACGACGACGACCGCGTCACTTTGGGTCATGGTACAGCGCCGCGCGTTTCTTATGGTTTCAGCCTGGGTGCCGACTGGAAAGGATTCGACTTCTCGATGTTACTTCAGGGTTCTTCGGGATTACAGCAGATCTGGCACGACCTGTATCACACCACCGGAACGCGCTGGGGATACCAGATCAACCAGGAGGTTGCTGATGGTCGCTGGTTTGAAGGTCGCACGGATGCTTCCTACCCGCGTTTCACGAACTATGTCGATACCCGCAATACTAAAAACAGCGATTTCTGGCTTCAAAACAAGTCTTACCTGCGTCTGAAAAACGTACAGCTGGGTTATACCATTCCGGGTTCCATTTCTCAAAACCTGAAAATATCGTCTGTAAGAGTTTACGGAAGCCTTGAAAACTTCCTGACTTTCACGAAATACAAAGGTTTTGATCCGGAAGTTAACGGAACGAATTACCCTACGATGAAGCAGATGGTTTTTGGTATAAGTGTTAATTTTTAATACCTCAGAATTATGAAAAAAGTTTGGATATTACTTGTAATGGCTGTTGTTAGCAGCTGTTATGAACTTGATACACAGCCTTATGACAAGGTAAGTGCCGGTACTTTCTGGAAAACAGAAGCGCATGCGTTGCAGGGGATTATGGGTGTTTATGCCGATATGAAAAACCTGAACACACTCGGGCTGTATAATATGTACGATAACCTGAGTGAGATTGCCATGGGTTATGATATCGGACTGGGCGACATCATCAATGGCGCATTTACCAACCGGACAGCCAATGTGGTAGATCGATGGAAAAGTTTGTACGATGGCGTTCAGCGTTCTAACACCGCGATCCGGAATATCAGTGGAATGGATATACCCGAAGAATCAAAAAAGGTTTTTCTTGGTGAAGCTCGTTTTATGAGAGCTCTGTACTATTTCAATCTAATGAATCTTTTCGGTGGTGTTCCCATTTATGACGAATCGACGGACCTGAATGTCGATTTCAATAAGTTGTTGAAGCCGAGAAATTCCGAGCAGGAAGTGAGGGATTTCATTCTGGCAGACCTCAATGCTGCCGCAGGTAGCTTACCGGTTTCCTATCCCACGGAGCATTATGGCCGTGCTACAAAAGGTGCTGCGGTTTCGCTGAGAGGGAAAGTGTATTTGTATAATAAAGAGTGGGATAAAGCCATTGCAGACTTTGAAGATGTAGTTTACAACAAAACATCTGCCTACGGATACCAGCTTTATAACGACTACGGAGACCTTTTCAAACTGGCCGGACACAGAAGCAGCGAGATGATCTTTGCCATCCAGAATAAAGGAGGAGTGGGATTCCCATACGGGATGCCGTTTGCCTTTTACCTGGGAACCCGGTCTACCTTCGGAAGTGACTGGAACAATGGTTTGCCTACTACTACGTTAGCCGATATGTATGAAAACAAGGATGGTACGCGGTTTAACTGGGATACCCATTATCCAAATTTCAATGCGGATAACAATGTGAAAAAGGCGGCGTTCATTGCAACGCATACCAACGGTAAATTCAACACCGTACCGGATACGGCGAAACTGGGCAAAATCTACAACAACCGCGATCCGAGGATGACCGAAACACTCGTGGTTCCTTACTCTTTCCAGCTAGGCTGGAATGCCAATGCACCGCGTCAAATGCAGCTCGTACTTGCTACGGGTGTTAATGAGAACTTCGGACAGATCCGTAACAACCGTGGCTGGATGACTTATGTATGGCGCAAGTTTGTCCCTGAAGCAGATCTGGGTGGTTTGCTCACTGCCCGTGAACATACACCGATCAATTTCCCGGTGATACGTCTGGCGGATGTGATGCTGATGCTGGCGGAAGCTTATAATGAAGCCGGACAAACGGATAAGGCTATCTTAGAGGTGAATAAGGTTCGTGCAAGAGTGGGAATGCCCGGCCTGAACAGTGGAAATCCGGCGCTGGCTGTGACGGGCAAGGCGGCGATGTCGGAACGGCTATCACGCGAAAGAGCATTTGAGCTGGCAGGTGAGGGGCACCGCTATTTTGACCTTAAAAGATGGGGAACGCTCGTAGAAAAAACCAAGGGTGTCATTGAAAAAAGCATCGTTGGTGACAATCTGCTGACCCGCGGTGTTCAGGACCGTCACGTGATCTGGCCAATCCCCGGACAGGAAATCGAAGTAAATCCAAGTCTGAAACAAAACCCCGGCTGGGAATAACCAATAACCGGAATACGATAAATAGTGGGAGTCATGATGGTTCCCACTATTTGCTTAAGTTAAAAACCAATCAATCCCTAAATCCTGTAATTATGAAAAAACTGATTGCCTTTATTGCCCTTTTTTTAAGTTGTAACGTGCTGGCCTGGAGTTACGAAAAACGCGATCTGCTTCAACAGAATGCCAATCTTCAACGGGTAAAAGAAGCCCTGAAAAATCCGGCAGACTGGGTTTCCTATCCGGCTTATTCCGACCGGGCGGGCTGGGATAAATTGTCCGGTGCTCACCGGGAAGCCCAGATACGTGAAGGAGAAAAATACCTGGAATACGAATGGAAAGTGGTGAAACTGACGGACTACCTCGAATATGAAAAAAGTGGTTCGAGAACCATTATGGAAAACCCGTTCGGCAGCAACACCAACGCGCTGGCTGCATTGGTTCTCGCAGAGTTAAGCGAAGGAAAAGGCCGGTTTATGGGCCAGATCGTGAATGGCGTGTGGATGTTCAATGAAATGACCACGTGGGTACTTTCTGCGCATCTGGGCTCGGCGCAATCTTCCAAAATGTTTTTCCCCGATTACCGTGAGCATGCGATAGACCTCACAGCAGGTGATCTGGGGTCGTTTATGTCGTGGGTTTATTATTTTTTCAAAGAACCTTTCGACAAGATCAACCCGCTCATTGCGCAGAGAACCAAACTGAATATCCAGGAACGGATCCTGAAACCATATATGGAGCGGAACGACTTCTGGTGGCAGTCATTCAATCTGAAACCAGGTGCTATGGTCAATAACTGGAATCCGTGGTGCAATTTCAATGTTCTCACGAGCTTTTTATTGATAGAAGAAGATCCTGAAAAAAGAGCCGCCGGGGTGCACCGTACCATGGTATCTGCGGATGAATTTATTAACTATACCCATACCGACGGCGCGTGCGAAGAAGGACCGTCGTATTGGGGACATGCTGCAGGGAAAATGTATGATTATCTTCAGATCCTGAGCTACGCGACGGGCGGGAAAGTATCGATTTTTAAAGAGCCGATCATTAAGAACATGGGAGAATACATTGCGAATTCCTATGTGGGAAATGGCTGGGTGGTCAATTTCGCCGATGCATCTGCCAAAGGCGGTGGAGAGGCTGGTGTGATTTACCGGTACGGGAAGGCTGTGAATAGCGACAATATGAAACAATTCGCCGCTTATCTGGAAGAGAAAAAATCAAAAGAAGTGATACTGGCCGGGCGCGACTTGTTTCGTGCGCTGGAAGATTTTCAATACGGCCCTCAATTAAAGGACCAAAAAGCGGCTTTGCCTGAGTTTAAGTCGATGTGGTATCCGCAGACTGAATTTCTGTACATGAAAAACGACAAAGGCTTTTTCTTTGCCGGAAAAGGGGGATATAATGCCGAAAGCCACAACCATAATGACATAGGTACATTCTCACTGTACCTGAATACAACCCCGGTTTTCATAGACGCAGGCGTGGGAACGTACACCCGGCAGACTTTCAGCAATGAGCGCTACACGATCTGGACAATGAAAAGCGAGTATCACAATGTGCCGGTGATTAATGGCTCGGCCCAGCGTGCCGGTGGACAATTCCGGTCACGCAACATTCAGTTCGATGAGAAAAAATCCCTTTTTTCAATGGATCTCGCGGGAGCATATCCGGAAAACGCGAAAATCAAAAACTGGAACCGGTCTTATGAATTGGATAAAAAAGGAGAACTGGTGGTGCAGGATGATTTTGCATTAACCAATGCGGAGGCTGCGAACCAGGTTAATTTTCTGGTTTGGCAACAGCCGGATATTTCTACACCCGGAACGATAAAAATGCAAGTCAACAACCAGACAGTGTCGATGCAATTTAGTCCGGAACTGTTTTCCGTTGAGGTTGAAAAAGTAAAACAGGACGACCGCCGCCTGTCTAATGTATGGGGTGAAACAATTTACCGGATTTCATTAAACGCAAAAAAGGTCGCCGCGAAAGGAAAGTACAAATATGTGATATCCGTATTATAGGATATCGTTTCCGGTGTTTTTTGTTGGGTTAGAAAGCGGAGAATCCTGTAGATGTATAGTTTACAGGATTTTCTGTTTTTGCGGCTGTTCGGCCAGGATTCGAACCGTGGGGCCGCCGCTCAGGATGCAGTAATGCACATACTATACCTTTCCAGGACCCACGCTGCAGTTATTGTATACCATTGATTATCAATTACATATCAAATGAAAATGCGATAAGCCTCGCCAAGATTTCTATGAAGACTGCCGAAATGCCCTGAGGATTTTCTTGTATTAATGATGCCACTAAGGTAGGCACAGGGCTGCGGGGCGTTCCACGCGGGGCGGCCCACGCCGGGCGTAGTGGAAATTCCGGCATAAACGCCCAGCCGCGCGCATGCTTTCCTTTATTCCGTTGCTTCCACTACTTGCTTGCCCCAGTGCCCGAATGAAGCGCCATAATTCATTCAATCACTATCTCAGCCAAGGTAATTATGGAAAGCTTCGCGAATGTCTCAAACTTGTATCAGGTAGCAGAAATTGAGCTGATCTACAAAAGCAAATGTACAAGCAAGCCAGAGTCCTAAAATAGAATCGTCCAGAGATGCATACAAAGTGCTGATCCAAAGATGGTCGCGGACGGCCAGTCCACGACGGCTGGAACCCCGACGGCTGTTCCACGACGGCGGAAGCTCCGTTGCACTTGAATCTATTTGAAGAGTTCAAGATACTGCTATTGAACAATGCCAGCCGCGTGCTAGGTATTTTTGAAGTTTCCAAAGGTTGGATTTCAGGAGCAAGTGCTGATATAAGGATCGTTTTTGCAGCTGCTCTGAAAGCCAATGCAACAGGGATTATTTAGTAGTAAGGTATGAGCTTTAAAATTCCAGAACCAGTTGATCGTTTTTCCGCGTATGATCAGAACTTTCTGACATAAGCTTCCAAATAGAGTGGTCAAGAGCTGATCTAGATACTTCTAAGAAATCTGCTGCATATTCAACTATCTTTTTAGTCTCCTCGTAACCGTTAACTTCTATCGATGCAAGTTTTAAAAAGCCGGATATATGTCTGTCTACCGCTACTGTATCGTATCCAAGTCTCTTCAGAAGATAATCCATTGTTTTTGGGCCAATTCCTTTGATTACCATAAAACTAGATCTATTCGTATACTGCTGAAAATATAGTTTGAGATCCTCACATGTTTCAATATCATGGAGTACAAAGTAGTCTAGAACAGCTAAAATTCTTGAAATTTTTACGTCGTCATTCCAATTAATGATTCGACCGAGTGTGTGCTCGTTGATAATTTCATTAAAATCTGATGTGGTGGTCGCATTTGGAAATTCTTTCAACACTTTATTTACACGTGGCTCGACAACTGTTCGAAAGTTTAGGCCAGACTGTAAAATGATTTCAACCAGTAGAGCCCCAAGATGATCGTGCTCAAACGCGCTATTGCGCTCTTCCAGGAAGGTTCCATTATCAAGAGTTTTGATATAATTTGCAAGCCTTCTGGCATTTTTCGCACAACTCATAGCTGAGAATCTTCTATTTCAATTTGCCTTAAAGCGACTAATCGATCAACACAGTTTGGACATGCCCCGCATGGGATGGTGGGAGAAGCTTGACAAGAGAATGTCTTTCCGATTGCAGCACCCAGCGATATGCCAAGGCGAGCTACCTCATATTTAGAATGATACCTAAACGGCATATTTATTTTAACGGATCCATAGTCAGATAGCATTGTTTCCATTTTGTCAAAGAAGTCATTTGAGCAGTCAATCTCCTTTGCATGGTTACTATTAATAAAAGCTGAATAAACATTAGGCAATCCCATTGTCTGAGCAAAAGTGGCACCAATAGATAAAAGCAATACATTTCGATAAGGAATATACAGATCGTCCGCTTTGATCTCATCTTCCCACAAATTTGCTGGTTTGATAAATCGAGACTGTGATTTTTTGTATATGGAACTAACATCTATCTCCTCGATCTTCGATACAGCGTAACGAGGAAGAACTTCTTTTAGAGTCTTTAACTCTACATGTGCACAATGCTGCCCATAATTAATAAAGAGTGGAGTATAAGATATCCCTTGCGAATCAAGCCAATAGGCCAGTGTTGTTGAGTCCAAGCCGCCCGATGCCAGCAATATTCCGTCTTTACTATTCAATGTTTTGAAGTTTTGATGTTGCTATGAATATTTCTGCAATAAGCTCATCTAAGTCACTGGATACCAAGTCAGGTAGCTCAGTGAGCATACAGTTATTTGCAATGCTAAATGGGTCATATACAAACACAGGCAGCCCTCTCGCCGACGCCAATCCTATCTCGATAAGTGTTCCAGGATCGTTATAAATTAATACTGCAACTAAAATCTGACAGCTATCTAATAACACCATGTCGGTGCTAAATATTTGTTGTCGCCTAGTTTTATCAGCGTTTTCTTCCATTTGGCCATTCTCCTTGATAGGCCTACGTGGTGAAAAGTTGTGATACTCAAGACTGTTTGCGACTTCATCTATTGGTGAAGTATCGACAAAATTAAAATCGGGTGCTGCAATATAGACATTGATTGCTTTTCGACTTTCCCAAGGAATGTACACACCTCCGAGAGCTTTGAGTTCGGAAATTTGCGAGTTGTTAATTCTGGCAACATTCGTTTTGAAATCGTCTGGATAAGTAGTTGAGGCGTATTCAGCGGCTACCCATGAAGAGTAGGTCATTGCCAGATTCTGTGATAGTTGTTGAATTCTTACTATGTAGGCAACATTGTATACGTCTCCAACTCCGACTGAATGAACAATTGGTCTTGTTTGTGAAGCTGCGATGGCAGTGGTGCCTGACCCATAATCGATAGCTCGGCTCCCTCCTCGATTTTCTTTCAAAACAAGTTGATCACAATATTTTTGAAAAAGGCTAGAAAAGTCTTCAAAATTATTTTTAAATGTGTTTTTGAAGAGAGGCGATGATGTAGAAACAAATAGCGTCGAGATCTTCGTGGTGATTCTTTCAAGATCATCAACACTCGAAATTCGGTTTGTCACATCAACATGCAATTTTTCAATCGAAAGTTTCCAAGCGGAGATACTTATGTCGAAGTTGCCGGCAAATAATAATCCATCTGAAAACGATATTTGACGTAATTTTTCAAATGCGCTTTCATTGTAATCATATGTTGCCTCGTCACCAAGAATTAAGGTATATCCTTGGTTAGCAACTTCTTTTACCTCTTCGATTAAAAAGACGTTGGGTGCTCCATCGACATTTCCCAACTTGATAATTTCTTCGCAGTCATGAGCATTCAAATAACTTTCAATGTGTCTATCCAAGTAAGAAGGTGCAAAGTAGCCAACACTATATGGGATTTCCATTGCCCAGAGTGCTCTTGCGGCGTGAACTATTCCGCCTAGTCGCATTTTTGTCTGGGTTTGCTTTGTGCGAAGTGACACATCTACGAATACCTCTCCAATCAAACAAACTTTCATATTGGAATAATGTCAACCACGATCGATGGAAAAGGCACAGTTTGCGATGAGACAATGGTGCCACCGTATGTGAAGCCGCTGCTTATGCAAAACTTTATGTAGTTAAAGCTTGTGGGCAAGTATCCAATCTCTTCACTAAGTACTGTCTCAACTGCGAGTCGAACACCGTTGAAGTTCACTCTAACTTCGGTTCCAGGAACTGGGACATTGCCGGAGTTCACGTAGTAATAACATCTTGCGACCTCGTCTAAAGATGTGCTAAATGCAGTTCCACATTTATCAATGCCACTGGCGCCACCGGTTTGCTCTGCATCACTTTTTGGCTGCCGAGATGAATAATCACTAAAATTCCCTGCTCCTGTACTACCCATAATGTTGATGTTATATATTTAGGATGAGGTTTACTCTTTGTTTCTCTCTATTGGAAAGAGGATCACAAGGTCGACATATACTTGAAATATTTGAATCGGTCAAAAGTGGGCTATTTGAGCGTCCCCTATATATTTTAGGGCGCTTTTTAGCAAATTTAAAAAAGAGTAGGTTTCTGAAATAAGGATAGGCGCGGCGATCCTCTGAACAAATTAATTTGCACCCAGATGAAATGAGTAAGGCAATAATGTGCTGATCATCAAAGTC
Source organism: Dyadobacter sp. CY323 (assembly GCF_021390245.1). GTDB lineage: Bacteria > Bacteroidota > Bacteroidia > Cytophagales > Spirosomataceae > Dyadobacter. The sequence goes on along the minus strand of NZ_JAJUXH010000034.1, from coordinate 7,371 downwards.
AGCATCTCTGACAGCGTTTCTTATTTTCGCCTCCAACTGATCGACTTTTTCATTTTCTACCCTAACCGCCTTCTTAGCATTTCTTAATTCCGTAAAAAGCTTCCGGTAGTTTGGCCCAATCTCAGACATATATTTCGTGCCACCAAAAACGACTTTTCCTTTTCCTTCTAGAATCCACTTGAATATTGGCTCAAATTCTTCATGATTCTGAGAAAATGTATTGAAAACATTTCCTAGTGAATTTGTGTCGATAATTATGCACATGTCAAATATTGATTAAATCTAACTGTTCTCGGATAAAGAAATTTCTAAAATCATCTGGTTGGTCATCGGAATAGGATCCGTCTGGATTGATAGTTATTGTTGTTAGACTATTTCCTTCCTTTGAACGGGAAAAGAAAATCACTTGTGCCGTTGAATCGACTGGTTTTCCGTTCTTTCTCAAATATTTGTTCAATCTAATTCGATATCTATCTATTATAAAGTCACTATGAGTCTCCACAATAAATCTATGCTTATCTTCGATATCGGATTTAAATAAAAAATCACCGAATGCAGCTTGGGCTCTTGGATGCAAGTGTATTTCTGGTTGCTGGATCGCGAACCAAGTAGGTCTGAATCTTGCAATTACTTCAACAACTATGGGAAATATTTGAGAAACTCCATATCCAACACTTGTTATATTTCTATCGCTTCCATTTAAATTAAAAACCATCTGAAATGGCTCAGTTTGAAGTGATTTTGACAACGATTTAACCGAAAACGCATCATAGAGGCCACTATCAGAACCGAACCTATCAATAATATGCTGAGATATTGGGTCGTCTTCCAGGTATTTCTTAAAAATGTAAGGAATATGGCGGCCCTGAGAATCGAAACTTAATATAGGCGAGTCATAAGTCTTTTTTGGGTTTTCTCGTGAAGGTGAAAACCAAGCACAATTAGTAAAAAATGATGGTGTTACGAAAGAAGGAATTTCACTTTCGGTATTAAATTTCCGAATTTCTGAATTTAAGTCATTAAATAGCGATAATAATCCTTTGCCTTTTCTTCTAATACTTTGGAATGGCGATTTTGACAGATCAATACTATTGATCCAGTTTTTGAAGATCTCTAAGTTGTCGTCATATTTTTCGGAATCAACTCTACTGCGCGATATAATTCGATACTTTGCAAAGAGACCTTGTATGCTTATTTGAATTTCGAAAGGGCCATTGATTAATTTGATTTCCTTCACCTCCGGTTTCGTATCCTGTTCGATGAATTTTAATCTAATTGCGATAAAATCGGTAAGGTCATGATTTTCTTCAAAAAAGGCAACCTCGAATTGCTCATTATTGATTGATTGAGTGCTGTTAGCAATTTCAACAAATTCACCTAGCTCAGTGCTGTCACTGCCAAATTGTTGATAGTTCCAGAAATCATTAGATGACAATATTCCAATCAGCTTTATCAAAGACGTTTTTCCGGTACTGTTTTCGCCCACAAAGAAGTTCATATCTGAAAATGATAGAAAAGTTTTCGTGAATCCTCGAAAATTATCAATGTATAGAGTAGGCATGATACCGAAGTTTAGAACTTAGTGGTGATTTACACTAGTCGTTTGTATGAATGATTAATGTCAAAAATGGTGCTTTATTCAGTAAATCCAGGGTAACTAGATTATCCAATTTAGCTGAATTAGATTGAAAGGTTAAATTATCTCCCCCCAATCAACCGCTCCAACCGCCCCATCATCTCATCCTTCTCCTTCAACATCCGCTCATAAAGTTCCATTTTCTCATCGTGCAACTTCCTTATTTCTTCGATTGGATTGATGTTAAATGTTGGTGTATCTCCCACATTTAAAAATGAGCTATTTTGAAATGTATTTGAAATAATATTCACTGCCTTTTCCTCATCAAAATTCCGAATAGCATCAGCCGGGATTTTAAGAATCGCCGCAACCTGCTCCAGAATATCAGAATCTATCTTTTCTCTTTGTTCAAGCAACGAAATCTTTTGCTGGTTCCAATCTTCGCCGAGCTCGAAAGCCAATGCATCTTGTTTGATCGCCAGCATTTCCCTGAATCGCTTCAAGTTACGGCCTTCGTGGATCTTCGGGTTGGAGGTAGTATGTGCCATGTGGAAAGGGTGTTTGGTTAAAAAAAAGCAATTTATATAAATCTGCCGGGAAGTGCCCGGATATCTTACAGCCAGCGCAATGTATGTTACCGGTCGATTGTGTTGGGAACAAACCACGGCAATCTTTGCTTTGCAGAAAACGTAAATGCAGGGATTTGAACCACACTTAAAATCAACAAAATGGACACACTGCCACACTCCGACGAGCCCGAAGATTCCGCACTAAACCAACTCCACATAGCCTATGGCCGGAAAGTCAAAGAGCTGCTTAGCCAAAGTGACGCCGAGACTTGGATTGAAGATCTTTGGGATATGTACACAGGTTTCACGCTTTCAGCCAGGAAGCTGGGTATGATCCGCGAGGTCACAATAGGTTTGTTTCTTTCAAAGAGCTTGTGTTTTTCTTTCAGGATGTTGGGAAGATGAAGCCTTAGTGACCTGAGGTAAGCAATTCGCCCGATTGCAATTTCAGCGAATTTTCAACACTTGGGAAAGTGGAAGGCTACGGCGTTTGAATCGGGTTTGTCAAAAGCCAATTGGAGACCGAAAGGACATATTCATTAAATGAAATTTCGTCAATGTCCCAATGCTTAGCGGCACAATAGCCTGGAAGAAAATTTTGAAAGTCAGTATAGTTCTGAATAAAAAATGGTGAATGTGGGATTTTGTTAGGATCTACTGCTTTTGGAGCCAGCCACTCTCTGACCTTTTTTATTATAGTATTAGGTTTTTTATTGTGAGCCATCATGTCTTGACCGCCAAGATCTGAAAGGTAAGCTTTTGATTTATAGTCTTTTTCCTCAAATACAATACAGCGTTTACCAGCTTGTGACCTTCCTCCATATTCCTTGCAACCCATAAAAAGCCCTAATTCCAATGGCATATTTAGCCTGCCATTGGACAAAGACACATCGTGAATGCCATACTTACATTCCCTAATCAAGGTCATTATCTTTGTTATACGAATGTCATCAACGTCGTTGATCTCTTTGGTACATCTTGGAGTAAAACCACATCCGATAGTTGTGAAAACCATTGCGTCAAACAAAGGTTTAAAATTCGAGGTAAACGGGCAATTGATAAAAACACTTTCAGAGAATGAGGGCATTGGCTATCTGCTTGGAAAATAAGATTTGATTACTTAGTCGTGTTATTTATAAACTCAATCAAATCTTTTTCCTCACGTTCCGCTGTTTCCTTATCAATTGTTGGATTTGGTGCTGGTTGAATCCTTTTTACTACTACGACGCCTTTGAACGGCTGACCAGTAGCATTTATCATAAACTTACCTGTGGATGCTTCGCGTAAAATATAGTGACCGGTTGAGGCACTTCTGAATTGAACACTTTTGACAGCGCTTCTTTTTCCAGGCTCGGCTCCGGACGAAGGCTTCGCGTCACCACCTCCGTAGTATTTTCTTGAACCTCCGGCGCTCCCCACTTTTTCAGCTACTTGATTTGATTTTTCGATTTTCTTAGCCATTCTAATCCTCTTATTTTTTGAAGCGATAAGTTACGAAATATCCAACAATCTCGGAATATGTCGTGGGCGAGAATTATTTCTTACTACATTAGTGAACTTGTGCCTCATGTTTGAAATGCCGTTCTCCGAGTAGCATTGCGCTAAAAAGTGAAGCTTTCTAGTCACTGATTACGTACATTTTAACAATCTGCGCCAGTTCCTGCCGCGAATACCTCAAAGACTCTCCGATAAAGCAGAAGCTGGCAGCCGCACTGTGCATTCTTGGATCAGGATCGAAAACTTCTTCTTCGGCAGCTTGACGGGAATGGACACCTTCTTCTGCTCGGCCAGTTTCATGGAGCTTACCGAGTGGCAAAATGTAAGCAGCTCGCTGTGATCGTCAGCCGATAACTGTCGCTCTGCTTGAATGCGCTCAATGGCTGGCAGCAGGGTATCAAATTGCCAGGTCTTAAACATGGGCGCATTGTTGGAAGTCCAATTGCCCAAAGCGGTAAGCTCCTCAATGTTGATCGTTTGGTCGGCGGAGATCCCAGCCAGAAACCCGCCAAGCTGTTGCGTGGAAGATGTAATCACATCATAATATGGATTCCGGTTGTAATCCAGGTAATTCTTGCAAAGCCAAATCAGGTCCTCAGCTTCTTCCTCCGTAACAACGCCATCGCTGATAACGGCATTGATCTTGGCGACAAACTTGTTGGAAGGAGCCTTATCCTGCAAGCTGGAAAGAGAGCCGATCCAAGCGCGAAGCAATTCAATCTCACTGTCATTAATATGACCATCGGCCTGAATGCCGACGATCAGCCGTAGAGGGTGTTCAAATCTTTGTGAACCTGAGCCGGCCCGCAAAATTGGCGAAATGAGCCACTGTCATAAGTGTTGAAATAAGAGGTGTCGAGCATGGGAGGTTGAGTAGGGAATACTTTCGGGATAAGTATCCTGTGTGACCTTCCTAACTTCTTGCAAAAGATAACATATTAAACGGTCTGTTAAGGTGCCACTTGCTGCTCCTAAAAGTTGGCCGTTGCGAGGAAATGGAGAAGTAATTTTAGGCAGCGTTTCCAAGAACTGACTTTTCATAACTTTGTTGAATACTAGTCCTCTCTATATGCGTAACATTTGCTTGATTTTTCTTTTCAGTTTTCTATCCTGTCTGTGCGTCTTTGGGCAGGAAATTAGTAATGCACGGTGGATTTCAACGGATACGACCGTCGGTAACGTGCAGGTAATCGCCTATTGGAATAAAGGCGAAAAAATGAAGTACCGGGGTATCAAAACAACAAAACAATACCAAGGCGACAGCCTGATGTCCGAAAAGACTGAATTTGATGCCATTGTTCAGTTTGAGGTGAGCGACTCAACTGCAAATTCTTACGGCATGACCTATCGCATGTTGGAAAATCTTCGCGAAACATCAAAGGATCCGAAGATCTCTTTTGAAGACCTGAACATCACCGACGATGATCTGATCCTCAGATACACGACCGATACAAACGGTACATTAGAACGCTATACAAACCGCGATACTGTGGAGAGTAAACTTGGTACGCTGATGGCAGTTCTGACAAAAGAAACGCAGTCAAAAATGAATATAAAGTCGGAGGCAGAAAGAAAAGCGATAGCGGACGTAGTCAGTAAGCTTGCCAATGGAAAAACCTTGTTTGCCAATCTTTATGAACCTTTTATATCGCAGTTTCACAACCTGATGGGTTATAGGACGGGGCTCAACGATACATTGAATTATCAGGAAACGATTTTACACTCGATAACAGAAAAGAACATCCAATTCGATTGTTATGTATTTGTCAGCTCATTGGACAGCCTCGGCGAGGCACGATTTGATCTCGAAAAGTTTGCGGATATGAAAGACTTCGGGAAGGACTATGTGGCATTTTTGCAGAAAACGAGAGAAGCAAACGGATTGCAAAAAGACCTCGCGACTGATGCTGACGTGGCCGGCCTGGATATGAAAATGGAAACTTACGTCACCACTTATATCGACCTGGATTCCGGCTGGCCGACTTACCTCAAAATAACGCGTTCAGTCGGTACCACGCCGGCGAATGCAAAACAGACCAGCTATAAGGATGAGGTCTGGATTTTGACAAACGACCTGGAAAGCAAGTAGACTGGCATTTTGCATTATTCGATCAGGATCTTTTATGAAGTCACTAGTACGTGAGTATCTGACTGGCTGGTGTTATGAGAACTACTAGCTTGTTTCCTTTGCAACCAGGGAAGACAATACGGCTCCAAAAGGCAAAGCGTTTTGGAGGGCAAGGTGTCCGCCGGGAGCTCAAAAGTCCCGTGGAGATTATTCCCAAGATCAACCGGGGCTGCCTCGCCAACCTTATTTAAATTATGCATCAACCTGGGGACAGTTAATTTGTCAAGGTCATCGCCGAGGCCCTTCCACAGATTCAATGACTTTTCGATTATTGCTCACACACCTTATTCATTGACCAGCAAGAGACGTTCCTCTCGACAATAGGTACGTGGCTCGGAAAAGCCAAGTGAACCTAAATTTTTGATTAGAATAACATGGATAGTAAAATAACTGTCAGAATAGCGGCAGAGGACGATCTTACGCAAATTATCCGCAACTAAAATAACTGTCTCAACAAGTCAGGACGCCACACAGGAATGAGACGTTGATTCGTGAGATGGCGGTTTAAGACAGATATGCTTCTCTAACGCGTCAGTTATAGGGAGTGAGTAGGAGAGGCGGGATTCTATGGACAAATTCCCGTCTCCTTGTACAAAAGCAAGAACTTCCAAAACTTCACTTCCCCCTTGTTCTATGTATTGTTGTTTAACATAAAAAAGTACCCCCAGAGCACGCCATGGAGGCGGTTTCTAAAAAACAATACCTGTTAGCAATCTGTCTATTTCTGTTTGAAAATCGGCATGATCCTTCATTCGCGAATGGGGTATAGATTTTAAATGTAGTAGAAGTTAACTCGGGCTTATAACCCTAAACTTGAGTAAATGACGGCCTCTTTTGTTTCTGCTAGGTTGGGAAGTTTACCGGCTTCATCATTTACTTCACAGTTGACAGGATTTCCGTTACAGTCAAAGAGGTAAAATGCAATTCCGCCGCTACCCAGCCCGAAATTAGTGTACACCACTCGTTGGCCTTGGTACTTAATAAGGGAAACAATGCCTATGTAATTGCCTTTGTGAGTCATGCTAGTGCGATCTTCTTCAGCTTTGCGAAGCATATCAGATAACCACACCATCGAATTTTGATTGCACAATGCCCGAGCTCTTTTAAGAGCGCCTTGAACATCATGGCCCCTTATTGGCTCCGCTGTTGGGCCTTCATTGGTGCAATTTGTTGCAAGAAATAAGACGCAGGCTAAGAGAATAGAGGATCTCATTTTTGACAGATAGTTGATCATAAGAGGACTTGTTAGGTTCAATATAAGACCCCATTAACAAGAGAATGGTTGTAAGTGCTTAATAAAGAGTGCGCTCTCCCTGTACAAAACCAAGAACTTCGCCCGAATGCCTCTTACCCCCTGTTTTGTGTTTCGTCACTTAATATAAAAAGGTTATCCTAACGTAAATTCTGACAATCTCAGAAAATGCTCCATTCATGCGATGAGCAAGTTTGAAGCTGCATCGGTTGTTACCCGTGTCAGATATTGGACGTTTTGAGAAACAATCTCACAATTCTCTGTGTATGATCAGTAGTTCAGCACTTTATCTTTTTGCATGCCCCACCCGTCTAATGTCTGCGAATTAATTCAGGGTCACTTTCTCCTT
>NZ_JAJUXH010000033.1 GCF_021390245.1 Dyadobacter sp. CY323 | reverse complement strand
ATCCGAAACTGGGGCATGATCCTGAATCAATTTTTGACTATTTTTGAAAACAGAGTCAGGCTTTAAGCTTTGCCCGACCCCGATTGAAAAGTTTACACAGTTAATGCGATAGTCCCAAAAAGTGAAGGGTTATAAGCTAGGATTATATCCTTAAACTTTTAGCCCTTCACTTTTCTACCCTTAACATCTCACTTCACACATCTTACTTCACACATCTCACCTTTCACATCTCACTTTTCACATCTCACTTTCTCCCCTCACGCTTTCAAAAAGTCTTTTTGCTTCATAATGCGCTCAAAGACCTTTATGTCATGCTCCGTATTGAAGATAGTAAATGGTAAATGCAGGAACTGGCCTTTCGAGATTACCAGCACATACGCGTCTTTATCTTTATAAGCATCCTGGATCTGCTCCCATTTCATCACACTGCCTTCTTTCAGATTGAGTTTCATCAGGATCTGCCGGTTGTCGATCTCGTAAGAGAATTTCTCGAACATCGGCTTGTACTGGGCCAGTTGTGTAATTCCGGTAAACTGGATCAGCCAGAAAAGAACGTATAAAATAGCTCCCACAAATACGGTAATGTAAATCCACAAATTCGGATAAACGCCTGTCAGATTGAGAATTGCATTAATCAGTATCAATGCGAGCGGGATAAGCCCCCATTTCAGTTGCGTTTTGAAAAAATAACGCATCGCAAGCATAATATACTTTTTTGTAGGTAAAGCGTATTTCTTGGTACGGACCGCAGCCGGGTTCGTAGGCATTTGATAGACGGGCTGGTGTTTGTTTACCGAAACTTTGGCCATGACTTGATTTAAATTAACAATAGAGATCTCCGGAAACCGAGTATTTTTCTTGCCCGGAAATGAAGTGCAAAGTTAGAAAAAAGCCCGTGACATATCAGAAAGGCTTTGAAATAAAAAGCACTTATGAGAATTTAACGTAATTTGTCGTTGTACACAAAGACACGATCATATCACGAGCTAATGAGTTTTCTTTTTCCGTCTTTTCTGTGGGGTTTGCTGGCTGTATCTGTACCTATTGCCATTCATATTTTCAATTTCCGTCGTACCAAGAGAGTTTATTTTACCAACGTCGCCTTTCTGAAAGCCGTCGATACCAAAACGCGTTCCGTCCGGCAGATCAAGCACTGGCTCGTACTCGCTGCCCGGATTTTAGCAATAACCTGTCTTGCTCTGGCATTCGCGCAGCCATTTCTTCCCGCTGAAAATAAACTGGCCGTCGATCGGCGCGGGATAACGAGTCTGTACCTCGATAATTCGCTCAGCATGGAAAGTGATCTGAATAACAAACGCTATCTGGACATTGCCACCACGCGCCTCGGCGATCTTCTTGGGATCTTCAAAAATGCGACATCATTACAACTCATTACCAACGATTTTTCAGCCCAGGAACAAGGATTATACCCCGCCGAAAAGCTCCGCGACCGGCTCACAACCATTAACCTTTCCAATACACCGCGTACATTAGACCAGATTTACAAAAGACAGGAAAACCTGATCGCCCGGCATCAATCCACAGGAAAAAACCAGTATTTCTGGTTTTCCGATTTTCAAAAAAGTACAGCGGGAAATCTCGCAGATTTAAAAATTGATTCCACTAATCAGCTTTTTTTGGTACCCGTGCAGGCTGAGGCTGAGCGAAACGTTTTTGTTGATTCGGCCTGGCTCAACACGCCGTTTATCAGGGAATTGCAGAACAATATCCTTTTTGTGAAAGTGAGCAATTCGGGAAAACAGGAAGCAAAAAATGTCGTTCTAAAACTGACATTGGACAATACGCAGGCTTCTACGGCGTCGGTGAATGTGCCTGCAAATGGAAGTGCTACCGCGAAATTCAATTTTAACATAAAAGGGAAAGGTTACAAAAAGGGCCAGATTACATTCGACGACTTCCCGGTAACTTTTGATAACGATTATTATTTTGTTTTGAATTCGTCGCCGTTGATCCGGGTGCTGCACATTTTTGGAGAAAAATCGGATGCGAACTACATCCAAAATGTATATGACAACGATAGTCTGTTTTCCCTGCAAAGTTTCAGTGCGCAGAATGTGGATCCAGGCCTCATCAAAGGTTCGGACCTTGTCATACTGGAAAGTGTTACGCAGCTCTCAGGCTCATTGCCACAGGATTTACAGGATTTTGTTAAAAAAGGCGGCAGCCTGGCCGTGATTCCTCCGGGTACGCCAAATGGTGCCAGTTATACGCAGTTTTTGAAGGGTGTCGGTATAAATGGACTGACTGTCTCCGCAAGTTCCGATCCCGCACCCATAGAACTCGCCACACCCGATCGTAACAACCCGTTTTTTAGTGATGTTTTCGAAGAATCCGTTCGCCAGGAACTTAATCTGAACCTGCCTTCCGCGGCTCCGGTTTGGAACTGGGCAAATGCAGGCCAGCTATTACTTTCACTGCGAAACGGCCAGACCTACCTGAACCAGGCTAGCTCGGGAATGGGAAAAGTTTACCTGTTTGCTTCCTCGCTCAATCCGAAATACGGCAACATGGCGCAACATGCCATATTTGTTCCCATTATGTACAAGATCGCGGCGTCGAGTGTGCGGGCGCAACGGACTTCCTACAAGTTCGATGAAAACCCGATCAACCTGACTATCGAGAATCCCGGAGCGAATCCGGTTTACAAGCTTCGCAGAAATAAAACCGAACTGATTCCAGTCCAGCGCATTACCGGAAATCAGCTGCTTCTCGAAATTCCTGAGGGAGATCAACTGGGTGAAGGACTTACTGCCGGTTATTACGAATTGATCCGTGACAATAAAACGGAGCAAATCCTCGCATTGAACCATAACAATGCAGAATCCAAACTGCAATACTACTCGCCTGATGAGTTGCGGGCCGCCTTTTCGGGCCAAAAAAATGTGCAAGTGTTTGATAGGATCGATGACGATGCATTTGCCACGGCATTCGAGCAGCAGAATATGGGAACGACACTCTGGAAATATTTTCTGTATGCCTCACTCCTTTTCCTGCTCGTGGAAGTGGCGCTGATCCGGATTTTGAAATAGCAGACATCGTTGTCGAATTTCTTTACAATTTCTCCAAAACAATGGGATTCGATTTTATGTTAGCGGTTTTTAACCCATTTTTGTAGCATACTATTTATCTCTTAAATGCTTTCATCCCGAATTGGAATCCTAGGTGGCGGGCAGCTTGGGCTCATGCTTTTGCAGGCAGCCGTAGACTGGAACCTCGACATCCACGTACTGGATCCGGATGCAGACGCACCCTGCAAAAAGATCGCCCCGCACTTTCAACAAGGCTCATTACAAGATTATCAGACGGTTTATAACTTCGGAAAAAACCTCGATGTGATCACCATTGAAATTGAAAAAGTCAATGTCGAGGCATTGGAAGACCTGGAAAAAGAAGGAAAACGCATTTACCCCCAACCTTCGGTGATTCGTCAGATACAGGATAAACGGATTCAAAAGAAATTTTACCTCGAAAATAACCTTCCCACCGCCGAGTTTATATTGACCGAAAATCGTGCGGATGTATCGAAACATATTTCCTTCCTGCCCGCATTCCACAAGCTTGGCAAAGACGGATACGATGGCCGGGGCGTGCAACGGATCGCATCTGAAGACGATCTCGATAAAGCTTTTGACAAACCCGGATTACTGGAAAAAGCTGTTGACTTTGATAAAGAACTGGCGGTAATCGTCGCCCGGAATGCGAATGGGGAAGTCGCCACATTTCCTACCGTAGAAATGGTCTTTCATCCCGAACATAATCTTGTCGAGTACCTTTTCGCACCCGCGGAAATTGAAGAGTCCATTGACTCGAAAGCCCAGGAAATTGCAAGGAAGACGGCAGAGGCTTTTCAGATTGTAGGATTGCTGGCCGTAGAGCTGTTCCTTACAAAAGAAGGAAGCATACTGATCAACGAAGTGGCGCCGCGACCGCATAATAGCGGACACCACACCATTCGCGCCAATGCGACGTCGCAATACGAGCAGCATTGGAGAGCTATTCTCAACCTGCCTTTGGGTAGTACACATGCATACGGGCCATCGGCGATGGTGAACTTGCTGGGCGAGGACGGGTTCGAAGGTCCTGCCGTTTATGAAGGAATCGAAACTTTACTGGGCACCGGGCAGGTGTTCCCTTTTCTATATTGGAAAGCAGTCACAAAGCCTTTCAGAAAAATGGGACACATTACCATTATGGATTCAGAGATTAATGCTTTGAAAGATAAAGTTGATTTTGTGAAGAAAAATATCCGGGTAATCAGTACCAAATCTTAACATCAGACGAAATGGTTGGAATTATCATGGGAAGCCTTTCAGATCTGAAAGTAATGCAGCAGGCAGCCGACGCATTGACAGAACTCGGCATTGCATTTGAAATGGAAATCGTTTCGGCACACCGTACACCCGAGCGAATGCTCGATTATGCGGGCTCGGCAAGAGGCCGCGGGTTAAAAGTGATTATTGCAGGCGCGGGGGGCGCGGCACACCTTCCTGGAATGGTTGCATCGCTTACTTCACTGCCGGTAATCGGCGTTCCGGTGCTGTCTAGCAACTCCATAGATGGTTGGGATTCAGTGCTTTCCATTCTGCAAATGCCTTCCGGCGTCCCGGTAGCGACTGTCGCTTTGGACGGCGCCCGTAATGCCGGAATACTGGCAGCGCAGATCATTGGCGCCAGCGATCCCGAGGTTGGAAAACGCCTCGATTCGTTCAAAGAAGGCCTAAAAGAAAAAGTCTCTGCCATGAATGAGGAATTGAAAAATCACCTTGGAAAGTAGTATGTCTTTAGTATTTTCGTGTAAAATTAGCTCCACTAAACCTTGAATAGCGACTGAATTATGGAAGACGAATTCCCTAAAAAAAGAAATATCCGTCCCACTGAAAAGTCAAATCTGCCCATTGTTACGTTGCTCGTATTGGTTTTGTTGGTGCTCGCGATGTTGTACGTTGGTTACGAATATATTTCAGATAGTTCATCCAATTCAGAGGAGCTAACTTCGGTGGTTGTGGATTCGACATTAGAAGAATCGGTTGTCGGTGAGCCCATTAGAGATACGCCAGGTGCAGAGCCGGTGACTGCAACCGGGGACGTAAAATCCGGACCGATCAAGGAAGAGGAGCCTAAGCCTGTAAAAGAAGAGCCGAAGAAGGAAGACAAACCAGCCATTTCCGCTTCCTCATTGGGCGGCGAGTCGATCACGCACTCGGTCCAGGGAGGAGAAACTTTTTCGAGCATTGCTTCCCGATATAACCTGAAAACAGAAACGTTACAGGGACTCAATTCTTCCGTTTCTGACGTAAAATCAGGTGTGACCAAACTCAAAGTTCAGGTTCAGACCGTTCATACCGTGGGTCCCGGCGATGTACTTCGTGTGGTTGCTGGAAAATATGGCGTTACAAAAGAAGCGATCATGAAAGCAAATGGGAAAACCCGCGATTTCTCGGAAAGAGGCGAAAAGCTGATCATTCCGTTTGCATCGAAAAAATAATTTCAGATAAATACCAAGACGAAGAATCCCGGACCGATGACCGATCCGGGATTCTTTTTGCACTGGATATGAGGATCTAAGAATACTGATCATTAAAAGCCCCCTGCACCTCTTCCCCCACCGCCACCTTCTCCGCGACGAAAACCACCCCCTTCACCCTCAAAATCCCGTCTGCGGCCACCGCCATCATTAGTAGGCATTTTACCGAAGTTTTTCAATGTATAAGTGAATGTCAGCATTGCATATTGTGTCAACACACGGTTGGTTACATCCTGCACGTAGGTTTCGGTTACGTTACGAGTGATGCTGTTGTTTTGTTTTAATATATCAAAAACGGTCAGTTTCAACTCGCCTGCATTGTTTTTCAGGAATTTCTTGCCAATACTCGCATTCCACAAAGTGAAGTTTTGATTAAAACCTTCTCCCAGTCCACGATAAGATTGATTGCTCAGGTCGCTTTGGATCACAAATCCTTTGCCGAAAATCCAGTTCACGCGGCCCGTAATTCCCTGCGTATAGTAATTATTGTTAAGGTTCGGCTGGATCGTATTCCGGACGATGTTGTAATTCCCTGAGTACGAGACAGTGAAATCGAGTTTATCACTCACATTACTGCTCAATACAAGTCCCTGTGAAACAGCGTACGTATTTGAAAAATTCGGAATGTCGTTGATGAGCCCCGGCGATCTTACATAGTTGAAACCGGTTGTCAGGTTAAGGTTCAGTTTCAAAGGCGCGATTGGTTTACCGTAGGCGAAGAAGGTTCTTGCATTCCAGCTTCCATCGACATTGATCGGTCTGGTCAGCTTTGAGCCACGTTCCAGTATGATGCCATTTGCCAATGGCGTTGGCTGCTGGGCAATGAAGGTCGAGTTCACGATCGCATTGTTGGTTTGTGTCACGAACAACATCGCATTCAGGCTGTAAGGTCTTTTTGCACCGGCCAGAGAATATCGGATGTTAAACATGTTCCGGTATTCCTGTTTCAGGTTGGGGTTACCGGCAGTGAGTGACAATGGGTTACTGTTATCGATCACATTCTGCAATTGCGAGATTGAAGGCTGATTTGTGGAACTTCTGAAAAACGTCCGGAATTGCGTCCCCGATTTCGACCGGTAACTCAGCATGAAATTGGGCAGAAAATTGCTGAATGACTGATCCACTTTTACATTGTTCGGCGCCAGCTGCTCGCTGTACAAGCCAGTATTCTGATAATCCACGCCCAGGTTCGCCGACCAGCTGTTTTTGCGAAAGCGGTATCCGATCCCGGCCCGATTGGTCAAATATCGGTTGTCAAAATTGTTTGTGAGTAACGTATCCAGATCCGAGTATGTATTGTCATCGAAACTCATATTATAGGTGTCTCTGCTGGAGTTGCTGTTACTCAATGTCAGCCCATAATTGAACTGCAACTGCCCGGTACTGCTGATCGGCTCGGTATAAATCACATTACTTCCCCAGGCCATTCCATTCGAATTGGTATAACTCTGCTGATCGATGGTATCTCCCCGCATTGCAGCGAAAGTATCGTAGTACAAATTTTTAGAATACAGATTTCTGGTACCAGCTCTGTCATTCAGCTGCGTATTGACGTTCACACTTACGGTGCGGCCTTTTTTAGCGAAACTGTGACGAAATAAAAGATCATTGGAGAAGTTATAGCCATTATTAGCATTCAGTTGCGTATTATCCTGGCTGTTTATTCTGCTGCTATCACCCAAAGTCGTTAACCCTGCTTTTAAGCTGCTGGAAGTGTTATCCTGAAAGCTGAGTCGCGGCGTAATGATCAATGAGTTTTTGGGATCAATATTATATTCAATCCGGAAGTTGAGCCGGTGATTGGAATTCGTGGTCGATGTGCGGCTGTTTTCATTGTAAAACTGATCGGTAGAATCACCTGCCAGCAGGAAACGCTGCTGCATACTCTGTACATTGCTGTTACCCGTCCGGTTGAAAAAATAACTTCCCGTCACATCCACTTTCTTTCCAAATTTGTTGGAATAATTAAGCCCGAATGAATTGGTCCCTGTAATCCCATTTTGGTTTCCAACCAGGAAGTTATTAGAAGCACCGCCGCCGCCTGAGCCGCCTCTTCCTCCTCCCCCGCCGCTCCCGGAAACACCCAGCAGATCCTGGCTCGAGAAGTTTTGCATATTGATATTATTGCTCAAACCGATCACCGAAATCCGCTGATTTCCTTTAAAGAAACTGATATTACCACCAGCCTGGTACCGATTGTCCAATCCGTACCCGGCGAATACCTTGCCAAACTGGCCCATTTTACGGTCTGCTTTGGTCACAATGTTGATTGTTTTTTGACCATTACCATCATCAAACCCTGTAAACTGGGCCTGATCGCTCAGCTTATCGAAAACTTCGATTTTATCAACGATCTCTGCGGGAAGGGATTTTAATGTAAGTGCGGCATCTTCGCCAAAAAATGGCTTTCCATCCACCAAGACGCGATTTACCGTTTCACCGTGCGCAGTCACCGTTCCATTTATCACAGTAATACCAGGCATTTTTTGGATCAAATCCTCGGTAGTAGCGTCGGGATTTGTTTTGAATGCAGCCGCATTGAATTGCGTAGTATCGCCCTTTTGCTCCATAGCAGTCACCTGCCCCACGATTTTGATTTCTTTCAGATTGGCAATTGCTTCAGTCAGCTCAATGGTACCCAGATCCTGCGTATCGCTGGTCAAATTAACGGTTTTGACGAAGTCTTTATAACTGATATAGGTAACTTTTACGAGATAAGAAACTTGTTTGGTAAGACCGGTGAACGTGAACTTACCATTCACATCCGTTGTGACATATTCCGGCTTGGCATCGGGAGTATTGCGGCTCACCGCGACATAGGCACCGACCACCGCAGAACGGTTTACACTGTCGAGTACAGTACCTGAAATCTGTGCATTTTGCGCCTGAGCGATTTGAGAAAGTCCGAGACCCAGAGTAAGGATGAGGACTAATGTAAATCTGTTCATTAGTTCTAAAGGTTTAATTGCATTTTAGAGCACCATTTTCCATTTAAGTTTAACCGTGCCATACAATAAACCTTTACAATCGACGAACAAAGGGTATTTACATATCAGCCGCCCTTTTCACCCGATGGAAAATCCCCGAAAAAGACTGACCGAAATCGTTATTTCAGCCAGTCTCTGAGCATTCCCTCATAATTTTCCAGAAATTCGGAGAATGCCTGCTGCAACTGGGGCAGCGCCTGCGCCAGGGTGCTGGTATCCTCTGACTTCAATCGCCATTCCGCATCCCGCGCAATTTCTGCAAGTCTCGAAACGCCAACCGTGCCCCCACTTCCCTTTAATGTATGCAAATTGCTTTTTACCGTAGCAATGTCATTTTTTTCAAAAGCTTCCAATGCACCCGCAACCAGTTCGTTGGATTCCGTTACAAAATCTTCGAAAACCGACCACACGAGATCTGCCCCGCCAATCCCATTCAGCTGATCGATAATTTCCCGATCCAGAATAGGAAGCGTCGTTTGCGGAACCTGAGCTGCCTGTTGCGGCATGGAAGCAGGTTCTGTTCTGGTACCGACAATTTCTCTCACTTTCTGAACCAGTGTTTGTGCACGGATCGGCTTTGCAATGTAATCGTCCATACCCTGGCTGATAAACCGGTCACGGTCTTCCTTCATCGAATAAGCCGTCATTGCGACAATCGGTGGAAGTAATCCGGGATATTTCTTTTTCAATTCCTGTGACGTTTCCACGCCGTCCATATCCGGCATTTGGATATCCATAAAAATGATATCATAGCCAGGAAGCGAAGACGCCTGGCGGTTATCCACCATTTCAATCGCTTTGTAGCCACTCTCCGCGAGGTCCACCACGCAGCCTGATTTTTTCAAAATTTCATTCGCTACCTTCCGGTTTACCGCATTGTCGTCCACCAAAAGAATACTTGGATGGTAATCGGCAAATACGTTTTCAATCGGCGTCTCATCGATTTGCTTGACCGTTCCTACCTGGGCAATCGAAGTTTCCCTGGTCTCAAATGTGAACCAGAATGTGCTGCCCTGGCCAATGGTAGATTCCACGCCAATTTCTCCATTCATTAATGCGCAGAGTTGCTTCGAAATCGCAAGTCCAAGCCCCGTTCCTCCAAATGATTTCCGTGAGGAATTGTCCAGTTGGGTAAAAGAGGTGAACAAAATCTGCTTGTCCATTGCACTGATCCCAATCCCTGAATCCTGAACATCGACTTTGATCTTGTGGTAAATACCGTCTTTTTTTATCAGTGTAAGCAAAACTTTCACCGATCCGTTTTCTGTGAATTTTAATGCATTTGACGTCAGATTCGACAGGATTTGCAGTAATCGGGTCTGATCGGCGATGATAAACTTCGGAATGTCGGGCGCGATTTCATAGGTAAGCGTATTGTTTTTGCTTTTGGCAGTTTGCCCAAAAAGTGACACCAGTTTCAATAAAATCTCCTCGATCGCGATCGGAGCCTCATGCAGCTCCATTTTCCCTGCCTCGATTTTCGACAGATCGAGAATATCGTTCAAAATATTTAACAGCGTTTCCGACGAACGTTTGATCGTCAACACATAATCTTTCTGCTCCACATTCAGCGGCGTTTCTCCCAGCAGGTCAATCATCCCGATCACCCCATTCATCGGCGTACGGATCTCGTGGCTCATATTGGCAAGAAAACCCTCTTTTACTTTCAGCGAGCGTTCCGCATGTTCTTTTGCTTTCAGTAATTCGAGCTCATTTCGTTTCAATTCGGTAATATCCCGCGCCAATGCCGCAATTTCCGTCGGTTTGCCTTTGTCGTTGGTAAACATCAGCATGTTGATCATAAACTGGCGCTCGGTACCATCTTTCCGGTACATCGTGATCTCGAAATTCCGCAGGCTTTTTGTCTTCCGCAACCGGATCAGCGCCGAATGAATGCGTTTCTTATCCGCAAAAAATTCCGTTAGCTTATGCCCGATCACCTCATTCGGCAGGTAACCAAGCCGTTTCATTACCGACTGGCTGATCATCGTGATCTCACCTTCCCGGTTGATCCTGCAATAAATATCCTGCAGGTTTTCAAAAATCCCCCTGAAAAGCTCCTCACTATGCCGTAACGACAATTCCGCCTCTTTTCTCCGGGTAATATCCCTCGCGATCCCGGAAACTTCCTCGATCACCCCGTCGGCATAATGAATGGGATTCAGGTAAAATTCAAGCCACATCTGGGCTCCGTCTTTCCGATCGATTTTAAATTCAAAATATTGCGCCTCACCACGCAATGCCTGCCGGTATTTCGATTCCAGCGTGCGGCGGTTGTTGTTACCAACCATTCGCCAGCCGAACTTCTCAGTACTCGATTGCAAAGAAGGTCTCACTCCCAGTTGATTATGGATCAGATCGGCGTAATTCCGGTTAAATGAGGTCAGTTGTAACGATTTATTCACCGACCAGATCAAATGCGAGCTGCTATCGAAAATCGCATTCAAACGCGCGAGGTATTTACTTAATTCCTCCTCACTTTGCTTTCGCGCAATGGCCATCGCAACCTGCCCGGAGATAAATTCCAGCAATTCCAGGTCTCTCGCATCGAACATTTTGGGGTCATCGTACGATTTCACACCGATAATGCCGGTAATCCGCTCCCCGATCCGCAATGGAACGCAGAGAAGCAATTTCGGAGTGACACCGTACAAATGGAGGCTATTTGTTTTTGCCAGATGCTCTACATCTTCTCCGGATAAAAAAAGTGGTTTATTGGATGCAATCGCATATTCTGTGACCCCATTTCCCAATTTCCTTCTTGTAAACCGCACATTTCCCTGAAAATATTGATCGACGTAATAAGGGAAATAAATGTAGCTTTTGCTGGGATCGTAAAGTGCGATGAAGAAGTTCTTTACATCGATGATCTTACCAAGTTCTTCGTGGATATTTTGGTAAAAATCGTCGAGATTGGGTGTATTTACAGTCCAGTTGGCAATGCTGTAATACAGGTTCTGCGCTTTCTCAGCCCTGATTTTTTCAGTAAAATCATTTAAAATACACCTGAATGCGGTAGGTTTTCCATTATCGAACCGGCAGTTGACACTTCCTGCCACAAATACCTTTTTCCCCTCCCGGCTCAGAAAAACAGCTTCAAAATTGGGATTGGAATTACCCTGCTCAA
Source organism: Dyadobacter sp. CY323 (assembly GCF_021390245.1). Taxonomy (GTDB): domain Bacteria; phylum Bacteroidota; class Bacteroidia; order Cytophagales; family Spirosomataceae; genus Dyadobacter. The sequence goes on along the minus strand of NZ_JAJUXH010000033.1, from coordinate 32,706 downwards.
TGAGTTTCAGTTGTGCCAAAGCTTGTTCCTTATGCTGCGGATGCAGAATATCCTCCATGCGCATCGACGCGATTTCATCAAGCCCGTAACCCAATACTTCCCGCCAGGCCTTGTTCACAAATATGAACTTCCCGTCCATTGCCACCAGCTGGATCAGGTCGCTGGTATTATCCACCAGATCTTGTAACTGCGAATTCGATTTTGCTATCGAAGACTCCATTCGCCTGCGACGGGTAATGTCGTCGCCAACCAAAGTCACGCATTCCACCTCATCCTCTTCCCGGTGCATCAGTACCGAATTGATAGAAAAAGTGCGAACCGTTCCTTTTTGAGCTAAAAAAGGCACTTCGCGTTGTTCCAGCTTCCGTTTTCCCTGAATCCCTTCTTCCAGCATTTGCCGTACCTCGTATTCTTCCTCCTTTGGAATAAGCTTATCAAACAGGCTGTGACCGAGCAGGTCGGACTCCATCCAGCCGGTTTTCATCAATGCATGGGCACTTATATTCCGGATCACAAAGTCCGGAGAAAATGTAATTCCAATGAGATTAAGATGTTGTAATGTAGCGTGTATCGTTTGCCAATCGGTGTGGGACGAGATCATTTCCATGGTTTCCGGAGCATCGCACTTTTAAGGTTCCTTCCAATTCTTTATTCGATAAATCTACGAATTAAGCCGTAATTTTGGCTTGTGAAAATGAATTATAAAAATAGGGACGACTCCAAAGTCCGGGCTAAAAAGCACCTTGGACAGCATTTTTTAAAAGATCTGAACATTGCCCAGCGCATTGTCGACGGGCTGTCTGGTCACCGCAATTATAATAAGGTTCTCGAGATCGGGCCGGGTATGGGCGTGCTGACGCAATTCTTATTGCAAAAAGATACATTCGAAACGTATGTAATCGAGATTGATACGGAATCGGTGGTTTATCTGCAAAAGCATTATCCGGACCTTTCGCCGCGTATCATCGAAGGTGATTTTCTCAAACTAAATACCGCCGACCATTTTTCAGCCCCATTCGGCGTTATCGGCAATTTTCCCTACAACATTTCGTCCCAGATCTTTTTCCGGGCTTTACAGATCCGCGACCAGATCCCGGAGATCGTTTGCATGCTTCAAAAAGAAGTTGCCCAACGTATCGCTTCACCTCCGGGAAATAAGGATTATGGCATTTTGAGCGTTTTGTTGCAGGCTTTCTACGATATAGATTATCTCGTCACAGTGCCCCCGGGAGCATTTGACCCTCCGCCCAAGGTGCAGTCAGGCGTGATCAGGCTTCGCCGGAACAGTACCAGTGCGCTGGATTGCGATGAAAAATTGTTTTTCAGGGTGGTGAAAACGGCTTTTAATCAACGGAGAAAAACGCTGCGAAATGCATTAAAACCGATCGGCGAGTTTCCAGATCATCCATTGCTGACCAAACGCGCAGAACAGTTACCCGTCAGTGATTTCGTTATCCTGACCCAGCTTGCCCAAAGTCTGCCGGAATAACCAAAAAGCATTCTTCGGAAAGTAAGTATGTAAGCTAAAAGCCAATCGCCAATCGCTAAAAGCTACCTCAACATGACTTTTGAATTAACCCAGGAATACGTAGACCATATTCAGGAACTCATTGAAAAACAAGATGCTGCATCCATTCGCATTGAGATGGAGCCTCTTTTTTCAGCTGATATTACCAGTCTTTTGTCGGAGCTTGAAACCGATCGCGCCAAATTCCTGGTCAGTCAGCTTGGCGTTGAACGAGGTGCCGAAATTCTGGCCGATATGGAGCCGAACGACCGCCGCGAGTTTCTGAAAGCATTCAATTCCGAAGAAATTTCGCGGTTTGTCAACCTGTTCGACTCGGATGATGCGGTGGATTTGCTGAACCAGCAGCCTATCCGTGTCCGCGAGGAAGTGATCGCATTGCTGGAAGACCGCGAACAAGCCCGTTTTATCCTCGATCTGCTACATTATGATGAGGATGTCGCGGGTGGTTTGATGCAGAAAGAGCTTGTAAAAGCCAATGTAAATTGGACTGTGAATCAATGCATTGAGGAACTTCGCAAGCAGGCGGAAGATGTGGGGAAGGTGTATGCAGTCTATGTGGTCGACGATTTTGGTAAACTGCTGGGAATTCTGTCCCTGAAAAAAATCGTTCTGGCGCATAAAAACACCAAGATTGAAAGTCTTTATGATAAAGATGTGATTTTCGTCGAAACATATCGTCCGGCCGAAGAAGTAGCCGAGCTCATGCGCCGCTATGACCTTGATGCACTGCCGGTTGTGAATGTTCAGGGGAAATTGCTCGGTCGCATTACCATTGATGACGTGATCGACGTAATCACCGAGCAGGCAAGTTCGGATACGCTCGCCATGGCTGGTATTACGGGAGACGTGGAAGAAGATGATACCATCTGGCAGCAAACGAAAGCTCGTTTGCCGTGGCTTCTGGTAGGAATGATGGGGGGAATTCTGGCTGCGAAATTCATCAGCTTTTTTGAGGGAGACCTGCAAATTGTGCCGGCTATGGCTGCATTCATCCCGATTATCGGTTCTACCGGAGGTAATGTCGGCATTCAAACGTCATCCATTATCCTTCAAAGCCTGGCAGACAAAACCGGTTTGGATACCACGGTCGGGCAGCGTCTGATCCGGATGTTCGCGGTGGCCTTTATCAATGGATTAATCATCAGTCTGATCGTTTTTGGATTTAATCTACTGATTGGCAATGAAGTAAACCTGGCTTTTGTCGTTTCCATTGCATTAATGTCAGTCGTTTTCCTCGCTTCCTTTATGGGTACCATTACCCCTATTTTGCTGGAAAAAATTGGTATTAACCCGGCAGTAGCGTCGGGGCCATTTATAACAACCGCCAATGACCTCATCGGATATGGCGTTTACTTCGGGCTGGCGCATTTACTTTTGAACCTGTGAGGTTTTAGCATTCACTTAAACTGATCGGAATATTGACTGCCAGTCCGCCCTCCGAGGTTTCCTTATACCGATGATTCATATCCAGCGCAGTCTGCCACATCGTTTGCACCACATTATCCAGTGAAACCTTCGCATCCCTCGGGTTGCTTTGCAAAGCCAGTTGAGAAGCAGTAATCGCTTTAATCGCCCCCATTGTATTACGTTCGATGCAGGGAATCTGAACAAGTCCGGCGACCGGATCGCAGGTTAGTCCCAAATGATGCTCCATGGCAATTTCAGCAGCCATCAGACATTGTTCGACGGTCCCGCCGGAAACCTGGGTAAGCCCCGCAGCTGCCATAGCCGACGAAACGCCGATCTCGGCCTGGCAGCCACCCATTGCCGCAGAAATGGTGGCGCCTTTCTTGAAAATGCTGCCAATTTCTCCGGCAGTTAACATAAACCTGAAAATATCTTCTTCGGTACCTCCGCAAAAAGTGATATGAAATTGTAAAACTGCCGGAATGACACCGGCCGCCCCGTTTGTCGGAGCAGTCACAACCCTGCTATATGATGCATTTTCCTCATTTACTGCCAGCGCAAAGCAACTTACCCAATCCAATGTATAGTTAAAGCCTGCGCCACCAGTCCGAATGGACTCGACCCACTCGTCACATCCGACGCAAGCTTTGCCTTTCAATAATTTTTGGTTTAAAGCTGCGGCCCGCCGCTGAACAAGAAGCCCGCCTGGAAGAACACCCTGATTTTGGCAGCCATGGAAAATGCTATCCTGCATCACGTGCCAGATATGCATCAAATCCTTCCGGACAACAGGCTCCGGACGCCAGGCTTTCTCGTTTTCCAATACGATTTCCCAAATCTCTTTCCCGGAGATCCGATGCCATTGTAACAGATCAGAAGCATAATCTATCGGATATGGCAGGCTCACGGAATGCTTCTCATTTTTCTCCTCCCCCTCCTGAATTACGAAACCGCCACCAATCGAATAGTAAGTTTCTTCAAATGTGCCATTTGAACCACATTCTGCAACAAAGCTGACGCCATTTGGATGAAAAGGAAGTGATTCGGATTTATGGAAAACCACATCTTCTTTCGGGGTAAACCGGAGACTCATTTCGCCATGCAGCGAAATGGTTTCACTCGAAGCGATATCGGCAAGAATGCGATCAATGGAATCTGTCTCGACCGTAACCGGATCGTAACCGCTGAGTCCAAGAATCACAGCAATGTCCGTTCCGTGGCCTTTGCCGGTTTTTGCCAGTGAACCATACAGATGAACCTGCACATTCCGAACCGACGCCAACTCAATTCGCGAGTTAAGCCTTGTCAAAAACTGCTGCGCCGCCCGCCACGGCCCCAGCGTATGGGAGCTCGACGGGCCAATGCCAATTTTAAATATATCAAAAACTGAAATGCGTTCTTCTTTCATGTAATCTTTAAAACAAGACTTAATTTCCCCACCACAATCACCTTACCTACTACTTTATCGTTCAGGGTCACAATGTACAATCCTTCTTTTAACCTTGCTATATTTATTTTTTGATCCGACTTTTTCACGGTTTGGGAGATGAATAATCTGCCTGACTGATCCATGATCCTGACAATTGCCGGCGATGTGAGGCCGGGAACTTAGACCGTCACATAGTAGCGGGCAGGCGATGGATAAACGGTTTACAAGAATAAAAGCACCGTGCATATCCCTAAATAGGTTTATTTTAGCTCAGAAAAGTGATTTCAAATAATTTGGCGTACACATGATTGCAGTAGTACAGCGCGTAAGTAGTGCCTCGGTGACGATCGAAGGAAAGGTAAATGGGAAAATTGAGAATGGGTTTCTGGTCTTGCTGGGAATCACCCATCAGGATACTTCAGAAGATATTGAGTGGCTGGGAAAGAAAATGATCGGTTTGAGGGTATTTGGAGATGAGGAGGGAAAAATGAATCTTGACTTGAAAACAGTTGATGGTAACATTCTTCTGATCAGTCAGTTTACATTACACGCCAGTACAAAAAAAGGAAATCGCCCCTCATTCATCGAGGCCGCCAGGCCGGAAGTCGCAATTCCATTATATGAGAAAATGATCGTGTTTCTGGAACAAGAATTAGGAAAAAAAATCGAATGCGGCCAATTCGGGGCTGATATGAAGGTAGCTTTACTCAACGATGGCCCGGTCACCATCCTCATCGACTCAAAAAACCGAATTTAACGAACCACAACAACGCCTCCGACATTCCGTTCAATCATTCAATCATCGCACCGGTGACCCGGTCTAAAATTAAAGCAATGTCCATCGACGAAGCCCAAAACCAGGTAGATCTCTGGATCAAAACATACGGAGTCCGTTATTTCTCAGAATTAACTAACATGACGATCCTGACGGAAGAAGTGGGAGAACTTGCCCGCATTATGGCCCGGACCTATGGCGATCAGTCTTTCAAAAAGTCGGATTTGGGTAAAGACCTGGGCGATGAAATGGCGGATGTTCTGTGGGTACTGATTTGTCTGGCTAATCAAACGGGAATTAATCTTACCGAAGCTTTTGAAAAAAATCTTGCTAAGAAAACTGAACGGGACAAAGACCGCCACCGGGAAAATGACAAGCTGAAATAATCTGCTAGAATTTTAATCTTACCGAAAGACTGTTTCCATATATTCCTGCGGATAATGTATATTCTCCGGCCTTCGCTGTCCGATTATACAACCGGACAGACTTGGTTTTTTGACTTTTGCCCACAGTCATGAGTAACAGTCCGGTGAAAGTGACGCCGCACGAAGCTATCAAAACAGGGACGCCTGTACTCCCATTGTCGGAGGTCTGTGAAAACAAATTATTCAGTGCTTCTCCCATAGCTACCAAGGATCCTACCAGAGCTAAGCCTCCCCCAAGTATCGCGACAGTCCCACCTACCTTTTGTAATTTGTGTCCTTTGTTAAACATCACAAAATTGCTGGAATCAACACAACTTATCAGATCGGCAACTTCCCTTATTCGAAGCTTTTGTCTCCCAACGAAATACTTGTTAAAGTAAACTCTGATGACAGGAATGGAATCACCTGTTGTGATTTCAGTTGATGATATTTCAGGTTCCGGGAGCTGAGAATGTACGATCCCGGCATTCAAAAAAGTGAGGACAAGCAAACAAACCAATGATTTATGGATCATCTGACAATGAATAGGGTTATTCACGAATATAAAAAAATCCCGTCGATATGACGGGATTAGATTACTTATGGGTCTTTTATTAGATTACATATCAAGTAACAATCGCATTGGATCTTCTAGCAGCTGCTTCAACCTGACAAGGAAGCTAACCGAATCTTTTCCATCAATGGTACGGTGATCATACGAAAGTGCCACGTACATGATCGGGCGAATGACGATCTGACCATCTACGACTACTGCGCGTTCAACGATATTATGCATTCCGAGAATTGCAGATTGCGGCGCATTGATGATCGGGGTCGAAAGCATCGAACCAAACGTGCCACCATTTGTAATGGTGAACGTTCCGCCTGACATTTCATCAAGCCCCAGCTTACCATCACGCGCACGAACTGCCAAACGAACGATTTCTTTTTCTATCGCTGCGAATGACAACGTTTCCGCATTCCGTATCACTGGAACTACCAATCCACGGGGAGTCGAAACTGCTACCGAAATGTCGCTAAAATCATTATAAACAAGTTCCTCGCCATCAATGTATGCATTTACGACAGGGAAATCTTTCAATGCCACCGTCACCGCTTTCACGAAGAATGACATAAACCCAAGTCCAACTTCGTGTTTCTCCTTGAACTTGTCCTTGAACTTGCCGCGAAGGTCCATGATCGGCTTCATATCTACTTCGTTGAAAGTAGTCAGCATAGCCGTTTCATTTTTCACTGCGACCAAACGACGAGCGATTGTTTTACGAAGCGATGACATTTTCTCACGACGCTGACCTCTCGCACCGGCAGGTGCAGTTGGAGCGGCTGCAGCAGGTTTCGCGGAAGCAGCAGCAGGTGCGGATGGAGCCGCAGGTTTGCTACCCGCTTTTAACGCATCATCTTTCATTATTTTACCTCCTGATCCGGAGCCATTTACATCTTTCGGATCAATTCCCTTTTCCGCGAGAATTTTGGCAGCAACGGGGGAAGCATGTTTTTCACTATATGCCTTGTCCGCAGATGCAGTTTCGGCAGCTGGCGCAGAAGTTTGAGCAGCAGCAGGTGCAGCTCCGGCACCAGGTTCTATCGTGCAGATTACTGCGCCGATGGCCAGGGTATCACCTTCTTTTCCAACTATTTTTAATGTACCGGCAGCTTCTGCCGGCAATTCAAAAGTCGCTTTGTCTGATTCAAGCTCACAAAGGATTTCATCCAGTTCGACGTGGTCACCATCCTTTTTATTCCAGGATGCAATGGTAACCTCCGTTATGGACTCACCTACTGCGGGTACTTTCATTTCGTAAGCTTTTCCAGGTGTTGCCGGTGCAGCAGGAGCTTCAACTTTATTATCTGCTTTTTCAGCGACAGGCTCTACCGGAGCAGATTCCTTCGGTGCCGCCGGCGATTCCTGTTTCGGTGCAACGGCTGGTGCTGCAGCGCCATTCGACGGTTCAATAGTCGCAATCAGATCACCTATATTAATTGTGTCTCCTTCCTGCGCTTTAATATGCAAAACACCTTCTGCCTCCGCAGTTAATTCAAATGTTGCTTTATCTGAATCGAGCCCACAAATGACCTCATCCATTTTCACAAAATCGCCATCGTTTTTGAACCAGTTTCCTATTGTAACCTCCGTTATTGACTCGCCAACCGGCGGTACCTTTATTTCAATTTCAGCCATTTTATGTGCAATCTCGTTATCGAATTAAGTGTCTAAAAATATAGGAAATCATTCAAAAGCTCTGTTGATAATCTCTGCCTGCTCCTTCGCGTGGATTTTTGAGAATCCGGTAGAAGGTGATGCACTTGACTCTCTGGCGATTACCTGCAACGGTTTAGCTCCTTTATACATTCTCAGCATAAACGTCCAGCCACCCATATTGAAAGGTTCTTCTTGTACCCAATATACTTTTGCATTTTCGTACTTGTTCAAATGCGCGTCTATCTGCGTCTGCGGGAAAGGATGCATTTGTTCTAGACGAATAATTGCAACATCGTCCCTCTTATCTGTCTGCTGTCTTTCGAATAGTTCGTAATAAAGTTTTCCGGTGCACAACAACACTTTCGTCACTTTCGCAGGATCAGCATACGTATCTCCGATTGTTTCCTGGAATGACCCATTTACCAGACTATCCATTGACGAAACGCAAAGTGGATGTCTCAGCATAGATTTTGGCGACATCACTACCAGTGGCTTGCGGAACGGGAATTTCAATTGTCTGCGAAGCAAATGGAAGAAGTTGGCCGGAGTAGTAACGTTCGCCACGATCAGATTATAGTTCGCAGAAAGCTGCAAATAACGCTCCGGACGGGCATTGGAGTGCTCAGGTCCCTGGCCTTCATACCCATGAGGAAGAAGCATTACCAAACCAGTCCAGCGGTCCCATTTCGTTTCGCTTGAAGTAACGAACTGGTCGATGATCACCTGCGTACCATTTGCAAAATCACCAAACTGAGCTTCCCAGATCACCAACGCATTTGGATTAGCCATTGAATAGCCGAATTCAAATCCAAGAACACCGTATTCAGACAACAACGAATTGTAAATCATAAACGGGCCCTGATCTTCCTGAATATGCTGCAAATTGCTGTAAGCCGCATTCGTCTCAACATCGCGAAGTACTGCGTGACGGTGCGAAAACGTACCGCGCTGCACATCCTGGCCGCTCAGCCGGACAATGTTTCCTTCCACAAGTATCGAACCATACGCCAGCAATTCAGCTGTTGCCCAGTTCACTTCTTTTTTGTCAAAGATCATCGACTCACGATCTTTGAGCAGCTTATCTATTTGCTTTAATCGGCTAAAATCTTCGGGAGTACTGATCAGCGCTTTTCCGATTTTTTCCAGTACTTCCAGTGGAACACCGGTCTCAGGTGATTTTTCAAAATCCTCTGGTTTTGATTTACGCAAAGTATGCCACTCTTGTTCCAGTTTTGGGAGTGTATATGGAAGGGCTTTTTGTTTTACCATATCCAAACGCTCCTGTAAAAGCTGTTTGAATTCCTTATCCATATTGGCAGCCAGCTGCGCATCAACATCCCCTCTTTCCGCCAGCGTTTTCTGATAAATCTCGCGTGGATTCTGATGATTTTCTATTGATTTGTATAAAACCGGCTGGGTAAATTTCGGCTCGTCCGCCTCATTATGGCCGTGGCGACGGTAGCAAACCATATCAATAAATATATCTTTATTGAATTTCTGACGGTATTCTACTGCAAGTCGCATACAGAAAACCACCGCTTCCGGATCATCGCCATTGACGTGAAGTACCGGCGCATCTACGATTTTCGCAATGTCGGTACAATAAATACTAGACCTCGCATCAACAAAATCTGTAGTAAAACCAACCTGATTATTGATTACGAAGTGAATGGTACCACCTGTGTAATAACCATTCAGTGCAGACATTTGGGTCACCTCATATACAATCCCCTGGCCTGCAACCGCTGCATCACCGTGAATTAATACGGGCAGAACGCGGTCGTAATCACTGTCATACATCCCGTCGGCACGCGCCCGGATATATCCCTCGACAACCGGGTTTACGGCTTCAAGGTGAGAAGGGTTAGGTGCGAGTTTGAGATGTACCTTGTTTCCGTCTTTGGTTGTGATCTGGCTTGCAAAACCCATGTGGTATTTCACGTCACCATCACCCCAGACCTGATCAGGCAAATTTCCTTCGAATTCATTGAAGATTTGTCCGTAGGTTTTCTGCATGACGTTGGCCAGCACGTTCAGACGACCGCGGTGGGCCATACCGATCATGACTTCCACCACGCCCATTTCGGCTGCCTTATTGATCATAGCATCCAGTGCAGGAATGGTGGTTTCGCCACCTTCGAGCGAAAACCGTTTCTGACCTAAGTACTTTGTATGAAGAAAGTTTTCAAAAACAACTGCCTCATTCAATTTGGACAAAATATGCTTTTTCTCATCTATGGAAAAAGTCATATTCAGAGCTTCCTTCTCAATTTTCTTGCGAAGCCAGCTCTTTTGTTCCCGGTCACGAATGTATAAATATTCGAAACCGATATTTCTTGTATAAATGGTTGTAAGAGAATCGACAATTTCCCGTAGTGTTGCAGGTCTGTCAAAAACTTCGACCCCGGCTTCGAAAACCACATCGAGGTCTTCATTTCCAAGATTAAAATCGGCAAGATCAAGCTGTGGATGACGATCTTTACGTTTCTGGATCGGGTTTGTGGTAGCCATTAAGTGGCCTCTGGAACGGTAACCGCGGATCAGATGCACCACTTCCATTTCCTTACGGATGCGGCTGGGGTCCACTTTACCGATTACTGCAGCCTCTTTGCCAACGGCTGAGCCATTTGCGTGACCATTACCATTGACGGGATACTTTTGAAAAAAATCGTAACCTTCAAAAAATTTCTGCCATCCTTCATCAACGGAAGTGGCATCTTGCTTATAGGAATTGTACAATTCCTCTATGTAAGCGGCGTCGGAATTTGCTATATAAGTGTATTTATCCATCACAAAAGTGAGTATTTCATTTACCGCACAAAGGTACGAGAGTTATCTAAAGATTACGAATAAATTCTCCTTTTAACTTGGGCCAAAAACGATTTTAACGGCGTGTATTCCATCAATATTTATGGAAACCGGTTGGATTCGGTACAAATTTCAACATCAGTTCGTGGATTCCTTTTGGCCCGGAATAATTGCTGTAAATCTGCTCCACCTGGCGGGTACTGTAAAAATATCCCAGCCTTACATTTCGTCCGAACTGGACTTCTGCGGATAACTGCAGGTAATCGACTTTGGCAGAAAACGAGTTATAACCTCCTCCAACCCGGTACGAAGCTCCGATTCCGACCCGCTCATTGAACCATAAACGTGAACCGAAATCGACCCTCAGTTTATGGTCTTTTTCCTGTACCACCAGAATTTGCGGCAACAACCTAACATCCTCGCTCAAATCGTAACTACCGCCGGCCATGATGTATAATGGTCTCCGGTAAAAGTCGCCTATGAGTTGATTATCAAACCGCTGGGACAACAATTCGGGTTTTGAAATACCAAAGTAGAGCTGTTCGGAACGCAGCCACGCGCCTAGCCCGACGCTTCCCAAAGCACGATTGGTAGAACCATAGGAAAGATCGGAAACCGGCAAGACATTAATGCCTCCCTGGGCGCCCAAACCCAGTTTCCACGTATCTGAAACTGCCAGGTGAAATGCGAAAGACGCTGAAAAGCCCGTCGTGGTGAAATAACTGGTTTGGTCATTCAGTGCCTGAAATCCGATTCCAAACTTTCCATTAGCAACTGTACCGTCGGCTGCAAACGTCTGACTTGACGGCGAATTTTTAATGTTAAACCACTTTCTGCGAAACATCGCAGTCATGTTAAAATCCTCCCGTACACCTGTAAACCCCGGGTTGATAGCCATTGGATTCTGAATGTACTGTTCATACAGTATTTCTCTTTGGGCGAAGGCCATTTGACAGCAACAAAAAAACAGCCAAAGGAAGGCGATCCGGAATCTAAGTGTGTTCATAAATTTCAAATAAAACTGGCTTTACTAAAACTAAAAATGGCAGGAGAACTTGATCTCTTGCCATCTTTATAACTGCATGATATGCTGTTTTTACTTATTATTTCTATCAAAAATCATAACCCAGTGTCACATAAGGAATTGGCTTATTGGTATATCCGTTGTCCACCCCCCAGGCATAATCGAACTTGGCATAGAAACCAAATAACGTCGTTCTCACACCAGCTCCGTAACCCATCAGGTAAGGATTTTTGAAATTCGTAACTGTTGCTCTGAACGGATCATCTTCACTACCGATGATTTGGGTATTCAAACTATTGTTTTCGCTAAATGGCCCTTTTCCCGTCCAGGCAGTCCCGATATCCCCGAAACCAACGATCTGAAAGTTGCGGAGGAAGCTCGAAGTAATGGCGCCGCGGTACAGGTACTTAACCAATGGAATGCGCAATTCAGCATTTAATAGCATGTAGCTTGTTCCAGACAAACGGTTCAGGTTAAAGCCCCGCAAATTGGTGGCAAAATCAGCAAAGAAAATATCGCGGTTGTCTTTTTGAAAGTTCAATGGATTGTCCCCCAGCCGGTTTTCTTTTTTATTTCCGATCCAGTTCTCCATACCTCCCAGAATATTCTGTTTCGGGGCTTTTCCGCCTGAGTGACTGGCCGAAGCTCTGATCGCCAGGATCAAATCTCTGTGAATCTTCTGATAATGACGGAAATCCAGACTAACACGGTTGAAGCTTTCTTTCCCGCTGGTAATTCCTTGCTGCAAATCATAACGGAGTTTGAAACGTGTTCCCTCCATCATATTCATCCCATTTACCCGGGTGTTATCAAATACATATTCTGTCCGCAACCCACCGTAGCTCGACGCGAGATCAGGATTAGGTAAAATGTACACATCAATCATCCGTGTCGAAGTATACATTGGCGATAATGACAGGCGGCTTGTTGTGGAGAATGGGTAAGACGCCGTAAACATCAACTGGTTGAACCTGTATTTCTGAGGTGCTCCCTCTGTATCGATATACAGGCTTTTGCGATCGAACCTCACCCCAAAATCAATGCGGTAGGTATTGTTGGAATATTCTCCAAAAAGATCACTATTCCTGAAATTGGAAGAAATGAATAAGCCTGCTTTTATGACGTGATTCTCAAGAAGATCATTCATCGAGATCGATTGGGCATACCCGAATCCGCGAATCGGATCGATGCGCCAATCGGAACTGGCGTCATTTGTAATAAACAGTCCTTTATAATTTGTCGGGCCTTTGATCGCGATATTTTCACGTGTCGTTTTGGCTCTCGAAAGTGCGCTCGGCGTTGTAGGGAAATTCCCTCTGGTCCTTTTTGATTCGAATGCTTTCAACACATCTTCATCAAACTGATAATTTTCTATATCCACCTCACCTTCCTTCAAAGCAATTTTTGGCGCCTCGGCAGGCTGCAACGCCTTTACAGTATCAGACACAACAGCAGCAGCCTTTCCGTCCCCGGAAGGATTAGCCGCAATCGTATTCAATGATGGCGTATTTAACGTTGCATTAATGTCAAAGCTATTTTTAAATGCCGCCGTATAATATCCGTTGTTCAGGTATGTATAAGCCAGTGCACCACCGCCTGTTTTGATATTAATATCTGCACTCCGGATATTCTGAATGTAATTTGTAAGTTGTGAATTCGCAGAAGTAGCACGGTTGAATTTGAAAAGGTTACTTACCCCTTTTGCATTTGACAGGTAAACCACATCATTCTCATCGGCGTACACCGGTAAAATTTTGTTTTTCCCATCCGCCTGCACCAGTTTCAGGAGGTTGTCAGACTTTGGCGTACCATCGTGCTCGTAAATAGTAAAAGACGAAGAAATCGATTTGTAGCTTCCTTTATCACCTGTCCCAAGCGAATCCAGCGGACGGTTAGATGCGAAAACAACACGTCTGGACGAACCCTGCACAAAACGTGGGGAGAGATCATCGTACAAGTCATTGGTTAATGGAAGCGCAGACGCACGGGCGACGCTGATGAGGTAAAGGTCATTTTGTCCACCTTTATCCGCACTCACCGCAAGCATCGTTCCGTCTTGGGAAACATCCATATCAACAATCTGATCGAGTCCGCGAATATTTCGTTTCAACTTGATCTTAACCTTTTTCGTACCGACGTTTTCATACAGATAGAAATTTTTTCGGTCATTTTCGGAGGCCAGGATCGCCAGATTATTATTTCTGGACCAGCCCAAAAGAGGCGGCTGAGTTTTGGCGCGGCCACCGATGAAATCAAGCTTACCCTGGCGGATCACCTTCTTGGAACCACCTTCACTCTCAAACACATATACTTTATAACGTCCGTTCTTGATCTCGCTAACTGCGGTAAATTTCTTGTCCGGAGATATTTTGATCACCGCATTCGCATCCGATGCGCTGAACTCATTCAGCTTGTATTTCCAGGTTGGACTTGGATCGGTATAAAACTGTTCGGCGTTTTTACTCTGGTTTAAATAATAAGCACGCCAATCGCGAAGAAAACGATTGTAAGATTGAACCCCCAACGTACTGGTGATACTGGTTTGCTCGGTCCGGATAATGCGCGTAAGGTTCAGAATATCAGATATTTTATCTTTTCCGTAACGTTCTGCAATGTAATTCCAGATGGAGTGACCGATCAGCGTAGCATCATTACCGGTCATTAATGTGGGTTTTCTCACATTACGGTTTTTGAAAAAATCCCGCATGTAATCATTCAATTCCGGCGACCAGCCTTCTGCAATGTAGGCCGCAGTTCCTGTCATGAACCATTCCGGTAATGTAAGTAAAAGTGAGCTTTGCAATGCCTCCTTCATGTTACCGCCGTAAAGCATATCGTATACAAAAAGCAGACTGATATCCTTTACAAGCTTTTTCCGAAAACCGATCTGATCGCCGGTATAAGCAACTTCTACCCGCGATTGTGACAGATCAAGCTTCTGCTCGTTTAGATTGTCCAGCGTGGACAAACCCATATTACTTTGTTCCAACTCCGCAGGTGAATTGTACAAGAAGATCTTTACGCGGCTGTATGGGGTCCAGCCCAGGACATCAGTGATTTTATCGAACTCACTTTCAGCATATTGCGCAGTGAGCCTAGCCAGGGCAGTTCCGCCCTGATAGTGATAAATTTCGAAGTTGGTGGTTCTGAAAATCTTCCAGTTGAACTTCTTATACTGGACCCTGTTCTTTCCAAAAGTTTCCTGAGAGGGATATCGCTGGGCTGACGATTCGGTGAAAAATCCTGAAACCGCTAATAAACCGATCGAGAAGGCTAACTTGTATATAGATTTTATGCTCATAATGCAAAGGCTGACTTCAACGGAAATATAACGAAAAATACCTGTCAATATTAACTGCCGGATTCAATTCTTTACCGCTTTCCAAATGTCCAACGAACTGATTTGCAAAAAATGGTGCAAGTGTTACGCCTTTTGTTCCTAACCCATTGAAAATTCCTACATTACGATGCTTTGGATGTAACCCGATCAATGGTCGCCGGTCTTTTACGGAAGGTCTGATCCCTGCGATGCCCGTCTTAATCGTGTACTTGCATTTAAAAATCGACCTCAGCTTGCCATCCAGCTCTTCCGTCGCTTCCTGGGTCGGCTCCCAGTCCAGCGGGTCCCAGGAATAGGTTGCCCCTACCCGCATGGTGGACTCCGAATCGGGAAGCATAAAAATTCCCTGATTGATAATGTAGGGTTTTAAATGCGTTTCGGTGGAGACTTTAAGGATTTGCCCTTTCACCGGAGTAAATGGCAGCCAGTCGAAAAGCTGATTTTCCAAAGCCATAAAGCCCTGACAGAAAATGATTTTGCTAAAAATTTTATTGTTCCAGATCACGCCGAACTCTGAGATCCGTACATCATCCATATAAAACCGGGCCTCCACAAACTGGTTATTTTCGGAGAAAAAACGCCTGCTTTCGACAAGCAGTTTTGGTAGATCAATCCATCCCGCCTGAATCACCTCGATTCCACCATGCCCGGCATGAATGTAATCCGAAACGTCAGCCGGGACCTCATTTTGTGAAATATAGGGTGCGATTTTCGGATCCGCCGTTTGGGCCAAATAGGTATTTTGTTCTTCGATGGATCTGAATGGCCGGTAAATCGGCATTTCATGCACGAGCTGGCATGAAAACTTCTTTTCAAGGGTCGAATAAAAATTCCTGGCATATGGAAAGAGGTCATCCGCCAGCCAGGTTTTTACGAGTTTTTTCCCCGTTAATGGATTGAAAATTCCTGCTGCAACCTTTGAAGAAGATGGAAGTGAAGAGTCACCTATAATTTGAAAGCTTTTGCCAGCCTCAACCAAATGCATTCCCAGGGAAGTTCCCGCTATGCCTTGTCCAACGATGAGATAATCGTAATCTGTTTTAGCCATGTTGCGCCTGCTCCTTTTTCCGGCGGTGCGCCAGAGCTATTTGCTTATCCGCAAGCCTCACCACGAGTTCGACCTGCTCATCGAGCGTCATCATGGAATTATCAATATAAATGGCGTCTTCTGCCTGTCTTAAAGGACTTTCTGCACGATGGGTATCAATATAATCCCTGGTTTTGAGGTTTTCCGAAATCTCTTCGATCCCTATAATTTCACCCTTTTCCATTAATTCAATCTGTCGTCGCTGCGCGCGGATAAGCGGGTCAGCTGTCATGAAAATCTTCAATTCGGCTTCCGGAAAAACGACCGTTCCGATATCCCGGCCATCCATTACAATGCCTTTGGTCCTCCCCATTCGCTGCTGCTGCGCCACTAATGCATGCCGTACATCCGCAATCGCACTTACATCGCTGACACGCTCGGAAACATACATTTTACGGATCTCGTCTTCAACATTTAACCCATTGAGAAAAGTATCGTTTCGCCCCTTTTCACCGTGGCGGCGGAATGTGATCTGAATGTTGTTCAATGCTGTTTCAATCTCTTTTTGATTGGTCAGGCTGATGTGATTTTGAATAAAATGTAAGGTAACTGCGCGGTACATGGCGCCGGTATCGATGTAGGGATAGTTCAATTGCTTTGCAACCAGTTTGGCTGTTGTGCTTTTTCCGCAGCTGGAATAACCATCGATCGCAACAATTATTTTAGGCATATCGTGAGAACGTCATTTAAATGATACTCGGGCATCATCACTGACTAAATCGTTATGTGAACTTTGCAAAAATAGAAGAAAGAATGCGCGGGAAGGTTTTTAGAGGTAACTTTTTAAATGAGGCCGTATTATTAATTAACCAGCTTTACGAACAAATGTTCGTCGAGTACTTTTCCGTTTTTGATAATTGCCTTTCGGTGAATGGCTTCCAGATGGTAGCCCGCTTTTTCCAGAACCCGCATGGAAGCGAGGTTTGTTTCAAAAACCCCGGCAAAAAGTCGGGTAATGCTTGTATTCTCAAAAACCCAACCCGTCATTTGCTTCACCGCCTCAGTCATGATCTGCCTGCCCCAGTAAGGTTCGCCAAGCCAGTAACCGATTTCAGCATTATTCCGATGAATATCCTCCCCGCGTAAAACACCTATGCCGCCCACAAATTCATCATCCCAAAAAATTGCCCGATGGAAATTTCCTTCCTTCTGCCTTCCGGTACAAAAATCAATCCAATAATGCGCGTCCGAAATGGAATAGGGATGCGGGAAGTTATCCCTCACCTGTGAAACGATCTTAATGTTGTTAGCTAACCGGGCCAGCGGCGACGCCATTTCACTTGAAAACGGCTTTAAGGAAACCAGCTTATCCATATAACCAACTCACATCTCCTCTATCAAAAAAATCACCATACTCCGCGCTCCATGAGCGCCAATCACAAGAGATTGTTCGATATCAGCGGTTTTTGAAGGCCCTGCAATGAAACATCCCCAGCCAGTAGTATCCTGCAGACGCTCATACGCATCGTGCATATTGTCAACGAGCGCGTTTCTTGGGATTACAAATGCAAGGTTTTGTGTAATAAAAGGCAATGCGCGGTGCGGCAGGTACTTCTCCGAAATCCAGACAGCCCCGTTCTCTGCTACCCCAAATTCCGCTTTTAAAATCGCGATTTCAACCGTTTCCAGTTCATGGGGATCCGAGACATTGAGGCTAAAATCGGCCCAGCTGCCTAGTTCCGGAATTGTGGTAGCCCGGTTTACAACTCCTGCGAAAAGCTCGCTTGCTTTGGCTGCGAGCTCATCCATATTTTTTACCGGAAACACCTCGGTATAAATGGCAGCCAGGGTTTCCCGGAACTTCTCTTCCGTGTTTTCAAAAAGACTATCAAAACGGATTACCGGCGGCAAAGCCACATGATCAGGCTTATTCTGCCTGATCAGCTTCAACATATTATCTCGTGAGCTCATACCTATTCTTTTCGGTTACGGATATACCAGTCCCTGAAACTTTCCTTCGGAGGTTCAGGCATTTCGCGTTGCTTGTACCAGGGATTCAAACTGTTATTTACTACAAATGGAATTGCCCGCATCACCGACCTCCCCAGCCTGCCCGACCATTGATAAAACCGTGGCTGCGAGAGCACAATGGACATCGCTTTTACGCCAATGCCTTTTGAGGCAGGAACATGGCCGCCTTTTGCAAGTACCTGCCGCCATTTATACAACTGATCGTGGATATCGATTTTAACCGGGCACACATTGGAGCAACTTCCGCATAATGTACTCGCAAAAGGCAGGTCGGCGTACTTGGTCATATCCAGGTTGGGGGCCAGAATGGAGCCGATCGGCCCGGCGACCGCATTATGGTAACTGTGTCCCCCGCTTCTTCTGTAAACCGGACACGTATTCATACATGCGCCACAGCGAATGCATTTCAGCGAATTTCGAAAATCGGCGCGGCCAAGCTGGGTAGTACGTCCGTTATCCACGATGATAATGTGCATTTGCTGGCCATCGCGTGGTTTTTTAAAATGGCTACTATACGTTGTGATCGGCTGGCCGGTTGCACTTCTCGCCAGTAATCTAAGAAAAACACCCAGGTGCTCCTGTTTCGGAATGATTTTCTCAAATCCCATACTTGCAATGTGAAGGTCCGCCAGGTGCGCGCCCATGTCTGCATTTCCTTCATTTGTGGAAACTACGAAACCACCCGTTTCTGCGATCGCGAAGTTTACGCCGGTCAATGCGGCCCGCCTGGTCAGGAATTTGTCTCTCAAATGCTGGCGGGCGGCTTCGGTCAGATATTGCGGATCGGTGGCGCCGGCTTCTGTTCCAAGATGTATATGAAACAGGTCACCGATATCTTTCTTCTTTAAATGGATCGCGGGAAGTACGATGTGACTTGGCGGCTCGTTCCTCAACTGAACAATCCGTTCACCGAGATCGGTATCGATCACATCAATGCCATTTTTGATCAAAAACTCATTCATGTGACATTCTTCCGTCAGCATAGACTTGCTTTTGACCATTTTGTTGATGTTATATTGTTTCAAAAGATTCAGGACAATTTCGTTGTGTTCGGCGGCGTCGGCTGCCCAGTGCACATGAACCCCATTCTCTTTTGCATTTTGTTCAAATTGGACCAGCAACTCGTCCATATTCGAGAGCACATGACTCTTTATTCCGGAAGCCACTTCCCGGAGCTGCTCCCATTCCGGTAGCAATTTGGAAGATTTGTCCCGTTTCTGACGGACGAACCATAAGGTTTCATCATGCCAATTTACGTACGGCTCATCCCTATTGAAGACTTCTGACGCTTCTGCGTGATCAATCATTGCCTTGGACATAGTTATCTTAACAATTTCTTAATAGTATTTTTTGAAGAATAAGAATTGCACTTTTCACATTCATTGCATTATTCCATGTTTACAATTTATTTAATAAACAACTTTTCAAAATCAGTAAAAAAGCTATTTTATTGTAATGCAATATCTTATACTTTTGAATCACAAAGTTTTTCGCTCGGGTAACCGGAGTCTGAAACAAGTTCAGATTTAACTTTTTTTAGACACAATTAAAATTTTTACTCCTATGAAAACAAAAAACACGCTTATTATCGCTGCCTTAACTGGCCTTTTATTCTCTGGTTCGACATTCACAGTCAATGCTCAGGACACCAATGCTTCTGCAACGCAACTTGAAACAGCTTCATCAAAGCTTAACGTTTTGCAGATTAAACCGATGCAATTCAGACTTTCATACAATAACCCGGTTGCAAAAAATCTGGTAGTACGCATTTTGGATACAGACAAAAATGTTCTGTACACGGAAAACAGACGCGTTGAGACCAACTATTTGAAATACTTCGATTTATCGACTCTGGTTGACGGTACATATACCTTCGAGATCACGGATGGTAAAGAGAAAGCAACTCAATCGTTTGATATCCTGACTACAACCAGCCGCGTTGTTTCTTCGATCAACTAACACGAGGCTCTTCTCAGATTCTGTGCCAGCGAGGTGCGGCCTCCGTGGCAAGCCTTCCGAAACTTTGTAAAAATGCCGGTGCTCACTCAAATGGGTACCGGTATTTGCTTTTTTACCGCACTATTCAAAATCTCCGCAATGTGTTTGATCTGCACATTGGAGTTATTTCTTTGTAAGATCCCCCCTAAATGCATCAGACAGCTCATATCCGAGCCCGTAATAAATTCCGCATTGTGCCGGATGTGGTCTGCGACGCGGTCTTTCCCCATCTTCACGGAAACGGCTTCCTCACTCACACAAAACGTCCCGCCGAAACCGCAGCATTCGTCCGTCCGGTCCAGGTCGACCAGTTCCAGTCCTTTCACCTTTTTCAATAAGGTCACAGGTTTTGAAAAAGGCGCCGCATTCAGCTCCGACATTTGCGAAAGATGCAGCCCACGCTGTCCATGACAACCCTGGTGTAACCCAACCCGATACGGAAATTCCGCCTCGATACGATCTATTTTCAAAACATCAGTAATGAATTCGACCAGTTCATAAACTTTTTTTCTCAACACCTTCGACTCATCCGCCCGGTCTTCCGCCTTCAAATGTTCCTTAATATGCAGCACGCAACTCCCCGACGGCGAAACCACGTAATCGCAGGTGGCAAACTGATCATAAAAAAGATTATCGCAGGGAGTGGTTAAATGGGCAAAACCCGAATTCGCCATCGGCTGGCCGCAGCAAGTCTGGCTTAATGGAAAAGTAACCGTACAACCCAGTTTTTCAAGCAGTTCCAGCGTCGCGATTCCCACTTGCGGGTAAAACTGGTCTACGTAACAGGGTATAAATAATCCGATTTTAAGGGCTGAGTAATTCATTTTTACCAAAATTCAATGGTCGCAAGGATAGGATAATGGTCGGAAACCCGGGGATAATTTCGGATAACCTTGTAGTTTTTGACGCGTACCCTGCTGTTAAGCAAAGCAAAAATATAATCGAGCCGGTCGCCCGGTAAACCTTCATTCCAGGTCTGCAACTGAGATCCCTGGGCCGCATCCTGCCAGTTTTTACGAAATGAAAAATAAGGCTGCTCATTCGGTCGCGCGCCCATATCCATTCCAATCAGCACAGGTTGAACACTATTTACGAGCATTTGATTGATATATGCCGCCTGCAACGCCCGATCCATCACTGATGCATATTCCAGTCTCGAATTACAAAAACGGAGTGTCAACCCACGGGCCGGTTTTACTAATCCGCATAAAAGTACTTTCGGGTCAGAGCCAGCTGTCTTCGGAAGATCGATTACCTGCGTTTTCTCAAATGGCCAGGTCGACAATATGCCCACCCCCTGCGAACCATTTTCTGACTTATCAGCGACACCGTATAGGTAATCCATCCCAGTCTGCGCGGCAATCTGTCTGAGTTGAAACTGAACCTTCCCTTTATCTATAAGACTGTCTACGGCCTGCAATGCGATCAAATCAGGCTTATTTTCATCGATAATCTTTAAAATATCCCTCAGATTCGGCTCGTCATTCAGATTAAGGCCATGCCGGATATTGAAGCTCATTACTTTAATTTCCACGGCGCGTCTGGGCTGCGACGCGAGTAAAGTACATGAGACCAGTAAAATCAACAATAAATAAACTCCTCTGACCAATCTGATGAAGTGCTAGTTCAAAAATTCCATTCTTAATCTCTGAGGGCAAATATTTTGTTCATCAAAACCCACTTTTCTCCGGGCTTTGCTGATGGTAATGCTTTCTGGTATTTCCACATAAGCTGCTCCCATTCCTGGACTTTCGGATTGGATGCGTCCATGGCTGCTTTTTCATCAAAACTGAAATCATCTTCTGTTTCCATGATCATAAAAAGTCGGTCGCCCAGCCGGTAAATCTCCATTTGAGTTATACCTGCCTCTTTGATACTCCCTTCAATTTCCGGCCTGATTTGTTTATGGTAACCCTCGTATTCTTCGATCATTTTCGGATCATCGACCAAATCCACGGCAAGACAATATTTTTTCATATCAAAAAACTATATGTCCAGATTATAAAAATCGGCAGCGTTCTTCCCCATCACCCGTTGATGTTCCGAGTCCGAAAACATGCCCAGGTAATCCGTTAAAATGCCTTTTGCACCTTCATACTCAGCCGCTACCAGGCAAACCGGCCAATCGGAACCGAACATTAGACGGTCGGCCCCAAAAGCCTCAAAAACCACATCGAGATACGGACGAAAATCGGCTCTTTCCCAATTCTGCCAATCAGCCTCAGTTACCATTCCCGACACCTTGCATTGCACATTCGGCAATTCCGCGAGCAGCCTCATATCATTTGCCCAGGTCACGATTTCACCGTTTTTGATCGACGGTTTTGCAATATGGTCCAGCACAAACTTTACATTCGGAAGTCTTACCGCAAAATTGAAAGCTTCTTTCAGCTGATTATGGTAGATCAGAATGTCATATGTAAAATCAAATGCAACCAGCTGGCCTACTCCTTTCAGGAAATCGGGTTCTAACAAAAAACCCTCGGGCTGACCCTGTGCAACGTGTCGAAACCCTTTCAACTTTTCGAATTGCGAGTACTTTTCCAACTTGTCATATAAGTCGGGCGAACGTAAATCCACCCAACCTACTACACCTTTTATAAAATCATTCGCCTCAGCCAATTGCAACAAAAACTCCGTTTCTGAGTCTGTCTGAGAGGCCTGCACTGCCACACAACCATCGATTTTATTTGATTTCAGAACTGGCAACAAATCTTCCGGAAGGAAATTTTTCCGTATTGCCGACATTTCCGGCGTGATCCACGAATCCCGCTCTTCATCAAAGATCCAAAAATGCTGGTGACTATCTATTGTCATGGGTTTTTGCTAGTTGTCATTGGTGGTCATTCATTGTCATTTGTTGTCATTTGTTGTCATTGGTGGTCGTTTGTTTTAGGGATTGTTTGGAAATAATCTTTAAAAACAATCAATGACCTAATGACAATCAGTGACTACAAATGACTATTCCCTCACTACACCTGACTCCTACTCCACGCCACCGCCTCCTGCTTCTGGCTACCCAACTTCTCAATTCCCAATTCTACGACGTCCCCCGGTCTGAGGTACACATTTGGTTTCATGCCTAATCCAACTCCGGCTGGTGTACCTGTCGTGATCACATCCCCTGGCAGCAATGTCATAAACTGGCTCAGGTAACTCACAAGAAATGGTATCTGAAAAATCATATCCGAGGTATTGCTGTCCTGGATTTTGTTACCATTCAAGGTCAGCCATAAATCGAGGTCATTTGCATTTCCTACCTCATCTGAAGTTACCAAAAATGGCCCCAGCGGCGCAAACGTGTCGTTACTTTTACCTTTTACCCATTGTCCGCCACGCTCCAGTTGGTAGGCACGTTCCGAATAATCATTATGAACGGCATAACCGGCCACATATTCCAGCGCATTTGCTTCTTCAACGTAGCTCGCTTTTTTGCCAATAATCACGGCCAGCTCCACTTCCCAGTCGGTTTTCTCTGAACCTCTCGGGATAATCACCTGATCAAATGGCCCGCATAATGCAGAAGTCGATTTGAAGAATATAATAGGTTCTTTAGGAAGTTCAGTGGCTCCGGATTCGTATGCATGTTTGGCATAATTCATACCGATACAGACGATCTTAGATGGACGTGCGATGCAGGAACCATAACGAAAACCGCTTTCCACAGTCGGGCAGGAAGTTGCATTAGCAGTCAGCCATTCCGTGAGACGCGAAAGTCCATCCGTCGCAAAAAATTTCTCATTATAATCTTCACCAAATGCAGTTACATCCAGTTTTGTACCGTCTGTGAGTTCAACACCCGGTTTTTCTTGTTCAAAAGCACCAAATCGAAAAAGTTTCATGTTTAGCTGTTGGCTAGTAGCTTTTGGCTGTTAGCCTTTTTTAGGTATGTTAAAAATCAATATTCAATGCAGAATTGGTCAAAAACGAAAAGCTAAAAGCTAAAAGCTAACGGCTAAAAGCTAATAGCTAATAGCTTTCAATTGCTCAACTTCTCAAACCCGCCGTCAATCAAATAATCGCATCCTGTGATGAAGCCGGCTTCGTCGGAACAGAGATATAGTGCTAATGCGCCGATTTCCTCCGGTTTTGCCATTCTGCCTATCGGTTGCGTTTTGGAGAGTTTTTCGAACATTTCTTCTTCCTGACCGGGGTAATTTTTGGCGATAAAACCATCTACAAATGGTGTATGTACCCTTGCCGGAGAAATGCTGTTACATCTGATACCGTCTGCGAGATAATCTCTTGCCACTGACAACGTCATGGAGAAAACGGCTCCTTTTGTAGTAGAATATGCAAAACGGTCCGGCAGACCGACGGTCGCGGCGATCGATGCCATATTCAGGATTACACCGCCGCCATTGGATTTCAAATGCGGGATCGTGGCCATCAGGCAGTTGTAAACACCTTTAATATTGACATTGATCACCCGGTCAAAATCGATTTCCGAAGTAGTATCTGCTTTGCCAATGTGCGCAATACCGGCATTATTCACCAAAATATGAATCGGCCCGTTTGCCGCGATCGCATTAACGGTATTCACTACGTCGGCTTGCTTCGAGATATCAATCCCGTGCGCCTCCGCCTTTCCACCTTCCGCAACAATCTCATTTACAATTTGATTGGCAAGATCCAGGTTGAGCTCCAAAATGTGAACGAATGCGCCTTGTTTTGCAAATGTCTTGGAGATAGCAAGTCCGATCCCACTTGCTCCACCGGTAACCAATGCCGTTTTTCCACTTAAATCAAACATATTTTTTCTTTTTTTATCAGATCAATCAGTCGGCTAAATCCGACTGGAATTGAATTTTTATTTTATAGAAATGCCAGTGGCATTCATTTTGATTGGAAAATTTTCACTTCAATTCTCGTCACTTTCAAGTGGCGGATTATACTTCTAAAGTGAAACTCCCCGCTTCCACGGAATAAAATCGTCCTGACCAAGTTGCTGCGCTTTCGTCAGTTCGCCGCTCGCTACTTTAATCACGTATTCCAATAACGCTTCGGCATTCTGTTCGATGCTTTGTGTTCCGTCCACCACCGGGCCACAGTCGAAATCGATCACATCCGGCATCCGGTTGGCGAGTGTTGTATTGGTAGCTACTTTCGCGACGGGGCAAATGGGGTTGCCGGTCGGCGTTCCGAGTCCGGTTGTGAAAAGGATGATGTTAGCTCCCGCGGCAGTTTGTCCGGTGGTGGCTTCCACATCATTTCCTGGGGTGCATACCAGTTGAAGCCCTGGCTCCGTAGCTCTTTCTGTGTAGTTCAAAACGTCTGAAATGTACGCATTACCTCCTTTTTTAGCGGCTCCCGCGGATTTAATGGCATCCGTGATCAGCCCGTCTTTAATATTGCCCGGAGAAGGATTAAATGCAAATGCGGAACCTACTGCTTCGGCTTTACCCGCGTAGTCGCGCATTAACTTTTCGAATTTCGCAGCTTTTTCGGCAGTAACACACCGATTCAACAACTCCTGCTCCACCCCATTCAATTCGGGAAATTCAGCCAGCAGCGTTTGTCCGCCCAGCCCCACTACCAGGTCAGAGAGATGTCCAAGTACGGGATTAGCAGAAATGCCTGAAAATCCGTCTGATCCGCCGCATTTCAGCCCCACAGAAAGTTTGGACAAAGGCGCATCCGACCTTTCGTACTCGTTAATTTTGGTCAAACCCAAAAATGTTTCTTTAATCGCCCCCGCCATCAGCGAATACTCGGTCCCTTTCTGATGTTCAAATGCAAAAAACGGTTTATCAAAATGCGGATCGCGTTTTTTGATTTCGTCTTCCAGTGTCTTTAACTCGGAATTTTGGCAACCAAGACTTAAAACCGTAATTCCTGCCACATTGGGATGAACTGCATACGCCGCGAACAACGAGCATAATGTATTCGCGTCGGTTCTTGTACCTCCGCAGCCGCCTTCATGTGTGATGAACTTCACTCCATCGACATTTGCAAACGGTCGGTTTGGCTTGTGAAATGCAACCGGAGTCTCCACAAAAGTTTCCAGACTTTTGATCTTCCGAATATCGCCGGCCTGGTATAAATGCAAAAATTCTCTTACGTGCTCTCTGTAAATGTCTGTCTGTGCATAACCAAGCTCTCTCTCAAAAGCATCCTTCATGATGAGGATATTGCGGTTTTCACAAAAAACCAGCGGGACCACGAGCCAGTAATTGTAAGTACCCACCCTACCGTCGCGACGATGATATCCTTTAAAAGTCCGGTTTTGCCATTTGGTAACATCCGGCTGCCTGTAAGAATAAGGCTGACGGTTTGCAGTACTATATTCGTGGGCGTCGTGTTTGAGATTAAAAGTTGTGATCGGCTCGCCTTTTTTGATCGGCTGGGTCGCCCGGCCCACCAGAACGCCATACATGATAATAGCGCCACCGGTTTCGATATCTTCGGTCACAAACTTATGCTTGGCGGAAACGCCATATTGCAATGCATACTGCCTGTCGTCGAGGGAAACGTCCACTCCGGCAGGGATATCGCGCAAGGCAACGATCACATTATCTGACGGATGGACTTTTAACAGCTGTGAAGCCATGCTTTTAAAAATTAATACAGATCTGAGATGGTGAATGGCAATTGGAACTTATCAACAAAACAACATAAATATTTCAATATCAAAGAACACAATCGTAGCAAATTTTTCAACTATATTGGCATAAATTTCCCGGTAATGAAAGATAAATGTAATTATTTGTGAAACCGCAGCTTCTAAGAATTCCAAAAGGATTACAGAAATCGTTTCATATCCGGCGTGATGTGGTTCTTTATTTCTACAATCGCTGGCACTATCATCCTGAAATAGAGCTGATTCACATCGAACAAGGCTCCGGGACCCAGTTCGTAGGCGACAATATACAGAATTTCCAAAGCGGCGACCTGCTCCTCATCGGCCCGAATCTGCCGCATTACTGGCGGTGCGACGAAAAGTACTTTCAGCGCGAAAACAATCTGTATGCGCAGGCCACGGTTGTCCACTTTTCCGAAGATATTTTCGGGAAACCGTTTCTTGAACTTCCCGAAAATAAAAGCATTAATGACTTGCTCGTAAAAGCCAGGTTAGGAATGAAAATATCCGGATCCGGGACTGCGAAAGTCAAGGCACTTTTGCAGGATTTGCTCGACCAGACCAGCGGTAACACCATTATTTCACTGCTGCAGATACTGGATACGCTGGCGCATTGTGGTGAAATAAAACTACTTTCCGATAGCCATTATCAATATGAGTACGACCAGTTTGACACGGACCGCTTGAATCATATATATCAATACTCGGTCAGCAATTTTCAGAAGAAGATCTCCATTGAAGAAATTTCAGAGGTGGCGAATATCAGTCCGCATTCTTTTTGCCGGTATTTTAAAAGCAGAAGCCGGAAAACGTATTCGCAGTTTTTGCTGGAATTACGGATTGGTCATGCCTGCAAGCTTTTGTCAGAAACCCAATTATCTGTCGCGCAGATCTGTTTTGAGAGCGGTTTCAACAATTTCGCCAATTTCAATAAGTATTTTAAAATCCACACCGGGAAAAGTCCTTTGCATTACCAGAAGGAATTCAAAAAGCTCCCGATCACAAATCATTTGACCAACTTACAGGCTGCATTATGAGGGTTAACCTTATTGATATTTTCAAGAAAGACATTTCAGAGATCAATCTCCATATCGAGCAAAGCCGCATTCATAACATCGAATATCTGGGCCCGGAAAATCCTGAACTTCCATATATACTGCCTGGCTTCACCGATTCTCACGTACATATTGAAAGTTCCATGCTCACGCCGACACAATTTGCCAGGCTGGCTGTGGTACATGGAACGGTTGCGACGGTATCCGATCCGCACGAAATCGCGAATGTGCTCGGCGTACCTGGGGTCGAGTTTATGATCGAAGATGGAAAAAGGACTCCATTTAAGTTCTGTTTCGGAGCACCTTCCTGCGTTCCGGCTACGATATTTGAAACAGCCGGCGCGACCGTCGATGCAGAACAAATCGGCCAGTTGCTTGCCAGGGAAGATATAGGTTACCTCGCCGAGGTAATGAATTTCCCGGGTGTACTGCACGAAGACCCGGATATGATGGCGAAAATTGCCTGGGCAAAAAAGTATAGTAAAGTAATAGACGGTCACGCGCCGGGGCTGCGGGGGGAAGATGCCAAAAAATACGCCGGAAACGGAATTACCACCGATCACGAATGCTATACTTATGAAGAAGCAAAAGAAAAGATCGGTTATGGCGTAAAAATCCTGATCCGGGAAGGAAGCGCCGCCAGGAATTTCAATGCATTGATTCCATTGATCGCGGAGTTTCCCGACCAGATCATGTTTTGCTCCGATGACAAGCATCCGGATAATCTGGTGCAGGGCCACATTAATGTGCTTGTAAAACGAGCTTTAAATCTGGGATACAATCTTTGGGACATTTTGCTGGCCGCCTGCATAAACCCGGTACTGCATTATAGTCTGCCGGTCGGTTTGCTGAGAATTGGGGATGCAGCGGATTTTATAAAAATAGACGATCCAACTGATTTCAATATTCTTGAAACTTGGCTTAATGGGGAACTGGTTGCAGAAAATGGCGTTTCCAAGCTGCCCGACCTTCGGAGTTCCCATCCAAACAAATTCAATTGCTCTCTAAAAACAACAAATGACTTTTCATGTGCACCTGAAAAAGATTTTAGCGGAACAGTAAGGGTAATAGAGGCCTTGGAAGGTCAATTGATCACAAATGAGTTGCAACTGACGGTCACATTAAAAGATGGATTATTAGTCCCGGATATTGAAAGGGATATTCTGAAACTGGTGGTGATCAACCGGTACGAAGACGCGCAGCCGGCGATTGCATTTATCAGGAATTTTGGATTGAAATCTGGTGCGATTGCTTCTTCCGTTGCTCACGATTCTCATCATGTAATTGCGGTGGGCGCAGACGATGAAAGCATTGCAGCGGCGGTAAATTTGATAATAAAGTCAAAAGGTGGCATTTCGGCAGTTGGGAATGAGGAAAAGCATTTGTTGCCGTTGCCAATCGCAGGTTTAATGAGTGACGCGGATGGATATGAACTTGCTGGCACCTACACTGCGATAGATCATTTTGTAAAAGAGCAATTAAAGTCAACCTTAAAATCACCGTATATGACCCTATCGTTCATGGCATTACTAGTAATTCCAGCATTGAAACTCAGCGACAAAGGTCTGTTTGATGGCGGAAGCTTTGGTTTTGTACCATTAAGTGTTCGATAAGTTACATAAATCAGGAAATTGCATGATTAACTTTTGAAATATAATTTTCTGATGAAAATATTTTTTTAATACGTTTTTTTCTAAATATATTTACAAGTGTAATAATGACCCTTATTATCATCCATTCCTAACCCCAATCAAAATCCTTTCCAAACGTATGGCTCACCTACGCTACAAGCAAGAAGAAGAACTCTGTTTTTGGGATCAGTTCAGAAAAGGCGATGAAAATGCTTATGCATGCCTGTACCGCTCTTACGTTCACATTCTTTATCAGTATTGTTCGCAGTTTACCATCGACAAGCCCCTGATTAAAGATTGCATTCACGACTTGTTCGTAGAACTCTGGAGAAACCGAATGACGCTGGGTGACACCACTTCCGTTCGGTTTTATCTTATGGCGTCAATCAAAAGAAAATTAGTACGCCATTTGAATGCGCAGCAAAAGCATACCAGCAATGAGGATATTCCGGTGGAATACTGGCATATCAACACGCCTTCTCACGAAAATCACCTGATTTCTGAGGAAGAATTTGAGTCTACGAACCAGCATCTCAACGTGGCGATCAACGGACTTCCACGTCGCCAGCGTGAAGCCATTTTTCTGAAATTCTACATGAACCTGAACAACCATGAAATTGCGGATTTGATGAAAATCAACATTCAATCCGTTTACAATCTGGTTTTCGGTGCATTAGGAAATCTGAAAAAACAAATGACATTGGATCGGTTGACGTTCTGATCATTCTGATCAAAATCACTCCGGTCAAAAATTTACGCAGAAAGCGTGGCGAACTTAGCCACGCTTTTTTTGTTACTTACAGTATCAACAAAACGATATTAAAATGACATCGATAACGACTCCCCTGGCTGAACGCCTTCGTCCACGCACGCTAGACGACTTTGTGGGCCAGGAAAAGTTATTGGGGCCAAAAGGCCCGTTACGCCGGGCAATTCTGCAAAACACCATTCCATCGATGATTTTCTGGGGGCCTCCCGGCGTTGGGAAAACCACGCTTGCATTACTGATCGCGGAAACGACGAAAAGGCAGTTTTACAACCTCAGCGCCATTAGTTCCGGCGTAAAAGATTTACGCGAAGTACTTGCCCGACCGTCAGGCCTTTTTCCAGCCATTTTGTTTATCGACGAGATTCACCGTTACAACAAAAGCCAGCAGGATTCCCTGTTGGGCGCAGTTGAAAAAGGTCAGGTTACATTAATTGGCGCTACCACCGAAAATCCTTCATTTGAGGTAAACTCTGCGCTTTTGTCCCGCTGCCAGGTTTATATTCTCGAAGCTTTTGGAGAAAATGAATTGAAAAACCTGATCTCCCGGGCATTGGAAAAAGATCAGTGGCTGAAAGAGAAGAATATCAAGTTCAAATCATACGATGCCATTATGCGGCTTTCGGGCGGCGATGGGCGCAAGCTGCTCAACCTGCTGGAACTGGCGATAATGGGGAAAGGTGATGTAAAAAAAATCGAGATTACCGACGAATGGGTTACTGAGGTGGCGCAACAAAACATCGCGCGTTATGACAAGTCCGGCGAGCAGCATTATGATATCATTTCTGCATTCATCAAATCCCTCCGTGGCAGCGACCCCAATGCAGCTGTTTACTGGATGGCGCGGATGATCGTCGCAGGCGAGGACCCATCGTTTATTGCCCGGAGAATGCTGATTATGGCGTCTGAAGATATTGGCAATGCAAATCCAACGGCAGTAATTATGGCGAATGCGTGTATGCAGGCGGTAAATGTGATCGGTTACCCCGAATGCCGCATTATCCTTTCCCAGGTGGCAATTTACCTGGCAACCTCACCAAAAAGCAATGCAAGTTACATGGCGATTGGTGATGCGATGGAGGCCGCTAAAAACACGGCGCATTTGCCTGTACCACTGCATTTACGAAATGCACCCACCAAATTGATGAAGCAGATCGGTTATGGCAAAGATTATAAGTATTCACACGATTTTGAAGGAAACTTTGTAAAACAGAATTTCCTGCCAGACGATCTGAAAGGAAGCAAGTTTTTCGAACCTGGCCACAATGCAAGAGAAGAAGAATTGCGTAAGAAATTGCAGGCCTGGTGGGGAGACTGGTACGGCTACTGATTTTGAGAAGATTTCAGCTTTTCTTCGAATTTTTTAAACGACAGATCCGGGGCTCCTGCATCCGGTTGTGACGTTTTCCATTCCTCTTCCATAATCTGCGCGAGCTTTTCTATATTTTCCTCGGTTTCCAACTTTTCTGCAATCTGAGAAAGCTTATTTTGTATTTCTTCGGACTGAGCTGATGCTAGCGGATCAGTAAGTTCTTCGGAATTTGATTCTGTTGCGGGATTCATAGCGGCTACATCTTAAATAAAGGTACGGAGTACATAACGTACGCAAAGATGCAATTAAGACGTCAGAATACCAGAAAAGAGAGACTTCAAGAAAAAAGATAATTTCTTGTCTTAAAAGCAATGTTTTTGTGTGAAGATTATATTAAATTTGTTATTGGAAGCCGATCTAGGTTTTCAATAACGTTGAGTAAAATCGAACATCCCGGATACATTGCATCCGGGATGTTTTTTATTAAAATATGTGTGTTAAATTGTTCAGATGTGTGTGTTAAATATATATCTGAATACTAGCGAAGCTGCATTTTACGCATTCTGGAAGCATTGCGCTTCATAAAGAGCCTGTCACTTATTGAAAAGGACTGATGATTTCCGGATTTCTTGACTTGAACAACAAGCCATATCCCACTTGCGATTGCACCAAATAGCACTGCTGCGAACAAAAACGGTGCAATATGAAAGAAACTTTCGATTAGCTGTGTCATAACGGTCAAATGTTAGTCAGGTACTTGTTTTCCGATATGATTTACGAAAAAATTATACCAGCTAAAATTTTGATATTCAGCTAATAACTGAGGAATTCAATCCACAAATTTAGTTCCTAGTGCCTCGCATTCACGACACGTGTGTCGCAACCGACCACACTATTGTTGACATATCCGACACTCACGCCCGATACTTTCGTGGACTTGCCAGGTGGAAGCGGGTTTTTAATTGTGATGATTTTAGATGTGAGAATGGCCTGTGTATCCGAGAGATATTTAAATTCTATTTCTACGCTGTTGATCGTCTTTTTTGAGCTGTTCTCGATCAACATACTGTGAATGGCGATCCCTCCTACTGCATGCCATTCATTTTCCAGAATCTTGACCTGTGATCTTAATCTTTCATCTTCGGCTGCATTGGATGTTCCTGTCGAATCAACAGAACCAATCACTTCGGTTTTGGACTTAATTACGGGTTTTTCCTTTAAAAAGTCGAATTGTTTATAATAATAAAGGATATAAATAAATGCGCAGATGGGGACGATAGCGCTAATCCATTTTAATAACAGAATGAAAAATTTTTTAAACTTGGCTTTTTTGCCTCTTCTTCCTGCCATAGGGACTTTTTGAAACGTTA
>NZ_JAJUXH010000032.1 GCF_021390245.1 Dyadobacter sp. CY323 | reverse complement strand
TTTTGAAACGTTAATGAGTACTAAACGGGGATTAACCACAAATATACCTATCGGAGATTAATTCTGTGTCGCACCCTGAATTGATTTTATAGTCAATCAAAAAAACAAACCGCCGGGATCCCGGCGGTTTGCATGTGTATCGTGTTGAACAGGACTATTGTCTTACAAACTTGTGAGTGCTGACACTTCCATTTACATGTATCATTTTCACAAAGTAAGAACCCGCCGCAAGATTCTTGGTATTAATACCGGTAGATAACGCATTTGAAGCTTCAAATACTGTTTTACCCATCGCATTTATCACCTTGACCTGCTTGATAGAAGACCAGTCCATTGCATTGATGATGAGATTTTCGTTGCCTATCACCGGGTTAGGATAAAGATAGGCTGAGGCTGAAAAGTCCACGTCCTTAATCTGGCTGTAAGCAAAAGTCTCGTCCAGATCCACCATTTTTAAACGGTACAGATTTGCTCCGTCCAACGGTTTGCTATCGGTGAAGCTATAATTAAGAAGCGAAGTACTTTCCTGGTTTGACCGAACCGTTCCGATTTTCTGCCAGTTCTTGCCTGTTTGGCTGCGCTCAATTTCAAAGCGGTCGCTGTTAGTTTCCATCGTTGTGGACCAGGACAACAAAGTTGTTCTACCTTCTGGTCTTGCGGTGAACTCAACCAGCGTTACTGGAAGAGGATTTTGCAAATTAATCACAAAGCTTGTCGTGTCGGACTGTCCAAAGCCATTAATCGCTGTTACATCGAACACATAAACACCATATTGCGTTGAAGTGGGCGAACCTGTCAAAACACCTCCGGCACTTAATTGGAAAGATGGCGGCAGGGTTCCGGCTAATACTCTGCCCGTTGGACCAGAAACTTCAAAAAACTTGTAGGTAAATGAAGTCGACGCCCCACATCCGATTGAAAAACCTGGTAATGAGGGAGAAGTGTTGGAAATAGCGCTGGTTAAGTTTCTTGAAATTGCAGTTCCTGCCATTGCGGCCGCCAATTTACCTCCATTAAAGATTACAGGCGGACGGGATCCCAGTTCATGAATATTAAGGCTTACCAGAGCCGACACCGCAGTTGTTGAACTAATCACGATCCGGTCGTAAACTGCTTCCGGAAAAAACTTTATCGTAGTTACATCACCTGCATTGAAGCCATTCAGCAGAGTTACCCCCAGAAGCAGTTGCCCCAAATTCTTGGATGCTACTGGTGTCGGATTGGTACCATTGAAGGCTCTTATACTGATACTGGATAAAACGGTGGCATCAAGCAAGCCAGCGGTTTGAGAAATAGTCGCTACGATCTCATTTGTAGAAGGTGCTGTTTTTCCGAGATAGAAAGTCTGGGAAACATTTGACAAAACTCCGGCATCTTTTCTGAGTACAGAAAATGTTGAAAGGTTTCCATCAATGGCGCGATGTGGATCATCCAGGTCGAACAACCCCACATTTACAAGGTCGGTAGTCGGCCGGAGACCTGTAAAAATGGGTGCAACGGCGCAACCCTCATAGGTTCCGTTCTCATAAGTTACAGCGTGATAAACATTTAATGAA
The DNA here is from genome assembly GCF_021390245.1 of Dyadobacter sp. CY323. Classification (GTDB taxonomy): domain Bacteria; phylum Bacteroidota; class Bacteroidia; order Cytophagales; family Spirosomataceae; genus Dyadobacter. The sequence continues at coordinate 16,097 of NZ_JAJUXH010000032.1, read as the reverse complement.
ATTGTTCCAGCGGCCAGGAGGGCACCGAGCTCATCCGTACTTCCGCCGAAATCCAGTGTGACCCTAATCGTTTTGTAAGCTTCACTGGAGGTGACTTCCAGATATAAATTATTGGAAGGATCTCTCACGAAACGGCTTGATGCCGTCCCTTCGTCCGTAGTTACAAAGACGGTATTATTGGTTAACAGGCCTAGTAAATCTACAAGAGACGAAACATCCAACGATAAACCATCGAAATCCGGCTCACTTATTCTTACGAAAGTGTGCTTTCCGGCGGGAACTTCAGCCTCCATAGTCAGGTCGACCCACGCACGGCTGTCAATAGTAATTGCATTGCTAATCTTTAATCCTTCAACATTAAGAGTTGAAAACAGGGCATCCGGTGCGCCCTCCGCTCTTGCCGGTAAAGAAACTGATCCTACCGCACCATAAGTGAGATCAACAATTGGGACCGTGTAAGTTTCATCAGCATGGCCGCCGGTCGAGGTTTGAACATATTGCTGTGCATACGAGCCCTCAGAAAAAATTAACAGAATGGCAACTGCCAGGACTGAGACCTTATTCTTTTGTGCGATCAGTTTTCGAATTAAACGAGATGTAAAATTTTCCATACATGTAGATTTTAAATGAGATTGATAAGCGGTTATGTAATGAAGGAATTCGTTGAACAGACACTATTTTCCCGCACTGACGTAGCTATACGTGAGTGGCAGGAATTATGTGATAAACGTTGTGGGGGTAGCTGGAAAGTCTTAAATGTGCTCCAAGTCAGGGTGGAGTGATAAGAGCCCGGGGAATCTGATGATGTAAATGTTTTTCCATGTTTGGTTTAAAATTTGTGATGAAAACTTCTGTCCTTATATCAAAATAAATACTATCTGGCCGTATTCTGCTGACCTCTAAGTATCAACTAATTGCAAATTTATCGTTTATTAATTCAAAAAAAACCAGCAAATTGTTACTATAACCGACCCCCAAGTATTGGGGAGTGTCGAATAAATTATCGCTACAAAAAAAGATTAAAATTAAAGATGGTGGCACCGGTGAATAAGATTTTTGATCAAAAGTTCCTGGAACTTAGCTATATAGCGAGCTAATACTTGTATACTATTTGGAACCATCAGATTACTGTGTTAAACGACAAGTAACAAATGGTTACGAAAAACTTGGAAAGATGAACTAATTCATTTCAAATTTGTAGAATTAATAATATGTAACCAGAAGTTATTCTATGAATATAGTTTTAGTGGATGAAAATTTGTTGTTATTGAGTGCCCTGAGAAAGTTGTTATTACTTATGTCAGGCATTAGTGAAGTGGACATATATGTGGATGGGAAAGTTTTCCTGGACGAAAAAAGCAACAACCCTCCCGATATCCTTGTAATAGACCTGGATTCACACACTGTAAGCGAAACAGGATTACTGCCGGCAAGCCGGGCCTTGCTTCCGGCATCTGTTAAGATCATCGTTTTCTCGTCAGCGACGGACGTTCAGAACATGAAACACACCATCAAGCTGGGCGCTAATGGGATCATTTCTAAAACTGTTTCTTATGAGGAATTCCAGGAGGCTATTTTGCAGGTCTCGGAAGGCAAACAGTATATCGGTCAGGCATTGCGGGACAATCTGATCCACAGTGTATTCACCGATGACCAGATCGCCCTGCATTTGTCCCCACGGGAAAAAGAAGTGCTGGTGAAAGTATGTAGCGGACAAACAATAAAGGAAATCGCCTACGACTTGAAGTTGAGCGCACATACTGTCCAATACTATCACAGAAGCGTGATGGACAAATGCAAGGTAAAGCGAACAACAGACCTGATCGTGTATGCGATTAAACACAGGCTTTACATTCCGGAAAACCTATAAGCCAGTAGTTAGTTGCCGATCTTTCCGTAAAAATCCGGCAGCGGGTTCAACGCCGGATTTTTACGCTGGTGCCAGTAAGGATAGATCGGTGATTTATCACTTGCTTCATCAAGTCGTTTCACCTGGTCCAGATTCAAATTCCAGCCGATTGCGCCGAGATTTTGTTTCAATTGCTCCTCATTTCGCGCACCGATCACGATATTACTGACCGTTGGTCTTTGTAAAAGCCAGTTTAACGCCACCTGCGCGACCGTTTTTTCTAACTCAGCGGCAATTTGATCCAATACGTCAATCAGGTTAAAGAAGAATTCTTGCGGGACTTCCGGCCCCTCGCCACCACCCTGGGCAATGCGACTATTGGCCGGCAGAGGCTGGTCCCGTCTGTACTTGCCACCGAGCCTTCCAGCGGACAATGGGCTCCATACGAGCGTGCCGATTTTTTGATCTATACCTAATGGCATCAATTCCCACTCAAACTCTCTGCTCAAAAGTGAATAATGCGCCTGATGCCCGATATACCTGCCCCAGCCATACCGCTCGGAAACGGACAACGACTTCATAAGATGCCATCCCGAAAAATTTGAACAGGCTATGTAACGTATTTTACCATCGCGTATCAGATCATTGAGCGCACTCAGCGTTTCTTCCACGGGCGTGTTTCCGTCAAAGCCATGCATGTGATAAATGTCGATGTAGTCGGTCTGCAGCCTCCGCAGGCTGTCTTCGCAGGATTTGATCAAATGAAACCTGGACGAGCCCATATCATTCGGATTGTTGCCCATTTTGAATGTCGCTTTGGTCGAAAGGATGATCCTGTCCCGCATCCCGATGATCGCTTTTCCAAGAATTTCCTCGGACAGCCCCTGGGAATACACATTGGCAGTATCAAAAAAATTGAGGCCCGCATCCATACAAAGCCCCACAAGTGCTTTTGCTTCATCGACCTGCGTATTTCCCCATGTTTTGAAGAAATCCCCGCTACCTCCGAAAGTACCTGTCCCGAAACTCAGTACCGGAACTTTCAACCCTGATGCGCCTAATTGTCTATATTCCATTTTTGCCCCATTTAAATGTAAAGACACTGAAAATCAAGTCCCAGAGCCGATTCAAAGAAAGAGAATTAATGAAAGACAAAAAAAATATCTTCCCTGAAATTTCAGAGAAGATATCCGCATTATTTACTCAACGTTCCTCTATTACTTAACCTTCAAACTCGCTCGTCAGGTTGGGCACCTGACATTCTGCCTAGCCTTGGTTTAGAATATTGAATCAAATATGCCAGCAATCTAAGCTTTGTGAAGAATTTGTTGAGCCAACGGAGCTCTTCGGTTAACCTTCGGGAAATCCAGGTACTTTCAGATGGAATTGCTTCGCTAAAAAAATCGGGGTTATCACTCATTCCTGCAGCTTGAATGCCAGATCAGTGTTATATTTAGAAGATTATTCATCCTTTTTTTTATTTAGTTGCTACCAAAACCTTAATCATGAACCGTAGAGAAGCTGTTCAAAAAATAACCTTCCTCATGGGAGGTACCCTTTCTGCTCCATTAATGGCAGGCATTATGGGCGAAAAACTGAATTTCGGGCCATCGCTCGACGTTTCAGATCAGCAAGAGGCATTGCTGGCAGATATAGCTGATGTGATCATTCCTGCAACCGGTACACCTGGTGCCAAAGCTGCCGGAGCTGAAAAATTTATCACCCGCGTCATACGCGACTGCTTCGCGATGGATGAGCAAAAGAAATTTTACGACGGACTTGCTAAGGTAGATGCGCTGAGCAAAGAAGTGTATGAAAAAGGATTTTCTGCACTCGACACAACTCAGAAAAACGATATCGTTAAAAAAACAACCGTTTCTGACAAGCCTTTCTTCTTGCAAATGAAGGGATTAACTGTGACTGGCTACTTTACTTCCGAAATCGGCGCTACGCAGGCTCTGGATTACTTGCCGATCCCGGGCCGTTTTGATGGAAGCTGGCCTATGCCGAAAGGTCAAAAAAGCTGGGCGTTGTAATCTTACCTGACCAATTCTTAAAAAACTCTCATAGAAATAATGGCGAATTTAAATATTGACGCATTAAAGGAAGTCACCTATGATGCGATTGTAATAGGCTCGGGCGTTTCCGGCGGCTGGGCTGCAAAGGAACTTACCCAAAAAGGCCTGAAAGTCTTGATGCTCGAAAAAGGCAAAAACCTGGAACACGTTACCGGCTATGAAAATGCGTTGAAGGCACCCTGGGAAACGCAGTATAATGGAAGACTTACTGTAAAACAAAAGGAAACACATCCGTTTTTGTCCCGTGATTATCCGTACAATGAGAATACGGAAAAATACTGGATGAACGATATGGATGCGCCATACGAAGAAAAGAAACGTTTTGACTGGTTCCGACCGAACATCGTTGGTGGTAAATCCATTATGTGGGGCCGCCAATCGTACCGTTTGAGTGATATCGATTTTGAAGCAAACCTGAAAGACGGAGTCGCCGTAGACTGGCCGATCCGTTATAAAGACATCGCGCCATGGTATTCTTATGTTGAAAAACACGTGGGTATTTCAGGTGAAAAACTGGGGCTTCCGCAATTGCCCGACAGCGAATTCCTGCCTCCGATGGATATGTACTTTGTCGAAAAAGAAGTACGGAAACGTTTGGAAAAAGAATTTCCGGGCCGGACGATGACGATCGGACGAGTGGCGAACTTATCGCAAGCTACCAAAATACAATTGGATGGGGGTCGTTCTCCGTGCCAGTACCGTAACCGCTGTTCATTCGGCTGCCCTTACGGAGCGTATTTCAGCACGCAGTCGAGTACATTGCCGCCGGCGATAAAAACCGGATTACTGACACTCCGCCCGGATTCGGCGGTTCGTGAGATTATTTATGATGGTAAAAAAACAGGCGGACGTGCAACCGGTGTACGCGTTGTAGATACGGTTACATTACAGGAAAAAGAATATTTTGCCAACATTATTTTCGTTTGTGCCAGTGCAATAGCTTCCGCCGCATTGCTTCTGAACTCCACTTCCGATCGTTTTCCAAATGGAATGGGTAATGATTCAGGCGAACTTGGGCACAATCTGATGGACCATCATTTCCGTACCGGCGCCAGTGGCGTTTGGGAAGGTGATCTGGATAAATACTACTTCGGCCGACGTGCAAATGGCATTTACGTGCCTCGCTACCGAAATATTGGTTCAGATAAACGTGACTACCTGCGCGGCTTTGGTTATCAGGGTGGCGGCGGTCGTCAGGGATGGCAGCGTAATGTGGCTGAACTGGCTTTCGGAGCGGATTTCAAAGAAGAACTGACTACTCCGGGTAACTGGACAATGGGTTTTGGCGGATTTGGTGAAACATTACCATATCACGAAAACCACATGTACCTGAGTAAAGAGAAGAAAGATAAATTCGGAATCCCAACCGTCGTTTTCGATGCTGATCTTCGCGAAAATGAAAAGAAAATGCGTGTGGATATGATGAACGACGCAGCCGAAATGTTGGAAAAATCGGGTGTGAAGAATGTTAAAACATACGACAACGGATCTTACCTCGGAATGGCGATCCACGAAATGGGAACAGCCAGAATGGGCCGCGATCCGAAAACTTCGGTACTGAACGGAAATAACCAGCTTCACGCAGTGAAAAACGTGTTTGTTACCGATGGCGCATCCATGACATCCGCATCTTGCGTAAACCCATCGCTTACTTACATGGCACTCACAGCCAGGGCGGTCGATTTCGCAGTAAAAGAATCGAAAAAGAAGAATATTTAATGGAGGAAGAGACTTACCAGGTTTCAAAAACCTGGTAAGTCTTATTATAAAACCTTCACCCCCGCGTCGCGAAAAGCCTTTAATTTAGGATCCGATACATCCACCTCCGTGATAATGTAATCCAGGCTTTCGATCGGACAAACCCGGTAACTTTCATAAGTTTCGAGTTTATCATACGTGCTCAAAGCAACCGCAGTCCCCGAATTCCGCAGCATCGCCTGTTTCAATTCCGCTTCCTCCAAATAACTTGCCGTTACTCCACGCTGTGTATCCAGCGCACAAATTCCCATGAAGTACACATCTGCCTGAAAATTCTCCACCATTCTGACAGCCGTCAATCCCACAATCGTTTCCGATTCTTTAAAAAATAACCCGCCGAGAATAATCAATTTTACCCCGGCATAAGCAGAAAGTGCAGGAATAATGGCCATATTATTGGTAATCACAGTCAATTTAATATCAGTTGGCAGAAGTGATACAAGTGTAAAGACCGAAGTCCCGCCATCTAAAAAAATCGTCTGCCCGTTTTTGACCAATGGCTGGGCTTTCAATGCAATAATTTCTTTGTCGTCTTTCAAAAAACTGATCCGTTCTTTAAAAGTCAATGGATTATGAGATCTCGGGATTGCACCGCCGCGCACTTTCATCAACAATCCATTGTTCGACAGAGCATCAATATCCCGCCGGATCGTATCCTCAGATACATTCAAATCACTACTTAGCTGCTGAAATCCGACTTCCTGCTCATCTTGTAGCTTGGCAAGAATGTAGGCAAACCGCTTTTCTTTTAACATTTGAAAAAGTTTTCTTTTGCGAATTAATGCAAATTTGCATTAATTCGCAAAACAGTTTTAATTTGACTAACATGAGTGAGCAATTGAAGGTCAGCGCGGCCAGGAGAGCAACTTTATTAATCTTCCTGGTTTGCGGGATCGGATTGTCCAGCTGGGCGCCGATGGTACCATTTGCAAAAATTCGTTTGGGACTCAATGAGGCCGATCTCGGAGTTGTATTACTTTCACTTGGCGCTGGCGCGATCATTACCATGCCACTGTCCGGCGTGCTGATCAATAAATATGGCAGCCGCATTATTGCGCTCGTAGCTGCACTTGTCATTGCGCTGCTGCTTCCATTGCTGCTTCTGGCAACCTCTGCGGTTCAGCTTGCCGTCGCGCTTTTCATTTTCGGCGCCGGGATTGGTACCGTCGATGTAGCCATGAATGCCCAGGCTGTATTAGTTCAGGAAAAATATGGTACCCACATCATGTCGTCATTTCACGGCTTGTTTAGTGTGGGAGGCTTGCTGGGGTCAATAGGTTTGGGTTTTTTGATAAAGGCCGGTCTTTCACCTACGGTTGCGGCGGTCAGTATTTCTGCATTACTCGTGATCATTACCGTTACGCAGTTCAAAAAATTGCTGCCACATTCCGACGAAGCCAAAATGGAAGGCACGAGTCTGGCCCTTCCAAAAGGTCCGGTACTTTTTCTGGGCGTCATGTGCTTTATTATCTTTCTTGCCGAAGGTTCATTACTGGATTGGAGTGCTGTGTTTTTACAATTCTCAAGAAACTTCGATCCTTCGCTTTCAGGAGTTGGATATGCCGCATTTTCTGTGGCAATGGCGATCATGAGGCTTACGGGCGACGGCATTATTCACCGTCTGGGCCCAGCCAAAGTTGTTTTATACGGAACGTTACTCGCCGGGACGGGATTCCTGATCGCAGTCACATTACCGTGGGCGGCGGCGGCATTAGTCGGATTTGTATTGGTAGGTTTGGGAGCTGCGAATGTAGTTCCTGTCTTTTTCACGGCAGCAGGCCGCATTCCAAATATTCCACCCTCAATCGCATTATCAGGAGTGACTATCTTAGGATATTCAGGTCAATTGGCGGGACCGGCATTGATCGGGATTATCGCTGAATTCACCTCATTATCAATCGCACTCGGATTAGTCGGCTTCCTGCTTTTTGTGGTCGCATTTACATACCGGCACAGAGATTAGGCTTAAAATGCCTCTCCGGTAAAAAGATAAAATCCAGGACCCTCTTTTGTAAACCCGACGTCAAGCCGGAGGAAAATATCCTTTTTTGGAAACAGCAAATAACGCAGCCCCACGCCCCCGGATGGCCGGATGTATTTGGCTTCGAAACCTGTAATTTTTGGCGCTACCACTGCCGCACCTGCAAATGCAACCGCGCCGAAACGTTTGCTAAAACCAAATGGAAGCCACCGGTGCTCGACTTGCGTTGCAATCATATTCTTGTCGCGGTACCGGCCATAATAGTAACCGCGCATGATCATTTCGCCGCCCATTAACGCAAGCTGGTTGAACGGGATATCCCCGCTGTAAAAATTGCCATAAACCTGCCAGGCCAGCACATTTCGTACACTGGTCGGATGCGACGAGCGGATATCGACATTCACACCCTGGAAATTGGATTTGCTGCCTAATCCCCGGTCATATTTCAAAAACGAAATCTCTCCGAACAACCCTTTCCTGACATTCAAGACATTGTGGCGGTTGTCGTAAACCAGCGCCGCCCCAAAACCGATGTTCCTCGTACCATCACTGCCGAGCGGCTTGTCATAGAAGTGATTATCAGGCTGGTTGAAGCTCGTTTTGTAAAGTTGCTGATAGTCGATTTCCGGTCCGACGAAAAAATTCGGGGCGATTCTCCGCAATACCCTTTGCTTGAACAGAATGTAATTGGCATCGATCAATGCAGGGTCTTCCTCCGGAGTTTCCGGCCCGATCCCATAGTACAAAAGTGGAAATCGTTGAAAACGGGTGCGACCGAGGAAGAACCATTTATCCTTGTCCCCGTAAATGGCATTGTCAAACCAAAGCCCATACTGCGCTTCGAGTGTGATGAAAGTGAATGCCGCTATTTCGCTGAGACGGTTTAACGTGTCTTTTTTCGCCTGAAATAAGAATAAAGATGAAAGTCCAAATTCAAAACTGGTCTCGGGAGAATACCCCAGCGTGGGATAAACACGGAAACTGGATTGACCGGGAGAAGTGGTATCGGAAACGGTTTTATTTACAAATCTCTTAAACCAGCCTTCCTGCGCATTTGCAAAATGACACACGGTGGCACCGGCAAGAAGCATCAAAACTCTTATCTTAAACAATTCCTGACTATTTTGGATGAGAAAGTATCTACATTAAAAAGAGATTAAAAAATTAAGCCAGTAGAAGCAATTAAAATTCCCGCTTTACTCCCAAATCGTTTATTTGTTAATGAAAAAGCTCCTACTCACATTTTACTTCTTACTTTTTTCACCTCTCATTTTCGCTCAGACCACCTCAAAAAAGCCATTCTGGTGGAAGAGAAACAATCTCAGGGTGATTCAGATGAACCTGCCGGCCTACGAAGCCGCGACCATCAACGCCGATTCCATTGTCTCGGATCTGATTAACGTATCAGCCAACACATTGTTGATCAACGCAGGCGGGATCATGGCTTTCTTCCCCACCAAGCTGGATTTTCATTACCTCAATCCTTATGTAAAAAACGATGTTCTTGGGGAGGTGATCAGGAAATGCCATGAAAACGACATTAAAGTAATCGTCCGTTTCGATTTCAGCCGCATTCACGAAAGCATTTTCAAGGCGCACCCCGACTGGTGCTACATCTCGTCTAAAGGCGAGCGGATCATCAACACAGACATGTATGTAGTTTCCATTAATGCCCCATACGTTCAGGAAAAGGCATTTAAAATCATTGAAGAAGTGATCGACACATTCCCGATCGATGGTATTTTTCTGAATATGCCGGGCTATCAGGTCAACAATCCGTACGAAGGCAAGTACCACGGAATCGACCAGAATGAGTTTGATCAAAAACGTTTTCAGGCGTTTTCAAATGGGCAACCGCTGCCAAAAGAAGAAAACAAAGCCGATCCATTATTCCAGAAATACCTCGAATTCAAGAAGTTTACAGTTGAGGATTGGTCGGAACGATTGCACAAACTGGTGAAATCCAAAAATGAGCAAATCGCGATCTGTACCTATTCGGACAAGTTTGTGGACATTATCCGCCACGAATCCCAGAGCATGACCACGCTCCCCTACTGGCCATATTCGGCGTCTGACAATGTGGGTAATGCAGTAAATTCCTTTCCCGATCACATCGTCAGCAATGCCAGCATTCAGCAGATTTCATTTCAATCGCGTTACAATGCGGTCGAGCCCCAGGAAGTCCGGATCAGGCTTTATGAGAATATCGCAAACGGTTCGGGCCTGGATATGAGCATGATGGGCGACATGCGCGGTTATGAGGATGAACGAAATTATGATGTATTTAAAAAGGTTTACTCATTTCATAAAAAGCATGAGCAGTACTTTGGCAAATACAAATCAGTAGCGAAAATCGCGGTCATCGCGCCGGGAGCCTGGCCCAATGGCGACCCGATGCAGGAATACCGGGGCATTCAGTTGATGTTGCGGGAGGCCCATATTCCTTTCGACATTGTTGAAGACGGACAAATTGAGAACCTGGCAGAAAAAGTTAAAAGCTATAAACTGATTATCCTCCCCGAAATCACCTACCTCAAACCGAAAGCCATTCAGATCCTGAAAGATGCCTCCAAACTAGGTACCAATCTGATCGCCACAAATCGCAGCTTTTTCGACAGCCCGGAAACATTAAACGAACTTTTCGGGGCAAAAATCGAGAAGAAAGACAACGACGGGGCAGGAAATTACCTGGTTCCTGATGACCGGACCATTTTCAAAAGTTTCGCGGGACAAAAAATGCTTTTCTGGAAATTCAATCTGGGGTTGTACGACTTGTCGGGAGCGGATCAGAAACTGCTACCCATACTCGCGAAAGGCCGCCCCGGGCCTCCCGAAATTATCGGCGGCCACGATCCGACGGGGTATTATGCAATGGGAATTAAAGATCATCCGAAAAGCAAAGCGATTATTCTGCCTATTAATCTTGGTAAAATTTATTATATGCATGGTTACCAGGAACATAAAAACCTGCTTCTGGATGCAATCAAGTATGTTTTGCCCGACGCAGATCAACTTGTCCAAACCAACGCACCCGCACGAGTCGAAACAATTTTAAAGGAATTTACGCGGAATACCGTCAGTAATCATGATAAACAATCCAATGACGGTCTGATCCTGCATTTGGTAAACTTGACAGGTTTTAGTGGAACTACATACTTTGAGCCGATTCCCTTGACAAAGCTCAAATTCAAGGTTCGTTCAGAGAAAAAACCCAAGAAAGTATTTTCACTGGCTAGTGGCCAGCCGATCAGATTTACCTGGAAAGACAGTTTGGTCGACCTTGAATTGGCGGAACTGAATGGGTACGACGGGATTGTAATGGAATGGAAGTGATTGTCTGAATTTAAATCAAAATCTGATGAGCGAACCTGCAAAACCAATCCCGACACTATATGAATGGGCTGGCGGAATGCCTGTATTTGAGAAATTAACGGAAAAATTTTACGAGAAAGTACTGAAAGATCCGTTGCTCGAACCGGTGTTCAAACACATGTCTGCCGAACATCAGCTGCATGTCGCGCATTTCATCGCGGAGGTTTTTGGCGGCCCCGAAATGTACAGTACCGAAGAAGGAGGCCATTTCAAGATGATTCAAAAACATTTATCCAAACACCTCACCGAGCAGCATCGCCAGCGCTGGGTTGCACTATTATTGGCAACCGCAGACGAAATATCGCTGCCCGACGACCCGGAATTTCGTTCTGCATTTGTGGCTTACATTGAATGGGGAACGCGGATTGCGGTGTTGAATTCCAATATTGAAAATCTGGAAATGAACGCGGATGAACCCATGCCGAAATGGGTTGGGGAGTTCCCCGCGGGCCATATTTGGGATAATACGCGGTTATTGCGATCAGGAATCCCCGCTGGGGCTGAAATTCAATTTGACTCGCTCTTTCTAGAAACAGGAAGCCCCGCTAGGGCTGAAATTCAATTATCTCGCTCTTTCTGGAAACAGGGAGCCCCGCTGGGGCTGGAATTCAATGCATCCCGGCGTTTCTAGAAACAGGAAGCCCCGCTGGGGCTGGAATCCAATGCACATCCATGTTTCTAGAAACAGGAAGCCCCGCCGGGGCTGAAATTCAATTATCTCGCTCTTTCTGGAAACAGGGAGCCCCGCCGGGGCTGGAATTCAATGCATCCCGGCGTTTCTGGAAAATCAATTTATCCCCGCGTTTCTAGAAACAGGAAGCCCCGCTGGGGCTGGAATTCAATGCACATCCATGTTTCTAGAAACAGGAAGCCCCGCCGGGGCTTTGAAAATCATTTCGTGCTTTGATGCCAGAGACAGTATGCCACTCTGCGGCAATAATACCAACATCCATTTTTTACAGCCGCAGAGCGGCTCCCTGTTTCTAGAAAACCAATACCTCCCCAAAATACCGGGCTCCGTAGGTGCCTCCTGAAACCATCGCAGCGAGCCAATAAAAACGTCACAACTTCGGAGCATCCGGCTTGCTCGGGACGTCGCGGCCACTCACTCCTTTCACATTCAACCTCCGCTCGTATATGTTACGATTTGTGGTTACATACAAAACGTCCGAATCCTTCCCGCCAAATGTAATCTTTGAAGCATGCCCATCGGGAGTAGGTAAGATCGCATTGACCCTTCCCGTCTGATCCAAAATTTGCACACCCGAATTGGTAGCAACATAGATCCTGCCCTCGTGGTCGCAAGCCAGTGTTTTCGCTTCTGCATTCTCCTTGGAATCGTCAACATGCAGCCAGCCAAACTTCTGTTTATAAGCAAGCATTCCGTCCGGCTGGATTTGATAGGACCATATCCAGTGTGACGCAGCATCGGTGACATAAACCAGCGTCTGATCTGGAGAAAAAACCATCCCACTTGGCGGATTATCATTATTATCAATGAACACCTTCTTACCATCCGGCTTTAAAAGGCTAATAGACGAAACACTTGTGTAATCTCCATTTCTAAAAACATAGCGATTTCCATTATGGGCTTTCAATGTGTCGTTTTTTACTTTTTGTGCTTTTGCACGCGGGATCACCGGTTTAACGTCGCCCACATCCTTCCAATCCTGCCCGGGGATCAGAATCGCAGTCAGTACCTGATTTTGAGATGCGCCTTTTTTCACCGGCTCCGGCCAGCCATTCCACAAATACCGCATCGCTTCCGGGAAAAGTGCCGTTCCGTGTTTTCCATTGTGACCGCCTTCACCCCATTGGTGGGTTACTTCATACCCTGCAAATGTCAATGCACGTAACATTGTCTGGTTTGCCATCCACCAGTCACCCGCGTAAATATTCAGGTCATTGCTTCCATCCTGCAGGTAAATGCGCAGCGGTTTTGGCTCCACTTTGCGAACTAATGTATGGTAACGATCCGCACCACGCAGACCTACATACGTCCCGATCGCACTATAAACTCTGGTGAATGCATCCGGGCGTTCCCAGGCTGCGGTAAATGCACAAACCGCCCCACTACTCGACCCGCCAATCGCGCGGTCGTTGCCATTTTTAGATAGCCGGATCTCACGTCCGTCACTTGCCTTTTGCTTTTCAACCTCCGGTAAAATTTCTTCCAGAATAAAGCGGGCATAGGCATCGCCCAGCCCATCGTATTCGAAACTGCGGTTGAAGCGGTCATTTGCCTCACCCGAATTTGCTGCTTTCACCTTGCCGTGCATGACAAAAACGCCAATCGTCACCGGCATTTCCTTTTTATGAATGAGGTTATCAAAAACCGTCGGCGCCTTCCATTGAATCCCATCCTGGTTCATATAAACACACGCCGGCTGATCTGGTTTGTACTGTGCAGGAATATATACCCAATATTCCCGCCATGTCCCGGGGAATATCTTGGATTGGTCGAATGTAAATTTTAGAACTTCCCCTTTCGGCACACCCGCCTGCTCTTCCGATGCAGGATCGACCGCATAGTTTTCGACCGGCGCCTGCGAATTCGCCGCATTTATTGAGATAAAAAAAATGAATATGAAAACGTACTTCATCAGGGTGGGTTTTTAATAAATACTTTGGTAAAAGCGCAAACTTACAGGTAGCTGAGCCACCATGTCCTCTTTCTCGCACGGTACTCTCCGAACCATTTGCATGGAAAATACAAAGCCGCAACGATCAGTATCCAGATCAGGTAAACGATGCCAAGGTCATAACCAAACTCAAATGGCCGGAATTTGAAAAAAAGCTTATCATCGGTTGCCTGCTCCCAGGTATAATTCGAGCTCAGGACCGCGATCATCGTCAGAATGTGGATCACGTAAAAATGTACCATGAAGAAGAAAAATGGCACTCTTCCATAAACGGTGAAGATACGAGCGAGTTTACCCGATGCATTTTCGGTGAATGACAAAATGATCAGGATCGGACCTTGCGTCATGAGGGTGAATAACAAAGACGGCGGGTATTTGCTCACATTAAAAAATGAGAGGAATGTTCGCAATCCCTCTTTTTGAGCTGCCCAGGGCGCAGGATCGCCATACCCGTTCATTAGCCGCAGAACTAAAAATAAAACGGTCAGTGCAACACCGGTTATGAGCAGTATTTTTCTCCTTTTTTCCTGTGGAAACCCTTTTTGGTAAAAAGTGCCAAGTCCATAGCCCGCCATCATGATGCCCGACCAGGGTAGTATCACATATAAGAATGCAAGTGAACCGCCGTCACCTCTCGGAATAAATGTTCCTCTTCCGGTCATGAAAATACGGAGGATAATGTCCGGCGCCGAGTTTTCCACCAGTTTGACATAATCGAGCAGATTATGACCGAAAATCAAAATCAGTCCGATTGCCAGAATCACCTTTGGTGAAGCTAACCGCACAAAAATCCCCAGAACGATCATACTTGTACCTAATGCCCAGAGTACTGCGAGGAAGATTGTTTTGAAGGTGATATCAAAAGAAAAGGCAAAAGTCATGAATGTAATTTCTACAAAAATGAGCCAGAAGCCTCTTTTGATCAGGAACGAAGAAGTTTCCGCTACTGACTTATTTTGCCCGGAAAGGAAAGCCGAAAGTCCGGAAAGAAGCATGAATGTGGGTGCGCAAAAATGGGTGATCCACCTGGTAAAAAACAGGATCCCGGTCGTGGTCTGTACGTCGGTAGGGTCTCCGGTAAATGCGAACACGTGGAAAAAGTCCCGGACGTGATCCAGTGCCATAATCACGATAATGGCTCCCCGAACAGTATCAATGGATTTAATGCGCTGTAGTGTCCCGGATGTCGTCATACCAGTTGTATTGGCTTATTTACTTGAAAAGTGTTACAATATGCTCATTTACTGCCTGATGTACCATTTTACATGACCTATTATTAATGCAAAAAGGAATGAAAATCATCCCTTTTTAAACATCAACTTATACATTTAAATACTACCCCATTATAATAAGGCGGCCCCGAAAACACCTGCACTGTCGCCGAGCCTCGGTTTTAAAATTGGGGTCGTGAGGACGCCTTTATTAAAAATGTACTTTTTAATCCGCTCATAACCTTCATGATACAGCAAATCGACGTTTCCTACGCCGCCACCGATCACAATTAAACCCGGATCAAGTACATTGATTAATGTCGAAATCGCACGGCCGTAAAATTCCAGCAAACGCTCGACGGTTTCAATCGCGTGCAGGTCTTTTCCACCATAGTATCGCTCCATAATGGTTTTCAAAGTCACTTTTTCGCCACTTTGTTTTTCATAAAACCGTTCTAATGCCGGGCCCGAAATCACTTGTTCCACACAGCCAGCCTTGCCGCAATAACACGGTTCGCCATTCTCTTCAAGAATGTTATGTCCCCATTCGCCTCCAATGCCGTGATGCCCGGAGATGATCTTATTATTAACAACCAGTCCGCCACCCACTCCGGTACCCATAATGACACCAAATACCACCTCCGCAGTATGATATTCTTTGCCTGCGCCCATGAGCGCCTCCGCCAATGCGAAACAGTTCGCATCATTGGCAAGTGTACATGGTACTCCCAAAATCCTTTGCAGATCGGTTTTCAAAGGTTGCCCGTTCAGGCAAATCGTATTTGAATTTTTCATCAGCTGCGAATCCGGCTCGAGTACGCCGGGGGTGGCAAATCCAATTTTGGACGGACCTTCGCCCACCTGCTCCGCCACCATGTCGACCAGCTTTTTGATCTGTGACAAAATGTGGTCGTAACCGTTTACCGATTCAGTCGGAAGCCGCATTCTGGCAATCACTTCCAGATTTTTAGCTGAATCCAAAACGGCACATTCTATTTTAGTACCTCCCAAGTCAATTCCCCAGAGTTTCATTGTATTTGTAAGTTGAAAATGGCTTTTAGCTGTTAGCGATTAGCCGTTAGCTAAATGTCATTGCCTGAAATAGGTTGCCTTCAGAGAGCAAACTATCATGGGCGATTTAAAATTAAATTCGAAAAAAAGTACAAAACTGAAGATCCGTCAATATCGGATTTTCAGCGACGAGCG
>NZ_JAJUXH010000031.1 GCF_021390245.1 Dyadobacter sp. CY323 | reverse complement strand
CTTTAAAAACTCATCAGTCAACAAATCTTCTGGTCTCATAAACTGTGTTTTGTTAAAAGTAAAAAATCGGAGTTACAAACCCCGATTTAAACTTTACACAGATTTTGAGATAGTGTCCTACACCAAAACCACCAACGGCTGGCTTCACAAATTCAAAATGTGCAAATACCACTAGTAATGCTGCAATCGCACGGAGAATTTGAACACTGTTAAGCATATTAATGTATTTGAGGGATATAGCTTTATATCTGCATATGCTGTTTCGGGAATCGAGTCAATCATGCATTTTGAACAAAATAAGCTACTTTGTTATGCACTGAACAAAATATTGATTTAACGGTAATGGTACAGTATTTTATCGGAATTTAGTCTCACATTTTATTCACTTCATCCTTTGACCAAATCCCGCGGACACATACTTGCTGAACAATGGTTTAAGTCCAAAAAATGGAAATGGGCGACTTTTCAGAAAGAAGCTGCAGAGGCTTATCTGGATGGAAAAAGTGGCCTGGTGAATGCGCCGACGGGGAGCGGGAAAACGCATTCTCTCTGGGTCCCGATTTTGATCCGGCATATGAATGAGAAAGCCAATAAAGACCTCAAAACCAAACGTGGCTTGCAGGTTCTTTGGATCACACCTTTACGCGCGCTTTCCAAAGATTTGTTTCGAAATATGGAAACGGCAGCATTGGAAATGAACCTCACCTGGCGCGTTGGGATCAGGACGGGGGATACCAATCAGAAAGACAAAAACGATCAGAAAAAGCAGATGCCCGATGCGCTGATCATCACGCCGGAAAGTCTCCACATTCTTTTTGCCCAAAAAAACAGCTCTGAAACCTTCAAAAACCTGCATACCGTTGTCGTCGATGAATGGCACGAACTCATGGGAAGCAAGCGCGGGACGCAGACGGAGCTTGCATTGGCAAGGTTAAGAAGCCTCAAACCCGATCTGCAGACCTGGGGCATTTCGGCGACGATCGGAAACCTGGAAGAAGCGAAGCACGTGTTGCTGGGAATGAAGTTTCCGGTTGGTAAATCGGTGGTTATCAAAGCCAATACCGATAAAAAGATTCTAGTCGAAAGCATTATTCCCGAGCGGGTTCAGACCTTGCCGTGGTCGGGTTATATGGGTACGCGGCTGGTGGATCAGGTGGTGGAGGTCGTGAATCAGAGTAAAACCACTTTACTTTTTACAAATACACGTTCCGGGACGGAAATCTGGTACCGGACGATCATTGATAAATATCCGGAATTTGCGGGCATTATGGCATTGCACCATGCTTCTTTGGATCGTGAAATCCGGGATTGGGTGGAGGACGCTTTGCATGACGAAAGATTGAAACTTGTAATCTGTACGGCGAGTCTCGATTTAGGAGTGGATTTCAGGCCGGTGGATACGGTTATTCAAGTCGGCAGCCCCAAAAGCATTGCCCGTTTTATCCAGCGAGCGGGACGTAGCGGGCACCGGCCGGGGGTGGATAGTAAGATCTATTTTTGTCCGACCAATGCTCTTGAATTAATTGAAGCCGTATCACTGCGTGAAGGAGTTGCCAAAAATATACTCGAAGATCGTCCGCCGGTTGCACATGCGTTTGACGTTTTGGCGCAATGGATGATGACTTTGGCCGTGGGCGAAGGTTTCGACGAAGCGCAGTTGTTTGAAGAAGTTTGTGATTCGTACGGATACCAATATCTCAACCGGCAGGAATGGGAGTGGCTTTTGGGGTACATTACCACGGGAAGTTCGTCGCTTTTGGTTTATGATGAATATAAAAAAGTAGAGCGGATCGATGGCCTTTACAAGGTTACCAGTAGGCGCGTTGCATTGCGGCATCGGCTGAGTATGGGCACAATCGTTTCAGAAACAGGCATTAAAGTCAAGTTGCAATCCGGAAAATACCTGGGAACGGTTGAAGAGTCCTTTGTTACCTGGATGAAAACCGGCGACGTTTTTACTTTTGCCGGAATGACCGTCGAGTTTGTCAGACTTCACGAAATGACGGTAACTGTCAAAAAAGCAGAAGGTAAAAAGGGGTTTCTCGTTCGCTGGGCAGGCGGGCGGATGCCGCTATCTTCCCAACTATCCGCATTTATCCGCGAGCGATTGGCCGATGCGATCGAAAACCCACATAAAGAATTGGAATTGGCCAAAATGCAGCCATTATTGGAATTGCAGCGCGACCGTTCCATGATCCCGAAAATGGATGAACTGCTCATCGAACAATGCGAAACGCGCGAAGGTCACCATATCTTTATTTTTCCGTTTGAGGGACGTTTGGTCCACGAAGGCATGTCCATCATTCTTGCATATCGCATTAGTAAGCTGACTCCGATCACATTCTCCGTCGCCATGAATGATTATGGATTTGAGTTATTGAGCGATCAATATGTTGATTTTGAAAAGATTATGAGTGAAATAGATGTTTTTTCAACCAAACATCTCGTCGATGACATTTACCAAAGTGTAAATGCGACTGAAATGGCGAAACGGAAATTCAGGGAAATTGCGGCCATTTCCGGGTTGATGTTTCAGGGTTATCCAGGAAAAAATATGAAAACCCGCCAGTTGCAGGCTTCGAGTTCGCTGCTTTTTAATGTAGTTAGCAAGTATGAAGACAATAATCTGCTCGTCAAACAAGCTTACCAGGAAGTTTTAACTTATCAACTGGAGGAAACCAGGATGCGGCTTGCACTGGACCGGATCGCAAATCAGAAAATTATTGTTAAAAAAACCAGTAAACCTACGCCATTCTCGTTCCCTATCATGGTGGACCGATTGCGGGAACAGTTAACTTCGGAAAAGCTGGATGACCGGATCCAGAAAATGATCAAACAGTACAGTGATGCAGATTGAAATCAGAGAAAACCATTTTATTTTACTCACACAAAAAGCCATTTTTTGGGAAGAAACGCAGACATTACTAATCGGAGACCTTCATTTAGGCAAAATCACCCATTTCCGGAAAGAAGGAATCGCCGTGCCACCCAATGCGATTGAAAACAATTTTAAAAGACTGAACGAGCTAGTTCAAAGTACCGGCGCGACCCGCATTATCTTCCTGGGTGACCTATTCCACGCCCAGTACAATGCAGAATGGGAGCTTTTTAAAAACTGGAGGAACGAGCATCACTACCTTGAAATGCTGATCGTGATTGGTAACCACGATATTTTGCCGGTAAGTCTTTTCCTGGAAGCGGATCTGGCAGTGCATTTAAATGATTTTGAAGAAGGAGATTTCATCTTCACCCACCATCCCAAAGTGGAAGCTATTTCAGACAAATTCATCTTCGCCGGCCACGTGCATCCGGTTTTTACAACCTATGGAAAAGGTCGCCAAAGCGTAAGACTTCCGTGTTTTGTTATTGATAATCACCAGGCGATAGTTCCTAGTTTCGGCGTTTTTACGGGTGGTTTTCAGATGGATCTGGCGAAGAATCGGAAGATTTATATTACTACGGAGACGAAGGTTTTTTCGGTTTGTTAATTCTGTAATTCACTTAATCGTTGCAAAAGCGGAAAATATAGCATCTGTCGGCAAGCATTCTCCCAGCCGCTGAGCGGCTCCCTATTTCTAGCAAAAAAGCCAAACATTGAAATATGGCCCCAGCGGGGCCTCCTGAAACCGGCAATGATCAGGAGGCCCCGCTGGGGCCCATTTATTTTCGGCTAATCGCACTTTCTAGAAACAGGAGGCCCCGCTGGAGCCTGTTTTTCATTTGGGGTTGGATTTTTCTAGAAACAGGAAACCGCTCTGCGGCTACACTTCTGCTCCGCTACCAAGATATTAATAGATTAGAAGTTTATTTCCTTCTTTTTGTTGCTAGGCCGCCGTTGCGAGGTAGTAATTAGGCCCGGTGAGGCCTCTTGTTTCCAGCATAAACAATTAACCGATTTCATGGGCTCCATCGGAGCCTCCTAAGAAACTCAAACGCATTCCAATTACGAGCCAGCCGTCCGGTAACCCACATAACAATCCCCAAGCTTAGCCACCAAAGTCGCTACCCGCAGATTATTCGCAATGTGCACCCGCATTTCCGGAGTCACCCGAGCCAAATTTTCAGTAAATAAAAAATCTTCAATCATCCGGTTGAGCGATCCGACCATTTCGCCACAACCGTCGGTTTGAAAGAACTCATTAATAATCTTATTTTGAGTCATTAATGAGTATTCTTTACGGTTAAAAGCCATTTTTTCGCCATTCGTTTCTTCGTTTGTTGAATCTGAAAGTGTGTTCATTTTTTGTTTTGATTAAATGAATAAATGTGAAAATCTATAATATTAAAGGGGGAATTTTCAAATTCTGGTTTTCATTTCTCAGTGAAATTTGTGCAGTACTGCACAAATAAATTCCAAATAAAAAGCCTATGAAGGCTTGTAAATAATAGAAGTTTTAATCTCAAACTCTCCAAATTCTATGAGAATGTCTCTCATGCGTTTTTCTGAAATTCCTCGGTCATAAGTATAATCCTTCCAGGCTTGTACTGCCTTGCCTTTTTTCAATTCGGGTGATAATGAGGGGTAAACGTTTTTAATCCACCAATCAAATGCCTCAGTTATCGTCTCAAACTTCTTCATTTTTTCAAAGGTAATAATTTGTGCAGTACTGCACAAGAGATTTTAGATTTTTAAATTTGGCCACAAGATAAAACTAACATTTTGAATTACGGTTTTTACAAAAAAATTAGCCGCTCAACCGTCTGGATTTCCAATTACAGATCTGTTGATTTTCCAATAAAACCGACTCAAATAAAAAGTCCTTTAAGACTTTAATGTTATTGAAGTTTTAATCTCAAAATTGCCAAATTCGAGGAAGATGTCTCTCATTCTAGTTTCCGAGATACCTAGTTTATGCGTATAATCGCCAGGCAGTTACCGGCTTCCCTTTTTTTACTTCCGGCGGCAGCGTTGGGTAAATGTTCTTGATCCACCAGTCGAACGCTTCTTTTATTGTTTCAAAAGACTTCATGAAACATATAGGTACGTGTTGGATTCCCAACATGAATTTAGATAATATTTTAAAATGGCTGAGTATCCTCAAATTTCCAAAGAGATTCCTGCTCCCAATTCTCTGCAAATCCCATTGCGTTAGAATCAACATTAGGATACTTTAAAAATAGCGATTTAAGCTTGAACGCAAATCTTGATTTTGGATTTACCGTTTGGAGCAAGTATTTAATCATGCAGAGCACATAGTATGTACGGTCGCTTTTAACATTGGTATTCTTTAACCATAATTTCCTGGGAGATTGAAGAATTTGTGGCTTTATACTCAATGTTCTGTTCCACAGACGAGAATGATGCGCACAAATGTTACGCAAGTAGACGATGCTATGAAGCCAGTTTTCGAATACAGCATCGGCCAATCCAAAGTAATGAGCGATTTCTCTTTTTTCTCTGCTGGGTTTCAATTGGGAAAATAGCTTTGACAAAGTACCGAATGAAATAATTTCCATGATCATCCACGATGGAGGTAGCGGGTCAGAATATTTCAACCTAAAAGCTCTGATGAATTCCTCGTCGCTTCTGTCATATTCCTCTTTCAATTTGACAGCTAATTGCGTTTGAAATTTTTGGGGATTTCTGAATAGTGACAAATCCTCAAACCAAAACCCGCCAAATTTTTGTGAAAGCACATAAATCATTTTAGCTCTGACCGCGACCTCAATTTTCTCTAATTCTGAGATAATTAGAGATCTGAGCTCTCTGTCAAAACAGTATAACTGAAAGGCTGTTTCAAATTGAGCGCCAGGTTTGAAGACATGCTTTTGCTTGTCTGCCAAGAACGGATACCAATACCCGCTAATTCGGTAGTAACTTACACTTTCAAGAATGTGAAGTGCCTTTTTCGGGTTTTCAAAAGTCATTCCCCGGTCAATCAACTGTTGCAGCTGTTGTTGAAATGTAAGTGAGGGCTTGGTATAGTGTGTTTTACCCATTTGCTATAAAAACAAAAAGTTCACCCTAAGCGCCCTGTTCTTACGGGAAGGGGGGTGAACATGTTAATGCAAATCTATGTAAAAAAAGTGATGCTGCAAAAATCTCTGGAATGCAATCGGCCAGCAGCGAATTCTGTTAGTCAATTACCAACTACCCCTTCCTCCCTGCGCGGGTCGCCCCGTTCCTCCCTTATCCCTTTACTCCCCCCAACCCCCGCCAGCCACCCCAAAATCTCCCCATACCGCCCATTCCAGGGATTAAAAAACTGTGTGATCATCGGAACGTGCTTTTTTGTTTTCTGAATGTGATAAGGTGTTCCCGGAGCGTAATCTTGCAATTCTTTGATGAATTTTTCATTGCTTTTCAGGATAGACGGGTAGGTTTTTCCGCCTCGGTAAATGATCATCGGGGGCATGTTTTTGTGTAAATGGTAGAGTGGGGTGGCCTTTTTCCAAGCCTCCGGATTGTTGGTGAATGTATCGAGATAGGTATTGCCGGCCGGAAATTTTTCTTCCATTAAATAGCCGTACATATCCAGCCCGGCGGCGTCGATCAGGATGAGGCCGGCGACTGGGTTTTCAATTTTCTGGTCTTTGAAATACTGGTTATCAATGGAAACTAATGCAGCTAAATGGCCGCCCGCAGAATGTCCGGACAGAAATATACGCTTGGGATTGCCTCCGTATTCCGCGATGTTTTCTTTCACCCATTTTACGGATTTTGCAGTGGATTCGGCCATTTGATCATACCTGGCCGACGGACTGAGCGGGTAGTCGATGATCACGAAAACCACACCTTTTTTCGCCCAGTTACTGCCGATGAAGTTGTATTGTGATTTCTTGCCGGAATTCCAGTTTCCACCGTGAACGAAGATGATCACATCGTGGGGTTCCTTTTTATTTTTTGGGGCAAAAACGCTTAACTGTTGTTCGGCGATGGAGTGCGAGGCGGGCTGATATACGATGTCTTTTGACCTGGAAATCCTTTTGAAAGAACAGCCCGAAAGCGTCAGTAAAAATGCGCCCAAAATGATCGTTAATATGATGAGTGTAACGCGTACTTCGGATTTCATGGAATGGTATTTATCAAAATATACGTGTGGATATAGATTAAAGATTCATGCACAGGCAGTTAAAAAAACAGGCTAGTTGCGTTTTACCAGATATAGGCTTTAACAGGAATGATATGGCGGAACTGATTGAGATTAAAGTGAATGGCGAAAAGCATCGCATTGAGGCTGAGCCGGATATGCCTCTTTTGTATTTACTTCGGAACAATCTGGAATTGAATGGGCCGAAGTATGGCTGCGGGATCGAACGTTGCGGGAGCTGCATGGTGCTGCTGAATGGAAAAGCGCAGCCTTCTTGCGTAATTCCTGGCGCTGCCGCTGCGGTGTATGAAGTGACGACTTTGGAAGGTCTGGCGAAAAACGGCAAGCCGGATCTTGTTCAGGAAGCATTTATTGAAGAGCAGGCCGCGCAATGTGGTTATTGTTTAAATGGCATGATCATGTCAGCCCAAGCATTGTTAGCAGAAAACAAAAATCCTTCGGATATCGAGATTCGTCAGGCACTGAACCGGGTACTTTGCCGCTGCGGTACGCATACCAGAATCATCCGTGCAGTAAAAAGGGCAGCAGCTAAAATGAATGTGTGAGATGAGAAAAGTAAAAAGTTTTTCCGCTACCCGACGTGCGTTTCTCAAAAGTTCAGGGCATTTACTGATCGGATTTCAGCTTTTACCTGCATTGGTTTTTGATCCAAAACAAACTGACATTATAAACAATCCTGTCGCAGATGCAAAGGTGATCGATGCCTGGATCCGGTTTGACACAGCTGGAATTCTTACCGTTATCACCGGGAAAATGGAACTTGGGCAGGGTATCAAAACCGCATTAATGCAAATCGCAGCCGAGGAACTGGATGTCGCAATGAAAGATGTCCGCATTATCATAGCCGATACCGGCCAGACGCAGGATGAACGCTATACCGCCGGCAGCGGTTCCATTGAAGGCAGCGGAAATTCGATCCGCAATGCAGCTGCCGAGGCGAGAAAATATTTGCTCCAACTCGCGGCAAAAGAGTTGAATGCCAAGGTTGAAAATCTCACCGTTTCCAATGGGATTGTTAAATCCACCAACTCAAAAACAATTGCATATAAAGATCTCATAAAAGGAAAGCGACTGGAAACGGAGGTTACGGGAAAGGCGCCTTTGAAAAAACCAGCTGAATATAAACTGATTGGGAAAGCCATTCCCCGCGCCGACATTACGACCATGGCTTTGGCGAGGCAACATTACATTCAGGATCTGCGCCTGCCCGAAATGGTGCACGCAAGGATTTTGCGGCCGCCAGTTTACAATGCAAAACTGGAAATGCTGCCGAAAGAAGAAGTCTCCAAATTGCCGGGCATTTTAAAAATTGTAGTCAATGGAAATTTCGCGGCTGTGATCGCGAGAGACGAATATCAATGCGTCAAAGCATGGAATGCATTGAAGGAAAAAGCGCAGTGGCAAACCAGCCTGATATCACCGTTACCAAAAGAACTTTATGATACCATCCTGAAAACCGGATCAGCGGGGGAGACGGTGGAGGAAAATGCATCTGTGGATAAAAATCTGTCGGAAGCTGCATTTACGCATGAAGCTGTTTACAAAAGACCATATCATATGCACGGTTCCATAGGTCCGTCGTGCGCGATCGCGCTTTGGGAAAATGAAATGCTGACGGTCTGGTCGCATAGTCAGGGAGTTTATCCTTTGCGCAAAACGATTTCGGCCATGCTGGAAGTGCCTGAATCCAAAATCCATATCATCGGCATTCCCGGCGCAGGTTGCTACGGTCATAATGGTGCCGACGATGTAGCCGGAGACGCCGCGTTACTTGCCATCGAAATGCCCGGAAGGCCGGTGCGTGTGCAATGGATGCGGGAAGATGAGCACAAATGGGAACCTTATGGTTCGGCGATGATCCTGCATTTGAAAGGTGGGATAGATGCAAAAGGCAAAGTGAATGCGTGGAAAACGGATATCTGGTCGGATACGCATAGTACCAGGCCGGGCGGAAATGCGGGACATTTGCTGGCTGCGCGGGATTTGGAAAAGCCTTTCAGTTTCAAGTCGGGTGGATTTTCAGGTGGTAGTCATCGGAATTCTGTTCCGTTATACGATTTCCAGGCGAAGAAAATCGTGCTGCATGATTTCAAAGGTCCATTGAGAAGTTCAGCGTTGCGGAGTTTGGGGGCCTATGCCAATATTTTTGCACTGGAATCTTTTATGGATGAATTGGCAGTGAAAGCAGGCAAAGATCCGGTGCAATTTCGGCTGGATCATTTGAAAGATGAGCGGGCGAAGGCTGTTATTAATATGCTAGTGGAGAAAGGAGGATGGAGGAAAGGGAAGGCCCGCGCAGGGAAGGTGGAGAATTTTGGGGAAGGGTTTGCTTTTGCCCAATATAAAAACAATGCGGCCTATTTTGCTGTGAAGGCAGAGGTGAAAATCGATCCGAAAGAAAAGACTTACCGCGTTACCAAACTCACGGGCGTAATCGATACCGGGCAAACGATAAATAGTGACGGTGTGATCAATCAGACTTCCGGGGGGATGATACAGGCCGCGAGCTGGACCATGCTGGAAGAAGTTAAGTATGATCAGAACGGCATTACCAGTACAAGCTGGGAAACGTACCCGATCCTGCGGTTTGAAGAGGTGCCCGATACGGAAGTTTTTATCATAGATCATCCTGACAAAGAACCACTCGGCGCCGGTGAAGCTGCGCAGGGCCCGACATCAGCCGCAATTGCCAATGCCATTTTTAATGCGACCGGAAGTCGTTTGAGAGAACTTCCGCTGTTACCTGAGAAAATTGATTGGGAGAAAATTAGCTGACAACCGCTGCACTGGCTGTTGTTGTGAATGCAAGATGTCTGTTAATCACCCGGATCAGTTCGTCGGCTTTGAAGGGTTTTGTGACAAAATCAGTGAAATTGCAGCTTGCGATTTCCGGGGCGGTTTGGGCGAAAGTATCTGCTGTAAATGCAATCACGGGCACTTTGGCATATTGGGGATAGCTGCCCCTGATTTTTTTCATCGCCGTAATCCCGTCCATCACCGGCATTTGAATATCCATTAAAATCAAATCATACTCACCGCCATCATCAAGGCAATGCAGCACTTCAGTACCATTGTTACAGATCACAAATTTCGCCCCCCATTTTTTCAGCAAATGTTTCAGCAGGATCTGATTGGCGAGTATATCTTCTGCGGCCAGAATGCTATACCCTGTCAATGAGGGAATGTCCGTCGTTTTTGCTTTTTCTTCCCCGACCAACTTGATGGCTTTTCCAAAGTTGAGGACCACTGTAAACAGCGCACCTTCATTGAGTTTACTTTTAGCCGTAATCGTACCGTTCATTAGCTCGGTAATCTTGCGCGTAATGCTTAAACCGAGACCGGTGCCGCCAAAATAACGTGTCGCATTGTTGTGATGGGCCTGCGAAAAACTTTCAAAGATGATACCCAGCTTGTCTTCGGAAATGCCTATTCCAGAGTCGGATACCTCGATTCTCAGATCCACGCTCGATCCATGATCTTTGTGCAGATGCACGGCAACTTTTACAAAACCGTTTTCGGTGAATTTAATGGCATTGCCCACCAGGTTGATCAGGATCTGGTTGAGCCGGTATGCGTCGCCCATAACCATATGCGGCACGTCGTCGTCAAACTGAAATTGCAGGTCTATCAATTTTTCCCTGGCCCGGATCTCGAAGGTTTTGATCAAAAAATCAAGTTTCTCTTTCAAATCGAATTCGAAGTGTTCCAGACCAAATTTCCCTGCTTCTATCTTTGAAAAATCCAGGATATCGTTGAGGATCACCATCAGATTGTCGGCCGAGCTTTTAATCATTTTCAAATATTCCTTATCCTGCCCTGAAAAGTCGCCGTTCAGAAGAATATCTGTGAAACCGATGATCCCGTTCATGGGCGTACGGATTTCGTGACTCATCGTCGAAAGGAAATCCGATTTGATCCGGGTAGCTTCTTCGGCGTCTTTTTTCGCCTGGATCAGTTCCTTTTCAGCTAGTTTTCTGCTTGTAATGTCAATCGCAGTTCCTAAAACTTCCTGCACGGCCCCTTTATCATTTCTCTTAAAAGGGACTTCCCGCGTGATGATCCATACTTCTGACCCATCTTTGTGTTTCAGCCTGAATTCTTTTTCAACCACATCTGTATCCTTCACACTGTGCCGCATATATTGATAGTGCCGGCGGAACGAAAGCTGATCCTGATTGTTGATGATCTTCGTTAATCCGTTTTGGGTATCGGTAATGATGTCTTCTTCCGAATAGCCCAATATTTTCCAGATTTGTTTGTTGTGGAAAATATCCGCCCATTTTTCAATATCAATTACGTAGATGATATTGGGGGATAGTAATGCAATTTTGTTTATAAATTCCTCTTTTTCAGCCAGTTTTAGCTTCGCTTCCTCTCGGCCTTTTTCCACTTCGAGCATTTTTCCCAGCGTATGGAAAGCCTTCCTCAGCTTCTCGGGGGTAATTTCTGATTTTGGAAAATAATCGGTCGCGCCCGCTTTCATCATTTCAACCGCAATTCGCTCATCGCCCTGGGACGTGAGTACGATCACGGGTAAATGCGGCGCCAGCTTTTTGATTTTTTTCAACAATTCCAGCCCGTTTGTTTTTGGGAGCTGGTAATCCAGCAGCACGCATCCTGGCGACCAGGAATCGAGTGTTAACAACGCATCTTCGGCGTATTTGCAGATCCTGACATCCCCGATTTCTACCTGTGACTTACCGATAGCACGAAGCAGGTTCATTGCGTCGATCTCATCGTCTTCAACAAGCAGAATACTGATAGGTGTCATAAAAGGGGAAAATAAGCGGAATGAATTTATTCGGGATACTCGCAGAGTGTCCAGTAACTGTTCAATGTAGACACTGCGGATATAAACCGGTCCATCGAAAGTGGTTTAAGGATATAGCCTGCCACATTCAGGTTGAATGCGTCGATCTTATCGCTGTCCTCATTCGATGTGGTCATCACAAAAACCGATAATGAGCTAAGCTCGGGGTCCTGACGGATCTCTTTCAGAAATTCAATGCCACCCATTTTAGGCATATTAAGGTCTAGAAGCACGATTCGCGGCTTTGGATTATCCGGCGAAGTGGAGCGCAAAACTTCGAGTGCATCGATACCGTTGGATGCTACGACCAGTCGGTTCGAAATGTTGTTTTTCTTGAATGCGCGTTTCACGTTCATCACGTCTACTTCATCGTCTTCTACCAGTAGTATGGTCATCGGAATTGGATTAGAAAAGGACATTTTAGTTAGTTAGCTTGATTACTGAAAAGGGTTATTTTTTAATGATGTTTCTGTTTCTTTCATTTCGTTCTTTGGCCAGGTAAAAATGAATTTGGTACCCTCCTTCATTTTTGATTCGATCCGGATCAAACCGCCTTTTTCATCCAGTATTTTTTTAACAATTGCCAGTCCGACTCCCGTACTTTCTACCTCGTCCCGTGCCTGAAGGGTTTGGAAAATGACAAAGATCTTTTCATGAAATTCCTGAGCAATTCCCGGGCCATTATCAGCTACATGGAACTCATATTTGTTCTCGCATTCCTTCCAGCCGATTTTGATCTCTACTTCGGGCTTATCATTGTACTTGATCCCGTTTGAAATCAGGTTTTGCAGGATTTGGGTCAATGTGATTTTCTCCGTCTCTATATCGAGAGCATCATTTCCTTCCAGGATGAACCGGGTAGTGTTTTTACTGCTAAATGTCTCGCGCAGATCGTCGACGAGGGATTTAATGGTAAATTTCTCTTTCACCGTCTTGATCCTGCCGGCTCTCGAATAAGACAAAATCCCGTTGATCAGACTTTCCATTCGGTGGACGCGGCCCCGCAGAAGCCTAAACTGGTCGGTTGTGTCGCCTTCCAATAAATGGCTGATATCCTCCTCAATCCACTCAGACAAGTTGTTTATCGCGCGCAACGGTGCTTTCAAATCGTGGCTTACTACATATGCGAATTGATCCAGTTCGGCGTTAATGCGTTCCAGATCGCGCATATACGATTTTGATTTTTTCTCCGCCACTACCCGCTCCGTCACGTCGGACAATGTGCCTGTATATCCGATATGCTTGTCGCCCGCGTATTGCCGGGTAAGCGAAATCCCGATCCAAATTTCTGCTCCGGTAGCTGTAAAAACTTTGATAGTAGCTTCTGTTACAGGTAGATCGGAGTTGAACATCGTATAAAGTTCTTCGGCAGAGTCGGCGAAAAAATCAGTCCAGTTACGGTTTACACTTTCGTCTACCCGATACCCGGTGATGGTTTCCCAGGCTTTGTTCAGGTAGGTAATGTTGCCATTTGCGTCGAGCTGTACCAAAACCTCCGTAATGCTGCTGACAACTTCTTCCAGCCTTTTATTGGTCAATGCGGCCTCTTCGGTTTTTTCCTGGGCAATCCTGCTCAGTTCCCGGTTGGCCTTAAATAATTCGCCGGAGCTTTGTTCGAGGATCAGTTCCACGCGCCCAAGATCGTCCTGAAATTCTGAGTAAGCCTGATGAACAGACAACAGAAAATCTTGCATTTCAGGGTGTTCGGCTAACTCGGGCGGCAATGATTTCCGGATCTGGCGTTTGAGCAGCCGGTGATAATTGGTGTCCGTAAGTTCGGGCATATTCATCTTAAGATTCGCTGAAAGTGGTAATGGTCATGGTTTGATTATGCAGCTCGCACAATGCATTCCGGTTGAATGGGGCCAGTTCGCCGTACGAGTAAAACCCGGTAATAACCGGACTGCCCAATACTTCAGATACGCTTTCAACCTCCTCTTCGACCATTTGTTTAAGGACTAATTTTCTACCCACACAGCTAACAAGAAGAGCGAATTCGGGACTGCTGTTTAATCCGTCAGCGGCAGCATGCGCCGCTTCTTCGGCCCCGGTAATGAGCCTGTCGTTATTGGCTTTCATCAGGCGCACAAAAGAACCCTGCGGAATGTCGCCCGCAAAAGTGAGGCTCTTTTCTTCTTCATTAATGCCTAAAATCGTACGTACAACCGGAGCGCGGTCTTCATTATCCCGCATGCTGAGCGGGAAAAGTAATCCCGATGCAGGCAGGTCTTTTGCTTTATCTCCCAAAAAGGATTTATACAAATCGAGGGCAGGCTCGCCGTCAATCTCAAACAATATATTTTCTTTTGAACGGGTTACCAGCCGGTCCAGACCAAAGCTGTCCCAACCTCCGCGAGATCCGAAACCAATTGTCAGATTCTCTCCATAAAACCCGATTGCGGCTACGCTTTCGCTGGTTATTGTCCCATTAGGTTCTACGATCACGGTTTTGGAAAATTGTGACCCGTCGCCCGCCAGCCCGCCGGTCAGTGTTACTTCGGGATCGAGCCCCTGAGTCATTCCTTTTACGAGGTCGGTACCATTTACTTTAAGACCATCTGAAACAACAAAAACGTGTTTCAGGCCATCTTTTGGAAGTTGAGCAACCAATTTTCTTCCGGCTTCAATGCTGCTGAAATCAATGTCGTCCAAAGTAACCTCTGAGCTTTTTACGATTGTTTCATCAAACCGGATCCCCGTGATGATAATGGTGTTATCTTTCACAGAAACGGCGGCGATTTCGCCGGCCGTGGAGCACCCCGAAAAAAGAGCTTGCGGATAAAGTTCTGCCAGTTTTTCGATCACATCACTTTTTTCCAGAAGCTCTCTGTTGCCAAAGACAAAAAACAGGTGCGGGGTAAATGGGAATGTTACGTTCGCGGAGGTACTGGTGTAAACCAATTGTTTAATTTCCATATGAGGGAGTTGCGACTTGTTATTTCGTTCAACAATTTACACAAAAAAATCTTAGACGAATTATTTTTACGTCTATCGGAATGTATATCCAGGAAATTAGTTTTCTATGATATTGAGGGAAAAGAAATTCCCTTGATTTTTCGAAACAATTCAACCGCATAAAGGTCCGTCATACCGGAAACAAAATCCAGAACGGTCTGAATCTTCGAGTAAGGGTCCGTCCTGGAAGTAATGAATTGCTTGGGAATGAGCTCCACCAGTTTCCGGGTATAATGCGAATTGTTATTCAGATAGGCAGGTACGAATTCTTCTAGCAGGCCACCCATTACTTTGTAGCCAGCCACCTCAATCTGCACTACGGAGGCATAATTGTAAATTTTGTTGACGGATATTCTGGCAATTTCTTTCATTGCACTACGGAAAGGCTCGGGAATCCCGTCGATCAGGCTGCGGTTAAAATCTCCATTCAGTATCGTTTTTTGCTCGTCATAAAATAACTCCGAGCATAGCCCGATCAAGGTACTGATCGACTTGGCACGCAGCAAGCTGATCTTGGCGTCATCATCGTCGATTTCAGCAAGCCGGGAAGGCATTTTCGGATCCTGACATAATTGCAGCAAAAGCGTTTCGACATCGTGATAGGAGAGGATTTTGAGCCGGTGCGCATCTTCAAGATCGATGATGTTATAGCAAATATCATCGGCAGCTTCTACCAGATAAACGAGCGGATGGCGTTTGTAAACCAGCGGCGAACCGGTAACCTGATCCATGCCCAGCTCGGTCGCGATCTTCTGAAAACCACTCAGCTCCGACTGAAAAAATCCGTATTTTTTTGTGTAAATATTTGCTTTGTTATGGCCAGCCAGCGATTCGCAGGGATATTTGGCAATGGCGGCTAATGTCGCGTAAGTCAATGCAAAACTACCGTAACCTTTCCCGGCATAAGGATGGGTTAATATCCTGAATGCGTTTGCATTACCTTCGAAATCGATCAGATCTGCCCACTGCGCTTCCGAAACTTGGTTTTTGTACATGAAGCCATCGCCATTGGTGAAGTAATGAGATATCGCAGCTTCTCCCGAATGTCCGAAAGCCGGGTTTCCAAGGTCGTGCGCGAGACAAGCTGCCGAAACGATGTTCCCGATCTCACTGATCAACGGCAATTTTTCATCGACCGCAGCATCGTCTTTTTTAAGTTTGTTATAAAAAATCCGCCCGAGCGATTTCCCGACACTGGCTACTTCTAAGCTGTGAGTGAGTCTGTTATGTACGAAAACACTACCAGGTAATGGGAATACCTGCGTCTTGTTCTGCAATCTTCTGAATGGGGAAGAAAAAATAAGCCGGTCGTAATCGCGCTGAAACTCCGACCTTGCTTCTGCGGGGTCTGCATTGTATTTGTCTTCACTTCCCCAACGTTTTGCGGAGAGCAATTTTTCCCAATTCATGATGTTATAGTTAATCCGGCAAAACTAGTTTGTTTCGATTAATTCCCCAGCAAAGGAATGCATGGTAGTTTCTTGACACCAAATACTTTTCATTTTCTCAGATTGAATCTATCATACCTAAATCAACGAATATGAAAAAGATCGCTTTCGTAGTCTCGTTTTTGACATTGCTTGTTGCTTCGGGCGGCTTTATTAGTAAAGGAAATGCAGGTAACGATGATCGTATCAAAACCAAAAAGGACGAAAAGTTTGCGAAGGAAATGACAGCCGTTGTGCAGGCATTTTTAAAAACACTTTCGGCGGAACAACTAAAAGAAGCCAGCCTCTCATTCTCCGATCCCGCACGGTTCGACTGGAATTTTACACCACGAGCCAGAAAAGGGATTACATTTAAAAATATAAACTCCGATCAGAAAAAAGCGGCGATGAATATGATCAAACTGGTTCTAAGCCAGGAAGGTTATAGCAAAGCCGAGCAGATTATCGATCTTGAAAATGTACTGCGCGTTGTCGAAACCCGGCCCGCAAACGATACGTACCGCGATCCTGAAAACTATGCATTTCTAGTCTTCGGAACTCCCGGCGCGGAACCGTGGGGATGGCGTGTGGAAGGCCATCATTTGTCACTTCATTTTTCCTCTGTAAACGGTGAGGTAACCTTCACGCCGAGCTTCATGGGCAGTAACCCGGGTACGGTACTCGCCGATGTTCCGCAAAAAGGGAAGCGGATTTTGAAGGCGGAACAAGATATAGCATTTGAGCTTTTACACAGTTTAAATGCCGCCCAGCTCGAAAAGGCAAGCATGGGTACCAAAGCCCCGAATGAAATTTTTACGTCCAATTCACGAAAAGCTTCATTGGACAAAATGGAGGGTGTTCCGATGGGTGACATGTCGGCTGCGCAAAAGGCAGTTTTTAAAAACCTGATCATGGAATACCTGCGCCGCTACCATGTTACATTAAAGAACCAGCAATGGGCCGAGCTTGAAAAAAATGATCTGAACAAAATCCATTTCGCCTGGATGGGAGAACAAAAACCCGAAATCGGCTCCGGCCACGGACATTACTACCGCATCCACGGCCCCACATTTCTAATCGAATTCGATAACACACAAAACGGCGGGAACCACATTCATTCGGTAGTAAGAGATCTCACCAGTGATTTTGGAGAAGATTTGCTGAAAATGCATTATGAGAAGGCGCATTAGGTTTTCTCCCCCCAACCCCCTCAAGGGGGCTTTGCATTGTGCTTCATTGGATATTTTTTCTCTATGCGAACAGATGAATCGATGAAAATAAATGTCTCCCCTTCAGGGGCCGGGGGCATTAGCGAGATGCATTAACTCAGTCCAAATGCATTAGGAAGTTGCGCGTTTTCTCCCCCCAACCCCCTCAAGGGGGCTTTGCATAGTGCTTCATTTGGATTTTTTTCTCTATGCGAACAGATGAATCGATGAAAATAAAAGTCTCCCCTTCAGGGGCCGGGGGCATTACCGAGATGCATTACTCTCAGTCGAATTGCATTAGGAAGTTGCGTTTTTTCTCCCCCAACCCCCTCAAGGGGGCTTTGCATTGTGCTTCATTGGATTTTTTTCTCTGTACGAACATATGAATCGATGAAAATAAAAGTCTCCCCTTCAGGGGTCGGGGGCATTACCGAGATGCATTACTCTTAGTCCAATTGCATTAGGAAGTTGCGTTTTTCTCCCCTCAACCCCCTCAAGGGGGCTTTGCATTGTGCTTCATTCGATTTTTTTCTCTATGCGAACAGATGAATCGATGAAAATAAAAGTCTCCCCTTCAGGGGTCGGGGGCATTACCGAGAATCGTTTTTTCTCCCCCAAATCCCCTCAAGGGGACTTTGAATTTTGAGCAAACTTAAAAACACACTAAAAATGATGCATCAGGGAGCAGCTCCGATTTTATTTGCACTCGCACAACAACTCCGGAAAAATGAAACGTTAGCGGAGAAAATCTTATGGAAACATCTGTCAAATAAGAAATTAGGGGTGAAATTTAGAAGGCAACACCCGTTACATCTGTTCATCGTCGATTTTTACTGCCATGATTGGTGATCGAAGTGGATGGTGGAATTCATTTAGTGAGGGAAAACCGGGTATACGATGAAATGCGATCCGATTTAATCCGCGAGTTTGGAATTCAGGTTATCAGATTTACCAATGATGAAATTTTATCGGAGATCGGAGTGGTACTGCAAAAAATTCGTTCTTTAATCCCGGAGCATACCTAACTTTGAATATGACTTCACATCGCTATTTTATTATCAACAAGCCAGCCAATATGGTTTCCCAGTTTGTAAGTTCGGACGAAGTTCGGCTGCTCGGGGAGATTGATTTTGACTTTCCGGAGGGTACGCATGCCATTGGCCGGCTGGATAGTCACTCGGAAGGATTGCTGATTTTGACTACGAATAAAAGGGTGACGAGTTTGCTTTTTATGGGTGAAACGCCACATAAACGCACCTATTGGGTGAATGTGGGGCACCAGGTTAGTGAAGAAACACTTCAATTACTGAGGTCCGGAATTGGGATTTTGGTGAAAGGCGGGGTAGAATATGTGACGTCTCCCTGCGAGGTAGAGATCATATCCAGACCTAATATTTTATCAAAACATAAAAATGAAACCTGGGATAAAATTCCGAACACCTGGCTGCAGATTACATTAACCGAGGGAAAATATCATCAGATAAGGAAAATGGTGCGGGTTGCAGGCCACCGTTGCAAAAGGCTTGTGCGCGCCAGTATTGAGGATTTGCAGTTGGGAGACTTGCCGCCGGGCGGTGTCAGAGAGTTTGAGGAAACTGAATTTTTTAGATTATTAAAGATTAATAACTGGCAATCACCGATATCATCCAGCCGTTTGGCTATGTCGCCGTCTGTATAAATCGCAAAAAGTAAATGGATGTCGCGGCTAGATTTACCACATTTATTAGCCATCACATTTACTCAACTGATCTCGAATGAACCTACTCGGAAACATCATCTGGCTCGTTTTTGGCGGATTTATCGTTTTTCTGGAATACATGATTTCCGGATTTATACTCTGCCTCACCATCGTTGGAATTCCTTTCGGAATCCAGTGTTTCAAAATCGGCTTTCTTACATTATTTCCATTCGGGCAGCAGGTGCGGGAAGTTCCGGGGAACACGGGTTGTCTTTCTACTATTTTTAACATCATCTGGATTTTTCTCGGCGGCATCTGGATCGCGCTCACCCACCTGATTTTTGGAATAATTCTTGCCATTACCATCATCGGACTACCTTTCGCGAAGCAGCATTTCAAGCTCATGAGTCTGTCCTTCACCCCTTTTGGAAAAGAGGTGTACTAAATTCCATTCATGCTGATTTTATGAAAGCCGTTGTTATTACTGCACCCGGTGATCCTGATGTGTTGCAACTGCAAGACCGGGAAAAGCCCATTCCGGGCGGGAACGAAGTATTGATCAAAGTCCATGCGGCGGGAGTGAACCGGCCTGACGTATTACAACGAAAAGGAAAATACCCGCCGCCGCCGGGAGCTTCGAAAGACATTCCGGGACTTGAAGTGGCCGGGGTGATTGAGCAGGTCGGCCATCAGGTTTCGCATTGGAAGGTGGGGGATGAGGTATGTGCATTGCTTTCGGGTGGAGGTTATGCCGAATATGCGGTTGCAAATGCCGGGCATTGCCTGCCCGTCCCAGGCGCGTTCAGTTTTGCGGAGGCGGCGTCGTTACCCGAAACTGTTTTCACGGTTTGGCACAACGTATTTCAAAAAGGCGCATTACGATCAGGAGAAAATTTCCTGGTACATGGCGGCAGCAGCGGCATCGGGATCACGGCGATCCAGCTTGCAAAAGCGTTAGGAGCCAATGTGTTCACAACAGTGGGAAACGATGCTAAATGCGCAGCCTGCAATGCATTGGGGGCTGATTTAAGCATTAATTATAAAACCAGCGATTTTGAAGAAGTGCTAAAAGATACCGGCATCGACATAATCCTCGATATGGTTGGAGGCGACTACATTGCGAAAAACATCCGGTTGCTGCGGGCAGACGGAAGGTTGGTTTTTATCAATACCATGAATGGTAATAAGGCCAGCGATGTCGATTTTGGATTAGTGATGCGGAACAGGCTTACCATCACTGGCAGCACTTTGCGTAATCGCGAACAAGAGTTTAAATCAGCCCTTACCTCCGAAATCCGGGAAAAAGTGTGGCCTGTTATTGAGAATGGAAACTTCAAACCCGTCATTTTCAAACAGTTCCCACTTGCCGAAGCTGCTCAGGCACACGCATTAATGGAAGGCAGCGGGCATATTGGGAAGATTGTGCTGGTTGTGAGTTAGGGTTTAATCATTCCGCGGCCTCCTTCAATTTCCTATTCAAAATCCCTGAGATTTCGTCTGCCTGGGCGTAGATCATGAGGTGGCCGCCGCCTTCGATGGAAATATCGGGCTGAACATGTTTATATTGGATGAGGTGGTCGGCGGTGCCATGAATGTGG
This sequence comes from Dyadobacter sp. CY323, assembly GCF_021390245.1. GTDB lineage: Bacteria > Bacteroidota > Bacteroidia > Cytophagales > Spirosomataceae > Dyadobacter. The sequence continues at coordinate 41,997 of NZ_JAJUXH010000031.1, read as the reverse complement.
AACAGGTTTGGAGCTTTGGTTTTTCGGTCCCAGCTACTTATCCGGGTCAATGCCCATTTTAAAAATTTGCTGTCCGTATCGTGCAGAATGACTTTCAGTAAGGTTTTCAACTCAGGTGTATCGGCACCAAAATACTTGTAAGTGAACGAGTTTGTTGATCTCAAAAATGGGGCTGCAAATGGGGATAGCAGTAAAAACTTAATAAGCCCCTGATAAAATTTCGAAACCGGAACGCCGGTCGAGGTGCTGGAAATGATGATGATTTGTTTCGGATTCACAATGTCCGACAATTCCGACGCGATCATTCCACCGAAAGACAATCCGACCAATTGAAAAGGTTGCGTCGTATCCATTTGCGGGAGCAGTCGCCCGGCATAATGCGCCAGAGTTTCTTTCTTCAAAGGTTTTATCCATTCAATATGCCTCACATTGAATGCATGATCCAACTTTATTTTGTCAAAAACACGCTTATCAGCGCCCAGCCCACTCAGAAAATAGACATTCATTTTGGAGGAATCAGCGGTTCGAACTTGTGCAAAGCCAGTTTGACTTATGCAGGTCAGGCAGATCAGTAACTTACAAATGGAAATCGGAAATTTTGAAAACATACATCGTCGCGCTTTCGAAACATACGAAACCCTCTAAGATAAAGATTTAGAGCTATTTGGCAAGATTAAACCGGATTCCACCCATTACCCACCTTCCCGGCATTTTTGATCCCAATAAATCACTGTAGTCTTCGTCAAATGCATTGTCGGCCTGGACAAAAACGGCCAGTGCACGATTTAAAAATGCATATTCCGCTTTTGCATTGAGGATAAAATAGCTTTTGGAAATGGTCGCCTCAATGGCCTGGGCTTCGCGGGCAGCGCGCGTTTTATACAATCCGTTCAGGCTGAGTGAAAATCTTGAAATCTGGTAGATCGCCGAGAAATTGCCCAGAAATTTGGCATGTGAGGAAACGTAAAAGGAGGAAATTTGACTGTTATTCTTGCTATCGAGCCAAGTGAGGCCTGCGTTAAAGATCAGTTTTTGATTGGTTGAAATGGAATTAACAGATTGGATATCAAGCTCGAAACCAGTTGTGTTTACTTCGGCTATATTAAGTGCCAGACCAAATGTTCCGGTCGGAGAAAGATTTTCTTTTCGGCGCATTTGGGCATAAGGCGTGGTAACGTAATCGATGAGATCGTTTTGTAATCGTTGGAAAAAAGTACCGGAAATTTTGAATTGCGAGGTATTATTTTGTGTCAAAAACCAATCTGCGCCAGCTTCGTAACTGAATGATCGTTCCGCTTTCAAATCAGGATTGCCGACATTTCCGCCGGTTACCAATGCTTTATTATAGTTATTAAAACGTTCGGTGAAATCGGCGTCACGGATCGTTTTTCCGGCACTTCCGCGAATTTGCCAGTTTTCTTTTTTGTAAGATAAATTAATCTGAGGAACGAGCTCGGAGCCGATATTTTCACGCCAATCCAATCGTACAGAAGGAGTTATTGTGAAATTGTCTCCAAAAACCTGAACCAGAGAAACAAACGGCGCGACCTGGCTCAACGAATGATCGCCGCGATCATTGGAAGAAATGCTGCGGTTCTGGTAATTCAACCCGGCGATGACGCTGGTATTTTGGGTAAAAGCCTGCTGCAAAACCGCTAATCCCTGCCACAAACGCGATTTGCTGCTGTTTGCGATCGCGTGCGGATTGAATGCATATTGATCATCCGCGAATTTATAACCACCATCAAAAAAAAACGAAGTCTTATCTTTTTTATAGCCCAGCCTGATCTGGTTCCAGGAAGTTTTTACTTTTTCGCTTGCAGTATCCGATTTCAACACTGTATAAAAATTCTGCGCAGCAAAATCCCGGTGATCGTATGCGCTGCGGACTGCGACATTCCAGTTTGGCGACAGGTCGTAATGCAAAGAAAGTGACGCCGTGTTGTTGTGAAAAAAGCCTTTAATGCCGCGCTGCTGCACGCCGGTCGCATTATTTGATAAAATCCCTCCCGAAATGGCTAGCTTATTTTTTTGATAAAAACCTCCTGCATTCGCATTCAGCAATCCAAATGCACCTGCAGTGATCATCGCATTTACATTGGTTTTGGCCGGCATATCCGCATTTTCATCGTTACTTATCTGTTTCGCCGCGAAAGTCTTAGAAATCACATGAATCACTCCACCAACTGCATCCGACCCATATAGTGCCGAAGAAGCCCCTTTCAAAACCTCGATCCGCTCGATCTCAGACGGGGAAATGGGAATGTAACTATTGAAATGCCCGGTATTCGGGTCGTTCAGACGAATGCCGTCGAGAATCACTAAAACTTGCTGAAAAGTACCGCCACGCAATACAATATCACTTTGCGATCCCATCGGCCCACGCGCCTGGATCTCAACTCCCGGAACATATCGCAAAAGATCATCAATACTGTGGACCGGCAAATTTTGAAAATATTCACCCTTAATCACCGCAATATTCCGCCCGGTCTGAGAAGCTCTTTTCTCCACAATAGAAGAAGTAACCGTCACAGGATCAAGCGATATATCCTGGGCTGAGGCGTAGTGGCAGATGTAAGATGTAAAAAGTAAAATGTAAAAAGTTTTCATATGATGTTTTATTGTAATGCTAGTTAACGAATTTGACCGCCGACCGCCGAAAGCTAACGGCTAATAGCTAACAGCTAAAAGCTTGAAACAAACTTACTATCTTACCGGCCCGTTAACATGTCCCGGTTTTAATATAATGAGTAGTCCGGTTGAAATACCATTTAAAAATGTAATCCTGCTGGACCGGCTTTCCGGCACTCCGGTTTATCTTCAAATTGCACGGCAGATGATCAATGCGATCCAGCGGGGAGTGTTGGTAACGGGTGTAAAACTTCCGGGAACGCGCTCGCTGGCGGAAATTCTTGATGTACATCGTAAAACAGTCGTGGCTGCGTACCATGAGCTCGACGCGCAGGGTTGGATTGAAATGCTGCCCAATAAAGGCACATTTGTCACTAAAAAATCTCCCATTGCCGATTCAAATGCATTGCCATTTAATGCGCAGGATCTGGTGAGTTATCCGCAAAAAGCAGGCTTTTCTTTTGATACCAGCATGTTGCTGGATCGTCCGGTTTCTGTTTCAAATGTCGATCTGCAATTTACAGACGGGTTACCCGACGTGCGGCTGGCGCCGATGGACAAGATGGCAAAAGCGTATTCGAGTGTTTTAAAACGAAAAAATAACCGGAAATACCTGAGTTACTCGCACGTGGAAGGCAATGCGTATTTCAGGGAAAAGTTGGCTAACTATTTGAATAACACCCGGGGTTTGCACATTGGTAGTGAAAATATTATCACCACGCACGGCATTCAAATGGGTATTTACCTTGCCTCCACGCTGCTGATCGGCAAAGGCGACAACGTGGTGGTGGGAAATCTGAGTTACTATGTTGCCAACATGATTTTCCAGAAAGCGGGCGCACAAATTTTGCCGGTACCCGTCGACGATTTCGGGATTTCGGTGGAGGCAGTCCGTAAGCTTTGTGAAACGACGCGCATTCGGATGCTTTACATTACGCCACATCATCATTATCCCACCACGGTTACACTTAGTCCCGAGCGACGGGTGGAATTGCTGAATCTTTCGGTTCAGTATGGTTTCATCATTTTGGAGGACGATCATGATTACGATTTCCATTACAACAGTAGTCCGGTTTTACCGCTCGCGAGTGCGGATGGGGCCGGGATGGTGGTATATGTGGGTTCTTTCTGCAAAGCACTGGCGCCGGGGTTGAGATCAGGATACCTGGTAGCGCCGGAAAATTTGATTGCTGAACTTGGTAAACTGAGGCGCATTATCGATCGCCAGGGGGATCTGATGATGGAGCAGGCTTTGGGAGAAATGCTGGATGAAGGTGAAATTCAACGTCACATCAAAAAGGCGCAAAAAATTTATCACCAGCGACGCGACGTGCTCAGTGAATTATTAAAACAGCATTTAAGTGAATATCTGACATTTCGGTCCCCGCCGGGTGGGCTGGCGATCTGGACGGAATGGCGGAAAGACATTAACCTGATGCGGATCAGTAAAGCTTGCCTCAAACAAAATCTGCATTTACCACAGACGCTTTTGTTTCAAACCGGGCAGCTCAGCGCCATGCGTTTGGGATTTGGGAATCTGGACGAGGATGAATTGTCGGAATCCATTCTTATCTTAAAAAATGTAGTCGCGAAGAATCTGTGAATGCAGGCAATTTCGATGTTGCGATCCTGAATTATTCAATTAATTTGTGGAAAAATGACATTCAAATGAAAAAGCGCACCTTTATCAAATTATCATCCGCTTTAATGACAGCTCCTTTATTTTCACCGCTCCATGGTTGGGTAGCGGGTGGCAGAAGTTCTGCCGATAAGCTTAAAAACTGGGCAGGCAATCTGGAATATAGTACCCAAAAGCTCGATCAGGCTAAAACCCTGACTCAGGTCCAGCAAACAGTTAAGAAATATGACAAGCTAAAAGTGCTGGGTACGAGGCATTGTTTCAACAACATTGCGGATACCAAAGACCAGTTTATCTCGCTGACGAATGCAGATGCGTCCATGGTTTTGGATGAAAAAAATAAAACAGTGATGGTCAATTCGGGCTTGAAATACGGCCAGCTGAGCCCATATCTTCATGAAAAAGGATTTGCATTACATAACCTGGCTTCATTGCCGCACATTTCGGTCGCGGGCGCCTGCGCGACGGCGACACATGGTTCCGGCGAGAAGCATGGTAACCTGTCCACGGCAGTTGCGGCTATGGAAATAGTGACTGCGAATGGCGATGTGGTTCAGTTGAGTAAGAAAAAGGATGGGGAAAAGTTTAACGCGGCGGTGGTTAATCTGGGTGCATTGGGCGTGGTAACCAAAATCACGCTGAATGTGGAGCCAACCTTTACAATGGGCCAATATGTATATGAAAATGTGCCATTGGATCAGTTAAAAGACAATTTTGATAAGATTCAGGATAGCGGATATAGTGTGAGTTTGTTTACGAATTGGGCTACAAATGACATTACGGAGGTTTGGCTTAAATTTAAAATGAACAGTATGAAGCCGCTCAAAAGGTTGCCCGATAAAGAATTCTTTGGTGGTAAGCTGGCTACTAAAAACCTTCATCCGATCCCTGAATTGTCAGCCGAAAATTGCACCGAGCAAATGGGCGTCGCGGGTCCGTGGTACGAACGTATGCCGCATTTCAAAATGGGTTTCACACCGAGTAGCGGAGTAGAACTGCAATCCGAGTATTTTGTGCCAAGAAAACATGCGGTAGATGCGATCATGGCTATTTCCAGACTTGGAAAACAAATTACCCCCCATTTGCTCACTTCCGAAATCCGTACCATTGCGGCGGATGATCTGTGGATGAGTCCATGCTACAAACAAGATTCGGTAGCGATACATTTTACCTGGAAACAGGATTGGCCGGCTGTGAGCAAGTTGCTTCCTGTCATTGAGAAGGAACTTTCTGTTTACGATGTGAGACCGCATTGGGGCAAACTTTTTACGATCGCGCCGGATATACTCGCAAAACGCTACGATAAACTTTCTGATTTCATTGCATTGGCAAAAGAATATGATCCAAAAGGAAAATTCAGGAATGATTTCCTGAACCTCAATGTGTTCGGAAGCTGATGTAGCTCCTGAATATCACTTATACCTTTGAAATAAATGCCCCGGAATGAATGTTTCGGGGCATTTATTTTGTTCTCCAGTTGCCTGTGTTCCAGGTACGAACCGGGTAATGCCGGTCGTTAAATTGAATGCAAGTCACTACTTTCTTAATCCGATATTGATAATGGCAACAAAATTGAGAGAGCTTCCGGCAGCTGCACAGGAACTTACCGCCGATAAAATCACCGAGTTATACATGCATTACTGTTTGGAAAACAATAAAAAACCGGAGTCGGTCTACTTGTTTTGCAAGCAAAATGGCTTTGTTGAAAAGGATTTTTATAAACATTTTTCGTCTATTGACGCTGTTGAAAAGAGTGTATTTGTGACCTTCCACAAGCTTTCGGTAAGCCTTCTTGCCCAAAGCGGAGATGTGGATGTGCTGGGTTTCCGCGACAAGCTTTTGACTTATTATTTTACTTATTTCGAAATCCTGACGGCCAATCGCAGCTATGTTGTTTTTGCATTAAAGGAAAATAAAAACAGGCTGGACGGGCTGTTGAAGTTGAAAGAGTTCAGGACAAATTTCAAAGCTTTCATTTCTGAGATCAGTGCAGGTTATCTCAAAATGAAAAGTGAGCGGATCCGCAAGGTACAGCAAGATGCATTAGAAGAAGGGGCGTGGATCCAGTTCCTGGTTACGCTGAAATTCTGGCTGGACGATGAATCGATCGGGTTTGAAAAGACGGATCTGTTCATTGAAAAATCAATCCGGGCCACATTTGACCTGATTGACACAACCCCATTGGAAAGCGTGATCGACTTTGGGAAATTTCTCATTAAAGAAAAGCTGCGGTAGGAATGGAGACAATTGATAGCATACCTACTTCAAAAATTCAGCGTGCAACCAAGTTAATTTCGACCGGCGTGAAAATCGGCGGAAACTATCTGAAGTATTATGGTGAGAAAATAACCAATCCGGAATCTGCGCGCGATAATCTGAATACGAATAATGCCGAGGATATTTATGATGGGCTTAAAAACCTGAAAGGCAGCGCATTGAAAGTGGCTCAAATGCTGAGTATGGAGAAGAATTTCCTTCCCCAGCAGTATGTCGAAAAGTTTTCGCTGTCGCAATTTTCAGTACCGCCGCTTTCCGCACCTTTGGTTGTAAAGACTTTCAAAAAGTATTTTGGCAAATCTCCCTATGATTTGTTTGACACGTTTAATGCGAATGCGATCAATGCAGCGAGTATCGGGCAGGTTCATAAAGCTACGTTGAATGGGAAAGAACTTGCGGTAAAAATTCAATATCCGGGCGTAGCAGAAAGCATTTCCTCGGATCTGGCGATGGTGAAGCCCATTGCGATCAAGATGTTCAACATTCAGGCGAAAGATTCGGATAAGTATTTCAAGGAAGTTGAAACGAAGCTGACGGAGGAAACGGATTACAATCTTGAAATTGCACAAAGCAGTGAAATTGCCGAGGCTTGTGCGCACATTCCGAATCTGAAATTCCCTGAATATTATCCCGAATATTCCAGCGAGCGCGTGATTACAATGGATTGGATGACCGGGAAGCATTTATCGGAATTTGTAAAGTCGAATCCAGATCAGCATATTTCAAATAAGATCGGGCAGGCACTTTGGGATTTTTACATGTTCCAGGTTCATCAGCTTCGCAAAGTTCATGCGGACCCACATCCGGGAAACTTCCTGATCGACGACCAGGATAATCTGATCGCAATCGATTTTGGGTGCATTAAAGAGATTCCCGAATCATTTTACAATCCGTATTTTGAATTGGTAGAACCAGCAAAACTGAATAATCCAGTCATATTTCATGAGAAATTAGTTGAGCTGGAAATTCTTACTGAGAAAGATACAAATGCAGAAACGGTTTATTTCACCAATCTTTTTCGTGAGATTTTGGCGTTGCTGACCCAGCCGTTTCAGTCCGAAACATTTGATTTTTCTGATGAGGATTTCTTCATGAAACTGGCTGCATTGGGCGAAAAATATGCGAACGACAAAGAGTTGCGGAAAATGAATGTAAATCGTGGCTCGAAGCATTTCATTTACATTAACCGTACTTTTTTCGGACTGTTTAGTTTGCTCCATGATCTGAAAGCAGTAGTGGATACGAAACAGTTTGTGAGTTGAGAAGGGTGGGAAAAGTGAATGTGAAGTGTGAAGTGTGAAGTGTGAAGTGTGAAGTGTGAAATGTGAAATGTGAAATGTGAAATGTGAAAAGTGAAATCATCTCACATCTCACATTTCACATTTCACTTTTTTCAGCCCGCTTTTTTCTCTTGACCAGCCTGAAAAGCGTATTGTTCGCTTGTTCAGGCGTTTGGTCACCTAATAAAATTCCCCAGGGTTTCAATCCGTCGACACGATCGAAAACTACCTTCATCATGGCGATGGCGGGAATGGAGAGGAACATGCCGGATAAACCTGCCAGTGCGCCGCCAATTAATACCCCTACAATGGAAACCAGTGCATTAATCTTGACTTTTGATCCAACGACAACCGGCACGAGAAAGTTATTATCAATAAACTGAACGGCGATAAAGACACCAACAACGCCCAGTATCGTATCAACTTCAGGGTGGCTGATGAAGGTAACCATCACTGCCAGCGCAGTTGCAACCAAGCCGCCGATGTATGGGACGAGGTTTAAAATAGCCGCCATAATGGATAGCAATACCGCATATTGCACATTTAAAATGAGAAGACCGGCTGCATTTAAAACGGCGACCGCCACTGTTTCGAGCAGCAATCCCACCATGTAACTTTGAATAATTGCTTTAATCTGACCTAATCCTTCGAGCACTTTTTCTTTGTGCTTTTCCGCAAAAAGTACCACCATGAAATGCAGGAGCATGGTGCGATAATACAGCAACAGAAACGCGTAGATCGGGATCAAAATGATGGTACTCAACGGTCCGGTAACAATTCCGAGCGTTTCCGTCCCCTGAAAATTTTCGAGTGTTTTAGTCTGCGCATTCTTGAGATATTCTGCCTGCTGGCGATAGGTAAGGCTATATTCGCGACGAATCCACCGGCGGGCATCTCTGTAAAATTCATCAATGTTGCGTTTCAGCCGCGGCCATTCGTCTGAAAAATCGGCTAGTTGCATGGAGATGAGAACTGCCACGGCCGAAACGAGTACCACTGCGAGTGTCACGGCAACGCTAATCGCCAGGATTTTGGGAAGGCCCATTTTGATCAGCCATTGCTCTACCGGCCTCAGTAAGACTGCAGTCAGCCCCGCAAGTGCCAATGGGACAAGAATATCCTGGCCAAGGTATATGGCCAGCATGATCAAGCCAATCGCCAAAAGGGATAATGAGAGTTTTTGATAGAAGGGCCCGGCGTCAGAGGTAGTCATCTTTTATTTAGATTTTCTAAAATAATTTTTTGTAGTCTAAAATTTAACTATTTTTATTAAAAGCACACACTTATCTCTCTATGGTTGTTATCAGTTACCGGATGATACGGGAATTTGCGAAAAAGCATCACGCATCCCTCGAGGCACTGGACGTTTGGTATGATATTGTTGAAAAGGCAAATTGGTCACATTTCCATGATGTCAAGCGTGATTTCAACTCTGTTGATTCGGTAGGAAATGACAGATATGTTTTCAATGTAAAAGGAAATCAATACAGAATAGTCGCGTTAATCAACTTCAATGTGAGAACAATGTATATCCTTTTTATTGGAACCCATGCTGAATATGACAATATAAATGCCTCAACAATACTTTTTAAAAGGAAATAATATGGAGCTGAGTATGGAATTCGAAAAAATCACGAGTGAGCAACAGTATGAGCTCATTATGGAAAATATATTGGATATCATGAATAAAGGTGAGGCCAATATATCGGATACAGAAGCTAAGGAGCTGAGAAGAATGGCTCTCGCTGCCCAGGCCTACGAAAAAGAACATTACTACATCGAACCTCCGCGGACATTTCAGGGCATGATCGAGCTGCGCATGTATGAACTGAGGTTAAAGCAAAATGAGCTTGCCAGAACGCTGGGCGTCAGTGATGCAAAGCTTTCACTGATTTTAAATGGAAAACAGAGGCCCGATATTCCCTTTATAAAAGCGGTCCATACCAAGCTCGATATACCTGCTGACTTTATCTTACAGCATATTTAGTTTTCAACTCAGCGTAAACTCAGGATTGTAAATGAGCCCGACCACATTTCCCCAGGGATCTTTTACGGATGCTACTACAATGTCACCTCCTACATTTTCGGGCGGTTCATGCGCAGTCGCCCCCAGCTCAATCAGATCCTGATAATCCGGATCGATATTTTCTGTTGCCCAGTAAGTGGTTACATTGGCCGTTTTTGCATCAGAGTCAATTTCCTCCGGCTGCAAGCCAAGTTCATAGCCTGAAATGTTGAACCCAATGTAGAACGGTTCATCAAAATACGGAGCAGTTTCAAATGCTTTTGTGTACCAATCTTTGGCCGCATCCATGTCGGCTACCTTGTAAATTGTGGTTCTCAGTCCGGAAGATTTCATGTTGGTATGGTTAAGTTAATCTATTGTCAAAGCACTTTTTTCATGCAAATACTGTGTCCCGTTTCCCCCAGGTAGTTTTCCGTGTCTGAATAACCGAGTCTATGGTACATCGAAATCGCTTCGGGCTGACCAGTACCAGTTTCCAAAACGGCAATGCTGTTTCCCAGCTCAATGCCCCATTTTTCCAATTCTCTTACCATCGCGGATGCAGCGCCTTTCCCTCTGAAAGCCGGGTCGACATACATTCTTTTTAGTTCGATCGTGGTTCCATTAAACTGTTTAAAGCATCCACAACCCACTAGTTCATCATTAAAGTACGCCAGGATGACTGTTTTAAGATCCGTGATCCGGTTATACTCTTCATAATCTTCTGGCTGGGTATTATAAATGCGGCAAAGTTCGATATCCAGCTTGCTGGTTAGCTTTTGAAAATCCGGATTATCGCTGTTAGTACGGATGATGGTGATCATATTTGATTGTTGTCCGAAGCTCGCTGATAAGTGTAGGCATGCCCAGGACGGACTATTTTTGTTTCTTCCGGCAAATTAAAACAATTTCCTACCTTTAATCGGAAGCGTCCGGCGCAGAAATCCTGTTTAATAAAAAATCATGCGAATCTCTTTTTGCCTTGCAGTCATTATACTCGTTTTTAACAGTTTTAGTTTTGGTCAAAATGGATTCAGAGTTGTTCCGCTCGGAGTAAAAGGCGGGGGTGATGATGGGAATTTATCGGCCTACATGGTCGCCCCAAATGGTTCAAACAACTATGTTTGTCTGGACGCAGGCACAGTAAGTCATGGGATTGCCATAGCGATTTCTCAGAAGGCATTTTCAGTCCCGCAGGATGAAGTTTTGAGAAAATACATTAAAGCGTATTTCATCAGTCATCCGCATCTGGATCATTTGTCGGGTATGATCATCAATTCGGTAGATGATAGCACAAAGAATGTCTACGGTTTTGAGCATTGCATTGAGACCATTAAAACGCATTATTTCAATTGGCAAAGCTGGCCGAATCTCGGAAATGAAGGTGCAGCGCCGGCATTGAAAAAATATAAGTATAATGTATTGGTTGAAAATCAGAGCCAACCGATTGACCATACGGGAATGTCGGTGCAGGCATTCAGGCTCAGCCACTCCAACCCATATGAAAGTGCGGCTTTTTTGATTAAAAGCGGAGAAAGTTATCTGCTCTATTTTGGAGATACCGGCCCCGATGAAGTGGAAAAAGGTACTAACCTGGAAAACGTTTGGAGAGCAGTTACGCCACTGGTCCGGGATAAAAAATTGAAAGGTGTTTTTCTGGAAGTATCCTATCCTAATTCCCAGCCGGACAGGCAATTATACGGTCATTTAACACCGGCCTGGTTCATGAAAGAACTGGGTAAACTGGAAAATCTGGCCGGAAAGGGTCAGCTGAAAAACCTGAATGTGATCGTAACGCATATTAAACCTACGGGCAACAACGAACAAACAATTAAGTCTCAGCTTAATGGAGAAAATCCATTAGGTATCAACCTCATTTATCCCGAACAAGGAGTTTCTATTAATCTTAACTGATTGGTAACAAAACAGTTACACCTAAAATAATTTTGGCTGAGGTGCAAGAGGGTTCAGTGGTACTTTAAGATCCGTTCCCAGTTTTTCATTGAATTTCCGGATCAGATAACCGGACAACAGGGGAGAAGCTTCTTCATGATTCTGGTGAACAAAAAAGTAAATGTTCTCAATGCCTTGTTCCACCCATTGTTCCAGCCTTTCGAACCAATCATCAAGTCGGGTGTAGTCGGAATCCACATTAGCGCCGTTGTAACGGATAAAAGCAGTGGGAGTAGTAAGTCGCATATGAAGCAAATCACGACGGCCAGCTGAATCCGTAATAATGTGGCTGATGTTTTTTCTTTGCATCACTTCATACATTTCTTCGGTATTAAATGACCCATCATACCATTGTGTATGGCGTAGTTCCAATGCCAACGGAAAGCCGGAAGGCCATTCTTCCAGGAAATTTTTCAGTGATTCCCAGTTTTTCGGACCGAAATTATCGGGCATTTGCAGGAATATCATGCCGAGTTTTTCCTGCAAATGCGCGATCCCGTCCAGGTAAAGCTCCATCGGTTCTTTGGCATCTTTGAGCCGTTTCCAATGACTTATTCCCTGATGCACTTTTGGAAAAAACCGGAATCCCGGCGGCGTTTTATTGTACCACGATTCGATGGTTTCTATCGGGAAATTATTATAAAAAGTGGCATTCAGTTCAATGCTGTTGAATTGGGTCGCGTAATAAGCAAGTTCGTCTTTTGTACCTTTTGGGTAAAAGGTTTTCAAATCGGCTTTGTTCCATTTGGCACATCCAATATAAATGTTCGGTTTTCCATTGTTCCCAGCCGCCGCCAGCAACTCCTTGTTGAAAGCGGGATCGTCCGGCAATTTAAAATCAACATCGTCAGGATTATCAACTTTACCGAATTTCATATTTGACTAGATTTTAATGGACCAATCTGTTTTAAATTCATCACCTTCCAAAATCATCCTGAACACGAACGATATCGTCTTCGTCGGAAGGATTTGCCGGGTCGGTGTGCTGCCAGATTTCAGCTACAATACCCCATTCGTCAACGCCGACCAAACGGTGGCGCTCTCCTTTTTTCAGGTCAATTACTGTTCCGATTGGCAATTGCTGAAGTTCGGTTTCTTCATCGGTATCGCTGATCACGATCCCTGCGTTGCCGCCAATTACTTTCCATATCTCGGCACGTCTGTGGTGATACTGCCAGGAAAGGCGTTTATTGGGTGCCACAACCAGTATTTTCGGACTGAGTTTTTCATACCCGGCGAAATCTTCCAGCGAAAGATGAGGGAAAAATGTCGAGATGAATTTTGGTGCTTCACTTTCTTCCAACACAAAAAAACCACCCCACGGCCGTGAATGGTCCTTACTGACTACTGTAAATCCTTGCTCATTGATAAACTGCTGGACTTTTTCAAAAACAACATCCTTATCGGCTGCTGCGGTAAATGATGGTATCATATTGAAACGATATTGGTAGAAGTCGCGTGAATTTCAAAATTAGAATAAAAAATAAAAAGATGCCCCATGTCAGGGTTCGTCTTTCAGCAGGTTTATAAAAAGACAAACGGGTATATTAACACCCGCAGACTTTGTAAAAAAGGGAAAGCTTATATTTTGAAGTTTCTAAACTTCTCAATATAAGCTTTCTATATTTGCTGAATTCCTGAAACTACACTTTTAACATCCAGCCGAAAACATCTTCTTGTTTACCGGTGCGCAAGTCAGTCAGATACGTTTTTACTTTGTTTACAAATGAATCTTCTTTGATTTCCGGAAGTGCGTAATCCACACCTTCGTAGGCAATGGTTGCAAACGGAGAGATAACCACGGCAGTACCTGCACCGAATGCCGCTTCCAGAGAGCCATCTTTCAATCCGTCAACGATTTCCTTCACACTTACCCTTCGTTCTTCAACTGGAATTCCCCAATGCTGTGCAATGGCGACGATACTTTTGCGGGTGATACCGTCGAGGGTGGTTTCGGAAACATATGGAGTTACCAGTTTTCCATCCAGGATAAACATAATATTCATCGTTCCCGATTCTTCAATATATGCATGTTCGCGGGCGTCGGTCCAGATCAGCTGATCGTAACCTTCTTCCTGAGCGAGTTTAGCCGGATAAAGTGAGCCGGCATAGTTACCAGCACACTTCGTTGCTCCAACACCACCTTCGGCTGCGCGGATGAAATGCGTTTCAACTTTCACGCGCGGAGGTTTCGCATAGTAGGTGCCCACCGGACTTGTGAATATGATAAAGTAATATGAATCAGATGGTTTGACACCAATATACGGATCAGTAGCGAACATATATGGACGAATGTACAGCGAACATCCTGGCTGGGAAGGGACCCAACCTGCATCCAAACGCAGCAATTCAGTAAGTCCGTTCATGAAAATTTCTTCCGGGATAGTCGGCATGCAAAGACGTTCAGCAGACTTGTTTAGCCTTTTCCAGTTATCAATCGCGCGGAAAAGAAGTACTTCGCCTTCGTCATTTTTATAGGCTTTCATACCCTCAAAAATCGCCTGACCGTAATGCAACGCAGCGGTTGCCGGACTTAACGCGAGGTCGCCATAAGGAACGATGCGGGGATCCTGCCATTGACCGTCGCGGTACTCGGCGATAAACATATGGTCGGAGATGTTCCGTCCAAATACAAGGTTGTTAAAATCAACCTCTTGCAAACGCGATTTGCTGGTTTGCTGAACTTCAATTTGCACTGTCTCGGCTGTCATAATGCCAGAATTTTAATTTTTCAAAAGCGCTTAAAAAGGGTATTGTTCCGATTTTCTCGAGTCATGCAATTTAAAAAATTTAATCTGTAAATAATCGATATTTAGTATAACAATTATTTTTTTGGAGAAACCCTTGGCACCCACATCACTTCTTCTGCCTGCAACTCGTAAGTCATTGCGCGACAAAGCATAAAGAGATAGTCCGAAAGCCGGTTGAGGTAGCGGATCACGATGGCTTCCACCTCTTCGCCTTGCTGTAAATGGATCACGGCGCGCTCGGCGCGGCGGCATACGGTCCTGGCCAGGTGACCAAATGATACGGATTGATGTCCGCCGGGCAAAATAAATGCGCGCAAAGGGGGGATTTTGGCATCAATCCGGTCCATTTCGGTTTCCAAAGAGATAATGTCCTTTTCTTCCAGGTCGGGAAGTATGCGTTTCGTTTGTTCGGGTTCTGAGGCTAGATGCGAACCAATTGTGAAGAGGCGATCCTGTATTTCTTTCAACTGATCCCTGCGATTTTCATTGACAGGCTGGTCGCGGAGCATTCCAATGTAACTATTCAATTCATCGACAGTTCCGTAGGCTTCGATTCTCACGTGTGCCTTGCTGAGGCGGGTACCGCCGATGAGCGACGTCGTGCCTTTATCGCCGGTCTTTGTGTAGATTTTCATTGCGGCTCATTTCGATGGTTTGCGGAAGTGTGTAGAATGGTCCTTTACTTTCATTTAATTCTTTTTCAATTTCCCTCTTTTCTTTTTTGTATGCTGATTGATCATAACAGCAATGGTCTTAGTTTTCGAAGTTTCATAGTATGTTCTTTTTGTTTGAGAATTTGCTGGCCAGCAACTGATTGGCCGTAGCTTGTTATTATTTGTAATATAACCACAACTTTAAGAAATCCCGAGCTGTTCCTGCCAGCGGCGTAAAACCTTAATTCATCACCACTCTGTAGTTTCCGGATAACCATGAAATCTGGATCATAAAAAAACACTTTCCACGTCGGATACCGTATTTCGTCGCTCAGGATAATCCTCACAAACGTGTTTAATATTATTCTGATCCCAACCAAATTCAATCATTTACTAACTAGTGTGTGGTGTAAAAGGCAATGTCTGTTGCCAAAGTTAACCATTATCAATTAGGTTTTAGAAACTCCCCAACCTAATTTTGCGGCCTGATTTACTATGGCGAAATAAAACCTTTTTGAGGTTACGAATTCATGAAAATTACAACATTTGCGATAAAAGTTTGGCGGTGGATGTCGGTACTGTTTGTCATTGGGGCATTGCTGTGGACCTATTCTCTTTTTCCGGAAATGGTTGCGGTCGATTTCTCCAGCACAGGTCTTGCTGAGCTTTATGTCGATAAAGAGCATATTTTTTACATTATTATGGCTCTTTTTCTCCTCAATAATGTCATCATTGCGGCTTTTGCGCGGCACATTCCGAAAGTCGATCCCAATCATCTTCCGATCCTGAACAAAAAAATCTGGGCACAGCACCGGGAACAGTTAAATGAGCATCTGGTAAACTGGCTTTATTGTCTGGTAGCGGTTATTAATACCATCATCGGATTTAGTTTGTTCGCATTAGCGACCATCAACAGTACGAATTACAAGATGGATGTTTTTGACTTTTCCTGGGTTTATTACGCTGGTCTAGGCCTGATTATTCTGGTATTTTTACTCCCGCTCCGGCTTCTCTGGTCGCCCGTTCCTGACGAACATTTACAAGATTGATAGCGGATGCAGGCAAATAACGGACTTGAAGAAATCGATGGAGACTGGCTGCAAAAGGCAGAATTCATTGATCTGGCAGATTACTTTTACGATTTGCCGGACGATCGGATCGCGCATTATCCATTGGCAGAACGCGACTCGTCGAAGTTGCTGATCTATAAAAATGGGACGATAACTCATCAGCATTTCTCCGATTTACCTTCAAATCTTCCCTCGGAAACGCTGCTTGTTTTCAACGATACCAAGGTCATTCCTGCCAGGGCATATTTTAGAAAACAAACTGGCGCGGTGATCGAACTGCTGCTACTTCATCCCGAGCTTCCTACCCGGATCATCAATGACGCGATGCTTGTGAGACAGCAATGTGTCTGGGAATGCATGATCGGAAATAAGAAACGCTGGAAACTAAAAGACATTCTGAACGCTGAAATACAGATAAATGGCGAGCCGGTTGCATTGCAGGCAGCCTATGTCGATTATGATCGTAATCATGTTCAGTTGAGCTGGACGGGCGATTTTACATTTCTTGAAATTGTAAAGGGCTTAGGTCAAATTCCATTACCACCTTACCTGAACCGCGATACGGAGGAACAAGATTCTCAAACGTATCAAACCGTATATGCCCACCACGACGGCGCCGTCGCAGCTCCGACTGCCGGATTACATTTCACGGAAAAGGTATTTGAAAAATTAGAGGTAAGGAATATCAAAAGGGCGTTTCTAACACTTCACGTAGGCGCTGGTACCTTTTTGCCAATCAAAGTCACTTCGGTGACGGAGCATCGGATGCATTCCGAGCAAATTGTTTTTTCAAGAAAGTCGATAGGCGAACTGATCCATTCTTCCGGGATGATCGTTCCCGTGGGCACAACTTCTTTGCGCTCTCTCGAAAGTTTATACTGGTTCGGTGTGAAACTTTTAAGAAAAGAAACGACTGATTTTCAGATTGAAAAACTGTATCCGTATCCGTTGCTGGGCACTGAACTTCCATCTGCCGCCCAATCATTAAATGCGATCGCAGATTTTATGGATGATCAAAAAATAGATCAGCTGACCGGAGAAACCGAGATCTTCATTTTTCCCGGCTATAAATTTCAGCTTTGCAAAGCGCTCATTACCAATTACCACCAGCCCGGCTCCACGCTCATTCTGCTTGTCGCTGCATTTGTGGGAAAAGATTGGAGGAAGATTTATTCAGAGGCATTTGAAAAAGAATACCGGTTTTTGAGTTATGGGGATAGTTCCTTAATTTGGCTTAATACCGAAGGATAATCGGATTGTGATTTTAAAGGGCGATCGGGTAATTTGCCACCTTCACCTAACGCTCTATACACATGGGACAAGCACAAATGGCAAAAACGAAATACACCGTATCCGAATACCTCGAAATGGAGGCGAAAAGCGAAATCCGTCATGAATATTATGACGGTGAAATCTTCGCTATGGCCGGTACTACGATGAATCATAACCGGATTGTCGGACGTTTGCGAAATCTTTTCGAAAGAAAGTTTTTGCCGGCTGGCTGTGACGTTTTTGCAGAAAATATCAAGGTTGAAGCAATCAAAAACTTCTATTACCCCTATCCAGATGTTATTGTAACCTGCTCACCAGAAGATCGTGCAGGGACATATATTGTTAAAAGACCATCCATTTTAGTGGAGGTTTTATCAAAATCCTCAGCTACTTACGATCGGGGTTTCAAACTCAGAAGATATAAGCAAATAGATTCACTTGACTATTACATGCTGGTTTCACAAAACGAACACTATGTAGAATTGTACATTCGTACAGATCAACCTGAAATCTGGACTTACCAGACATTTGATAATGAAAGGGATGTGATACATTTTGAAAAGCTTGATCTGGAAATTCCTTTGTCTGCCATTTACGAAAACATTGTCTTCATTCCAGATGAAGAGACCGTCTGATTACTTGACCGCAACAACCTCACTCACTGCGGAAACGCCATTTTCGTTAAAAGCCTCAATCGCAAAGTAATAAGGCACGCCCACATTTAATGCGCGCAGTTCAAATGTATTTGGATCATCGTTCCAGAACTGGTAGGTCTGA
The DNA here is from genome assembly GCF_021390245.1 of Dyadobacter sp. CY323. GTDB lineage: Bacteria > Bacteroidota > Bacteroidia > Cytophagales > Spirosomataceae > Dyadobacter. The sequence continues at coordinate 23,690 of NZ_JAJUXH010000031.1, read as the reverse complement.
TAAAGTTTGTCCGGCGCAATGCCCCAAAGTACGTTGTATCCAATCACATCCGGTACTTTTTCCCAGGTTAAATCTGCATTTCGAGCATCTTTTTGCCGAACTGCATTAAAAGTTTTAGGTTTCTCAGGCACCTTTCCAAACCCATTTCCAAACACACGAAATTCGCTGATCGCTAAGATCGTTGAAGCTACATGAATGTGCTCATATCGTACGTAACGCGCTTTAATGGGTTTCGGTAGCTCGATGTACGCACACGGTCTGTCCCGTTTTGGCTCAGCCGACAGGTCGCTCGCCAATTCCCAGTTTTTACCATCTTTCGATGTTAATATTTTGAATTGGGTATAAACCTTTTCCGGCTTATTATCAAAAATGTCCGATTTATAGTCCGTATAATTGATTTGGATGGCTTTTACTTCTTGCTCGGTTTGAAGGTCGATTGTCAGAGTTTCACCAGGCTTGTTCTGTTTTGCAGCCCAAAAAGTTCTTGGGTTTTCATCGGTGATTTTACTTGCTGCGTTGGAATCCAATGTAGATGAGGCAGTTGCAGGTTTTTTATAGGATAAAAGCATCCAGCCTGTAAATAATTCATCTCCTTTTCCACTCCACGTTTTCGTTGTCATTTTATGTGGAAAATCGCCAAACCGGGTATTTGAGAACATCTGTCCGTCTTTGTCAAATCCGGCCGGATACATTACAATCCGACGCTCCATTGCCCAATTGAGACCGATCCAGGTCGTTCCGGTATTCCAGTAATTTCCGTAATTGTCCTGAAACGTATTGCCATGCCCGGCGCCGGTTGCAAAACCGCCCGGCTTGTAAGAAACCGGATTATATGGCGCATAAGTAAATGGCCCGAGCGGCGCATTTCCGACATACGTACCATTGGCATACACATTGTATTCCGTCCCGGGCGCGCCATACTGAAGGTAATATTTGCCTTTATGTTTCGTCATCCAGGCACCTTCCGTGAATGGTTTGAATGGATCTGAATGGTTTGGGCCGAAACGTTCCCAGCCATGTTCATATTGGTTTAACCAAAACATAGCCTGATACTGACCTTTAAATGCAAGCTTTTTGGAATAATCAAGCTCCGATCCGAAGATGGGGTAGACATTCGAGGAGCCCCAGTACATATACCATTTGTCTGTGTCCGGATCATGAAAAAGCGCCGGGTCCCACGGGCCGATGTCTTTCGGTAACCTGGGCGTCCACCGGTTATAAAACTCCCAAATGCCTTTTTCAGGAGCAACGGAATACAGAATGGGACGGGACTCGAATGTGGATTGAAAGAGAAACAGTGTGTCGCGAACGGAAACAGCCGCAGGTGCGCACATGTCTTCGAAAGGCCAGCGGTTGGCAGTCAGGTACTTCCAATGGATCATGTCTTTGGAGTGCCAGTATCCGCCGGAAATAGTCACAAAAAGGAAGTATTCGTTTTTATGATTAATAATCACCGGATCGGCCCCGGAACGGTAGCTGATCTGTTCATTGAGCTGCTCAAAATTGTATTTGTAATCAATGTCCATCGGATTACAATAGGTCGTTTGCCCGTAAACTTCTCCGATACAAAGTAACATGCAGCTAATGCAGGCTGTAAAATACTTTCCGGCCGCTTTTATGATAATTTGATCCATGAAAATCTGTTAATCATGCTAAAATAGGCAGATTTGGAATAATAAGTCCGGCCGATTCTCAAATCCTCCACGGTTTGCAAAGTTTTAAAAACGATTACGTTTACCTTTGCGCTTCGATTTCAAAACAAGTAAAGAATAAAATGACCACTGATTTTATTGAAGAGCTGAAATGGCGTGGAATGCTGCATGATATGATGCCAGGCACCCACGAGCAGCTGAATAAAGAAATGACTTCCGGCTACATTGGTTTCGATCCGACGGCGTCTTCTCTGCACATCGGTAACCTTGCCACGATCATGCTACTGGTACATTTCCAACGCGCTGGCCATAAGCCTTTTGCATTGGTGGGTGGCGCCACGGGAATGATCGGCGATCCGTCATTTAAAGCATCTGAACGATCGTTTCTGGATGAAGATACGCTGCGGTTTAATCAGGAAGGAATACGGAAACAGCTCGAACAATTTCTCGATTTCGATTGTGGTGCCAACTCTGCGGAAATGGTTAATAACTATGATTGGTTTAAAGATATTGGCTTTTTACAGTTTCTGAGAGACGCCGGTAAGTTTCTGAGTGTCAATTATATGATGTCCAAAGACTCGGTGAAAAAGCGTCTTGAGACAGGCATTTCATTTACCGAATTTTCATACCAGCTTTTGCAGGGCTACGATTTTTATCATTTATATAAAAACAAAAATGTCCGGCTGCAAATGGGCGGTTCGGATCAATGGGGCAACATTACGACTGGTACCGAAATTATCCGGCGGAAAGAAGGCGATGAAGAAGGTTATTTCAAAGCATATGCATTAACTACACCGCTTTTGACAAAATCCGATGGTTCGAAATTCGGTAAAAGTGAGGGAGGTAATATCTGGCTGGATGCTGAAAAAACATCACCTTATGAATTTTACCAGTTTTGGTTAAATCAAAGTGACGAAGATCTGCCTAGATACCTGCGCGTTTTCTCATTGAAAAGCCGTGAAGACATTGAAGCATTAGAGACCAGCCACGCTGCCGGGCCGCATTTACGAATTATGCAAAAAGCATTGGCTGCCGAGCTGACTTCCCGCATACATTCTGAGAAAGCATATCAGTTGGTTTTAAAAGCATCGGAAGTATTGTTCGGAAAAGCGACTTTGGAAACGCTGCAAAGCATTGCCGAAGACGAATTTGATACCATTTTTAATGGTGTGCCGCAAACAGAGATTACATTGGCCGAATGGAATGAAACAACGAATATTCTGGACTTGATTTCGACAGTAACACGCTCTGAAATATACTCCTCAAAAGGTGAGGCGCGTCGCGCGATCCAGCAGAATGCGGTTAGTGTGAATAAAGTAAAAGTCGCTTCTGCCGAGCAAGCTTTGGCAGAATTCAGCTTGTTACAAAATCGCTTTTTGCTGATTTCCAAAGGGAAGAAGAATCATCTGATTAAGGTGATTTGATTGGATTCCGCGAGACAGACTTGCCAAGTCTTCAAGACTTTGGAAGTCTTACGTTCCGCAGTTGATCTGTTATATTAGGGAAATTGAATATCAAGACTATGAGCAAGATCATCAAAACGTCCAAATTCGAAGATCTTCCCGGATACGATAAAGAATATTGGCGGTCAAAAACGCCGGAGGAACGATTGGAAGCTGCTTTGAAATTAATCCGTTCAGCGAAAGAGATATATAATGCAAACCCGGAGAATAAGCCACTAGGCTATGGAACCAGAGTATATAAATCTGATAAGCCTATTCAACGAGGAAAAGGATTACAGTTGGGTAATATCGATGAGGTGTGACGCAAGAGTCCAAGTTCTTTGAGTTTAAAAATATACACACATTATGACAAAGTCTTTTAAATCCATTGAAGACGCATTCGCCTGGTTCTTAGAGCACATTTACAAGAAATAGCCGGCCGAAGAAAAGAAAGGCGAATTAGTGAGTGCATGGCGAAGCTTCACCTACAAGCAAGGGATATCACAGAAAAGAATGATATCGATTATGGAGAGATATGAGTTTGAGGTGAATGTTTCTGTAATTTACAAGAAGGGAAGTAATTGAGTAAATTTGTATGGCAAATGAATGAAGTTTAAAGCTCATGGCTTTGGCAACACTGCCTTTTTTATAGTTTTGAAAATAAATCCGACATTTCTTATCGGATTTTCCTACAAATTGATACTTTTGAAATGAAGAAGTTTGCATCCGTTACGGAAGCGTTCAAATGGTGGTTAACAGAAATTTATCCTGATCTTCCTCCGGACATGAAGAAGGGAAGATTGACTACCGCGTGGAGAGATTTCACCTACAATCAAGGTATTTCAGAAAAGAGAATGAAAAGCATTCTAGAAGATTTTGGGAGAGTTGAAGTCAGGACAGAAGTTCTATTTTTTCTAGACTAAATTTTTTTGCACATAATTTATCGGATTTTCCTACAAATTTTATTTCAAACTATAAACACTACCACAATGAATGCACAAGCCAGTTTCCAAAAAGATTACAATTCGACTGTAAAAATCGAGGCTGATTTATTAATAAATCAGTTCGAGGTTGTCAAAGGGTTTTTCAGACGGACTCCAGCCGCGAAATAATAGAATCAATGAACCTGATGATCGAAAGTTTTTTGTTTGACGAATGTCTGGAAAATGTCACTCTGGAAATGCGGATACATATCGCTAACCACCTCAAAGTGGTAACGTTACTAGCTAAACTGAATGAAAACTATAAGAAGATTTCCAGTTTGCGGGCGTAGGATATAAAAACGTAAGGCTTCCCAAGTCTTAAAGACTTGGGAAGCCTTCTTCTCCTCGCTCAGCTTTTCCCCGAAAAGGTATTCAAAATCGGTGCGGCCGTAGGGTTATATTGGTAGGATTGCCAGGTATGATCTTCGTAAATTTCAACAATGCGGTAGCCTTTGTAGGCAGTTCCCCAGTTTCCGCCGAAATGGCCGTCGAAAAAGTAAGGTTTCTTGCCGTAGATTTTAGTGCTATCCTGATCGTGGTCGTGGCCGTTGAAAATTGCTTTTACATTCGGCGTTTTTTCAAATAGCTCAATCACTTCCTTACATTCAATCCCATTCACTGTCCATTTGGCCGGAGTGATGTGAAGGAATACAAAAATGCCTTTCTTTTCGCTGTATTTGGCGATTTCGGTTTTCAGCCAAGCCGCATTCGGGCACACATATTCCCCTTTTTCATTGGAGGTATCACCTATGATAAATGCGTATTCACCTTTCGCGAAACTGTGATTGGTGGGATAGCCCCAGGTGCTTTCCCAGACATCCAAACCCACTTTATCATGATTCCCGCGACTTACATAAAACGGTACGCTCAGGTTTGAAATCGTTTTTTTGAAGTCGTAAAGTAAGGTAGGCTCGTCATGAATGAGGTCGCCATTGAAAAACAGAAAATCAACTCCTTTTTGTAACTTTTCACGGTTAACCCAGCCAATTAAGTCCGAATGGAATGTCTTGAAGTCTGTATTTGGCTGGCCATAATGCCCGTCGGAGGCGACTATAAAGCGCAGTGAAATCCGGGCTGGGGCATGAGGAGATTCGATTTTGTCCAGCAGACTGATTCCAGGTAATGCAGGCAAAAGTTTTAGAAAAGACCTTCTTTGGAAATTCATCGCAGTCAGGTTTTGTGATGGGGTTAGGGGTGTTTTTATAATTTCAAAAATAGGTATTCGTCACTGATATTTTCTTTATTCTTGCGCGTTGTTAAGAATATTTAATGTAAAATTTCATTTCATGGACCGCCTGATCCTGCAAAAAATCGCTTCATATTGTGCCTATCAGGAACGGACCCAGGATGAAGTAAAACAGCGTCTGCAAAAATGGAAAGTGTGGGGAGATGAGGCTGATGAACTCATTGCGGAGCTGATTTCCATGAATTACCTCAGTGAAGAACGTTTCGCGAAAACCTATGCCGGTGGAAAGTTCCGGATCAAAAACTGGGGACGGATGAAGATCAGGAACGAGCTGAAACGACGCGGGCTGAGTAATTACAGCATTGAGAAGGGAATGAATGAAATTGAGGATAAAGCGTATGTTGAAGGATTGAGAACGCTTTTAGAAAAAAAGAAAGTTTTGCTGGAAAAAACGGAAAATGATCCGTTTAAACTTAAACAAAAACTCGCAAGGTTTGCTTTGGGGAAAGGGTATGAGAGTGAATTGATTTGGAAGGAGTTGGGGGCCGGAGATTAGACTTACCAGGTTTTCAAAACCTGGTAAGTCTTCGCCAAAACCTGGCAAGTCTTCGCCGTTTTAAAAATCGGAATCGAACGAAATTTTATGCCCCGAATCTTTATCTTTCACGCCGCTCATAACACCCGCTTTCTGGTATTCTCCGACACGTTTTTCAAAAAAGTTTGTTTTTCCTGGAAGTGAAATCAACTCCATAAAGTCGAATGGGTTAGCTGATCCGAATTGCTTTTCGCAGCCTAATCTTTCCAGCCAGAAATCGGCAATGTATTCGATGTATTGTTTCATCAATTCGGCATTCATTCCGATCAGGGAAACCGGCAGAGCCTCGGTGATGAATTCTTTTTCAATTTCAACAGCGTCAAGCATAATTTCGATTACTCTTGCAGGATCAAGCTGATTGACGATATGGCGCGTATAAAGCAAGCAGGCAAATTCGCAATGCAAGCCTTCGTCCCTGGAAATCAACTCATTAGAAAAAGAAAGTCCCGGCATTAAACCGCGTTTTTTCAACCAGAATATGGAACAGAAAGAACCCGAGAAGAAAATCCCCTCCACAGCTGCGAATGCAATGATGCGTTCCGCAAAAACCGGACTGTTAATCCATTTCAACGCCCATTCTGCCTTTTTACCAACACATGGAACGGTTTCAATGGCACGAAGTAAATGGTCTTTTTCAGAAGGATCTTTAATGTACGTGTCGATCAGGAGCGAGTAAGTTTCCGAATGGATATTTTCCATTGCGATTTGGAAGCCGTAAAAGCATTTCGCTTCTGCATATTGTACTTCGCTCAGAAAGTTAACCGCCAGGTTTTCATTCACTATACCATCGGACGCAGCGAAAAAAGCGAGTACGTGAGAAATAAAATGCCTCTCACCATCCGACAAGTTCTCCCAATCCTTCATATCCTGCGACAAATCAATCTCCTCAGCAGTCCAGAATGAAGCCTCGTGCCGTTTGTACATTTCCCATATATCGGAATGTTTGATCGGAAATAAAACAAACCGCAACGGGTCTTCGGTCAGCAGGGGTTCCTGGCGCGTAATTGCTTGTGACATAATTGGTTTAATGATTTACGGGGATCAGTTTTAGATAACGTTATGTAATTCTGAGAGGAAAACTCAGAATTGAAGGAAAACAAATCTACACGGTTTGAGCCGAAAATTCAAGGAGAATTCTTAGAGCGAATCGCTTAACTTTGCCACATTCAAATGAGTCATCTGCCCGAAAACGGTGGGTAACAGACTACTATAATTTCCAGCGTACCTTGAAAATTTCCGGATTCACAATCATCAGAAACGCCGTTGTTAACGACTATCCCATCGTTGAGGCGATCACGTCTATATTGCCGGTCGTGGATGAAATGCTGGTGAGTGTGGGGTATAGCGACGATGCAACATTGGAACTCATCCGGTCTATCAAGTCCGACAAGATCAGGATCGTGGAGTCGGAATGGGATATGTCTTTGCGAGCTGGCGGGAAAGTACTTGCAGTGGAAACGGACAAAGCGTTGAAGCAAATATCCGCCGATTCCGACTGGGCATTTTACATTCAGGGTGATGAGGTGGTACATGAAAAATACCATGGCGCTATTCTCGATTCCTGCAACCAATATGTAAATGAAATGCAGGTGGAAGGCCTGGTTTTCGACTACGTGCATTTTTACGGGACTTATGATTACGTAGGTGACAGCCGCAAATGGTACCGCCGAGAAATCCGTATTATCAGAAATGAGAAAATGCCGACAGGAGAGCCCATTTCGGCATTTCGTGACGCTCAGGGTTTTCGTAAAGGCCGTACCAAGCTGAATGTCAAGCATTCGGGCGCGGCCGTTTATCATTATGGCTGGGTAAAAAGTCCGGCGCAAATGAAAACGAAAATGAAAAATGTCAGCCGGTTCTGGAACGAGGATAAAGAGTGGGAAAAGATCATGAAATCGGAAGATGTGTTTGATTATGGTGAATTCGACTCCATTAAACGGTTTGAGGAGACACATCCAAAAGTGATGCACGAGCGGATTGCCCGGCAAAACTGGAAAGTAGATCTTGATATTACCAAAAAGAAGTTCCGGTTAAAAGATGCATTGTTATATTGGTTTGAAAAAAAGACCGGAAAACGGCTGTTCGAATTTCGGAATTACCGCTTTATCTAGCTCAAAGCTGTCCTGGCCATAATTTCAATGATGAAATATACATTTGCTCAATGCTGAATATATCCGGAGGGAAACTCTTTGCCATCGTTTCGTTCTTTGCCGCACTCACCTTACTGAGCTATTTCAACCGATACCCGACCGGCGATGATGCCTGGTTTGGCGAGCAATCGTATTGGCTGGCGAAGGAAGGAGTGATCCGATCGGAGTTTTTTCGGGGATTATTAGGCTGGGAAAAGCAAATCCTGCTGAGCCACAAGCTTTTCCTACTTTTCGGTTCAATGATGATCCGATTTTTTGGATTTCATTTACCGGTATTACAATTCACGGGACTTATTTTCTTCTGCATTTTCCTTTTTGAGCTGTTTTTTTATATCAATCAAAAAGAAAAGAGCCTGAATACCTGGTATTTGCCGGCGATCCTCATTTTGGTTTTTGCTAACCGGCTACTAATCAAAATGAGTTTTGAGAACCGGCCGGAAATGATGCTGGCCGCATTTGGGTTCGGGTCGTTTTTATTGATTCAAACAGATCGAAAAACGGTATTAAAGACGATCTTGGCGGGAATTTTAGCGGGGGTGGCTTTTTTGTGTCACTTAAATGGCGTGATATTCCTAATCGCAGGCTTCGTCGCGTTACTTTACAACCGTAACTATAAATACACCGTTGTTTTCGCAATCGCGGGCGGACTCACGGCCCTACTTTATTGGATCGATGTTTTGCAGGCTTTAAATGGATTCGAGATCTGGCGTTACCAGTTCAGTAATGATCCCGCAACGCAGGATGCATTTGGGGTTTATTCAAAATTTATACAGCTCATTACCTATCCACGGCTATTTTTCCATTCTCCGGAGCAGATTTCACTGTCGCTTTTACTGGCTTTCATGGTCTGGCATCAGAGAAAGTTTTGGTCACAGCTCCCGCTCACGTTGCGCGTATACTCTTTGGCATTATTGATCTCTTTCTGGCTGATCACCAAAGCAAATGGGGCACTTTATCTGATACTCTTTATCCCATTTATGCTGATTTTGGTTTACGAGCTTTACAAACTTCACCCATTTCAAAATATTGCATTAAAAGTGATTCTGGCTGCTTATTTGATAATCGGGGCATTCGGAATGGGACAAATTATCCACCGGAATTTCACCATGGAATCACTGCCGGTTTCGTACGAAAAACTGAGGCCCAGAATCGCTGATGACGCATGTGGATTTGTGCCGCTCACCTTCTTTTTTAATGAGTATGAGGCGTACCCCAGGCTTCTGACCCACGAAAACTACAAGCTGCAATCAAAGAAAAAAGGAATGACGACTGTTAAAATGGCGCATTGGGCCAATAAAAACGGCGTTGATTTCATTGTAATGGACTACAAGTTCAGGCCGGAACCTTACTATCCCGAAGCTGGTACCAGGTCCATTCCGTATTACAAGCTGTCGTTTTTCGACGGACGGTTTGCGATCTACAACAGGTGAAAATCAGATCCATTTTTTTCGTCTGAAAAACCAAAGTACAATCGCTGAGGAAAACACCATCAGAAACAGAGAAATCCAGAATCCCCAGGGTTCATTCGTAGACGGGATATGTGCGTAATTCATACCAAAAATCCCTGCAATGAGCGTCGGCGGCATGAAAATGATCGTTACGACCGTGAAAATCTTGATCACCTGACTTTGCTCAATGTTGATCAAACCCATGAACGTGTTCTGCAGATATTCCAGCCTCTCAAAATTGAAGGTGGTATATTCAAGCAGTGAGCTGATATCTTTCAAAATGATCCTTAAATGCTCTTTTCGATCTTCCGGAAAGTACTGACTTCTCAGAATCCCTGAAAGTACGCGCTGCTTATCAATACTGGTTTCTCGAAGCATCATGGTAATTTCCTGCAAGCCACTGATCCGGATCAGCACTTCCTGACGCGCTTTTTGTTCGTGCGTCAGATCCTTACTGATCGCCGAAATGTCCCGGGAAATGCCTTCGAGCGAATCCGCGTCGGCCTCTATCCTGGTTTCAAGCAAAAGCAGCATAAAATCAACCCCATCCTGCACACTTTCGGTGCTTACCTTCATCTTTTTTACCGTATCAGCAAACGTTTTCGAGTCGCCGCGACGATAGGTAAAAAGTACATTTTTATATAAAATGAAAGAAACGGGATAGGTTTCGTAGCCATCCCGATCGATTTTCAGGAAGTTGGAGTTTGCATTAATGGTTTCGTTTTGTTCAAAAAAACGGGAACTGCTTTCGATCTCCACGATCTCCTGAGGCGTTTGAAAACTGATATTGCATTTGTTTTCAACCCATTCTTCTTCCTCGGAACTGGGAGATTGCAAATCCACCCAAACCAGGTTTTTCACCTTGCCCAGTTCACGAATATCATTCTCCCGCTTAATCAGCCGGCCTTCTTTGTAAAAAATGCGTACCATGTTTTAAAGTTGGGAAAAAACCGGCAAGTGCAAAAACGCTCACGAAGTATTCTGGCTATTTCTTGAAGTTAATCGTATTTTTGTTTGATGCAAAAAACCGCTTCCCCCAGCATTTTTACGACGCAATTTTGGTTGCTGGGCCTTAGTTCCTTTCTTTTTTCTTCCAGCTTCAATATGCTGATTCCCGAGCTCCCGGGATATCTTTCAAAAATGGGCGGCGCTGATTATAAAGGTGCGATCATCGGATTATTTACATTAACGGCCGGATTATCAAGGCCATTCAGCGGCCGGCTTACAGACAGGGTTGGCCGAGTGCCGGTCATGGCTTTTGGATCGCTTGTCTGCTTTGTATGCGGCTTAATGTACCCCATTTTCACTACCGTGATGCCGTTTTTGCTGTTACGTTTGGTTCACGGATTTTCAACCGGCTTCAAACCAACGGGTACCTCAGCTTATGTGGCAGACATTGTCCCGGCAGACCGGCGGGGAGAAGCATTGGGCGTTCATGGCATGTGTATGGGAGTTGGTTCAGCTTTCGGGCCGGCTGTCGGCAGTATGATCAGCCAGGCATTTTCGCTCAATGCATTGTTTTACACTTCCTCCATCTTTGCATTGCTTTCTATCGCTATCTTGTTGAACATGAAGGAAACGCTGAAAGAAAAACAGCCTCTATCCATTAAATCTTTTCAGATTACCTGGCGCGACATCTTCGAGCCTGACGTATTTAGCCCGGCTTTTATTACGTTTTTATGTTACTTCAGTTTCGGTGCGGTTTCAACGGTTACGCCCGACTTCAGTGAATATCTGGGCTTGCAGAACAAAGGATTTTATTTTATGGTCTTCACGATTTTTTCCATTCTTATACGTGTATTCGCTGGGAAAGTTTCTGACCAGCATGGTCGCATCCCGGTCACGATGGTGGGCTGCGGCATTCTCATTCTTGGGATGATCATAACCGGTTTTGCGGATACCGTCGTGTTATTTTTGACGGGTGCAGCATTTTTTGGAATGGCGACGGGAATTTTGTCTCCGGTACTTTCCGCCTGGACAGTGGATCTGAGCGGTGATCACAATCGCGGGCGGGCAATCGCAACCATGTTCATTTGTCTGGAAGCGGGAATCGGTCTCGGCGCATTTCTTTCGGCATCACTGTTCGACAATCACAGGCAGAATTTACCGATCGTATTTTTTGCGATGGCAGCCTTCGCATTTGCCGCATTGATTTATACCGTTACTATTTATCAATTAAGAAAACGCCGTGCCCGTGTTATTTGACGACACTTATTCTACGATTGCGGGGCCTGCCGAAAGTCTTTTTAAAGATAAAGGAAGTAAGTTTCTGGCTTACGCATTTCCCATTCAAACGGATGACGACGCAAAATTTCATCTTGCCAGTTTGCGCGAATTACATCCAAAAGCAGTACATCATTGTTATGCTTACCGGTTGGGGACGGACAAAATGGCTTACCGGATGAGTGATGACGGAGAGCCTTCCGGTACTGCGGGGAGACCAATCCTGAATACACTTTATTCCAAAAATCTGACCAACCTCATCATCGTCGTAGTCAGATATTTTGGAGGTACTTTGCTTGGGGTTCCGGGGTTGATACATGCCTATAAATCAGCGTCCGAATTGGCTCTGGCAGATGGTGAGATCGTGACAAAGCATCTTTCAAGCATTTATCAATTGAGCTTTTCATACCTGCAGATGAATGAGGTAATGAAGATTGTGAAGGATCTGGACTTGGCCGCGTCAAACCAATTATTTGAAATGGAGTGCCGCATGAATGTGGAAGTGCGGGCTTCACTTATCGAGCCGTTTTTTACACGCTGCGAGAAGGTAAAAGATCTAATTGTGACGCAAAGCAGTTAATCGTTATCCTTTAACATCCGGATAAAATCATCCTCGTATTCTTTTATTGCCCTCAAAAGCTCCTGCAATTCCTTTTCTTCCGGTGTACCTTTTTTGGCGCCAAAAATTTCATCAGCTCTTTCTGACGCTTTTTCGTATTCGGTTTCATTACTGATTTTCATCGTAGCCTCTGTTTTTATTTTGCAAGATTATGAATGTTGGAGAATAAAAAAAACCGGCCTTTTGAGCCGGTCCTTCCATTTAGGTTAAAAAGAGTCTTCTTAGATCAATACCCTGGATTCTGGGTAAGCGTTGGTTTGCCGTCTAACTGGCTGTTCAGAATTTCATCCTGTGGAAGCGGATAGTAAAGATTTTTGGCGGTAAATGTTTTGCCAGCCATGTAACCTCTTTTACTGAATGTACGTCCGGATGGTTCTTTTCCAGCTACTGCTTCTTCTGCTGCATATTTGTTCAACACTTTTTCAGCAATTCCCCAGCGAACCAGATCGAAGAAGCGGTGACCTTCCATAGCAAATTCAAGTCTTTGCTCCATCCTTACTGCATTTCTTGCAAAATCTGCCCCTTTGCCTGCAAATGTTCCAGCTGGGTAAGGTTCTACTTTGTACGTAACGGTTGGATCTTGCACGGATCCGGTTTTAGCACGAAGACGGATCTGGTTCACATATCCCTCTGCTGCCGCCAGATTTCCAAGTTCAACTTCGCATTCAGCCAGCCACAACAATACGTGGGAAAGCTTAACCATACGGAAGTTGTTATTTACGTTCCTTTTGCTGGTGGAGTGGGTAGTACTATTTTCCTCAGCAAGGTAATACATCCATTTTTTACCGGTAAATGGACCAGCGTACACCTGATCACGAATCCAGGCTGAACCAGGCATTGGGCCCCAGTCAAGGAAGTTTACACCGCGGCGACCAACTGTCCAGTCAAGACGTGGATCAACAGGTACGGTCTTGTCGAGGGTAAATGCGGCAGAAGAAACGATTCCCTGATCATTCGGGAGATCCACTTTGTTGTAAGTATCGAGTGTTCCGTCTGCAGCAGTACCAATCATTGGCAGCCCGTTTTCTGTTTTAAATGCATTCACAAGGTTGTGTGATGCCTGGTAAAATCCGCAGCATCCACGACCCGGAGAGTTTGCAGAGTACGGCCAGTTCAGGTTATCTCCGGCATTACCATTGTTACCGTTCGTACCGTCATTTACAGAAAACTGTATTTCAAAAATCGACTCGCTGTTGTTGTTTCCGGTAGTTCTGTAGTTGTCGTGGTAGTTGGCAACCAATTTTTTGCCCGAATTTTTTACGACATCGTCCAGTAAAGCTTTTGCCTCTGCCCATTTCTTCTCGAATAGTAGTGATTTAGCCAGCATGGATTTCGCAGCCCATTGAGAAGCTCTTCCTTTTTGAGCTTGCGTTGTAGGCAAATTGTCCGCTGCAAATTTGAAATCCGCTTCGATCTTAGGCCAGATATCCTCCGTGTTCGGAATTTTAGTTGAATTCGGATCAGCCGCTACATATACTTTCTCGTCAATGTAAGGAATCTTGTTCCACATTTTTTTAGCTTCAAAATGGAAGAAACCTCTCAAAAAGCGAGCTTCGGCGATAACCTGTGTTTTTTCAGCTTCGGTCATATCCTTAACCAGTTCACCGTTAACAATCTGGATCACTTCGTTGCATCTTGCAACACCATCATATTGGTGCCACCATTTGCCGAGGAAATAGGTGTTGTCCGACAGCCAGTTATACTGTTCAATGAATGATTGTTCAGGCTGGTCACCGGCATCTGTTCCTTTCACTGCATCGTCGCTGGCAATTCCGCCAAAAACATAGTTTGAAACCGTCGACTGGCGGCCGGTATTTCCGGATCCAACTCCGTCAACAAGCGAGTAAGCGCCGATCAACAATGCATTCACACCGTTTTTATTACTCAATTGCTCCAAAGACGCACGTCCTTGTGGCTTCAGATCGAAAAAGCTGTCAGAGCATGAAAAGCTCAGTCCAATTAAGACGATTATTAAGGTTATTTTTTTCATTGGTATAATATGAATTTCGTGAATGTCAAAGAATTAGAAACCGAAGCGTAGACCTACCAGGTATGATTTCGAGACAGGATATGCACCTTCATCTACACCCAAATGTTTGTCCTCGTTGTCGTTACCAGACCTTCTCAGGTTGATATCAGGATCAAGTCCGGTGTATTTGGTGAACGTGAATAAGTTCTGTCCCTGGATATAAACCTGTGCAGAGGCGATCTTCACTTTTTTCAGGAGCGCAGTAGGCAGTGTGTAGGTTAGCTGGATGTTTTTCACGCGGAAGTAAGAACCATCTTCCAGGAAGTAAGAAGAAACCTGCTGGCTGGTCGCATCACCCGAGTTAAGTCTTGGCAATTTTGCATTATCACCCGGTTTTTTCCAGGAGTTATAAAGCATATCCTTCGACCTGTTACCCTGGAATACGTTGAAGTCCGTCCAGTATCTCACATAATTGAAAATCTCGTTGCCTTGTACGCCTTGTCCAAATACCGCAAGATCGAAAGCTTTGTATCCGAGATTCAGGTTGACACCGTAGTTGAAGTCCGGGTGTGGGCTGCCGATAATGGTTCTGTCCGCAGCTGTGATGATTCCGTCCCCATTTACGTCTCTGAATTTGAATGTACCCTCACGAGTATACGATCCGAATTTCGGCGCAGCATCTGCCTCTGCTTTATCCTTAATCACGCCATCAACAAAGTAGCCATAATAACTTCCGATCGGAGAACCGGCTTTGGAAGCTGACATCGCTGGAAGACGTGTCGCAAAACCAAAAATTGTCGCGTTCGGGTCATTGTTCAGTTTCACCACCTCGTTTTTGTAGTGACCAAAATTCACACCTAATGTATAGTAGAAATCACCTTTCCTGTCACGGAAATTCAGACCAATATCAAAACCTTTGTTGGTAACCTCACCAATGTTAGTATAAGGAATGGTACCTGTACCTGCTGTTCTTGGAATGGCAATCTGCGTCAACATGTCCGTCGTTTTACGATTGTAAAAATCAAGAACGACTTCCAGTTTGTTGTTCAGCAATACCGCATCGACTCCAATGTTGGTGGATGTGTTAGTCTCCCATTTACCATTTGTATTACCGAATTGTACAAGGTCAAATCCACCCACGATCGATGTTCCGGTACCGTTGATGTCGTAAGCATTGTTTTGTGGATCCGGAGCATAAAGGGTATATGCGTTGTAAACGTTCGGGATCAGCTGGTTACCTGTTTTACCCCAACCAAAACGTACTTTCAGATCGTCCAGCACTTTTTTCGTTGGTTTCATGAAGTTCAATTCGGTCATACGCAAACCCAGAGAGAATGCTGGGAAAACACCGTACCGGTTCGCTTCTGAGAAACGGGAAGATCCATCGCGGCGTAATGTAAAGTCAGCAAGGAAAAGGTCTTTGAAACCGTAATTGATTTTACCGAACTGAGAAAACAATGCACTGCGCGTTGCTCCACCGCCCGCATTCGCCAAACCAGCTGCCGAACCTGCATCCAGATAGCGGTAGTCAAGGTCGTCAAATGCAAAACCGCTCCTGCTGGCCTGGAAGCCTGCTGAGTAGGTTTTCACAGCTTCTGTTCCCACCAATACATTTACGTTATGCGGGCCAAAGATTTTTGCATAGTTCAACGTATTAAACCAGGTAATGGAGCGATCAAGGTTGTTGATCACGTTCATACTGTTTGCGTTTCTGGCCTCAGCCGCTTCAATATCACGGTGAAAGTATTCAGAACGGTTTGACTGATTGTATTCCAGACCGAAACTGGTTCTTCCGACAAGCCCCGGCAAGATGTCAACCTGCGCATACATGTTTCCGAACACGTGAGTTGCTCTTGTCAGGTTATCTTTTTCACGATACAAACGTGCGAGTGGGTTAGGAGCATTTCCTAAGTTACTACCGCGGCTTCCTGCAAAACCGTTATATGGAGATGTGTTCGTTCCTCCCAATGCAGTGGGGCCTCCTGTGATATCGAAAACGGGGATGATCGGATGAACGCGGATGGCGAACATGATCGGATTTCCTTCGTCGTTGTTGGTGATACCTTGTCTCTCATCATATGAGAATGTAAGGTTTTCTCCCACAGTTATTTTCCCTTTTGTGAATTCGGTATTGGCCCGTACAGAGTACCTTTTGTATTTGGTATATCTCAAAATACCGTCTTGCTTGAAATGGTTGGCAGAGATCGCATATTTAGCAGATTTTGAACCACCCGACGCTCCGATCTGATAATTGGAAATAGGGGCCGGATCAAAAATTACATCCTGCCAGTCGGTACCTTCTTTATTTGCTTTTGTAATGTTAAATGCGGTTACCCCAAGCTTCGGATCAGCAATGTCATTTGTATACGTGTAGTTGGAAGGAAGTGTGCCATACACGTTTGGATAAATGTAATCAGCAATGGTCTGATTACCATTTTCATCAAACTTATACTGAACTGAGGGAGAAGTAGCTGACGGGTTCTTGCCAGCTCCAAGATCGGACTCGTAAAGATATTGTCCTAATTCCTTGGTATTCAGCAGATCCAGCATTTTACCGGGTCTTTGTGTACCTGTGTAAAAGTCAAATGTAATGTTTGGCTCACCTGGCTTGCCTTTTTTCGTAGTGATGATCACAACACCGTTGGCAGCACGTGCACCATAGATGGAAGCCGCAGAAGCATCCTTCAAAACCTGCATTGACTCGATGTCGTTCGGGTTAAGCTGGTTGAGGGTCCCCTGTGTGGGGACTCCGTCAATTACATATAATGGACTGTTGTTATTGATCGATCCAAAACCACGGATACGAACCATGGTACCGCCGCCGGGGGAGTTGTCATTTCCAACTGTAACACCCGCTGCACGGCCCTGAAGCATTTGAGTAACACTCGCGGCAGGTACTGCTGTGAGCTCTTTCGGGCTGATTACGGATACTGCACCTGTAATATCCTGCTTGCGCTGGGAAGCATAACCGGTTACAACAACTTCGGTCAGGCTTTTGATATCATCCGATAAACTGATGTCTATAACGGATTTCGCACCCACTACAACTTCCTGTTTGATATAACCAATGGAAGAAAATACGAGCGCGGCATCCGCTCCTTTGGCCTCAATAGAATACCGGCCCTCAGCATCTGTAACAGTTCCTGTGTTAGTGCCCCGTAACTGTACGTTTACTCCTGGAATTCCCGCCCCGTCGGCAGTGGAAGATACTTTTCCAGTAACCTGCCTGTCCTGCGCATATGTGACACTGACACTCAGCAATGCACATAGGAATAGTGTTACGGAAGTCAGTAAGACTCGTAAATTTTGTTTCATAAAATAGGGAAGTTAAAATGTTAAGAATGTATTAGTAATTATCAAGATAATATCAAAAATACACATTGTGCTGACAAAACGGTGTTTCAAAAAGTATTTTTGGGGTATTTATTATAAATATACTAAGGGTTACATATTTTATTATTCTCATTTATGTGCAAACGTGCAAACGTTTGCATCTTAACAGGCAGTCTTGAGAAATTGCAATAAATGATTTGGAAAATCTGATCGAAAATCACACAAATTTTATGCAACTCAACACCTAATTTTGGGGTTAAAGATTTAGGAGAGCTTTTACTAACTGTGCAATTAATCCAAATTTTATCTTGGAACATTTGAATGCAACTGAACTTGCGGGTCAGGATTTAATCGAAGTAGAAGGTGCGCGCGAGCATAATCTGAAAAATATTGACGTCAATATTCCACGTAATAAACTGGTTGTGGTGACGGGAATAAGCGGGAGTGGAAAGTCCTCGCTGGCATTTGATACGATATATGCGGAGGGGCAACGGCGATATATGGAGAGCTTTTCGTCGTACGCCAGAGGGTTTATCGGTGAAATGGAAAGACCTGACGTAGATAAAATTAGCGGGTTGTCGCCGGTAATCAGTATCGAGCAGAAAACCACTTCGCGCAATCCACGGTCTACGGTGGGGACAGTAACGGAAATCTATGACTTTTTAAGGCTTTTATATGCACGAGCAGGCGAGGCATATTCTTATGTGACGGGCCGGCGGATGATCAAGCAATCGCAGGATCAGATCGTAAATCAGCTTATGACGCAGTTTTTAGGACAAAAGATCGTGTTGCTTGCTCCGGTTGTTAAAGGAAGGAAGGGACATTACCGGGAGTTGTTTGTACAAATAACCCGTATGGGCTATACGAAGGTACGTGTAGACGGTGAGGTTCAGGATATTACAGCCAAAATGCAGCTCGACCGTTACAAGGTTCACGATATCGAAATTGTGATTGACCGCATTATCCCTAAAAAAGAAGAGGAGGATTCGCAGTCCCGCTATCGCATGAGCCAGTCTGTAGCGACGGCCATCAAACAGGGAAAAGGCGCATTAATGGTTTTGGACGCAAAAGGCGAAACGTACTATTTTTCTCAAAACCTGATGGACCCGGAGTCGGGGATCAGCTACGATGACCCTGCTCCCAATGCGTTTTCATTTAACTCGCCATATGGGTGGTGTCCTACCTGCCAGGGTTTGGGAATGGTCGAGGAGATTACGGAAGAATCCATTATGCCGGATAAGTCACTGAGCATCAGCAAAGGCGGGATCGCGCCGATGGGTGAATACCGGGATGCCTGGATTTTCAAACAATTGGAGGTGTTACTCAAACCTTTTAAGATCACATTGCAGACACCGCTGGATAAGTTTCCGGAAGAAGCGGTGAAACTGGTTCTTTATGGAAGTGAAGATGCGGTAGCCGTACCTTCCAAAAAGTATCCGGGAACGGAATGGGAGACGAAATTTGACGGCATCATTAATTTCCTGAAAAGACAGCAGGAATCAGGGAATGAGAAAATCCAGGATTGGCTAAAAGATTTCATGGTGACCCAAACCTGTCCGGAATGCCAGGGCAAGAGACTGAAGAAGGAATCTCTTCATTTCAAAATTGATCAAAAAGATATTTCTGAACTGTCTGACAGCGATATACGTGTGCTGGCTGACTGGCTGGTAAACCTAGAAGATCGTTTAGAAGAACGTCAGCGGGCAATTGGTCACGAGGTCTTGAAAGAAATCCGGAAGCGGGTAGGGTTTTTGCTTGATGTAGGATTGGATTACCTGACTTTGAACCGCGCATTGCGGACGTTGTCGGGAGGTGAAGCGCAACGGATCCGGCTAGCGACGCAAATTGGTACCCAGCTTACGGGTGTTCTTTACATTATGGATGAGCCCAGCATTGGTCTGCACCAGCGGGACAATGTCCGGCTGATCAACTCATTAAAGAGTCTCCGCGATCTTGGGAATACGGTTTTGGTTGTTGAGCATGATAAAGATATGATGCTGGCATCCGACTATATTCTGGATATCGGACCAGGTGCGGGCCGTCATGGAGGAAATGTTGTGGGAGCTGGAAGTCCCGAGGTTTTTCTGAAAAACGGATCATTGACTGCTGAATATCTCAGTGGCCGAGAAGCAATTGAGGTACCTAAAAAACGCAGAAAGGGTAATGGGGATACCATTACCTTGAAAGGATGTACGGGGCATAATCTTAAAAATGTCAGTATGTCTATTCCGCTGGGCACGATGATCTGCGTGACCGGTGTGAGTGGAAGCGGCAAGTCGTCGCTGATTCACGAAACACTGTTTCCGTTATTGAACCACCATTTTTATAAATCGCGACGTGAGCCATTGGCTTACAAATCCATTGAAGGGCTGGAACATATTGATAAGGTGATTGAGGTAGATCAATCGCCGATCGGGCGGACGCCACGTTCGAATCCGGCTACCTATACCAATTTATTTACTGATATACGGACACTTTTTGCCGAATTACCGGAAGCCAAAATCCGCGGATACAAACCGGGACGTTTTTCATTTAATGTCAAAGGCGGACGCTGCGAAGATTGTGAAGGTGCGGGAATGAAGAAAATTGAAATGGATTTCTTGCCTGATGTCCATATCAATTGCGAAACCTGCAAAGGAAAGCGATTTAACCGTGAAACGCTGGAAGTGCGGTTTAAAGGAAAATCCATCGCGGATATTCTGGATATGACGGTGGAGACCGCGCTCGAATTCTTCGAGAATCAGCCACGACTTTTAAGAAAAGTTCAGACCCTCAACGATGTTGGTCTGGGTTACATTACGCTTGGCCAACACGCTACTACACTTTCGGGTGGAGAAGCGCAGCGCGTTAAGCTTTCGGAAGAACTTTCAAAACGCGATACCGGAAAAACGCTTTACATTCTGGACGAGCCGACTACGGGATTGCATTTCCAGGATATCCGGCATTTGCTGAATGTCTTGAACAAACTCGTTGAAAAAGGAAATACCATTCTCATCATCGAGCACAATATGGACGTAATCAAAGTGGCTGATTATGTGATTGATGTGGGCCCGGAAGGCGGGGCGAAAGGCGGTAAGATCATCGCCGAAGGAACGCCTGAAAAAGTTGCAAAAGTGAAGGGAAGCTATACAGGATATTTCTTGCAGGAAGAGTTGAAATAACTCACCTGCAAGATTCAATCACATCCATTTGCTCAGAAACTGGTTAAATAAGTCTTTGTACTGATCACTCACCGGAATGGTGGTAGGTCCGATCTGTATCGTATTTCGGGTTACCGCGCCGATTTTATCCAGATTTACAATAAAAGACCGGTGAACACGCATGAATTTGATTGCTGGAAGTTTTTCTTCCAACGCTTTCAGACTGGTCAGTGAAAGGATCGGTTTCGGGTCCGATTTGAGGTGGACCTTCACATAATCTTTAAGTCCCTCCATATACAGGATGTCGTCATAAGCGATGCGGACAAGCTGGTACTCGACTTTCAGAAACAAATACTCATCCTTCGTTTCGGGGAAAGCAGCTGCCGACGCTTTTTGAAGAAGCTCCGCGTAGGCTTGCGCCTTGGTTGCGGCCCGGAGGAACTCTTCATAGTTAAAGGGTTTTAGGAGATAGTCTATCGCATCGACACGGAAACCGTCTAATGCGTATTGATTAAATGCAGTCGTAAAAATGATCCTGGGCGCTCGGTTTCCGGCTTTCTCTAGTATCCGGGCAAGTTCAATTCCAGTAAGGTCCGGCATTTGAATGTCCAGAAAAATGACATCAAGTTGCTTTGTGTTAATCGCTTGCAAAGCCTCAACCGCACTCGAATATCTTCCGGCCAGGGACAAAAAAGGGGTTTTTTCAATAAATGCGCAGACAAGGCCTAATGCAAGTGGCTCATCATCGACTGCGATGCATTCCAATGCACTCATGCAGTTTCTAATTCTAAGTGAACTTCAAATTCTTTTTCTTCCTTGTTTTCCGTCACTTCCAGCTGGTATTTTCCAGGATAAAGCAGGTCGAGCCGACGCTGGGTATTAGCCAGGCCAATGCCATTACTTTCGTCCAGAACTGCCCGTTTATCGGTAAACAAAGTGTTTTTTACCTCCACAAAAATCTTATGTGATTCCTGGCGGATCTGAATATCGATACGGCTTGGCTGAACCGCGCTGACACCGTGTTTGAATGCATTCTCAATGAATGGCAGAAACAACATCGGCGCAATGCTAACATCGTGGAGCGGATTGGGCGGATCGAGATGTACGGTCACTTTATCTGTAAGCCGGAGCTGCATTAACTGAATGTAATCCTGCGCAAAAGCAATTTCCTGACTCAGCAAGACGGTCCCGTGCTGCGTTTCGTACAATACGTAGCGCATCATACGCGACAGCTTATGCAATGCCTCCCGCGAAGCCTCCACGTCGATCACCGTCAATGCATAAATATTGTTAAGTGTATTAAAAAAGAAATGCGGATTGATTTGCGCTTTCAGAAAGGAGAGCTCGGAGTTAATCTTTTCTTTTTCAAGATTTTGTCTGTCATGTTTGTCTTGCTGCGCATTCTTAACCGCAGCAACGCTGGTACTCAAACCAATGATCATCAATGCAGTGAGCAATGCGAAATTGTCCAGCTTTTCCTGATGCTTCTTCTCCCCATTTGCTTCCCGCGCCATCCGGAATGCATGATCCATCTGTTCTCCGTGATGGATAAGGATTTTCACGCGCTCCATCACAAAAGCCAGCAGTACTACGGATACTATATTCAGGATAATGAATTTAAAATAGCGGTTCTTTGCCAGGTACCTGGGGAACAAGATATAGTAATTGAGATAAAATGCGGAAATAAGGAGGGCCAGTAAAACAGCCTGTTTAATCCAGAAAGAAACAGGAAACACAATCTGCCAGCTCAATGGTTGCCACATCAGGAACAGAGCGAGAAAGCTCCATCCAAGAAGATGTAAGATCAACGGCGGGTATTTTCTAGCGGCACGCGTATCCATTTATAAATTAGTTAGTTATTAATGCGATAAAGTCACATTATTCTAATCACAATCTTACAGGGAATTTATTAAAACACCTATTGCAATCGATCAAAGTTCCTTAAATACCGACCGATCCACTTCTGCAATCTATTAATCACTTATCTACTACTGCCCGAATTTGGCTTAATGTTACTTCTAGATACAATCTGGTTGTCTAATAGCATGTTACGGGTTATTTTCATCCATTCCGATCGCCTCTTAATCGTGTTAAATGTCCTATTGATCGGTACATTCCCCTGTTCCATCTATTCCCTTTTTTTCTCAATCCAATTGGTAGTTACTTTGAAATTCGAAAAGTACACGATAATACAACCCAACCATGAAACGTAGTTTACAATCAGCAATTCTTATAGTAATGACCGTCATCGCATCCGCGTCATACGCCCAGTTTCCGGGTGGCGGCGGCGGGGGAGGTGGTAGCCGCGGTGGTGGCGGATTCGGAGGTGATCAGCGGGGTGGCGACAGACAACGCCAAACCGTTATTCCGGGTACCGCAGAGGATACGCCAAAAGGAACGGGGAAAATCAAAGGTATTTTGATTGACTCTGTGAGCAAAAAGCCCGTTGAATTTGCGGCGTTGGCTCTGGTTGATGTAAAATCAAATAATCCGATTGACGGTACGACAACCGATGAAAAAGGCGAATTTTCGATGACGAAAGTGGCATCGGGAAATTTTAAGATCCTTATTTCATTTATTGGTTATAAAACAAAAACCATCGCCGATGTAAAAATTGACCGACGTACCGAACTGGATCTTGGGTCGATCTCATTAGCCCCGGATGTGGTTCAGCTGAATGAAGTGGAGGTAGTAGGAATGGCCCAGCTCATTGAAGAAAAAGTGGACCGTTTGGTATACAATGCGGAAAAAGATATCACCAGTAAAGGTGGCGATGCTTCGGATGTTATGAAAAAGGTACCGATGCTGACGGTGGACCTGGATGGAAATGTTTCATTGAGAGGAAGTTCCAATGTCCGGGTTTTGATCAATAATAAGCCATCTACCATTATTGCCACCAGCGTTGCGGATGCATTAAGACAAATTCCGGCCGACATGATCAAATCGGTAG
>NZ_JAJUXH010000030.1 GCF_021390245.1 Dyadobacter sp. CY323 | reverse complement strand
CATTGTGACGAAGAAAAGTACGATACAGGGTGGAACACTTAATCTCGACACCGGTATCGGTAACAGAGGTTCGAACCTGGGATTGAGAGGAAATTACAGGGTTGGGAAAATGGGTTTCAGTTTGGGCGGGTTTGGCCGGTTTAACTACAATATGCCAGGTAAGTCTGAAAACTTACAGGTTGGAAAAATCGAAAATTTCTCAGTTCGTCAAACCAGCGAATCACAAAACAAAATGGCTTTCGGTTCATACAATTTTGGATGGGATTATGAAATTGATTCGAAAACTTCATTGTCAGCCAGCGTACGTTATGGAATGCGTAACCAGCGTAATACGCAGGAGCTGTCGACATTCGACACGCCTGCAACCGGAGCCATTAAAAATACTTTCAGAGATGTGAATTCAAAGGATTTGTCGGGAACCTGGGATGTTAATATTGATTACATTAAAACGCTGAGCAAGCCACAGCAGGAATTGAGCATTTCAACCCAATTCAGCCGCAATAACCGCACAAACGATTATACCGCGAATGTTTTTAACCTGAGTGGTGTGAGTACAAGAGAATTGCTGGGATCGGAATTGAATGACAACAATAGTCACAATCAGGAAAGTACCGTTCAGATTGATTATCAGACTCCAATCAAAGAAAATCAGCTTTTCGAATTCGGAGGAAAAGGAATTTTCCGTCAGGTTGTAAGTAATATCCAATACGGGGGACTAATCGCAGCCCGCCCGACCAGCGCGCTGGATTATGATCAGAACGTGGCTGCCGGATATCTTTCATATACTTACACAACTAAAAGCCGATTTACGATAAAGGCTGGAACGCGGTATGAATACACGAGCATCGACGCAACTCTGGGGGAGCAAGGTAAACTGGCCTTGCCGGCATATAGTAATCTGGTTCCCAGCCTGAACTTGTCTCAGACTTTTGGAAAAGGGCAAACGATCAAACTGGGCTATAACCGGAGATTGCAACGTCCGGGTATCCAGTTTTTGAACCCAAATATCAATTCATCAAACCCTAAAAATGTTTCTTTTGGTAATCCAAACCTTGATCCTGAGCTTACCGACCAGGTGGAAGTGGGAACAAGCTTTTTCAAAAACACGCTTTATGTGAATGTTTCCGGATTTGCCCGTTTTACCAACAACTCCATTGAAAGCATCCGTACTACCGATAGTCTCGGCGTCATTTCTACGACTTATGGAAATATCGGGGATAAGAAAAATTACGGGGTGAATGTCTTCGGTAATATCACCTTGTTTAAAAGATGGCAGGTTGGCGGCGGATTTGATGCCTATTATGCTAATCTGAAAAATAACAGTCCGGACCCTTCATTGCAATCAAACAACAGCGGTATCGTTGTCAGCGGACGTTTCAGGACCGGTTTGACGATTAAAAATGGCTGGGGCTTACAAGCCGGCGGTTTTGTACGTGGCCGGGATGTCCAGTTGCAGGGAACACAGGCAGGTTTCAGAATGTACGATCTGGGAGTTAAAAAGGATTTCAAAAACAAACGTGGAAGCATTGGGTTTGGAATGGAGAACTTCCTGGCTCCTTCATTCAAAATGAAGACCGAACTTGATTCGAGGACATTTACTCAGACAAATACTAACTATCTGTTTAACAGAGGTTTCAGGTTGAATTTCTCATACCGTTTAGGTAAAATGACTTTCGTTGAACAAAAGACCCGTAGAAGAAAGTCGGTTAACAACGATGACCAGAAAAGTGATGGTGGTGGCGGTATGGGTGATGCCGGCGGCGGTACGCAGAATGCAACGCCTGCTGCAACTCCTGCGATCAGACCACAAGGTGTGGGTGGCGCTGGTGCTCCTGGCGGGCGGCCACAAGGTGCGAGGCCGGCTGGCGCTGACAGTACAGCAAGACCTGCGGGCCAGGGAATGCCAATGCGTTCAGGAATGAGACCGGATTCAACAATGAGAAATCCGAATATGAGACCTGATTCTACGCGCCCGGATTCGATAGCGAAACCAGCTGGAATGCCTACTGATTCAACGGTAAGACCTACGGTAACACCGACTGATTCGACATTGAGACCAGACAGCACTGCAAGACCTGCGCTTCCGGTGACGCCGATCAGACAGGATTCGACTACTGCTCCTGCGAAGCCAGCCACACCGGCTGATTCGCTGCCAAAGAAAGAATAAGTAATGATCTATTATATCAAAAAAGCCCGGATCGGTTGTCGATTCGGGCTTTTTTGCTGGGGCGATTTTCGCTTAATTGTTTTGGTTGATTTCTTTGATCTCCCTCAAAATCTTGTCTGCACCTGCGTCCAGCAACTCGTCTGCCAATGCGGTTCCCAGTTCCTCAGGGAAAGATATGGATCCACTCTGGGTTCGCCGGATGAGCTCATTCCCGTCGAGGCTGACAATGCCGCCGGAAATGTCGATTTGTTCGTGATGTAACGTTGCCAATGCGAAAACCGGAATACTGCAGCCACCTTGCAACCGTTTCAGGAATGCTCGCTCGGTACGCAGGCAAATTTCTGTATCCGAATGATTAAGAAGATCTTTTAGTTTCGTTTTCTTGTCGTCAGCTAATGAAATGGAACATTCAATGGCTACACTACCTTGTCCGACGGCAGGAGTGAATTCATCCAAAAGTAAATGCTCGGCAATCTTATCGTCATATTTCATGCGGTGAACACCGGCATATGCCAGCAGTAATGCATCGCATTGCCCTTCTTCCAGTTTTCTCAGACGTGTTTGCAGGTTTCCCCGCATATCTACGGTTTTAATGTGCGGATAAAAGTGTTTTAAAATGGCGACCCGCCGGGTTGACGAAGTTCCTACCACGAACGTTTCGCCCGATTTGAGAGAAAGGGATGTTTTATTACTTACAAGAACATCATTGGCTTGTTCGCGTTCTGTAAAAGCAATAAGCTCAAATGAATCGTCGAGTTGCGACTGCAGATCTTTCGCGCTGTGGACAGCGATATCAATGGAGCCATTCAAAAGCTGATCTTCCAGTTCCTGGGTAAAAACGCCTTTGCTGCCGATTTTGGAAAGTGATCGGTCCAGTATTTTATCTCCTTTTGTCTCAATAATGACGATTTCCGTTTCTACTCCACCTTTTTGCAGAAGTTCTTCCACGTAATATGCCTGCCATAAAGCGAGCCTGCTTCCGCGTGTTCCAATTTTTATATGCATTACTCAAAAGCTTTTGTTTCAAACTCCGACCGTGTCACCTTCATCGGTAACAATCTTGTCTTCAATATAACTTATAATCAAAGATGCGATATCAATTCCACTCACTTCTTCGATACCCCTCAATCCCGGCGACGAATTGACCTCCATGACCAGCGGTCCTCGTTCGGATTGGAGCATATCCACTCCCGCAATTTTTACGCCTAATGCTTTTGCAGCAGCAATGGCCGTATGTTCTTCTTCCGGCGTGAGTTCAATCATGCTTCCTTCGCCTCCCCGGTGCAAATTCGACCTGAAATCGCCCTCCGCGCCCTGCCGCTTCATTGCTGCAATAACCTTATTACCAATTACAAACGCACGAATATCGGCTCCTTTCGACTCCGCGACGTATTCCTGGATTAAGAAGTTCGCACGTAACCCGTAAAAAGCTTCAATGGTGGATTTGGCAGCTTTGATCGTTTCCGCAAGCACAACACCGACACCCTGCGTTCCTTCCAGTAGCTTAATAACCACCGGCGGTCCGCCCACGAGGTGAATCAGCTCATTGACCTGGGCCGGATTTTTCGCAAATACGGTTTTTGGTATTCCAATGCCCGATTTTGCCAGTACCTGCATACTTCTCAACTTATCCCTGGACCGCAAAATGGCTTGCGATTTGACGGTAGTAAACACTTTCATCAATTCAAACTGACGTACCACCGCACATCCGAATGAGCTCACCGAGGTACCTATTCTCGGGATTGCAGCGTCAATTCCCGTTACCTTTTTTCCTTTATATAAGATGGAGGGATCTTCCCCTTCAATCATCACAAAGCATTTAACGTGATCGATAACCACAGGTTTGTGACCTTTTTGCTTGATTGCCTCCACCAGTCGCCTCGTTGAATAAAGGTCTGGATTAGTGGATAATACGGCGATTTTCATAGTTTGTTGATAAATAAAATGGTCGGGTATCAGGCGGGTTTACTTAAATTCTTGCCTTTGGAACGAACAGATCCGGACGAATGCTTTGACGCTGAAAGGTTTTTTTGTGAAACGTCCACTAAAAACCGGTTTTTAAGCAATTTTCGGCCGAGTAAAATAGGATAGGTCATTTTGCGGCGGTTGGCCAGTGAGAATTCTGTCCGTATTTTTTTTCCAAATAATGTGATCCGCGTTTTGATTACATATCGCTTTTCTTCTTTCCCTGACGAATTTCGGACTATCGTTTCTTTGAAGTCTGAAATAATGAACGATTGCTGAGGTGCGCCTTTCTTTTTGTCGAGGTAAAACTGAAGACGGTCTTCATTTCCTTCTTTCACAATCCTAACCCGCGAACAATGAATGGCAGAAGTAGTCGCGCCCGAATCGATCCGGACGGGTACATTAAACCAGTCGAGCTCGGGCAAATCCGCAATATCTGTCGCCCCGATAATCTGTAAAGACTGTTTCATCTGCGTTGGAAGAATTGAGCAAGTGTCAGGGAGAGGTCCAGAAAAACCATTTTGGCGCGAACATTGCGTTCAATATGATAACAGGCAGTATTTACCTGATCGATCATTTTTTCGAGTGAATCAAAATTAACACTTTTTGAAAAGTTCTGAACGAATGTAAGCTCCTCATCCGGAACCCGAAGCAGCTCGCCAGCTCCATGTGTCCAAACCAGCATGTCGCGGAACAACCTTAATGCGTATTCCAAAAGGCCTTTTTGCCTTTCTTTATTCATTACATCGTAATTGTCGGCCAACTTCACCAAATGCGATACATCATATTTGTAACAGGAACGCATCCAAGCTGCAAACCAGCCTGAACGATCGTCTTCATTTTCTTTGGCAAGTTTTAATGCTTCCGAAAAGTTACCATCGCACAGATAGGTGATTTGATTAGCAGTACCCACACTAATCTGATGGTCTGCAAGAAACGTCCGCACATCCTTATCGGTAAATGCGGGGATCGTAATGCGTTGTGTGCGTGAAATAATGGTCGTCAGCAACTTGTCGGACTGGTCACTAACCAAAAGGAAAAGCGTTTTTTCAGGTGGTTCTTCCAGGATTTTAAGAATCGCATTCGATGAAGAAGCATTCATAATGTCCGGTTTCCAGATCAGGAGGATTTTATATTCACCCTCATATGCTTTTACCGAAAGCTTTTTCAAAATCCCGCGGGCTTCTTCCACAGAAATATTCCCTTGCTTATTATCGGCACCAATGTGATCCAGCCAGTCCGGTAAAATGCGATATGGATTTTCGAGCAAAAATGACCGCCATAATGGGAGAAAGGCTTCGCTGGTTTTTCCGTCGACTTTTTTGGATGTCGCAATCGGGAAAATGAAATGAAAGTCCGGATGGATCAGTTTGCTCATCTTGGCACAGGATGCACAAACGCCGCAAGAATCGTCCTCATTTCGGTTCTCGCAGTTTATATAGGTGGCAAATGCCAGGGCCATCGCTAGTCCGCCGCCACCCGCCGGATAGTCAAAAAGCTGAGCGTGAGCCAAATGGCTATTTTGTACCGAGCGTCTCAGTATAGATTTGATACTTTCTTGTCCCGGTATATTTTTTAAAAGCACGATGTTTAAAATTAAATTGTCCCCGGACCGGGTTAATGTTCAAAAATTGCCCGTTGGTTCTGCGTTTGTTCAAACACAGATCTCAGAATCGCTTCATCCGTTTCACTGAATTCTATTCCTTTTCTCCGGACAGTATCTTTTGCAACCGTCAATGCTTTCTCAAGTCGATATTCTGAAATTCCCTCAGCCGCCCCGCCCCATGAAAACGAAGGAATATGCTTGGCCTGAAATCCTCCTCCGAAGACATTGGCGCTGACTCCGGTGACCGTGCCCGTATTGAACATCGTCGATATTCCGGCTTTTGAGTAGTCGCCCATCATTAAACCGCAGAAGATCAGGCCAGTATCCGTTAATGCATTGGTTTCATAGCTATGCAGTTTAACCGGACTATGGTCATTTTTCAGGTTCGAGTTGTTCGTATTTGCTCCCAGGTTACACCATTCACCCAAGACTGAGTTTCCGAGATAGCCGTCGTGGCCTTTGTTGCTATAACCAAAAACAACGCAATTGCTCACTTCGCCGCCGACTTTACTAAATGGTCCCACCGTGGTATTAGGTCGGATTTTAGTTCCTTGTGCAAGTACCGAATTTTCACCGATTGCAAAAGGTCCCTGGATCATCGACCCCTCCTGTATCAACGCGTTTTTACCAATATAAATCGGCCCGGTTTCAGCATTTAATATGGAGGCTTTGATCACCGCGCCTGGCTCAATGAAGATTTGCGCTGCATTGTAATAATGGGTGTAAGGATCAGAAATTGCTTCTGAGATTCTTCCTTTGGTTATCCTTTCAAAATCGGCCTTGATCTGTGGGCCATTCAAAGAGAATATATCCCAGACATTACGAATCAGTGTGGCAGGCGATGAATGGATCGATAAATTAAACGTATTTATACTAGTTGCGGGATTCCACGGCAATGCGGTCCTGACGGCTAAGACCTCATTTTGATCAGAAACTAATGCAGACTCCACTTCCAGTTGCTGGATTACCTCGACTATTTCTCTGTCAGGCAAAAGACCACCATTAATGAAGGTAGTGACTGTCGAAGTGCGTGCCGGATATTTAGAATGAAGATACGATTCTGTCTGAAATGAAACTGGTGCATTAAGCCAACTGGTCCATTTTTCATCAATGGTATGAATGCCACAGCGGATTTTGGCAACTGGTCGGGTGTATGTAAAAGGCAATAACCGGGTACGTAGCGTAGGGTCGTCAAACAGAATAATTTCAGACATATTATGTGCAGAATGTGCGACCAAAGTTCGGTCATTTTATTGGTTAGCACAAAAAAAGAAGCAGTCTCTTCATGCATTAGCAAGAGACTGCTTCTTTTAAATCTTACCAGAAAATATAGCTAACAGCTAAATGCTAACAGCTAATCGACTATTAAGCTTCTTTGTTTCCGTAACGTTTTCTGAACTTGTCAACACGGCCTGCTGTATCTACAAGTACATTTTTGCCAGTATAAAATGGGTGTGATTGCGATGAAACCTCCACTTTATAAACCGGATACGTTTTGCCATCTTCCATAGTTACGTTTTCAGTAGTCTCTATGGTAGAACGCGTAATGAATTTGAAATCGCTTGATAGATCCCAGAAAACTACTTCTCTATACTTGGGATGAATATCTTTTTTCATTGGTATATGCTATTATGTGTTCGATACAATTCTCAAAAAGGATTGCAAAAGTAAAAATTCTTCTTTTGTAAACCAAGATTGAACCGGTATCTTTTTCAATATTACTTTGATACATAAGCAAATGGGCGTCAAACTTCACTTAACTGCTGTTTCAATACCTCAATACCTCTTTTAGCTTCTTTATCGAAATCAGTGTAAACGAAACATTCAATGGAAAGCCCGCCTTTATAATTGATTTTCTTTAAGGCACTTAGGTAAGGTCTGAAATCATCCCCTTTTACTCCGGGAGGTGTACGGTTTTCCTTTTCAGCAATGTGGCAATGGACAATATGCTTCCCATACTTCACGATTTCAGTGGCCGGTTCATCCTCCTTTAGCATATGATAAATGTCGCACAGGAGCTTAACGGATTTACTTTTAACGGCATCCACAATCTCAACACCTTCTGCCAGACTGTTGATAAAATTGGTTTCTCCGCGATTTAGAGGTTCGACAGCAATTGTAACGCCATATTTTTCAGCTAATGGGGCCATTTTTCTGGTTAAATCAATATGTTGGGCTTTCGCTGTGGCGCGGTCAAAACCGTCCGGGATAACCCTTGAAGCACCGCTTCCAAATACGACATATTGAGAACCACATTCTTTTGCTCTTTTAAGTACCAGCTCGGTGCGCTGCAAAATGGCTTCATGATTTGCATCCGGACCTAGAGTTTTTAAACTGCCGGGCAGCAGGATCACGTAAGACTTAATGGGGAAATTCTTTTGATGAAGTTGTTCAAGGTTCTTTTCATACATTTCGTCCCCACCTTCTGGTATCAGAAATCCGGTTACGGACTCCTCTATATAAGTGCAACCCGATTCTTTCAAAAATGAAGCCTTGCTGTACCCGGCATAAACACCGAGCGGGATCGAATAATCGGGTTTTATAACAGGTGTTGCAAATGCATCTCCGAATAAACCTCCGGTTGCCAGTCCGGCAATGATTCCGGATGATGTTTTAATAAATTCTCTCCGCGTTTCGGGGATATGGTCTTGGCTCATGGTACAAGTAGTTATGAATCGGAAATGATAATTTTTGTAAAGGAAATTTTTAGCTAAATAAATAAAAGTTTACAACTTTGGAATTTATACAAATAATATCTTGTCTATAATCTATTGATTTTCAGAATGGTTTGTGCTGTTGTTTTGTTGATTTTTGAGAATGTGTTAAAAAAAAGTTTACAAATTTTTATATCTGATGTCCTCAAAAATTATTTGTAGAATCTCTTCAATGCTAAATTGTTCTAAATAACTAGGTATAAGATTCTTAACGATTTCTTAATTTGGATTATCCCTATAAACTGGAATTGCTAGCTTAAATACTGGTTGCGAATCTGATTATTTTAATGTTATTTCAAGAGGTTTTTACCAAAACCGTCCCCGAGTGCAATCCCGATTTAACATCACTAACTTCCTAATAAACAACATATTGTATGTCTATGTATGTAATAAAGCGTGACGGTCGCCGCGAATCAGTAAAATTCGACAAGGTCACTGCCCGCATTGAGAAACTCAGCTACGGCCTCGATTCAAAATACGTTCAGCCGGTAGAAGTTGCGAAAAAGGTTGTATCAGGAATTTACGACGGAGTAACTACCGCCGAATTGGACAATCTGGCTGCCGAAACTGCGGCTTCCATGACTACCAAACATCCGGATTATGCGATTCTCGCAGCTCGTGTTGCGATCTCAAATCTTCATAAGAATACATTGAAGTCTTTTTCGGCAACAATGAAACGTCTTTATACATATATAGACTCGAAGACGGGAGAAAATGCATCCTTGATTTCAAAAGAAGTCTATGAAGTGATCCGCCAGAATGCTTCACTTTTTGACTCTACCATTATATATGATCGCGATTATGCCTACGATTACTTCGGCTATAAAACCCTTGAGAAATCATATTTACTTAAAGTTGATGGCAAAATAGTTGAGCGTCCGCAGCATATGTTAATGCGTGTGGCTGTAGGGATTCATCAGGAAGACATTCAGTCTGCCATAGAAACATACCATTTGCTGTCTGAAAAATGGTTTACACATGCAACGCCTACCTTGTTCAATGCAGGCACTCCGAAACCGCAAATGTCATCGTGCTTTTTGCTGACCATGAAGGAGGACAGCATTAATGGAATATATGATACACTCAAAAACTGCGCATTGATTTCTCAATCGGCTGGCGGTATTGGTTTGAGCATTCATGATGTTCGTGCGACAGGTTCTTATATTAAAGGTACAAACGGGCAGTCTAATGGGATTGTACCAATGTTGCGTGTCTTTAACGATACAGCCAGGTATGTGGATCAGGGAGGTGGAAAACGCAAAGGATCGTTTGCCATATATATGGAACCCTGGCATGCCGACATTTTCGATTTCCTGGATCTTAAAAAGAATCACGGAAAAGAGGAACAACGAGCACGTGACCTTTTCTATGCATTATGGATTCCTGACCTATTCATGAAACGTGTCGAAGCAAACGATACATGGTCGTTATTCTGTCCGCACGAATGCCCCGGACTTTCGGACACGCATAGCGAAGAGTTCGAAAAGCTTTACGAGCAATATGAACTGGAAGGGAAAGCCCGTAAAACTATTAAAGCGCAGGATCTGTGGTTCGCCATTATGGAATCGCAGATAGAAACAGGTACACCTTATATGTTGTATAAGGATCATGCAAACAGCAAATCAAACCAGAAAAATCTTGGAACGATTAAGTCGTCGAACCTGTGTACTGAAATTATCGAGTACACTGCGCCGGACGAAGTGGCAGTTTGTAACCTGGCGTCCATTGCTTTACCAAAGTTTGTTGAGCAGGGAGAAGACGGTTTCATGCGTTTTGATCATGAAAAACTACATGCGATTACGAAAGTGATTACTCGTAACCTTAACAAAATCATTGACCTCAATTATTATCCTGTTCCCGAGGCCGAAAAAAGTAATAAACGACACCGACCGATCGGGATTGGAGTGCAAGGTTTAGCCGACGCATTCTGTATGATGCGGATGCCATTTGATTCGGACGAGGCGCGTCAGTTGAATAAGGACGTTTTCGAAACCATTTACTTTGGGGCGATGGAAGCTTCCATGGAGCTGGCTATGCAGCATGGTGCTTATGAAACCTGGGGCGGAAGTCCTATTTCGAAAGGCATTTTCCAATTTGATATGTGGGGAGTTACTCCTGATAGCAATCGCTGGAATTGGGAGAAATTGAGAAAAGATGTTGTAAAGTATGGTGTACGCAATTCATTACTTCTTGCTCCTATGCCAACTGCATCTACAAGTCAGATTTTGGGCAATAATGAATGCTTCGAACCATTCACATCTAATATATATGTGAGGAGGGTTTTGTCGGGAGAATTTGTTGTGGTTAATAAGTACCTTCTCAAAGATCTGGTGAGGCTGGGTCTTTGGAGTGAAGAGATGAAGAATAATCTGGTTCGCGCCAGTGGATCCGTTCAGGCTATTCCGAACATTCCTCAAAACATTAAAGAGCTTTATAAAACGGCTTGGGAGATCAAGCAACGGAGTTTGCTGGATATGTCTGCTGATCGGGGAGCTTTCATTTGCCAGTCCCAGTCTCTGAATATCTTTATGGAGGAAGCTAATTTCGGGAAACTTACATCCATGCACTTCTATGCGTGGAAAAAAGGGCTAAAAACGGGTATGTACTATCTGAGAACGCGCGCAGCATCCGATCCGGTTCAGTTTACAGTAAGCAAGCAAGCAGAGATCCAGCTGGAACCTGCGACAGCAGTAGTCGCTGAGAAGGAGCTAAACTACGTCCAGTACGCGGAGGAGCATGCAAAACCTATTGTTCCCCGGGATAATAGATCTGATATGCAATGCTCGTTAGACGATCCTGAAAGCTGCGAGGCTTGTGGTTCGTAAATAATGAGAGGTTTTAAGAACGGGCTTTTGCTTTCATAGCAAAAGCCCGTTTTGTTTGTGGTACTTAAAAAAGATTTTGTATAAAGTGTCGATTCGCATGTTAAGGCCGGTTAATGAGTGTTCTTGGGATGGGGAAAAATTATTTAAAAATTTTTCAAGCGGACAAAATTGGTTATCAATCGGTTACGATTTTATGAGAAAAAAATGCATAAAATATTTTCCATCAATACTTGCGTGTTAAGAATTAATGCTGCACTTTTGCACTCCCAATCGGGGACAACGGTTTAGCAGACGGCTAAACGACGAGTTCTGAGAGTATCAGAGCAACG
>NZ_JAJUXH010000029.1 GCF_021390245.1 Dyadobacter sp. CY323 | reverse complement strand
TAATGACCGACAATTTAAAGGCTAAATTGTAGTCACGCTGACTACGCTTCTTTCTTGATAATGAGACACTTCCCATAATAAGTTGAATTTGTGTCAACTTATTTTAGGACTAGACAACAAAAAGAAAAAGAGCTAAACGAGAAAAAGCTCGCCTTTTTCACCCACATTTCTCACGAGTTCAGAACACCTTTAACGCTGATTATCAATCCGGTACGCGAGATTTTACTACGGATGGATCAGCGCAGCGCAGATCAGGAAAGCCTGAATGTCGTTCACAGAAATGCAAAAAGACTTTTGAGCCTTGTGGATCAGCTACTACTATTCAGGAAGGCTGATCTGCACGCGGACAAGCTGAACCCGGTGATCTGCAACATTACAAAACTGGCATATGAAGTTTTCCAGCATTTTACGCATCAGGCTGAACAAAGGAATATTACCTATCGATTTAACAGCAGCAACGACAGCATTGAGATCGTTGCAGATCGCGAGAAAATAGAGATTGCACTCTTCAACCTGATCTCCAATGCGATCAAATACACGCCCAGAAACGGCAGCGTGCGAATGGAAATCAATGAATTGGATGAGCAGGTTGAAATCACAGTAACGGATACCGGACAAGGAATTCCGGAGGAAGCCAGGGACAGCGTGTATTCTGTTTTTCACCAATTTCAAGACAACCGCTCGCCATCGAAAGGTGGTTTCGGGATTGGACTTTATCTTACCAAAACATTTGTTGACAGTCACTTCGGCCAAATCACGTTCGAATCGGAGCCGGGGAAAGGCACTGCATTCAAAGTTATCCTTCCTAAATCCCATCCTGCATTGTCCGCGAATCACACGCAAGCGGATTCCTCAGAAAGCAATTCGGTTTTGTTAGAGGAGCTTTCAGAAGATGATGTTTTGCTTGGTTCAACGACCATTCCAAGCCAGCAAATGATCATGGACGAGCTAAGTTCCGACATCAAATCAATGCTCATTGTGGACGACGACGCGGACATTCGTCAATACATCGGACAAGCATTTGCAGCCGATTTCAAGCTTTTGCAGGCTGAGAACGGAGAAGATGGGCTCGCACTTGTTCGGAAGCACATGCCCGACATTGTGATCAGCGACGTGATGATGGCCGGCATTAGCGGCATTGATATGTGCGCTCAGATGAAAGCCGACGTAACATTAAGTCACATCCCGGTGGTTTTATTAACTGCCAGCACTTCGCAGGAATCGCGGCTGAAAGGCATTGAAGGCGGCGCCGACGATTATATCAGCAAGCCATTTGACAAAGCAATGCTGGTAGCGCGCGTGAATGCAATCCTGAAAAACCGCAGCGACCTGCAACGCTATTTTTACAACGAGATTACATTGCAGGCCAGTGATTTTAAGATTTCCTCCGAATACAAGGATTTTCTTAAAGAATGCATCCGCGTTGTTGAAAACCACCTCACCGATCCCGACTTTTCGATCAAAGTTCTTGCGGCTGAACTGGGCATGAGCCACTCCACCATCTACAACCGGATCAAGTCTATTTCCGGCCAATCTACCAATGCATTTATCCGTTTCCTGCGCCTGCGCCGTGCCGCGCAAATTCTGATAACTACCGACATTACTATTTCTGAGGTGTCTTACCAGGTGGGGATCAACGACATTAAATATTTCCGCGAGCACTTCAGCAAATTGTTCGGAATGAAGCCTTCCGAATATATCAAGAAGTTCAGAAATCCCTTCCATGTGAGCGTCCAAATGAACCGGGGCGTCTTTCAGAACAAATTGAATAATTGAAGATTTTTGAGCCACAATAGCACAATAACACTATACGGTAGCAAGTTTTTTATCAAAAAGCCCGGGGTTTTAACGAATCCGGGCTTTGTTATTGATTTGCCCCC
This sequence comes from Dyadobacter sp. CY323, assembly GCF_021390245.1. GTDB lineage: Bacteria > Bacteroidota > Bacteroidia > Cytophagales > Spirosomataceae > Dyadobacter. Next base: position 87,461 of record NZ_JAJUXH010000029.1, on the reverse strand, counting down.
TCTTTAATGTGAAAATGTCCCCCGTCTCTCACATACAAATAATCATACTTTTGATTGGTCGGTTTATAAATCTGCTAACCCCGTAATTTTCGACCAGACAGCCAATTAATCATTCATTTACAATCTATTTATGAAGAAATCTTTTCAGAAAAGCAGTGCGTTTCCCGGCTTATTGCTTGGGAACGTGCGCGTCACGCGAATGATCCTCGTGCTCCTGCTCGGCATGATATCTTTGTGCAGCACTGCCCAAACAACCTTCGTGGTGAAGGGTACGGTGACCGCAGATAACGGTGAGACGCTTCCCGGTGCCAGCGTCATTCTAAAGGGAACCTCAACGGGAACAACCACGGACGTGGACGGAAAATATTCACTTAGCCTGTCGGACGGCAACGGAACGCTTGTTTACACCTATATAGGCTATGTCAATCAGGAAGTTGCGGTCACTAATCGCAGCGTGATTGATGTGCAGCTACTTACTAATGACAGAACCCTGGACGAAATCGTCGTTGTAGGTTACGGAACGCAGAAAAAAGCAACATTAACTGGCTCGGTTTCGGAAGTAAAAGGTGCTGACATTGTGAAGAGTCCGCAGCCTAACCTTTCTAATTCACTGGCTGGCCGCTTCTCTGGTTTTGTTGCTAATAACCGCGGCGGCGAACCGGGTTATGATGGTTCAAGCTATACGATCCGCGGATTTGCTTCGACCGGAAACAATGATGTGCTGGTCGTTGTAGATGGAATTCCTGGTCAGGTGGGCGGCTTAGAACGTCTGGATCCAAATGACATTGAAAGCATTTCCATTCTGAAAGATGCGTCGGCTGCGGTTTATGGAAGCCGCGCGGCGAATGGGGTGATTTTGGTTACTACAAAAAGGGGGACAACCGGAAAACCGGTGATTTCTTACAGCTTCAACCAGGGATTTTCATCGCCCACACGTCTGCCCAAACTTGCCGATTCGCCTACCTATGCGACAATCCTGAACGAAATCGATTATTACAATAATCCGGCTGGTGGCATGAACCAGTTTTACACCGCGGAAGAAATTGAGAAATACCGCAACGGTTCTGACCCATTGAATTATCCAAACACCGATTGGCAGAAAGAAACGTTGAAAAATTTCGCTTTGCAAAACCAGCATAACCTGGGCATCAATGGTGGGACGGAGAATGTGAAATACTATGTTTCAATGGGGATGATTTATCAGGATGGTTTATACAAACAGGGTGCAACCAAGTACAAACAGTATAATTTCCGCTCGAACATCGACGCGAATGTCACCAAGGATTTGTCAGTAAGTCTTTCACTTTCAGGCCGTCAGGAAAACAGGCAGTTCCCCGTATCGTCGGCTGGAAACACATTCCGTTCCATTTACCGTGCTTACCCAACAGTTGTTGCACGCTACCCAAATGGCTACTACTCAACAGGTGTTGAAAACAGCAATCCGGTTGTATTAGGAACAGATATGGGCGGCATCAACAGCAATCCAACCTCGGTTTTCAACGGGATTGTACGGGCTACTTACCACTTGCCTTTTGTTGAAGGTCTGTCGGCAGACGGTTTTTATTCAGTCGATAAATCATTCAATTTCACCAAAAATTTCAGCACACCTTACACCTTGTATGGTTACGACCAGACCTCATCGGCCTACACACCGGTGGTCACGGGCGGCTCGGCAGGAGCGGCGTCATTAACCCAAACGCAAATTAACATTACCAACATTACGCAGAATTTGCGGTTGAGTTATCTGCGCCAGTTTGGCAAGCATAATGTGAATGCATTTGTGGCTTACGAGCAAAACAAGCTCAATAATGTAACCTTCGGCGCTTCCCGCATCAACTTCCCCACCGTTTCCACGCCTGAACTTTCGCAAGGCGGCGCAGCTGCGACGGATAAAAACAACTCAGGAAGCAGTTATAATTTTACGCGTAAGAGTTTCATCGGACGTTTTGCTTACAATTTCAGCGAAAAGTATCTGGCTGAGATTCAGGCCCGTGTGGATGGTTCTTCTGTTTTTCCAAAAGGCAAGCAATTCGGATTTTTCCCATCTGTTTCAGTAGGTTACCGGCTTTCGGAAGAAGATTGGTTTAAAAACAGCGTCAGCTTTATCGATGATCTCAAATTCAGGGCTTCTTATGGTTCATTGGGTAACGATAATGTGGGCCAGTTTCAGTATTACAACAATTATTCTTTCAATAACCAATATGTGCTGGGCTCCAATGTGATCACGCCCGGGATCGACCTGACAAAATTGGCTAACCCGGACATTACCTGGGAAGTTGCCAAGAAAATGGACCTGGGTATCAACGCTGTTTTTCTCAAACACTTTAACCTCGAATTCATTTATTTCCAACAAAAAAGGTCCGATATTCTTGCGGCAAGAAATGCATCGATTCCAAACACTTCTGGGATCGTAAACCCTTATGGATCAGCCGCATTGGTGCCTGACCAGAACATTGGAAAAGTAAACAGTTCCGGCGTAGAAGCCACATTGGGCTACTCGCGCGCAGGAACGTTCCGTTACAGCATTTCGGGAAACGTAACGTACGCCAAAAGCAAAATCGTATTTATAGACGAGGCACCTGGCGTGCTGGATTACCAGCGCCAAACCGGCAACCCACTTTACACTTATCTGCTTTACAACTCAATCGGCATCTTCCGCACACAGGCTGATCTGGACAAATTTCCGCACTTGAAAGGCGCGCAGGTTGGTGACCTAATTTACGAAGACCACAATGGAGACGGCGAAATAACAGCAGACGATCAAACCCGGACGCCATATGGAAATGTGCCTCTTCTGACATACGGAATGGTTTTCAATGCAGGTTACAAAGCTTTTGACGCGTCGATCGTATTCTCCGGACAAGGAATGGTGAGCCAATATGTGCTCCCGGAATCTGGTCAGGTAGGAAACTTTTACAGCAGCTGGGCCGACAACCGTTGGAGCCCGACTAATCCGGAAGGTACTTATCCTCGTGTAGACACACGGTCTTCGTCTTCGGTAAATGGCGGTTTGTATGGCAGCACATTCTGGCTGGACAACGCATCATTTGTTCGGTTGAAAAACATCGAAGTAGGTTACACCCTGCCCAAGGATGCTCTGAGCAAGCTGAAAATTGCTTCGCTTCGTGTGTATGCAAGTGCATTTAACCTCTTTACGATCACGGGCGTGAAAGATTATGACCCGGAAGGAAACAGCACCAGCGGCCAGTTCTATCCGCAGCAGCGCATTTTGAACCTGGGTGTAAACATTAGATTTTAATTCAAATTGAACCATGATAAAGCAAGTAAAAAACATATCTATCGCATCCCTTCTGCTGGCCGCAACCATGACGTTCGTGGGCTGTAAGGAGAATTTGCTCGACGTAGTACCTACGGACCGGGTTTCGGATGCCGCCATTCTTACCGATTCAGTGCTTTTCGAAGCTTACGTGATCAACCGGTATTTGGGAACGCGTTTGACTGAAAAAGAAGCGGAAGGAACATTGCCGGGCTTCGGACGGGGATTTGAATATGCGATGTGGTCGTCTCTGACGGATGAATCCATTTATAACAATGATGACAATACCTGGCTGGTGCAGCGCGGACAAATTGCTCCTGAAAACACCGGGATTGCCGGAACGATCTGGGGCAGGAGTTACAGAAGCATCCGCGAGATCAATTATGCGCTGGCAAATATTGACCAGGTGCCGATGAGCGCTGGTAGAAAAAGCCGATTGAAAGGCGAGCTGCAATTTCTCCGCGCATTCCGTTATCAAGACCTGGTGCGTAACTATGGCGAAGTGGTTTTGCTTGGTGATAAAGTGTACGAGCTTAGCGATGACCTGACCAATATGGAGCTGTTCAACCGCTCAGACATTAAGGCTGGCATCGATTACATTTCCTCTCAACTGGACGAGGCGGCTGCATTGCTGCCGCTGGACAATGACAATGCTGTTTGGAAATTGGGCCGCGTTACAAAAGGCGGCGCATTGTCGCTAAAAGCCAGAATATTGCTTTACGGTGCAAGCCCGCTTTACAATGCTGCAACCTGGACGCAGGCTGCCGCTGCGGCAAAAGCGGTGATGGATTTGAATAAATACAGTCTGTACACAGGCGGTTATGGTAAATTATTTATCACAAATGACAATCCCGAGATCATTCTTGGACGCTTGTATGCTAACGGCGCACGTCACGTAACTTTGGAAATTGCCAACGGGCCAAACAGTTACAATGCGTGGGGCGGCAATGTGCCTGTTCAAAATCTTGTAAATGATTACGAAATGATGGACGGGACCAAAATCACCGATCCGAAAACAAGCTATAATCCACAGGATCCCTACAAAAACCGCGATCCAAGATTTTACGAGACCATTCTCTACAATGGAGCGCCTTACCGCGGCAGCACAATCGAAACTTTCACGCCAGGTGGAAAAGACAGCAAAGACGGCCCGTCCAATTGGAATACATCCAAGACGGGCTATTATCTGAAGAAATTCATGAATGATGCGTTGCCGATCGACAACCCATGGGATGTGGCCGGGACGCAAACCTGGATTTACTTCCGTTATGCCGAAATTTTGCTGAATTATGCGGAAGCGCAGAATGAGGCTTCTGGTCCCGATGCGTCGGTTTACAATGCAATTAATGCGATCAGGCGCCGTCCGGGAGTGTTAATGCCCGTGATTCCTGCCGGACTGACCCAAGCTCAAATGCGTGATCGGATTCGTAATGAACGCCGGGTGGAGCTGGCGTTTGAAGAACATCGTTACTATGATGTGCGCCGATGGAAAATCGCGCCACAAACGGAGAATGTTCCTGCTTACGGGATTGAAATTGGCAAAAGCGGGAATGCATTTACCTACAAATTGAAAGAAGCATTAACCGGCAAATCTTTCACCGATAAGCAGTACTGGCTGCCCATTCCCCGCTCGGAAATCCAGGCTTCGAACAACAGGCTTGAACAAAATCCCGGGTATTAATATCTTGTTAGCTGAGCGGGCTTCCGCTCAGCTCTTTTTTCATCCCTAAACCATTCCGATTTTGAGTCAATTTAACAAAGGAATTTTTGCGCTTATATTCAGCTTTCTTTCCGCTTCCTGCTCCGCGGCGGAAGATCCGGCAAGCAAGCCAGCCGTTAAACCCATTACATTAACCATTGACTTGGGAAAAACATACCAGACCATCAGCCACTTCGGAGGCTCGGACGCCTGGGCCTGCCAATTTGTAGGAAACTGGCCTGATGCAAAAAGAAACGGGATCGCCGATCTGCTTTTCAGCAGCGACACGTTGGCAGACGGACAGCCGAAAGGCATTGCACTCTCACTCTGGCGCTTCAACATCGGCGCCGGCACAGCCGAGCAGGGAGCCGCCAGCGACATTAAAGACGAATGGCGCCGTGCGGAATCGTTTATGAATACCGACGGAAGCTATGATTGGAACAAACAAGCCGGTCAGGTCTGGTTTTTGAATGCAGCGAAGCAACGCGGCGTGAATGACTTTCTGGTGTTCCCAAATAGCCCGCCGGTTCAGTTTACGGTGAACAAAAAAGGGTATGCAAACAATGGTAAACCCAATTTGACAGCGGACAATTTTGTTCGCTATGCCGATTTCATGGCGGAAGTTGTGAGCGGAATTCAGAAGAAAACCGGCGTAACCATTAACCATATCAGTCCGGTTAATGAACCGCAATGGGATTGGAGCGACGCAGGCCAGGAAGGAACGCCGTTTTACAACAATGAAATCGCAGGCATTGTCCGCGCATTAAGCGCAGCGCTGATCAAGAAGAATCTAGCAACTAAAATTAATGTCTCAGAAGCCGGTCAGATCGATTACCTTACCTCCGACTTTAACAAACAAGGCAGGGGAAATCAGGTGAATGCATTTTTTAAGCAAACCTCACCGGATTACATTGGCAACCTATCCAATGTAACAAAGGCCATTTCCGCTCACAGTTATTTTACAACCTCACCGTATGGGACTGCGGCGAAAAAACGCCTTGATCTGGCGGTGGCGATGAAAGCCGTTCCAGGTTTACAATACTGGATGTCTGAGTATTGCATTTTAGGAGATAATGAAGGTGAGATCAAAGGAAATGGTAAAGACCTGGGCATTGATGCGGCCTTGTATGTAGCCAAAGTGATCCACAATGATCTTGTGAATGCCAATGCAAGTGCCTGGCACTGGTGGACTTCCATTTCTGCTTACAATTACAAAGACGGTTTGATCTATATCGATAAAAACAAAACAGACGGCGCTTACCAATCTTCCAAAATCCTTTGGGCATTGGGCAATTACAGCCGTTTTGTGCGCCCCGGCGCAACCCGGGTTGATGTTGCAACCAGCGCCGAAGACAACGGCTTGCTTGTTTCTTCCTATAGAAATGCCAACAATCAGCTGGTGACTGTTATCGTCAATGAGCAGCAAACGAAAGCGGAAATTGAAATCAAGCCGCAGAGTTTTAAGCTTTCTAATCTGAAAATATATAAAACCTCAGCCGATGCAGATTTGAAACCAGTGTCGATAAAGAGTGGAAGTAATTTAGTTAGCGTTGATGAAAGAAGTGTCCTGACAATTATTGGAGATATTATAAACTAGGGAAATCAAAACTTGTCAAAGGGCTCAACATCCAGAACCGATTAATGGTGATGTTATGGGGCCACCCGGATCATACGGGCCAATACTTAAAGGAATTCTACGCGAATAATTTTGGCAGTACCGCTTCTAATTAAAAAGTCCCGAAATGCAGTCGCAGCATATTCGGGACTTTTTTTTATTCCGGACTGAGGTATTTTTTACACCTCAGAGCCTTATTTATAATGCCCCGGATTCTCGTCCTGCCATTCATTTACGCCGTCCCGTATCCTGTTACGGAATGTAAGGGTGTCCAGCGCATATGAAGTCGTACCATCATCGCTGGCAAACTTGTAACGAAGAATGATCTTCCTTTCCTGAAGTAGTCTGGACTCATTGAAAGTGCTCTCTCCGTCCGGCTGAATATCAACTTTAGAGCCGGCTGCCCTGCTGACGGTGATCTTACCGCCGGCCAAGGTAAGCTTCATTGACCCTGCCTGGTCACTGATCTTGTTTGTCACCAAAGCGTTGGGCGCCACAGTTTTTAAATTCATGATCTTAATCTCAGGGGATGGAATGGTTGTATAATAATTAACAGTTCTGACCACCTTGCCGGTAGAATCCTTTACAGTTGTTACCCCACCATGCCAGTAGTTACCAAATAGCATGTTCTCATACTTGAGGGCAACAACGGTATATCTTTTTGCCCCTGGCACAGAATCGGCATCCGCGGAGTTGATGTAGAAGGGGATTGCATACACCGGATTGATCGTTGCTGAATCCTGTAAGAAAGCAGCAGAATCAGCCTTGATGATTACACTACCCGAATGCTGACCAGCCTTGATGACCATTTTAGTGTTATCGGAAATGCTAAAATAATTTACTGGCATTGCCTTAAGCGTTGTGACCGGTGCAACTGCGTCCTTGATGTAACCCGCGCCCGCCTTCATTGCTGCGAGTATTTCAGCTGTAATGAGCTTGGCGTCCATTACAAAATTCACGATCCTGTCCTGACGGTTTTCCCGAACTCCGCCAAGTGCAGCTCCGACTTCGATCTTCATGCCCTCGCCCACCACGAAAGTGCGAACGTTGGTCTGATACATGAAATAGATAGAATCGTAATCAAAGTCCTTGATATAATCTTCATAACAGGAAGTCAGCAAAACCGTAAGGAGCAGAAAAACTGATGTGATCTTTTTCATATTATTAGCTGTAACCGTCTTTAGTATTTTTTTAATTTTCTACTTCAAACCTCTGCTGCACGCGCCTACTTCCAGGCATCCCAGCCTTCATTCTGAACCAGCTTGCTCATCCGGAGCATCTCGTCGAACGGAACAGGCAGATAGGCAGAGGTATAAGTCCGTGTTTCAACAACTTCGTCGAGCTTATAGGTAAAAGCCCCGTCCGCATTTCTGGTGACACGTGCCATGTGGACTGGTTTATTCAACTCCGTGAGGTTGGTTGTCCAGCGTCTGAGATCAAAGAACCGCTGCCCTTCGAAGCAAAATTCGAGCCTTCTTTCCGACTTGATAAATTCGTAAAACGCCACTTTACCTGCTGCGGCGACTTCTGCCAGGTAAGGGTCCGTCGCAAATCCTTTTCCGCCATCCGTATTGTTTTTGCTACGGATGTAAGCCATTGCGTCTTTCGCGGACAAGCCGTATCTGGAACCTGCCGGGCCTTCAACCTGATTAGCCGCTTCGGCAAAAGCAAACACCATATGCTCCCAGCGGATGTTGAACTTAGAGTGCGGCTGTCTGTTGATGGAGTTATCGGAGAAGTTCAAGCCCATGAAAACCATTTTCTTGATATGGTAATTGGTTCGGCTGTTGGTAATCGGTCCGGCGGCATCTTTGCCGTTTACCCAGTTCTCAAATGTGTACATGGTCGTTGCCGTGTTGATTTTCACAGCCTTTGCATGGTTGTGAAAAATCGTGGCATAGAACCGTGGATCACGGTTGTCGTATGGCCTGGCTGGATCATAAAGACTTTTGGGGTTTGTGATCGGATAGCCGTTCTTCATTGGAAAAGCGTCGACCAGCTCTTGCGTAGCGCCAACAGAGCCTGTGCCCTGAAAACCGCCAGGATAGAACATTCTCTCCATGGCGTCATTTGCATTGTTATACCTCGATGAGAAAACAATACCCCCGAAATTCGGATCAAACCAGTTCACCGCCTTGTCAGCACGAAATCCGTTTGTAACCGCATCTGTTTTCAATTTAAAATCCATTACTTCCTTGGCATTCTTGGCGGCCAAATCCCAGCGTGTCATATCGTTTCCCGGATTAAATCTTGGACTTGCCCATGTCAGATAGACCATCGCCTTAATTGCCCGCGTCGTGATTCCATCCATACGCCCCCAGTAACGTCCACCAGCATAGGCACGGTCGTTGACGTTGGATACCAGAAAGTCACGATGAGCGATCGGCAGATATTTATAGGCAGAGTCGCAATCGGCAATGATCTGGCTCACACACTCGTCGTAGGTGTTTCTGGCAAAATTCGATTCTTCCTTGATGTCAACAGGCTTGGTGATAATGGGAAATCCAAGCATCTGACCGTCATTGCTTTTCCCTCCGAATTTTTGAAGGAGATCCCATTGAAACCATGCACGCAAAGCGAAGGCCTCACCCTGCAGACGATTTTTCACAAGGCTGTCCAAATGGGCATCTACAAGGAACCTTGTATTATATCCCCGGCGATCCGTGAGAAACAGATTAACCAGATAGATCGAGCGGTAATCCCTGTCCCAGTACGTTCTGAAGGGGTCCTGGCTTGTTGGAAGTGCTCCGACAGCCATTCTGGTGATCACGTTGGTAGTGCTGGTAATGACCACGTCGTCGGTTCCACCGTCCAGATACACACCCTCATTGTCATTATATCCTCTTGGCATGTTCTCATAGCACTGACCGACAAGTCCCTGTACCATATCCTGGTACTTCCAGATGTCCTCAGTGGTGCGGTTACCATTCGGGTAGGGCTCCAAAAAGTCCTTACAGGAAACAAGCATGCTCGCCAGCAGCAGGAATGAAAGTGATCCTTTTATTTTATAGCTTTTGAATTTCATAAGGTACCTTATTAAAAAGTTAATTTGACCCCACCGGTGATTGTTCTAAACAGCGGATAGACAGATATGCCGGAATTGATTGACTCCGGATCCACATCCTTTATTTTAGAGAATGTCAACAGGTTAGCCCCCCGAACGTACAGACGGACACCGCGCGCCCCGATTGCGTTTCCGGCAGCCAAAGGAACATTGTAAGCCAGTTCAGCATTCTGCACTTTGAAGAAGCCGCCATCTCTCAACCAGTAATTGGAAGTAATGAAATTATTGTTTACTTTTTGGTAGGTCAGACGTGGATAATCGCCGTCCTGATTTTCTTTCACGAAGTTTGAATAGTTGTTGTCCCCCCATCCGTTCCAGAAATATTTGTTCGTAAGAGCAAGATCATAAAAAGCACGTCCCGTGCCGATCGCCGTCAATTCAAAGTTGTTATATGTCAGCCGAAGGTTTAGCGCATAAACGAGTCTGGGTGCCGAATGTCCGATCTGGCTTTGATCGTTGTCGTCAATAATACCATCACCATTCATGTCGCCGTACTTGAGGTCGCCGGTTTTCAGGACTTCATCATATATCTGCGGCACGGCCCTGTATTCGGTGTCGGTGGCGAACTTACCGATGTATGTCTGCCCGTAGATAGCGTCCGTCGGGCGGCCAATCCGGCTCTGGTACGCGCTTCTGTATCTAGGTTCATCCCATTTTAGGATTTTGCTGTTCTGGATCGTAGCATTTCCGCCAACAGCAAAGCGCAGGCCGCCAATGCGGTCTGAATACTGGAGACCTAACTCTACGCCGTAGTTCCTTGTTCTGTTGTAATTGAACCAGGGGCGCGAAGTTGAAATACCCACGACGTAGGGAACCGTATTGGCCAGCTGCGAGACGATACCATCTCTCAGATTATTAAAGTAGTTGAATTCAAGAGAGAGTTTTTTATTGAACAGCAGCGCGTCTACTCCAAAGCTTAGCTCCTTGCGCTTTTCCCAGGTGAGATCAGGATTCCCGATACGGGCAGGAGTTGTGCGATACACGGAGTTGTCGGTGTTGCTGCCAAACCATTGGTTAGTCGAGTAAGGTCCGAAAGGCGATCCGGTTGAGTTCACGCCCCAGCGATCAAGATCATAAAAAGGAGGAAGAAAACTTTCATAACCCAGTATACCCGCTTCTGCACGTAACTTGAGATAATTGATACCCTTAATCTGTGAAAGAAAGCCTTCTTCGGAAATAACCCATCCTAAACCAGCGGAGGGAAACATTCCGTAGCGATTGTCTTTTGCGAAACTATAAGTTCCCGCATAGTTAAGCACCCCCTGGAAAATGTATTTATCGCTGAGAGAATACATTCCTGTAAGAATTGCATTCTGCTGACGCTGAGGTTCTTCAATGCCATTTTTTGCAATTCTCGAAAGGAAGTAGGTGAATCCCGCCTGGATATCATGGGCTCCCCAGCTCTTTGTATAGCTCAGGTTTTCGTAGACTACAAAACGTTGAGAATAATAATCGTGCAGTTTTTCCTGCCCGGACATGTCCGTTCCATCATGCACTTTTGAGAGTCTGATGGTGTCCTGACCGGCAGCATTCTTCCCTGGAGTGGCGATGTAGGCGATATAATCCTCGGCTTTTCCAATGCGCAAACTATTAAAGACATTGAACCCCGCATAGGTCTTCGACTTCAGACCCTGAAGTATTTCCTTCATGTCGTATTCAAATGTCAGGTTGGAAGCACCGATCCGGCCTGTCTCGGTATAGTAACCATTATGCATCAGGTTACCGATTGGATTGGTCTTGTAGTTCGAGCTGACACCATACCAGGGTGCCACGGGACTGTCGCCAAAGGCGGCATAAACCGGAAATGCGATCGGCGGCGTGTTTGTGATATCATTGATGGCCGAATTGAATTCCACCAGGTCAAGTGCGGTGTTTGTGTTACCGTCTTCGTTTGTAATATCGACGTCATAGCCATAGTTGGGAGACCTCCGAATAGAGAGCCCACCGAAAAAATCAACCTTTACTTTGATAAGCTCATTGATCTTCACATCGATATTGGAGCGGACATTGACCCTGTGGTAGTCTGACTTCTCTCCTATTTTGTAAATATCCCCCTCTCCGTTGTAGCCCAAAAATGCGTTATACTGAATTGTTTCATTTCCCCCGCCCGATGAAAGGTTGGCCCGGCGGAATGTTTTCGTGTCTTTCAGCATCATTTTCCGGAAGTCTACACTTGGACGGTATAGGTTATACGGATCGCTTTTTGCATACTCGTTAATGTCGTTTTCGTTGTACAGGGCAGCTAAACCGCTGTTAAGTCGCGCTTTGTTGTTAAGTGTGGCGTACTCGGCACCTGTGGCCCAACCCGGGAAACGATCTACCATACTTACGCCCTGCTCCGCATTCACATTCATGACGCGTTCATTTACTTTTCCGCGTTTTGTTTTAATATAGATGATGCCATTCGCTCCCTTCGGTCCGAGCATCGCTTTACCCACAATGTCTTTGATAACAGTTACCGACTCGATCTCCTGAGGATCAAGTGGCATTTCAGTGATGTCGGTAGGAATGTCATCTATGATGAAAATCGGGCTGAAGCCTCTTGTTGTGATCCCAACTTTTTCCGTTACACGAAAAAGCCCCAGTTCTTCTTCGGCATTCAAACCCGTAGAACCGTCTCCTTCAACCACTTCCAGGCCCGTAGCGATCCCGGCAAAGGCATTTCGCAGGTCATTGGTCGGATACTTTTCAAGATCACTGGTCCTGAAAACATTGTAATTACCCGTTGCACGCCGCTTTGGCATATTCAGGAACGGCATCGGAATGTCGTCATCCGGCGTCATATAAAGTTTTGCCTTTTTGAGAACAATGTTGTTGTCGACCAGTTCCCCGACCAAAGAAACCGATTTGCTGTATCCATAAGAAGAAACGGTTATAAAATCTTCCGGCAAAGCTTTGAAGTCGAATGCGCCGGTCTCATTGGTTTCAGCATGGATCAATCCCTCACCCACCACAACAGTTGCTTTGGGAACGGGGTTGCCCTGCTCATCCGTAACCCTTAGATTGACATTTACAGGCATCGCCTTTTTGCTGCTTTTCACCTGGGCAGTCGCGTTTCCTGCAAGAAAAAGTATCAGGAGCCCTGCAAAGCCAAGCTTTGTATAAAAAGTATTCAATCTCATGTCGTTTATAATAATGGGTTAGGCTACCAAACTTCGTTGGAAACAAAATTTTTCATCTTGTACATGTCCTCGGTGTTAAAGGGGAAATAGTACATGGCATCTTTCCAGCGTACCTGGCGATCCGCAGACATCGGCATTCGTACGTACTTATATCCCGTGGGATAAGTCTTGCTTACTGCAACCTTCTCGATATCGACCCGCATTAGCGTTCCGCCCATCACCTTGGGTGCATCTTTCCAGCGACGGATGTCATGGAAGTAATGAGACCCTTCAAAGCACAATTCGACCGTGCGCTCATTTTTGATCCGGTCGCGAAGAACTTCCTTCGAGGACGTGTAAGCTGGCAGCACGTCGGGCATTCCCGCACGGTTTCTGATCTTGTTAAGGGCACCCAGGGCTGTAATGGTTGCGCCAGGAGCCGATCCATTTGGTCCATAGGCCTCATTGGCTGCTTCCGCGTAATTCAGATACAACTCTCCAAGCCGTATTATCGGGTCCGTATACTGCGGTGTCGTTTTATTGTTCACACTTTGCTCACCCCAGGTTTTTCTTTCATAATATCCGGTCCTTGTGATGCCTGCATAGGTCTGGTCCAAAAGCTGCGCGTATACGGCCGCACCATTTACAGTCTCATAGTAAATCTTGGCCGTACCATATCCCGGAACTGGTGCGGTATTGTAGATAATGTCAATGGCAAAACGAGGATCGCGATTAGCGTATGGGTCCTGTTCGTTATAATGCCCGGCCGCTGAGGCAGCCTGCCTGTCTGCCTCCGTGTTCAGGGGTTCGCCCCACTTGGTTTCAAATTTATCTACCGTGTTTTGAGTAGGACATTCTCCCGACCAGCCGGTTTTGCCACCCCCGAACACCCCGTTTTGCTGCGTATTGAGATCACCTGCGTTATATGCTTTTGTTCCGGCAGACCAGCCCCAGAGCTGCTCGTTGGAATAAAGGTTTCCAATGTAGTTCTTCTTGTAGTCGGTAAGGGAAAGTAACGCGTACTGGTGCTGCTCAGCTATCTTGATTGCTTCCCAGTTTGCTTTGGCTGCTTCTTCCCAGTCCTTAATTCCCAGCTCGTTATTAAGCGGGCTTGCTGCATAAAGCAAGGCACGTGCTTTAAATGCCTTGGCTGCAACACCATTTGGACGTTTTTGCTCGGGATTATTCAGGTGGCCTGCAACTCCGGGTCCCGGATCCCGACGCATCAGATCAGCCTGTGCGAAGAACGTTGCAGCCGTGTCCATATCGGCCGCGATACGCATTAATGTCTCGTGTTTTGACAACCTGGCAATATCCCACTCGTCGTCCGGGCCAATCACAGCATTGATATATGGCATAGGCCCCCACAACCGGAAAAGCTCGAAATGGGCGAATGCTCTGATAAAGTGCGCCTGTCCTTTAAAGTCATTTATATCCACCTGGCTCACGTCTTTGAGCAGGTGGATATTTTTAAGAGATGTGTTGCAAACCCTGATGATCTCAAACATAGAACCCAGCACCGGGCGCCTTTGCCTGTCGTATGTCATCTTGTTGATGATGGCAGAAGCAGAACCGCTCTTTACAACCTGGGAATCCATCACCCGGCCCATGTCGCTCATATCTGTGAGGGATTCCATCGTGTACTTCTGGTCCCAAAATTCAAAGTACAAGGAGAAGGCGTTTTTAATGTTGTAAGCTCTCCACGTGCCCGCGTCATCCTTATTGCCTTCGTAAATACCGTCAAAGTATTTTTTGAAGTTCTCGTATTTCCCAAAGACCTCCTCCGTATTCAAACCCGACTCAGGTGCCACATTCAGATAGTCCTTCACACAGCCAGTAAGAAAAAGGATCAGAAATAGCGGCAGGGATAGTAAGATCATATATTTTTTCATGCGAGTGATATTTTAACTTAAAATGCGGCTCTGATTGCGAATTTCAACGTGGTCATCTGGGGATAAAAACCCTGGTTAAAGTCCTTTCTTTCAGGATCCCCCTCAATGAGCTTTGTCATTGTGAACAGGTTGTTTCCAGTCACGAAGAACACAATATTTGAAGTCCCCAGGACTCTCCTGAGCACATTGGAGTTGAATGTGTAGGAGGCATAAACCTCTCTCAATCTCAGGTAGTTTGCATTTCTCCAGAAACGATTTTCCACCATGATGTCAAATCCTCTGTCGGCTTCGCCACCGCCCCAGAAAAGGTTATCCGTGCTGCCGCCACCTGAATAGTGAAGTGTTGCGTGATTGGCGCCCGGATTAGTAGGGGTCCAGTAATCCAATTGTGATTCGTGCACTCTCCAATCCCCTTTGATGAACTCAACTTCGTAAGGCTGGTTGAATTCTACGTACTTGCCGACGTTGCCCTGGAACATGAAGTTGAAATCAAACTTCTTGTAAGTAAATCCGGCAGAAAACGAGTAGGTGATCGGTGCGAAGTCTGAACCCGGGATGGGATATTTGTCCAGGTTGGTCACCTTGCCGTCTCCATTGTAATCAAGGAATTTGTAGTCTCCCACATTGATCTTGTAAAGGTCTATGGGGGAAACGTTATTATGAATATCATCGACAGATGTGAAATATCCGGTCCCTGTGAGCTCAACACCGCTTAACTGCGCTCCCAGTGGCTTACCAGCATCCTTCTGATAATCAAAAGCATAGGGAAGGTCGTCCTTGAACAGGATGCGGTTCTCGTTGAATCCGAAAATCCCTTTAACGAAAAATCCCAGTCCGCTCGGGATCGTCTTGCGGTACTCGGCCTCAAGTTCAATGCCGTGCTTTTTTAGTCTGCCCAGGTTGAGCTCTTTGAACGAATTACCCACCAGCATGGTCACGCTGCGTGGAACAAGCAGCATTTTTTCACGGTGTTCGTCAAAAATATCGACCGTGAAGGTGAAGCTGTCATTCCACAGGCCAAGTTCAACACCCAAATCCCGTTTTCTGGCTTCTTCCCACTGGGATACCTGGTTTGCACCAAGATCCTCGTGAATGTAGCCTGCGTTATCCTTAAAAAAGTTGCTCATGTACAACCACCTGTTATCAGCAATATCACTTCCAACCATTCCGTCGGAATATCTGAATTTGAGTTTGCTGACCCACGGCACCGCGTTCTTAAAGAATTTCTCCTCAGAAAGCATGTAGCCTACAGCACCAGATGGGAAAAAGCCATAACGTTTTCCAGGTGCGAAGCGCTCGGATCCGGTATAACCCACATTGACCTCCACCATATACTTTCCTGCATAATCGTAGGTCCCCCTTCCAACAAGTCCCTGGTTATAGTAAGGAAACTGTGTAGTTTTATCTTTTTGCTGACGATTAACAAGAGCTAAGCCGGATACGCTATGCTTCCCAAAAGTGCGGTTGTAATTCGTAGAAAACTCGTAGTAAAGATCCTTGTAGTATCCCGGCCCGCCATCTTTGGAGGATTCCAATGCGCCTACGTTAATGTCCAGTGGCCCTTGTTGGAACATCTCGTTACCCTGCCCGTTTCTGAACCATGGATTTTGCTCGGTTCCGATTTTATCGTAATTCAACTGATACTCAGGAAACGTATAAGTGGCCGTCAAGGACCGATTTCTGTAAAATGTGCTTAGCGAAACCTTACCTCTCACGGACAGTCCTTTGGTAAGGCCATCGAGCTTTTGATCCAGGATCAAATCCGTGAACAGTTGTGAGTCCAGGTACCGGTTAAAGGAACCCTGGTTCATAGATGTATAGGGGTTCCCGGTGAACTCACCGAAGTTCATGGCAAGCCTGTCTCCGCTGTCATTGGGATAATCGGGATCCGGGACCTGTTCCAGCACCCAAGCAGGGAAGTAGGCTGGATACCTGGACGGACCTGTCGAATAAAGGTTTCTCCAAGGCGTATCGTTTGGCTGGTTCTTAATACCGGTTTCGCCACCCACATTCAGGGATAGTGTCGTGCTTTTACTAAGGTTAAAATCGATGTTGGTCCGGTAATTGAAACGGTTGTACCAGTACCGTGTATCGTCGTAGCCTTCGTTGTAGGCCTTAAAAAAATCACCCTGATAGGCATACCCCACCGAGGCGAAGTATTTTATAAAATTTGTTCCGCCCGACACGTTGAAGTTCGCATTCGCATTCGTTGCAAATGGTTTGGTCATCTGCTCAAACCAGTTCACATCCGGGTAACGAAGGGCGTTGAGTGGCGTAGAAGGGTTGCGGTACTCGTTGAGGGCATTCTGCGGGATCAGGTCGGTGAATTGCTGGCCATTCATCAGGGCCTGATTGTACATGGTCATTGTCTTGTAGGAGCTGATGTGATCAGGGATACGGGTTGCCTTGGCAATACCGTAAGAGGCCGTGAAATCCAGTTTAGGTTTGCCGACTGCTCCTCTCTTGGTCGTTACGATAATGACACCATTTGCGCCCTTCGCACCAAAAACGGCCGTAGCAGATGCATCCTTCAATACTGAAATAGTGGCGATCTCATTCGGGTCCATGTCTCTGAAATCCCGCTCGACACCGTCTACCATAATCAAAGGCTGAGAACCGTTCCAGCTGGAAAGCCCTCTGATAACAATTTCCGAATGGTCATTGCCCGGTTCGCCGCTGGACTGCATGGTTAAAACCCCGGAGAGCTTTCCTGCAATGGCGTTGGTAATGTTGGATGTACCCGAGCGCATGAGTGCCTTGTTGTCAACCTGTGTGATGGCGCCAACCACACTTTCCTTTCGCTGAACACCATAACCCACAACAACCACTTCTTCAAGTGATTTGTTTTCCGGAATAAGTTTGATATTGATTGTTCTTAGATTTGAAACCACTACCTCCTGTGAGGTATATCCGATGTAGCTAAAAACAAGAACCGAGTTGTTGTTTGCTACCGTGATCTTGTAACGGCCCTCCGTATCCGTGGAAAGACCGTTCAATGTCCCTCTTTCTACAACGTTCACACCCGGAAGCACTTCCCCGTTGTCGCCTTTAACAACACCGGACACCGTCACGGCAAGAAGGCTCAGGCTCTGTTTCATACTTCCAACAAGATGATCGGTATTGCTCTCCTCATTGATAGAGGCCACCAGATCCGACTTGCCAGTCAACTCAGAGGTCGGTGTCCCTTTCAGGTTCATCACCTCTGTAACTGCCTGCTTTTTTGTACCCGAAACATAAATCGTTTCATTGACCCTGCTGAAACTCAGGTTGGTCTGCTTTGCAATGTATCTCAGGACCTTGCCTATACTTGCCGTTGTAAAACTCAGATCAAGTTTTTTATTCTGGACCAGTTTCTGGTCATAGCGGAAATTAAAATTTGTTTTGTCATTGATCACCAGGAATACGTCTTCAAGTGGAACGTCATTCAGGTTGATTGAAATGAAGATCTTCTCAATACTTTGCTCCTGGGCGCTACTCTCTGTCGCGGACAAAAGTCCGACAAACAGGCATTGTAAAACCATCCCAATCACTGCATACCTGGACATCGCTACAATTTTTTGTAGTGGTTCTAATTCCATATCTTAGAGGTTTGAATTTAATTATTCATTACAGCCGACTGTCCCCGTTTTCTGATTGAGCGCCAACTCTTGCGATCGGTTAAGTCTGGTTTGCGAACCGGTAATCCATGGATTACCGGTTTTTTTTAGCTTGTATCAGCCTGCATCTATTAAGGGTTGTCTAAATTAACAATGTCGTCACTAATCTTGAAGGTAAACTGGTTTGGATAGCTCATCACGCCCAGGACATACTCAAGGGGTTTATCCTTGAACTTGCCGCTGAATCTCCAGGTCTGATCCATTTTTGTCTTTGCCGACGCCTGAAACTTAACTCCGTACCACCTCTCGAGCTTGGCGAGCGTTGCGTTAAAGTCTGATTTCTCGAAATGGAGAATGCCGTCCTTCCATCCTATCTGCTCTTTTTCATCATAGCCACTTACGATCAGCGCTCCCTGAACCTTTTGGAATGTCACCATCTCACTTTTCATGATGCATACGCTCTTTTTGTCAATACTCTGTATTTCGGAAGCGAGCACTTTTACCTTTCCCTCAACAACGGCAATCTGTACTTGGTGATTTTCAGGATAAGCACTCACGTTGAATGAAGTCCCAAGGACTCTGGTTGTGACTTTTTCTGTATGAATAACAAATGGTGATTTTTCGTTTTTTACAACCTGAAAGAAAGCCTCGCCGGTTAAGGTAACCTCTCGAAGAGTGTCATTAAATTCCTTTGGAAATGAGAGAATAGATCCTGCATTCAGTTTAACGATTGTACCGTCAGGCAATGACACTTCCAATTGCTGACCATTCCCCGTTTTTTTCTCTACCCGCGCCATTGAGAGAACCTTCTGCCGGGAGCTCATAAAGTGATAACCAGCGAAAAACAGAACCGCTATGACGGAAGCTGCGGCGAGTGCTTTAAAAAGAGAAAAGATCCTTTTTGGCCTCTCAATGCTCAATAGATTTTCAGTGTCCATTCCGATCGCGGCAGCTTCCAGCCTCTTCCACTGAAGATCCGTATCTATTGTTTGCTCATTCTGTTCGCGGAAGTGCAGGGCAAGTATTATGCTCCTGGCCTTCTCTGCCTCTATCCTGCAGTATGGGTGAGCCGCAAGCCACGTCTCCCACAAATGATTATTTTCCGGGGCATCACCTTTTAGCCAGGCCCGAAATTCATCGTCTGTTACAAAATCATTGCACTGGTAGGAAAGGTATTTGTTTTCCAACAGGATAATATTTATTCTACAATTAAATAAAGCTAGTTAGGGCACGAAGTGACCCTTTGCAAATTACTTTTTTTTAGGAAATCGTTATATTTTTTTCAATAGAATTATAACGATCTGAATATTAATGGTTTAGAGATTTATTTTTGAGGTTATTCAGCTAAAAGAAGTATTGGGGCGATCTCGGAACAGAAAAGTTCACCGGCTGAATAGAGCATGGAGAGGACGAAGCTAATGACAAATGAGACACTGCGGGTTTGGGGAACGAGCTCCACGTTCAGGGAATCCAGTGCTTTATAAATAAGCTTGTAAACCGCACGCGTTGAAATGTTCATCACAGAGGCTATCTCACTGAACGACTGGTCACTATAGAATTTCAGGTAAAGTGCCTCCTTCTGACGGTCAGGAAGACGCTCTATTGCATTTTGCAGCGACAGCACATTTTCCTTTAAAGTCTGATCATGGATCATCTGGGACTCTACGGACAATTCGATGTGAAACCCCGAATCGTTTCCATCCATCTCGACGAAATAAGGAGTGTTCTTGATCCTCTTTAAGATAAGTCTTCTCAAAGATGCAAGAAGGTAGTTTCGAATAGAGTCAGAATGACCAAGGAACTCTTTTCTTTCCCAGATATTCAGGAAAAGTATCTGGATGCAGTCCTTAACCTCCTCTTCGTCTTTATGAAACTTCAGACCATAATGAAGCAGAGAAGGATAATGGTGACGGAAGATCTTTTCAAAAGCAGTGCAGCTTCCTCCTTTCAGCGCTTCCCATAGCGGATCGCAGGACGGCGCTCCGTTTGAAGCCGTGCCGTTTTCAGAAATGAGGGTTGTAGACTGAGGTGAAGTGTTTTGCATATCCATGGAGCCCACTGAAAATCTTATCCGACCTATGTCACTTTTGGTTAATAATGCTGACGCAAAAAATTCCTGTTACCCTTAAAAAAGTTTACTTTTTTCCGAGAATATTAAAAATCTCAGGCCTGGGCGCAGCAATGGGGTTTTTAGAAGATTACATGAAGCAATCTTTAACCACGCCGTTTTAAAAGTCAACAAAAAGTTGGTGATACCCGCAACAACCGGGATAACCATTCCCACACTGCCTGCGAAAAGGCATTGATCATTTTCTGCGGCAAGACGGAGAAATTCGTACTTTTGCCAGAAATCCTTTGATCATGCTCACCCCTCAACCGACATGTATACGACGATTCGTGTCTTGAGAAACATCATGTACGCTGCGCGCGAAAATGGTGGAAATCTCAACCGGCTTTGCGAGTCTTTAGGCATCGTGCCAGCTGACCTGAGCAATGGAGAAAAGCGAATTGAAGGAGTTAGGCCGGTAATTAACTTATGGGCCGAAGTTATTTCTTCTACAAAGGATCCGTTATTTGGCTTGCATCTGGGACTGAAAAGTAACCCCTCGGCGTTTGGACTGCTGGGTTACCTCATGCAGAGTTGCCAAACTTTTAAGGATGCACTGAATGAAATTGATCGGTATCAAGAAACCGTTTCCGGCTGGATCACCTACGAGTTTGTTTCCGGAAAACAGTGTGAGCTCACCTTCTCCATTAATCCGCTATGGTGGCACGCCTCACCCGAAACTGCCAGGCAGGCCCTGGACTCTGCGATGGCGGGCGCGCTGAGCTACATCAACATTCTTACCGGACAGCACATTTACCCCGTTTTAGCCGAGTTAACGTCTGATGAGGTTTTTTTAAAAGCACCGTATGAAAAGGCGTTTCAATGCCCTCTTAAACTTGGAAGTGATAAAAACCGCTTGACTTTCAGTAAGGAACTTTTTGGAATGCCGCTGGTAGGTCACGATGAGTCTCTTTATGCTACTTTCGCCCAGACGCTGCGGGAGAAATATTCGAGCTTAACCCAGCCAGAGCAGTTTACGGATCGGGTCAGAAGTACAATTATCCAGGATTTCTATGGCAAAATCCCTCCTCTGGAAATCATCGCCGCACAAATGAATATGAGCGAGCGGTCTTTCCAAAGAAAGTTGCAGCAAGAGGATGAGAGTTACCGGTCTCTGGGGATCAAGATGAAACAGGACCTGGCTTTAAATTTGCTGCAGAATACAAATGCAACTGTTCACGCCATTTCCGAAGTACTTGGCTATACTGAACCCAGCGCTTTTCACCGCGCATTCAAAAACTGGACAAGTACCAGCCCCGCCCAGAAAAAGCTCAGCCTCAAATAACAATCTGCGCATATCCGTCACAACTACTGCTGTTGCTTTTGCCTAAACTCCGGATTGGCGTAAAGTGCGACATGAATGGCGTAAAATACTAGCCTCCCCCACCTGCCATTAAGCTTGTTTTGCATTCAAGAATCCCTTGAACCAGTAAACAACGATCTTATCAATCCATAGCCATGAAAAATCTATTATCAAGACAAGTCTGCAACATGCTATTTTGCTGCTTTTTAGCAATCTGTATGCTGAATTGTAAAGACAAAGAGAATACTTCCATTGCCCCTATTTCAGACCCATCTGTTACGGACCCAGGAAAACCCACCGGCCAGGCAGCCAGCAAAAGCATTGGCATGGAAGGAGGCACAATCACCTCTTACGACGGTAATGTGCAATTGACCATCCCGGCCGGGGCACTGACAAAATCAACGACGATCACCATTCAGCCGGTCACCAACCAACTTCCAGGCGGGATGGGGCATGCTTACCGGTTTTCGCCCGACGGAACCCAGTTTGCAAAGCCTGCAATGCTAACGTTTTCCTATGATAAAAAAAGACTAATGAGTAATGATCCCGGGGTTATCCAGGTTGCATTTCAAGACCACGAACGAAAATGGTACCTGGCGGCGGGAGCCAAAGCAGATACCCTTGCGGGCCAAATCGCAGTACCAATGCCACATTTCAGTGACTGGACGGTCTTCCAAACGAATCAGCTTGCTGCTATTGACTTTGAAGGCGGATCTCAGGGCCCGAGTTACGTTGAGTTGGGCGGCTCTTTGAAGCTCGCCGTTGAAAATCCGGTATTTATTGTACCAATAGGAATGGGAAACCAGCAAAAAGAGCAATTGGAAATACAGGCCGTGAAGTGGTCGGTACTTGGTGGGAGCAGCAATGGGCAGATCGTTCCGGGAGCGAAAGAAGAAATTAAAGAGGCTGACTATTACCGGTCAACTTTCACAGCCCCTGCCAGCTATCCGCCCAACAATCCCGTGACCGTTGTTGCAGAAGTCACATTCAAATCATCTCCAAAAAAATTGATACTGCTAAAAAAGATCCTGATCGGCAAGGACTATTTCACGGGAGAATTTGATGGAGTCCCTTTTGAATGGAAAACCTTGTCGTGTGCCAAAGCGAAGAATGTATTAACCATTAGCGGTTACAATGAAAATCCGGACCAGTCGCTGCACATTATACTTAATGCAGTTGATTTTACCAATCCGGCCCGCAGCTACCCTTACGGGCCAAATGCAGGCAAGGATGCCTGGTCGGAATTTGCGGAAGATTACGCAGGTGCCGGCGGTTGGGTTTCCCAGATCTTTGAATGCAGACCCATCGTACCACGCGTTTCAGAAGGGGCGGTTAAAATTGCCAATTTTGAGGAAGTCAAGGGCGTAATATATGTTCGGGGAAGCCTCACGGGCACATTTTACCTCCGGAAGGGAGCATGTCCCGCGCCAATATTGGTCAAGAAAATAAAAGCAGAGTTCAGGATTAAGATGACCGAGGCCGTTATTCCGCAGGGAGGTTGAACGAGTGAGTATAGTATCCATTGGTCCCGGTCTATCCTCAATTAGTATAAAGAAGTCCGATTAGTTTTCGCCAATCCACATAGGACGAAAGGTCACCATTCATAAGAATAGCCAGCCCGTTTTTAGAATATGGATCGTACAACATATAGGTGGAGACACCGGGACTATGTCCGTTATGGCTGTACATGGGCGTTTCCGTATTCAATAGATATAAAAACCAGGTGTGATAGCCCAGGCTCATATCCTTGGGTGTAAGTGTTTGCACAGCTATACTATCTATGACGGCCTTTCCATTAAACTTACCGTCGTTAATCCAACATGCCAGAAATTTAGCCAGATCAGCTACGTTACAACGTAGTTGGCCAGCAGGATAATCAGGGAAAGTACTCTGTTGTTGCTTTTGGAAGGCCTCCAGCGAATCAGAAAAGGTATAGGGGATTGCAAGCTTACCTGGATCAATATCATCAAGAAACCAGTTAGTTTGGTGCATTTCCAGGGGGGCAAATAAATACATTTGACAATATTTATCAAAGGGCATCTTCGAGATCCTTTCAACGAGATAACCAAGAAGTGCATATCCCATATTCGAGTATTCGAACTTGTCACCGGGCGCTTGCTGAATGAAATTTTTTGAACCTTGATAGGCTGAACCTCCTACGACAAGATAATTTTGCAGGAATGCTTCCAGCTTGATTGTTGGGCCTTTATATTCGCCAGCCCAAAATGGAAGAAGGTAGTCCATATTGTCACTTATTGACGATCTGTGCCTTAATAACTGCCTAAAAGTAATAGGTCGTTTAGGATGTAATGCGCTTCTTACAGAAAAAGGCAAGTAGCCGTTTACATCATCGTCGAGTGAAATGGTATGCTGCCCAACTAGCTGCATTACCGCAGCTGCAGTTACAGTTTTTGATAAAGAGGCTATTTGAAAAATCGTGTTTTCGGTTACCGGGATTTGTTTTTCTAAATTTTGGTATCCGTAATATTTTGACCAGGCAACTTTTCCTTCGTGTACCTTAGCAACGGCTAGTCCAGATATTTTCAAGCGTTTCAACTCGATCAAGACATTAGAATCCAAGCTAGTATTCTGTGATAAGCATGGAGCGCAATAAAAGAGGGCGAACAAGATTACGATTAGTCGCATGAAAAAGGTTTTAGTGTCGATATGCGAATATATGGCCCAACATCCAAAGTTGATAGAAGGCCTTTCTCAGAAAACGCTCCACTCATAGGACCAATCTATAAAACTGGATCTTGCATATATATAAGTAATTTATACATTAGTGGCAAAAAAGGTATATGATCTACATATAGCCAAAAAATTTGCACTAAAATCCACGACGATATGCGGAAAGAAATTCTTGTAATTGGTCTATGTCTAGCGCTAACATGTTGCGGTGATGGATATAAAACAGCTGTCCCCGAGGATTTTGAAATCGTTATTGAGGAAAATCAAAGTGGCCTTCAAATAAAACTAATGGCTGGTGTGTTCACAGAAAGGATTGATGGAGAAGTCCATACAGTCAAGTTTTCGTTAACTCCCCAAGAGAAACTTGCTATTTATAACGTCCTTTCTAAAAAGGGCTTATTGACATTACAGGAAGATTTCAAACCTGAACCTGACTGTAATGGAATGCATGAATTCTTTTGTGATGTTAAGGTATCAGCAGGAAGTGCCATCCGCAAAATAAGCCTTTCAAGCTGTGACTATGGTTTCATAGATGGAATGCGGGTCGATAAATATTTAGATGCAATTTACCAGGTAATGTCTCTTGCCCGTAATCAACCTGAGGTAATGAATTTACCAAAGTCTACGGAAATTATCATGTAAATTCGAAGAATACCGTTTGAAATAGTATTTCTCTTAAAACGTTCGAAGGTGAGACAATAGCCCCTACTCATTACGGATCGGACCAGTCGCATGACCAGGCTTGTAGAGCTGAACAGCTATGAAAAGCAGTCCCACTAGAATAAACGGAATGCTAAGTATCTGCCCCATATTGAGCATCATGTTGTTCTCAAAATCTTCCTGATTTTCTTTAAGAAACTCATCTAAAAAGCGTAATGAAAAAAGAATGGATACCATCACGCCAAACAGTGTTCCATTTTTCCATTCGTTGCGTTTGCTGCGCCATAAATAGAAGACCAGCACGAACAGAAAGCCACAATAAATCGCTTCGTACAGTTGAGCCGGGTGTCTTGGGACCACGTCAATATTTGTGAAGACAAATGCCCAGGGCATCGTGGATGGAATGCCGATCATCTCTGAATTCATCAAATTGCCTAAACGGATAAAAGCGCCACATAATGGCGCGACAACGGCAATTCGGTCCAAAAGCCAAAGAAAATCTATTTTTTTTCGCCTGGAAAAAATAAACGCTGCAGTGATCAGCCCAAGTCCGCCTCCATGGCTTGCCAAACCTGCAAGACCTGTAAAATGGAACGACGGATTCAATGAAACAGGTAATATTTCGATTGGATGCTGCCAATAGTGTACTGGGTCATAAAATAAAATGTGTCCCAGGCGTGCACCGGCCAAAGTACCTACGATTAGAAAGACGGTAAGCTCATCTATTTCCTTACGGTTACGCTTCTCGATTTTAAAGATATAGCCTGCAATGGAAATGCCAAGGAAGATGCCTATTGCCCAAAAGACCCCATACCAACGCGGTATGCCTATCCAGGGGAACACTTCCGGCCGGATATCCCATATAATGTAATTTAGCATTAGCAGGCTTGACAAAAGAAAAACAAAAACAGAAATAGCGGCCCGTTGTAAAGGAGTCGCCGAAGTTTCACTTGTTTGCCCAAATCCTGGTTTATCACAGATAAAATATCTTTTTCAGTAATTATCTGGTTCTCAAAATATTCTTTTTGATGTTCCCAGGCACTCTTTAGGTCAGTGATATTCATTGAGATAACGGTTTTTGAGTTTATGCTTCAGACGATTTACCCTTGTGCTTATACTAGTTGCAGTCAAATCAAGTATCACAGCAATTTCCTTATTGAGGTATCCTTCCATCAAGAGCATAACAATTGCCTTGTCGCAATCATCAAGCTTACTAATTAGCCAGGAGAATTCCTGTATATCATCCATAGTCAGATCAGCACCAGAAGAGATTTGGTCAAGGTGTGCCTGCGATATAGGCTCATTTGCACCAAGTTTGTAATCCTTTTTTCTCTTAGCTAAAATAGTATTGAGGGCCACTTTGTAAATCCAGGTACTAATCTTTGACCCACCTCGAAATGTTGGAAAAGATCGCCAGAGTTGTAAAATAACGTCTTGCCTCGCATCTTTGAAGTCATCGGATTTGGGAAAATAATTGCCACAAATACTATTGATGATCCCAGAATGATGCTGTATGGTTATAATGAAATCCTTTTCAAGAGACATAAGTAGTAAGCTTCAAGGTCATTTCGACTATTAGTATGTTGACGGACTGGATTTGTCACAACTCCGCAGTTTTTATTTCATTTAAACATCTTATAAAACTTGAAAGTGCATCTCCCCTGCGCAAAATTAGCGCGTTGCTCTTTCTCAGGTAAACCTCGAACGTGAGACTGTGTCCATCGCCTACATAACCATCCACCGCATATTCGAACGTTTCGTCAAATCCTGAATAGGGATATGGATTTGGTAAATGTTGTGCATTAAATTGGCTTTACTCTGATTGGTGTTCAAAGACGTGCAGCTTCTGTTCGAAAATGGACATTGATTATCACGAGCAAATTTAATAATGGCCGTGGGAGGTTAAATTGAGAACTTTTTTAATCTGGTATGTATTTTATATACAGAAATAGATAATATAAAAATGGTTTTAGACGATTCCTTATGAGACGAAGTGATCTGGGTGAATTTGAAGAGGTCGTGCTACTTGCGGTTGCTGCGCTGTCACCCCGGGCATATGCAGCAGTAATAGCCGATGAACTGGAAAAGGAAACAAACCGCGCTGTGAGCACCGGAGCGGTGCACGCTGCCTTGCAACGACTTGAAGATAAAGGTTATCTGAATTCCGCATTCGGAGAGGCAACCCCTGAACGTGGAGGACGCAGAAAGAGAATTTTTACAATAACTGCTTTTGGAGTCCGCACTTTGACAGAAACCAGGACCATACGTAATAATTTATGGGACCGAATTTTACCCGAGGTTTTATCTAAAATAGGTCTCGACCTTGCTTAAAGACTTTTCCCATCCGCTCTATGGCAACCAAGCAAACAACGCCTAATACACCAACTCCACCCAGATGGCTGAATCGCATTGCCATGCGCATATGTGCTCCACATATCCGTGAAACGGTAATGGGTGATCTTCATGAACGGTATGCACTACGTGTAAAGCGTTTCGGTCTTAAAAAAGCAAACTATTTTTATATAAGAGAAGTACTGGGGCTGGTACGGCCATCCATTGTTACCAGACAAAATTCATCACCTCCGTCATTAGCATTCTTCAACCTCGATATGTTAGCAAATTATTTCAAGACTGCTACTCGTAACCTGTCGAAAAACACATTCTTCACGACTTTAAATGTCTTTGGCCTGGCACTGGGCATGTCGCTCAACCTGCTGTTCGTTGCCATGATCGTGTTCATGTACCAGTTCGACAACTTTCATCCGAATAAAGAGCACATATACCGGGTAATCACTCACGTTCGGGATCGGCATGAGAACCCGTCGTTCGCATCCGTGCCTATCAGTGCTGCTCAACTTCTGAAAGCCAATTTCACCGGTGTGGAAGAGGTTGTTCGTATTCACCAGTCGCTTCCCCGCGATGTTCGTTATGCAGATATCAAAATTCCTTTAAACGGGTACTTTGTGGATGCAGCGTATCTTTCGATGT
This sequence comes from Dyadobacter sp. CY323, assembly GCF_021390245.1. Classification (GTDB taxonomy): domain Bacteria; phylum Bacteroidota; class Bacteroidia; order Cytophagales; family Spirosomataceae; genus Dyadobacter. The sequence continues at coordinate 59,468 of NZ_JAJUXH010000029.1, read as the reverse complement.
TTAACTTTCCACTGCTGCAGGGCAGCGCTGCGACGTCGCTTGCAAACCCTAATACAATGGTTATTACCGAGGCAGCAGCTACCAGGATTTTTGGGAAAAAGAACCCGATGGGCGAACTTTTATCCATAGAGCCATATGGTGAAGTGATGGTCACAGGTGTAGCGAAAAACATGCCGAAGAACTCGCACCTGAGGACCGAAGCTTTGGTCTCATTCGCCACGCTCGCATCTCATCATGGTGCGTCTTTTACTGACGACGAAAAAAATTGGAATAATTTCTACAATTCATACGCGTATCTGCAACTCTCTGACAATTTGAGTCCCTCCACTATTGAAGCGTTCCTCAATGGCATTGCAAAAGAAAAATATACGAAACCTGAGTTCCAGGCTTCGTTCGAACTTCAGCGGTTCGATAAGATTGTTCCCGGTCCTGAGCTCGACAACGACATGGGTAACGAATGGAGCTATCAGGAAATACTGCTGATGGGTGTTCTACCCATGATTATATTGCTCGCAGCGTGCAGCAACTATGTTAGCCTTGCGATCTCCCTGTCACTCAAACGGATGAAAGAGATCGGTGTGCGTAAGGTGATGGGTGCACGGAAGAGACATATCTTTATGCAGTTTGTGATGGAAAGCACAATCATTATGCTGCTGGCTGTGACACTGTCGTATTTTTTCTTTGAGATCATTCGGGGTGAAACACTGTCGCTTACCACCGAACTTGATTGGATCGATCTGAATCCTACCCTGGGGACGTTTGCCGGTTTCGTCACTTTGGGGATCCTTGTTGGCTTTATTTCTGGCATTGTTCCGGCACTTCATTTTATAAAGACCGGTCCTGTCCTTGCACTGAAAGGGAGGGAACTGCAAACAGGAACGGGCGGCCGGTTCTCGTTACGTAAGCTTGTGATTACACTACAATTCATCCTGTCTCTTGGTTTTACTTTTGCCGTGTTGATTATGGGGCAACAGTATCAGTACTCCATCAATTATGATTTCGGATTTGACCAGGAGAAAATACTGAATGTTGATCTCCAACAGGCTGATCCGCAATTGGTCAAAAATGAATTTGGCAAGCTTTCCTTCGTTCCCCTGATCTCTATGTCGTCGCATCCATTGGGAGCCGGAAAGGTACCGGGCTTGCACGTGAAGCAGGTGGCCCATTCAGATTCCATAGACGCGCGCACGATGGCCATCGATGAAAACTTTATTACAAACATGGGCCTGCATTTTGTGCTCGGAAGGAACTTCAGCAAAAACGCAGGCGAAAACGCGCGTTGGATCATCATCAATAAAGTATTTGCAAAAAAACTGAGCCCGGACGCTTCCGGAGCCCTCGGTCAGGTGGTCATCCTTCCAGATAAAAGAGAAGTGAGAGTAGTAGGTATTTTGGAAGATTTCCACTACGCTAGCCTGCAATCACCTATTGGAAACTTTTTTTTCGAATATGCGCCCGAGAAATTCAACTATGCAAATTTTCACCTTCAATCAACCAACGAGCGCCATGCTTTCTTGGAAATGCAATCAGCATGGAAATCTATCGCGAAAGGTGAAAAGTTTAAAGCCGAATTCCTCGAAGACCAGATCCGCGATAGCTATTCGTTTTACAACCAAATTATGAAGTTGTGGGGATTCATGGGAGTGTTAGCCATCACTATTGCGTGCCTGGGGCTATTGGGGACGGTCGTGTTTACGATCAAAAACCGGGTGAAAGAGGTGAGCATCCGGAAGGTGATGGGTGCGTCTTCGGGAAGCCTGGTTTACCTGCTATCCAAGGAATTCATTGTCTTGCTGGCCATCGCCGGTATCTTCGCTATTCCAAGCGTATACCTGTTAATGGAGTTGATGCTGAGTGAGGCACAGTATTATCACGCACCCATTGGTGCCTTTGAAATTGTCATAAGCCTAGCCTTCGTGTTATCCCTTGGACTGACAACCGTCTTTTCTCAAACTATGAAGGCTGCCAATTCTAATCCTGTGGATAATCTTAGGTTGGAGTGATCCAGATATAGTTACTGAATTTGGCTTATAGCGACACATTTATCGATACTTTTTCGATAAATACTTCCAATAGTGATACGATTTATATTAAGCAGCGTTTTTCAAATGGCGATCTGGAATTAGCGCCGGTAATGTATTTTGTTCTTGCTATGACCCTTTTCCTAATTTGATCTTTTACAAAATCGATATAATTAGTCGGAGTTGTCGGGTTATAACTTTCGTATAAAACCCGTATTTCAAATGACTCAGACGGATAGTTCCTATTCATGCCAAACCCCGGTCCCAGTTTTTCCTGGATCAATCGACCGTTGGCCTGTCTGATCAGTATAATCGCCGTTTTACCCTTTGTTTTATTTCTCAGCTGGGCAATTATAAAAAGAGGTCGTAATGAAAATAATGGAGCGACTATGACCCAAATTTAAGAAACACCCGAAGCATTGACTGTCATTGGTTTACGCTGATACCGATATTCCCAAGCAGAATTTCCCAGTTGGCCATTTGCTGACCGTCAACAGATTTGTCATAAGATTGTAGCTTCACTTTCACGTTTTTTCGCGTAACGTCGCTGTAAAGCACATCTTTCCCGTTTTTGCTGTAACCTGTGAAAGTCTGCTGTCCGCTGATGTTTCCGTAATAATTTCCGTCGGCTTCCTGTTTCAGTTCGTTGACGTACTGCACCTCCATCCATTCAATGTTTGTTCTGCTGTAAGGCAATAATTTTAATCTGCTAAGGTAATCCTGTATTTTGTATTGATGAGTCGAAGCGCGATACTTAGAGGTGACTTCGATGGTGGCTGTAGGCATAAAGAGTTTGGATGCCTGTTCAATGGCCTTATCTTTCTCGTCGCTATCTCTACTTTTATCTGTTATGATATTTAAATAGGCCGAAAATTCGTCCACTTTTTGCAATGCTTTTTTGCTGTACGTGTTGTAGTCTTCCTCGCTGAGGGCGGGTTTGGCATCTGTTTTTGAAATCATGGCTTCTGACTCCACGCGCTTCTCCCGCTGTTCAGACGACTCATTGCTCGGTCTGCGACTAGCTGGCGGCACGAGCCTTCGAATTGTCCGATTAGCCTCTACAATCACAGCAGCAGCAGCAGTCGGTTCCAGTAATAACTTGTGACTGCCATCTTTATAAATAATCACGGATATCTCTTCCTTAGCGATCGAGGACGCTTGCCCAGTCGCACTTTCGAAATTTATTATCTCGTCACTTTCATAAGATATTTTGCCCGTTATAACTTCGACAGGGGTGGTTTTGACAATAATATCCAGAGTGTTTTCTCTGGGAGGGGCAGTTAAGAACGTTTGCAAAAACTGGTTAGGATCCCCTTGAATCACCGATAACACGAGGTAATTACCATTTTTCAAGAATGCGATTAGTACATTTTCCCGAGGAAAAGAGTAAGGGACTTCTTTATCGTCCCGTTTGACCTGAAATGACACCATCTCCTCAGTTATCTTAGTTATTAACGCATTCTGGACGTTGTTTCCATTGGCAAAATAGATTGCATCCTGGGCATGGGCCTGTAATGAACAAATAACACAAAAGACGTTAAACAGAATGAAGTAATACTTTTTCATAAAAGTAGATTTTCGTTACAGATTGAGCGAGCTCCCTTACGAATTTTGCGGGCTGCTATCGTTAGATTTTCATTCGCAAGGAAAGTCCTAGACTACTGTTCCAAGGGCTAATGACGGGCGAAAAGGAAACCTTTATTTTTTGTCTTTTTTCTAGCTGATCAGCGACATGCTTGGCATTAATATATTTATCCTGCTTTCTATAGTTGGTGCCCATAAATTGACACGCGCTAGCAATAGCCAAGAATGGGGAAACGAGCATGCAAGCTCCACCAGTCCAATATGCAATCTCAGCACCGGTTTCTCGTTCAGGAGCGTAATTCTTTTCACTTAAACCGTAAGTCATACCCGCATATGCACAAATACCCAAAATACCTGTCCAAATCGCATAACGTTTTCCGCGCTGTTTATACGCTTTACATTCTTGTTTAACTCCATTCATGATATCATTGTAGTGCACAAGCAAAATAGTCGTTGCCGCGGAGCTGTATTTTTTGTTAACCATTTCTAGCAGGAAGTTCTCTCTTTTTTCCTCTTGCTGTTTTAGTCTGTATGCTTCGGCCACTTTAATAATTGCTTGCTCATTTCCACTGCGTGCATCCTCAAGATAATATTTAAGCAGAACGTTTGCCTTTTCATTATTTGCCTTATCTATAATAGCCTTTTGCTCGGCAGTCTGTCTGGCGTCTTCTTCTCTTCTTTGTCTAGATGCATTGACATCATTCATAATATTCATTGCCATGTCTGTGAGTCCTTGTGTAACCTGTCTTACACTCTCCTCTTGCTGTTTGCGTTTGGCCTCAGCCTCTTGTTGATATTTATTCCACTCGGCAAGGGCTTGGTCAGCAGCTCTTTGTTTGGCCAACTGCTTCGCTTCCGCTTCCTTGGCAGCAGCTTCTCGCTTCAAAGCCTGGTAATCCTGAGCACTGATCTTCTGATATTCATTATTGACCCCTTTTCGGTAATGATTGCCATCAAAGTCTTTCCCTAACTCAGGTAATTTCGAACGATCAATACCGTTTACAATGTTACTTTTCGCAGTTGATGAACTATTAGTGGTCTGTGAACCACTAGCAGCCCCATTCGTTGTGGCTACTGTGATACCGCCTGAGGATCTGGAATTGCTTCCCGTAATACTCGATGATGGTGAAGAAGACTCATTTCGTCTTGCAGCTTTCTCAGCAGCAATTCTTCTGCTTTTTTCGGTCAAATCTCTTTGAAGACTCAGGTATGCCGCTTTTTGACTATCAACAGATTGACTAGCTATGGATGCCAGACGTGATTTGAAGGTACCTTGTTCAATACCCGGTAGCTCGTCAATCATCAGTTGTATCTCACCACGATATACCTCGTTCTCCCTGTTCAATTGCAACTTGCTTTGCCTATCGGCCTCTTCTTGTTTAGCCCTTACCGCTGCCTGTTGCCTATCTTTCTCACCAAGGTTTTCCACAGAGATTACCTGATAGTTGACGGATCGGATGATGGAAACATTTTTTTCTTTGCCATTTGGATCCGGTCGGCAACTGGCCGGCACACCGAATGCCGCATCTATTGAAGTTGATTTTTCATCGGAGTAACCAGCCTCTCCTATAGTTTGACGTGCTTCCAACACGATTCCGTCACCAGAGAGATAGCCAAGACTTTGACTTCTTACTTCCCCGCAAGTAAGGGTTACGCTGAAACGTAACTTGACGAATACCCTATCATTGGTGCGATTGGAGACAATCACACCCGCATTCTGTTTGTCAAACCAGGCATTATAGAATTGCTCGTGTTTGAGAGATATATTAAGCTGAGAAGACTGTTGTGGCAGATTGTTGTATCGAACATCAGCGGATTGTGCTAACAGGTTCGATCCAATGACTGTCATTAAAAGAGCGTGGCCGATGCCAACGATTGTTTTGTATAAATTTCTTTCCATTTCGTATTGTTTTTGAGAGGGTTGAGGGGTGATTTGCGATATGTTCAGGGTGACGAACACAAGGGTTCTGCCCATGAAGATTCAAACAGACACGAAAAAGTGTAAAGCCCGTTATTCAATTAGAAAAATAGGATAGATAGGTTTACCATTGACAAAATTGCACAGGATAACATAGGTCGTACAATACCCCGATGGGGGTATATTTAAGCAGCTCATGAGTAAAACATCCTCCATCGTGGTAGGGTAGCATTTCAATTATTGGTCCCTTTAAATCATTCATTGAAAGGTGCCAGACAATTTTAGTATTTATGCAGTATGAAGGGGAGGCTTTCGGTTTTGCAAACACATACCAGAGCCAACCATTGGTAAAGGTTTGAGAAACCGACTGGCTTCTCCAATCCGGTTCGAACGGAATTCCCACGGCATCTATGATACGTTGGCCGAATTTGCCGCCGTGACTTGAAGGCATCCTGCCTGCACTAATGCTGATAAAGAAATTATGAGGTTTCTAAAATGATAAGATCTATTTTTCTTTTTTCAATGATCCTGACAATCTGCAACATTGAATGTACTGCACAAACTGCAACGTGAAAGCAAAGTATATCCAAGTAAGTCGGGAATTATCACAGGTGCCGACCAGACTCAAAAATAGCTAAGGAAAACGGATCGGTCTGATCGCAAACCAGAGCTCCATAATCGGCAAGCAGCGAAGTCGTCGTTTGAGAGGATTACGTTTTAAAAGCCGATCCGTGTCACATTACCAAAGTGAGCGGTAAACAAGAACTTTGACTTCAACACATCCTTTAAGAAAGCATTGCCTAAAACCCTAGGATAACGCTGGTTTTTCTAGTTACTTGGTCAACGCGTTCGATATACCCTGTACCTCCATTTGACATACTAATGAAGCGTCACCTGTTTCTGCGACGAATGGGGCTCCTGCTGGTGGGCTGGGCCTTCCTCATCACCGTTACCCATGCCCAGGTCGATAGCCTGCTTCGTCTCAGCCCCAGCCAGCAAATCTTCCATTTGTGGCAGAATGCGCCCTATCTCGACATTATTAATCCCCCCCACCTGACTGCCCGGGATTCGACGGCCATGTTCATCCGGCTCGACCGGCTAGGTGACTTCGCCCGGGAAAAAGGCGACGACCGATTATACTGGTCGGCCCAACTGCATAAAATCCTGGTAAGCCATACACTGCTTGATGTGGCAGGGAAAAAATCGACCGTGCTCGAAGAAGCCCAGCCGCTTATGGATCAATGTCCGGTTCCGGTAGTCCAGGCATCTTACTGGTATTACCGAGGGCGGTTTGATTTCGGCAAAAAACGATTTGATGCTGGCTTCCATTGGTTATTACGCGCACAGAATGCCTTTGAACGGATTGGGTACGAGAACATTCCCGAAATTCACGAATACCTTTCGGGCCTGGGGGGCCGCTATTACTTTTTCGGAGAGTATCAAACCTGCATCCGTTACATGAAAGCCGCGCTGCGATACCCGAATGTGAATAAACATTCTCCGCTGATTATCCACAATACGATCGGTCTTTGTTATCGCCAATTAGGTGATTATCAAAACGCACAAGCTTTTTTCTCGCGGGGCCGGGCATTGGCTGCAAGCCGCAATGACACAACCCACCTGGCGATCACCAGTACCAATGTCGGCCATGTATTGCTGCTGACCGGCAAACCTCGGCAGGCATTACCCTACCTTTATCAGGCTTACTCTCTGAGCCAGACACGTGTTCCGGAAAATGCCGCCCTCACGGCGATTTACCTGGCGAAGGCGTTGCTGGCCCTCGACAGCACCCAAAAAGCAAGGGCTTATCTCGACGGCTCGACGAGGTTCTACAAAAACCAGCACTGGTCCGACTACGATCTGCATTATTACCAGGCACGAACGCTGTATTATAGAAAAACAGGCAATTATCGCTATACTACCGCCTACCTTGATTCCAGCCTGCGGCTACAGGACACGTTGCGCGCCCGGTTTAACAGCCGGCTGCTGGCCGCTTCTCAAATGCAGGTGAATGCGGAACGATACCTGAATAACACCCGCCAGCTCGAATCTGAAAAGGCCAGCGCCGAGAAGGTCCGGAATATCATCCTGCTGGCCATGCTGCTGCTGACCGGGTCGGGTATTTACTCCTTGCGGCAAAATCAGCAAAAACGGCTCCTCGAAAAACGGGCGTTATTAAGCCAGCAACAACAAGCCGAAGCACTTCTGGCCCAATACATGGCCAATCTGCACGAAAAGAACCAGCTGATCGAAACCATATCAGCCGACCTGGACCAGGCTAATTTGAGGACCCACCCCCCAACCATAGAGACCCTGCTCGACCGGGTTATCCTGACCGAAATAGACTGGCAGCAGTTCAAACAGCTTTTTGAAGCCGTTTATCCCGCTTTTCTTACTTCCCTGCAACAACGCTTTGCCGATCTGACGCCGGCCGAGATCCGGTTAATTGCCCTGCTGAAACTGGGGGTATCTACCAAACAAATGGCTAATATGCTGGGTGTTACCATGAATACGATCCGCACCTCCCGCTACCGGCTGCGCCGCAAACTCGAACGCCACCAGCTCGACACCAACCTGGATAGTTTGATCCGCCAGCTCTGACAGCTAGTCGCTGCTCGTACCACTATGTGATGTAACCAGTTGATATACTGAGTGATACATCCGTTGTCTACACTTTGTCTACACGGGTGTCTACACTTTGTATACGGTCGAAATTAGGGATGCTTGAACTTTTTAACCTGCTTTGGAAGAAGACTTTGCTCACGCTGCACTCCGTCTTTCTTATTCAGGACGAAACCCAGGTTCCATACTTCATACATCCCAGATTTTCCCCTTTTCATGAAAAAACCTTTAAGCATCCTTGTACATTCTTTGCTGATTATCCTTTGTTGTCAACATCTTGCAGCCATTTCCAACCCCGCCTTTGCACAGGCTCCCGGAGAATATGAGGGCGATCTGAATTTTACGAGCCAGACCGACATTGATAATTACACAGATGAAGATCAATACACCGCTATCGTGGGCGATGTCACCATCTCGGGCGACGATATCGTTAGTTTCGACAAGCTCAAAAAGATTGAGATCATTTACGGGCACTTGCGGATTATCACCAATAACAACCTGAAAAGCATCCGAGGGTTTGACAAGCTCAAGAATCTGTACGGAGACCTGATCATCGACCAGAATACGCTCCTAACGGACATCAAGGCATTTAACCACGCTATTTCGATGACTGGCGCGCTGCAAATCACCAACAATCCGGTACTCAGCGAATGTTCGGTCGCGATGATCTGCACGATCATTGGCCCTGCACCAGCCTCCCGGGTGATGGCGCCGACAATCTCCGGCAATGCGACAGGCTGTAACACGAGAGCGGAAATCAGGGTAGGCTGTACCACGCTGCCGGTAACACTAATCGCTTTTAAAGCTTCACGGGAAGAACAAAGTGTATTGCTCGAATGGGCCACCTCATCGGAAGTCAACAGCAGCAGTTTCGAAATTGAACGCAGCTTTGCAGGTAAGGACTGGAACAACATCGGCAGCGTAGATGCGGCGGGCGAACAACGCGGCCATCATTCTTATGCTTTCAGAGATCCATTTCCTGTGAAAGGCTCCAATTTGTACCGGCTCAAAATGATCGATGCCGACGGCACTTATGCATGGAGCAGGATCCGTGAAGTGAAAATGAGTGACGAGGCGCTTTCTGAAACATTTATTTACCCCAATCCTTCCACCGGCCGGCTGAGTATCCAAACCCCGCAACCGGCAAACATCAGCTTTGCACAAATTTCAAACTTACGAGGAGATCCTGTCAAAAAAATGGATGGAAATGCTATCCTCCATATAGATCTGAAAGATTTGCCCGCCGGGATTTACACATTGAAAATTTACATGGCGGACGGATCGGCTATGAGCCGGAAATTCCTGAGACAATAACGGATCCATTACCCTGCCCGGTTTTTATGAAAAAACTATATGTGATTTTCGCATGCCTCCCAGTAGCGCATTCGCACGCCCAGTTTCACGCAGGTCAGAGGGGATTGACCATTAAGAGCGGAATGGAGGTAAGCTTCGAAAACCTGTCGCTGCGTCCCTCCTCGGATTTTACCATCGCTGAAAATACCCTGCAAAAATCCGAGACAGCCTTACCAGGCAGGCCCACCGGGAGCATCAACCGTGTTTACCGCTTTGCCAGGCCCGTTAATTTTTCGGGGACTGCATCCATTTCGTACCTGACAAGCGAGCTGAATGGCAACACCGAAAGTGATCTGCAGATTCTTTATTCCCGTGATGAAAGGACTGAAAATCCGGAGTTTACAGTTACAACGGGCAGTACCGTAGACCAGGCCGTGCACAGGGTATCCAATGTACTTTCTGATAAAAAGCCGATAGTTATATCCGCGTCCGGCCCGATTACGCCATTACCTGTCACACTAATCCGTTTCGACGTCATATCCGAAGGCCGCACCGCGGTCTTAAACTGGTCAGCATCGGAAGAAATCAACGCCGACAAATTTGTAATAGAGCGCAGCCTGGATGTCAGGCATTGGACCGAGATTGGTCAGGAAAATGCCATTGGCGCTTCCCGAGTGCTGCAAAACTATTCCTTTACAGATGCTGATGTGCCAGAAGGAATCAATTACTACCGGCTGAAGATGATCGACAACGACAGAAGTTTTGCTTACAGTCAGATCAGAAGCCTTTTGTTTTCCGGCCAGGATGCACCCTTTGTTTTCCCCAATCCCGTGGTCGACAAGCTCTACCTCAGGAACGTCCCTGCCAAAGACGCAGTAGCGATATCCGTCTACGCAATTTCGGGTCGCCTGCTTATGGAGGGTTCAATAAAAGCGGGTGAAGGTGTAGCAACCAAAGGCCTCGTGCCTGGAATTTATGTGCTAAAAACGGTACTGACAAACGGCCAGCGGAACACATATACATTCATAAAGTGATAATGATATGCTCTTAAAACATCCACTTTCTCAGAGAAGGGTTATGAAACAAACTGTACTTATTAATCTCTTACTGCTTGTCTCCACCAGCCTTTTTGCTCAGGTTGGTATTGGCACCACCAGCCCCAAAGCTATTCTCGAGGTTGTCAGTCCTACCAGCGGCATGCTCATTCCCCGCTACTCCACACTTGCGTCCGCGAATACGAAAAGTTTACCTACCCTCAATGGTACCGATCACAGTGGGCTGATGATCTACATAGATGAAGCAGCTAACCGTGGATTTTGGTTTTATGACGGATCGGCCTTTGTCAAAGTGGGCGCACCTGTCTCACGAACCCGCTCAATCTCCTACGGTCCGGGCGATATTGATCTCATGCCTGGGAGCAGCTCAGAGATCCCAACAAAACAATCACTAGGTCTGACACCAGTTATCTCTTTTGCGGATAAATCTGACTCGTACATTCAGATCGTAGTGCCCATTCCAGCGGACTGGAATGGAACTTCACCTTTCACGCTAACTGGCTTTTACGCTTCGCAAGCAACCACCGGGAATTTTGCGTTGTTTTTCATACCCGTTTATTTAAGCTTAAATTCGGTTATTAGCGGAACCAATAGTCTTTGTGGCCTACCGATCCCTGCAAGTTCTGCTCCGAACGGATTGATGCAATTTACAACTACTTTATGTGCTGCACCGCCTAGTTCGAGTAGGGTTCTGAAGCTCACTATTGCTCGTTACAAGAGTCTGGGCAGCCCCGATACAGTAATCGGAGATTTCAACCTGCTAGGTCTGCGGATTGATTACCAGGATTAAATTTCCTGACAGCCTCGCCCAACGGTCTGCTTCGCGTAAAGTTTAGCCATTGCGAATTCACTTCGCCGGCGATACTTCCAGATAATACGGCATCGTCACCCCATCATTCCCCTCAAACCAGGTTTCGATCCGGTAATTGCCTTTGGGCAGCAGCACTTTTTTGAATCCAATAGCCGAAAACCTTATCCGAAAGCCACGCGCCCACACCTGTGCCCAGCAAATCCTGGCGGGTCAGCACAGAAACAGGTTCGTGGGACGTGTCGATCACAATGCGGCGGGGCGCCAGGAGTGAACCGGCAGTAATATCCGCAAACACACTGTCGAGAGACTTTTTCAGTCCCGAGGCGCGGATTGTCTCCCTGGCGGCAAGGTTGTTTGTTTCAAAAGGATCTTTTTCAAGATCGAAACGACCAAACGTTTTGATATCCGCAACTTCCGCATCCATAGCGACCAGCTTATAGTTTCCATCATACACAGCTGCATTGCGGTACGGCTCCGGCCAGCCGCGGTTCCGGGCATTGTAATGTGCGCGGCTCAGCGGCCACTTTGGCCTGAATATGCTTCAAAGCCGACTTCCCGTCCAGTTTCAGCTCTTTCGGCAATGCAATACGGGTGGCTTCCAACAGCGTGGGCAGCAAATCGTATGCGCCGGAAATGAGCAGGGGTACCCGCGTTCCGCCTTCGTAAACCGATCCCTTTAATGCCCGGAAACCTGTATTGAACCTCAGCTGCTGATTTCCATTGTCGGTCATAAAAACAACAATCGTATTTTCTTCCAGCTTTTGGGCTTTCAGTTCTTGCAGGATCCGCCCGACGTTATCATCAATATTGGAAATCAGGCTCGCCCGGGTAGGCGCACACACGGGTGACACGTGGAAGTTCGTCAGCCGCACCGACTTCGCGGCAAGCTGATCAATATCTGGCGTTTTTACATGCGGGTTACCCGTAAAACCGAAGTCGCCATAGCCATGATCATCGGTCATGATGAGCAGAATGTTGGGTCGGCGTGGGGTTTGGGCATAAGCCGGCAAAGAGGCCACAAGGGCCAGCAGAAGGGATTTGAGTAATGATGTTTTCAAAATCAGGGTCTGTCAAAGTCAGGGAGCTACTTCTTAATCGCAGCCGAAGCCTGTTCTGCCGGGAAACCTTGCTCTTTGAGTTTTTCAAAACCGCCAATGTTGTAGTATTCCTGAAAGCCCAATGTTTTAAGCGCATCGGTGGACTTGCCACTGCGGTTGCCGCTGCGGCAATACAGGTATACGGGCTTTGTCTTATCCAATTTCGCCAGTTTCGTGCTGAATGCCGGCGCATTGTAATCAATGTTGGTCGCATGCTGCAAATGCCCTGCGCTGAATTCCTCCGGCGTGCGTACATCCACCAGATACGCCTTTCCAGCCTTGACTCTCTCCAGCGCCTGGGCGTCGGGCGTTACGATTTGCTGTTTGGATGGTTGTTGTGCCTGCGCTGCAATGGAGGTTAAGGATAATGCCGCCGCTATGCCAAACAGTGATATACGCTTCAGGAAGGAATGTAACTGGTTCATTGTCAAATGGAATGTTCTAAAATACAGGATATCAAAAAGACGGTCGCCTTTCGCGGTGGTGGTCGTAATGCAAATCTAAATAAACAATTTAGTCTACCTATTTTATAGTTTACTATTTCCAAGAATTATTCAGAATTTCGACAAACCAGAATTTATTTAAACGGATTACAGTCTGTTCCTGTTCTTTTGTAAATTTGATTTTTACAAAGAATAAATCATGAGTGTAACTTCATTTGAACAGCTTTGCAGCAGCTTGTCCAATGGCACGTCGACCGAACTAAGTGCATTGCTTCCCGACGGCATCCAGCACGAAGTGGGACATTTTAACGTGTTCAACCTGACCGAGCTCACGCAGACAACCCGAGAAAAACCGGCGATACCCTACCCATGCCGCGCCTACTACAAAATCAGTTTCCTGACCGGAAAATCGCGGGCGGAATATCCCGACCGCACCGTGGAGATCACGCAGCCATCGCTCATCTTTACAACACCTAGAAGCCCATTCACCTGGTGGCCAATAGGCCGGCAAACCGGACAGTTTTGCGTGTTCACAGCAGACTTTTTTCACCCGACCAGAAGCGGCGTCATTCTTGATGAACTCCCCATTTTTAGATCCCCGGAGCAGCCGGTTTACGCATTGTCCGAAACCCAGGCTGCACGTGTAAAGGGCATTTTTGACGACATGGAAGCCGAAATCGCTTCCAATTATGCATATAAATATGACTTGCTCCGCGCCTACGCGCTTGAACTCGTGCATATCGGTCAAAAGCTGCAATCGATCACGATGCTGCATCCCAATCACAGCGCCTTTGCACGTACAACATCGTTATTTATCGAGCTGCTCGAAAGACAATTCCCTCTGGAAAATCCGCAGCAGAAAATCGCACTGCGCAGTGCAAAACAGTACGCCGACCAGCTTGCTGTTCACGTGAACCATTTGAACAAAGTACTCCGGGACTCCACCGGTCTGTCCACGACAGAACTGATTTCCGGTCGCATTGCACAGGAAGCCAGAGCATTGCTCCGCCATACCGACTGGACCATCGCCGAGATCGCCGACAGCCTTGGTTTTTCCGACTTTGCACATTTTGCCAAATTTTTCAAAAGCGAAACTTCCTTTTCTCCGGGCGCATTTCGCCGCCAGACAGAAAGTTCGAATTATACATAAAATTGATCGACCGGAACAAACCCGCGTTTACTCATTTGGAAGATTTTTGCAATTACGTACGCAAGACTTTGCCCATCACCATTTTCTTGTTACCGGCACCTTAAAAAGAAGCGCACTCCTGATTGGGCGAGCTGGTCGAGGTTTGGGGTTTGAATGATTTAGTTTCCCGCGTAGCCCAGCGCATCGGCACGCAGGTCATCGGCGAATGGAAAAAGGATATTGGGACGGGTGGCCGGTTTGTCATTGGCCGGTTTGTCGGCTGCCCCTTGCGCTTGGCTTTCACCGGTGTCCTTTCGGAAAAACTTTATGCGAATCGGCCCAAGCCTGCCATTTTGCGTCGAGATCTCTGACTATTTCCGGATTGGCCGCAGCCAGGTTGTTTCTTTCGGTGCGGTCATTTTTGAGATTGTATAGCTCCCAGGCACCTTTTGGAAGTCGTTTCACTGCCTTCCAATCCCCGTGGCGGACTGCACAATTTTCTTCATGCTCCCAATAAAAGTACTCGTGCGTCGCTCCCTTTCCAGTCTTGAATGCAGGTAACATGCTGATCCCTTCCGTAGGGATAATAATATTGCCCGCATTTGTCTTTGGATATTTCGCCTCGCCGATTTCCGCAAACGTTGCTATCATATCAATGAGATGGTAGGGTGTTTGGCTCCATTTTCCTACCTGGGACTTAATCCCATTTGGCCAGCAGGCGATAAAAGGGGTTGCGATGCCACCTTCATAAGTCGAGTTCTTCCATTTCTTAAATGGCATATTGGAAGTATTGGCCCAACCTGTGCCGTACGAAACCAGCCAGAATTTGGAGGGATCATTCACTTCCGCCTGGGGCTTGCCGCCCAGCTCCTGATAAGGTTCGGCGCAGGCACCGTTGTCAGACAGAAAGACGATCAGGGTATTTTCAAACTTTTTTTGAGCCTTTAATTCCCTGATTACTTTTCCGATATTCTGATCCATGCTGTAAATCTGGGCTGCATATACGGCCATGCGGTAAGAAACATCATCCTTTTCTTTTTCGGTCAGTTGGTTCCATGGGCGCATTTCGCGCTGGGCTTTGCCCCATTCGGGTTTGGTAACGCCCAGGGCAAGTTGTTTTCGGAGCCGTTCCCGCCCTATCGAATCCCAGCCGACTTCATATTTTTCGATAAATAGCGCAATGTCCTCTTTTTTTGCCTGCAGCGGCCAGTGCGGTGCAGTGTATGCCAAATACAAAAAGAAAGGTTTGCTATCTTTTTGGTCTTTAATAAAATCAATGGCCTTGGTGGTGAAAGCGTCGGTCGTGTAATAACCATCCGGAAAATCATACTGCATTTCCCCATTGTCGGTCGTGACGCCGCGCGGCGCGAACGGGCGCAGGTAACTTGATCCACCGCCCAGAATTCCGTAGAACTTCTCAAAGCCGCGCTGCAAAGGCCACTTTTCTTTACCATGCATACCCACATGCCATTTGCCCGACATATACGTGTGGTACCCGGCGGTTTTCAATACCTCGGGAATCGTGACGGTATTTTTGCTCAGATATCCACGGTAACCATCCACGCCATCGTCGTGACCGGTAGTGCTCTCGGGATCTTCGGACATATGCCCAATTCCAGCCTGGTGCGGATGTAGGCCGGTGAGAAGACTCGCGAGGGTGGGACAGCAGCGGGCATTGTTATAAAATTGCGTAAACCTGACGCCCCGATTGGCGAGTTCATCGATATTCGGGGTGGTTATTTCCCCGCCGTAACAACCGATGTAGGAGAAACCCATATCGTCGGCCATAATGACAACGATATTTGGTTTGGCATTTGCAGCGACCGGTTTTTCTTCCGGTTTATTAAAAAGGGCGGCAGTGAAGCCCATTGTGCAAAAGGCAATCGAAGCGATTAAGAATTTCATTCTGCTTTGTTTTTTGGCTGGCGTTCCATCGCCTGCATTTCTGTCTCAATGCCTTTGTCGCCCTGCTGCTTCATAAAAGCGTCGAGTTTAGTGCGTAATTGAGCTTTTACAGTTTTGAACTTTGCATTTGCTGCCAGGTTTGTAAGCTGATAAGGATCGGATTTGACATTGTAAAGCTCTTCTTCCGGTCGGGTCACATATGCAGTCGCGCGTACCGAATCTTTGGCTACCCAGGTTTTAAACAAAGCTGAATTAGTCACCACATTGGCATATCTGGCCTGGTAGTTTAGGTTACGGATATAAAGATAATCCAGGTTCCGCACGGACCGGCTCGCGTACGCATCGCTGCCATCGATAATTCCGCGGGTGGTGTTGACGCCGTAAACCTCTTCCCTGAAAGCGCTGGCTTGACCAAGCAATACTTTTTTGAAACTCAACCCATCGAAACCGGCGTTACCATTGGCATCATTTGAACCGGTATTGATTTTAAAAGGATTCCCTCCGGCAATGTCGATCAATGTCGGCAGAATATCAGGATACTCGACCATCGCGGCATTCCGGGTCCCCGGTTTTACTTTCCCCGGCCACCGCACAATAAAACCAGAGCGAAGTCCCTGATCGTAAAGTGTCCATTTGGAAAAAGGAAATGAATTGCCTTGTTCTGTGGCAAACATTACAACGGTATTTTCTTTTTGTCCCGAGCGTTCCACCATATCGAGACAAACACCTACCAGACTATCCAAATAAGTTATTTCGGCAAAATATTTGGCCATCTGGTTACGCGTCAATGGGGTGTCGACCATGTTGGCGCCCAGTTTGATCTTTTGCGGATCATAGGCTTTCTGGTTGCCGCGCGTCCACGGGCTGTGCGGCTGGTTACTGGTGAACATCAGGAAAAATGGCTTGCCCGTGGATTTTTTGATATAATCCTCTGCTTTGATCAGATCGATGTCCTGCCCGCTTCCGTCGTCA
This sequence comes from Dyadobacter sp. CY323, assembly GCF_021390245.1. GTDB lineage: Bacteria > Bacteroidota > Bacteroidia > Cytophagales > Spirosomataceae > Dyadobacter. The sequence continues at coordinate 42,618 of NZ_JAJUXH010000029.1, read as the reverse complement.
TGATCTCGCCCGCCTAGAAAATCAAACGGGTACGCCGCTTCCGGCGCATAATGCCGCTTGCCGGCCAATGCCACGTTGTAACCCAGTTCTTTCAGGTAAACAGGCAGTGTTTTAATGCCGGGATAAATCTGGCTGTGATTCGGAAATGCGCCATTGCGTACAGGCCCCAGCCCCGTCAGCAGTGACTGGCGGGTGGGCGCACAGATCGGGATCATGTTGAACATATTATCCAGACAAAGCCCCTCTTTGGCAAGCCTCACCATGTTGGGCGTGCGCACCTGGGTACTTCCAAAAGGCTCGGTATCCGTCATCGAAAGGTCGTCCCCCATAATGAAAATGATATTAGGCAGTTTGTTTCGGGTTGTTTCGTTTTCAGGATTTCTGAATGCCAAAAGGCAGGCGGTTACCAGGGTTATGACCAGAAAGAATATTCCGTTTTTCACGCGATTAGTATCAGTCAATTCCAAAACTAAGCAGGAATGATATAAAATCTATTGGTTTAATAGATTTTATGACACGCCACTGGAATGGCTATTTTCTTCCGTATTAAAACCAAAACTGGCTATAAATGCAACGCAACTGTCACTTTCGACCCGAACCATTATTCAATAGCCACAATGAGGTTAGACCGATTTGTACCGGTTTTTTCATTTGGCAATTTTGCCATTACAGCAAGAAAGTAAGGGTCCCCGTAGATTATAGCCTATGCGAAGGGCGCTGTACAGATCATAAGGATAATATCTCGAGAAATGATCCCCGTCTTCATAGGCAAGACTGATCGATTTCTCGGCGATTTGCTCAAAGGGCCATACCATATCCGATGTCCCGAACCCAGCCATGTAACGTATGGATTCGCGAATATTTCTTTTGCTGCCCGGATCGGTGTTATACCCCCAAAGATCCACACCGACTTGCTCCCCCATTATTGCCAGTGTCATCAATGCGTGAAGATTGTAAAGACCGTAGTCATAGGATCTGGTTCGATGCAGTTCCAACGTCTGTCGGCCCAACGAATCGATTTGGATACCCCAAAAGCGCCTACTATATAGAGCCTAAGTGGAAGACTACATTGCAAAGGTGTAGCAATGAAGCTTACAGTAATTGTAAAATCGTTTTCTATCCACTCATTCCCCACCATACAAGTTATCATCTAAATTTGCGAGGCTATGACAATTACTTACGATTCTGAACCGAAGAGATAATGGATAAGATACTGACAGAGAAAAACATCCTTGAACAGGAGAACAAACTATATCAGGCGATAAAAGAAGGCAGTGCATCTATGCTTGATGAGTTATTACACAAGGATTTGTTGTTTATCATTCCCAGTGGAGAGGTCATTACCAAAGAGATGGATCTGCAAACATATCAGGATGGGGCGCTCAAGATCGATGAGCTCGACCCCAAAGTTGAAAACCTGAATATCATCGGTGACACCGCAGTTATCATCTTGACCATGGATTTGAAAGGAAAATATAATGATGTAGCATTTGAGGCTACCTATCGCTATATCCGGTTTTGGAAAAAATTCAATGGAGGTATTAAAGTAATTGGCGGCAGTGGAATAGTAATTTGATCCGTATGCAGATGATTATATCGACCGTTTGAAATTTCCAGGTGTTTGGCCGGTAAAATTTTTGAAGTCTTTCGTAAAATGGTCATCAACTAACAGAATATTGATGTTGTATCTACTATTTTCAGTAAGCAGAGCTGGTACCGATTGTGTAGTGACTTTCAACCACACTTTTCATATACATCGACGACCTTGTCCTCCAATAAAAGTTGTAAGCGGCTTAAAACCCCATGCACCTTCTTAAAGTCGTAAACTTATGAGATTGCGAGAACTTCAGTTTTCATGCGATGTTGCAGCTTAGCCGGCGCACCCGGATCCGGACCTGGTTTTACATACGTGAAAAGTGCCCGCCAATGTGAAATCGGAGGCGTGTAATTTCTTTGGAGATCAGCAAGCTGGGATGGCTGCGGAAGTAAAAGAATTATTTGATCAATGAAATCTTTCTGACTAGTTCAGTGCCATCCCTGAGACGAATCCTGAGATGGTATATCCCGCTTTGATAGCTATTTACATTCAATTTTTGTTTTTGGGTCTCACTCTCGGTCGGTTTGTCAAAAACAGTTTTTCCTGCATCGTTAATCAACTTAAACCCCACAATCGGCACTGAGGAAGTAATTGTAAACTCGTTTCCGGCAGGGTTTGGAAAGACAGTTACCTCAACTGACGCCTTTTCCAGCCGGGCAGAAACGATTTTACTCCATGCGTGGCTACCATCCAGATCGATCATCTTCAGGCGGTAATATTGCGTGGCACCCGATTGGACATCCCTGTCCAGGTACTGATATTTGCCTGTACCTGGCTGCGGAGCGATGTTTGACAGAAAAACGAAACCATTTTTGGGATTTGAACTTTTTTGCAATTCGAAGCGGTCAAAATTTACTTCTGAACTGGTTTCCCATTCAATCGCGACATCCGTGTTTTCAATTACCTTGGCTCTCATTCTGGCCAGGGTAACCGGTAGTGGGCTTGAGTTTCCAGTAACAAAAAATCCGCTAAACCCAGTCACATCAAATGTAATCTCCCACCTCTTCAAAACCTCGGCCCAGTGGATGTTGTCTTCCCCAGGATGAAAAGGAAGGCCTGCTTCTCCCGAGTAGGTATTGGGAGCACCGGTCTGGGATGTTCCGTGGAACTGATTGATGTACAGGTTTGCCTTGCTGTCTGTAGGTGATGAGGGCAGCAGGATGTCCCCGGCGGCTGCATTATAGTTATTAAAATCCTCCTGAGTAAAGTATAAGGTGATGGTAGCGGTGGCCCCGGCGGGGTTGACGGTCGGAGACAGATCATAATGTCTTGCAACGTATGGCCTGGCCGAAGGTACCGTTTCGTCGATGTAGACCGTTGACACAATTTCCCCACTGACCGGGCTGGCGCCGGAAGGAGTGATGGAGGCAATAATCCGGCAGTCGTCGGCAAAGATCTGGGCGGGATCTGACCCTGCAATAGTAGTGACCCGATCACCGGCAATGGCCAGCGTGGAAGGGTTGACTGTAATGGTAAAAGTGACAGGACTTCCTGTGGCGCAGCTTGTTTTGGGAGTGACCGTGATCGTTGCAGTTATCGGCGTAGTTCCTGGGTTGACGGCGTAAAATGAAGAAATCGAGGTCACACCCGTCTGGTTAGACATATTGATTGCACTTCCGCCGGTAATGTTAAAAGTAACCCCTTCCTGCGTGCCTGCCAGTGCAAACTCGGGTACGAATTCATAGTTGCAGTAGGTCTGATTCGTGAGGATTGTAGTGAGCTCGGGTGTAGGTATCGTTCCGGTGATAACAACCGTATCACTTGCCGTGCAAGTCCCACTGGTAACAACTAAAATATACGTACCAGCAGTGTAAACCGACAGTCCGGGTGTTGTTGCACCCGTGTTCCATTTATAGGTGACGCCATTCCCAAAACTGACGACCGGACTAATCGTCGAACTGGGGTTTTCGCACGTAAGAACGGTAGTGCTGGGAACAAGCCTGACAGTCAAAGGATCGCCAAAGCCAGTGATATTTCGGGAGGCGGTCGAGATACAACCTTCCTGGCTGGTAATGGTGACGGTGTAACTTCCGGCAGTAGTGACAATGATTCGTCTGGTTGTTTCACCGTTGCTCCACAGGTAGGTCGGATTTGTTGCAGTTGTTGTCGCCGTCAGCTGGATTGATGTCCGTGAACAGGATAGTACGGTTGACGGACTTGTAACACTGACTGTTGGCGGTGCGGTGCTTCCCGTAACTGTTTTGGTTGCAGTAGTGGAACAGCTTCCGCTTGTGACCGTCACGGTGTAAGTTCCCGGAGTAGTAACATTGATCGTCTTTGCAGTCGACCCGGTACTCCAAATGTAGGTCGGGTTTTGAGAATCGGTATTGGCAGTCAATGTGATCCTTCTTTCGCTGCAGCTTAGCGCGTCAAGGCCCGAAATTGTTGCAGATATTGTCGTTGAGCTCCCGGTAACCGTTTTCGCCTGCGTTGCCGTGCAGCTGCCACTCGTCATCGTCACGGTGTAGATTCCGGCAGTGGCCACATCAATGGATGCTGTGGTAGCTCCTGTGCTCCATTGGAAAGTGGCACCCGGAAATGCCGTAGAGGCCGTTAATTCGATGGACGGTCTATTGCAGCTAAGTATTGTCCTCGTATCCGAAATATTAACAATGCATTGCGTCGGGTCTTCAATTGTTAAGGTGTAATCCTCTGTTTCTCCAAAATTGTAGTTCCCGCATGCGTTCATCGGAATTGTTTGGAAAGCGGAAACAATGCGCATGGGAAGTGGCCCCGGCGCAAGTCCGGAAGGAACGACGAAACTGCCTGAAAAAGCACTCGGCTTCGCCTCAGGAGTACTAAATACCAGTTCCCCAGGCTCAAAAACAGCGTTCCGGTTTATATCCAGCCAAACGGCAATTCCATGAGGCGCATATTCGTCGAGGAGATTGCCACTGATCATGACAGTTTGCCCCCCCTGGACATAGGCAATTCCCGGCATTTCTGAATATCCGTTTGGTGAACAACCGGAATTCTCACTCAATACGGCACCATTTACGACGACTCGTCTCAACCCAGCCTCTCCTGAACATTCATTCGTGTAAGTCGGCGTACAGGTTATGATTTCGCCACCCACAGTGAGAACATAATCCTCTGTTTCTCCCAATGAGTAATTAGCGCAAGAGCTGTTGGGGGTCGCATAAAATGCAACTGAGACACGCATAGAAAGAGGCCCTGGGGAAGTTATAGGAATGGTGAGGTCCCCTGATACCAAACCTGTGACCAGCGAAGGTGTATAAAACACCCGCTCATTGTCCTCGAAGAAGCCATTCCGGTTAGCATCCATCCAGATGGCAGCCCCCAAAGGATTCAGAGTATTTAGAAACGTGGCTACAAAGGGCACTGTCTGCCCCGGTGATACGGTCGTTGTACCTGGGAGAGTGTCATATCCGTTGGGTGAACAGCCCGAATTCTCACTGAGCATAACACTGTTGAGGGAAACGGATTTCAACCCATAATCTGAACAGCCGCCAGCATACGTCGGCGTGCAATTAGGGGAAAGTGTCCGGAAACTCCCACCTGTGAATTCAGAGAACGTATTCTGTTCGCAGGCCCGGCGTACTTGCCAGTCATAACTGACACCCACATCTAAGCCTGTCAATGAATAGCCTGGAGTTGTGAGATTACTTATTATCGTCCAGCTGGAAGATGAAGCCTCCTTCCATTGCAACTCGTACACGGTGCTTACTCCCATGTTGATCCAGCTGAGCTGCGCACTGTTGGTACTAATGTTGGTACTTTCAGCGCCGAGAGGATATGGACAGAGTGCCGTGCTGAAAACCATGGACGCGGTATATGCCGAAGATCCGGATGTGCATTTATTGCGCACCTGCCATTCGTAATTCACGCCCGGCGTCAGGTTGCCTAATGTGTAATTCGGTGTAGTGAGGTTGTCGACATCCGTCCAGTTGGCCGTATAGGCAACCCGCCAGCGCAAATCATAATTAACTCCCGGGCCTGACTCTAACCAGTCCAATTCAGCACGGGAGGTCGTTACGTCAATCGTTTTCATGTTTCGTGGTACAGAGCAGTCTGTTGTGACCGACGCCGTCGCGCTGATCCCCTCCGTACTGTTGGAGGGCCTTATACGATAAAAATAGCTGGTGGTAGCTCCGGCCTTTGTATCTGTAAATGTGGTCATATTCGGCCCCACACCCCCGATAGGTATATAACCGGATTCAGAAGAGAGGGAACGTTCAATAAAATACCCCATTTCGTTGGAAGCATTGTCTTGCCAGGTCAGCACTACGCTCACAGCAGCCTGGTTGTAGCTGGCTGTCAGGTTAGTGACTGCCGGAACATCAGTCGAGGGGTAGTCAAGCGAATAGGCAGTATGACTTTGACGCAGGGCAAGGGCTGTCTGCATACGCTCATACTGGCTGGGCACAAAATGGTGGGCGCAGGTTTGATAATATCCCATCAAATTGGAAACGGAGGGAGTATATGCTTCACCATTTGCATCCAATGCCGTTCCATTGTAGGAAATGCATCCGTTCACGTTGATGACGGAACTGCCTTCCATTCCGAACGGGTCCGCCGGGGTTTCGCAAAGCATATCGCCCGTGTACGAACAATTCGCACCCGGGCCTCGGGTTACAAGTTCGGTAGAAGGTTCCGTACCATTGCTATTGCCAAAAGTATGGAGCAGGTTAAAGGTGTGCCCCAGTTCGTGAGGCACCACACGGTTTGCCAGGTCGTCTTCCGTCTCGGGATATCCTGTGAGTATAAAAGAGCGTGTAGAAGACTGCTGATTGGTGGGGTAATAAGCATATCCTGCCCAGGCCTCGCTCGTGTAGTTGACGTAGTATTGGTTCAGAGCATTGGGTGCGTCCCGGGAGTTTGCAACAGCGCCTTCAATGGTGGTTGTGAAATTGTTGTACCAATTCGTATTATCAATATAATCGAATGAAGTACCCGCATAAAAAAACTGGATGCCGGTGCCGTTTTGAATGTGATAGCTGTTGGCCAGGGCAAGTATGTTGTTAAGACTATTGACGCTGTAGCCCCCGTTTCCATCGTTTCTGCGCAGTATATGCGGACGAATGGGAATCCAGGTAATAGCTGCAAATACTCTGCCGCCCGCATTCCTGATCCGCGCGGCCCTATCCATTTCCATCTCTAATGCGATTCGCTGGTCGATGGTTAATTCGTGAACGGCACATTTCAATACATCGCCCGACGTCCCTGGCCTCGGGCTACCTGGCAATTCTGATTGTTTCGTTTCTTTTGTTTTCTGAGCGTGAGAAGGTACCAGCAGGCAAAGCAAGAGAGATAGTAATGCTATGCAATTCAGTAAAGTTCTGACCATTAAGTTCTTGGTTAACGTGCTTACAGATAGACATATAAACAGTCTCCGAATGCGAGATAGCAAACAGAGAAATCGGAAACAGATGTGATGGACGGGGTCGCTACTGAAAAGATGTAGAGAGATATTTCATAACGTTGAGTATTTTGGTGAGAAATAATAGGACAATATAGGTTTAATTAACCAAAAATCCCGTCAAATATGAGTATCTGACGGGATTTTTGGTTTAAGGAAGTGAATCAGTTCTCCAATTTTCCCAGGATTAATCCAAAATGTACCCCGAGCACAAGACTTGGTATAAAATCGTCTGCACCATTGGCCGCATTAAACCAGAATGACTCGGGATTGCGGACGCTTGCATTCTCAAGTCCGGAGGAAAGTGTGTTGACCTTGATCCTTCTCATTCCAAATCCACCGAAAAAATCGAGGGTCATCCGGTTTGCAAAATAGATTTGCCAGCCAGCCCTAATGTGGCCCGCGCCCACGATCCTACCGATCTTCACATCTCTGTTTTCAAAATATCCGCAGCCTCCAAAGCCAGAGCAGTCCATTCCCACCCATTGATTTTCTCGATACACGACTTTCTTGAAAAGGTACTCCCCAGCCACATATGCTTTTGTGCGGCGCCTTTCATAAAAGTAATACCGCAGCTGTGTCCGGCTTTTGTAAATGTCTTTATTAGGAGGACTACTGTCTTCCTGGTACCAGATATTGAACTTGGAATGCCCGTAACCCAGATCCTGCTGCAAACTAAATCCGCTATTTCCCAACGGCACCTCCACCCCGAGCTGAAACGTGTTGTCGACATCAAACATTGGCAACGGGGAATATTTCAGAATCACATGGCTGCCAGCTGTTTGCGCATCAATTTGCGCGGATACTTGTGAAAAAATCAATAAAATGAAAAGTGTAAGTGTTAAACCTGACTTCATAAAACCGGGATTTTGCTCAGAAGTTCGTACTTGTCATCTTGATCAAATTGGTATTGAAACAAGCCGCCCTTCCCGGTGATGATCAAGTGTTTATTTCTCACGATGACATCGTAGGAAGGTATTTCCGCGAAAAAATGCTTTTGAACCGGCAAAATCGGATTGGATATATCCATCACCCTAAAACCCTGGTCTCCCTCACAAATGAAAAGCTTGTTGCCGGAAACCCCCAGCCCGAATGGCGATGACATTACCTGCGAATGCACCATAGCCGGATTGGAGGGGTTACTCACGTCGACCACATCCAGCGAGCTAAGCGTATTCCCAGGACGGCATAAAGCGCCGCTGCGAAGCGTCACATAAGCATATTTCCCCTGCACGACCACCGGATCACAGGATTGCACGTGTGTGAATTTGGATAGTAATTGTGGGTCGTTTGGATTGCTGTTGTTATAAATATACATCCCGTCATTTGCCCCGATAAAAAGATGGCTCTGATAGGGAAAAATGGTTTCAATACCCACATTCATGTTCTTTTTGACCGCTTTGACCGGGCTGCCTCCGTCTGTGATGTTGTACACTTCCAGGGATTGTTTTGAAACGATGTAAAGTGTGTTGCCCGTGATTGCAAATCGGGCCATAGAGCCGCCAACTCCTGCTTGCGGTGAAAGATCTGAACTTTTATCGCTGCTCTCGCAGGAAGACAGGATCAGCAGCAAGCCCGCTACGGCAAGCCCGAGAAACAGAATGGGGACGATTTTTCTTTTCATGGTAGTTAGCTCCCGCATTACGGTTGTATTTTTGAGTGGATGGATCATCATCTGAAACATTTAGGCTGCTCGGAGATCGTTACCTTTTCCCAGCCAACGACAATACCTTTTTTAGCCTCCGGACATTCAAAATAAATGTTAGTATGGGGAGGAAAGCTGTTGATCGGGATGGCATTTTCAATGGTCTTGGTCAGCTTGGGAGCTTTTGGGTCGCCTATATCAAACACGAGCAGATTGGACAGGTTATCCGCATAAAGCCAGTTGTCTTTCACGGCCATATCATAGTTTCCGGTAATGGAAATAAAGGAAAGATTTTTCGGGTTTTTAGGATCCGAGTTGTCGATGATATGGATTCCCTTTCCACTTTCATTTATAAAGATATAGGGATCAAACAGGTAGATTTTGCCCGGTTCAGCAAGTGGTTCTGCGGCAGAGATCTTCACTTTTGCCAGATCCTCTGCGGAGGAGTAAATCGGCTTATATGCGGTACCATCGAATGGTATGCCATTAATGGGCTGGGTTGCCGGTGCGGTCGTGCAGGCTAGCGACGCTGCTATCCAGAACAGAAAAAGGAGAAATTTTTGCATGGCTGTCAAGAAGGTGGAATTTACTCCTAGACACTTGCGAGGGCGATATCGTTGCAGTAAAAAACGTAAATTGTCAGATAAGTGAGTAACCGGCAAAACCGAGTTCATTCACCATCCTCACAAATTCGTGTTGCACAGGAGCGGCGATCAGCACAGCTGAATGTGACACCGGATGGACAAATTTTAAACTCGTGGCATGCAGTAACATCGTATCCATTTGAAGCATCTCTTTAAAATACCGGTTTTGCTTGTTGCACCCATGTGGCCTGTCGCCGATAATGGGATGGAAAATGTGCGCCGTATGTTTTCTTAACTGGTGCATTCTGCCGGTTTGCGGGGAGAGCTCTACAAGGGAGTAGCGCGACGTGGGATGTTTGCCAATGGCGAATGGTACTTCTGAGCGGTCGAGTGTTTTGTAGGAGGTGAAGGCCTGCTGAATCACGCCGTCGTCCCTTTTTAGTGGATAATCAATTTCACCGCTGTTTTCAGTGAAACCCCTGACAATGGCGTGGTAGGTTTTCTCCACTTTGCCTTCCTGAAACTGCTGCTGCATCAGGCCGTTCATTTCCTCATTCAGCGCAAACAGTAATGCGCCTCCCGTTTTGCGATCGAGCCGGTGGACCGGGTAGACTCTTTGGCCGATTTGTTCCCGAAGGAGCTGGACGGCGAAAACATCCGCGTCGGCGGCAATCGAAGAACGATGTACCAATAAGCCATGCGGCTTGTTAATGGCGATGAGATCGTTGTCCTGATATAAAATGGACAGTGGGGAAAATTCCTCTGGCGACACCTAAAAAATGGAAAGTTCCTTTTCGGATTTTGAAGTCAGCACCGCGTAGGAATGCGGCTTGATGCCAAGGAAGTACGGGAACATCCTGAGTACTTGTTGTTTGAGTTTCATGAAGTAGTAGGCAGACTTTCTATTTTTGAACATTTGCTTGATCACATCATCGTGGTATAAGTGGCAAATATCTTTCTCAACTTTAAAGTTCTCAGACAAAAGCAGGAACCTAAACAAAGCCGGCGTGTAAATATTGATATGGCCGTAGGAAAGGAAATGCTTAAGTTTTTTATCAACATAAAACGAAAAATCGATCGGCACCTCAAAAATCTGGTGTTTTGATACCCTTTTGATTTCCCTAAGTAGTAACCGCTCATGTTCCACATGTTCCAGCACATGGGAGCAAATCACCAGGTCGAAATGGTTATCTGAATATGGAATTTTGTATCCGTCGAATAGCAAAATGTCGTGAAGGCTCTTAATGTTTTTTGATTTGATCAGATCGATGCCGCTTTCTGAGATTTCAACACAATTCAAATCCGGGCAGAAGCCCCATTCTGACAGCCATTTTAAAATGCTTCCCTCCCCGGCTCCTACTTCCAGCACGTTTTTAAAGCTGATGTTTTTGGCGAGCTCGACAATATTTACTGCTTTGTATTTTGCGCCCGTATTTCGCCAGGCGACAGAAGCATCATCATACTGTGATGAATAGGAATCTTTGACATTTCCAGAAACGTGCATGTTTCAAAGCGAATTTATTGGTTCTTTTTACTGTACCTGATCCTGAAACGAATAACCCCCCAAAGCACCAGATAGAGTACTCCCAGAAGCATTCCCATTTCTATACTTAATACCATTGCGGTGCGATCCAAAAGACTGTCAACGAGTTGATCCAGCACAACTCGCGGCTCATGAATAATATCCCAGCTGTTCATCCGCTTTACCCTTCCAAGGTATACGCCGAATCCGGCCGTCGGCAAACTGATTGCCAGGAGAATGTTGCCTGTCTTTTTGGAAAAAACCCTTCTCCATGATCGATGGATCCAGTAAAGCGAAACCAATCCGTTGAAAAGGCTGACTTCTGCGTAGAAGAACAGCATGATCGTGTCGTGCCAGGTCAGATCTCTTTGATAATCAACCGTTAGGTGCGCCAGATCGGTAATCATATAAGGAGCATTGGGAAAAAATGCCAGCCAGGTCACACTCAAAAACGCAAGTATAACCGGAATCTGGCCGTATCGCTTTGTTAAGCTGTCGGCCAGAAAGGCAACAATTAACGGAATCCAGCTTAAAAACAGGTTCCAGTCCAGTGAAAAGTCAACCGGGGAATTAAAGAGAATGCGGATCAGATGGAAAAATACAGCTGCCAGGCTTAATACCAGCAGCAGAAGGAGCGAAAACAAGCCCTCCATCGAAACAATGGGCGGGTCGGATACGCTAAACTTGTAATTTCTTATCCAATCTATCAAACGGTCCAACAGTACTTAATTTAGGTTCATCCAGGACGATTAAAGCAAGACAAATGAAATGGAAAAATAGCGTACCTGAGCTGTTTCATTGTTTTGATTACACTAAACATTGAGATAATGCTAGAACTACTTATCATTTCAGGCCGCACACCTGACAAACACTGAATATGGCTTACGCCTGGGAAGGTTTATTTTGTTCTCGTTTTGGGTTAAGTCTTTTATGCCCGCCAGAAGGTTTTTCACCTGGTTTGCCGGAACGTTTCAGCTTCTTTACGGGAGGTCTAAACTTGCGCGGCTCAAACAGCGGAGCTTCCCCCAGACCAAGATCCTGTGTGATCGACCTTTTTTCTACTTCTTTCTCAAAAAGACGCTCGATTTTCAGAACGTATTTTTGATCTTGTTCATTAATAAAAGTAATTGCCGTTCCTTTGGACTCTGCACGGGCTGTGCGTCCAATACGGTGGACGTAATCTTCCGGGTCACGGGGCACGTCGTAATTGACCACGTGACTTAAATTGTCGATATCGATCCCGCGGGACAGAACGTCGGTCGCTACAAGAATTGGAAACTTTTTATTTTTAAAATCCCGCAACATTACTTCGCGGTCACTTTGCTCGGAATCAGATGAAATTCCCTGCGCACCCATTCCAAGCTTTCTCAGAGATCTCACTATCGGCTCCACATTCGACTTTCGAGACGTGAACAAAACCATGCTCGTGCTTTGCACCTGGCTCAGCAAATGGATTAACAGCGGCAATTTCTGCTCATCCTTTGCCAGATAAAACTGCTGATCAATGCGATCGGCCGGCCTGGAAACAGCTAAACGTATTTCTTCCGGTTTTTGCAAGATCCGTTTTGCCAGCTCCCCAATTTTAGAAGGCATGGTCGCCGAAAACATAAGTGTCTGCCTCTCTGAGGGCAGATAGCTCATTATTTTTAGGATGTCACCAAGAAATCCCATATCAAGCATGCGGTCGGCCTCATCCAGCACCAAATGCTTTATGTCTTTAAAGCTAACGTAGCCCAGTTGCAGGTGAGCGATCAATCTGCCGGGTGTTGCGATGATGATATCCGCGCCCTGGGTTAACGCCTTTTTTTGCTGATCCCACTCAGGACCTTTATTACCTCCATAAACAGCAATACTTGTGGCGCCCACAAAATAACCCAGACCCTGGATCTGCTGGTCGATCTGAACGGCCAGCTCACGCGTTGGCACCAAGATCAACGCGCCGGTATGGACATTGGACTGGTGTGCAACCTTGTCTAATATAGGAATCAGGTAAGCGGCCGTTTTACCGGTGCCAGTTTGCGCACAGGCAAGTAAGTCTTTGCCTTTGAGGATTAAAGGAATGGCTTGTTCCTGTATTGGGGTAGCCTGCTGGTAATTCATGGAGTCCACGGCGCTTAATACGTCTTCGTGGAGTTCAAATTCATTGAAATTCAAAATTCAGCTTTTAAAGTTCTCAGATCGTGTATCTGAGAATGTGTTAGTGAAAGAGCTGACTTCAAATTTCCCAGTCAGCAAACCGCTTGATTTAAGCAAAGATACTAAAAAGTGCGCTGGAATGAAAAACACAGGACAGAAGATGAAGTGTGAGCGGTTAATGGACACCTTACGCGAGCGGGTTTACGACCTTGCACAAATTGGGCAGCTATCTGATCGGGTACCAACAAATAAAATTCGCCCCCCTTTCATGGGAGGCGACGCAATGTTGCTTCGACATGTAGTAACGCTGTCATACCTGATTGTAAGTAGGAAATTATTCCGTCAATGGTTTTACCATAATGTCTTTATAATACACGACACTTTTAGGATCATGCGCTTGCAAAGCGAAAGTGCCTGACTTCAGAAATTTGGTCTTCATGTCCCCTCCTCTTTTATCGACATCTGTTTCCTCGTAGTCAACCACCGTTTTATCATTGATTTTAATCGTGATGTGCTTTCCCTCGACTTTGACATACTCTGTGTACCATTCACCGTCTTTCACATACGTTTCCTTCACATCCACTACATTGTACAAACTTCCGGTGCGTTTGTAATCCGTATGCGATTGATTGACCTGTACTTCGTAGCCTTGTGAGGGCCAGCCATCTTCCTGATAAGCTGAATGGATAAAAATCCCGGAATTCGACCCCGCCGTAGTCTTCACCGTAGCCTTAAATTCGAAATTTTTGAACATATGGTTTTTCACTGGTCCGTCATAGAACAAATGTGCCCGCGGGCCAGCCACCTTGATGGTGCCATCGACAATGGAAAACGAGCTGGCATTCGCGCCTACTTTCCAGCCATCCAGGTTTTTGCCATTAAAGATTGAGATCCAGCCATCCTGGGCGGAAGAGGAAGTGGCAGACAAGGTGACAAGGACCAATATTACTCCAAACCAGTTGAGGTTTCTCATATCACATTAATAGTTTAAGTTGATCAAATAATGTATTGGTGTGAAAATTCGAATTAAGGTAAAAACTACTGATTTGCTGGTTAGAATCTTGAACTGGAACAGTCTAAGTAGGCACCAGGAGGACGTTTAGAAAAAAGGTGTTGTGGAATTTCTACGAACAAGATGCTATGAGCAACGGGATTTTAGCTACATTCGACCCGCAGTTTTTTACTCAACGTATGAAAAAAATCCTATTAGCTTCTACTCTGCTACTCCTAAACGCTGTGTGTTTTTCACAAACAAGTAGTTTCAGAGCCAAATTAGAAGCACAGACCTCTCTGACTACTCCTGACCATCTCCCATTCTGGATGCGCAGCAATCAATTCGGAAGCATCCCACTTTCTGGACCTTCTGTAAGCGTCATTGCTTCGGGTTATAAAGACTACGACACGACAAAAGTTCGGCTGGTTGATTGGGGCGCACGTTTTGAAGGCCGGGCGAATGGTGGAAAGGGTTCTAACCTTATCCTGGTCGAAGGCTACGGCAAGGTCAAACTTGGAATTTTTGAATTGAAGGGTGGTAGAATGAGAGAAACTTTCGGGCTGACTGATACACTGTTGACAACAGGTAATTTTGCTATTTCCGGAAACGCCCTTGGTATTCCAAAAGTCCAAATCGCAATTCCTGAATTCTATGCCGTTCCCGTCTTTGGGAGGATCTTTGCATTCAAGGGAGTTTTCGCCCAGGGATGGCTGGGAGAAAAAACAATTCAGAATAAACGAATCGACCGGGCTGTGACATATTTCCATCAGAAAGCTTTTTACGCCAGAATTGGGAAGCCTAACTGGCGACTCAAATTATATGGCGGATTTAATGATCAGGTCTTTTGGGGTCATGAAGCGCAGATTTTCGAGTCATTTATCTTGACTGGTTGGCAGAAGTATCAGTCAGTCGTTCTGGGAAAAAGTTGGGCCTTCAGCAAGGTGGGAAATCATGCTGGAAATATCGATGTTCGAGTCGAGTACGACTTTGACAAGTTTAAGTTAGGGCTGTACCGCCAGAGTTTCTATGAGGTTGGCGCCCTCTACCATTTGGCTAATGTTGCTGACGGGATTAATGGGGTAAGTTTAGTGAATAAAACAGCGAAAGCTGGTGACCTTTACTGGAAGCGTTTTGTCTTTGAATTTCTCTACTCAAAAAATCAAGCTGGTGAAACCTGGTCAAAGCCGACACCATCTGGAAACGAAAATTATTTAAATCACTATCTCTACCAAGATGGATGGTCTTATTACGGACTAAGTCTGGGGACCCCATTTATTACACCGGCTAATCATGCGCGCCCAGGACAATCCTCAATTCCAATCAATTACTTTATTAATAACAGAATTATTGCGCTACACCTGGGATCCGATTTTATTTTTGGTAAGTGGAATGCCATCGGTAAGGTTTCTTATTCAAAGAATTTCGGGACACATGATACCAGCAAAACATACAAACCTGTAAACCAGTTTTCTGGCTATTTTGACTTCCAAAGGAATGTAGGGGCCAATTTGACGGCTGGTGGAATACTGGCATTTGATTCTGGAAAACTGCTGCCCAATTCCGGTGGCATTCTTGTGAAAATTGCCAGATCGTTTTAAAACGAGTAGAAGAGAATCTGAAGTCTCATTGAACTAGTCTAAACAGAAACGATTATAGTGTTTTAGAACCTGTCAACCAGCGTTTCGGCTATTGCTTTATGTCTAGATCTCCGGATGTTTGGCAACATACCCGTTTTCAATAATGTGCATTTATTAAAGTCCAGCAGTCTCTCGGTTGCTACTTGCATTGCCGCAGCTACCCGCACGTTTTCTCCGATCCTTACGAAAACGAATTCTAGTCGTTCTGTTTGGTGCTTGATGCCATTTCCCTTCAATAACCTCACCAAATTCGATCGAGATGTCGGACTGTTATACTGTTTCCCTATAAAGGCACTAGGAAAGATATGTGTTACCGGAATTTCAGTGTCCGGTTCTTCACTAAAAATTAAGACGAAAAGTGGATAACTTCCACGTGTTTCGTAAATTATTCAAAATATGCAAGTATTGAAAGTACGTATTTCAAGATGCAAAGGATCTTCTTTAAGCACAATTTGACCAACCGGACACAAACGCAGAACAGATCTAGCATTTAACAACTGCATTTTCTAGAGGAAAACAGCTTGGTAATGGTTAAACAGTGAATGGTACAAAAGAATAGTACCATTTTACACTTTTACAGTTCGTCAAAAGTTTCCATCTGAAATACTGCATGAAGTCAAGCTTTTATATTAAATTTGTCCAACTTTAATAAACTAAAATTCCGGTCGGCAACTTCGATTTTACATAGGAAACACAGACTTGAAGGCCGAATTTCATATGCTCAACTGGTTATTTGATAAGACGAAGAATAAACGCGTTGGTTTAGACCACATAGGTATAGATATACATTCTCATCTCATTCCAGGAATAGATGATGGCGTTGAGACTGTTGAAGAATCCGTTGCGATGATCACTAAAATGCAGGATCTCGGATACAGGCATATTGTAACTACTCCACACGTAATCTGGGATTGTTATAAAAATACCCCTCAAATTATAAAGTCTGGCTTAGAAGAAGTTCGACAGGCCGTTAAGGCAGCGGGCTTAACCATTCAAATTAGCGCAGCGGCAGAATATTTTATTGATGAGCATTTCAATGAGCTGCTTTCCCTGGACCAGGAACTTTTAACGCTTCCAGGAAACAGGCTTTTAGTGGAGCTCCCCTACTCTACTCCTTTGATGAATACATCCGAGACCCTTTTTTTTATCATTCAAAAAGGGTATCAACCCGTTTTGGCGCATCCAGAGAGATATACCTATTTTTACACAGATCCTAATGTTTATAAAAAGCTGGTAGATCAGGGATGTGAGCTCCAGGTGAATATATTATCACTCTCAGGGTACTATGGAGATAACATTACCAAGATGGCGGAATGGCTGTTGCGCAATAACCTGATCACATTTTTGGGAACCGATGCCCACAAAATTCAACATCTAGAGATGATACAGCGGAGCAACAAAAACAATTGGTTGACAAAATATCCGTTTCAGAATCAAAAACTTATAAATATTTAATGACGATAATTGAATTTATTCTATATTTGTAGTCATACCTTAGAAGCTGACACTTGTACATTATCAAGAAAGCAGTTACCCGTTTGATAAAGGTCTCTGAATTGGACTTAGAAAACAGATTTGTTTAACAAATCAATATGTTACAATCATTGAGATATATCAGTTTATTAATCAACTGATTGACAATAACTTACAATAATTCTATTTACACTCATCGTTCCCCTATGAAACTGCTTTCAAGGCATTTGACAAAGTTCGGCTCCATTTTGCTTTTCATTTACATATTGATAACCGGAGGAATGACGTCATGTGTATCCCCCAAGTCGATTGTATATTTCCAAGGAGATACATTACGAAATTCATCCAGCACAATCTTGCAAAATTATGTTCCGACCATCCAAAAAAATGATATGTTATCTATCATCGTTGGAAGTTTGAATGCGGAAGCTAACGAAGTATTTAATGCGCCCAACAGGTATGCGTCCGCAACCGCCAGTTATGGAAGTTCTGCCTCTGCTGCCATCCAGCCTTTCGGATATCTTGTAGATTCTGATGGAAATATCGAATTACCCTTGGTCGGCAAAGTGAAACTGGAGGGGTTACAGACCAAAGTCGCAGCAGATACCCTCAGAGCACGTCTGCTCATGTACTTAAAGGAGCCATCTGTTACTATCCGAAATATCAATTTTAAGGTCTCGGTGTTAGGTGAGGTTCGTTCGCCAGCGGTTTATAATATACCGGACGAAAGAATTACGTTACCAGAGGTGCTGAGCCTTGCCGGAGACTTAACTATTTATGGTCGCCGTGAAAATGTACTGATAATTAGGGAAGAGAATGGGAAGCGACTTTATACCCGCATTGATTTAACGTCACGTGATATATTTAATTCACCTTATTACTACCTTCATAAGAACGACGTAATATATGTTGAGCCTTCAAAGGTTAGAATGAACGCGACAGACAGAACCCTCCAACTAGCCCCTCTATTCGTCAGTGTTATTGCGGCAGCTTCATTGTTGTTTTACAGAGTTTCCAGATAACGTCAATCAAATCTATAACCTTGCTTACTAATAGGTTCTAAAATGAGTAGAAGACACGAAGACCTCGAAGACGAATATTTTCAAGAAGAACGCTCCAAATCTGATTTGCAGGGCTATTTGCGCCGATATCTGCGCTATTGGTACCTTTTCCCCATTTTTACGGGTCTTTCCTTAATTACCGCATTTGTCTATCTGCAGATCACCAAACCGATCTTCTTATCACAGGCATCTATTTTAATTAAAGATGAAAAAAAAGGCCTAGATGCGGGAGGCTCGATATTGGAAGAAATGACCCAGTTTGGTGGCAATAAGTTGGTTGAAAATGAGATGGAAATTCTCAAATCACAATCCTTAATGGCCCAGGTTGCCAAAGACCTAAATCTGGACGTAGCCTTTTACTCGAAAAATGGCTTAAAGACGGTGGACTTATATAGTCGTAGTCCCGTCATTGTTAAGCCTGAGATCATTTCGCTTTATGCTTTGGAAAACCCTATGTCCATTCATTTGGTTGATAGTCTTCATTATAAGATCAATGATGAAGAACAGTTATATACTTTCGGGCAAAAATTCCGTAACCCCTGGGGACTATTTTCTGTCGAAGCCGGTACTGCATCTGAATATACTGATATAGACGTTCGATTCTTCAGTTTACCGACGTTGACGTCCGACATGCTTAGCCGTTTGACGATAACCCTTCCGAACATCAAAAGTACTGTTCTTCAGCTCGCTTTTGAAGATCCGTCTAAACAGCGAGGTAAAGACGTTTTGAATAAGTTGCTTGACGTTTACGTGCAGTCATCGCTCAGTGATAAAAACAGCGAGGCAAGTAATACGCTTAAGTTTATTGAAACCCGTTTAGGTTTAATCACGGGTGAGCTCGGAGACGTTGAACATGATGTTGAAGCCTATAAAACTTCAAAGGGACTTACTGACATAAGTTCGGAATCTCAAATCTTTTTGGAAAATATAAAAGAAAATGACTCTAAGCTAAGTGAAATAAATACACAGATTAGTATTCTGGAAAGTGTCGACAATTATATTAAGAATTCGGGAACTGGGGCCTCTGCACCGGCAACGTATATGATTAATGACCCCGTCTTGGTATCCCTTCTTACAAATTACAACGAATTGAGCTTACAGCGCGAGAAATACGCTCGCACTACTCAGGCAAGTAACCCTCTTCTTGAGACAATCAATACCCAGCTTTCACAAACGAAACAGGCCATCCGCGAGAACGTGCAGAATCTTAGAAGGGGAATGGACGTAACCAAGCAAAACCTTGAAGGTATAAACACGCGGTTTTCCGCCGGTCTTCGCAGCATTCCTCAAAAGGAGCGTGAATATGTTGGCATTAAACGGCAGCAGACGATCAAGGAAGGGTTATATCTGTACCTGCTTCAAAAACGTGAAGAAACTGCTCTTGCTTATGCATCAACGGTTACCGATAGTCGCCTGATAGATGCCCCAAATGCGTCTATTTTGTCTATTAAACCAAAGAGATTAGTAATTTGGTCAGGTGCTTTGATGGCGGGTTTTCTAATACCTGTGCTGCTTATAAATTTGTTATTCCTGCTGAATAACACCATACAATCAAAAGACGATATTTTAAAGGTTGGTGGACTTTCAATCTTGGGAGAAATTGGCGTCTTAAAAGTGGATCCTGGACAAGACGCAATTGTAGCCATTACAAGCCGTTCTGCAGTCGCAGAACAATTCCGGGCTTTACGGACAAACCTACAATATTTAGGCGATGGAAGTTGCCGCACTTTGATGTTTACATCATCAATTGGTGGAGAAGGCAAAAGTTTTGTCAGCGTCAACCTTGCAGCAAGCTTGGCCTATTCAGACAAACGGGTAGTTTTAATTGGATTGGATCTTCGCAAACCAACTTTACATGAACGTTTGAATGTTTCCAACAACAAAGGAGCAACAAATTACCTAATAGGACATAGGGATATTTCTAGCTTGATACAGTCAACTGGTGTCCATCCTAAATTCGATGTAATTACCAGCGGCCCTATCCCGCCGAACCCATCGGAACTTCTGAGCAATGGCCGTCTACCACTGTTAATTAAGGAACTGCGAGAGCAATATGACTACATACTAATTGACTCTCCACCATTTGGGTTGGTAACAGATGCATCTATCATTAGTGAGTTTGTTGATGCAACCTTATACTTAGCAAGATTTAACTATACTCTGCTTGACCACGTATCTCGAATTTCTGAGCTTAACAGAACAAAGCGCTTTGCAAATCTTTCTGTCATTTTCAACGGTGTAAACTACGGCGCAGGATATGGTTATGGAGGGTACGGATATGGAGGGTACGGATATGGATATTACTCAGACGAGAAGCAAGATACGGGCGTAGGCAGCCGCTTAAAAAAGCTGGTTGGAATGAGCTAAGTATCATTAATGGTATCGATCTTAATGCTGAATGCAATGACTGTGCCTCATTATTCATCTCTCAGGTTGGAGAAGACTCAGGCGTATTGAAAGATCTTCTAAGAGTTACTGATGAGTTTGGTCAGTCTTAGATTTATGTTGCAGGGTTAAGTGCTACGGCTGAGAGCATTTTCAGATCCGGTGTACTTAACTCTGAGTTAAAATATCTCAACGTTATAAACTAATCAAGGCTTGACGGCAGTCGCCCACAGCTGACAGTAACATGAAAATCACTTACTTCTTACTATCCGGGAGGGTTAGCTGCAGATCTTGGCTCATATCCGGTACTTCGCTGCATAGGCAGCGCGTCCCAATTTTAGGCAAAAAGCCACCTTTTCAAGTTAGCGCTCACGGAAACGAAGAGTTAGCCACCCAGTCTGTTTTTTACGGCCTTAGATGATATGCCCCACCGGGAACGGTATGCGGATAGGCTAAATCTGAAAAATGTTCAGTCGTCTGAACTTGAAAACTCAACTTACAAATCATGTATTTATCCCTGAATGTTAGAAAATTCTTTTGGGTGAGTAGTAGCATATTCTTCCTATTGCTGCTGTACTATTCCCGTAGGATTTCATTATAACAGGTAGCGTAAACACCACTCCGTGGGCAGTTTGCACGTGAAAGCGATGTAATAGTAAATATTAAAACATTATGAAAGTATTAGTTACAGGAAGTGCGGGATTTATTGGTTTCCATACAGTAAAAAAATTATTAGAGGATGGATTAGAGGTCGTGGGTTTGGACAACATTAACGACTACTATTCGCCACAACTAAAATACGCTCGTCTAGCAGAGTTAGGTATTTCCCAAACAGATATCAAATGGTATAATTTTGCGCCTAGTACCAAGTATGCTGCCCTTAGTTTTTTCCGAGCCAACCTTGAAGATAAGCAACAATTGTTCGCATTGTTTCAGAAGCAAAAGTTTGACTACGTAATCAATCTTGCTGCGCAAGCAGGTGTGAGATATTCGATCGAAAACCCAGATGTGTATATCCAATCTAATATTCTGGGATTTCATTACATTTTAGAGGCGTGCCGTACCTTTCCTGTTAAACATTTGGTACACGCTTCCTCCTCATCCGTGTATGGAGAGAACGGTAAGGTACCTTTTTCGGAAAGTGATCAGGTAGATTCCCCTGTGAGTTTATATGCCGCTACTAAAAAAAGCAATGAGTTGACCGCTCATGCCTACAGTCAGCTCTATAACATTCCTATTACCTGTTTAAGGTTTTTTACGGTATATGGGCCGTGGGGAAGACCGGATATGGCTCCCATGCTTTTTGCGAAGGCGATTTCCGAAGGAATGGGAATAAAGGTATTCAACAACGGTGATATGCAGCGGGATTTTACCTATGTGGGTGATATTGTTAAAGGAGTTGTTAAAACGATGCTCGCTGACTTCGAATCCGGTCAGCAGTATCGCGTATTAAACATAGGAAACGGCTCGCCTGTAAATCTTATGAATTTCATAAAGCAGATGGAAGTAAGCTTTGGAAAGGAAGCCTTGAAGAACTTTTTACCTAAACAACCAGGAGATGTCTATCAAACTTATGCGGACACCTCTGAACTGGAAAGAAGCGTAGGCTACAAACCGATGGTGGGTTTAAGTGAAGGTATTAGTGATTTTGTCGAATGGTATACTTCTGAAAAGAATCCTTTAAAATGACTATCTAAAAAAAACTTCAATATGCTTTTGAACAAACAAAAAAAGGGAAAAATATATTAAAATGAAGGAAAACAAAAAGATAGCCATAGTTTGGGCAAATCCGTATAGTGTAAATTTAGGAGTAGGCGCCTTGGCCTATTCCGCCCTGATACTTATAAAGGATGTGCTGGACGAAAATGGGCTTCAAGGAGATATAACATTTATTGGCAGTTATAAAGTTGGTAGAGATTCTATAAACATCAATCAAAAAGAAATAGTCTTTGATAATGCTATCGGCTTAGATTATGGCAACTTGAAGTCTTGGACAAAAATTCTTTTAAAACCTTCAAAGTTTGGATTATCTAAGCTTTTCTCGGTAGACTATGTTTTTGACATTGGTGAGGGAGATAGCTTTGCAGATATTTATGGCGACAAGAGATTCCGCAAAACTCTTAATTCGAAAATATTCTTCAATAGGCTTGGTAAAAAGCAAACACTGCTTCCGCAAACGATCGGCCCTTTTAAAGCAGAAAACAATGAAAAAGATGCTTTTGACACTATGAAAAAGTTAAGCACGGTCATAAGCCGAGATAAGCAAAGCTTTGAATATAGTGCAAAATTCTTATCTCCGGACAATATAGTTGAGTCAATAGATGTAGCTTTCTATATGCCATTTGAGAGACAAAATGTCGACAACGGAAAGATAAATGTGGGTATCAATATTTCTGGATTGCTTTGGAGCGGAGGGTATACCGGAAATAATCAGTTCAGTATGAAAACTGATTATAAAGATCTTATAGTCAAAGTATTGGAATACTTTTCAAAAATTGAGACCGTACAGTTGCACCTTGTATCCCACGTAGTACCAGAAAACTATGCTGTCGAAGACGATTACCAGGTGGCGTTAGATCTTAAATCGAAGTATCCACAAGTCATTGTATCTCCACGTTTCAAAAACCCTATTGAAGCAAAAAGCTATATTAGTGGAATGGACTTCTTCAGTGGTGCGCGTATGCATGCCTGTATAGCCGCTTTTTCATCAGGAGTTCCGGTTGTTCCCATGGCATATAGCCGTAAGTTTAATGGTTTGTTTCAGGATACTTTGAACTATCCCTGGATGGCAGACTGCGTAAATACTGAGACAGAAGTCGTATTGGATAAAATAATTAAAGGATTTGAGAACAGACAGGAACTCGCTTCTGGTATACAAAAGAGTGAAGCTGAAATTATAAAACCAAGGCTGGAGAAATTAAAACAACTGCTACATCAGTCTTTATTGCAATAAAGTACATTACAAATGATGAATTCTTCCGTAATCGAAAAAATTGATAAACTTGGACTGTGTCTAGGCTGCGGCCTATGTGAAAGTGTATGTGGCAAGGATGCAGTTGAAATGGAATTGAGAGAGGATGGATTCATACACCCTAAAATAAAGAAGGTCATTCCGGAAAAGGAAGCAATCATCAATAGAATTTGCCCCGGGACTAACGTAATAAATGATATTGATTTCGAACCTAATGAAAGTGTATGGGGGCATGTCGATAAATTATGGTCGGGTTTTGTTACAGATACAGAAGTAAGAACTAAAGGTTCATCTGGCGGTATCGTCAGTGCACTTGGTATCTACGCGCTCAGAACCGGTCTTGTGGACGGAGTAATGCAGGTTGGTGGAGATGCGAATGATTACGAGCGCAACTCTTTAAGGGTATCCTATACGCGTGAGGATGTTGTAAAATGTGCTTCGTCACGTTATGCTCCTGCACATATTTTCACAGAAATTTTCAACATTCTTGATAAAGACAAACAAACCTATTTGTTCATAGGAAAACCTTGTGATATATCTGCATTAAAAAATTTCTTGAACGAGTTTCCGCAATACAAGGACCGATTTAAGCTCACTGTGTCCATTATTTGCGCGGGAATGCCTTCATTTAATGGAACAGCTGCTATCATCAATGAGTTCGACGCTGAATATCCCGTAAAAGACCTTGTTTATAGGGGTAACGGCTGGCCGGGCTACTTTTCTTTCAAGGATAAAAAAGAAAAGTTATATCGAAAAACATATAACGACTCTTGGGGAAAAGTACTGAACAGACACTTGAAATTGAGGTGTAAATTATGCCCTGACGGGATAGGTATACAAGCAGATATCGCTGTGGGAGATGCATGGGAGACCACCGATGGCTATCCTGATTTTGCAGAAAAAGATGGGCAAAGTCTTATTATCTCAAGGACCTCGGTCGGTAGTACAATACTCCGGCAAGCTGAATCAGATCAGTTTGTTGTGCTTGCCGATCTTGCTGTTGCAAAAATAAAACTGATGCAGCCGTACCAGTTCAACAGAAGGACTAGGTTGGGCGCTCGGCTGTTTGCATTTTACCTAAGGAAAGGCGTAAGTCTTAACTACAAGAATTTAGCAATTTATGGTAACATGAGCTACTCTAAACCAATTTCGCTGTTAAAAGAGTTTAAGGGAACCTATACCAGACTGAAAAAACGCCGTAATGCTTAACAGATTTCTATACAGGCTGTATTTCTTAGCTCCTAAAAAAATCGGGAACGCCATTCTTAAATACATCACAAAAAAAGAAGGCGGGCAAATGTATTCCCATACACTAAGGGCTATCTATAATCAGCTTTGGGAAATTAAAATAGGATATGGCAGCTATGGAGGATGCTTTTCCGTAAAAAATATCCCTCCTGGCGTTACATTTGGAAATTATTGTTCTATAGCTCCGGAAATCCGAATATTCAGAGCGAACCATCCCAAAGATTCATTCACCTCTCACCCCTTATTATACAATCCGTCGGCGGGATACGTAAATAGCGATCAACTTATCCGGCCGAAGCTTAACGTTGGACATGATGTATGGATAGGCGAGTGGGCTATTATTTTACCGCGTGTGAAACAAATAGGGAATGGAGCTATGATAGGAGCAGGAGCCGTGGTAACAAAGGATGTGCCCCCGTATACAATTGTAGCGGGAAATCCTGCTAAGGTTATTGGAAAAAGATTTAACGACGAGACAATTGCTAGGCTTGAAGCAACACGATGGTGGGACATGGATAAAAAAACCTTGATGGAAAATATATCTAAAATTGAAAGACAAATTAATGGATAAGTCGGCCAAGAAGAAATATTATTAAAGGAGCCGCTTTTGAGTTGTGTTTGTAAATTAAATGTGTTGTGAGTAACAAATATATAGTCGATTCATTTTTGTGGGGAGTTGTTGCAAAGGTTTTCGACGCACTTGTAAAATTCATATCCGTACCATTGTTACTGTCCTATTTTGGCAAAAATGAATTTGGTCTCATAGCTCTTGCCAGTTCGATAAATGCGTATTTGCAATTGTTGGATATGGGTATTAATACAGGTTCAATAAAACACTTCTCAGAATGGATTGCTGCGAAGAAATATGATTTGCTTGACTCAACGGCTCGTACTAGTATAACATTTTACGGAATCATTGGCATTATCAATGCACTGGTTCTAATAATTATCGCTCTTTGGGGGATGTCTATATTCTCCATTACACCAGATCAAGCGGAAACGTTAAGAGTACTCTTTTTTATATTATCTATTTTTGCAATTGTTAACTGGAGCACGAGTGTTTATAATCAATTGTTAATTGCAAATCACAACATAAAATATGTTCGACAGTTGGGTTTGGTAAAGACAGTTGCTAACCTGGTTGTTATCTATTTCACCATATGGTTGAAGCTTAATATCACACTTTATTTTTTCTTATTCTGTATTGCCAACAGCTTTATTGTAATACCAAATTTTCTTAAAGCAAAAAGCTCTGGGTTGATATCCGGGTTTTTACCAAAAAAAGATTGGGCTAATTTTCAGGTTGTTTTCAAATATAGTATGGCCATTATAGCTATGGGAATTTTTCAAATGTCAGCCACAAAATTAAGACCAGTAGTATTAGGTATTTTTTCAAACAACGTGTCAGAGGTGCTTGCTGAATATCGAATAATGGAAACCATTACCATATTTATCATTTCCATTGGAGGAATGTTTGTTACCATATTGTTGCCTGTAACTTCGAAGCTTCTTACAGAGAAAAATCAGGAAAAGATAGAAGAGTTTGCTTATGGCAATACCCTTTTTACAACAATCATATGCGTATTTCTCTGCATGCCATTTGTAGTAGCTGGTAGAGAAATTTTACATCTGTATGTAGGTAGTGAGTATGTACATCTATATAATTGGTTAACTATATGGGTACTGACAATTCTATTTTCTCTCCATAATTCGCCAATAGCAAGCCTGGTCCTCTCAACAGGAAAAACCAAAATGCTTATCATTAGCTCGGCAATTTCCTGCGTAATTTCAGTTGTTTTGAATGTCATGCTATGTAAATATTTTGAAGTTGGATCAGCCATTATTGGTTATGCCGTGTATATCGTCATTCAAATGTCCTTTTACTATTTTTATTTCAATGGTGCTATACTTAAATTAAACTCATGGAAAGTATTCAAGTCATTTATTTATCCTGCGGCAATGGGTATTCTTATTGCAGTCGGTATTATAACTATTGATATTAATACGGGTGTTATTATTATCGATATCGCAGCTAAATTGTCCCTTTGGGCGACTTTGTATACAGCAGGTTTGTTCACTACAAAACTGATTGAGATAAGTAATGTAAGGAGAATTTTAAACCGAAAAAATGTAAATAATTAGGTGATAGCTAACTCATCAACCATATCAAGAAGGGAAAATAAAACTGGGTTTTATCTTGTAGTTTTTGCTGTTCTCATAAGTATTCGTTTTTGGAGTTTTATAGTAATTCCAGACGGTATATATGATGGGTTAGAATTCATTATGAATATCGTTCTGGCATTCATAATAATTAACAATTGGCATACAATACGAAATCGTAACATGATGTTTAGAAACAACGTCATGGTTTTCCTGTTTGTAATACCAGTCATAAGTATGTTGGCGGCATATTTATATCATGGCCAAAGTTTCCTTTATAGCGCCTTAACGCTTAGGCGGCTGTTATTTTGGCAGTTCTACTTTATCTTACATATATTCAACATTCAATTTAAAACAATAATTAAACTCTGCACTCTTGTAGCTCTAGTTTGGGCTTTTTTAACAATAATACAACAGTTCACATATCCGTTGTATTATTTTGCATCAAGGACAGAAGATTCTGGCTCCGAGATATTACGGGCAGGTGTATACCGGTTTTTGCTTTTTCGTCACCATTATGCTATTTTGATCGGGTTATATTTCTTATACAGATTTTTCAATTTGAGAGAAATAAAGTACCTATTAATGTTCCTATTTATATTGGTGGGCTTTTATTACTTCGGAACCCGGCAGTTTGCAGCGTCATTCGTGGTGTGTTGTGTGCTAATGGGAGTGTTAGGATCAGGAGGTTCCGGGGCAAGATTTGTTGCTATTCTTGTTCTTTGTGTCATTGGTTTCGTCTTATATAGTTTTAGGTATCAAATTTTTGGGCAATATATTCAGCTGACAGAAAGCGACGTTGGAAACGAAGATTATATTCGTTTTCTATCAGCTGATTTCTTTCTTAAAAGAAACTGGCCGCCGGGGGTTTTCCCAAGGATATTGGGTAACGGCGCTCCACATAGTGTAACTAAATACGGTGCGGAGGTATTGATGATTCAGGAGCGCTATCGGTTTTTCGCTTCTGATGTAGGAATGATTGGCGCGTACAACACTTTCGGAATCGCTTACGTTTTGAATGTTTTGTCTATAAGCGTAAAAGGACTGAGATATAAACTTTATGAAAAAACAAGAATGTGGGTTCCATTTGTGTTTCTCAGTTCAACTATGCTGCTTTTCATTTCCGAATATTTTTCAAATGCCTCAACAATACCCTTCCTTTGCATACTCTTTTACATAGCCGACTTAAGCTTTAAAAGATCTAAACAGCTTAAAAGTTCAGTGAGTTCTAATTATGCAAAGTTGCCAAGGCAGTAGCTTCATAGCTTTGATATTTTGTTTAATTGCGATCAACGTATAATGTTGAGTTTGATTCAAAATTTATTCTCATATGAAACTTTATAAAACAGCATTACTAGGAGCTTTCCTTTTGATCCCTTTTTTTTTAAAGACAATTGGATTTGAACCCTATCCAGCAGTTCTTCTGCCAACTGGTGGGATACGAATTAAAAACAATAATGGCCTGGCAACTTTTAAGACTACGGAATTGTCAGCTTTCGACGTAATTTCAAAAAAATGGATAGATGTGGATGAAGGGAAATTTATCCAGCCGATACCTATTCACTACTTCAGATATTTAACAGATCAAAAATTTGGCTTGGATAAAGGAAATGCTATTGCTAAAAGTAGAAAGGGGAAATTGATGTCTAAACTGGGCATCAAAATGGATATAAAAAACAATGACATAGGTAAAGAGCGAGAAGAGGAAGTAAAGAAATGGATAAAGTATCGTTTATCAGCACAAAGCATTGTGAGCTCCAAAATAAGAATCCTTACGGAAGTAAGGAGCATATCTCTAACAACTGGTTTAATTACAAAAACTTATATAGAAAATGAGGAATTTGTTAATTTGGATTAGAGGTCAGAATAATTGGTTTTGGGCAGCTATCATTCGGTCCACAGCAATTGATTCTAAATCTTTGGCCGTTTTTCGAATGATGGTGGGCCTGTACCTTCTTTGTATTAATTCACCTAACTTCCTCTGGCTAAGTGACGTTCCACAGGCTTTTTTCGAACCTCCTTTTTTCAGTATCGCAAGTTTTTTTGGAGGCTTTCCAGGGCATCTTGTTTTAGTCCTTGCCAACGTTTTGCTCATCATATTGTCAGCAATGCTTTTCCTTGGTGTGAAAGCCAGATTCTCGACCATTACATATACCATAATTTACATAGTTTGCTGCAGTTTTCAATTTTCTTTTGGAAAGATTGACCACTCGCCGGTTCTTATCTTGGCTCTTCTGGTTTGTATGATATTTAGCGATTGGGGTACTTATCTGGCACTTATTCCAGATAAGCCCAGGAAAGTGAATCAAATTAACATGTCCCTGCCTTTATTGAGCGTATTTGTCTGTTTTGGCTTTTTTTCTGCTGGTTTTGAAAAGGCCATCATGTGGATAGATTTAGATTTTACAACTAACGGTTCAGGTGCGTGGTTTTACAAGGAACTTCACCTTAGGGCCTATCTATTAGCGCCCTATATACCAAAGTTTATGCCGTTTTGGGGTTTTAAGGTGATGGACTACCTTGGTGTAATTTTTGAGCTAACGCCCATTTTTTTTCTCTTACATTCGAGGATGGCTTGGAAGCTCTGGCTAATAGCTGCCTGTATTTTCCACTTCCTAAACGGTGTAATATTAAATATCAATTTTATGAACCTTTTTATAGTCTATGTCTCTTTCCTAGACTATTCATCTTGGTATAACTCGCTTGAACATGCGTTAAAAAAACAACCTTGGAAAATCGCTCTTGTAAGTACTTCCATTGTCTTGTTATGCGTAAGATTAATTAATTTGTTTAGAGGTGTTCCGGGAGGAAACATTTTTTTTGATTACGATCAAAAAGAAAATAACCTTTACCTCTCTGTATTAATTTGGATTGTTGCCATATTCTTGCTGTTGAAAAGTATTTTGACAGGTAGTAAGAAGAAATTGGAGTATAATACGAAAGCAAGCCTTAAAATCTGATTTTGTTTAGAAAAATAGAGACAAAATCACCTAGATTAAACAGAATTGAAATGGATAAGAATCTGGCAATTGTCATCCCGGCTTATAAGTCTGCCTTTTTTGATGCTGCCCTTGCCTCAATTGCCGGTCAAACCAACAGACGCTTTACTGTCTATGTAGGAGACGATTGCAGTCCCGAGAATTTACAACCTATAATATCTTCTTATGAGTCGAAGATTAATATAGTTTATAAGAAATTTAGTGAAAACCTCGGAGGTAATGACCTGGTGGCACACTGGGAAAGATGTATTGAGATGACCTTAAATGAAGAATGGATATGGCTTTTTTCTGACGATGATATCATGGAGCCTGGCTGCGTTGAAGCATTTTACAAAACGCAGGAAAAAAATACTGACTGTGATGTATTCCATTTTAATATTCGCATTATCGGAGAAGCTGGGGAAACAATAAAAGAGCTTCCGAGTTATCAGAAAAAAATTACCATAGATGAATTCAATACCCTTAAATGGTCATCTAAAATTAATTCATATGTAGTGGAATACATTTTTAGAACAGCTAAGTACAGAGAAACCGGAAGATTTCTAAACTTCCCTCACGCCTGGCATTCTGATGAAGCCACCTGGACGAAAATTGGTTGGGAAAAAGGTATAGTAACTATTTCCGATGCAATGGTAAACTGGCGTCGCAGTAGTGTGAATATTACTCCGGATACAAAATCCATAAATATCGTAAAGGGCAAGCTAAATGCAAGCATCAAATTTGCAGAGTGGGTTGTAAATTTCTATCGACAAAAAGGCTCTGACGTAAACTTTAAAAAGCGTTTTCTGTTGGCAAAACGATTTGTCAACTACTTAATTAAGTGCAAACCTGTCTTAACTCCAAAGGAATCCACTGATTTTATAACTGAGCAGTTAAGGGCCTTGGAGCTACCCTATATGTATATGTTTTTTCTGCTTCAATTGAAGTTAAAAGGTGCGCAATGAGTAAAAGAGTTTATCTGTACCCGATGCGGAATTTAAAGGACCTGGAAGAAAAGAGTCCTTACATGCATAATTTAAGTAAAGGCTTGGTCACTAATTTCGATGTGGTAAATTATGGCATACCCACCCGTAACGGGATGCTCGACGTATTTAAATTCTTTACCAAGGCAGATGTTCTTTATTTTAATTGGATAGAAAATATAACGTGGCATCAGTTGCCCCTGCTTGCGGCGCTGGTTGTCATTTCTAAAATAGCAGGGAAGAAAGTCATTTGGACACACCATAACGTACACCCTCATAAAGGAGACACATGGGCGGGTAAGTTGGTTGTTCGTGTAATGAAAAATTGGTCAAGCGTTATCGTCTTTCATACAAGAGAGAGTTATAACATTCTGTCTTTAACCCAGGAAGATAAACGGATCTTGGACTATTTTCATCCTTTTTTTGAAAATACTTTTAATGGATCGGCACTTGAGATTAAATATGATGTGCTAATATGGGGCAATGTGAGGGAAAGCAAGGGGGTTCGTGAATTTTTGGATTATCTGCAGATTAAAAAAAAGACTGAACACTTTAATGTGAAATTGATTGGTAAGTTTTCTAACGACCAATTCTATTATAAGTTGAAAGAGCAATATGCTGCATATCCAAATATAAACATCGAGAATGAATTTGTCGAGAATGGCAAACTCAAAACATTACATAAACAATCAAGGTATGTTTTATTTATATATTCTGGTAGCAGTGTCCTTAATTCAGGTGCATTGATAAAATCAATACCTTGGGGCACCACAGTCATAGGTCCGAACAATGCTGCATTTAAGGAACTAGGAGAACGCGGTGTGATTTTAACTTATAACAGTTTTGACGATATTATAAAAATTCTAGAAGATAAGGAATTCAATAAGATTGATAAAGAGGCTGTTGCTGAGATGGTCAGACAATATAGCTGGGACGATCTTGGAAAAAAACTTTCCACGCTGCTTTCTAAAAGTTAAGAATATTCAAAGAATATCACGGGGACAAACCCTTTATTCAACTTTTTAGTATCGAGCTGACAAAAAACAAATAGTTCATTCTGATGGTTACACCTAAGAGACTGGTTTTCTTCCAGGCAAATACGCAATATGAAAACACCGGCGATGTGTTGATAAACAAATCCCTGCTGGATCACCTGAAGCATTATGCCAATATTGTAGTAAATGATGCCGGGATGCCAGTCTGGTACGTAGATGAATTGGGAGTCGGGCAATCCGAACGTATTTCAAATATTGGTAAAAGCTTTAAGGGATACTTAATATCCGCAGCTCTAAGAGGTTTCTTTTTCCGAAAAACACTGAAAATTTACTTAATAGCAGGTCCTCCTGGCCACCAAAGTGGCAATTCCAAGAGTAAGGCAGTTCGAAATATCATCTCTGGTTTCTTCTTTTGTTTCCTTCAATTACTGGGAGTAAAAATTATCAAGGTAGGATTTTCCTTGGGGTCTATTGGTAATTACATTGCTTTTGCAGAGAAATTCCGTTCACTTTTTACGAATTTCTATTACATACGAGACAGCATTTCACTGAAACTGGCCAAAGACATTGGTATTAAAAAGGCCGTTTTTTTCCCTGATTTGGCATGGACATATCATCCTGTAATGAGTGCAGTCAATAGCACTGTCACATATCCGAAAAATAAGATCCTAATCACTTTCAGGGATGCCGTTGGAAAAGGCGATTACAATGATACATACCTCCATAAGATAGATCGCATATTGGATGCCACTCTAAACAAATATCAGCACAAATACGAGTTTGTAGTTGTATACCAGGTGCAAATGGATTACGATTTCTGTAAAAAGCTCTATGATAAGCTATCTGAGCGATATCCCATTAGTTTTGTTGAAGATCAAATAACACTCGGGAGTGCGCAGGAATTTTACAGCGATGTAATATGTATGTTAACCAATCGTCTTCATGGAGCGCTTCTGGCATATAAATATGGCGCATTACCTGTCATCCTAACGGATATAGATAAGCATACAAAAATCAAAGGCATATATGAAGATGCCGGCTTATCTGATTTAATGGCCAATACAAATGACAATTCGGAAAAAATACTTGCTGGCCTGTCTGATCTACTTGAAAATAAGTCTATGGTTTATAAAAAAATCCAAAAGGTAGAAAAAGAATATATAGAGTTGTCTAATATTCTAGTGAATAAAATATTTCAATAAACATGGAGGAGCCATTTTTCTCGGTAATAATTCCTTTATATAACAGGGAAGAGCTTATTCAGACGACAATTCAATCTGTATTAAACCAGGATACAAAAAAGTCTTTCGAAGTTATTGTTGTTGATGATGGCTCGACGGATGCTTCGGCGGAAAAAGTTAGAGAGCTTTTAGACTCTCGAGTCCGGTATATATACCAAAATAATTCTGGCGCAAATATTGCGCGGAATCATGGTATAGATGTTGCAAGAGGAAAGTATGTAGCAATGCTAGACTCTGATGATTTGTATATGAAAGATCATTTATCATCATCGGCGACAGTACTGGATACCAACCCTAACTGTGTAGTGTATGCAAAAATAGTAGTTAACAGGGGTGAAGGGAAAACATTCTTAAAGCCCCCGCGATCGATATTGAAGGACGAACACATGTCTGACTATCTTTTGAGCGATAGAGGATTTCTGCAAACATCGACGCTAGTTTTGCCTACCGATTTGGCTAGGAAAGTCAGATTTGACGACAACTTGCCTTTTGGTCAGGATACTGATTTTGCGATTCGTCTATATGCGGAGGGTGCAAGCTTCCATATGAAAGAGCTACCTGCAGTTGTTTGGAGAGATGTTTATGATGGCAAAAGGATATCGTCAAAATCTCGACCCGAAGTCAGGGAGAAATGGCTTGAAAAAGTCAAACCAATCATTACCAGGAAAGCTTTTTATGCCGATAACGGATGGTTCGTTGCAAAATCCTATGTCCAAAAAGGAGACTATTTTAAAGGGATAAAATTATACCTAAATGCAGTAGTCCGAGGTTGCTACAGCCCACAACTATCAGTTGTAATCGGGTTGCAAATATTTCTGCCTAAATCTGTGTATAGAGCAATTGTTGATAGAGCCATAAAAAGCAAGCAGAATAAATAAGGTAAAAACAAATTAAAAGAAAAGAAAGAATGCTTTTTAATTCCCTGCAATACCCTATATTTCTTGCTTTCATTTTCCTACTTTATTGGTGGCTAAATGAAAAATCGTTAAAATGGCAAAACTTAATGCTTCTGGCAGCCAGCTACTATTTCTACGGTTGTTGGGACTGGCGCTTTGTGTTTCTGTTAGCGTTTTCAACCGGGCTTGACTATTTCTCAGGAATTACCATTTATGAAGCCAAGACAAAATTTAAGAAGAAACTTTGGCTGTATTTGAGTGTTGGAATTAATTTAGGCTTTTTAGGATTCTTTAAATACTATAACTTCTTCATAGAGTCTTTCGCAGAACTATTACAAGGATTCGGTCTACAACCCCATTATTCAACTTTGCAAATTATACTTCCTGTTGGCATTTCCTTTTATACTTTTCATGGGCTCTCATATGTATTTGACATCTATTATAACAGGCTAAAACCGTCTTATAATTGGGTGAACTATACATTATTTGTCAGCTTTTTTCCCTTGCTGGTTGCGGGACCAATTGAGCGTGCAACACACTTGCTTCCGCAACTTGAAAGGCCGCGAAAATTTGACTACCCGAAGGCAGTTGACGGCCTTCGACAAATACTTTGGGGACTTGTTAAAAAAGTTGTCATTGCAGATAATTGTGCAATTTTCGCTAATCAGATTTTCAATGATAGTACTCATCAAAGCGGGAGCAACCTTGCCCTAGGTGCAATCCTTTTTACTTTCCAGATTTATGGCGACTTTTCTGGATATTCAGATATTGCATTAGGAAGTGCAAGGCTTCTAGGTATTGAATTGTTAAAAAACTTCAACTTTCCCTACTTCTCCAGAGATATAGCTGAATTCTGGCGTCGTTGGCATATATCACTATCATCTTGGTTTAAGGACTACTTATATATTCCCTTAGGAGGAAGTCGTGGCGGAAACTGGTTGCGAATACGAAATACGTTTATTATATTTTTAGTTAGCGGGTTCTGGCACGGAGCGAACTGGACTTTTATTATTTGGGGTGGGCTGCACGCGTTATATATGATGCCATCGATTATTACTAGAACTAATCGAAACAATTTAGAAACAGTTGCAAAAGGAAGATTTCTGCCATCACTTAAAGAATCAGTGCAGTTGATTGTAACATTCACATTAGTTACCCTTGCCTGGATATTCTTCCGCGCGGAAAGCGTCATCCATGCATTTAGCTATATCTCCGGTATAGTTTCCCCTACTCTATTCTCAGCTCCGAAACTTCCCGAAATGGATAGAATTCTAATTTTAGTGGTCCTCCTTGTACTCTTTTTGTTCATTGAGTGGATTGGAAGAGAAAAAAATTATGCAATTGAAGGTATCCCCAGTATAAAATCTAAATCATTCCGCTGGGTTTATTACTGTATGATTACACTCGCCATCTATTTTTTTGGAAATTTTGAAGAGACAGTTGAATTTATATATTTCCAGTTCTAACTTTTGGTGTGATGATATGAGAAGGTTCGTTCAAAACATAATGATATTTATTGGCATAGTTATTGCATTTAATTGCGTAGTGTACTATTTCGCCTATAAGACATACTATAATGGATATAGTGTTGTGCCTGAAAAGCGGTTTCATTCTTTTGTTTTTTCTGATTCCCACGGTCTGCCGCTAGCCAAATATCCCGAAGAGTATAATGTCTATAATTTTTCTGCGGGAAGCGAGTCATATTTTGATATTGAAAGAAAGCTACTCTATTTAATTGAAAATAAATATCAAATAGATACTGTATATGTTAACGTAGACGATCATATGCTCAGCCGTTATCGGGATAATAACAACAATACAGATCGAAGTGTATTTTACCTAACAAAAAATAACACTGATACTTTCACATATATTCAATCTAAATATATTACCTACTATTTTGTGATCTTACAGCCGAAGATAAGGACCATTTTCCGTCGGTTTCTTCTAAGGAGTGTCGCATCGATTATTCATCCCGAGCTGGTAAAAGAGGAAGATTGGTCGACATTATCTGCTGAACAGCGGGTCGTTAAGTCTGAAGACAGGAAAAACTACCAATTTTCGGGGCAGAAAAGTAGCGAGCGACTAAAAATATCACTGGAAAATATTATATCTTTAAGTAAAGAGCACAACATCACTCTTTTAGGCGTAAAATTTCCATTGGCCGCATCGTATATGGACGTTTTAGGTGATGCAAACTTTGGTGCCGATAAGGTGCTCAGCGACAGTGGCATAAGAATATTGGATCACAAAACCGCATTTGCAGATCAAGATGGGTATTTTAGCAATCAAGATCATTTAAACAAGCAAGGCGGAAAAGTATTTTCAAAGATACTTTTTGAATAACAATTCCTTATTAAAATTATTAACTTCTTTTATTTCAGGTAAGAAAACTCAACACATATGAAAACAATACAATTTTGCGGGGTTGAATTAGTGAACCTCACGAGAGATCAGTTTGCCACCTTTGTTATTGAGGAGTCCCGTAAGTTTGGCAAAATAATATCTTTTTCACTTAATGGTGAAAGCCTGGCAAAATTTCATAACGATCTTGATTTCAAGAAATTATTTCTAAATGCGAACTACGTTCATGCGGATGGAATGTCAATCGTTACCGCTTCAAAAATGCTATCAAAAGAAGGTCTTCCTGAACGAATTGCCACGACAGACTGGTTTCATAATGTGGCCTCACAATCTAGGAAGAATGGCGAATCTCATTATTTCCTAGGTGGTAATGAGGACACCATACAAAAAACCGTAGCTAATGTCCGCAGCCAATACCCCGGCATAAAAATTGCCGGATTTAGAAATGGGTATTTTTCGGAAGCTGACCATGAAAAAGTTTTGAAAGAAATAGACGATGCGCACCCGAATTTTATCTGGGTAGGACTTGGTAGGCCTAAACAAGAGCTCTTCTCATTACTCATAAGAGACAATTGTGAAGTTGGTATTATCAAAACTTGTGGAGGATTATTTGATTTTCTTGCAGAAAATAACCGCAGGGCTCCTTTGATAATGCGTCGTTTAGGATTAGAATGGTTATTCAGGCTTTATCTGCAGCCCAGGAGACTATTTAAAAGATATTTGGTCACCAACTATCAATCACTAAAAATATTTGCAAAGTATTTATTTAAAACAAATAATTTGGCAAATGATATATGAGGAACGTCATAGGGATGCTGTTGATTCCTCTGCTGGGATTGACCACAAAAACCCAAGAATCGAGAAATGATAACTCCGATAGCAAAAGGTTATTGATACAAACTAAAACGGATACAAAGAAAGGCGCGGGGGTAACCTTAAAAAGCGCCTACAAAGATTATTTTCCGGTTGGAACAGCTATGTTCTATCACTATCTAAAGAATGAAGAATTAAAAAAATTTGTTGTCTCGCAATATTCGAGCATTACCTGTCCAGATATAAAAGCCCGTACAATATATCCTAGAGAAGGAATTTTTGATTTTTCCCAAACTGATAGTCTTGTTAATTTTGCATATAAAAACAATCTAAAAATCAGAGGGCATTGTCCCATCTTCTACTCAACGATGCCTGATTGGTTTTTTAAAGAAAATGGTAAGAAAGTAAGTAAATCTTTACTCTTAAAAAGAATAGATACGCTTATCACGACTGCCATGAAACGTTATAAGGGCAAGATCTACTGTTGGGATATAGTCAACGAGTCGATTTATGGAGGCAATACTATGCACCGGAGTAATGACAGGCTCTATGAAATACTTGGTGAACAGTATATCGAAGCTGCGTTTAGAATCGCAAAAAAAGCGGATCCCAAGACAAAGCTTTTCTATAACGATCATTTTGTCACTCAAGAAAAACGAGATAAAATATTTGAGCTACTAAAACGACTCAAGCAAAAAGGCGTACCGATTGACGGTTTGGGAATACAAGGACATTATGGACTGAATAGTTTCACGGAAAAAAGCTTGAAAGCAGATTTAGCAAAGTTTAAGAGCATTGGTTTGGAGATTCAGTTTACAGAAGTTGATATTGCTATGTTTGATCGCACTAGTGAAAAAAAATACGAATTAGGAAAGCAAAGGATATATTCAGAAGATATTATTGATAAACAGGCAAAACAATATGAGATTCTTTTCAGAGTATGCAGAGAGGAACCAGCAGTTACCGGAATTACCCTATGGGGCGGTGCCGATTGGCCGAATTTTCTCAGTAAACGACTTAAGACATCTGCATATCCATATTTGTTTACAGAAAAGATGACCCCCAAGAAGGCCTTTTATTCAATTATTAATTTTTAGCAATTGGTTCTTAAATAGCTATTGACAATTACATGCTAACTTTAATAAAGCCTGGAAGCGATTAGCTGAGTCAGCGAGTAATTCACTCAGAAAGGTTTGAATTTTACATCAGTCTAACAATATCTACTTGCTTATCTATTGTCGACTTCTAACTTTTGCAACACGTCGGGGAAATTGTAGTAAAATGTGAGGCCTGTCAAGCCACTTCCTTGATTATGTCCGCATCACTCCTATTGTACTTTTTGTCTGATTACTGCCATTAATTTATCTTTAGCAAGGACCGTCCCTTGGTAGCTAAGGTGATCGTCATCATAATATACAATCTCGTTATTATAGCTAATCAACACATTCTTGTCTTTCTGATAAAGTGAAGCAACATCTAATACAGCGCAATGGGCATATTTTTTTGCGATCAAGTTGATCATATCATTCTGAAGTACTACATCAGTGTTCTCGATTGAAGGTAGGTATTGCCTGCCCTGCCTTGGCTTATACCCTAGGTACGCAAGATATTGGCTACTGTTCTTCTCTCCGATTTGCTTTACAATAGGAGGTTGATTTAATAATACAACTGTAATAGAATGTGTATCAACAAACTTTAAGAGACCTTCTAATTGAGAAATATTTTCATTTGATTTATGCGACCATTTGCACGACACAATTAGCAACTTTGGCTTCCACATCGCTAGATTGTTTAGCAAGCTTTGCTCATACAAATGTCGTTGTTGATCAGAGAATCCTTTTGCTTTTTCAGGTTTATCAGAGAGCGGAATTTTAAAGAATGGATTGCCACCGACATGCGTGTAAAAAGCCCTTTTTACCCCTAGTTCCTCTCCTATTTCATCAATGACTTTTCCCCACATGGCGCCATGTGAATCGCCAACAACGACAATGCCCGGATATAACCCTTCGCTCCCAACAATGATGCCTTCTTCTGGGTGGATACCTTTAAAAATACTGCTTCGGGTAGGAGCAATAATACCATCTCGCTTAGCCAGTGCTCCCTGAGAAACTTCGACTGTGGGTGTGACGTCATATATCAGTCCAAAAAATTTTGTTCTATTAAATGAGGATACGTAGCTAACTGGAAGCAAATTCTTGTAAACAAAACTGATGGTCAAGCACACTGCAAGTAATACAAAAACATACTGCAATATACTCTTACGATAACGAGTCTTTTTCTCTACTAAAAAATACGATAAATATGTGAATACTATCATCAATAACGCAATAAACAGGTCATAAAAGTCAGGAAGTTTGGGAAGGGTATATAAAAATTCCCTTCCTAATACGATCACCGGCCAGTGCCATAAATAAAGTGAGTAAGATACTTTCCCAATGTGTACCAGACTATTAGAGCCTAATAACCGTCCGACACTATTTGTGTCGGAAGCAAAAGCAATTACTAATACGGATCCAATAACTGGCAATAGCGCAGTTACCCCTATGCCCGAAGAGCCTGAAAAAATAAAATATGAGCTTATAATTAAAAGCAAACCTAGCACTGATAGTAGTTTTCCTAGTTTCAGGTGAGGCTTTGGCAAAGTCTGGACGCTACTGAAGGCCAGTAGGCCTCCTGCTGCCATCTCCCATGCCCTAAATGGAAGTAGATAAAATCCGGCTGTAGGGTACTTTTTTGTAGCAAACAAGAAACAAACAAGACTTAGTGCTGCCAATGCAGTTAAAACAGGTACAATAGGTAACCTATTTCTAAATAGAAAAAAGATTAGTACAGGATAAAACAGATAATATTGTTCTTCAACCGATAATGACCACGCGTGCAGAAAAGGTGAAGATTCTGCTGCATCTCCCCAATAGTCGCCAAATTTCAAAAGCGCCGAAATATTGGCATATGAAAATACAGTAGAAATGGCATCACCGGAATAGGTTTTCAACATTGGACGATAAACAATGTAATAACTGGCGATAAGAACTGCAATTACCATCACAAGTAATGCTGGTAGGATACGCTGAACTCGTCGCATCCAAAAGTTCTTAAAAGAGAAAGAACTGGAATGATTTTCTTTAATAATGATAGAGGTGATTAAATAGCCGCTGATGACGAAAAAAACATCAACGCCAAAATAACCTCCTTCTATCCAGTTAAATCCCATATGAAATAATACCACCGGAACAACAGCGATAGCTCTTAGTCCATCAATCTCAGGCCTATATTTAATCGTCATGTATCTATTTTTACGTTGAGTATTATGGTATTATCGGGATTTTTTGATATTTAGCGTGTAAGCCAGCGATCCGTATACATGTTAATAAAGATTTTTTGCATTATATTCTTCACATAGTTTGTTTATACAGACCCAGAGCTTTTAAGTAACAGACAAAAATATGTTATTGCTATTAAATTCTCGCACCGTGCTACTTTTTATTCTGAATTAAGCATTGGTTTATAACCCTCTCTACCTAAATGGCTGTCAATGGATTAGCCCAGTAATACAATTTTCAAAGAGCTCGTCCTTCGTTTTCATCCCGATTAAAATCGGTAAATGTTCTCATATTTATAAGTTTTTGCAAATAGTTTATTGGGTAATGCAGATTTCTTAGTTAAGCTTTTACTGCTATCCCTATACGATGTATTGCATGAAGTTCTTGCAGCACTGCTGACGAACCCTTTCTGGGTTCTCACCGATTTGTTCGAAAGCTCTGATTTCTCAGTAGAAAAGCCCCATGTCTTAGACTAAATTGACGAAACCTGATCGCTTCGAGCTTGGGCAGGTCAGACATGCAGGCTAGTTATGGCGAGAGCCGAACCAAACAAACTTCTAGGAGGTGATGTAAAAATTGTGAAGCTGTCTTACAGAAAGAAAATGTCAAAGTCGGATCACGCCTAACCATCGTGTATCCATTTTATAGTTGAAATTGGCCAGGGCGATGAGTCGTTAAAAGTGCTACGGGCCAATGACACCTTACCATGCGGTTAAAAAAACAACTATTAGGTTAGAATACGTGTCTCTATGGATCCCTTTTTGTTAAGAAGTAGGAACCGATCACAAAACTTGGCAAAAGCGCGTAGGCCTATTTACTTTTGGAATCAATTTGCAAACCTAGGAGCCAAAACCATAGTGCGGCACACCAGCTGAAACGTCTCGACGCCAGGAATTCGTTCAGGTTAGAGCCTCGATTCCGTCCAGTGACAGTTCAACATCGGACTTAGCCGAGCTAGAAACCGAGTTACCTTATTAATACAAAACGCTTTGTTTGTATTTGACCTTTTATTATAAGCTGAAAAAAGTAGACCCCATTTTCATGATTGCTGACATCAACCGCCCGGCGAACTGTTCCGTGCTGTCCAACAGCTGATTGCGTCCAGACAACTTGCCCCTGAGTATTCATTACGGCTAATGAGGCTGTTTGATTTTTTTTCAAAC
The DNA here is from genome assembly GCF_021390245.1 of Dyadobacter sp. CY323. Lineage (GTDB taxonomy): Bacteria > Bacteroidota > Bacteroidia > Cytophagales > Spirosomataceae > Dyadobacter. The sequence goes on along the minus strand of NZ_JAJUXH010000029.1, from coordinate 1,072 downwards.
TAAAAGTCGCTACTAACTTCCCATTTGTAGGATTGGGTGCTATAAATAATTCAAGATCCTTCGCCTCAACGGCTTCTGGCTCCATTTGGGCCTCAGTGATTGCTGCTAATCTGGCTGACGCAGCACAAGTTATAATCTTAGGAGAATCGAGCAAGACTGTGGCACTCCCTTTTACGCGCACGCTCAACTGATGGGCTTTCCCATCTTTAAGGGTTGATGGGGTGGAAATTTTGAAACCATAATAGCCAGTACCAATTCCACTAGCTTTTACATCTTCCCTGTAAATATCCGCTACGGCTGTCGCGTAAACTGTACTGCCTTCATAAATCTCAACCGTAACAGCGACATCAGGGAAGTTTTTGTCCCACGCCCAACCTTGGATATAGTTGCAGTCTGCTCCTTTTAAACGGCCGGCATACTGGTTACCTACACAGGTTACGCTTTTGGGAGAATCCGTAAGGATTGTGCTGCTGCCTTTGACCCTTACACTCAATGGATGTGATTTGCCATCTTTAAGGCTTAGCGGGGTAGGGATTTTAAAACCATAATAACCCGTGCCAATCCCGCTAACCTTTACATCTTCCCGGTAAATATTCGCAACTGCTGTGGCGTGAACAGTACTGCCTTCATAAACCTCCACCGTAACTGCACCATCAGGAGCATTTTTATCCCAAGCCCAACCTTGGATATAGTCGCAGTCCGCTCCTTTGAGACGGCCAGCATACTCGTTGGCAGCGCAGGTTATATTCTGAGAAGACGTTGAAAGTACAGAACTAGCCCCCTTAACTCGCATGCTCAATTGATGGGCTTTGCCATCCCGAAGACTTGCGGGAGTAGCTATTTTAAAGCCATAATTACCGGTACCGGTCCCACTGTTCTTAAGATCCTCCAAGTAAATATTTGCTACCGCTGTCGCGTATACTATACTACCTTCATAAACCTCCACCGTGACTGCGGCATTAGGAAAGTTTTTGTCCCAGGCCCAACCTTGGATATAGTTGCAGTCCACGCCAGTGAAACGACCTGCATAATCATTGACTGTACATATTACATTCTTAGGAGAATCCAAGAG
>NZ_JAJUXH010000028.1 GCF_021390245.1 Dyadobacter sp. CY323 | reverse complement strand
CTTTAAAAACTCATCAGTCAACAAATCTTCTGGTCTCATAAACTGTGTTTTGTTAAAAGTAAAAAATCGGAGTTACAAACCCCGATTTAAACTTTACACAGATTTTGAGATAGTGTCTTAAAGGGTAAAAGAAAGCAACTCTCACAGCTGCTTTCTTTACCCCTAACATCTCACATCTCACTTTTTACATTTCACTTTTACTCCCTTCCCCCCCACATCTTACCTGCGCCGGTTCCACTCTACGGTCCGGTACCCAATCAAAAGATCCGCTCTTCCCGCCGGCGGGCGATGGTAAATTAAAATATCATAGTCATTTTCCGTCTCGGCATAATTTCCTTCAATGTAAGCCTCGTCCGGCTTTTTATCACCCCTCACAACCACGTAATCATAATTAATAACTCCCTGCTTAATAACCATTTCCACTTCATAAACCTTTGTATCCGGGTTGTAAGTCATTCGGTTGCGGTCGTCGAGTTGCCATAGATTAAATGCTCCATTCACATAGAACTGCGCACCGGGTTCTTCTTCGACTTTTAATGTAAATAAAACGGGAGTGTAATCAGCCTCCACGCTTCCCCGCCCGGATTCCCGCTGATCTACAATGTATTGACCATTAAAATCATCGATTTGGATGTGCCCGCCAACTGCCCTGGATTTGTCGGGAAACAACGAAAGTCGAGTGAAATCGGCGGTTCGTTCGATTTCATTCACACCATACCCTCGTCCCGATAACGTCCGGCTGTCGAAATAGCGAAATTCATTGCCGCCGGGAAATGTATTTTCCAAATCAAAAAAAGTGTATTCAAGGAGCTGATCAAATGGGCGCACATTGGTCGGCTTAAATCCTGAGCGCGTTTGATCCCACCGGAAATTTTTACGCAGTATTACTTTCAGGTCCGTTTGAGGCGCATTGAGCTGATAACCCTTATAATTTACTTCGAAATCGATTTGCTGGTCCGAAAACTGCTGCTGGATTCCTTGTGAAAAACGGGCCTTCGCCGCAACGTTGACCCTGGACTCGTAGAGCATAAACCTCCGGCTAAGAACAGGCTTCCGATCACGATCGGAATAAACATAGATGACGTAATTGCCGGACAGTTTTAACCTGGGAACTTCCAGGCGATAATGAAAATAGGGGACTTTTGTGCTAAAAGACTGCTCGTACGAGCTGATCGGATATTCATTAAACTCAAAAGTAAATTCTATATCGTTCAGATTTGACTTCGTCCAATCCATATTACAATGCACGATTTTAGCCCTGTAACCTTCAAACTGACCTGACAGATCGTCGAATTCAAGAACAAATGGTGAGGTAGCATTCAGTGGCTTAATGGCAGGTGTAAGCAATCGGGTAGGGTTTTCCGGATTTTCCAATGCCGGATAAAGCAGTACGGTCCTGATCTTTTCATTATAAATATGATCTTCCAGACGCAAGTTTTGAGGCTGGCTCCGAACAGTCTGGAAACCAAGTAAGAGAAAAAAAAGAAAAGAGAAATGCATTTTAATTTTAGGAGAACAGCATCTAGTTTTCGATGAAGTTAAGTCTAAGTTAATGAAAGGTCTTTTGATCATTATTAACTATTTTTGATTACATTATAAATGACAGCACAAACGAGAAACATGTATTCCGAACAAGAATATCTGGAATTAGAACGGGAGGCCGAGTATAAAAGTGAATATTTTCGCGGAGAAATATTTGCAATGGCTGGCGCAGGGCACAATCATAACCGGATTGTGCAGAATCTTTCAGGAGAATGTTACATTGCTTTTAAAGGGAAGTCCTGTCATACGTTTTCGAATGATATGCGGCTAAACATTCCTGAAAATGGCTTGTACACCTATCCGGATGTGATTATCGTTTGTGGGAGAAACGAATTTCTTGATGAGAAGAAAGATACTCTTGTAAACCCAAATGTGATTATTGAAGTGCTTTCATCATCAACATCTTCTTACGACAGGGGAGAGAAGTTTCACTTTTACAGAAGCATACCGTCTTTGTGCGAATATGTGGTCATCGACTCTTCTAAAATTGCAGCGGAAGTTTACAGAAAAGACGAAAATGGCTTTTGGTATATTGCCTCTGAGGGATATGCAATCGATGAATTTATTGAGCTTAAAAGTGTTGAATTGCGCATTGCCTTAAAAGACATTTACGCCGAAACAGAAGACATATTAGTGCGATGATAGGATTAAACAAAAAGAGAAAATCGGGTTGATTTCCTCTTTTTGTTTAATCCTACTTCCCAGCCAGCTCCTCCACTTCCATCATCAGATTTTCCCAGTCTTCGGTACTTTTTTCAAGCTTTTGCTTGATATCTGCATAAAACCGGTTTATTTCTGACAATGCTGTTGAATCATTGTAAATTTTCGGATCTGCGAGCTTCGTTTCGGTTTCCGATTTCCGTGATTCCAGGTTGTTGATTGTCAATTCCAGTTCCTCGATCTGCTTTTGAGCCTTCTTCAGTTTTTGAGAATCTTCATTTGAAACTGGCTTGCCGTTGCTCTTTGGTGTGGGCTGTGAGGTTGGTTTTTGAGGCGGCGCGCTGCTGACAACTGCTTTTTCGCTGACAGCCGATTGTAAGCCGCGTTCTTCAATCCAAATCTCATATTCCTGATAAGTACCCGGATATTCTTTAATCTGATGATCCTCGATGTACCAGATCTTATTTGCGATATTTTCAACAAAATACCGGTCGTGAGAAACTACGATATAACTGCCCTCGTACTGTTGCAATGCCTGGATCAGAATATTAACAGACTGCATATCAAGGTGGTTGGTAGGTTCATCGAGCAGCAGGAAATTCGCTTGTGAAAGCAGTACCTTGGCTAATGCAACTCGTGATTTTTCACCTCCGGAAAGCACTTTGATTTTCTTAAAAACATCGTCGCCGGAGAAAAGGAAGCAACCAAGTACCGTTCTGAGTTCCGTTTCCGTCTTGTTTGGATTGGCGTATTTTAGCTCCTCAATCAGGTTATGCTGAACGTTGAGCGATTCAAGCTGATGCTGCGCATAGAATGTAAACGATACATTATGCCCAAGTCGCCTTTTTCCTTCAATGTTCTCAGTGCCAGCCACAACGCGCAGCACCGTAGACTTTCCGCGTCCGTTCGCGCCGATCAATGCGATCTTGTCGCCACGCTCCATACTGATGCTCGTACTGTCCAGGATCACCTTTTCACCGTACGCTTTGGACGCATCTTCCAGCTGGAAAACGTGCCGGCCCGGCTGAGTAGTGAACTGAAAACGAAAATGTACTTTGGCATTTTCGTCGATAACCTGGTCTACCACGTCCATTCTGTCCAATGCTTTCACGCGGCTTTGAACTTGCTTCGATTTGGTAGCCTTTGCCTTAAATCGCTCTATAAACCGTTCCGTCTGGCGAATTTTTGCTTGTTGATTTTCATAGGCACCGCGCTGAATATCATTTCTCTGCTCTTTTTCTTCTAAATAGTAAGAATAATTTCCAGCGTAGTAATTCAATTTTCCACCCGAAACTTCCACCGTGGTGTCCACAGTATTATCAAGGAATGCACGGTCGTGGGAAACTACGATTACAGCTCCTTCGTAAGACTGCACATATTTTTCAACCCATTGAATCGAAGGTAAGTCAAGGTGGTTGGTAGGTTCATCCAGCATGAGCAGGGAAGGCTTTTGTAATAAAAGCTTTGCAAGCATCACACGCATTCTCCAACCCCCGGAAAACAGTCTTAAAGGCTCATGAAGGTCAGCTGTGGAAAAACCAAGACCTTCCAGGATCGCTTCCGCCTTCGACTGGACGGTATAACCATCGAGTGCTTCAAACTCATCCTGAACCTTTGCAAGCTTATCAACCAATGCGTCGGTATAATTATTCTCCATATCGTGCAGAATTTTATCCATCTGCACCTGAAGGATATTTTGTCTCTCAAATGCCTGCATGGCAACTGAAAGTATGGAATCGTCACTCTGGTATGAAAGCAAATCCTGGTTGAGAAAGCCGATCGTACAGTCGCCTGCTTTTGAGATATTCCCGCCATCAGGCTGAAATTCTCCGTTGATCATTCTGAGGAGTGTAGACTTTCCCGTTCCATTAAGGCCAATCAGACCAATTTTCTGCTTTGGCTTTATATGCAGCGACGCACTATCATAAAGTGCACGGTCGCCTAAAAAATAACTGAGGTTGGTAATCGCGATCATACTGCAAAGGTACGGGGAAAGAGGGAGATAGTAAAAGTACAATTGTTGGAATAGTTATAATATGACGGATATTACCTAACGATCTTTTAAGATTTGAGCTAAATTTGAGTTATGAACAATCTATTCCCGATATTTTTAAAACTGGAAAACCTGCAAATGCTCATTGTTGGTGGGGGTTATGTGGCTTTGGAAAAACTGACTGCGGTATTGCAGAATTCCCCGGAGGCCAATGTCACCCTGGTTTCACCTGAAATAGGAATGGAAATACGCACGCTCGCCAAGGATAATTCACGAATAAATCTAATTGAGCGGAAATTTGAGGATCAAGATCTTAGAGAGAAAGACCTGGTGCTCGTAGCGACAAATGATAAAGCTGAAAACAAACGGATTGCCCTTGTAGCGCGAGAAAAGCACCTCATAGTGAATGTGGCGGACACGCCGGATATCTGCGATTTTTATCTTTCTTCGGTCGTACGAAAAGGAAATTTGAAAGTAGCGATCTCGACCAATGGTATGTCGCCGACACTCGCAAAACGGCTCAAAGAGGTATTGAGCGAAGCATTGCCGGATAATTTGGAAACTGCGATGGAGCAACTCAAAGCGGTGCGGGAAATGCTGAAAGGCGATTTCGCATATAAAGTCGATGAATTGAATCGCATTACCTCAGTTTTGACTGAAAAGAAGGCTCTCTGAAAAACGTAAAAAAATTGCCATAAACACACTTTAAAGCCACAATAAAAAGGAATCTAAAATGTTTTAATTAAGATAATCCTCAAAAATTATCTGCACCCTCCACATCAGTCATCATTCCAGCGTATTCGAATTGCTGACTTCCAGTTCCAGTTCTGAAATTTTACCAAGCACCGCCTGAATAGTATTGAATTGTTTCGTTAATTACTACTATAATTGCGTATTATTGAAATCAATAATTCCTAAAATCGCCGCAGGCGGAAACCCATTAATTTTGATTTAGACCTATACATTACATATATGAACCTTTTCTATCGGATCAGTGGCCAGAGTCGGCTTTTTGTGTTTGTTAGTGTTGCCTTTTTCTTACTCACCCTTATTTCCCCATTTTCCTCGCGCGGGTCTGCTGCCAATATTGACATTCGCGGTAATGTGAAAAGTAGCAGTGGCGAGTCGCTCATAGGGTCTACCGTTCGCATAAAAGGCACTCAAAAAGGGACTGTTACCAATGAAAAAGGCGAGTTTGTTTTGACGGATGTTCCCGAAGGCTCCACAGTAGTGGTTACCATGATCGGTTTTCTGGCGAAAGAAGTAAAAGCGACGCGAAGCATGTCCATTGAGCTGGCCGAAGATGCGGTAGGGTTACAGGATGTGGTCGTTACTGGTTTTCAGCAGATTGACAAAGATAAATTCACAGGCTCGGCGGTAACGCTGAAAACCGATGACGTGAAGATTGACGGGCTTCCCGACGTGAGCCGCATGCTCGAAGGCCGGGCCGCCGGTGTTTCCATTCAAAATGTGTCAGGTACCTTTGGGGCAGCGCCGAAAATCAGGATACGCGGAGCAACTTCTTTGAATGGAGATAACAAACCACTTTGGGTAATCGATGGGGTTGTACAGGAAGATATCGTCAATATTTCAAATGACCAGCTATCCAGTGGGGATCCAACCACCTTGCTGGGTTCGGCAGTAGCCGGGTTGAATCCGAATGATATCGAAACATTTGATATTTTGAAAGATGCGGCCGCGGCTGCATTATATGGTGCCCGGGCTATGAACGGCGTGATCGTGATCACGACTAAAAAAGGAAAAAGCGGAAAGCCTGTGATCACGTACTCAGGCAATTTCAGCACGCAGCTCACCCCGTCTTACCGCAATTTCAATATCATGAATTCGGCCCAGCAAATGTCGGTACTTGGAGAGCTTGAACGTAAAGGGTACCTCACTTCCAGTGTTTTATCCAGCCCGGATTACGGGGTTTATGGTAAATATTACAATTCGTTGAATGGAAATGACCAGGGTACTTTTCCATTGCCCAATACGCCGGAAGCGAAGAAAGATTTCCTGATGCGTTATGCCAGATCAAATACGGATTGGTTCGATGTACTTTTCAAACAGAATTTCATTCAGGAGCATTCGCTGAGCGTCTCATTCGGAACGGATAAGTCGAACTCCTATGCATCCGTGAGTTATCTGGATGATAATGGCTGGACGATTGCTGATAAAGTAAAAAGGTATACGCTCAATTTCAAAAATTCCTATCAGTTATCTGATAAAGTGAGCATTGGGATACTGACACTTGCTTCGGTGAGAAGGCAGCAGGCTCCTGGCTCGTTGAGCAGGAGAAGCAATCCCGTAGAAGGAAAATTTGACCGGGATTTTGACATTAATCCATTCAGCTATGCATTGAATACGAGCCGGACATTGACGGCTTACGATGAAAACGGGGATCTCGAATATTTCAGAAGAAACTTTGCGCCATTTAACATCGTGTCTGAATTGGCTAATAATAAGATCAATCTGACCCTCGGCGATATCAAAGTACAGGGTAATTTATCCTATAAAATCACCGACCACCTCACCTACGATTTCATAGGTGCACTCCGCTACATTCAGACGGGTCGGGAGCACATCATTACCGAGCATAGTAACATGGCGAACGCCTATCGCGCAGCAGAAAATTCGACGATCGCTTTGGCGAACAAATATCTGTACACAGATCCTGACGTTCCGAATGCATATCCGGTGGTTGTGCTTCCAAGTGGTGGTTTTTATAATAGAAATGAAGACCAGATGCTGTTTTATAACATACGTAACAACTTCCGGTACAATCAAAAGTTTAATGAAAGACATGTGATCGATTTGCTTGCCGGCCAGGAGATTAAGTACACAAACAGGCAAAACACCAATAATACAGGTTACGGATTTCAATACGATCAGGGAGGTACTCCTTTCGTGGATTACAGAATTTTGAAGCAAACCATCGAAAGCAACTTTCAGTACTACGGAATGCGAATGGACTACGAACGGTTCGCGGCGTTTTATGGAAGTGCAGGGTACACATTGGACGACAAATACAACTTCACGGGTTACATTCGGTACGATGGCTCCAATAGTTTCGGAAAATCTACCACCGCCAGATGGCTCCCGACCTATACCGTTGCAGGGTCGTGGAATTTTGACCGTGAGAATTTTTTCAAAAACCTTAAATGGCTGAGTATGGGACGACTGCGAGCCAGTTACGGGCTTTCGGCCGATACCGGCCCGGCTACCAACTCGGCAGTTTTGTTCCAGAGCATTATTACAAGACGGCCCATTGTCGATGAAAAAGAATCGGCCATTCAGCTGGCATCGCTTCAAAATACCGAGCTGACCTGGGAGAAATTATATAGTGGTAATGTCGGCCTTGATCTGGGCCTGTTTGCAAACAGGATCAACCTCACCGTAGATGGGTATATGAGGAACAGTTTTGACCTGATCGACGAAATCAAAACCTCGGGAATCGGCGGACAGATTTACAAAGTCGCCAATTATGCCGATATGGAATCGTATGGTGTAGATTTTTCAGTAGATGGGGTTTTGTTTAAAAACCGTGATTGGGATTTCCGGTCGAGGATCACCGTGGGATATGCGCAGACTTTGATCACAAATGTGGATAACAATCCCGGGATATTTGATTTGGTTAAAGCAGAGGGAGCGAATGTGCGCAAAAAACCGGTAAGAAGCCTTTTTTCAATCGACTACAATTCACTTAACCCAAAAACGGGTGTGCCTATTTTCCTAAATGAGAATGGCGAGGTAAGCTCCGATGTCTATCTGCAGGATCAAAATGTGAGTTATTTGAAGTACGAGGGGCCGGTAGATCCTCCTTTGACAGGTGGTTTTAATAATACCTTAACCTATAAGGATCTGTCCCTCAATGTATTCTTTACCTATCAGGCTGGAAACAAAATTCGTCTTAATCCTTTGTATAAAGGCGCATTCAGTGATCTCGACGCTATGCCAAAAGAATTTCTGGATCGGTGGGTTATTCCTGGCGATGAGGATGTTACCAATATGCCGTCGATCGCAGATAAGCTTGAACAACAATATTTAGTAGGGACGTATCCCTATAGTATTTACAATTATTCAACCGAGCGGGTTGCGAAAGGTGATTTTGTGCGGTTGAAATCCGTTTCACTGTCGTACAAGGTGCCATTACCAGTGATCGTGAAATATGGTTTCAAAGCCGCAAGTATCCAGGTATCGTCGATCAATCCATGGCTCATTTATGCGGATAAAAAACTGAAAGGCCAGGATCCTGAATTCTTCAATTCGGGCGGAGTTGCGCAACCGATCCAGAAACAGTTTACAGTTGCGTTGAAATTGACATTATAATCGCAGGAGGTGAGGTAAAAAGTGATTAACATGAGTAGAGCAACAATATTTAAAACGGCCATTCTGATCTTGCCAGTGCTAATTCTGACCGGTTGTGAAGATTTTCTTTCCACCGAGCCGGATAGTACCAGGGCGTCGATCAATACACCCAAGCAAGTTTCGCAGCTTCTTGCGACAGCTTATCCGCAGGCTAATTATGTGGTTTTTGCCGAATCCATGAGCGATAATGTCGGGGATAAGGGTACAGGAACTGACGATAAGACAAACCGCTTTTCATACCTTTTCGAGGAAGTAGAAGCCACCGTCGACGAGCAGGATTCCCCCGATTCGTACTGGGCGGAATGTTACCGCGCCATTTCGGTGGCAAATGAGGCACTTTCAATCATCGGCAAAACAGCTGATCCTTCTCAATATGCCGCTCAGCGAGGCGAAGCATTGGTTGCGAGAGCTTACGGTCATTTTATGCTGGTCAACTTCTTTTGCAAATTTTACGATCCGCAGCAGCCAAATTCAGATCCGGGTATTCCGTATGTGACTGAACCGGAAGATGTTGTGATCAAAAAGTATGAAAGAAAGACTGTTGCTTATGTCTATGAAATGATCGAAAAGGACCTGCTGGAAGGATTGCCTCTGATCAACGACGGCACCTATACCGTTCCTAAATATCATTTCAACCGCGCGGCCGCGAATGCATTTGCGAGCCGGTTTTATCTTGTGAAAAAGAATTACGCGAAGGTACTTGAATACGCAAACGCCGTGTTCCCAGGCGGAAATCTTGGTGAAAACCTCAGGCCGTGGAATACTACTTACGAAAGCCTTTCGCCCCAGGAATTGTATAACACGTATTCCCGTGCGAGCCAGAATGCGAATCTGTTGCTGATCGAAACATCTTCCCTGTATGGTCGGAATGTGGCGACTTACCGATATGGAATGAACTACCGGAAATGGCAGGAAGTTTCTGCGGGTGAGAACATTATCCTGGGCTCGGCAAGCTGGGCTTTTCCATTATATAGTCAGGGAGACAACAACTACCTGATCCCGAAATTGAATGAATATTTTGTCCGTGAATCGGTGAATGCAGAAATTGGATTCCCATATGTGATGCTCCCGGCGTTTACGGCCGAGGAGGTATTGTTTAACCGCGCCGAAGCCAATGCCTATCTGAACAATTCCGCCGCGGCACTTGCTGATCTCAACCTATTCGTGAGCAAACGTGTCAGCAACTACAATGCTGCCCGGCATTCGGTGACCTCTGCGAGCATTCGAAGTTATTTCGGGGCAAATACGAATGTGCTGCAGGGGCTGGTAAGCACAATTTTAGCTTTTAAAAGAATCGAATTCGTGCAGGAAGGAATGCGTTGGTTTGACATTCAGCGTTATGCGATTACGGTTCAGCACCAGACAAGCGGTGGTGCTGTCATTACCGTCCCCGCAAATGACCCGCGCAGGGTTCTGCAGATTCCACAGTCGGCGACAATTTCAGGTATAGAACAAAACAACAGGTAATGTTGAGAAAATGACCATGATACTATTAAGAACAATTTCGAAACTATTTTTTGCGGCGCTTATCCTCACTGCCACACTTACTTCCTGCAAAGAAGAAGAAATCGGTGAGGTCGACGACATTTCAGGATTGGGGGGTGACACATGGGTGCCTGGGCCGATTGACAAATGGATAATGGACAGCCTTACCATACCGTATAACATTTCTGCCAAGTATAAGTGGGACCAGTTTGAATTCGGAAATATTACTAAAACCCTGGTTCCGCCCGATGAGGCGCAGGTAGTGCCATTATTAAGCACCATTAAAAAAGCCTGGACATTGCCGTATGTGCAGGAGGCGGGTGAAGTTTTTTACAACAAATATTCTCCGAAATTTTTTGTCCTTTCCGGAAGTAATGAATACAATGCCGAAGGTTCAGTGACGCTGGGAACCGCGGAAGGTGGGCGTAAAGTGATTTTATACGGGACCAATTTGTTCAAAATAAAGGGTATGGCTGGGTATAACCCGGCAGAGGATTCTTCATTTGTAAAGGATTGGTTTTTACATACCATTCATCATGAATTCGGCCATATTCTGCATCAAACTGTGCTTTATCCGGTGGAATACAAGAATATTACGAAGTCTTTATATCAGGGTGGAAACTGGATAAACTGGTCGGATGAAGATGCGCGGAGAGATGGTTTTGTGACAGCTTACAGTTCACTTAATTTTGACGAAGATTTTGTAGAAATGATCGCGATGATGCTGACGGAGGGGAAAGCGGGTTTTGACAAAATTGTAAACTCCATTCCCGAGGGTACCAGTCCGAGAGGGGTTACCAAAGCGCAGGCGCAGGCTTCACTGAGACAAAAGGAGGCGATTGTGGTTGCGTATTACAAAAACACATGGAAAATAGATTTTTATAGCCTTCAAAAACGGGTTAGAGGATCTATGAATAAACTTTTTTAAAATTTAGATGAAAAATTCCATTCTATATGTCCTGTTTCTGACCGCCGCTTTTTTCTCTTGTGAAAACAGCGACGATACTGTTTTTGAGGAAACGGCCGACGTCCGGTTGAATGCAGCGCTGGCATCCTACGAAAAGCAACTTGTAGAGGCTCCGAGCGGCTGGAATGCAGTAATTTATCCGGCTGGTGGCGGGAGCTACGGATTTCATTTCAAGTTCAATAATCAAAATCGGGTGGTAATGTATTCCGATTTTGCAGATGCTTCTGCGGCTACTGCGAAGGAAAGCAGCTACCGGCTAAAAGCACTTCAAACTCCTTCGTTGATCTTTGATACCTACTCGTACCTGCATGTGTTGTCAGATCCCGAGTCTGACGTGAATGGCGGCGATTTGGGAGAAGGGTTGAAATCGGATTTTGAATTCAGCATTTTTCCGGATTCCGTGAAAACAGATGTCATTACATTGGTGGGACGGAAAAATAAGAGCAGACTTGTGCTGACCAGGGCCAACGAAGCTCAGGCAACTGCATATACAAACGGAAGTGTGGCAAAAAGCCTGCTTTTCAACAATATCGCCAAATACCAGACTTATTTCAAGCGGATTACACTGGGTGGAGTTACCTATGAAATTACGGTTAATCAACAAGATCGAGTGATAAAGCTTACCTGGCTGTCGGGAACCACTGGTAATACTTTCACGACCGAATATTATTTTGGCCCGGCAGGTCTCACATTTGTAAAGCCGCTTGTGAACGGTTCTCAAACGATCACCGGATTTACCAATTTCACCTGGAATGCAAACACCGTTCAGCTCGGTTTTTCGGGTGCAGGTGCCAATACGGTGGTGACAACCGCCATTAAACCACTGGCGGTTGATCTCGCAGCGTCGAGAAGATGGTGGCAAAAACCGGTCGATTCCGGGGGAGAATGGAGGTCGGAATTCGGCTTTCATGTCAACGGCGTTGACGATGCATTTAAGGTTAAAGATCTTGTTTCAGGAAAAGACGAATTCGCGTTTTACATTTATCAGCCGGCAGTGGACCCGGACTACGACGTATTTGCGCCGGTATTTTACATAGAAGAAGAAGAGAAATTGGATCTGGTGTATGGTCACGCACCTGGCAGGCCTACTTTTGTTGCAGATGGTCGTGTCATATTTCCCGAATGGGGATCTCTGGGGACTGTGCCAAAACCGGGTCCCGCCGCGAGCAGTGCTGCCCTTCTATTTGATCCAAGCGGCTTCTACCTGATACAAACGTCCGAGGACACGTATGATATGGTCAGTGCCAAAGACGCGAAAGCTTGGATAACCTGGGAATAACCCGTACTACCAATACTTGCCATTTCGCCGGCTGAACCTGTATCCTCGCCAGAGAATTCTAATGTGATTGAAGACGGTCGGTATGATGCCAAAATGCTTTTTCAAAACAGTGAAACGATCCAAAAGAGAGCGTCTGTGATTTTGGGTTGACAAACCTCCGAGAAGGTATTTGCAGAGTATAAATGGGAGATAATGAACGGTTTTGGAAGATTTCAGGCAACTGATTTCCCAATCAATGTCGGCGCTCAGATTATCGATGTCGTAAAAAGGGACAATTTCTTTTTTTGCTATAAATGCCTGGTGGCAAACTTTCATTCCCAACGCAAAATCCTGCCATTTCAAATTTTCAGGAAGAGTATGTGGCGTGACTGCACTTCTTAGTCCAACCTTCTCACTATTCTCGCGGACGATGATCGCGTCACTGTAATAAACGTCTCGGTTCGTTTTCAGTTCTTTCAAAAGGTCAGCCAGTACATTTTCATCTGCAACTTCATCACCGGCATTCAGAAACCACAGGTACTTCCCTGTCGAAATCGCAATGCCTTTATTCATAGCATCATAAAGCCCATTGTCTTTTTCAGAAACGACCTTCGAAATAATGGTTGAGTACTGTTTCGTGATAGATAGGGTAGTGTCCGAAGAGTTTCCATCAATGATCAGGTATTCAACCGAAGATTTGTCAATCACTTTTTCCAGTGCATTTTGCACACTTTCCAGCGTTCGGCCAACGAAACGTCCGGCGTTGAAAGTAACTGTGACAATGGTCAAAAAAGGCTGATTACCCATTCATTAAAGATTGATATATCGTTTGATACTGGCTGGCAACTACACCCTCAGAATACTGGTTCAATACTTTTTCCCGCGCATTTTCAGATAATATTCCTTCTGTATTTTCTTTCAATACCCATTTGATCCCTTCGGAAAGAGAAGTTGGGGACTTTAATTCTGCAACAAATCCGTTGTGTTTATGATCAATCATTTCCGGAATCCCGCCGGTTGCAAATCCGACAGCAGGTGTTCCGCAGGCCATGGCTTCCATGATTGTATTAGGTAAATTGTCTTCCAGGGAAGGTACCACGATCATATCCGCTGCATTATAAACTTTGACAATCTCTTCAGAATGTGTGATTTTTCCCAAATAATGAACCGGCACCGGAAATGATGTAAAGCTCTGATTGTCGGCTTTCCCAAAAATCAAAACCTCGATATTTTCATAAGACATCTTTAAATGCTCAATTGCTTCACGAAAATATAAAAACCCTTTTCTCGGATCCTGCGTGTTGGCTCCGGCAAACAAAATCAACTTCTTGTTGGTTGGTAACTGCAGTTCAGTTCTTACATTGATTTTATCGAGAGGTTTAAAAAGGTTGGTATCAATGCAATTCGGGATCGTTAATGCATTTAAATGGCCTGTCAATGCGGCATTTTTCGTGAGATCTTTCAGCCAGAAACTTGGTGATATCAAAGCCATTTTTGCCAAAGCATACAGTTTTCTCTTAACCTCAAATTGATCGAATGAAATATCATATCGGTCTGGTTTGGCTAAATAAGGACAATAGTTGCAATGCGACAGATAATGATCGCAGCCCCGGCTGTAATGGCAGCCACCGGTTACCGTCCACATATCATGCATGGTCCAGACAATGGGTTTTCCTAATGAAAACAGCTTTTCCAGGGAAGAAAGCGACAAAAAGCCGAAATTGACCCAATGCAAATGAAGGATATCCGCCTTCTTTACAAGAGGATGCTGACTAATATCCGCACCCGCGACAGCCGGTGAAAAAGCAAACCGGATGGATTTGTCTTTCTCATGGGGCAAAAAATAAAGCCTTTCCGCAACAAAACGGCCAAATGCTTTTCTGGATTTCCAGGTTGAAGTTGCGAGCTGGCCCGCATTTCTTTCGTCCGATTGAAGGGTGGGAACTAGCAAATGTGAGTCGATCCCTGATTTCAATAATGCCCGGTGCAGCCTTGTTGCCGCTACTCCGGCACCGCCTTCCAGATGAAACGTACTCAAATGAAGTACCATGTAAATTGCTAGATATTGACTTTCCCGCCGCTGATGTTCTGGCGGCAGTGGGTAAAATTAATAGTTCTGCGGTTAAAAAATTTTTAATCGATAAAACTATCTTTATCCGAAAATAGGTAACCCAGCAACAAATGTCGAGCGAGAAGCGGAGCCACGAGGCGCATTCTGAATGGTACGAGGTACAATACGCTACCAAGGAAGCGAAAGATAAAGCCATCGAGTTGTGGGAGGATGACCAGCAGCGAAAAACCATCAATTACTGGATCCACCAGCGAATGCTCGACCTCGCGAATCCATTTGTTACAGAGCCAAAATCCTGGCTCACCGTAGGCGATGGTTACGGATTTGACGCCAATCATTTTTTCAAAAAGGGACTCGAAGTCACTGCATCCGATATCTCCGGGTCATTTTTGCCATTATCACAATCCAAAGGTCTTTTTAATCAATATGCGATTGAAAATGTTGAAAAACTGACATTTGAGGACAATAGCTTCGACTACGTTTTTTGTAAAGAGGCGTATCACCATTTCCCAAGACCTTATCTGGGAGTTTACGAAATGTTGCGCGTAGCACGCGAAGCGGTAATCCTCGTGGAACCTCATGATCCGATATCAAAAATGCCTTTGCTGCTGGCCATGCGTAACATATTCGATCGCTTCGATACGTCGCTTCTGCAGAAATATTGGAGAAACCGGTATTCGTTTGAAGAAGTGGGCAATTACGTATTTAAGTTGTCGGAACGTGAAATGGACAAGCTGGCCAACGGAATGGGACTGCCGGCGGTTGCATTTAAAGGGATTAACAACAACTATTATCATCCGTCCTACGGCAAAGAAAAGGCAGATGATTCATCGCCAGCTTTCCGTAAAATCAAGAAGAAACTGGCATTCCACGACTTTCTAACGCGCTTTTCATTGATGCCTTCCCAGGTTTTGTGCGCAGTGATTTTCAAGAAAATTCCTTCCCAGACGGTGGTGAATGCATTAAAACAAGAAGGGTTTCAAGTCCATATTTTCCCCCCGAATCCATATTCACATTAGTTCACTCGGCATTTTGCTTGAATCCGATTGCGTTTCTGTCAATCATCGGCGGATCGAGAAGGTAATTCAGTGCCTGCTGAATGTCGTCGAATTTCATGTGCATTTCCGTTTCCAGTTTTTCCACTTTCTTTTTTAATTCTTCGGAATCGAGGTAATACTGGCGCATCATTACAAAAGCACGCATGATCGTAATGTTGACCTGCAAAGCTTTCTTGCTTTTTAATACACTCGAAAGCATGGCTACGCCTTGTTCGGTGAATGCAAATGGGAGATATCTGTTGCCACCCCAGTTTGAGGTCACATTTTGTGACCTTAAGTTTTTCATTTCTTCATGTGTCAGTTCAAACATAAAATCCTCCGGAAAACGGTCTGGATTTCTTTTCACTGCCTGCTTTAAAACCTTCGTTTCAACTCCGTACATAATTGCGAGGTCATAATCCAGGATTACCTTGTTGCCGCGAAGCGTAAAAACTTTCTCTTGAATGAGTGTCAATTCCATAGTTTAGAGCGAAAAGTGGGTGCCTATTTGAATTGATACGCGTAAAGTCCGGGTTGGTCACACCTTGTCCGATAATTTTTTGGTAGGATGAAATATGCATAGTTTTATGGTCCATTAATTATGCAACATTGAATGCAGCCTGAATCGGAGAAAAAAATTGCAGTGATCGGGCTTGGCTATGTGGGCCTCCCGCTGGCAGTCGCATTTAGCCGCAAATACACGGTAAACGGCTATGACATTAATCCGCAGCGGATCGCAGAATTAAATGTAAATTTTGACCGTACCCATGAAATTCCCGAACAATCGCTAAGTCAAATAACGAATCTGACATTTTCTAATGATCAGGAAATTCTGGCACAATGCAACGTTTACATCGTCACAGTCCCAACCCCAGTTGATCATCACAAAAAGCCAAATCTGGTGCCTCTTTTAACAGCCAGCCGGACGATTGGGAGTTTCTTAAAAAAGGGAGATATAGTCATCTATGAATCAACCGTTTACCCTGGCTGCACAGAAGAAGATTGTGTCCCCGAATTGGAAAAAACCAGTGGATTAGCCTATAATGTGGATTTCTTCTGCGGCTACTCGCCAGAACGCATTAACCCGGGAGATAAGATCAATACGTTTACCAGCATTAAAAAAGTAACGTCGGGTTCCACGCCTGAAATCGCTAAAATTGTCGACAATCTCTATAATTCTGTGATTGATGCAGGTACGCATCTCGCGTCGAGCATAAAAGTAGCAGAAGCTTCAAAAGCGATCGAAAATGCGCAACGGGATATCAATATTTCCTTCGTCAATGAGCTGGCGCTGATCTTTGACCGGATGGACATTGATACCAGCGAAGTGCTAGAAGCGGCAGCCACCAAATGGAATTTCTTAAAGTACAATCCGGGTCTGGTGGGTGGACATTGCATTGGAGTAGATCCATATTACCTGGCTTATAAAGCCGAATCATTGGGCTATCATCCACAGGTAATCTTGTCGGGCAGGCGGGTCAATGATACGATGGGTATTTTTGTAGCAAACAAACTTGTGAAGCTTCTTCTGAAAAAAGGACGGAAAATCGAAGGAAGCCGGGTCTTGATTTTGGGGATTACGTTTAAAGAAAATTGTCCGGATATCCGCAATACCCGGGTTATCGATGTGTATCGTGAGCTAAAAGATTTCGGAATGCGGGTTGATATTTTCGATCCGTGGGCGTCGCGCGATCAGGTGAAGAAAGAGTATAACATTACACTTGTTGACCAACCGAATGGGATGTATGACGCGGTACTTCTTACCGTGGCGCACGATGCATTTCAATCGCTGGACTTTAAAGGATTTATTAAACCGGAATCCGTGATCTACGATTTGAAGTCGGTTCTGCCGCGCGAAATGGTGGATGCAAGGCTGTGATTAGCTACTCACGCCAGCCGTAAATGTTCAACTGAAGATCCATTACGTCGTTGCCCCGGTAGCGATGGTTCGTGAATGGACGGATACGATGCTGATTGGTATCGACAAAATAACGAAATCCGTTGTCTTCAAAAATCCGGATCACATTGGCAAGTTCCTGAGGATGATCGATGTATGAATGGAATTCGACGAAAAGGTTTTGGACGTGACCGAGGGTATACCGGCAATCCGTGAGCACTTCGTTTTCTGCGCCCTCAATGTCGATTTTGAGGAAATCAATATGTTCCTCTTTTAACAAATAATCCTTCAGACGAATGGAATCGATCTTTTTCTTTTCGGAAGTTGAATAGATCGAGGAAGAATCGGCTGATTCGCTTCCAAACCAGATTCCATTTTCATCCGTCCAGACCGCTTTATCAATGATCGTTACATCAGAAATGCCATTTTCTTTCAGGTTTCTGTGAAGTATAGAAGCAATTTCCGGTTCGGCCTCAAATGCGGTGATCTTTGCATTCGGATACAGTTTTTTGAAATATAAAATACTCATTCCCACATTGGCGCCACAGTCCAGTATAATCGGCTGATTGTTAGTTGTTTCGAAGTAATAAAACTCGTCCGCGAATATCTCTTTATGTTGCCACAGAAAAGACATTACATCCGGTACCTGCAATTTGAAACCACCAAATTTCACAAGCTCCGGCTTATGGCGGGCGCGATTTCCATATTTAAATAGCAGGCCAACGAATTCGCGGCTGGCGGGAGTACTGAGAGCAGTGTAGGGTTCTTTGAGTAAGTAGCGAAGCCAGTACGTCATTTTAATTTCAATCAGATCCGATATTTAACCCAGTTTTTGATTTTTACCCGAAAAGGCAACTTATAGTAATGCCGGAATGCATTGATAACGCCTGCATCGCGCTCAATTCCAGGGTCAAGTGTCACTTTTCCGGCGTCCATTTCTTTACCGTAATTGCCGGATTTGAAGGTAAAGTTAGTCCCGGTTCCGTCTGTTCCAATGTTTTTAATTTTTGATCTGACCGGATAAAGCCCGTACGCTTCATTTTTAAACTGCGTAAAAGTCCAGCGGATCGCCCACGAATCAATCACCCCCTTTTGCTGCTTTAATAACATCGGCCAAAGGTCACTGCCGCCCAGATTAAGCCCCGCTGCAATGGACGGATCTTTCGAGTCACGCTCAAAGTCCCGGATTTCCCAGTCCGCTTTTCGCCACTTTTCACGCCAGGTTCCCCAGCCCCAGGAACTCGCCCGTGGTGCAAGGTAAATGTCTTTGGTATAATCTGCGGGAACAGCAATGGGAGGGGTGTAGCCGGTTACAGAAAAGATGTCGGCCCGATCCTGGTAGATATCCAATGCGTCATTCATGAAGGTCAGAAAATCCGGTGTACTCAGCATATCGTCTTCCAGTACGATGATTTTTTTATACTGATTCAGAATTTCTGTTACACCTGAAATCACAGAAGTCGCAAGTCCCTTGTTTTTTTCGGCTGCAATCACAAATACGTTATTAAATCCTTCGATGTGGGATATGTACTTTCTGATTTCAGCGACCAAGGGTTCATCAGTGTCATTTCTCGGGCCATCGGAATAAATAAACAAATTGCTTTGCGAAGCCAGGGAATTAGCCCGCAGGGATTCGATGGTCTGCCGCAAATGCCAGGGACGATTGTAACAGAATAATACGATGGGGGCTAGTGAATCCGACAAACCGATCTTTGATTATGAAAGGCCAAAAATAGTTTTTAATTCATTAAAAGAGGAAACTAGCTGAGCAGATCAATGCTGAGAAAACTTGAAGTATCTTTGTCACGAACCAGGAATTGAAAATTGAGAATACTTAATGTGGTCGGCGCGAGGCCCAATTTCATCAAAGTTGCTCCCTTGCACAGGATGTTCCTGAACTTCCCGGATATCGATTCCAAAATTGTGCATACGGGCCAGCACTATGATGCATTCATGTCAGATGTATTTTTCAGACAGCTGGAAATGCCTGCTCCCGATCATTTTCTGGGGATTGGCGGTGGTTCGGCCACAGAACAGACAGCCCGAATCATGCTTGCTTTCGAACCGGTTCTAAATGCAGAAAAGCCAGATCTTGTCCTCGTAGTAGGGGATGTGAATTCCACTTTGGCATGCGCACTAACCTCTGTAAGACACGAAATTCCGGTTTTGCACGTAGAGGCGGGACTCCGTAGTGGCGACCGGACAATGCCGGAAGAAATCAACCGGATCATGACAGATCATATTTCAGAAGACTTATTTGTTACCGAGCAATCGGGCATCGATAATCTTTTGAGAGAAAACATACCACAAGATCGCATGCATTTTGTCGGCAACGTGATGATCGATTCGCTTGTTTATTATCGCGAAAAAGCGTCTGACATGTCTTTAATAAAGGATTTAGGTTTGTTTTCGGGTCATTTTATTCTCGTAACGATGCATCGTCCGTCGAATGTTGACAGTCGGGAAGGTTTAGAGAAAATGATTGAAGTAATCAGACGTATCGCGTTAAAAACCAAAGTCGTTTTTCCACTTCATCCGAGAACTTTGGAGAAATTGAGCGGATATGGTCTTTTGACTTATTTGACCAATATCAAAAATCTGATATTGCTGGAACCACAAGGTTACCTCGAATTTTTGCACCTGACAATCCACTCCGCGATGGTAATCACGGATTCGGGCGGTGTGCAGGAGGAAACGACTTTTCTCGGCATACCTTGTATTACATTGAGGCCGAATACCGAGCGACCTGCGACGGTTGAAATCGGTACGAATTATTTAATAGAAAACGGTGATTTGAATGTGATTTGTGATGTTGCAGATCGGATTTTGAATGGCGCTAGAAAGGGAGAAGTTCCGCATTTTTGGGACGGCTGTACCGCCGGGCGCATTGCAAAAATTATTTTGGAAAAATACAGTTGATATTCGTTTGTTGTGGGAATAATTGTTCGGCAAAGCCTGAAAGCAGGATTAGGATCTTATATCGGAGTGGGGGTCGGCATCATCAATCAGATGTATGTATCGACCAAATTTTTATCTGTCGAGCAATTGGCAGTTTCAAGGTTATTATTTGAAAACAGCCTTCTTTTTGCTGCATTTGCGCATTTGGGTACTCCTTTTATTGCCGATAAATTTTTCAGCCTTTTCCGGGATGACAAGGAAGGTCATCACGGGATTTTACCTTTTTTGCTTTTTCTGCCATTAATAGGTGGGCTGCTGTTTTCCGGATTATATCTGGCGTCTTCGGGCTTGATTCGAGCCTATTATATGGAGCGTTCGCCGATGCTCACGAATTACCATTTTCTGGTCATTCCACTCACGATTTTCTGGCTTTATATTGCCGTTCTGGAATCCTATTGCCGGAATAATTCCCGGATTGCCATTCCTAACTTCATCCGGGAAGTGTACCTGCGGTTTGCGAATATGATCCTGATCCTGATCTTCGGGCTCGGCTGGCTTAGCTTCGATCTGATGCTTTACCTGGTGATTATTTCTTATGGATTTGGAGTCGTTTTCCTGATATTTTATATTAAAAAATTAGGTAAATGGTATTGGCGATTTCCGGACCGGAGTATTCTCACGAATGGCCTTTTCAAACAAATGCTTGCCTACGGTTCGTTTACATTACTTGGCGGCATTGGCGTGAACCTCATGTTATTCATCGACAGGTCGATGCTTGCAGGGGAGCGCGGACTG
Source organism: Dyadobacter sp. CY323 (assembly GCF_021390245.1). Classification (GTDB taxonomy): domain Bacteria; phylum Bacteroidota; class Bacteroidia; order Cytophagales; family Spirosomataceae; genus Dyadobacter. The sequence goes on along the minus strand of NZ_JAJUXH010000028.1, from coordinate 71,421 downwards.
ATACAAACCGGTATTTTTATCATTGCCGCCTACATTGCCGGAGTGATTGAAATCCCCCGAAAAGCCATTGCGCAAATTTCCATTCCGCTGCTCACTACCTCGCTTCTAAATAAAGACTACGATCATATTCGCATGATCAACCGGAAATCTGCATTGAATCAGCTCATTGCGGGCGGATTGTTTTTTGCATTGATCTGGATCAGTATCGACGAGATTTTCTATCTGATCCCAAAAGGTGAAACGTACAGTGAAGGAAAAATGGTGGTACTGTTTCTGGCGCTGGCGAAGGTATTTGACATTGCCACCGGACTCAACCTGGAAATCATACTTTATTCGAAATATTACAGGTATGCGACCATGTTCATCATAACATCGGCAGTCATTGGATTTTGTTTAAATCTATGGTTAATACCACTTTATGGTTTTACCGGAGCCGCGATCGCAACGGCGATGACGACATTAATTTACTCCGTATCCAGAATGACGTTTGTTTGGCGAAAGTTTCAGGTGCAGCCTTTTTCACTAAAAACCCTGCAGGTTTTTCTGATTCTGGTCGGGATGTATGCATTGACGCTACTGATGCCGGATTACCAAATGACCACATTTTCGGCAATGGCGACATTAGCAATCCGTTCGGCGATTTTTGCATTGGTGTTTGCATTTCTGGTACTCAAATACGAGCTTTCTCCCGAACTGAACGAGTTGGCCACGGGACTGAGAAAGAAGGTGTTTCGTTCCTGAAACTTCCTAAATCAACGCACCATCGATGTTAATTTTTGCAGCTGCTAAAACTCTTTGCATCGCCAGGTCAAAGTCGCGAATGTAGATCGTATTCTGAGGATTGGTGGCGGTAATTTTTTGCAGCGTCCTTTTCTCTGGAAGATAATTGTAGGGTTCGAAACCGAATTCCACCAGCTTGTTGTGAATGTAATTCTGCCCGAATTCATACTGGTCGGAGAGACCATTTGTTTCGATAATGATCACATTTAATGCAGTTGTGGCCAATGTTTTGAATGCGCCATTGATCACATTTGCTTCGAAACCTTCTACATCCACTTTCATAAAGTGGATTGGTCTGCCCGCCGGCGAGGTGTCGGCCAAAATACCATCTAAGGAATTTACAGGTATCTCCGTTGTAGGCCCATTAAAACCGGAATCCTGGATCACGTGATTGATGGCATCCAGCGAGTCGGAAAAAATCAGCGTCTCTTCTTTATCCCCCACACCGAGATTGAACAACTCCACTTTTTCGTCCAGATTGTTATACCGGATGTTCCGTTTTAACCTGCGAAAAGTCGAAGGAATCGGTTCGAAGGAAAGGGAATGTGATTTGGCAACACCCGAGGCGAGCACGGAATAAACACCCACATTTGCGCCGATGTCCACAAACGTATCTTCGGGACGCAGGTAATGCATGAGGAAAAGCATTTCGTTCAGATCGTATAAGGTGGTATAGATCTGCAATTCGGCGCTCGACATGCCTTTTTCAACAACCAGGAAAGTATTTTCAATGAATGGGTAGACGACCGGATGGTGGTGGAGCCTGATCACGAAGCCTCTTTTGAAAAAAGTAAGCAAGGCTTTGATCTTTCTGTTTTTGTTTAACGGATGACTCAGAATCGTATTGATCGTCTTTAATTTCATTGAACTGTGCAGCTTCCGGGCGGTCCCAACGACCCGTTTCGTGTTATATTATAAATGCTAATGTACTATATTTGCCCTCTTAAGCAAAACAGAGACTGCCGGAGCATGGCAGAAACTCCCGCTCTGAAAGACACCAATTAACTCCCGGATAACCGGTTAAAATGATTCAGTTTTTAAAAGATAAAAGTTGGGGTATTCTGAACACAATGGGTTTTGGAGGGAGTATTCAGTTGTTTCTCGAAAGTGCATTGAAACAATATGGCTGGTTCAAAACCTTCACCTCGGGACAATCCATTGATGCCGCGGGCAACCCGATTCCCTGGTACACTTACTCATTTATCTTTTTTCTCGAACCAAGGTTAAAGCCACATTTTAAAGTTTTCGAATACGGTTCCGGCAATTCTACGCGCTGGTATGGTGCCCGGGTGAATGACATTACCGCCGTTGAGCACGATAAAGACTGGATCGAAAAAATTTCCCAAAAACTTCCGAAAAACGCAAAAATGTTGTCCAGGACACTGGATGAAACGTACATTCAGGCGATCAATACCGATGAAATACTCTATAATATCGTTGTGGTCGACGGCCGGAAAAGGGTAAAATGTGCTTCTTATGCCGTGGATTTCCTGATGCCGGACGGAGTTTTGATCCTCGATAATTCTGAAAGAGAATGGTACCAGCCTGCCAAAGATTTACTGGAAGCGCGCGGTTTTAAAAGATTGGATTTCAAAGGAATGGGGCCGATAATCAGCTACGAATTTTGTTCAAGCGTATTCTATCGAGAAAACAATTGCCTGGGTATTTAGGTAAAAATTGAGGAGTGCATCAGTACAAAACCGTAATGCTGCCCGATTTCACCAGCTTTTTCTCCGACAGAATTTTATAACTATAAATTCCTGACGATACCAGCGACCCTTTATAGATCCCATTCCACGGGATCTGGTAATTTTCAGAATAAAAGATCACTTCTCCCCAACGGTTGTAAACCAGCAATTCCAGCCTTTCAAACTGTTCCATATTCACGATGTTCCAGGTATCGTTCATGCCATCCTGATTTGGTGTAAATGCGCTGGGAACGAATAGTTTAGCATCCCCTGCTTCCGGGGAAGAACAAACTTTCACTTCCACTTCCTTTTCAAGCGTCAATGGCTTTTGGGAAAAACAGGAAACTTCTGGCGTGATTTCAACTTTAACCTTCATTCGGTAAGATTCGCCACGGGCTGGCGTGGTGTACATCAGTTCTTTCGATGTCGATCCGGTTTGAACCACATTGTCAACATACCATTTGAAAGTACCTTGCGGGATATTCGAATCAGCTAAAAATGGCGTTGGATTTCCGGCGCAAATAGCCAACTTACTCGATATAAGCTCGCCGGTGGAAGTGATTTCTTCGGTACCATTAAACAATGCGGTAATTTCTTCCCGGTTTAAAGGTCTATTGTATAAATGGATATCATCGATGGTCGCGTTTGCCGCCTGGCCATAATTATTCCGGGCTCCGATCATCGCCCGCACCGTGCTGGTACCATAAAATGCGTTTTGACCTCCGTGGCTGTCGCTGCAAACCATTACATTATCCACATATAGAACATAATCCGTTGCATTTCGGACCAGCACCAAATGGTACCACTTGTCAATCGGAGGTACCGTCGGCTGCGAGCAGGCAATGTTATTGGCAACTCCGAGGTAACAGCCATGTGAAAAGCCGGTGTGCCTGTCGAGCGAGTAATGGTCGCCAAACAAAATGTGCTGATCGCCGTAGTCGCTGCCGATCGAAAAAAGGAATAATCCCTGGTTGTAGAATGGAGTGCTCTCCGGTTTTACCCACATGGAATAAGTAAAAGCATTCATTTGCAGGTCTGCGGGGCTGATCTCGATGTTGTCATCCAGTCCATCAAAATCGTAGGCAGAATTCGCGTTCCCAAAACGGTCGGGCGCAAGCCTGGCACCGTGAACTTCGCCATGATTGCCGAGTACGCTGAAATCGTTGGCATCCCCGGAAAAAGGGTAGCAGCCTACAAGTCCGTTTGCCAGGTTGACCTGTGCATATACTTTTGCTGAAACGAAAAAAACACAAAGAAGAATGAGGGTAAAACAGTGCTTCATGGCTTGCTGATTTCAACCCAAGTTAAAATTTTTAAAACTAAATTTCTTCAAAAACCTTGCAATAAGTAACCTTCGTACACACATGACCGCCCAAAAATTTTTTGAATTTTAAAAGTTCCGGTTTTTGCTGGCCGTGATGATCCAGTGACGTGCCCAGATCCAGGATTGCAATGCCGTTTCGCTGACAAAATCCATAAATTTCTTTGGTCAAAAGCACAATGGGACTGAACGAACTGTATTCGGGTAAATAACCAGAGATGAATACATATAAAATGTTTCTGGCAACGCGGACGGTCGCAATCAATGCAACTACTTTATCCCCGTCCATTGCGCTGAAAACGGGAAAATCGTCAGGAAACCTGTTTTTTAGCACCTGAAATTCGGCTTGGCTCAAACTCAGTGAGTAACCTTTTTGGTTTAAACAATTTCGCAAAAACAGGTAAATTTCTTCACTTTTCATGCTTGTGTTTAAATGAGCCTTAAAGCCCGACAGTACTGATTTTCTGAGCCTTCTTCTTTCCGAGAGATGAAGAATAGAAATAAAATCATCTGATGTTACGGGAATGTGATGGTTTTGAAAGGTACTAATCGGAAGAAAACCAGTATTACTATAAATTAGGTGAAGCTGTTGGGATAATATTGGATTATAACTGGAAGGTGCACACTTGATAATCAGCTGTTTACCCTGCCTGGTACGAATCCATTCGGTGATGCAGGCCAGAAAGAAATCTAGTTGGGCTGCGGTGCAATTTTCTTCCGCAGCTACTCCGCCGAAAGGTGCTCTGGGAGGAGAATACCAAATTTGGCACGAGTCCTGAAAACAATGAAATAAGGCTATGGTTACGCTTTTATTGTCCCGGGAAAGAATAAACGAGTATATTGCTCCGCCAAATTGTGTCGAAAGGTGTTCGGTTTTGAAGAAAAGATACGACGATGTTACTTGTTCGGGCAGATCAATTAAATGAAACACTTCGACTGAAAGGTCAAAACAATTCCATTCTTGTAATGCTTTGGTTGCGGGATATCTTGAAATAATGTGTGAAATTTTAATTGAATCCTGACAAAATGTGGTTTAATCCGTTCTGCCGCATGAATATTGATATACTAATTTGATATTTTTTATGTTTAATACAATGCTGATTACTATTTTTGTCAATTAGTCAAATCTATTCAAACAAGTTGTAGGGATTGATACGGACTGGTATCCGCAGAAGAAAGCATAGGCAATAGAAATTGTAGTAAATTGCTCCACAATAATTTTATTAGAATTTTGACCTTAAAGGCTCCGACCCATACATGAAACACATACTCATTGCCGAAGACCATGCCGTGGTTAGAATCGGTACCAAACACCTCCTCAAATCATTGATCCCGGATTCTACCATTTCCGACGTTGACGATTTTGATAAGATCATTCAGGAACTGGAGGTCAAATCCTATGACTTGCTTATTCTTGACATCAATATCCCGGGAGGTAACACAACCAAGATGGTTGAGACGATCCGTCTGAAATCACCTGGGATCCGAATATTGATGTTTTCCAGCTACGACGAACAACTTTACGGTCTGATGTACCTGCAGGCCGGCGCCGATGGATATCTATCAAAAGATGCTCCTGAGGAAGAGTTCAAAACTGCGGTAATGAGCGTTTTGAACAATAAAAAATACATGAGCGAGGATATGCAGCAAATGAATATCAACCGCCTCATTAATCCAAAAGAATACCAGCCCGACCCGATCGTGAGTCTCTCACCCCGCGAAACGGACGTGATGAATCTGTTGAAAGAAGGATTGGGTACCGCAAAAATTGCTGAAAAACTCAACCTGCAGCTTTCCACAGTAAGTACGTACAAGGCACGTATTTTCGAGAAACTAGGTGTAAAGAATATTGTAGAATTGATTACAAAGATTAAGTAGTATTCTTGTAATGATGAAAAAGCTCCTGTACAAACCGTGCAGGAGCTTTTTTGTTAATGCAAGCAACATCATTTGAAATGCGCAAATTAGGTGTGGAAGAAATGGACCGGCTCACAGTCGACCAATTCAAGGAATCTGAAAAGTTTCCATTTGTGATTGTACTAGATAATATCAGGAGCCTGAACAATGTGGGTTCTTTTTTCAGGACCGCCGATGCATTCCGGGCTGGCAAAATCATTTTGTGCGGCTATACGCCCCAGCCTCCGCATCGCGAGATCACCAGAAGTGCCCTCGGGGCCGAATTGTCGGTGGAATGGGAGCATAGCCCGGATATTTTGGACGCGATCAGTAAATTAAAAAGCGAAGGATTTCGGATCTGGTGCGTAGAACAGGCGGAAGGAAGTGTTTTATTACAAAATTTCAATCCTGAATCGTCCATTCCCCACGCGTTTGTTTTTGGTAATGAGGTAGAAGGAGTGCAGGAAGAAGTGATAGAAAGATCCGACGGATGTATCGAGATACCACAATTCGGGACGAAGCATTCATTCAATGTGTCCGTCTGCGCAGGAATCGTTCTCTGGGATTTTGTAAGTAAAAAGTTAACAGAAATATAACACAGGAAATTTGGTCTTTCCGAATTAATAATCCGTATTTGCAGGTTATAGCCGATAGGCAGAAATTAAAAAACGATTATGAAATCCGCTACAAAAAAATTATCGACTGAAATTGCAGAAACTCTTTCCGGGAAAATTGATGCAGTTTCAACAGGTTCAAAGAAGATAAAAAAATCGATTCAGAAAGCAGCTGAAAAACTTGCTAAGAAGGTGGCCAAATTCGAAAAGGAAACCATCAAGAAAAAAGCAAAAGAGGCTAAGGATGCTGAAAAGAAGTTAAAAGGAAAAGTTAAAGACAAAAAGGAAGGCAAGAAAAGTAAAGCCGCGAAAACCGAGAAGGTCGCTGCATTGGTTGCAGAAGCTTCTTCAAAAGTGCCGGTGGCCACCCCTGCCAAACCGTCCGTTGCGGCAAAACCTTTGGCATCTAAGGCGCGGATCGCACCAAAACCAGCACCTGCGAGCTCAACACCTGCCCCAGCTGGTGAGAATGCTCCCACTCAGGAGTAATAACTTACCTAATCGCATTGCATTAGTATCAAATTCGACTCTCCGGAGTTGAATTTTTTGCTTCAGGGTATTCGAAGCCTACTTTCTGGTTCCGATTGTGGCGAGCATCCTGCCGGTCAGACCTTTTTCATGCCGATATGAAAAATAATCGTCATTATTCAGAACCGTCGAATACATCGAAATCTCAATGTTTCCTGCTTTCAAGCCGGCTCTTAACAGTTGATCCCGGTTAGCCGCTTTCAGGTCGACAAAGAACTTGGCCTTCACATCATCCCATCTTTTGTAATCGGATTGAAAATGTTGTGCGACATCTTCACCTACTTCAAACGAACATTCATCAATGCAAGTCCCGACATAGGCGAGGCAATCGGATGCATTCGTCCCAAAAACCTCAACCATTCTCCCCACTGTTTTAAATACGATTTCACTCACAGTACCCCGCCATCCGGCGTGAATGGCAGCCACCGCGCGCTGAACCGGGTCGAAGATCAGAATGGGCGTGCAATCCGCAACAGTCACGGCGAGCTGGATATCGGGCTGATTCGTGATCAGCGCATCGTAGCCGTCATATCGACCGGCTTCCGACACGTTGAGGATTTCTTCACCATGAACCTGATGCGACTTGGCCACCTGCTCGAATGGAACATTCAGGGCGTGAAAAAATCGATGATTATTCTCGAGGACATTTTCGGTTGAATCCTGGGTGGAACCTCCCAGATTCAGGGAAGTAAATGGCCCGGTACTTACGCCGCCATGCCGCGTGCTTTCCGCAGCGACCAAATCAGGAAAACGTAAAAATATGCCTGGCGAACGGAAAAGAGATTTTTCTGCCGATGTATTTAATTCCAGCATCACAATTGTCATTCAAATGAAATTCAAAAGTAAATCGCAGAAGTATGTGATTGAACAGGCAGCACAAAAAATGGCCGGAATTTCTTCCGGCCATCACTGCCGCCAGCGGCCTTTTTTACTAGAATAATTTCTCTTTCGGAGGCGTAGCGCCTTTTAACCGAATGTAAACAGTAGTCTGTCCCCGGTGGTGGGTCTGGTGCTCAAATGCTTTCTCAAACGCAGTACCCATTTTCATGTCCATTCCGAACACTTTCACATCTTTGGCAAGATCAGTGTCTGTCATTCCTTTCAATGCAGCAATGATAAAATCATAACTTTCCAGAGTCGCTTTTGAAATCGCAGCTTTCGACTGATCCGCCATTTTTTCTACGGATGCGTCTGACGGTTTCTTAGTACCGGTAGCAGACGAAATGAATGCGTAATTTGCATCGGCCAGGTGGCCCATCTGTTGTGCAAATGAGCGGATCTCAGGCGTAGGTTTCAATGCATACCCGTCTTCCGGCATCGCGTCCAGGTATTCTTTTGTGTACACTTTTGCCCGTTCCCATTCGGCGGCAAGTTTAGCAGTGGTTGTTTGGGCAAATGCAGACGATGCCGCGCACAGCATCATACAAATAAAGGCAAGTTGTTTCATTGGATTTTGGTTTTGGTGGCTGAAAAAATATCAGGAAAGGTACTTCTAACCGAACCGATAGTCAACTACGCTTAATAAATATATCAGGGTGCCTGATTTCGATTGTCCGGGTAATATTGTTTTATTTACCAAAAAGTGATTTCATCAACTGAAGTGTATTTATGGCGGAGTCTGCGGAGGATCGCACCAAAAAATATCTGGACCTGGGGCATAGTGAAGCCGAAAACCATGCGAAAACCCAACTTGAACTTTACGAAAAAAGGGTAAAAGATACATCCTCGGTCACAAATGTGATATCGGAGTTTTTTAAGACGAATCTGATCGGTTTCGCAAAGCACTATCTCAGAAGCCGTTTCGGTGCAAAACATCCCTATCAGGCCTATCCCCGGAATGGTGATTCAGGTATTTACAAACTTCAGTCATCCATTCCGTCGAGAGAAGAAATCAGCATTGCATTGTTGTCCGACTGGGCCAGCGATACCACGGAATCCGACGCTGTTGCCAATCTTGTTTCGCGGTACTCGCCCGATTACACCATTCACATGGGCGACATCTACTTTGTAGGTGCGCCAAAAGAAGTCGAAGCAAACTTTACGGCACCTTACTCTTCCTGGTATTATGGCGCGTCCGGCAGTCTCGCCTTGTCGGGGAACCACGAAATGTATTCAAATGGAAATGCATTTTTCCAGCATTTGCTTCCCGCCATGTACGCGATGGAAGGTGAAGTGAAAAAGACGCAGCAAGCCGGGTTTTTCTGTCTGGAAAATGAGCATTGGCGGATTGTAGGAATTGATACCGGTTACACATCCGTTGGGAAACCGTTCCTGGAAATCCTGTCACCGCCCGATTGTCATTTGAAAGATGCGCAGATCGCCTGGTTGCGTGACGTCGTCAAGATCGGCGATCCGGCTGATACGCGAGGGGTGGTCATTTTAAGCCATCATCCCTACTTATCCGCATTCCGGGAAGAGTATGTCAGGCCGGGCGAACAGATTAAGGTGTTAATGGGCGATTCGAATCGCCCGGTTATATGGTTATGGGGCCACGACCATCGGCTGGTTATTTACAACATGTTCAAAAACGGGAACGGACCTGTTGCGTATGGCCGGTGCATCGGGCATGGCGGATTACCCGTTGAGATCAGGTTGCCCGACCTCGTGGATCTCAATAAGATCAATTATTATGATACCCGCGTCAGGACCGTGATCGGCAGACATTCGCTGGGATATAATGGTTTCGTCAGGCTGGTTTTACAAGGCAAAAAACTGACTGCCGAATACCGGGATTTGGAAGACACGTGCGTTTACGAAGAATGCTGGACTATAAATAAAGAAAACGGTCAGCTCGAATGGAACGTCGTTGACGTAATCCCCGGGCTGGCCGTTCGCTAAAAACCGATAAGCTGTTAAAATCAGAATGAAGATCAGTGATGACCGTCGCTGTGACTGTTGTCTTTATAAAAAGCCGCGAATGTGATCACCAGGCCGATTGAGCCCACTATAAAAGTGAACAGATCTCCAAGTGCTGCCAATATGAAAAACAAAACCAGGAATGCAGCAATGTAAACTCCGCTGGACAATCCGGTTGATTCTGTATGAGAAGACTCTGTATGTGATGTATCAGACATTTTCAGAATAGTTATCGTAATCGTTTATTCTGCGAAAATAATAATATCAGGCCAAGTTTCTCCACTCTGCTGCAATTTTTTAGGAAAACCCGGCATTGCCTCAAACCAGGTACCTTCCGAAACAAGTGCGCATTTTAATTTTTTCAAAATCCATATTTTTGTTTTCGTAACTTCCCAGCCGACGATTCACCAAAAATCGTCCCTGCTACATTAAAACAATTCCAAATGCCATACATTGTCGGTTGTGATATTGGCACAACAAATGTGAAGTCCGTTGCTTTCGATTCCGTTTCGGGCGCCATTCTTGCCTCGCACAGTGAAGGTTATGAAATGGACCATCCCAAACCCGACTGGAGCGAGGAAGACCCGGATGAGATTTTTGAAGCCGCCTGCAATACCATTAAGAAGGTTACCAATACCCTTAAAAATAAAGATACGCTGCTGGGCATCAGTTTCAGCGCGGCAATGCACGGTGTGCTCGCGTTGGATAAGAATGGAAAACGGCTGACCAAACTCATTATCTGGGCGGATAACCGAAGCTCCGATATTGCAGTGAAGTTGCGGTCATCGCAGGTAGGAAAAAAGATTTATGCGAACAATGGTACGCCGATTCATGCCATGACGCCGGTTTGTAAATTACTTTGGCTTAAAGAAAACGAACCTGGGATCTATAAAAATGCGAGCCGGTTTGTCGGAATTAAAGAATACATCATTTATCGTCTCACCGGCAAATTCCTCATTGATTATTCCATTGCCTCAGCCACCGGGATGTTCAATATCCGGGAATTGAAATGGGATGCATATACTTTGAAGAAACTGGGTTTGAAAGAAGAAAAGCTATCTCTGGCTGTTTCTCCATATCACATCGACAAGCTTCCCGCCGGTAACCCGGCAGGCCTGCCGGAAGGAACTTCGCTGATCATGGGTGCCAGCGATGGTTGCCTGGCGAACCTGGGCAGCGGGGCCATTGAAGATGGCACAATGGCCGTGACGATCGGGACCAGTGCAGCCGTCCGCATTAGTTCAAACAAACCTTATTCCGACCCGTTCATGCAGACATTCTGTTATGTGCTGGACGAAAAAACATACATCATCGGTGGACCTTCAAACAACGGGGCCGTCATTTTTGAATGGCTGATGAACACCTTTTTTCCGAAAGAAGAATACGATCAGGTCTTTCAGGAAGCCTCCGAAATCGAACCTGGCGCGAATGGGCTGCTTTTTTACCCCTACCTGTTAGGCGAACGTGCGCCGTTGTGGAGTTCGGCGGTGCGTGGCGGATTTTCAGGATTGGACATACAGCATACCCGCACACATTTCGCCCGGGCAGTGATGGAAGGTATTTTGCTTAATGCATATAGTATAGGCAAAATACTGATGGAAATGCAGCAGATCGAAACCATTTACGCGAATGGGGGCTTTGCCAAAAGTCCGATCTGGGTGCAGATGCTTTCAGATATTTTCGGTAAAAAAGTAAAACTCAACGAAACCGTCGAAACGGGGGCAGTCGGAGCGGCGATGATCGGGTTGAAAGCTTTGAATGTTTATCAAAGTTTCTCCCAAATGAAATCATTTACGACGGTAGGGCAGGAGTTCGATCCGAAAGCTGCCGTCCACAAATCCTACCAGGAGCTTTCGGAGAAGTTTATCAAAGGTGCGAAGATCATGCTGTCGCATGCGGTTTAGTCAGCCTTTTACAACTTTAAGCCTGTTTACCAAATCCTTACGCCGCCCGTCCGGGATCGGGATCTCATGATTTTCAATGAACAACCTGCTGGTGTCGATACGTGATATGTGGCTGAGATTTATTACGATGGATCGGGACAATAAGAAAAACTGAGAAGTCAACTGGCGAAAAACACTGCCCATATTGACTGAAACGTGAATGGCCGTGTATTTTTTGCCTGGATAGATCCGGTAAAATTCACGTTCGGTCACGAAAATTTCGGAACGAATGCGATCGGCTTTTATAAATAGAATTTCTCTTGTCTTTATCCCAGCAAAACCCTGGCTCGTGGGAAGGAATAGCTGGTCCTGCTGAATCGGATCGGACGGTACAAAATTGTTGCTCTGGAAGTTGTGCAGCGCCAGGTCGATCTGGACATACAGTTCCCGCATTCTCAATGGCTTTTCCAGAAAAGCGGCAGGAAATGTATTTTTCATCTTTTCTTTCATTTCCAGTGGCGTATTCCCGGTCATATAAATAATCGGGATCCATTTGATTTTTAGCAGCTCATTTGCAGTAGCGATACCATCTTCCGGGCCTTCAAGCTGCACGTCGATCAGCGCGAGGTCAGCTGGATTTCGTTTCATAATATCCACGGCTGATTTCAGATTGGGGGCTACGCCGCATAGCTCAATTCCCTCTTCTTTCTCCAAAGTCAGCGAAATGTTTTCAGCTAGTAGCGGGTCGTCTTCTACAATCAGGATCTTTCTCGACGTTTTCATAAACATAATGTATAGCTGACAAGCGACATACTCCTGTGATGCTTAAACGACAAGTCGAACACACATCCTTCCTGATTTGTAAATGTTCCCGTTGCTTTGAGCTTGCCAATAAGAATGTCAATCAACCGCAGACCGAATGTATTTTGGCTGCCTGCGGAAACCAGGCCTGGCCCATTGTCTGAAAATGAAAAATGGAGCCGGTCGGAAAGCCATGTGCAGGTAACCCTCAGCTTTGGGTCGGCATTGTCTTTCAATGCATACTTGCATGCATTGGTCGTGAGCTCATTAATGATCAGCCCGAGCGTAATCGCTTTTTCAATGTGGAGCCGGATATCTTCCACATCATACACCACAGCCGTTGCTTGCAGCCGATAGCTTCTGAGCACGCTGTTGATGAGATCTGGAATGTACTGGCTCAGATCTACGTCAACCAGGTTTTCTGACTTGTACAGTTTTCGATGTACCAGCGCAACGGCTTCTACCCGCAGCAAGCTTTCTTCCAATGCAATCTTCGCACCCGGATCCAGTACCTTATGCATTTGCAGGCCCAGTAAATCCAGTACCGACTGGAGGCTGTTTTTGGTTCGGTGATTTTGTTCTTGTACCAGGACCGCATTTTGGTAGCTCAAACCTTTGTATTTTCTGAACAATACGAATAATGAAACGGCGGATACGATGGCCATCACCAAAAGTACAGCTGTGATCAGGTTCAGTTTATTTTGAATCTGGATGTTCTCATACTGCAGTGAAAGTTGTTTTCGCTGCTGGGCCAGTTGGGCTGACTTTTTTTCACTTTCAAAGACCAGTCCAATGTTATGCAGCGCCTCACGGCGGGAATGGTCAGACTGTTCGGTGTTAAGCAGATTTACCTGGTTCTCGTGCCAGTAAGCTTGTTTCCAGTCGCCGGTTTGCTGGTAATACAGTGCGTGCGCCTGCTCGATCAGGACGCGCAGGCCCGGTGAAACCGATTTGTGCATTTCTGCCAAATCCTTGGCCTTCGTCAGCCATTTTTTCGCTGCCTGAGGTTTCTTTTGTTTCAGCAGGTAAAAGGCGGAAAAAACGGATGCTTCACAATGATTGGTGTATAACTGGTTCTTTTCGTAAACATCGAAAGCTTTCAGCATGAAGTTCTCACTTTGCTGATACTCTTTTTTTAAGAAAAATATATCGCTTAGTCCCTGGTAAGTAATACCGATATCAATCGGTTTGCTGAGGCGCATCGCAATTGGCAGTGCCTTTTTATGATAATGGATCGCACTGTCCAATGCAGGGACGGAGGCAGCGCTATTTTCATTATATGTAGATCTGAAAGCACCCGCAATCGCCCGATAGGCAGCCATAAGTCCCGGATCCACTTTTGCCTGCTCGAAGTTCCATTTCGCCAGTCGCGCATATTTCATGGAAAGTCTTGCATTCTTTTGTTCAGTCTGGATCTCACTCATCCGCAGGTATATTTTACCTACGTCTTCCGAAGGAGCATTTTGTTCCCTCATGGCGAGAGACCTCAGCAGCCATTGCTGGGCTTTGGGATAATTTCGGAGACCTATATGTCTTTTTCCTAAAAGATAGCAGAGCTCCGCCAGTTGTGAGGAATCTCCCAGGCTCACGGCTTTCTCATACTCTTTTTGGGTTTCCAGTAACCTTTCTATCGCGCTTTTGGGATTTTGCGCATGAAGGATGGGAGATGTAAAACATAAAGCAAGGGTCAAAAGGATTTCAAAAATCAGTACCGGCGTAGCAGATTTCATTTCAAGGTTCGGGGTCAGGCGGGTGTATCTAAAATATGTACAGGTTACAAATTTTTCTGATCAATAGATAGAGGATGCGTGATTTTTTTGAGAAAGAATTTTAAAGCGTAACCCGCTGAAAATGTGGCTAACACGATTCAGAAGCTAAATTTCCGTTTTCGGAAGTAATTCAGGGTGATTGGGAGTTTTTTCAAAAATCCAATGTGCGAAAATGGTTTTTTTGGAGAAAATAGACTCAGCACGTACTCCTTCCTCTATGAAAAGACTTTCTACTTTCGCTGATTACAGACTTTCAAGATCCGGCTGTCGCCCGGCTGATTCAATTCACCTTCCTGATCCCGGATTCTACCTGATCAGGCTGCATTGAAATTCCATTCAGATTTAATAATAAAGACACAGAACATGCAGCATGTTCTGTGCCAAGATGTGTGCCCCGCATTTTTCCATTCATATCCTTGATACCTGCCTAACATGAAAAAAAACCTCTACCAGTCGCTAAGGGTTTTAATTACCCTCGTTTTTATCAGTCTTTTTTGTTCGCTGGCACAAGCCCAGGAATTGAGTATCAGCAATATTTCGGTTCAGGAAGATGTGGGGTTTGCTACATTTTCTGTGTCGCTTTCAGCGAATTCGGCTAATGTGGTGACGGTTCACTACGAGACTGCCGACTACTCCGCAGTAAATCAGGATGATTACACGTCGGCATCCGGAACCCTCACTTTTCCTGCAAACAGTACTACCCCTCAAATCATCAAGGTTCCAATCGTCGATGATTTGATACACGAGAATCAAGAGGCATTTTATATAAACCTGAGCAATGCAACGAATGCGACTATTTCTACTCCGAATAGTTTTTGCCAGATCCTGGACGATGATGCCCAGCTGAATATTTCGCCGTCTGTTACCGTATCGGAAAATGCAGGAACTGCAACGATCCTTGTAAACCTCTCTCAGCCTGTCCCATATGAAGTGACGGTGGATTACAATACTGCGGATGGAGGTGCGAACGCCTCAGAAGATTACGTTTCCAAATCCGGCAAATTAACATTTCCTGCAAACAGCACTGCTCCGCAGGCCATTGTTGTGAATATTACCGATGAGGCCATCTACGATCCAAACGAGCACTTTACGGTACAGCTCAGCAATCCGGTAAATGCCAGTATAGGTTCAGCGACTTCCTATGTATATATTACTGATAATGAGGTTCAGATTAATGTAGGGCCGTCTGTCACTGTGGCGGAAGGTGCGGGGAATGCAATATTTACGGTTTATCTGTCGGCTGCCGTTCCTTACGAGGTCAAGGTAGATTACAGTACTTCGGACGGCAGCGCCACGGCGCCGGGGGATTATACCTCCAAGTCGGGTACAGTGGTTTTCCCTGCGAACAGTACTGCACCGCAAACCATCAGCATCCCCATTGTTGACGATGCCATATACAATACGAGCAAGTATTTTACTGTCGTTTTAAGCAATCCCCAGAGTGCGACTATCGGTAATGGAACGATGTACGGGTACATTACCGATAATGATGTTTTTATTAACATCGGCTCGGCCGTGACAACTTATGAGGATGCCGGCACGGCAGTATTTACTGCTAGTCTGAGTGCGCCTAGTTCACAGGAAATTACGGTTACATTCACTACCGCAGATAACAACGCTACCGCTCCGGCTGATTACACAGCTACTACCGGTACCATTACGTTTCCGGCAAACAGTACCCAGCCGGTCTCTTTTTCAGTTCCTATTATCGATGATCAGGTTTTCGACGATAACGAGAGTTTCAGTGTAACATTGAGCAATGCCGTCAATGCGACCATTAACACAGCCACAACCTATGCTTATATCATCGACAATGATACGCAGATCAACCTTTCGGCCCCGCTGGCGGTTTCAGAAGGCGGCGGACAACTTACCTTCACCGTTTACCTCACTGCACCGGTAAATCATGTGGTCACTGTTGATTATTCCACCTCAGACGGAGCGGCTACAACACCCGGGGACTACACCGCAGGATCGGGCGTTATCACATTTCCGGCCAATAGTACAGCTCCCCAAACGGTCACCGTACCTATAATCGATGACAGCGTGTATGACCCGGGAGAATATTTGTATCTGACGCTTACTAATGCAGTTGGCGGCTCCATCAACAGCGGCAGCACAGTCGGGTACATCATTGATAACGATGCGCAGATCATTATTGGCAGCGGCATTACAGTCAGTGAAAGCGAGGGGACGGTTTCATTGCCGGTATACCTCTCTAATGCTGTTGATCACGCAGTTACGGTAAACTATTCTACCGCAGACGCATCAGCCACGACCCCGGGAGATTACACGGCCACATCCGGGACCATCACTTTCCCTGCTAATAGTGTAGCTCCGCAACCGATCAGCGTGACCATCATCGATGATAAAGTTTATGATCCGGGTGAATATTTGTCGGTGACATTAAGCAATCCAACCGGGGCTTCTCTCGGAACGGTGTCAAGCAGCATTAGTATCACAGACAATGAAGCGCAGATCAATATGTTCGCTGGTATTACAGTTCTGGAATCTGCCGGAACAGCGACTTTTACGGCATATCTGACATCAGCAGTACCTTATGATGTTACCGTCAACTATGCTACCAGCAACAATTCCGCGACTGCGCCAAGTGACTTTACGGCTAAGTCCGGCACCATCACTTTTCCCGCAAACAGCACTGCTCCGCAAACAATAAGTATTGCGATTATAGCAAATGCGACGGCAGAACCCGACGAAATGTTTTCTGTTACATTAAACACGCCGGTTAATGCTACCATCAGTAACAGCACACAATCGTGTGTCATTACAGAGAATACAACTCCTGCTTCTGTCATTGAAATGATTGCAAATGCATCGGTTTCCGAATCGGTGGGAAATGCGTCCATCCTGGTTTCGTTGTCGCAGGCGAATGCGTCGCCGGTTACTGTCAATTATACCGCAGCAAGTGGCAATGCAATTGAAGGGACCGACTTCACGGCTACCTCGGGTACCATTACTTTCCCGGCCAACACCACAGCCCCGCAGACGATCACAATACCCATTATAGATGACTATGACTATGATCCGGGAGAGCATTTCACAATCACATTATCTGGTCCGACGAATGCTACCATCGGTACTGCCACACAATACACATACATTATTGACAATGATGCGAATGTTGGCTTTGACCCCACTTACGTGACGGTCTCCGAGAAAGATGGTAATGCAAGTTTCAGTGTAAGGCTTTCACAAAAAGTGCCTTACGAAGTCCGGGTTGATTATGCAACGCAGGCAAGCTCCGCGTTGCCAGACGAAGATTTCACGACAACCAGTGGAACAGTTGTATTTCCTGCAAATTCAGTCATACAGACTTTCAATGTGCCCATTATTGATGATCAGATCTTCGAGGGCGCAGAAAGTTTCCAGGTTGTTTTGTCAAATCCGGTGAATGCATCCCTGATTTCAAATTATGCATATGCCAATATCAATGATGATGACGCCTCTCTGAATTTTGAACCCACTTCGGTGACCATTTCGGAAGGTGCCGGTACGGCAACATTTACAGTAAGGTTGTCGCAGCCGTTACCGCAGCAAGTGACGGTGGATTATTCCACCGCGGACAATGGCGCATTGGCGGGGTCCGATTATACTGCTGCATCCGGCACATTGACGTTTCCCGCAAACTCAGTTGTACCTCAAAGCTTTACCGTATCAATCCTGAATGACCAGGAAACGGAGGGTCAGGAAAATTTCTACGTAAACCTGTCAAATCCCGTAAACGCATCCCTGGGGAGCTACTCGTCGGCACCCGCATACATTAATGACAACGACGCGACTGTATCTCTGGATCCCACTTACGTGTCTGTTTCGGAAGGCGCAGGGACAGCAACATTTACAGTCCGCCTTTCGCGGCCCATCGCATCGGTCGTGACGGTTGATTACGTTACCTCGGACGCAGGCGCGGTTGCAGGGTCGGACTATTCGGCGACCTCCGGAACTCTGACGTTCCCTGCCAATTCCGTCGAGCCTCAGAACTTCACCGTTCAGATCCTAAATGACCAGACTTTTGAGTACGGGGAAAATTTCTATGTAACCCTTTCCAATGCGGTTAATGCGTCGATTCAAAGCTCGCAGGCATATGCCGCGATCAGTGATGATGATGCGACGATTAGTTTCGACCCCACTTATATAACCGTTACAGAGGGAGAAGCTGCGGCCACCTTTACAGTTACATTGTCGCAGCCTGTGTCTTCGGCGGTGACGGTCGAGTATGCGACCGTGGATTACAGTGCCGTTGCAGGGGAAGATTATACCGCCAAAACCGGAACCATAACTTTTCCGGCAAACAGCATCGCACCTCAAAGCTTTACGGTGCCGATCATTGACGACAAAGTACACGATCCGAGTGAAAGTTTTGGAGTGAATCTTACGAATGCAACAAATGCAACGCTCCTGAACGCGACAGCGACCGCCGTAATAAATGGTGACAATGATGCATTTGTGAGTATCGAGCCGAACACGGCAAATGGCACGGAAGCAACCGGCTCGGTTACTTTCACGGCCACGATTTCCCGGGCAGTTCCGTATGAGGTCAGGGTTGATTATTCCACTGCAGACGGCGGCAGCGCTACTCCCGGAGCCGATTATGGTGTGAAGGCAGGAACCCTCGTATTCCCTGCAAATTCATCGCTTCCTCAAACCTTCGTCATACAGGTGACGGACGATCTGCTGTATGATCCGAATGAATCCATTATTGTTAATTTATCAAACGTAGTGAATGGGTCCATTCAGAATGCAACCGGTTATGGTTACATTATTGATAATGATCCTAAAGTAAGCCTTAATCCTGCTGCCGTAGCGGTTTCTGAAAGCGGTGGAACTGCCAATTTCACAGTTACATTATCCGATGTTGTACCTTTTGACGTCACGGTCAATTATAAAACAACTGCCGGGACAGCGACGGAGGGTACCGATTATGTTGGTAAATCAGGCACCGTTCGCTTTCCAGCCAACTCGAACACATCCCAAACCATATCGATCGCGATTTCGGATGACTTCAATTACGAAGCAAACGAAACATTTACGGTCACCATTTCAGAACCGACCGGAGGGTTTTTAGGCAATGCCACCGCCACCGGGACGATTAACGACAATGACCTGGAAATTGCATCAACCCCGGGGCCGATCACAGTGAGCTGCGCCGGAGAAGTGCCCGTTGCCAGCGGATCCAGCATTACAGTAAACAACCATTGCGGAGACACCCCTGTGATTACTGTTTCCGACGCCATTGCTCCGGGCTTCACCTGCGCCAACCGCTACGTGATCACGAGGACCTGGACGGTAACCAACACATGCGGCAACAATAAGACGACCACCCAGACTATAACGGTGGATGATCAGACTGCGCCGGTGATCGCAGGAACTCCCGCGACCTTGAACGTGACCTGTTCCGCAGCCGTGCCGGTAGCCAGCATCGGCGCCGTGACCGCGACCGACAATTGCTCGGGCGCGGTAACCGTGACCGTAGCGGATGTAACAACACCTGGAAGCTGCGTCAACAAATACACGATCGTGAGAACCTGGACGGCTACGGATGTGTGCGGAAACAAATCGACTTCTTCACAAACCATCAATGTAAATGATAACGTAGCCCCAGTTATTGCAGGAACGCCGGCGAATATCACAGTTACCTGTGCAGCGGACGTTTCGGTTGCCAGCATTGCTTCTGTTACTGCAACAGATAATTGTGCGGGTACTGTAACCGTTACCGTGGCGGATGTTATTACCGCCGGATCTTGCGCCAATAAATACGTAGTGACCAGAACCTGGACTGCTACTGACATTTGCGGAAACCAATCCACATCTTCCCAAACCATTACGGTTAACGACAATGTCGCACCTGTTTTGAGCGGCACACCTGTGGCGTTAACGGTTTCGTGTGCAGCGGATGTACCTGCAAAAAGCATTACCGGGCTTTCGGCCACCGATAACTGCACGGGCACGGTTACCATCACAGTAGATGACGTGACAACCCCGGGAAGCTGCGCCAACAAATTTACCGTAACCAGGACCTGGACCGCCACTGATATTTGCGGAAACAAATCGACTTCGTCACAAATTATCACGGTTGACGATCAGACTGCACCGGTTATCTCAGGAACTCCAACCGCACTCCTCGTTACCTGTGCTGCGGACGTTCCTGCTGCCAGTATCTCGAGTGTGACGGCAACGGACAATTGCGCAGGTACGGTTGCCATTACTGTGGCAGACGTAGTGACGGCCGGAAGCTGTGTCAATAAATACAGCATTACCCGCACCTGGACTGCAACAGATGTTTGCGGAAACAAAACGACAAGCTCTCAGGTCATCACGGTGAATGACAATGTAATTCCGGTCATCGCGACGTGCACGCCAAACCAGTCGTTTACAACGGACCCGAACGTGTGTACTTACACCGTAAAAAATAATAACCTGACTCCGGCAGCGACAGACAATTGTACCAATACCGCCAATATCACTTTCAAATACACCTTGTCGGGTGTGACTACCAGCACTGCCGGCCAGTATACGAGTTTAAATGGCGTTGTATTCAATAAAGGTGTTACTACGGTAAGTGTAAAAGCCTATGATATCTGCGGAAATGAATCTGTGGCATGTTCCTATACGGTAACAGTCGCCGATGGTCAGGCACCTGTTACTCCTGTAATTGCGGCTGCGACCGGTGAATGTTCAGCTACTGCCGTTGCGCCGACAACCACGGACAACTGCGATGGTACCATTACCGGAACCACCACGAACCCATTGACTTATTCCACGCAGGGAACACATACCATTGTCTGGACTTTTACAGATAGTAATGGAAATACCACTACTGCAAACCAATCGGTTGTGGTGGATGATGTAACTCCTCCGGTGAAACCGACCATTGCAGCAGCTACCGGTGAATGCTCGGTTACTGTTTCAACCGTGCCAACTACTTCTGACAACTGCGGAGGTACCATTTCAGGAACAACGGTTAGCCCATTGACCTACAATACACCCGGAACGCATACGATTGTGTGGGTATTCTACGACGGCCGCGGCAACACCGTTTCTGCAAACCAAACCGTGACTGTTACGGACGTTACTGCACCAGTGAAACCGACTTTGGCAAATGTTACAGGAGTTTGTACAGTAACACCTGTTGCTCCTACTACCACGGATAACTGCGCCGGAACGATTACCGGGACTACAACAACTACCTTCCCGATCACGCATGTGGGAACGACGGTAGTTACCTGGACCTTCAATGACGGTTCCGGAAATACCGTGACGGCCGACCAGACTGTGATCGTTTCAGGAAGTGATCAAATGACAACTTCTGCGGGTTCTTCCACCACCACGTTTCCGGCGGATGGCCAGTATGCATACGATGACAACTGCCAGTTGGTAGCGAAGATCGTCCCTATAAACCTGACCGGCTCTGTGACCAGTAATGTGTGGATCGAGAGCGATAATGTAAGCGGACCGTATGTGAAACGTCACTACCAGATCACACCGGCGGTGAACCCAACGACGTCGTCGGCTACAATTACGCTTTATTTCACCCAGGCAGAATTTGATGCTTTCAATGCAGTTGTTACGGATGATGTGCCATCAGCACCGGACGATAAAGCCGGAAAAGCCAATTTGAGGATCGTGAAGTATGAAGGAAGTGCGCCTGGCGGACTTGGCTATACCGGGGATAAGAGTACCATCAATCCTGAGGACGCCGATATCGTGTTCGTGAATGGACGATGGGAAGTTACATTTGCCGTTACCGGTTTCAGCGGGTTTTTCGTCACAGCGGAGTTTACGCCACTGCCAGTCAAACTCATTTCTTTTAATGGTAAAAAAACCGGTGAAAGCCAGAATACGTTAAACTGGGTAACTGCCGACGAAGTCGACTTCAAAGGGTTCGAGGTTGAGAAAAGTGAAGATGCGAAGCATTTCGAAACAATCGGGTGGGTGGCTAGTCTGACCGAAGCAGGTACTTTGAAAACGTACCAGTTTACTGACAAAAAAGCAGCATACGCGACCAGCTACTATCGACTGAAAATGATAGACACCGACGGAACAATCGCTTTCTCCAAGATCATAAACATTGGTAATGCGGTCGAAAAATCAATCGTAGGCCAGTTTTATCCAAATCCTGTGATCAATGAAAATGCGAACATCGACATCGTAGCGGCCGAGCAAGGTAACTGGGTAATCACATCTTACGACCTGACTGGCAGGGTGATCGGCAAGCAAGTGAAAGCACTTTCGAAAGGCAAGAATACGGTGAACATCAAATCAGATCCGTCGATGCTCGGTACAATGGTTATCCGCTTTGAGAACCAACATCAGGAAGTACAAGTAAGAAAGTTGATCAAACAATGAGAAAGTTTAATCACACCATGGCACTGAAATGGATGATTTATCTTCCATTACTCTTACCGGTCTGCATTATATTCGGTGCATTGGAAGGGATGTTCAATGCGGTTGTGAGGATCATTAAACAAATTAGCCTGGATCTCCGGATCCAGGCTAATTCAAATTTTTAAAACTTGTAAGCTAAACTCAGCCGGTAATTCCTCGGCGGTTCCGACTGCCAGTAGTAAGCCGGCAGCCACTCGTAGTACCCACCCGAGTAAAGGTATTTATCGAGTACATTAAATACATTTAATGTCAGCCTGATCTTATCCTTTTCCCAGAAAAGACCACCATCGAGCTTGAAGTAATTTGGCAGGTTAGCCGCACTGTTCGTTGTACTCCAGCTTGCTGTGGCGCGATCTGCCAGGTACGTGAAACCTGCCGAAACGCCGGTGCCTTTCAATGCGCCATTCTGGACTTTATAACTCAACCAGCTGTTTACCGTATGTTTGGCATAACCCGGGATCACATCACCGACGGCAACTGTTGTTACACCCTCAGTCACTTTGGTAACTTCGGAATTTGTAAATGCATAGTTTGCGATCAGGTTCAGGCCTTTTACAATCGTTCCCCGGAGGTCAAACTCCACACCCTGGGCCCGTTTCTGCCCGAGTACGATGCTTAATCCGGCATTAGGAGGGCTGTTTGGATCGGAAGTGAGCTCATTGTTTTTAACAATGCGGTAAACCGAAACCGTCGTATTCCAGCGTCCGTCCGCCCAATCTCTTTTTACACCAAACTCACGATTGCTGCCGGTAATGGGTTTTACATTGCCGCCGCCCGTAAGCCTTCCCGATTGGGGCAGGAACGCTTCGTCATACAAGGCGTAAACGGATGTATTTGTATCGAGCGAAACGCTCAATCCAAGTCGTGGCGTGAAATGGCTCGCTGTTTCTGGCGCACCTCCGTAAGATGACTGGCTTACATGCGTATACCGGCCTGCCAGCGTAAGTCTTATTTTGTTGTCGATAAAACCGAGTTCATCCTGCAGGTAAATGCCCGTGTATTTCTGGTCCATGGTGCCACCGCCGTTTACAGCTCTTGCTTCCAGGTTCAGCGTGCGATCGAAAACGGGGTACCCATTGTTTGGAGTGCCATAATTAGGAGCAGAAGGAGTAAATCCGCCGCCCAGGGTATCCAGCGGATGAGATTGTGCCCAATCCGCAAAGTAATTTTTCGTGCCTACATCTATTCCCCCGAGAATCCGGTGTCTTACCCCGCCGGTTTGTACATCACCATTGATAAAGGCCTGTGAAAGAGTCATTTCGCTTAATGCGTCCCATATACCGACAGCCCGCATAATGGTATCTTTCACGACTGCATTAGGCCACATGCTGCTTCCTTTTTGCTGATAGTTGAAGTAGCCCACCTGCGCGGTAAGTTTCCAGTCTTTGTTAATCTGATGCTGCAGGTTCAGGAATACGCTCTGATCTTTGATTTTAGTAGGTTCAAGTCCCGGAGGCATGGCGGTGAAATCTCTCGGCAAAGTTGCATACCCTTCGGTAGAAAACACATAAAATGAGCCTACATCGGACATTTTCGCATACTGCATGGTATATTCCGCGGTCACCTTCGTCTTGTCGTCGATCTGATACGAGATCACCGGCGCGATGCTGTACCGGTTGTTATACTCATAGTCTCGGAACGAATTTTTGTTCTGGCCTGCCACATTCAAACGGTATAGCAGCTTGCCGTTTTTGCTCAATTTCCCATCCAGGTCGAGTGACGCGCGATACAGGTCGAAGCTACCCATCGTTAAGTTCACTTCACCTTTTGTTTCTCCGGTCGGTTTCTTGGTTACCACATTATACAAGCCGCTCGGGTCGCCGTTTGCAAGCATAAAACCAGCTGGGCCTTTTACAAATTCAATGTGGTCTACGAAGCTCATGTCTTCCGTTAATGGCCCCCAGTACGAACTCACGACATTGAAACCGTTTCGGAATGCCTGGATCTGCGAACCGCGCATCATGATGTTGGTATACATGTCGCCCCAGTGTTCAAGCCGCGTCGCGCCGCTCACGTTCCGGATCAATCCATCGCTCATACTGATCACCTGCTGGTCGGATAGTACTTTCGACGTCACTACCTGCACATTCTGAGGTGTTTGTAAAATGGGGGTGAGGAGTTTCAGGCCGGATGAAAACTGGTCGTCTTTATACAGGTTTCCGCCTTTCACAATCACCTCCTGCAACTGGTTCGCACTTTCGGAAAGTGTGACAGAAACCGTCGCCGTTTCCCCCGCAACTACCGTCACCGGCTTTTCCTGCGTAGCTGAGCCGACAAAGCTTACAAGCAAAACATACTCGCCGGCTTTCACGCGTTCAATCGTGAATTTACCCTGCGCGTCTGAAATGGCACCTTTGGAACTTCCTTTGATTCCGACCGAAACTTGTTCGGCAGGCTGGCCGTCGGAGCTGAGTACCTGGCCGGATATCTTGCCGTTTTGCGCGACTACGAGCGTAGCCGAAAGCATGAATAGGAGTAAAGTAAAAAGTCGTTTCATTTTATTTGAAATTAGTCTAAATAATTTTGATCGAGTAAAGATCGTTGTGCGAAAACAGCTATACAAGTATTTATTTAGATTTATTTCAAATAGCAGGTCGCGTGACCCGCTCATGTTTACAGTTTGTTGAAGTTAAAAAACTAAAAAACCGCATGAACTTTTCAGAACATGCGGTTTTAAAATGACAATAAATAACGCTATTTTTTCTCCTTCACGTCTTCAACCATCTTCTCGGTAATCATTTTTTTTCCGGAAGAATTGCCCCACGAATTCATAATGTAATTCATCACATCGGCGATTTCGTCATTCCCCAGTCCCGGATTCGGCATCATATTGTCATAGTCTACCGCGTTCACCTTAATCTTCCCAATGAGCCCAAACTTCACAGCCTTGATCGCATTTTCAGGGGTTTGCATCAGGTAATCCGACTTTGCCAACGGTGGAAATGTAGCAGTAACACCTTCTCCTGTTCCCATGTGACAGGTAATGCAGTTTTCGGAATAAACCATTTTGCCGCGTTCAATGCTTTTTGCCAGCTCATCCTCCTGACTTGGGATAATGGCTGAGCAAAAGACAATTAACGAAAGCAAAGTCAATAACAACTTCATATCAGATCAACTTTTAGGACTAATGCGGACCACCTTGCCTGAATTTTCCAGAACGACATAAATGTTGCCGTCCCATGCCTGGCGGACGTCACGTACGCGGCCGATTTTATCAAAAATAACTTCGCGTTTCGTCACTTTGTTGCCTTTAACAGTAAGATGTTGCAATTGCATGAATTTCAGTGAACCCACGATCAGATCGCCTTTCCAGTCTTTGAACTTGTCGCTGGTAACGAAAGTCATACCGCAAGGTGCGATGGAAGGTCGCCAAAAAATGACAGGCTGCTCCATTCCTGCCAGAGCCGTGTCTTTTGATATAATGCTGTTGTCGTAATCAATGCCATAGGTGATTTTCGGCCAGCCGTAGTTTTTGCCTTTTTCGATGATATTCAACTCGTCGCCGCCTTGTGGACCATGTTCCGTTTCCCAGATCGCGCCGGTGGTCGGGTGGATAATCAAACCTTGCGGGTTGCGGTGACCATACGTCCATACCTCCGGTTTCGCGCCTGCCGTTTTTACAAATGGATTGTCGGTAGGGATTTTTCCATCTTCAAATAACCTTACTACTTTTCCCTGGTCGCGTCCAAGATCCTGCGAATTTTCTTTCTGGCCGCGTTCGCCGAGCGAAAGGAACACATACCCTTTTTTATCAAAAACAATCCGCCCGCCGTAATGGACATTGGCTTTTACATTCGGAAGTGCTTTGAATAATTGCTGAATTTCAACCAACGCGTGGTCTTTCAACTTTGCCCGCATTAATCCGGTATTTGCACCGTCGTCGTCACCTTCTTCTCCATCTTTTTTAGGTGACGAATAACTGATGTAAATCCAGCCAGTTGTCTTATAATCAGGATGCAATGCGATATCAAGCAATCCACCCTGGCCTTTGTATAATACTGCAGGTATTCCCGAAATTTCCTGTGGGTCCAGTTTTCCGCCTTTTACCAATCTTAATTTTCCGCCACGTTCGGTCACCAGCAAGTCGCCGTTTGGCAGCAATGCGGAAGCCCAGGGCATGGTAAGTCCACTCGCAACGGTATCGACCTTTAAATCAGCTTCGGCAAGTTTAGCGGCTGATTTAGTATCCGTTTCGATTCCGCTATTGCTCATGAGCCCGATTGAGGCGGTCAGTAATAAGCCTCCCAGCGCAATGGGGAAGTATTTTTTAAAGTTCTGTTTCATAAAGTATGGTGAATACGAGGTTTCTATTTAACTAATTCTAATTTGTTCAGGTGTTCTGTAATGAAAGTGATCTCATCGGGAGTCAGCTTGATATCTGCTGCCGCGGCATTTTGCAAAGCTTGTTTTGAATCCCTGGCGCCGACTAATGCGATCGTGATCCCGGGTTGGTCCAAAGTCCAGCGTAACACCAGCTGACTGATACTGGCATTTTTTTCGTCCGCCAACGGTTTTATCTGATCCAGAAAATCACTTACCCGTGTCAGGTTTTCATCTTTGTAAAAATAAAGCGATGCGCGGTGATCATCTTTTGCGAACTGATGTCCGGGCTTCATTTTGCCGGTCAGCAAACCTCTTTCCAGCGGACTGTATGCCAGGATCGCTTTTTCATGCTCAATGCAATAAGGTACCAGCTCCGCCTCAATGCCGCGTTTTACCATGCTGTAAGGTACCTGATCCGAAGCCAGATTGATGTATTGCGAAGCCTCGCGCATTAATGCGGCATCGTAATTGCAAACCCCGGCATACCGCACTTTTCCCTGCGTAATCAGCTGGCTTACAGCCTCCATGGTTTCTTGGATCGGCGTTGTTTTATCGTGCCAATGGATTTGGTACAGGTCAATATAATCGGTGCCGAGACGTTTCAGGCTGTCTTCACATTCTTTGATAATGCTGTCTTTTGCAGCGTATTTGTAAATATCAATGTCGTTTCCTGCATTGTCTTTGCTATGCATTGCAAAATCACCGTTCGTCAGGTCCCAGCGCATTCCGAATTTCGTAAGGATCTGGACTTTATCGCGCGGAAACTCTTTAATGGCTTCTCCGACAATCTCTTCACTTAATCCCTGCCCGTAAATCGGCGCCGTATCAATGGAGGTAACGCCGACTTCGTACGAGTCGCGGATTGCTTTTACCGCCTCACTTCGTTCCGTTCCACCCCACATCCAGCCCCCAGCCGCCCAGGCTCCAAATGTGATTACTGACAATTCAAGATCCGATTTTTCGGGATGGTCTGAGGTTGCTACTTTTCGATATTGCATATAGGCTATCGGCTTTCGGCTTTCGGCCGTCTGCCTTTTTTGTTTGAACTATTAAATCAGTGTGAAAAAAGTGAAAAGTGAAAAGTGAAAAGTGAAAAGTGAAAAGTGAAAAGTAAAGCTAATGGCTTACATCTCACATTTCACATCTGGCATCTCACATGCCACACCTACTTCGTCAGCGAAAACGGTGCTGCTTCTGGCTTTGTTCCCCAGGTTTTTGATGGTTTGCTGGTCATATTAAATTGTACTGAACCTCCTTTTTGAATATCCGCATGTTCTAAATACGTGTTCTCGTATGGTTTTCCGTTCAACGTCGCTCCTTGAACGTACATATTCGTGTCGCTGCTCGCCGGGGCCTGAACTACAAATTTCTTACCGTCTTCCATCGTTAATGTCGCTTTTTTGAACAGCGGCGAGCCGATCACGTATTGTGTTGTTCCCGGAGTGACCGGGTAAAATCCAAGTGAAGAAAAAACGTACCAGGCAGAAGTCTGTCCATTGTCTTCGTCGCCGCAATAGCCGTCTGGGGTCGCCTGGTATAATTTCCGCATTACCTCACGCGACCAATATTGTGTTTTGTCGGGTGCGCCGGCGTAATTGTAAAGGTAGATCATGTGCTGGATCGGCTGGTTGCCGTGTGCATAGTTACCCATATTCATGATCTGCATTTCGCGGATCTCGTGGATCGGGAAACCGTAGTAGCTGTCGTCGAAGATCGGAGGTAATGTAAAAACCGTATCCAGTTTTTGTACAAATGCTTCTCGTCCGCCAACCAATCCGATCAAACCTTTTACATCCTGAAATACCGACCAGGTGTAGTGAATGCTGTTTCCTTCGGTGAACGCATCGCCCCATTTGAATGGATTAAATGGACTCTGAAACTTACCGTCTTTCATTTTCCCGCGCATCCATTTCGTTTCAGGATCAAACACATTTTTATAGTTCTGGCTTCTTTTGAGATACAAGTCCACTTCTTTTTGCGGCTTTTTCAATGCCTTACCCAATTGAGAAATGCAAAAGTCGGCATAGGCATATTCCAAAGTCCGGGCCACATTTTCATTGACTTTTACATCATAAGGTACGTAGCCGAGGTCATTATAATATTCGTGCCCGAAACGTCCCACGGAACTTACAGGGCCCGCGTTTTCCGTGTTTTTAATGATAGCCTCGTACAATTTATTAATGTCATACCCACGAATACCCTTCACATACGAATCGGCAATGAGCGAAGCCGAGTTCGATCCGATCATACAATCGCGGTGGCCGGGGCTGGCCCACTCGGGCAGGTAACCGCTTTCGTCGTATGCATTGGCCAAACCCTCCATAATGTGTGAATTCAATGTCGGGTACATTAAAGTAAAAAATGGAAAAACGGCACGGAATGTATCCCAGAAACCATTGTCCGTAAACATATAACCCGGACGAACTTCACCATTATACGGGCTGTAATGGACTATCTTGTTTGTTTTATCAAATTCATAAAACTTCCGCGGGAAAAGGAGAACGCGGTAAAGACACGAATAGAAAGTCCGGATCTGATCGATGTTATCGCCTTCGACCTGAATGCGAGATAATTCCTTATTCCACTCTTTTTCGCCTTTTTCTTTGGTTACATCAAAACTGTCTTTGCCGAGTTCGCGGGTCAGGTTCAGCTCGGCCTGCTCGGGACTGATGAACGACGAAGCTACTTTTACACCCACCTGTTCACCCTTTTTCGTACTAAAACCAACCACTGCCCCAACGTGACCGGCTTTCAGTTCGAGTGTATCTTTTGCCAGTTGTTTGCCGCGAAATGCGGAAGAGAATGTAAATGCTTTGTCGAAAACCAGTACAAAATAGTTTTTGAAATTAGCAGGAACGCCGCCGCTGTTTTTGGTGGTATAACCCATGATTTTCCGTTCAGCCGGGATGATTTTAATGTAAGATCCGCGGTCAAATGCGTCTACGAGCACATAGGAACTGTCAGCTTTCGGGAATGTGAAACGGAATTGCGCGGCACGTTCGGTCGGGGTGATCTCGGTGGTAACGTCGTAGTCGGCCAGGTATACCTTGTAATAATGCGGTTTGGCAATCTCGGCTTTGTGTGAAAACCAGCTCGCGCGGGATTCTTCATCGATCTTCATTTTTCCGGTCATCGGAAGGATCGAAAATTGGCCGTAATCGTTGATCCACGGACTGGGCTGGTGCGTTTGCTTGAACCCCCGGATCTTTTCGGCGTCATACATATAGCTCCAACCGTCACCCATTTTGCCGGTTTGCGGCATCCAGAAATTCATTCCCCAGGGTAATGCAATGGCGGGGTATGTGTTACCTGCAGACAAGCTGAATTTGGACTGCGTGCCCATTAATGTATTCACCAAATCAACCGGATTGGGCCGAGTGGCAGCTTGTCCGAAGAGTAGGGAGGTATTAAGAATTAATGCAAAGAAAATGTATCGGATTTTCATCGTTAGTGCAATTCTTTATCTTGATTTTGGGGGATAAACACGAATGAACAAATGTAAGGAAGGTCGGCTAACAAAAGTGAAAGTGCTCAAAGAAATACAACTGGCGGATTTAACCTGACAATTTGTACCGGCATAGTTCTTTATACCGTTTAAAAAAGCAATCCCTGCCCATCAGGGAAGTTATCATTCAAGTTACGTATCGCTATAAATCACAATGACAGAACACTTAGATCGCCTGACGCCACGTCAAATCGTTTTTGAACTGGATCAATACATAATCGGACAAAATGACGCAAAACGTAATGTTGCCATTGCATTGCGGAACCGGTGGAGGCGAATGAACAGTCCTGCAGATATACAAAGGGAAATTATCCCAAATAATATTCTGATGATCGGTGCCACGGGAGTCGGTAAAACGGAGATCGCCCGCCGGCTAGCAAAAATTGCCGATGCGCCTTTCGTAAAAGTGGAAGCGTCGAAATTTACCGAGGTAGGGTATGTGGGCCGCGATGTGGAAAGCATGGTCCGCGACCTTGTGGAGCAGGCTGTGGGAATGGTGCGGACGCAGAAAAAAGAGGAAGTGAAGATCAAGGCAGAACAGGCAGTTGAAGACATTATACTTGACGCATTGATTCCGCCCGTGCACGGATCGGCAGCGAGAATTAAAACGGACAATGGCTCCGATGCCATGCCGGAAGACGATGCTGAACTCAACCAGCGCACCCGAGAACGTTTTCGTGAAAAGATCAGAAACGGTGAACTGGACAGTCGTAAAATTGAAATTGAGGTGCAGCAAAACCAGGCCCCGAGCGTAGGCATGATCGGCGGCTCGGTGGACGATGTTTCCATGATGAACATTCAGGAAATGATCGGGAATATGATGCCGAGACGTGGAAAAAAGAGGAAAGTGACGGTGGAAGAAGCGAGGAAAATTTTACTGGACGAGGAGGCTTCGAAATTGATCGATATGGACGAGGTGAAGGTAGAAGCCATTAAAAAGGCGGAAAACCTGGGGATTATTTTTATTGATGAAATAGACAAAGTGGCTTCCAGCCGTTCCGGCGGAGGCGGCGGCCCGGACGTGAGCCGCGAAGGTGTACAACGTGACTTACTACCTATCGTGGAAGGCAGCGCGGTGAATACCAAGCATGGTGTGATCAATACAGACCATATTTTGTTCGTGGCTGCGGGTGCATTTCACGTGTCAAAACCATCAGATCTGATCCCAGAGTTGCAGGGACGTTTTCCGATCCGGGTGGAGCTGAATAGTCTGACCGAGGGAGATTTT
Organism: Dyadobacter sp. CY323; assembly: GCF_021390245.1. GTDB lineage: Bacteria > Bacteroidota > Bacteroidia > Cytophagales > Spirosomataceae > Dyadobacter. The sequence goes on along the minus strand of NZ_JAJUXH010000028.1, from coordinate 39,826 downwards.
TATCAAATTCTGAAAGCGCCGAAAAATGCATTGACGAAGCAATATCAGGCGATGATGGAGTCGGAGGGTGTGGAGCTGGAATTCGAAGACGGCGCGATCCGCGAGATGGCGAAAATTGCTTTTGAAGTTAACAGCGAAGTGGAAAATATCGGTGCCCGGCGATTACAAACGGTGATGAGTTTGCTCCTGAACGATTTTATGTTCGACGTTCCGGACGTGATCGGCGCCGATTCTCATATCGTGATCACAGCTGAAATGGTTTCCGAGAAATTGTCCCATTTGATCAAGAACAGAGATTTGAGCCAGTATATTTTGTGAGATGTGAGTTGTGAGATGTGAAATGTTTTTTGGGGGCGCACAGTATATTTGTGCGTCCCTTTTTTGTGATTTAACCACAATTTCGCAATGTCTGTTTTTCCAACTCAATATTCAACATTATCTTCCCTGGCTTTGGGTGAGTTTCTTGGGAAAGCTTATGGTTTGGGCGAAGTTATCTGCAAGTTCCTGACACGCAACGTAAGTGATACGTACGTGCTGGAAGGGGAGTCTGATAAATACATTTTCAAGCTTTACCGGGATGCGCATCGCCATGTAGATGAGATAAAAGCGGAGGCTGAGTTGCTTACGATTCTAAAAGAGCGAGGCGCAAAAGTCGCTTACCCGATCAGTGACCTTGCGGGAAATCAGCTACAATCTTTTAATGCGGCCGAAGGAACCCGTTATGGGATTCTGTTCAACTTCGCTCCGGGGAAGTTCACGCGGGATCTCACAGAAAAGCGCCTTAGGATCATCGGTCAGGAAATGGCGTTTATCCACAACATTACGTCTGAGATAGAACTGCAGTTTCCGAGAAGAGTCTATGACGTTCAAACGACACTGATCGGGCCTTTAGAAAACATCAAGCCTGCATTTGTCGAATTACCTGATGAATACGCCTATTTAAAGGAAACAACCCAAAAGGTAATTGCCAAACTCAGTCAGTTTGACCTTTCAAAATTCAGTTATGGGTACTGCCACTACGATTTCCTGCCGAAAAACTTCCATTTCGATGAAAATGACCTGGTCACTTTTTTTGATTTTGACTTTGCGGGAAAAGGCGTGCTCGCCAATGATCTGATGAGCTTTTTTGTTCACTTCTTCTTTGAGGTCGAGCACAAATTTCTCACCAAGGAGGAAGCTGACAGGCAGTTTGCCCAATTTATAACGGCTTACCGGGAGGTAAGGCCATTGTCCGACGCAGAAATTGAAGCGATTCCCTATCTTGGATATGCATTCTGGCTATTCTTCTTCGAATTTTACCAACTGCAATACGAAGACTGGTCCAACACCTTCTTTGGCCCAACATTTAAGAAGCAAAGAGTCGCGTTAATGAAGAAGTGGATCGGTCTTTATTGCGATTTTAGTTCACTCGAAAAACAGCCATTTTAAAGCCAATGGAAACTCTTTGCTCCATTGCTTCTCGTCGTGTTGGCCTTTTGGGTCGATGGAGGCTTTGATTTTTACGCGGTCGTAACCGAAAGCTTGCGTTTCGAGCGTTTCGCGAAGTTTGGTGACGTTTGGAAGCATGTTCGCTCCTTCTTTGCCGCCCGCGTATAGGTAAATACGTGATTCGAATGGCTCAAAAAAGTGTATAGCATCAAAAAATACGCGTTGGGACATCCATAACGACGGCGAGAATACCATTAATCTGCCGAATACTTGCGGGAACATTAAGGCTGCGTATAAACTCAGGAGGCCACCTACGGAACTGCCGCCGATGCCCGTATTCAGTCTGTCGCGCTTTGTTCTGTATTTGGAGTCGATGTGAGGTTTTAGTGTTTCGGAGATAAACCGCATGAATTGTTCACCTAAACCTTTACCCCATTTCGGATTGTTATAAGGTGAAAATTCGTTGATCCGCTGCTCGTTTCCGTGATCGATTGCAACAATGATCACACCACCTTTCTGTTCTTTGGCCAGTTTTGCCAGGCTTTTATCAATGTTCCAGTTCCCGTATTCCGAACCTTCGCCAAATAAATTCTGGCCATCGGTCATATACAAAACAGGGAAACTAAGATCTGGTCTGTCGTAATAATCGTGTGGAAGCAAGACCTGAATGCGCCTGGTTTTTTTCAGTTGCGGTATCTCAAACTCCTCCGACACGATCTCCAAAATCGGTGATAAGTCCGTTTTTTTGGAGATATCAGTCTGCCAGCGAATGACAGTGTCTTTTTTTACGCCTTCGTTTTTTTCCACAACACGGTTTCCATAAGGTTTCCCGAAACGGTCCAGTTCCACCTGGTCCCAGCCACCCCGGGTATATTTGTATTCAAGCGGCCCTGTAAGTTCAAGATTTTCGGGAAATTGAAAAACGTAATTGCCCGGACTAACTTCTGTCATCCGAAAAGCTTCCAGGTCGGGCAACCATTTACAAAAATTACCGGTGATATATACCGGACGTTTATCAAATGAGGAAGTCGTAAGTTCAATGATGAGGGTTTCTACTTCTACTTGCATTACTGATGTCAGAGTCACTGAGGGTTACCAAGTCACAAAATTACTTATAAATCCTGCTTTTTAAAATAATTTACAAAATCAAATTCGAATAAATGTCGCTCATCTGCCTCATGAACAATGCGTTCTGCCTCAACCCAGGCAGAGGGGTTATCGATTTTGAAATAGGTGTCACCATCGATCACCGTTTTTACTTCTGTAACATACAGCCGGTCGGTAATGGGCTGTGCCTGCTGATACAAATCACCCCCGCCAATGATAAAAACCTCGTCAGTTCCTGTTTCAGCGGCTTTTGCTAGGGCATCTTCCAAGGAATGCACAATAATAATGCCGTCAAATGTAAAGCCCGGATTTCGGGTGATGACGATTGATGTACGTCCAGGAAGTGGCTTGCCGATGGATTCAAACGTTTTCCGGCCCATGATCATCGGATGGTTCAGGGTTAACTGTTTGAAACGTTTCAAATCGTCAGGCAACCGCCATAAAAGTTGATTTTCTTTGCCGATTACGCCATTTTCTGAAACAGCGACGATAATAGATAGTAGCATAATGCGGTATTATTGGTTGCCGAGACGGTATCCTCTTAAAAAATCGCCTGTATTCATGCGTTTCTTTCCTTCGAGCTGCAGGTTTTCAATGGCGAGCCATCCATCCGAAGTTTTGAAATGAAGTGTGGATTTATGATCTGTGCGGAAGTCGCCCGGATTCGCCTCCTCACTGCTCTCGATCACACTCGTTTCGAATATTTTACAGGAAAGTCCATTTAATATTGTCCAGGCCGCTGGGTAAGGCGACAATCCGCGGACAAAATTATGAATTTCGATAGCCGGCTTGTTCCAGTTGATTTCACAGGTTTCGCGGAAAATTTTCGGTGCCGATTTCAGTACTTCCGCTTCTTGTTGCGGCTGTTGCGGGTAATTGCCATACTCAATGGCTTCCACAGTCCGCACTACCAGCCCGGCTCCTTTCAACATGAGTCGCTCATATAAGGTACCTACATTGTCTGTTGGCAGGATCGGCTCTTTTTCCTGGAAAATGATCTTGCCGGTATCAATGTCTTTTTCAATGAAAAAAGTAGTCACGCCGGTTTCCGTTTCACCGTTGATAATCGCCCAGTTGATCGGCGCCGCCCCGCGGTATTGCGGCAAAAGCGAACTATGCAGATTGAACGTACCTTTTGCGGGCATATTCCAAACTACTTCTGGCAACATCCGGAAAGCAACCACTACCTGCAAGTCCGCATCATACGATTTCAAAGCTTCCAGAAACGCGGGGTCTTTCAATTTTTCAGGCTGCAAAACAGGGATTCCACGCTGTTCAGCATATATTTTGACGGGTGAGGCTGTCGACTTCTGACCTCTTCCGGCGGGCTTATCGGGAACAGTTACTACGGCTACAACATTAGAATCAGCCTCGACCAGACTTTGTAAACTTGGGACCGCAAATTCCGGTGTTCCCATAAAAATAATTCTCAATGGATTTGACATGGTCGTGTTGTCATTTGGATGGAAATGGTGTTACCATTCACAAATATTGTTATTTTTGTTGTTCGTGAAAGAAAAATATGGTGAACTTGAAATCAAATAGCAGCCGAAAAGACGAGGTTTTCTAGCCTTCTACTACGAGTGTATTACTCTTGTAGAGCGGTCTTAGAGCCGTTCTTTTTTTTTATCAAAAATTCAAAATTTAATAAGACTTATAAACAAACAGGGTCATGGCTAAAATTTCATACTATACGGAAGAAGGATTAAATAAGCTAAAGAATGAGCTGAATGAAATGAAAACCAAAGGCCGCACGGAGATTGCACGACAAATTGCAGAAGCGCGGGATAAGGGTGACCTGAGTGAAAATGCAGAGTATGATGCAGCGAAAGATGCTCAGGGAATGCACGAAATGAAAATTGCGAAGCTGGAAGAGATCATGTCCACGGCCCGCGTGATTGACGAATCGTCGATCGATAATTCACAGGTTTCTGTACTTTCAAAAGTGAAGATAAAAAACCGCAAAAACGGGATGGAAGTGACCTACACCCTGGTATCGGAAGAAGAGGCGGACCTGAAAACAGGGAAAATCTCGGTTGGTTCACCGATCGGTAAAGGTTTACTAGGCAAGAAAGTTGGAGAAACAACCGAAATCAAAGTGCCGGCCGGTGTAATGGAATTCGAAGTACTGGATATTAGCCGTTTTCTGGAATAAATTTTAATTTGAATAAAGTTGGATCGCATGCCTAGTGGCATTGCGATCCTTTTTTTTGGCTGTTAGCTATTAGCCATTAGCTTTTAGCTTTTTTTTACCGATTTCGTGACATTTACAACAAAGTCATAATAATAGCTAACGGCTAACAGCTAACAGCTAATAGCCAACCGCTCCCAACATGAAATTCAAAGGCTTTTTACTCAATACTTCCTTCCTTTGGGTAGAGGGGATGGCGTTTTTTCCTTTTATTTTTTCAAAGCACAAGTCACCCGGCTGGGTTTTTCTCAACCACGAGCGGATCCATTTGAAACAGCAGATGGAACTGGGTATTTTGTTTTTTTACATCTGGTATTTCTCCGAATATTTAATCCGGCTGATCCAGTACAAAAAACATTATTTAGCATATCTTCATATTTCCTTTGAACGAGAAGCTTACCAGCATCAGGGTAACCCCGAGTATTTAAAAAACAGGCGTTTCTGGGCTTTCTGGCGGTATTTGTGAAAATACATTGCTGGAAATCAGCGACTTTCAAAATCAGTTTTATTGCGAAAATTAAACAACGAGTATGTCAGATCAGAGCAGAGAATTTCTTTATAAGTATTTGAATAATGCGTCGCCGACAGGTTTCGAAGCGAGTGGTCAGCAGATATGGCTGGACTATGTGAAACCCTATATTGAAGAGCAGATCGTTGATACGTACGGAACTGCGGTGGGTGTGATCGGTCCGGGTCAAGATTACAAAGTGGTGATCGAAGCGCATTCGGATGAGATTTCCTGGTTCGTCAATTACATTTCCGATGACGGGTATATCCACGTCCGCCGTAATGGGGGATCGGATGCCGCAATAGCACCGTCGATGCGGGTTAACCTGCACACGGCAAAAGGTGTTGTGAAAGGTGTATTCGGCTGGCCCGCGATCCACGTGAGGGATGTTGCAAAAGATGTGGTACCGAAAGTCCATGAACTGTTTATCGATGTAGGGGCAGCAAAAAAAGAAGAGGTTTTTGAAATGGGAATCCACGTAGGAACGGTTGTAACCTTCGCCGATGGACTCGATGAATTGAATGAGAAATATTACCTCGGACGCGCATTGGATAACCGGATGGGAGGATTCATGATTGCTGAGGTTGCCCGGATGCTTCATGAAAACAATGTGAGATTGCCTTTTACGCTTTACCTGGTAAATGCGGTTCAGGAAGAAATTGGTCTGCGTGGCGCGGAGATGATCTCCCGCAGGTTGAAACCGGACCTGGCGATTGTTACCGATGTTACCCACGATACGCAGTCTCCGATGTACAATAAAAAGGAGCAAGGTGACCTGAAAAGCGGAAATGGACCCGTGATCTGTTACGGGCCGGCGGTGCAGAACAATGTGCGTGAAATGCTGATCAGGGTAGCGGAAGAGAAAAAAATCCCATTCCAGCGCCAGGCAGTGAGCCGCTCCACCGGAACGGATACCGATTCGTTTGCCTACTCAACAGAAGGCATTGCATCCGCATTGATCTCATTACCATTAAAATATATGCACACTACGGTAGAAATGGTTCATAAAGAGGATGTTAAAAATGTAATTCAGCTGATGTACGATGTGCTTCTTTCTTTAAAAGGAGACGAGGATTTCAGGTATATTAAATAAAATAATACCGATTATACTTGGCACGTCTAGGCGACCCCGTCTTCAAGACTTGCCAAGTATTTAAACACTTCATCAAACAATGAAAATCATCAACAAATGGACAACAGGGCACGGGGGCGCGGTGCGGCGATCAACCCCCACAACAAATTTTTCAAGCATGAACTAGAGTATACTTCGGAAGACTGGCAGCAATGGGAAGAGCCAGAAATGAATCCTAAAACCCAGTTTATTGAGGAGACTTCCAAAACGCTTCTGAGCGTTTCCGACAGTCCGGATATGCCAAATTTCCATTCAATTAATCCGTACCGCGGCTGCGAGCATGGCTGCATTTACTGTTACGCCCGCAATTCGCATGAGTACTGGGGATATTCCGCTGGGCTGGATTTTGAAACTAAAATCATTGTCCGTAAAAATGCCCCCCAATTGCTGGAAAAGCTTTTTAACTCTAAAAAGTGGGAACCTACCACCATTCATTTTTCCGGAAACACCGATTGCTACCAACCGGGCGAAAAGAAATACCGGTTAACACGGCAGCTTCTTGAGATTTGTTTGCGTTATCGTAATCCGGTAAGTGTGCTGACAAAAAATGCATTGGTGTTACGTGATGTGGACCTCCTCGAAAAACTGGCCAAGCTGAATCTTGTGCACGGCGCCGTTTCCATTACCTCTTTAAATGAAGACCTGCGGCATGCACTCGAACCACGGACGGTAACAGGCAAGCGCAGGTTGCAAGTTGTTAAAACCCTTCATGAGGCCGGCGTACCGATGGGTGTCATGACTGCACCTATTATCCCCGGCCTAAATGACCACGAAATCCCGGCAATTATACAAGCAGCTGCGGAAAATGGTGCTGTTTGGGCCGGGTATACCATCGTCAGGTTGAATGGGGCGATTGCGACCTTGTTCGATGAATGGGTGAACCATCATTTTCCCGACAAAGCTTCGAAAGTTTTAAACCAGATCAAGGAATGTCACGGCGGACAGGTTAATGATTCGAGATTTGGAGTCAGGATGGTGGGGGAAGGTAATTTTGCAGAGCATATCAGGCAGCTGCATGACCTGGCCTGCCGGAAGTATTTCAAAGACCGGGAAATACGGCCATTGAGTACGACGCAATTTATGCGTGGTGGGCAAATGAATTTGTTCTAGTGGCTAGAAATCATCTATTTTAGCCCAACAAAATCCTGACCAATGAAAGCATTCTTTTTCATAACCGCAGCCATTTGCCTGCTCAGCAACTGCGTCAATTCTTCTTCACAGAAAAGCCCGCTGCTAACTTCCAACGATTCAATAAGCAATTTGTCAAAAGATGAAGCAGCCAAAAAGCTGATCACCGGTGCCGATCAGACTTCGGAATATCTGAGCTATCTGAAAGGTAAAAAAGTGGGTATCGTGGTGAACCAGACCTCCATTATCGGCAGCACGCCCATTGTCGACAGCCTGCACGCATTGGGGGTGAATATCGTGACGATCTTTGGGCCGGAGCATGGATTTCGCGGGACGGCCAGTAATGGAGATAAGGTGAGTGATAGTGTAGATCCCAAAACGGGTATTCCGGCAATTTCGCTCTACGGGAAGCTGAAACGGCCGACCAAGGAGCAAATGGCTGGTCTGGACCTGATCGTGTTTGACATTCAGGATGTGGGTGCTCGTTTTTACACCTACATCAACACGCTGGGGCACGTCATGGAATCCTGTGCTGAAACCGGAAAGGAAATGCTGATCCTCGACCGGCCCAATCCGAATGGATTTCTGATCGACGGGCCGATACTCGAAGACCACCTGCATTCCGGGATCGGAATTTATCCCATTCCCATTTCACATGGGCTGACCATTGCCGAACTTGCACAAATGATCAACGGCGAAGGCTGGCTGCCCAACAAAATGCAATGCAAGCTTAAAATCATCAAGGTAGCAAATTACACGCATGACATGCCATATAACCTGCCGGTTATGCCGTCGCCCAATCTGAATACGCAACAATCGATCATGCTCTATCCGCATATCTGTATGTTTGAAGGTACGATCGTGAGCCAGGGCCGGGGAACTTATATGCCATTTACAGTGCTCGGAGCTCCGAAACTGAAAGGAAAATATGACTTCGTGTTTACGCCTAAAAGCATAAAGGGAATGAGTGAAACACCACTGCACATGGACACGGAATGTTACGGCCTGGACCTGAGGAAATATGATATGAAGGACATTCGAAAGTCAGGTAAGCTGAATTTGAAATGGCTGATGGATATGTACAAATCGTATCCGGAAAAAGAGCGGTTTTTCGATATGACGCAAAGCAAACAAATGGGCAGCATAGATAAGCTTGCGGGAACGGAAAACCTGAAAAAGCAGATTATCGCGGGTATATCCGAAGACGAAATCCGGAAAAGCTGGGAGTCGGGATTATCTCATTATAAAGAGTTTAGAAAAAAATACCTGCTTTATCCCTGATCGTTTTAATCTCGATTTTCAGAGTAATATCAAACAAAACATCCCAGGAATAGTGTCCCAGGGATGTTTAATTATTCTCAACGATATTTAATTCAAACTTATGTTAGATTTAGTTTAGGTTTTGCACGCAATGTGCGCATAATTATATTTTTTGTTTAAATCTCAATATATAAAACAGATACGAAATTTAGATTAAAATGGATGCCTGGACTTCAAAATATTTTTCATTGAAATCCAGGCAATGTCTGCGGCTGTTATCTTAATAGAGAAGAGGATTACGTGTCATGAAATTAGTTCGACAAGGTAAGGTCCGCAAATTAATGGGGCGAAAGTCAACCTTTCAGGGGTGAACCCTGCGAAATATTGGGGTTAGTGCTCGGACTCAGGAAAAAGTTTTAATCCTGCTGAGTAATTCGGTCCGGTTGTCATTGGTGATCGGTATCTCGATATCATTGATCATCACATGTACATAATCGATTGCAGTGATAGCATTCAAATTGATAATGAATGATTTATGAACGCGAAAGAAGAAATTTACCGGTAGCTGCTGGATCATATTTTTCAACGTTTCCCGGATCGTATATTTTTTCTTGACGGTATGTAGTTCGAGATAGTTGTCATCACTACGGATGTACATAATATCGGCGAGAAGTATTTTGGTAAACATATGCTTCTCTTTAATGAACAAAGCATCCTTAATTACCGTAGTATCTTCTTTTTCCGGCATGTCTGTTTCTCCTGCCAATGCGGCCAGACGATAATTCTTCAGTGCCAGCTTTACGGCGGTATAGACCGTAATTTTCTGAAAAGGTTTTTGCAAAAAGGCATGCGGTGCGGATTGCAGCGCAGCATTTACCACCGCGATGTCATCGTGTGCAGACAGAAATAGAAAAGGAATTCCCAGGTTTTCGCGAATGTGATCGGCGAGATCAATACCAGTCTGATACCCATTCAGATTGATGTCGAGCACAGCCAGGTGGAAAACTTTTGTATTTAAAAGTCCAATGGCCGTCTCATAATCTGTCGCGATATCGTTGGCCTCATAGCCGAATCCGTTAAGCAGGAATTGTAAATGTTTTGCAATGATGAAATCGTCCTCAACTATTAATATATTCATACTTAGAAAAATACCCAGCCGAAGCTGAACTTTGTAGAGTTAGGATTTGCGAAAAGAACCAGTCGGATGTAACTAATGCAGGATAATATACGAATTAATTACAATGTACAAACCATGCAAGTCTTAAAATTTAGTAACCGTTCGTGACACGAAAGTTATCCAAAAAAAATATAAAAACCATTCTGACACAAGTACTTATAAATTTTACAAAGGTTCTACTACAATTCCCGAATGACCGCATCCGCTTTTTAGACTGAGTCATGGAAAATTTCTACGATGGCAACTTCATAAAACTTTATGCCGACCGGTGAGAACAATGAAAATTGTAACGACAATCAGCCCGCCAAAGAACCAGAGGCTCATTACGAAGTTGTAATAAATGATGGCGATCAGACAAATGCTTGCTAATATCAGAGCAACTGCGGGGAAGAACGGGTAAAGTGGAACTGAGAAGGGACGTTCGAGGGCCGGTTCTTTTTTTCTCAAAACAAACAAGGAAACCATGCTGATCATGTACATCACAACTGCGCCCAAAGCCGCCAGAATGATCACCTGATCCGTCGTCCCCAGCATTAATGCAGCACATCCGGCCACACCGCCAGCCAGCAATGCCCAATGTGGCGTCTGAAATTTTGCATTTACTTCTCCCAGAAAAGAAGGCAGGTAACCACTCCTTGCCAGGGCGAAGATCTGACGGGAATAGCCGATAACGGTCCCATGGAACGAGGCGATCAGCCCGAAAAGGCCCAGACTTGCAAAAAGCTGGGTGAGGCTGCTGTCGCGACCCAGCACAATGCCCAATGCGGCGGGGAGAGGATAATCAATTTCACTTAAAAGTTTCCAGTTCGCAATGCCGCCGGTGAAGATCATCACAGCCAGGGCTAAAATGACCAATGTTAATATCCCATAAATGTAACCTCTCGAAATGGTGCGTTTTGGATCTTCCACTTCTTCCGCGACCATCGCAACACCTTCAATAGCAAGGTAAAACCAGATCGCGAATGGTAATGCGGCAAAAACGCCTGGCCAGCCAAACGGCATCGGATCTGTAACGAAAGTCTGATAGCTGAAATGCGGCGCGACAATGCCGATATAAATCAATAGCTCGATCACCGCCAGCAAAGTCACGACCAGCGAAAACGTCGCAGACTCTTTGATTCCCAATAAATTGATCACTATAAAGATCGCGTAACAAGCAAACGCTACATGCAGCACATCCAGTGACGGATAGAGAAAGTGCGAGTAGCTGCCGAGTGCAAATGCGATGGCCGGCGGAGTTACCAGAAACTCAACCAGGGTTGCATACCCGGCAATGAGCCCGCCCCACCAGCCAAATGCCCGGTGAGCGTATGAAAATGGGCCTCCCGCCTGCGGAATGGAGGTAGTAAGTTCGGTAAAACTAAAAATAAAGGTTACATACATGACCGTCACGACAAGTGTGGCGATCAGAAACCCGACGGTCCCAGAGACACCCCAGCCATAGTTCCAGCCAAAGTACTCGCCCGAGATCACGAGCCCGACGGCAATTGCCCAAAGATGGATTGGTTTTAGAACTTTTTTGAGGGACGTGGTTTGATCAACAGGCATGAGGGGGTGGTTAGTTTTGTTACCTCGGAGCGGTGCGTAAATAGTCGCCCATTTCTAATACTTTATCTGTGTTCAAATAGTCTACTCCGAGAGACATCATTGTTTTCCACGAATTAATATTGTCGGGCGTCGCCCAGATCCGCACCTTTTTTCCCAGATCATGCGTTTGCGTGATCATTTTTTGGATGTTCTTTTTTTCTTTTTCAAGGAGCGGCCCCTCACCGTTCCATCTTGAATATTTCTGAAATGCCTGGCTGATCAGTCCGATATGTGCCAGCTGGGCCGGAGTATAAGTGTTTTCAGGGCGACCGTCGAAAAAGATGTAGTCCGGATAGTTTTCAAACGTTGCCGGATCGGGAACATTTCCGCTCACAACGACGGTAACCAGCCCGGATGGAGCAAGTACTTTTTTATAGGGTTCGAGTTCTTTGACCAATGCGGCCAGCGTTTCGGGTCCGGACGTTTTCAGGTCGATCAGCAATTGCAGGTGGACATTTTTTTGAGGGTATATGTTTCCTCCGTTTTTGTCGGCCTGTTCCTGGATGGGTGTTAAGTAAAGGGCCGCAAGCGTTTTATTGGGGTTGATCTCTTTTGAATCATGCGCCACGTACAGGGTGTCGTTTACCAAATGCACATCGGCTTCAATGGAGCCGAATTGTTGTTCATAGGCATCGTAAAAAGGTCGTTTGCGTACATAGTCATTATGAGAATGGGCTTGGGCTGTGGTGTACGCTTTGATATTTTGTGCCTGTATTCCGAAAGTCAGTAGGGTGGCTAACAGGCATGTCAGGGTCAGTTTCATGGCATGAGGTGAGAGTAAAAATTTGGTAAATCAGGTCAGTATTGCAATGTTGGCAGGTTTGATTTCGAAAACAAGAATTTTATATTGAAATTTTGGGATTAACAGAACAAATTTTTAATGCATTGGGAGATAAGTTGAGAATATCACTATTTTAGCCATGTCTTAATCAAAACGCGCTACGGAAAACCACCCCTTCATGAAACAAAATTCCTCTCTCTTCCGGAAAAAAACAGTTGATCAGATTCTTAAAGATGCAAACTCCGCTGAGGGTAGTGGATTGGCCAAAATACTGGGTGTGAGGGACCTGGTTTCTTTGGGTATTGCAGCTATTGTCGGAGCAGGGATTTTCAGTACAATCGGGGTCGCGAGCTATAATGGCGGACCAGCAGTTTCGCTTCTTTTCATCTTTACTGCTATCGCATGTGTTTTTACGGCCTTGTCCTACGCACAATTTGCGAGCACTGTTCCGGTGTCCGGTAGTGCTTACACGTATGCTTACGTTGCATTCGGTGAGTTGTTCGCGTGGATCATCGGCTGGTCGCTGATCCTCGAATATGCAGTGTCCAATATGGTGGTGGCGATTTCATGGTCAGAATATTTCACCGGAATGCTGAAAGGTTTCGGGATCGTATTGCCTGGCTGGCTTACTGTTAATCAGGAAACGGCGTCGGAGGCATTTGCGAAACTGCATAGTGCGGCAGCATCTGAAATGAGTATCTACGAAAAATTTGCAGCAGCAGCTTACGAATCGGCACCTACCATCGGCGACTTTCACATTATGCTGAACCTGCCCGCGGGACTGGTTACATTGCTCATTACGGCATTGGTTTATATTGGTATACGAGAGTCCAGAACGGCCAGTAACATCATGGTTGTGCTTAAAATAGGTGTTGTTTTGCTGGTGATCTTTGCCGGCGCATTTTATGTAAAACCGGAAAATTGGTCGCCATTTGCTCCGAATGGAATAAAAGGTGTGATGGGCGGAGTTGCTTCTGTTTTCTTCGCGTTCATTGGTTTTGATTCCATTTCGACAACCGCGGAGGAATGTAAAAACCCGCAGCGGGATATGCCCAAAGCGATGATCTATTGCCTCGTGATCTGTACCGTATTATATGTACTCATTACGTTGGTACTCACCGGAATGGTGAATTATTCGGAGTTGAAAGTGAGTGATCCGCTCGCATTTGTTTTTGAAAAAAATGGCCTCGATTTCATGGCGGGGATTATATCGGTGAGCTCGGTGATCGCCATTACCAGTGCATTGCTGGTTTATCAGCTCGGCCAGCCGCGGATCTGGATGACTATGAGCCGGGACGGACTACTATGGAAACGCTTTTCGAAAATCCACCCAAAATATCAGACACCTTCTTTCGCCACGATCGTTACCGGATTTGTAGTGGGGATTCCCGCCTTATTTTTTAAAATGGACTTTTTCGTCGACCTGACCAGCGTGGGAACATTTTTTGCATTCATACTGGTCTGTGCAGGTGTACTTTACCTCGATCATACCGGAATTTCTGCGCAGTCTAAGTTCAGGGTGCCTTATTTAAATGGCAAGTACCTGGTGGGCATTTCGCTCATTCTTGCAATTGCCGGATTGGCAATCTACGGACAGGAAGTAATTGCGGAATGGGCGGCGCTGACTTTCGCTGAAACCATTGAGCATAAGCTGCTGACCATTGTTTTTTGGATTGTCTGGGTTACGCTTTCGATATTAAGCTTTCAGAATAACTTTTCGATTTTACCGGTTGCCGGGATTCTGACGAATCTTTATCTGATGACGGAACTCGGGTCTTCCAACTGGCTGATTTTCGCGATCTGGCTGGCGATCGGGCTGGTGATTTATTTCAGCTACGGGTATCGGAAAAGTAAATTGGCGTGATCGGGAAGTTTTTAAATTCAGACTTGGCAAGTCTGGGCGACCCCGTCTTGAAGACTTGCCAAGTCTCTCTCTATTTTTTTTCGATTTTCAGCAAAATACGGTAGTCTTCCTTTTTACCCTGCTCCACTTTCGGGTAAGGTTTTACATCCTGCAAAACAAAGCGGTATTGCTGCCCGGCGAAATTTCGGACCAGCGTATCTCCCGCCACTTTTGCATCACAGGTACCGATACACAGTTTAACATGTTCATTGACGCCTCCCTCGGTTGTCACGCCGGATAGCAGTAGATCAACGGTTGCATTTCCACCCCAGATACAAGTTACACCTTCGGGACAACGACTGTCGACGACATCAAAAAACGTCAGAGTAGCTTTTGGGACATCGTTGATCGTCACGGTTTCCTTGTATTTCAGTCCTTCGTCCTTTTTATCAACCCCTGAATTTTTACAACAAAAAACAGTTGCAGCAACCAACCCCAACCACACATATTTTTTCATAATCATATCTTTTTTTCCAGGACATTAACGGAAATCAAACCGTTGTAATATACGATTTGAAATCACAGTAAGATTTTATTGAGTGGATTAACCGGAATGTGGATCCGTTGTCAGATCATCAGCGTGAAGCGTGTACCTTTTCCCACCTCCGAGGCGACATTAAGCTGACCATTGTGTTGTTGCAGAATTTGGCGGGAAAGGCTTAGTCCGATACCGGAGCCGGTTTTTTTGGTGGTATAAAAAGGAATAAAGATGTTTTCCATCGCTTCGGGCTCAATTCCATCGCCATTGTCTTCCACCTCGATCATCACCGTACTATCGGCCTGATAGGCATTTAATGTGATTAACCGGCTTGTTTGAGTGGAAAAAGCTTCCGAGGCATTCTTTACGAGGTTGATCAATACCTGCTGGATCTGGCTGGCATCGGCTTTTACGATCAATGTTTCCGGTTTGACGGTGATTCTCCAGAGTACTCCAGAGTGCGTCAGGTCGGTTTGCAGCAATTGTAAAACTTCCTGTAACAGCTCGGCAACGCTCAGATTCGCAAAAACGGGTTTAGGCAAAGTAGTAAAATCGCGGTATGCATTTACAAATTGCATCATTCCTTTACTTCTCTTTTCTAAGGTCGATAGAGCCTCTTTCAGGTCGTTAACAGCTTCCTGGTCGCTGGTCGACTTTTCGATATCTTCGTTGACGATCAGCCTCATAGTACCCACGAGGGAAACAATCGGCGTCATGGAGTTCATGATCTCGTGGCGGAGAACACGGGTAAGGTTTTGCCAGGATTCGACTTCCTGTTGCTGTAATTCCGTCTGGATATTCTGTAAAACCACAATCCTAACCCACATGCCGCGCAACTGAATGGCAGCCCCCTGCAAAGCCAGCGGTTGGTCGGAAGGGGTACGGTACAATTCGCGGACGCCGCTGTTGAGGTTTGACAGCAGTTCAAATAACCTTGGGTGCCTGTCTTTCAGCTCACCAAGCTGGTGCAGCCGGTAAATGCCTAGCATGCGCAATGCGGCATTGTTGATCAGGTTTACCTGCCCGGTGGCGTCGAATGTAATGAGGCCGGTGCCGATATGCTGCACGATCGTATTGAGGTATTGCAGGTTCGCTTCCTTTTCAGCCCGTGCCTGACGAAATGCATGTAAAACTTCATTAAACTGCTGATTAAGTTCTTTGAAGGTCCGGCCCATTTTGTTATCTGACCTGAAATTGATCGTAAAATCAGAATAACGGACCGATTCAAGAAAGTACGTCAGCTTGCGGTTTACATTCGTAACATACTGATACAGAAGTGATGCCTGAACAAAAATGAAGATCGTCCCCAGCACATATATCAGCGTTTCATTGGTGTGTTTGGATGCAAGCCACGCCAAGGCGATTACGCTCAGGACGATCACCGCGATCCTGATCATGATCATTATGCTGAAGTGCCGGAGTCCGATCATTGAGTTCAGTAAGAGGATTCAGGGTTAGTTTTCAAAGGTGTTTTGAGGAACACCCGACATTTCACTCAATATATATTTTTCCAGAGAATTGATCTTATAATGTGCCAGATTGAATTTTGGATCGTCGTAAACTTCCATGGCCGGGACCGAAATCGTTATCATTCCAGCCGCATGTGCCGACCGCAGCCCGGCGTGCGAATCTTCGAATGCAATGCATTCTTCCGGTAGTACGCCCAGCTTTTTGGCAGTAGAGAGATATACCGCCGGATGTGGTTTGGTGAATTCCTCCAGTTCGCCCGAATGCCAGGTGTCAAAATAGTCAATAATTTCCAATCGTCTCAAAACACCTTCGATCAGATCCATATGTGAGGCCGAGGCGACTGCGAGCATCAGTCCGGTGGCTTTCAGTTGTTTGACCAATGCAATCGCACCCGGCATGGCCACTGCATTGGCGAGAATATCCCGGTGAGCTTTTTCAAGTATGAGCGATTCGAGTTCTTCAAAGCTCGGTGTATTCCAAGGCTGGATCTTGTGGCAAAAATCCAGGAACAATTTGATCGACAGCCCGGTAGTCTGCAGTTTTAATGCATCTGAAATTTCAAAATTGACCTTTTGCATCACTTCGCGGGCGGCCTCGGTCCAGATCGGCTCGGAGTCGATCAGTAATCCGTCCATGTCAAATATTGCAGCTTTAATCATCGTCTGGTGAGCAGAATTTTTTATAAACCATCCAAAACTACTACATTCGCAGCTAAGAATGGCTTTAGGGGTGTCCAAAAAGGACTGAGATTTATACCCTCCGAACCTGACACAGTTGGTACTGTCGTAGGAAAAAGCGAATGCAAGATCGATACGGTCTTTTCTCACTTTCAATAACATGCAGCTCGTTCTTGCATGTTAAAGTTTCTGCCCGGGGTCATTCTATTCTGTAAAATTCAAACATCAGAACATGGAATTTCAACTACAAACAAATCTGCTGAATCTCAGGGCTTCTTCGCCACTGGTTCATAACATTACGAATTTCGTGGTGATGAATTATACTGCCAATGCGCTGCTCGCACTTGGTGCGTCACCCGTCATGGCGCATGCTTTGGAGGAAGTGGAAGATATGGTAGCCATTGCCGGAGCGCTCGTTGTAAACATTGGTACGCTGGCTCCTCTCTGGGTCGAAGGAATGAAGCTGGCGATGACCGCCGCAGCAAATCAGCACAAGCCGATCGTGCTTGACCCTGTAGGCGCAGGTGCTACTCCATACCGCAATCATGTGTTGACCAGCCTGATGGAGGCGGCTCGGCCAACGATCATCCGGGGGAATGGTTCGGAAATCCTTGCACTGGCCGGGGCGAGCATCCAGACAAAAGGGGTCGACAGTACCGCCAGTTCTACCGATACCATTGACGCCGCCCGGGCGCTTTCGAAGCGTTTTGGGGCTGTGGTAAGTGTGAGCGGTGCCACGGATGTGATTGTCAGTGGCGAGCGCATTGCCTATGTTTCAAATGGTGTGCCGTTGATGACCAGAGTGACGGGAATGGGATGTTCGGCATCGGCCATTGCAGGAGCCTACGCGGCCATCGTTCAGGACCCATTTGAAGCCGCCGTTTCAGCAGCGGTAACCATGGGCGTATGCGGCGAACTCGCTTTCAGCAATGCAAAATCCCCTGGTTCATTCCAAATCGCTTTTCTTGACTCTCTCGCCGAAATAACCCCGGCCCAGCTGGCGGAAATGGCGGAAGTGAGGTGAGGTTAACAACCCTAAGTCCAAATTACCACACAACAACCCCTGACCAAATGCCAAACAACCCCGAACAATCCCTGACAACTCCGGACAAAAACCTGCACCTTTACCTGGTTACCGACGAAGCCGCCTGCCTTGGCCGCGATTTTTATTGGGTGGTGGAGGAAGCTGTGCAGGGTGGGGTCACGATGGTTCAGCTCAGGGAAAAAACATTATCGACCCGCGCGTTTATAGACCGGGCGAAACGCTTAAAAGACATTTTGAAACCTTACAATGTCCCTTTAATCATCAACGACCGGGTGGATGTAGCTCTGGCCGTGGATGCGGACGGTATCCATATCGGGCAGAGTGATATGCCTTTTGAGCTGGTAAATCAAATACTTCCTCCGGGGAAAATAATCGGTATCTCGGCGGAACGTCAGGCGGATGTACTGGAGGCGGAAGAATGGGATATTTCTTATCTGGCAGTCAGCCCGCTTTTTTCGACGCAGACCAAAACGGATCTCGAAAAGCCTTGGGAAATGGACGGTCTCAAATGGGTAAAACAAAACAGTACGCAGCCAATCGCTGTGATCGGCGGGTTGAATGGCAACAATATCCGTGAAGCAGTCACGAACGGGGCTGAAATTATCGCCGTCGTCTCGGCCATTTGCAGCGCTACCTCCCCCTATGAAGCCGCATTCAGGCTCAAAAATGCCATGCAGATCCCATAGCTCTACTAGTTCCTCAGACAAAACAACCAATGACAAAAAGTGACAATAAATGACTTTAAAATAACGATATGTCACGTTACCCAACCATACTTACAATCGCCGGCTCAGATAGCAGCGGCGGCGCCGGAATTCAGGCCGATTTGAAAACCATCGCAGCCCTGGGAGCTTACGGAGCGTCTGCAATCACCGCATTAACCGCGCAAAACACGTTGGGAGTGAGGGCAATACATCCGGTACCTCCCGCTTTCGTAATGGAACAACTTGAAGCCATATTCGAGGATTTAACGGTGGATGCGGTCAAGATCGGGATGGTGAATACGGTGGAAGTTGCCATGGTTATTGCCAGAATACTGGATCGCTATCAGCCAAAATTTGTCGTTTTTGATCCGGTTATGGTATCGACAAGTGGATCGAAATTGATTCAGGATGAGACGATTGAGGCGCTATGGGACAAGATTTTCCCCAAAGTGCATTTGATCACGCCAAACCTGGACGAAGGTCAGATCTTAATTTCCCGTAACATAAAGACGGTGGATGAAATGAAGCTGGCTGCCGAAGAAATGGTAGCAAAAGGTTGTGGGGCGGTGTTATTGAAAGGCGGACATCTCTCCACGCCGACATTATCCGACGTTTTTGCCCAAAAAGATGAAGAAACCCTGATCCTGGAAAGCGATTTCATTGATAGCCGGAATGTGCACGGTACGGGCTGCACGCTTTCGTCGGCCATTGCCACTTTTGTAGCAAAAGGGAATTCGCTGGCAGAGTCGATCATTTTTGCGAAAGGATACATTTCCAATGCGATTGAAGCAGGTAAAAATGTAAATACCGGATCCGGTCCCGGCCCACTCAATCATTCGTTCTCACCACTACCCATGCAGATTATACCATGAAATTCACAGACCTTCTCTGGGAAAATGCATTGCCCATTTACGAGCAGATTTTACTTCATCCGTTTAATCAGGAAATGAAAGAAGGAACGCTGCCGGTTGAGAAATTCAAATTCTACATTTATCAGGATTCGCTTTATCTGGCGGATTTTGCGAAAGCGCTGGCAGTTACCGGCACGAAGTCCGGAAGCAGTCACGAGTTACTGGATTTTCTGCAGTTCGCCCAAAATGCGATTCTCGTCGAGCGGGCGTTGCATTTGGGTTATTTTAATGAATATGCGATCGGTTTTGACGGTGGGAAATCTCCCGGATGTTTTACTTATACGCATTACCTGCTGTCTGTCAGTGCTTTTCAGAGTTATGAGGTCTCGGTAGCAGCATTGTTGCCCTGTTTTTGGATCTATAAAAAAATAGGGGACTACATCAGTGAAAATCAGGTCTTTCCCAATCCATACCAAAATTGGATCAATGCCTATTCCGGAGAAGATTTCGCGAATTCGGTACAAAAAGCGATCAACCTCTGCGACCAGCTCGCGGAAAATGCATCGGAACAGGTGAGGCAGCAGATGATCCAGGCATATAAAACTGCATCACGGCTGGAATATGTGTTTTGGGATAGTGCGTATAGGTTGGAGGAGTGGAATTGAGGCTGTTGATGGTCGATGGCCGTTTTTGACGATTGACCGCCGACCGCCGAAAGCCGACCACCGACCACCGCCAAATAATTTTCCCCTGCCGTTTTAGGGTATGCCATAGTTAGGTTGTCAGAATTGAAACAACTAGCTATGAAAAAATACTTCTTCATCTTAATCGCCTCGGCCTACTGTGCCCTTGCACAGGCGCGGCCGGCTCAGGCGCGGCCGGCCCAGGCGCAGCAGCCTGCACAAACCGTTAAAGGTCGCGTGATCGATACGGAATCCCAGCAGCCGGTCATCGGTGCAAACGTCATCATTACTTCATTGAACCCGATCATGGGAAGTGCCACGGATGCGGAGGGGAACTTCCGGATCGAAAAGGTGCCGATCGGTCGCCATTCCATTAAAATTACGAGCATCGGTTACGATGATGCCTTTCTTCAGGAAATCAATGTCGGTTCCGGGAAGGAAGTGGAATTGAATATCAAACTGACAGAATCATTTAAATCTCTTGATGAGGTGGTTATCAAAGCGCAGAAGGAGAATGGTGCGCCGCTGAATGATATGGTCAGTGTGAGCGGCAGGTCGTTTACCGTGGATCAAACCAAACGTTTTGCGGCCGCAGTGAACGATCCGGCACGTATGGCATTGTCGTTTGCAGGTGTCGCGACGAATGATGACGGGAGCAATCAGATCATCATCCGGGGTAACAGTCCGAAAGGATTGCTTTGGAGAATGGAAGGGGTGGAAATCCCAAACCCAAACCATTTTGCATCGGAAGGTTCGAGTGGTGGCGGTATCAGTGCATTGAGTGCCAATGTCCTGAGCAACTCGGACTTCCTGACCGGGGCATTCCCGGCTGAATATGGCAATGCAACTTCCGGGGTTTTTGACCTGAAACTCAGAAAAGGAAATAATGAAAAACGGGAGTATGCCATGCAGGCGGGCGTTTTGGGTCTCGATTTCGCGGCGGAGGGGCCGATCGGCGCGAAAGGTGGCGCATCTTATCTTGCCAATTACAGGTATTCGACACTTTCTGTTTTAAATAAAATCGGCGTCAACATCCAGGGCGATGCTTCTACGGATTTTCAGGATGGTGCATTTAAATTATACATTCCTTATGATGAAAAGGCGGTAGTGACGGTTTGGGGAATGGGCGGTCTGAGCACATCTGCCATCGACGATCCAAGCGAAAAAGAGGTTTTTAAATCGAACAGAGGCATTGCAGGTGTGAATTACATGCGGTACCTCAATAGTAAATCGTACCTGGAAAATATCGTCTCCTATTCGGCCACATTGCAAAGCAACGAGTATTTCGACAAAGAAAAGCAAACCAGCCAGAGTCAGAACTTTGTAAACCAGGCGCTGCGCATTTCTTCTTTATATAACTACAAGCTGAATGCAAGAAACACAATGCGCCTCGGAATTATCGTAAACCACCTCGATTTCAACTTATTTGATCGTGATAATGAGGATGGTCCGTCCAAAGTGAATGTGGATCAAAAAGGAAATACGCAGCTTTTTCAGGCCTATGCGCAATGGAAAACACGGGTAACTCCCACAGTAACCATGAATGTCGGTCTGCACGGAATGTTGCTGGGGCTCAACAATGAATTTTCAATCGAGCCGAGAGTGGGACTGAAATGGTCGGTTGCTCCCAAATCGACGGTTAGTTTGGGCGGTGGATTGCATAGTAAGACGGAATCGGTTTCCACCTATTTTGCACAGGTGAATACGGGTGACGGTAAAACGGACCTTTTGAACAAAAACCTGAAACTGATGAAATCGGCGCATATGGTGGCGGGTTATGAATTACGTCCGTCGGCAAGCTGGCGCATTCTTGCTGAAACCTACTACCAGCATCACTATCACGTGCCCATTGGCCCGCCAAATACTACCACACCCTATCTTTTGTTTGACTCACAACTCAATGAAATCGAAGGATTTGGCAGCGATTCTCTGGTTAGCGGAGGAAAAGGGAGAAGTTACGGGTTGGAATTAACGGTTGAAAAATCGCTTACAAACGGGATTTATTTCATGAGCACTACATCTCTTTATCAATCCAAATATACCGCGCGCGATGGCGTGGAACGTGATAGCCGGTTCAATGGCAAGTTTGTGCAAAATCTGGTTGCCGGGAAAGAATGGAAGGTTGGGAAAAATAAAACAAACATTTTCGCTGCCAACATCAAAATACTCGGTGCCGGCGGAAACCGGGTAACGCCGGTGGATCTGGAAAAGTCGAGAGCAGAAGGAAAAACCGTTCGTGATTGGTCGAGAAGCTACTCGGAGCAATTGCCGCATTATTTCCGTACAGATTTGCGGGTGAGTTATACCAAAAACAAAAAACGCACAACGTCCACACTTTCGCTGGATATTCAAAATGTCAGCAATCGGCTGAATGCATTTAACCAGAGTTATGATGTGAAAAAAGACCTGGTAAAAATTACGACGCAGACCGGGCTATTGCCGATCCTGAACTATCGCCTGGAATTTTAATGGGAATGTCTTCGGTTTGTCCGGGCATTTCGATGCTTCATCCGTGTAAATCTCAACTCCGTCGGGATTGGGTGTGAAAAGGGAGTTACACCAGCTACATTTAAATAACGAATTAACTGGCAGTCAGTTATTTATTTGAAATAAGCATTAACCTCTACCAAAACACAGGAATTTATGGAAACGCCGAGAAACGAACAGGTCTGGAGAAAAGCGAAAAGAAGAGCTGCTTTCAAAATGCATTTGCGCTCGTACCTTATTATCAACACAGGTTTATGGTTGATTTACGCAATAACCAATTTTGCTACGTTTGGAAATGACGTATTTCCTTGGCCGGTATTTCCGATGTTGGGTTGGGGGATTGGACTTGCGATGCACTACTTTACAGCCTACCGCAATCTGGATGAGCAGACGATCGCTCAAAAGGAATACGAAAAACTGATGCGCGGATAAGTCCGGCCGGTCGGATGGAATAGTTGTTTTAAGGATCTTTTACGAAATGATTTTCAAAAGATTCAACATAAACGATTATGGAAAAGGACTTAGCAGATAAAGACGCAACCAAAAAACTGAAATCACTGGCCGAAGACATCCGTTTTTGTATGTATACCACCTACGAAAACGGGCGCATTGAATCGCGGCCGATGACCACACTTGAAATCGACGCGGATGGGAATGTATGGTTTTTCACTAACCGTAATACTGAAATTGGCGGCAAAACAGATCAGGGAGAGGCGGTAACGTTGATTTACTCTGATCCAAAAAATAACACTTACCTGAGTGTTTCGGGAAATGCCGCGATCGTGGAAAGTGAGCAAAAAAAAGAAGAGTTATGGAACCCGATGTCCAAAGCATGGTTTCCCGAGGGAAAAGAAGATCCGAATCTGGTAGTATTAAAAGTGACTACTGAGGAAGCAGCTTACTGGGATAGCACCTCATCGAAAATGGTTGTTTTCTTCTCCATGCTGAAAGCGGTTTTAACGGGCACCACTCCGGAGGGCGGGGATCATGGAAAGTTAAATCTTGCCTGATATTCATTTATATACAAAAGACCCGGTTGGTTTTGCCAGCCGGGTCTTTTTATGTTTTATTTAACCTTATTCAGCACTCGCTTGTTCGTTCACATACGTTTCTGCAAGTTCTGTTAATTTCTGGTCGGTTTCACCTTCCTGATCCAGCGTTTGTTGCAACAGATCCGCGGCATCCGTATAACCCAGAGTCCGGGCGATATTGCGCAAAGTACCATAAGAGGCGATTTCATAGTGCTCCACTTTTTGGGCAGCCATGATGAGGCCGCAGTCGCGTACCATCGTTCCTTTTTCGGTGCTGCTGATAATTTCCTCTGCTTCTTCAATGAGACCTTCCATTGCGGCGCATTTTTTAGCCTGCGCTTTTTCGCCTACGATACCGAACACTTCTTCCAGACGGGTAGCCTGCTCTTCAGTTTCAGTTGTATGTTGTTCAAATGCAGCTTTCAATTCCTCAGAGGTCGCATTTTTCGACATTTTAGTCAAGGCTTTCGCCAAATGCTTCTCAGCCCAATAAATATCTTTCAATCCGTCTACAAAAAGTTCTTTCAATTTCGCGCTATCCGTTTCCGTAATCTGATTGGCTTTGCTCTTAGTCGCTTTCATTTTTAATGTTGATTAAAGTGATGGTTAGTTGAATGAAATTTCATTCTTCGACCCGCTCAGTTGTAAAAACCATACCAAATGCGAAAAGCCGGAAGAGAGGGGTCGGACACCTGCTAATGAAGATTTTTGTACCCATAAATATGGGAAGCCCCATCCCGGCGTTGTGGTTTTCAAGGTGCTGTGTTGAACCACACGGTCATCTCATTTGCTCCGCGATTTGCCCACGCGTAGTACGGTATCAATGTCGTCTTGCTGTCGGATGATCTCAAAAGATTAATTCCGCCGAGCATATCTTTCTGATAATGAGGTGTAAAGGTGTCAATCTGGCTGATGGGGATCGTTAACGCTTTCCCATTGTTATCGTGACCTTCCGCACAATAAAGTACCGGACCGCGCTCAATGGCTAATTTCCCCTGATTGGTTTTGATTTTTTTATCAGACAAAACCTTCCGCACCGGCATATCCAGAACCAGTTCGATCACATCCCCTTTTTTCCAGCTCCTTATCAGTCTCAGATAGCCTCTTTCAATGGATGCAGTTGTTTTTTTACCATTTAAAAGAAGAGAAATGGGCTTGGAGGTACTATCGGTGTAGGTGTAAAGTCTCCCAGGGATTGCTTCCCCGGTTGCCCAGCCTGGAATGCGTATGGAAAGCGGGAAGTTGGCAGGTTTTTCGGGTGAAACGGTGATTTTGATCGAACCTTCCCAGGGATAATTGGTGTCCTGATCTATTTTTACCGGAGCATTATTCACGGTGAGAGTTGCTTCCGTATCAGCGAAAAGGTTAACAATCAGCTCATTGCCTTTTGTAGCATAAATATATCCCGGCATCGACGGCAGAAAACGCGCCACGTTACTCGGACAACAAGCTGTACCAAACCATTCGTGCCGGATCGCTCCCTCACCTTTTCCAAAATCATTTTTCCCATCGGAAGACATCGGATTAACATAAAAAAACTGGTTGCCTTTTACTGACATTCCACCCAGAAATCCATTATAAAGGGTTCGTTCGAATACGTCCATATACTTGGACTCACCGGTGTTCAGGTACATTTTGTGGTTCCAAAGCAGGTTCGCAATCGCCGCACAGGTTTCGGCATATGCATTATCATTTGGCAAAATATAAGGTTTATCGAATGCTTCGCCATCCTCGCGGGCACCGACTCCGCCGGTAATGTATTGTTTCCGATACGTAGCGTCCTCCCAGATCGAATCGAGGGCCATATTCATCTTCGGATTGTCCCGGATCGTCAGGAGATCGGCGACTGAGGTGTACAAGTATTGCGCGCGGACGGCGTGACCTGCCGCTTCTCTTTGTCTGACAAATGGAACCTGGTCCTGAAAATAGGCGGGACCTAATTTATGCTCGTCGAGATATAAGGAGCGCTTATCGGATCGGCCACGCATTTCGATGAAAAACTGGGAAAGGTCCAGGTACTCTTTTTTGCCTGTAACCCGGTAAAGCCGGATCAATGCGATTTCGATTTCCTCGTGACCGGGTACCACCACCAACTGTCCCGGTTTGTTGCCGAATGTTTTGACAAGATGATCCGCGTTTTTAATGGCGACATTCAGTAATGACTTTTTGCCGGTGGCTTCGTAGTGTGCAATGGCTGCTTCATAAAGGTGCCCCACATTGTAGAGCTCATGGCTGCCGTTTTCGAACGAATACCGGTATGGGCCGGCGATCCAGTCGTAGGCGCCGGTTGTGTCTTTGTTAATGGTCCGGATGGTGTACAAATAACCGTCGGGTTCCTGGGCTGCTGAGAACAGGGTAATGAGGCTGTCGAGGTATTTATCCAGTTTCGGATCGTATTGATTTTGAAGAACATATGCGGCACCTTCCACTACTTTAAAGACATCGGAATCATTAAAACGCACACCTTTGAACACGCCTTTTTTGAGACCGCCTGCAACTGCAAAATTGTCAATCCTTTCCGATTCTTCACATTGACGCAGTGAATGCGGTACCGTTACATTTCGGGCAGTTTCCAGTCGCTGATGCCAGAAACCCTGCGAGGTTTTGACGTTTTTGAGTGGGACGGGATGAACAGTTTGAGCCTGGATATTTGAAAAAAAAGTGAAAATCGAAAACAACGTAATTGCGAAGTATTTTGTCATGTTAATGCCTTTTGCGAATGAATGCAGGGTAACCATCAATTTTGGTAAAACAATAAACATACCAGCTATGAAACGATTGCTACTAGTGACTGTGATTTTAATCAGTGTTCAGGATTGTTTTGCGCAACATTCTCCATGGACTTTTGGTCTGAAAGCAGGAGTAGGAACCAGCGGGCGCAGCAAGGTATTTCACACCAGTTCCGATGTCAGCGATGCATACAAGCCAGGTGTGAATTATGGCTTCGGTATCCGGGGAGGCTATCGTTTTTTGAAATACTTCACTGCAACCGTCGATCTGGAATGGCAGCAGATCCGCGACGAGCGGGTCACGACTATGACATTTAATACCACTGGCCCGGGCCGGATCGTCAATACAGTAAGGTTTGATAATGTATTTCAGCGGGTACAAATACCGGTGGCATTGCAGTTTTCCCCCTTTACAAAAACAATAAAACCGTATGTTAAGGTTGGGATAATGCCCAATCGTTTACTGAATGGTTCGTTTGATAACGAATTCAGAAGTTCTGAAACTGCCACTGTGGATTTCGATAAAGCCGAGGCTGACTTTGATTTGGAACCGAATAAAAAACTGGATCGGCAGTTGAATTTTTTCGCAGGGATCGGTGTCGGAATCGGCAGGCATCTGTCCGTGGAATGTGTACGTTATTTTGCAGGGCGACTGGTTTACGCAAGCAATTACAGTTGGTCTACTTTTGTGCTCTACCCCGACTACTATTCGTACGCACTGCGCGGAACCCAGTTTTCACTCGTTTACCACATTTGGTGACGCTCACAAACCGTATTTTTCCATTCGTCTGTAGAGCGCTGCACGGCTCAGGCCCAGCTCGCGGGCGGCGTCGGTGATGTTGCCATTGAACCGCTTCATGGCTTTCACGATCATGGTTTTTTCCATGTCTTCCAGGTCAAAACCCGTTGCCGTGGCTGGTTGGCCGCCAGAACTTTTCAGGAAGAGATCGTCAGGCTGAAGCGTTTTTTCTTGTGATAAAATAACAGCGCGCTCAACGGCGTGCTGCAATTCCCGGATGTTTCCCGGCCAATTGTACTGCTGCATTTTCTTGATCAATGCGCTGCTGATATCATTCACCGGACGGTTGTATTTCTTGGCGTATTGTTTGAGGTAAAAATCAGCCAGCGCACCAATGTCTTCCGGACGGTCGCGGAGTGCGGGGAGGTCGAGCTCGATGGTATTGATGCGGTAAAGCAAATCCTGGCGGAATGACTTGTCGGCCACCATTTTCTCAATATTCATATTGGTCGCGCAAATGAGCCTTACGTCCAGCGCGATCGGTTTGTTAGAGCCTACCCGCGTTACTTTTCGTTCCTGGATCACGGTCAGCAACTTTGCCTGGAGGGACAGAGTTAGGTTCCCGATTTCGTCCAGAAAAATGGTACCACCCTTTGCTTCCTCGAATCGGCCTGCACGATCTTCTTTTGCATCGGTGAATGCACCTTTTACATGCCCGAAAAGCTCACTTTCGAAAAGAGATTCACTCAATGCACCGAGATCGACGACAACGAACGGTTTATCGGCTCTTTTGGAATGTTGATGTACGTGTTTGGCGAGCTGGGTCTTACCGGTACCGTTCTCACCTAAGATAAGCACATTGGCATCGGTAGCGGCTACACGTTCAGCGGTGGCCAGTACCTGCTGCATGATATCGCTCGACGCGACGATGGCTTCCGAGGATGATTTGCCTTTCTTCTGATCTTCTTTTACTTTTTCTTCCGGCACAGGAACCGGCTTGTCTTTCCCTTCGAGAGCTACTGCAATGGTATTGAGTAACTTATCATTTTCCCATGGTTTTAAAACAAAATCAATTGCGCCGGCTTTAATCGCCCGGATCGCCATTTCGATGTCGCCATAAGCGGTAATCATGATCACTTTTGAAGCCGGATTAATATCCAGAATGCGATCGAGCCAATGAAAACCTTCCCGGCCGCTATTCACGTCGCGTGTGAAGTTCATATCCAGGAGGATGAGGTTGTAATCGCCATTCGTCACCAGAAAAGGCAGTTTCTGAGGATTTTTTTCAATGTCAACCGTTTTTGCATGTCGTTTCAAAAGCAGTTTTGCTGCGCTGAGAACGTCTACATCATCGTCAATGATCAGGATTTTGGCTTCGGAGAGTTGCATGGCTGTTCTGAAATTGCCGCTGCCTTCAGGCAGCGGTGATTGAAAGTTGGAAAGATAATATATGTAATTTGAATATAATTTTATAGGAAGTTAAAAAGTCACTATTTTAACTTTTTAAGGCTAAAAAAAATCCTGTCCGCAGCCGAACAAAAATGTCCGATAACGAACATTTAGAGCGCTTTTAGATTATGTAATGAAGTTGATATTCAGACTATTGTACTCGATTCGTCTCTGTGGCACAGGGATTGGATAAGTGTATGAAAGTTCAAAAGCGAATCTCAATAAAAACATATAATGGAAGTCAGGACACCTAACGCAACAAATAATAACGGTTTCACCGGCGGCTCGTCTATGGATAAGATTAAACCAAAGAAATTCTGGACAACGCAGCGGATCGGAATCATTGCAGGCAGTACGCTGCTGGTTGCTTTTTTAGTATATCAATTCTTTTTCGCAGATAAAAGAAGCAAGCTTAATGTAGAACAGGACAAGCTCACGGTGTCAACCGTCAGTCAGGGGAAATTTGATGAATTCATTGTCGTGACCGGCGTTGTGCAGCCATTGAAAACCATTCAGCTGGATGCGATCGTGGGTGGATATGTGACAGAGAAATTGATTGAAGGCGGTAATATGGTAAAACAGGGTGATATCCTGCTCCGTCTCGAAAACCAGAACCTGAAACTGAGCTTCCTGCAGTCAGAAACAGAAGCAAGCCGATTGGTTAATGATCTGCAAAATACCCGTCAGAGCTTGAAAATTGCACGATTTACGCTGCAAAAAACATTAAGTGACCTGGATTTCCAGATCGATCAGGCGAAAGATGCGCATGAACGAAATACAAAACTTTACAAAGATAAAGTGATCCCGGACGCGGATTTTCTTAAAACAAAACGGGATTATGAAAAGCTGGTAAGACAAAGAGAGATCGAAATCGAATCGCAGAAATACCAGGAAGAAAACGCTGTAATGCAGATCTCCCAGCTTGAAAAGACATTGCAAAGCACGCAGAAAAACGTAAGTCTGTGGAGGCAAACTCTTGACAACCTTGTAGTTAAAGCTCCGGTTTCCGGGTTGTTGTCTTCCATGAATGTGGAAGTAGGGTCAAACATCAACCAGGGCCAGAATATCGGTCAGATCGATGACTTGAATGGGTTTAAAATGCGTGTCAGCGTGGATGAGCACTATATTTCACGGATTTTCGCAGGTCTGACAGGTTCCATGGAATTCAATGGAAAGGATTATGCACTTAAAATCATTAAAATATATCCCGAGGTTTTGAGCGGAAGATTTGAAGTAGATATGGATTTCGATAAAGGAGCCCCTGAACTGATTAAAAGAGGACAGTCCGCACCGATCCGCGTTCAACTTGGTCAACCTTCGCAGGCTACTTTGCTTCCAGTCGGCGGCTTCTTCTCTGAAACAGGCGGCAACTGGGTATATGTTCTTTCAGAAGACGGCAAACGCGCCGCAAAACGCAGCATCACACTGGGCCGCAAGAACCCCGAATATTTCGAAGTACTGGAAGGCCTGAAACCAGGCGAAAAAGTAATCACCAGTTCGTATGAGAACTTCGGGGATAATGAGGTGCTGGAATTTTAGGGAAAGGGGGGGAGGGGAAGAGTGGGAGGATGGAGAATGAGGGAGGGAAGGAGAATGGAGGAGAGGGAGGATGGAGGAGAATGGGGGAGAGGGAGGAACGTTGAGTGTTGTTTATTTTTTAGGAGTTGATCTCTTAGAAATTTGATTCTCTGGTTTTGATTAGATTTTGAATCATTGCTGATAAAATCTGACTTTTGGATATCAAATCGTTCCCTTTTTCTGACGTAATCAAACCTATTCCGATGGCAATAAAGATTTGAGTTCTTAATTCACCTGATGATCCTTTAGCGATTCTTAAAAACCGGATAAACTCTTTATTAGAATGACGTTCAAAACCCTCGGCAATATTGGAAGGAACAGAAACAGAGGCTCTACACATTTGGTCCCTGAGGCCAAAATCTTTGCAGTCGTGAAGCATTTCATATACAAGGATGGATAATGACAGGCCGTCCTGCCAGACTTTTAAATCTTCAAATTTTTCAACTTTTGACATAACAATTAGGATTGGTGATTGAAATAAGTGTAATGATATTAAATTATCCCTTTTCTTCCTTTCTCCCTTTCCTCCAAAACTTTAAAGCCAATGATCAAAATTGCCAACATGCACAAGGTCTTTTCTACTGAAGAAGTGGAAACCACTGCCTTGAACGGAATTGACATGGATGTCAAGGACGGAGAATTTGTAGCGATAATGGGACCTTCCGGTTGCGGAAAATCCACGTTGCTCAACATTCTCGGACTGCTTGATAATCCAAGTGAAGGTTCGTATGAGTTTTATGGAACAGAAGTTGCGAAAATGTCTGAACGCCAGCGTGCACAGATCCGTAAAGGAAACATTGGTTTCGTTTTCCAGAGCTTCAACCTCATCGACGAGCTTACCGTTTATGAAAACGTGGAACTTCCATTGCTTTATCTCAAAACTCCTCCTGCAGAACGTAAAGAGAAAGTAGAAGCCGCGCTGACCCGCATGAACATGATGCACCGCCGCAACCACTTTCCACAACAGCTTTCAGGTGGGCAGCAGCAGCGTACCGCCATCGCCCGTGCCGTTGTAGCTACCCCAAAAACAATACTTGCGGATGAGCCGACAGGTAACCTTGACTCCAAAAACGGAGAAGAAGTAATGAACCTGCTGAGCCAGCTAAATGCATCGGGAACGACCATTCTGATGGTAACTCACTCCCCATACGACGCCGGTTTCGCTCACCGCATCGTCAATCTGTTTGACGGCAAGATCGTTACGGAGAAAGTGCATGTGTAGGGGGAGCTTTTGGCTTTTAGCTTTTAGCGACTAGCTTTTAGCTTTTAGCTTTTTTAGAATGGAATGCTGGAACTCCTTAGTAATGCAAAAACTTGCTAACAGCTAACAGCTAACAGCTAACAGCTAACAGCTAACAGCTAACAGCTAACAGCTAACAACCATACCAAATTCGACCATGAAAAAAATCCTTACAATCCTGCTGGCGGGCGTGAGTACGCTGGCGATCGCGCAAAAGAAATCCAATCTGAGCAGAAGCATTGACGATGACGGAAAGACTTTGTCGATCCAGGTAACGGGAACAATCGACGGAAGGGAAATCAGCTTTGATAAATCCTTTGACGTCGCGGATATGAGTAAGGAAGAACGCATTGCATTGCGGGATAAAATTCTGGATTCGATCGGCTCCGGTAATATGCAATTGCCAGAACCACCCAAACCGCGCACCAAGCCCTGCCCTGCCATACCCTCGCCTCCCGAGCCGCAGGAATCAATGGATTTTTCTTCTGTGGAGGTAAATGCAGACCCAGTTTATCAGGCAAAACCTCCGGTCCCGGCGTCGGTGAGTTCCGATGAAAAGGGGTTTACCAAACACGTCAAATATAATCCTGAGTCAGGAGAAATGTTTTTGAGATACCGCTTCATGAAAAACAATGAAGAGTATATCTACGAAAAAACAGTAGATGCATTTGAAAAAACAGAAGGCCAGCGCCAGCGTATCATCAATGATTTTGAGAATGAAATAGAATTGCCTGGCAAAGGAATCGACATGTAAACTGGTAGTGTCTTATGTTTAAAAACTATCTCAAAATCGCATGGAGGAACCTTGCCAAAAACAAGGTGTTTTCTGCCATCAACATTCTCGGTCTGACCATCGGCATTACATGCTGCATGATGATCTTTTTGTATATCCTGAATGAATTTGGCGTTGACAAATTCCATTCGCAGCGAAAAGACCTATACCGGGTAATGCGGAATATGGAGATGAATGGGAGTATGGTCGGCGTACCTTACTTATCTGGTCCGTATGCGCCGGCTTTGCTGAACGACTTTTCGGGTTTGATCAAAACGGCGGTACGTGTAATGCCTTCCGGCGGTTTGGTTACGCTGAAAAACAATTCATTCACCGAAAAGAAACTGTACATCGCAGATTCCAACTTCTTTTCAGTATTCACTTTTCCACTTTTGGCAGGTAATGCAGCGACGGTCCTGAAAGATCCGGCAAGTGTTGTACTTACCGAAAAAACGGCTAAGAAATATTTCGGAAATGAAAATCCGCTCGGCAAGATCATTGAACTGGACAAAACATTAAAGCTGAAAGTTACCGGCATTGCCAAAGATGTACCTTCGAATTCCCACCTGGATTTTGATCTGGTTATGCCCATTTCCAATTATACACATGAGGAATGGTTCGATGTCTGGATCAATAACAACAATTTCACCTACGTATTACTTGACAAGAATGTCACCAAAGAGGCGCTAGAAAAGCGTTTTCCTGCTTTCATGGATAAGTACCTGGCCAAAGACATGGCGAGGTTTGGAGCAAAAATAGGCTTGTCGCTGACTCCATTATCGGAGATTTATTTTGAACCACATTCTGCATTTGATAATGTAAAACACGGAGATAAGTCGGTAGTTTACATATTTTTATCTATCGCCGCATTGATCCTGCTGATCGCCTGCATCAATTTCACAAACCTCTCGACCATCCGTGCCGTGGAGCGTTCGAAGGAAGTGGGTATGCGAAAAGTCATGGGGGCTTTGCGTAACCACCTCGTTTACCAGTTTATCGGAGAGTCGGTTCTGCTCACACTGATATCCTGCCTGCTTTCTGTCCTTTTGCTAATTGCGCTAATGCCGGTTTACAACCATTTATTAGGTTATAGCCTCACCATCTCCTGGAATGCAGCGCCACTTTATTTATTTCTCTCCGGTGTCATTGTCATAGTTGGGTTTTTGTCGGGAAGTTACCCTGCCATTTTCCTTTCGGGATTCAGCCCGATACAGGCATTGAAAGGAAAACTGAAACTTGGAAAAGGCGGCGCGTTTTTCAGAGAAACGCTCGTGGTGATCCAGTTCAGCATTTCCGTATTCCTCATCATCGGGACCGTGATCATTATGACGCAAATGCGCTTCGTAAAAAACATGGAACTCGGTTACAATCAGGAACATTCGATCGTGATGAATGTCAACAATGACATTTATACAAATCAAAAAGCATTTAAAACGGAGCTGGAAAACCTCGGGACCGTTTCATCCGTTTCGTTTATGTCAGGAGAACCGGGCGGGTTTTTCGATATGCATACACTGAAAGCAGAAGGTCGGAATGATCTGGTTTGGAAGTCCAGAGTATCGTTTACCGATTTCGATTATGTTAAAACATTGGGATTGAAGAT
This sequence comes from Dyadobacter sp. CY323, assembly GCF_021390245.1. Lineage (GTDB taxonomy): Bacteria > Bacteroidota > Bacteroidia > Cytophagales > Spirosomataceae > Dyadobacter. Next base: position 6,088 of record NZ_JAJUXH010000028.1, on the reverse strand, counting down.
TATTGCGGGCAGAGATTTTTCCCACGAATTTTCAACCGATACAACCGAAGCCGCATTGATCAACCGGACTGCGGCGAAATCACTGGGTTATACGCCGGAGCAGGCAGTTGGGAAATGGCTGCAAAACACCATCCGGGATCCAAAAAAGCGCAGGATTGTGGGTGTGGTTGAAGACTTCAATTTTCTTTCGTTAAAAGAAAAAATGGACGCGCTCGTGATCACACCCGGAGATGATTACCGGGTGGCAGTCGTGCGGCTGAAACCTGGCAATGTAACCAAAGCATTAGCAGACGTCAAAGGTGTATTCAGCAGTATTTCGGCATCCTATCCATTTGAATATACTTTTTTAGACCAAAAATTCGACGAGCTTTATAGAACGGATATCAGGCAGCAAACCATTCTGAGTATTTTTGCAGGACTTGCCATTTTCATTGCATGTCTGGGCTTGTTCGGTCTTGCATCTTTCACGGCTGCCAAACGTACCAAAGAGATTGGGGTGCGTAAAGTTTTAGGATCTTCTACGAACAGCATTGTAGTCTTGCTGGCAAAGGAAATGCTTAAACCAGTATTGCTGGCGACTCTTATAGCGATTCCGCTGGGCTATTTTGCAATGAACAGCTGGCTGCAAAATTTTTCATACCGAACACCAATGCATTGGTGGATATTCCTTTCCGCCGCGCTGATTACTATTGGCATAGCATTGTTTACAATCAGCTTCAAAGCCATAAAAGCAGCATTAATGAACCCGGTCAAGTCGTTGAGAAGTGATTAGAGAGGATGAAAGGGTAGAAAGGAGAAGGGTTAAAGGGTAGAAAGGAGAAAGGTCAAAGGGATGAGGTATTGCTGATCCTTTTTAATCAATTATCCTTCCTCCTTCAGTCCATCCTCCCTTCCTCCGGTCCTTCCTCCTTCAACCTTTTAACTTTTATGCTCACCAACTACCTCAAAATCGCCTGGCGGAATCTTCGTAAACATAAGTTTTACTCGTTTCTGAATATTTTTGGATTATCACTTGGACTGGCGAGTTGCCTGCTGATTTCCCTGTACGTGATCGACGAGCTCAGTTTTGACCGTTCGTTTTCCAATGCAGAGCGGATTTACCGGGTCAATTCAGATATTCGGTTTGGAGGTGCTGATATGAAACTGGCCGTGGCACCAGATCCTCTGGCTTTTACATTAAAGAAAGATTATCCCCAGATTGAACAGGTTACACGGATACGTGAACATGGCAGTCAGCTTGTGAGACGTTCCAATTCAACCGAAAATCTGAAAGAGGAAAACGTCTATTACGCCGATTCGACGTTTTTTAATGTATTTTCATCGCCATTGATCGCAGGTGATCCTAAAAAAGCGCTCGTCGAACCCTATACAATTGTACTTTCCGAAAAAGATGCAGCCAAGTATTTTGGTACTGAAAATCCATTAGGTAAAACGCTTGTGGTAGACTTCGATAAAACATACACAGTGACGGGCATAATGAAAAATATGCCCGCACGGTCCCACCTCCGGGATTTGAATATGCTGCTTTCGATGAGTACGTATGGAGAAAGCAGGCTAGGTGCCTGGGGCAGCCATAATTTCAATACCTACCTGCTGTTCCGCCCGGGAGTGGATCCCAAGCAGTTTGAGAAGAACTTCGATACCGTTCTTGAAAAATACACAGGCAAATGGATTCAGGCTTTTTTGGGAGCATCCCTGGATGAAGTCCGCAAGTCGGGAAGTTACATCCGTTACTCCCTGATGCCACTCACAGACATCCATTTGCATTCCGACCGTACGGCAGAAGTGAGTGTAAATGGAAACGTTCAGTACGTATATATATTTGCGGCAGTAGCCGCCTTTCTGCTCGCCATTGCCTGCGTTAACTTCATGAACCTTGCCACGGCGCGTTCGGCAAACCGGGCGAAGGAGGTTGGCGTACGTAAAGCCCTGGGCTCCGAACGATCGTCACTCATCACTCAGTTCCTCACCGAATCAGTGATGCTGAGCTTCTTTTCCATTGCTTTGGCTATTGTCCTCGCTTATGTGGCACTGCCGTTTTTCAATAATCTGGCGAGTAAGCAGGTTACATTTCCTTTGCAGGAAGTGTGGTTTTGGGTTGTGATACTTCTAACTGGTGGTGTTGTGGGCTTGCTGGCGGGCAGTTATCCCGCACTTTTCCTTTCTGCGTTCAAGCCATTAAAGGTTTTGAAAAACAGCGTAGAGTTACAGGAAAAGGGAGGTTACCTGCGCAATGCGCTCGTTGTGTTTCAATTTGTGATCTCCGTGATGCTCATTGTGGGCACGGGCGTGATTTATCGTCAGCTGAATTTTATCCAGACCAAAAAATTGGGTTTCAATAAGGATCAAATGCTGATTGTGAATGATGCCTATGCACTCAACAATCAGGTGAAGGCCTTTAAAGAACAGGTTATGCGGATCCCGAATGTGGAAAGCGCCACCGTAACAAGCTTTCTTCCAACGCCTTCTTCCCGGACCGATCATACGTTTTTCCCGGTGGGGGAAATTCAGCAAGACAAAGGGATCAATATGCAAAAGTGGGCCGTTGACTATGATTTTGTAAAAACCATGGGGTTACAAATGGCAAACGGCCGCCCATTCCAGGAGGAATTTCCATCTGATTCTACCGGCATTGTCATCAATGAAGCTGCCGCAAAAGTGCTGGGATACGCCGATCCCGTCGGGAAACGGATATTTGGATATGAAGACGAAACTTTAAAGCAAAAAATAACCTACACGATCATCGGGGTGGTGAAAAATTTCCATTTCGAATCCTTGAAGAAAAATATCGGTGCATTGAGTTTAGTGCTTTACCGAAGCAATGGAAATGTGGTTTTTAAATTAAATGGAGGTAATGTGGCTCAAACCGTGGGTCAGGTTGAGCAGCTGTGGAAGAAAATGGCGCCGGCACAGCCATTCAGCTACCGGTTCATGGACGAAGATTTCAATGAGGTTTACCGTAGCGAGCAGCGGGTAGGACAGATCTTCATCACGTTTGCAGCGATTTCCATTATCATCGGCTGTTTGGGATTGTTCGGTTTGTCGGCATATACCGCCGAGCGGCGGACAAAGGAAATCGGTGTGCGGAAGGTGCTCGGTGCAAGTGTAACGAATATTGTCACACTGCTTTCGAAAGAATTTTTAAGACTGATTATCATTGCCATTCTGATCGGCATTCCTATCGCCTGGTTCGGCATGAACCAATGGCTGAACGATTTTGCCTATCACGTAGATCTGGCCTGGTGGATGTTCCTGGCGGCAGGGGGAATAGCAATCACAATCGCATTGCTTACCGTAAGCTTCCAAAGCATCAAAGCAGCGTTAATGAACCCAATGAAGTCGTTGAGGAGCGAATAACGTCGGCTGTCGGCAATCGAAAGTGGGGTAATTGATTGATATACAGTTGCTAAATATAATCTTATTATAAAAGTGCCGAAAGCTGATCGCCGCCGGCCGACCGCCAATATGCTCCAAAACTATCTCAAAATCGCATTTCGTAATCTCACGAGAAACAAGGTTTTTTCGCTGATTAACATTGCCGGGTTGTCGCTAGGACTTACCTGCTGCATGCTTATTGTGCTTTATACAAAAGACGAAGTCAGTTTTGACAGGTTTCAGCAGAATCGCGACCAGTTATACAGGGTTAAAGTGACGGTTTCCGAAGAAAAAGAAACGCGCACGATGGGTAGCACCAATGCGGTTCACGGGCCGGGTTTTAAACAGGAAATTCCGGAGATTAAGGAATTTGTGAGAATGCAGTCGAGTTCGTTTGTGGCTCGGAAAGGCAGTGATCTGCTCAATGAGAATATCGTTTTCGCGGATGCTAACTTTTTTACGGTATTCTCTATGCCATTGGTCGCCGGAGATCCTAAAACAGTGCTTTCCGACATCAAATCCATTGTTTTGACGGAGCAACTGGCTGAAAAATACTTTAATACCACAGATGCGGTCGGAAAAACCATCGACCTGAAAATCGAAGATGCATTTGAGAGTTTCATTGTGTCCGGAGTAGCGAAAAACTGCCCGCAAAACTCTTCTATCCAGTTTAATGCGGTACTGCCATTCAAATTTCAGGAGGCGAGGGGCTGGACTGATAACGAATGGCTCGGGTTTTACATGAACACATTTGTTTTGCTGAACAAGAACTCAAATGCACTTGCGGTAGGCCCGAAAATGAGCCGGATTTTTGCGAAAAAGCTCTCGGAATCCGGGGTGAAAGATTTCAAAAATAATATCACTTTTAGCATTCAGCCGTTCAGCGAAGTCCATCTGGACAGTGAGTTGGGTGATCTGAGAAATGGGCTCGACCGGGGAAGCAGCCCGATTTATTCCTACATACTTTCCGCAATCGCGATTTTCATTCTGACCATTGCCTGTATCAATTTTGTGAACCTGACGGTGGCGAGGTCCCTGAAACGCGCAAAGGAAATTGGTGTGCGGAAGGTGGTAGGCGGTTTGCGGAAACAACTCGTTTACCAGTTTTTGGGGGAATCTTTTCTACTGGCATTCGTGGCGTTCGTTCTCGCCATTGTGCTGACACAAACCGTTTTGCCCACATTCAATGAGCTGGCGAACAAGGAACTGGCGCTTTCTTATCTGCTCGATACCAATCTTGTTGCGGGCTATTTTGCATTATTTTTAATGACCGGATTTGTGGCTGGTTTTTACCCGGCATTGATTCTTTCAGGATTTAGTCCGGTGCAGACTCTTTACAACCGGGCCAGACTTACCCAGAAAAATTACCTGACCAAAGGATTGGTCGTATTTCAATTTGCAATGTCGGTTTGCCTGGTGATCGGTACCATCGTCATTTATTCCCAATTCAAATATCTGACTAATAAAAACCTGGGCTATAATGATAAAAACCTGCTGAGTTTCAGTGTCGGCAGAGGCGGTAACACAGCAATGGATGTGATCAAAGCGGAACTTGGAAGTGTTGCGGGAATTCAGTCGGTGGCATCGTTTAATGGCAATTACAACGGAACAGTCGCCAAAGTAGACCGGAAAGATATGAGTTTCGGTTACATTGGCGTGGATGATTATTTTCTGAAAACCCTGGAAATTCCGGTGTTGCGGGGGCGTAACTTTTCCAAAAGTTTTCCGTCTGATCCTACGCAGTCCGTGGTAGTTAATGAGGCGTTTGTGAGAGAGGCGGGGTGGAAAGATGGCGTGGGGAAAGAGGTTGATTTTGAATGGAAAAAGCAGAAATTGAAAATCGTCGGCGTGATCCGGGATTACCATTATGCCTCATTGAAAGACACGATCAAGCCATTGATCCTCACCCAGGACCCGAATTACAGACTGGGTACCATTTATGCAAAACTGAATCCAAGAGACATTCCTGCTACCATCAGGTCCATTGAAACCATTTTTCGCAAGCATATCAAGCTAATGCCTTTTGAATACAAATTCGAGGATGTAAGTAATTTGAAAAGGTATGAATCAGAAGCGAAATGGAAGGAAATGATCACGCTGGCGGCTATATTGTCCATTTTCGTGTCGTGCATCGGATTGTTCGGACTGGCCACTTTCAATGCGGAAAGTCGCGTGAAAGAGATCGGGATCCGCAAGGTAATGGGCGCGTCAATCGCCAGTATCACGACATTGCTATCGTTTGATTTCATTAAACTGGTGCTGATCGCGATCGTAGCAGCTTTACCGATTTCAAACTATGCAGTCAACATCTGGTTGCAGGATTTCCCGTACCGGATCGATATTTCGTGGTGGTATTATCTCCTGGCAGCAACGCTGGCAATCTCCATCGCATTACTAACAGTCGGATTCCAAAGTATCAAAACAGCGATGGTAGATCCGGTGAGGTCGTTGAGGAGTGAGTAGTTGTTGGCTGTTAGCTATTAGCCGTTAGCTGTTAGTCTTTTTATCTAGTAGGGTAAGTATAATTATTACCGGTTTTGTATTCATTAAAAAGCTAAAAGCTAAAAGCTAAAAGCTAAAAGCTAAAAGCTAAATGTCATTGCCTGAAATAGGTTGCCTTCAGTTTTGAAGTTATTAATAAGATTAGAATTGAATTAAACATTGATTTGGATTGTGGTTAGCAGCCTGGGAACCAGTCCAAATATTGAGTTTA
>NZ_JAJUXH010000027.1 GCF_021390245.1 Dyadobacter sp. CY323 | reverse complement strand
TCGCTCGGGAATGGACCACTACATTTCCAAACCGCTGCGGCTTGATGAAATCAAAGAAGCGCTGGAAATTGCGTTTGCTTCGGTACCCGCGAGTTTGTAGGAATTATATTTTAGCCACGGAGGCACGAATTTACACGAACGCATTCGTGAAGATTCGTGTATCCGTGGCTAAAAACGACAAATCACTTCCCAACCCGCTTCAAATCCAGATCATGGAAATCAAAGCTGAAATCGATATTAGGAGAAATGCCTTTCATTTTAATGGACTGAGCTTTTCCTTCCTCGTCCAGGCTGAACATGGCGAATGCGTCGCAATTCATATCCTGGTATTCCCATTTGATGGCGAAGGTATTGGCTTTGTAAAAATGCATGGGGCCGTTTAATTTGGGCGATCGCAGGCATTTAAACCACAAATGATTGTTTTTCAGGAAAACCTCCACTTTGCCAAACCAGTTGTCTTCGTATATCCCGACAAAATCCCCGGCTTTAACCGGCGTATTTTTAGCGGCAGCCACCACCTTCCAGACATTGGTAGTGACGGAATCCCCGTTACTTCGCTGACCTGCCAGCTGCTCGCTATACCGTTCGATCCAGTCGACAGGTTCGGCTTTGATGTAACTGTCGATAATCGTCTGCCCGATAGACCGGAATGCCCCGGCCCCGCCACTTTCCGTGTTGGTCAAAATCACGATACCCAGTTTTAAGTCGGGCACCAGGTTCACAACCGACAACATTCCGGGCAATCCGCCCGTATGTCCGACATGCATATTTCCTCTGAGATCACTCAAACCCCAGCCTAACCCATAGCCGCCAAAATGCGAATTATAGCGCGGATCGCGGTTGACGCCCGTTACGGTGTGAATGGTCCACATTTCGCGCTGCCTCGCCTCCGAAAAAAGCTGCTTTTCCAGATTGCTGCCATACTTTCCTTTATTCAGTTGCGTAATCATCCATTTCGACATGTCGTCCACATTGGAGACAATGGCGCCTGCCGCCCCGTTTACCATTTCCTGAAACCAGGCGAGGGTGCGCATTTGGCCATTACCCATATTTTCGGTGGAATGCGGGGTAGCCATATTCGACTTATCCTTCATTTCATTCAGAGAAGTAAAAGAGTTGTCCATCTGCAATGGCTTTATAATCCGCGCTGTGACGAACTGTTCCCAGGTCATTCCGCTTACCCGGGCAATGATTTCGCCCGCTACAAAATAGAGGAGGTTATCATAGTCGAACTGCGTCCGGAATGCGGAAACAGGTTTAAAATACTGAAAGCTGGTTGCTATATCTTTGAAAGTAAAATCACTTCCGTCCGGGAAAAACATCAGGTCTCCGACGCCCAGGCCAAGTCCGCTGCGGTGGCAGAGCAGATCTTCGATCATGAAATTTTCGGTGACGTACTCATTGTACATCTTGAATTCGGGAATGTGCTTCTTCACCTTATCTTTCCACGAAATCTTCCCTTCATCGATCAAAATGGCTAATGCGGCTGCGGTAAATGCTTTGCTGTTGGAAGCGATCTGAAAATTCGTGTGGCTGTCGACCGGCTTTTTGGTCGTCATGGATTTCACGCCATAGCCTTTGCCATGAATGATCTTGCCGTCTTTGACCACCGCGACGGCTAAACCCGCTACCTTGAATTTCTCCAGAGATCTCTGCGCCAGGCTGTCGATTTGTTTGGATGTTAGCTGGGCATTCGCAGCACTGTTTACCAAAAGAAAAAACAGCAAATGGAGCAATGAGATTGATCTTGTTTTTTTCATAAGATTCATTTTTTAATTCATTTCCAATGATGAATGCGTGTGGCAATCAGGAAATTCAGGTCAATTCCTTTTAATGAGGGTTGAATGCAGTATTTTAATTTTCCATTGCTTTTTTTCACGCACCACAATGACAGTTTCCATCCAGTGCACCCGGGTGTTTCGCTCGCCCTTTTTAATGTCAGAATACAGGTTGTAGGTTACCCAGGCTGTGTTTTCACGGATTGTTGTTTTGATAAAATCGAATTTGTTCGTGCGCTTGAAATCGATGCCGATGTTGGGAACGACGGCTTTTCTGATCATCGAATCCAGATTCCAGACCTGCCCGTTCTCATAGAATGTAACGTCAGCTGAACAGTATTTTTTCAAAGTCAAAGAATCCGGTTCCGACAATCCGCCAAACATGTTCACAACCGTCTGCTGGACCGCTCTCTCGCTTTCCGTAGGCTGCGATTGCGCATGGAGTAACAACGGAGATACTGCCGCGAGAATGAGTAGGAGTACTTTTTTCATGGGTTAGGGGTTTGGAGGTGACGGTCAATCGTCAAAGTCACACATACGTACTAGCTACTAAATACACGGCACAAATCAAAAACAATACAACCAGTAATGGCATGATAAATCGTAGCCAGACCTTTACGCTCACGTTCACCAGCGCCAGTGACGGCAGCAGCATGGCGGTGGGCGAAACGAAGAACATGAGGTTCATACCATATAAATAAGCATTCACGATCTCACTTCCCGGAATGTTGATCAGGATGGCCAAAGTACCCATAATGGGCATCGTAAGTACCGCCATACCGGAAGTAGACGTGATAAAAAGCGAAAAGAAAATGAAAAATACAAAAAGGAACAGAATGAAAACGGCCGGCGGAACGTGCGAAACCAGGTTGCTGGTATAATACAATATGGAGTCGCTGACGTGTCCGTCATTCAAAACGATGGTAACTCCCCGGGCAACGCCGACTATGAATGCAACAGAAAGCAGGCTTTCGGCCCCCTTCACAAATGAGCTGATAAAAACGCGTTCATTGACCTTTGCTAAAAAGCCAACCAGAAGTGACGCTCCAAAAAGGAGTGCCGACAGTTCCAGCGTCCACCACTGCAAAAACATCGTTCCGCCGATCATCGCTAAAAATGCGCTGAGGAAGATCAGCAAGAGTATTATGGTTTTCATACCCAGTTTTTCAGGGACCTCTTCTGTATTGATTCGGACGTCGTAAGGTGCTTTTACGATTCCGTCCAGTCTGTAAACCAATGAGGAGGAAGGATCTTTTTTGACTTTCGCCGCATAGCGCAACAGGTACCAGGTAAAAATAGCGGTCGTCAGTGCGAACAGGATCAGACGTTCGTAAATGCCGTCTTTCCAGTTGATGCCGGCTGCATTGGAGGCGATAATGGTCGAGAACGGATTGGAAAAAGCGGCGATACCACCAACCGTGTTACCGCCGAAAATAACCGCAAACGGAACCAGCAAGTCGTACCCGGCAGCCAGAAAAACGGGCACAAGAATGGGATAGAACATCAGTGCTTCTTCATCCATCCCGTAACTGGCTTTGCAAAAAGCGAATAATATCGTGAGTACCGCAATCAGGTAAGGTCCTTTGTCCCGCATTGCGTGTGATAAGGAAGCGACACCTTTTTCAATGGCTTTGGTTTCGTTGAAGACAAAAACAAAACCACCCATGACGAGGATAAACATGATGATGTCTATGCTGTCGTAAATTCCTTTGATGGGGGCCTCAATGACTTTGATAAATCCCTGTGGGTTACTTGCTTCCGCGCGGTAGGTGTTGGGGACAGACACCGGTTTGAGCACTTCTCCATTTACAAACTTGCTAATGGAAATCCGCAGGCCAAGCCGGTCCAGTGTTTCCTGGGTTAAAGGCAAAAGTGTGTCGCCCGTCGCAGTGGTCATCGAAAACGATTTGTTACCCACCATCGACAGCTTGCTATACCGGCCCGCCGGCAACAGCCAGGTTGCGAGCGCAGCCAGCACAATGGCAACCATCAGGATTGTAAGTGGCTGAGGGACTGATTTTATTTTAAACATGTTGAGGGGCGCAGTATAGAATCAGATCATCAATAAACATTGGCAATAACCTGGAATTTCACCCCGTCACTTCGTAGACCAGAGCTTCGTAACGGGCATCATGCCGGTCACCGGAGAGCCAGTCCCTGATAATAAATTTGAAAAACAGCATAGGCGGCTCGTGCAGGTCGATTGCTGTTTTGAAATAACCCAGAGCGGTATCTGCCTCGCCGACAGATGCGTGAACAATGCCCATATCATAATTAGCAACTACCTGGGTTTTACTCAGAGACACCATTTGAGTGAGTATGTCGTGGGCGCTTTCCGGTTCGCCGGACAATCCGAACAACACGCCGCAGGCACTGAGGGTAATGCCATTGTAGTTGATTTCCAGTGCCATTTCCAACGCTTCCTGGGCTTCCGCATAGTTTTTTAAAGTGATTAAGTTGAGGCCGGTGATCATATGCCCGCCCCAGAATGACGGATCGAGTTCTACCAGTTTCCTTCCCTGCGCCACTGCATTCTCGAAATTTTCCGATATCCAATATACGTACCCTGCGTAAAAATGATTGATCAGAGAAAATGGTTCGAGCGACAAGGCCAGCGAAATTTGTGATACTGCTTCCGCATAATTGCCGGTGAGTGCGGAATAAAGGGCGTACTGGCCGTGTAAATCGGCTGTATTCCAGTTGAGTTCCAATGCTTTTTTAAAAGTAGCGGAGGCACTGGTGAAGTCCCATTCATAAAGCATCTGCATCCGGGCCAGGGCCAGGTAGCTTTCGGCAATACCATTATCCAGGGCAAGTGCCTGCTCCGTTGCCTTTTTCAGAAGCGGCAATGCGTTTTTAGCAGGCATATGCCTGTAAAACCACATATTCAGATAACACGAAGCAATCCCGGCGTAGGCAATCGCGTAGGTAGGTTCCAGCGCAAGTGCAGATTCGAAATAGCTGATCGCTTTCTGGTGCTCGTCCTTTCCGGCAAATTTATTGTGGTAAAACCGTCCGCGCAGATACAGCTGGTAGGCTTCTTTATTATTGGTATATCTCTTAAAGGTAATGGCAGGTTCTTCTCCGAGTAACTGTACTTTCACGGCACTCAAAATTGCCAGCGCTATTTCATCCTGAATGTCAAAAATATCGTCCATTTCCCGGTCATACTTCTCCGACCATATCTCATCGCCGTCGGCAGCATGCACCAGCCGCGCATGGATAAGCAGCTGGTTACCCACACTCTGAATACTTCCCTGAAGAATGTGGTGCACATGGAGCTGCTCGCTGATCCATCTCAGGTCTTCCGTCTTTCCTTTGAAAGTGAAGGAGGAAGTCCGTCCCGCAACTTGCAAACCAGGCACACGGCTTAATACATTAATGATCTCTTCGGTGACCCCGTCACTAAAATATTCTTCTTCGGGATCATTGTTCAGGTTTATAAACGGCAAAACGGCAATGGATGGCTTCATAATCGGCTTGGTAGGCTTTATTCTTTCTTTTCCACCAAGATAGGCAATTTCCATTTATCCCGGGACCGAAGCGCATTTCGCATTGCGACAAGCCGAATGTGCTGATGGTACATTGAACCAAACTTGTCACAAATGCACACCTTATTTGGCCGGTCCGGCACTGCGCGATCGTCTGCTACTTAGTTACTTTTGATGTGGCCGCCGGACAGAATTCCGATGATCCGGCAGTATTTAATTAATACGAAATGAGTCTTATGAACGAGCCAGTTAATGTTGCGAATGAGAAGGTTACTAAATTTTTAGACGATCTGAATCACCCGTTCAGGTCAGAAATAGAACGACTGCGTGCGCTGATCCTGGGTACAGAAGTTGGTTTGTCTGAAAATATCAAATGGAACGGGCCCAATTACTCGTTCGGCGAAGAAGACCGGATCACCATGAAAATCCTGCCGCCGAAGGTTATTCAACTAATATTCCATCGCGGCGCCAAAGTGAAGGAGCAACCCGGTGACAGACTGATTTCGGATCAATCCGGAATGCTGGCGTGGCGCGAAAATGACCGGGCCATTGCGACATTTAAAACAATGCAAGATGTGGAAAATCGGGAATCGGACCTGATCGGCGTGGTGAAGGATTGGATTGCGGCAACGACCGTTTAAGGAAAAAGCGCCGCAAGAAAGATCTTGCAGCGCTTTTGAAATCAGGTTAAGCCGGGATTTTCCGGGGTTTCTCGCGGTCCCAAAACCGGTGCTGGGCAATTGCCAATATAAATTTATCAGCAACCAGCGCGGGATCGTCCCCGATGATCAGACCTTCCTGCAAAATGGCTTTGTCTGAAAATTCGGACGGGAGCATTCTGCTAAAATAGGTGGCTTCAATTACCTGCAACGCATTTGCGTCGGCCGCTACAGCTTTGCAATGCTTAAATGCCTCGTTCAGAAAATGGACTGCATCAGCCTCCGCCTCAATGGTGGCGGCGCTGTTGGTACCTCCAGGAACGTAAACGGCATCGTAGAAAACAGACGCCGCTGTAAGAAAGCTATGCTGTACCGGGATCTGTGCATCATTTGAAGCAATGATGTAGTTAAGTCTCGGCGCTATCACCTCCACAACAGCACCTGCCGCTTCCAATGCATCTTTCACGGTTGTCAGTGATTTTTCGTCCACGCCGTCGGCCGCCAGGAATGCAATCTTCCGGGTTTTGATACTGTCTTTCACGGTATTAGCCATGCTGAGAGCTTCTGAGCTCGTAATGGCCGTTTCAAATGTAAACGAATCATAATCAGCGGGATCGCCATCGGCTGGAATGCTATGGTTAACCGGCAATTCCGGGTCTTGTGGAACATGTATCCGCAGCGCAAATGCCACTTCACTAGCTAAACCCTTGTCGATCATGGACAATATTCCCAGCATGCGTTCACGGATCGCAACCGTTTTCACTTTGCCAAGCTCGAAGCTTAGTGCGTCGATAATGTGGTTTTTCTCAAAATCAGCCTGGCTGTTGAAAAACATTTTTGCCTGACTGAAATGGTCAAAAAAGCTCTTGCTCCTCGCCCGGATTTTGCGGGCATCTATCCGTTCGGGATAGGTGGTATAGCCGCCCTCGGAAGCTTTTGCCTGCGCCGGGTAGTTGTCACCGAGCGAATTTGGGCTGTAACTTACCTTTCCACGATTGATGGTTTGCCGCATGAAACCATCCCGCTGGTTATTATGAACCGGAACAATGGGCCTGTTGATCGGGATTTCCTGAAAATTCGGGCCTCCCAAACGCAAAAGCTGGGTATCCGTATAAGAAAACAACCTTCCCTGCAGCAACGGATCGTTCGTGAAATCGATTCCGGGAACAATGTGTCCCAAATGGTAGGCGATTTGTTCTGTCTCAGCAAAGAAATTGTCCGGGTTTCGGTTCAGGGTCAACTTGCCGATGCGTTGGACCGGAACGAGTTCCTCGGGGACAAGTTTCGTCGAATCCAGCAGGTCGAAGTCATATTTGAACTCGTCTTCCTCCGGTATGATCTGTACTCCAAGTTCCCATTCAGGGAAATTCCCGCTTTCGATGGCATCCCAAAGATCGCGTCGGTGGTAATCCGGATCTTTTCCGGAAATCTTCTGAGCTTCGTCCCATGCCACGGAATGCACACCCAGTAAGGGTTTCCAATGGAATTTTACAAAACTCGCAACACCTTCGGCATTTACAAACCGGAATGTATGTACGCCGAAACCTTCCATCATGCGGTAGCTCCGTGGTATGGCGCGGTCGCTCATTACCCACATGATCATATGCGCCGATTCGGGCATAAGCGAAATGAAATCCCAGAACGTATCGTGTGCAGAAGCTGCCTGGGGCATTTCACTGTCCGGCTCCGGTTTAACGGCATGTACCAGGTCCGGAAACTTGATCGCATCCTGAATAAAGAAGACGGGTATATTATTTCCCACCAAATCAAAGTTGCCTTCCTGCGTATAAAATTTTACGGCAAAACCTCTCACATCCCGTGCCAGGTCCGTCGATCCGCGAGAACCCGCAACCGTTGAAAACCGTACGAAAACCGGCGTTTCAAGCGAAGGATCACTTAGGAAATGTGCCTTCGTGACCGAAGCCATTGACTCATATACTTTAAAAACACCATGTGCCCCTGAGCCGCGGGCATGCACAACGCGTTCGGGAATGCGCTCATGGTCAAAATGCGTTATTTTTTCCCGGAGAATGAAATCTTCGAGAAGTGACGGGCCACGTTCCCCTGCTTTCAGCGAATTCTGATCGTCGTTAATGGGTAAGCCCGTATTGGTTTTCATCAGCTCGTTTGTACTGTCCGAGGTATTTCCTGAGAGCTGGGTTGTCTTATCATTTTCCTGCTGTTGAGTCTTATCTGAGTCCTTTTCAGTAGCCATATTGTAGTATGAGGGTTAAATCAGGCTTCTTCGGAAGCCTTGTAGTTGATATCGTTTTCCGCAACTTCGGTCAAAAGCTGATCAGCCGTTTTTTCTTCGCTCAGCGTTTGTGCCAGAATCTCTGCAACGTCTGCCAGATTAAGCGTAGACGCCAGCTGGACAAGTCCGCCGTAGGTAGCAATTTCGTAATGCTCTACTTTTTGTGAAGCCAGAATAATGCCGACATCTCTTGTTGCGGTACCTTCGTCGGTGCTTTCAACAATGCCTTCCGCTTCTTTCGAGAGACCTTCCATTGCGTCGCATTTTTTGGCAATTGCTTCTAATCCCAAAAGGCTGAATGCGCGTTCCAGACGACTAACGTGCTCAATGGTTTCTGCCAAATGGTTTTCAATGGTGCTCGCCAATTTTTCCGAGGTAGCAGATCTGATCATTTTGGGAAGTGCTTTCACGAGGTGATTTTCCGCCCAGTAAATATCCCGCAGACTGTCTACAAATAATTCCATGAGAGCAGGTTCCGCACCTGCAGACGTTTTGGTTTTAAATTTTGGCTCAGAGCCTGTACCTTGATCCATGATGATATTAGTTTGTTTAAGATTTATAAGGTTACATGCAAAACTTGTTCCATGCCAATGTGGAAATTCACAAAGCCGTCTTCTTTTGTTTTAATGGATTGATATTTGATATAGACCTGCCTCAGATTAACTAACTTCAAAGCGTAATCAACAAGTTGAAATGATGGAGGTTAAAGATGTTAAAGCGTTTGGCGGAGTAGGTTGTCCGGCAGACAACTGCAGCGATACCTTCGGATTTTTAAGATGATTTGCGGTTCAGTGGACTAATGTCAATCTAATATATGGGGCATCGCTATTTCTCAGTTTGGCTCATTGCATTTGCATTGTTAAGAAGTTTGCATTCATTGGCCCAGCCAGATCCGGCCATAGAAGCATTCGTTCCCGGTTTTACACGACCGGTAAAAGTTGCGCATGCTGGTGATGCCAGACTCTTCGTGGCGGAGATTGGCGGGAAGATCAGGATTGTTAAAAACAGAAATGTTATCCCGGAGCCGTTCCTCGATATCAGCGGCAAGATCAATGATCCTGAGTGGGCAGGAATATTCAGTATAGCATTTGCGCCGGAATTTCAGGTTTCGGGTAAATTCTATGTTTTGTATGTCTTGAAAAACAGCACGGAGGTGCAGTTGTCAGAATTCAAACGCTCACCTTCCAATGCTGATCTGGCGGACGCCGGTTCCGAAGTGAAAATCCTGACGATACCTTATGAGAATGTGCTTGGCGGACACCGTGGTGGCGATATTGCATTTGGGAAGGACGGATATCTGTACGTTTCAACGGGCGATAATGGACCGGGTAGCCGTGGCGATATCGGCGACCCAGACAACAATTCGCAAAATATGAGCAAGGTTTTTGGTAAAATATTGAGGCTGGACATGAAAAGCGCGTCGCCCGCCGAAAATATCCTGACCAAAATCTTCGCATTGGGCCTGCGAAATCCCTGGCGTTTCAGTTTCGACCGCTCCACCGGAGATCTTTGGCTCGGAGATAATGGGCAGGATGCCTGGGAAGAGGTGAATTATTTAAAATATCCTTTTGACGGCTCGGCGCCCAATTTCGGTTGGAATTGTCTGGAAGCCACTGAACTTATAATGCGTCGCATTGTGCTCCCGGCACTAGTTATACGCCTCCAAAACACATATATCCAGGATTTGCCAACAATGGCGGCAATAGTGCATCGGTCATGGGCGGGTATGTTTACCGGGGCTCCAAGTATGGCTCATTAAATGGTTATTACTTTTTTGGTGACTATCAATCTGGTAAAATCGGCTTAATCAGTCCGGCGGGAGTCGGGACCTTTCCGGCGGGACTTAGTTATTCGTCGCTCATCTCGTTTGGGGAAGATCACGCAGGCGAGTTGTACGTCCTCTCATTTTTAAACGGTACTTTATCCAAAATAACAAACCCGAACGATCCATTGCCTGTGCAACTTGCGTATTTCAGGGCTAAGGCAGAAAATCTGAGCGTAATACTGGAATGGAGGATGGCTTCCGCACATAATTTCAAAGAATTCCAGCTTCAGCGAAGCAAGGATGGAAGAAAGTTCGAAAACATCGCTACCCTGCCTGACGCCGGTATAGAACACACGTATTCATTCCGTGACAACCAGCCGATGTCCGGTGAAAACTTTTACCGTCTGAAAATCGCCGATCAGGATGGTAGTTATCAGTTCAGCAAAATAGTACGTGCCGGTTTGAGTGATGCCGGCAGCAGCATTACCATTTTTCCAAATCCGTCGACGGGGATTTTTAATGTAAAAAGCTTGAAGGATGAATGTCTAATTACATTGCGCGGCACGTCGGGGAAAGTCATTTTTACAAAAAGGATAAGGTCTGAAAATGATATTGAGATCAATCTGGAAAACCATCCGGCCGGTACATACACGATCCGCATAGTGAACCAGGCGACCAAAATCTCCGAAACCAGACACCTCGTCAAAGAATAACCAAATGGGCTGGACTTTAAACCCTAATGTTGAGGTCCGGTGGGAAAACTCCACTGACCAAAAAAAGCCCAGGCCGATTTTTAGAAAGGTCTGGGCATTGCCTCAATCTCTGGCTCGTTCAGAGTTTATGCAAATCCGATTGCGCATTGCTCTCGAACGTATTGGTGGTTGCCGCGTCAGAATTCAGTTCCGCATCCGACGTATACATGATGCCGTAGCCACCGCTTTTCGTGATTTTGCTATTTTTCACCATGAGTTTGGCACCACGTCCGTAAGTGGTCACAGCTGATCTCTGCCCCGACACGATCACCGCACTTCCAGCCCCGATAATTTCAGTATGGTCCAGTTCATTCAATGCACTCACCGAGTAAATGATCAGACCTTTCCAGTGCGCGGCATTTTGAGAAGATCCTTTGATCGTCACTTTGTTTTCTTTTGTGCCTTTTGCTGAAAGATACCCATTCCGGTTAATGCTGATCATGGCATCCCGGGCCACTTCCACGGTCACGCCGGGTTTCAGGCTCCAACCTGCTTCCACCGCCATGTTACCGAGCAGACGATACGGAGTTTTGTCTGCAAATGAAGGCCAGCTCACTTCCTGCGTCCCGCGGATGTCCGAGGAGTTGATCTCCACCGCGTCGCGGCCATTGTTACCTGTGAATTTGGAAGCAGCGTCGAGCAAAGTCGCATTGTATGCGTCGATGAGCATCGGTGCTTCAACCTGTTTGCTGAATGCATTTCTTTCAAATTTCCTCAGTACGGAGCCGTTTTGCACGTACAAACCATAACCGCCGTTGCTGGTAAATTTGCTGTCGGTGATCGCCAGCTGCGCTTTGTTATTTCCAAAAAGTGCGAGTCCGGCTTTCGTATTTGTAAATGCAATGCGGCTTCCAGCGAATTCGATGTCTGTAAATGCGAGGGAATTGGCAGTACTTGGCGAGAACAATTTGATCCCTGCCCAAAATCCGGCTTGCAATTCCATTCCTGTAAACCGGATTCGCTGTTCGGCCACGCCGTCGGCTACCACGCTTCCTTTTTCTTCAATATTCAGCGCTTTGTCTCTTTCGAATGCCACGGCTACGCCGCGATCGATGCTGAGCGCCGAATAAACGGCAATATCCTTTTTTACAATGTAATCCGGTTTTGTAGGATCAATAATGCGGTCGAAAAGTCGGGTGTCGCTTTTGATATCCTGCTCAATAATGATGGGTGTCGGATATTCGGCTTTCACCTGGACACGGTCTGTGCTTTTTTCAGTACCACTGGAAACCGTCAGCTCCATTTCGTAATATCCGACGATATCCGGTGTAAATGTTGGTTTTGAAGTAGAAGTCTGCGAAAGGGTAATGTTGCTGTTCGAAGGTTTTTTGATTAATGTCCAGCTGAACGTTTTTGCGTCGGCGCCCTTTGAGGCGGTGCCGTCCAGGGTAACCATCTGATTAGGCAGGATATCCTGGTCGGTTCCGGCGTCGGCTTTAATGGTGGTTTGTACGGGAGGCGCCGGTGCGGGAGCTTCATCTTCATTACATGCGACGAGCAGGCTTAGGAGAGAAGTGGAGACTGCGATGGTAAAAAACTTAATTTTCATGGCTACAAAAGTTGGATCGTTTAAAATGATGATCCAAAACTAGCTGCACCGTGAGATCCGGGAAATCGGCATCTGCTCAAACTGATTAATTGAAGACACGAATTGCGTAATTGTTTGGTTAAACTGCTGGGCTAAAAATGGTTGAATTTCTTGCAACGGATTTTAACGAATCGTTGGATCTCGGATCGTGTTTTATTTCGTACAATCATTTTCTAGAAACAGGAGGCTCCGCGGGAGCCACATTTATTTTGTACAATCATTTTCTAGAAACAGGTAGCTCCGCTGGGGCTGTTTCTATTTCGTCCCGGTTGTGCCTCAACGTTCATTTCCTCCCGGGTTGTCAACCATGCAAAACATCTCCCATTCAGCCGCAGAGCGGCTTCCTGTTTCTAGAAAGCATCCACATTGATAATAATGGCCTCAGCGGGGCCTCCTGTTTTTTTGCGGGTTTCAGGAGGCACCTACGGAGCCGCGTTTTTTCATTCCACCTCGTTTTCTAGAAACAGGAGGCTCCGCCGGAGCCCCATTTATTTCGTACAATCATTTTCTAGAAACAGGTAGCTCCGCCGGAGCCACATTTATTTTGTACAATCATTTTCTAGAACAGGAGGCTCCGCTGGGGCTGTTTCTATTTCGTCCCGGTTGTATCTCAACGTTCATTTGCTCTCATGATGTTAGCTCGGGAAAAACATCTCCTATTCAGCCGCAGAGCGGCTTCCTGTTTCTAGAAAGCATCCACATTGATAATAATGGCCCCAGCGGGGCCTCCTGTTTTTTTGCGGGTTTCAGGAGGCACCTACGGAGCCGCGTTTTTTCATTCCACCGCGTTTTCTAGAAACAGGAGGCTCCGCCGGAGCCCCATTTATTTCGTACAATCATTTTCTAGAAACAAGTAGCTCCGCCGGGGCTGTTTCTATTTCGTCCCGGTTGTATCTCAACGTTCATTTGCTCCCATGATGTTAACCCGGGAAAAACATCTCCCATTCAGCCGCAGAGCGGCTTCCTGTTTCTAGAAAGCATCCACATTGATAATAATGGCCCCAGCGGGGCCTCCTGTTTTTTTGCGGGTTTCAGGAGGCACCTACGGAGCCGCGTTTTTTCATTCCACCTCGTTTTCTAGAAACAGGAGGCTCCGCCGGAGCCCCATTTATTTTGTACAATCATTTTCTAGAAACAGGAGGCTCCGCCGGAGCCCCATTTATTTTGTACAATCATTTTCTAGAAACAGGAGGCTCCGCGGGAGCCACATTTATTTTGTACAATCATTTTCTAGAAACAGGAGTCTCCGCCGGAGCCACATTTATTTTGTATAATCATTTTTTAGAAACAGGTAGCTCCGCTGGGGCTGTTTCTATTTCGTCCCGGTTGTGCCTCAACGTTCATTTGCTTCCATGATGTTAACTAGGGAAAAACATCTCCCATTCAGCCGCAGAGCGGCTTCCTGTTTCTAGAAAGCAACCACATTGATAATAATGGCCCCAGCGGGGCCTCCTGTTTGTTTGCGGGTTTCAGGAGGCACCTACGGAGCCGCGTTTTTTCATTCCACCTCGTTTTCTAGAAACAGGAGGCTCCGCCGGAGCCCCATTTATTTTGTACAATCATTTTCTAGAAACAGGAGGCCGCCGGAGCCCCATTTATTTCGTACAATCATTTTCTAGAAACAGGGAGCTCCCCCGGAGCTGTTTCTATTTCGTCCCCGTAGTATCTCAACGTTCATTTGCTTCCATGATGTTAACTAGGGAAAAATATCTCCTATTCAGCCGCAGAGCGGCTTCCTGTTTCTAGAAAGCATCCACATTGATAATAATGGCCCCAGCGGGGCCTCCTGTTTTTTTGCGGGTTTCAGGAGGCACCTACGGAGCCGCGTTTTTTCATTCCACCGCGTTTTCTTGAAACAGGAGGCTCCGCTGGAGCCACATTTATTTCGTACAATCATTTTCTAGAAACAGGAGGCCGCCGGAGCCCCATTTATTTCGCACAATCATTTTCTAGAAACAGGAGGCTCCGCCGGAGCCCCATTTACCAATAGAGACGGTCGGTTATCCCTGGTCTTCCTTCATCAACTCGTCATACACCTGGATCAGTGAGGCATATTGGGAACGTAGCTTTTCATTCGCGATCACGGTCGCGGCCTTGCCCCGTTTTTTGGTACAAAGCGACTGAATGCATTCCAGCATGCCATCGATATTAATTCCTTGTTCTTTCAACCGCTTTTTGAATTCCTGAGAAATGTTCTTTTCACTCAGCAGGCATTTAAGAAGTTTACACCATTTTTCATCAGTTCCGGGGTCGTTTCCGCCCGAAGGTGAGGGCTGATTACCGCCTCGATAGCATGACGCACTTCGGATCTGTTCTCTGGTAAAGGGTTTGCCACGAAGAGAATGCCCGTCCGCTTTCACCCGGATCTGGTAATATCCGGGCTGGTCTGCGATCCGTTTTCCGCTGTATTTGCCGGTTCCTGCATTAGTAAGGATTAAAGTCTCGGTGGAATGATCCGGCAGCGTAATGTAGGCGGTTACCTTGCAGGGTTTGTTGAGAGGAATGCCGAATTGCGTGAGCGATACGTTGATCGTGAGCAAAGCCCCTGGCTCGTAATGTTCCTGAACCACCTGTGTCTTCATTTTCAGGTTGGAATAGGAATGTACCAGCAGGCTATAAGGTACTTTTCCCTGGTCGGCTGTCGCCGCTGAATAGCTCCGATTGGCATATTTATCGAAACCATGCTTTGAATTGTATTTCCGGTTGATGGTTAGTACCGCATTCCATTTTCCCTCCTTTTCCGGTGTTCCGATCGGGAGGGGCAGGCTCATCCGGTAGTAGGCGACATTATTCCCGATTCCGTAGGTAAGTCCCGGTGTCGTGTAGGCATCAGCGGGCTTTACGATCTGACCGCTGGGTGTTTCCAGGTAAAAATCAACCAGCGAAGGGTGGGGGATCATGGTGATCACGTCCACCCGGATGTCTGCATCGTTCACTAAAAATGGAATTTTATGTACCTGATCACCATAAAGCGTCCCATCCGGATCTACCACCACATCTTCATTATTCACACCGGCCTGGATCTGAAGAAAGTATTTTGCCAGCTTGAAAACACTGTCCTCGCCGAGGTTATCGGCCAGCAGCATGTAGCCTTCATTTGCATTCGTAATCTCATTCAGCGTTGCCGGATTAATTGCATTTGCTTTCCCAAGCCCGATCGCAAACATGCGGTCGGTAATCTGGTCGGCAATATCGCTGATGTATTTGGGATCAGTTTCCTGCCCGTCCGTAAACACGATGATCGACTTGGAATCGTATGTGCTCACCGGGTTAAGCCGAAGTATCGCGCGTTCGATTCCGTCCCCGATGGCGGTAAAGCCATTTGTATTAAATGCAAAATTGTCGATGGCCTGATGCATAGCGGAACGTCCGGCTTCAAACGGATTGGAAGGTGTGGGCGGCGGACCGACCGGGCCGGTGAAATCCAAAACATCATACGGATCATGGTCAAAAGCAACAATTCCCAGACCGTTGTTTTCATGCAGCACGTCGATCATGATGTTGGCGGAGAACTTCAGAATATCCATCCGGGTTGTGGTGCCGATACCCGACTGGGCAGCCATACTTCCCGACTGGTCGAGGCAGAGCATAATGGCCGCCGTTTCTTTTTCAATGACATTAGCTGTGATCGGGATTGTCCATTGTTGTTCTGTTTCCGGATTCTGTACCGTTACACTTATGCCATCCGCCATGGTGATCTCGTCCCCGGCAGTTGTACCCGTATAAGTTACCCAGAAATACACTTCCCGCGCCAGATCTGCGTCCGCCGAGGCACCGATGGATTCTGTCGTAGAAAGTGCCGTAAACGGACTGCCGGGTGTTGTCATGCTGAAATTGGTCGGCCAAAGGCTTTTTACATTAAACCTCACAGCCCGCGCGGCAGTATCCCCGGCCGGAACATCGTTAAAGTCCAATGCAGGTGTCACCAGCTCAATATCCCAGCCAGCCTGCCTGACTGCGGTACCCGTATCCAACCGGCCAAACCCATAGAACTCACTGAAAAACGGATTGCCATTATAGGCTGGCGAATTGGAGAAGTTTCCATTCACATCCTGCCACCGTCCGTCGGCATCGGTTTCTCCGGGGTTGATCTTAATGGCCGTATTATACAGGATATCTCTGACCTGCGTCCAGGTAAGCTGCGGATTTGCCGAGAGCATTAATGCAGCTGTGCCGGCGCAAACGGGTGTGGAGTAGGAGGTTCCGCCAAAATTGCTGCGGTAATCCCGTGCCGAGACAGAAACTGTTGTGCCGGTGTTGTGATCATTCAAAAGGCCGTTTGCCAGCGTAACCGTACTGGCCCCCGCATTTACTGCGGTAATTACATTGCCTTCGGTATCGGCCGTTCCGGGTGTTCCGATCAGAATGGCCTGGCCTACCGCTGCGCCGGCAACACTTCCCAAGGTTATGACGGTATTTCCCGCATTTGCATTGGACAATAAAATGGAGGTGACTGTCGGCCTTCCCACCGTGCCGTTACCCTCGGGGCTTGTTGTGGGCGTGGCTGTGAACGTTCCATAGTTAAATGTAGGATTGTGCAATGCCGCACCGCCCACAAATTCATCCTGGCTTGGCGCACAAATGGAAGTTCGGGAGCTGTAATTCGTGTAAGGTGCGCTGATTTCCGTGGTACCGTCATTGGCCAGTGTGGAAGCTGCGATTGAAAAACACCGCTCGTACATCCCCCACGGCCTTTCAAACGTGATGTCGTTGTCGTTGCCATTGTTTGCCGCCGAGAAAAACAATAATGTACCTCTGCCATCGCGCCCATCGTCTGTGAGCCGGTCAAAAACCGCTGCCATGGTTCCGCTGGTCGGGCTTCCTATGGCCGAAGTGATGCCGATGCTACTGGATATCACATGTGCCCCGGGGTTGATCTGGGCAGGAAAGTCATCGTCGTCGCTATCCGGGTCGAAGCCGCCTGCCCAGAGGTAAATATTCGCGTAGTCGGCCTCGGTACCGGCTCTTCTTATCGCCAATATCCGGCTGTTCCCTGCGATTCCGGCGGTTCCCTCGTTCACACCTGCAACTGCCGAAGGGTTGTTTGTGAGCGAAGCGGCGGCACTTGCACACGAGGTTCCATGACCGCTATCCAGGCTGTTGTTATTAGGAACCATATTGGCAAAATCGAATGCCTGGTAAATCTTTGAGCTGCCGTTTGAGACAGTCCCATTTAAATCCGGATGGTTCGGGTCCACACCCGCGTCCACCACCGCAATAATCACATCCGGACTTCCGAAAGTATGGTTTACGTTGGTATTCCGCAGAAACTGCCAGGCATCGGGCGTGTTGATGATCTGATGGTCCCATTGTTCGGGAAACAGGAAATCAGTTGGCGTAATGGCATCTTCCTCAACCGTGGTTGCCAGGTTCGGTTCTGCAAAAACAACTTCCTCCAATTCTGCGAGCCGGTTGATCTGCCCCAGAATTTCGTAAGAAGGTGCTTTCCCCGATGTGAGGTGATATAAATTCCCTAATGCGGCAATTTTACGTTTTACAACAAATCCGTTTTCAGCTGCAATGCCTTCAACCTGCTCTTTTGTAATGTGCTCCTCGAATTTGGCCATCACTTCATTGGTGAGCATAGCCGCGCCAGTTTCAGTCAGCTTTATGATCGGCAGGGCTGCGTTGGGCATTTCAGCATGGATATTTTCTCTAATGGAATTCATGGATGCGGCATCAGGGGCGTAGCATACCAGCAGACCGTCCCGGATCTGCGATGATTCTTGCTCAATTCTCAGCTCATATTTTTCAGCCAGCTTTCTGGCGACTTCTATTTTTTCATTCTCATTAAACCTTCGCTGATCATTTTTCTCCCGGGTTAATTTGTCTGGAATGAAAATAGCAATCCTGTTTTCATCCGGCGTGAATGGAACTTTCATTTTTCCCCGATAATAAAATGGCTGCCCTTTTTCACGAAGTATGAAAACCTCCGTTTGCGAGTCTCCGTTTACTTCTA
The DNA here is from genome assembly GCF_021390245.1 of Dyadobacter sp. CY323. GTDB lineage: Bacteria > Bacteroidota > Bacteroidia > Cytophagales > Spirosomataceae > Dyadobacter. Next base: position 76,042 of record NZ_JAJUXH010000027.1, on the reverse strand, counting down.
CCATCCTTTCTTCATCTTCAAACGGTTTCCGGGAAACCCTGATCGTGTAGGTGCCTCTCGGTATCTCCCGTTCCGAGGTATAGCGACCTTTTTTGTCGACGTTGTTCAAACGGATGGTTTCGCCGTCAGCATCGAGTCTGACTGTCGCATTTTCGACTCCTTTTTGTTGGTTTAAAACCTGTACAATAAACTTTGATGTGGAAGTTTTCATTGGGTAAAAGTTTATGGTGGAAAAAATAAAGGCAAAGCAATCCCTGTCCCGCAAACGGGATTTCAAATTGGGTCAAAATGATGTGGGTTAAGTTGGCCTGATGGCGCTGGTTCACTCTTTACAAATGATCAGCACGGGAGGCAGGTAGACATCGGATTGGTCAAATATCTTAGATAAAATAGTATAATCAATTCCGTTAAAGTTCAATTTATTAAGCGGTAAGGCCATTTTGAGTGTCAAACCACCTGCCAAACGGAACAGGTTGCCAAACCGGTACCAGATATACGCGACAGCCTGAACCCTGAGAAAATCGATTGCCAATTCCGGCGTGCAACGGATCTTTTTCAGGGTATATCATTAATCGTTAATCACGAACTAAATGGAAAAATCGCTCAACTCGGGAGAGATAATGTGAAGAAAAAGAAAGCCGGAGCTTTGGAAAAAGCCCCGGCAAAAAAAGGAAGAAGCAATGCTGTTATTTACTTTCGGACGAAGGCACCAGTTGCGCCTTCAGATCCGGTTCTTTCATGTCTTTGTCCAGTGGAAACATCGGACGTTTGATTCTCTTGTAATCCAGTCTTTCCAGATTTTGATCGACGCCGCCCGGGGTCAGTGACAAAATCCAGTCGGCACGCATGTTATAAAGCTCAGGTTCCAGGTAACCGATCTTCACCACCACAATGTCGCTTTTTCGCGGATTCAGATTTAACCTGGTAAAATCACCTTCGCGGTGATACGGTTTGCGTTTTTTCGTTACAATCACCGACACACTTCCTACTTTCACTACAACCTCCGTTTCCGCATTGCGGTCACCGTGTTGAATGGCCGTGACGGTACCTGCCAAACGTATCGGCGGTGCAAAACGGGCATCCACTTTTGCCCCGGCCAAACCATCCACTTTCCCGCCAACTCCCGCAGCCACCGCCTTTTCGACGAATTCGGGCCCGGGAATGGAAGCGTAAATCAGCGAAGGCCCATTCTCCGATTTAAACTCAGGACGTTTCAGGATTTCGGTCAATGTCCAGGTTACGTCACCCGCGCCACCTGCGGTAGGGTTGTCGCCCGAATCGCTGATGAAGTAGGGGTGCTTGTCACTTGCAATGGCTTGGTCCAGGCTTTGTTTCAGATCGCCGGTGGGGGCCACGAAAGCGAAATCCTTCCGGACCTTCCAAAAGCTGCCCGCCAGTTTTTCAGCCGTACTCGTTACAGCCTGTTTGTCGTCACCGGTCACCATTACCACCGCGTGGTTTCGTGGCTCATCGGCCCAGGCGTAACCAACCCACATCGCCGCATCGATAATTCCTTTTTGTACAGATGCAGGGGCGACAGCCGCATAAATGGTTTTTGCTGGTTCAATGCGCGTACTGGTTTTTTCACCTGGCAACAAAACGGGTATCGGTATGTATGCTTTAAATGCGGGCTTTCCTTTTCCGCTTTCAATGCGCGAAAGAAGGTTAGAAACCGCCCGTTTCTTTGTTTGCATGGCATCCTCGTGCGGGGCCATTCGATAGCAGGTGATTAGGTCGGTGTTTTGTGCGAGCCGCCATGAAACGTTTCCATGAAGGTCCATGGAAGTAGAAATGATGGTTTTCTTCCCGATCACCTCGCGGATCCGGACGATGAAATCACCCTCGGGATCATCAAGCCCCACAACACTCATCGCGCCGTGAATGTCAAAAAAGAGCCCGTTATACGGACCATTCTTTTTCAGCAAATCCAGCGTTTGTTTGACGAGTGACTCATAAGCTTCCCTGGTAACCGCGCCGCCCGGGAGCGACTTGCCCACTAATGCGGGCAGCCAGGTAGCCCTCGCGCGCAATCCCGAATCGGCTGCCATAAAAGGATAAGAAGTGAAAACGTCGTCTCCATACCGGGCATGAAATGCTTCTTCGGTCGTTAATGCAGGTGAAAATGTACTCGATTCGATCCCAAGCCCGGCAATGGCAATTCTTGGTAACGTCTTTTTCGGGGGTTGACTAAAAGTCGGCCGAAATGCAATCAGGCAGAGAGAAAAAACCAGTAATAATGTAGTTTTCATGTATAAAATTTTAAGAAACCCGCTTTTCACTTCTATTTTGTTTAAAAGTAGGCGCAGGTTTCTTAAAAGAAAAGTTTCGGGGGAGAAACCTTTCGGGATATTCAGAAATGGGATTGGTTTTGCTGCATTATCTTCCTTTACCAAGCAAAACCACCTGAATGGTCAGGAAAATCAGATAGACATCCTTCAATAAACTATATGTATTCAGATATACCATGTCATATTTCAATCGGGTAAGGTTTTCCGATGAGTTTGTCGCATATCCAACCTTTATCTGCCCGATCGATGTAATACCAGGTCTGATTGTCAGCATCCTCTGGAATTCATGACTTGCCTCTTTCATGAGCATATCAACATCGTACTGATGTAACGGACGCGGACCAACGACGGACATTTCTCCTTTTAATACATTTAGGAACTGCGGGAGTTCATCCAGCCGGGTTTTTCTGAGATAATAACCGATTGGGGTGATCCTTGGGTCATTGTCACCAAGTGAATGCTGCAGACCATATCGCTCAGCATCGGTATACATGGTCCGGAACTTAATGATATTAAATGTCTCACCCCATCTTCCTGTACGTTTCTGCAGAAAAAACACGGGTCCTTTGGATGATATTTTAACAGCTGCCATGATCAGAAGGAACACCGGCAAGCCTACAATCATGACAATCGATGAAAATACGAGATCAAAAGTTCTTTTAATTAACTGCTCGTTAATTCCTGAAAAAGGTTTTGTCTCTACATGGATGATCGGATACATATCCGGTTGACCAAAGTTGAACTTTCCCGTTGGGAGGCCGTGAAAATCCGGGATAAGCCTGACCTGGGTTCTCTTTCTTTCAGCCAGCTTTAAAACCTTGGTAATCTGTCCCTTATTCATTTCAGACAAGTAGCAATAGAGGAAATCAACACGCTCTTCCTCAATGAATTTTTCCAGGGCATCTATCTGTGCGTAATTGCCCCTCAGGTTGAATATCCCGCAAAAGTGATGGCCGATTTCCTGGTTGCTTTTGTAAAAATGGTCCCTCCGTTTGTCGAAGTTCCCCTCCGCAATAATGGCATACCGTTTCAAATTAAATCCAAATTTCCGAAGGTAAACCATTATGTTCTTGATCACAATATGAACCAGCAACACACTGATAGCAAAAATCTCAAAAGCGGTAAATACAAGATTTTCTTTAAAACCATTAGAACTATCACTGATATAAAGTATGATTTCAATTAAAATGAAATGCACGCCGCACATAAGAATCAGCTTTCCAAAATAACTGTATCCGTACTGATTGGAAGATACAAATGAGTAAACATTAAACAGATAAATACATAATACCCAAAGTAGATTTGCGATTAATAATATATTAAGGTATTGAATATCCTGAAATGCAGATAAGCCTTTAAATAAAACTGCACCAGAAATAAAATAGGCAATGTTAAGCAGGAGTATATCAACCCATAAATTTATTTTGGAAATATTTCCAAGGAAAGGATTTTTCATAATAGTTGAGTAGAGTTTGCAAGAGTTGAGGAGGGATAAAATAGATTTTAGGGACGCGGTCTAAGGAACAGCAAACGTAGTAGTTAATAAACTTTTAACTTTTTTAAGGAGTCGGGTCCCAACTGTTTCTCTTTTTAGAAATGTTCTTCGGGCATGTTGTATTTCATAGGCATTGTCTATTGAAAGATTTACTGCGGTTTGTAAATTTTTCCACGGTTTAGTTTCATGAAAATGTGCGTTGCTGTGATCATTATATGAATCAGTATCTGAAATTCCGATATTGCTCACGAGGTTTACATTTGGAACAGTTGCCAGGCCATAATTTTGAAAAAGAGTATATTGCCATTGGTGTTCCCAGCTATTCTTTTTTGTTTCTTCATAGACCTTGTCCAGGCGGTCGTGCCAGTATTTTGCAATTTCAGCATCCCCGAATATTTTTTGTATTTTCCGCTGGCTTTTCATTTCCGGCAATTGCTCCATCCAGAAATCATATTTATTCCAGGCCCTTTTCCAGGTCGCCCAACCACAAGTATTTCCCACACGCGTGAAAAAATGATCAGCATGGTCAACACGTATTTCCGGATTTGACTGAGTACCAGAGATGTGCATGACCCTTTCGTTGCTTTGATATTTATCAAGCATAAACTTGCAAAACGAAAAAAACGTGGGGTGCGGCAGGCAATCGTCTTCCAGAATGATCAGCTTATCACAAGTTTCAAAAGCCCAGCTTATGGCAGATGGAATTCCAATGGCGCTGCCGACATTCGATTCCGGGAACCACCTTTCAACTTTGCAGTTCCAGTTGATTTGAGAATCGTGAAGCAAGTGCCTGCAGGTTTCGACGAGGTCGACTTCTTCTTCATTTCCAGACGCAGGCGCATCTGAGAAAATGTACAATTTAGCTGGTTTTATTTTTCTGATCTGCTCTAATACGTGACATGTTGTTTCCGGCTTTTTAAATGTGACTAGCAGGATGGGTACGTCAAACAATTTTGTGTCCATTCAATTTTAAACTAAATATATCTAGTGGGAAGGTGCTTGATTTTCCTCAATGTATTACTTACCATTTAACAGATCCTGATTGTAAAAGGAAGCAATCGTTCATCCTATGCTGGTAAGGTATATTTCTGTACATCGAAGGTAAAATACAAATAACTATAACTATGTTTTTTGTGGTCACATCATGATTAATTGGGGTAACGCCAATTCATATGGGGGTCTTTTTTTGAATTAGCTCCTGTTCGTCCTGCCCCGGCTTTCTTTGCGCCAAATTGACGTTTTAGGTACATTTCTCTTTAACAATTTATCTTTTTCGAGATATCCTTTGCATTGTGATGCGAAAGTGGAGTCACACCTGTATTCAGATAAATAGTTATCCGGCAATTCAATATTTCTTGAATTACTGAATGGTTATAAAAGTATTTTGATTTGTTCAATTGGAATTTAATGTAATATTTCATTGTAAATTCGCCGTTCAATTTATAATAATAGTGTTACTCAAATTGAAAATGATCGGAATAGTAGATTGCTATATAGTTTACTATATATTTAACTACTATTTCTATTTTGAGTGAAATATTTAGTTGTATTGCAATTTTCATGTAGAACTACTGCGCTTGTAAATTATTCCCGGTTTCGCCCTGTAACGCCCAATTTGAACAACGCAAAACCACCCAAACCCGCATTATTACCAGTCTAACGCCGATTGTATCTCGGAACATGGGTATTCAACTGGATTTCATTCCTTTACATAGGTCAAAACGAAATGCTAATCATAAATCCATGAAACCACTCCGACTCAGCTTACTCGTCTTGCTGCTTTTTTCCAGCTACATGCTACCCGCCCAAACCTTCACCGTGAGTACCAACAAGCGATATATTCTGAAAGAGGGGAAACCGTTTTTCTGGCTTGGGGATACGGCCTGGGAGTTGTTCCATCGCCTCGATCGGGAAGATGCGGATTACTATCTCAAAAAGCGCGCAAGTCAGGGGTTTACGGTGATCCAGGCGGTTGCGCTCGCGGAGTTTGACGGGCTGGAAGTACCTAATGCGTATGGAGAAAAGCCTTTGGTCGGCAATGATCCGACTAAACCGAATGATGCTTATTTCAAGCATGTTGACTACATCATTGACAAGGCAGCGGATTATGGTTTGACAATCGCATTCCTGCCAACCTGGGGCGATAAGGTTTTTAAATCCACCTGGGGAAAAGGGCCGGAGGTGTTTAACGAGGCCAATGCAGAAGTGTATGGGAAGTGGCTCGGGAGCCGGTATAAGGGTAAGAAAAACATCATTTGGGTACTGGGCGGCGATCGTAATCCACGGCAGGGAACGCGGGATGTGGAGATTTGGAAGGCAATGGCGGCAGGCATTCAGGCGGGTGTAGGCGGCGGTGACAAAGCGTTGATGACGTATCACCCGCAGCCTAATAAGGAAGGTTCGAGTGAATGGTTCCACAATGATGAATGGTTTGATTTCAATATGTTCCAGACCGGCCATTGCCGCGATTCACCCGTTTATGTGAGCATTAAAAGGTCTTATGATCGCCAGCTAATCAAGCCGGTATTGGATGGCGAACCGATCTATGAGGATCATCCGGTGTGTTTCAATGCCAAGGAAAATGGGACTTCCAGTGCGTTCGATGTGAGGAAATCAGCCTATCTTGATCTTTTTGCAGGGGCTCTCGGACACACATATGGCTGTCATGATATCTGGCAAATGTATTCTCCGAACCGTGAAGCAGTGAATGGACCTAACATTTTCTGGCAGCAGGCACTAAACCTGCCAGGCGCAAATGAGATGAAATTCGTGCGAAAGCTGATCGAATCCCGCCCCGTACTTGATCGCGTTCCGGATCAAACTGTGGTAGTGGAAGGTGATTTGGGACCGCATGAGAGAATTCAGGCCAGCCGCGGAAATGACTACATATTCATTTATTCTGCTGCTGGTAGATCGTTTTCAGTGAATCCGGGGAAAATCTCGGGCAAACAGGTGACCGCATTCTGGTACGATCCGAAAAATGGCAAAACCAATGATGCCGGCGCATTTGATAATCAGACTGTGACAAAATATACTCCGCCGACAACCGGTTACGGTCACGATTGGATTCTCGTGCTGGACGATGCTTCCAAAAATTACTCCAAACCCGCACTCTGATTTCGGAGAAAGGGGCATAAAAAAATCCTGCAACCGACGATGAATTGTCAGGTTGCAGGATTTTTTGTTTCTAATGAAGCGATCAGAACGTTTTGTAGTCCCTCACATTTTCCTGAAGATAAAGCAAAATACCCTTCATTTTGTTTTCAAGCTCTGCTGAAAACAACTGCAGTTCTTTTTCCGATTTCAGATTAAAACTCTTGATAGGGATAAAGCGTCCATTATCCTGAAATTCAATGCTGCTGATTGATGCGCGGTACTTGCGGTTTACGCATTCGACGATCAACACGTACCTAAACTGGTAGCTGCCGCCCGGTGAACTTTCAGAACGGGGTAATGTCACATTCAGGTTTCCCTGACTCACAAAATCACCCGTTTCTTTATCTGCCAGCAAGGTTACATTGTCGGGGTTCGATTGGGTAACTGCCAGGCGCACGCGGCGGAATACTTCTATTTGAGATATGCTGCCGCAATCTATTGTCTCAGAGTAAGCAATTTTTTCTATTAACGTTGCAATTTCGTAGGCGGTAGAAGACATAAAGTAAATAATCGCGATTAGTGAAAGCTTGAACATGGTCGATCCTTTTTGAAGTTATCCCTATTATCAGGGAAATGCAAATTTGCGTATGGACTGCAAATTCGAATGGCGTAGTTAGCCACCGGCTAATTCGAACATGTTAACGTTAAAACTCAGCTTTCTTTACTGTACTTATTTCGGTATTCGACGGGAGTAAGGCCGGTTACTTTTTTGAAAACATCGCGAAAAGCCTTTGTATCGGTATAGCCCACATCGAACATAACCTCGGTCACATTCTTGCGGGAGGCCTCGAAGCTGCGTTTTGCCGCCTCTATCCGCACCCGGCGCACGTATTCGTTGATGGTATTATTGGTTGCGGTTTTAAATCTTCTCTCAAAACTCCGCCGGCTCACATTTGCGATGTCTGCCAGGTCTAAAATACTCAGTTTTTCAGCATAATTATTTTCGATATAATCCTGAATCCCCCGGATCTCATTGTCGGGATGACCTTTTTGTCCGCGGAAAATGGTAAATGCACGCTGGTTGTCCCGGTCAATATCAATGGCGAAAAATTTCGCGGCTAGGATCGCCAGGTCGCGGTCGGTGTATTTTTCCAGAAGGTACAGCAGTAAATTCCAGAGCGAATTCGCCCCGCCGCTGGAATAAATCTTTCCCTCGTCGGTGATAATGGACCCGTCGACGATCTCGATGTCCGGATACAGGTCCCTGAACTCATTGTAATAGGCCCAGTGCGTGGAGCATTTTTTTCCATTCAGAAGCCCGGTAGCGCCAAGCAGAAATGCACCCAGACAAAGCGACGCAACCTCCGCACCACGGTCATGCATTTGCAAAATCCAGGGGATCGCTTCCCTGTTTTTTTCAACCGCCCCGGGGAGTTCGCCGCACAACGCCGGGATCACAATGAGGTCCGTATCTTCCACCTCGCTCAGCAGACGGTCAACATGCGTGGTGTATTCGCCTTTTTGTGCTTTAATGCTCTTTTCGAGGCCTACAAATTCAACCTCAAACATTGGGGCCTGACCCATGGTTTGAGCCAGGTCATTGGCGGCGTTGAACAGTCGGTACGCGGGAGTAATGGCCTCCATATAAGCACTTTGCGGCACGTATACTGAAATGTGTTTCATGGTTAAGAGATTTAGATTTTCAAAGATAGGAAAATCTCTCTGGCATTTTCTCCCCCTTAGAGAGGCGTATTTACACCCGTTTGTTTTGAAGCGTTTGCGGCAATTTTGTAATGTAAAGAACCGCATCGATCCTATGAGCATTTACCCCTTCCTGACTTTTAATGGAAATTGCAAGGAGGCAATGCGATTTTACCAGTCGTGCTTTGGGGGCGAGCTGCATTTTAAGTACCTGGGCGACGCGCCTTATGCAGACAATCTGCCGGTGGAAATGAAGCACCTCGTGCTTCACGCGAGCCTGGTTTCTGAACATATCCGGCTTTTTGCCTCAGACATGCCGACCGAAGACGGATTATTTAAAGGAAATAGCATTTCACTCCTGGTGAGCATGGCACAAAACGACCCATTAGCTGCTGTTTTTACCAAACTCTCGAAACAAGGTGAGGTGACAAGCCCTCTCGCGGGAAGCACGGGCAAAGGACAATGGGCTACATTAAAAGACCGTTACGCCGTACAATGGATTTTTGCGGTGGGGGGGTATTCTTAGAAAAGCGAGGCAAAACATCTCCCATTCAGCCGCAGAGCTGCTTTATGTATCTTGAAGCCTGTGAGCGTTTCTCACCCATGGAGCGACGCGTTGCGGACAGCATTTGCCCCGGAATTGAAAAGGTTGAAAATTTCGAAATCGGTGATCCAATTCCCGATGGACAAACCGTTTCCTGCAGACTTCATAGTAACACCATAGAAATTTCGGAAAGAAGAAACCGGGGCCTCGGTCGCCGGGTAAATTATTTAAAACGAAAACCTGTACTTCTCCATTCGGATGCGAACGAGCATTTAAGAGACGAAATTCCTTGTTTACTTGGCAGATTCCGCGCTTTTTGCAGAAATGTCGCGCATTTCCCTTCATTTCCAAAGCGTTAAAAACAGGTTAAAATCACATCAAATTTTGCTGCGCCAGTGTACACCGGGCACATCTGGCACAATTCTTATTGGAAGGGGCAATATTTTGATCTGATACCTATTTCTTATGACCATCAACGCACAGAAAAACCTACTTTGCTTTTCCCATCTCAGGTGGGACTTCGTGTTTCAGCGGCCACAACATTTGATGACTCGCTTTGCTCAAAAAGGGAATGTTTATTTCCTGGAAGAGCCATTGTTTGACGTCCTTGAAACACCTTATCTTCAAATTGAAAAAAAGCTTCCCGGCCTTTGGGTTTGTGTGCCGCATCTGCCCGCAGGCTGCTCACAGGAGAAAACGGCCGAACAGCTTAAAACACTTTTACAATCATTTTTTGAAGTCCGCAACTGCGCCAACTTTATTTTTTGGTATTATACTCCGGTTGCTTTCGAATTTTCAAGGTCATTCAAACCGGACCTGATCGTGTACGATTGCATGGATGAGTTGTCGGCATTCAAATTTGCGCCGCCACGGATCAAATTCATGGAACAGCAGCTTCTGGCGAAAGCCGACATTGTTTTTACCGGTGGTGTAAGTCTTTATGAGGCGAAAAAATCGAGTCATGACAACATTTATCCGTTTCCAAGCAGCATCGACAAATCGCATTTTCAGGCCGCTAGAAACTTAGTAACCGAGCCAAAAGACCAGGCCGCCATTTCAGGGGTCAAGCTGGGTTTTTATGGTGTAATCGATGAACGTTTCGACCAGCAACTGATCCGTGAACTTGCCGCCAGAAGACCTGATTGGCACCTTATTCTGATTGGTCCGGTAGTGAAAATTGATCCGGCCCAACTTCCGGTAGCGGACAACATCCATTACCTGGGATGTAAAACGTATCAGGAGTTGCCGTCATACCTTTCCGGGTGGGATGTGGCGATGATTCCCTTTCTGCTCAATGAGTCGACCCGCTTTATCAGCCCAACCAAAACACCGGAATACCTTGCCGCCGGAAAACCCGTGGTATCGTCCGCGATTCGGGACGTTGTTTTTCCATATGCAAAATTAGGCCTGGTAAGCATTGGTCACGATACGGAATCCTTTATTTCGGCGATCGAACACGAGCTGACGAACAGAACAAATGAAAAATGGCTGCTTGCCGTCGATGACTATCTTTCCGATAAATCATGGGAAAATACGTTTGATGCCATGCAACGATTGATGGTTTCGGTTAAAAAGCTCGAAACTTCTGTTGTTCTGACCAGAGAGCTCAAAACTGCGAGTTAGTCATGCTTTTTTGACCTCGGAAACGTGCTGTTTTACAAAACCAAGACATAAAATAAATGCAAGAAATCCCGGTACTGACGACTTTTACAAAATCGTACGAAAATCCTTTTAACACATTCTGGATGGCTGGTTTTGAATGCACCGATCAGCTGAATGCAAGTGGTAACCGGGTAGACCTGCTTGAAATGACCGGCCACCTCGACCTGGTCCGCGAGGATTATGCGCGGATCTGTTCGGTGGGGATTAAAACGGTACGTGAAGGATTGAGGTGGAGCGTTGTGGAATTCAGGCCCTACCAATACAATTTCAGTGTCGCGCTGGATATGATGCGTGCGGCCGATGAGTATGATGTGCAGCAGATCTGGGATATTTGTCATTTCGGCTATCCCGATGATCTGACACCTTTTCACCCGCATTTTACGTCCCGGTTTGTGAGTTTATGTAAAGCTTTTGTCGAGTTTTATCTGGAACATTATCCCGATAAACCATTACATGTAACGCCCATTAATGAAGTGAGCTTCATTTCCTGGCTGGGCGGCGAGGCGGGCGCGACCGTGCCTTATTGTACCAGAAACGGTTGGGAGCTGAAGTATGCATTAATGCGGGCATACATCGCCGGGGCAAGAGCGATGAAGGAGGTCAGCAGCCTTGTCAGGATCGTAACTACCGAGCCGCTTGTAAACATGGTGCCGGTATCCAATCCAACAGCGGATGATTTTCTTGCGGCGGCAGCTGAAAATGAGCTGCAGTTTCAGTCGGTGGATATGCTTTGCGGGCGGATCTGTCCGGAGCTGGGTGGAAGTGATGATCTGATCGACGTGATCGGGTTCAACTACTATTATAACAATCAATGGATCACCGGCGGATTTGAATTTTTGGGGTGGAACGATCCGGTACCCGATCCGCGCTGGGCCCCGCTCGCCGACCTGCTGGAAGACGGGTATCTCCGCTATGGCAAACCCATTATCCTATCTGAAACCAGTCACCCAAAAGAAGACAGGCCATTGTGGATACAAATGATCGCCATCCAATGTGCCGATGTGATCGACCGCGGGGTGCCATTGCTGGGAGTATGTTTATACCCGATCATCGACAGGCCCGACTGGGACCACCTGCACATCTGGCACCATTCCGGACTCTGGGACACGGATTTTACGAGTAAATACAGCCGGGTACTGCATCAGGAATCTGAAATAGCGCTTCTTGCCGGACAAGAACTTATCGCAAACCGGTTGGCTCTCTCACAATACCGAAGGCTACTTTCAGGAGTGTCCTGGCAGTCTTCATGATCCGGTTTTATGTTGGTTAGTTGAATAAGCCCCTCATTTTTTACCGAAAAAACGTTGCTTGGGGGTGTCTTTTTTTATGAATTCATCCACCGCTTCCGCAAGTTCGATCGGATAATCAGATTCGATGATGGAAGCCCCATCTTTCGCTATCGACTTGTAAGCTGCTTTTCTTTCTTCGGCGGTTTTTAATTTGTCATAAGAAGATGCAGAGGATATCATGCACATCGCCCCTTTTTTGTTCAGCAGAGTATATAACTCCTGATTATCCGGTTTCACGTGCGGGCCGATGTAGGCAATGAGCTGCGTAAATGGAACGCCTGCTTTTTCGTATGAGTGGAACTCTTGTTTATTTTTAATAAAAGCAGAAAACATACTATTCTTGTTTTCTTTCAGATAAAAAAGCGCCTCTTCCGGGCTATGAACGGTTTTCATCACAAAAGCTTCGGCACGATGCCTGCGTATGAGCGCCGCGGTCATTTTCAGCGGGACGTCTTTGTGGTCGAGATTGAGGATGGTTTTACCCCGGGCCCATTCAATTACTTCGGCAAGGGTAGGAATGGAGAAGTCTGTCACATTACCTTCGGCATCTTTCAACCGGAAATTTTTAAGTTCGGCATAGGTGTAGTCCGAGAGTTTTCCTTTGCCGGTGGTGGTGCGGTCGAGGGTGGCGTCGTGCATGAGTACCATCACACTGTCTTTGGTCAACCGGGGATCTATTTCGAAAAACGCGGGAGTATGTTTTAATGTATTCTCGAAGGTCGCGATGGAATTTTCGGGGAAGCCTTTCACCATTCCGCCACGGTGCCCGGCGATCAGCAGCCTGTCGTTTCCGGTAAACTTAAAAACCGCAAGCATGTCTTTGGCCGATTTCAGTTTCAGCACATTCATGCCATTTTGAGCATTCACAGAGCCGGCAGCGCCGGATAGTACGAAGAGAATGCCTGCAAAGAGATTTATTTTTTTCATGTCGAAATTGTCTTTTTTGAATTAACCTGCATTAAGCTTTAATAAACTGAATTCCGCATTTTCATCCAGCTGAAACAGCGTAATCGCAGAATTTTCCTGCACCAGCTGCCGGTAGTTTTTCAATGGCATTCCCAGTTTCCACGCCATGTAAAAACGGTTCACAGCATTGTGGGCTACCACGAGGATCGTACCGTCCGGATGTTCTTTTTGTTTTTGGTTAAAAAAATCATCGACGCGTTCCACCACTTCCATCGCCGTATCGCCGGTGCCTCCTGCCCGCGTATGATCGGGCGCTGCCGCCCAGCTGTTCCACAGTCCGGGATCCTCGGATACAAATTCCGCTCTGGTTTTGCCTTCCCAACTTCCGAAACTTGCCTCGGTCAGCCTGTCGTCAGTGATTACAGAATCGGTTCCCGACGCTATTTTGGCGGTAATATGCGCCCTTTGTAATGGGGAAGCGTAAATGGCGTCAAATGACAAATCCTTCAATAAAGCAGCTGCCGAATGCGCCTGCCGGATTCCTTTTTCCGTCAGTCCAACATCCGTCGCGCCGCAGTAACGGTTGCCGTCGGCATTGTAAAAAGTTTCTCCGTGACGGAGCAAATACACTGTAAGCATGTTAATTTCTATTGCGGTGAAACGGATTGTTCAATGTAATTCCTTTCGCCTAATTCCTGAATAAATCTCTGATAACCAAGTTTATATTTGTCTGCCAGTTGCTCCGTCGGAACCACCTTTTTCTCGATGTGCGTCATCGCTTTCGCAGCGTCCGTCAGCGTCTGGTAATACGTCTCCGAGGCAGCAACAACCGCCGCACCGGCTGCGCCGGTCACCTGCCCGCACTTGTAAATAGGGAGATTGAGCACATTGGCACGGATCGTGAGCCAGGTATCGCTGTTGCTTCCACCGCCCGCTGTGAACACGGCATTCACCTTCTCACCCGAAAGGTTTTCGATCAGCTCATACGCATAACGTTCCAGGTACGCGACACCTTCCATGTTTGCAGTGAATAATTCCTCGTCGGAAAGTCCGTCGGGCGCAAAACCGCGGGCTTCTGCCGAGATAAAAGGGAACCGTTCTCCGGCTTGCAGCAGCGGGTAGGCTGTAAATGGGGTCGGGACCAGTTTGGCGGCAGCCTCATTAAGTTCCGCCAGACGATCTTTAAAACGGTTTGTGATCCAATCTGCTCCGGTGTTGCTCGCGCCGCCCGGCATCCAGTATCCTTGCGGGTGCCGGTGACTGTAAAGCCTGCCGCGGGGATCTTTAATCTCGCGGGTGGTGACTCCTTTTACGACCATAGTAGTACCGATGGTGGTATTCCAGTCCCCGGGAGAAACCGCGCCCGACGCCACTTGCGAGGCGCATCCATCGGTCATTCCGGCAACCACCTGTATTTCCGGAAGGCCCAGCTTTCCAGTGAGGGAAGGCATGATGTTACCAATTACTGTACCCGATGGAACAACTTGTTGCAGCCACTCTTTTTTTAATGGCAGTTGCTCATGAATGTAAGCTGGCCAGCGTGCCTCATTTACATCAAAACCTGACTTTAATGCATTGGTAAAATCGGTTATCCCGAAATTCCCGCACAATTTTCCTATGATAAAATCAGTGGCGTGTATCCAGGTTCTGATCCGGCTGGCTTTTTCAGGGAAGTGATTTACAAACCAGACCATTTTGGACAAGCCGCTCGACGCATTGAAACCGGTATATCCGTGCGGATGAAATTTTTCGGCAATTTCTCTGCAAAGTTTTCCTTCATCCGCCGATCGTGGATCACTGTACATCAGCGCATTGTGAATGGGATCGTTGTTTTCATCCAATGGAATCACCGTTCCCGAAGTGGAAGTTACCGAAACGGCGCGGATCAGATCCGTATCCAGTTCTGCCTTTACAGCATCCATCATTTCCTGTAAACACAATTCACAGGCTTGCCACCAATGTTGCGGCGACTGTTCCTCACGGGATTTTGCGGTGAGTGGAAATACCTTTTCCGCACTGGCTTTTGCGCGACCTTTCTCATCGGTCAGCAAAACCCTGACACCCTGGGTGCCCACATCAATACCTATAAAATATGCATCCATCAAAGTGCCGATTTGAACGTGGCCCGCACCTGTTTCCATTGCTGATACCAGAGCTCATGCTGGCCTGATGTTTCGGGATAAACCACTTCCAGCACGCCGGGAACCGCATTCTCGACACCTAATGCCTGGTTGCAGACGAATACGCCGCCGACCACGGAAGCCTGGCGGTAATTGTCCCGGATCATGACTTTTTTATTCAAAAGATTTGCCAGAAACTGCCTTAAAACGCGGCTTTGAATGCCCCCGCCGCAAACCCAGATGTGGTCTTCTTCGTGCGGCGTGACATCACACAAACTCTTGTAATTTTCGAAAATGCTGCACGCAATGTCCCACAGGGTAGCAAATACAAAATGCCCTCGTTTCAATTGATGAGAAACCGGAGTGTTGAATAAAAAACCTCCCCGGACCAACGGCGACTTTTCGTCTGCCAGCAGCGATCCCAGCGCCGCAACGCATTGCACATCGGTAATGGCGGATACTTCTTGTTCGATGATTTCGTAGCCTTCATTGGGATAGAAAACTTCTTTTAACCGCTGGTAATTCAGTCCGGTAACCCCTGCATTGGCTTCCAGTAAAAAGCTTTTTTCATCCGTGTGGCGGCTCGTCCAGGTTCTTTCTGATTCGTCTAAAATGTACTGACCCGAGATTTTTATAACAGGTGTGGTTGTACCCGAAACGACCACGATATCCTGCACCGACGGGCACATGCTCATAATGGCGAGCTGCGTATCGGAACCCCCGACGATGATTTGTGCCTCCTCGGAAATGCCAAATTCACTGGCCACTTCCGGTAAAATTTTACCAAGTATTGCCCCGCATGAATGCAATGGAGGAAATAAAGCATAATCCAGGTCGAATGTACTGCAAAGAAATTCCGACCAGTTTCCTTTTTCTACATCATATAAAAGCGTCTCGCAAGCCTGGGAATGCTCGTAACCGGCCACCCCGCTGAATTTGTACTGAACCCAGTCGCTGATGCTCAGGAAGGTTTCGATATCCTGCCAGAGTGCAGGCCGTTTGTTCCGTAACCCCACCAGTTTTAATGCCGAAAACAAAGAAGTAGGGTAGCGGCCCGTGAGCCTGTACATTTCATTTTTATCCAAAATAATATCTTCCCATTCCCGGCCGCGATGGTCGATATTCGGCATTCCGATAATTGAATTACCCGATTTGTCCACAACTACAATTCCTTCCCGCTGGCTTGTTGCCGTAACTGCGGCGATCGTGATTTCTCCTGCTGTGTTCAGCAATTTTTTGGTCAGACCGATGATTTGCTGCCACAATGCATCTGGCGAGAAGTAAATGGATTCAGGATAATGCTCGTCCTTTTCATACCTGGCGTCTTCACTTTCCACGCCTATTATGCGCCCATCACAGGCAGCAATTGCCACACGCACATTGCCCGTCCCGACATCCACGATCAGGTAAGTATTTTCTGATGTCATGTTCTGGTTACGGATTAGTGAGATTTGATATTGAGTGCTTCCTTATTCACAAGTTGCCGGATCGACTTGTCTCCTTTGACATAAAAGTTGTGCAGGTTGTTGTTCATAATGTCGGCATGATGATCTTCTACCTCGAAGGTTGCTCCGGCAATGTGCGGGGTGGCGAGTACGTGCGGATGGCGGATCAGTTTATAATCAATTTCATCCGGCGGCTCATGGTCAAAAACATCCAGGATGGCACCGCGGATCAGGTTATTTTCAATGGCGTACAAAAGCGATTCCCGTTCCACAACCACGGCGCGGGCAGTATTGACGAAGATCGCATCTGGCTTCATTAATGAGATCAGATCTTTCCCGATCATCCGTTCCGTTTCTTTATTGACCGGTAAATGAATGGAAACGACGTCACTGGTTTTAAACAATTCCTCTAATTCCACTTTCTTGTAACCCGCGTCGTTGGTGGTATAAAACGGATCGTAGTATTGAATGGACGCAGGGAAATGTCTAACCAAATTTGCAATCGTCTGGCCCACAGCCCCGAAACCCACCATACCAATGGTTTTGCCGGCAATCTCATTTCCTTTAAACTGCAAATAAGAAGTATGCGCACCGGCTTCCCAGTTTTCGCTTTCCAGCCATTGTACAGCAGGTAGTGTATTCCGCAGGAGGTTCACCAGGTTAGCGATAAACATCTCGGCAACAGCCTGCGCATTACGTGCAGGAGTATTGAATACCGGAATCCCCTTTTCGGTGGCGGTAGCAATCGCGACATTCGAAGGTGTGCCGCGACAAACCCCGATAAATTGTAAATGCGGGTAAGCCTCGATCACTTCGGAAGTCACTTCATCGTGTTCGGTGATCAACGCTTCGGCCTGAGATTCTTTTAGCAGGTTAATCAATTCTTCCTGATTATAAGCCCGTTCCTGCAATTTCCAGGGCTTGTAAATTACTTCCCCAAACTGCACTTGCAGTGCGTCGAGGGCTTTTTGATGGTATGGAGCGGTGATTAGGATTTTCATGGGTTGGTTGGCTATTAGCTATTAGCTGTTAGCTTTTAGCTCTTTTGTTTTTTAAGGCATGTATTAAATTTTGAATTGCTTTTTTGATATTCTCATTCAATGGCTAATGCTCAAAAGCCAACAGCTAATGGCTAACAGCTAATAGCTAATAGCTTACGGCTAATAGCTATTAGCTTACGGCTAATAGCTAATGGCTAATAGCTAACAGCCTTTTCATCTTCCTTCAAAGTAATAAACTTCGTCAAAATCGCACTGATGAAATAAAGTATCGAAAGTATCCACACTACGCCTTCGCTGCCTATCGAGCCGATGAAGACGCCGACGATGGCGGGGCCGATGAAAACGGGTAAACCGGCGCCCAAGTTTAAAATGGCCATGGCGGCGCCTTTTTCTTCTTTTACCAAAGAGGGTACCAATGCAGATAATGGCACATAACCCGCCAGCAAGCCACCCCAAAGTACACCGCAAAGCATCACCAGCCAGTAGCTTCCGTCAAACCAAACCGGGGAGTAATAGAATAAAAGCGTAGTCAGTCCACAGCCGACTCCCCCGAACCACATAATGGTGTTACGCCAGCCGAGCCGGTCGCCAACGAAGCCGAACATGAGGTTGAAAATGATGTTACTAGTAAAAATGGTACCCCATATCTGCAGCCATTCTTTGGTGGAAAATCCGTGTCCGGCCAGGTAAATGGGCAGAAATACCGGGAATGCAAACTGCGCAGTCGTATTGATGATCCGCACAATGCCGCCGATCAGCACTTTGGGCTCTTCCTTCACAATCGTCAGACCTTTGAGCAGTTCACGGGCCTTGGTAGTGGTGTTTCCGGTGGCGTTAGCGACAGAGCGGAACTGGTCTTTATTGAGTACCAAAGCAAAAAATGCGCCGATGGATACCCAGAAGATCGAGCTCCATAAAGTATTCTGGTAACCAATGTGGTCGATCGCCCAACTCGAATAGTAGGCCCCGAGTACGTTGAGCCCGCCTGTAAACACAAACCAAAACCAGCCTACCGCGCGGCCCAGCTGATTTTGCGGCGTACGGTACGTGATCCAGACAAGAAACGAATAAGCAAAAAGAGGATAACCAAATCCGCGGATCGCATAGGTGAGCAGCATGACCGGGAAATTCAGGTTTTGCATTCCGATCCCGACAAAACCGATGGTGCCGATGATGTAAAGCACAATACCGATCATCATTGCCTTTCTGGGCCCGTAACCTTCGGCAAGTACGCCCGAAAACCACGAGGAAATGGCGATGGTAACACCGTAAACGGTGAAAAGTGAAGCGGATTGCTGAATGCTCATGCCGTGTTCGAGCAGGTAGGGGCTGAGCCAGCCTTGTTCCACGCCGTCTCCCATCATGAAGATGAGGATACCCAGGTAGCCCCAGGCCAGGTTTTGCGGCATACCTGCTTTTGCTAAAGAGGAAGTCATTTTAAGAAATTAAGGGGTTCAGGAATAATCGGGTATGAAGTTGAAGTTTGGTACAATATGAATAATCATCATCATTTAACCGATTCAAATGTAAAAAAAGAAAGTAAAATAAAGCTTATTAAAGAAAATTAAATTTCCGTTATAATATTTTGAAAGCTTCATGTCGGAGATTTTACTTACTTTGTTCTGATATTACGGCACCGTATTTTTTATGAAGAACATTACTGAAAGACACCAGCTCATCCTGCAGGAACTGAAAAAAAACGGCAGCGTCAGCATTCCGGAACTGTCGGACCTGATGCAGGTATCCGGCGTGACGATCAGAAAGGACCTGAAAATCCTGGAAGATAAAAATCTGCTTTTCCGGACGCACGGGGGCGGATCGATCAACAACCCATATGCCATCGAGCGGCCCATTAATGAAAAAGAGTTTATCAATGCGGATGAAAAGCAACGCATTGCAAAATCCGCATTAGACCTGATCGGACAGAACGATTCGATCATGATCGGGTCGGGAACGACGGTTTACGAGCTGGCCCGTTGTCTAAGTCCCGAAAAAACCATCACCGTAATCACCCCCGCGGTACGGGTGACACTGGAACTGAGCAACCGGAAAAATGTGGAAGTATTGCAGCTGGGCGGGCTGATCCGGCCAAATTCTTCGTCAGTCGCGGGGTCGTACGCGGAGTACATTCTTGAAAACATTTCCTGCGCCGTTTTGTTTATCGGTGTGGATGGTATCGACCTGGATTTCGGGTTTTCCATCAGCAATTTGACCGAGGCCGGGCTCAATCAGAAAATGATAAAAACGGCACAATCGGTGGCCGTGCTGGCGGACCATACCAAGTTTGGCAAAAGGGGGATTGGCAAGATCTGCGACATCGACCAGGTACAATATGTGGTGACCGACAATAAAATTCCGAAAGACATGGTGCGGAGTCTGGAGGAAAGAGGCATTAAAGTAATGATTGCTTAATGTTGCCGGTAGCGATCCTTGCTATTAATTTGTTTATGTAGTGAAGTTGTGTTATGTTGCACACACAGTGCTCCTTGACAATTAATTTCATGAGACATTTGCCGCTACACGGTGAACAAGAATTGTTATATGGCCTCGCCAGAGGTGATGAGAGAGCTTTCCGTGCCATTTTTCATAACTACAGTGATCTGCTTGGAAAGCATATTCTGCGCATTACCAGGTCCCAGGAACTGACCGAGGAAATCGTCCAGGATGTTTTTCTTAAAGTCTGGATGAAGCGGGAAGAGCTGGCGGAAGTGCGCGATTTCAGGGCCTACCTGTTTATACTATCCAGGAATTACGCGATCAATTATCTCAAAAAAACAGTTGGAATTTTACTGAGCGAGCAGGAGCCGGACTGGGTGGCTGTGGAGAACATATCGGTGTACGATCAGGAACACGAAGCTGATTATTATACCCTTATCGACGAGGCCATCGATCTGTTGCCGCCCCAGCAGCAGAAGGTTTACCTTCTCAGCCGTCATGAACGCCTGAAATACCATGAGATCGCTTCCCGCCTCAATTTGTCGCGTGAAACAGTAAAAAAGTATCTCCAGATCGCCACGGAGTCGGTCGCAACCTATGTTCGCAAAGGCTTCATTGCGCTTCTTCTGATTTTTTTTCAATAAAAAATAAAAAAACTCCTGCACCGATAGCCCCTTTTCCGACGAATTTGCTGTCTTATATAAAAAGGCATTTCACTCATTATAAAACGCATGAGCGTCCCCAGGAACCGATTATCGCTGCTTTTCCATAAATACTATAATGGGACTGCGACGGAACACGAAATAAAAGAAATGACGGACCTCATTCGAAAAGCGGATGATGATGCGGAATTGTCTGCGTTGCTCAAAGAAGTCTGGGAAGATCTGGAAGTCGAAAAACCAGTATTTTCTCATGAAGTACGTGAGCGAATGCTGAGTAATATCCTTCCGGAAAGCGGGCAGTACCAGGACGCGACAGGCAGGGAAATTATTCATCCTGCGTCTCAAACCAGCGCATTCCGGGTGCGTTACTGGGCGGCGGCAGTGGTTATACTGTGCTGTTTAGGAGGTTCTTGGAAATGGAATGAGTTAAAAAATAGTGGCAGAGAACACGTTGCGGTGCAACCGGATATCAAGCCCGGAGGGAACCGGGCGACCCTGACGCTGGCAGACGGATCGGTCATTTCGCTCGACAGCACGGCCAAAGGTGCGGTAATAAAGCAGGGCGCGGCGGAGATCTCCAAAGCAAATGACGGCGAACTGGTCTATAACCAATTGGGTAAATCTTCGAGCAGCCAACCACAAATGAACATGATTTCCACGCCGAGAGGCGGGCAGTACCAGATCACACTGCCGGATGGTACCAAAGCGTGGCTAAATGCTTCTTCCTCAATTCGTTTTCCGATTGCATTTGCAGCCAGCGAACGCAGGATAGAAGTGACGGGGGAAGTTTACTTTCAGGTACGGAAAGACAAGTCACGGCCTTTCAGGGTGAATTTCGGAACCAATGAGATAGAAGTGTTGGGTACCAGTTTTAATGTGATGAATTACGACGACGAGCGCACCGCCCAAACCACACTGGAAGAAGGATCGCTGATCGTGACCTCGGGTGAGCAGCAAAGTAAGTTGAAGCCCGGAGAGCAGGCGAGCATTGCCAAAGAAGGAGTGATGAGCGTCGCGCAGGTGGATATCGAAGAAGCCATTGCCTGGAAAGACGGGCTGTTTCATTTTCAGTACGCCGGGATTGAAGAAGTGATGCGACAGGCTGCCCGCTGGTACGATATCGAAGTGAGCTATGAGGGGCCGGTGCCGAAAAGACAGTTTACCGGAACGGTGGAACGTAACCTGAACATCTCTGAACTCATGACGATGCTGCAGTACGCCGGCGTGAATTACCGGATCGAAGGCAGAAAAATCCGGATACTCAACTGATCGTATATGGGTATGCGTTATAAATCCAAAACCTCTATGAAAGTGAAATCCAAACCTCCATGACACCGCATTGGTCTTAAAAAAACAGGGAAAATGCTGCGAACATTTCCCCTGAAAATTCGGGCCAGCAACGAAAACCTTTGTCGAAAAAGTAATTTTAGCTAATTCCCAAACCTTACAAATATATGCGATTAGATCTTCTACCCCAATGCGGGAAAGGGTATTATTGTGTCAAGCCCACTAACCTTTTTTTGAAAATGAAACTGCTGACCATACTCATTTTCCTCGCCCTGACGCAGGTTTGGGCTACCGGTTACAGCCAGAAAATTACATTGAGCAGGCAAAACGTTTCTCTGGAAACCGTTTTGAAGGCGGTCCAGAAACAAACCGAATACAGGTTTCTGTATGATAAATTGGAGCTGCCGACAGAAAAGCGCATTACCGTGAGCATAAAAAACGGCTCGATCGAGGAAACGCTGGACCAGTTGTTCGAGGGGCTCCCATTAACCTATAAAATATTTAACAAGAATATCGTGATCCGGAAAGAAGTACCGCCGGTGAAACGTGAACCCTCGAGTGCGGTACCGCCCAGGCAGCCCATGGAAGTTCAGCCCGTCACCGCCCAGCAGGTAACCGGGAAAGTGACAGATGAAAAGAAGAATGGACTTCCCGGGGTGACGATCCGCATTAAAGGTACCCAGAGTGGCACCATCTCGGACGTGGACGGTGGTTTCAAGATAGAACTCGCCGATGAAAATGCAGTTCTGGTATTTTCCTTTGTGGGTTACACGACGCAGGAAGTTACTCCTGGAAAACGGAGCAACGTGGAAGTGACATTGAAACCGGACGAAAAAGCGCTGGATGAACTGGTGGTAGTGGGGTACGGTGTGCAGCGAAAAGGTGATCTAACAGGCTCCATTGTTCGCGTGAAGGCAGAGGATTTCAGGACGCAGTCGATGACGCAGGTGACCGAAATGCTTTCCGGGACTGTGGCCGGTCTCAACACGAATCAGGCAACGACGGCAGCGGGAGGCGCGTCCATGGAAGTACGCGGTCCGAAATCGCTATCGGCGGGAACGGATCCGCTCATTGTATTGGATGGCGCCGTTTTCCGGGGAAGCCTCCGGGAGATCAATCCAAGTGATATTCAGACCATTGACATCCTGAAAGACGCAAGTTCTGCCGCCGTTTATGGTTCAAGTGCGGCATCGGGGGTTATCCTCATTACGACCGTGCGTGGTAAGGTCGGAAAACCAACGATCAATTTTTCGACCAAAGTAGGGATCTCTCAATCGAATAATCAGCGCCGCGGTCTTGGGCCGGAGGCTTATCTGCAGTTCCGGGAAGATCATTTAAGGCAAATTTCACCCAATCTGGATGTCAACTTTTTTACAAATCCCGGCAAACTTCCGGCAGGTGTGACCGTCGATAAATGGCGGGGGCTGAGTACAAACCCGCTCGCAGACAATACACAGGAATGGATGTCGCGGATGCGGTTGTTTCCCGAGGAGCGGGAAAATTACCTGGCCGGAAAAACCATGGATATGTATGACGAGGTTTTCAGAAACGGCCTCCGGCAGGATTATGACCTGAGTATCAACGGAGGGACCGATAAAATGAGCTATTACTGGTCGGTTGGTTATAACAACAATGAAGGTATTCTTGTGGGAGACCAGTATTCCGCCGTGAGTTCGAGGCTGAATGTCGATTTCACAGTAGTTGACTGGTTGAAGGTAGGCGTGAGCAGCCAGTTCTCCGACCGGGACGAAAGCTCGGTGCCGGCCAGCATGAGCTTTTATGTGAACAGCCCATACGGTCAGATGTATGATGCTAAAGGCAATCTGAAGAGACTGCCTCATGGCCACTCGGATAATCCCCTGCTGGAATATTACCGCACGGATCTGCTCAACAAAACAAACAGTTTGTTTGCCAATATGTATGCCGAGTTGCTTTTGCCTTTTGGGATTACATTCAAAACCTCTTTTCAGCCAAAATACGCTAGTACCAAATACTATTCTTTCAAACAGATCAGCGAGAAACTGGGTGGCTTTCCCAATGAAACACCATCCGGTGAAAGGCGCGAATCGTCCAGTATGAACTGGATGATCGATAATGTACTGACCTGGAAAAAGGAATTTGGCATTCATACGGTGGACGTGACGCTGCTGGCAAATGCGGAAAAGAACCAGTTCTGGTCGACGGTGCAAAGCAACCAGAATTTCAACCCAAACCAGGAGCTGGGCTATCACGGATTGCAGTTCGGTTCAAATCCTGCCATTATTAACAATGACAGCAAAAGTACCGGCGATGCGCTCATGGCACGGATCAACTACTCGCTGATGGGTAAATACCTGTTGACCGCCTCGGTAAGACGTGATGGTTTTTCGGCATTTGGTAACAAATATCCCCGCGCAACTTTCCCGGCCGTTGCCGCTGCCTGGATTATTTCAAATGAAGATTTCTTCAAATCCGCATTGATCGACCGACTTAAAATGAGGCTGTCGTGGGGGGTGAATGGAAACCGGAACATCGGAATTTATTCTGCACTCGCGACGGTCAATTCCACTTTATGGTATGACGGTACCACCACCCGCGTAGGCGTATTTAACTCCACGCTTTCCAATGCAGGCTTACGGTGGGAGAGAACCACATCCTTGAATGGGGGGATCGATATTTCGTTGCTCAAAAACAGGATCGATCTGACAGTCGACGCGTATGATATCCGTACTACCGACCTGCTGATGAACCGCATATTGCCGCAGGTGACGGGCTTCAACAGTCTGACCGCCAACCTGGGCGAGCTGGGTAACAGAGGTCTCGAGATGAACTTAAATACCGTAAACCTGAAAACTCCCAACCTCACATGGAGCTCTAATCTTGTATTTTCTTTCAATAGAAATAAGGTTAAAAAGCTTTTCGGCGATGTCGGGAAATACACGTTGCTCGGTGAGCAGAGAAACGGCGAGGTCCCGGACTTCTCCAACCAATGGTTTCCCGGCCAGCCGCTGGACGTGATATGGGACTATGATGTTGTCGGAATCTGGCAAACAGATGGGTCCAAGGAAGCTGCGCAGTATAACATGCAACCCGGTGATTTCAGGGCGGTGGATGTCAACAACGACGGAAAGTATGTGGATTTACAGGATAAAAAATTCATTGGCTATGACACGCCAAGGTATCGCCTGGGCCTGAGGAATGATTTCAGTTTTCTCAAACACTTCACCGCGTCCGTGTTCGTACGCGCCGATCTGGGGCATTTGGGAGCTTACAGCCCTGCATTGAATGGTGGCTGGGACCAAAACGACCGGTTCAACAGAAATGTAGGCCCCGTTCCATACTGGACCGCCGACCGGCCCAACAACGAATATGCCCGTCTTAACCCTTATCTGGCAGCTTTCGGTGGCGGGATTATGATTTACAAGCCCCGGTCTTTTGTGCGGGTCCAGGATGTTTCACTTTCCTACGATATTCCGCGTGAGATTCTTAAAAGGCTGAAAATGAACAATGCGCAGGTTTTTGGGTCTGTGAGAAACCTGGCGACATTCTCGAAATGGCCTGGCTGGGATCCCGAATCCGGCATGAACCCGATGCCTCGCAATTACACCGTGGGGCTAAGTCTGTCCCTGTAAAGGTTACCCTTCGACTGCGCTCAGGGTGACAATGCCGGGCTCAGGGTGACAAGGAATGGAATGAAAATAGACATTGAAACTACATACCATATGAAATACAGAAATATACTTTCGCCAATAATTGTTTTTTCACTATTGCTGCTCGCTTCATGCTCTCAGGATTGGTTAAAACCGGAGCCACTTTCTTTCTACGCGCCTGAAAACGTGTTTGTCGACGAAGCAGGTTTCGAATCGGGACTTGTGAATTGCCGGAAAGAAATGAATGCAGACAACCACGGCGACCGCGCTGTGCATTTTCTGGCACTGGATTTCATGTACACCGACCTGGCCTGTTCGATCGAGCAGTGCGATTTTACCAAAAATACCCCCAGTACGGTGGGGAGCCGGTCTGCACTGCAAAATCTGTTTCTCAGAAGTTATGTGTATATCAAAAATGCAAATACCATTATTTCCAGGATCGACGCGATCACCTGGTCCGATCCGGCCGTGAGAAACCGGATTTTGTCGGAAGCTTACTGGTTCAGGGCATACTGGTATTATCGGCTGGTGAATTCCTATGGCGACATTCCATGGATCGGGGAGGAACTGACTGACGCAAAACTGGATTATAAATCTACTTCCCGCTGGGCGATCCTGGGCCAGTTGCAGAAAGACCTGGAATTTGCCCGCCAATGGCTGCCTGCCACGCCAGCCAGGCTCGGTAATGTAACCAAAGGTGCGGTGAACCATCTGCTGACGAAGATCTATCTGGCCAACGGTGAGTTTGACAGTGCGATTTCAGCCGCCACAGAGGTGATCAACGGTCCGTATACATTAATGAAACAAAGGTTTGGGGTAGATAAAAACAGGGCGTACTACAACCTGATGTGGGACTTGCACCGCGTTCAGAATAAAAACCTGGCGGAAAACAGCGAAACCATTTACGCAACGGTAGACAGGGCCGATCAGGCACCTGCGACCTGGTGGGATTTAAGAGGAACATTTTCGATGCGCCATTTCGGGCCTTCCTACTGGCGTGTGCTGGACGCAACCGGAAACCGCGCTACCAACTGGAATACGGTTTCGGGAGATTCACTCGGCTCGGGCGATGCCGCAGTCCGGACAAACAACTACTTTATTTATTCTCTTTGGGCTGAAAAGAATTTTAAATGGAATACTACGCCCGATTTGAGAAGATCGAACAGCAACTGGATCGAGATGGGAGCCGCTACTGCCGAGATCGCGACGGTAAGGGACGGTTCGCCAAACCTGGGAGAGCCATTGAGCAAAAAATACCTGCCGGCACAGGCGGACACCGTCGAAACCTGGTTTAGCTGGCCTTACTACAAAACCTACGCGCCGACACCAAAAACGCCCTATTGGGTACAGCCTCATGGCGGGCAAGGCGACTGGTACATTTTCCGCCTGGCTGAAACGTACCTGCTCAGGGCTGAGGCTTATTACTGGAAAGGCCAGACCGGGCTAGCCGCGGAAGACATTAACAAAGTGAGAGAACGGGCGAAAGCGCCGCTCATCGCGGCAAGTGACGTTACACTCGACTACATTTTCGATGAACGCGCCCGCGAACTTTATATGGAAGAACCGCGGCACTCTGAAATGGTCCGGGTATCCTTCACGCTGGCCAAGCTCGGACGGGACGGATACAGCCTTTCGGGGATTACCAGCAAAAACTGGTACCACGACCGGGTGATGCGGTATAATCATTTTTACAAAGCACCTCTTTTTCAAATCTTTGGCAATACGGCGACTTTGTTGCCGCAGCATATGTTGTGGCCGATTCCGCAAAGTGTGATCACAGCCAATACGCTGGGCCGGATCAATCAGAACTTCGGTTATGACGGTGCAGAATTGAATGAGCCTGCTCTTGAAACGATTCCCTAACCCTTGATTTATCATTCTCCGGCTGGTTTTCTTTTTAAATGGAAACCGGCCGGAGAGGATGATTTCTTTGTTACCGGAGGTTTTTATATTATTAGTTGAAAAATAAGCAGGCGAAATGCCTACCAGTATGAAGAGACGTACCATCATTACCACAATCATTTTTCTGACAACCGTCCATGCGTGGGCCGCATTGCCGCAACAGGTTCCTCCTGCCAAAGCAAAGCCGGATACGGTGATGCCGGGTACCAGTCCACTGGCGTATGATAAAGAGCTTTCATATACGCTGCTCAACCAGGCGCACCGTTTTGTGGAAAAGAAAATCGCCGAAAGTGCGCGGACACGTGCGCAATTCTGGAACCGTAATTTCACCTCCCGCGACGCTTACGAGGCGTCTGTGGAACCCAATCGCAAACGGCTCAGAAAAGCATTGGGTATCGATGAAAAAGGGATTCAAAATGTCAATTACAATCTCGGGTTGCCGGATTCGAAACCTCAGGTCGCTATGGAACGGTTTGCATACGACCGCGATTCCATCCTTGTGGCTGAAACTTCAAAATACCGCATTTATCAGGTGCGCTGGCCGGTTTTAAATCGGATATCGGGCGAGGGTTTGCTGCTGGAACCTAAGAGTAAAGCGATTGCGAGTGTCATCGCAATACCCGACGCAGACCAGACGCCGGAACAGCTTGCCGGGCTTGCCGACGGGATTGCCCCCCATTCTCAGTTTGCCCGCCACCTCGCTGAAAATGGCATTCGCGTGCTGGTACCGGTCCTCATAGACAGGTCTGCCGTATTTCCCGGCGAGACGCAAGAGCAGACAAAACGCGAGTGGCTTTACCGACAATCGTATCACATGGGAAAACACCTCATTGGCTTTGAGGTACAGAAAGTTTCGGCAGCGGTGGATTGGTTCGAACAGACTTATGGAGCAGATGGGAAGATTGGCGTGGCCGGTTATCTTGAAGGCGGTCTGATCGCTTTTTATGCATCGGCGCTCGATCCGCGCATTGATGTGACGCTGGTGAGCGGGTATTTTCAATCGCGTGAGCAGGCATGGAATGAGCCCATTTACCGCAATGTATGGGGTTTGCTCAATGAATTCGGAGATGCCGAACTGTCCACGCTGATCGCGCCGAGGCCATTTATTGTCGAGTACAGCAGTATCCCGGAAATATGGGACGGGAAAAAACCGGATACGACCAATTTATTTAAGTACTCGGCATATAAAGGCCATTTAAAAACACCGGAATTTGAAAGTGTATCTGCTGAATTCAAACGAATTGATAAGCTTTCGAAATCCAGTTTTCAGTTCCGGCAGCTTGTGGTGGATGCCAGGAATACGCCGACTGCATTCGGGTCGAAAGATGCGCTCGCGGCTTTTTCTGAAAAAATAGGACTGGCCAACCTGCAATCCATATCCCCTGAAACTCCCAAAGACAAACGAAAATCATTCAAGCCGGCCGACCGGCAATTCCGTCAGGCGAAGGAAATAGACGATCACGTTCAGTGGCTGCTGAGAGTTTCGGATTATGAGCGCAACAACTTTTTCCTTTACAAGGTCATACCTGAGATCGGGGCCAGAGTATGGAGTACCAAAAGCTACCATCCCTATTATCCTGTCGCGCCGTTTGTAGAAGAAACAAAACCGTTCCGCACCATTTTTCAAAAGGAGATCATCGGAGAATTTGACGATAAACTGACAGCTCCGGCACCCCAAACCCGCAAGATCTACGACAACTCGAAATGGACAGGCTATGAGGTATTGCTTAACGTATTCGACGGGTTGTCGGCAGCAGGGGTTTTGCTGATCCCGAAAGACATTCAGCCGGCCGAAAAACGGCCTGTGGTAGTATTGCAACATGGTAGAAATGGCGTTCCCAGCACGGTGATCGAAGGTAATACCAGCTATAACGACATCGGGGCGCGCCTCGCCGAGCAGGGATTCGTGGTTTTCGTGCCCTATGGGATTTACAATGGTGAAGACAGATACCGGTGGCTGAGCCGCAAAGCAAATACGCTGCAAAAAACAATGTTTTCATTTGTACTTGCCCAGCACAGGCAAATCCTCAACTGGCTTCCCACGCTTTCATATGTAGATAAAAACAGGATTGCATTCTACGGAAAAAGTTACGGCGGCGAAATGGCGATGCGCATTCCCTCGATTTTGGAAGGATATTGTTTGTCAATCTGCTCGGGGGATTTTGGCGACTGGAGCCGTAAAGTGACGGATACGAATTGGCATAACAGCTTCATGAATACCATTGAATGGGAGATGCCCTATTTCAATATGGGAAGTACATTCAGTTACGCCGAAATGGCTTACCTCATCGCCCCGAGGCCATTTATGGTGGAACGTGGCCACGACGATCTCGTCCAGCCAGATGAATGGGTCGCCTACGAATATGCCAAAGTAAAATACCTCTACGACCAGCTGAACCTGGGCGATAAAACGGAGATTGAATACTTTAATGGAGGACACGCGTCCCGGAACGAGGGAGTATTTAAATTTTTACACAAACATCTGAACTGGCCCTGACAGGGTGGCGTCATTCGCCTGATGTCGGATTTGAAATAGATAGAACCGTTGCTGGCATAATTTTGGATAAGCGCGCAGCAATTAGTTAAATGTATTCAGATCTAAAAGATAGTTTATGAAAAAGTCACTCATATTTGCCGCAGCATTATTGTTCTCTGTTGCGACAACCTCGTATTCGCAGAAAACACAAACTTCGGGCTCTAAGTCCGGCTCTAACACTTCGGGCTCAACGTCGGGTTCAACGTCCGGCTCCACTTCGGGTTCAACGTCCGGCTCCACTTCGGGCTCCTCCACTTCGGGCTCCCAGTCGGGTTCGACTTCGAGCGCTAATCCGAGACCAAACAGTCCGTCCAACACGGCCGGCACACAGGTCCAGGATGCCGGGCCATCAGGCCAGGGCAGTCAAGGCGGCACGCAGGCCGGGAAAGGCAACAACGCCGGTTCCAATGGGCAGCAAGCCCAGAAAACGGAGGAGGGTGAAGGAAGTACAAGACCTGGCGGGGCTTCGCATGAGAATGCCAACGATGTAGGACGCTACTCGGAAAACGAAGATGCGAAGTCCATGACCCATTCCAAAGAGGCATTGGAGGCACGCAGAAAAAATCTCACCGAAACGGACACCACCGTAAAAAAAGGAAGCGGATCGGCGCCCAAAAATATGAAAAACCATACGGGCAAAACGGGCAATTATCAAAATCAGGAGATGAAACACAACCAGAGGACACCCACGCGTCCATAAGGATTGATCAGACATTAATGGATTTCAGTGTTTTATAGTCTCAATGGCTTCTGCCGGAACGAGGATTCAACTCTGGATTTTGGAATGAGTTAAAACCCAAATGTTATGACGGATCAAGCAAAAATCAAATTCGCCCCGCCGGAAAAAAGCCTTTTCTTCTCTACATTAAAAAGGAGGGTTGACCAGTATTTTTCAGAAAACCACGAGTCGCGTTATGCCAATAAAACAATGGTCATTAAAACCATTGTTTTGATCTCCATGTACATTGTGCCTTACGTGATTCTCGTTGCTTTTACACCGCCAATCGCAGTGAGCCTGATTCTCTGGCTGATCATGGGAGCAGGTGTGTCGGGAATTGGCATGAGCGTCATGCACGATGCCAACCACGGCGCGTTTTCACAGAATCCCACAGTTAATAAATGGCTGGGTTACACCATCAATCTGGCCGGGGCAGGGGTGATGAACTGGAAATTGCAGCACAACATCCTTCATCATACATATACCAATGTCGCCAACGTGGATGAAGACATTAAGGATCGGGGAGTGGTTAAGCTTTCCCCACACGAAAAAGTGGGGCGTGTGCACCGGTTTCAATGGATATATGCCTTCTTTTTCTACGGAATCGTGACACTTTACTGGGTGCTTTTGAAGGATTTTATCCAGTATTATCATTTCATCAAATCAGGCGTAAACCGTCAGAGCAGCGTTGAGAACAGGTATATGTTCACCGGTTTGGTTTTGATGAAGCTGATTTATTTCGCCATTTTCTTCGCGATCCCTATCCTGATTTTTCAAATCCCTTTTGTGGAGATCCTTGCCGGTTTTCTGTTAATGCACTTTGCGGCAGGACTTGTTTTAACGGTTATTTTTCAGCTTGCCCATTCCGTAGAAGGTACGCAGCATCCATTACCCGACAGTGCGGGCGTTATACAAAAAGACTGGGCGATACATCAGTTAGAGACGACTGTCAATTTTTCCCCGCGCAACAAATGGCTCAGCTGGTATATCGGCGGGCTCAACTTCCAGATTGAACATCACTTGTTTCCCAAAGTGTGTCATGTGCATTATCCGCGACTGGCCCCGATTGTGAGGCAGACCGCGCAGGAATTCGGACTGACCTACCTGGAAAACAAAACATTTCTGATTGCCTTGAAATCGCACATTAGCAGCCTGAAACGGTTTGGGACGCCGCACTTCGACGAAGCGATCGTCTGAGATTCATATTGACAGAAACAGGCGCGGAACAGGTAATAAAATCCTGATCCGCGCCTGTTTTTATTTAGCGGGATCTATTACCGCGATCACCGGCAAATGGTCCGAATAATAGCGGCCTTCCTGCTGCTCGGAAAGCGTGGCATGTTCCAGGACTTTAAATTTCTGATTGACGAAAATGTAGTCGATCCGGGCACGGATCGGTTCTTTTTTTACTTCGAACCCACTCGACGTATTCACAGGCCCATAATGCGGAGTTTCAGTGATTTCAAATGCATCTATCAGCTTTTTTCCATCTACCAGTTTTTTATAAGCCGCCGAGGTCGGGGTCGAATTGAAGTCTCCGGTGACGACAACCGGGGATTTTCCGGCAATGGAGTCGATCTGTGCAAGAAGTACTTCGGCGCTTTTCTCCCGTGCAACAACGCCCCGGTGATCCAGGTGCGTATTAAAAATGAAAAACGTTTTCTTCGACTTTTTGTCTTTCAGTTTGCACCACGAAGCAGTGCGGGGGTAAAAAGCATCCCAGCTCTTGCTCTCTTTTACATTTGGTGTTTCCGAATACCAGAACGTTCCCGATGAAACCAGTTCATACCGGTCTCTACGATAAAATATCGCGGTAAATTCCCCGCTTTTCCCGCTCACACGCGGCACCCCGTACCAGGCATATTCGGGCAGCAGAGTTTCCAGGTCCGTCATTTGCGAGGGCTGAGCTTCCTGAACCCCCAGAACATCTGCTTTATGATATTTGACGAGCCCGGCGACGTTCGCTTTGCGGTATTCCCAGCCGTTGATGCTGTCGGTGGAATTTTTATACCGGATGTTGTAGCTCAGTACCCGTGTGGACTGGGCCTGGATGTGCTGAATGGAGATTGCCGAAAGAAGCGCCAGAGCGAATGTCAGGACGCGCAATTTTTGATGAGGTAAAAATGCCATAGGATTTAGTAAAAAATAAGTGACTTTGATTGTACAAAAGTGTCTAATAGTGAGATATTTCTACTATAATTTGTTCTAAAATGTAAGTTTTTGTAAGTATAGTACTATTTGTCTACCCTTTAATAGCGTGAGTGGCCAAATTATGAAATTGTTAAATACCATTTTCTGAAAAGGACATGTTATCGGAATTATTCAATTTTGCCGCCTCGAAACAACCTTATTTATTCACCATAACTTATTTCTCATGAACAGAATCTACCTGATGCATTGCTGTAAAAACAGGTTGTTTTCTTTGGGAAGCAACCTAACAAAAATGCTGACCCTGATTGCATTAACCGCCCTGGTTGGCGGAGAAAGCTGGGCAAAAGTACCGGGCAGCGCAGGGAATTTATCCCTGCCAACGTCGCCAAAAATGAAGTCTGATGCGGATCGGCAAGTAACGGGGAAAGTGACAGACGGGGCCACCACCGAAGGATTACCCGGTGTGAACGTGGTCATCAAGGGCAGCCAGACGGGAACCGTAACGGATGCAAACGGAAGTTACTCCCTGAATATCCCGGATGCGGGAGCCATATTGGTTTTTTCATATGTAGGATTTCTCAGCCAGGAAGTGGAAGTAGGCACCAGGACCTCCCTGGACGTGCAGCTGGTCGCCGATGCGAAATCACTGAGTGAAGTGGTGGTGGTTGGGTACGGAACACAAAAGAAAGTGAACCTCACCGGCGCAGTTGACCAGGTAGGGCAGGAGGTATTTCAAAACCGGCCTATCCCGAATATCTCGCAGGGACTTGTGGGTGTGGTACCAAACCTTAACCTAAAAATGTTTGACGGAAAACCGACGCAATCGCCGAAATTCAATATCCGGGGAACGACGTCGATCGGGCAGGGTGGAAATGCACTGGTACTGATCGACGGGGTGGAAGGCGATCCCAGTTTGTTGAATCCAAATGATATAGAAAGCATATCCGTCTTGAAAGATGCCGCCTCAGCTTCGATTTATGGTGCCAGGGCTGCATTTGGGGTCGTTTTGATCACCACAAAAACAGCTTCGGAAGGTAAGACGACGATTTCTTATTCGGCCAATTACTCCATTAAATCACCAACGACTACCCCGGATAACATCACCGATTCGTATCCCTGGGCGCAAGGTTTCAGCGATGCGTGGTCACGGTGGAATGACAATGGAAGTACTCCGACTGCCATCAACAAAACGATCAGCTTTTCGCCCACTTATTTGGCCGAGATCAAAAGACGGTATGAAGATCCTTCGCTGCCAAGAGTGGAGGTTAACCCCAACACCGGTGAGTATCAGTACTATTACAGCACCGATTGGTATAAAGAGTTGTACAAGGAACGTTTCAGTGCGCAGGACCATAACCTGTCCATTTCAGGAGGCAGCGATAAAGCGACGTTTTACCTGAGTGGCCGCTACAATGGTCAAAGTGGTTTGTTCCGCTACAATTCGGATGATTATCAAATGTACAATTTGCGTGCGAAAGGAAGTATCCAGGTAGCTCCCTGGCTGCGGATCGATAATACCACCGAGTACTCTGCCCAAAAATACCATCAGCCGATGAACGTGGGAGAGGGAAGCGGTATTTACCGGAACATCGCCGACGAAGGTCACCCGCTGGCTCCGTTGCTCAACCCCGACGGAACCTTGTCTTTCTCGGCAGCCTATACCGTGGGAGACTACTACATCGGCCGCAACGGAATCGACAACACGCAGCGTTTTCTTAAAAACAAGGTTGCCGCAAAGTCCCAGTTTTTTGATAAAACGTTATCGATTCGCGCGGATTTGACTTTCCAGACCACCGACATCGGCTCTCAACAGAACCGGGTGCAAGTACCTTACAGCCGGGCAAAAGGGGTGATCGGTTACACAGGTACCAATACCAATGATATCCAGGAGCGCAAAAGAACGACCAATTACCTGGCTACCAACTTCTACGCGGATTATGTAAAATCATTCAACAATGCGCATAATCTGACCTTGCTCGCCGGAATTAACTATGAACAATCGATTTACAGCAATCTCACCGCGCAGCGGAACGGGATCGTTTACTCGGGAGCCGACGACATTAACCTGGCACTGGGACAAAGTATCGTTACCACCGGTGGTTATAACAAATGGGCTATTGCCGGAGGATTTTTCAGGGTTAACTACAATTTCCGCGAGCGTTATCTGCTGGAAGTAAATGGACGTTACGATGGTTCTTCCAAATTCCCTACTACCCAGCAATGGGCGTTTTTCCCGTCCGTATCAGCGGGATGGCGGGTGTCCGAGGAGCCTTTCTGGAAGGTTAGCCCACGGGTTTTATCCAATGTAAAACTGCGCGCTTCTTATGGTTCGCTGGGGAACGGGAATATCGATCCATATTCATTTAACGAGAAATTCTCCATTTCACAATCTGGCCGCATCCTCAATGGAATCCGTCCGCAGAGAACAGGCCAGCCTGGCGTCGTCCCGAACGGACTCACCTGGGAAACTTCGACGACGGGCAACATCGGTCTGGAATTCAGCAGCGTGAACAAACGCCTCACGTTTGTGGGAGATATGTACCGCCGCCAGACGACGGATATGTTCACGGTAGGCCCGACAGTTCCTGCTGTGTATGGTACCACGGTTCCGAAAGGAAACTATGCCGATTTGAAAACGACCGGATGGGAGCTTTCCATTAACTGGGCTGACCATTTCACGGTGGCGTCGAAGCCATTCAATTACAGTGCGCGGTTTACCATGGCCGATTCCAGGGCCATTATTACAAAATACAATAACCCGGACAAGAACCTCTCCGACCATTATGAAGGCAAGCGTGTTGGTGAAATCTGGGGCTACCGCGTGGAAGGTCTCTTCAAATCCCAATCTGAAATCACGGATTCACCTTCGCAGAGCAACATCCCTAATACCAATACCCGCAAGAATTACGTAGGTGATATTAAATTTAAAAATCTGGATGGCGATAATGTGATTTATCAGGGACTGAACCGGGTTGGAAACTCTGGTGATAAAACCATCATTGGAAATTCGGAGCCGCGTTATACCTACGGAATGAACCTTTCCGGTGACTGGAATGGGTTTTTCGTGTCCGGATTTTTTCAGGGTGTGTTGAAACAGGATTGGTACCCATCTGCCGAGGCTCGCTTCTGGGGACAATATAACCGCCCGTACAATGCGTACCCGCGCTGGCAGCAGGACAATATGTTCCGCGAGGAGCTTGGCAACTTTGATGCATACCTGCCTCGTCTGGTTGGTTATGTCGCCCAGAGCAACCGTGCCCTGCATGTTGCCAATGATCGTTTCCTGCAAAATGCCGCCTACATCAGGCTGAGGAACCTGCAAGTGGGATATACGATCCCGCAGCGCATTGTTTCCAAGATCCACGCCCGTGACCTGAGAGTGTATGTATCCGCTGAAAACCTATGGACCTGGTCGCCGATGTACAAATGGACCCGCGATACCGACGTGACCAACATTTACGGATCTGACCGCGACCTGGGCAATCCCGACGGAAATGCCGGTGCCGGCGACGGTTACAACTACCCGATGCTGAAAGCCGTATCACTAGGTCTGACACTCAACTTTTGATCGATTATGAAAACAACAAAGCTATTTAACTATATGCTGGCCCTGCTGTCACTTGTTGCGGCCAGCTCCTGCGACCTCAACGAAGTTCCGGTAGATACTGCGACGAATGCAGCGGTATTTGGATCGGAAAGTGGCCTGGAATTATATACCAATTCGTTTTATGACCTGCTTCCGAACACGGATGTCGGGGTGTTTCAGGATGACGATAACTCGGACCTGGTTGCACGTAATGGGGTGGACACCTACCTCGCGATAAATGCATTAAGTCCGATCACCAGTTCCGGATGGAGCTGGAGTGACCTTAGGAACATTAATTATTTCATCGAAAACGCCGAAAAGAGCCCCGTGTCCACCAAAACGCACTATATCGGCGTAGCGCGCTTTTTCCGGGCCTTGTTTTATTTTGAAAAAGTAAAAAGGTTTGGCGATGTGCCCTGGATCGACAAAACGATCGAGGTGACTGACGAGGCGAAGCTGTATAGCAAACGTGACAACCGGTTTGACGTAATGGATAATGTCCTGGCCGACCTGAATTATGCGATTGAAAACATTACGCTTACTTCCGACCCAAGTGTTACCCGCATTACGAAGAATGTGGCCCGTGCCTACAAGACCAGAATATGCCTTTTCGAAGCTTCTCTGCGCAAGTACCATACACAATATAACAAGCAGGCGACCGCAAATACCTGGTACGAAGAAGTGGTGAAAGAAGCAAACAGCATTACCGGTTTTACATTGCACGAAGGACCGGCTCTGGACCGCGCCTACCGCGATCTTTTTATTGCTAAAACCGCTTTTACGGATGAGACGATCCTCTCTGTTGCATTGAGCGCCAGTTTGCAGGTATTCAGTTCCGCGAACCGCCGGTTTATCAGTCCAACCTATGGTAACCGCCCAAGTCTGACGCGCCGTTTTATCAATACCTATCTCAACCTGGACGGAACTCCTTTCACGAGCAAAACCGGGTATCAGACCACACCGTTCGTGGAGGAAGTTAAAAACCGCGATCTGCGCCTGAAACAGACGATCCGCGTGGGAGATTACAAAAGAACGGAGAATGGCATTCCCGTAGTGGCACCACCTAATTTCAGCCAGACCTATACCGGCTATCAGCCCATTAAATGGAGCTACGACGAACGTTTTCCGTTCGACGATGAAAGCCGCAACGACAATGCGCACATCATTATGCGCTGGGGAGAAGTGCTTTTGAACAAAGCGGAGGCATTGGCGGAACTGAACAAAATGACCGCCACCGACTGGACGGCCACGATTGGCGCATTGCGCAAAAGAGCGGGCATTACCGGGGCGACACTCACGACCGTGCCGACCGTAGCCGATCCATACATGGTAGCATTCTTTAATGGGAAGTTCACAAACCCGGTGTTGCTGGAAGTACTACGCGACAGGGGTGTGGAAATGGTCTTTGAAGGATTACGCCCCGACGATTTGAGAAGATGGAAGCTTGGAGAATTGTTCCAGTCGGCTCCGATGAACGGAATGTACGTCCCTGCGCTCGGAGAGTATGACTTAAACAGCGATGGAAAGAAAGATGTGTATTTCTATCAGGGAACAAAGCCAACTTCCACGACGCCGGGTATCGCATTTGTGGATGTGTCTCCGTCTACCGCGGTAGGCCGGTTGCAGCTTTCAAACGGAACTTCCGGAGAGGTGATGTGGAACCCCGGACCACGTGAATGGGCAGACAAAAAATACCTGTACCCCATTCCCGAGACCGACCGTACCCGCAACCCGGACCTCGGTCAGAACCCAGGCTGGTAAAAGGATAAAGCTTTAAAAATAGCGAGGTTGCCGAAAAAGCATCCTCGCTATTTTTTTATAGGGGACACATTCTTTTCATGATTATATAACATTCAAATTTTCTTTTGGATTTAGTTATGATCTACCTTTGATTAAAGCCTATTCGAACTAGCATTGGATCCGAGTATATCTTACGAAGAAACACTTTGGGATGCCCTGAAACATGGCAACAAGGATGCTTTTGGCACGCTCTATAAGCTGCATTACCGCCAGTTGTATGGGTATGGAAATAAGTTTTTGAGAAATACCCAGCTCGTCGAAGATGCCATTCAGGATTTGTTCGTCCACCTTTGGAACACCCGTGAAAGTCTTTCGCAGGTCCACAATGTCAAATTTTATCTTTTCCGGGCGTTGCGGCGAGATCTCGTCCGGCTAGCCGAAAAAAGCAGGCGGTTTGAAGATATCGGAGATGAGCTCGCCGAGAAAAATCAGCCTGAACGATACCTGTTCGAGGAAGAGGAACAGGAAAAGCTTTTAATACAAAAACTCACCCGAATGCTGCGGAAACTGCCCGAGCGTCAGCTGGAAGTAGTGACGCTTCGTTTTTTCGATAATTTCAAAACCGAAGAAATCGCCGCGATCATGGGTATTTCCGAAAAATCCGTACGCAATACTTTATACAAAGCACTCACGCACCTCCGCGAACAGACGCATGATCTGGTACCCTTCATTGAATTAATATTTTTGCTAAGTATCGTATACTAAGTAATTGTTAATAAGCGACTTGTGCTTTTCTTTCATTTATTCTAAAAAATTTTCCGATTTCGGAGGGGACACATTTCAAATTGCCTCCTCTTCAGCATGTGAAACAGAAATATTTTATTTTTTATCTGTAAAGTACATTGGAAGAATATCGGGATTTTGCTTCGGAGGACTTCATGCAGGACGGCCATTTTCGCAAATGGGTGATGTCCAACGATGCCGAAACAGATCGCTTCTGGCAGCAATTCCTGAATCTTTATCCCGAAAAACGAGGAGTTATCCGGTCGGCGAGAGCGATGTTGCGTGCAATGTCGATCCTGCAGGCGACACCTGACGAGCATCAGGAAATCAGAATGTGGGAGAATATTTCCGCCCGGACCGGGGACGTGGTGGCAGAACCGGAAAAAGTCCCTGAACTGAATGTCAGCCGCCGGTATATCTGGCAATGGGCTGCGGCGGCGAGCGTGGTGCTGGCACTTTGCTTTCTTGGCTGGTACCTGAACGGATTCAGTACAGAACGAGCATCACACACCTACGCCGCACAGGTGGAAAAGCTTCATAATGAGCTCGTAGAGCACGTAAATGCGACTGGGAAATTGGAAAAGATCGTTCTGCCCGATGGTAGCAAGATCGAACTCTATCCCCAAAGCCGCGTTAGTTACGCGCCGAATTTTTTGGTTGAAAAACGCGAGGTATACCTTACCGGAAAAGCATTCTTTGAGGTAATTAAAAACGATAAAAAGCCATTCATCGTGTACGCCAACCGGCTTGTGACCCAGGTGGTCGGTACGAGCTTTATGGTTACTTCAACCAGTGAGCATGAACCCGCCCGGGTCGCGGTGAAAACCGGGAAAGTGAAGGTCTTTACAATATCTGCCTATCATAAAGCCGGGAATGCGGTACCGGAAGAAACGGTTTTGCTTTCACCGAACCAGCAGGTTTACTATGATCCGCAACGTGATGTTTTGTCGAAAACCTTTGTGCCTGAGCCGGCAGTTTTGAAAGTCCCGGAGAAATATCCTGAATTCCTATTCGAGAATATCTCAGTCGCCCAGGTTTTCGAAACCCTGGCAGAATCCTACGGAGTTTCCATTTCCTACGATGCCGCTACCGTTGCTGGCTGCAATTTGACGGCCCCGCTCGGCAACGAACCGTTATTCAGGAAATTGGATATCATTTGTCAGACCATCGGCGCGACCTACCAGGTGTGGGGAACGGAGATCGTCATTACCGGAAAAGGCTGTAACCTGCATTAACTCAAAAGCTTAAACCCGCTGCCTATGAACAAGTAATTTCCAACCCCATTAATATCAAAAAAGCCGGTAATGCTGGCACATTACCGGACTCAATCCCCATTTCCAGCTTTCACAAGAATGCCTGTCAGAAACAGGCAATGGGAGTGTTTTTGCTCAGTTTTTCCAAAAAATCTTAAAACAAAAACGTAGTAAAACTATGAAAAATTTACGGGACAAAATCCCAAACCTGAACCTTATCATGAAGATCACATGTGTTCAACTGATGATGCTGGTGGTATGTGCCGGCGTCGCTCTGGCTGGTGACGGCCTGGCGCAGGAACTGCTCAGCCGGCCAGTCTCGGTTGACCTGGAAAATAAAGAGCTGGATGTCGTACTGAACCGGATCGCCAAAGCTGCGAATGTGAAGTTTACCTACGTCCCTCAAATGGTGATGACAGAGAAAAAGGTTACGCTGCACGCAAGCAAAGAACCTCTGGAACAGGTACTTGAAAAATTGCTGCTGCCCCTGGAAATCAGCTACAAAGTCTCCGGCGATTACATTGTATTGCGAAAAGAAACAGGCAAAAAATCATCAGCTTCTCCATCTTCATTTGTACCTGCTGCTGAAATAAACATTTCCGGAAAAGTAACGGACGAGCAGGGAGAAGCACTGCCGGGCGTGAGTGTGATCCTGAAAGGCACGCAGCGTGGCACTACCACAAATACCGACGGCGGGTTCAGTTTCGACGTACCCGACCAGACTGCCGTTTTGATATTCAGCTTCGTGGGCTATGCCGCGCAGGAAGTTGGGATCGGTAATCAGACGGTCTTGAATGTAAGACTTGTCAGCGAAGACAAATCATTGAATGAGATCGTAGTAGTAGGTTATAGCTCTAAAAACCAAACCCAATTGTCCAGTTCCGTCTCCGTGGTGGGGGCTGAGAAACTGCGTGGTGTAACCAGCCCAACGCTTGGAAACCTGTTGCAGGGACGTGCGTCGGGGGTGATGGTGTCCGCATCGACGGGGCAGCCGGGAGCAACTCCGGCAGTAAGGATTCGTGGAAACGGAACGATAAGTGCAGGCGCAGATCCTTTATATGTCGTCGATGGCGTGATCGGCGGAACGGCCAATCCGAGTGACATTGAATCGGTTACGATCTTGAAAGATGCGGCGGCTACCGGTTTGTACGGTTCCCGGGCTTCGAACGGAGTAATTGTAATTACCACAAAAAGTGGAAAAGCAGGGAAAACGAGGATTAATGTAAGTACGTCGCTCGGCGTGAGCAGCATTGCCAGAGGTAAGTTCAAAATGATGAATACCCAGCAGTATTACGATTATACCAAACCGGTTTATGAAAATGATTACAATGGAAAGCGTGCGGCATTCATTACGGATCTTTCTAAAACAACCCCGAACCCGACGGATGCGCAGATCGAAGCATTTCTGAAAACAAAAGGTCTGCCGACTTCTCTGGACGCCTACATGAATATCAATTTCCCGTCGAGTTTGCTAAAATACGATACCGACTGGAGTGACCTGGTGTACCGGAAAGGTGTCACCCAGAACTATGAAGTTTCGGCTTCTGGCGGTGATGAAAAAACGAAATTTTACATCGGAGGTAACTATTATAACGAGGAAGGTACGCTGACAAACTCGGGTTATAAACGCTTCAACGTGCGGATGAATATCGATCATCAGATCAATAAAAAGGTGCGGGTTACCGGGCGGCTTAATGGACGGATGGATTACACAACCTTCGATTATTCGGGCGAACGCGGCGGTGCCTGGACGACTTTTTACAACCTGCCAACAGACCGCCCTTATAACGACGACGGCAGCATTCGCATTGGTACCGAGGCGGACTGGTTCGGTCGCGACCGTTTCAACTTTTTGTACCCGATGCAATACAATTACAGCACGGCGCGGTCGAGCGGTGTGCAGGGTGATTTTGTTTTAAATTATGATATTAACGATTGGCTGAGCTTCTCGTCCACCAACCGCGTCGACCTCAACAACGGACGCGCCGAAATCTACGACGACCCACGGACATTGACCGGCGGGATCAGGAAAGGACTTTTGCGAAACAATGTTACCTATACCCAGACTTTGCTGAACTCCAATTTGCTGCGGGCATCCAAAAACTTCGGGCCGCATTCCATCGGCGGGTTGATCGGGGCTGAGTTTCAAAGTAATTATGGCGATTTTACCAATAGCAGCGGGGGAGGTGTACCGTCTGGTCTGAATGTCATGGATGTGTCGGCAACGCCGGTCGCCATTGCCGGTTCAAAGAACAAAAGCGCATTCAACTCGTATTTCACGCAAGCCGATTACAATTACAACAACAAGTATTTCCTGACCGGATCTTTGCGGATGGATGGTTCTTCCAAATTCGGTGAGAACAATCAGTATGGTAATTTCTGGGCACTGGGCGGCTCGTGGATCATTACAAATGAGGGATTTATGCCAAAGTCGAATACCATCACTTTGCTGAAATTACGCGGGAGCTACGGTACCACCGGGAATGCGAACATCACGGACTTTATCACCCGGGAGCTTTACAGTTTCTCAACCCAATATGCCGGAACATCCGGCGCGATCCCTGCGAGGCTGGCCAATCCGGACCTGACCTGGGAAAAAGCGTACACCACCAATGTCGGTATGAACATTGGTTTCTTCAACCGCATAGACCTGTCGCTGGACTTTTATCAGCGCGATACCAAAAACCTGTTGTTCGATGTGCCGCTTTCTTCGGCGACCGGTTTCAAAACGCAGATCCAGAATATTGGTCAGATCAGAAATAAAGGTATCGACCTGGAACTGAACACGACCAATCTCATGACCAAGGATTTTGTATGGAAAACCAATTTCAACATCGGATTTAACAAAAACGAGGTTCAGGCACTTTACAATGGACAGGATATCGACCTGGGCACGCAGCGTATTATTGTCGGCCAACCTTTGGGAACCTGGTATATGCAAAAATGGATGGGCGTAGACCCGCAAACGGGCGGGCCGCTTTGGGAAAAGCTGACTTATGACGAAAAAGGAAATGTGCTGACCCGGGAAAACACCAATAACTATAACCTTGCAACGCGCCAGATCGTCGGGAAAAGCAATCCGAATTTCACAGGTGGCTTTACCAATAGTTTGACCTACAAAGGTTTAAGCCTTGATATCTTCCTGAATTTCGTACAAGGTGTGCAGATCAACCATGCATTGCGTGAGAACCTGGGCGGGGACGGAGCTTACCCGACCGTAAACAGCATTGCATTGAGACCCGGTGAAACCAGATGGGAAAAGCCCGGCGACATTGCGACGATCCCGTTGTCTGTTTTGGGAGGAAACCTCAATTCCAACAAAATGTCGTCACGCTATCTTGAAAACGGAAGCTACATCCGGCTGAGGAACATCCGGCTGGCTTACGATCTGCCCGCCGCGTGGATGAAACGCATTAAAGTGGACCGGATCAATGTGTTTGTGACCGGGGATAACCTGTACACCTGGACCAAGTTTACCGGAATGGACCCGGAAGTAGGCTTTGACAATGCCACCGCCGGACTTGCCAAATACTTTGTCAGCAAAAAATTCCTTTTCGGGATCAACTTAGGTTTTTAATCCAGACTGAAAATCACAATGAAAAAGATATCCATTTACTTACAGATCGCGGCACTTTTTGTGCTCACCTCTTCCTGCGAACTGTCGCTTGAACCTTACAATGGAAAAGAAGCCGGTACGCTTTTTACCACAACCGAAGGCATTCAAACCGCGACGCTCGGCAATTACAGTTTCCTGAAAACGCTCGATTACGCGACTTTTTACCATTACATCACGGAATATCCGAGTGATAATGTGACATTAAGCGGCTCGACCGGTAACAACTTTTTCTTTGCTTACAACTACCGCCACCTGGTGGAAATGACCCAGACAAGCCGTTTCTGGCGACGGGCGTATGAAGCGATTTATGGTGCCAATAAAGTGATTGAAAACCTGGAAACGGGAAAATCACCCGAACTGGACCAGTTGCTCGGGGAAAACCTGTACCTGCGCGCCATGCTGCATTTCGATCTGGTGAATACATTTGGAAGACCTTATGCACAGAATAAAGGCAATAATCCGGGCGTCATGATCCGTAAAGACACGGATGTGAGCGCATTGCCGCCGCGAAGCTCCGTAGCCGAAGTATATGATTTCGTGATCAGTGATCTGATCATGGCGGAAACTCTTTTAAAGTCTACCAAAAACAGCAGTTTTGCCTCGAAAGAAGTTGTTCAGGCACTTTTGGCCCGGGTT
The DNA here is from genome assembly GCF_021390245.1 of Dyadobacter sp. CY323. GTDB lineage: Bacteria > Bacteroidota > Bacteroidia > Cytophagales > Spirosomataceae > Dyadobacter. The sequence goes on along the minus strand of NZ_JAJUXH010000027.1, from coordinate 31,560 downwards.
TATTTGTATAAAGAAGACAATGCAAAAGCCATCGAATATGCCGACAAAGTACTGAAATCGGGCAGGTATAAATTGGTGGATACCGAAGCGTACAAGAAGTTTTTTACCATGTCGAACGAAAGTAATCCCGAAACGATCTTCGCGATCAAACACATGGTTGTGGATGATCTGGCCAAAGATGCCATCGGCTCCATGTATGACGGAACAGCGGGATTAGGCTGGGGGGAAATGTATGCTTCCGAAAGCTACCGGAACCTCTTAAACAAGTATCCGACAGATGCGAGACAAAGTTTTGTACAACCGTCTTATGTGAAAGATGCCGCTGGAAATCAGGTAATTGCAGCGCGAAATGGCATTCCGAAGTATTTTATTTTAAAGTACTCTGGCCAGGATGGCATTCAGACTCTCAGCTCGCCGATCTATCTGCGACTGGCTGAAATGTACCTGACCCGCGCGGAAGCCAATGCCAAACTGGGCAATGCGCAAAAAGCGATCGACGATGTGAATGTGATCCGTACCCGAGCCGGATTGACGGGAACTGCATTATATTCGGTCACGGATCTGAAAGGCCATACTTCGGTTTTGAATGTGGTTTTGGAAGAAAGAAGACTCGAACTTGCATTTGAATGCCTGCGCAAATTCGATGTATTCCGGAATAACCTGCCGATGGTGCGTAATTATCCGGGTTACCATTTGCTGAGCGGCCAGAATACCCAGGTGATCGAGCCGACTGATCCGAGGGTGATCTATTTTATCCCGCAACAGGAAATTGTATTGAATCCGAACCTGACACAAAATCCCTGATCTGACTTGAAATTCCTAAACCCACTTTTTTGCTACGTGTTGTATCTGCTGCTGACAGGTTTGTCGGCAGCAGCGCAGCCGATTTTTACGGATCCGAACCTGTACCATTTGCGTATCGGCGACAAAATGCAATGGGCGGAATTTCCGGGGACACCTCATGGTAAAGAATTGACGGTCACATTTGATGCAAAAGCCCAGACCGGGAAAGCCAGTTTATTTATCAGGCAATTTAGTGTGCTGCTGGATTGGACTGTGACTTTAAATGATCATAAACTCGGCAGGCTGGCGGAGGATGAAAAAGATATGATCTCGGCTTTCGACATTCCGGATGGCGTGTTGATTTCGGGAAAAAACACATTGCGGATTTCTCCCGCTGCAAATCTTCCTGCAACCAGTAGCAACGACATCCGGGTTGGTCAATTTGTTGTCGAAGCGAAGTCGGTAAGTGATGTGTTGTCACAAGCTACTTTGGATCTGGAAGTGAAGGAAACGGGAATCGGTTCGTTGATCCCGTCACGCATTACGGTGGTTGATAAAAATGGCGTTTTACAGCCCTTAAGCAATCAATCGGGCGAAATGGTGGCAATCAGGCCGGGATTTGTTTATACTGGAAACGGCAAAGCGAAGATCGGGTTGCAGCCGGGTACCTATCGCATTTTCGCTACGCGCGGATTTGAATATGGAGTCGATTCTGCCACCGTAACTTTAAAAGCTGGGGATCATCTCAAACAGAATTTTAGTATCCGGCGGGAAGTATCTACACCCGGCTGGGTGAGCAGCGACACGCACATTCACACATTCACCCATTCGGGCCATGGCGATGCAAACGATGAAGAACGCATGCTTTCGATCGCGGGAGAAGGAATTGAACTACCCATTATTACCGATCACAATGTATATGCCGACTTAAATCCAGCAGCTAAAAAGCTCGGCCTGAACCCTTACCTGACCCTTGTAAACGGAATAGAGGTGACCACCCCGATCGGGCATTTCAACATGTTTCCCATTGATTTAAAAAACCCGGTAATCAATCACAAAGTGGCTTCCTGGGACGAATTGAGTAATAATGTCGCGAAAACAGGGACGGTCAAAGGCATTATCCTGAACCATGCGAGGGATCTGCATAGCAACTACCGTCCATTTGATCCAAGCCGGCACATTGCCTCGGCAGGCATGACGCTCACCGGCTGGAAATTGCCTAACAATGCGATGGAAGTCATCAACTCGGGAGCCACGCAAACGGACATTATGCGGCTGTTTAATGATTGGTTTGGACTGCTGAACCGCGGCTATTCCATTACGCCGGCAGGTAGTACCGACACGCATACCATTAGCCGCTACCTGCTCGGCCAGGCCCGGACGTACATTCGCACGAAAGACGACATTCCAGGCAACATCAACGTTGCGGACGCGATCGAGCAGTTCAGAAAAGGCAAAGTAACGGTGAGTTACGGGTTAATGACCGAGCTCGTCGTCAACAAAGTGCATCAGTCGGGCGATACGGTGCTGGGAGCAGGCAAGGAACTTACCGTTTCCGTTCGCGTACTCGGTCCGGGTTGGGCTACTGCCGATAAGGTGGTTTTATACAGTAACGGTAAGAAAATCAAAGAAATGCGCATTCAGAATGGCCGGAAAGCGGGCGTGAAATGGGAGCAAACCTGGAAGATGACTTTGCCGAAACACGATGTATTTCTGGTAGCCATTGCGGAAGGCCCCGGCGAACCCGGACCTTTCTGGCAGATCGCCAAACCGTACCAACCTACTTCACCCGAGTGGCCCAAACGCGTAATGGGCTCGTCCGGCGCATTGTTTATCGATGCGGACCATGACAAAAACTGGTCGAATGCAAACGCATATGCACGTATATTGCTGGGAGATCCGAAAGATATCAGGCAAAATCTGGCGAAAAAGCTGGCGGGTTATGATGAGGCGGTCGCCGTACAGGCTGCTGCGATCTTGCAAGAAAAAGGGATTTCTGTAACAGAAATTATGAATGAGAAAAACTTTGAAAGTGCTTCGGCAGAAACGAAAGCCGGTTTTCAGACTTTTGTCCGGGAGGCTGCATTTTCGCAAACCAAACAGTAAAATAGCGTTATGAAAAAGTGGGCTTTCCTTAAAAAGCGTTTTTGGCTGGGTGTTTTAGTATTGCCGGTACTGGCTGCGGTGCAGATCAAAAATGGTGAGAAAACGGCCGCAAAAAGGCCGAATATCCTTTTTTGCATTGCCGACGATGCTTCGTTCCGTCACATGGGCGCGTATGGATTGTCGAAATGGGTCAGTACGCCGGGGTTTGATCAGGTGGCGGCGAATGGGGTTTTGTTCAAAAATGCATTTACCCCCAATGCGAAATGTGCGCCTTCCCGGGCCTGCATCCTCACCGGCCGAAACCCGTGGCAACTGGAAGAAGCCGGAAATCACGTTCCCTTTTTTCCTGCCAAATTCACAACCTGGGTGGAGGAATTGGGCGATAATGGATACAAAACGGGTTATACCGGCAAAGGCTGGGCACCGGGCGAAATGGGGAAGCGAAACGGTATGCCGCGATTGCTGACCGGGAAGAATTACAGTGAGATCAAATTGCAGTCCCCGACAAAAGCCATTTCACCTACAAACTATGCAGCCAATCTGGAAGTGTTTTTAAAAGACAAACCAGCCGACCAGCCATTCTGTTTCTGGTATGGCGGGCACGAGCCGCACCGGGTTTACGAATACGGTACCGGAGCCTCACTGGGCAAGAAGAAAATCTCAGACATCGACCGCGTACCCGCATACTGGCCCGACAATGAGACCGTCCGAAACGACATGCTCGACTATGCCTACGAAGTCGAGTACTTTGATCAGCACCTCCAAAAAATGCTGCAAATCCTGGAAGAAAAAGGGGAGCTGGACAATACTATCGTGGTGGTGACCTCGGATAATGGAATGCCTTTTCCAAGAACCAAAGGCCACATTTATGAATATGACAACCATTTGCCGCTTGCGATCATGTGGAAAAACGGCCTGAAAAAGCCAGGCAGGAAAATTACCGATCTGGTTAGTTTTATAGACTTCGCGCCCACGTTTCTCGAAGCTGCCGGCATTACGGCCAAAAACAGCACGCTGAACGTCGAGGGTAAGTCGCTGATGCCGATCCTGACTTCCGAAAAAGATGGGTTAGTGGATAAAACACGCGACCATGTGTTGCTCGGGAAGGAACGGACAGACGTCGGCCGGCCGCACGATCAGGGATACCCGGTCCGCGGGATCGTAAAGGATAACCTCATTTTCAGCATCAACTACGAACCGGATCGCTGGCCATCTGGCAATCCGGAAACGGGTTACCTGGATACGGACGGCAGCCCGACCAAAACCGAAATCCTGAATGCAAAACGCACGGGTAAAGATTCCAAACACTGGGACCTGGCTTTTGGCAAAAAAGGTAGTGAAGAACTTTATGACATCGTGAAAGACCCGGATGCCATGAAAAATCTGGCCAGTGACCCTGCCTATGCCAAAGCTAAAATGGCATTGAAAACGCAAATGGAGCGGGAGTTGAAAAGTCAGAAAGACCCGCGGATGTTTGGTAATGGGGCTGTTTTCGACAATTATCCTTACGCCGAACCAGCCACCCGGAACTTCTACGAGCGCTATATGAAAGGTGAAAAAGTAAAAGCAGGGTGGGTGAATGCATCGGACTTCGAGAAAACCGACAAGCCAAAAGAGTAAGATTATATGAAAAAAATAACCGGACTGACCTTTTTGATCGTGTTGCTGGCAGGCATTTCACAAGCTCAGAACAAGCCGAATGTGCTGTGGATCACCATTGAAGATACCTCGCCGGAATTTATCGGTTGCTATGGAAACAAAAATTCCCGAACCCCGACCATCGACCGGCTGGCGAAAGAAGGGATCCGTTTTAACAATGCGTTTTCGACTGGTACCGTATGCTCGCCGAGCCGGACCGCGCTGATCACGGGCGTGAAAGTTTATGAAGCTGGTACCGGCAATCACCGGAGTAATTACCCGGTTCCGGCCGATATGCATGGTTTTCCATACTATCTGAAACAGGCCGGGTACCACACATCCAACAATGCCAAAACCGATTATAATGTGCGCAATGAGAAAGCGTTCATTGCGGATGCCTGGAACGAAAGTTCCGGGAAAGCGGGCTGGTGGAACCGGAAACCGGGCCAGCCGTTTTTCGCCGTTTTCAACTACAACGATTCGCACCAGTCGCGCACGATGACGGATGCTTACCCGAAATATGTGAAGGAAGTACTGGACGAGCTGCCGGAAGCTGACCGCATTGCTGAAAATGCATTTGAAATGCCCCCCATTTACCGCGACAGCCCGGAAATGCGGAAACAATTTGCCCGTGTTTACAATGCATTGAAATTGACAGACAATAAAATCGCCAAACTCCTGAAACGCCTTGACGATGAGCATCTTCGGGACAGTACCATTGTGTTTTTTTTCGGGGATCACGGCGAGGGTATTCCGAGAGGGAAAACAAATGGCATCGATCTGGGCTACCGCGTGCCGTTTGTGATCTGGTTTCCGCCGATGTACCAGCATCTGTCACCCTGGGGAAAAGCCGGAGTGGTTACGGATGAATTGATTGATTTCGAGGATCTGGCGCCATCACTGATCGCTATTGCTGGCGGGAAAATCCCGGATCACATGAAGGGAAGAAAGCTGATCGGAAAGGAACGTTCCGCTAAAACGGATCATCTCGTACTTTCCTCAGACCGGTCGGACAATGGCATTGACATGATCCGGAGCGTGACCGACGGCAGGTATATGTACTCCCGCAATTTTATGCCGTTTATTCCCGAACTGCGGTACATCCGTTATATGGAAATTGGCGAGATCAAACAGCAAATGCGGAAAGATCTGGCGGATAAAAAGTTGAATGCATTGCAGGCCAGTCTGTTTGCGGAACGTCCCGCAGAGTTTTTATTTGATACAAAAAATGACCCTTGGGAAACCAAAAACCTCATTGACGATCCGAAAATGAAACCGGTAGCCGAGAAAATGCGGGAACAGTTACAAACCTCGCTTTTAAAATCCCGCGACATCATGCTGCTGCCTGAATACGAAATCGGACTTATCTCGCAAACCACCACGCCATTTGAATACCGGTTGTCGGATCAGCAATATCCGGTCGCAAAAATTTTTGCTGCCGCCAATTGGTCGGGAAAAAGAGGAAAAGTAATTGCTGCACAGCAGATCAAATTGCTGAAAGATCCGGATAAGATCGTCCGGTACTGGGGCGCGTTGGGCCTTCGCTCGCAAAGTGCCGACATTTTAAAATCCTTTGAAAAGGAAATCACCGCGTCAATAAATGATGAGTACCCGCCGGTCGCGGCGACGTTATCCGCGATTGCTTTTGATGTATATATAAATGAGCAGGCAGCGACTAATCTCAAAACATTTTGCCAATCCGACAATGCAGAACTGGCTTTGATGACCATTAATTATCTGCTCTATATTGCTGATAAAAAGCCATTTATCGAAACAATAAAACGTGTACAAGACGCAAAAAAAGAGTATCCGGATGAAAATAAAAGCCGCGGATACAAAGTGAAAGCGGCATGTATGGACTTCCTCGGCATTCTCGGCATGGTACCGAATAATCCTGAATACGCTGAATAGTGATTTTATAAAAAACCTTAACCCACTTCCATGAAATCAAATGCAATTGCCTTTTTTATTCTGATCGGCATCATTACAAGTCCCGTTTATGGACAAAAAGCTTCTGAAAAACGTCCCAATATCCTGTGGATCGTCGCCAACGACATTAGCCCCGACCTGAATTGCTACGGAAATAAGCTCGTGCATACGCCCCGGCTCGACCAGCTTGCGTCGGAAGGTGTTTTGTATAAAAACTTCATTACCGCCGGTGCCGTTTGTTCCCCCAGCCGGTCGTCGTTCATTACCGGAATGTATTCGGTGAGTATCAATTGCCAGAATCAGTTCCCCAAAAACAAAACCGAATTACCGGCCGGGATTGCTCCGGTGACCGACTATTTTAGAAAAGCAGGATACTATGTGGCAAATACAGGCGGTACAAAGATGACAGGCCCGCATTACACCGGTTACAATTTTGTTCATGAGCCAAAGCAAATGCACGATGGTTTCGACTGGCGCGGCCGGGCGAAGGATCAGCCGTTTTTTGCCCAGGTACATCTTACTTACACGCACCGTCCGTTCAAACGTGACCCGTCACATCCGGTTGATCCGGACAAGATCGTCGTTCCGCCGTATTATCCAAATCATCCGGTCGCCCGCAAGGATTGGGCGCTCTACCTGGAAACCATGCAGCTGCTGGATCAGCAGGTAGGCGAAATCCTCGACCGGCTGAAACAAGACGGACTGGCGGAAAACACGATCGTTTTCTTTTTCGGAGATCACGGCCAGCCGCATGTCAGGGGGAAACAGTTTTTATATGATGGCGGCATCAATGCGCCGCTCATTATCCGCTGGCCGGGGCATTTGAAGCCGGGTACAAAAAGCGACCGGGTGATCAATAACATCGATCTTCCTGCGGCGTCGTTGCAAGCAGCGGGCATTACTGTCCCAAAAACCATGCAGGGAATCGATTTTCTGGACAAAACGTCCAAACCGCGCACCTATGCGTTCGCCGCCCGCGACAGGTGCGACGAAACATTGGACCGGATTCGGGCAGTCCGGACAAAAGATTTTAAATACATCCGCAATTTTTTTCCAGACAGACCTTATACGCAATTTAATGCCTACAAAAAGCTGGAATATCCGGTTCTCACATTGATGCAGGTACTCAAAAGTAAGGGCGAACTGAATGCAGACCAGGCCAGGTTCATGGCGGATACACGCCCGGCCGAAGAACTATATGATTTGAAAAAAGACCCGTTTGAAATGCACAACCTGGCTGGTGACCAGGTGTATAATGCCAAACTGAAAGAGCTGCGCGGGCAAATGGACCAATGGCTTGCCCAGGCCGATAAGGGTACCTATCCGGAGGATGCCGAGGAAGTGAGCTATGCGCAGGAACTAATGAAAACGAAGTTTAAAACGGATATGGAAAAGCGGGGACTGGATCCGGAAACCTCCAACGAAGATTACCTCAAATATTGGGAAAAGAGAATGGCGGAATAACGATACGGGCCCATCGGCATGCTATTTGCTTCAACCGTTAGTTTAAAATACGCGTATGAAGAAATTTGCTGAATTAAAGGAGATCGGACTGAACAAGCGATTTTGTACCATTTTGTGCTTGCTTTTTACGATCTCCTCTGGGTTTTTATCAGCACAGAAGCAAAATGCTCCCGTCGATTCCAGTACCATCATTCCCGACACCCTGTTGTTTCGGCTGGAAAAATACCAGGCGGGCATCAATGAGATGAATGCCGCCAATAAAAAAGGGTATGACGGGGAAAAAATCCGCGCCGAATTGACCAAGATCCGGGCAAATGTGGCGCAGATCGATTCGGCCATGCAGGTAAACCGGATCATTCCCGACAATAAAAATCTTCTCAACTACCGCTTGATGCTTACCGACGCGCAGCTGCAAACCGGTGCATGGCGGAAATCGCTTTCCAAATACAATGCTGAGCTGCAGCGGATGTCCGAGCAGGTCATACAATTTAGTCGTGATTCGTTGCTGCTTACCGATCACAATGACAGTACGCAGCGGAAACTGTACGCGGACCAGATATCGGATCTGAGAGTCCGGCTGCAGAATACCGGCAAAGTTACGGTGGCAAATCTGGACACCGTGAGCAAGTTGCTGGCCGATGTTTCTGCGGTATATTTTCAAACGGTTGACCTGCAAAGCATTGTGGACGATTACCTTAGGGAGTCCGGGAAGAGTGTTTTGAGCAAGGAATACAAATTTCTGTGGAATGCACCGAAGGCAAACAATGCGGATAACATTGGCGAACTGATCCGGACTTCGTATTTAGGTCAGGATAAAATACTGCGCTATTTTCTGAATTCAACCTGGGACAACCGTCTCTTTCTGTTGCTCGTTTGCGCCGGTTTCTTCTGGTGGGTCTACATCAATTTCCGGATGGCTGGCCGCCCGAAACTTGCTGCGGAGATCGGCGAGATGAAATTCAGCTACATCGCCAAAGTCCCGATCTTATCGACACTCGTGGTCCTTTTTAACATTACCCCGCTTTTCGAGCCTAATTCACCTTCCATTTACATCGAACTTAACCAGTTTTTTCTGCTGGTCACGCTCAGTATTTTCCTGCAACGAAGGCTGTTGAAAGAGCAAATGCGCGTGTGGTATACGATCATGGGACTGTATGCGCTGGTGATTTTTACCAATGCGTTTGTTAACGAATCCTTCCTGCTGCGCTCACTTCTGATTGCATTAAACGGCGTATCGATTTATTTCGGGATCTGGCTGTACCGGAAACTGAGGGAGGCAAGCTTTCACAAGAAGTTCATAAAACCGGTAGTCATCATTTATGTCATCTTAAACATTTCCGCGATTCTTTTGAATGTCTTTGGAAGAATAAGTCTGGCAAAATCCTTCCATTTGACGGCCATCAGCGGACTTGTTCAGGTACTTAGCCTGGCGGTTTTCGTGGAAATTGTGGCGGAGGCGATCGAGCTGCAAATGAAGGTGAGCTCGTGTTCCGGCGGGCTTTTTGCGCGGATCAATGTGGCACACAGCCGGGCGAAATTCCGGAAAATCCTGTCGTTTATTTCCGTGCTGCTTTGGATCATGGTTTTTGCCATTAACCTGAATATCATCGACCCGATCGTGGACCTGCTGCAGCAGCTGCTCATAAAACCACGGACTTTCGGCAGCATCACATTCTCACTCGGCAACATCCTGTTCTTTGCCGTCATCGTTTACCTGGCTAATCTGCTACAAAAAAATATCGGCCTTCTTTTTGGAGAATCCGACAGTAGTTTCGGGGCTACTACGGTTGAGAAAAACTCAAAACTGGCGTTGATCCGGCTGGTTATTATCGTACTCGGCTTTCTATTTGCCGTTACTGCTTCGGGTGTTCCGCTGGATAAAATAACGGTTTTGTTAGGAGCGCTGGGCGTGGGTATCGGACTTGGTTTACAAAACATCATCAACAATTTCGTGTCCGGGATCATCCTGATCTTCGAAAAACCATTCAAAATCGGGGATTACATTGAGCTGGCAGATAAAAAAGGAAAAGTGCTCGACATCGGCATCCGGTCCAGCAAGATGCTCACTTCCCAAGGCTCGCGGGTGATCATTCCAAATGGCGACCTTCTATCGGGCAGGCTGGTAAATTACACCCAGAAAAATTCGCAGCTTAAAAGTGAGATCCTGTTCAAGGTTCATGTAGAATCGGATCTTGACCTGGTAAAAAAACTGGTAACTGAAACGATAGACAAAGGTGAGGAAATTGTGAAAAACGCGCCAAAACAAGTCCTTTTCAATAATATCGGTGCAGATTTTGTCGAGTTGAAAATACTGGTATGGGTCAAAAGTGTGTATTCAGAAGCCGCATTTAAAAGCTACGTACTGGAAACGCTCTATCGCAAGTTCAAAGAAAACGGCATTAAGGTGATGTAGTGGATGAAAATAGAGGAGTTTATCCTACTTTTAGATTCTACCTGTTCTTGCAGGGATACAATAGCCATACTGAATTGAAAGAGGTAAGCGACATCGAATTGTTTGAAAAGCTTTGCCGGGACGACGATTTGTCGGCTTTCAAAGCACTTTTCGAGCGGTATTGGCTGAAATTGTATGCTGCCGCGAAGTCGAGACTGGCGAATGAGGACGAGGCGAAAGATTGCGTCCAGGATGTGTTCTTAAACATCTGGTCGAAACGCAGCACACTGACTGTTCCGGACTCGGTGAAAGCTTACCTTTTTATTTCCCTCAAAAACAAAATACTGAACACCATCCAGCACCGGCTCACCGACGAGAGGCACCGGCAGCGATATCTGGAAGAAGTCGATAACCGTTATCAGGAAACCGACCCGGGACTTGAAATGAGCGAGCTGGAAGACGTCATCAAAGACGAGGTCAGCCGGATGCCGGAGCAAATGCGCAGGATTTTTATTCTAAGTAAAGACGAGGGATTAACCGGCGCACAAATCGCCGACATGTTGTCTATTTCTCATCAAACCGTTCGGAACCAGATCAGTACCTCGCTAAAACGCATTCGCCAGCGTATCACCCGGTTCCGTGCTTGATGGGTAAATCATTGGTTATGTGCAGGTTGTTAATTATTTAAAATAAATTTTTTCTTCTTATAGTACAATGCATTTTGCGGATTGTCTTCATTATATAAAATCTTCTTATAGTGAAACAAATGCATTTAGCCCACTTGCTGGAAAAGTATGAGAACGGTACCATATCCGCGTCCGAACTTTCCGAGCTGGATTCCTGGTACCATTCATTTTCGCCGGGCGAAAGCGCATTGGAGGAAGACCTGGCAAAACACCCCGAGTTGCTGAAAACCTTGAAGTTGCAGATCTGGAACGGGATCGAAGAACAAGTTCACATTAATCCAGTATTGCCGTTTGAATCCGAAAAAAGTATCCGCGCCCGCTCGTTCGTCTGGCCTTACAGGGCTGCCGCGGTGCTGGTCATCGGCATTCTCTTCACCATTGGTTACCGCAAATTGCAGCCGGAGGAACGCGTATCCGCTTTTCGCACGATTTCTACAACGAACAACCTGTCCAAAGTAAAATTGCCTGACGGGACGGTGATCTGGGTAAAAGCCGGGTCCAGCCTTCGCTACCCCAAAGTTTTCGACGGTGAAAACCGGGACGTTTTCCTGGAAGGAGAAGCGTTTTTTGATGTAGCCCACCAAGCCGAAAGACCGTTTCTGGTACATACTTCGGATCTCACGATCCGGGTTTTGGGAACTGCATTCAATGTAAAATCTTACAAGGATCAGGGTACGATCGAGACCACTTTGCTGAGAGGAAAAGTGAAGATTGAAAAAGATAATGCAACGGAAACCTCGGAGATCATCCTGAACCCGAATGAACGCGCCGTTTATAACAAGCAATCGAAAGCTCTGGATATCCTGAAAACCGTGGATGTCGCGGAAGTATTAGTGAAAGATGCCGAGATCAAACTGCCGCCGAGCCTCATTTTCGACGAAACGCCATTTACCACGGTGTTTGCCGCACTCGAACAACGTCACGATGTGAAGATCCACATTGAAAACAAGGAAAACCTGAACTGCAGACTGACCGCCGACCTGGAACAGGAGGGACTTGTGGAAACGTTGCAGCTGATCAAGGTTTCGCACGGGATCGAGTTCAGGATCGTGGGTAACGACATTTATATAACCGGAAAATTGTGTCAATAAAAGCCAGGATGCCTATGTAAAAAAACTGCTAAAAAAGAACGCCGGAAGTGCTACCAACACAACCGGCGTATGAAAACTGTCACTTTCGAAGGGTGGCAGCATTGTGTTTCTTTTCTCAAAAAAACCTTTAAATCTATGAAAAAATCTCGACTTCCTTACGGAATGGAGACTCATTGGTATGCCTTATTCGCGAGAATAAACTACCTGAAGAAAATTCCCAAAAACGCTATGATGACGTTGTTCATCCTGACTCTGACCACTCTTTTTCAGACTCAAGCAGGGGCGCCCGCAGGGGCGCCGGTGAAGGAGCCTGCTAAAATATCAATCGTGAAAAATGCGACTCCCTTAAAAGAGGCGCTGAAAGAGGTTGAAAAGCAAACACAGTTCCGGTTTTTCTACAACGATCTGCAAGTAGATGTCCGCAAGATCGTGAGTGTCAACGTCGTGAATGCGACGATTAATAAAGCGCTGGACGAAATTTTTAAGAATACCAGCATCAATTACCAACTCACGGGCCGACAGATCCTGTTATATAACCGGCTCAAAATCAAGTCGGACTCGTCCGCAATGGGTGAAATGCCCGCGGCATTGCCCAACTTCGAAAAGCTGATCCATAAGGTGGATGGAAAAGTGACGGGCTCGAATGGAGAAGCGGTACCGGGTGTCAACGTGGTGGTGAGAGGCACTACCACGGGGTCGAGTACCAATGGAAACGGGGAGTATTCGGTGAATGCGCCGGACAAAGATGCGGTCCTCGTGTTTTCTTTCATTGGGTATGTAACCCAGGAAATTCCGGTGAATGGCCGCTCCCTCATTAATGTCACGATGGAAACCGATGTGCAGGCGCTGGGAGAAGTGGTGGTGGTAGGTTATGGTACGCAAAAACGTTCAGACCTGACGGGATCGGTCACATCTATAAAAGCCGACGACATCAAAAACCTGCCGGTACGATCGCTGACGGAGGCTTTGCAGGGTAGGGCAGCCGGGGTTATGATCAGCAAGGAAAATGGCAGACCGGGTGCCAATTCGCAGATCATCATCCGCGGGGTAGGTTCTATCAATGGGTTGAACCCGCTTTTTGTGATCGACGGCATCGTCCGCGGTAACAACAGCAACTTCAATCCCAAAGATGTTGAATCGATCGAGATCATTAAGGATGCGAGCGCAGCTGCGATTTATGGTGCGCAGGCTGCCGGCGGGGTCGTTTTGATCACGACAAAAAAAGGCTCATTTAATCAAAAGAATAACTTCAATTTTTCCACGAATGTTGGCGTGCGGAACATTACCAAGTCGTACGATATGCTTGGTACTGAGGACTATATCCGCGCGCGGCGTGGCATTAAACAAGATTACGGCTTATGGAATAATCCCGATCTTCCCAATACCAACTGGTTCGACGAGCTGTTTCAAAGCGGCCGCGAGCAGACTTATATGTTGTCGATGAATGGGGGAACGGCAAAAGCGAAATATTACGTTTCCGCGGGTTATGAGCGCGAAGATGGTATCCAGAAAAACAACTATTGGGAACGTTACTCGCTGCGGATCAACAACGATTATCAGCTGAGCAAGAAGTTCACGTTCGGCCATTTGATTTACATGGCCAAAACGTCGCAGAATCCTGCAACGCGGGGCATTCCCTGGCGGACGTTGCCTTATATGGCGGTCAAAAATGCGGACGGGTCATTCGCAAAAGTGCCCACGGAAGTTGAATTTTCAGGTGGTAACGACGTGGCATCGCTGGCTTATATGCATCAGAAAAACGGCGCATTGCTGCTCGACGGGGTTGTATATGCCGACTGGGCGATCCTGAACGGGTTGAATTTCAGGACTACGGCAGGCGGAGGATTCAATGGCAGCTTTAACGACAGTTTTACCGAAAAAAACCTGTTGTTACGCACCGCCCAGAACGAATCCTACTCGAAATCATCGGGTTACGGGGAGAGTTACCAGCTCACCACGCAGCTCACGTATGCGAAGGTTTTCAATGGCAAACACGATTTCAAACTCATGGCGGGTTATGAGATCAAAAAGTCGTTCAGTTCCAGTCTGAGTGCCAATGCGACCGCCTTCCCGGTACAGGTTGCCGAATCGTTTGATCTTTCTACCAACCCGAACAAAACGGCGAGCGGCTCGCTGGGTTATGGACGGTTCTTGTCCCAATTCGGGCGGCTGAACTATACTTTTGACAACAAATACATTTTAACTGCCAACGTGCGTCGCGACGGTTCCACCAAGTTCGGGCCTTCCAGTCGCTGGGGAGTTTTTCCTTCGGTGGGTGTAGGCTGGAAAGTGAATGAAGAAGCTTTTTTTCAGAATATAGGCCGGGAAGTTATCACCTTACTGAAACCAAGATTGAGCTGGGGGATTCTCGGAAACGATGCGGCGATCAGCAATTACGCCTACCAGCCTTCCTATCAGCAAGTTGAACAACATAGTTTTGATGAGTCCAATATCGTGGGAGGTTTCAATTCGATCAAGGTGGTGAACAAGGATATCAAATGGGAAGAGATCAATACCATTAATGCAGGTCTGGACATCAATATGTTCAGTGATAAACTTTCGCTTTCGGCAGAATATTACGACCGCCAGACGAAAGATATGTTGTACAACCTGCCCATTCCGCTTTCTTCCGGCATTGCACCTTTCAATTCCGCCAACAGTACCATGCCGGTGAACATTGGGAAAATCTCGAATAAAGGCTGGGAGCTGACGGTTTCATACCGCGACCGCCGGGGCGACCTGAGCTACAACATTTCGGGAAATATCTCTCAAAATCATAATAAAGTGGTCGATCTCGGGCTCCCCACGGCCTACATTTACAGTGGTAGCCTTTCGTTCATGAGCGGCAACTCACCCTTTAAAACTGTTAATGGACAGCCTGTTGGCCAGATATATGGTCTGATTTCCGAAGGTCTGATCCAGGATCAGGGGGAAGTGGACAGGCTGAATGCAGTGGCTACGGAAAAGGCACTTGCGGCGGGAACGATCAAGCCGGGCGCGGTTGCTTACTACAATCACCAGTATACGGGTCCGGGCGATTTCAGATACAGAGATTTAAATGGAGACGGAAAGATCTCTGACCTCGACAGAACGTTCATCGGGAACCCCTGGCCGAAGTTCCAGTACGGTTTCAACATCGACCTGGCGTGGAAAGGCATCGATTTCATGGTGCAGTTCTTCGGCATTACCGGCCGCGATGTGATCAACGGTTCCAAGATATTTGAACAATCGTTCCAGCAGGATTATCAGTCTACCAGCGCGATTTTCGGGGCGTCCAACTTTCTGGGCAATGGGATTACCGATCAGCCTAGATTAGGTGTGATCGATCCATCCAATCCGAACAAATTTATCATCGATCCGAGCAAAAATTATGCTTGGTACTCGTCTTATTTTGTCGAAAACGGTTCTTACCTCAAAGTCAAAAACCTTTCGCTGGGTTATACATTGCCTGAAAACCTGGTGAACAAACTCAAACTTCAGAAGCTGCGGATTTATGTGACCGGCCAGAACCTGCTCACTTTCACCAAGTTCACCGGATTGGATCCCGAGTTTTCCAACGATGTGAAAAGTCACGGTTTATATGGAATTGATACGTATCCTCAAACGAAGCTTTATTCAGTCGGACTTGATCTGAGTTTTTAAAAGTGGATCAATTAAGAAAATGAAGTTTCACAAAAAGATTTCGATGATGAAAAAATTAATATATATCCTGCTTTTCGCAGTGGTTTCAGGTGTCAATTCCGGTTGCAGCGACTCGTTTTTAGAGGTGAACGACAATAGCTCCATTTCACCTGCCGACTTTCCAAAAAAGCTGTCAGACCTGGATCTGATGTTGGTTTCGATCTACGGTGTGCAACACGAATGGGGCTTCTTGGGGCATTTCTGGCACGGTTACTCCATGTATTGCCTCGACCATACCATTGACCTTCAATGGCGGGGTGACGAATCCTGGATCGGAATATGTGCCGGAAAAGCGCAGCTCGGAGACAGTAAAATTTCGCAGGAATGGCGTGATGTGCAAAAAGGCGTTTATTACGCAAACAGTACCCTGGAAGCCATCGCAACCTACCGGGCTACCGCACCTGAATCCGAAAAAGCGGCCATTGATACCAAGGAAGGTGAAGCACTTTTCATGCGCGGCTTTTATCTCTGGCATTTGCAAAGTCTGTACGGCCAGCCCGATTTAAATGGAATGGGCGTACCCGTGATCCGGAAAGTTCCCGAGGGACTGGCGTCGATGTCTGTTCCGCGCGCGTCAACAAAAGATACGTATCAGGCTATTATTGAGGATTTTAAAAAAGCATCCGTATTGCTGGAAACGCAAAAGGATAATCACCGGGCTACCAAATGGTCGGCGAAAGCGGCACTTGCAAAAGCTTATTTGTTTGCTGACAAACCGGATAGTGCGAAGATCTATCTGGAAGACTGCATCAACAATAGCGGCAAAACGCTGGTGAGTTTTGAGCATTATAAAAACATGTTTAATGGCAACACGCAGTACGAGTACAATTCCGAATCTTTTTACGAAGTAGGAAATAAAGCCCAGCCCGAAGCCGCGAATGCAAACGGATCGCGTGCGCAAAACACCGGCTCCACGGTATCTCTGCTCTACACGCCGTTTTACATTGATCCGGCCGATGATGAGCGGAAAGCAATGGGTTACAGCAACCAGTATATGCATGATCAAAACCTGAAACGGTTTGGGTATGCAGACAAAACGCCATTCCAGGAAATGGAACAGGTGGATGGGAAATGGCGATTGAAACCGGCTTATGTTACCCAGCAAAACAACCGTCGCAAGCTGGTAGGTACTCAGGCCGACGGACCCGATCCCAGACTGTATGTGAGCGCATTGCAGCCGTTTTTTGATTCGGTAAAAGTGGCGGGTAAATTCTATAAAGTGGCCCAGGCCGAGTTTGGTAAATGGTATAATCTGGATGCAGCGACCGGCCTGAAAAAGGACGACTTTTATGGCTGGCCACTCCGGAAAAACCAGTATTTGGATGGCAAGCTGGAAGAAACCAAGAATGTAGCGGGCGCGAACTTCTACTTCATCCGTCTGCCGGACATTTACCTGATGTATGCCGAGGTGATCAAATCGAGTAACCCGACGCTGGCTTTGGAATACATTAACAAAGTAAAAAGACGCGCGTACGGATTTGCTCCGAATGCACCTTCGGCAGTGGATTATAAAAGTTTGACCGATAAAACCAAAGCACCCGCCGGCGATCATTTGTCCAACAATCCATTGCTATATGAAAGATGGGCTGAGTTTTTTGGTGAGACAAGATGGTGGGAAGATGTACGACGCCTGAAACTCGGTGCCCAGGAATCGGCATTTTTCAAAACCGTTGCTGCGGGGAGAAATATTGTGTGGAGGGACGAACATTACGCGATGCCCATTTCTCCATTGGAGTTCGAAACAAATACCAATCCTGCCATGCGACAGAATCCCGGTTATTAATGTCGGTTTGAAAATGAAACTTACCTACTATTCCTATTCCCTTTTGATCTTTTCCATTTAAAACTTCTCCGGATCGCGTGCCTGAAAGCAGGTGCGTGACCCGGAGAAGTTTCATTAGCCGATTGCTTAAACCAATTCTTCTTCCTCAAACCGTTTGGTAAGCTTCCCGACGGTGAGCCCCTGCACGATAATGGAGAAGAGAACGACGAAGTAGGTGATTGCGAGGAAGATATCTTTATTTAAATCCGGGTCGATGGACAATGCGAGCGCAATGGAAACGCCGCCGCGTAATCCTCCCCAAACCAGGATAGCGATCGACTTTTTGCCAAACCGGTTCCGGAAAGGGATCAGTTTTACAGGAATGTAAATGGAGATGAAACGGGCCAGCAACACCACTACGATTGCAATCATACCCGCCCAGATGTATTGTTTCAGGTCGGGGATCAGCAAAAGTTCAAACCCGATGATCAGGAACAGGATCGCATTCAGGATCTCATCAACCAGCTCCCAGAACTTGTCGATGTAGTCACGTTCCATGTCCGAGACAGCACCCGGGTTTTTTCCATAATTACCTACTACAAGTCCCGCAGCAACCATCGCCAGCGGGCCCGACATATGCAGCGCCTGAGCAGCGAGGTGTCCGCCCATTACAATGGCGAGCGTGATCAAAACGTGCACGTTATAACCGTCCACTTTGTAGATCATTTTTGAACCCACAAACCCCAGCAGCAGCCCCAAAGTAATTCCGCCCAATGCTTCTTTCACAAAAAGCATCGTAATGCCGCTGAATGTGGTGTTCACTTCTTCCCCTCGGGCCAGGGCAAGCATCAGAATGAAAATCACTACCGCCATACCATCATTGAAAAGCGACTCGCCGGCGACTTTGGTTTCAATGGACTTGGGAACTCCCGCCTGTTTCAGAATGCCTAAAACGGCGATCGGATCGGTGGGGGAGATCAGTGCCCCGAATACAAGACATTGAATCATAGGGATTTGAATGCCGGTAAAAGGCAGGAGGTAATAAATCAGGAATCCGATCACAAACGTGGACATGAGCACACTTACAGTCGAAAAAATGACTATGGGCAGCCGCTGTTCACGCAGGTCTTCAAGGTGAATGTGAATGGCACCAGCAAACAGCAGGAAGTTCAGCATCGCGCCCATTAAAATTTCCGTGAGGTCCACACTGGCGATGAGGGAAGTGATGCGGAAGAACGTTTTTGGGAAAATGGTATCGGTCGCAATCAGCCCCAGGGAAACAAGCAATGCTATGACCATCACGCCGATGGACGGTGGCAATTTTAAAAATCTGGAATTGATATAAGAAAATATAGCAGAGAGGACAATGAGGGCAGAGAAAGAGTAATAGAGCTCCATGAAACGAATTTTAGACTAGCCAAAAATAGATTATATCGATGTGGGAATCAATTTGAAAATGGCTTAGCAGACAACTCTAAGGGTTTTCTAATACCCATTGGCATTATATTTTGAGTAAATCAGCAACATTTACTGACATTCAAAATTCATCTGTTATGGCGACAACCGGTTACTCTTACGACTCACCCGGAACGGTTTCGGCTGTTTTTTTTACCAAAAAAGATGCTGAAAACGCATACCGGGGACTCCTTAAACTTGGCCACACCGAGGATGACATTTCATTGCTGATGTCGGACGAGACTTTAAATAAACATGCCAACCCGCCCGGGGAAGGCGCTGTTGATGATTCCGGCACAACCGATGATACCGCTGAAAACCAATCGAAAACAGACGCGAAACACCTGATCGCGGAGGCCATTATTTCCTTTACCTCGATGATCTCATTTCCGGAACTGGGAATCTCCATTTCAAAAAGGCTGCTCGGCCAGGTTCCTGCAACGCCGGTTGAAAAAAACATCAGCAGCATTATTTCGACCAAAATTCCGGAAGAACATTGCGGGACTTACGAAACCGGGATAAAAGAAGGAGGGATCATCATTAGTGTAGACCCCAAAAACCGTGCGGAACGGGATGCAGTCATCCGCGAATTCAGGAATTCCGACGGACATGATATCCTCGGAGATGACGGCTACACGGAAATCGACTAAAAAGCTGGATTTTCAGAATATCGAAAAACGGCTTGAATACCTCCTTTTATTTACCAACCTTAGGTTTTCTAAAACCGACACAGATGAAGAAATGGACATTGCTTTTTTTGGTTTTCGCAGCGATCTCGCAGGGTTGCGGATACAAGGAAAAAGAAGCGCAGCTGACAAAAAGAGAGCAGCGAGTTGCTGAAAAGGAGCAAACCTTAATGCAGTGGGAACAACGTCTGACGTTGCTGGAAAAGGAATTGCAGGAGAAGAAGAAGAAGCAACAGCAAGACTCTACGGCGGTGAACGACTCGCTGCAGGCACAACCTGCCACGGGTAAATGGATTGTCAAAATGCGGTGCACCGAGACAAATTGCAGTGGCTCGGCGATCGGGGATTCTAAAACGGAAACCTGGGAAATTGCTTACAGTAACAAGGGATTGGTCGTAAGTGCATTTACGGGGAAAGAACTCTCAAGGATTTATAATGGTTCTTTTTCACAAAACCGTCTTGAAGCCGTAAATGGCCAGCCTGGCTCCGAATCGGTCATGCGTGTAATGCTGGAACTGAAAGAAGGAAGGATGGAAGGGTTGCGGGAAGTGGAGCGCACCGATTGCAAGATTCGCTACACCCTGACTGCCGAACGGCAGAAATAATGCTAAACTCGTGCGTATGATTTCGTTGCTACTGCTGGACCTCTCAATACCTCTCAAGAATCCCGTAATCATATTTTCGGTGGTGCTTTTTATTATCCTGTTTGCACCGATTTTGTTTAACCGGATTAAAGTACCGCACATTATCGGGCTCATTATTTCGGGGATGATCGTGGGGCCATACGGGCTGAACCTGCTCAGCAGGGATAGCAGTATTGTGCTGTTTGGTACGGTGGGATTGCTTTATATTATGTTCCTGGCGGGATTGGAAATCGATCTGGCGGAATTCAAAAAGAACCGTAATAAGATCATTGTCTTCGGGTTAACGACTTTTTTGCTGCCGCTGGTCACCGGCACGCTGGCCAGTTACTACATTCTGGGTTATGGTTTTTTGTCTTCCCTGCTGCTGGCGAGTATGTTTTCCACGCACACCCTGGTATCCTATCCCATTGCAAGCAAATATGGCGTTACCCGTAACCGGGCGATCAATATGACGGTCGGCGGCACGATGATCACCGATATCCTGGCACTTCTTATTCTCGCAGGTGTGGCCGGAATGTCGAAAGGAGATGTTTCGCCGGCATTCTGGTTTCAGCTTGGGTTCTCTTTCATTGTTTTTGTCGCGGTCGTTCTCTTTATTTTTCCGATCATTTGCCGCTGGTTCTTCAAGCGTTTCGACGATAGTATTTCGCAATACATTTTTGTGCTGGCGATGGTTTTCCTGGCCTCCTTTCTGGCAGAACTCGCTGGTGTCGAAGCGATTATCGGGGCTTTTTTTTCAGGATTAGTATTAAATCGCTTTGTCCCCCATTCATCGCCTTTGATGAACCGGATCGATTTTGTCGGTAACGCATTGTTCATTCCGTTTTTCCTGATCAGCGTCGGTATGCTGGTGGATGTCAGTGTGTTGGTAAATGGATGGGGTGCCTTGAAAGTGGCGGGAGTGATCCTGATTATTGCCCTGGCCAGCAAGTACCTGGCTGCCTGGATCACGCAGAAGGTGTTCCGGTTATCGGCCGATGAGGGGCTGATGATTTTCGGATTAAGTTCTTCCCACGCGGCGGCTACCTTGGCGATCATCCTGGTCGGGTACAACATCATCGTCGGTGAAACATCGCTCGGAGAACCAATCCGGCTTTTGGACGAAGACGTGCTGAACGGTACCATTTTGCTCATCCTTGTAAGTTGCGGCGTGAGTTCATTTGTCGTGGAAAGAGCCTCGAAACAACTCGCATTGCTGCAGGAAGAAGAAACTCCGGAAGAAGCGGATGCGGTCGGCGATGAGAAAATACTGGTTTCATTGTCTTACCCGGATATGATCGCCGATCTGGTCGATTTCGGAATTATGCTGAAAGGAAAACGAAGGGCAATTCCATTGTTCGGATTGCATATTGTGACCGACGAAGACCAGAAACACGACTCGGCTTCACACGGTAAAAGGATCCTCAACAAGGCAGTAGCTCATGCCAGTTCTTCCGAAAATGCATTGCTCCCGCTCACCCGTTACGACGCCAACATCAGTAATGGTATTACCTATTCCATTAAGGAACAGCACATTACTGACGTGGTAATTGGGTTGCACCAAAAAACCGATCACAAAACATTCCTTGGGCCAAAAGTCGAAAACATTGTAAGGAGGGTTTTTGAAACGATTTACATTTACAAACCGGCCCAGCCATTTAATACCCTCACACGTATTGTAGTCGCTATACCACCGGCTGCGAGCGATGAGCCGGGTTTTATGCATTGGCTCGGCAAGGTGGTTTCGCTCGCAAAGATGAATACCATGCCCATTCATTTTTACGGTTCTGTGCAAACGATCAAGGAAATAAAAAGCATATTATCCCGGAAAGCGACGACCGTAGAAGCAGAATTCAGTGTTTTCAAGAATTGGGACGACTTCCTGATCTTTTCCCGCGAACTGGAAATAGACGATCTTTTTGTTATTGTTTCCGCAAGAAAAGGCTCCGCTTCTTACCTTTCACAACTGGAAAAACTACCTTCTTACCTTTCCAACTACTTCCAGGATCAAAGCCTCATTCTGATCTACCCAAAACAACTCGAGTCGGGCATCAACATGAACAACATCGAGCAAGCCGACAGCACATTAATCGAAAGCTTGTCCGATAAAATTGGCTCCCTGAGCAAAGCGGCAAGGTATTTACGGAAGATGCTGAGGGAGTGAGAGGGAGAGAATTGAAGAAAATCAGAAAATATAATTTTCTTGCGATACACACACTAACCTGAAACATCGTATGAAAAAAGTCAACCTAAAACGTGAAAAAATTACAACCGTAAGAAAGGCAACTTCTGCCGATGTTGTAAAATCAGGTAAAGTGTCCATAAATGATCAGGCGAGCTTGTCGCCAACCCGGATGCGGTTTTAGATATCCATTCCGGCCATCATGTGACCGAGGATAGGGCCGCACTTTTCGCGGCAGGCTGGGTAGAACTGGCCATGTTTCCAAAAATCAGACTTAGGCGACTGGCCCCACCAGAATTCCGCGATGGCCAGCGGCTGCATTCCCTGGTTGAATGCATATTGAAGTAATTTTGGCGCAGCGCATTCACCGGCACCTGCGGGCGGGTTTTTGTAAGAAGCATCTGCAAAAATCTTACGTAAACTGCGTCGCTCGCCAGCCTGGTTCAGGAAATGATATTGATCGAAAATTTCATTTTGCAGCGACAAGGAATGCTTTTGACGCATGAGTTTCAAATCCTTCACCTGAGATTCAAACCCTTCGACTTTTTCGTCGCCGAGTGCCTGGATTTGTTCATTGATCCGGGAAAGCTCCGTCATTCCTGCATTCAGGAAACCGCCGTTTACTAGTCCGTCGAAGATCGGTGGCACAAATCCTGCGTGATGATTTCCTCCCGCCAGCTTTCCCGAAAACGCAGCGAGATAGCCAACCTCATTTTCCTTACTCCTCACCACGAGTACCCCGAACATTTTACCAATCACATTTCCCTTTTCACCCGACAGTCCAAAGTTATGCCGCCACTCCTGCTGTGTTTCGAGGTGAGACTGCAGCAGTTCAGCGGCTTTTAAACTGGCGGGATGTGGCTGAGAACCGGTTTGAAAAGTGAATTTCCCGGGTAATGTAATGTCGGCGATTGAGTCTTCAAAAGGTGTGAAGAAAGCGTCTTTAGGTAATGAGGGAGAAATGACCAAAACGTGGGAGTGATCGGTTACAAGCTGCAAAAGTAACGAATTGCCGTTAAACGAACATGTCCGCCACACGGACGGACATGTTCGTTATTAATATGGATACGATGGTTATGCCTGCTCCTGCTCAAGCAGCTGTACTTCTACATGCAGCGAGTCGAGAGTCGCATTTCCGAATTGTGTGACCATGGCCACGTCGGCGGCATCGCGTCCATGCGCAATTTCGATCCGGTATCCTTCGGTTTGTTCTTGGACGGCATCAAACGTGTACCATTCTCCGCCAATGTATACCTCAAACCAGGCATGAAGGTCCATTTCCTGAAGTTTATCCAGATATCCCACCGTCATGCGGGTAGGAATGCTCAGGTTGCGACAAAGTGCAATCGCGAGATGCGTAAAATCGCGGCATACTCCAATGCGGTTTCTGGCAATGTCCAGGGCCGTTGTAAAGGAATCCGTAGTGCCGTACTGGTACTTCACATTTTGATGGATCCATTTCCGGATTTCTTCCACCTGATCGTAGCCGGGCTTGAAATTGCCTGCAATCTCCATCGCCAGTTTGCCGATCTCCGGCAGGTCCGACTGGCAATAGCGGCTGGGCAATACATAATGCATGACTTCATCGGGCAGGTCCCCGATCAGGACAAACTCGGGAGCCGGATTCGGGATCGGCTTGGTGGCATTCACCTGCACCTGCACTTCGGTGGTAATGGTCACGGTGCCGGGGGGTAAAACGGCCCGCTGGCATGGATTGCCGTAAATGTCGGTATATTCAGAAAAGGGGACCGACGGCTCGATCTGGAAACCTTCCTGAATGATCGCCTGCCCTTCCTGACGCCGTGGACGCAGCATGGTGATCACGTTCGTGGGAGCGTAAACACTATATGTAATCACGCTCCTTCCTTTTATTTTCATATTGTTCTGATTTGCTTATTGATATAACAAAAAATCCATGCCGTTTGAGCAGTTGTTTTTCGGTATATTTATCAAAACCCGATCAATATGATATTTGTCATATTATGACTTAACCAAGGTCAATTTTTTCTCTTCTTCCGGCCGTTAGCTTTGAATTATCTATCATTCAAAAATTCAGGCATGCTTCATACTTTCCATATCCCTGTCTTAGGTCTGGGCTATTCCGTGGATACCCCTATCAAAGTTTCCCATTTTGGCATATCATCCGTTGCGTCCATTGTTGACGATGAGATGATTGAGAAAATGAGAATGCATCATACGCTGGAATACGGCGAAACCTATGTCCCGATCAGCAACCGCGAACCGGATTTCAGGAGCAGGCGCATCACGGCCTATCTGGACCTGATGGACCGGATTGTAAACAGAAATTTCGAGCATTTGAAAAAACTTCCATTCTCCGAAGGTTCCGATCTGACCAGGTATTTTCAGCTTTTGCCCGAAACGTCACAACTGAAAAAGAAATATTTCCGGATGCTGACGGCAGAATCTCCTGAGGAAAAGGTACTTATGGAGGAAGATCTGCGGTGGAGAATGCGAAAAGGCGCGATCGACGTGAACATCATGTCGAAGGTGGATAAGTTGAATAAAGATGTGTACGGTCAAGATCTGGGAGATGAATTTTCCGATGCCTCGGCTGCTTTGCGCGGATTTGCCAACAGTACTTTAAATTCCTCGCTGGTGCTCTCCGCCGGAATGAACCCGAGGCTTTACAATTATCTTGATCACTTCAAAGATTTTTACCCGGACGAAAATGAGAGGCTGAAAAAGAAGATTATCCTGAAAGTGAGTGATTTTCGTTCCGCATTTATTCAGGCTAAATACCTGGCGAAAAAGGGAATATGGGTCTCCGAATTCAGGATCGAGTCGGGGCTGAACTGCGGCGGGCATGCCTTTGCGACGGATGGCTATCTGCTGGGTCCGATTTTGGAGGAATTTAAAACTAAAAAGCAGGAAATGCTGGAAGAATTGTTTGGGTTATACCAAACGGCATTGAATGCAAAATCCATTCACATTTCCAAAATGCCGGCACTTGCAATTACGGTGCAAGGTGGCATCGGGACTACGGAAGAACATCAATTTCTGATCGATTATTACCATGTGGACGCGACCGGGTGGGGGAGTCCGTTCCTGCTTGTACCCGAGGTGACAAATGTCGACGACCAGACTTTGAAAGATCTGACAGAAGCCGACAGCAGCGATTATTATGTCAGCAACTCATCGCCATTGGGGGTTTTGTTCAATAATTTCCGAAGAAGTACCGCTGAAAAGCAGCGGCTTGAACGGATCGCAAAAGGTCGGCCGGGTAGTCCATGCAAGAAAAAGTACCTGGTATCGAATACGGAATTTACAGCCGAACCCATTTGTACCGCTTCCCGTCAATATCAGAACCTGAAAATCAAGCAGATCAGGTCGATGGAGCTTACTCCGGACGAATGCGAGCGGCAGGTGAATGCGGTGACGGAAAAATTGTGTCTGTGCGAAGGATTAAGTACAGCCACATTGATCAAACATAAACTACTGAGGCCTAATGAAAATCAAGCGGTTTCCATTTGTCCCGGCCCGAACCTGGCCTGGTTCTCGAAAGTATATTCGCTTGGCGAGATGGTAGACCACATTTATGGCAGGGTGAACCTGCTGGCGGGCGTTGCAAGACCGAATATGTTCATCAACGAACTGAACCTGTACCTGGAACATTACCGAAAAGCAATGAAGGAAAATGCGAGTGAGAAAAAGGATAAGTACCTGGTAAAGTTCAGAGATCAGCTGATGGCCGGCATTCAGTACTATAAAGAACTGGCTCCCAGACTAATGCATGAAACTGGAAACGGTCATAAGGAGTTGGTAATGCAACTGGAAACCATTGAAAACAGCCTGGTCAGTTTCGCATTCTGACCAGTTTCTCATATTCAAAAACAGTGATCAGGCTGCCTTTCATATCGATGAGTTTTTCGTCCTTGAAGTCTGAAAGTGTCCGGATCACTGTTTCGGTGGCGGTACCCACCATAGAAGCGATGTCTTCCCGCGTGATCGACATGGAAAATGGTTTTGCTTTATCTTCCTGATAACGTTGAACCAGCGTTACCAAAGCCTGAGCAACCCTTTTTCGCACAGAATTGTAAGCCAAATGCAGCAAACGTTCCTCCCGGTCTTTGATCTCATTGGAAAGCATCCGGATAAATTTAGAAGACACTTCGCGGTTTCCCTGCAATAAATTGAAAAAATCATCTTTCGGGATCATGGATACTTCCGCCCCTTCCAGCGCGATCGCCGTTTCCTGATACGGTTCTCCCTGAAGAAGATCGAGATATCCGAAAAAGTCTCCTTCCTTATACAGGTCAGTAATGTATTCTTTTCCGCTTGTATTTGATTTGTAAGCTTTTACCTTGCCTTTTTGTAAAAAAAATACATTAGACGGATAGCTTCCTTCCGTATAGATGGTTTCCTTTTTCTTCAAAGTTTTCACCTTCTTGTCTTCGGCCAGTTTGGCGATCAGGTCAAATGATTTTGCTTCCTCAATGAACTGGTCGAGGCCTTTTGCGGAGCGGTCAAACTGGCGTTTCAGCCTTTCACTCTTTTTGAGCCGCATTTCCACGATATTCAGAAGCTCTACGTCATCGTACGGTTTGGTGAGGTAATCGTCAGCACCCATGGTCATTCCTTTCCGGTAATCTTCTTTTTCTGCTTTGGCGGTCAGAAAAACGAAGGGAATGTTGGCGGTATGCTCATCCTTGCCCAGCAAATGCAACACACTGTAACCATCCAGCTCGGGCATCATGATGTCGCAAATGATGAGGTCAGGATTGAACTCGCTGGTGAGGTGCACGCCTTCTTTGCCATTTTGCGCGGTCATGACTTTATAGTTCGCCAGTTCCAGGATTTCGGCCGTATTTTCCCTCATTTCAGGGTTATCTTCGATCAGGAGTATCTTTTTAGGTTCCATTTATTGTAAAGTTTGTTGGAAGTGGTTCGGTGTGGTTCAAATTTCCTTCATTCATATTCTTGACTAATCCGAACAACTCCGAACGATGTCGAACGACTCCGCACTATGGCAATACATTGGGCAGCTCGACAAAAAATGTAGAACCCTTGCCCACCTCGCTTATAAACGAAACCGATCCGCCCATAATGTCGACATAGTTATTGACGATATTCAGACCTAGTCCGGTTCCCTGGGTGTTGCCTGCATTATGTGCGCGGAAGAACCGGTCGAACACGTTCACCTGATCCGCAGCCGGTATCCCGATTCCCTGATCACGCACTTCCAGATGCACCGTTTCAGGGTCCGCATTTATCGTCAAAAAGATTTGCTTTCCGTTGTCTGAATATTTAATGCCGTTAGAAAGCAGGTTAAACAGGATGTTTTTAAGCAATTGTTTATCCAGCCACACTTCTGTCGCTCCCGAGTAAACGAAATGTATCTTCTGGCCTTCCTTGCAAAGTCCCTGGATTTCGTCAATGAGATTTTTACAAAAAGCAGGCAGGTCTACTTGTACCGGCACGCTGTGGATACGGCCTTCTTCGAGTTTCCCGATGGATAGAAAATCATTCAGGATCTCGGTAAGGTTGTTCACCGCCGATTTAATGCGATGCACATGTTTATGCCTTTTTTCCTCATCTTCCGTGGTTACGTACCTGCCGATCAGCGAGGCGGAGGATAGGATCGTAGCCAGCGGTGTCCGGAATTCATGCGAGGCAATCGTTACGAACTGGCTTTTCATGTTATTGAGCTCTTTCTCTTTTTTGAGCGCACGGATCACTTCTTCCTGCGATTCTTCTACTTTTTTTACGGCTTCGGCGAGTTCGCGGGTACGTTGCTCCACCCGTTCTTCCAGCTCTGCATTCAGTTTTTGTATCTCAAGATTAGCCTCCCGGATTCGGGTATCCTGCTTTTTTCGCTCGGTAATGTCAATTACAAAACTCACGACAAACTCGCCGTCGCTGGTTTTGAATGGGCTCAGACTTACTTCGACCGGGAATTCGCTGCCATCGTATTTTCTCGCAAAAAGGTCCATCAAATGCCCCATGCCGCGCGCGCGTGGTGCTTCCAGGTAATTGTCGCGATACTGGACATGGTTTTTGGTAAAACGCTGAGGGATCAGTGTTTCAATTTTTCTGCCGATCAGATCTACGTCTGAGTAACCAAAAAGTTCTTTTGCTTTGGGATTTAGCATCACGATGGTCCCCGCTTTATTGACGACAACAATCCCTTCTGTTGCGTGTTTAAAGAGGGCATCGAGCATTTCAATATGCCGTGTCATCACCTTGGTATGTATTAAAATATCACTATCAAACATAGACAAGGTACATTACATCGGTGAAATGGACAAAATAAGACGCGTCAGATCGTCTGACTGAACAACTGTGCCTCGGGCTGTTTTTCCCACAAACGTGCGTCGAATGCCATGCATATATTCCGGACAAACGGCCTGCCTTTCTCGGTAACACGGATACTAAAAGGTTGAAATTCAATTAATTCATCAAATTCCATTTCAGAAAGCCGCTCAATGGATTTGAACAGATCCATGCATACTTCGCCGGCTTTTGGCCACGATGTTTCAAACTGTGTCATAAGCCTCAGAATATGCTGGCGGATGATAAGGTCTTCACGAGTCAGTTCATGTCCGCGGGCGATTGGAAGTTCACCAGCCTCGATCCGGGCATAGTAATCCTCCACTTTTTTCTCATTCTGCACATACCCCGACCAGCTGTCACTGATCGCCGAAGCACCCAGTCCGATCAGCAGTTTCGTGTGCGTATCGGTATAACCCATGAAGTTCCGGTGAAGACGCATTTCCTGCTGCGCTCTATATAGTTCATCTGTTTTCAGTGCAAAATGGTCCATTCCAATATCCTGGTAACCCGCAAGTTCAAGCACATTTCGTCCGGTCTCGTAGATGGCCATTTTTTTATCCGGATCAGGCAGGTCTTGTTCAGTAAAATTCCTTTGGCCGGGTTTGATCCAGGGGACGTGCGCGTAACTGTAAAAAGCAATGCGGTCGGGTTTCAGCTGCACGACCCGGTGCATGGTTTCCATCATGTAGCATGCCTTTTGATAAGGCAAACCATATATCACATCGAAATTGACGGAGGTATAGCCGATCTCCCGCGCTCTCAAAGTCAGGTCTTTCACCTGCTCATAAGTTTGTTTACGATTGATGATCGCCAGCACAATGGGATTGAAATCCTGCACACCAATGCTGATCCGTCTGAAACCCAGGTCGAAAAGCGTTTGTAAATGCTCCTCAGTTGTATTCCCGGGATGTGCCTCAAAACCAAACCGGGCATTTGGATCAACTAATGAATCTTTTAACAAACCCAAAATCAGTTTTTCCAGATTTTCCGGGCTAAAAAAGGTAGGCGTGCCGCCGCCTAAATGTATTTCACGAATTACGGGCTTCGTTTCGCCAAACATCGAAACATACATGTCCCATTCTCTCAGCACCGCTTTGACGTAGCGTGTTTCAACGGCATGGTTAACGGTAATCCGGGTGTTGCAGCCGCAATACGTGCAAAGACTTTCGCAAAAAGGGAGGTGAATGTACAGGCTGATGCCTTCTTTTTCATTGGAAGCAGTGAAAGTATCCATGACTAATTCCTGCCATTTTTCCTGCGTGGGCGGCGTTTTTTGCCAATATGGAACGGTTGGGTAACTTGTATAGCGTGGTCCGGGGGTATTGTATTTGAACAGCAGGTCCTTGTCCATGGTAATCGTTGTTTTGAATGTTACTAGGAATCAAAACTAGGGTTATGCCGTAGCGAAAAACATGACTTTTGTCAGGTATAAAACTAACATTTATGGATCTCCGGCGGCGGGTTTAGATCGGAGAAAATCTCATTTCCCATGGCAAATGGTAATCTCCTGCGCCGGGGTTTTGGGATATTGTACTAATGTACTCCGGTAAAGCAGCCATATTCCCGCGCATGCAATGAATACCGGTGTAATCTGATGGAGTTTCGTCCGGATGGCGGGCGTGATCCAGTTTTTGAAAAAACCGACCGCCATCATAGCAGGTAATGTGCCCGCGCCAAAAATAAACATGTAAAAAGCACTGCCAGAGATACTTCCGGTAGCAATGGAGCTTGTGAGCGCCAGGTATACCAGTCCGCAAGGCAGCAATCCATTCAGCATTCCAAGGAAAAACCAACCGTGCATTTTGCGGCTTTGTAATAAAGCCGACATGTTTCGTTTGATCTGGCCAACAGCTCGTTGAAAAAATTTGGGTGGGTGTAAATAGGGAGTAAATGCAGCTGGCCAAAGAACGAAGCCAAGCATCAGAATGCCTGCCAAAACCGAGACGTATTTGAGATAACCCAGCAATGCAATACTGCTTCCAAAAATGCCGACTATGGCCCCCAGACCAGCGTATGAAACCGCCCGGCCTGCATTATAAGTAAGTAGTCCGGCAAATTGATGCCAGCGGCTGCCGCGCTGCACGGGTAAAGCCAAGGCAATCGGGCCGCACATGCCGATGCAATGGAAACTGCTGAGCAGTCCCATTGTGAGGGCAAGATAAGGTAGGGCGGTGGTCATTGTATTACGGGTTAATGTGGCTGATCACGATTACATCTTCATTATAGTAAGTCTGATCCTTGTGTTTCCAGTCGATCTGCAGATGGTAATTCCCGGCAGGAAGCCCGGAGGTGGGGATCACTTGCGTATGGTTTTTGGATAAAACGGTAAAAGTCCGGTCGTTTTTGTCATTGGACGGACAGTACAATTTCACCTGCCCAGAAAGCGCCTTTTCATCCATATTATCCGGATAAAAAAGCGTGATACTCTGATCCTGTACCTGCCACACGAGCGGCATCTCCAACGCAGCGGAGCGGTGTTTTTTGTCGATCTTGCTTTGATAGGCAAGTTCTTCCTCATAATAATGCTCCGTCACCAGATCAATTTTCTGACCAATACTCATCGTAACGAGCAGGAGTATCATGGCTACAAAGCCGAGGTATAATGTGGTAATTCCGGTTCCCCAATTGAGTTTCATGGTTTTTGGTGTTTAGCTGTTGGCTGTTAGCGATTGGCTTTTTGTCATTGCCTGAAATAGGTTGCCTTCAGAGAGCAAACTATCATGGGCGATTTAAAATTAAATTCGAAAAAAAGTACAAAACTGAAGATCCGTCAATATCGGATTTTCAGCGA
>NZ_JAJUXH010000026.1 GCF_021390245.1 Dyadobacter sp. CY323 | reverse complement strand
CTGCCTTCATAAACCTCCACCGTAACTGCACCATCAGGAGCATTTTTATCCCAAGCCCAACCTTGGATATAGTCGCAGTCCGCTCCTTTGAGACGGCCAGCATACTCGTTGGCAGCGCAAGTTATAATCTTTGGAGAGTCTAAAAGTACGGTCGTACTTCCTTTAACCCGCACACTCAATGAATGGGCTTTGCCATCCCGAAGACTTGCAGGAGTAGCTATTTTAAAGCCATAATTACCGGTACCAATACCACTGACCTTTACATCTTCTCGATAAATATTTGCTACCGCTGTCGCGTATACCATATTACCTTCATAAACCTCCACAGTAACTGCGGTGTCAGGGAAGTTTTTATCCCACGCCCAGCCCAGAATAAAGCTGCAATCCGCCCCATTGAAGCGGCCGGCGTACTGGTTGGCAACGCAGGTTACGCTTTTGGGGGAATCCAGTAAAATTGTGCTAGTTCCTTTGATCCGCACATTCAGATGATGGGCCTTGCCATCCTTAAGACTTAAAGGTGTGGCAATTTTAAAACCATAATTACCGGTACCAATGCCACTATTCTTCACATCTTCCCGGTAAATATCCGCCACGGCAGTCGCGTAAACAGTACTTCCCTCAAAAACCTCCACAGTCATTGCGGCATCGGGCGCGTTTTTATCCCAAGCCCATCCCTGGATATAGTTGCAGTCTACTCCTCCAAAACGGCCAGCATACTGATTGACCGCACAAGTTACAGTCTGAGGAGCTGACAAAGCTGTGTTATTTCCCTTAACACGGATATTCAATTGATGGGATTTTCCGTCTTTAAGACTCAATGGAGTAGGAATTTTAAAACCATAGTTACCAGTGCCGGTCCCGTTGTTTTTCAGATCTTCCAAGTACGCGTTCGCCACGAATGTTGCATGGACGATATTGCCTTCATAAACCTCGACAGTAACTGCATTATTGGGATAATTCTTGTCCCAAGCCCAGCCTTGAACATAGTCGCAGTCTAGCGCGAAACGACCAAAATAGTCGTTCAAGGGACAATTTACGGTGCGGGAAGGCTCCACACGGTAGTTTACATCTTTTGTTTTAATTGTCAGTTGATGTGATTTTCCATCCTTAAGTGTCGCAGGCGCAGGAATATTGAAGCCATATTTTCCCGTGCCGATACCACTGTCTTTCAGGTCAGCCCTGTAAACATTTGCAACTGTGATAGCGTGAATAATATTACCTTCCCTTAGTTCGACGGTGAGCGGAGTGTTCGGACTGTTCTTGTCCCAAACCCAACCCTTAAGCGTATAACAATCGGCACCTTCAAAATCACCTCCATAAGAGCAATTCAAGCTTTGGGGTGACCCTGACAAAATAACCGAACTACCTTTTACACGAATGCTCAGCTGGTGGATTTTACCATCCATTAGACTTGCAGGTGTTGATATAACAAAACCATAGTTACCGGTACCGATTCCGTTGATTTTGAGATCTTGTCTAAATTCTTTCCCTGTGGCGGTCGCGTGTACCGTATTTCCTTCCACTAATTCAACTGTCAGTGTTGCGTCCGGGTAGTTTTTGTCCCAAACCCAGCCCCTTATTTCCGTGCATGACACAGCTTCCAGAGCTCCTTGATAATCCACAGGCGCTGAAGCCGCTGTTGATGCGGCCAGGGTATAAATGCTGTAAGTATTCGGAACAATATTCTGAGTAGTTGTTATCGAACCAGAGCTCGTTGTGCTGTTACCTCCCAGTAGAGAAAGTTCATCAACTACGGAAACAATTTTCTCCCACCTTGAGGCACTTTTATTCCAACCTACAATCGTCAAAAAAGACAGCGAATTACCGGTAAGAATTCCAACATTACTATTGGCATTCCATGTTAGAGTAATTCTAGAAGCATTTGTTCCGTCAATATCCCAGAACTCGGTCGTACCGACCTTTTTTAGCGTCCCTTCTTTGTTTGTTGTTGTAAATGGCCCCCCACTAGGCAACGAGGCTGTTGTCGGATTTTCTCGAAAATAAGCTCCGAGGATACCGTCCGATTCTGCTGCAAAAGGCCGGTACATTCCTTTATGACCCACCGGGAAGACAAATGATCCACTACCGTTTTTTTCAACATAACCGTCCACATGCTTGGCGTTTCCGATTCCCGTTAGTTTTGAGGATGCGGAAAAACTTACAATACCTTTTGAACCGGACCTTACGCCATATACAATGCCTTGCGCAAAGCTTGTAATAGCAACCGAAAGAAAGATACAAGCCGCGATAGCTATTCTGTAATACTTCTTCATCTAGCTTTTATAAAAACAAATTCACCGAACTCTTACATATATACGCGAAACGATAAGTAGAGCTATCTCAACTCTCATTTCTAAAATGCTTCTAGCAATAATCTCTCACAGTTATCCTGCAATCTTGACGCCATAGTCTCCTAAAAACTTAAGCTTGCCTCCCGCATCAATTTTAAGTTCCTTGGCTGTTATATTCTGCCCTACTTCCACGATATGCCCGGAATTGATCTTAATCTGTGTCAAAGCAGTGGGAACGCGTCCGTTCGACCAGATCTCGGGATTTGCCCAGGAACCCGAAGAAATGCTTTGTACGACATCGGAAAATAGAGATGTAGTCTTGAAATCTTTAAACAAGATCTGGTCCGTTTTCGAATTGGCTGTTCCAAACCAATCATTGAGTACGTCTCCATAAACCCTGCGAAAATCAATTTGCATTTTAATGTCGCGGTTGCTAACGCCAACTGTTGGAAGTTCGGGCAAAAGTCCATTTACCAAATCGGGGTTAGTTCCAATCATCTGCCTTTTTATCCCGGTCCCAAACACGAACATTGGTGCACCGATGCCATGATCTGTTCCTTTGGAGGCGTTAGAAGTTGCTCTCCTCCCAAAGTCAGAAAATGTCATTCCCAGTACTTTATCTTCTATACCCTGAAGTTTCAGATCATTCTGAAAAGCTGCAATCCCATCGGATAATTTTTTTAAAAGCTCAGCATGTGTTCCCTCCACACTTGTAGAGCCGACTTGGCCCGAGTGGGTATCGAATCCGCCGAGCTCCACATAATATATCTTCGATTTCAGCCCACCATGGATCAATCGCGCTACAATTTTCAACCTGTCAGCAAGCTCGTTATTCATCGATGCATCTGGATAGGCCGCTAAGTTCGTGCCCGCATCGGCTGCTGCCTTTATCTCAGCGGCGTATCCAACTGCAAGTACTTGCTTCTCTCTAATATACGCTAGCAGGTCTCCCGCATCACAACATGGCAAAGACGTATCTACCCTGGCAGTACCTTCACCAATTAGTTGATAAAATGCATTAGGATCCTGGATGGTGACGCCCATTCCTTGGCTGTTTCCTAGCAACGCTGTTGTACTGATCTGGCCTATCTGGATAGCTAACGGATCTTCCATTTCACTATTCGGATAATTTACAGGATAACCCGCATAGCGATCATTCAAATATCGTCCGGCCCAGCCGGACGTAGCATATTGATTCGAATCTACTCCGGTCATCCAGATATCAGTAGATCTGTAATGCGATTGATCTGGATTAGGATAGGAAACGGAGTTAATTACAGCCAATTTCCCTTCGTCATACAACGACCGCATTCCCGTCATTACTGGATGAAAACCAGTTTCAGGGGCACCTGCAAGTTTTAGGACACTTGTCTCGGGGATAGCTATATTACTTCTAAGGTCATAGTATTTTGAGTAATGCTCGAGTGGAATGACCGTATTTAAGCCGTCATTGCCCCCAGCCAGATAAATCATGACAAGTACACGGTCGCTGTTGAGTGCCGCAGTCTGTCTTAAGGACTGAACCAATGTTGATCCTTTTGCAAAGGATTTGATACCAAAACCATCCAGCATCAAAGGAACCATCATTGAAGATGCTGCAGATATAAAATCTCGTCTTTTCATTAATATCTGACATTAAAATATTTGATACTCGGCCATCCTCAACATAAACCTCAGCAACGCGCGGCACCTCCATATGATGGCGGCTTGTTTGGAAGTGTCATTAGGGGCAGACCTATAATAGTCCCATTCCTTCATCCACGTACTTCTGGGACTACTATTCATCATCATAATGGAGTCAATCAAAAAGTCTTTCTGCGATTGAGAAATGTCAACTGCAAAGAGATTTCTTAAAAATTCGTCCAATACTTGTTCACAAGTAATCGCAGGGGTTCCTGCTACATCTGAAAAATTAGGCTGTATTTTTTTGAGTCGTCCAAAAATGTCAACCCCCATCAGCTCACCAGCTTTCACTTCAACATTTGATGCAACAAGCGTGTCGGTACGTTTACCGCGTATTCCGATCGTTGTTTCATTTATCCAGTTTTTTGAATAACCTGTCTGAAAGTAAGCCGGTGAGCCAAACACAGTCGGTTGATCAAGCAATTCGAGCTGAAGCAACTTCATACTATCATTTAAAAAGCGAGTCAGCTTTTCAAAGTACACGTACTGAGTAGTTAAGTCCGGAACCGGCACATCAAAAAATCGAACCGTACCAATCATTAGTTCTGCAGGTGACTTAATAATGGCTCCTACATTACTCGTATCAAAAAATACATTACTGCTCAAAAGCTTTTTAATTACCGGTCCTATTTCAAAGTTATTGGAGGCGCTCGCGAAAAATGAAGCAAGCGGAACAATCACTCCATCCTCTATTTCCTGTGTCACATTGGGATTTACGTACCAACGGTACAATTTCCTACAAATGAATTTCGGACATTCCGGGTGTCCCAATAACATCGCAATTAAATCTGCAAGTTCTTCATCGCCTGCCATAGAACCGGACCTTCCAGTGACTACGGCATTACTATATTTGGAAGAAAATGTTTTATCAGAGGAATCATGTCTATCAGGAGTAAAAACCGTTTCTATCTGAGTTGTACCAGCCTTCCTTAGATTCTTAGCCTGCCAACCAGTTAATACTTGTGCAGCAGCTTTGACATCCTGCTCGGTGTAATTGTGATTACCATAAAAGTCCTTTTGTCCAACCGTAAAAATCTCCTGGAGTTCTCTTGCATAGTTCTCGTTGGGATGCTCCTTGGTACTCTCATTTCCATTTTGAAATATGAGCATTGCAGGATCCTTGCTAACAGCTGTAGCCAATTCTCGGAAGTTTCCGAGTGCGTTAGACCGTAAAAGTCTCAAATATCTGTCTATGAAGCGATAATCCTGGACTGCAGAGTAAATTACTACAAAATGATTCTGCCAGAACGCTGTTAGCTTTTCCAATACCGAAGGACGTCCATTTTGCTCTGCCATTAATCCTATCCACCAAAATTTGATATAATTGGAATAATCATAATTAAGGACTGGATTCGCTGTCAGCGGATTGTTGAGAAAAGGTAACCCGGCATCACTTCTGCTAGCGTTCATCTCTACTGGTGGCGGCGGACTGGCACGGTAAGAAACATTGCTAATCAAAATATCAACTGCCTGTATAGCAGTCTTACCAGTGAAACTTTCAATTTCTGCACGAGTAGGGCCAAACGTCGCCCTTCTAAGCAGGTGCGCCGCAGCCGAGGCATTTAATGGGGTATTATACGTGTCTAAAAATGCCATAACGAGGCTAGTTCTAATTACAGTATTATCAATCGTTGCAGTTCACTCAACTCCGCGACACGAGCATTCTACTCGAAACATAGAATTAAGTTTAATTAAAATCGTTATATCAAATAAAATAATACTATATTCATTTGCAAATATATAGAAATATGACTTCATATATACAAATTAATTCTACAAAAATTGTTTAATTGGAATTGGTTGTCGTAGCGTTAGAGGCATTCAATGGCTGATGCATTCTGAGTTAGCAGCTCTATTGCCAAAGAAAGCGGTGACAAAGTAGGAGGTAAATTGACTGTTCCGTCGTCATGAGGTTCGTTCTTGCTCCTTAGAATCAATGAGCACTGCAGTCAATTCCTTTTGCACAAAAGGAGTATGATTAGTCTTTTAAAAGCGGGCAATTACAACACTTAAGATTATAGACTTCGAACATTTGTGACAATCGTTACTCGGTATGGAAGTGTACTTCAAAATTCGTCGAAGTTTAAGGCTGTTCTCTCAATCAAAAGAAAAAAAGCGTGCTGTAGACATAAATTTGTAGAGGGGTAACAAGTCACCAAGTAATATTTGTTGTCCTAGTCCATCAACCTTAAGTCAAATATGAAAGGTCCATCGGCTATCCAACCCATATTTGCCAAATGAAGAAAATAAATCAAAAAGTCAACAAAATTTTAGGATTTTTCCAATGTTAGCTATAACCTGTTATTATATAAAATGCTTCCATAACCATCCGAAAGGGCCACTTGTGCTTTATTTATAAACTTGACGTCAATTTATTACTTATCATAGCTAAATTATTTAAACATTTACGCTATACTTGTAAAGTGTAAAGTTGGTATTGACGACAAGCTAATATACTCGACATACTTACTACAACTCAACGTCGAAAATGAAAAATCACTACCCCGGACTTCTACCTAAGGCTCATTTATGGGTCGACATTATTCTGCTTAATATTTCCTTTATTTCAGCATATCTTCTTCGATTTGATGGGTTTTCTGACTTATTCAAGAACCAGTACGTGAATTTGCTACTGGTCGCCAATTTAGTTTGGATACTTACGATACACATTCTCAAAACCTACCAGTTTTCCCGGCTCTCCTACCATTTCAACACTCAACTTGCGAAATTTTTCAAGGCAGTGATAATTCATGCTGCTGTGATTATGGCCTTTTTGTATCTCAGTAAACAAGGTGAGGACTACAGCCGTTACCAATTTCTTTTGACCTACGGACTATTCATGATGATGTCCACAATGTCAAGAGCAGCAGCGATACTTTTCTTAAAACTTTACAGGCAAGCAGGTTATAATTACAACCGTTTTGCAATCGTTGGTAAAGGAGATCTTGCGTCACTGATCCGTGAATTTTATGGAGAAAGAAAAGAGCTTGGATATCGTTATTACGGCATGTTTCAATTAGAACAGCAGGATAACCCAGTTTTTGCGCTGGAAGCTTTTGTGAGAGCCAAACAACTCGACTATGTATACTGCTGCTTAAATGAACTAAGTGACGATCAGGTTCGCGAGATCATCAAAATGGGCGAGCGACAACGAACTCAGATCCGGCTTGTTCCCGACTTTCGCGGTTTTATGACCAATATGGCCACAATCGAGTATCACGATATGTATCCCATTATTCAGGTTAACACGAAACCGTTTTCAAGCTTTAACGAGCAGACCGCGAAGAGGGCTTTTGATTTAGTTTTTTCAATTGTTGTTATGGTTTTGGGAGCTCCGGTCTTCCTGCTTGTTTTTCTGGCTATTAAGATAACATCGCCCGGACCCGTTTTCTTTAAACAGAAGCGTTCTGGCCGATGGGGAGAAATGTTTGACATATATAAGTTTCGGAGCATGTATGTGGATGCAGACAAAATGGGTCTCAAGCATTCTCAGGGAGACGATGATCCCCGGATAACGCCGATTGGCCGCATTCTTAGGAAATCTAGACTGGACGAATTGCCACAATTCATCAATGTGCTAAAAGGAGAAATGTCCGTAGTTGGACCGCGTCCGCTATTCAAATACGATGTGGATATGCTTATGGAGGCCGAGCCTCACGAGTTCCAGAGACTTTTGACTGTAAAGCCAGGTATTACTTCCATCGGGCAAATTACGGTCGGCTACGCAGATACAATGGCAAAAAATGTCGAGCGCTTAAAGTACGATCTGCAATACCTTAAATCCTATAGTGTATTTGATGACGTAAGACTTATTTTCCGGACGCTTCAGGTAATGGTCCTTGGCAGAGGTCAATAATCCTGTCTCTTACTTATCCCTAAAGCTTTACAGCCTGGCATTTTGTCCAGGCTTTTTTAATAGGTTAGACCTCGTTCGTCTATCTTTGACATTCATTATTAATTAAGCTTAAAACTCAATGAAAATCGTAGTTCTCGGAGGGTCCGGCCAATTAGGAAGTTGCCTCAAAAAAGTATCCACAGAAAGAAATATTACAGACATTTCCTTTCCAACAGAAGAAGCGGGCAATATCCTTGATATTGAAGCTTTGGAGACCCTGCTTGCCCATGAAAAACCGGAATACGTCATTAACTGCGCTGCCTATACAGCAGTTGACAAAGCAGAGGATGATCAGGATATTTGCCGAAAAGTAAATCGGGATGGCGCTGCCAACGTAGCAGCGGCTTGCAAAAAACATGGCGCTGCACTTGTTCACATTAGTACGGATTTCGTTTTTAAAGGGAACGTGACAGGCTTGCTATCAGAGGCCGATAGCACAGAACCTGAAAATATCTATGGTCTGACGAAATTGGAGGGGGAAATAGCCATTGCCGAAATGCTGCCAGAGCATTTTATCTTGCGTACTAGTTGGCTATATTCGGAGTATGGCAACAACTTTGTTAAAACGATGTTGCGATTGGGCAGAGAAAGGGATCAGCTCGGCGTGATTGTCGATCAGGTAGGTTCTCCTACTTACGCAATTGATTTAGCAGGAGCGATTTTGGATATCATTGAATCCGGAAGTAGAGCATATGGAATCTACCATTACAGCAACGAGGGCGTGACTTCCTGGTACGATTTCGCAAAAGCGGTATTCGACATTAGCGAAACCCCGGTAACGCTTGTTCCCGTGAAAACTTCCGAGTATATAACGAAGGCTGTTCGCCCCGCCTACTCTGTGATGGATAAAACCAAAATCAAGTCAGCTTTCGGAATTTCCATCCCTTATTGGAGAGATAGCCTTGGAATTTGTATTAACCGCCTTGTTTAGCGTTTCATGGCTTAAAAAGCGATGTTTTTACGGATGGACAACATCGCTCCAAATGCGTTATCAAATAGCTTACCCTGATCGAGGGAAATGGCTCCCTTAAGTGTGGAGCCACTAAACCATCTGACGGGTTTTG
Organism: Dyadobacter sp. CY323; assembly: GCF_021390245.1. Taxonomy (GTDB): domain Bacteria; phylum Bacteroidota; class Bacteroidia; order Cytophagales; family Spirosomataceae; genus Dyadobacter. The sequence goes on along the minus strand of NZ_JAJUXH010000026.1, from coordinate 33,967 downwards.
ATAGTTCAACAATCCCTGAAAACTGGTATATCTTTCCCGGAAGCGGCTGATCGTAAGTCCCCTGATTACTTGAAAGCGATAACTTCGTCGTCCAGGTGGCATCATTTAGCCTTCCTATCATGCCTGTGTGTATTACCCACACGCGGTTGTTATTTGTAAAAAAATCCGCATATCCCGGCCAGTTGTTTTCCGTGCCGGCTGTAATGAATGGCGTGCCGAGTCCACGGCCAAAATAGGACCAGCCGTCCCTTACCTGCGCGTTATTGAAATAGTCGTCTTTGCCGCGGATGTGCGTACTGTCAACCACACTGCCTCCCTGGCTTTTTGTGTAAAGCAATTCCAGTGTCAGCTTATCCAGTGAAAATACCTTGCCTTCCCCGTTTTTCATTGTAAAGCTCACTCCATTAAGCCCGTCCTTCACGTTATTGAGGTAAAATAATGAACCGTCTTCGACCAAATTTTGCCGATAGAGCATCACATTTACCGATTCAAAATCAAGTTCCAGTGCCGCGTCAAGACTTGCGACATGATTTCCGATCCGGTTGGTCCGATCAAAATCAGAAATGTCTTTTAGTTTCAAGGGCTTAAACCCCGATACCACATACCAGTATTTATCTAATCCCCTGGGCATTTGTCCGTTCTCGGTAAAATACGGGCTCTTCCCGCCCCATTGCACCGCGTGATTGAAGCCTCCGTGTAATTTCACTTTGCCGTTTGGCCTTCCTAACCTTACAAATAATCCTTTGTTATGAAGCTTTAACTCACTGGTAACAGGCCGCTTGTTGCCCAGCCAGCCATCGGAATAAAAACCTTTGAAATACAAAAAATTACGGATCACAGGGACATAATTCTCAAATGCAAGCTCGATTCGAGGCACGGGAAGTGCATTTCCCGACCACATATACGAACCCGTTCCCAGCTCATGGTCGTTAAAGCCAACATACTTTTTTCTTCTGCCTACGGTCAGCTGAAAACTGCCCAAAGCAATTCCTGCATAGGCCTGGGGAATTAAAAGTTTGCTGTGCTCGCTGGCGTTTCCCACAAGCTCGACTCCGTATGGAAGGCTCCATTTAAGACTTGCAGAAGTATCTTTGCTAAGGATTTCCCGCCCCTCAACGCCCAATCTCAGGCTTCCCAGCTGACCGGAGGTCGGAACGATCCCCCATTGATTGGCATGCAACCAGAAAGGCGTCCTTGACGCTGTCGAGCCGTAAGCGGCCAGTTCAACCCAGGCTTTCCCCTGCGTAGTTTTGGAAGTGGTATCCTGCTGAAAACCCGGCCGGGCGAGCACGCCAGGGATTTCAAAGGCCAAAAGAAGTAATGTCGCGCAAAAAAAAGTCAATGGATTTAAAATTCTGGTTTTGGCAGATGTCATTAACAAGGTCGAATTAAACGTTGAGTTACGTGCTTTGAAGCCCAAAAGTTAAAAATTTTATCGAGACTTTATTAACTATCTGACAACAAACTCATAGAAACCCGAGCCCACCTCTACAACCTGGTACCCGTCTTTACTACCAATCACCTTGACTTTCTTTGTCTTGCTTAAAGGCTCGCCCCCGGTTAGAATTTGAGCCGCCTGCGATGCAGGGACGTGGATTCTGGCGACGGTGTTTGTGGGAACGGTCACTCTTACTTCTAGTGGTCCTCTTTTCTTTCCCACTCGGAGGTGATTAAGCCGTTGATCGTTTTAAGACTTGCCTTTAAGTGGTTTATCCCGTCCTTGCCCATACCTTTCGGGGCGATTTCAGGCCTGATATCAAACTCGGCATAGCCCGGTTTTGTCGCTTTAATACCGGCCGCGTGCCCAAACATCCATTCACAAACTGCGCCAAACGCATAATGACTAAACGAGTTCATGGCTGCATTATACTTAAAGCCATCTTCCTTGGTATAGCTGTCCCAGCGCTCCCAGATGGTCGTCGAGCCGTTCTCCACTTCAAATCCCCAGGAGGGAAATTCTTTGCTTAAAAATAATTTGTAAGCCAGATCCGGGTGGCCGCTTACCGATAATGCCGGAAGAAGGGGCTTTGCGCCAAGAAAGCCGGTAGCTAGTTTATTGCCGTTTTCTTTGATGAGCTCAGAGAGAAACGCTCCTGATTTTTTAATCGCTTTCTCCTCGACGATATTCATGTAAATCGCATTGGCGTAAGCGGTTTGCGTGTTTCCTGTAAAACCAAGCGCGCCGTCTACATAACCGGCCCCATTTCCATACGCTTTCTGGTTGCATGTAAACCTGCCCTGGGAATCGGTGTAATGTTCAAGGATTGCCTTGCGGGCTTTGGCCGATGTCAGGGCAAACCGCTGCTGATCTTTTTTGTTTCCGATCGCTTGGGCCATTTCTGCCATCAAATCCGCGCAGTAGGCATAGTAAAAGGATGCCAGAAGGTCTGGCGGCGTTTTTTTACCAAAAGAGAGCCAGTCACCATAACCGCCTTTTGGGTCGAGATCGGCAAAGGCGTTTTCTTTAAAGACGAAATCACCTTTGCTTCTCTTTTCTAAAAAGTCCATGAACCGGACCATGTGCGTCCAGCCTTCGCTGATCATTCTCGTGTCAGCGTACGCGCGGTAAATCTGGTAGGGGCAAATGATGCCTGCCTCCATCCATCCGGGCGAGAAAGTATCGGTTTTTCGAAGGTCGGGTGCGGGCGCGTACAGGGGATAAGCCCCATTGGCCCGCTGGCCATCGTTGAGGTCAACGACCCATTTGGTAAAAAAGGAAGCGACATCGCGGTTGAAGGTGGCTGATTTCGCGTACACCTGCGCGTCTCCCGTCCAGCCAATGCGCTCATCGCGCTGGGGGCAATCGGTTGGAATATCAATGTAGTTGGCCCGCTGGGTCCAGTCGATGTTGCTGTAAAGCTGATTGACCATCGCATTGTCGGTTTCAAATGAGCCGGTTTTGGGCGTGTCCGATCCGATGACCAAACCCAGCAGCGTCTGGCTGTCGGGCCTATATCTTAATCCTTTTATTTCCACAAACTGAAATCCATGAAAAGTGAACTTCGGCTCCCAGGTTTCTCCCTGAGGATCTCCCTTTACGATATAGGTATCGGTGGCGCGCGCCATTCTCAGGTTCTCAGTCATCAGCCTCCCGTCGGGATAAAGCTTCTCCCCAAACCGCAGCCGGACCGTGTCCCCTGCCTCGCCTTTGACATGGAGCCTGATGATCCCTGCAAAATTTTGCCCCATGTCCATGATGTAGCTGCCATCCGGCCGCTTTGTAGTCGATTGGACTGGAAGTGTCTGAGTCACTCTCACCGGAGGGCCGGGATAGACCTGTATTTTCCTTTCTGGCCGGTCCTCAAAAACCTGCGCTTGCTTCCAGCTTTTATCATCGAAGTCGGCCTTATTCCAGCCGTTTTGTTCCAGCCGGGCGTCATACGTTTCTCCGTTTAGCAGGTCGGATTCCAACAGCGCGCCCTGACTGGCCTTCCAGGTTTGGTCGGTTAAAAAAGTCTCCATGGATCCGTCCTGATAGGTGACTTCCAACTGGGCTTTTAGGACAGGCACTTTCCCATAAAACGCCCGTACTACCGGATTTTGAACCAGTAGTGAATAGCCCAGATACCCTGCGTACCAGCCGTAAGAGACCTGCGAGGCCAATGCATTCGCGCCGGCCCTGAGCTGGGAGGTAACATCATAGCTCTGGTAGTAAACGCGTTTGTCGTAATCGGTCCAGCCGGGCGTTAAAAACGCGTCACCGATTTTGTTACCATTAATGGAAAATTCATAGAGGCCCAGCGCCGTGACATACAGTGTCGCTTTTTTAAAGGTAGCTTTAACGTGAATTTGTTTTCTCAGGTACGGTGCCGGCGGCAAATGGTATACTTTTCCTTTTCCAAGATGATCTAAGTCAAGGCCAATCCAGCTGGCCTTCCACTCTGATTTGGCAAGAAGGCCCATTTGCCAGCTGCTAGCCTTGCTCCACGGTCCCACTACCCCGTTTTTATCCCAGCTTCTGACTTTCCAGTAACAGCTCTGGCGGGACTTTAATGGTTTTCCCGCGTAAGCTATCTGATAAGTTGCCCGGTGATTTACCTTGCCTGAATTCCACAAATCTGCTTTGGATTCGGTTAGATCCTGCTCTGAGAGCGCTACCAGGATCTGGTAGGCGGTTTGCACCTGATTGGTCTGCGGCGAGTTCAGCTCCCAGCTCAGGCGTGGAGAGGCCGCGTCGGTGACCGGGTTCTCATGATACTCGCAGCGCAGGTAGGACGGGCTTAAACCCTGGGCAATCGAGCTGGACATACTGGCAAGGAAAGTCAAAAGCAGTAACGGGATTTGCATAGCTCAGTAAAATACTTTTAACGCAATACTTTCACTCCTTTCGGAGCATCGATCATCGATTTAACGGTCCCGTCAGTCTGTTTTTCATGACGGATTTTAACAACGCCCAGCGGCGTGGGATAGGTCCCTTCCACCCAGGCAAGATCGCCCAGGTTGGCCTGCACGCGGATGGTTTTGCAGCCGGCTTCCACCACGCTCACCCCGAGCACATGCTCGGTGAGCCAGGAAGTAGGACCCGACGCCCAGCCGTGGCACAGGCTGTGCCGAAGGTTTTTATAACAATAAGCACCAAAATCCCCGTGAATATCATCTTTTCCAGCAGGCACCAGTTCATCGATCGGAGCTGCATTTTTTGTCCACTTCAAATCAAAATCCTCCCAGAATGTGGTTGCCCCCATATCCAGCATGCCACCCCAATAGCTGCGAATGCAGTTTAATGCGCCGGTATAATCTTTTGCTTTGGCTTTGGCCTCCAGCATATAATAGCCGTAAAAGGTCGAGAAGTTCTCGCAGTCCCCGATCGCGATCACCTCTGCATTAGCTTTTTCGGCCGGGATCAGTCCGGCCAGCGCCATCAGTGCGGCTGCCTGCTTGGAGCCGTTCATGTCGGGCACGTACAGGCTCATTTGCGCGGCGGCGTTTTTGCATTTTGCAGCCTGGGCCGGCTCGTCAAGAATGGTGCACAACTCGGCACCGGCCTGAAGGGTCATGACCATCATCGCATGCAGGCCCGCGTGGATGCCTTTTGGGTTTTCACTCGATGGCCAGTCCAGAAAGCGGGTACCGTCCAGGTTTTCTTTGTTGTCTTTGGTTTTTTCCATTAAAAGATCAAGCAATGCCACCAGGTATTTTTGCTGTTTGCGCAGGTACTCTAAATCTCCCTGATTTTTGTATAAATCCCTGTGAATGAGAACCCACCACATCGAATAAGCACTGATCCCATTCATCCAGCCCGGCAGCGGGGTAATATCCCGGGCCTGGTCCAGGCTTTTTGCCACGACCTCATTTTTTCCAAAAACCGTGTTAATGGTCATCACCTCCGGGTGCATATCCCCCACCCACACCAGGCGGTCACGTTTAATGCCATCCCAAAGGTATTCCTGCATATTCAAATGCACCGTATAGGCACCTGTGTTCCAGATCTGGTTGAGCCGCTCATCACTGCTTTTAAAAGAACCCAGATACGCAATGTCGCGGTACTCGAAAATGGCTCTCACTTCCTTTAATTGCAGCTCGCGGTTAGCATCAATGAGATCAATGCGCACGAATCGAAAACCCGAATTGCCTACCTGCATCGCACCCAGCCAGGGTACTTCGATGGTGAAGTCGCGCATCGCATGATCGTTGGTGGCGCCCTGAATGGTATCAATCTCCGACATGGCCTCGCTGACGGATTCTCCAAAACGTACCCGGATCCGGACCGGCTTTTGGTTTGCAGGCTGATCGGTAATGATCTGAATGCCGCCTTGTATTTCCTTGCCAAAATCAAAAACGATCCCCGGCCTTGCCTGGTCGTCACTTATGAGCGTACAGAAATTCTTATGCACCAGATCGGCTTGCCCGGTGCCTTTTTTAAGCAGGTTCTGCGCGTTAACCACGCTGGTTCCGGTCTTATCGGAGGTCCACACAATGCGTCTGGCCGTGAGGTAGTCCCTTACGCGCGAATCCCTCTGAGTCTGGTAGCTTTTATCAAAAATGGGTGGAAGCTGCTGGCCGGCAGCAAATTGATGCATCGCCAGCAAAGCTCCGACACAAAGCGCAACGTATTTTTTCACGACGGGAAAGTTAAATTTCATTGTAATATTTGGGGAAAATAAGTAATTATTAACTAGCTAACTAGCCTGTTGTATCCTGTTTAGCAAACGCAGCGCGAAGCTTCCAATATGCGAAATCAAGAGAAATACCGTTCTAATTTTGCCAGCCACGCATTAGCGTCTAATTTTGGGCTGACAGCCAAACGCTACCCTTTGATGACCACCAAAGAAAACAGTACGCAGGACCCGGGTTTCCCCCGTGACGGTTTGCCCCCATTTGTGCGCAGCTGGAAACAGCTTTACATCGTAATGATCGCAGCGCTGGCTCTTCTCATTGTCCTCTTCTATTTCTTTATGACCCATTTTCAATGAGCTCTCTGGACTGGATTGTACTTTCTCTTACCCTGCTCTTTGTTGTTTTTTACGGGATTTACCGTAGCCGGGAAAAGCATACGATGGACTCCTTTTTACTAGCCGGCCAGTCCATGCCGTGGTATCACGTTACCTTATCGCTCATGGCCACCCAGGCAAGCGCCATCACGTTTTTATCCGCGCCCGGGCAGGCTTATACGGACGGAATGCGTTTTGTTCAGTTCTATTTCGGCTTGCCGCTGGCGATGGTGGTTTTGTGCGTCACGTTTGTGCCTAAGTTTGGCCGCTTAAAGGTATTTACCGCCTACGAATTTTTAGAAGGGCGCTTTGACTTGCGCACGCGCGCGCTCACCTCTTTCCTGTTTTTATTGCAACGCGGGCTTTCAACGGGGCTTTCCATTTATGCTCCCTCGCTGATCCTTTCGGCGATCTTAGGATGGGACATCACCTGGACAAACATCATTTCCGGAGGAATTGTCATGCTTTACACCATCCGGGGCGGCTCGCAGGCCGTGTCCCACACGCATTTACAGCAAATGGGCATCATCACCGTGGGTATGGTGGTGGCCGGAGTGATGGTCGTCAAATTCCTGCCCGAACAGGTTTCCTTCACCGACGCCCTGCATGTAGCTGGCAAGATGGGAAAGGTAAATCTGATTGATTTTACATTTGATTTAAATAACCGCTATAATGTCTGGTCCGGGCTCATCGGCGGGTTTTTCCTGCAACTCTCCTATTTTGGTACCGACCAATCTCAGGTCGGGCGTTTTCTGACCGGCAGCTCCCAGGGCCAAAGCAAGCTGGGGCTGGCCATGAACGGGCTGCTAAAAATCCCGATGCAGTTTCTGATCCTGCTGGTGGGAGTGCTGGTTTTTGCTTTTTATCAGTTTACAACTCCTCCCCTGTTCTTTAATCAAACGGTTGTTGATAAGATCAAAACCACCCCGTATGCCAGCCAGTACCATGCGCTCGAAAAGCAACATGAAAAGGTCCAGGCCCAAAAACGGCCGCAGGTCCTTGCACTCACCGATGCCCTGAAAAGAAACGACCAGGCGGCCATTGACGCCTCGCGAGGGGTCTTATCAAAAATGGAGGCTAAAATCAGCGACCTGCGTTCGGATTCGCAAAAACTGCTCTCCAAAGCGAATGGCGGGGATACCAACGATGTCAACTACATATTTCTGCGCTTTGTGATCGACTACCTGCCCAAAGGCATGGTCGGGCTTTTGATTGCCGTGATCCTGCTGGCTTCGATGGGCTCGGTGGCCAGTGCCTATAACTCGCTTGCTTCCTGCTCGGTGATCGATGTTTACAAGCGGATACTTCGAAAGGACAATTCAGATCACGATTACCTGAAAGCCTCCCGCTGGGCTACTTTTTTTTGGGGTATCTTCTGCATCGCCGTAGCCCAATACGCCTCCCGGCTGGGAAGTATGATCGAGGCCGTGAACATTCTCGGCTCGCTTTTTTACGGGGTCATCCTCGGGATTTTCCTGGTGGCGTTTTATTTTAAAAACATCGGAAGCCGGGCCGTGTTCTGGGCCAGCATCACCGGCGAAATCTTTGTGATCATCAGCTTTAACTTAGAGCTGACTGCCTTTCTATGGCTCAACCTGATCGGTTGCGTGCTGGTCATTGTCTTTGCCTGGATCATTCAAAAGTTGTGGCCGCAAGCCCCAACAACGATCCCTGCCTATACAGAGTCGGTGCCCTGAAACTGTGTTTTACAATAAAACCGCGCGTCAGCACTTTTCCATTTAAAATTTAGATATTTTTAGGATTATGCATCATTTTGCTACTTTTTTAGGGAGCAAATTGAACCTATTGCCGCCTTTTCATCCTTAGTACATACAATTGGGCAACCGGACAGTGTGTTTTATAATTCATTTGTCACCGATTGTTACAAAAATAATGCATTCAAAGCCGCACCTGCCCGCTGGCAGGATTAACACCATTTCCCTATCTAAAAAATATTTTTGCATGAAGTATTGGTCAAAGCCGCAAAAAATCACGCGTTTGGCACTTGGCTCGGCATTCCTGTTTCTGCTCTCTTGTTTTCCTGTTCTTTCCCAGGCAATTCAAGAGGCTAAAAATGAAGCTCCTGTTTTGGAGCAGGCTACCTTGTCTGATGTAGTTACGTACGCCATTAAAAACCAGCCCGTGATCCAGCAGTCTCTCATCGATGAGCGGATCACAGAAAATCAAATCCGAAGCCGTCTTGCAGACTGGTATCCGCAAATCAACTTTAATTACAACCTCCAGCACAACTTCATTGTCCAAACCAGCATTATCGCGGGAAATCCGGTGAAACTAGGGGTAAGCAACATTTCTGCGGCGCAGTTCACCTTGTCTCAGCAGATTTTTAACCGCGATGTGCTGCTTGCCAATCAGACCAGAAAAGACGTTTTGCTTTCTGCCAGCCAGTACACTGCCAGCAACAAAACCGATCTGACTGTCAACGTCTCCAAAGCATTTTACGACGTGCTGGCCACCACCCAGCAGATCGATGTCGCCCAGGAAGACATCGTTAGATTAGAGCGAAGCCTGAAAGACGCCGAAAATCAGTATAAGTCCGGCATTGCCGACAAGATTGATTACAAGCGGGCTACCATTTCGCTAAACAACACCCGGGCCAATAAAAAAAGTAACGAGGAGGTCCTCAAAGCAAAACTGGAATACTTAAAATCGCTCATGGGATATCCCAGCCAGAAGGCATTGACAATCAGCTACGATACCTTGCAGATGGAGCGTGAGATTACCCTGGATACCTTGCAAAATGTGGATTTTACCGCAAGGGTCGAATACCAGATCCTTGCCACGCAGAAAAAGTTGGCCGAGGCCACTCTCCAATACAACAAATGGAGCTACCTGCCCAACATTTCCCTGAACGGGGCTTATAACCTGAATTTCCAAAATAACCAGTTCACTGACCTTTATAGTAAAAACTATCCCAACTCTTTTGGCTTACTGACACTTTCCCTGCCCCTGTATCAGGGCGGCAAACGAAAAGCAAATACGAAAGCTGCCGAATGGGCCGTTAAAAGGCTTGACTGGGATATCAAAGGGTTACAAAACAATGTCAACTCCGAATACTCCTCGGCACTGGCCAACTACAAAGGCAACCTGACTAATTTACTGGCCCAGAAAGAAAATGTCGATCTGGCCCGCGAGGTATATGAGGTGATCCAGCTTCAATATAAATCCGGCATTAAAACCTATCTGGAAGTGGTCACCTCGGAAACGGATCTGAGACTTGCCCGCATCAATTACTACAACGCCCTTTACCAGACCCTGGCCAGTAAGATCGACGTTCAAAAAGCGCTCGGACAGCTCAATTATTTGTAACTGTTTCCATTAGGGAACGCCCGAAAGTTTCTTCCCCGAAAAATTGCTATTAATCGAAAAATACCTTGATGATATGTTCTTTAATAAAATGAAATATTACTCGGCTGCATTGCTGGCGCTTACCTTGCAGGCATGTAGCAAAAAAGACCAGCAACAGCAGCCTACCCAGCCGCAGGCCGTGCCCGTCACGCTCACGGAGGTAACCACCTCAGAGGCTAGTTACTACGATGAATACCCCGGAACGGTCGTGCCATTAAATGAAATTGAGCTTCGCCCGCAGGTGACCGGATTTGTAACCGGCATCCATTTTACCGACGGGGCGCGGGTTCGTAAAGGGCAGCTGCTCTACTCCATTGACGCCCAGCTCTACAATGCCAACTACGAGCAGGCGGTGGCCAACCTGAATGTGCAGGAAGCCAATTTAGCACGCGCCCAAAAAGACGCCGACCGGTATCATGAGCTGGAAAAAAACGATGCGATCGCTCGGCAGCTCGTCGATAATGCCGACGCGGCATTGGAAGTCGCCAAGCGGCAGGCAGACGCTGCCAAGGCCAATATCAAGGCGGTTCAAACCAGCGTGAATTACACCAAAGTGACCGCTCCGTTTGAGGGGGTCATCGGCATTTCTCTTGTAAAAGTGGGCGCGGCCGTTTCTGCCGGGCAAACGATTTTAAACACCGTTTCCACCGATAGCCAGCTGGCCGTGGACTTTAATGTAGATCAGAAAGAAATTTACCGGTTTTCGACGCTGATGAAAAACGCGAAGGCTGCTGATTCTACATTTACATTAAAATTCGGAAACGAGATTTTTCCCGCCTCCGGTAAAATCGCCCTCATTGACCGGGCCGTGGACCCGCAGACGGCAACCATTAAAACCAGGCTCGTATTTCCAAACAAAGACAACAGGCTGCGCTCGGGCATGAGCGGGACCGTTCGGGTGCTCAACAATGCAGCCGCCAAGTCGGTTGTGATCCCCTACAAAGCAGTCACCGAGCAGCTGGGTGAATTTTTTGTCTATGTGGCAGGCGACAGCAGCAAAGTAAGTCAGCGCCGTGTAGTGCTGGGAACCTCTCTGGGGACCAATGTCATCATTAAGGAAGGACTTAAAGAAGGAGAAAAAATCGCTGTGGAAGGGGTTCAGAGCCTGAGGGAAGGCGCAGTTATCAAAGATGGCAAGTGATCCCCGGCCTATTACCATTTAAAATAATCCAGTAAAATGATTGCAGATATTTTTATAAAAAGACCCATTACGGCCATCGTCACTTCCGTCGTGCTGGTGCTGGTGGGTCTGATTGCATTAACAACCCTACCTGTTGCGCAGTATCCGGATGTAACCCCGCCGACTGTCACGGTGAGCGGTAACTTTACGGGCGCTGACGCCCAGACGGTCGAGCAGACAACAACAACGCCCATTGAAACCCAGATTAATGGTACGCCCGGCATGACCTACATGTCCAGTAACTCGACCAGCAGCGGGCAGAGCAGCATCAACGTGGTTTTTGATGTAGGAACCAATGTAGACATTGCAGCCCTGGACGTGCAAAACAGGGTCAGTGTCGCAGAGCCTACCTTGCCCGATGCGGTAAAAAGACTAGGGCTGACCGTTAGAAAACGCCAGCCCAGCATCATGATCGTTTTGGCCCTTTATTCACCCAATGGGACCCATGACGCCCAGTTTATCGGCAATTACGCCAACATTTATTTAAAGGATGCCTTGCAGCGCGTGAAAGGCGTGGGCGATATCATTTCCCGGGCAGATGACTTTGGGATGCGGATCTGGCTTAACCCGGAAAAGCTGGCCAACCTGCGCATGACCCCTTCTGACGTTTCGGCCGCATTGGCGGAGCAAAACCTGCAAGTGGCAGCTGGAACCATTGGTGGAAACCCGCAGCCGAACACGCAAACGTTTGAATACAACGTGCTGACCAACAGCCGGCTTAATACCAAGGCGCAGTTTGAAGACATTATCGTCCGAAGCTCGCCCCAGGATGGAAGCGTGGTATATCTGCGCGATGTAGCCCGGGTGGAGCTGGGAAAATTTGACTACGGCGCCAATGCATTTGTAGAAGGAAAGCCGGCCGCATTCGTGCTGATCTATCAGGCACCGGGGGCTAATGCGCTTGCCACCTATGATGGTGTGATGAAAAAGCTGGCGGAGATGAAAAAAACGTTCCCCAAGGACATCGACTACGTGATTCCTAACGAAACGGCGACTGTGGTTAAAGTTTCAATCGAGGAAGTGTTAAAAACATTTGCGGAAGCAATGATCCTGGTTGTAATTGTCGTGTTCTTGTTTTTGCAAAACTGGCGGGCGACACTTATCCCAATCCTTGCCATTCCCGTCTCGCTGATTGGTACGCTGATCTTTTTTATCCCCTTTGGTTTTACCATCAATACACTGACGCTCTTTGCTTTCGTACTTGCCATTGGTATAGTCGTCGATGATGCCATTGTGGTCGTTGAAGCCGTGCAGCACTACATTGATGAAAAGAAAATGTCGCCCAAGGATGCCACCGTTCAGGCCATGAAAGACATTTCAGGTCCTGTAATTGCGATTGCCTTGATTTTGGCGGCCGTTTTTGTGCCGGTAAGCTTTGTGCCCGGAATTGTAGGACGGCTCTATCAGCAGTTTGCCATTACCATTGCCGTTTCTGTTTTGCTTTCGGCCTTCGTAGCACTCTCGCTAACGCCTGCATTGTGCTCGATCATGCTCAAACCTTCCAAGACGGAGAGTGAAAGCAAAAACTGGCTGGAAAAATTCTTTGATCGTTTCAATCACTGGTTTGATAGGGTTTCCCGGGGATATACGCGTGGTGTTGCCTCCTGGATTAAAGCCACTCCGCTTGTGCTTGTGATGATGGTCTGCCTTTTTGTAGGATTATTTTTCCTTTTCAAAAACAAACCTTCCGGCTTTATTCCCGTGGAAGATGAAGGCCGTCTTTTTGTAACTTATGAGATGCAGGAAGCAACCTCGACGACGCGTAACATTGCCATGCTCAAAGAAATCATGAAGCGGATTTCTGCGATTCCAGAAGTCCGCGTGGCAGGTGGTCTGGCGGGACTTAACGTGCTGAGCTTTTCGAATAAATCCAATGTAGGTACCTTATTTTTGAGCTTGCAGCCGTGGGCTAACCGTAAAGGCGCCGAGCATCACGTGCAGGCGGTCATCAAGCAAATCCAGGGCCGCACCGCCGATATCAAGGAAGCAAGGGTTTTAGCGATCGCGCCTCCGGCGATTCCGGGTCTGGGTGCCACCTCAGGCTTTACCTTCCAGCTACAGCAGTCTACCAGCACAGACAATATCCAGCAGTTTGAAGGCGTCATGCGGAATTTCCTGGGAGAAGTCAACAAGCGACCCGAGATTGCGATGGCCTTTACTTTCTTTAATGCAAGAACGCCAAGTTACCAGATTGATGTGGACCGGGACAAAACCAAAAAGCTGGGTGTTCAGGTCAATGATGTGTTCAGCTCGCTTTCGACGCTTTTGGGAAGTAGCTATGTGAACGATTTCAATTTGTACGGACGTAATTTCCGGGTAATGATCCAGGCCGACAGCAGTTTCCGGTCTTCGCTGGATAAAATTCAGCAGTTCTATGTCCGTAACCGAGAAGGAAATATGATCCCCCTGGGCTCTCTGGTGACGACCAAGGTAGTAGAGAACCCGGCCTTGATTTCCCACTACAATATTTACAGGTCAGTAGAGATCAACGGTACCCCTAAACCGGGTTACAGTAGCGGGCAGGCCATTCAAGCCTTGCGCGAAGTGGCCCAGAAACTTCCGGCCGGATACAGCTACGAATTCTCAGGGATGAGTAGTGAAGAGATCAAGGCGGGCGATAGCACCACGACGATCTTTGCCATCTCGATTGTTTTCGTATTCCTGTTCTTGGCAGCCCTTTATGAGAGCTGGTCGATCCCGTTCTCGGTGTTGTTTGCCGTGCCCATCGGCGCATTTGGCTCGATCCTTACCTTGACTTTTCTGCCGAGTTTATCCAATAACATTTACGCGCAGATCGGTTTGATCACCTTGATTGGTCTTGCTGCCAAAAATGCAATCCTGATCGTCGAATTTGCCAAAGAGCGCGTGGATGGAGGCATGGAGCTTGTAAAGGCGACCCTGGAAGCCGTTCAGCTCCGTCTGCGGCCTATCATCATGACTTCCCTTGCCTTTATTCTCGGCGTTCTCCCACTTGCCTTTGCCAGCGGGGCAGCCGCTGAATCCAGAAAGACCATTGGCTGGACGGTGTTCGGGGGCATGCTTGCTGCCACCTCGCTGGCGATCTTTGTTGTCCCCGTGCTTTTTGTAGCCATTGAAAAGTTAGCGACCGGAAAGAAGCTTCCAAAGGAAACGAGTCCTGATGGCAATAAGCCACTGACAGCTTAAATTCTGGTGGGATTTAGTAGCAGAGCGGTTGTCTTTAAAAAAAGGCAACCGCTCTGCTTTTTAAGCGGTGCTTTCCAGGCCGGGCCTGCTTTCGGCAACATCAAGCCCTAGCGTCAAACCCGGATTGCCCGCGGCCTTCCGCAAGGTTTATGCCCCGAGCTAGCTCCAAAAGGTTGAGACCTTGCAGTAAATAATTGCAATTGCACAAAATATAGGGAAAAAGGCAGCCTGAAACTGAATTTTTTAGCTACTACCGCAAAACAAAACCAGTGAGGACCGGCTAGATAAAACAAAATCCGGAATAACAGGTTGATTTTAAAACAAATGTAAGAGGGTGGCCCGTTTTACGTGGGCCACCCTCTTACTGTTTTTTAACTGGCTTGGTTAGCCAAACCCAGAATATAAGGATGGATTTTATTTGACTTTCACCGTCGTGTAATACAATTCCAGTTTCACACCGGGATTGTTACTGTGTTGATCGCCAATGACGAGTCTGTCCAGGCTTTTTGTAAAGTCTCTATCGGCAAACGGGTAGGTTCTTGAAGGCCTAAACTGATCATTCTCATTGGTTTCAGAGGTTACCAGCACAAGACCTCCCACGTCGCCCGTCTCGCTGTTCATCACCTCGGTCACGTATGAGGAAACATCTAGGAGATAAAACTGCTTATTATTGACATAATCTTGTACGTACTGTCCTACGATCGGTTTTAATTGACCTGTCGTCAAATTATATAAAGGCAGGGGAAAGCCCTGCGAATTGAGATAAAATTCATTGTTCTTATTAACACGGAACACATGAAGGGCCGGCGGAGCATTCAACTGATTGGTCACCGAGGATCTATCGGGTGTAATTCTTAAAAATGCCCGGTTGGCTACCGTGTACTTGGTAAGGCTTAATTGTCTTACCGTCGGCAGATCAATGCGGGTCATAATACTTAGCCCCGCCTGAACAAATGCCATATTGCCTGTCTGGGAGGAAGGAGTAGAAACGCGCTGGTTTGAAGACAGCTTAGCGGTAGCCGTCCCGCTCCTGTCGCTGATGATTTGATTATAGAATGCAGTGGACTGGAAAACAACCGAATCTTTGCGGACCGCGTCTACATCGGGCACGTGAAAATGCACCTGAACGTAAGCGGCATTGGCCTGAAAGCCTACAACGGCCCCATTATCGGAAGCACCTGCTTTCACCAAGATCCCATTTACCAGATTGATCCACTCTTGATTAGAGGTAAGCAAATTGGTCTTTCCTTTCTCAAAAATCTCAGCTCCTAACCCATCCGAAAGCCTGATCACCAACCGTTTCGACCTTCGGGGCATCGGGGAAATTTTTACCTTCCCAAGTGGGTTTGCATCAAAAGCAGTGGAGTTGCCATTGTAATACGAATCCTTGGAAAGAATATCAGCCAGCAGTTTGTGAACGGTAATGTTCAGGGGTTTGGTCGTATCCCCATAGGTGTAGAGATCATAATTTAAAGACAAAACCAGCGAGTCGTATTCCGCCTTATCGGGAATGGTCACCCCGGACTGGGTCGTAGGCTGAAAGAAAGCAGCGGTCTGGATCTTGCCAAAATAAGGATCCACGTAGCGGCCTACCAGCAGCCTGGCCGGCGCCCCTGTCATCACTGAATCTGATAAAACCGTCGAAAGCTCAACGGTCGATGTATCGGAGAACAACACTGCGAAATCGTCTGGGTTTGGCTGCACCAGCGATTCAATCTCATCGCCCCAATTGCAGCCGGCTAGCGAAACGGAGAAACCGATGATGAACAGAAGTTTATAGGCCGTTGAAGTTCCTTTAGAGAAAAGCAAGAAAAATTTCATTTAGTGCAAGAACAGTAAAAAGTGCAAAATTATCACATGTATACTTAAATACAACATGGATCCAAACAATTAGACAAAATAGAAATCGGGCGGCTGTTTGCAACAAATCTTAAAAACGCCACGTAACCTTTATCAGAAGCCTTACTAGACCGTACGCGGCAAGGCTTTAAAAAGTGGCAGGCCATGTTTGAAACGTCAAAACCGGAAGGTTATTTAAAGTCGCATGGTTAAAAATGCCGGGAGAGGTAAGCTGCCAAAAACAGGCAACAATGCTTTTCATTTTGCGTTACAAGTAACTGAGCGGTTAAAGTTTTGGACAAAAAATTCAGTATAATTTTACTTAGCAGGTTCAAGATGTTATGTTTGCAAAAATTTTCATCCAAATACATTTTTGACAACACTGGCTGATAACAGGCAATAATTGAAAAATAATTTATCGGGATTCATCTGTAACAATTAGTCAAACTATAATTTTCATGTTTAATACCTTAAAAAAAGCTTCGTTAGTCCTCCTGATTGCTTCTACCACCTTAGTTCAATTTAGCTGTAAAAATGATGACCCGGAGGCGGAAAAAACCGGTAACTGGTATCGTCAGGGCCTTCCCAGCTTCGGCGGATCTGCACGGACCGGCGCAGTAAGTTTTGTTATTGGCGATGTGGGTTATATTGGTACCGGCTATACAAACGAAACGGTGCCAAGAGTCAAAGACCTTTGGGCTTACAATGCAAAATCTAAAATATGGACGCAGGCTGCCCCCTTCATCGGTTCCGGCCGGAATGGAGCTACGGCATTTGTACTGGATGGCAAAGCGTATGTGGGAACAGGTTATGATGCGGTGTTTGCCACCGATAACGGTTACAAAAAAGACTTTTATCAATATGATCCGACTGGAAACAAGTGGAAGGCAGTAGCTGATTTTCCTGGAACCCGCCAGTATGCCACTTCCTTTGTCTCAAACAACAGAGCTTATGTCGGCCTAGGTTTTAATGGCAGCAATTACTACCAGGATTTTTATGAGTACAATCCAGCCACGGATAAATGGACGGAGATCGCTACTTTCATTGGTGGTAAAAGAGCGGGCGCCCTTTCCTTTACAGTGGGTGGAAAAACCTATGTTGGATTTGGAAAAAGCAACTCGACTGCATACACCAGAGATCTTTACAGCTTTGATCCGGCCGGTAACAACGGTACAGGTGCCTGGACCCGGGTGGTTTACTCAGATAGCAATACCGACGAAGCTGACTTTCCCACAAGAGGTTACGCGACGGCTGTGGTTGTCAATGAAAAGGCTTATATCATTGGAGGTGAAGGAAAATCTGACGTTTGGGAATATGTACCAGGCACGAATCAATGGACGGAAATGGCTCCATTCGCAGACGGATCCAGAGGTTTTGCGGCTAGTTTCTCAATTGCCAACGTAGCCTATTTCGGCACAGGTAGTTCAAGCGGTTCAGGAGGATTGGACGACTTCTGGGCATTCGATCCTACTGCGCCGGTCAATGACGACGACAACTTGTGATAAAAAAATATAAATCGGCGCTGCTGATTTGCATACTGGCCTTTGCAGTTGCAGTTTACTTTCTGGTTTTCCGGAACGTAGGCTCGGCTGGCAAAGGCCAGTCTGCTTTTCGGGTCGAGGCCTTTAAGAAAGAAACGGGCTGGGGATATCGTATATATCAGGATACATTGCCTGTCATCGAGCAGCAATTTATTCCGGGCATTTCGGGTACAACGGGTTTTGAGTCAGAGGAGCTCGCCCTGAAGACAGGCACGCTGGTTCAAAGCAAGCTGGATCAGGGCATTTTCCCGCCAACAGTTACCGCCCGCGAGCTCGATAGCCTTGGAGTGAAATACTAGCGGAACTGGTAGGTTCCCATGATTGGGTAGTGATCTGAGAATTTGATATCGCTGCGCGTTTTGAAATCCAGAAGGTCGAGTTTATCCGAGCTGTAAAACTGGTGGTCAATGCGGATAAAGTAGGGTAAATGATTAAAAGTAAATCCAAAACCATCCCCTTTTTCCTCAAAACTGTTCTTCATGTCCCGGCCAAGCTCCCCGTACACATATCCGTAAGGCACCTCATTGAAGTCGCCACAAACGATCACAGGATACGGTGAATCTTTGGTCCAGGTTTTTAGGATTTTAATTTCTTTCGAACGCTGCTTGAATCCATCCTTCATTCGCCGGAAGGTGATCTTGCTCTCCTGCTTAATACCATCAATCTGCTTTTGATGCGCTAGTTTGCTCAGGTTCAAAGTCATGGAATATAAGTGTACAGCAACCACCCTGACCGTATCTGAACCAATCTTGATGTCGGCCTGAACCATGCCGTTCTGGGATTCAAAAATCGTATCCCTGGCATGGACAATGGGGTGTTTTGAAAAGAGGATCAGCCCCGAGTAATAGTTGTTTGCAGCGCCATCAGGGTAGTTGAACCGGTTACTATATAGGTATCCCGCTTTTTCCAGGGTTTCAGCCAGGTTGAACAGTTTGGAACGGTCCTCAAAATATTCAGGCATACATAAAATATCTGCTCCGGAGCCTGCAAGCCAAGACTTCATGTCACCAATCTCCTTTTTTACAGCCGCATCCCGTACGTCCAGGTTCCTCATGAATGTATGGGTATTGTAGCCCATCACCGAAAACGTTCCCGGGTTACCCCTATCTGGTTCAACATCATCGCCAAATTTGTAGGTCCTTGGTAAAAACAGGCACCCAAAAGCCAGTACCACAACTGGCAGCAGAGCTCTTTTTCTATCAATAAGGAACCAGATTGGTACAGATATGAGGTGGACAAGGATCAGGACCGGAAAGGACATCATCACAAAGCCTGCCAGCCAGCCGTCAAAAGGGATCCAAAATATCAGGATGTAAATCAGTAGTGTGCAGAAAGCAAAACATTTATATAAAAACCACAAAAAGTTCTTTATTCCCTTCATCTAGTCTTAAAATCGGATTATTCCCCTAAAATAGCGGATGCAAGTCAATTTAGAAGACTTTTCCCGGCTTGTACAAATGATAAAATAGTTTTACCTTTGCATCCAATTCTATTTTGATCGATTGATTGAGGGGGCTTAAATCCCCTTTTTTATTTGCAGTAACCCTTAGATGACCGTAAAAGAACATTTAGAAGTTTTAGTGACCCCGCTCCTGGAAGATGGCAACTGTTTCCTGGTTGACATTATCACTAAGCCTTCGAAAGTAAGTCAGAAAGTAACCATTCTTCTCGACAGTGATGAGGGGATTACAATCCAGCAATGCACATCTATCAGTCGTAGACTTGCAAAGCAGCTGGAAGAACTGGAAGTCTTCACAGAAGCCTACACACTCGAAGTATCTTCGCCCGGATTAGACCAACCTCTTGTTTTAGCCCGTCAGTATCAAAAAAACATCGGCAGAAATTTGAAGGTCACATTAAAAAGCGGGGACGTATTACAAGGTAGTCTTTTGGAGGCGACGCAGTCCGAGATTGTGTTGCAATTGCCGCCGCCCAAGAAGAAATCCAAAGAGCCCGTCCAGGAGAGCTCCCTTCTCCGGCGAATCTCTCTGGAAGATATTTCAAAGGCCATGATTGAGATTTCTTTTAAATAAACTTACGGGCTGGAATCTCCAATACGGCTTGTAATCGATTATATAATATGTATAACTTAGTATCAGCAAATATTCTTTACACAAGCAATGGATAGTGGAATATTAATTGAGTCATTCGCGGAGTTCGCAAGCTCCAAAAACATCGATCGCCCGACGATGATCAGTGTTTTGGAAGAGGTATTTCGTACCATGATTCGGAAAAAATATGGCACCGATGACAACTTTGACGTGATCATCAACCCTGAAAGCGGCGATCTTGAGATGTGGCGCACAAGGGAAATCGTTGATGATAACTCCGAAGATATATGGGACTATAATAAAATCCCTCTGGCCGAGGCGCGCAAGATCCAAAACGATTTTGAAGTGGGTGAAGAAGTAGCCGAAGAAGTTAAATTAGTCGACTTTGGGCGCAGATTGGTGCAAACGGCACGTCAGACGCTGATCCAGAAAATCAAGGACATGGAAAAAGAAATCATGTTCGAAAAATACAAAGATCAGGTAGGCGAAATGATTACCGGCGAAGTTTATCAGACGCTGAGACATGAGGTAATTATCATGGACAGCGAAGGAAATGAGCTTTCGTTGCCTCGTACCGAACAGATTTCCAAAGATCGTTTCCGGAAAGGTGAGTCCGTTAAATCGGTGATCCACAAAGTGGAAATGAATAATGGTTCACCCAAGATCACCTTATCGAGAACTTCCCCTGTTTTCCTTGAAAGACTCTTTGAAGTGGAGATCCCGGAGATCTATGATGGAATTATTTCAGTGAGGCGTGTTGTTCGTGAACCAGGCGAGCGTGCAAAAGTTGCCGTTGAATCATACGATGATAGAATCGATCCGGTTGGCGCCTGCGTAGGTATGAAAGGGTCCCGCATTCACTCGATTGTAAGGGAACTTGGAAACGAGAACATCGACGTTATCAACTACACAGATAATCTTGAATTGTTGATCAGCCGTGCATTGAGCCCTGCGAAAGTAAGTTCGATGCAAATTGATCGGGAAGCAAAACGGGTTTCTGTTTTCCTCAAACCCGATCAGGTTTCACTAGCCATCGGAAAAGGCGGTCAGAATATAAAACTGGCCGGGAAGTTGGTTGGAATGGAAATTGATGTGTTTAGAGACATCGAAGAACAAAATGACGAGGATGTTGATCTGACAGAATTCTCTGATGAGATCGATGAATGGATTATCAGCGAGCTTCATAAAATAGGTTTGGATACTGCAAAAAGTGTTTTGGCCCTCAATAAAGAAGAACTTGTAAGAAGAACAGATCTGGAAGAAGCCACGGTTGAAGAAATCATGGAAATCCTTCGAAAAGAATTTGAATAATAACAATTGACAGGTTTGGTAAAGTGCTAGGCCTGTCTGCAATGCAAAACTTTTTTCTACTAATTGCTAATATGGCAGAAGATAAAATGATGCGCCTGAGCCAAGTGGCACGGATCCTGAACGTAGGACTTTCTACGATCGTGGATCATCTGTCTGCCAAAGGGTATAAGGTGGAGAGTAATCCGAATAACAAAATTAACGCCGATCAAATTGAATTTCTAGCGAAAGACTTCAAATCAGATGATCTGAGATCTTTTCTTTCGCAAAAACCTGCTGCCCCGGTGGAAGCTCCGGTTGAGGTTAAAGAAGAAAAAGTAAAGAGTGATGTCGATGGAATCCTATATTTCCGCAATTCACCCAAAGTGGAAGACAAACCTGCTGTTGAAGAAGAAAAAGCGCCAGAGCCTCAACCTGCTTTTGAAAACCGCCTGCCCGGAATTAAGGTAGTTGGTAAAATCGACCTTGAAAACAAACGGCCTGCGCAGACACAACCTGTGAGCCCTGCCGCTAGTGAGCCTCAAAAAGAGGTAATAGTTCAGCCAGAAATAGAAATTCCAGCCCCGGTAGTCGAAAAGGAGATACCAAAAGCAGATCCTGCTCCGGTTGAACCGATCGTTGCAAGCCAGCCAAAGGCGGAAGAAAAGATAGAGGTGGTTGAAAAACCTGCACCGGTAGAGCAAAAATCCGAGCCGGCGCCAGAGCCTGTTAAAGAGCCGGCCGCTGAGATTGTTCCAGCAGCAAAAGAGATCATCGAAGCTCCGGTAGCTGCCGCCGAGCCTGTTGTTGCGCAAGTAACAGAAGAGCCTGCGGCCGCAGAAGGTGGAGAATCTGAGCTGATTGAGGCGCGCGGAGAGCAACTTCGCGGATTGAGAGTGGTAGGTAAAATTGAATTACCATCTGATAAGGCTAAGAAAAAAGACCCGGTTGCATCCAGTGATGCATCCGCAGATAAAAAACGTCGTAGAAAACGCAAAAGGATCCGTGACGGGGTTGCAGTGCCTGGCGAAAACAGACCGGCTACACCGGCCGGTACGGAAGCCGGCGCATCCGCGGCGCCAAGAGATGCCAACGCGGCTCCTGGCAACAGAACTGGCAATCGCCCTAATACGCCGGCAGGAACCACACCTACCCCAGCAACCGGTACGCAACAAGGCGCAAACAAAACCGGCCCTAATAACCGAAGCAATACCGGGAGTACAGGTAACCGTAAGGGAGGCCGCCGGGAGGAAGTTTCAGACAAAGAAGTTTCGGATAACATCCGCGCGACCATGGCCCGCATGGGAGGTGGTAATACTAAAAACACATCACGCGGAAAAGGAACACGCAGACGCGACCGGGCAGATCAAAACGATAGCGGCTTTGGTGAGGAAGAAACAAAAGTATTGCGCGTGACAGAATTTGTTTCTGCCAATGATCTGGCCTCGCTGATGGACGTGACTGTCCAGGAGGTGATTTCGGTTTGCATGAGCATGGGTATGTTTGTATCTATAAATCAGCGGCTTGACGCAGAAGCAATTACCTTTATTGCCGATGAGTTTGGTTTTGAAGTGGCATTTATCTCTGCCGAAGAAGAAGTTCAGAATGATGTACAGGAAGAGGTTGATAATGAGGAAAGCCTGAAAGAAAGGGCGCCAATTGTTACCATTATGGGTCACGTTGACCATGGTAAGACTTCACTTCTGGATTACATACGCCAGGAAAATGTGGCCAGTGGTGAAGCAGGCGGGATCACGCAGCACATTGGTGCATACAGTGTTAAGACTAAAACCGGCAAACAGGTTACATTCCTGGATACGCCTGGTCACGAAGCATTTACTGCGATGCGTGCCCGTGGAGCAAAAGTGACCGATGTTGTTATCATTGTCATCGCTGCTGACGATAGCGTGATGCCTCAGACCCGTGAAGCGATAAATCACGCACAGGTTGCCGGTACCCCTATTGTCTTTGCATTTAGTAAAGTAGATAAGGCTGGTGCTAATACGGAAAAAATCCGCGAGGAACTGGCAAATATGAACCTGCTCGTTGAAGAATGGGGTGGTAAATATCAGACTCAGGAAATTTCATCAAAATCGGGTTTAGGTATCGATGAACTTTTGGAAAAAGTGTTGCTTGAAGCCGAGTTGCTTGAACTTCGGGCTAACCCGGATCGCAGGGCACTGGGAACTGTTGTAGAGGCTTCTTTGGATAAAGGCCGCGGATATGTGACAACGATCCTTGTTCAGACCGGAACACTCAAAGTGGGAGACGTGGTGTTGGCAGGAGCGCATTTTGGACGTGTGAAAGCAATGACTGATTACCTGGGAAGAAAGCTTAAAACCGCAGGTCCTTCCATGCCCGTCCAGCTCCTTGGGCTAAGTGGCGCCCCGCAGGCGGGTGATCGTTTTAACGTTTTTGAGAATGAGCGTGACGCTCGTGATATCGCAACAAAACGCGAACAGATACAAAGAGAGCAATCAATTCGTACGCGTAAGCACATTACACTCGAAGAGATTGGACGTCGTAAGGCAATTGGTAGCTTCCGCGAGTTGAACCTGATCATAAAAGGGGATGTGGATGGATCAGTCGAGGCACTTTCAGATTCGTTGCTGCAACTTTCAACCTCGGAAGTACAAGTCAATATCATTCACAAAGGGGTTGGTCAGATTTCCGAATCGGATGTGAACCTTGCCATTGCTTCGGATGCTATCATTGTAGGCTTCCAGGTTCGTCCTTCTTCCAATGCCAAGAAAATGGCTGAACAGGATCAAATCGAAATCCGCCATTATTCGGTCATCTATCAGGCCATCGATGAAATCAAGGATGCGATGACAGGTATGCTTGCCCCGACTATCGAGGAAATCATCACCGGAAATATCGAAATTCGCGAGGTCTTCAAAATCAGCCGGATTGGTACCATTGCTGGATGTTATGTTACGGATGGCTATGTGAAGAGAAATAATAAAATCCGGGTTGTCCGCGACGGTATCGTACTTTATACAGGCGAAATCGAATCATTGAAACGTTACAAAGATGACGTTCAGGAGGTTAAAAACGGATATGAATGCGGATTGAGCATTAAGAACTACAACGATATCGAAGTTGGGGATATCATCGAAAGCTTTGAATTACGAGAAGTGAAAAGAACACTGTAATTCGGTTTAGTATCATGTAAGTAGCCTGTATTGGAAACAATACGGGCTACTTTTTTTAAAGCGACATACAAACCAATTCACCCAATATACTCTGCTCCACAAAGGGAGATACAACTGGTTTATGGAAAATGTTTTGGCAATGTTTTAAGTAAAAAAGAAAAATCTGCTGTAACAATTTAATTTACAGCAGATCATAAAAAAAGTGTAGGACGTAGCGGGCTCGAACCGCTGACCTCCGCCCTGTCAAGGCGGCGCTCTGAACCAACTGAGCTAACATCCTATTTGCGCTATCAGTCCCCCGAGCTTTTGAACTGCGATATTAAATTAATTTTTATTGCCATCCAATTCAAAACGGTACACCTTCTGGGAGGGAATCCGGTAAAGCAGCACAAGGCCAACAATGAAAATAACAAGCAGCGCCAGGATGCTGTTGCGCATACTGCCCGTCAAATGCTCTACTGCCCCGTAAATGAAGGTTCCGATCACGATCGCCATCTTTTCGGTGACATCGTAAAAACTAAAATAGGAAGCCGTATCCGTAACATTTTCAGGAATAAGTTTCGAGTATGTAGACCTGGAAAGCGATTGAATGCCTCCCATTACCATTCCCACCGTGCAGGCGATCACGTAAAACTCCATAGCCTCTGTCGTATAATAAGCCCCCGTGCAAATCCCGACCCAGATTGCCACCCCGATCATTAACGCATAAATGTTACCAATCTGGCCCGATAACCAGGCAAATGTATAGGATCCGGCAATACCCACCAGTTGAATAAGCAACACCGTGATGATCAAACTCTGGGGAGGTAATTTCAATTCGTTAGCTCCAAAAATAGTCGCCACATACATCACGGTGCGAAGTCCCATGGTGTAAATAAAAAAGGCGCTCAGAAACTTGGCCAGATAAGGCTGCTCCCGCAGCCGGCCGTACACTTTCGTCAGTTCTTTAAAGCCATTGAAAATCCAGTTTCCCGTCTTGTTAGTTTGAGCATTACCAGAAGGCAGATAATGAAATGGGATCTGGGCAAATAGTACCCACCACACGCCGACAGTGAAAAACGAAATCCGGGCGGGAAGGGATTTTTGAACAATCCCATAGAACTGGGGCGCTAGCACCATACTTAAATTAAATAATAGCAAGAAGACGCTTCCCAGGTACCCCAGCGAAAAACCGCGTGCGCTATACCTGTCAAACTTATCCTCGGTGGCTATTTCGGGTAGATAAGAATCGTAAAAGACAATGCTACCACTCCATCCGACCAGACTTAATCCAAACAAAAAGATGGAAGAAATCAGCGTATCTTTTGTAAAAAAATATAAAAGCATGCAACTGACTGCGCCCGTATAACAGAAGAACTGCATAAACCTTTTCTTTTTTCCGGTAACATCCGCGATGGCCGTGCACAACGGGATGAGCAACGCGGTGATTAAAAATGATACAGAAACCGTGTAAGAAAACAACACGGTGCTTTTGATTTGAACCCCAAGAAAATCAACATTCGGTGTCCCCGAAGCGCTCAGCGCGGTAGCACTGAAATAAACCGGGAAAATGCTGGAAACAATAACCAGGGCGTGAACCGAGTTGGCCCAGTCATACATGCACCAGGCGTTAATGATAGAGGGGTTGTTTTTTTTCATTAAATCAAATTTACCATAAAATAAAAATAGCGACAGATTTTCTATCCGCCGCTATTTTTTAAAGATATCAATCTATCGCCTCTATTTAATGACCGGCTGGAAAACCATGATGGTTTCCTGTTCAACGCCGCTCACAGGCATTTTACTTTTTAGTCTCAATTTACTGTTTGAAAGCTCCTCCACACCAAACAAACCGGAAAAACCAGAAATTTTGATATCCAAAGTCTTATTATCATCAATCAGATACCAGGTCCCGCCATTGATAACCTGCTTTGAATTTTGGTCAATTGCTTTGGTCACATTGTTTTGCAGGAACTGAATGTCCATCACTTCTTTGATTGCCTGGGTCTGTAAATTCAGCTGATTAACTGGAATATCCTTCCCATTTAAATCCGTAACGGTGGACATACGCCAGGGATAATTGATGAGTATTTTGTCCTTTTCTGTCGGCTGCGGAGTTTCGTTCTTATCTTTGTCTTTGTCACAGCCCGCCAAAATAAGTGTGAAAAGAAGCGGGATAAGTACTAGTAATCGTCTCATTTTTTGTGTTTTTATATTTCAAGGCGTTTTCTGATGTTCTGTGTTATGAGCTCTGCGGAAATACTTTCGCGGAAAAATTAAATTAACACACCATGCAAATTAACGAATTTGTCTGATCAATTCTTATGATCCATTTGACCAATATCTACTTTAAGGTTCTTTCCTGGATCGCGCTTCTGACTGCTAGTGTCGTTTTACCCGTTATGGGCCAGGATTGTCCGCCCGGATATGTGCTAAAACCGGTTACAGCCAACAACAGCATTGAATGGGGCAAGTTTCCTGAATTTTCTCTTCCATTTAAGATCATTTACAGCGGCCCAAGGTTTGGGGATACGCAGTCATTACCGTTAAAACATGGTTTTAGCCACATTGCAGCTTTTAGTGGACCTGAACCCGGCTCGCTGGCCGGGAAAAACCGGGCCTCACTCTGGTATGGCGTAGCCACTTCGAGCGAAAATCAGCCCTGGGCCGATAATGTACTGAGAAGTCCATGGGGAAATGATACCGCAGCATACCGAAGTTATTGGGACAATTATGCAGCCACCGTTTTTGATACGGATATCGTTTGCCTGGACATCGAGCGGATGCAGCGGGAAGACCGCGATATCCTCGCATTGAAAACAAATGCACAGATCCCTGAGAATTACCGGAATCTTTCCAATGCCGATTTCCTGTTTGCCTATAAACGCGACATTCGCTGGTGGTATACCGAGGCCGTTAATCGTCTCCGGGCCAAAGGTGTGAAAGCGCTCATTACCAGTTACAGTGATGTGCCGATCCGAAATACCTGGCTCAACATTACCGCCAACAGCTGGCAGGACTGGACCACCAACCTTGCCCGCACACATTACCTCATGCAGGATAATGCAGGAAAGATCGGCGGAAGCTTTTACAATGCGCTGGACTTTTTATCGCCCTCCCCCTACTACTATTACGGCTACGACCATCCGATTGGAAAGGATTACTTGTCATACCTGCTCTTTAACATTGAAAGCAATGCTGCCTGGGGCGACAAGCCTGTGATCCCGTTTGTATGGATGCGCATTCACGATAGCTATGATCCAAACACACCGCTGATCACGCCATTCATGGCGGAGGCAACTGCCATTTTCCCCTTTTTCTCGGGCGCCAAAGGATTATGGCTCTGGGAAAATCCGTTTTTTCCGGGCAACCGCCAGGAAAATTACGCTGCTTATGAGTATTTCATCCAGGGCCTTTACCGGTTGTCAGCTTTTAAAAATATGTTTGAAGGATCTTATCAGCTGGTTATCCCGCAATCGGCGCGCGATCAGATGGAGCTGCAAAATCCGATCTGGAGAGGTGTAGTGAAAGGAAACGACATTCTGATCACAGCTCAAAACCCGTATGCAGCCGATAATCAGGTAACAGACGTAACAGTCTCGTTTCAAAAATGGTCGAGAAGCATCAGCTTAAAAGGAAAAGAAATTTTCCTTTGCCAGTTTGACCTCAATGATATCGTTAATTCCGTGCACCCCACTCTCTCGGATGCCTACGTATATCCGCACGTGGTCTCCAATGAAATGAATGTGGTGCTTACAGGACAAAACGGCGCAAGCCAGGTTGATCTGTCTTTGCTGAATGTCAAAGGCCAAATCGTTTTTAACAAAAAGCTAAAAGTCATCGCTGGCGAAAGTAAAGAAGTGGTGGCGTTGCCCAACATTTCCTCTGGCATCTATTTTGTCCGGTTTGAGGGCACTTCCAGAACAATCGTAAAAAAAGTGGTTGTTCATCACTAACAACGCCATCCAAATCATGAACCGACTCAGCCAGCAGACCAGCCCATATTTATTACAACACGCCCACAATCCGGTTGACTGGTACCCGTGGGGAAAGGACGCACTCACAAAAGCAAAGACGGAAAACAAGCCAATCCTGGTCAGTATTGGGTATTCCGCCTGCCACTGGTGCCATGTAATGGAGCGGGAATGTTTTGAAAAAGAAGCGATCGCTGAGATAATGAATGCCCATTTCGTGTGCATTAAGGTAGATCGGGAAGAGCGGCCCGACGTGGATGCGGTTTACATGGATGCAGTACAAGCCATGGGAGTCCGCGGCGGCTGGCCTCTGAACGTTTTTCTTTTGCCGGATTCCAAGCCATTTTACGGAGTTACCTATCTCCCGGCCCAAAACTGGGTTCAGCTCCTTAAAAGCATTGATAACGCTTTTCAAAACCATTACCCGGAGCTGGTTAATTCCGCCGAAGGTTTTGTGCAAAACATGATCCTGCCTGAAAGCAGCAAATACGGCTTGACTGATGCGGCCAGCAGCTACAATCCAAGTGATCTGGACCTGATGTTCGAGCATTTACAGCGCAATTTCGACACATTAAAAGGCGGAATGGACCGGGCGCCCAAATTCCCGATGCCCTCGATTTACAAATTTTTGCTGCGTTACTTCGATGCCAGTCAGAATCCGGAGGCACTTGCTCAGCTGGAATTGTCACTCAACCGGATCGCGCTCGGTGGTATTTATGACCACGTTGGCGGCGGATGGGCCAGGTACTCCGTTGACGACGAGTGGTTTATACCACATTTTGAAAAAATGCTCTATGACAATGCGCAGCTTCTGAGCATCTATGCCGAGGCTTACTCGCTCACTAAAAATCCACTCTATAAAGACCGCATCCTCCAAACCGTTACCTGGCTGAAAAGTGAAATGCTGAGCCCGGAAAGTGGCTTTTACTCGGCGCTTGATGCAGATAGCCAGGGGATGGAAGGTAAGTTTTACATCTGGGAAGCCGATGAGCTGAAAAGCATCCTAAAAGAAGATTTTGACTGGTTCTCAAAGCTTTATAATATTTCAAAAGTGGGAAATTGGGAGCACGGATACAACCATCTGCATCTGATCGACTACCCAGAAAAAACAGCCCGGACGAAAGGAATCGATACAGAAAACTTTTCAGAAAAATACAAAGCGGCATTAAATGCCTTGGCAGTAGCTCGTCAAGCAAGAGTCCGCCCGGGTTTGGATGATAAAATCCTTTCATCCTGGAATGGATTGCTCGTAAAGGGACTATCGGATTCTTACCGCGCCCTTGGAGATGAAGAAATCCGTGAAATGGCAGTCAGAACGGGCGAATTTATAAAAAAAAGGATGACCCTGGACGGTCAGTTGCGACATAGTTATAAAAATGGTGTTGCCACCATTACCGGATTTCTTGAAGATTACGCGGCCACTATTCAGGGTTACATCAGCCTTTACCAGATTACATTCAACGAAGATTGGTTAAGCCAGGCCCTGCAACTCGCCGACTACACAATCCTTAATTTTTATGATGAGCCGGAAGGTTTTTTCCATTTCACCGATCAGCATGGGGAAATTTTAGTGGCGCGAAAGAAAGAACTTTTCGATAATGTCGTACCTTCTTCCAACTCGATAATGGCTGAAAACCTGTACGTTTTGGCCCTGTTACTCGACCGGGAGAATTTTGGGAAAATCGCCGATCGGATGCTATCGAAAATGTCAAAATTGATGCTAGGCGACGTCCAGTGGGTCACCAACTGGGCAGCTTTGTACTGCCTTCGGGCCAGACCCACCGCCGAAATTGCGATCGTCGGCGAAAATGCAGACGATATTCGGAAAGATTTTGACCGGTTTTTTATCCCCAATAAAATTGTAACGGGAACAACCACTTCCTCCGAGCTGCCACTGCTTAAAAACCGGACGGATCTACATGGGAAAACAGCGATCTATGTTTGTTTTGACAAAACATGCCAGCTGCCCGTCAACAATGTGGAAGATGCCTTATCCCAACTGGCCAGCCATTAAAGCAATGGGAAATACCGCTGCTCGATGATTCGCATGTGGTGCATAGGGTGCCCGAGAATCACAAAACCCAGCGCAAGCGGCGAAATTTCGGTCTGATTTGCATTACCTATACTTGTGAGCATTTCATCATCCATATTTTTAAATAACGCAATCGTCGAAAGCCGTACCTGCGAAAATTCCTCCATCAGGTCCTGTACCGTTCGCCGGCTGGCTGTGGTGTGCTTTGCCAGCAGCTGCTCATCATACCCCGGCAAACCGGTTTTGTCGTTTCTGGAAAAGCGCAGCGCCCGATAAGCCATAATCCGCTCATTATCCACCACATGCTGCAAAATATCACGGACCGTCCATTTATCTTCCGCATACACTTTGTCTGCCAGTTCAATGAGCTTTGAGCTTTGATGGTAAATGGTTGCCGGAGTATACCTTTCAAAACCCTCCATAATATCGACATCTTCTATCAGATTGATATAGCGGTCAAAAAAGGGCGGCATCGGGTTAATATCTGATCGTTTCATGTCATTATGTTTTAAAATTACCGGCCAGTGGCGGGCAGTACCTGTATTGTGCACCGTCCCTTATATTTCCCTCAATATAGGCTTACAAACGGTTTTTTGAAACAAAATCTCAAAAAGATTCCACCGGGAAAAATCATGCTTTTTATTATAATTGATCTTGGGCCGGTACCAAAAAAGCAACCGCCGGCAACTTACTTTTTGAGCAACTTTTAGGATAAATAGCACTTAAACAGCGCATTAAGGTATTTTTCACAACCCTTTAAAATTTGACCTAATATGTTTACATTTGGTCAGAAATCCTCTTTTCAACATTGAAAAAAATAGCCCGGATAGGATTGTTGCTTTTGCTGCTCTGCAATATGTTTGGGCTCAGTCTGGCTATCCTTTTATTTGAAAATGAGCACCAGGCTGCTACGCCGGCCGGTGAGCATGATGAGTGGAAAATCATGAAAATATATCTTCCCTCGCTACCCTACTCCGGGCAAGTTGAATTCCCCCAACACATGCAGGCACTGGTTCGCTTTCAGGATCGTTTTTACAACCCGACAAGTTTGTCTCACCAAAACGATACACTTTACGTAACGCTAAAATCCAACCTGGCTGCCAGAGATCATTTTTTTGAATTGGCGCATGCCGCTCAATTACTTACCGATCAACAAGGATCGTCGCAAAGCAAGAATGGGAAGATCATTAAGTTACTAGATGGGCTTGCAAAAAACTACGTCCCCGGCAGCGCTCCGTTTCTCTTTCAGCGGCAGTTAACCGGGAGCTATACGCCAAATATCACCGATTTTGACATCGCAATAAGTTACACTTCCATCCAGGGAGCCTTAACGACTCCGCCCCCCGAATACTGCTAGGTATTCATTCTTTTAAGTTCTGATTCTTGCAAAGGAGTATTCCCGTTGTTGCAGGGACGCAAATACATTTTAAAATATCACATATGCTGAATACTTTACAACATTTCAGGCTACGTCTGGCTGCATTTCTTATAGCGGCATCGGCCTCTGTTTCTTCCAGTTTTGCCCAAATGCCTAACGATGCGATTTACATGTCAAAAAATACGGCATGTATCGCCGTTTCCTATACCCACAGCTCCTGGGACCAGTATTGGGAAAATTCGCTAAAACGTCAAAACCTCAACATCGGCACACATACCACTCAGAATGTAATGCCGATGCTGGCAGTTGGTATCACCAAAAATATCAACATTATCGCAGCCATCCCATATATATGGACGCAAACCAGCGCGGGAAACCTTCGGTGGCAAAAAGGCTTTCAGGATGCCTCAGGCTGGATTAAATACCGTTTTTTAAACAAATCCGGGCTTTCTCTACACGCCATTGCGGGTGGTTCTGTTCCCGTCGGAGATTACATTCCCGACTTTCTTCCCATGTCGATCGGCTTACAATGCAAAACTGCCACCGGCAGGCTGATGGCAAGTTACAGGCACAAAACCGGCATTTACCTGACTGCATCAGGCAGCTACATTTTCAGAAGCAAAATTACGATTGACCGTGATGCGTACTTGTCAGATGGAAAATTATACAATACCAATCAGGTTTCAGTACCCAATGCGTATGATGCGGCAGCTCGTCTGGGATATCTCAAACACGGTTTGCAAGCCGAAGGATTCCTTGAATATGGGGCCTGTGACGGCGGTGATAATATCCGCAGAAACGATATGCCATTTCCTACCAACAACATGAAGTCCACTGTCGTGGGCGCATATGCAAAATTTCAACCTAAAAACATCGGGGTAACCGCTCGTGCCGCCTACGTGCTCCAAGGAACCAATGTGGGCCAAAGCACGAATCTTTCGGCCGGAGTGCTGTATCAATTCCGTTATGCTAAGTCAGATAAAAAATAATAAAGACATCAATTTCTATGAAAACCAACCATTTTAAAAAGTATAAAAGCTTGTTGCGGTTCGCATTTCTTGTAGTGGCCGCATTTGTGAGCTCCTGTAACAAAACCGTTGACGAACCTACTCTGGGGGCCAGCAATCCATCGAGCATGGACGAAGGTGCCGGCAGCTGGAAACCGTATATACTCTCCTCGGCCGGTGAGATCGAGGTGGTAGCGCCCAAAGCCGTTACTTCTGATTATTATAAAACCGAAATCACCAAGCTTAAAGGCGTAGTGGAATCCATTACCCCCATTCAGAAAGAGCAGGTCAACTACTGGGCCGCGGGCGCGGTTTTCCGTTGGAATGAGATCGGGCGGGAGCTGGCAGCACGTTACAACACGCCGCCAGCCTCAACTCCGGACGGCAAATACCCACTTCCGGATGCAGCCAATCCGCTGGCTGATCCCAAGTTTCCTTTCGCCAACCCGCCTTATACGGCCCGCGCGCTGGCCTACCTGAGTGTTGCCCAGTATGATGCATTGGTAAGTGCATGGAATTATAAGTTCAAATACAACCGCAAATCACCTTCCAAAAATGACCAGTCCATTAAGGCTTTGCTGCCTGTAACCGATTTGCCATCCTACCCCTCCGAAGATGCCGTCGTGGCAGAAGCTTCTGTTGTGATTTTGAAAGCGATGTTTCCCGGCGAGGTTCCTTACCTGGAAGCCAAGCTGGCCGAGCACAAAAATAGCCGGATGCTGGCGGGAATGAACGTGGAAAGCGACATTCTGGCCGGATCTGACCTGGGTAAAGCCGTTGCCGCAAAGGTAATGGCCCGCGCCAAGGCCGACGGCATGGGCGCGGCAAACAACCAGGCAAAGACAGCCGAAATGATAGCTAATGCAAAAGCGATCGGTACCACAGAGCCATGGGTGAGCCAGGAATTCCCTCCTCGCCCGCCGATGCTGCCTACCTACGGATCCGTACAAACCTGGAATTTCGACAAAGCCACGCTGGTGAAATTGCGCCCGGTCCCTCCCCCGGCAATGGGCAGCGCGGAATTTAAAAAGAACATGGACGAGTTGCTTGACATCGCTCAAAATCAAACAAGAGAACAGGCCAAAATTGCCAGCTTCTGGTCTGACGGCGTGGGAAGTTATACCCCTCCCGGTCACTGGCACAGAAGAGCCGCTAACTTGTGCCGCGAAAACAATTTCAGTGAGGTAAGGACCGCGCGCACACTCGCACTTTTAGGCACTACTTTACAGGATGCAGGAATTGCCTGCTGGGACGTCAAGTATTACTACTATTTCCCGCGTCCAAATCAGGTGAGTAAAAAAATAAAGACGTCGGTCGGGCTGCCTAACTTCCCCTCGTATACCTCCGGGCATTCCACTTTCTCGGGTGCGGCAGCCGAGCTTCTTGCCTATGTATTCCCAGCTGAAAAGCAAAAACTCGATGCTATGGCTGCTGAGGCATCATTATCACGTATCTATGGTCTGATCCATTACCGCTTCGACTGCGAGGTGGGCCTTGCGGTCGGTCATAAAGTCGGTGAGTATGCCGTTGCCAGAGCAAAAGCGGATGGCGCTCAATAACTGAAACCGATTAAATGTGAAAA
>NZ_JAJUXH010000025.1 GCF_021390245.1 Dyadobacter sp. CY323 | reverse complement strand
AACGCCCGGCAATTGATTAGCCGGGCGTTTTTTGTTGGATTGATATTCGCCTACTTGCCTGCTCTCGGGTAATTTTAAGCGATATTAGTGATGTCAAAAGGTAATTTGCGAAGCCTTTTTCCGGTGGCGGCAAAAACCGCATTGCCCAATGCCGGTGCAATGGGCGGGAGTCCGGGCTCTCCTACCCCGCCAGGATTTGCCCCACTATCAATAATGTGAATTTCAATGGCAGGCATCTCGTTGAGCCTTAACACATTATATTGATGAAAATTGCTTTGGTCACAAACGCCGCTAGTAAATGTGATCCCATCCTTGATAGCCGCCGTAATACCCATCACAATATTTCCTTCGGTCTGCGCTTTCACATTATCGGGATTTACATAATACCCACAATCGATGACTGAAACGACTTTATCAATTTTGACACCATTGTCCTTTTTTGAAACGGTCATGCAACACGCTGATATACTGCCAAATGAGCTAAATACAGCGATACCCTTGCCTGTTCCCGCCGGAAGTTTTTCCTCCCACATTGCTTTTTGGGATAATGTTTGCAAAACCTTTCTGAAACGCTCATCAGAAAGCATTTCCATTCGGGCTTTCATCGGGTCTTTTTTGGCAAGATGAGCCAGCTCGTCAACGAAGCATTCCTGGCCCCAACCGAAGTTGGAAGCATAAACCGACCGCCACCAGACAACGGGAATATCGGTCTTAACATGCGTCCAGCTCACTTTTGATGCCCCGCTGAATTGATATTTATTGTTCTCGGTCGCGATCTCCGCGCTCAACCAGGGATCGGACTCGGTTTCCTTCAATCCGCCAAAAACCTGGGCTACAATGGATTCGCCGATCGCATGGTGATGAAATCCGGCAATCTTACCATCTTCCACAAAACCCTGCATATGACTAAGCATTCCAGGCCGGTAAGGTCCCTGTGAAATATCATCCTCGCGCGTCCAGATTACCTTGACAGGTTTGCCAAGTTCTTTACTGATGTGACAAGCTTCGAGAAGAAAATCGTGGTAGGCTTTGCGTCCGAATGCACCTCCAAGTAAGGTAACATTGATTTTTACCTGTTCGGGTTTGATTTTCAAATAGCCGCACACATCTCGCAGTGCCCAGTCCGGCCCCTGGACCGGCGCCCATATTTCCACAGAACCATCCGGTTTTACATGCGCAATGGCATTCTCGGGCTCAATGGGCGCATGGGCCAGAAAAGGGGTTTCATAATTTGCTTCAAGCTTTTCTTTTGCAACGGCGTATTTGGCTGAAAAATCACCTTTTTCTTCGTAGTTAATGCCGTCCTTTTTGGCCGCTTCGTATGTTTTTTCAAAATAGTTAGCCGTACTCACCGATTGATCCAGACCCGCATTGTCCCAGGTCACATTCAGCGCTTTTTTGCCTTTTAATGCGGCCCACCAGTTCGTAGCAATCACCGCCACGGCTTCCGAGGTGCGGTGCGGCATTGGTCTTTGGGTTTTCATCACACTTAAAACACCCTTTACCTTTTTGGCAGCGGCATCATCGATCGATACTACCTTACCATGAAGGGCCGGCGAATGCAGGATGCTTGCATATACCATTCCGGGAATATCAACGTCGATTCCATAAATGGCTTTCCCGTTGACCCGCTCGGGCACGTCTAACCGCTTGTTGTATTTTCCAATGATCTTAAAATCTTTGGCTTCTTTCAACTTTGGCTCTTTTGGGATTTCCAGTTTCGACGCATCGTCGGCAAGTTCACCGTAAGTCAAACTTTTGCCGCTGGCTTTATGGAGAATCCTCCCATCTTCTGCAATGCACTCATCAACAGGCACATTCCACCTTTTCGCAGCAGCGGTCGTAAGCATCTCCCGCGCGGCTGCGCCCGCTCTCCGGATCGGCATCCAAAGTCCTCTCACCGAGCTGCTGCCGCCCGAAGTTTGACTGCCGTATTTCCCCTGACCGTCACTTTGCACGATCAAAACTTTGTCCAGACTTACCTCTAATTCCTCCGCTAATAGTGAGGGAACAGCCTGCGTGGAGCCCTGGCCCATATCCGGTCGCGGGTTTACAAGGGTAATGTTGCCCAGCGTATCGATGATGATGAAAGGATTGATTTCCAGCTTTAAAAACGCCGGTGCTATTTTTTTAAGGGAGGAGTCCTTGGTAAAACCTGAAATGCCGACTGCCAGCCCCAGCGAGGTCAGCGTGGTTGCTTTCAGAAAATCGCGTCGCGAGGATTGTATATTTTCCAATGTCTTTTTTGGCTAGGGTGAGTGAATTACATTTTACCAATTCCGCTTTCAGAGACCTTGATCTCTTCGGCTGCCCGGTGGATCGCTTTGCGGATACGGTCATACGTCCCGCAGCGGCAAAGGTTGCCGCTCATAGCAGCGTCGATATCGGCATCCGTTGGTTTCGGGTTTGTTTTCAGTAAAGAAACCGCAGACATAATCTGTCCCGACTGGCAGTAACCGCATTGTGGAACCTGCTCTTCGATCCAGGCTTTTTGAATGATGTGCATTTTACCATCTCCAATACCCTCGATGGTTGTGATTCTGTCATTTTTCCCAATGGCTGAAACCGGCGTTTGACACGAACGGGTAGGTTCTCCATTCAAATGCACGGTGCAAGCGCCGCACAAAGCCATTCCGCAGCCAAATTTTGTACCTTTTAAGCCGACAAAATCCCGGACAACCCAGAGTAAAGGCATGTCCGGCTCGACATCCACCTTCACCCTTTTTCCATTAACCAATAAATTAAAGTTCGCCATAGTTTATAATGATAGTAGGCCGGCAACCAGTACCGCCCCTGTTTTAAATTCAAAAAGAAACGTTTTTGCCGCTAAATTGAAATTCAAGTTACCTATTTTTACCAGTCTTGACAATACCACTCCAAAATCGACGAATGATAACAAATGATGCTGTTGTCTTAGGGTTATTAATGCTGATCCTGGCGGCTGTTTTTTACACCAGCTCACTTCCCTCAGCTACCTGGAAAAAGTTCTATGCGGTGATCCCTCCTTTGCTGTTATGCTATTTTATTCCTGGTCTGCTTAATTCCTTTGGCATTATCAATGGCATTGATTCCCAGCTTTATCCGGTCGTCTCCAAATACTTCCTTCCTGCCTGCCTTGTGTTTTTCACCATTGGAATGGACTGGAAATCACTGGCTAAACTTGGGCCCAAAGCGCTCATTGCCATGCTGGTAGGTACAGCCGGGATCATGATCGGCGGGCCCGTTGCTTTGTGGATTGTGGGGACCATTAGCCCTCAAACCGTGGCGGGCGAAGGCCCGGACGCAGTCTGGCGCGGGCTGGCAACCATTGCCGGAAGCTGGATTGGCGGCGGGGCAAATCAAACGGCATTAAAGGAGGTTTTTCAGCCCAGCCCGCAGCTGTTTTCTCAAATGGTCGCCGTCGATGTGCTGATCGCCGAGCTCTGGATGGCCGTTTTGATCTACGGGGCCGGCATTGCTTCCCGGATCGATGCGCTTCTCGGTGCAGACAGCCGGCTGGTCGACGAAGTGCAGCAGCATCTGGATTCAGAGCAGCAGGCTCATGCAAAACTGCCTGCCATGCGCGACTACATTTACCTGGCAGCAGCCGGCTTCGGCGCAACCGGCCTGGCCCACGGACTCTCCGATATCATCACACCATATCTGTCAGAAAACTACCCCGGACTCCAGAAATACAGTTTGACTTCCTCCTTCTTTTGGGTGATCAGCATTGCAACCTTAATCGGGATCGGGCTATCTGTTACTCCCGCCCGGAAACTCGAATATCTGGGCGCGTCAAAATTAGGTACCGTATTTCTTTACGTTCTGGTTGCTACCATCGGAATGCAAATGGACCTGGGCGCGGTCGCAGAAAATCCGGGGCTTTTTGCGATCGGATTGATCTGGATCAGCATTCACG
The DNA here is from genome assembly GCF_021390245.1 of Dyadobacter sp. CY323. GTDB lineage: Bacteria > Bacteroidota > Bacteroidia > Cytophagales > Spirosomataceae > Dyadobacter. The sequence goes on along the minus strand of NZ_JAJUXH010000025.1, from coordinate 52,026 downwards.
GCATTATCCTGGTACTGGTTTGTAAATGGCTGAAAATACCCTTCTTTTTTCTGGCTGTGGGAAGCCAGGCTAATGTGGGCGGGTCGGCATCGGCATCCGTCGTTGCGGCAGCATTTCATCCGTCTCTGGCGCCCGTCGGGGTTTTGTTGGCGATACTTGGTTATGCGATCGGGACTTATGGAGGGTATCTTACCGCGCTTCTGATGCAATGGATTAGCGAAGGCTTGTAAGTCGAATAAGACCTTGTAAATCTGAAAGACTTGCCAGGTCTACCGTCAACCTACAAATCCAAAACCAGCCCGTCATACGCAAGCCTTACGTTCGGCGGCAGTTCCGCTTCCACATCAGCATGCCGGCCAAGCTTGTGACTGATATGGGTCAGGTACGCCTGAGGGACATTGAGTTTGTCGATCAGGTCCAGGGCCTGGGAAAGTGTAAAATGAGAGAGATGCGGCTCTTTTTGAAGCGTGTCCAAAACCAGTACCCTCGACCCTTTTATCTTTTCCTGCTCCTTTTCGGAAATGTAGTTTGCATCGGTGATATAGGTAAAGTCACCAAACCGGAAACCGTAAACGGGAAGTTTGTGGTGCATTACCTCAATGGGGATTACTTTAATTCCTTCAATCTCAAAAGGCTTGTTCTCAATGGGATGGAGCTCGAAGTGCGGAACTCCGGGGTAGCGCTGTTCGGAAAATGCGTAGGAAAATTCGCTTTGGATCTGCTTCAACACTTCCGGACGACCGTAAAGCGGCATATCCTTCTGCTGCCTGTGGTTAAATGCACGAATGTCGTCCAGGCCAGCGGTGTGATCTTTGTGTTGGTGTGTAAAAATAGCCGCGTCAAGTGTCTTCACATTTGCCCTAAGCATTTGCTGCCTGAAATCCGGACCGGTGTCAATCACCAGGGATTTTCCCTGCACCTGAATCCAGATTGAGGCTCTCAATCGTTTGTCACGGAAATCACTGGAACGACAAACGGCACATTCACAGGCAATTACCGGAATTCCCTGTGACGTGCCGGTTCCTAAAAACGTTATCCTCATGGACTATTATTCTGTCAAATGCGCCACCACCTCAACCAGGCGGTCAAAATTCAAGGGCTTCATCAGCGCATCATCGAATCCGGCTTCTTTAAAATCTTCCTCTGAATAATTCTTGGCATTACCCGTAATGGCGACAATCGGCGTTTTAGCTTTTTTCTCGTTGGGCAACTTGCGAATGCTTCTTGCGCACTCCATTCCATCCATCACAGGCATATTGATATCCAGCAAAATGATATCGAAATCTTCTTTTTCAAGGAGTTGCAGTACTTGTTCCCCGTTTTTTACGGAAGTGATTTCATAATGTTGAAATTCCAGAATCTTCCTTGCCAGATTTTGAATTACTGAACTGTCTTCGGCAATGAGTACTCGCTTTGTGTACGACATATGATGGGTCAGGTATTTGTTAAAAATTTGTCAGGTCAATTTAGGATATTTTCACTCAACATCGCTAACCAGCCCGATGCGAAGTTTCAAAATTATCATAAAAAAGCAAATAAACACCCCATACTTTTTCAAAGCTGTCTTTCCGTGTAAGTTTGCAAACTCTTACATTATTGCTCATCTATATGTTTAAAAATAAAGTCATCCGGTATAGTACAATCGCCATGTTCATTGCGATCCTGGCTTATTTTGTCGTTGAAAATTCCTCGCTTATCAGCGGCGATCAGGCTGGCGCCGAGACGATCACAAACCCCGCTAAATACAAAGCAGACATTAAACAGGAACGGGAAGCAAAGGACGAGCAGTTCAAAACCTCCAAAGAGTCCCCCATTGCCGATAAAGAAAGTTTTCACGGCCTGCATTACTTTGAGCCGGACCTTTCATTTCGCGTTAAAGCCAACATCTCGCCTTACACGAATGACGACAAAGAGGTGATTATTAAGTATACAGATGGTACGGACGAGAAATATGAAAAATATGGGTATGCTAATTTTTCAATCGGCGGACAAACACAGAAACTTTTGTTGCTGAAAAATGAAAGTGTGATTTCGGTCTTGTTTAAAGATGCGACCAGCGGAAAGCAAACCTATGGGGGTGGCCGTTACCTGGATTATCCGGTCTCCGAACTTAAAAACAACACGATCGTCCTGGATTTTAACAAGGCTTATAACCCTTATTGTGTGTATCAGGAAAGCTACGCCTGCCCGGTCCCGCCTGCCGAAAACACGCTGACGGTGGCCATTGAGGCTGGCGAGCTACTCGAATCGGCGGTGCACGAGTGATAAAGAATCATTTGGACCAAACAAAAAAGTCCGGCGTATTCACTTTTCAAAAGCGCCGTTCACACTTAAATCATTATTTTTGTAGAAAGTCAGGTTTCCATTTCTGACTTTGAAATTACTTTAAAGCATTCGCATGAAGATCTCCTATAAGTGGCTTAAAGACCTGATCGAACTAAACGAAACGCCGGAAGAAATCGGCAAATTACTCACTGCAACCGGACTTGAAGTCGAAGGAATTGAAGAGATCGAATCCATAAAAGGAGGATTAAAAGGGGTGGTAATCGGCCAGGTGTTAACCTGTGAAAAGCATCCGGAAGCTGATCGCTTGAAAACGACCACAGTCGATGTCGGCGGAGAAAATCCATTATCGATCGTTTGCGGCGCGCCCAATGTGGCTGCCGGCCAAAAAGTCATTGTGGCTACCGTGGGCGCAGTACTTTATCCATTGGGAAGTGAAGAAGCTATCACCATTAAAAAATCGAAAATACGCGGCGCCGTTTCAGAAGGGATGATCTGCGCCGAGGATGAATTAGGCCTGGGAACTTCCCATGCGGGGATTCTGGTACTTAATACAGATCTGGCAAATGGTACGCCAGCGAACGAATACTTTGGAATTGCCTCTGATTACCTCATTGAAATAGGCCTGACACCCAACCGGGCCGACGCCGCATCTCATTTCGGAGTAGCGCGTGACTTAAAGGCGGTTTTAAACCGGGCGATCACCCTGCCATCGGTCGATTCATTTTCAGTAACGGATCAAAGTCTGCCCATTGAAGTGGTGGTGCAAAATCAGGAAGCATGCCCCAGATATACCGGCTTGACGATCTCAGGATTACAGGTGGCCGAATCTCCCGCCTGGCTCAAACAACGTTTGCAGACCATCGGGATCCGCTCCATCAATAACATCGTCGACATTACTAATTATGTATGTCACGAACTCGGCCAGCCGCTGCACGCTTTTGATGCGGAGAAGATTCAAGGCAAAAAAGTCCTTGTTAATACTGTGGCTGCGGGAACTCCGTTTGTAACATTAGACGGCATCGAGCGCAAGATCTCCGGCAGCGATCTGATGATTTGCTGCGAAGGCGAAAATGGCGCGCCCGAGCCTATGTGCATTGCCGGTGTGTTTGGCGGACTTACTTCCGGCGTGAGCAGCGAAACCACTTCCATCTTTCTGGAATCCGCATACTTCTCACCAGTCTGGGTGCGTAAAACGGCCCAACGTTTTAGTTTAAAAACTGATTCGTCATTCCGTTTCGAGCGGGGTACTGATCCTAATATGCCGCTTTTTGCATTGAAACGGGCTGCATTACTCATCACTGAACTTGCCGGAGGAAAAGTCGCATCCGAGATCACCGACATATATCCTGCGCCCGTTGAAGATTTCGAGGTTCAAATGAAGTACCGGAATATCGACCGGCTGATTGGCAAGTCACTCGACAAAGGGTTGATCAAAACGATTTTGGGAAGTCTGGATATCCGAATCGAAAACGAAACAGAAACCACATTTACGGCAATCGTGCCACCTTATCGGGTTGACGTACAACGGGAAGCGGATGTGATCGAGGAAATTCTCCGCATTTACGGTTTCGGGCAGGTAGAATTGTCGGAGGCGATGAGCTCGGATTTCCTTTCGGATTTTCCGGTCAATGATCCGGAAAAGTTAAAACTGCGCATTTCCGAGCTGCTGGTAGCAAACGGGTTCAATGAAATGATCAATAATTCATTGACAAAACCGGAATATCAGGCGTTTCTGGCGGATAGCTTTGCAGGCGCCCCGGTCAAGATACTTAACTATCTGAGCGAAGATCTGTCGGTGATGCGCCAGACATTATTGTTTTCAGGACTTGAAGTGGTCGCTTATAATAGCAACCGCCGCCAACGGGACCTCAAACTTTTTGAATTTGGTAAAACATATTCCCAGCTCAATGAGAAGTATGTTGAAAATGAGCGGCTTTCGCTTTTCTTAACGGGAAATATCCAGCAGGAAAGTTGGTTTGAAAAGTCGCGCGATGTGGTTTTTCATGACCTGGCTGCGTTTGTGAATCAGGTGCTAACGGCATTGAGAGTAAAAGAAGTGGAAAAGCAGGATGCCGACAAAGCGATTTTCAAACAGGGCATTACTTTACTTTTAAACAAAAAACCGGTTGTTTCTTTTGGTCTGCTTAATACGACAGTAGCCAAGAAAATGGACATTAAGGCTCAGGTCTTTTTTGCGGATTTCGACTGGGATTATTTGCTTCGTCAATACAGCTCCATCATTGACTATAATGAAGTACCTAAATTCCCGGAGGTGCGTCGTGACCTGTCGGTGGTTGTGAACAAAAAGATCACTTTTGATGAGCTGCGGCAGATCGCCTACCGGACGGAGCGCCAACTGCTTCGCTCTGTGAATGTTTTCGATGTATATGAAGGTGCAAACCTGGAAGGGAAAAAATCTTATTCGATCAGCTTCATTCTGCAGGACGACCAGCAGACGCTGACTGACAAAGTCATTGACAAGTCGATGCAGAGACTCATCACGGCTTTTGAGAAGGAGTTTGAGGCAGTGATCAGAAAATGAGGTAAATCGCTTTTGCTTTGACGGTAATTTTAAAGTTCAAAAATGGAAAGGAGCATTGAACGTGTTATCGCACATAAGTTAACCGATCTTGAGAAAAAACTCGAGATTCTGGTTAATACCAAAGAGAAATTGAGATGGGAAAATACGGAGCTGCAGCGCGAAAATGCGGAGCTTCGCCTGTCAAATATTAAACTCAAGGAGGAAGCAAAAGAATTGAAGAAAAAAAACACTAGTTTGGAAAAAGACTTTAATAAGTCCAAAAGTTTCGCTAAAATTGTCACTAGTAAACTGACACCAACAAGCGGAATTGCCGAGCTGAAAGAATCAGTTGAAAGATATATCCAAGAGATTGATAAGTGCATTGAGTTGCTTGAAGATACCTTATGACAAAAAATAACATACCTAATCCAGATGTTTCTGTCTTTATAAAACTGCTGGACAGAGGTTTCAAACTGAGCGTTCCGGCGGATCAGGAGAAATTCTACAGAGATGGGTATGAGGTATTCATGCAACGCGTGCAACAGCATAAATTAAGAGGAAAAGTATACGGTGACATCGAAGCGATTGCTCTCACGTCCATTGAATGCCTGGTAGCATTGCAAAGGAATAATGAGCAAACGAACAACCTGGCTACAGCTTTTAAACACAGAATTGAAAAACTGGATGAAACCATAACCGGTGCCATTGAAAGCTGAACAGATACACACCTAACCCTTTTTATTTAACGAATCTCTTCCTATTTCTCTCAATTCCTTCATTTCGGCATTTTGACGCTGGTGTAGTCGGTTAAACCAACTATATATAACCATTAGTAAAATGTCAAATTCTCAGTTTTTCATCATCGTTCTGTCGGATATCATTGCCATAGGCATCGGTATTTTCGCAGGTAAATACATCTTTAAAAGGTCATTTGACCAAAAAGAGAAAGATGCCCAGGAACGGGCCGCCGAGATTTTAAGAAATGCTGAAAGTGCCGCCGAAAACATCAAGAAAGACCGAATCCTCGAAGCCAAAGAAAAGTACCTCCGCCTGAAATCAGAATTCGAAGAAGATGCGAACAAAAAACGCAGCATTCTTCAAACGAATGAACAAAAGCTCAAACAGCGCGAGCAAAGCATGAACCAGACCATTGAGCAAAACAAACGCCGCGAAAATGAACTGGAAACTCTCAAAAATAACTTAAACCAGCAACTTGAAACGGCAACAAAACGCCGGGAGGAAGCTGAAAAATCACTTCAGCAGCAAGTTACCCAGCTGGAAAAAATAGCCAATCTGACTGCCGGGCAAGCCCGCGAACAACTGGTCGACGCATTGAAGGCGGAGGCTGATACCAGGGCCGGATCGTATGTGAAAAGTGCAATGGAAGAAGCGCGGTTGACGGCGACGAAAGAAGCAAAAAAGATCGTGATCGAGACCATTCAGCGTACCGCCGCCGAACATGCCATCGAGAACTGCGTTTCAGTTTTCAACATTGAAAACGACGATATTAAAGGAAAGATAATCGGCCGCGAGGGCCGGAATATCCGTGCGCTGGAAGCTGCAACGGGCGTAGAGATTATTGTGGATGACACTCCTGAGGCGATTGTCATTTCAGGATTTGATCCGGTTCGCAGGGAGATCGCCAGACTTTCGTTACACCGCCTGGTGCAGGATGGAAGGATCCACCCGGCACGCATTGAAGAAGTGGTGGCCAAAACCCGCAAGAATATTGATGATGAAATCGTCGAAATTGGCGAGCGTACCGTCATTGATATGGGAATCCACGGATTACATCCCGAGCTTGTGAAGATGATCGGCCGTATGCGTTTCCGTTCGTCTTACGGCCAAAACCTGTTGCAGCATTCACGTGAAGTAGCGAAGCTTTGCGCGACGATGGCATCGGAACTTGGACTTAATACGAAACTGGCGAAACGTGCCGGGTTACTTCATGATATCGGCAAAGTGTGGCCGGAAGAATCAGACCTTCCGCACGCGATCCTGGGAATGGAGCTTGCCAAGAAATACAAGGAAAATCCGGAAGTATGTAATGCGATCGGTGCCCACCACGATGAAATCGAAATGACGAGCATTCTATCGCCGATCATACAGGTTTGTGATGCGATTTCAGGATCACGTCCGGGAGCACGCCGCGAAATGATGGAATCGTACATTCAGCGTCTGCGCGATCTGGAAAACATGGCGTTGTCATTTGAAGGAGTTGAAAAATGCTACGCGATCCAGGCGGGCCGGGAGCTGCGTGTGATCATCGATGCCGACAATGTTTCGGATGAAAAAGCAGGTATGTTGTCATTTGATATATCCCAAAAAATTGAAAAAGAAATGCAGTACCCGGGCCAGATCAAAATAACGGTGATCCGGGAAATGCGTTCAGTTGCGTACGCGCGTTAATCCAGCACATATTACATGAATTACTCACAGCTTTCCAGTTCAGAATTATTAAGTATTCATACACTCGGCGAACTAAAAAAAGCAGGTTATCAGTCGCGTTCCATTAAACAGGAACTGCGGGACAATCTGATCGCAAAAATCAAGGGTAAACAGAACATTTTTCCGGGAATTTGGGGATATGAGGAAACGGTTATCCCCGATGTCGAGCGTGCGATTTTATCCATGCACAACATCAACTTCCTGGGTCTGCGCGGCCAGGCCAAAACCCGGATTGCACGCATGATGGTGGGATTGCTCGACGAATACATTCCTTACATTAAAAATTCGGAGTTGCATGATGATCCTTTGGAGCCATTGTCCAGATTCTCAAAGGATATTTTGGCGGAACATGGCGACCATACCCAAATCGCCTGGCTCCACCGCGATGAACGTTATACGGAAAAGCTGGCGACACCCGATGTGTCGGTAGCTGACCTGATCGGCGACGTAGACCCCATTAAAGCTGCGACTTTGAAGCTGCCCTATTCGGATGAGCGCGTGATCCACTTTGGGTTAATCCCGCGCTCGCACAGAGGGATTTTTGTCATTAATGAGCTTCCCGACTTACAGGCCCGCATTCAGGTAGCGCTTTTTAATATTTTACAGGAAGGCGATATCCAGATCCGAGGCTTCAAACTGCGTTTGCCGCTTGATATTCAATTTGTATTTACAGCAAATCCGGAGGATTATACCAATCGGGGAAGCATTGTAACGCCACTTAAAGACCGGATCGAAAGTCAGATTGTGACCCATTATCCAAAAACGATCGAGACAGGCAAGAAAATCACAGAACAGGAAGCGGTAGTAAAACCGGAACAAAAAGGTTTGGTGAAACTCAATGAACTTGTTAAAACACTCATCGAGCAGATAGCATTTGAAGCCCGTGAAAGCGAGTATGTGGATAGTAAAAGTGGCGTTTCGGCGCGTTTGACGATTTCTGCCTACGAAAGCCTGTTGAGTACTGCCGAGAGACGTGCGCTCATTAATGGCGAAGAAAATACGTACACGCGCATTTCAGATCTCTACGGCGTTGTTTCTGCGATTTGCGGAAAGGTGGAGCTTGTTTATGAAGGTGAGGTGGAAGGCCCGGTGATCGTTGCCCAGAATCTGATCGGAAAAGCGATACGCACCCAATTTCTGCAGTTCTTCCCGGATCCTGAAAAAAGCAAAAAAAGCAAGATCAATCCATACGCCAAAGTAATTGAATGGTTTGGCGCTGGTAACGAAATGGAAATGCCCGGCGACATGACGGACCGGGAATACATGGCCAGACTTAAGACCATCGATGGTCTGGACGATTTCGTAGATATGCTCAGCGCCTACGCAGATGGTGATGAGAAGTTGTTCATGATGGAATTTGCATTACACGGGATGGCTGAATTTTCGCTGATCGGAAAGCAATCGCTGGATCAGGGAATGAAGTTCCAGGACTTGGTAAGCAGTATGTTTTCCGGCCCGGGCGATGAAGATTATGACTTTGATGAAGACGACGATGATCGCAAACCGTTTTAAGATAAAATTAGATACTAACGAAAAATGCCCTGTTTTTAGCAGGGCATTTTTCGTTAGTATCACTTCAAAAATATCAGAGTGGAGAACCTTCGTCCACCACATTCGGCTCACTGGTATCAATCAATGCGTCTGGCTCGTTGTTGACCTTTCCGCGAACTTTGGCTTCCAGTTCATCCATCAATTCCGGATTATCCTTAATAAGCGCTTTCACCGCGTCCCGGCCTTGTCCGAGCCGGTTGCCATCATAGCTGAACCATGATCCGGATTTTTTAACGATATCCAGTTCCACTGCAAGGTCGATGATCTCCCCGACTTTGGAAATTCCTTCGCCGTACATGATGTCAAACTCGACCACTTTAAATGGCGGCGCGACTTTATTTTTCACTACCTTAACCCGTGTACGGTTACCCAGGATCTGATCTGCACTTTCTTTAATCTGTCCCACACGACGAATATCCAGCCGCACAGAAGCATAATATTTCAATGCATTACCACCGGTCGTCGTTTCCGGATTTCCAAACATCACCCCGATCTTCTCGCGAAGCTGGTTGATGAAAATACAGCAACAGCCCGTTTTATTAATTACACCCGTAAGCTTGCGAAGCGCCTGAGACATCAAACGTGCCTGTAAGCCCATTTTGCTATCTCCCATTTCGCCTTCAAGTTCTGCGCGCGGAACCAATGCAGCCACTGAGTCAATCACAATAATGTCTACTGCGCCACTGCTGATCAGGTGTTCGGCAATTTCAAGTGCCTGCTCACCATTATCAGGTTGCGAAATCAAAAGATTGCTGGTATCGATCCCGAGTTTTTCGGCGTAGGAACGGTCAAATGCGTGTTCTGCGTCGATGAATGCAGCCAGTCCGCCTTTCTTCTGAGCTTCGGCGATGCAATGCATGGATAAAGTCGTTTTACCCGAAGATTCAGGGCCGTAGATCTCAACTACCCTGCCCCGCGGAACTCCACCTACACCCAGGGCGAGATCAAGCCCGAGTGAACCTGTTGAAATGACTGGAATGTCTAAAACCTTACTGTCGCTAAGACGCATCACCGTACCCTTTCCGTAGGCTTTGTCCAGCTTTTCCAGCGTGGTTTGTAATGCTTTTAGTTTGTTGTCTTTATCCGAAGTTGTTTGTGCCATAAAATGGTAGCAGAATTTAGTTTATTTACAAAAAAAGCAGCTTTTGATGCCCAAAAACCGCTCAAAAAAGGGTCTTCACTAATATGTAAAAATACCGATTTATAGTATTAATTGCAACCCGTTTTTTGCTTATAGTTATAATAAAAACGCCATTCCCTTCGGTTTGAAGCTGTTGTAAAAAATCGGGAAAATTTGAATGTCCGAACGGACGCTATCAATTATCAGAAGGTTTTTTTGGTGCCATTTTCAGCTCATAAAAAGAATCTTTTTTCCCCAGGTACTGATCCGCCTCACGCTGCGACCATTTGTCTTTCAACACTTCATAAATATTCGGGTAAGCATCGTAGGGAATCGGATCGAATGCCACTTTATCGGGAAAAATCGCCTTCGTAGCCACATTTACCCTGAAAGCCCTGACAACCCGGCCAATCGCGATGAGCGAGCTGGAAAGCAGGAGCGCGAAAAACGCCAGATGCAGGAACGACTTGCGGATCATTTTCCAGGAACTCTGCCACGAGGCTGTCGCAAATGGATAGAACAAATACATGCCAATGATGAGCAGATACGGCATTAACCCGCGAAACAGAAAATCATTGACTTTTCCCATCCGGTAAATCGGGAAAACCATGAAGAAAAACAGGATCACATACAACGGAAACGGGTCCATGGTAGCGGAAAGCCGGTTACTGAACAAACGATAGCAAACGATAAACAAAACCAGGTTGATCCCGATGTTGATTGCGTATTCGATTCCGCGGTTGGTCATCGTGTCGCCAAACTGCCAGAGAAAACCGGAAATCGGAGCTTCTTCGTGGGACATATAAAAGACCAGGATCGGTACGCAGGCCAGAAATGGAAGTATAACGAGTTTCCCCACCAGGATCCAATCCAGTTGAAAGCGCGCAAAAACCCATTTACGAATAATTACGATCGCCGCCAAAAGCCCGCCTGTAAAGGCAGGAAAAACCGCCCACCAAAAAATAAGTGCTATTGGAAAAACAATGTGTTCGACATTCAGCTTGTTTTTTAAAAGGTAAACAAACATACCGCCCACGATCAACGTCGGGATAACCTGATTAGGTACCCAAAGGAGGTTTTCAAAATTAGACCAGGACTCCACCCCAAAATCGCCCATGACATATATCGTATGGGTAAACTTGTAAAATACCGTTTTGATCACGTGCGGCGCATCCCCGATGGTCGTGGCGAGCAATGCGTAGACGATCTTTTTATTCAAAACAATATATACCCACGCCAAACCCAGAAAAAAACCGATCATCGTCCACAGAAATAGGACGGTCTCATTAATGCTGCCCAGCAGTTTAAAAATCAGCGCAGGCACTACGTAATACCCATAATAATAAGAGATAACCGGACCTGTTTCCGGGATCCGGATGGGCCAGCTGTATTTGAAAAGTTCATAGAACTTGGTGTTATGGCACCAGTAATCAAAAGTTTGATAAGAAAGTCCCGCCACCCCGGACACGAATGTGAGCAGTAATGCCGAACCTGCCAGGATCCATAGATCCTTTCCTGTAAGCACATTTGGCGATTCAAAGTCGCGCGAGCTAATGGCGCTTGCGAATGCCAGAATAAGTACGAGAATTCCGGCGAGTGCGATATACCACTGTGTCCAATAAAAGAAAAACAGAAGATTGGGTAAAAGCAGATAACCAAGCGTGTATAACCGGAGTGATTTAACTTTCATGATAAAGGAAAAGCGTAGCAAACAAATATATCAGGTCGGGGCATATTATTTCAACTTTTAATTGATCCTTTAGTCAGTGGCACTCGCATTCCGACTCTCCATTTAGTCATTAATAAACTAATAACCGGGTACAATAGCGTGTTTTACATACATTTGTCGTGCTTGTATTTTTAAGTTTTCTGATCTGATTTTCTGTGTTTAAAAAAATATTTCTGGCATTTCTGGCGGCGCTGTTGATCCTGGGGTTCTATTATCGCAACGTACTAAGTTATGGTTTTATGCAGGCCAAAGGTCAGATTGGCATCCTGATGAACGTGGAGGAAGTAGAAGATGTATTAAAAAATCCCGCATTCCCCGACTCACTTAAAGCACAAATCAGGCTCATTCAGGAAATCAAGAAGTTCGGAGTGGATTCACTGGGATTGAGTCCGTCGAAAAATTACACTACATTTTACAACCAGCACGGCAAACCGCTGATATGGCTCATTACAGCCTCGGAACGCTACAAAATTGAACCCTACAAATGGCATTTCCCGATCGTCGGCACATTTCCCTACAAAGGCTTTTTTGACTCGACCCGGGCTTACGCGGAGGAAAAAGAATTAATCAAAAGTGGTTTGGATACGGACATCGGGGAAGTTTCTGCGTGGTCGACGCTGGGCTATTTGAAAGACCCGATCCTTTCGAGCATGTTGAAAAGACGCGTAGGAAGCCTGGCCAACCTGATCCTTCACGAACTGACACATGGAACGCTTTTTGTAAAAAATGACCTGGAACTAAATGAGAACCTGGCAAGCTTTGTCGGAGATCAGGGAGCTATCCGGTTTTTGAAGTACAAGTATGGTCTGGACTCCAAGGAATTGCGTACATATGAGTATTCCAAACGATTTAACGACGCTTATTCCGGGCATATGCTGAGGGGAACAGTTAAGCTGGACAGTCTTTATAGAACTTTTGGAAACGATATGTCACCGGATAAACGGAAAGACTCACTAAAAAAAGAGATGATTGCGAAGATACTTGCTGACGCAGATACACTGCTGGCGACGCAACGAACGTTTACAACCAAAAACACCGGGAAAGAAAACGATTTGCCCAACAATGCATACTTCATCAGTTATCTGACCTATAAGTCCAAGCAAAACCAGTTTTTGATCGAATTTGAAAAACGTTTTGGGAAAGATTTCAAAAAATATCTGACTTACTTAAAAGAAAAATACCCCTCTCTGTAATTACTTTAAGCATGAAGAGAACTTACATCATATTAGCCATTTCAGTTTTTGTTTTATTTTTTTCATTCCGGCAGTTCGAGGAGAAATATGAGCAGACCCGGGTTGTTCCAAACAAGAGTTTTGGTACCGGCGAGCGGGTTGAATATCGCGTGCATTATGGTTTTATCAACGCAGCCGAGGCGAAAGTGGAAGTGTCCAAAAATGTCTCTACAATTAACAACCGCCCGTGTTTCAGAGTGAATGTAACCGGGAAAACGGTCGGCGCTTTCGACCTCGTCTCCCGTGTTCGGGACACCTGGCGATCGTATATTGACACCACGGCGATTCTCCCGCATTTATTTGAGCGCCAGATCCAGGAAAACAAATACAGGAAGGAAGAAAAGGTATTTTTTAATCACAATAAAGACCAGGCCATTTCCAGCATAAAAGACGAAACCAAGACTTTCAATGTGCCCAATAATATCCATGACATTATCAGCGGATATTTCTTCCTCCGAACAATCGATTTCGATCGCATCTCGGAAGGTGAGGTGATCGAAGTCCCGACTTTTTTTGACGGTGAGATCTATAAATTGCGGGTACGGTATGTGGGGAAAGATGTGATTAAAACGAAATTTGGAAAGACACGGGTACTCCGGCTGAATCCACTGATACCATCCAATAAGTTTTTTAAAGACGAAGGCGCAATGCGTCTCTGGGTTTCCGACGATTCAAATAAAATTCCATTGAAAGCCGAAGTTGAATTAAAAATCGGCTCGCTGGAAATGGACCTGAAATCGTACCGCGGGTTGCGCAAAGACCTTACCTGGTTTTGAGGTAAAGTCTTCTCCTCAGGTTTTGCACCATTCTAAGTGGAAACCAAAGACGGTTTTGGCGGACCTTTAGGTAGGGTACCGCCGTACTTCCGAAGCTTTCATAGAATGCGGTAACTGAACTGACTTCGGGCGTTTCGAAATCAAAAACCAGCGGTTCCCGCGCATGTAGCCGGAAATAACTGGCCAGCAGAAAAGTCCGTGCATTTCCTTTCCGCCCCATCTCATCCGCTGCATTGAACAAATAGATCACTCGGTCCGCATTGCGTATCAGAAGAATCCCAGCCCGGATTATGCCTTCGTAATGCGCGTACCATACTTCCGCCTTGCCGATCGCCTCCAACCTTTCAAAAACAGCTTCAAGCCGGTTATAAACGCACGGGTTAACACCACCGGGAATCTTACCTGCATGGTTTTGAACGAAAAGGAAGATCAACGGGTGAATATTCCTGCTTTTCATAACTTCCCAGCCATACCGATTGCCTTTCTCGAGATTCTTTTTTCTGTCTGTTGAAAAACCGTTTACAACACATTCGTAACTGGGAAGAAGGTTAAGCCAATGCGTATGGCAGGTAGCGATTTCGATATGCGGGATCAACTCCATGCATTTACTCAGAATCAAATAATTCTCCGGATTGAAATGATACCCGGATATGTATTTAAACTGCGCGGCAAATGCCTGCAAGAAAGGCGACATATCGGATATATGCAGATCAGACTTTGAAAATATGCCCAGATACTGGCAAAAGAGTGGTTGATACGCAACGCGCATCCCCATTTTCAAACGCACCGGAATGGGCATAACAATCTTATAATCGCCCATTTCAGGCCACACGAATGCATTCCAGTCCTCACATACCAGATCCAGGTAGTTGGTGAATGCGTACAAAACAGATTGTTGGGATTCTTCGATGAGGTGGTTCCAGAGACCGTCGTTGATCTGGGAACGGGTGAGAAGCTGCGGCGTCAAATGTGTGAGAGTCAGATAAAAAAATGGTACCTGCTCTATAGACTCGCGATTTACTTAAAGTAACTGCGCAGCTTCTGTAAAGTTTCTTCCACGTCGGGAGTTTCGTCCATTAAAAGGTTGATGCTTTGAATGGAATGGATAACCGTGCTATGGTCGCGGCCACCGAAATGGTAGCCAATGGATTTTAGAGGGAGGTCGGTGTATTCTTTTGCCAAAAACATAGCCAGCTGCCTTGGATACACCACTTCTTTCTTTCGGCTTTTGCTTTTAAGATCAGCGATAGTCACCTGAAAATAATCGGCAATCACTTCCTGGATCGTATCGATGGTAACTTCCTTGCTTTCATTCATCACGATGTTTCGCAATGTATTTTTCGCAAGCTCCACATCAATTTCCCGTCTTGTGAGCGACGCCTGCGCCATCAGGGAAACGATCACGCCTTCCAGTTCACGTACGTTGGAATTCACACTGTGCGCAATGTATTCAATCACATCGTAATCGATAAAAATCCCTTCCGACTGGATTTTCTTTTGGATAATGGCGATACGTGTCTCGAAATCAGGCGCCTGCAGATCGGCGGTAAGCCCCCATTTAAAACGCGATAACAACCGGTCCTGCAAACCCTGCAGTTCGCGCGGAGGACGGTCGCTCGTCATGATGATCTGCTTGCCGAGCTGGTGCAAATGGTTGAATATATGGAAGAACGTATCCTGCGTTTTTTCCTTTCCTGAAAGAAACTGCACGTCGTCAATCGCCAGCACATCCACCTTCATATAAAAATCGGTGAAATCCTGCAGGGTATTGTTTTTAATGGAATTGATAAACTGGTTGGTAAACTTTTCGGACGACACGTAAAGTACCAGCTTGTTATCAAAGTGGTTCATGATGTAGTTTCCGATGGCCTGCACCAAATGCGTTTTGCCAAGCCCTACCCCACCGTACATCATCAACGGATTGAATGAGGTGAGTCCGGGACGCTGGGCCACCGCAAAACCCGCTGAGCGCGCCAGACGGTTACAATCTCCCTCGATGAAATTATCAAATGAATAGTTGGGATTCAGATAGGTATCCAGGTTCATTGAATCCTGGTCTTTGTCGCGATGGTTGGAGCCCAGTCTCGGATCGTTTACAAAATTATCCGGCTTCGAATAATTCGGCGATTTAGGTGTCGAAACATTCATGGTCAGCGGCTGGTGCTTTTCATTGCCCTTATCCACAATAATGGAATATTCCAACATACCATCCCTGCCAATGGCGTAATCGAGTGCTTTCCTTAAAAGATTAACATAATTATCTTCCAGCCATTCGTAGAAAAACTGGCTGGGTACCTGGATAGTGAGAACTTTTCCATAGAGTTTCAAAGGTCTTATTGGCTCAAACCACGTCCTAAAACTCTGATCAGGAATGTGCTGCTGGATCACTCTCAGGCATGCATTCCAGATCTGGTCTACCTCAGTATTTGCGTTTGTTCTATCCAATGTATGACTTACCAAAACTCGCTTCTTATTTTAAGGGACGGCAAAGATATAAAAATACCTGATCTCCCAAGATTGATCCAATGTTCAATTTACCATCAAAGCAATGTTTCTACAAGCCATAAAATAAAATCGGCCGAATTAAACGCAAGATGACCGGGGACAACTGCTCAATGCTTTTTTCACCTATAATTATAACTGCAAATTAGTAGCTTTGCTTTTGTCGGAACGTCTTTCAAACCTCGAAAACAATCCAAAAATGGCCGCCAATTTATTTGCCGAATTTCCTCCAACAACTAAAAATGACTGGGAAAAACAGGCCAGGAAAGAACTGAAAGAAAAGTTTGAAACGGCGCTTCAATGGGATGCGGGACCTGGATTACATTTTGATTCTTATGTAACCGGAAAGGATATTGACCCACAGAAAGTTTTAGCCATTCAGCATTCCCAGAAGAAAGTACCCGGCTGGCTGAACACCCCTCTGATTGCATTTCATGGGCCGGCACAAACCAATTTGGCCATTAAAAATAATCTCGAAAATGGCGCTGATGCTGTTTTAGTTGATCTGGGTGAATTGCCATTTGCAAAATGTGAATTCCCCAAATTGCTTCACGGGGTCCGGCTTAGCGATACGGCTGTTTTTTTTAGAACAAAAGAAAATGCCGCAGAACTGTTCAATCATATTTCCAAACACGCGGGGTATTATATAAAAGGCGGAGTTGTCTTTGATCCCATTGCAAACTGGGCCGAAACCGGTGAGAGATTTGAAAAACCAATCGGGCAAATCGTCACACTTTTGAACCTGACTAAGAATATGCGTGAATTCAGGGTCTGCTCGGTTGAATCGCATTTATATCACGCTAATGGAGCTGATCCTGCGCGCGAGCTTGCCTGTATCCTGGCGGAAACGGTTACTTACATGGATCTTTTGACTGAGGCAGGAATTGCCCCATTATTGGCATTAAACAGGATCTTTTTTTCAGTTGCTATCGGGCCAAAGTACCTTACCGAAATCGCAAAATTGAGAGCGTTGCGATTTCTGCTTCGCAGGATATCGCGTGCCTACCAGCTTCCCGACGAAGTATGTAATCCTTTTTTACAAGCAAAAACGTCCCCCAGCAACACTCCTGACTCTTCTTACGATGAATTAATCCGCGCCTCCTCTTCTGCAATGAGTGCGGTATTGGGCGGATGCAATGCATTGACGGTCTCTTCCATTCATGCAGGTTCCGCTGAATTCGCAGAACGCATTACCCGGAATATATCATCCATTATGCGTTATGAAAGCGGTTTGGAACACGTTGCGGACCCGGCGGCAGGTTCCTATTCACTGGAAAGTATGACATTGAATCTTGTGGAAAAAGCCTGGGAACTGTTTCTTGATATCGAAGAAAAAGGCGGATTCATTTCTTGTGTTGAAAATGGTATCATTCAAGTAAAACCGGAGACACGATGAAACCGGATTTTAAACAGATCAGTATATCGAAAGATAATCCAGGCACCGGGGAGACCCACCTGAAAAGCATTCTAACTGCGGAAGGGATTAAGTTAAAACCGTTTTTTACAAAAAACGATCTGCCCGACGTCCCGGATTCAAACGCAGGCTTGCCACCTTACCTGCGCGGACCGTACGCCAGTATGTACCTCGAACGTCCGTGGACCATCCGCCAATATGCCGGTTTTTCCACTGCCACTGAATCCAATGCATTTTACAAAAGAAATCTTGCAGCCGGGCAAAAGGGACTTTCCGTGGCTTTCGACCTGGCTACACACCGTGGCTACGATTCCGACCATCCGAGGGTAACCGGCGATGTGGGAAAAGCGGGTGTGGCAATCGATTCCGTTGAAGATATGAAGATTCTTTTTGATCAGATCCCGCTTGACCAAATGTCGGTTTCGATGACGATGAATGGCGCAGTGATTCCGATTATGGCCTTTTTTATTGTTGCTGCGGAAGAACAAGGCATTCAGCCGGAGCTTTTGTCGGGTACGATCCAGAATGACATTCTGAAAGAATTCATGGTGCGCAATACTTATATTTATCCGCCTGCGCCATCCATGCGGATTGTAGGCGATATTTTTGCTTACGCATCACGATTTCTACCACGCTTCAATTCGATCAGCATCAGCGGCTACCACATGCATGAAGCCGGTGCGCCGGCCCATATCGAGCTGGCATATACCCTCGCCGACGGTCTCGAATACATCCGGACCGGAATACGCGCCGGTATCGACATTGATGACTTCGCGCCGCGGCTTTCGTTTTTCTGGGGGATTGGGATGAACCATTTTATGGAAATCGCCAAAATGAGGGCCGGGCGGCTGCTTTGGTCAAAAATCGTAAAGCGGTTTGATCCAAAAAATGAGAAGTCGCTCATGCTCCGGACGCATTGCCAAACCAGCGGATACAGCCTCACCGAGCAGGACCCATTTAATAATGTCGCCCGCACGACGATCGAGGCAATGGCGGCGGTAATGGGCCATACTCAATCGCTGCATACGAATTCATTGGACGAAGCCATGGCCTTGCCTACGGACTTTTCTGCACGCATTGCGCGAAATACTCAGCTTTTTATCCAGGGCGAAACTGACTTGTGCAAGGCTGTGGATCCCTGGGGCGGTTCCTACTACGTCGAATTTTTGACAAACGAGTTGGCCCAAAAAGCGTGGCAGCTCATTGAGGAAGTCGAAAACCTGGGAGGTATGACCATGGCGATTGAAACTGGACTGCCGAAAATGCGCATTGAGGAAGCTGCCGCCAGAAAACAGGCGCGCATTGATTCCGGGCGGGAAGTGATTGTAGGAATGAACCGTTTTAAAACGAGCGACACGCATGTTCTGGATCTTTTGCATATCGATAATGAATCTGTGCGCCAGTCTCAGATCCGTGCATTGGATCAGATCAGAGCTAATCGTGACTCAGACGCGGTTATTCAATCTCTGAATGCATTAACAGAAGCTTGCAGGCAATCCGGCGGCAAAGATATGACAACTAATTTGCTGGCATTAGCTGTGGATGCAGCACGCAAAAGAGCTACATTGGGGGAAATTTCGGATGCGATGGAGAGAGAATTCGGACGTTATAAATCAACAATTCGATCAGTATCGGGCGTTTATCGCGCGGAGGCATCCGACGATGAGAACTTTCGTCTCGCGCTCGAAATGTCTGACCAATTTGCGGAATCGGAAGGTCGACGTCCCCGCATTCTCGTAGCAAAAATGGGACAGGATGGTCACGACCGGGGTGCGAAGGTAATTGCAACCAGCTTTGCAGACCTGGGATTTGACGTGGACATTGGCCCGCTTTTTCAGACACCAAAAGAAGTAGCCTGGCAAGCAGCCGAAAATGACGTTCACGTAATCGGGGCTTCCAGTCTCGCGGCAGGGCACAAAACGCTTATCCCGGAGTTGATCAGTGAATTGAAAAAGCTGGGACGGGAAGATATTATGGTGATTGCGGGAGGTGTAATCCCCGCACAGGATTATCAGTTTTTGTATGATGAAGGTGTAAAAGGCATTTTCGGACCTGGAACCATCATTTCTGTGGCCGCACAAAAAATCCTGACTGCGTTAATGCAGCAGGATTAACGAACCGCCCCAAAAACGAGCGAGGTGCAATTTCCGCCGAAACCAAAAGAATTGGAAAGCGCATATGTAATCTCACGGTTGCGTTCAAATGCAGCAATCGGACGTGCGCTCATCGGGTTTTGCACATTCAGGCTTGGGTATAGTTCTGAACTTACAATACTTAAAACGCTGTAAATCGCCTCAACAGCCCCTGCCGCTCCCAATGTATGTCCGGTGAAGGATTTTGTTGAGCTATACGGTGGAATGTCCTTGAACAGCTTACTCAGCCCGTAAAGTTCGACCTCGTCATTGTTCCGGGTGCCGGTTCCATGGGCATTCACATATCCGATTTCTCCGAAACTTATGCGGGAAGATTCAACAGCTTCCCGCATGGATCGAATAGCTCCGATTGCGTCGTCCGACATTGCGGAGGGATGGTGAGCATCGTTCCCATTTCCATAGCCCGCCACTCCCGCATATACTTTTTTATCCCCCACAGTTTCTTCCGATTCCAAAACCAGATAGGCGGCGCCTTCACCCAGATTTAATCCGTCGCGTTCTTCATCGAAAGGCTTACATGCAGACTCAGAAAGGATTTTCAGCGCATTGAAACCATTAACAGTATATTTTGCAAGACTATCGACCCCACCGACAATCGCTCGTTTAGCACGTCCCGACCTGATCAGTCGCGCACCAAGCATAATCGCATTGGCGGATGACGAACATGCCGTATTCACAGTATCGCTAAACCCTCTGATTCTAAACCTGTTAATGATTTTCAGTGCGTGAGATGCGCAGCCATAAGCATCGAGATATTCCGAACCATCTGACCGTAAATTGGCATCTTTATAAAGCTGATCTGTGAGGCACATTCCTCCGACTGTACTGGCAGAAATGAAGACCGTATCAAATGAAGACAGTTGATCCGGAGAGAGTTGCGCATCTTCAATAGCTTCGGTAAACGCTTTAATGGCGAGAAGACAAGTCCGGGTATACCCCGGGCTACTTTCTAAGCCAAGTGTTTCTTTGAGTTTATCGTTACTGATTTTGCATTCTCCGAAAGGTAATAAAGTTGCATAATGCGACTCGAAATGGGTAGCTTTTGAAATACCCGTGCGGGCATTCCTCAGGCTTTCGTGATTTTCAGCCAGGTTTTCACCAATCGCCGAAATAATGCCCATTCCCGTGATCAGCACTTTACTCATGCACCTGCAGGTTTGGTATTTGATAAAATGTATTCGGCCATACGGTTCACATCGACCAGTATTTTCCTGCCTTCCGCGGGATTGTTGATCTTAATTCCATATTCCCGTTCTAAAAGCACAACCAGTTCGAGCGAATCAATGGAGTCGAGTCCCAGCTCGCCGCCAAACAACGGTTCATCGTCCCTGATGTCTTCCGGATTAATGTCTAATAAATTCAAGTACTGTACGATCTGACCTTTGAGGATGGGTTTTAAGCTTTCTATATTCATGATGAGTTGAAATTACTTGGTGCGAGTTTAAACTTAAATAATTCTTTCCAGCCTGAGCTTAAAATAGGTGCCGACCTGACAAATCAGAATAAAAACACCTAAAAAAGCAAATACATGCCGGAGTTCATGCCAGCTTCCTCCTTTGAGGAACAAAACGTAAAAACCTTCCAGGCACCAATGCAGCGGGGAAAAGTTGCTGGCAAACTGCATAAACCCGGGCATTACGAATGTCGGTACTAAAATTCCGCCGATCGCCCCAAAAATGATGATCGAAATCGCCCCGAAGCCATTCGCCTGTTGCTCGGTCTTAGAAAGAGCGCCGATCATTAAAGCATAGCTTACGGCCGCCATACTGCTCATAAAAACGACCGCAGCCATTGCGATAAAATTCTGCGGAAACGCCAGCATCGGAAGTCCTAAACGGGGTAAAATCCAGATTCCCATTGAAAACGTGAGCGCCACCTGTAATACGGCAACGATGACATAAATGGTCATTTTACTGAACATCACGAGCATGAATGTGGTTGGCATGGTTTTGAGCCTCAAAAAGCTGCCGCTGATCCGTTCCTTTACAATGTTGCTGCCTAATGAGACAACCATGAAAAACATCGCGAAAATGGTCCACGCCGGCACATTATGTTGCGTTGAATTGGGTATAGCAGTCGAGTTATTGTTGGTGGCGATGATCTGATCAATCTTTACCCGGTTTGAGATCATCTTATCTTTCAAAACCTCCGATTTATCTCCGAGATCCATGGAAGTATACATGCGGTCAATCATCAGCGAGTTCTCAATAACGCTCATGTAAGATTGAATGATGCCCATGACGGATGTGCTGTAATTTTCCTGCAAAACCGGATCATTATAGAATGAAAGGCTCGGCATATCCACTTTCGGTTTGTCAGTTGTGTCATGCTCCAGCCCCAGATCGTCCATTAATATGGTACTCACGTCACCGGCATTGCTTTCCAGACCAGCCGAGAACGTTTTTGGAATGTATAATGCCAGCATTTTACCACGCGCCAGCAACTCCGACCTTAATGCTTTTTGCTGGATCCTATTTTGGCTATCTACTTTAAACAGGCCGGATTTAGTCAATAATGCGACAAGTTTATCTCCCTCCTTTCCATCATCGTGGTTCACGACCAGCAGCGGGATCTGGTTCTCGTTCACCATTTTGTAGGCGCTGTCCTGAATGATGGTGATGATGAAAACCAGTAACAATGGCATCAGGAACATTAATGCAAGTCCGGTTTTGTCATTAATGAGCAGCAGAAATTCCTTGCGTAAGGATGAAAATAGTTTGAACATAATTAATCCCGGTACGCTTCGCCCGTTAGTTTAATGAACAAAGACTGCAAACTGGAAACGGCATTTTGCACTTTTAACATTTTCAACTCACCGTTAGCAATAACCTTTCCATGATCGATCAGAGCAATATGTTTGCAAAATTCTTCTGCCTCGGACATGTGATGGGACGTGTAAATAATGGTGGTACCTGCCTGATTGACTTGCTGCAGATACCGTATAATGGCATTCCTGCTCTGTACATCGACGCCGACGGTGGGTTCGTCCAAAAATAGTATCGCAGGTTCATGAATGATCCCGATCGCCAGGTTAATGCGCCGTTTCATCCCACCGGAGAATGTGCCAACTTTTTTATCGGCCGATTTTTCCAACCCTAAAACTTCGAGCAAATGTTCTCTTCTTGTTTTCAGGTCCTTTTTAGGAATGTTATACATCGCCCCAAAGTAATCCAGGTTCTGACGAGCACTCAGCTCCTGGTAAAAAGCATATTCCTGCGGAACAAAGCCTATTCTGCTCTTTCGTTCATTGTCGGAGATCCTGGAACCGTCGATATAGTAATTTACTTCACCGGTCGATGCCGGGATGATTCCACAAAGAATGGATATGAGTGTGGTCTTGCCGGCGCCATTTGGCCCAAGTAATCCGAAAACGTCGCCGCAATGGATTTTTAGGTTAATACCCGACAGACTGTCTTCCTGAGAAGATTTATATCTTTTTGAAACGTGCTGAATCTCAATGCATACCGGTTCCGTCATAACGTATGTGGATTCTTACTTTCCAAGATTCAGTTTGGAAAGTTTTTGAAAAGCTTCCTTTTCTACCAAACGGATGTCCAGCAGCATATCAGCAATTTCTTCAAAATCCTTTTGTTCCGTTAATCTGCCTTTATAGACTCCGGCCATTTTTATCGCGCTGGCCCGCCACATATCTCCTGCTTTTGTAAAATCTTCGGAAATAGTAGCTACCCTGTCATCCTGCAGATACGCCGCACCTTCTTCGAGGAACGCACCGTAAAGGAAGCGGAAACCGCCGCCACCCGTTCCGATTTCTTCCTGCATCCGAACGATCTGTCCAAGGTAAAGGCTGGCTTTTTTCAATCCCAGTTTATCACGCCATTTACGAATGTGATTGGAAGTGTGTCTGATGCCATCTACTCCCGCAAAATTTCCGGGAATCCTGAGCATGTCCCGAACGTTCCTGCGTATTCCTTTGATAATGCCCTTGCGGATGATGTCGTCGGTGATGGGTGTTATTTTATTGGGAAAATAAATATGTCCTTTGGGGGCGAGCGGACCCTGTGCAAATCGCACGCGGGTCAGTTCCGGCTTTGATAATGAAGTCACATCCTCCATCACCGGATCACTGACCAAATACCGGTCATCTTCCTGCCCGTATACGATGAGGTTATGCGCATTAAAATGGAAACGATATTCCTTTGGAAAATAGGCCAGGTGAAACACGCCGACCTGGCAGCCTACCGGCACACCTTCTTGTACTTTCTTGTCCAGAAATGACTCTGCCGCAGCTGTACTCGAAAATTTCTTTCTTGTCACCTCTACTCCCAGCGACTTACATGTGCGGCTGAAAATCGCGCCGGGCATCGTCCTGAAAGAAATGGCCGGCCCGTTGTTGACAGTTAAAAATGGGATTTGTATGTAAAACAACCCAGACCCCATCCCAAAAGCCAAAGGCTCAGTCATAAAATCGAGGCCGTGGTACCGCAGCAATGCGGTCGTAACTCCGTTTTCACAATGGGCTGTCTGAACGTGGCGGAATGCATCCGTCTGACTATCAATATTCACTCGGTCAACCTTTAAAATTTTTCAACTCACTCACGGAAATATCGAAAGCCCTCGCATATTTTTCGAGCTTGCGCTCGCTCAAACCTTCAAAAACCGAAGGTTTCAAATGTCTTTTAATAAAGAATGGAAAAAACCCGGTGTAGCCAGCGAGTACCGGCAGGTCCATTAACCTGAGTTCCATGAAATAATGTACCGGACTCTTTTCTCCCCGAACCACCGCCTGCCGCGCCTCCTCGATACGCTCGTTCACTTCATCCCAGGCACTGTCCAGTGCCTGCTTTTTCACTTCCCAGCCGCGGCTTAACGCAGTTTCATATTTACCGTCGTCGTTTTTGACGTAGCAAACTTCCCGGGTAAACTTATCCAGCGCACCGGGATCCTGTGGAAGGTCTTCTTTTTTCATTTGATGAAATGAAATTTGTTATCAACACACGGTTAGTAAACAAAACATATACGAAAAGCGCGAACTTTCCGGCACCGCCAAAAGTATTTTTTCACCTTTTTTTAAAGCGCCACTGGTAAAGACTTCTTCCAGCATCATATAAATCGAGGCGGCCCCGACATTTCCCTTTGTGACCAGATTGGTGTACCATTTCTCTTTCGGTATCCCCATTCCCTGCTCTTTCAGATACTCGTCGATCTTTCCTTCAAAGAAATAGCTGGACAAATGCGGGAGAAAGTAGCTCACCTCGTCGATGTTCATCCCTTTTTTGTCAAGGATTGATTTCAATTTGGCAAAACCTAATTTAACGATTTTTTCCCCTAACAACTTCACATCCTGCTTGATACTAAAAATAGATTGTTCCTGAATATCTTCCGGTGGATAGTCTTTGTAGCTTTTAAGTGATCCGTCTTTGAGCTTTTCGGCACCCATATACATGCATGCTTCCTGCTCATTTGCGTACGAAACGCCTTCAATCCAGTCGATTTTAAGCGAAATACCTTCTTCATTCGGTTTTGGTTCTACCAGAAATGCCCCGGCTCCATCAGATAACATCCATCTCAGAAAGTCTTTTTCAAAGGCGATATAGGGATTTTGCTCTAACCTCTGAAGGTGTTGCACTTCATCTTCAAACTGGTTCGACCGCAACACAGATGATAACCTTTCCGATGCGCAGGCTACTGCTTTTTCCTTTTCGCCCAACTTCACAACCATGTAGGCATACTTAAATGCATGCATCCCCGCGCAGCAAACGCCGGAAGGAGAAACAACTTCCACCGACGAAGTGCTCGGAAGGTAACCGTGGACCATTGAGCCGTGCGATGGCATCAACTGATCCGGGCTGGATGTGGCACAACTCAACAGGTCAATTTCACTGAGCTCAGCCGGATTTTTTTTAAACAAACCATGAATTGCCAGGGCCGCCATTTCCGCATTGGTATGCGTTGGCGCTCCATCTTTGCGAAGTGCGTAGTATCTGCTTTTTATACCGTTGTTCCGTAAAACGATGGCTTTCGATTTCGATGGTTTTCCGTTGATGTATCCTAAATAATCTTCCATTTCCTCATTCGAAACGGACTCATTCGGCAAAAACTTGGCAATCCTGGTAATATATGCTTCTGACATTATTAATTGGTTTCTACACCACAAAAGTATTCTTTTTTCTTCTTAATCGTATTTCCGGTAAAAGGTGCCACCAGCAAATTATAAACAAATAAGATTACGGGAGCTACCATGAAAAGGGCAATCAAAAGGTAATATTTAAAGAATCCGACGAGCCTTTTTCGCTTCGCGGGAGTCGTCCCTTTTTTCTTGATCAAATTGGCCCAGATCCTGAAAAGTTTCTTGGCCCGTTGTTCTATAAATAAAATATCGGTCGGTATTTCAATTAATCCCGTAGCCAAAATCTGGCTTTGCAGCTGGCCATATTCGTTCTTCTCAAATGCTTTTCTCACAATGCTGCCGAACCTGGACCCACTTTTGATATCGTCCCTGCTAACACCCGGGAGGGGAAAAATATTCCATTTACTATCCTTCCGTCCGGTGAGCATCCAATGCAAGATTGTCACCGCACTCACCAGATTAGATATTCTGTCCATAAAAGGAATGTTGCCCACCAGCTTTCCACCCGCCTCTTTAATCAGTTTTTTAATGCTTTCCTGCGAATTGATCCACATATTCCGGCCGCCGATAATGGTAACAACCGGAGTATCTTTCATTCTGCTTTTGAATGACGGATCTTTTAAAATTGAGGTGATAGGCAGGGACGGAGAAAGAAACCACGGCTGGTATCCGAGAACGATCAAATCGTAATGCTCAGCAGAAAATTGAAATGGTTTCAGTTCAATGGGTTCTTCTAAAACACATTCCGGCATTTTGTCGAAAAACTCGTCAGTAGTCCAGGGAAATACAAACGGTTTGGCGGGATGGATTTCCAGCCGTTCTACTGTCTTAGCTTCAAACGGCAACAAAAATTGGTCGATGATCTCATTCAGCTGTCCGGTTTGCGAGTAGTTGACTACCAGTATTCGTCTCATTTAAAATCTATTCTTTTACAGACCTACTTCAAGTCAGTCTCTTTTAAAACCTTCGATTCCTTTGCATAGCCGGAAATAACCGCCTTCAATTCAGGATTAAGCTTCCTGTAACCTGAAACAACAGCTTGCTTATCTTCATCCAGGTGTTTGTTGTATTTCAAAATGCCCGGCGCATGTTCCTGGATAGTGAGTCGTAAAAATCGGAATTCGGTATTGTCCGGATTAGCTTTGATTTCATCTTCAAGAAGTGCCGCACCTCGTTTGAATGTCTTCAACTTGCCCCCCACTCCCTTTACGAAGCCGGCTTTTTTCATGATAAGCACACCTTTATAGGCATTGATCTTAGAAGAAGCTTTTTCGCTTTCCAGCCTGGAAAGCGCTTTATCCAGAACTGCTTCATCCCCGCTCGACAAGGCTTTGTAAAAGCCTGTCTTATCTGTTTGAACTGGCCCAAATGCACTTAAGACGCAAATTCCTAAAAGGTAAATAACAACAGCACGTTTCATTTCGACATTTACGAATTATGTTTTCAAAAAGATCATCACGCCTGCTTTTTTCGGCATTCCAGGATGGTGTGATAACTGTCGCCAATGAGCGGATATGTCTCAACTACCTCAAAACCAGCCTGAACCACCAGGTCTTTCATTACTTCCAGGCGATACATTTTGCTATTACCGTTCGCCATAATGGTAAAGTAAAGTGACGTAGCCACGAGACTGTAATGCGCCGCAGGGTAATTTTGGTTATCAAAAAATGGTTCCAGGATAAATAGTGTCGTGTTTTCAGAGGCTGCCTGACACGCATTTTTCAGGATTTGAATGATTTCTTCTTTTGAAAAGCAATCCAGGAACTGGCTCATCCAGATCACATCAGCGCCTTGCGGGATTTTTTGGGACGCATCCAGCAGGTCAATGGCATGGAATTCAATTCGGTCGAGTAAGCCTTTTGCAGTCGCATTGCCTTTTGCCACATTCAGCTGGACGGGAAGATCGAGAACCTTGATTTTTACATCCGGATCGTGATCGCAGCACGCAAACGACCATTTACCGGTATTCCCACCGACATCGAAAAGGAGTTTTGGTTTTTTCCTGAAAACGATTTTCAACGCATCCGGGAATGCATTGTCGGAATAATAATGGTCGAACTCAAACCAGGAAGTTTTCGCCGGCTCCGGTAATATCGATAAACCCTCATAGATCGTCGGCCAGTCGCCCAGTACTTTCAATCCCTCCGGTTTTCCTTTGACAATGCTTTCGGTCATGTTTTTGGCACCGAGGTAGCAAACGTCGTTCATGAAATTCATATTCACCCGGGTCATTTCATCCTTTAATAGAAAGAAACCAGTCTTACTGATCTTGACCACATCGTTTTCAATCTCCACCACTCCCAAAATTTCTGCCGCCTCCAAAAGCAGATTTACACCATACTCCGAAACTTCCACCTGCTCGATAATCGTTTCAATGCTTACTCCTTTTCGGTGATTACTGATAAACTGCAGGATTCCCAGATCTCTCAGCGCAATAACCGACTGGAAATACATGGGGCCGAACGCAATTTTCTGGGCTTCATACTTGGCTTCGATGGCCGATAAATCTTTTTTCATTGTAAGCGTTTAATGTTCCTGACTTTTTTCTGAAGAAGGTATAATCCGGTCTTTATATTTTCGCCTGTATTTTTTCTTTTTCAAGTCCTCCTCATGCCAGAGGATGTATTTCCCCATTGTCCCGCGAAATCGCTGAAAAAAGTTCTCGCGGGCCGAAAGTTTTTCAAAATTCGGCTTCATGGTGTTGCTCAATTCGATTTTCGGCTCGTAAACGTTGATGGTTTTGATTGTATCGATTACGGTAGGCATTAATCCGATCGGCAGCTCGTAGCGTTTGATAAACCGTTTCATGTAACTGTTTTGGATCGGATCAGTTGCCAGCGCAATTTTAGAAAAGCCCAAGTCTTTTGCAAGCCGGTACGAATAGTAAATGTTTTCCGTACTATGCTCCGCTTTTTCCTCCGTAAATAGATGCTCCCTGGGTACACCCAGCGCCTCGGCGTATTTTGCCATCACCCGGCTTTCAATATACGGTGTCGCAACGGCTGACCCGGAAAAGATGATATTCCTGGTATACCCTTTCGAGTACAGATAATACGCCCAGTGAATCCGCAACTGGTGCACCATATCCCATTTCTGACCATTATAAGGAAATCCGGGAACGATGATCGCGTCGTATGGCTGGTTCTTTACACCCTTGTTGAATGACTTCTCGGCCGAGCGATAAAGCATTTTGCCACATCCTGAAAGCAGCAATGTGACAAGCAGTGAAAAGAACAATGTTGTGAAACGCACGTTTGTTGATTATCTGTTAAACAGTAAGCTGTGAATCGTTTACCAAAACCGGCAAACAACTCACAGCTTACAAAGAAATGCTATGGTATCGGTAATGAAATCAGAATTTTAAAAATAAACAATTCTGTTCACTTTCTAAGCTTTATAAGACTTGCTCCACTTTTTATACAATTTGGAATCTATTTCCTGGTTGATTTTGTACACGCCGCCGGCCCAGTAGTTGCGAAAACCAAAGCCGCCAGCCTTACCTTCCACTTTTTCTGTATAAAGCACTTTCTTTGTTTTGAGGTCGATAAACGTTGCCCAAACGATCAGTTTTTCAGCCGTTTTGTTCAGTGATTCAACCACATAAACCAACCCAACCCCATCTGTTTCGGATAATGCATATTTCGAAACCGATTTTTTGACCTGATCTTCTGTAATCGAATACTCAGAGTCAATGATGTTGTCGGCTACGCTTGCTGCCTTGTTAAACTTGATCATATCCGCCACTTTTGAGGCATATTGATCATCTTTCAGGTTAAATGCTTTTTGGAGTGAAAACTTCTTCGGCTCCATTTCGATCAGGTTGTTCCAGCTCACAATGTGCTGGTTTTGAATCGCTGACGGATCGGTAAAACCTACGGTACCGATGTATTTGGCCTGTGTAAAATCCAGACCCAGGAAAACGAGCTTCGTTTTGCCCGCAAACAGATCCGCCATCGTGTTATCGGCGGACACGTTCCCCGCGGTTAAAAGAACAAATGCAATAAATAATAGCTTTTTCATAGAGTAATAGATTTAGTAGCGACTAATTATTTAAGCTTTTTATCAAGAAATGCAGAAAGGGTTTTCCCGGCTTTCGCATACGATTCGGCCAGGCGTGCACCGGTATCGAAGTCCATTCCCATCGCCATGCTGCCCGGTACATTACGCATTCCCAGCTCAGCAACTTTACTCGATTTATTCGCAGATTCAACCACATCGATTTCGTAATCCACATAGGCATTTTTACGCATAACACCGACGTTGAAACCCGGCTCTACAAACTTGGTACGAACGATCATCGTGTATGTCGCGTCCGGACGTGACTGGATTACCTGCAGACCTTTGTCTTCCAAACCTTTGTTAAAAAGTTCTTCGAATTTCGGCTCGTAACGGTTTTTGCGATCATCCACCCAGGCCTTTTTCCAATTGTCGCCGCGACCTGCTTCCTTGGCATTGTACTCGGCTGATTTTTTCTCGAGATACTCTTTTTCGGTAGCGAATTTGCCGACGCCGAATTCAGAATAATCGTACTCGATGTTGATTGTTTTTTGACCTGACAAAACAGCTAAATCGCCGGATTTAAGATCGACTCTTTGTGCTAACGTAGCGTGGGTGACCATAGCAATAATGGCCAAAAATGAGGCATTGACAAACTTTTTCATCTGAGTAATTTTATTTTATATGGTAATAGAGGGTTCAAATATAGATCAATTTTTCAGGTTTGCGTTTCTCCTGTTTGTACATTCGAAACGTAAGTTCTTCAGCGGTAATGAAGTCAAAACCGGGCGTCACACGCAGCCTCGATTTGAACAATGAATGCAGCATTTCCTTGAATACCGGCGTCTGCAAATGCATCGGCAGAAGTATCGTAATCTCATCATTTCCAAACTCATTCTTCGAAACCACGACCTGGTACAATTCAATTTCCTTCACCATATCAAGCACATCGAACAATGCCGGTGGAAATATCGTCGTGCCTTTGAACTTGATCATCTGCTGCTTCCTTCCCACCACCGGCCCCAGCCTCGGACTGGTGCGTCCGCACGCGCACGGACTGTAATATACATGACATAAATCGCCGGTTTTGTAACGTAGTAATGGCATTCCTTCCACACCCAGCGTCGTCACTACCACTTCCCCCAGCTCACCGTCTTTCACTGCATTCCCGTCTTCATCCACCACTTCCAGAATGAGCAGGTCCGGATTGAGATGTCCGCCTTTTCCTTCGCCGCATTCGGTAAATGCCGCGCCCATTTCGGTGGATGCGTAAGTGGAGTAAAGCTTTACATTCCATTGTGAAGTAATGCGTTTACCCAGTTCGTTCCATGTAAAATCGGAATTTCGGATCGGCTCCCCGATGCAGATAATGGACTGAATGCTGGATGACCGGAAGTCAATATTATTGGCAATTGCATAATCGATCAATCGTGGAATAAAGGATGGGATCGCAATAATCACCGTCGGCGAAAACCGCTGAATGGACTCCCATTGAAGAAATGGCGCGCCCGGCCCTACGCGGATCATTCCCGCACCAATTTTGCGCGCACCCATCCAGTACGCCAATCCAGCCATAAATCGACGGTCAATTGTCGTCATCAACTGGTAAATGTCGTGTTCACTTCCTCCAGCACATTTAAACGACTCCGACTCATTGGTAGCAAGCCTTTCAATATCCGCATCGGTCAGGTAAAATGCGACAGGGTCACTCAATGTACCCGATGTCGTCACAAAATCCGTGATCCGGCTTTTTGGTACACACAAAAAATCATCGTTTGCAGCAGCCAGGTCATCCTTGGTAGTAAATGGCAATTTGACAAGATCACCGGCAATCAGTATCGAGTCAATATCAATGCTTTTTTCCCGAAATACCTTTTGATAGTATGGAGAATGATCGCTTACATAAGAAAGCAGGTATTTCAACTTATGCTCGGGCGTCTCAGCATGATGCATACTGGTGGTCATTTTGGGTTGGTTTTGAAACTAAAAAACAGAAAAGTTATTTTCTTACACTCTGCAATCCGGTTCCGGATTAACTTTTCCTCCCCGAGAGATGAAACATCGCGTTTCAGCGCTTCTTCATAATAATGGACTGCCTTCTTAAAATTCTTTTTCTTTTTGAAATAATCGCCTAGAGAGGAGTATGTAAGATAACTTTGTGGATTATTGAAGACAAAAGCGATTTCTTCTTCCTGGCTTAGCTCGAATGGGGCGTCAAGCATGACGTATTTAGTAATTTTCTGCCTGGTTTCCTTAAATGCCTGAAACTTCTTATACCCTGCAGATTCCAGAAACGGATCTGCATCGATCTGCAATGAATCGACCGCCCCAAACTGTTTTTTACCGGAAAATACTTCCGCAAGATCGTAGCAAATGAATGCGCCAAGCTGGTACGGCGGAGTTGAAATCCACATTTCTTTTTTGGCCGGCTTGAATAAAATACCGTGATGTGCAATCAGTTGGTTCAACGATTTTGAGTTTCCATACCCGATGAATTTGTCATTTAAACTTTCTTTATCTCTCAGTATATGAGCCGCATCCGCAACATCCATCGGATGATATCTTTCCATTAGCTGCGTCATCCGATCAAACCGCGATTTGGAATCGCTGTTTTGTATGTTATTAATATTGACCGAATCTTTAATGAATGCATTACTCTGATAATGATTCGCACAAACCAGAAAATCCTTCCCCGACTGGTACACATCCATTTTTTGCGGCGATTTTTCAATGATAACCGCCTTATCATCAGCTGCAGAGCCGATCAGCAAAGATTCCGAAACAAAGGTTTCACTTTTACCCGCAATGCGGTTTGCTTCCTCGATCGTGCCCGCATATTGCAGTATTTCCCGGGCCAGGATCGAAATGGGCTCTTTGGCCGTAAACGGAATGTCCGATTTGGATGCATTTAACGTGACGGTAATCCCTTTTTCGTTCATTCCCGAAACTACTCCGGTCAAACCCGCCCAGGCGTAGGAGGCAAACCGGTAACCTTTGTCGGGTTTCATAAAAACGATGAGCTTATCCTCTGCAAACGCGTCGCCCATATAGAAGTCGAAATTCCGGGCTATGAGTAAAGTTGAATCTTTTGATAATGAGTGATTTACCGCAAATGAGGTGCAGCCTACCATATTCAGGTCCGTGAGCGCGTGGCCGATATCGTGTGCTGCGTGGTAGTTGAGTATCCGGTAATATTTCGGGCCGATGTAATTGAATTTTTCCGAAAAAGATTGCGAAACACCGTAAATTTCCTGCTGATTTTCCTCCGGAATATATTTATAAATATCCCGGTTGAACCAGCCTACAAAACCTTTTAACACTTGTAAAAAGAAATGACTGGGTATCAATTCATTGATCTGAGCTACGAAATGGACTTCCTGCTTCTCCATTAATTCCTTTGCAAGAATGCCGTAAATTAGCCCGCGCTCATATGGAGCACCTTCGAGGTACATTTCCCAAATCCCGTGTTTGTTTTTTTTCAACCAGCAATTCCCAACGGCATAATGGTTTTCGGCCACTTTCACCCGTTTGTAACTTTCGGTAGTTTTTGTACTTTCAAGTTTGGGTGCTGGTACCCGAATGCGCCAGATGAATAATCCGAACAGTACCCCGGCGACCAGCAGGAAAATGCTGAGTGATTTAAGGATTCTTCTTGCTAGTTTGTTTTTGGGCCACATATCCGGAGAAACAGACTGTCATTATTCTGTCTGTTTAGATCAAAATTAGTAATAAATGGGGATCAGTTACATAAAAAAGCTCTCGGAAGATGCACAGATAGGCCTTTGGCAAATGACGGAATCCTGGCAGGAACTGAGAGAGCTGGTCGAATTAACGGAGACAGATCAACGCGTATTAACCGAAAAAAAAACAGATAACCGGAGACAGGAATGGCTGGCGTGCAGGGCATTACTTAAAAATATGAGTGGCCGCGACGCTGAAATTGTCTATCACGAGAATGGAAAACCATTTTTAAAAGGTAACAACCATTTCATCTCCATGTCGCATTCCGGTGCGTTTGTGTGTGTTTATCTGGACAACAACAAATCCATTGGCATTGATATTCAGAAGATAAAGCCCGGCATTTCAAAAGGATCTGATTTTTTCCTGAATGAAGAAGAGCAAATGTGGGTGGACGCCGATGATAACCTGTTGCTTCACACGATCTGGTCGGCCAAGGAATCTGTTTTCAAATTTGCAGGAAACCCGGACTTTGATTTAAAAAAACATATCGTTACAAATCCTTTTTCCGGCAACCAAAAAGGTTCGATTGAGGTTAAACTGATACATCCGGATCACACTGAATCCGTTCAGGTTGGCTATGATAATTTTGAAGATTATGTCCTGACCTGGACTGTTTGAATGCTAAAACGTAACCTAAACCCTAATATGCAGCGTACTTTTACGATTTTCCTTCTGGTACTTTCTTTAAAGCTTTCAGCACAAGTTCCATCCCTTTCCTCCAGTGAAATTTTCCAGAATATTAAAAAACTGAATGTACTTGGCTCAGTCCTGTACATTGCGGCGCATCCTGACGACGAGAATACATTGATGCTTTCATATTTATCAAAGGATCAGCTCGTTCGGACGGGATACCTTTCATTGACACGTGGCGATGGCGGTCAAAACCTGATCGGCGCGGAACAGGGATATAACATCGGTGTGATCCGGACGCAGGAACTGCTCGGTGCGCGAAAAATCGATGGAGCTCAGCAGTTTTTTTCGAGAGCGTATGATTTTGGTTTTTCCAAAACCCGGGAAGAAACATTGACTTTTTGGGACAAGGATAAAATCCTGGGAGATGTCGTCTGGATGATCCGAAAGTTTCGGCCGGATGTGATCATTACCCGGTTTCCACCGGATCCGCGCGCTGGTCATGGTCACCATCAAACTTCGGCGTACCTCGCGGAAGAAGGATTTGCATTAGCCGCCGATCCGAAATCCTACCCGGACCAATTGAAATTTGTGAAACCGTGGCAGGCAAAAAGATTGGTCTGGAATAGCTACACGCCCAATTTCACCAACGATACACCTACCGAAGAAAAGAGCTCGTACATCTCCATTGAAATCGGCGGTTATAATTCCATTTTGGGTAAATCTTATACGGAGATCGCAGCGGAAAGTCGCAGCCAGCACAAAAGCCAGGGATTTGGAAGTTCGCCACAGAGAGGGAAACGGACGGATTATTTTTTACATAAAGTTGGCCAAAAAGCTGAAAAAGGGCTTTTTGACGGTGTTGATATTTCCTGGAAACGGATTAAGGGAAGTGAAAAAACGCAGGCGCTCATTTCGCAAACCATAAAAAGTTTTTCAGTAAGTAACCCGTCTGCCTCCATTCCGGACCTGCTGAAAGTACATGCAGAATTGCTTCGGCTGGATTCGGCCAACATGTACATGAAAGCGAAAAAGGAAGAGGTTCAGGATTTGATCCTGCAATGCGCAGGTCTTTGGTTTGAAACGAATCCGGACGATTATTCAGCAGTTGCAGGTGATAAAACGTCGATCCGCGTTTCCATTACTAAAAGGTCCAACTTTCCTGTGAAGTTACTTTCCATGCGTTACACCGGGATCGCGAGCGATACGACGTTAAATCTAAATCTCGACCCAAATAACCTATACACCTATCCGATCAATACAACGCTGCCGGCAGATTTGAAAATCAGTCAGCCGTATTGGCTCGAAAAACCATTAGACAAAGGCATTTTTCAAATTGATAATCAGCAGGATATCGGATTTCCCGAAAATAGGCCCGGGACAAAAACAATGTTCCGTTTTGAGATTGGTGGTCAGACATTTACGGTCAGCCGTCCCTGGATTTACAAATTTGCAGATCCCGCCGAAGGTGAAATTTACCGGCCATTTGAAATCAGGCCGGCAATTACCGCCACGATTACTGAGCCCGTTTACATTTTCCCAACCATGGAGCCTAAAAACGTGACGATGCTGGTTCAGGCGCAGCGCCAGAATGTGAAAGGTTCCATTCGCCCGCAACTTGCAGCTGGCTGGAAATCGGTCCCGGAATCGGCTGAGTTTCAATTTACAAATAAGTATCAGCAACAATATTTCACATTCGCGATTACGCCACCAACCGGAAATCAGGAAGTTACATTAAAAGCGATTGCGACCGTAGAGGGTAAAACATTTGATAAATCGATCAAAACCATTGCCTACCACCATATTCCCAGTCAAACCATTTTTCCGACAGCAGAGGCGAGACTGGCAAAAGTGGATGTAAAAGTCACTGCGAAGAACATCGGGTACATTGCCGGCGCCGGCGACGATGTTCCCACTGCATTACGCCAGATGGATTGCCAGGTGACTATGCTGAATGAGGCTGGTTTGTCCAAAGATCTCGCAGGATACGATGCCATTGTGGTGGGCGTTCGGGCATATAATACCGAAGGTTATCTGGCCAATTATCAGGAAAAGCTGATGGATTACGTTAAAAATGGGGGTACGATGATTGTCCAATATACCATTCCGGGTCAAAAAGTAAAGCAGATCGGCCCGTTTAACATTGAACTTGGCAGGGACAGGATTACTGAAGAAGATGCAGAAATGCGTCCATTAATCCCTGAAAGCCCGCTCCTAAACTATCCGAACAAAATTACTGAGAAGGATTTTCAGGGATGGATCCAGGAGCGCGGACTTTACTTCGCGTCAAATTGGGATAAAAAGAATTATCAGGCATTATTTTCAGGAAACGATAAAGGCGAATCACCGAAAGAAGGCAGTGTACTCTACGCCCAATATGGGAAAGGGCATTACATTTACACAGGTTTGTCGTTTTTCAGGGAATTACCGGCCGGCGTAACGGGTGCTTACCGACTTTTTGCCAACATGATTTCAGTTGGCAAAAAGTGAAAGCTTACTTGACGTTTTTTCTGCGGTTGCGTTGAAAGTCTTCTAAAACAAAACCTCCCAAACCCTGCAAATTGCTATAATACGCACGCCCATTGTTCACCTGAGTGAAGTTTTGAACAAATTGCTTCAAATAAGGATCGGTCGCAATCATAAAGGTTGTGACCGGAATATCCAGCTTGCGGCATTGCGCGGCAAGTGTCAGTGTTTTATTGATGATCTTCCGATCTAACCCGAAACTATTTTTGTAATACCGGATACCTTCTTTTAAACAAGTCGGTTTTCCGTCGGTAATCATGAAAATCTGTTTGTTACGGGTCTTTTTGCGCCGAAGAATATCCATCGCAAGTTCGAGGCCGGCCACTGTGTTGGTATGATAAGGCCCCACTTCCAGATACGGTAAATCCTTGATCTGAATCTGCCAGGCATCATTTCCAAACACAATGATGTCCAATGAATCTTTTGGATATTTGCTCCGGATCAGCTCGGCTAATGCCAGTGCTACCTTTTTAGCAGGCGTAATGCGGTCCTCTCCGTATAAGATCATGGAATGGCTGATGTCGATCATCACGACCGTCGCGGTAGTCGTTTTTTGCTCACGCTCAACCACTTCCAGGTCGTTTTCCATCAGCATAAAATCGCCGATCCCGTGATTTACCTGCGCATTCTTAATGGATTCCGTCATGGCAATCTGGTCGAGCGTATCGCCAAACTGAAAATCACGAATATCGCTGCTCAGTTCATCTCCCACTCCCATATAGGGCGTATGGTGATTGCCGCCGGTTTTTGATCGCTTCAACTTTCCGAAGATCTCATCCAAAGCACTTTTACGAATGCTTTTCTCT
Source organism: Dyadobacter sp. CY323 (assembly GCF_021390245.1). GTDB lineage: Bacteria > Bacteroidota > Bacteroidia > Cytophagales > Spirosomataceae > Dyadobacter. Next base: position 14,507 of record NZ_JAJUXH010000025.1, on the reverse strand, counting down.
GCTTTCGGCGTCATCACGATCCGACTTTTTCCGTCTTCTTTTTCTTCGGTGATGTATCCTTTCTTTTTCAGATCATCAAAAAAATCGCCGATCCCATACGAATCATTGGTGAGTGTATATTGACGGTCCAATTCGCTGAGCCAGGACATGGCCTCACTCACATCTCCGGAAGTCATTAATAACAACTGCTGAAAAATGTCAAAAAGCTGGTCAAACTTGCTGTTCGCATTTTGCTCCGGCGGAATATATTTTGAAAAAAGATGTCCTCGCATGTGAACGTAGTTGAAAGTATCTAAAAGAGACGGCTACTTTCAAAGTTATCGAAAGTAGCCGTATTAGTAATGGAAGCCGAAAGGATTATGCTTCCTCAGCGCAAAATTCTTCGAATGCCATTTGCAAATGCTGTGCGATCATTTCCGCAGAACGTCCTTCAATGTGGTGACGCTCAACGAAATGGATCAACTCACCGTCTTTGAAAAGCGCAACCGCAGGTGACGAAGGTGGGTATGGCAAGGTATACTCACGCATTTTAGCAGTAGCTTCCAGATCTGCGCCAGCAAAAACAGTAGCAAGATGATCTGGCTTAATTTCGCTGCGTGACAATGCAGCTCTCACTCCCGGACGTGCAGCTCCTGCCGCACAACCACATACTGAATTGATCACTACCAACGCAGTACCTTTTGTATTTTGCATGAAGTTATCAACTTCCTCGGCCGATGTCAGATCCTGAAAACCTGCATTTACCAATTCGGCTTTCATCGGAGCCACTAATTGTGGTGGATACATATTCTTTATTGTTTAAAGTTATTGTTTGTCTTGGAGCTTTTAGCAGTTAGCTTTTAGCCTTTTATTTTCGCTTATACTATCGATAGCCAAAGTCATCTACATGAAACCCAGTTCCAGTTTTGCCTCTTCCGACATCATTTCGGTGGTATATGGCGGATCGAAAGTGAGTTCGACGCTTACGTCATTTACACCTTCCACTTCTCTGATTTTCTGTTCTACTTCTCCCGGTAATGTGCCGGCGGATGGGCAGGAAGGAGATGTCAGGGTCATTGATACAAATACATTATTTACCGGAAAAACCTTCAAGTCGTAAATCAGTCCCAGCTCGTACACATCGACCGGGATCTCCGGGTCATATACGGTTTTAATGGCTTTTACTACTTCTTCCTTTAATTCTGATTCTGACATTTTCGACTAAAAATTAATCCTTATACATTGATCGATTTGGCCTGAAAAGCAAAACCGTACGCTTTCATTTGTTTCAACATCGCCGCCAATCCATTCGATCTCGTCTGTGCAAGATGTTGGTGTAGTCCGATCCTCTCCATGAAATATAGATCGGCCATCGCTATTTCTTCAGGAGTATGGCCAGATAACACTTTGACAAGCATACTCACCAATCCCCGAACGATAATGGCATCACTATCCGCCTCAAATTTCAAAAGCTCCCCGTCCATATAAGCATTGAGCCAAACTCTGGACTGGCAACCTTTAATAATATTTTCTTCGGTTTTGTATTGTTCTTCAAGAGGGGGAAACTGCTTTCCGAGATCTATAATGTACTCGTACTTGCTCTCCCAATCATCAAACAATTCAAAATCCGAAATTAGTTCGTCCTGTATCTCGTTTATCGTCATTGATTCTAAATTATCCAACGGTGTTTATAATTACACAACGGTCGTTCTTGTCTCAACCCAATTAATAAGTGATTCAGCAAGTTTTATTCCGGCTGTCGAAACATCAGCGGCAGTATTGCCGTCGTAGCCCATTGCTAAGTGAAGCGTATCATAGGCGGCATTGAAAGAAGCCAAAGCCTTTCTATCCATCCTTCCTATTTTTTCTAAATACCATTCAACATTTTTGCGACCTTTGTTTTTATTCTCAAACAAAGCATCTAACGCAACCAGAACCCCTGTATACGCGGCATGTCCTGCTAACTTCACATACTTTTTGTCATGATAAAAACCATCTTCCTTCTTAGCCTTTTCTCTTAAAATCTCCTTCGCATTATCTAGATAACGCTTTGCTTCCTGTACTGTGTTGGGCATATGTGTATATAGTTTGGTTTATATGTAGAACCTGGCTGGGTCAATTTAAGAAAAATTATCCAAGCATTTTCTTCACCTTATGAAGGCCCACGACGAGCTTGTCAATTTCTTCGATCGTATTATAAACAGCAAAAGATGCACGTGAGGTTCCGGTGATATTGAATCGGTTCATTAAGGGTTGTGTACAATGGTGACCCGTACGGACGGCGATTCCCTGCTGATCCAAAAGCACGCCGATATCCTGATGATGAACGCCATCAATCACAAAAGAAAGAACGCTAACCTTGTTTTTGGCCTTACCAATGATCCTCAGACCGGCAATTTCACTAACTGCCTCCGTCGCATATTTCAAAAGCTCATTTTCATAAGCTGCGATATTGGTTTTGCCCAAATTATCGACATAATCCAATGCATATTTCGCAGCTACTACATCCGCAATATTAGGCGTACCGGCTTCGAATTTATATGGCAGCTCGTTGTAAGTGGTTTTTTCAAACGTCACTTCTTTAATCATCTCCCCGCCCCCGCGGTAAGGCGGCATCGCGTTCAGTAAATCTCTCTTGCCATACAAAATGCCCATTCCGGTTGGCCCGTAGATCTTATGTAATGACAAAGTGTAAAAGTCACAATTCAAATCCTGCACGTCAATTTCCAGGTGAGAACTGGCTTGTGCGCCGTCAATTAAGACCTTTGCGCCAACAGCATGTGCTTTTTCGATAATCTCTTTAATAGGATTAATCGTACCCAATGAATTTGAAACATGTACCACAGAAACAAATTTGGTCCGTTCTGTTAGCAGCTTTTCATACTCGTCCATCAGGATCTCGCCGTCATCGTTAATGGGGATAACTTTTAAAATGCACCCTTTTTCCTCACAAAGCATTTGCCACGGAACAATGTTGGAATGATGCTCCATGGTCGAGATAATCACTTCGTCCCCTGCCTTCAAAAATGCCCTCCCGTAACTGGATGCGACCAGGTTAATACCATCGGTTGTGCCATAAGTAAAAATGATTTCCTCAGAAAACTCCGCGTTCAGAAACGCTTGTAAACGCTTCCTCGATTGCTCAAAAGCAGAAGTCGCCTTTTCAGCTAGATGATGTATTCCCCTGTGAATGTTGGCATTATAATGCTCGTAATAGCCCGACAATGCATCGAGTACCAGTCTGGGTTTCTGAGTAGTTGCCGCATTATCGAAATACACCAGCGGCCTTCCATTCACCACTTCGTTTAAGATCGGAAAATCATTCCGTATTGAATTTATATCAAGAGTATTGCTCATCGGAAATCATATTTTAGAAAAAAACCCAACCCAAAGAATTGAAGGTTGGGCCGCATAGGTTGGGTTGCAATAAATAGTTGCCGGACAAGCCGGGTATTTCAGGATGCCAATTTTTTCGCGATCACACCTTCGAGATATTCTCTTATGGAATCGATCTTAATCTGAGAAACCACGTCCGCACAAAATGCATACATTAACAGCGCCATTGCCTCGGGCCGGGAAATCCCCCGGGAACGCATATAAAACAATGCTTCCTCATCAATCTGGCCGGTTGTCGTTCCATGAGAACATTTCACATCATCCGCAAATATCTCAAGTTGCGGCTTGGTGTTCATCGTTGCATCCGGTGAGAGAACGATGTTTTTGCAGGATTGAAATGCATTCGTTTTCTGGGCATCGGGACGAACAAAGATCTTTCCGTTGAAAACACCTTTCGCCCTATCCCTCAAAATTCCTTTATATAACTCGTTACTTTCCGAGTTGGGCTTGCAATGATCGGCTACTGTATGATTATCAACATGCTGCGTGCCATCAGGGAAATAAAGTCCATACATATGTGCATCACAACGTTCACCGTCAAGCACAATGTTCAGGTTATTTCTGGTAAAACGCCCATTCAATGTGACAGTTCCCGCATAAAAATGGGAACGATCTGACATGCGCACCTGTGTGGTACCGATGTGATAGGCATTGTCGCTCTCATTTTGTACTTTATAGTACTCTACATTTGCATCTTCGCCCACATAAATCTCAGTAACCGCATTTGTAAATGATCTTTCTGTACCCAATGTCCTGAAAGCCTCCGCCAGTTTCAACGATGAATTCCGGCCCACTGCAATAATGTTACGAGGCTGGCTCCCCACATTCTGAACTCTTGCGTCACTTACAAAACGAAGAATAACAGGATGGGTTACCGACTGATTATCAGGAACATGAATAAAAATACCATCCTGGGCAAATGCCGTATTCAAAGCAGTAAATGCATCCTGCCCGCCTTTTGTCAGCTCATCGAAATAAGAAGTGACCAGTGCCGGAGTTTTTTTGTAGGCTTCTGAAAGAGAGCTTATTGTAATTTCGGTTTGAGAAGAAACAAATCTGGAAAGCTCGGCGGAATAATGTCCGTTCACAAAATAAACAATGTTCGCATCCTGCTCAGGAATTTTCAGGTCTTCCAGTTCCGCAAAACCTACTGAACCTTCCGCTCCAAAGTTATACGAAGCACTTATCAGATCTTTTACATTGCTGTACTTCCATTCTTCATGACGAATAGTCGGGAAGCCCAACCGGTCAAACTCGGCTAATGCAGCACGCTTTTTCTGGTGAAATTCCGAAGAAGCCTCGCCATTCATTACCGATTCACGAGCGTGAAAATCGGTGATCAGCCTGGTTTTTAAATCTATTGTTTCGGTACTCATTGATACGTAATTGATACTTAACTTACTGCTTCAACTTCTGCCTTGATCCAATCATAACCCTTTTCTTCCAGCTCCAAAGCCAGCTCTTTCGGGCCGGACTTCACGATCCTGCCTTTGTAAAGAACATGAACAAAATCGGGTACGATGTAGTCGAGCAAACGCTGATAATGGGTCACAACAATCGCTGCACGATCGGGCGAACGAAGTGAGTTAACTCCTTCTGCTACAATCCGTAAAGCATCTATATCCAGACCTGAATCGGTCTCATCCAAGATAGCCAGCTTAGGTTCAAGAACGGCCATCTGGAAAATTTCATTCCTTTTCTTCTCACCACCCGAAAATCCTTCATTTAAAGCTCTTTTCAGAAGAGAGTCGTTCATACTCACCAACTTGGCTTTTTCGCGAACCATTTTCAGGAACTGCGCAGCGTCCAGCGGGCTTTCACCTCTATACTTGCGGATTTCATTAACCGCTGTCTTAAGAAAGTTGATGGTTGTTACACCTGGAATTTCTACCGGATATTGAAACGCAAGGAAGATACCCTGCGCAGCCCTTTCTTCGGGTGCCATTTCCAATATCTCTTTACCGTCAAAGATTACATTTCCTCCAGTAACTTCATATTCCTCTCTGCCTGCCAAAACCGACGCCAAGGTACTTTTTCCCGAACCGTTTGGCCCCATTATCGCGTGCACTTCACCCGGCTTCACTTCCAGGTTGATGCCTTTTAATATTTCCTTACCTTCAACTGAGGCACGTAAGTCATTAATAGAGAGCATAATTGATTTTATACTTAGAATATAGTTCGTGGAAATTTACCGCAAAAGTAACACGCTTTGCCCGTAAAAGAAAATGAAGCAAAACGCCCAAATGCGTGAACCACATATATTCTACAACCTTTTTAAAAGACGCCTTGTTCCCGTTCATTCCATATTTATAAATGAAATAGTCACAGCACCAGGCAGTTGTACTGAACCCTGTTTTATTAAAAAAGAAACATTTACTTTGCGGGCTACGGTTTTTCAACACTTCATTCATGACAACAAACCCATCATCCGATTTTCCTATTCAAGTATCGTCCGAAACGGGCACGCTGAAAAGGCTCCTTATTCACAGTCCCGATCGTGGATTAGGTAAAGTCGTACCGAGTAAAGCCCAGGATTGGCTGTTTGAAGACATTGTACACCTCGATACGATGCGACGAGATGAATACGATTTCTACGTCAAAATACTCCTGTATTTTCTTGATCCTGAGAAAATTAAGGGAAGGCTGAGCGAAATTGACAAAGACCGCGGAAGATCTTTCTACATCCCGGGATCCGAAAATTATTTCTCCTCTGACCGCGTAGTCGAAATTCAGCGGTTATTAAGTGAAATCCTTCAAGACGACCAGACGCGGGTGAAGCTGACTTCGGCCATTTGTGGGATCGAGCGATGCCCCTACCACATTCAGGAAGAATTAAATACCTACGATCCGAATGAGCTGGCCAAGATATTCATCTCCGGTTCCTACTCGGATGAACGGATGCTTTTCGCGCCGGTGCCAAACCTGATTTTCACAAGAGATATCGGGATCGTAATCAATGACCATATTCTGCTCAACAAACCTGCCAAAACAGCCCGGACCCGCGAATCCATTCTGGCCCAATTTGTATTTTTTTACCATCCCCTTTTTGCACATATCCGCAAAAACCTCATTGAAATACCTGAAAATGAACGGCATTTTTTATTGCCCGATGACGAAAAAGCCAGTGATTTTCAGCGTTGTACGTTAGAAGGTGGAGACGTGATGATGGTAGCACCGAACCATTTGCTGATCGGGTGCAGCGAAAGAACATCTTTATATGCGGCGCAGCAGGTTATGAAAATCCTGTTTGAAAAGAATGTGGTTGAAAAGATCTCAATCATCAAAATCCCTAAAAAAAGGGACTATATGCACATTGACACCATATTTACACAGGTAAAAAAGAATATTTGGGTTTTGCTCGGATCCCTGGCGAGAGTGGGTGACGAGGCTAGGAAAAAGGATGTGCTGCATTTTTTCGCATCCACAGATAGTAATAAGGAATTCCGCATTCTCCAGTTCAGGAAAGGAAGCGAACAGCAACCCCGGGAAATAGAAAACCTGGAAGATTTATTGGCAGAAGTGAGCACCGAAGATTTGGGAAGTACAGAACCCGTTCGTTTTATTTATTCGGGCGGAAATGAATTTCCATATGGCGAGCGCGAACAATGGACCGACTCCTGCAATTTACTGGCATTAAGAGATGGTGTCGTCATCGGATACGATCGAAATGACAAGACATTAGAGGCTTTTCGCCGGGAAGGTTTCAATGCCATTAGTGCACGGGATCTGCTGGAAAAGTTTGAAACAGGGGAGCTTTCGCCAGACAATTTGACGGATACGTTCATTATGCTTCCTTCCGCAGAACTATCCCGCGCGCGTGGCGGGTCACATTGTATGAGCATGCCGTTGCTGCGCGAATTTTAAAATCGTAAATTAGACCAGGACTTGACTAGTCTTAAGACTTACCAAGTCAATCTAAAACCAACTCCTATGCGAATTATTACCTCATCTGCACAGATTCAGCCGCAATCCACGTCCCGGATCATGATGATCAGGCCGGTTAAATTTGGCTTTAATGCACAAACTGCCGAGAGCAACGAATTTCAGAAGGAGGATCTTGAAAATAGTCTCAAACAAACGCATCAACTGGCAAAGGAGGAATTTGATCTGATGGTTGATCAGCTCGAACGCGTAGGGCTGGATCTTTCCATTTTTGAAGATACCGAAGAAGTATTGAGCCCGGACGCTGTTTTTTCCAACAACTGGGTATCGTTCCATCAAAGCGGCAAAGTTGTATTATATCCGATGATGGCAGAAAACCGGCGCACTGAACGGCGCCCGGAAATCATCGAGGCGCTCGGAAAAGATTTCAAAGTCGAAGAAATCATCGACCTGACCTATTTTGAGGAACAAGACAAATTTCTGGAAGGCACCGGAAGCATGGTTTTCGACCGGAGATATAAAATCGCTTATGCGTGCCTTTCGCCGCGCACCCATCTGGAACCGCTTCATGCATTTGCCGATGCGCTGGGATATGAAATCATCGCATTTTCTGCCTCGGATGAAAACGGCAAACCGATTTATCATACCAATGTCCTCATGTGCATCGGGGATATTTTCGCGGTGGTGTGCCTGGATGCCATTAAAGATCCTGATGAAAGACAGCTGGTGCGGGCTGCGCTGGAAGAAACAAACAAATACATTGTAGAAATCACTTTTGACCAGGTACTTCGTTTCGCGGGTAACATGCTGATGGTGAGAAATAAACTCGGTGACAAGTTCCTGGTGATGTCTACACAAGCTAACGAATCTCTCACGAAACAACAGAAACAGGTCCTGAGCGATTATGCGCGAATCGTGCACACGGAACTATCGGTGATTGAAAGCAATGGCGGCGGCTCTGCCAGATGTATGATGACGGAAATCCATCTACCCAGAAGATAAAAAAATGCTCCCAGAAGGAGCATTTTTCCAAATTTCTAACCCTATTTTATAATCCTTAGTCTTTTATTTCAGCCTTGGCTTTTGCTATTTTTTCCTGAGTTTTGGCTTTGAATGAATCCCATTTATCTGCAGTTTCATTCTCTACTTCTTTCCATGAAGCTTTAAGTTCATCCTTTTCTTTGTTCAATTCTGCTTTGCGATCTCTCCATTTCTCTTTTTCATTGGCAGCAGCTTTGTCCATTTTGGCGTCAGCCTCTTCAATCTTCCGGTCCAATTTTGCCACTGCATCATCGATATCCTCTTTCAATGAGGCCTTATCTTCTTTAACCTTAGCTTCGAAGTCGTTTCCGGCTTCTTTTATGTCCGCTTTCGCGTCAGCTACATTATCCTCCATGTCATCTTTGGCCTCTTCAACGGTCTCGTTGGCAGAGTCTTTTGTTTTTTCTGAACAGCTTGTGAAAGTAAGTGCGCCCATTAACATGATGGTTGACACCATCCAAGTGATCTTTTTCATAGTCTTGGTTCTTGTTTGGTATAATCTTTAGTTCAAATTCATTTACAAACGTATACATACAAAAATCTTACCAGGTCACTATACGCGGCAAACAAGCCTGTTTGTAGAATTTAATACTCAAGGATCACAATTTGAACTTCGACTTGGTATGTAGGGTTAAATTGCAAGTAGCCTGACCGAATCGGTTGCTTATAAGTGAAGTTGTACTTTATTGACATTTGTTTAATCTCTATGTTGAAATTTTCCATTCCTGGCCTTTTATCGTCGTTTCTAGTTCTTACTAATCCGGGATTCGCGCAAACAGGATTAACGCAAACAGAAACAGATACCCTTCAAGCGCGCGATTTGAATGAGATCACTGTAAATGCATTTGAATCAAAAGCGGATCCTCTCACCACCACTGCAACCATTGGCCTGCTCACTTCCAGAACATTAGAGCGGTTTTCCACCAATACCTGGGCCAATGCGGTGAGCACCATCCCGGGCGTAAAAATGGAGGAGCGCTCGCCGGGCAGTTACCGTTTTTCCGTGCGCGGCAGTCTTATCCGTTCCCCATTTGGTGTGAGAAATGTAAAGTTCTACTGGAACGGCATTCCATTTACCGATGCGAGCGGCAATACCCCTCTCAATTCATTGGATTACAGCGCAGTGCAGGGTATGGAGATCATCAAAGGCCCGGGAAGCAGCATATATGGAGCAGGTACGGGTGGCGTAGTACTTTTGCAGAGTCATTCAGACAATGCAGCTCAAAATAGGATCGAGCAAAGTGTGAGTTTTGGGAAATACGGATTTCAAAGCCGGAATTCCACCATTCAGCTAGGAGATATTTCCGTGCAATATGGACATAGTGAGCAGGATGGTTACCGCAACCACAGTTCCATGGCGCGTGATGCGATACGTTTTACTTCATCCTCTAAAATCGGCGAAAAAGCGACATTATCCTTACTGGGAATGTATTCCGACCTTTATTACAAAACTCCCGGAGGTATCAACCTGGCCCAATATCAGACAAATCCAAAACTTGCCCGTCAGCCGACGCCAACCGTTCCCGGAAGCGAAATTCAGCATGCGGCTATTTATTCAAAACTGGCATTGCTAGGGGGAAATCTGACACTTCCCCTTTCAGACAGCTGGACACAATCGACCGCACTTTACCTGACATACACCGATTTTGCGAACCCCTTCATTACCAATTATGAAAAGCGTGATGAAAATGGCATTGGCGGAAGAAATATCTGGCAAAACCGTTCACAAATCGGTGGTATTAAAACAAACTGGACCAGCGGTTTTGAATGGCAGTATGGAAAATCGGCCCAGAGAAACTATGAGAATGAAGGTGGCTTGCCAGGCGAACAGCAAACTGTAGAAGATCTGCGAACCACCAACTTATCCATTTTCAGCCAGATTGAAGCTGTTTTCTTTACCGATTTAACATTAAGTGCAGGAGTAAGCTACAATACGTCCAAATATAAATACGAGCGCTTTTTCGAACTTCCATATAATAAAGACCAAAAAACCTTTGATGGAATATTTACCCCCCGATTCGCCGCAAACAAGGTTATTGCAAAAAACTGGGCGGTTGTAGCGTCTTACAGCGGAGGTTTCTCTCCCCCAACTTTGCAGGAAGTCAGACCATCCGCAGGTGGTTTCAGAAAGGACCTGGAAGCTGAAAAAGGTGCAAATACCGAAGTAGGTATCCGCAGAACCGGCAAACGCATCACCGGTGAACTCAGCCTTTATCACTTCGGACTACGGGAAACAATCGTACGACGGACCAACGAGGGAGGCGCGGAATTCTTTATTAATGCAGGAAAAACGAAGCAAAAAGGAATGGAGTGGAGTGTCGCTTACGACATCATTTCAGATCCGCGTTCCATTGTTATGCTGAAACTGTGGAATACCGGAACGTATACCAAATACACATTTGAAAACTTCCAGTCTGCGGAAGTAGACCTGAGTGGAAAACTGATCCCCGGAATCCCGCGGTTTTCTCAAACTTCGGGGCTTGATGCATTATTCAGATATGGATTTTCTGCATTCGTTACCTATCAGCATGGTGGTTCGTTTTATTTAAATGATGCGAACACCGTGAAAAACACACCTTATAACCAGTGGATTGCAAGGGTGAGCTGGAAGAAAAGCTGGGGACAACATTTTTACAGCGAACTTTCTGCCTCCGCCGAAAAAGTGAATGCGGGCATTTACAGCCTGGGTTATGACCTGAATGCATTCGGAAACCGTTACTATAACGGCGCTCCAAAAGATAACCTCTGGGCTGGTGTGAAAATCGGCTGGGAGTGGCAGAAAAATTCCAGGTAATGCATCTATACATTCATATTCCCTTTTGCAGACAAGCTTGCCATTATTGTGATTTCCATTTCAGTACCAATATTGCGAATAAGCGTGCTATTGTTGAAGCGATAGCACGCGAAATCGTTTTGCAGAAAACGTACCTTTCCGCTGCACCTATTGAAACGGTCTATTTCGGAGGCGGGACCCCATCCATGCTGGACCGGTCCGAACTGGAATTGATATTGCAAACGATCCGGCAGCATTTTGAAGTCATTTCCGATCCCGAATTCACCTTGGAAGCGAATCCGGACGATCTCAGCGAGACGAAATTACAACAACTCTTCGACGCCGGAATAAACCGGCTAAGTATCGGGATCCAGAGTTTTAACGACGCCCACCTGACTTTCTTAAACCGTATCCATTCTGCTTTTGAAGCTGAAAATTGTGTAAACACAGCTCGCAACATAGGGATTAAAAATATTTCCATTGACTTGATTTACGCCATTCCGGCACCGGACCATAGTATCCTTCATGGTGATCTGCAAAAAGCATTTTCGCTGAATGTGTCGCACATTTCGGCCTATTGTCTTACCATCGAGCCGCAAACCGCATTTGGGAGCTGGTTAAAGAAAAAGAAAATTAAACCAATCGACGAAGAATTTGCTGCGCAGCAATTTGAGATACTCGTGAAAACCCTGGCCGAGAATGGTTTCGAACAATATGAGATCTCCAATTTTGCAAGGAACGAGCAATATAGCCGGCATAACAGCTCATACTGGAAACAGCGCCCCTACCTCGGTGTCGGCCCCAGCGCGCATTCATATAATGGCATTAGCCGAGCATTTAACGTCGCAAACAATGCGAAATACCTTCAAGCAATTCATGAAAATGTGATTCCGGCGACTTTGGAAATTTTGTCTGCTGCCGACCAAACGAATGAATATGTGCTGACTGGCCTGAGAACCAAATGGGGCGTTAATAAAGACAAACTGGAACTGCTATCCGAAGGAAAGTTTTTTTCTACCCAGCGGACCGAGCTCGAAAAGATAAAGGATTTCGGCTGGATTCGGGAGGATTCAGAGACGTTGATACTGACAGAATCCGGGAAGCTTTTCGCAGATCGCATCGCGAGCGACCTGTTTATTTAGGCCTAACGGCCGTTGTTGGTGTTGTCACCAACAACAATGATGTCGCAACGGCGGTAGTTGGTGGTCCGCGGCGGTCGACGGCGGTCCGCGGCGGTCGTTGGTGACAACACCAACGACGGCGGCGAACGGCGACGGCAGCGACCGCGACCGCGGCAACCACGACAGTCAGGAAACTAGGCCAAAGTAGCGTTTAGCGTGATCTCTGCATTCAGCAACTGTGAAATCGGACATTCCTTTTTAGCCTTATCCGCAATCTGTGCAAATTGATCCGCAGAGATATCCGGGATTGTTGCCGTAAGTTCAATGGCGCTTTTTACCACCTGGCCTTTTGCCGGATCCAGTGAAACAGTAGCGGTTGCATTCAATTCATCGGCAGTAAAACCGGCTGCATTCAATTCAAAGCTCAGCTTCATGGCAAAACATCCCGCGTGGGCTGCTGCAATGAGCTCCTCAGGATTTGTTCCTTTACCTTCTGCAAAACGGGTATTGAATGAATATTGCGTATTTTCCAAAACAGTACTTTGAGTGCTGATCGTACCAGATCCTTCTTTTCCTGTACCCTTCCAGACGGCTGTTGCTTTACGGTTAATCATGACGGTTTATTTAAATATGTTAAAAAATGCTTGTTTACGCTGAAATGTAACATCTATCTTTTAGCAACGCAAATTATTATACTGTGAATGAAAGCAATAAAATACAGGAAGTCTGAGTTCCAGACTATGTTATTCAGAAGAATCGTGGCGGGACATTTAGTTAATGAAAGTTAACGGCCGACTGGGATTAAACTTTATAATTGCATTTCAATCTAAAAACAAATCTCAATTCAATTCTCATTTAATTTTAGCAAATCATGAACAAAAAACTCATCCCCCTGCTGCTCGTTCTCGTAGCGCTTTTTCAAGGTTGCCAGGGTCCCGAAGGACCTCCGGGACCTGAGGGAGGTAGCATAGACGTTACAGGCACGACTTTTGATTTAATAAATGTAAATTTCACCGCAGCCAATAAATTTGAATACGGCCTGAATTACGCAGACGCGAAAGTGACTGTTCTGGAATCGGATGCGGTATTGGTGTACGTTCACTGGAATGACGTGCCAACCGGTGGAACAACTATGAAAGCGTACCGTTTGCTGCCACAAACTGCCTATTTTACGTCCGGTGGGTTGCTGACTTACAACTTCGACCAGACCAAAAACGACTTTTCGGTCTTTCTGGATGGTAATGTAGATCTGACGACACTGGCAGATGAATGGACAAAGAACCAGACTTTCAGAGTAGTCATTGTTCCATCTGATTTTGCGGCACGTACAGGTGGCTCAGTAGATTTCAATGATTACAATGCGGTAGTAAAACATTTTAACATCGACGAATCAAAAATTCGTAAAATACCGGCGCATTAATTAAAAAAATCCGGTAATTACGTTACCGGATTTTACTTTTATCAAATATGAAGTACATTATCAACACACTGCTGTCACTACTTTTCCCAATCGCATTTACCTGTGCCCAGGATTTTTCCAGGGAAACGCTGGCGTTTCGGGACAATTACAAAAAGGAATTTTTGCATTCCGAAAACTCCCCGCTGAAAAAAGCGGATCTCCCTTTTCTTCAATTCTACGAGCCGGACTCTGCCTATCGGGTGGTGGCAAAGTTTGAAAAAAGTCGTGGCCAATCTTTTGAAATGCCCACGTATAGCGGCGTTAATAAAACCTACGTAAAATATGGCACGTTGAAATTCCGGGTGAATGGCAAAAAGCAAAAGCTGAATGTATACCGAAGCCTCAGTCTGCAGCAACTGGCAAAATACAAGGATTACCTTTTTGTCCCTTTCAAAGATAAAACCAACGGAGTCGATTCATATGGCGGTGGCCGTTATATCGATATGAAAACGACTGACATCAAGAACAATACCTACGTTCTGGACTTCAACAAAGCATACAACCCATATTGTGCATACAGCGACGGATACAATTGCCCCATTCCGCCAGCGGAAAATCACCTACTCATCCCCATCGCGGCCGGTGAGAAAAAGTTTGTTAAAGAACATCAGGAAGCGAGTTTGAAATAGGGGTTAGGTGTGAGATGTGGAAAGTGAGATGTGAGATGTGGAAAGTGAGATGTGAGATGTGGAAAGTGAGATGTGAGATGTGAAAAGTGAGATGTGATGTGAAAAAAGTGGACACTATCTCAAAATCTGTGTAAAGTTTAAATCGGGGTTTGTAACTCCGATTTTTTACTTTTAACAAAACACAGTTTATGAGACCAGAAGATTTGTTGACTGATGAGTTTTTAAAG
>NZ_JAJUXH010000001.1 GCF_021390245.1 Dyadobacter sp. CY323 | reverse complement strand
ATTGGTAAATAACTTTTCATTAATCAGGTTATCCTCCGCCATCAGAATATCCAGCGGAAACTGCACGGCGAAGTCTGTTGAAAGATCGGTTGAGGCTGCTTTCCGCACAGTTATAGAACTTTCCGGCTGCGGTTTGAGCTTCATCTGGATCATTTTACCAAGTACATTGTGCCGCACGGGCTTGGTAAGAATCGCTGAAAAAAGGTCCTTCTGGCTTTTTGCCATATCGTCGCCCACGGAACTCAGGAGGAAAATCGGTACCTCCGGATTGTCCCGTTTGATTTGAGCAGCCAGTTCTATCCCATCCATTTCAGGCATTTGCTGATCCGAGATTATAAGATCAAAATGCTGTCCGCTTTGCAGGATCTGCAACGCTTGCCTGCCCGAAGATGCGAGCGTCGGTACCAGTTTCCATTGTTCCATCTGAACCTGTAATATCCGCAGGTTCGTAATATTATCATCCACGATCAGTACCGATTTCCCCTCGTTTCCGGTTGTATTGATCAGCACATATTGTCTCAGCGACTGATTGCTAACCTTTGCATTAATTGTAAAATGAAAGCAGGTACCTTTATTCACAGTGCTTTCCACGCCGATTTGCCCGCCCATCAGCTGCACCAGTCGCTGGCTGATCACCAGTCCCAATCCGGTACCGCCGTACTTCCGCGTATGCGAAGAATCGACCTGCGAGAATGCTACGAAAAGACGGTCCAGCTTGTCGGCAGGGATACCGATGCCCGTGTCATGAATGGCAAAATACAGCTCAAAATTTTCATCGTCCACAGGTCCTTTTGAAAGCTGCACGCTGATAAAAATCTCGCCCTGCTGTGTGAATTTGATCGCATTACCCAGCAAATTAATGAGGATCTGCCGCAAACGCTGACTGTCACCGATGATCTGGTTCGGCACTCCCGGCGCGATTTCGTACACGAGGTCCAGGCCTATCGCCGCTGCTTTGGAAGAAAACAAATCCAGCACACCTTCAATGCAATCCCGCAGATCGAAGTCGATCATTTCCAGTTCCATGTTTCCCGACTCGATTTTCGAGAAATCCAGAATATCGTTGATTACGGTCATCAGACTATCACCGCTCGTGATGATCGTTTCCGTGTACTCAGACTGCTCCGGCGTCATTTCAGTTTGCGAAAGCAGCATCGCCATGCCGATCACCCCATTCATTGGGGTACGGATTTCGTGGCTCATCGTAGCCAGAAAAACACTTTTCGCCATATTGGCCTTTTCGGCTTCCTGCCTGGCAAGTTGCTCCTGCTCGTTCTGGATGTGCAGTTTTTGATTGAGTTCTCTCAAATGTCCGGACTGATCAAGCAATTCCTGTTTCTGACGAATGATCTCGCTCGTTCTCTCCTTGACTTCCCTTACCAGCAGTCTTTTTTGTTCCGCAATAACCTTGATCCTTATTTGATAAAACGCATAAATCAGCCCGAGAATGAGTATTACAGCGAGCGCTCGGAACCAAAACGTTTTCCAGAAAGGCGGGGAAATGTGAATGTTGATCTTCATTTCCTCCTTATTCCACAACCCATCGTTGTTCGCCGCCATTACCTTAAAAACATACTTACCCGGATCCAGATTCGTATAAGTCGCTTTTCGCGTGGTGCCGCTCTGGATCCAGTCTTCGTCGAATCCTTCCAGCTGGTACGCGTAGGTATTTTTCTCCGGCATGTTGTAGTTCAATGCGGCAAACTCGAAGGAAATAACCGATTTGTCGTAGGTCAATCGGATCTCTTTGGCCAGGCTGATCTGCGTGGAGAGAATGGATTGCTCGTCACCAATGGGAACCGGCTTGTTGAATACCTGAAAATCGGTCAGGTAAACCGGAGGTACAATGGTGTTTTCAATCAATTTTTCGGGATAAAAGCTGCTGAAACCGCGCTCTCCGCCAAAATACATTTCACCGTCTTTGGTCTGGTAAAACGAGTTACTTTTGAATTCGCTGCCCTGCAAACCATCTGTGAGCCCGAAATTCCGGAATGTCTTCGTCTTGGGGTAAAACTTCGAGAGCCCGTTATTCGTACTGAGCCACAAGTGGTTGCTTTTGTCTTCCAGGATGCTGTGGATCACATTACTGGCGAGTCCGTCCTTTTCTGTGTAGGCCACGAAAACCTGCTTTTTCACATCAAAATAGTTGAGTCCGCCGCCCAGCGTGCCGATCCAGAGATTTCCATTGTCGGCATCCTGGATCGTCTGGATCTTGTTATTGGAAATCGAATTGGCGTCGCCGTGGCGGTTTTGAAAACGGGTGAAGTTCTTTTTTATCGGATCAAAAAGATTTAAACCCTCAAAAGTGCCCGCCCAGATCCGGCCGTTTTTATCCTGAAAAATCTTGGTAACAATGTCCCCGCTGATGCTGGTTTTATCCAGCGGATTGTTTCGGTAATGGGTTATTTTACCCGTTTTGATGTCAAAAAAATCAAGGCCTCCTTTCCACGTGCCCAGCCAGATCCCGCCTTCACGGTCCCTGAAAATATTGTTCACATCTGCGACAGATAAACTGTTTGGATCGTTTGGGTCCGGCATGTGGTGCACAAACTTCCCCGTTTCCACATTAAACAAGTCAAACCCGCCCATATGATACGCAAGACCGAGCACGTTCTCGGAAATCCGTGTTACCGAAATCACATAGTTATTGCTGGGCGTATTGGTATCTGTGTCGCTGTGCTGGTAAGAAGTAAAGGTTTTTGATTTTCGGTCAAAAAGGTTTAATCCTCCCCCGTCCGTCCCGATCCAGATTTTGCTATCGTCTTCGTTGCCGCAAAGCGAAAGTACGAGGTTGTTGTTGAGGCCGCTTCCGTCGGGACTTTTGCGAAATGTGGTAAATTTTTTACTGAACCGCGACATGAAATTCACGCCGCCGGCATAAGTCCCTACCCATAAATTATCATTCGTATCCCGGTAAATGCAGTAAATCGAATTATCACTGATGGAAGAATTGTCGTTTTCCACGTGCCGGACCGTTGTGAATACATCAGTCGATTGGTTAAGAATGCTGATACCTCCGTTTTCCGTCCCTACCCAGAGTTTCCCGTCGCGGTTTTGTGCAATAGATAAAATGTCGCTGTGGGAAATACCGGATGGGTTACCCGGCTCATTTAAATAAGTCTTGAATGAATCGCTTTCCGGCTGGTATACAGACAATCCGCCCCCACGTGTACCGACCCAAATCCCCCCTTTATCATCTTTAAACAAAGCTTTGATCCAATCCGATTTCAGGCTTTTTTCATCATCCCCTTTTAGATAGCGACTGTACCTGGCCGTCTTATGGTTAAACTTGTATAGCCCGCGTTCACTGCCAATCCACAGATTACCCGCATTGTCCTCGGTAATCGTCGCGATGTTTGTCGGAGCCCTGAATTTGCGGTTCTCGTCAACGCGAAGGAATAATTCAAGTGAGTTTTTTTCGACATCGAAAAGAAACAAGCCGTGATTGGTCCCCAGCCAGATCCTGCCTTTGCTGTCCTGAAATATATCATTGACGCTATGTCCGGCTGACGGTGCAAAAAAGTGTTCAAAACGATCCTTTTTGCGGTTGAGCCGGTTCAGTCCGCTGGAAGTCCCCACCCACAGATTTCCGGCTTTATCTTCCAGGATATCCTGAATGTAACTGTCGTCGATGCTGTGCGGGTTATCCTTGTCGTTTTTATAATGCTTGAACGTGTAGCCGTCGAACCGGTTGAGCCCGTCTTCGCTCCCGAACCACATGAAACCTTGTTTGTCCATTAAAATGGACCCGATATGATTTTGCGAAAGTCCCCGATTTGTCGTCAGTTGGCGGAAGCTCAGATTCTGCCCGGTAGCTGTAAACCGGGATAAGCAAAGAAGAAATAAGAACAATGAATAAATTTCCCGTTGGAATTTCATCTCGCTGAGTAGGGTCTTTATCAAACTAAATTTACACAATGTAGTAAAATAGCTAGTTAATAATCACCCTGATAGCGTTTTTTTAGAAGATCCATCATAAATACATTAATATCCCACTGGTTCGCAACCGGCGTTTGGGTGTATGGCATTGCCGGCATATACGTAGCCGGCCCGAATTCCGTGTTTACCGTCAGTACCGTCCCGTTTGCTTTGTGAATTGCAGCAACGGAATCCCACCATTTAAGATGGGTTTCAAGCGTTTCAGCCCATTCGGGTGCGCGGGGATCATTCACCTGCGGCCCTTCGGGATGCCCCACCCTGCTGTGAATGTGACTGGTATGCCCGATAGCCAGGGCCACTTCCTCCTCCTGGTCTTCCAGCATGGATTCATGTACATTACACCAGTGCGATATATCGAGCGTAATGCGCAGCCCGGGGATACGCGTCAGGTAGTCCGCGGTGATGTTCGCAGCGTAAAGGCTTTTGCCCCGGTGCGTCTCGTGAATAATGGGGATGCCCGAATCCTTTGAAAGCAAATCCGCAAGCTCAAAAAGTCGTTTGTTCTTCTCAAAAGAGAAATAATCTTTTCCGGTCTGACAATTGATAAAAACCGGTTTCGCGGCAATCAGGTTTCGGAGGTATTTTTCGTAGTTACGTGCATGCTTGTCGATATCACGTTCAAAAGACTGCCAGTATTGCCCGATCAGTTCCAGGCCATTGGCGCTTAATGCTTCCAGGATCGCGTCTTTTTCATTTGGGTCAAAAGGCAAAGCCATTTCAACCCCATCATAACCTGCAGCTTTTACATTCTCGCAAAAAGTCGCAAAAGGAAGCGTATTGCCCCATTCAGGAGCATAAAATTTGATCTGCATAATCGTATGTTGTCTCTGATTCTAAAATAAGATCCCCATTTTCGGTTTCTCCCGTTGCGGGATTTCTGTATCGTTGAGCATCTCTTTCAAATCGATCTCGATATTCCTGATGATCGTAGCTAACGGTACGTCATTTAACAACCCTTCAAACGGGTTCTCGCTGATATCGCCGACGTACTCCATAAACATAAAAACCCAGGACACGATCAGGTTAAAAGGGATCAGCAGGATCATATACTTCTCACCCAGATCCACAAACTGCGGCAATAACCCGAATGGCAGCAATGTCATAAATACAAAAATGAACAGGTTGGACGTCGTCGCATATTGCCTCGGAAACGGGGTGTTTTTAATCCGTTCACTTTT
This sequence comes from Dyadobacter sp. CY323, assembly GCF_021390245.1. GTDB lineage: Bacteria > Bacteroidota > Bacteroidia > Cytophagales > Spirosomataceae > Dyadobacter. The sequence goes on along the minus strand of NZ_JAJUXH010000001.1, from coordinate 784,456 downwards.
ACCCTGCTCGTCATACAATTGCGAAATGAGTTCCTGCAGCGAAACGTGCTGGTAGGCATCGATCCGGCCGCTTTGCCGGAGCTGGTTCAGGTGCTGCGACTGGCAATCGAGAATATGGGTGGCCATGTTCCCTTTTCCTTTCAGGTAAGCCGTTTCCCGTTCCGGTAAATGCCGCATGATTTCCGCGTCGCAAACCACTTTTGACATATTCAGAGCTTCGCGCTGCCGCTTGCTAGCACGGTCCACATGCTCCCAGCTGGTACGCGCAGCCATCGCATTCCTTAATGCATACAGCCAGGCAATGTGCCTGTAAAGAACCTCTCTCACTTCCGGACTGGCCGGCTCGTTTACTCCGGTGCCACTGGCTGCGTAAGCCTTCACCGCAGCGCCCAGAGACCGGCTATGATTGGTGATACTGCCCCAAACCTTTCTCGCCTCCCAGCTCCGGTCGTAAGATTGGTTATTTTTAAAACCTACAAAAAAAGCCGTGGCCGTACCGACCAGAGAAACCGGCAGCCAGGGAATAGCGACCCATTTCCAGTCCAGGTAATCGTAGACAAAAATGGCCATGGAGCCTGTAAAGAGTGAAAATAAAACCATCCGCCACGAATAATAATAGACGATGACGGGCGACAAATAGCGGTTTACGTACATGATTCCTGACTGAACTGTGAGTGGTGGTGAGTAAATTTTGAAATAATTAACATTATTTCAGGAACATTGCCAGCAAGTCTTTAAATTATTACATTTATTGTTTGTTAGATTTATTTAAGTCAAGTTAGGGATCGGTTAAAACCATGTTGGAGGAACAGGAATATTGGAAAGAAATGTGTCAGGGTAACTCGAGAGCTTTCGAAAAGCTTTACAGTTATTTTGCGCAAGACCTGTTCCGTTATGGTTACCGGATCTCCACCAACCACGAACTCGTCCAGGATAGCATTCAGGATTTGTTCCTGCACCTCTGGAACAAACGCAGCGACCTCGGATCGGTGCATTCTCCGCGTTTTTACCTGTACAGGTCCCTCAGAAACAAGCTGGTACGCTCATCAGAATCGGACCGTTTCGTTTTCAGTATGGACGGTGATTTGTCGGAACAGTGGTTTCCGGCCGAAAAGGACATTGAAACCAGCTGGATCACCGACGAACACAACCGGATTCAGCTCGCATTGCTTCACGAAGCATTGCGAAAGTTACCTGTCCGCCAGCAGGAAGTGATCCAGCTCCGTTATTACCACGATTTTTCGGCGGAAGAGGTCGGCCGCATGATGAATATCAACCAGCAATCCGTGCGCAACCTGCAAAACCGGGCAATGCAGCAACTCCGTTCGGAGCTCCCATTCTTCACCACCTCACTCCTCTCAATCGTATTCTACTACGCCTTCTAAAACAAAATTTCCCGACACATCTCACATCTCACATCTCACATCTCACATCTCACATCTCACACTTCCCAAAACGCCCACCTTACGCCCAAACTCTAACTTTTTACCATTTAAACCATACTTAAAAAATCTCTTGGTAATTATTTTAATATTTTTTGTGATTTTACTGAGTACGTTTTAAAAGGTCTTGTATCTGTAGGGTATAGTTAACTAACCCAATGGAGCATTACGAAAATTTTACACTTCGGGACTTTATACATGATGAGCATTTTATTCGCTGGGTGAAAAACCCCGACGCGGACAGTAATGCGCATTGGGAGGCTGTAAGAAATGCATTTCCGCATCAATCCGGATTAATGGACCACGCGGCGGGCCTCATTCACGGATTTTCCAATTTCTACCCCGAAGTCCCTGATTCCCAGATCGAGCTGGCGAGGCAGGTGATCATGGATGAGGTGTCATTCGAGAAAGAGATCCCCTTAAACAGAAAACGTTTATACTTATCAGCAGCAGCTTCCATCGCGATCCTGATCGGCGTCGCACTTTGGTTTAATCCCGCTGAAACGCCGATGCATTTCGCTAAAAACATTCTCAAAACGGAGTCGGAAATCCGTTCCTCCAACGACGGAACCACGGCGAAAACGATCACACTCGATGACGGAAGTTCCATTATATTGTCGCCAAACAGTACTGTGCGCTACAATATGGAATCGGCTGACCGTCGGGTGGTATACCTGGACGGGGAAGCGTTTTTCAATGTCGGCAGGAATCCTGACCGGCCCTTTTTTGTGTTCGCCAATGGACTTACGACCAGAGTATTAGGTACCAAGTTCAAAGTGTCCGCATACCCGGATGGCATGGATGTGAAAGTAGAAGTGACCTCGGGAAGTGTGCGCGTATATCTGACGGAAAATGGGGAGGAACAGGTTGAATCGGAAGGTTTGACGCTGACCCCGAACCAACGGGCTATTTATACCAAGAAAGATCTTCAGCTTGTGCGCTCGCTGGTGGAACAGCCAAAATCACTGGTCACCAAGGAGCAGCTGGCAACCTATACCTACACCGACACGCCCATTTCGAAGGTGTTTGACGGACTGGAAGAAATCTACGGGATCAGGGTTATTTACGATCAGGAAACATTTAAAAACTGCCGCCTGAACATGTCGCTTTCCGACGAGTCACTTTTCGAGAAACTTGAACTGATCGGAAAGATGGTGGAGGCACAATACAATGTGCTCGATGGAGAAGTGATTTTCATTGGCGAAGGCTGTACTGAATAAAGTCATTGTTAACCTAAACCCTAAACCAATGCTCAACCCGCAGGGACCTTAATGCAGTGATCTTCAAAAAATTGAACCGGCAATGCGGCAACATTACCGGTCCCGGATTTTTTGAGGCAACCGGCGGCAACCGGACACCATTGTTTTGCATTTCCAATTACAAAACCTATTTAAATTAATGAACAAAAAACTACTAAATCAAGCCTTTCTGTACCAGCTTATGAAAAGGTCACTTTTACAGCTCACCCTGGCGGTGCTATGTACCGGCATATCGCTGGCGCATACCATGAAAGCTCAAAGCGTATTGAGCCGGACGGTGAAGATCCAGGTCAAAAACCAGTCGTTTGACAAAACGCTGCTTGCGATCGAGAAAAAAGCCAATGTCAAATTTGCATACCGCTCTACCCTAACCAAACCGGATTATAATTTCAACCTGGAAGCAGCCGGCGAGCAATTGTCGGACGTTCTCGACAAGTTCCTCAACCCGTTGAAGATCAGGTACGAAGTATCCGGAGAACACATTGTTTTGAGAAAAAGCAATCAGCCTGGTGAAACGGTTAAGGAGATTGAAAATGCCGAGAGAACGCTCACCGGTACCATCATCGATGACAAGTCGGAGCCGCTTCCCGGCGTGAGCGTCATCGTGAAAGGCACACAACGCGGCACGATCAGCGACACTGATGGAAAGTATTCCATTGCATTGCCTGATGGTCCGGTTTCAATCGTCTATTCGTTTGTGGGTTATATCAACCAGGAAATACCGATCACCAACCAATCCGTGGTGGACGTTTCTTTGAAAGTGGATATGAAAGCGCTGGACGAAGTAGTGGTGGTGGGTTACGGAACGCAGAAAAAACGCGACGTTTCGACCGCCATTTCTTCTGTTTCGAGCCGCGACCTGAAAGATAAACCGATGTCTAACTTCGCGGCTGCCATGGCCGGGAAGATGGCAGGCGTTAAAATTGCGAATTCAAATACTGCACCTGGCGGTGGTACCAGCATACGGATACGCGGCGTGAGCTCGATCAATGCGAGCAATAACCCGCTGATCGTAATCGACGGTTTTCCACTGAAAGACGGTTTTAATAAGGAAGAGAACCCGCTGAACGGGATCAACGTTGCCGATATTGAATCCATTGAAGTATTGAAAGACGCTTCTTCCAGTGCCATTTATGGAACACAGGCGGCAAACGGGGTTATCCTGATCACAACCAAAAAAGGCAAGAAAGGCAAGCCAACGCTCAGCATCAACGCCAGCCGCGGTTTCGACCGGATGATCAATAAAACCGATGTTTTACACGGGAATGATTTCCTGCAATACCTCGATGACGCCCGCGCCAATGCTTACATTGTTGAAGACCCGAACTTTGGAACGGATAACCCGGACGCGCCGCAATGGCAATGGACTGATTCTCCCCAGAAACGCATTGAAAACTGGAAAAAATATTCCAGCAACGCGGCAGGTATGGCCGCTCCCGGCAACCTTTTCCCCCGATGGATCACGGTTACAGACACGATTTACAAAATGCCTTATGACACCGATTGGCAGGACCTGATCACTCGTACAGGTAGCGTCACAGATGTACAGCTTTCTGCGTCAGGTGGTACCGATAATGTCAACTACATGATCTCGGGTGGATATTTTGGCCAAAAAGGTATTGTATTGAATTCGGATTACAACCGTATCTCGTTCCGTGCAAACATCGACTTGAAACTTACTGAACGCATTCGCGCAGGTTTACTTCTGGCTCCGACACTCGAAAATTCGAACGTACTTCCCAACACCGAAGGCGGTAGCACGAGCAATCCATTTTACAATGCAGTAGCCATGCCTCCGATCTGGAACCCGACAACCGAGGACGGTACGCCGGTATTTTATGGAAATACGTTGCTGGATCCCTGGGACTGGAACTTCGCATTCTTCGTAAACCCGCTGCATTTGTTTCAGAAAAAAGATGCAAGACGGAATTTCAAAAACCTTTCGACGCTATATACGGAGATCGACATTATTAAAGGTTTGAAATTCAGGTCCGAGTTTCACACCGAATACCGCTATCGGGAACGGGATTATTTCAATCCAAGCTCTGTGCCGACCGCTTCTGCGACTTTCTCAAGATCGCAGGGTATTAATGAAACTACAAACAGGTTGTATTGGAACTCTCAGAACTTCCTGACTTTCCAACGCGAACTTGGCAAACATTCGGTGAGTGCGGTTGCGGGTTACTCGGTGGAGGAGTCGAAATACCGCGATGCCTACATGATGAAATACGATTATCCTACTGACCTTATTCCTACATTAAATCAGGCGATTACGGTTCAGAACGCACAAACAGACGCGCGTACGAACCGGTATAGTGAAGCAATGATCGGAAGTTTTGGAAGGTTGATGTACAACTTCGCCGGAAAATACTACCTGACGGGAAGTATACGTCGCGACGGTTCCTCCAAATTTGGTGCGGATAAGAAATGGGGGGTATTCCCATCCTTGTCGACAGCATGGCGTGTTTCGGATGAACCATTTTTCAAACCATTACAGAAATACATCAGCGACCTGAAAATCCGTGGTGGCTGGGGTATTATTGGTAATGCAGGAATTACCAATTACCTGGCTTTGAGTACGCTGACTTCTTCATCTTATGTATTGGGTAGCGGTTCTACCGTTTCACCATCTTACACCGAAGGCAAAATCGCCAACTCAAACCTGGGCTGGGAAGAAACAACCGACTGGGGCGCAGGGGTTGATGCAGAGTTACTCAACAACCGCATTTCCCTCAGCGTTGATTACTTCTACCGCCATACCAAAAATATGCTTTTCAGTATGCCGCTTCCTGTGATTACCGGCTTCGGTTCCTACTATGCAAATATCGGTGCGATGCGTAACCGTGGTTTTGAGTATTCGATCACCACCCGCAACCTGGTTGGCGCATTGAAATGGACTACGAATGCGAACTTATCGTACTACCGCAACCGGGTGCTGGATATTGGTAAAGACAAACGTCCATTGCTGAATAATGACGGCTACACAACTGAGGGCAGACCCATCGCAGGAATTTATGGGGCCAGTTACCTGGGACCATATCGTGACTGGGAAGATGTAAAAACTTCACCAATCGTGAATGCGAATAACCCTAGCTGGCGGTTCAGGTCCAGCCCGGGTACTCCCAAGCTTGCCGACGTGAACGGCGACGGGATCATCGACGGGAGCGACAATACGATCATTGGTTCGGCGATACCGGATTTTGTATGGGGTATGACCAACTCGTTCGAGTATAAAGGCATTGACTTTACTGTCCAAATCAATGGTACCCACGGTGGTGACATTTCAATGCGCCAGATGGAAGGTATTTACGGTAGAGGTACCGGACAAAACAACACAACGGTTGACTACTACCAGAACTACTGGACACCAACCAATCCGGATGCCAAATACACCGCACCAAGCCGCAAATCGTACGATGGTACCAACCTCAGCGGGTCACTTTTGTACAAAGGCACTTTCGTGAACTTCCAGAACATCGCGCTCGGATATACGCTGCCCCAGGAAGTTGTTGAAAAGTTGAAATTAGCGAGAGTAAGGCTTTATGCAACGGCGATTAATGCATTCTATATCACCAAGTTCCCGGGATACAATCCGGAGGCGAATGCACAAGGCGACAATTCACTTTCGCAGGGAATCAACCGGGATTCCTACCCCATGTCCAGATCGATCTCGTTCGGTGTGAACTTAACTTTCTAAATCAGGTATCAAAATGAAGCATATATTTTTAGTTTTAATCGCTGCGGTCTTATTCGTTTCCTGCTCGGAAGAGTTTCTCGACAGGCAGCCTGAGGACACTCTTTCGCCGGGCGCTTTTTACCGTAATCCGGCCGAAATGAAAACCGGGCTGGTGGGAGTTTACAAAGTGCTGCAAAGCATCTACAATCAAACCGATCTTCCCCTCATTCCGGAACTGATGTCCGATGATGGAAAAGACCGTTTCCGCACGGATGTCTGGCAGACTTTCAAGAAAACCAATGGCAACTCGCAGTCCGGCATCTGGAATAACAACTTCAAGATGATCGCCAACGCCAACTCGCTGATTGCGATCATGGCGGCTTACGTGCCGAAAAATGCGGATGAAGAAAAGACGATCAATGCGTATAAAGCAGAAGCATCGTTCCTGCGCGCATTGGGGTATTTCAATCTGGTACGGATCTATGGCGCAGTACCTCTTGTTTCTGAGCCATTTGTAGATCTATCAAAAGCATTCGGGATTGGAAGAACGCCGGTGGCTGACATTTACAGCAAGCTGATCGTCCCCGATCTTGAATTCGCAGCGGCCAACTGTCTAAAAAAATCAGAATTGAAAGGCGAAGAAGCCAGAGCTTCAAAAGGTGCTGCATTGACCATGCTGGGCAAAGTATACCTGACTTTGAACAACCATGCGAAAGCCGCAGAAGTGCTAAAAAGACTGATTGTAGATAATGAGGCCGGATCGTACTCACTTTTACCAAATTACAGCGACGTTTTCCTGGCTACGAACAAGTTTCACAACGAATCTATTTTCGAAGTAAACTTTAATGTAGCCGCAGGTCAGCCGAGCTCCTGGTTCAGATGGGTTAACAACGATGTGGGCCTGATCTGGGGAGTTGCGGGAGCGTCCAACCTCCTGATCGAGCATAACCTGATGCGTGAATTTGTAAGCACTGGAGAAACAATCCGTTACAAAACAACCATTGACTCGGGATACATTGCTTCGAGTACGATTCCGATCCAGGCCTGGGTGATCAAACACTCCCCTGCGCCTGCTCAGCTGAAACCATACAATAACACGGGGACCGATAACAATTATGTCATCACCCGTTACGCGGACGCACTTTTGATGTATGCCGAAGCATTGATGGTACTGGGTAAAAAAGACGAAGCGGTTACCTACGTGAACATGGTACGGACGAGAGCAAAAGTGCCGGCAATCACTGCCGCAGCATTGAACCTGGACGCCATCCTGCATGAAAGAAGAATGGAGCTCGCGTTTGAGGGACATCGGTATTATGACCTCGTACGGACGGGGAAAGCGGTGGAAGTACTCACAAAAGCGATCATGACGAAGGTTGATTATGACACCAACATTGCGATATCGGGACCGATCCCGGAAGAGCAGCTCATTCTCCCTATTCCTGTATCCGAGATTGAGAAGGATCAGACGTTGCCGCAAAATCCGGGTTATTAATTTTAATGAACATTTTAGAAATGAAAAAGACCTTATATCAAATTGCATTAGCATTGTTCGCAGGTGCATCGTTCATGTCTTGTCTGAAAGAAGATATCGTGGCAACACCAGGCATTAACGGTGTTAAATTTTATATGGCCAATTCGCAGGGAAAGGATTCTCTTATCACTCAGCCTGTTAGAGGAAAGGCAGTAAAGATCGTAGTAGACACTGATGCGGATATGTGTTCCGTTTGGCCGGGCGGTGCCAGAGTGATTATGAAGAAAAAGGTAAGCACGGACGGAGTTACGTTTGCCGATTCTGTTGATATGTTCAACCATCCGGTACTTACGAACAGCGATCTATACTCGGATTACGGGCTGGTAGGTGCGAAAGGATTGAAAACGACGCTTTCCAGTGAAGGCTGGTACTGCACGTATACCTATTCCAAAGCAGGAGAGTTTGATCTGGTTGTAGTTGTAACAAACCACGGTTATAACACCAATGAGTTCAAACCAGCGGTTGTGGAAGTTGGCAAACTCCAGGTAAAATAATCGCGTAAATCCCTCGCTGATCCCCTCCCGTTAATCCGGGCAGGGGATTTTTTATACCTGATCGTGAGCACACGGTTTAAAGGACCTGCCAGGCCCACACAAAGCAAAAGAGGGTACAGTCAAAATGACCGCACCCGCTTTTAATTCCAACTTTTCCTGCTACTGGTTGAACTCAAGCTTCTGCTTGTCTTTCAGCAATTGCTCACGTAATTTAGTGTAATTTACTTCCTGCACAGATACTTTGCTGTTGATCGCCTGCACGGCTGCGCTTGCTGCACTTTGGCCCAGGATCATAAATACAGGCTCCATTCTGATCGATCCGAAGGCGATGTGGGAACTAGACAAACACACGGGAACCAGCAGGTTTTTGCAATCCTCCTTTTTTGGAATAATCGAGTTGTATGAAATGCTGTAAGGCGTTTTGGGGTGAACTCCGATGTCACCTTCATTCTGTACAAACCCATCCTCTTTTACATAACGCTGCGCATTGTGGGCATCCAGCGAGTAAGAACCCATTCCTACCGACTGCGAAACCGGCTTTTTACCCATTGTCTCATTTTCTGTCATCACTTCCTGACCGATCATCCGGCGTGCTTCGCGAATATAAAGCTGATGAGGCCAGCCGCCATTGTCTTTAAATTCATCTTTCGGAAGTCCCCATTTGTTCATTTCAGCACGTACGTCAGCTGGTACCGCTTCGTCATTGCTCAGATAGTACATCAGACCTTTCTGATACAGTTCGTGTTCTTTGATGATCTCTTTTCTTCGTTCGTAAGTAGCTTCCGGATAATCATAATTCTGTCCGATAAAATCCGTGCTGAATGGGCCGTGATTGTTGGTATCGGTCTTTTTGTTAGGAATTGGATCGTACTTCTGGAATGTTTCAGTCCAGCCAGCTTTATAAACTCTTGCCAGCAGCTCGTACTTCGAACGATCATAGCCTGCGGGTTTAGGGAAAGCGATACGGTTCTCAGGGTTGGAGGATAAACACATCCGGAAGCAATAAGCCTGGATTTTGTCATCGCCTTCTCCGTTTTTACCAATTTTTTCATCGGTTACGTATGGAAGCAAACCACTTTTCGGGTCACCCTCGATTTTATACGGGCTAACGTCTTTCTGAAAATAATGCTTATGCTGAAATACGCCCGCCTGAATCCCATTCCATTGCTCGTTATACACGCTGTTTGCTTCCCGGCCCACGTGGTATTTCACTCCCGCCGAAGCCATCAGATCGCCCTCATAAGTCGCGTCGATGAACATTTTACCTTTAAAGGTTTTGCCGCTCAATGTCTTGATAGAAACAATCTGACCATCCTTTTTTTCAACACCTTTTTCACGGTCGAGCCACTCGTCGCGGTATACTTTAAGGTTGTTTTCTTTCACAAAATCTTCAAAAACGCGTTCTGCGATTCTTGGCTCGAAAATCCACATAGTACGGTCGGCCCCATCCATCGCAGGTGTTCCCTGGCCCTTATTTCCATACTCCGTTTTCTTCTGCCACTGCCACGTCTCAGGTTTATCATAATACATATAAACACGGTGGTAAAACTCGCGGGCAAGTCCACCGATCACCGACTTATTTCCGGTATCAGTAAAACCCAGACCGCCGGAAGAAAGGCCACCCAGGTGTTTATCGGGAGAAACGATGAGTACTGTTTTTCCTTCCTTTACAACCTGCACAGCCGCGGTAATGGCCGCACAAGTTCCACCATAGACGATGACGTCGGCCTGGTAGGGATCTTTTTTCTGCCCGTTTGAGTCGCAGGATACCAAACTAAAAAAAGACAATAGAATTAAACACACAAAATTAAGCTTCATTGCAATGAAAGGTTTAGTGAAAATCATTTAGAACCGGGGACCATTAAAACTGCATCCGCGAAAACAAGCCCGTCGGCCTCTTTGTTGGAAATCTCCACAAAAGGTTTCTGCCCTTTTTGAATATCATACGTACCCAGAAAAACCCATTCGCCCGAAGTTTGTCCCACGACCTCGATATCCGCAGTCTTCAAAAGAACATCCTTCTTTACTTTACCGTCAGAAACGACCAGAGAGATTTTGGACGATAGTCCCGGCAACTTGGGAAAGTAAATATATGCTCCATATTTACCACTTTGGGAAATAACCGGACTGAACCGCACGGACTGTACTCCCGAGCCGGCCGCTTCCGAAGAAAGCAATGAAGGTCCGTACCCGCCACGTTTCACCGTTTTCCAGTTTCCCGAAATGCTTACCTTTTCCTTATCCTCATTGTCGGCGAGCACATGCTGGATCGATCCGTCTACCAGCGGTTTTGTATTCAGCAGCTCCCGGAGTTTGGATACATTCAGTTTCTGAACATTGACTTTCGCATCAATGGCCATTGCCGCCGCAGTGGCTGCGGATTGAGCAAGTACCATGAAAACCGGCTCCATACGGATCGACCCATACGCAATGTGCGTTGCAGAAAGACATACCGGAACCAGCAGGTTTCCGCACTCTTTTTCCTTTGGTATAATGGCATTGTAAGAAATGGGATATGGACCAAAACCGCCTACTTCGACATTGCCTTCATTCTTCACCACCCCATTCACTACAATGCGCTGAATGTTGTGCGAATCCATGGTATATGCCGCCATGCCCACACCGTCTTCTACGACTACTTTACCCTCGCAGTTGGCCTGGGTCATCACGTAATTACCTACCATGCGGCGGGCTTCACGGATGTACAGCTGCGGTGACCAGTTGCCGGTGTCGGTATACTCATCTTTTGGATATCCCCATTTCAGCATCTCATTTCTCAGTTCCTGGGGCACCCGCGGATCATGTCCGACGAAATATAAAAGACCTTTTGTATACACTTCATGATCTTTAATGACTTTGGCACGGGTTGCATAATCACCATCCGGATAGTCATAATTCATGCCGATCATGTCGGTTGAAAATCCATTGCGGTTGTTGATGTCCGTTTTGCTGTTCGGCATCCTGCTCCAGATAAAATAATCGTTCAGCGTTTTTCTTTCCGGCTGTTTGGCCATCAATCGCAAAAGCAGCTCGTAGCGTGTCGCGTCGTAGCCCTCGGGAAGTGTAATGGGGATCTGATTGGCTGGGTCCGATGTCAGACAGATCCGGTAATTGTAAGCCTGGGCCTTTTTATCGCCGGTTCCGGTTGGCGCAAGTTTTTCGTCCGAAATTCCCCACAAAAGTCCGCTTTCCGGTTTGCCTCGTGTTTTATACGGATCAATCCCATTCGGGAACTGATGTCCATTCATCAGCTGCACGCCATTAATGGTTTCATTGTATTCGGCATTCGCTTCTCTGCCCACAGCGTAGGATACGCCGGCACGGGCCATCAGATCTCCTTCGTACGAACAGTCAATAAACATCGCCGCCTCGATCGTGATGTTGGTCGACGCCTCGGGTTTAATGCTATTTTCGAGCGCGATGGACTGGATAGTTGATCCGCTTTTACTGGCTGAAACGATCCTGTAATTGTAATTGACCTTGATACCCGCCTCGTCGAGATACTGCTGCAGATATTTCTTGGCAACATGGGGTTCAAAAATCCATTGTTCGAACCTGCCGTAGTGCTTTCCGAGACGCCGGTAAAAATCCAGCGACAATCCTGAAATCGCATATTTATTACCAATATCCGTTTGTCCAAGACCTCCCGAAGTCATCCCTCCCAGGTGCATTCCAGGTTCGATCAGCATCACCGACTTGCCCATTTTTTTTGCCGTATAGGCAGCGATCACACCAGCGGCCGTTCCTCCATAAATGCAGATATCTACTTTGTTCGGGGCTTTACCAACGGTTTCAGACTTAAACTGAAACCCCGACAAAAGGAATGCAATGAAACAGGCTACGTGTGTCAATGTCATTTTCATCATAAATCTATTAGTTTGATCAAAAATTCAGTTTTAAGGGATCCCCGGGACTTCAATACCGGTTTGACAAGGTTGATATTGAAGTTTTCAGAGATCCCCGGATGATTCCCTGTTAATAGCCAGGATTTTGATCCGTTGGTTTTATCGCTTTGTTGTACAAAAGCTCGGAGTTAGGAATTGGCCAAAGCATGTGTTTTTCAGCGATGACAATCTTTTTCACTTCAAGAATCCGTTGTTTCGCAATGCCAAGTCTTTTCAGATCGTTCCAGCGCTTTCCTTCATACATGGTTTCATATCCTCGTTCCTCAACCACCTTGTCGATAAAGGCGGTAAGGTTAGGAAAATCAGTCAGTTTAAAGTCAATCGCAGAAGGCGTTTTGGAAGGAAGTCCGTATCCGCGGCGGTGTACTTTATTGAGGCTTTCAAGGGCATCCGCAGTAGGTGCGTTGGCGGCACGCGCATCCGCTTCGGCATGGAATAACAAAAGGTCCGCATAGCGATACCAGGGGTAGTCGTTCCCCGCACCGGCGGTTGCGGCCGGATCGCGGTATTTCCGGAACAAGCATGAGCTGGCACCCAGACCAATATCCACATTGTACAGGATATGTGCTTTGCGCAGGTCTTTATTATCCCATTTTTTAATGACAGAATTGCTGGTGGAATCGGTGTACTGCGCATACACACCGCCTGGTCCGTAATAGTTGTATGGACCGATTTTACGGTGCGCATAACTTACCAGTCCAAAACCCTGCTGACGTGAATATTTGAAGTAAAAAATCTCCTCCGTGGTGTTGACCACTTCCGGTCCGTAAATCTTCTGAAAGTCTTCCGATGTACTTACCTCCACCAACGAGTACTTATTCGCATCAATAACTTCTTTGGCTTTTGTCCTGGACGACGCCCAGTTTGCCTGATACATATAAATCTCTGAAAGCAAAGTCTTCGCAGCCCACTTGGTTGGCCGGCCGATTTCAGCAGGCGCATCGGGAAGTCCGCTTTCGGCTTCAAGTGCGTCGCTCAAAATGAGCTTATATACGTCCTCAACACTTGATCGGGGCACATCGGCGACGGTCATATTCTCCTCCGTTCTAATCGGGAGGGCAGCCCAGTTGCGTACCATTGCAAAGTAGAGCAGCGACCGTAAATATTTGGCTTCCGCTACAAACGCCGTCTTTTCTGCGGGGCTGGTGCTGGTACCTTTCGGTACGTTCGCGATTACCAGGTTCGCATTCCGGATCGACTGATAGAAGTTGTCCCAGATCACACCGACGCGGTTGATATTGGTATTATCGAGTCCCTGATAAAGACTAACCGGTGTCTGCGTACCACGCGAGTTACCGTAATCAGCCAATCCTTCCAACTGAGCCGGGTAATTTGTGGCAAGTCCATTATCACTTCTCATCGGGCCATAAATAGCGTTTACGGCAGCCTTGGCTTCTGCGGCGGTGTTGTAGAAATTTTCGGAGGCCAGCGATTTCGGTTCTTCTTCAAGCAAATCCGAGCACCCCATTAATGCGATTGCCAAAAACAATCCTGAGAATATCTTATTCATAATTTAAATGTCTTTAATCAATGTGATTACTAACTTCACAATCCAACCCTGAGTCCAACCGTAACGGTTTTTGCGACAGGATAAACGTAATGGTCCACACCTTGCACTACCGAATTGCCGCTGCCATAAGAATTCACCTCCGGATCGTACCATGAATATTTCGTGAACGTAATCAGGTTTTGACCACTCACATAGATCTGAGCATTTCTCATCCATTTGATATGCAAACTCGAAACCGGCAGATTGTAGCTCAGCTGGATATTTTTGAAACGCATGTAGGAACCGTCTTCCACAAAGCGATCCGACATTTGCGCCTGAGAGGAAGTTTTCACGACCGGATACTTCGCATTGGTGTTGGTAGGCGACCAGTGGTTCAGATAAATATCACGCGTCATGTTCAGGGCCTGGCCAAAGTCATAGTTCTGGCCCTGCGAGCTCAGGTTGAAGATATCGTTACCCTCAGATCCCTGAATAAATACGGTCAGATCGAAATTCTTATAAGACATCGACGAGTTCAGGCCGTAGGTAAATTTAGGATTAGGGTTTCCGATGATCCTTTTATCTCCCGCATCCCGGCTGCCGCTATTGTTGAAATCTTCGTAAGCGATCAAACCTTTTTCGTCATATCCTTTCTCTACATATCCGTAAAAAGAACCCAGCGGATATCCTTCTCTGAGGATGTTCACGTTGTCACTCACGGCAGCCCCGATGGCAGAACCAAGAATGTCGTTGCCCCCATACAGTTTCACAACCTTGTTTTTATTGATCGATATATTACCGCCAACGTTCCATTTAAATGCACCTTCCAGAACAGCAGCATTTACACCAAACTCAAAACCCTTGTTCTGGATTTTACCGACATTTTGAATCGTGAATAGATATCCGAGCGAAGATGGCAGCGAAACGTTGTTCAGCAGGTCCCGGGTATTTTTAATGTAATAATCGGCAGTGAACGTGAAGCGGTTATTGTAGATACCAAAGTCCAGCCCGATATCCGACTGCGCCGTCGTCTCCCATTTCAACGGGCCGGCAAGTCTTGTTCCAGGCGCGTAGTAGGTGTTTAAAGCATCACCGAATACAACCTGTCCGGATGCAAGCTGGTTTAAAGTAAAATATGGGTTGATAGAAGTATTACCCGTTTCCCCATATCCGGCCCTGATTTTCAGGTCAGAAATAAATGAGATGTTCTTAATGAAATCCTCTTCCGACAATCTCCACGCCAGCGCAGCCGATGGGAAATAGCCCCATTTCTGACCTTCGCTATACCGCGACGAGCCATCCGCCCTGAAACTCACCGTTGCCAGTATCTTGCTGTTAAAGGTATAGTTGATCCGTGCCAGATAGGAGAGTAAAGACCATTTCTGATACGAGGAAGAAGGAACTCCCTGCGTAGCTGCGGCACCGATATCGTACGTTCCCTGATTATCGCTGATGAAACCGCTGCCTGATGTCCTGAACGTAGTCTGAACATAATCCTGATAAGTAAAACCTGCCACTGCCGACACACTGTGCTTACCAAAATCCTTTAAGTAACTGACCGTATTTTCACTCAAAAAGTTACTGGTCTGTGCGGTACCAATGCTTGCCGAGCCTTTTGAATTCACAAATTTGGTCGTTGTATAACCATCTTCTTTATCATCTGTATTCTCAATACCGGCCATGGTTTTAATCAGCAAACCTTTTATCGGCTCATAGGTTACAGCTGCATTGGTCAGGATTTTGTTGGAACGGATCTTGTCCGACAACTGATACAGGTAGTTCAATGGGTTTGTGATCACATTCGACCCCCAGGAATATGCCTCAGCCAGACGCGAGTAGCTGCCGTCCGCAAGAGTTGGTGCGATTGTTGGATACCCGGACAACATCGCTGACATCAGCGAGCCGCCACGGTTGCCTTTTTCTGAGTTTTTCCGGTCCGAGTCAATGCGGCTCATGATTGCGCTCAGATCAAATTTGAATTTTTTGCCAATGTCCGAGCTCAGATTAAGACGCAGTGCATTGCGCACATAGTTGCTTCCGATGACGATACCATCCTGGTTGAAATTGCTCGCAGCTACCGAAAAACGTGTTTTATCATTTCCGCCGCTCACGGTCAACGAGTGATTTTGCACAGGAGCTTTGTGAAAAACAAGGTCCTGCCAATCTGTTCCTTTTCCAAAACCTTTGATCTGATCTGCCGTAAAATGCGCGGGCAAACCGTCATTGGCAGCCTGTTCGTTGTAGAAATTGGCGTACTCGGTAGCGTCCATCAGCTCGATTTTCTTACGGATGGTCTGGATACCGAAATATCCGTCATAGTCCACATTAACCTGCCCGGACTTGCCTTTTTTAGTGCTGATCAACACCACGCCATTGGCACCTCTGGATCCATAAATGGCCGTTGCCGACGCATCTTTCAAAACCTCAATGGATTCAATATCCGCATTGTTCAGCAACGTTGGATTTCCTGAGTATGGGAACCCGTCAACCACATATAAAGGCTCATTACTTCCCTGAATGGAGTTTGTTCCCCTGACACGAACGCTAATGGGGCTCCCCGGCGCTCCTGTGTTTTGCGAAACGTACACACCAGCGGCCCGGCCAGCCAGAGACTGAATAAGGTTCGTGGCCGGATAAGCATTAATGTCTGCCGCTTTAATGGATGCAACCGATCCGGTGAGGTCACTTTTTTTAACCTGACCATAACCGATCACTACAATTTCCTGTAAAGACTTGTCTTCAAGAGCCATATTTACCACAAGCGCCGTCTGACTTCCCAGCACGACTTCCTGCGATTTATAGCCCACGAAGCTAAAAACGAGTACCGCATTAGCAGCAGAAGCATCGGGCAGATCCAGTTGAAAATCGCCTTCCCCGGAGGTCGTAGTGCCGACTTGTGTACCTCTAAGTACCACACTCACACCAGGAAGCCCCTGGCCCGACTCATCAAGTACCTTCCCCGAAATGTTCTTCTTCGGCGCTTCACCGGCAGGAGCGTTAACATCCGGCAAACCTTCCTGCCTTCTCAGGATTATGATTTTACCGGAAACTTCATATTCAAGGCCGAGAGGGGTCAGGATCTCGTCCAGTACTTCAACAAGCGGCTTTTCCTTTGCCGAAACACTTATCTTTCTGGTCGATTTTATCAGCTTCGAGCTGAAAACGAAACGCACGTCCATTTGCTTTTCGACCTGGCTCAGTACCTTTTTTACTTCACTTCCATAAGCTGAAATGGAAATTTTTTGACTGAGCAGAGATTGTGCGTTTCCTTCACGTGCATAACTGCTCCCGATGGCAAAGAGAGCAAACATGAGTTGGGTAGCTGTTATTCGCATAGTCCATAGTAATACCCTCTGGTATTGTAGCGGTTTTTTCATACGTTTGACTGTTTTGTTAAGTTCTAAAAAATTTTGCAAAACGAACCCCGCCTCCGTCTGGAGGAGCAACTGATGACAATCTTTCTGGGGCTAATTCCAGAGCCGGTAATGCGGGAACATTGCCGGCTCTTCTTTCTTTCTGGTAGTTATTTTTTTTCGATATAGAAGAGGGTTTAAGGGTTGGCAATTTTTTTTTAGCTGTTAGCTTTTAGCCGTTAGCTATTAGCTTCTTTGTTCTCATTGATAACTTCTCTGTGTACTCGAAAATCTTTCTTTACCTGAACAGCTTTTAGCTTATGGCTAATAGCTAACTGCTGATAGCTAACAGCTTCTTTGTTCTCATTGATAACTTCTCTGTGTACTCGATAATCTTTCTTTACCTGAACAGCTTTTAGCTTATGGCTAATAGCTAACTGCTGATAGCTAACAGCTTCTTTGTTCTCATTGATAACTTCTCTGTGTACTCGAAAATTTTTTTTTAGCTGTTAGCTTTTAGCCGTTAGCTATTAGCTTCTTTGTTCTCATTGATAACTTCTCTGTGTACTCGAAAATTTTTTTTTAGCTGTTAGCTTTTAGCCGTTAGCTAACAGCTTCTTTGTTCTCATTGATAACTTCTCTTTTACTCGAAAATCTTTCTTTACCTGAACAGCTTTTAGCTTATGGCTAATAGCTAACTGCTGATAGCTAACAGCTTCTTTGTTCTCATTGATAACTTCTCTGTGTACTCGAAAATCTTTCTTTACCTGAACAGCTTATGGCTAATAGCTAACTGCTGATAGCTAACAGCTAAAAATCAATTCCGACATCCTTCACTATGAATAACGATCTGTCCGTCAAGTACTTCGTATGTTGCTTCCACAGCTTTACAGATAATCATGAGTTTTTCATTCAGAGGTTGCTCATCCAGCGTGGCTGTTAACGGGCAGTCTTTCAGCAGTTCTGCATCGTATACGATATCCACTCCGTATGCTGCTTCTATGGCTCCGAAAACTTCACTTACCGGAGTGTCTTCAAATGAAAACTGAGGTATCTGATCTTTTGGTAAAATAATTTCCGGCTTCTCCACCAGCGTCTTCACCATGCGCACTTCGTCGCGTTTGAAGATCATTTTTTGATTCGGAGAAAGCACCAATCCTTCCAGACGATTGTTGCCCGCCTTTTCAGCTGCATCAGGATCTGATTTCGCGAACACCGAAACCCGGCCTGACTTCACTTCCACGGTAACTTCCCTGGAAGATTCAAATGCTTTTATGGTAAAACTCGTACCCAACACCTTGGTTACCAACTCATTGGCATATACAAAAAATGGACGGTCAGGATTTTTGGCTACGTCGAAAAATGCCTCGCCCACCAGAAATACCTCCCGTGTATCGCCCAGAAAATTCTTGTCATACTGAATGTAACTCCCGGGCGTCAGCACGACCTTGCTATCGTCCGCAAGCTCTACCAACATCGGCTCCTTGGTCTCATTTATTTTCTTGATAAAGCTGGTCTTCGGTTCGTGGAAGGCCTCTGTTACTATGGAAGTATCCTGCTGTTTTCCATTATGCAAATAGGTTTTGGACAACAGTCCCGCCACGAGCAGTATGGACACCGACGCCGCGATCCTGAACCAAGCCGTTTTAAGGAGCGGCATGCGCGGTTTGTCGATAGATTTAATGCGTTGCGATAGTGGTTGGTTCAGCTTTGAAACGGTTTTCGCTACCAATGCACTGATCTCAGCGTCGGCAAGCTGGTTTTCCCTGACTTTCAGCGAAAGAACAATTTCCCTGGCCTGGCCTGCCTTTTCATTAAAAGCTGCATTTTGCTGCGACCAGTCTGTCCACGCGGCTTCGGATTCACGCGTAGGCGATAACACCCATTGCCTGAAATAAGCGTCCCAGACCAGGTCTTCAACTGCAAAATGATTGTATTTATCCATCATATATTTGTGCGTCTATGATACGATAGACCAAAACAAGGTCCGGATACCAGTTTATATTCATTTATTTTCAAAAAAAATTTCGGATCCACTTTTCAGGACCATTATGGTGCAGAGACACAGCTACTTGGTTTTTTGGCGGTCAATCAGTAAGTTGTAAAATGAATGAGTCGTCCCGGCCTGTAATCATCGCGTCAAGCACTATTTTCAGGAAACATCTCGTCAAACTCACGTTCCTTTTCTGCTTCACCTCCTGCTGGCAAACCTGGGCCCAGTCTTCCATTGTCCACTTATCGGCCGACAGCCTGGTTGGCATGACCAACTCTTTGTCTTTACAGCAATACGCCTGGAAGTTCCGGTCCGGTGATCGTCCCGAATGGTCGTCAACCGGATTTCAGGATAGTGAATGGGCTGGGATAAGAAGCGTTTTCGGACGAGAGTCGTTACCAAAAACCTGGAATGGGATCGGATGGTTTCGGATATCACTGGTTGCCGATTCCACCCTGAATGGACAAACGCTGGCGTTCCGGATCAACCACGACGGCGCGTCGGAGATTTATATCGATGGAATTAAAAAAGGCGGCTACGGCAGAATCGGATTGAATGCAAAAGAGACCGTCGCCGAACGTGCGCCGGGGCTGCTGATCCCGTTCGATGTGTATACCGGGGACACAGTATTTATTGCGATCCGATACGCAAATTATGCACCACCATTTCCGGATTTTGTTGGGTTTGAGTCCTATGTCGGCAATTACCGGACCTTGTCGGCCACTTTGAGATCAGCCTCCTACACCAGCCGTAACCAGATGATCAGTTTCGGAGCGTTATCGGCATTTGCAGTACTGCATTTGCTTTTATTCATATTTTATCCAAAAGAAAAAGTAAACCTGTACTACGCGCTGTTCGTCGCCTCCGCAGCCGGGACTCTGGTATTCCGTTACCTATATTCCGAAACGTCCGTACCCGATCTCCAACTGCTCGGGTCGATCGGCTTTACCATTTCCAAGACCCTGGCGACCATTTTTGGCGGTTTGCTGCTCTACAAAATCGCGAATGCCAAAATTTCAGGAGTACGACTTGCCCTCGTCCTGATCCCCGGGTGTTTTTATCTGTTCTACTACTGTTTCTTTCCATTCTCCAGATCAAACAGCTTTTTCGACCTTTATTTTCTTGTGCTGATCAGCGACGGTCTATGGCTGTTGTGGAAGGAATTCCGGGCGGGGAGAAAGGGCGTCTGGCTTATCTGGACGGGAATGTTTATTACGGCTCTGTTTTTCTTTTTTGTTGGTACCGATGTGTTCCATATCTGGGTGAACAGGAACGGCGAAGCCGATGCGCTCATGGCGATCGGACTACTGGCAATGCCTTTGTGTTTTTCAATTTTCCTCGCGCTTGATTTTGCACGGACCAATAAGGACCTGAGCCTGAGGTTGATTGAAATAGAAAAACTTTCGTCAGAAAACCTTCGGGCTGAAAAGGATAAGCGGCAACTGATTGAAAGGCAAGCCGAGAATCTGGAAAAAACGGTGAAGGAAAGAACAGCTGAAGTACAATATCAGGCGGATAAACTGAGGGAGCTGGACACATTTAAATCCAGGTTTTTTATCAACCTGACGCATGAATTCCGGACGCCATTAACCTTGATCCTGGGTCCGGCGGAGCGGCTGTTTAATCAAAATAAAGATCCTAAAACGCGGAGTGACACGAACCTGATAATCAAGAGTGCAAAACGACTTTTGAAGATGATCAACGAACTGCTGGACCTGAGCAAGCTGGAAGCCGGAAAAATAGAAGTAAACAGCTCACCCCAGGAACTGATCGGTTTGATCCGGAACATCTGTAATTCCTTTGATACGCTGGCGATTGGAAAGCAGATAACGCTTCAATTTTCAACGAACATAGATAAATGCGCCGCAAACGTGGATCGCCCCAAGTTTGAAAACATTTTTTATAACCTGGTATCCAATGCATTCAAATTCACTCCCACCGGCGGCACCATTTCGGTGGATGCAGCTTTGTTTAATGCACACAACGAAAGTCTGCTCCACGTGCAGGTGAGGGATACAGGAATAGGTATCTCTCCGAAGAAACTGCCGTTGATTTTCGACCGGTTTTTCCAGGCGGATTCATCCGATAGTCGTCCGCAGGAAGGCACGGGAATTGGCCTGGCCCTCACAAAAGAGCTAATAGAGCTACTGAATGGATCGATTCAGGTAGAAAGTGAAGAAGGCGCCGGCACAACGGTCAGCGTTAAACTTCCAGTCGAAATGCTGCCTGACCAGCAGCTGGCTGAACCAGCGATAATTCCTGTCCCGGCTGATCCGGTGCAATGGGAAATGAAGGAAACCGGAATCCCGTTTTTGCAGTCGGCTGACTCAAACCTCGTTCTGATCATCGAGGACAATGCCGATCTGAGATCGTTTATCCGCTCGTCTTTGTCCGGAAATTACCGCATTATGGAGGCGGAAAATGGGGAGGAAGGCATTACGCTGGCATTGGAAAACATTCCCGACCTGATCATCACCGACCTGATGATGCCGGGAAAAGACGGTTACCAGGTTTGTGCGGCGATTAAAAGCAATGAAAAGACAAGTCACATTCCGGTTATTATCCTGACTGCCAAAGTCGATGTCGCCAGCCGGATTACGGGTTTGCAGACCGGCGCAGACGCATACCTGCGCAAGCCTTTTTACGAACCGGAGCTGATCGCGCAGATCGAAAATCTCATCGGCATGCGCCAGGCCCTGCGGCAGTCTTTGCGCGAAAAATACAGTAGCGATAACTCCTGGCTGGCTCAGACAGAAGAGCTGCCGTCGATGGAACAGGCTTTCCTGGGCAAAGTACGCCTTGCATTGGAAGCACATTTGTCCGATGAAACATACAGTGCAGAGCTACTGGCAAGTGACGTGGGCCTGAGCAGAACGCAGTTTCACCGAAAATTAAAAGCATTGATCAACCAAACTCCGGGAGATCTCATCCGTACCGTGCGAATGGATAAAGCAAAGGAACTGCTCCAAAAAAATGCGGGCACCGTTGCAGAAGTCGGCTATATGGTGGGTTATGGCAACCCAGCAAATTTTTCGACCAGCTTCGCGCGCCATTTCGGTTTCCCGCCGAGTGAAGTACTGAAAAAATAGGATTTTACTTCTTAGAACACCTCGCCTATCCTGCCCCCTCCGTCTATCTTCCGGTTTTAGGTAAGTAATCTACATAGGCTTTCAGGCTTTATTAATTATTTAATTTCCTAACCTAAAAACCAATACCTATTATGCGAATTATACGGAGTTGTTTACTTACCCTGGCCGGGCTTGCATTTGTTGCGGCATCGGTTCAGGCTCAATCCCGGCAGGTGTCCGGAAAAGTCGTCGATGAGGCGAATGCTGCAGTTCCCGGGGCAAGTGTGCTCGTGAAGGGTACCACGTCCGGGACCAATACCAACACGGAGGGTATTTTTACCATCAGCCTGCCAGAAGGAAATCAAAAACTGACCGTTTCCTCCATTGGTTTTCAAACCATCGATGTGGACGTTCCGCGCTCGATGTCGGAAGTGACGGTACGCCTGGCGCCTGATGTAAAAAGTCTGGGAGAAGTGGTGGTGACCGCATTGGGTGTTCAGCAGAGTACCCGGAATGTCGGCTATGCCATTCAGCAGATCGGCGGCGGCAGTATTCAGGAAGCGCGCGAGGTGAACTACATCAATGCGTTGCAAGGAAAACTGGCCGGTGTGCAGATCGGCGGCAACAGCGGTTCCATGGGAGGATCGTCCAAGGTTACCATTCGCGGGTTGAAATCCATTTCGGGTAACAACAATGCATTATTCATTGTGGACGGTGTGCCCATGGCTAACATGAACATGAACGCATATGGCGTAACAGGCGGCCAGGGAACCGGTGGCGGCGGTTTCGACTACGGAAACCCTGCCCAGCTGATCAACCCAAATGATGTTGAAAATATATCGGTACTGAAAGGTGCAGCTGCCACCGCGCTCTATGGAAGCCGGGGGCAAAACGGGGTTATTTACATTACTACCAAAACCGGAAAAGGATCGGGGAACTTGTCATTGAACTATGATTTTAACATTCAAATGGACCAGGTTTCGTATCTGCCCAAGTTCCAGAATTCTTATGGCGGCGGCGGGAGTTCTTCATTTACCAAATTGTATATCAATCAAAACCCAGGCGGTTTCCTGCCGGGCGGTGGCACTTACGACGATAATGATGGCAAAGGCAGATACGATCTGATCCCGGATTACGGAACAGACGAATCGTGGGGGCCGAAGCTGGACGGGACGCTGGTGCGCCATTACTGGTCGTGGGACCAGGACCGCAACAATCCCAATTTTGGGAAAGCGGCACCTTGGAGCCCGCAGCCCGATAATGCAAAGGATTTTTTCAAAACAGGGGTTACTTTTTCCAACAACCTTTCTGTTGCCAGCAGCAGCGACAAAGGCTCCATCCGCTTTTCGGTCGGGCAGACCAAACAAAACTTCATTTACCCGGGCAGTGAGCTGAAACGTTTCTTCATGAGTCTGAACACGACTTACAAGTTCACGGAAAAATTCACTTTCAGCGGCGGGATCAACTACGTCAACGATCACTCCAAAGGCAGACCGGGGACGGGCTTCATGGGTAACAACCCGATGCTGTTTTATGTCATGTACGGCCAGCGCCAGATTGACGATGCATATCTCAAAAATTACAAATATGCAGACGGTACCGAGCAGTCGTGGAACCGTACGGCGTGGAATATTCAAAAGCCGGCTTTCAGCCAAAACCCTTACTGGAACCAGTACGAAAACTACAATACCGATAACAATAACCGGTATTTTGGTAACGCAGGCCTGACATACAAGCTCGCCGACTGGCTGTCCGCCGATGTGCGCGTATTTTCGGATTACTTCGATCACCTGGACGAAGTACGGGGAGCGAAAGGGTTTTTCGTGGGCAGCTACGCCAAAAGGGCATTGCGTAACAACGAGAACAACTACCAGGCAACGCTCAACATGAATAAAAACCTGAGCGACAAGTTTAGTCTGGAAGCAGTGGCTGGGGGGAACATCCTGAGCATTAAGTCCAGTATTGAATCGGGTACCACCAACGGCGGACTGCAAACCCCGCTCGTATATGTGCTGCAAAACTCGGTGACACCTGCAACCGTATCGACCACATATGGTAACAAGCAGATCAATTCCTTATTCGGGTCGGTTACATTAGGTTACAACAAATACCTGTACCTCACCGCCACCGGACGTAATGACTGGGCATCGACATTGAAACAAACCGGTAACTTTTCCTACTTCTATCCGTCGATTGCGGGATCTTTCATATTCTCCGATGTAATCCGGAAAACTTCATGGCTGACCCTCGGCAAAGCCCGTTTATCGTATGCGCAGGTGGGTAATGATGCAGATCCCTATTCAGTATCCAGATATTACGATATCGTAACCCAGTTCGGTGCATTCCCGCTACAAAGCACGCCCGACAGGCTGCACAACAGTCGTCTCAAACCCGAGCTTTCGTCAGAGGTCGAGGGAGGTGTTGATTTCAAATTCTTCAATGAAGTGTTGGGACTTAATTTCACCTACTACGACCGCCGCACCGAAAACCAGATCTGGAATGTGCAGATCCCGGCAGAGAGCGGTTTTTCAACCAAAATCGTAAATGGTGGAACGGTCCAGAATAAGGGTATCGAGCTCTCTTTGAACATCATGCCCATTATGACCAAAAATTTCAGCTGGCGGGTATCCCTTAACTTTTCAAAAAACAACAACAAAGTACTCAACCTGAACAGCTCCGACGAAAGCATCCAGGGCATTGAGCGGTTTGTGATTGGTACTGAAAGACGGACCAACCGGGTTTCGATGGTGGCCCAAAAAGGAATGTCACTCGGGACCATGCTGGGTACCGACTATGTGTATGACGCAAAAGGGAACAAAGTGGTCGGCGCGAACGGGACCTACAACGTTACGCCTACCCCGGTGGTTATTGGCGATGCCAACCCGGATTTTATCGGAGGTCTCAACAATACATTTAGTTACAAAAGCCTGTATCTGGCGGCGCTGGTTGACTTTCAGAAAGGCGGTGACTTTTTCTCCTATACCAATCTGTATGGTAATAAATCGGGTATGTTTGAAGAGACGGCTCTGCCTGGAATTCGCGAAAACGGACTGGTTAACCCCGGTGTAAAAGAAGACGGCAGCCCGAACGACATCGTGGTAGCTGCACGCACGCATTTCAACTCCGACGGAGGAAACCGGATCAGCAAAGCCAACCTGTACGACGGCAGCTTCATTTATTTGCGCGAAGTGAGGATCGGCTGGCAACTTCCGGATGCTTTGGCGAAAAAAATCAAAATGCAGGCATTACGCTTCACACTGACCGGCCGCAATCTGTGGCTGATTAAAAGCAATGCACCCAACGTAGACCCGGCGAACATCACCAACTCGATCGGCAACCAAATCGGTTTCGAGGGAGGCGCATTACCGCCGGTCCGGAGCTACGGGGCCAATCTGAACTTTACTTTCTGATCGATTTTTCGAAGAACTCATTTTAAATATTTCTGAATATGAAATTGAAAATCATTATCCTGCTGACGGCATGCATGTTCGTGCTCCCGGGATGCGATAACTTTGATACACTGAACAGTGATCCCGCCCGGTCGGGTGAAACCCAGCCCGAATTTTTAATGGCCAATGCGCAAAAGCGGGCCTCGGACCTGCTTTATGATACTTACTTCAACGGCCGGGTCGGGATGCAGCTTTCGCAGTATTGGACAGGAACTGACAAAACCGGAGAAAGCAGGTATTTGTTTACCAATGACGGGCTCTGGAACGGCATGTATGCCGGGCCGCTGATGGATTTGCAGGAGATCAAAAACTATTTCGAAAGACATCCGCAGGAAAGCAGCCAACACATGCTGGCCGCTACGGAGATCATGAAAGCATGGCTCTTCCACATTCTGACCGACGTTTATGTGGACATTCCATACTCACAGGCGCTGAAAGGAGATGTGACGGTCCAGCCGGTTTACGATAAAGGAAAAGATGTGTATACCGCATTGCTGGCCTCACTTAAAACCCAGGTCGATATACTGGCCGGTCCAACCGCCGGGGCGATCCGCGGGGATGTGATTGCTAATGGAAGTGCTGCACAATGGATCCGGATCGGCAATGCGCTCCGGATGCGGATAGCAATGCGAATGGCCGATGCACAGCCCGCCGAAGCGAAAGCGGTGATTGAAGACGCTGTTAAAAACACATTTACCGCCACCAGCCAGGATGCTTATTTTCCATATAATACGGCAGCAGCAACCAACCGTTTTCCATACAACGACGTAGACCGCCCGCTGGTTGAGTTTGCGGTTACCTCTACGCTGATAGATTATTTGAAAGAAACAAGTGATCCCCGGCTGCCGGTATATGCACGTCCCGACGAAACGAATGGCAAATTTGTGGGAAAACCTTATGGTACTGAGGCAAATACTCCAACGATGATCGGCTTATCAAAACCGGGTGTGCTGGCTTACAGTGGTTCTGCGCGAGGCAATATGATCACCTATGCGGAAGTTGCGTTCATCAAAGCCGAAGCAGCAGCCCGCGGCATGAATGTCGGTGCCGCCACCGCCGAGCAACTGTATACCGAGGCCGTGACTGCTTCTATGACACAATGGGGAATTACCGATGCCAAAGCCATTGCAACCTATCTGACGGGCGTACCTTACAAGGCCGCAAACTGGAAAAATGTGATCGGGACACAGAAGTGGCTGGCATTATACATGCAGGGCATACAAGGTTGGATGGAAAGGCTCCGGCTGGACATCAAAAAGCCAAATGGAGATCCGCTTTTCATCGCCCCGGCGTCGGGAAGTCTGGATCAGGATGTGAAAGACGGGGTGGTCAAACGCCTGAAATATCCAAGCGCAAGCCGCGCGTCCAATGCAGTAAACAGCGAACAAGCAGCCAAAAGCATCGGCGGCGATTCGCAGGCCACGAAGAATTGGTGGGATGTGAATTGATGGCGGGCCACGTGAGTGTTGCCGTAATTAAAGGAGGACACATTGAGTGGGCAAGAAGCTCCGGGAGAACTCCCTGTTTCTTAAAAATTCCCTTAAACACAATAAACGCGGCTCCGGCGTAGCCTCCTGTTTCTAGAAAGTGTAATTGATCAAAAAAAACGCGGGCTCCAGCGGAGCCTCCTGAAATCTAGCGGATAGTCAGGAGGCCCCGCTGGGGCCCTTTTTGGTGTTACGCCTTGCTAGAAACAGGGAGCCGCTCTGCGGCTGAAACGCACCTCGCTCCCTGGCCGGACTTGCAATTTCGCTCTGCGGCTGAAACGCACTTTCGCTCCGTAGCCGGACTTGCACTTTCGCTCCGCGGCTAAAAAGCCCGCCTACCTCCCAATCGTTACCTCTTGCAGCTTCTTAACCAAATTCTCCGGCTGCTCCCGCATGGAATAATGGCCGCCTTCGAACTTATAGATCTTCCAGTTTCTTTCGCGGGCTTTGTCCAGGCCCATTTGATTGTTCAGGGGATTGCTTTCGCCGTTTTTTGTCATGACGATGAATGCTGTCGGGATTTTTTTAGCGAGTGGGTTACTGATTTTTAGTGGCTCGGTGTAGGTTTTTAAAGGTTGCGGGACATCGCCGGGTGGTGTCGAGCCGAGTGTTCCGAACGGGTACAGTACCAGGCTGTCTTTGACAAAAGGCGCCATCATTCCGTCCCATAATACGCCGCAAACGTCGCGGGCACTTTCACCGTCGTCTGGTACCATCGCATCCAGGAAAATGAGCTGACTGATCCTCTCGGGAACTTGCTCGGCCACACCCGAAATCACCATTCCGCCGAAACTATGCCCCACCAGAATGACGTTTTGCAGGTTTTCGTATTTGATCACATTCACAATGTCGGTAATGTAGGTGGTCAGGTTAACGTTCGCATTCGACAGATGAACCCTTTCCCCAAGGCCCGTCAGCGTAGGCCGGTATACGATGTCGCCTTTCGCCCGCAACGCGGTATCCACCTGTGCATAGTCCCATCCACCCGACCATGCACCGTGTACCAACAGAAAAGTACGTGGTTTGTGCGCCTGCCCGAAGCCGACAATATTCAACAGCATTGCCGCGATAAAAAAGTATTTGTTCATGATTTCCTTCATAAATGGTTTAATAATGGGGCAAATCTACCTACATTCACTTACCAGAATATAGTTGTTACCTGTCGGTAAGTAGTTACCGACAGGTAAGTAACATCAAGAAATCAGATCATGAAAAGTACAGAGCCGGCGTGCCAGTATGAGCTCAAAGCAGCCCGGGATGCCATGGAGGTGATCCAGGGGAAATGGCGAATTCCCATCATTATTTCACTCAGCTACGGCACGAAACGCTTTGGCGAGATCCACCGGGATATTCCCGATATATCCCCAAAAATGCTGTCTCAGGAATTGAAAGCCCTGGAAGAAAACAAGCTCATTACCCGCACGCTTCACGACAGCATGCCAGTCACGGTCGAGTATGCATTGACGACGCTCGGTATGTCGTCGCGTGACCTCCTGAACGAATTGCGCAACTGGGGCAAGCATTTCAGGAACGAGATTGTGGGGCAGTAGCATTCGGGCAGGTAATAAGCGGTAACGAATCCCGAAAAACAAACAAGACACTCTCGAACCGTCACCAAAATTATCCGGACCGATTATCAGGCATCGTCCGCAGCAGGCATGGATTTTGTTATTATAAATTCCATTAAAGAAACTTAAACTATTTCTAATGGGAATTATCACTTGGATCCTGGTAGGCCTGATCGCAGGCGCAATCGCAAAAGCAATTCACCCCGGTAAAGATCCCGGTGGTTTTATCGTCACCATATTAATCGGTATTGTGGGTGCAATAATAGGTGGCTGGATATCCTCGATGCTCGGTTATGGAACCGTCGATGGCTTCAATATCGGAAGTCTTTTTATTGCCGTGCTAGGAGCAGTTATCCTTCTGTTTATTTATAGAAAAGTGAGTACCAGATCTTAGAAATCATTTTCTATCTCCCATTTCCGAAACCGGGCTATCTTTTCAGGTGCCCGGTTTTTCATTTATAGACTCTATCAACTTCCGGTATTTGTCCACCTGGCTTTCGAAATTTCTGATACCTGTCTCGTAAATGAATTTCAACGATTCAAGATCATCCACATCCTTTTCATAATCGTCCGGGGCCTGCACATCCCGGTCCAGCTCCGAAAGCAATGTCAATAATTTCTCCATCGATCCGGTGTTCTCTTTTGCGCGGTATGTGTACCAGTCGAGAAGCTTCTGGTAATTCGCTTTTAATGCATTTTCCTTCGTGATTCGAGCCATGTGGTTTATGACGGGGCGTGCCCGATTAGTATCTCTTTTTGCCAGACAAATCTACCAATCTACAGTTACCAATTCACCATTTACATGATTTTAATGCAGCCTGGCCCGGGACATTCTACTCCGCCGCGTTCTCCACCATTTCCAGTTTGGTTTTGACGAGTTCCGTAATTTTAACGGTGGCTTTTGGGAATACTTTCCGTAGGTCAATATCCTGATTATCTGTGAGCTCGGCTTTCAGGGAAGCCATAAATATGTTTTTAATTTCAGTTGCCAGGTTCACTTTGCAGATCCCGTTGGAAATGGCCCGCTTTACCTGTGTATGTGGTACGCCCGAGCTTCCGTGTAAAACAAGGGTTGCCGGGGTCTTTTCGGCGATGCTTCGCAAAAGATCAATATCCAGCCGCGGTTCTTGTTTATAAAACCCGTGCGCCGTGCCGATTGCCACAGCCAGGGCATCCACGCCCGTCGCATCCACGAAAGCAGCCGCCTCGTCGGGCTGCGTGAAGCCCGTGCCATTGTGCGACTGACCCAGTTTGGCAACATATCCCAGCTCGGCTTCCACATGCGCATCGTACCGTTTGGCGAGCTCCACCACTTCCCGGGTAAGGCTCACATTCTGCTCAAAAGGAAGTTCGCTGCCATCGATCATCACCGAATCGAAACCGGCGTCGAGACAGCGCTGCACCAGCTCTACCGATCCACCATGGTCCAGGTGGATCCAGCCCTCCACGCCAAATTCTTCCAGTCCGTTGCGGCCCAGGTTCACAGCCGTTTTGAGGCCCATGTAGTCAATCGAGCTTTGGGTAAGTTGCAGGATAACCGGCTGTTTCAGGTCGGCCGCCGCCTGCAGTACACCGTGGAGGGTTTCCAGATCGTAGTAATTTGTAGCCAGTAAGCCTTTTTTAAGCTGTGTTAATTCGCGTAGTTTTTCTTTCAGTTTCATGACAAGCTTAATTCTATTCCCCAAAACTCTTTTATATTTTCACTGATTTTGTGGTGGCTACAAAATGCACCGGTACCGCCCGCAGCCGTGGTGTTCAGGCTACCCATCAGGTTGCCTTCCCTCAGGCATTCTTCCAAGGAGGCGCCTGCCATATATTTCCGGATAAACCCCGCATTGAATGAATCGCCCGCCCCTATCGCATCCACAAAATGCGGCCCGTCAAATGCAGGCACCGCTATCTGTTGCTCGCCGCAAATGCCCAAACTTCCGTTTCTCCCCATTTTCAGGGCGATGGTGTTCATATATGGACGTATTTTTTCAATGCCGCTGCTGATCGTATCGGTTCTGGTAAGTGCCCGCAATTCCGATTCGTTGGGCATGAACACATCCACATATGGGAGGCACCGGGCATAGTCGAACGCCCATTGCTCGGTAGGGTCCCATTGCAGGTCCAGAGACGTGGTCATTCCAGCCGCCCGGGCATTTTCGAAAATCTGTACGATGTCATTTTGAAGACCTTTTTGGAGAAATACACTCGACACGTGTAAATGCCGGTAACCTGCATTATTTTCAAAAGGTATATCGCTGAGCGTCAAAGCATTCATAGCGCCCTGATAGGTAACATTGGCACGATCTTGTCCGTAGTTCAAGATAAGGGTGCAACCTGTTTTTTCACCATTAAGCCTTTTTACATGGCCGCAGCTGACTGATTTCCGTTCCAGCTCGCGCAGGATAAAATCACCGAAATAGTCCTTCCCCACGACGCCACAGAAACTCGTATCCACTCCCATTGCTGCACTGTTGGCCGCCATAATAGCCGAAGAGCTGCCGAGGCACATATCCATTTCGTCTGCGATCGTCTCTTTGCCAACCTGGGGAAAAGCCTGTATTTTATTTATAATAAGGTCGACATTCAATTCACCTACGACCAGTAATTTTGGGGTTACCATATTTTTAATCTTAAATATTCATTTCTTCCGGCTCACGTCAAAAGAAACGGAAACGAGTAAACGCTCCATCCTGTCACAGGGGTTTTTCCTGATAAATATTCACGCCCTGTACCACCCTGCTGATCGATCCGAACATCGACGGACTGTCTGGATTGATGCCCAGATGCACCGCGCTGAAATAGCCCAGCAACTGCCCGACAAGCGTAACCGGGATCGTTTGGTATTGATTTTCCGGGTCAATGCTCAGTTCGAGCGTAGTGCAATTTGGCAATGCCAGCCCGTCTACACCCCCGATTTGCAGCGAGTCGATCTCCCGCACATCACGTGCAATGTCTTCCGCCAGATCGCGCTCGTACCGCATCATGTGCGGCGTTCTTGAAAACAGGTATACCATCAGCGTATTCTCATTAACGATGGCCATCGGTCCGTGCCTGAACCCCAAAAACGAATCCGACACGCACACCCGTTTTCCATCTGTCAGTTCCAGAAGTTTCAGATGGCATTCCCTGGCAATCCCGAGTAATTCCCCGGAGCCTAAAAAAACCACCCGCTCAAAACCTTTCAGTACCAGGTTTTCGAGCAGGGATTGTTTGCGCAAAATCAAGTTTCCCTGTTCAATAATGCCTTGCACCTTCGCAAATTCCTCTTCCAGAGAATCGACATTTGCTACCAGCAGCGCAGTCAGTAACATGCATGTAAAACTGCTGGTCATCGCCAGGCTTTTGTCATTGGTAGCCTCAGGCAGGACAATGCGGTATATTTTGTCCGGAGCGGCTACGTCCATATTCGCCAGCGCGCCTGCGCTGTTGCAGGTAATGATCAGATGATAAACCTCATCGCAGAAAGCATCCGCTAACTTCACCGTCTCCACGCTTTCCGGGCTGTTTCCGGACCGGGCAAACGAGATCAGCAGCGTAGGCATCGACCGGACAAAAACAGATCCCGGCTGGGTGACGATCTCCGTCGTTGGCACAGCCTGAACCGGCCTGCCCCATACTTTCTGCAGCGTCCCTTGTGCCGAATCACCGATATAGCCCGAGGTACCCGCGCCTGTCAGTAAAACTCTCAGATTGTTCTTTTGCAAAACCGGTTTCAGAAACCGGGCAATCCCTGCACTTTCCTTTTTGACTAAGTGATATACCTCCTGCCAGAGCTCGGGTTGCGAATGGATTTCCCTCCGGGTGTGCGCTTTCCCACTTTCAAGCTCACTCATTCCATTTTTATGCATTTCTTTCGCGGAATTTGAAAACGATGACTTTTAAATACTTTCCAATGAAGTATTATGACATTTCAAATTAAACATCATAAAACGAAAGTAAAAAACATTTTTAAATCTTTCTTTTAATTTATTTATTCTTACTTCTATCTTGCGAACGATATATTGACGTACTTTTAGTTGCACACAAGATTTGTCCGACAGAAACAATCATTACCCGACCCGCTTTTTATGATCCCGAAGGAAATAATGACCTCTCCCCGAGGACTTGTGACAGAAGATTTATCCAAAATCAGAAAAGTGGGCACACCCCTGCTGTCTCCTGCGAATGATTACCTCGTATATCAGGTATCGGTAGCCGACATAAATGAGAATGAACGATATGACCTGATTATACTTTTGTCTGAGGATAAATCCACGAAAACTAGTTTAGGACGGGGTACCGTGCATGCATGGTCACCCAACGGCACCGAACTTCTATACGAAACCGGGAATGGGGAGCTGCATATTTATACTTTAAAGACTCAAATAAGCCGGTTTTTGGTCCGGCGCCATGAATCTTCCTATTTTTTCAACCATCTGGCCGAAAAGAATTGCATCTGGTCACCGGACGGACAACATATCGCCTATCTCAGCTCAGACATTTCAGTCATTGAGACGGAGAATGCAGGAGTTCGGGTGATCGAAGATCTTCTTTACAGATCCAAAGGCGGGAAAGACAGACCGGTATATGCCGATCACGACCTGACGCACATCTATATCATCCCGGCCGCGGGAGGTTCACCTGTACTTCTTACCCCCGGCCCGCACAACGAGCATTCTATTACCTGGGCACCCGACAGTCGTGTAATAGCTTTCATCAGCAACCGGCACGCCGAACCCGATGGCATTCAGCAGAGCGACGTCTGGAAGGTGGATGTTGGCTCGCAAACGATCACCCGCCTTACAGAGCAAACGGGCATGGCCTACCAGCCTGCGTGGTCGCCGGACGGCAACTACATTGCCTTCCTGGCAACATCAGGGCAACTCGGCACCAACGATAGCACGGCCGAGGATACACACATCGCACTGATACCATCCAACGGCGGACACTTCCAATATCTTACCAAGGCATTCGACCGGAGAATCGAGCACATCCGATGGCATCCATCTGGAAAGTATATCTATTTTACCGCCGGTGACCGCGGCGACACCTCCATTTATCGGGTAGCCGTTGCTAACCAAGAAGTTGAGATGATCCAGGGCGGCGCAGGCTGCATTTCCGGGTTTTGTCTCGATTCCAATGGAGAAGGTTTTGTGTTTGTAAAATCAGACGCGAACCATCCGGCAGAGATTTTCCTAACTAAAAATCAGGGCGCCATCATTGAGCAAGTAACTGAGGAAAACGCAGAATGGATTGAAAATAAAAAATTGCAACCGGCAGAGACATTCTGGTTTCAAAGCTTTGATGGCACGCCGGTACAAGGATGGCTGATGCCGCCTGTTAGTTTCGATCAGACACTTCGGTATCCGCTCATCCTCCTTATCCACGGCGGGCCGCACAACATGTTCGGCCAAGAGTTCGACGAACGCATGCATTTGCTTTCCCAGGCTGGATATGCGGTTCTTTACATCAATCCACGCGGCAGCCATGGCTACGGACAAGCCTTCTCCAATGGCACCATCATGGACTGGGGAGGCGCTGATTATCAAGATCTAATGGCCGGAGTAGAGTTTATCTTAAATGAAAAGCCGTGGCTCGATGAACAACGACTGGGTGTAACCGGACAGAGCTACGGGGGCTATATGACAAACTGGATCATCACACAAACCACCCGTTTTCAGGCAGCCGTGACCGACGGCGGACTGAGTAATCTGGTCAGTTTCGCAGGTACTTCTTTGTATCACTCACTAATGGAATCAGAATTCGGCGGCCGTGCCTACGACCGGTTCGACCTGCTCTGGCAATGCTCGCCACTGCGAAATGTAGCCCGGACAACCACTCCAACACTGCTGTTGCACGGAGAAACGGACAACGAAGTACCTTTTTCCCAAGCCGAGGAAATGTACATTGCCCTCAAAAAACGGGGCGTAAATACCTTGCTCGTGCAATACAAAGGCGAGGGCCACGGCTGGCGGCCGGAACTGAGCCCGCGCAGCAAAGCCGATTTGAACGAGCGGATGATCGGTTGGTTTGATACTCATATAAAACCATCAGTACCTGTTACCTTATAAGCCCCAGGCATTTATTTCAGATCAAAACAAAACCAAAAAAGAAGAGAACCCCGGAATTTCATGAGCAGAGAAAAAAAGAATTGGCTGATCTACGTAATTATTCACGTCCTGTTCATCGGAGTGTGGGGCGCCGTCATTGAGATTCCGGAAAAGAACGGTTTCCCTACCACGCTGGGATACGTCGTCTGGGCATTTACTATGGTACCGGCGGCCCTCGCTGCTCTGAAAATGAAGGGCTGGAAACTGGATTTCAACAAAAGCGCCATACTCTGGGGCAGCCTCGCAGGTCTTTTGGGAGCGGGCGGCCAACTGGTACTTTTCTTCACATTACGCATTGCGCCAGCCTACCTGGTATTTCCGCTACTCTCATTAACCCCGGTAGTGACCATCCTGCTGGCAGTATTGTTTCTACACGAAAAAACCGGCAAAACGGGCTGGATCGGAGTCATTCTCGCCCTGTTTTCCATTTTTATGCTTTCCTACCAGCCCGCTGGCTCCACGCAGGTCAGCGGCTATACCTGGATGCTGCTTACTGCTGTACCGCTGTTTGCCTGGGGCGCCCAGGGGTATATCCTGCGATTTGCCAACGAGATCATGTCTGCGGAAAGCCTGTATTTCTACATGATGGTAACGTCCGTGATGCTTATTCCCCTGGCATTATATATGACCGACTTTAACCAGCCGATCCATTGGGGTTTCAGCGGGCCTTACCTTTCGGCAATCATACAGTCACTCAATGCATTTGGTGCACTGTGCCTGGTATATGCGTTTCGCTACGGAAAAGCGATCATCATTGCGCCCATTACCACCGCACTGTCGCCGGTACTCACGGTTGCATTATCACTGGCCTTATATCAGACCATTCCGCACCCAATCATTATAGCGGGCATCGTACTGGCCATTGTGGCTGCGCTCCTGATGGGATTTGAAGAAGTTCGCAACAGTTAATTTCCACTCCTTTTCTTCATTAGCCGGTTTACCCGCATTCCGGAAATGTCTTTTTTATTCAACTTTCCCTGCCTGTTCGGAGCCTGAATACTTCCTCTGAACTCATACCGCCATTTCATCAAAGCGAAAGATTACTTCACCACATACCTTCCATATCCGTTTATTTTATAAATAAGAAATAAAAAAGAAAGTAATCGAAAGAAAAATATTTAACAATAATTTCATTTTGTATTGAGTTTCTTTATTTTAGCGTAATCATAAGACTGTTCCACCTAAAACCTTTTTCAAGTATGGCACGTACGTTACTCCTCCTGCTATTTTTTATGAGCGCCGGGTTAAAATTGTTCGCGGAGAAAACCGCATCCCCGGCTTCGCTGTCTTCAAAAACCAGACACAAACAACTGGTCGTCAAAGGGAAAGTCCTGGATGAGACCGGGGCTGCATTGCCCGGCGCATCGGTTACCGTTAAAGGGACAACTACTGGTGTACTCAGTGACGCCAGCGGCGATTTTCAGATTACTGTCACAGACGAATCTGCCGTATTGACCATTAGTTTTATCGGCTACCGGATCAAAGAAGTCCCTGTGAGCCAGGAGTTCATGACGGTGCAATTGACCCCTGACGCTACCCAGCTCGACCAGGTGGTAGTGACTGCCCTCGGGATCAGCCGGAAAACCAAGGCACTTACCTACGCGACCCAAAAAGTGGAACCAAAGCAGCTGAATGAGGTTCGCGATGCAAACAACCTGCTCAATTCGTTCCAGGGAAAGATTGTAAATGCATTGATCACCCAAAGTTCCGGCGGGGTCGGCAGTGATGCCAGGGTCGTTCTGCGGGGCAACAGTTCCATTGCCGGCGAGAACGGCGCGCTGGTCGTGGTTGACGGTGTGCCGAACAGTTCCATTACAAGCATCAATCCCGATGATATTGAGTCGGTGAACGTATTGCGGGGAGCCGCTGCGGCTGCGCTATACGGCAGCCAGGCAGGTAACGGGGTGATTGTCATCACTACAAAAAGAGGCACGAGCGGCAAGGCGACAGTTAATGTCAATACAGGTGTAACCGTAGAGACGCCATTTGCATTGCCTTTTTTCCAAAACACCTACGGACAAGGAAACCTGGGAGTACTGAACCCTTCTATCGGCGATAGCTGGGGTGCCAGAATGGAAGGCCAGGAATATACCAACATCCAGGGAAATCCACGGAGTTATACGGCACAGCCCAATAACGTCCGCGACTTCTTTACCACCGGGGTCAATAACCATAACTCAATCAGCGTGGCTGGCGGAACGGACCGGGTACAGAATTATTTGTCATACACCAATAGCAACGTGTCTGGTATCATACCAAAAAACAAGCTTTCGAACCACAATATCAACCTGAGGATGACCAATCAGCTGGGCAAGCGTCTGACGGTCGACTCGAAGATTACGTATTTCAGCCAAAAGATCGATGCCCGCCCGCGTTACGGCGAAGGCAACAAGCCGGTCTTCGATATTTATCAGATCCCGCGCAATTACAGTACCGAAGACGCTCAAAATTACGCGACCACTAATAGCGTAGGTGTTCTGACACCTGCCGCCTGGCCTACTACGGCAAACAGAGTGTACGGAAATCCTTACTGGGTAGTGAACCACGACATTCTTGACATATACACCAATAAGGTAGTCGGTTTTCTGTCGGCCAAATACGCATTGACACCCTGGCTGAACATTACCGGACGTGCCAACCTGGACAAAGTTTTCGAAAAACAGGAACGCCGCACGTCGCAGGATACCTGGCAATGGGCCAATAAACCCGGCGGATATTTTTCTGTGGCAGAATCCAAAAGTACGCAACAATGGTATGAGGCGATCCTGGACGGTAATAACAAGCTGGGCAGCGACTTTACAGTTAGCTATAATTTCGGCGCCATTTATCAGGACCGCGCCTTCGACCAGATCACCAATGTGGCGGACGGTCTGAATGTCGCCAATAAATTCAGCCTTTTGCTAGCTACCAATCCCGTTATGACGCCTTCCGGCTGGCATATCCGGACCCAATCCATATTCGGTCAGGCCAGCTTCTCGTACAAAGATGCCTTGTTCCTGGAAGGGAGTTTACGTAACGATTGGGATTCGCGGCTGCCTGCTCCACACTCATTTCAGTACTTCTCGCTGGGAGGTTCGGCCGTCGTTTCCGACCTCATTACGATGCCCAAAGCGATCTCATTCCTGAAAGCCAGCCTTAACTATGCAGAGGTCGGCAACGGAGGCCAGTTCGGTCTGTTGGTACCTTCGTACAGGTACACGCCGGGTGCCGGCAACGGATACCTTACCCGTAACACTACCTTACCTCTGCCGGGCCTGAAACCAGAGATCGTACAAAGCCAGGAGGCCACTGTGGAAGCCAAATTTTACGGCAACCGCCTGGGCTTCACTGCCACTTATTACAAAAGCAATTCGAAGAACCAGCTGCTGTCTATCAGCGTACCGAATGCAACCGGGTATTCCAGACAGTACATCAATGCGGGTAACATACAAAACAGGGGTTTGGAATTCGTGCTAAATGCCACACCGCTCAAAACATCAGGCTTCGACTGGAACATAGACCTCAATTTTGGCTTAAACCGGAACAAGGTAATATCGCTCACAGACCAGCTGAAAGTCGTATATCTCGGCGGACACCTGGATTTCGGCGCCCAGCCTCAGATTATGGTGGGTGGCAGTTACGGGGACATTATCTCCTACCAATGGAAGCGTGATAACAGTGGAAACTATGTTGTGAATGCCAATGGCACACCCATGACGACGCGCGTTTCAGGTGACCAGCCGGGAGTGATCGGCAATTTCAATCCGAAGGCCAATATGGGTATCACCAATACCTTCAATTACAAAGGCTTTTCACTCAGAGCACTGGTAGACGGTCGTTTTGGGGGAATCCTGGTATCTGGTACCGAGCAGAACATCGCGTTCAGTGGTTTGACGGAAGGTACGCTCCCCTACCGCGAAGGCGGCTGGGACCTGAAAGGGGTGAATCTGAAAGGTGAGCCTGTAAAACAAACCATTACCGCCCAGCAGTTCTGGCAAACTGCCTCGGGTAAACGTACCGGGACCGGCGAATTCTTTGCTTACGACGCCACCAACATCCGTCTGCGGGAAGTATCGCTGGGTTACAAGGTGCCTCTGTCGGCCAAGCTGCCGATCAAGGACATTTACATTTCCCTCGTGGCGCGCAACCTTTTCTGGATTTACCGGGGAAGCTCGATCCTGGATATTCCGGGAGTTGGCAAGAGAAAGCTCTGGTTTGATCCGGACATCAGCAATGGCAATGGTAATGACTTTGCCGGCGTGGAGTACGGTGCATTGCCATCCACCCGGAGCATTGGCCTCAATCTGAAACTGAATTTTTAAGGTCCAAACCCCCAAAAAATAAGCTACTATGAAACGCGTATTCAAAAAAATCATCCCCTACTCCTGCGCTGCTTTATTGCTGACGGCCGTAAGCACTTCCTGTACAGACAATTACGAAGAAATAAATACAGATAAAAATGCAGTAATGTCCATTGGCGCGGCCGAAATGCCCTATCTGTTTTCGAAGGCCATCAGTGCCGTGCGGTGGAACGATCAGGTCGGCGACGTTTTTCACGGAGATCAATATGCACAGTACCTTGCCAATATATCTCCTTCCTGGTCATCCGACCGGCTCATTATCGATATGGGCTTTGCGGCCAGTCCCTGGAATGCCCAGTATACCGAAATAGTGCCGCAATTGCAGACCATCTTTGAAAAAACAGACCCCAATTCGGCAGAATATGCCATTGCAAACATCTGGTGGGTTTACACATTTCACCGCCATACCGATTACTGGGGACCTATTCCGTATTTCAAAGCGGGTATTCCCGGCAAATCGGTGGCTTATGATCCTCAGGATAAGATCTACGACGATTTTTTCAAAAGGCTTGCCGCTGCAACCAATGTACTCAAGACTAAAACGAGCGAAAAACCTTTCGGCAGCTTCGATCTTATTTATGGCGGCGATGCAGCGAAATGGTTAAAATTCGCCAACACATTGCGCCTCAGGCTGGCGATACGGATCTCGGATGTTGATCCGGCGAGAGCCAAAACGGAAGGAGAAGCGGCTTTCAGCGGCGGCGTGTTTACGAGCAGCCCCGATGATGATGCCCTCGCGAAGAAAAACAATCTGGACGGAAATTCCCTTTCGGCGCAGTCGGATTACAATGAAGCCCGGATGTCTGCGGCTATGGAGTCGGTGCTGAAAGGCTACGAGGACCCCCGCATTTCGGTCTATTTTCTTCCTGCTTTGAATACCAATACTTACGAAGGCGTCCGCAATGGTCTGAAAACGGCGGAGGTTTCTCTTCCGATGAATGTTGCAAAAGCAGCCTCGCACGTGGGTCCGCGGTGGTCGTCACCTGCATCGGGTGGTATTGCCAGCTACCTGTCTACCCCAGCCAACGTCATGAGCACTGCGGAAGCTTACCTGCTGCGCGCAGAAGGCGCTATGCTGGGCTGGAATATGGGCGGCACTCCGAAGGAGCTCTATGAAGGAGGTATCATCAATTCAATGAAGCAGTGGGGCATTACCGATCAGGCTGCCATCAATGCTTATGTGAGCAGCACCAAAACGCCGGTGGCCCCTCAGGATATGTTCAACAGCCCTGCGCTTACCCATGTACCTGTGAAATTTGATCCGTCCAATGCGGCTGTGCAGAGAGAGCAGATCGCCGTACAGAAATGGCTGGCATTGTTTCCTGATGGCCGCGAGGCATGGGCTTCTTATCGTCGCACCCACAAAATTTTTGACCTTTATCCAATCACCACGTCGGATAATCCCGATATTCCAGATCCAAGCAGCAAATGGATCCGCCGGCTTCCATTCCTGACGGCTGAGTACCAGTCGAACGGGGACGAAACCCGCAAAGCTGTAAGTCTCCTGAATGGGCAAGACAAGATCATTACACCATTATGGTGGGACAAAAACTGATACCGTTATTTCAAACAGCATCTTATGAATTTTCGCTCTTTTAACGGACTATTTGCAGGAGCATCCCTGGTCGCCGGTTTACTACTGGCGCCAGGGTTTAAAACCGCCTTTGCCCAGAAATCCGCAACCACCGAAAAGAACATTGCCTTTATCGAGTATCCTGATTTTCCGGAGGCGCACTCCACCTGGGGTTCGATCGGGTACAATGCAGCCTCCAACACCGTGCATATCGGGGTTACCAACCACAGCAATAAAATTGGCTTGTATACTTTTGATCCGGCCCAAAATTCGATGAAACTGAATGGGTTCATCGGCGACATGGCGCATTTGCGCAAGTTTCAATGGCAGGGAAAAATACATTCCAAAATCGTTGCCTCACCGGACGGCTCCATTTACTTCTCCACAGACGGCGGCGAATCGCGGGAGGAATACCTGATGGAACACCCTCAGGGTTATGCCGGAGGCTTTTTTATGAAATGGGACCCAAAGACAGGCGACCTGAAAAACCTGGGAATGGGCTTGCCATACGAAAGTATCAAAGACATTGAGATTGACCCGAAAACGGGAACGCTTTATGGCATTACCTACCCGCAGGCGCATTTTCTCGTGTTCGACCCGGCCAAAAACGACCTGCGCGACTTTGGCCGCCTGGCCAGCTCACACGTTCCCCGTGTATTGTTCACGGACTCCTGGGGAAACTGCTATTATGTGGATTGGAGGCAACGTCTGGTGAAGTACGAAAAAGAGCGGGACACCCTGGTGTTTGCGCGTGAAAGCCTGCCGGCTTTTGCCGGTACGCCCGGCTCAAAAATCATTACGGGAGTTACCGCCTACGCTAAAGACGAAGCCAAAGGGATTATCTACCTGGTCACCTACGGCGCAAAACTCATCGCATTTCATCCCGAGAAAGAAGGAATTGGCAAGGTGGAAGATCTGGGTGGGGTTATTGATACTGGCAAGGCAGTGTCCTGGGGGCCTTATGTGCCTAATCTGAACATTGGCACTAATGGCAAGCTCTACTACATCATCGGAGGACACGGTAATTATGTTTTGAAAGACAAAACGGTTTTGGTGGAATATGATCCTGCTACCGGGAAAAAGACCATTCTGAAAGAATACCCTACTACTGCCATTACCGAGGCTACTGGCTCGGACATCAGGGACAAAGACGGAAACCTGTACTTTGCCGGTCGGCGTCGCTTAACGGGCAAGGGTGACCTGAGCTCACCGTTTTTGATCAAATTCAATCCCGAAAAAGATATCCGGAAATGAGAAATCTGACTAAAAAAATATTGTTGCCGGCCTTATATCTGACATGCTCGGGCCCGCTTCTTGCCCAATACACATTTTTTACCCCAAAAGAAGCATTTGCCATAGAGGTTTCGCTGCCTAACAGCGCTGAAAAACGGCTGCCTATGTACCGCAATGCGATCACGTCCCTGCATGTACAAGGCGACCGGGTATTGGGAGGAACTACTGCAAAGGATGGATTATCGCCCTATCTTTTTGTCGCGTCTATATCCGAACGCAAGGTCTTGTCCACCAAAGATTTGAGTGAAACCATTACAGGACAAAAAGGCATTGCTACCGGCTTCTGCAAGGGGGCCGATAACCAGCTCTATGCAGGTACACTGGCACAGGTGAATAAAAACCAGCAGCCAGGCCACCTGATACAGGTTGGTATCGGCAATGGGGGGAAGATCGAGGTAAAAGATCTGGGTGCACCCGTGGCAGGAGAAGGCATTTTCGCCCTTCTCAGCAACCGGGAAGGCACCGAACTTTACGGGATCAGCTACCCGGGCGGCCGGTTTTTTACCTACAACATTGCAACTAAAAAGGTCCAGGTATATGATGAAGTTGCCCCAAAAGAAAAAGAGCTGAAAGATGCGCATGATTTTGCTATCGGGCCCGAGGTTTACCTTTGCAAGGCGCTCGTTCAGGATAACGCGGGACTGGTCTACGGCAGCACAGCTGGCAATCGCATATTTGCATTTGATCCTGTCAAAAAGAGTATTCAGTTTTTAGAAACTCCATTACCCAGCGTTTGGGGAAGGGAAGTGTTGGGACAGGTAGAAGCCTGGGCCAAAGCGCCCGATGGAAGACTTTACGGAGGTAATGCAGGTGATGGTCAATTATTTGTGCTGGATCCGAAAACCAAAAAGATTAAAAACCTGGGTAAGCCTATGATGATGGCCCGGTTACAGGCATTGGCTTTCGGGCGCGACGGTAAACTGTACGGGCTTGCCGGTGGTGCGCCGGGTTACTCCCATTTGTTTTACTACGATGAAAATGGCGCCGGCTTCGTGGACTTGGGTAATCCCGAATTCAAAATGGTGGCACCGGGTATCGAGCAGGGCATTCTGTGGCGGGGCTTTCAATTGAGTACGCTGGCCGCTTCGGCCGATGGGAAATACATGGTAATGGGCGAAGATGAAGCATTAAGTCAGCTCATGATCTTTCCCGTGGAATAATCACATCGGTCAAAATTTCTTGAATTAAAATATATTTATGATACGATTTGCGAACGTAATCCTTCTCTATTTAATCTTCTCCGCATGTAACGGCGGGACAAAAAAAACTAGCAGCGACCCGTGGCTTTTACGGGCACTGCCATCATCTGTCCGTCTGGATCCTGTCTCCAACGAAATCATCGAACATCGGTTTAAAGGAGTCCAGGCCAATGCGGCCAGCAAAGGAAACCTTCTTGA
The DNA here is from genome assembly GCF_021390245.1 of Dyadobacter sp. CY323. Lineage (GTDB taxonomy): Bacteria > Bacteroidota > Bacteroidia > Cytophagales > Spirosomataceae > Dyadobacter. The sequence continues at coordinate 741,056 of NZ_JAJUXH010000001.1, read as the reverse complement.
AAAAAACTGGATATTTGATGGAAAAGAGGTTTCTCTGCATGGAGCCCGTGGGGAATATGTCTCGTTCCAGCTGGTTTTGACGAATGAATCGGACTCGGCACTCGCCGGGATCAAAATCGAGATGGCACCCTTTAAGAATGGAAGTGCCGAACTTGCGATTCAGCCCGAGCTGTTTTTGGAATGGTCGGTAAAAGTGGAGAGCCCCAGTACGGGTTATCCCAAAGCTACCCTGGGCACCGGCTGGTATCCCGACGCTCTGATCCCGATCAAACACATTCAGACGGATTCGGCAAAGGTCCGCGGACGCTGGGTATACCCATTTACCCTGCCCGACTTCAATAACCGGATCAGCAACCAGCGTTCGCAGATAATCTGGGTGGATCAATTCATTCCATTGGATGCAAAAAAGGCGCAGCCCGGCACGTACAAAAGTGTGATTACAGCAACTATCGGCGGTCATACCAAACAAATTCCGGTTAATCTGACGGTCTGGGACTTTGAACTGCCCAACGAAAATATGTTCAAAGCCAGCCTCCAGCACGAAGGTTTTCTGAGCCGGATGGACGAAAAGCAGGAGCTGGCTGTTTACCAGCTGTTCAAAAGAAACCGCATTTCGCTGATGGACCCGACTTATGACCCGGAAATGCAGGTGACAAAAAACGGCAAGGTGGAAATTCAGTGGGGCAAATTTGACCAGCGATTAAAAAAATACCTGACCGGTCAAGCATTCACGGAAGCCAATGGTTACAGCGATGGCCCGGGCTACGGCGAGCCGCTCGAAACTTTCGCGCTCCCATTCGACGTCTACGGCAAGCATGGCACTGCAGGCTGGCCGGATATCGGCAAACCCGAAGTTGAGCGCAATGCCGCTAACCAGACCGTATACCTGAGCAGCATCCGGCAGGTGCGCGAGCATTTATTACCAATGGTGGACCCTAAAAAAACATTACTGACAGTTTATCTGAACGGTCTGGATGAATCGTACTTTCCTGAGGCGTGGTCGCGGATGGTATTTTACGGGGATTTGTTTAAAAAGGAATACCCAGAGGCCAGGTTCCGTGTAGATGGGGCTTATTCCAAAGAAGCTATGGACGTCATCGGGAAGTCCATCACCGACTGGGCATCGCATACCATCAATTATAACATCGGCGAGGCGAAACAATATCAGAAAATGGGTATTAAAGACTGGCTTTACGGCCCGATGTTGTACGAACAAAAGCTGAACAGCTGGGTAGGCAGCTCGACTTTCATTGATCTGCCGCTTATCAACGACCGGGCGATCAGCTGGAGTTGCTGGAAATACAAAACCTACTCCTGGATCAGCTGGGGTATCGGTGCCGGCTGGGAACGCGGCTGGTATGACCCCGAATCCTGGAAAGACTACTATAAGGAAGCGTCGGAGGCTGATGCGGAATTTACGTACCGGACATTCAATGGAAATGGCTCTGTCATTTACAAGCCCGGCATGGTGCCTAATGTATCGCAACCTTGTCCATCCATCCGTCTGAAAACAATGCGCGATGGCGTACAGGATTACGAATACCTGCGCCTGCTCGCGAAACGGGATGGCAATAGCAAACGCGCCGATGCGCTGGTCAACAAGCTCATCAAAGAACCGTTCGGGGACGGGGCCATCGGCAAGCTCGATGTGTGGAGCTACGATCAGGAACAATGGTATAAAGTACGGATGGAACTGGCTGAGCTTATTTTGGGGAATGGGAAGTGATATGTGTGTTGTGAGATCCGGGGCGCGGGGCGGTGAGATCCGGGGCGCGGGGTGGTGAAATGTAGTAATTGATTTTTGTATTTCTAAATCTTGTATCTGTCTGCGTGAGTGTTTTAAACTATTTTTCAATGCTGTTATCGATTGACAGAATGGTGCGTTTCCTAGTGCCGCAGCTGGCACTGCCGCAGCTGGTGTTGTCACCAGCGGCAATGCTGCCGCAGCTGGTGTTGTCACCAGCGGCACTGCTTGCGCTACTGGTGTTATCACCAGCGGCGCAAGCGCAAAAAGCCAGTGTCACGGAAAAAGTACAGTCGATGAAGACGTACCCTTTTTCTGATCCCAATCCGGTGCCGGTAATGGGGGTCGGTAAAAAAGTTTCGCCATTTTACCCCTACTACGTCTTTGATGGTTATACCAATAAAAGCACGACCAAAAATTGGAAAGTGGTGGAGATGGAAAATCCCTACATTAAAGTACAGGTGTTGCCGGAGGTGGGTGGTAAGGTAATGGGTGCGATTGAAAAATCCACCGGCGAGGAGTTTGTCTATACCAACCACGTCATGAAATTCCGCTCCATCGGTATCCGGGGACCTTGGACCAGCGGCGGCATCGAGCACAACTTCGGTCTGGATCTCGGCCACGCTCCCTGGGCAGCCGCTCCGGTCGACTACGTGATGCAGAACAACCCCGACGGAAGTGTCACTTGCGTGGTAGGCGGCCTCGACCTGGCCTCGCGAACGCAATGGCGGGTGAAGATCGTACTCCCCAAAGACAAAGCATACTTCGAAACGCAAAGCCTTTGGTATAACCCCTTACCCCTGCACGACGCGTATCTTTCGTGGGAGAATGCCGCATTCCGGGCATCGGACGATATGCAGTTCTTTTTTCCGGGAACGCACCACGTGGGACACGACGGAAATGCAAGCCCCTGGCCCATTGACGAAAAAGGTGTGGATTTATCCTTTTACAAAAATGTCAATTCCGGTGGCGATAAGTCTTATCACGTCATGGGTACGCACACCAATTGGTTTGGCGGATACTGGCATAACCGTCATTTCGGCTTCGGTCACTGGGCTCCTTATTCGGATGCTCCCGGCAAGAAATTATGGATCTGGTCGCGGGCCAGGGAGGGTGCTATCTGGGAAGATCTGCTCACAGACGCGGACGGACAGTATATTGAGGCCCAGTCGGGTGTCACATTCAATCAGGCGGCCGAACGAAGCGGGTTTCATAGCCCATTCAACCAAAAGTCGCTGGGGCCTTTTTATTCCGAAACAAAAACCGAATACTGGTTCCCGGTAAAAGCCGCGGGCGGAATGGTCGATGCTTCACCTTATGGCACACTCAATGTAGTGACGCAGCGTGACAGTCTGAAAATATACTTCAACCCCATTTCCCCCATCACTGATACCCTCAAAGTGACGGTAGCCGGGCAGACGATATATCAATCCCCGCTTCAACTTAAACCCATGGAGGTGTATGTCAAAACGATTCCATTGACTGCGTCAGAAGCTGATCGGAAGTCTATCCGGGTGACGATCGGGAAAGACCGGCTGGTGTACTCGGCTCAGGCAGAAAAGGTACTCGACCGTCCTTTAACTTCCGCCGATAAGCAGGATTTCCGCTCGGCAGAACGGCTTTTTGAGCTGGGAGAAGATGAAAATGCGATGCGCGATTTCGAGGGGGCACGTCTGCATTACCTGGAATGTCTTAAAAAAGAAGCCACCCACAGCGGTGCATTGATCCGGCTGGCCGAATACCATTACCGCAAAGGTCAGTATACACAAGGGCTGGATTTTGCCCGGCAGGTATTGGCCGAAAACACCTACCATGGCGGTGCCAACTACCTTTACGGGGCACTTTACCGAAAATTGGGCGACCTGACCAAAGCGGAAGAAGCATTGTCGGTGGCATCCTGGACTATGGAATACCGGTCCGGTGCCAATGCGCAGCTTGCGGGTATCGCACTGGAAAAGCAGGATTATGAAAACGCCGAAACCTATGCCCGGAAAGCATTGGATTACAACCGCAATAACCTGGTCGCATATCAGCTTCTGGGCACCGCGCTTCGAAAATTAAACAAATCAGACCAGACGGCCCAGGTATGGAAAGAGCTGCTGGACATCGACCCGCTCAACCATTACGCACATTTCGAACAGTACCTGCTCCAACGGACAGACGAAAGCCGCGTTATTTTCCAGAATGCGATCCGCAATGAGCTGCCGCATGAAACCTACCTCGAACTGGCAATGGATTACGTAAACCAGGGACAGAACGCGGAAGCCAGGCAGTTACTCGCATTGGCACCCGCCTACCCTACGATTTCCTACTGGCTGGCGTATCTGAACCGGGATTCATCGCCGCAGGAAAGCACCACACATTTGCAAAATGCCATTGCAATGTCTCCGGAGTTTGTTTTTCCATTCCGCCTGGAAAGCATTCCGGTATTAATATGGGCTGAAAAACAACAATCTTCCTGGAAAAACCGGTACTACCTGGGATTGATCTACTGGCATATTGGTGATAAAGAAAATGCTAAAATGCAGTACGCAGCGTGTAAAAACGAGCCCGACTATGCGCCTTTCTATATCGCAAGAGGTATCCTTTTTCAAAACGACGCGACCACTACGTCCCAGGCGGAATTTGATTTTGTGAAGGCCAGTCAACTCAATCCCAAAGAATGGCGCACCTGGCATTATCTGACGACTTATTTTAATAACAAAAAATTGCAGGAAAAGGGGCTTGAAAATGCCCGGATAGCCTACAAACGGTTTACCGACAATCCGGTAATCGGGATCGACTATGCAAAATCGCTGCTGAATGCCGGTAAATTCGAAGCCTGTCTGCAAGTATTGAATAAGATCCAGATTCTGCCACAGGAAGGTGCCCGCGAAGGCCATAATGTGTATGTCGTGGCAAACCTGGCCAGTGCCCTAACTTTGGCCGAAAACAAAAAATACCCGGATGCTTTAAAAGCACTTGACAAAGCCCGTTTATGGCCGGAAAACCTCGGTACCGGCAAACCGCACGAGCCGGATACCCGGCTGATCAACTACCTGGCAGCCCATTGCGAAACGCAGCTTGGCCACGCTGAGAAAGCGCGCGGATACTCACAGGAAATTATGGATTATACATTAAATGCCGATAAAGAAAGCAATCGCAATGCGCTCAACCATTACCTCGGCGTAAAATTGCTCCAAGACGCAGGCAAACAGGAACCGGCTCTGAAGTTCCTGAACGATTGGAAAACTGAACAGGATTCGCTTCGAAATTGGGAACTGACCAAAGGCTCCGACGCGCCGGAAGTACAATGGGTTTTGGCCAAAGCAAAAAACGAAGATGCACTTTCTGAACGGCTCAGACAGGAACTAACAGAAGACAAAAAGTACAGCCTGACCACCGTCTTTTTCAGAATACTCGATCTGGCAGATACCCGTAAAAGAGGCAATAAATAGTGTATGATGTATCAGAGAAATGGGGTTACCGATTTTTTCAAAACTAACGGCTGTCACCTGCGCCGGGCATTGATCCTGCCCTGCTTAATGATTTTTACGGCGCTGTTGAACGTTCATGCCCAGCCGCCCCGGCCAAAAGGAATTATTGAAGACCATACCCATTACAGTGAGGTATTTAAAGAAAACCGTCACTTCCGCCTGATTTTGCCGCCGGATTACCACCAGCATCCTGAGCGGCGGTATCCTGTGATCTACTATTTCCATGGCAATGCAGGTCGGTTCAATGGTCCGGCTGAGGGTGAGGTTTCCCGTTCCGGCGAAGCACGTTACTACGATGATTTTAATGGAAACTGGGCGCGTACCGGCCCCGATTCTCTGGACAATTTCACTAGCTATGTGGCTGATAATGATGTGATCATCGCCAAATGGGACGGCTACGTGCCAGCGCAATATCCGCGTCCGTACGACATTGCCCCGGTGCGGGAAGACAAACAGTTCGTCGATTACTTCCCGGAATTTGTGCAGTACATGGATGCTCATTTTCGCACAAAAGCTTCTCGTAATGCACGTGCGGTGTCCGGGCTGAGTATGGGTGGATTTATGTCCATGCTGGTTGCGTCCAAATACCCGCATTTGTTGTCCAGCGCTTCGTTTTTCTGCCCGTCTGCTTCCTTTACCGTGGGTCCCAGAGCCTTACAGATCTATACGCCGTTTAAAGAAATGGGGCGCAACTTCGTTGGTCTGCCGATCCGTATGCATTTGGGAAGCAAGGATTTTTTGCGGCAGCATGATGTGGAGATCGACAATGCTTATAAAACGCTCGAATTGAACTATGAAAGCTGGCATTATGGAATTGGCTATTTCAAAGGCTTTCACAATGCGGTCAATATCCAAGGTCAGTTCGATTTTCACATGAAGTACTTCCGGATGCCGCTCGTTCGACCGGAAAAATGGCACCATATCGATGTATACCCGAATTTTTCCGTCTGGAATCACGCTGTCAGCACTGACCGGGCTATTCCAGGCTTTACCGTGCTGGATGATGTGCGCAGGGAAGGATTTAGTCTCCAAACCAAAAAATGGCTGCCCGACGGCCCGATGGTACCGAACCTTTCCGTGAAGATCATCACCGATAGCATTTACCCCTCAAATACCCGCTTCGAACTGGTCCGACTGGATGTACCCACACGCAAAATCGCTCGCTCCAATGTGCGCAGCGACATAAAAGGCCGCATTCAGTGGCAGGGAACCGGCCAGCACAGCGACATAGGATTGTATAAGACCGGCGATCCGGGGCACATTACCATGCCGACCTACACGCTTGACCAGAATATGCCGGGTGTCGGTGATATCGTTTCCCTGAGTCCATTGTTATTTAATAAAGGCGGGGCTGCGGTGGATTCTATCCGCGTTGAACTGATCGCTCAGGATGAGGAAGTGGAGGTAATGGACCCGGCCGTGACTATCGGGAAGCTGGCTCAGGCGGCGCTGCATGAAAAGACAGCCTTCCGGATCCGGTCACGACATGCAGGCCTGGATCGCGCCAAGTTGAAATTAATAGTAAGCTATAATGGTAAAAAAGATCCGTTTTTACTGGAAGTACCTTTTTACTCGCCCGAAAAAACGCTTAGCAATTTTAAGATCGCTGATGGACTAGCCGTGAAGCTGGAAGTAGAAGAGAAAACAGTTGTCGGAGAAGGAAACGGCGACGGGATTGCCAATCCGGGTGAATGGATAAGCATTTTCACCCCATCTGAACTTGATTCGCTGCATGATTTCGGCCTTCAACTTCATACTGGAGATCCTTATGTTGCCATGGACAACCGGCGCATGCTCTTTTTTGAGCGAAAAGACTGGTCGGGCGCAAAACGGTTGACCTCGCAGGTGCAGATTAAACCGGATTGTCCCGATGGGCACGAAATATCGTTTTACGGTATTTATGAATATCCTAAAAATGGCGACACGCGCCGGGACAACCATGGAGCGCATTCGTTTATTCGTGAAACAAAGCGGGTTTCGTTTACTGTGAAAGTCAAAAGATAGTTTTAGATGGAAAGCCAAAGTGCCGATTCATGCCGGATTTCGATCTATGCCAGCGACACCAATAACGTTTTGAGCAGGATTTTGCAGTTGTTCGGGAAGAGCAGGTTCGACGTCAGCTACATTCAGGTTTTCAATACCCGGGATGAGAACTTGAAACTGATCGTCGTGGAAGCATCATTTCCCAAAGAAATGATGACACTGATCGTCAGCCGCATTGAAAAAATCATTGAAGTGCACCGGGCCTTCCCTCATGCGGAGGAAGAGCAAAAACCAACTGCCTGCTGAAACTGTTAGTACTGGTTTTACAACACCATTTCCCCAGATGTTGCTACCTTTGCAGCCTGACCTGAGCAGCCCGCCGTTTCAGTCATAAATACCATTGAATTAATAATAACAGAATATAAAGAGTCGATACCATGAAAAAGACTGCGCAACGTCGTTCGCTGATATTGCAAAAACTCGATGAGTTGGGTGAGGTAAATGTGAATGATCTGAGCGAGTTGCTGGATGTAAGTGAAGTGACGATCCGCAATGATCTGGATAAGCTGGAAAATAGCAACCTGCTGGTTAGAGCTCACGGCGGGGCATTTAAAACCAACAACATTGCGCTGACAGTCACCGAAAAACGGAAGATCAATCACGACATCAAGCGCCTGATCGGTAAAAAAGCTGTCTCGCTGATCAATGAAGAAGACAGTATCATACTGGATTCCGGCACCACTACCTTTGAAATATCGAACAACCTCGAAAAGTTCAAGAACCTGACCGTAATCAGCAATGCGCTGGATATCGTCAATAACCTGGCCCAGTATGAGAATCTGCAGGTATATATGCCGGGCGGATATCTGAAAGAATTTTCCATGTCCCTCGTCGGGCCGATGGCCGAGCGGAACTTCAAACAATTATACTGCAACAAGCTTTTTTTGGGGATCGACGGCATTAAGGCGAATACCGGCGTTTTTACACATTATATGGAGGAAGCTTACCTCAACCAGATCATGATCGATATCGCCGAAGAGGTGATCATCGTTACCGATTCGTCCAAATTCAAAAAATCAGGTCTGGCTTTTATCTGCGGTTTTGATAAGATCAACAAAGTCGTCACCGACGACAAGATCGAAGAAGCTGATATCAAAATGCTGAAGCAGCACAATGTGGAGGTGATCATCGCCCATAGCTAAACAGCTTTCTCATCGTTAAACGTCATTATTCTTTTGTTCAGGTTGGTTTTAAATCGCATTTAGAAATGTGATTTAAAACCAACCTGAACTCATAACGTATCATTCCGTTTTATAACTGATAAAATAGTTGTAAAACTGAAAAGTACGTTATATCTTTCATGCATGGAAGCATTGACAAAAACAGAAGAACGGGTAATGCAAATTCTGTGGGATATCAAGCGCGGGTTTGTAAAGGATGTTATCGACCGAATGGGAGAACCTGCCCCGCCGTACAACACGATATCGTCACTCATTCGCATCCTGGAAAAAAAAGGTTTTGTAGATCACAAAGCCTATGGAAAAACGCACGAGTACTTTCCGCTCATTTCTAAACTGAGCTACCGCAGCTTCACGTTCAGGAATTTTGTTGCCAATTATTTTGACGGTGCCTCAGGCAATGTTCTCTCGTTCATGCTGGAAGAACGGGATCTTTCTGCGGAAGAAATTGAAGAAGCCATAAAGCAAATAAAACAAACAAAAACAGGCGATGATACTAAGTGATAAAGCGTTTTTCACGTGGCTGCTGAGCGCCTCTCTCTCGATGCTGCTGCTGTGGGTTGTGTACTCGTGCTTCTTTCGGACATGGACCTTTTTTGCATTAAATCGCTGGATACTGATTGCCGGCACCTGTGCTTGCCTGGCGCTGCCTTTGATATCATCAGATGTAGTGGGGCCACTATTTACCTCGGAAGATTACAGCCAGAGCCTGGTATTCAACCTGTACCCATTTCCTGATGATGCGCCGCCGGAAACTGGTGTTAATGCAGTTGCGGTGAATTCTCAGCAACCTTTTGAATGGATTAGGCTGACTGTTGCGCTCGTTTACTGGGCAGGTGTTGCGTTCATGCTGGTCCGTTCGTTAAAAACTTTCGCACAGTTACGCGGGATTAAAAACGAAGCGGAGTTAATAACCCGTGACATTTCTAACGTATGGGCACAGAGTCGGCTACCCACTTTTTCATTTGGCCGTGACATTTTCCTTCACGTCCATACTCTCTCGTTATCAGCGGAACAGTTAGCTACGGTGCGTCGTCACGAAGAAGCACACGTGTTACAAAAACATAGTGTCGACAATATTTTTTTCGAAATCGTCACAATTATTTTCTGGTTTAACCCATTTGCCGGAAAGTTATCCAGGTACCTGCGGGATGTTCACGAATTTCTTGCCGACCAATGGGCGTTAGCCGGACGTCGCGAGGTTACCGATTACCAGCAGCTCCTAGTTAGTCTGGCTTCGGGTGCATCGACTAACCGTCTTGCACAGCCTTTTTCCAATTCTCAATTCTTTCGCCGAATAGTCATGTTAAATAAACCCAGAACAAATTATATGGAACGTTTCAAATTGCTTTTACTAGTTCCCACCGTCGCAGCGGCAATGTTCCTGACTGCCTGCGTGGATGAAGATCAAAATGCGCATACCGACCAACAGGCTGTAAGTACCCCTCCGGCTTCTGCGCCCGTCATCTCCAAAATTACGTGGGTGGGTAATCACGCCCATTCAGACAGTGAGCTTAATAAGTTGTTAGGCATTAAGACGGGAGACCTCTATGACCACCGCGTTTTCGAGGATGCTATGAATCGCGGAACACGTGCAGAATCCGTAACCAATCTTTACATGAATAATGGCTACCTGTTCTTCCGCACCGAAATTTCAGAAAAGCACGTTGGGAATACAGTTGAATTGACCGTGAATGTCCAGGAAGGAGAACGCGCCTGGGTCAACAACGTTACCTTGACAGTCAAGAACGGCGCGAAGCTGCAACTGGATCAGTTGAGGCCACTATTAGATGTGAAGAAGGGTCAGCTCTTTAACCGTGCGCTTTTAGTTACATCCCAGGAAAAATTAGCAAAAAGCGGCCTGGTTCGGTCGGACAGCGTTGAGATCCACCCGATTCCCCTGGCAATGGGAACTCCTGTCGGGAAAAGACTTATCGACTTTGAATTCGTGGTGCAAAAACCCTGACCAAAGGTGACTCGGCAACGTATCTGCTCAGAGCTGCGTACATGGGATTATCGTACTTTCATAATCACTTTACGGCATCGCGCATGAAACGGATTCATTTTTACTTGCTGCTCATTTTCACATTGATCTCCTGCAGTAATCCAAAAAAGCCAGCAGGACCGGTTAAGTACGGTTCAAACGGCGGACAGCATTTGACGATAAAAGGAACAAAGATTTACTACGAGGAGTATGGCACTGGCACTCCATTGCTGCTTTTACACCAGGGGCTTGGGTCCATTGAAAACCTGAGCGGCGTTATTCCCGGGCTATCCGCGCATTTCAGGGTAATTGCGCCAGATGCTCCCGGCCACGGACGGTCTGAGCAGGCCGACAGTCTGAGTAGTGACCTTCTGGCCGATTACTGTTCTGCATTGATTGATGCTCTGAAACTGGATAGTGCATATGTGTTAGGATGGAGCATGGGAGGAAATACTGCGCTGCTCCTCGCCGCAAACAGGCCCGACAAAATAAAAAAAGTCGTCAGCGGTGCTTCAAATACCAAATCGGGCGGACTGACCCAGGAGGCGCGCGACCTGTTGCAAGAATACACCGTGGAAGCGGTGAAAGAGGATAAAGACTGGCTGGAGCATTATCAGGCGATGAATCCCCAGCCAGAAAAGTGGGTTAAGTTTTGGGAGGATACTCAAAAATCGTGGTCAAGAGAAATTAAAATCCCGGACGACAAACTTTCCAGCATCGCCATTCCTGTTTTGATTATACGAGGAGATCGTGATATGATCAAACTCGACCATAGCATCGAAATTTTCCAATCACTCAAAAAAGGACAATTATGCATTTACCCGAACACAGACCACGAAATGCCCGACGAAAAGGGTGACATACTGTGCAAGATTGCCATTGATTTCTTCAATGAAGGTAATCCGCCCGCACCGGCATTGGAAAAGAAGTAGCGCTGCCTGCAATGCGTTTTCTGCATTTGCAACGGAACTACGACCTTTCGTCAGCTGCGCATACCCAGTTTACTTAGCAGCTGAGCGGCCTCGCTCCATTCCACCTCATGCGGCATTCGATTACTTTTGGCAGCGATGGCCGCTACTGCGCCAGCCGCTTCACCCATCGCCACGGCATTGCCGGTGACCCTGTAGCTTGCGTGGGCTGTGAAATCCCCGCTGATACACCGGCCCGCCATCATCAGTCCATCCACGTCTTTGGCAATCAGTGCCCGTAGCGGAATGTCATACGGAATCATTTTAATACCTCCGCGTGAAATCGTTTCCACCTCATTGGTTTTCCGGTCCGAGGCATGTATATCAACCCCGAAAGTCGGGCGGACGACAGCGTCGGCATGACGGGCGCCAACAACGAGATCCTCTTTTGAAACCACGTAACGCCCCTCGATCCTCCGGCCGTCGCGTATCCCGATCTGTTCGGGCGTAGCGACAATTTGCATCCCTTCCCACGGACCCCCCAGTTTATTCAACCCCCGGACGATGCTGTATACTTCTGCACGTGCCCGCACCGTAGCCTCCGTGATTTCATCGGCGTCAAATGCTTTGATGTTGTACTCATGATTCACCATGATCATCACCAGGTTTTCCCGGATCAGAAAAAGCGTGGGCATTCCATACGAAGGACTAATGCCCGCCCGCTCGATCTCTTTGGCAAAAGCCTTCACCGCAGGAACATGCCAGTTTTTATTATCTCCTTCATTGGCATAAAATGAAATGTACTGTTTCAAAGCAGCCGGATCCTTCACAACCGCCAATGTGTTCAGCGTCAACGGCTGGCACGGACAAGTATCCCCGCCCTGCCCGATTTCCCATTTGTTGCCCGCCTGCGCACCGAGGTCGCCATCCCCGGTGGCATCAATAAACACTTTGGCTTTCCACGCTTCCCTTCCCGACTTGGATTCCGTGATCACCGTGGTAAGCTGTTTTTTATCCTTGTAAGCAGCCGCCACCCGGGTATGCAGCCTAAATTTCACCCCGGCTTCCGCGCACATTTCTTCCAGCAACAATTTCATTTCATCGGGGTGGTATACAAACTGGTCGGCTATTTTGTTGCGCCGGGCGTCGCGCTGGTCGAGCTTTTCTTTGAGTTCTTTGGTCAGGCCGGGTTTATTAAAATCAAAAATATAAGTCAATAACCCTGCCGTCCATACGCCTCCGAGGCAACCGTGTATTTCAAGAAGCTGAGTCCTGGCTCCGGCGCGGGCGGCTGTGATAGCCGCAGAAACCCCGGCAGGTCCGGCACCGCATACGATCACATCCACTTCATCTTTAATGCGTAAATTCTGCGCCGGCTCCTTGAACTCCCCGGCTTTCTTTTCGTCAGCCCCCAAAGCCATTACCGGCAATGCAACAGCCCCCGCCCCAGCCACAGCCGATCGCAAAAACTTGCGACGATCAAGGCTAAACATCCCTAAAAACCCATTTTTATCTTCATTATTAATTCCCATATCCCATAAAGTTTAAATATTGTACATTTCACATTTCACATCTCACATCTCACATCTCACATCTCACACTTCACATCTCACACTTCACATCCCGCACCGGCCGCCCGGATCTCACACTAATACCCCGGATTCTGATCTTTCACCGGATCAATAGCCTTATTATATCCCAATTCCGATACCGCTATCGGCCACAGGAATGCCATTTCAGCGATGGTTTTCCCTTTGGTAGCCAGGATGATCGCACGTGCCTTTCCAGTCCTTTTCAGTTCCAGCCAACGCTTCCCTTCATATTGAAATTCGTAGCCCCGTTCCTTGATGACCAAATCCAGAAAAGTGGCTGCATTGTAGTCTGCCAGTTTAAAATCAATGGCTGAAACAGCTGTCGGCGCCAGGCCGTATGCCCGGCGGTGCACCTGGTTCAGTGCCTCCAAAGCCTCGGCTGTCGGACCGTTTCCTGCCTGACTGGCAGCTTCCGCATAAATCAGCAAAAGATCCGCATATCGATAAAAGGGAGCATCGTTCGCCGCACCCGGCCCACCGATTGCATCCGGGTCAATGAATTTTTTGTTTAACAGCGAGGTCGCCCCGATGCCGATATTCCACGAATACCACTGACCTTTCCGCAAGTCTTTATTATCCCAATTGGCATATACCGGATTGGTGGTGTCGCTATGATGCCCGTACACGCCGCCGCCGCCGTGCAGTTTGGTACCCGGGTGATTGGTAAGCCATGGCCACAGATTTCCCTGTCCGGTCTGATGTGAATATTTGAGGTAAAATATTTCCTCTGAGGTGGTTATCACCGCCGGGCCGAATATTTTCTGAAAGTCTTCGGTTGAACTGACGGGAACCAGCGCATACTTTTTGGCCTTGATGACTTCATCAGCCTTATCCCTTGCTTCGGCAAACCTGCCCAATTGTAAATAAACATCGGCCAAAACGGTTTTCGCGACGAGTTTAGACGGCCTGCCAGACTGTGTCACCTGATCAGGCAGGTTCGCCTCGGCATCTTTCAAATCGGCCAGGATTAAGTTATAGACCTCTTCCGGGGAATTTCTTTTCGCATCCACATCCGTCATATTCGCCTCGGTGCGGATAGGCACGGCACCCCAGTTTCTGACCAGATGAAAGTAGTTGAACGCACGAAGGAACTTAGCCTCCGCCACGAACTTCGCGATGTTGGCCGGACTGATCGCTTTCCCGTTCGGCGCGTTTTTGATCACCAGATTCGCATTGCGGATACTCAGGTAAAATCCCTCCCAGGCCCCCGCCGTGCGGCTTACGTTGACATTGTCCAGGCCCTGGAAATTGTTGAGCACCGTGTAACTGCCCCTGCCATAGGCATAGTCTATATGCGCTTCGAGAACGGCGATGTAAACCCCCATTCCACTGGTATTGTTGCTGCGGAGCGGCGTGTAAATGGCATTGGTTGCCGCTTCCACCTCCGCAGTGGTGTTGTAAAAGGTTTCGACCGCCAGCGATTTGGTTTCTTCTTTTAACACTTCTTCACAGGATGAAAGAAAAATAAGCGGCAGCGCCATTAAAACTAGTTTACTTACAAATGGCCTCAGGACGGATAAAATGAATGGTTTTTTCATGTCTTTGTTCAATATGAATGATCAGAATTGAGTCAGGACGGTGTGTTAAAATCCGGCACGGAGACCGAACGTCACCGACTTGGACGTGGGGTAGCTAAACTGGTCGAAGCCTTGTGCCGTCGAGTTGGAGCCGCCGCTTGAATTAACCTCAGGGTCCCACCAGGAGTACTTCGTGAATGTCAGCAGATTTTGTGCGCTGGCATACAGCTGAACATTCTGGACCCACTTCACACCCCATTTTTGGATCGGGAAATTATAGGCCAACTGAATGTTTTTCAACCGCATATAGGATCCGTTTTCGACAAATCGATCCGATACGTTGACTCTCGTTGTCGTACTGAGCGCCGGATATTTTGCCGTTTGGTTCGACGGCGTCCAGTGGTTCAGATAAACTTCCCGGGGCATATTTAGTCCATTGGAATAGTCCACCGTGTTGTTGATCGAGCTCGTATTGAGAATGTCGTTACCCTGCGTTCCCTGGATAAAAATCGTCAGGTCGAAGTTTTTGAAGGACATATTTGAATTCAGCCCATAAATAAACACAGGATTGGGATTCCCGATGTACGTTTTGTCGAGCACAGTAATGGTGCCATCGTTATTCACATCCTGGTATTTGATCTTCCCTTTTTCATCATACCCGTTTTCAATATACCCCCAGAAACGTCCCATCGGCTGGCCTTCCCTCAGGATATTGCGGGTATCGGTAATGGTGTTGATGTCGACAAAACCGCCCAGGATGTCCTGCCCGCCGTATAATTTGATCACTTTATTCCTGTTCAGGGAGATGTTACCGCCCAGGTCCCATCTGAAAGCGCCATGAAAAATGTTGCCATTTACACCCAGCTCAAAACCTTTATTCTGAACTTCCCCGATATTCTGGATCGTACTGTTGAAACCCAGCGAAGACGGCAACTGCACGGTGTTGAGCAGGTCACGGGTGTTTTTATGATAATAATCTGCGGTAATATTGACCCGGTTACGCAGAATCCCCACGTCAATTCCGATATCGCGCTGTTCCGTAGTTTCCCATTTCAAATTTCCGGGTAATACGGTTCCGGGAGCGTAGGTTGTAAACAGTGCGTCATCAAAGACCGTTTTTCCAGAAAGCAGCTGATTAAGAGTCGCATATGGGCCAATTGCCTGGCTGCCCGTAAGTCCCCAGCTGAGCCTCAGTTTCAAGTCGGAGATAAACGTATTGTCTTTCAGAAACGCCTCATTGGAAATGCGCCAGGCCAGTGCCGCGGATGGGAAATATCCCCATTTATTACCCTCACTGTATTTGGATGAGCCGTCGACACGGAAACTGGCGGTGGCCAGGTATCTGCTGTCAAATGCGTAATTGACCCGTCCCAAATACGAAAGCAACGATGATTTGGAGTAGGAAGAACCAGGTATTCCCGGGGTATTCGCGGCAGCCAGATCGTGCGTTTGGCTCGTATTGCTCAGAAACCCAATTCCGCTTCCGGTCAGGCCGGTGCTCACGAAATCCTGGTAGGTTACGCCCACTACCGCTGAAACGCTGTGCTTTTGAGCGATGATTTTGTTATAGCTGATCGTATTCTCGCTCAGCAAGCTGGTAAACTGGCTTGTGCTGACACTTGCGCTTCCCTGTGAATTAATAAAACTATTAGTCGTATATGAATCCGCCCGGTCGTCCGCATTCTCAATCCCACCCGAAATCTTGACCGTCAATTCCGGTATCGGATTATAGATCACCGCGGTATTGGCCAGGATCCGGTTCCCTTTCGTCCGGCTCGATTGCTCATTCAGGAAGTTGATGGGGTTGATCAGCTGCGCATTAATGAACGAGTACGCCGTGCCAAACACGCGGTAAGTTCCGTCCTCGTTGTAGGGATTCAAAATGGGCGGCGCGGAAACTACGCCGGCGATCAGCGACCCGCCCCGGTTGCCTCCCTGACTATTCTGAGCATCTGACTTGACGCGGGTAAGTGTACCAGTAAAATTAACCGTCAGTTTACTGCTAATTGCATGATTCACATTTGCTCTCAGCGAATACCGGTTGTAATCACTGTTTCTGATGATACCTTCCTGATTAAATATGCTTCCCGATAGCGCAAACTGTGTTTTTTCAGTTCCGCCGCTTACATTTAATGCAGTGGTCTTCATCGGGGCTCTTTGAAATGCGAAGTCCTGCCAGTCAAATCCGTCGCCAAATCCATCGATTTGCTGCTGCGTGAAGTAGGGTTTCAGGTTATCGTTGGCGGCCTGCTCGTTGTAAAAAGTTGCATACTCCCGCGCATTCATCATATCCAGCTTTTTTCGCAGCACCTGCGAACTGTAACTGGTTTCAAAATCCACCCGCGTTTGTCCGGCTTTCCCTCGTTTCGTCGTAATCAGCACCACGCCATTTGCACCGCGCGAACCATAAATCGCCGTTGCCGATGCATCCTTCAAAATCTCGATATTCTCAATATCAGCATTGTTCAGCACCGTGGGGTTACTGCCCGACAATGGAAATCCGTCCACCACATACAACGGTTCATTACTGCCCTGGATCGAATTGGTACCGCGGACACGTACGCTGACCGGCGCCCCGGGAGCTCCGGTATTCTGTAAAACCTGCACACCTGCCGAGCGGCCCGAGAGTGCCTGTAACACATTCGTACTTGGGTAGGAATTCAATTCCTTGGCCTTGATCTGCGATATGGAGCCGGTGAGGTCACTTTTTCTGACGGTACCATATCCAACCACCACAATTTCTTCAAGTGCCTTATCGTCTACCGCCAGCGTCACATCCAACGATGCCTGAGCACCCACTTTCAACTCTCTGGAAAGATATCCCACAAAACTGAAAATCAGAACCGCCTCACTATCATCTACTTCGAGCTGATAGTTCCCGTTGATGTCCGTGGTCGTACCGCGTTGTGTACCTTTTAAAACAATGCTAACTCCCGGTAGCCCGCCGCCTTTTTCGTCGGATACCCTGCCCTTCACTTCCAGCTTCCGGGCATCCGCCGCCGGTTCTTCGACGCTCACTTTTTGGACCTTCGGCTTCACGACGATTGTTTTGTCGAGCAGCTCATACGTCAGCGGCTGATTATCAAAGCATTGCTCCAAAACCTGCTGAATAGTCCCTTCGGAGATGTTCACCGTCACGGGTTTTGCTTTTTTCAGAAGTTCATTGTTGTACATAAACAGATAGCCGCTTCTTTTTTTGATCATTTTAATGACCTGTTCCATGGGCGCCCGCTCAACGGAAAGCGAGATTTTCTGCGAAATGGCCGATGCACTTACCTGCATGCAGGCGATTGTGAGGAGGAGAGCACTTAGTTTCATCGTGAACAAAATTTTGGATGGAATAAGGCGGAGCCGTCTGCCATTTTTGCAGCGTAGCTTTATTTTCATAATTTCACAAAGTTTGGGTTTAAGAATAGTTTATGGTTCGCACTGTACACCTATTTCGCAAGCCCCGATTCCGCCGGTAGCGTCGCCACGCTATCGGTTTTTTTGGCCCTGCATTTACTTCTGTTTTACTTATTTTCTTTGATTGAAATTCTGTTTCCTTGTATTTCAAAGTTTAGCTCGCCCGACATTTCGAGCATTTTCAACACATTTGAAAGCGGCGTATTCCGGGAGATAACCGCCGTAAAATGCTTGTCGGGTATCTGTTCCTCGTTTTCAATTTCTACGTCATACCACCGTTTCAACTGTCGCACGATGGTTTTCAAATCCTCGTTTTCAAACTGGAAATAGCCATTTTTCCAGGCAACGGCCTCGTCGGTATCTGCGGCTCGTATGTGTACCTGCCCGCCTACCACTGCCTGTTGACCAGGCATCATGACTTTGCTGCTGACGCCATTGCTTACTTTCACAGAGCCTTCCAGCAATGTCGTTTTGCTAAATGCTTCATTTGCATACGCCATTACATTAAAATGCGTCCCCAGCACTTCCACCTGTGTTTTTCCCGAATGCACGATGAAAGGCTTCTTTGTATTTTTAGTTATTTCAAAATACCCCTCGCCGGTCAGGTCCACGCCACGATTTTCTCCCGTAAATGCGGTCGGAAAGCGCAGTGATGATTCAGAATTAAGCCATACTTTGCTGCCATCCGGCAGGACGATATGATACTGCCCTCCTACCGGCGTCTGGATCGTATTGTATGCATTAACAGCCGTTTCTGCGGATTTCACGACTTCATACACCAGCTGCCCGGCCACTTTGCTCACCCTGATCCCATTTTCCTCGCGCACCGTTCCGTCGGCAATGTCTTCGAGCGCCACAACGGTACCGTCTGCCAGCGTAAGTGTCGCCTTGTCCCCACCCGGGAGTGCATCATTTTTTACTTCAACAGGTTTGACCTCCGCGATTTCTGAACGCTCCTCATTATACGACAACTCAAATGCTGCGTAGGAAAGCATTCCGAAAATCAGAATGGCTGCTGCATATTTCCAGTTTCCAAAGACTGGCCACAGGCGGCGTTCAGGTACTTTATTGCTGATCCTTCCGGAAATATTCTGCCAGGCAGCATCTTTATCCACCGACGAAATAAATTCCAGGTCACTTTCCAGTTTGGCCTCGTTTTCCAGGTCCGCTACTAATCTGCGGTTTTCGGGATCTGAGTCGAGCCAGGTATTCAACTGCACCTGTTCCTCGGCGGACAGATCTCCTTTCAGATACCTGACAATCAAATCTGCTTTTTCAAATGGTCCTCTACCCGCTTGCATTTAAAATCCGTTTATAGATGTAAGACAACTCCGGAAAGGATCGGGGTGAAAGAAGTACTAAAAAAAATGAGATTATTTTTATTTCCCTTCAATGCAGCATGAAAATGCCGTAAATCTGTGTAAGATTTAATGGAATAGAAATAAGAAGGACGAGCAGAATGTGTAACTACTTCAAGATAATGAGCAAAAGCAGGCTGAATGTTTCCATACTTAGTTTTTGCCGTAGCAGGTAAAGTGCGCGCTGCTTTTGGGTCTTCACCGTATTCACCGAAACCCCAAGCTCATCGGCGATTTCCTGATTTTTCTTGCCGTCCAGATAACTCATCTCCGAAATGCGACGGCATCCTGCCGGTAATGATTCTATGGCATGATGGATCTGAGAAAGTACTTCGGAACGAATGATCTCATTTTCTATACTTCTTTCTTCTACAGGCTCCGATGGCTGCTGATCCCGAAATCTCTGAACGATTTTCTGGTGTTTCAGGAGGTTCAGGCTTGAATTTCTGACGGTCGTATACAAATAGCCTTTTATCACGGCAAGGTCCGGGGTAACCTCGTGCCGGCGGTTCCAGTATTGAACGAATGCATCCTGCACAATATCCTCCGACTCCTGCCTATCTCCGGTGATATTAAATGAAAAAAAGACAAGACCTGCGTAACTCTTCCCAAATATCGTCTCAAAAGACAACCCGCTCCCGGCATTATCCTTCGAAAAATCTGATAGCTGATCTGGTGTTCTCATATCGAATCACAGTGACGGCTGCGCGTCCGTAAATAGGGTCTGTATGCATTACCCCGTGTCAGGAGTGTCATAAAAGTATTAATTTTTATATAAATAATAACAAATGCAAAAGTTGCCGCCGGGCTGGCTGTTAAGGCAGGCCGGTGCGTGCTGGCCGCGTGGATCATTGTGCCATTTAAAAACGATTTAAATCGAATTCCTTATTTGAATTTAATCTAAATAGACATACTTTTGTTAAAATGGCACTCAACTATTGGAACACATAGACAATAGCACAACTAACCCCCTCCTATTCAAAGACGAGCAGTCTTTTGAGAGAATTTATTCGCTTTACTGGAAGAAGGTGTATGCCGTATGCTATAAAAATGTCAGGATCGTGGAGGTAGCCCAGGGAATGGTGCAGGATATTTTCCTTTCGCTATGGGAGCGGCGGGATAGCCTTTCTATCACATCTTCTGTCGAGCATTACCTGGTCAGGGCTGCGAAAATGAAGGTTTTTGAGTACTACCGGAACAAAACCATCCAACAAACCCATCTCGCCAAAATTCAGGGAAACAGTGCCTGTTCCACCTGCTGCACCGAACACGAAGTATTCTACAATGACCTGAATGTGCACCTGCAAACGTGGGTGGACGACCTTCCCAGCCAGAGTCAGCGGGTACATTCCTTACGCATGGAAGGAATGAGCAACAAGGAAATCGGGTTTCTGATCGGCATTTCTGAAAAGGCTGTGGAATACCACATCACCAAAGTGCTTCGCCTACTTCAGCAAAAAATTCGCTTCGCGTTTGATTCGTAGATTAGTTTTTACAATTTAGGGTTTTACGCGTGCTATGCTACTCGTTGTGAGAGAGCATGGGCTTTTAGGCATTATGAAAATAGAAATCACACCAGAACTGATCATACGATATCACCAGGGACAATGCACGCAGGAAGAAAAGGAAGTCGTCGTGGAATGGCTTCTGGATCCTGAGGCGGAGGAGAACCTGCATTTGCCTGACGGTGAGCCTGAACTGATCCACAAATTCGAAATCTGGCAAGGCATTTCGAATGGTGTGAAAAAGAATGCACGCCGGGGCCGTCTTATCCGCGTACTCAAAAAAGAGCTTTACGCAATAAGGCCAATTACCCGACTAGCCATTGCCGCGACTGTTTTGCTTTTCGTTGGTAGCCTTGCAGCCGGAATATACTACCCTACCCGATCGGTCGATGGCCAGGTTTCTCTGGATAACCTTGCCGGCAATACAGCCAAGAATGGCAAGCTGGCCAGTTTGTCGTTTACCTTGTCGCCTCAAAGTAAAGCCGAGGCCAATATCCCAGCGTGGACGCGAGCGGTTCAAATCCGTTTTTGCGGTTCTTTGCAGGTCACAAACAATTCCGAAAACGATGTGGAACTGGTGTTCAGTTCGGGCTGCAAGAAAACGAATTACACGTTGCAAAAAGTGACGGTAGCCAAAGGGAAATCCTATCTTGCCACGCATTACCGCATGGAAACGGACGAGATCATTGTGGTAGACAAAGCCCGGATCCTGGACCTTCCTCCACCGCTGGTGAGCCAGTTTATCAAGGACTTTAAGCTGATTTAATGCAAATGTCCCGTATTTGTACCCTGATCGCCGTCCTTCTGACCTCTCTTTTCATTTCTTGTGATAAAAAACCTGCAGACAAAGCAAACCCTAACGAGCGTCCGTACGGCATTCTCGTTTATTCGGCCGATGCGGAAAAAGAGTTTCTGATCCGTGCGGAATCTTTGATGGAGGGCTCCTACGAGGTACCAAAAACTGCCCGGCAAGTGGAGCCCATTGTGTTTGCCTACAAGGATGGAAGCTATTATGGAATAGATGAAAACAAACGAAGTCTTACGCGTTACAAACCAACGGAGAACGAGCTGGTCGCAGATAAAGTCTGCTCACTGGATACCATTCCCTGGAAATACTTTTCGAGCTGGTATGACTGGGTAAGCCCGGATACGCTGCTGATCGGCAGTACCATGGAAGGAAGTCAGTTTGTGTACGCGCTGGTGGATGTGCGGACGATGACGGTGGCCAGTCACGGAACGTTTGACATTCCGTTTCCAGTAAAACCCGAATATTACGGGGGAGTGTTTGCAAAGCTCAGAGATAACCGCATTTACATTGCCTACACCCTTTACGAGGGAGTGAACTCCTTGGCGCCCGCGCGCGACACTACCTACATGGCGGTGGTGGAGTATCCGTCCATGAAAACACTGGATCTGCAAAAAGACACCCGCTCGACCTGGCCGGGAGGCTACTTTTTGCATGCCCCTTTTTCGCTGGTCAACAATGGCGACATTTACTTACTGACGCAGCCGGGCGGCCGGACCCACAATCATCCCACCAAGTCAACCGGGATTTACCGGATCAAAAAAGGGGAAGACAAGCTGGATCCCACGTATTTTTTCAGACCGACAGACCAGCAGAATCAGGAAGGGTACTTGCTGTATGACCTCGGAAATGGCAAAGCGCTGATCAAAATGGTGGAGAAAAAGCGTGTAAACCGGTATATGGATTACCTCGAAAAAAGAATTGTCGACTACTACATACTGGATTTATACACCCAGAAGAAAACGAGGATCGACCTTCCACCCGATCGCCTCAAATTTGAATATAATGTGCTTGTGGAAAACGATCAGGTATATGTTGCTGTAAACAACGGCAATAATGAATCGACGATCTGGCGATATCATGTTCCGAGCGGTAAGCTTACCGAGGGCATTACCATCGACGGGCAGGTCTATATGATCAACCGGCTTCAATAGCTTTAGTTACAACAGAATAAGATTTTGCTATTTTTTTCACCTGCCGCCTAGGGTTACCCGGGCATTGTGCTACTCCTTATTATCTGAGCCGTACAGCGACACCTGCACAGCCCGACCAGCGAAAACTGGGGTTCTTTCAACGTTTCTACACAATTAAAAGTAATGCAAGTGAGCAGATTTTTGCTGATCGGGTGTTTCTGCATCCTGTCCATTCTCGCATCCGGCCAAAACACCGGCACCGCAAATCTTTCGGGCCGGGTATTGTCAGCAACGGGAGCGCCTCTTTCGGATGCCAATGTACTTTTAACCCCAACTTCGACCGGCACAACTACCAATGCCACAGGCGAATACCGTTTTACCAATGTAAAATCCGGCAAATATGTAGTGACCATTACGGCAGTTGGTTTTGACAGACAAACGAAAGTAATTGTACTGAAAGATGAACAGTCGGAATCACTGGACATTACACTGACCGAGCGGGAAAGCAATCTGGAGGAAGTGCAGGTATTGGGTAAAACGCAGGCCCAGGAAGTACGCGAGCAGGCATTTGCAGTGAATGCGATTGAAACAAAACAGTTTGCAAACACCACCGCCGATATGAACCAGGTGCTCAACCGCACCACTGGGATCAGGGTAAGAGAACAGGGAGGCTTGGGTTCCGATTTTAATTTTGCCATCAATGGTCTTTCCGGACGTGCCATCAAGTTTTTTATCGATGGAATCCCCCTGGAAGTAATGGGAAGCGCCATGTCGCTCAACAATGTTCCGGTAAACCTGGCCGAAAGGGTTGAAGTGTACAAAGGTGTGGTGCCGGTTTCGCTTGGATCTGACGCACTTGGCGGAAGTGTAAACCTGATCACGAACCAGCGTGTCAGCAATTTCCTCGACGCAAGCTACAGCGCCGGTTCATTTAATACGCACCGGGCGGCATTGACGGGCCAGTATACCCAAAAAAGTACGGGGATCATATTAAAGGCCAGCGCATTCTATAATTATTCCGACAACAACTACCTGATGCGGGGCGTGGAAGTATGGGATGAGGATCAATACAAATACATTCAAAAAAATTTCCGTCGCTTTCATGACCAGTATAAGTCAGCGATGGGACAGCTTGAAGTCGGTCTCACCAATAAAAAATGGGCGGATGTATTCTTCATCGGCGGGTCTTATTCCAAAACAGACCAGGACATTCAGACCGGTACACGCCAGGAGGTGGTGTACGGAGATGCCACCCGGAATGGGGACGCATTCAACGCCTCGGTTCGCTATCGAAAAGACAATTTATTTACAAAAGGCTTAAATGCCAATGCATTCATTTCGCGGTCGCGGGATCACAACATGGTTACCGATACGGCCGGGTATAAATATGCGTGGGATGGTTCGAGAGTGAAAACCAATCAGTCGGAACTGGGGGGCATTAAATCATTGACGCACATCATCCGGCCCAAAACCTTCGCGCGGCTGAATCTCAGTTATGAAGCCAATGCCTCACATTCATTCAATTTGAACTACACATTTGATCATGTTAAAAATGAGAATTACAACGAATTACTGACAAACCGGGACGATATTCCGGGGTTGCTGGGCAAGCACATACTCGGTCTGGCCTATCAGCAAAATTTATTGAGCGACCGGCTCACCAACACTTTTTTTGCAAAATATTACGGCATCGGCATCGAGCAGAAAGAATTTGTTTCCCTCACCGGGGAATATGCCCCGGCAAGCAGTTTCCTCAACAATTTCGGATACGGCGTAGCCTCCCGATTCAAGATCACCGACAACTCCGGACTCAAAGCTTCTTACGAACAAGCATATCGGCTGCAGGATGTGGGCGAAATGTTCGGCAATGGCTATACCGTGGTCGCCAATCTGGATTTGAAACCGGAATCGGGCCACAACCTGAATGCAGGTGGTTTCTTTGGCCACCGCGTAAACCGCCACCGGTTTTTTGCCGAAGCTTCATGGTTTTTCAGGGATGCAAAAGATTTTATTTATTCGGTTGTGTACCAGTCCAATGCAAGTGTAAGCCGTTTCGAAAACACTTCCAAAGTCCGCGTGACGGGGTTCGAGGCTGAATTTCGCTACGATTACGGCAGCCTGCTCAACTTCAGTATGAATGGCAGCTATCAAAATGCCATCAATAATACCAAGTACGCATTGGGTTCCTCGGGAACGCCGGAAGCTACGTATCTCAACAAAATACCCAACCAGCCCTGGGCTTTCGGAAACGCCGATCTCGGTATAGGTAAAAATGACCTTTTGGGAAAGGGAACCCGCCTGCAGCTCAACTGGGGCGCGCAGTATGTGCATTGGTTTTACCTGACATGGGAAGCATTTGGCAGCAAAGCGAGCAAAAACAAGGTCCCCAGCCAGTTTATCCAGCAAGCCTCTCTTTCGTATTCTCTCAGGGAAGGAAAATATAACGTTTCCGTCGATTGCCGCAATCTTACCAACAGCCTCGCATATGACAACTTCCGGCTTCAAAAACCCGGACGAGCCGTGTTTGTCAAGCTTCGCTACTTCATCCGATGATCCCTTTTTTAGACCATACTTTTTACTTCTAATCAAATAATCCAATGTTTAATTTCTTCAAAAAAGCATCCCATGCTTTAATCCTGATGTCACTGATCCTCGGCCTGGGATCATGCGGTGATGATAAGAATAACACCAACGAGCCTGAGCCCGAGGAGAGCAGTTATGCGATCTGGCTTCAGTTGGGAAGCTGGCCCAACACGTTTCAATATGTGGTAGGTACGCCATCGCTTTCAACCGGCTCAGTAAATCTGAAAGGAAATGGCGTAGAGGTAACAGGCAAAGCAGACTATGGTATCATTCCGCATCAGGGGTTTTATTATTATCCGAGTACAAGTTCGGGCAAAGGACGTTTATCTAAATTTTCCCTCGAAAACAACCAGCTGACCACCGTCCTGGAAGTACCCTATACCCATATTGCCAACATCAACTCGTATATCTGGGCCGATGACAATACCTTGATTTTCTTAGGGACTGATGGTGACAGTAAAAAAATTCTTTACTCTGTGGTGGATGCGAAAACGTTGAAAGTTACCAATGGAGAAATCAAGGCTCCTGCCATTCCGCAAGGATTTTTGAACTACGCACTTGGAAATGTAAACTTTGTGGGCGGCAAACTGTTTCTGGGCCTGGCACATACCGCACAATGGCCTGCGCCGGCAGAGAAAAAGGTGAGCGTGCTTGTGGTGGATTACCCGAGTTTCAATTATGTAAAGACGATCACAGATACCCGCACCGTCGGACCTGGCGTGTCGAATATGTGGAGCCCGGGCTCGTTCTCGGACGAAAAAGGTGACATTTACTATCTGGCGAATCCGAGCTGGATGGGCACGGGGCTGCCTTCGGCAATCTATCGGATCAAAAGCGGCACCACTGAGTTTGATGCGAGCTATTTCTTTAATACCAATACATCCTCGATTGGAAATCCGGCGGAAAGCATCTGGTATTTGGGTAACGGACAAGCCATTGTCAAGTACCTGGATCAAAGTATCGCTGCCGGCGGATCTACATCGCAGCATACCTATGGTTTTGCG
Organism: Dyadobacter sp. CY323; assembly: GCF_021390245.1. Lineage (GTDB taxonomy): Bacteria > Bacteroidota > Bacteroidia > Cytophagales > Spirosomataceae > Dyadobacter. The sequence continues at coordinate 714,821 of NZ_JAJUXH010000001.1, read as the reverse complement.
ACTATCAATGTTGCCAATGGTTCGGTGATCAAAAAACTGACCGAAATTCCATTGGATAAAGGATCGGCGATTGGTAATGTGATCGTGGACGGCGGTAAAGCCTATATTTCGGCAAACTCTGAAACGGGCAAAGATTACATCTGGGAATACGACGTAGCATCAGGCACCGTAAAACCGGGACTCGAAGTAGAAGGAGGTTACGACTTCATCCTCCGCATCGATAAATTGAAATAGAGCCGTTCGCTGCACAACCAATCTTCTGCCTTTTTTACCATGACCTTTAAAAAAATCAATAACTGGCTGCACCTTTGGCTGGGCCTGATCTCCGGGATTATCGTTTTTATAGTATGTATAACCGGCTGCTTATGGGTTTTCAATGAGGAGATTAATGGGATGATCGAGCCGTGGCAGAACGTTGAGGTTCAGCAGAAGCCCTACATAATGCCGTCAAAAGTGGTTGAAAACGCGCGAAAACATCTGAACCTTACTACCGACGAAGTTCCATGGGGAATCCATTACCGGCCGGACAGAGCGGTTACCATTGAACTGGATGAGAGGGAGGTGTCGATGAATCCCTATACTGGTGAGATTCTGAATGTGCATGAACACGAGGAAGGACATTTTGACTTTTTCCATTTCGTACTTGACGGCCACGTAAATCTCTGGCTGCCATACGAAGTCGGCCGCCCGATTGTCGATTACGGCACATTAATGTTCGTCATTTTACTGATCACCGGCCTCATTTGGTGGTTTCCAAAAAAATGGACGAGATCGGCACGTGGGAAAAGTTTTCTCATCAAGTGGACGGCCGGCTGGAAACGCATTAACCTTGATCTGCATAATGTGCTCGGGTTTTACTCACTTCTCTTCACTTTTGTCATAGCAGTTACAGGACTGGCTTTCTGTTTTCATTGGGTTGACGATGGTTTGTATTGGGTTTTTAGTGGCGGAAAAACACAGCCCGATCAAAAAAAAACAGCTATGGTTTCGGACACGCTGAGACTCAATCCTTACGGTCAGACGCCGGAAACATCGATAGACAGTGTTTTGAAGTTTTTGACAACCAAAGTCCCCGATGCCAAAGTAATCGGTATCGACTGGCCAGATCCGAAAAAAGATGCGGCGGTGATCAGGACGCGGGCGACCTATCCGGTGATGGGCACTTACAAATCGGATGTGTACACATTTGATAAACAGACATTTAAGGTACTGGCGACGGAATTGTATGAAGATGAAAACAACGGCGGAAAAGCCAGTCGCATGTACTACGATTTCCACGTCGGTACCATCATGGGATTCTGGGGGAAAGTCATTGCATTTATTGCCACGCTGATCGGTGCCTCGCTGCCTATTACCGGCTTCATTGTCTGGTATAACCGGAAATGGGGAAAGAAAAAGCGAAAACGGGTCACGAAACTCGAATTGCAATAGCAGCTGGCGGCGCTCAACCTCCTGCTTGATATCAAGCAGGAGGTTTTCACTCTGGTTGGTTCACAAAGACTCCTGCTTGCTGCTATTTCAATTTGCATGAAAGATGTAATGCCGCGAGTTGATAGCCACTTTTCAGATATACTTTTTGCGCCGTGTTGTTAGTAAAATCCGTATCGAGCACTACCGCATCCATGTTATTTGATTGAGCAATCGATTTAACATGAGTTAAAAGTCGGGATGCCAATCCTTTGCCCCGGTGAGATTCCAATGTGCACAGATCGTCGATATAAATGATATGTCCACTGTGCAGGGAAGTCATTATGCGGTATCCGGCAAATGCAACGAATTTGCCGTCATCCATCATTCCGGCGATGCTGAACTTCTCATTTGCGATCATCTCGGTAACCATCTCTGACCAATTGTCTTTATTGAGATGGGGCCGTAGCAAGGATGCCACCTCCCAGCATTGCGCGATTTCAAGCTCCGATGTTACTGTTTGAATCCGATATGTAGCCTCCATATTTTGTTTTGGTTTGCTACAAATCTAGATCAGCCGCGAGATGGCTTCATATACCAGGTTCAAAATAAGGGATGGCCCAATCAATGAGTTGAGTGGGGCTGCTGCACGGTTTTTTTCAGAAGGCTGAGCGCTTCCACCATTTCTTTTTCTTCCAATGAAGCAAACCCCAGCCTCATTGCATTCGTCGAAAACGATTCATTCCGACCAAAACTGCCGTTTCCGACATACAGTCCGTTTTTGAATGCATCAACAGACAATTTGACCAGATCAATTTCGGCAACAAAATTCGTCCACACGGCAAGTCCTCCTTCGGGAACTTTGAAATCCAGAACATCGTTAAAGTCGGATTGAAGAATCTGGCAAAAGAGATTTCTGCGTTGCTTGTAAATCCTGAGTGATTTCCGAAAATGCCTTTCCATTTCACCAGTATCATACATCACTGCAAAAGCTTCTTCCAGCAGCGTATCTCCTTGTCTGTCAATAAGTAACCTGAGTGAAGCGGCGGCCTCGATAAACGTCGGCGGCCCGGTCATAAACCCCACGCGCAGCGCAGGCGCAAAAGTTTTCGAGATAGAACCAATGTAAATCACATTCTGGTTGTGGTCGATGCTTGCCAGTGGCAGGTAGGGTTTGTTATCATAATGAAAATCAAAGTCATAGTCATCCTCGATAATGGCGAACCGGTGTGCTTTTGCAAGATCCAGAAGTTTCAACCGTCGTTCAACGCTCATAGTTACCGTTGTCGGACAGTGATGATGCGGTATGATGTATACTGCTTTTATTTTAGTTGAAACCAAAGCCTTTTCAAGATAATCGACATCCATCCCATTGTGATCCACAGGGATCCGGAGCAGGCTGGCACCGGCATGTCTGAAAGTTTCATCCGCTGTTTTGTAATTGGACATTCCGACGGCTATGTGATCCGAAGGTTCCAAAAGCAGCTGAGACGCCAGATAAATCCCCATTTGACTGCCTTTTGTAATCAGCATATTTTCGGTGGAAACAACCAGGCCCCGGGTTTGGGAAAGGTAACCGGATATCGATGCCCGAAGATGTTCCGAGCCTTTTGTACTTCCATATTTCAGGAAGTTTTTTCCATAATGTCTTCTCGAAATGCTCCTGTACTCGCGCATCAGCTGATCCACCGGGGCCAGGCGCACATCAGGAAAACCGTCATCAATGGCCAGTCCGCTTCTCTGAAGACTTTCTCCCGGAGCCGCGCCTTTAAACCTATTTGTCCAGGCGAAAGCTTCATTCGGGCGAGCATCCCGGTTGCTTTCAGGAAGTTTATTTTTGGAAAGAATGGGCAGCTTCGACAGTACAAAAATTCCTTTTCGCTCGATGGATTCCGCCCAGCCCTGACTGATCAGTTCTTCATAGGCCAGCCTGACCGTGTGCCTGTTGATGCCGATCAGTTCCGACAGTACCCGCGAACTGGGCAGCGCATCCGATGGACGCATGGTACCATTGGTAATCAATGCAATAAACTGGTTGCAAACCTGGATATAAAGCGTAACAGCCGCTTTCCGGTCGACCTGGATGAGCGATTTATAGGGTAGCATCTGGGCGGTAGTTTTTGTGAAAATTGGTCTACAAAGCTAGTCCAGTATCGCTATACTTTTGAAGAAAAAAGAATGGAAATGAAGAAAGTATTAGTGATTAATTCAAGTGCCCGAGTGCTGAACTCCCACAGCAGAAAGCTGACTGAGGTATTTACCGATCATTGGCAAAGTTTACATTCAAATGCCGTTATCAAGTTTCGTGAGCTGGGTACTGAGAATGTACCTCACATGACGCAAAGCTGGATTACCGCGGCTTTCAAGCAGGCATCTGCAAGGTCGGCCGAGGAAACGGAGGTTTTGAAAAAAAGCGATGCTTACATTTCCGAACTGCGGGAAGCGGATGTAATTGTCATTGGCGCTCCCATGTACAACTGGTCAGTTCCGAGCACTCTAAAAGCGTATATCGATCAGATTCTGCGGATAAACGAAACCTGGAAAGCCGACCCGGTTAACGTGCAGAATCCTTATATCGGCTTGCTGGAAAATAAGACCCTATTTCTGTTATTATCAAGAGGTTCACAAGGCTACGAGCAGGGTGGATATAACCGGCATATGGATTTTCAAAGCACTTATCTGATGACCGTTTTCAACATAATGGGCATTCATGATATCCATATCATCGCAATTAGCGGCGCGTCGAGGGACAATAGCGACTTGAATATTTCCATTGAAACGGCCTATAAGCAAATCAGAAAACACATTGATATGGAACTGGCGATGCCTGATTCAGCACAATAATTAAATCGTACACCTTTTAAATCAAAATAAATGAAAACGCGGATTCGCATTGACAAAGTAGCACCTGCTGGATACAACGCTGTGCTTGGACTGGAAAAATTCATTGAAAGCACCCCGCTGACAAAAACCCACAAAAACCTGATCAAAATACGTGCTTCCCAGATCAATGGATGTGCTTTTTGCATTGATATGCATACAAAGGAAGCGCGCAAGGCAGGAGAAACAGAGCAGCGCATTTATACCCTGAATGCGTGGCGCGACACGCCGTTCTTCACGGAGGAAGAACAGGCAATATTAGCCCTTACCGAGGAGGTTACATTGATAAACAACCACGTATCAGACGAAACATACGAGCAGGCCGCCAGGCTTTTGGATGAAACCTACCTGGCTCAGGTGATCCTGGCAATCATTACCATAAACGTCTGGAACAGAATTGGCATTACAACCAAACTCGTTCCGGCTTAGAGAGCTTTTTATAGTCATTCATTGTAGTTTTTAATGGCGGCAGGGCAAGTTCCCTGTCGTCATTTTCAATTCGGCCGAGTATAATCCCAATTGGTCTGAATGCAGCTTTAAGTCTTTCCTTTGGCATCCCAATGATCTTTCAGGATCTGGCCCTCTTTTGTTTTGATTAAAACCCGGGAAAACCGTTCGCCTTTGATCCTGCCCACTTTGTCGATGGCACCGATAAAGAGCAAGATCGGGTTTCCATCCGGATCGGTTTTGAAGCTGATGTCATATCGTCCGAACTTTTGAGTGATCATGTGGTCGGGCATATATTTCTTACCCAGTAGTTTCAACAATTTTTCACCGATCTTCATATTCATTTGAATTAGTCATGAACCTCATTTTGCGGATCGGAAGCTTTGGCAAAAACCAGGCCGAATATCAGGTGTGCGGCCATGAGTTGCTGGTAATACACGCGGAAATTGATTTTTGGTTTGTCGGGATGCATTTTGAATACCATCGACCATGCCACAATGGCGATAGAACCGGCCGATAAACCGAAACAAAGCCCCTTTTTCGTTGCAGACCGGGTTTTGATCTTTTTAAAAGTTGGCTCATAAATCAATCCAAACAAAAAACCAACGGCATAATGCACCGTCCAGGCTGAAACCAATGCGCTCCGCTTTTCTTTTATGACAGCCTTTTCAAGAAAATCACCGAGCAGTACCGGCTCATTGTAATTGTCCTTTTTTGCTTTGGAAAAAAAATGGCTGAATGCCGTCATCGCTGTGGTAGCCGCGACCGATGCCAGTAAAATACCGAGTGTTTTGTTTCCACTTGCCATAGTATCCCCGCTTTTTTTGATCTTGCCATCCTCCTAAAAGTATGCCAAAGAGCCGCATAGCACCTGGGCATCGGTAACCATTTTCGATTACACGGTTCTGTCCCTCAGATCGTGAACATAGCTGGACGGGCTCACCCCGAACTGCTTTTGAAAATCCCTCGAAAAGTTGGTCGGAATGCTGTAACCGACCATATCGGCCACTTCGTTGATCTTGTATTTGTTTTCTGCAAGCAGTTCGGCGGCCTTTTTCAGTCGCGATAAGTTGATGAGCTCGTTGGGCGTCATATCCGAAATGCCTTTGATCTTGCGATATAAAGTCGGTCGGCTCATGTTCATCATCGAAGAAAGCAAGTCAACGTCGAGGTTGCTGTCGGCGATGCGTTTGCTGATAATGGTATTGAGTTGTTCCAAAAACTGTTTATCGGCGGTTGAAAAGGCAATTCCCCGGATGTGCGTGAGCGGGGAGCGCGCAAAATATTCCTTAATAATGTTGCGGTTGTTGATCAGATTCGTGATCTGGGCGGCTAAATGATCGAATGAAAACGGCTTTTCAATGTAAGCGTCCGCTCCTACTTCCAGGCCCTCGATCCTCGAATTAATGGAGTTTTTGGCAGTTAACAGAATGATCGGAATGTGGCTGAACCGCACATCGTTCTTGATTTTTTTGCAAAGCTCGATCCCGTCCATCACCGGCATCATAATGTCGCTGATGACCAGGTGAACGTTTTCATGCTGCAGGATCTCAACCGCCTGCTGACCATCCAGAGCGCGCATCACATTGTAAGATGCGCTCAGCTCGCGGCTCAGATAATTTAGGATTTCCACATTGTCCTCCACTAAAAGAATCACGGGCTTTGCCGGATCCGCTGCTTCATTTGGCGCATTAGTCAACAGGAAATCAGCCGGAACTTCGTCGTCATCGCCTTTCAGATCCATTTCATAATCCTGGTGAATGGGCAATGAAAGCAGGAATGTGTTCTGGTTCGTATCCTGACGTTTCAGTTCCAGTTTTCCTTTGTGCAACTCGGCGAGCGATCGCGCCAGCGGCAGTCCAATACCGGTCCCCTCCTGTTTCTGACTGGCCGCGACGCGGTAAAACGGTTCGAAAATCTTATCCTTTTCCTCATCGCCGATGATCAGACCGTCATTGGTAAATTCAATGTAAAAAAGAAGATCGTCGCTGCTGAATGGCAAAAGCCTGATCTTAACTGCATTATCCGCGTATTTGATCGCGTTGTTGATCAGGTTAGTGATGATTTTTTTGCATGCTTCAATGTCCACATAAGCGTGTAATGTGATGCGGGGAAGCTCGATTTTATAGGTTAAATTCTTCTGCTCCGCTGCCGGCCTGAATGTGGCAAACACGTCGCTGAGCAGCTCGTTAATATCCGTTTTGGTAAAGTTCAGACTAAAATTATTCGCCTCGGCTTTCCGGAAATCCAGCAGCTGATTGGTCAAATCAATGAGACGGTTGGCATTTTTATTGATCATAGTCAGGTTTTCAAATGTTTCCGCATCGGCATTTTCATCAGCCAGCAGCTTGTCGAGCGGCATTTTGATGAGCGTCAGTGGGGTTCTGATTTCATGGGCAACGTTGGTAAAAAAGTCGATTTTAGCATTGTAGATCTCTCGTTCCTTGCCAATTTCAATGGTTTCAATTTCCCGTTTGTTTTTCTCGGCTACCGCCCAATGATAGTAGCGCAGCAGGATTATAACAATCGCGCCTGCAAATGCTGCGTAAAGAAAATAGGCCCAGATCGTCGCCCACCACGGTGGCAGGATTTCGATGCTGAGCCTGGTCTCGCGGCCATTCCAGACCTGATCGTTATTTGATCCCTTAATCCGTAACACATAATGCCCCGGCGGGAGTTTTGAAAAATAGATCTTTCTGTTATTGCTCACGGTAAGCCATTGCCCGTCAAGACCTTCCATTTGATACATATACCGGTTCATTTGCGGGATCACGTAACTAAGTGCGGCCACATCGAACGTCAGGTTCGAGCGGTCGTAGGGAAGTTTGATCGATTTGGCGTAAATGGGCGACTCCGTCAGAGACGAATCCTTGCCACCAATGCGCAGCTCCTGGTTATTCGACTGAATGCCTGTAATGTACACCGGCGGCACGTATGCATTCTTCACGAATGTGCCGGGTTTAAAGCTGATTAGCCCCGCAACCGTGCCGAAAAACAGCGTTCCGTCGTCATTTTTGTAGGAAGAATTATAGTTGAATTGCTCGCTGGGAAGCCCGTTGGCCTCGTTGTAATTCGTGAACTTTCCCGTTTGGGAATCCAACATCGACAGGCCGCGTGAGGTCGAAATCCAGAAATCCCCCTGCTCGTCTTCCAAAACCCTGAAAACCTGGTTATCAGGCAGGCCGTCTTCAATGCGGTAATTTTTAAATTTCTTCGTGCCTGCATTGTAGCGCGACAAACCGTGCTCGGTGCAAAACCAGAAATCGCCGTTTTTGCTTTGATATAGACTGTTAATGTAGTTATCGGGTAGTCCGTCAGATTTTCCGGCCTCGTATTGTATCCTTCCTTTTTTATTGGTTTTTGGATTGAAATAAGAAATCCCTCCTCCATAACTTGCCACCCACAGCGTTCCCTGATTGTCTTCATGAATGCTCTGAATCTGTGTATTGAAGAACTCCATCGGCGAAAAATCGTCCGTATCGCGGTTGTATTTAAACAGCCCCGACCACGTCCCGACCAAAATGTCCGAGCTGCGGGTTTTGTATAATGTGACTATGAAATTGCTGCCGAACGTGTTGGGCATATTGGTGCTGTAATGCCGCACGACCTTATTGGTTTTCAAATCCATCACGTCCAGCCCGTGCTCGTAAGTGCCGATCCACAAATGGTCGCCGTCAGCCACCAGTCCATGCAGGTTCCGGTAAGTTATGCTGCCTTTTTTTCCATCGGGCAAAAACGATTTGAATGTTCCGGTTTGCAGATCGAGCTGGTTCAGCCCTGCATCTTCAGTGCCGACCCAAAGCTTGCCATATTGATCTTTGGTAATTTCGTGGACCAGATTCCCGCTGATGCTGTTGCCGGGCTGCGGAAAATATTTATGAAAACGGTTGAACTCGGAAGAATAATAATTGACGCCCCCAAACTGCGTGCTCACCCAGATCCCCCCTTCCCTATCTTTGAAAATCGCATTCACAATGTTGTCGGTGATCGAGTAAGCATTGTATTTCTCTTTGACGATCTGGTTTAATTTTCTCCTTTTCAGGTCCAGAATGTAAAGACCAGACTCGGAGCCAAGCCAGAATTTGCCGTCACCATGCTTGTAAATGGCATGAATCTGAATGTCTTCCTGCTTGCCCGTTAGCCCGGAAATGTCTTCCACTTTACCGTTTTTAAAGTTAACCAGCTGCACGCGGTGCATACTCCCTACCAGCAAAGCTGAATCCGCCACAGCATGCACCACGATATTGCCAAAAACATCCTTTTCGCCTACCAGGCGGGCAATGTCAAATTCAGTGAAGTCGTTGGTAACAGCATTAAAGCGCCTTACCATGCCATTGCTGCTTGCAATCCAGACGATTCCATCGCCCGAAATATGAATGGAAATGACATTGGCATCCCAGGAAAATGTGCTGATTTTTTGTGTTTTGGAATTGTATCTGAAAAGGCGGTTGTCCGAAATGATCCAGACATTACCCTGCTTGTCGCCCCGGATCACGCGCACCTCTCCGGCGCGGATCAGCTTAAAGGCCGAGAACTGGTCGAGGACGGGATTATACATGTAAACTCCTTTATGTGTGCCGATCCAAAGCTTTTGATGGATGTCCTCATAAAGTGAAAAAACGGAGTTGCTCCCCAAACTGGTCGAATCGCCTTGTTTGCTCCTGAAAATCTTGAAAGAGTTGCCGTCAAACCGGTTAAGTCCATTGCGGCTGGCGATCCAGATGAATCCCTTTTTATCCTGAATAATATCTCCGGTAGCATTGCCCGAAAGGCCGTTGGAAACTTTGTAGTTTTTGAAATAATACGGAACATCCTGACCGGGGCAGGTCAGATACAGAAACAGGCAGCAGAACGTAATAAGCAGATCTTTCACATTATAAATATATCCCTGCAAAATCATTGGTAAATAACATTTATAAAGGATGAGACGGTTTGATCTGAAATTGAGACTCACAGATCATTCCATTAATCAGCAATGAATGAACTTCGCGGAAGTTTAAATAAGTCCTATTAATTAATCATATAGTAACAAGTTCGTAAGCATAGAACCCGCTTAAACAACAATTTTAATGAAAAAAAATTTTTATAAACTGGCACAAGCAGCTAAAAAGCCGATGCACATGCTATGGTCCGCAAAGACTGCGCTGGCAATGCTTTTGGGCATCTTCGTAGCCATGTCCGGAGTCGCTCAGGCTCAGACGGGCAAATCCATTTCCGGTAAAATTTCCGATAAACAAGGCGCTTTGCCGGGTGTTTCGGTTGTCGAGAAAGGCACAAGCAACGGGACCACCACCGACGTGGAAGGAAAATTCACCCTGCAACTTCCGGCAGGAGCTAAAACGATTACGGTTTCAAGCGTAGGGTATGTGGCTCAGGATGTGGATGTAACCAACAAATCCACGGTGGATGTGACGCTTGAAGAAGATCAGAAAACGCTCAACGAAGTGGTCGTGATCGGTTATGGATCTTTGAACAAAAGAGAGGTTTCCAGCGCCATTACCCACTTGTCCGAAAAAGACTTGCTGCGCGTCGGCGGCAATAACCCGCTGATGTCCATTCAGGGTAAAGTGGCCGGCCTTTCGATCACCAACACGTCGACTGCCGATCCAAACTCTTCGCCGAACATTCAGCTTCGCGGGGCATCTTCGCGCAGCGCGGGACTTGGGCCTTTGTTTGTCATCAATGGTATCCCGGGCGGAAACATTGACAACATTAACCAAAACGAGATCGAATCCATTGACGTGCTCAAAGGCGGCGCGGCTTCGGCAATTTACGGAACACGCGGAAGCAACGGGGTTATTGTGATTACGACCAAAAAAGGCTCGTCCGAACCGCGTTTATTCTATGACGGTTACACCACATTTGACTATTTGACAAATCAATTGTCGGTGCTGAACAAAGACCAATTCCTGGCTAACAATCGCGGGGTAGACTTTGGCGGAAATACCAACTGGATGAAGGAAGTGAGCCGTCAGCCATCGTTCTCGCACAAGCATACCTTGCAGTTCTCGGGCGGAAACGGGCAGACCAATTACTTTACGTCCGTAGATTACCGCGATGCAAACGGCATTGACCTGCGTTCGGGGAAAAAAGAATACGGCGGCCGGGTGAACATTAACCACACTACGGCCAATAATCTGCTTGCCCTGACTTTCAGCGTAGCGCCGCGTTATGCGAAAATCAGCGAAGCCGATTACAGCGCATATAATTTTGCATTGACGCTGAACCCAACCCAGCCGGTAAGAGATTCGACAGGTAAGTTTAATTACATTACTTCCGGTTTTTTTGCGAACAACCCGGTGGAATATGCCACGAATGTACTGCAAGACAGGGAGCACAAGTCGCTGGATTTGAATGGATCGGCAAAACTGAACATTCTTGAAAACCTGAACACAGTCCTTACTTTCGGTGAGGTGAGCTTATCGCAGCGCATCATGAACTTTACGCCTTCCAACATTACACCCGTGATCAATGGTAACGGTCGTAACACAGCATCTCAGGCGCTGGAAGAGAAAGATCAGAAAAGTTTGGAATGGCTGGGAAATTATTTCCTGGATAAGGGCAAGCATTCCGTGAAACTGCTTGCAGGATACTCATTCCAGTATTTTACCGAATCTGGTTTTAATGCATCCAATGAAAAATTCCCATCCAATGTACTTACTTACAACGGTCTCGGAACCGGATTGTGGAATGTGGAAAAAGGCATTAATGGTGTAGGATCTTACAAGAACAGCTCAAAACTGATCGCGTTTTTCGGACGTGTGAACTATGACTTCGATCAGAAATATTACCTGTCTGCAAGTCTTCGCAGAGAAGGATCTTCCAAGTTTGGTTATGACAACAAATGGGGTTATTTCCCGGCGGCATCCTTTGCATGGCGCGCGACGCAGGAAAGCTTTTTGAAAGATATTCCCTGGCTTAACGAACTGAAACTGCGGGCGGATTATGGCGAAACGGGTAACCAGGATTTTGGTAATTACCTGTCGCTGGACACATACGGCGGTTACGGTTACTATCCTTACAATGGAAGTTCGTACCAGGTGTGGGGCCCAAGCCAGAACACCAACTACAACCTGCGCTGGGAGAAAGCCGCCAACTTCAATGTGGGCGTTGACTTCGAACTTTTCAGCAGCAAGATCAACGGTAGCGTGAACTATTATGTGCGCACCAATAAAGATCTGTTGGGTAATTACAATGTAGCCAACCCGCCAAATATTCAGGGACAAACATTTGCGAATGTGGGCACCATGCGGAACTCCGGGCTTGAACTGCAGTTGAGTGCAACTGTGGTTAACAAAGGCGATTTCAGCTACAACATCAGTGCGACGGGCGCATTTAACGATAATAAATTTGTCTCGTTTTCCAATGAGCTATATAAAGGCCAGAAGTACATTGATGTCGTTGGCATGCCTGCGCCGGGAAGTCCGGGAACCATTCAGCGTTTGCAGGAAGATCAGCGGATTGGAAGTTTTTATGCGCTTAAATCCGCGGGTGTGAATGACAACGGCGCATTGCTGGTGTATAACAAGAACGGTGACATCATCCCTGCCAACGAAGCCAACAACGACGACAAGCAAATTGTAGGCAATGGTCTTCCCAAGTTTACAACAGGGCTTACCAATTCATTTAAATATAAAAACTGGGACCTGAGCGTGTTCCTGCGGGGTGCATTCGGTTACAAACTTTTTAACACTTACGCTTTTTACCTGGGCACACCGGCGACGCAGCAGAACGTAAACGTGTTGTCCTCGGCATTTGATGGCGGTAAATATTCGAAGCTGACAAGCACTTCAACGTACTCTTCGCTTTCGGATTACTTCCTGGAAAATGGCGGGTTTTTGAAAGTTGACAACATTACGCTGAGCTACACGCAGCCGCTGAAAAGCAAATTCATGCAGTCGGCGCGGGTTTATGCCACCACCAGGAACCTGGCCACATTCACCAAGTTCAGCGGCGGAGATCCAGACCTGGTCCAGGTAAACGGACTTTATCCGGGTGTGAGCACAAACCGTGATAATGGCGGTACGCTGAATTACTATCCTTCCACAACACAGTTGTTGCTGGGATTACAACTTACTTTTTAATAGGCTGATTTAATTCCAAAAATGAAAACGAATCACATTTCAAAATACATACTCAGGTTTGCTGCCTGCGCACTGCTTTCGGTGACGGCGGGCTGCACCAACCTGGACGAAGAACTATTCGACAGGATTACCTCCGAAAACTTTCTGCAAACACGTGAAGACGTGACGCGGGACTTTCTGAGGGCATTCGAACACAGCTATTGGAGCATTCAGGGCGGCGGTACTTTTATGCTGCAGGAGAACAGCTCCGACGAAATGATGACCATCAACCGTCAGGGAGACTGGTTTGACGGCGGGCAGTTCCAGCGCGTGCATTACCACACCTGGACAGCCCAGGATGGCTTTACCAGTGATCCATGGAACGCGCTTTATGGTGGGGTGACGCTGGCTACCAACTCACTGGAAGATCTGGAGGGCATTACCGATCCTTCCAAATTCGAGATGACGCGTGAAGAGCTGGACGGCATGATCGCAGAGCTGAAAGTGCTGCGTGCGTGGCTGAACATTCGTTTGCTGGATTTTTACCGCAACATTGTCATTGTTACCAAAGTAAAAGGGCAAACCGAGGGAGGTCCGCAGGTTTCGCCGCAGGAAGCATTTGCATTCATCGAACAGGAGCTGAAAGATGCACTTCCGAAACTTTCGACCAACACCACTCTGGGCGATAATGTGGTAGGTCGCTGGACCCAGGGCGGTGCGGCTTCCTTGCTGGTACGCCTGTACCTGAACGCAAAAGTGTACACCGGCACAGACCGTTTTGCAGATTGCGCCAAAGTGGCTCAGGATATCATCGATGGCAAATATGGTACGTATGCATTGGAAAGCCGCTGGGACGCACCTTTTGACTATACTAATCCGACTTCCAAGGAAACGATTTTTGGTTTCCCGGGCAGTTTTGCTCAAACCCACTGGCAGTACGATGGCGGAATGTATTTCTGGATGCTTCCGAATCTGGCGCCAAGCTATTTCGGATTCACCGATTTTGGCAATGCTAACCCGAAATATGCCATGCAGCCGGGCCGCGATGTGGATAGTGTAGAGTACAACTTCGCATTGGGAAAACCATTCATCAAGTTCCAGAAATACAAGGATGATGTCCGTTTGAAAAAATACAAAAACCTGGGCAACAGCAAGCGTGAGGGAATGTTCCTGTACGGTTATTTGCCATACACCAATCCGGCTGGAAAGGCGGATACAGTGAGAGGTTTCAAAGGCCCTTATGCTCTTTTCTTACGTGATCAGGTGGGTAAATTCCTGGATGCAAAACCAGGGACCAAGATCGCCGACAAGGTTTCGAATATGAATAACGGGGATAATAATTCCGGACTTTACCCGGTGAAATATCCGTACTACCCGAGCGACGATCAGAACAAAATCTCTTCGGCATACGCGGAAATACGCTTTGCCGAGATCTATTATTCATTGGCTGAATGTAAATATCGGGCGGGCGACAAAGCTGGTGCTGCATTAGCATTGAACGCAGTCCGTAAACGCAACTATCCCGCTGGCTCGCCAAGCCTTTACAAGGCAAATGGCAGCGATCTGACCGACCAGGAAATGCTGGACGAATGGATGCGCGAGTTTTTGGCGGAAGGCAGAAGAAGAACGGACCTGGTTCGCTGGGGCGTGTTCAGCACCGGTACCTGGTGGGACAAGAAGCCGGATGGCGACAACCACACAGACATTTTCCCGATCGGTCAGAATGTATTGAATGCTTCACCTCAATTGAAGCAAAACCCAGGTTATTAAATCAACATTAAATGAAATCTCGCAAGCTTTTAGCTGTGCTGGGTACCGCAACTTTGTGTGCGGTACTCGGCTCAGCTACTTTTATTGAACATAAAAAGGCGCTTCCTGACGTGAAGCGGCCGCGTGAAGCCTGGGTACTGCGCTCGGTCCTCGACGTGCACCCCAGAATTTTGAGCATTGCATTGCACGACAATCTCTGGCTGGCATACAACACCAAAACTGCCGCATTGTACAAAGCCTGGACCGGCAAGATCAACTTTGGCGGCCCGGTTTACACCTCGTCGCACGGCCCGCAGCCGGTTTCATCGGGGACGACCTACATGGAGGAACCGGACGAAAATCCGTGGCGGATCGTGGCGGACGGAAAGGAAGTGACGCCGGAGATCAGCTACAAAGGCCACACGATCCTGGACAATCAGGTTACATTGAAATATGAGCTGGAATATCAGGGTAAGAAAATCTCCATTGAGGAGAAGCCGGAGTTTTTTGAGGCTGGAAGTGGAAAAGCTGGCTTTGAGCGGGCATTTACGGTCAGGAATGTTCCTGCGGGCGTTATAGTATCGCTGAACATGCATTTAAACTCACTTTCGGCAGCAACGGATTACAAGACGAATGGCAAATTTGTTGGCTTGAAACGTGACGAAGCTGTCGGGAACCAATCCTTCATTGCGATGAACGGAAAGCTGATCCTGAACAACAATGGTAAAACAACCTTTTCGGTAAACCTGACCAAAAAACCGGAGCAGGCTTTTACAGAACAAAAGGAAAGCAAATCAGAAATGATTGCCGGACTTTTTGCAAAAAGCGACTGCAATACCTGTCATAACCAGGAGGTAAAAACGGTTGGCCCAGCCTACAAAGCCATTGCCGAACGCTACGAAAATACCGGTCAGAATAAGAATGCATTGGTTACCAAAGTGATTAAAGGCGGCGCCGGTAACTGGGGACAAATCGCGATGTCGCCGCACCCGGACCTCAAAAAAGAGGATGCTGAAACAATGGTATCCTACATTCTGGAACTGGATGCAGATAAGGAAAGAGCGCAGGCGGCAAACAAGTTAATGCCCAAGCCAGCCTACCCTATCGCTTTAAAATCTGTAAACCCTTCACAAGCTGCGGCCACTACCGAAAAGCCCGGCATTGCCGTGAATGTTTACCAGTTTGCCAGCGGCATTGGCAATGTTCCTGAAATCAATGACGAAATGCTGCCTTTAAAATCAGGATCGATCAACGCGCTGCATTTGGATGAAGGAGATTTTGGTGATCTGAAAGACAACTTCGCCATTTTCGCAAGTGGGTATATTAACATTAAAAAGACGACCAACATTGTTTTCAGGCTGGTTTGTGATGACGGTGGCAAGCTGTTTATCGACAACAAACTGGTTGCAGATAACGGCGTGAACCACGGGCTGCAGCCTACCGACGGCGAGGTGATTTTGAAACCCGGCAAGCATCCATTCAAGGTTGAATATTATCAGGGATCGTTTGGCAAAGGCCTTTCGCTGCAATGGAGACCTTACGGCAGCAAAGCATTTACAGTAATGCCGCCCGACGTTTTCACCTATAAAGGAGCTGACATTAAAAAGACAGGACAGACCCCGGTTGAGGTCAAAAAAACGGATGTTGCCGGCGACCAGTCGCCGCTCGTTGCAGTGCACCCTAGCTTTACATTATCACAGGCACGGCCGGATAATTTCCAGCCAAGAGTAGGCGGAATGGATTTCCTGGCCGACGGCAGAATGGTAGTAAGCACCTGGGATTCACTGGGCTCGGTTTACATTGTAGACGGCCGCAAAGCTGCATCTCCGAATGATATCAAAGTAAAACGCATTGCATACGGACTCGCCGAGCCGCTGGGTTTGAAAGTCGTGGACGATGAAATTTACATTATGCAAAAACAGGAACTGACCAAGCTGGTCGACCTGAACAAAGATGAGATCATCGACGAATATCAGACAATCTGCAACGGCTGGAAGGTATCTGCGAACTTCCACGAATTCGCATTCGGGCTGGTTTACAAGGACGGCTACTTCTACGGAACACTTGCGACGGCCATTAACCCGGGCGGCGCGAGCACCAAACCGCAAATTCCGGATCGTGGAAAAGTGGTGAAGATTTCCAAAAAAGACGGTTCGTTTACATTTGTAGCATCTGGTCTGAGAACTCCGAATGGCATTGGTTTGGGTGTGGATAATGAAATCTTCATTGCGGATAACCAGGGCGACTGGCTGCCGGCTAATAAGATCATCCATTTGCAGGAAGGCGCCTGGTATGGTTCGCGATCTGTGGATTTTGAAGGTACTGCAAACCGGAAGGAAACGCCGCCGGTTGTGTGGCTTACCCAGGATGAAATTGGCAACTCTCCTAGTCAGCCAGCAAGGCTGAATGTGGGGCCTTATCAAAATCAAATGATCCATGGCGATGTAACGCATGGCGGGATCAAGCGTGTTTTTGCGGAAAAAGTAAATGGCTCTTACCAGGGAGCAGCATTCCGGTTTACACAAGGCCTGGAAGCTGGCGTGAACCGCCTCGTTTGGGGACCCGACAATGCACTTTACGTTGGTGGTGTAGGTTCCACAGGTAACTGGGGCCATACCGGCAAGCTGGGTTATGGTTTGCAAAAGCTGACATTTAATGACAAAATCGCCTTTGAAATGCTGGCTGTGCGGGCTAAGCCGGATGGTGTCGAAGTTGAGTTTACAGAACCTTTGAAAGAAGGCGTAGGCGAGAAAGCATCAGATTACGACATTCGTCAATGGTGGTTTAAACCAACCGGCGATTACGGCGGCCCGAAAATGGATAACGAAAATCTGGCTGTAAAATCCGTGAAAGTATCTGCCGACCGAAAGAAAGTAACCTTGCAGTTGGCGGGCATGAAAAGCAAGCATGTGGTGTACATTCATTTGAACCGGAAAACGATTGTCAGTCAAGCTGGCAACAGTCTTTGGAGTACGGAAGCCTGGTATAATATGAACGAAATACCATAAAGTTTAAAAACGGCAAATAGCAAATGGCTATCCTAAGTTGAGCTAAGAACTCTTCTTTTTGATAGCCATTTTTGTTTGAAGAATGACAGAATCACCAGATGAAGCGAACATTGGGATAATGACTGTCCGAGATCGCACAGCAAGCAATTAATATGTGGCTCTCCCTAGTCAGGATCGGCGATATTTAATTGGGTATAATATTTAAGACTCATAAACTGCAATATTGCGAGGCTGAAATAGCACTTTAAGGCTTCCTATCATATGCTGACAAATTACCTGAAAATCGCGTTGCGAATCGTCAGGAAGGACAATTTGTCCACACTTATCAACGTGGCGGGTGCTCTGGACCGGGCGCGTGAAACTGGCATGCGAAAAGTGGTTGGCTCTACCCGGAGCCCCTGTCAAGTCGCTGCGGAGCGAGTAGAGGGATTAACTCAATCATTGTGAGAAATGGAACAGTTGAAATTATTTGATGATCGGGATCAGCTTTTGCTGCCTCAGCATTTAATGACGTATGAGCCTGAGTTTATCAGTGCCGCAGAAAGCGATCAATATCTCAATACTTTTCTGAGGACGGTTCCATTTCAGCAAAGCAAAGTTGTGATGTATGAGAAAGAAGTGCTCACACCCAGACTTACGGCATGGTTCGGCGACAGACCAATTCGAGACGGCGACCAGCGTCCTCCTATTTCCTGGACAAAGGAACTGCTTGAAATTAAATCGAAGGTCGAAGATTTCACAGGGATTGTTTTTAATGGAGTACTGCTCAATTACTACCGTGACGGAAACGATTCTGTTGCCTGGCATAGCGACAAAGACACCATTGTGGGCCTGAAAACCGAGGTAGCATCTGTCAGTTTGGGGCAGCCCAGAAATTTTGATTTCAGGAACATAGAAAACCACAGGCAACAATATTCGTTGGAACTGGGGAATGGATCACTGCTTCTGATGAAAGGTGATCTGCAAAAATATTGGGAGCATCGGATTGCCAAATCTAACAAACCAATGGGTGCACGGATAAATTTGACTTTCCGCAAAGTCACTTAGTGTGTTACAAAACC
The DNA here is from genome assembly GCF_021390245.1 of Dyadobacter sp. CY323. Taxonomy (GTDB): domain Bacteria; phylum Bacteroidota; class Bacteroidia; order Cytophagales; family Spirosomataceae; genus Dyadobacter. Next base: position 696,206 of record NZ_JAJUXH010000001.1, on the reverse strand, counting down.
AGTTTCATCTGGATGTTGACCCGCTCATAAGGCGATTCCCGTCCTGCGATTTTCTGAAACCCAAGCTTGTGGTATAAACTGATCGCAGGTTTCAAAAGGGTATTGCTTTCCAGATAAAGCGTTTTCGCCCCCAGAGATTTAACCTTTTCAATAGCCGCATTACCCAGCAGCCAGCCGATATTCATTCCTTGCGCCTTTGGTGAAACCGCCATTTTCGCCAACTCAAAATCTAATTCCGGATCATCCATTCTGATGAGTGCGCAAACTCCCACGGGTTCATTTTTATACAAGGCCACCAAAATAAAGCCCCCGCGATCAAGAATATACGATTGTGGATTGTCGAGCGCTTTATAATCCATTTCTTCCATGGTGAAGTAGGTCGAGATCCATTCCACATTCAGATCCCGAAATGCCGATTGATATTTGGGTTCAAAAGGCACAATCTCGACATAGCCACTTTCCCGCAGCTTACGCGTGTCTTTCACCCGCTGCAACAATGATTTTTGAGCCAGAAGAAATTCCCATTCCTCAATTGCCTTCCAAAGATCATGATTAGCCTGCGCCGAAATTTCTTCGATCGCATTATTTACATCATCATACTGCGACTGTATTTTTATAATGATTTCCCTCCCCGCATCCGAAAGCTGCACCACGTTCCGTCGTCCGTCCGCCGAATCCCTTTTCTCGATCACCAATCCTTTTTCCGCCATTTCCCGGATGATCTTACTCACCGAAGGCTGGGAATGTCCGATCTCCGTCGCGATTTCCGTAATGGTCGCATCATCACGTTCGGACAAAACGTAAAAAACCGGAAACCACTTAGGCTGCATGTCGATCCCATACAAGTAATAAATCGACGAAGCATCATCGGTGATTTTAGCAGTGAGCATACGCAGGCGACTCCCAAGTGCCATTTTGCCCGTTTTCTTAAAGAAATTCATTTTACATTTTTAATTACATAACCGATTATGCAAATGTAATTGAAAAATTCTTTCAAACAAATGTGGGTTCAATGCCGGTATGCGAGACTTTAATCCAATGCGGTTTTCGTAAATCAAACTGTCGGTACGGTGCCCCCGTCAATCACATATTCCGTCCCGGTCAGATACGCTGCCCGCGGAGAAACCAGAAACCCGACAAACTCCGCAACTTCTTCCGGCAATGCAGGTCGCCCGATCGGTATCCCACCCAGGCTGTCCATCACCATCTGAATCGCCTCTTCGACCGTCTTTCCTGTCCGTTCCGAGATTTCCCGCATCATTCCCATTGCCCCGTCCGTTTTGATCCAGCCCGGCGAAACGGTCAGAACCCGAATACCTTTTGGCGATACTTCATTGGACAGACTTTTACTATAATTGACCAACCCGGCCTTCGCTGCTGCATAAGGCAATGTAGCATCGTAAAGCGGCAAAAGAGCCTGAATAGAAGCAATGTGAATGATTACACCTGAGTTTTTGGTTAGCATTCCAGACAAGAAACCGCGATCCAGTCGTACCGGCGCCAGTAAATTAGTCTGCAAACTCAGTTCCCAATCCGCGTCACTTAACGCTGCAAAACCGCCGCCCGGTGATTCGGACCCGCCAAGATTGTTGATCAAAATGTCCACACCTCCAAATTTCGCATTTACCTCGCTGACCACCGAAGTTGTTCCCTCCGGTTTATTGAGATCCGCCGATATAAAATGAAACGCAAAATGGTTAAAACCAGGCTTATTCCTTGCAGTAATGATCACCGTTGCCCCGGCTTTTGCCAATCTTTCCGCAATCGCTTTACCTGCGCCTTTCGTTCCGCCGGTTACCAATGCAACCTGCCCGGCGAGTTCGTTGTTGAAATCAAATGAATTGCTCATAGTTTGTTTTTTTGACAAACCTAGTGACTACAACTCATTCATGTAAGTACGGAAAAACAATTCGCATAGTGATAAATTTTTCCCTATAACCCTTTCATTACAATACCATTACATTTGTAACCATGTACAAAAGAAAGATACAGCCAACCCTGAACTGCGGCCTCGATCTGGTTGGAGAAGTGCTTTATGGGAAATGGAAACCGCGACTGTTATGGCTCATCCATGAAGGTTTTCAGCGACCAAGCGAACTGAAACGAAAAATACCGGACGCTTCCATCCGCGTACTGCATATGCAGTTGAAAGAACTGGAAGACCACGAGCTCATTTCAAGATTCATTTACCCGCAGGTTCCGCCCAAAGTCGAGTATAACCTCACTGAATTCGGCAAGTCGCTGATTCCCATTATCGAGGCACTCGGCAAGTGGGGTGACGAGCACGAGGAGCGTTTACGGAAAGTGATTTCCTGTAAACTGGCTGGCGAGGTATCTTAAACCTTACTTGGCCTTTCACTTCCCGCTTTGCAGCCCGTCCAGCTTCTTCCGCGTTTCCGGATTCTCTTCAAGCGATAGGGATTTCTCAAACTGCGCAATTGCATTTGCTTTATCGTTTTTAGCCAGGAAGTAATCGCCATAAGAATCGAACACATTCCAGCTTTTGGGATAATTGATAGTATTCATTTTGAAAAAACTTCCGGCCGTAATCAAATGCTTTTGCTGCATCGCCTCATACCCCATCGAATTTACCATCTCCTCAGGCGGCAAAATCTGATAACCCATCTGTTTGGAAACATTGGCATAATGCTTTACAAGTTTATCAGGCAGCGCATTGGTGTTATGCTCAAAATCCTCACCGGTCAATTTTAGCTGATTGAAGTCAAAAATAAACCGCAGACCGTCATACTCGGTGATCAGCGCCGCAGAGCTGTGTGTGTCGTCGGGATAAAATTTGCTGGCATAACGCAGTCCAATCTGCGGGTTGGCTTTAATAAATTTATCCAGCTCAATAATGGATCGGATATGCCGGGAATCAGAGCTGGTATCACTGACCACTTTCGTCAAAGTCAGGCCTTCATTCATGGTGTTCGCAATGCCCAGGTACATTGAAACGCCTGCAAACTTCTGCGTGCCCAATACTTTTTTCGTGGTTTTCAAAAAGTTGGAATGGTCGTACCACATACTCGGATCAATGCAGATGTATGAATTAAAAAGCTTCGGGTGGGTGATCAATGCATTCATGACGACCAAGCCGCCAAACGAATGTCCGATCAGCATTTTGTACGGTGCGGTTGGGTACAAAGAGTCGATATGCGGCATCAATTCCTTTTCAACAAATGACAGAAAAGCCAGTCCGCCGCCCGTATTGCGCGAAGATGCACTATCCATCATCGGCAAATCGTCTTTTATATGAGTCGGCGTCATGTCCCTCCTGCGATCCGTATTTCGAATGGAAACTACAATCATTTCAGGCACTACCGTATTCCCATTCACCGCACTAAGCTGCTGGATCATCCCGACAACCGAAGCAAAATGCGCATCGCCATCGAGTACGTAAGCTACCGGGTAACGTTTTTTGGAGTACAACCCATCGCCACCATTGGGAACGTGGACTAAAAATTGGCGTTTTTCATTTAAAATTTTGGATCGAATGCTGTCAACCTTGCCGATTGAAATGGTGTTCTTGTCCTGGGCGCAGGTGAGGAAGGAGCTTGTCAGAAGTAGTACTAGAAAGAGAAGGTTCTTCATGTTAAACTATTATGAGCATATATCAGATTCTTATATAAGTCAGAAAGCCATTAACCCTACTCTTCGCCAATCCGCCCAACCTGCACCGCCCCAGCCGCTTCATAACTCGCACAAATCACCCCCATGCCGGAAACCACATGCTTCCTTAACTTAAACCCACCCGGCATTGTCCCGCCAGCGAAAAGCTTCTTTCCTTTACCCAGCACCACCGGATAAATCCAGAGATTCATCTGATCAACAAGACCATGCTCGAATAGCGATTGTATAAAATCGGCACTGCCCCACACATGCAGATCGATCCCGTCGCTGGCCCTTAATTCTTTCACTTGCTCAACGGCATTTCCATTCAACAAAACAGTACCGTCCCAGCTGGATTCCGTCAATGTGCGGGTAGCAACATACTTTTTAATCCCATTGAATTTGTCGGCAATGGGACCAGTCTGAAATGGCCAATAGGGTTCCCAAATGTCATAGGTAACGCGCCCCAGCAGCAGATCATAATCCTCATTAATCGCGTCGACGATCGTTTCCCCGGATATATCGTCCCCATATTTCGCACTCCATCCACCCAGCTCAAAGCCGCCGGAAGTATCTTCGTCGGGCCCGCCGGGCCCCTGTATCACACCGTCTAAACTCAAATGTTCATTAATGATGATCCGTCTCATTATATTGTTGGTTAAAGGTTTGTAAATGTTTGACAATGCAAATCTAAATGCATTCAAACAAACCACCAGGCGGTAAAAACGACATTCATAAGGGCCAATTGCGTCAATCCCCACCCCCCCGAACGTCTCCGAACGACTCCGAACAAAAAACAACAAATGACCACCAATGACCATCAATGACAACAAATGACCACCAATAACCAAACCTAACACTATCTCCCCCCAAAATACTCCCGAGAACACGATAATGAATAAACGCCGTAAAAACGCCGCTACCAAAAACCTCCTCAAACACCTACATTTGACCAAAAACTAAACCATTAAAATGAAAACCATTTCCGATCAGATCCGCACATTAAGAAAAGCAAAAGCCCTCTCACAAGAAGCATTGGCCGAAAACGCCGGGATCAATCTCAGGACATTACAGAGAATCGAATCTGGTAATGCAGTACCACGCGGCGAAACTTTGCGGTTACTGGCACAGGCACTCGATATTTCGGTTGAAGAACTATCGGCCTCGATGGATGAATCACCGGTAGCAACGAACGGAGCGGTTGAGTTGAGAGAAGATCACGGATTCTTGAAACTGATGAACCTGTCGGCCCTTACATTCTGGTTCATTCCATTGGGCAATATCCTGGTGCCGTTTGCGCTCTGGATCTACAAACGAAATACCGTCGCCGGGGCAAACGATCTTGGCAAACGGATCCTGAACTTTCAGATCACCTGGTCGGTAATTGTTTACGGACTCGCATTTGTGATGACATTTTCAAGCCTGGCGGGACGGTTTTTCGTCAACCCCTTTGTATTGGTTGGCAGCATTACCTTCCTGCAGCTCGCCGTTTCGGTCTACATTTTTATCAATAACAAAAAGATCGCCGAAGGTGACGGCGATCTATATACGACCAGCTTGAAAATCATTCACTGAATCAGGCGGTCAATAAAAAAACTGCTCCGAAACAATCTTTCCGTCCTTCACTTCATACAGCATAATCTCATTCTGCTTCACCCTTCCGATGCCTTGCAGGGTAAGATCCGTTTCCCGGGAGACTGCAAAATGACGGCCCGCCACAACCGGCGCCGATGTGTAGGCGTGGTGCAACTCCTCGACGATACTCATCAGATCATCGCCTTTTTTACGAACGGCCTCAATACCTTCGACGTTACGCAAAAAAGGTGAATGCGGAGGTTCAATGCTCTTCACATCATCCGCAAAAAGCTCTTCCTGAATATCAAACCACTTTTCCTGCTGGGCAAGCTCGTCAAACCGAGCCGCAATTTCCTGAATTGTCATCTTTTTCGATTTCGTTTTTTGTAAAAGAAACATACCGTTTAAATATCATCATTCAGGCTTTGAAATGGCGATAAAAGATGGTGATCCTGACAATTCGCCTATTTAAGCCGTCGCTCGTCGATTTTGAATAATTGGCTGGTTGGATTTAATTATCCGGCTCATTCGACTGTAATTGCATTTTGCATCGCGTCCTCCGGCTCTCTTACTTTTTGTCTTGACACAAAAAAGTAACAAAAAAGTCAAGGCAAAAAAATGCTTCCACGCTCAGATCCAGCGCACACCCCGCTTTTTTGCCAACCCCACGCACATTTGTTTATTGAAGAAAGAGCAGCTCAAGAGATTTTGAAGTCATTTTTAGGTGCGTTGGCCTGGCGAAAAAGCGGGGGGTGCGTAGGGCCTGTGCGGATGAAGCTTTTTTTCGCCTTGATTTTTGGATACTTTTTATCAAGAAAAAGTATCAACCGCCGGAGGCAGGCGCCTCCATTATCTACAAAGCCAGTAACAAGCAAAAAACCATTTAGGCGGTAGCAACATCACCGATCATCAAACCCCACAAACACCCCCTTCCGCGAAGCGCGCCGTTTCCTCTCCGGAACCACTTCAACAACAACCGGCGGAACCAAAGTAATTTCCAATTTCTTTTCCGAATACGTTACCGTTACCTCCTCCCCACATTCAAAACCCAAATCTTCCAGCCACTTCCCGGCAAGCCTGATCTCCGGGAAAAACACGGCCCTGAAATTTTCCCGCTGGTAGTACTTTGAGCAGATTTTCAGGCGCTTTTCGCCGGAGATTGAAATTTTTTCTTTGTGTGTCATGGTTAGTTTTAGCTATTACATAAAGTGTATAGCAAATATAGTAAAATGTTTGATGTAAAACGCTAAACAAATAATTATTCAATTTTTGATGTATTGCTTAAATCCACAAATAGCATTAGATAGCATAAAATATGCATCGAATGCCAAAAACACGTATCAATAGAATTAAGTTAGTCTTAGCAGAGCAAGAAAAAACTAATAGAGACTTGGCCCGAGAATTGGGAAAAGCGGAGTCGACCGTTTCTCGCTGGTGCACCAATGATGCCCAACCTTCTTTGGAAATGCTTTATGAGATTTCGGTTTTATTGAAGGTTGATATTCGGGAGTTGTTGGTGAGTACGGCTCCTTAATCAGTCACCGCAGAATCAAAAGACAGGTGGAGTTGATTACTAAGCTTCGTAGACTTCCTTATACTATCCAATAAGTCTAGAAAGGACTGATCGTCTAACTCATTGTATTTGGGATAATATTGCTTAATTTCTAACAAGCGTTCACACTCATCATTGTATCTATATTTTAGAGATAACAATTTCTCAATAATATATACTAAAGTATTATCTGTAAATGATACGCCATATTTAAATTTAAGATAGACCGCCCTTATTATATTCGCTTCAACAGTAGGATTGAGGTTTTTATAAACTGACTTTCGCTGTAAAATATCTAAACATTTATCATCCTTCCATTTGTTAAAATATCGCACATTATAGGAATAGTTGCACGTATTAATCACAAGTGAATCGAAATTATAAAAACATCCCTTTGCAATACTGTTAAGCTTATCAGCCTCATTAAGTTTGACAAGTTTATTTTTAAAAGCCCAATTATCCTCCAAACTCCAAAAGTCAGCGCTCATGGAATGCAATTTCACTTTAACTCCACCATGACGATTTTCTGTGTAATCCACTCCTAGATCCCTAACAATATCAACAAATTTAAATTTACTTAATTCTAATATGAAATCTATATCCCGGCTTGGAAGTGACTGTAATGTATCTCGTAAATATCCACCAACTACATAGGCGGTACCTCTCTTAAAAACCTCATTTAGCAATGCGGAAAGCAACTCCTCGCTTTCAAGTAAGTCACTAAATCTATTTTTAAACAGCTTTTTTAAATCTTCCATAAGACTTAAAGTTTGATTCCCTTCAACTCTTGAAATAAATTAATAGCGTAAGAATCAGTCATACCTGTAACAAAATCTGTTACAAGTTGTAACCGTCTGTATGTATCATTGGGATATTTTTCAATTTTTTCAAAAATCGTTCTATGACTTGATGATATTATTTTATACAGCCTTGCTTCGTAGTTATTTCCGCTGGCTTTAAATGTTTCTTTCAAACACGCATTACAAAAAATGTCCAACAAACCATAAATAGCCTCCCAACCTGCTATCTCCTTTTTTAAAATGGATTTGTCATCAAATATTGAGTACTGCAATTTCTTGTAAGCCTTTCGAATATCACTAGCATCAGACACATCTATGATTTCCGATTGCAAATCACCATTCATGATATCTTCGTATTTATCTCGAAATGTATTTAAAACCGCCTCAATCATTCTTCTTTGAGTAAAGATTCTAAACTTTTGCACAGCCAGTGACTCATCAATAGACTTATTTTTTGCCATTAGAGACTTTAAACTATCCAGTTCCCTTAATATTTCATCTCGATTTCTTTCTAGGTTTTTACCAAAAATATCAACAATATCGTCAATTGACATAATCCCAAGTTTAATTCCATCTTCAATATCAGCGGCGCTATACGCTATATCGTCAGCGGCCTCAATTAAGTAGACTATTGGGCTCCTTTTATTATTCAATCTCAAATATTCACTAATCTGCCTATAAGACTCTGTTTCAGTCACAAAATAGCCAAATTTCTTTTTCGCTATCTCCGTCCAAGGATCCTTATTGCCATCTAGTGAATTTGATGGGTACTTGATAATCGAGGCCAAGCTAGAATAGGTCAGATTATATCCCCGATTGTCACCAAAGTAATATAGCTTAGAAAGAATTCGGAACGTCTGAACATTACCATCAAAATTTACAAAGTCAGCCTTCTCTAAATTGGTTAACCCAAAATCACCATTCTCCTCAAAAAAATCTGCAAAAAACTTTTGGACCGCCTCTTCGCCAAAATGTCCAAAAGGCGGATTTCCCAAATCATGAATCAAACCAGCAACTCTCAGCAACGAACTTAGATACCCAATTTCAGTCTCCTCTATATCACCCTTCTCTAATAGGATTTTTTTCTCAACACTCTGGCCTATTGACCCTCCAATATAAGATACTTCCAAAGAATGTGTTAGCCTAGTTCTGATAAAATCGCTTTGAGCCAACGGAAAAACTTGTGTTTTATCCTGCAATCGTCGTATTGGTGCACTAGAAATCAATCTGCCATAATCATTTTCAAAAGGATTTCGCCCATCATCATCTATGGTATTTGATTTATCTCTAAACCTTTTCTCTGATAGTAAAAGTTTCCATTTCTCTTTATTGTTCATTTTTTAATTCGAATAGTTTTATTGATAGATATTTACATTTCCTCCAGTTCCAGCGATGGCATTTCATCATAGGTGCGTCCGTCAAGAAGCCGTCCAGCTGCTTTTTTGTTTTTCCCCCCCCACTGCTTGAAAAAAAAAGCAACATTCTCTCTCTTGCATTGATCTAAAATCTCAGATACCCATTCATATCTCATCGGTCTAGGATTGAAGCCACTTTCTCCACCAACTATCACCCAATCTATTTTAGATAGATTTAAACCAGCCAAAGGGCCTATCAACGGCTCCAATGACAAAAATTTAATTTTTGCTTCTGTTTCCCTTAAACAATCAATTCTATTTACAACCTTCTCGCTCTCCACTGATACCCCCATCCAAATATTATCAGTCCAATTTAATTCGCTATTTAACTCAAGTAATCTTTCGGAACGTTTTGTTAAAACCTGGAAAATATGTTGCGGGTTACTATTCATCACATTAAAAACCTTCTTAATAAAATCAACTGGTACGTCTTTATGAAATAGGTCGCTCATTGAATTGACGAATACGATCTTTGGAGATCTCCAAGTATATGGACCTAGCAGGGTATCTTCATGAGTCTTTATCACTTTGAAACCCTGACTATACTTTTCTTGTCCCATAGCACGCAGCCTTCTAGTCATAATTTCTGCATAGCAAAATTTACAACCGTCAGATATCTTTGTACAACCCGTGGTGGGATTCCACGTCACATCAGTCCATTCTATTGACGATTTGGCCATTACTTAAATTTTAAAATACAATCTTTTGAAATTAGTACAGAAACTCTGTGTTCTTTATCGTCCGTGAAAACAGGATCCAATTTGCCCTCTTCTACCAATCTCCGTAGCGCGTCAGTAAAGTGGCTCTTACTGTAAAGTGTTGCGATATGCTCCGTCTCAAAAAGATTGTGCGCAGATATAGTTTTATTGGAATATTTAAAATACATATCGTCTTTAAGTTTATCAATATTTAAAGACTTAAAATCAAAAAGGTCGATAATAGGATCATCAAATTTTTTAGCATCGAAAGTATAAGTATTTACTCCGTCAAAAATCGTCCCAACATTGGCGAAGTCATTGTAAATTGTCTTTATGAGATCATAACCCCTAGCTCCCTTCGTAAGATGTAGAATAAAGTGGCTAGTTGCTTCACTATCTTCCTCTTGAAACTTGAAGGCCGTATAGAATACCCTCTCTCCCAGTAAAGCTTCATACTCCTTTCCCAAACTATCTATGATTAACTTTAACCTCTCTGACACAGATAATTTATATCTTCTATCCAACCGTATTGTCGCCAACGTGGTAGGAAATAAATCGGACATTAAAGAGTCAAATTTCTCATTTTCCAACGCAGGATGAATTCGCTTTGTATTTACAAAAAGAAAAATTTCATTACCCCAATTTTTTAAAAATTCACCTAATACCTTTGTTTCAATTCCTTTGTATCCAAAAGGGTCAATAAACAGAAGCGAAGGATACTGATTAAACTTTCCGCTATGAGTACTCTTCATTAAAAATCTAGTAATGTCTTGGTCGACCCCAACAGTCTTATTGCCGAACCTCGGCTTATACGGAAATGTACCCTCGGGAAAGTATTTTAGAAAGTTTTGCTCTAAAAGGGATGAATACTTATTGTCATTGAATAGCAAATGCACACTATTTCTGAGCAAATCGTCCGCCTGGCACCTTTTCCCAATTAATATTGGTGTAGATAAACTCTCATCTTCGTAGATACCGGGACCTGCGAACAAGTCAATATATCTCAGACTCTTAGGCTTGTGTTTCTTTACAATTATCTTACAATAGCTTGGGAAATATTCTGAAATAATACTTGCTTTAATCTTCGATGATATTGTCTGTTTTTCAAAAAACACGCTTTCTTTCATAAGTTCAAAGTGAAGGTATACATGGTATATAATCCTAAATATAAATATTCCTCCGAAAATTATTACAATTCACTTTGTTCCCAGATAATAATGTAAAGGACAACTGCTAAGCGTTGTTAACAAAATAGCGTGCACGCTAAATACAAATTGCACTATCCCAACAAACTCCTTCCCTATCAGAAGAACTTCCTACATCCTCCCAATTCAAGTAAACTATTGATAACCAATCCACGTTTACCAATTTGAAGGCAATTAAACACATTTAAAAAACTGTAAATATTTCCCTCATTTCATAACTATTTTAATACCACAGAAAAGCCCCTCACAGAAACACGGGCATTGAAAACAGAATTACCATGATACAAATACAAAAACACACAAAACAGGACAAGTCGAAAAACCAGTCTCAGGAGTTTACAAAAAACCGTTACTCCGTACTTTACACATTGAAAGGCCAGTACCAACACGTGGGATGTTCGTCCCAGGAAGAGGCGCAATACGTACTGGGCACCCTCATGACCGACGGCAACCGCATCCCCATCGGCATCTACGACTCCAAAACCGACACCTTCGAATTCGAACTCATCGGCCAATACTTCCACGCCCAAGACCCCGCCAGCGATCAGCAGGAACGTCTGCACGAAATCCTGACCGTTTCAAGGGCATTGAGAAGAAGAGATGGCAGCTGGCATCCGGAAGTGCTGGGAAGAGCTAGTTTTTTTGCGTAATAGCTCACTTTTATCGCCTTAGCGTCTCCTTTTGTCACCCTGAGCGGGAAATGCGTTACTTTTTTGTCATTGGCGCGTCTAATAATAAAGGATACCGCCAATGCATACCAAAACCTACTTTGTCTACATTCTCAAATGCTTGGATGATAGCTATTACACCGGTATGACCAACAACCTCGACCGCCGGCTTGCTGAACATAACTCTGGCATTAACCCTGAATGTTATACCGCAACTAGACGGCCGGTTGAGCTAGTGTTTGCTTTTGAGTTCAAATATGTTGATAAGGCTATTGCCTTTGAAAAGCAGGTGAAGGGTTGGAGCAGGAAGAAGAAGGAAGCGATTATTCGGGATAATTGGGAGGCTTTGAAGGAATTTGCTGAATGCCGGAATGGAACGACTTGGAAGCGAAAGAGGTGATAATTTACGTAACCCATCTTTGGTGCCCTACTTGTCACCCTGAGCGCAGTCGAAGGGCGCTCCTTACAAGCACAACATAAAAAGCAGGGACTGTGCTTCCCAGTGACGCCCTTCGACCGCCGGGCGGCCCCCGTGCGCTCAGGGTGACAAGGGGCCAGAAACGCATCTATTTCATTCCTTCCTAAAATACCGAATATCGAAATCCTTCTTCCACGCCCCACCATCCTTCGCGTTCCACCAGGCAGCTTCAATGCTCTCCCCATCCTCATTTACGTTTCCTTCAAACCGCTGGGGAAAATCCGGGACGTCGCGCCATTGCTTTAAAACACCATTTTCAAAACTCGTTTCATAAATCCGTGAAACGCCGCGCTCGTCGTAGTAAAGCATCTGGCATTGTCCGGACGTATCGTCACAGCTGATTACGGCAACGGCTTTTGGCGGGCTGGGCTTTCCTTCTTCGGGAAAACTTTCGGAATGCAGGGTGATGAACGATTGGTTTTCAAGCCATTCAAATTTGGCAATACCTTTTAGTATTTCGCCCGGTTCGAGCCACGCAGCATTGGAAACTTCGGTTTGCCATTCTCCGATCAGGAAGGAGTATTTGGTTAGGGTGGGATTTGGTTTCATGTGTGCTGGCTTTTAGTTTGGTAATAGACCAGCAATAAAAATGCCAGCGGTTGATGGCTGGCATTCGAGATTTTGAATATTAGTAAAGTTGAAATAATATTTTAAGCCTGGAATTCAGATCATTCGTCTCTAATTCAGACAATTTTCCCAAAAGTCCTTTTGCCAGAAGTTTGTCTAATGTAGCAATTTTACTGGTTCGGATCAGGGATTTTTTTCGAAGCCCGCTTGCGGCACCCGGCGTTAATTGAACGTCTGTTGGCTCTTGAAAACTCGTTTGCGAGGTGATGAAACAGACGGTAAGATCGAGCCTCGTTTCAGCGAGAATTACGGCGGGTCGCAATTTGCTTCCGCTCAGATCTGTAAATGGAAAGGTAATAAGCACAATGTCACCCTTAGCCATTGTAGACCTCTTTCAAATCCGACACAGAATACAACTCTTCCTCATCGTCCAGAAATGCAAATGCAGTGCTTTCGGCAACCATTTTTTGCATTCCCTGTGAAAGCTGATTTTCCTCATAGCGTTTTTGGACAAAATCTGCAAAATCTGAAATTTCCTCGGCTTTATCGTAGGGAAGCTGCTTTATTGCCTCAACTGTGCGTTCAATGATCGCTTGTTTTGTCATCGTTTTATAGTTTGTGTATTCAAATATAAGAATTTTGTGCCTCCAATTTTATGTCACATTCCTGGAATGATTGCTTTACCTAAAAATGCAATACCACCAACGCCACAATCGCCGGCAAAGCCTGCACATAAAAAATCTTCCGACTAGCCGTAGCAGCCCCATAAAGCCCGGCCACAATCACACAGGTGAGAAAGAAAATGGCGACATGAAATGCCCAGTGACCTTCTAGGAAAAAGTACCAGATCAGGCCGGCGGCCAGAAAGCCGTTGTACAATCCCTGATTGGCAGCAAGCACCTTGGTAGGCTTAAACAATTCCGGTGCCAGGGACCCTTTGAATACTTCTTTGCCTTTGGTTTCCCAGGCAAACATTTCGAGGTACATGATGTAAAGGTGTTCGAGGGCGACGAGGCCGACGAGGATTTTGCCGAGGAGTTCCATGATTGGGGTCAATTTAGGTTTTGGGAAGTTTTAAGTTTCGGGAAGTTATGAAAAAATTTGTGGAGTACTTTTATCCGCTTACTTGTAAAGCTATCTTGCACAAAAGCAACTCCCCGATAACTACTCACACCCGACAATCTTATGACCAGGCAGTATCTTCTTATTCTTCTCTTACTTTCATTCGGCTACGTCTCCGCCCAGGATCCCGACAAAGGTCTAAAAACAGACAACCTCATTATCGAGAATGTTAAAAGCCATGTTTACCGGCACGTCACTTATTTAAAAACAGAAACTTACGGCCGCGTTGCCTGTAATGGAATGATCGTTTTTGACAAAGGTGAAGCGATTATTTTCGATACGCCGGTTGACGATTCTACCTCCAACGCGGTGATAGACTGGGTGGAGAACAGTCTGAAATGCAAGGTAAAAGCAGTGATCGCAACACATTTTCATGAAGACTGTGTAGCGGGATTGAATGCATTCCACAAGCGTGGCATACCATCTTATGCTACGAACAATACCATTGAATTTGCTAAGAAAGCCAAGTTCCTTGTACCGCAAAAGGGTTTTAATGGTCTGCTTGAACTGAAAGTCGGTGACGAAAAAGTCATTGCGGAGTTTAACGGTGAGGGACATACGCGTGACAACATCATCGGCTACTTTCCCAGCGAAAGAGCCATGTTTGGCGGCTGTTTGATCAAAGAGCTGGATGCTACAAAAGGTAATCTGGCCGACGCTAATGTCAAAGACTGGTCAGCAACGGTCGCCAAGATAAAAACAAAATATCCCGACACGCAGGTGGTAATTCCTGGCCATGGAAATGTAGGGAATTCGGCGCTGCTGGATTATACGATCGTGTTGTTTGAAGTGAAGAAGTAGGTGAGGTGGTTGAAAGTAGTTTGGAATAGTTCGAAATGGTTTGGAATAGTTTGAAGTGGTTTGGAATAGTTCGGTGGTTGGCACTAGTCATTGACCTTCGTCTAGGCCGAACCACACCAAAACAATTCCGAACCACACCAAACCATCTCAAACAAAACCGAACTGTTCAACTTACTTCAACCCCTTCCCAGTAGCAGCCCAGTAAATACCCCCATACAAGTGATCTAAAAACGACTGATCGGAATAAACCAGTCCGATATGTCCCAGGCCAGTGTAAAATGCGCGGCCGCCGTCGTAGTTGTGGTACCAGGCCATTGGATGTTCAGCGCCCATGCCAGTTCCCTGGTTGGTTTTCGGGTCGTATGATTTTTCGTCTAATGTGATCAGGATTTTCAGGTCGTCGGCGTTGTATGGTTTTTTGTATTCGTACCATTCATCTGTCCAAAGCAAACGTTTTGGAAAACGCTCCAAGCCTGGGAAATTGCTGTCTTTCACGTCCAGAAATGCAGTTTGTTGCGCAGGGTGGGTTTTGAAATACATTCCTACCAGTTTGCCATACCACGCCCAATCGTATTCAGTATCAGCAGCAGAGTGGATCCCTACCCAGCCTTTTCCGCTTTTAATGTATTTTTCAAATGCAGCTTGTTGCGCGTCATTCAAGATATCTCCGGTTGTGTTCAGGAAAATCACTACCTGATAATTAGCCAGGCTTTTCTCGTTGAAAACATCCGCATTCTCCTGCCAGTCCACCGAAAAGTTATGGCGTGACGCAAGGTTTCTGATGCCGGCGACACCTTCATGAATGGAAACGTGGTGAAAACCAGCGGTTTTAGTGAAGAGTAACGCTTTGAATTGTTGGGCGTTGGAAGTGGCTGCGCACGCAATAAAAAGAGCGAGAGCAAGTAATTTCTTAAGCATCGTTTTGGGGTCTTGGTTTGTGAAAACGGGATGTTCCCGATTCTAACAAAACAACAAATGGACTAAAATATACTTTCCCCCGGCAGTTCATACCATCGAAAAGTTACATTAGAAAGTCGGTAATCGTTTTGATTTTGGTTTGCTGAAACTGCTCCAATTCGAGCAAGTCCTTATCGCCGGTTAGCAGAAAGTCTGCATTGCTGTCAATAGCTAGTGATAGTAAGAAATTATCCTTCGAATCCCGGCAAATGTCACTACGGGTCCTTACAACTATAAATTCGGCGAATTCATCAATCGTTTCAAGGACACCTTCAACATCGGATTGAGCGAAGTAGCGTCGGAATTTTGGTCTTTTTACAACACATAGGAATTCTTCAAGAAGCTCATTGCTAAATATCAATTTGCAGCTCTTTGAGAAGAGTATGTCATCTAACCTGGAATAGTCATTTCAAATCAGAAAACTAATCCAAAGGTTGGTGTCAATAATGATTCGCAGGGTCTTTTCAGGCATATCGTTTAGCTCCGACCAACTCAACTTCTGAAGTAATTTCTTCTAACGTTGGTGCTGAGCTTGCCTTTGAACGTAATTTTTTCAGGACATCCCGAAATCCATTTGATGGAATGTCCTGAATTTCAATGAGCTTCATATCCGCCAGATCTTTGAGTAGACGGGCGGCTTTTGGATTTATAATATTGACGCGCATTGTGTTCATAGACCAAATAACAAAAGGTAACCATTAAGGTTTAATAATCTGCCACAAAATACCCGTATCATAATCCGTATAATGCACATATTTCTTATTCTGCATCCATAACAAAACGTTCTTGTCACCCTTCTTTTTATATCGCGGGATCACCGGACGAATGTTGTCAAGCGTTGAATTTCGGGTAATAGGGGAGATTTTCCAGTTTTTACCAAAGTCTCTGGTCTCAGCTCTGGAAATTTCAAATACATTGTTGATCTCGTGTGAAAAGTAGACGATTGACGGATCGAGCGGGTCGATGGTGAGTCCGCCTGAATAGTTTTCTTCGCGCTCTTTTTTACCTTCCGGAGTTTGCGGAAACCATTTGCCCGAGTCTATTATATAATGGTCATTCCATTTTTTCCCATCAAAAACGGCGTAATAATAGTGATGTTTTTCATTGTTGGGATAGCGGGTGTAGGCCACAACCGGCTGACCTTTTTTGTTAACCACAACATCAAAAATCCACGCTTTACCGGTTTCAGGTGTGGCTTTATAAATGACCGAAGCATCGCCGGGATTGAATGGCAACTGATCGATATCCGCGATTTTGGAACCATCGGCACGCCAGAACGCATCTTTTTCGTAGTAACAATAATACACTGAATTCAGCGGCTCGGCATTCGGATGCCCGTCCGTAAAGATCAAATGGATCTTTGATTTGCCATCGGAAAAGTACTTGACATAAGGCCGGTTATTGGTATCCAGTTTTTTCGAGGTGATGATCACCCGCGGATCGGACCAGGTTTTACCATCGTCGGTTGACGTGATAAAGTTTGGTTTAAAACCTACCCAGCGGCCAAAACTGTAAATCTTGTCATTCTCTGCACTCAGCATGAATGGGTTAGCGTATGTGTACGTTTCCCGTTTGAATTTTTCGAGCAATTCGGCCGTCTGCGGTTTAAAAACAATGGAATCCGAAAATGAGCTGACATCCTTTGCTTTTAATGTCGTATTCTGGATCACGCCCATTCCATTTTTGCTCCCGCCGTGCCAGGTATATTGGGTCAAAATACGCTGGTCGGGTAATTCAAGAAAAGCCGGGTTGTCATGATCGTCGATTTCCAGCTTTGTATAAAGCCTTTTTTGTAGCGTTTTCCCGTTTTCGGGATTTAATGAAGCCGCTATAATGTCGCCCGATTTGGTAACCCAGCCTGTTACCACCGTTCCATCTTTGGTATAAATGGCGCGCGGGTCGCTAAACCAGCACCACGCACCGTCGTCGGTGAGCGTGGCCGCATTTTGGGCAAAAACAGGAAGGTTAAAACTAAAAAACAGTAGTGTTAAAATCAGGATACGCATGCAGTCAGTTTTAGGTTTTACTGGAAAAGTGGTTAGCAGGCCACTTCTAATGCAGGATTTCTCTGCATATCTTTAAATGCCCACGCCGCCATCGCATTGATCACCGCCTCCAGCTCCCTGCCAGCTTCTGTGAGCGTGTAAGTTACATAAGGCGGCACCACCGGCCGTGCCTCGCGCGTCAGCAGATTATCCGTTTCCAATTGTTTCAAATGTTGGATCAGCATTTTTTCGGTGATATGCGGCATTGCTTTCCTGATCTCAGAGTAGCGTTTGCCGCCCGAAAGAAGATGAAATAAAATGATCGGCTTCCAATGCCCGCCGATTTTCCGCATGACATAGGTAACCGGACATTCCTGGATTACAATCTCCCGGTTTGCATTGTAAGTTGAGCTTTCCTTGATCTTCGTCATGTTACATACTTTGGGGTAAGTACTTGTCAAAAAGTAAGTACAAATATAGCTTTGTGGCAACAAAAACAACTTACAACTATGAAATATCTCATCACAGGTTCATTAGGAAACATCAGTTTGCCCGTAACAAAAAAACTTGTAGCAGCCGGCCACGACGTAACCGTACTCAGCAGCAGTTCAGACAAAAAAGCAGAGATCGAAGCGCTTGGCGCACACGCCGCTATCGGCTCGGTAACCGATCTGGCATTCGTTCAAAGTACCTTCGAAGATGCGGAAGTAGCCTATCTGATGATCCCCAGCGTCTTTTCGGTTGAAGATTATGCCAAATTCCAGCATGAAGTGGCTGATAATTACATCGCAGCTCTAAAAGGCAGCAGCATCAAACACATCGTACTTTTGAGCAGCATCGGCGCACATTTACGCAACGGCGCCGGCCCGATCGATGCATTGGGTTACCTGGAAGAACAGTTGCTGACATTGCCTGATCTCCATTTGAAATTCCTTCGTCCCTCGTATTTTTTTAATAATCTTTATAGTGTGGCCGGACTCATTGAACAAGCCGGCATTGCAGGCAATAACTTCGGCGATACAGACGAAAAGCTCATTTTGGTACAAACCGACCACATTGCAGAAGTTGCAACCGGACATTTGCTTAACCTGTTTTCGGGAAACAGCATTACCTACATTTCCAGCGACGAACGTCACCCAACCGAAATCGCCGACATCCTGGGAAACGCAATCGGCAAACCAAATACCCCATGGGTTACATTCACCGATGAGCAGGCATTTGAGGGATTACTTGGTGCCGGCTTAAACCAAAGCTTCGCCAGTGCATATGTGGCAATGGGCCAGGCAATACGCAGTGGAAAATTGCAGGAAGACTATTGGAAAAACCGTCCGGAGAAGCTGGGAACGTACAAACTCGAAGACTTTGCACGTGATCTCGTTGCTTCCCGTACCGAGGCGTAAGAAGAAAAATGATGGTATTGGTTGACAAACAAGAATCTTGGAGGAAAGCCTGACAGAATCCGCTTTACGTTGCTGCATGAACCTGGGCATCTACTTTTAACGTATAGACAGTGTTGAAACAAAGAAACCGGGAATCAGCGTCCCGGTTTCCTTTGTAATCCATCCTTAAAGTTTTATTTCCCCATTCTCAACCGCGTCTGCGCGCCGCCAGCAGCATCTTTTAGCTCTACTTTCAGGCCGCCATCTTTCACAACTCCTCGGTCGACCACCAAAGTAATCTGTTGCATTCCTTGTGGCAATGGGACGGTAATCACATTATCCGTCAATTTAACTGGTTTATTTGCGACATAGGCTGTGATTCCGTTTGAAGAATTCAATGCGAGAGTTACATTTCCTTTCGTCAAAACCTCAATATCAAATCTCACGATGCTAACTTCCTTGCCACCAGCTTCTATTACTGCCAGATTATCGACCGGAAGCTCGCCGGAAACCTTGCTGTAAACAGGCGAGTAAGTGACCTTCGCACCTTTGCCGACCACGAACGATTCACCCGTCAGCATTTTGGAGGCAGTTTGTTTGTCAGCTGAAATATTTTCCCACCTTCTTACAAACCTCGTATTCGGAACGCGATAATCGCCAGATTCTCCCAGTTTTGTCAAAAATCCAACCAGATTGATAAATTCCGTTTGGTCGAGACTTGCTGTCAATCCCGGAGGCATTAACGAGCCCGGTACTTTTTCCATAATCTGCACCTGGCTTTTTGGAATCGAAACTTCTTTGCCGGTTACGTCGCGGATGACAACGTCGGACGCTCCGTCCGAAGCTAAGTAACCCAGCATTTCGGAGCCGTCTTTTTTCACAACCCGCTTTAAATCATACCCTTCCTTAATGGACTCACTCGGGTAAAGCAGTGATTTTATAATGGTTTCAGCCGGAGAACTTGTTCCCAAACTACTCAAATCAGGTCCGATCAGCCCTCCTGCCCCGCCAATCGCGTGACAAGTTGTGCAGCTCGATTCGGCTTTCCGGAAAATCAGCTCACCTTTCGCCGCGTCACCTTTTTCTCTTACCAATTTAGCCAGACCTTCAATTTGCTGGTCATTCAATTCCTGCCGCATTTTCTGAGTCGGCAGCGATCCCCCCGAAGCCTCCAATGCGCTCACCAGGACTTTCATTTCATCTATACTCTGCCTGGTCCAGCCAGCACGGGAGCGAACGAGCTGCCGACCTGTTTTAGCCGCAGCCTCCGGAATTTTCTTCGCAGCAATGGCCTCACCCAATGCAGCTGCACCCGGGTTAGTCGAGATAAATGCGACGAAAAGTTCGGTCAGATCGGTTCCGGCAGGCAAGGTGCGTATCAGGTCCGTAGCCACAGTTGCGGCAGCTTTCGGATCTACGGTAGCAAGCTGCGAAGCAGCGATTACACGGATTTCCGGGCTGTTTTTCGGGCCACTCAAATCGGTCATCAGCTTTTGTGCTTTCGCTTTATCGACCGCCGCCAGTGAGCCCAGTGCCGCTTTTTTGGTGTCCGGATCGCCCGTTTGAATCAATTCTGTAAGTTTTGCATTAAGCTGGTCCAGTTTCCATAAACCAGCCAGACGGATCGCCGCGAGGCTCACTGCTTCATCGTCGTTACCAATAAAAGTCGCAATGCGTTCCGGATTTTTATCCGGTTTCACATTGCGTTGCCGGGCAGCACTTTCCAGTGCGGCAAGCTGGGCAGCTGCATTCTTATCTTTGTTTTGAAGTGTCAGATCCAGCAACATACTCAGGTCGGCAGGCTTGCCGGTGGCTGCAATGGAGGTCAGCACATCTTTTTGATAATCGTCCGGTACCTGGCCTTTTTGATAAAGTTGAACCAGCAGAGAAGCTGCGTCTGCACTGGTAGCGGATTTCAATGCGTAAGCTGTCTTTTTAGAATCTCCCAAAAACCCGGGCTCCGACTTCAATTTGGCCAGCCAGACCGGTTCCAGCTCGCGAATGGTCTGCCACAATGCGAAATCCAGAAATTCATCCATTTGAGCATCCAAAACCACCAATGCCGTTTTTGCCGCATCCGCCGTTTTTGTTTTACGCAGTGCAATGACGGTTTCCAGCCGAACCTGTGCGTGTTCGTCCTTTACAGATTTGGCAAGAAGCGCAGGCACATTTTTCAGTTTCGGATACCAAAGTTCCAATGCACGCAAGGCTGCCGCGCGGGCATTATGCGTTTTTGCATTCAGCAGGTTTAACAGGATCGGTTCATTGACGGTTTCCATGGTTTGGTAAACCCACAAAGCTTCTAACAGATTGTGCTCGTAGTTCGCGTCGTTCTTGTCAAGTCCATCCACCCATTTTTGCAAAGCCGGAATTACTTCTTTCGCACCTTTTGCTTTCAGCGTTTGCTTAGCCTGCAAACGTGTCCATTCCTCAGGGAGTTTCAACGCTTCCAATAATTCGGTGGTACTGGCTTTTGCCAGTTGTGGTTTTGTTACCAACGGACGTTTTTTAGCAACAATCCGCCAGATCCTTCCATGCTGCTGGTCACGACGCGGATCATAAAAATCCACTTCTCCGTGCTGAATAATTGGATTATACCAGTCGGCAACGTAAATCGCCCCGTCGGGGCCTACATTGATATCCACCGGGCGGAATGCAACATTATCCGTCCACATGAGGTCATCGGTTTGCTTGGAAGCATAACCTGAGCCTTGTTCTTCGAGTTTAAAGCTATTGATACGGTTCGCACGGAAATCGTTGGTGATCATCCTTCCCTGCCATGCATCCGGCAAATGCCTGCCCGACACCACATCCAGACCACTGTGCTTCGGCTGGCCCGGGTTCAGCCCCCTGATAATGCGAGCAGCTCCCGGCGCGGTCACAAAAGTGGCTCCCGGAAAACCGTAGTTGATCCCTTCCCCGCCCGCACCGTCTGTCAAGAACGACTGTCCCCAGCGGTCGAATTGCAAGCCCCAGGGATTCACCAGACCTTTCAGGTACACTTCCATGTCCAGGTTGCGGGTATTGAGCGCCCAGGTTCCGCCGCCTTCGAGACGTCTGATCCCAAAAGGTGTTTCCACGTGGCTATAAATGTAGATCGACTGGTTGAAGTACATACGTCCCTCGGGTCCCCAGCGGAACGTATGGATCAAATGGTGCGTATCGCCGGTTCCGAAACCGTTGAGAATGCGTTTTTTCTTATCTGCTTTCCCATCTCCGTCCGTATCTGCGAAATGCAGGATTTCAGTTGAATTGGCCACGTAAACACCACCATCTCCGGGTAAAATACCAGTAGGCTGAAACAAGCCTTCCGCAAAAATGGTAGACTTATCCGCTTTGCCGTCGCCATCGGTATCTTCGAGGACAAATATCTTGTCATTAGCCGATTCGCCTGTTTTCAAATGCGGGTAAACAGTGCTGCTCACAACCCAAAGTCGTCCCTCCGCGTCCCAGTTCATCTGGATCGGCTTGGCTACCATCGGGTCGGATGCAAAAAGTGTTACCTCAAAACCTTCCGCGACTTTGAATGACGCAAGTTCTTTTTGAGGATCAGGATCCACGTTTTCCTTGCTATCCAGGATTTTATTGGAAGAAGTAGTAAGGAGTACCGTCGCCACAAGCGCCGCTCCGTATAGTAATTTTGTTGGGTTCATATTGTTTGGTGCTCTTAGCTGTTAGCTGTTAGCTGTTAGCTGTTAGCCGTTAGCTGTTAGCCTTTTTTTTATTTTTGATATCGACATTCCCTTATTCTGTTTTGCCATCGCCGGTGTTCTCACCAGCAACCTGCTACATTGCCATTTTCAGATAGCGCTAGTCCATAGCGTAGCTAAAAAGCTAACAGCTAATAGCTAATAGCTAATAGCTCTCAACTCATACACCACTTCCTTCGGCTCGCTGTTTAATATGATTTGACCTTCCAGCCATTTGATCAGCAGGTTCTGATCTTCCAGACCTTTCACGTGGCGGCCTTGTTCGTACCGTCTGAACCCGACGATGTAAGTTTGGTTCATGGGACGGTATTGGAAAAAATGCAGCTCGTTTTTTTTCAGGATCATATTCCGCACCTCTTCCGATTTGGTGAATTGAGGTCCCTGCTTGATTTCCACACCACTCTCCCACTCTTTCGCGGAAGCTGCCGCCACTATATCGTTTTCAGAAGTCAGTACATAATAACCTTTCTTCAAGCCTGAGATCCGGACGATCCGCGCATTGTCTACGATCCAGCTGGCCGATTTCGGGGTTGCTAATGGCAGAAATGCATTTTGTACCGTGAATTTCATGAGCGCGTTTTCATTATCCGAAGCCACGATCCGCGCATTTGAAGCTTCTGGATTATTTTTGGTAAAATTAATGGCGGTAGTTGCCTTGCCAGCATCCACACCCAACGCTTTTTCCAAAATGGTAGCGAGGTAGTAATATCCCAGCTCGTTCAGGTGAACGGTGTTTTCTATGATATTTTCCTTCTTGCTCGTGTTCAGGATTGGATTGTAAATGTCGATAAATTGCTTGCCGCGTTCGGTCGCAACATCGGAAATCGCTTTGGAATACAATTCAAGATCGGCATTCCTCGAATCGATATGCTGTGCAGTATCAGTGGAAACGACCGGAATGGTTGATAACAAAACCGCTTTCGCGCCCAGTTGCTCGATCTTGTCGAGCAGCTTATTCAACCCTTCCTTGAAATGCGCCACCCCGGCCTGCCCATCCTGCGCCTCTACGCCGCCATAAGCCAGGAAAACCACTTTAGGCTCCGTTTTGGTGAGATCTTCCATTAAATGTTCATACGGGGTCGGCGGGTTGGTGTAGGTGCTGCGACCTTCTCCCCACACATTATCGCCCGTCCAGCCGAGATTGCGGAATGTAATGCCTTTGTCCGAGAAACGGGTAGTGAGCGCTAGTTCCAGATACCCATACTGAAAATCATTTTCGAAGATCGAATTGCCCAGAAAAACGACCCGGTCGCCATCTTTAAGCTGGAATTTGGAAGAGGCAGGACTTTGACCGGAAGCAAACGCGCCAATCAGGGTAAAAAACAAAAAAACGACGTGACCGATCGCTACCGGCACTTTCATACTTCTCATGCACTTTGGATTTAGGTAATAAAATAAAAAGAACCACAACGGCAGAAATTAACCATCAATGGTCAAAGGTTTTGATTTCGACAGCTTGCACACCCGCGCGATTCGGCGCCGGAATCACCATCGCAGTAATGACGGTGGCCAATACCAATGCAACCGACATTAACGTGTAAGATGCATTGAAATTTCCAGTTTCAGTGTTTAAATAACCAACCAGGTACGATCCTGCAAAAGATCCCAATGCTCCCAGACTATTGATCAAACCGATCGCGCCGCCCGCCACATTCTTAGGGAGGATCTCCGCAATCGCCGCAAAAAATGGTCCGTAAGGTGTATAAAGCGCACCTCCCGCAACCACGAGCAAGGCGTACGAAACCCAGAATTTATCCGGCCCCAGCCAAACGGCCCCGTACAGGCAGATCGCGGCGATCAGCAGGAATGGCCAGATGAATATTTTCCGGTTACCGGTTTTATCTGAAAAATAAGACGCCGACAACATTCCGATAACCGCAAAAAGATAGGGTACCGAAGATAGCCAGCCGGTATTTACCATGCTCATATTCGGCGCAGCTTTGATGATCGAGGGAAGCCACATGACAAATCCATAAACGCCGACACTCCACAAAAGATACTGCAAACAAAGCAGGATCACCTTTTTAGATTTGAATGCCTCCGCGTAGTTTTTAACCGGTTTAATGCCTGCCTGTTCTGCTTTCAGCTTTTCTTCGACCGCGAGCTTTTCTTCATCGGTGAGCCAGTTTGCCTCACTCGGCCGCTCGTCGATCAGTTTCCACCAGATAAATGCCCAGATTATTCCCGGCGCACCCTGCAAAATAAACATCCACCGCCAGCCCATTGACTCAATGAGATAGCCCGACAAAACCGACATCCAGAGTACCGTAACCGGGTTGCCGAGGATCAGAAACGTATTGGCTCGCGAACGCTCTTCTTTGGTAAACCATTGACTTAAAAGGATTAACATCGCCGGCATGACCGCACTTTCTACCACCCCGAGCATAAAACGGATGACGATCAAGGTAGTCGTATCGTTCACCATACCGGTGGCTGCGGCCAGCGCACCCCAGAGAATGAGGGAAATAAAGATCAGTTTTTTGGCGGTACGAGTGGCTGCATAATGCGCTCCGGGGATCTGAAAAAAGAAATATCCCAGGAAAAACAGCGAACTGAGTAAAGTAGAAGTATTGGGGGTGATGTTGAGATCATCAGCCATTCCACCGGCAACCGCGAACCCAAAATTTGCCCGATCAAGGTACGCGAGGCTGTACGTGATGAACACAACCGGGATAATGCGGAACCATCGACGTTGGGCTAGTTGCGGTTTCATGAGGGCGAGTCAAAGAGAAAAGTTGGATTGTTATCCTTTTAAAACGAAACAACCGTCGATTCTACCGTTGACACATCGGTTAGATGTTCACTGAAAATTGCAGAATTTACTCGGATCTATTTCTATTTTTACGAACCATAGTTTGCCTAAAACATCCTAACTCACTTTGCGCCAGTCTATCGACACATCGCACCTGCGACCCTATTTCCATAAGCTGGCTGCGCGCCTGCGGGAGCAAGGTTATGTCGAATATGGAAAAGCTGCCGGCATTTTTATGGTTACATTCGGACTGGCGTGCTGGGCCCTGGGACAAAATACCCGCATTATCCTGCCGCCGCCGTCCAGTCAGAACGCATTGGCTGAGGCGATGTTCGATGCCGTCACGCGGGTCAATAACAGTGGGGCCGACCAGCAGATCATCCTCGCCGACGGCAGCACGGTAATGCTTTCCACAGGCGGCAGCATTAGTTTTCCCAAAAATTATAACGATCAGAACCGCATAGTAACCTTGGCGGGACATGCTGCCTTTAATATCAAACAAGACCCTGAAAAACCGTTTTTGGTATATTCAGGGGCAATCGTGATCAAATCTGTGGGTACCGAGTTTGTCGAAAAGGCGATCAATAAAGATTCGCTGATCCGGATTGAGGTACTCGCAGGCGAGGTGCTGGTTATTAAGGCAGATGACTTTGATAATATCGAAATGGGGCCTAAAAAGGAAGCTTTTGGATTGAGCCTGAAACAGGATGAGCAAGCTGTATTTAGTAAAAACCGGCAGCTTTTGTGGAAAGAGGGCATTACTAACGACAAATCGACAAAATGAACAGCGGGGACATCAAACGGAGGGAATTTTTCAGGTATACAGGCTTATTGTCTGCCGGTTTTTTTATACCAAAATCAAATGCGTGGTCGCGTTCCCTGAAACCCGCGGGATACCCGCTACATAACATCCCGACGGTAAAAAACCTCGATCCGGCCTGGGTGAAATCCTTGTATAACCGTGCAAATCCGACCATTTATCTAAAAACCAAAAACGAACTTAAATACATCGGAATGCCGGTCGGCGGACTTCATGCAGGCACGGTATACCTCGGCGGCGACGGGCGGCTCTGGCTCTGGCAAATCTATAATTTGTCGGAAGAAGGTAAGTATGAAGGCATTGATCCGAAAACGGTACTTTGGAACGATGGAAATGAAGTGAGGAAAATCAGGTCACGGGATGGAGCGGCTTACGTGGAACCTGCGATCGCCGACAACAAACGCACACTTGAACAAGGATTCGCAATCCGAATTCGCTACAAGGGTCAGACAGTCATTAAAGAACTGAATGAAAACCATTGGGAAGAGATCAGTTTTGAAGCCAAATATCCGGTCGCGACGGTCAAATACACCGATCCGAAAATTCCGGTAAGCGTCACGCTCAAAGCCTATTCTCCCTTTATTCCGCTCGATGCGGACAATTCATCCCTGCCCGCGACGATTATCCGTCTTTCGGTGACCAATACAACAAATGAGAAAATCGAGGTATCTCTGGTCGGCTGGATGGAGAATGGCGCCAGCAAGTTATCAGCAAAACCCGGCGAGGGTAAAAGAACAAATGCAGCATTTACACTGGAAAATGGCAAAGGCGTATTCTCGGAATATAGCACAGACAAAGAAGCGCTTTTAAATGCGAGCGACGACGGCTCCACCTGCCTGATGTCACTGAACACGAATGTGAAAACCGCTGCGGCATTTGCACCATTTCCGGTTTCAGAAGTGGCATTTGATACTGGTTTTTCAGAGAAAGCAGAGAGTGAAGAAATCCTGATAGCCGGACTAGTTACTTCAAAAACGCTGGCAGCCGGTGCTAAAATGAAAGAAGATTTTGTGATCAGCTGGCATTTCAATCAGCCAAATGCAAAGTTAAAATCACTGGTGAAAGACGCGCAGCAAGGTTATCACTACCATTCGAGGTTTGCTGATGCGAAGGCAGTTGCCATATATATCGCCGAAAATTTCAAGAAACTGACCACCCTAACCGAATTGTGGCAGCAGACCTGGAACGACTCTACCCTGCCCCATTGGTTTCTCGAACGAACGTTTGTCAACATCGGCACGCTCGCTACGGCGAATACGTACCGTTTTGCGAGCGGCCGGTTCTGGGGCTGGGAAGGTGTGGGGGCCTGCGCAGGAACGTGTACACATGTGTGGCAATATGCGCAGGCAATGGGCCGGATCTTCCCTGAATTAGAACGCATTACCCGGCAGACGGTGGATCTGGGCGTGGCTTTCCGGCCAGATTCAGGCGCCATCATTTTCCGTGCTGAAAATGAAAGCCGCCCAGCGATTGACGGGCAGGCAGGTACGATCCTGCGTTTTTACAGGGAACATCAGATGTCCGCAAATGCAGATTTTTTGAATGCAAACTGGTCACGGATCAGGAAGTCAATCCAGTTTGTGCTGGCGCAGGATAAAAATGGCGACGGGCTGACGGACACGCCCATGGAAAATACATTAGACGCCGTTTGGGAAGGTGAAATTGCCTGGATAGCAGGTCTTTGCATTGCCGCGGCGCGGGCCGGACAAGCGATGGCGGAAGAAATGGCCGATACCGATTTTGCTAAAATCTGTGAAGACTATGTGGCAAAAGGCAAACAGAACATGGAAGAAAAGTTGTTCAATGGCGAATATTTCATTCACCGGCCCGATGTAAAAGAAGGTCGCAAAAAGCTGGGAGCTTACAATACCTGCCATATTGATCAGGTATATGGACAAAGTTGGGCGCACCAGGTGGGATTACCGCGGGTTTTGGATAAACAAAAAACACTTTCTGCGCTCCGCTCGCTTTGGAAGTACAATTTCACGCCGGATGTGGGGCCGTATATTAAAACGCATTTCGGCGGCAGGCCATATGCAGTTCCCGGCGAAGGCGGGATGATCATGAACACCAACCCATTGAATGAGGAAAAACCTTATGGCGAGAACGTTACCTGGCAGCTTGGCTATTTTCATGAATGCATGAGTGGTTTTGAGCATCAGGTTGCGGCACACATGATGTCGGAAGGAATGGTGGACGAGGCGTTGATTTTGACGCGGTTTATTCACGACCGTCACCATGCTTCAAAGCGGAACCCATATAACGAAATTGAATGCAGCGACCATTATGCGCGGGCGATGGCAAGCTACGGCACCTTCGTTTCCGCGTGTGGTTTTGAATACCACGGACCAAAAGGTTATATCGGTTTCCACCCAAAAATCTCACCGGCAAACTTCAAGGCCCCATTCACGAGTGCGGAAGGTTGGGGTACATTTTCACAAGTCCGAAAAGGCGCGGCGCAAACCTGTACCATTCAACTGGCTTATGGAACACTGAACCTTGAAACCATTTCATTGAATATCAACTCTGCCAAAACGGTAAATCATGTCTTGGTAAAAATGGGTAGCTCTGAAAATGCGGCGACCTTTCATCTTACTGAGGGTAAATGCATTGTAAAGTTTCGTAAACCTGTTCAATTGATGCAAAACAATATTTTAAACATCGTCATAACCTGATTTTATTCATTCAAATCATTATATTTCCGTACCTCAGTCGCTTTTTCAACTCTAACAACCTTACTTATGAAGTATTATAAAATCAGTCGCATTGCTATTTTTTTATTCCCTACCCTCATTTCAACCATCGGTTTTATTATTCCTGAACGAAATGCAGCAAAATGGGTGACTCTTTTTAATGGTAAAGAACTAAAAGGGTGGCATAGCTACAACCAGGACAAAATAGTCGGCTGGTTTATCGAAGACGGTACGCTCACAACCGACGGAAGCGGCGGCGATCTGGTGACTGATAAAGAGTATGGGGACTTTGAGCTGGAATTTGAATTTAAGATCCCGGAAGGCAGTAACAGCGGTATTTTATATAAAGTAATTGAAACCCCCGAAATCAAGCGGACGGTATTTTCCGCCCCCGAGTACCAGATCATTGATGATAAAAATTACGTCGTGAAAGACGCTGATGGAAAAAATATTGGTTTGAAACCGGGACAATTGACAGGAGCCAATTATGATATGAACCCGCCCAGCGACCCTCGTGCATTTAAACCCGCCGGAAGCTGGAATACCGGCAAAATCATTGTTGCCAAAGATCAGGTAAAGCATTATCTGAATGGCAAGCTCGTGGCCGAATATTCGTATGGGACTGATGCCTGGAAGGCGCAGGTGGCAAAAAGCAAGTTTAAAGACTGGCCTTATGCAACGCCGCACCACAAAGGAAAAATCGCATTACAGAACCACAATGCAAAAGAAAAAGTCTGGTTCCGCAACATCCGCATCAATGAATAAAATGGAATGTGAATGGATTGAATCAATCCATTCACATTCCATTTTATTCATTGGCCGTCGGCTTAGGCCGACGGAAATCAGAGAATTGGATAATCAATATATCCGATTGGGCCGGGGGTGTAGAAGGTATCGAAGTCCAATGCATTCAATTCTGCGCCGGTTTCAATTCGTTTGATCAGGTCCGGACTTCCCAGAAAAGAGGTGCCAAATGCGACCAGATCTGCAAAACCAGCATGCAAAGCTTCTTCCGCAGACGCAGGAGTTAATCCGTTACAAAGAATGATCGTGCCGTCAAAATTGCTTCTTATTGCGTCGAAAGTCTCTTTTTTGATGTCCGGGTTCTGGGCAATATGCAGGTAGGTAATACCAATTTCATTCAGCTTTTGCGCCAGATAACCATACGTTTCCCGTACTTCCTCATCCGGGTACGCTGTCATATCGTTGTAGGTATTGTTTGGTGAAAAGCGGATCCCTACCTTTTCTTTTCCGATCGAAGCCGCGATCTTTTCAGCGATATCCAGTACTGCTTTGGCGCGTTTTTCTATGGAACCACCAAACTTGTCCGTGCGGGTATTCACATGCGGGTTAAGGAATTGTTCCAGCAGATATCCATTCGCGCCGTGCAATTCGACGCCATCAAAACCCGCCTTGATCGCGTTTTCTGCCGCATTTACATATTGATCGATTACTTCCTCCACTTCGGATTCCGATAATGCAACGGGCTGGGGATGTTCCAGCATTCCACCCTGGTCGGTCCACATCTGACCAGCAGCTTTCACGTCAGAAACACCAACCACAGACACTCCTTCCGGCAGGTTATTCCCGTGGCCAATCCTGCCGGTATGCATGATTTGCAAGAAAATCTTGCTGTTTTTCTCGTGGACTGCGCTGGTCACTTTTTTCCAGGCTTCCGTCTGTTCTTCACTGAAAATCCCCGGAATGCGCGCATATCCCAGTCCTTCCGGTGCCGGAGAAGTACCTTCCGTAACGATCAGCCCCGCACCGGCGCGCTGTGCGTAGTAAGTGGCCATCAAATCGTTAGGAATATTACCGATCGCCCGCGAACGCGTCATCGGAGCCATTACGGCGTGGTTCTTTAATCTGAAATTTCCTTTTTGGTATTCTGTTGGTATCGTGCTCATTTCCACTTTGCTAATTGATTATAAAGCAAAATTAGCTAGCTTGATTAGGACAAAATACTCGAAAAAGGTTAATAAATAGTCCTATCCGACGGACTGGAATTTTTTGGGCGTGTGCCCGTGGTGTTTGGCAAATAACCTGCTGAAATGACTCAGATTCGAAAAACCCAGACGATAGCCGACCTCAGAAACCGCCATTCCCGACTGTTTCAACATAGAAGCTGCCTCCTCCATTCTGGCCGTTTGATAGTAATTGTAAATGCTGTCCCCAAAGACCTGGCGAAAAAGCACCTTCATTTTCGTTTCGCTCATGTGCGCGACCCGCGACATTTCACGGAGGTTTGGAGTGACACTGAGGTCCGTCAGCATGATGTCGCGGACGGTCATCAGCTTCACAACGTCCGCGCTGTTGATCCGGCTTTCCTTTTTAGTCTCACGTTCGGTTAGTTTGACAAACAGCAAATAGAGCAATTCCTGGACTTTCACTTTGTAAAAGAACTTGTTCAGCGTGTCGGTCACATTTGTATCCGCAATGCTTTTCAGCGTTTTTTCAAAATCCGGATCGATCAGCACATGATAGAGAAATGTATTGTGTCCGTTCGTCATGCGCTCAATCAATGGATTTGGAGCTGCCAGATCCAGCAGTTCGGCCAGTACCGGAGCTTTAATGCCAATCACGGTGAAAATAATCTCCCTTCCTGCGGGAAACCGTATTTCCGAATTCAGGTCATTGGACGAAACTTCGATTGAAGAAGTATTGACTTTGGTACAACTAAAACTCCGCTCCCGGTTGGACAAGTTGTTGTTTGGCAATGCAGAACTGTAAAAAACAATAGTGACCAAATCGGAAAACGCGTCGGGTGCATTTCTCCGCAATACAAACTCCTCGTTGAATGTATAGTGATGAAGAATCAGCTTGAAGTTATCGCTGAAATCGATCTTGCGGATGCTGCCAGTACCCATTCGTTCGGGAATGATCAACTTGTTATCCTGTAATGGAATGTCGAACTGCTCCGAAAACCTGGCGAGAAAATTGAATCCGGGATTGGCTGTAAACTCAAAAATCATCGATTGAAATGCTCTTACTGGAACGTATAACCAGTTTGGTTGTGGGAATAAACAAGAAAATCCGCATTCGGTTCCTAAAAAACCGGAAAATCCGAGCCGCGAAGTGGATTCCGTGTAAGGCGCAGCAGTATATAAAATGAGACTCATGTGGGGAAAGCGAAAATATGCGGCTGATGAGCTGATTGTTTCTGTTGCGATAATACAACAGTTTACGTCTAATCATGTCCGGCATGGTCTTTTGAATGGGCGAACCCTGGAAAATCAAAACATGATGAAAAAGGGTTACAACCAATTACTTCTGATATTCTTATTGTTGCCGGGATTCGCCCACGCTCAGACCAAACTCGCAAGCGTTGATCTGAACAACAATGCCTGGTACAAAAACAGCATCATCTATAACCTCGAAGTCGGGGTTTTCAAAGATAGCGACGGAGACGGGCGTGGCGACTTCAACGGGCTCACTCAAAAGCTCGACTACCTCACTGCTTTAGGTGTCGACGCGATCTGGCTCGCCCCTTTTCAGCCTTCACCCGGCCAGGACGACGGGTACGATGTCGCCGATTTTTATGGTGTCGAAAAAAGGCTGGGTTCGAGCGGGGACTTCGCCGAATTCATTTTTCAGGCGCAAAAACGGGGGATCCGGGTCATTATGGACCTAGTCCTGAACCACACTTCTACGCAGCATCCCTGGTTTCAGAATGCACGCACCGGCCCGCAGTCCAAATACCGCAACTGGTATGTATGGTCGGAAAAGTTGCCGAAGGATTATGACAAAGGTATGGTGTTCCCGGGGGTGCAAAAAGCCGTTTGGACAAAGGATTCGGTGTCGGGACAATATTACTATCACCGGTTTTACAACTTTCAGCCCGACCTAAATTACGCAAACCGCGAAGTGGTCCTGGAATGCCAGAAGGTCATCGGCTACTGGCTGAATCAGGGCATTTCCGGGTTTCGCCTCGACGCGGTACCTTTTATTATCGAGCTGCCGAATTCCAGTGCGGACAAACCGAAACTTGATTTTGACCTCCTGATGGACCTCCGCCAGTTTGCACAATCGCGAAAAGCCGACGTAATGATCCTCGGTGAGGCGAATGTAATGCCGGAAGACAATGAAAATTACTTCGGGAAAAACGGAGAAGGAATGCAGATGATGTTCAATTTTTATGCGAACCAACATCTGTTCTATGCGCTCGCAAGTGGCAACCTGGAACCGTTCAAAAAAGCGATTACCGAAACCAAAACCATCCCAGATGCCTCGCAATGGGCGCATTTCCTGAGAAACCACGATGAGATTGACCTCGGAAGACTGACAGACAAGCAGCGCCGGGAAGTGTATAAAAAGTTTGGCCCTGACACAAATATGCAGCTCTACGACCGGGGGATCCGTCGTCGGCTAGCGACCATGCTGGGAAATAACAAGAACCATATCAGGCTGGCATACAGTCTTTTATACTCTCTCCCAGGCACGCCGGTGGTTCGTTATGGCGATGAGATCGGGATGGGTGACGATCTCCGGTTGAAAGAGCGTACCTCTGTCCGTACGCCCATGCAATGGACTGCCGACAGAAATGCGGGCTTTACGTCGGCCGACTCGGCATTTCGTCCGGTGATCGACTTCGGCGAACACGATTTCAGGAAGGTGAATGTGGCTGCGCAGTTACGGGATACGTCTTCGATGCTGCATTGGACCACCAGGATGATCGCATTGCGCAAATCCTGTCCTGAGATCGGTTTAGGAACTTATACCGTACTGGAAACCGGCTCACCGTTCGTTTTCGGGATCCGGTACGATTTCGAAGGAAGCTCGCTGGTGATCCTGCATAATTTCAGTGAAAAACCCCAGCAAACCTCAGTCACGCTGCCCGGCACAAAAACGCTTTTTGATCAGATAAATACAAATGACGTGAAAGCATCTTTGGGAAAATATATGGTCCCACTCGCCGGATATGGGTATAAATGGTACCGTGTAGATCAGGCGGTACGTAACTGACCGGCGTCGGAAATAATGAGAAAACAGGATAGTTTAATGGGTTAAACATATTGTATCAGGACGGAAAGTAGATGTAACCGTTCGTTGCGCTTTAAGCTGATAAACATACATTTATCCGGCCTGAAAAATGAAAAAACTACTCTTCTTACTCGTCCTGTTATCTTGTTACAGCTGCTGGCTCGATCCGTTCCATGACAAAAAAGATGGGGAATTTTTAAAAGATGTGGTGCCGCTGACAGAATTTAATTCCGAGTATGACGACTACAACTCCAACCTTGCGTCCAACAAATACGGCGAAATTGACCTTACTTTTTCTTCCAAAAGAATCAAAAAAGATTTTCTGAACCTGGTCAATTTTCAGACTGAGTTCAAGTATGATAAAAGACTGTCGCTGCAAAAGTTCGTACACCGCAACCAGAGCGATGTGTTTGATGACATTAGCGGCCCAACGGAAGGTTATATTTCCCGGGCAAATGGAGATTTCAACGTCTATGGCCCCAAATCGCTTTCCTTCATGTACGATCTCGTCTCCCGAGGTAACGTGACAGGAGCCCCTGCGAAAGGTTCGATGTTTTTTTACGCCGATGATTCGGAGGGCAATATGGAGATTAAATACATGATCAATAATGAAAAAGGGATCGAGGGCCCATTCAAATTCGATCTTTTAAATTCTCCGAAAGACGATGGCTACCCCAGTTTTTCTTTTGACGGGGACAAAATTTATTTTAGCTCGAACCGCGATGGAAACTTTGACATTTATGAGCTGAGCACCCCCCCGGTTCCTCAAACAGAATCTCCAACGGTTGAAACACTGATACATCCTAAAACCTATACGCTGCGAAAAATGGAAGAATTTTCCAGCCCTCAAGATGACAAAACCCCTTATTTTCAGGATAATACCATGGTGTTTGTTTCCGACAGGCCAGGCGGCAAAGGCGGATTTGATATCTATTATTCGAAGCTCGAAAATGGCAAATGGTCTCAACCGGTGAATGCCGGTGACCGGATCAATACATCAAATAACGAATACAGGCCGATTCTTCCCAATCTGAATAATTTCAGCTACAACCTCATGATCTTCTCTTCCGACCGCCCGGGCGGCAAAGGCGGGTTTGATCTCTACATGACCGGGTTGACGAAAAAATGGTGACTATCAGGCAGATGAGCATGGCGGATTTGCCATTATGCAGGCATCTGGTGGAAGAAGCAGGCTGGAACCAGCTTGATACCGATTGGCTGCGGGCCATGGAAATGCAGCCGGACGGATGTTTTGTCGCCGAAGTAAATGGTGTGCCGGTTGCGACTACTACCACGTGTTGCTTTGGGGATGTGGCATGGATCGCGATGGTTTTGGTGGACAAACAAATGCGTGGCCGGGGAATCGCAAAACAGCTTTTAGAACATGCGATCGCATTTCTCGACCATTTAAAAATGGCTACCATCCGGCTCGATGCAACCGTTTTTGGTCAAAGTTTGTATCAAAAACTTGGTTTTAAAGACGAATATGAGGTGATCCGTTTTGCAGGAATTGTAAACGGATCTTTTGACATCAGGATTAATCTGAATCAGGCGCAAGACGCCGGAAAAATCGCCAAATTAGACAGGCAAATTACGGGTACACATAGACAAGCATTTCTTCAAAACCTTCTTAATGCCGTCGACTGTCCGTTTTTTGAGGCAATGGAAATGGCTGAGATCGTGGGTTATGCGGGCTGTCGGCAAGGTCGGAATGCTATCCAGATTGGCCCGGTTGCGGCAATGGGCAGTGGAGCCGGAATAAGCCTGTTAAATGCAGTTGCGTCCTGTTTTCAGGGAAAGAAAGCTTATATTGACATTCCGGTTCAAAATATCCAGGCCGTTTCCTGGGCCGAATCGCACGGTTTCACAGAGCAGCGAAGGTTTGTGAGAATGTACCGCGGCACAGAAATCCACGATTTCCCGGAGCAGATCTGGGCAAGTTCGGGCCCGGAAAAAGGCTGACCCTCCATCAGGTAATTTATAAAGACACAATGAACATTTATCAGGATAGAATTGAAGGTTACAAGCAAACCATTTCGCAATCCGCCAAAAGATTAAAGGAACTTTCGTTTTTCCGGCTGATTGTATTTGTTTTTTCAATAGCCATTATTCTCGTTATGGCCAGTGAAAAACAGTTGGTAATCGTTTTGCTGGTTTCTACTGTTTGTATTCTTGTTTTTTCACTGTTGTTAAAGGAATATAATAAGGTTGACTATTCGAAAAAAGACGCGGAATTTTTGAGAGAAATCAATGAAAATGAATTATTAAAACAACAAAACAAATTAGCAGGATTTCCAACCGGCCAGGATTTCATTGAACGCGATCACGCTTATGTTTCGGATCTTGATATTTTTGGGACACACGCACTTTTTCAGCAGATCAACCGGGCAACAACCGAATCCGGAGAGGCGTTACTGGCAGAATGGCTTTCCGAACCCGCTACAAAAACAGTGATCCTGGAAAGACAAAAATCCATTCAGGAACTGGCACCAAAGCTGGACTGGCGGCAGGCTTTCCAGGCGTCGGGAATGCATTCAAAAAATGCCAAAAGTAATTATAACAAATTGATCAGCTGGATTGAAGAACCGGTAGTTTTGCTCCCGGAATCGACTAAGAACCTGTCAATCAGCATCCTGCTGGCTATACTTTCCACTTCTGCAGCAGTCTATTTTGTGTATGGATTAATTGTTTTGCTGGACGCGTTTTCAATTAAATACATCATTCCATTAGTAATAACTCTTTTTATCAACTCCCGATTTCTGAAAAGATTACAGCCCATTGCAGAGCAAATCATTGAAAGTACGCAGCATAACATCCAAACTCTGGGCGGATATGAATCGCTGATCATTACAATTGAATCTGAAACATTTCAGTCTAACATTTTAAAAGAACAACAATCTGTTTTTAGTAAAAACGCCTATTCAGCTTCCGGAGAAATTAAAAAGCTGAAAAGAATACTTGAAATTTTTCAGCAGAAAGGAACAAAAAGAACTGTCGGTTCCAATGCATTCTACTCCATATTTAATTCATTATGGATCTTCGATGTTTACCTCATTA
Source organism: Dyadobacter sp. CY323 (assembly GCF_021390245.1). GTDB lineage: Bacteria > Bacteroidota > Bacteroidia > Cytophagales > Spirosomataceae > Dyadobacter. Next base: position 659,383 of record NZ_JAJUXH010000001.1, on the reverse strand, counting down.
TCCTGACCGAAAAATGGAAATCTAAAAATGGATTATTGGTACGGCAATGGGCTTCTGCTGTAAGTGAATTTGAAGTTTTGAGCAGTCTGGCAGGCTTTACTTATTCCAATCCTGCATTCACATTTCCCGAAATCCTGGACGAGCCGTATACCATCGAATTTGAAAGTCTGGGACATCCGCTGATCGCTTCCGGGAAACGCATTACCAACGATTTCAAGTTGAATGGACGCGGCCACATTGCCATGATCACCGGCTCCAACATGGCTGGTAAAAGTACTTTTCTGAGAACAATCGGAATGAACCTGGTACTCGCGCTGACCGGTGCACCCTGCTGCGCGAAATCCGGTCGGGTATCGCAAATGAAAGTATTTACGAGCATGCGGACGCAGGATAATCTGGAAGAAGGCGTTTCGTCGTTTTATGCTGAGTTGAAAAAAATTGAACAGCTTTTGAAGCTGATCGAAAGTGGAGAAGCGATCTTTTTTCTGCTGGACGAAATGTTTAAAGGTACCAATTCGCAGGACCGCTACAAAGGCGGCGTGTCGCTGATCAAGCAACTAAGCGAACTGAATGCGTTCGGGATTATATCCACCCACGATCTGGAACTGGCCAAACTCGCTGGAAATCACATGATTGTGGACAACCTCAGCTTCAACAGCGAAATCCGGGGCGAAGAAATGATCTTCAATTACAAGCTCACGCAAGGCATATGCAAGGATTTTAATGCCAGCGAGTTAATGCGAAAAAGCGGCATTAAAATCCTTACCGATATGGATGTGTGACCTTATTCTGATCGGAGCGATTTCACAGGATCGGTCATCGCGGCTTTCAGCGATTCGTAGCCGGCCGTAACTCCCGCCACCAGAAACGTAACGAAGATCGCAATCGACATCACATCCAGGCCGATCGGGATCCGGTACTCGTAATCCCGCAGCCACGCCTGCATTAAATACCATCCGAGCGGCGCCGCAATAACGAACGAAACCGCGATCAGCAAAGCAATTTCTTTGCCGAAAATAGCCAGGATACCCGACAGGCTCGCCCCGAGCACTTTCCGCACGCCGATCTCCTTGGTTTTCTGAGAGGCCATGAATTTTACGAGACCATACAATCCGAGGCAGCCGATAAAAATCGCGATCAGTGAGAATGCGCGGATGAGTTTCAGCATGATGTTTTCCAACTGATACGCTCTCTGAATTTGTTCATCCATAAACGATTGTTCGTACAGATATTCCGGAAAATACCCATTCCAGAGCTTTTCAACCGATTTCATGGTCTGATGAAGGTTCGTCGAGCTGAGTTTGATTGCGCAGTTGAAATGGTTATCCTTCCAGGTGAAAATTGCAACCGGATCGATCGCGCTTTTAAAGGAGGTGTTGTTCCAGTTTTTTAATACCCCGTAAATCGGTGCAGATTTCCCCCAGATTTTAAGGTTCTTGCCAATGACATCCTGCGGATTTTTCACTCCCAGCTTTTCAACTACCTTTTCATTAACCAGATAACCGTGCGTCGTATCGCTCGCCGGAATGTTCTGACCGGCAACGAGTTCAAGGCCAAAGGTTTTCATATAATGATCATCCGCAATCTTTGTGTTTATTTGCCAGAGCTCGTCTTTCTGCCGCGAATCAAAACGCAAATTGCTGGTATTATTGGAATTTGTGGTAGGTAAAAAAAGGCAGAATGTCGCGTCCGAAACACCCGGGATTTCAAGTAACCTCTGACGAAAAGTAGCCTGGTTGACTTTATCCGGCGTGGGTATCTGAATGCTGGCAATGCCTTTCGTTTCATACCCGACAGAGCTCGAAAGCATGTAATCCACCTGATTGTTTACCACAATGGTACAGATCACGAGGAGCTGGATCAGTACGAACTGGAACACGATCAGCCCGCGGCGTAAAGAAATCCCCCCGATGTGCCGGGTTGTAATGTCGCCTTTGAGTGCCAATACCGGCCGGAAACCAGCCAGGATCGTGCCCGGATACGAGCCCGCAGTAAATACAACAAACACAAACAATCCGATTAAAAACGACCACAACATACCATCAGCCCAGTCAATCGACTTTGGCCAGCCGCCCGGTTGATCGAGCCACTCCGAGAGATTGGGCAAAACATAAGATGCGACGACCAACCCTGCTGCCATCGCAAACAAGGTAATCAGCATTGTTTCAAGCATGAACTGGCCAAAAATCTGGTTTTTAGTCCCTCCTACCGCTTTCCGCACCCCCACTTCTTTCGACCGGCGCAGTGCCTGGGCCGTAGCCATATTGATGAAATTGAAGCAGGCTGTGATAATCAGGAAAACCCCGATAGCGCTCATGATGTAGATCCATTTCATCGGCATGGAACCGTAATACCGTTCGGAATGATGTACCTCCCTGAACGAGACCAGCGGGTGTGCATACGATTTGTAGTCGTTGCCGTGATATTTTTTGTTCAATGCAACCAGCTGCTTTTCAACCGTTTTTGGGCTGTATTTCTCAGGCAAAAGCACAAAACAGTACGTGTTTGAATTTACGCCTCCCCAATGGTCGAGGCCGCTGCCGCCGTAGCTGAACTTTGGATTTGCAGTCAGCGTCTCAAATGAAACAAATGATTCATAGGGTAAGTCTGTGTTGTCGGCGGGGTTATCGACAATGCCGGTCACTTCCAGGTTCAGCTGATTATTCAGCCGGATAATCCGTCCGATCGCATTCTGGCTCCCAAAATATTTTTCCGCCAGTCCCTTGCTCAGTACGATGGTATTGGGCCGGCTGAGTGATTTTTTAGGGCTTCCCACCTGCCAGTGCGCGTCGAAAATGGAGAAATATTCCGGATGCACATAGGCCAGCATCGGACCTTCTTCTTTGAACTTTTTGACAATTTTGCCATCGTTCCCAATGACCGACAAAAACGGATTGTAATTTTCAATGCACATCGTGGACGTCAGCGAGGGCATTTCAGTCCGTACCGCTTTCCACATGGGCGTGGGCACACCACGCGAATAACTCGTTCCATCAAAATGGAACTCCGTAGTTATCTGATAAATGCGATCGAAATTTTTATGAAAATGATCATGCGTTGTCTGAAAACGGATAAACCAGAAGACGATCAACGCGCAGGCCAGGCCAATGGACAATCCTGAAATATTGAGGGCCGCGTAAAGGCGGTTTCGAAGGAGGTTACGCCAGGCAATTTTAAAGTAATTCTTTATCATGAGGAACGGAGATGGTATCGGAATTCTTGCAAAATATTGATTTCATGAATATCATGCCATTAAAGTAACCAATTCATTACCAAAAAGTTAACGGATAAAAAGTTGTTCATTTCTGGACATCCGGTGTCCGGCTCTCCGCCGATGAGACTGTAATATCGGTCAGGACAGCACAGGACAATATCCCAGATTTAAAGGGAAAATATTGAATAACAATAGAATTTATTGATTTATTAATAAATTGATCAGTACCTAAATCCTGAACATGCAATTACCTTTCCCCCGGCTCCTTTTTGCCATTTTATGCATTTCCCCGTTTTTCACGGCTAAACTGGCTGCACAATCTCCGAATCCTGGTTTCGTCCCAGAAAAAGGCGACCATATCGTATTGCTGGGAAATACATTTGCCGACCGGATGCGGCATTATAATTATTTTGAAACGCTTCTTCAAAAGAGTTTCCCGGACAAGCAGCTCACGTTGCGAAACATGGGATGGAGTGCGGATGAAGTGGGTTTGCAGCCACGTCCCTTGAATTTTCCGGGCTTTGGCGAAAGAACACCCCGGCTCACCGAGGGCCAAACGGAGATAAAATTCAAAAGTTACACCCTGGAACAAGAAAAGATTATTATGCCGGTGGCGCTCAATTTCTCAGGCTTAAACCAGGACCTGACCGACCAGAAAGCAGACATTGTTTTTCTATGTTTTGGAATGAATGAGGCATTTAAAGGTCCTGCTGGTTTGCCTCAGTTTGAAAAGGATCTGAATGCATTTATCCAAAATTTGCAAAGCAATAAATACAACGGAAAAGCTGCGCCGAAACTGGTTCTCGTCTCCCCGATCGCGCACGAGAACCTGGGAACTCATTTCCCAAACCCGGCTGAACATACTAAGAACCTGGCTTTGTATTCCGCAGCAATGCAAAAGATCGCCGCGAATAAACGCTTGTATTTCATTGACTTATTTGCGCCGTCGCTGGCTAAAATGCAGTCAAAACACGCCGAACCAATCACGATCAATGGCATTCACCTGAACGATACCGGTTACCGGCTCGCTGCTGGATGGATGGCGCAATCGCTGGGTTTTTCCGCCAAACCCAGCTTCGATTCCGATTATGATCAGAAACTGCATGCAGTGATTAAAATGAAGGACGATCACTTTTTCTACCGCTGGCGTGCCGTGAATGGCGAGTATATCTACGGACGGCGTCGCGAACCGTTTGGCGTCATCGCATTTCCGCCGGAGTTGCGCAAGCTGAATCAAATGACGACTGCATTGGATTCGGTGATCTGGGAAATGGGGATTTCTAAAAACGTTACTGCATTTAAAAAAGCAATGGATATCATTGACCGGCGCGGCAAACCCATTGATCCTGCATTACTTACCGACATTTCAATGACGGGCCGGCAAGGTGAAGCCGCGAAAGCAGCCGCTCACGAGCATCACGAAAAAATGTGGCCGGCCACGACTGAAAAATTCAAATTGCCGAAAGGATATGAGATCAATTTGTTTGCCTCGGAAAAAGATTTTCCGATCGAGAAGCCGGTGGCGATGAATTTTGATGCGAAAGGAAGATTATGGGTCGCTACCATGCCGACTTATCCGCAGTACTTTCCGGGCATTCCGGTGCATGATAAAATCGTGATCCTGGAAGATACCGACGGCGATGGGAAGGCCGACAAGCACACCGTTTTTGCAGATGATCTGTACCTTCCATTGGGTTTTGAATTTGGAAACGGCGGCATTTTTGTAGCGCAGGAACCGGATATTGTTTTTTTGAAAGACACAAATGGGGACGATAAAGCCGATGTGAGAGAAGTGGTCCTGAGCGGTTTCGGTTCCGAGGATAGCCACCATGCCTCGCACGCATTTACGTATGGTCAGGATGGTGCGCTGTATTTTAATGAAGGCACATTTCTGAACACGCAGGTGGAGACACCGTACGGCCCGATCCGTTCCTATGCTGGCGCTACGTATCGTTTTGAGCCGCGCACCGGCAAGCTTTCGCATTATATTTCTTATCCTTACTACAATCCCTGGGGCAGTGTTTTCGATAAATGGGGCACCCACCTGATCGGCGACGCCTCCGATGGCTCCAACTATTTTGCCCCGCCGATGACCGGGAAAGTGAACTATCCGGACAAACATCCGCGGATCAATATGTTTACCGAAACGAGGGTGCGGCCCACGGCAGGCATTGAAATGATATCGAGCCGCCAGTTTCCGGACGACGTGCAGGGTGACTTTCTGGTCAATAACAACATTGGTTTTCAGGGTACCAAGCAGCACCGCGTTATCCAGCAAGGCTCCGGGATCTTGGGTAAAGAAACTGCCGAGGCATTGCTGCAATCGTCGGACCCAAATTTTCGACCCATTGATCTCGAATTCGGGCCGGATGGCGGCGTTTACATTGCCGACTGGTACAATCCGCTCATTTCTCACGGTGAAAATCCCCCGCGTGACCCGGCGAGAGATAAATCGCACGGGCGGATCTGGCGCATTACCTATCAGGAAAAACCCCTTTTAAAACGCGTTGATATTTCCAAACAATCTGTTTCTGAACTACTTGAAAACCTGAAAGTGCATGAAGATCGTTTCCGGTACCGAACGCGGACGCAGCTTCGCGAAATGTCCGCAGCCGAGGTGTTGCCTGCATTGAAAAAATGGGTAGCGACATTGAATAAAAACAATCCGGATTATGAGCTGCATCTGCTGGAAGCTTTGTGGATTTATCAGGATTTCGACGTTGTTGAAATGGATTTGCTAAAAACCGCATTAAACGCAAAAGAGCCCCAGGCGCGAGCAGCGGCCACAAAATTGGTCCGTTTTTGGTACGACCACCTGCCCGGTGCATTGGATTTATTAAAGCCGAGATTAAATGACGAATCGCCGCGGGTAAGGCTGGAAGCGATCGTTGCAATGAGCTTTTTGGAATCGGTTCCGGCCGTTACTGCCGCGCTGGACGTTTTTAAATATCCTACCGATTACTACCTGGACTATGCCATTCACGAAACGTTCCGGCATTTGAAACCGGTTTGGCTGGCTTCTCTGCAACAAGGAAAAATTACTGGGAAAGCAGAAAACTACTTGCTCACTCTCCTCAACAATGCCGAACTGAGTGCATTACCAAAATCCCCGGCGAAGCTGGCATCAATACTTACCCGACCGGATTTTGATTTAAAACAAAAACAGGATGCTGTTTCTCAACTCGCTGAAAATCAAAACACAAATACTGTAAAAATACTGACCAATGCGATCAGGAATGAGAAAACAAACACACCTGCACAAAATGATCTGATACGCATTCTGTTTGCTTCCGATCAGGGTGACCTGGCAAAAAGCAAGGCTGAATTACAAAATATTGTCAAAACAGATACCAGTAAAGTGATGAAAGTCATCGCTCATGCGGCATTGATTTCGTCGGACAAATCGGGGCAAACCGGACAGCATTTGGCTGCCGATAAAAATGGCTACATCGCCCAAATGCCGGAAATTGCATTGCCCATTTATATGGATTTGACAATCAGTAATAGCACAGATAAAACCCAATCTACCCGTGAGTTTGTGGCATCCCTGGAAACGTTGCCAGCCGATGTCCGGAATTCGGCGGCGTTTGCCAAGGCCATTGTAGAAATGAAAAAACGGGCGGCACGGGTTCCTGAAACAGACCGAAAGGAAGTGTCTTCGCTTTTGGAAGCAATGGGTACGTTGGAAATCTCGCTGAATGCAATCGAAGCCAAAATGGCTTTTGACAAACAAGAATTGCAGGTTCCGGCGGGAAGGAAAGTATCGCTGACATTTACCAATCCGGATGTGATGCCGCACAATGTAGTGATCGTAAAGCCGGGTACCGAGCAGAAAGTAGGCGAAGCCGCCGACGCAATGGCTAACCTGAAAGACGGTTTTGAAAAGAATTTCATACCCAATTCCACCGATATTCTGTATTTCACGCCACTGGTTAATTCGGGACAGAATTTCCGTTTGAATTTTACGGCACCTGCACAAGCCGGGAATTATCCGTTTATCTGTTCATTTCCAGGACACTGGCGGGTCATGCAGGGAATTTTAAAAGTAACAGAACCCCCTAAAAAACCCTGATGAATCCGACCTTTCTTAAAATAGTACCTCTTGTACTAGCCAGCTTTACCTTTCACGCCGCAACCGCGCAAATGCCTGACTTTTCAAAAGTTCCGGGGATTATTGTAACCCATAGCCCGGCTTCTTCCGGGCAATATCTCGGCTCTCCGAGCATTGCCATTTTACCGAATGGGGATTACGTGGCTTCCCATGATTTTTTCGGGCCGAAATCAACGGAACATGTCAGCGCGATCTCACGCATTTTTCGTTCGTCGGATAAAGGGAAAAACTGGAAGCAAGTTTCGGAAATCAATGGACAATTCTGGTCAAAACTATTTGTGCACCAGGGAAATCTGTATTTGATGGGGACTAACCGGCATCACGGGAATACGATTATCCGCAAGTCTACCGACAATGGCGCAACCTGGACTACGCCCTCGAATGGCAATAATGGTTTACTAAAAGAGGGTGAATACCATTGTGCGCCCATGCCGCTCGTTGAGCATAACGGGAAGTTATGGCGTGCGATGGAAGATGCGGCCGGGCCGCCAAAACAATGGGGCAAACGGTATTCCGCATTCATGATGTCCATTCCGCTTGACGCAGACCCGATGATCGCTGCTAACTGGACTTCATCCAACATTATGCGTTTTGATTCCACCTATCTGAATGGACATTTCACCGGCTGGCTGGAAGGTAATGCGGTTTTGTCGCCAGATGGAAGCATTGTGGATATTCTGCGTGTCGATGATAAAACTGCGCTGGATGAAAAGGCAGCGATTGTAAAAATAAGTGCAGATGGAGAAATGGCTACATTCGATCCAAACAACGATTTTATCCCATTCCCGGGCGGAAGTAAGAAATTTGCGATCCGCTACGATCCAAAATCGAAACGTTACTGGACGATCAGCAATTACATTCCCGACGAAGTGAAAGCGGCGAATCCTGCAAAATCTCCGGCCAGTATCCGCAATTCCCAGGCACTTTTCAGCTCTGCGGACCTGAGGAACTGGACATTCAAAAAACAATTGCTACATCATCCGGATGTTGCCAAACACGGGTTTCAGTATGTTGATTGGCTCTTTGAAGCCAAAAACATCATTTTTCTTTCACGAACGGCATTCGACGATGGACTTGGCGGGGCACATAATAATCATGACGCCAATTTCATGACATTTCACCGGATCAAAAACTTTCGGAAGATGGCGAAAAAGTAAGGATTGGACTGATCTTTAAAACGATCTGAAAATCAGAAGAACCGCCACGAACAAGACTGCGAAAACCAATAATTTTTCCTCAAAATCCCATTTTCGGGTCCAGCTAACCACTTTTCCCTCCACAGCGTTCAACCTGTTCAGAGGAATAAAAGGAACACGAAAACGCAATACATTCGAAACAATGTACGATTCGTCCGTGGCTGGGTTTTGGTTGCGATCTTCGGCCATGATTGGTTGTCTTTTTTTGTAACTGAAAAGTAGGGATTTATTGAAAAAAAGACAAAAGGTGTTTTTCATAGATTCGATCATTACCGAGCTAATTATTATCTTTGATAAAAGAACAAAACCATGCAACACACTTTTCAAATTAAGTCTTCAAACCTGAACAGCAACTTTATCGAGTCTGTCCGGGCAATGTTTGGCGATAAAGAGCTTAAAATTATCGTTGAGGATGTTGAGAAGAATACTGCCGTTACCCAAAAGGAGTTATACAAAAAATCTCTGCCTGTAATCGACCGGTTCAGGAATGTGACAGTTGATTCCAATCTGGACTTGTCAGCACTGGCCAACGAAGTAAATCTATGATTTACTTTGACACGGACGTTCTGATTAATCTTCTCATTCCGCAAGATTCCGCCAAACACAAGCTGGCAAAAAACCTTTATCAAGATTCGACGGAACGGGAGCAATTTTTTATTTCCCTTTTATGCCTGCAAGAAACGGCTTTCGTTCTGCAAAGGCTTGGTCAACATCCGGATGATATCGAGGCTATGCTCGCGGCTTTCTTAAATTTCCAGCCTGTCCCCTATTCAATTATGGAAATGGAACGGGCGATTTACCTTGCAAAACGGATTGGTTTTCAAAACATCAATGATTGCCTCCACACTGCTATTGCCGAAACTCACTGTTCCAAGCTACTAACTTTCAACAAAGCTGATTTTAAACGCATTGGGAACCTAGCAAATATTGAGATTACATTGTTGCAATAGAGATCCATATCTTTGCTCAATGGAAAATTACAGTATCGTTATCTTCATTCTGGCTGTGATGATTGGTCTTTCGGCTATTTCCGACCGGATCAGGATCCCTTCCCCGATTTTGCTGATTGTTGCCGGAATGGCAGTCGGTTTTATTCCGGAAATACCCGAAATCAGTTTAAATCCGGAAGTTGTTTTCCTGATCTTTCTGCCCCCGCTGCTTTACGACGCGGCGTTTAATATCTCCTTCGATCATTTCAAAACCAATATCAATACCATTGGTACCCTGGCGGTGTGGCTCGTTTTCATTTCGGCGACGGGCATTGCAGTGGTCGCACATTACATGATCCCCGGCATGACCTGGTCACTGTCATTCGTTCTCGGCGCGATACTTTCGGCTACGGATGCTGTGGCTGCCATGAGTATCACAAAAGGTCTGGGACTTTCACACAAAACCACCACCATCCTCGAAGGTGAAAGCCTCATCAACGATGCTTCTGCATTGGTGACGTACCGTTTTGCGGTTGCAGCGGTGACCGGTACCGCATTCGTATTCTGGAAAGCAGCATTTGATTTTGGGGTACTGATGCTGGGCGGCGCACTGGTGGGGCTGGTAATGGGCCGCATCCTTTCATTCATCATCTCAAAAATCCAGGACAACACGCTGGCAACGATCAGTTTCATGCTGCTGACGCCTTTTGTTACGTACCTGATTGCGGAAGAATCACATGTTTCGGGTGTGATCGCGGTAGTTATTTTGGGTTTAAGTATTGCAAAATTCAGCAACAAAATTTTCCCAAAAACATTGAAAACGCAGTCGAAAAACATTTGGGACATCATTATTTATCTTCTGAATGGGCTGATCTTCATTTTAATTGGCCTGCAATTTCCTTTTGTAATTAAAAGTATCGCGGAAGACCAGGTACTCCCTAATATCGGTTATGCTTTTATTATTACAGTTATCGCATTGGTACTGAGAATGCTGCGGGTTTTTGGGCAGCAGATGAGTTTGCAAAAGGGTTTTGAAACCGGCCGGGGCAGGATCACCGAAAACGCATTGCTGGATTTCAAGAACAGCCTCATTATCAGCTGGTCGGGCATGCGGGGAATTGTTTCACTCGCGATTGCGATCGGATTACCCGGTAAATTGGGCGATGGCAGTCCTTTTCCTGAAAGACACACCATTATTTTCATTTCAGTGGTGGTCGTACTTTTCACATTGATCGGTCAGGGGCTGACGTTACCCTGGCTCGTAAAACGACTTAATATTTCTAAACCATAACTTCATGATTTTCCATTCCGTATTCCTGAAACTCAAACACCCGAAAGATTCAGAAAAAGAGACGCTTTTTTTAAATGCTGCGCGTGATTTGCAAGACATTCCAGGCGTCCAAAATTTCAAAGTTCTAAAACAAACCAGCCCGAAAAACCAGTTTGAATACGGTCTATCCATGGAATTCGATAATCAGTCTGATTACGACGCCTACTCCATTCATCCTGACCACGAGAGGTTTATTAAGGAATTCTGGATCCCGGATGTAGCTGATTTTTTGGAGATTGATTATCAAGAGTTGTAATTTGGAACATGGAAGAGAAAAGCGACTTAACAAAAAAAATCGAGGCGTTGCTTGCAGAAGGTCAATCTGCAATAAACGATGCCCGGTCCTATCTGATCAGTCAGGGAGAATTAGTGGATCTTTCGGAATGGGTTACTTCAAGGAATATTGCAGACGATTTCAGATTAAAAGCATCGAAACGGTTTTGAACTGGATTAATCGCGGCATCATTCCAAAAGAAAATGTGGTGGTCGTGGAGGAATTTAATAATACCAAACTGATCAAAGCAATCCCGTATCAGGTTGCTTCAAAAGTGTCCTGATAAAAACCGGATCATTCAAGATCGCCCGCCTTTCGACGCCAGACTAATCAACTCCGCGGTATTTTTCACATTCGCTTTCCTCATAATGCTGGCGCGCTGGTTGGCGACGGTATTCGAACTGATGTCGAATTTTTCGGCGATGTCTTTGCTGCTCATACCTTCTGTTAAGCATTTCAAAATCTGCTGCTCGCGTGGCGTGATGATATTCCAAATGGACTTACCCTCGGTTTGATCAGTTTCTGTAGCGACGGCAGGTGCGGCATACCGGATACTTTCTTTCAACAAATTCCGGATAATAACGGATGACGCATAAGGCGGAAAGTACAGTTCACCTTTGGCAATGCTGCGGATCGCGCTCAACAGTTCATCCCGGCTGGTATCTTTCTGGAGATAACCCGATGCCCCGTTCTTCACGGAGGAAATCATGTAATCCGGGTTGTTATGCATACTGAAAACCAGAATGCGGGAATTCGGAAACTCGGGAACGATCTGGCCGATGACTTCCATTCCCGAAACGCGTGGCATCGTCAGGTCTAGCAGGATCACATCCGGTTTCGTTTTTTCAACCATATCCCAAACCTCGTCCCCATCCGAAGCCTCACCTGCTATCTCAATATCTTCCTCATCTTCGAGCAGGGAAATAATCCCCTGACGAACCACAGAGTGATCATCCACAACTAAAATCCTGATCGGCATTGACGAAATGTTTTTTACAAATATTAGAAATCCACTTTTACAATCAACCTCGTCCCACTGTTAATTTCCGATATTATTTCCATTTCCCCATTCATCAATTGCGCCCGGGTACGGATATTCTCCATTCCATTGTGGTTGTAAGCAAACTCCTGATCCGGTTTTAGATTATTCAGATCAAAACCTTTTCCATCGTCATTGACTTCGAGAACCACCTGCATTTCGCTTTGTTCGAGGCGGACGAGAATGTGTCCGGCCTGAGAATGTTTCACCGCATTATTCAATGCTTCCTGCGCGATGCGGTACAAACCGGTTTCCATAGCCCGTCCAAGTTCCGGCTCTCCGGTTGTCTGTTCTTCAAACTGAATGTCGATGCCTGATGAATTGCTTGTTTGCTCGCAAAGTAGCTTCAATGCTGCCGCCAGCCCAAAATCGTTCAATACCGAAGGCATCAGATTAAACGAAATTTGTCGGGTAGTTTGAATCGTGTCGTGTATAAGTGAAACAAGCTGGCCGAATCTTTTCCTTTGCTTTTCATCGCTGAACTCCATGATTTTCAACTTTTCGGCGTGCAGTTTCAGTCCGGTCAGCATTTGGCCGATGCCGTCGTGAAGTTCTAATGCAAACCTTTTCCGCTCTTCTTCCTGACCTTCAATCAGCGCCGCCGCGCGGATCCGGTCTTCAGCCATTTGCATTTCATATTGCTCTTCCTGCAATCGTAAAAGTTCATTCTGAGCTTCCAGAAGGTGTTTGTTAGCTTCCTGAAGTTGGTGGTTAGCCGATTGCAAAGCCCCCTCCGATTCGGTCAGCATCCGCACTACCCGTCTCGTTGTATTCACCACAGGCCTGAAAATCAGCAAACCTTCCGCCAAAAGCACCAGGATCGTCATGATATCCAATATCCATTCAATCCGTTCCAGGTTTTCGAGCCGCTGAAAACTTTCCTTGTCAAACTGAAACACAATATTGTTCATTTGAGAAAGGAACATCGGCTCATTTCGTAAGATCCGCGACAATGCTTCCAGACGAGCCTCAGGCAAGATAGTACGGTCCCTGATCCGTATAAAATCATGATGCAGCGAATCAAAAACGGGATCAATATGGCGGAACATGGTATCCAGTGCGGCACTTTTCCAGGTTGCAAAACCATCCCCGACAGGCAGTTTATTCCTTATAAGATCTTCATGGCTTTGTTTCCAAACCGTCAATAGCGAATCAAAATCCGCGGGATCAGCAGACCTTTTCCCCTCCGTTTCCAAGATCGCCAGCTTCGTAAGACGTTGACTGAGCATCCGTTGTCTACCCGCCACGTTTACGATGCGGCTATCATGATTGAGCCCACTGATCGTCCGCCGGATCAAGAATAACCCACTGACCGTCAGCATCGCCACCACAAATAATGCCACTACATAAAACCGGGTAAGACTTCCGGCTACCCTATTGTCAAGTCTTTCCATCGAGCGGTTGGGTGTTGGATGTGAAAGGTGAGATGTGAAAAGTGAGATGTGAAAGGTGGAATGTGGAATGTGGAATTTGAAAATTTAACTTAAAATTGAAAACGGACAAGCTTCTCACATCCCACATCCCACATCTCACATCTTACATCTCACATCTCACATCTCACATCTCACATCTCACATCTCACATCTCACATCTCACATCTCACATCTCACATCTCACATCTCACATCTCACTTCCAACATCTCACTTCCCGATCCCAATGTAAATCAAATTCTCTTCAACCATCACCGGGAAGGTATTAATGGCGTAATTGTCGTCGTTGAGGCACTTTCCGGTTTGCAATGAAAAGGTTTTTTTGTGAAACGGGCAAGCTACTTTCGGCTCGCCTTCGTGGCTCCCGATCATTCCGCGCGAAACGGCCATTTGCTGCCTGTGCGGACATTGATTATCCGTCGCAAACCACTCCCCGCGCCTGCTGAAATTAAAAATAGCGATTTGTTTCCCATTAATCAGCGCACACCCGCCGCCATCTTCGGGAATATCATTTACGTGGCAGGCTTTATGCCAGGTAAGTTTTGTTGCAGTATTGTCTTGTGAGTACATAGGAGTTGGAATTTGAATATTAAATTGGTAATGAAGCAAGTTTTGTGTTTGGGCGATGGGAGCCTTTTCCCCTAAATCCCCTAAAGGGGACTTTTAGAAACGGGACTTGTTAGAAAAGGACACCCTTATGCATTAGTAGCTAAAAGCGAGCCCCCTCTCAGGGGGCCGGGGGCCGGGGTCGCGGGTCAAACCCACTCTTTCGCCTTCTTCTGCTCCCGCATAGTATCGAACGTAACGGATGGGTCTTTCTCAGGGGTGTTTACAAAATGGGTAAATCTTTTTCTCAGCTCGGGATTCCGGACTACTTCCTTCCATTCGCATTGATAGACATCGATCAGCTGCTGGATGTCGCGTTCCAGGTCGGCGGCGATCCCGAGCGAATCCTCCACAATCACAGCCCTGAGGTAACTCATGCCGCCTTCCATTTTATTGAGCCAGGTAGCAGTTCTTGCCAATGGATCTGCAGTTTTTATATAAAACATCAGGAAGCGGTCGATGAGGCGGATGCACATTTCTTTGTCAACATCGGTGGCTAGCAATTGCGCGTGCTGCGGTTTGGATCCCCCATTTCCGCATACGTACAAGTTCCAGCCTTTTTCGGTCGCGATAATCCCGAAATCCTTGCTTTGCGCCTCGGCACATTCGCGGATGCAGCCGGATACTGCCGATTTGAGTTTATGCGGGGAACGCAACCCTTTATACCGGTCTTCGACTTCAATGGCAAAACTCACCGAATCTTGCACGCCAAAACGGCACCAGGTGGATCCTACGCAGCTTTTTACAGTTCTTAACGATTTCCCATAGGCATGTCCGCTTTCAAAACCGGCCTCGATCAGCTCCTCCCAGATCGAAGGCAGGTCTCCCAAATGCGCGCCGAACATATCAATGCGCTGACCGCCGGTGATTTTGGTATATAACCCATATTTATAAGCAACCTGCCCGATCACGATCAGCTTTTCAGGCGTAATCTCCCCGCCTGGGATCCGCGGTACGACGGAGTAGGTACCGCCTTTCTGAATATTGGCAAGGTAGCGATCGTTCGAATCCTGGATCGGTGCGCGGTCTTTTTGCAAAATACTTTCGTTCCACAAGCTGGCAAGTACCGATGCTACCAAGGGTTTGCAGACCTCGCAGCCATCGCCATGTCCAAACTCATCCAAAACAGTCCCATATGTTTTCAATCCGGCCATTTTTACCAGGTCCAGCAATTCCTGGCGCGTGTAATTAAAGTGTTCGCAAACGACATTTCGTACATACACACCCTTTTGTTTCATCACGCCTGCAATGATATCCTTCACCATCGGCACGCAACCGCCACAACCCGTCCCGGCTTTGCAGCATTTTTTTAAAGCATCGACGGTATGATGCCCATTTTCACCGATTTCGTGGCAAAGCATTCCTTTGGTAACTGCTTCGCATGAGCATATCAATGCATCGTCCGGGAAGCCCATTACACCCGCGCCAGCCTCCTCGCCGCCCCTCGATCCCAGGATCAGATCTTCGGGATCAGGTGGCAAAATGGTTTTATTCTTAAATGTCTGCAAAAGCATGTTATACTGACTCGCGTCGCCGACGAGAATACCGCCCAAAAGCGTTTTTCCATCCTCACTTATATTGACGCGTTTGTAAATGCCTTTTGCTTTATTTTCGAAACGGATCGTTTTACAGGCCGGTTCTTCAATGAATGGATCACCAAAACTCGCCACATCGGTCCCGATCAGTTTCAGTTTGGTAGACATATCGTAAGGCAAAAACTCCTTTTCACCACCGGCGATCCTGGTCGCCACCACTTCGGCCATTTCATACCCCGGCGCGATCAGCCCGTAAATCATATGATGCGCCAATGCACATTCCCCAATTGCGAAAATGGCCGGATCGGATGTTTGCAGCTGATTATTGACAATAATACCGCCACGAGGATGCGTCTCCAGACCTGCGATTTTGGCTAACTCATCTCTGGGTCTGATACCTGCCGAAATCACCAGCATATCCACCACGAGCAGACTGCCATCGGTGAATTGCATGCCTTCAAGGCAATCGCCCCCGGTTATTTCCTGGGTGCTTTTGCCTAAATGGATCTGCAATCCAAGCGACTCCAGCTGGTTTTTCAACGTCCGCGAACCAGCCTCGTCGATCTGTCTGGGCATAAGCCTCGATGCAAACTCGACCACATGCGCCTCCTGCAAACCTAAATCCAGCAATGCTTTTGCGGCTTCCAAACCAAGTAACCCGCCGCCAAGTACAGCACCTTTCTTTGCTCTCGCAGCATGCGACCGGATCATTTCCAGATCTTCAATCGTGCGATATACAAAAACCCCATCTTTTTCAACACCGGGAATGGACGGAACAAATGCACCAGAACCGGTGGCTAATATGAGGTAGTCATAATATACTACATGTCCATGGTGAGACCGGACGCACTTTTGTTCGCGGTCGATGTCAACTACCGGATCAGAAAGCAACAGTTTAATGCCATTTTCCTGGTACCATTCCTTGCTGGCCAGCGAGAGGTCGTCCGCGCTTTTCCCGGCAAAGAATTCGCTTAGATGTACCCTGTCATAGGCTTCACGCGGCTCTTCACCAAAAACGGTGATCTGAAAAACCTGATCATTTTTCTTGCGGGACAACAGTTTTTCGCAGAATTTATATCCGACCATTCCGTTGCCTGCAACTACAATTCGAGTGTTAGTAATGGAGTACATAGTATTTTTTAACTATTAAATTATAACAACAATTGTAAATTATATAACTTTTTAAATATAATGTATTTTAATGTGTCAAATGTGATGATCAAATGTAAATGGCAAATAGTTAATTTCCTAATCATATATTCTTCTTTATAGTCAAAAACAAATATAAATTTGGTAAAACTATTGTTTTGTAAAATATTACATTTAATTTTGATCCCATAGTTAACGTAGTAATTATATACTATTCATAGTACATTTCTAATATCAAACACTCCATTACATATGATGACGCCAAAACTTACACTAGTCGGAGCCGGGCCGGGAAATGCAGAGCTGATCACTTTAAAAGGGATGAAAGCATTGCAGCAGGCAGATGTAGTATTGTATGATGAGCTCGCCAATCCGGAGCTGCTGGAATTTGCGCCAGCAGAAGCCTTAAAAATGTATGTAGGCAAAAAAGCAGGCAATCCTTCCTTCTCTCAAAATGAGATCAATGGGCTGATCGTCAGGCTTGCACGGAAGCGAGGACATGTGGTAAGACTCAAAGGCGGCGACTCATTTGTATTCGGCCGAGGTTATGAAGAACTGGAATATGCACGCGAGCACGGAGTAAAAGTGGAAGTAATACCGGGCGTTTCGAGCTGCATTGCGGTACCTGCATCTCTGGAAATCCCGGTTACCAGCCGTGGTTATAGCGAGAGTTTTTGGGTGATCACCGGAACGACCCGCCATGAAGAACTTTCGGACGATATGCAGCTGGCGGCGCAATCCAAAGCGACCATAGTGGTTTTAATGGGGATGAGCCGGTTGCAGGATATTTGTGATTTGTATAAAAAATTCGGTCGGGCGCATTTGCCAATGGCCGTGATCCAGAATGGAACCTGGGAGAATGAAAAAAGTGTGATCGGGCAGGTTTGGGAAATGCCGCGACTTGTGGAAGAAAATGGAATTGGGACGCCGGCGATTATGGTAATAGGTGAAGTAGTGTCGCTGCATCCCTCGTACGCATTGGATTATCTGCAAAGCATGCAACTGGTTTAATATCAGCCTTTAACTCCCATTTTATGAAAAAGAACGTGTACCTGCTCTGGCTGGGTATCATCGGCATCGCCATGCTCGGCCCCCATAAAACACTGGCCCAACTGATTGTCTTGGGACAACTCAGAACCCGCACCGAACTGCTGCAAGGTCAGGGAACTCCGCTGGCAAAAGGAGAAAAACCTGCTTTTTTCACCTCACAAAGAACACGGCTGAATGCGGGTTACAAGGGGTATCGTTTCCATTTTTTCGTGGCTGTTCAGGATGTTCGGGTTTGGGGACAAGATGCTTCTACCAACAACCGGATCACCAATTCGGCATTAAATGGGCTGATGCTGCACGAAGCCTGGGCGGAAATCAGTTTGCTCGATACAGCCAAAACAAAGCTGGGCAAGGAATTCGCATTGAAAATAGGCAGTCAGGAATTGCTTTATGACGACAGCCGCCTGCTCGGCAACCTGGATTGGCTGCAACAAGCGAGACGTCACGATGCGGCAGTTTTGAAATGGGGCGCCAACAATTTTACCGCACACATGGGAGTTGCGTATAATCAAAACCGTGAATTGAAAACGGGCACTTTATATGACGGCGTTCCCACCGCATATCCGGCCGGCACCAATGGGATCGGTACCATGTACAAATCGATGCAGTTCATTTATTTAGGTAAAAAACTAAACCGTGGAATAGTCTCATTTCTGGCATTGAAGGATGATTTTCAAAAATATACATTAAAACAAAGCGGTGAAAAAACGATACAAAACGGTACCTGGAACCGTGTTACAGTTGGCCCGTATCTGCAGCTTAAACCACATCCATCGTGGAATGTAACGGCGAGCGCGTACTTTCAAACAGGGAAGGATCGCGACGGTAAGTCACTGAATGCCAATATGTACTCCGTGCACGGATTGTATACGGTAAACAAATTTTTCTCCATCGGCCCCGGTTTCGACCATACCTCAGGAACCGGCGCTAACTCTGCGAAAAACAGGACATTCGATCCATTATATGGCACGCCTCACAAGTTTTGGGGACAAATGGATTATTTCTATGCGGCCAATGGTTTCGGTAAAGGCGGACTTTCGGATCTGTATGTAAACAGCGTCATCAAAGCCTCAGAAAAATTCTCTGTTTCGGCTGACTATCATCACTTTTCGAGCGCGGAAACGATTCACAATGCGAAAGACGAAAAGCTATCTGCCAGTCTGGGAAGCGAGCTCGACATTATTGCGAATTATAATTTAACCAAGTCTATCAGTTTTCAGGGAGGTTATTGCACCTATTTTACAACTTCCACATTAGCATACGTTAAAAACGTTGCCAATCCTTCCAAAATGGCAAACTGGGCGTATTTGATGATCAACATTAAACCTGAATTTACCAGGTAATCCACTTCAATCTCTCAACTCTTATTACAATGGAAATTACAAACAAGCCACTCGAAAAACTCAGCATTTTCAGCTTCAAAGGCGTACAAATGCGCACGTTTCACCTCACCTGGATGGCATTCTTCCTATGCTTTTTCGGATGGTTCGGCCTGGCGCCGCTGATGTCTGTCATTAAAACGGACCTAGGTTTAACAAAAAGTCAGATCGGTAACATCATCATCGCATCCGTGGCGGCGACGGTCGTGGCGCGCATTGTGATCGGTAAACTCTGCGATACCTGGGGGCCGAGAAAAACGTATGCAGCATTAATGGGGATTTGCGCTTTTCCGGTGATGTCTGTCGGGCTGGTGCATTCGTATGAGTCATTTTTACTTTTTCGCCTGGCGATCGGCGTCATCGGCGCGTCGTTTGTGATCACACAATACCATACTTCGGTGATGTTCGACAAGAAGATCGTCGGTACTGCCAATGCGGTGGCGGGCGGCTGGGGTAACCTGGGCGGCGGGATCACCAATATGGTCATGCCATTGATTTTTGCGGGTTTTGTGGGTGCCGGATATTTGCCGGAATCGGCTTGGAGGCTGGCAATGATCATCCCGGGAATTACGTTGCTGATTTTTGCTTTTGTCTATTACTTTTTCACAAAGGATACTCCGGCGGGTAATTTCGAAGACCTTGAAATTGCGAATCCAAAAGCAGTCAAAACCAAAGGCACGCTGGCGATGGCCATGAAAGACAAACGTACCTGGGCATTGTTTCTGGCGTATGGGGCCTGTTTTGGGATTGAAATCACCTTTGATAATGTCGCCGCACTTTATTTTTTTGAAAACTTCGATACATCTCTCGCCACAGCTGGGATTCTTGCCGGGACGTTTGGTTTCATGAACATTTTTGCGCGCGCCGTCGGCGGAATTCTTGCGGATAAAGTGGGTAAAAGCTATGGCCTGCTTGGCAAAGGCAGGTTGCTCGCATTACTGCTTGCTATGGAAGGAATCGGCATCGCACTTTTTGCGCAGAGCGACACTGTTGTGGTGGCGGTTCTTACCATGCTTGGCTTCGCGATGTTCCTAAAAATGGCCAATGGAGTGACATATGCCATTGTTCCATTTGTAAATCAAAAAGCGATCGGT
Organism: Dyadobacter sp. CY323; assembly: GCF_021390245.1. Taxonomy (GTDB): domain Bacteria; phylum Bacteroidota; class Bacteroidia; order Cytophagales; family Spirosomataceae; genus Dyadobacter. The sequence goes on along the minus strand of NZ_JAJUXH010000001.1, from coordinate 639,046 downwards.
TCCGTGAGTGGCATTGTCGGTGCAGGTGGAAATGTGGGTGCGGTTTTGGCCGGATTTCTGTTCAAATCCAGCAGCATTAGCTACGCACAGGCATTTATGTATATCGGTGTGGCGATTGCGTGCGTGGCGGCGGTGGTGGCATTGGTCAATTTTGATAAAACGAAACAGGTTGTCGCCGAAACGGAAACGTTGGAAGTTCTGGAAGCGAGAAGCTAGACTTGGCAAGTCTTAAAGACTTGCCAAGTCTCAGGAGGCTCCTCCGGAGCCCGATTCGGATTATGATTCGGATTTGCTAGAAACAGGAAGCTCCTCCGGAGCTGCAATGCGACCACAACTTCGTTATGCCAGAAACAGGAAGCTCCTCCGAAGCTATAATGCGGCCACAGCGTGGCCTCCTGTTTCTAGCACTGCGACACACACCAGGTTTGGGCTCCGGAGGAGCCTCCTGATAAACCGAAACCAGACTTGGTAAGTCTTTAAGACTTGCCAGGTCAATACCAACCAACTACAAACAAAAAATGAAAACCTCGGCGAACTCCTTCAAATCTACCTGCTGCTATTGTGGCGTGGGTTGTGGTGTGGTGGTGAAAAAGGAAGCGAACGGGCAGCTGAGTCTGGAAGGTGACAAAGACCATCCTTCCAATAAAGGAATGCTTTGTTCCAAAGGCATGAACCTGCATTATACGGTCATGGATCAGTCGGACCGGCTGCTTTACCCTCAAATGCGGCTGAACCGTTCGATGCCTTTGCAGCGGGTGAGCTGGGACGATGCATTGGAACGGACTGCGGCGGTTTTCAAAACATTTATTAAAAAATATGGGCCCGATTCGGTCGCCTTTTATGTATCGGGACAATGCCTTACCGAAGAGTATTACCTTGTAAATAAGCTCATTAAAGGTTTTATCGGATCCAATAACATCGATACCAATTCACGGCTTTGTATGAGCTCGGCGGTGGTGGGTTATAAAATGTCATTGGGCGAGGATACCGTTCCGGTGACGTATGACGACATCGAAGCGGCCGATGTACTGTATGTTACCGGCGCAAATCCAGCCTGGTGCCATCCTATTATCTGGCGGCGGGTCGAAGCGCATAAAGCGGCGAATCCGAATGTTAAGATCATCTGCGTCGATCCCCGGAAAACGGATACGGCACGTTCGTCGGATCTCCATTTACAGATCCAGCCCGGTACCGATATCGTGCTTAATCACGCGATAGGCAGGTTATTGATTGAAAACGCGTGCATCGACATTGATTTTATAACCGATCATACCGACGGTTTCGAAGCATACACACACAAAGTGATGCAACGTACGATTGCGGAAGCAGCCGAGATCTGTGGCATTGAGGCAAAAGACATTGAACTGACTGCCAAATGGATCGGAGAATCAAATGGATTTCTTTCATTCTGGACCATGGGGCTAAACCAATCGGTGATCGGGGTTAACAAAAACCTATCGCTCATCAACCTGCATTTAATTACCGGAAGGATCGGTAAAGCAGGAAGCGGCCCATTTTCATTGACTGGTCAGCCGAATGCCATGGGTGGACGGGAAACGGGCGGATTAGCCAATATTCTGCCGGGCCATCGCGAAATATTGAACCTAAAACACCGGGAAGAAATGGAGGCATTCTGGCAAACTCCGGTACACATTGCTCACAAACCCGGACTTACCGCGACCGAAATGTTCGAGGCACTCGCGGATGACCGTCTCAAAGCGATCTGGATCATTAATACCAATCCTTTGGTGAGTATGCCGGATGTAAATGTGACGGAAAACGCATTGAAAAAAGCACGTTTCGTGGTCGTTCAGGATGTTTCCACTCGTGCGGAAACAGTACAAATGGCGGATGTGGTGCTGCCCGCCGCGGCGTGGCTTGAAAAAGACGGAACGATGACGAATGCGGAAAGACGCATTACCTATCTGCCAAAAGCCCTGGACGCGCCGGGAGAAGCATTACCCGACTCTGAAATCATCTGGCGGTTTGCGGATAAAATGGGATTTGGTAATGCATTCAGGTATAGTACCACGTCGGAAGTTTATGATGAATATGTGAAGATTACAGCCGGAACGAACATCGATGTTTCGGGGGTTAGTCATGATTTATTAAGAAAGAACAGAAGTATTCAGTGGCCAGCGCCGGCTTCGGAAAATGCATTTTCGGATAGTAAAACGAACAAACAGCTTTTTGCAGATCATCAGTTTTATACCCCAAATAAAAAAGCACAAATCCACGCGGTAGACGATGAAAATACCTCAGAACCAACGGATAGTGATTTTCCATTGGTACTAACCACCGGCCGGATCCGCGACCAGTGGCATACCATGACCAAAACCGGGAGGGTTGCAAAATTAAATAAACATAGTCCGCAGCCTTTTTTACAAATACATCCAAAAGACGCCACAGAAAGGAATTTATACGATGGTCAACTGGCTATCGTCCATGGTCGCCGCGGAGAAGTGCGCGTGAAAGTGCAGATTACGGAAGATGTTCGGCCAGGCCTGTGCTTTTTACCCATGCATTGGGGCAAGATCCTGGGTAAGAACGACGTCCGCGCGAATAACCTGACGAATGCATTAGTCGACCCGAAATCGAAAGAACCGGATTTTAAATTTTCCGCAATACAGGTGTCAGTTTATAAAAAACCGGTGGAGAAAATCATCATTATTGGCGCAGGATCGGCGGGTTTGGGTTTTATAAATAAATACCGGACATTAAATCGTGAAGACGAAATTCATGTCTTTTCCAAAGAAATTTATCCATTCTATAATCGGGTTTTGCTGCCGGATTACATTTTGGGCGCACAAAACTGGGAGCAGCTGGTGAAGCTCCGAGAAGATCAGTTCGAAGAAAATAACATCATCGTCCATAAAGGAATCGGCATTGCCCACATTGACCGGAATAATAAGATTGTCGTGGACGATCTCGGAACGGAACATCACTATGATAAACTCATCCTGGGAACCGGCAGCAGGGCCTTTATGCCAAAAGGTGTACCGCAGCTCAATGGGATTTTCAACATGCGTTCGCGGCTCGATGCGGACTCGCTCCTACCCTTTTTGCAACAGCCAAACCCACATGCCGTGATTGCCGGCGGAGGAATTTTAGGACTTGAACTAGCCGCCGCATTCCGCGAAATGAATGTACAAGTGAGCGTGGTGCAGCGCAGCGGCCGGTTTATGGAACGCCAGCTCGATCCGATGGGAAGCGAACTTTTGTACCAGGAACTTTCGGACAGAAATATGGAAACCTACTTCAACGATGAAATCGCGACGTTTTACGGCTCGGAAAATGTGGAAGGTGTCCGGTTGAAATCGGGGCGAAAAATTGCTTGTCAGGTGGTGATCATGGCGATTGGGACAGTACCAAATACGGGGCTTGCGCATCAGGCCGGACTGGAATGCAAACGGGGAGTTCTTGTAAACGATTACCTGCAAACCTCTGATCCTGAAATCTTTGCAGCCGGTGAAATTGCGGAATGGAACGGGGAAATGTGGGGGATCACACTCGCAGCCGAGCAACAAGCCGAAACCATCGCGACGTATCTGGCGGGCGACATTTCGAATCCATATAAAGGCAGTCTATCCATGAACATTTTGAAAATGGAAGGTTTGCATTTGTGCAGCATGGGCATGATCGAAGCTCCGGCGAACGATCCTGAATATGAGCAGATTGTGTTTACGGATACATCAAAAAGGTATTATAAGAAATGCATTGTGCACCGCGACAAGCTTGTCGGGGCGATTTTAGTTGGGGATAAAAATGAGTTTACGGAGTTCAAATCACTGATTTCGGAAGGTGTTGAGCTGTCGGAAAAACGTTTGCAATTGCTAAGATCGAGCCAGAAAGCGGAAGCATTGGAGGGAAAACTGGTTTGCTCCTGCAACAATGTCGGGCTTGGAAACCTTGAAAAGGCCATTGAATCCGGCTGTGATGATTTTCAATCGTTGTGCCAGAAAACGGGGGCGGGAACCGGATGCGGGTCATGCAGGCCGGAAGTGAGGTCTATTTTGGAAAAAATGAGGGAAGCCGTTTCAATCTGAAAATCATGCGGGATTACTATCATATTAAGGTCAATTTGCCCGGCGGCATTGCCTCGCCGGGGCATTTGAAACAGGTACTTTCGGCGGCCTGGGCCGCGCATGTGCGAAAAGTGCGGTTTGGGTCGCGGCAGCAAATGCTGATGACGGTGCATTATGAGGATATGCATTTTCTGGAAACGGAATTAAAGAAGCTGGATTTGAATTTTGAGATCAATGCGGACCGTTTTCCCAACATCATCAGCTCGTATTGCGGCGAAGAAGTTTTCAAAACCGGTCAATGGCTGAATGCGGGCGAGTACCATTCCGTGCTTGATACATTTGATTTTCAACCCAGACTTAAAATCAATATTTCCGATTCCAATCAGAGTTTCACACCGTTTTTTACGGGTAACCTCAATTTTGTGAGTTCCGGCGAGCCCCATTTCTGGTTTTTATACATCCGTCCGAAACAGAGTAATGCGGTTTTTAAATGGAAAGAACTGATTTACACCAGTGAAATCGGGAAAGTTTCGAGGTTGCTGGACGAACTAATGCTGGACGAGAATCTGACAACTGAATCGGCTCTTTATCAGGCAGTTCAGGAACGACTCAACTATGTTTCGCAACCGGCAGCACAGGATCTCGAATTGCCGCGGTTTTCTCTACCCTATTACGAAGGTTTCAATCGGTACGAAGCGCGTACCTGGCTTGGGTTGTACCGGCGTGATGAACAGTTTCCCATTGAATTTCTGCTCGATATCTGCGCACTTTGTCTCAAAACACGCACTGGAGAAATCTGCACAACGCCCTGGAAATCAATTATTATCAAAGGCATTGAAGATCAGGACCGGAATGAATGGAGCAATATTCTTGGCAGACATAATATCAATGTAAGACACGCGGCCAATGAACTGGCCTGGCAAACCGAAGATTATCCCGGCGATGGTAATGCATTGAAATCCAAAGCGATCCGACATTTTGAAAAGCAGGATACCCGCACATTCGGGCTTTGTTTCGGCATACAAACGCGTAGCAAATCGGAAGTTTTTGGCTCAGTTTTGATTAAGAAAAGACATTTATTCAAAATTGCAGGTATTGGTATTATTGATGTATATGACCTGTACCACACGGAAAATTTTAACCCGAACAGCCGGAACCACATTTTGTTCCAAAAAGGTTTGTTTGGGATCCATCTCAACTGGCAGCTCGAACGGCTTTGCATGCGGTTTAGTAACCTACGCACGGTTGAGACTGCGCAAAGTTTTATCCCCGCGATTGAAGAGCATATAGTTAGAGATCAACCCATTAGCATCATTCACCAATGCCCGGATTGCTTTACGGTTTACGATCCGGAATTTGGTGATGAACTCAATCACATCCCTGCCGGGACTGCATTTGCAGACTTACCCGAAACTTACTGCTGCCCGACCTGCGATATGGAGAAATCCTTTTTGTTACCCATTGAAAAAAGCTTCAATCACTTTATCATACCAACTATATGATCGCTTGCCGGCGTACCATCTCATTGATCCAGATCGGGGCAAACGGGGACGTACATCCTTTGGAAACCGGGTAATCTCTGTAAATCCCCAGCTTCTCGCCAATGGCCAATGCGCGTGCGCGATGCTCCGGAAATTTGATCCCGATATTGGCGAGCGTCGAATTCATGGTCCATTGTACTTCGGGCGCCGCATTTGGCATTTCCTTTTCGATCCGGTCGAGTAGCGCTAGCAGGTCGAGTATCTCCGGATTCCGGGACACGCAACCGCTGGTTAAACTCCATCCGGCGCGGGCACACATCACATCGTCCGATTCCGTCCATTCTTTCCGCAAAGGTTCGGTATCCGGGTAAACCTTTATCACATAGGAATATAGCCAATCGGCAACATGTGTAAACTTTTCGGATTTCACCATTTTCGCAAGCTCTTCTTTCGACAGTTTTTTGGGATCCATAATCAAAATCGCCAGAAACCGGGCGTCAATATTTCCGGTATCCCAAAGCTCCAACGCGAGAGCATGATCGGTCTTAATTTTTTTGGCGACAGTGCGTATATCACCCATTTTAACGCCAAACTGGTTCTCCCCGACTCCGTGTTTTTTGTTGAAATCCCGCATCTTTTCAGTGCCAAGCGATTCGAGTTGGTTTAAGGCTTCATTTAGTGTCATGGGGTTGGTGGTTAGGGGGTTGTTAGTTGTTGTTAGGTATGTTGGTCATTTGCCCCAAACCCCTAAAGGGGCTTTTTTATTTTGCAATGTGTAAGCCCCTTTAGGGGTTTGGGGCTTTCAAACTCTCAGCGACCCTCTAAAACCTCTGGCTGCATAGTAAGAATCCGCGCCATTGTGATAAATAAAAACCCTGTCGAAGCGGCGATCACCGAAAATGGCGCCACCGAGTTTTCTCACATTAGGCTCCGTTTTCAACCAGCTCGATGTTTTGAGATCGAACTTTCCAAGTTGCTGCAGCTGCTGATATTCTTCTTCGGTTAGAAGTTCAATGCCCATTTCTGCGGCCACATCCATGGCAGTATTTTCTGGCTTGTTCGCTTTTCTCGACTCCCAGGCCGCGCGATCGTAGCAGAGACTTCTGCGGTCTTTCGGCGTTTCTGGTGAACAATCGAAGAAGATAAATTCGTCCGTTTTCTTGTCGTATCCTACCACATCCGGCTCTCCGCCAGTCACTTCCATTTCATCCAGCGTCCAAAGTTTAGCGGGATTGGCTTCAAGCTTGGCTTGTATTTTCGACCAATCCGAGTCCTTATGGCGGGCTTTGTTTTTCTCAAAACGGGTTTTTAGTGTTTCAAGAAGTTCCGAGGTTTGGTCTGTGGATAGTTGTTTTTTATTTGTGCTCATACTATTCGTGAATATTCGTGCATCCGTGGCTTAACCTATTTGTAGCCACGAATGCACCAATGGCCACGAATAAAAATTTAAAGTGTCAATAGACTTTTTTCTAATTAAAATTTGACGATTTCTACCGCACGATAAGTGCAGCTAGCCGCATATCCAACTCGGCGGTTCCGCATTTCGAAAGTACCTGTTGTAGGTTCCGATAATCTTCTATATTTGCCATGCGAATTTCATTACAATTATATGTTAACATTATTATTATACTGGCCAAAAAAGGCTTTGGAGAGGCATACGGGTGAAAGTTCCGGGGCCGGGTCATGATAACATCGTGATGAAGTTCGCAGTGACCTCTCCTTTTCTATACACTTCAACCCAATTAACATGCGAACAGCAACTGGTTCAAATGTCGACTCGAATGCACATTCGGGCAACGCAGCAAGTGATGCGCGTCAGTCATTACCACTCATGATGCCAGTAACGCCATGCCAGGCCGAATTTCTCGAACTTGTGCGATCCCACGGTTACGGGGAGCTGGTCCGATCCTTAAAAAATGGTGCACGATCTGGCGCTCTATGGATAAAAGCTAATAGCTAACAGCTAACAGCTAACAGCTTCCTACCATCCGGCCTGAAATTCCACGACACCACCGTCAAAACAATAAGCAATACCGGACCGAAAAATTCTTTCGCTCCATCACCGGCGGCGATGTGCGAAATAACGGCGCCCGTCATGGCGAAGAAAAATCCGGCATATGCCCATTCTTTTACCAATGGAAATTTGGGAATGAGAACAGCTACTACGCCCAGCATTTTCCAGACGCCAATGATTGTCAGAAAATAAAGCGGGTAACCCAAATGCGTCATCATATCCACTTCCTCCTTTAATTTGATAATCTGCACGGTTCCGCTGGACACCATTCCCAATGAAAGCCAGAGTGTTGCGACCCAGTAAATGATTTTGTTTCTCTTTGTCATGATTTTTTTGCTTTGAATAATGAATTACGATTTGAGCCCATTAACCACTTCCTGCAACCTGTTATGCGCCATATTCAGACCTTGGGCGAAAGGCATTTTCAACATTTGATCTCTGAGTTCCACTGATTTATAGACGATCTGCATGGTAAGTTTGCTGGTTTCGTCTGTTAGCTTTTCAAATTCCAGAAATTCAAGCTGGATCGCAAATTGGGTATTTTCCATTTCAAATGTCCGCGTGATTCTCTGGTTTGGGATAAACTCGGGGAATACGCCATTTGCCCGGAAAATGACATTTCCCTGCGGATCGGATGTTTCAAACTGATACGCGCCGTGCTTTTTATTTTCCAGTTTCAACACGTTCGTCCCCATCCATTGCGCCACGATCTCAGGTTCCTCATAGGCTTTGAAAAGCAGATCCAGCGGCAGGTCAAATTCCCGGGTAATGACGATTTCCTGTTTGCCGCCCTCGGCAGCGACTTTTGTTTTTCTTTCCATTATTCTTTGGGTTTATAATTTTTCATGATGGCTTCCAGTTTGTTAAACCGGTCGTCCCACATGTTGCGGAACGGTTCGATGAAATCGGCTACTTCTTTCATTTTTTTTGCATTGATGTGATAGTAAACCTCCCTTCCATTCTGCTCCTGCTGCAATAATTCACATTCGGTAAGTATCGACAAATGCTTGGAAACCGTCGGCCTCGCGGTGTCGAAATTGGCGGCGATTGCGCCGGCTGTCATGGTTTGCGTGGCAACCAGCAACAGTATGGCCCTCCTTGTTGGATCGGCTATGGCCTGAAATACGTCCCGTCTTAAATTCATTATGTAGTTATTTGACTACGAATATATATGAAGTCATTTGGCTACGCAAATTTTACTGAGTTTTTTTTCGAATGATGTGTCTGGTAACCCGCCGTTTATCAACTCCTGGAAATAATTTCTTTGATTATCGTCTTGCATAAAGTAATATTGAAAACTGTGCTTTACGTCAGTCGTAAAGACATTCATCTTTTCATTTCAGCTCAAAACCTGAAATTTTTCACCACACAACATGGCTAACTGGGTTAAGAATTTGTTGGGTAAACAGCCCGCCGGACAAGAAAATACAACGAATGTCAATCCGCAGACAATGAACTATCGCGTACTCGGGAAATGCGGTTTACGGGTTTCCGAGTTCTGCCTCGGCACCATGACATTCGGCACGGATTGGGGCTGGGGAGCTGATAAAGTGACTTCCAAACAGATCTTTGACGCATTTGTAAATGCAGGAGGAAATTTTTTCGATACGGCCAATAGGTATACCAACGGAACGAGCGAACAATGGCTGGGCGAGTTCGTAAAACCCGACCGTCACAGCCACGTGATCGGCACTAAATATTCACTGAAAGACCGGGCCGGAGATTTGAATTTTTCGGGTAATCACCGCAAAAATATGATTCGTTCCTTGGAGGAAAGCCTTAAACGGATGGACACCGATTTCATCGATATTCTCTGGCTGCACAGCTGGGATTTCACGACTTCGGTCGAGGAGGTTTTGCGGGCGCTGGACGATCTGGTACGCAGTGGAAAAGTGCTGCATTTGGGTATCTCGAATGCGCCGGCGTGGGTGATCAGTCAGGCAAATACGACGGCAGATTGGAGAGGATTAAACCGGTTTTCAGCCATTCAAATTGAGTACAGCCTGATCCAGCGGGCACCGGAAAGAGACCTTTTGCCGATGGCTGAAGAATTGGGTATTTCGGTGACAGCCTGGGGCGGGCTCGGTAATGGAGTTCTCACTGCCAAATACCTCGATGGTGAAACGGGCAGGCTTCGTGAGAACAGCCCACGCTTTTCGGAAAGGAACATTCGCATTGCTACTGAACTCAAAACCTTGTCAGAAGAATTGAATGTAACGCCCTCGCAGATCGCGCTGGCATGGATTATGCAACAAAGGTCCACGGTGATCCCGGTTTTGGGGATCCGTCACGAAGCTCAACTGCAAATGAACCTGGCTAGTCGGGAAGTAATATTAACAGACGAAGTTTTCAAAAGACTCGACGCGGTTTCGGCCATCGAATTAGGCTATCCGCACGATCTGCTGGCTTCTACCGGGTCGCAAACGGACTTATATGCAGGCTTATACAATCATTTGAAGTTTTGAGACCACCGTTCGCGCGAAAAATACCGGAATATGATTTTTATCAGTTTGGAAAAATTCTAACTAACGAACAATTGAGTTACCTTTGGGAATCTATTATATCAGCTTTTTAACACAAAATTGGGAAAATACACATGGATAATGTCAGCCTGACGAATGAAACGCACATTAACAAAACGGACCTGAAAACACAATATTTCCAGGATGGTTACATCGTTGTACGTAAGTTTTTTACGAGAGAAGAGATCACAGCCATTTACGATGAAGCACGCGGTGTCTTTGCTTATCAGATCGAACGTACAATCGGGAAAAAGGTTGATATTAATAACCAGGATGAATTTGAAGCCGGCATGTACGAGTTCTTTCAAAAGGATTTCGATGCATTTGTCAATACAGGCAAGCAAGTTCAGCACCTGGTTTCCCTGCACCGACTAGGAACCGACGCTCGTATTACCGAATTACTTCAATCAATAGGTTTATCCTACCCGATTATCGCAGTAAGGCCAGCCATGATGTTCAATAGCCGGCATTTGGCTAAAAAACAGGATTACTGGAAACTGGGCGCGCACCAGGATTGGCGCGGCGGACAAGGTTCACTGGATAGCATCGTAATGTGGTTCCCACTTGTGGACTGCGATACGGATCTTGGTGGATTACAGGTACTTCCGGGAAGTCACAAAAGAGGTTTGTTTGCCGGCAGCGACGTGGATTACATCAGCAGCATTCAGGAAGAACTTCCGGAAGATGATTTCAAACAACTGGAATTGGAAGCTGGCGACATCCTGATTTTCTCGACATTCACCGTTCACCGTTCGGGAACAAACGTGACCCCGCACATCCGCTGGACTTCGCAGTTCCGTTTTAATAATCTTGAGGAACCGACTTTCGTAGATCGTGGATTTCCGCTCCCCTACATTTATAAACCTACCCCTGAATTGTTATTCCCTGGTTTTCCGAAACAGGAGCAGGTGGAACAGGTTTTTAAATAAAACAGAGTTGTTATGGTACGAGTGAGTGTTTGCGTGATTACCTATAATCATGAAAAATTCGTTGGCCAGATGCTGGATTCTCTGCTCATGCAGCAGACCACATTTGACTTTGAGATTGTGGTAGGTGATGACTGTTCAAAAGACAATACCGCTGCGATTCTGAAAGAATACCAGCAACGTTATCCCGATAAAATCCGGTTGCTGCTGCAATCAAAAAACTTAGGTCTGAATGGCAAATTCAATGCCCTTCAGACCTTTGCCATTGCGAAGGGTGAGTACATCGCACAATTCGACGGCGACGATTATCTTACTTCGCCTCACAAGCTGCAGAAACAAGTGGAAATGTTGGACGCAAATCCGCATTACTCCGCCAGTTTCCACAATGCAATGGTGATCTACGATGATAATTCGGCGCCGCCCGAGGAAGTAAATCCATTAAAAAAAGCCGAAATAACGCTTGATGATTTGATTGGCGAGGATGAGCTCACTTTTATTGCTACATCCAGTCTGATGTTCCGGCGGGAGGAATTTGCGCGAAACCCGGATCCGGAATGGACAAACCTTTCGACGAGCGGCGATATCCCTCGCAACATCATGTTCGCCAGTCGCGGCCCGATCGGGTACATTGATGAGGTAATGTCGGTGTACAGGAAAAACAGAGGCGGCGCGAGTTTCGCTGATAATCATTATAGTTCCGATTTTCTGTTTAACCGCATTCAGCTTTATTCCAACATCAATAAGCATTTCAATTATAAATACGATGCAGTGTTGCGGAAGAATATCGCTACCTATTATTACAAATTGCTGTTTGCCAAACAATATAAGGATGACTATTGGTCGAAACTGAAATTCGCATTGAAGTATCTCGATATGGGAAAACCGCAAGGCGAACGCAGAAAAGAAGTGATCCGGGATTTCATTATCCCGCCATTCATATTGAAGACATACAGTGCATTTGCGATTGGACTATACAATTTGAAATCCAAAGCAAAAGCTTAGAAATGATGTTAATAAAAGCCCTGGAAAAAATTTCAGGGCTTTATTAGTTTTAATCCCAGGGAAATACCAACCCGGTATGGCTGATAATAGAATGGATCGCCGCTGCCGGGCACTTTCACCGGACTGAATTCTGCATAAGGTCCGACATGAATCAGCACCTGATTGTTCAACGGAATTTGCTTCCCGGCCCCCACGCTGATCCAGCCGACATCATGACTTCCACTCAATGTGCGTGAGTATTCCAGCCCGGCGGTCGCATAATATTTCCGCAAAGGAGATTTGCCCCACAAAACCTGTTTGTTGATCCCGACACCTAACAATTCCATTTTCCGGTTCTCATTTACGACCATCCCCCGTCGCACGACCTGGAAATCCTTCCCATCGACGGCATGCACAACGTATTCATTTCCAGCAATTTCATAGCTATAAGACTGTCTGAAAAGACTATAATGCAGCATAAACTGAAATCCATTTTTCTCAAATCCCCCGCTCACTTTGTACCCCAGCGTTTCAAGCGAAAAGGCAGACGGAAATTTGAAATTCTGAAAATCGCGACCATTGGTTTTTGGTACCGTAATGATCTGATACGTTTTCAAGCTGGCTACATTCAGAAGCCAGCCCACCTTTGTAGAATTTGCATGTATAGCGTTAGATGTCTTTATGTCACCGGATAGCGCTACTTCCGGGATATGCATTTTTTCAAACTTCATCGCTTCCGGATTCAACCTATTTACATCCGGCAATCTCGTTGCTTCCGGCTCATCTTCAATCTCATTCGCAAGTAGTTGCGTGTTTTCTAAAACTGCATTTTGATCCGGCAAAGTACTGACGCCCGATTCCTGTTTTTCCTGAAACGCGGGTGTTTCAGCTAATGTAGCAGACTGTTTCATCACCTTCCGCTCGGAAATGTGTTGTACAGAATTCTCAACGGGCGACTTTGCGGCTAAGTCGGCCCTCTTCGTTTTAAAGTTTGCGGACGCCGTTTTTGCAGTTGATGAAATAGCATTTTCCTTCTCTGCGGCACTGCCATCCAAAGTAGTAGTATTGCTATCCAAGACTTTGTCATTTGTTTCCGTTTGGCTGACTGATTTTGAATTCACTGCGTTTTTCTGCCTTACCCAGTGCTGATCAATTACAATGGAGCCCACAAACAATCCGACGAACAGAATGGTAAAAAACAGGTATTTGAAGTTACGCGGTTGTTTGAGGCGCGCACGGATCAGGTTATATGAAGATGGGTTTGGCTGATCTCCAAAATCATCAAATTTGCGTTTAAGGGCTTCCCGCAATGCCTCGTTCAGTTTCTCTTCAGAAGTTTTCATGATGCACTATCCCTTTTGATTCCAACTTTTTTAAAAGCATATTTCGTCCCCGCATAAACTGCGATCGTGCCGTGGCATCGGACATGGACAACATTTCGCCGATTTCTACATGTGAGTAACCATCGATCAAATGAAGGTTGATAACGGTCCGGTATTTGTCCGGCAACTCATTGATGATTGTAAGCAAATCGTTGACATTCAGCTGATCAATCATCTTTTCATAATCATCCGATTCGAGTTGGATTTCCATCTGATCCAGCGATCCAAGCATTTCCTGAGCTTTTGTAGTGCGGTGATAGTAATTGATTGCAGTCCGGATCACGGTCACTTTTACCCAGCTATCGGCAGCTTCCGGGTCTTTCAGATCTTGTATATTATTAAAAATCCGAATAAACGCTTCCTGAAAAATATCATCCGCCTCCATAACCGTTTTCGCATACCGCCTGCACACTCCCGTCAACTTCGATTTATACCGGTCGTAGAATACAGTCTGTGCAGACGGGTCATACCTTTGGCAGGCAGTCACCAACTGGGTCAGGCTATCGTATTTTTTCGAGCCGAAAAACTTCATGTTTAGAAAAAAGGGAACGGAGTAAGCGAACGTCAGCGTGAATTTCTTTAAAAACTCACAAAATATCTTTTATTTAACAAATTTCCTTCCTGATCAAAGTAAAGCTCGCAGACCTGGGAATAGCTTGGACTCGTCAATTTCAGGTAGTAGCTCAACTTTCCGTCATATTCACCTTTGTATCTATCATACTGCGGCGACATATACTTGAACCCCTGCAATTCGGGAGACCGGTCCAGCTCGCGTTGTATGGCCTTGGGTAGCGTTTCCAGATTTGTGGCGTTATCAGTGAAGTCTTGGCTCATCCATCTCAGATTGCCTTTTTCATCGAAAATAAGAAAACCCACATAATCTTGGTTGTTTCTTTTGACGAAGACCTGCATCCAGTACTGCTTTTCGTAATTCAGCATTACCCTTGCTTCTCCCCCTACCAAAGTCAATTCTTTTTTGCCGGCCATATAAGTCCTGATTTCTTCAGGAAAATCTTCCATTTTGCTGATGGGGATATGGTATTTAATCAATTCGAACGTCGCATTTGTCGGCCTGTAATTGGTACCCTGATATCGGCGCCAGTCAAACGAGTAATCGGTATTGTTGAATTTGTAAATGAGCCGGTGCCGCCGCTCCGATGTCGGATAAAAATCAATGTCTTCGGCATTGTCCGAAAAAACGCCACCTATAAAAACAGAACCGGGCATAAGATCTTGCAGCAACGCAGGCACCGTATCGGCATTGGACCTGAATGTCTCCCACATTTTGGTCTGATCGACGAGGGAAGTATACTTATCGGCTTCAAGATTAAACCCCACTTCCCATACTTTACTGCTCATGATGGTCTTAAAAACCAGGTCCTTCGCATTTGGAAACCGTGATTTGACGACCTTAACTGCTTCTGTCGGATCGGTACCGGGATCAACCGGGTTTAAATCATTGACCTGATTACAGGATACTGCCCACAAAATAGTAATGACGATGACAGTCCAGACTTTCACGATAGATATTGGGTTATTCTAAAAAAACACTGATAGAGGAAGGAAACGTAACTTAAAACACGACAACACCTCTTTCCCAGGAAGCGCTATCAGGATCTATATAAAATACGTAACATGGTTTCATCACAATCGTATAATCCTCGTAGATCCACGTCATAGACTGATCCACTCCGGCTTTTGCCGCTTCAAAATCATACGTGTAATGATACCGGCTTGTGTCGAGATAGGCGCTTTTCCCCGGAGGTACCATGCGAAATACATCATCCGGGCCCGAAGATGTTACTACAACTGTCTTTTTCGTTTCATCCCAGTTGAAATGCATGCTGGTAGGCCGCGAAAATTTCATGTTCGTATGAAATGCCCTGGCAGTAGGAGGAGCTGGAAATTGAAATGGAGGATTTTTCCAAACAGAACCGCCATAAAACTTAACCTCACCCACGCCGGCCGATCCGGAACCTGCCCAGAAAGTGAGCAGCACTGCATCCCGGTACAACACCATAATGGAGTCTTTCAAAAGATCAGTAGTATCCTTTCCGACTACCCTGTAAGCCTTTGAAATGTAAAAAGGGGTGGTACCCAGTTGACTGTAAAATCTTTCCTTGTCGAATTCTTCTGCCACTACATCTTCTTTTTCGACGGTTTTATGTGAGCAGGAAGCCAACCAGCACGCGCAAAATAAAGTCAATGCAGAAAATAACCGTTTCTTCATGGAATAATGCGTTTAAAAAGTATGGGAATAATCGTTTTCACCTTCTTACATACAGACACCGTCCGGAGCGGCTACCGTTGCATATATTCAGAAATTTCCAATAAAAATTACGGAAACGCTATTTTTTATTAACCGTATTACTTTTTACCAACCATATTCAAGAGTTCTTCCATATTACCACGGATGGTCGCACTAAAATTGCCATTATCAATGGCTTTCATGTCCGACTCGATCTTACTTTTGAATTTCGCCACAAACTTGGTATCCTTCCTGTCCATTAAGATTTTCCAGCCGCTTTTCAATAATTTACCTTCTATCAGCTTGGCATTAATGGCGATTTCCTGGGTCGTCTTCGGTGCTACGTTAATCACTTTCTGAAGGATCGCCTCCATTTCCATCGCATCTTCCATTTCAAACCGGAATGTGGGATTACGAACTTTAATGGTAAACACATTGGGATTATAAAATGAAACGACCAGGTCCACTCCTTTTCCTTTGAGGTCGAGGGCATGAAAATCCACATCTTTGATCTTAATCGTCGGAAAATTATAGGCGGGGAGCCGTTTCGTGGTCTTCACTTTAATATCTTTTTCACCGGCGATGGGCACGTCCAGCTGGAGTACGGAATTGAAGGAATAGTCGGCGCTGTCGATATTATTCGCGGTAAAATACTTCAGAAGGTTGATCAGCGGCTTACCTAAAACCTGCATGGGGATTTCGATCACCGAGCTATCCGACGATTCGATAGAAATAGGTTTATTATAATGATTCTCAACGACTTTGATCGAATCAATGTATACAGTGAACCGGAGCCCATTCGCCTTAATGCCGACCGGCAATGGGTTATCGATCAGAACACTCGCCTGCATATTGATCCGTTCCTCATCAATATCCTTCAAGGAAAGTGCTGCTATTTTTATCTGCGGTGTCAGCTTCTCTGCTGTTTTCTGCTTTGCCGAATCAGCGCCCGGAGATCTGAACCAAAGCCAGACTCCAATTCCAAGTATCAGGATCACCGCCAGTACCAGGATGGATTTTTTATTTTTCATAAAAAAAATGGATTTATTCAGCTCCTAAAAATCCATTCCACGGTGCGGAAAAGTAAAGGGCACAGCTTTTGATCTTACATTTAAAACCGTAATCACACCGACCATACCGATAGCTTACTATGAAAATCGCCACCTATAATGTAAATGGAGTGAATGGACGCTTACCTGTGCTGCTTCGGTGGCTGGAAGAAGCCGAACCGGATATCGTTTGTCTGCAGGAATTGAAAGCCCCGCAGGAAAAATTTCCGGAAACGGCGATCAGGGATGCAGGATATAATGCGATCTGGCAGGGACAAAAAAGCTGGAATGGTGTCGCGATACTTGCCCGGAACATGGAAATCACCGAGATGCAGCGGGGGCTGGACGGCGAACCGGAAGATCTGCATAGTCGCTACATCCAGGCGATCATCAATGACATGGTCATTGGCTGCTTGTATTTACCAAATGGAAATCCCTCGCCGGGGCCAAAGTTCGATTACAAACTACGCTGGTTCGAGCGTCTCACCGCCCATGCGGAAGAGCTGCTTTCCCATAAAGTCCCCGTCATACTCACAGGTGATTACAATGTAATGCCGACTGAAATGGATGTGTACAAACCGGAAAGCTGGAAAGACGACGCTTTGTTCCGGCCGGAAGTGCGGGAGGCTTATCGCAAACTGGTGGACCAGGGCTGGACTGACGCGATCAGAAAACTGTACCCGGATGAGCGCATTTACACATTCTGGGATTATTTCCGAAACGCGTACGGGCGAAATGCCGGTTTACGCATCGATCACTTTTTGCTGAGTCCGGAAATCGATAAAAGACTATTGAGTGCGGGGGTGGACACGTACGTGCGAGGCTGGGAAAAAACAAGTGACCACGCCCCTACCTGGATCGAGCTGGCAGATTAAGGAGCAATCCGCAGCCCTACATGAGCAATTTACCGCAGGCTAACCGATTTAATGGATAACCTCGCCAGATCGAAACCTCTCTTTCTGCAGCTTAGGCAGGTGCCCAGGCTGGCAGCTTTTTGAGGTGTGTTCTGTTGGTTTTCATAATGCGCCATTCTGCATTTTGAAATGAGGATTTTCAAGGTTTCGCCCGTGCCTTTGATTAAAATTTTGTTGATGTTATACTCCGACAAATTCAATTCATCCGAAATATCTTTCCCTGTAAACTTTCCGCCCATACTAACCAGTTTCTGAACACACGCGCGGATACGGTTCAGGCTGGAAAGTTGATCCGGGGACAATTGCTTCTTTAATCTTTCGTCGAGTCGTTCCATGGGAATAGGATTTACTTAGGTTGATGATGAAACCTAAAATAAAACCCACTCTTTTTCCGACTAAATAAAAAGCATTAAATGACTGATTTTTGATGTCGAATGACTGGAAATTGTTGCGGAACACATTTCGTAAAGATGCATTTTACTTTCCGAGCCACTGCTTGAAGTTTGCAATCCGGTCGGCGCTGACATATACATCCTGAGCCGTCGAGGGTGCCAATTCAAGTTTTAAGCGTCCGGCGGACAAGGAATTAATCACCTGAATACTGTTTAAAGAGATTATCAACGATCTGTTGACCCTAAAAAACAGCTTCGGGTCCAGTAGCTGAAAAACCTTGTCCAGACTATATTCCATTGCCAGATGTTTTCCGTCGAACGTTCTGAGAAACGTTGCTTTTTGCTCGATGATAAAATACGCGATGTCTACCGTCTTAATGCTGAACATTTTCGTTCCGGCCGTGGCAAGAAACCGTTCTTTGAAAGTATCCTGCCCGGCGGAAGTCAGGTATGATGAAATAAATGCAGCCAGGTCCGGAGCTGAACTTCTCTTCATTTCCAGGCTTTTAAACTTGTCCAGTGAAGACACCAGCTCGTTCTGATCGATGGGTTTGAGCAGGTAATCGACGCTGTTGGCCTTGAATGCACGAAGTGTATATTCGCTGTACGCCGTCGTAAAAATGATCGGAATAGTCAGTTTCAGTTCATCTATAATCCGGAAACCGAGATCGTCTTCCAGGTGCAGGTCGAGGAAAATCAGGTCGGGTTTTACATGATTCTCGTTTCCCAGCCACTGAACACTTTCCCTCACGGAGGGAATTTTTGCCAGGATATTTATTTCAGGGTCATACCGGTTGATCAGATTTTGCAGTCTGGTTGCGCTCAGTGCCTCATCCTCAATAATCAATACATTCATTAAATCAGGGGTATTTTTACTATAAAATCACTTTGTCCGGCGGAAATTGACACCGGTTTGTTAACCAAAAGTTTGTACCGGTCCACGATATTCTGAAGTCCGAGCCGGGTGGAGGGCTCGGCCAGCTGGCGGCTGCGGATCGGGTTGCTCACGACAATAAAATCATCTTCGCGTGAAATCGTGATCACCAGCGGATTATCGGCTGACATTTGATTATGCTTCACCGCATTCTCGATCAGCAGCTGCAACGAAAGCGGCACAATGGAATAGGTTTCCATCTCCCTGGCGGAAATACGGATGTCGAGCCGGATCTTGTCTTCGAAACGCGTTTTGAGCAGGAACATGTAAGTTTCCAGAAAGTCAATCTCTGTTTTTAGCTTAATGGTCTCAAAATCCGATTGTTCAAGAATGTACCGGTACGCTTTCGAAAGCCGGTTTACAAACTCAACCGACAGCTCCTGATTTGTTTCGATCAGCGTCGAAAGAACACTGAAATTGTTAAACAGGAAATGAGGGCTCACCTGATTTTTCAATGCACTGAAATGCGCTTTAATATTCTCTTTTTCAAGACGTTCTTCATTAATATGCACTTGCTGTAATTTCTGGTTGGCGCGTTTGTTTGAAGCCAGGTAGTAGGCGCCCATTAAAGCCATTACAGTAATGGCGGTGTTCGCACGTCTCCGGTGCAGCCGCGCGTCATCCAGTACCACGGGCGCAAATTCAAAAGGCTGATTTTCCCAAATGGCTTCCATATAATGCCAGAGTATGCGAAAGCCGGAATTAAACATGACAGCCAGCCCAAATGCAATGACCAGGGTAAAAAATTGATTGAAAAACTTAAACTGATCCAGAAACTGTTCGCCTAAAAACCCGGAAACAAACTGTTGCAGCCGCTCGATCACATGTATCCACAACGTAAAAAACGATACGCTGACAAAAATCTCCATGATCCACAGCGGCAGCTTATGCAGGAATTCGTCCAGATTGATATGCAGCAGGTTCATATAAATGCGCATCGGCAGATAAATGAGGGCGAACCCAAACCCGAGCCGCCACTTTTGCGATGCGGTGAGCGTATCAGTAGTTTTAAGTAATGGAGAAGTGCTGATCATATGATTTGATTACATTGATTTTTAAAGCAAACAACCCGGGTATTTTAACCTTTTCCTCATGATCAAAAAATTGGTGTGCGGAAATCGATCGGCGCGGGACGTCCGGACCTTCATCTTAACCCAACCATAATCTCGCGTTAACGCACCGGTAACATTGCCGACCTACTTTTGCAGCCGATAAAACGGGTCGCAATATCCAGGCTTGTTCCATGCGTATATAGCAAACCGCCACATGGTTTGTGCAAGCCTGTTGTGGCTTCCCGCCAATCAGCCACTATTAATTAAATAAAACGAACAGAAAATGATGCGATTAATTACTCGCTGCCTTGTGCTGTGCACAATGCTTTGTTACTCCATTGTCCAAACTTTTGGCCAGGGTAACGAAGCCTCGATCACCGGAAAGGTGTCGGAAACCAAAGAGGGCCCGATTGTGGGCGCCACGGTTTTCGTAAGAAATGAATCGACCGGCTTTCAGGCTGGAACGGTTACGGACGCAAACGGAGATTACATCATCAAGCAATTACCGCTGGGTTCACCTTACTCCATTACCGTGTCCTACATTGGTTTTGGCGAACAAAAGAAAACAGGTTATGCATTAAATCAGGGCGATCAGCTTCGTCTGAACTTTGCCCTCGAAACCAGCGCAACCGAATTGAATGCAGTTGACATTAAAGCTAACTCACTGAAAAATACCGTGGTTAGCCTTGGCGCATCCACTGCAATTACGGCAAAAGATATTACCAAACTGCCGGTAAACGGACGGAATTTCACCTCACTAATCGAGCTTTCTCCATTGAGCAACGGTAACAGCCTTGGCGGTCAGCTGGGATCTTCTACCAACTATACAATCGATGGTATGACCTCCCGGAGCACGATTGCGGGTGGTGAAACCGGAGGTGCCTATGCGATTTCAATGGAAGCGATCCGCGAGTTCAAAGTGGTAACCAACGAGTACGATGTGACAATGGGCCGCGCGGGTGGCGGTACGATCAGTACTGTGACTAAATCGGGTACGAACAAATTGTCAGGTAGCGCATTCAACTTCATGCGTACCGATTGGCTTTCAAGCCCTAATGATTTGCGTGGGAACAAAAGAACGCAAGACTTCTCCACTTATCAGTACGGTATGTCGCTGGGTGGCGCATTAAAAAAAGACAAAGCACACTTCTTTGTGGCGTGGGACCACCAGGCCGATTCCCGTCCATTGTTTATCGCAAACCTGCAATCCGACGCTGATGTAGCAGCCAACAAGGTGACGCAAACGACGCTGGACAATTTCCTGGAAATCGCGAGATCGAAATACGGCGTATCCAACAACCCGCAATTCGGTTCATTTCCTAAAACAAAAAGTACTGACGCGATCTTCGCAAGAATTGACTGGCAGCTGAATTCGAAGAACCTTCTGACGCTCCGCAACAACCTTATTACGGAGATGGACAAGCTGTCGGAGGGTGACAACACGACCATCAATGCGTACGAATCTTACATCGACCGTAAGCGTTTCAATAACAGCCTAATGGCATCACTTCGCACGATCGTGAGCCCAAAAATCACGAACGAGTTTAAGGTCCAGCATTTCTATCAGAATGAAGCGGTTATCCCAAGCTCGGAGCTTCCTTCGGCCAGCATTCCACGTGCGATCGTTGAGAACGTCACCTCAACAGCCGGCACAAACAACTATATCACCGCCATTCAGATCGGTGGTCAGCGTTTTTCGCCTGAATGGTTTAAAGGACAGGTTTACCAGGCGATGAACAACCTCTATTACAACACGGGCAAAATCAACTTCACATTTGGTATTGATGTGATGTTCAACCGCATGAAGTCGGTTTATGGTAGCGAAATGAATGGACGTTTCTATTTCACAGGTCTTGACAACTTCAACAACCAGACGCCTTACCGTTACGCCCGTGAGATCAATTTGCGGGAAGATCCAAGCTCGATCGTTAATTCTCTGGCAACAGGTCTTTACGCACAAATGGAGACCAAACTTGCGCGTGGCCTCGAAATGATCGCTGGTCTGCGTCTGGATAACACCCAGTACCTGAACAAAGCGAATTTTAGCCAGGTCGTATTCGACGAATTGAAACTGCGTACGGATAACAAGATCAATACAACCCAATTGCAGCCACGCGTACAATTTACCTGGGACGTAAATGAGCAAAGCAAGGACATTGTTCGTTTTGGCGCGGGTGTCTTCGGTTCACAGTTGAACCCTTATTCGATGATCAACAACATGTTGTTCGACGGAACGAAAGTGGCGGCGGTTGAAATCCAGGGTGACCAGGTGCCACGTCCTGATTTCCCGGGATACCGTGCCGACCCGTCTACTGCTCCCGGTGCTGACCTGTTCAACAACCCGAAAATCGAGCGTCTGGTCACGATCAACATGAACAACGCTGACGCGAAAATCCCGGTTCTTTATAAAACGAACTTCTCTTACAACCACTTTTTCAGCGATCGTCTGCGTGTGGGTGTGAGCGGTTATGCTTCCTGGGCGCGTAACAACTATATGTATGTAGACCGCAACATGGTGGAAGAACCTTACTTCCGCATTGCAGCAGAAGCAAACCGTGGCGTGTACGTACCTGCGAGTACAATCACGGAAAAAAATGGCGCTACAAACTGGTTGGAAAGCCGTAAAACCAAGAACGTAGGCCGCGTACTCGAACTGAATAGCAATGGCAAGAAAAACCAGTATGCAGTGGTAATCGACGGTACTTACCGTTATTTCAAAGACGGACAAATCACATTCTCTTATACATGGAACGACTCGAAAGACAATACTTCATACAATGGTAACGTGGCAAACACGGCAACACTTGATTTGATGGTTGCTGACGATCCACGCGACTTGAGCCGCATTGCTTATGCGAACAACCACTTCCGCAACAAAGTAGTATTCTACGGAACTGCGCCAAGTATCTGGGGTGTAACACTCGGTCTGCGTTACTCCGGTATCGGCGGAACGCGTTATTCAATGGCCGTGAGCGGTAACATGAACGGTGATTTCGTTTCTTCAAACGACCTTCCCTACATTTATGATCCTAACAGCCCTGAAACGCCAAAGGTTGTCAGCGACGGTATCAACGCCATCCTTAACAATCCGGAGGCAGAACAAAGCATCAAGGATTATCTCACCAGAGATATGGGCAAAATGGCTGAGCGTAACGGAGGTATCAATGGATTCTATGGTGTATTTGACCTGAGATTGGCGAAGAAATTCAATTTCTACAAAACTCACGGTTTGGAAGCTTCTGTGGATATCTTCAACGTAGCTAACTTGCTGAACAAAGACTGGGGTGTAGGAACCAACCTCGGCAAGCAAAACCTTTACACGATCAGATCATTCGACAAAACGAAGCAGCAATTCGGCTACGGCATGAGCAACGGTACAGGTGTATCCAGCCTGAACGGCAGCCCTTATCAGATCCAGATTGGTTTGCGGTATGCGTTTTAATTTGAGGTAAGGTATTATTAAATAGTAAGTTAATTTGTCACACTGAGCGGACCGGGCCGCCGGGCGGTCGAAGTGCGTTACCACCAAGCAGTAACGCACTTCGACTGCGCTCAGTTTGACAAACAAAAGATAATTAAATGAAAATGAATAAAATAGCTAGCATTATCGCATTCACGTTCTTGTCTTTCGGCTCACTCTACGCCCAGGACTCCCATGTGATCCTGATCAGTATCGATGGCTTGCGTCCGGAATTTTACAAAGATCCCAGCTGGTCGATGGTGAACCTGCGCCAGGCGATGCAAACCGGCTCCTATGCCGATGGCGTTACCGGCGTTTTCCCGACGGTCACCTACCCTTCACATACGACGATGGTGACTGGCGTGAAGCCGATCAAACATGGTGTTTACTACAACACACCTTCGGAGCCGCTTGAAATTACGGGTAAATGGATCTGGGATTACAAGACGATCAAGGTTCCTACGATTTTCAGCGCAGCCAAAGAAAAAGGTTTGAAAACGGCATCTGTATTCTGGCCGGTATCACTCGGCGGACCTGCGGATTATAACATTCCGGAATATTGGTATCTGCCAAAAACAAAAGGTGGAAAACGGGATATGTTGAACGCATTGAATGAAAATTCTTTTCCAAAAGGCTTTTTCGAAGAAGTGCAGCAAAACTCGATCGGCAAACTGGAAGAAATTGATTTCGACGGCGATTACCTCGGCATCGATGATAACCTTTCGAGAGCGAGCGGGTACATTATCCGCAAATACAAACCATCATTCCTGGCCGTGCATTTGGTTGCAGTGGATCATTTCGAGCATGAAGAAGGTCGTGATGGTGAAAAGGTTCGAGCCGCACTTTCGAGCGTTGACCGGGGTATTAAAGCCATTATGGAAGCCGTTGAAAAAGCGGGGATTAAAGACAAAACGACTTTCATCGTTACCGGAGACCACGGTTTTGTTGACATCCATTCTTCCATTGCGCCAAACATCCTGCTCGCCCAGGCCGGCCTTTACGACCCGAATAACAAAGACTCCTGGAAAGCATATTTCCATGCCTCGGCCGGATCATCGTTTCTGCATTTGAAAGATCCGAAGGATACCAAGACTTTGGAAAAAGTAAAACAGATACTCGACAAATTGACGCCATCGCAGAAGGCGATGTTCGAGGTGAAAGATCGCGCCGCGCTGGATGCGGTTGGAGCCGACCCGAATGCGGCATTGGCACTGGCCCCTAAACAAGGATTTACATTCGGGAGCACCGCAACGGGTGACTTTGTAAGGTCCGCGAGCGGTGGAACCCACGGCTTTTTCCCCGATTCAAAAGAGATCCAAACGGGTTTAGTAGTATTTGGAAAAGGGATCAAAAAAGGCGCCGTTATTCCCGAAATGGGATTGCAGGACATTGCCCCATTGATCGCGAAGTTGCTAAATATTGATTTTCCTTCGGCAGACGGGGTTTTGTATCCTGGGTTGCTGGCCAAATAATCTGGCACGAAAGCGGGCGTGAGGGTCCCCCTCGTGCCGATTATTATAAGGCCTCCGGCCGATGTTAAAAGAAAAGGCCTCTGCCAACTAACATTTCGTTGCCAGTCGGCCAGAGGCCTCTTCATAACCGGTCCGAACGTGACGTTCGGACCAAATGCTATATTAAACGCCCAGGCTCCACCCTTCGCGGTAGTTGCGGCGAACGTATTGGTTCACCTCATCAAAGTTGGTAACCTTCATATTCTGCGCATCCCAAAGCATTTTCATGTTACTGCCAGGGTATGTAAATCCTCTTCCGTCTTCCCTTGCTTTTGGCATATCCGCACCACGAATTGCAAGGTTTGCACCCAAAATCGCTTCGGTTAATGGACCAGCCAGTTCAAATGGCGAGCTCAATTCCATTTTGCCATAACCTGCAATACATCCTTCCACCCACTGCGCATAGTGACCTTCGGCACTGCCTGGTACGCGGGCGAATTTCTGTTTCACATTTACTTCCTGCATTTTGGAAAGTGGCAGCAAACGTGGATTAGCCGCATATTCGCTGGCCATCATTTTGCCTTTTGACCCTACAAACAAAATACCGCTGTTACCGTCACCAAACAATTCGTTCGGGCCGAGTTCTTCCGGACGTTCCGGTTTGATACCACCATCCATCCAGTGCATGATCACGGGACCTTTGGTTTTTGGTGTTTTCGGGAAAGTCAATGTCGCGTGGCTGGATGGCGGGCAGCTGTCCGGGAACACGCCTCTTTTGCCAAATGCCGTGAACACACTACCGACGCTGGCCTGCATATCTGTCGCATATTTCAGTCCCAGCACGCGGAATGGAGCTTCCATCAGGTGGCAGCCGAGATCGCCCAACGCGCCGGTACCGTAATCCCACCAGCCTCTCCAGCTACCCGGGATCAGGTTCTCAACATAGTCTTTTTTCGGTGCGGTACCAAGCCACAGGTCCCAATCCAGTTCTTTCGGAACGGCAGGCTTGTCGGTTGGCCAGGGAATACCTTGTGGCCAGATGGGCCGGTTTGTCCAGATAAATACCTCACTTACATCACCGATGATACCGGCATCGTACCATTCGTGCAGCGTTCTCACACCATCTCCTGACGATCCCTGGTTCCCCATTTGCGTCACGACCTTGTATTTGGCTGCGGCTTCTGTCAGTTTACGCGCTTCGTAAATATCATGCGTCATTGGTTTCTGCACATACACGTGTTTGCCCAGCTGCATGGCAGCCATCGCTACAACCGCGTGGGTATGGTCAGGAGTCGAGACGGAAACTGCGTCAAAATTCTTGGATTCCTTATCGAACATTTCCCGGAAGTCTTTATAATACTTGGCTTTGGGGAAATTGGTAACACTGGTCGTTGCACGACGGTCGTCCACATCGCAGAGATAAGCGATGTCGGCTTTACCACTCTTGGCAAAATTGGCAAGGTCGGATGTTCCTTTTCCACCTACCCCGACACCGGCAACAAGCAACTTATCGCTTGGCGCCAGATACCCCTTTCCACCTAAAACGTGGCGGGGAACAATCATAAATCCAGCCGCGGTTGCCGCTGATGCTTTGATAAAATCTCTTCTGGACGAAGCTGATTTTTCAGAATTTGTAACCTTTTCTTCCATATACCGGTTTGGGTTTAAATGCGGATCAAGTCTTTTAAGTGAAAGTGATTGTTATCTGTTAAGTAAGTAACTTTCTATATTTACTCGGAAAAGTGTAAGACCGGCTATGAAGAGTTGTTATTATTTGTTCAGGGTTGTTCGGGGGTGGTTTGGGATCGTTCGGGTGGCTATTGTCGATATCCGGCCTTTTTTTTACTCTTTTAATTTGGCTCAAATGGCTCTATTATTTTAATGTAACCCGCATCTTCAAATAGGCATCCGGTGTCATCACTGCCAGCGAGCTGCTTTTGTAATCTTTGGTATTTCGGGTTACAATCACATCCACCTTTTTGTCCGACTCTGCGGCGTAATTTTGAAGCGCATCTTCGAAATCATTGAAGTCCGAATGTATCGCACGTGATATTGTGCTTGCGTCAATCACAAGAACATCAGTAATAGAAATCAGGTCTGCTAGTTTCTCCATCACCTTTTCATGATTCCCAATTTTTCTTAGTAAATAATAGACATTACTGATAATCACCGGAGTTATACAGCCCGTAACTTGTTTCAAATTGCACAGTGAAAGAATTTTTTCCGCACTTTCCGAAAAGGGGTCGCGGTCTAAAAAGAAATCAAGAAGAACGTCGGTGTCAATTAGTATTCTCTTCATTGACTACAGATATTTTTCTGCCAATATGTTCTGCAACTCCTTTTTATAGTCGAGATCTTTGGGCGCTTTAAAAGATCCTCGCATTGACCTTACCAATGGCGTAATCTCAATCTCTTCTTCCTCAACCTCAGAAGTGATTGCCATAAGGAAATTTTCAATTAAATCTGACAGACTACGCTCCTTTTCTTTTGCGTATTTTTTTGCCTTTTGAATAACTGTTTCCTCAATCGTCAAAGTGAGCTTTGTATTCATCGTACGGGTGTGTTTGCTAAAATGTATACCTGCAATTTAGGTATTTTCTCGATTTTTTTCTGGTCATTTCCCAACCCAAAGCGGCTTCGCCGCTAAAATCTCCCGATACACCTTGCAATCTTCCACATGCGCACCGGGCAAGTATCCGATACTCATCAGAAACTCATTCACGATTTCGCCGCCAGTGAATTTGAATGTCTTTTTAAAGAGTTTCACCCACTCTTCCTTCGTTTTCGGATGGTTTAATTCCAGCCACTTCTCGAAGGATCCGTGGTCTTTTTGCAGTTGCCGGATCGTCTTTGCATTTTCGATTGCTGCATTGATTTTTAGCCGGTTACGGATGATTCCCGGATCTCCCATGAGCCTTTCCCGATCGGTTTCGGTGTACGCTGCCACGGTGTCAAGGTCGAAGTTGTCGTAAGCTTTCCGGAAACCTCCTTCTTTTCTTAAAATGGTCTCCCAGCTCAAACCCGCCTGATTGATTTCCAGTACTAGCCTGCAAAACAGCTCGTTATCATCATGGATCGGAAAACCGTATAGTTTATCATGGTAAGCTTTGTGAAGAATCCTCCGTTCCTCACTCATAAAATCGATTGCGCTGCAATAAGACATTTAATGTTTTTTAAAATGAATATCTGATTAACCAATTCAAATACGTAACTGCCTCATTTCCTGACAATCTCACGCACGTATTTTTCAATATTTACACGGTCCACATTTAACCCCGGTATCTTCTCTACCCCCGTTTGCGTTAGTGTATCTCCCTCGATTCTGACCGTAAAATGGAAGTCGTTCCCCTCCCACTCACGTGCGCTGCAATATTCGAGGAATTCGGTGTAGGTACTGTCTTTCAGCGTATATTTTCCCCCGCCAGCTACGAAAATAGAATCCGCTTCTTTCCCTTTTTTCAGGTCATGTTGTAAAAATGAAAAGTGGGTATCGTTGATGATCTTGATGAACGAAATGTTTTTGTCGTACGAGGTGACAACGGTGTCGCCTTTTTCGATCAATGTACCTTTAATCAGCTTCCAGGTTCCTGAAATGGACTTTTCGGTCTCTTTTTTAGTACCTTCATCCGTTTTTGGTGTACATGCAGTTACAGTTACGAAGATCAGGAGATAAACAGCAATCGTTTTCATGTAATATTTACTGTTAGGGTTTAGGTTAAATGTGTTTTAATAGATGTACCAATGTTGAAATCGAAAGATAGGATTTTAAATAAAACAAGACGAGAATTTCTTGGCACAGCCGGCACTTTGCTGTTGGGCTCTTCGCTTTTACCCGCATTGGCTATTGACAATGAGCCGATTATAGACATCCACCAGCATACCGATTACGCCGGACGACCGCACGATGTGCTGCTTGCGCACCAACGCGCAATGGGTATTACCAAAACGATTTTACTTCCAGCCGGAACACCTGCGTTCGGATCTTCCACGCAAAATGGTAAAACCAACGGATTGCAGGCAAAATGCTCGGGAAACGAGGTTTGTTATGAGTTTGCCCAAAAATATCCGAATGAATTTATATTCGGGGCCAACGAAGTGCCCGACCTGCCCGATGCCACAAAGGAAATTGAAAAGTACCTGAAACTGGGTGCACCCATAATCGGCGAGCTCAAATTCGGCGTGGATTGCGACTCGAAGGAAATGCAGAAAATATATCAGCTGGCAGAGGAATACAAAGTTCCCGTTTTAATGCACTGGCAGTTTGAAATGTTCAATTACAACTTTGAACGTTTCCCAAAAATGCTTGAAAAATATCCGAATGTAAACTTCATCGGCCACGCACAGACCTGGTGGGCAAACATTGATAAAAACCACACCGATCAAAAGGTTCTTTACCCGAAAACCAAAGTGGCGAAAGGGGGCTTAACGGATAAATTATTAAGCGATTACCCGAATATGTACGGGGATCTTTCAGCCGGTTCGGGGTTGCTTTCCATGACACGCGACGAAGACCACGCACGGGAATTTTTGTCCAGACATCAGGATAAATTATTGTACGGAAGCGATTGCGATGACCACGTAGGCCACGGCGAAAAATGCCAGGGAGCACAAACCATCGCTGAGATCCGGAAGCTTTCGGCCTCCAAAACCATTGAAAGAAAGTTGCTGCATGGTAATGCAAAGAAGCTTTTCAGATTGTAATGTGTGAGATTTAAAACAGGGCTAAAAAACTTCACCACGCTTGCCACGTTTCGGCAGGCTATGGTGTCTCTGGGACAGACGGTTATACATCATCTTAAACCTCTTGACCATGAGAAATACGATCTACACGCTCACATTTATTCTCCTCATCTCAGCCCGCACCTGCTTTGGACAGGGATCTTTTCAAATGGTACTGGATTCCGCCACGAAGCAGTACAAATCCATTGAACTGACTACCCCCAATTCCGGGGCGCGCGTGATGGATCACGATATTCAGGTGAAAATATTCCAGAATGTTTCAAAGCCATGGTCAACGGTTGACATTAAGATGATTTTTGGCCCTGGTGTCAACATTGACGATGTTTTCACGGTCGTATTTGAGGCTAAACCAGTCTGCGACGCACCTTGCAACCCTTCATTTGTAAACAGCGTGTGGCTCTCGACCAAAGCGATTAACAAGCCCGGCCGGACGCTCAGTTTTGACATGTCCGGGCTTGAACCGGGAAAGTCTTACCAGCTTCGAACCATCGTATATGGCCTGGATGGTATGCCATGCTCGGGCTCGGAAGTATCCCCCGTGACTTTCACCACGTCTACTTCGGGTATGCCGAAAAAGATGCTATTGGTGATCGACGAGGAATGGAGGAATACTACTTCGATTCAAAGTGCATTGAATCAATATATGACGGATGTGCAAATTACCGACCCAACCCTTATCGTCGAAAAATACTATATTGAGGATAACAGTTATGCAAAAATAGCTTTATACAATTCCATTAAACAGAAATATGGCGCCGAGCAACTTACCTATCTGTTCTTCATCGGCAACAACGCTGCTACCATGTCATTCAAGCACTTACTTGATGAATCCGGCAATGTTGTATTCACATCGGGATCTCCGACTTTCTATCAATACACCCTTCCACTGTACAAACACTACACCTACGCCGATGAATTCTATTATCTGCAGAATACCAAATACCAGAATACTTGTTTTCGTCCGCCCGTAGAAGTTCGGGAGGCCGTTTTTCAGCAATTAGGTTCCGCTCTCTCCATGGGAATGGTGATTCCGGCTCCTGCACTGAATCCCGATGAAAAGATTAATTACGTCGTCAACTATTTTGCGAAAGTGCATCGCTATCGGACCAATCAGATCAGCTTTGATAAGAAAATCCTGCTTTTTGACTCTTTCGTGAGCGAGCAGCAGGCAATGAACATGGCAGCTGGATTCGACCGGTGGACGGCTGTTCAGAAGTTGAATTATGGCCGGGATAAAGACCTGGAATATTCGGGCGACGATGCAATCTGGAAAGCGGATTTTCTGGATAAATTATCAACCCAATCGTATGAAATATTCAGTGCAATCCTGCACGGATCTCCTGATTATCATGCATTTGGGATAAACAAGGATGATATCCGAAACCTCCCTGCACTTAAAACGCAACTCATCGACCTAAGCTCCTGTAACGTTGGCAATTACCTGTCCGACATCTATCTTGCCGGTGAATACCTCGGAAAAGGGAACACCCTGAATGTGCACGCATACAGCGATCTTCTTTTTATGTACACCGTGGGAGGGGCAAGCGGCCTGGAATATCGGTTTCAAAACCATGGAGCCTTCGAACTTCTTACAAAAGGTTTCAATGTGGGCGACGCATACCGGTATTCCTCGTCTTACATTGAAAGCGAGGTCATTCTCGGTGATCCCCTCATTCGATTCAAAAATTCCGGCACACTCCCTGTTGTCCTGGAAAATTTTGATGTACAAAAAGAAGGTAATGTGGCTCAAATGACCTGGAAAACGAGCTCGGAAGTGAATAGTAGCCGGTTTGAGATCGAGCGGAGCGGTAATGCCAGGAAATGGGACCGGATCGGCGAAGTTGCTTCCGGTGGAGAAAGCGCAACGGTTCGTACCTATATGTTTACGGATAAAAAGCCGTTGAACGGTCAGAATTTTTACCGGCTGAAAATGATCGATCAGGACGCTACATTTACTTTTTCACAAATTCGGAATGCGAACTTCGAGATCGTGGCAAATGCCGTTTACCCCAATCCGACTGCTGACAAAATCCTGTTTGAAACCGCGTCCATTCAAAACCTGAAAGAAGTAACGATCTCAGACGCAGCAGGCAAAATGGTTTTTAAAACTACGAAACTGACGGAGGAAGGCATTCCTGTAAAACAATTCACCGCCGGATTATATCTTGTAAGACTCACGCAGCTTGACGGTAGTGTACAAACGCAGAAGATTGTTGTTAGAAAGTAAGGTTTAGAACGCCAATCCCAAAGTTACATTGGTGCGGAAACCGAAGGAAGTTTCGGAACTGCCGAGGTGATCCTGGAAATTGTAGGACGTATTCAGGTCGAAATAGCCGTGACGGAAAAGCCTGAGCTGATAACCGACCAATGCGCCGACCTGGATAAGCGTCGTTTCTCTTTCCAGATCCGGCGTGTCGAAATTGCTGAAACTGTGTTTGCCTTTGTAATAGCTGAATTCGGAATTCAAACCTGTGTACAAACCTGAAAACCCGTTTCCGCCCCGGCCTTTCATTCTTTGTTTTTTCTGCAAAACATAATACCGGGGCTGAATGGAAAAGTTCAGCATTTTCTCTCTTGAGTAAACCTGTGAATAGCGCACATCTCCCCAGCCATAAATGGTTTGGGGGTATTTTAGTTGGTTAAAACCATTATTCATCGCCGCGTCCAACTGGAAATTCAAAGTAAAGGAGTCCATCAGTTTTTGCTCAAATGCAACCCCCGCACGGATCCGGTTCAGGTAGTAGCCGACCGTAATCTCAGGCACCCGCACTTTCCATTGGCTGGTCATGAATTCGTCGCAAAGTAACACGTCGCAAAGCGGCCCGACACTTGTTTTCTTCCAGTCACCAAACGCGAAACCTGCCATTGCCTGGGTTGAAATGTTCCAGTTGTCCAATGCGCCGTAATAGAAGAACGGGCTATCCTGCATTAAAGCAATGGAGAAATCCATAAAACCGTGGTTCAAAAACCGGCGTTGAAAACCCAGTTTCAAGCCAATTTTAGGATCGTCATCTATTGTTCCGGGAATGTTGTAAAAGAGGGCTAAGTAGTTTCCTGAAAAGTTATTGGCGCTTTTTCCTGATTTGATCCGCCGCCGCATATCCATAAACCACCTGAGCTGCGCATCGATGACGGTACTTTGAATGGACCATTTGAATGGGGTATGCAGATCAAAATACGGAACATGGCCGGAAAGTGCGATGGAAAATGCCGGGAGAAATTTGAACTCGTACCCAAGCTGCAAAGACGTATTATTCAGGATCTTGTCGTCGGTCAATGGAAATGCAATTGCCTGATAATATTGCGACAAGCCAATTTTAAACATATGTCGAGTTGGCACTTTTGTCATAAAGACATTTTCGTACCGGTCAATGAACCGCTGTTTTAAAAGGGTATCCGAATCCTGAGAATAGGTCACCTTAACGCTATCCTGAGCATGGGACGCTACAAACGGCAGGATTAAAACGATAGTCAGAAAAAAGTTTTTCATGTGTTAGAATGTGAAGCCCACCGTCATTTTGGATGTGAAAACAGGTTTGGACTGACCCGGATAAGTAGTACCGGAAGCAAAGCCTTTCATGTAAATGAGACTCGCGTCGATGTAAATCCTGCTGAAAAGACGCTGCTGGTAACCGAGTAACAAGGATGTATTCCAACTACGTGTTTTCGTATTGCTGTTGAACTCCGGCTGGTAATTAAACTGGCTTTTCGAAAAATATATCCCGTAACCTCCTTCTACCCCGGCATACGGCCCTGAAAGATCGCTGGCGCCTTTGCCGCGTCTCTCCATGAGGTTCCTCAGGAAGTAATAACGAAACTGCGCATTTGCCCCAACCGAAAAGTACCTGTCATGCATCGATTGGTACCGGGTACTATTATAGAGCGACATGCCGGCGCCACCTTGTACAGAAAGCGGGCTTTTTCCCAGCTTTCGCTCGTAGTCCACCTCCGTCCGTACGATTTGATTTCTCACACCAATGCTGATATTCGGCATTTGAACCTTCCACTGACCTTTCACCAATTCATCACAAAAAATGACATCGCAAAATGGAGCGGCCGTGGTTTTTTTCCAGTCTCCGATTGCCAGGCCGATGTTCAGATTGGTACCCAGGATGAAATTATCCGGCTTCCAAAAAGCTTTGGTATCTTCAAAAAATGTGAACTGCCCAATTTCTTTATTAAATACCCCGACCGAGAAATCTACAAACCCATGGTTGAAAAAGCGGCTTTGAAAACCATATAATAATCCGATGCGGCCCGTGTTTTTATTACTATATGAATCGCGAAGATAGAGGGACTGGTCATAGGTAAAAGCCACGTAGGGCCCGCTGAAATTGTTTGCATTCAGCCCCGTTTCAATCCGGCTATTCATATTGTAATACCATCGCGCCTTTGCATTTGCCCAGACATTTACCTGTTTCCAGTTGAAGTGAAGCAGTTCGTTCGCCATTCCTCCATTGAACCTGCTGAACTGTGCGAATAAGGCAGCTTCGACGGACAAGGATGGAAGCAACTTGTATTCATAGGAAAAGTTTATGCCCATTCCCTGTACTTCGGAGCCCTGGTAACCTACCTTAAACATCTGCCGGGTAGGCACTTTTGTCATAAAAACATTGTCGTAACGGTCGATAAATCGCTGTTTTACAAGGGTATCTGATTCTTGAGAGAACAAGACATTCACACTATCCTGCGCGTAGGATGCCTGGATGATGCTCTGAATGCAAAGCAACCAAAGATATTTTTTCATAAAAGAAAGATTAAAAGTGCGGGTTACCTGATCGTTACATTGCCAAACTCGGCGTTGATATCGACATTAGCCAATTGGTTTCGCTTGAAGAATGCGTCTTTGAAGTCGGCCGTGTTGCGTTTCCATTTAAAGCCATTCGGCAGTTTCATGGTGGCGTACGCACTTTGAATGGTATAATCAAAGATCTGCCAATTCTTTGTCAGGAGCGTTATTTCTGCCTTTTTAGATCTTATACCCAGACTGGTCAGACCCGTGGTCGGATAAATCTCCACATTCCCATAATCCGCATCCAGCTTGATCACCCCCGCAACCTGGTTCAGATGCAGCCTGGTGTGATCGCTCGTGAAGGTAAAAACGCCCGAGATATCCGTTCCTTTGAGCTCCCCGAAAGAAGTACTCACCTGTCCTTTTCCCCTCAGATCGACGAGGTTAGTCGTACAAAAATCGGCTTTGAGCTGAATATTGTTGGTGAGACCTTTGAGTGTAATGGTGCCGAACGAATTTTTGAGGTCCACCGCGCAGGAGGCCGGCAAATGGATCACATACCGCGCTTTCACGTTTGATATGGGCTTGTTTTCGCCATCTTTCAGTACTATGTAATTTCTCAGAAAGTAATCTTTGCCGTTTCGGTCCGCGATATACTGTACCTTGGAAAGGTCCGCAGCGGCTATGTTTTTATCAGGATGCCTCGCCGAAAGTTCGAGTACGATGGTGATTTCCGCTTTGTTCCAGGTTGTCATTTCAATGTCCGCCTTTTCCGCAGTAATGTAAAGTGTGCGTACAGTGGGGCTGCCAATGGTTTTTTCAATTGTTTTTGTCGCAACCTGTAAAACCCCCTGCGCATTTGCCTGCCCCGCGATTCCGATCCATGCGATCACCAGTAAAGTCAGTCTGTATCTGTAAATAAATTCGAGCGGTTTCATATGCTTCATTTTTAAATCATTTTGGCCATTTCATTCAAAACATCGGCCTTTTGTTCTTCCAAAATCGTAACCTGCCGGATGAGCTCAACTTCCGTATTGTATTCTCCGATTGCCTGCCGCAACTGCACGGACGCATCATCGAGTTTTTCATATTCTTCCTGCAAGCGTCTGTAATCCTTACTGTTACACACCAGTGTTTCCATTTCGCAATACGCTTTTAAACGTTGGTACTGCGTGTCTGTGACTTGTCCGCCTTCATTTTGCAGGCGGGAATCCACTTTCTCAATGGAGTACGACACCTGTTGCTGCGCATCATTTTTGTAGATCAGCAAACCGAGTGACAAACCTGCTACCACCATTGCCGCGGCATACCACCAGGTAAACGTGGGTTTTTTTATCGTTTTCCGCGAAATGATCTCCCATAACAATGCGTCGGGTTCATATTCCGGAAGCTCTTTTACAGCTGCTTTTAACGGTTGTTCCGCCAGATTTTCATTCAATGCAGACCAAAGCTCTTCCCCGGGCTCGTAGTCCGGAAGTTTAGAAATTGCCTTTTTTAAAATGTGATGATTCTTTTCCATATCGTTTCAGTGCGAGGAAAGCATGCTGCGAAGTTTTCTTTTTGCGTGAAATAGCTGTGACTTGGAGGTTCCTTCCGATATATTCAGCATCACGGCGATTTCGCGGTGCGTGTAACCTTCGACTTCCGCCAGGACAAAAATCGTCCGGAACCCATCCGCTAATGAAAGTACTGCGGTTTCTAAATGCGCCGCATTGATCCCATCGTCACCCCAGTCGATCACCTCGCCGGTATAGTCGTCGAGGTTCTGCCACATTACGACCTTTTTCTTTTTTGTCGACTTCCTGACCACGATCTGTTTGATCCAGGCGCCCAAAGTGGATTCGCCCCGAAACTGGTCCAGGTGCCGAAAGACTTCCAGAAAAGCATCCTGTAATACATCATTGGCATTGTCAAAGTCACCCGTAATGCGGTAAGCCAGCGTGTACATCGCCTTTTTATACCGGTCATAAAGCAACCGCTGCGCCACTCGATCGTGTAAAAGGCATCCGGAAATAAGCTCCGACTCTGATGTCATAAGGTGATTTTTAGTGTCTTCGGGTTAAAGAGGCTCAACAAAGCGCGGATGGTTGTATGTGTAGGAAAATAATGTCGGCATTCCGCATCACCCGGCCAGGTCATCCGTCCTGGCAGCCCACAACTCTCTCAGTTTCAAAGCTTCATCCGTATCACCATGCAATGCAAAATAGCGAAGCACATGTTCCTCGATCGCATCGAGCCTTCCCTCTGCTTTGAGCCACCCTTTAATCAGGTAGGATGAATGGATACGCTCGGCATGCAGACCGAGGTAACCTGTCACGAAAGTTTCGATTGGTTCCGGCATTGCGGTCCTGTCCAGCCAGGAAGTCATAATCTTGTACGATTCTATCCATAGCGAATGAGCGCGCAGATAGTCCATCACAACTCCCTGGATCGCCGCCAGATCTGTGGCTTTCCTGAGCCAGGTTGCCAGTACCTCACGTACGGTAAGCTCGTGATCCATGTGATTTGCCATAAACCGGATTGCGAACTCCTCGATGGGCTGGATATCCTCCAACTTGTTGATATAGGCCTGAAGGGCATGTTTGGTACTTCTTTTATCAATACCTCCATTTAAATTGCTCTCAATGTCGGACTGTATCTTCCGGTAATCCCCGCCCCGGGTGAGCCACATATCGATCAGCGTGTTATTCAGGTCGGTGTCTAGCTTGTGGAGCGTAAGAAAATGGACAATGTAAGGTTCTAACCCTTCCAGCTCTCCGCCTGTTTTCAGCCAGTCGCAGGTCAGGTACCCCACAATAAGCTTGTCCGGATGTATTTCAAGAAATTTCCGGAAATATGGATTAATGAGCGTTTTGTCGCCGGGGCTTTTGAGCCACGCCGAAAGGACATATTGTGACGATGCCTTATCCAGATGTAAATCAAGATACCGGGTCACATGTTTAACATAAAGGTCGGGGTTACCTCTCCTGTTGAGCCATTCCTGCAGAATATAATGACAGTTGGCATTCCCGACGTGCTGCTCAAGAAACACGTCCGCCGACGGTTCGACCAGTTGCACACGTCCCTCGTGTTTAAACCAATCCTGAATGCGGTGATGCACCGACCAATCACCTGTATGTCGTTCGATCAGATGCTTTACCTGCTCCCAGATCGCCTCGCTATTTCTACCCTTTGCCTCGCGCAACGCATTCATGGCATTGGACCATTGCTGCTGATCGGTTCCACCGGATTTCGATTTCGAGATAATTTTTTCGATATCAACATTTTGCACACCGGTTTTCAGCCATTCCGCGATTACATAAGATGTGCTGCGCTGATCGATGTAAATTTCGATGTACGTTTTGATATAAGGCAAGATAAGAGCTGGTTTTGAACCTTTCTGCAGCCATGCAGAAAGCACATGTCTTGCGTCAATGGTATTTCCATACCATGTAAGGTGATCAACCACACATGCTTCTACCGCCTCGGGATTACCGCCATGGTTTAACCAATCCTGGATCGTAAAACGCATGTTTTCGGTCCCTTTATGGCTGCCTACAAACCTGCGGAACGGCGCCTCGATTTCATCCGGGTTTCCGCCAGCGTCAAGCCAGGGTTTTATTACAAAGCTTGCTTCATCCGTTTCCGCATGCACTTCCAGGTGGCGTTTCACGTACGGCAAGATCGTTTCAGGAGACCATTTATTTTTCAACCATACCAATATCACCGCCCGGGCATTCGAATCTTCACTGTGCGCATTGAGATAGGCATGAAAATAACCCGCGATTTCCTCAGGTTCTTTTACGCAGTCAACAACCTGCTGCAACATTTGAAAATCTTGACTGAATTGGCGCAGATACGCCAGGATATGTTCCTTAACAGGTTCTTGTCTCCCGCCTTTCGAAAGCCAGGCTTTGATCACATAACCGGTATCAAGTAAATTGCAGTACTTCTGCAGGTACAAAACCACAGCAGTTTCGACCATCTCGGGACTCCCCCCGCATTTTAACCAGCTTTGCAATAACGGATTCGCAAAACGTTGTTCGGTTTGATATTTCAAACTTTCCGTTACATACTTTGCGACAAGCTGATGCTTTCCGGTTCTGTTCATCCATGCGGACAACAGAAACGGAGCGGCATCCTCCCGATACCGGTCCCTCAGATACTTATCTACAAACGGCCATATAAAATCCGGGTCCCCATCCTTATCCAGCCAGGCCTGAAGCATAAAGCTCGCCTGCTTTTCCCCCGCATGTGCCAGCAAATATTGTCTGACATATCGCTGTACCGCGGCAGGGTTCCCATTCAACTCCAGCCAGGGCAGCAGCACAAACCCGACAATCGGGTCATCCGCGTTTTTCCAGAGATATTGATAAACGTATTTTGCAATAACCGTCGTGTCTCCGTTCGCGTCGAGCCAGGTCTGAATGACGTAACTCGCGCTTTTCTTCTCGGCATGTTTTTGTAAATAATCAATGGCGAAATTTTTGGCAAAATCATTGATGCCGAAAAATTTGATACTTCTGGACAGGATGTTCGCAGACAATTTGGCGTCGTCCGTGAATGACGGGTTTGCTTCATACCACGTGTCGAACAGGATTTTTAGAGCGGGCTCATATTTTGCATTTTCTTTCACCTTACTCAGTTTAGCCATTGCAAAACCGAGGGAATAGACGTAGGTCATGCTTTGAATGTACGGGGCAAAAAAATCGACGTGGGTGGATAGCAATTGTATCCGGTCCGGTTCCGTCAAAAGAGAAGTGACACCAATAATGTAGTTAACCGATTTAAGATCAATGCTTTTGTCACGGATCGACTGATCGAGCATTTTAAAGAAAAAATCACTTTTATCCCGCATAAACTCTTGTTCTACAATCCGTTCCATGGATCTGATAAAGCTGTTGACCAGCCCGTTCGTGACCGCCATTTTAAAAATGACTCTCAGTTCGGAATCCAGAAGTGCCTTTTTTCTTTTCAGGTGACTGATCAAAACCTCGTCCGCAATGGTATCATGAATGGGCCTGAGCGTTTGATTATCGGTGTATTCTATCCAACCATCTTCGGTTAATGCACTGAGATATGTGCCGAGATTGGAATCGTACAAAGCGTCCAGCGTTTCGCCATCCGCAGGCAGCAATGCGAAAACCCGGAGCACGTTTTCTTCAATTTTTATAAAATCGCTTGTCCCGAGCGTCAGCGCCAGCCGCTTCCTGAGCCACACGTTGAATCCCAGAGATGCCGGAATCTGTGTTAACTCCCTATCCTCCCCAATCGGAAAGTTTTCGTGGAGAAATCGCAGGAACACCGCGAAAGACGGTTTAAGAATAAAGAAATCCTGATACTTATAGTCGAATTTGATACTGATCCCGCCAATAATACCTTTAATGATAAAATTCTGATACTTTCTTTCTTCCGCAGCATTCTGTTCCAGATTTATATCCAGAAAATAATGCTCCTCCGGAAATTTCGAGCTGCCACGGTATGTCTCGCGACAGTTGGCCAACACCTTGACAGTCAGCCCGGAAATGCCATTCATCAGATCCGAAGCCAGTTTTGCCGAAAAAAAAGCGCTTTCCTCAATGTAGTCGAACAGCAGCAGATATTTTCGTGGAGCCGATTCCAGATACTTTTTCAGTTTGTCGAAAGACCAGTCGCCCGGTTGTACCCGGATAACCTGCCAGCCTTCCCCTGCCATTAAATGCCCCAGTTCGAACATCAGCCTGGTTTTACCAATCCCACCCTGGCCGGAAATGATACATCCGTCAAAACGGTCATTCGGTGAATCGACAAGGTTTCTTACAATGTAATCTTCTGTATAAAAAGCGGCACTAACGCCCGGCTCCCTGCTAAATGTGTTGCGGCTTATATACGGGAGATTTTCACTCGACAAATACTCTCCGTACTTTTTAGGCTTGCGATCCGCCTTTTCATCCTGCTCAACAGGTGCCGGAACGTGTACGAGAACCTGAAATCCGTCCGGTAAATCCACCTTCGAAAGACTCTTCCGTATCTCACCGAGTGTGTCAGCGAGAGTATCGATTTTTTCGCCTATCTCAGGAATCAACGCGGTATCTTTCGCGATCACCTCCAGTACATCAAATATCTCCCTGAGGTATGGAAATACCCTTTTGAATTCCGCATTAACCGCCTTCTTGATTTCAGAAATTTGATCTTCAAACCCTTCTTTAAGTTGGTTTTCAAAAGAAGAGGATTTTCCGGATTTCAAGATTTCTATTTCTTCCAGGATCTTTTTGCTGAATTCCAGGCTTTTTCCCTGGCCTAGAAGAACTTCCCTCTGCTGTTTGTTGGCTTCTTCCAGCGCCCAGATCTGGAAAGCTTTAAATGCCCTGTCATTTTCCTTGTTCTTGAGTTCTTCTTTGTACGCAAGGTCAAACATGACAGGCAGGTTTGCCTCCATGTACTCCCGCAGTTTCACGATCTCTTCGTGCGATTCGTCTACATTTGCCAGGCTAAAAAGGTAGTTGATCAGCCGCTCAAAACAATGCGCCGATTCCCCGGCCAGATAGCTTTCAAGTTCCTCCTTTTTGAATGTCTCAGAATCGAATTGGGCTTTGAGGTCTTTGGAAAAATTGTCCAGCACCGTTTTAATGGGTTCAAACGGATTTCGCAACTTTTGCAGAAGCGACAGGTCGGCTTCCTGTTCTTCCACATACATACGCTTCATAAACCCGACCGCCCTGAGCATCGCGCGTTTTATCAGCTTATCCAGATCATGATTAAGGTCGTTCGGGTGGGTTTTAATGAGAAGTTCTTTAAACTTTTCATACTCAAATGCAACGAATACGTGCTCAGCAAGATCCGGGGCAGCTTTCTCGAGAATTTTCGAGGCAGCCGAAACGGTAAGCAATAGGCCCATCGAGCTTGACTCTGTTGCTACGGTGATAGCGCCTTTAGCCAAAAAGCCGCAGAGCGCAGGCAAATCGGAAGAACTGTACATGGAGGGAACGTGATCTGGTTAACTTCTAATGCTACGAAGAAATTAACAAAATCGAAAGCAGGTATGGTTGATGTAAACTTTTTTGCGGCTCAGTGACTCCGTAATTACCATTTATTTTTCTCGATATCCTCTCTCAAAATTGCATTAATGGAAACTTTTGCGTCCAGCATCACATAAATACTGGTACCTTTTTCACGCGCATATTTTGTCTCAACGCTACCTGTTTGCCGGATACTCTTGAAAAATGCCTGCTCCCTTTTCCGCTCTTTATCATCGTCATCCGCATTCTGGACAAGGATGATGTTTTTAATCTCTTCATCCAACGGGATCCAATTGATGTAATCGGCATTCATGGTTACTGCGCCTATGTTTTCAAAACGCGAATAATAGTTGATTGCACCCGCCTGGCCATAATTATCGCACAATACCAGCGTATGTTTTTTATCCGGGATCTTCGCATATTGAGCATCAACTTTTTGGGCTAACTCTTTCCATCCCAGCATGTCGGCAAAGTCCTGCGGCAGTTCATGATCTTTCCCATCCTCCCATCGCAACAACCCGAAATCCCGGTAAGGCTTCGAATTTTTAGCGATTTCGTCCGGACTTTTCGACGGAAATGCAACCTGGTACATCGGAACAAAAAACGCCGCGATCAGTAGCACAGCCGCCACCCGGAACCAGTAAAGCTTTTTGACCAAAACACCTTCCAGATAAACCGAACCGAATGCGAGAAAGATCGGGTACAAGCCGATAGCATAATATCCTTTGGCGCGGAGGTATATGAAAATGGCTAATGTAAAAACAAACGACCAGAAGAAAACCTGGTATTTGCGGAATGGGGGGTAAATGAAAAACGAAACAAATGCGGCCAGAATGACGAACTGTGCACCCATAAAAAAGATCACCTGTTCTTTCAGAAAGTCCAACCGGTTTACATTGACCAGCTGTGTGTCGGCCAGCAGCTCCATGTGATGGATTACCGGGAAACCATTCTGATACTGCCAGATTAGATTTGGCAACGCCATCAAAAGTGCGATCAGCGCTGAAATGTATAATGCCTTGTTTATGAAGATCTTGCGGTGAGGACTGATTAGTAAAGCCGGCCCGAGTCCCGCGACAAGGAACAGGATATTGTATTTGTTCAAAAAAGAAAAACCCAAAACCACTGCCGCGAAATAGAGCCATTTATTTTGTTCGGTTTTAATGTATTGAAGCGTACAGAAATAGATCAGCGTCCAGCTGAGCACGTCGACGGAATTGGGCTGGTAAAGCAGGTTTAACCGGAGCAAAACGGATAAGGTAACGGCTGTTGCGCCCAGTACGAGCGCGAAAAGGTCCCCGCCCAATGCCTCAATCGCTTTCCATACCACGACAAGTGTCAGAACACCAAAAAGGGCGGGAAAGAATTTAACCCAAAACTCGGAATTGCCCAACAAAAGAATCAGATAGGAATTCCAGGAAGTAAACGGGGGAACGGACAAATAGCCCCATGCGAGGTGTTTACCCTGATCCAAATGCAGGAATTCGTCCCGGTGCAGATCATAAGCCGGCGACAGAATGAGTCGATGCAAACTAAACTTTAACAGGATGAAAAACCAGAGGACGAGCGTTCGTTTTGGCATACTTTGAATCTTTGGAAATCAATGTAGTTTTTTTTCTGGAATGATCTTTGTTGCTGTATACTAAAATAATATGCGCAACTATGGACAGCATCAATCAACAACAAGAAGAAAAAAACCGCGAAGACCTTTTCGGAAAAGAAGCCAGTGCTAAAATCAAGGAAATGGCCAAGGATGCCAATACCTGCTTTTTCTGCACAGGAATGTCGGCCGGCAAACCGATGAACGTAAGACCTATGTCGATCCAAAAAGCCGATGAAGAGGGGAATTTCTGGTTTTTAAGTGCCAGCGACAGCCACAAGAATCTGGATATTCAAAACGATCCGGGCGTTCATTTACTGTTTCAAGGCTCCAAGTATTCCGACTTTCTCAGTGTTTACGGTCATGCAACGATCACGACGGATAAAGAAGTGATCAAGGAATTGTGGGAGCCGATTCTGAAAACCTGGTTCACCGAAGGAATTGACGATCCGCGCATTACGGCCATTAAAGTAGAGACGCGGGAAGGATATTACTGGGACAACAAGCATGGAAATGCGATTGCATTTGCAAAAACCCTCATCGGCGCAGCCGTCGGAAAAACGATGGATGACTCGATTGAAGGAAAGCTCGTTAAGTCATAACGTTTGCCCCATTTTTAAAACAAAAACCCCACCTGCACCAAAACCCGTTCTTTTGCAATCACGTGGCCGGACGAGCTTTTCTGGGCCAGTGGTTTTTGACCATTGATCCCCAGTGTCCATTTGTTTGAAAAAAAGGTAAGCCCGGCAGTCGCATTCAGCAGCTTTCCGCCCGTTTCTTCCAATACGTCGCCATTTTTAACACCGTGTTCCGAGCTTTCACCGTAAACCCCCACACTTGGAGTAACCGAAATGGTTCCTATCCTGAATGAACGATACAGATCCACAGTACCAAAAAGCTGGTTGCCGAAACGGTAATCCTGGGAGTTTGTGGTATTGAATTTGCGTGAAACATTCGTAGCCAATCCCCATTGGTCTTTATTGATCGTGTAAAAAGCATTGACTATGAAGTCCGTGCTGCCGGTACCGAGCTGAAAATTTGCATTGGCTACCTGCAGTGTATTATTTTCATCGAACTTAAACTTTCCGGTAGGGATTTTCAGCCCGCCGCCTACCATCAGGGTGTGGGTAAATGCCCCCGATTCTTCCTTGTCCATCAAGGTGTTGAGCAGGTTGTAGTTGGCCAGTATCGTTACATCACCCAGTCCGTTCTGCTTTTTAGTATCTGCCGAAGTGACCTGGC
Organism: Dyadobacter sp. CY323; assembly: GCF_021390245.1. GTDB lineage: Bacteria > Bacteroidota > Bacteroidia > Cytophagales > Spirosomataceae > Dyadobacter. Next base: position 594,924 of record NZ_JAJUXH010000001.1, on the reverse strand, counting down.
GATCCACCCGGTAAGGTACAAATGCCATTACCTGGACACGTTTCACCGGAAAAAAGCGCCCATAGACCTCGCCTACATTAAAGTGCTCCTGCGTTCTCAAAACTTTGCTGTCGGCATGTGTCACAAAGTTCAACCGCTGGTACCGGACACCGATCAGCGACTTATGCGATTGCGGCAGCAACCCGAAATAAGCGCCACTATTGGCACAACCGCATATATCACAAGCATTTACATCCAGGAATGCAGCCATGAAAAAGCTAAGAAAAATATATTTGAGTTTCATATAGTCTGTTGAATTAGAATGACGTCCCGACTCCCGGGTCCGACAATTTGGCTTCCTTACTAAACTGGTCATCGCTCAGCGTGTTTAGAAATGCGATGATGGACTGTTTTTCCGAATCCATCAGCGCAATGCCCGGTTTCCCGTTCGACTGGATCAAAAGCGGATCGAGCGTCTCGGATTGGTGCACACTATCCGAATAATGATTCAGTACCTCCTGCAAGCTATGGTACCGGCCGTCGTGCATATAAGGCGCAGTAAGTCCCACATTTCGAAGGCTCGGCACCTTGAACTTATGTTTGTCCGCCGCATCTGCTGTAATTGCAAACCGGCCTTCATCATTGATCCTCATCGGAACCAGTCCATTATTCCGAAAACTATAATCGGTGAAAAGCTCGCCGGTATGGCACGATGCGCATTTACTTTGAAACAGCACCATCCCCGCCTTTTCCTGCGCATTCAATGCCGAGGCATCCCCTTTTACATAATAGTCGTATTTCGAATTGGCGGAAATCATTGTCAGCATAAACTGCGAAAGCGCTTTCATCATCCGTTCCGTATTGATCTCTTCGCTGCCAAATGCTTTTTTAAACATTTCGGGATAATCAACAGGCTTTTTAGCACCGGCTAATGGTGTGTTCTGCAGTTTTGTAATCACATTCTTGACCGTCTCTCCCATTTCCACCGGGTTTTCAATGGGGTTAAATGGCACAAGATCCAGATCATGCACGCCGCCATCCCAGAAAAAAGACGGATTCCACGCCATATTCTGAACCGACGGCGAGTTGCGCGTCCCCAATAAATCGTCGACGCCGTGGCTGAGCTCGTGACCGTGATGGGTAAATGCGGCAACCTGCTGGTGACAAGTTCCGCAGCCGATTTGTCCGGTGCGCGAGAGAATTCCGTCGTAAAACAAAAAACGGCCCAGCTCCACACCTTCCTCGGTCAGCGGGTTTCTGGTCATATCGTAAACCGGATCAGGAAAATGCGCCGGCTTTTTCCAGGACAAAGGTGTGGGCCCGGAAGTACCAGGCCCAGGCGCAGGTTCCTTTTCTTTGCCGCAGCAAAGCATAGCAAAAGCGAGCAGTCCAAGAAATCCTTTGTTAAAAATGCCCATTGACTGACTTAATGAATGTGGTCTACTGAAAACATCCTGGCGTAATTGTTCGCAATCTCCTGCGATTTAACCGGTTGCTGACTCATGATGCTGTTAAATGCGGCGATGGAGACATTCGTTCCCGGCCCGTTAAAGACTTTCTGAACGTCGGCAAAAAGGTGCACTTCCGGGGATTTTTCGGTGGTTACGTTTGCTTTCAATGTCCCGAAATCCAGTTTCACCACGCGCGTATTGTTGACCGTTTTTACATCATAACCGCCAAAAAGTCCGATGTGGTAGTAAAACTTACCGTTGGAGGAAGTTGCCTTCGAGGAAGTACCTTCGAGCTTCATGAAGATATACCCGGAATTCCAGGCCCAGTACATGCCATCTTCCATCGAACCACCCGGATCGAGTACGCCGGTCCGCTTTTCGACAGGCAGCGTATTTCGCAGGCTGTCCACTCCAACCATAAATTCCACCCCCGAATATTCGCCGACCGGCACATTTGGCAACTTCACCAATTGTGATTCTTTTTTATCTTCCATTACCAGAAAATAGCTCGAATCCTGTGGGACAACGTGTGAAGTACCGTCTTTGCGCAGAAGTTTTATATTGGAAATGAAGTAGTTGAATTTAGTAATTACAAAGTCTTCACCGACTGCATTCAGGTTTGATGGTCCGTTCAAAACCAGGTTTTTATCACCCACTACGTTGTCAAACTCAATGGTGAGCGACCCTTTCTGGCCCGGTTCGGGAACAGGATTGTCGGTGTTATCGTCACAGGAAATGAATGCGAACAGGGAAATTGCGACCGCAATGCCGCGGAGTATTAGGTTTATTTTTTTCATGATATATAAGGTCCCGAAACAGCCGACATCAATGTTGCGCATTGCAACATGATAACGCAGGCAGCAGCCAGGAATGATTAATAGTGGATAAAAAAAAGAAGGAAAATCTGCTAGCGGAGTGGCGGGTGGAAGAAATCCCTGGTGAAATCGGAGGCATTCAGCGCGTTGCTGTAATCGAACTTCACCGGCATTTCGATATCCCAGGCAATGCTTTCGCTGAATATACTGGCGAAAAACATACCATTTACGGAGGTTTGCGCCGAAAGCAATTTGCTTAAAAAGTCACTTTCAGCCTGCTTTTCTTCTTGCTTTTTCGCGTCGGCGATTTTTTTGGCGAGGTAACATTTACCGTCGCAATGCAGCTGGGGACGGTTGCGATTTTCACAAAGTGTAGCGACAATAAAGTCTTTACGAAGCTGAAAATCAAGGTAAATAACGGGGATAATGCAAACCTTGATCAGCAAAACTGATAGCAGAAAAAGGCCGATGATTTGTTTTCCCCTGATCCTCAATGTAAAAAACGGGTTTGTCTGGTAACCGCGTAAATATAACGAACAAAGCTTTCGACAAACATCTTTTACCTCAATTAAAAAAAAGGCTGACCGAACGTGCCGGCCAGCCCGAATTCGCAGGAGCTTATTTAAGATCTTCCAGGTCCAGAAAAACACCTGTTCCGTTCATTCGGACCGGCCCGAAGTACAAACCGTGCCCCGGCCGGATGTTATATTGCAGTTTCAGCCTATTCTGCAGTTCTGCCGGTTGCTTTTTACCATTTACGATGAGCTCATCATCACTCAACCCAAACCATTCAATCTCTTGCGGGTTCGCGATAACCCGCTCATTCACAAGTTCATTGATCACACCGCGCACCCGCGCCTGATCCGCTGAAATATCCTGCTTCGGAGGCATTTGCTTCACACCCGTTGTGTTTGGTACGGCCAGAGGTTTTGTGTCCTTTTTTCGAAATCCTTCCCGGTCCTTCGACCAGTCGTTCACATTTTTATTCGAGTTGGTATTATCCTTGGCCCAGTTCCTGTCTTTTTGATCCATTACATCTTTGCTCGAAGCCTTCAACGAATTCAGATACTCTTGCCTTTCCGCCGCTGACTTCGATAATTGCTCTTTTTTAAATTGTTGTTTGCTAGACTGTGAGTCGTTCCAGGCCTGATCCACTTGTGAAAGAAGTCCGGTATATTTTGGCAAATCAGTTTCAGGGATTGCGGAACCATTGATTTTAAGTGCGACCAGTTTACTATTTACGATCTCCAAGTCATAGAGGTTATCTTCTGAATCCTTCACCGTCATGGTCCGGTTCGCCCGATCTTCATTACTGTGGTCAAAACGAATGGTTTTGAACTTGTAAATTGTATCGGGTGCATGCACTGATACTTCTTTTGTCATCTTCTCAACAATTTCCATAACCTGGTTCACCTCCGTTTCCCTATTCAGAATTTCCTTGTGTCCGATTATTTCATTTTTCGCTACTTTTTGCTTTTCAATGCCGATTACCTTCTTCTCGATGCGGTTGTGAAAGCCGTTTTCCTGGTCATTTTGAGACGTTACCGAGACATAGCCAAATCCCGAGATCACTAAAAGTCCGGCAAGCAATACGATTTTTTCCATGATGCTAATAGGTTTATTTTTCTGATAAATGATTCGTTTTAAACGGTTTGCAAGCTGATTACTGCGAAGGCTTAATGCCATTGCGGGAGTACCTTTCTGTTCATCATAAGTCTGAAAGGAAAGTAAAGCTTCCAGGTAATTGGTCTTAAATGACGTGTTGGCGAGCACAATGTCGTCGCAGCAAATCTCCCGTTGCTCGCGGATCAATGCGGATAGCCAGAGTACGCCCGGATTAAAAAAGAAAATGGTTTCCAGCAAGCTTTGCAGCAAGTTTACCAGATAATCCCTGCGGCGAATGTGGGCGAGTTCATGCAACAAAATCGTCTCCACCTGCCCGGAAGATAACTGTAAAATCAGCCCGAGCGGCACTAATATCACAGGTTTGAAATGCCCGATCGTTACCGGAATTTTTACGATCCCGGATTGCGATACACGCACAGTTTTCGTTATTCCTATTTTTTGACCCAGCTTTTGCGCCAGCGCCTGCCAATGCGCATCGACCGGCAGTACCCGCGTTTTCCGGATCTTTTCGACATAGAGCAATCCACCGGCAAGATGAATGCATTTAGTTACAAAGAAGATAACCCAAATCAGCACAATCCAGCCGGAAAAATGATCAATTGCATTGGATATCTGAGCTATCACATCCCTGTCATCTGCCAATGTATGAAACGCCAGGACTTCCGCACGGGTATTCTGATAAAACACAAACTCTGAACGGGCACCTGTAAACGAAGGTGTGGTGTCAGATTCTAAGTAAAAGACGTAACCGCTCGCAAGTGTGAACAGAACCAGGCATGTCGCCAGCAAGTTATATCTCAGACCAGACGATGATTTTTGCGTTGCGACCAACACGCAGCCGGCCAGAGCAGCTGCCAGTACACCGATCCAAACTGAATGCACCAGCGTCCAGCAAATCACTTTTACCGATTGATTATCAACCATATGCTCAAAAAATGATAGCTCCATAGCCCGCTATTTTTGGTCGATCTTTTTGATCAGTTCTTTAAAAGTCTCCATTTCTTGCTGCGACATTCTCTTGTTGCCCAGCAATTGCATCATAAGATTCCCGGCCGACCCGTTAAAGATGGTATCGACCACTTTGTTCAGCAGCAAATCCTTCGTTTTAGACTCTTCCTGCGCGGCCGTGTAAATGTGTTTCACCTGACTTTCGTCCTTTGTCAGCAGTCCTTTTTCGACCATAATCTGCATCAGTTTGAGCGTAGACATATAAATCACGGCTCTTTTATTTGCATTCAGGTGATCATTCACAAACCTGGCCGTCGAGGGGCCAAACTCCCAGAGTACCTGTAGGATTTCGAGTTCCGACTTCGTTGGTTCCTGATTTTCAGGATTTTTCGCGGTATTATTTTTCATAAGCCAAACATAAGAAACATTTCTTACATAACTAAGAAATGTTTCTTATTATTTTAAATGAAAATTGATTTTTTCGGGCTGGCGTTTCCCGAACCAGAGATCTTCACTTTTCCGAAGGATACGGTAAGTGTTTTTTTCCAATAAATTGAGGGCAAATCGAGGCACCACTTCTTGTCATCATAGTACTGCCTGCCACGGAATCAATTATTCAGAACGAAGCGACTTCACCGGATTAGCGAGCGCGGCTTTAAGTGACTGATAAATAACCGTCAACCAGCAGATCACAAGGGTCACAATACAGGCACCCACAAAGATCCAGGGACTGATGCCCGCCTTATATGGGAAACTTTGCAGCCATTTATCCATTGAAAAATAGGCAACGGGAATAGCGATCGGGAATGAGAACAAAACCAGTCGGGTGAAGTCTTTCGATAACAACAAAACCACACTCGAAACGGAACCGCCGAGTACCTTCCTGACGCCGATCTCCTTCACTCTCTGTTCTGTTGTGAAAGTGGCCAGACCAAAAAGCCCGAGGCACGCGATCAGGATGGTTAATGCGGAGAATGCGGTAAAAATCTTCCCGCGCAACTCGTCGGCCTCATAAGCCGATTCGAAATCCTGGTCCAGAAAACGGTATTCAAACAACCGGTCCGGATAAATTTCCGCCCATTTCTGACCAATGAAACCAAGTGTTTCTTTTGTATTTTTTGTTTTGATTTTAATGTGAATTACTGGGTTAGCGCGCTGGTAAACCATAATAAGCGGCTCGATCGGATTATAAAGTGACTGCTGGTGAAAGTCCCTCACCACGCCGACGACCTGCGCGGTTGGCGGATTGTTTTTCCCGTCCGGCGAAACCGTTCCCAGCATCACCTTCTTGCCAATCGGCTCTTTCCAGTTCATCCGTTTTACTACTGCCTCGTTGATCAGTACGCCATTGCTTGTGTCGGCCGGAAAATCCAGTGAAAAATCACGTCCGTTCACGATTTTCATCCCCATCGTTTTCACATAGTCATGGTCGACCTGCGTCGGTTTAAATGCCATTTCCTTCATACCTGTACTGGATTCGACGGTAAAAATAATCCGGCCGCCAATGTTGCTCACGGGAGAAGAAGCCGACGCCACACTTTCAATGTTTGGATTGTCGATCAGGTATTTTCGGAATGCATTATACTTGTCCGGTGACCGGTTTCCCTGGTAATTGATGGTTAGTACCTGCTCCCGGTCGTAACCCATGTCTTTGCTCCGCATGTAGTTCAGCTGCTGGTACACGATCCAGGTGCAGATCAGCATGACCATTGATATCGAAAACTGCGTGACAACCAATGCTTTTCTGAAAAAAGCGCCACCGCGTGCTTTAAATGAGCCTTTCAGAACTTCGGCCGGTTCAAACGCTGACAAATAAAATGCCGGATAACTCCCACTGATCAAGCCGGTAAATACCACAATGAACAAACCGATCAACAGGAATTTAGGCGTGAGCAATTCGAGGTAGCCAATTTCTTTTCCCGAAACGGTATTGAAAAAAGGTAGTAATGCGGCCACCAGGACCAAACTGGACACAAGCGAGATCATGGTGATCAGTACAGATTCAGTAAGGAATTGGGCGATCAAGGCGCCTTTCAGTGAACCCATTACTTTGCGTAACCCCACTTCTTTCGCCCGGCGGGCTGATTGCGCAGTTGCAAGGTTCATGTAATTAATGCTGGCTATCAGCAACATAAAGAAAGCAATCGCACTAAAAGTATACACATAGCCGATATTGCCGTTTGTCTCTCCATCAAATTGTGAATGCAGGTGAATGCTTGTCAGCGGCTGCATTTGATAGGTAATGTGAATGCCCATTCTCTTGAAAATGGACGACATGTATTTTTCATATAGCTGTGGAAAGCCAGCTTCCAGCTTTTTGATGTCGGCGTTTTGAGAAAGAAGCAGGTAGCTGTTGATGTAAAACCCGCCCCAACCGTCCGCATTACGCTGATTCGGGTTGAGTGACATCAATGCATTAAAAGTGAAATGCGAATTTTTAGGCACATCCTCGATCACACCTGTAACCTTATACGAAGTGCTGTCGTCCGTCCTCAAAACCTGCCCCAATGCGTTGCCGTTTCCGAAAAACCGTTTCGCTACTTTCTCGGTCAGTACGATGCTGCCGGGTTGGTCGAGCGCTATCTTGGGGTCACCTTCCAGGAATTTGTGGGTGAAAATATCAAAAACCGTCGAGTCGCTCGAATAGATATCTTCCTCATAAAACCGCTTTTCCCCAAGTCTGAACATCACGCGTCCATTGCCGAAAAACCGCGCATAACTCTCCACAAACGGGTAATCCTGCTTCAAGGTTTTTACCAGTGGCGGCTGGGTACTCACCCATTTATTGATTTTATCCGGTTCTCTGATATAAGATACGATGCGGTAAATCCGGTCTGCTTTCTCATGATAACGGTCATAGCTCAGCTCATCTGAGACGTACAGAAATAACAACATACCACAAGTCACACCGATGGTGAGGCCGAGGATGTTGATGAAACTATAAAACTTGTCTTTTACGAGATTGCGGAATGCGAGAACGAGGTAGTTTTTTAGCATGACGTGATCATTAGGGTTAAAACGTCGCTGCAACTATTATGCCTCGTGGTAACTACCGAAATTTCAGTTAGTTACAAAAGATTTGGAGATTTTTTTTGTTCGGATCCGAACATTCGTGTACGGAAGCGTACTAAGTCGTTAAAACTAAAACAGAGGCTACCCTGGCAGCCTCTGTTTTAACGTTCAGGATAAACGAACGGAATAAAGTGGTTTAAGTATCCTTGGCCGTTTCCCGGGCTTTGAAGTTTTGGATTCACCCTGAAAGGATGCATTCCGCTGAAATGGGTTTGTGTTTTCCATGTATAGATCCCCTAAAACGTCGATCGATTCGTTTCCTGTGTTGTTTTCTTGTGTTTTCATTTTGTTGATGAAGTTGAATTTACAACGGTTACATATAAAACCGTGCCTGAGATTATCTGGCGACCGAATGAAAAATGCTAATTTCAAATATTGAAACGCTATTTCATAAACAGAAATTTATATTCACCTTTGTGTATGTATCACACACTCGCCTATGGTTATTCTTTCCAAACGGATCATTAATGCTTTTTCAGAAACAGAGCCGCGTTCAACCGACGCACTCCTCAATTGGTACAAGCATTCAAAAGCGGCAGATTGGTCCAATTTCGCAGAGGTTAAACGGACTTTTGCCTCCGTCGATTCTGTTGGAAATGACCGGTATGTATTCAATATTAAAGGCAATGATTACCGCCTGATTGCCAAAATTCATTTTAATGTAAGGACCATTTACATCGTTTTTATAGGTACACATGCTGAATATGATAAGGTAAATGCATCAACGGTTACTCCTAAGAACTAGGTTATGAAAGAAGATAAGATCACATATACAAGTGAGGTCGAATATACAGAAGCGATGAAGGAAATCTTCTCGCTGATGAACAAGGGAGAAGGCAATCTTTCCAAAAACGAAGAATGGAAACTGCGGAAAATGGCAGTTGCCGCGGAAGAGTTTGAAGACAATCACTATCCGCTCCCAAAACCCAAAACCATCCCCGAAATGGTTGAGCTCCGGCGCTTTCAGCTCAAATTAACGCAGGCGGCGCTGGCTGACATGTTGGGCCTGGGGAAACCAAAACTTTCGCAGATCCTGAATGGCAAACGCGAGCCGGATGTTTCATTTTTGAAAGCGGTTTACCAAAAACTTGGTGTGGATCCCGGCTTTTTGCTGGATAACGCCTGAAATTCTTCAGTGGTGAGGGAATTGAATTAAACGCAGCATGATTTCGGAATAAGAACTATTTTAGTGCACCAATCTCCGAAACATGGCCGAATACCGCTTTTTTGATCGCGACATCAGTTGGCTTTCCTTTAATGAACGGGTATTAATGGAGGCCGAGGACCAGTCGCTGCCTTTGATGGAGCGGATCCGGTTCCTCTCCATTTACTCTTCTAACCTGGACGAATTTTACCGGGTCCGCATGCCGGTTTTGCAAAAAAAAGCGGGCGGGGCGCAAAGTGACCGTATTTTCGAACAAGCGTCGTCCATTATTGACATTCAGCAGAACCGCTACGGGGAAGTGTTGGTCAACTCCATTATTCCTGAGTTAGATACATTGGGATTTCATTTTTGCTATCGCGAAAAGATTCCCGATATCCTGCTTCCCCGCGTCAACGAATACTTTTTTTCCCAGGTCGCAGGTTTGATGCAGCCTGTTTTTCTGGATAGCGGCAATGTTGTTTTTCCGGAAAATAATATGCTCTATCTGGCTGTAATTCTCAATCTCGAACCCGGCGGGGAACGTCTTGCACTGGTGAATGTACCTACCAACCACATCAGCCGGTTCTATAAGGTCAGATCCGAAAACCAGGATTACATTCTTTTTTTGGAAGATATCATCAAACAAAACCTGAAAAGTCTTTTCCCAACGGCGGTCAACATACAAGCTTATAACATAAAAGTCACACGTGATGCCGAGCTTGATCTTGTGGATGAAGATGGAGAAGATATCACTGAAAAGTTCGAAAAACAGCTCAACAAACGTGATTTGGGATATGCCACGCGATTTTTATACCAGCCCGGTTTGCCCCCGCGTCATTTAAAAAACATCATTGATACCCTGGACCTGAAAAGTACCTCGGTAGTGGCAGGCGGGGAACATCACAACCTGAAAGACCTCGCCTCGCTGCCCATTTGGGACGCCTCACTTTCTTATCCTCGCCGGGATGCTGTAAATCCATTAAAGTCTGATAATCAAACAAATACGTTGTTTGAAAAACTCGCGGATCGCGATATACTGGTGCACCCACCCTACCAGCGTTACGATACCGTGCTCCGTTTTTTCAATGAAGCTGCAATCGATCCGACCGTCCAGGAGATTTACACGACGATGTACCGGGTAGCGCACGATTCGAAGATTGCGCTGGCGCTGATCAGTGCGGCGCGTAATGGAAAACAGGTAACGGTTTTGCTGGAATTAAAAGCGCGGTTTGACGAAGCCAACAACATTCATTGGGGCAAAAAAATGAAGTCGGCCGGTGTAAAAATTGTGCATAGCGTGAATGCGCTGAAAATTCACGCAAAACTGGCATTAGTCAAACGCAAACACGAAACGCTGCCGTTTCTGGGCTTGTTTGCAACCGGAAACCTGAATGAAAGTACCGCCCGGTTTTATACCGATCATGTGCTTTTAACAGCGAACCAACCCATGCTGGCCGAATCTGAAAGGTTGTTTTTATTTCTGAGAAAAAAGAAGAAACCTGAGATCACCGATGTAATCCCATTTCAACACTTGCTTGTGGCACAATTTAATCTTCAGACCCGCTTTTTAGCACTGATCGATCGCGAAATTGCCCATGCAAATCAGGGATTGCCGAGCGGAATTACCATCAAGCTGAACAACCTGGAAGAGGAAGTGATGATCTCTAAATTGTATGAAGCTTCCAATGCGGGGGTGCAAATCAATCTGATCGTCAGAAGCATTTGCCGGATCGTACCGGGATTACCTACTCAGAGTGAACACATTACCGTGAGAAGGATCGTGGACCGCTACCTGGAACACGGCCGGGTTTTCATCTTCCATAACAATGGCGCACCGGAAATTTTTATGGGCTCGACCGATTGGATGAACCGGAACATTTACCGCCGCATTGAAGTATGTTTCCCGATCTACGATGACAATTTAAAGCACGAACTCATGCACCTCATTTCGCTCCAAATGGAGGATACCGCGAAAGCAGTCCTGATCGACCGGAATCTTACCAATAAGCGGTTCGATCAATCCGAAAAAGGCGTTGCATCGCAGGAAGCCATTTACCAGTATTTATCCGGATCTGCTTCCTCAGATCATTGATTACCGCATTGATCCAGAACTCATTAAACAAACCGAACAATATGAGCAAAGCCTTTACTACCGCATTCCTGTTTGCTGCTTTTCTGGTTTCAACGCACATCAAAGCCCAGAAATTGAGCGATAAATACAGGCCTCAGTTCCACTTTTCACCTAAAGCCAACTGGATGAACGATCCGAACGGGATGGTTTTTCATAATGGAATTTACCACCTGTTTTATCAATATTATCCCAACGATAAGATCTGGGGGCCGATGCATTGGGGCCATGCTACCAGCAAGGATTTGGTTTCCTGGCAGGAGCAGCCGATCGCTTTGTACCCGGACAGTCTGGGTTACATATTTTCGGGAAGCGCGGTGGTGGATGCAAAAAACACGTCTGGTTTTGGAAAAGATGGAAAAGCGCCGCTGGTGGCGATTTTTACACATCACGATCCTGTCCTTGAAAAGCAAAAAACCGGGAAACACGAAACCCAGAGCATTGCATATAGTCTGGACGACGGAAAGAACTGGACCAAATACAGTGGCAATCCGGTGATCCCGAACCCTGGCATTACTGATTTCCGCGACCCGAAAGTGAGCTGGTACGAGCCTCAGAAAAAGTGGATGATGACCCTGGCGACAAAAGACCGCATCACATTTTACTCATCCCCAAACCTGAAAGACTGGACCCGTGAGAGTGAATTCGGCGTCGATGCCGGTTCACATGGCGGCGTTTGGGAATGTCCCGACTTGTTTCCGATTATGCATAATGGAAAAGAAGTCTGGGTTTTGATCGTAAACATCAATCCTGGCGGGCCGAACAAAGGTTCTGCGGGACAATATTTTCTGGGTGATTTTGATGGAAAAGACTTTAAAGCTTATTCCAAAGAAACAAAATGGCTGGACTTTGGCGCCGATAACTACGCCGCGGTCACGTTTTCGAACACGGGTAACCGCCGCGTTTTAATGGGCTGGATGAGTAACTGGCAATATGCCAACCAGGTTCCGACCGATCCCTGGAGAAGTGCCAATACGGTTGCCCGCGACCTGGGTTTGAAATCGGTTGGCCGAGAGATTTACCTTACCTCCCTGCCGGTAAAAGAATTGAATGCATTAAACACCACAGGTTTTTCTCAAAAAAATGTAAATGTAAAAGGTGAGCTTGACCTGACCGGTAAAACCAAAAATACAACCGGTCTTTTCCGCCTGGATTTTGATACAAAAAGTGTGGGCGATTTCTCCATTACACTTGCCAATAAAGCAGGCAACGAAATGGTAATCGGCTATGATAAAGCTTCAAATCAATATTATACGGACCGTTCAAAGTCTGGGAAGATCGATTTCGAAAAAGGCTTTGGCGTAAAACATTCTGCTCCACGGTTTTCGAAAGATGCGTACATGGACATTACGCTGATCGCCGACGTAGCTTCAATCGAGCTCTTTGCTGATCACGGGCTTACGATAATGACGGACATCTTTTTCCCCGATGAACCAATGTCGCAATTGACGATCAAATCCGTTTCCGGGATTACGCTGGACAATTTGAAATATACCGGATTAAAACCATCTATGGGGCAGAAATGACGCGATGTAACGTCTGCTGGCCGGCAAATAAACGCTAAGTTAATCTGCGAAGCTCTTATACCCTGGCATGAAAAAACCCGAAACCCGCCTTCTTACCAATCATTGTGGCGCATTGATCGCCATCATTTCCTTTATTGCACTAGTCGCTTACCAGACTACAAAAGAAGAAGGTCGGACATGGAGCGTGTACAAGGCCGATTCACATAGTACCAGCTATTCGCCGCTCGATCAGGTCAATACCGGTAATGTTACGCAGCTGCAGCCCGCCTGGACTTTTGCATTGAAAGACATGAAAGATGGTTCCCGTCCCGGGAACTCGGAATGCAACCCAATCATTGTCGATGGAGTGATGTATGCGACTTCGGCAAAGCATTGGGTGTATGCGGTGAATGCATCTACGGGCGAGCAAATCTGGTCGTTTGACCCATTTTCGGGAGCGGAAGGTGGCGGGGTAAGTCGCGGATTGACTTATTGGGAAGATGACCGTAGGGGAGAACGGATCCTGGTCACCGGCGGGGATAACCTTTTTGCATTGGATATCAAAACCGGAAAACCGATCGCGGATTTTGGCAAGAATGGAAAAGTGAGCATGAACGTGGGGTTAAGAGATGACCCCGAAACGATTTCTGTGATTCCAACTTCACCGGGGATCGTTTACAAGGATTTGCTGATCATGGGCGCCGAAGTCTCTGAATTATACGGTGCGCAACCCGGCTACATCCGTGCCTATCATTGCAGGACCGGCAAGCTGGTGTGGACGTTCCATACCATTCCGTTACCCGGCGAACCGGGTTATGAAACCTGGCCGAAAGATGCCTACAAATACGCGGGAGGCGCAAATGACTGGGGCGGGATGAGCGTGGATCTAAAACGGGGAATGGTATTTCTGGCAACAGGCTCACCTACTTATGACTTTTATGGTGCCGACCGGAAGGGTCAAAATTTGTATGGAAACAGCGTGGTGGCGTTGGACGCAGCCACCGGAAAACACATCTGGCACTTTCAAACGGTGCACCACGATCTTTGGGATTATGATCTCCCCTGCCCGCCTAACCTCGTAACGGTTGAGAAAAACGGCCAAAAAATTGATGCGGTCGCGCAGGTTTCCAAACACGGTTTCATATTCGTTTTTAACCGTGAAACCGGCGAGCCCCTTTTCCCGATTGAAGAGCGCAAAGTACCAGCTTCCAACATTCCCGGCGAAGAAGCCTGGCCAACCCAGCCTTTTCCATTAAAACCAAAGCCTTTTGCCCGGCAATATATGTCCGAGGCCGACCTGACGCATTACACCGACGCGGGCCGAGATTCGATCGTCAAAAAATACCGGTCCATGCGATACGAAGGTCTTTTTACCCCGCCGGACCTGAAAGGAACGTTAATGCTGCCCGGCACCCGCGGCGGCGCAGAATGGGGAGGCGCGGCATTTGACCCAAAAACAAGTGTCTTATTTATAAAATCCAACGATTCACCGGAAATTCAGTCGATGAAGAAGGTCGATCTGGAAGAAGAATCGAAGAATATGTCGGTTTTTCAGCAGGGTAAATCGCTTTATATGACCTATTGTGTGGCTTGTCATGGAAAAGACAAAAATGGGGACGAGCCGACTTACCCCTCACTGATCGGTTTGCGGAACCGGATCACACGCGAAGCAGCCTTGGACAAGATTAAGAAAGGGGCGGGAAAAATGCCGGCATTTGCAAGCATTGTCAAAGGAAAAGAGAAGGCGATCACCGCCTTTTTGTACGAAAGAGAGCAGCAAAGCGCAATTACGGTAACCAAATTCGAAACCGGAAAAACCAAAGCCGGGGCAGACAAATACCTGAATCTCACTGCCTATGGCCACTTCCGCGACCCGGACGGTAATCCAGCATTGCGGCCTCCGTGGGGAACATTAAGTGCGGTAAACCTGACAACCGGTGAATACGAATGGCAGGTAACGGTTGGTAATGATGAAAAAAGACAAGGTAAAAATGGCCCTGAAACCGGTCAGGAAGGTTCTGCCGGACCGATCGTAACTGCTGGCGGACTGGTTTTCATGAGCGGTACCAACGACAAAAAACTTCGTGCATTCGACAAAAAAACGGGCAAGCTGCTTTGGAAAACGGAGCTGCCCGGCGTAGCTAATGCAACTGCATGCACCTATCTGAGCGGCGGCAAGCAATATGTCGCATTGTCGGTCGGCGGTACGAAAGAGAATCCTTCCGGCTTCATTATGGCATTTAAATTACCCTGACTCTCTTCAATCGCGATCAACCGATGAACCGGATTGAATGAGGTAAAATGACAATTGAACGACGGTTACTTACTGTTCAGTGAAGTGCCATAGCCGCCAATCCGATTCTGAGCTAACTTTATGGATCAGAAAGATCACATGACGACAGCACAATTTTTGTCCTTCTATAACAATCCTGCTTCCGGAAAATACAACCGGGTCACACTTTCGGTTTTCGCACTGGTGCTGGCTGGCGTTTTGCCGCTGGCCGGGAATATCATTTGGGGCAGTAGATATTTTTCAAATGCCCGTATTTTCGTCGCCGGAAATCTTTTTAACCTGGCAATTTGCCTGGTCTCCTACCTGGTCAACAGCAAGTTTGCCCGGGCCGTAGCAATGATTTATCCGGAACCTAACCAGTCCGTTAAACGGGTTTTGTCGTGGTTTTTAATGTTTGCAACGGTGAACATCGTCGCTTTTTTTACTGCGCTGGCGATCTATAATCAAGCTCATTTATTCGGCTATACATTTCAGTTGACACCCGCGCTTTGGTCGGGTTTCGGGATTATTGGGGGCTCGCTCACCGCAGCGGGCCTGACCGAGCTCGTTTTTGCATTCAGTCAATGGAAAATCGATCTGCAGGAATTGAATCAGATGGAACAGAAGCAACTGCAGACGGAACTGGACGCGGTGAAGCAACAGGTAAACCCTCACTTCCTTTTCAACTGCCTGAATTCGTTGTCTGTACTCATTTCCGAGGCACCGTCCACTGCCGAAAAGTTTGTGGACGAAATGTCGAAAGTATATCGGTACCTGTTGAACGTGTATGGGCCGGACAAGGAAAATGACCTGGTAACGCTCGATGCGGAGCTGCGTTTTGTCAGATCCTACATTTACCTGTTGGAAACCAGATATGAAACCGGCATTCACTTTTCGATCCATGTCGCGGAGGCATATCTCACCGGCGAGCTCGCCCCGCTCACTTTACAAATCCTGATCGATAATGCAGTGAAACACAATGTAGTATCGGCGGATCGTCCGCTGGAAATTGAGATAAAAACAACACAAACAGGCCAGCTGCAGGTTACCAACAGTCTGCAGAAACGCATTGTGAGCATGTCGCACGGAGAGGCGGGGCTGGCTGCGCTGATCTCGCGTTACAAGTTCCTGTTCAATCAGGCGGGGAAAATTCAGGTTAAGGAAGCCGGTTCTCATTTTTCAGTCATTTTGCCTTTGATTTACACATGACCCGTGCATTAAGATTTGACAGAATCGGTCAATTGATCTGGCTGAGCCTTTTTGGACGCTGGATGTTTGCATTACTGGTACCCTGGTTCGTGCCGACGATCAGTTACCTGCTGATCGGTGACCCGTTTTTTGCCAGCTTCTCCAACTTTTTCCTCGGAATGGGCATGGTACTGGTCATGACCATCCTCGCATTTGTGCCCCACGACTGGGCGGCGCAATACATTGCCTCAAAGTATCCGTCGCTGCATTCCACGTTGCGGCGCAGCATTTATACTGCCGTCACATTCTGGATACTGACTATTATTTACGTTTCAGTTTATGGGTTTTTGATCATTTATTTTAAACCATTGAATGCCGAACTGGACGCGGGCAAGATGATCAATGTGTATTTGTTTGAAACCGTCGCGGTACTTATTCTTACCGCTTTGTATGAAGGAAATTATTCTTTGAAAAAGTGGAAAGAGATTAAGGTCAATAAAGAAGCCATTCGCAAAGCGGGAATGCAGGGCCAGCTCCAGAGTCTTAAAAGTCAGGTAAGCCCGCATTTTTTATTCAACAGCCTCAACACACTCTCCGCATTGATTACCGATGAACCGAAACGGGCGGAGCAATTCGTGGATGAAATGGCGCAGGTATACCGGTATCTTTTGCAAAATAACCAGGATGGGCTGACCACACTCTCGACGGAACTGAAGTTTATCCGATCCTATTTTCACCTGTTAAAAACAAGATACGATCAGGGCGTTGAGCTGCTTATTAAAGTGAATGAAGCCGATCTCGACAAGTTCATTCCACCGCTCACCTTGCAGCTTTTGGTGGAAAATGCGGTAAAGCACAATGCGATCCTGGAAAACAATCCTTTGTACATCCACATCAGGTCCGCCGAAAATGATGTGCTGGAAGTCTGTAATAATGTAGTGGAAAAATCGACTCCGGTAAAATCCACCAAACTCGGGCTCGCGAACATTTATGCCAAATACAGCTTACTATCCGATAAACAACCGGTCATTTATGCCGGAACCGAACAGTTTAAAATCATGCTTCCGTTGCTGAACGAAAAAACCGAAAACCAATGAATATTTTAATTGTCGAGGATGAAAAACTAGCCGTCCGTAAACTGACCAAGCTCCTGGAAGAAACCGCTCCCGAATTCGTAATCCGGGCGGTTACGCCGAGCATCGCGGCAACTGTGGACTGGATTGCCTCAAATCGCAATAACGGCGAAAACGAGCCTGATTTGATTTTTATGGATATTGAACTGGCTGATGGTCAGAGTTTTGAAATATTTAATCGCATAGAGATCCGGAGTACGGTCATTTTTACAACTTCTTATGACGAGTATGCATTGCAGGCATTTAAGGTTAGCAGCATTGATTATCTGCTGAAACCCGTGCAGCAGGAAGATCTGCAGAGAAGCATCCGGAAATTTTACGACCTAACCGGAATGCAGAAAAACAACCGCAGTTCCGAGCTTTCGGCAAACCTGGAAAGCATTCTGCAAAACCTTAAATTCCATCAGCCGGCACCTGACCACCGCAAGCGTTTCCTGGTGAAGCAAGGCGCAAAAATGCTTTCCATTGAAGTGACTGATATCGCATTCTTTTTTACGGAGGAAAGTATCAGTTTTTTCAAAAATCACCAGGGACAAAAGTTCGTAGTCGATTACCGGATGGACGAGATCGAGCAATTTCTCGACCCGGCAAATTTCTTCAGAGTAAACCGCGGCATGATCGTCACCCACCACGCCGTGACCCAGATCCAACCTTACTATAACAACAGGCTTGCGCTGACCTTAAAACCGGCTTTTGAAAAAGAGGTAATTGTGAGCCGTGAAAAATCGAATGATTTTCGGAAATGGATGGGAAAGTAAAACAAAAAAAGGAGGGAAAAATCCCTCCAGTCACTTTCTTAAATATTTGCCTGTGATTTACTTAACCAATGGAATGGCCCAGAAAATACTCGCCTGGATCACACTGTTCTTGAAGTCAGGATCGATACCCGGTCCCGAAAAATTTCCTACCTTGGATAACCCGGCTATATACCGCACACCTACTCCGAGCCCGATCGGGGACTGGTAACCGATGCCTGCGCCGGCTGCCAGATCAAGGTTTTTGGCAAAATTGTTGATCGTCTGATCCGGAATGTTCGAAGACGTTCTGAAACCTACCTGCGGGCCAAATTCAAAGTAAAAGCCACCATTTGCTTTAAATTTCAGCATTACCGGAATCGTAACGTAGCTGATCTTAAAGTCAGATCTTGCGCCATTGTTCTCCACTTTTGCGCCTTGTGTTGAAAAAAGTACTTCTGGCTGTATCGAAAAAACCTTCCCAAAACCATAATTGATAATACCACCTAAATGATACCCCACCAATGCATCCGACTCAATATTCCCACCCGTATAATTGCTGATGTTCAAACCTGCCTTCGGACCAATGCTAAATGATTGCGCGTTTACGGTTGCAACGGACAGAAGCAACCCAGCCACTACTAGTAATTTTTTCATGCTTTTTAAAAATTTAAATGTGGAACGTTAAAGTCCGTAAATGATGACTTACGTATCTTTCCAGTTACAAAATCCATGCCGGGTAGCACATCCGTCGTGCTTCGTCCGCACATTTTGCATTAGCTCAACTTAGCGATTCCGTATCCTTATTAATCTTTTCTTCGGCCAGTTCGATATCTTCTATTTCAGGTTCCGGCGCCTCCTGTTCCGCGCTCGCCAGCTTTTCGTACTGGAGTGTAATTAGTATGGGAAAATGATCGGACGAAAAGTTTTCCAGCCGCGCAAGCGAGACGAGTTTGAAGTCGGTCGAGCAGAATACGTGGTCGAGCGGGAAGCGGAGAAAAGGGATTTTAGCATGAAATGTGTTGTAAAATCCGCGCCCGATCCTCGGATCCAGAAGTCCGCTGATCTTGGTAAACAGGTTCGTCGTATAGGACCAAGCGACATCGTTCAGGTCGCCGATTACAATGGAGGGCAGGTTGCTGGCTTTCACTTCTTTGGCAACCAGCAACAACTCTTTATCACGTTCGGTCGAATACAGGTTTTCGCCGGGGACCGGCGGCGTCGGATGCACGCAATACAGATCGAACATCTCGCCGGAGGGAAGTCTTACCTTTGTCTTAATCGACGGAATTTCCTCGTCCACGAGATACCGGACTTCGGCATCAACCAGTTCCAGCCTTGAATAAAGCAGCATTCCATACGTATTTTCCAATGGTACGAGAACCTGATGCGGATATGTTTCTTTCAAAGCCGCGGTTCCTTTATACCAGAACTGGTCGGTTTCCAAAAGCAGAATAATGTCGGGATCGTTTTTTTGTACCGTTTTCAGGCAGCCTGCCGTATTGCGGTTATCCTGAAAAACATTGGAAGACACAATCCGTACCTGGTTGGAAACGTCTGCGTGATCTGTTTTAAAAATGACCTTTTTAGCAAAAAAAGTAAACGGATAGATCTGGAAAATGAGGTAACCTGCATTGGCGATGAGAACCCCGATAAACGCGCGTTCCAATGGTGTTTCTATCTGAAACTGAAATGAGTATATAATGATGATGACCAGATTAACAAACAACTTTTGCAACCGCGGGTACTCAAAAACCCGGAACGCCCAGTAATCACTTTTAATGATGGAAACAATGGAAAATAATACGATGCATACTCCTGAGATTTCAAGAAAGAGTTTGAATGCGGGCATCTGAATGGGTTTGTGGTTTAAATACTAATCCATTCAGCATAAAAATCACGCCAGCATTCAATTGTATACGTTGCGGGAGGTTTCACTATACGTTCAGCCTAACTTACTTGCCGTCAACCCGTATTTGCACAAAGCTATGCCGGTACACGCTCCTCACTGGTGTGATTTTATTAAACTCAGCTTCTTCACATCAAATGCTAAATCAGAAGAGTTATGGAAAACAAAGAACAGTCGAACGATATTTTATCATTAAAAACCGCCCTGTGGACTTCACTTGGGATTGGTGCTTTTACAGCGGTAAGATCTATTTATCAACATATTACCAGATACGAACTGGAAGGCAAAGTGGTACTCATTACCGGCGGAGCTCGGGGATTAGGATTGGCTATGGCAAGACTGCTTGCCGATAAAGGCTGCAAACTGGTACTATGTTCACGCAATGCCCAACAACTCCAACTCGCAGAAACAGAGTTTCAGGAAAAAGGAGTTGAAGTGCTCACCATCCGCGCCGACCTGACCGTTCAGCAGGAGGCGAACCAGGTGGTGCAGGCGGCAATCACCCATTTCGGCCAGCTCGACGTACTGATCAACAATGCGGGTACCATGCTTGTTGGGCCTGAGAATACCATGGAGGTTGAGGATTACAAGAAAGTCGCGGATTCTAATTTATGGTCTGCATTGTATATGATCAAAGCGGCGATTCCGCACTTCAAAAGCCAGGGTGTGGGAAGGATCGCAAATATTTGTTCAATCGGCGGGAAAATCGCAGTGCCCCACATGCTTCCTTATAGTGTAAGCAAATTCGCGATGGTAGGTCTTTCGGAGGGACTTGGAGCTGAACTTAAAAAAGACAACATTCATGTGACCACGGTAATCCCCAACCTGATGCGTACAGGCAGCCCGAGGAACATTACTGTTAAAGGCGGTCATGAAGCCGAATATGCCTGGTTCAAAACTTCCGCATCTTCACCTCTCCTTTCCCAGCATGCCGACGACGCAGCAAAGGAAATTATCTCGGGATTGCAGAATGGCGCCCGGAACGTAACCTTAACGCTGACCGCCAAAGTAGCAGTCGCCTTGCACGGGATCCTGCCAGGCGCCGTCGAATCCGTCATGGAATTTGCAAATCGCTTTTTACCAGAAAGTAACAACCGTGAGGAAAAATCTGGACATGAGAGTGAATCTGAGAAATCACACGGAATCATCGCCGATATGAGCGACGAAGCTGCATTGAAATTCAATGAACACTAATCCCCGACGAGTGCGTCGGTGAGGACTTTCCATTGAACTTTGGAAAAAACCAGCCGCCCGACAGAACCCACCAGCGCATTTCGTACCAGGTCGACTGACTGGCCCGAATCGGTGTTGACTTTGATATTGCGGTCGTAAACACCCGCAGTCACTTTCTGCATTTCACGTGTAACGGTGAACGTGCTCGTTGAATCGTCGGTATAAAAGTGTGCGATATCCTGTTTGTCGGATGTTGGATTGGCGGAAGGCCGGACCCGGATTGCAATACTTTGTAAATCAGTGGATTCAAATGTTTCAACTTCCTCTACCAGTACCCAGTCAAAGCCCTCGCCCGCCACGCTGCCCGGCCCTGGAATGTCGATTTTGAAGTAGTTTCCTTTTAAAACCTGCCCCGTAACCGGAGCCCCGTTCTGATCGGTCAGCTGAAAACTGGCCAGTAAGTTGGACGCAAGGTTGTTCCAGTTGTTTACATTCAGCAAACGTTGTTTTGCGAGAGCATATAAGGCTTCTGCGCTCTTTATATCTGAGAGTTTCCTGTCGCTTTCAGCATTGATCACTTTACCATCCACATTTTCGGGAACGGCACCGGTTACATTTTTTTCAGCCATGGTTAAATCGAGTTGTTCGTAAAATTGCGATATCGAAAAAATCCCCGCTTGTACAAAATTATGCCATGGCATAAAAATAGTATCATATGATTTATATTGACAGCAAGGAGAACAGGCACAACGAAACGCTGATTTAAGTATTCCCTCATGGGTGTTGAAATAACCATTTTCATAGCAGATGACGATCAGGACGATCGGTATTTCTTGATACAGGCTCTTTCGGCTTTAAACGATCAATTGAAATACATCGAAGTTCCGGACGGTACCGTACTCATCCGTGAGTTGAAAAGCAAGGAGCATTGGGATCAAACGCTCGTCATCGTGGACATGAATATGCCGCGCCTGAATGGGCTGGACACGGTGAAACAAATCAGGTTAGATGATAAGTTGGATAACATTCCGATTCTGATGATGTCGACTTCTTCGGACGAATGGCTGGTCGGCAAGGCACGGAATGCCGGGATTACCAAATTTTCCATCAAGCCTTCTACGTTTGAGGATTTTCTTGATCTGGCAAAACAGATCTGCAGTGAATTTGATATCCCGATAAACAAAAAGTAAACGTAACTTCCACTAAAAAATAGACAGTGTATATCAACAAAGGGAACTGGCGGAAATCGAGCAGATCATTGCGTTGCCTCTCCTGGTCAAACTCTCTCCTCTGCCTAATAAACGAATGATCGGTGATATGTCTGACACAGAAAAGGTACTTAAGGGATTGGGAATTTCAAGGTAAGTCATGGCAGATCAGGGAAATTACGAAGAGCTGCTGCGCGAGAATGAACGTCTGCAGCAACGACTTGAAGAAGCAATGGAAACGATCGACGCGATCCGTACCGGGCAGGTCGACGCGCTGGTTGTGCAGGACGGAAGTGGTGGCCATCAGCTTTTTACACTCAAAACGGCGGACCAGACTTACCGGCTTTTTATTGAAAAAATGAGTGAAGGGGCCGTAACCCTGAATGAGGAAGGCATTATCCTGTACTGTAATTCCAAGTTTGCATCCATGGTCAATATGCCGTTATCGCAGGTTACGGGGCTTCCTTTTGAATCTTTTATCCCTGAGCATTTGAGAGACTCATATCAGGAGACTTTCAGGAATGGCTGGCTGGGAGATCGCAAAGTGGAACTGGAACTGCGGAGAGAAGATCAGTTGATACCTTGCCAGCTTTCCGTCGCCGCGCTCGACCTGGATGAAGGTGTTTCGTTGAGCGTGATCGTCACAGACCTGACATTTCAGAAAGAAACGCAGTCTCTGCTCAAACTTGGTAACGAGCGCCTGGAAAAGATCAACCGCGATCTGGAACTGAGTAACCACGATCTTCAGCAGTTCGCGTCGGTGGCATCGCACGATTTGCAGGAACCACTGAGAAAAATTTTAATTTATTCGTCGCTTCTCAAACTGAAATTCCAGGAGGAACACAATGCGGAAAATGCCAGTTATGTTTCGAAAGTGATCGCGTCGTCCAACCGGATGCGAACGATGATCACGGACGTTCTGAACTATTCAAGCTTGTCGAAAACGGGCAGTCAGTATGAGGTAACCGATCTCACGAAGATCGTTACGGAAATACTGGAAGATTTCGAGATCGCGATCAGGGAAAAAGATGCCAAGGTGATTGTAGACGAACTGCCGAAGGCGGAAGTCAATAAAGGCCAGATCCGGCAAGTTTTCCAGAACCTGATCAGCAATGCGTTGAAATTTTCACAGCCTGGTGTTGCCCCTGTGATTCGTATCGGTACTGTAAAACCAGAAGATACAGACCTGCAATCCGAAGACTATGATGTTCAAAACACCTGCTGGATTGTTTTTGAGGACAATGGGATCGGGTTTGACAACCTTTATAAGGAAAAAATATTCTCCCTGTTCGAAAGACTGAATACGAAAGATCTGTTCGAAGGCTCAGGGATCGGGCTGGCTATCTCCAAAAAAATAATTGACAAACACAACGGAAAGATTTCGGCATCGGGAGCCGAAGGCAGAGGCGCCAGGTTCATCATTCAACTGCCGTTAACACGGCAAAATCAATAACGCAGGTAACGTATATCTCGCACCGGATGTGCATTCCTTTGGGGAGAATGCATTACTTAACCATATTTTCAGGATAAAATCTGAACAGCTTCTTCGTTTCCCTGTTGAATGGCCAGGTCGATCACGGATAATCCTCTGGTATCCAGCATAGTAGTGTCGGCACCATGGCGGACCAGCAAACGTACAAGGTTATTGCGCCCGAACATCGCAGCAAACATCAGTGCAGTGCCCCCGTTTCCATGCTGAAGATTGAGATCCGCGCCATGTTCGATCAGCAATTCGGCAATGTCCTCATAACCTTTAAAAGACACGCCCATTAAAGCGGTATTGCCGCCATAGTCCGCTGCATTGACATCAGCCCCCGATTTCACTAAAAGTTCGGCCGCTTCAAACCGGTTGTTGTAGCATGCGATGATTAATGGAGTATAACCTTTCTCGTCACGCGCATTCACGTCCGTTTTCAGGTCTATTAATTCTTGTAAAACGGGCACATTTCCAAGTCTCGCAGCGTGAATAATGACATGATCATAATTTTCCATTCTTGAATTTGGTTTAGCTAGCTTTTCAATTCATCCCAAATTTCTTTTTCAAGTCCCCATACAAAGTGCTTTTCGCCACTTTTAAGGATAACAAGACTGAAACGCATGTCCGCATCGGGGATAATATCTTCCACCTCGTCCAGCGAGAAATGGTATGTAACTGTTTCGTCGTCTTTGGATTTGAACGTCTTCGTGGTGTTCATTCTGGTAAAATACTGTACGGTTCGTGTTTTCTTCTTGCCTAAAAAACCCGCGCCAGCAGTTAAAGGAAGAGGATATGATTTACTTCGTGCTCTTACTTAAGATATAAAAGAAAATCTCGGTACGGATCTCAAAACCCAGCGATTCGTACACGCCGATAGCACGGGTGTTATCTGCTTTCGCGTGTAAAAATGGAGTTTCGGAAGCTTCCTGAATGCGGTTGACCTGCCGGAGAAGAAGCCGGCGGGCATATCCTTTTCCCAAATGATCGGGGTGCGTGCAGACTGCGCTGATTTCGGCAAAGCCATTTAAATGAAGACGCTGACCCGCCATTGCGATGAGCTGGTCGCCTTCAAAAATGCCTTCATAATGCCCAAAGTTTATTGTTTTAGGAAGAAATGGGCCCGGGTTTGTGAGCTTCGTCAATGCAAGCATCCGGGGTACGAACTGTTTACCAAGTTGAACTGGCTCAGGACCGTCCACTACCGGTCTTTCCGGTCCGCGGTAGATCATCTGGAAACCATCGATCCGGATTACTTTTTCCCATAAACCTTCGATCGCCAGCTTCGCATTACTTACCAGAACTACGTCGTCGTCGAACGGGACGGTTTGGTATAAATCGTTCAAACAAGCTTGGGTAGGTGCAGACAGGGCTACAAACGGCGAAACAGCCGGATCAAAATAGGCGGCTGTTTCGGTAATGAATCCCAATGGATTGTTATGGGAGGCCAGGGCATTCCAGGCCGGATTGTCGAGAATATCTTCCATGTTATTTCACGATAATATGCTTGCTAATGTCCATTTGAGCCGATTTGATTCGAATAATATACCTGCCTGAACTGAGACCCCGGACCGGGATTCTGGCACGTCTTCCGGCAACTTGCTTTTGGGAGAAAAGTACTCTTCCAAAAACATCATAAACCATTAATTCAGCTTCATTCATGTCCTCTTTCGATTCGATGTAAATATCGCTGTCATATGCGGGATTTGGGAAAACGACTACATTGGAAACTTGCTCGGAACCGATCAGTATCTCGTTCGAAGCATCGGAAAAACAAGTAAGCGAATTGTCCTCGATCGTGAAAGTTTTCCCCACCCGTGCCGAATATGAACCGGGCACATCCGTTTGAAGGGTATCTCTGTGGGTCGTTAAAATTTCCTGGTCTCTTGTCCAGATCACACTCGCATTCGGATCCGAATGATCGGCGATCACACGAATGTTAAATGGGCCGATTTTCTCAATTTCAGGCCTGGCAACTTCCTTCTGAACCACCACTGAAACGGGCCGGGAATCATCTGAAAAGCATCCCAGCACATTTTCACCGCGTACTACAAAATCACCGGTTTCTTTTACTTCAATGGTGCTGCCGGTCTTGATCGGTTCCGTACCTCCGGCATGATACCAGCGATATCTTTCATCGCCTGCATTTACATGTAATACTATCGTCGAATCGGCACAAACCTGGATTAAACCAGCTCGCGAGAGGTCGGGCGCCGCCGGTTTGATCCGGGAATTGATGACGATCCGCTGGGTACGTATCGTGTTACCAAACTGATCCTTCACTTTCGCGGAAAAAGTCCCCGGAGAAGACACGAGCAATGATTTGCCGGACTCCTCGCGCACATTTCCGTTCTGTTCAATCGTCCATACATAATTGTTGTATTGCTCCGGCAATGACAGTGAAACTGAATTGTTACCCGGCTCGCAGTTGATCGTGACTTTGGGGATCGGATTGCTTTTAATCGGTGTAATCCCTTTTAAAAAGCTCTCGGAAAGCACGTCATTCCAGGCATTTGCAAGCACATTCAGGGCCTCGTTTCCATAAAAATGCGTACCGTCTACACGGGTAATCGGCAAGTCGTCCGTTTCGGGCCCGCCAAATGTGAAATCGCTCAAATCCCTGATCACCGCATTCTGCGCGGCAATGATATCCGGGCTTGTGATCGATACTCCTTTATTATCGGCGATCCTGGAAGTTCGGGAAACGACCCACGGAATTTTTGCATTGGTATCGGAGGAAAGCTTTCTGATTAATGCTTCCAGGTCGGATTTAAATTCATTGAAACCCATTCTGACGGGAAAATTGTCGGATTCGCCCAGCATCCAAAGGATCGTCCGTGCCCCATATTGGCTCGCGTAGTGCTGCACAGCCATTCTCAAATTCCCATAAGGCATTTGTTCAGGGAAATAATACGTGTCGGAATATACGCTGGTGGTCGGGCGGCCCTGGCTGCTGAGAACCCAATTTTGAATGGAAGTTCCCGACCAGGCCGTATTGATAAAGAGAATGGGCACATTTAGTTTTTTGGCTAAAAGGTCCCCCAGAATCCCCCAGCACCACGCGGTACGCCCGATCGGGCCGAGGATATGAACACTGTCCTGCAATTGTAATTGTTCAAAAACCGCCGCCGGCGGATCGTTCAGGCTATTTTGAGAATCGTTGTTGTAATTGATGTAGTTGACGCGGTCGTCATTGGCTCCGGGCGGAAGCGGAAATTCTTTGCGGATGTCTACACCCTGGGCATTGGATTGGCCGGAAATAATAAAAACCTCCCCCACTCCCATTTTCGAAATCTTATCGGTTCCCGATACCTTCCCAGCCAGCGCACCCCGTACTTCCAGTGAATACCAGCCGCCGGGAATGGGTAAAGAACCTGTAAAAACGCCTCCTTTGGGGTTACTTTCGAGGGTTGTCCACGGTACTTCTTTTCCTTGTGCGGAGTTGATTGGCAATGCGCGAGCCTCAATTTTATCCAATTCAGAGGTATAAACCCCACTGACCGAAACATTTGCCGCCCCGTCGGCCTGACGCTGAAAAATGGCGCGTTCTGATGGGAATGTTACCTGGATCTGTGCCGACGCACAAAGAGCAAGAATGCTATATATGGCTGTTAGCCAATAAAAACGCAGGGTAGAGAAGGTGTAAAGCATCAAACGTATAATTCGCACTGGGTAAACTTTATCAGAAATCAAGTGATGACTGAATTGCAAAAGTACAAGTTAACAGCGTGTTTCCAGTACCCCTTTAGTTTTCGGATATAAAAATATTGATAAACGGTCAGGGATTGATCGTGGCACTAGTCACCGTATAGGAACCAAAGCAACCCAGGCCTCCCTCAATATTGGTGTAAACTAGCGTTGGCTCCACGAAGGGATTATCTCCGCCACCCGCATTATCCAGCGAATTGTAGAACCGGTAATAGTTTACGTCGACGTTCAGTACCTCGGCCCGCACTTCGCGGAGTAATGCATCATTGTAGAAAGACCTTGCAACGCCGTTTTTGTCAAGATAACTGACCGTTCTTTTTTGAGGTATCCTCACATTGTATTCCGGTGCATTGTAAGTGATCCCATCCAGATTGGTGTCATTGAAAGTATTCCAGTCCCGATAATAGAATGGCCACCTGTTAATAAGCCGGAAAGGTATAATATCACCTGTTTCGTTGTTGTATTGCGGCACGGTTTCCTCGGCAATGGCATATCCGCGCACCGTGTAATAGTTGCTTTCGCCTTTTATGTCCTCCCATGAAAAACGGATCTGCGCAATCGAATCAGGTGAATAATCCAGCGGCACAATTTTGACTGTAAATTTTTTAATTGTTGGTCGCTTTACCGGAACCGTCGTGCTGGCTCTCACAGATCTCTTTCCGTCGGTAACCGTGAGTGTGTAAGATTTACCGGCCTCCACTTTGAATGCACTCGTATCGGCATAGTACCTTGTCGTGGAGTCGTCGTAAACCAGCCGGACTTTTTGCGTATCCCCGGACAAAATTACTTCCGCATTTTTGACAAAAACAGCATCATAACTTGCACGCCCGAAAAGTGGCTGTGATTCGGTAACGACCGCTTCCAGCCGGGCGGATTGAGGGGAAATGTAGCATTCCACAGCCAGCCGCGATTCAATTTTCGGAAGCTCATCCGGCCCCAGATCGTTTACGAGACTTTCGCAGCCGGTGAGCGATATCAGGCATATTAGAATGAAGCCGGTAAACTGATAACCTGTTCGCTTCGAAGCATTTAATAAAATCATTTTCGAATCAGAATTTGAAATTATAACTAAAAGAAGGCAGTACCGGAAAAAGCGAGTAGCGCGTCAGCACATTGACACGCTGGCCGGGATTACTTTTATCTTCTTTCGTATCGAGGTTATAAAAAAATGGGTTGCGCCGGTTGTAGGCATTGTAAAGTCCGAACTCCCAGGTTCTTTCATGACGTTTCTTTTTCTTGTGAAACTGGATCGCCACGTCCATCCGATGGTATGGTTCGGCGCGAAATGAATTCTTCTTGCCATACTCAGTGGTCACATTTCCGAAACTGCCCGGGTAACCAAACAGATTCGACACATAGTGGTTCCCAAAAGTTGAATATTTCGAGACCGGAAGTGTGAGCGCATTTCCCGTGCCGTAAACCCAGGTCGCAGATAAAGTAATGCGTTTGCTGAGCTCATAAATCCCGACCACGGAAATGTCGTTTCGCCGGTCGTAACGAGGATAAAACGTTTCGCCGAAATTGAGCTCCGGAAACTTCCATTTCGTCCAGGATAAGGTATATCCAACCCAGCCCGACAATTTCCCGGACTTTTTCTGGACCATAAATTCGGCCCCGTAAGACCAGCCTTTCCCAGAAGTCACATTATCTTCCCAATTCAGTTCATTTGCATTATCCCCGTCCAGACTAATAAAAGAGGATCCTTCTTTATAGCTGATAATGTTGTTCATATTCTTGTAATAACCTTCCAGAGTCAGCGCCAGACCAGGTTTTTGAAGGTCTTTTGCAAACCCGAAAGCTACCTGACTGGATTGTTGCGGAGCTACCTTGTCGGTGGTTGGCACCCAGAGATCCGTAGGCAGCCCGAGTCCGGTATTGCTCAACAGATGCACATACTGGTTCATATTGGCATACGATGCTTTCATGGAAAAGTCTGTTGCCAGCTTCCATGCGGCAGAAAAACGCGGCTCGGGGCGAACATAGGTTTTTGTTTTAGTTTGGAACAAGCTCAACCGGAAACCCGCGTTCAACTTTAAGGCCGTAAATGGTTGCCAGGTATCTTCCACATATGCCCCGGCTTCCAACGTATTGATGGGTTGGGCCTGAATATCGATGTCTTCTTCTGTAAAATCACCTTCAAGAGCGAGCGCCGACGGAACAAAGCGATGAGATGTCACCTGAGCCCCAAACTTGATGCTATGTTTTGCATTAAGGTAATAATCAAAGTCCGTTTTGAGGCTGTAATCGCGGATCAGACTATTGTATTTCAGACTGAATTCATCTACTACCTGACCTTTTTCAAAATCCTTGTCATTGGAGAATATATTGAAATTGAAGTGACTGTAAATCAGTGAGGTATTGACAAATAGTTTCTGATTGATCAAATGGTTCCAGCGCAAGGTTGCCGTGGCATTACCCCAGTTCAGACCCGACCTGTTTTCGCTATTCTCACTTTTTTCACGAATATGAAACCGGTCCTGCCCAAAATAGCCACTGAGGTACACCTTATTTTTCGGGCCAAAATCATAATTGACCTTCGCATTCAGGTCATAGAAAAAGTATCCCGGCTTTACTTTGGAACTGTATCCGGTTTGCTGCTGCGCGATAAGCGGGGCCGCCAGAACGTCTATATATGTACGTCTCGCCGAAATCAGGAACGATGATTTTTTTCTGGCTAATGGACCTTCTAGTGTAAGCCGCGATGAAATCAGCCCGATCCCACCCTCTCCGTGCAATTTTTCTTTGCTGCCTTCCTTCATATTCATCTCCACAACCGAGGAAAGCCGCCCGCCATACCTGGCCGGAAAACCGCCTTTTGTAAGTTCGACGCTTTTCAGTGCATCGCTGTTGAATACCGAAAAGAAACCAAAAAGATGGCTCGCATTGTACACGACCGCATCATCCAGGATGATCAGGTTCTGGTCGGGCCCGCCGCCGCGCACATATAATCCGGTCTGCCCTTCCGTTCCTTTCTGAACTCCCGGCATCAGCTGCAACACCCGGATCACATCCTTTTCCCCGAAAAAGGCAGGGATTTTTTTGATTTGGGCAATCGGTACTTCGATCTGGCTCATTTGTACCGATTCGCTCACTTTCTCATCCTGCCGCCTGCCTGACACCAGGACTTCGTCAAGTTGATTCGCTGCCGAAAGTGTGACGTTAACCTGCTGATCCGCAGTTGCCGGAATGCGTAATTCCTGGCCTGCATACCCTACAAAAGAGTAAGAAACAGAAACGGAGTCCGATTTCGGGATGGTAATCGAGTAAAAACCGTACGTGTTGGTGAGGGTCCCGGTAGTAGAGTTGGGCAAGTATACATTCACGCCCGGAAGCAATTCCATGCTCCCTTTTTCACGCACAAAACCACTGATGGTAATGTGCTGCTGGGCAAAAAGTGAAAACGGAAGGCAAGTGACGAGTAGTAACTGGTAGAGTGTTTTACGCATACTTAAGGGTCGGGCTAAAACACGTTAACGTCCGGTTACAATTTTTATGTATATGAAATGAACAATTAGATAAATATTTTGGATTTGTATTGAAGCTGATGCAAAAAAAGCCTCCGGCAATAGCCGGAAGCTGTGCTCAAATCTCTTGCCCCGGGCAGAAGCCCCAGGATATCAAAAGATTAGGCTTGTGGAAAGAGCTTCATGTGTACTGGCAAGCCTCCTGCGGGCAATAGGAATATTTTTACCGCCGCGCATTTGAATGCTATCCGCATTTCTTCTTTGTATGTGTGTGCGGTTCACTGTAAACGATTTATGCACCCGGACAAAGTCTGCATTCAGCATCTCCTGCACGGTCCGCAGGCATTTGGAGAGCAGGTAGCGGTTGTGCTTTGTGCATATAAATGTATAATTACCAACACCTTCCAGGTACGCTATTTCCCTGGCTTCGACCAGTACCGGCCGACCCAGGTGAAATACCGTAATGACTTTTGTTTCATTTGATCTTACTACCTGCCCGTGTTCTGGCAGATATTCATGGCTAATGGAAGTTTTCATTTTTCTATGACTGGGTTTTTTGATGAACAAATATTCACAAACACCTCGTCCTATAAAATGAAATTCCGTATGAAATGTAACTTTCTATGGTTGAATCATGCTAATTCACCTGTCAGGTGAAATTATCAGATCGACAAAATTTCACCTCTTGAATCTTCAAATTCACCCACCTTTTGGATTACAAATGCGGCAGCAAGTCCACCCAGCAAATACCACGCGACCGTCATCACTTTGGTTTCGGTGGTTTTAGTCACCGGTTTGTCGCTTAGTCCGAGCTTTTGGGTAAGTCCCACTGCACCCAGCCCGGCGAACAGACCATAACCGGCACCGCGCAGCAATAAATGTTTTTTCGGCCCTTTCCCGATCATGGCGTAATACATGGTGTTACTGGCAATGTCAGCGGCCAGTGTAGTATTGAAAAGTGCATTTCCTGTCGGAGCCGACACGCCCACTGCATTCAGTGATTTGGTCAGTGCTTCTTCGCCGACCATATTGATTCTCGGTGCTTTGCTTGAAAATCGTTTGGCAGTTTCGTGAATAAGGTTCAGGACTAGTGCCCCGGCGAGCCCACCTGCGAGACTTCTGATTTCAGGTTTCATATCTGTGAAAAGTTGATGATCTTTCGAATAACCTTTAAAAATTGTTCCAACACATCAAATCGCATATCTGTTGCCGTTCGTCAACACCCCTTGTATCTGTAAACGAAAAAAGGCCCGATTCATCGGGCCTTACATGCATTTTAATAACTCTGAACCAGTTTCTAATTTCTCAGGCTTTTAAGATAAGCCATCGTTTGCGGCACTTGTACCGCATAGCTTGGACTTTCATCTTCAATGTAATAATGCTCGATCGCCGACTTTTTAGCCGCTTTCAGGATTCCCGGAATATCCAGCTGACCCGTTCCCAATGCGACGTCGTTTGTTACCGGCGTTCCTCCCGACAAGTTTCCTTCCACACCTTTGCGAAGGTCTTTCATATGCATCAGCTTGAAACGTTTCGGATATTTTTCAAGCAATCCGGCCGGGTTACCTCCCGGGAAAAATGCCCAGAGCAGATCCAGCTCAAAACTGACATATGCAGGATCCGTCTTCTTAATGATATAGTCCATTAAAGTGCCGTCTTCATGCTTTTCGAACTCGTAGCCATGGTTGTGATAACAAAAAGTCAACCCAATTTCGTCTTTCAGTTTTTTCCCGATCGTGTTAAAATCGGCAATCGTTTTATCCGCGGTTTCCAGTGTAAAAGGACCTTTGTGAGGAACCCAGGCAACCCGCACAAATTTAGCCCCCAGCGTTTTTGCATTCTCTCCCACTTGCTGTGTTTTGTTTAATGCATCATCATAACTTACCCCGAAAGACGAGCAATGCATCCCGCGTTCGTCTAGCAGCTTTTTGAGATCAGCAGCCGTTTTACCAAACAAACTGGAAAATTCCATATCCTTGATACCTAATGCTTTGAGTGTATCTAATGTCGCAGCTGGGTCTTTGGAAAAACTGGATCGGTAGGTGTAGGAAACCATTCCAGGCATTTGAGGAAAAAGAGGCTTGCCTTTTTGTGCAAACAGATTCTGGCTTGCCAGCAGAATCAGGATCGTTGAAAACAGATGTTGAACTCTCATTTTTGAATTGATTTGGCTCTTCGTTGCGCGATATACATTCAGGAATCTTTTGTACGATCAAGACGATCTTCTGAACGAGTTCCCCTGACGTTCATCAAAGATCGCTCACGCTATGCTGGCGGCTTCCATCGCAAAAATAAGTTTCACCGCGCGCTACCGATTCAATGCATTTAAGCAGATCGGACGGGCAGGTTTTTTTTGTGAGATACCCTCTCACACCGATGCGAAAAAGCGAGAATGCCAATTCGTGCTGGGAAAGACTATCATAGAGAATAAATCTTGCGCCAGGATTTTCGAGCATATGGTTTACTAATTCGCCCGGGTCGATATCCGGCTGCTCCTCCGAAAGTCCGATGATGATGATATCGAACTGTGAAGATTGTGTTTCGTTTCCGAGTGAGTTCAAACAACTCGTTTCACGTATGGTAAGATCACTCAAATGGTTTTGGAGTAATACACGGATCCCTGTGCGAAAAATCGGATGCCGGTCTACCAAGGCAATTCTCATTATGCAGTCAATTCAGTGAAAAAGTCGTCTGGCGAGCTGTAATCATGGCTCCCGGCAATGCCGGGAGCTGATTGCTTACTCAACGTTTTAATACATTCTGATCAGGCTTGAATAAATTCTTCTACAAGCCCTTTTGAATACGTAAAAGTATTACGTATATCAGTACCCGACATCAGAATAAATTGATATGTATATTGAAGAATGTGAATTGTTTCCAAAATAAATTTAATGCACTGCGAAGTTCTTCTATCATCGAATTTTCCTATTATTGTTATTAATTATTCAACGTACCGTTATCAGCTTCCGTAAGTAAAATGAGTATTCAGATCATCATTGCTGAGGATCACCCGCTGGTCCTAACGGGTATCCAATACCTGCTCATGGAGCATTTTCCCGATGCGATCGTCACTGGCACCACGGATTTCAACAAGACGCTGGCCCACCTGGATAAACAGAAATTCGACTTGCTCATTATGGATATCAACCTCCCAGGCGGCGACAAGACAGGTATGGTCCATTCGGTGCGGATGAAGCAGCCAAAAATCCCGATACTGGTTTGTTCCAGCTACGACGAGCAGCTATATGCACTTCCTTTTCTAAAAGCCGGGGCTAACGGATACATTTCAAAAACGGCTATCAATGAAGACTTTAAGCTGGCGATCGATCAGGTGTTGAGCGGCCGGATCTATGCAAGCCCGGAGGTAATGAAAGCTGCATTCGGACAATTGTTCAATACAAAAAGCAACCCGGATTCCGTCTCGGAAAAGCTCTCGGAAAAAGAACTGGAAGTTGCCAAGCTGCTGGCAAAAGGCTTGTCCACCAAAGCCATTAGTCAGCACATTCACCTTTCTTCCTCGTCGGTTAGCAGTTACAAATCCCGTATTTTCGAAAAGCTGGGTGTAACTAACATAATCGAGCTGACCACGTATTTTGGATTAAACGGATAACTTACTGAACAACAAGTACTAATCGGGTTCTTTTGTGATGACAGGATGAGATTTACAGCACTAGGGTATTTCAAATGGTGTTTTTTACTTCTATCCGTTATTCCGGTAGCTGCCCAGGAATCGTGGCCGTCCGCATACCGTGTCAGGCATTTTACGGATGAAAACGGTCTTCCCCAAAACAGCGTAAAAGCGATCGTGGGAGATAAAAATGGCTTCGTGTGGTTCGCCACCGAAGCAGGACTTGTCCGTTTCGACGGTCAACGGTTTTTAACATTCGATCAGTCCAGGCTTCCATTGCACAGTAACCGGATACGCGGATTTGTTCCCGCCGTCAGCAACCATGCCGCCAGCCGGCCGTACGAATTTTATGCATTAACGGAAACGGACGAATATTTGGGAATTCAGAAAACGGCAATTGCTGCGGTTGATACCGCCTTTTACAATCAGTACCAAAAGACCAATCCATTATTGACCGGACCGGCCAGGACCAACAGTCTGTTACCCGCCCTGCCTTCTCAAAATCTGCTGAGCCCGGCGGCTGAGCCGTATTTTGCTTTCGTATCTGCCGAAAGGTTCTACATGTGGAGCGGAAATAAGATCACTTCTTACAATCGGGAAAAACCAGTTTTCAGCGTTTCAGGCCATATCAGGCATTTGTTTCTCATTGATAATAAACCATTTGCCATCGATAGCTCCGGTACTTTTTTACAAATCCGTTCAGACGGAATCCGGAATTTAGAATTGGAAGGTGACATTCAGAACAACCCGCAAAACGTCCGCGGCAGTGACAACATACGGCTGTTTTGGAACAACATTTCCCAGCAAGCATTTGTATACCTCGAAAAACACCTGTACGCATTAACCGAATCCACACCCGGCCACCTGACAACCACGCTACTTTTAAATGACTTTGATTTTGTTGATTTACAGATCGTTGCCATACATCACAATGCAGCAAACGGCCACCTGTTTTTGGGAAGCGCGAGCAAAGGTCTGTTTGTTATCAGGAAAAATGAGTTTCAATCCCTGAGATTGGACGAGCCCGATGCGGACAATGTGTATTATGCACAAATACCCAATGCGGGACGATCGGTACTGACCGCGCAGGGCTACATGCTGGGATTGAACACAGATGGTGAAGTCACCGCCCGACGGACCTCCGCTTTTATGGAAAATTTCAGCTATAAGTATTCGATAGCGGACAACAAAGACGGTACTTTCTGGTTTGGAATTGGTTTTCAGCTATTCAAAATGCGTAAAACAGACCAAAAGATCCTGATCCGGCAGCAGTTACCTGAACCGATGAAATCGCTTTTTGTGGACAGGAATGGAAGACTCTGGATCGGATGTGAGCACAATTCACTTTACCATCTGGAACAGAGCGGGGAAAAGTATCGGGTGGTATTATCGAAAAAAGCAAAGATCGGCGGAATCTCCATTATCGGTCAGGAGTCAGCCGAAACAATGTTGCTCGGGACCGATGCCGGACTTTATCGATATAATATAAAAACCAACAATCTTTTAAAGCTCAAATTCTTCGAAAACATGAAGATCCGGAGCTTTTATACAACCGTCCAAGGAACCTGGATCACGACATACGGCCATGGTTTTTTCCTTTTGAATAAACAAAAACTCACCCGGTTTCCGCTGGATGCGGACCGTTTCCTAGCCACCTCGCATTGCATTACGGAAGATAAAAACGGTTTTTTCTGGATCACGACAAACCGCGGATTGTTTCAGGTTTCAAAGAGACAATTACTCGACTATTCCCGAAACAGCCGCAATCTGGTTTACTATCTGTACTATGACCGGAGCTACGGTTTCGGTACCAATGAGTTTAATGGCGGTTGCAAACCTTGCTCGGTGACATTAAGAGACGGAACGGTTTCTCTGCCGTCTATGGACGGACTGGTGTGGTTCTCCCCAGCCAAGATCCATCCCGAACTACCGGATAAAGGACTGTTCGTTAGCTCGTTACATATTGACGGCAGACCCACCAAAGCCACCGATACACTCGAAGTTCCGCGTGATTTTGAATTAATCCGCCTCAACATCGCGACACCTTATTTCGGGAACTCGAATAACATTCAGATGCAGTATTCACTGGCGGAGGAAGGCAGGACAAGGAAATGGATCCCGGTCAATGACGATCAAGTGATTTCCATTTCAAAAATTCCGTATGGTAATTACAAACTGGTTATCCGAAAAGTAAATGGTTTCAAGACAAATGATTACACGTTCAAGGAACTGACTTTGCGCATTGAACCCGCGTGGTTTGAGAGCTGGTGGTTCCGGTTACTGATCGCTGCCATTCTCATCGGGTCTTTTTTTATTGCTGTGAAATGGCGGACGGGATATCTGATGAAAAAAGAGCGTGAAAACAATCTTTTGCGGCATTACCGCGTGATCAGCCAGGTCATCGCTGCGGTAAACCACGACATTCAGACACCTTTGCATTACATTGGTTTTTCACTGAAACAAATTAATTCCTATTTAAAAAAGGAAAAAATCGGCAACCCGCTCATTACCCGTATGAGCGAGGAATCGCTGAATACTTCGCAGAGGCTGGGCACGCTTACCAAAAACATGCTCGATTACATCAAGCTGCAAAACAAAAATCCGGATTCAAGAACGGATACGAGCGCTATAACGCTATTTGAGCTGGTGTCCGAAATCTGTGAGCTGTTTTCTCCCGTCGCCACATTTAAAGATATCGCGATTAAAAATTTGTTAACTCGTGATTTTGTGGTTCATAGCGACCGCAACCTCCTGTCCGTCATAATCCACAATCTTGTCGACAATGCATCGAAAGTGAGCCGGTCGGAAATCCTGATTTACACTTCTGAGGAAAATGGCAAAAAACAGTTAACAATTGAGGATAATGGCGGCGGAATGCCCGATGAACTACGGAACTGGCTGAACAAAAGCTACAAATCGTATGAAGACTGGCTTCGCGCCTCCCAATATCCTGACCAAAAAGGGATCGGGCTGGTAATTGTCAAAGATTTGTGTGTATTGTTACACATCGAAATCAACGTTCAACCAAAAAATGAGCGTACCTGCATTACGCTAACTTTTCAATCTGCTGATTTGTAATCCTTCTTTCTGATACTTCTTGAAACAACAAGCTACCATACTATGCATTTTTATCAAATACACCGAAAAGAAATCCTCAAAACACTACCAAAGCACGTGTAAGATTCTCAGAAGGGTTTTCGAATTGAATTTTCAATCCGGTCTTTTCTGACAATTCATCGACAAGTCTTAGTCCAAGTCCGTTTAACCCCCGATTACCGTCTTTTTGAGCTAAAATGTGTTGATATGCTTCCTGGCTGAATGCAGGACCGGTATTTTCAATCGCTAAAATTTTATGTTTTTCGTCCCCATTAAGACTGAGCGTGATCAGGCTGTTATCGTCAGCGGCTTTAATGGCATTCTGAAGTAAATTTCGCACGATGGCCTGCAGATAGTAGGGGTCCGTTTCGACCATCGCTTTTTCGGGAATCTCATTTTCAATTTGAATTTGCTTTGCCTCAATGTTGAGTTGCAGTAGTTTAAGACATTGTTCCGTAATGCGGGTTACCTCCACAGGCTGAATATCAGCCTTAAACTGATTGATCTGCGTTTTTGACCAAAGCAACAAATCCTCCATGGTCTCCAGCAGCGAGCCGGTAGCCGTTTGTATTTTTTCACTCAGCTCGGCCTTCTGGGATTCGTTAAGAAGTTTCGGGTTAAGCTGCTGCAGTTTCAGGAATTGATAAACCTGACTGATCGGCGAGCGCAGATCGTGGCTGATGATGCTGAAAAGCTTGGCCTTCGTACGGTTTGCGGCTTCCAGTTCCTCGATCAGCTTACTCATTTCGTGATTTTTCTGATCCAGTATTTCCGCGTTTTTCCTTTTATTCCTGTAAATAATTCCAAGTAAAACGAGCGATAATGCAAGGAACGAAACCCCGGAGGTAAGCCAGATCCGCTGCTTTCTGGCTTCGTCGATCTGCAGGTTCTTAATCTCGATCTGTTGTTGTTTATCTTTATTCTGGTACTGAGCCTCGGCATCTGCAATGCTCTTTTTCGATCCTTCGAGGTACAACGAATCACGCACAGGAATATACTTTTCATAATATGCGTAAGCCAGCTGCGGCTGTCCCGTTTCCGCATAGCAGCGCGCGAGTGTTTTAAGCAGCTCCACGTACAATTGCCGGTCCCAGGTTTCACAAAATGACTCGGAGGCTTTGAGATACGGCAATGCTTTTTTGAAATCCTTCTGAGCAAAATAAACCTCGCCGGTCATGTACTTAACCTGCGTCATCATATAGTTATCCGCCCATTTAGCAGCCAGTTCATTGGCCCGTGCCATGTGTACCTGAGCAATGTCCGGTTTTTTCCTTTGTAAATAATAATCCGCGAAGCCAAGATCGAGCGCTATCTTATTAATGCGGATCCCCGCCAGCTTGTTGTCAGGTTTAATGAGACCTGCGACACTATCATAATACACTTTTGCTTTTTCAGGCTGCTCCATACTTAAATAGAGATCCGTCATGTCTTTAAAATAATGCGACAAAAACGACTTGCTGCTCACGATGTACCTGCGTGCCTCCTGAGCATAGGAAATCCCTTTTTCAGGCTGGTTCAATGCGAGATATAGTTCAGCCAGATTGATCAATGCGGTCACCGCCTGCTCCCGGTCTTTGAGCTCACCGGTTTCGATCAGCTTTTTCTTCACCGCAATGGATTGCAGCAGGTATTTTATCTCCGTTTCATACTCACCTTTTATGGAATAATAATTAGCGATAGTCGCATATAAAGCGACTTTAGCCCCCTCCGACTTGGTTGTGTCCACAATCCGCAGAATTTCCTTCAACGCGGCATCACTTTTACTGGCATATCCGGCCGCATTGGAATACTTAAACAGCAGCCGGGCCAGTGCCTCACGAATCCGTACCGGCACTTTGCCTTTTCTGGCGATGGCCAGGGCTTTTTCGTAGTAGTAAAAACTACTGTCTGCAGCGCCGCTTCCCTGATATTCAGTGACAACACCCAGATAAAAATGAAACAGCGAAAGGTGATTGAAATCGCTGGCGGGCGTGATGGAGAGCGCATATGTAGCCACTTGCCTCTCCCGTTCATAATCTTCCCGGTCGCTGAGCGTGTCGCACAAATCCGCGAGCGCCTCCAGCTTGGTATTAATGGTCTTGTATTTTGTCAGGTCCGGGATAACCTGGGCGGTAGCAGTCTCTGGGACAGCGCAGAGCAACATCGCTACGAGAAAGCAATTTCTCATCGGCGGGATCCGTATTTAGCTATGAAGTAACGTAGTTGCATGCTTAAGAAGGAGAGAAACGAATGTTGAATTTTATTCCGTAAGATATAAAAAAGACCCAGATCTCACTCATCAAAGCCCCAAAACGGGTAATCATACGTGTACTTTTAGTATAAAGCACTTGGACAGATCCCGGACATAAAACGTTTTTTAGTATAAATTCATGAAATATGAACATTATCTGAAATAATTAAGTGTTATTTGTACAATTATAATTTCAGAACAAAAACGCTCCCATTATGTCTACTACAAAACTGGTTATGGCTGGCTCTTTACTGGCCTTAGTACCTGTTACAGGATTTTGTCAGGCACCTTCCGGTAAAATAAAACCATTGGTGACGAACATCTACACCGCAGATCCGTCTGCGCATGTTTTTGACGGTAAAATTTACATTTACCCGTCGCATGATATCGAAGCCAATGTGCCGCAAGATGACGAAGGCGGACATTTCAACATGAGAGACTACCACATTCTATCCATGGATGTTATTGGTGGAAAGGTCACTGATCACGGTGTTGCGCTGGATCTTAAAGACATTCCCTGGGCCGGACGGCAGCTTTGGGCACCAGATGCAGCATTCAAAAACGGTACCTATTATCTGTATTTTCCGGTTAAAGACAAAAGCGATGTTTTCCGGATAGGTGTGGCAACCAGTAAGAACCCTGCCGGTCCGTTCAAACCACAGCCGGCCCCGATACCCAATAGTTACAGCATCGATCCGGCCGTCTTTACCGACACTGACGGCAAGTCGTACATGTACTTTGGCGGCATATGGGGTGGTCAGCTCCAACGCTGGCATACAGGAACTTACAACAAATCGTTGATGACCGATCTCGGAAAGGGTCATGAAACTGAACCTGCATTGAGTGCCAAAGTCGCGCGCATGAGCGATGATATGCTTACTTTTTCAGAATCACCGAAAGATGTGAAGCTTATAGACGAAAAAGGAAATGCAATACTTGCAGGGGATGTCGACCGCCGGTTTTTTGAAGGTGCCTGGATGCATAAATTCAAAGATCAGTACTACTTCTCCTATTCGAC
This sequence comes from Dyadobacter sp. CY323, assembly GCF_021390245.1. GTDB lineage: Bacteria > Bacteroidota > Bacteroidia > Cytophagales > Spirosomataceae > Dyadobacter. The sequence continues at coordinate 554,021 of NZ_JAJUXH010000001.1, read as the reverse complement.
GGGCGATACGCATTTCCTGTGCTACGCGGTCAGCGATTCACCTTATGGTCCATTTACTTATAAAGGCGTGATTATGAAACCGGTAACAGGCTGGACGACGCATCATTCCATCGTTGAATTCAAAGGGAAATGGTACATTTTCTATCACGACGCCGAGCTTTCGGGAAAAACGCATCTTCGTAATGTAAAAGTGCGGGAGTTAATGCGAAATGCGGATGGTTCCATTCAAACGATCACACCTTGATCGTGTTCAAAACACATCGATTCTGCACAAAAATAGGATCTAACCCATCTTTATTTTGAGCTGAAATCCCAGCAGTGTATTTTTTTCAAAAAAAAGTGCTATTTTTTTTAAGTGTGGTGTTGACATTTTATCAAAAATATTTCACCTTTGGTTCAGTTATAGTTTAGGTCAAGTAATCCGTCCGGATCGGTCCGTTCTGCCTCATTTCATTGACAGGCAGATGCTATTCACCCTTTCAGATGGTTGTGTTCGTTTACGAAGCTGTATTGCGGCTTCGCAGTTTTTTACCGCTTAAAAAATAAGTGTCCATTTAACGTTTATTCGACAACCTATGAAAAACCGTGTACCAGGTAATTATTTCAGAAAAGTCAACGCATGGCTGCTTTTGCTAACACTCTCCTGCTTTTCAGGAGGTTACGCACTGGCTGCGCCTGGCGCTGATCAACAAGTTTCAGGCAGGGTAACTGCTGAGAACGGCGAGGCATTGCCGGGAGTGAATGTTACATTAAAAGGATCCAGCATCGGGACAACCACCGATACAAAAGGTGATTTTTCTCTCAATGTACCTTCCGAAAACAGTATCCTCGTTTTCAGTTTTATAGGATATGGAAAACAGGAAGTTACCGTGGGGACCAAAACCCGCATTGACATTCAACTGCTTACTGAAAATCAGGCGCTCGAAGAAATGGTCGTGATCGGTTATGGTTCGCAGAAAAAATCCTCGCTCACCGGCGCGGTTTCTTCTGTTACCCCAAAAGAACTTACCGCACTTCCGGTGGTCAGCGCCGAGCAGGCTTTGCAAGGTCGCGTTCCAGGTGTCCGGGTGGTTAATAACGGTAGCCCGGGGCAAACTCCGATCGTACGTATACGGGGCATCGGTTCGATCAATTATGCGTCCGGACCGTTATATGTGATTGACGGAATTCCGGCCGGGGACCTCAATAACCTCGATCCGAAAGACATAGAATCGCTGGAAGTGTTGAAAGATGCCAGCTCAGCAGCCATTTATGGATCGCGGGCGTCGAACGGCGTAATCATCATTACAACCAAAAAAGGATCCAGTGACGGAAAATTGCATGTCAATGTCGATACCTACTTTGGCACACAATCGGCATGGAAAAAACTGGATCTGCTGAACACGGATCAATACATTCAATATTCGACGGCCTTACTGGGCAATGCCGGAATTGCGATGCCAGGCAGACTCTCTGATCTCAACAAGCCCATTTACGAGGGAGCAACCCAGACGTTTGCGCAAACGCATACCGACTGGCAGGATGTGCTGTTTAGAAATGCGCCGATCCAGCAACACCAACTTTCGGTGAGCGGCGGGAACAGTGTTTCCCGGTTCTTTACGTCCGCGGGGTATTTTGATCAGGAAGGTATTCTGGTCGGGACTAATTACAAACGTGCCAATTTCCGTGTCAACTCCGATCATCAGGTAGCCAAATTCCTTAAAATAGGCCAGACACTGACTTTCTCTTACGATAAAAGTCGCGGTGAACAAGGTTTTGGCGGCGGCCGCACGCTCGTGATGCAGGCGATCCGAAACCTGCCGTACTGGCCGGTGACTGACCCAACCAAACTGGGAGGTTACAGCTCGCCGACCGCAGCCGACGGCAGCGACCCGGACAATCCACTACGCATTGCTGAAATGGATATTACACGAAATCAGAAGATTAAACTACTGGGATCCATTTTCGCTGAGGTGAATCTTACAAGCTTCTTGAGATACCGATTCAGTTTTGGCGCAGATGTCGTTTCCGCATTGAGCAACGAACAATTTCCCATTTATAACGACGGATACAAGTCCAGGTCCCAGTTTGAAATACGAAACGGACGTACCAGCTTTTATTCACCGGTTGTTACGAACCAGCTTACATTCGACAAAACCTTTGGAAAACACCAATTGAATGTAACGGCGATCATCGACAAGCAAAGCTTCCGCTCCAATACATTAAATGGCTCCGGTTACAGGCCGAACAATGACATTGATCAAATGCAGGGTGTCTCCAACCCGAATGCCACCAGCTCACTCGACGAAAGCACGCTTATTTCCTATGTGGGGCGTTTGAACTACGAGTTTAGCGGAAAATACCTTTTGAGCGGCTCCATTCGCCGCGACGGATCTTCCCGGTTTGCTCCCGGAAACAAATGGGGCACTTTTCCTTCCTTATCTCTCGGCTGGCGGATCAGCGAGGAAGAATTTCTCAAATCGGTACCAGCCATCTCCGAGCTTAAAATCAGGGCCAGTTACGGACAAACCGGTTTTAACGGAATCGGAAGTTATGCCTGGCAATCGCTGGTTTCAGCGGATAATTCCAATTATGTGTTTGGAGCTAACAAGCTTTTGGGATCTTATTTCAGTTCTCTCGGCAATACGCAGCTGAAATGGGAAAGCACAGAAATGACCAACCTGGGTCTTGATCTCGCATTGTTCAACAACAGCATTACATTCACCGCGGAACGTTACAACCGCAATACGGACGGACTTTTGCTGGAAGTACCTATTCCGAACTCACTGGGCTATTCATCGTCTCCATTATCGAACATTGGCAAGATGAAAAACTGGGGGTACGAGTTTCAATTGGGCTACAACAAAAATGACGGCGATTTCAAATGGAATGCATCTGTAAACCTGGACATTACACGAAATAAAGTAGTGAGTCTGGCTACCGAAAGCGCCGCGCTTTTCTCGGGAAAAAATGATGACTTCGGAGGATTTGACATTACAAAAACAGAAGCTGGTCATCCCATCCAATCATTCTTCGGATGGAAAGTGGATGGCATTTTCCAGAACGCGGCAGAAGTTGAAAAATACAATGCATTGGACGGTGACGACCAGACCAAATACCAGCCTGCCGCGGCACCCGGCGACATTCGTTTCAAAGACTTAAATGGTGATGGTAAAATTGATGCGAGTGACCGCCAGTATCTCGGCAGTTTCATTCCAAAATTCAGCTACGGCGGTAATTTCGGGGGAAGTTACAAAGGCTTCGATTTCACAGTTTATCTGCAGGGAGTTCAGGGTAACAAGATTTACAATGGTACCAAAGTCATCGAGCAGGGAATGCTCCGGTTGTTCAATGCAGGCACCGACGTACTCGATGCCTGGACACCGTCCAATACCGATACTGACGTGCCACGCGCAATCAGCGGAGACCCGAACAACAACAGCCGCACCAGCGATCGCTTTATCGAAAACGGCTCGTATATGCGTATCAAAAATTTGAGCATCGGTTATACCATTCCTGCAAAAGGATTGTCAACATTGACCAAGAACACGATCACCAGAGCAAGAGTGTACGTGTCCGCCTCCAACCTGCTGACATTAACCAAGTATTCAGGTCTTGACCCGGAAATTGGCGTGAACGGTTCGTCTACTGCTACCGGGACCCAGTTGATCAATGGCATCGATTACGGAATGTACCCGCAGCCAAGAACATTGCAGGTAGGATTGAGTTTTGGTTTTTAATCATCGACTGAAAAAAGCATTGACATGAAAAGAAATCTGATATTAACCTGCGTTTTTATACTAGGTCTTGTCCTTTCCTGCAAAGACGACATCCTGGATAAAACGAACCCAAACGGCGTGACCGTCGATGGATATTACAAAAACGGAGCTGAACTTACCAGCGGTGTTACCAGCGTTTACTCGATGCTGAAAGCCAATAACCTTGTTGCGAGGGAGTGGTTTTTCCTGCACGACCTGCGCAGCGACGACATGGCTGCCGGCGGCGGTCAACTGGAAACGCCCCGAAACCAGCTTTTGCTCGGAACACATGACACCGGAAACTCGGTACTGGGTACGGTGTGGCTGGCGTATTACCGGCTGATTCACCGGGCCAATTCCGTTGTGGACAATTCGGAAAAAGTAACAGATCTGAATGCAGCCGATAAGGCGCGTTTACTCGCCGAAGCACGGTTTCTGAGAGCATATGCCTATTATGAGCTGGTGAGCATGTGGGGCGGTGTGCCGCTTTATAAAAATTACGTACTGACCGTGGATGGCAGCTTGCCAAGATCGACCGACGCAGAGGTTTATGCCTACATTACGGCTGAACTTCAGGAAATCCAGAATGCACTTCCAGCCACCTATGACGCCGGAAACCAGGGTCGTGCAACAAAAGGTGCCGCTCAGATGTTGCTGGCGCGGGTTTACCTGCAACAAGGCAATTATCAGAGCGCAAAAACGGAGCTGCTAAAAATCTACGATTCGAAAGTTTACGCGCTGGTTGACAATTACAATGACAACTTCCTGGAAGAAACCGAGTTCAACAAAGAGTCTATTTTCGAGGTCAACTTTTTCCCGGCTGGTGGGGTATACAACTGGGATGGCGATGGAAATGGGGCCACTGCCGGCACTGAAACAGTACGTACGCAGGAATATTCTGCAATTGGCTGGCGAAACGTAATCCCGTCAAACAGTCTTTTGAGTGAATTCGAAAAAACCACAAAAGGCGATGCGAAAACAGATCCGCGTTATCTTGATTCATTTTATTTTACCGGTGAAAAATACAATAATGGCGCCAGTACTTTAACCGATGGCCAGCAAAACGGTAATGCATCTGTTGTGGACGGAGTAACCCAGAAAGTGAGCTGGCAGAAATATTCGCTCATGTATAAAATGAACGAGTCGTTTTTGACTGGCGGGATCAATCAGCGCATCATGCGTTTCGCAGAGACCATTCTTGCACTGGCGGAAGTTGAAAATGAACTGGGCAACATTGCTCAGGCCGTTACCTATCTGAACATGATCCGCGCCCGGAAAAGTGTGAGCATGCCCGCCTACCCGACTGCCAAATTCCCGGTTACGACCAAAGATCAGGTATTTGCGGCGATCATGCACGAACGCCGGATCGAATTGAATGGCGAGCAGATCCGCAACCGGGACATCGTGAGATGGAGGAAACTGGCCAAACTGAAAGTTGAGCCTCTGGCATATTTCCAGGCCAACAAACATGAGTTATTGCCAATTCCGCAGCAGGAAGTCGATAACAATGCGAAAATTGAACCGACCGACCAGAATCCCGGATATTAATACTCTTTACCTTACTGAAAATCATACGAATGGCACCGGCTCATCACTGGTGTCATTTGTAGTATAATCGCTTTTCATGAAAAAAGCCCTTTTCATTTTTTTGCTCCCGACGGTGTTGACCAGTTTTTTTATTTCTTGTAAAAACAAGAGAGAAACGCTGTTTACCAGTCACAATTCGGATGAAACAAATGTCCGTTTCGTAAATAAACTCACACCAAACGACTCCATTAACCCGTTCACATTCACGAATTTTTATAATGGCGGGGGCGTGGGAATTGGCGATTTGAATGGTGACGGAAAGCCCGATGTTTTCCTCGGCGGCAACCAGGTAAGCTGTAAATTGTATCTCAGCAAAATTGATACGCTTTCCAATAAATGGGAATTTAAAGATGTAACAGAAAAAGCGGGACTGATCACCAGGCGCTGGTGCACCGGTATTTCCATGGTCGATATCAATCAGGATGGATTACTTGATATCTATGTGAGTGTGGCGAAACACATTAAAATGCCCGATTCTGAAAATCTGCTTTTTATAAATCAGGGAAATAATCAGGACGGCATTCCGGTGTTCAAGGATCAGGCAAAAGCGTATGGATTGAATGACAATGCATTCACCACGCAAACCGCTTTTTTCGATGCAGATCTGGACGGAGACCTGGATGCCTATCTGATGAACACTGCGCCTGATCTTCAAAATCCCAATTTTATCCGACAAACCTACAACGACGGGTCTTACCCGAGTACCGGCCGGTTTTATCTTAATGACGGAGTGGGCGAAAATGGCATTCCTCAATACCGCAATATCTCCCGGGAAGCGGGTGTGAAATTCGAGGGGCTGGGTCTCGGACTTGCTATAAGTGATTTAAATAAAGACGGTTACCCGGATATTTATTGTTCCAACGACTTCATCAGCAGTGATATTCTTTACCTTAATTCTGGTAACTCAAATCCTACTTTTGAAAATGTGATCAAGAAATCGACGGCCCACACCAGCCTTTTCGGAATGGGCCTGGATATTGCGGATATTAATAACGATACCTATCCCGACATTTTCCAGCTGGATATGCTGCCGGAAGACAATCTCCGACAGAAGAAAATGCTCGCCGGACAAGATTACGACCGGAAAGAAATGAGTATTTCGGAGCAGTATGGCTACCAGTTGCAGTACATGCGAAATACGCTCCAACTCAACCTCGGCACTTTATCTGCCAAAAACACATTTCCCCTATTTTCTGAAATCGGACTGGTTGCCGGCATTTCCAAGACAGACTGGAGCTGGGCGCCGCTGATCGCAGATTACGATAATGACGGTTTGAAAGATATTTTTATCACAAACGGGTATCGCCGCGATGTGACCGACCGGGATTTCATCCAGTTCAAAGAAGACTTTTCGAATTTTGGTACCAATAATTTTAAGCAGCAAAATGCATTGGAACTGATCCAAAAAGTACCTGAGGTTAAAATCGCCAACTATGCCTACAAAAATGCGGGAAACCTCACTTTCGAAAACACGTCGACCAACTGGGGACTGGACGAACTTTCTTATTCAAATGGAGCCGCATATGCCGATCTGGATGGTGACGGCGATCTGGATCTGGTGGTAAATAACATTGATTCAGAAGCATTTATCTACCAAAATAAAAGCAGGGAAAAAGCGGCTGCCAACTTCATTTCGATATCTCTTAAAGGAAAAAAAGGAAACCTGGCGGGAATTGGAAGCACAGTTACTATTTGGCATGAAAAACAAACGCAATACGCCGAAATGTACGTGGCCCGCGGCTTTTTATCTTCGGTCGGCACAGGCATTCATTTTGGCCTCGGCAGCTCGCAAGTGATTGATAGTATGAAGGTTATATGGCCGGGCGGAATGTCGCAAAAGCTTTACAATGTAAAAGCGAATCAGCAATTGGTTGTCGAACAAAAAAACGCAGGAAACTCTCTGCAAACACCTGAAGAACACAAAGCCGAGCCTTACTTCACTGACGTAACAAATGAGGTAAAACTGGATTACCAGCATCAAAAGTCAACGTTTATCGATTTCAAACAAACCGCGGCGTTGCATAAAATGCTCTCGAAAAGTGGATTTCCGATCGCAGTTGGCGACGCCAATCAGGATGGGCTGGACGATTTCTTTGTAGGCGCCAGTTACAAAAAGGGTAAGCCATGCATTTATTTTCAACAAGCTTCGGGCATGTTCACGAAACGCGTGATTGCACAGGATTCATTGCACGAGAACATTTCTGCCACATTTTTCGATGCGGATGGAGATAAAGATCAGGATTTGATCGTCGTGAATGGCGGAAATGAGAAGCCGGAGACGGATCATACTTTTTACGAAGTCCAGCTGTATGTGAATGATGGACGTGGAAACTTTACAAGGTCGTCTGCCGAAGCTTTACCCTCCATTTCCGTGAGCGGATCCTGCGTCGTTTCCAGCGATTTTGATAAAGACGGCGATGCCGATCTTTTCATAGGCGGACGGATGGTTCCCGGCAAATACCCACTTCCCGCGCGCAGTTACCTTTTACGGAACGATTCCAAAGCTGGCAAAATACAGTTTGCGGATGTTACCGAAGCCTATTGCCCGCAACTTTTGACTGCCGGAATGGTTTGCTCCGCATTATGGGCCGATACGGATCGCGACGGACTCGAAGATCTGGTTATAGCAGGAGAATGGATGCCTTTGCGGATATTTCAGAATAAAAAAGGGAAATTCCAGGAAACAGAAACTGCAAAAAATAGCTTTGCACCTTATTCCGGATGGTGGAACAGCCTGGCGGCGGGCGATTTCGACCGGGATGGAGACATTGATTTCATAGCTGGAAACGAGGGCGTTAATACTTACTACCGCGCCTCGCAAACGGAGCCAGCCAAAATGATCGCGAAGGATTTTAATGGCGACGGAACATTTGACCCGTTAATGGGCTATTTCATACAAGGTACCTCCTACCCCAGCGTCCCCCGCGACGCCCTGAACCAGCAGGTGATCCAGTTCCGCCGTAAATACCCGCATTACATTGATTACGCCAAAGCTACTTTCGACGAGCTTCTGACCCCGGACGAGAAAAAAGACGCCTACACTGCCCAGGCTACCTATCTGCAGAGTGCCTATGTTGAAAATCTGGGGAATGAGGAATTTAGAATCTCCGCATTACCTGTTGAAGCACAGTTTGCCCCGGTTTTTGGTATTGTCGTCACGGACGTAAATGCAGACGACAATCCAGACGTGGTCCTGACTGGAAATTTTTTTCCGAATGAAGTGAATATGGGCAGGCAGGACGCGTCGGTAGGGCTACTGTTGCTTGGAAACGGAAAAGGTAACTTTTTGCCACAAACGCCTCAGAAAAGTGGATTGTTAATCCAGGGAGATGCACGCGGAAGTGCACTGGTCCGCAACTCGAAAAACGAAACGATTCTGTTGACCGCCATCCATTCCATGGGTGTAAAATTCAATCGATTAAACTCTAAAAAGTCTGAACTCGCCCTCAAAGGGAAATAAATGTGTAAAATTCTGTCCAAGTATGTGGTATTAAAAATAAATTGAAACACTTTTACCAATAAACCCATACAGAATTATGAGAATTCGCATTTTTCTACCTTTTCTCTTTCTCTTAGTGATCTGTCAAACGGCCTGGTCGCAAGAAAAAAAATACAGCATTGTGATTAAAGGTGGGCATGTCATTGACCCGAAAAATAACGTTGACGCCATCATGGACGTGGCCATCGAAGGAACTCCGGGAGGCACGGATGGGAAAATTGCTTTGGTAGCCAAAAACATCGACAAAAACCTGGCAGTTCAGGTAGTAGACGCCAAAGGTCTTTACGTGACCCCCGGCATCATCGACATTCACGTGCATTATTTCTGGGGCACGGATCTGAAAGGAACATACCGTAATGGGCCAAATGGACTTCAGGCAGATGGTTTTACATTCCGGTCGGGCGTGACGACGGTGGTGGACGCGGGCAGCTCGGGGTGGAAAACCTTTGAGACCTTCAAAAAACAAACGATCGATCTTTCTAAAACCCGCGTACTAGCCATGCTGAACATTGTCGGCGAAGGAATGGCGGGTGGAAATTTCGAAAATAGCCTGGACGAAATGGATGCTGTGAAAACGGCGGAAATGGCAAAGAAATATCCAAACGACATCGTGGGGGTAAAACTGGCGCATTTCAACGGTCACGACTGGACACCAACGGATCGCGCACTGGAAGCCGGAAAGCTTGCTAATATCCCCATTATGGTGGATTTCGGCGGAGCAAATCCGGTTTTATCACTCGAAGAACTGTATTTGAAAAAATTCCGTGTGGGAGACATTTATACGCATTGTTTTGGTGGAAACAGCGATAACAGTGGTCGTGGACGTGAATCCATCGTGGATACAGAAGTGAACAAAGTGAAACCTTACGTGATCGAGGCACAGAAAAAAGGGGTGATTTTCGACGTCGGATTCGGTGGATCAAGTTTCCTTTTTGCGCAGGGAAAGCCAGCTATTAAACAAGGTTTTTACCCCAATTCTATCAGTACCGATCAGCATACGAGCAGCATGAACGGCGCGATGAAAGACATGAACAACATTATGTCGCTATTTATGGCAATGGGAATGGATTTCAAAAGCGTGATCGCCGCAAGTACCTGGAATCCTGCGAAGGAAATTAAAAAAGAAGAGCTTGGAAACCTTTCCGTAGGCTCGCCGGCAGACGTAGCGGTACTGAACCTGCGTGACGGCAAATTCGGTTTTTATGCCCGTGATGGTAAGATAGAAGGCAAAAAAAGGATTGAAACGGAATTGACGATTAAAGGCGGGAGCGTTGTTTATACATTAAATGCGCTGGTTGATCCTGTTATCCTGCCCCCACGTCCGCGTCCTGCAAATGCGCAACCTGCACGTCCCTGATTTATTCAAAAAATTTTAAACTCTTCATTTGATGAAACGTAGAGAAATACTAAAAGAGCTGACTATGATACCGTTGGCTGGCGGATTAGTGGGCTCAATGGAAGCAATGGCGGAAAGTAAAAGTCCGAAAAACTGGTTCAACAAAGCAGCGGCGGCAGTTTCTGCGCCTGGACCTTTGAAAGCCGGCCCACAGATTTATCAATCCATTGGAGTTGAACCGATTATAAATTGCCGTGGTACTTTCACCATCATCGGCGCCTCCATTGAATTGCCCGAAGTAAGGCAGGCGATGGAATATGCCTGCCAGTACAATGTGCAGATCGACGAGCTGGCGTTTGGTGTCGGTCAGCGTCTAGCCGAAATTACCGGCGCGGAATGGGGGATGGTTTCAGCCGGCTGTGCTGCGGGAATGAATGAAGTTACGGCGGGTATCATCTCCGGAGGCAATCCTGAAAAACTGATCCGCATTCCTAATCTCGAAGGTTTTGAGAAAACAGAAGTCATTATCCCAAGATCTTCACGGAACGTTTACGACCACGCGATCCGCAATTGTGGCGTCACGATCATTACGGTGGAAACGCCGGAAGAACTTTCGAATGCGATCAATCCGCGCACGGCGATGATCTATATGATGCCAGGCAATGAACCGTGGTCGGTTGCCAGCGTTGCCAAAATCGCGAAGCCGGCAAATATTCCGATCATGGTGGATGCCGCGGCTGAAAGGCTGACGATCCCGAACATCCATTTGAAAGCCGGCGCCTCGGTGGTAGCTTACAGTGGGGGAAAAGTGATCCGTGGCCCGCAATGTGCCGGGTTAATGCTGGGAAGTAAAGATGTATTGATGTCGGCATGGCAGGCCAGCGCGCCGCATCACGGACCTTGCCGCGACAACAAGATTGGCCGCGAGGAAGTAATCGGTATGCTTGCGGCGGTGGAAGCATGGGCGGTACGTGACCACAAAGCTGAAATGCGGACGTGGGTTTCCTGGCTTGAAAATATTTCCAAAAAAGTTTCGGGCATCAGCGGCGTTACGGTCGCGATTAAAGAGCCGGAAGAAGGTGCGCTGGACAACGCCACGCCCGTAATGACGGTTACCTGGGACCCGACAAAACTGAACATAACAGGCCAGGAAGTAGCGGACGAGCTGCAAACGACAAAACCAAGAGTGGCCGTCGGTACGGGCTTCAGGCGTGGACAACAAGCTGCATCGGGCCCGCCAACTACCTCCATTTCGATTGCCTCGTACATGATGGGACCGGGAAATGACAAGATCGTGGCTGATCGCATTCACGAGATTCTAACCCGCAAACGCAGCGCGCCAAAAGCGGAAGTCGCCATGAAAGCACCGTCGGCTGACGTAGCGGGACGCTGGGACGTGAACATTGAATTCTATACAAGTACCAGCAAGCATACTTTTCTGATTGAAAAACAGGATGGAAATTACCTTTACGGAACACACAAAGGTGAATTTGCTACCCGCGAACTGATGGGTAACATCGATGGCGACGAAGTTCGTTTCCAAAGCCGTTACAGCGTGCCGGGCGATAATGTAGTCATGACTTTTTACGGAAAAATCTCAGGAGATACCATTACGGGTGAGATCGATATGGTGGAATATGTTACCGCAAAATTCACCGCAAAGAAAACGGCATATCCAACTGGAAAACAACGCATTAACATTCCAGCGGGCCGACCATTGTCTACCTAGAAACTAAAAATCCCCGATCACAACTGACCGGGGATTTTTGCTTTATCGGATCTCATCAACCTAGACTGATTTCACAATCTTCATTTCCTCCGGGTTCCAGTTTACCACCGTACTTTCAAAATAGCTTTTGTTTGAAAGCAATGCCGGACCGGCTGCGCGCATTCCAAAAACCGCATCTTCTACGATGGTCCTTTTTCCTCGCATCGCGTCGAAAAACAATGCAAAATGGTCGAGGCGGTCGTCGTAACCCTGCGGAGCTTTGTATTCCTCCATTTCCGGCTCAGACATTTCCGGTATCGACGGATATTTTTCCTTATACTCAGCCAGGAATTTATCCTGTAAATCTTTGGGGAAAGTGTCAATGGTATAACCCGGCGCTTTCGCCATTTTCTTCTTTTTCACCGTTACCGTATTTCCCTGCAAGGTGATCTGGCCATCGGTTCCTACAAACCTGAAACCCGATCCCCCGCCCGATCCATCGGCGAAATTTACGCGTAAAGTAAGGTTGAATGCCGGGTGTGAAGCCGTTTTCGGATAGTCGTAAATACCTACCATCACATCCGGAACATCCCGTCCGTCTTTCCAGTAACGAAGGCCACCGCTGGTCATTATACGTGTGGGTCCCTTGCTGTCAAGAATGTAATGCATACCTGAAAATAAATGGACAAAAAGGTCACCCGCAACGCCGGTCCCGTAATCCTGGTAATTTCTCCATCGGAAGAATCGCAAAGGATCGTAGGCCATTTTCGGCGCTTTATTGCTTAGGAAACGGTTCCAGTCGACGGTCTGCGGGGAAGCATCCGGAGGGATTGAATACTGCCACGCACCCTGAGCCGAATGCCTGTCATAATATACTTCCACAAAGTTGAGCTCGCCGATGGCACCTGCCTTGTACAGTTCTTTCACTTTGGAATAAACAATGGAGCTAACACGCTGACTGCCCACCTGAAACACTTTCTTGGACTCATTCTGAGCCTTGATCATGTCATAACCCTGCTCGATCTTATGCACCATCGGTTTTTCACAATAAACTGCCTTTCCGGCTTTCAATGCTTCAATTCCGATCTGAGAATGCAAATGGTCGGGGGTTGCCAGAATGATCGCGTCGATGTCTTTGCGGCCGAGGATTTCCGAGTAATCGCGCGTGGTCTGGATATCTTTTCCAAACAGCTCTTTGGCGCGGACAAGGTGACCATCGTACACGTCGGCAACCGCCATTAGTTTCACACCGGGAACCATCAGAGCGGTGCGGGTATCGCCCATTCCCATGATCCCTGTACCAATGCAGGCGATCTGGATCTGATCGTTCGCAGCAATTTTCTGGTTCAGCCAGGGTATTTCTTCGGAATGAGCGGCGGAAGGTTTTCCCGCCAGGAGGTCGTGTACAGGACTTGCGGCGAGCAAAGCACCGCCCGACAATTTTTTGATAAAGTCCCTTCTTTTGTTTGGGGAGTTGTTGGGCATGGGAAATAGCTTATTTTTAGTAACTACAAGCCATGAAAATACTTAAAAATCGGAAAAGCCGGAGTGTTTCATGATGAATTAATGCAGAAATAGAAAAAACATTCGCTGCCCTGTTGCGTCAGATCAGATAAATAGTACTTTTGCATCCTGATCCTCGGCCAGGTGGTGAAATTGGTAGACACGCTACTTTGAGGGGGTAGTGCCTTCGGGTATGGGAGTTCGACTCTCCTCCTGGTCACATTTATAAACTGCGTTTGGAGTCTCCAAATGCAGTTTTTTTTGTTATTGATCGAGGTCAAGATTTTCAATCCGTTTTCTTTTCAGAGTGGTCCGGTAGTCAGTGATCTCTTTATCTATCTCTGACTGGCGGAGCTTACTTTTGCCCAGACATTGCTTTTCTTCTTCCAATTCATTGATGTAACGATTGATCTTAAAAGTTACAAGCTTCAAATCCAGAAAACTGTATAGCCTGACCCAAATGAATTGAACCATATAACTCAATGGGGCGGCCAGAAACAGGATGATCTCGCGAGGAAAGCGTTCCGGAAACTGATATGCTAAACCACTGACAAAGGTTGAAAGAAGGGTGACTGTTTCTGTTCTGAATTTTGAAGGCTTTTTTCTCTTTTTGCCTCCTATCTCCATTACTCAGTTACTTCAAGTAATTTCTGGGCGAGACCAGGATAGGTATGCTTGGGAAGAACAACCGATTTGCCTGTGTTACGGTTCGTTACGCGGATTTCAGGACTGAATAGCTTTCTAAGAAGTGTAAAAACAGAATAACCAGCCAGTAGAATCGTGGCTGTAAAGACAAAATAGGATAAAATCTGAATGGTATTCATGTGTGTATAAAAAAAGGTGAACACGCTGTTATCCCACAAACAAACATCATTATTCAAACAATTCCTAGAAATGCTCCAATTTTTTAAGTCTCTCAATTTTCAGCGTTTTTCGGCTAACATTCTTATATTTAGCTACTCAAAGTTCAACGAAAATCCTCTAAGACTAATTTGAAAAAACTTTCCAAAACCGGGGCGGTTTGGATCTTTTGTCTGACCTGCCTTTTCCCCAGCTTTCACAACGTGAGCCTCGCCCAATGCCAAGAGAAACTGAGCGAGTCTACGAAACAAAAGGTGCATTATCATGATATTATTCTTTCCGGAAAAGAGGAATATCTGACGTTTTCCGGCTCCGGGGGCGAGAAGATTTTCAGTTATCACAACGAAAAGATCGACCTCGTTTATCATGTGCAGATGTTTACCGAGGTGCGGTTTTCTTCGGCGAAAGGCCAATTTTCTCTTTATACCACCACCTCGGACCGCACGCGGTGGCAGCGGTGTTTTACACTTTCCGCTCCGCTGACCGCCAGAGAACTCGAAAAAATGAAAGATGCGTACAAGATTGAGATCATCTTGCCTGAGGACCACAAAGTCTTCAGTCTGGACACCAGAAAAGGCAAAGAACTTAATGATGCGTTAGCCTGTCTTTTTAGGATAAATCAAATGTAGAAAAGCTCTTTGTTCAAAAGCGCAACAATGTGGTTGAAATCATCCGGATCAGATGCAAAATCCATTTGGTTCACATCAATTTCGAGGATCTTACCGTGATCGTAGTTTTTTGCAAAATCCTCATAATAACGGTTCAGGCTAGTCAGGTAATCCGTTGACATATCCGCTTCAAATTCCCTTCCCCGTTTTTTGATCTGGGAAACCAGTTTCGGAATGTCAGCTTTCAGATAAATCAGGAGGTCCGGCTGCGACACTGTTTTTATAATGGATTCGAATAAAAGCAGATAGGTCCGATAATCCCGTTCCTTCATGACACCGGATTCATACAGATTGCGGGCGAAAATAAATGCATCCTCATAGATCGTCCGGTCCTGGATGATGGTCGAATAGGTAGTTGCCCGGATTTTCTGAACCTGGGCAAAACGACTGTTTAAAAAATAGATTTGTAAATTAAAGGCCCATCGGTCCATATCCTGATAAAAGTCGGCCAGATAAGGATTTCCTTCCACTGCCTCATACATCACATCCCATTTATAATATTCCCCAAGCATCTGAGTAAGAGTCGTTTTTCCGGCGCCGATGTTGCCGATGATCGCAATATGCATAGGGGTCTGTATTTGTTTTTCAATGGGATGAGTAGGAGCAAAAGTACGGTTATTTGTATATTTGCGGCTGATTTGGGGGAATGAAGTGTGTCACAAAATTGTTTTTCCTCCGTTGAAGCTTTAAAATAATTACCATGAAGCCTTTCCGGGTTATTCTTTACTACTATTATTCGCCGATCGCCGATACCGAAACTTACAGGGACGAACACCACGTATTTTGCGTAGAACACAATCTTCTTGGACGCATCATTATCGCCCCAGAAGGCCTGAACGGGACCGTTTCCGGAACGCCGGAAGACTGTGAGGCATATATGAATTACATTCGTTCCGATGCGCGTTTTGCAGATGTTCAGTTTAAAATCGAAGAACAAGATAAGGTAGCGTTCCAAAAGCTGCATGTTCGCGTGAAAGACGAAATCGTGAATTCGGACCTTGGCGTCGATCCCTTGGTACGCACGGGAAAACATTTGGAACCGTCTGAATTTAAGCAGCTGATCAACGATCCGGACGTGGTTTTGGTGGACATGCGTTCCGATTATGAGCATGAAGTCGGAAAGTTTAAAGGTGCCATTACATTTGATATGCATAATCTCCGCGAGCTTCCCGATCACATTCACGAGATCGAGCATTTGAAAGATAAAAAAATAGTCACCTATTGCACCGGCGGCATTAAATGCGAAAAAGCGAGTGCGTATCTGCTGGATCAGGGTTTTACGGATGTGTACCAACTTCACGGCGGCATTATCCGGTATGGTCTGGAAGAGGGCGGGGAGAATTTTGACGGGAAATGTTACGTGTTCGACAACCGGATCACAGTGGATGTAAACCATGTAAATCCGACCATTATTTCGAAATGCTATATCTGTAATGAACCTTGTGACCGTATGATCAACTGCGCCAATGCGGAATGCAACACGCATGTGCCGGTCTGCCTGAAATGCGGAGAAGAAATGGAAGGTGCCTGCTCACCTGAATGCAATGCACATCCCGGAAAACGTACCTATGACGGAACGGGTTACTATGTCAGCCAAAGCAACCATTACCATCCCTTGCAGGGTCTGAAAAGCCAGAAAAAGAATCTTAAAAAGTTGAAACTGGCACAGCGGGCGGAATCTGTCTGAAAGCTAATCTAGTCTTTTTTCGAGGATATAGTCGTTCATCCAGTATGGGCCGATCGCAATGTCTTTTTCACCTATCGTTAAATAACCCATTTTTTCGTAAAAGCTTTTGGCATTGTTATATCGGTTTACATTCAGCAGAATGGTTTTTCCACCAGCTAACCGGATATAATTTTCCGTTTCTGTCAAAAGATATTTCCCGGCGCCCGAACCCTGCGCAGAAGGCAAGACGTAGATTTTATGTAATTTAAAAGTTCCGGGTTCTTCTTCTGCAACTGCTGAAAAGCCTTCGGGCTGGCCTTCATTCAACAGAATT
Source organism: Dyadobacter sp. CY323 (assembly GCF_021390245.1). GTDB lineage: Bacteria > Bacteroidota > Bacteroidia > Cytophagales > Spirosomataceae > Dyadobacter. Next base: position 537,122 of record NZ_JAJUXH010000001.1, on the reverse strand, counting down.
AAAAACTGTTGACCTTCTTCCATTTGCTTTGCTAATGCATCAGCAGCGTAAATTTTTTCAAACATATACTGAATTTGCTCCTGGCTGAGAATCGATCTGTACGTCGGTTCCCAGGTCTTTTCCTGAATGGAAATGATTTCCGGAATGTCGGCAATCGCGGCATGTTTTATGGAGAATGAAGGCATAATGCGTAAATTTGGGCTTAAAGCTGCAAATATCTCTTTAATCACTTTAAAACCATAGTACTTCACCGACAATCCGGAACACCTCCGGAATGGCCCGGATAAGTAGAATTATATGAAACCCCTCATTTTAGTTACAAATGACGACGGAATCACATCCAAAGGAATCCGAACGCTGGTAGAAATCATGCAATTGCTTGGAGACGTCGTTGTGGTTGCGCCTAATAGCCCGCAATCGGGAATGGGACACGCCATTACGATCGGTGAACCATTAAGACTTTATTCCACACACATTTTCGAAAATGTCGTAGAATATGAATGCTCGGGAACACCGGCGGATTGTGTGAAAATTGCAAAGCATTACGTATTGCTGGACCGTAAACCTGACCTCGTCGTGAGCGGCATTAATCATGGCAGTAACAATTCCATCAATGTGCTGTATTCCGGCACGATGTCGGCGGCGATTGAAGCTGCTATCGAAGGAATTCCAGCCATTGGTTTTTCACTTTGCGATTTCAAGGAAGACGCTGATTTCAGCCACGCTATACCGTTTATCAAGTCCATTACCGAGGCGGCACTCGCCAATGGAATACCAGTCGGAACTGCATTAAACGTGAACATTCCGGCCAAAACGGAGTTACCCCTGAAAGGTGTGAAGGTTTGCAGACAAGCGAAAGCGAAATGGCAGGAAAAGTTTGATTACAGGGTTGACCCGAATGGCCGAGGTTATTTTTGGATGGCAGGCGAATTCGTAAATTTTGATACCGAAAAAGAAGATACGGACGTGTGGGCGCTCGACAATAATTACATTTCTGTAGTCCCATGTCAATACGATTTGACAGAGTATGAGGCGATTAAAGAGCTATCAACCTGGGATTTATAATAAAATCAGCTATGGCATTAGTAGGCAGCTTATTAAAGAAAGGCATTCATTTCAGCAACATCGTTGCTAACCGGAGAAAAGCAAATCTTCATCAACAACAAAAAAAGACCCTCGCCAAACTGCTGGCCAAGGCACGATACACCGAATTCGGTGAAAAATTTAATTTCGACGAACTTCTGTCTTCCATTTTATTTGGAGAAAAAGGCGCTTTCTACGAATTATACAAGCGTACCGTTCCGATTTACGATTATAACAAGATCTTCAAAGAGTGGTGGTACAAATCCCTGGAAGGTGAAAAGGATGTGTGCTGGCCTGGCCAAATCAAATATTATGCATTGAGTTCCGGCACTTCCGAGGCTTCTACCAAGCACATACCGGTTACTAAGGCGATGTCCCGAGCGATCCAGAAAACGAGTATCCGCCAGATTCTTTCGCTCGGTAATTACAAAGATCTGCCGGACGATTTATATGAAAAAGGCTTCCTGATGCTGAGTGGAAGTACCAATCTCAATAACCAGGACAAACATTTTGAAGGCGATCTGAGCGGGATCCAGGCCAAACAAATTCCGTACTGGTTCCGCCCCTACTACAAGCCGGGTGAAAAAATTGCTGCCCAGAAAGACTGGGGACTTAAACTTGAAGAAATCACCTTGCAGGCCCACGAATGGGACATTGGTTTTATCGTAGGCGTACCCGCCTGGGTGCAGCTGCTAATGGAGAAAATCATTGACCATTATAAGGTCAAAACCATTCACGACATCTGGCCCAACCTGCGGGTGTTCGGTCACGGCGGGGTCTCCTTTGAACCTTACCGAAAAGGGTTTGAGAAGTTGCTTGCCAGACCGCTCATTTACATCAATACCTACCTCGCCTCGGAAGGCTTTATTGCCTATCAAACCCGGCCGAATGCGCAGGGTATGGAGCTGGTTTGTGACAACGGATTGTTTTTTGAGTTCATCCCGTTCAATGAAGCCAATTTCGATTCGGAAGGCTCATTGCTGCCAAATCCGACAACCTTAATGGTCGACCAGGTGGAGGAAGGTAAGGAATATGCATTGCTTCTTTCAACCTGCGCGGGAGCCTGGCGTTACCTGATCGGCGATACCATCAAATTTGTGGATAAAGCAAAAGGTGAAATTGCGATTACAGGTCGTACCAAGCATTATTTGAGTCTCTGTGGAGAACACCTTTCAGTGGATAATATGAACAAAGCCGTCGATCTTGTTTCGGACGAAATGGGTTTGACTGTGAAGGAGTTTACCGTTTCCGGCATTGAATACGGCAGCATGTTCGCGCATCAATGGTATATTGGTGTGGAAGAAGAAAATGTGGATGCTGAACTTTTGAAGAAAAAACTCGATGCGAAACTGGCCGAGCTCAATGATGATTATGCCGTAGAACGACGGCATGCATTACAGGAAGTTTTCGTTACGGTTTTACCCAACGAAGCATTTTATGCGTGGATGAAATCAAAAAACAAAATGGGCGGTCAGCATAAATTCCCACGAGTTTTCAAAAACTTCCTGATCGACGACTGGAAAGGATTTCTGAAAAACAACGGCTACATTTCGTAAAACCGTCACTTTATAAAATTTACGTAAGCAATTTGACAGGCGATCAGGATAAAAACGACGCCTGTCGTTTTGTTAAATATGGTTACCACTTTCGGGGTAAAAACCTTCTTCAAACGGTGTGCGAAGACGGCCATTGCACATTCTACCAGAAATATGGCCACCACGCTTGCTCCAAAAAATAGCAATACCTGATTGTAATTATAATGCAGATTTGTCCGGATGTAAGATGCGATCGTGACCCAGCTAATGAAATTCACCGGGTTCAGGCCATTCAATAAAAAACCGGTCGTGAAATAATAGACCAGGTTACCCAGACTCGTTTTCGGGTACGCGATCGTCGGCTGGCCGCGGATCAGGTTATTTAGTCCCAAAACAATCAAAAAAACAACACCTGTACCCGCCATCCAAAGCTTAAAATTGGGTAAATCAGGCAATAATGCCGTTCCGAAAATGGCAAAAAAGACAAAAATGATGTCGCATACGAATACGCCCAATGCGATCTTGATACCCGTTTGATATCCATTGTCGACACTGTTTTGGACTAATGAAAAAAACACGGTGCCGAATGTGAGGCACAGTGCAATTCCCGTCAGCGTTCCATAAAATAAGGCTTCTAGCATATCAGATACCTTTCAACCGGGCTGTCATCAAAATGGCACAAACTGAAAGGGAATCAGTGATTTCTGACTTCATTACCATTTCTACCGCCTCGGCCAGGGACACTTTTCGCACCTGCAGATCCTCCGTATCTTCCGGTTCTGCTTCCATCTGCGTGAGTTCTTCCGCTACATATAAAAATCCTTCCTCATTTGTCGCTGAGTTGGAGGTGTGAATGCGGGCGAGTTTCGTCCATTTATTGGCAACTAGTCCCGTTTCTTCCTTCAATTCCCTTTTTGCAGCCTCGATAGGATCGGCGCCCAGCAATCCGCCGCCTTCCGGGATTTCCCAGGAATATTCGTCGATCGCATAGCGAAACTGGCCGACCAGGTAAATATTGCCATCGCTATCCAATGGAATCACACCGATCGCCTGATTTTTGAATTTTACCAACCCATAAATGCCTTTGTTACCTGATGGGTTAATCACATCACGGTGACTCAGTTCCAGCCACGCATTCTCGTAAACCGTCTCCTCGGAAAGTGTTTTCCAATTATTTTCTGTGGTTATAACCCGCATTTTCTTAGTATTTTTAACCTCGCAACTCCCATTCAAAAATGCAAATAAACCAAAATAAGCTTAAACAACGTCTGATACTGCTGTCTTTTGTGGCCAGCATATTGTTGACGGGCTTGAAGTTTTTTGCATACTATATTACGTCTTCCAATGCGATTTTAAGTGATGCACTCGAATCGATCATCAATGTGATTGCCAGCGGGTTTGCATTTTACAGCATTTACCTTTCGGCCCAGCCCAAAGACCGGAACCATCCATATGGACACGGTAAAATAGAATTTTTTTCCGCAGGTGTAGAAGGCGCATTGATCATTATTGCCTCACTTTTCATTACATACGAGGCGATCCAGAAACTGATGGATCCGCAGCCCATTCAAAATCTGGCGCGTGGGTCCGGATTTATACTTTTTACGATTTTGGTCAACACCGCGATCGGCTACAAGTTGATTGTGGAGGGAAAAAAAGCAAATTCACTTGCACTGATTGCAGACGGCCGGCATTTATTAACTGATAGCGTCAGCAGCGTGGTGCTGGTGATCAGTGTCGGTTTGATTATCCTGACCGGCCAGGTCTGGATTGACAGCATTGCTTCGCTTCTTTTTGGGGTCTTCCTTGCATACAACGGGTATCAGCTCGCCAGCAAATCGGTGGCGGGACTTATGGATGCGGTCGACGATGTGTTGCTTGAAAAAGTGGTCCAGACGCTCCGCGACAATAAGAAATCCGATTGGATCGATGTCCATAACCTTCGCGCCCAGCAATATGGTTCGGACCTGCATATCGATTGCCATTTAACGTTACCTTACTATTGGGAACTGCAAAAAGTACATGAAACAATTCATAACTTTGAGAATGTCCTGAAAAGCAGCCACGCCGGCGAAACAGAAGTTTTCGTTCATGCCGACCCCTGTCTTTATCAATGCTGTTATTTTTGCAGGATCGACGATTGCCCCGTCCGCGCTCATGATTTTGTGACCGATATCGACTGGGATGCTGCCAAACTCGTTAAGAACGAAAAGTTATATACCGATGCCCGAATTCATATTCAAGACTAAACATAAATCTAACCACAATGTACGTTTCGCGTCGCGATTTCCTAAAACAAGCAGGAGCTACTGCACTGGCTGCAACAACTTTCACCGATTTGTTTGCAGGCCCTTCCAAAAAACTTTTCTTTGATATTTCCCTCGCTGAATGGTCGCTCCACAAAGCCCTTTTCGCAAAGAAACTGACGAATATGGAATTCCCTGAACTCGCCAAAAAAGAATTCGGGATCTCAATCGTCGAGTATGTGAACCAGTTTTTCAAAGACAAAGCGGAAGACAAAACATACCTGAATGAATTGATCAAAAGACAAAAAGACAACGGCGTTTCGGCTCACCTGATCATGATCGACGGCGAAGGCGGCCTGGGAGAACTGGATGATGCAGTTCGTAATAAGGCTGTTGAAAACCACTACAGATGGGTGGAAGCTGCCAAATACCTGGGTTGCAAAACCATTCGGGTGAATGCATTTGGTAAAGGAAGTAATGAAGAGGTCGCCAAAGCCGCAGTACAAGGTCTTGGGAAACTGGGCGAGTTCGCTTCTAAAACCGGCATTAACGTAATCGTTGAAAACCACGGAGGATCTTCATCAAACGGCCAATGGTTGTCTGGCGTAATGAAGCAGGTTAACCTTAAAAATGTGGGAACACTGCCTGATTTCGGCAATTTCTGTATCACCAGAAAAGACGGCGGCTGTGCAGAATCGTACGACAGATATCAGGGTACAAAAGAGCTGATGCCATTTGCAAAAGGTGTAAGTGCCAAAACGTATGATTTCGATGAAAAAGGAAACTGCATCGAAACAGACTATACAAAAATCCTCAAAATCGTAAAAGACGCAGGTTTTAAAGGAATTGCAGGCATTGAATACGAGGGAAGCAAGCTTTCGGAGTATGATGGGATTAAGGCGACGAAGGCGTTGCTGGAGAGAGTTGGGCCTACGGTTTAAAGTTCCGTTTTCCCCCAACCCCCTCAAGGGGGCTTTACTTTTGATTTGATTTTCTTGGTAACGAAAAAGGACTTTGCAAAACGCAAAGTCCTTTTTTTATCTGTATTATAGCCCCCTTGAGGGGGTTGGGGGAGAACACAACCTCACATCCCCAGATAACTCAAAAATTCCTTCCTGGTAGCCTCCTCCTCAAACTTACCACCATAAAAAGCAGTAACCGTAGAACTTCCCGAATCGCGTATTCCGCGTGATTGTACGCACATATGCTGCGCGTCGATTACGACGGCTACGTCTTCGGTTTTCAGTGCGATTTTTAGCTCACTGGCGATCTGAACAGTCAGCCTTTCCTGAACCTGCGGACGTTTGGAGTAATATTCTACAATGCGGTTGAGTTTTGAAAGTCCTATCACTTTGCCGCTGGAAATATACGCTACGTGCGCTTTTCCATAAATCGGTACGAAGTGATGCTCGCAGTTTGAGAACACCGCAATGTCCTTCTCGACAAGCATTTGATCGTATTTATATTTATTATCAAAAAGCGTAACAGAGGGCTTGTTTTTTGGGTCAAGACCGCTAAAAACCTCTTTGATAAACATTTTTGCAACTCTTTTGGGCGTGCCTTTCAGACTATCGTCTGTCATGTCAAGACCCATGATTTCCATGATGTGGCGAAAATGCTTTTCAATCAGCTCCATTTTCGTTTCATCCTCGATCGCGTAAGCATCCTTGCGCAGCGGAGTGTCAATAGAAGAAAATGCGTGATCGTCCCCCATCTCTTCAATTCCTAAAAAGTCAGTCGGCTGGATATTCGACAAAGTTCCGTTCTGTTTCATATAATCTAACTTTCAAGGCAAACCCCGAATCAATTTTTGGTCTCAAGATGGAATAAATAACGATCGCGATATTTTCTGCGGAAGGATTTAAGCTGCTAAATTCTGCTACGTCGAGGTTTAAGTTTTTATGGTCAAACCGGTCAATGACAAATTCTTTCAAAATGGAGCTAAGCACTTTCATATCAATCACATAACCCGTTTCAGGATTTACTTCTCCTGTTACCTGGATGATCAGTTCGTAATTGTGTCCGTGAAAATTCGGATTGTTGCATTTTCCGAACACCAATTCGTTCTTTTCGTTCGTCCATTCCGGATTATGAAGACGATGAGCCGCATTAAAATGCTCCTTTCGGAACACCGCCACCTTTTGCACCATATTTTAGTCTTCTTAAAATTAAAGTTGCCTTAAATGTCGTAACAAAGTATGTGTCCAACACATTTAAAGCCTCGAGCCTGAGTGAAAATGCCCATTAGGAGTCACTTGCAAATGGGTTAACGCCGCAATGCCTGAAATTGTTCACCTAAATTTCCAATTCCTTGAAATCTTCCGTTCCAGACGTTCGGAATTTTAGTTCATAAAAAAAATAAAAAACTCGTTATTGCATGTAAATTGCGCCCCAGCGCCAAATTAATCTGGCCTGAACGGCGAAATTTCAGTATTCTATCTAAATAATACCATTACCCTTCTTTAAACCCGACGAAAATTTATTTAACAAAAACTTAAATGAACAAGAAGAACAGCTACCTGGCCCCCCTATTAATCATCGGAATTATTTTCTTCATCATGGGTTTCGTCACCTGGGTAAACGGGACTCTGATCAGTTTTTTCAAAAAAGCATTCAGCCTCGACAACACCAGTTCTTACCTTGTAACTTTTGCATTTTTCATTTCCTATACTTTAATGGCCATTCCGTCTTCCTCGGTATTGAAGAAAACGGGTTTTAAAAACGGAATGTCGCTCGCATTGCTGGTGATGGCCGCAGGTACTTTGATCTTCATTCCAGCCGCTGAAATGGCTTCTTATCCCCTATTTCTGGTCGGCTTGTTTACGATTGGGATTGGCTTGACTGTGCTTCAAACTGCTTCCAATCCGTATGCTACCCTGTTAGGGCCACGCGAAAGTGCGGCTCAGAGGATCAGTTTTATGGGTATTGCCAACAAAACAGCCGGAGTAATTTCCCAGCTTATCTTCGGAAAAATATTACTCGCGGGAGCTTCCTCAGCTGATCCAACAGATGAATTGGACAAAGTGGTATTTCCGTATATCATTCTCACAGCGGTATTGGTCGCTATGGCTATCCTGATCCGTTTTTCGAAAGGCCTTGTTGAAGTAAGTGAGGAGGAAGATGAAATTCCTTCTGACGCAACATTGGTGACTGTCACCAAAACGAGCATATTTCAGTTTCCGAACCTGGTTTTGGGTGTGATAGCCCTATTTTGCTATGTAGGCGTGGAAGTGATCGCGGGCGATACCATCATCAATTACGGTGTTTCGCTTGGTTTCCCGGAAGAAGAAGCGCGTTTATTTGGAACCTATACATTATATGGAATGATGTTCGGTTACGTGCTTGGAGCTACGTTGATCCCGAAATATGTTTCACAGCAGGCTTATCTTAAATTTTGCGCCGTTCTTGGCTTAGTTGTCACGCTCGTTGCCCTTTTCACTTCCGGCTTCACGTCGGTGGTATGCATTGCAGTTCTGGGTTTTGCCAACGCCGTGATCTGGCCAGCATTATGGCCGCTGGCATTAAGTGGTTTGGGTAAATTCACAAAGGTCGGCTCTGCACTCCTGGTGATGGGTATTTCAGGAGGAGCCATTGTTCCCCTTCTCTATGGTGGTATCGCCGATTCGATTGGCAGTGAGCAAAAAGCATATTGGATCATGATCCCGCTGTACATATTCATACTTTATTTTGGTTTGATAGGTCATAAAAAGAAAAGCTGGTAGTTCATGAGGATTTCGACTTCCGGCCGCATTTGTTTATTTGGTGAACATCAGGATTATCTTGGACTACCGGTTATTGCAGCGGCCATTTCACGCAGGATCAGCATCGATGGCGGCTACCGCAACGATGACAAAGTGATCCTTCATCTCCCCGATTTAGGTTTAAAAGAGGAATTTTCCATTCACGATACATTTCCCTATAAAATCCAGCGCGACTATTCCAGGAGTACCATAAATGTCTTGAAAAGAAAAGGATTGGTCTTTTCAAAAGGATTTGAATGCGTTTTCCACGGAAATATCCCCATCAATTCCGGGACATCCAGCTCGTCCGCATTAATCGTTTCGTGGGCTCATTTTTTGGATAAAATGAGCGACAATCCCATGAATTTTTCACAAAAAGAATTAGGAGAAATCGCCAACGCAGCAGAAGTTCTGGAATTTGGTGAACCCGGAGGAATGATGGACCATTACTCCACCGCCATCGGCAATGTGATCTACCTGGAATCGACGCCGGTCATCAAAGTGGAAACGCTCACGCCGCAGTTGGGAACATTCGTATTAGGTGACTCGCTTGAACCGAAGGATACCCTGGGCATTTTGGCGCGTTGCCGCTTCGGAATGGAAAAGGTGATCGCCAAAGTAAAAGCATCTGATCCTGAATTTTCGATTTTCACAACCCCATTTGAAAAAGCAGAAACCTACAAAAATCGGCTCTCAGAAGATGAATTGAGCCTGTTGCGCGCTAACCTGGAAGACAGGGACATTTTGCTTGAAGGAAAAGCATTGCTTTCCGCGATAGAACACCAGACGGCAAATGAGCAATTTGATAAAACGTTCGGAGGACTTCTTTACAAACATTACAAAAACCTCCGCGACCACAAAAGAACCTCCACACCCAAAATCGAGCGAATGATGAATGCCGCTTTGAATGCAGGTGCATTGGGTGGCAAAATCAACGGATCCGGTGGCGGTGGCTGTATGTTTGTATACGCGCCCACAAAAGCCGGGGAAGTGGCGGAAGCGATCGAAAAAGAGGGAGGAAAAAGCTACATCATTACCGTCGACTCCGGTACCCGAATTGAAAGCTGACAGACGAAATGCACGATTGTAATTCCGATTGTGTTTTTGTTTTAAGACCTTTGTGACGCACATTGTAGCAACTACAATTCCATGACATTGATTACGGCTTCAGAACAAAAAACCAACATTTACTGTCCCTCGCTGACAGCATATCAAAGACGCGAAACCATCACGATCCGCATCGGTGACATTCCGATGGGCTCGGCCTACCCGATCCGCGTGCAGTCCATGACCACGGTGGATACCATGGATACGCAAGGTTCGATCGACGAGGTGGTCCGGATGGTGGACTCGGGTTGCGAATATGTTCGCATTACGGCACCCAGTGTGAAGGAAGCCCAAAATCTTGAAAATATTCGGAACGGATTGCACAGGCTCGGGATCAAAGTCCCGCTGATCGCAGACATTCATTTTACACCTAATGCCGCTGAATTGGCCGCCCGGATCGTCGAAAAGGTCCGGATCAATCCCGGTAATTATGCCGACCGGAAACGATTCGAAATCATTGATTATACGGACGCTTCTTACGCGGCCGAGCTGGAAAGGATCAGAGAGAAATTTATCCCGCTGGTTAAAATCTGCAAGGAATATGGAACAGCAATGCGCATCGGGACCAATCACGGGTCATTGTCAGACCGGATCTTAAGCAGATATGGCGATACTCCGCTGGGAATGGTGGAATCTGCGCTGGAATTTTTGAGGATCTGTGAGGAGTTCAATTATTTTAACATTGCGCTTTCCATGAAATCCAGCAATACCCAGGTGATGGTGGAAGCCTACCGACTTTTAGTTCAAAGACTGGACGAAGAAGGACTTAAACCGTATCCGCTGCATTTGGGTGTTACTGAGGCCGGCGAGGCGGAAGACGGACGCATTAAATCCGCAGTTGGAATTGGTACATTACTCGAAGATGGCCTTGGCGATACGGTACGCGTTTCCCTGACCGAAGCGCCTGAAAAAGAGGCACCTGTTGCCCGCGCGCTCATTGATCGTTATACTTCCCGTGCTGCTCACGAATTTATCGAGCCCATCGACCATTGCCCGATTAACCCATTTCAATACATCCGCCGCGACTCTGCGGATGTTTACAACATGGGTCATCTGAATGTGCCGCGCGTGATCGCGGATTATTCAGATATCCCGGTACAGAATTTGGATGCATTAAAAAGCATTGGTCATTTCTTTTTGCCCGTGCCTGATAAATGGGCGATGAACGATCAGGGAGCGGATTTTATTTACACAGGTAAAAATCCGGCGCCATTTATGCTGCCAAATGGACTCAAAGAAATTCTCGATCACGAGATTTGGCGGGATCATTCTGATAAAAACAATAAGTTTCCATTATGGACGGTCGATTCGTGGAATGCAGCGAGTGATGTTTCCAGTTTCGTGAATTTTATTAAAGGCAATATCCACACATTTGATGATGCATTTTTGGCAACAATCAATGGAAATCCAAAAGTCGTTCTCATTATAAATACCAGCAATTCGGCTGCAATGCCGGAAATGCGCCGCTTTTTTTACAGGCTTACTGAACTGAAATACAAAGTCCCAGTCATTATCAACCGTGCCTATCAAAGTGATTTGGGAGATAAACTGACCTTGTATTCAGCGACGGACATTGGCGGTTTATTAGTCGATGGTTTTGGCGACGGGATATTACTTTCGCCGGTATTCAGTGATGAAATATTGATTGATGAAAAACTAAAAAGTGCCGCTGCCTACAATTCCATTGCATTTGGGATTTTACAGGCTGCCCGTACCAGAATGTCGAAAACGGAATACATTTCGTGCCCATCTTGCGGCCGGACTTTGTTCGACTTGCAGGAAACGACCGCGATGATCCGGAAACATACCGAGCATTTAAAAGGTGTGAAAATCGGCATTATGGGCTGCATTGTGAATGGACCGGGAGAAATGGCGGATGCGGATTATGGGTATGTGGGTATGGGTAAAGATAAAATTGCTTTATACCGTGGTCAGGAAGTAATCAAAAGGTCGGTGACTGCTGCGAAAGCAGTGGATGAATTAATAGAATTGATCCGTGAAGATGGCCGGTGGATTGAGCCGAGCGAACGTGAAATACTGGTTTGAGAATTGTCGATAAGGCGCTTTTTACCGAAATTAACTATGAAAAAATACTTTCAACTGGGGGACGTTTTGTACTACTTCGTCCGGGTTTTCAAGAAAAAAGACCCTAATGCCCCCGATTCATTCAACCTGCGCATGATGCACGGGATCAATAAGATCTCCATTGTCATGTTTTTAATTTGTGTGATTATTATGATCGTCAGAGCTTTAACAAGATGAACCTCGAAACCCTGCGTGACTACGCCCTGAAACTCCCCGGCGTAACAGAAGAGCTGCCATTTGGCCCGGATACATTGGTTTTTAAAGTGAAAGGAAAAGTATTCCTGCTCACTCCAATGGATTCTGCGACGCACCAGTTCAATGCGAAATGCGATCCTGAAAAGGCAGAAGAATTAAGAGAAAAATACCCGGACGTAAAGCCCGGATATCACATGAATAAAAAGCATTGGAATACGGTACATGTTACCGGCAGCATCCCAAGTGAGACGTTATTCGGCTGGGTGAAAGATTCCTACGACCTGATTGTTGCTAGCCTGCCGAAGAAAGATCAGGCCAACTTGTCAACCTGAGCGGAGTCGAAGGTGCCATCCATGACTGATAGCGCCTTCGATACCGCTAAGGTTGACAAATGAGGTCACTTCGCAGCTTTCATTTCCTCGTCCAGCTTCTTACTCAGCGTCTCGCAAGTCCCCTCGATTGCTTCGGCCATAGCCCGGTCATTGGTTGCTGTGAGCAACGTATCGGCGATGCCGCTCATTAATTCAATATAAAAACGCTTCATTTCGAAGACCTCCATATCTTTTGTCCAAAGGTCTATTTTCAGTGTTCCTCTGTGATAATGGTCCCAAACCGCGATTGCGATTGCACGTGTATCATTAATGCCTTCATTCGGATTGTCGGTAGCTTCCCAAAATATCTTTTCGGGTATATTTTTATCGTCCAGCTCAACGGTGAAATGTATTTCTGACTTTTTCATAAAAGGTGTTAAATTTTCACAAAAGTAAGCATTAGACGCTTAAAGATGCCCGCACAAATCAATTTCCGGCTTTGCTGAATACCTTTTTTAACAGTTCGGTAACCCTGGCCCCAGGATTCTCCCGGATTTTTTTCTCTTCCTGCGCAATGAGCGTGTACAGCCCGTCAATGGTTTTCTGGGTCGCATATTCTTTCAGATTCGGGTTGACCTTTTTAACAAGCGGGATCTGATTGTAGGTATTTACAATGTCGGTATAATATTCTGTGGCTTTGTTCAAATTCAAAGTGCTGTCTACAACCGGGAAGAATGTTTTGAAAAGCTCATCATTGGTGGATTTCTTCAAATACTGCGTGGCTGCGTCATCCTGGCCCTTTAAGACACCTAATGCATCGGGCACCGTCATGGATGTGATCGCCTTTACGAAAATCGGTTTGGATTTTTTAGCCGCATCTTCCGCAGCACGGTTTAGCGACAATGTAAATTTATCGACCTGGTCTCCCAGTCCCATTTTCCGCAAAGTCTCCGCTACTTTCTGAGCTTCGGGCGGGACCGCAATTTTGATCAACTCATTCTTAAAAAAACCATCCACTTTGGAGGCTTCCGCCGAACCGTTGCTAATGCCCACATTCAACGCTTCTTTCAAACCCTGAACGATTTCATTTTCACCTAATCCGGTACTGTTTCCCTTTGATTTTTTCAACATTTTACCAAGATCAAACTGTGCCTGGGAAGAAGTGCCGAAAAGGGTTATAAATAAGAATATTGCTACGATTTTATGTTTCATTTCAATGCATTTGTTAAGATTGTACTAAGGTTCAAACGTACTCAATAACGATTAATTTTACTTATTTTTGGGAAAATAACGACGTTTTCAACAGTACTCTAAACGATGATTTCGAGCAGTAAAGCAGAGATAATAACCATCGGTGACGAAATTCTTTTCGGACAGATTACAGATACCAATACGCAATGGATTGGCACTCAACTTACTGACATCGGCATTCGCCCCGTTCGAAAAACCTCAGTCGGTGACAACAAACAGGATATCCTGAGCGCCTTCGCCGAAGCCAGCCAGCGGGCCGATGTAATTATCGTTACAGGCGGACTTGGACCTACCCGCGACGACATTACGAAACATACTTTTTGCGAATATTTCGGGACCGAACTGGAAATCAATCAGGAAGCTTTGACACTGATTACCGAGTTTTTCGCAAAGAGAGGCCGCGCAATGACCGAGCTGAATATCCAGCAAGCCGCTTTACCAAAAAACTGTACCTACATCCCGAATCTGTGGGGAACAGCTCCGGGGATGTGGTTTGAAAAAGACGAAGTGATCTATGTTTCGTTGCCCGGCGTACCGTATGAAATGAAGAGTCTCATGGAATTTGAAATTCTTCCCCGGCTGAAAAAACGGTTTTTCACACAGATCATTCAACATAAATCCATCCGTACCATCGGCATTGGCGAATCGTTTCTCGCAGAGACGATCGCTTCGTGGGAAGATGCGTTGCCGCCACATATAAAGCTAGCTTATCTTCCTCATTTCGGGCAGGTTAGACTTCGCCTGACGGGTACCGGCACAGATCAGGATTTGCTCGAAAAACAGTTACAGGAGCAGGTAGACCTGGTTCTTCCGCTGATCGGGCAGCATGTTTTCGGATACGATCAGGATGAACTCGAAACGGTTATCGGATCGTTACTTGTAAATAATAACGCAACTGTTGGAACCGCAGAAAGCTGCACGGGCGGGTTTGTCGCAAATCAGATTACGAGCGTTCCGGGATCATCGCGATACTACGAGGGATCGGTAGTGAGTTATAGTAATGAGGTGAAAATGAATGTATTGGGCGTATCGGGTGAGACGCTGGAAGCTTTCGGCGCGGTAAGCGAGCAGACTGCGAAAGAGATGGCGGAAGGTGCACGTAAACTACTGAATACCACATTTGCAATCTCGACAACCGGCATCGCCGGGCCCGACGGTGGCACAGCGGAAAAGCCTGTGGGTACAGTTTGGATTGCATGCGCTACTCCGGACACGACCTACACACAGCTTTTGAGTTTGAGAAACAACAGAAAAATCAACATCGAACTTACCTCGTCTTATGCGCTGAACCTTTTGAGAAAAACCATACTCAAAACAATCTTGCTGTAAAAGACTAACATCGTTATATCATTCAAGCAGCTGCTTTTTGGAAGTTGCCCTCGAAAAATAGCATTTATGAAAATAGTGAAAATGGTAATGCCTCCGATGGGCGAAAGTATCATGGAATGCACGGTCCTGCATTTGCTCAAAAAAGCAGGTGATCCCGTGGGGATCGATGATTCTGTTCTGGAGGTGGCTACCGACAAAGTCGACACGGAAGTTCCCTGCCCCTACTCCGGCAAAATAGCCGAATGGCTTGTAAAAGAGGGTGACGTGGTCGCAATTGGCAGTGTAGTTGCTAATATAGAAGTGGGTGACGGCGAATATGTGGATACACGTCCGACGCCGGAAGAACCATTGGAAGAAGTTTTGGAAGTGGCCGAAACAGCAGCCGTTCTCGAAAAAGATTATCACGAAGCTGTAAGCAAAAAGGCTGACGCGAAATTTGATACCAGCGGAAACAGCACCTTTTATTCACCACTTGTACTCAGCATCGCCAAAGAAGAGAACATCAGTACCAGCGAATTAGGCTCAATCCCTGGAACCGGGTCCGAAAATCGGGTTACTAAAAATGACATATTATCATTCCTGAGTAATCGTAAAACGGTAAGTCCCATTTTGCCGGTCGCCACCTCACTGAATGGCAGCAATGAGATCATCGAAATGGACCGCATGCGCAAAATGATTGCGCAGCGCATGGTGGAATCACGGAGAATTTCGGCACACGTTACATCTTTTATTGAAACCGATATGACGCCGGTTGTGAACTGGCGCGAAAGTGTAAAAAATGAATACCGCAAAAAAAGTGGTGACAGCATCACATTTACGCCAATCCTGATCGAGGCGGTGGTGAAGGCCATTAAAGATTTTCCGATGATCAATATTTCGGTGGATGGTGATAAGATTATCAAAAAGAAAGACATCAATATCGGAATGGCGGTGGCTTTGCCCGATGGGAATCTCATTGTTCCGGTCATCCATCACGCCGACCAGTACGATTTGCCCGGCCTCGCTAGAAAAGTGAACGAACTCGCTAAACGAGCCCGGGAGAATAAACTGAAAGCGGATGACCTGTCTGGCGGCACGTACACCATTTCAAACATCGGTGCATTTGCGAACTTAATGGGAACGCCTATCATCGTTCAGCCGCAAGTCGCGATTATGGCTTTCGGAGCGATAAAAAAGAAGCCGGCCGTGATTGAAACCCCGCAAGGCGACCTTCTCGGGATCCGGAGTATGATGTTTATTTCGCATTCGTACGACCACCGCGTGGTGGATGGTTCGCTGGGAGGAATGTTCCTGAAAAGGGTCAACGATAATCTGGAAAATTTCGACGTTCACAGAACCCTGATCTGATGCTGAGACTTACTTTGGATATGGACGATGTACTGGCAAACACGCACGAAAAGCTGGTTAGCATCATTCTCAGCGACTTTGAAACCACATTGAATGAAAAGGATTTGAATTCCAAATCATTACGCGAGCTTTTGCATCCAAAACAGCTCACGAAACTGAACAAGATTATTGATTCCCCCGGCTTTTTCGCAGATATTAACGTAATGGACGGGGCTCAGGAAACGGTTTATAAGCTTTCAAAATACTATGAATTGTTTGTCGCGACCGCCTGTATGGAGTTTCCGACGTCATTTAAAGACAAATTCGACTGGCTCAAAAAATTCTTTCCTTTTATTCCCTGGACAAACATTGTTTTTTGTGGCTACAAAAGCATTATCCAGTCTGATTATTTGCTTGATGACCATGTAAGAAATCTGGTCGCATTTAAAGGGCAGGGCATTTTGTTCTCCGCCCCTCATAACTTAAAAGAAACAGCTTACAAACGGGTTTCCAACTGGAACGAAGTCTCCGAGCTCTTCTTACCCATCAAATGAAACTACTACTCATTGAAGACGAACCGAAAACATTGCAGTCCATTAAACAGGGCCTGGAAGAAAATGGTTACGAAGTGGATATTGCCTACGATGGGTTAATCGGAAAACAGCTGGCGAAGAATAATACGTACCAACTCATTATCAGTGACATCATCATTCCCGGCATCAATGGGATCGAGCTTTGCCGCGAAATTCGGAACTGGGGCGACGAAACGCCGATCCTTATGCTCACTGCTCTGGGCACGACCGACGATAAAGTGACCGGCCTGGACGCAGGCGCCGACGACTATCTTGTTAAGCCTTTCGAATTCAAGGAGTTATTAGCGCGCGTACGAGCGTTGACAAAACGGGGCGCGACCATTTCACATACGGCCCAGGTACTCAAATTTGCTGATCTGGAAGTCTCATTGGACGCAAAAACGGTGCATCGCTCCGGGAATAAAATAAACCTTACGGCCCGGGAGTTTAATCTGCTGGTGTATCTGATCCGAAATCAGGGACGTGTAATTTCTAAGGTTGAAATCGCTGAGCAGGTTTGGGACATTGGATTTGACACCGGCACTAATGTCATCGAAGTGTATGTAAATTATCTGCGTAAAAAAATTGATAAGGATTATCCTGTCAAACTGATACATACTTTGTTTGGAATGGGTTATGTACTTAAAGTTGAATAAGTTATGCAAATCCGCACCAGGCTTACGGTCCAGTTTTCCTTGTTGGTTAGCGGTATTCTTCTGATTACGTTTCTTGCGATCTATTTTTTTTCCTACTCCAACGTCACCGAAGATTTTTACGACCGGCTGAGATCAAAAGCCAAATCACAGGCCGAGCTGCTTCTCAAAGTACAGGTTCCGCTCATCAATTCAGAGGTGCTAAAAGCACTTGATGAAACCAACCGAGACCTGATCTACGACGAAAACATCTTTATTTTCGACGAAAAAAACCGGCTGATTTACAGTAATACCACTACGCCGCAAATCAAGGCATTACACGTATCCAATTACTGGCTGGATGAAATCCGTAAATCCGGGCAGATCCGGTATCAGGATGGTGATTATAAGGTTGTCGGGTTGTATTATAAATACCCGTTTAACCGCGCGGTGGTCATGCTGGGTGCCAAGGATTTGTATGGCCAGGCCAACCTTTCAAATCTCAGTGCACTTCTTACGGTGCTGTTTTTCATCGTAACACTTATCGTTGCGATCGTTGGATGGATTTTTTCAAAACGTGCATTACGTCCCATTTCAAAGGTGATGAATGAAGTGGAAGGAATCTTACCTCAAAAGCTCGATACCCGGCTGGAAGTACCCAATCAGAAAGATGAAATTGGCCGGCTTACTACCACATTCAACAAGCTGCTCGACCGGATAGAGACTGCGTTTCAAATGCAGAAAATATTTGTTGCAAATGTCTCGCACGAACTAAAAAACCCATTGACCAAAATTCGTTCGCAACTGGAAGTCAGCATGTTGAAAGAACGAAATACGGCGGATTATCAGGTAACGATACGATCGGTGCTGGAAGACATCGAGGAACTTGCGCAGCTATCGAATACACTGCTCGAACTTGCGAAAGTGAGCGAAGACCAGCGCGATCTACTGACAGAGACAGTCCGTGTAGACGAGCTACTGCTGGACTGCCGACAAAACCTGGCCGTCGCAAATCCTACCTATAACATACTATTGAATTTTGACGAGCTGCCCGAAGACGATACCTGGCTGGAACTTATCGGCAACTCTACACTGCTGAAAACTGCATTTCTGAACCTGATGGACAATGCATGCAAATTTTCGGATGATCATTTGGTGAGTGTGAGCCTGCACCCGACACGCGGGCAGTTATCTCTGGCTTTTTCGGACAATGGGAAAGGCATTCCGAAGGACGATCAGAGCCTGGTTTTCCAGCCGTTTTACAGAAGTGATAACACGGCGAGCATCAAAGGATATGGAATTGGACTATCGCTCGTGGAGCGGATTGTGAAGCTGCATAATGGGAATATTGTCATTCAATCAAATATTCCCAAAGGCACTACATTCCGGATCAATTTCTCGCGACTCTAAGCAAATTTTAACTTGATATTAACGCCATTTTAAGTATTACATGATTTATTTGTATTGTCGCAACAGAGAAGTCAGCGACTCTTCAAATAGATTTCATTTTTTGTGGTGTTAATAAGCAAACTTGGCAGGCGTTTTTCACGTCTGCCAAAGTTTTTTAGGGGGTAGCTTTCAACCTGTAAAGCTTCAAACGTAAAAAGCCTTCGACTGTAAAAAGCCCTTCGACTGCGCTCAGGGTGACAAAGGTGGTTGTCATCCTGAGCGCAGTCGAAGGGCTCTCATTAACAAGGCCTATGCCTTGTTAAACCTTCTTCCGTATCTCAATAATCTTCAACTTATTCAGCAGCTTGATTACCGGGTAGGTGGGATCAACCTCGTACCATCTTGAACCGAAGTTGATTGAATTGGGCCTTTTATGGTGATTATTCTGAAAAAGCTCCCCCATCATCAAAAAGTCGAATATCAGGGAATTTTTAGATTTGTCAGAGTTGTCGAAATTCTGATATCCGTATTTGTGTCCGCTCCAGTTTACAATTGCACCATGGATCGGGCCCATTAACAAATGGATTGGCAATAAGAAGAAGAAAACCCAGTGCATATCGAGGTAAACGTACGCCAGCACATAGAATGCAATGTACAGTAGTCCCCAACCTACTCTCGAAACCCACGAATCACCCAGTTTTTCTACGAAATTCCATTCCGGATAGTTGCGCTCGAAGCGGGTCTCTATCGCTCTCTTGCGACTCAACACGGCATTATAAATATTCTTGGTTTCCCACATCATCGTGAAGACGTTTTTGGTATGATGCGGAGAATGCGGATCCTTCTCGGTGTCGCTGAAAGCGTGGTGCATCCGGTGAAGGATTGCATATGCACGGGGGCTCAAATAAGAAGATCCCTGCGAAAGATAAGTAAGCAAATAAAAGAACCTCTCCCATGGCTTGCTCATTATGAACATCTTATGAGCAGAATAGCGGTGCAGGAAAAAGGTTTGACAGAATAAAGATAAATACCAATGTACTAAAAATACAATGAGAACAATATACATGGAACGTGGTAAATTTTAATAAAATAATTTGTACAAAAGTAAGCTCGAAAGCTTAGAAATCCGAAACTTGATAACCCAAATTTAGAAGATATTTAAATAGCGAAATTTTCACATATATACGCAAATACCGCATTACTGGATCATAAACGCATAGCTAAGCAAATTGGCACCCATTTGTAATGCCTTCCTTCTCATCTCTTCTGGATCATTGTAAACACTCTGATCTTCCCATCCGTTTCCAAGGTCGGTTTCGTAACTATAGTAACAAACCAGCCGCCCCTGCCAGATCAAACCGAAACCTTGCGGCTGCTTGCCATCGTGCTCGTGAACTTTGGGCAGCCCTTCCGGAAACACGTATTTAACACGGTAAATCTGATGGTCAAATGGCAGTTCGACGAAAGTGAGTTCAGGAAAAACTTTTTTCATTTCCCTGCGGATAAACTGATCAAGCCCATAGTTATCGTCCACATGTAAAAATCCCCCTGAGAGTAAATAATTCCTCAGGTTTTGCGCCTCGGCATCAGTGAACACCACATTTCCGTGGCCTGTCATGTGTACAAAAGGATAGGTAAAAATATCCGGGCTACCCACTTCCACCACATCCTCAGCCGGGTTGATATTCATTTTCAACTCTGTGTTACAGAACTTGATCAGGTTTGGCAAGGATGTCTTGTTTGCGTACCAATCGCCCCCGCCGCCATATTTCAACTTTGCGATTTTAAGCGAAGATTGTCCGTAAACACCGCCTGCCGCACCTAGAAGTACTAATATGAAAATCCGGAAACTCAAATAAATTCGGGGCATGTTCAAGATGATGTTTAAATTATTTGCGCCAGATTGATCGCGTGGCAACCTGCAACCGCGGCAGTTTCTGTTCGTAACCTGGTCGGACCCAGTGAAACAGACGTGAAACCATGCTCGAATGCGGTCGTTACTTCCTTCTCACTAAAGTCTCCCTCGGGGCCGATCAGCAACAAAGTACTGCTGCCTTTTTTAACCTGATTAAAAACATGTTCCACCCGGTTATGGTCCGGAACATAAGCAATCAATTTAACACTTTCGGGCGCGTTTTTTATAAACGGAACATACTTATTATTCACTGTGATCTCCGGCTTATAAAATTGCTGGGATTGTTTCATCGCGGCGGCGGCAATCCGGTTTAACCTGCCAAGATTTACGACCCGGTTAATGGTATCTGTATTTGTGTGTTCGGTAACCAGAAAATCAATCCGCTCCACCCCGATCTCCGTCATTTTCTCAACCATCCATTCATTTCGCTCGGCCTTGCGGGTGGGAGCAACCGCAATGGCTACCTGGAATTTTCTAGGCTCAATAAATGTGGTTTCGACCACCTCATAACCTACTTTTCGACCCTGCATATTAAGGATGCATTTCTGCAACCTCCCCTTCCCGTTCGTGACGTGAATAACATCGCCTGTGCCCAATCTCAAAACTTTGGAGGTGTGCCTGGCCTCTTCTTCATCCAGTTCAAAAAGGTGATCGTCGGGCTGATAAAATAAATGCATTGATATGAAAAATAAGTTCGACAAACGAAACCGTTTGCGTCAATCAAGATAGAATTAAACTGCAATTAATTCAAAATCCTGCTGCATTTACACCCCGGATAATGCAAATTGCAGAAAAACGCATTTTATAGAATTATTAAACGAAAACTTATGGTTATAGTGATTTTTTAAACCTGATTTTCACTAATTACACCGTTTTTATCCGTTTTTGGCAAAAGTTGAACCTTAACCATTTTATAAGAAAAATACATTTTTTACTGACAATACTACCACAGACACAATATTATTCTGCTGAACGTTAATTTTTATTATGTTTTATTTTTGGGAAATACATTTTTGCACTAATATTGTGCCGTTATATTAATTCGTCACCACTTTATCTAGTACTATTATGTCAAAATCCAAGCTGGAATACATTTGGTTAGATGGCTACAAGCCGACCCAAAGTTTACGCAGCAAAACCAAAATTGAAAACGATTTTAGTGGAAAATTGGAAGATTGCGCAATGTGGTCGTTTGATGGTTCATCCACTGAGCAGGCTCCGGGCGGTTCTTCTGACTGTTTGTTAAAACCTGTTTATATCATTACAGATCCACAGCGCAAGAATGGATATCTGGTAATGTGCGAGGTATTGAATGCAGACGGAACTCCACACGAATCAAATGGCCGTGCTACAATTGAAGACGGCGACAACGATTTCTGGTTCGGATTTGAGCAAGAATATTTCCTTTGGGATAATGAAACAAACAAACCGCTAGGCTTCCCAGCAAATGGTTACCCGGCGCCACAAGGCCCATACTATTGCTCGGTTGGAGCAGCTAACGCCTACGGAAGAGACATCGTGGAAGAACACCTCGATGCTTGCCTGGAAGCTGGCCTGAACGTAGAAGGTATCAATGCAGAAGTAGCAGCAGGTCAGTGGGAATTCCAGATCTTCGCAAAAGGTGCGCAAGAAGCTGGTGACCAGATCTGGCTTGGCCGTTACCTTCTTGAAAGGATCGGAGAGAAATATGGTGTATCCATCAACTGGCACTGCAAGCCACTTGGCGCGCTTGACTGGAACGGTAGCGGAATGCATGCTAACTTCTCAAACTCAACTTTGAGAACTGCCGGCAGCAAAGAAACTTTCGACAAAATCTGCGAATCTTTCCGCCCGGTTGTAAAAGAGCACATCGAAGTATATGGTGCCGACAACCACCTGCGTCTGACTGGAAAGCACGAAACTGCTTCTATCCATGATTTCAGCTACGGGGTTTCTGACCGCGGTGCTTCTATCCGTATCCCCGTAACGGTTCCTGCAAAAGGATGGAACGGATACCTGGAAGATCGTCGTCCAAACTCTGCTGCTGATCCTTACAAAGTGGCAGCTCGCATTATCAAGACTGTTAAATCTGCTATCTAATTGCAGATTTGATTATAAAACCAACAAAAAAACCACCTTCCGGTGGTTTTTTTGTTTCTATATCATTTGAGATTCAACTCAATCCTGTTCCTCACTTCCGGTGAACGAATACAAGGTCGGATCGAGCTGCACTCGGCCTGCATTGAAAACCGCTATAAATTCGTCAATTACCTTATCTGTGATTTCGGTTTTATTCAGCCCTACTTCCAGGCCGACTCCATATTCAAATTTATCGTCGGTTTCAACGTGTTCCCGGACGGTGATTTCCTCATTTTCTTCAATCTCTTCAATGAATTCCGTGAGCAGCATTTCCGCATCCTCTTCATCTTCGGGACTAATCGTATAATTTTCGGGGCGTTCGTCCTGGGAGATGTAGTGAGGCATTTCCTTTTTCAATCTTTCCAAAGCTTCGTCATAAACCAGCGTAGAATGATGTAGTCTCAGCGTGTAAATCAACGCATCGTAAATGACCTCAGCGTTCTTGTAAACACCTACAAACTGAACATGGGCATGTTCGTTGTTTTCTTCCTCGTCTTCAAATTCATCCTCGACGTGGATAAAATTTGCCCGCTCTGCTTTGCATTCCCGTCTTAGTTGTGCAATTTCTTCTGGATCGAATCCCGGATTCATAGTCTTGTTAGTTGATACCAAGCGTTAAAATGTAAAAATTATTCCAAAAATAGCATTTCGCGATATTTTGCCAAAGGCCAATCTTCATCATCGATCAGTAATTCAAGCTTATCTACGTGATATCTGATCTCATCGAAGAAATACTTCACATTTGAACCATAATACTTGGCTTTTTCAAACAGATCATCAATGTTATTTGCGGTTTTCCGGCTTTCGGTCATTTCGTGCACCAGCCTTTTGATAACCACCACATGCGACGAGATATCCCGGATGATTTCCTTAATGGGCTCGGCTTCTTCCAGCATTTCCAGGTCCGTCAGAGACCGGGCAGTTTGTGCCAGTTTGAATTGATACTTGACCACAGTCGAAACAATGTGGTTTAATGCAAGATCGCTGATCACCCGCGATTCGATCTGGATCTTCTTGACATAATTTTCCAGCTCGATCTCATAACGTGCATGCAGTTCCCTGGAATTGAGAACGCCGGTTCTTTCAAAAACAGAAATCGTTTTGTCTGTCTTATAGGCATAAAGTGCATCGTAAGTCGTGCGAATGTTGGACAATCCGCGTTCCTTGGCGAGTTCAATCCATTCTTCCGAATACCCGTTCCCTTCAAACAGGATGTTTTTGGATTCGGTAAAATACCTTTTTAAAATCTCGACGGTAGCCACTTTTTTCTCTTCTCCGGAAGCGAGCCGCTCGTCCATTTCTCTTTTGAAATCCATCAGCTGATTGGCCACAATGGTATTTAAAATGATCATGGGCGAAGCGCTGTTTTGAGAGCTTCCTACCGCGCGGTACTCAAACTTATTTCCTGTAAAACAGAAAGGCGATGTGCGGTTACGGTCGGTATTGTCCCGCTGCAAGTTTGGAATGCGTGTCAGGCCCAGCTTATAGTAGAAGTTCTCTCCTTTTTCAAGCGTGATCTCACCCTTATTTACCAGTTCTTCCAGCATAGAGGTCAAGTCATTTCCTAAAAAAACCGATACAATGGACGGCGGCGCCTCATTTGCCCCCAACCGATGCTCGTTACCAGCCGATGAAATGGACGCACGCAGCAGGTCCGCGTGATCATGCACCGCTTTCACCACATTCATTAAAAACGTCAGGAAACGCAGATTTTCCTTTGGTTTGGAAGTCGGCGCGAGCAGGTTAATGCCCGTGTCCGTCGATAACGACCAGTTGTTGTGTTTTCCACTTCCATTAATCCCGGCAAACGGTTTTTCATGAAACAGAACCTGGAAATTATGTTTGTCACCTACTTTTTGCATTAAGTCCATCAGCAATGCATTATGGTCGATGGCAAGGTTGACTTCCTCAAAAGTCGGGGCGCATTCAAACTGTCCGGGAGCTACCTCATTATGTCGCGTACGAACCGGGATACCCAGTTTTAATGCCTCAAACTCAAAATCCACCATGAATGTGTTAACCCGGGGCGAGATCGATCCGAAGTAATGGTCATCGAGCTGCTGGCCACGCGCCGGGCTGTGCCCAAAAACGGTCCGGCCAGCCATTAAAAGATCTGGTCGTGCGTAATACAATGCTTTATCGACCAAAAAATATTCCTGCTCAATGCCCAAAGTCGGCGTTACTTTGTTTACGTCACGGTTAAAAAACTGACATACGCTGGTAGCAGCTTTGTCCAGCATCACCAGCGACCTGAGCAACGGCGCTTTATAGTCGAGCGCCTCTCCATTATACGAAATAAAGACTGACGGAATGCATAGGGTTTTCCCGCCGGCACCATTATCCATTAAGAATGCAGGTGAACTGGGGTCCCAGCCGGTATAGCCGCGGGCTTCGAACGTTGCACGCAGGCCACCACTCGGAAAAGAAGAAGCATCCGGCTCCTGCTGGACCAATGCGCTTCCTTTGAATTTCTCTACGGCACGACCATCAATTGTGAGGTCGAAAAAGGAATCATGTTTTTCTGCCGTGGTGCCATTGAGCGGCTGGAACCAGTGCGTATAATGCGTCGCACCCTTCGATATCGCCCACGATTTCATAGCTGCCGAAACTTCATCCGCCACTTCGATGTCAATCGTGGACCCCGAACGGATTGCATTGGAAACTTTGGTGTATGCTTCTGCGGAAAGCAGGGTTTTCATCACATCATCACTGAATGTGTTAATGCCGTACAAGTCGGCAACCTTTTCTGCGGGAGGGGTTAAAACAGGTGAAACGCGGCTCTGGGCAATTTCAAAAGCCTTGGAACGAAAAGTCATTATTTAATCATTTATATTAATTCTCTCCAAAATTATTTATTAAAGCATAGTAACCACAATTCCACCTCACATTTTCGACATTACTTTCGTACTTAAATCGCTTCTTCACGCATTTTTCGGAACTTAGCAGCTTGCTGCTGACACCAATGCGTAAACGTTTTGATTTTATTGCCCTCCTGGCGTTAGGCTGGATTCTCATATTCCAGTTCTTCAGATTGATTTTTTTGGCATACCATTTTGATAAAGCCCGCGAACTCTCACCTTATATGTGGGTTCAAAGTGCGATGCATGGGTTACAAATGGACATTTCCTTTGCCGCATACATCAGTGTAATACCGAGTCTACTGCTGATTTTCACAGCCAAAAACTGGATTTGGTACCGAAAAACACTTCTAGTTTACAGCTGGATCATCGTCTTTCTGATTGTCGTGCTGGTGACGGTGGACCTGGAATTATTCCGGGCCTGGGGTTTCAGGATCGACGGCACATTACTTCAATATCTTACAACCCCGACCGAGGCGCTGGCTTCAATGGGTGCAGCCCCGGTAGTCCCGCTCTTATTGCTTTTTGTGGCTTTGTTTTTTTTAACAGGTAAAATCTTCGAAACAATCATTCGCAGAGGCATTGCCGCTTTCCAAAAGACGACATTTGTTTATACAATTCCCGCATTTCTAATCCTGACTGGAAGTCTGATCATTCCGATCCGCGGGGGTTTCCAGCTGGCCCCGATGAATGAGAGCGCGGTTTTTTTCAGTGACAAAAGCTTTGCCAACTATGCGGCCGTGAATGTCCCCTGGAACTATATGAGCTCCATTATCAATGCGAGCTATTCCAAAAAGAATCCATACCTCTATTTTCCCGAGAAAGATGCGCAAAAGCTCGTGTCTGACCTTTATAACCACTCGGGAACTACAAACCAACTGGCGGATTCTGCCACAAAGATCAATGTGGTTGTCATTATCTGGGAAAGTTTTACGGCAAAAGTGGCGGGCAGTTTGAGAGGTGTCGAAAACATAACCCCGCAATTTGATGGTCTGACGAAGGAAGGGATTCTTTTTACGAATATGTATGCGAGCGGCAACCGGAGCGACAAGGGTGTCGTGGCAATTTTGAGTGGCTACCCGGCGCAACCCACCAATTCGATTATCAAAATCCCTAAGAAAACAGCCTCGTTACCTTCCATTCCAAAAGAACTTCACAAAAACGGTTATCATACTGCTTTTTACTACGGAGGCGAAACTGAGTTCGCAAATATGAAATCCTACCTTTTGCAGCAGGATTTTGATAAGATTGTTGACAAAAATGATTTTGGTAAAAAAGACATGAATTCCAAATGGGGTGCGCATGATCACATTGTCCTCAACAGATTGATAAAAGATCTTGATAATCAGAAAGAACCATTTTTTTCAACCCTGTTTACATTAAGCAGCCACGAACCTTTCGAGGTGCCGATGGAAACGTTTATAAAAGGCAGTGATCCGGAACATTTGTTTATGAATGCCCACCATTATACCGACGCGTCGATTGGCGAATTTGTAAAAAAAGCGAAAACCAAACCCTGGTGGGATAATACATTGATCATCATTCTCGCAGACCACGGACATCCCCTGCCTTACACAGAGAAAACCAAACCGTCTGAATTTCATATGCCGATGCTTTGGCTCGGTGGTGTTTTGAAGAATAACAATGTGAATATCAACGCGCTGTGTTCACAAACTGACCTCGCTGCCACACTTTTGGGCCAGCTCCATTTGCCATCCAATGCATTTGAATGGAGTAATGATATTTTTGCCCCCAATCGGAAACAGTTTGCCTATTTTGCTTTTAATAATGGGTTTGGCTGGATAAAACCGGAATGCTTTTTGGTACGCGATAACCTGGGCGGCAACATCATCGAAAGACATGGAGTGTTGCAATCCGAAGAAGAAACTCTGGGAAAAGCCTATTTGCAGGCTTCGTTTACAGATTATTTGAGAAGGTGACATCGGCAGCCGGCTATCAGCAGTCTGCAAGGGTTAGCTCTAATGTTTGATATCGCACTTTATTTGACGGTACATTGCTGACGGCCGATAGCCGATAGCCTGCCAAAATTTCTTATTTTTGCGGGATATTTTGAAAAAATGAAAAAGGTCGCTTTTTATACATTAGGATGTAAACTGAACTACTCGG
Organism: Dyadobacter sp. CY323; assembly: GCF_021390245.1. Lineage (GTDB taxonomy): Bacteria > Bacteroidota > Bacteroidia > Cytophagales > Spirosomataceae > Dyadobacter. The sequence continues at coordinate 509,303 of NZ_JAJUXH010000001.1, read as the reverse complement.
AAAGTTCTTCCATTGCCCGTATGTTCGAGGCAAAAGGACATTCGCGGGTTGAGTTCAATGAGAATCCTGACATATTCATCATCAACACCTGTTCCGTCACTGAAAATGCGGACAAAAAATGCCGCAAGATTGTCCGCGAGGCGCAAAAGATCAATCCGGATGGATTTGTGGCCATTATTGGTTGCTACGCACAACTGAAACCGCAGGAAATCTCTGAAATACCCGGTGTGGACGCAGTACTCGGCGCAGCAGAAAAGTTCAGGCTGGTTGACCTCATTGATACATTTGAAAAGACGCAAACCGGCCAGTTCGCGCAGGTGATCGCCTCGCATATTGACCAGGCTGTTGAGTACCATACATCTTATTCGCTGAATGACCGCACGCGTACGTTTCTGAAAGTTCAGGATGGGTGCGACTATCCGTGCGCATACTGTACCATTCCATTGGCGAGAGGTAAAAGCCGCTCAGATACCATCGCTAACATTGTAAAAGCTGCACATGAGATCGCGGCGCGGGACGTCAAAGAAATCGTTTTGACGGGCGTTAATATCGGCGACTTTGGTTTGCAAAATGGGGAAAGAAACGAAACATTTCTCGATCTGGTCAAAGCATTAGATGAAGTAGAAGGCATTTCCAGGTTCCGGATTTCGTCCATTGAGCCAAATCTGCTGACCGACGAGATCATTGAGTTTGTATCACGATCAAAAAGGTTTGTCCCACATTTTCATATTCCTCTTCAATCCGGTTCCAATAAGGTTTTAGGATTGATGAAAAGAAGGTATAAAAGAGAATTATACGCCGAAAGGGTCGCAAAAATCAAATCTTTGATGCCCGATTGCTGTATCGGCGTGGATGTAATTGTCGGACATCCGGGCGAAACGAGAGCGCTTTTTGAAGAAAGTTACCAGTTTTTAAACGAGCTGGACATTTCGTACCTGCACGTATTTACATACTCCGAAAGAGAAAATACAACCGCGCTGGCAATCAGGCCGGTTGTCCCAAAAAGCGAACGGGCAGAACGCTCTAAAATGCTGCATATTCTTTCAGAGAAGAAGAAAAGGTCTTTTTATGAGGCACAAATTGGTAAAACAGAGACTGTGCTTTTTGAAGATGAAATTCAAAACGGCCAAATGCTTGGTTTTACAGAAAACTACATTCGCGTCGCTGTCAAATACGATCCCCTGTTAATCAACGAAACAAAAGAAATCCGTTACGATCATATTAATGAAGCCGGATTTATGGAAGTAACGGAACTGGAAGAAATACTTTACGTTCACTGATCTTGCTTGGTGGGGAGGGTGTCGTTGGTGTTGTCACCAACGACGGCACAGGGTCGTTGGTGACAACACCAACGACGGCACCGAATACAAGAAAGCCCCGGAAAATTTCCGGGGCTTTCTGTTTATATATAACGTTGAGCAAATTAAGCCTCAACCAGGAATTCATCGTGCTGACTTACATCAAGACCAGCAGCCTCGTCCGACTCAGACACGCGAAGTGGCAGGATAAGGTCGGTAACCTTAAGAAGCAGGAACGAACCAGCGAAAGCAAATACAGATACACCTATCAGCGCAATCACATGGTTGATGAACAAGGTAGTTTCTCCGAATGCAAGACCTTGATCCACTACCAGTGAGTTAACACCGCTTGTAGCGAAGATACCGGTCATTAACATACCTACCATACCACCTACGCCGTGGCAAGGGAATACGTCAAGTGTATCGTCCAAAGTAGAACGGGTGCGAAGATGTGCTACGTAGTTAGAGATAATGGAAGCGACGGTTCCAATGAAAAGAGCAGCAGGGACGGTTACGAAACCGGCAGCAGGCGTAATGGCTACAAGACCTACAACCGCACCGATACAAAATCCTAATGCAGATACTTTTTTACCTTTGGCAGCGTCGAAAAGAACCCAAGCAAGACCGGCAGCACCGGCAGCCGTGTTGGTAGTAGCAAATGCAGAAACCGCGAGTGGATTGGCTGCAAGCGCAGAACCCGCATTAAATCCAAACCATCCGAACCAAAGTAAACCTGTTCCCAGAAGAACGAAAGGAATGTTTGCAGGCGGCAATACATGATCTTGCAAAAGCGACTTGCGTCTTTTCAGATAAAGGGCACCAGCAAGTGCAGCCCATCCCGCAGACATGTGAACCACCGTTCCGCCGGCAAAGTCAAGTACACCCATTTTGAAAAGGATACCGTCTGCATGCCATGTCATGTGCGCCAAAGGTGCGTAGATGAAGATGCAGAAAAGGATGATAAACAATACGTATGAACGGAAATTGACGCGCTCGGCCATTGAACCTGTAACGAGGGCCGGCGTAATCACCGCGAATTTCATTTGGAACATGGCAAATAGAGCGAAAGGAATCGTTCCCCAAAGCGGACCGTCCAATACGCCTTTGAACATAAAGTGCGTCATCGGATTTCCGATAAACCCACCGATATCGTCACCAAATGCGATACTAAAACCTACAACAACCCACAATACGCTGATCACACCCATTGCGATAAAGCTCTGGAGCATCGTGGAAATTACATTTTTGTTGTTAACCATACCCCCGTAAAAATAGGCAAGGCCCGGAGTCATCAATAGAACCAATGCAGAAGCGACAAGCAGCCACGCCGTGTCTCCTCCATTCACACCTTCAGTGACGATTTGTGTTGGTACGTTTGGAATAAAGGCGCCGAGGATGCTGATCACCAGAAGGATAATCAGTGGGATGAAATTACGTTTTTCCATTGTAGTAATTGTTATTTATAGATTAAGAAGGTATTGGTGATGTAATTAGAATTTGTAAATAAATGCTACTCCGAAAGTGGTCTGGCTGTTTTTAGTCCAGCCGCCTTCTGAATCCTGGAACTGCTGCTCCTCGCCCACTCCTGAAACTTTTGGATAAGCATCCAGGCGAAACTCCGGTTTAACCAGGATATGTCCGTCGGCCAGGCTGATGTTACCTGTAAGTGTCACAGAGTTCACTTTCGTGCCCATACCTGCCCGGGTCAGCAAGCCACGTACACCGTTATCGTTATTGAAATATTCGTAACGCGCCCCGATTCCGAAGTTGTCGGTCAAAGCAGTATTTGCATACACTGCAACTCCGCTCCATGATTCCGAATCCACCGGTCCGCCAGCTCCCTGATAATCTCCTTTTTGGCTTCCGTATGCGGCGTTAAGTCCGAGAAGAAATTTCTCAGTAATCTGAAAGCTGGTAGTAAGGTCAAAAACCTGGTAAAGTCCTTCCGGCTGTTTTCCTAAACTGTCCGTATTTGCTTCATTGCTTCCAATATAATTCAGATACACGTTCCAGTTAGAAACCGGCTGGAAGTACAACTGGCTGATGATCCCTTTCGCGCGGTTGTTATCACCCAATCCATCCACGTTGTTGACAACACCTACCATTAAGGAAGCTTTGTCCGAGAACGCGTAAGTTCCTTTCAAACCGGCGTGGTAAAATGGACCGTTGTTAAAAAGGTTGGATAACGAATAGTTGAAGTTGGCCGGGGCGTCGATCACCTCGTAACCGATATTGGTTCCGAACTGGCCTGCGGTCATTGAAAACTTATCTGTGAAGTTGTAAGTGAAGTAAGCTTGTTTAATAGCAAGTGCGGTGCTGAACAATGCGTTTCCGTAATTCCCCATGTTGGCGTTGGGGCCGAATGTCAAATCTACTACTGCTTCGGATTTACTGTTGGTGTAAACCACTTTTGTCTGAACCAAGCCCAATGAAAACTGTCCTGACTTCTGATCAAATACCCGCGCATTGGATGCACCCATGTTCGAACGGGATACAGGCTTGTTGAAATTGGCCATGTAATAGGAATCAAGATAACCGGAAAAGGCAAAAGCACCCTTTGCATCATCGTCATCAGCTTCCATAACAATTGTCGTATCAGCTTTAACGGCCTTTTTCTCCTCGCCAGACTTCGCAAAACCCAAAAAAGGAACCATCAAAGATAATACTGTGTAATAGACTTTTTTCATAATTATATTCTGTTTAAGTTTATATTACTCTCCGGCAGGAATTATGAGTCAAATATGATTCTAAAATTATATTTATCAAATATAATCCTAAGAATTTATATGAAAAAATCCAATATTCGTTCTTTTGTACTCTTTTTTATTAGATTTTAAACATAAAAACGAGCAAATGTGAATATTTGAATCAAAATTTAAATTCTGCATTAGTTAGCTTTAACAAAATATTCTATTTATATGTTAAATGTTGCTGTGAAGGAATTTATTATTATAATGACATTTTTAGTAAGGTTGGGCACAAAAAAAGCCCCGCTTTCGCAGGGCTTCAAAATCTTATTTGGTAAGCAGCTCTTATTCGCCGTGCATCCAGGCTTTCTTAGCTAACAATGTTTCTTCTTCTTCCTCGTTTTCCGGATCAGGAACGCAGCAATCTACCGGGCAAACTGCCGCACATTGAGGTTCCTCATGAAAGCCTACACATTCGGTGCATTTGTCCGATACGATATAGTAAAATTCGTCTGAAACGGGTGACTGTTTTTCTTTCCCGCTAACGACGGTACCATCACCAAAATCGACCTCGTCCAGGCTTGTTCCATCACCCCAGGTCCATTCCACCCCTCCTTCATAAATTGCAGTATTCGGGCATTCTGGCTCGCATGCCCCACAATTTATGCATTCATCGGTTATCATTATAGCCATAGTCGCCGGATTGTTTATATTTGTTGCTATTCTTCTGTTTAGAGTAACAAATATAACTATTTATAGTTTCCCGACAATCAGAAAAATAATAAGGACAGTGTTGTTATACGATATATAGTTGATTAAGAATGATATCAAGGATCCAGCGGGTTGATGCTTTTATAAATCTTGGCAAATTTATCACTGACCTTCAAAATAAGGAAGTAATCCAGGAATGGGTAGAACTGGCCAACAGCCGGAACAATTGGTTTACTCCAGAAAACGTAAGAAAATCGCTGGATGCAATCGCAACCGTATTTTTGGACCCAGCCAATCTCCGTAATTGGGCGGATCACTATCCAGAACCTCTACTGCCTAAAAAGATCGGCGTAGTAATGGCAGGCAACATTCCGGCGGTCGGTTTTCAGGATGCGATGAGTGTGCTCATGAGCGGGCATATCTTACTTGCAAAACCCAGTTCCGATGATCAGGTGCTGATTTCTGCATTATTAAAAGAGTTAGTAAACATTGAACCCGGATTCGCCTCTAGCATTCAGTTTGTGGACCGTCTCAATGATGCTGACGCCTACATCGCCACAGGAAGTGATAATACTGCACGTTATTTTCATTATTATTTTGCCAAAAAACCGAACATTATCCGTAAAAACCGGACATCCGTTGCCGTACTGACAGGCAATGAATCCGCAGAAGAACTGATGGGGCTGGGCACCGATGTACTCCAGTATTTTGGGCTTGGCTGCCGGAATGTTTCAAAGGTTTTCGTCCCGGCCGGATATGATTTTACCAAGTTCTACGAATCCATTCAGTTCATGGACACGCGTTTTTTGCATAACCACAAATACTTCAATAACTACGAGTACAATAAGTCCATTTTTCTGATTAACCGCGTCCCGCACTTCGATAATGGATTTCTGATGATCACGGAAAGTCCGGCACTTGTGTCACCGATCAGTGTACTGCATTATGAAACCTATACGGATTCAGAAGCGCTGCAAACGCAACTGGAAGCTAATGCAGAAAAGATCCAGTGTGTGATCTCCGGAGAGGGGCAAGTACCTGGCTCACTTTCTTTTGGCGAGGCTCAGAAACCGGGGCTTTTTGATTATGCGGATGGGGTGGACACCATGCAATTTCTTGCAAATCTCGATCAATAAGTCTTTCAGGAGACTTTTGAAGCCCATTTCAGGAATTCGGGAAGAATAGCGGACCAGGTTTCAGGATTGTGATGACCGTTAGGTATTTCGGTGTAAAATACATCTTTTCCCCACCCATATCCTTTTCGCTCCAGTGCGGAAATACATTCCAGCGTATCCTGAATGGAGTCGATCACACCGTCGCCATCCCGGTCGTCGTGCTCGTCGAGCGTACCACATTGAAACCAGAATTTCAGCCCGGGCTTTGCATCTGAATTCCGGATCTGGTTATGCATAATGCGATCGGAATCGCTGTAACCGTCTGTCAACGCTTTCTGCCTCCACCACAATGCACCTGAAAACACACCTGCATTTGTAAAAATCTGAGGATGGTTCCAAACCACATCCAGCGCCATTAACCCACCCAAAGAAAAACCCGCAAACGTAATGCCCGTAGTAGCCACATGGTATTCCTGCTTTAAAAATGGCAGCAATTCTCTCAACACAAATGCAGTGGTTGCATGTGCTTTGTCGCCACGCCCGGCATAGTCAGGCTTGGCTGCCACGCCATATTCAGAGATCCTGTCGGAGTTGGCGTGAATGCCTACCACCACGGCCTGAGCGATCTGCTGAGTCGACTGTAAAGTTTTTAATGTATCAGCAAGCATTAATGCGTCAAAGTCCTGACCGTCATTGAAAAGCTGCAAAGGATAGGTTTCGGAGGGATTGTAATCGATTGGAAGCAAAACAGATAATGTGACTTCCCGGTGCAGAAATGCGGATAAAATGGACCTGATCAAACTCACTTGCCTGTTGATTTTCTGAAATTCAACCCGCAAGTTATTAATTTGCTTCCTATGAATTGTTTTGTATATTTCATTTATCAAATAAAACCGCCTCCATTGGAAGAGAACCATATAAAATATTATTCTCATCACCTCGATCGGGACATTGACTTGTTGGTTTTTGGTAACTGGGGCTACCCTATCCTGCTCTTCCCGACCACGCTTGGACATTACTATCAGGCTAAGGATATGGGACTAATGGAATCCATCCGCGGTCTCGTCGAATCGGGTAAATACAAAGTCTATTGTGTGGATTCCATTGATGCCGAGTCGTGGTATGCAAAGCACATGAACCCGCAATACCGCGTGCTGAACCATATTCAGTATGACAAATTCCTGAATAACGAATTGGTACCATTTATAAGGAATGAATGCAATGTGGGCAAAATAGGCGTGGCGGGATGCAGCTTCGGCGGGTTTCACGCAACGAATTTTGCATTTAAACATCCTGAACAAGTCGCATACCTGGTCAGCATGAGCGGCGCTTTCGACATCCGGAGTTTTACCGATGGCTTTTACGACGATACGGTGTATTTCAATAACCCGATCGACTACATGCCGAACGAACAAGCCTGGCGTTTCGGTCACATGAAAATCGTCTTGGGGACTTCCGAATGGGACATTTGCCTGGACAGTAATGTAAAGATGTCGGACATTTTGAATACAAAAGGAATCGATCACTGGCTCGATATTCGCGGATGGGAAAAACACGACTGGCCGCTCTGGACCAAAATGTTCCCGGACTACCTTTCCAGAATTTTATAAACTAAAAACAAAGCGAAAACTTCAACATGAAAAAAATCGGGATTTTGTTTGGGATGGAAAATACCTTCCCGAATGCATTTATAGAGCGTGTTAACAGTAAAGGCATCGACGGAATTATAGCCGAAGCTGTCAGCATAGATAAAGTAGTGCAAGCTGCTCCTACCGAATATGCCGTCATTATTGACCGCATTTCGCAGGATGTCCCTTTTTACAGGGCATTTCTTAAAAACGCCGCGTTATCCGGCACGGCGGTAATCAATAACCCATTCTGGTGGAGTGCCGATGAAAAGTTTTTCAACAATGCATTGGCTGAAAAAATCGGAGTCCCAGTCCCAAAAACAGTTTTACTACCATCAAAAGAACGTCCTGAAAATACCTCGGAAACTTCTTTCCGGAACCTTGCTTTTCCAATGGCCTGGGAGGAAATTTTTGAATACATCGGTTTTCCGGCATACATGAAACCACATGATGGTGGCGGGTGGAAAAGTGTTTATAAGGTGGTTAATCCGCAGGATATGTGGTACAAACACGAAGAAACGGGCCAATTGGTGATGATGCTGCAGGAAGAAATCGAATTCGATGATTACGTTCGCTGCTATTGCATTGGCCAAAAAGATGTGCTGATCATGCCATATGAGCCCCGCAACCCACACCATTTGCGTTACGCCTCCGAGCTGAAAGCGACCGGCGAGGAGCGAGAAAAGTTATTGGAGACTATCAAAGATTACACTTTGAAACTGAATGTAGCGCTGGGCTACGACTTCAATACGGTTGAATTTGCAGTTCGTGACGGCATTCCGATAGCAATCGATTTTTGTAACCCGGCCCCGGACGCGGACATTTATTCAGTGGGTCGCGACAATTTTGAGTGGGTCGTGGAAGCGGCGGCAAATATGGCAATAGAACGGGCTCAAAAACAGGTTCCGGGACAAGTCAACCTGACCTGGGGTACATTTATAAACAATGCAATAGCCGCATCCGCCGCAGGCGCCCCATCGCCGCCGATCGAAACTCCGGTCGCTGCCACGCCGGCAGATCCGGCAAAAGAGGTGAAGGTAAAAGTGGTGGCACCGAAAAAAGCTGCGAAGCCGGTTGAAGCGAAGGCCCCAGTCGCTGAACCGGAACCGGTGATCCCGACCAATAAAGCGGCAGTAACCAAAGCGCCTGCCAAGAACTCCAAAATCAAAAAATCTTAACAAATCCTGATTAGCACTCACTATATGGCCACTTTCACACTTGGGATAGAGGAAGAATTTCAAACCATCGATCCCGTTACCCGCAATCTCCGCTCGCACATGTCGAAGCTTGTCGAAGATGGGAAAATTACATTAAAAGAACGTGTAAAGGCCGAAATGCACCAGGCTGTGGTGGAAGTAGGTACGAATATCTGCCATAATATTCAGGAGGCGCGGGAGGAAGTAACCTACCTTCGAAAAATGATCCTGGACCTGGCCGAAAAGCAGGATTTACAAGTCGCTGCCGCCGGGACCCATCCATTTGCGGACTGGGTGGACCAGCTCATAACGCCCGATCCGCGTTACGACGAAATTATAGACGAAATGCGTGACGTGGCGCGGGGTAACCTGATTTTTGGTCTACATGTGCATGTAGGCATCGAAAACCGGAATGAGGGAATCGAGATCATGAATGCAGTGCGCTACTTTTTGCCGCATATCTATGCATTATCAACAAATTCACCTTTCTGGTGCGGTCGGAATACCGGTTTTAAGTCATATCGGTCCAAAGTTTTTGACAAATTTCCAAGAACAGGAATCCCCGATTTCTTCTCCAGTGCGTCTGAGTACGACGAATATGTGGCGCTTTTGGTTAAGACTAAATGCATTGATAATGGGAAGAAAATCTGGTGGGACATTCGTGTTCACCCGTTTTTTAACACCATCGAGTTCCGCATGTGCGACGTACCGATGCGCACCGACGAGACGATCTGCCTCGCCGCCATTATGCAAGCATTGGTCGCCAAGATCCACAAACTGCATCGGAGCAATCTGAGTTTCAGGCCCTACCACCGCATGTTGATCAATGAAAACAAATGGCGCGCCGCACGTTATGGCATTCAGGGAAAGCTCATTGATTTTGGAAAACAAGAAGAAGTCGAATACAAATTGCTTGTAGCTGAACTACTTGAATTTATCGACGACGTGGTCGATGAACTGGATAGCCGGAAAGAGATCGACTACATTCACCAGATCCTGGAAATGGGCTCGGGCGCTGATCGCCAGCTCGCTGTTTTCGAACAAACCGGCAGTTTGAGCGCCGTGGTGGATTACATTGTACAAGAAACCAAAATCGGTCTTTAAAAAAGCAATCGCCAAAACGATCGTCTCAGAACAGAACTATTAGAGACTGAGGTTGTTATTAAACTACCTACTAATTAAAAAAGCGGAAAGCCGAAGGCTGACAGCTAAAAGCAAAAGAAAATGACACCTAACTTCAGACATTTCCGGATTGCCATTCTGGACATGTACGACGGTCTCGACAACGAAGGAATGCGTTGCATTAAGAAGATCATCACCAACTTTGGCGAAAACGAATCCGTCACCGTTGATCTCACCGTTTTTGACGTCCGTCAAAAGCTGGAAGTTCCCCGACTGGATGATTTCGACGCATATATCTCAACCGGCGGCCCCGGAAATCCTTCACCCGTTGGAGAACCGTGGGAGAAAAAGTTTTTCGGGTTTCTCGACCAGGTATTGAAGTTTAATGCAAATCGTCAGAACCGTACGAAAAAGCATTTGTTCCTGATATGCCATTCCTTTCAAATGGCCTGTATTCACTGGCAACTGGCCGGTGTGAGCAAAAGACGAAAAACCTCTTTCGGTACATTTCCTGTCCACAAGACAAGCCTGGGACGCAAAGATCCTGTGCTGGCTGCATTGAGCGATCCATTCTGGATTGTAGATTCCAGAGACTTTCAGGTAACTCAGCCTAACCAGTACATGTTTGATCAGTTGGGCGCTAAACTGCTTTGCCTCGAAAAAATACGGCCACATGTGCCTTTGGAGAGAGCTGTAATGGCGATCCGGTTTTCGAATGAAGTTATCGGTACACAATTTCATCCCGAGGCTGATGCGGAAGGCATGCTTCGATATTTTTTGCGTGAGGATAAAAAAACCAGCATCATCGCGGCACACGGAGAAGCGAAATACAATGATATGATCGCGCATTTGAACGATCCGGATAAAATCTCCATGACCGAACTGACGATTATTCCGACATTTCTAAAAACCGCTTTGAATAAAACGTTCCCTTTGGCCTATGCATAAGCAAGCCCGCGAAGCTTTCAATCAGTCATTTACAGAGGAGAAATACCAGGAATTTGTGACCTCCATGCAGCACACTTTTCCTGGTCAGCTGGATTTTCGGGTCGCAGAAACGCCGGTTTTTGTTCCAAAGGAGTTGATTACCAAAATTGCGCAGGCGTCCGGGGAGATTATTTCCACATTACTTTCACCGGATTTTAAAGAAAAAACGGAGCGCGCTGTCCCTGCCGGCCAGAACGTACCGGGGGAAAATGCTCATTCGTCTTTTCTGGCGATTGATTTTGCGATCTGTAAGGATGAAACCGGCGAACTGATACCCCAGTTAATTGAATTACAAGGTTTTCCATCCGTATTCGGTTACCAGTCTTTTCTTTCCGAATCCTTCAAAAAGTACTTTCACATTCTCGATGGATTTGAATATGTGCTGGACGGCGGAAGTGAAGCCGGCTACATCGAGAAGTTGAAGAAACTGATTCTGGCCGGTGAAGATCCCGAACAGGTAATTTTGCTGGAAATATATCCCGAGCTCCAAAAGACGAGAATTGACTTTGCCGTAACAGAAGCAATGCTGGGCGTGAAGGCGGTGTGTTACACGAAATTGATACGCGAAGGAAAAAAGCTTTTTTATGAAAAAGATGGTCGAAGAATTCAGGTTAAACGAATATATAACCGACTGATCTTTGACGATTTACAAAATTATCCGGATCTGAAAACGAGCTATCGTTTTACCGACGAAGTGGATGTTGCCTGGGTTGGTCATCCCAACTGGTTTTTCAGGATAAGTAAATTTTCAATGCCTTTTTTGAAAAGCCGGTACGTTCCGGAGACACGTTTCGTGAGCGAGTACGACGGAATGTTCCCCGCAGATCTGGAAAACTACGTTTTAAAACCACTTTTCTCCTTTGCCGGCTCGGGCGTGCAGTTAAATATTCAGGAATCTGATCTCCAAAGTTTGAAGGATCCCGAAAATTACATTCTGCAACGAAAAGTAAAATACGAACCGGTGATTCTGGCACCCGACGGACTTATCAAATGCGAGATCAGGATGATGTATGGCTGGGAGGATAATGCGGCTGAACCGGAACTGCTGATCAGTTTGAGCAGATTGAGCCGCGGCGAGATGATTGGGGTACGCTTCAACAAAGATTTTACGTGGGTCGGTGGTAGTGCCGGCTTCTTCGAGATTTAACAGATTTTTTACTTTTAATTTTAATAATACTTTTAGTTAGTATTAAATATTTAGAATGCACATTTCTCATCGGCAACATTTCTTTGACCATTTAGCTCAAACCTCTGATTACCCGCTCGCCCTGGAAATTGAAAGGGCCGAGGGCGTTTACATGTATGGCCCCGATGGGAAAACCTACATGGATTTAATTTCCGGAATCGCTGTCAGTAATGTTGGTCACCGCCACCCAAAAGTGCTCGCCGCCATTCATGAACAGCTGGAAAAACACATGCATTTGCTTGTTTACGGGGAATATGTACAGGGTAGTCAGGTAAAACTGGCGAAAGCACTGTCGCAAACCCTGGATTTGGCCTCGGCAAATCCTTCTCCCTATGGCCGTATCAACAATATTTATTTTACGAACTCCGGGACTGAGGCGGTTGAAGGTTCAATGAAACTGGCGAAAAGATTTACGGGCAGAAACGAGTTTATTTCCTGTTTTAATGCCTATCATGGAGCTACCCAAGGTGCATTGAGCCTGGCCGGTGCAGAGTTTTTTAAGAGAAATTTTCGGCCGTTACTGCCCGGAATTCAGCATATTAATCATGGATCCATTCCTGATCTTGAAAGAATTACAAATAAAACGGCTGCGGTCTTTATTGAAGTAATTGGTGGCGAATCCGGCGTTCGGGTTCCCTCGGGAGATTACCTTGTCGCATTGCGGAAACGTTGCACGGAAACCGGCGCATTGTTAATCATCGATGAAATCCAGACGGGTTTTGGGCGTACCGGAAGTTTCTGGGCGTTTGAGCAGTTCGGGATTTATCCTGATGTGTTGCTGAGTGCAAAAGGGATGGGAGGCGGAATGCCAATCGGCGCATTTATGGCTCCTCACGAACTTATGCAGGTGCTAAAATCCAACCCGATTTTGGGCCATATTACCACTTTTGGCGGCCATCCTGTAAGTTGTGCATCCGCATTTGCTACTTTGAATGTAATTATTGAGGAAAATCTGGCTGCAAAGTCGATCGAGAAAGGTAACTTGTTCAAGTCGCTGCTCGTTCATCCGGCCATTAAAGAAGTGAGAGGCGCGGGCCTCATGCTTGCCGCGGAAATGGAGTCTTTTGAAAAATTGAAAGACACCATTGACCGCTGCATTGAAAAAGGCGTGGTCACCGACTGGTTTTTGTTTTGCGACAATGCCATGCGCATTGCTCCTCCCCTGACCATTACCGAAGATCAAATTCACGAAGCTTGTTCAACCATTCTGGAAGTCCTAAATTCTTAATTATGTACCATTCGATCCAAAATGAATATCTGAAAATTTCCGTAAACGAAACCGGAGCGGAACTGTCCCGGATTCAATCCACTGTTACTGGCAAAGATTACCTGTGGGACGCGGACCCCGATGTTTGGGCCAGTCATGCACCCGTATTATTTCCAGTTATTGGCGCTATCAAAAATGGTTTTGTCAAGTATAATGGAAATGAGTATGCAGTTCCGCGTCACGGGATCGTACGGAATAATGCAAATGTGAAGCTAACTGATCAAACGGAATCCAGTCTCAGTTTTGGTTTGAAATACAGTGAGGAAACGTTGGCGATTTACCCGTTTCAGTTTGAGTTCCTGATCACGTATCAGCTTGACGGCCAACACATTCGCGTAAGTCACGAGGTGATCAATCATGGTTCGGAAGAAATGCTGTTTTCACTCGGCGCACATCCGGCTTTCAGATGTCCGCTTCATGAAGGTGAAGTTTATGAGGACTATTATCTTGAATTTGAGGCACTTGAAAACGACGCCACCTGGCTTTTGTCCAAAGACGGTTTGGTAACCAGCGAAACGCGACCTGTTCTGGAACATACGAATATCCTCCATTTGCACTCGCATCTTTTTGAAAATGATGCATTGATATTCAAACATTTAGTATCGAAACAAGTAAGTTTACGAAGTACAAAATCAGGTCAGGTTACCACTGTGCATTACCAGGATTTTCCTTATTTGGGAATTTGGGCAAAACCAAATGCACACTATGTTTGCATTGAACCTTGGCTTGGAATTGCTGATTCGGCCGATTCTGATCAGAATTTTGAAACTAAGGAAGGGATACTGAAATTAATACCCGGTGGAAAATTCAATGCCGGTTATTCGATTGAAATCCACGAATAGCCGGAGCATTTTTGAAAAGTGTATACAGATGACAGCTACACATTTTTCGAAGGCACGCACAAAAAAAGTCCCGTTTCCGGGACTTTTCAATTCTAATTATCTATCGGAGCTTTACTTAAACAGTCGCTTCAATCTGCGCATTCAATTTATCTTCCAAAGTTGTTTTAGGCACAACACCCACTACTTTGTCAACCAATTGTCCTCCTTTAAAGATCATCAATGTCGGGATGCTGCGGATACCGAATTTGGCTGGGACAGATGAATTCATATCAACATCCATTTTACCAATTACTGCTTTTCCCTCGTATTCACCAGCCAATTGCTCTACAACCGGTCCGATCATTTTACAAGGCCCACACCACTCTGCCCAAAAATCTACAAGTACCGGTTTATCGCCTTGGATAAGTTCCTCGAAGGTGCTATCGGTTATTTCAACTGCTTTTCCCATGTTAGAAAGTGTCTAATGTTGTTTTATAAATCTGAAATAATAAGGAAAATTCACATCTAAAAGTTCCGGAAAAGAGCTAATACCAATCAGTTTAAGGAGAATTTTACCCCGTGAAATCCGCTCAATACTTTAAACAGTTCATTTGTAGGTGCAACCCGGTAGCCACGCGAAAGCATTTCAACTTCTAGATGGGTTTCGGGATCAATTACCGTCATATTCACCGAGCAAGCCCCCGGGTGGCTACTGAATGTATCATTCAGTAAATGAATGAATTGTGCGTCAATCTGATCCAATGTGAGGTTAATCTTAATTTTCCGGCACATCTTCTCGCGCACTTCTGTCAATAGTGAAATCTGGCTGATCTTAAATTCAAACTGATCTTCCTGCTTCCACCTGTTCTGTACTTTTCCTTTAATATACAAAAACTGGCCGACCTGCAGGTAGTTTTTAAAACGGATATAATCCTCACCTCCCAACAACATTTCCATATTTCCCTGATAATCTTCAATTTTGAAGATCATGAAACTGCTGCCATTTCTGGACATCCGTTCCTGGGCACTGGTCACAATCCCGGCTACTGTGATCTCTTTTCCAAAATATCTTGGCGCGCGTTCACCTTCCGCAATTTCCATTACCTTTTCCAAGGTACAGTTACAAAAGTTGTCAAGCTCGACCCGGAACGTATCCAGCGGATGCCCGGAAATGTAGAACCCGACTACTTCCTGCTCATAACGCAGCTTTGCAAGATCGTCCCACGGCAAGATGTCGGCTGCTTTGGGCTTGGCTAATGTGGAATCACCTCCACTGGCCGAGCCAAATAACGATGCCTGCGCCGATGATTTTTCAGCATGATAATTATTGGCATACCGGATGAGCTTTTCGATAAAAGTTCCCTGCTCACCCTGCTCCGCTGTAAAATATTGCGCGCGATGATATTCAGTAAAACAGTCAAAACCACCCGCGTACCCCAAACTCTCCAGCGTCTTTTTATTAACAGTGCGGAGGTTAACTCGGGTCATGAAATCGAAAATGTCTTTAAATGGTCCACCGGAATTTCTCTCTTCAATAATGGATTCTACCGCCGCATCGCCACTTCCTTTTACACCCGCCAGCCCGAACCGGATCTCGCCTTTTTTATTTACGTTAAATTGCCTGTCGGATTCATTAATATCCGGGCCTAAAACGGTTATTCCCAGATTTTTACATTCCTCCATAAAGAATGTAATCTTATCGATGTTACCCAGCGAGCTCGTCAATACCGCCGCCATGTATTCGCCCGGATAATGTGCTTTCAAGTAGGCCGTCTGATAGGCTACAAATGCGTAACAGGTTGAGTGTGATTTATTAAAGGCGTAAGATGCAAATGCCTCCCAGTCTGTCCAGATTTTCTCGAGTTTTTTGGCATCCAGACCCTTTTCCGTGCCGCCTTTCATGAAATCGCCTTTCAGCTTGTTCAGCGTTTCGATCTGCTTCTTACCCATTGCCTTACGCAATGTATCGGCCTGACCTTTTGTGAAGCCGGCCAGCTTTTGTGAAAGAAGCATTACCTGTTCTTGATACACCGTAATCCCATAGGTATCAGCGAGATATTCTTCCAGCTCAGGCAAATCGTAGGTAATGTCTTCCAGACCATTCTTTCTTCGGATAAAGTTTGGAATGTAGGCAATCGGGCCCGGGCGGTACAATGCATTCATGGCGATAAGGTGCTCAAACCGGTCGGGAATGAGGTCGCGCATGTGCTTTTTCATCCCATCGGATTCGAATTGGAAAATCGCATTCGTGTCTCCACGTTGGAACAATTCAAAAACCTTCGGATCATCCAGCGGCACATCGTCGATCACAATGTCAATGTCATGATTTTGTTTGATCAACCGCAAGGCTTCCTTAATAATGGTCAGGTTTCGAAGCCCCAGAAAGTCCATTTTAATAACCCCGGCATCCTCAATGATCTTTCCCTGATACTGGGTGATCAAAAACTCGGAGTCTTTGGAAGTACTTACCGGAATGATTTCCGTCAAATCACTTGGCGCAATGATGATCCCGGCCGCATGTATACCGGTATTTCTCACCGTACCTTCCAGCCGCCTTGCCTCCTGTAAAACACTGGCCTGCAAATCCTTACCCAATGCGATTGCGCGCATTTTCTTCACATTATCCAGTTCTTCCGGGGCAATTCCTTCCTTTTTCATCAAACTCCCCTCACCTTCCAGCGGCGCCGTGAAAATCCGGTTGAGGGTCATGTTATAAGTTGGCTTATCGGGCACCAGCTTGGCGAGCATATTGGCATCGGAAAGTGGCAGGTCCATTACGCGGGCAACGTCTTTAATCGCTGATTTAGCCGCCATCGTACCATACGTAACGATCTGAGCTACCTGGTTATACCCATACTTTTTAACAACATAATCAATCACTTTCTGTCTTCCCTCGTCATCGAAATCCGTATCAATATCAGGAAGTGAAATACGGTCAGGATTCAGGAAACGCTCGAAAAGCAGATCGTACTTGATCGGGTCAATATTGGTGATCCCTGTCGCATAAGCTACCACGGAACCAGCCGCCGAACCACGCCCGGGGCCAATAAAAACGCCCATTTCTCTGCCAGCTTCGATAAAATCGGCGACGATCAGGAAGTAACCGGGGAAACCCATATTCCGGATCACATTCAGCTCAAAGTTCAGACGGTCCTCGACTTCTGCCGTGATCGTACCATATTTTTTCTTTGCACCTACAAATGAAAGGTGTTTCAAATATTCCCACTGGTTCAAGACATCGGCCGTCAACTCCTTTTTACCCGCCATTTCGGACAAAGTATGCGTTTTGAATTCGTCAGGAATCGGAAAATTGGGAAGCAGGATATCTTTTCTTAAATCCAGCGTTTTGATCTTATCAACAATTTCGTTCGTGTTGTCCAGCGATTCGGGCAAATCATGGAACAACTGCATCATTTCGCTGGTCTTCTTGAAATAAAACTGATCGTTATAAAAGGCAAACCGTGATCCTTTCGGGATACCTTTATCGTCGTCAAAATCTTTTGAGGAAGGTGTACTTTGTTTATCCCCGGTATTGATACACAGCAGGATATCATGTGCATTCCAATCCTCCTGATCCACATAATGCGAGTCATTTGAACAAATAACCTTTACATTATATTTCCTCGCAAACTTCAACAATGCCTCATTTACAATATATTGATCGCGGATGTCATGACGTTGCAGTTCAACATAAAAATCGTCGCCGAACAGATCAAGCCACCATTTAAATTCCCGCTCGCCGGCTTCTTCACCTTGCCTTAAAATTGTCTTCGGAACGGTAGCACCGATGCAGCAGGTTGTAGCGATCAATCCCTGATGATACTTGACAATCAGTTCTTTATCAATACGCGGATACTTACCATACATGCCTTCCATGTAGCCCAGCGAGCACATTTTAATCAGGTTTTTATACCCGATCTCATCTTTGGCAAGAAGCAGCTGGTGAAAACGGACATCCTTTTTGTCTTTGGTAAATTGACGTACGTGCCTGTCTTCCACCACATAAAACTCGCAGCCGACAATCGGTTTAATGCCTTGCTTGTTACCTTCCGCAACAAACTCAAACACTCCGAACATATTGCCGTGATCTGTGATCGCAACCGCCGGCATATTGTCTTCCTTGGCTTTTTTGAAAAGCTTTTTAATGTCGGCAGCACCGTCGAGAAGTGAAAATTGCGTGTGACAGTGCAGATGAGAAAATTGCATAGGGAAATTTTAAATAGGATATCCTGACTTATTTAGAAACTGAAAACACCTTACTCCTCAGTCACCTGTTCATATAGTACATAATTCATATAATCGGTAAAAGGTTTGAGCAGCTGGATACCTTTTAAAACCATTTTTCCAAAGTCTTTGGATGCCACTTCCTTATCTGTGTAGCGATGTATAAAAAAAAGCTGTTTTCGTTTCAAAAGCTCGATCTCCGGATGTTCTTTTGAATATCCTTTCGGCACTGTTTTCAGAGTATCCCCACTAATTTCAGGATAGTACCCGCGAAATTCCTTGTCTTGGATGATGGCTTTCAGTTCGTCTGCATTATAATCGATCTCCTGACGGAACCTCGCGATTTGTTCTGAAGTAGTTTCCCACATTCCACCTCCCAGAAATGTCTGATCATTTGGTTGAATATGGAGGTAGTAGTCTATTTTTCCCGAGCTTTTACCTCCCGGGCCGATTCCCGCGCTGAGGTGATTTTTATACGGAGCCTTATTTTTAGAGAACCGGATATCCCGGTTGATGCGAAGCAAACACTCTTTTACCTGCAAATTTCCCAAATCCTGAAACTTTCCTACTTCCGCAATCAGGTAACCGACCAGGCTTTCCATATCTGCTTTTGCCGCGTCATAAAGTTTTCTGTTTTCCTGGAACCAGTCCCTGTTATTATTTTCCGCTAATTGACTGAGAAAGTGAAGTGTTTTGAAATCCATTACGTTTTCTTGAAGCTATAAATATCAAATTTACTACGATTTGTGATTCAATTTAACGAATTTTGGGGATACACAGAGAAGAAAACAGCTTATAAAAGATAATAGACTGAATGTTATGAACCTACAATTCTTATCGAACGAAAAGGGCAAAAAAACCGCTGTGATAATTCCCATTGAGGATTGGAAAGAGATTCAAGCCAGGCTAAAAAAAGAAACACACGCTGACTCGCTAAGGCAATCGATTAAAGAGCTAAAACTAATGAAATCCGGAAAATTGCCTGAGCCTGATATTAACGAACTCTTTAATGATTAAAATTACTACACACCAGAATTTATGAAAGAATATAAACGCTTGTGCAAAAATTCCCGTCCCTGCCTTCCGACATTCAGCTATTAATTGTGGAGCTATCTCACAAACCTGATATGGGTCAATCTCTTGGATCACAGGCATATAAAATCCGATGGCAGGTCAAGAGCAAAGGAAAAGGAAGAAGCGGAGGAATTCGGGTAATCACTTATTATTTATCAGCAGATAACAAACTCTATTTGCTAAGTCTTTATGATAAATCGGAGAAAGAATCTATACCTTCAAAGGAATTGCGTTTGTTAATTGAGTCCATACATAACTAATTAAAAGTAGCCGAAATCCATTCGGCGTCGTATAAATGGCCAGAATTCTTACAGGCATTCAAAGTAGTGGAAGACCACATTTGGGCAACATTCTCGGGGCGATTGTACCCGGAATTGCGCTTTCTAAACAACCCGGAAATGAATCTTTCTTTTTCATAGCAGACCTCCATTCTCTTGTTTCGCTGAAAGACGGACAGGAAAGGGAAAAATTTGTGCGTGCGATCGCGGCAGCCTGGCTTGCATTCGGCTTTGATTATAAAAAAAATGTATTCTGGCGACAATCCAGGGTGCAGGAACATGCCGAGCTGGCGTGGTACCTGAACTGTTTCACACCATTCCCGATGTTGTCCAATGCGACTTCATTTAAGGAAAAGTCCGAGAAACTAGCGGATGTGAATGCGGGATTATTTACGTATCCTGTGCTGCAGGCAGCTGACATTCTGCTTTACAATGCCAACATCATCCCGGTAGGAAAAGATCAGAAGCAACATCTGGAAATGACGAAAGACATTGCCAGTCGCTTCAACTTGCTCGCCGGCGAAGACATACTAGTGCTTCCAGAGCCGCAAATAGATGAAAAGGTAATGACCATACCCGGTGTCGACGGCCAGAAAATGAGTAAATCGTATCACAACTACATTGATATTTTTCTGCCTGAGAATGAATTAAAAAAGGTAGTTAAAAAGATCGTCTCGGACTCGACGCCCCTCGAAGAGCCCAAAGACCCCGAAAGCGATATTACCTTCAAGTTGTATAGTCTCATTGCCTCAGCGGCCGAGATCGAAACCATGCGCAACAATTATCTGAACGGAGGTTACGGCTACGGTCACGCCAAACAGGCTTTGCTGGAATGCATCCTGGAAAAATTTGCGGAACCACGCCGCATTTTCAATTACTATATGGAAAACAATGCTGAGTTGGAATCCATTTTGGTTGAAGGCGAGACAAAAGCGCGCGAAATTGCACAGGAAACGATTGCGAAAGTTCGTAAAGTCCTTGGATTCAGCTCATGACCGAAACCATTGATACGCTGATCCATTCCGACCAGGAGCTTTTTCTTAGTCTGAACGGGTGGCATTATCCCTGGCTGGATACCGTCATGTACTGGATCACGTATAAATACACATGGGTACCGATGTACCTGGTTTTAATTTTTCTTTCCATTAAGCCCAATGCGAAAAAGGGACTTGGAATTCTTGTTACGGTCATTATCGCCGTGGTAATAGCCGATAAAATCACCTCGGGCATTATGAAACCCTACTTCATCCGTTTCCGGCCTTGTCATGAACCTGACCTCAAAGGAATGGTGCATCAGGTGACGGGCTGCGGGGGTTTATATGGATTTGCTTCCTCACACGCGTCTACCAGCTTTGCGGTGGCAATGACCTGGTTTGCATTACTTCGTGGCCAGGTGCGGTACATTGGAATACTCTTCTTCTGGGCCGCATTATATTCGTACAGCAGGGTTTACGTGGGCGTACATTATCCTGCGGATATCTTTGTCGGGGCTTTGGTCGGTCTGCTGACAGGCGTGATTTGCACCCAGGCTTATTACTTTTTTTTAAGAAGGTATAGTCATAATTGATTGATTTTATTTAATTTTGCGGAAATTTTAGTCTGGCCATGGGTTCATTTAATACAGTAAAAATATTCTCGGGAAGTCAGTCCGAGTATTTGGCCAAAGACATTGCCAGGTATTATGGCAAAGAGTTAGGCGGGTATACATTACGTAAGTTTAGTGACGGAGAATTATCCCCCAGCTTTGAGGAATCCATTCGCGGATGTGACGTTTTTTTGATCCAGTCCACCATGCCGCCGGCTGATAATCTTCTCGAATTGCTTTTAATGGTTGACGCGGCCCGCCGTGCCTCCGCACACTATGTTACCGTCGTACTTCCTTATTTTGGATATGCCAGACAAGATCGGAAAGACAAACCGCGTGTAGCCATTGCAGCGAAAGTAGTGGCGAACCTGCTTACATCAGTCGGAGTCGACCGTTTAATGACAATCGATTTGCACGCCGGACAGATTCAGGGCTTTTTCGACTTACCGGTTGACCATTTGGAAGGAACATCTATTTTCGTCCCTTACATCAAATCGTTAAATCTTGAAAACCTGCTCATCGCATCCCCGGATATGGGTGGCGCGGCCCGGGCCCGGAACTTTGCGAAGTTCCTGAACGTGGATATGATCCTGTGCGATAAACATAGAAAAAGAGCCAATGAGATCGCCAGCATGCAGGTAATCGGAGACGTGGAGGGAATGGATGTGGTGTTGGTCGATGACCTGATCGATACCGGCGGAACGCTTTGCAAAGCTGCGGAGTTGATATTAGATAAAGGTGCAAATACCGTTCGCGCGATCAGTACCCACGCGATTATGTCCGGTAAGGCACATGAAAACATTGCAAATTCTGTTTTGGAAGAATTAATCGTAACAGATACGATTCCTTTAAAGCAACACAATCCAAAAATTCGCGTATTGTCGGTTGCCGAGCTGTTCGCAAAAGCAATTGGCCGTATCCGTGACCATGAATCTATTAGTTCATTATTTATAAATTATCAGTAAATTTTATTTTTTTTAACTTTATTAATAAATATTCTTATGAAAACGCATGAGATTGTAGGGTTTAAAAGAGCGAATCTCGGCAAGACGGAAGCCCAGGAACTACGTTCACAAGGTTATGTTCCGTCTGTGCTGTACGGTGGAAGCGAGCAGGTACATTTTTATGCACCGGCTATGTTGTTCCGCGAATTGCTTTTCACACCGGATATTTTTAACGTTACCCTTAATATCGAGGGTACTTTATATAATGCCATCCTTCAGGAAAGACAGTTCCATCCTGTTAATGACTCGTTGATCCACGCGGATTTCCTGCAGATCATTGATGGTAAGGAAGTGAAAGTTGACGTACCGGTTAAATTGACAGGCACATCAACAGGAGTAATGAAAGGTGGTAAAATGAACCAAAAATTGCGTAAATTGCGTTTACAAGGTTTGGCTGAGAATATTCCAGACTACGTAGATGTGGACGTTACTGAACTAGATTTAGGAAAATCTGTGAAAGTAGGTGCAGTAAAGGCTGAAAATTTTGTTATATTAACAGCCGCAAGCAACCCGATTGCTTCAGTTGAGATCCCACGTGCACTTCGTGGTACTCTTAAATAAGTATTTTATTTTTCATGGCTAATAGATGCAAACGTGCCGACCTTTGGTCGGCATATTTGTTTTATAACCATTCTGAAATTTGCTGAACCAGCACTTCGTTAATGCGGACATAACTCTCATGTGTCCAGCCGCCGATATGCGGCGTCAAAACAACTTTATCTGAAGACTTTAAGTAATCGAATGACTCCTGCTGAGACGGTGTGAGCTTATTGATCTTTTCATTTTCGAGCACATCCAGGCACGCACCTTTGATCTTACCGCTTTTCAGCCCGTTTACCACGTCGGCCAGCTTCACAATCTCGCCGCGTGACAGGTTGACCAGATAAAAAGGTTTTTTAAAACCATTAATAAAATCCTCGTTGATCCATGAACGACTAGCCTCTGTTAATGGAATGTGAAGACTCATGATATCTGCTTCATTGACAATGCGTTCGAGCGTTGACTCTTCTGCAAAATCATCTCCATAGTTGTCACGGTATTTATCATACGCAAGCACTTTACAGCCAAAACCACTCAACCTTCTGGCGGTCGCAGAACCATTATTTCCGTAGCCGATCAAACCAACCGTTTTACCCATCAACTCCACTCCCCTGTTCCCTTCCCGGTTCCAAACACCATTCCTTACTTCCCGGTCGGCCTTCAAAATATTGTTGAATAATCCCAAAAGCATTCCAAGTACATGTTCCGCGACAGCATCCCGGTTTCCGGTTCCTGCATGAAAAACCTCGATTCCCAATTCCCTGGCAACTTCCAGATCAATCAGGTCCAGTCCCGCTCCTGCTCTGGCGATGAATTTTAACTTTCCGGGTTCTGGAAGCATTTCACGATCCAGATACGTTTTGCTGCGGATGATCAGCCCGTCGAAATAAGGGAGTTCAAATTTGATTTCCTGGCGGTTATATTCGGGATGATAGTCGAACTTCCAGCCCCGCTCGTCCAGCATGGTGAAAAGAGAAGGATGCATGGAGTCTGCAATCAGGATTTTCATGTGAGCAAAGGATTTTTTGTAACTTGCCGGTCAAACGTTTCGTCAAAAGTAATATAGAATTACTGAGAAGAACAGGTTCAACAGCATTTTACTACATGAGCGATCAACATAGCGATAAACCCGTAATAGGGATTACAATCGGCGATTACAATGGCATTGGGCCGGAAGTTATACTTAAAGCATTAGAAGGAAATCAGTTAGCAAAACTTTGTACGCCGATCATTTACGGTTCACTCCGGGTCCTCAATCACTACCGGAACCAGCTGGAAATGAAAGAATGGACTCTGCACGGAATCCAGAAAGCAGATCAGGTGAATCACAAATTGACCAACGTCATCACATGCTGGCATGATCATCAGACTGAGGTTGAACCCGGAAAGGTCACTGCAGAAGCCGGTCAGGGTTCTCTTGCCGCATTGAAACGCGCGGTTGAAGATTTAAAAGAAGGAAAAATCCAGGCACTTGTAACCGGGCCAATTAACAAGGATAACATTCAAAGTGAAGCATTTACATTCCCCGGGCATACGGAGTTCCTGGCTCAGGCTTTTGGAAAAGAGGATGCGCTTATGTTTATGGTTGCAGGGGAATTAAGGGTTGGAGTTTTGACCGGACACATTCCTCTGGAACAAGTACGATCACAGATCACAGCAGAAAAGCTCACCGCCAAGATCCAGCAGATATTGCAGTCGTTAAAAGGTGATTTTGGAATAAAAAAACCACGTTTAGCCGTTCTGGGGCTAAATCCGCACGCCGGGGAAAATGGTCTGCTCGGAACGGAAGAAATTGACATCATCCAGCCGGTTATCAAGACATTTAAAGAAAAGGGAAATCTGGTTGTCGGGCCTTTCCCGGCTGACGGCTTTTTTGCAGCTCAAACTTACAAGAAATATGATGCTGTGCTCGCCATGTACCACGATCAGGGGCTTATTCCATTTAAAACGCTGGCTTTCAACGAAGGTGTGAATTTTACGGCAGGACTTTCAGTCGTGCGTACCTCTCCCGACCACGGAACAGCTTATAATATTGCAGGCAAAAATCAGGCTGAGCCGGGCTCATTGTTACAAGCGATTTACCTGGCCTGTGACATTTCCCGGTTCCGGATCTTTAATGCGGAAATGGACAAAAATGCATTGGTATCCAAACCTCAGCAGTCTGAAAGTCAGCATCCGGCTAAATCGGGCGGTAAACAACGTTTCAATTAGGATAAGTTGACGATAGACCATTGACGCCGACCCTCGTCTACGATCATGGCCAATGGTCAGAAACATTCAATCAAGGAATTAAATAACATCCTCATGCTAAAATCAATGACCGGATACGGTGTATCCAACATCGAATCCGAATCAATTAATGTCACCGTTGAGATCAAGACCTTAAACTCCAAATTTCTCGACATTTATTGCCGTATTCCCCGCCAGTTCTCGGAACGGGAAATTGAAATCCGGAACCTGATCACTCAGTCGCTCGAACGCGGGAAAGTAGAATTTACATTAACTGTCCAACCGGTGGGCAAAACCGTTGCTTCCACATCCGTCAACCGGCTTTTGGTCTCCGCCTACTACCAGGACCTGGCTGCAACCGCGGCAGAACTTGCTATGGAGCCGGACAAAACCGAGTTACTGCGTATCGCATTGCAAATGCCAAATGCGTATAACAATGAAACCATTGACGACTCGGGCAAGGAAAATGACTGGTCGCAGATTAAGGTCGCGGTTATGGAAGCGTTGCGGAAGTGTACGGTTTTCAGGGAGCAGGAAGGAAAAATGACTTCTGATAAGTTTGAAGAATACATTCGTACCATTCAAACACATTTGGATGCGGTTTCAGAACAAGACAAATTGCGCATTCCGGCTGTCCGTGAAAGACTTGAAAAACAAGTCCGTGAGCTCCTTTCCGACGACAATTTCGACCCTAACCGTTTTGAGCAGGAGTTGATCTACTATGTAGAAAAATTTGATATTTCGGAGGAAAAAATACGTTTGGCAAATCACCTTACCTATTTTCTTGAAACCATGAAAACGGCTGAGAGTAATGGCAAGAAACTGAATTTTATTGCGCAGGAAATCGGTCGGGAAATCAACACGATTGGCTCGAAGGCGAATGACGTCGCCATTCAGCATCTGGTGGTGCAGATGAAAGATGAGTTGGAGAAAATCAAAGAACAAACGATGAACATCATCTGACCGAATGCCGTCACACACACTTCCAGCTTCCTTTTTTCAGCAGTACGATACAAAAACACTGGCGCAGAAGCTCCTGGGCTGCGAACTCGTTCACGATAGTCCCGATGGCGCCACCAGCGGGATTATTGTTGAAACGGAGGCTTATCTGCAGGACGATCCCGCCTGCCACGCCTACAACAAAAGGACTACAAGAACCGAACCTATGTACGGACCGCCGGGTACGATCTACATTTATCTCATTTATGGAATGTATGAATGCTTCAACATTGTCAGTAACAGAGAAGATGTGGGCGAAGCGGTCCTGATCCGGGCATTGCAGCCCACCTCGGGCACTGAACTGATGGAACAGCGCCGGCTACTCATTCCCGGAAAAGTGGAGCGGTTGAGTGTAAATAAAAAAGTCAGCCTGAAAGACCTCTGCCGCGGCCCCGGTAAACTGGTCAGGGCGATGGGGATTAACCGTGCCCAACACAATAGCCTTCATTTATCAAACAGCCCCGTTTATATAACCCCGCCGGTCGTCAGTGACTTCGAAATTGTCACTACTACGCGCATTGGCATTAATGTTGGAACCGATTTGCAGTACCGCTACTACATCAAAAACAACCTATTTGTAAGTAAGCTGGGTTAAAGGTATTTAGGTATCAGAAAAATCCATTTCCATGTTAAATAACGAACATGAATTAGAATCAATTTTTTATATTTGAACTGCATAACCCCGAATTTAACGGTACCATAAAATGTGACAATGCTTTCTGAATCTCCGGAAAGATTTCGCTCTGGTATTAACGTGATGAT
Source organism: Dyadobacter sp. CY323 (assembly GCF_021390245.1). Taxonomy (GTDB): domain Bacteria; phylum Bacteroidota; class Bacteroidia; order Cytophagales; family Spirosomataceae; genus Dyadobacter. Next base: position 482,590 of record NZ_JAJUXH010000001.1, on the reverse strand, counting down.
ATGAGCGACCTCATCAAGCTTCTTTCTATTATCATCCTTGGAACTTTCCTTTCCGGCAGCCAGTGTACCTCGCCTAATCTGACTCAGTACCCTAATGACTTTGTCGAAGCCGTGCCAGGTGACGACTTCGCGGAAGACACCGTGCTCATTCTTAAATACTATCGCTACGGTGCCTCGTATCTTTTTGTAGATGCGGAAAAGTCTATGTTTTACTCCAAACATGTACTGCGACTTTCTCAAAAACATCAATGGGCAAAAGGTAAAATACTGGCATACAACCTTTTAAGTACTTATTACCTGCTTGATGGAAGTTACGATGTACTGCGGGAGCTTTCAAACGAGACCATGACTTTGTCCAAAAAGCTGAACCTGCCATTATATACAGCACATGCGAAGCGATTCATGGCAGAGAGTTATTCCGAGTACAGGCAATGGGATTCGGCGAGGATTAATTATGATCAGGCTATCGCCATTTTCACTGCGTTGGGAGCTGATAGTGCAAAAGCATTGACACTCGAAAACCTGGCCAATTCCTATCGCGAGAAAAGGAAATATGACGAAGCCAAACGATACTATGACCAATCCTATCAGATATTCACAAAACTGCATTCAGATTGGGGACGCGCTGCTGTTTTGCAGAGCCGCGGATATATGAGCGTCATATTAAACCAGTTTGCAGAAGCGGAAAAGTTTTTCGGCCAAAGTCTTGAACTTTCACGGAAGGTTAACAGCCGGTATGGCGAACTGAATACACTCAACGACCTCAGTAACACCTACCTCAAACAAGAAAAACTCGATAAATCGATTGAGGCCGGGCTGAAAGCGTTTGAATACTCCAAGATTTACCATTCCACGCAGCAGACCAACTGGGCGTTAACGACGCTTTCCAGGGCATACAAAGCTAAAAATATGCCGTTGGTTGCGCTGGAATACAATGAGCAGATTAATCACAACCGGCGGATGGTACATGATGAATACGTGAAACGCCAGTATACCATGTACCAATTGATGTACGATAACCAATTGATGGATACGGAGATACAGCAAAAAATCATTGACGAACAAAAGACGATACAAAGTTTCCTGATCGGGTTTTCTTGTCTGATCATCGCATTTGCTGCTTTTCTGTGGTTTAATAACAAAAAACTGAGACGTAAAAATGCCGAAATCGGAGAAGCATTGATACAGGGGCAAACCATTGAACGCAAACGCGTTGCAGCAGAGCTTCATGACCATTTGGGTGGAACGCTCGCATCTTTGAACTGGTATTTATATGGGATTGATAAAAAAGTCCTTTCCGAAGAAGAACGCAAGATCTACAATAGTGTCCATCAGATGGTTGGCTCGGCATATCGGGAAGTGAGGAGTCTTTCACACAACCTGATGCCCGCGGAATTGGAAGAAGATGGGCTGATTGTTGCATTAAATCGTCTGATAAGCAAATTGAATGAAAATAAAGACATTGATTTTCAGTTCAATCTCTCGGGCCTGAACAACCGGCTCAATAGTAAGATCGAATTCGAGCTTTACAGCATCGTCCTGGAACTGACCAATAACATCATCAAGCATTCGGGTGCAACAATGGCCACGGTGGATCTCAAAGAGAATCTTAAAACGATAAGTTTGGTTGTAAGTGATAATGGTAACGGCATGATCGATCCTTCAAAAGAAGGAATTGGCCTGCGGAATGTAAAAAACAGGGTCGGAAGCATTCACGGCAAAATCCACATTACCAATCAGGAACAGGAAGGTACACGGGTTGAAATGGAAATCCCGAAGAACAATATAAAGTAACAATGGATCACAGCGAAAAAGCACAGGAATTTATAACCTCATTTGAAAATTCACTTCAAGACAACACCTTCACCAAATTATCGCTCGGCAATTACAAAGGCACGGAAGCTCAGCTTAAGAATATTTATCTGAAACGGATCCTGATCAAAAAGGAGGAAAAGCTGAGTTTTACATACCGTTACAAAACCAGGGATATTGTTAAAAATTACAGTTATTCCGAAGCAAAAAATTTACTGGTTGAGCTGATTGGGAAGGATTTCCATGTAGCAACATTACAAACCGTGTCTTTTGAACTTCAATTTGAGATACATAACGGTCAGCGTATCACACTGAAAAAGAGAGAAACCGGATCGCGGGAAGCACCTTCAATGGAGCATGATAAGGTCAAAAAACGACTAATCTCTTCCAAAAATAAACGGTATCTGCACGATTTACAGATCACCGACGAATCGGGCGAAGTTTACAAAAATGCGCAGGACAAGTACCGTCAGATCAACCACTACATTGAGATCCTGAGCGGTCTGATCAAAGAAATTCCGGCACATGAAAATTTGAAAGTGGCCGATATGGGTTCAGGAAAGGGTTATCTGACATTCGCTCTTTACGATTATATACAAAATGTGCTCAATCAGCAGGTCTCCGTAACCGGCGTGGAATTCAGACCCGATCTGGTAAACTTGTGTAATGCATTTGCCGAAAATTCCGGTTTCACAGGTCTGCATTTCGAAGAAGGTACTATTGAAGATTTTGACAGTACCGGCACCGACATCCTTATCGCGCTGCATGCATGTGATACTGCAACAGACGACGCCATTTTCAAAGGCATTCAAGCCGGATCGGACCTGATCGTGGTCGCCCCCTGCTGTCACAAGCAGATCCGTCGCGAAATGGAAAAGCACAAAGTGGGAAATGACATCCAGTTTCTGACCCGGCACGGAATTTTTCTGGAAAGACAGGCAGAAATGGTTACCGATGGAATACGGGCTATGGTCCTGGAATATTTCGGTTACAAGACCAAAATATTCGAATTCATTTCGGATGCGCACACTCCTAAAAACGTCATGATCGTGGGTAGCAAGGATACGAGGAACAAAACTTCACAGTTGGAAATCCTTGAAAAGATCAAGAATGCGAAGGATTATTTTGGCATTGAATATCATCACCTTGAAAGAAAAATGGGCATTTAATTTGGTTATAAACCCTTTTTCCTCACACGGTATCTATATTTGCAACTTTTTGTGTACCCTGAATAACTGAATATGTGGAACAAAATAGCAACGTACATTATCCGTTACCGGCTGATGTGGGTTGCATTGGTGTTAGTCTCAACGGTCTTCATGGCATTCGAAGCCAGCAAAATCGAACTTTCCTACAACTTCGCGAGAATACTTCCTTCTAACGACCCCGTCGAAAAAGAATACCAGGATTTCCGAAAACTTTTTGGAGAAGATGGGAGCGTAATGGTTATCGGATGGCAGGATCCCAACCTTTTCGAAATCAATAAATTCCGCGACTGGTGCAAGCTCTCGCAAGAAATCAAGCAATCCCCGGGCATTAAAAATGTACTTTCGCTGGCTAATGTAAACCGGATCCTCCGCAACGACAGCCTTACTCAATTCGACTTCGAACCTGTTATCAAACAAATACCCGCTACCCAGGCCGAAGCCGACAGCATTAAAAAAGAAATTGCGAACCTGCCCATTTATGAGGGCCTGGTTATAAACAGCAAGACCAATGCGACACTGATCGTGGTCACTTTTAACGACAAAGAACTCAACTCAAAACGCAGACTGACGATCGTCGAGGACATTGAAAAGATGTCCCAGAAATTTGCAGAAAAATATAACACAGACCTGCATTACTCGGGTATGCCGTACATCCGGACGGTCAATATGAAGAAGATCTCGGGTGAAATGGAACTGTTCATGGGCCTCGCGGTTTTTGTGACCTTGCTTATCTTGTGGGCATTCTTTAAGTCTTTGAGGTTAACACTCTTATCTATCGTAGTAGTACTAATCGGCGTGGTGTTTTCAGTCGGGATATTGCATTTATTTGACTACAAAATCACCGCGCTCACAGGCTTGATCCCGCCTTTGCTCATTGTGATCGGCGTGCCAAACTGTGTGTTTCTGATCAACAAATACCAATCGGAGCTGATTTTGCACAACAATAAAGACGAGGCGTTACGAGAAATGATCCGGCAAATTGGTCTCTCGACATTTCTCGCAAACATGACTACTGCGATTGGTTTCGGGGTATTTTACTTTACCAATAGTATCCTTCTGGTAGAATTCGGGATTGTCGCGGCGATCAGCGTCATGGTAACTTATGTACTGTGTTTGCTATTGCTGCCGATCACGCTGCATTACATGAGCGTTCCGAAAGCCAGGCATTTGAAACACCTGGAAGGTCGCTGGGCCACTGGATTTTTAAGAAAAATAGATTACCTCGTCCACAACCGTCGCCGCGAGATTTATATGGTAATGGTTTTAATGATCATCGTTTCCGCATTTGGAATGACGAAGATCAAAACCATTGGCTACGTAGTGGACGACCTTCCAAAAAAAGATATCGTTTACACAGACCTTCGCTTTTTTGAGAAAAATTTCAATGGCGTATTGCCTTTTGAAGTAATGATCAATACCGGCAAACCAAATGGCATTTTCGCCGATCAGGCTGAGGCATTGTATAAAATAAAAGCCTTTCAGACCGAAATGGCGAAGTTTCCCGAATTCTCAAAGCCGATTTCGGTGGTGGAAGCTTCCAAATTCCTGTATCAAAGCTATCGCGGCGGAGATGCGAAATACTATGCTTTACCCGGTGTTTTGGAATTGAATAAACTCACGAATTACATTCAGGGTAAACAAGGTGCTACCGCGCAGATCAATGCATTCTTGAATGAAGATAAAAGTGTCACCCGCGTCAGCTTTCAAATGGCAGACGTTGGTTCTGAACGCATTAAGGATCTCATGAAACAGATCCGGCCCAAAGTCGACTCTATTTTTAGTCCTGAAAAATACAAAGTGAGTTTAACCGGTCACAGTCTCGTATTCCTTAAAAGCAACGATTACCTGCTGGGCAATTTGTACGAAAGCCTTTTAATCGCAATCCTCCTGATCGCCGTGGTCGGAATGGTGCTTTTCCGATCCATTCCGATTATCCTGCTATCCAAACTCCCCTGCTTGATCCCGCTGGCATTGACCGCCGGCATTATGGGATATTTTGATATTTATTTCAAACCTACTACCATCCTGATATTCAGCATTACATTCGGTATCGCCTCGGACGGCACGGTGTACTTTTTGACGCGTTACCGGGAAGAATTGCATAAAAACGGCCTCACTCCGTCACAAGCAATAACAGCTTCCCTGTTTGGCACCGGGCTAAGTATGATTTACACCGCTATCATTCTTTTCTGCGGGTTCTCCATATTCTCTGCTTCCAGCTTTGGCGGCACGGCCGCGATGGGCGTGATGGTTTCCATTACCTTGCTGGTCGCGATGTGTACCAACCTCATACTACTGCCCGCATTGCTGTTGTCCATTGCCAAAAGACAGGGAAAAAATGTAAAACCGACCTAAACAGGTTTACATTTGCCATTATCATATTCTTGTCAATTCATGAAACAATTGTTACCACTCCTGTCCCTGGGATTCCTGGGATTTGCCGCTCCTGTTTTCGCCCAAAACGACTATCAGGCAGATTCCATTTTTATCCGCAAAATATTCAATACCTCACTTTCGGAGGGTAAATCCTACGAGTGGCTCCGGCACCTCACGCAAAATGTGGGTTCCCGGCTGAGTGGCTCGGAAGGTGCTGCCAAAGCGGTAGCTTACACGAAATCGGTGATGGAGCAGGAAAAATTCAATCAGGTTTTTCTGCAAAATGTGATGGTGCCGCATTGGGTACGTGGTGCAAAAGAAAAAGCCGCCATTTACAGCAACAAAGTGAAAACAGTAGTCCCGATTGCTGCATTGGGCGGCTCGGTCGCAACTCCGAAAGGCGGGATCCGGGCAAAAGTAATTGAAGTAAAAAGCTTCCAGGAACTGCGCGAACTGGGTACTGAAAAAGTAAAAGGCAAAATCGTTTTCTTCAACCGCCCCATGGATCCTACGAAGCTTAACACATTCGAGGCTTATGCGGGCGCCGTGGAGCAGCGTGGTGCCGGTGCGAGCGAAGCGGCGAAGTTAGGCGCAGTCGGGTCGCTGGTGAGATCTATGACAACCAGGCTCGATGATGTGCCCCATACCGGCAGTATGCGATATGCAAGTGGCGCTCCTATTATACCGGCCGCGGCGATCACGACCAATGGAGCGGAACTACTAAGCAAAACCCTGAAGGAGAATCCGGATACTGAATTTTATTTTGAACAAAGCTGCGAAACGTTGCCGGACGCACCCTCTCACAACGTAATCGGAGAATTGAAAGGCTCCAAAAATCCAGCAAAATACATCGCGGTCGGCGGACATCTCGATTCCTGGGACTTCGCCCAGGGGGCGCACGACGACGGATCGGGCTGCGTGCAATCCATTGAAGCGGTCCGCATTCTGAAAACTCTGGGTTACCAGCCGAACAACACGCTCCGGGCTGTGATGTTTATGAATGAAGAAAATGGACTGAAAGGCGGCATTGCGTATGCCGATTCGGCAAAGTCAAAAAAAGAAATGCACATTGCCGCCATTGAATCCGATCGGGGTGGATTTACACCACTGGGTTTCGGTATTGTTGGCAATGCTGCGCAGAAAGCAAAGATCCAGCAATGGCAAAAGTTGTTTGCAACATACGGAATCCACGAGCTTGGGCCGGGAGGCGGCGGCGCGGACATTGGCCCACTTGCTCAGCAGGGAACAGTGTTACTTGGCCTCATCCCCGATTCGCAACGTTACTTTGACTACCACCATGCTTCCAATGATTCATTCGAGGCAGTAAGTAAACGAGAGTTGGAACTGGGTGCGGCGGCGATGGCTTCCATGTTGTACCTGATCGATAAATATGGCCTGGATTAACCAGAAACAATAACAAATGGGGCCGCTGAAAATTTTCAGCGGCCCCATTTGTTATTCCGGCGCGACGGCCGGGATTTTATCAAAAGTCTGATCCATCCATTCTTCGGGGATGTCATCTAACGCCTGTTTGAGCTTATCAGCCCATAATTGAGCGATCTGCTGCAGATCTTCCCGTTCGTAACGGTGTTCAACAATTGAGAAACTGTTCTTTTTATATAAAACCACATCAATCGGGAAGTCGACGTCATTGTTACTGACCCGCGTAGAATCAAAAGACAAAAAGCCGGCTTTCAAAGCCTGTTTCATCGTGGAGTTATCATTCAAAACCCGGTTCAGAATCGCTTTGCCCTGACCCGAATTCCCAATGATCACATACGGAGAACCTTCGTCCAGCTCCACCCAATTGCCTTCCGAATACAATAAGAAAAGCTTGTGATCGGTATCATCTTTCAGCTGCCCACCGACGATTGTATTGAGATTAAACTTAAAACCGGAACGTTCCAGGTTGGCTTTATCTTCCTCTGCCACCCGTTTGATCTGCTCGCCAAATGCATTTACAGCCTTATAAAGCTTGTTATACACCACACCTTCGCTGATCATGTCTTCAAAATAATGTACCGCTTTATCCCTCACCGAACGCAGGCCGCTCGTCATGATGAACATCGAATAGTTATCCTTTTGGGTCACATACATTTTCCTTTTTACAGTAGTACTTGTGCCTGCGGTGATCCGGGTGTCGGCAATGGCGACCAAGCCTTCTTTTACTTTTATTCCTAAACAATAAGTCATTTTTTCTTCTTTTGATAACACCGGGAAAGTGCCTGTTAAGCGCTCATTTTGACCCGATACCTACTTAAACTAGCCTCAAAAGTACCAAATCAGGCAATGAAGAAGTTAAAAAAGTCCGTTTTTCGTGATTAATTTTTAAAATTGCGTTTTGCCAAAATGACTTTTCATGACCAATACCATTCCTATTTTCCCCATTCTGGATCAGAAACTCATCACGCTTCTGAAATCGCTTGAACCAGGAGATTGGAATAAACCGACCGTGGCCAGGCAGTGGACTGTGAAAGATGTCGCGTCACATCTGCTGGATGGGAATATGCGGACGATTTCGCTTTACAGGGACCGTCACAGTATGCCTCCCGACCGCGAAATCCACTCGTATGCGGACCTCGTGGCATTTCTGAACCAGTATAATGCGGATTGGGTAAAAGCTACGAAACGATTAAGTACGGCTTTACTTATTGAGCTGCTGGAATCAACCGGCAAACAGTATTCCGAAATCATGGCCGGGCAGGATTTGCATTCGCAGGCGATTTTTCCCGTTTCGTGGGCGGGTGAAGAAACCTCTGAAAACTGGTTTCACATTGCCCGCGAATACACCGAAAAATGGCACCATCAGCAACAGATCCGTGAGGCAGTCGGCCGGCCGGGCATCATGGAACGCACACTGTATTATCCTTTCATCGAGACCTTATTGCGGGGTTTGCCCCATACTTACCGAAATACGGATGCCAAAACAGGTACCTGTATTGAAATTGGCATTAGTCTCCAAAACGAGCAACTCAATTGGTACCTGATAAAAAACCAAAGTGGCTGGCAGATTGAAAAAGCTCCGTTAGCCGGACCGAATGCAGGAATCCTCATTCCGGCGGAGATCGCATGGAAGCTTTTCACAAAAGCAATAACTTCCACGGAAGCATTCGAAACATCCAAATTGACCGGCGACCAGCAGCTTGCCCTGGTTTCTTTAAACCTGATTGCGGTCATGGCGTAAGTCGTCAGATCATTTGTCTGTTACGACGAATTGCATCTTCGATTCCAATAATTCGACATTGATTTCCAACGGTTCTTCTGACTTCATACGTTCATCGTCAGCGTGAAATTCTTTGAATTCGCAGGTTATTGTAATGTTCCTGGCTTGAATGGCGGTGAAGTCAAACTCATGTTTCTCCCCATTTGCAAGGGCCTGTAAGTAAGACTCGAACCTCGGGCGTTGCGATTCGGCAACCATTGCCACATTAAACCAGCCATCCCCGGGATCAGCATGCGGCGCGAGAACGAGATTCGGCCCGATAGACCTGATATTCATAATCTCCACCATCAGGTAATTGTCCGAATACTCTTTCCCATCGGCGACGATCCGGCAAGGTCTGGCTTCGAAGTCACCGGCAAGATCAGCGAGTTTTATCCTTGCCGTTTTAAGCTTTTCCTCCACGGTGGTACCAATGTCTTCCTCCCTCATTTTATCCATTACCTTCATCAGACGCGGGAAAATCCCATAACCAAAACCCTCCAGAAAGAAAAGGTCACCCTCCGCTCCCCGTATTTTTCCGATGTCAAACGGTTTGAGATGATGATGGTGCCACTTCTTCACGATATCTCTTACCTCGCCTCCGATTCCGAGAGCAGCAGCGATGTTGTTTGCAGTCCCGTGCGGCAGCAGCGCAACAGGAAATTGCTTATCCAAAACCCGCCTTCTCATCAATGCTTTGGCGATTCGCCGAACGGTACCATCTCCTCCCGCTACGACCAGGAAATCCGTCTCATCATTAAAATTGTCCCAACCCTCTTCCTTTACTGATGCGTAGGAGCATTCAAAACCTTCTTCTTTAATCAGCTTCGCCAATTCTTTCTTTGTAAAATCATTATCCCCCGCTGTGGGGTTGTGCAACAGGTTGACTTTTTTCATAGAAGATAACTAGGATTAAAGCGGGTGAACAAAAAACATACCAGGCATAATTTTATTAGGGTTTTCAAAAAAATTGCACAGCTTATGAAAATCCTGGTAACAAACGACGATGGAATATATAGTCCTGGAATTGCTGCACTGGCGAAAATTGCAGCAAGGTTCGGGGAAGTAAAAATTGTCGCTCCTGACGTAGAGCAATCCTCCATGGGGCACGCGATAACAGCATCCAGACCATTATCTTATAAAAAATCCCCTGTCGATTTCGGCGGAATTGAAGCATACCGGGTAAATGGGACGCCGGCCGATTGTGTTGCATTGGGGCAACATTTGTGGGACAAACCGGATGTAGTTCTTTCGGGGATCAACATGGGACCGAATCTGGGTAATGCCATGTGGCACTCCGGAACGCTTGCCGCTGCGAAACAGGCTGTTCTTTTTGGGTTAAAAGGAATTGCATTAAGCACGCCGACGGACATTGAGCCTGATTTCGACGCGCTGGATCCGTTTGTCGAAAAGACGTTGCATCTGCTTTTCAATAACCCGCATTTAAATCTCATCAATGTGAATTTCCCGCATAACCCGCAAGGTGTGCGCTGGACCCGCCAGTCGGTGAGGCTTTATGATAACAACATCGTCCCCGGCCTCGACCCCATGGGAAGGAAGCATTACTGGTTTACCGTGATCCCGCTGGAACCCGCCGAAGAAGGAACGGACCGGTGGGCAATTGAAAACCATTTTGTATCCATCACTCCGCTTCGTTTGGATCTTACCAATGAAGCTGAGCTGCTGAAAGCCCAACTGGCCTACCCGATTGAGAGTGTGACGCCACAAAACGTTAGTTGATCTAAAAAGCTAACATACCGCACTATACGAATACCGGAATCCTGTCGCACATCGGCAGGATTCTTTTTTATTGAAGTCTTTGTAGTTCAATTAAGGGGTAGAACGGCCAAAAAACAGTCTTACATGCAGACAGTCATTTTTTTCATTCCCTGAATCCAAGAAATCAGTTTATCCTCATTATGGAACAACCCAAAATTGGTAACTACCGCTGGCTTATTTGTGCATTACTCTTCTTTGCAACCACAATCAATTACATCGACAGACAGATTCTCGGATTGTTAAAACCCACACTTGAAACCGAATTTAACTGGACGGAAACCGACTACGCCAATATCGTGATGATCTTCGCGGGTTTTTACGCTGCAGGATACATCGTTTTTGGTAATATCATTGATAAAATAGGCTCGAAAATGGGCTATGCAGTATCCATTGTAATATGGAGCATTGCAGCTGTTTTACACGCATTTGTTGGCAGCACGGCAGGTTTTGCTGCGGTGAGGGCACTTTTGGGCTTAGGCGAAGCAGGTAACTTTCCGGCTGCTGTAAAAGCAACCGCCGAATGGTTCCCGAGACAGCAGCGTGCGCTCGCGACGGGTATATTCAACTCCGGCACCAGCATTGGAGCGGTTGCTGCACCCATTCTGGTTCCCTGGCTGCTCGGTGCATATGGATGGAAAGAAGCGTTTCTGATCACCGGTGCGCTGGGCTTTATCTGGCTGGTTTTCTGGTGGATATTCTATGAAATCCCGTCCCGTCATAAAAAGATCACCGCGGAAGAGTTCGCGTTTATCCATAGCGATGACGAAGATGTGGCTACCACGGACCAAACGCCGATTCACTGGACCAAGTTGCTGACCCTACGTCAATCCTGGGTTTTCATCGTTGGTAAATTCCTGACCGATCCGGTTTGGTGGTTTTTCCTATTCTGGCTGCCATCTTATTTCGCGACCACTTTTTCATTGGATCTCAAAAAGCCGAGTCTGCATTTGGCGATCGTTTATACCGCTACTACCATCGGCAGTATCGCCGGCGGGTATCTGTCATCTCACCTTATTAAAAAAGGATGGGCACCTTTGCGTGCCAGAAAAACAACCTTACTCATCGTTGCATTCGCGGTTTTACCGATCATTCTTGCCCAGTTTGCAACGGATATCTGGGTTGTAGTGGGGATTATCAGTATTGCCACCGCCGCTCACCAGGCTTGGAGCGCCAACATTTTCACCATCGTTTCCGATCTTTTTCCAAAAAGAGCGGTGAGTTCTGTGGTAGGAATCGGCGGAATGGCCGGATCTCTGGGCTCCACATTTTTCCCATTGCTCGTCGGGGCTTTGCTTGACCATTACAAACTGTTGGGTAACATTGGTGCCGGGTATAACATTTTATTCATTATCTGCGGATTAGCTTATATGGTAGCCTGGTTGATCATACATTTCCTCACCACCAATATGAAACCAGTCGAAGAATCGTTAAAGTTGAAATAATACGCGATAAATGAAAAAGTACAGTTATCCTTTCCTATTCCTTTCCATTTCGTTTACACTTTTTTATTGTAAAACAAATAAGCAAACCGTTACCAACCAGTCAACGGCTGCCGAAGTTGCTAAACAAGAAGATGCGCCAGCTGCTGCACCTGGATTATCGCCTTTTATAAAACCGGAAAACACCATTGCCAAAATGCAGGTGGAAGCAGGTTTTGAGGTGAAACTTGTCGCTTCGGAACCTCTGGTCAGCTCTCCGGTGGCTATGCAGTTTGATGACAAAGCCAGAATGTGGGTGGTAGAAATGACCGGCTACATGCCTGATACCATTGGTACGGGTGAAGAAATTCCGAACGGCAACATCGTGATCCTGGAAGACAAAAATCAGGATGGCGTTTACGACGACCGGAAAGTAATCATCGACTCATTGACACTTCCTCGCGCCATATGCCTGATTGACAACGGGATACTGGTTGCCGAACCGACCAATCTCTGGTTTTACGAAATTAAAAATGACAAGGTAGGTAAAAGAGTTTTGGTCGATCCTAAATATACCGAAGGTGGAAACGTCGAACACCAGCCAAATGGCCTTTTGCGCGCCATGGATAACTGGATTTACAATGCAAAATCAGACAAACGCTATCGCAAAGTGAGTGGCAAATGGGTGATCGAGCATACGCATTTCCGCGGACAGTGGGGAATTTGCCAGGACAATTACGGCAGACTTTACTATAATAATAATTCACAGAACCTGCTCGGCGACTATTTCCCGGCCGGTCTCGGAGCCTGGAATAAAAATCAAAGAGGTGTTGCGGGTTACAACGAGAAAGCAGTCGCCAACAACAAAGTATATCCGCTGCACCCCACGCCAGGCGTGAACCGCGGCTATATGAAAAATATCCTTGACGATAGCCTGCGTCTCAATGATTTCACAGCAGCGGCGGGCCCCGTGGTTTACAGAGGAGACTTGTTCGACAAATCGTTCCAGTTCAATGCATTTGTCCCCGAACCTTCCGCAAACCTGATCAAACGCAATATTCTTGCTGAAAACGGGTATGTGGTTAAAGGTCAGCAGGCTTACAAAGGCAGAGAGTTCCTGGCCAGTACCGATGAGCGTTTCCGCCCGGTGAGTCTTTACAATGCACCCGACGGCGCCATGTACATCCTCGATATGTACCGCGGAATTATCCAGCATAAAACCTACCTGACACCATACCTCAAAGACCAGATCGGGAAACGTGACCTTACTCAGCCACTTTCCGCCGGTCGGATTTACAAGGTTGTTCCAAAAAATACCTCTGCAAAACCAGTGCTGATCCCGGACGATGCGAATAAGCTCGTCGCCTTGCTCGGACATGCAAATGGCTGGGTCCGCGACCGAGCGCAGCAAAAGCTGGTGGATGGAAAATACAATCAAACGGTACCCGCATTGCGCGAGGCGATTAAGCAAACTGCCAATCCATTGCTGGCAATTCATGCATTGTGGACCTTAGAAGGCTTAAATTCATTGAAACCGGAAGAGGTAATGGCATGGATCGGGCAATCGTCCTGGGTTTACAAAATGCAGGGATTATCGGCCACCCCGGCAGTATTGACGCCCGGTTCGTACAAGCAATTCGCATCTGCATTTGACGGCCTGATCGACAATAACGATACGCTGGCGGCTCCATATATTGCTTTTATCAGCAAACGCATTGAGGCGATAGATACCACGGCATCGAAGAATCTACTAACCAAACTAGCGGCGAAATATCCGAACAACCGGTATGTGGCCGATGCGGTAATCAGTAATTTACAAGATCGTGAAGAACCATTTCAGAGCGAGCTACTTGCCTCGGCAGGTGACCCGAATTCCCTCCTGAACAAACAGCTGACACGCGTTGTAACAGCAGTAAAAAGTGCACAGAATAACCGGAATCCGGAGGTATTGAAAAAAGAATTTCCAAAAGGCGAAGCATTGTTCACGTCCATTTGTCAGACGTGCCATGGTCCGGACGGTGGCGGCGTGAAATCACTCGCTCCCCCATTGAACCAGTCGGAGTGGGTAACCGGCAATAAAGACAAGCTGATCTCCATTGTACTTTTTGGTCTTACCGGGCCGGTTAAAGTAAACGGTCATGTGTACCAAACCCCCGAAGTGAGTGGTGATATGCCCGGGATCGGTTATGATAAGGATATGCCCAGCGAGGACATTGCGCAGTTGCTGAGCTTCATCAGGAAATCGTGGAGAAACAATGCGGACAAGGTCACCACGGAGGAAGTTGTTAAAATGCGCACGAAACTGACCGGCAGGGAAAAGGCATTTACAGAAGCCGAGTTAAACGGCATCTGATACTGGACAGGAAATCAAAGGTAGGGGAATGTCTCACATCCGAGACACTCCCCTACCTTTGTTATAACCGGTTATGAAAGACACAGTACTCAGGGCCAGCACCACCATGTTCCGCGGAATTGCGACTGTAGTTGCCACAGGAGCCCGGGCCGGGGCGATGTTGAATATAGAGATGATTTTTGAGGGGTGAGGTGGTTTTACTCTAATCTATCCTCAATATCACCAGGAAGCAGTTGTCCAAACGTCTCCATATAAATATGATTCATTGTGGCGTACATGCCTTCTTTTCTATTTCCTACATAATTAGTTAGGTCATCAATCGTGGAATAGTGCATAGAGTTATGAAAGAAACTTCTCCAATCCTCAACTGCTTTATAGACCAATAAAAGTTGTTTGAGATTTACTTCAATTGTTTCCGTTTCTGAAATTAAATCCAATTCGATTTCTATTTCCCGGACTAGCTTTGCTCTCATAATTGTTAATTGCGTTTAAAAAATTTAGCACTTTCGTCTAGTTTCACGTTTCCGTTCAAAATATATTCGATTACGCCGGTCTGAGCATTCTTATTAGTACTTAACCTGTTAAAAGGGACTCTGAACTCTACGTAATTTCTTGCGCTGCCTTTTTTTATACCGTACTTGTCAGCCGCATCAGACGCTGATAGTGGTTTTCCATTAGCCCTTTCTGCAAATACTTTATTCTGGTAACCTTGCTCCCGTATTGATGATCGCATGTTTCGCATCAAAGAGGCAGTCGTTACCAATCTTGCAATCATAATACCGTCTCGACAGATCAATATACCCGGTCCCGACCTGCGTTTCTTTTTTCAGGAAATTATACCGGTTTGCACCATTTCTGGCTGCCTGCGCCTGAACCGGGGCATTCCGATCAATTTCCAGCACAAACGGATAATAATCCGTGTTCTGCAGAATGCGGCCGCGCTCGTCGAAAACCACCCTGACGTTCCCGATATGGTCTTTCAGATAGTAATCAAAACGAATAGTATCTTTCCTGAAAACGGCCTGACCTTCGCTTAATGCCAGTCGTTTGAACGCATTGGCCTGATTATATTCGAAAGCCCCCGCGTATTTAACCATCAGCGTATCAGCAATACGAATGTCTCACATCCGAGACACTCCCCTACCTTTGTTATAACCGGTTATTAAAGACACAATACTCACGGCCAGCACCACCATGTTCCGCGGAATTGTGACTGTAGTTGCCACAGGAGCGCGGGCCGGGGCGATGTTGAATATAGAGATGATTTTTGAGAGGTGAGGTGTTGGGTGTTAGATGTTGGATGATCTGGACGTATTTGTTCAAGGTTGAACGTTTTTTGCTATTTAAATCAGGTTTTTTCGTGTTTCCCTCACCAGAGGCTTTTTGAGCTATTTTTCGTAAATCTCAATCTCTAAATATTTAACCCCACGCTCCTCATAAAAATCCAGGACAATTTCTTTTAATAAATCTTCCTGCGTAAAAGTAATAACGCCAGATAGTAAGGCATCGAAGGAAAAATCAAAATTGAAATCATCGAAGGAGTCCAACAATAGAGATCCACAATCTTTCGAAAGTTTGGTAAATAAGTAGTACTTGGCACCCGATACCTCATTGGCTGTAATAATTTTTCTAAGCTTATCTTTTTCTTCGAATAATATTTTCGCCGAGAATTTTAAATTTTTTGCTAAATTCTTCTGGCGTATCTCGTCTGATACTTCGATAGATAATAAATCGGTAGGATCAACACGAATCACCAAGATTTTATTAAGCTCTGTCACGTACGAGGGTATGTCCTGCTTGTCAAATAGCCTCCTTCGTTTTTGCTCAAACTTTTCCATTAGTAGTCAACTTTTGATTTATCATTACCCAATCTGGGTCTACCATAATTATTCATTTTCACCTTTCCGTCGGCATCTCTTCTTACTGTACCCGCTTCCCAATGGTTTTCATTTGGATGGCTTCTATCCATGGACTGTTGTTGAACTGACTTCAATTCCTTGCCGCCTCATTTTTTAAAAATATCATAGCGATACTCGCTGCCAGACGCATTTTTCGATTGCAAATATGGCTGTTGGCTTGTTAGAATTCCTGCATCTCTCATAGCTTGACGTCTTGCCGCTCGCGATGTTTCTGCAACAAGCTCTCTCCCTGCTTTAACAAACTGCGACTCCGCACTCGAAACCACCCTGACGTTCCCGATATGGTCTTTCAGATAGTAATCAAATCGAATAGTATCTTTCCTGAAAACGGCCTGACCTTCGCTTAATGCCAGTCGTTTGAACGCATTGGCCTGATTGTATTCGAAAGCCCCGGCGTATTTAACCGTCAGCGTATCAGCAACATACGAATGTCTCACATCCGAGACACTCCCCTACCTTTGTTATAACCGGTTATGAAAGACACAATACTCACGGCCAGCACCACCATGTTCCGCAGAATTGCGACTGTAGTTGCCACAGGAGCGCGGGCCGGGGCGATGTTGAATATGGGGATGATTTTTGAGGGGTGAGGTGTGATACGCTTTTTCTATCCTTCAAAAAGCGTATCTACCAATCCTTGCAATATTTTACCTTCTTTTGTTAGATCATAATTAATGTCGAATCCAATTCTTTGCAACTCATCCATTGCCCATTCATGCACCTCGTCCACGATTTCCTTGCTTACCTCAACAAAGAAAAAGCTACCTCTCGCGCTAAATTGCAGTTTTGAATAAAGATCTTCATTCTCTGTCAAGAGACTGTTACTCAGATAATCAAACTCCTCCTTTTTAAGCTTAACTGTCATTGTTCTAATTTCTTTAAAAGATTAATTGCCCTCTTCGTTGAAGTAGGATTAGCAGAAACAATTTTGCCTGTCTGAGGATTAATAACGATCTCTCCAAATTGTCCTACAAATCTCTGACTTTGTCTCCCGGTTGCATCTGTTGCTACTCGGCCAGTTTTCAAAGGGCTTTTTAAGGCATCTAAAATAGCATTTGGTGTCACCCCCCGTTCTAATACCCGATTTATACCATGTCTAGTAAAACCAGTAACTTTCGAGCCGGTAGCGGTTTTTATTCCTTTTGTTACCTCATTGGCTATTTCCTTTCCTACTTTAACAACCTGCGACTCCGCACTCGTCTTCGAAAGCAGATTCCCCGCATTAACAGACCCCGAGCTGATACCTGCGACCAAAGCCGCGTCGCCGATTGCATTTGCCGCTTCTTGGGCTACTCCTGTGACCGAATTGTCAGCAACTTGTCTGTTAATTTGCGTCTCGAAAACTTGTTGTCCATCCTCGACCCTGTATCCAGCCCGGATATTAGAACCCAGTAGCCTTGCTCCCGTATTGATGATCGCATGTTTCGCATCAAAGAAAGCAGTCGTTACCAATCTTGCAATCAGAAAACCGTCTTTGTCCCGGCTATCCGGATACGCGCCATTTGGGTCACTCAGCAAAATCGGATTATTCCATCCGTATTGATAAACCGACTGACTTTCCTGTGATTCGGTAACCGGATCGACCTGCATAAACCTCCCCACCGCCGGATCATAGAACCGTCTCGACAGATCAATATACCCGGTCCCGACCTGCGTTTCTTTTCCCAGGAAGTTATACCGGTTCACTCCATTCCTCGCAGCCTGCGTCTGAACCGGGGCATTCCGGTCTATTTCCAGCCCAAACGGATAATAATCCGTGTTTTGCAGAATGCGGCCGCGCTCGTCGAAAACCACCCTGACGTTCCCGATATGGTCTTTCAGATAGTAATCAAAACGAATAGTATCTTTCCTGAAAACGGCCTGACCTTCGCTTAATGCCAGTCGTTTGAATGCATTGGCCTGATTGTATTCGAAAGCCCCCGCGTATTTAACCGTCAGCGTATCAGCAACATACTTGTGCTTCGTCCCGCCGGCGTCGTAATCGTAGATCAGCGTTTTACCGGCGATCGTGACGGTTTTTGGCAAATTAAGATAATTGTAAGTGAGTACCGCGCCCCGGTTGCCATCACTTGTCACATTTCCATTTGCATCGTAGCTGTAACTGTTAATCCCGCTTTTGACGCCGGTATTATTTCCGGAAGCATCCGTGACAGCCGAAAGCTGATTGCCGATATACGCATATGTCAGATTATCCACGGCGATGCCATTTCGCAGCATGGATCTGATATTTCCATTTTTGTCATAACTGATCCCGCTCTCGGTTTCCTTGTAATTGTTCAGCCCGGCGGAGGTCAACAAACGGTTAGCGCCATCATATAGAAATACCAACCCTTTCTTATATATATTTTCCGCCTTTCCACTCCACTGAATTTCACTGATATTGCCATTGGTGTAGTTGCCTCCACTTGCATACAAAAGTCCAAATGCATAGAACGATGAATCCGGCTCATTTTCCTTGGTTTTGTAATGGGTCCGGCCTTGCGTCAGCCAGTTGCGGATGTTATTTGTATAGGTTGTTCTCCGCCGGAAATTCTTCCCGTCTTCCGAATGAAACCATTTCTGTTGCAGCTCCCCCAACGCATTGTAACGTTGCGCCAACGTCACTGCGGCATGCGATTTGCCGCCGTGATCCAATTTTTCCAGCACATTCAGCAGCCGGTCGGCATGGTCATATTCGAAGGTTTTTGTAAATACGCTCGTCCCGGTAGAAACGGTTTGTTCCGTTTTTTCCTGGGCGACCACAGCGGCCAGATCGTATTTATAATTTGTAGAAACCCGCTCGATCGCGCCAGCTCCCAGATCGTGCAACTCGCGAACCATTTGAATGGGTCTGTATTCCGCATCGTAATAATGCGCGCTGGTCAGCCACATCCCTGCTGCGGTAAGCATTCTTGTGCGGGTCCCGGTTGGCAGATTTTTGGCGGAGACCAGTGCATTGGTTCCGTACGTGTTCAAATAAACCAGATTGGCCGGTTTTGGAAAGGTGTAATCATCATAGTAACTCACAACCAATGCATTGCTTTCGGCAATATTGGGCAATGTATTATTTAAACTGTATCCGATTCCCCCGGCAGTTTTGTCCTCATGATGCACCTGACTTGCATTAAAACTGGCCTGCCATGCCGCTCTCGAAGATGCGGACGTAACTTCACCTGTGAATGCTTCGCGGTTTAAAGCATCGTATTTAGTCAATCCCCACACACCTCTCGCAAGCTGCCCCGCATCCTGGGACATTACCTGCCTGTCGAAGTTGTCGTAGACGAAATTGACAACTCCGAAGCCAGGAAGCTTTTTTGCTACCATTCGCCCGCGATTATCATATTCATTTAAAAAAGCGAAATCAGCGACACTTGCATTGTCCTGATATTGAGGTTGTAGCACCGCACGGAGCTGACTATAATCGTCATAGACAAAGTAAGTGGCCAGGATTTCATTGGCCGAGGCCATTGCTTTCCGACAAACGAGCCTCCCCTGCATATCCGTAAAATCAATGCTAACCTTTCCGTTTTCATCCGTTGTTTGAATTCGGTTCAGCTTCCCCGCTGCATGATCGCCATTTGCGTTGATTGTGAGGAGGATATTGGCATTGGCGGTGTAATTGTAAAGCTTCACTTCCCCGCCAGCATTCACACCATAGCTCAGATTGGCAACGGCGCTTTTGTTGCCGGCAGCTCTTTGCGTCAAGGGCCGGTTTAATGCGGAAAGCTCAAAACCCGTTTCCGAAAACGGTCTCGCAAGATCGGTCGCATCGAGCCCGGCGGAGTTAGCAGTGAAAAAACCGGCCTGTGCGGCGACAGCACCAGCCTGAAACGCACCATTGCTTCCAGTCTCATATGGCAAAAATTGAAATGTCTGCCGCCCAAATGCATCATATGCGATGGGTTGCACCATATCAGATCCGGACGGACTTTGCCCGACCGCAACATGTTGCAGCGGCCTGCCCAGACCGTCGAGGTATTGCACCTGGATATTGACTTTACTTACATCATGCGGACTGGCGCCGGTTTGTTTGAAATTACGGGAAAGAATGTAGTTTTTGCTGCCAGTTTGCCCCAGGCAATAGATGCCCGAAAGGATTAGAAAAAGGGATAAAATATACTTCATGTAGCGTGTCGGTTTTGGATGAATAAATAAATGGCGAGTCAGCAGACTAGTTTTTTACGATCCGGTGTGTGCTCACGGAACCGTTGGACGCATTAATCTGAATGAGGTAACTGCCTGATTTCAAATGCGCGACATCCACAAACCCATTTTCCGCATTGCCCGAAAACCGGACATTGCCTTTCAGATCGTAAATCGTTACCCGACTGACCTTTTCGCCGGATTTGATATATAGCTTATCGCCGGCTACCGGATTTGGATAAACCTGAAGATCATGCTTAAAATGAAGATTTTCAATGCGGCTGTACGCAAAAGTCCCATCCGAATCGACCATTTTGAGCCGATACAAATTTTCGCCGGACATCGGGCTGAGATCTCTGAATGAATAAAGTTCAGCGTCACTGCTCTTGCCGGGGGCGGCCCCGCCGCGGGCAGCAACACTTCCTAGCCGTGTCCAGGATTTCCCGTTACTACTATGCTCAATGTCAAACCGTTCGCTGTTGGTTTCAGAAGAAGTTGACCAGTTTAAAAGCGTGGTTTGCTCGTCTTTGATCGCGACAAAACGGACGAGCGTGACAGGTAATGCGCCACCTTTTGTATCCGGTAAAAGAAAGAGGGCCGGCGGATTGACAATGCCTGTGGCTGCAATTAACTGACAGTCAACTGCCTGTCCCGCGTAATTGTAGCAGTACGAAGCGCGAACCGGGCCATTTACACTGCCCGACCGGACGTTTTTCAACCTGTTCAGTGCATCATAATCGTAGAATGTGGCTTTGCCGTCCGCGTCAGTTACGCTTTTGATACCAACCAGTGGCACATATTGAAACGACCGGGTCTGAGGCATACTCGAATTCAAACCCGTCGTTTCCGACGATACTAGATTCGCATTGCCTCCGCTGGTAAACCAGTCCAGTCCGGTAAGGATGCCATTGCGCGATGTGTGTTGCGTCAGATATCCCCGATTATTATATGCATTAAATGTGGTTTCCGTAAAAACCGGCCCGGCGACATTATTTTCAATTCTTTGCGAGGAAATGACCGACGGCACATAGATGCACGGATTCGAGATCCCCCATGTTCCCGACGCACACCCATAATCCGTTTTCGTCGCCTCAGCCGCATTTCCTTCTTTCACCGTCTGCAAAATAACGGGGCTAATGATATTCGCATTGGTCATAGTGGCGTACGCCGGAAAGTCGAACGGATAGGCGAATGTCGTTTCAACAGACTGCCCCTCGCTGTTTGTGAAAATCTTTGATTTTGGAAATAGATAATCGGCCGGATACTGATAAGTTTCAGTGGTGGAAATGCCGCCACCAGCATTTACATTTTTCACTACTTGCTTCTGTTTCAGCAGCGTCGAGCCGGTTTTGATTGTATAATCAAAAAGCTTGAAGGCATCTTTGGTGTGGCCGCAAACGAGGTGGGCAAAGGAAGGTTCACCCGAGTCTGCATCCGTTGCGAAAGGCTCGATGTATTGCGCCTGCAACGAATCCCGGAGGATCTGATCGTACTGATAGGTTTCCTTTTCAATGGTCGTGTAGTTTCCAGCAATGAAAGCCTGCGGTTCTTTGGACAGCAAATGCGAGCCTTTCCAGAAATCCACATTGGATAAATACCTCAGAACCGGATCGTTGGCAAAGGTCAGACTCGGCGTATCATACGTAAAAACCGTTTTACCCTGATTCGCATTTACATCCCCGACGTATTCGGTCGCATTCGTGTAAAGCACCGGACTGGTTTCAAAATGCGCCGAACCGTCGACGATATCCGAAGAAACTTTGACCACAAACGTGTTCTCAGCTTCGCATCCGCTAAAAATCGGAACGTGTTTATTGGCATAACCCAATGTCCAGAAACTCTCCGTCTGAAATGGATTGAGCCGGATAAAGCCGCACCCGGCACATTGCTCGCCACCGTATTGATAGCTCTTTATCTCCTGCTGCCCCTCGACCTGGTGAATGATCCGTTTCACCCGCAATCCGCCTGCATTAACAGCCGCCCCACCCCACCAGGCTTTGTTACCTTCAAATTCAAACTCGGTAGAACCCGTGGTCGGATACGTAATTTTCTTGATCACATAGTATTTTGTAGCCGTTTCATTTGCCTCGCGATTCGCCGTGCCGGAAGAATATGTGGTCTGCCCACCATTTTTAGCCGAAACCAACACTTTGAAATTGCCGGGGATCAGGCTCGCATTTGCATTCAATCCATTGTAATAGCCCCAATAATCGATGCCTTTCAGGTCCACCGGACTAATGGGAGCCGGTTGCGGAGGTTCGTTGTATTCAAAACTGTGTGTTTCAGAAATCGCACCGGCTGGCACAGCGACCCGCTCGACTTTGGTCAACTTGTAACGTTTCGTATCTCCGGCATACTGCGCCTGCGAAAACGCATGTTTTTGCACGAGGTTGTTGCTAATGTCAAACACCTCCATGGTTTTCAGCTTCGTTCCTTCGTAGGCATTCGGTATGTTTCCATTTTCGTACGTAAAAGCCACTTTTCCATTTTCCCATTCGATGGATTTCAGCAGCGAGACGTAATGCACCGAGGTTACAATGCCCTGATAAATAGTAATTTGAGGAAATGCACTTGCACCGGGCGTTACAAAACCATTCACCGACTGCGGACCATTTCCCAGGTCAAAGCTGCTGATCTTGCCCAGGTCTGTCCGTGATGCGCTCGTGTGATAAATGCCCGTGGCGTATTTCAATTCAATGTGTTCCTTCCCGCCTTGCGAAATGATGTCCGTCAGTAACCAACTGGTGGTGAATGACCTGCCTGCATTTTTCTGATCGGGAATGGTGGTTTCGATCACGTCCGTATTCGCAATCGAGCGTCCGTACCGATAGGTAACCCCTTCTTCATCCACGATTTCGAGGTGCGTCAATGTCGTGTTGAAGGATGCGGAATTGGAGGAGATCTTAACCGGCCGGTATGGGACCGTCACCGGCTTATTTGTTCCGGTGTATGTTCCATTTGCTTCAAAAAGGTTTTTGAGCAAAAATTTCCCGCCACTCGCCGGCATACTGTAATAGAAGATGTCCGGCTGCAAATCCGAGCCCGAAGCCGTTTCGTCGGCAGCGAGCTGTAATTGATAAAATCGTTTGTCCGCATCTGAGGCATTCACGGTGGTGCCGCCGAGCTGGGCGGCCGGAATGAACTTCGCCGGCGTTAATGCAAGCTCGTCCGGATCGCCCACTACCGTTCTCGAAATGCGTCCACCCGCATTCAGCGACCAGCCCAAACCGAGAATTCCGCTGTTTTCTCTCGGTTTAAATCCCGATGCATGGTATGAGATGGAGATTGGCAGTTTCAATTTCCCTGTATTCACCAGGTACAGCGGGACCGAAATGTCGGGTACGCCCGTCACATGCCCGACCGGATAATCACCATATCGCTGGAACGACGCGGATTGCGGCGAAGGCGGCGTGACCTTGGTAAAACCACTTTCCGCCTGGATCGCATTCTGTGGAGATTGCGGACGGTTGGGGATTTGGGATAATGCGGTAAAAGAAGCCGCGACGAATAGAAAGCAAAAAACAATCGGTAAACATTTTGTCATCATCAGCCTGTGGTTTACGTTAAAAATAGAATCCGCGCACATTCCGGAACCGATTTACGGTGACCGGAAATGGCGTCTGTTATTTAGACGTCAAAGGTTCGGAATGGTAACAGAAAATTTCAATGCGGCTTTTTAACGGTAATTCAGTTAACTAACGGTCGGTTTCATGCGATGTCCGGCAACAAGATCGCCGGTGAATAAGCGAGGAGCTTTTAGCTATTAGCTGTTAGCTTTTGGCTTTTACCGATTAGCTTTGTCAGAATTACTGGCAGTCGGCTATCTGCAGTCGGCTATCAGCGGTCGGTATTTGCCGTAAGCCAGATCATTCATTTTAAATCATTAAAGGCTAAAAGCTAACAGCTAAAAGCCAACAGCCAATTCCCCATGTCATTCTACCAAACCGAAGCCCCGATCACCATTACCTGCAACAAACGTCTTGCTCCGATGCTGGAAAAAGAAGTTGCTGATCTTGGGTTTAAAATTCTTGAAACGTTTGTAACCGGCGTTCGTTTGCGCGGCACCATGAACGACTGCATTCGACTCAATCTGAACCTGTACTGTGCAAGTCAGGTACTTTACAGTCTCGGGACTTTTCGCGCGCAGAATGCCAACGATGTCTACCGTTTTCTTTCAGGAATGACCTGGGAGGATATTTTGCCCGACGATGGATATTTCTCGGTGACCAGCAATGTGCAGAATGAGACGATCAACAACAACATGTTCGCCAATGTGAAGGTAAAAGACGCCATTGTCGATCGCATCCGCGATAAAAAGGGCATTCGCCCAGCCACCGGGCCGAGGCAGGATGCAGCGGTCGTACACTTGTACTGGAAAGATGAAAATGCCGAAATCTTCATCGATACATCGGGTGAATCGCTCGCGCGTCACGGCTACCGGAAGATTCCCGGCGCAGCCCCGATGCTTGAAGCGTTAGCCTCGGCCACGATCCTTTCCAGCAGGTGGGACAGGAATTCCGCATTCGTCAATCCGATGTGCGGCTCGGGTACACTCGCCATTGAGGCTGCATTGATCGCCACCAACAGCCGCCCCGGACTTTTCCGTGATAACTTCTCATTTATGCATTTCCAGGGTTATGAGGCTGATTTTTACGATACTGAGCAGATAAAACTGGAAGAGCAGATAAAGGATGTGCCTGATTTACGGATCATTGCAACCGACCACAGCGAGGAAGCGATCGTAAATGCACGCAAAAATGCAATCGCGGCTGGCGTTGCCAAAATGATCGATTTTGAGGTTTGCGATTTTACGGGAACAGAAATTCCAAAAGATCATAAAGGTGTGTTCTTCGTAAATCCTGAATACGGCGAGCGGCTGGGCGACGAGACTGAACTGGAAGAAACATACGCCCGGATCGGCGATTTTATGAAACAAAAATGTGGCGGCTATTACGGTTACATCTTCACAGGAAACCTCGATCTGGCCAAAAAAATCGGTTTGAAACCCAAACGCAGAATCGAGTTTTATACCGGTAAAATTGACTGTCGACTACTAGAGTATGAGCTTTACGAGGGTACAAGGCGGGAATTTACTCCGTTGCCCTTCCCCGAAGGCTGATCCTGTTATGTTTTCTGAAAATTCAATTTTCCGGACCTCCATTCGTTCATTACCTGGTTATCCCAACTCAACTTCCCCTGACAGTCCGGATGAAATGTTCGATTTTGCTTCTGCTTCTTATGACGGTTTGTGCTTCCTGTGATTGGCTTGGGAATAGCCCCAGCTTCGGGGACGACTTCATTACATACACGATCCGCGCCGGCGAACACGAAGTTCAAAATAACCTTAATGCGCCTTTTACGAGCAGTTCAATGCGTTTTCAGGCGCTTTTCGACAGCAGCTGCATTTACCAAAACAAACTTCCGGAAAACCAGAACGACATTAACAAGCTCTACGGCTTTTCCGATTGCAGTTCGCAGCATCAGCAAAACAGTGCACGGTTTGGATGGAATTGGCGGGAAGGCGCATTGCGCATTTACGCTTACATATATGTAAATGGACAGCGTACGGAAAAAGAATTGGGTACCGCAGAATTGAATGAGCCGACTAGCTTCAAAATCGCACTTCAGGATAACAACTACCTCTTCACTTTTCGCGGCGTAGAAACTGCAATGCCACGCCACTGTTCAGGCGGCGTGGGAATTGCATACAAGCTTCTGCCTTATTTTGGCGGCGATGAGCCAGCACCGAAAGAGATTAAAATCAAGATCCGGAATTTGTGATATTGGTATAGATCACAAAAGATTCCGGTGCTACGTGCAACGCCCCGGAGTCGATTTGCCCGGGAAGCGTTTTCTCTCCTTTCCATGTTTCATCCGAAGATGCAATCAACTTATGCCAGACGAGATGGTCGGACGGTAATGCTACTTCCTGACTGGTTTTCGAGAAATTAAGAACCGCAAAAATGTGCTGCTCACCCGAAACCCGTTGAATGCTGATCATTTGCTTTTCTTCAAAAGCTTCGACGCTCAGGGCTTCACGGTCGGTGCTATGTAATGCAGGCTGGCTTTTCCGGAGGCCAATCAGCGTTTTGTAATAAAGTAACATGGTACTATGCGGGTCCTGGTCCAGCAATTCCCATTGCACTTTTGATTCGTTGAACGTCTTTTCAGACATCGGGTCCGGCGCTTCTCCTTCCAAATGGAATGCAGCAAACTCCTGCTTTCTGCCCTTTCGCACTGCATCTGCCAGCTCGTCGTCGGTATGGCTCACGAAATACTGAAACGGATTCGGCTCAGCCCACTCCTCTCCCATAAATAGCATCGGCAGATAGGGACTTGCCAGAACTGCTCCGGCCAACAATTTCTGCATTTCAAAACTGACCAGCTGACTGGTACGCTCACCCAGCATGCGGTTTCCGACATGGTCATGATTTTGGGAAAAAACAATAAACTGCTCTCCGGGATGGCCGTCGGCTTTCACACCGAATTTGCGTTTGCGATGCTCGGAGTAGATCCCATCGAACACATACGCATCTTTATAGGATTTAGCCAGCGATGTGATCGGCTCAAAATCGGAATAATACCCGCTTCTCTGCTGTCCCGACGACACGCGCAGTGCATGGTGAAACTCGTCGATCCATTGCGCATCCATTCCATAACCACCTTTTGAAACCGGATTGATAAACCGCGTGTCGTTCAAATCCATTTCAACGATGAGGTAATGCGTCGTACCGATCTGCCGGGAAAGTGCATCGAGCCGCGTTCGGATTTCCTGCAGCAAATGTACCGGGCTGAAATCTTTGATGGCATGGACCGCATCCATCCGCAATCCGTCGATGTGAAAATCGCGGAACCACATCAGCGCGTTTTCCACGAAATACTGGCGAACACCGTCGCACCACAGATCATCGAAATTGAGCGCGTCGCCCCAGGGCGTGTGATACTTTTCTGTAAAATACGGCCCGTATTCCGCCAGGATATTGCCTTCCGGCCCCATATGATTGTAAACGACATCCAAAATCACGGCGATGCCTTTTTCATGACATGCATCTACGAGTTGCTGTAAACCTTTTGGGCCGCCGTAGGAATCCTGCACGCCATAAGGAAATACACCGTCGTATCCCCAGTTTCTCGAACCTGCAAATTGTGAAACCGGCATAATTTCGATGGCATTGATCCCCAGATCAACCAGGTAGTCCAGCTTTCCGATTACCGCCTCAAACGTACCTTCCGGGGTAAATGTACCGACGTGCAGCTCGTAAAGGATATATTCTTCAAGCGCCGGATTTTGCCAGTTTTTATCCGACCAGGAAAAGTCCCGAAGATCGACCGCCGCAGACGGACCATGAACACCGTCGGGCTGCGACAGCGACGCCGGATCTGGCAGCTTTTTATCTTTGTCAATGACATATTGGTACAAATCTCCCGGCTTCACTTCTTGCGAAGCCAGGTACCAGTAGCCGTAAAACTCCTTGTTGAGCGGCAGTTTTTTATTTTGATCTACCAAAAGTATCTCTACTTCTTCTGCCTCCGGTGCCCACACAAGAATCTGTGCTTCACCGAATTCATTAAACCTTATGCCTGGCAGCCGATGCTGTGGCAGCCGATGCTGCGCCAGCCGATGCTGCGGCAGCCGATGCTGCGGATCTTCGATGTTCATATCTTTTGTTCTTCCAGATTATGCTTAAAAACCATTATCGAGCGGCTCTCTACCCGAACGGATTCGCCGGCTTTATAAGCCTGTCCTTTTTCGCTTACCATTCCACTCGCAGTATCAATAACCTGAATCCATTTGCTTCCGTATTTTTCCGGCGGCAGAGTGTATTGCAAAGGTTCATAATGCGCATTGAAAACCATGTAGAAGCTGTCGTCGTAGATCGGCTCACCTTTGGGGTTCATATGCCGGATCCCTTTCCCATTCAGAAATACGCCCAGTGACTTGGCAAAATCGTGACTCCAGCTTTCCTCCGGCATTTCCTGACCTTCGGGTAAAAACCACGCGATGTCTTCCAGGCCGGCTCCTTTAATGGGCACGCCCCTAAACCAATGTTTGCGTCGGAACGTCGCGTGGGCTTTACAGAATGCAATCAGTTTTTGAGTGAATCCAAGCAGATCATGATCCGCCTGGTCCCAGTTGAGCCACGAGATTTCATTATCCTGGCAATAAGCATTGTTATTTCCTCCCTGCGATCTCCCCCACTCGTCGCCGGCCACCAGCATGGGCACGCCTTGTGATAAAAACAGGGTAGTCAGGAAATTGCGCTTCTGCTTATTTCTCAGCTCAATGATCTCCGGCTCGTCCGTCGGGCCTTCCGCCCCGCAGTTCCACGACCGGTTATGATCGTCGCCATCCATGTTACTTTCATTGTTGGCGAAGTTACGCTTTTCATTATACGTGACCAGGTCATTCAATGTAAAGCCGTCATGAGCGGTAATGAAATTGATGCTGGCAGTCGGATTGCGATCTTCTCCTTTATATAAATCAGAACTTCCTGTGAAACGCTCGGCGAACTCGGCAAGCATACTGTCCGCGCCCCGCCAGTAATCTCGCATGCAATCGCGGTAACGGCCGTTCCATTCAGCCCAGCCGATTGGAAACTTACCTACCTGATAGCCGTCGTCACCGATATCCCAAGGTTCGGCAATGAGTTTTACCTGCGATATGACGGGATCCTGGTGGATGATATCAAAAAAGGCACTCAGCCTGTCCACCGCGTGGAGTTCTCTTGCCAGCGTGGAGGCCAGGTCAAACCGGAAACCATCTACATGCATTTCGGTAATCCAGTAACGCAGACTGTCCATGATCAGGCGAAGAACACTTGGAAGCCTGGCATTGAGCGTATTACCTGTACCGGTGTAATCCATATAGTACCTTCCGTCCATCAGGCGGTAATATGCCATGTTGTCTACCCCCCGAAACGAGAGCGTCGGGCCCATGTGATTGCCTTCGCCGGTGTGATTGTACACGACGTCGAGGATCACTTCAATGCCCGCCTTGTGCATTTCCTTTACCATATTTTTGAATTCCTTCACCTGCTCTCCATGAGTACCCGAGCTGGAATACCGTGCATCCGGCGCGAAGAAACCAATGGAGTTGTAGCCCCAGTAATTGGTCAGGTTATTTTCTTTCAAATGCCGGTCTGCGACAAAGTGATGTACCGGCATCAGCTCAACCGCATTTATGCCAAGCTTTTTCAGATAGTTAATGGACGCAGGATGCGCCATACCGGCAAATGTACCTCTGATTTCCTCCGGAATATCGGGATGGAGATTAGTAAAACCCTTTACATGCGTCTCGTAAATGATGGTATCGTGATATGGAATCTCAGGTGCCTGCACACCTTCCCAGTCAAATTCATGATCAACGACGACGGACTTCGGAATGTAGTTGGCGCTATCCAGTTCACTGAAACTCAGGTCTTCCTCGGGATCGCCGATCACATAGCCGAACAATGCGTCATGCCACTGGATCGTCCCTGAAATCGATTTCGCATAAGGATCGATCAGTAATTTGTTATGATTGAACCGCAGACCGACGCTGGGTTCAAATGGACCATAAACACGGTAGCCATAAAGCTGGCCCGGTTTCAAACCTGGTACATACACGTGCCACACATGGTGTGAGACTTCCCGGATCTGTATTTTGACATTCTCTGTAACACTGTCCGGACTATCAAACAGACATAACTCCACACCCGTCGCATTCTCTGAGTACAGGGCAAAATTCACCCCTTTTTTATCCCAGGTGGCTCCCAATGGGTACGGCTCTCCCGGGTAAACAACGATGTTATCAAGTTTTGACTGATCTACAATTTTCTTATTGGCAATTTTTTTCATACATCCATTAATTAGTTCTCAATACCCTTTTCGCCAGCTAAAACCCTCGTTTTTGGTTTAGCTTAAAACCATTTTTACTCCCCCAAACTGGCATGAGCACACTATTTTATATAAAATTGTGCCAAACAACTTCCTCCTAAACAGGGACGCTTTTCCCGGGACTTAAGAAAAACCCCATTCCAGTAGCTTTATATGGATCATGACCTGCTTTTGAAAATTTACGCACTTCTTGAAAGAACGGAAGAAACCAATGAGAACACCGAATACGATCCTGCGGACGATCCGCTCGTGGAATCGCTCATCTCGCTGGTGAAAGCGAAAGGAAAAACCTCTATTTCAGAAGATTTTGAGACGCCGTATATTCATCCGATGATCACTGTGCAAAAGTGGGCGGCAGAGTTGAAGCAGATTGTCAGCGACTCGCTGAATGAGTACGGGCCAAGGAATTAAAACAGCCTAAATGCGCCAAAATCAGCGTTTCGGGCACGATTTTTATAGTATATTGTTCGATTTAAACGCTTTTCCTACCGGATAGTAGCCTTATTTTTAGGCGTATCTACATCCTGGTTTTACCCTACTTGCATGATTTTAATTGTAGATGACAGGCCGGAGAATATCCTTCCCTTAAAGAGAATCCTGGAACTGCATGGATTTGAGACTGATAGCGCGGAGTCTGGCGAAGAAGCACTGAAAAAAGTATTGAAAACCAATTACTCCGTAATTATTCTGGACGTGCAGATGCCCGGAATGGACGGTTTCGAGGTAGCCGAAGCGATCGGCGGTTTTAGTAAAGCAAAAGACACTCCTATCCTATTTTTATCCGCCGTTAATACCGAAAAACGGTTTATCACGAAAGGGTACAGTTCCGGCGGGATCGATTACCTCACCAAGCCCGTCGACCCGGATATACTTCTTTTAAAAGTACAGACCTTTTACAGGCTATATGAGCAGCAGCAGGAACTTCGGGTGATCCAGGAATCGCTGCGTCAGGAAATTGAGATCAGAAAACGTGCACAAGTGGAACTCGACGGCCGCATTCAGGAACTCCGGTTTATTCTTGAATCACTTCCGCAAATCGCATTTACAGTAAAAACCGATGGCCGGCTTGAATATGTGAATGAACACTGGTTCCAATATTCGGAAGATGCTGAGACATTTCCCCAGGCCCATCCCGACGATCTGGTTTTTGATCGATGGGAAGAGCATTTCAGGGAAGGTGTTGAGTTCTCCATTGAGACCAGGCTGAAACATCTGGGAACGCAGGATTACAAATATTTTCTGCTTAAAGTCATTCCGATCCTGCAAAACAATGTCATTGTTCGCTGGGTTGGCACTTTTACCGACATTCACCAGCAGAAAATGGCCCACGAGCTGCTGGAACATAAGGTCGAGATCAGGACACGAGAGCTTTTGCATAAAAACTCGGAGCTGGAAACGACCAACCACGAGTTACAGCAATTTGCCTGGGTGGTATCTCACGATCTGAAAGAACCGCTACGTAAAATCCAGACGTTCAGCCATCTGATCAAAGAAAAATATTTAAGTCAAAATGAGGAGGCCATTTCCTACCTCAACCGTTCCATTAATTCTTCGGCCAGAATGTCGAGGCTGATCAGCGATCTGCTGGATTATTCACGCTTGTCGGTGAAGGCGGATTTCCAGCCCACCGACCTGAATGCTATGATCGACGAACTTCTGGTTGACTTTGATGAAACGATCCGCGAGAAAAACGCGGTGATTACCGTTGACAAACTCCCGCTGATCGACACAATCCCGAGCCAGATCCGCCAGGTGTTCCAGAATCTGATCAGCAATGCATTGAAATTTTCCAAATCCGACGTTCCGCCGCGGATCACCATTTCGCATGAAATAGTCGACCAGAAAACCCTGACCGGAGGTTCTTCCGCAGATGGTACTTTCTGCCGGATCACGATTTCGGATAATGGGATTGGTTTTGATGAAAAATTCCTGGACCGGATTTTCGTCATTTTCCAGCGTCTCAACAACATCAGTAACTACGAAGGCACGGGGATCGGGCTGGCGATCGCGAAAAAAATAATGGACAAACATAATGGCTTAATTTCTGCACAAAGCGAGGAAAACCAGGGTACGCGGTTTATTCTGGTCTTACCTTTGGCGCAGGAAAAAATCGAAAACGAAACTCAATCTGAAAATCAGTACAACCAAGACCTATGAATAAACCTTCTAACTCGATTATACAGCAGTTACAGATCGTCTTTTCCTTCTCCATTCTACTACTTATTTTCAGCTTGCTGGCGTCGTACTACAGTGCGCAGAAGCTTATCAACAATTCGGAACTCGTAAATCACACCAACGAGGTACTGATCGAGGCGGAAAGCATCATGTCTTATATGAAAGATGCAGAAACCGGTCAGCGCGGCTTTCTGATCACAGCAGACCCCGCCTTTCTGGATCCGTACAATAATGCGTATTCAAAAACCACGACGAGCTTTAACAATCTTTCAATGCTGACGGCGGATAATCCGGCCCAGCAAAAATACCTGCGCGAGATCAAGGCATTGTACGAAGCAAAATTCGGACAAATGCAGAATATCATCGACATGTCGAAAAGAGATCCGGAGTTCAGCGGTAATACGGGAGCAAGGCTTCGTGAAATGATCCGGGGAAAAAAAATAATGGACGACCTGCGCCTGATTGTGCAGAGTGTGAAAGATGAGGAAAATGCCATTTTGGCGGCGCGCCTGGAACAGCAGCAGATCTACATTAAATATACGCCGATCCTCCTGGTTATCGCCGCGCTCGTTTCCATTCTGATCACCGTTTTCGCTTATGTCCGCATTAAGAATGACATGGATAAGCGAATTTTGCAGCAAAATCTCGAAGCCGAGAAATATGCAGAAACCGGAAAAAGAATTCTGCACATTGAACAAGTTACCCAACTTGTCGCAGACGGAGATTATTCTGTTCAGAGCCAGGACGATAAGGATGATGAGCTGGGCAGGATTTCCATCGCACTGAATTCCATGACCAAGTCCCTGGAACAAACGTTCACGGATCTTAACAATAAAAACTGGCTGCAAACCGGAAGTGTGCAGATCAGCGATGCGATCCGCGGCGAGCGGGTCCTGAAAAAGCTGGCGACGAATCTGATGGATACCATTACCGGTTACTCCGGTGCCCAACTGGGTGCCGTTTACATTCTCGACAACGATTGGAATTTTAGACTGACTGCCGCCCACGCCATTCAGGATGCGCCGGAATATTTGCTGAGCGGCGAAGGTCTGGCCGGGCAGGTGATTGAAAGTAAAAAGGTAACTGTCGTACAGGATATACCTGATAATTATCTGACTATCAAATCTTCATTGGGTGAAAGTCGTCCGCGATCGATCGTAATTTTACCTCTGACGTATGCTTATGAATGCATCGGGATCATCGAGCTGGCGTTTCTGAAAGTGCCGGACGAACTGACCATGAAATTCCTCGAGAACAACCTCGAAGCAATAGCTACCGGAGTCAATTCCGCATTGGATTACCTCAAACTTCAGAACTTCCTGGAAGAAACGCAGACGCAATCCGAAGAACTACAGACGCAGCATAATGAGCTTGAAAACCTGAATGCCGAGCTGGAAGCGCAATCTCAGAAGTTACAGGCCTCCGAGGAAGAGTTGCGGGTGCAGCAGGAAGAACTGCAGCAAACCAATGAAGAGCTGGAAGAGCGAAGCGGCTTACTGGAAGAAAAGAACATTGAGATACAAAAAAAAGCAGAAGAACTGGAACTGACCACGCGGTACAAGTCCGAGTTCCTGGCGAATATGTCGCACGAACTTCGCACGCCGCTCAATTCGATCCTGCTGCTGAGCCGGTTGCTTTCGGAAAACGACGAAAAGAACCTCAGTGAAGAGCAGATTGAATATGCTACGGTGATCCAGTCGTCGGGTAATGGGTTACTCGGCTTGATTGATGAGATCCTGGATCTTTCTAAAATCGAGGCGGGTAAAATGGAGCTGGATTATGTCAGCGTTTCGGTTAAAGAAATTGCGGAAGATATCAAATCGTTGTTTTCGCCGGTTGCACGAGAAAAAGGGCTGGAATACGGAATTGATATCCAGAAAGGTGTGCCGCCTGTTATCGAAACGGATAAAATGCGATTGGAACAAATTCTTAAAAATTTGATTTCAAATGCATTGAAATTCACCTCGCAGGGTTCGGTGAAAATTGATATCAAAATGCAGGAGGGTAATGATCGTGTGTTGTGCTTTGCGGTGCGGGATACGGGAATTGGCGTTGCGCCGGACAAACAGCAGCACATTTTCGAGGCATTTCAACAAGCCGACGGCTCCACCAAACGCAAATACGGAGGTACCGGACTGGGACTTTCCATCAGCCGCGAGCTGGTGAAATTATTGGGTGGCGAGCTCTCGCTGACCAGCGTTGTGAACGAAGGAAGTGAGTTCACTTTGTTCCTGCCCATATCCGCCGACGGTGTGGTAAGCGAGCCGGAAACCCGGAATTTTTTCAACAGCCGCCCAGAGGAAACGGAGCCGAAAAAGGAGTCAGAAACGAATCCTAAATACCTCAGCACCAACGTTCCGGAAAGCATTCCCGATGATCGCAACGAGGTGAGCGAAGGCGACAAAGCGATCCTGATCGTTGAAGATGATACGTTGTTTGCCAAAGCACTGCTCGATTACACCCGGAAACAAGGTTATAAAGGAATCGTTTCCGTTCGCGGGGACGAAGGCCTGGAACTGGCCGGAACTTACAAACCTATGGGAATTTTGCTCGATCTGCAATTACCCGTCATGAGTGGCTGGGAGGTCATCGACCGGTTGAAAGCCAACCCGGCAACGCGGCATATTCCGGTCCACATGATGTCGTCACACCGGGTAAAAAACGAGAGCCTGATGAAAGGTGCGATCGATTTTATCGACAAACCAATGGCCGCAGACAAGATGCAGGAAATTTTCAGGAAGATCGAATATGTGATCAGCAAGCAATCCAAAAAAGTGCTGATACTGGAAGATAACTCCATGCATGCTAAGGCATTGGCTTATTACCTGGGCACCTATAATATCAACTCCGAACTGAAAAGCGATATCGTTGCCGGCATCGATGCATTAAACCAGAATGAGGTGGATTGTGTGATCCTGGACATGGGTATCCCGGATAAAAAGGCTTATGAAATGCTGGAAGAGGCGAAAAAGAATCCCGGATTTGAGAATATCCCCATTATCATTTTTACGGGCAAGAGTCTTTCGATGTCGGAAGAACTTCGGATCAAGCAATATGCCGACTCCATTATCGTGAAAACGGCCCACTCCTACCAACGAATGCTCGACGAAGTGTCTTTGTTTTTGCACGTGGTAGAGGAAAACAAAAGGAATACTAATCGTCCCGAACTGAAAAAACTTGGGGGGCTGAGCGAGATCCTGAACAATAAGACGGTGTTGATCGCGGATGATGATGTGCGCAACATTTTCTCACTTTCGAAGTCATTGGAAAACTTCAAAATGAATGTGGTGACTGCATTAGACGGAAAAGAAGCATTGCAGAAGCTGGAAGAAAACCCGGAAGTGGATGTGGTACTGCTCGACATGATGATGCCCCATATGGATGGTTATGAAACGGCAAAACGCATTCGTACCAATCCCAAATGGCGTCATCTGCCGGTAATTGCCGTTACGGCAAAAGCGATGACCGGCGACCGGGAAAAATGCATCAACGCCGGCGCATCCGACTACATTACTAAGCCGGTTGACATCGATCAGCTGATGTCGCTGCTGCGCGTGTGGCTTTATGAGAAATTTTGATTTGTAAGCTAGAATATAACCACCTCGATGAGCAAGAAAAAGATCCTGATTATTGATGACGATTCAAGAAATATTTTCGCTTTAAAGGCTACCCTGAAAGCAAAGGGATTCGATTGTCTTTCCTGCCTGGGCGCGCCGGAGGCACTGGCCCTGCTCGAAACGGGGGAAGGTGTTGATGCCGTACTGATCGACATGATGATGCCGGAAATGGACGGCTACGAAGCGATTCCCAGAATTAAGGAACTGGAAAACAGGAAATACCTGCCGGTGATTGCGGTTACTGCGCAGGCTATGGTGGGTGACAAAGAAAAATGCCTCAGGGCAGGCGCAGATGATTATATTTCCAAGCCTATCGACGTTGAAAAATTACTTCGGTTATTGCATGCTATCTAGAAAAAACAATGGTTGAAGATGAAGATATCGACTTGTTACTGAATGACTTATTCGAGATTTACGGATATGATTTCACCAGCTACTCGCGCGCCTCGCTCAAACGGCGCATTGTGCGGCTATGCTCGCTCGATAAATTCCCCAGCTTTGTGGAATTGCGTTATAAGGTTCGGTCGGACCCGGATTATCTGAAGCGTTTTGTAGAAGAAATCACGGTAAATGTGACTGAAATGTTCCGTGACCCTTCTTTTTACAAATCGTTGCGTGAAGATATTCTTCCGATCCTGGGTACCAAGCCATTTATCCGCATCTGGCATGCAGGCTGTTCTACCGGCGAGGAAGTTTATTCCATGGCGATTTTATTAAAAGAGGCGAACCTGCTGAAAAAGTCTCTGCTATATGCCACTGATTTGAATCCCAGCGTATTGGAAAAAGTGCGGAAAGGTATTTTTCCGTTAAACCAGATCAAGCAATATTCCGAGAGCTACATTGCGTCAGGCGGTCGGCTGGATTTTTCTACTTACTATACCGCCAATTACGGACAAGCGAAATTTGACCAGGAACTGTCTGAGAAGATCATCATTTCTACCCATAACCTGGTGTCGGACAGCTCGTTCAATGAGTTTGACCTGATCCTTTGCCGGAATGTGCTGATTTATTTTGACAAGGATCTGCAGGACCGGGTTTTAAAATTGTTCGATGCGAGTTTGGGTACTTTGGGATATCTGGCTCTCGGGACGAAGGAAACGCTGAAATTTTCTGCGATCCAGAACAAATACAAGCAACTGAACCGCGAGAAGATATGGAAGAAAATCCAGTAAAAAATCATTGCGAAATGCTGCTGATCGGTGGTTCGGCAGGTAGTCTTGAAGTGTTGTTCAAGCTGCTTCCCATGCTCGATGCGGATCTGCCTTTTCCGCTGGTAATTGTGCTGCACCGCCGCAGTTCGGGCGATTCTTCCCTTTCGGACCTGCTATCTACCAAAACCCTCATTCCGACGCGCGAAGTAGAAGACAAAGATCCCATTGCAGCTACAAACCTGTACCTGGCACCCGCAGATTACCATTTACTGATTGAGAAAAAACAGTTCTTTTCACTCGACGACTCGGAGAAAATCAATTTCAGCCGCCCCAGTATAGACGTAACGTTTGAGTCTGCATCGGAAATTTACAAATCCGGCGTGGTGGCGATCCTGCTTTCGGGCGCGAATGAAGACGGTACCAAGGGTTTGTTATCCATTAAAAAAGCTGGTGGCCGCACCGCTGCTCAGGATCCGCAAACGGCGCAAATGCAATTCATGCCGCATTATGCGATCACTCACCATGCGGTAGACCTGATTTTAAACATTCAACAAATGGCTGAATTCATCAATCAGCTGGAATGAAATTGGTAATCGTTGATTAGTACCACAAAAGGCATTTTTGCTCCTTCCTTTTCACGCTTATTCTGGGCAACTTTGTGTAGTAAATTTCCCTGTCGGGAAAATCAGACTTCAGCACTTATCCGATTTATATCATGGCAAAGCCAAATAGATTATACAGCGTTTTATTTAATAAATGTCCGAGATGCGGCGTAGGTGATTTCTTCATTTCCAAAAGCGCATACAACTTGAAGAATTTTGATAAAATGCACAAACGCTGCCCGCATTGCGGTGAAAACCTGGTGCCCGAGCCGGGATTTTACCAGGGTGCATTATATATGAGCTACTCGTTCTATGTAGCTTTTATGGTTATTTACTTTTTGATCTTCGTTAATTTCTTCGAAGAATATCTGGACTACTTCCTGATCAGCATTATCCCGGTGTTGATCATTCTTACGCCTCTTTTTTACCGTTTGGCAAGAAGGTCCTGGCTGGCGCTTTTCATCAAGCCGGTTTCAAACGAAACGTTATCCTGACTGACGGGATTTCACGGTAGCTTTCCGTCGGAACTCCTCGGGAGTTTCGCCGGTTTCTTTGCGGAAGAACCTGGTAAAGTAAGAATTGTCGCTAAAATTCAACCGATAGGCAATCTGGGAAACACTCAGGTCCAGATTAATAAGTAACCTTTTGATTTCCAGTGCCAGCCGGTTCCGGATCACCTGACCCGCCTGTAATCCCAAATGCTCTTTACATAATGCATTGAGGTGATTCCGGGTTATATTCAATTCTTCCGCATAGTCTCCCGGAGATCGCACGGTTTCGAATTTCTGATCAACGAGTTTTTGAAATTTGGTGACAATGTTGTTCGGAACATGTACGGGATGTTCGCCGACCGATGAAGTGCTTTGCTTTAAAATGAGGAATATCTGGAGTAAGATCACTTTTATCAAATCTTTGTCCGACTGATCATTATGCAGGTTTCGATTCAGTATTCGCTCAAAAAGTGAAACAATCTCTTCCCGGTTGTTTTCCCTGATATTCAAAACACATTTGGTACCGTCTCCGCGGAAAAACGCGAACGTATCCAGGTAATCGGGCTGCAACAGAAATGACCGGAAGAATGATTCTGAAAAATTAACGACGTAACCTTCGGGAATACCTTCGAAATTCCAATCATGGACCTGGCCCGGCGCCATGAAATAAATCTGAAACGGCTCGACTGAAAAATGGGTGAAGTCAATGGTGTGGGTTCCGGCACCTTCTGTAAAAAGCACCAGATGGTAAAAGCTGTGACGATGGGGAAAAACCAGGTTTTGATGTTCCTCCAAATAATTCGAGAACCGGCTCAGCATGACTTCATCCTTACGGTAGGCTGAGAGCGGCCCGATGTCCAGTCTGGGAAAATTTGAGTGCATATTTTGAGAGTCATTCAATCGGAAACGGCAATTTAACACCTTCCCCGTAACCGGCCACTTATCTATACAATTATACCTAACTATATCTACACGGATAACAGCCGATAAATCAGTGGCTGGTTGCCGATTGCTAATGTATTGTGGCTTTTGCTGGACGGATTAGGTAGTTTAGGAATATATACTTCCCTCCGATGAACAGTGGGCTACACCTGCCTCCTCTTTTTTGAATCCCGGTAACGCATTCCAAAACCTGATGAACGAAAGCTTTGACACAACACCCTATTTACGACGCTTTCTTGCGACGAAGCGCGAGGATCAGGTATACATATCATGGAGTACACAATCGGAAAAACACATCGGATTTTTTGAACTCCAGCATAGTATCAATGGTCGAAACTGGGAACAGTTAGACCGTTTTCGATCCGACGGCGGTAAGGCTAAGGAACATAGCTTTACGCATTTGAACCCCTCGGAGGCTGACAATTTTTATCGTTTAAAACTAATCTATCATGATAAGTCCAATGGTTTCAGCCACATTGCGCACATCCATATCGAATGCGTGTCTGAGGATAATGTATATCCAAATCCGGTGGCAGACAAGCTTTTTATCCGGAATGAAGACTGGATAGGTGTTGAGAAAATAGAAATTTTACATCCTTCCGGCGAGCTGTTTTCCAATCCGCCCTACACTCAAACCATTAATCCGGTAATTCGCGAATACGACTTCCGCTACTTTTCGGAAGGCATGTACCGGGTACGCACCTTTACAACCAACGGTCAGGTCAAGACCGTCAAGGTATTGAAAAGGTAGTTTCCGGGCCCCGGTTTACTCTCTTACAAACCGCTGTATTTCAGTCTGTCCCGCAGAATTGGTGATGTGAATGGCGTAAAGTCCCGCCGATAAATGCCCCGCATCAAAACTGTATTGCCCGTCATTTGCAGAAACCGCACCTTTGGAAGAAATTAATTGCCCAAGAATGTTATAAACCTGCACCTTCCTGACCGCATTACCATCTGCCATTTTTATCGTTAAGGTACTCGAAACCGGATTGGGGTAAATAGTTATGTATCTTAGACCATCGATCTTCACACTACGGATCCTGCTGAAAGCATACGTACCATCCAGGTCCGTCATTTTCAACCGATATAAATTCTCCCCCGCTGCGGGGCTGATGTGGTTGAAACTGTAATTCCTGACTTCATCACTTTCTTTGGCTGCGCTCATGCGACCGATCACTTTCCAGGACTTACCTTCATTAAAACTATGTTCAATTTCAAAATAACTGCTGTTGATTTCGCTGCTGGTAGACCACTGGATTGCAACAAACCGTTCCTTTTTTTGAGCCATAAAACTCACTAACGTAACGGGAAGCTGAATGCAGGAAACCTCCACTTCTTCTTCGGAATTGCATCCCGTGCTATTCCCCGAAATATCTACCAGATCCGGATCGTTCGTTTTGAGGTAATTGCATATTCCAGTCACCGCACACGTTTCAAGTGCCAGATTATCCACAATGGTGAGCATCCCGCCCATTGAACTCAGTTCACTTAAACCATCCAGATTTGGCAGTAACTCATTTTCAACGATGGTTAGGCCTGCGCCAATTGTGCTCAGATTATGCAGACCATGTAACGATAACAGTGCATAATTTCCGGAAATAGACACAGAATCAGCCACCGAGGTGATGTTATCCAGGCCCGATAGATCAGTAAGCAGCTCATTTCCCTCAACGAATAAGCTGCCAACGGTTTCCAGTTTTTCCAACCCATTCAGGTTTTCCAATGAAAAGTTACCTACAACAACCAAAAGCCCGGCCGCGCCAATCGTTTCGAGATTGCCTAAACCCGCCAGGCTGGTAAGAAAGGGATTTATCAGGATTTGCAGATCACCGTCGATCGAAGTCAGGGAAGAAAGCGCTGAAATATCTTCCAATGCAAAATTGCCGGCCAGCGTAAGTCCAGGTCCACCGATAGAAGCAACGGCATTTAAGCCTTCCAAACTGACTAATCCTTCGTTAAAGAATATGTAGACACTATTTGTGATCGTGGTAACCCCGTTCAACCCCGACAAGTCCGAAAGTAATGGATTGAGAGCAAGGGTAATACTGCCAATGGAGGTCAATTTTGAGAGAGCCGTAATGCTGGTCAGACTTTCGTGCTCGATAATTACTAACCCGTCGGAGAGCGTGGCGAGATTTTCAAGGCCCGTCAAGCTTTCGAGACTGTAATTGTAATCCAGATATAGCTCGCCTTCGATGCTTTCGAGTGCATTTAACCCATTCAGCGTCACTAAGTTATCATTGGCGTAGATAGAAACGGAGTCCCCGACCGAAGTCAAACCATCCAGGCCAGTGAGATCCATAAGTCCGATATTACTGGCAATTTCCAGTTCCCCAGGCAGGGTAACGATGTTATGAAGCCCATTCAGATCGGTGAGTAAATCACAGTAACCAATACGCAACGATCCGCCGATCGTGTTGATAGTCAGCTTATTCAGCGAAGTAAGTGCATCGTTCGCGCCAATGATCAGATCGCGACCGACCGATTGCAACTGCGACAAGCCGGCGAGGGTAACCAATGCGTCGTTGTTGTCGATAATGAGATCCTGCGGCACAGTGGTAACTCCTGAGAGACCTTCGAGGCTGGATAATAACTCATTGTCATAAATCTGGATGTCGGCCCCTATAAATACGATATTTTCCAGGCCGGCGAGATTGGGTAATAATGGGTTGTCGATGATAAAAACAGATCCGCCTACGCTGGTAAGGGTACTCAATGAACTCAGGTCCGTGATATCGGCTCCTTCAATGGTCAGATCTCCCGTGAGAGCCAGGCAATCCGGATGATCCGTTAAAAAAGAATTTAAGCTGGCTTGATCTGAAAAAGTAAGATCGGTGGGGCATTCTGCGGTTGCAGCTAACGGCAAAAGTAATGCAAAGAAGCAGTAGAGTTTTTTCACAAAGAGAAAGGGTTGAGTAAACAGGAAATCTGAATAATCCAAAATTTCCTGGTAAATGTCAAACCCTTATCTCTGTAAATTTAGTTCCTGATCCTGGAAGTAATTACTCCTAAACTACATTCGCTTTCTGACCCGGTCTTTTTAAGATCAAAGCGCAGATCAGCGAAACGAGAATACCGACAGGAAGGATTTCGAAATAAGTAAAAAGAATCACCATGACCGGGTTTTTGTACATTTCCTTGTAACTCCCCATTTCAGCTACCTTTTCCTGCATTTCTGCTTCCGACGCGCCAGCTTCCTGAGCTTGCTTCAGAACGGAACTTGCGTATTTATCCATGAAATCCGGAATGAAAAAGTAATAGTCGACCAACCATACCAGCATATACACGGTTGAGGCGACCAATGCAATGTAAAGTCCGACTTTGAACGCCTGCCAGAATGTGATGAATCCGTTGTTGTACTTGTCGCGAAAGTTTTTGACACCCACAAAAATCAGGGAAAATGCCAGGATCATCGACGCATATCCGAGCACAATACTCCCATCGAAGGTCCCGCTCTGGTAACAATACGCGATTGAAAACAGCATGAATGTGGACACGATGGCACCGGAAATCAATCCGCAGATCATTATTATTCTGGTCATAGAAAAGTGAAAGGTGAAAGGTGAAAAGTGAGATGTGGAGGAAGTTTTTTGACCAGTGACCCTGGT
The DNA here is from genome assembly GCF_021390245.1 of Dyadobacter sp. CY323. Classification (GTDB taxonomy): domain Bacteria; phylum Bacteroidota; class Bacteroidia; order Cytophagales; family Spirosomataceae; genus Dyadobacter. The sequence goes on along the minus strand of NZ_JAJUXH010000001.1, from coordinate 439,939 downwards.
TGATTGTCAATCGGTGATGGTCCGTCGTCGTTTAATTAGAAAGGTTAGTGGAGTAATGGCTCAAATTTGATGTTTTGGCTGCATTTCGGATTCATACTTTCGGGTGATTTCGTTTTTAATGATCGTTTTTCATACGAAAGTACCAGCCAGTCAGCGGATCAGACTCAGCCGTTTTGCTTTCTCGACGGCTTGCGTGCGGCTTTTCACTTCCAGTTTTTCAAACAACCGGGACGAATGCGTTTTAACCGTATTCAAAGAAACAAATAACCGGGATGCGATATCCTGGTTGCTGAGTCCCGCCGCGATCAGTTCCAGGACTTCCAGTTCACGTTTACTCAATCCGAACCGGGACATTTCAGCCTCATTTACACTGAAATTCCCGTCGGACATTACGCGTACTTCCTTTTCCACGATCACGGTTTTGACCTCCGGCTTAATGAGTTTCACAGCCAGCCAGATGCCGAGGCCGGTAAAGATGAGCGCCAGGACACCCGTGTAAATTTCGACGATATGATTTATGACCAGAAAGCGTAGTTCGAGCCACTTTAAAAGGAATAATAGCATCGCCAGGGAAACGCCGTAAAGCATTATCTGCCTGTTTTTTGAGAAGAAGCCGGCAACCGTTTGGATCATTGTCATGTAGTAACAGAACCAAAATTACACCTTTTTAAGTAGGTGACACACTTACTTTTTAGGATTAACTATCCTGTTAAGATCTTCACACATTTTCTTAATTCTGAAATAAGATGCAGTATTGTTTTCAGTTTTATCCAGCTCAATGATCAGTTCTCCGGGCGAAGATTCGTAATGGAACTTGGTTTTGTCGTTCAAAATGGTCGTCACGTCGAGATCACTATCTGACTTGATGTAAGTCGGTGCGATCCGGTTGTTGATAAACCGCTCTACCGCGTGGCTTTTATTCCGGGGGAATTTCGCCGAGTATTTATAAAGGTCTTCGTTGTCGACAACCTTTATACTAATGTTGTCAGAATCCCGGCAGGATTGTAGTGAGGAAAAAAGTAAGAAGCTGATCGCGATAGTTTTGATGAATTTCATGGCTAATAAATGTTTAACAAGGTACTATGCAATATACAGTAGCTACGTAGTTTTTTGGTTTACAGGATACATGAGCGGCGTAATGGCAGGATGGAGACGGTCAGACTTACCAAGTTTTGAAAACTTGGTAAGTCTGACCGTCCGATTCGTATACAAAATCGGCCGGTTCGTATAATCCTGGCGAAATCCCAAATCACCAACTTTGTATTGTTAATCGACAACAATCAAACAGAATCATGACAAGTGTATCAAAAACAAAATTAGGCAGCCAGGGCCTGGAAGTACCTCTGGAAGGATTGGGGTGCATGGGAATGACAACCCTAGCAGGAGGAAACATATACGGCACGGCCGACGAAACAGAATCCATAAAAACCATTCACCGGGCTCTCGAACTGGGCGTAAACTTCCTGGACACCGCGGACCTCTACGGCCCGCTACTCAACGAGAGACTAATCAGTAAAGCGATTGCAGGTACCCGCAACCAGTACATTATCGCCACGAAATTTGGTTTCGAAGTGAATGACGAGGAGCAATTGACCTGGCGCATTAACGGTCGGCCGGAGTATGTAAAAAAGGCCATTGACCGCTCACTTAAAAACCTCGGTACCGACTACATTGACCTGTATTATCTGCACCGCGTTGATCCGGAAACACCCATTGAAGATACCGTAGGTGCGATGTCCGAACTTGTACAATCCGGAAAAGTAAAGTACATCGGCTTATCAGAAGTTTCTGCACAAACGTTACGAAAAGCGCATGCAATTCACCCCATTACTGCTGTTCAAACCGAGTATTCGCTGTTTGAGAGAGGCGCAGAAACAAACGGCGTCGTTGACGCTTTGCACGAACTAGGCATTGGTTTTGTTTCCTATTCTCCGCTGGGCCGTGGCTTTCTGACCGGTGATATCAAATCACCGGACGATTTCGAAGCGAATGATTTTCGCAGGAACATCCCGCGTTTTCAGGGAGCTAATTTTTACAAAAACCTTGAACTGGTCAGTGAAATTCAAAAACTTGCGGCGGAAAAAGGTCTGACGCCTTCCCAACTGGCCATTGCGTGGACGATTGCGAAAGGGACGGTTCCGATACCGGGAACAAAAAGGGTTAAGTACCTGGAAGACAATGTGGCAGCTGCCAGCATTGTATTGACAACCGCGGAAATGGACCATCTCGACTCCATTGTTCCGGCAGGAACAATTTCAGGTGACCGATATGACGAAACTTCCATGGCCGGTGTAAACCTTTAATAATTAAAAAAATGAAAAAGACATCCCCAGGTCCGCTGATCATTAATTCGTTGTCGGAATATCACAAGATCATGAAATTGCCGCAGCCTGAGCACCCGCTGATCAGTGTCATCGGAATCGAATGCGCATCGGAGTTCCCGGATCTTCCAGACGACAAACTGATCCATAATTTTTACTCCATCTTCCTGAAAAAGAACATCGAAGGTTCTATTGGTTATGGACGCAAGTATTATGATTTCAGCAATGGGGTAATGGGTTTTTCATTGCCAAAACATGTCTTCGTCCTCAACCGGGACATGGACTATTCAACGATTTCGGGGTGGATGCTACTTATCCACCCCGATTTTATCCGGAATTATCCGCTCGCAAAACGCATTGCCGAGTACGGATTCTTCTCCTATGATATGAGTGAAGCGTTGCATTTGTCCGAAAAAGAGGAGACGATGATCGAACGCATCATGGAGGATATCCGCTCGGAATACCAGATGTCGATCGATGCATTCAGCCAGGATGTGATCGTTTCGCATATCGAAGTTCTCCTCAATTACTGTAATCGTTTCTACAACCGTCAATTCATTACAAGACGCCCTGCCGAGCAGGAACCGGTTGCCCGTTTCGAGGAAATTGTCTCGCAAATATTTAATAATGACGAGATTACGCACATTCCGGGCGTGAATGAAATCGCTGCGCAGATGAACGTTTCCACGCATTATCTGAGTGATATGCTGCGCTCGCTGACGGGCATGAATGCGCAACAACACATCCACAACAAACTTATAGACAAAGCCAAAGAACTTCTGCTGACGACAAACTTATCAGTCAACGAAACCGCCTACAATCTGGGTTTCGAATATCCCCAGTATTTCAACCGGTTGTTTAAAAGTAAAACGGGACTTACACCCGCCGCATTTCGGAAGGACTTTAGTGAGAATTGAGTTTTATGTTTAAATTGGCATAACAACTTGAAAAGAGCCCACTTGAAGACTTTCTTTTACGCTTTTAACGAAAAAATCCTTTCAGGCAAATTACGATGGCTAGCTCCGTTGTTTTTTGCCTTTTTGATTCATAATCAATCTCTTGCGCAGACCAAAGTCTACGAGGACTCACTTTACATTCGTGAGCATTATACTAAAATCGAGCGGATGGTGGCGATGCGTGATGGCGTGAAACTGTTTACCTCCATTTATCTACCAAAAGATATTTCAGCTTCAAAAACGTATCCCATTTTGCTGGACCGGACACCTTATAGCGTCGCACCTTACGGCGAACAGCTTTACAAAACGTCTCTCGGGCCGAGCATGCATTTCGCCAGGGATGGTTATATCATTGCTTATCAGGATGTTAGGGGAAAATATATGTCCGAAGGTGAATTTGAGGCCAACCGGCCGTTTATTCCAAATAAAAAAACGACGGCGGACATTGACGAGAGTTCGGATACTTACGATACGATTGAATGGCTGTTAAAAAATATCGACGGAAACAATGGAAAAGTAGGCAGCTGGGGTATTTCCGCACCTGGTTTCTACACCACGATGACCGCCATTGACGCGCATCCCGCATTGAAAGTAGCATCCCCGCAGGCTCCGGTTACGGACTGGTTTATGGGCGACGACAGGCATCATAATGGGGCGTTTTTCCTGATGGGCACATTCTCATTTTTATCCTCATACGGCGCGCCGCGTCCCGTTCCATCCTCCAAAGGAGCAGCTGGGTTTTCGGGATATGGAACGCCGGATTCGTATGAGTTTTACAAGAACCTGGGTCCGCTCAAAAATGTGAATGAGAAGATTTTCAAGAATCAAAACCGGATCTGGAACCAGATGATGGAAAATGAGACTTACAACGATTTTTGGAAAGCCAGAACGCCGGTACCGCACTTGAAAAACATCAAACCGGCCATGCTGGTTGTGGGTGGCTGGTTTGATCAGGAAGATTTATACGGGCCGCTGAAAACATATGCCGGAATTGAAAACAACAGTCCGAAATCCCCGAATATCCTCGTAATGGGACCATGGATTCATGGCGGCTGGGCGCGCGGAACGGGCGAGTCACTTGGAAATATTCGGTTCGGGGCGAAAACAAGCAGTTTTTACCAAAAAGACATTGAGTTTCCGTTTTTCAGTCACTACCTGAAAGACCAGCCCAATCCATCGCTACCAAAAGCGTTTATTTTCGAAACCGGCTCGAATCAATGGAAAAAATACGATCAGTGGCCGCCTAAAAATACGGTAGAAAAGAAATTGTACCTCCACCCCGACGGAACGCTCTCCTTTTCATCAACCATGACAACCATGCAAGCCGGTGCCAAACCTGATTTTCATGAGTACACGAGCGATCCGGCGAAACCTGTGCCATTTACTTCCGAGATCCGCAGTGTCCGCGGTAGTGATTTTATGTATGAAGATCAGCGTTTTGCAGCCAGCAGGCCAGATGTTCTGGTATATCAGTCAGAAGTTTTGCAGGAGGATGTGACGATTTCGGGAAATGTTTTTGCCAATTTATTCGTGTCCACAACGGGAACTGATGCTGATTTTGTGGTAAAGCTGATCGATGTGTATCCAGGCGACGCCCCGAATGACAGTCCCATTAATCCAAACATGAAAATGGGTGGATTTCAGCTGCTGATCCGTGGAGAAGTGATGCGTGCAAAATTCAGAAAAAGCTTCACAAAGCCAGAACCGCTGGTTCCCGGCAAAATCGAGCAGGTAAAATTCGATATGCAGGATGCGGCGCATTGCTTCAAAAAAGGCCATAAAATCATGGTGCAGGTACAGAGTTCATGGTTTCCGCTCGTCGACCGCAATCCGCAGAAATTCGTTAATATCTACAAAGCGGCGGAAAATGATTTCCAGATCGCCAAACACCGGATCTATTTATCGCGTGAAGCTTCGTCTTATATCGGTGTCAGAGTGGTGGAGTGACCGGCATAAATGCAAAGCAGCAAATACCGCCACACGCTACATGTAACTGTTTGGATGCAGGCAGCATTGCCAGTATTCGTAAATGACCCTGAACCTGTTTTTGAGCTCTGTAAAGCTGTTTTCCTTTTTAAAGAAACCCTGAATGGTGGACGAGTATGCAGTGTCAATAATGAGCGGATTGTCTGCGGTGGTCAGAAAAACGAAGGGAATGGATTTCCGTTTGAGGTAGTCATTTTTTTCAATGCGTTCGCGCAGTTCCAGTCCATTCATCACCGGCATATTAATATCACAAAGAATAACAAATGGCTGCTCTTTGGTTGTTTCGAGAAAAAGTAATGCTTCCAAACCATTTCCAAAAAACAAAAGCTTATTCGGAATATTCAGTTCCTCTACCACGCTCCTAATCAAAAATTGATCGTCGGCATCATCTTCAATGGAAATAATAGGCCCTTTTAGTGACATTAACTGACTTGTTGTTGAATACTGAACAAATATCGGATTAATTCACTCCAATACCAATCCGCGCCAACCGGCAGAAAATCCGTATCACGTATGTTTTATTCCTTTTTGCGTAGGCTCCCCCAGCCTTCGGCCGGCTAGCTTTGTGTCAAGTTTAAAGCCATGTTAACTAAAATAGAAATGAAAACAGTTACTTCAATGCTCACAAAAGTCAGGATCATCGCATTCATCGCATTATCCATCACACTATGGAATTGTACGGATCACGAAATGGAAACGACGCAATTTCAACTGGACGGCACGTCTGTCGCAGAATGGAAAGGTTATTTGAAAACGGGGTATTTCAATGAAGGTTCCATTGCCGTAAAAAGCGAAAGTCTGGTAATCCGGGATGGAAAGGTTCAGAGTGGTTCGTTCACGATCCCCGTTTCCTCGATTATCAATTTCAATCTGCCGACAGACGAAGTAAAACATCAGCTGGTGCACCACCTGCAAAGTCCCGATTTCTTTAATATGGTGCTCCATCCGAATGTAACATTCGAAATTTCATCCGTAGCCCCATTTTCAGGAACCGGCGAAAACGTGGTCCCAGGAGCGAATTATCAGGTGACCGGAATTCTGACGTTGTTAGGAAAATCAAATGTGATCATTTTCCCGGCAAAGATCGATGTCATCGGAGATTCGTTCAAACTGGACGGACTGGCACCATTCGACCGCACATTGTTTGGAATGAACTACGCTACCGAGCCCAATCTGCCGGATGACGCTGCTATCAAACCGGTGATCGATGTGCATTTGAAATTGTCGGGGAAGAGGAAGTGATTTGACTTGTCACCCTGACTTACTTACGTGTCACCCTGAGCGCAGTCGAAGGGGGCGTTATCCATCCGGAATAGCGCCCCTTCGACTGCGCTCAGGGTGACAAAGAAGTTACAAATTCATCCCTCCTGAAACCTCTATACGCTGCGCATTCACCCAACCCGCTTCCGGAGAACACAGGAATGCCACTACCCCGCCAATGTCGTCGGGCATTCCGACGCGGCCTAGTGCGGTAATTGAATTTATTTGTTCCTCCATTCCAGGCCGGTTGTCAAATGATGATTTTGTAAAATCGGTATGAATGATTCCTGGGGCAACTACATTCACTGTTATTCCTCTGCCACCCAACTCCTTCGCCATATACCGGCTCAGCACCTCAATACCGCCTTTCATAGCAGCATACGCGGCGTAACCCGGGGTTGTGAAACGCGCCAATCCCGTAGAAAGGTTGATGATCCGGCCCTGGTCGGCAATGTGGGGTAATGCTTTTTGAGTCAGGAAAAACACACCTTTGAAATGAATGTTCATCAGTTCGTCAAATGCATCCGCACTTGTTTCCGCGAAAGAGGCGTGAATGCCGACTCCCGCATTATTGATCAGAAAATCGAAGGTACTGCGGCCCCATTTGTCTTCCAGGCTGGTTGTTAATGTGGAGAAAAATGAGTCGAAGGATCTGACGTCCGAAGTGTCAAGTTGCAATGCGATCGCTTTCTGTCCCATTGCCTCAATTTCCGAAACGACTTCATTTGCTTCCTGTTCTTTGCTGCGGTAAATCACAATCACGTCAGTCCCTTTTCTGGCAAGTGTAAGTGCCATATTTTTGCCAAGACCTCGGCTCGATCCTGTAATTAATGCGATTTTGCTAGTTGCTTCCATCTTTTTTGTTTGTTTAAAATTGATGAAACAAAGGTATACGCTACTGTCCGACTACATTTGCCGGTTTCAAATGAAAACTTACGAAATTCAAATCTACACGCGAAATGCGCGCGGACTGAGCGACGTGTGCTTTTTGAAAAGGTTATTGAAATGAGATGGTTCGTCAAATCCAAGACTATATGCGATCTCGGATACATTCCAGTCCGTGTGTTTCAAAAGGATCTTGGATTCTTTGACAATCCGCTCGGTAATGAGTTCCGTGGTGGTTTTGCCAGTGATTTCCTTCAACACTTTATTGAGGTAGTTCACGTGGATAGACAGCTGATCGGCGTAATCTTTCGCAGACCGGAAATTCAGTTTCTGGTGCGGCGGCTCAATGGGGAATTGTCTTTCGAGCAGCTCGATGAAAAGCGAAGAAACACGCTTGTATGCGTTCGTTTCAGTAAAAAGCGAGGTCGCCGGCTGCAATTTTTGCCCGAAATGGATGAGTTCGATCACATAATTCCGGAGCAAATCATATTTATACGCATAATCGGAGTTGATCTCACGGAACATTTTATCAAATATGTGCCTGATATCGTCGATCTGCGCCGCATCCAGAAAGAAAATCGGTGTGCCGCCCGGTTTGAAAACGGGAAGTTCTTTGAGCTTGACGCCGCTGTTATCCTGGGTCAGAAAATCTTCGGAGAAAATACAGAACACGCCGGACTGATCAGAGTCCAGCGGTTCGTAATGATAGGGGATCTGCGGAGTCGCGAATAAAAGTGCATTGTGTTCAATATCAATCACCTTATCCGCATATTCCGCCCGGTTTTTACCTATTATCAGACTGATCTTATAATAAGCGCGCCGGTTATATGGCATTGTTTTCGGTTTACCATTTCGCAACAGTTCTTCCATTTTAAACAAATTAAAATGGCCGATCTCTTTCTGAACAGGCTCAGGAATAAGCTGAGAGATCTCTTTATAAAACTCCGGGACTGTGGTGATCTTCTGCATTCCGGAAAGTTACGAAATTCAATACAATACCAAATACCTGCTAGGTATATCGTACAAATGCTTCGTCTTCATAACACCATAACCAATTTTCGCCCGGCTCAGCCGAGATCACCACAGGATGACCCGTCTGATTAAAATGCTGGGTCATGTGTTTTGCTGGCGAAGTATCGCAGCATAACGTTGTGCCACAGGTCTGGCAGGTGCGCAAATGCACCCACCTTCCTCCTACTTTCGAGCATTCTTCACACACATACTCAACGGGCGTTTTCAATTCCGTTATTTCACTTATGTGTTTACAAACTTCATCCATTACACTTCACTTAAATATTGATGAACAAAACTGATTGACATGGAGCCTTCCCCCACTGCGGAAGTTACTCGGTTCATTGCGCCCGCGCGCACATCGCCTGCCGCAAAAATACCCGGTGAGCTGGTTTCCAGCAAATACGGGTCCCGGTCCACTTTCCAGATCTGCTTAAAATTGTTGTAGCCTTTCATATCGCGGCCGGTTTCGATAAAGCCTTTGCCGTTTTTAATGATTTCGAGTCCAACCCAATCCGTATACGGTTTTGCGCCGATAAAAATAAACAATGCATCCGCGGGTACCGTGCGTTCCTCGCTGGTATTGAGGTCCACTAGCCGGAGTGATTCCAAATGGTCGCTCCCCGAAGCCTCCAAAATTTCGGTACAGCCCAGGATCGTGATGTTATCGGTTCCTTTGATCTGGTCGATCAGGTAAGACGACATGGAAGAACTGAGGTCATTTTTACGGACGACTACATATACGTTTCTTGCAAATTTGGATAAATACATGGCGGCCTGCCCGGCAGAATTGCCTCCTCCGAGAACGTAAGCATCTTTGTTTCCGCAAGAAGAAGCCTCGGTACTGGCTGCGCCATAATAAATTCCTTTGCCCGTAAAATCGCTGATCCCTTTTGTTTCAAGCTTGCGGTAATCGACACCCGTCGTGATCACGACCGCTTTCGCATTGATCTCACTGTCGTCTCCTAGCACGATGGTTTTGTACTTGTCTTTGAGCTTGATCTCCTTCACGATTTGAGGCGAAACTACTTCGGTACCGAAACGCGTGGTCTGAGTGAGCGCGCGCCGGGTCAATTCTGCGCCGCTCAGCCCGGATGGAAAGCCGAGGTAATTCTCAATGCGGGAACTTGTACCAGCCTGTCCGCCAGGCGCTTTGCGCTCGATCAATAAAGTACTTAATCCTTCCGACGCGCCATAAACCGACGCGGCAAGTCCGGCTGGTCCGGCACCGATAATCACTACGTCGTAGATCTGCTGCTTGGTTTTGGCATTCAAACCGATCCTCGATGCGATATCAATCAGTGAAGGTGTTTTTAATAATGTCCCATCTTCAAAAATAACCACGGGAAAGTCGACCGGACACAAATTGTTGGTTGAAGAGATCTGCTTTCCAACCTCGCTCGATTCCACATCCAGCCAGGAATAGGGCATCAGGTTGCTTGCCAGAAAATCCTTGATTTCATGGGATTTGGGAGAAAATTGATACCCAATTATTTTAATACCTTTAAAATCCGGGCGATAATTAGCCTGCCAGTCGTGCAGAAGGTCGTCGATAGCCGGATACAATTTTTCCTCTGGCGGGTCCCAGGGTTTCATCAGGTAATAATCCAGCTTCACATCATTGATCGCCTTGATTGCGGCATCGGTGTCCGAATAAGCGGTGAGCAAGACCCGTTTTGCAAATGGGAAAAGCAGCATCGCTTTTTCCAAAAATTCGACACCCTGCATTTCGGGCATTCGCTGATCGGAAACGAAAATGGCGACTTCCTCACCTTTATTCTGAAGTTCGAGCAGACTTTCCAGCGCCTCGGCTACGGAAGTGGTGCTGAGTACCTTGTATTTATCTCGGTAATAAGATTTAAGATCGCGGCTGATCGCGCGCAAAACCTGGGGATCGTCGTCAATTGAAAATATAATGGGCAAACCCATAGAAGGAATGTGTTAAGAGTTTTAAATCAATTTAACCATTAATAGGGAAACAAACCAGAAATTCCGTTTTTCCCGGCTCAGTGTGGAGCGATACCGAGCCATTATGCTGTTTTACAATTCGCATAACTACATCGAGGCCAAGTCCGGTTCCTTTTCCGATTGCCTTCGTTGTAAAGAACGGGTCGAAGATTTTGGAACGGATCGCCTCCGGAATGCCCGGGCCATTGTCGCAAATAGAGACTTTCACAAAGTCCCGGTCGAGATAAGTACCAATCGTAAGTTCGGGGGAAGGCTGATTTTCAAGCGCATCAATCGCATTATCGATCAGGTTCGTCCAGACCTGGTTCAACTCGCCGACCATCGCTTTGATGTGAGGCAGGCTGAGGTCAAACTCTTCCTTTACCTTGATATTTCCTTTTTTCAGTTTATAATTGAGCATAGTGAGCGTGTTCCGGATGCCGTTGTGAATGTCGATCACTTCTTTTTCACCGCCTCTGTCCATGTGGGTAAAGGTTTTCACAGAACCGACCAGGTCCGCAATCCGTTTCGACGCTTCCTGAATGTCCGCCACCATGCGCTCGGTAGTGAGGCTGTTATTGATCCAGAGCAGGATCGGCGAAAAGTCATTTTTGTTGATCTTCGTTTTCAGGTCTTCGAGGTCATCTTCGGTTACGCCAAATTCCACCAGATTATCCGCAATGTCGTCGCAGCCATTCACATTGTGATCGTCAAGCCAGTCCAGGATTTCATCTTCCCGTTCCGACCTTTTCATCATTGTCAGCACCGGGCGATCGGTGTTGCTCAGGATACTGGCCATTTTATTGTTGATCAGATCTATTTCTTCGGGCGATAAGTGAATGGATATCAGCTTTTTGAAATCTTCGGGCTGCATTAATAAATGCTTTTTCAGCGAGTCCGAACCTCTCACAATGGCCGCTGCCGGATTGTTCAATTCATGCGCAAGCCCTGCTGATAGTTTCCCGAGCGCCATCATTTTCTCGTTCTGCTGTTCCAGTTCGGTAAACTCCCGGACGCGTGAAGTCATCACGATCACGAGTGCCTGGGTAAGCTCATAATGCGAAATGATGAGGTCGCGCATCTTTTCTTTCGGGAAAGTCATCAGCTGCGTAAGCTCGGTACATTGACCAAATGCCACGCCGATTTTACCCCGTGAAAAAGGAAGCATTCCTGTCACATATCCTGTATGGAATTCGGCGATTGAAAGCTTGGTATTGTTCTGGATCCGGTAAAGTTCGATTTTACCGCGGATGATTACGTGTGTGCCAGTGAGCGGGTCGCCCGGCTTTGACATGTATTCACCTTCCTGCAACTCGTAATGCGAACTTTGGTCGATCATCCATTGCAGCTGATCCTCAGGCACATCCTGAAAAACCTTGATCGCCTTCAAGTCTTTGGCACTGATATCTTTCATGAAAAGTAAAGGTTATCATTAACTCAAAACCCTAATTTCTCAAATTTTAGAGGATAATGGAGATTTTTCTGACCGAAGCTGAATAAGACGGGACTGAAGTGGCGGAAACAAACCGCAATAAACCTCAGGCTCATTGTTACAACGCCGATGGATAGATCCAAAGCTCACGGGGCTGGTTAAAGGTTAAGTTTGTTTTTGAACAATGTAATTAACGTAAAAACAAAAACTTCAACATGAAAAAACTGGTCCTACTTCTCACACTTACTGCGTTTCAGCAAGGTCTTTTCGCCCAGGGCGTGGGGATTAACACGACATCCCCTGATCCCAGCGCAGCACTGGACATTCAAAGTACGAATAAAGGGATTCTGATCCCGAAAGTCGAATTAAAGGATCTCACGGATAAAACGACGATTGCGAATCCGGCGAACGCATTAATGGTTTTCAACACCAACGCTGCTCTCAAATATGGGATCGGATATTACTACAATGGAGGAACAGCAGCCTCACCGGACTGGAAAGCGGTATCTGATATTCCAATGCCGTATAACTATGGTGGAAGCAGTACAAAACCCTTATTTCAAATCGACAATTACAATAATACAAACGTAGGCCTAATTGCGATAAAAGGTTACGGTGCCGGTAACAATACTGGAGTTTATGCTAAAAGTGATAGCCGTTTTGCACTGGAGGCTGATGGAAGAATTAAGATTTTCGGTAATGGACAAAATCCTGGCCAAGGTAAGGTATTGACAAGTAATGGGTCTGGCGAGGCTACTTGGCAAGGCGCAGTTGGATTTAGTGCTACTGGTGTACAGGGCGGCGGCCCTGAGAGTGTTCCTAGCAACACTCATTATACAGTTCCGTTTAGTTCCGTCAGATATAATTTAGACGGAAATTACAGCTTGGCGAATAGTAAATTTACAGCATCAGTAGATGGAATTTATCATTTTGACTCCCAATTAACATTATCAACGGGTGCATATAACGCCGAACTAAATCTCGTAAAGGAACGAAATGGAGAATTAACTTCTTTGGCCAGAAATTTGAATCGTAAGGAGGGATTCACAACCAGCCTTACTTTTTCTTGTGAAGTAGAATTACAGCAAGGAGATTTGATATATCTTACGATCAGACACGATTACAGCGGTTCGATTTTATTAGGCCAGCCTACCAATGAATCCTTTTTTAATGGACGGTTAGTAATTAAGTTATAGTCGGCAATATCAAGCCGCAGTCCCCGTCACCACCCGACTATAAATCTTATACTCCGGGATCACATTACCTTCTGATTCCAAACTAATTTCAACCCAATCCCGATTCATTTGATGTATGAATGCGCCGTTGCAGGATGGATATAGCGCTTTTAAAATGTCGAGTGAGTCGGGGTCGAGGTTGATTTCTTCGTGGCCCAGATCGCTTGCAAGATAATGTCCCCGGCACAAGCCAGCAGAGGTTTCGAATTCTATTTTGATTAAACTGCCGGAAATCTCCGGCTGCATTACTTCTACTACAATTTCTTCACGGAGATCTTCCGCAGTCCCCAAAGTTTCTTCCTGATCTCCCAGGATATCGATGACGGTCATTTTTATATGGGTTAAGTTTGACGTAAGCGATTAGCTGTTAGCTGTTAGCTGTTAGCTTTTTTGGCCTTTTTAGCTTTAAGCTATTTGATCCACCTATTTTGTGAAAATTAGGATAAAAACCGTTCCCGATCAGTGTTAAATGGGTTGTGATTAAAGCGGTATGATTATTTTATCTGCTCTGTTTTTATGAAAAACAATGGCAAACGGAAAAATCCATATCGGCACTTCTGGGTGGAGTTATAAGCATTGGAGGGATATTTTTTATCCAGCCGAGGTGAAGCCTGCAGACTATCTCAGCTACTATGCCGATCGATTCAAAGTTTCCGAACTAAATACCAGCTTCTACCGGCTCCCGCTGAAAAGTACCGTTACAAAATGGATCACCATGGTTCCGGAAGGCTTTTTGTTCTGCCCCAAAATGAGCAGGTACCTCAGCCATTTGAAAAAACTGCACGATCCCGAGGAACCGCTGCAACGCTTTTTTGACATTTTCGACCCGATAGAAAAACATCTGGGGCCGATCCTGGTCCAGTTACCGGCAAGTCTTCGGTTTAATCCGGAAATTATTGAGCATCTGTACCAGGTTTTTAGCGAAAAATATGCTTCGTACCGCTTCGCCATGGAGGTAAGACATGATTCCTGGTTTTCCGAAGAAAGCCTAAGTCTGATGAAAAAACACAAGGTCACACTCGTTTTCGCGCAATCCGAGCGATTTCCGTATCTGGAAGAGGTGACTGCCAAAGATATCTTTTTTCGTTTCCACGGCCCCACAGATCTTTACAGCTCTTCCTACCCGGATAGCGCCCTCGAAGAATATGCCCGGAAATTCTTCGATTGGAGTAACGAGGGACACACAATATGGGCATTTTTTAACAACGATGTAAATGGCCACGCTTTCCGCAACGCAGCAAAATTGCAGGAATACATAGACAAGTTGGCCTGAAAAAACTCATTTCAACAAACTAAATCCCAAAACCCATGAGCCTCAGTAAATACAACGAAAAACGAAAATTTGATAATACCCCTGAACCCGAAGGCGGAGAAGCAAAATCGGACGCTTTAATCTTCGTCATTCAAAAACACGACGCAAGCCGGCTGCATTACGACTTCCGCCTGGAAATGGATGGGGTGCTTAAAAGCTGGGCGGTACCAAAAGGCCCGTCTACCGATCCGTCCGTGAAACGGCTGGCGATGATGGTGGAAGATCACCCATACGATTACAAGGATTTCGAAGGCATTATTCCAGAAGGCAATTATGGTGCCGGAACGGTAATGGTTTGGGATTATGGAACTTACGAGCCTCTTGAAAAAGCGGATTCTAAAGAAGACATGGAAAAAATGCTGCTGAAAGAGCTGAAATCCGGCTCGATAAAAATCAGGTTGCATGGAAAAAAGCTTCATGGTGAATTTGCATTGGTGAAAACCCATATGGAGGAAAATTCGTGGCTGCTGATTAAGCATCGCGACAAATACGCAGACGAATCGGACATTACGGAGAAAGACCGGTCGGTTATTTCCAAAAAAACACTGAGTGGCATCGAGAAGAATCCCGAAAACATCTACGGCAAGAAAACCATTGAGCCGGGAACCACGGAAAAGGATAAAAAGGGAAGTAAGCAGCCAAAGAGTACTGCGAAAGCGAATGAAGTTTTAGAAGAAGAAGCGGAACAGAAAACCGAAGGAGACACTAAAAAAAAAACGGCGGACATCTTAAAAAAAGCAAAAAAGAGTAAGTTTCCAGAAACGCTCGTGCCGATGCTGGCAACGCTGGTCAATGAGCCTTTCGACGATCCTGGGTGGGAATATGAAGTTAAATGGGACGGTTACCGGGCGGTTGCTTACATGAATAAGGGTGAAGTTGAGATTAAATCAAGAAACAAAAAATCCTTTAATGACAAGTTCTATCCGGTCTTTCAGGATTTGTCTAAATGGGAAATAAATGCAGTTTTTGACGGCGAAATCGTAGTGATCAACGACAAGGGACATTCCGATTTTAATGCATTGCAGAATTGGCGCAGCGAGGCAGACGGACAACTCGTTTACTACGTTTTCGATATTTTGTGGTTTGACGGAAAGGACCTCACCGAACTTCCGTTGAGTGAACGAAAAGCCATTTTGCAAAGCGTGGTGACCGAGGAAAGTCCTGTGAAACTCGGATATAGCATTGCGGCCGAAGGCTCTGCGTTTTTCGACGCTGCACGCGATATGGGTCTTGAAGGTATTATTGCTAAGAAATCCGACAGTATTTATTCTCCGGGAATACGGTCGAAGGATTGGCTTAAAATAAAAATAAATAAACGGCAGGAAGTAATCGTTGTCGGTTACACCCAAAATGCCGGTTCTTCAAAACTTTTCAGCGCACTTCTGTTGGGAGCATACGATCACGGTGTGCTTCAATATGTTGGTAAAGTGGGTACAGGTTTTAAGGACAAGCAACAAAAAGAAATGCTCGCCCAGTTTAAGCCGTTCATTACCGAAAAAAGTCCGTTTGAAGAAGTGCCGGATTATAATAAACCGTCAAGGTTCCGGCCAAATCCGCCGAAAGCAAATGCGACCTGGCTGAAACCGGAACTGGTTTGTGAAGTGAGTTTTGCGGAGATCACTTCGGATGGGGTTTTTCGCCATCCGTCTTTTGAGGGAATGCGCGAGGATAAGGCTGCAAGAGATGTAGTCCGCGAAGTGGCGGCTTCTACGGAGGAGGTTATTGAGGAAACCGCGGAGGTGGTGGAAGATGTGGAAAATAGCGCAGTGAAGAAAAATGAAGTCATTAAGAAACCTTCAAAAACGAAACGCAAAACACTTCTCAACCCAAAAGAAGAAACGCAGGCGAGGAAACTGAATGGACAGGAAGTCAAATTTTCAAACCTTAGCAAAGTATATTGGCCCGACGAAAAAATCACGAAAAGGGATTTAGTCAATTACTACTATCAGGTTGCTCCATTTATGCTGCCGTACCTGGTAAAGCGGCCACTGTCGCTGAACCGTTTCCCAAATGGAATTAATGGGAAAAGCTTTTATCAAAAAGACGTTACCGGAAAAGTGCCTTCATGGATCGATACGTTCCCATATACCTCAAACGACGAGGAACAAGAAAAAAACTTCATGGTTTGCAATGATGAAGCCGGTTTGCTTTATATGGCAAACCTCGGCTGCATTGACGTAAATCCTTGGAATAGCACCACCGAAAACCCGGACAATCCCGACTGGTGCCTCCTCGATCTAGACCCCGATACAAGCAACACATTTGAGCAGGTAATCACCACCGCACAGGCGATCAAGCAGTTGCTGGATTCCATTCAGGTGGAAAGTCATTGCAAAACTTCCGGTTCTACCGGCTTGCATATTTACATCCCGCTCGGGGCGAAATACAGTTATGACCAGTGCCAGATGTTTGCGCAATGGGTTGCCAGTCAGGTACAACAGGAGCTTCCGAAGTTTACCAGCATTGAGCGGATGACGAAAAACCGGAAAGGGAAATTATACATCGATTATCTGCAAAACCGGCCAAAAGCGACGCTCGCAGCACCTTATTCGGTGAGACCAAAGCCAGGAGCGACGGTTTCGATGCCTTTGTATTGGGAAGAAGTCAAAGAAGGGTTGCAGCTGAGGGATTTCACTATCCACAATGCAATCGACCGGATTCAAGAGACGGGAGATCTGTTCAAGCCCGTGCTCGGAAAAGGAATTGACCTTGAAAAGGTAATTGCAAAAATCGATGGGATGCAGCAAGAACCTGCATGAAACCGCAGAATAACTGAATTCCACCATTAAATCACGCACTTTGTAAATACTGCTGAATAGTATTTGGTTTGTACCGGCTTAATGAAGCAGGTCAGCACACACTATACATTTTGACCTATACACACACTTACTTTTATTCCGGCTCCCCCAATTACCAATTTCCTTTTTATCTTTGAAAGCGCTCGTCTTTCAGTTCACTGATAAAACAGATTAAGCCTACATCGATTCCAATTACAACTTTTAATGCCGACATCTCAAAAAATGTTTGCTGGTATTCTGTGGCTCACTTTAATCGCAGTAATTACCTTCTTCTGGTTCTCAGTCTTTCGTTTCTCTTATAACTTCCCATACTACGACGATTTCGAAAATATCGTCAAATTCATTCACGATTACAGTCAGACGGCGAACATCCGGGCTAAGCTGGCTTTGCTATTTGAGCAGAATTTTGAGCACCGGGTTATCTTTTCCAAGTCTGTGACCTTATTACAATACTTCACGACCGGCCAGGTAAATATCAAATGGCTTATCATTCTGGGAGACCTGAGTTTGATTGGTATATTATGTTTTTTCATTCAATATCATTTCAAAAAGCAGTTATCGTTGCCTGCATTGCTCACTGTTACCTGTCTGCTTTTTCAGGTTCAACATTATGAAGACTCCATTTCCTGGGCCACTTGCGCATTGCAACACGCGCCGTGCATATTCTTTTCGCTCTGGAGCTTTTATCTCGCATTGAACCGCCGTAATCTGTATTTGAGTGGTAGCCTGGCACTTCTGGCACTTTTCACAAGTGCAAATGGATTGTCCAGCATTGCAATCTGGCTCATTATCGTCTTAGTCAATACTGCGGATCGCAGGAAAGTAGCATTACCTGCATTGCTGCTCACGGTCGTTACGCTGGTTCATATACTTACCCTGACCATTTACTCAGGTTCCGTTTTAAAGCACGCCACCAGCGACATCGGTCCAAAGTTCATATTCTTTTTATCGTTTGCCGGACAAATCGCGGATCCTAACATGATTGGCTCCATGTATCCGAGTGTCTTTCTGGGGGCATTATTTACGCTGCCGATTGTGATTGCAGGCATTGCAATTCTAACTAAAAAAACCAGGTCCATTACTTCTGTACAATGGTTTTGCGCCGCCGGTATCCTTACCTTAATGTTCGTGGATTTCCTGATTGTATTTGCCCGCGGGACCGACGCTGATGCTTATGGCTATCGAATGGACCGGTATAAAATTTACGCTGCTTTTTTTGCTGCACTGTCTATCGGTTTTTATGATGGATACTTGAACTCGCTCAAATACAGCATGCTGCCTCGCCTGGGCATTGCCGCATCGGCATTTGTATTCTGTTTGTGCTCATATTACATATATTATGGAAGCATGGTCAGCTACCAGAAAACGATCGAGGCGAATCATTATAATTTTTTGTGGAGCAAAACCATTTATTACCCGGCAATTTATTGGGATGGAGCAACCGGTGAATATATGCCTGATGCGAGCAGCACATATTTAAAGAATGCGGTTAATGCGCAAGATTTAAATCCGGCTGGCATGGAATGGGACAATCTATCCGATTCAGTAAAGGTGACGGCTTCGGAGAATAGCTCCTATATTTCACTCTCCAATGCAGACTGGCAGTCACAATACGCCCCGGAAAAGTTGTACGCGATTGCGATTGAGTCGGGCTCGCGGCAGCCACGGTATCTTTTTTCAGTGGAAAGCGAGTATCAGCGTGCGGTTAAAATATTTGTTACGACGCTTAACAAGCCACTTTCTCCGGGATTCAACTGCCGTATTTATAAAACAAAATTGAAACCCGGCAACTACGATATTTATCTTTTGCCCATAAAAAAAGGCCGGATAATCCGGCCTTATAAACTTCGAAGAATTACTGTTTAGATCAGGTTTTCTGCCATTTGCAAAAATATCACCCGTTTATAATACCCGGGATCGTACTTCACAAGTACCTGGCTTCCCTGCCTCATTGAATCGTATTTAGAATAAGATAATACCTCAGTCATTTCGGCTTCAAAATGCTCACCAGCTTCGGGTTTGATCTGAACTTTCACCTGAAACTCGGGAAGATTATTTAAATATTCCCCGGTTGGTTTGATGTTTAGAACAGTGGCACTGGCTTCAACGCCTTCTTCCAGAATTCTTTTCTTACGTTTCTCTTTTACCGTTTTTCTGATAGTTGAGAAAACCCAAAACGTAATCATGCAAATGAGGATGATTGTGACTCCGAGCGCTCTGTTATTGCTTTCCACGGTGCTGTTGTGTTTAATGTGCTCTCAAAATAAGGCAACTCAATTAGTTAAAGTGACACATCAGTTATCAAACGGTTTATAATCTTAGTGAGTGGAAATTCGGTATCCATTCCAGGCGCGATTTTTTACATTGATCGACTCAAAATAAAAGGAAGCATATGATCGAGCAGGCAAGCACTGAAACACTTTCTGAAAACAGAACTCTCTGGTGGCAGCACGGGGTGGTTTACCAAATATATCCCAGATCTTTTCAGGACTCTAATGGCGACGGAATCGGAGATCTAAAAGGCATTATCAGCAGGTTGGATTACCTGCAATGGCTCGGAATCGATTGTGTATGGCTTTCGCCCGTATATCCTTCTCCCATGGCGGATTTTGGTTATGATATTTCTGACTACCAGGGTATTCACCCATTGTTCGGAAATATGGATGATTTTGATGAACTGCTGTCGGAAGTACATAGCCGTGGAATGAAATTGCTTCTCGACCTGGTACCCAATCATACGTCCGACCAGCATCCGTGGTTTCTCGAGAGCCGGTCGTCTCGCAGTAACCCGAAACGTGACTGGTATATCTGGCAGGACGCCCGTGAAGACGGGACTTTGCCAAACAACTGGTTGAGTGTTTTTGGGGGTAATGCATGGGAATGGGACGAAATCACCGGGCAATATTACTACCATGCCTTCCTGAAAGAACAGCCGGACCTCAACTGGCGGAATCCGGAAGTACAGCAGGCAATGCTGGATGTGATGCGGTTTTGGCTGGATAAAGGTATAGATGGGTTCCGGGTGGATGTCATGTGGCATATGATCAAAGACTTACAGCTCCGCGATAATCCCCCGTCGCCGGACTCAAAATTCAATCCCGAGGATTTGATCTACGACCATTATATACCTGTTTATTCGACCGATCAACCTGAGGTTCACGACATTGTACGGATGATGAGGGATCTGACGGATGAATATGACGAACGTGTGCTGATTGGTGAAATTTATCTGCCGATCGAAAAACTGGTCACCTACTACGGTCAAGACAATCGGGGCGCACATCTGCCTTTTAACTTTCAATTGTTGACCCTGCCATGGCAGTCGCAGCAGATAGCGTTGGCGATTGATCAATACGAAGCCGCATTGCCGGCGCAGGGCTGGCCCAATTGGGTGTTGGGAAACCACGATAAGCCTCGCATTGCGAGCCGGATCGGAAAATCTCAGGCAAAAGTGGCTGCGATGATGCTTTTAACATTACGGGGAACGCCTACCATTTATTACGGGGATGAAATCGGCATGCGCGATGTGCCTATTCCAATGAATGAAATTGTTGATCCGCAAGGCCTTAATATGCCGGAACTTAATGTGAGCCGGGACCCGTCACGGACACCCATGCAATGGAGCAGTGAGATCAACGGAGGATTTTCACAGTACAAACCATGGCTTCGGCTACCTTATAACTCAGGGCGTGTGAATGTAGAAGTTCAAAAGCAGGATCCGCATTCAATGCTTCGTTTTTATACTAAGTTAATCGCATTAAGAAAGGAACATGCTGCATTGAATATCGGCACGTATACCCCGGAATATTCGGACGAGCAGCTGATCTCATATGTGAGAGAACATAGCGACAGCAAGTTTCTGGTCATCCTGAATCTCAGTCACAGACCGGGTTATTTCAGGCCGCGGAACGGAAATTATAAGGGTACCGTGGTTTTGAGTACCGAGTCGGAGCGAAATGGAATGCAGGTTGAAGACATCATCGCACTCGGCGGCGACGAAGCTCTTTTGATTAAATTAAGTTGACTAATCTCTCAGTTTTAATACATACTTATTATGCCTTCACAACTAGTTATTTCTTGTAGCCACGCATTGGCTGAGCGCAGCCTGACCGTAGCCTTCGTAGAAAGTGCGACAGCCGGCAGGATTTCCGCTGAATTTTCATTGTGTGAGGATTCAGGGAAAGTGCTGAAAGGTGGCCTCGTATGCTACGATGCCTCATTGAAAGAAAGTATCCTGCGGGTGCCGCGGGAAATGCTGGAGCGTTTTACGCCCGAAAGCGCGGAGGTTACTCAGGAACTCGCCGACAGGCTTCAGACATTCATCCCAGCCGATGTCCATATTGCATTGACCGGACTTACCACTCCCGGCGGAAGCGAAACCGAAGAAAAGCCGGTAGGAACAATATTTATCCATGCGTTTTTGAAAGGGAAATCAGTGCCCGTGCGGGAGGTGTTTACGGGGTCTGCGGAAGAAATCGTGTTAAAATCCGTAGACCGGGCGGCTCAACTGATCCTGGACGAAATTCCCTTCGGAAGGCTCATTCAGGAGGAGAGCTCCATTAACGAATGAACGTGTCTTTTCGATTTATCTTTTTCAATCAACAAACAAATTAACTAATTATGAAAAGTCTCAAAATCACCGCAAGCATCCTGGCTTTGTCGATCGGCCTGTCACTGGCGTCGTGCGGAACAGAAAAAAATGATATGGAGGGCAGTGCAGGTTCTGGAAGCGAATCTCAAACTACCCCAAATGACAGCAGCAGCGCGTCAAGCAGAACTGCAGACGGAATAGGTGAAGACAATCAGAACGATAGCCTTGGTTATCCTCCGAACCAGTCAAACCTGAATGCCGATTCAACGCGCCAGAAGCATGATAACTAGCCCAAAACGGGTTTTTGGCATATGAAAAAGGCGACCGTTTGGTCGCCTTTTTGCTTGTTGATGAAGTTGTATTTCTAATGTTGCGTATTCCAGACATCACGGAGACGCTTACATGACTATCTCATGATTGATTGTGCATGAACAATGGAAAATATTGTTCCATACCGTAAAACGCAATGCAATGAATGCGATGCCAAATTCTTGGGGAGGTTTTTGCGCCGTATAGTCGGTGCAGTACTAAACTTGAATGGGCTAACCGGTGCTCAGTTTTTTCCTTACTTTACTCAGGAATTCAGGAGAAAAGCCCAGATATGACGCGATGTAATGTTGAGCTACCCGCTGTGGAATGGTGGGATAACGGTTGAGAAAGTCCAGGTATTTTTCCACGGCTGTCGTGGAAATAGTCCGAAAAAGTCGCTCCTGCGTATGTGCCAGGTTTCTCTGGACCATGAGACGAAACATTCTTTCAAATCCCGGAACATTTGCCAATAATTGCTCTTTGCTCTCCGGGGTGAGCATGAGGAGCTCACAATCTTCAAGCGTTTCAATGTACAAATGGCTGGGCTTCTGATCCTGAAAACTGATGATATCGCTCACCCACCAGTCTTCAATCGCAAATTGCATGGTTACTTCGGCGCCGGTCCCGTCAATGAAGTAGGTGCGTATGCATCCTTTCAGGATATATGCCTCAAATTTGCATATTTCTCCTTCCAGAAGCAGAAACGTCTTTTTGGGTATTTTTTTAAATTGAAGAATTGAATTAAAAAAAGAGAGGTCGTCGGGCGCAAAATACATGCAGCGCAATGCATAATCGTTGATTTTTTCAAACATACTACCTGTCGGGTCAAATTAAGGAGCGTGGTCGCGGGATAAAATTATCCATTTTCACAATCCAGCCCGACAGAGTTACAAAGAAAAGTCTGGCCCCGTACGAGGCCAGACTTCATTTTATTTTAATATGTGGCTATTTGCCAGCTTGATTTCCTCCGACGAAATGGTATGCTGCCGGCCGGGATAAATGGCATACGTGACAAAGGCATTCATTCTTTCCAGCGTCGCAATGCTTTCTTTTACCCGTGAAACCGGAACATGTGGATCGGGGTCGCCCGTCGAGATAAACACTGGAGTACCATTGAAATCACCATCGTAATTTTTAAGGTCGGGCTCCTGCCCTATCAGTCCGCCCGTAAATGCGATGACTCCGCCATACCGTTTCGCATTTCGGGTTGTGTATTCCAAAGTGAGACAGGCTCCTTGTGAAAACCCGGCGAAATAAATATCCTTTGCATGAATTCCGGCGTATTCTATATCCGCAACAACCTGACCGATGAGGTCCAACGCAGAATCGAGCGCGGGTTGATTTTCCTGAACGGGAGCCATAAAACTGTAAGGATACCAGCTATTATTCGTGGCCTGCGGCGCAACGATCGCCATACCTCTCAGATTCAAAACCCGCTGCAATGAAACAATATCATCGGCAGAGCCTCCGCGGCCATGAAGCATCACAATTGCCTTTTTGGCTTCGGCAACCGGCGTCCCGCCGGTTATAACCTTTTTGCTATGTACATACATTGGTAAACCAATTTAAAGTGATATCTCACGATTTCAGTTCTAAAACCGGACTTAGCTTAGAACCGGAAGCACTTTTTCGATTTGCGCCCTGCGTGGTTCATATTGCGGCGGCAACATTAAACCCGAACCCAATGTTTCTACTGTTTCGTCGGTGGCAAATCCGGGATTGTCACTTGCTATTTCAAACAACACACCGCCTGGCTCACGGAAATACAAAGAATAAAAGTAATTCCGGTCGATTTTATCGGTAATCTGGTGTCCGGCTTCTGCCACTCTTTTACGGAACTCCATTAAGATATCGTCGTTCGCAACGCGGAATGCAACATGGTGAACGGAACCGCCGGCCACATGCCCGGCCCTTTCGCCCGGAACTTCCACCAGATCAACGATCGCGGCCGTTTCCACCGCATCGGTAACAAACCTGAACCGGTTAACCTGTTGCTCCACCAACCGATATCCGAATATATCTGTCAGGATTTTAGCTGTTTCCTCAATTTTATTACTGGTAATGGTGATGTGGTGAAACCCACGTGTCGCATTCTCAGCCGTTACCTCACTGGTTTCCCAGGGCGTGCGATTGTCAGCGGTTTTCGGAACAGTCAGCTCAAATTTCAGGCCGTCGCGGTCCAGGAAAGTCAGATATTCCTCGCCAAATTTTTCGGATGCTTTATTATAGGTGACCCCATTTGCTTCAAACCTTTTCAACCAAAAATCGAGACTGCCTTCTGGTACCGAGTAACCGATTTCAGTCACTTGCCTGGTACCTCTCCTGCCAGCGGGGATCTGACCTCCCCAGGGGAAAAAAGTCAGTATTGTTCCGGGGGTGCCTACTCCATCGCCGTAGTAAAAGTGATAAGTATTAGGATCATCGAAATTGACGGTTTTTTTAACCATTCTCAAACCTAATATACGGGTGTAGAAATCGTAATTTCTTTTTGCGTCACCAGCGATGGCAGTAATGTGGTGAATCCCGTTGATTGTATTTTCCATGTTCTTATCTGTTTGGTTTTTCGCTTTAACTGATACAAATGTACAGGCAGCGGATACCTCAAAGCATTGAACTAGGACAAGAAAAAGCCAAATAAAGAAATCTTACCAAATCAGAATTTTTTAAAGTAGTCGATGGGTGGACCGACTCTTTTAAAATCGTGCAATTCCCTGAAATCATCCTGCTCTTTTTCAGATTTTCCTTTCATTGCTCCTTCGGATATCGCCATAAAAAACGCTTCCATTTTGCCCGCCGGCTGAAATGTAATGATCATGCTGCCAATGCTTTCTCCCCGAAGGCATACAAATCGCCATTGGTGTCTTTGGACGAGATTTTGGTATAAAAAGTATCCCCTTCGAGTAGCGAGATACTTTTGTCGAACCGGTCTTTCCCATTGCCGACATTAAATCCCTTTTTAAGTCTGTCCGCACGCAATAATCGTCTCTCTCCGAGCAGGTTGGCGGAAAATGGGACTAGCAGCGACAGTTTCAAAAAATGAGCTCTATTCATAACAATTAGTTCGGTTGGAATTGGCTGGATGAATTTTTGATGTACTGATACGGAGAGGGGGCTGATCTAAATATAATATGCAAATGCAATGGAGACAAACTACTCTTAGTTCCCGGTATTCGCCTAAATCAGAGTTTGTTAAGCCTACTATATGCCCTTTTGACGCGACGCTGGTTTCCAGATAAGACACTTTGGCACGAAAAGAAGCCTGGATAACTTTTTGCTCCGGAAACCAAAAGCAAAACGCAATCGCTATGGATACCTTTTCGACCATGATCATCGACGCCGTTGACAAGATCAAAAACGCCGTCGTCAAAATAGATGTATATAAAACAGTGAATGGTAAAATGCGACCGGCAGGCTCTGGTTCCGGTTTTATCTTCTCGTCCGACGGATTCATTTTCACCAACAGCCACGTCGTGGACGGAGCTGAGAAAATCATGGTCAGTCTTTTGAATGAGAATGAAATTGAGGCGACATTGGTTGGGAAAGATCCGGATACCGACGTCGCGATCCTTAAAATCTATGCGCACGGATATTCCGTTGCAAAACTCGGAGATACCAGTCAGCTGCAGATCGGCCAGTTCGTTATCGCAATCGGAAACCCTTATGGTTACCAGCACACCGTTACAACCGGCGTGGTGAGTGCATTAGGCCGCACGTTGCAAACGCAGTCTGGCAGGATGGTGGACAATGTGATACAATCCGACGCAGCTTTGAACCCGGGCAATTCGGGTGGACCGATGATCAATACCGATGGCGAGGTGATCGGCGTGAATACGGCTGTGATCCAGGGCGCACAAGGTCTGAGCTTTTCGGTTGATATTAATACGGCAAAAGAAATCGCGGTTCAGATCATCCGCGACGGGAAAGTTTTCAAAGCGTATCTCGGACTTCAGTTGCAGGATGTTCCCATAAACGAAAAAGTTCGGCAGCATCACAAATTAAGCAACCGCGCAGGTATTTTCATCACGCGGATCGAACCTGACACACCTGCGTCGCGATCGCAGTTAATGGAGGGCGATATCATCGTGTCATTTAACAACAAGCCTGTCAGCAACTCCAATGAGCTGTTTAAAGTGCTTACCCACAAAGACATTTTGACCATTACTAACATTTCGGTTGTAAGACATACCGAGCTGCTGAACTTCATTATTGTACCAACTGAAAAGAAAAACTAGCCTGCTAACCGCCGCATTTAAACCCGGAATCGACATTCAAACGAAGGCAGGTTACGGATTTTATAAAGGATCGTGGAATGAAAACGGCATGAAATGGTGTTCCTTTTACAGTTTAGTACAAACCTGCTTTTATTTCTCAACAAGATGAACTGGATTACAATCAATAGTGAAGAGGACGTGGAGGAAATTTACAAATCGTCGGACTACGCCATTATTTACAAACATAGTCCGCGTTGCATGACCAGCCTGATGGCATATCGTCAGCTAAAATCCGATGTAAATGCAGTTCCTGAGGTTGATGTTCCATTGTACATCGTAGACGTCATTAATAACCGCAGCGAATCCATGGCCATTGCCAATAGCTTCCAGGTCCAGCATCAATCCCCGCAAATACTGGTCGTAAAAAACGGTGAATGCATTTACGATGCTTCTCACGAAGCGATATCACTGCGGAATACGTTAAGTGTTCTCTCCGAATAACTTTTAGATTTTAATTAACTAATTACTTGCTGATAACCAGCGAGGTAGAATTCTTTACAAATTTTTACATGGATTATATCCAAATTAATGGATTAATTCCATACATTTGAATAATCTCTTAACTACTCGGATATGGAAAATCTTCACAGTGCGATCGTTTCCAATGATATGGTTTGGTTGTGGTACTATGATGAATTCGGCGGCAAACACATCCGTGAATTGCTGGAAAAAGATGCGAGGGATTACATTGAAAATAGAAAAATCCTAACACCGGCCCCACCGGTTGAAATTGAGACTACACTCGGATCGGCGGGCAGCAATCAATAATGGGTCGTAATTGGTTCAAACTTTAACACTTCATCAGACTCAAAACGCAAACGGGCAGCCATTGGCTGCTCGTTTTGTTAATCTCAGGTTACGGTCCGTGTCGCGCATTTTGAACTCATTACCTTCGACAGTAGCCCGCATTCACACATATTGAATTCACCTTTAAGCGATCTATTCAGCCAGTTGCCTCCTTGCTCAATGGCAAGCACATACTTGCCGGTACTTAAAAAGAATCCGATTACCGCATCGGGTTTAGGATATGAGGTTTTTTAAGGACGTCTTGATTAAATATAGAAACTTGGACAAAAATTTTGGACAGATTAATAGCATTTCTACTTAGAACTTAAGTAATCACCATATTATATTTGTCAAAAGTAAAAATCCTCCGTCTTGCCTTCTAGAACTTACTTCTACAAACTATGGGTAAAACTTTCCGGCGACCCCTCGGAATTCCCATTAAATGTCAGAATTTTTCACTCGATATGCCTGATATCGATTTTTGCGCTCAGCTACAACATACCATTTAATTACCTCATTGGCCTGCCTCATATCGCGTGGGCCAGTATGGTGGTGTTGGTACTTGCCTTTCTGCTCTACTACTTTTCGAGGTACAGAAACCAGGGAGCCCGCAGTGTCCATATCACGAATGTGATCGGGTTGTGTCTTTTCACAATCAACTATTTCCTTAACTCCGGCCTCGAGGGACCCACCGACCTATTTTTTCTGCTATTCCTGCTCGTGAGCATCGGCATTAGCCCGGTTGATGAATACAAATTCTGGATTCCCGTCAACATCGGGATATTTCTTCTTTTATGCATGTTTGAATATTTCAGCCCGGAGACTTTTCCTAGTACCTACAACACCCGGTTCAGCAGGTTCATTGATCACATGTCCGCATACGTTGTCGTGGCCGCGATCACCTACTTCTGTATCGACTACATCCGGGTAGGCTATGAAAAAGAAAGAAAATCCGCTGCCGAAAAGTCGAGGGCGATTAAAGAACAGAATGAACAGATCACCAAACAAAACCAGGAACTGGAGAACCTGAATGCGGAAAAAAACAAACTAATGTCCATTGTAGCCCATGATCTGCGCTCACCGTTGGGAAGCATTCAGAATTTTCTTGAATTACTGACGCAACACGAACTGGATCCGGGACAAAAGATGGAAATAGAGAATGAGCTGCTCAATGCCACGAAAAACACGACCGCTATGCTCACCAAACTGCTGGATTGGTCCAAGTCGCAGCTTCATGGCGTCACAGCATATCCTAAACTTCTCAACCTGGCAAAACTGCTTGAACCCACGTTACAGCTGGAGAAAAACAATGCGGCCCGGAAAGACGTCACGCTGGATTATGAGTTCGATCCCTCTTTTAGCATCTATGCCGACGGTGACATGATGCAGCTGGTCATCCGGAATATCGTCGGCAATGCGATCAAATTCACGAATGCGGGCGGAAAGGTAGTGGTCAGGTCACAAGTCTCTGACAATCTATGTGTCATTAGTATTAAGGACAATGGTATCGGTATCTCTCCGGAAAAACAGGAAGCCATCTTTTCGATGAATGTACAATCTACCTATGGTACCAGAAACGAGAAAGGTGTAGGCTTGGGTCTGTTGCTATGTCTCGAATTCATTCAGGCACAAAATGGCAATATCTGGTTTGAAAGTAACAGAGATGAAGGAACCTGCTTTTTTATTTCCATTCCGACTACAGACGAAAACACTTCCCCCAGAACACTTCTCTAGATTTCTGATTAATGCTGATTATTTTTGATCAAATTAATCAATAACATGAACTTTCAGGAACGAAAGAGAGAAATACTTAATGCCATTTACAATGCAGGCAGCTTGTCCGTATTCGAGCTGGCCGATATTTTAAATGCATCCGCCGCGACGATCCGCCGCGATTTGCATGAAATTTCAGAAGAAGGATTATTGGTGCGAACGCATGGCGGCGCAATGAAACCGGAAAATACGGTATTGACCAGTTTCACCGGAAAAGCAACCGTCAACAACACACAAAAAGAAAGTATCGCCGTAAAAGCCGCAGAAACGGTCAATGACGGCGATACATTGTTTCTGGATTGCGGAAGTACGGTGTTCCTGATGTGCCGTTATTTAAAACAAAAACAAAACCTGCGAGTTATCACCAATTCCCTGCCCATTCTGGCTGAGCTGATCGACACTGCCTCCATTCAAATCAATCTGATTGGCGGCGAGCTGGACAAAACCAGAAAAGCAATTCACGGCGAAAAAGCGGTTCAGCATATCGACGGCTATCATGCGCATAAAGCTTTCATCGGCGTCGATGGGATTTCAGCAGAAAATGGTCTTACCGCCCACAGCGAACACGAATCCAGCATTACCACCGCTTTTATACGTAATGCGGGCCAGGTAGTTTTATTATGCGATTCTACCAAGATAGGAAAAGACAGCTACATCAAATTCGCCCAGCTCTCAGAAATATCGTATCTCATAACTGACCAGGATATCAGTAAAGACTACGAAAAGAAACTTTTGAAAGGTGGGTTGAAAAAGATCATTACGGCTTGAACCGTTACCTCGACTGATTCTCCGGCATTCACGCTAGATTCAACAATCTAAATGGCACAGCATACGATTTGGATTTGATAGACTATCAGCCTAAAACCCCCATTCACATCTCACATCTCACATCTCACATCTCACATCTCACATCTCACATCTCACATCTCACACCTTACCTCTCACTCAATATCCTCATATTTCCCCTGACTCAAGTCCCCCGTTTCAAAGCCTTTTTTGAACCAGTACATACGTTGTTTGGAAGTACCGTGGGTGAACGCATCCGGGACGATCCTGCCCTGCGATTCTTGCTGTAATTTATCATCACCAATGGCATTGGCTGCATTCAGAGCAGATTCTAGATCTCCCGGTTCAAGGATCTTGCTCATTTCCTGCGCGTGGTTTGCCCACACTCCTGCAAGAAAATCAGCCTGCAATTCAAGTTTGACGGACAGCTTGTTATATTCCGCTTCGCTCATTCTGCCACGTTGCTGCTGCATTTTTTCACTAAGCCCCATCAGGTTCTGAACGTGGTGACCTACTTCGTGTGCTACTACATAGGCTACCGCAAAATCACCGGGTGCATTAAACCGCTCGCGCAACTCCTCGCAAAAAGAAAGATCGATGTAAACCTTGTGATCGGCGGGACAGTAAAAAGGCCCCATCGCTGAGGATGCGCCGCCACAACCGCTTTGGGTAGCATTTTCAAAAATCTGCAATTTCGGTTTTTCGTACTGTGCGTCATTCGCCGCGTAAATATTCGTCCAAACATCCTCGGTACTACCCAGCACTGCAGAAACAAAATCAGCCGTTTTATCATCCGGGCGCGGGCCGGGAGCTCGCGTTTGAGCCTGTTCGGTGGTTTGAGAACCCTGAAGATTGTCGAGTATCACGGCCGGATCCTGACCGGTGAGTAATCCAATGGCAAGCACAATGATGGTACCAATGCCTCCCAATGCAATTTTACCGCCCCCGGACATACCGCGACGATCTTCCACATTACTACTCCTCCGTAAATCCTGCCAACGCATAGATCAGAATGTTTAGGTTTAAAAAACGTTTCTTAAACTAATATGCGAATAACATGCCACAACTAATAAACTCCCGCCGAATTATCTCAGAAATGTTACCTGTTGGATTATTTATACAAAATCTTAAATTATATTTCTGTTAAAGTGACTTATGTTTAAATGACACGGAATCCATTTTTTCTCTTTCTCATTTTTGCGTCGCTGCTTTTCTCCGCCTGCTCGCCCGAACTCCCGGAAGAGGTGGAAGTGGCGATGAGGGAACTGCCTGAAAAACTGGATTACAACCAGCACGTCAAGCCGGTACTTTCGGATAAATGCTTTGCCTGTCACGGGCCGGATAAGGCCAAACAAAAAGCCGGTTTGCGACTGGATTTGGCTGAATCTGCATTTGTAAAACAGTCAAAAGAATCGGGACGGAATGCCATTGATCCCGGAGATCTGGCTGATAGTGAGTTCTTTCACCGCATTATTTCGTCCGACCCGGAATACATGATGCCGACACCCGAATCACATCTCACACTTTCGGCACGAGAAAAAGCTATCCTCATCAAATGGATTCAGGACGGGGCAGAATACAAACCACACTGGGCATTTGTGAAACCCGGAATGATTGAGATTCCGGACATTTCACATAGCAATCTGGCCATTAATCCCATTGACCATTTTGTCTTCAAAAAGCTTGAAGATGAAAAGCTGCAACCGTCCGCACAAGCTGAAAAGGACGTTTTGCTGCGAAGACTGTCGCTGGATCTGACCGGCTTACCACCCACACTGGAAGAAACAGATGCATTCATAAAAGACAATTCCCCAAAAGCCTATGAGAAGCAGGTCGACCGCCTGCTGAACTCTCCCCATTATGGTGAAAAAATGGCCGTCGATTGGCTGGACCTTGCCCGTTTTGCAGACTCTCATGGCTATACGGTCGATCGTCTGAGGGACATGTCGCCATTTCGCGACTGGGTGATTCAGGCATTTAATAAAAATATGCGTTACGATCAGTTCGTACACTGGCAGCTTGCGGGCGATTTAATGCCAAAACCGACACGCGATATGATCATCGCGACGGCATTTAACCGCAATCACCAGCAAAATATGGAAGGTGGTATCATTGAGGAGGAGTTTCAGACCGAATATGTGGTGGATCGCACCAATACCTTTGGGGATGCGTTTCTGGGTTTGTCGGTGGGCTGCGCCAAATGTCATGATCATAAATACGATCCGGTTTCGCAAAAAAATTACTATGAGCTTTTCAGTTTTTTTAACAATGTAAAAGAAGCCGGACAAATTTCCTGGAACGATGCATTGCCTACGCCCACGCTGATGCTACCGACTGCCGCTCAGGAAAAAATGCTGGATTACATTCAGTCAAAGATCAAGTATCAGGAGAACGAATTGATTGTTACCAGGAAAAGTGCGCTGCCAGCTTTTAATCAATGGCTTAAATTCGGGAAATATCAATTTCTGACAAAACAAAACCTGCCTCAAACCGGACTTCAGGCCCATTTCACATTTGACAAAGGTTCGCTGAAAAATGCTGTAAATCCGAAACAAGGCGGCGCGATGAAACGCGAATCCGGGCAAGCTGGTGGAGAACCGGTGTTTGAAAAGTCAGATCGCGGCAACGTCATGCATTTGAACGGCGACGTTTTCCTCGACCTTTCACCCGCCGGCATTTTCAGAAAATCAGAACCTTTCACAATCGGGATTTGGGTAAATATTCCAGGTCAACTGAAAGAAGGTGTGATCCTTCATAAAAGCATTGCGGAGCGGCTTTACAATTTCAGAGGATATCATGTATACCTCAAAAATGACCGGCTGGAACTGAATATGGCGCATACCTCGCCCTCTAATGCCATTACGCGGGTTACGAAGCAACCGGTTCCAAGAAATCAATGGACACATATGACGATTTCGTACGACGGCTCCTCCAAAGCCAATGGATTTAAGTTATATCTCAATGGCAGTGAGGCTGCTATGGAAACGACTATGGATCAGCTCACGAAAGATATTCTCTTCCACACACCGTCTGAACCGGGATTACAGATCGGCGGCTGGTGGCGTGGGTTGGGTTTTAAAGACGGTAAAACCGACGATATCTCGATTTACAACCGGTTGCTAACAAATTTTGAGATCGGAATCCTGGCGGGAACGAAAACCTGGAATGCCATTGCTGACAAAGAACCCGGGCAACTTTCTCCGGCAGAAACAAGCATTTTAAAAGATTTCTATTTTTCCGCGATCGATACAAATGTTTCGAAAGTCAGGTCGGAGCTGCAAAAAATAAGAACCATACAGAGTGATTCTACGGAGCATATCCGTGAACTGATGGTCATGCAGGAAATGCCAAAACCCAAACAGGCGCATTTGCTGATCAGGGGTAATTATGATGCATTGGGCGAGAAAGTCTTTCCCGCCACGCCGGCTTCGATTCTGGCATTTCCGAAAAATCTTCCTAAAAACCGTTACGGACTTGCCCAGTGGCTTACTCATCCCGGGAACCCGCTCACAGCCCGTGTACAGGTAAACCGTTTGTGGCAAAATTTCTTCGGCACCGGCCTCGTCAAAACGACGGAAGACTTTGGAAATCAGGGAGAAATGCCCAGCCATCCCGAACTGCTCGATTGGCTGGCAGTAACTTTCAGGGAATCGGGTTGGGATATTAAAAAAATGAACAAGCTGATCGTAATGTCCGCGACGTACCGACAGGATTCCCGGACGAGCAAAGATGTACGAGACCGTGACCCTGAAAACAGGTTGTATGCACGAGGCCCGGCCAACCGGATGTCTGCGGAAATGATACGGGATAATGTATTGATGGCGAGCGGATTATTAAATAGAAAGCTGGGAGGTAAAAGTATTAAACCGTATCAACCGGATGGTCTGTGGTCGATCAATAGTAGTACTTACGTACCCGATTCCGGCGATGCCGTTTACCGTAGGAGTCTTTACATTCTTGCCAAAAGATCCGTCCCCAACCCTACCCTCTCCACTTTTGACGCTGCTTCCCGCAGTTTCTGCGTTGTTCGCAGGCAGAAAACCAATACGCCATTACAAGCTTTGGTAACATTAAATGATCCCACTTTTGTGGAAGCAGCCAAAGTCTTAGGCGAACAAATGACCCGGATAGCCGATCCAAAATCAGCAATAACGCTGGCATACCGAAAGCTGACCGGCAAAAAACCATCAGCCAAAGAGTTGGATCTGCTGGTTGATCTACAAAAAATTGAAAAAGAAAAATTTTCCAGATTTCCGGAGAAAACGCGCGGCTGGCTTTCCAGTGGTCAGTACAAAGTGACATTGAAACTGGATCCGGCACTGGTGGCCGCCAACAGTGTAGTAGCAAGTACCATTCTCAATTCAGACGCTGGTTTAACCAAAAGATAGGCTATGTCACACCATCACAACGAAGAGTTCCGGCTGCATACCCCTGAATTCAACGAGCTTCACAAAAAGCTTGACCGCCGGAGGTTTTTAACCAAAACTTCCCTGGGACTTGGTGCATTGGCAATAGGTTCATTGCTTGGTGTTGATAAAATTTATGGCTCCGCTTCCCGGCAGGCACAGCCGTCGGGCGACCTGGAAGCCGATATTTTGAAAGCTTTGCCGCACATTGCGCCAAAGGCCAAACGCGTGGTTTATCTGTTCATGGCTGGCGGGCCCTCGCAATTTGAAACATTCGACTATAAACCTAAACTGGTTAACCTGGCTGGTCAAAACCTGCCTGATTCGGTCAGGAAGGGGCAGCGGCTGACGGGAATGAGCGCCAATCAGAGCGCGCTTCCGATGGTTCCGTCCATTTATAAATTCGGCCGGCATGGGAAAAGTCAGACCTGGGTGAGTGAGCTATTACCTTACACGTCCAGCGTGGTGGACGACTTGTGCATTGTCAAATCCATTTACTCAGAAGCGATCAACCATGATCCCGCGATTACGTTTTTCCAGACCGGCAATCAGCTTCCCGGAAGACCTGCAATCGGTTCCTGGGTGAGCTACGGGTTGGGTACGGATAATAATAACCTGCCGACATTCATTGTGTTGGTTTCAAAAAATGCGCCGAGAGATCAGCCACTTTATGCCAGATTGTGGGGAAATGGCTTTTTGGAATCAAGGCATCAGGGTGTCCAGTTTCGTTCCGGCAAAGATCCCGTTTTGTTCCTGAACAATCCCGAAGGTTACGACGGTGCCGACCGGAAGGAAATGCTGCAATACCTGGCCAAACTGAACCAGCTGCAAAACGATTCGTATGGAGATCCGGAAATTGATAACCGCATTGCACAATATGAAATGGCGTTCCGGATGCAAACTTCCGTGCCGGAGGTGATCGATACTTCCGATGAGCCTGATGAAGTTTTTGAATTATATGGACCGGAAAGTCGCGACGCAGGTACTTATGCGGCCAATTGTCTGCTGGCTAGAAAGTTGCTCGAAAAAGATGTCAAATTTGTTCAGCTTTATCACCAGGGCTGGGACCAGCATGGCGGGTTGCCCAAAGGCATTGCGAATCAATGCAAACAAACCGACCAGGCAACTGCCGCACTGGTTATGGATTTGAAAAGAAGAGGTTTGCTCGATGATACCCTGGTGATTTGGGGAGGAGAATTTGGCCGGACCGTTTACTCGCAAGGTAAACTTACTGCTGACGATTATGGCCGCGATCACCATCCGAGATGCTTTACCATGTGGATGGCGGGGGCTGGCGTAAAAGCTGGTATCAGCTACGGCGAAACCGACGATTTCAGTTACAATATTGTGAGAGATCCGGTTCACGTCCACGATTTCCATGCGACGTTAATGCATTTAATGGGCGTCGATCACGAACGACTGACTTACAAATTCCAGGGCCGCCGGTTCCGGTTGACCGATGTGCATGGAAAAGTGGTAAAAGACATTCTGATCTAAACGACATTTTAACTTCATTTCGCGGGTATCGCCAGCAATTCCGCGTCTTTGTATCTGGCAAACACATCCGACGTTATTTTCGGTTTAATGCTTTCGCGAACCATGAGCCTATTCAAATTTTGCATTCCATTGTATCTGATCGCTTTGCCGGGCGGGCTGCTATTCGCGCAGCAGGCAAATGTGAATCTGGACTTTAATCCACAAAAAAATACACAAAATCTTTTTCCATACGGTGGAAATGTGATCTCTCCCGAGGTACGCGACGACCACACCGTCACATTCCGGCTCAAAGCCCCGGATGCACATAAAGTGGAATTAACCGGCGGCCCAATATTGCTCGCATTAAAAGCAAAAGATCCGCTGCCGTTTGTAAAAGCATCTGACGGAATGTGGTCATTGACAGTGGGACCATTGAAGCCGGATATTTACGTGTACCGATTTTTACTCGATGGAGTTCCAGTAGTAGATCCGAACAATACATTTACAGGAACCTCGAACCAGCCGGGATACAGCAACCTCATTATCCATGAGAGCAAACCAGCCTATTACGATGCTCAAAATGTCCCGCACGGAAGCATTACCCGGCACATTTACCACTCCGATGTATTAAATGGCGAGCGGGAAATGTTCGTGTATACACCGCCCGGCTACAATCCAAAAAACAAATATCCGGTACTGTATCTTGTGGGAGGAAGCGGCGAACTCGCATCGGGCTGGGTGCTCGACGGACGGGCCAATTTCATTGCAGATAATTTGCTGGCAGAACGAAAAATGGTCCCGATGATCATTGCAATGCCCAATAACCAGGTACTCCACCGAAACGATCCAAACCATCTTGAAAAAACATACACGCTTTTTGAAGACGAGATAAGAAAGCAGGTCGTCCCGTTTGTTGATGCGCATTACAGTACCATTAAAGACCGGAAAAGCCGGGCGATTTCAGGATTGTCTATGGGAGGTCGGCACACGGAAGCTGTGGGTTTCAATGCATTGGATCTGTTCAGCTCATTCGGCATACTCAGTGCAGGCGATCTGGAACCGGAAAAACTGAATCCGTCTTTTTTCAACGATCCGAAAGTGAAAGAAAAGGTTGACTACCTTTTAGTCGGCCTGGGTAGTGGCGAGTCCGAGTCGGCAGTTGGAAAAAGATCTGCGGCCACACATCAGGCCCTGGAAAAAGCCGGCATTAAACATGAATACTTCATCGGTGGCGACGGTGCGCACGACTGGGGAACCTGGCGTTTGCTATTGCACGAGAAATTGCTTCCTAATCTTTGGAAGAAGTAATGGCTGCCTATTATCTAATTAATTTAAATTCGGCAACAATGTCTCGTAGCGATGCAACAATTGTCATCATTCCTCCGACGATCAGCAGACCTTTGTCGACGTCATTACTGGGTCAGATCGTTGGATCAAATGCTAATAAAATGATTTTTACACCAGCGCAAACAGAGAGCAAATGATAGAATATGGAGAATATTTCTTTCTCATTAACGTCATCCAGTGACTTTTTCACGATAATGAAAATGATATATACGGAGGTTCCAGCCATTGCAAAAGCAAACGGAATGGAAAATTGCGAGAAGGTCAGCATTAAAGAAAATAAAGATTTGTATATCGTTTTCTTTATCTGATCATCACTTAATAATTGCTTTCTTGTTTAGTTCTCTTTTATCATGCCAAAAACCTAAACCAGCACCCAATACGGAGCCGATCAAAGCACCAATAGGGCCAGCAAAAGTTGCAAAAACAAGCCCAGTCGCGGCAGTTGCGATTAAGGCAGTGTTAGAAGAATTATTTTCGGGATGGGTCGTCATTTCAATGTTAATTTAAGTGTTGTGTAAAGCTCGCGCCCGTCTTTCGGGAACACCACAAACATAAAATAAATTTCGTTTTAAAATAATTATAGTGAACCCTTAAACCTCCCTCGGAGGCACTTGATCTCAAAAACAGGCCCGTAAAAAGCACAGAGCATATTCTGCTGAAAAAATAGTTTTAAGAAGTAAAATTGGCGAAATGGCAAATTTAAATATCGATTCCATTAAAGAACAAACGTACGACGCAATCGTCGTAGGGACAGGTATAAGCGGCGGATGGGCTGCAAAAGAGCTGACAGAGAAAGGGTTAAAAACACTGGTACTGGAACGCGGGCGGGATGTGAAGCACATAGTGGATTACCCTACTACCAATATGCAGCCATGGGAGTTCGAGCATTTGGGTCAGCCGACACTGGCAATCCGCGAGGCAAACCCGATGGCTAGTCAGCATTACATTTTCAAGGAGGATGCCATGCATTTTGTGGTGAAAGACGCCGAGCATCCGTATGTTCAGGAAAAACCATTTTCGTGGATGCGGGGCTACCAGGTTGGCGGCAGGTCGTTACTTTGGGCGCGGCAAACTCAACGTTGGTCAGACTTTGACTTTGACGGCCCTGCCCGCGACGGCTATGCAACGGACTGGCCTATACGTTACGCAGATATCGCGCCTTGGTACAGCTATGTCGAGAAATTTGCAGGGATCACCGGCAACAAAGACGGATTACCACAGCTGCCCGACGGGGAATTTCTTACACCCCATGAGATGAGTTGCGTTGAAAAGCATTTCAGCGACCAGACAGCAAAAAACTATAACAACTCACGCCCGATCATCATCGGCCGGGCCGCGCACATCACGGATCCGCAGCCCATACACCTGGAACAGGGCCGGGCGAAATGTCAGCATCGGAACATGTGCCAGAGAGGTTGTCCGTTCGGCGGGTACTTTAGTTCGAATGCAGCGACTTTACCCTGGGCTGAAAAAACAGGAAATTTTACATTGAAGCCGCATTCCGTGGTGCATTCGGTGATTTATGATGAGAAAAAGAAACGGGCAACCGGGGTACGCGTCGTGAATGCGTTAACCAAAGAAATGACCGAGTACTATGCAAAGATCATTTTCATAAATGCCTCGGCAATCAACTCAAACCTGATTTTACTCAACTCTACGTCGAACCGTTTTCCGAATGGACTTGG
The DNA here is from genome assembly GCF_021390245.1 of Dyadobacter sp. CY323. Classification (GTDB taxonomy): domain Bacteria; phylum Bacteroidota; class Bacteroidia; order Cytophagales; family Spirosomataceae; genus Dyadobacter. The sequence goes on along the minus strand of NZ_JAJUXH010000001.1, from coordinate 401,366 downwards.
AAACGATAGCGGCTACCTGGGCAAATTCATCGGGTTTCACAATTACCGTGGTCGCGTGAGCGCTGAATTTGACGGGTTTCATGATCGAACTGTAGACGGTAGAAGGCCCAATGGAGCATACATTCCTCGGTTCAGAAATGTATTCAAGCAGGAAACGGACTTTTTGCGAGGCTATGCAACCTCTTTTTCCGCGAATAAAATGGGCAATCCGCATTCCGGTATTGGTGACGATCTGAAGGCAAATCTCTTCAAACCCGATGAAAGTGGTTGGAGCCTCGGCGCGCAGATGATGGGTGAAACATTACCCAAAGAATCTAACTCAGTAAGATTGGATCCTACCTTAAAAGATCCGTGGGGCATTCCACAGCTCAGAATGTCCGTCGAGTTCGACGAGAATGACATGAAAATGGTCAAAGATTTTTATACCGAACTAAGCGAAATGCTTTCCAAAGCCGGTTTTACGAATATAAAAACGTCAGATACCAAACGGAATCCCGGAAGTGAAAATCATGAAATGGGCGGCGCACGAATGGGGAAAGACCCTAAAACCTCGTTACTTAATAAATGGAACCAGATGCATGCAGTCAGCAATGTGTTTGTCACAGACGGCGCGTGCATGACATCGACTTCCACTCAAAACCCATCCTTAACTTACATGGCGTTGACAGCCAGGGCGGTGGATTATGCAGTGAAGGAAATGAGAAAAGGAAATATATGAGGAAGGTGGGAATGATCAGTCTCCCACTTTTTCAAATTCGTAGTTTCCTTTAATGTGTTTATTTAAAAAAGTCCCTTTGGAAAATGCAGCCGCCATTGACTGATACACTTCCAAAGGGACTTTTTTGTAGTCATATACCATCCCCGAGACATAGATCACTCTCAAAGTTTCTGTGTCCCCGTCATAAATAAATTTCGATACAACAGACGATGGCATAACTCCCGGTTCTTAGTTGAATTCATCCAGCTTGGCACGTAGCTCAGAAACTGGCCCGGACGAAATGGCTGAACCTTTAAACGTTGTATTTGCGTTTACCCAGCCACTGTAAAAAGCACTATTTGCTTTTTCATCCACCGCCAGGGCTGCCCCATTTAAGGTAATACCTGCGAACAAGCCTTTGCTTCGAGAATAGGAGTAAACCTCTGCCTCCAACTTATAATCCGTCTGAGCCGACGAGCTTCTTCCCATTGGCCCCGCCGCAACCGACAGATCGCCTCCGAGTGTAAAACTACCCTTCCCGATCTCCATAAGCGTTTTGCTGTTTTTGAAAACCAGTACCAGGTCGACCGCCTGAACACCGATCTGCGCACCGATGCTTCCACCAGTAATTGTAATAAAAACAGGATCGCTCCAATCCCCATTTGCTTTTTTCACCATCGCCAGACCTCTTCCATACTTGCCTCCGAGCATCAAACCCGCATTGATCATTTTTGGGATGATGATCACACCTTTTGATAGGTTGAGCAACTGAGCAGGGATATTTTCCTGCATTTCATTAAAATCGTTAAGAACTGCCGTCGCAGCCTTCACTTTTTCCTCTTCCTTGTTCTGCGCGAAAGCCGGTGTTATTACCGCCAGCCCAACGAGGGCCATGAGCTGAACATTGAGTAACCTTAACTTTTTCATTAACATGATTAAAATGATTAGTGGTTATTTTGATAAAAAGTATCGTGCCCGGATCGCAAAAAATCTATGCTAATTGTCAGAAAATGGACTTTATAGACTAATTTGTGAAACCGTCAACCATTAACGTATAGAGCCGCCCCATTGCATATTTTGGTACGGTTTTGTTTATCAATATTTAATTACACTTTCAACCAATATTACATTATGGATGCCAAAGCAATCAGCCTGAAAGAGCAAGAAGTAAAGCCTGTGGTGGACCTTTTGAACGATTATCTTGCTAACTATCATATTCATTATCAAAAGCTCCGGGGCTGTCACTGGAATATAAAAGGCCAGAATTTCTTCACGCTGCACGTTAAATTTGAAGAGTTGTACACCAACGCGCAGCTGACCATCGATGAGATTGCTGAGCGTGTTCTCACATTAGGCAAGCCACCACACAGTCGTTTTGCGGATTATATCAAAGAATCGCAATTGCAGGAAGTTGACACGATCGGGATGAAAGACCTTGATATGGTCGATGAAATCCTGAATGACATGGCCAGGTTGATCGGGCTGGAACGCGAGCTGCTGGAAATTACGTCGGAGGCTGGCGACGATGGTACGAATGATATGGTGAACCGGTTTATGCAGTTCAAGGAAAAGAATACCTGGATGTTACGCTCTTTCGCAGGTAAGAAATAGACGAATGCGCCCGATCCCTGAATTCAAATTAGGAAAAATCAGCATTTTAGATCCATTCAGGTTTGCCGGAGATCCATTGAAGTTTCTCCGGCAAGGCTTTGACACGTGCGGAGATACATTTCGGATCCGGCTGTTCCGCGAGTTCGTTGTTAGCCGCGATCCTGCTTTTTTCAGGCACATTCTTCAACAAAACAATAAAAATTTCAAAAAGGGGAGTTCTTCCAAAATGCTGCGCCCGGTACTTGGTAACGGGCTGGTAACCAGCGACGGAGACTTCTGGCTGCGACAACGCAGATTGGTTCAGCCCGCATTTCACCGGGAGCGGCTGCAAGAACTTTTTCTGGAAATGGGGCGACTTACTGCTTCGTTTCTGGATGAATTGGAAGCATTCAGAGGAAAGCAGGCCATAGATATTGATGCCAAAATGATGAGCATCACCTCTGACATTGCGCTCAAAACGCTTTTTGGAAATATGACTACGGAAGATAAGGCGCAGATTTATCAGCAGGTAAGTCGAACCCAGCGCTACCTGGTTACCAAAGTCCGGCGCCCCTACCGCATTCCATTAATGGCAATCAATGGAGAAGACGTCCGTTTTCGGCGGGACCTCGCGTATTTCAACAAATTGGTATTTGAATTTATCAAACAAAGAAGGCTTTCCGGAGAAACACCCAACGATCTTTTGCAACTGCTGCTGGACAGTCGGGATGAAGATACCGGCGAGCAAATGAACGACGAGCAGATCCGCGACGAGGCCATTACGATGTTTGCCGCAGGTCACGAAACTTCGGCGACCGGACTTAGCTGGCTGCTTTGGGAACTTGGCAGACAACCCGAAATCGTTGCACGCATCCGCTCCGAAAGTGTGATTTTTGACGATGTCCCCACATTCAGCCAGCTCATGCAAATGCCTTATACCCGGCAGGTTGTGGAAGAAGGGTTGCGGCTTTACCCACCTGCCTGGACCATGACGCGGGAGGCTGTGGTGGATCATGAGATCGAGGGTTATCAGCTTGCAAATGGCAACTCCGTTTTCCTTTCCGTGTTCGAGCTGCATAGAAACCCGAATTTATGGGCAGACCCTTTGACATTCAATCCCGAAAATTTCAACCCAGAAGCTGTGAAAAACCGGGCCAAATTTAATTACCTGCCTTTTGGCGCGGGACCGAGAATTTGCATTGGACAACAGTTTGCGCTCATGGAGATGCAGCTGATCCTGGCTTCTCTGATCAAACGCTTCACTTTTGAAATCGACCCGTCACATCCGGTTGGAATGCATCCGCTGATTGTGCTTAAATCTACTAATGGTATTAAATTGTACGTGCGGTAAAGCGCCAACACACAAACGTTTTCAATGCATAACACCATCGTATTATACATTTCGCTGATCGTTGTCATTCTTTTTTTGGTGATGCTGGCGCAGAAAATCAAAATCTCCTACCCGATTGTACTTGTGCTGGGCGGTCTCGTTCTGGGTTTTATTCCAGGTATCCCCGAAGTAGCGATCGATCCCGAACTCATTTTTTTGATTTTTCTTCCCCCTTTGCTGTATGAAGCGGCGTGGCAGACATCCTGGAAAGATTTCTGGAAATGGCGGCGCGTGATCGGCTCGTTTGCATTCATTATTGTGATTCTTACTTCCTGCGTGATCGCTTACGTTTCCAATTCCATTATTCCCGGTTTTACACTTCCGCTCGGCTTTTTGCTAGGCGGCATCATCTCGCCGCCCGATGCCGTCGCCGCTACTTCCATTCTGAAAGATGTGAAAGTGCCAAGGAGACTCGTTTCGATCATCGAGGGCGAAAGTTTGCTGAATGATGCTTCAAGTTTGATCGTATTCCGATTTGCAATTGCTACCATTGTTTCCGGCACTTTCGTCTTTACAGACGCTGTAACCGACTTTTTTCTCGTCATCACCATGGGTTTCGCAGTAGGTATCGGCCTCGCGCTGATCTTCTACGCGATTCACCGGTGGCTGCCGACGACACCAAGCATTGACACCATTTTAACCTTTGTAGCACCTTACGCGATGTACATCACAGCGGAGCGGTTTCATTTTTCCGGGGTAATTGCAGTGGTCACAGGCGGGCTTTTCCTTTCAGACAGAAGCCACTCGATCATGGGCCATCTCAGCCGGATCCAGGGCGTAAATGTCTGGGCTACCGTCGGTTTTGTTTTAAATGGGATTGTATTCATGCTGATTGGCCTGGAACTGCCGATTATCGTGGGGCAGCTTGGAGAAAATTCATTGTTTGATGCGATTAAATACGGTCTGATCATTTCCCTGGTGGTGATCGTCACCCGGATGATTTGTACGATCGGTTCGTCGTGGTTTACGGTATTCATCAGTAATTACATCACCACCGCCGACAGCCGGCCAGGAATGAGGGCGCCGATTGTTTTCGGATGGGCCGGTATGCGCGGAGTGGTTTCCCTGGCAGCCGCATTGTCGATTCCCTTGCTGACACAAAACGGCCAGCCATTTCCGCAGCGTAACCTGATCTTGTTCATTACATTCGTGGTCATTCTGGTAACCCTTGTGTTTCAGGGTTTAACACTGCCTTTTGTAATTAAATGGATGAAGCTGGAAGAAATGGATTACGAGTTGCCCTCGCAGGAGCAGGATGTAAAGATCCGGCGAAAACTTGCGCAGGAATCGCTTAAATACATCGGAGAAAACTATGCCGACGAAATTCCCAGAAATGAGCTGCTGCAAAGTCTGAAACACAAACTGGAAAGCGACATCGAATTTTTAGATCATGTGAAAGAGGCCGACCCAATGCATTCAGGGCTCGATTATGTGACTAAATATCAGCAGATAACCAAAGAACTACTCGAAAGAAAGCGGTTACTACTTCATCAGTTCAACAAAAAAGAGATGTTTGAAGATGAGGTGATCAAGCAGCATTTGGCCCAGCTTGACCTGGAAGAAGAAAAAGTCCGGCAGCAGTTTCTTCATATGGAATAATGCTACCGAAAATCACACAAGTCCTTGCAGATGAACCGGATAGACCGCTGAAACCATCTTGTGCTTCCCGGTATCCCGGTTGAAAAAGTAATCCAGTCTTCCGAGATTGATACCCGCAAAACCAACCTGGTTCACAGTGGTAACCTTGCCATCCAGGTTCATTATATCTTCCGGTGCTTTCATGAAAGTATGGGTATGGCCGCCAATGATCAGATTGATATTGCGTGTCGATTTTGCCAGGATCAGATCCGACACTTTATCATCTTTGTACTTGTAACCGAGATGTGAAAGGCAAATAACGAGGTCGCAATGCTCCTCATTTTTCAGAATAGACGCCATTTCGTTGGCCTTTGCGATCGGATCCAGATAAACGGTCTCGCCATAGTTCTTCTTATTGACAATTCCATTCAACTCAACGCCCAAACCAAACACACCGATTTTAAGACCTTGTTTTTTGAAGATTTTGTAGTTATGTGTCTTACCCTTTAATTCGGTGTTGTCGAAATTGTAGTTGCTCACCAGAAAAGGAAAGTTGGCGTGAGGCAATTGTTTTACAAAACCGGCAACTCCATTATCAAAATCGTGATTTCCCATCGTTGCCGCATCATAACCCATGTTGCTCATGATCTGCATTTCGAGCTCGCCTCCATACAAGTTAAAATATGGGGTACCCTGAAAAATATCACCTGCATCGAACAAAAGAACATTTTCCTGTTCACGTCGAATGGTATTCACCAAGGCAGCGCGCCGGGCGACCCCGCCCAATCCCTGGTTCCGCGAACCATCCATCGGAAACGGTTCAATGCGGCTGTGAACATCGTTGGTATGCAAAATGGTGAGCTGCACCGTCGAATCCTTCCCGAATACGGTTAATGGCGCTGATCCTATCGCAAATAATGCCGTTGCGCCAGCTCCCTTTTTTAAGAAATCCCTGCGATTAGTTTTTATCAATGATAATTCTCCCATCGAGTTGAGCTGTTATTTTCTTTCCCTGCCGGGTCAGGTCGTTAATATTTTCAAGAATTGCTTCACGTAACTTTATTCCGATGTCCTTTCTTTCAATCGCTTTTTTCAGAAAATCGAGTTCGTCGCCGCCATCGGCCAGGTAATCGTACGTAAGTAAATTGTATGTTTTGCTCGCATCAAATGGCTGGCCGGCGATTGTTACATCATAAGCCGTACCATTCCTGATCTTCATCCGCATTCCGGAAATAGGTTCACCCTCTTTTTTCACAATGAAGTCGAGCAGCTCTTTCACCGACTCGCCCGACATTTTCAACACCACCATTTCATTCTCAAATGGCATTAATTCAAACACGTGGGATACCGTAATATTCCCTTTTGGAAATTGCGTCCGCAAACCGCCTTTTGTCGAAAGTGTAAACTGGATCGTAGGATCCTTTTTAAGCCCCTCTGTCAGCATCGCATCGGCGAAGAAGTTTCCAAGCAACGTTTCGGGCGTTCCTGGTTTTGTAAGCGCCTCCTCGGTCTGCCCCACTACCCGGCTCATTTCCGCCTGCATTTTTTCTTTATAAGGCAGATAGTAATTTACAATAGCCGAATCCTCACTCGTCTGTTTGTCAATGCTGTACTGTTTATATTCACTTTTTGAAACCGTCAGATGCCGCCGGCAGGAGAAAAAAATGGTAAGAAAGAGAAACGGCAGCACGACTGCCTTAAATCCGGTGGAGATCTTCATGAACGCTATTTTGATCACTAAAATAGCGAGGATATTCGATTTTTGATCAGGAAAAAATAATGAATGTGACCTGACGAAAGGCTACAAGTTTGGAATGCAGCATATTCCGTCAGGTCACATTACTTTAAAAAAACAGCGCAAGCCTTACCAGCCGGTATTCTGTTTCAGATTCGGATTGGCGTCAATCTGCGACTGCGGGATCGGGTAAATTTCAAGCCGGTCGGTGTATGGGATCAGAATGTTGTCGAGGATCTGATCTTCTGACATCGCCGCAATCTCTTCCCGCAACGTGCCCCATCTCCGGATATCGAAAATGGTGTTGAACTCGCCAGTCAGTTCGAGTCTGCGTTCCAGCCGGATCGCCTGTCGCAGACTAATCTGCGTAGCCGATTTATACAAAGTTGCTTTCGCCCTCGCCCGTACCCGGTTCACCAGCGGCAATGCGAGTGTCGTCTGACCGGTTTCATTCAGCGCCTCAGCCAGACTGAGCAACACATCGGGGAAACGCATTTCGATCAGATCGGTACTGTAACCCTGAATGGCCGCACCGGCAGGTCTCGGTTCACGGGCCAGCTTTCCATACGCAATGCCGTATTTGAAATCATCATGAGCGAAAGACTGATTGGTCCGTTTGATCACATAATTGCCGAGCGTCGGATTATAGATAATGCTGTCACCCGTTTCGGCGCCAGCCCGGGCCCCTCCCTGAAATTCATATTTATAAACCAATGTAAAATCGCGGCGGGTATCTGTTTTTTCAAACAATTGATAAAAACTGTATGTCAAACCGTAATTCGTTTGTTCATCGCCATTGACTAATCCGGAAGGAAAAAGATTGAATGGAAGAATACTGCCATTCGGATTGGATGGATTAATAAAGTAGCCGAATGAAAGCACGATTTCCCGATTACGTTCATTCGACAATGCAAATACATCCGCAAAGTCAGAAAGCAATTCCATATCGTATTTTTCCTCATTCTCAGGTCCCACCAGCTCACTGAATTTTTCAATCGCTTTCTGATAGTTCGCCGTCTGGTTTAAAGGTTTCCCGGCCATGGTCAGGTATAGTTTCCCCAGCAATGCTTTTACGGTTCCCGCCGATACCCGGCCGAGTTCCGCGCCTCCTCTCGAATCAGGAAGCCGCGTTTCAGCAAATGTGAGATCAGCCAAAATAGCGTCGTAAACCTGAATGTCGGTGGATCTTGGCGCAAAAATGAGATGATCGTCCGCCAGCGAGTTTACCTCTTCGAGGATTAGCGGCACTCCGCCGAAATACCGGACCAGGTTGAAATAGGCATACGCCCGCAGAACGCGCGCTTCCGCAATGTACGGATCGGCCTCTTCTTCTTCACCGGGAACAGCCAGCGTCGCATTGGCAATCACCACATTTGCCCGGAAAATAATTTTGTAAAATCTCGCCCAAACCGATTCGAAAGCGCCGGAAGAAGCATTGTGCCCAAACCGGTAGTATGGATCGGAACCTGAGCCCAGAATTCCAGCGGTAGCGTACCTGTGGCCCGATTCCGTCAGGATAAACCGATTGCTGATATCTCCGTAATCCGGTGCGGTATAAGCCTGGTAAACCCCGATGGTAGCCTGGTTGAGGCCGTCTTCGTCTTTAAACACCACTTCCTTGCTCAACGAAGAATAAGGTGATTCTTCCAGGTTATCCTTGCAGGAAGCAACACTCAGCAGCAGCAGGATTATGGATGATATTTTGATAGGATAGTTCATATATGTTAATGCGTTTGTCTGACTTAGAAATTACAGGAGAAACCGATGGTGTAGGAACGTTGTGTCGGATACGCGCCATAGTCAATTCCCTGTTGAAGAAGCGATTGTGCGTAGGAACTAACCTCCGGATCAAACCCGGTGTATTTGGTCAAAGTCCACAGATTGGTGCCCGTCACAAACAAACGCGGGTTCTGTATCGGCCCGATTTTCGGGAAGGTGTAGGAAAGGCTGAGCATTTTGAGCCGTGCAAAACTTCCGTCTTCCAGCATGGTGGAGTTGATATCCCCCGAGGCAATACCTCTCTGGATTCCGGGAAACTTCGGGTCGTTATGCATGTTCGATTCGGTCCACCGTTTGGTAAACCATTCTTCGGATTGATTAAAACCTACCCCACCGAATTCCACCACGCCATTCATGATGTAGAAATTGGTCAGATTTAAAACATCGTTTCCAACCGAGCCGGTAAACAATGCATTCACTGCGAAGTTTTTCCAGGTGAGGTCATAACTCCATCCGAATGTAAAATCGGGAGTGGATTTCCCTAAAACAACCCGGTCGTCGGCATTGACAATGTTATCTCCATTGGTATCCGCGTAAATCCAGGCTCCTAAGAACGGTGTCCCTTTCGACCCGGCCGGCCTCGGCCCCTCGAACGTTGCGAAAGTAGGATTTCCGTCGCTATCGAAATCGCCCGGCTGACTTAACCCCGCAACTCTGAACCCGAAAAAGCGCCCGACTTCCTCACCCGGCGTTAGTATCCCCGACACACCCCCGAGGAGGTTCCCATTCAGACTTACATAATCCGACTGTGTGCGGTCGCCGAGATCGATCAGCGTGTTCACATTCCGCGAGATATTTAGCCGTGTCGAGAACGTCACATTCTTTTTCTGGATAATATTTCCCTGGATACTCAGCTCAACACCGCGGTTGCGCATGGAACCGTAATTATCGATAATGGTTCCGACTCCCGACTGCGTGGGCACTTTGCGGGGTTGCAGCAAATCGGTAGTAAGTTTATTATAGTAATCAAAACTTAACACGAGACGGTCGTTTGCGGTGTTAAAGTCCGCACCAAGATTCAGCTGGCGCGTTCGTTCCCAGGAAAGGTTGGGATTCGCAATGGTATTTGGAAAAATTCCGGTGTTAATGACGGCTGCGTCGCCTTGCGGGCCCATTTCATAAAATCCGGCAGCATATTGCGATAGCGAAGAGTATGGTCCGATTGCCTGACTGCCCGTTTCACCAAAGGATCCGCGCAGTTTTGTATTGGAAATAAAACGGACACCCTTCATGAATTCTTCCTGATCCAGGTTCCAGGCGAGCGCTACCGATGGGAAAACGCCGTACTTTCTGTTCGCAGCAAACGGCGAGGCACCGTCGACCCGCACAGACGTATTCAGTACATATTTGCTTTTGAAAGAGTAGTTGGCACGCAAAAACCCGGACTGGAGAATGCGCTGGTCTTTGAAAGACCCGATCGACTGTGACTGCGCACTACCAATATTATCGATCCCGAAAAATGGGATATCATAACCACTGGAACTGGTGTTGACGATTTCAACAGTCTGGTCGTTATATTCCACACCCAGGGTCGTGTTCAGGTAGTGGTCTTTTTTTATTGTCTTTTCATATTGCAGGTACGCATTGACATTGTAGCTGTACGTATTGGAAGTATTGTTGCTACCTTTTCCTTTCACCTGATTCCCCTCGGCGGTGGAAGGCGGCAGGAACACTTTTCGGCGCGTCAGATTTTGATTTCCCCCAAGGCTGACCACCAGTTGAAGACCGTCTGCAAGTTTGAAATAGTTTTCGATATTCAGGATCGAATAGTCACTTTGAGTAAGGTCTGTCTTCGAAGTCAACTCATTGTATGGGTTAGCAAAATAGTATCCCTGATAATTGGGTACACCCAAACTGTTGTTTCCCAGATAATCCAGTTCCAGGGTCGGTGCGGCCCGCAGTCCGTCCATGAGCCCGCCGGAATTCGGCCAGGCCCGCGATGCGGTGACGGCCCGGTTTGTTTTTTGTCTGCTAAAAGAAACCTGACCTTTTACTGAATACCAGTCATTGATCTCGTTATTCAGGTTGACCCGCAAACTCGCGCGGTTATTATTCGAATTGATGATCGTACCCTTATCACGCAGGTAGTTACCTGAAATGTAGTAAGAAGATTTGGGGCTGCCACCGGAAAGACTCAGTGTGATATCTTCTCTGAAACTTGGCTGCGTAATCGCATCTACCCAATCCGTATTGGTGAAATTACTGTCCAGATTTGTAAAGGGCGGATTGCGGTCGGAAATGGCGTAGCTCTCATTTATTACCTGGGCATACTGCCTCGAATTCATCATTTTAATGGGATTGGAAACCGTTCCGAATGACGTTTTATTAACCAGCTCTACCCTTCCTTCTCCGCGTTTTCCTGCTTTTGTTGTGATTAATACCACACCATTGGCACCCCGTGAACCATAAATGGCTGTCGCAGAAGCATCTTTGAGGATCTCCATGCTTTCTATATCGTTCGGGTTGATACCATACAAACCATTCTGAGTGTATGCCCCGGTGAAGTTCGCGCCTGCCTCGCGGTAAGCCGGCATAGGAAACCCGTCGATCACATATAACGGTTCATTGTTTCCGCTCAGCGAGTTGTTACCTCTGATCCTGACCACAGTAGACGCGCCCGGTTCCCCCGACGATTCCGTAACCTGAACCCCCGTGGTTCTTCCCTGCAAAGCCTGGTCAACCGTATTGATCACTGCCGACTTGTATTCCGTAGCTGAAACCCTCGAAGTCGAACTCGCCAGATCACGCTTACTTTGCGCGCCATAACCAACTACCACGACTTCTTTCAGCGCTTTCGCTTCCGGTACCAGCTGCACCTTGAATTGCGTCTGATTTCCCACCGGCACTTCTTTGGTAGCAAATCCTATAAAGCTGTAAACCAGCACTGCACCCTGCGCAGGGACTTTCATTTGAAAAGAACCGTCCGGCTCAGTCACCGCCTGGATCTGCGTATTTTTCACCAAAACACTCACTCCCGGCATTCCGGAGCCTTTTTCATCTACCACAGTTCCTTTAATGGACTTTGCATCCGGGCCAAGTTCAGTTAGTGTCTGATTGGCCGGGGCGGCAATGGAACTGTCGGCCGGTTGCGAGGTAGCCGGCTGGGCAGGTAATGCATTACCTACCTGGCCTTTAGGAGCGAGAGTATCCGTGTTATTGGCTGGTATTGCCGAAGAATCGGGCTTCAATGCTTGTTTGGCGGAAGTGTCCGGCAGCGTTGTCGGCTTGGTCAGCGGATCAAATGCCTGCGTGGGTTTTGCGGGAGCGGCAGCACCGGGAACGGCCGGCCGGGTGTTTAATTTTGAAGTATCAGGAATGGTTTTGGGGAGAGTATCAGGCGCTGGCGTAATGGCAGCTGGGGTTGGTTTTATAACCGGTCCGGTCGAAGTGTCCGGCCTGGGTTTCCGTGCTGAATCTGGTATTACCTGCTGGGCTTTTGTGAGTGGGATTGTAGAGAACAGGAACAGCAGCACGAACATACCAATTTTCAGAAAAACGAGCGGGTCTTTAAAGACAGCTAACTCATTTAATCGTTGAGCTTTTTGCATATTATCCTTGGCTAGGTGATGGGACTTTGCCCGTAAACGTTAGACAACGGCCGTCCGAAAAAAAATCGTACCGCACTAACCCACCTATCTATATGTAGAAGAGAAGAGGAACATTAAAGAAACGAATCGGGTATATATTTTGCGAATTTAAATCGTGGTGAAAAAGGTCATAATTTTTGGAAACAACCTGCTTCCGATTACATTTGTCAAAACACCCCATTTCTTTCAGGAATAAAATTTACTTTGTAAAAAAATTCCAGGATATTAATTTAAGATATGCGCCAGGAACAACTGCTTACCGCCGACTATATTGACTCCCAGATAGGGAACATCATTGAATATTACGTTCGCTGGGAATTTGAAGAAGACCCATTCTTTGGCAAAGCCAGGATTAAAGGTTTGGTAAATGGAGATACAGGCGGACTGAAAATCATCTGCGACGTCATCGAAGGCAGTGATCTGGAACTGGCCTACGAGCAGGAGGAAGTATTTATGATGTCGGACAACCACCCGATCTATGCCGGAACGCTGCCCGAAATTTATTCGGCAAACTGGGTGAGCACAGACGGTAAAAAGAAAAAGCAAATCTTCATTGCTCCTGAAAACGAGAATGCGCGCGAGTTCGCGATCACTCAAACGAACAGTAAAGTCATCGTGAAACGCATTTATTAGAAACGGCCGGCTAACGCTTCACAATCTTCTTCGTTAAAACACGGTCAGTAAATTCAGCCTTGACAATGTAAAGCCCTAACGGGTATCCCGTCAGATTGAAATCGTATACATGGGTAGTCACAGTTCCAGAGATTACCGTTTCTTTCACTTTCTGGCCCGCGGCATTGTAAATCGCTACGGATTTCAACTCTTCCGGATGCGGATAGAATTGTACAGACACAAGCCCGTCGGTCGGGTTGGGCGCTACCAGGAAGCCGGCTTCTTTCAGATTCGGATTTACGGTTACCGTCCTGACGTTGATGTCGTCGAGGAACACATTGTTTTCGTTGCCATTCGTATTCAGAAATGCAACCAGTACCTCACCCTGCGAAATGTACCCGCTGATATCGATCTCTTCTCGCCGCCATTCACTTTCGGTTGGCAAAAAAGCCGAGCGCGTTGCAACACTTCGCGTAGTGAGCGTGGGGCCCCATTTCTTGTAAACACTGGTATAAGTTTTCCCGCAATCTGTACTGATCATGACCTGTAAGGTATCCCAGACATTGCTCTGAACATTCGTGCTCGTAAATGTAGCCGCAGCCAGCTGAAATGACACAAAAGCAGAGTCGGTACCCGCTATATTCACAGTCGGCAGTCGCAGGTAATCCTTTTGGCCAATGGCTTCATTGTCAAAGTTTGAGATCGTTACCGCCGAGCTGCCCGTTTTAGCAGCCGAATTGGTCTTCTCCCAGGTGGTGCCGCCATCCTCATTTACAATATCCCACCCTCTCGGCGGAAACAATCCTTCGAAGCTTTCGGTTACCGGAGGGTTTATTGGTTCAAAATAGATGAAATCCAATGTGGATGAATCATTGGAAGTATCCTCATCCGCAGCGCCATTCGGATTTGTCGTGTATATGCTGAGCACGTGATTTCCTTCTACGGTAGTGAGAGCCGGTAGTGTTACGGTCGTCTGAGCATACGTGGCGAGAGAGCCTGTCCAGTTAAATGTCCGCACCGTTCCGTCATCGATCACTGCATTGATGGTGACTGATGTCAGCGTTTCGCCACCTCTGTTAACCAGAATAACCTGCGGCGTTAACGTGTTTTCACACAACCTCTGGTCGGGCTGGGTTATGGATCTAATTGACGCATCTTTGTTTTTTACATTAACCGGTGTGCACGCATTTGACATCGCCAACGAAGCCCGCGATCTTGTAAATGAAGCTTCCATCCGGGCTACCTGCATTTTAGTAAACATTGCAAGGCAACCGTCCGGGGTGTAATCCATGTAATTCTGGTACATAATCCCGGGCGAAGTCTGTGTGCAATTGTCGGTCATAATGCCGGTCCGACATGTGGAGGTACTATTGCCCTGGTTCGGGGTATCCTCCACCTCGTCCGAGCCGGTGCACCCGCCATTGTCGTCGCCCCAGATGTGGCGGAGATTGAAGTAATGTCCCAATTCATGCGTCAGGGTTTTTCCACGATTATAGCTGGTCGCGGCGCCGCCTGGCAAGCTTGCATAGTCGATCGCCACTCCCTGCTCATCGGGCACGCCATCGTCCGGAAAAGTGGCATATCCCAATGTACCTCCCGAAAGATCGCAAATCCAGATATTCAGATAACGGTCTGGGTCCCAGGCATCCGCGCCACCCGATTCGGCATGTTTTAGAAGATTGGTAGTATAATCAAATGTAGAACGCGTTGTTGTATAACGCACGATACCCGTACTTGGAGCGTCATCGGGTGTGCGCTGGGCAAGACAAAACTGGATCCCCGACTGACCGAACAGCGATTTGAAATGTTCCGGGATCAGTGCTGCCCCGCTATTTGTTCCCGCATAATCTTTGTTAATGGTATCGAGCTGCGCCATGATCTGCGCGTCGGTCACCTGAGATTGTCGGTTGAGGACGACATGAAAAACGACCGGAATGGTTACCTCTTCGCTGGTTTTCAATGATTTACCTGCTCTGACACGTTCGCTGATGAGTTGTTTAAGACGCAGTTCGCGCTGATCGAACATCAGCTTTAACCCGGGTTGCTGGGTGAATCTTTTGGTAAGCAACTCCATTGTGCCGCATTTTTCCTGAGCAAATGAAGTTTGGGAAAAAACAGCACTTAAAAGAATTGTAACAAGTATGTATTTTAGGTCAGGTATAATAAATCGCATCCGATGTGGCAAAAACTGGTTTATACTGAATCGATGTTGTTGAGAAGCATTCTTAAATATTTAAACTACTACGAAAAAAAAAAGCCTAGTGATGCGAATTGTAACGTATTTAATTTGTTTTTAACCATACAACGAATCCAAAGCTGGCAATTTCGCCCCGGACTGACTGATGGCATCCGTAAAACGCAAGATTATTCACATTGACATGGACGCTTTTTACGCTTCCGTGGAACAACGCGATTTCCCCGAATACCGTGGCAAACCCCTGGCTGTGGGCGGCTCACCCACCGGCCGCGGCGTTGTCGCCACAGCAAGCTACGAGGCGCGGAAGTTCGGAGTCCGGTCCGCCATGTCATCCCGGATTGCCATTAATCTTTGTCCCGATATCATTTTTGTTTATCCGAGGTTTGAGGTTTACAAAGCCGTTTCCAGGAGCATCCGCGAGATTTTTTCACGTTATACCGATCTCATTGAGCCGCTTTCGCTCGACGAGGCGTATCTGGATGTCACAGAAGATAAGCTCGGGATCGGATCCGCGATGGAAATTGCAGCGCGCATTAAAAAAGAAATTCGCGAGGAGCTTCAACTGACTGCTTCTGCCGGAGTCTCCATTAACAAATTCGTTGCCAAAATTGCTAGCGATATCAATAAGCCCGATGGACTTACGTTCATCGGCCCGTCGAAGATTGAGAATTTCATGAATAATTTACCAGTGGAAAAATTTCATGGAGTCGGGAAAGTCACTGCCGACCGAATGAAAAGTCTGCAGCTTTTCACAGGTGCTGATCTCAAAAAACTGTCGGAGGATGAACTGGTAAGGCATTTCGGGAAAACAGGCCGGTTTTACTACCAGATTGTGAGAGGAATAGATGACCGGGAAGTGCAGACTCATCGGGAAACGAAGTCGCTGGGAGCGGAAGATACGTTTACTTACGACCTGGACACGAAAGAAGAAATGCATAAGGAGCTCGACCGGATCGGTATCATCGTCGCCGAGCGGCTTCAAAAGAAACAGTTAAAAGGAAAAACGCTGACGCTCAAAATCAAGTACCACGATTTTTCACAAATCACTCGGAATCATTCATTTAGCAAGCTGGTAGGTGATATTGACACCATCACGGAAACGGCCAAAGCGTTGCTCGACAAAGTAGAAATGAATGACAAACCTGTACGATTGCTGGGGATCTCGTTATCCAATTTTCACGAAACAGAAGTGAAATCCCGAAAGCCGAAAGATCCCGAGCAGCTGGAATTATTTCCCTGAGAGCTACATCAGCAGCGTATCTACCCGGAAAGCCTGCACTTTGTTCTCACAACCCGACCACGAGAAAATCGTGAAGCGACCATCCTGCGAGGCTACCAATGCAATGGAATCGCGCTGGTCGAACACGAACTGAGCAGCCGATAAATGCCTTGTCCCGCCATTCTGCACCGGATGTACCACCATGGCCACATTCCCGATCACGGGTTCTGTGATCAGCATTTCTTCCACCGGAGAACCTTCCGCCGCACGTCCGATCTTAGCCCCGAATGCAAGGAGTTCATAACTATCGTTGATGATCGTTGCGCCGTCCACTGCCGTCAGGCCAGCGAGGTTGTTAATGGCTGAGTTTAATTGATTTTGCCAGGTTATTGGGTTTGGCTCTTCCAGATAACGTTTATTAAGTTCAGCCAATTCGGAGAATGCAGGCTGAACCTGATAGGTAATGGGATGTATAATGGACTTACGCCACGTTTCTTTTCCTTTGGGAACTACCAGCAAAATCCCCCCCCGCTCGTGAGTACGCATGGATACGGCCAGTTGTACCAGCAAATTCGGCGAGTCGGCCCACAGTGAAGTCGCGCCGAAACCGATCATCGAGTTAATTACAGACGGACAATCGCGCACACGTCCGCTTACCTCGTTCACGATTTTAACCTGATCTCCTTTTAATACCGCCACATTCACGAATTTACCGAAACCATCCACGCGGCGATGTTTGATCACCAACATACCGGGCTCCACCACTTCCAGCACGAAGCAAAGTCCGGGAATCACCCGCGTTGTACCCCAAATGCGCAATTCATCTCCATCCATCCACACACCAAGGTGTATTCCCGACCGTTCGACGGCAGGCGCCAGCTTAGTGAGCACATTAGCAGTGAGCGATAGTTTCTGACCGAAAATCAATGGCTGGCCGGCGGCCTCGGGTGGTAAAAAGGCAATGGAAACCTTTGGTGACCTTCCTTCCTCCCGTCGTAAACTGGCCCAGAAAGTGGTGTCGATGATGGTTTCAATGGTATTTGCATCGGGCTTGGGCGCAAGCTCATGCTCGTAATGTTTACTAACGGAAATATGGTGTTTTTCGAAATGCTCGGCAACCAGATTAGCCACGGAACGGGCGGCTTTGTAAGTCGTTTGAGGGGCTTCGTCCGCAGTTTCAAAACTCAGGTCAGGATTATCGATCATGGTACGGTGGCTAAATGCTATAAAACAGGCAACAAATTCTTGCCGCAAAAAGTTGAATACCCGATCGCCATTTATTGATTAGAGTGATCCCGATAAATAGCATTGAGTATTTTTTTTCACACATTTTAAAGTTAGTTTGCCCAACCTGTATGGTTTTACCTCTTGATTATGAATCATTTCAGAAGCAGCAGGCTGGTGCCCGTTTTGTAATGCGAAAATTATTGAGATAACTTTCCAACCAATTTTCCTGAAGGAGGTTCTTTCAAATCAATACCGTTAAATAATTTGCCATGAACTTTTAATAAAATAAGTTAGTAGTTATGTCTGGAATCCCTGAAAAAATAACCTTGTTGCAACAAAGTGATCGTAACCCCGGTATACGTACACAAAGTTTCTATCCCCTCTTCTAACCTACTCTTAAACAATGTTCAGGGTCGAGATATCCTGAAAAGCTTATTGTGTCTTTAACAAAATCAGAGTAATAGTACGTGCCGCGTATATGGATTTCGTGAGTTTGCCGGGACCTGGGTTTTTTGGCTTAATTATTTAAAAAAATAAAGCTTAAAATCTGGCTAAAGCAATTAGTGGAAGCTGGCACCGTTTGAAAAAGAGCTTAACTACCAAGATATATCCGTTAAATCTTAACAACACAGCTATTGACAACACTATATACTCTACACTAAATTGTATGATTAAATGAGAAGCATCTCCGTAGTAATTCCGAATTTTAACGGAAAGCACTTATTCGAAAAGTATTTTGAGAATAATTACAGGATCCTCAACAGCCTGGGCCCGAGGGTTCAAATCATCGTAGTGGACGATGCCTCTACAGACGACTCGGTTTCTTATCTCGAGGAGCATTATGGCAGCGGAATTACAATCATTCGAAAGGAAAAAAACTCGGGCTTTGCGCATACCTGCAACCTGGGTATCAAAGAAGCCAACAACGACCTGATATTTCTTCTAAACACAGATGTGACGCTGGAAGAAGGGTATTTTGAAAAGCTATACAAATACTTTGAGCTCGAAGACACATTTGGTGTAATGGGCCGGATCATCGGAATGGAAGATGATAATATTCTTGATGCTGCGCGTTCGCCTAAGATCCTGGGCAGGAAAATCAAGCCGAGCAATTTCTTTTATCTGGAAGATTCAGACAGCCTCACTCCCACTTTCTACCTTTCGGGTGCCATTGCATTGATGGACACACGCAAGTTGAAAGCGATCAACGGGTTTAACGAGATGTTTAATCCATACTACGGAGAAGATCAGGAAATGTCAATCCGTGCGTGGCGGCTTGGCTGGAAGTGTTACTACGAACACAATGCGGTGTGTCGTCACGAAGTGTCGGCAAGTACGAAAGGACATAAGGATATGCATTCGATCAAAAGGATCTATTTCCGTAACCGGTACTACATGCATCATCTACACCTGCATGGCGCGGATTTGAACCTCTATCACTTACAGGTCGTGCTGAGTGACGTACTTCCCAGCCTGATTACTTTCCAATTTTACAAAGCCCAGGCGTACGTTGATTTTCTGCGAAATATGAATGAGCTGAAACTTAAAAAACGTGCATTCAAAAGGCAGATGCGGGTTCACAAGTCCAATATCGGCATCAACGACATTATCAATAATATCCAGATCATGCTTAAATACAAGCAGGTAATAAAATTGTAATCTTAGGCATACTTTCAACTCTAAGCATTAATTTGCACCCTAAAACCGGAAATTATCCATTTCCGGTTATTATACTTTCCGGCGTCGCGTGATGATGCCACTACCATAGAATGAAGACTTATTTCAGATTATTATCTTTTGCCCAACCGATTACCAAATTTGCTTTTCCCTATATCATTTGCACGGTTCTCGGAGTCATTTTCAATACGCTTAACCTGGCACTTCTTGTTCCCCTTTTAGGTACCTTGTTCAACAGCAGCAAGGATGGGGCTACTCCGATTGAAAGGCCGGAAAGTGCATGGGATGTGACGGGTATGCTCAATTATTATGCGCAGGAAGCCAACAACGCCTATGGTCCGCACGGGGCATTGCAGATTGTTTGCGGGGTAATTGTCACCTCGGTCCTTCTTTCCAATATATTCAAATACTTTTCGCAACGGGTGATGGAAAACCTTCGGATCCACACACTGCTGAACCTGCGTCAAAAGGTCTTCAATAATGTTATGAGCCTGCATGTGGGCTATTTCAACAATCAGCGAAAAGGGGATATTATTGCTAAAATCGCCTCGGATGTCGGTGTTGTCCAGTTTTCAGTGACCGGTACTCTGCAGGTCGTTTTTAAAGAACCATTGCAGCTGATCGCTTACGTTTTTATGCTGTTTGCGACGTCTGTGAAGCTCACACTCTTTGCGATCCTGGTGATCCCGATCTCTGCATTCCTGATCTCAAAAATCGTAAAACGACTCAAACAACAAGCCAGTCTGGCGCAGCATCTTTTTGGTTTGATGATCAGTTACCTGGACGAAGCGTTGTCGGGGATCAAGATCATTAAGGCATTCAATGCGACCGATGATATTAAAGATAAATTTCACCAGGAAAATATACGGTATTCGGAACTGGGTCGAAAAATGGCCCGGAGGCAGCAATTGAGCAGTCCGGTTTCCGAATTTCTGGGTGTTACCATGGTCGCGCTCATCGTTTTGTACGGCGGCTCCCTCATTCTGGACAACCAGTCGGAACTGACGGTCGAAAAATTTGTGGGTTACATCGCCATTTTTTCCCAGGTAATGCGCCCCGCGAAAGCAATAACCGATTCTTTCAGCACAATCCACGCAGGTATCGCAGCCGGCGAAAGGGTTTTAGAGTTGATCGATGAGCGCCCCGCGATTAAAGACAGCCCCGACGCGGTTGATGTGAAAGAATTTCATGAATCCGTTCAGTTAAATGACCTGTCATTTTCCTACCCGGGCAGAACCGTTCTAAAATCCATTAACCTGACCATACCAAAGGGCAAGACGGTCGCATTGGTCGGCCCTTCCGGCGGAGGTAAATCCACGTTAATGGACCTGATCCCACGTTTTATTGATCCTCATGAAGGTAGCGTAACACTCGACGGTGTCGATATCCGCAAGCTGAAGCAAGAATCGTTATGGGCTTTGATCGGCGTGGTGAACCAGGAGTCTATGCTTTTTAATGATACCATATTCAATAATATCGCATTCGGGATGCCTGAGGCAAGCCAGGAAGAAGTTGAAGCCGCCGCAAGGATCGCGAATGCACATGAGTTCATCCTGCAAACCGAGCACGGCTACGACAGTAACATCGGCGATCGCGGTATGAAACTTTCGGGTGGCCAAAAACAGCGTATCTGCATTGCCAGGGCCGTTTTGAAAAATCCACCGATCATGCTGCTCGACGAAGCAACTTCCGCGCTGGATACGGAATCGGAGAAACTCGTCCAGGAAGCGTTGAACAACCTGATGAAAAACCGTACGTCGCTGGTGATCGCACACCGGTTGAGTACCATTCAAAATGCGGATGTGATCGTGGTGCTTGAAGACGGCGTGATTGTGGAACAGGGAACGCATTCCGAATTAATCGCCAGGGCCGGGCTTTACCGTCGCCTGGTTGATATGCAGCAGTTCACAGAAGCTTAAATGGAAAGTAAGCCGCTCATTTCCATTGCCTTGTGCACCTACAATGGCCGTGATTTTTTAGAAGAACAATTAAACTCCGTTCTTTCCCAAAGTATGCAGGACTGGGAAATGGTGATCGTGGACGATTGCTCCCGGGATGACACGCGAAGTATTTTAAATGCTTATGTGGCGCGCGATCATAGATTCAAGGTACATTTCAACGATAAGAACCTCGGGTATAACAAAAATTTTGAGAAAGCCCTGAGACTTTGCGAAGGTGAATTCATCGCCATTTGTGACCAGGACGACATCTGGGACAAGGATAAGCTCCAAATCCAGCTGGAAGCCATCAAAGAAAACCTGCTCGTTTACCACGATTCCGCATTCATAGATCAGGCGGGAAAGTCGATGGGGACGAAAATATCCGATAAATTTGAGTTTTACAGAGGCGATCGGCCAGAGGCATTTTTGTATTTCAATTGCGTTTCGGGCCACAGCATTTTTATGAAAAGGTCGCTACTCCGAAACGCCCTGCCATTTCCGATCGACTTCCATTACGATCAATGGCTGGCTTACATAGCCACCAGCCACGGCTCGGTTGACTTTGTAGATCAATGCCTGGTTCATTACCGGCAGCATAAAAAAAATAACACGGACATACTCGCCATCCGCCCCACTGTAAAGTCCACCGGGCAAAAGATTGATCAGCTAAAAAAAGAGAGTGAATGGCTGAAACTTTGTGCAGAACATGCCTCTGAAACATCGGCACCACTCATTACCCGGTTATATGAACTTAGCCTCCGGCGAAACGCTTCATTTATGAGCATTGCTTATGGCCGGGAGATCTGGAAAAACAGAAAATACCTGCTGAGGCTGCTGAAAAAATCCGAGATCAGTAAGTTTTTCTTTACACTTAGAAAAATATGGGGGCCATTAGCAAAAACGGTTCTCTAACGATTATGCAACCCACTCCTTCTTCTCTAAGCACCGGCCCGTTTCCACTTGTATCCATAGCACTTTGTGTTTATAATGGAAGCAAGTTTTTACGGCAGCAACTTGATACCCTGGTAGGCCAGCGCTATCCAAACCTTGAAATTATTGCCGTTGACGATTGCAGCCGGGATACTTCCAGGGAAATTCTCCAAGAATACGAGCAAAGATTTCCGTTTTTGAAAATCTACGAGAATGAGGCTAATCTGGGTTACGTTAAGAATTTTGAGAAAGCAATTAGCCTGTGCAGCGGCGAATACATTGCATTGTCCGACCAGGATGATACCTGGGACCTTGATAAAATTAGGATCATGGTCGAAAACATCGGCACCCACAAACTGGTCTATCATGACTCCCGGTTTATGGAAGACAGCGGAGAAATGATGGATAAAAAAATGTCGGACATTATCCACTTATACAGTGGCGATCAGCCCGAAGTATTCTATTTTTTCAACTGTGTTTCGGGGCATAGCTGCCTTTTCAAAAGAGAGCTCATTCCGGACATTCTTCCATTTCACCCAGAACATTTTCACGATCACTGGATTGCCTATGTGGCTGTAAATCTGGGAACTATCGGATATGTTCATAAACCGCTCGTGAATTACCGGCAGCATCCGACCACGTCGACGGACATTCTCAACAAGCGGAAGAAGTTCAGGAAAAATTACCACGAAAACCGTGACATCAAAAAGCTTCGGCGAGATCTCAAATGGATCAAATACTGTAATACTTTTCAGAAAAACAAGAACGCAGACTTTCTGAACCGGCTCCACGAATTGTTCGAAAAACGGCTGGATACCTGGTTTTCATTCGGCTACGCACGCTTGATCGACAAGCATTTCGACATTCTGTTTTACATTCAGAAGTATCGGAAATCCACCAAACGCGCATTTGTGTATCGTCAGATCTGGGGCTTGAAAGCCAAGTTGTTGTGGGCAAGGCTATTTAGTTACTGGGCGGAAGAGGAATGAGTTTCAATTTCAGCTGGATCAAATGCAGGTAAGCTTTGAAAAACAGCTTCTTCCGAACACGTGATTTTGCGGTGCTCAAAAGCATTTTATGAATCTGGTAAAAGGAATAATCCCAGTTCAGCATCTTTTCAATCAGCAGCTTCAGACACCTCTTCTCGGTAAAATAAAACTCCCTTTTACTCACATCCGACGTCGTAAGTGGGAGTACCTTATCCCATTTCCGGTGCAGCTTCAGGATCTCGTCCAGCCATTTCTTATCAAATTTACCCTCGGATGCATGCTTCATCAAGACATTGAAAGTGACCAGGATTTTGTATTCGGGAAAGACACTCAGGCAAAAATCCAGGTCATATCCATGAAATCCTTTCAAGGTTCTTGAGTCGAATGGATGTTTCAGAGCAATACTTTTCCGCGTACAAAACCAGAGTCCATCCACACAAACCACCAGGCTCAATGCCTCCTGTTTCGGATTGTGATAAGCGTGGATTTCATCTTTACTATCCAGCTTATATCCCTGCAATACATTCTGATAAGACCTTTCTTCGGAATGAAATTCGAACTGGTACCAGCCGGAGGGTGAAAGTGATTTGTATCCGCCTCCAGCAACACCCAAAACCCCCGCGGCAGGATCATTTTCAAAGATATTGAGAACAGTTTGCCCCCATCCATGCGTCCGGATCTGCACATCCTCGTGCATGTAACAGATGATGTCGAACGCTGCCAGCTTCGTCCCCGCATTATACACGTCGCAAATGCCTTTTTTCTCAAACCGGTTGTCAATGCCGATCACTTCGTAGGGTACGCCGATGGTTTGACTTATATTTTCCTTGACTATCGATAAATCCGTAGGATTTATCGAGCAAATAACGACAGAAATCATTGAATCGGGATTAACAGTTTTGGCACATTCCGCAGCGTCGAACAGGCGTGCAAAGTTAATGCTTTAAGTAGATTATGCCCCCCAAACGCATTTTATAAGCATTATTCATTTACCGGATTTTTATGAAACGTCTGCTCCTTCTTCTTTTGCTTGTTATTTCCCAAACTGCTTTTGCTCAGGTAAAACTGGCCCGGCTCTTTTCCGACCACGTGGTACTTCAGCGCCAGAAACCAATTCCTGTGTGGGGTTGGGCAAAAGCGGGAGAAAAAGTGAAAGTGACGCTTGCAAAAGAGAGTATTGATGTAAAAACCGATGCTTCCGGCAAATGGATCGTAAAGTTCAAACCACTCGAAGCAGGCGGTCCGTATACGTTAACGGCATCTGCAAAATCGGGTACTCAGACAGTCAGTGACATTCTGATCGGCGAAGTGTGGCTCCTGTCCGGACAGTCGAATATGGAGTGGCCGGTGCAGGCTGCGAAGAACTATGAGGAAGAAAGGCAGAATGCAAACTTTCCGCAGATCCGCCATTTTCGCGTAGACCATCAGGTGACGATGACACCCGAGACAGACCTTAAAACAGGCGAATGGAAGATTGCGTCCCGCGAAACGGTAGGCGGTTTTTCAGCGATCGGGTTCTTTTTTGCAAGAGAATTATATCAAAAACTAAATGTACCGATCGGCTTATTGCATTCATCCTGGGGCGGATCGCAGATTGAAGGCTGGATCAGCAAAGAAGCTATGCTGGCAAGCAACGAACTAAAACCATATGCCCAAACCATGCCGACAACCTGGGAACAGGCTGATGTGGTGATGGATAAAAAGTTAAAAAAGCAACTCTTTAAAAACGAGTCATTTAACCCAACCGGTGATGACGAAAAGAAATACATGACCGGCTCTGCGGATTTAAGCAACTGGCAAAAGACGGCCGACGCGGTTGGTCAGTGGGATTGGAAAGGATTAATGGGCTTCCGGGGCACAGGTTACATGGCCAAAGAAATCGAACTTGCCGACGACATCGCGGCGAAACCGACAACCCTCTCACTCCCGGAGAACGACAGTCAAAATCAGATTTACATCAATGGGAAGCTGGTGAATGACGCCGCTGTTAAAGGTGTTCGTAAAATTGCTATCCCAGCCGGAACGTGGAAAACCGGTAAAAATCAGCTTGTCATCAAATCAGGAAATATGATCGCCACACCCTGGTTTGGCCCCGGCTTTATGGGATCTGCCAATGATCTCTATCTGGATGCAGGTTCTACAAAGATAAGCCTGGCAAAGGATTGGGCACTCATGCCTTCATTCGCTGAAAAACATGAGTATGCGCATCTGATGAATAATGTCGGAACAACCATTTATAATGCCATGATCGTGCCGCTGATCCCATTTGCGATGCGCGGTACATTGTGGTATCAGGGAGAAAGCAACGCGGGCCGGGCATACCAATATCGCCAGGCATTTCCACTCATGATCAACGACTGGCGCAAGCTTTGGAACGATGATTTTTCGTTTTACTGGGTACAACTTTCGAGCTACGGCAGTGATAATGACAGCAATAAAGGAAGCAACTGGGCCGAGCTTCGCGAGGCTCAAAACATGACATTGAGCCTACCTAAAACAGGAATGGCTGTCAGCACAGACGTAGGAAATCCCAAAGACATTCACCCTACAAACAAGCAAGACGTGGCCCACAGACTGGCAACGCACGCATTGAAGCTGGATTACGGTCAGAATATTCCTTATGCCTCGCCCATTTACGACCAGGTACAATTCGAGGACTGGAAAGCGGTTGTTTCGTTCAAAAACGCAGAAAACGGTTTAATGGTAAAAGATCGCTACGGCTACCTTAAAGGTTTTGAAATTGCAGGTGACGACAAGGTTTTTTATTACGCCAAAGCAGAGATCGACGGAAACAAAGTGGTGGTTTCTCATCCCAAAGTTACCAAGCCGGCATCGGTGCGATATGCGTGGTCGGATGCTCCCGAAGACGCAAACCTGTATAATGCAGATGGTTTTCCGGCAAGTGCATTCCGGACGGATAACTGGCCGGGTATTACTGAAAACGTAAAATTCCAATAACTCATTTAAATAAAAATATCGGATTTCCCATATGCTTAGACTTTCGGTTTTTTGCATTGCATTTGCCTCACTCGCCTTTTTGGGAGTATATAAAAATGATGACGAGAAAAAAGCAGGTAGCAGCGAATGGCCGGAGTACCTGGGCGGGCCGGATCGCAACCATTATTCTCCATTAACACAGATCAATCGGGCTAATGTTAAAAATCTGAAAGTCGCCTGGACCTATTCCATGCCCGATTCCGGCCAGACTCAGGTGAATCCGATCATCGTCGATGGCGTATTATATGGCGTTACCAGCACGGTACAAGCATTCGCACTCGACGCGGAGACGGGAAAGCAATTGTGGATTTTCGGGGATAAATCGAAAAACGGCTCCAACACCAGCCGCGGTCTGACCTACTGGAGCGATGGCGATGACAAACGGATCATGCACGCAATGGGCGCATTTTTATATGCATTGGATGCCCATACGGGAAAAGTAATTGAAAGTTTCGGCGACCATGGCAAGATTGACCTGCGTACTGGCTTGCCGG
Organism: Dyadobacter sp. CY323; assembly: GCF_021390245.1. Classification (GTDB taxonomy): domain Bacteria; phylum Bacteroidota; class Bacteroidia; order Cytophagales; family Spirosomataceae; genus Dyadobacter. Next base: position 374,728 of record NZ_JAJUXH010000001.1, on the reverse strand, counting down.
AAATTGCAAAGGATAAATACATGGTTTCCAACACGCCAGGGACGATTTATGAAGATCTGATCATTATGCCTATCCGCCTTTCGGAAGACTCGGATGCGGCCCCCGGTGATCTCAGGGCATTTAATGTTCGCACTGGTAAACTGGTATGGACATTTCATACCATTCCGTATCCTGGCGAATACGGATATGAAACGTTCCCTCCAGATGCTTATAAGAACACTTTCACCGGCGCAGCCAACAACTGGGCAGGAACGGCTATTGACCGGAAAAGAGGTATTTTATTCGTCCCGACCGGTTCTGCCGGTTATGATTTTTATGGCGGTAAAAGAAAAGGAGCAAACCTTTTTGCCAACTGTCTGCTCGCGATTGATGTGAAAACCGGGAAGCGACTGTGGCATTACCAGACCATGCACCACGACATGTGGGACCGTGATTTACCGGCGCCGCCAAACCTGATTACCGTAACTCAGAAGGGCCCCGACGGTCGCCCCCGAAAGATCGATGCGGTGGCGCAGGTGAGCAAGCAGGGATATGTATTTGTATTTGACCGGGTTACGGGAAAGCCATTATTTCCGATCAAGGAAGTCGCTGCTCCCCAGTCGGTTTTGCCAGGCGAATTTCCCTGGCCTACTCAGCCGGTACCGTCAAAACCGGCCTCGTTTGCCAGGCATTCCAATACACTTACCGAGAAAGACATCAGCCCATATGCACCGGATCACGATTCATTGGTGATTAAATTCAAAGGGTATAAAAAAGAATTGTTCGCCCCTCCAGGTAAAGAAGGAACCGTAATCATGCCTGGTTTCGACGGCGGGGCTGAATGGGGCGGCGCGGCTGCCGATCCGGACTCTGGAATTTTATATGTGAATAGCAATGAAATGGCTTGGATTCTCACGATGAAAAACACGCCGAAGGAAAGTGACTTATCGTCTCTCAGTCCCGGGGAAAAGGTATATTCCACTTACTGCGTTACCTGCCACGGGCTCGGGCGCAAAGGGAATGCAAAAAGTGGTTACCCTTCACTTGTAGATATCGGGCAGCGCCGTGACCGTGCTTTTGTAAATCAGCTGGTTACGTCCGGAAAAGGGATGATGCCGGGTTTCCCCATGTTGACGGCGCAGGAAAAGCAGGCACTGGTTGCTTTCTTGTTTGGCGATGAAAAAGTGGAAGCGGTTGCAGTTAAAACGAAATCAAAAAAGACCTACCTGCCTTACCAAAGCACTGGATACAATAAATTCCTCGACAGCAACGGTCTGCCCGCCATTTCACCACCCTGGGGTACCTTGAATGCGATCAATTTAAATACCGGCGAGTTCCTCTGGAAAATTCCATTCGGGGAAACGGAATCACTCAAAGCAAAAGGTTTCCCGACAACGGGCAGTGAAAACTACGGAGGTCCCGTGGTAACGGCGAGCGGATTGCTTTTCATCGCCGCGACCAAGGATGGCAAATTCAGGGTTTTTGATAAGAAAAATGGGGAGTTACTTTGGGAAACCACACTGCCGGCAGCCGGATTTGCAACGCCGTCGACCTATGAAGTAAATAGAAAACAGTTTGTTGTGATTGCCTGCGGAGGAACGAAGCTCGGGACAAAAAAAGGAAATCAGTATGTTGCATTTGCGCTTGAATAGTGCAAATGCAACCTATTAGAGAGCTTATATATTTTCGATCCAGCTTATCATTTTCTTACGACCAGCCTCATCCGGTAATTTCCCGATACCCGCCGACAAATTGTCGACCAGATGTTTTACATCCGAAGTCCCGGGAATAACGCAGGTTACTGCTTTGTTGCTGATGATGTATTTGAGGAAAAATTGCGCCCAGGATTTAATGTCATAATCGCTCGCCCACTCGGGCAATTCTTTGCCTTTAATCGCACGAAACAATGCACCTTGTTCGAACGGCTCATTGATAATTACAGCTACATTGTTGTCCCTAGCCGCATCAAGCAAACTTTTCTCCGCATTTCGCGAACGTATCGAGTAGTTAAACTGAACGAAATCCACTGCTTTTGACCGCACAATCTCTTCCAGTCGCGCGTGCGCTGAATCCGTATAATGCGTAATGCCAATATACCGCACCTTTCCTTGTTCTTTCCAGGATTTCAGGGTATTCAAATGCGTTTGCCAATCCTGCAGATTGTGTACCTGCATGAGGTCCATTTTGGTACGCTTCATTTTCCGGAAAGAATCGTTCATCTGATCCATTCCCTGCTGTTTTCCTGTTATCCAGACTTTTGTGGCTAAGAAAAACTTGTCATTTAGTTTCAGTTCGTCGGTCAGGTCGCCAATCGTGCCTTCTGACCGACCATACATTGGCGAGGCATCGATCATTTTGCCACCCAGCTCGTGCATTTTAGTCAGTACATCTTTCAACGGGTTACGTTCAGCAGCGTTTGCTCCGACGTCAAACTGCTGCCAGGAACCCAGGCCGACAACAGGTAACATTTCGCCGGAAGACGGTATTTTTCTTTCTAAAAGCATTGGTTTTGGAGTATTATACGCGAAAGACAGCAACGGACTGAATGCAATTCCGCTCCCCGATGCTACGAGTTTTTTCACCATTTCCCTTCTCGAGAATTCATCTTTCATTATCCTGTCTCTTTTCTGACAAGCTTCAATTTACATAACAAAAATTAAAAATGCTTTGCTGAAACCGTAAAAACAGAAAAGGAGCCAGGACAAATTCCGGACTCCTTTCTCAACTCACACCAAATCTACGATACTATTTTTTTTCAATCGAGACATTCACTTTGTAATCTTCCAGCTTCGGTGACTCGTTCGTGTCGGGGTAAGGAAGTACTTCACTGACACTCAGGACAAAATTTTCACCACCTAATGTAAATGTCTGAAAATCTGTTTTGCGGTCACCTTTAAAAGTCAGGCTCACATCTGTCTGCTCTTTTCCATCCGATACATTGAATTTGATCTGAGCACTTCCCATTTGAACGCAAACTACGTTTTTGGGGCACCGGCTGTCATTTACTTCTCGTAGATCTACTTTAAGATCTTCCCCGGAAGCGGCAACAGTGGTCAACTGGCGGTAGGGTACGCTGGTGGTTTTTAGTTCGACCTGCGGAGTAGCTTCGTCCTTTTTATCGCAGGAAACAGCTGCGAAACAGATCATGGCAAATAGGATTGTTTTTTTCATGGTAGTTGTGTTATAGCTTATACGTAAAAGAAACATTCAGGTGAAAATTGGTTGGCAGCGTTTTCACATTTTATGTGGAAATTTTGATGAAACCCATTGATCCCGCAGGCGTACTTATTGCGAGCAGCACTTTTTCCGTTTTGTTTAAAACCATCCTGTCAATCGCGAAAGGGATTTCGAGGTGGGCTATCTTTTTAAAATGAGCAGCCATATCGTAGATTTCGATTCCGTGCATTCCTTTGTTCAGGATTAGATAGTTGTTCATTATTTCAAATGATCGTGTGGAGGTGTGTATGGTATGAACCGGGGCAAAAGCGTTCATTGTATATTCATAAAATGTAAGATACCCCATTCCAGCTACGATGAGGTATTTTCCGTCTCCGGCAAAATTTATCTGGTAAAGTGGTTTTTGCAGATCATCGATTTTAACACTTTTACCAAATCCATCCACCCTAAAATGTTGCCCGTAAATCTCGCTGTAATTGGTACCGTAAAAGATCAGGTCTTCGCAGGGATGGAGATAAACCTGGCCGAGCGTCTTTCCTTTCGTTTTTATCTTTCCAAATTCCTGCAATGTATTTTCCTGAAACCGATACATGGAAATGGACTTGCTTCCGAACGTAAAAAGTATATTCTGAGCGGTGGAAATGGGTAAAAACTGGGCTACCGGCCCGAGGCGGTTTGCATAATCGAGGTAAGAGATGGAGCCGGCATTGACATCCATCTGATCATACTCCCGCTTGGATAAAAGCCTGAACCCAGAAAATCCCTGGCTGCTAATCTCATCGTACAATGGATCTGGAAGTCTTTTGTCATAAATCCCTCTCATTGAGTAGGCTGCCTCCTCGGTCGGCGCTTTGTATAGTACGTTTTCGGAAAACAGGTCGGTAATGTTAATGCGGGTAATGTGCCATATATCGGAGAGGTAGAATGATGATTCCTTCTCAGAAACCCAGATTGACTTTTCGTATCTGGCAAATGGCAGTGTCGAGGTCTTGATCAGTTCAAGTTTCATAGCCGCATTAAAAGGTACCTTTGGAATACATGTTCGTCCTTTTCAGCAATTCAACTTCGGACCGGAATGCATCGGAATTGTCGTCCTCGTGAATCGTAACCAGGTATTCGGTATGTAAAAAATCTTTCGAAGCTGCAATCTTAAACTGCATACACGGCTCAATCCTCTTCAGATATGTATGATCAGATCCCTCTTCATTTACGCATTCATAAGAAGATATGCGAACATACCTCGACTTGTGGGCAAGTAAACCCAGTTCGTGCGCGGACATTTTATGGAAGCTCGTTTCGAGGGGCTGGGAAAAGAAATCAAGCGTTTTCAGGAGCGAAAATTTTGAGCCATTCTGCTTTCCTGCCCAGCATTCGAACTGGGTCTGTACAATCGCATCCGTTTGATTGATAATGCAGATTGTGAGCGGGTTACCGGTTCCCGGGAGCGGCATCCAAATGTAAAAATGCCTGGCCTTGCTTTGTAAAACAGGCCAGGCTAAAAATAGCAATGGAGTGACCAGTATGGCAAGTCCCGTAGGTTTATCCTCCCAGAGAAACAATGCCAGCAACGTGACAAAACTTAATCCGATCAGGTAGAAAATTCCGGTAGCCCATGCAACGGACCGATCGCCCGTCGGGCTTTCGGTAATGAGGTAATGTGCAATTGACACAAGCAGCAAAGACGCATATATCGCAATTAATCCAAAATAACCGTATGTGACGAGCATGGGATGATATTTGAGAAAACGACTGCCTGATAGTTACACTGCCTGCGTGTAAAATCAGGCAGCAAAACAAGATAGTCTCAGTCTTTCAAATACTCGCTTTCCAGTTATTTGTCGGTTCGCAGCAATTTATAAACGGCACCTGGTCATGGTTTTTTATCAAAATATGCCTTGGTAATCCTCCTGATTTTGCCGTCAGGTTTAGTCATGATATACATTTCCCTGGTAAAACGATCGTATTCGATCCGAACATCTACCCGTTTCGAACCGGACAAGTCTACCAGGTTAACTTCTTTGCCTCCCTGAACAATCGCGAGTTCGTGCATGGTCGAGTCGCTCAGATTTTTGTCTATATTGACATAAAACAATCTGCCGCTCACGATATCCCCGAGTATGTATTTGTTTCTTAAAGCATCGAGTTTACCCTCATACACTGCGCCTCCACTGATTGCACTGCCATCAAAATGATCATATAATGCAAATGGTCTGATGGTTTTTGAAGACTCCGTTTCCGGAAGTTTGTACACATTTTTCAAGTCTTTGGAAGAAATACCGTAATTACCCTCCTGTACATTCCAGCCGTAATCGCCGCCTTTCTCAATCACATTAATCTCCTCAAAATTAGACTCTCCCACTTCCGTACTGAACATTTTCCGTCCATTTGTCATATCCCACGACAACCTGTGCGGATTTCGAAAACCATAAGCATAAATTTCCTTGTAAGTCGCCGGATCGTTTTCATTAACAAATGGATTGTCCGCCGGGATTCCATAATTACCGTTTTTACTATTGTTCCCGAGCGGGTCAATGCGAATGATCGTCCCTAAAAGCGAGGTTATTTTGTAGCAAAGCTCCGGGTGTTTTGCAATCGTGGAGCCACCGTCCCCAGTTCCAACATATAACAAGCCATAATCGGGATCCCCTTTTTTAATATCCGGCACAAACCCGATATCCTGCGTTCCGTGCACCACGCCAGGCACATTAATGCGTAGAAGTTCACGTCTGGATCCTTCAAAAACCGAACTTTTCACATCCTTCATTTTCCATTCAGAAACAACCCATTGCAAGGCCACCTTGATTGAATCAGGAAATTCAAAATCGGCTTTTTTTCCTTTGAAAGACTCAGTATGGGTTATGTAAATCAACCCGTTGTTTAAATAATCGGGATGAAATGCAAAACTGCCCAAACCTGTTCCCAAGCCAGGTTCGTTGATGTAATTTTCGACCACGGGCCTGATATCCAGAAAGGTACTGGCCTTTCCGCCACTAATCTGATAAATTAATCCTCTCTGATCGCTCACGAAAAGAGTTCCGTTTGCAGCAGGATGAGGCCGCATATTGGCAATGCGGGTACGAGGCATTTTGTCACTCGATGCAGGTATTGTAATAACGTCTTCGAGCTCCATCCTGAGTGCGGAACCTTTGATCGGGGCTGCCAGACGCTCCTGTAAATCCGCTACATTATTTGTATTTACATACAAGGGCTTGATGTCATGCAACTTCGTTTCCTGACCGATATAGGCTAAAATGGACTTGATTTCTTCATCTTTAAGGAAATCAAACGGCGGCATGATCATCTTGTAACGGCGGGTCAGGTTAATGGCTCTTTTGTCGCCTTTTTCAATCGCCTGGTTTGGGTTTTTAATAAATGCCAGCAGTTCCTGCTCGGATAGCAGGCTGGTAATCCCGCCAAGCCTGGGCCCGATTTCTTCTTGTTCCAATGCATGGCAGGACACGCAATTCGTCGTAAATAACTGTTTCCCGGCATCTGTTTCTACACTAGCGACAGTAGCGGATTTCGGTGTTTTAGTAGTGCGTGAACAATTGGACAAACTCAAAACGGCAGCCACTAAGGCCAGCGAATAAAACTTAGAGAGGTACATTTAAATTCAGAAATAGTAAGCGTTTAGAAAAGATTAAAGATAGTTTGTAAAGCATAAAAAAAGCCGGAAAATTTTCCGGCTTGATTCACTTGAGGTTGGGTTGTTTTAATTACCCTACGTTATTTCCGTTTTTATCTAGTTTTACCCGGGCGTTTTCTTTTCCGTTCCCGACTTGTAATTCATAGTATTGCGTATTGTTTGGTTCTGTTACCAAAAACGCTTTTTTGACGGTCCAGCCCGAAAATTCTTCGCCTTTAATGGTTTTCTTAATTCCTTCCGGCAAGTCTTCTGGTTTCACTACAACCTTATCTTCTTTTGAAGCTTTTTGCGCAACTACTGGTTTTTCAGTGGTCGCCGCTTCGGTAGCAGTCGTCGCCGCTTCTTGTGTTGTTACCGCCTCTTGTTGGGTCGGCTGCGTTGCCTGCTGAGTGGTTTGAGCCTGAACAGAGGCGAAAGAGATAAGTGTTAAGGCAAATGCCGATACTATTAGCTTTTTCATGATCTTTCGTTTTTTAGACAATTGATTTTCATTTGTTCGTGCATCTGCACTGTTGCCTGAATTGTTAACAGGATTGTACCAACATATCTAAGTAACTAAAAATCAACAACTTAAAAAAAGTCTATCATATTAGTAGTGTTTACTCTACTCCCCGATTTGTAGGATTTTGGGTCAGTTTTCATTTAATTTAAAGTATATAAAAAACAAGAGAACCGCACCTTCCGAGGCGCGGTTCTCTTGTTTTTACCATTAAAACTTACTTATCGTAACCTGGGTTCTGAACCAGTTTTGCATTCCGGTTGATTTCATCTCTGCTGAAAGGACGGAAATACATTTTGTCTACCCAAGTCCGGTTTTCGTGCGATTTTTCTTCTATCGGAGTATAAGTATAATCGTACACCGTCGGATCATAATGATATGGTTCCTTCATTGATTTACCCGGTTTGAACTTACCGATCACCGTAATGTATTGCAATGGTCTTCCCAATGTGGTCGGAGCGATCATCCAGCGACGGGCATCGTGGTAACGTTGCTCCTCGTAAGCCATCTCGATACGTTTTTCGTGGCGATATGCTTCTTTCAAAGCCGCACCGGTTACTTTCAAAGCAGGCATACCGGCACGGAAACGGATCTTGTTAAGCCACTCCAGTGCAATTGCATCCTGGCCCAGTTCAATGCTCGCCTCAATGTAGTTGAATACATTCTCGGTCACACGGAAAAATGGCCATGGAATATTCTGGCGGTCCGTATTATCATACAATGCAGGGTTTGGGTCAATGAACTTACGCATGTAATAACCGGTACGGCTACCATTCCAGTCTTCGATCGAGCTGCTGCGGGTATCGAGTCCTTTACGGTTCACTAATGCGCCTTTGTCATCCAAAAGATCGTAAGAACCTGTCTGAATTTGATTTGCAGGATCTTTTGCATCGGAAGGACGTGGTTTCCAGGGCGCGCCGTCGTACATGACCGTAGCGTAGAAACGCGGATCACGGTTTACATACGGAGCTGCTTTATGAGTTGGATTGGTCCAGGCGAACTTCGTTCCGTCCATCATTTCATAGTCGTCAACCAGCAATCCGATCGGCGTATTTCCAGCCCAGTTGTGGTATCCGTTCGGGCCATTGTTCAAACCTGCCTGACGGGCAGCTTCGTTTAAGCTTGGCGTAAAATAACGACCGAAAATGATTTCACTCGCAGCAGAAGCGTCCAGTGTTTTATCACCACTCGCACCGCCCATTGCAATCGAAGTGTAGTTGATCTTACCTTGTTCAGCCGATACCGGCGCGGTCAGGTTCAGTTTATAACCGCCGTCCGTAGCATCCAGGGCCGCCTTTGCAGCAACCTGAGCTATTTGCCAGCGCGCTTTGCGATCACCGGAAACGTAACCCAGAAATTCCGGGTTTGGATAGCCCGAGATCACACTCGATTTCGCTTTTGCTGTCGGAATATCATGCAGATCGCTCGCAGCATATAAAAGCACCCGTGATTTCAATGCCAGTGCAGCTGCTTCGCTCGCACGTCCTTTTGCAATGGTTTTACCTTTTAACAGTAAGGCTGCACTATCGCAGTCAACAACAATGCGGTTGATACATTCCTCATACGTGTTGCGCGTCACGGAATAATCTTCGTTCAGATTATAGACCTTTGTGATAATCGGCACAGAACCGTAGTAGCGAACCAATTGCTGATAGTAATACGCGCGCAGGAAATAAGCTTCTCCCATCAAACGGGCCCTCAAAGTCTCATCTGTGAACGTCGCAACTGGCAGATTGGCAATTGCCTGGTTTGCAGCCCGGATCCGGGTAAACATGGGTCCCCAGCCATAGGTATCATCCACCCATCCCAGGTTGGAAGGGCTCAAACTTCCCTCATTGACTGTATTAATGTTCCGGCCCGTGTGGGTAAATACTGCTTCGTCGCTCAACGACGCAAGCATTTGCTCGCCCAAACCACCTTGCTGAAGACCGGCGTAAATGCCTGTTACAAAACCCTCAGCCAACGCTCCTTCTTTCCATACTTCTTCTGTTGGAATTTCAGTCGGAGGAATTACATCCAGAAATTCCGTATCGCATGCCACCAGTCCGATCGAACCTAGTGATGCAAAAAATATCCAATATTTATATTTCAGTTTCATTTTTGTTAATCCTTAAAAAGTTACACGTACACCTGCGTTTAGCACTCTCGATTGCGGATAATATTGTCCGTTGGAATTAGTCGCTTCCGGATCCCAGATTTTTATCTTATCAATAGTGAACAGGTTAAGTCCATTTACATACACCCTCAGATTGCCTAAACCAACTTTGCTGCCGATTTCCGATGGTAGGTTGTAGCCTAGCTCGATGTTTTTCAGACGCAGGTAATTGTTGCTTCTCAAATAATAGGTATTAGCACCAGCGTTGTCGAAATTGGTATAGTATGTGTTATTTCTATTGGCAAGCCTTGGTTCGGTAGAACTTGGATTGTCAATCGTCCAGCGATGATCGTAAGCATATTTCAGGTAGTTACCAATGTCACCTGATTCTGTCTGACCGATGTATTGAAGACCTCCCAAAGTACCCTGAAACAGAATCGACAAATCAAACGCTTTGTAGCCCAGGTTAATTGCAGCACCTCCGGTAAACTGAGGACGGTTTGTTTTCTCCGATCTCTTTTTATCATCCGCTGTAATTTTTTTATCTCCATTCAAATCCTTAAACTTCATATCACCCGGACGGATTGTACCGGTAATTCCACTGTAATCCAATGGATTAGCATCCACCTCGGCCTGATCTCTGAACACGCCATCATACTGGTAAGCAAGGAATGAGTTGTAAGGCATACCGGTTGTACGCTGATAAGCAGGTGCTCCCGGTGTTTCATCCCAATATTTGATCTGGTTTTTGGCATACCCTCCATTCAAGCTCACGGAATAGGTGAAATCGTCCGAGCTTCCATCGTAGCTCACTTTAAACTCCCATCCTTTGTTTTGCAGCTTACCCAGGTTTTGTGGTGGAAGTTTTCCGTCGATACCTGCACTGGAAGGTGTAGAACCTGCTTTCGGGATCAGGATGTTCGAACGGTTATTGACAAAGTAATCAAATTCAAATGCGATCTTGTCATGGAACAAAGTACCTTCAATACCGAAGTTCATGTTGTTCGCCACCTCCCAGGTGAAATTCTCATTGACCACACGGGTTTCAAGCAACGTCTTCGCAACCTGATCGTTTATCACATAAGATCCAAAGGCCATTGTTGACAGATACTGGTATTCAGCAAGATTTTCTGTTCCAAGGAAATAAGGCTCAGCACCCATTTGTCCCCATGAACCACGGACCTTCACATTGTTCATGAAGTTGATGTTGTTTTTCCAGAAATCCTCTTCTGAAACTCTCCATCCCGCCGATACTCCCGGAAAGAAACCAAAACGGCCGTCTTTTGGAAATACATAAGAACCGTCTACACGCCAAAGGAATTCAGCCAGGTATTTTTCTTTGTAATTATAACCGGCACGACCGAAATAACTCAAACGCGCACGGCTGAAAAGATCGAAGTTGTCGATGTTCTGCTCAGGATTACCCCCTGCAAAAAGCTGGTCAACAACTGGCGAGATGAAATATCTGCGGAATGCAAAGAACCCGTCCGCATCCACTTTTTCACGCTGTATACCAGCCATCACATTGAAATTGTGGGAGTTGATGCTCTTTTCATACGAAACCTGACCGGTTAACTGGATCGAAAGTTCCTGTGAAGCATTTTCCTGCAGACGGGGATCGCTGAATGTCGAGCGAACCGTACCAGTGAGGAATGGGCTTGTACCATCTGCTTCGTAAGTCTTTTTATCCCAGAAATACAGTGTCCAGGGTTTCTGAAATGATTTCTGACGACGTAATTGTTTATCGATCGCCGCCATAGCAGTCACTTTCAGGCCTTCCACACCCGGGATAAGAATTTCAAGAGACCCGTTTGTTTGGATATAATCTCTTTTATCGTGATTATAACCTGTTGTGTTGGTGGTAATTACCGCCGGGTTCTGACCGTTTTCGATGTCAGGACCAGGACGACCATCCGGCCAGATCGCGATCTCAGTCGGCTTTCCACGCATCAACATCCGGAAAATATCACCCGCACCACCGCCATTCGGGAAACGACGGAATTCTTCGCGAAGAGTCAGACCCAGGTTAGCACTCACATACTTGTTGATCTTCGTATCCAGATTAAGACGCATATCATACTGCTTGTAACCTGTCGCAGAATTCACATAGTTACCTTCCTGATTGATATGGCCTAATGAAGCAAGGTATTTGATGTTGTCACTACCGCCGGTCAATTGCAGGTTATGGCGTTGCTGCGGAGACCATTTTCGTATCACACTGCCATACCAGTCGGTATTGGGGTGGATCAAAGGATCCGTTCCGTCCCGAAATTTCTGAATGTCGGTCGGGGTAAAAACCGCATTCAATACATTACCATTGTCTTTTCTGGTATAGGTTCCATTGGTATTAAAACCTTGAAGAGCACCTTGCCACTCGCCCACGGCCAGGTTATCATAAATCTGCAATTCGTTACGGATCGTGGCATATTCCGCTGCATTTGACATCGTCGGTGTACGGGTCGGTTGTCCCATACCCATATTAAAGTCATAGGACAATTGAGGCTTTCCGGTTTTACCTCTTTTTGTTGTGATCAAAATAACCCCGTTACCTGCGCGTGAACCATAGATCGCAGCAGCAGCATCTTTCAATACCGAAACGCTTTCAATGTCCGCTGGATTCAAACGGTCCAAACCTCCGCTACGGTTGGGAACACCGTCCACAACGATCAGCGCATTGCTGTTACCCAGCGAGTTAGTTCCCCGGATACGGATTGCAGAACCGTCGTAACCAGGTTCGCCGCTCGCCTGCACCGCAGATACACCCGGCAGACGCCCGCTCAAAGTGTTGGAAAGGTTCGTGGCAGGTGCTTTTTGAAGTTCGCCGCCTTTTACAGCCGTTACTGAACCTGTTAAAGTCGCTTTCTTCGCCGTACCATAACCCACAACAACGACTTCCTCAAGTGCCTTTGTATCGCTAAGCAGCTTTACATCCAGGCTGGTTTTATTCCCCAATGGGATCTCCTGCGTGATATAGCCGATGTATGAAAATACAATTGTTGCCGCACCTGGCGCATTCACCGTATAATTACCTTCCAGGTCAGTCACAGTACCCACCGACGTCCCTTTCACCACCACACTTACCCCCGGTAACCCTTGTCCCTGGTCGTCGTTCACTTTCCCTTTTACTGTGACATCCTGAGCGGACGCAGCAGTTATGACCAGTAAGGCCATGAAAAGAGAATGAAAACACCGGATTAGACTCCGACCCCTTCTTCTGCTAGAAATTCTCATAGATTAAAGTATAGATTGTAGATAAAAAAAATAATTAAACTTGGTATAAATGAACTGCTTGTAATTACGCTTCTGTTTCCGGCATCCCACCTTTACGTGTCTTTTTTACACATTTAATTTTGGCCAAAATTTTTTACATCCAGTTGCCAAATGGCACAAGGATACCTGTCTTGATCCTGAAAATTAGAGGGGGATTAAAGCTGCATTTTCTTGTACTAAACCTAAAAAAACGCGCGGTTACCAGGTAGGGGTACGCTGATGTGACCGCCTGTACAAAAAGATATGAAATTATTTACATAAACAAGCATTCCAGCTTTCCTTCTATGTTTTCTTAGAAAATAACCATGAGTTACATAACGTATAGTAGCCATAGTGTGTATTAATTAATCCGTTTTTAATCCGCTTTTTCACCTTTCGTTCACTCTTTGCCCGCCGAGAAATAATCGCTTTCGGCCCCATGTAAATCGGTAACCTATTTTTAGCTGAAACAAAAAACAGCTCAATTATGAAAAGGTTACTCCTCCTCTCTCTGTTGCTCCTTCATGTAGTGCAACTTTCGGCTCAGGCGCCACACCAATTTAGTTTTCAGGGCGTAGCACGAGACGCAGCCGGTAAAACCATTGCAAACACGGCGGTATCAATCCGCCTCACTATCCACGAGGGATCTCCCGGCGGTGCAAATGTCTATCAGGAAACCCACAAACCGCAAACCTCAAATGGCGGCATTTTCACCGTTTCGGTGGGTGCTGGCAGTAATCAAATGAATACTTTCGCCAACATTAAATGGTCAGCTGGTAGCTACTTCCTGCAAGTTGAAATGGACGCAGCAGGTGGAAGTAACTATATCGATCTTGGAGCAACGCAGCTTTTAAGCGTGCCATACGCATTGCATGCGGGGCAGGCTGATAAATGGAAGGATGGCGATCCGGTAGTGCAAACGGGAAAAGATAATCAGGGAGGAGTCCTGCAAGCAATTTCTAAGAATACAAACAATATGATATGGTATCCTAGAAAGGGTGCTTTCAGAGCTGGGTACGTAGGAGCCGGAGAGGATTGGGACGAGAGCGCAATGGGCTACCAGTCGGTCGCATTTGGTGTTAACACAAGAGCGAAAGGAGATATATCGAGCGCGTTTGGAATTGATACAAAAGCCGTTGGGGCTGCATCTTTTGCAGCTGGATATAACACAGTAGCAAAAGGTGAAGGCTCCTTTGTGGTAGGCCTTAATAACGATATTACGGATATTCCGAACACTGGCCAAATGCGCATTTTTCAGATAGGTGCGGGTAGCGTGATCGATAACATTCGGGCTAATGCGATGACAGTCTTGGGTAACGGAAATGTTGGAATCGGCAAAAATGTAGTGGAACCCAAATACATTCTCGACATAGGAGCACGTCCAAGAATACGTCACAATCCGGCGTCTCCAAATGGAACTACCGCAGGAATTTTCTTTGATGATTCCAATGGGAGCCCGGAAGGTTTTGTAGGGATGAAAACCAACACAGAGATTGGCTTTTACCATACAGACAAATGGACATTTTGGATTGATAATCAAGGTAGCGCACATGTAATCAATGGAGTTTTGACAACCTCCGACCGCCGCCTCAAACGCAACTTCGCTTCCCTAAGCAACAGCCTCCCCAAACTCACTGACCTGAATGGTTACCATTATTTCTGGAAAGACAGCACGTTGGACCAAACACTTCAAACCGGATTGATCGCGCAGGAAGTGGAGACGCATTTTCCTGAGCTGGTAAAAACGGATGATAAGGGTTTTAAGTCGGTGAATTATACCGGGCTGATCCCGCATTTGATTGAGTCGGTGAAGGAACTTGACAAAAAATACCAGCAAGTCACTGCGGAGAATGATGCGCTGAAAACTGCATTAAAGCGCTTGGAAAAGCTGGAAACCGCGATCAACAGACTGACCAGCAATTCAGTACTCGAAACATCTTCTAAATAGCCAATCTAAAACTCCATTTGCATCAAAATCCAAATCAATTTTTAACAATAAAATCAGTTCAAAAAATACAATGAAAACAACGATAACCCTCCTGTTGGTATTTCTACTGGCAATCGGACTACACGCACAAGCCCCACAAGCATTCGACTTCCAGGGAGTCGCCAGAAATGCTACGGGAGAAGTAATTTCGAATACTAAGATTTCGCTGAGGCTAACGATTCGATCAGTCACTGCGCTTGGCCCAATCCATTATAGGGAAACGCATGAACCCATCACCTCATCGTCTGGAATTTTTACAGTTGCATGTGGCAGCGGAGCTGTTTCAGACGGTGTCTTCAAGGATATGGAGTGGAAAGCCGACTTGAAATATTTCCTCCAAGTTGAAGTTGATGTTACCGGCGGAAGTAATTATACGAATCTTGGGGCAACTCAAATTCTGAGTGTTCCGTATGCATTACATGCTGCTGAGGCATCAGAGGCCTACCATGCTAAAGAAGCCAATCGTTGGATAAACTATGACCCTATCGTGCAGACGGGGGTTCTAGGCGGAGGAGATTTTTTGGATCCATTAGTTGACCATGTTGCCATGATATGGTATCCAAGAAAGGCTGCTTTCCGTGCTGGCAGCATTTCAAATGATCAATGGGACGATCATAATATAGGAAGAAGTTCAATTGCAATGGGTGAAGATACGAGGGCGTATGGTGAAACATCGATAGCGCTGGGATCAAGTTCATCTGCCACTGGTGACCGAGCCGTCTCAATCGGAACGACAAACTCTGCCTCTGGCGCAAGTTCAACGGCATTAGGGTATGTAAATTACAGTGTTGGTGCTCATTCTTTTGTATTGGGTTCAGGCAACTGGGTATACGCTTACGAATCAATGGCAATGGGATCTTATAATGACATTGCCGACAAGCCAGATCCTAAAAGTCCAGCATCTGCCGACCGCCTTTTTCAAATCGGAAATGGATCATCAAACGACAACCGCTCCAATGCTGTTACAATACTAAGGAACGGCAACTTCGGAATAGGATCAATAGTTTTGGAACCTAAATATATACTCGATATTGGCGGTCGTCCACGAATTCGTTACAATCCAAACTCCGCGAACGGAACTTCTGCAGGCATTTTCTTAGATAACTCGAAAGGTTTGCCAGAAACATTTATCGGAATGAAGGCAGATAATGAGATTGGCTTTTTCAACAAAGACAAATGGCTTTTTTGGGTAGATGATAATGGCAATGCAACAATCTCAGGCTCCAACTACAACACCTCCGACCTCCGCCTCAAACGCAACTTCGCTTCCCTAAGCAACAGCCTCGCCAAACTCACTGACCTGAATGGTTACCATTATTTCTGGAAAGACAGCACGTTGGACCAAACACTTCAAACCGGGTTGATCGCGCAGGAAGTGGAGACGCATTTTCCTGAGCTGGTAAAAACGGATGATAAGGGTTTTAAGTCGGTGAATTATACCGGGCTGATCCCGCATTTGATTGAGTCGGTGAAGGAGTTGAAAGCTTCGGTGGAGTATCTAAAAAATTTGAATACTTCCATGAAAGCGCAAAACGAAGCTTTAAAGGCGCAGGCGGGTGAAATTGAAGGCATTCGAAAAGAGCTCAATACACTTTTGAATGCTGCCAAACTTTCGGCAGATACAGCCCCATTAAATGTAAGAGCCGATACGAATTCTTCTAAAGCAAACTCCACAGAAAAATGAAACCACTTTCAATATCACTATTTCTGTCCCTGATATTAACAGCGCACGTCTCCTTCCCACAAACAATCTCTCCTTCGGGTATTTACGGAGCAGCCAATAATGCCACGGTCGGAAACCTGAGCGTCAACTGGGTCATCGGTACGCTCACTCCCACTAGTATATCAGCACTGCCGGTCAAACTGATTAGTTTCAAAGCACATCTGACCAGTGCCGGAAATGCGCAGCTTAACTGGAAGACGGTTCAGGAGGTCAGCAATAAAGGTTTCGAAATCCAGAAGTCTGTCGATGGAAAATTTTTCGATGCTATTGGCTGGGTCGATGGCGGTAATCAGGAGACTGAGAAAGATTATCAATTTACAGATTCGGAATTGACGACCACGAGCTACTACCGTCTAAAACAAGTCGACTTCGACGAGAAATTTACATTGAGCAGAATCGTCTCGGTCGTTCCTGAAAATGAAAATCTGGATCGATTTGTCGCATTTCCAAATCCCACGCCGAATGGAAAGGTCGAAGTGAGATTACCCGATCGCATTTCCTCATTGGAACTAGTCGACATAAATGGCACAACCATTATGACACAACGAGATCCGGCAACCAAGCAAGATATTGTCCTGCCAAGAACTGGTTTGCATCTGCTGCGGATAAAAGGGGTAGTTGGAGAGAGGACAATTAAGATAATTCGGAACTAACTGATTTAGCCACGAAATTTTCCCTTGCAATTATACTGTCAGTTACCTTTTGCTTCGCCTACTGTCAAGCTCCAAAACAATTCAGCTTTCAAGGAATTGCCTGAAATGCGACTGGTAATGTCATAATGAGAATTCCTCAAACGGTAAAACTGCCGGCCTATTTTTTAACGATTCTCAGCAACAGCCAAACGCATTCGCAGGTATGAAAGCAGATGATCAGGTTGGAATCTTCATCGGCAATAATTGGAGATTCTGGGTTAACTCTGCTGGTCAAGGCCTCTTTCATGGAGCTTTAATACAAACTTCCGACCGCCGCTTGAAACGCGACTTTAAAACTTTAGATAACAGCCTAACTAAAATCAGTAATGCCAAAGGTTACAACGATTACTTGAAGATCCTAAGACGGACCAGTCGCTGCAAACCGGGGTAATTGCGCAGAAGATTGAAGCCATTTTCCCGGAATTGGCGCATACTGACAAAGACGGAATGAAGTCCGTGAATTATTCCGGCTTCATTCCGCATTTGATTGAATCGGCAAAAACGCTGAAACTGGAAAATGAGGAATTAAAGAAGTCAGTTAAACAGCTCGAAAAGCTTAAAGCAAGCATTAACGAACTGATCGAAAATAACAAAGCAATGTTGGGAAAAACTGAAAATAACAGCCAGGTAACTTCTCACCTGGCTGTCCAGCCGCCATCAACCGTAAGTATCGAGCCGACCATATAACTCGCCGCATCGCTCGCGAGGAAAATGGCAGCTCCCTGGATTTCCCGCAGATGGCCCCAGCGCTTTAATGCCGTCGCGCCGAGAATGATATCTTTTGCTTCTTCGCTTTCGGCGATCGGGATGTTCATTTCAGTTAAAAAAGGACCCGGGCAAATGGCATTCACCATAATATTAAAAGGTGCCAGTTCCAATGCAAGAGCCCTGGTCATTTGGACTACCGCTCCTTTACTTGCCGTGTAAGGTGTCCGGTTTGCAAGCCCGACTAAACCTAATGTACTGGCCAGATTGATGATCCGGCCATGTTTTTGGGTTTTCATATACGGTGTAACGGCACGCGACGAAAGCCACGTGCCACTTACATTTACTTCCATTACTTTATTGAAATCAGAGGGATCCAGCTCGTCAATAGGTCCGCGGATGTTGATTCCTGCGCTGTTAATGAGAATGTCGATTTGTCCCAGATTTTCAACTGCAAATCTGGCCATTGCCTCGGTATCCTCTTTCTTCGTAATGTCAGCGGCATAAGATAAGACACGGGTACCAAACGAAATGCAAAGTTCCGCCGCGCTCCTTTCCCCTTCCAGGGCGTTCCGGTTCACCAGCAAAATGTTGGCCCCCGCCGAAGCCAGCCCGGCGGCCATGGCCAGACCCAGGCCTTTTGAGCCACCCGTAACGATCGCCACTTTTCCGGTGAGATCAAACTGTTTTATCCCCGGCAAAATATCCTGAATCATACCCCTCAATACTGATGAAATGCCTGAGAAACAAAACTTAACACATTGGGAAGTGACTCCCGCCAGTAGGTCCAGTTATGTGCCCCTTCTCGGATGCGGAATTCGTGCGGAATCTCCTTCTTCCGCAATGCAATGTGAACCAGACTGTTACCTTCATAAAGAAAATCGTCATCCCCGCAGTCAATAAACCAGCGAATGGCTTTCTTATTTGCATCGGGCATGTTATTGATCAATGCGAGTGCACTATGCCGGTTATAGTAGTTCGTAACAGTAGAATCGTGAACAGTAGGATTGGTGCGGATTAGGTTCTTTTTGGCGTCTTCGATGGTAATGGGACCAGTGGAAGCACTCAGCGGACAAGCTGACGAGAAAAGTTCAGGATGGTGGAGCGCATACATGAAAGTACCGCCGCCCCCCATAGAAAGCCCCGCCACTGCACGGTACCGCTTTTCACCTTTAATGCGGTACTTTTTCTCCACATAAGGCATTAACTCCTGAAAAAAGAAATCTTCATAAGGCCAGTCGCCTTTTACATCGTTGAAATAACCCCTCCTTCCCGTGTCTGCATCCGGCATTACAATAATCATCGGCGTTGCGCTGCCGTCACGTATCGCCTTATCGGTGATATTCAGAACTTCGCCGAATTGTACCCAGCCGGTATGATTATCGCCCGCGCCATGCAAAAGGTAAAGTACCGGATAGCTTCTCTCGGAAGTAGCGTAATCGGGCGGAAGATATATCGCAAATTTTCTTTCGGATTTCAGCAGCTTCGATGGGAGCGACAGGTTATCCAGAACTTTTCCTGTCTGGGCGAAAGTCGTTACAATGGAGAAAGCGAATGCAATCGTCAGGTTAATGTACTTCATGTGATGCGGTTGTATTTGAAAGTGATTCGGGGACATGTTATCAAGGACTTACTTTTTCTTCATCTTCATGGCAACGGGATCCCAATGGACGATTTTCTTGCTGAAATAGCTTTCGTTGCAAGCCAGTACCGGCGCAGCGGCGCGGAAGCCGAATACGGGATCTTCAATCGTACCCACATTTCCTTTTCTTACATTTTCGAAAAAATCGCGGAAATGGTTCGCGTGAGGATCATCACCTTTTGGTGCTTCAAATTTCAGTTCCTTTATTGGATCCGCTTTTCGCGTATCTTCCGGATACTGCGCATCGTACTGCCTTTTAAATTCCTTTTGTTCCGCTTCCGAAAAGGTGTTATAACTATCGTATCCCCCAAAACCCGGTGCCTTTGGAAGCTTCTTTTGATTGAGGATCAAATTACTGTTTGTGAAAACGATCTGTCCTTCTGTACCGACGATCCGGGTGTTGTTTTCGATAGATCCCGCATTGGCAAAATTGACCCGCAGAACCATTTGGAAATTGGTATGCACATCCGTTTTGGGGTAATCCAAAATGGAGACCAGAACGTCGGGCACATCGCGGCCGTCTTTCCAGTAACTCAGCTCGCCGGAAGAAAGTATACGTTCGGGGCCCAGTGAATTGGTCACAAAATGCACTCCGGTGATCAAATGCACAAATAAATCGCCTGCAACGCCGGTGCCGTAGTCGCGGTAATTGCGCCAGCGGAAAAAACGTTTTGCATCGAATGGTACTTTCGGGGCGTCACCCAGATACGTTTCCCAATCGACAGTTTGAGGAGATGCATCGGTCGGAATCGAATAATTCCAGGCGCCGATTGCATTAAAACGATCGTAATTGGATTCGACAAAATTAATATCGCCAATGTCGCCTGCCTGCACCATTCGTTTCGCCTCTTTGTAGGCAGCAGAACTGATCGACTGGCTCCCGACCTGCATGGTTTTACCTGACTTTTTCCATGCATCAATCACAGAAAGTCCCTCGTCGATGTGATGTACCATTGGTTTTTCGCAGTACACATTTTTTCCGGCTTTGAGCGACGCTTTGGTAATGTGATCGTGCCAGTGATCCGGTGTGACTATCAAAACCGCGTCAATATCCTTGCGGTCAATGATCTGACGGTAATCTCTTGTCGTGGAAACCTCCTTTCCAAACAGTTCTTTCACCCGTGTCAGTCGCCCGTCATACAAATCCGCGGCAGCTACGAATTCTAAGTCCGGCGAACTTCGCAATGCGGCACGCGTATCCTGATGTCCCTGGATCCCCATGCCGATCGTCGCAAAACGGATCTTGTCATTGGGACTGATTTTTTTAAGATCTTTTATAATATTGAATGGCTTTGCGATACTTTCTGTTGCCAGAAAAGCAGATGCCGCAGTCACATTTTTGAGAAACTTCCGACGCGTACGATGCATAGTTCAATCAGAAAAAGGTTAGAATGGGATGATTTCACTAAAATAAACAATTAAAAATCTTTTGATTCGCGTACCTAAATTATTGATGCTTAATGGAAAAAGACCAACGAAAAAAACTTGTCGACGAGCTTATTTCACTTACTATAAATGGCCATGCACATGTAACTTTTGAAGATGCGGTTGCAGATCTACCGGCCAACCTTCGCGGTAAAACACCTGAGAATTTGCCTTACAGCATTTGGCAACTGGTTGACCATTTGAGAATTGCCCAAAAAGACATTGTCGACTTTTCCACTTCTGATGATTACCATGAGTTAAAATGGCCGGATGATTACTGGTCAGATCCCGTTACGGAAGTTGATGATGAAACGTGGGAAAGATCTCTGGAACAAATTCAACAAGACCGGAAACGATTTTTCGAACTTTTAAAAGATGAAAACAACGACCTGACAAAACCCTTTCCCTGGGGCAGCGGCCAGACGCTTTTGAGGGAAGCATTACTTATTGCCGACCACAATGCCTATCATACCGCCGAAATCGTTGTGATCCGAAGACTGCTCAAAAGCTGGCGTTAACCTCAGAGTTCTTGAATGTAAATGTCTTTATAATATACTTTCGCCTTCCCGCCGCCATGTATCTGCAGGCCGATAATGCCTTTTTGCGGAATGGATTTGTCCGGTTCGGTGTAATCAACCGTTTGCTTTCCATTTAAAAACAATTGAATGCGCCCATTCTCACTTCGAACTTCGTAGTCGTTCCAGTCATTCGTTTTCAGGATTTTATGGACCGTCGCTGAATCGGGAGCCGCCAGCGTTTTGTTTCTTCTTGATTCATCATATAAGCTCGCCCAGTATTTATCCCCAAGATCTGCCTGATAGCCGACCATCTCATAAGCAGGATCTTTTGCACGTATGCTATGGAATTGCACACCTGTGTTAATGAACCCTTCGCTGCCGGTTAGCTTGAACTTTACTTTAAGAATAAAATTCGAATAAGTCTTTTTTGTACACAGAAAATCATTGTGCGGCACTGTTTCCTGCAGCGAGCCTCCTGCCAGCGCACCATCCTCGATCTTCCAGGTTTTTACCGTATCCCCTTCCCATCCATTAAAAGATCTGCCGTCGAAAAGTGATACCCGTTTTTGGAATGGCACAACCGTAAAGCCGGTAAGAAGCAAAATCCCTGCGAGCAGAAAGTGAATCGTTGATTTGAGCATGATGGTCCGTTCTCGTTTTGGAATTGTCGGAAATGATCTGCGAGTAAAAGCGAATATTCAACTGTCTTTACTTAATCGCGATTTAAACACGATACGCGGCAGTAACCGACATTTACTTTGCATGAATATCCCTATTTTTACGACGGATGAAGGTTTGCTAAAGATTTTACCAAAAACGCTGAGGGCTTATTTTTAGACATGATTAATACGTACAAAGAGAACAAAGACGATTTACTGGTTGCTATTGAACGGTTTGAACTGGTCGCCAAAGCGACACATGATGTGATCTGGGACTGGGACCTGGTAAATGGCACGGTCTGGTGGAATAAAGGAATGGAATCGATTTTTGGTTACGCGTCCGAAGAAATCAAAAGTGGGCCCGATTCGTGGTACGAGCGTATTCATCCCGATGATCAGGACAGAGTGATCCGGAATATTCATACGGTTATTGATAATGGCGAAAATAACTGGTCGGATTATTACCGGTTCAAACGTTCCGACGGCTCATATGCGAACGTGCACGACAGAGGTTACACCATTAAGGTTGACGATAGGCCAGTAAGAATGGTAGGTTCCATGAGGGATTTGACAGAGCAATTGAAAACTGAAAAGGCACATCGTGAAAGTGAGGAGAATCTGACATTTGCCCTGGAAGCCGCTCAGCTCGGAATCTGGAATACGGATCCTGTAAAACAGACGATCGCATTCGACGACCGCTGTAAACAGCTTTACGGGAATCCGAAGGAAGAAGAGCTGACGTTTGAAAACTTAATGCAACACATTCATTATGAAGACCGTGAACGCGTAAAAGCGGCAGTTGCGAATGCATTAAATCCTGATCTGAGAAATCTCTATGACATTCGCTACCGGACTGTTGGGGCTACTGATAAGATCTTGAGGTGGCTGCACTGCCGCGGGCAGGCCTATTTTACAACCGACGGAACCCCTTACCGTTTTTCGGGCGTGTCGCGGGATATTACCTATGAGATCAGCAATCAGGAAAAAGTGACATGGGCTGACCAGCAGGCAGCGATGACCATCGAAGGCTCAGGAGCCGGATCGTTTCTGATCAATGCGGATTCGAATGTGATCATCCATTCTCCGACGATGGCGAGGATTATTACAGGTCGAGAAGAGTTGAATATTACGCGCGAAATGTTCATTAATCATGTTCATCCGGATGACCTGCAAACGAGGCTGGATGCATACAGTATAGCCGAAAAAACCGGCGATCTGAAATACGAAGCCCGTTTTGTTTGGATAGATGGTTCGATCCACTGGATCAGGGTAATTGGTAAATATCTGTTCGACAGTTCCGGAAATACTAAAACCATTTCGGGGATCGTAATGGACATTACCGACCGCATCGAATCGGAACAAAAACTCCGGAAAAGTGAGGAGAAGTACCGGCAGCTTGCGAGCGAATTGGAACGCCGGGTCCAGCAGCGTACCGAAGAATTGTATCAGACGAATCTGGAACTCATTAATTCAAACAATAACCTGCAACAATTTGCTTACGCAGCCAGCCACGACATGCAGGAACCCCTCCGCAAGATTCAATCTTTCGGGTCCAGATTATCAGCTGTTTATTCAAAAGAATTAGATGAGAACGGCGCATTTATGCTCAGCCGCATTCAGGATGCGTCAAAACGGATGTCGGCGATGATCGACGACCTGCTGGCGTTTTCCAGGCTCTCCACTCACGACGGAAATTTTCAGCCGGTAGGCTTAAATCAGGTTGTAAAAGACGTTCTGGCCGATCTGGAAATTTCGATCCAGGAGCAGAAATCCAACATTACTGTCGAGCCACTTCCAGCTGTTTGGGGCATCTCCTCGCAATTGACGCAGCTTTTTCAGAACCTGCTCAGTAATGCGATCAAATACAGAAAACCGGAGATACCATCCGAAATAAACATTTCCTTCCGCGTCGTCGACGAGAATGAAAAATCGCGGATCCCGAAGCTGCTCGACGATCAGTCATATATTTGCGTGGAAGTATCAGATAATGGGATCGGTTTCGAGGAAACTTATCTTGACCGGATTTTCCAGATGTTCCAGCGGCTGCACGGACGCAGTGAATTTGCCGGGTCGGGAATTGGGTTAGCTCTTTGCAAAAAGGTTGTTCAAAACCATCACGGCTACATTACTGCCAGAAGTACGCCCGGCGAGGGATCTACATTTATGGTCTATTTACCTGTACCGAAGGATTGAATTGAGAAACCCGAATAAGGGTTTCACTTTTTCCAAATGTCTGCGAAATCATCGGGGTGCCTGCGAAACTGGGCGTGCACGTATTCACAAAGCGGCATAACAAGCAGCTCTTGATCTCTCGCGTAGCTTACCATTTCGTCGAACATTTTTTTTGCAAATCCCTGGCCCTCCATTTCAGGGTCTACTTCCGTGTGATAAACTGTCAATGTGGTTTCGCTCAAACCTACTACCATTTCCCCAATTTGCTTTCCGTCTTTTTCAAGGTAAAATCCTCCTCTTCCACGGTTATCTAGTTTCAGTTTTACCTCACTCATAGGTGTTTAATAAAATGCATGGATGAATTAATTTATTCACACTCGCTCTCCCACTTTTCTCATTTTCGCCAAACCCGTTTTTGCCACGAGCAATGGATCCTGAGCATAGTATCCCTGGTTGAATACTTCAAATGACAAAATAATGGGTTTGTCCGGATCTTTTAGTGATTTAAGCAAATCTTTCAATGGCGCGATCCCGTCACCTGCATACACGCGGTCTGCATCCGTAATCGTTTCTCGTGGCGGCGTCGCCGGATAATCGTTCATATGAAAAATCTCGATGAGCGGTTTACCCACATCTTTTACACTTTCCATTCCCGAGCCGCCTTTATGTAAATGATAGACATCCATGAGTAGCCGCGCAGACGGGTGTCCGGATTCCACCGCCACATAAAGTATCTCCCCCACCCGGCTCAGGTTTTTTGAAAAACCCCATAGTTCCAAATGCGGCACAACGCCCGTTTTGTCACCAAGTTCGAGGATCGTACGGTACCGTTCCGCTACCCTTTTAAGATCTAATGGAGCTCCGGTAGTTGCGCCCATGGGAGGGGCCGCCACTCGGGGACAACCTATTTGCGCCAACTGCTCCATTTCCATTTTTAATTGGTCAAGTGCTTTGGCGCGGGCAGTTTCGTCATCTACGATCCAGGTAGCAAATCCGATGGCGTCTTCTACTTTCAGGCCCAGATCCTCAACGATCCGCCTGGCTTCGGGCAGTGTGCCTCCGTTTTTAAGATAATCCTGCAAAGTGTTGATCCAGATCTCAACTGACCCGTATCCCGCTTTGGAAGCAACTTCCAATTCTTTTCTGAATCCGAGTTTGTGCCCCCGCAACGTGCTCATGTTGAGGGAATAAATAAAAGACGGTTCCTTTTTGGTCGGTGCTGGCATAGGTAAAAGTCCGGTTCCTGTTACGGCCAGAACAGAGGATAATGCTTCTCGGCGATTCATTCAGTTGAGATAATTTTTGACAGACTTCTTGTTAAAGGGCACTTCCGGAATTTTTTACCGCAACTAAATGTAATTGATTCACAAATTAAAAGATCCTCTCATATGGAACCGGAAGATTACAAACTGCCTGCATTAACCCGAATCGGCCACGTACATTTGAAAGTTGCCAACCTGGAACGTTCGCTGGATTTTTACTGTGGTTTACTGGGCTTTGAAATCACGACCCGGTATGGCGATCAGGCTGTTTTCATTTCTGCCGGGGGTTACCACCATCATATCGGTCTGAATACGTGGTATAGTAAAGATTCACCACCCGCAAGCCAGCACGGCGTAGGTCTGTTCCATACCGCCATTCTGTACCCTACCCGAAAGGATCTGGCGGCTATTCTTAACCGTTTATTAAAAGCGGAATATCCATTGTCCGGCGCCAGCGACCACGGTGTCTCCGAGGCATTGTACCTGAATGATCCCGATCAAAACGGAGTCGAGCTGTATTGGGACAGACCCAAAGAGTTCTGGAACTACCTGCCCGACGGCTCCATTGAAATGTATACCAAAAGCTTAAACCTGAGAGGATTACTTGCAGAGCTGCAATGAAGATCCGGCAGGCGTTTACACGCTGCCGGATCGATAGGCCGGAAACATCGGCTACTGTTTCTGCATCAAGGTCAGCAGTTTCCGATCCAGCTTGTGTCCGTGCCAGTCTTCATAAACTACATCATCCCGACGGGAATCAAGCACTCCAAAGTCGCCCGAAAATTCCCAGAGCGAGAAACCAATGCCATTCGACGATAAAATATCGAGTACATCTCCGAACCAGGCGAGGAACACATCGTGAGGCGTTTTGTTCCAGCAGCCACATTCCCCGCAGTGTACGCCCACCCCTTTTCCTACCAGGTCAATCCAGGGTTTGTAAAACTTTTCGAGCATGGCGCGGCTCAGATACTGATTGCCAACCTGTCCGGGCCATTTAGGCTGCGGCAGATTTTCGGTATCCTTCATCGCCCACGGCGCTTTGTAATGCGAAATAATCCCGGGATGATAACCCCGGCAACTCTGACCGATATCCAGGTCCGCTATTTCAGGAATGACGGAACTCCCTACATCATTCCCATCCGCGATGATTAAATGCGTCGGGTTTTCCTTCCTGATCGCCGCAGAAGCTGCAACGGCTAATTTTCGGTAAACATCACCAGGCACCGAAGACCGTTTTGAATGCTGATCGTTCATATCCGCCCGCATACTTGGCTCATTCAGCAAATCGAAACTGATCTGCTTTGGAGTCGCATCTTTATATTTTTTTGCCCACATATTCCAGTGAAAACAAAATGCATCCAAGGCTTTCTGGTCTGTCCAGAGATTGTAAGGCTCATGAAATCCTGCATTCACGCAGTAGCCGGGCGCCCGGTGGAGGTTCAGGCTGACGTGCATGTTGTACTTATGTGCGGTCGAAACAAGTTTGTCAATCTTATCAACTGCCTGCTGATCAATTTGATAAACTTCTTCCTCGGTAATATTCCGGCTTCTGTCGAATTTCAAATATGCTGGATACGCCATTGGAATTCTCACAAAATCAAAGCCCCAATCCTGCATCCATTTAAACTGCTCTTCAGCAGTTGCCTTCCGACTGGAATTAGGATCCGGCGAGAAAAAATCAAGGAGATTAAAGCCTTTCCATTTAGGAAGCTTATTCTTAGGAGGGACGGAAAGTGAAAAACCCGGTGCGGCCAGCGATGCCGCCGCGACGAGGGTCCCTGTACTTTTGATAAAAATTCTGCGATCCATGGAAGCAATGCATTTCGTGACGACTTCCATTAAAATGCGGCAGCAGGAATGTTATACTTGTTCGTTACCGGGCCGGGTAGTGTCCCCAGCCCGTTTGTTCCCGTTATTTTGTATAAATAAATCCAGTTGTAGTATACCCGGTTCTTCCTTTGTAATTATATACCATCTCCACCGCCCGGTCCTGAATGTACCTGGCTTTTATTTTTTGGTGTAACGCCGCAGAAACTTTCTGGCCATTCACAACCAACTCATCCTGAGTAAGCCGGTAGGAAAGATTTGTCGTGCCTGTAATAATGCCCGCTTCCTTCAGATCATTAATCAGGTCATTCTGCATTTTCTCGTAAGCCTGGCGTTCCTTCTCCGCACCTTTACGCATTTGCTCGGCTTCCTCGCGGTGTTTGTCAGCTATAACCCTGTGGGCTTCCGCACTTTTACGCATTTCATCTGCTTCGGCGCGCCTCTTATCTGCTTCTCCCCGCATTTTATCTGCCTCATTACGATGCACTTCCGCTTCTTTCCGCATTTTATCTGCCTCGTTACGATACACTTCCGCTTCTTTACGCCTTTCATCCGCCTTGCCGCGCTCTACCTCCGCCTTTTCATGCTCCACTTTTACAACCTGAATAATCTTATCAATTTCCGCCTGGTGCGAGGCTATTTCACTTTCGGGGATTTGTTTACCATCAATATTCAGATCAATGATACTGCCATTTTTTTGGACAATGTCATAGGCTTTTCCATCCATATGTACATTATAAGTACTCACTCCTTCCGTGGCAGTATACACATTTGCGGAATGAATGCTGATCTCACTTTGCTTCCCTTTTTTTGGTAAAGTATCGGTTATCGTTTCAGGTAGCACAATCTTCAATGGAGCCTGAGCCACAATCTGCTGTTTTTGTTTGTGTGAAACGATCGCTTTACCCATTTCCGGGTTAACGTGTGAGACGGCGGCAGACAGTACTGCGGCTGAGACTAAACTGATTGTTACAAATAATTTTTCCATGGCATCTAAAGGTTTATTGTTGTTATTAATAATTCGCTTGATCCTGTCCAGCAGGTGATTACGCTTTTTGGAAAACGCGATCGTAACGGAAGAGGTGGCCAGGTTATACTCCTGAAATGAGACCAGAGCCTGAACGAATGAAGTCTTGCTCTGCAACACTTCAATGGCAAGGTCATCGCAGCAATGCTCACGTTCTTCCCGGATCAGAGAGGAGATCCAGAGTAAAGCCGGATTGAAAAAGAACACATTCTCACAGAATATCTGGATGAGGTTCACGAAATAATCTTTCCTCCGGATATGCGCCAGCTCATGCAAAAGAATGGCTTCCACCTGGCTGGCCGGAAGATTTGCCAGCATTCCCAGCGGCACCATCACAATCGGCTTAAAAAATCCTATAACCATCGGAACCATTACATTTCCCGATTCCATCAGCCTTATCTGCCGATTCACGCGCAATTTCTCCGCTAAACAGGCAAACCTGGTCTTCCAGTTTTTTACAGGTTCGTGTATGTTATGACTCTTTATTTTTTTCAAATACAAAAAACCCGCTACCGCCTGGAAGCTTTTAAATGCAAACATCAAAAACCAGCATGCAACGATGAGCCGTGAATGCTCGACACAAAATTCCCGGATGACATCGACCAGGTTCGTATTTACACTTCCGGCCACCTGGGTCGAATCCGTCAGTTTTACCGTAGAAAAGTTCGAAATACTTAACCCGGGAACGCTCATTGGCCGATCTTCCTGTTGCATCAATATGGTAAATGTGAAGCAAGCAGCCGACATAAATCCTACTAATAATACCACCAGCAGATTATACCTGAGCACCGGTTTGGCCTTTTTCGTAAACAGCAGGATCGCGCCCGCCAGTATCGCCACGATCAGCCCCTGCCAGAGCGAATGCATCAATGTGAGGCACATCGTACGGATGAATTTTTCAAAATACGGTTGATTTACGATTTCAACTTCCATGGCTATTCGATTAATTCAGGTGGACTCTAATGAATCATTTATCGAGCTTTTTCAGAAAATCCTTGATCTCGTCGAGATCCTGCGAAGACGTATTTTTGTTACCAAAAAGCTGCATTACTAAACTTGCCGCTGAACCTTTGTACATCGAGTCCACAAAGCGTTCCAGCAAGGCTGTTTTTGTCTTATCTTCTTCCTCCGCCGGACTATATATGTGCTTCATACTGCTTTCATCTCTGGCGAGAATGCCTTTTTCCGCCATGATCTGCATGAGTTTCAACGTCGAGGAGTATTGTACTGCACGTTTTTCCTCATTCAATTTGTCATTTACAAACCGCACGGTCGATGGTCCATGCTCCCAAAGCACCTGCAGTATTTCCAATTCTGATTTCGTCGGTTCCATTAAAAAATCGCATTTATTACCTAACGCCTCAAAGGTAGGAAATATTTCGTACGAAAAGATATTTAGGATGACATTTGTTGGTGTTGTCACCAACAAACCGCCACTATACACCTAAATAGAGTTGTTGTTGGTGACAACACCAACAACGGCGGGGCGGCGGCGGGGCGGCGGCCCGCGGGGCGGCGATCGACATCGCGCGGCCGGGCGCGCTAATCCTGGTAATGTGTCAAAAAGCCAAAATCATCAATCCCCGAGGAATAAAATCTTGCCGAGCTATACCAATAATCACATTCATCATCAACCAACTTCCATCTCTCTTGAAGCGGATTCCGATGAATGTAACGTAACTTTTGCTTCAAAACCCAAGGTGAATACAAATCAATACTCAACGGGTTCCTCTCCCAGAATTGATATCTCCGATCGCGCAGATTTACCTCGAACTGGGCAAGAAGTTCAGGATCAGAATCCAGTAAGTCGAACTTAATCTGCTGTGCAGTGAATTTTAAGAAATCACGTTGAACATCCTGAAGAAGGAACGCTTTATCAATCCTCCACATTAAATGAATGTGATTGGGCATGATGACAAAAGCATGCACTTTCACTCTTTGCTTTTCAACCAGGAAACGAAGACTGTCGATTACAATATCCTTGTATTTATCCTGAAGTAGAAGTTTCTTCCACCAGAGATTGGTGGCTGTGAAAAATTGGATGTGATGGTGATACATGTCAGGCTAGTTGATTTACTAACTTGATACGTTTCACAACCATAAAAGTCACATCGTCTCGCTTGGCGGGCAGTTGGTGACAACACCAACTGCGGCGAAACACCAACTGCGGCGAGCACCAACTGCCGCGATCGTAAATCCATTTCTGAACGAAAGGGCATAAAACCGAAAAGTGCGTCAGCTGAATCAGCCGACGCACTTCTGTTAATTCATTAACCCAAACCCTACGCCCCCAGCGCCTTTTTCGCGTACTCTACGCATTTAGCCGTTTCCTTCAAAGGATCTGAGCCTGCTGGGATTTCATATTCCAGCTCGATGGTTGCCGGAAATTTGTATTTCCTTGCCCGCATAAGCTCCAGTACCGCGGTGATGGGCGTATCGCCTTCGCCCCATACCACGTTGGCGCCGCCGTGCTCCTTATTTTTCCGGTCTTTCACGTGCATACTCACAATGTGGTCCTGCTTTGCTTCTATTAATGGGATCGGATCGAAGCCAGCAGCGACATAATGTCCCATATCAAAGTTCATCGCATTGTATTTCGACTGTCCGAGCGCCGTATCCCACCAGGTCGGTGTTTGCTGCGTGTGACCGTGGTAACCTACATACACCTTGTTTTTAGCAGCAATGTCACCGAGTCGTTTCGTTTGCGCAGCATCGTTTGGCAACTCTACATTAGCCTGATTTGCTCCCAACGCTTTCGCCGCCCGGAATGCGTAATCCACTTCTGCGTCGGTATTGTTTACACCCAGCGCGCTCGGCTTGTAGCCATAAATGCTCACGCCTGCCGCATTATACATTTTTTTCAACTGAGCAAATTTATCCATCGACACTTTTGCCCGCCATTCGGCCAGTTTTGTGCCATATTCTTTCTGAGCCGCCTTTTGCTCATCCGTCATTTCCGGACGTTTGCCATCGGGTCCGGGTGCAAAGCTTGGACGTGGAGGTGCTTCCGGCGCACCCGCAAATGATTCGGCCGTAGGCCCCATGAGTTCGATCGCGCTGATATTACATTCAATGCAGTATTTCAATATATCCTCCGCACTGCCCGGAAGGCTGCGCCAGGAATAGGTAATCGCGCCAACCTGTACGCCATTAAAAAGGGAATTCGGTTTGCCCAGGTTTTTAATAATGGCCGGCGCACCAAAAATCGGTGTACGTACCAATGCCAGACCAGCAGCTGCGAGTGCCGTGGTTCCTAAAAACCTGCGTCTTGAAAAGTCTTGATCTTCCATGAATTTCTGTTAAAAGTTGTTTGAACGTTTAATAATACCGGCCTACGTATTTATTCTCAACAATGAGCTTTTTCATTTTTGCCGGATTGATAGGCCCCTGTGCCGAATAAACGATCTTTCCGCCGGGTTCGACAAGCAAAGTATAGGGTAAAGCACCCTGCCATTTCGGATCTACCGCTTCAATCAGCTTATATTTATCCTCGATATTGAAAATAAAATTCTTGTTGGAAGCAAACTTTCCCTGCAGGAATTTCAGCGCTTTCGGCTTCTTATCCGGACTGTCCGCACTGATCGAGATAAATTCGAAATCACGGCCGCGGTACATGTGGTGCATCGTCATGAAATCCGGGAATTCGGTAACGCAGGGGCCGCACCAGGTGGCCCAAACGTTGATCAGCCGGAGTTTATCCGATTTATTTTGAATCAATTCCCTAATCCCTGCCTCGTCGATGGTTTCGAGGTTCACCGGCTCTTTCGCCCATCCCGCTTGCTCATCCTGAACACCATGTTCTTTGGAGATCCACTTCATAGAGCAGCCAAATGTTTTCGTAGTCGGTGCCGGCACCGGCTTGCCGGCAACTAATGCATCCAGCGCATTGCGGGCGTCCAGGTTTTTTGGCGTTCCCGTCGGCTTCTCCACATCATCGATCCTGCCGTTATATTGAAGTTTTCTTGCTTTATCGAAAATGAAAATATGCGGGGTAGCAACCGGGCCATATGCATTTGCGATTTTTTGGTCGTCACCGTCAAAAAGATAGGGGAAATTGTAAGCCATATCTTCCGACCGCAGCTTCATTTCCGCATACGTATCGCTCAAATCGGTGTAGCCTAGTTCATCCAGCCGGATCGCTTTCGGGTCGTTCGACGAGATTGCAACGACCGCTACCTTTTTCGCTTTGTAATCAGCCGTAATGCGTTTGATCCGTTCCTCGTAAGCCTGCGCCGTGGGACAATGGTTACAGGTAAATACAATGGCCAGGACATCTGCCGATGCGAAGCTTTTCAACGAATAACGCTTGCCATCGACACCCAGCAAGTTAAAATCCGGGGCAGCGGCGCCGATTTTCAATGTGGCAGGTTGCTCGGCCTGCAAAAAATGAACGGATAAAGAAAAAGCAAAAAGAGCTACGAGTACCTTAACACCTGATCGCATAGTCCCGACTTTTTGATTTGAGTATTAATATAGGTCAAAAGTCGTTATGCTACAATTAATTACTGTTTTTATACTATATTGTCTACTTCGCCTGAGCACTTATTTGTGAAGTCGTTTTCAGGTACGCGATCAGCTCCGTCACTTCCTTGTCAGATAAATTTTCCAGTAGTCCGGTCGGCATCATGGAAGCCGGGGTTACTTCACGCGTTTGAATGTCCGATTTGTTGATAACAACCGCATCCTGGCCAACGATGCGAAGGGTAACCTGCCGTTCCGTTTCCTTTGCCACATTACCCACATAGGTACGCCCGTCGCGGGTCGTGACCACCACCATTTTGTAATCATCCTGAATTTCGCCGCTCGGGTCGAGGATGTTACCCAGTAAATAATCCAGATTAGCCCGGTTGGAACCCGTGAGCTCCGGCCCGATAATGCCTCCGTCGCCATAAAGCTTGTGACAAGGTGCGCAGGTTTTCTGGAACACCATTCGCCCCTGAACTTTGCTGGCCTCTGACACCGCTTTATCTGTCAGCAGGTTACGATATTTTTTATATGCTTTTTCATCAAATGCAACATGATCAATCGGCCCCCAGACTTCCACGAAACCGCTGCCTACTACCCGGCGTAACTGTCTTGCAACATAGGTCGGAATATCGTTTTTCGGGATTACATTTTTCGAAATTGCCTGAGTGAGCAGCCAGCCCGATTTCGGGCGCGAAGCCAGCGTTTGAATTGCTTCGGCCTTTTCCGCAGCACTGAATTTCGGGTAACGTTCAATAAGTGATTTTGCCAGAGGCTCGTTTTCAAATGCCGCGATACTCCGGATCACCTGCAGGCGAAGCTTGCTATCGTCGAGCAATGCGGGCAGCTCGCTTACCAGCTCTGGCCGCTGCCTGCTTGTGAGCGATTGCAACGCTTTACTTCGTTGCTCAAATGCTGCATTCTTGTTTTTCAGTATTGTCAAATCCGCTTTGGAAGCCTCGGTATCCCCAAACTGGCGGCTAAGATCGGTGGCTAGCTGGGCAGTTTTCGCATTGGATTGTTTTAATTTCGCATATACCGCATTCCAGTTCGCCGGTGTTTTAATGTCCGTTCTACCGTCGAGTCCGTCGCGCATTCCTTCCAAAAGCTGCATCCGGTTCGTTGTCGCTTTTCCAACCGCAGTAACCAGTGTCCCAATTTGGTCAGCATCCACCACACGGCGTGCGATAAATTGAGTAACCATCGGAATCTTCGATTTTGAGGCCAGCGCGAGTGCCTTTTCCGGGTTTGCTTTTACTAATGGCTCGATACCGAACCAGATCATTTTTGGCAGATTATGATCTTCTGAATCCTCTGCATGTGCGACCAAACCTTCCGCAACCGTCCATTTAGAAGCATTATCCATTCGCTGCAATGCCGCCGCCAGATAAAGTCGCACTACCGCCGATTTATCTTCGATTGCCATTTTGGAAAATTGCGCGGTGGCCTGCAGCGAAGGCTTATTTTCCTCTGACAAAAATTGGATCGCCCAGGAACGGATATGCGCATCGCTATCGGACAACGCCAGGATCAGGTCTTTTTCATCCAGATTTTCGGTGATGTTCAAAGTCCACATGGCGCGAAGCCGCTCGTCCGCATTTCCGCTGGATTTATATAATTCACTAAGCCTATCCAACGCCGCTTTTGAAATCTTGCCTTTGGTTGCACGGCTTTGCAGGATCACCCTCGCCCGGCGGGCGTGCCAGTCACTCTTGCTCGCCTGCAGACTGGCCAGATCTTCGTCACTCATCTTGTTAAGATCATCATATCGGCCTTTCCAGTTCTCTGCCAGCGATTTTTTGGGAGTTATCCTGAATATCCTTCCCGTTTCAGAGTTCAACACATCCGATCCGCAAATATCCGCATCGTGCCAGTCCAGCACGTACATTGCACCTTCCGGGCCGATTTCCATACTGAAACCCACCCATTGCGCATTGTTGGCCATCATAAATTCATCCCCGTGTTTGCCCGAAAAACCAGAACCTTTTGGTACCAGGATATCGGATAAAATGCCGTGTTCGTGAATGTTGGCCATGAAAATCTTACCCTGCTCATCCTTTGGAAATGCATCCGACAAGTACACCCGTGCACCTCCGTGCGCCGAGCGGTGCGTATGATCCGCAATGGTTTTTATGTCGTTATAAACATATGGGTTGAAATGCTGCCCGCCCTGCCGGTGATATATGCCGCCCGGGATCACGTGCCACAAATGCGGGATCACACAAGCCGTGATCAGCATCTGCCCTTTTGCATCAAAATCCACGCCCCAGGGATTACTGAAACCGTGCGCGACTACTTCAAATATTTTTTTGGTAGGATGAAAACGCCAGACCCCGCCATTGATATCCACTCCGTTTTCAACCTCTATATTTTCGGGAAACGGATCGTTGTGCTTAAATAACTTACCTTTTCCTACCGGTTTACCCACTTTGGATGGTGTTGCAAAACCCTGCAAACCATATAACCAGCCATCCGGCCCCCAATGAAAACTATTCAGAGTTTCATGTCGGTCGCGAATTCCCCAGCCGGTAAGTAACACTTCAATATTGTCCATATCCGCTTTATCATCCCCGTTTTTATCCGGGACAAAAAGCAAATTCGGCGGCGCACCAATGAAAACGCCATCGAAACCCACCGCCAGGGCTGAGGGAAATGCGATGCCTTCCATAAATACGGTCTTTTTATCGGCTACCCCATCCTTATCTGTGTCTTCGAGGATTAGGATCCGGCTCGTACCGGCATTAGAAAAACCTTTTCCACGCGACTCATAATCCTTATTTTCGGCAATCCACATCCGCCCGCGATCGTCCCAGCAAAAAGCCATCGGCTGCGTCATCATAGGCTCGGATGCCCAGGCATTCACCTGAAAACCTTCTTTGATCGTCATCGCCGCAACTGCTTCCTGCGCGCTGAGAAACTTGGCTTCCCTTCCTTCCTTCTGCGCGATTGCCCAGAGTGCGGCAGTGTTGTAAGTACCATTATTTCCGATGAATTCTCCGAATGTTTTGTTGAGTTCTACATCGTTCAGCTCGCCGGTATAAATCACCAGTTCATGCTTGATCGTCTCCGTTTCACCTTTTTTAATATGCCAATCTGCCTTTCTTGCACGGGCGGGACCTGCTCCAAGCTGTCCGTCCACGCGCCAGGTTTGCGGGTACCCTTTGTTTCCGGGATGGTCCAGAATGGCAATGTGAGCCAGGTTATTCCTGCCTTCCACCTGCATGCCGATATCCACCCACATCGCAGCCTGCCCCTCCGCCTTTTCGTTTTTCTGACGCGCCGCATTCACTACCTCTCCTTTGATCCCCGCTTTCCAGGGCATCCGTACGAACAGGCCGCCGTAATCGTATTTACCGATGGTCACGTCTGTATTGGCTTCTCCATTCCATTCAAGGTCCATGAGATATTTGCCGTCTTTCACGCGGATCGACCAGTTTTGTGTTTCTGTCAAAACAGCGGTACCGGTGGAATCCAGAAGATCATATACAGTTTGCCATTTTACTTCCGCACCTTTTGATTCGATCACTTTGGCGGAAACCCTTTTCCAGTAGCCTTCGTCGGGGTGGTGAAAATAGTCGCGGCCATTCACGCGGGTATAGCCCCAGTATATGCCGGTCTGATGTTTGTGATGGCCCGGGCTGTATTCTGTTAAGACACCTTTTCCGTCCGGCGCCTCGATCGGGTGCAGGTATGGCCGGAAGTTTGCCTTCGCATTTTGTGTAACAATAGGTTTGGTTTCGGTACCCCGGAAAATTTTGATCGTTTCACTGGTTTCGTCCTGCACAGCCCGGAGCTGAACATCGGCGATCTCTGTTTTTTCAATATGATAATCAGGCCTTTGAAACTGATATCCGAAATTGAGAAGTAAAAAAATTACCAGAACAGGAGCAGACCTAATGATACTCATTCTTGATCTAAAAGTTAGTGAACCAATTTTCCGGCCGTTTGACCGTTTTTCTGGTTAGAATAAGAAGCATTAGGTCAATACTTACTCAACCGGGTCCGGTTTGACCAACGTTGGCCGAAGTTTAGCTTGCATTATCCTGGGGTAATTCATTAATTTAAATGCAGGGTTTGCCCGAACATCCTTTGTCATGACCTTCATCAAATTATTCGTTCTGTTTATCCTGGTCACCATGATGGAGAATCGTGGGATCATATACCGCACCGGGAAACGAAGCCCTGCGAAGTCCACTACCGATTGGTTGACAGAGGGACGAAAAGGTGAAATACTATACGGAAGCTGGCGTTTATCGGGAGTAAAAATGGATCAGCCGATCCGGATATTCCCTTATGAAGAATCTGACTTTGAAAAGGAAATAGAAAAACCCGGTGAGTTATTAATCTCATTTTTTCCTGACAGCACTTTTACCCAAATCGGTAAAAACGGTGCCTACCAGGCCGGACGCTGGGCCTACGACAGCCTGGCCGTATCGGTATTCCTGACCATCGGGCGGACGACTGAAGAAGTACCGCTCGCATTTGACAGAGCGGCAAATGGAATGAGGTTAATGAATTTCGAGTTTGGGCCGGAGCAAATACTGTCACTGATCCAGGAAGGCACATCCATTTCCAGGTCCCGGGACGACCCATTTCACCCGGCAAATAATCAATGGCGCCTGAAACCCGGTGAGCCGGAAAACCGCGAGCAGTTGCTGCAAAGGTTGCGAAACTACATTCTCCATACCGCCTACATTCTCAAGACGACACAGATCAGGCAAAATAACAGGGTATCACTGGAATTTTCAGAAGGTATTGTCCGCCTTTATAATGTTGGGGTAGGAATTGTGAAACCCGATAAAATCCCGCCGGGATGGACGAATGGATTTTATTCGCCGGATGATGCTCTGAAAGCATACCACATACTAGAAGATTATCTTTTAACCGAAAAATTAAAGATCGAGAAGACCGGCAACTGGGTGCGAGATGATTATAATATCCTGATAGACATCCACAAAGGACTCGGCGAATAACAAAAAAAGATGCGGAGCGTGAGTCCCGCATTTTTTTGTTTTACAAAATATAGAATTTGTCGGTAGCAAATGACTGCGGCACCTGTTTGTCACGCATCATTTGTTTCAAATCACGCTCGATATTGCTGGATATAGTAAGTACCGGCGTATCTGTGGGTTTGTTCTCAAACGGATCCTGTAAATGAATGGCCATTTTTTCAATGAGAAAAAAGCAGGATGTCAGCACGATCAATACAGGTACCATCAGCAGACCAAACAGTTCGACCAGTCCGAATGGCAGAAGTATAATGAAGAAGTGCAGGGCCACGTGAATGTACAAACTGTACGTGGACGGGAAAACGGTATTCTTAATCCGTTCCGATTTGCCCATCGAGTCGCAGAGTCTGGTCAGCGTACCATCGATTTCAATCTGCTGGTACGAATTAACCCATCCTTGTTTTAATGCATTATTGAGATCTCTGGCATGAAGCTGGATCAATCCAACATGCTTATTGTCAAAACCTTCTACAAATTCACATTCCTCCTCGGATACAAACTTTCTGATCAGGGGCATGGGATCATCTTTCCGCAAACCCTTTCCCAATGCATAACACCAGGCGATCTGGCGGTTGATCATCCGGTGTTTAAATCCGTCGATGTCCCCCGATTCATACGGCGCATCCATCAGAAACATGATCTGCCTCGCCAAAGTCCGCGAATCGTTTACGATTGCACCCCAGATAATCCGGGCCTCCCACCACCTGTCATACGCCTGGTTTGAGCGGAACGCCAGCAACAGGGAGATAATGGTCCCCAGCACGGTGGGGACCGTCATGGGAATGGAGATATTGGTGATCTGGAAGTTTTGATAAATAATCTCGATCGCAAACCCGTAAATGGTTACGTAGAGAATTTCATATTTAATTTTTCCGAAAATATATCGGATGGGGATGTTCCTTTTGAGCAGCATAATCTTTGCTTTTTAACTTTTCACTATTCAAGATCTAACCAAGCCACCTTGCGTCGCCCATGACACTGCTCGCTTCGGAGAGTGAATCGATGCTGATCAGGTCCGTATCTACGAGCGGAATGCCGCATTTTTTTAACACAGGCAATGCATCCAGGCTATTTTTGTTCAGCTTGGGGACGCCCCGGCTTCCGGAGTAGGCAATGAAATCCACCTCGTGGTATTCCAGAAAGTTTTTTAGTGAAGCGAGCTTGTTGCCGTAGAAGAAATCAATTTTGATGGTGGTGATCTTTTCATCGGAGTTCTCTTTAAGGATGTTGCAAGCCTCCTTGAAATCCTTTGAGATAAGCTCGTGTTCCCGCTCCCGGGACCCGGAAAAAAGCAGATCCTGAATATCGTCTGCTACGTGGAATAAATGTGTAAATACCAGATTGACATTTTCATTAGCATCTGCCACAATGGTTTCTGCAACTTCAATCGAGTCATTCGTAAAATTGGTTGGAATCAAAATTGTTTTCATGAACCTGTCTTTTTAAGTGAACAATGCTTTAAATCAGTATGATAATGCAATGTTACGGCAGGCTTATTAGGCCGGTTTAAGAAGGCAGTTATAATAACATGAGAACTTTATTAGAATGGGATGAGAAAATTAAGATGCGGTTAGAAATGACAAAATGGGAGGTATGTAATGAATTGAGTGCCTTCTCCCACCCTGCTTTTGACCTCCACTTTCCCCTGGTGCAGCCGGATGATATTGTGAGCCAGCGGTAGTCCAATGCCATATCCTTTGTATTTTTCAGTATTGGAGGCCCTGAAAAATGGCACGAAAATCTGACCGATTTCCCGATCGGGTATGCCGATGCCCTGATCGCTGATTTCTATAATTGTATAAACCTGGTCCGCCCGGATGATGATATGCACCGGTTTGTTGTCCGAATATTTGCAGCTGTTCAAAACAATATTGGAAAACGCCGCTTTCAGTAGCGTTTTATTGCCATTCAAAACCAGCTTACGGTCGTCGTCAGGCAGGTAATCAAAATTAATTTCCACCTTATTGTCCGGCATGATCTTGTCCGCCGCTTCCTTCACGGACAGGATCAGCTCGTCGATCCGCAAATTGTCCCATTGCTCCCTCTTGCCGTCAAAGCCAGTTTGTGCAAGACTTAACATGCTGCTTGTGAGATTTTCGAGCCGCTCCGATTCCCGGTAAATGTTTTGAAATGAATCCCGTGCAGCTTCCGGAAGCCCGCTCACAGAAAGCCCGAGCTGAGCTTCCCCACTAATGACGGTTAAGGGTGTCTTAAATTCATGCGAGGCATTACTGACAAAATTATTCTGCATTTCGAAGGTAATTTCGAGCCGGTCGAGCATGTCGTTGAATGTCCTGGACAAATTCTCAACATCATCCTTCGTATCGTCGATGATCAACCGCTGGTTCAGGTTCAGCGCGTTAATTCCTTTTACATTGCGGATAATGCGGCGGAACGGTTTGAATACTTCATTTGAAAACAACCTGCCGAACGTAAATACAAAAATCATGGCGATGAGCGAGCCGATGATCAGGATATTTTTGAGGTTATTCATTTCGGCCAGACCGTAGAGGTCCACCGCGGAAGATATGACAATCACCTGCTGGCCCGCCTTTCCGATCCGCATTCCTACATAAGATGTGTCGTTGCGAAAAAATTGCGAAGTATTCCTCCTATCCAGTTCTTCAAAAAATGAGGCGGGCAGGTGTATGGTTTTTTTGATTTTCGGCGTGATGGTAGCTGGCAACACGCGGTGTTTTTCGGAAGGCAGATTGCGAAAATGCCGTTCCTTGATCGCATAATATATGGATGTCAGCGACTTGTTTTCCACCAGCGCCGCATGCCCGATAATGTCGGTCCGGACTTCGAGCCTGTGAAAGAAGCTGGCCGAAATACTTTTGGAGGCAACAATGTAAATGAATATACTGAATGCAAGAATGATCCCGGTAGTCAGGGCCGTAAAGATCAGCGTGATTTTAATTTGGATCTTCATAAGACTGGCGGATCACATAGCCCATTCCAAAAACCGTATGGATGAGTTTAACCGGATGGTTCTTTTCAATTTTTTTTCGAAGGTAGTTGATATATACATCTACGACATTGGTCCCCAGGTTGAAATTAATGTCCCACACATTTTCCAAAATTTCCATTCGATTCAATACACGGCCTGGATTCGAAAGCAAGTATTCCAGCAGGCGAAACTCAGTTGCTGTCAATTCGATAGCAATGTTTCCCCGTTTCACAGTTTTCGTAACTTTATCCAGGACCAGGTCACTGATGCTGAGCGTTTCTTCATCTTTCTCTTTTTCTTGCTCCCTTCCTCTTCTGGTCAGAGTTCGTATTCTGGCTTCCAGCTCGGCGAGCTTAAAAGGCTTCGTCATATAATCGTCCGCACCGGCGTCAAGTCCGGAAACGATATTTTCTGTTGTTCCCAGCGCTGTCAGCATCAATATCGGCGTAGTAAGCTGCTTACTTCTCAATCGTCTGCACACCTCCATTCCATTGATCACCGGAACCATGAGGTCGAGTATGATGATGTCAAATGTGTGTTGCAACGCCATTTGTTGACCGGATTGCCCATCCATAGCGACGGTAATTTCATGCCCGGACGCCGTGAGGCTGCGTTGTATGACGGAGATCACACTTGGTTCATCTTCAATAAGCAAAAGCTTCATGTTATTTGTGAATGCAAAAATTTGAGAATGTTAAGGTATAAAAAAACCTCATTGCTGAGGCGTTTAACAAAGGGATCATTGAAAACGATTCCAAAAGGCAAAAAAAAGGGAGGAAAAATCCCCCCCGTTTTCAAACTTCCAAACTCAAATGAGCCCTGTTGCGGACTCGTCCTCAATTACTTCGCAGAAATGCTTTTCAATTGCAGACCTACGATCGCTGCTTTCTGTGCAGCCGTGTGTTTATTGGTGTCAACTGTATTCCTAACTACTTGTGGAGCCGGGCTTTCCAGAACCGGAAGCGCCGCTGGTAATGATTTGTTGATAACTGAAATCCTTACTTTTTCTTCGCTTGTATATGTAGAATTGTTAGCGCTGGCATACGTTGCGATAGTCATTGCCATCATGGCTGTTGCTATCATTGTTTTTGCATTTTTCATTGGTAATAGTGTTTACTGTTTATTTTCTGTTGTTGTTCTTATTTCGAGTACAAATATACTACAATATTCTGAATACAAACGTTCAACGCATTAGTACACAAAACAATATTCCGTTTAAAAACGTAAAATACAGGTTGAAGATACCTGCGCTTGAAAAATATTTATGGTACAATTTCAAGATTCAAAATTTTAAAGTCACCCATTTTCCATATTTGGCACTTAATTTCATTTTGCTTACAGAAACTTAAACCAAGCTTCATACTGCTCTTCTACGAAGTCAGTCATAATATTTGGCAAAACAGAATTAAATTGAAATTTTATTCGGAGTGGATTAATTCAATGGCAGAAAATGCCGAAGAAATGGCCTCATTTCACGGATTTCGGGAAAATTTTTTTTTTAAAAAAATATAAAATTTTTCGGCAAATGAGTGATCGGTCGGGATCTGACTGTTAATGGGGACTGATTTGATTTAAAACACACCCTTACATGGGCGTGTTTGGGGTTTCAACAGAAGGTAAATGAAAGGTGATGCCGGAGATTTCGCACAACATCAGAAACTCAGAGAGTGTCGGAAGCTGGCCATTGTTGAAGATCAAATCAGCCGTCTCCGGTGAAATACCAGCCTCTGACAATGCATTGTTCAGATCTATCCCTTTAACTTCAATGATCTGCCTGATCTCAGCAATCAGTTCTTTTGCACGGTCTTCATATACAGTGGTTTCCATTTTAATTCCATTTAGTGTTCAAAGGAATGGGAACAAAATTGTGCCAGTTCGCCGGATTCTCGTTTTTCAGCTGCTTCTGGCGTGGGTTTTGTGTGATTTTGAAACAACATCATAACATATTAACATGGGCATTGCGAAAGAAAGCGCCTCCACATTTAGGATTGGCGGAGATATCGAGATCAACAGAATGGGTTACGGCGGAATGCAGCTGACAGGATATGGCGTGTGGGGCGATGCGCCCGATCGGGAGGCTGCAAAAAAGGTACTTCAAGCGGCGGTTGAGGCTGGTGTTACATTCATAGATACGGCGGATTCGTACGGGCCTCATACCAATGAGGTCCTGATCGCGGAAGCCTTACATCCTTACCCGAAAAATCTTCTGATCGCAACGAAAGGCGGACTT
The DNA here is from genome assembly GCF_021390245.1 of Dyadobacter sp. CY323. Lineage (GTDB taxonomy): Bacteria > Bacteroidota > Bacteroidia > Cytophagales > Spirosomataceae > Dyadobacter. The sequence continues at coordinate 331,791 of NZ_JAJUXH010000001.1, read as the reverse complement.
ACCCGCACCGGGCCGAATCAATGGCCGGTAAATGGTGATCCGCGACACATTAAAGAAGCAATTGAGGGAAGTCTTAAAAGGCTGAAACTGGATGTGATCGACCTCTGGCAACTTCACCGGTTTGATTCAAAATTCCCGGTAGAAGAAACATTGGGGCCAGTTGTAGAGGCAGTAAATGCGGGCAAGATCCGTTATGTAGGACTTTCGGAGGTAGATATCCAGCAAATCGAGCGGGCTGAAAAGGTAGTCCCGATTGTGTCTGTACAGAATCTCTACAACCTCGGAAACCGGCAGTGGGAACGGGTGCTGGATTACACGGAGCAACGCGGAATGGCTTTCATTCCCTGGTTTCCGCTTGCTTCCGGGCCTGATAAAATGAAGAACAAGATTGCCGCCATCGCCGAAAAGCATGGCGCCACAACCGCGCAGGTTGCATTAGCCTGGCTTTTGAGAAGAGCATCGAACATTCTGCTCATCCCGGGTACCAGTTCCATTGAACATTTGCATGAAAATATAAATGCAGCTCAAATCGAGTTGCCTGATGAAGATTTCAACGCACTCTCAGAATAATAAAACTGAAATGGCGGATTATAAAAATAGTGTTGTGATTGTAACCGGTGCCGGAAATGGCATCGGGGCAGTCATTTCTTCGCATTATGCAAGGCATGGGGCGACTGTCGCAATGTGGGACCGGGACGGTGAGGGATTGAGAGAAATTCACCAAAAGCTTGAAAAAGAAGGCTGCCAGGTCACTTTAAGAGAGATCGATTTGACTTCGCCGGATGAAATTGCACGGGCAGTAGCAGAAGTGGAGCAGGCTTTCGGCCGCATTGATGTTCTGATCAATAATGCAGGTTTGGGAAAAAGCATTTCACCGTATGACTTGCCCGTTGCGGATTGGGATTACGTTTTAAACACAAATCTTAGGGGTACGTTCCTGTGTTCGCGGGAAGCGGCGAAAGTAATGCGGCTGAATGGAAAAGGGGCGATTGTAAACATTGCATCGACCCGGGCGCTGATGTCCGAGCCAAACACCGAAGCCTATGCTGCTTCCAAAGGCGGGATTCTGGCTTTGACCCACGCAATGGCGATCTCACTCGGTCCGGATAAAATTATGGTAAATGCGATTAGCCCCGGATGGATCGAAACGGGTGATTACTCTGCACTAAAACCCGCCGATCATGCGCAGCACCCAGCCGGTCGCGTTGGTAAACCGGACGATATAGCCAGAGCATGTCTTTATTTAACCGACCCTGAAAATGACTTTATCACAGGTACAAATCTGGTGATTGATGGCGGAATGACCCGCAAGATGATTTACGAGGAATAGTTATTGCTTTTGCAGCTTCTTCAGCTCGCTTTGAATGAAAGCTTTTGGCAGCCATTTGGTACCGATCATCACGCCTTCGATATTCCGTGATTGATTAATATCTTCCAAAGGATTCCCATTTAACAAAACCAGGTCGGAAACATATCCGGTTTTAATGACGCCCGAATCCGGTTTTTTGAGATAGTCAGCCACATTTACCGTCCCTGTTTTCAATACCTCGAATGGCGTGAGCCCAGCGTCCGTCAGGTACTTCATTTCATGGTGAGTCGCGAAGCCGGGGACATTCAGTACCTGCGGTGCGTCACATCCCAAAAGCAACTGTACGCCACCTTTCTGACAAGCCAGGATTATTTTCCTCCGCACATCGACAAACGCTTCGGCACGTTCCTTGCTGAACTTCGGGTTGTTATTATTGGCATTTTTCGCATTCATCCAGTTTCTTACTTCTTCCGGCTTCATGTATTTCAAGTCGGGATCATTCGCAAATGCAGTGGCGGGAAGTGGCGAGAGCCAACGCTCCGCAATCGCCTGGGTAGGTACAACCCGGATATTTTTCGCTTTCAATGCCTGGATCAACTTCGGTAGCCTGCTCATGTCGGCACTATATGCTGTCCACGCGCTGAAAAGGCCCGTTTCCTGCTCGGCCAAAGTGTCGATACCAGGCGTGATCGCTTCCACAAACCCGTCGAGGTGATCAATCGACGAATAACCGGCATCGATCGCTGCCCACACGCCTACCGAAAATGAAACGTGGCCGACCATCGGGATTCCCAATTCGGCCGACGTTTTAGCAATACCCGGAAACGTTTCTTTGGTAAGTCCGGGCAAAAGCTTGAGATAATCGTACCCTGCGGCTTTTTCTTCTTTTACAAGCTCCATACCCCGCGCGGCGGTTTTCACGGTTTGCCCGCTGAACGCAGGTCCGGTGGTGTAAAAGTTGGGCCCGAGGATTTCACCGCTTCTTACTTTTTGCCGAAGTTCCAGGTGTTTGGCGTTACCCAGCATCCCGCGAATTGTCGTAATCCCGTTGACCAGATAGAGCATCAGCACTTCCTTCATAGGTGTAAGATCGTCAATGGCAGGCACATGCGCATGCATTTCCGACCAGCCGGGCGTGAGGTACTTGCCTTTTGCGTCTACCACGAGCGCGCCGTTGCTTACTTTCACTTTCGCATTATCCCCAATAGTCAAAATCTTCCCATTCTTCACAACGACCGTCTGATCTCTCAAAACCGTCTCGCGATCCATCGGAATTACATTCACCGATTTAAAAACAATCTCCCGGTCGACATTACTAACCGGCGCCTGCGCAAATACACGCCCGGCAAAGAGAATTGAAAGGAAAACAAAGTAAAGTTTCATCTTCTCGGAATTTGATTAACGGACAAATAAAAACTTCTCACATCTCCCATCTCACATCTCACAAAAAAACCCTAACTACTAACAACCACATTCTGAGCATTCTTCTGTGCCTTCAATGCCAGTTCCGTCGCCAGAAAACAATGCTCCTGCGACATCGCGGTTTCTGTGCGGTTCAGCACATCATCTACCAGCTGCCGACCGTATGGAAGTTCAACTTTACTGCAATCGACATACGTTGTTTCTTTGTTATTGACCACAAAAAGGTGATTTCCACCCTCTCTGCCGACGATATCGATGTTTTTTCTGATTTCAATATATCCTTCTGTACCGAGCACGGTCAAGCGTCCGTCGCCCCAGGTTTTGAGTCCGTCGGGAGTGAACCAGTCTACGCGAATGTAGCCTGAGCCGCCATTTCCGCGAAGCATTGTGTCGCCAAAATCTTCAAATTTCGGCCACTGAGGATGAGCTACATTACCAACCTGGGAAGCAACGATTTCAGCTTTAGTAGAACCGGTAAAGAAAAGAAACTGGTCAAACTGGTGCGAAGCAATATCGCAAATAATGCCTCCAAAGCGTTTTTTATCGAAAAACCATTCTGGCCGCGTATCTGCATTTAATCGGTGTGGCCCGAGTCCGATCGTTTGTACAACCTTCCCGATCACGCCTTCTTTGATCAACTCGCCGGCTTTGATCGTCGCGCGGTTTTCGAGCCGCTCGCTATACATAATGGAGTAAATGCGCTTGGTTTCCTTCTGCGCTTTCCGTACCTGAGCGAGTTGTTCCAAACTGGTGATACCAGGTTTATCCACCATATAATCCTTCCCGCTTTTCATCACGCGGATGCCAAGCGGGGCGCGCTCGTCGGGTATGCCTGAGCTCAGGATCAATTGAATGCTTTTATCATCCAGAATTTCGGCCTCGCTTTTTGCCTGCTTTACCTGCGGGTACCGTTTGGCAAAAGCCGCTGCCAGGTCCGGCTCTTTGGCATAAAAAGAAACCAGCTCGCCACCGCCACGGGTTACCGCTTCTACCTGTCCATAAATGTGACCGTGATTGATCCCGATTGCGGAAAACTTAATTCTTGGCGCCAAAAATGCTGGTTCAGGAGTTTCTTCTACTTCCGTTTTGGCGGCTGCTGTGACTTCCTGTGCAAGCGCAGGCAAAATCATTAAACCTGCAGCCGTATTAACTGAATTTTTCAAAAACTGGCGACGGTTATCCTGTGGTTCTCTCATGGGGTGGATGGAATATTGTGAATACCTATTAAAGCACAATTTTGACAGATATAATGTGCCGCAATGAAGGACAACATTATTCTGTTCCTTCCCTTACAAAAATCAGGGGAGTATCCCAGCTATTTATTCCCGATCGCAACCCCGAATGTGATGCGTGAATCGTTGCGTTTCCGGGTGGCTTCTACGACGCTTTCATATGAATTTTCGAAACTCGTCCGGAACGTAATCCATTTGTTTATAGGCAATTCCACAGACAAAATCGTATTCCATCGAAAGTTCGAGAGGTCGTTTAATGCGGGCTGTAAAAAGGTGAGGTGATTAATCCGGAGTTTGTCCTGCATAAACGAATGCTTTCCTTTTATCCGAAACGAATTACGGATGGTAGTAACCGTCGCTATTTCCCGAAAATCAGTGTTTTCATAGAGAATGGCATTGGTAAGACTAAGGTCGTTTGTCTTGTTTTTCACAACCCGGTAACCAATTCCGGCACCCGTCATGAGACGAAAATCGATCTTCCGTAAATTACTCGTTTCGATCGCGCCAAGACCAAATGCGTAGGTGCGGTGCTTTTTAAAAACATCCACAAACAAATCCGTATAACTGTCGCGTTCAGCCAGAATGCCATTTTGCTTTCCATATGTAAACCTCGGATTGGTGGCAATGTTGATCACCGGACCGCTGAATGTAAGTTCTGCCCGCAGCACAACCAGCGTCCTGTTTACATTCCCTCTCGTAAAATTCCCGTCACCGATGAACCTGTAACGAATGGTATCGATCAGTACCGATGGCGGTTTCAGCGCGGTATCCGGTTTAATGGCAGTCAGAGAGTCGGCCGGAAGGATTTTGAGTGAGTCGGTTTGGGTCTGCTGAGCAAACGCGGAAACCAATGAAATAACTAAAAAGAAAGCGGCAAGCTTTGCAGAGCGGTGGCATGTCGAAATTTTCATTACCGCATTTTTGCAAAACGATAATGCCAAAATTGATGTCAAAATAGCTTCTAAGTTTATTTTTCCAATGCTTTAACTTTCCCGAGCCTGCGCATGTGACGTTCTGCTTCGGTGAACTTTGCCTGCAAAAAAGCATCAACCAGCTCTTTCGCGGCCATATTTCCGGTGACCCTGCCTCCGAGGCACAACAAATTGATGTCATCATCCTCCACACCCTGATGCGCAGAGAAATGATCATTGATCAATGCGGCACGGACACCTGTCACCTTATTGGCAGCCACCGAAGCTCCAACCCCACTGCCGCAAACGGCAATGCCGCGGTCCAGTTCTTTGCCTGCGACAGCCTGTGCGAGCGGGATTACAAAGTCCGGATAATCGTCCTGATTATCGAGCGTATAGGCGCCAAAATCGGTGATATGGTGCCCGTTTTCAGTGAGATAGGCTTTCAGGAACTGTTTCAGTTCGAAGCCTCCGTGATCGGCGGCGATTCCAATTTCCATATTTCAGTTAAAGTTTTGTCGATACAAAGTCCCGTGCTACCGTGCACGGAAAGTGGTAATTTCGTTATTTTTATCAAATTATCATTACTGAATCCTGCTTTACAAGGCTTTTTGATACTGGTTAATTACTTTGCCGAATGAGAAAAAATGAGCCTGCCGAATCCGAAAAAATAAGTGTGCACTATTTTACATTTCCGGATTTCAATCTTTCCGAACTATCCACCACAACCATTTTAAAAAACAGTGCCGAGCTTCCAAGTACTGAAAAACGCGGTTTCTTCGAAATTCAGCCCCAGGAAATTGACATTAACTACGCCTCGTTTAAAATTCAGGGAGCAGCGTCGGAAACGTTTAAGGTAGTTGTAAAACAGGATGAGGAGCAGGCCAGTCTGTATTGTTCCTGCATGTTGCCAAAACGCAAGCTTTGTGAGCACCAGATCCAGGTGCTCTACAATTTCGTCAACCGCAAAGATCTCCGTGCGTTTTTTGACCGGAAACTGAGATTTGAGAAAATAAAACAGGCCGCGCTGGATTACGGGCTGGAAAATGAACCCGACCTGGACCATTACTTTCAGCTTGATATTGCATCGCGCGAACTCGTGATCCGTCCGCGTTTGAAAGAGCTGATCCCATTGAACCGGGAAGCCGTTTTACTTTTGGAAAACCAGCTTGTGACTAAACCTGCATTGGGTTTGCCGAATGCAACCGAAAAACCTTCCGATACAAAAAAGATCGTTATTATGGGCCAGAACAAGTATTACGAGCATTTTTACTTCGAAATGTACGAAGCTTCCGTAACCAGGAACGGGAAGCTCAAAAACCCGCTTTCTCTTCTTAATCCATTCGATCAGATCTGGAAAACGCAGGATCCGGAGGTTTTGAAATTCTATACAGCCATATCTGCTTTCCATAATAATTTCAGGAAGAAAAAACCGGAAATGGATCTCGACGGGCTGAAATCGATTTTAAAAAATCCATTGCAACTTGATTTTTACTACCATAGTACCGCCATTTCCGACCATGTAAACGCGGCTTCGCTAATCCCGGTGCGCCTGGAACAATCACCGCTCGATATGCAGCTCACGATCGACCAGAATGACAAATTCTTTCACATCTCTGGCGAATTGATCCTGAATGGCGTTTACCTCGACCTCGAAAAGGTGCAAATGCGGTATGACTATTTTGTTTTGTACAAAGATTCGCTCTATCTGATCGATAATGAAGATGTATTAAACACAGTAACCTTTTTCAAACAGCATAACCAGAAGATCTACATCCACCACTCCAAGTTCGAAGAATTCCGGCAAAATCTTTTATCCAAAATTGAAAACAAGATCCGGATCACCTATTCCTTTTTAAAACCGGCTACGGAGCAGCAAAAGGAAGAACAAGGTTTTGATAAGCCGGCTGAAAAGATCATTTACCTCGAAGATTTCGGCAATTACGTACTCATCACGCCGGTCGTGAAATATGGAAATGCAGAAGTTCCATTGTTTTCCCAAAAGGATATTTATTCGGTAGACAGCCACGGAAACCCATTTATGGTGGAACGTGACCATGATCTCGAAAACCGTTTCGGCAGCACATTACTTCGCCAGCATCCCGATTTCGACGACCAGATTGGCAAGGAGGAAGAAGACAGGCCGGGGAAAGATTTCTTTTACATTCACCGCGCTCAGTTTCTCAGCGAAGACTGGTTTCCCGACGCATTTGAAACATGGCAGGACCAGGGAATCACCATTCTGGGTTTCAATAAACTCAATAAAAACCGCCTGAATCAAAACCGGGCAAAGATATCCGTGAATGTGATCAGCGGGATCAACTGGTTTAATACGATGGCAAATGTGCGTTTTGGGAATCAAAAAGTTACGCTCAAACATTTACATAAAGCCGTTAAAAACAGGAATAAATATGTCGAGCTGGGCGATGGTACGCTCGGGATTTTGCCCGAAAAGTGGGTCGAAAAGTTTGCCAAATTTTTCGACGCGGGTGAGATCGACGGTGAACTCATCCGCACTTCAAAAGCCAGCTTCGCTTCCATCAGCGAATTGTATGAGGCCGAAATGCTGGACCAGGAAGTGCGTGAACAAATTCAATTCTATAAGTCGAAGTTTGAAGATTTTGAGTCGATCGAGCCGGTAAAAGTGCCTGATGCATTAAAAGCATCACTCCGTAAATACCAGCAGCAAGGTTTGAACTGGCTCAATTTCCTGGATGAATTTGGTTTTGGAGGCTGTTTAGCGGATGATATGGGGCTGGGGAAAACGGTTCAGATCATCGCATTCATTTTATCTCAAAGAGAAAAACAGGTTAAAAACACCAACCTGATTATCGTCCCGACTTCGCTGATCTTCAACTGGCAGGCGGAAGTCGAAAAGTTTGCCCCGGACCTTAAAATGCTCACGATCTATGGTTCCGACCGCATCCGGGAAGTGACTACCTTTGATCAATATGAGATTATCCTGACTTCCTACGGCACATTACTGTCGGACGTTAATTTTTGAAAAAATACCATTTCAACTACATTATCCTCGACGAATCACAAGCCATTAAAAACCCCGAATCGCAACGATATAAGGCTGCCAGACTGCTACAATCGAGGAATAAGCTGGTGATGACGGGTACGCCGGTGGAAAACAATACCTTCGATTTGTACGGTCAGCTTTCGTTTGCGTGTCCGGGTTTGCTGGGAAATAAAAACCAGTTTCAGCAGCATTTTTCCACGCCGGTCGACCGGTTCAAAGACAGCGAGCGCGCCCAGGAATTGCAGACGCGGATCAATCCGTTTATCCTTCGACGGACCAAGAAACAGGTTGCCAAAGAACTTCCCGAAAAGACTGAAATGGTTCTTTACTGCGAATTGGGCGAAGAGCAACGGAAAGTTTATAATGCCTACGAGCTCGAATTTTTCACGTATCTCAACACCCGGAATGAGCTCGATATTGAGCGAAGCCGCCTGCATGTGCTGCAAGGTCTCACCAAGCTGCGCCAGATATGTAACTCCCCGGCTTTGCTGAATGACGATCAGTTTTATGGAAATTCTTCCGCCAAAATCGAGGTGCTGATGGAGCAGATCGGGACGAAATCACTGCAGCACAAAATCCTGGTTTTTTCGCAGTTCGTTTCCATGCTGGACCTGATCCGCCCGGAACTGGTAAAACGCGGCATCGGATACGAATATCTGACCGGACAAACAAAAGACCGGGAATCGGCAGTTGAAAATTTTCAGAACAATGAGAACATCCGCGTCTTCCTGATCAGCCTGAAAGCAGGTGGAACCGGACTTAACCTCACCGAGGCAGATTACGTGTACCTCGTCGATCCATGGTGGAATCCCGCCGTTGAAAACCAAGCGATTGACCGCAGTTACCGCATTGGTCAAAAGAAAAACGTCATCGCCGTGCGCCTGATCTGCCCGGCAACGATCGAAGAAAAGATCATGGAACTCCAGGAATCAAAAAAGGACCTCGCGAATGATCTGGTAAAAACGGATAACTCGGTTTTGAAAAGTCTGACGAAGAAGGATTTGCTGGGGTTGGTCACTAATCCAAATTCCGGCTAATCTCATTGATCAGATATTCCTTCGGATCGTTGAAATATTCCCAGAAGAAAATACCGGCCAGGTTATTCTTTTTAACGTAATCACATTTCTCTTTAATCGACTTTTCGTCTTCGTATGTGATCAGAATTCTGGTTGACTCGTTGAAGAGATATGGTGCTTTTGCTTTCTTGTCGTAGTATTTTTTATATCCGTTCTGATCGATCAGCGTGTCTTTTAGCTTCGTGTAACCTGCGCCCTGGGCGGTTTTAATGCGTTTTTCTCCGAGCCCGTTGTTTTTCGTCGTTTCGGCCTCAAACCCTTTTCCATAAAAAGCGGCACCGAGCCCTATCTTGTTCGCAGGGACACCTGCGGCGATGAAATTTCTCACAGAACGATCAGCCGATGAAGTTTCCTCGGAACCTCCGTAATTATACAAATTGGTATGGTGCCCGACAGTCCCATTTTTGCCGCCGTAGTCATACGTCATGATCAGCACGTAATCCAGGTATTGCTGCGCAAGTCCCATTTCGGTGTGCTCGATGAAAGAATCCGATCCGCCCACAGCAGTTGTGAGCAGGTATTTTCGTCCTTTTTCCTTTTCCAGCACATTCAGTTCTTCGCGTATTGCTTTGAACATCAGCGTGAAATTCTGTTTGTCTTCCGGCCTGAAAATGTTGCCTTCCTCGCCGCGCATTCCAGGGTATTCCCAGTCGATGTCCACGCCATCGAGGTCGAATTGCCGGATAATATCCACGCTCGATTTAGCGAATTTTGCTCGGGAGGTTTCTGTCAAAACAGCATCTGAAAAGTTTTCGCTCCAAGACCAGCCGCCGATGGATATCACGATTTTCAAGTCGGGATTTTTAAGTTTTAATCCATTCAGTTTCCGGAAATTGATGGAATCTGTTGCCAGGTTTGTCAGCACGGCCAGGCTGTCCTGCACATTGACGAATGCATAATTAATGTGCGTCAGTTTCTCGGCGTCAATCTCATCTGCATTCACCAGACCGCGAAAACCGCCGACGTATCCATTGACGATGTAATTTTTCTTTTTCTGTGCAAAGCTGGAGTCAGACAGAAATGCGAGCAATAATGCTGCGCAGAGAATGCGGTAGAATGGTTTCATAGGTTCGAAAACAGGTCAGTGTTAAAAAAGCAGGACTTTACGTGATATTACTTCTAGATCGGTGGTTATGAGGATAATGTAAATGCCTGAGGTAAGGTTTGACAAATCCGTTCGCGACAGGGATGTAATTATGGATTCCGCGCGGGACCTTCCCATCGTATCGTAAATCCGCAGCTTGCCGCCGGATTTATTTTTCAGCTCGGTTATCAATACTTTTTCCGAAACAAAAACCAGGTGTTGATCCGGTTTTGTAGACGTGATGATCGACGATGCGCGAACAATGGAGATCAGACTGTATGGTGAGCTACCTCCCGCATTCGTTGCTTTGATCCGGTAAAAATAGTCGGCAGTTGCAAGCTTCCCCCGATCCTCATATTGCTGTACGTTTGCACCCAGTTTTGCGATCTGGACAAAATTCGCGTGACTTCCCAATGCTCGCTCAACCACAATCTCGGTTGCATTACCTGTAACCGGCGACCAGCGCAGCTGCACCAGTTCAGGCCCGGTAGGAACAGCCGTGAAATCATCAGGCTGGTCGGGAACAGGTATATTCTGCGTTTTCACCGAAGCGACACTACTATATGTGGAACCTCCTACCGCATTCACAGCCCGCACCCGGTAGTAATAAAGGGTAGCGGCATTCAGCGCCGTATTTTGAAAAGTGGTGGCATTCACGCCCAGGTCCGCAATCTTCACAAATGCAACTCCATCCAACGAGCGTTCGACCTGATATCCGGTTTCATTGATAGCCTGATCCACCCAGGAAAGATTGATCTGAGCCGGCGACATAGCAGTCGCAGTAAGCTCCGTGGGCGCAGCTGGCAGCACCTGAAAAGTGGTGTCATCCGCAATGTTTGAATACGCCGATTTCCCGGCCGTGTTTTTCGCCAGAATGCGATACCAGTAACGCGTGACGGGAACCAGCCCCGTGTTTTGAAATGCAACGGCATTCACGGCCAGATCGGCGATCTTAATGAAATTAGTTCCGTCGATTGACCTTTCCAGTTCAAAACCAGTTTCGTCCGTCGCACTATCCGTCCAGGAAAGGTTGATCTGATAGCCCGAGATCGCCGTCGCGACCAATGTGGCGGGTGGTTTTGGAATGGTGATAACCGGAGCTTTCGTCGTGTCGGAAGCAATGTTGGAATATGCCGAGGAACCCGAAGCATTTACCGCCCGGATCCGGTAAAAATAGGCCGTGGAAGCAGTCAAACCAATGTTTTGGTATGTTACGGTATTTATGGGCAGGTCAATCAGTTTCGTAAATGTCTTTCCATCCAACGACCGTTCCAGCTCAAAGCCGGTTTCATCTGGCGAGGCATCCTGCCAGGTCAGCGTGATTTGTACCTGAGAAATGGCGGCCGCTGTAAGTTCGAGGGGTGGTTTGGGGATAGCGAATGCTTTTCCCGAAGAATGGGAAGGCATGGCATGGAGCATGCAAAAAAGTGCAACCTGAACGATGAAGGGTATAAAACGTTGGTTCATAAAGTCATGTACTCGCTTTCAGAGAATGGTAAACGTATGTGCTCTCACAACCAGCCGCGTCTTTTGAACCACACATAAATCCCAATGGTGATCACCACCATCAGGCCCATCACAACCGGATAGCCAAGCCTCATATTGAGTTCAGGCATGTATTTGAAGTTCATTCCGTAAATACCGACAATGAAGGTTAACGGCATGAAAAATACTGAAAAGACCGTTAAGACGCGGACAGTTTCGTTGGTTCGCTGCGAAGAAATCGAAAAATAAATCATCACCAGCTGATTCATGTTCTCAAATAAGGTATCGTAAATGTTCTGAAGCTTCACAAAAAGGTCGCGGGTGTCGCGGGTGTAGGTATTTGAATGTTCCGGGGCATCCATTTTGTCAATGATCTCATGGGACAACATGATGATTCTCCGGGTGACCTCCACTCTCCTTCTCAGGTAGTATAATCCCTCCAGAAGGGACGCCTTCCGGTTTTTCAAGAACATATTTTCCTCGTAGTACTCAATATCCTTGGTGAGTTTTACAGAAGGTTTTTCATAGGTTTCGAGACAATTTTTTACGATCTCGTTCACCAGGTGATGTGTATTCTGACAATTGTGCTGTTTCAACTGATTTTCTTTGATCATTTCCGGCCCCAGCCATTCTTTTCTGTGAATGGTGATCACCCGTTCCGGGGTTGTGAAAATGGCAACTTTGTCTGTCAGTTCGAGGACAGTATCCGCCTGTGACGACACTTGTTTTGTGTGCACCCTGGCAATGATGAATGCGTAGGCGCCGACGTTTTCGTATTTGGGAAGATGATCTCCCTCCTGCCAGTCCTTGATGGACGAATCGTGTAAATCGTACTTTTCTGCCAGTTTTTTGATCTCTTCCTCATCCGGATCGAATACATCCAGCCATTCAAAGGGAAATTCAGAGGGATCGGTAATGGTTTTGATCATAAATTAACTCAGGAAGGTTACTAACGGTGTTAGATAATTGACTGGTCACAAAACACTTATTTATCGGGTTTAGAATCCATGATAAAACGCAGCGACTGATCTCTGGTAATAAAAGCTACTATCCAGTTATAGAACGTTTTAACTTGATTACGGTAACGGATCAATGAAAACAAATGCACGACCAGCCACAGGAAGTACGCGATAAAACCTTTGAAATGCAAGCCGGGCAGGTCGGCAACCGCTTTGTTGATTCCGATGATCGCCATGGTGCCTTTATCGGTGTAATGGAACGGTTCGAGTGGTTTGCCATCAATGAGTAATCCGAAATTGTGGGCCAGGTTTTTTCCCTGCTGAATCGCTACCTGCGCCAGCTGCGGATGGCCGTCCGGGAATTTCTCGTCTGTATTCATGAGGCAAATGTCGCCCAATGCAAACACATCGTCAAAACCTTCCACTCTGTTAAAACGGTCAACCAGTACTCTTTTTCCTCTTCCGAGTACCTCTTTCGGTAACCCGGGAATTGTCGTCGCAGTAACCCCGGATGTCCAGATCAGCGTCTCAGTTTCAATGGTTTTTCCGTTCGCAAACGTCACGACATCGTTCTCAAAATCTTTTACGGCATGGTCCAGCAGTACATTGATTCCCAGGTTCCGCAATTCTTCCAGTGTTTCTTCCTGAGACTTTTTACTCATTGGATTCAATACAACCGGCAGTGCGTCAACCAGATAGATCTGTACTTCTTCGCGTTTCAGTTCAGGGTAATCTTTCTTAAAAATACGTTTGTGCATTTCCGCCAGCATTCCGGAAATCTCAACGCCCGTTGGCCCGGCCCCCGCTACGACGATTGACAGGATCTTCCGTCGCTCCGACGAATCCCGGATCTTGGTGGCTCTTTCTTTTTGCCGGAGAATGTGGTTGCGGAGTGCGAGCGCATCCTGCACGGTTTTCATGGGAACGGAATTCTTTTTCACGTTTTCCATTCCGAAAAAGTTACTCTCCGTTCCGGTGGCCAGCACAATGTAATCGTAATAAATATCGCCGCTCTCAGTTGCTATCCTCTTTTCAGCCGGGAAAAGTTCACGAAACGCGCCAAAGCTGAAATGCATATTATCCTTATCCTGAAAAAACTTCCTGAACGGATAACTGATATTGGACGCCTCCAGAAAGCCTGTGGCAACCTGATAAAGCAGTGGCGGAAAAAAATTGTAGTTGTTTTTATCGACCAATGTAATGTGGAACCTCTTATCCTTAGAAAGTTTCTGTGCGAGATTAATCCCCGCAAAACCACCACCCACGATGACTATTTTTATCAGATTCATATATCAGTAATGTTAACCGGAAACCATTTTTCAAATCATTATTATAATTATGCCTCCACCTTCCGGGCGCACATTTCAGGTCTTTTTTCCGGTGTCCGGCAGCATTCAGGGTGTGAAAAACTTTGCTCATCCATGCTTCTGGCACATCCTTTTTGTCGGGCGGGTTTCAAAATTTTAAACTTAAATAATACACTCATGAATTATCAGATAGATACTCAGGGACAAACACAAGACGTACAGCCCGGCATTGAAGCGATCATGGATCCGGCCCCGATCGTGATCCGCGAAAACTACCGGGGAAGTGGAAAGCTGCAGGGTAAAACAGCACTCATTACCGGTGGCGACAGTGGTATCGGGCGGGCAGTTGCAGTGCATTTCGCCCGCGAAGGCGCCGACGTAGCGATTGTTTTCCTGGAAGAAAGTCAGGATGCGCGGGAAACCAAGGCAATGGTGGAAGCAGAAGGAAAAGCATGCCTGCTGATCCCGGGAGATATCCGGGACGAATCGTTCTGCAAAGAAGCGGTAAGCAAGACGGTGGAGCAATTTGGCAAAATTAATGTCCTGGTCAACAATGCGGCCGAGCAGCATCCGAAAGAGGATATACGCGAAATCAGCGCATCGCAGCTGGCCGACACTTTCGCCACCAATATTTTTTCATTTTTCTTTTTTACGCAAGCCGCATTGCCGCACATGGCAGAAGGCGACACGATCGTCAACACCACTTCCGTAACCGCATACCACGGCAGCCCATCTTTGCTCGACTATTCGTCCACGAAAGGTGCGATTGTGGCATATACCCGCTCATTGTCAGGATCTTTGGCTGAAAAAGGCATTCGTGTTAATGCAGTAGCGCCGGGCCCGATCTGGACGCCGCTTATTCCGTCCACATTTGATTCGGAACGAGTTGAAAAGTTCGGGAAAGACACGCCATTCAAACGCCCCGGCCAGCCGAGCGAGGTAGCGACGTGTTATGTATTTCTTGCATCTGAGGATTCTTCCTATATGAGCGGCCAGGTACTCCATCCAAATGGAGGGCAAGTTGTAAATGGGTAACGTATTCGTTGTAAATGGGTAACGTGTTAAATCAAAATGACGGTCTGAATATGCTAAACCGCATTCGGGCTGTCATTTGCTTTTATATCGTCGTCCGCAGCAGGAACATAGGAGAGTGCCGTTTCTATCGAACCGAGGAGGTTCAGTTGCCGGTAAGGCTTTGTGATATACGCTGCCGGAGAAGTTTCCATTGCCCGCCGGACCGTTTCCTGGTCGACATAAGCACTCAGGTAAATGATAGGCAGATCCGGTTTTAGCTCCCGGACTTTCAGGGCCGTTTTTACACCATCCATATCGCCTTTGATATGAATGTCCATGACAACGAGATCCACTTCTTCACGAGACATAAAGTCTAAAACCTCCTGCCCGTTATCCGCGATTCCAACCACCCGGTAGCCCGCCCGTTCCAGGGTTTCCTCCAGTCCCATTGCCTGAATTGCCTCGTCCTCGACGATCAATATGCTTACTTTCTTATCATTCATAACTCTTGGTGACAGTATGTATACCGTCAAACAGCACCACTAAGTTCCGACAAAGGAACTTCTAGCACAAACTTAGTACCATTAATAATCAGCACCTTACATTGTCCATCGAGTTGCTTGGCTAGTATTTTGACCAATTTAATGCCAAATGAGCTCCCCGGCCGCTCCCAGGTTTTCATATCGATTCCGGGCCCATTGTCCGCCATTTCAAGATAAAGTTTTTCCCTTTTATCAAGAATTACAGTTAGTTTGGGAGCCTCCACATCCTGATATGCGTGTTTGAAAACATTGGTGATCCACTCATTTACGATCAGACCCAGCGGCATTGCGGTATCAATATCCAGCCGTTCCACACCCACGGTCAAATTCAGTTCCAACTCCTTTTCATCTACTCCAAAACTCTGCATGACGCTTTCAACCAGATTCGTCATATACTCTTTCATGTCCACCAGATTAGCATTGTCATGGTTGTATAAGCTTTTGTGTATCAACGACATCGCCTCAATCCGCTGCTGCCCGGTCAGAATGGTTTGCCTCGCATCTTCATCCGTCAGGCGGTTTGATTGCAGGCTTAGCAGGTTGGAAACGGTTTGTAAATTGTTCTTCACCCGATGGTGCAATTCCTTCATCAGCACCTTCATTTTTTCAGATTGATCGGCAATTTTCTGATTGTTGACCTTTAAATTCTCATTATTGCGCAGGATGATCCGATACTGAAATATCAGAAAAACCGATAGTATCAGGAATGTTCCCAAACCGACCAGTGCCCAGACAGTTTCCCTGGTTTTTGTCTCATTAATCAACCCTAATGCGCTGATCTGCTGATCCTTTTTTTCTGCCTCATATTCAACCTGAAGTTCACCTACCTGGCGCACGTTTTCGAGTACACGTAACGAATCTCTGATTTCGCTGTACCGGGTGTATGCCAGCAATGCCTGCTGATAATCGCTCGTGGATTTAAGTGCCTGGTATAAATAGCTGTAAATTTCCATTTGCCTGAATGGGTTATTCAGGCCCTGAGCGATCCGGAGCGCCTCGCCCAGGTATTCGGTCGCTTTTTCGATATCATTATTATAAAGATGTACCTGTGAAAGCCAGGTATAGCTATATGTGAGTGAAAGCAGCTGGTTGTATTTTTTGGCGAGAGTAATGCCCTTTGAGACATAAAAAAGCGCTTTATCCATTTCCTTTCGTTTCACATACACCTGCGCGATGTTGTTGTAGTACCCAATTCGGTGGCGTTCCAGCCGCGGAGAAGATTCCGCGATCTTAAGTCCCTCCAAATGCATATGTAAAGATCTGTTTATCAATGCGGTATCCTTTGTATTGGCGCCTATACCCTGGGTAAACATCGCTTTCAGCCGCATCATATAAATAATGGAAACCGTATCGCCGATCTCGGTGGCGACGCTCATTCCGTTGTCTACCGCCGACATGGCCATGTCATAATTGTGTTTTTCTTTATGCAAATTTCCGATCACGCCGTAAATGTCCGGGATCTCCGCGGGCAGCTTCCAGCGTTCCGCGTTGGATAAGGCATGAATGGCCAGTCGCATTGCTTCTCTGTGATTGCCAAGTCTCCATCTTGCCTGCGCCTCGTATCGCTCTCCCCGCACAATCGCCTTTTTATCATGGACACGCAAACCTTCTTCTTTCATTTTTTCAGCAACGACGAGCAACGAGTCCGGCCAGGCCGACACGTATTCCTCGGCTTTTGCATATAGATCGGTCAGGTTTACAGGGGATATTCTAGCGGTGGCCACTGCCCGTGCCTCATTCGGCTGGCAGCCCGAAAGCAGTGCAGAAGAGATTAAGATCAAGAAAGAAAAAAACAGACTGTATAATTTTTGCATTCTCCGTTATTAAACGTTGACGAGCCATTTCTGAATTGCAAGCTCCAGCGTGTCTTTGACAACCGGTTTGGTAAGATAGTCATCCATACCGGCTTCCAGGCACTTTTCCCGCTCACCTACCACTGTTCCCGCAGTCAGCGCGATAATGGGCACGTGTGACTCTGTTTCCAGCATCCGTATCCCTTTTGTCGCTTCATAGCCATTCATTTCGGGCATTTGAATATCCATAAATACAATATCCGGATTGGATTTGCGGAACTGCTCGATGGCTTCCAGCCCACTGGCGGCTTCCACCATGGTCACATCAGGAAGTATCTTGATGAGCATGGACTTAACCAGTATCATATTGATTTTATGATCCTCCGCAATCAGCACAGTCACTTTCCCCAACCCAAATTTTTTCTGCTCCATTAAATGCTCCTTTTCCAGCCGGAGAGGAGTGATTTCATTTTTACCGAGATTAGAAAGTGTGTAAAACAACTGCTGGATCTTGACTGGTTTAAGTAAGAAATGCTGAATGCCCAGTTCATCCCGGAGTATGGTCAGCATTTCGTCTTCAAAGGTGTCGTTCAACAAGATAATCGGCTGCTTTCGAAACTTTTCATCTGGCTGTTCTCTTATTTTCTTTATCGTTTCAACCCCGCCCATCTCCGGCATGTGGCAATCCATCAGGATCACGTCATATTCTTCCCCGGACGTGATGCATTCCAGGGCCTGATCCCCGCTTTGCACAAAGTCGGACGAAATGTCCTTATTGTCAAGCATATCTGCTAAAATATGTCCGTTATTCTCACTGTCATCCACAATGAGGATTCTTTTGATACCGTGCACATTTTCCCATTCAAAAAGATCTTTTCCCTGAACGGCAGTAAAAGTAACATCGAAGAAGAAAGTACTCCCCTTCTCGGGACTGCTCCTCAGTTCCAGTTTGCTGCCCATTAGTCCGAGCAGGCTGTTGGAAATGGTCAAACCGAGGCCCGTTCCGCCATATCGCTTTGTCGTTGAGGAATCTTCTTGTGCAAAAGCTTCAAAAATTCGTCTCTGGTGCTGAGGGTCAATGCCGATACCTGTGTCACGAACGGAGAACCGGAAACTGTTGTCCAGATCGTTCACCTTTTTTACCAGCTCAATCCGGAGCTCAATTTCACCTTTCAATGTGAATTTAACCGCATTACTCAGCAAGTTTACCAATATCTGCCGCAACCGGAGCGAATCCGCCCATACAAAATGCGGGATCTCGGCAGGAATATTCAAAAGCATTTCAAGGTGCTTCTGCTGCGCCTGATACGCCACCATATCGGCGACCTGCCCGCATACCTCCAGCAAATCCGTTTTATCAAAAGTCAGCTCCAGCTTTCCCGCTTCGATTTTGGAAAAGTCGAGAATGTCGCTGATGATATCCAGGAGCGAATTGGCGGACTGGAACACCATCGACATGTATTGCTGCTGGGTTTCATCCAGATTCGTCTTCATGAGCAGGTCCGTGAAACCAACCACGCCATTCAGCGGTGTACGTATCTCATGACTCATATTTGCAAGAAATTCCGACTTCATTTTGCTTGCTGCCTCGGCATGCTTCCGGGCCTCATGCAAGTCCGTTTCCACCCTTTTGCGAATGGTAATGTCCCTCACCACAGCCTGAATGATCGTCTGATCGTTGACGCTGATCTGCGTGAGCAGCACTTCTGCTATAAATGGTTCGGCGTCTTCGCCAAACCGTTTGAACACCCATTCGACACTGTGGCTGCCTTTGTCATAGGCGAACTGGATATTGTCTCTGATCAACTGTAAACTTTCCGCATGTTCGTCCGCATTCTGTACTCCCGACAATGTTCCCAGCGACATTTCCCTCAGATGTTCCGGAGATTCGATCCCAAACATTTTCAAGGCTGCTATATTGCAGTCCAGGAACCGGTCCTTGTCAAAAAGAATTACCGCATCGCTGGTCGAGTTGTAAAGTCCCCTGAATTTCGCCTCTGAATTGAGTATTTCGACCTCCGCCTTTTTACGTCTTGTAATGTCCTGAAATGCACCATAGATACGTACACAAACCCCATCTTTCATTTCGGGCTTTCCGATGGTCCTTACCCACAACTCGTTTCCTTTGGCGGTGACTATCTGCAGTTCATGGTCCCAGGAGGTACCATTTGCTATACCCTCCCGAACAACCCGCCTGACCGTATCCCGACTCGGGCCTTCCTTATAAAAAAGAATGGCTTCTTCCAGCACAGGCTCCTCATCCTGATCGAATTCATGCAATTCCTTCGTTATCGAAGACCAGTACAGGCCTTTTGTTTTCAAATTAAGCTCCCACCCTCCGATCCTGGCCACCCGGTTCGTCTGTTCGAGAATGTCCGTAATGCGCTTCAACTGGTCTTCGGATTTTTTACGCGCCGTGATATCCCGTTCTACCGCAATGAAGTTGATGCACGCTCCGCTGTCGTCGAAAACAGGGGTTATTTTAAGGTCTATCCAGTATTGTTCGCCGGTTCTCGTATAACAAAGAATTTCTTCCTGCAGGATTTTCAACAGTTTGAAATTCTGGTAGATACGCTCTACCGTTTCGTGGTCCGTTTCCGGGCCTTTAAGCAGACCCGCCCGGTCCCTGCCCTTTATTTCCTCCAGGTTATATCCCGTCCGGGATTCAAATGCTGTATTTACCCATGTAATGCGGCCGAGGCTGTCTGTAATAACAATGTAATCGGTTGTATTTGAGGCGACAAAGGCGAGTTCTTTTAACTTTTCTCTCGAATTGCGCAGTTCGGTGATATCGTGGCTGGTGAGGATAATCCTTCCGCTGCCCGGGTCGATATTCGCGGCTGTGTTGCTCCACGACCAGTTTCCGTTTTTATGACGTATCCGGTGCTCCACGCCGCCTGATACCGGCTGGCCGGTTTCCACGGTGACCCTCAGGGCCTCGCTACAAACTTCAATATCCTCAGGATGAATGAACTGAGTAAACGATTGCCCCAGCGTTTCGGCAAGGGAATACCCGTATACAGAAGTCCAGCTGGGCGAAATGTAGGTAAAAACGCCTTCTCGGGAAATGGTAAACAGAACATCCTGCATGTTGGAAACCAATACGGAAAGATCTCCTTCCACCATGGTCTGTCGTGTGATGTCATAACCGACGCAGAAAAGCTCCCGTACCGTACCCGTTTCGTCGGCGATCCCTGTAAATTCCCAGCGGGTCGTTTTAACGCCATCGCTAAACGTTTGCTTTCTGATCTTTGTGGAATGGGGCATTCCCGGTCTGACCAGACATTGGTTACCCACAATGCGGCACTTATCAATATCTTCCGGGACAATCCCCACCAGAGAAGAGGTACCGATAATTTCATCCCTGCTTACTCCGTAAAAATTGCAGTAACTATCGTTTGCATGAAGGTAATTCCCGTCTGTATCGATGCCGACTACGTAGATAGAAGTCGCGTTCGATAGCAAGGAATAAAGCTGCGTATTGGTAGGAGATTCCGGCACCGGGGCCTCCTGGTTATGTTTTATAAACCCGGTGATAATCAGTGCCTCAGCTAAATCCGTGTCGAAAACGGCGATCGATTGGAGCCGAAAACGGATAAATTTTCCTGTATTGCTTTCTATTCTTAATTCACCTTTCCAGTCGGAGGTACTCTGTTGAAAATGGGTAACTGTTCGCTGTCGGTACCTGGCGAATTGCTCCGTTGCCAGGAGATCCGCCAGACTGCCGGGTTCGCTTTCAGGATTTAATATGGAGATAGCTGCGAGTAGCTTGTTATCGGCCCAGTAGCTTCCGGAATCGGAATGCTGCCAGATCAGAAGCCCATCTACCGCATGATCCTGAACGAAATCAAAAACCGCCTCATTCCGCATCAACTTGAAAAGCGCTTTCCTCAAATTATTCATACTAAAATGCTTCCTGGGGTTTTAGATAGTCTCTACAGGATTACGGCCTCACAATATAGTCCTTTTTGAAATCAAAAATTACGGCAGGTTAACCACTAAAATTAACAGATTTGACATATACTTGAATAGATACTACAAAATTTTATTATTCCGTCTCAACTTCGTATTGTTTATTTTAAAATACAAAAAATCCTTTTCCTCTTGAACTGAGGAAAAGGATTCCAGAAATAGTCGTATCTCAGTCTTTCTTCTTCGGCACTTTTGCACCCTCCTTTCGCGCTTCCGACAAGCCGATTGCAATGGCCTGTTTTTTGGAAGTCACTTTTTTTCCCGAGCCGGATTTTAGCGTGCCTTCCTTTTGTTCATGCAGTACTTCTTCGACTTTTTCACCTGCTTTTTTTGAATATTTTGCCATAACCACAGTTTTTAATGGATTGATTATCTAACTTACTTTTGACTCCGTTTATACAGAAAACAGTGCCATTTAAATACAAAACCTATACCAGAACTTACGTAAATCCGAGTACCTATGATGAGAAAATGGAAGATAAATTGGGCATTAATAGCTTGCCTTTCAATACCTTTACTCGGATTGGCCCAATCCAAAGCCGTTCTTTTGAAGAATGTGACACTGATCGACGGGACCGGGTCTGCCGGTAAACCGAATGTAGACCTGCTGATTTCAGACGGCCGCATAGTAAGTATTGGAAAGCGCTTGAAAGGTAATGGTGCCCAGGAAAAGGATCTTAGTGGAAAAACGGTTATCCCGGCGCTGATATGCGCACATGCCCACGTCGGGACGCTAAAAGGAACTACCTCTTCAGCGGAAAACTACACCCGCGAAAATATTCTCCGTCAACTCAAAAAATACCAGGATTATGGCGTGAGCTCCGTGCTGGTAATGGGCACCGACAGGCCTTTGATTTTCGACGGAATGCGGGATTCGACCGTTGCCGGACTGCTTCCGGGAGCCAGGCTTTTTTCAGCAGGTTACGGTTTTAATACGCCGGACCCTAATCCCGGATCGTGGATGAACTTGCTCCTGCGGCCGGCCACTCCGGAAGACGTTCCCGCGATGATGGAAAAGCTGGCAGCGGTAAAGCCGAGCGTTGTTAAAATTTGGGTGGATGATCATGGCGGCGGGCAAAAGATGAAACCGGAAATTTACAAGGCCATTATCCGTGAGGCACACAAACGAAACATCCGCGTGGCTGCCCATTTATTTTATGTAGAAGACGCCCGCGCCCTGACCGAAGCCGGTATCGACATTATCGCGCACAGCATCCGCGATAAAGAAGTGGACGCCGATCTGCTGAGTAAAATGAAGGCAAAAAAAGTTGTCTATATTCCCACGCTTTCGCTCGATGAGTACCAGTTCGCATACGCATCTTCACCGGACTGGATCAATGACGCATTTTTTAAAGCTTCCCTGGAACCGGGAGTTTTTGAAATGATCACCAATAAAGCCTATGGAGAGAAGATCAAAAATTCGCCCGATTACCCAAAGAATATAGCAGCAAATAAAACCGCTTTGATCAATCTGAAAAAGATTTTCGACGCGGGCATTCCTGTTGCATTGGGAACCGACTCGGGCGCATTTCCGGTGCGGACACAAGGTTTCACCGAACATCTTGAAATGGAGCTGATGGTCCAGGCCGGATTGACGCCGTTGCAGGCCATCACCGTCAGTACCCGCAATGCCGCACGTGCATTGAAAACGGACGGCGATTACGGAACATTGGAAAAAGGGAAGAAAGCTGATCTGGTGATCCTGTCTGCCAATCCGGAAAAAGACATTAAAGCATCGAGAGCGATCGAATCGGTTTGGAAAGATGGCATCGAAGTAAGTAAAGGGCCATTAATTAAATAGTTTAAAAGCAATATATTCTCTTTCAAAATGAAGATTGGATTTAAAAGACTGGATCACATTATGCTGTGCTTTCCGGAAGGCAAGGAAGAAGAAGCACGTGCGTTTTATGGCGGCGTACTTGCACTGCCCGAACTGACAGACCTGGGATACCCGTTACCAAACGGAGCAATCTGGTACCAAATGGGAAATATCCAGCTGCATATACGTGCCGAAAACAGCCACGAACTATCTCAGCGCCATCCCGCCTTTGAGGTGCATGACCTGGAAGCTGCCCGCGAAGTACTTGAAAGCAATGGAGTTACCGTAAAATATGAGAGCAAAATTCCCGATAGAAACCGGTTCTCATTTCGCGACCCATTCGGGAACCGGATCGAGTTTATTGAAATGATTGCATAAAAAAGCGGCCGGGATTTCTCCCGGCCGCTCTGCATTTAGAACGTTGTCATTTAGGTTATTATATCTGTGTACGGATTACTGATTGTCACGGTCTGCTGGTTGATAAACTGGATCAGATTCTCATTCAGCCTTTCTTTATGTGTTATAAACAAACCGTGCGGCGCACCTTCGTATACAATGTACTCGGCACCAGGCAACATATCCGACGTGCGGTTGCTGCTCGCCTCA
Organism: Dyadobacter sp. CY323; assembly: GCF_021390245.1. GTDB lineage: Bacteria > Bacteroidota > Bacteroidia > Cytophagales > Spirosomataceae > Dyadobacter. Next base: position 308,235 of record NZ_JAJUXH010000001.1, on the reverse strand, counting down.
ATGGGTACTGTTTTGTCTGATTCTCCGTGAATGATGAGAATGGGTACGTCCATCAACGCTACTTCATTTCGGAAGTCGGTTGAGCTGAAACTCCGGATGCATTGTGTAGTTGCACGGCCTGATGCCTGTAATGCAAGTATGGAATGCCACTGAAGCAACTCTTCGCTAACCGCATTGTTGAGCAGGGAAACACCATAAAAGCTTTTCCCGAATCCGGCCAGGAATTTCGGCCTGTCTTCTTCCACTTCTTTCACGAAACCATCGAACATTTCCTGCGGCAAACCTTCCGGATTGTCGTCGGTTTTCAACATATAAGGCAGTACCGTGCTGATCAGCACCACTTTGGAAACCCGCGAACTGCCATAGGTAGTGAGGTAGCGGACTACCTCGCCGCCTCCCATCGAAAAGCCGACAAGTGTCACGTCATGCAGGTCGAACTCATCAAGTACCGCTTTCAGATCCGCTGCGAGCGTACTGTAATCGTAACCGTTCCAGGGCTTGTCCGAGTGTCCGAACCCACGCCGATCGTAGGCAATGCACCGGATCCCGTGTTTCGGAAGCACATTAAACTGATATTCCCACATTTCATGGCTGAGAGGCCACCCGGAAATAAAAACGACGGGCTTTCCTTCTCCCACTTCGTGAACCAGCAGTTTAACCGGTTCCCCTGTAACTCCTGTTTTTGATTCGATATACCTCATGAGATTTGGTTCTTTAAGATGAATGTGTATGGTTCTGTCCAAATTATCATTCCAAGGCTTTTTTTGCCACGGATGCACGAATTGAATTCGTGTGCATTCGTGTATCCGTGGCATTATTTAGCGAACGAAAAGGCAAAAAGTCGTAATTGGAAAAAGTAATCCTAAATTTGCAGACACGTTCGACGCAGAAAAGAACTTCCTTTGATATTAAAATATATATACGGATTTTTAATTGCAATGGCCATTCTTGCGGCCGTCGCAGAGGTTGTTTTGAGACTTGCTTTTGGTTTTTGCAACTCCCCGCTTTACGTTTCCGATCCTGATTTTGAATACATATACGCCCCCAACCAGGACGTAAAACGCTTCGGCTCGGTGCTCCGCACCAACTCTTTTTCCATGCGCAACGACGAAGTGCTGCCAACCGACACTTTAGTAATACTGCTGATCGGCGATTCGGTCGTAAATGGCGGCAGCCTCACGGATCAGGAAAACATCGCTTCCACCCTGCTTGAAAAACGATTCCTGAAAGATTTCAACAAGCGTGTGAGAGTACTGAATATTTCGGCCGGCTCGTGGGGGCCTGATAATATGGCCGCATATCTGAAAAAATTCGGTCTCTTTCATGCAAAACTAATGTGCCTGGTAACCAGCAGCCACGATGCCCACGATATCATGTCGCATCAAAGTCCGGTAGGGATAGATCCTCAGATGCCCGCTAAACAATATCCCGTAGCATTGTATGAGCTTTGGGACCGGTACAGATGGATGTTTTTTTATTATTTCAATACCATTTTCTTTGCCCCCAACGTGCCGCAGGATTCAATCGTGGCATCTGGCGATTCACTGAAAAAAGATTCCGTGCAGATTAAAAAAGATTCCGTGAAAACGCAGAAGTTAAATAATGCCGGCATCCGCAAACCCGGACTGGGATTCAATCCCGGCTATGAGCAGCTTTATGAAATGGCCAAAACAAACAACATTCCCTTTTTCATTTATTTGCATCCGGAAATATCAGAAATCGAAATGGGGCATTTTAATGATCAGGGAGATGAGATCATCGATTTTGCCAGAGAACGGAATATTCGGCTGATCAACGAATTTCAGTTGGGGATCAGGAAAGACCTTTATCGGAAAAGCGATGTAGTCCATTATAACGATGAAGGCCAGATTTTCCTCACCGATAATTTGTATCCGTTGTTCAGGGAATACCTTAAACCAAGTCTGTAATGCGCATTCTCATTATTCACAATCAGTTATGGGCGCATTATAAATCCAGGCTTTTCAGTGAAATCCAACAGGCACTTCACGAAAAAGAACCGCAAAGTGAGCTGCTCGTTGCGCAGATCGCCCTGCATGAAGCCAGCCGGGCAGGAATGAAAAACGACGAGACGATCCGATATCGTTACCCATATCAGGTTTTGTTTCGCCGCAGCCTCGAAAGTGTTGGGTTTCAGGAACGGTTAAAGGCGTTGTTCACCGTTTACCGCGAGTACAAACCGACGGTACTCAACATTACCGGCTATTTTGATATGGCGCAGGTTGCATTGCTATTTTATGCGCGCTTAAATGGTGTGAAAGTGGTAATTTCCTCGGAATCATCCCCGCTCGATCATACGCGTTCGGGCTGGCGTGAAAGTTTGAAGCGAATGATCGTCAACCGTGCCAATGGTTTTTTTTGTTTTGGTAAAACATCGGCCGATTATCTCGAAAGTTTAGGTGTGAAACCCGCCCGGATACTCGTACGAAATGCAGCCGTGGTGGACGAAAACGTGATCCGGGCTAATTTTGACCAGGCGAGAGCTGAACTTAAAAACGGCCTCGGCATCTCAAATGCAAACCGGACGTTCATTTATGTAGGCAGATTGGCCCCGGAAAAGAATCTGGAATTGCTGATCCGCGCATTTGATCGTGTAATCAAAAACACAGATACTTCTCAGCAATGGAAATTGACACTGATCGGTGAGGGCCCCGCGCGTGCGGCGCTTGAAAAGCAAGTAAATGGCTTGAATATCAGCGAATTAGTTCATTTTACAGGTGGTTTTCCCTGGCACCAAGTACCTGCTTGGCTGGCGAAAAGCGATGTGCTGATTTTGCCAAGTAAATCCGAACCGTGGGGGCTTGTAGTGAATGAGGCGATGATCTGCGGAATGCCGGTGATCGTATCTGAGAAATGCGGCTGCGTGGCCGATCTTGTGAAATCTGAGGTGAATGGTTTTACTTTTGACCCCGAAAATCAGCAGGAACTTGAAGCAGCCATGCAGTATTTCATAAAAAACCGGGAAAATATTCCGGCAATGGGCGCAGAGTCAATGAAACTGGTTGCGCCGTTTTCCTCAACCAAAGTGGCCCGGGAAATGGTAGCAGGCTACAAAAAGCTGATTAATAAATAGCTTTCTCACGAAGAATGCTTTAAACACCCGAATTTGACGCGACGAATGCGAATTTTAAATATTTGTGCTTATACCTGGGCAATCGGCGGACCCGCCCGGATCATTTACGACCACACCACCGAAGTCCTCGCCGCGGGACATGAAGTAACCATTCTTAGTCCAATGACGCCCGGAGAGAAAATGTATCCGGCGCCCAATGGTGCGAAACTGGTCGCATGTGCCCGCACGACACCATTAAGCGATATCTATCGCGAGTTTTCGATCGAAATGTACCAGTATTTAAAGGCGCATGTACACGAATACGATGTGGTACACATGCACGGGATCTGGCATTTTGGAAGCCTGGCGCCTTTTTTAATTCCGAACAACGCCGTAAAAGTCATTACCATTCATGGTTTGCTTGATAAATGGGCCGTTGCGCATAGCAAATGGAAAAAGCAGATCGTAACGCTTTTGTATCAAAAAAGATTGTTAGGAAAAGCTGACCTGATCCAGATCAACAACACGGACGAAGAAGAAGATGTGATCCGTTACCTGGGCTACCGACCGAAAAATATGGTCATCGTGCCAAATGGGATGAAACTTTCCGATTATACCGATCTCCCCGCAAAAGGTATTTTCAGATCCAAACATGGCATTGCCCCGGATCAGCAAATGATCCTTTTTATGGGCAGGTTAAATATTAAGAAAGGTCTGGACCTGCTGCTTCCTGCGTTCCTGAAAATTCATGAGACTGTACCTAATGCGATTCTCATTCTCGCCGGACCTGATGATGGCTATCAAACGGAGACGGAGGAATTTATCAAAAAACATAACCTTGGCCACCGGATAAAGCTGGTTGGAATGCTTACAGATACGATAAAAAAAGAGGCATTTTCGGACGCTGATTTGTTTGCACTTCCGTCCTATTCCGAAGGATTTTCCATCGCCGTGCTCGAAGCCATGACTTGTAAAATACCGACAGCCGTGTCTGACCGCGTAGGCTTTGGAGATTACATTCGCAAGTATGATGCCTCCTCATTGACTCCGCTGACAGTTGACGGCGTGGCGGACGGTATTCTTAAAATATTACAAGATAAATCTTACTCAGCAGAACTTGTAAAACGCGCCTACGCGATGGTAACTGAAAATTTTGACATAAAAGTAGTGGCCAATCAGTTATTGGAAGAATACAAGAAGGTTATGAAAAAATAAGTATATTTGATTTTCTAAGTAACCGAAATTCGGCAAAACTATACCGTTCCACACTGGGTATGATTGATTTATCTGTCATCATTTTGACAAACAATGAATCCAAACACATTGAGCGTTGTATTAAAAGCCTGCTTCAGATAACAGACAAGATTTTTATTGTGGATTCCTTTTCCACAGATGATACCGTGTCGCTCGCCAGAAATTTAGGCGCGGCAGTCATGCAAAATCCCTGGGTTTCCTATTCATTCCAATTCAATTACGGCATTCAAAATAATCCGTTCAAAACGAAATGGCTGATGCGGATGGATGCCGACGAATACCTCACTCCTGAACTCGCTGCCGAGTTGAATGCATCTCTCGCCAATGTTGCCGAGGAAGTGTCCGGCTTATATGTGAAACGCCGCGTTATTTTTATGGATAAATGGATTCACAGAGGCGGCTACTACCCCATTTGGCTTTTGAGGATCTGGCGGAATGGACTCGGAACTTGTGAAGAACTCTGGATGGATGAGCATATCAAACTCAGCAGCGGCATAACACAACAATTGCAACACGATATCGTAGATCACAACCTCAATAATCTGACGTGGTGGACGCAGAAACATAACAATTATGCAATACGTGAAGTCATTGATCTACTGAATATTAAGTATAATTTTGATAGTAAGGAAACCGTTACTCCCAGCTTCTGGGGGACTCAGGAACAACGTACACGGTATCTGAAAGTCAAGTATGCGGGAATGCCGCTTTTTACCCGCCCATTCATCTATTTCAGCTATCGTTATTTTCTGAAAGGCGGTTTTCTGGATGGTGGAAAAGGTCTTATCTGGCACATTTTACAAGGATTTTGGTACCGTTTCCTGGTAGACGCGAAAATTTACGAGGTTTATTACCGCGCAGGGAAAAATAAAGAACAGATTGTTGCACATTTCAGGACAGAATATGGAAAAGACCTTAAAAACCCAAACCAATCTGTCCGGGTATAACAACAGCTGGTATCAGCCCGGAAGTGTGTTTAAACAGGTTATCTGGTACATTTTAGGACGACTATTTGTAAATACCTATTTGCCATATCCCTCGGCATTTAAGGTTTGGCTCCTGAAAGCATTTGGCGCACAGATTGCGAACGGTGTGGTGATCAAGCCAAAAGTAAACATCAAATATCCGTGGTTTTTGAAAATTGGAGCTCATACCTGGATCGGTGAAAAGGTGTGGATCGACAACCTCACAATGGTGACTATTGAATCAAACGTATGCCTATCCCAGGGCTGCATGCTTTTGACCGGCAATCACAATTACTCTAAAAGCACTTTTGATCTGATTGTCAAACCGATAACATTGGAAAACGGTGTTTGGATCGGCGCGCAGGCAACGGTTTGTCCGGGAGTGAAGGCCAGGTCGCATTCAGTCCTGACTGTGAGTTCGGTGGCGACGCGGGATATGGATGCGTATGGGATTTATCAGGGTAACCCTGCAAAATATGTTAAAACAAGAGATATAAGCCATTGAAAGTAAGCATTCTTACCGTCGTCTATAATGGCGCAGCCACGATCCGGCACTGCATTGAATCTGTTTTGAAACAGGATTATTCTGATATTGAATACATCATTGTGGATGGTGGCTCGACAGACGGCACTCAGGAAATCGTACAGTCGTACGGCAGCAGGATTACCAGGTTTATCAGCGAACCGGACAGCGGAATTTACGATGCCATGAACAAAGGCATACAATTAGCATCGGGTGATGTGATCGGAATTCTGAACGCGGATGATTATTATGCTTTTCCGACAGTTATCAGCGAAATGGCGCAAGTAATGAGTTCGGGCCCATTCGACGGTATTTATGGCGATCTTGAATATGTTGATTCGCATGAAACGGTTAAGAGAAAATGGATTTCTGGCCAGTATGAGCCGGGTGCTTTTCTGAATGGCTGGATGCCCCCGCATCCGACTTTTTTTGTAAAAAAAGAAGCATATCGAAACCACGGCCAGTTCCGGCTTGACCTTGGCAGTGCTGCGGATTACGAGTTGATGCTTCGTTTTGTACATAAGGCAGGTGTTCGTATTGGGTATCTCCCTAAGGTTTTGGTAAAAATGAGGGTTGGCGGGGTAAGTAACAGTACATTAAAAAACAGGATTGCGGCAAACCGGAATGATTTAAAGGCGTGGGAAATCAATGGACTCAGGCCAAGGTTTTACACATTGTGGCTGAAACCGTTACGAAAGATATGGCAGTTTATTTAGAACAATTTCAGGAAAGACGCATAGCCGTTCGCTAAAATTATTTTGATTATCAGCCATTTGCATATTTTTTATATTAAATTAATTTACGTCATTTGAGTACGACTTTTCCTTCGTTACTCAGCGCACTTCACTAACATTGGCAGACACTATGGAATTAAAATTACCCTTACAGATATTGAGCGAAGGAAATTTTAGCAACATTATTCATCACGATGTCTATCAATGCTTGCTTTCCTTCCTGATAGCCTGTTTCTTATCGATCATTTCCATTCCCATTATCATTAACCTGTCAAATCTTTTACACCTGACAGCTAAACCGGGTTTCAGAAGTTCACATGAAACCGAAACGCCGACACTGGGTGGAATTGCCATTTTTGCAGCAACACTGATCGCCTATTTTCTCTGGCCGCATTCCGAAAACATACTCGACTCCAATCTGATCAGTCTGGCGATGACCGGGGTGATTATCTTATTTTTTCTTGGGATAAAAGACGATATTCTGGCGGTTGACCCGACTAAAAAACTGATCATCCAGATATTCGCATCACTGATCCTGGTGGCGATGGGGAATTTCAAAGTCGATAATTTTTACGGAATCTTTGGCATTCACGGCGTTTCCGATTTTATCAGCATTCCATTGACCGTTGTGATCTTTATCGCCATTATCAATGCGGTAAACCTGATCGACGGCATCGATGGCCTGGCGGGCGGCATAAGCCTGATCGCGGGTTTAGGGTTTGGGATCTGGTTTATTCTCAACGACCATTTCTCTTTCGGCTGTCTGGCATTTGCCATGTCGGGATCGTTGTTAGGATTTCTCCGGTTTAATTTCTCCAAAACGAGCAAGATATTTATGGGGGATACCGGTTCACTGATCGTCGGGTATTTGCTTTCTATATTTTCAGTCGAGTTTTTATCCCTGAATGTCGGTTACCTGCATGATCCGAATGCCTATTTCAATGCGCCGATCATTGTGATGGTACTGTTGATCGTCCCGATTTTCGATACGCTACGGGTGTTCATTGTACGGATTTTCAAAGGTGGCTCCCCTTTTGTAGCAGACCGCAACCACATGCACCACATCCTGATCGACAACGGGTTGAATCACTTCTGGGCTTCGTTTTCATTGTGGATGGTCACCATTGTCAACACCACATTGTTCTTTGCATTTCACGGAAACATTACCAATACAGCCTCCCTGTATATCTACATTTGTATGTTTGGCGCGTACATGCTTTTTGCCTATGTATTAAAACGGCGTGTGGTTTCAGTGAAGAAGAAAAACCTGGTGAGCAGCCATTCTTTCAAAGATTCAGACGTTCCGTCTTCCAGCAATTCACTCCGGGATCTCTGACCGGAAAACCGCATTTATCGTTGCGATAGCGCCTCGCCATCCATTGCCATCTATCGAATGTTTGTACCTTAGCGCGAAATTATTGGCTAACAGGTATGAACAAAAAGATCAGAAAAGAAGACGCGCTATACTACCACTCCAAAGGCAGGCCCGGTAAAATCCAGGTCATTCCAACCAAAGAAACCAGTACCCAGCGGGACCTTTCACTTGCGTATTCTCCCGGCGTCGCCGAACCCTGTCTTGAAATCGCAGAAAACGTAGAAAATGCTTATCTCTACACTGCAAAGGGCAATCTGGTGGCAGTTATCAGCAATGGTACAGCCGTTCTCGGACTTGGGGACATCGGCCCGGAAGCATCCAAACCGGTAATGGAGGGTAAAGGTCTGCTCTTCAAAATATATGCAGACATCGATGTATTCGATATCGAATTGAATACCAAAGATGTCGACGAATTTGTGCGTACCGTCAAAATCCTCGAACCTACTTTTGGTGGCGTCAACCTCGAAGATATCAAGGCGCCCGAATGCTTTGAAATTGAAGCCAGGCTTAAACAAGAATTGAATATCCCGGTGATGCATGACGACCAGCATGGAACGGCCATCATCAGTGCCGCCGCGATGTTGAATGCACTGGTACTCGTCAAAAAAGACATTGATAAAATCCGCGTGGTGGTTTCCGGCGCCGGGGCATCTGCCGTTTCGTGCACAAAACTCTATATTTCTCTGGGTGTGGATCCGAAGAATATCGCCATGTTTGATACAAAGGGCCATATTCATCTCGGTCGTACCGATTTGAGTGACATGAAAAGACAGTTTGCAACCGAAACCTCCTATGATTCGCTGGAAGATGCGATGAAAGGCGCGGACATATTTCTTGGGCTTTCCACTGCCGACATTGTTTCAAAAGAGATGGTGAAATCGATGGCAAAAGACCCGATTGTGCTTGCCATGGCCAATCCAAACCCTGAAATTCCGTACCCGGATGCGGTGGAGGCACGGGAAGATGTGATTATGGCAACAGGCCGCTCAGATTATCCCAACCAGGTTAATAATGTGCTTGGCTTCCCCTACATATTTCGCGGCGCGCTCGACGTGCGTGCGACGGAGATCAATGAAGAAATGAAACTGGCCGCGGTTCACGCATTGGCGGATCTTGCCAAAAAACCAGTTCCGGATATCGTTAACCTGGCCTACAATGAAACTAACATTGTTTTTGGCAAAAATTACATCATTCCAAAACCCGTAGATCCGCGACTTTTGACAACCGTTGCACCGGCCGTTGCGAAAGCTGCCATTGCTACCGGCGTTGCCCGTAGGATCATCACCGACTGGGATGCGTACGAGCAGGAGCTTTCAAGCAGACTTGGACGTAATGAGCAGATTTCCAGGGTGATCCTGAATAAAGCGAAACTCGCGCCAAAAAGAGTTGTTTTCGCTGATGCGGAAAATATCCAGGTACTTCGTGCCGCGCAGCAGGTGCGTGATGAAGGTATCGCGATACCGATTTTGCTCGGAAGCAAAGAAACGATCCAGAATCTGATCGTGGAAAGCAAGCTGGACCTGAGTGATGTGGCCATTGTCGATCCTCGTGCCGAAGAAAATGCGGATATCATCAACCGTTACGCGGATGCGCTTTTTGAAAAGCGTAAAAGGAAAGGATTAACGCCCATAGAAGCGCACCGGTCCATTTATTTCAGAAGTTATTTCGGGTCGATGATGGTGGAAACGGGAGAAGCCGACGCACTGATTTCCGGACTTACCCGTACTTATCCCGACACGATCCGTCCGGCGCTGCAAGTGATTGGGAAAGGTCCCGGTGTAAATAAGGTAGCTGGTATGTACATTCTGCTGACACCAAAAGGACCGCTTTTCTTCTCCGATACGACCGTCAATCTCGACCCGACTGTTGATGAAATCGTAGAAATTACGGAATTGACTGCGAAAGCGGTCGAACGTTTTAACATTCAACCGCGCATTGCGCTGGTAACTTACGCGAACTACGGAAGTGCTAGCGGGCACGACGCGGAGAAAATGCGTGACGCGACTGCGATCCTTAAAAAACGGAACCCGTCGATGATCGTGGAAGGTGAAATGCAGGCGCATTTGGCTTTCAACACCACGCTTTTGAAGGAAAACCATCCATTCAGTGACCTCGTTGACGGAGGAGCAAACACCCTCATTTTCCCAAACCTTTCTGCAAGTAATATCGCCTACAACTTATTGAAAGAAGCCGCCGGACTTGAAACGATCGGGCCAATTTTGTTAGGTATGAAAAAACCTGTGCACGTTTTGCAGCTGGGAAGCTCCGTACGGGAAATCGTGAACATGGTTGCCATCGCCGTCGTGGAGGCGCAGATGAAGGGGTAATATGTCTCCCCAGGCGAACCGAGCGGACCTCATTAGCCGAATCTTAATGTACTAATTTGTCACATTGAGCGTAGTCGAATGCGTTATCTGACATGGATAACGCATTCGACTGCGCTCAATGTGACAAATCTATCAATGTGACAATACTATTAATCTGGTACTACTTCAACTTCACCAGCCCCGGATTATAAAGCGGCGCGTGAATTTCTTTCAATTTCGCCTCCGGGAATTTGATTACTTTTCGATCATAGGTCATCAGACCATTGATCTCGACTTCCACGTCCGTGGTCTGCGTGTAAACCGCCGCCGACAATCCCATTTTGATCAAAGATTCAAATTTCTGAATGAATGAGGCATACTTTGCATAAAGTTCTTCCTGCGTTTTGAAACTCTGATATCCCCAATTATCTTTTTGCTGCCAGGTATGTTTGTCAACCGGCAGGCCTAATCCACCAAATTCTCCCAAAACAATAATCTGTTTCGCCCCGAAAATCTCTGGGCTTGGCATCACAGGCGCGGGATAATTGTGCAGGTCGATGATATGCCCAACCGGATAAAAATTTCCGCCGCTCGCACTATTCACAAGTCTCGTCGGATCGTACTGCATGGTCCAGTTTGTAATCTCCTCGGTCTTAAATTGCCCCCAGGCTTCATTAAATGGCACCCAGACGACGATGGATGGAAAATTCCTGTTTGCATCCATAATCGCCTTCCATTCAGACTTGAAGATGGCTTCCGATTCGGGCGTACGTTCTTTATCCGTAGCTGAACCCGCAATTCCCGGACGTGGCTCCCAGTGGTTACCCATATCGCCGCTCGGCATATCCTGCCATACCAGCATACCCAGCTCATCGCAGTACCGGTACCATCTTGCCGGCTCCACTTTCACGTGCTTTCTGATCATATTGAAGCCCATTTCCTTCGTTTTCAATATGTCAAATTTTAAAGCTTCGTCCGTCGGCGCGGTGTACAGTCCGTCGGGCCACCATCCCTGGTCGAGCGGGCCGTACTGGAAAAGAAATTTGTTGTTTAACGTCATGCGCTGAATCCCATCCTGGCCAGCCTGCATGCCTATTTTACGCATGGCGAAGTAGCTTTTTACCTCATCGATCACTTTTCCATTCCGGGTGACGGATACTGTCAGATCGTATAAAAAAGGCGAATCGGGCGACCACAATTTTGCATTGGAAATGGTCAGCACTGCATCGGTTCCCGGCGTTACTTCCTGCTCGGCCACGCGGTTTGTTCCGTCCATTGCTACTATTTTAATCTTATCCGCCGCACCCGCATTTTTAAGGTCTGTTTTTACGGTTAAAGACTGTTTGTCGATATCAGCGGTCGGTGTGATCCCAGAAATGTAGCTCGTTGGCACTGTTTCCAGCCAGACGGTTTGCCAGATACCGGTCACAGGTGTGTACCATATACCATGCGGATTCTTGATTTGCTTTCCACGCGGCTGAGGCCCATCACTGCTCGGGTCCCAAACTTTTACAGTAATTTCCTGCTGTTTCTTTTTGACAAGTAAATCAGTAATATCAAACGTAAACGGGTCATAACCACCCTGATGCGATCCGGCAGGTTTGCCATTTACAAACACGTCACATTTCCAATCAACTGCTCCGAAATGCAGCAATACGCGTTGATCTTTAAGTTTTGGAGAAAAATCAATGAGTCTGTTATACCAAAGTACACTGTCTTTACCAACGGTCCTGCCCACTCCCGAAAGTGCGGATTCAATTGCAAATGGTACCAGTATCTGGCCTTCAAAAGCCGTTGGTTTTGTCTCAGCAGAACTTTTCGGCACAATGGCATAACTCCATAATCCATTTATATTCTGCCAGTTCTGCCTGACGAGTTGTGGCCGCGGATATTCAGGATGCGGATTTTGAGGTGTTACCTTCCCGGCCCATTGCGTCACGATTTTTCCCTCAACGGGTTTCCAGCCCGCCGGCTTTTGTTCCTGGGAAAACCCACAGAAACTTATCGCGAAGGCGCCTAAACAAAACAGTATCTTTTTCATCCGTGTTTCAGTTACTTAATTTTTTTAATAATACATTTCCAAAAGGTAGCCGCCAAAAGCCTCTACTGTTTTCCGATCGCCGACCGGCCCGCAAAGAACTGAAGATTGTTTTTAAGTTTAATGGAGTTTAGTGATTAGATTTGAAATAACTCACTCAACTCAAATGCATGAAAAAGCTTCTCCACATACTCATTACGCTGACCTCTTTTACCGCCGCGGCGCAAGATTCTTCAGATAAGATTACGCTCGTCATTCATGGCGGTGCAGGCACGATCACGCGTGCCAATATGAGCCCGGAGCGAGAGAAAGCATATCGGGAAGTGTTGAACATCGCTTTGCAAACAGGATATAACGTTTTGAAACAAGGCGGTACGAGTGTGCAGGCCGTCGAGGCTACCATTCATATCATGGAAGATTCGCCGCTTTTTAATGCGGGCAAAGGTGCTGTTTTTACCAATGAAGGAAAAAATGAACTGGATGCATCCATTATGGAAGGTAAAACTATGAAGGCGGGAGCTGTGGCGGGAGTAACGAATATCAGAAATCCCATCAGCGCTGCCATTGCGGTTATGGAGAAATCGGAACATGTGATGATGGCCGGAAAAGGAGCTGAGAAATTTGCAAAAGAACAGGGCCTCAAAATTGTAGACCCCTCCTATTTTTATACCGAAGCACGTTACAAGGCATTGTTAAAGGCTAAAGAATCAGAAAAAACGGAACTGGACCATGACGCAAAGGAAAAGGTGATTAAGAAAAACCAAAAAACCGGCGCATTGAAGCCTGACGATCTGATCTTTACCGAGGGTAGGAAGTTTGGAACGGTAGGTTGTGTCGCATTGGACAAGTTCGGCAATCTGGCCGCGGGCACCTCGACCGGCGGGATGACAAATAAAAAGTATGGCAGGACTGGAGACGCGCCGATCATCGGGGCGGGAACCTATGCAAACAATGCGACCTGCGCCGTTTCCGCGACGGGGCACGGCGAATTTTTCATTCGCTCAGTCGTTGCACACGACATTGCTGCATTAATGGAATACAAAGGATTGTCCGTCAAAGAAGCTGCGGATGAAGTAGTTATGAAAAAATTGGTTGAACGTGGCGGAGAAGGCGGTGTAATTGCTTTAGATAAAAACGGAAATATAGCCATGCCTTTCAACAGTGAAGGTATGTACCGGGGTTACATTAAAAGTGATGGGAAAAGCGAAGTGCTCATTTATAAAGATTAAAGGCAACTTTTTCTGACTATGTAACCGGTTTTTTAATACAAATTCAGCGCCTTTCGACGTTCTGATTTCAGTATAGTTTCCATGAATTCCTTTTCGATTATATGAAATCAGTTTACAGGATTTTTCTGCTGATTGCCTCATTTGCCCCACTTTGTCACGCAACGCATTTCAAGGGTGGTGAAATTATGGCGAGCCATGTTTCCGGACAGAATTACAAAGTTACTGTCCGAATATATATGGACCTGCAAAACGGTGAGGGAGCTGCGAACTCACAGAACTCTGTGCTGGTATGCTTTGGTGATGGCGCTACCGGCGAACTTCCACGGACTACATCCACGAATATTGGCGGCAATATCCTCGTCGCTGATTTCGTCGGTACGCATACATACAGTTCTTCGGGGAATTTTCAAATATCAACATCCATCGATAATCGGGGAACGGGCATTCTGAATCTGCAAAATCCCACACTTTCTCCTGCTTTTTTGTGGACTGTTATTGACACTCAACGAGCCAACTCTACGCCTGTGATGCCTAATCTCTTGCTTGTAGCAGGCGTCAGGCAGGTATTCTCTCTTGATTTGAAGCCAACAGTTGCCGATCAGGACAGCATCAGCATCCGGGTTCACCGGCTTAGCAAAGCCTCTCCCGGTACGTGCGGCGTGCGGATGATCGAGCATGGATTTATGTTTCCGAATGAGGTAAGCAGTACCGGTACTTTCAGAATTGAACAAAACAAACTGGTCTGGAAAGCGCCAGAACTGCTTGGGAATTACTCTTTTGCGATGGTTGTGGATGAATGGCGGGATGGTGTAAAAATATCGGAAACTTACCGTGAAGGAATTATTTCCGTGATCGACAAGCCGGGAGAAACAGTTGAAATTCCACCTTATATATCTGCGGAATATGGTAACGCAATTACCTCAGCCCCACATGTAAAATCGGCCGAAGTTTCGATTGCTGTCGAGGCATATCCGGTTCCTACCCAGGACTTTGTGACTGTTAAAGCGTATAGTAAAACCAGGTCAATCATCCGTTTGCAACTTATTGATCTGAGTGGAAGGGTTATCAGGGAGATCGCTACTAAAAATCCGGAGATATTGATGCAGGAAGAATTTGATATGAGAAATCTGGCAAGTGGCGTTTACCTGATCCGTGCAGACAATGCCAGGGAATCCGCGACACAGAAACTGATCCGCTAACCTCATTACCGGTTAATTTCCCAGCTGGCCCGAATTTCCATTAACATCAATGGAGCTGATCTTGTCCTGGAAAAGGCTGCTTCTTAACAGCATTTCTTTGATCATCGAAAGGTGCGTGAAAGTGATCATATGCCCCGCATTGTAAAGGAAAATATACTGGGCACGTTTACTTTTAATGTGTTTTTTGGCAAATTCGATATTGGCAGGATCGGCGATCCAGTCGTTACCACCCTGAATTACCGTTGTCGGAACATTCAGATTTTGCCACACCGGAAGCAACTTTTTCAGTTCATCCGAATGACTATACTTCTCCGCCGTTGCGGTATTGAATTCTCCCGGTAAAAAGAGTTGAATAAACGAATTGCGGCCCCATTTCGAAAACCAGTAAAATTTTTCCCTGTCGGGATCGATCACAGGCGAAACCATGATCAGTTCTTTCACCTGCTCGGGTACCAGTGATACAAGTTTGGCTGCAATGGGCGCACCATACGATCTGCCCAACACAGTAACCTTTTCGCCGCTTTTGTTCAATGCAAAAACCGGCAGTAATGCACGTGCCTGCGTTGCAATGGATGTAACATGACGTTTCTTTTTTAACCTCGACTTACCGTACCCCACTCTGTCCACAGACACGATATGAAATCGTTTTTGCAGATCTTCGTCGTCCATCAGGTTCATGTATCCCCATAATGATCCGGGCGCGCCGTGGATCAAGAGCAGCATCGGCAAGGTATCCGCGCCCACGCTGGCGATACAGAGAGACAGCGTGTCGTTTTTAATAATTTGCTCGGTAGGTTTAATTTTTTTTAAAGCATAATGCTTTTTCACCTGCTTGGACGAAATGATATACCTCGAAAAGCAGGAACTGAGTGAAGCTGAAAGGGACAAAAACAGAATGGCTGCCCGAAGAAATTTAAAACTCAACATACGCCTTAAGAATATTACTCTATTTTATAAATTCACAGGATATTTCAATATACGACTATATTTGGGTAAAAAGTCTAAATCTTTCCGGCTTTTTCTTTGTTCCCATTAAAATTCGGTGCCAGTCACACGTGACATACTCTGACTCTTCTAGCTTAATTTTGAATTAATGACAGCCAACCACCAAGAACAGTTTTTAAAACGCCTGTCGGGCCAGAATAAAAAATATCGTTACCATTTGCCATCCCGCCAGGACGCTGGAAAATTCATCCAAAATCTGCTCAACTTCCTTTTTCCGATCAGCAAGGACTGCCCAAGCTGCCCTTCTAAGGATTTGGCAATGAAGCTAGGAGATTTGCGCAATGACTTGGGTTGCATGCTGGAACCGCTGTTACCTCAACTCGAGAAGGACAAGGAGGATATCCTGGACGAGATCTTTTCGGGAATTCCGGAGATTTATGAAAAACTATTATTGGATGCGAGGTCAATTACGGACAATGATCCGGCTTCGGTGAGCATCGAAGAAGTGATTTCCGTTTACCCGGGGTTTATGGCCATTGCCACCTATCGGTTTGCGCATTTGTTTGCCCAAAGTGGTATACCTCTTCTCCCAAGAATGCTCACTGAATTCGCACACAGCCAGACAGGGATCGACATTCATCCGAATGCAATAATCGGACATTCGTTTTTTATTGATCATGGCACCGGAGTGGTGATCGGCGAAACGACCCACATCGGCAACAATGTAAAGCTTTATCAGGGAGTGACTCTGGGAGCAACACATGTTTCCAAATCACTTGCATCGCGCAAGCGTCACCCTACCATTGAAGACAATGTGGTCGTATATGCGAATGCAACGATTTTAGGGGGAGAAACGGTGATCGGTCACGACTCGATCATTGGCGGGAATGCCTGGCTAGTAAGAAGCGTACCTCCATATTCCCAGGTTTACCACCAGAGCAAAATAGAGATACGCCAACATTCCACTACAGCTGACTAACACTCCGGATGAATCTCCGGATCCCTTCCATATAAACAGGCTCAGCCTGCGGAAAGGCATAACGTGGCTGCGTGGTCATGGTAATGCTTACAAAACCGTAAGTAAGGCACCACCATTCATAATATGTTTTGGTAACCGCTTCTCCGGACCTTGGCCTGAGCGTTGCGATCATTTCCCAAACCGGGTTTCCTTTAATGCTCATCGCCTGTGAATAGGCTTTCTTCGAATCGCAATACGCACCGTCCAGGTTGAACATGACCTGAAACACTTCCGGATTTTCTACTGCGAAATGCCAGATGCTTTGCGCAACTTCAACAAGCTGTTTCTGGGGATTACTGAAATGCCCTTTTATTTTAACAAACTCAGACTGGAGATAATCGAACCCTTCGATGCGGATTGCTTCCAGCAGTTTGTCTTTACTGTCAAAATATTCGTATATGATGGGCGGGCTGTATTCAATCACATCGGCAATCTTGCGGATTGAAACGGCGGTCCATCCATCCATCCGCGCTATGTCTTTTGCAGTTTTAACGATGTCCGAGCGTACCTGTATTTTTAGCCGCTCTCTTCGTTCTACTATTCCCATGCTAAAATGTCTTTAATGATTGAGTCAGAATGATATGCTTTCAAATATAACGATATAGGCCTTATGTCTCAAGGGTATCCAAACCCTTATTTGTAAAAATTGCTATCTATTTTACATTTTTTTTCTACAATCGTTGTCAATTAAATGTGAGGACAGATTCTAAAACTTTGAGCAGAAAAAATTTTTTTTAACGCCTGAAATTGACTTTATTCTGCCTTGCGTACAGGCGAATTTTTTTCAATTTTTTCCACAAACCTGTAATTAGCATCCTGCGCCCGCACCTTGCCTTTCCCATCTTCGGCAATGCGTAAGTTGTTTTGGTAAACATCCAGACGAACCGCCTTTTGATTATCATTTGCATAGTTTCTCAACACCATCCGCATTTGATTTTTCAGGCTTTCATCCAGTACTGGAAAGCAAATGTCGATCCGGCGGTGCAGGTTACGGTAAGTCCAGTCACACGAGGTCAGGAATATTTCATCGTTGCCCCGGTTACCAAAATGAAAGATCCGGGTGTTTTCAATGTATCTGTCCACATGCCGGCTCACGATCACATTGTCGCTCAGTGAAGGCAAACCCGGAATAAGCCCGCAGCTTTCACTTACGATCACATGCACCGGAACACCCGCCTGACCCGCCTGATAAAGTTTATCGATCAGAATGTGATCTTGTAACTGGTTGATCTTAATGGTAATGAACGATTTGAGCCCTGCATTACAATTTGCAATTTCACGGTCTATCAGGTCCAGCAACCTCTTTTGCAATGTAAACTGGGTTACATATAAATAGTTAAATGGCAGGTACTTATATTTTTTAGGCTCATCCTGAGTCGACAGGTAGCCAAACAACAATTCAAGTTCATTCGTCAATTCCCGGTGACTGGTGAGGAGTGCATGATCTACAATTTCACGGCTGGTGAGCCTGTAAAATCCTCCGGTCCCAAGAAATGCATAACGCTCCCACCCTTTCTGGACTTTGCGTTTCACCAATGCCATTTTCGCATGCACTTTAAGGCCGGGGACACTCAATATGATCTTCACTCCCGCGTCCCGCATTTTTTTGGACCATTGCAAATTCTCCTGAATGTCAAGCTTTGTGTTGAGCTCAACATACGTGGTGACCCGCTTCCCATTTCGCGATGCACTAATTAACGAGTTAAGGATGAATGAGTTGGGGCTGATCTTGTAAAGAGAAACGTGGATTTCCCTCACGTGCGGATCAACCGCGGCCTCGTTAAAGAAACGGACAATGGGCTCATACGATTGATAAGGCAGGTGAAGTAATTGATCCGCGTTCTGAAGAGATTCAAAAACAGAGGTCTGCCCGTCAAAATTCGGGTTCAGTACCGGCCGCTGAAATGGGTAGTCCAGTTTTTTCGATAAAGAAGGAAATGCCGCCAGATCCTGCATAAGAAGATAATCTCCGCGTTCATGGAAATCATTCATCGGAATGGCCACCTTGCTCACCAGATATTCACGCATATACAGCGGCATTCCCGATTCGTAAAAGTACTGGGCTGGCTGCACAAAATTCCGTTTTTCAAGCTGCTTCAATATCCGCTGTGCAAGCTGCATCGGGTATTCGTCTTCAATGGCCAGCTCCGTTTCCCTCTCAACCCGTACGGTATAACTTTCCAAAATCAAATATCCCGGAAAAAGTACCGGAAGGTTGTCTCTGATCAAATCCTCCAAAAAAGCGGCATGTCTTTTTCCGTCCCATTCCGGCAATTCCACGAACCTGCTAACCGTCTCCGAAGGCACATTGACGATCGCATACCAGTCTTCTTCCTGATCCTGCTTATGCTGCATCCGAACAACCAGATACAACTGCTTGGACTCGAAAATGGGTGCTTTGAAGCTTCTCCGGCTATCCAGAAACACCGGTTGCAGATACCTGAAAACCTTTTCGATAAAAAATCGACGTAGAAAAGAGAGATGCTCCGGCGCAAATGGCTCGCGGTAATACAAATGGGTTCCTTGCTCGAGCATGGCCGGAAGTATTCGCCCGGTAAGAATATCATTGAATTCAGTAAGCTGATTTTCAATGGTTTCGTAAATGTGCTCTAACAATGAATCCGGAAAAAGATTCAGCTTTGTACGGATGTCGTTGCTGACCTCAGCCATTGCCAGTAGGTTGGGAACACGCACACGAAAGAACTCTTTCGTCTGGTACGCATATATTCCAAGAAACCGCAGGCGTTCCCTCACCGGTACCGTTTCGTCGTTTGCTTCGAGTAATAACCGATAATTATTCGAAAGCCAACTCAGATTCGTATCGAAGTAGGGATGGGCAACATCAATCATTGAGCAGGGTGAAAAAGATTCGAATTTTGTTACAATATAAAGACATTTGATGGGTAAGGATATAACTTTGCAAGACAAAAAATGAACAATGTGCAACAAGCGTTCATTGTTATATTTTCAATTAAAATCCTAATTTCAATAGTATGCGTTATCAATTATTAGGCCGGTCTGGTTTACGTGTGTCTGAAGTTTGCCTGGGTACCATGACGTTTGGTAAGGAATGGGGATGGGGAGCCGACAAACATGAAAGCTTTAAAATATTTGAAACTTTTGCCAATGCAGGCGGCAATTTTATCGATACTGCGAATCGCTATACCGAGGGATCTTCCGAAAAATACGTAGGTGAATTTATTGAAAGCGACCGCGATCATTGGGTTCTGGCTACCAAGTTTACGCTCAAAGACCGCAATGATGATCTGAATTTTGCAGGCAACCATCGCAAGAATATGATCCGGTCCGTCGCATCCAGTTTGAAACGTCTGAATACGGAATACATTGATTTACTGTGGGTTCACATGTGGGATAATACGACTCCGGTAGAAGAAGTGATGCGCGGCCTCGACGACCTTGTTTCCCGCGGAATGGTGCATTACATCGGGATCTCCGATACACCCGCCTGGATTGTTTCGCAAGCCAACACCATCGCCGACTTCCGGGGCTGGAATGCATTTGCAGCCATTCAGTTCGAATATTCTCTTTTGCAAAGAACACCCGAGCGGGACCTGATCCCCATGGCAAAAGCACTCGACCTGGCAGTAACCCCGTGGGGTGCGATCGGCGGCGGCGCGTTGACCGGAAAATATTTACGTGGTGAAAAGGGCCGTGTGCCGGACAACAGCGTCCGCAGGAGCGAACACAGTAGCATTATTGCTCAAACTGTGGTAGATGTTGCCAACGATTTAGGCGTCACACCCGCCCAGGTCGCCATTAACTGGACCAGGCACCGCGATCAGGTGATGATACCGATTATTGGTGCCTCAAAAGATACCCAAATGAAAGATTCCCTGGGCTGCCTCGACTTCCAGATTCCACAAGAAGCATTGAATAAACTCAACGAGGTCAGCAAGATCGAACTTGGTTTCCCTCATGAATTCTTAAAATCAGACGGGGTCAAAGAAGAAGCATTCGGGGGATTATTTGAGAAACTGGACAATCATAGAGGGTGACTAGGGGAATGGAAGTGATTTTTGACGATTGACCATCGACGATCGCCCTCCATGGTCAATCGTCGATGGTCAATCGTCAAATATCCAAGCCGATAACCGACTGCCGATAGCCTCCTACTTTCCCCACACCTCCGGCGCCAGTCTCCATGCGCTCAGGCTTTCTAATTGAGATTCGTCGATATAATTGTGTTCGAGGGCCGTTTCGATCAATGCGTTGTAATTACTTATCGTACTGAGCTTTACATTTTTTTCCTTGAAGTTGTTTACCGCGATTTCAAAGCCATATGTGAAGATCGCAACCATGCCCGCAACATGGATCCCTGCCTCGCGCAATACGTCGACCACCTTTAATGAACTCCCACCTGTCGAAATCAGATCTTCCAGTATAATCACTGACTGGCCGTTTTCGAGTCTGCCTTCGATCTGATTACCCATTCCGTGTTTCTTGGGTTCCGGGCGAACATAGGCAAAAGGAAGTTCCAAGAGATCGGCAACCAGCGCACCCTGCGCGATCCCGCCAGTCGCAACGCCTACCACAGCCTGCACATCGGGATATTCGGTCCGGATTAGTTCAGCAAGCGTTTTCTTTATAAAAGTCCGTGTGTCAGGATATGAAAGTGCGACGCGGTTATCGCAATAAATGGGCGAAAGCCACCCGGAACTCCATTGAAACGGTTTGTCGGGGCTTAGTTTAATGGCTTTGGCTTCAAGCAGTAGTTCTGCGATTCTTTTTGTGATATCCTGATTTGTCAACATATTACTCTTCCGATTCTTCTTTATTATGATGGTTTACTACTAAAAGCTTGTCAATCCGGCTACGGTCCATATCGATCACTTCGAAATCGAAATGCTTCCATTTGAATTGCTCGCCGGTTTTGGGAATATTCTCCAGAACATGCAAAACGAAGCCACCCAGCGTATTGAAGCCCACCAGTTCTCTCCGGTCGGATTCAGGCATATTTACATTGAAATACTGTAAAAACTCATCAAATGGCAATTGGGCATCGATAAGGTAACTTCCATCGTCGCGTTTGACGATTTCTGACGCTTCCTCAATATCTTCGGAAATATCCCCTACCAGCGCGTCCATAATGTCGTGCATGGTCACTACGCCAAGCATTCCGCCATATTCATCGACGATAATTCCAAAATATACCCGCTGTTCCTTAAATTTTTCCAGTGCCTGGTAAGCCCGGTTACTTTCCGGAAGATAGACCGGATCACGAACAATGTTGGTTAAATTGCCAAGTTGCTCATCAATATCCGTGGCAATCAGGTCTTTTACGTACACCAATCCAACAACATCGTCGACCGTACCACGGCAAACCGGATAAATGGAATGTCTGGATTCGAAGATCTTGGCCTTATTCTCCTCTACCGAATCTTCCAGGTCGAGCCAGGTGATTTCCTGGCGGTTGGTCATCAGAGATGTAACTTTCCTGTCACCCAATTGAAATACATTGTGAACAATTTCCTGCTCAATTTCTTCAAAAACGCCCCCGGATGTTCCTTCCTGGATCAGGCTTTTTATTTCCTCCTCCGTCACTGAATTTTCACTCTGGCGGATGTTCAAGACTTTAATAATAAGGTCACTGGAAAAGCCGAGAAGTGAAATAAACGGCGCGGTGAGTTTCGACAGCAAATTCATGGGGGTGGCCATGAATTTCGAGATCGCTTCGGGGTTTGCCATTCCAATACGTTTCGGAACCAGTTCGCCCAAAACCAGAGACAAATAAGTAATGAAAACCAGCACCGTACCCACGGCCAGAGAATGGCTATATGCTGCAAGGGCCGGCACATTTGCTATAATGCGCTCAA
Organism: Dyadobacter sp. CY323; assembly: GCF_021390245.1. GTDB lineage: Bacteria > Bacteroidota > Bacteroidia > Cytophagales > Spirosomataceae > Dyadobacter. The sequence continues at coordinate 285,745 of NZ_JAJUXH010000001.1, read as the reverse complement.
AATCAGCGGTGATATTATCTCCACTGTACATCCCCGTTAAAAGACCTATCAGTGTTATTCCAATCTGGACGGTCGATAAAAATCGGGTTGGGGAATTGGCAAGGTTGAGTGCCGCTTTTGCGCTGGAATCTCCATTTTTGGCAGCTGCTTCGAGACGGGATTTGCGGGAAGAAACAAGTGCGATCTCAGACATGGAAAAAATACCGTTGAGCAGCACAAGAAGTAGAATTATCAGGAGTTCCAAGAACCGTGTATTTGATACGGTACAAATTTATCAATAATAATCTCTGCCTAAACTAAACTCTTTACTTAATTTTGGCATCGATTCACGTACCATTTGAAAAATGATCATTTTTTTTGACGACCGTCCATTCAAAATTGTACGGACCAATAAACTCACTGTGGGGAAGGCCCAATTCGATCACATTGTCGATTTGAGGCTGGAGAAGTTGCAAAAGACGATGTTAAAAGGCCATGTTCTGTTCCTCAATTCCACGGTTACAACTGCTTTCCAGGTGATTCAGTTTTTGGAAAAAGAGATTCCGAAGGAAATGCTGTCCATTACGATGGCTACCAAAGAAGAATCGGAGATTGAAGCGAAGATCAAGGGATATTATAAGGTGATCAAAGCTGCAGGTGGTGTAGTGGTAAAAGATGGAAAATGGCTGTTTATGTTCCGACGCAAAAAATGGGACCTTCCCAAAGGCAAGCTGGATAAAGGAGAGGATTCGAGAACGGCTGCGATCAGGGAAATTGAGGAAGAAACAGGCGTAAAAGCATTAGTCCGTAAAAAAATCTGCACTACATGGCATACCTATACATTAAATAATAACCGCATTCTGAAGCGTACCAAGTGGTACCTTTTCGATTGTATCGACGATTCAAAAATGACGCCTCAGGCTGAGGAGCAGATTGAAAAATTGGATTGGTTCACGCATTCGGAGGCAAAGGCACTTTTGATCAACTCATACAGCTCCATTCGGTATGTTGTCGACAGCCTCACTAAAATGGCAAAAATCAAAGAGTCTGATAAGTAAGCTCAGCTTTCCTGGCTGAGTTTATCAAGCTCGGAAAGGGAGTACGGGAGAAAATCGTCCACGCGTTGTCCGTACCGGTGAAGGTCGCGGATAATGCTTGAACTAATGGGAGCAAAGTTGGGCGAGGTGATCAGGAAAACGGTTTCAATTTCTTCGTAGAGGTACCGGTTAACCTGAGAAATGCCGTTTTCATACTCAAAATCGGTTGTATTTCGTAAGCCTCTCAGAAGAAACGTGGCTCCCAATTCGCGGGCGGTATGTGCGGTGAGATCGTCATATGTAATGACTTTTACATTTTTTTCACCTGAAAAGGTCTTCTCAATCATCTCCTTCATCACTTCCAGGGCGAAGTAACGCTTTTTGGTGGCATTATTACCGATACCAATCACTACCTGATCGAACAACCGCAAGCCCCGTAAAACGATGTCTTCATGTCCTTTTGTGAAAGGATCAAAAGATCCCGGAAATAGTGCTACACGATTCATAACGTCGGTTTACATTAAGATGAAACAAGATAGGTATTGAAAAGCCCAAAATAACGGTGACCAGGCACTTCTGCACATTGGCTACTGTACTTCAAGGTACTCGGTCTGCTGCCGATCTGCAAATTTGGAAAAAAGCGGGAAAGCTCCTGGAAAACGTCCGAAGATGCACTCACCTCGCCGTAACACAACACTTTCAGTTCTTCGGGAAGCAGGTTCAACTGATTCAAGGTAAACAGGATAATGTAAGCTAGCTCCTGTATCTGACTGTATCTGAAACGGTTGCACAAGATCAGCTGCTGACTCTCGGTAACCACCAGTGTGAAATGATCTTTTTCGAGATACAGGGAAACGATCCTGATTTCCTGATGTTCCAGATGACTTACCAATGCGCCGATTATGAGCGGGCTGGTCAAATGGTAGAATGTAATATTGGAAGATCCGAAATGATTGATGATCCAGTCATACCAAACCTGGGGAATGCTGAACACATTGTTGGCATGAACCAGCGGCAAATCATGGAATAACACTTTTTCCTGCGCCGGAACGGCTGTTCCCAATGCAAACGACAGATAGTCTTTGCTCGACTCTTGATCGAAGATCGCATTCGGGATCAGGCTGAATGCATTTGAGTTCACGGCAATCCGCACGTTTTTCCAACTACCCGACGACCAAAGTACGTGACCCGCGAAGATCTTTTTCAGTTTCTCAAAAATTTCACCGGGACTAAGAATAGTATCAAAACTGTAGTCTTCCAGCCAGATACATTCCATGTTCTCGTCCCTGATCACGCAGAATCTGATCCGGCGTTCGTCCACCTCAATGCACAACGTACAAAGTGGGATGCTTGCCGGGTCAAAAGAGCTATCGCCCACAAGCAATGCAGGGATTATCTCAATGACCTGGTTTTCAGAATTTGCCACATTAACTCGTTAAATGGTACTAAAAATGATTATTAACACCGGAAATGTATTTGCCAAGCTTCCGGAAACCCTCTAATGAAGCAAGTCGGCTAAAAACGCTATGAACCTGATCACTATCAAATTCACGAATGTCATTCCAGCCCATAAATTTCACTTCTTCGATGATTTGCCCGCTGTTCGAAATTTCCGGATCGTTTCCTTTTGATAAAACACCCTGAAAGGATCTGATTTCGAAAAACAGTTCGACCGCATGTAATGGAGCCTGGATATGTTCATTTACAAACAACAACTCCCCTACCTCGACAGTTAAACCTGTTTCTTCACGAAACTCTCTTTGTAAAGCCTCCACCGCCGACTCGCCAAACTGGATCCCGCCACCCGGTGGTGCCCAGAAAAATCCGTTTTTGCTGTAAAGCGAATGATTCACCAGGAGAATTTTGCCGTCGCTGATGCATATCCCGCAAACCCGGACACGCACAAAACCGCCGTAAAGTTCCTTTATCTCATCATTTACAGTTTGCAAGCCTGGTTTTTTTGAGGGGCAAAGATAACGATCGAACCCAAATTGACAAGTAACTATGAAACCGAAAAGGTTGGCGTGGCAACAAATAAGAAGCGCCGCCAGCCTTACAGGATATGTTAAATGGAAAAGTCTCAGGAATAAGGACTTCCGGAAATGTAGCTTTCCAGTGTAGAAATATGTTCTTTTTGTTCGTGAATGATTGCAGATACGATGTCATTAATGGATATGATCCCGATCAGCACGCCATCCCGGTTTACCGGTAAGTGACGAATGTGTTTATCGGACATGATCTGCATACATTCCTCAATCTTCTGATCTGTTTCAACGGTGATCACCTTGCTCGTCATAACGTCCCGGATCAATGTATCGCGCGATGCCCTGCCCTGCAGAATCACTTTTCTGGCATAATCCCTCTCGGAAAAAATACCGATTAGCAGATTGTCTTCCAAAACCAAAACCGCACCAATGTTTTTTTCGGCCATGAGTTCAAGAGCCTCAAACACTGTGTTGTCCTGGGTGATCGACCAAAGCGCATTGACAGGCTTGTTGCCCATTACATGTTGTACTAGCATAGATGTTCAGGTTAGGCAGTTGTGAGAATAAGGGATCCTAATATAGGTATTAGACGTATTAAAGTCCAATTAATTCTGAGTATATTTTTGTAACAGAATTCTGTTTTGAATTTCGTTATCCTTCCGTTAGATTCGTTGGTATGGATCCCGAAAAAATTATTCCCTCAGTCTTACTCCGAAAAAAATTTCCTTTCAAACCTACTGATGGTCAGCTCCGTTTCTTTGAACAAACCAATGATTTCCTGATTGAAGAAAAAGGGCTCGAACGTTACCGGGATTGTTTTTTACTAAAAGGCTACGCAGGTACTGGCAAAACCACGATTATCAGTACGCTGATTAAAGTACTTAAAAATTTCGGTTATAAATCGGTTTTGCTTGCCCCGACGGGCCGGGCTGCGAAGGTAATGTCCGGTTATGCAGACAAGATTTCGCTGACGATACACAAGAAGATCTACAAGCAAACGGCTGATGCATTCTCTGGAACACTGAGTTTTCAACGTCAAAAAAATTACCACGACAATACGCTTTTCATCGTGGACGAGGCATCGATGATCACCGATGAGGCGGATTTCGGCAGTCGCAGCTTGCTGGCCGATCTGATTGAGTTCGTGTTCGAAAATCCGGGCAACAAGCTCATGTTGGTTGGCGACGTGGCCCAGTTACCGCCGGTAGGCCGTGAACTTAGCCCGGCACTGGATCGCGATTATCTTGAAAAAACATTCTATATGTCTGTTTTTCAGGAGGAATTAAAGGAGGTAATGCGGCAGGACGAGCAATCGGGAATCCTTTATAATGCGACGGTACTTCGGAACCAGCTTGCCTCGGAAAAACCCGAAATCCAGATTACTACCCGCTCATATCGGGATGTTTTTAAAATGACCGGGGAAAAGTTGGAGGAAGGCCTGCGTTATGCATATGATAAATACGGGCAGGAAAATTCCATCATTCTAACACGTTCGAACAAAACGGCGGTCCAGTATAATGAATATATCCGGCGCGCCATTCATTTTTCGGAAGAAGAACTGGATGCGGGCGACAGACTGATGGTAGTCCGGAACAACTATACTATTCTCGATGAAGATTCTCCCGCGGGATTCATAGCGAATGGCGATTTCGTTGAGCTGCTCAAAATCCGAAAAACACAGGAAATGTATGGTTTCCGGTTTGCAGACGTCACATTACGGTTGACGGATTATGAAAAGCAGCCTGAATTTGATGCCAAAATATTTCTGGATACGTTGCATTCTGCCTCGCCATCAATGTCTGTCGAAGATAACCGGAAGCTCTATGAAAGTGTGCAGGCGGATTATTTTCATATTCAATCAAAAAAAGAGCGGATTGAGGCGCTCCGGAAAGATCCTTTTTTAAATGCGTTGCAGGTGAAATTTGCTTACGCACTCACCTGTCACAAGGCCCAGGGGGGACAATGGAGTGCTGTTTTTATTGATCAGGGATATTTGCCGGAAGAGCAGATCAATGCAGAATTTATAAGGTGGCTTTATACCGCCATTACCCGAGCGACCGATGAAGTTTTTTTAATGAATTTTCATTCACACTTTTTCAAATAACTGTTATTCCGTGGCTGCTGCGCGCTGCAATCTGTCATTAATGGCGAGCCCAAGCCCACTCATAGGAACCCGTTCTGCTTTGATGAAATTCACATCCATTGCATCCAGTTCCCGCAAATAGGCGAACAAATTATGCGCTGCTTCTTTCAGATCACCCGACGGGCTCAATAACCGCTGGTATTTTTTATCTACATTTTCGAGGTACGTATCAAACAAAAGATATCCGGTCTGATCGGGATCAAAAACTGAAATAGACGCTCGTTTTTCAAGATAAAGTGGTTTCCGCGGAGCATAATGACTTTTCAGCATGCCGGGTGCTTTTGGGTCCGAAGATGAATGCGGCATAAAGCTTACCTCCCCGATCAGGTCACGAATCTGGTCAATTTCCAGACCTCCGAGCCGGTAGATGATCGTTTCGTTATTTTCAAAACCGATAATCGTCGATTCGATACCGACCTCGCATTCACCACCATCCAGAATGTAGGAAATCTGGTCGCCAAGTTGCGCATTGACGTGTGTTGCATTGGTAGGACTAATGTATCCGAACGGATTCGCACTCGGTGCCGCCAGTGGAAAATCCAGCTGACTTAACAGATCCAATGCAACAGGATGTTTGGGAATACGTACCGCAACCGTATCCAGGCCGGATGTTACCAAATCCGGAATGATGATTTTTTTAGGTAAAAGAAGCGTTAACGGGCCGGGCCAAAAATGACTGGCGAGCGTTCTGGCCTTTTCCGGAATCTCTGACACATACTGCTCAATTTTCGAAATGGTATCGGTATGTATGATTAATGGGTCAAAGGCAGGCCTGTTTTTTACCTCAAAAATCGAAAGGACAGATTGCTCATTTAATGCGTTCCCCGCTAGCCCATATACCGTTTCCGTCGGTATTGCTACTAACTCACCTTTCATTAAAAACGCTTTCGCAACACGTATGTCAGTCCCGGTAACAGCCAAAATAGAGTCAATTTAAAATGCAAAATTACTTCTCTGAGCTTTAATTCCGAGTATTCTCATTTAGATTGTTTTTAAATAACCCTGAAAGTGCAACGCATCTATATCTGTTATCTATTCCCTGTTTATATTTATTGATTGAATAATACTCTAAAAAATCCCAATAATTATGTTTCAAATCAAAGAACAACCTGCCGTTTTCGACGTCTGCATCGTAGGCTCGGGAGCAGGAGGTGGAATGGCGGCTTATCAACTTGCAAAAGCGGGCGCCAAGGTTGCACTTTTGGAGGCCGGTGGGTACTTTGATCCTGCTGATCCTAAATATATTACGCAATTAAAATGGCCATACGAATCGCCGAGACGTGGCGCGGGTAACCACCGTCCTTTTGGAGATTTTGACGCAGCATGGGGAGGTTGGGAGATTGAAGGTGAACCTTACACACGCAAAAACGGAACCCAGTTTGACTGGTTCAGGTCGCGGATGCTGGGCGGGCGCACCAACCACTGGGGTAGAATTTCCCTGCGTTTCGGCCCAAAAGACTTTAAAAGAAAAAGCATCGATGGCCTTGGCGACGATTGGCCGATCAGCTATGATGATGTGAAACCCTATTATGATCGGGTTGATAAGCTGATCGGAGTTTTCGGAACGGTCGAGGGAATGGACAATGAACCGGACGGTATTTTCCTTCCTCCCCCAAAGCCTCGGTTACATGAGCTGTTTATAAAACAAGCTGGTAAAAAAGCCAATATCCCTGTTATTCCTTCCAGGCTTTCGATTCTTACAAAACCGGTCAATAACGAGCGTGGGGTTTGTTTTTATTGCAGCCAGTGTTCTCGCGGATGCCAGGCTTACGCGGATTTCTCGGCATCATCAGTTCTTTGTATTCCTGCTATCAAAACTGGTAATGTAACGCTGATCAACAATGCAATGTGTCGCGAAGTACTCAGCGATCCCGTAACCGGCCTTGCTACCGGCGTGTCATACATTGATCGTGAAAAACTGACGGAACATACTATTAAGGCCAAAGTGGTGGTTCTTGCCGCCAGTGCTGCCGAATCTTCGAGATTGCTGCTTAACTCAAAATCAGAACGTCACCCAAATGGAATGGCGAATTCAAGTGGCGTGGTTGGGCATTACCTGCACGATTCTACGGGTGCTTCCCGCGGCGCATTCTTGCCCCATTTGATGGACCGTAAAAGGTATAATGAAGATGGTGTCGGTGGAATGCACGTGTATACTCCGTGGTGGCTGGACAACAAAAAACTGGATTTTCCACGTGGCTACCACATTGAATACGGAGGCGGAATGGGAATGCCGAGCTACGGATTTGGCTCGGGAATTGAGAACCTGAATGGCAAGTACCCGACTAAAAGTGGCGGAATGAAGCCAGCCGGTGGCTACGGCGCATCTCTCAAGGATGATTATCGCCGGTTTTACGGTGCAAATATTGGAATGGCCGGTCGCGGGGAAGCAGTTCCGGACTTCAACAACTATGCTGAAATCGATCCGAATGTGGTGGATAAATATGGCATACCAGTATTGCGGTTCCATTACAAATGGTCTGATTATGAGATCAAACAAGCCAAACACATGCACGATACGTTTGAAGAAATGATCCATGCATTGGGCGGAGTTCCGACCGGAACGAAGCCGGGGGCTGATACGAATTATGGTATCGCCGCTCCCGGACGTATTATCCACGAAGTAGGAACGGTACGGATGGGTGATGATCCGAAAACATCTGCATTAAACAAGTATTCCCAAGCCCACGAAGTTAAAAATGTGTTTGTCGTAGACGGAGGTTCATTTGTTTCACAAGCCGACAAAAATCCAACTTGGACGATTCTCGCATTGTCTATGAGAGCGTCGGAATACATCATTAATCAGGTTAAACAGAAAAATATCTAGTTGGAACGCAGTTTCAATTCATACTTATATGAAACGTAGAGATACACTTAAAGCACTGACCCTAAGTTCTCTGGGGCTCACAGCAATGAACCCGCAGGTTGCATTGGCTGAACAAAGAGAGCTGGATTTGCAGTCGCCTCCGGAAACGCCGATCAAGATACCGGGAGGCAGGCTCAAAGAAGAAGCGATCCGGGACGCAAAACTGATGAAGGAAAAGTTCTTTACGGTCGCCGAGCTGGCTACGGTGAAGGTTTTGGTTGATATCATTATTCCGGCAGACGAAAAATCGGGAAGTGCCTCACAGGCCGGAGTTCCTGATTTTATCGAATTCATCGCGAAAGATATGCCTCAAAATCAGACGCCGCTTCGCGGAGGTTTGAAATGGCTTGACCGTGAATCGAACAAACGGTTCAGCAAAATCTTCACACTTTGCACCAAAGCGCAGCAATTGCAGATCATTGACGATATCGCGTATCCCGAAAAAGCAAAATCCATTTACAGCCAAGGAGTTGCATTCTTTAATCTGATGCGTAATCTAACAGCATCGGGCTTTTATACATCGAAAATCGGGATTGCAGATCTTGGCTATATGGGTAATACGCCCAATATCTGGGAAGGAGTCCCGGCAGATGTGTTGAAACAATATGGTTTGAGCTACGATTAAGCGAGGGTTGGAACTTAGTTAAAAGCAAACGGGGCTGGTGAGAATTTTCACCAGCCCCGTTTGCTTTTAACTTAAGATATCAATACAACTTCTGACGCTGCTGTTTCACCGTTTCGTCCTGCAAAAACTCATCGTAGCTCATAAGCTTGTCCAAAATACCTTTCGGTCCGATTTCTATGATCCGGTTCGCGATCGTATGTACGAACTGGTGATCATGGGAATAGAATAAAAGGCAGCCCGAGAAATCGATCAGGCCATTGTTGAGTGCTGTAATGGATTCGAGATCCAAATGGTTGGTTGGATCATCGAGTACCAATGCATTAGCTCCCGAAAGCATGGTCCGGGAAAGCATACAACGCACTTTTTCACCTCCTGAAAGTACTTTTGCTTTCTTCAACGACTCTTCCCCTGAAAACAGCATTCTTCCCAGGAAGCCACGAATGAAACTTTCGTCCTTTTCTTCGGAATATTGACGAAGCCAATCGACAAGGTTCAGATCAACATCGAAAAACTGCTGCGGATCCTTTGGAAAATACGACTTCGTGATCGTAACTCCCCAGGTGTAAGTTCCTTTATCCGCCTTCTGAACTTCGCTAATGATGTCAAAAAAGCTGCTGATCGCATTTACATTCCGACTTACGAATGCTATTTTATCACCTTTATTGATGTTAAAATTAAGGTTATCGAAAAGCTTGGTTCCATCATCGGCCGTTTTGGATAACCCTTCCACCCTTAAAAGCTGGTCGCCTACTTCACGCTCGGATTTGAATGCGATATACGGATACTTCCGGGATGATGGTTTGATGTCGTCGATGGTGAGTTTTTCAAGAAGCTTGGCGCGGGACGTAGCCTGTTTCGATTTGGAAGCATTCGCGCTGAACCGGCGGATAAAATCTTCCAGTTCCTTCCGTTTATCTTCCGACTTTCTGTTCGCATCCTGACGCTGCTTCAATGCAAGCTGGCTGGATTGATACCAGAAAGAATAGTTTCCGGAAAACATCTGGACTTTACTAAAATCAATATCGACAACGTGCGTACAAACTTCATCAAGAAAGTGACGATCGTGGGATACTACGATCACGGTATTTTTAAAATCGGCCAGGAAGTTTTCCAGCCACAATACCGTTTCTACGTCCAGGTTGTTGGTAGGTTCATCTAATAAAAGCACATCCGGATTACCAAATAGCGCCTGCGCCAGCAGAACCCGTACCTTGTCGTTTGAATTCAGGTCACCCATTACCGTTTGGTGCAGGTCTTCACCAAGTCCTAATCCACTCAACAATTGCGCAGCTTCGGTTTCGGCTTCCCATCCATTCAAATCGGCAAATTCAGCTTCCAGGTCCGCTGCTTTTTCACCGTCGGCATCTGTGAAATCCTCCTTTTCGTAGATCGCCTCACGTTCCTTCATGATTTTGTAAAGCCGCTCGTGGCCCAAAATCACCGTATCCATTACTGTATAGGCGTCAAACTCAAACTGATCCTGTTTCAGAAAAGTCATCCTTTCGCCCGGATTCATACTTACATTTCCAGTCTGCGGTTCAATTTCACCCGAAAGGATTTTCAGAAATGTAGATTTCCCCGCACCGTTCGCACCGATCACACCATAACAATTCCCCGGAACAAACTTTATATTTACTTCGTCGAACAATATCCTTTTACCGTATCGAAGCGATACGTTCTGAACCGTAATCATCTTATTATTGATTATTTATGAATGAGACCGCGAAATTACAAAAATCAGCCTACTTCGCATAGTTTGAAGGCATGAAAACAAACAAAGCAGACCGGATTTCCAGCCTGCTTTGCAAAGTTGTTAATCTAAATATCAGGGAATAACGCGCAATGTATGTGCTCCTTTACCCACGCTGATCCTCGCACCCTGTTTTTTCAGCGACGGAGCATCTCCTTTTGCAACAGTCCAGAATTCCACGCCACCATTTCCGCTACCAAATTCCAGGTATTCAAAGACTGAAACAGCCAGGTTGGATCCATCTTTGTCGAAAGCTACGCTCTGAGCCGAAATACCTTCAAATGGATAATCTGCAACTTTGGTTAATGCACCGGTTGCCCCTACTTTATATAAAGTCAGAGAGGAACCCGTGCCAGCACCGGCTTCGGTCCACGGCGCGCCACTTTTGCCAGCATTAGCGGTCACCAGTAACGTTCCGTCCGGGCTGACAGCAAATGAACCCGTGTTGAGCCCAACCGGTGCCTGCCCTGCGACTTTGTGTTCCGTGGCGCCGTCCATTGAAAAGTCCACCACGAATATCTCACCTTCACCGGAAGCCTTTCCAGGCGCGGCTTTGCTATCCAAAACAAGGTAATGCTTCCCATCCGTTGTAAAACGACCGAAGGTTGGATCAGCCCCAACTTTGACAGGTTTTCCAACCAGCTCTACATTTTTCAGCTTTCCTGCTTCCCGGATTACTTTATAAAGACCGACTTCGTTGGAGTTATCCAGCGTGAATGCGATGAAGTCGCCAGAAGGATGCCATGAAACATCAATGATTTTGTTAGTTGTATCAATGGCGGCAGGCAGATTAAGAAACCGCGCCGGCTTTCCATCCGGACCAGCCTCAATGAAAACAAGCTCTTTACCGGCATCGCTTGTGGTAAGGATCAATTCATTTTTATTAACGTCGATCGAAGTTGGCTTTCTGCCTACCGGGAAACCGAATTTAGCTTTTGGAGCAGCCAGGTTGGCAATATCAACAACAAACAACTTTTCGCCAACCGGAAACTCCTTCGACGGATCTTTGAATTCGGTTACAGCATCCTCCGGCCTGATCCTGTTTTCAAGCACGTACGCCAGCCCGCCTGCGGCAGGCACAGCCAGTGTTTTAGAATATCCCAGCGCCGAATTGGATACCAATGCAGTTCCAAGACCTTTGCTGCCCCGCTCAACAGGGAATTTAATGGTACTCAATTGGTCTCTTGAAGTGTTGTCTCTTAATAGCTTCCCATCCACCAATGACGAAGCCGACATATCGGCATCCGAAACCACTACCAAACCACGGGCATTGAATGTGATGGGGGATTGGGCAAAGGACGAAATACTCCCGAAAGCTGCCAATCCAGCAATAAATGCGACTTTTTTCATAGAAAGGAATTTAAGTTTTAGGTGGTTAACAATGAGATTAAAGTAAAAGAACCTTGCAGTGTAAAATTTCACTGCAAGGTTCTTTCTGAAATCGCAATATACAATAAAAAAAGAAAACCCCGATAAACGCGTTACCGGGGTTACATTTCCTTGTAAAGAACTAAGCTGCTGCCGCCAAAGAATTAACCAATTTAGCCAATTTCGATTTCTGGTTGGAAGCCTTTTTCTTGTGGATGATATTTTTCTTTGCCAAACGATCCAACATAGAAGATACTGTTTTGTAAACTTCAACAGCTACTGTTTTGTCAGTCGTTTCACGCAATTTTTTGATATACGAACGTGTAGTCTTGTGTTGGTAACGATTACGCAAACGCTTGGTTTCATTCGCGCGGATTCTTTTTAATGCTGATTTATGATTTGCCATTTTGTATAAGTATTTTTCTATCTTTCATTTCGGTGTGCAAAAATAGAAATTGCCACCTAGAAAGCCAAATTTAGCTGCGTATATATTTTAAAAACCTCATTTCCTCATTCTTTGTACATCCGAAGATAGATATTCCTGGATACGCTCCTCCAATTCATTATAAGGAATATTACTATGCAACTCACCTTCCACCGCCAGTGAGATTTTACCGGTCTGTTCCGAAATCACAATCACAATCGCATCCGTCGCTTCACTCATTCCCATTGCGGCTCTATGACGAAATCCCAGGGATGAGGGTACATCCACACCATCTGCAACAGGTAATACACATCTGGCCGCCTTCAAAACTCCATCCACGATCACCACTGCGCCATCGTGCAAGTCACTGTACTGATTGAATAGCGATACCAGCAATGGTTTGGAAACCCGGGCGTCCAGCTGTTCGCCGGTCTCCACAAACTTGGTAAGATCATCTCTCTTATTGACGACGATCAACGCGCCGGTGAAGTTTGCTGCAATCGTTTTGCTCGCATCTACGATCTCTTTCAGATTTTTCGTTTTCAGATCCAGCACGGAACTGCCCAGTACTTTTTTCAGCAAGCCATTATTCGTGTAAATGGTAGACTTACCGATAATGAGAAGAAACCGCCTGATTTCCTGTTGAAAAATAACGATCAACGCCACCGCCCCTACGCCCATAAAATATTGCAAGATCGCAGTGAGCAGCCCGAGACCCAGGCCTTTTACCACTAAATAAAACACATATACAAACAGATAGCCCAGAAAAACCCGGCTTGCAATGCTGCCTCGAACAAGTGTATATACCTGATAAAGAAGAATCGAAACTAAAAAAACATCCAGGATATCAGCCCAATTGATGTTTAGAAAACCAACACGCATAAGAAAAGCAATATTATTTCGCGACTAAATTACCACTTTAATTTAAACCCATACCAGTTGCCTCCCATAGTTTTACAGCTTCTACCGCTGGCTTCACATCATGTACTCTTAAGATAGCGGCACCCTGAGTCAATGCCAGTGTATTTAGCACGGTTGTGCCATTTAAAGCATCATTGGCTGAAATATTCAGCGTCTTATAAATCGTCGTTTTTCTGGAAATTCCGGCGAGTAGCGGGTACCCCAGCAAATGGAATTCGGACAAGCTTTTCATCAATGCAAAATTCTGCTCGATCGTCTTCGCAAAACCAAATCCCGGATCAACAATCAAATCAGAAACACCCAGTGCACGTAATGCCAGAATTTTCTCCTGTAAGTCGGTCAGGATTTCCGGTACGAGTTGTTTATAAGCAGTCATCTGATTCATGGTCTGTGGTGTTCCGCGCATATGCATTAAAATATATGGAACCTTCAATCTTGCCGCCGTTGCAAACATTTTCGCATCAAGCGTACCACCTGCGACATCATTGATCATGCTCGCTCCTTTTTGAACAGCCAGCTCAGCAACGTCGGATCGAAAGGTATCAACCGAAAGAATCAGATCCGGGAAATATTTAGCTAGCGGTTCCACCGCCGAAGCTACGCGCTCTTTTTCTTCTCCGGGCTCAATATGCCTGGCTCCGGGCCTGGTGGAATATCCGCCGACATCAATCATACCCGCACCTTCATCCAGCATTTTCCCGGCCACGTCTGTGATTTCATTTGTCTCATAAACCCGGCTCCCCGAATAGAACGAATCCGGTGTAATATTCAGGATTCCCATTACAACCGGAGTGCTCAGATCGACGAGCCTGCCCCGGATGTTGAGCGTTTTTTTGCTAACTTGCAGCATAAATAAGATGCTATAAATTCTTACATGGTGAAATCCACAGAATCGGAATATCAGGAAATCATTCAGTATTGCCAAGATCTTTTCTCAAAAAAAAATAAGGATTACGGTACTTCATGGCGCATTCTCCGAATCCCTTCCATTACCGATCAAATATTTATCAAGGCCCAGCGCATTCGCACGATTCAGGAAAAAGGTGTTCAGAAAGTGAACGAAGATGTATCATCTGAATTCATCGGGATCATCAACTATTGCGTAATGGCGCTGATTCAAATCGCTGTCTCAGAGGGTAATCAAGACATCGATGACTCCGATCTCACAACACTTTATAACATACAGGTGAGCGAAGTAAAGGAGCTGTTGTTCAACAAAAATCATGACTACGGCGAAGCCTGGCGCGATATGCGGGTTAGTTCCATGACGGATATTATTTTAATGAAATTATTACGGATCAAACAGATCGAAGACAATCAAGGACTTACGCTCGTTTCCGAAGGAGTTAAGGCAGGCTATCAGGATATCATCAATTATTCCGTTTTCTGTCTGATCAAATCAAATGCATTAAATACGAATTAAAAATTCTCATTGCCGCGGCACTCAAATGCTGTTTTTCCAATAAAAAACACAATGAAGATTTTCGCTCAGATTTCCCGTGTCGTTGTTGGCTTGCTTTTTATCTTCTCAGGTGCAATCAAGCTCAATGACCCGATTGGCACGCAATACAAATTAGAGGAGTACTTCGAAGTTTTCGCAGCTGACCTGCCTGCATTTCATGATTTCTTCATGGCCCTCGTGCCATTAGCATTGTACTTTTCAGTATTTCTGTGTGCTGCGGAAGTGGTTTTGGGAGTTGCACTGCTCGTGGCCTACAAGCCGCGGACGGTGTCCTGGCTACTTCTGGCGATTATTCTCTTTTTTACATTTCTCACCCTTTATTCCGCATATTTCAATAAAGTGACTGATTGTGGCTGCTTTGGAGCTGCCATTAAACTGACTCCGTGGACATCCTTCGGCAAGGATTTGCTGTTGCTGGCCCTGATCCTGGTCATTGTGTATTATAGAAAAAAGTTCAAAGCATTCCCGACAGGTATCATCGTGGTAATCACCACCGTTGCTTCCTTAGGTGTGGCTGTCTACGCGCTTCGCCACCTGCCGATTTTGGATTTGCTTCCCTACCGGGTCGGCGCGAACATCCCAGCGCAATTGAAACCTTCTGAGCCGCTTCGATATCTGTATATTTTTGAAAAAGACGGCAAAAAATTTGAATACGAGAAGTACCCTACTGATACCACCTTGGTATTCAAAGAGATGGTGGTCTTAAATGAGGATGCAAAGCCTAAAATCACCGATTATAAAGTTTGGAATGATGAAGGCGATTTCACCGAGGAAACATTTAAGGGTAAAAAGCTTTTTTTGATCATTAAAAGTCTGTCAGATATCAATACTGCTGCATTGCCTGATATCAACAAGCTCATAATAAGTGTGAAGGCTCAGGGTGTGGAGCCGGTTATCCTTACTTCCGGAAACAGTGAAGAGATTGTAAGTTTCTTGTCGGCGCACCAGTTGAATGTCCCCTACTACTATGTCGATGCAACCGTTTTGAAAACAATTCTGAGATCGAATCCGGGTTTATGGCTTTTGAAGAATGGGATCGTGAAAGGTAAATGGCATTATAATGATACTCCAACTGCTGAGGAAGTAGTTGATCTGGTTAAATAAATGAAGAATATCATACTAGTCGGCATGATGTCGTCCGGCAAAACAACGCTTGGAAAAAAACTGGCAAGAGCTCTCAATTTCAGATTTGTTGATCTAGATAAGTTGATTGAAAGCGATCAGCAGATGAGCATTTCATCCATTTTTGCAGAAAAAGGTGAAGCTTATTTTCGGGAGGTTGAAAGCGAAATTCTTCGAAAAACGGCTGAACAAAAAGGCATTGTGCTAGCCTCGGGCGGCGGGACGCCATGCTTTCACGAAAATATGGACGTCATCAACGCAATGGGAATCAGCATTTTCCTCGACGTTCCTGCAGAAGATCTTGCTAAAAGAATTCAAAATCACGGAAAGGACGACAGGCCTATTCTGTCAGGTTCAGCATCACTGAAGGCTACTCTGGAAAACAAAATCAACGAGCGAATGCCTTGTTACTCCCGGGCGCATTTCACATTAAAAGGCGACATCGATCTCACTCATTTACTGGAAGTTATCCAGCCTTTAATGTAAACAAGAAAACCTGTATTCAGCAGGTTTTCTTGTTATATCTTCTCATTGTTGCTGATCAGAAAAAAGTACCAATCGTGACCATCACATTTATCGGCTTGTGGGTAATCTCAACCGATGAGTAATCCGCTGCATTGTCCAGTACATACGGTGTATATGCCGTTTTATAGCTGGAGTAGGATCCGGTCAAGTCAGCAAAGAACCTGCTTCCACGGTATCCCAGCCCTGCCGAAAGAATCAGTTTATCTCTTTTAATACCGTCATTATTCAAGTACGGATCTCCAATGTAGGCACCACCTACCCTGAACCTGAGCATATTGGCGCGAAACTCACCACCTAATCTGAAGTTAACCGTATTTCTGAAAGTATCCGTGATCTCAGATCTTGTGTTGGCCTTGAAATCATTGTTATCAGTGCTATTCAGATATTTCGTCCGTACCCGCATGCCGCTATAACCTGCATATTCGATCGAACCAGTGATAAATCCTTTGTCCTGCAAAAACACTGTGGCTCCGATGTTACCTCTCATTGGACCAGTCAATGAATATTCGAAATCGTTTGGAGCGATCGCCAATGCAGTATAGTCCGGCGTAATTAATGTGCCATCCGGACCAGTTACTTTCCCATCAACAAATCCGGCATTGGTATATTGGCTGAATGTCTCCTTAATCGAGGTAAACGTTGGGCTCATAATAACGCCGCCGAGCTGAAATGTAGGATTCACCTTGTAAATCACACCTAATGAGACATTGATACCCGTTCCGGTGACGGTCAGATCTTCGGATTGCTCCGTATAGATAATTTCAGGGCTATCGATATAGTTATCAGTCAGGTAACGCGTGTACTTGTAACGCAACCGATTAAAACCTACGTTTCCGCCGATGTAAAACTTATCATTCAGGTTTCCGGCATAAGCAATCGTCCATTGCGAATTAGCTCCTGTGGCACTGTATGATCCTAATTGATCGACAACACTATTGCGATCAAGCGCAGAATATGGCGGGCCTGCCGCTGTCGATGGGTTGATCAGGTACATTTGATAGTACGCTGCCGGAATTGAATAAGCCAGCGGCCTTCCCGTGTTTGGATCAGATGGTTCAAAATCAGCTTCCAGTTGCGCGGCGGAAACCTTATCAAAATTCGCGTCCTGCACCACCTTGTCCACGTACGCACTGCGATTATTCACCCCGGCAAAATTGTAAACGTCCTGAAAAGATTGCTGACGTGAAAAAGATATCCCCAGCGACGAGCGTTTCCATTTTCTCTGAAAACCAGGTTGGCTGGAAATAATCAGGGAAGCTTGTGGAATGTTAAAGTTGGTCTTACTATCCGAGCTATTTTCGCCGATATAGTTTGCTTTGGTACCGATATTAGTAAAACCCGGGCTAATGGTAAACTCCGAACGGTTGTAAAATCCCAGCCCAGCCGGATTTCCATGTATGGTACTGGGATCTCCACCCAATGCGGCATGATTTCCTCCAAGAGCCTGGAAACGAGCTGAGCCTGTCAAATCCATTTCAGAATAGCGCAATGCATCGGATGCATATTGTCCATAGGACGAGAAATAGCTTAACAGTGCGAGCAGAAAAGATGCTCCGTAATATGATCTGGTCATGGTTTTTGAAGAATAAAATCAGGCCTAATTAACAGCTAATAAACGAAAACCCTGCAAAATTATGACATCTTGCAGGGTTTTGTATATCAATATCTATGCCTGAAAATCAACTTAGATTATCTTGGCCCTCTTGAAGAAGAACGGGTAGCTCCTCCTCCACCGCCCCCAGACGACGCGGGTGCGCTGTAACTTCTTGAAGGTGCACTGTAACTAGGTGTACTTGGCTGGCTGTAAGTCCGGCTTGGTGCGCTGTAAGACTCTGATCTGTTTGGAGTCGAATAGCTTCTCGTTGGCGCACTGTAATCGGATTGGCTTCTTGCCGGTGCACTGTAAGTGGGCGAATTGTATGTGCTACCTCCTCTGGACGACCGCGAAGTTGTACCTCCGGAATTGTCAGGTGTGTAAGCACTTGACGCTGCCGAACGTGGCCGGGAATAATAAACATTATTTCCTTCACTGGCTCCGCGAGTGCTGTAAGACTCACCACTTGTCCTGCCGCCGGCATTATCCGTACTGCCACTTCTTCCGTAAGTGCGTGACGACCTTGGCGAAGAATAAGAATCGGTTGCAGAAACTGCATTAGCAGATCTTCTGCCATTACGATCGCCTGTTGCTGAACCCGAACGAGGTGAATTCACATAGTTCGAATTGTAGCCGCTCGTCGATCTTGAGTTTCTGCTGTTGGATGCAACTCTTGGTCCGTAGGTTCTGGAAATGCCTCTTTCATACGAATTGTTCACGACGATAACCGGACGGCTGTAAGCCCAGGGCGAATAACCGTAACCTCCGTAGAAGCTATCATAGCCATAACCACCGCCAAAGCCATAAGGGTTATATCCCCATGAATTATAACCGAATGGATCATAACCGTAGCCCATCATGCTGCCGTAGCCCATCATGCCTCCATAACCGAGCATGCTTCCGTAACCCCAGGGTGAATACCCCATTCCCATCATGGAACCCATACCAAACCCCAGGTATGGACGCATTCCAAATGAGTTCCCAAATCCAAACCGTAACCCGATTGAAGAACCTGGCCAGAAAGACCCAAGTCCGCCGTAGTAAGGATTTGAAAGTGCATTGACACCTGCTTGATTGTAACCATCAATAAAGCCGGCATTATAGCCGACATCATTAGAAATGGCACGTTTTACACTTCGGGAGGAAAGGTATGACTCATCATAGTAGTCACTCGTTCCATTCTCTGCATAATCTCCGGTGTAGCTGTAATCCGGATTATCTGTACGGGAGACTTCTTGATCTGCACCTCGGTCTACTGATACAATTCCGGAATTAGGATTGCCGCCGTATAGGTCGTCATATCCGCCACCTGAACGTGATACATATTGATTTGTGGTACATCCCCAAGCTCCCAACAACACTAACAAAGGCAAGTATTTTGCTTTATTGATCGTACTCATGGCTTTAAAGGATTAAAAGTTTGTTGCTAATATAATTAAAAATGCGTTCCAAACTACTAAGTAAACGAGGGATACATGACATTAATTCCAAAGTTAACATAAAAAACTATCTTTGCAACTCCTCAAAAAGGAGCTTCGATTTAACGATATTCTCCATTTACATTACAAAATAATCCTACGAATGAGTAAATCCCTGCCAACACGAAGTGAAAATTACTCCGAATGGTATAACGAATTAGTAAAAAGGGCTGATCTGGCCGAGAATTCCGCAGTGAGAGGTTGTATGGTAATCAAACCATATGGCTATTCGATCTGGGAGAAAATGCAGCGTGCACTAGATGACATGTTCAAGGAAACAGGCCATAGTAATGCATATTTCCCTCTTTTTATACCAAAATCATATCTGAGTAAAGAAGCCTCACATGTGGAGGGTTTCGCAAAGGAATGCGCGGTTGTTACCCACTACCGCCTCAAAAATGATCCCGATGGAAAAGGTGTCATCGTAGATCCTGACGCGAAACTGGAGGAGGAACTGATCGTTCGTCCTACCTCGGAGACGGTGATATGGAGTACTTACAAGAACTGGATCCAGTCGTACCGTGACCTTCCTTTGCTGATCAATCAATGGGCAAATGTGGTTCGCTGGGAGATGCGCACGCGACTGTTTTTGAGAACGACAGAATTTTTATGGCAGGAAGGTCACACGGCGCATGCCACCTCAGCAGAAGCGATCGCTGAAACAAAGCAGATGCTAGAAATCTATGCGCAATTCGCCGAGGAATGGATGGCACTACCCGTTGTAAAAGGAAGAAAAACCGCAAATGAAAGGTTTGCCGGTGCCGAAGATACATTTTGCATTGAGGCATTAATGCAGGACGGAAAAGCTTTGCAAGCGGGAACTTCCCACTTTCTGGGCCAGAACTTTGCAAATGCTTTTGACGTGAAGTTCCAGGATAAAGATGGGAAGCTGGAATATGTGTGGGGAACTTCCTGGGGGGTGAGTACGCGGTTAATGGGTGCGCTTATCATGGGACATTCCGATGACAGCGGACTGGTATTACCACCCAAGCTGGCACCTATACAAGTCGTGATCGTTCCGATTTACAAGAATGAAGAGCAACTGGCGCAGATTTCTGAAAAGGTTGCGGAAATTTCAAAACAGTTGAAAAAGCTGGGAATCAGCGCCAAATATGATAATAGTGACGCCTATAAGCCTGGCTATAAATTTGCGGAATACGAATTAAAAGGTGTTCCCGTTCGTCTCGCACTAGGTGGACGAGATCTGGAAAATGGCACCGTTGAAGTCGCCAGACGCGATACCAAAACAAAAGAGACGGTATCTCTGGATGGAATTGTGGAGCATGTGCAAGCCCTGCTCGATAACATCCAGGAATCTATTTACAACAAGGCGCTGGCATTTCGCGAGGAAAACACATATCGGGTTGACACATTCGAAGAATTCAACAATGTGCTGGATACCAAAGGCGGCTTTATCCTGGCGCATTGGGATGGTACTTCCGAAACGGAGGAAAAAATCAAGGAAGAAACCAAAGCGACGATCCGCTGCATTCCACTCGACCAGAAAGAAGAAGCTGGCACCTGCATTTATTCAGGAAAGCCTTCGACCGGCCGGGTTGTTTTTGCCCGGGCATATTAATTTTATTCACTGATTTTCATATTGAAGATCTCATTTTTAACCACTTAAGATAATTAGAATGAAGCAGGCACAGACAGGTGATAACGTACAGGTTCACTACAAAGGGACTTTGCCGGACGGACAGCTTTTTGATTCCTCCGAGGGTCGCGAACCTCTCAATTTTACACTTGGGAGTGGCATGGTGATCAAAGGCTTTGATGACGGCGTAACGGGTATGGAAATTGGAGATAAAAAAACGATTCATATTCCAAACGCAGATGCATATGGTCCGGTAAATGAGGATATGATCATCCATTTTGATCGTAAGCAAATCCCGGCTGATGTTCCTTTGGAAATCGGCAGCACATTAAATATGCATCAGGAAGGGAACGGCCAGGTAATTCCGGTCGTGATCCGTGAAGTGACTGAGGAAACGGTAATTCTTGACGCCAATCATCCGCTGGCTGGGCAGGATCTCGTTTTTGAACTGGAACTGGTAGGAATTAATTAATGCGATACATTCGAAAAAAGGCATTTGGCTGATAGCAGTCAGATGCCTTTTTCTATTTAGTCCATTTGAGACTGAAAGCCTCTGGTTTCGCTCTGGAAATTTTCAAAAGGACTTGCTTTGAAGCCAGATCGTTGAGCATCCTTTCCGCCCGCTTTTCCGAGATATTAATGATTTTTGAAAAACTTTTCGCAGTAACCGAATCAACCTCTTTCAGATAATTTACCAGCGTTTTCACATGTTTGCTGGCCAGCAGCTTTCCGGTTTCCGCATCGTTTTCGCCATAAAGCAGTAATCTCGGAATCGGTAAGCTTTTATCTTTCACCCGGATATAGATGATACGATCCCCTTTTTCAGTGACTGCATAATGCGGCTTATCGTCGGTCTCATCGATTTCCACCAGCAATATTTTCTTCCCATCCAATAAATGCGACTTAATGCGCACGAGAATCTGCGGTTCAATAAGTTTAGAAATCGCAGTTTCCAATCTTTCAAGCTCCTTTAATTCCGAATGAATTCCGAGAATGGAACCGTTGTCAGCGATGCCGACCAACAAGCTTCCGCCAGAAGTATTTGCAAATGAAACAATGGTTTTGGCAATTTTAAAGGAACTGTCAATGGTCCTTTTAAATTCGATGGTTAACCCCTCGCCTTGTTGTATTTTCTGAATAATGCTTTTTGTCATGAAATTAAATCAAACCATATTTCTTACCCGGCAGCGACCGGATCATTCCCTGAAATTCGAGGTTTAAGAGCAAATTTGCCAGTTTATTTAAATGGATACCGGTTTGCCACGCAAGTTCGTCAATCTGTATAGTCCCCTTTTGTTTTAAAATCGATAAAACCTGGCTCTCATCTTGCGTAAAGCCCTCGAAGCTGGCTGGCTCGGCAAAAGTCCGGGCCATTTCTTTTGGCTTTTCTCCCAGATTCCAGTCCAACGCTTTTGCCATATCTTCAACGGAAGTAAAAATGGAAGCTTTATGGTCACGAATCAAATGATTACAACCTTCCGACTGTCCACTTCCTATCATTCCCGGCACGGCGTAAACGTCTTTATGATAATTTTGTGCAAACTCAACAGTAATTAGACTCCCTCCCTTTGTACCGGATTCCACCACGATGATAACATCACTCAGGCCGGCAATAATTCGGTTGCGCGCAGGAAATCTCATAAAATCCGGTTTGGTACCCATCGCATTTTCCGTAACTAATCCTCCATTCACCTGCATTTCCTCAGCCGTGCGTTTGTGAGAGGAAGGATAGATCACATCCAGCCCACTCGCCATTACTCCTATCGTCGGCAGATTACTCCTCAGGCATGCACGGTGCGCGGTAATGTCCACTCCATATGCAAGCCCGCTCACAATCAGTGGATTGTAAGCTTCAAGGTCTCTGATCAGATTTTCGGTGACCGTCTTGCCATACTCGCTGATTTTACGTGTTCCCACAATCCCGACAGCACGCTGCGAATTGAAATCGATCACGCCTTTGGCATAAAGTACGATGGGTGCATCATACAATGGTTTTAATCGGGCCGGATAGGTCGGATCTGTAAAAAAATGAAGCTGCACATCCGACTTTGAGCACTGCACAAATTCCTTTTCAGCCTGATCAAGGGTTGTTTTGCCCAGAACGGCTTTAACGACTTTATCACCAATACCCGGAATTTTAATGAGCTTTTTATAATCCGCCTCAAAGACATTAGAAGCACCGCTGCAATAGCTGATGAGCTGGCGGACCGTAACGGAACCGATACCTGGTGTTTGAATGAGTGCAAGAATACAGATCTTCTCCGCGTCTGTGGAATGTAACATGTATAGTGTGTTTTTGAGTTAAAAAGGGCGAAAAAGTGACGTCACGGGAAGTGGCACGCATTTTGCCACTATACGTCATATATTTCATCTCAAAAATAACAATAATCCTCAAAGGGTATATGGAAAATTTACAAGCCGATGAAGCTGAAACCGCGAAGCAATATCTGGGTATGGGTGCCGTCTGTCATCCAGAAGGTGTTTTTTACCGGGTTTGGGCACCGCATGCAGAAAGTGTTTCCGTTATAGGCACTTTTAATGACTGGAATGAAGGGTCAAATCCACTTATTCCGGAAGAAAATGGGATGTGGGGTGCATTGGTGGAAAATTCGAAGGAAGGTGACGAATACAAGTTTTTGCTAAAAACGCCCGCAGGTGATTTACACCGAAATGACCCTTATGCCCTGAAAATGACCAATTCATCAGGTAACTGTATCGTTTACAATCACGCTTCATTTGATTGGCAGGACGTTGACCTTCAAATTCCTAGCTGGCATGAGTTGGTGATTTATGAATTACATGTCGGTACTTTTCATGTAAAAGAAAAAGATCAGGTTGGGACGCTTTACACCGCCATTGAAAAGATTCCATACTTAAAAGAAATGGGCTTCAACGCTGTTGAATTAATGCCCTGTTCTGAGTTTCCAGGATCGCGCTCGTGGGGATATAATCCCGCAAATCCATTTGCTATTGAATC
Organism: Dyadobacter sp. CY323; assembly: GCF_021390245.1. Classification (GTDB taxonomy): domain Bacteria; phylum Bacteroidota; class Bacteroidia; order Cytophagales; family Spirosomataceae; genus Dyadobacter. Next base: position 261,892 of record NZ_JAJUXH010000001.1, on the reverse strand, counting down.
GGACTATGGCGGACCGGATGGCTTGAAAGCATTCGTAAAAGCAGCCCATGAGGCCGGGATCGCAGTTATCCTCGATGTGGTCTACAATCACTTCGGGCCTTCGGATCTCGATTTGTGGCAGTTTGATGGCTGGCAGGAAAACGACGGCGGGGGTATTTATTTTTATAATGACTGGAAGTCGGAAACACCCTGGGGTAATACGAGACCGGATTTCGGGCGCAATGAAGTCCGCCAATACATCCACGACAACGCAATGATGTGGCTAAGAGAATATCGTATTGACGGGTTAAGAATGGACATGGTACCTTATATCCGGAATGTAAAAGCGGATGGAAACCCAGGCAATGATCTTGCGGAAGGTATCACACTCATGCAATGGATCAACAAAGATATCCGTGACAATTTCCCGAATTGCATTACCATTGCGGAAGACATGCATTCGCTGGATTTTATTACAAATTCAGTCGAAAATGGCGGTTTGGGTTATGGTTCTCAATGGGATGCGGAGTTCGTACATGCGGTCAGGGACGCCATTATTACCGCCAACGATCCGGATCGGAATATGGACAGTGTCGTCAATGCGATCATGAACCGGTACAATACCGATTCTTTCCAGCGCATTGTTTATACGGAATCACACGATGAAGTCGCCAACGGTCAGGCGCGTGTTGCCGAAGAGATTGCCGATGGCGATGTGAATAACTGGTATTCCAAAAAACGGGCTGCGCTGGGAGTCGCATTGGTGCTCACGTCGCCGGGCATTCCTATGATATTCCAGGGCCAGCCTTTGCTCGAAGACAAGTGGTTTTCGGACAGCGATCCCATTGATTGGACGCGGCTGGAAAAGTTCAGCGGTTTCGCCACCCTTCATAAGGATCTGATCCATTTGAGAAGAAACTGGTTTGGGGTAACCAAAGGTTTGCAGGGGCAGAATGCGCAGATTATCAGAGCCGATAATGATAAAAAGGTTATCATTATGCACCGTTGGAGCGAGGGTGGTCCGAAAGATGACGTGATGGTTGTCCTCAACTTTTCGATCGAAACATTTTCAGATTATAAGGTTGGGTTTCCGAGAGCCGGAAAATGGCATCTTCGCTTTAACAGCGATAATGAAAACTATGATCCGGAATTTTCACATCTTGGAGTTTTTGATATAGAAACCGTGGACGGAGAGTTTGACGAAATGCCTGTACATGCGTCATTGCAGATTCCACCTTACTCTGCATTGGTTTTTTCACAGGAAGAGTAACCATTATATATTAGCAAAAAAATGGCCCGAAGTCGGGCCATTTTTTGTTACTTGATAATCCTGAAAATCCGGTCCCAACGTATCTTATTGATAAAACTGGTTGGATTAGGATCAATAGACATCCATACAAAAACTGCTTTTCCTACAATGTGATCTTTGGGAACAAAGCCCCAGTACCGCGAATCCGCCGAATCGTGGCGGTTGTCACCCATCATGAAATAATAATCCTGCTTAAAAGTGTAGCTCGTCAGGGCTTTTCCTTCCTGGGTTAAATGCCCATTTTCTATTTTGATATTTTCATTGCCGTCGTAATTCTTAATCGCCTCGCCATATAAAGCGACGTTTGCTTCATTTAACGAAATCTTCATGCCTTCTTTCGGGACAACGAGTGGACCATAATTGTCTTTATTCCAATCGATTGCAGCATATTCGGGGAATAAAAACGGCTCCTTCAAACCTTTACTCAAAAAAACGGGCTCAATGCGTTTTACAAAGTCATAAGATTTTAGTTTTTCAGCGAGAGTCGAGGTTGTTTTTACAATATACCCAAACTCATCGTTTGCAGCGATTGTATCATAAAAAGTTTCGGTAAACTGCGAATAGTCTGCTATTCCGTTTTTATGAAACACATTCTCTTCATTCACTGCCGTTGATACAGATACAAAATACTCATTTTGCATACGCACCGGCTCGGGTTGCAGCTGGCCATTCACATATACTTTTCCTGACTTTATTTCCAGTTTATCGCCAGCGATGGCTACACATCTTTTTATATAATTAGATCGCAGATCGACCGGATGCGGGTGCAGATCTGGCAGTACATTACTGTATTTCGAAATAGCGTCGGGATGCTCAACTGGCAGGTTAAACACAACAACATCGCCATTTTTCACATCGGTAAAACCGGGGAGCCTAAACGATGGCAGCTTAATCCAGTCCAGGTAAGATGGGATCTTTGTCCCCCAAATCGTTTGGTGGGTCAATGGCACCTGTAACGGTGTTACCGGAGTGCTGCTTCCATAATGCAACCTGCTTACAAACAAATAATCCCCAACCAAAAGGCTGTTTTCCATCGATGGAGTCGGTATTACAAATGCGCTGAAAAAGAGCCAGCGGATCAATGCAGCCGCAATTACAGCGAACAAAATGGAATCTACCCATTCACGGAACGGTGATTTTTTCAGTCTTTGATGCTCTGACTTTTGATGAACTTCCGTGAGGTGCATTCTACGCTATTTTTCCGCAATATAACCGAATCTAAATACTAAATAAACAACTATATTAAATTTATTTATATATATCAAATAGACAAAAAAAATGGAGACATTGTAATGTCTCCATTTAGCTGATTTTCACTAATTAGTTAATGACTCTGAACAACCGGTTCCACCGGATCTTATTAAAGAAGCTGGTAGGGTTCGGGTCAATCGACATCCAGACAAATACTGCTTTTCCGACGATGTGATCTTTTGGTACAAAGCCCCAATAACGCGAATCGGCGGAATTGTGACGGTTATCGCCCATCATAAAATAGTAATCCTGCTTGAATGTATAGCTGGTAATTTCCTTCCCGCCGATTTTAACTGTTTTCTCGCTTAATTCGACATCTTCATTTTCCTCGTAATTTTTGATTACCGGACCGTACATTGCTACATTTTCCGGCGTCAGCTGCACGGCAACACCCGCTTTTGGAACAGTCACCGGGCCATAATTGTCTCTGTTCCATTTGAATAGCGAAGAATTCGGATAAAGCATCGGCTCGCTGATATCCTTGGCCGACTTCACTAATGTGATGCTTTTAACAAAATCATAGGTTTTCAATTTGGCAGCAATATCAACTGTTGTGAATACCAGATAACCCATCTGATCATTCGCCGCAATGGTATCGTTGTAGTTCTCCGTGTACGTGTTGTATTCGGAAACTCCGTTTTCTTTGAAAACTTTCCCCTCGTTTACCGTCGTTGTCGTGGCTACGAAATACTCATTCTCCATTCGCACCGGATTTTCTACGGCAGTACCATTGGCATACACCTGCAAATCCCTCACTTCCAGCTTATCACCGGGTAATCCAACGCATCGTTTGATATAATTAGTCTTTAAATCGACAGGATGCTGCAGTTCAGGAGGATAATTAAATACAACCACATCTCCTCGTTTTACCTCACTGAAACCTGGCAACCGGTACTGCGGCAATTGGATCGCATCCGTGTAAGAAGGGATGTTCGTACCCCAGATCGTCTGATGCGTCAATGGAACTTGCAAAGGCGTTTTTGGAGTGCGGGTTCCATAATGGAGCTTGCTCACAAATAGAAAATCACCAACCAACAAGCTGTTCTCCATGGAAGGAGTTGGGATTGTAAAGGCTTCAAAAAACAACCACCGGATCAGGGTTGCGGCTATAACAGCAAATAAGATCGAGTCAAACCATTCTCGGATGGGGGATTTCTTATTTTTAGTATGAACAGGATTAGAAGTCAATTCTTTGTTAATAGCCATGCAAGATGATATTGATAGTTAAGAGTTTTAATCTAAATTATTGAGGAGATCGTTCATCCCGAACACTCCTGTTTTACCGGAAAGCCATTCCGCAGAAACGACAGCGCCAAGCGCGAATCCTGCCCGGCTGTGAGCAGTATGTGTGATTTCGATGGTGTCAACCTCCGATTGATATCTCACAATGTGCGTCCCCGGAACTTCTCCTTCGCGTTTTGCCAAAATCTGCAGGTATCCATCCTCGTCTTCCGGTGCCAGTTTCCAACCTTCAAAATTCCCATTCTCCTCCATAATGCCTTCTGCCAGGGTAATTGCGGTACCACTCGGAGCATCCAGTTTATGAATGTGGTGGATTTCTGTCATTGTTGCGTGGTAAGCCTGGCCACTCATCAGCTTCGCCAGTTGCTTATTCAGTCTGAAAAACAGGTTTACTCCAATGCTATAATTCGACGCGTAAAAAAAAGCTCCGGACTTTTCGGCACACAATTTCTCAATTTCAGCGCGGTGTTCAAGCCATCCGGTTGTACCGCTTACAATGGGCCAACCTTTTCTTAAACAATAGGTTATGTTATCAAAAGCTGCTTCGGGAGAACTAAATTCAATGGCGACATCCACATCGGCAGGTCCGAGCTCGTCCATATCGGAGCGATTTTGTACATCTATTTTCCCAACAATTGAATGTCCGCGTTCGAGAGCAACTTTTTCAATTGTCTTGCCCATCTTTCCATACCCGAGTAATATTATTTTCATTCACTAATTATTTGATACTAACTATAACTCATTTCAAATTAAAAACCAGCCTTACGCCCGGCGCAGGAGTTCTCATTGCTGGCTGTTGCAATTTTGGCTCAATCCGCAATGTCAGATCATCCGAAAGATCAAACGTTTTTAAATGAGCCGCGACATTTGCCTCGATGATCGATAATGTATAAATCAAACCAGTTACGATCAGTGAAAAACCCCGGTTTCGTCGCCAGTAATTTTTACCCCTTGCAGCCTGGTCTCTTCTTGCAGGCAAATATTCACTATTCGTATTCAGCAAATTTCTGACTCTCACCAACACCGTTGAATCGACCATTTCCGGCCTTTCCTTTCCATAATTTTTACTGTCTTTATCCAGATCATAGAATGACTTATAGGCATTCAGATAGTCATGGTATTTCAGCGAGTTCAGATAGTATGTATACAAACCTCCGCCGAATGCGATGTAGACAATTGGCAGCTTCCAGTAATCACGGTTGTAGATCTGTCCGCCCCCCGGGATTAATGCTAGCCTTGTTGCTCTTTTGGGTACCGGCATAAACTTGCCTTCGCCATTAGATTTAACTTTTTTTAACGAATCCTCTCCGAATGCAACCGTACTATCCGTTAATATAATCGGTGATTTTTCAACTCTCAGCGTATCCTTTCTCGTGGCTTCCTGCGCGGCTACTTGGTAAGAAAACAGCAACACAGTGATCAGCCCAAACCAGTTTTTCAAGTCTTTATTTGAATTTCAGTGTATCTAAAATCTTCTTCAATTCGTCCTGAGAGGTAAAAGGGATCTTAATTTCACCCTTATGGTCCTCGCTGCTTTTTACCGAAACCTTGGCTCCGAAAAAAGAGGATAATTGAAACTGTAACGACTTTATTTCCTGATTAATTGTCGGCTGCTTTTTAGTCGCGAAGGTATCGTTGCTCATCATACCCAGCTTTCGAACCTCATCCTCCACCTTTCTCACAGACCATCCTTCTTCAATGATTTTGTTAAAAATCTTCAATTGGCTCTGATCGCTGTTAATGGTAATAATAGCCCGGGCGTGCCCCATGCTGATCTGATTATCCCGAAGTGCTGCCTGGATCACCGGCGGCAGTTTGAGCAAACGGATGTAGTTGTTTACCGTTGTTCTGTTCTTACCAACCCTGATCCCGAGTTCTTCCTGCTTCAGATTGCATTCAAGAATCAGCCGCTGATAGCTGAGCGCAATTTCTATGGAGTTGAGGTTTTCCCGTTGAATATTCTCAATGAGCGCCATTTCCAGCATTTGCTGGTCATTCGCCGTCCGGACATACGCAGGAATTGAAGTTAATCCAATGGAGCGGGAAGCCTGAAGTCTGCGTTCACCGGAAATCAATTGATAGGTATCTTCGGAGATTTGTCGTACCGTAATCGGTTGAATGATGCCCTGAACGCGGATCGAGTCTGCCAGTTCCTGCAGAGCTTCCTGGTCAAACCGTGTTCTGGGTTGGTAGGGGTTCGCCTCGATCTGGCTCACATCGATCTGGTTCATCGATCCCACCGTTTCTGCTGCGTGTACACGCGCATTCGTCCGGGTGGTATTTACTTTTTCAGAGTCCTGCAAAAGAGCGCCCAATCCTCTTCCCAGCCCGGTCATTTTTTTAGTCTTGCTGTTCTCCATTTCTTCTACTTGCTTTCAGCTATTTATCCGTTTAGCCCATCAGTTTATCTGAGGAGAGCAAACCATTTTTTGTCAGAATTTCTCTTGCCAGATTTAAATAGCTGATCGCACCTTTACTGTCCGAATCCTGCGCCATTACAGGTATCCCAAAACTTGGCGCCTCGCTGATCCGAACATTCCGGGGAATGATGGTATTGAAAACCAGTGATTCAAAGTGGTTGGTAACTTCATTCACGACCTGATTGGACAATCTCAGACGCAAGTCATACATGGTCAATAGAATGCCCTCGATAATTAAAGCGGTATTGAGGCGCGACTGGATGATCGTGATCGTATTTAACAACTTGCCAAGACCCTCCAATGCAAAATATTCGCATTGAACCGGAATGATAACGGAATCTGCAGCAGTAAGGCTATTTATGGTGATCAGGCCTAATGAAGGTGAGCAGTCGATGATAATGAAATCGTAATCGTCACGTACTTCTGCAATGGCGTCCTTCATACGGTTTTCCCGGTTTTTGAGATTAATCATCTCAATTTCCGCACCGACCAGATCTATATGTGAGGGCAATAAATGCAGGTTAGGAAAATCCGTTTCGAGGATGATGTCAGAGGTTTTCGCCTGCTCCACCATGCACTCGTAAATGCTGTTTTCCATCTCCTGAGGATTGAACCCCAGCCCTGACGTGGAGTTAGCCTGAGGATCGGCATCAATAATTAAAGTACGAAATTCAAGAGCGGCCAAACTGGCGGCCAGATTAATAGCTGTGGTCGTTTTTCCTACCCCTCCTTTTTGGTTTGCAATCGCAATTACTTTGCCCATGTATTGATTTGAGTTACCAATGTCAAATTTCTGCTATTCAAGTCAATTCACCAAAAAATGTTCCACGCAGATTTGAATTATAAAAATAAGATACTCTCTAATAGTCAGTTAGATCAAATTATTATTTAATTAAAATTCATTTACACTAAAAATCGGGTAGTGTTTCACGCCCAGACCTGGGTACCTTCCGTGCAGTTTTTGCACATTTCAATTTCGGAACGTGACCGGATGAGTGAGGCGCGGAAATCCTGGTATTTTTTTCCCCTCCAAAGTTGACGGAAGGTCTGTCTTTTCATATCTCCCAACTGGTATTCGGCATCTTTGTCGAAGCAACACGGCACTACGGCGCCGTCCCAGGTAATCACACACGAATGCCACATTTTCCAGCAGTGATCCACAAACTTGTTTTTAATGGAATATTTGCCGTCCTCCTTTTTCTCATACCTCGCGTATTTTTCAATCGTCGGAATAAGATCCGAACCTTCTTCATAGTCATAGATCTGAGCCGTTTTTAACCCAACTTCATCCACTCCCATTTCCTCTGCGAGTTTCTTAACTTCCTCGATCTGATGTTCATTTGGCTTTACCACCAAAAACTGAAAGATGACGTGTGGCGTCGCGGATTTAAGTTCTTTTTTCCACTTGATGATGTTACGGGTACCCTCCAAGACTTTTTCCAGGTTCCCTCCTACCCTGTATTGCTGATAAACATCCTGCGTTGTGCCGTCAATGGAGATAATCAACCTGTCCAACCCCGATTCAACCGTTTTTCTCGCCTTTTCATCCGTGAGATAATGAGCATTGGTTGAGGTTGCCGTGTAAATACCTTTGTCATGAGCATACTGGACGAGTTCAAAAAACTTGGGATGCAAATAAGGTTCGCCCTGGAAGTAAAAGATCAGATAGAGCAGTGTATCTGCAAGTTCATCAATCGTTTTCTTGTATAACTTTTCTTCCATCATGCCCGTTGGCCGCGTGAATGATCTCAACCCGCTCGGACATTCGGGGCAGCGCAAATTACATGAAGTGGTAGGTTCAAAAGAAATGGCAATGGGCATACCCCAGTGGACTGGATTACCGGTTGCTTTTGAATAAAAATAGCTGCTTAATATTTGGATCGCATTCCACGCTCTCTTTGGTGTCACTTTGGACATCAGGTTGAGACCATCTTTATAATTTTTATTCATTGTTTTATGGCTGTAAGCCGTCAGCGTTCATCGGTCAGCTGTCGGCGTTTAATTTTAAGCAAGTAATCCGCTCGTGTGGAAATCAAATAACTGCAATGCCGGTAGTATGCTTGATCTCGGAAATTACAAAGTAACTGCTGATGTGTAACACACTTTTCAGTGCCGAAAGTTTGTGCTGATAAAATTGATTATACGCTTCTCCGTCCTCCACCAATATTTTGAGCATATAGTCGAAATTGCCCGAAACTACCGAACATTCCAACACCTCAGTCATGTTAACGATCGCCTGATTGAAGTCCTCGAAACTTTCCTTACGTTGTTTATCCAGTGTGACATTGCAATAAACAAGCAGTGTTTTTCCCAGTTTTCTGCGGTTCAGCAGGCAAACGTATTTATCTATAAACCCTTCTTTTTCAAGCTTTCTGATCCGCTCATGCACGGGCGTGACCGATAAATTGATACGACTGGCGATCTCTTTAATCGTCATTTGCGCATTGCCTTGTAAGAGTTCGAGAATTTTGCGATCAGTGAGGTCAGGCTGCATACAGTTTTTTTTCTTGTCAACGATCCATTTTTCCGATAAGAAACAGTTTTTTTTCTTTCGAACAGACCCAAAAATAGTTTTCTTTTCTGTCTTAAAGTTCGCAAATAGAATCTTTTTCCGCAACAGACTAATTTTGAGAAATTAAAAGCTGCTAACAATATCACCACCTGCTACCATGATCATTGGTGTTCCCAAAGAAATCAAAAATAATGAAAACCGCGTCGCGCTAACCCCAGCCGGTGTCACCGAATTCCGTAAACATGGCCATACTGTTTACATACAGACCGAGGCTGGAAAAGGCAGTGGTTTTTCAGATGAATTATACTCGGAAGCAGGCGCTACTATACTTCCAACAATCGAAGAAGTTTACGGCATTGCGGAAATGATTATTAAGGTAAAAGAGCCGATCGAAAGCGAATATCCATTGATCAAGGAAGATCAGTTGTTGTTTACATATTTCCATTTCGCTTCTTCGGAGCCTTTGACCCACGCCATGATCGAGCGCAAAGCAGTTTGCCTTGCGTACGAAACAGTTGAAAAAACCGATAGAAGCCTCCCATTACTGGTACCCATGAGTGAAGTGGCCGGAAGGATGGCCATCCAGGAGGGTGCAAAATACCTTGAAAAACCGATGGGCGGGTTCGGGATCCTACTCGGTGGAGTTGCCGGTGTAAAGCCTGCGAATGTCCTGATTTTGGGTGGTGGGATCGTTGGAACCCAGTCTGCAAAAATGGCTTCCGGTCTGGGTGCGAATGTAACAATCGTGGATATCAGCCTCGCACGCCTGCGTTACCTGGAAGACATTATGCCAGCTAATGTCGATACGGTTATGTCAAATGAATATAATATCCGTGAACTGATAAAAGGTGCGAACCTGATCATCGGCGGCGTGTTGATTCCGGGTGCGAAAGCTCCGTCACTCATTACCCGCGACATGTTGAAATTAATGAAACCGGGGACAGTCATGGTGGATGTGGCGATCGACCAGGGCGGCTGCTTTGAAACCTCAAAAGCAACAACACACGAAAATCCAATTTATGAAGTAGATGGCGTGGTGCATTATTGCGTTGCCAACATGCCGGGTGCAGTACCTTACACATCTACGCTTGCATTAACGAATGCGACATTGCCTTATGCACTTCAACTCGCCAATCTGGGTTGGAAAAAAGCGTGCGAAAACAGTGAAGAACTTCGCAAAGGCCTGAATGTCGTCAACGGGAAGGTCGTTTTCAAAGGTGTCTCCGATGCCTGGAATCTGACTTATACCGACGTTAAAGAATTATTCTGATTCAACAAACCTAGCTGAATAAACCCTGGCAGGAAATATCCTGTCGGGGTTTTACTTTCTAAAAATATTGCAATTACTTTTTCGATTAGATTGATTATTCGGATAATCCTCTTACTTTTGCATAAAATTTGAACGAACATCCGTTCGCTTCTCTGCTTCATTCACGGTTCAGCACCTTAGTCGCTACCAACCATTTCATATTCGTCCCGGTTGGATTTTCCGTTTCCGCATGCAGAGCCCCACGGATGGTTTGTGGTGGGCTTTGCGAAATCCCTTGTTTTTAAATCTTGTATTCCGCCTTGCACGAAGTTGCATGTTCCAGTTTTGTCAGGACAATCAGCATTTGGCTGAGCTATATTCGTATATGTCCTGCCCAGCCGGAGCTCCGTTCAGAAATACTCAATAAGAATTTTCAAAAAGAATTAATACTAAAATACATATAATGACAACTGAAACAATTGAATCATTTTCAGAGCTTGGTCTCTCCGAAAATATCCTTAAAGCCGTAACCGAAATGGGTTTCGAAAAACCCTCACCGATTCAGGCGCAAGGAATCCCAGCCGTAATGCAGGGATCCGACGTAATTGGCCAGGCTCAAACAGGAACCGGTAAAACCGCTGCTTTTGGTATTCCGGTACTGGAAAGAATTGATCCAACAAATAATGCTGTACAAGCTGTAATCCTTTGCCCAACCCGTGAATTGGCTGTACAGGTTTCCGAAGAAATTGGCCGTTTGGCTAAATACCTGAGAGGTGTGCGCATCGAAGCGATCTATGGAGGTGACTCGATCGACCGTCAGATCCGCTCATTGAAAAAAGGCGTTCATATTGTCGTGGGAACTCCCGGTCGTGTGATGGACCACATGGAACGCAAAACGCTCCGTTTTGACCAGGTAAGAATGATGGTTCTTGATGAAGCGGATGAAATGCTCGATATGGGATTCCGTGAAGACATCGAAAGCATTCTGGCTGACATGCCGGAAGATCGTCAGACGATCCTGTTCTCTGCAACGATGTCAAAACCCATCATGTCGATCACAAAACGTTTTCAGACTGACCCAATTTTGATCAAAGTCGTTCGCAATGAATTGACTAACGTAAATATCGAACAGGTTTATTTCGAGGTAAAGCCCCAGGCTAAGGTGGAAGTAATGACCCGTCTGATCGATATGCACCACCTGAAATCCCTTCTTGTTTTTTGTAACACAAAACGCAAGGTTGACGAGATCGTGGAAGATCTTCAACTAAGAGGATATGCTTCTGAAGGTATTCATGGCGATTTACGTCAGCAACAGAGAAGTAACGTAATGAGCAAGTTTAAGGCTGGCGTAACTACGATTCTCGTTGCAACAGACGTAGCAGCGCGTGGTATCGACGTGAGCGGATTGGATGGTGTTATTAACTACGATATCCCTCTCGACGAAGAATATTACGTTCACCGTATTGGTCGTACAGGCCGCGCGGGAATGTCCGGAAAAGCATTTTCTTTGGTAGCTCGTGATGAGAAATATCGTTTGAAATCTATTGAAGGATATACCAAAGTAAAAATCGAAAAAGGTGTAATACCTTCTTTTGAAGATATTATCGGTGTGCGTAAAGCACGGTTCGTGGAAAGCATTTCGTCTTCCATTAAAGAAGAGGAAGATCAGGATTTTTACAACGATGTTCTCGAAATGCTGCATCACAGTGGCTTTACTACCGAGCAGGTTGTTGGCGCAATGGCCAAACAAATTATGGGTGTTCAGAAAAATGAATACTCGGATGGTAACCTTGCATGGGAAGAAAGACGCGGTGACAGAGACGGTGGACGCCGCGAAGGTGGCGACCGATTTGAACGCCGTTCATCTGGCGGTAGCCGGTTTGAAAGAGGTGGTGATCGCGGAGGTGACCGTCGCGGGGCTGATCGTTATGCACCAGCGGGAAGATCTGATTCTCGTCGCTCCGAAGGTGGAGGTCGCGATGGCGATTCGCGCAAACCATCGGCAGTTGAAGCAGGTATGACACGTTTGTTCCTGAGTCTTGGACGGAAGGACCACATTATGCCAAAAGACATTGTCGGCGCAATTGCTGGTGAAGCTAACATTCCCGGAAAAACAATTGGAGCTATCGACATTTATGACAAGTTCACTTTTGTAGATGTTCCAGAACGTGACGCGAGAGCGGTTTTACGCGCAATGGATGGAAATACAATTAAAGGAAAACCTGTCCAGATTGACATTGCCAAATAATTAAGTTGCATTAAAAACGTAAAAGGGACTTGTAAAAAGGTCCCTTTTTTTGTTACATTTCGTAATGCAAAAAATCGAAAAACCGGAAGTATGGCTTCGTGGTCCATTACCGGGAATACCTCCGCTCTTGCAGCCAGTAGCCCATGCACTGTTGCAGGCACAGGAAGAACTTGGTGTTTTTGAGTCCAAATTCCCTACAAAGCTTCTTTGGGAAAAACCTGCCGGAATTGCTTCCGTTGGCTTTCATCTGCAGCATTTGGCCGGCGTACTCGACCGATTATTCACCTATGCCCGCAGCGAATCTTTAAGTGAGACGCAACTTGCATTTCTCAAAGCCGAAGGAAATGAACCTTATAGTGGTTGCAGTTACAATGACCTGTTCCATACATTAAAAGAAAGGATCCAGCTAGCATTAAAGCAACTAGGACAAACAGATGAAAACTCTCTGACTGAGATCAGATATGTTGGCCGTGCCATGATCCCCTCAACGCAACTGGGCCTGTTATTTCACTCGGCAGAACACGCTCAACGGCATGTCGGTCAACTCCTGGTTACTGCCAGGATTTTATTAGCCGGTCATCAATGACTTGCATTAATCCTCCGCTTCGGGCCTAACCATAAATAACCTTTTAAACCAGCCTGCTTCTTCGGCGCCATCTATTTTTTTATCCGCTCCATTGAAAGTAAAACCGGATAACTCTTTCAAATCGGGCTGCCCGGCATTCACCCAGCAAGTATACCAGATATCACCTACCATTTTGATCGAGAGCCTCATCCTGTGTTCCACCTGGTTATGGAGAAGCTGATGATACTTCTCGGAAAACTCGCGTGAATAAGTTCGGGTTAATACGTTATTCCTCAGTTCGTAACTATACTTCTTATCAGGTTTAAAATCCTTACTGAGCTCCTTCTCAAACAATAACACGGAGTCCGACGCCAGATGTGACGCGGCAACGGTATTCCAGATTTGCTCTGCTATAGGATCCTTATATTCAGCAGCGCCTATCCAAAGATCATATTTGTCGGCAAACAACTCCGGTAAACGTGATTCCCAAAATCCATGAATTCCTTCCTGATTTGTGAGTTGACCGTTATAATTTCTGGTTGTATGCAACGGCACATGTGCATCTGCGATGTAATGTCCCAGATCCGCTGAAATCCGAAGAATTCGCGCGGCATCCTTTTCCTTGAATGCATTCGTGAGTTGGAAGGCCGCAGTTTGCACGTGCCAGGGAACAATACCGTGCTTTCTCAGGCTATCCTCGCCCAGTTTCTTCACAGCATCCGGCCAGTATCTGGGTAAAATATGAAGTGCGCTATCGCCATACATATCCAGATCAATGAAATGCCGTTCCGCTTCTCCAACCACAGAATAGCGCCTCTTGTCGGGATTGGTTGCATTCTCGGTCAAATAGTCAATGTTCTGCCGATAGAAAAACTGCATCTCAACCGGTAGCCGCATGACAGCCAAACGATTAATTCTTTTGTGTGCCCAAAAACCCCAGTAAGCGTTTTGGAACGAAAACTGGATTGAAAGGAGCATAAGGAAGCCCAAATTCAGGCTTAGGATGAAAAAAAATCGATTTTTCTTAAAATTTTTTTCAGCAGGTACGCAGCAGGGCACCATAAAATATTTGGTCAGGTGAATGATAGGCATTTACACCTGTTTAGACGCACTTTGTAAAAAAAGTAACGTGTTTGGCCGATTTATAACTGATAAAAATTTGCGACTGTCAAAATCCATCAACAAAACCGCCGGGAATGCATCTGTTTATAGCTGTTCAATAAAATTTGTCAAAATAAACTTCACAAAATTTTATTTTGATTTTAAGCTCAGTTCAATAGAAATCTTCTACCAGTCCTCTATTTTGCAATATAATTTATATTTAATATTTAAATAATGCAATTTGATATATAAGTTTTATCTTTGTTGGAGTTAAATTAAAGAAGCGTATTTTTCGAATTGTAATAATGAGAACTAGAAATAAAACATTAGGATACCTCGTACCTGTTTTTGCGTTATGCGTTTTTATGCTGATAATTTATGGGGCATATGTACCGCACAAACCAGCTGAAAGCCAACGAATCGTATGTATAAAGTTTAAGGCGGGTACGACGCCGGAAGAAATGGAAAAGCATATGCGTGACTTTGCAAACATGAAGAAGGCCGTGAAAGACCTTACTGCTTATTCAGCAGGGCATGTGCAGAAGTCCGAAAATGGATCGAATGAGTTCGATGTAATTCATTACCTCACGTTCCGCACAAATGAAGGTGCTGAGCAATATGCATTAAATGCCGATCGCAAAGAATTTGTTAAAGACAATGAGGCGAATTGGGACAAAGTGCTGGAAATGAATTCCAACATCGAAAAGTAAAACAATAGTAATAGGAGTGAAAATTTTAAAAAGAGTCGGGCATCCCGACTCTTTTTTTTGCCTCACCAATTGATGGGCTCCAATCCTCTTTCTGTCAGATACGCATTTGCCTGGCTGAAATGATGCATGCCAAACCAGCCTCCGTAATTCGCAGCCATCGGAGACGGATGTTTGGCTTTCAGGATCAAATGCTTTTTATGATCGATAATTGAACCCTTATCCTGCGCATATTTCCCCCATAGCATGAAAACCACATTTTCCTTCTCATCGGACAGACGTTTGATCGCAGCATCCGTAAACCGTTCCCAGCCTTTGTTCTGGTGAGATCCGGGGGTGCCGGCCTGCACCGTCAGCGTTGCATTCAACAACAATACACCTTGTTTCGCCCACCGTTCCAGATTCCCCGAAGCAGGTATCGGCGTTCCAAGATCATCCTTTACTTCTTTAAAAATATTGACGAGTGACGGCGGGATCCGTACACCGTCATTCACTGAAAAACACAGACCGTGAGCCTGGCCCAAGCCATGATAGGGATCCTGCCCGATGATAACCACCTTACAATCCGGAAAATGGCAATACTCGAATGCATTAAATATTTGCTTGCTCGGCGGGAAGATTTGCCTGGTTTTATATTCCTCTTTTATGAATGCTACAAGTGACGCGAAATATTCTTTTTCAAATTCCGGCGCCAGCTGGGCTTTCCAGGATTCTTCAATTCTGACATCCATGTTATGGGTTTTTAGTTTGAGAAACCAAATTATGTGATTTTGATTTGCATTTATCAATGATTGGTTACTATTTTCGTTTAAATTGATGTAGCGCGAGGTATTAGAAGAAGATCGTGAAGAAGGAAATGTCAAATAACCCTCAATTTTATGGTTTCCAAAGTAACTGATGGTGTTAAAGTCACCGTTTTAACGGAATACCAGCCGGATTACTCCAATCCCAGCCAGGATCACTATGTATTTACATATAAGATTCTGATCGAAAATCACAGTGAGCATACCGTCAAACTTTTAAGAAGACACTGGCACATTTACGATGCGAACGGAACGGTTAGAGAAGTCGAAGGCGCTGGTATTGTAGGTCTTCAGCCTATTCTCGAGCCAGGCGATTTGCATGATTATGTCTCGGGTTGCAACCTCAGGACCGATCTCGGAAAAATGGCGGGCACCTATCTCATGGAACGCGTGCTCGACGGCCGCCAGTTCAGAGTGATTATTCCTGCGTTCTCACTGGTAGCTCCTTACCGGTTAAATTAAAATTGCATTGGTTTCAGCTTATTTGAAGTATCTGCTTCGTTCGGGAAACGAACATTCCATTCATTCGCCTTTCCTTTTTGAACTCTATACCAATGTTATTGCGGCCAAAGAGGATGAAAATCCGGATTACCGGGAAATCATCAGGCTTCGCAAAGAACTTCTGGCTTCAAATGAAAAAATTGAAATTCTTGACTTAGGTGCAGGATCGCGGGTGAATAAATCCAACCTTCGAAAAATCAGCACCATTGCCCGGAATGCTGAAAAACCGGCAAAATTTGGCAGGTTATTTTCCAGGCTGATAAAAAGATTTCAACCCGACACCATCGTAGAACTAGGTACTTCTCTGGGATTGACGACATTATATATGTCACGGGCGAAAAGAGATGCTCAACTGATCACTTTTGAAGGTTGTCCTGAAACTGCGCAAAAAGCCGGCCAGCATTTTGCAAAACTAAATGCAAATAACATCGAGATCGTACTTGGAAATATTGATCAGACACTTCCTGAACGCCTGAAAAGCCTGAATAAGACCATTGACTTTGCATACTTCGATGCAAATCACCGGTTGGAGCCTACCGTCCGCTACTTCGAAAATTGCCTTCCCTACATCAAAAATGAATCTGTTTTCATATTCGACGACATATACTGGTCAAAGGAAATGACAGAAGCCTGGGAGCAGATCAAATCCCACCCGAAAGTGACCCTTACCGTTGATCTTTTTTGGGTCGGTCTGGTATTCTTCAGAAGCGAGCAGGTTAAGGAAGATTTTGTTCTCCGCTTTTAGTATTACCGTTTAATTCCTGACGCGTTCCGATAAATAACTTGAACGTTTCGTTTATGCGATCGCTGGGTTATTGGCTTATCTTTAATCTTCTCATTTTAATTCCCGATGACCATTCAAACAATCCTCCAAAAGCTGGTGGAAAACGGAATTATTTCCGGCCGGCAAACTACGTTAATAGCTGACTACGAGCTAAAAAAGCCGTTTTCTATTCACTGGGAACTACGATCCGTCCTGTACATCGGCATTCTCCTGTTTAGCGCAGGTACAGGTATTATCATTTATGAAAATATAGATACCATTGGACACCAAGCCATTATCGCTATCATTGCGACACTTACCGTTGCGTGCTTTTTTTACGTATCTAAACACAGCCTGCCTTATAGTCATGACGAGGTAAAAAGTCCGGTTAAGCTTGCCGACTTTGTCTTGCTGCTGGGCTGCACAACGTTTTTAGCATTAGAAGGCTATCTTCAGTTCCAGTACAATGTTTTCGGAACACGTTACGGTCTGGCGATCATCATTCCAACCATTGTGTTCTTTTTTTGTGCCTACCGGTTCGACCACAAAGGCGCATTATCTATGGCCATTACAGGCCTGGCTTCCTGGCTCGGCCTGACCATAGCCCCAATGTCTATCTTCGAAAATGACTTTACGGAGGGGCGGCTTTTGGTTACTGCTGTAATTCTCGGATCAATGCTGGTTGGGTTTGGCTGGGTATCGGAGGTAAAAAAAGTAAAAAAGCACTTTGCATTTACCTATATGTTTTTAGGTGGCAATCTCTCTTGCATTGCTTCTTTGATCGGATTATTCAGTCAGGATCTCAAAATCGTTTACTTCGTTATTGGCCTGGGACTCACCTGCTTTTTCGTTTTGCGCGCCCGTCATCAGCAGTCCCTCATTTTTCTTTTAATGGGAGTCATTTACGGATATATCATCATTACATACAGCCTGTTTACGCTGTTGGGCGATGAAGCCGCATTTCTTTTGAGTTCTGTTTACTTCATGGCTTCGAGCGTAGGCGTCATTATTTTCCTTTTAAAATTCAAAAAATTCCTCGGTATCAAAAATGAAAAAAGCATATAACGAAACCTGGGTAGAGAACCTCTACATTCTCCGCAAAGCATCCAAATGGTTAGAAAAAGGGCTGTTGAGTACGGCTCAAATGGACGAATTGAAAATCAGTTTTCCTGAACAATTTTACAGGCCGGGCATATTTGTAAAAATCGGTTTATTCTTTTTCGGCACAATTGCATGTTCATTTTTCGTGGGGTTTGCCTCCATTTTTTTCCTTGAAGGAGGCTCCGGGCAATCGTTTTCTGTTCTCAGTATCATTTGCAGCGCATCGTTTTTCTTTTTTCTGGAATACGTGATCAAAAATCGAAATCTCTTTCATTCCGGTGTTGACAATGCGTTGCTCTATGCGGCCGCTTCCTGCGCTGTCGCACCATTGTTTTTATTATTTGAAGATGCACCGCTCTCTGTTTACCTGATTATTTCCCTGTTGGTCCTGATACCCGCAACCCTGCGATATGCCGATCTGCTGGCCGCAGCGGTATCTTTTTTCCTTCTGTTCACGTTGCTGGCCAACCTGATGATGAAATTTCCTCTCGGGAAAGCATTGTTACCATTCTCCTTGATGATCCTCGCCGCATTGGTTTATTTCTGGGTCAAAAGGAACAAAGATGTGTATTACCTGGACTGCCAGAAAGTACTGGAAGTATTGTCGCTGGTCACTTTTTACCTGGGAGGAAATTATTTCGTGGTACGCGAGGGGAACGCATCGCTGAATGCATTGAACCTGCGTGTTTCCCCGCAAATCGCATTTTCATCCATTTTCTATACTTTTACAACCCTGATACCGATTTTGTACATCACATTTGGCTTTAAAAAACACAATCGTATCCTATTGATTATCGGCATGTTAACACTGGCCTTTTCGATCTACACCTATCGCCATTATTTCAGTCCACTCACTGTTTCACAAGAACTGATTTTTGTTGGCGTGATGCTGATCGTTGTCGCTGCCGCCGCGATTCGGTACCTGCATGTTCCAAAACATGGCCTATCGGACGAAAAGGAAGAAGAAAGGCAATTTGCCAATCTGGAAGCCATACTGGTTGCGCAAAGTCTTGGCCAAACACCCCAGGAAAATGGAATTGAATTTGGTGGAGGTAACTTTGGAGGAGGCGGAGCCGGTGAGGTCTATTAATTTTGGACAAAAATTAAGTACTTTACAAAGGTTACTTAATTTTTGTCCAGCTAATGAAAAAACACTACATTCTGGTTTTACTGTCCCACATAAGCCTGTTATCATTTTCCCAGTCTCCCAAAAAATCCTCAGATGGCCCCGCCAGGGACAAAGCGACCTCGGGGAATCCGGTTTTTCCTGGCTGGTATGCTGATCCTGAAGGGATTATTTTTAATAAAACGTTTTGGATATACCCTACTTTTTCAGCTCCCTATAATAAACAGGTCCATTTTGATGCATTCTCGTCAAAAGACCTCATAACGTGGCAAAAGCACGAAAACATCCTGGACACGTCCGCGATTAAATGGGCAAAACGAGCCATGTGGGCACCTTCCATTATCGAAAAAGACAACAAGTACTACTTCTTTTTCGGAGCGAACGACATTCAAAGCGATAATGAATACGGTGGAATCGGAGTTGCAGTCGCCGATCGCCCCGAAGGCCCTTTCAAAGATCTTCTTGGAAAACCACTCATTGATAAATTCCACAATAAAGCGCAGCCGATTGATCAGTTTGTTTTCAAAGACAAAGACGGTCAGCATTACTTATTTTACGGCGGCTGGCGCCATTGCAACGTCGCAAAATTAAAACCTGATTTCACAGGTTTCATACCTTTCGAAGACGGAACAACATTCCGTGAAATCACGCCGGAAGGTTATGTCGAAGGGCCATTCATGTTTATTCGCAATGGCAAATATTACTTTATGTGGTCAGAAGGCGGCTGGACTGGCCCCGACTACTCGGTTGCATACGCCATCGCAGACTCTCCGTTCGGTCCATTCAAAAGAGTTGACAAAATCCTTCAGCAAGATCCCAAAGTAGCAACGGGCGCAGGTCACCATTCGGTCATTCAAATTCCCGGCAAAGATGAGTGGTATATCGTATACCACCGGAGACCGTTGACAGAGACCGATGGCAACCACCGCGAAACGTGTGTGGACGTAATGACTTTCGATAAAAATGGCATGATCAATCCGGTTAAGATCACCGTTGAAGGCGTAAAACCGGTTTCACTCAGATAATTACGTTTTAAACCTAAAAAGAACATTAACGTTTCCTATCATGACTGTGAAACCTCTTCTTCAGGCAGCCATCTTTTTTTTGATTTCTGTAACAGCCAGCCAGGCCCAGCGTTTCTATTCCGTTGTCTTTTCAAAGCTCCCGCAAGATTATCAATTGTACCCCAGAGATGCTGCAAATGAGGCGCTGGTCCCTGTTTCAGGCATCGTGGAAGCAGCAGGATGGAAATACATGTCTATTTTAGTAAGTCGCAACAACACGTTGCAGAAATACTTAAAGGCCGATCTCAAATACCAGAGCAATGGAAAAGCCACATTCGCGGCTGAAACCAAAATCAAAGCCGAGCTGGCAAATTACAGTTTTAAGGTTTTTGTCTGCAAAGATGGAGATTCCGTGTTGGTAGTCGACCGGAAGCATGTCGTGAGCGGCGATGTGTATGTACTTTCCGGACAATCCAACTCGACAGGCTTTTTTACCGAACGGGACACCAGTCAGTTTTGCCGGACCTTTGGAAGAATAACGGACAATCTGAACACTGCAACTTACAATGCTGCCGATACGCTCTGGTCACTATCAAATATGAATGCGTATCATGATAATGTCGGCAATATGGGTTTCGAAATTCAGAAGCAGCTTATGGAAAAATCAGGAATCCCAAACTGCCTGATCAACGCCGGTTTTCACTGGTCTTCCGCATATGGTCACTCAATACGGACGGAGGGTAATCCGGTAGATCTGAACAATGGTTATGGGCGAATGCTATATCGGGTACAAAAAGCGGGACTGGCCAATGCGGTCAAAGCATATATTTTTCGTCAGGGCGAATCTGAGGCTTACAATGAAGGCGGCGGATGGGAAGGCAATTTTGACAAGCTGAAGCAAAACCTGAAAATGGATTTTCCAAACATCCAGAAATTCTACATTTTTCAGATCGACATCATTTACTACCCTTCACCTGTGGGCGCCGTAATTAGAGATTATCAGCGGCGATTGCCCGACATTTATCCAGACGCGGAGTCCATTGCTACTGTGGGAACAACCGGTTTTGATGGTTTGCATTACAGTCGCGAGGGAAATCAGCAGGGTGGGTTTGAGCTTTCTAGGATGATGCTCAAAGATTTTTACACACTAAAAGATACTTCCAACATTTACTCGCCATCAATTAAAAAAGTCTTTTACAAAACTGCCGAGAAAAAGCAGCTGGTACTCGTTTTTGATGAAGGTCAGGAACTCCAATATCCCGCCGCATATACAACTCCATCCAATGTCACGCTGCAGATGAAAGACTTCATTTACCTGGACGATGCAGCAGGCGCAGTCACATCCGGAAAAGCCGAAGGTAACCGGGTAACGCTCGAATTGAGTACGCCACAAAACGCATCGAGAATCAATTACCTCCCGATGTATATAGCAGAAGGCGGGCCCTATTACCCGTTCACCGGCCCATTTATAAAAAACAAGCTGGGAATGCGTGCATTTACATTTTACAACGTTCCCATCGCCGCAGGTCTCGCAACCCCTACCCTTACTGCTGCCGAACAGGCCGACAAAAGTATCAAGCTCACCTGGCCAGCTGTTGCCGAGACATCCGAATTTCTTCTCGAGAGAAAATTATCGTCTGAAAACTCATATAATGCAATTGCGCGTCTTTCCGGTCAGACATTGGAATACCTGGACAAATCAGCTACCGGCACCAAATTGATGTATCGACTGAAGGCAGTCAGTAAAACATCGGAATCGGCGGATTATGGTTATGCGGAAATCGAGGCGCCGGTGGTTCTGGGTGTAGAGCAAGACGAGTACCTTTATGCTGTTTACCCTAATCCGGCCACAAGGAATCAGCCGCTGACAGTAAAGTTCAAAAAACAAATGCGTGGCTCTGTTTCGCTTCTCAATTCGAAAGGCCAGTCCCTGATCTCTCAAAATGTTAATGATAATCAGGTAATGATGGTCGTGCCGGACGGATCTGCTGGTTTACACGTCATTAGGATTAAAGACGGTGATCGCGAATTGACCAAAAAAATTGTCATACGGTAGCATACATATAGGTATCATCGTTTCCGCAAATACACGGTCTGAGGTTTGGAATGATTTTTGCTACCTTACGTAGCAACGATATTTTAATCCTTCTGATCTTACTATTTCCCCGTATGCATCTATCCTCTTATGAAGAAAAAGTATTGCAGGATTTGTTGAAATGGCAGCAGAAAATGCAAAAGCAACCGAATCTTGCAGATAAGGCTTCAAAGGCTGTGCAGGATAAAATCAACAGGATCATCCCGGAAAAAGTACATCAGGCGATTACTGCAACGATCAAACAAATGACCCGGGCCGTTCTCACCGGCGCCGAATTTACGACTCCGAATGTGGTCCAATCAGATTCTTTGGAAGGAATTGAAAGTGCAGTAAAAAAGAAAATTGATTTCTACAAAAAGGCTGGTGCCGCAGAGGGTGGAATTACAGGGGCGGGCGGTTTTTTGCTCGCATTGGCTGAGTTTCCCATTCTGATCGGCATTAAAATGAAGTTGCTTTTTGAAATAGCTGCATTGTACGGGCGTCCCATTGGCGACTACCGCGAAAGGCTGTTTATTCTTCACATTTTTCAACTCGCATTTTCCAGCCAGAAACAGCGGCAAAAAGTGTATGAACAAATGAGCAACTGGCAGGCGAAAAGCAGTTTGCTTCCGGACGACATACACCAGTTCGACTGGAAAACATTTCAGCAAGAATACCGGGACTACATCGATCTAGCCAAAATGGCCCAGCTCATACCGGGAATCGGCGCGGCGGTCGGCGTGATTGTCAATTACAGACTACTTAACTCGCTCGGAACCACGGCTATGAATGCTTACCGAATGCGCTGGCTGGAAGAAAGAACATTGCCCGACAATGCACCGGTGGCGGCACTTCCCTCTGCACGATAATGATAAAAAGAATTACCAGATCACTTTGTCTAAAATTGAATGAGCGCTAAGAAAAAGGAACACGTTTACACAAAAGGTTTAGATTCCGCCTTCCTGGCAGTTTACAACGGATATGTCTTCTTTTTACGGTTCTTCCGGGAAGTCTTCAAAGGAAGGATGGAGTTCCAGGAAATCATCAAACAATGCTACGCAATAGGCAATAAGTCGCTGCTGCTGATTGGTATGACCGGCTTCATTACCGGTATGGTTTTCACCAAACAATCCCGCCCGTCACTCGCGGAATTTGGCGCCGTTTCCTGGCTGCCGTCCCTGGTGGCGATCGCGATCGTCCGGGCACTTGCAGCGTTGGTAACCGCATTGATCAGCGCCGGTAAGATCGGTTCGAGCATTGGCGCAGAGCTGGGATCGATGCGCGTAACGGAGCAGATCGACGCCATGGAAGTTTCGGCCGTAAATCCCTTCAAATTTCTCGTGGTAACCCGCGTGCTGGCTTCTACAATCACCATTCCGATCCTGATGTTCTATTGTACCGCGGTCAGTTTAATGGGTGCCTATTTGAATGTCACGCTTAATGAGGGTACAAGTTTCAGGGCATTTTTTGAAAACGCATTTGAACAAATCACTTTCCTGGACATTTTCACTTCACTCGCCAAAGCTATTGCCTACGGTTTTACCATCGGGATTGTGGGCTGTTATCAGGGTTACAATGCGAGTAAAGGAACAGAAGGTGTGGGTAAAGCAGCCAACTCGGCCGTGGTTATCTCCATGTTCCTCATCTTCATTGAAGAAGTGATCATTGTTCAGGTATCGAATTATTTTAGAAATTAAAAATGGAAGAATATACCGGAACTGCGGCGCCTGTCATTGATATCGAGGATTTATATAAATCTTTCGGTAGCCTGCACGTGCTCAGGGGAGTGAACCTGAAAGTTCAAAAAGGTGAAAATGTGGTAGTACTCGGAAGATCCGGGACTGGTAAGTCTGTATTGATCAAGATCATAGCAGGACTGCTCAGACAAGATAAAGGCAAATGCCTGGTTTTGGGTGAAGAAGTTTCGACGATGAATCAGAGAGAATTACGTGACATCCGTCAAAAAATCGGTTTTTCGTTTCAGAACAGCGCACTTTACGATAGTATGACTGTTCGCGAAAATCTGGAATTTCCACTGGTACGAAATGTCCCTAACCTTACACGCGCTGATATCGACGAGCAGGTCGAATCCGTTTTGGATGCGGTCGGGCTTTTGCAGACCATTAACCAGGTTCCGTCGGAACTCTCGGGTGGCCAGAGAAAACGCATTGGTATTGCCCGGACGTTGATCCTGAAACCGGAAATTATGCTTTACGATGAACCAACAGCCGGATTGGATCCGATAACCTGTCTGGAAATCAA
Source organism: Dyadobacter sp. CY323 (assembly GCF_021390245.1). Lineage (GTDB taxonomy): Bacteria > Bacteroidota > Bacteroidia > Cytophagales > Spirosomataceae > Dyadobacter. Next base: position 237,675 of record NZ_JAJUXH010000001.1, on the reverse strand, counting down.
CGAGCTGATTAATGAAGTAAAAGAGAAGTATCACACCAGCTCAATCATCATCACCCATGACCTGACCTGCGCCCGGGCAACCGGCGATCGCATTGCCATGCTTCTGGATGGGAAATTTCTCAAACAAGGCACATTTGAAGAAGTATTTGAATCGGACGAGCCGAGAATCAAAAGTTTTTACGATTATAATTTTATTCAGTAAATAATGGAAACATCAACAAGAAAACGCTCCATAACCGTCGGTCTGTTTGTCGTGATCGGGATTTTAATCTTTGTGGTCGTAATACTTACGATTGGCAGCATGAAGAAAGTATTTTCCTCCAACATTGTCGTCAAAACGATTTTCAATGATGTCAATGGACTCAAACAAGGGAATAATATCTGGTACTCCGGTGTGAAGATCGGGACGGTAAAATCCATTCGTTTCCTTTCGGATTCCCGGGTTGAAGTGATGCTTAACATTGAGGAAAAATCACAGGAATTTGTTCGGAAGAATGCAAAAGCCAAAGTAAGTACGGATGGTCTCATCGGGAATAAGATCATTGTTATCTACGGTGGTACCCAAAAAGTGCCATCCATTGAAGACGGCGACGAACTGGCTGTGGAAAAGATAGAGAGTACCGAAGAAATGCTGGCGGTTTTGTCAGAAAATAATAAAAACCTGCTGGGAATTACCAGCGCATTTAAAACCATCAGCGGAAATATTCTCGCTGGAAAAGGTACCGTGGGAATGTTGCTGAATGACGAACGCCTTTATAATGATGTAGACCAAACCCTGGCAGCATTGAAAAAAGCGGCGGGTAATGCGCAGACTTTAACCGCATCTCTTTCCGAATATAGCGGCAAACTGACCAAAGAAGGTGGTTTGGCAAACGACTTCGCGACCGATACCGTAATCATGCGGGACCTGAGGGGTACCATTGGAAAGCTGAATGAAACCGTTTCGTCCGCAAATGTGATGGTCAACAATCTGAAAACAGCCAGTGCTGACCTGAACTCAAACACGACCAGCCCATTAGGTGTATTGCTGCACGACGAATCCACTGCTTCAAACTTGAAAGGCACACTGAAAAACCTTGAATCGAGTACCGAAAAGCTGGATGAAAATATGCAGGCGCTCCGGTCCAATTTCTTGTTCCGTCGCTATTTTAAAAAGAAAGATAAAGAGGCAGCAAAACAGCCATCAAATGAAGCAGTAAAAGACACGGTGAACCAATAAAAGTGATAGTTTTGCAAAAATGCGGTTTTGCTCTCGCGGGACATCCGCATATGAAGATTTAGTAAACCACCTATTTCAGCGTTTGAAAAACCTTTAACAAAAAACCGATGGCTTTACAACTTAATCCGGCTTTGGATGCTGCTTACATTAATCAGGCTTATGGGGAAGATCCGGTAATTCTTTACATGATCTTCGATGCCTTTTTAAGCGATTCACTCCCCCGGTGGCACACGCTTCAACAAGCTTTGGAAACCGATGACCGTAAAGAATCTGCTAGCATTGTTCATGGATTGAAGCCTTCCTTTACAATGACGGGGCTGACGATGATCCGCCCGAAAGTGGATGAGTTGGAAAAAGCGATTAAAAATAATGCCGGATCAGCGGACCTGATGGATCGCTATCTGAGTATTTCGAATGAATTGAATGCAGTCATTCCGATATTAGAAGAAGAATCTGAGCGGTTGAAACAACTTTGAAATAACAAATACCCGAAAAGCGTGCACTTCAAATTTGCACGCTTTTTCTTTTTGCCTTGTCCCAGGCGGCACTTTGTGTCCCTTTAAAATACCTTCGGATTCCCGCGAGGACGGCGTAGTTCATCATGCAGAAGTAATAAGGCACGAACAATGCTTTGACCTTGATCTTCCGTTTTTCCAAAATCCATCCCGCGAGAGCTAATCCATAAAAAAGAAGCTGCCCAGCCAAAATGAGCGCGTAAATCCAGTGCGCAGATTGCGAAACGATAAGGATGTTCAGAATAAATGCAAGAATCATCAGAAAAGGCGTGATGGTCCAGCGGAGAACCCGGTGACTGATGTATTGAAATGATAACATCGGATAATGGAATGGGTTAAGCAATTTTTGAAGCCGCAAAATCGACTGTATGCCGCCCGCCGCAATCCTTACTTTTCTCTTAAGCTCCTCCGTAATATTTTCCGACGAGAGTTCGGACGCGTAGGCATCCGGCTCATAGATGATGCGATACCCCTGCTGTGCAATGCGCATGGAAATCATAAAATCATCCAGAATGGTGTCCGGCTCCACTTCCTTATAAAGCGATCGGCGGACGCTGAACAGTTCCCCGGCAGCACCGACCACCGAATAAAGCTCCGAATCCCATTTTTTCAGCGCCGACTCGTATTTCCAATAGAAACCCTCCCCCGCTGTCGCATCCGATAACGAATCCTGCATTACCCTTTTTTCCCCGGAGACCGCCCCTACCGTCGGATCGGCATAATGCCTGGCAATGAGCAGCAATGCATCTTTATTGAGAAACGTATTTGCATCCGTATAAACCACTACCTCGCTGGTCACTTCGTGCATGGCCCGGTGTACGGCCAGGATTTTCCCGCTGCGAGCAGGCGTGTGCAGGAGCTTTACCTGGCTATATCTGCTGACCAGTTCCGGGGTGCGGTCCGAAGAACCGTCTGTGACGAAAATCAATTCCAGCTTGCCTGCCGGATAGGAGAGTTCAAGCGTATTCAGGATTTTCTCCTCAATGATGCTTTCTTCATTATACGCGGCGATAATCAGCGTCAACGAAGGAAAATCCTGATCCAATCCCGGCGCGAGCCTGCGTCCCTTTAATGCACGGCGAATCCTTACCAGAATATAAAGAACAATGCCGTAACCAAGAAATGTGTAAAAAACAACGAATAAACTGAGCCAGAAGAGTATTTCCATAATTATCGTGTCAGGGTATATCCCAGATCGTCGCTGTCGGGAGAGTTTTTGAAATGCCAGGTAATTGATTTAAGAAAAACAGGGATAAAGCTAAACTCCCGGTTTCGAATGTATTGGATCAGGTTCCGTGGAACCACTGCGGCCATGAAGTAGCAGCAAAAAAGGAAGAAGGTTACACCTGGCGCATTTTTACGGATAAACAAAATGCGGTTGCGGTTCATAAAGTACTCTTTCAGAGCAGATCTTTTCCCGACTGAAACCGATTCTTTGTGATAAATTAATGCAGAAAGATCGACGTGGACTTCAAATCCAGCCTTTTTGAACCGTTCACCCCAGTCGAGTTCTTCATAATAAAGAAAGTAGTTTTCGGCCATTAACCCCGCTTTTTCCATTGCTTCCCGGCGGATCATCATTGCAGCACCATGCGCGTAGCCGGTAACCCCGCTCAGAGAATCGTATTGACCACGATCGTCCTCGAACTGGCCCATGCACGCATTTCGTGCCGTGTAGTAATTCATCGGTGTGTAGCCCGTATACTGCAGCATGTTAGGCTGGTCAAAATAATGGATCTTGGGCGAAATCATGCCGATTTTCGGGTTCGCGTCCAGATCCGCTACAAGCTTCCCAATTAGTTCGGAAGTTACTTCTGTATCATTATTGATCAGGAACAAATAGTCGCCTGTTGCCCGCCGAATGCCGATGTTATTTCCACCGGCGAATCCCGTATTTTTTTCCGAACGGATAAAAATGATCTCCTCGTACCGGGTTTTCCATTGGGGAACAGGATCGACCTTGCTGCCATTATCGACCACGATAATTTCCAGATTCGGGTAGGTATTGACCTCTTTTATAGATTTCAACAAATCCTCGGTAACCTGAGGCTGATTAAAATTGACCGTTATGATGGAAACTTTCTTCATCCCTAGAAATGACTGCTGAAAACCGTTCTAACTGAAGGAATATTTTTGTTGATTTGTAGAACTATTTCAAAAATAAGAATAAAAATATAGCTTTAAGAGAAATGTAGCTTGACGCATCCGATTTTGTCCCAACGAACAGAAAATTGCATTGTATTCCATCCAATCCAACCATTCGTTGCGCGCGTGAAACGATCAGCTCTGGCCATCAATAGGTTTTCGAAAATTCTGTGAGTACCATTTCAAAAAACGAGTCGGATACAAATTTGCTGGCAAATAAAGTTCAGGAACTGATTGAAGTGGTCGGGAAATCGGCCGTTGACAATCATACTTCGCGTTTATACCAACAGCAAATTGCGGACGCATTTGAAAAATCGGTATCTGCCGACAAAAAGCTGGCCCCATTCCAGCAACTGGACCAGGAAAACAACCTCTCCCGGGAAGAATTGCTGGAAGGACTGGAAAAACTACTTGCCGAAAATCAGATCGACAGCACGATCAGCAGCAGCTATCTCAGACGAAATACGATTCAAAAAGCGATCATATTCATCCTTTCCGTCATTTTGATCGTCGTAGGTTTTGCAATGATCATCATGCCGGCACCGCCCAGTTTCGAGATTTTTACGGTGTATTATTTCAATATCAATGATGGCGTCACGGTTATGGACCTGGTTTCTCTGCTGATCATTTTTGGCGGAATCCTTCTTTTTGTTTTAAACTTCAATAAGAAATGATCGCGTTCCCTACCCCTCCGACGGACGTCAAAAAGATCCTGCTGGTTGAAGACAGCAAAGTTTTCGGCAAGGTGGTGGAGCATGCCTTAACGCGGGCCGGGTACCAGTGCATACTTTGTGCTACCGCCGCAGAAGCACTCGAAAGCCTCGTTCTGAAAGCGCCGGACCTCATCCTCTCGGATTATGACATGCCCGGAATGAACGGTTTCGATTTCAGGCAGGCGGTACTCATGAACCCCAACATCAGCGACATTCCGTTTGTCTTCCTGACTTCCTTCACGGACAACAAGCTGGTGCTGGAAGGGCTGAGCATGTATGCGCTGGATTTCATTAACAAGGAAACGCCTATCCCGGTCATCATTTCCAAGTTAAACAACATCATCAAGTCACTTGAAAACGAGCATTCCAGGTCGATACGCGAATTGAAAGTGGCTGCGGAAACACTCGATGTCAAGTCCATTCCGGTGCGTTCCCCGCAGGTTACCGGATTTCATATCCATTTCTGGCATAAGGGATTCCGCGGTTATCCGGGCGGTGATTTCATCGATTTCGTTCAGGTAGACAGCCGGTTCTGTTTTGCATTCCTGGGTGATATTATGGGAAAGAAATGGAAAGCCTGGTTTTTCACATTTGGGTTTCTCAGCTACATCCGCGCCGCAATCCGTTTCTGCGTACTCGATAACGATTTTGAGCTGGATACGATCGTACATAAGATCAATAAACTGGTATACCTGGATGAAAGTCTCGAAAACATACTGTCCAGTCTTTCACTCCTGCTTCTTGACACTCACACCGGCGAGATCCATTACACCGGCGCCGGCGATCTTCCATTAATTCATTTCAATGCCGAAACCGGCCAGACCACCACCGTCCAGTCTTCGGGACTGTTGCTGGGCCTGCTCGAAGATGGGCTTTATGACAAACAAACGATCCGGATGAAGCCGGGAGACCAGCTTGTCATATTCTCGGACGGCATGATCGATATCCCCTCGAAAGGCACTAAAAAAAGCGATTATCCATTTTTTGTTGAAAAAATCAGTCAGTATCTGGGACGCGCCGAAAGCTTCGATTTGATCAAAAAAAATGTCCTGGAAGGCATTGACGACACCAATCAACTGGACGACGCAAGCATCATATTTATTGAAAAATACGAAACCGCATGATTCTCGAAATTAACAAATTAGACCAGGTTGTACAGGCAACCATCCTGCCTGTAGAGGCAAATCTCGGAAATGCCGAGTTGTTCAAAGAAGAAATGATCGACCTCATGGTCAGTGGCGCCAGGTTGATTATCGTAAGTTTTGAAAATGTCAATTATATAGACAGCTCCTTTTTGGGCAGCCTGGTCGTTGCGCTGAAATATGCCCTGCCCCGAAAAATTGATATTTACCTGGTGGCCTTAAAGCCAGATGTACATAATCTTCTGAAGCTGATCAGAATGGACAAAGTGTTCAAAATTTATGAAGATTTCACTGAGGCGATGGAAAATTTAGATTAACGCATGGACCGTCACGGCAAAAGTTTTGACATGGTGTTTAAATGTGATTTGGAAGAAGTTTCAAACACAGTAAATCTTTGCATTGCTCAGATAGAAGAGTGTGTGGGCGAGGATCGGATGGACCTGGGGATCATTACCCGGATCAAGTGGGTAGTAACTGAACTGGTGACAAATGCGATCAAACATTCCGGCGTCGGCGAATGCCTGATGATTATACAGAGTAACGAAAAGGAACTCCTCATCGAGAAACAGGAAGACGGGCATCCATTAACGCTTACAGAATATGCCATCGGTAAATCTGTATCGTGGCCTATCCAACACGACCTGTTTCCACAAGTGTTTCAGCTTTATCACAATGGGTCCGAATCACTTTGGGTCAGCGCGCCCGATCCAAGCCGTGCCGTTTTCCATGTAAAGGAACTTGGCATACCACACATTCCCGAACTTCTGGCTGATACCAGTGAGCATTTCGGGCTGCTCATTTTAACAAAAGCCTCGGATGCATTCGAATACCGTCGCGAAGCGGGCATCAACCATTTTCGCAGCACATTTAACCTTAAAAACGATTGATAATGAGGCATCGGTTTGAAGTACTGGACATTTTTCGCGGTTTGTTCGCGTCCCTGGTGTTTCTTTTCCACCTTGGTCCATTTGCCGATACGCCAATCCTCAACAATGCATTTGTTGAAAATTCCGATATGTTCGTCGATTTCTTCTTTGTACTGAGCGGGTTCGTGATCGCGTACAGTTATCAGTCCATTGCCAGCCGGGAGCAGCTCGGATTGTTTCTTACCAAACGCATTTACCGGATTTACCCGCTTCATTTGTTTATGCTGCTGGCGTTTGTAGGGATGGAGATCGCAAAAAATCTATTAAACCCCTATATTAAAGTCAACAATCTCGTCAATCCTGCGAATAACGTTTACACCTTTTTCACCTCGCTTTTTCTGATCAATTCTACGCCTGTTCCGGGTGTGGAGGATGTAAGCTGGAATATTCCCAGCTGGTCCATCAGCGCAGAGATGATGGCTTACCTCGTTTTCGGCTCATTGGTTTTATGGATACATACAGCCAATCAGGTGAAAGTGCGCAATGTGTATTATGTTTTGGTCGCCGGCATTTCGCTCGCCGGTTTGTGGCTCGTCTCGCGCAGTTTTCAGATCAATTACAGCTTTGACTACGGTTTTCTGCGTGGTATTCTCGGGTTTTTCACCGGAGTTTTGTGTTTTAATTTATTCAACAAAACGCATACACAAGTGAGAACCTGGCCGCCAGCTCTATTTAGCGCCGCCGAACTCGTCACATTACTGCTTATCGTTTTATGTATTTACAATGGCGAAGTCATGAAACCCTGGGGAGCCATTTTTGAAATTCTGTTTTTCCTCTGCATTTACACATTTTCGTTTGAAAAAGGCGTCATATCCCATGGACTCAAAAGTGTAAGACTTTTGTACAAACTCGGTCAGTACTCTTACTCGATCTACATGACCCACGCGCTGATTATCAGTGTTTTCAATGTACTTTTTATACGCATTCTCAAATTTCCGCCCAGCGCGTACTCGTACCTTTTCATTCTCAATTTCATTGTAATCTATTTTGTTTCCGTGTGGACTTACAAAAACATTGAAATGCGGTTTCAGTATAAGTCCGCCACCCGACCGGCGATCAAGGAGAAAATTTCATAAACCGCTCTACCTCATTAATGTGAACTGACATGATCATTAGCAAAATTTCGCATGGCCTCGGCAACCAGTTGTTTCAGTATGCCATTGCACGCAAGCTTTCCATACAAGCCAAAACCTCACTTTATTTCGACTTACGTTATTACAATCACCATTACGCCACAGACACGTTCAGAAGTTTCAGGCTGAATAATTTTAAAATTGATTACCAGCTTCTGGACACTTCGCCTGTACTGATCTATCTGTCCAAAGCCACAAAACTGTTTCCACAGCGTAGCTTACCTCCATTATTCGAGCTGGTCCGGGAAGGGAATGACGGTTTCAATGCCAGGGCTTTAACTGCAAAATCCATGTTTGTGTACCTGAGCGGATTCTGGCAGACCGAACAATATTTTAAAGACATTCAGGATGTTCTGCAGAAGGAAATCACATTAAAAATCGCTGCTACTCCTCAATTTCAGAAGTTTGAAGCATTAATTAAGAAAGAAGAAAATCCCATTTCGTTGCATATCCGCCGGGGCGATTATGTCAACAACAGCCAGTTCAGTAATCAGTTTGGCTTCATTGGCCTCGACTATTACAAACGTGCGACGGACATGTTCCAAGAAAAAATGCCTTCTTGCAAATTCTTTGTCTTCTCTGATGATTTTCAGTGGGTTAAGGAAAATTTCCCGCAAGATTCAAATACCGTTTATGTCGAAAGTGCGGGAGACAATAGTGATCTGGAAGATCTGATGCTCATGCGGACGTGCAAACACCACATTATTGCAAACAGCTCGTTCAGCTGGTGGGGCGCCTGGCTGAATTCTTACCCGGGCAAAATGGTAGTGGCACCGCAGAAGTGGTACAACAACATGCCGGACCTGAACACAAATGACCTCATTCCGGCAGACTGGCTGCGAATGTGACGGCCAATTACATTTCTTTTATTTAGGAAAAAGCGTGAGCCAATACGTCTGCACCAGCTGGCGGATTTGAAAATAACCTTCTTTATAAATATCCACAAACCTGAAATGATAGTACCGGTTCAGTGCCCATTTGGATATCCCGATGCCAATCACGATGGGAACAACACCACCAACCGCGACGCCATAGATATTGCCGGTGATATAGATCCCGGCGAATGAAGCCATGACACTCCCCGCCAGCATAATGAGTACTTTCACGAAGTTGATCTGCGGCTGATGGATCACATCCAGCGTTAATGCGAAAAAGCGGTCTAGCGGATAAAGAAGCGCAAAAATCATTAAGATTCGCATGATATTGGCTGCTTCGCTGTGAACGTATTTCGGGCCACCGATAATCCCGATAGCGACATCGGAGAGTACAACCGCCGAGAGACAAACCGGAAGCAATGCGAGGGTGATCATTCCCACGTATTTTTTCAATGTAAATATCACATGCTGCTTGTCTTCCGCATTATACGCCGCTGAAAGTTCGGGCATACCCGTTGCCGCAAAACTGCGTAAAGGGATTTCGATAATTTCCATTAAACGCTGGCCGAGACTATAAACAGCTAGCGCCGCCGGCCCGAGCATGAAGTTGATTATCATGGTATTGGAAGTCCCGAAAAGGTTGGAACTGAGCGTCGTGAGCACGGTGAACTTTCCAAAATGAAACAGTTCTTTCACACAAGCGGTGCTTCTGCTTTTAATAGAAGAAATCCTGGACCAGCCCATTGCCATCGTGAAAATGCTGGTAATCGCAGCGCCCGCGAGGTAGGCGTAAATAATGTTGCTCAAACTGGCCGTATTGGTGACCACCATCCCGAATACCAGCAAAATAAATATCCCCTGATTCCAGAAACGAATGTAAAGCAACTGGTCGAACCGCTGCTCGGCCTGGACTACGCACGTCGCAATGAACGTAGGCAATGAAGCTACATAAATGATCCCAAACCATTCGACGAAGAATGCCAGCGAAGGGTTTTTAATGTAAGATAAAAACAGGTATGCCGGAACATTGAGGATGAGCAGGATACCCGTAATAATGGCGGCCAGAAACCAGGCAGAACCGAGCACCTCGGCACTCCGTTCCTTCCCCGCGCCAGCGTAAAATTTAATAAATGCAGTCGTTAAGAAACCCGAACGGAAGGTGTCAACCAGAAGCAGAATGGAAAGAAAGAAAACCCACATTCCAATGTCCGTCACAGAAAGTGCGCGATACAGGATGATCATGTTGAGCATCCCTAAAACAGACATAACGCCGTTGCCGGCAAAGGAGAGAAAATGCTTATTTTGAAGTTTTTGTAAAAGTTTGTAATTCATGCAAGATCAAAATTGACGTTTCCATTTCCTGCTGACAAGCCGCCCCGGAGTAATGCAAATATGTTTCTTTTTAAGAAATATTTACCACAAGGAATCAAAAAAATGATCCGCAAACTTCGAAATAATTCTATAAATTCCTTATGTTTAATCGCTGGATTTGTTTCTCTTTTTGAATAAAGATATATGAGTATATTTGGTTTACCTGCCTGGATTAAACCCCACCTATTTCCAAAAAAACAATTCAGGGATCTTTCAGAAGAAGATCTTGCTCGTTTGAAAACCAGCATCAGTCATTTCAATCCCGAGAACCCCGACATTTCGGTGGTGATCCCCGCGTGGAATGAAGAAAACAACATTTACCGGACCCTTTCCTCACTCTCGGCCAGCCGCACAAAGTATAAGGTGGAGATCGTCGTCATTAATAATAATTCGACAGACGGTACGCAGCATGTGCTGGACAGCCTGGGTGTGCGGAACTTCCTTCAACCCGTTCAGGGAACTCCGTTTGCGCGTCAAATGGGACTTGATCTCGCTCGCGGTAAATACCACCTTTGCGCCGATTCCGATACGTTTTACCCACCCGACTGGATTGACCTCATGGTGGCCCCCATGGTGAAAGATCCGGGAATTACGGGTGTATATGGAAACTATGCGTTCATACCGCCTGAAAATCAGGGCCGTTTCGGACTCTGGCTTTACGAGAAGTCGGCCGGCGTGATGATCCGCATCCGGAAAAAGAACCGGGAGTATCTCAATGTGTATGGGTTCAATATGGGTTTCATTACAGAAGTAGGTCGTACCACGGGCGGATTCAAAGTAAGCGGCTCGCGGGTATATGCCAATATTGTCGGAAGTGATTATGCAAACGAGGCGGAAGATGGAAGAATGGCGCTGAACCTTAAAAAAGCGGGAAGGTTAAAAATGGTTACCGATTCCAAAGCAACGGTATTTACCTCTCCGAGACGCCTGCTCGACGATGGCAGCATCACCAAAGCTTTCGTGAACCGCGCAAAGCGACAATTGAACGGAATGCGTGATTTCCTGTCTTTCTTTTAACCAAATGATGCAGCATTTTTTCCCCGACACAACCTTACTCATTACACATTATAACCGAAGCGAATCTCTCGAGCGCCTGCTCACTTCATTTCAGGAGCTGCATTGCCGGTTTGCGGGTATTGTTGTGTCCGATGATGGCAGCCGGCCGGAACATCTTGAGAAAGTAAAAGACCTCAGAAACCGGTTTACGTTTGATCTGATAACCACACCTGTGAATCGCGGGCTTGGCAATAATATCAACAAAGGACAGGATGCTGTGAAAACGGCTTATACGCTTTATGTGCAGGAAGATTTTCAACCCTCAGCGATTTTCCCCACGCATTTCGAAGATGCACTGACGTTCATGCGGGAAGATAAAAACCTGGATATTGTTCGTTTTTACGCGTATTTCGCCTACCCTACTTTGAAACCCTTCAAAAAAGGATTTTCCGAAATGATCTATTCGTTCTGGGATATGAACCATTTGAAATTTTACTATTACAGTGACCATCCGCATTTGAGGAGAAGTGATTTTTTCACAAAATTCGGAAGATACCCCGAGGGCATTAAAGGTGATCTGACTGAATATAAAATGGCAGTCAGCTTTTTACAGAAAAAAGGCAAAGGATTGTTTTTCAATAACTTCACCGCTTTATTTTATCAAAAAAACTCTTCTGACGAACCAAGTACCATGGTGCGCGCAGACTGGCGTCTCAGCGAAAATCCATTGATCAAATTATCCCGCCTCATTTATCTTCGTTACCGCTGGCTAAAAAACACGCTGGACCTCGTGTTCATGAAGTAACCCGGCTGATTATCGTACTATGACAAACGACTACTTTTTTAAGGATGTAACGCTTCTGATTACGCATTACAACCGCAGCCAATCCCTTGAACAGCTTTTGCAATCTTTTCAGCAGCTGCATTGCCGGTTCGGGGACGTTGTCGTTTCGGATGACGGCAGCAAGCCGGAGCACATTTCCTATCTGCGCAAATTGCAGGAGAACTTTGACTTCCGGCTCATTACTACACCGCAAAACCGCGGGCTCGGAAACAACATCAACAAAGGCCAGGATGCCGTACAAACTCCATTGACTTTGTATGTGCAGGAAGACTTTACACCCACAGCCATTTTCCCGGACAGCTTTTCAAATGCACTCGCGATCATGCAGAAAAAGCCCGGAATCGATGTCGTGCGTTTCTATGCCTATTTTGAATATCCTTATTTGAAAAACCCGGAAAATGGATTTTACGAAATGGATTTTAGAGTCTGGAAGCCGGGATATCAGAAATTTTACGCGTACAGCGACCATCCGCATTTACGACGCAGTAACTTTTTCGAAAAGTTCGGAAGGTATGTGGAAGGTAAAAAAGGCGATGTGACGGAATATAGCATGATGATGTCATTCCTTAAAAAGAATGGAAAAGCTTTTTTCTATAAAGATTTTCAGGGTTTATTTATTCAAAAAAATTCAGAAGCTGAGCCCAGCACCATGAAACGCAACATGTGGCGCGAGAGTAATAACTTTCTGCTCGAACAATTGAGACACTTCTACCGTCACCTGAAATTTAACTTCGACTATCTGTCTTAACTGCGGCCCTGATCTGTTATCTTAACAAAATTGAATACACGACTTAATACTACATCGCCGAGTTTATGCCGACCACCCAAATCAATAAATCCTTCGGATGGTTTTATGTAAGCATTTACCTGGGGCTCGGATTGATTTTCGGCTCTCAGTATTTCACCTATAAGAATGTACGTAATCTTTCTCTGAACAATAACCGGCTGAACACCACCATCGGAGTTCTGAACCAGGCCGCGAATTTCGGGCTGGTTACCAAGGATTTCCAGTCAAACATGCGCGGTTACCTGATCACAAACAACGAGGAGCTGCTGACCAACAATTATAATATAAAAGTTAAGCTGGTCGGAATTACCGACACACTCTTCAATCTGGTGAAAACCGACAGCATTCAGAAAGATCGGGTAAAGGAACTACTGGCCATTTCGGGAAGTATCGTGGCTTACTCACAGGGAATTATCGATCTGTATCGCACCAGTGGCCGGGATTCCGCATTCAACAAATTGAAAAAAGGCCAGGGAATCACATTAAATAATCAGCTGAACTGGAAGATCAGAGAAATTGAGGACTACGAAAACCGCCATCTGAACCTCCGCCGCGAACAAGTTGCCTCTACGCAAAGAAGCTCCATTTTTTTTATCATCATCACCAGCACCGTGGGTTTCGTACTGACGATCCTGTCATTCATTTTTTTAAATCGTGACAAGAGAAAACAGCGCCAGCTCCAGAATGAAATCCTGGCTAAGGAACGGATTGTAACCCAGTACCTTGAAGCGATTCCGGACGGTGTTATGGTTGTAAATCAACAGCAGGAAATCGTTTTGCTCAATCAGTCGGGCCGGGAAATCCTGGGGCTGAAAGGTGGGAAACTGGACACACTTACTGATCAAACGAACCAGCTGAAACTGCTGGATCCGATGCGCTATCACGTGCGTTTTACGGCGGATCTGCTACCGGTTGCCCGTGCTCTTCAGGGAGAAAAGTTGATCGCAAACAAAATCGACCTGATCAAAAACGATAAGATCTATCATCTGGAAACAAATGTGCAGCCCGTAATCGGCCTGGACGGTGAAATCACCAGCGCAATTACGGTTTTCAGGGACATTACCGAACGCGCTAATTATGAAGCAACGCTGGAAAAAGCGCGGACACTTGCCGAAAAGTCCGTTCGGGTGAAAGATATTTTTCTTTCCAATGTGAGTCACGAGATCCGGACGCCGCTAAATGCGATCATTGGATTTACGAACTTACTCGTCGGTGAAGTAAAGGATCCGAAAAGCGTTGAATATGTTGGATACATTCAATATGCAAGCAAAAATCTGCTTGAACTGATCAATGACATTCTCGATTTTTCCAAGATTGAGGCAGGCCAGATACATCTCGAGAATACGGATATTTCCATGAAGGAACTGGTGGATTCCATATCCGCCATTATAAATCAGCGCGCAACTGAAAAAGGCATCGGATACCGGTCGTACCTGCAGGAAGGAGTTCCGGGATTTGTGGAAAGTGATAAGCTGCGTTTGACGCAGATCTTGCTGAATGTGTGTGGTAATGCAGTCAAATTCACCGAAAAAGGCGAGGTTACCCTCAGTGTTACCCCCGTTTCAGAAGTTGTAAACGGAATTCAGCTCATACGGTTTGAGGTGCGGGATACCGGGATCGGAATTCCGAAAGAAAAGATCACCGATGTTTTTGATCGTTTCGTGCAGGCGACAGAAAGTACAACCCGGATCTTTGGCGGCACCGGACTTGGGCTCAGCATTGTCAAGTCGCTCGTACAGCTGTTCGACGGGACACTACAACTTGAAAGTGAGATCGGCAAGGGAAGTATTTTTACAATAGATCTTCCATTAAAGGTCGTAGAACATATAGTACCGGAGGAAGATTTGGAAAAACCAATCGATCTGATTGCCTCTGTTCAATCCCTGCGGGTGCTGGCTGCCGAAGACAATCTGTTAAACCAGAAACTTCTGCAGGCTATATTTGAACGATTTAACGTATCTCTCAAAATCGTCAATAATGGCCAGGAAGCAATCAATGAGCTGAAAAGCGGCACTTACGATCTGATCTTAATGGATATACAAATGCCGATTATGGATGGGTATACGGCGATCAGGGAAATCCGGAGCTCAGTTTCGAAAACGATCCCCATTATCACCATGACGGCGCACGCGATGGTGGGGGAAAAGGAAGAATGCCTCAGTATCGGGGCCAATAGTTACATTTCAAAACCATTTAAGGAAAGTGAATTGCTTTATACCATCGCACATCTTGGAAATAATAAAGAACTTGACCTGCCATCACCTCAACCAACCAATCCACAACCTCCAAACAGCATGAACGAGTCCATTTTGAATCTAAGTTACCTCACAGAAATCACAGGCGGCGATATAGAACTTCGCGACGAGCTGATCGCTTTATTTGAAAGCGATAGTCAGATCCAGCTTAAAACGATCGAAGACTCGTCTGCCTCCGGGGACCTGGATAAGCTGTGTCAGGCAATTCATAAATTCAGATCATCGCTGTTTTCCGTGGGATTATTAGCTACCGCCAGCCAATATAAAGAGCTGGAAACGACCTTGAAGCAAGGAAACTGGACGAATACACTGAATGAAAAACTCGTTCAGTTAAAAGCTGAGTCGGAAATGGGTATTTCGGAGCTAAAACAATTACAGAAAGATCAGCCTTTATAACGGCACACCCGCCGCGCGAACCGCATTGTAAATTGCCTCCACACTGTTTTCCCAGGTATGGGCACTGGCAAATTGCCTGCGGGCCGCGATTTTTGTCTGAGTATTTTCGGCCAATGCGCGTTCAATCAGGGAAACATAATCCTCCTTTGTTTTACCCAGATACACGTGATCTGCAAAAACACTCATCGCATCGGTTTGCGTAGCGACCGTGGGTTTGCCCACAGCCAGGTATTCATCGATCTTGCGCGGGTAATTGCCAATCGTCACTTCATTTAAAAGCTGGGGGTTCAGGCACACGTCGAACGAGTTGATGTATGCGGGGAGTTGGTCCACGTTTCTGGATCCGGTAAAGATCACGTTCGGTAATGCATGCAAACTGCTCTGCAAAAATTCATTATCCTCCGGGCCGACCAGCACCAGGCTCCATTCCGGACGGTTTTGCGCGATGTAATGCAGCAATTCCATATCAAGACGCAGACTTTGCAATGCACCCACATACCCGATCCTCGGCCTCCCGATTTCTTTCATATCTACCGGTTCCGCCGAATGGATACCATCCATGAAAATGTCAAGGTCGCAACCCTGGCCCACATAATGCGAATGCTTGTTGTACCGCTTGCAGTAATCCGCCAGATACGTGGAATTGGCGACACATAAGTCACTTTTTGCGATCAGTTGAGGTTCCAGCGATGCACCGTGCTTTTTCCAATAATCGACGGCCAGCATGTAATCTCTTGAATAATAAATGGAGAGGCGCGGTTTGAGAATGTCTTTCAGATAAAAGCTCCGGAACATATCATTGTCATTGAAATGAATGTACGGCCCGAAACCGAGGTTCTTAACCGCATTACCGATGCTTTTGGCAAAAATCCGGTTGTTCCTTTTATTTAAAACATTAAAAATAGCCTGCGACGGGATCCAGTTAATGGATTCGATCATCCGGTCGGGATAGAGTACCCAAAGATTTTCTTTGATCTCCTCAATCCCGCTTTGCTTCTTCCTGATCACTTCCCGACGCTTCATAACCTTCGGATCGTCGCCGTTTTTGAGCGCGCTAATGCGGTCGAGAGGCGAATTCACATATAACACGCGGTGCTTTCTACTGAATTCCAGCGCGATGTTTTTACAATTACTACCAATTTCCACATCCCACGCCTGCTGTCCGGTAATGACAATGTCCATAGTCGAGTCCGCTAATAAATGTTATAATGTTTCGTCAAGCAGATCCATTACTTCTGGTTCTTTTGACATATCGAATTTTCGGGCAAAAAGGGCCCCGGAAGCAAGCATCCGATCCAGGTCTGCCTTGGTTAATGTCTTTGGACTGGCTTGTCCGGCAGACCAGTCGGTGTATCGCAAGTTGTTGTTTACCAGTGTATTTCTAAATTCCGAGTTGTATAAAATAGTCTGGAAAATGATCTCGTCCGGCGCCCATGTGAACTTGAAGAAACGGATCACTTCCCGGTGGCTGTCGAGGTAATGTAAGATGTAGCGGACAGCGTCCGGTGTAATCGTCATCCATTGCGACCGGCCCACAGGTACCAGGTTATCGGGCATTTTGCGTTTCGGCATCCACTTTTTAGCCAGATTTTGAAGTACATATTTACCCGGAAAATTATAATTGGTAAAATGGTATTCTGTTAAACGGCCAATGGCTTCCTCCCATTCTCCATATACCAACTGATACTGCATAAAATTCCTTCCCCCGCTGGCTTCCAGAAAAGAGTGAATGGCATCTGTACTTTTTAACGGATAATCAGAACCGCTGAGCAAATTCACATAGTCGATTTTCAGCCCGGATGAGGCGATATCCTGGAATCCGTTTATCGTAGCCTGCACAATGCTGTAAGCTCCCCAGCTCACCTTCACGCGGTCACGGACTAAGAAGCAGTTTGGTTTTCCATAAAGAAACCGGAACGGTCCCGAGTCGCATTTGTCGTCGAGATGGATGAAAAAGAATGCGTCCGGATGATCGAGCCTGCCAATTAGCCTCTCCAACTGGAGTGGCTGCGAATGGGCTAATATCAGGTGGGCGATTTTCATATAAGCGCCTTTTCATTTAAAGCCAACTCACGGTTGTCTATCCTCTTGGTTACATTAATCAGCGCAATGGCGAGATAAAAATAAATGTTCGAGGGGAGCTGGACCAATGCCTCTTGCGGATAATTACCTATGTTATAAGCAAATACAATCAGCAACATGGCCAGACAATAGGTTTTCAATTCGGGATTGCGAATGGTGAAGTAATTGTTGATTCCTTCGCGCAAAATAAAAAACATCAGGAAGCAAAAAATGAGCAGCCCCACCCACCCCAGTTCCACGGCAGTCCGGACATAGCCGCTATCCGGCGGAAAGCTGGCCAGGTAAGATTGTGGGGCAAAACGCTGGCCCCAGGCACCGGTCGCCCCGAGCCCCCCGCCAATCGGATGCGTCCATATATAAGGTTGGATCCGCTTTTGGTTCGCACTTCTGAGCTTGTAAGAGTCGTCGTCTGACGGTGTAAAAGCCGTCTGGAACCGGACAATGTTAGGATTGGAAGTCGGGACAAAAATTAAGAATAAAATAAAAACACCTGCAATCGCCGAGCCGACCAGCACGCTTTTATTAAACCGGAGTATCACAAACAATACCATCGCCGCAGGAAGCAGCACATATGCGCCACGGGTCCCCGAAAACAGCATGGCGGAAAAGAATAGCGCAACGAGCAATGCCAGGACAACTTTTTGCCAGTACTTGCGGACGTAAGTCAGCAGCGCAATGCACAGAATGGAGCTTACCACCATATTGTAAGAAAAGGCCACCGGGTCGGAAAAGATCGAGAATTTTCGCCACCGCCCGGCGATAAACAGGAGATCTGCCACAGTTGGATCTGAGTACAGCCAGGCCTCCTCCGCTGCTGAAAAACCAATATATTCCTGCTTATATGCGTACAAGGCCGCAAAAACGGAAAGTGCAAGCCAAATTTTCAGGAATAGCCGAATGGTATTTACAGTTTTTATCTGATACATAAAAACAAAGTACATCAGCATCACCACCGCCACCGACCGGATCGTATAAACCCACGCAAGCCGCGATGCAGCCGCCGGATTTGCCACCTGCAGGATATTATAAGTGATCCAGATCAGGATCATAATACTGATCGGACCTTTAAAAACCGACCAGTCAGGATGCTTTTTCTGATAAACAAAGAAGCCTAAAATCAGCAGTGCCTCAATGCCGTCCATCAGGGTGCCCATCGGGAAATTGATCCCGAAACGCATGATGTAAAACAGCAGATAAGCCATAATCATCAGGACTGCAATGCCAAATGTCGGGTGAGCGACGATGCCGTACACAACGGGCGGAACGAATAAAATCACCAGTACAAGTGCTGCACCCAGCATTCCGTAGCTTGCAATCACAACTCCAAATACCAGCGAAACGCAAAGCAGAATGGATAGTCCAACCGTATTGCTAAGTCTCTCAATCCAAAATACCTGTTTAACACGATCCCAAAAGCTTTCGCCGGAGCCGCCCTGATCATGCCCGAAAATTTGCAAGTCGTTGATCACTTTAAAAAAACAGGATTTTGAAAAAAAATATAAAAACCGAGACTAAAACCAGCAACACCGCAATCTGACGCATCTTTTTTTGAAGAGGTGTCAAATGATCAAAGCGGGACTGTTTTTTCGCGGAGACTTTTGCCGGATAGATTTTCATAAAACGGCTATCATTGAGTTTGATCTATTTGCCCGTGACGCGTAGCAACCGAAATCTTGTTCGCCTTTCTTGCATTCATAAGAGCCAGTAACTGGAGTGATATGAATTTGGGAATATTTACCAGCGACCGGTATATCCGTGGGTCTGTCCTTGACGATTTCAGTGAAATGTAAAAGCCTGTCACAAAAACACATAATGCCAGAAACCATACACCCGCCAGCTGTATCGACACAAACAAATTGATGAAAAGGAACAGCAACGAGAGCAGGAGAAAAATGAACAAAGGCGGCCTCAAAAGGACCAGCCCAAACAAAAACTGATTGATATTCAGGTTAATAACTCCTTTCCGGAAGATTCCGAAACCCAATGAGAAATACTTAAACCAGGTGTTGATCCAGCGCGCCCGTTGCTTCACCAACTGATCGGAGCCCGTTGTTTTTTCGTCATAAACAATTGCCTTTTCCGCAAAAGCAATCCGGTGTTTTCTGCTCACGATCTCATTTTGAAGTACCTTATCGAACCCCGCGCCCGTGACATCCAAATGCCCCAGACATTCCTTGTAGAGCGAAGTCGTAAAAGCCATTCCCGAGCCGGCAAGCGTTGCCGACGAACCGGCTCCAAAAAGCATTTTCCCATCGTAGAAATGATAGTAAATGTCCCTCGCTGCATCCAGGCATGCATAAGTTGTATCAAGATTCTTAGCTTCCCGCACGCCCTGAACCGCCTGAAAACCCGCATTGAAATATACATTCAGCTGCGTGAGATAATCCGGTTCCGTCAGATTATCGCTGTCAATGATGGTGAGGTGAGAATGTGGGCGTATAAAATGATTTATGGCATAAAAGTGTGATCTGGTATTGCTGCCCAGAACCTGCTCCGGTCTCAGAAGTGACACGTTTCGAGAGGGAAAATGCAAGTTGGAGATATCACATTTGTCTGCCACAACATAAATATGATACTGCGCATAATCCAGTTTTAGCAGTGAGCTTACTACCGCCGGCAGCTGGGATGTTTGTTCGTAGGCTGTTACGATAATCCCATAATCGGGCAATTGAAACAAGCCAGATGCAGTAGTTGGAACATCGGTTTTCCCACGCAATGATTTGATTAACAATAACAAAAGCGGAAATAACAGGTTGAATCCAATCACAATCTGAATCAACCACCAGGCCCATTCGATGATTTTCATACTTCTACCGGTTTTCCGATTTTCCCCGCCTGCTCGGGAATGTCATCCGTGTTGGTCAGTACCCAGCCCGAGAACTTGTCTTCCAGATGGTTCAGGTACTGAATTTTAGACTGATCTTCCTCCGAAATCGATCGGCCCGCCGAGAAAACCGCAACGACCCGGTCGGCAAAAGTGACCCATTCCTTTGCTTTGTTCATGGCAGTAAGCGAGTCTGTTTCGATCAGGATGATGTCAAATGCGGTTTTTAAAACCTGCAACCTTTCCCTGATCAACTTTTCATCGGCGAGTTCCAGCAATGAAACATCTCCACCCTTGTTTCCGAGAATGCTGATTTGGCCCGGAGCAGCTTCCAGAACATTGCTTTTAGTAATATAACTTTCCAAAAGCTCCGATCCCGGGTTTAGTGCAGTAATATCCGACTGCCCAAAATTACCGTCAATAATGAGCACGGTTTTGTTGATCTTGGAAAATGCCCAGGCCAGCGCGACTACAAACGATGTTTTCTCGGCCGCATGCGTCAAGCTGGTAATTGCAATGATCTTGGGATCATCCAGCTCATTATCAAGCTCATACCGGATCGACCTGACCAAATTCTTATAAAGTCGGATGGATTTATCATTCGAACTGTTCATCCCCGACAAGCTCATTCCCGATTGTTTATCGACTGCATTAAGGTAGCCCAAAACCGGCCGCTCGGTAGCATTTGCAAGCTGCAATGGATAGCGGATGGACTTGTCCAGATAAAAGAGCACGAAAAATATCAGCAGGCAGAATGTAAAACTGATTACGCCCGAAAGGATCACCAAAACCATTTTTTTGGATGCCTGTACTTCGCCCGGCATCGCGCGTTCGATCAGCCGCAGGTATACCGGAAAGCTGAATTCAAGACTGGCTTCATTATAGCGTTGCAATGCCTCGATGTACTCTTTGCTCGCAATATCGATACCCGTTTCATACTCCTGAATTTTTGCCTCGTTTGGAACCAGACCATCAAATTTCCGATTTAACCGGTTCAATTCCCCCTGAATGGACGCAACGCTGTTTTTCGCCAGTTCCAATGAAATTTCCATTGTCATTTTCTGAGTTACCAGATCTTGCTTCACGGCCATCGGGCTATATATGTAGCGGTCGGAAGCGTCGTCGATCTGTTCGGTAAGCTTATTTTTGAGTGAATCCAGGCTGAATTTCAATCTTGGATTGAAGTTGCTGAGGATGTAGCGTTCGTTGAGATTACGAAGATCACGTTTGCTCGAGATGATGCTCTGGTTAATTTCGGTTAATGCACTTTCAAAATACTTCCGGTCTGCGGGATTAAATTTGTTGTCAATGTTGTGAATGGCTGCCCCGAATGCGATAATGTCTTTCTGGGCCATTTCTCTTTTGGTCTCATAATCAGCCATTTGTCCATAAATACTTTTTGCCTGCTCGTTGAGGTTCAAAACCCGGTTCTGGATCTTGTAATTTTTGAGCGTATTCATCCTTTCATTGAGCGCCTGCATTTTCGAAAGCATGAAATTCTGAAGAAAGTCAATCGTCTTCTTGTTGTTTCCTACGATTCTCGACGAATTGTCCGCGATGAATTCCTGGCTCAGCGTATTGATTACATATGCAGCCAGATCAGGGTCTTCGGCCTCGAACTGAATGTCGATGTAATCACTCCCACCGGTACGATAAATGGCCAGCTTTTCCCGGAGCGACTCTGAGCCATAGCCCATATCCTTGATAATCTTGTTCCATTTTGCCTCCTCCGGTTTCCACAGCGATAGCTCCTCTCTGGCTTTATGTTTCCTGGTAATCAGCGCGATACCTTTATTCTTTTCGGCTGCGCTCAGGCTTTGCAATTCTTTTGAAGGTTCTCGCCAGGAAGAATCTTTGACCGCTTTCAAATCGTTCAGGATCAGGCGATAGGAAATCTGGTCCAGGGTACGTTTCAGCAACATGCGCTGGATAAGACTTTCGAACTTGCGGGCAATCTGCCCATCCTGCTCATCCTTCGCCCGGGTCACAACCTGGTCCGTCTTGTCAACGAGGCCGGTCGCAATTCGCGCACGCGACTCATAGGTATCCGGCAATCTTTTAACCAGGAAATAGCTGAATATCACTGTAATGAGCGGCACCAGGATTAAAGTAATCTTGTTCCGTCTGAGCAGTCTAAGAAATTGTAAAAATTCGGTCATTTTATATCTTCAAGTTTCTGTCCTATCAATTCTTCCAGGTTGCTTTTAGCCATCAAAACTTCACTTTCGGCATTTACAATGTTCTGAGAATGATCGGATTGCATTAGTAATGCTTTGTTGTAGTTTTCCAGCGATTCTTCGCCGCGCTCAAACCGATGTTTGACGGTGCTGAGCATACTTTCCACATCGAGCAAGGCGCCGGACCGGAGTCTCAGGATAACGATCTTCTGGATGTAGCTGAAATACCGTTTCTTGACTTCCGACTCCATGTTCAGATCGAATGCATCTTTGTCGTACCTGGCCGCATCCACTTCCCATTTGGCTTGTTTTACCGTGTTTGGCTTCTGTAAGATCGATCCGATGTTGGCAAAAAAACCGAATTGATAACCGCCAAAAGTCGGAGAAATGGTGTTTACGTTATTATTGGGGCTGAACAGATACGAGAATGAGAAGATGTCGAAATAAGAGAGTTTTGCTTTTTTAAGACCATTCTCGGCCACATGCACCCGGGCCTCGTACATTTTAACCCGTGGATAATTGGCTTTACAAACTGCGACCAATTTGTCCAGATACTCGTAAGAAATGTCTTTACTTAAAGATTCCTGGGCTTGTGTGGTATGTATAATGAAAAATAAGGGAATCAAAAACACTGCGTGTCTCATTTGCATTCTTTGAAATAAATTTTTAAAAACCATTTTTTTGCTTGATTTTGTAGCGATACAAAATACATTTGACTAAAATTATTACTACAAAACTCCCTAGTCCCTCCCAGAATGGCTGTAGCTGATCAAATCCGTTCTAATCCACGATTGAAGAAATTTTTCCACTGGCTTCTTATTCCTACCAATCAGGCCCGACCAAGATTATGGGTGAGAATTGGCTTGAACCGGTTATATCATAAACGCGGTAAAGGTGTGATTATCAGGCATTGGGTAAGAATGGACGTTGTTCCTTTCAATCAGTTCTCAATCGGAAACGATTCGATGATTGAAGATTTTACGACAATTAATAATGGTGTGGGGGATGTAATAATCGGAGAAAACTCGCTGATCGGGTTGGGTAACGTCATTATAGGGCCTGTTAAAATCGGCAACAATGTGATCCTTGCCCAAAATATTGTTGCGAGCGGCCTCAACCACAATTACGACGACATTACGCAACCAATTCACAAACAGGGGGTTAAAATGGCACAGATCACGATTGAAGATGACTGTTGGATCGGTGCGAACACCGTTATCACTGCTGGGGTTACCATCGGAAAGCACTCTGTGGTGGCTGCCGGGGCTGTCGTCACCAAGGATATTCCTCCCTACACGGTTGCTGTGGGAAACCCGTCCCGCGTGATCAAGAAATTTGACGAAACACTGAAAGAATGGATCAAAGTTTCTTAGCATGTTGTAAAGTATTGTCGATATCTCAAATGATTTAAGAGCTGAGGATCAGCGTGCATCAGACATTTTCGGATTGCAGCAGTGCTGGGAATGTTTTCAGAATAATCTGCATATCCATTTTGAATGAAAATTCCTTTGCGTAGGTGATATCAAGCTGCGTCCTTTCTTCTTCTGACATATCCGCCTTTCCCTTTCCGCGTTTGGTGACCTGCCACAAACCGGTCAAGCCAGCCGGACCCGCGAATCTGAAAATTTTGTCATCTGTGGTCATTTTTTCGGCCTCATAAAGAGGTAATGGCCTGTTGCCCACCAGCGACATATCGCCTTTGAGAATGTTGATCAATTGAGGAAGTTCGTCCAGGCTTGAATTTCTGAGGAACTGACCGAACCGGGTAATGCGGGGATCGTTCTGAAACTTCATGAATGCCGCCTTTTGATCCTTCTGGAAGTGATAGAGCTTCTCGCAAATCTCTTTTCCATCGTGGAAAAGCAAGCTTTTGCATTTGTTACCGGCCTGGCATTCTGCACACAAGCCATTGTTTTCGATTTGCTGAACCGGCTCCGTCGTTTTATTATACATGCTCAGCGCCGCCATTTTACGGATCAGCTGGTCGGCATCCGTGCGCATCGTACGGAATTTATACAAATCAAAAATCTTATAGCCGCTCCCTACCCTTCTCGATCTGTAAAAAACAGGTCCTTTTGAGTCAAGGCGAATGAGCAGCGCAACAAGAAGAAAAACCGGGAGCAACAAAAGCACCGCCGTACCGGTGGTAACGACATCTATTGTTCTTTTCCAAAGTGGCGTGCGGTTGGCCTGCGCACCTATTTTCTGAGAAGCTTTATTGGCCACATACCATTGCCTTTTTTTGAAATACTTGATCCTGGTAAGCAGATCGCCTTCATCAAATGTCACCGAAAAAACATCGTCTGCATGCTTTGCACGCGCAGTCTCAACGGATTCACGGGTAAGACGGTCCACCATCAGCACAAAAGGAATGTTCCCGAAACCCGCGGTGCTGCGGATCATATCCAGCAGCTCCAAACCTCCGCTTCCCGCATGGGCGACGATCACGTCGGCGGGGTAATTTTCTTCCAGAGCTTCCAGCACTCCTTCTTTAGATCCAAAGTATTCCACCTGAAGTGAATCCGCGAACTTTTGGGAAAATTGAAGGTAATGGTCAAGATCCTTGTTCAGATAAATGACCCGGAATTGGGCAGCATAGCTTTTTGTCTCAACGGTCGTCGCGGGAGGCGTCATTGTCAGTTCCATTTCGTCGGCTGATTAGGAATATCTTCTGCTTCGGCGCAGGATCGCATTGATCTTTGCGTGAACTTCCATCGGATTAAACGGCTTGACCATAAAATCATCTGCGCCAAGGTTGAGGCACTGAATGCGTTCTGAGCTTTCGTCGGATCCGGAAAGAATGATAATTGGGATTTCAGAATAGAGATTGCTGGCTTTTGCAACCTTCAAAAAGTCTTTTCCGCTAAGATTGGGCATGTGCAAATCCGCAATAATGAGATCTGCCTGGTTTCCTTCTTCCAGCCACAGCATTCCCTCTGAGCCGTCACTCTTTATGATTACATTAAAATCTTTCTTGAGGAAATGTTCCAGGATCTTGGTGATACTGGGCTCATCGTCTATAATCAATAGACTTCTTTTACTATCCATGGGAAGCGTATAAAATATTCAAATATGAGATTTAGGATAAAATCTGCTGGTTGCCTGGTATTGAAGTCTTTCCGATCCGCCCGCAATCCAGTTTAAGCTTAGCAAATTAATTGTAGATTTAGTAATAATACTTACTATAACAAAATCAGCGCTTTAAAAATAAAATTACTGGTCAGAATCAAATGAAACGTCGATCTAAACTTAGTTTCATACCATAAAGTACACATTTAACCCCAAACTAGTAAAAGAAATGGTAATAATGCACAAGTAACCAGTGATAGTAAAATTAAATACTGGAAACTACATCACAAAAAATCCAGAACTTAAATTAGTGATTTTTAGAAATTAATTCTACAAGAAGTAAGTAATGTCTTGATAACAGACTAGTTAGTTCGGAGAACGGAACTCGATTTGGACTTTTACGGGAGCAGTAGCGGGTGCGCCATTACGGAACACAGGTTTCCAGCCGGGACCTTTTTTTACAATTTCAATTGCCTGATCCAGAAGCACTTTCTCCCCATGACCCGTAAATCCGGACAAAGAGCTGTCCGAATTCACGACAAATGAAACGGTCACGTTTCCTTTTGAGAACGAAGATTGCGTGTTTCGGTTGAGGTAGGAACGATAGGATCGCCATCCTATTTGCGGGACGGGCATGGTTCCCCCGGCAGTATCTTTAGAAGCAGCGGGCGCCGCTGCTGCCGTAGGAATGGAAGTACTGTCATTGAGCTTTCTGGCCCTGCTAACGGACTGCTTATCAGCCGCCAGCGGTTCAGAAAAAGCGGCTTGCGGGGCAGAAATAGCAGGCGGCGCTGCCTGAAACGCGGACTGACCCGGTTCGGCGACTGCAAGTGCTTCTTCTACCTCGTCAGCCTCGGCAAGTCTGCTAAAACTCTTACTTTCAGGCAGTTCTTTTACAGGTGCCGCCGCCGGAAAGCTTTTCTTTCCGGGAACATTTGCAGCTATTTGATCCGCATGAATAGAAGGAGCTGGTTTTGCAAGAGGTTGCGTTTCTTCCCCCTTTTCTTCGGCCGGGCGAATTGTCGGAGACTCAGCTTGAATCGCTGCGCTTATTTCTCTGTTATCGATATTTGTATTATCGGTTTTCAAAATCATCCAGGAAACGCCCAGGCCAACGATTACAGATGCCGCTGCGGCGTACGTCCAAAGTGGGATTATCCTTTTGCGCGAGGATGCGACTTTTGCATTTAAACCGATTTTCAATTCTGTACGGATTCTTTCGGCATCCGTAGCGCCCATCGCCAGGAACCCCTCGTACGCTTCCGCCGCCATCGGATCGGCCAGCAGTCGCTTTTCCAGGTCATATTGCTCCCGGAGTGACATTTCTCCTCGCGCATAGCGCCTAAACTCCTCGAAGCCAATAGGTTGATCTGAATCAGTGGTTGCCATTTTTATCCATGCAAATTTTCAAATTCCGCTTTCCGTTCTGGATATAGCTTTTTACTTTGTTAATGTCGAATCCTGTTTCTCCGGAAATCTCTTTATAGCATTTTTCCTGTTTGTAAAACAGCTCAATGGAAATCCGCTGCTCACTTGCCAGCGATTCCATGCATTTCGATAGTGACGTCAACTGCGTATCTAGCACCGTTGCGTCTTCAAATTCCGTGTCGGCAGCTGCCGGCGATTCGCCGTTTTCAATGAATTCACTTACGTCAACGAAAACGTGCCGCGTGCGGATCTGCATCAGGCAATGGTTTCGTACCACGCTGTGCAGCCAGCTTTTGAAGTTTTCAACCTGATGGCTTTTTAAATCCCCAATCAGTTTCTCGAAGATCTGCATCACCGCATCTTTACTTTCATCCTCCTCTTTCAGATACTTCAGACTGATCATGTAAACCATTTCCATGTAAGGTTCATATAAGCTGCCAAGGATCGCCACATCGCCAGTGCGTCGGTATTCCGCCAACCTCTCACCTTCCGAAACGGGTTCCTTTTTCTTATCCTGAAAAACTTTTAAAAACTTCACAAGCGAGCTCTTACAGACGAAATCGCACAACTAACTACCTATTAGATGTGATCCGATCAAAATTCCACAAAAAATCCGGAAAAGTTTATGGAATTTTTGCTGTGTTTGAATCCAGTCAATAAACTAAAACTTTATTGACCATGAAAGGAAAGCTTCTAATACTACTCGCGCTGTTTTTGAGCGCATTTGCCCTCGTCCCAAACCGCACAGTCAAAGGGATTGTTGAAGATATCAATCACGCTCCTTTGGCAAATGTGGTGGTGTCGGTTAAAGGAAGCACAGCCACGACACGAACCGATTTAGCAGGTAAATTCTCGATCCAGGTTCCCGCCTACTCGAAAACCCTGGTTTTCACGCACCCGTCTTACAAAAAGAATGAAATGGAGTTTGGGTCATTAACATTCGTTTATGCAGTGCTCTCGCCATCCGATCGGCCGGAGCCGCTTGTTTTGCAGGAAGAATCTGAGCGCCTGAAGGATTTCGCCCCGGCAAGAAGTGAATCAATGTCTTCATTCGCAAAAGCGACCACTGCACCATTCACAGGCCAGCCAATGACCCTGAGAAGGCCGCAGGCAAATACTGAAAATTACAGCACTATCAAGGAAAACAGTTTCCAGTTTGTTGGGTCTGATCCGGTTACTACCTTTTCGGTTGATGTCGACCGCGCCGCTTACAGCAATGTCAGACGTTTTTTGAATAACGGTCAATTACCTCCCATTGACGCCGTTCGCATTGAAGAAATGATCAATTATTTTGATTATAATTATCCGCAACCAACTGGAAACCAACCTATATCCATCACCAGCGAATACACGGATTCTCCCTGGAACCCCGGACTGAAACTGTTTCACATTGGTTTGCAGGCCAAAACCGTTTCCACCAAAAACCTGCCCGCGTCCAATCTTGTGTTTCTGGTAGACGTTTCGGGTTCGATGATGGAGCAAAATAAGCTTCCACTTTTGAAACAGGCATTTAAGCTGCTTGCGGATCAACTCAGGCCTGAAGATAGAATCTCCATTGTGACTTATGCCGGTGCGGCCGGGCTTATCCTGCCTCCTACCCCTGGAAATGAGAAAATGAAGATCAAGGAAGCATTGGATAACCTGGAAGCTGGCGGCTCGACAGCCGGCGGAGAGGGAATTGAACTGGCTTATGATACGGCTAAGGAAAACTTTCTGCCCAAAGGAAATAACCGGGTGATCCTCGCAACGGACGGCGATTTCAATGTAGGGATTTCAAGTGAAAGTGAGTTACAGCATCTGATAGAAGAAAAACGAAAAGGCGGCATTTTCCTGAGTGTAATGGGTTTTGGAATGGGGAATTATAAAGACAGCCAGATTGAAACATTGGCCGACAAAGGAAATGGCAACTATGCATATATTGACAACATGCAGGAAGCCAGGAAGGTATTTGTGCAGGAATTTGGCGGAACATTGTTCACCATTGCAAAAGATGTGAAAATCCAGATCGAGTTTAACCCTGAACATGTACAAGCTTATCGCTTAATTGGTTATGAAAACCGTGCATTAAGCAATGAGGAATTTAATGACGATAAAAAAGACGCAGGTGATATGGGTTCCGGCCACACTGTGACCGCGCTTTATGAGATCGTGCCCAAGGGAGTAAACAGCAGTTATCTGCGGCAAGCCGACGCATTGAAATATCAAAAAAACACGGCATCCCATTCCGGGAATTCCGATGAAATGCTTACTGTAAAAGTGCGCTACAAAAATCCCGGTAGTGAAAAAAGTGTACTTTTCGATCTGCCTGTCAAAAACTCCTCAGTCGCATTATCTGCCTGCTCCGAAAACCTTCGTTTCGCCTCGGCTGTGGCGGAGTTTGGACTATTGTTGCGGAATTCTGAGTTCAAAGGAAATGCTTCTTACCCAAATTCAGTTGCGAGGGCAAAAGGCGCGTTCGGAAAAGACGAAGAGGGATACCGTTCCGAATTTGTAAGATTAATAAAAACCGCGCAGTCGCTGGATGGTACCAGGCATACGGCGCGGAAGGAATAATTTAAACGAGTGGCCAATCCAAAATAGATTTTGGCCACTCGTTTTATTTCAAAACCTTAAATCTCAAAGCAATACTGGTCATCCTCGGATAATCGTAGGCAGTGCTTTTTGTTTTCATTGTAAATGAATCTTTCAGCACATCTTTTGGATCAATGGTCCAGTCAGTTGGTTTTGGGCCGCTATCTGCGGATCCTACGGTGATGTTCTTTTCATTTGCTACCCATTTCAGGACGAAAGGTTTGGTTTCACCTTTGAAAATACCTGAGAAAGTACCGTCGCTTCTAAGCTCGACTGTCTCCATATACCGCTCGAAATTAACACCACCAAACTGCTGGGTCATCTTACCATCCTTGAATGTGACTGCGTCATTGACAACAATCTCATCGATCTGCCATTTCGAAGCAGCGGTGAGCAATCCCGCTGCTTCCTTAGGGTCACCTGCGGACTGTGTACAGGAATATCCGAGCAGCGCCAGAAAAATCAGCGCAAACGTGTTCATTATTATTCTGGACATGATGAATTGCCTTGATACCATGCAAATATAATGCTTCTGATGAAAGCATAATTCCACTAATCCCGGTTGTACATCATCGTCAAATCTGCCAGAAACGTTTCATGATCTTTCGTAATCTGGCCTGGCAATAACCTCCATGCCCAGTTGTTTTCATTAGAACCCGGCATATTCATTTTCGCAGATTCATCCAGATTAAGCACATCCTGCATCGGCATCATCGCCACCTTAGCTACCGAACCATAAATCAGCCGGGCCATTTCTATATGTGCATTCTCTTCGGTGATTTCCCTGCCGGTATATCTCTCCAATTGTGCCGCTGCACCATCCTGCGCCACCTGCCGGAACCACCCTCTCACGGTATTGTTATCGTGGGTGCCCGTGTAGGCAATGAAATTCGCTGTGTAGTTATGTGGGATGTGATCCGATTGCGGCATGTTTTCATCAAATGCAAATTGCAACACCTTCATTCCGGGCAATCCGAACTTATCTCTCAGCTTATAGACTTCCGGGCTAATTTCTCCCAGATCTTCGGCAATAAAAGGCAGATCGCCCAGAGCGGCCTTGATCTTGTTAAAAAAGTCTTCGTCCGGACCAATCCTCCATTCTCCATTTACCGCAGTTTCTTCCCCGCCAGGGACTTCCCAATAATCTGCAAATGCGCGGAAATGGTCTAGCCTCACCAAATCGAACAACTCGATATTTTTGGCAAGACGGTCGATCCACCATTGATATTCCTGTTGCTTCAGAACCTCCCAGTTAAACACCGGCATTCCCCATAATTGTCCGTCGTCAGAAAACGCATCCGGGGGAACTCCGGCGATACCCGAAATTTTTCCATCCTCATCCACGCAGAACAGTTCTTTGTTTGCCCAAACATCAGCAGAATCGTAGCTTACATAGAAAGGAATGTCCCCCAAAAGCTTGATATCCCGGTTGTTGCAATGCGATTTCAAGCTTTTCCATTGTTTGTCAAAAACAAACTGTTGCCATTTCACGAACTCTACCTGTCCTCCTTCAGAATCCCGGATTTGATGTAATGCATCCGAATCACGTAACCTATATGTTTCCGGCCATTCGTACCAGGGACTGCCGTCGTGTTTTTTCTTCAAAATAATATAGAGTGAAAAGTCGTCGAGCCATTCTGCATTCTTTGTACAAAATGCCTCGAAAGCTTCACGTTCCTCCGCATTCTCCGACTCCTGAAACTGTTGAAATGCTTTTTCAAGAAGTTCCGACTTGGTCTTGTCCGCCAGGTCATAATCCGTTTTATCCGACGCATCCTTCAGATATTCTGCTATGGTTTCGTTTGAAAGCAATCCATCTTCCACCAGCACTTCCGGGCTGATCAGCAATGGGTTCCCCGCCCGGCTCGACAGTGCGCTATATGGAGAATTAGCCTGCGACGGTTCAGTGGGATTGAGCGGTAATATCTGCCAGATGCGTTGATTGCTTTTTTGCAAGAAATCCGCGAATGCAAATGCTTCCGGGCCCATATCGCCGATCCCAAATGGTGAAGCCAGTGACGAAATATGAAGAAGCAAACCCGCTTTTCGTTCGTTGTCCGGCTTTGAACCTTTAAGGATTGCGATTGGAAGACCTTTGAAAATATCCTTAGGCAAAAGCTTGCCAACGTGTTCCTCGGTTTTTCCGGTCAGTACAAATTCCCATTCAGGCGAAAGGTTTTCGGGCAACACCACAGACGTATCATGCCAGTCCAGCTCGAAAAAATCCTTGTTCTGGTCGCGGCACATTTGCGCAGTGTGGAGCGGGACTACAACGATGCAGAATGTCCGCTTTTGTCGTCTTGCAAAAGCCAGCAAATGATCTTTGTATTGTCCCCGAATCTTCAACGGAATGTAATCGCCCTCGGTGAATAACAGCGGATTATCTTTTCGTAAATGGAAGAACTGGTATGTAAGCCATAATTTGATTTGCGCATTTGAGCGCGCCTCCCACAGTTTTTCCAGCAAACGTTCAGGCTCATAGCTCTCAAATTCGGTTAGCCACTGCTCTCTTTTCGCAAAATCGACAGGTCGGCGGTTATCCGGATCCACGAGGCTGAAATCCCACAGCTCACATCCCTGATAGACGTCGGGTACGCCCGGACATGTGAATTTCAACGCGAGTTGCGAGAGTGAATTAATAATCCCAAACTCCGAAATTTCCGCATGAAACTCTTTAAAACTCGACCAGAATGGCGTTTCTGGTTTTAGAAGTTCGGTTGCAAATTCCTTAACCGCCGTTTCGTATGTCTCGTTCGGCTCTGCCCAGGTCGTATTAGTTTTGGCTTCGCGAAGTGCTTTTTGCAAATATTCTTTGAGCCTGGCAGCAAAATTATCTTCATCCTCGCCGGGCATCGGGTATGCACCCGCTATGGTCTGATAGATCAGGTATTCGTCGTTTTTGGTCAGAATGCTATTCTCCGAATGTACACTGGCATTTAGTTCCTGCCACTCTTTTACTTTTTCAATCCAGGCGTCACCCAGGTCTGTCAGTACATTTAACCTGGCACGGACATCTTCGCCTCGCTTGGTATCATGAGTAGACGTCGTACTTAATGCGAATGGCCATTCTTTTTGCCTTTTCCGCATGTAATCGTGAAATGACTTTCCTGTCACGCCGAAACGATCCGGAAAATCTCCCACATCATTGTGGCCGATGAAGCGGTTATTGGTATACATTAAAGTATCCTCCCCACCCTTTGCCATGAGCGGCCCGGAAAACTGCATGCATCGCTGATAAAATTCCAGAACGCGACCGTTATATTCTTCATCGCTTTCCAGCGTTTTCACGAGAAAACAGCTTTCCAGCAGACTGGCTGCATCCGAAAGGTCGGGGTGATAGCTGCGTACTTCTTCAAAAATAGCTGTAATTTCCTCTGACTCGGTTTCCGAAAGCGGCATGCTGTTACCATAATATCGATAAACCGGACAATGGATCAGAAACTCACCGATCGCAGTTTTAAGAGCTTCTTTCCCGAACTGGTTGATTTCGTCCTGCTCTGCAAGCCTGAGCTCCACAAAAAGCTGGTACAGATTCTCCTGCTCACCGCCCATATGTCCATTCAGGATCTCCGATTTTTTGCTTAGCAACTGGTCGTGAATGGATTTATCCTCGCCGGTCAGCTCGTTGTAAAATGCCGTAAACGCAGGTTCGGCAGACTTATTGGTAAAAATATTGTTGACGATAGCCAGAAATTCGTAACCCGTAGCTCCCTGGATCGGCCAGTTTACGGGCATGTCTTCATTCTTTTCAAGAATTTTTTCAGCAACAATATAAGTGTCTCCGCCAACCAGGTTCCGAAGTTTTTCAACATAAGCCTGAGGATCAAAAAGCCCGTCGATGTGATCAATTCTCAGCCCGGTAACAACACCTTCCGCTGTGAATTCCTTCACCAGCTCATGATAGGTATCAAATACCAGATCGTTCTGCATATTGAGGCAGATAAGACCATTGACCGTAAAAAAACGGCGGAAATTGATCTGATCTTCGGTTTTTTGCCAGTGACATAGCACATAACTCTGCTCGTCGGCAACTTGCCTCAACAAGGCGGGATCACTATTGAAATGAGCGAGTATCTGATCCAGATATGCCTTTATCTGGTCGTTTTTGGCCAATGAAGCCAGCTGCATCAGAAATTCGCTCCATTGCTGCGAGAACACGTTCGGATCTTCCACCTCATGGATCTCATGCAGTTGTGAAATCAACTGATCAACCGATTGCGGCTGGCCTTCCGGATCGTGCGTGAGCAAAGTCAGGTACGATCTGAGATTTAATGGAAAAACCGAACCTTCGTACTCCATTATGAACCGGTTGTCGGAGTAACCGAGCTGTAAATGCCCCTCCTGGATCGCTTCATCCAGATCGCTCGTAAGAAACGGTACCATGATCCTGCCTTTGAAAAGCCGGCTATTCCAGGCGATATCGAAAAACGAAGCATATTGCGACTGAGTACCTTTTTCGAGCACATCCATCAACCAGGGATTTTCAGAATGAAATGCCATGTGATTGGGGACAATGTCCTGCAACCAGCCAATTTGCATCTTCTGTAATTCCCCCGTTATGCTTTTGAATTCCTCTATTGTTCCCAGCTCAGGGTCAATGCGACCGGGATTCACCCCATCGTACCCATGCGTGCTGCCGGGTGTGGATTCCAAAATCGGTGAGGCGTATATCGTCCCTACCCCCAATTTTTGGAAGTATGGCATCCATTTCCGGAAGTCTTTGAACGAAAATTCTTGATTGAACTGCAGGCGGTATGTTGTAACAGGATTATTCATATTCGAGTATAAGTGATTTAATTTTCTGCACTCTAAATACTATGCCAGCCCGCAGCTATGAAGTCTATCAATCTTTTTCTAAAAGTGTCCTGAGTACGGGAATGTCGAGAGGTTTGGATAAAAGGGTGACGATATGCGGATTGGCAGCAGCTTCCGCAATATCCCAAGGGTCGACGGTGGAAGAGATCATGAAGATCCTGATCCTGCTCCTGACTTGTTCCGGGATCCGTGCAAACTGTTCCATAAACTGAAAACCATTGAGTTCCGGCATCTGGATGTCGAGTAAGACAATCGTTTCAGGCATTGTTTCGTGTTGAGCAAATAAATAGTCCAGTGCCTCCTGGGGCGCACCGAAACTAATCACTTTGGAAGCCAGCCCACTCTTCGAAAGCAGCTTTTCCTGTGTGAATAGATCAAATACGCTATCATCAACGATTATAAATTCCATAGACCCTGGAACGATCTGAGTTGTTAGTAAGCTAATGGACGAACGCATTGTAATTTTAATATAAAAAAATAGTTTTTTTTTATACATTTAAAACACATCCGTAGAACTACTTGGATATTGATGAGCTAATGTCTGATTATTATTTCCAAAATAAGAAAATGATGCCTAATACTTTATTCAGATACTGCACAAAATGAAAGTATCTTTATTATCCGGTCTGTTCCTATTCCTTTCTCTTTTAAATTCTCGGGCCCAGGAAATACACCGTCCATTTCGCCACCTCACTACCAACCAGGGACTTTCGCAAAACAACGTATCCAGCATCGTGATGGACCGCCGAGGCTTCATGTGGTTCGGGACCCGCGATGGCCTCAATCGTTACGATGGATATAATTTTACCGTTTACCGAAACGACCCGCAAAATCCGCACAGCATTGCGCACAGCGTCATTAATACGCTTTTTGAAGATCGGAAAGGGAGGCTCTGGATCGGAACGGAAGATGGCGGCCTGAGCTTATACGACCGTCAGAAAGACCGGTTCACCAACTTTCAGCACGACAAGCAAAACCCGTCCAGTATCAGCGACAACAAGATCATGTCGATTGCGGAAGACGGTAATGGGAATCTGTGGATCGCCACAGGCAGCGGGTTGAACTTTTTTGATCTATCCAAAAAAACCTTTAAACGCTACATGCATGATGCCGGTAATGCGGAAAGTTTGAGCGACGATTTCGTCAAAACCGTGCTGGTCGATCGCTCAGGCACCGTTTGGGCCGGGACTCAAACCGGTGGCATCAATAAATTGGACGGCTCACGCGGGACATTCCGCCAGTATCTGCACAATCCGGGCGACCCAAATTCACTAAGCAAAAATGAAGTCAACCGGATTTACGAAGATATGCCTGGAAATCTCTGGGTCGCCACCGAGAATGGAGGTTTGAACCGGATGGACCGTGCCGCAGGAACATTTACTACTTACCGTTACCAGTCATCGAACCCGGATGGGATTTCGCATAACGACATCATTTCGTTCGCGGAAGACAAAAAGGGAAAGTTATGGATCGGCACGCGGAATGGCGGCATTAATATTCTCGAAAAGGATGGCCGCTTTACCAAATATCTTTTTGACAGGAATAATAAGGATGGTCTCAACAATGGTTCGATTTACGCGCTTTTTTGTGATAAAACGGGTAACATGTGGGTAGGTACTTTCAGCGGCGGAGTGAATGTGATGGCTCACGAGCCACTGAAATTTGAAAAATACCAAAGTATCCCTGGCAGGTCGGAAGGCATAAGTAATGACAACATCCTGTCCATTGCCGAAGGTCCGAACGGGAAAATGTGGCTTGGAACAGACGGCGGAGGCATTAACGTCTGGGACCGAAAAACCGGTAAGTTTGAGATTTTCGCTCATCAACCCGATCAGCCTCAGAGTTTACCGAGTAACTACATTACAGCTCTCGTCCGGGACATTGATGGAAAAATGTGGATCGGAAATTACAAAGGCGGCCTGAGCATGTTCGATCCGAAAACAAAAAGTTTTCACAACCTCAGTAAGCTCTACCCCGGGGAAGCCACAATCCGGGATAACATTTACAGCATTGCCGATGATCGCCGCGGATCGCTGTGGATCGGCGGCTCGGGAGGGTTGCTGCGATTTGACAAGGCCGCCAATACTTTCACGCGCTTTAAACATGATCCTGCTGACCCAAAAAGCATTAGCAGCGACATTATCGTTTCGGCTTTTGTGGATAAAAGCGGTACGATATGGGCAGGAAGTGAAGGTGACGGCATTAATAGGTTTAACCCAAACGAAAAATCATTTCTCCATTTCGTCCACGATCAGCATAATGAAAAGACGATCAGCAACAACCTGGTCAACTGTTTCTTTGAAGATTCAAAAGGGAATTTCTGGGTGGGTACCAGCGGCGGGCTGAATCTGCTAGACCGGGCGACCAGTACATTTACGCGTTACCGGCAGAAAGACGGGCTTCCCAACGATGTGATCTGGGGAATGAGTGAGGATTCCAAGGGTACCCTGTGGATCAGCACCAACAATGGGTTATGCAATTTTGATCCTATCGCAAACACCTTTCATAATTTCGATATAGACGACGGTTTACAAGGGACGTCGTTCAACAAATTTTCGGCCTATAAAAATAAGGCTGGTGAAATGTTCTTCGGCGGACAAACCGGCCTGAATGTGTTTCATCCCGACAGCATTCATTACAATCACGCCGTCCCGCCCGTTTACATCACCGATTTTCAGATTTTCAATAAATCCATGCATGTGCACGATAAAGGTTCGCCTTTGACCAAACACATTACGGAGACCAGGGAAATCACCGTTTCGTACAAAGATCTGATGCTGTCTTTCGAGTTTACGGCGCTCAATTACACAATTTCCCACAAAAATAAATATGCGTACAAGCTGGAAGGTTTCGACAGTGACTGGATTTATTCAAACAATGTAAGAAAAGCCACCTATACCAATCTAGATCCGGGGAACTACACATTCCGGGTGAAAGCTTCTAACAACGACGGCATCTGGAATGAGGTGGGTACGTCCATTTTGCTGCATGTGGTGCCGCCGTTCTGGCAAACCTGGTGGTTTCGAATTTTGCTGTTCCTAACCGTCGTTGGGATCATATATCTGATTTATCAGGCACGTGTGAGAGAAATTAAGCGGCAAAAGGAGGTTTTACAAAATCAGGTTTTTGAAAGGACTAAAGAGGTAGTGGAAAAAACCCATGCACTAGAATCACAGGCTTCGCATTTGCATCAGCTGAATGACGAGCTGCAAAGAAAGCACATTGAAGAGCAGCAGGCACGTCACGAAGCCGAAAAAGCGAATCAGGCAAAAAGTGTGTTCCTGGCGACGATGAGCCACGAAATCCGTACACCGATGAATGGCATCCTGGGTATGGCAATGCTACTTTCACAAACTGATATGACGGAAGATCAGGCGGAATATACCGAGACGATCATTGGCTGCGGAGACGGGCTGCTCACCGTGATCAACGATATTCTGGACTTCTCCAAGATTGAGTCCGGGAATATGGAACTGGAACGAAAGCCGTTTGACCTGCACGAATGCATTGAGGAAGTTTTGGGAATATTTTCAAATAAAGCGGCTGACCTGGGGCTGGACCTGGTTTATCAGATCGATCCCGAAATACCTTCCCGGATCATCGGCGATAATCTCCGGCTCCGCCAGATCCTGATCAATCTGGTCAACAATGCGGTGAAGTTTACCCATGAAGGTGAAATACTGGTGAGTGTGGAATGCAACCACAGAGATAATGAAGGTGAAATCGAGCTGACCTTTCAGGTACAGGATACCGGCATCGGTATTGCCCGCGACAAGCTTGATCTGCTCTTTAAAGCATTTTCCCAGGTCGATTCTTCACATACACGAAAATACGGCGGCACGGGTCTTGGCCTGGTTATCAGTCAGCGCCTGGTGGAGCTAATGGGCGGAAGGATTTACGCGGAAAGTGAGGAAGGAAAAGGGACGAGTTTCTACTTCACGGTTATCTCGAAAGCCAGCGATGACACCACGGGAAACTCCACAAAACTTAACGGTACCGAATTCGAAGGGAAAACGGTACTTGTTGTCGACGACAATAAAACCAACCTCCGGATCATCGAAACCCAGCTGAAATACTGGAAGCTGGTACCAATGCTTGCAACCTCGGGCACCCAAGCGCTTGAACTCCTGAAAAAGAAACCGGCTATCGACCTGATGCTGACAGATCTGAACATGCCTGAAATGAATGGGGTCGAGCTGGCCAGACAGGTTAAATCAATATTGCCGGACCTTTCCATTGTTCTGCTGAGCTCCGTGGGCGATGAAGCCCGAAAAGCCAATCCAGGCCTTTTTTGTTCGGTGCTAACCAAACCTGTTAAACATCAAAAGCTCGGTGATGTGATCAGAAAAGAACTTTCCAGGCATACAGTAACGGTAGAACCCAAAGCTGTCAGTGGAAAAAATTTATTATCCACGTATTTTGCGGAAGAGTTTCCATTAAATATTCTCATCGCCGAAGACAACCTGATCAATGAAAAACTGCTGGTTTCACTTCTGGCGAAACTCGGATATTCGGCACGCGTAGCTCACAATGGCAGAGAGGCGGTTGCGCTGGCCGGTCAGGAAATGTTTGACATTATATTCATGGATGTTCAGATGCCCGTGATGGATGGCCTGGAAGCCACCGGGTTAATCCGAAAATTTCCGGGACGACAACCTTTCATTATTGCCGTCACCGCCAATGCAATGCCAGAAGACCGTGACATCTGCCTGAGGGCTGGAATGGATGATTATGTTTCAAAACCGATTCGTTATGAGGATATCAAAACTGCTCTCAGCAGTGCTTTCGCCTTGAAACAGGCTGTTTCGGCAGTAAATCTTCAAAGCTTGCTTTAAATTTACAATTGGCAGTACTTCAATTCATTAACCTTCAAACCTGGCTATGCGTTTATTCATTAAAACGCCCGTTATCCTGACTAAACCAATCGTTCCGGCATGATTTTGATTGTATAGATCCATTCAACAAATGGAAACTAAACAATAGGGTCGATGAGTGTTACGGATGGCAGAAAACGTGTGGTTATTACCAACGTTACCCCACAAGTTGAAGCAGGAAGGTTCCCTGCAAGACGTGCAATCGGCGAAAGTGTGCATTTTTCAGCCGATATCTTTGGAGACGGTCACGACGTTGTCGCAGCTGCGGTTGTTTACAAGCACAAATCGGATACGCTTTGGGAGGAAATCCCGATGCACCTGGTGATCAACGACCGGTGGGAAGCTATGTGGCGGCCCGGGAAAATGGGTTTTTACGAATACCGCTTTACCGGCTGGATCGACCATTTTACAACCTGGAAAAACGGGCTGGTCAAGAAATTGAATGCGAATCAGGATATATCCGTTGAAATCCTCATCGGCGTAGAAATACTCGAAGAAGCATCCGCATTAGCGAATGCAGAAGCCGATTTCAGCTCCTGGATCGGACAATTTAAAACATCTCAAAATCCCGAAAATGCTGTGAACCTCGCCATTAGTGACGAGCTCGCCGAGGCTATGTCCAAAATACGGTATACCGACAGGATTACTGTTTACGACCAGACATTCAATTTGGAGATTGAGCGCAAAAAAGCAGGTTTTAGTGCCTGGTACGAGCTTTTCCCAAGATCAGCATCTGCTTTTCCTGACAGCCACGGTACATTCAGAGACGTGATCAACCTGTTGCCCAATGTGGCTAAAATGGGTTTTGATACATTATATTTCCCCCCGGTCCATCCCATTGGTGAATTAAAAAGAAAAGGAAAAAACAATTCCCTGACTCCCTCAGAAACCGATCCGGGATCTCCCTGGGCAATCGGTAACCGGCTGGGCGGGCACAAAGCAGTCCATCCCGAACTGGGTACTATCGAAGATTTCAGTGAGCTGGTGAGCGAGGCGAAAAAGCTGGATATCGAAATCGCAATGGATATAGCGTACCAATGCGCACCGGACCATCCTTATGTGAAGGACCATCCGCAATGGTTTAAATGGCGGCCTGATGGGACTGTCCAGTATGCGGAGAACCCGCCGAAGAGGTATGAGGATATTTTACCCTTTGATTTTGAAACACATGACTGGCAAAATCTTTGGAACGAGCTGAAAAGTGTTCTCGAATTCTGGATTGATAAAGGAGTCCGTGTTTTCCGGATCGATAATCCGCACACTAAAGCATTTGGTTTTTGGGAATGGGTGATTGCTGAGATCAGAAAGAAAAATCCTGAAACCATTTTCCTGGCTGAGGCATTTACCCGGCCGCGTGTGATGGAGCGTTTGGCAAAAGTCGGTTTTAATCAATCCTACACCTATTTTACCTGGCGCACCAGCAAATGGGAGATCGAGAAATATTTGCGTGAACTCACTGAAACCGACCAGCAATACTATTTCCGCCCGAATTTCTGGCCCAACACGCCTGACATTCTACCCCACCATTTAGCAGAAGGCGGAGAAAATGCGCATATCGCCCGCTTCATTCTCGCAGCAACGCTTTCCTCGAATTATGGCTTGTATGGTCCGGTTTACGAATATGGCGTCAACACGCCGCATCCGGGGAAAGAAGAATATACCGATAATGAGAAATATGAAATCAAGCAATGGGACTGGCAACGATATAGCAGGACCCGGGAGATCATTACGCGGGTAAACCGCATTCGCAAAGAAAACACTGCCTTGCAAACGACCTGGAACGTTGATTTCACAGAAACCAACAATGACATGGTTATCTGCTATACCAAGACGGATGAGGAGACGGGTAATGCATTGATCATCGCTGTGAACCTGGACAACTGGAATACCCAGGGGGCGCACATCAAGGTCCCGATCCATAAGTTCGGAATTTACAGTAATCAGACTTATGTGGTCCGTGATATGCTCAGTGGAGAAAAATACTACTGGCAAGGCGAGTACAACTATGTCCAGATGAACCCATACGAAATGCCTGCACACATTTTAAAAATTGAAACACTCAACTGAAATTAGTTATGGAATTTAGAAAAGGATCTGTTGAAAAAAATCTGCATTGGTATAAGGATGCAATCATTTACGAACTTCATATTAAGGCATTTAAGGACGGAAACTGTGACGGGATCGGCGATTTCAAAGGTTTAATGGAGCAGCTGGACTATCTGCAGGATCTGGGTGTGACGGCGATCTGGCTTTTGCCGTTTTACCCCTCTCCCCTGCGTGACGATGGTTACGATATTGCGGACTACTACTCCATTAATCCGTCCTATGGGGATTTAAATGAGTTTAAACAATTCCTTAAAGAAGCGCACAAACGCGGATTGAAAGTAATTACTGAGCTGGTCATCAACCATACCTCCGATCAGCATCCCTGGTTTCAGCGTGCACGGAAAGCACCGAAAGGGTCCGACCATCGGAACTTCTATGTTTGGACCGACGATCCAAAGCAGTTCAAAGACGCGCGCATCATTTTTCAGGATTACGAGAAATCAAACTGGACCTGGGATAGTGAGGCCGACCAGTATTACTGGCACCGGTTTTTTCACCACCAGCCCGATCTGAATTATGATAGTCCGCTGGTTCAGGAGGAAATTTTGAAAATCCTGAATTTCTGGTGCAAAATGGGTGTAGACGGTTTCCGGCTTGATGCTGTACCGTACTTGTTCGAACGCGACGGCACCAACTGCGAAAATCTTCCTGAAACACACGCCTACCTGAAAAAATTGCGGAAGTACGTCGATGAGCGGTATCCGGGAACTCTGCTACTGGCGGAGGCCAATATGTGGCCGGAAGATTCCGCTGCCTACTTTGGCGATGGCGACGAATGTCAGATGAACTACCATTTCCCGATCATGCCGCGGATGTTTATGTCTTTGCAAATGGAAGACAGATATCCACTCACCGACATTTTTGACCAGACTCCCGCGATCCCGGAGAATTGTCAGTGGGGTATTTTCCTGCGTAACCACGACGAGCTGACGCTCGAAATGGTGACAGACGAGGAGCGGGACTATATGTACAAAGTATATGTAAAAGATCCGAAGGCGAGGATCAATCTGGGTATCAGGCACCGGCTCGCCCCACTGCTTGAAAACAACAGAAAAAAAATAGAATTGCTCAATTCGCTGCTATTCACTTTTCCGGGAACGCCTATTATTTATTACGGAGACGAGATCGGAATGGGTGATAATTTCTACCTCGGCGACCGCGACGGGGTGAGAACTCCCATGCAATGGAGCCCGGACCGTAATGCTGGATTTTCTCAAAGCAACCCGCAGCGTCTCTACCTACCATTGATCCTCGATCCGCAGTATCATTACGAATCCATTAACGTCGAATTGCAATCGCGGAATTCGTCGTCCCTTTTATGGTGGATGAAAAAGGCTATCAGCACCCGCAAAAAATACAAAGCTTTTGGTCGCGGCGACATTCATTTCCTGAACTCGGAAAATTCGAAAGTTCTATCATTTACAAGAACTTATGAAGACGAAACAATGCTGGTAATTGCGAACTTATCTCGTTTTCCCCAGCCTTTGGAACTTGATCTGGATCAATATAAAGGATTCCAGCCGGTCGAGATTTATAGCAAAAACAAATTTCCATCCATCAAGGATAGCACCCCCTACTTTTTCACGCTTGAAGCGTATGCGTGTCAATGTTTTGTGTTACAAAAAACCCATCCCGAAATTGGCGAAACCGCTGAGCTTCCATTGATAACCCTGGATAAATGGCCCGACCTGCTTCAACCGGAAATATTGGAGCAGCTGGAAAACGACTTTCTGCCAAATTACCTGATGAAAATGCGCTGGTTTGGTGGAAAAGGGAAAGGTTTAGATAGTATCAAGATCATTTCCCATGCATCGATTCCATTAGGTAATAACCCACCATGCTACCTTTTGCTGCTGGAAGCATTCTATCAGAACGATCTTCCCGAGATGTACCAGCTCCCGGTTGCATTCGGAAAGGAACCGTTTTCATACAAAGTAAAAGAGAACTGCCCACAGGCTGTGATCGCCCGTATTCAGGTTGAGGGAGAGGAAGAAGGTGTATTGTTTGACGCCATTTACGGTCTCGAATTGCAGCAGGCGCTTATTGAAAACATTGCGCAAAATGCGAAGGTGCCCGCAAAAGACAGCGAGATCCAGTTCTCAGGTAATGCAGATGTGCAGGCACATGTCCGTGAAACCGAGAAGATCAAGCCGCGCGTACTTTCGGGTGAACAGAGCAACACTTCCATTACCTACGACGGTAAGTATTTTTTCAAGCTTTACCGGAAGGTGGACCGGGCAATTAACCCGGATATGGAAATTACGCATTTCCTTACCCATAATGCTAAGTTCCCCAACATTCCCGCATTTGTAGGGGCTGTGGAATGGAAGTATAAAAACGACTCCATGGTGCTGGGTATGATGCAGGAAATGGTCAATAACAGTACCGATGCCTGGGCAAATATGCTGGACCGCCTCGACAGCTTCAATGAGAAAATCCTTCTGAGTTCGGACATAGAACTTCCGCAGGAGCTACACGGGACTTTAACAGAACCTGTTGGTTATGAAGACATTCCGGACGTACTGAAAGATCTTTTGGATGTACCGGTTGCTGAACAAGTTGCATTGTTGGGCGTCAGAACTGCCGAAATGCACCTGGCATTGGCATCGGGAACCGATACGCCGGATTTCAAACCGGAAGAATTTTCGCTGCACTATCAAAGGTCGGTTTACTCATCACTGCAGTCACTTGTTCGCGTTGCTTTCCAAAGCCTGAACCGGAATATTAAAAAGTTGACCCCGGAAATCAAGACAGAGGCGGATGAAGTGTTGGCGATGAAAGATGAAATTCTGACTGAACTTAAAAAGATTTACAGCCATAAAATTGACACTTCCAAAATCCGTATCCATGGTGATTACCATTTGGGTCAGGTTTTATTTACGGGTAAAGATTTTGTCATTCTGGATTTTGAGGGCGAGCCGGCCAGAAGTTATAGCGAGCGACGTCTGAAGCGTTCCGCACTGCGCGACGTGGCTGGTATGCTGCGGTCTTTCCATTATGCAGCCTATGGCAGCCTTTATCTCGACAACCAGATCCGGAAGGAAGATATCGGCAAACTGCTTCCATATGTAGAACAATGGTATCATTACATGAGTGGTTTCTTCATGAAAGCATATCTTGAAACCATCAAGGATAATCCGATCATTCCGCAGAAAAAAGAAGACCTGAATATTTTGCTGCAGACATTCCTTTTGCAGAAAGCGGTGTACGAGCTAAACTACGAAGTCAATAACAGACCGTCGTGGGTGACTGTACCGCTGCGAGGCATTAAGTCTATCCTGAAAAAAAATGAAACTGTTAACGTATAAAAACCGATTATGACAGAGGTCCAAAACAATGCCGTATCGCTGCTTACTGAGTTTGACGTTAACCTTTTCAGGTCCGGCACACACCATCATGTATATAATAAACTTGGTTCTCACATTACCGAACTGAACGGCCAAAAGGGGACTTCGTTCGCAGTTTGGGCCCCAAATGCAAATGAGGTTTCTGTGGTTGGGAATTTTAATGGCTGGGATAGAAGCGCTAACCCAATGCAGCCTAGAGCCGACCATTCCGGAATATGGGAAGGATTTGT
The DNA here is from genome assembly GCF_021390245.1 of Dyadobacter sp. CY323. Classification (GTDB taxonomy): domain Bacteria; phylum Bacteroidota; class Bacteroidia; order Cytophagales; family Spirosomataceae; genus Dyadobacter. The sequence continues at coordinate 192,835 of NZ_JAJUXH010000001.1, read as the reverse complement.
CCCCGCCATTGGTAACGGAGAATATTACAAATATTTTGTTAAAACAGGTAGTGGCTATGAGGTTGAGAAAGGAGATCCCTATGCATTTCATTGGGAAACTCCACCGCACACTGCTACGGTTGTCTGGGACCTGAATTATGAATGGAATGATGCCGAGTGGCTCGAATCGAGGAAGAAATCACCTCCATTAAGCAAGCCAATTTCGATTTATGAAATGCATATCGGCTCCTGGCGCAGGAAGCACGAGGAGGAAGATCGATTCCTGACCTATCGGGAGCTTGCTTTGGAGTTACCGGAATATTGCAAATACATGGGCTTCACCCATATTGAGTTTATGCCTGTCATGGAACATCCGTTCTACGGTTCGTGGGGCTATCAGCTGACGGGTTATTTTGCGCCTTCAAGCCGTTTTGGTACGCCACAGGACTTTATGTTTCTGATTGATGCTCTACATCAGGCGGGCATCGGGGTTATATTGGATTGGGTACCGTCTCATTTCCCTACCGACGAACATGGGTTGGGTTATTTTGATGGAACACATTTGTATGAACACGCAGATCCCAGACAGGGTTTTCACCCGGACTGGAAAAGCTTCATCTTTAATTTTGGAAGAAATGAGGTTAAATCGTTTTTGATTTCTAATGCGATTTACTGGCTGGACAAATTCCACATTGATGCATTGCGCGTGGATGGAGTGGCATCTATGCTTTATCTGGACTATTCCCGAAATGAGGGTGAATGGATTCCAAACCAATACGGAGGCAGGGAAAATCTGGAAGCGGTTGCCTTTTTAAAGGAATTCAACAGCACAGTACACCTTTATTTTCCCGACGTGTTTACCGTGGCCGAAGAATCCACGGCCTGGCCGGGTGTAACGCAGCCCATCGCTAATGGCGGTCTAGGTTTTGATATGAAATGGATGATGGGCTGGATGCACGACACACTTTCGTATTTCCAGAAAGAACCGGTTTACCGTTCGTATCATCAGGGGCAGCTAGCATTTAGCATGCATTATGCCTATTCAGAAAAATTCACACTGCCACTTTCTCACGATGAGGTGGTGTATGGTAAGAATTCACTGATCAATAAAATGCCTGGGGATAGCTGGCAGCAGTTTGCCAATCTTCGCTTGCTTTATGGGTACATGTACGGGCATCCGGGAGCCAAGTTGCTTTTTATGGGAGCCGATTTTGCTCAAAGACACGAGTGGCGCCACGATTTCAGTCTGGACTGGGACGAAAACCTAAATCCCGCTCACCGGGGAATTCAGAACATATTGAGGGATTTAAATGTACTATATCAAAGCGAGCCGGCACTTTATGAGAGAAATTTCTCGCCGGAAGGTTTCCAGTGGATTGATAATCAAGATGCAATAAACAGCGTTTTTAGCTGGATACGAAAAGGGAATCGTGAGGAAGACCATCTGATTTTCATAGGAAATTTCACGGAAGTTGTAAGAAACAACTATCGGATAGGTGTCCCGAAACCAGGGTATTACAAGGAGATTTTCAATACTGACAATTTGAAATACGGTGGCTCCGATCTGGTTTCTCGGGATACTATGGAAAGCTACCCTATTCCGAAGCATGGTTTGGGCCATTCAATTCCGATGACGTTGCCGCCGCTGGGGTTGATCGTTTTGAAGTTTGAGTCGGGATTCGATTGGTTGTGACATTTGATCGTTGCGGCACGGTAGTTAAGCTGTAAACGGCGTTTATTGATGGGGGGCTAATGTAGGAGAATGCTTTACGATCGAAGGATACCGACAAGAACCAGACAGATCATCAATAGTATCAATATTAGTTTTCTCATTTTCGTGAGGAGTGATTGTTAACGGGAATAAATACTTACTCAGCAACAATGCCGAACAACTGACTATTTAATATAGTCTGGCTGTTCGGCATTTCTCGTGTCTGATAACTAGTTGGTAGACAGACTAGTTAATGCGGTATTGTTCTGACTTTTTATTTCACCTCCCGAATTCGACAAAACTGTGGTTGTCAAATTTTGAGTAAGCCCAGCTCCGGCAACCGCCTTTCGCTTGACATTGAAACCAATGGTAGCTTTCCCATTTGCAGCAATCGGTGCATTCGATGTCGCAGTTATGAATTGTGCCGTCTCGGTAAAGGTCCAATTCCCATTTTCGTTCTGCTTATCCCCGAAAACTTTGGATATACCATGATGATTTGAATACGTAATGGTAAAGCCGTTAATCTTTGTTATCCGGAAGCTGATACTCTGATTGGTTTTCCCATTATTAATCTCGTATATGTTCACGAGAAAATCTCTATCCTTTTCCGGGCCAAAGTTTAAACCCTCGATAACCATGTTTGGTGACAAATCGGGACAACGGCTGATAGCAGCATCGTCAATATCGAGGTTGACAAATCCACCCGAACTCCCAGTACCTGAAAAGGTAAGTTTTGCCGAAGTCGCTGTTGGCGTGAATTTGAGGTACTTCGTAATCCATTTGCTGGTATTCTCATTGGGCACAAATGTAGTTGTTTCACTCTCCGTTGCGCCCGCTGATAATTGCAAAGTGGCCGTTTCGCCATATTCTTTTCCTCCGGAATACTCCGTTCTGGATGCCATCACACTGTATTTCAAGTAAAACGTCTGCCCCGGTGTTAAGCCCGTTATCGTGGTACTCGAAGTGTTGGTAACGTTAACAGAATTATAGGAACTGAGAAATGTGTTGTAGCCGGAAGGCGGGGTTCCCTGTAAAGCGGGAACCCACGGCGCATCTGACTCTCCTCCCCAGTGATTGCTATTGGATATACTCGGGAACAAATTAGATGCGCTCCCATCCATGGACCAGCCGATCGGCAGGCAATACTTACAAACCGCGCCGGACGTCCTGCTTACGCTTTGCGCACTCGCCTGTTGAAGGCAAAAACCGGCTATTACTAGTATATATAGTGTTTTCAACATACGTTACTGAGAAGTAAAATAACTGTCTGATTTCACTGCACCTGACAAACTGAAAATTAGGTACGTCATTTGCCAATGACAATCTTATGATCACTTTCTGATCCATTCTTTTGGACAATGCGAACGGTATAAACTCCGCCTCTCAGCTTATTGATATCGATGGTAGATTCCAGTTTCTCACCCGATTTATACACCGATTTTCCGTTTGAATCTGTCAGATCAATGGAGACAATCTTCTCCCATTCAGCAGTTTTAATTTTAATCTGGTTAGACGCGGGATTAGGATAAACGACGACCGGCTCGATCTCAAAATTGACGTTACGGATGCTACTATACGTACTACTGCCGTCTCTGTCGATCATGTGCAAACGATAAAGGTTTTCTCCATTCAGTGGATCTTTGTCTGTTGCGGAATACAGATTAAGCTCTTTACTATCGCCATGTGAGGCAACCGTCTCGAATGTTTTCCAATTTTTACCATCTGAACTTCTTTGGACATCGAAATGATCGCTGTTCGTCTCTTCGGTAGTCGACCAGTTCAAAAGCGCAGTCTTTCCCTCAGCAACGGCATTAAAGGCTTTAAGGGTTACTGGTAAATTCAGCATGACCGTAATGACTGCCGTCCCATTATCATTTCCTATATTGTTTCCTTCAGTCTGTGGCCCCTCAAAACCCAATGTAGCTGTTGTGGTTCCGCCTCCCTCTGTACTATTACCTCTTATTTGTATATGAAAAATAAAGCACTCCCCATTGGGTATCGGATTAACGTTTATTAGGCGAATGTTATGATTGTCTGGATCATTCGTCATGACCATAATCGCGAAATTGGTAAGTGGACTACCATCCTCATTTACAGCACCCAAAATGTCAAGATTGTCCGGAAAACTGACCAAAGGCGTCAATCTGTTTGCATCTGCTGGAATGTTCTCCGTATCCTCGTTGCAAATGGCCACTTCGAGAACGCTGTTTGTGTGATTCAAGGGACTTCCGGGTATTGGAAAAATGTTAATACTTACATCCTGGGCAACTGTGAACTGCGGCATCGCAGAGGCTGCCAGGAAGAATAAGCCAAGTAGAGTTTTATTCGCTTTCATATGTGTTTTGTTTATTAGTTAATAATTGAGAGTTAATGTTCACTCATCGGCCGATGAGTGAACATTTTTGGTCGGCAGGCTGATTAATTATCAATTCGCTGATACACTTGTTGCTATGGAGTTGTTCTTCGAGTTCTGTTCACCTCCCGCACCTGAGAGAATAGTCGATGTCAAACTTTGCGTTAGGCCTTTTTGGGCCGTCGGCTTACGTTTAACATTAAAACCAATTACCGCTTTGCCTTTTGCGGGAATGGGAACGGTGGAGCTGGCGGTGATGAATATTCCGTTTTCAACAAATGTCCAATTGGAATTCTCATTTTGCTTGCCTCCGCTAACCATTGACGTACCACTGATTGTAGGATAGCTAATCGTAAATCCACTCGGTTTGGTAATTCTGAAGGAAACGTTCCCATTTGTTGGGCTTCCGTTATTCTCAAACAAGTTCACCACAAAATCTCTTGTAGTTGCTCCTCCAAAATTTAATCCATCGATGCCAATTGTTGGCGTAATGTCCGCGCAGGGCTTATAAGTCACATCAATCTTCGCAGTCGAATATTTGGTATTATAACAATTGTTGGCTTCATCGTAATAAAATGCGTAATACGTTCCTGGACCAACTTCTGTAGCAGTAAGTGGTAAAGTCGTGCGATCCGGAGTTGTAAAGTATTTCAAAGAAACGCCTGAAGGTATAAGTCCTCCGAAGGTTTCCAATACAAGATTGGCCGTAGTCGCAGGACACAAAATCTCCACATTTGACTTACTGAGAGGTACTTGGGTTACTCCGGCATTGCATTGCTCAATTGCATTGACATTTAAGTCGAGTCCTACAAAGCCGGGTTTCAACCCGCCGAGATCCTCAAAAGTGACGTAAACTGTTGATCCAACAGGAGTGAACTCAAATGCACTTGTTTTCCAAATACCCTCTTCTGTTATTTTATCAAAATTTATGATATGTGTGGTAAGATTTTGACCGACCTTTCCATGTCTAATCGTAAAGTTTACCGTACTCGAAAAATAAGCAGAATGATCCTCACCATTTACATTATAATCGGTTTTGGCAGAAATCACCGAGTAGTTAAACTTGTATTTTTTTCCCGGCACTAAACCAGCAACCACGGCCCCAACACTTCCACCATGAAGACTTATAAATGTATTTGCACCGGAAGGAAGTGGTGGAAGCATCGGCGTAAACGCTATCGACTGGTTCAAAGTATTTGCACCATAGTAAGTGCGGTTTGATGTGTAACTTCCACTACCTACCCCATACTCCCATCCCTGAGGCAGGCAATTGCAATTAGTTGGCCCTGCTGTGGAAGGTATATTTTGCGCATTCACAAATTTCAATCCGAAAGTTGTAATTGCAATTAAAATAAATAGTAATTTTTTCATCTTGGTAAACATTTAAAGTGTGAAATTTTCATGTTTGAGAAGGGTAATTTTTCATACATGGATTTCTGAATAGTGTGTAAATAAATTGCTGAATTCTGGTGTTTTTCCATACAGTTTAATTTTGTGTGATAGTGAAACATTTCATTTAGTAATTAGTGCTAATCCGAATAATTACATCACAAATATGGAATTCAATTATTCGTTAAAAAGAATATGTTTAATTTTCGGTAATAAGAATGATTGAACGGATTTAAAGGCATTTTACCTAATATTTTTAGCCCGAAATATTCCATTAGAAGTCTCAAACTAGTATGATTGAAATGCACATTAATTATTGCAAGCTATCGACTTATTAATCGGGTGTAAATTCAGAATTGAAATCGCATTAAGAAGCCTGCTAATTCCATGCAGGTCACGTTAAATGCACAAAGCACTTAGTAGAATGCGCCTTGTACTAACTACTATACGCCGTTAAATAAGTTATCCAACGGTAAAGGCTGAGATCTTTTAACTTAGTTACATTCAGGTAATACCACGACCTTACTCATGCGTTCCAAAGCTCTATTATGCTTCCTGCTATTCCTATGCGCTGTTTTTCCCGCATCAGGGCAATTTATTTTTCAAAACTTCAATCAGGAAGACGGGCTCAGCGCAAACCATGTCCGGAGCTTATACAAGGATCCTGAGGGATTTTTGTGGGTCGGGACTATCAATGGGCTCGATCGTTTCGACGGCCATCTCATCCAACGCTACCAGAGCAGCAACGGAGAACGTAATCTGTATGTCAATGCCATCACGCCCATTGATGATGATCAGGTTTTGCTCATAGGAACGCCTTATGGAATCAGGACATTTAATAAGCGAAAGGCTACATATTACAGCGATAAACGCTTTACGGAATTAGCTAAAAAGGTAATTCTCGCCATCCATTCAGACAATCAGGACCGCCTCTGGATTGTCTCTTATTTTGATATTTATATATATGATCATGGTAAGATATTTCGGTTAAATGAGGTAATTAAGGGCGCCGAAAAACTGAAAGAAAACAATTTTACAAATAGCGCATTTTCGGCATTCTGTTGGGATTCGAAAAGGCAAGGATTCTGGGTCGGCGGATCTAATGCTTTTTTTATCGATTGTAAAAATACTACTATCTATAATCGTGAGTATAATCCACGCAGATATCCTCTTCTGGAACATAAGAACATTACCGCCATTACAATTGACAAGCAATTTAATTTGTGGTATGGAGACGATTCATCGCTTTATTTTTGGGATTGGCGAACTAACAAGACGACCGGTTTTAATACATTAGATAGTGATGACTCGGCCGATAGCTGCAACAATTTGTTTATCGACAGTAAAAACCGTCTCTGGATTTCTACTTTCCTCCATTCGGCGTATCTGAAAGAACCGAATGGACCGATCAAAAAGATACCTTACGACCAGGATGAGCCTAATTCCATCGGATATAGCCACTTCCGGGCGGCAATGGAAGATCGCGAAGGTAACGTTTGGCTGGGGACGTTAAATGGTGTAAGTAAAAATCGAAATAAGGAACCTGTCAGCGCTATTTACCACCTGCCAAGCTTTCCATTCTTCCATAAGGTCAAGTTCGCTCAAAATAATTCGATCGTCATTTCCGACAGCATCATTATGACGGCCAAGGAGGACGGCATTGTCGCTTATAACATGAACGACCGGTCGTCGGTGCGTTATGCAGCAACGTATAATAAAGATGAATACATCAAAAACCGGTTCTACAAATCGGTAAAAGGCCGGGACAGGTGGTGGTTTGCGGGCGAAGACGGCATCTATTTCCTAAAAATGGGTGCCGCTAAAATTGAAAGGCTCAACCAGGTCACGTTCAAAACTAAAAATACGCGGGCAAATTTCATCCTCGAAGATGGCACGGGTAAGATCTGGTTTCACATAGATGACGACGCGTTGTACCGGTATGATCCGTCATCCGATCGGGCGGACCGTTTTGATAGTACGAACCCTGATTGGAATTACCCCAAGCATCGGAACTGTACGAGCGCATTGAAATTGCGGGACGGGAATCTGTTGTTTGCTTATTACGGCTCCGGATTTATAGAGTATAACCTGAAAAATGATACGTTCAAGGTGATTCCGATCAGGGATTATCGCACCTACATGGCCACGCGAATGGCGGAAGACGCCGATGGTAACATTTGGTCGTGCGCCTGGGGCCGTGGTTTGATCAAATTGAATCGTAATGGTGTGTTTCTGGACAGTCTTAATACGACCGATGGCTTACTCTCCGATTACATTCTTGGTCTGGGAATCGATGTTCGGGGGACGATCTGGGCAGCCAGCAATGAGGGTCTGATGTATGTAAATGGCGAAACCAGGTCTGTCACCGAGGTGCATGTACATTTAGGCAAAAACTTTCAGAACTATTGGATCGATGTAAACATCAATAAAGGTCTGGTCTACGCGACGATGATGGATCAGGTGGTCGTGCTCAATCCTGTCAACTTTGCGAGCATTCCAGTCCAAAAGCCACCTCATATTACTTCAATCCGCGTTTTTGGAGAAGATTCCAAACAGACGACCGATCTGACCGACCTGACCGGAACCACAGAACTGGTGCTAAATCCGGATCAGGATTTCCTCACATTTCGGTTTGCCTCCCTGAATCATCATGACATTCCAGGTCTTCGATATAGCTACAAACTTCTCGGCATCGATCCTGAATGGGTTGTGAGCGGCCGGGCTACTACGGTTTCATATAACAATCTGACGCCTGGTTTCTACACCTTTCTTGTACGCAGCACCGACCAAAACGGCAACTGGATGAAATCCGCTACTACCTTGAAAATCAGGATTCTTCCCAACTGGTGGCAAACCTGGTGGTTCATTGGGATACTTGCCATTTTGTTTGGTTTCACCGGACACCTGATTCACTGGAGTTATATCAAATATAAGGAGAAGCAAGACTTCGATAAGGCCATCGACTACTTCGCCAACTCGGTATATGGAGAGAATTCCGCGAGTGAAATATGTTGGGACATCACACGGAACTGCATTTCCCAGCTGCATTTCGAAGATTGCTCGGTCTATATGTGGGACGAAAGCAAAAAGAAGCTGGTTTTGAGGGCGACTTATGGAACGCGAGAAGGTGTTGAATATGACTTCTTTGATGCGATTGAACTCGAACTCGGCGAGCGAGTGGCGGGAACAGTTGCATTCACAAAGACCGCAATCCTCATTCCGGACGGCAGCAAAGAAAAACGACATAAACTCCGGGACGAAAACATCATGTCTGAGCTTTGTGTACCGATTTTCCACGAGGGCGAGGTGATCGGCGTGATTGACTCAGAACATGGAAGCAAGAAATTTTTCACCCAGCAACATGTCCGGACGCTTTCGACGATTGCCTCGATATCCGCCAACAAAATTGCAGAAGCGAAAGCCCAGGAAGATGCGCAGGAAAAAGAAATTTTGCTTCTTGAGATTAATAAAATGTTGGCAGAAAGCCAGTTAATGGCTTTGCGTGCGCAGATGAACCCTCATTTTGTTTTCAATTGCCTGAATAGCATTCAGGAATGCATTGTGACGGAAAAGTATATGGAAGCCAGCAGGTACCTGAATAAATTTTCAAAGCTTTTCCGCACGGTCCTCAATAATTCGGACAAAAATCTGGTGACCATTGAAGAGGAAATCGATGTACTGGAACTGTATCTCGAGCTGGAACAAATGCGGTTTGAACATTTCAGGTACATTATCGAGGTGGACGAAGATCTGGATATCGAGGAAATTTCACTCCCATCTATGTTGCTGCAACCTTATGTAGAAAATGCCTTATGGCATGGATTAATGCATAAAAAAGACGACCGTGAGCTTTTGATCACATTTAAACGGGTCTCGGACGACATATTTCAATGCACCGTCGAGGATAATGGTATCGGAAGAAAAAAGTCTTATGAGATAAAAGACAAGAACAGTAAAGCTAAAAGACACAAATCCAAAGGGTTACAAATTGCTCGCGACCGCCTTGCCCTGCTAAAAAGACAAGATCAGCATGCCGAAGTAAACATAATAGACAAATATAATCCCGAGGGCTTGCCCGGAGGTACTCTCGTTGTAATCGAACTTTCTACTCTTTTAAATGATGAATTATGATTAAAGCCCTGATTATCGATGACGAACAAAAAGCCAGGAATGTGCTCAGCCATTACCTGAAAAATTCTGTATCACAGGATATAGAAGCCCGACACGCGGATTCTGTTGCAGAGGGATTGGAAGTACTCAAAACGTTCACGCCGGAGATTGTTTTTCTGGATGTGGAAATGCCGCATCAAAATGGTTTTGACTTCCTGATCGCGCGGAAAAATCCTTCATACGACATTGTATTCACAACTGCCTACAATCAATATGCGATCCAGGCCATCCGGTTCAGCGCGCTGGATTACCTGCTCAAACCAGTAGATCCGGATGAATTGCAGGCAGCCATTGACAGGCATCTGGAAGGCATAGCGCAAAAAAATACGCTGACCAAACAGGAACTGTATGAAAACCTTGTCCAGAACATCGAAAAGAAAGAAATCAAGGATTTCCGACTGGCTGTACCTTCCAACCAGGGTGTATTTTTCTTTAATCTGGATGACGTGCTGCGGCTGGAAGCTGATAAAAATTACACTTCCATTCACCTCGTGGGAAAGCGGCCATTTTTATCCAGTAAAACACTGAAACACTTCGACGAAATGCTGAGTGAATTCAACTTTATACGGACGCATAAGTCACATCTGGTCAACCCGAAACACATTAAGCAGGTGAGCCACAACAACCAGTACCTGCTGCTCTCCGACGGGTCCCGTATTGAGATTTCGCGGAGAAAAAAGGAAGTTGTCCAGCAGTTTCTGAATTTGAGATAACCGATAATTAGCCGACCTGCTGGTCGAAAAGCGCTAGAATTTTTTGAGCTGGGTCGCTGCAAAAACCAGAATGTACTTTGGACGATTGCACCACTGTACTTCTGGTGGCTGTGAGCCAGCGGAACCGGGAAGACAATGGCAGCGCACCAATGGCCCCGCCTTCTTTCCTACCCTTGCAGATCCGTTCAAAAGACCTCAGATATTCACGAATTTCGTCAGGATCAGTTTGGGACGCAAACATACCCAGCCTTTCCTCATTTAATTCCGATAAAACCTGCAAAAAATTCTGTCCGGCGCAGTACAAGATCACACCTACGTTCATAAATTCCTCCCGTTCTACCCTGGGTACAACGCGGATGACGGCATACTCAAATAAGTGCTTTTCTTGCATCGGTCACGCCTTTTACAAATAACTCAGACACAGAAAGCCTTGTCAACAAAAATTGGGAATACGCATTCCGGTGTTCTTCAACAGAAGTGAATGGGGAGTCGGTCACAAGCCATTCATCCGGTATGAGACCGACAATAGCCCGGATCAACTCTTCATTGATAACTTCCTGAAAACCAGAATTTACCAATTCCATATCATTGGCCTGCCAAAGCAAAACATGGTCTTTAATCTGGGCGAATGGACGCTTTGCCTGCTCCTGCCAATTTTCCCAGGCATGATGAAAGTATAACGATGCACCGTGATCGATCAACCACAATTCTTTATGCCAGATCAGCATATTTGTGTTCCTGGCCGTACGGTCCACATTGGTTAAAAAACTATCCAACCAAACGATTTGAGAAGCTAGTTTTGAATCGATCCGGCTTACCAGGGGATCAAAAGTGATGGAACCCGACAGGTAATGCATTCCCAGATTGAGCCCGACGCTTGCCTTTAACAAGTCCTGGATTTCCTCGTCCGGCTCGGTTCTACCAAATGCTTCGTCCAGATTAGCGAATACGATCTCCGGCACTTTCAAGCCGACATACCTGGCAAGCTCGCCGCCAATGAGCTCAGCAATCAGCGCTTTCGCCCCCTGCCCGGCACCACGAAATTTTAATACATACAAAAAATCATCATCGGCTTCAACAATCGCCGGTAATGATCCTCCCTCCCGCAAAGGTGTCAGGTATCGGGTAACGTCGACGGTCCGGAGTTCACTTTTTATCATAATCGGTCCAAAATATCCGGCTGTAATTTAGAGAGAAAACAAGCAGATCCCGTCCGAAAGCCAGGGTCTGCTTGTTTTTATTGATTTGTGAGAACGATTTTTCCAAACTGTTTACCCAAATGCATGTGATCGAATGCTTCTTGCGCATCGGCCAGCGCCGGGTAAACGTTATCGATAATCGGTTTGATCTTGTGTTTTTCGGTAAATGCAAGCATATCGTCAAAATCCTGCAACGTTCCCATGGTCGTTCCTAAAATGGAAATATTTCTCCAAAACACTTTATTAGGTACAATATTGCCGATCGCGCCATCGGTCCCGCCAAAAAAGACAATCCGCCCGCCGGGTTTGGCAACGTCGATCAGATTTCCAAATCCATTTCCCGACGCACTATCTACGATTACGTCAAAGCCACCGGTAGCCTCTTTTGCCGCATTTGGCCAGTTTTGTGCTTTGTAATTAAAACCGGCGACTGCTCCTAATCCGATTGCTTTATCGATTTTCTCCTGAGAACCCGAGGTAACATACACGGTCGCACCAGCTGCAAGTGCATATTGGAGCGCCAGTAATGCAGTTCCAGCGCCAATTCCGGTCACCAAAACTTTTTCTCCTGATTTCAAAGCAGCTCTTGTGAAAAGTGCACGGTAAGTAGTTACGCCGGCAAGTGGCAATCCCGCAGCCTCAATGCCGGTCATATGCGCCGGCTTCGCGTGTACATATTTTTGATCAACAGAAATAAACTCGGCAAACGTGCCTGGCTCCGGGTTTCCCAGGATCTTAAAATCAGCACCAAAAGCGGCCGGATTGTCGCCCCAATCGTGACTGGGGTTGATGATAACCTCTTTTCCAATCCAGGAAGAATCTACGTCGGCACCAACTTCGGTTACCGTCCCAAAACCGTCTGACCCTAAGATCAGCCCTGATTTCGGGCCTGCATACTTCCCTTTTTGTATCCAGACATCCCGGTGGTTTAATGCAGAATATGCAAGTTTGATTAAAATCTGATTTGCGGAAGCCGCAGGTGTTGCTACTTCCTTAATGACGAGCGGCTCGTTCGTATTGGTTAAGAATACTGCTTTCATAATTTTCAGGTTGTATTAAACCCCAAGATACCGATGCTCCTGACTCATTTCAATGAAATTTACATCAAATCTATTGTTTGCTTGGCAACTAGCCCGGCCGGTTTGTCAAGATTCGGTCGTCTGGAATAATATTTGTTGATTTTTTTTAAAGTAAAAACAGAACTGGTCCGTCATAACTAACTAAAACCAAAAGCTCATGAAAGCGCTTTCATTCATTATAGTCATCGTATTACTCTCTGCCTCAAACTCATTTTCGCAAAAAACGAGGTATACAGAACGCACGCACGAAACCAGGACCTCATTAAAAAAGGTCAGAAAAGACTCGTCAGACGTCACAGCGATCCTGAAAGATTCCGCAAATGCCGAAACGGGACCCATCCTGAATGACAACGGCTCGGTCAGTACTACCGGTACGATCGACGGGAGAAGCAGCACGGGACGTCCGGATGCGGAACCGACACAGACAGATACTACTACAACCTATACCGTAAAGAAAACCATTCGCACGCTGAATCCCGGCGAGACAGTCAAGCCGGATAGCAGTAAAAAACGTAAAAAGCCCTGATAAACCCACATGTACCCTCTTCTACTCTTTTCACATTCCATCGTCCGCTGGTTCGTTGTACTGACCTTATTTCTAGCTATTTATCGGGGTGTCAGAGGCTGGCAGGGTTCAAAACGTTTTACGCAAACGGATGATTCGATCCGTCACATTACGGCAACATTTTCGCACATTCAGCTCACGCTAGGCTACTTACTGTATTTTAACAGTCCATTCATCGCCTATTTCCGCTCGCATTTCAAAGAAGCGATCGGTCAGTTTGAATTCATGTTTTTTGGGATCATCCACATTGCGCTGATGACCATTGCGGTCATCATACTTACAATCGGTAGTTCGACGGCCAAGAGGCAGGAAAGTGATCTTGCCAAATTCAGGACCATGACCATTTTCTTCATAATCGCAGCATTAATCATTTTTATCGCCATTCCGTGGCCATTTTCTCCGTTATCGGCCAGACCTTATTTCAGGGCATTATGGTAACTGTTTAGAAAATTTCAGAGTCTCTTTCGTGAAATCTCCCCAACCCGTCCACACTTCCTGCAAAGCAAGACTCTTTCCATCATACCGGCTGACGACATAGTATAAGTTTCTTGGCGGGCATTCTTTATTGACATTCACGCGCCTTTTGTCTTTCACTAAAAAAGATTTTTCGTCCAGCCAGTGAACTAGCATCGTGTCTGGCTCCGAACACGTGATCTCGTTACGCCAGATAATTTCTTTATCACTGAAAAATTCAAAACCTGCACAGGTGGCACCATCGAGAACAAATCTGCCGCGAATTTTTGATGAACCGTGTCTCTCCATGACTGTCTCAGCATAGAATGTTTTTATTCCAGCCATTGCAAGCATCGCAAACAATACAATCTTCATTTCTGGCCCGATTACTAAACAAAAATTACTTCTACCATTTACTGGAACCGCCAGCCGAATGCCCCTTTTCTTAGGTTAATCCCGTATTCGAGATAGGCTTTCAGGCAGGCCAGAAAATTCGCCCAACCTTCTGTGTTGCCTTTTACCCAGGCAATCCCTGCCTCGTCGTTATCCATTTCTTTTTCACTGACTTTCACAACGGTTGCATCCTGAAACGTTTCCAGCACGATTTCAACCAGCAACTCCTTCCCATCTTCGCCCCAATAAAAGGAAACCAGCTTGTCTGTTTCGACCTTTCCCACTTTTACAGGCACATCTGTATCCATTTCCGGAAAGTGCCAGATCAGGTTCTTACCCTCCTCCATTCGGCCGTTACTATTGGCAATGAAGTAGTTAGACATTCCTTCCGGATCAACGATCGCTTCAAATACTTCGTGCCGCGTCTTCGAAATCTGAATCGCCGCATTGCATTGTAATTTCTGATTTTCCATGTTTGTTATGTCTTACTTTTCCGTTAAAGTAAATGCTAATCCTGCCTTCTCCAATGCATTTTTAAGTACCGGCATAGATGCTGGCCCCATTCCGTGAAATTTCAAAACCTCCTTTTCCGTGAGCCTTGACAATTGATTCAAGGTCGAGACTCCATTGTTTTCCAATGCCCGCCTTGCGGGATTGGCTAGTAAAGACAAAAATCCGGTCTCCGGTTTATGCTCTGCCTCACAAACCGGGCAGGTCGGGCAATCGGTACTTTTGTAGTATTTATGTCCATTAAGACAGATCTTCAAAGTTCCTTTTTGTTTTACCATATTATTCCTCTCTGATTTCAGCAGATAAAAATAGGCATTGATGCTTTTTTACAGGAGGTGGAAACGGGACTTTTTGAATGGGGTTTCAGGACGATCAAACAAAAAAATCCCTGACGCAGTAGCGCCAGGGATTAACCGAATTATAACGTTGAGTAATGAATATCTTGCCGGCAAAACTACCGTACAGTTTTAAACTACTCTCTACAATTTCAAAGAGGCTATTTTGAAGAGAGTTATTTTTTCTGCTGTGACAAAAAGGTAACCAGCGAAGCAAATTCTTCATAAGACAATTCATTCGCCAGCCCGGGAGGCATCATCGAATTTTCCATTTCCTTCCGCGTCACAATGTCGGCCGTTTTGAAAGTATATACGGCACCGGTAATGTCCCGCAAAACCAGTTTCTCCGCAGATTCCTCGGACACAAAGCCCATATAGCTCATTTTATCCTTGGTTGTAATCAATACGGAGGCAAAACCTTGTGAAATGGATGCATTTGGTTTCAGAATGGATTCAGCGATCTGTTCCCGGTTCATAATCGAGCCAATCTGGCCCATATAAGGTCCTTTCAACGGCCCGTTTTTACTAATACTGTGGCACGCGACGCAGCCTTGTTTCGTAAATAACAGTTTTCCCTTTGCTGGATCCCCCTCGATTTTAGCAATGGCAAGCATCACGTCTTCAATCGAATTTTCGCCGATCTGTCCCTTTTTATTACTGATTTTACTGAGATCGATTTTCAATTCCTGCTTTTCCACCACAATGTCTTCACCGCCGAACTCATCAATTCCCATTCGCTGGCGGCCATTCAGCTCAGCAAAGAATTTTTTCCCTTCTTCATCTTCCTTCGTCCATTGCTGCATTAAAAAGCTCTTGATCGCATCAGAAGATTCCCAAGTAACGGCTTTGTAATAAGGTCCGTGCGTATCCGGGCGGGTACTCCACCACCACGAACCATCGTACGGCGCCTCTACTTTATACAATCTGCCCAGCGTTGTTAAAATCTGATCCTTCAATCCTTCATCTTTTGCTTTTTCAAACGCTGCGATCAGCCCGGAAACCGCTTTGGGATCATGCATATAGCGTAATGCCCATAATGCGATGGTCGAATTTTCGGTACCGATTGCATTCACACATGCATCAACGGCATGGATTGCCACCAACGATCTCACTGCGATATGTGCCGGAATTATGGCGGAATTTGGTGTGGCGTGCGGACCTTCTGTTCCTTTTGCCGGAGAAACAAACGACGAAGGTACCTTTACTTCCAGCAACGGTTGCGCTGCCTCAATGCGTCCAAGCCGGCCCAGACCAACCGTAGCCGCAATCTGTACCCGGGGAGAAGCATCTTTGATCCCTTTCAGAAATGGCTCAATCGGCACTTTTTCCAGATTCGGTTTTCGGTCCGCCAGTGCCCGTAATGCAAATTCACGAACAGTGCTGTCATCAGTCAACCTCACAAGGTTCGCGATCCCATTCTTACCCGCTGCCTGTGCATAGGTAAATATCCCCGCGACGCGAATGTACAATGGAAGATTTTTGTCAGCAGCAATTTTCCAGGAAGCATCCGCAGCCTCTTTCGGAAAACGCATTAACAATTCCTGCTGCCCCGCCAGCCGCTGAACCGCACTTTCTGACTTTAATAATGCCGCTAACTCTTTTGCGGATGATTTTTTAACATCTTTAAATGGCTTATACTGCCACGTTCTGGGAACGGCGCGTACCACAAATCCTTTATTTGGATTACCCGAATATCCGGCTCCATCCCAGGCTGCCAGATAAACACGGCCCGACGCATCAATATCCAGATCGGTCACCTGCGCCAGTTTCACAAATTCCTCTTCTTGTTGCGTAAAGCTCGCACCATCGGCTGTAACGCGATGAACGTAAACCTGGCTCCTGCCCCAATCTGCCATCATTGGCACACGGTTGTATTTTGCAGGCCAGTTGGGATCGTCCATAAATAAGGATCCTGTTCCGGATCCGCCGCCAAGGTCGATCAATGCAGGAATGATTTCTTCGGTAAAATTCTTGAACAAAACCGGATAGCCATATTCGCCCGATTGGATCTGGTTACTGAAACGGATGTTCCAGCCGCCACCGTCGTTGGTGTTATCGCGGGTGAAAACGTTCATATAAGGATCGATCGCTACGTCATATATGTTCCGCATTCCGTGGGTATAAACCTCCATTTCGGTACCATCCGGCCGAACGCGTACGATCCCGCCACCAAGCTGCGTCATTTTTTTGCCTGAACGGTCAATCGCATCCGTAAATCCAAAATCACCAACGGCAATGTAAATCCAGCCATCGATCCCCATCCGTATTCCATTGGTGGCGTGGTCGGTACCGCGACTTTGCAGAAACTTTGGCGAGCAAATATTTTGGATTAAAGGTTTGGAAGGACCATCCGCCAAACCGTCATGGTTTTTATCTTCAAATACTACGAGGTCCATGCCGGACGCTTTTTTCGTCTCTTCAGAAAAAGTGGTATGTAAAACAAAAAGCTGGTCACCCAGCGAGATAATGCCTCTCGGGTCATCGACTTTTGAAAATGTGGTGTGCTTGTCCACTTTACCATCGTTGTTGGTATCCACCAGTCTGACGATACTCCCCTTTCCCGGATCCTTGCCGAGTGAGCCGATCATATCTACACCCACGTACACTTCGCCGGTTGGTGCCACGGCAAGACACGCCGGGCTTGGAGTCAGATCCGGGCCGGCGAACGGAGTTACCGATAATTCGGATGGCCATGCCGACGCATTCGGAAGCGAATCGGCTTTTATGAAAACCTCAGAATGAGACTGTTCAGAATGCTGCGTACCTAGTCCATTCCAATATAGGATCAGAAATGCGGATAGCAGACTTAATGTAATTTTTAGCATGATAAAAAAATAAAAATTTGCCCGCTAAATAAACTCATCAACTCCTGATAACTACTCTAAATTGAAATGCAGCTCTCCACTTTTTAAAAAACAGTCAAGCCGGATTCGTAACTGCATTGCAACCGTGTCCGCACACAAATGCAATTGTCCGCATTCGAACAATGCATCCAACGTAAATCCACCTCAAAACTCCAAAAAGGAGGATTTCAAATGTGGCAAGGGATTTGTTATACATTTAGGGAAGTAATCCGGTAGACCTCGAAAAAACATGAAAGGAACCTATCTTGGCGAGTTTGAAGAAATTGTTTTGCTGGCTGTCGCGATCCTGGCTGGGGATGCGTATGGCGCGGCGATTACGAATGAAATTGAGCAGCAAATGGGCCGGTCCGTCAATCTGGGCGCGGTGCATGCCTCACTGCACCGGCTGGAAGAAAAAGGCCTGCTTTCTTCACGAATGGGTGGCGCTACTGCCGAGCGTGGCGGGCGCAGCAAACGGCTTTTTACCGTAACAATGGCCGGTACCAGGGCATTGGATACGATTCGTGAGATTCGGAACAGGATGTGGGACAATATTCCAAAACCGGCCTGACAATGGAACCAAACTCTGCTCCCAATCCTCCTCAATGGGCCACCTGGCTGCTGCATTTACTTTGTGCCGATCATTTAATGGAAGAAATGGACGGTGATCTGGAAGAACTTTTTCGTCAGCGTGTCAAATCCGTCGGTATTCAAAAAGCACGTTTCCGATACATGATTGATGCATTTAGCCTGCTCAGACCATTTGCGTTTAAAAGAAAGAAAAATTCATATCCCCAGCCTGCCTACCATCAACCAGCCATGCTAAAAAACAATTTTAAGATCGCATTTCGAAATCTTTGGAAACATAAAACATTCACATTCATTAATGTAATGGGGCTGTCCGTGGGTATGTCGGCCTGCTTTTTGATTGCATTATATGTACATTTTGAGTTGAGTTACGACAGTTTTAACAAAAAAGCGGATCGTATTTACAGACTGTCGACGGATCTGAAAACCACTTCCGAGACTTTGAATTACAGCATCAGTTCCTGGGCATTTGCACCGAATCTGAAAAATGAATTTGAGGAAGTTGAAGCATTTACCCGCGTCACTACCCGAAATTTTCTGGTCCGAAACGGTGACCTTAAATTCAAGGAAGAAAAAACCGTTTTTGCCGACAGTTCACTTTTCAATGTTTTTGATTTTGAGTTGATTAAAGGAGATCCGAAAACAGCATTGAGAGATCCGATGAGTGTTGTTTTCACCGAAAAAACAGCTAAAAAGTATTTCGGCGATTCAGATCCGATGGGTCGGACTTTGCTTCTCGGCGATGATGGTGTACCCGCCACGGTTACCGGCCTTATGAAGGAAGCTCCTGCAAATTCGCAGATTAAGGGTGACCTATTTGTTTCGATGAGCTCCTACACCGAGCGGTTTAATAAAGGTATCGACAAGGATTGGGGAGCGTTTGGTACTACTTCTTATTTGCTTCTAAAGCCCGGCATAAACATTGAAAAATTCGCCGCAAATTTCCCGCCGTTTATAGAAAAACATGCGGGACAGATGATGCGCGAGAACAAAATGGCGATATCGTTTGTATTAGAGCCGCTTCTCGACATTTATCTACATTCGAAACGCGAAGCCGAGGAATCGGGCAGCCTGAATAATGTGTACATTTTCTCGGTAGTCGCGATTTTTATCCTGCTTATTGCCTGCATTAATTTCATAAATCTGACCACCGCGCGTTCTGCTGAGCGTGCCCGGGAAGTTGGCGTTCGGAAAGCCGTCGGTGCTGCACGTTCGCTTTTGACGCGGCAGTTTATCAGTGAATCCGTTCTGCTATGCATCATTGCATTCGCTTTTTCGGTTTTGCTATCGGCCGTTTCGATTCCATTTTTCAATGATCTTTCAGGAAAAAGCATCAGTACCGGTATTCTTAACAACTGGCAATTCGTAGCCGGCTTATTCAGTGCTGCGCTCCTGATTGGGTGCATTGCAGGTATTTATCCTGCATTTGTCCTGTCTTCTTTCGATCCGGTCGTAGTGTTAAAAGGCAGGTTTACAACGAGCGTGAAAGGAATTTTACTTCGAAAAGGTCTGGTAACAGCTCAGTTTGCCGTTTCGATTGCATTGATTATCGCCACGATCGTGGTCTACAAGCAAGTCAATTTTATGCGCAGTCGCGATCTTGGTTTTTCAAAAGATCAAATGCTTGTCATCCATGGTGATACCGACAAAAAACGCAATGCTTTTCAGGAGTCGCTGCTCAATATCAGCGGCGTGAAATCCACAGCTGCGTCGACGAATGTGCCGGGTTCTAAAAACAATGAGGCCTACTCCGAAATTGAGAATGCGCAAGGCGAAATGCAGAGCGGTAACCTGGCAGTGTACAGTGTAGATTTCAATTTTTTACAACAATATGACCTGAAAATGGCTGCCGGACGCGGGTTTTTAAAATCATTTGGCTCGGATAGTTCCAAAGCATTGGTCATCAATGAAGCTGCTGCGAAAATGCTCGGTTACCAGTCCCCGCAAGACGCACTTGGGAGAAAATACAAACAATGGGGACGAGAGGGAACGATCATCGGTGTAGTCAAAGACTTCCATTTCAAATCTTTACAAGAAAGCATTACGCCTCTCACCTTCCGTTTTCTGGATTTTTGGAATGGGAATTTGCTTTCAGTAAAAATCGAAGGTAGCAATGTAAAACAGACATTGACCAGCATTGAAAAAGAATGGAAAGCGCAAAATCCCGAAAAGCCATTTACCTATTATTTCATGGACGAATATTTCGACCGCCAGTACCGGGCCGACGAGCGTTTTGAAAAGTTGTTTCTTCATTTTGCAGTACTCGCCATTTTCATTTCGTGTCTCGGTTTGCTAGGCCTCGCATCATATAGTACAGTGCAGCGCACCAAGGAAATCGGCGTCCGTAAAGTAATGGGCGCCTCGACCGGCAGCATTGTTGGGTTACTGTCCAAAGATTTCCTGAAACTGATTTTGCTGGCGTTCATCATTGCCTCTCCCCTCGCCTGGTTTGGCATGCATAAATGGCTGCAAAACTTTGCATATCAGACAGATATCGAATGGTGGGTGTTTGTGGCAGCCGCATTGCTTTCAGCTACCATTGCATTTGCTACGATCAGTTTTCAAAGTATTAAAGCTGCGTTACTGAACCCGGTCAAAAGTCTCAGAAGCGAATAACGATGAAAAACAACCGCGACACTGCACCTCCAAAATGGCCAAACCGGCTGCTGCGGATCTTCTGCTCGGCGCATCTGGTGGAGGAACTGGAAGGTGATCTGGAAGAACTTTACTACCAGCGTGTCCGATCGGGCAATGTTGGCAATGCGCGGTTCCGTTATGCGGTTGATGTACTGAGTATGATCCGGCCGTTTGCATTCAAAAAAGAAAAAAGCAGATACCCGCAACCTTCATTCCTGCAAACATTTATGATCAGAAATTATTTCAAAATTGCCCTGCGCAATATGTGGAAAAACAAGGCTTTTTCCTTTGTCAATCTTACCGGTCTGGTTGTAGGGATCACGGCTTGCCTGCTGATCCTGCAATATGTGAGTTTCGAGCTCAGTTTCGACCAGTTTCACAAAGATAGCGACCGCATTTACCGCATTACCAACGACCGTTTTCAGCAAGGAAAGCTGATCCAGCATGGTACCATTACCTATCCAGGCGTGGCTCCTTCAATGATGAAAGATTTTAATGAAATTGAATCTTACACGACCATCGGGAACCCGGGTACGTTCAGCTTGCAAAAAGACAATCAAATTTTTGAAGAAAAAGGCGCTTATGTCAATGACCGTTTTCTTTCTGTTTTTACATTCCCACTTATTACCGGAAATCCAAAAACCGTGCTTAAAGCTCCCAGATCTATTGTCATTTCTGAGAGCAATGCGAAACGGATTTTCCTTGCAACTCCGGACGATTATGCCGGGCTGATCGGGAAAAGCATCCGGATAGATCAGGATACCGAGCCTTATCAGATCACCGGCGTCATGAAGGACTTCCCGGCGGCGTCACATTTGCAGTATGGCGTGCTGATGTCGTATGAAACGCTTGCTAAAACCTGGGGTGAATGGGTAAGAGCTGGTTTCGAAAGCTCCGATATGTGGCATTACGTTAAGCTGAAACCGGGTGCGGATGTGGCTAAATTGGAAAAGAAATTCCCGGCGTTCAGTCGGCGCTACTTTAAGGGGGACAAGGTTACGGGCAGCGAGGAGCAGTTTTTCCTGCAACCGCTCAAAAAGGCGCATTTGTTTTCGGATTATGAATATGAGATTGGGAAAGTAAATAGCGGCAAGGCTGTCTGGACGATGCTGATCATTGCTGCATTCATTCTCTTGATTGCCTGGATCAATTATATTAATCTTTCAACGGCTCGCTCGCTGGAACGTGCCAAAGAAGTCGGTGTACGTAAAGTAGCCGGCGCAACATCCGGTCAGCTGATCTGGCAATTTTTATCTGAATCCTTGCTGCTTAACCTGCTTGCATTCATTTTGGCAATTGCACTAACTGTCGCATTGCAGCCCATTTTGAACCAGCTTATCGAACGGCCTTTGTCTTTGTCTTTGCTCACAGGCGATGGTTTTGGCGGAATATATATGCCGCTGGTGCTGGCTGGTATTTTTACACTCGGCATTTTGCTTTCCGGCTTCTATCCCGCATTTGCATTATCAGCATTCAAGGCTATTCAGGTTTTGAAAGGTTCATTCAAAAGGTCAACAAAGGGCATATGGGTGCGTCAGTCATTGGTCGTTTTCCAATATACAGCCTCCATCGCTCTGATTATCGGGACGTTCATTGTTTTCAAACAATTGAAATTCATGCGAGAGGAGAATCTTGGCTTCAATATGGATCGGGTGCTGGTGATACGCGGGCCAGAGCTCACCCGATGGGACTCAACAGCAATCGACCGGATCAATGCCTTTAAAACAGAACTGGAACGCATTCCTTCTGTGAAAGTAGCAAGTGCATCGGCCAATGTGTTTGGCAACCGGCTGAGCAGGAGCTTTAATTTTAAAAGAATCGGCTCCAATGATTCAAAAGGCGTCACTTTTAGCCGGATGCCGGTTGATCCCGCATTTTTCGAAACCTATCAGATTAAAATGCTGGCTGGCCGTAACTTCCGACCTACGGACTCGAATGCCGATGGCAACAAAGTGACCAATGCAATTTTAAATCTTTCAGCAGCAAAATTGCTAGGTTTCAAAGGCGCCGAACAAGCTGCCGGGCAGAAATTTGAGTTTAATGGTAAAGAATGGAACATTGTGGGTGTGGTGAGTGACTTTCATCAGCAGTCACTCAAACATGCCATTGAACCTATCGTTTTCGCTCCGTTTTACACATTATCGGGTTTCTTTTCCATCAAGATCAACACAGCTGACATTGGTAACTCAGTTGATTTAGTGAAACAGAAATACGATGAACTGTTTCCCGGAAACAACTTCAACTATTTTTTCATGGATGAAAAGTTCAACGAGCAATATAAAGACGACCGGATTTTTGGACAAATTTCGAGCTTCTTTTCGCTACTTGCCGTAATGATCGCCTCACTCGGGATTTTTGGTCTGTCATCTTACACCATTGCCCAGCGTACCAAAGAAATAGGTGTTCGAAAAGTACTCGGGGCGACGGTCGGCAGCATTGTGAAGTTACTATCTCAGGATTTCCTGAAACTGGTATTAATCTCCATCGTAATTGGCTCTCCCATTGCATGGTATGGAGTAAAACAGTGGCTGAACGATTTTGCTTATAAGATCGATATCGAATGGTGGATGTTCGTGGTTGCAGGACTTTTGGCTATTACCATTGCGTTTGCCACGGTTAGTTCGCAGGCGATCAGGGCTGCGGTGATGAATCCGGCGAAGTCACTCAAGTCGGAGTGAATTAAGCCACGAATACACGAATTTGCACGAATGCTAGTACGCCCACCAAAAGCCCCCTCCCACGGGTCGGGGGCACGATCAAATCTTTACGGCCAGAATAATCCCGGTCGCCCAGATTTGCTTGGTTACTACCAGATCGCTCCTGGAATCCAGGTAATCTTCCAGATTCCGGGCTTTTACATCGTGGCCTTCCGGCCAGTTTGGCTGAGGCATCATGTCATCGATGATGTAAAATGCACCGATGTTCAGCATATCTAAAACCTCGTCTAGCATCAAATACTTTCCGTGCCAGGTGTCTGCGAAAATATAGTCGAATTTTTCACCGGAATGGCTTGCTACCCAATCTGCGCCGTCGCTGTGTACCAGAGTCAGGCGGGGATCGCTGCCCAGATGATCCTCCGCGATTTTGAGAAAAGCAGCCTCGTTATCAACCGAAGTCAGCGTTGATCCTTCATCCATGCCGTCGAGTATCCAGGAAGTTGAAAGTCCGGTGCCGGTCCCAAGCTCTATGAACTTAGCTCCGGGCTTCGATGATGCAAGCGTTTTCAGCAGGGAACACGTGTAAATGTCCGAAGCCATGGTAAAGCCGGACTCTTTTGTCGCCACGT
The DNA here is from genome assembly GCF_021390245.1 of Dyadobacter sp. CY323. GTDB lineage: Bacteria > Bacteroidota > Bacteroidia > Cytophagales > Spirosomataceae > Dyadobacter. The sequence continues at coordinate 168,632 of NZ_JAJUXH010000001.1, read as the reverse complement.
CGATTGCCTGATATGCTTTGGGTAACGGTTGGTGAATGTCCTGTGTCATTTGGAAATGCAGATTGAGATAGAAATGTGTGGGCAGTGATTTTGTAAACTTAATTGGAATGTTTCAGATCTCCCGCGATGTGACCGCAGATTTACCGTTTAATAAGAGACTGGTTATAAAACCGCCATTGTTAAAGACAACCGACCTTTAAATAATTAAGTTTGGGATGGTAATATTTTAAAATTAAGGAGTAATTATCCTGCCAACGTTCATTTAAACAACATTATGAAAAAACGCTATTTACAAGCTGCATCCCTTTATCTTCTACTTTTCGTTGGCGTCCTCGGTTGCGTGGACCACGAACTGCCTGAAGAACAAATCCCCGAACCTACTTCGCTTACCGCCGCCCCTTTTGCAAACGGCCTGCGCTTTCCTATCGGAATGGATGTCGATGATAAAGGAAACCTGTGGGTTTCTGAGGCCGGAACCGGTAAAGACGATGGCGCCATTGTGATGATCACACCAGGTGGGCAAAAAACAACTGTTTTGGAAGGATTCAAATCAGCGAAAGGCAATGAGGCTGTGGAAGGCATCAGCCACGTGCTCTATGACAAAGGCACATTATTTATTCTGCACGGGATTGAAGGCAAGCTTTATATTGCTGACGTATCCAACTTCAAAGCTGGCGATCTTCCAATGGCCTTGAACCTGATCCCTTTCGAAGAACATGGGCCCTTCGTGAAATCATTTTCATTCACGGATCCGCTTAATTCCAATTTATATGGCCTTACACTGGGACCTGACGGACATTTGTACATGACGGATGCCGGTGCAAATGCGATTTTCAAAAGAGATAAGAATACAAAAGAGTTTACTTTTTTTGCTAAAATCCCTGATGTGGCACCGAAAACCGATGCAGTTGCAACGGGCATCGTCTTCGATGGTACCAAGTTTTTGGTAAGCACACTTTCAGGTGGCCCATTTTTCGAGAATTCTGCGAAAATTTTTGAGGTATCTACATCGGGTGTTGTCAAAATCTACAGAGAGAATTTCACTACGCTGACGCACCTGACACTTACTGCCGGCAAAAAACCACTCGTCATTTCACTTGCGAAGTTCGATCTGAAATTGGGTGAGTTCACTCCTTTCTCTGGTACAGTCCGAAATGAAAGCGGAGATGTTCTGCTGGACAATCAAATGATGCCGACCGACATTAAACGCAGCGGCCCCAAAGAATTCTACCTGCTGAGCTACGCACTGGGAACGGTTCAGAAACTGACTTATTGATTTCAAATAATCGTAAAAAGGCGTCATTCGGGAGAGTGACGCCTTTTTTGATGGTGTTAAATAGGACATTGGTTATTCTTTACTCCCCGTTTCTTTTGGATTGACAACCTTGGGGGGCGCGTGATCCGGCATTTTTTCACCTAATAACTTACCCCAGGGTTTCAATTCATCGATCCGGTCGAAAATAATCTTAAGTACGGCTACAAAAGGAATTGATAAAAACATTCCGCTCACCCCCCACAACGTTCCGCCAAGCAACACTACCAGAATGGAAATGAGCGCATTAACAGAAACTTTCGAGGACACAACCTTTGGAACGATGATGTTGTTGTCAACAAACTGGATCAGAACATAAGCGCCGATGATCAGTAACGGAGTAGTGTATCCATCTTCGGTGATGAATGAAATCAGTACCGGTAATGCAATTGCAACCAGACCGCCGACATACGGAATGAGATTCAGAATTGCCCCGATCACGCCAAGCAAAACCGCGTATTCCACACCGAGGATCAGCAGCGCCGTGGAATTGAGTACAGCTATTATTGTCGTCTCAATCATCAGTCCGACAATGTAACTCTGCACGGCACCTTTGGTTTCCTTCAAAATTTCCGCTACCTGATCGGAATTATCTTCATCGAACACTTCAAATATGAAGTTCAGGATCAGTGGTTTATAAAATAAAAGCAGGAAAATATAAAGTGGAATCAGGATAAAAAAGCTGATCACGCCGAAAACGGTATTTAATGTCTTTCCAACATACGCCTTACTGCTGTTCATAGCTTCCTCCACCATACTTTGCTGCTTTGCGGTTGACATTCCGAAACTTTCCGACAACCATTTTTGCAGGTTACCAATCAGCATGGCCGCTTTTTTGGTCAGCTGCGGGATCATTTCGCCAAACTGGGCAATTTGAGATGAAAGAAAAAACATGATCCCCGCCACAACCAGTACCGCCAGAAATATCGTTAGAAAAATGGCCAGGATCTTATTAAAGTTCCACTTTTGAAAACGGTTGTAGAGCGGATTGAGAAGAATCGCAAGTAACCCCGCAAATGCAAATGGGACAATGATATCCTGTAACAAAAACAGAATGTAGAAGAAAAGATAGATGCCGATGAGCGACATGGGGGCTTTGATGTAAAAAGGATACGCGGCGCGTCCCTGCAGCCACTCGGCACCTTCACTTGTAACCCCTTTTGTTTTTTTGTAAAACAGCCCCATAGTAGCTAGTTAAGCAGAAAATAATGGATACATTAAAATAATTTCACTCAACTCCTTCATAGTCGATTACATCCTGATCAGAAATTTCAACGATTGAAATCACCTCACCTCTGACTTGCTCCGGCCCGCCGCGGTTTACAACGTTGGTAATATACGACTTACTTGGAAACGTATCATTCTGGATGATGTGACGCTCAAATGTAATGGTGTTTTCTTCGCTTATGGATGCAATCGTAATCATGAAATTCCGCATGGCTCGCATTTTTTAGATGTTGATACTAGCTGATAATATAATAAGCATGCCATGCCGGAAGGACCATCCATTGTAATTTTGAAAGAAGCCATAGATCAGCTTAACCTCGAAGGTAAGGTGATCAGGCATGTTGAGGGCAATACAAAAATCGATAAAGACAGGCTGATCAATCAGAAAGTGACTGATTTCCGCTCCTGGGGAAAACATTTCCTGATCTGCTTTGACGAATTCACACTTCGGATCCATTTTTTGCTTTTTGGCAGCTACCTCATCAACGAGCAAAAGAAAACGCCGCCACGACTGAGTCTGATTTTCGATAAGGATGAATTGAACTTTTACGCCTGCTCCGTTCAGATCTTTGAGGAGCCTGCGGACAAAATTTACGATTGGTCGGGTGATATCATGTCGGATTCCTGGAAATCGGCGAATGCATTAAAAAAACTGAAAGCAAATCCTGGTATGCTCGTTTGCGACGCATTGCTGGATCAGAATATATTCGCGGGAAGCGGGAACATCATAAAAAACGAAGTCCTTTTTCGGGCCCGTATCCATCCGCTCAACACCGTGGTAAAACTTCCGGATAAGAAGCTGAAAGAAATGGTGACAGAAACACGGAATTATGCTTTCGACTTTCTGGAATGGAAAAAGGAATTTACATTAAAAAAGCATTGGCTCGCGCACACCAAAAAGACTTGCCCGAGGTGCAACATTCCTTTCCACAAAGAGTATTTGGGCAAAACAAAACGACGGAGTTATTTCTGTACAAATTGCCAGGTTTTGTATGAATAAAAATTAATAGACTTTATCTTCACTAATTCCTGCTCCGGGCTTATCCGCTAAATTTCACAGATTGCGAACGATCTTTAACACCCTCATCGACAGCTACATCCACAATAAAGTGGGGATAGCCGAAAATTTCCTGAACGAGACATTGGCCGCCCAACTGAAACGTAACTTGTCGGCATTGTTCGCCGATGACCAGTTTCAATCGGCAGGTACAGGTAACGAAAAAATCATCGTGCAAGACAAATTGTACCGTGGAGATATGATCTATTGGCTGGACCGAAAGCACAACGACCCTTTCGAAAACCAATTTTTCGATCTCATAGACAGCTTTGTTCTTCATCTCAACCAGACTTGTTACACCGGCATTACAGGTTACGAATTTCATTACGCTTTATACCCGGCCGGCAGCTTTTATAAAAAACACCTGGATCAATTTCGCAACAATCCAAGCCGGCAGTATTCGATGATCACGTATTTAAATGCAGACTGGCAGGAAACCGACGGCGGCGAGCTAAGGATTTACCACGACGACCACGAGCAGGATATCGCTCCCGTTAATGGAAAAACCGTGTTCTTCAAAAGCAGTGAACTGGAACATGAGGTACTATTGACAAACAAGGCACGAATGAGCATTACCGGCTGGCTGAAAATAGGTTAGTCAAGGCTGAAACAAATCCAACTGAACCGCAGGTGAACCAACTAACGGTAACACATCCACCACATCATACTGCCGCCGTTTCTCATGGAACTTGCGGATTACAAATGCATCGCAGAGGAATGCGGCCTCGTATTCTGTAAACATAGAGTAAGCAAGTCCAATCCACTCGCGTGTGAGTCGCCGCCCGATAGTCATATGCGGGTTTTTCGATTCGTCGGCCCATTTTTTGGTGTATTGCTTTTTTAGTTTTTTATCAAAATTCTTCATGACCGTTTCACTTCTCTCGCGGATCGCAGCCGAAGTTTCCTCCGTTGGCTTAATGTAAAAAGCAGAATAATTAGCGCGATCGAAATCACCGAAGCTGGAAAACCGGATTTCAAAAGGAGTCAACTCCGAGACAACTCGGCGATATTCAGCCAGAATATATGGGTAGTCGTTTTCATCCGCATCAAACCCGTCCAGAGAAATATGCGCCTCCGCATTCGCGCTGCCATAGCTTCTGCCGACCGCGATGCGATATTGCTGTTTCATCTCCGCCACCTGACTGGCAATTTCGAGGCTGGGCATAATGGCGAGGGAATACTGTTCCATGGCATTTCAAATTTTGGACGAAATTCGAAATACGGAAAAGCTGCAAAGAATTCAAAACAGGAGAACATAAGGCTCGTACAAACGCATCCGTTTTGCAATCCTAAGTCCTTTAAATAAGCGGCGGCGCCTTTCATTCAAAATGCGTTGACATTTTTGTGACCAGCCTGCATTTAGCCCGTAACATAGTAGCAAGTGATTTTCAGAATGGAGTTATGCTGTGGAGGAACGAAAGTAGACAACTAAACAAATGAAGTATGGAAGCAAAAGATGAATTTCGGGCAAGAGTACTTGCATTAATGGAACAAGCGGATCAGGCGATTCATGCAGGTAGTGAAGTCCTAATCAGAAAAGAAAAAGTGCTGGATTTAACTGAATGGGTGACAATTAAGGAGTATTGCAAACGCTTTGATATAAAAAATACGGAGACAGTAAGCAACTGGATAAAGCGGGGCATTATTCCTGCGGACGACACCATGGTTATTGGAGAATTCAACAACATCCGGATGGTTAGAGCAAAGCCTTACCGCGTAAAGGCTACGCTTAGTACGTGCCAGTAAGAATTTTATTACTCAAAACAACCGCATCTGCTGCCCCGCCATATACTCGTGACCAAGCAAAGGAATAATATCAACAATTTCATACTGCCCCTTTTCTTCATTGAGTTTACGAATGGCAAATGCATTGCATTGAAACTCTGCCACAAAATCTTCATTCAATAACTCTTTGCAGACATCAAGCTCCGATTTAGTCAGCGAGCGCGCCACGCTCATATGCGGCTTTTTCCTGCCGACGATGTCCCATTTATCGGTGTGGGTCCGTCTCAAAAACTTACTGAAATTGGTGCCCATTTCTTTACATCGTTCCAGGATTATGTCTACCGAATCGTCATCCGGTTGAATGTAGAAAACGCATTCAGGCCGGTCGGCAAATTCTCCGAACCCCGACAATGCAACTTGAAACGGCGCCAATCCCGCCAGCACCCGTTTGAACTCCGCTAAAATGAGTGGATAATTTTCATCATGGGCTAAAAACAAAATCAACGTCATGTGCGCGGCGGAATTGACACTGCCGTAATTACGCCCAAGCTGCTGTTGCAAACGCTTTTTCAATGTCCGAACCAGACCAACGATCCGTTCATCCGGACTTATCACAAGCGTATACACGGACATCCGTTTCATTTGCATCATACCCATTTAAGGCTTTTGGCAGGAAGATCTACCGTTTCCCGGATTTCCGCTCAGGCTCGCCGATAATGCAATTGCACCAATCCGGTATCGAAACTTTTCGCATTAACCAATGTCAAATCTCCGTCCGGCCGTCCATCTTTAAAAAGCCGGATGCCATTACCGACGAATACGGGAATAATGGAAATGACAAATTCGTCGATCAGCTCGTGTTTCAGAAGCTGATGCACCACGTCGGCGCCCCCATCACAAAAAATGGTTTTGCCCTCTTTCGCTTTCAAATCAGCAATGAGCTCGCCAAGATCGCCCGTGTAAAAATGCCTGTTACCAATGCTTTCCCGAGGCGTACGGGTAATGATATACGTTTCTCTGCCATCGTGAGAAAAGTCCGGCGCATGCTGCATTACCCATTCATGCGTCCGCCGGCCCACAATCACCGTATCGACTTCCGTCATAAATTCTGCATACCCATAATCTTCACCTTCTTTCTCCACTTTCTGTAAAAATGCCAGGTCATCCCCCGGCGCCGCAATGTAGCCATCGACGCTAATCGCAATATAAAGTACGAGTTTCCGCATTATAGTTATGGTTGGTGTTTATAGTGGTAGACCGTCGGGTATGGTCATTGGTTGGGATAATGCGAAAATAGAAGAACGTGAGTAGTAAAAATATTCATCAAACCGGCTCGCCCGCCCACTCATTCGCGTTCCACGGCGCACTCATTCAAATTCACTCATTCACTCATTCAATCATTCCCGGCCCGCTTCATCCTCTCAAAGAAAAACACCAGATCCTTAAACGACCCGAAGATATCGGCGGAACGGGGATCGTAACCTTGTTCCTTCATGGAAATCATGTAGCCCGTGTAGATCGTCCAAAGGTGGTCGAGCCATGTTTCCGGCGAGCTGGCGCTCAGCAATTCTTTGACCTGTTCACCGTAGGCCATACACGTCGAGTCTGGAGACTCTGGGGAGTTTGGTTTGTTGTTCATTACGACTACTTTTTTGGATGGATAAAAAAAATGCCCTGCCTAAGGTGTCCAAGCGAAGTAATCTAAGCTCGAGGGACTTTCGCCGACCTCACACCATAACAGGGCAAAACTTTCAAGATTTTTCATAAAGACTACTTTTTTGGAGGACGCATATTCGGGAGAAATTTGCTGGGATGCAAATTGGGGGGTGGGGAATTTTCTAACGGTAGGAGGCAGCCACCGTTAGAACAATATTATATTAAAAGTTCAGGAAGGCGTTCAGTATAGACCTGTGAAGCTCTTTCCCTAATTTCTAGAAGTTCCTTTTTTGAGAAGCTGTATATTACCTGTCTTTTCTCATAGCATTTGCCCGTGGATAAATCAAGCTTGTGGTTCGACTCCATATTATGTGCGTGCGGAAATGATGGAAAAGGATCAGCGTCATATCTATGGATTACCCAAATTGTCTCCTGATGTTTAAACCTGGCCTTCTTTTTGACCACAAAATTGGAAGGAATCCAATCCTCATCGATTTCGATGGCTTTGAACAAAATATTAAATCAAACTTAGACAATTCAGACAACGCTTGATTATAGGTGATATCTAAATCCCAAACATCTCCTATCCATTCCATATCATCCTCGTCCGAATGCAACATGTATAATGCGTCCATTACATCGCCGTCAGTAATTGTCATCGACAAACAACGCCGAAAGTTCAAAAGCTAAGTCTCCTTTAAACTTATAAAATTCTTCGATCGTCATTTAAGTAATAAACAATGGGTTATTTTTTCTAAAATATTATATTTGAAGCTATGAAACTATTCGAAAAATACGCCAAGCTACGCCAAAAAGCCTATGTTACTTCAATGATCACCGAATCTGTGAGTGGTAGTATGGCGTTGGAAAATCAGCAGGTGCCAGAGGCACAGGTCAAGGCTATCGTAATCGCGTTATTGCGGGAAGCGGAGTTAAAGGGGCGTAAGTTCGACAAGAATTAAGGCAGTAAGTGCATTCATATCGCCCTGATCTGCATCCCTCAAAGCTTCAATATATTTGATTCTTGCCTCCCCCTCTCGGTGATATAATTGTATTGGTTCAAAACCTTTAAGCATAGCAGCAGCATTCAAAAGCAATCGCGCTGTGCGGCCGTTACCGTTGTTGAAAGGATGAATCCATACAAAACGGTGATGCAAATAAGTGAGTAGCTCAGCAATCTCCTGCCTCTCCTCCACCCTTTTAAGCCTGTAATTGATATCGTCGGCAAATTGGTACATCAACGCCGGAACCTGCGATGGATGCGGTGGGGATAACTTACCAACCTGAACCTCAATATTTCGCCATTTGCCAGCCCAGCTATATAATTCAGAAAAAGCTGTTCTATGAATTTCCAACATGAAGCTAATATCAAGATCCGCCGCCAAGTCTAGTTCCTGAATCAGTATTTCGCATTTGGCAATGCCACTGGTTTCGTATAGGTTCAAAAGTTCTCTGTCGGATATGTCCAGCAGATTTTCATCAATGGAAGGCGTGTAATCGGTTCCGTCGTTCATTGAAAGTGTTGAAGTATTTTCGAAGAAAGGATTTTTAATTGAAAACGACAACCAATATTAAACCTACTTCTCCGACTCAACAAAACGCACATTCAACAACCTTCCCCAAAACCTCCCGATACCGATTTTCCATTTTATTTCTACGCGAGCCAAGTAATGTTCTGGGATGCTTGGTCTGGAAAGTACGGAGCGGCAGAGAACCGTCGCTGGTGAAAAGTTGATATAAATATCCTTCGGGCAATATGGTTTTCCGCACGGGATTGAAGACTGCATTAATGCGTTCGTCGTATTTGGAGCCGGTGAGAAACACTACTACATCCGGTTTCAAAATAGCGATTTCGGCTTTCAACAATTCAAAACCTTCTTTGTTCCGGTCTTGCAGATCAGGTGATGGTGTAGTACTGTTGCAATCAAACTTAGAGATATTGGTCCAAAGAAATCCATTTGTATGCTTGCTCACTCCGTCCAAATCGCGATTCAAATCGAAAAATGTAGTCCGGCAGAAGTTCCAGAACGGACTTGATAATATGCGTTGGCTCTTTCCGTCGCGCAACTCGCTGGGCTTGCCGAGCCGAAAGCCATTATACATTAGCAAAAGCTCAGCAATACTCGGTTTTTTGCTCATTGAATGCCATCCAAAAGTCTCCTGCCCCACAAAAAGTATTCTATTTTCCATCGCGCAATACTCGTCAAAAACATGCACCAGCAACGGCGCAGACACATTGTCCTTCCAGGTTTGCGAGTAAATGGATTGCATGTAGTTTTTATAAAGTTCGAGTAGTTGGATGTTGAGAGTTTCGGCGGTCATTGATAGCGTTAGTTGAAACTTCTATTTAGGAAGAATTGTAGGTGGATTGAAACGGGTAAGTAAGTTTAATGCATAAGAACGCACTCAACCTAAATTGCTCGAATCTAGCTCTTTAACTTCAGTTTCCCGGCCCAAAACGGTTTTAGCATTACCGGCAGTCACCACCTTCTTGCCTGTTTGAGCTTCAAGCTCATTCAACGCAACCTTGGCGACATTCCCGCCTTGATATGCGACTTTTTTACTTTGCTCAAAAGTTTCAGGATTGACGGCCTGCGATATATCCTTGGTCGACGCCTCGGCCAGCATATTCAAAATCAGCTCCGTATTGGTCATATTGTCCCTGAGATTTTCTTTTTTCAAACCTTTCAGGGTTTTGTATTCTTTCGTAGTCTTTCCCGCCCAGGTTTTGGTGATAATGTCTGTGAGCACTGCAAATTGCAGTCCTTCCTGCAAACCCCGGCTTTTCCATTCATCGGTCAGCTCTTTACGGATTTCAATGCTTTTCAGACGCTGATTTATCCAGCTTTCCGAATAACCCAGCCGAAGATATTGTTCCAATGCTCTATCGATAGTCAACTCCGGATCCTGCATTTCATCGAGGCGTTCTGATGCAATTTGCGCCAGCCAGAGTTTAAAAGGTTCTGCTTTGGGTGAAGGAATGGATTGGATCAGGCGAAATAGCTGTTCAGTATCAGCAACATCAGTTTTGTAAAGCTTCCCATCAGAGGAACGCATTTTCAGTTGTCCGATAAAATCGGACAACTCACTACCTTCCTTTTTCAATTTGCTTTTCAAATCACTCCAGTACTTCCTCGGCCGATCCGTATCGGTCAGGATCTCAATGACATCGATGATTGAAAAAAACCATTTTTCTTGTTCCTCATCCCAAACAGTTCTTACTTTTTTGTCTTCAAAAATTTGAATGGCGTCTTGCTTTGTCATAGTATGTGTAAGTTTTACCGTGGAGATTATTTCTGACAATTTGGGAAAAATATTTCAAATGAAATATTTTTCCCCCACTTCTTACTTCGACGATTCCGCCTGCGCCTCCGGCGCACCCTTAAACCTCCCATCCCACCCCCGCAGCTTCCCAATAAAAAGCACCACCGGGAAAATAACTTTCTTCACAAAGGCCGGAATGCCAAGCATATCAAACTCACTCCGATACTTCGAGAGCAGATAAGCCGCGTCAAATGCAGCTGGGCGGCCTCCGCCGTTTTCCCGGCTCGACCGGTAAACCTCACCGAGAAAATACTCGATATTATACGGCGGCCAGATTTCCCCGGTACAGCGGAGCGTGGTCGTTCCGGCATTCCAGAACCGGTGGGCGATGCCGGCTTTGAATGTGGCCGATTGGCCTTCATTCAAAAAAAACGGCTGCTCACCCCGGACTTCGATCCCCATTTTACCTTCCAGAATATGCAAGCTTTCGTGCTGCTGGTGATGTACATGCATCGGCGGCCCCGATCCCGGACTTACCTGATTTTCAACCCGAACATATTCAACGCCGTCGCGAACTTCGCGTCCCAGAAAAGTAAGTTGCTCGCCGTGACCATTATCGATCGTCACCGGATATTTCTTTTTGATGGTTGTACTTTCCATTATCTGACCTCGGTTTGTATGGTTAAACTCCGCAAAAGCATCCCAGCAAATATCAATAACACGCTCAAACGCAGCAAGCTAAGCTTTTCCCACAGGTCTGCTCGCACCGTCAGGTCGACGCTCGTAGCAACGGAATATGCCGATGTGGTAATGGCTATCAATTCGGGAACAAAATAGGTAGCTGTGATCAAAAGAATCAATAGGTAGCCGCCGAAAACGATTAAAATTTGTTTTCGGCGCGGCAGCTTCCAGTTGGCGATTAATGCAGCGGCGAGGAGCAAAATGGTTACCGGATGCACCGGCATCCAGAAATTGGCCGGTTGAATGCCATACTCGCCCTGGAACATGCTGAGCGACACGGGCGGCGCCATACTCCACACGGGTACAATTGCGGCGTGTTCATAAATGGCCGCGCCGATGATGGTGATAAAGGCGATCGACGCCATAATCAGAAAGAGGTTTGAAAATGATTTCGTCATGAAGTTAAAAAGTTATATTTTTGGACAACGACCTAAAATTAGATACATTTAGGACATTGACCAAATATCACTTTAAAAAAATGAATGCAACCGAGGAAAAAATTATTAAACGGGCATTGGAGATATTTAACCTCAAAGGAATAGAATATGCCGGAATGCGCGAACTGGCAGCAGATTTGGGCATGCGGATCGGAAATCTCACCTATTATTTTCCGACAAAAGACGATCTGGTTTTCCGGCTAAGCGAAACATATTCTGAATCCAATTCGCAAATTCACCAGGATTTCCCGGTTAAAAGTCTATATGACTTTCTTAAAATGAGCAGACTACTTTTCGAAAACGGCCTGAGATATCAGTGTCTTCATTTGAGTATGGTGCATTTAATGGAGCAAAACCCGAAGATGTCAGAGAAATATGAGGGAGTCCGGAACGAACGTCATGCCGGATTGCACCGGGATATGAAGATCTTAGCAGAAAACAAGTACTTGAAATTCAGCTCCGACGACGATGAATTGCTCATTATTTCCAGCAACAGCATACAAAACAGATTCTGGCTTTCTGAAGCTGTATTATCCGAAAAACGCCAGAATCTGGGAAGTCAAATGAATTATTATCTAAAGATGAAAGCGCATTTGTTCAGACCTTACGCGACAAAAAAGGGGCTGAGTGACATTGAGTTGTTTTTGGGGGAGATTGGTTAATGCATTTTGATGTCACTTGGATGAAGCTTTTATCTGATGTTCCAATTTTCTTAGTTCTTCCAAATCCTCCTGATCAGCTAAATGTGCATCCTTCTGTTTTCTACTGGAATCGAATTGCTGATATATGTCGAACACTTGCTCCTCCATTCGTTCATTGCTTATCGAGCCTCTGCCCTGAAGTAAGTCTTTGTCATTAAATTCAATAATCCGGTCCACATTCTCCCTCCAGAAATCCATTTTGATTTGCTGACGATTTTTTGCCCTGAGTTCTGCCGTTTCGAGAAACACAGTTACAAATCTGTTTAGGCTGTCTATTTCATCTTGCGTGAGATAATTTTTTGCGATTAAAATGTCCTGTTTGCGTACGATCGCCCCTTTCCAGCTAGTCAGGCCCATATTCAGCTTTGTGGCGTCGGCCCGGTCCACGACAATTTCGGCGGCGGTTCTGCCGGTGATGGCATAAAGCATTTTATTCTGAGTTTCCGCGAAAAACATTTGTGTTGCCTTATCCGTCTTATCATAGTCAATGCTCAATGCGAACAAGTCACGTATTTTTTGATAAAACCGCTTTTCGGACGCCCGGACATCCCGTATTCTCGCTAACAGCTCATCGTAATAATCAGGCCTGCCGTCAGGATCCTTCAAACGCTGGTCGTCCATAACGAAACCCTTCACAATATACTCTCGTAAATTCTGGTTCGCCCATTGACGGAATTGCGTCCCACGATTGCTTCTAACGCGGAATCCGATGGCCAAAATCATTTCCAGAGAGTAGAAGGTAACGTCATATTTTTTGCCGTCAGAAGCAGTTGTCAAGTAATCCTTGACAACTGAATCCGCATTTAACTCATTCTCTTTGAGAATATTAATAACATGAAGGCTTATATTCTGCTTTGAGGTGACAAAAAGTTCGGCTAGCTGATTTTGACTTAGCCAGATGTTTCCGTCCCGGGCATAAAGTACCACAGAGCTTTTACCATTTTCGGCCCGATAAATAATGATCTCTTGCTTTTCCATTGAATGAAGGATTTGATTAGTGTGTTTTGAGACAGTTTTCAAATCTACGTCTTTCATCATAAAAAAACCCGCCGTTAAGCGGGTATAAACGTTTAATGTCGTTTCGAGTTATTTCTGATTGCCTTCAATCCACTTCCGCGCATTCACAAAAGCTTCCATCCACGGACTAACCTCATCCTTTCTTCCGTCGGGATAGTTTGCCCAATGCCATTGGAAAAGGGAGCGCTCGATGTGTGGCATCATCACCAAATGTCTGCCGGTTTCGTCGCAAAGCATCGCCGTGTTGAAGCCGGAACCGTTCGGACATGCCGGATACGTTTCGTAGCCATATTTAGCTACAATACTATAACGGTCTTCGGTATATGGAAACTCGAAACGACCTTCGCCGTGAGATACCCAAACGCCCAATGTACTTCCCGCCAGGGTTGAGAGCATTACGGATTTGTTTGGCTGGATTGTCAACGAAGTAAAAATGCTCTCATGTTTTCCGCTTGCATTGTGCAGCATTTTCGGCTTGTTGTCGTGTCCGTCGTTGATCAAACCAAGCTCTACAAAAAGCTGGCAACCGTTACAAACGCCTACCGACAAAGTATCCCAGCGTTTAAAGAAATTTTCAAGCGCGATTTTCGCTTTTTCATTGTAAAGAAATGCCCCGGCCCAGCCTTTTGCAGAACCTAATACATCTGAATTCGAAAATCCTCCAACTGCGCCGATAAATTGAATGTCTTCCAATGTTTCACGGCCTGAGATCAAATCGGTCATGTGGACATCTTTTACATCAAAACCCGCCAGAAACATCGCATTAGCCAATTCGCGCTCGGAATTACTGCCTTTTTCACGAAGTACCGCTGCTTTCGGACGTGGTTTCGAAGCATCGATTACCGGCTTTTTACCATCAAATTGAGCTGGAAATTTGTAGCGTAGTACGTGGTATTTGTAGTTATCGAAACGTTCTTTCGCCAGTTCCGGCTTGGTTTGTTTTTGATCCAGGAGATAGGAAGTTTTAAACCAAACATCACGCAGATTATCGATATCAAGATCCCATTTACCCGACGCATCTTTAACCGTCAGAGTCGAAGCCAGATTAACGGTTCCTATCTTATGGAAAGTTATTCCATTTGCTTCCAGAACCGATTCCGCCGATTCGTCGGCCTGGAAAACGATACCGATATTTTCAGCAAAAAGTTTTTTAATTATACCCTGATCTCCCAAACCTGACAAATCAATGGAAGCTCCCAGGTCACGGTCCGCAAAACACATTTCAAGCAAAGTCGTGATCAAACCGCCGCTGCCAATATCGTGACCAGCCTGAATTTTACCGGCTTTAATTAACTCCTGAATGGTGTTAAATGCAGTTTTGAATGCAGCTGCATCGGTAATATCAGGTGTTTCATCCCCAATTTTATTCAGGATCTGACCAAACGACGAACCGCCCAGTTTATATTGATCTCCTGATAAATTGATATAATAAATCGCACCACCACTTTTCTTCAAAACCGGCTCAACTACCCCAGTGATGTCATCACAATGCCCGGCTGCGGAAATAATTACCGTACCCGGCGCAATCACCTCGGTATCCTTATATTTCTGCTTCATCGAAAGCGAATCCTTACCCGTCGGAATGTTGATTCCCAGACTGATCGCAAATTCCGAGCAGGCTTTCACCGCTTTATATAAACGTGCATCCTCGCCTTCATTCCGGCAGGCCCACATCCAGTTTGCGGAAAGTGAAACGCTCGTTAGTCCATCTTTTAATGGTGCCCAAACGATGTTGGAAAGTGATTCGGCGATCGCATTGCGGCTTCCGGCTGCGGGATTAATTAATGCAGAAAGTGGCGCGTGCCCGATTGAAGTGGCGATACCGTCTTTTCCCTGAAAATCCAGCGCCATTACCCCTACATTATTCAATGGTAATTGCAACGGGCCGGCGCATTGTTGCTTGGCAACGTGGCCGCCCACACAACGGTCTACTTTATTAGTAAGCCAATCCTTACTTGCAACTGCCTCTAATTGAAGCATTTGTTCCAGATACTCGTGAAGCTTTTCAACTTCATACGTGACAGGCCCGTACTTTCTATCAATGGTTTTATCCGCCATGATGGTTTTCGGCGAGCTGCCGAACATGTCGTCCATTTCCAGGTCCATTGGTTTGGCGCCGGTTTTTTGCGATTCGAATGTAAACCGGTGAGTTCCGGTGACCTCTCCTACCTGATACAAGGGTGCCCGTTCGCGGTCCGCAATGCGTTTCAGGGTTTCCAGGTTTTCCTTGCTGATCACCAATCCCATGCGTTCCTGGGATTCGTTACCGATGATTTCCTTCGCTGAAAGTGTCGGATCACCGACCGGTAATTTATCCAGATCAATATTTCCACCGGTTTCTTCAACCAGCTCAGAAAGACAATTCAAATGTCCGCCTGCGCCGTGATCGTGAATCGAAACAATGGTATTGTTACCACTTTCCACCATGCCACGAACTGCATTGGCAACGCGTTTTTGCATTTCAGGATTAGAGCGCTGGATTGCATTCAACTCAATTCCCGAACCAAAAGCGCCGGTATCAGCAGAAGAAACCGCCGCGCCGCCCATTCCGATCCGGTAATTTTCGCCACCCATTACCACGATCTGGTCGCCGGTTTCGGGAGTCGATTTTTTAGCCTGATCCGCCTTTCCATATCCTACTCCTCCCGCCTGCATAATCACTTTATCATACCCAAGCTTGCGGCCTTCTTCCTCATGCTCAAACGTAAGTAACGAACCAACAATTAACGGCTGGCCGAATTTATTGCCAAAATCAGTCGCGCCATTGGAAGCTTTGATCAGGATGTCCATCGGTGTTTGGTACAACCATTTCCTTTCTTCAACTCCTTTTTCCCACGGACGATTTTCCTCCAAACGAGAAAGTGCGGTCATATAAACCGCCGTTCCTGCCAAAGGCAATGAACCTTGCCCGCCTGCTAGCCTGTCCCGGATCTCACCTCCTGAGCCAGTCGCCGCGCCGTTAAATGGCTCGACCGTTGTGGGGAAATTATGTGTTTCTGCTTTTAAAGAAAGTACCGACTCAAAATCCTTAATCTCATAATAATCAGGAACATCCGGCCGTTTTGGCGCGAATTGCTGCACAACAGGCCCTTTTACAAAAGCTACATTATCCTTATATGCCGATACAATTGAGTTCGGATTCGTTTCGGAAGTTTTACGGATCAGCTTAAATAATGAGACCGGCTGCTCCTCGCCATCGATCACAAATGTTCCATTGAAGATCTTATGACGACAGTGTTCCGAGTTGACCTGCGAAAAACCAAAAACCTCCGAATCCGTCAGTTTCCGGTTCAGTTTTTCGGCAAGATTATTAAGATACTCAACTTCCTCATCGCTCAAAGAAAGTCCCTCCTGCTTGTTATAGGCTGCAATATCATCGACCTCCTGAATCTCCTCCGGCTTAATGCTGATCGTATAAATATCCTGGTTCAGCTCGGGGTATTTCTGCGAAAGCATGGGATCGAAATCAGTAAAATCCGCATCGACTTTCTTGAATTCTTCAATGCGGATAATGCCCTGGATGTCCATATTCTGGGTGATTTCCACGGCATTGGTGCTCCACGGCGTAATCATAGCGGCACGGGGACCAACAAAAAACTCCGTGATGGTTTGCTCATCCCGGAGTTCTGCGCCGCCAAAAAGCCAGCTTAATTTTGAGATATCAGTGTCTGTCAGCGGTCGCTCAGTTTGCAGCGCAAAGACAGTGTTTTGGGTGTCTTCAAAAAAGTATATCATGGTATCGTATTATGCCGCAAAGGTAAGGCTATTTTGCTTTTTTGCCCAGCCTTAGCGACGTTTTTCTGCCTAATAATAACGCTGTCGCATATCCCGGCAACAAAAAGAGAAGCTCCCCAAATACGGAAAGCTTCTTCACTAACACTACTACACTTAAAAATATCAATGCGCTGCCGAAGCGTCGACTTTGGTTTTTCCGCTTTTAGTCCACAAAACAAAGGGTACACAAATAAGGAACATGACGCCCAGATACAGAAAAACATCCATATAAGACATCACCTGCGCCTGTTTGGTAACGGTAAAATCCAGCATTTTATAGCCGCTTTTCAGCGCCATATCAGCGGTCATACCCTTCGCCATAAAGGAATGCTGCAAACCTTCAACCCGCTGCTGGACAGCCGGATTATTCACATCCAGCTTACTTACCAGGTCGTTCCGGTGCAACATATTCTGGCGTGCCAGATAGGTTGTAATCACCGCCACTCCGAATGAACCGCCCAACTGGCGCATCATTCCCGTAAACGCCGCACCCTCACCAATCTCGCGGCCTTTCAAGGTGGATAATGCCAAAGTGGTGATCGGTACAAAAAGCAGTCCAAGTCCAATTCCGCGCACGATCAGCATGTTGAAGAATGCGTCTTTACCGGTATCCGGCGTGAGGATCAGGTAACCCCAGTAGCTGTAAATGAAAAAGAAAATCATCCCCAGCGCTACCAGATATTGTTGTTTCACACCTCTTTGTAAAAGCTGCCCCACGATTGGCATCATCATCGCCGTAACGATCGCGGCCGGCACCATCAGCATCCCGGATTGTGTCGCCGTCCACCCCAACGTAGCCTGGGTATATAATGGAATAATGAAAGTGGAGCCGTACAAGCCAAACCCGAGAATAAAAGATAATATCGTCCCAACGCGCAGGTTGCCATTTGACAAAACCCGAAGATTGACAATCGGATTTTTATAGGTTAACTCGCGCCAGATGAAGAAAAAGAACCCAAAAACCGAGGTAACTGTCAAAAGCGTAATGATCTCGTCATTAAACCAATCTTCCTCCTGCCCTTTTTCCAAAACATATTGCAAAGATCCTACCGCGATCGCCAGGAAAACGATCCCCCAATAATCGATCTCGTAACTATTCTTTTTCTCCGCGAATTTCGGGCTTCTTACAAACTGGAGCGTGAGCATCGCTGCGATAATTCCGAGCGGGATATTGATGTAGAAAATGTAAGGCCACGCGTAGTTATCGACAATGTAACCTCCCAGCGGCGGGCCGAGAGTCGGCCCTACAATCACACCCAGACCATAAATAGCCTGCGCGATTCCGCGTTTTTCGGGTGGGTAACTTTCGGTGATCAAGGTTTGGGCAGTTACCAGCAAGGCGCCACCTCCCAAACCTTGTATTAACCTGAAAAACACCAGCTCCCAGATGTTATCCGCATTTCCGCAAAGAAATGATGCGACTGTAAAAATGATGATCGAGGCAGCAAAATAATTCCGTCTCCCGAATTGCTGCGAAAGCCAGCTTGTCATCGGCACAATGATCACATTACCAATGGCATACGCTGTAATTACCCAGCTTACTTCGGACAGGGTTCCACCAAGGTTCCCCCGCATATCATTCAGTGCCACGTTCACGATCGTTGTATCGACGATTTCCAGCAATGCGCACAAAACCGCTGTGATCGTAATGATGATCCGGCGAAAGCCGTATTCAACAAGTGATTCCTGTAATTCCATTCAATATTGGTTTTAGAATCAAAATCAGGTTCTTAGTTCAACAGAACGTCCACAAAGACATTCATACCCGGACGCAATTCTGAGATAAACTGATGATCTTTTTCTTGTGTAAATTCGATTCGTACCGGCAGACGCTGCACCACTTTCACAAAGTTTCCGCTCGCATTATCAGGAGGTAAAAGTGCAAAACGTGCGCCGGTCGCAGGTGAAAACGAAGCCACTTTCGCTTCAAATTCATGATCCGGATAAGCATCCACATGCACCAGCACTTTTTGCCCAAGCTTCATCCTGGTTAACTGCGTTTCTTTGAAGTTGGCTACCACCCAAGGTTCTGTCGTCGAAATAATGCTGAAAAGTGATTGTCCGGCCTGCAGAAATTGTCCAAGCTGCGCATTTACCTTCGACACGCGACCGTCGGTTGGGGCGGTGATCACCGTATATGACAGGTTCAACTCTGCATTTGCGATCTCAGCTTGTCTGGCTTTGATGTTTGCATTTGCAACACCGGTTTGCACAGAAGTGGCCCTGGTTTGTTGCCCAGCCGCTTTCGCCTGACGCTGAGCGGCATTTTTCTGTGCAACTAAAACCGCCAATGCACGTTCCGCTTTTTGTTTGGTGGCCGACGCCTGCTCAAATTCCTGCTGCGTAATCGAATGGTCTTTGATCAGGTTTTCATATCTAGCAAAATCCTGATTTGCTCTCCACACATTTACTTTTGCTTCCTCGATCTGCGCTTCTACAATCGAAATGTTCGCTTCATACGTGATGCCACTGGCTTGTGACGCATTCGTAGTCGCATTTGCCACCACCAGACTTCCCTGTGAGCCAGCCAGCCCGGCCTTCGCCTGTTCCAGTTTGATCAGCTGGTCACGATTATCAAGTACGATCAGCGTATCCCCTTTTTTTACATTCTGGTTATCCTTAACCCGGATCTCGGTCACATATCCCGAAATTCTTGGGATTACCGGACTGATGTTGGCGTCTATCTGCGCATCGTCCGTTTCTTCATGATGGAGCCCGTGGTTGTATTTATTGAATCCCCAGATCCCGCCCACCAAAATGAGCGCGGTAAGGATAATGACAAAGCGGTAACTTTTCTTTTGTGGTGCAGTTTCTTCTGCCTCCAATGTGGTTTGTTTAGTTTCCATTATTATTTTAATGTTGAATGACTGAATGAGTGAATGTTCTATCCCGAACCACTCCGAACAATTAATGACCTAGTGACCCAATGACTAATTGACCTAATTAATCATCCCCGCGGTTTGTTCGAGTTTTTTGTAGGCAACAATGGCGTCGGCTTTTGCTGCTTCGTAGTTGATTTGCGACTGAACCTGCGCAACGTCTGCATCGAGCAGATCGGTGGTGGTTACCAGACTGTTATCATATTTATTTTTCGTAATGCGGTAGTTTTCGCTGGCTTGCTCCACGGCTTTGGCATAGACATCAATTTTGCGTTTACTTAACACATAATTAAAATAGGCAGTGTTTACTTCCAGATGAATGCGGTCGAGCAGAATTTCTTCATTCGTTTTTAGCTGATATACCCAGGTTTTTGCCTGCTCCATTTTGGCCCCGGATTTCCACAGCGATGCAATGTCGTATTTAACCCCAATCCCCGCATTCACTGCATTTGGGATCATCGCAACTCCCGGAATATTCAATGCAACATACCCGGCAGTCAGTGCGACACTTGGATAAAAATCCGCTTTAGCCACCTTAATGTCCGTTACAGCCGCTTTTTGCCGAATACCATTTGCTGCAAAATCCTTTCGGTGTGCCAATGCATTTTGTTCCCACTGATCTACACTTCCTTCCTCTTTTAATTGAATAAAACTCGCGGAATCAGCCAAGACAGCAGTATTTTCGGGAAGGCCGAGCATCAGGTCCATATTGATCGTCGTTATTTTCAGATCGTTTTCTGCATTCAAAAGAGCAAGTTCTACATTTGATTCCTGCAGTTTGGCTTTCATCAGATCGTTCCTAGCCAGCATCCCGTTTTTCTCACGGTTGGTAAATTCCGCCACCCGCTCACGTTCTCTCAAAAGATTTTCAGAAACCAGGTCAAGCGATTTTTTTGCTTTGTATAAATTGCTGTAAGCCGCAACGGTATTTTGTATAATGGCGTCGCGATCATTTTCAACGTCCAGTTTCGCAGCCTGTTCGAGGTAATGCGCAGACTCCAATCCATATTTAAACCGGAAACCTGAAAAGATCGGGAGCGATGCGCTGGCCATGCCGTACATCGCCTGATGCACTGCCGGAGCAGCCCCGCCACCCGTGCTATCATTTCCACTCTGCTTGATCTTTAGGTCGATATTTGGAGTATTAACCCGCAGATATGATCCCGAAATACTCAGATTGGGCAGCTGATTTTCCCGGATCTGACGAATGCTTAATCCAGCGAGATCTACATTCGTCTGGCTCAATTTAAGCTGTTTGCTGTTTTTCAAACTCATTTCAATGGCCTCCTCCAACGTAAGGGTGCGTGCGGTCTGGGCAAAGGAATGCGTGGCAGCCGCAACCCAGATCACTCCGGCTGCCGCGTAGACCATTCTCTTAATTTTGAATGTGGTGTTCATTAGATACGGATGATTTAAATAGACTTTTTAGGTGCTGGCTCAATTTGCGTTTCAGGTATTTTTGAAACTCTTCTTCCTCCATAGATTCGAGGTCGTTGATTTTCTTATAAAAATCCTGGGTGGCGATAGCATAATTAATCGTGCCATAAAGTGTGGTAGACATGAGGCTCATATCGATATTCTTGCGAAAAGCGCCGGAATCCTGACCTTCCTGAATGAGCTTCTGCATCAGCTGCATATTGCGTATTTTGAGATTCCGGATGTGTTCCGAAATGACCGGCGTGCGTTCCGAAGAAAGCTGCTCTCTCATCATAATGTTGTGAAAGCATTGATTTCCCATTAATCGGTCTATCACACTGTCTATCAGTACGTTGATCTTTTGTATAGGCATAAGATCGTCGTCCATTAAAAGCGTTTCCAGGCGCGACCGCGATTCGTTCATCCGGTGTTGGAACAGGGCCTCAATGAGTTTTTCTTTTGATCCGAAATAATAAGAGATCATGGAAACATTTACGTCTGCTTCCTGCGCGATATCTCTCACTGAAGTTCCTGCAAAACCCTTTTGGGCGAATAGCCGCTCGCCCACTTCGATGATTTGCAATTGTTTGGCGTTGTATTCCATTATGTGTTTCATTAACAGGATATTAGCAGTGCTTTTTGTTAATGACAAGACAAAATTACCAAACTCAAAAACAGAAATCAAACGCTTGTTTGATTTATTTAAACAAACGTTTGATTAGTTGAAGGATTTATCAAATTAATACCATTAAATTTTTTTTAATACTGAGATTAAATACTCGCCCGTTGTAACCGTTTTTGATCTATTTTTATCGTCAATACAACTCTATTCCGCTATTATTGATGAAATTTTACTTCGCGGGATCAGCTTTGCTTTTCCTTATTCTATTAGCTGCTTCCGTCCGGGTAGCTGGACAAACGCTGCCATCCTGCGGCACAAACGACTCGCTTGCCGAAGCTTACCTGAAAAAATATTCACTCAAAACTGACCTAGCCTCCGCACGTGCAGGTGCGACGGAGCAGCTCGAATACCGGCTCGCGCTGGATGTCAACTATAAAACTTACCTGCATTATAATAGCGACAAAAAGGCCATTACAAAGGCTGCGTACCGATTTATCGAAAATGCTTCCCTCATTTTCGAAAGAGATATGAATATCAAACTCACTGTGGTATCGATCCTGATTTGGGACCAGCCGGAACCCTACCCACTTGTCAATGACGAAGATTATTTCAACAACGTAGTGAACTACTGGCGGAACAATCGATTCGAACCGCGGGATGCCGTGGTTTCCCTTTCGGTGCGCGGCGGCTGGTTTTATGGCGGGTACCGGATGTGCTCGTCGAATTTTCCGGACCCATATAATCCGGGCATTTACGTGGATTTGCTGGCGCATGAACTTGGGCACACCCTCGGTTCCCCGCACACGCACAACTGCTCCTGGCCCGGCGGCCCCATTGATCGGTGCAATTCCGTAGAGAATGTCTCCGATTCTTGCCAAAGCCTGTTTACCGAGTCGATAAATGGTTCAATTATGTCTTATTGCCGCAGCAATATGTCTTTTCATCCGCTTTGCCAGAACCTGATACGGGACTATGCCGAGGGAAAAGTGAATACCGAGTTCAAGTTGAATGCATTGGTTAATGCGCCGACAACACCGCAGCTTTTAAAAAAATGGGAAACTGGCTCAGTCAACACGCCGACATTTGAGTGGGATGCGCAGGAATTGGCCGGACATTTCGTTTTCCAAATTGCCCGGGATGCCGCATTTACCCAAATACTTGAAGATGAATCGCCAAAACAGTCCATTTATCAGTCGCGCGGCCTGGCAGAAGGTAATTATTTTGCCCGGTTAAAATCCGTGAACGCAGGGGGAAGCAGCAATTGGTCCGCGCCACTTCCATTTAAAGTGGGACCTTTTTCCGAACAAGCGACCGCGCCTGTTCTCTCCAATGTCCGGATGGACAACGATCTGATTGTGTATGGAAGCTTCAAGAAATATGAGGGTATTCATTCTTACCAGGTTCAGGTTTCAACGTCTAATAATGAAGAGCAGAAGATCAGTTTTGATTTTACATCGGATAATAATGCGACTCAGTCCTTCAAAATTGCGGTACCGAACAATTTTTATGGACAAAATAACGTACGTCTGCGGGTGAAATACGGGAATATATGGAGCCAATGGTCTGACCCCGAGGGCACAACAAATCCATGGGGCAGCGTGGTCTGGAATGCTACGAATTTGCAGAACATTTCCAGCAAGCCCATTCTCGCCACTCAAAATTTCATCTCAAATCCGCATACGGGAGTTTTGGAACATATAGAGATCGCCACAGACGCCGATTTCAAGGATATCGTGTACACAAACAGCAACACTACCAACCGGATGAACGAATGGGTGACCAATAAATCTGATTTCATGCCCGAACTTTCAGAAAATAAGGACTATCATCTTCGTACACGGATCGAGTGGTTCCCGGAAAACATGACAAACTGGAGAAGCTACCAGCTTTCAACGGGAATGGACGATCAGCGCTTTCAGTATCTGACTACCATTTCCAAAAATATGTTATCGGCTAATTTCCGCGGAGCCCTTAAAAACCGGTTCTACCCGGCGGGAAAGAAATTGTATGTGTTTGATATTGTAAGTGGCTACTATTCAACTGAAAACCTCAAAGACTGGTCGGCCAGTACCGTCACCACGACAGCCGGAAAAAGCTCCAATTACATCAGCCTTTTCGGAGCATCGGACACGGGCAAAACCTATTTATTTGGAACCAATAACCTTTTCGTGGAATCGGACGGGAAAACGTTCGACTATCCATCTGGCTATCCGGCTATCTACTTCAATGAATTTAGCAAGGCTGTTGTGTCGGGAGACGGTATGTTTTTCAAAACGGCAAATCTGGGAGTGGGACGTTTTCACAACGGTGCCTGGACATTCTACGACTACAATACACTCTTTTCAACCCTGGCTGTCTGCATCGAAAAAGACGGTACCGGACGTGTCTGGGCCGTGATGGGTGACGGCCGTGTTTATTCGTTTTTCAACGAACGATGGACTCCCGAGACTTACCTCCCGCAATGGCGAAACGTGAAAGGATTAGCTTTTGATAAGGATCAAACCTGCTATGCCTACGGAGATTGGGGCGTGAGCAAATTGAACAAAAACAAGGAATGGGAAGCGATAGATACCTTTTCGCCATTCGCCATTCAAAAAATCATTTCTGACAAAGACGGGACCATGTGGCTGTCGGCCTACCGTTTCATCGGCATTATCAATCAGGATTTTGCAGATTATGCACTTATCAAATACAAAAATCAGAAAGCAACCATTTATTCCGACGGCCTGAACTTCCTGAAAGAACCCTTCGATCTGGAAATTTTCAACGATCAGTTATTGATCCTGACGAACGGCGGTGAATTGCATTCATTTGAAGAAAACAAAATTCAAAGGTTTGTACCAAAATCCAGGTATTGTGTGGGCAAAGAAACGAGTGTTACCATTACTACCAATTCAACTTTCGGAAAAGACAATACCATTTCCTTTCAGCTGAAAAACAATGCAACAAATGCGCTGACGATCTTGCCCGCACTTTCCAAAAACGGTAGCGAGGTTACTCTGAAGTTCCCCGAAACTCTTTCAACCGGACTCTATACGATCCGTACCATCACTACGAATCCCGAGTTGACAAGCAATGAAAGTCCGGCATTCAATGTAGAAAAAGCCGCCGCCTGCGAATTAGTCACAGCAACTGAGCCCTCGGAGATTATGCTTTTACAAAACGTACCAAATCCCGCACAGTCGAAAACAGCTATTACATTCTATTTGCCCGAGGCCACAACTGCAGAATTGGAACTCTTCAACGTCCGCGGCCAAAAAATAGCCTTGTTGAAAAGCGGCGCGTTCCATTCAGGTTGGCACACTGCGGATGTAGACGCATCGCGACTCCCCAGCGGGATTTACATTTACCGGCTGAAAGCCGGGAAGGTTACCAAAATTCTGAAGATGGCAAAATAAGAAATATCAGGAGGCCCCGCCGGGGCCTTTCATTCAATTTGGTATCACAATTTCTATAAACAGGGAGCCACGCTGTGGCTGGCAGGAAACTGAGTTTGACAATAGGCCAAATCTTGGAGGCCTTGATAAGAAGCATTTGGTTACAAGAGATTTCTATCGGCAAGACCAAGCAAAGCTCCCGAGCCTCCTGTTTCCAGAAAATGCAATTGAAAAGAAATACGTGCGGGCTCCGGAGGGGCCTCCTGTTTCTACAAAATGCAATTGAAAGGAAATAAGCGCGGGATCCGGAGGAGCATCCTGTTTCTAGGAAATCCAATTGAAACGAAATAAGCGCGGGCTCCAGAGGAGCTACCTGTTTCTAGAAAGCGTGGTTGATTAAGGTAATGCGGCCCCAGCGGGGCCTCCTGTTTCTAGAAAGCGTGATTAATTAAAGTAAATGCGGCCCCTGCGGGGCCTCCTGTAAGCTGGAAATCTAAACTGTAAACTTTTTTTAGGACGAGACAAATGTCATTTTACCCGGTCCGGATTTTCACCGACGAATGCGCCCCAACCTCCCTTTTTGGATTTTTTAGAAGTAGCGGTGGCTTTGGAAGCGGGCGAATTGGCATGGTACTGGTGGCAGATCGCGATCGCGATGCCGTCGGTGGCATCCATGAACTCTTTGCTCAGTTCCATTTTCAGGATTTTTTCCAACATATAAGCAACCTGTTCCTTGGAGGCACTGCCGCTTCCGGTCACGGATTGCTTTACTTTTTTGGGAGAGTATTCTACGATCGGGATATTTCGGGCTAACGCAGCCGCCATGGCAACTCCCTGGGCACGCCCGAGTTTTAACATGGATTGCGGATTTTTCCCGTAAAAAGGATCTTCAATCGCCATTTCGTCCGGCAGGTAGTCGTCGATCAGCTGGGAGATGCGCTCAAAGATTTTCTTTAACTTCAGTTCGTGGGTAGTATATTTGCTCAGATGTATCACCCCATATTGAACCAGCGAAATCTGCTGACCTTTGACCGAAATCACCCCGTAACCCATCACCTGAGTGCCGGGATCAACTCCTATAATAACCTTTTCGGTAACGTCGGTTTGCTGTAATCTGATCATGGTGCAAGATAACGAACTCTCCCCTCCAAAAGAAAGAACAAAACGGGCCTACCTGCTGCTCGGGATCAAACTGGTGGTTACCATCCTTATTCTCAGCTACATTTATAAAACATTCTCAAACGAGCAAAAGGGAATCGGTGATATCGGTGAAGTTTTTGGCAGTATTTTAAATGCGGAACACCTCGCAACCATTCTCCTTATCCTGGCACTGGTACCGGTCAACTGGGCTTTCGAAAGCCTGAAATGGCAGAAACTGGTGGGCAAGGTGATCAAACTCAGTTTTTGGGAAGCCTTTCGTGGGACATTAACCGGCCTGGCTGTGGGTGTGGCTGCTCCCGCCCAGCTTGGAGATACCATCGGCCGCATTGCCGCATTGAAATCAGATCGGAGGCTTGAAGCAATTGGCGCAGCACTCGTTTCAAATGGGATCCAGTTTTACGTTTCCGTGGTCGCCGGCGCGTGGGGCTGGTTTCAAATTCAGCAAAGGTTATTACTGGCAGAAACTTCGAAACAACTGCTGAGTTTGTTACTTGTATTGATCATCATTTTGGGAATTGCAACCATCTGGCTCAAAAAACCGGTCACGGAATGGAAACCGGAAAAGGCGTTTTTCAAAAAGATACAATCCTATATAAGGATCATCGGCAGCTATTCTTCGGGCGAAATCGGTTTTGCAACTTTATTAGGCGCATTTCGTTACCTGATTTTTCTAAGCCAGTTTGTACTCGCATTATCACTTTTTGATCTGCCGGTATCGGTTATCGATCTCATTTCATGCGTTTCGTTGATTTTCCTTGCTAAAACCCTGATTCCCGCCATTAATGTACTTGGCGATCTCGGTTTGAGGGAATTTACTGCATTGCTCGTGTTTGCATCCTACGATCTGCCACCTGAAAGGATCATCGCAGCCACGTTTCTGGTTTGGATCGTCAACGTGCTCGGACCGATCCTTATCGGTATTTTCCTGATCTGGAAATACAAATGGAAAGCTGTCCGGATGCAAGAAAAACGGTTGCGATGATCGAACAATACGTACTTTCCTGGCTTATTCCGCTGATCTGGCTTTTCGTGGCGAGCTATGCAGTATTCACATTTGTCCTGACTATTTTTTGGAAAAGGATCAAGCCTGCGCAGGATCGGCCCGACATCTCCGACATTTTCATTTCCGTCGTTATCCCCGTTCGCAATGAAGCCGCGAATATCGGATTTCTGCTCCAAGACCTCATTTCACAGACATTGCCTCTGAGCCAGTTTGAAGTATTAGTGATGGACGATGGCTCCACCGACGAAACCGCCAGCATTGTTGAAACCTTTGCACAGACGACAGAATGCAACATTAAGCTAATTGCATTACCCAACACTAAAACTACGTCACCCAAAAAACGGGCGATCGAAACAGCCATTTCACAAGCAAAAGGCACACTCATTGTAACCACCGACGGTGATTGCCGCGCGAAAGCCGGCTGGCTGCTCGCAATCGCCACATATTACAGGCAAACCGGAGCAAAACTGATCAGTTCCCCCGTAACTTTCACAGCCGAGACATCTTTGACCGATCACCTGCAAACCGTCGAATTCGCAAGCCTTATCGGTAGCGGGGCGAGTGCGATTTCCGCGGGTTACCCCTCGTTATGCAATGGGGCCAATCTTGCGTACGAAAAAAAAGCCTTTCTGGAAGTCGGTGGATTCGAAGGTGTTAAACACATTGCTTCGGGTGACGACGAGTTTTTAATGCACAAAATCGCAGCCCGTTATCCCGATGGAGTCTACTTTTTGAAGAATCAGAATGCGGTCGTCAGTACCGGTCCGCATAAACATTGGTCGGCTTTTTTTCGTCAGCGAAAACGATGGGCTAGCAAATGGAAGCATTACCAAAGCAAAACTCCGCTCATACTGGCGATTTACGTGTTCACCTGCAACTTTTCCATGATAGTAAGCCTGCTTTTATGGCTGTCGGGACAATTGAACGGCCAGGCTTTTCTTTTTTTATTGGGACTTAAATGCATTCCCGAATGGCTTTTCCTCGGCAGTATTTTACGCTTTCTTCAAAAACCAAAGTCGATCTTTTACATTCCGGTTACCCAGGTAATCTATCCTTTTTACGTATGCTTTTTTGGTCTGGCGGCTCAAAAACCGGAATACGAATGGAAAGGGAGAAAATTAGTTTAGCACCCATATAAAAAAAATGCCCGCAAATCGCAGGCAATTTTAAAAGTCACATAACGCTATATAAGATCAACTCTTATTTCTTCAGGATTTTAGAAGAATACTTACCTTCTCCGTTTACAACATTCACGATGTATAATCCCTGAGCGAAAGCCTGAACATTCACTCTAATTTCGGTTTCGTTCTGAGCGGGTAACTGCTGATATACTTTCTTGCCGCCCAATGTATAAATTTCCACTTTCTTCAACGGCGAGAAGCTTTTTACATTCACTTCATCCTGAGTCGGATTAGGATAAAAGTCAACCGCAAGTCTCGTGTCACAGGTCTTACCATCTACGCTGCGGATTGCACTGTATTCGAACGATTCATCCGTATCAACTTGTTGCAGACGATAGTAATAATATTTGGAAGGCGTTGATTCTGAGGAAAATGGAGCATCTGCAAAACTATAAGCTGATTTTCCTGCCGAGTAATCGATGCGTGCCAGCGGACTGAAAGTTCTTGCATCCGACGAACGCTCCACTACAAAGTGAGAGAAATCTTTTGCTTCGCTAACCACCCATTTCAAAGCCACGTTGCAATTTTCGTTCTTCGCGGTGAAGCTTGCGAGTGTTACAGGCAATGTACTTCCCGGAGGAGGGCTGGTATAGCAGCTTCCGTTTGTTGCCGATTCAGGATATTCGATTGAGATCGTCGTCCACGGATCCACGGTCACTTTGATTTTTGCGCCAGCTATGCGAAGTGAACCAAAACGATCGTCTTCAATTTCGACCCATTTCCCGTCTTTTTTCTCGTAACCAGGCCAGGCCATTCCCTTTCCATTGATGTCGAGCGCCGCGCCGGGAAACAAAATGCTACCTGTAAGATCCAACCCTGCATCTTCCTTAACTACCTTATCCTCAGAGTTAATCCATTCGATCTTCACTGTTTTTCCAGTGGCGTCAAAATCATGCGGGGTTACTACGTAATCCAGGTAAGGCGCATTATTCAAGCATTTCGATGAAGCTACAACCGTGATTGTCTTCTCGACCGGTGGGGTAACTGTCGGGATAAATGGCCAGAAGTGGATCTCGTCACCTTTGTGGTCGAACGTTTTCGCAATAACCTGACCGTTCAGGTTGCCGTTGTTTCTTTTGAAAACATTGGCCTGCGGAGCGAGGATCGAACCATAAATGACCGCACCTTTGAGTGTAAGATCTTTGGTGGCGTCGGGAAAGTTGAAAACCACATAGCTTCCTTTTGAGTCGTCGAAACCGCCCATATTCGGAAATTTCAGTTCGCTGTTTCCTTGTTTTGCGCAAAACGTAGGAAAGTCAACGATGTTGATGATCAGACCAAACTTACCATTCGCAGCTGCATAAGCTGCATCTGTTGTCCCGGCAGCCTGCCCCGAAGGAATGCTTTTGAAATTGATGTTATTGATGCTGTTCCAAACTTCCGCAGAAACGGTAAGTACATTTATTTTGGCCGGATCAACTTTAATGGTTGGGTTTTGATCGAAAATTCCCGTGGTAAGGTATGGTCCCATTGCGGCACCAGGCATTGGCTGGTCATTTTCTTTCAGGATCGGTAAATTATCCGCCAGCTCTTTCAGCTGAGTGGACGCCTTGATCAGTTTCGGAAATGCGCCGTCCACATCGATCTGACCGGCTCCGCTGCCAAACACGTTTTCAATGACCGGATTGTTGGATACGCCTACTTTATAGCCGGATTTGAACTCGTTTACGTTTGCATTGATGATGAAATTCGGATTTGAATCGTAACCTCCGTTGTTCTGCGTGATGGTTGCGTCGGTAATGCGGATCGTTGATTCCGCATTGTTGTAATCTTTGTACCAAACTTTAAGCTTGGTAAGATC
The DNA here is from genome assembly GCF_021390245.1 of Dyadobacter sp. CY323. GTDB lineage: Bacteria > Bacteroidota > Bacteroidia > Cytophagales > Spirosomataceae > Dyadobacter. The sequence goes on along the minus strand of NZ_JAJUXH010000001.1, from coordinate 138,281 downwards.
ACCAGAATCGGGTGTACCGTTTCCAATTTTGGCGTAGTTTTTACCATCCACTTTAAGGGCACCGCCCAGTTTCAACCCGCCGCGGACTGCGAGTCCGATGGAAACTCCGTCCACAAAAAACACACCATGTGAGCGGTTGAAAGTGATCTGATAGTTACCGGTAACAAACATATCTCCACCTACTGCAACCGGACCTTCAATCTCGTTTGGGGCGACAGTCAGATTTCCTTTGGTGAAAATATTAAACCCCATTGCGGGTGATGTTGGACTTTGTGCTTGTATTTGGCCAGAGCGTAGTATAAGGGTCGCCAGCGAGGTTAAGAGTAAAAGTTTTGAGGACATTGCTGAGTCGAGTTTTTAATTACTCAACAAACTTATGTCACCCCTAAATTTTAGTAATTCTTTTTGTGGGAAGTGGGTAGATCTTTGGGGTAATATTCCGAAAAACAGGGGTTATAAAATGATTCAAATTGCATTAAACCAATAACTCCGTCCTCAAAATGAAAACTATATGGGGACAGAAATGAATAAATTATCCACTAATCGTCAATTATTCTACAATCAATTAGCATAAAAAAGAGTAAATGCCCAAATCCATTGTACTATTACTACTTGTATTGACTTTAAATCACCGAACGTTCTCCATTTATCAATATAATAAAAGCAAGGTGACTGTTTAAGCACGCCCGAGTGACCGGAAGCCGGAAACGGCGCTTAATCAAATTATTTGGACGCTTTTATTCCCTTGATCTCCTTGATTTCATTCTGCATTTCCTGCAACATCCGCATCAGCTGCTGCATGTCAGATTGTGGCTCGGGAAGCTGCTTGCTATGGAAACTATAATACTCCCACAACTCAATTACTTCTGAAATCGGTACGGTATAGGCGAAATATTGCTTGTTGAATGATTGTAATAGCACAGTTCCATCTTTATTGATCGTCACCTGCTTGAACACAAAGTCCTGGTCACCCCGCAGGATCACGATACATGGTGTTTCCGGCTTTACGGAAGTCCAGTCCTGGACGTACCGGGTGATGATGTCAGCCCCCTCGGGCACCGGAAGCATGGAATCACCCACTGTCGGAAACATGCGGAACGTCCCGTTTTTGGGAACAGTGGGAAGATTGAACCGCGGCAATGTCGAAAGGAATTCAGGATCACTGTACCCATTCCGGTATCCGGCCTTCGCATGCACCGGCACGTATTCAATGTTTTCTTTATCTTCTTTATCCACCGTAATGGCCAGAACCCGGATCTTCCCTCCTTTCATAAACAGCTCACTCCCCTCTTCCAGGTCTTTAATCTTCTGGTCCGACAGCTTTGTCAGATCGATTTTCAGTATACTGTCTATGCTCATCCTGAAAAACTCTGAAAAGTTGATCAGGTCGTCAATCGTCGGATTGGCTGTCCGTCCGCTTTCATGCGCATTGAGCTTAACCCTGCTGATACCCAGCTTTTCTGCCAGCGCCTCCTGGCTTAAACGCTGTCTCAAACGAAGAAATTTAATATTGACCGACCAAAAGATTTCCTGAGCTCCCATAACATTTGATATTTACGAAATCAAATATAAGATATTTATAATATCAAAAGTAAAAACCATTTATATTTTTTCGGCACAAAATGCAGGAACTAGTTTTGTTTAACTATTTTTGATAAACGTTAAACAAAAAATGGCGCATTACTCCATTAAAGACCTCGAACGCATCAGCAGCACCAAGGCACACACCATTCGCATCTGGGAGCAGCGGTACCATCTCCTGCAACCCGAACGCACCGACACCAACATCCGCGTCTATGGCGATGATGAGCTCAAAAAGTTGCTGAATATCTGCACGTTGCTTGATAGGGGAATGAAGATTTCGCGGATCAGTAAAATGTCAAAGGCGGAAATTAGCCAGGAAATCGACCAGATAATTGCCGAATCGTTCCAGGCCGACGTCCACACCATGGCGATTATCAATCGCGCGCTCATTGCGATCAGCACCTACGATTCTCATTTGTTTGATTCGCTGTTTTCAGATGCCGTGAAGAGACTTGGATTGAGAAAAACATACGAGCGCATCATCTATCCGCTACTCGTGCGCACGGGCTTGATGTGGACTAAGGATGATCTGCTGCCCTCGCAGGAGCACTTTTTGTCCAACCTGATCCGGCAAAAACTCTTCGCGGCAATCGACACGCTGCCGTTGCCTGCAGAAGCCGATCAAACCTGGGTACTCTTTTTGAACGAGCAGGAAGATCACGAAATCGGGTTGTTGTTTGCGAACTATCTGATCCGTCAATATGGCAAAAACGTAGTTTACCTGGGGGCCAGAGTTCCCTACAGCGATCTTTCCGCGGTAATTACGAAGGTGAAGCCTACCCACCTGTATTCATTTTTTGTAAGTGCATTGGAAAACGAGCAAGAAACGCTGCTGACACGTCTTTCGTCGGACTTTGAAAACATTTGTATCTGTGTTTCGGGAGCAAACCAAACGTCCATTGAAAAAACATCGCTTCCAAACATCACGTACGTAAAAAACATCGACCAACTAACTGACATACTGAATGATAGCTATGCAGAATAAGGGAATAAAGAAAAGCGGGTCGCCCGCGGACGTAGCGGTGATCGGCTCAGGATTTTCCGGGCTTGCGGCTTCGGCTATTCTCGCCCAAAGTGGGGCAAATGTGACCGTTTATGAGAAACACCAACAAATCGGCGGCCGCGCCCGGACCTTTTCGCAGGCAGGCTTTATGTTTGATATGGGCCCGAGCTGGTACTGGATGCCAGACGTTTACGAGCATTTCTACGCACTGTTCGGGGTTAATGCATCTGACTTTTATGAATTAAAAAAGCTGGATCCCGGTTTCGCCGTAATTTTTGGGGAGAACGAGGTCATGGATATTCCGGAAGACTTCGAGGAGATCTGTGCACTTTTTGAAAGCATTGAGCCCGGAAGCGCCCCGAAATTAAGAAAGTTCATCGCCGAAGGTGAGTTCAAATACATGGTCGGGATGAATGATATGGTGTACAAACCGGGAAATTCGGTGACTGAATTCTTCAGTCTCAAACTCTTCCGTGATGCATTAAAACTCCAGTTATTTACATCTCTCAGCAAACATGCCAGGCAATATTTCAAAGATCCCAGACTACTCGCATTGATCGAATTTCCAGTGCTTTTTCTGGGCGCAATGCCGCAGGAAACGCCTGCATTGTATAGCCTGATGAATTTTTCCGCTCTGAAACAAGGTACTTATTACCCAATGGGCGGATTCGGTCAGGTGGCGCAATCTTTCCGGAAAATTGCGGAAAGTGCCGGGGTCCGGTTTTCAGTTTCGCATAATGTCGAAAAACTGGAAACGGATAATCGCCGCATCACGCATTTACATACCAATGGGAACCGGATCCAAACAGACGCCGTGATTGGAAGTGCCGATTATCATCACATTGAAACACAATTACTTGATTCCGACAACCGCTCCTACCCCGACGCTTACTGGGATAGCAGGGTATTTGCCCCCTCGGCACTACTTTTTTATCTGGGGGTCAATAAAAAAATCAAAAAGCTGCGGCATCACAACCTGTTTTTCGATGAAAACTTTGAGCAACATGCGGAAGAAATCTATAAAAATAAAAAATGGCCGTCCCGACCTCTTTTTTACGTCTGCTGCCCTTCCAAAACAGATCCCTCGGTAGCGCCGGAGGGAAGTGAGAACATTTTTATTTTAATGCCGATCGCAACCGGCCTCAAAGATCCGATGCCAGTCAGAGAAAATTATTATAACATTCTGATGGACAGGCTGGAAAAATTTGCCGGTGAAAATATCCGCGACCATGTGGTTTTCAAAAAAAGCTACTCGGTCTCCGATTTTACGGAAGATTACAATGCATATAAAGGCAATGCATACGGACTGGCGAACACACTTATGCAAACGGCCATTTTTAAACCAAAACTAAAAAGCAAAAAGGTAACTAACCTCTTCTACGCCGGCCAGCTTACCGTTCCGGGACCGGGAGTTCCGCCCTCGATCATATCAGGACAGATTGCCGCCAAAGAATTACTGAAATACCTAAACAAGTAAGTTATGAAAACCTTGTTCGACACTTTATCAGCATCCTGCAGTAAAAACACGACACAACTCTACAGTACTTCCTTTTCCCTGGGGATCCATTTTCTGAAATCTGAATTCCACAAGCCCATTTACGGCATTTACGGATTTGTACGGCTTGCCGACGAAATCGTAGACAGTTTTCATGACTACGATAAGGACCTCATGATGAATAAGATACGCGTCGATACCATCGAGGCGATCCGCGAGCGTATCAGTATTAATCCAATTTTAAACAGCTTTCAGCACGTCGTTCACAACTATCATATTGAATGGGAACTGATCGATACGTTTCTCAGAAGTATGGAAATGGACCTCCGGAAAAAGGAACACACACTCGATTCGTACAGTGAATATGTACTTGGCTCAGCGGAAGTGGTCGGGCTGATGTGCCTGCGTGTTTTTACGGAAGGCGACGATGCACTATTCGAAGAATTGAAACCGTATGCCATGAAACTTGGCGCTGCATTTCAAAAGGTAAACTTTCTCCGAGATCTGAAAGCCGATTATATGTTCCTCGGCCGGACCTATTTCCCGGGCGTCAATTTCAGCCATTTTTCCATTGGGGACAAACAAATGATCCAGAAAGAGATCGAATACGACTTTGAACAAGCTTTAATCGGGATTAAGAAATTGCCGCCGGGAGCCCGGAGAGGCGTATATCTTGCCTACTATTATTACAAAAAGCTGTTTCTCCGGATAAAAGAGACTCCACCCGAGAAAGTAATGGACGCGCGCATCAGAATTCCGGACCATGATAAAATCGGACTGATGTTTCGGTCGTTGTTAAGGCATCAGCTAGACATTTTGTGACATATTTTTGTTACCACAAAATAGAATAACCCTGTTGAAGTCTTAAAAAATTGAAATATGAGTGACCAGGTAGTATTAGTGAATGAAAATGACATGGAGATCGGACTGATGCCCAAGCTGGAAGCACATCAGAAAGGAGTTCTTCATCGTGCATTCTCCGTTTTTATTTTTAATTCAAAAGGCGAAATGTTGTTGCAGCAGCGTGCAGCCGGCAAATATCACTCCGAAGGACTTTGGTCAAACACCTGTTGCAGCCACCCTTACCCCGAGGAGCCGACACACGAAGCTGCATTAAGAAGATTGGAGGAGGAAATGGGGATACAGACTGATTTGCATTTCCTGTTTTCATTTCAATACCACGCGAGCCTCGAAAACGGTCTGACGGAACACGAATATGATCATGTTTTCTGGGGTGTTTCAGACAAAAAACCACACATTAACCTTTCGGAAGTGAGCAGTTACAAATACCTCAAACCCGCTGATATTAAATTGGATATGATACACAATCCGGGCGACTACACCGAATGGTTTAAGATTTGCATGGATGAAGTCGTAGACAAAATAGACGCTAAAAACCAGTCATTAAATTAGAAATGTACCCCTGGATCACTAACACACTGTTTGTAGTAGCCGCTTTCGTAGGCATGGAATGCATTGCGTGGCTGGCACATAAGTACCTCATGCACGGCGCATTATGGTCATTACATCACGATCACCATCAGCGCGACGACGGCGATTTTTTTGAGAAGAACGATTACTTTTTTGTGATTTTCGCCACGCCGGGCATTGCATTGCTGTGGTTCGGACTACGTGCTGATTTCAATTACCTGTTCTGGCTCGGGCTTGGGATTACGATCTACGGATTTACCTACTTTCTCGTACATGATATCTTCATTCACCAGCGGTTTAAAATGTTCAGAAACACCGATTCGGTTTATCTGAGAGCGATTCGCCGGGCACACAAAATGCACCATAAGCATTTGGGCAAGTATCAGGGTGAATGTTTTGGAATGCTTTGGGTGCCGTTGAAATATTTCAGAGAGGCAAAAAATGCGGCGGCGAAATGAATGCACTATATCTGATTATTGACATTTGCGCCATACTTGTCCCCATAATTGCCTCCTTTCACCCCAAAATTGCTTTACACAAGAAGTGGCATTTGCTTTGGCCAGCCATTCTGATCTCGGCCATTCCATTCATTATCTGGGATAGTTACTTCACGCAAATCGGTGTCTGGGGCTTTACACCCAAGTATCTGACCGGTTTCTACCTTTTTCGCCTGCCGATCGAAGAAATTCTGTTCTTCATTTGCATTCCTTACGCGTGCCTTTTCACCTATTATTGTTTCCGGATCTTTTACACGCCGGAATATCGAATACGTTTTGAAAAATCCATCACCTGGTTTTTCCTGATTTTCACGGTAATCATGGGTATTGCATTTTTCGGACGCTACTACACCACCTCGACCTCCATTTTATTAGTAGCGTTTCTACTATTCCTGAAATTCGTCGCCAAAGTACAGTGGATGAGCCTGTTTTACTTTTCTCACATGTTTTTGCTCATCCCGTTTATCATTGTAAACGGCATTCTCACCGGCACCGGACTGGACGAACCGATCGTTTGGTACAATCCGGCTGAAAATATGGGAGTACGGTTCCTGACCATCCCATTTGAAGATCTCTTTTATGGAATGCTGATGCTTTTACTCAATACTTACCTTTTTGAGCTTTTTCTGAAAAAATTCGATACGACAAACTGACCTTAAAAAACGTCACCGTGGGTTAGCGAGACCAGTTTACCGGTGAGCCTGGGCATTTTCGACAGCGCTCTGAGTGCCAGGTCTGTGGTAGTACGCTTTCCAAAGAGATTCTGCAAATGGTATCCGGCCGTAATGCGCGTTTTAAATGCATGATTCCAGGCGTTTTGGTAGTTTTTTAGTGCCTGTTCTTTGGTTTGTTTATTCTCAACAAACAAGATTAATTCCGTCGCAAGCAGCTTGGAGGCGCGCATCGCCATACTCATTCCATTTCCACAAAGCGGCGTAATGGAGCCCGCAGCATCACCTAGCAGGAAAATCCCATCGGTATCAGTTTGTTTTTTGTTAAAATGCACATTACTGATCACCAGCGGTTGCTCATTCACAAACTCCGATTCCGTGAAATAGGCTTTCAAATAAGGATTTTTGTAAAGTACATTTTGCTCCATAAGTTTGATATCCTTCCCATTCTGCAACAGATTGTTAGCTGTCGTCAGATAGCACAGGCAGTACCAATCCCGGTCCACTTTTGAAACGCCGCAATAGCCATCTTTGAAATTATGAAGTTCGATCCGGTTGGGCGGCAGGCTGGCCTTTATGTGATATTTTACGCCGATGTAATTATTCGCTTCGATTTCCGGATTAACAACTTGCTTTAAATGGATGAATTGAGGCGTGTATTTACCGTAACTGCCACAAACTATACGGGCTCTAAAAACAGAATCAGAAGTCTGGATCTGATAATCAGAACCTGTTTCCGCCACATCGGTTACCCGGCTACCTTGCATGACTTTCACTCCTTTCGATTCAGCAATTTCAAAAAGCTGATTATCAAGAGTAAATCGGCTGATCCCGAACCCGCCCATTTCCAGCTGATGTTCAAGCATAAATCCCTGCTCGGAACTAATACCTAATGTATTAATTACCGGCAAATTAAGTTCACGATAAGGCAGGCCCAGACCGATCAGAAAATCGCGGCTTTCCATGGAGATATATTCGCCGCAAACTTTGTGAAACGGGAATTTATTTTTTTCAAAAAGTAAGACTGAATAACCTTTGTCCGCGAGCTGAATGGATAGACAAAGTCCCGCCAGGCCGCCGCCGATAATGGCACATTCATAGACTTTTTCCTGCGTCTCCATAAATGATTATTTCATGTCGGAATGCCCATTTATTACGAACAGAAAACGTTTTCACGCCAGCCTCCTGAATCATTTTAACCCATTCCACTCTTTTAAAACCTCTCAAAACAGAAAGCGGCGCATCGTTTTTGACCAAATACGATTTTGAAAAAAGTCGTGTCAGAAATTTGATCGAATAATAGGCGACCGGATTGCGTTCGAGATCGTTGATAATCAGAATAGCGCGATGCTGCAATGCAAAATGCATTAACCCGGCAAGTTGCTGCTGAGTAAGATGATGGCAAAAAAGACAAGCGTGAATAATATCGACTTTCTTCACATGCCGGAACAAATTACGGTAATCGTCGCAGATCAGGTTCACGTGTTTTCCGCTGAGATTAGTTTCTGCATATGCTATGCAAACCGGTTTCAGATCGATTCCATGCAGATCCAGCTCAAAACCCACCTTTTCGTTCCAGTTGAATATCCGTTTCAAGGTATCACCTCCACCACAACCAATATCCGCGAGGACGTAGGTCTTACCGGGTTTTAAAACTTTTTTTAGTGCCGAGAAAGAAATGTTATAGCCGCCCAGCCAGTGATTAATGAAATCGAGTTCTCTGAGGTTTTGATACAAATCGGGGGCAGGAATTCCGTCCTGGTCAAGAAGCTCTTTTTCATTGCTCCTCGTTTTAAACATACCGGAGCTGCATGGTTTCGATACTAAGTCCCGGACCAAATGCCGCCGAGAAAATGCGGTTTCCTTTATGTTCTGGTTTCGTCTTTTCAATCACTTCTTTTAAAACAAAAAGCACAGTCGGCGATGACATGTTGCCGTAATTTTTCAGCACCTGATAAGTCGGAGCCAAAGCGCATTTATCCAGTTCGAGCGCAACCGCGAAATCATCCACGATCCGCTTTCCACCCGGATGTATCGCCCAGTGTTTGTAATCTTCCGCATTCAGCCCGACCGAAGCCAGCATCGGCCTGATATTCTTGCTGATCAGGTCCGGCACATACGAAGACAGGTTCATAATAAAGCCTGTTTCTGACAACCGCCAGGCCATATCCGAATAGCCATTATGCAGGATCAGCGAATTAAATGCATCGATTTCAACCTCGTGCTGATAATTCCCCGAAGGTCTGGAATCGACCAGAACTGCCACCGAACCGTCGCCAAAAAGCAGGTTTGATAGCAGATAGTCATCGTTATATTGTTTCTGAAAATGGATCGAGCAAAGTTCTGTACATACTACCAAAACGCGCGCATTCGGCTGACTCCTGCAAATGGCATCTGCATTTTTCAAGGCAATAATCGCTGCATTGCAACCCATAAAATTGACGCTGCTGCGCTGAATGGCTGGATTTAACCGCAATTCGCGCATCAGCTCTACATCCAGTCCGGGCGCAAAAAGGCCCGTACAAGTCACTGTGATCAGATGGGTAACTGAACTTTTGATCTGCTCAAAATCCTTAATTTTCTCAACTGCTTTTTTTGAAAGTTTGGTCGCTTCCTGCTGATAAACCTGCATGCGCTGCGTCAGAGTGGGTTCTGGCAGCAGATCGGCGGAATTATTAAAAAATGTAAACTCACCTGCTTTTTTATCGAAATCGGAAAGAACTGAGTAGCGTTTTTCGATGCCGGTTTTGCCAGCTACGATTTTAATTTTCCTTTTACTGATTAAATCGTCGGTGGATCGGATGTAAAAATCGGAAAGCGTTTCCTGCGAATAGCAATGGCTGGGGACTGCGGTTTCAATTGCTGATAAATAACTCAAAGGAATTCTGTTGATAATAATTAATACTAGAAAACAACTATTCATACATATCGCCGCAATCCAGTTCATTCGCATTGTATTCCTAAAATTGGCGGCCTGCCGATCCTTGTAAACCAGATAAAACCAGTAGCTAAAATAGAGTACAATCGGGAAGAAGAACACCTGGATTATGTAAAAAACCATTCCAAGATCCTTTGACGTAAAATACAAATAATAAAATACATTACAGAGTAGAAACATCAGCCCGGTAAACACAAAAGTGCCTGTATACCCCAGTTTAAAGCTCAGCGTTTCGATACCGTCTTTCAGGTCCTGTTTATGCTGGTACACCTGAGTGAGCGGATATGCGCCCGCGATCTGAAAAGTACATCCGAGCAAAATGCAGATATTCTCCCGATCCAGTCGTAGCCCCGAGCCCGAAACCCCGGCAATGGACATATAGTAAGTAAATGCGCCCTGAAAAAAAGCGACTGTTAAAAAACCGGCGATCGGGTACTTTTTCAATCGGATCTGCCGCGAGCTGTACGCGCGCGATGCTGCGATATATAGTAAAAGACAACCGGCAAACAGCGTATTTACGAAAATGAGGGCGAAAACGATCGCAATCGAATCCAGAAATATGGTAAGATAAAAAAGCCGGATCGTGGGCAGCGGCGGCTTTTCCAGCCCCCCGATACTGTCTTCATCGCGATCGACAAAGCTATTGTATCCGTTGCTTGCCGGGTAAATCAGTAAATGGATGATTAAAAACGACCACAACGCCTGATGATGCACCACCGTTTCCGCCTGACTGTACGCAAATAAAAAAAGCGGCAGCAGAAAAAAGGAGAATGGAATTCTCAGAAGTTTGATGGTATTCCCGTCGATCAACATCCCGCCAATTTAATCAGAAAGCAGATAGTCTGCGAGGTTGGAAGGTACTTTTTATAAAAACAGAAAACTGTCCCGGATGGCATGTTGCCCGGGAATGTCCAACACAAAAGAAATTCTGAAAATGTAGGATAAATTAGAACTTTCAGCGAATTTTAACTGTATTAGCTGAACTATATGCTAGACTTATTGAAAATTACTGAATATCGTTCGAATTAACACGAGAAGAATGACCGGAAATGAGATAGTACTCGACAAAGTGGACCTCAGCATTCTGAGACTGATGCAGGAGAATGCACGGATATCAAACGCCGACCTGGCGCGCGAGCTGGAAATGGCGCCGTCTGCAGTGCTAGAACGGGTGAAGAAACTGGAACAGAAAAATGTGATCATCCAATATACCACACGCATCAATCCGGGCGCATTGCAGCAGAAGTTACTCGCGTTCATCTCGATAAAATCGTCCGAGGGAATGGGCAGTAATATCACTACCAAAGAGTTAGCCAAAATTCCCGAAGTACAGGAAGTACATCACATCGCTGGCGACGATTGCTACCTGGTCAAAGTGCGGACTGCCGATTCAGCCTCGCTGATGGAGTTAATGCGAAATTCGTTCAGCAAAATCCCAAACATCATTTCCACCAGGACTACCATCGTTCTGGAGACAGTAAAAGAAGAACAACAATTAGTCATACCCGAAAAATGAATTTGTCATGCAATCAGAAAACAAAACTCCGTCTACCCTCCTTGTAGTGCTGGCTTTTGCCACCGTTTACATCGTTTGGGGTTCCACTTACTTCTTCATTCAGAGAGCGTTACATGGACTTCCCCCGTTTTTCCTGGGTGCATTCCGTTTTATTGTCGCGGGATTATTGATGCTCGCCTGGACATTGGCCCAGGGCGATAAACTATTTTCATGGAAAATAGCCAAACCTGCGATCATTACCGGATTACTCCTTTTATTCGTCGGGAACGGAGTCGTGATCTGGGTCGAACAATTCCTTCCGAGCGCGATGGTCGCCATTATGGTTTCTTCTTCGCCACTTTGGTTTGTGCTGCTCGACAAGCCGAAATGGTCTGAAAACCTGAGCAACAGATCAACGATTCTGGGGCTGGTGATCGGTTTTGCGGGCGTAGTCCTGCTTTTTAGCGAGAAGATCATGGCGTCTATGTCGTCGCTGAACAGTTCACGCGACTTGTTCGCGATGGTCCTGGTGGTATTAGGCTCAATGGCCTGGGCGGGTGGTTCTTTGTATTCGAAATACAATTCCGGCTCCGACTCAGCAACCGTAAATTCAACCTGGCAGATGTTCGCGGCGGGTATTGCATTCGTCCCCGGGATCTTTATTTCCGGAGAATACACCACTTTGAACCTCGCCACGGTACCCACAGACACCTGGCTGGCAGCTACGTATTTGATCTTTTTCGGCTCGATCGCGGGTTTCAGCGCATACGTCTGGCTTTTGAAAGTGCAGCCAGCGACAAAAGTGAGCACGTATGCCTACGTCAACCCCGTGGTGGCAGTATTGCTAGGCATTTTCTTCGCAGGTGAATCCATTACACCCATGCAAATTTCAGGACTGATCGTAATCCTCGCCAGCGTGCTATTGATCAATCTGCACAAATACAGAAAACCAAAACAGGTGGCGAACGCCTATTGATCCAGTGAAGGATGGGTCGGGGTTTCAGGAAATGACTCTAATAACAGAGTGCGTCTTCGGAAATCCTTTCTACTTGAGAGATATCCCCATTCCGTCGGATGAGAACAATAATTTGTTCAAAATCAATGAGTTGAGACACTTCGAAAGCGATCACACCGACAAACGTTTTTCCTTTATTGATAAAATTAAGATGCTTGATTTTCGCACCTTTTACGGATTCTACAATGGTGGTGATTTTGTGAAGGCTGATTGCATTCCGGTAAATAATGCGTAGGAGAAATGTGTCTTTCATTGGTCTGTTGATTTTTAATTGGCTAATTGTAATTCTCTTTTCCGGGTAGCGGGCTCCGTTTCGTAAATTCTGGCAAGCGAATTCACAATGTGGTCCACTTCGTCGAACGTATTGAACTTACTGAATGAAAACCGTACATTCTCCTTATCACGCTGACAAGGTAACGCACTGATTACGTGCGAGCTGCCATTACCGAGGTTCGAACACGCACTCCCGCCCGAGGCCGCGATGCCGATCGCATCCAGCTTGTTCACCACACTTCCCAGAGCGAGGCAGGGGAGTGAAACATTCAGCACATTTGAAATGCTGTTGTCTATCGATTTACTGTCTCCATTATAGCAAATCCCGCCGATTCCGCTGATCGCAAGTTTTGAGATCATATACTGTTTCAACCGGCAGACTTTGGTCTGATTTTCGTCCAGGTTGCGGTATGCGACTTCCAGGGCTTTTGCCAAACCCACGATGCCGATCACATTTTCGGTACCTCCGCGCTGACCGCCTTCCTGTCCGCCACCCAGGATCTGGGCTTTAATGTTGTGTTTTTTATTAATGTAAATAAACCCAATGCCTTTTGGGCCGTGAAATTTGTGTGCGGAACCAACCAGAAAATCGATGTGGTCCTGGCTGAGATCAAACCGGATCTTACCGATCGTCTGGGTGGTGTCTGAGTGAAAAATGGCATTATAACGTTGAGCAAGAATACTAATCGCATGAATATCAGTAATGTTACCGATTTCATTATTGGCGTGCATTAGTGTGATCAAGGTGCGTGGATTGGCACGGAGCAGGTTTTCCAGGTGATATAAGTCGACATGACCGCGTTCATCCAGCTTAACAAAACTGATTTCGATATCACCTTCCTTTTCGTGCCGGGCCAGAGTTTGCAAAACGGCTTTATGCTCTATTTTACTTGTGATCACATGACTGATCTCATAGGTTTGAATGGCTCCGGTGAGTGCCAGATTGTTGGCCTCCGTCGCTCCCGAGGTAAAAAAGATTTCGCCCGGAGAAGCACCCAGAATGTCGGCAATGGTGTTTCGGGAACGATCTATGGCCTCCCGGACTTTCCTTCCCGCCCAGTGTGTGGACGATGGATTGCCATAATTTTGTGTTAAAAAAGGAAGGATTGCTTCAATCACCTCCGGATCCAGCGCTGTTGTAGCTGCATTATCACAATAGATTTCCATACTCCTCTCTATTTTATCATTTATCTCTATTCTTGTCCCTCGCCTTGAAAGGCGAGGCAATTGATAGGCCCATTCTTATTGCCCTGCCTTCAAGGCAGGGGCTCAGCAATAAAATTGGCCAGATCTTTATTCCATTTTTTGACATAATCCTGATAGAACTGGCCGGTTCCTTTTCCTGAAAATCCAGTGTGGATCTCCTTCACTTTTCCATCGCGACCGACGATGATGGTGGTTGGGTAAGCCAGAAATTTGTCGATAGGGGGCAGCTTTTCAGCAACTACATTTCCGCCAACCTTCCCGGCAAAAAGCAGGTCATACTGAATGTCATAACGGTTTTTGAGTTTGGTCAATGTGTTTTTCGCAAATGCGAGATCATCTTTCGCTTCAAATGCGAGCCCGATCGCTTCTACCCCTTTGCTTTTGTTTTCTTTATACCAGGGTGCCAGAAAAGTCACCTGATCGATACAGTTCGGGCACCATGTTCCCATGATTTCGATGATCACCACTTTGCCTTTGTATTTTTCGTCACTGAGCGAAACCGGCTTTCCATTTACATCCGGGAAAGTGAAATCGAACTTGTCGTAGCCTGGTTTTAAGAATGTTAGTGCGTATGCATCGGGCAATGCTGCGTTATCATCTTTTATGGCCTCAAAACGGATAGGTTCCGCGCCGGCACCGATCGAGCCGGTGATCGACTGATCGCTATTGATTTTACCTCTTACAAACGCCGGGCTGGATCCCGTAAAACCGGATAACAGGAATTCATCTCCCTGAACGTTACCTTCCAGCTCGCGGCTATCTCCTGAAACAGAGAGGATAATGCCATTCAGCTTATTTCCTTTTTGTTCAAAAACCGCTACCCGGTCCGGCGCAGGCTTTTCTGAGTTGGGCGCCGATTGAATTTTCACAACCCATCTACCCGAAATATTGGCTTTTGGAGCAACTTCCTTTCCCGACTCTACAAACCGGTACGATTTCCCGGGCTGAGCTTCAAAAGGATAACTTCTGCCGGCATTTCCCGGAATCAGACTTTTTTGCACGCCGGTGATACTGCCATCCTGCTGGATCTTCGCAAACCAGGCAGTCTCGAAAGTGTTCAGACTGACTTTTATGGAGTCGCTGGAAATGCGGTTAACCTGAAAATCGTCCCGCCGCTCCCCATTGATTGCTATGAAAACGGGTTCGTTCCCTGCCCCGTTCTTTACTTCGAAATTAAATGGGACCTCATTTTCACCGACTTTAAATACGCCCCGCCAGATTCCGTTTTTAATTGGGAGAGATTGAGAAAAAACAGTGGTTAACGAGAATGCAACCGCAATTACGTAGGAGCATATATGTCTGATTTTCATTTTGTTATAATTCTTTAATTAGGTTATTTACATATCAAACCCTTGTAACAAATCAGCAAAAAGCCAAATGTTTCCAGCCTGTTCCTTTCGGAAAAAGCACTGGTCAACTTCAATACAGTTCGATCCGGTGGTTGGATAATTAGATTTATCGTTAGAATTAGGTTGGGGCACCTTAAAAGTCCTAGGTTGCCAGAAGATCGTAGAGCCTAACCTCTCCCTTCATTCTTTATAAATCTATTAATTCGATAGACAAAGATGAAAATAAGTTTTTAGGTATGCAAGGAGGAAGGTGGAAAAAATTTTGCAGGAAGAGTTTGGAGATGCTATGATGCTACTTTACAGCCGCTTTGAGCTCAGAGTATCGCTTTTTTAGGGAATTCAGCCTCGGTGCAGATGTCTTATCCAAAGCCAGATTCCTAATCTCATGAGGATCCTTCTTTGTATCGAAAAGCTGCTCGTAACCGTGCTCGATGTAGTTCATGAACTTCAAATCTTCCGTCACAACTCCCTCGACTTTGGGCAATCCCGGACTTCCCATGAAGGTGTGCTCGTAGAAGAAATCTTTGCGGACGGGAAGTTTCTTTTGTAATGTGCCGATCAGGTCCTGGCCCTGAATTTCTGCCGGTATCTTCACTCCCGCCAGCGCCAGAATGGTCGGTGCAATGTCGATATTCAATGCGATGGCATCGGATTTCTTACTCTTCAAATTGGCTGGCAATGCATTTCCCGAGATAATTAACGGGACGCGGATGGATTCTTCGAAACCAAACCATTTACCTTCCAAGCCGTGCTCACCGAGTGAAAATCCATTATCGCCCATGAAAATGATGATGGTGTTGTCTTCGATTTTTAAATCCTTCAGTTGCCCAACCAGATTTCCCACTACTTCATCCACGCCGGTGATTAAACGGTAATAATTCCTTGTGGTTTCCGCGCGCAGCTCCTGCGTAGACAAAATAGGTTTCCAGCGGTTCCGGCCGATGTTTGCGTCAGCGAGCATAAAATCAGGAAGTGTGTTCCAGTACTTGGGATCGGCGGTGATCGGATCGGGAATTGCGACGTTTTTATATAAATCTTTAAACCGTTCCTGAACCGGATAAGTCGGCGGATTTCCGTCCAGCTCATGCGGCGCCTTGAAGCTCACAGCCAGACAAAATGGTTCTTTCCCCGCAAATCGGCCCAAAAACCGGGTAATGTCTTTTCCAACACTATCTGTATGGTGAATGACTTTTCCGCTCTTATTTTTCAGTTCATATTTAGGCTGACCTTCTTTGGCCGCAGCCCAGTAGTCATAAAGCGAATCCGGCTGGTTTTGAACGTCAATGCCCCATTTGCCGATGAACCCGAGCTTATATCCAGCCTTTTTGAGCAATGCAGGATAGGTTTGCGCCAGCGCATCCTTCTCAAAGTCGGTATTAAAATTATTGATCTTGTGCCGCGACATATACTGCCCGCTCAGCAGACTGGCGCGACTCACCATACAAATTGCCGTGGTTACGTACGCCTTTTGGAACAAAATGCCCCGGTTGGCCAGCGCATCCAGATTCGGAGTTTGAATGATTTTATTCCCCATCACGCCCAACGCATCCCAGCGATGGTCGTCCGTCAGAATGAAAATGATGTTCGGCTGCTTGGAATTGTTACTCTGAGCGACGGCCGGCTCAATAGTTAAGACGATTAATAAACTGATTATAAAACACTTAATGCAACCGTAAACTATCCTTACCATCATATCGATATTTCCATTGAGACATATAAGCATCGGCCGTCAGAAATTCATCCTTTGCCTCCGCCAGTTTTTCCGCCATTACTTTTTCAAGTTTACCCCGAATATTCGCGTATTCCGACGCACCGATCAGGTTTTTGAGCTGGTAAGGATCTGCGGCATTATCGTATAAAAGCCACGGACCGTTCAGATCTTTGGCATATGTGTATTTATTTGTGCGTATTGCACGATATTCCTTTCCGCCATTCAGAAAATTATTTTCATGAAATGGGACAGGTAATTGAATTAGAGCGACTTCCTCGCCGGTGACTTTTTGTTTTCCGGTAAGTATCGCCGCATAATTTTTTCCCTGAACCGTTGAAGGAATTTTCAAATCACTTAATCCGAGCAGCGTCGGCAAGATATCGATGTTACTGAATGGAATTGTCAATGCTCGTTTCTCTCGGCCTAATTTGGCCGGATAATGGACAATTAATGGAACAAGGAGCGACTCGTCCCACGGTTTCTGCTTCCGGACTTTTCCTTGTGAGTACAACATATCCCCGTGATCAGATGTAAAAACGAGGATCGTATTGTTCTCAATACCAGCCTTTTTCAGCGCTTCCAGCAAATCACCCGCTGATTTATCCAAAGCCGTACAATGCGCATAATAACCCGCCAGGTCCTTTTTAGCCTTCGCTTTCAATGAGTCCGGCACATTCGGCCTGAGTTTCAGATTTTCAGGAGTATAAAGCTTGCGGTATTCTTCCGGCGCAGTCGCATACGGGTCGTGCGGCGGGCCCCATGAAAGTACCAGAACGAAAGGTTTTGTTTTGTTTTTATTGATAAAACTGATCGCGCTGTCGGTTTGAGGAAAAACGTCGTAACCTGGCCAGTCGTGTTTTACGTCGTTTTCATCAAAGTAAAAAGAATTATTGTAGTCGTGCGTCACTTCGCGTGCTTTCCAGTAATCGAAACCCTGTCTCCGGCTTTTTGGTACCGGACGATTTCGCCCACTGAATTGCTTTTCGGAATTCTCCTGACCATTCACGTGCCATTTACCAATGTAACCTGTCGCATAACCTGCCTCTTTATAAATTTCAGCCAGTGTCAACGCTTCATTTCGGAGCGGGCGATCGTTGTAAAAAACACCATGTGTGAGCGGATATTGTCCCGTGAGTAAACTCGCCCGCGCCGGGCTGCATACCGGCATTACCGAAACTGCATTTTTGAAAACCACACTCCGTGCTGCCAGCTTGTCCAGATTCGGCGTTTTCACATCCGCATTACCGGCATATCCCAAAGACTGCGCATTCCATTGGTCAGCCAGAATGATCACAACATTGGGTTTCGACGCTTTTGGAGTAGCCTCATTTTTAAAACCCAAAATAAAACCGGCGCCGAGCAGGATAAAACCTGCTACCAGCAACCGGCGACGGTATTTTCTCATCATGCATTTGTGGTGTTTATTCCTATTCAATTGCAGGAAAACCCTTTTTCAACAACGTAGCCATTTCAGCAACGGTAATCAGATACGCATTGTCTTTGGCAAGATTGGTAAACTCATTCGGGTCTTTTTGGTGATCATACAGCTCCACTCCTGCTTTTCCCTCATCCCATTCGGTATATCGGAAACGTTCACTCCGGACGCTCCTTCCAAAGATCTCGCCTCTTCGGACCTGAGTATAAGCCGGTTTGTCCCAAATCGCATCCGGATATTTGAGCAAAGGTGTAAGGCTTTTGCCCTGTAATTTCTGAGTTGGGCTAATGCCGCACAATTCCGCGAGAGTTGGATATATATCCAGCAACTCCACAGTCCGGCCGGACGATTTCCCTTTCGTACCTCCTGGTACTGAAACAATTAACGGCACACGGGCTGAATTTTCGAACAGACTTTGTTTCATCCATTGTCCGTGCTGACCTACATTATAACCGTGATCGCTCCAGAAAACAATGATCGTATTATCGGAAAGTTTGAGTTTATCCAATGCATCCAGCAACTTGCCTACCTGCGCATCCATGAATGAAATAGTCGCATAATAAGCTCTCAGTGCCTCCTTTCGCTCATCGACAGACAATCCCCAATGTGCGGGTTTTGTAAATAAAGCAGCTTCCGGGATGTCATCCAGGTCGTTGGGTATTTCTTTCGGCAATGGAATGCTGGCCAGAGGATATTGGTCAAAATACTTTTTAGGCGCCACGTAAGGCGAATGCGGCCTGAAAAATCCTACCGCCAGAAAAAACGGACTGTTTTTCTTTTCTGTCATGATTTTGATCGCTTCCGTTGCGATCATTCCGTCTGTCTGCTCGGCATCGGTACCTTCGGTGGCGCGCCAGGCAAGTGCGCTGCCCAGTCCACGGGTAGGCGTCAGGTTTTTGACCAGAGACTCCTCCGCTTTGTCCCGGCCTTTCGGATTTACTTTATGGTCCCAGGAAATCGGGTCGTCGAGCCCATCGGTACCAATCTGGCCCGGCACGCCGTAATGGAAGATTTTGCCGACTCTCGCACTGTAATAATTGTTGTTTTTAAATAACTGGGGAAGCGTTACCACGTTCGGCAGGGTCTTCCTGAAATGCGTTTGCAATTCGTAGATCTTCGTTACGTCGGGCCGCAATCCCGTTAATAACGACGACCTGCTCGGACTGCAAAGCGGGAATTGCGTGTAGGCGCGGTTGAATTTCACACCCCTTTTTGCCAGCCGGTCGATGTTCGGCGTTTTTACAAATTTGTTCCCATAGCAGCCCAGATCATTGTTCAGATCATCGACGGCAATGAACAACACATTGTAATTTTTCTTTTCTTTTTTATCCCCACCATCCTCTGCCACACTCTCAAAAAACGGGGATAACGCCAAAACAAACAGGATTGCCGAAGCAAGATGGTACCTTTTCATCGTGAGATCGTTAAGTTATTCTTTTCCCTCTTTGACAGTGGGAGCATCTTTTGCATTTATGACGGGCAATGATTTTGCCAGCTTGGCTTTAACGGCGGCAAACTTCTGGTCTTTTGCGAGATTTTTGAATTCCTGCGGATCAGTATCGTGATCGTATAATTCTTCAGAACCGTCGTTGTAACGAATATAACGCCATTTCTCGGAACGAATGGCATGATTTCCAAAGCCGTGCGTAGTCAGGGAGGGGTGATCCCACTCGGCAGACGGATTTTTCAATAAAGGTGCAATGCTGTTGCCTTCCACCCCTTTTTTGCCGGGCAAATTACACAGTTCGGTCAATGTTGGATAAATGTCCATGAGGTTCACAGTACGTTGCGAAACGGAATTCGGTTTGGAAAGTCCAGGCGCATAAACGATGAATGGGACCCGGGAAGCTTCTTCCCATAATGCAAACTTTCTCCAATGCTCCTTTTCGCCCAAATGCCACCCATGATCGCCAAAGAAAACGATGATGGTATTCTTGGCATATTCACTCTTTTCCAATGCATCCAGCAACCGTCCGATCTGTCCATCCGCGAAAGTGATGCTCGCCAGGTAACCCTGCACCGCCTTTTCCCACTGCTTGTTGTCCACGATAAACTTATGGTCGCCTGTTGGTTTGGCGATTTTCACACCTGCATCCGGAACGTCGGCCAGGTCGTTTGCGGTTACTTTTGGCAGTTTAATGGACGACAAAGGATATTGGTCATAATATTTCTGAGGCACATACCAGGGTAAATGCGGACGTGTAAGACCGATCGCCAGGAAAAATGGTTTGTCGTGTTTTTTATCAAAAAAATCGATACCCTGGTTCACCACTTTAAAATCACCCATATCCTCATCTTTCACATCCACCGGACTCCAGTCGAAATGTGCGAAGCCGTTTACCGGAGCTTTGGGCGGCTCAGGGGATTGGGGTACGTCGAAATAGACGGGCCATGAAGCCTTGTCATTGAATGCATTGTGAAAGATTTTTCCGGCACCTTTTACCTCGTAACCATTTGCGGTAAAATACTGAGGTAACGTCACCGCATCCGCCAAGACAGGCCGCCAGGGTTGGTTATTATGATAAACACCGGAAGTAGAAGGCCTAACCCCGGTGAGCAGACTCGCCCGCGAAGGGTTACACGCAGGCGCCGAGCAATAGGCGCGCTGGAAAACCACACCCTTTTTTGCCAGTTTGTCAATATTAGGTGTTTTTATGCCAGGATACCCGCCAAACGGTGCGATCCAGTCATTCATGTCATCGACAGCGATGAAGAGCACGTTGTATTTTGGCTTGGTTTGACCGGAAGTTTGTCCATGAAAACCAACAGCGAGGATTAATGCAAAAAGTAAGGCGTATTTGAAATTCATTTTTTGGTTAATTTTTAGGAAGCTCCGCCGGAGCTCATATCCGTTGTTGTTATTGTTTGCTAGAAACAGGAAGCTCCGCCGGAGCTTGCATACATTTCTCAAGGAACCGAACCTCAGCCGCAGAGCGGCTTCCTGTTTCTAGGATATATAAGTGAAAGAATTACGGGCTCCATCGGAGCCTCCTGTTGTTCACAAACGCCTCAATCTGTCTTTTCCGCAAATGCCGGATCGGGTTCCAACCCAGGCAAAACGACTTTCGCAACCGGCGCATCGCCGAACTTCCATGCCGGGAAACGCTTCATATCCTGTACGAAAAGCTTTCGCACCAACTCTCCCTCCGCTCCTGCCTGGCCTTCCGCGATCGGGCTTTTTTCTTCAATATCCTTTTCCAGATTGTAGAACCTGCCGTCGGAATACAGCTTATAATGCTGATTACGCATAAATCTGGCCGAATTCTTGTTGGCCGACTCGCTATGTACGGGAGTATAATGTGAGAAAATCCATTCACGCGGTCTGCCTGTTTTTTCCTGGACCAATGGCAAAATACTGCGCCCGTCCGTGTCCCATTCGGCGGGAACTTTCACCTGCATGGCCTCCCCAAGTGTAGGCAGGATGTCGGTAAAGTCCATTAACCGGTCGGTTTCGTGGCTCTTATATTTGCGCGTTCCCCAGTTTATCACCAACGGTACGTGATGCCCGCGATCGATCGTGAGCCCTTTTCCGCCTTTTACGCTGCTTCCATCTTTCATGGGAGTTACGATTGCCCTGCCGGTCCCGTTGTCACCCGTGAAAATAATGATCGTATTTTCGTAAATACCCAAATCTTTCAGCTTTTGAACGATCTTGCCTACATTTTTATCGGAATACGTCACCATATCCTTAAAGTTGAGCGTATCGCTTTTATGGCGTCCCGCAGGGTCCGTTTTCCAGCTTTTACTGTCAGGGGTGGGAGGAAATGGATCGTGCACCAATGCCATCGGGTAGTATGCCAGAAACTTTCCGTCTTTATTTTTTTCAATAAAATTCAGCAGGTAATCAACGAAAATATCCGGTCCGTAATCGTCATCCGTTGTTTTCAGGATCTCGCCATCTTTATCGATCAAAGGTTTGGCATAACGTTCACCGTCCCGCCTCGGCTTGTCCAGCTGCCACAGACAATACTGGTCAAAACCGAAATGCTTGGGCAATTTGTTATTTGCCCCGAGCTGCCATTTACCGGCAATGGCCGTTGCATAACCCGCTTTTTTTGCCAAATGCGCAAAGGTCTTCTGGTCCTGGTTGAGATGGCCAAATTGCGAATAGTTCTTGTGATTGTATTTGCCCGTCATGATCTGCACACGGGTAGGCGTGCAAAGCGGCTGCGAAAATGCATAATTGAATTTCAAACCTTCCTTTGCAAGCTGGTCGATATGAGGCGTTTTGTAGGTACTTCCATATGCGCCAATGCATTCCCTGCCCATATCATCCGCGAGAATGAGAATGACATTCGGGGCCCTTTTCTGGGCGAAAGCAGGAACCAGGGCCATCAGGCAAAGCAGGGCACCCAAAGTGTTTTTGAAGTATTTATTTACTTTCATGGATAATCATTTGGTTTTCAGGTATGGTCATATTGGTTATATATAATTAAGACGCATTGCGACATCAAAAAATAACGATTTTTCAATTTTATATCCATATTGAAATCGTTAATCGGTTTTAACAGGAGGCTCCTCAGGAGCCCTGACTGTTCGTTATACCTTGTTGCTAGAAACAGGAGGCTCCTCGGGAGCCAATCGATTTCTTTGTTTTACATATTGCCAAAAACAGGTCGTTCTTCGCCAGCGATCGATTTCTTTTTTTACATATTGCCAAAACAGGTCGCTCTTCCCCAGCTTATCGATTTCTCTAATTCACGTCGTTGCCAGAAACAGGCTTCCGGCAGCACTGCCGAGAGGATCACCCGAGCCATTTCCAACGATCCCGAACCATTTCCGACAATACCTCACTGATAATTAATAACCACTTTTCTCAACTTTCCGGTAAATGTAAATGGTGATTTATATTGATCCGAAACCGCGTGTTTTTGGTCTCTTCCTACATCTGTACCATCAAGATTGCGCGGGCCCTGGATCTGGGCCTGGGCTGCGGTGAAACTTCTTTCTCCTACTTTTTCATCATTCATATATACCGTTTCCTTTCCAACAGACTGACCTGCCTCAGCCGGGCCGGAATGTTCGAATACCAGCTTAAAATTCACTTTTCCTTTCGGAATGGAGTTTGAAGAAACCGCATTAAAAACATCTTTTCCCGTTTTATGCGTGTAATGGAACTTGCCCTCTTTCACAAAAAGACTGATCCCGCTTTTATCCCCACCTACGGCAAACAAAACACCTTCCTCCTGCCCTGAAACGATCTCCACCTCGGTATTCACTGTAAAGGAACGGCCGTCATAAAGCGGGCTGCTCACTCCTACAAGGTTATCGACACCCGGAAATAAGGTAACGGTCGGCGTTTTGCCGTAAACCGTTCTTCCAGCAGGCATATCGTGCGCGGTGAAATCTTTTAATGGATACACATTGTATTTCTTCGCTTCCTGATCAAAAACCGCCTGCAATTCTTTCAGTTTTCCGGGATTTTTGGAAGCCAGGTTCGTCCGCTCGTTGAAGTCTTCATTCAGATTATAAAGCTCCCAGACGTCTTTGCTGAAATCCACTTTTTTTCCACTCGGATCTGCCCCGCGACCGATCTCAAAACTGTCCATCACCTGATGTCCTCTTGAAGCTTTCCAGCCATCCTTGTAAATCGAAAGTGCGCCGGCAATCTCATAATACTGGATCGTGTGTTTTGATGGTGCTTTGACATTGTCGATCGCATACGCCAGGCTCGTCCCCTCGATCGGCTCTTGTTTGTAGCCATTGATCAGCTTCGGCGATTCTCCCTTAATGATTTCCAGCGTAGTAGGCAGAATATCGATCACATGCCCGTACTGGTGACGGACACCGCCTTTGTCTTTAATGCCTTTTGGATAATACAAAATCATCGGATTACGCGTGCCGCCCTCCGTATTTGCATCCGCTTTCCAGTAACGGAATGGCGTATTGGCAGCCGCCGCCCAGCCGATCGGGTAGTCAGTGGCGGATTCGTCGGTACCTATTAGATCGCTTGCTTTCAAAATCGCGTCAATGCGCTGCTCACCTTGCAACCGGTTGATTTGCGGGCTGATCGTTCCATGTTGGGTACCGCCTTTACTGGCTCCATTATCCCCCAAAATGACTGCGATAACCGTATTATCCAGCTGATCGATTTGTTCCAGATAATTGACGATCCGGCCAATTTCATAATCCGTGTAAGAGTAAAAAGCCGCATACACTTCCATGAAATGCGCGTAAGCTTTCTTCTCTTTTTCGGTTAACGTCGCCCATTCTTTCACGCCCGGATTTCGTTCGGGCAAAACAGCATTCTGAGGAATAACGCCCAGTTTTTTCTGGTTTTCGATCACGATCTCGCGGTACTTGTCCCATCCAAGGTCAAACTTGCCTTTGTATTTGTCAATCCATTCTTTCGAAACCTGGTGCGGCGAATGCGTTGCACCGGTTGCCAGATATAAGAAAAATGGCTTTTCCGCATCCACTGATTTTTGATTTGCAATGTATTTAATGGCTTTATCTGCCAGCAATTCATTCAAATGCTTGGTATTCGGTTCAATGTCCAGCTTGGTTACGCCCTCCCAAAGTTCCGGGTGCCATTGATCGGTCGCACCCGGCAGAAATCCGTAGTACTGGTCAAAACCTCTGCCGGTCGGCCAGCGGTCGAATGGGCCGGCCTGCGAATTTTCGGTCACTGGGGTCAAATGCCATTTACCTAATGCAAATGTGCTATATCCGTTTTCACGCAGCACTTCCGCGACGGTCGCCTTTTCAAACGGAATGTAGGTGTCGTAACCCGGGAAATCGATCGCAGCCGGAGTAAGCAAACCCACGTGAGCGGAATGGTGGTTCCGGCCGGTCAGCAATGCGGCGCGGGTCGGCGAGCAAATGGCGGTGGTGTGAAAATTGGTAAACCGAAGCCCCTGATTGGCCAGTTTCTCGATATTAGGCGTTTCTACCAAACCTCCAAATGCAGTAGTCGCACCGAAACCAGCATCGTCGATCAATATCCAGACTACATTGGGCGCGCCTTTCGGAGCTTTTTTATGATGCTCAATTTTAAATGGTGTCGATTCAAGGAGTGTTTTTCCGGCTTTGCCATTCCACGGCTGCTGCGGACTATTTTGCGCGAAAACCGAACCGGCGGCCACGCATCCGGCCAGCACCGAGACTGCCACTTTTAAAGTTATTTTCATAAAACAGAAATGTAAATGGGGTTATTTGCCGCTCGCAGCCGGAGCAAACTCAGGGTTTAGTTTCGTCGGAACAGGTGCATTCGTCTTTGTTCTCCACGCGTCGAGTTTATCTTTCAATTCCTTGGCTTTTGCAGGATTGGATTTGGATAAATCCTTCGTTTCGCCAATATCCGATTTGATGTTATAAAGCTCGATACGTCCATCTTCATAAAACTCGTGCAGCTTAAAATCGCCGGAACGAATGGTACTGGTCGGCCGCGTCCTGAATGCGTCTTTATTCCGGTCATCTCCTTTAAAAGCTTCGAGATAGCCCGGAAAATGCCAGAAAATATCCCTTGACGGAGTCGTTTTGCCCAATAAAAGCGGCGCAAAACTTTGGCCATCGAATTCCGCATTTAACGGTTTTTGAATGTTTGCCGCTTCCAGCAGAGTTGGATAAAAGTCAATCCCGATCACCGGCGTATCTGTTACCGAGCCCGCTTTGGTTTTGCCGGGCCATTTTACGATCAGCGGAACACGAACTCCGCCTTCATAAAGCATTCCTTTTGAACCACGAAGCGGATATTGTGTGGTATTGGCTCCCATTCCCCCATTATCCGAGAAGAAAACAACCAGTGTATTTTCAGCAATATTAAGTTTTTCCAATTGATCCAAAACCCGGCCAACACCCTGATCCGCACTTTCGATCATCGCCGCATAAGCAGGATTGTTATGATACTGATCACCTTTTTTAGCTTTGTATTTTTTGATAATTTCCTCCTTTGCCTCCACCGGCGTATGCACTGCGAAATAGGATAGATATAGGAAAAACGGCTTTTCTTTATTGGAATCGAGAAATTTGACAGCCTCGTCGGTGAGCCGGTCTGTCAGATATTCTCCTTCTTTTCCCGAGGTAATGCCTTCGTGCGGCGACTCTTTTCCTTCTTTATTATATGGGTAAAAATACGAGTTGGTACCGCCTGTGTTTCCGATCACGTGATCAAAACCCTGAGCATGTGCATCGGCATTCTTGCCTTTCCCACCGAGCTGCCATTTACCGATCAAACCGGTACTGTACCCTGAATTTTTGAGCTCTTCTGCAATGGTAACAAAGGATGGGTTCAAGACCGTATTGTTCTCGATCGGGATCAGTTTCCGGTCAGCCGATTGCCCGCGATCCGCATTACCAACCGTGAAAATGCCATGACGCGGCGTATACTTTCCGGTCATCAGCGACGCCCGGCTCGGCGCACAGTTTGGCCCCACTGAATAGGCCTGGGTAAACTTCAAACCCTGTTTTGCCAACTTATCAATATTCGGAGTTTCGTAATACTTGCTCCCCGCCGAACTCAAATCCGTCCACCCCCAGTCGTCGACGAGGATGAAGAGGATGTTGGGGCGTTTTTCCGACTTCTGAGCGGAGGCCGGAAGCGACAGGAGGAGAATCAAAATTAGTCTCGGGAAGAATTTGTCAATGGTTGTCATTTATAGTCACTAATAGTTTTAAGATTCGCTTATGCCGCTATGCCGCTGTTGGTGTTATCACCAACAGCCCTCGCCCTCTTCCGGAGCCTAAACCTGGCAAGTCTTGCAGACTTACCAGGTTTTTTCACTCCCACCCCGGATTTTGTACCAGCTTCGGGTTCAGGTCCAATTCTCTTTGCGGGATCGGGTGGAGGTAATGCTTTTCAGCGGCGTTGGTTTTGCCTGCTTTATGCAAATCGGTGATCATGCGTTTTGTTCTCACGAGGTCGAACCAGCGTTGGAATTCAAACATCAGTTCCAGACGACGTTCCAGATAAACGGCTTCGCGGAAGGTATCTTTGGTCAAACCGGCCAATGGGGCAAGTCCGGCCCGGTTACGAACCTTGTTGATCGACGCGTAAGCCTCGGTTGTCGGCCCCGTGCTTTCGTTAATAGCCTCCGCGTAGATCAGCAGTATTTCGGCGTAACGGATCACCGGGATATTTTTAGCAGATTCCGTCGGGTTACCGATTTGGGCCATATCGAAATATTTGAAAAAACGGGGCGGAAATGTGATTTCCTTGCCGGTTGTCGGGCTTACCAGCGATGTAAAAAAAGTCACATCGCGTCGTTTGTCAGTCGCTGCATAAAGTTTGTAAACATCCGCATGCGGCTCATCGGTACCTGCCGCAGCCACACCAGGTATCCCTACCGGCGTAGCCGACGAAGCAAGCCGGTTTCCCTGTCCATTTACATTGGATTTGCATTGAACAGAGAAGATATGCTCCTTGCCATTTTTGGTAGCGACATTAAATACATCTGCAAAATTTTCGAAAAGATCGTAACCATATCCTCCATTTATCACTTCCAGACTTTTTGCAGCCGCTTTGTCCCATTCCTGACGAGTAAGATACACTTTGGCCAGAATGGATTTTGCGGCACCGCCCGTCGCACGTCCGGCATCTGCCCCTGCAAATGACTTCGGTAATGCTTCGGCATCGGTTAAATCTTTGATGATCTGCTGATACACCGCTTCTTTTGGCGTCCGCCCGACCTGGATCGCATCTTTACCCAACGAGTTTACTTCCTGCAAAACCAATGGTACATCGCCCCAAAGTCTTACCAGATTGAAGTATAGCAATGCGCGTAAAAACTTGGATTCATTCACCAATCTCGTCCGCAGCGTGGCATCCATTTCAATCTGCGGAATGCGCTCGATCGCGATATTCGCCCGGTTGATCGCCACGTAACTTTCACGCCAGAGTTCATCCACGCGGTCATTGGTGGTGGAATGCGACAGTACCGAAATGGAGCGCACATCCGCATTGGTTACCCGCAAACCTGCAATCGCATCGTCGGACATGATCTCGAAAGCAAGGTGTACCAGACGGTTGTACATCGTCAACCCGCCGTTATTCAGGGCTGCATTGTAGACACTGGTTACCGCCGCCAGGGCATCGCTTTCGGTTTTATAAAACTGCTCGGTCGTGATGAGCGAGGCTGGATTTTCATTCAGGTCCGTGCAGGAAGTGAAGGTGAAAATGCCAAGAAATATATAGAGTATCTTTTTCATGATTCTGTTTTCAAAATTTGGTTTAAAACATTTAATTACCTTAAAATGAAATGCTTAAACCTGCTAAAAACGATTTGGAGGATGGATAAACACTGTAATCGATTCCCTGGTTGAGCGTACTTTGCTCATTGCGGCTCACTTCGGGATCAAAACCGGTATACTTGGTCCAGGTGAACAAATTCGCCGCCGAAACATAGACTTTGATCTGGCTCGAATGTATTTTGGAAGCAATGCTTTTTGGTAGATTATAGCCCAGCGTCACGTTTTTCAGACGTAAAAACGAGGCATTTTCCACATACCGGCTTGTATTAACCGGCGCAGGATCTTCAAATGCACGTTGCACCTCGTTCGTCGGATTTGTTGGCGTCCAGCGGTCATATGCAGCAGTGGATGCATTTTGCTGACCAGTCAGCAGTTCCAGTTGTTGCCTGTTTTGGTTAAAAAGCTTATTTCCATACGTTCCCTGGAAGAAAATGCTCAGATCGAAATTGAGAAACGATAACGTGTTCGTAATTCCCCCCTGAAACTTCGGCTGTGCATTTCCGATCAGCGTGCGGTCGTCAGCCTGCGTGATTTTTTTGTCTCCATTGATATCCACATACCTTCTGTCACCTGCTTTGGTTGTCGCCGGATTGATTGTCGGAAGATTGGCGATATCGTCGCCGGTCTGGAACAATCCATTGGTTTTATACCCATAAAAAGACCCCAGCGGTTGACCCACCTGTGCAATGTTAGCGCCCGAAATAATGTAGTCGGCACCATCGCCCAATGTCAATACTTTGTTCCGGTTTGCCGAAAAGACGAAATTGGTATTCCATGAAAAAGGCCCGGTGAGGTTTTCCGTGTTGATACCAAGCTCAATTCCCTTATTTTCCACAGAACCATAGTTTTGCAAAGAGGTACTTTGTCCCGAAGTATACGGGATCGGGACGTTCAGCAGCAGGTTTGTGGTCTTTTTGTAATAGGCATCGAACACAAAATTAATGCGGTTTTTATACAACGAAAGGTCGAACCCGCCATCGTACTGTGCCGTCGTTTCCCAGCCTAGTTCCGGGTTTGCAATGCGGTTTGGGGCAAAACCAATGTAAGTCTGCCCGCCGAAGAAATAGGTATTCGAATTCAGAGTCGCCAGGGAAAGATACTGGCCGATTTCCTGGTTACCTGTGATACCCGCGCTCAGGCGCAGTTTCAGGTTGCTGATCGTCTTGAATGAGGACAAAAATTCTTCGCGTGAGATGTTCCAAGCCACTGCCGCAGATGGGAAATAACCCCATTTATTGGCTTTACCAAAACGGGAAGAACCATCGGCGCGACCGCTGATCGTGACAATGTATTTTTGGTCAAAGGAATAGTTGATCCTGCCTAAATAGGAATTCAAAGCCCAGGATGAAGACCCGGAAGAAGGCTGGCTGTAGACCGATCCGCTGCCGAGGTCATTATAGGTAAGCTGGTCCGTAATGAATGCCTCGGAGCCCGCAATCGCACTTTCAGTTGAGAATGCCTGTTGTGTGTAACCCACAACCATGTTTAATGAATGCTTTTCTCCAAGTGTTTTTGAGTAACTTAATGTATTCTCATTCAGCCAGGTAGAGGAGAATTTGGTTCCAACGAACGCTTTTCCGGTTGGATTGGAGTTGGCTCCCTGGTAAATATCGGACGGGATAAAACGGTTTTGCTTATTATTGATCACATCCGTTCCAAAAGAAACTTTGGCAACCAAACCGTCGAAAAATGTATATTCTCCAAACACATTTCCGAGCAGGCGGTAAGTCGTGGTTTTGTTCACCTCCTTTTCCAGCGTTGCAATCGGGTTTCCCAGTGGAGTTTCAAATTCGCTCTGATAGGTATACTTCCCGCTTGCATCACGGACTTTCACCGCCGGCGGCATCGATAATAGCGCATTTACAATCCCTGCGTTGGCCACCTGCGAGCTGATTTTGCTGGCAGTAAGGTTAACACCCACTTTGAATTTAGAAGAAAAATCACGGTCCAGATTGATCCGGCCCGAGTATCTTTCAAAATCTGTATTTAGCAATACTCCATTCTGTTTGAAGTAGTTACCTGAAATCGCGTAACGCGTACGATCATCGCCACCAGTGAGCGAAAGCTGGTGATTTTGAATGGATGCGGAACGGAAAGCCTCTTCCTGCCAGTCGGTACCTTCACCCAATCCATTGATCTGATCCTGCGTATAATAAGGCGCTTTTCCCGAATTGGCGCGGGCTTCATTTTTCAGTATAGCCCAATCTTTCGCACTCGTCATCACGTCGATCTTACTCAGGACTTTTTGGGTACCAAAATACGCGTCGTAAGTCAATGTATTTTGCCCGGCTTTTCCTTTTTTGGTCGTGATCAAAACCACTCCGTTTGCACCGCGGGAACCGTAAATGGCCGTAGCAGATGCATCTTTTAAAACCTCAATCGACTCAATATCACTCGGATTCAAACTTGCCAATGCATTGATACTCGGACCGTTCGTCACGCCGGCGCTGGCATCTCCATTGCTATTATAAACCGGAAATCCATCGATCACATATAAGGGTTCATTTCCCCCCGTAATGGAGTTCCCGCCCCGGATCCTTATACTGACCGCGGCTCCGGGCTGACCCGAAGTCTGAGTTACCTGCACACCGGCTGCCGCACCCTGCAATGCGCGGTCGAATGAGCTAATCGGTTGTTTTAATGCGAGTTGCGGTACAGAAGCAACAGAACCTGTAAGATCTCCTTTCTTTTGAGTACCGTACCCGATCACGACTACTTCGTCCAGCACATTGGCTGTTTTCAAAACAACCTCTGCCGGTTCGTCTGACAACTCATAAATATCGATTTCCTGCTGCTGATAACCGGTGATATTGATCTGCAGCGTGAAAGGAAAATCTTTAGGTGCGGTAATGCTGAATTTGCCATCCAGATCACTGCTGGCATATTTGGAAGTTCCTTTTAAAACGACAGTCGCGCCGGGGATCGATTGTCCCGAGGCATCCTTGACGACTCCGGTCACTACATCCTGCGCATGCGCTGATAGCAGGCCCAAAGCCAGGAAAAGCGTGAGGTACACGTATTTTTTCATCAAATTTAAGCGGGTTAAAAAATTAGAATTCTAGTTAAATGAACAGGGTATGAGGGAAAATTGGCAAACGCATTTCGATACCGCCAACAAACAATGTTGACGGTATGCGATATACGACGATGAACCTTATTTAATAGCAGCGAACTTTTCAAGGTTTGCCTTTTCGTGTTCCAGTTTTTTCGGATCCGGTTTCAGATAGCCAAACTGGCGCAGATCTTTCTCTGCATTTGCGGCAACCCAAAGCAAAAACTTCTTAGCCTCGGGATTTGCATTATGCTTGCCGATTGAAAAATGAATGTATTCAACCGGTACGTTTTTAATCTTGTCAGCTTCGAGACCCGTCAGTACCTGATCCAAATTGTCAAGTAGTTTTTCTTCTTTGGAGACGCGGCCATTTCCATCAAAATCGACCGGGATGATGGTGATTCCATCCACTGCCTTTCTCGATTGAAGATCAAATGCGAGCCCGGGTATCGTGTAGCTAATCCCCGTTTCGTCTTTCAGTAATGCTTTGATCAAATGCTCATCAGCCCCTGCAATGGCCTTTCCTTTTATATTTTGTTGCTCGTAGCCAAAGTATTTTGCAAAAGTGACGGGCGCTCCTGCCTTTTGTAATCTGGTGTAAATGGTATAATCGGAAGGGAGCGTTTTGTCCTTTTCGGCATAAATGTCGTGGAAGTAAATTTGCTTGTACGTTTTTTCCGTCAGGCCTTTTTCTCCATATTCTTTGGCAAAAGCAGATTTTGAATTGGCGATCGGCAGCAGTGCGTAACGTGCGACTGAAATGTACTCCCGTGTTTCCTTCACTTCTTTATCCTGCTCATACGCCTCGATCAGCAGATCATATTTCTGAGGATCCGTGATGGTGCGGGTTTCGATGATGATCTGAGACTTGGGGTTTATTGCCGTATAATCCCTGATCCATTTTTCCACCAAAGGATACGCAAAACGAACACCTGTAATAATCACCTTATTATCAGACGTTTCCTGAGCAAAAATGGTGTGAGAAAGCAATGAAAACGCTAATGCAAAAATCAGAAATTTCAATTTTTTCATGATTATAATGTTCACAGGTAATGCTGCCGAACGCGTTAGAACTGCGTTGTGACAGATTTTACAATATGTAATAGGAATGAAAATAAGCGTCAGGAAACTTTAAGCCCTGCGAGACCGGCTAGCAGTATCGGCGACAACACTTTCCGGGCGATTGCCGGAAGCCAGGATCGGATACCACCATGGGCGCAACTTTCCATTGCGAAGAATGTACATTCATCGATTTCATCAGTGAAAATGATATGTCAAATCTCTCGTGCTGGTGGTAACAAAAGAGAAATCTACTAGTTTGATAGACAAAGTAAATTTAAAGAAAATTAAATAGCAAGAAGTTTTTGGAATCAGCGGCAAAAAATGCGTTTTGGGGGAGGTTACCAGATTACTTTGAGACCTTCGGAAGTGTATTTCTTGATGTTGCTATCATCTGTGATAAGAATATAATCATTTACCAACGCTTCCCAGATCAGCATCCGGTCAAATGGGTCTTTGTGGTAACTGGCATCCAGCTTGTAATACGTGCTCGTGGTTTCACCGGATAGCGGCCTCACGTCGAAACCGGAATCAGAACACAAAGTGGGTAGGCTATCAGGATCAACACAGCCTAATTTTATTTTGCCAGTTCCGAGTTTAATCCCGATTTCCCAAAAACAGATTGGACTGACTAGGATAGTATGATCAGTATTGGAGAGAATTTCAGAGACTGATTCGGAGAGTTTATTCGATTCAAAAAATGCCCAAAGAAAAATGTGTGTGTCTAGCAGATATGTCATAATGGAAACTCGTCCTCGTTCGTAGCGGAAAAATCATCACGCATGTAGTAACCTTTGCTATGATTCAGCATTCCGAGTTCCCTTTTTTTGGCG
Organism: Dyadobacter sp. CY323; assembly: GCF_021390245.1. Classification (GTDB taxonomy): domain Bacteria; phylum Bacteroidota; class Bacteroidia; order Cytophagales; family Spirosomataceae; genus Dyadobacter. The sequence goes on along the minus strand of NZ_JAJUXH010000001.1, from coordinate 105,046 downwards.
GTGTTCTTTCCTGAAAAAAGTTGGGCACTAACCGGCGTGATCACTTTCGGCCTGTTTGTTAACGAAATGCTTTTAAACACGTATTCCGATTTGCCAATCTTTCCTGCTTTCATGATACCTCGAATTTTTACTTCTCAAAGTTAACCCTTTCATCGAATTTAATCCCGTCCACTTTTTTAACGGCACCATTAGTTAACCTGCTTCGTCAGCGCGTCCATTTCCGACTGTGCTGGGGTGGCGGAGGGAATGCCATTTTCGGGGATTTCAATCTTGGCAGACCATGCGATCGCATTCAGTACCAGTTTTCTGACGTTATCGTTACGCCAGTTGTTGTGAACATGACCGCCTGTAAAGCCAAAGCCGCGTCCGCCATTTGGCCGGGCGAATGTCCAGGCTAATGTTTGCATTTCCTTTTTTACTAAAACCGATTCTCTCACGGCGGGATTGCTGGAATGTGTGCCCTCGGGACGGTTTAAGGTTTTGTCAGCGGGTAATGCCTGTAAAATCGGTGTGATCTTGCTTCGATCGTCGGCAAACCGGAGATGGTAATACCATTCGTCCATGATGCTGAACGGCTTGATGCCCCGCGAAATGGGATGATCGGGAAAACTGGCGAAGCTAGCTTCCCACGATGGGTTTACCGACCAGTTGATCTCAAAATAACCGCCAATCCATTTCTTAAAATATACACCAGCGGTTTCTTTCGGTACTTCCAGCGCAAAATGCAGAACAACCATCCCAACACCCTTTTCCATCAGTTTGTCAACCTCATTCAAATGCGGCATGACCATGTGACCGTCGCCTCCATCGCCATACATGACGATCGCATCGGCGTCTTTGAGGATACTGATATCTTTTGGCCAGCCTCCTTCAATCAGGATTGCATTTGCCTCTGGAACACTGTCATTCAACGCTTTTGCTAATAAAGTACATCCGCCTTTGTGCTCATGGTCGCCTTTTCCATGGCTGTCCGGCCCGGCAATGAAGACGATCTTTTTCTTTGCCGTCGATGTAGCTTTGTGACTTTGCGCAAAAGCAACAATGCTCAGAAAAATAATCAGTAATGTGATATTCAGTCTCTTGCCCATGATCGGTATCTGGTTTGATTTAGAAAAAACGCGTCTTAAATCGCATTACCAGATCGTAACCACATAAAAATCAAGCCACAACGCCACATTTTGCAGTTGTTACTCTTTCAGAAATCGGACTGAAGTATCATTACTTCCGTCGTTTGAGCGGAGTTTGAGAATATACAGACCACCGGGTAAACTTCCCACGTCAACATCATTGTTGTCATGAACCGGAAAGTCGGTCAGCCGGGAATTTGCAGCGGTTCCATTGATATGCAAAACAGAAGCTTGTGCACCTCCATTGCGATTATCGACCCTGAATATCAGCCTATTTTTAACGGGATTGGGTGCCAGTAAAATGGCAATGCGAGATGCGGCCCGACATTGTGAAGATATAATCCGGGTGTAATGCATTTTACCGTCATAATCTTTTTCTGCAACCCGGTAATAATAATGCTCTGCCGCAGCCGCGATATCCCGGAAGGAGTAGGTCTTTTTTTCCAGTGAATTCCCCGCCGCCTCTATCCGCCCGATCCCGTTCCACCGAATCGCATCGCTGCTTTTTTGTATCTCAAAAAAATCAGCATTTTTTTCCTCCGATGTCTCCCATTCCAGCATGACATCGCCGCCTGCACAAATGCTTTTGAAATTGCTGAATGTAACCGGCAACGGATCGGGCAATTTCGTCAGCGTATTATTTCTTGTAATCAACCACACATCCGGATCAAAAATCAATTCATTCGCCTCGAATCCCAGATTCTCATTAAAAGTCTGTCCGCTAAATGTATTATTCAGGATCACCAGTTTTTCCTCGTTCGTTACCGAATTCCGGAATAGCAGCGGGACCGGAAGCTGGAAAAAACCCACCGAAGCATGCGAAGTGGTTTGCTTTAATTTTACCTGCACTCCCGTAGCCTGCGGGAACCAGTCGACCTGGTAAGAAGGAAACCCCTGACCGGTGTACCATTGATCGAAAAAATAAGTAAGATTTTTGCCGCTGCTCGCCTCTAAATGATTTTTCAGTTTGTCGGTAGTAGCAAAACCATACGCGAGCGCAGGATCGGCCAGGTAATTGTTGACCGCGGTAAAAAACACGGCATCCCCTAAGATCCAGCGGAGCAAATACAACAAATGCGAGCCTTTGAGATAACTCAGCCGGTTGCTAAAGATCCGGTTTTCGTCATTGACATTATCCACCCGTACCGATCCGCCCGGTAAAGATGTTATCGAATTTATCTCCGTTGTGCGGCGGGTTTTAATCGTTGCTGGATACTTATTTTCCAGGTACATATTGGCCAGATGCGATGCAAATCCTTCATTAAGCCACACATCCTCCCAATTTCCACATGTGATTTTATCCCCAAACCATTGATGCGCAAGCTCATGCGCGACGAGCATTTCACTCGTATTAACCATAAACGAACCCGTCTGATGCTCCATTCCCCCACTCCATCCGAATTGGATGTGTCCGTACTTTTCTTTTTTGAATGGATAAGAACCAAACAGGTTACTGAAAAACGTGAGGCCTGCCATCGCGGTTTGAGCACCGGTCGCAAAGCTTGCCTGATTTTCCGGGTAACAAAAGGTTTGCATGGCGACATTGTCCGGGCCGATAACAACCAAATCATTTAATGTAACATAATTAGAAACCGCCATACAGACCAGATAACTGGCAATGGCATACCGGTGTTTCCAGTGCGTAACTGTCTTTCCAGCCAGCGCAGCAGTACCGACCTGCACGCCATTAGAAACGGCTTTATAAGTAGCAGGATGTGTAATGTATACGTCAATGGAATCAGCTTTGTCGTCGATGCCATTCTTGCACGGCCACCAGTAATGGCTTCCGTATGGTTCGCTCAATGTCCAGAGTACAGGTGCCGCCGTGACACCGGAACCATGCGTACTGGTTACAAAAAACCCACCGGCGGGCGGTACGCCTTCATAGGTAACGCTGACTGAATCACTTACTCCCGCCGCCAATGCAGATTGCAGTGTAATGGTGAGCAAATTCCCGGCGCGCGTGAAACTGAGCGGAATATTGCCCTTCTTAACCGAATTTACGGTGAGGCTACTGGTGAGGTCCAGTACAATGTCATTGGATATGGCTGTGGTGACAAAATGGGTTGTGACCGTTCCTTTTATCGCGCGAATTGCCGGATCCACCTCCCATTCGCAGCGGTAGTATTTTACATCGAAATTGTTAGATGAACTTGTTCGTAAAGACTTTTGCAGCGACTCGGTCTGGCGTTGAAAACCTTTCCTTTCAATATTAACGATCTCCTGGTTCTCCGAAACCGCATTGGATTCCTGTGAAAAAGCGGTGTGAATCGAGAGAAAAAAAAGGAATGGAAGCAAGGTTGATTTCATAAGTAGTGTGATATAGTCCGGTACGAACTTAACCACAATTTATAGAAAAACCAGCAACCATTCCCCGCAAAAAAAACCAGGTGCCCGGAACCTGCGACAACAGTAGTTCCAGACGTATTAAGCGCCGGCCTTTTCCAGTTTGATCTCGAAATCACCGTCCGCAGTCTGATCTTTTATGGCTAATTCGAGCCCCTCTTTTTGGTTTACCCTCAAATAATTTTCGACAGCAAGTATCGCCTCATTCTCGGATTCCACTCCCGACACTGTTAATGTACTTCCCGCTTCCACTTTACCCGATGGGTGCTGATTTGTGATATTTGCCATAACGATGATTGAATTGTGAGTGAACGTCTGTTTTAAAATTGTGCCAGACAATCGGCACAAAAAAGCCTGCCGGAAATCCGACAGGCTTCTTGATTCTATACAAGATTATTATTTAGGGACCGAAGTACCTGTGCCGCCGCCCGGAAGCGTGGAAGGAGTTGATGTACTTCCCGGAGTCGTGGTGGACGGACTTGTTGTGCTGCCTGGCGTTGTGGTACTTCCCGGTACGGTGGACGAAGGCTGCGTAGTACTTGGATATGTTGTCGATGGCTGGTTGGTACTGTTCGGCACATTCGTTGGCTGAGTAGTACTTCCCGGTATCGGCTGCGTTCTGTCTGTTGTCCCGGGAACCGTTGACTGTGTTCCTGTGCGGGGCACCGTGCTGGATGGTTGCGTCGTGCTGCCCGTGCTTGTTGATGAAGGTTGTGTTGTACGATCTGGTACTGTTCCCGGCGGCACGGAAGTGCTTCTTGGCGTTGTATTCGGAGTAGTGGTGTTACCAGGTTGTCTGGTGGTGCTGCCTGGCTGAGTTGCTCCCGGCAAAGTTGAAGGTTGTACAGTACTTCCTGGTACTGTTGTCGGCTGAGTTGTTGACGTTCCGGGAGTTGTAGTGCCCGAAGAAGAACTCGACGGGGTACTCGTTTGGGCAAATGCCGCAGTTGCTCCGAACACGGCCAATGCGAAAATATTCAATTTTAAGGTTTTCATAACGATCTATTTTTTGTTGTTGATAACACGTATTTGAGCCAAAAATGAAAAATAACTGTGCCAAAGTATCCGCTGCATGGTATTCTTTTTACAAAAAATGTCTCAAATGCCCCCAATTTTGACCGCATCCCCACCTTCTTTTTTGTAAATAAAATCAGAGATTTGTTATATCATTTAAATCACCGGGATCTATGGAAAATCAGGGAGAAACATTGGAATCAGGATTTAGCGACACATTAGCCGGGCACCAGGTGGTAAGCAATGAAGAATGGATTGCCGCCCGGAAAGAACTTTTGAAAAAAGAAAAAGAACTTACCCGATTGTCCGAGGAAATGAACCGGCAAAGACGTGAACTGCCGTGGGAATTGGTGACTAAAAACTACGTTTTCGACACAATTGAAGGCAAGAAATCGCTCAGTGACCTCTTTGGAAAGAACAGCCAGCTATTTATCTATCATTTTATGTTCGGCCCGGACTGGGAAGAAGGTTGCCCGGGCTGTTCTTTTATGGCAGATCATATGGATGGACCGAACCTGCACCTGGCGCATCACGATGTATCTCTGGTGGCCGTGTCACGTGCGCCCCTTTCCCAGATCCTGCCTTTTAAGAAGAGAATGGGCTGGCAGTTCGAATGGGTTTCTTCTTTTGAAAGCGAATTCAATTACGACTATCACGTCTCATTTACCGAAGAACAGATTGAAAAGAAAGAAGTTTACTACAACTACGAATATGCGATCCACGATTCAGGGACTGAATCACCGGGCAGCAGCGTTTTTTTCAAGGATGAATCCGGTGCCATTTATCATACATACTCTACCTACGCGCGAGGCGGGGATATTTTGCTGGGTGCCCACAACTTTCTGGACATGATGCCCAAAGGCAGAAATGAGAGTACAATCATGGATTGGATGCGTCATCATGATAAATACGAGGAGGTGAAGCCGAAACCGGATTCATGCTGCCATTAATGCAATCGTTCTGTTAACTCAAACTCCGGACGTATCCCTGGATTGTAACAGCTTCTTAATGCCGCTGGAACGACCATCAGCGAGGCGATTGCCGGGATGGCGATGTAATGATTTTTTTGCTTTCATAATGGTTTTGTTTTCTGCAAAACTGGTTATCTTTGCTAACAATATGTTAGTAATAAACAAAAGGTTAGTAGCAACCATCTAGTTAGTGGAAACAATGAAATTTGGAACCAGGCAAGAAAGAAATCACTCCTCGGCGGAATGTACCAGCAAACTAGGCGCAATGGGCGACGCTCTTTACGTGATCGGTGGAAAGTGGAAATTACGCGTCATTATCGCATTGACGGAAGGAAACAAGCGGTTCAACGATCTGCAACGTGCGATCAGCGGCATATCGGCCCGGGTACTTTCCAATGAACTGAAAGAACTGGAGATCAATGGCTTTTTGAAACGGAATGTATACACCGAGCCCAACGTAGTGATTGAATATGAGCTGACCGAGTACAGTCAGACTCTCGATCCCGTCCTGGCCGAGCTGATTGCCTGGGGGGAAATGCACCGGGCCAAAATACGGGAGGAAGATAAGCCGCAGGAAAAGCTTACTGCACTCGAAGCAGTTTAAGATCACACACTGCAGAGCAATCGTTTATTCGGCGTTACGTAAAATAATGGTTCCGCCGGGTTTACATTTCAGCTCGATGAAGTCCTCTTCCGGCACATCAATTGCAACTCCGGAAACAAGGGGAGTCGTCCATTTCCCAAACGGCTTTTTCAGCCGCGCGACTCCGCCTTTTTCTGATGTGATCCTAATATCTGTAACTCTGCCCGACACTTTTTTGAGGCTCACCAGGAATGCTCCTTCCGTTCTCAGTTTTTCAAATGATATATCTTTCCACCCGGCGGGAATGGCAGGAAGTACCTCGATAAAGCCTGCGTAACTCTGAATGAGCATTTCCTGCAGACCGGCCGCAAATGCAAAATTACCTTCCAGCGTAAATGGCCGGTATGTGAATTTAGACAAACCCGATTTCGTCTGGTCGCCGTTGGCGTGAAAACTGTTCGGCAGGCAAAATGCTTTTGCGAAGATCGAGAGATTCTTAGCCGCACCTTCGCCGTCTTTCGCCCTCGCCTTCATATTGGCAAACCAGGAATACGAATAGCCACACCAGTAATCCGGACCAACCTTTTCCAGCAGATCCATAGAATTTTTGATAATGGACTGTGCGTTCTCGCCGTCTTCCCATTTGATCAGCCCCAAAGGATGGATTGCCATCATATGTGAAAAATGCCGGTGAGACACATTATAACTCAGCGAAGGCGCAAACATCAGCTCGTGATTTTCCGTAATGGCATACTCTCCAAACTCCGACAAGACCTCCTTCCAATGATCTGATTCCGAAACCATACCCAATTCCAGCGCCAGCTCAGCCGCTGTTTCGAATGCAAATTTCATCAGCGCCAGATCGTAGTTTGTATTCTCGGGAAACCACGCCGAGAGTTTGTTGTCATTGATCTCCGGACTTGAACTGATAGGCAGTTTCCTAAATCCGTTTTCATCCTTCACAGTTATGTTTTCGAGAAAAGTACACACTTCTTTAAACCAGGGATACGCACTTTTCTTCAAAAAATCACGATCCATACTATACCGCCAGTGCAGGTAGTAATGCTGCGACAGCCAGGACGAGACCGTTGGAGACAATGAATACTGGATCCAGCCGCCCATTTCTGTCCCGTCGAGCGTGGTAACTCCCGGAACCGCCAGACCGTCCGTACCGAAGTAGGTTTTGGTGTACCGCCTGTAATTGTCCAGATTGGCTGTCAGGTGATCCAGATAACCCAATTCTTCTTCCAGGTGATTGCCACTGTATGCCGGCCAATAGCTAAGCTGGGTGTTGAGATCGTGATGGTAATCGCCTTTCCATGGCGGGATTTTGCCGTTGTCGGCTGTCCAAACCGCCTGCAAAGAAATGGGTGGGGCACCGCGCCGGGCTGCCGAGCCAAATTTGTATTGTTCCAGATACCATTGCTTTTCCAGCAACGGATCGGGCACGCGTAATGCCGACTGTCCCCAAAACTGCTCCCACCAGGCATAATGCGTCCGGCGATCCGCCTCGTAACCTCGCTGCAAAGCTGCTTTCACGATATTGGAAGCAGTTATTTTAGTCTTCCCATCGGGATAATGAGATGAAATGCTCCAAACTCCTTCTAAAACTCCGGCAAACGGGTTTTTCCATTCTACTGTAATCTCATAGCGGAACCCAACCCAGCCTTCCTGCTGGTAAACGATTTTGTTTTTCTGCTTTACAATCGTTCCTTGCTTGTAGCCAAGTCGCGCCAGATCATCGCCAACCAGCGAATTGACCTCGGCACCTTCCTCTACTTTACCTTGATACTTTGGGGTTACCAGTTCCGGTACGATCGCCGATTTGACATTTTCAAACCGAAACCATCCGACCGGCTGCGTAGCGTGCACAAACGTTTTGAGCTTCATCCCATTATCCCACTGAACCTCACATAATGCGCGCGCCAACGAAAGGTGTACGGATTTGACGTTCAGGGATCCAGGAATAATAAATTCAAGAGCGCCGCCCGGGATCTTGGAAGGGGCCGGCTCTTTATCATAAGGCACGTCAAAGTATTGCTGAACAGGCTTATAGTCTTTTTTGGCAACTTGTCCCTGCACCCATTTGTAGCTAAATTCTTCCCGGTGCAGTCCAGCCATCGGTCTCATATCCCAGAGATCGGCCCGATCAAGTGAAAATCTTAACTTTCCTTCTTTTTGCCAGATTAATGCGCCAACGGTTGCATTTCCGAGCGGGATCGCCTCGTCCCAGACACCCGCTAATGAGGTTGTCAGAAGATCATGTCTTTCAAGTGGCTGGGCGACTAATAAGCCAGTAAAAAGCATCCCGATGACAAAAAGCAGCGGTTTCAGCATTTTATTTAAGGTTTAATAACAAATCGGTCAGAGTTCATAGGCTTGCAAAACATCCGCCACACGGTCATCGAGCGGTGGGGTAAGGCCTGCAAAAAGCCACCACGAATGAATTTTAGCACCGGCATCTATCAGCTTTTTTATAATCTCAATGTGGTGGTCGCCCACTCCTTCATGAACCGTCGCCCAGAGCGTCTGATCCAGTACAGTTCCACCGAATTCGTTCCTAGCTTCCAGCGGGGCCTTTTTTTCCATTAATAACCGCACAATTTCGGGATATCCCAAATACGCCGCCCAATGCAATGCGGTCCATTGCCGATGGTCGCGCGAGGAGAGTTTGACCCCTTTTTCAAGCAAAAATGAAACCGTATCAACACGGTTGTGCATCGCCGCCCATACCAATGCAAGTTCCAGGTTTGCTTCCGGGCTCCGCGGCATATTCATCCAGCTCACGCCGATCAGCGGCACGTCCGGCAGTAACTGACCCGAGCTATCGAGGTAATCCGCAACTACTCCTGTCAGCCCCATCGCTGCGGCAACCGCCACATTATCAACCCTCGCCCCCAGCCTCAGCAGCGCATCCGCGGCTTTCGGATACCGGAAGTAAATGGCGGTGAGTAGCGGGGAGCCATCATCATTAATCCCATTGACGGCCGCGCCTCCTCCTACCAGCTTTTCTGCCAGTGCCACCTGCAACCCCGCTTTTGCCGGATGCACACTCGAAACAAGCAAATCCAGCGTAGTCCCCCACTTTTGATCATATACATCTGCCAAAGCATCTGCTTCACTTCCGGCTGAAAGCAGCAGATCTGCAACCTCAACCGCATTTTCCGGGCATTTCTGGCGGTAATTTTCGACGCCATTGGCAGCTATGTAATGTAAAAGTGTGGCCCGGTGCGCCCTCGTTGACCTCGCGTTTGCCAGAGTGGGATTCTGTGAAAGCAATTCCCTGAGTAGCCCGATGTTCCCGGTGATAATGGCATCGGCCGCGCGTTCAAACTGCGATGTCGGCGTATCCGCAACGGACAGGTCGGAAATGTGTTTTCTGAATTCTTCGCCATTTTCGAAACCGTGTTCCCTGGCAAGGATGAGAGTAGCGTCTTCGATCGTAATATTAGAGGAAGGTCTGTTGATGTCGGTCAGCGTCTCGGGATTCGGATGATATTTCCGGATGTGTTGCACCGTATTTTGGTCCACTGATTTGCAGGCGTCGAACAGCTCGTTCGCTTTTTGCTCGTAAAACTCCCACGCAGGCTCAGCGACAAGCGGGGTAACGTCAGTGGTATTCATGAAATTCAGTTTTAAGTATTTTGTAAAGGATAACAGCTACCCCGGTTTCCAAGGAATTTCAGCAATGCAGACACAAAGAATCTTTTCCGGATGTTTCTGATATCCAATACGGTGAAAAGCCGCACTGGTCGAAACGGCCGGATTTCAGGAAAGGTGGAGAGGTAACTTGAGGGTACTTTTAGTATATGTTTTTATCATAGGAAGGTCTTTTAATGCTGATGTCAGTTTAGATACTTTTGGCCATAAAAATAACTGGAAAAATGATATTCCGTTACACTTATTACAAGCAATCTTCTAATTTGAAGAAGTTCTACATTACGCATTTGAAAGCTAGTCGGTATACGCCCGGAACCATCGGTAACCGTAAGCTTCGAGCGTGATCGTGTGCCGCCCATTCTCATCCAGCGTACTTTCGATGTTATTCATCAGATCAATGAGCCGGCTTGCTCCAGCCTGCTTTTCCGGTACGACCAGTTCAAGTGATTTTTCCTGAAAATTGTGCCAGATAAACAGGATCCTGTTCTTCCAGATGTAGCGTATTCCTAAGATTTCCTTGAACCCTGTGTCCAAAATCTCCCAGTTTCCATACCCTATTTCCGGGCATTCTTTGCGGATACGGATCAGCGTGGTCATCCAGTTCAGCAGCGAGCCGGGATCGCGGCGCTGGTTCTCCACATTCATGTGTTCATATGCATAATATCCATCTTTGATGACCGGGTTTACCAAACGCTCCGCTTTCGAAAAGCCTCCCTGAGCCTCGCCCGACCACTGCATCGGCGTTCTCACCGCCTCCCGCTCATTCAGGGACAAATCGTCTCCCATTCCTATTTCATCCCCATATCGGATTACGGGAATTCCGGGATAGGAAAATATCAGACTGTAGGCAAGTTCGGTCTGCTGGCGGTTTCCAAGCATGGGAGAAAGTCTTCGCCTGATCCCGCGGTCATAAAGCTGCATGTTTTTATCAGGCCCAAACCTTTTGAATACCACTTCCCTTTCCTGCTCTGTCAGCCGGCCGAGATCCAGTTCATCGTGATTTCGCAGAAAATGCGCCCACTGGCTCCCCGCGGGAATATCCTTCGTTGCCTCCAGTGCTTTTATGAGCGGACGGGTGTCGCTGGACGCCAACGCGTAAAATGTGTACTGGTTAACAAAGAAATTGAACATCAGGTGAATGCCGTCGCCATCCTCCCCGAAATATTTTTTGCTTTCTTTGGGAAGTACATTTGCCTCTCCCAGCAAAACCGCATCGCCTTTCCTCCATTGCAGAAAGCGCCGCATTTCTTTGAGGTATTCGAAATGCATTACCGTTTTCTTCCCGTCGACCGGGGCCGATTCCAAAATAAATGGTACCGCATCGACCCTGAATCCGGCAATGCCCAGTTCCAGCCAGTAACCCATGATCCGGGCGATTTCCTTCCTCACGTCCTCATTATCCGTATTCAGGTCAGGCTGGAACTCGTAAAAGCGGTGAAAGTAATATTCGTTTGTTGTCTTGTCGCGGGTCCAGGTTGCTTTTTGGACGCCCGGGAATACCATTCCCTTGTTCCAGTCGGCCGGGCGTTTCGCCGACCATACATACCAGTCACGCTTCGGATTGTCTTTTGATGATCTGGCTTCCTGAAACCAGCGGTGCTCGTCGGAGGTGTGGTTCACGACCAGATCAATAATGACTTTTATGCCCAGTTTGCGGGCTTTGTGAATAAAATCAACAAAATCACCACTGGAACCGTGGCGCGGATCTACTCCGTAAAAATCGCTGATGTCGTATCCATTGTCCCGGTTTGGAGTGGGCTGAAACGGTGCGAGCCAGATGGTATCCAGCCCCAGTGCGTGTAAATAATCGAGCTTATTGCATAAGCCTTCAAAATCCCCCGTCCCGTCGTTGTTACCATCCATAAAGGTTTCCAGGTCAAGACTATATAATACTGCATTTTTAAACCACAATTCTTCAGTCATCCGTGTATCTTTTTTTTTGACGACTAAAAAATTAGTGCCATTCCCCGCAGTATCGCTGATTTCACCTACACATCTTCCATATAATCCCAATCGGTAATGTCGGTACTGTTGTGCGTGATGGTCTCGGCGGAATAGATCTCGATGAACATTTTATTCTGTTCATCGTACTCGCCATCTTTCCATTCTTCCTCGTCAAATCGCTTGAACCTGACGAGCGAGCCGTTTTCGGGTAGTTCTGTTCTTTCCATTATTAAATTAAAAAAGATGGTTTAATGCAGGTTAATGCACCAAACCATCTTTTACTAAAACCTTGCCTGCTCTGAATTACACTTTCAATTTTCTCCGCTATACATATTAAATGCCAGTAAATGCTTCTTGAACATCGCATCGTACTTCTGTGCTTCGGTTTGCTGATTTGCCCGGCGGCATTCCTGTACGATATTTTGAAGAATATACAGGTCAATGTTCACATCACGGTTTCGCTGCCCGCCATTTTCTTTGATCCAGGTAAGGTTTTCATCCGAGCGGATCGCCATTGTACGCGCCGAGTCGAGTGCTTTTTTATTTTCCCCAACCTCAAAAAGTGCCCCGACGAATCCGACTGAAATCTGATCAAACGGGATCGTATCGTCCGGCATGACGGTCATCACTTTATCCACCACTTTTCTGGCTTTGTTAATCTGATTTTCGGCGATCAATTGTTGTGCGAGCCGCAGGAACGACAGTCTGGCGGTGATCACGGGCGAGCCTTTGTAGGTATCGTCGTAATATACATCCGGGTTATTCATTTCGCGCCACGACATTTTGTTCATCAGATTGTCGTACATCACCTCCGAATTCACGTAACCGTCGTTCGCGCCCGGGACGCGCACGGGCAGAAGCCGGTAGGCATATCCTTCCAGCTGCAAATATTCCTGTAAGCCAAGATTATGCGAATTCCCCATTGTTGAAGAAAAATAGACCGGACGTTTCCAGTTGTTACTCGCGATGATATCGAGCATTACCAGGTCACCTTTGAAAAGATCTTTTTCCCCGATTTTCCAGCTCATGGAATCCGTTAAATAAGGAACGAGATCCTTTTTAACAATATTCAACGCCGATACCTGCTGTTTGTCGACGGGTAAAAAAAGTGTCGATGAAGGCAAGATCGAGGTCATATCGCCGCTGGTGAGCGGAACCTGGATCGCTTTATTATCCTGATTCACGAGGTCAAGATATTCTTTCAGGTTAATGCCATTCTTTACCGACGGAATCTCATAAAAAGGGACGTAGTCGTTTTTACCCATCGCGTAACTGTTTGTGTCGAGAGTAAATGGCAATGCATCCGATTGGTTCACTTTTCGTTTCAGTTGCTGGATATACCAATCCGTCCCCAGAAAAGTCTGGACGCACACGCGGACATCGGTTCGAAATCCTTCCACTTCCTGCACATACCACAATGGAAACGTATCGTTATCGCCACCTGTAAACAAAATCGCATTGGGTGCGCAGGAATTCAGAAGGTTTCGGGCGAAATCGACCGAATGGTAACGATTACGACGATCGTGGTTGTCCCAACCTTTTGCGACCATAATCACCGGCACTAAAACGCCAGCCGCCACCGCCAGACTGGTTTGTAAAATGGGTTTCCTGACACGTTTATGCAGATATCCTGCCAGAGCCATCACACCGAAACCGATCCACATACAGAAAATATAAAACGAACCCACATAAATATAGTCGCGTTCGCGAGGTTCGGATGGCGGGGAGTTGAGATAAACTACGAGCCCGACTCCGGTCAAGACAAAAAGCAAAGTCAATACGAGCACATCTTTCCGCGACCGGTTGTACATGAAGAACAAGCCGGCCAGGCCCAACAGGAATGGAAGCATAAAGAAGTTATTATGTCCCCGGTTGAGGCTGATGGAGCTCGGGTATGATTTCGAAGTATTCCATGGCAGCAACGCTCCGGCACCTTCCCGGTCACTTTCCCGACCTACAAAATTCCAGAGAAAATAGCGCCAGTACATATGTCCGATCTGATGCGAGAACATATAAACCAGGTTATGACGCATGGCAGGCTTCTGGCCTTCCGCCAGTCCGGTCATTTGCTGATACAGTTGAGGATGCCCGGGTTGCGAGCTGTACATTCTGGGCAGCAGCATATTACTTCCCGGTTCATAGCCATAAACGGGACGGTAGTCGATGATGACGTATTTACCGTCTCTCTTTTCGTACACCGGTGCGCCTCGTTCCTGGGTGACCGGGCGGGAAACGAACGATGGTCCATATAATAGCGGCCGGCTTTCATATTGCTCGCGCTTCAGGTAAGATACAAACCGCAGCACGCCGCTGGGATTGTTCTCATTAATGGGTGTATTGTAACCGCTGCGAACGAGTACGAGTGTGTAGGAAGAATAACCTACCAGCACAAATGCCAGGGAAAGCAAACTGGTGTTGAGCAACACGATTCCCTTCCGATGTGTATGTCCGATGCCCCAGATGAGCCCACCCAGAAACAACGTGATAAAAAACGTAATACCCACATTATAAGGCATTCCAAGTGAGTTCACAAAGAATATCTCAAACTTCCCCGCCAGCTCAGGCAGACCGGGGATGATGCCGGAATTTATGATTCCGAGTACGGCCAATCCGCAAAGAAATGCAACAGTACCGCCGAAAAAAGTGGGTTTAGGAAATTTTTTAAAGTAGTAAACGAGCGCGAGCGCGGGTATCGTGACCAGGTTCAGCAAGTGTACACCAATGGAAAGGCCGATCAGGTAGGCCGTCAGGATGAGCCAGCGGTTTTCAGTAGCCGGATCCTCCACACTTTCCCATTTGAATACCGCCCAGATCACAATCGCCGTAAAGAAAGACGACATGCCATACACCTCTGCCTCAACCGCTGAAAACCAGAACGAGTCGGACCACGCGTAAGCCAGCGACCCGGCAACCGCCGACCCGATAATAAGCATGACATCAGCACTTTCCAGATCTTTCTCTTTCTTGCCGACTAACTTAATTCCAATCAGCGAAATGGTTTTAAAAAGAAAAAAAACGGTAAATGCACTACTCAAAACGGACACCATATTGACCCAATATGCCACTTGAGTAAGGTCCCCAAATGCCAGCAGTGAAAAGAGGCGGCCGATCAGCACGAAAAAAGGTGCGCCGGGCGGATGCGGCACCTGAAGTTTAAAGGCACAGGCAATGAACTCTCCGCAATCCCAGAAACTGGCAGTGCGCTCCATGGTAATGACATACGTAGCCAGAGCGATTGCAAATACAGTCCAGCTGACGGTATTATTCCATTTTCGTAAAGATGTCATAGCAGTAATAGTTTTGGATCCGTTTTAAACCGAATCCAAAACTATTTACAACATCCATCAATGCGTGCCGTGAGAATCTTAAAAAACGTTAACCAGGTCCCCGATCAGCGGGGCTTTAACTTTCTTTAACACTACTCAATAAGAAACTAACTGAAAACAAATGGTTACCTGATTAAAAGCAGGTAGTAAAGGAAATATAAAACGGTAATCCAGAGCGCGGTACCCGCTGTGATCGTCAATACGACAGCGCCTAAAAAAGGTAGTTCCGCAGATTTTGTGTAGTTAACTGCCGTTCCCATTGAGTGATGATTGTGAGTTAATTTTGATAGAGAGTTATGTAACAGGGAATTATTACGCGATTATTGGGTTTTTGCTTTCTGGTTCTTATAAATTTCAACCTTTTTAAAAAGCTCCAGAATGTTAGTGACGTTCAGCTTTTCAAAAATCCGGGCTTTATACGTACTGACGGTACTTTCCTTGATGTTCAAATCGGCGGCAATGTCTTTTGTCCATTTCCCGATCAGCAGCATATCCATGATTTCAAGTTCACGATTGGAAAGGATTTCCAACGGGCTTTCTTTACTTTCCCTTTCCAGCATCGTGGTACTCACCAGCTGGCTCTGCACAACATTACTGATATAGGTACCGCCGTTGAGTACCGAAGAAATGGCTTTTTCCAACACTTCGTTCGAGGATTCCTTAGGCAAATAGCCACTTGCACCGGCTTTATAATAATGCAATGCGTAAAGTTCTTCGTCCTGTGATGAAAAAATAAGGATCTTGACTTTGCTCTGAATGGCCTTGATTTTTGTGATCATATTAAATCCTTCGCCACCCGGAATCTTAATGTCCAGGATCACAAGATCAAAAAATCGCGACTGCAGATGCCTCAGTGTTTCAGTAAAGCTTCCCGCTTCAATGACGTTTACAGGTGGCAGAAAATCTTCAATCAACAACTTCACACCCATTCTTACAATGGCGTGGTCTTCTACCAGTAAAACAGTCCTCATTAAAATCTAGGTTACTTCTATTCAATGACGAAAGTTAATAGAAATAGCGAATTTTTCTAATGGCGGAGCGCTAGTTGGTACTATTTTTTGAAAAAATAATATGAACCGACGTCCCCGCCGGTGAATTGGGCTTGGCTACCAGCCTGGCGTGGACCAACCGGGTGAGTTCTTTGATGATCAGCAGTCCCATTCCGAAGCTTTGGGCATTGTGTTCCGAGCCCGGGAGCTTCACATCGCTGTTGACCCAGTTCATGATCCGCCGGTCCATACCCGCACCTGTATCGGAGACATTGAGCAGCAACTCGTTCCGAAGATCTTCGCAGCTTACCGTCACGGTTCCTCCCTGCGTAACTTTATTCGCATTGTCGATCAGGTTGTGCAGGATAATACCAATCAGCTGTGGATTATTTTTGAGGATCACGCCCGGAGGTACGTGGTTTACGAGTACGTTGGAGTTACTTTCGGCTTCGGTGGCGAAAATCGCTAATTTCTCAGAAACAAGCTCATTTACGTCCATATACGTGAAATTCATCCCGTTTTCTTTGTACCTCAATTCCGTATACTCCAGCAGATTTTTCATAAAGTTATATAGCCGGGAGCTGGATTGACTGATTGCGCGGACGGTAGGCAAGTCGGGATAGTTTCTTGCCAGACGTGCCGTGGTGGTCATCAGAAAACGCAGCGGACTTTTGATATCGTGCGAAATGCTGGCCAGCAGATGTTGCTGATGGGCTATTTCCTGTTCCTGAGATTCGCGTGCTTCTTCCAGCGAGGATAAGCTCGCCGTGAGTGCCATGGTACGGGCATCCAGTTCCCGGATTGTTTTCTGGTAGGAATTGAAAAAATAGTAATTGATCAACACCAGAAAAACGAAATTGTGAAAAAGCAGGATCGCAATTGCAAAATGACCCGCGCCGGGTGGGCCCCAGGGAATTCCTGAGCCAATAGTATGACCTGTCAGCAGATAAATAACAAAAGGCAGCACAGTCCCGAAGGAATAGATGAGTCCCCAAAAATTCCCCAGTCCATAAAAGGAACAAAGGCTTATTATCACCATATACTGGAGGGTGACCAGGTGGAGCCCGTTGCTGAAGCTGAGCAGGTTTGTCCAGACAATCAGCATAAAAATCAGGATAGCGGCATGAATGGCCTTTCGCCAGCTGCATCCCAGACTGACGGCGATGTAAAACAGCACTGCAATGACCATAAGCACAGCCACCCGGATTGCCTCCGAATCGTAATCGTGCATCGTGTAGGATGCCAGCAACATGGCTGTGGTGAGAAGCTTCAGATGAAGTGCATATGACAGCACCATGATGCGTGCCCTGTTAAGCGTATTCGTTTCTTCAGCCAACTGCTTTCGGACCGGCCATTGCAAAAAGGATAAATTCATGTATGCAGTTTTGGTAAATGCCCTAACCAACTTCTATGTATATACGAAGGGGTTCTGTGCCGATGATTTCCCAGGGCTGGCCGACCGGCAAATAAGATCTAGCCAAATCTACCTAAAAAACTGAATAGAGAATGTAGAGGAATTACTACACGACAAATCAGACAACTCCATTTCAAAAAAAGAATTCACGTTGTATAATTGTGCATTATTTCGGGGCAATATCCTTCAAAACGTTCAGCTTGAAAGTGGAGATTTGGTACGTAACGAAATAAGTTATAAACGTTGAGTATGTCTTACACCTTCTGGTAATCATTACCGGAAGGCGTTTTGTTTATAGAGCAAAGCGAATTTCGTAGTAAGCCTGTTCAGTTCGTTGAGTGAACAGTTTATATTTTGAATCAGCGGGAGAAAACAGCAAATGATAAAGCCCTAACGTCTGCTGCGGTATGCGTAAGAGTATAGAGGAACGAGAGTAATCAAATTAGGTACAAGCCAGGTTTCCCTTTCAGTTCTTGTCCTTACCTTTCCTGGCTTTTACCTCACCCGGGGTAAATTCACCATTGATCCATCTCACGAAATTCTTGGACTGCACCTGATAAACTTGTGCCGACAATGGTTTGAGATCTGATTTTTCGATTTCGTGAAGGTAATCTGCCAATAATCTGTTAATCTCTTCCAGATATTTACTTTGCGTTTTCATTTGGGCTTTTTATAAATGAACCGTTAGGATATCTAACTGGCTGCAAGTATAATTTATTCATATTAATACCATTTTGTTTTTGTGGTCAGCAAGCCGATTTACTGGGTGTAAAGGCCCCTTCATGGGGGCAGATTTTTAAAGTATCTGATCCTTTCAGGCAAGCTGCATTACCGCAATGCAAATGGAAAAAGGAAGCTCCGGTGAGAACTTCCTTTTTTCATTACAGATATCGACGCTATTCCGGAGACGAAGCCTGACGTTAATCTTTTTTCCGCAGGTACACATCGTTACTGATGGATTCCAGCTTTACCGCAGCCCCGCCGCCATTGGAAGTTCCTTCAAGCAGATAGCCGACAATCGGATGCTTCTGTTTTTCGCCTTTGAAACTAATATCGAAATCAGTATATACCTCACCGGTAATGGTCTTCATGGCTACATTCAACCCTTTCGACTTCGGCCAGCTCATATCCACATATCCGCTGATTGTTTTTGCATAAACAGGCGTTCCCGCTCCCTGAATGTCAATGTTACCATCAATCGTTTCCAGTTTCAGCTTTGCATTTCGCGGAAGAAACACCTGGTAATTGATTTCCTTGCACATATAATACCGGTGCTCGCCGTTCTTGTCATTCCACGTACTTTTCTTGTTTCCCGGACAATCCTCTTCCTTTCCCTGCTTCATTATTTCCCGGTCGAAATCTATTTCCAGGATTACTTCCTCAGCGGTCGCGCGATCTTTTACGATCAATGCGTCGTTCAGCTTGTTGCTGTTGATTACTGCCCTGATTTTAACATATACTTCTGCTTTGTCCCAATACTTCACCTGAATGCTGTCCGCAAATTTAAGATTCAGGTTGGCCGTCTGCCCTTCCTTGTACGGCAGGTGTTTTTCAATGATTCGCTGCGCAAAGGATTGACTTGCCAGTAATGCAAGGATGAAAATGAATAGGTTTTTTTTCATGACGCTAGATGCAAAGGTGATTTTTATTTTTTCCTGATATAAATGTTGCTACTGATCGTATTCAGCTGTACCTCAACGCCTCCGCCATTTGTAGTGCCTTCAATATTACTCATTCCGCCGACTCTGGAAAGTCCGCCTTTGCTGCTTTTAACACCGAGATCAAAATCCGTGTACATCTCGCCATTGATCGATCGCAGCTTCATGTCAGATTTTACGTTGGCAGGCAAAGTCACATCAATTTCCCCGCTGATCGATGAGATAGCCGTGGGTTTACTCTGGTCCAGACCTGAAAAGATCACATTCACATTTCCGCTGGTTGAATTGGCCACAACCGGGCCGGTCACATTTGTGAGATTAATGTCTGCACCATTGGTTTTTATTTCCAGGTCCCCGTCCATTCCGCTGATATTCAGCTTGGAACCACCCTGCCAATTCGTTTCCTGAAAGAGTACCGACACCTGTTTCGGCACACGGATCGTGTATTTCGCTTCCTTGCGAATGACCTTTTCGATCCGCAGGCCACCGTTCTCAGGCGTGACGGACAAGCCTATACCGCTGTTGTCGACGCCGGTGTTGTAAAGTGGTTTAAGACCTTTTGCGCGCTCGGGCGGCGCCTCGAAATTCTTGGAAGCCTGGATGATCACCTCATCGCCGGCATACCCTTCGATCTTTACATCGCTGGCAGCCATTTCGATGGTCACTTTTTTGTCTTTGGTATTGGCAAGTTTGGCTTTGTATTCCAGCCCCTGCGCCTGCAGTTCGGCAAGACACAATAAGCCTCCAATACTCATTAAAAGTACTTTTTTCATGGTTTTTGATTATATGTAATTGATTAGAAATTCACTCTTTCTACGCGTCCGCTGCGGTCAGCTGATTTACTCCTTCTTCTGCTTTGAGCCTCACTACTTCCATTACTTCCTGGTCGCGCACCAGTTGCTGAAACGGAGCTACTGCCCTTTTTTCTTTGATTGAAACCAATACTTCGATCAGGGAAATCTGAATATTGGGATCCGTTTGAATGGCGAGCGATTGCACCAGCGCCTCGCTCACGTTCGGTTCGTTCCCGAAACGCTGCAACGCCTGGCACGCGGCCAGCCGGACATTGATATTCGGATCAAAGTTTAGTGTGTTGATCAACAATTGTGTGATGTCCTTATCGACGTCAGAAAGCTCATAACTCTGGTTCACAGCCTGAATACGCTCGCTGGCCGAGGTACTGCTCATTTTTTCAAAAGCCAGCGCATTTTTTATTTCATTCTGAGAAGCCGCCTCTTTGGAATTTTTAAATAATGCATTACCCGCCTGGTCTGAGCGATCCTGAAACATCCAGCCGCCGATAAAACCGATAATCAATAGTGTAAATCCAGCGGCAATCCGGATCAGCCAGCTGCCGAATGCGCGCACCGGGCCTTGCTTGGGCGGGTCCAGCTTGGCCGCCAGATCACTGTGGAAAAGCAGTGATGGAAACTCATTTCTTGCCTCGACAAAATAGCCGAACTGCGCTGCGTGGCTTTTCAGATGATCCGGAATGTCCTCATTTTGAAAAAATCGTTTCAGCTCTTTTTCTTCCTCGACGGACGTTTCTCCTTCGTAATATTTGTCCAGTAATAGCTCAATATCCAGTTTCATAGTCATTTGCTTTAAGGTAATTCTCCCGCAACTTCTGTCGCGCCCTCGAAAGGATCACACGGATGTTTGCATTGCTCAGGCCAGTCACCTGCTCAATTTCATCAAACGAATACTCCTCTACATCCCGCAGGTGCATGACCAGCTTTTGCTGCTCCGGTAGCTCGCCCATCAGCCTGTGTATCAATGCCGAACTGTCCGCATTTTCCAGCTGACGGTGGGGCGACAATCCTTCCGCCTGCACGCTGCTTACATCTGCCCCATCCTGCACTTTTTGATTGTGGTGCGATTTGAGTCTGTCCAGGCAAAGGTTTTTTGTCATCTGTACCGCCAGCGCTTCGATGCTTTGATACGTCTCCAGTTGGTTCCGGTTCGTCCACAACCGCAGCAGCACATCCTGAATGGCATCCTCCGCCTCTTCGCGGTTGCGGAGAAACAGTTGCGCCAGTCTGAAAAGGCGTCCCTGCACGGGAAGTATGCGTTGGTTGAAGGCTTGTAAATCCATTTCAAATACAAAGACGACTCACCCACGAATTCGTTACAAACCAGAAGGAAATATTTTTTTATAGTGTCCGGGGCGAACATCGCATGTCCGGTTTTGAACAGAAAAAAATTTGAAAATCTGCATTTAAAGCACCTGAGAGGCTATTTTAGATTTTGGCAAAGTATTTGTTTTGCATAATTAAAACTAATCGACTTTGGTTTAATGAAAAGAACATTCCTGGGAGAATTTGAAGAAATTGTCTTACTGGTGGTCGCTGCCTGCACCGATCCGGCCTATGGTGTTAAGGTTTGGGAAAGCATCCAGACAGCTACGGGCCGCTCCATTACTTTGAGCGCAGTCCACGCCACGTTATACCGATTGGAAGAAAAAGGATTTTTAACCTCCGAAATGGGCGGGGCTACTGCGGAACGGGGCGGGCGGAGGAAGCGGTTTTTCACCATGACTAATTACGGAAACCGGGCATTACTGGAAATCCAGCAGATACGCCAGCAACTCTGGCAGTCGATCCCGGAGGAAAAGCTGCAACCTAAACTTAGCTTTTCGTAGCCATGGAAAACCACAGGAACGAACCGCCGAAATGGATCGATATGCTGCTGAAAAGGATCATCGCACCTCATTTCCGTGAAGATGTAATGGGTGATCTGCACGAAGTATTTGCCATTGAAACAAAATCCCGGGGTTTAAAAAGGGCCAATCTCGTTTACCTGCTGGCCGCGACCCGGTACATCACACCCTATTTTATGAGAAGAAAACCCAGCCCATATCCATCCATCTATCTTTTTAGCCCTGAAATGATTCAAAACTATTTTAAAATCGCACTCCGGACGCTGGCCAAAAACAAGGCGTACAGCTTCATTAACATCACCGGTCTCGCTTTGGGCATGGCCGTGGCAATGCTCATCGGCCTGTGGATTTACGACGAGCTTTCGTTTGACCGCAGTTTCAAGAATTACGACCGCATTGTTCAGGTCATGCAGCATCAGACCCGGAATGGGGAGATCGGGACGCAGAATTCGAACCCATATCCGCTCGGAGCCGAGCTGCGGCGCAGTTACGGAAGCGATTTCAAGCACGTCATCATGTCATCCTGGCTCACCCCCCACGTCGTGGCTGTGGGCGACAAACAAGTCCGGAAAATGGGGGCGTTTATGGAAGAGAAAACGCCTGAAATGCTGACTCTCAACATGTTGAAAGGAACCTGGACAAGCTTGAAAGATCCTCATTCGGTGATGTTATCGGAGTCCGTAGCCAAGGCTTTTTTCGGCGACGCCGATCCCATTGACAAGATTGTGAAGGTGGATAACAGCCTTAATCTGAAAGTGACGGGCGTTTATGAAGACCTGCCACACAATACTACATTTCGCCAGCTGGAATTTCTGATGCCGTGGTCTCTATACGAAATCACAAATCCTTCCCTGAAAACCATGGAAGACCCGTGGCGTCCGAATAACTTTCAGATTTTCGCCCAGCTTGCCGAACATGCCGATGCAGATCAGGTTTCTGCGAAGATCAAGGATGTTAAAAAGAAGAATATCCGGAAAGAGCAGCTGAAATTCAAGCCGGATGTTTTTCTCAATCCGATGGATAAATGGTATCTCTATTCGACATTTAAAAACGGGCAACGCGTTGGCGGGCGGATCGAAAATGTGTGGCTATTCGGGGTAATCGGCGCATTTGTGCTGCTGCTGGCTTGTATCAATTTTATGAACCTCAGTACAGCCAGATCAGAGAAGCGGGCGAAAGAAGTCGGCATTCGCAAGGCCGTTGGCTCTTTCAGAAAGCAACTCATTACCCAGTTTTTCAGCGAGTCGTTCCTGGTTGTGGCGTTTGCCTTCATTGTGGCAAACCTTATTGTCCTTCTTATTCTCCCGTTTTTCAATGAGGTTGCTGATAAAAAACTTGAAATGCTATGGGGGAATCCTGCATTCTGGCTCATGGGAGGCTGTTTCAGCATTGTTACCGCACTCATCGCCGGAAGCTACCCGGCTCTCTATCTATCCTCCTTCCAGCCAGTAAAAGTCTTGAAAGGCACGTTCAAAGCTGGAAGATTTGCGGCACTTCCGCGAAAAACGCTGGTAGTCGTGCAGTTTACGGTTTCCATTATTCTTATTGTGGGGACAATCGTCGTCTACCGGCAGATCCAGTTTGCCAAAAGCCGTCCCGTCGGCTATAATCGCGAAGGATTAATCACAATTTATTCATCAACTCCTGAGATTCACAACCATTTTGACGTAGTCCGTAACGAGCTGAAAAGCACTGGCGCCATTGCCCAGATCGCAGAGTCGAGCAGCCCCACGACCAATTCGTGGTCATCGACCACCGGCATTGTCTGGAAAGGAAAGGACCCGGCATTGTCGGCGGATTTTAATTACAATGAAGTTTCTCATGATTACGGAAAAACCGTAGGCTGGCAATTTATCGACGGAAGAGATTTTAGCAGCGCATTTGCGTCCGACTCGTCGGGCTTGATCATCAATGAAACCGCAGCAAAGTTTATGGGCTTGAAAAATCCGGTGGGCGAAGATCTTATGTGGTTCGACGAACGCATCAAGATCATTGGGGTGATCAAAGATATGATCGTAGACTCCCCTTACGAGCCGAGCAGACCGCTGATTTACAACATCAACAGCGAGAAAGGCGGCGTGATCAACATCAGAATGAGTCCCGCGCTCAGTACGAGCGAAGCACTGGCCAGGATTGAAACTGTTTTCAAAAAATACGATCCGGGCGTTCCATTTGAGTATAGTTTTGTGGATCAGGATTATGCGTGGAAGTTTTTTGAGGAAATGCGAATCGCCAAGCTGACCACATTCTTTTCCATTCTGGCTGTCCTCATCAGCTGCCTCGGGCTTTTTGGTGTGGCGTCTTTCATCGCCGAGCAACGTACCAAGGAAATCGGGGTCCGAAAAGTACTGGGCGCGACCATTATCAATGTTTGGGCGATGCTTTCAAAGGATTTTATCGTCCTGGTATGCATCGCATTTCTGATCGCCGCGCCGCTTTCCTATTATTTCCTGAATGGCTGGCTCGAGAAATACACCTACCGGACCGAAATCTCGGGGTGGATCTTCATCGCGACCGGTTTCGGAACCTTGCTGATCACATTGCTCACAGTCAGTTTTCAGGCGATCAAAGCCGCGCTGATGAATCCCATTAAAAGTTTACGATCTGAGTAGCACCTTCGTTTTGTACGGTACCGCTTTGATCAAACGGGTATTGTTGAACTCTTCGATCGTCCTGACGTTTTCGGCCGGGATTACACCACGATTGATCCAGTTAACAACCGTCTCGACATTTTTGACTTCAAACCGATTGCAATATTCTTTTATCGTAACCCATTCAGCCAGGTCGACCACTTCGCCCTGGCTGATCAGGTACGAAGTTGCTTCTTTTATTGCTACGTCCGCCTCCGTCAGCAATTGCTCGATTTCCTGCGTCAACTCCGATTTCGTTTCCATATCTCGTTATTTTTACTCCTTTAAATGCCGTTGCCGGTGATAACACCGGCAACGGCGAAACGGCAAATGGCCAGCTACCTACGCTTGCGGGATTGCAGAGGGATCCATCCACATGATTTCCCAGATGTGGCCGTCGAGATCCTCGAAACTGTCGCCATACATAAAGGGATATTCTTGCGGTTCTTTTACAAACTTGCCGCCTGCATCGAGGGCCCTTTTAATGAATTCTTCGACTTCCGAGCGGCTTTCGGCAGAAAAGCAGATCGTTACCTCGGAGGTTTTTGAAGTATCAGGAATTGCCTTTTTGGTAAATGACTGAAAGTAGGGTTCAACCAAAAGCATCACATAAATATCTTCCGTCACGATCATGCAGGTTGCATTTTCATCGGTAAAATTCGGGTTAAAAGAATAACCCAATTTTGTAAAGAATTCAACGGATCGGTGCAGATCTTTTACAGGCAGGTTAACGAAGATTTTGGTTGCCATGATTTTATAGGTTTATGGTGATGTTACAAAGCTACTGGCAGAAAACAATTTGAGCGTTGTGCTGTTGCGCCAATTTGAGGGGCTAATTGCGGCAGGCTACAAAATTGTTATTTTTACTTGTAAACCTCATCCAGCCATGAAAATTATCCTAATCGTCCTGATACTCTGCACCTCCGTGCCGATTTTTGCGCAGAATGCTGTCGATTGTAGTCAGAAACAGGTGCAGGATAGCCTTTTCAATACCTATTCAAAAAAAGCGCATGAGTTTTCTTTGAATGATAAAGAATGGGTGCAGATTTACGACTCGCTTATTTCAATTTGCCCAAATATCTCGGAAGCATATCAGGAACGCGGATTGGCCTACCTCGTTTCCGGCGACACGAGTCAACTATTTGCCAACATCGACAAAGCCGCCGAACTGGATCGGACACGCTGGCTGCCATACCGTGGGTACCTGCATTGCATTTACGCCAAAAATTACCAAAAGGCAATTACAGATTTCGAAGAGGCCGAAAAGCTGATGCCGAATGCATTTACGATGGACCATTCGTTCTCATTCTATTTGGCGATGGCCCATACCGGATTGGGAAATTTTGAAAAAGCGGAAACTTACTTTTTAAAGGACATTGCTACGCAAAAACGCGGCACCGGGCAAAACGACATTCACTATAACACACTTCTGTATTTTGGAATCATGCATTTCCTAAATAATGAACTGGATAAGTCCGAAACACGGCTTCGCGAATGTCTGCAGCTTTACGAGCAGCACCCGACCGCCAATTATTACATGGCGCTGATTATGAAGGCAACGGGAAACAAGCAGCAGGCAGCTTTTTTTGAAAAGGCAAAACAGTATTCGCAGGAAGGTTACAAAATTAATGAGCCTAATTCATATCTCGTACCCTACCCGTATCAGGTAAGCATGGCAGACCTTGGCCTGAAAGAGAACAACTAGAATTTTGCTTCTACCCACAATGCAGTGAGGCAAATGAGCATCCAGGCAAACCAGAACCCATCGGAAAGCTTTTCAGTGACCAAATTTTCTCCCTGTCCGGTTTTTGCGGATTGCTGCAAATACGAAAGGTGTTTGGAATGCGCATGAATAAAATCCGCCATTTGGGCCGCTTTCAATATAGTACCCGATTTTTCAACGTACAGGTCAAATGGAATCGAATCCTGAATGGTGACCCAACCGGACTCGGTAGGCAGGAAAATGCCGGAAGCTGATTGGTCATTTAGTATTGATTTTTGAGTAAACAGCGTGTCATTTCCAATGCGGATTTCGTGTTCCAAATCTTTAGAATGATTGGCAACAAACTCACTTTTCAACCCCTGATAAACCGGAGCTGAAATGTCGACATTATCCGTAGATACCGGCCTCACCAATGCAATAATCGCATTCCAGACTTTCTCATACGTGACGCTATCGCCGGTGAGCTGCATCGGGAAAGTTTCGGTTAACAAACTGATCGCCACTTTACCTTTCGTGTTTTCGGTCATCACCGGATAGGGTTTTAACTCCAAATGGTAACCAGACTTTACAAACTGAAACGGTAATGCATTCAACTCCGGCGAAATGCGCACGGCTGGTTCATTGGATATCTTCCGAATCTGGAATTTGGTACCTAATGCTGTGTTTATCGCACGAACTTCGGCGGGAGGATCAGTCAGATTAATAAAAAGGATGCTTTTCCCATTATTCAAAGCCTTTTTGACCGAAACATCCGATGCATTCCCTGGATCGGTAACAATCAAATTGGGCTCTCTTGCTGCATTAATGTTCTGATTCGCCTTTAAATCCTTCGATAATATCGCCTCATATTTGATCGCATTGCCGGTTTTCCCGAGCCAGGTCGCCAGGTTTCTGGTTTCAAAATCCGGACTATCCAGCAGAAAGCGCACAGTCAGCATTTCAGATGGCCGCGCGAAAAACCGTATGGTGTCCAGCGTCTTGTCTCCCAAAGTCAGTTGCATCTCCGTTCTGCCTTGCGTAAAAACCGGGAATTTCAACCTGAAATCGCTGGTACCCGGTTTCAGTGACGCGCTGTCAAGCGTTTGATTTCCATATTTTACCTGGATAACCTGATTTTGCAGTGTTTCAATACGACCATAAATCGTCTGCATTTCACCTTTTCTAGCAACTCCTTTCCACTGCAAATGCTGCGGCTGGCCTTTCTCAAAATAAGGGATCCATTGCACTACCGGCTGATTTTCCAGCTGACTTATTTGAGAGAAAAGTGCTGGCGGAAAATCCTGCCCGACAACCACAAGTGTATCGGCATTCTGCGTCGACAGTTCAGAAAGTGTAATCTGTTCTGCATTAATTCCATTCAAAATTTTGTCTGTAAAAACCGCCGGAACATTGGCAGCTGGTAGCAAACGGACTTTTGACGACGCTTTTCGGGAAATGAAGGGTTGAGTAATGAAGCCTACCAGGCCAATCCAGAGCAAAACATTCAGAAAAAGCTTTAATGCAAAACGACCGGAAGAATTTGCAGTACCTGCCGTACGCCTTTTGAAAAGCAACCACAATTGCACAAGTAACAATGCAAAAGCAAAGCCCAGGATTACCTTATTCAATAAATCCGACCAGTCAAAATCAAATTGAATCATTCGTATTATTCCATTTTCAGGTCAGCGGAGTTGTTTCCAGAATGCCTCCTCCAATTTCTTCTCGCTTGAATACCCTCGTCTGCTCAGTACCGACCGGCTCGAATAATTATATAATTCACTTTTCAAAACCTGCTTTTCCTTTACAGTCAAAGCTTTATTGCTAACCAGCTTTTGCAGCGAAGCAATCACCGGCCAGTTCTGCAAACCGCCATTAAATGGCCCGCTTTTTATTAATCTCTCACTTAATGTGCCGCCAAGCAATTGTAATTTTGCCTGTTGTTTTTTGTCCAAAGTTTTATAATCCAAAAAACCAAGTACCTCGGCAGCAAGTTGTTGCGTTTGCTTTCCCTCATACGATTTCTTCGAACTGAGATCCGTCGCCATCTCTTTCATTTCTCCGGTCAGCCTTTTTTCCTGTTCCTTGATCGGCGGGGGATCGTAGCCGCTTTTTTTCACATAAGTACGTGCTTTTTGCTGTGCGGATTTGAGGTATTCCAACGCTTTGTTTTCAAATGGAATTGCTTTTTCCGGCTCATACATCCGCAAATGCAGCTCTGATTGCCACATTTGTTCCAGGGCCATTTTCAGCAAACTCCTCGTCGACTGCTCATAAAATGTATTCGTTTCCGCATCGTCGTGCGAATGCGTGTATTGCTCCATTAATGCGGCTAGCGGATCTTTGGTTTCAGCACCTTTTTGCGCATTTCCATGATCATGTTCATCGTGATTTCCGCGCCCCTCAACCGGCGCGGCAACCCGTTGTTCAGCACCTTCACCGGTGCCATCCGAATGATGCGTGAATGCATCCACAATATTCCCCTCGTCTCCATGCCCACCGATGTTTGTTTCAAATTCTTCACCCAAATACTGCCCGTAGCGCAACCGGAGCACTTTTTGGTCAAAACCAATTTCGTTGGAGGTTGAATTGAATGCTTGTTTCGTCAGCTTTTTCTTTTTGGCGATCAGCTTTTCCGTATCGATAATGATCTGCCGCTGGCTGCGGAAATATTCCGGCATAATGTTCACCGCCATGGTGGCAAGCTCGGCTTCTTCAATCTGCGAAGTGTCTTTATAAACCAAGAAATAGGTGTCCGATTTACTAAAATTCGCTTCCGGTTGCTTGTTGTCCATGGCGGCCCAGTAGTAGTAAAGCTCATCGCCGGGGGCAAAATGGAGCTCATTCAGATCAATCGTTTTTTCAAGAGTAGCCTGTTTAAAATTACCCGGCAATGGAAACCGAACTTCCCTGAACTTTACATTTTCACCCGATCCCCGAGCCAGCGTAGCCACAATGAATGCCTGTTTAACCTGAAAATCATCCGACATTTTTGCCGAGATGCTGATTGTTTTGTGGTCTTTTAAATGATGATACTGGTACAATTCCTTTGAAGTCGGCTCAATTTTCGGCGCGATATCCGGAATGGCTTCCAGTTTGTAAAAGTCTGACTGATAGACCAGTGAATCTTTCCAATATGCTTTTAATGAATACAAGCCTGAGCCAGTCAGCCGGTCGGCGAAAGTGAATGCGTTAGTGGATCTGGCAAAAGGAATTTCCTCACCCCGACTGTTCGCCAGCTTCACCGAAAGGTTAGCATGATCATCAAACCGGACATTCCAACCGATGACAGAGCCGGAAATCGCACTGATATTCAAATCCTCCGATTGCGTTTTTTTTAATTGCGTATATGCCGGCGGCTGAACCGAAACCCGCGCAGATTGGAATGCGGGCGGCGCGAGCGGATCTTTCTTCTTACGTTCAATGGCTGTCGATACGTTTAGTTCACACGAAGTTTGCGTTGCAGTGAGTTTGGGATAAAGCCAATAAAAAGCGACTGACGCGAGTAAAATGGCAGAATACCAGATGATCCCGCTGTACAGTTTTGCAAAAGGAAATGCACTTTCCCGCTCGCCTACCCGTTCGAGCTGCAATCGTTCCGCGATATTCAGCTCGTCCTTTTCCAGCAAATGCAAACTATATTCGGTTTCACCAGAATACCGATGAATGAGACTTATCGCTTCCGGCTTTTTGCTCTTATAAATTTTCGTGATGAATATACCCGCAATCAATCCGGAAATACCCCCCGAAATCGCCGCTATTTGAGAAAAAGCTGCTCCCAGTACATACCCGGCTCCCCCAAGCAAAATGCACCGGGTCGCGTCGGTAACATATAGCTGGCTGGTAACTGCGCTGACGAGCTTCTCCAATTTAGGCATACGAAACAATCTTGTTTTTCCTGAGCGACATTCCCCTTTCCAAAAGGAAAATCAGGATGAATGCTAAAAGAAGCCATTTCCGCATTCTGTCCGCTTTCCGATCGTGTATAGGTTTCGTTTGTACAAACATTGCATTCAACTGCTGGCTGCTGAGTGGCGACTGGCTTTTAGTCAACCGGTTATGCTGTAAAAGTGCCTTTCCAAGTAACTCGGGCAATCTGCCGTTTTCAATAATTTCTGATGAAGATAACCGCAGCGAATCTGGTATTTGAATCACATTTCCTGCTAAATCCAGCCTGGGAACTTTGCCCGAGAGTACATACAAAGTTTGGCTATTGGTCAAATGTGGAAGACTGTCAGTCGCAATCAAATCGTACTTTTTCCCGGGATCTGATTTTAAATCGATGCTAAAAGGTGCATCGTAGACATCTGCCAGTGCCTTCAACGCCGCCTGAACCGTTGCCTGCTCGGCCGAATTTTTGTAAGAAATCAACGCATGAATGGCATTACCATTACTGAATTTCAATGCAGCCGGCGGTTGCGAGGAAGTGTCAGGTAACGCATATAATTGGAAAGCTCCGGGTACATAGACCTTCGGCAATATCGCTAACTCCTGATTGGCAAGTAGATAGATTTTCAGCTTGCTTCCGACCGTCGCTGTTTTGTTGATCGTTTGCTGCAAATGCATTGTACCTTTTGAAATGCCGGGCATTTGAGCAAGATTCTCGACATTTTTCGCATCCGGCTCAATCCAATACACTTTCTCACCCTTTTTCAATGCATTTTCCAGCTCGAAACGGAAGTTGTTCGTCAATATTCGGTCCGGTTGTACGAGGTGAATTGTTTCTTCCGAACTCTGATTATCCAACCAATCCAAAATAGGTTTACTAAGTATCCAGGCCAACAAAATGAGTAATAAACACCGGATCAACATCAACGGAATTTCGTAGAGCCGGATGCCGCGGTGATTTAACGTAGTTTTTTCAAAAAGCCAGCGGGATGCCGCCCATTCAATGGTTTTACCCTTTTTCTGGTTCCAGAAATGGATTGCAACCGGCACAGCCACGGCCAGCATTCCCCAAAGCCAGGAAGGTTGCAAAAATTCCATTACCCTTTTCTTTTTGTTAAAAAAGTTTTCAAAACCATGCCGATCGGATCACTCATCCGCGCCGTAACCAAATGAACCTGAGGCATTTGTAATTTACTTTTAATGTTTGCCTGATATTCTTCCATGGAATTCTGAAACTTCTCTTTCACAGATTCCGCATCCAGCTCCATTTGTTTCCCCGATTCCAGGTCGACAAAACGGTAAAAGCCTTTCAAATCAAAATTTGCTTCCTGATCACCGAGAATCTGGAAAATAACGATCTCACGTTGCGGATTAGCGAGCGACTTGATCAGTTTCAGCCATTCGTCATCCACCTGCAAAAAGTCACTGACAAAGATCAACTGCTCCTTTTTTTTGGTTTGAAGCTCAGGAAATTTCAACAGCGCCCCCGCGTTACAATCCCACTCGCCGCCAGCCACTGTCTTTTCAAGCCCCACTAATATCTTCTGAAAAGCCTGACGGCCCGAAGAAGCTGATCCCGTGGTACTTAACGTTTGTACCGAACCTTCTTTCAACGTGTACAAACTCATCTGATCATTTTGAATATAGCATAAATAAGCCAGTGAAGCCAGCAGAATCTGCGCATACTGCAACCGGCTCACACCATTTTCAACATAGTTCATCGACCCGCTCAAATCCAGCACAAAACGGATCTGGCGATCACTTTCCGTCGAAGATTCCCGGATCAAATGCTTGTCCGTTCGTGCAAATAGCTTCCAGTCAATGCGTTTGGGATCGTCCCCGGGCTCATAATGGCGGTATTGCTCAAACTCAATCCCGATACCCGACCGTTTACTTCCATGAATCCCCAACATCAGTTCCTCACTCACCAGTTTTCCGGTCAGTTGCAGGTTTTTGAGTTTAATGAGGTTGGAAGCAAGAAGGCCAGTGGATGTTGGCATGTTTGACTTGGTAGTTTGTGCTTGTTTTCTCCCTTAAATCCCATCAAGGGGACTTTTGCGTTTTCTTATGTAAAAGCGTCTCCCCTTTAGGGGTCGGGGGCACTAGGATATCTTCACCACTCTCAGCAGCTCCGCAATCACCTGCTCTGTCGTTATACTCTCAGCCTCGGCCCGGAAATTCATTGCGATTCGATGTCTCAAAACCGGGTATGCCAGCGTCTGAATATCTTCCGGAATCACTGCGAAACGCTCATTCATAACCGCCCGCGCTTTGGCGCAAAGTACCAGCGCCTGACCTGCACGCGGCCCGGCTCCCCAGTCGCACCATTCTTTTACAAAATCGGACGGACTTCCTTCCGGTCTGCTGGCGCGGACGAGTTTATTGATCCATACGATCAATTCGTCGCTGATATGCACCTGTCTCGTTAATTTTTGAAGATCACCGATCTCGGTATCCGACAAAATACGATCGATCTGCGGTTTGAAAGAACCTGTGGTTCCTTTTAATACGTGAAGTTCCTCATTTTCATCAGGATAGCTCAGTTTAATGTAAAGCAAAAAACGGTCTAACTGTGCTTCGGGCAAAGGATACGTACCTGCTTGCTCGATCGGGTTCTGGGTTGCTATGATCAGAAAAGGACCTGGCAGCTCGTAATTGGTACCGCCGTAGGTAACGCTTTTTTCCTGCATGGCTTCCAGTAATGCCGCCTGCGTTTTGGGAGGAGTCCGGTTGATCTCGTCGGCTAAAACGACATTCGCGAAAAGCGGGCCTTTATTGAATTTGAAAAACTTCTTTCCGGTTTCATGATCTTCTTCCAGGATTTCCGTTCCGACAATATCTCCCGGCATCAGATCCGGCGTGAACTGGATCCTCTTAAAACTCATGTGCAGAGCCTCTGACATCGTCTTTACCATCAGCGTTTTAGCCAAACCAGGCACGCCTTCCAGCAAACAGTGCCCGGAAGCAAGCAACGAAATCAGAATTTCATCAATCGCCTCACGCTGCCCGACAATGACTTTCGCAATCTCCTTTTTGAGAAGCGGCAGTTTGGCGACGAGAGATTTATAGTGGGTTAGTTCGTTATTTGTGGTCATTTGTCGTCGTTGGTCATTAGGTCATTAGGTCATTTGTGGTCATTAGGTCATTTGTTGTTCGGCACTTGTTCGGGGGTGTTTGAAACCGTTCTGTAATGTTCAGGATGTTCAAAATCATTCAGGATCTGTGACAATCTTCATACAATAAATGACCACAAATGACTATCAATGACCATAAATAATAACTTCCAACAACCCAGAACCACTCCGAACAACACCCAACTATCCTTTACGCCGTCAACGCATACATCACTATATTAACCCCGAACCTTGTATTATCAACCGCCAAGAATCGCTTGTTTCGGAAATCGTAGTCCCATTCGCAGCCGTAATCTTTGTTGCTGTATAAAACGCCGATCCGGCCGTTGATGGTGATGGCTTTCAGGTAATCGTGCACGAGGTCGTCGCCCCAGCCGTTCAGTTCGAATGAAGTTGTTGGCGGGCCGTCTTCGAATTTAAAAAAGCAATTATAGATCGGGTGGTTGTTCGGGATCTTTTGCAAAGCTTTCGGCCCGAATGTTCGCTCCATTTCCTGTTCAAAGGATTTGGCGAAAAGTCCGTCGATATCGTGGTTGCAATCATCGACGAAAACGAAACCTCCATTCTGAACGTATCGTTTGAAATGGTCCCGTTCCTGCGCTGAAAATTCAACGAGTTTGTGCCCGCTCAGGTAGCAGAACGGACTTTTGAAAATCTCGTTACTGTTCAGCTGAACCACTTTTTCCTTCTCGTCGATCGGTACTGTAGTATATTCAACCAGCGAATGCAGCAGATTTGACGGCATCCGCTGGTCTGTATCCCAATTTCCGGAAGTGTATTGAATTCTTGTAAAGAAAAAAGGTTTCATGCTTCCTTGTCAACCCATCAACCTAAACCGCGTCGGAAAGTGATGAAAATGTAAATTCCCTGATTTTCATCGGGGGTATCAAATAATTTTGGTCCGATTCTGTACTTACTACCCGTTCCGGTTTGCCTAACGTTTCCAGATTGTTCAACATGATCACCGGACTTTCATTAAAACGGAAGTTTTTCACCGGATGTTTGATGACACCGTTCTCAATGTAAAAAGTACCATCCCGCGTGAGGCCGGTTTGCAACAATGTTTGCGGATCCACCGACCGAATGTACCAGAGTTTCGTAACCAATATGCCCTGTTTCGTCGATTTGATCATCTCTTCGAGTGTCGCAGTGCCTCCATCCATGATTACATTGCTGGGGAATGGTACCGGTTTTACATTATTTTTTTGTGCCCAGTATCTGGAATAAAACATGTTTTTAACAACTCCCTTTTCAATCAGGCTCATTTTATTGAGCGGCTGACCGTCACCGGACCAGGGTGAAGAAGGCAGCTCAGGATTCGCAGGATCGGTATAAATGTTGACGCGCTCATCAACGATCTTTTCATTCAGTTTGGTTTTTCCGCCCGGCTTGCTCAGGAACGACCTTCCCTCGTCCGCACTTCTGGCATCCATTCCAAAAAAGATATTTTCCAGTAATACCACTGCTGCGGTCGGTTCCAGGATCACGGTATACTTTCCAGGTTCCAGAGCCTTCGCACCCATTGAACCTTTTGCCTTTTGTATGGCAATAGTCGTGGCCGCGGCAGTATCCAGCTTTTTTATATCACTATATCCCCGCGCCACATATCCTGAACCGGTTCCATCCGGTGTGCGCACCGTCAGCGTAAAGTTGACATTGGTGCTGGGATAATATGCAAAAAGGCCTTTTGAATTCATCATGGCCGAATATCCTTTGCGGTTTTCAAGAAAACCGGCGGCCGTCAGATTTTGAGCACGGGATAGTTCGAGACTTTTTGCGACGGCATCAGCCCGGACATCCGGTGTAACAGCAGCTGTTGATTCGAAAAATCCATTGGACTTGCCGTAAGTTTGCGGTCCTAAAACGCTGACATATTCCGGGTTTTCCGGCGCTAGCTGAGCCAGTTCCTCCGATCTCCGCACACATCTTTCAATGGATTCGTCACTGAATTCGTCAATGGTTGCAACGCCCACTTTTTTGCCAAAAGCAGATTGCACCGATAAATTTTGATTGATCAATGATCCGCTGGTCGATACCTCATTTCTGGCATATCGCAGATTTCCTCGCTCCTCGCCCAGAATATTTGCCTCGCATTCATCTGCTTTGGAATATTTCAGCACTTTTTGCAGTAAAGCTTTTGCTTCTGCTTCGGTTAATATGATTGACATGGCTGTTCCGGTTAGATTTTTCTGGCTGTATTGATCACATTCACTCCGTTGAAACGGGCTGTCGAACTTCCGTGCGAAACAGCGCTCGACTGCGAAGGCTGACCTTTTCCGTCAAAGAAAGAACCGCCCAAACGATAGTCTTTATCATCGCAAACCTGCACGCAAGAATTCCAGAACTCCTGGGTATTAGACTGATAAGCCACATCTTTGAGCATACCAACGATCTTCCCGTCTTTGATTTCGTAAAACAACTGGCCTCCGAACTGAAAGTTATATCGCTGCTGATCAATGGAGAAAGAACCGTCGCCGATGATATAAATGCCTTTTTTAACATCCTTGATCATATCATCCACTGACAATGGCGTTTTTCCGGCGGCCAGCGATACGTTTGGCATACGCTGGAACTGCACCGAGCTCCACGAATCGGCATAGCAGCAACCGTGCGATTCTTTTTCTCCGATGATATGCGCCTGGTCGCGGATCGCCTGGTAGTTAACCAAAACACCATCTTTAACCAGATCCCATTTTTTGGTATTCACACCTTCATCGTCCCAACCAACTGCACCCAGCGAGCCTACCTGCAATTTGTCGGCGACCAGGTTCACTTGCTTGCTGCCATATTGGAAATTTTTGGATTGCCATTTGTCCAAAGTCGCAAAAGAAGTACCCGCGAAATTCGCTTCATAACCAAGTACCCGGTCGAGTTCGAGCGGGTGGCCGACCGATTCATGGATCGTTAGCCATAAATGGGATGGATCGAGGATCAGGTCATATTTACCCGCTTCCACAGACTTTGCAGTCAGTTTTTCTTTGGCTTGTTTGGCGCCGGCAGTGGCATCTTCCAGCATATCGTAACCCATATTATAACGGGTAGTTACGCCGGTAACTTTATCTTTTGGATTCACCTGAAGATAATCGTACCCCATTCCCATTGGGGCACTTAATGCATTCCGGGTTTCAAATTTCCCGGTTTTGGGATCGATGGCCGTGATATTAAAAATCGGCCAGATCCTATGTACGTCCTGATCAATGTAGGAACCGTCTGTCGACGCAAAGTATTTCTGTTCATTTACCAAAAACATGACCGAATTCACGTAGTTAGCCCCATTTGCCATCGCCGCCGCATTGACCGAAAGAAGCAGATCTGCCTTCTCTTTCACAGGTACCTCAAATGCATTTTTCTTGATCGGCGCTTTCCAGCTTACTTCGCCAAAACCCTTTTGAGGCGCCAGCTGAACCGGCTCTTTCATCAGCTTTGCATTTGCTTTCGCAATGGCAACGGCATCCTCGGCCGCTTTTGCCATTTGAGCCTCACTTTTCACATCGACCACCGCCGCAAAACCCCAGCACCCATTTGCAATTACCCGTACACCTACGCCATACGATTCAGTATTGACGATATTCTGAACTTTATCTTCCCTCGTAATCACAAATTGATTGAGATAGCGCCCGATCCTAACGTCGGCATAAGAGGCACCTTTGGACTTGGCGGCATTGAGGGCCGCATCTGCCAGCCTTTTCTTGACAGCGACATCATCTCCGGGATTTAGAAATGCCTCCGGGGAAACAATCCTGCCCATTGCCAGGCCAGGCAGCAGGAACGCTCCGGTTCCTAATCCAGCCAGTTGTACAAAATCTCTTCTTTTCAAGGTGTATAAGTTTTGCTAATAGTGATGAGATTGGTTGAAATCCGATTAAAACGTATTGGATAAGATATTAAAAACACGTTTTCGAATCAATCCACTTTTTATGTAAGGCTGGATATCCATTTAAATGGTTACACCGCATCAGACAGGCTTGTGAATGTAAAGTCTCTGATTTTCAGAGGCGGGATCAGATTTCCACTGGCGCGAACCGGTTTCCCTATCGCTTCGACGTTGTTCAGCATAATCACCGGACTTTCGTTAAACCGGAAGTTTTTCACCGGATATTTGATCTGCCCGTTTTCAATGTAAAATGTACCGTCACGTGTTAAGCCTGTGTACAATAAGGTTTGTGGATCGACGGCCCGTATGTACCAGAAACGGGTTACCAGAATGCCTTTCTCCGTTCCTTTTATCAAATCCGCTAGTGATTCGTTTCCACCTTCAAATATAAATCCCGATGGTGGCGGGGTTGCCTTCACTCCTTGTTTTTGAGCCCAGAACCTTGAATAGTACATATTTTTCACTACTCCTTTTTCGATCCAGGTTACCTTTTCCTGTGGCCGCCCGTCTCCACTGAATGGCGAACCGGGGATTTCCAGGTTCATGGGATCGGAGTAGATGGTAACACGTTCATCAAAAAGCTTTTCGCCCAGTCGGGTGCCACCGCCTTTTTTACCTAAAAAGCTTCTGCCCTCGTCTGCATTACGGGCATCCATGCTCCGCATCATATTTTGCAGTAAATCCACTCCCGCAGTCGGTTCCAGGATTACAGTGTACTTTCCCGGTTCCAGCGCTTTTGTGTTTACAGATGCCAATGCTTTCTGCATGGCGACTTCGGTAGCAGATTTTGTATCCAGTTTGGAGGCATCGTTATAATCGCGGGCAACGTATCCGGAGCCTGTACCGTCGGCAGTGCGAACGGTAATGGAAAAGTCGACGGAAGTGGCCCGGTTGTAACCAAACAGGCCTTTGTTATTTCCCATCGCAGAAAACCCGGCGCTATCCTGCAAAAATCCGGCAGCCGTAAGATTCTTTTTAATGCATGGATCGATGCTGTTGAATGCAGCCTGGGCGCGAAAATCGGGATTGATCGCCGCGGTACTTTCCGCGAAAGATTTGGTTTCCAGAAATTGCTGCGGGCCGAGCATAGGCATATATTCCGGATTGTCCGGCGCCAGCTTGGCGATTTCCTCGGCGCGTCTTACCGTTTTTTCCAGCGATGCGTCATCAAATTCGTTGATCGTAGCCGTACCTGATTTTTTACCAAAAACCGAGGTAACGGAAAGTGACAAATCCGTCGTTTCACCACTGGTTGAAACGGAGTTTCTGGCATAACGGATATTCCCGCTACGGTCGCCGGAAAGTCCGACACTGATTTCGTCAGCCGTGGACAGTGCCAGTACCTTATCTATTATTTTTTTTGCCTCTTCTTTTGATAGTATTGCCATGTTCTAATGTCATTAGTAGTCATTTATGGTCATTAGTTGTTTTGGTGAGATGGTCATTGTAGTCATTGATTGTCATTAGTTGTTTTAGTATTTATCTGACGTGCTGCTATTATGTTAACATCTTCAACATAAATGACCACCAATGACAACGAGTGATTATTAATGACAATTAATGACCTTCCCCTCCCCTAAATCCTCCTCCCCGTATTAATCACATTAACTCCATTAAACCGGGTTGTCGAACTGCCGTGTGAGACGGCACTAACCTGGCCGGGCTGGCCTTTTCCGTCGAAGAATGAGCCGAATGTACGGTAATCGTCTTTATCGCAAAGCTGCACGCAGGAGTTCCAAAATTCCTGGGTATTGGACTGATAAGCTACGTCGTCGAGCATGCCGGTTAGCTCGCCGTTTTTGATTTCGTAAAATACCTGTCCGCCAAACTGAAAGTTATACCGTTGCTGATCAATGGAATAGGAACCTCTGCCAATAATGTAAATACCCTTTTCCACACCTTTGATCATATCCATGACACTTCGCTTCTCAGCTCCGGGTTTCAGAGAAATGTTAGGCATCCGCTGAAATTGTACCGAATTCCAGTTGTCCGCATAACAGCAGCCGTGCGATTCTTTTTCACCAATGATTTTCACCTGATCACGGATCGCCTGATAATTAACCAGAATACCATCCTTAATAATGTCCCATTCTTTACAAGGCACACCCTCGTCGTCGTAACCGACAGCTCCCAATGTATGAGGCTGCGTTTTGTCAGCTACGATGTTGACAAGCTTACTTCCGTATGCAAAATTTTTGGATTGCCATTTGTCCAGAGTCGCGAAACTGGTGCCTGCGTAATTCGCTTCATACCCGAGTACCCGATCGAGCTCGGTCGGGTGGCCTACCGATTCATGAATGGTAAGTCCCAAATGGTTGGGATCTAAAACAAGGTCATACTTGCCAGCCTGAACCGTTTTGGCTGTAATTTTTTCTTTCGCCTGTCTCGCCGCAGTAACCGCATCTTCGACCATATCGTACGAATTGCGGTACCCTACCAGTCCATTCGGGCCGGCGATTTTCTCCGAAGCGATCCCATCCAAATATTCATATCCCATTCCCATGGGCGAGCTGATCGCATCGCGGGTTTTGAACTTTCCAGCTGCTTTGTCCGTCACTGTTACCGTAAAAGTCGGCCAGATCCGGTGCACATCCTGGTCGATGAATGATCCGTCGGAGGAAGCAAAATATTTTTGTTCGTTGACAAAAAAAAGATTGGAGGTAACAAAACTAGCCCCACCTTCGAGTGCCTTGTTATTGACATTCATCAGTAAGTCAATCTTTTCGCGAACCGGGATTTCAAATGCATTTTTGACAATGGGCGTCTTCCACACCTTATCTCCCACCCCTTTCTGCTCGGCCAGCACAACCGGCTCTTTCTGGAATTTTGAGTTGGCTTTGGCAATGGCAACTGCCGTGGCTGCGCATTTGGCAATTCCATCTGCGGTAACGTCACTGGTCGCCGAGAAACCCCAGGTGCCATTTGCAATGACGCGGATCCCAATGCCGTACGATTCGGCATTCACGATGTTTTGAACCTGCTTCTCCCGCGTAAACAAATATTGCTGAAGGTAACGTCCAATCCGTACATCCGTGTACGTTGCGCCTTTACTCCTGGCCGCATTCAATGCGATTTCGGTGAGTTTCTTTTTGTCAGCGGCATCCATCCAGGATTCCAGTAAATGCTCGGCAGACACGGGATTACCAATGACAGGTACGGACGGCAGCATCATTGCACCAATCCCCATACCGGACATCTGCATGAAATCTCTTCTTTTCATTTTATATGGTTTAGCCTCGCGGCAAAAGAATGAAGGACAATTCGTCGGAAATTGATTTCACAATGTAATGAAATATATTTTCAGCAAATATTCGTACAGCAATTTTTTTTGGAGGGGGTGATGTTGGTGAAAACACCAACATCGGGTGAGGAAACACCAACATCGGGGCGGTACCTGCGCGGGACTAGGATGTATGCGACATCATCAAATGTCTGAGTTGCTGCTCGTCCCAGGGTTTGTTTATATAGTTGTGAAAGTAACCCTTTTCGGCTGCAATTTTGAACTCGTCGGTATATGCATTGCCGGTTAGCAGCACCCGGACACTTGCGGGAAAATTACTGGAGGCTTGTTTCAAAAATTCGAGGCCAGTCATGCCCGGCATCTGGTGGTCGGCAAAAATTACATCGATTTTTTGCTCGTTCAAAATCCGGAGGCCCTCGCTTGTGGAGCTGGCTACAAATATTTCCGCATCGCGGCGAAACGACGCTTTGAAAGAGTTTAAATTGTTGATTTCATGATCTACGTAGAGTATGCTCATATTAGTTATTTTTTTCGAGTGGGGTTATTACGACGAAAAGCTATGCATAAACTATGTTCAAAGCAATCTTTTGGCACTTCTTAGCTATTTTTTACAAAAGATCCATTACAAATTACTGCCTCAAAAAATGGAGAACACTATTTAGCTAGGAATCAAATAGATTGATAATGAAAAACTTATTAAACGGTAAGTCCAACAGTGGCATTTTGGATCGGAAATCTATTTTTTTCGCAGTTCATCTACTTTTTTTCGCCATGTTACATAGATCGCCTTCTTTTATGATGTAAATCCCAAGCCGAGGGATCTGCAGTTTCAAAGAAGTCATTTCATCAAACACAAATCTCAGTAATCATGAAAAAGTGGTCCATTGTTCTGATGTTTCTCTGTTTTGTCATGGGAGCATTTATTTTTTGGCATGAAAAAAAGGTTGGCGGTCCGTGTGAAGGCTGCGAGGCAATCTATGAAAATCCGGTTCCGTTTGAAGAACTCCAAAGCGTTACTAAACTTCCCGAAGTAAGCTGGGAAGGGAAAAAACCAGTGGGTATTAATGGGACTGTTTTCAAGGCTGATGGGAAAACACCCGCCGCCGGCGTGATTATCTATGTTTATCACACAAATGAAAAAGGTATCTATCCTAAAAAAGGCGATGAAACAGGCTGGGCGAAGAGACACGGATACATCCGCGCCTGGATGAAAACAGATGAAAAAGGCAATTACAAATTTGTAACGTTGCGTCCCGGCACCTACCCCAACCATAATGAGCCCGCACATATTCACATTACAATAAAAGAGCCGGGTTTAAATGAATATTATCTGGACGAGTTCCTATTTTCAGACGATCCTCTACTGACAAAGGAAAGAATGGCCAAACTGGAAAATCGCGGGGGAAGCGGGATCGTGAAACTTGTGGATGTCGGTAATATGTATAAAGGTGAACGGGATATATACCTTGGAAAGAACATTCCCGATTATCCGGCGAAGAAGTAGCTGGTTTCGCAGGGCTGTAAATGACTTGTGCGGTTAGGCAAGAAAATATTTGTTACCCCGGGTCGGACTTTAACCAGCCCGGGGTTTCGAAATAATCTAATCGATTAGTTATTCCCTGGGTCTTTAATTGCATTGCACATAGCTGAAAGGTTTAAGTGTAAAAAAAGATTTGAAATTGGTCTGATTTAGAAAGATACTTATCTGACACGACAATTGTCGCATCCTTCTTTCTATTATTTTGAGACCCCGGTTCAATTTGCCCGGAACCGGTAATCGATGGCGGTAACTGATGGTTCTTGCTCTTTGGCTGCGCCCGGTTTGGGTAAGAAAAATCGAACTTGATCGTCGAATTTGTTTTATTTTTTAGTGTGAGCGTAAACTTCTCAGTGAAAAGCAAATCGCCGGTAAAAAACACGTCCTGCATATTGTCTTTTGAGCCATTAAATGGACAGTAAAGGTTGTAAGCCAAAGTTTGTAAAATCGATCCATGCGGCTCAATGGGCACGGTACGCTTGTCCAGAAATCCCTTCGGACTGAACTTATATACGCTCCCTGTGTGAACGTCGATTCGTTTTGATTCGTCCTTCATATACTGATAAGTGAGCACTTTCAGGTACCCGTAGTCGCCATGGTAATCCGGCCCGGGAACAATATTGGTTCTCAATTTCGCGTCCTGAGGCACATCGGAACACATATTTGACTTGATGGTCGTTCGCTCGTAGTATAGTTCAAGAAGATTTTTATCGGGGTAGGCATTCTCGATAGTGAGGTTGACGGTTGTTTTTTCATTGAAAACCATCAGATCCTCAATTTCACGCTTGATAAAATCTTTCGTCCGCGAGCCTACATTTAATGCGTTTGCAATGGCGTGCACCCTGGTATCGAAATTTTCCTGATGAGGTTCCCGGGTCGTGATAATCATACTTAGGAAACCTGTGAAGCCGAAAAAGAGCAAATCCTGAAAAAGAGACGATTGCCAGGACAACACAAAACCCTCTCCCAAATCCCACTCCTTTTCGACCATGTTTGTGTAAGAATCCCGATAGATGATCGAGACGATCAGCAAAATGATGAAGGCAAAATAGACGTAAAAAAGAGGCCTGTATTTCAGCCAGACCTTATATAAACGGTCTTTTATTCTCCGGTAAAGCTGTTTCATATGAGCAGGGTAATTCACAAACTGGCAACGCCGCTCAAATTAGAGAAAAAAAACAAAAAAGAGCCAGCTTGACAGCCGACTCTTTCAAAACAAAAAAAGCACACTTTCGTGTGCTTTACGTGATCCGGATGTGATTCGAACACATGACCTGCTGCTTAGAAGGCAGCTGCTCTATCCAGCTGAGCTACCGGACCGTAACCAAAAGAAAAAGGCAGCTAGCAGTATCTGCATACGGCTGACTGCCTTTTGTTGTCGGGGAGACAGGATTCGAACCTGCGACCCTCTGGTCCCAAACCAGATGCGCTACCGGGCTGCGCCACTCCCCGAGGTAATATCAGCCCCTGATTTCGTCAGTTTTAGAGCCATTTTTTAAAACTTCCAGAAGACGTGTAGAGGAAGCGGGATTCGAACCCGCGGTACCCTTGCGAGTACGGCAGTTTAGCAAACTACTGGTTTCAGCCACTCACCCATCCCTCCTTCTTTCCGTTCTGGGTTGCAAATATAGAAGGTTGCCTCTCAGAAAAACAAACATTCATTCAAAAAAACTTTATCAGAAGCCGCAAATGCCTATTTTTGGCAAAGATTAAAATTACCCAAATCGTTCATTATGAACTGGAATTATCCCTTTGGCACCACGGAATATTTTTTTATATTTTTATTCATTTTAGCTTACGTTACCTACATTATCCGCACAGTCCGCATTGCCCGGCAGTTGCAAACCACCGCCCGGACGCTCATCATCAAACTCTTTTTAAGAAGCATCACATTCTCATTATTGATCATCAGTTTGCTTGGACCTTCGTTCGGCGAGGCGGAGCGGGACATCCAGGCAAAAGGCAAGGATATATTTCTGATCGTCGATCTTTCCAAGTCCATGGATGCCGCGGATGTTACCCCCTCCCGGCTGGAAAAAGTGAAGTTTGAGATAAACCGGTTTATCCAGAATGAGCGCTCAAACCGGATCGGGATCATCATCTTTTCCAACGAAGCATTCATTCACGTTCCGCTGACTTACGATAACGCGGCTCTCGAACTTTTTATCCAATCCCTTCAAACCGACCTGCTTCCCACCAGCGGAACCAATGTCTGCGGGGCGGCCGAGCTGGCTTACAACAAACTCATGAACGTACCCGACCCGACGGGACGTGCTAAAATAATGGTACTATTTACGGATGGAGAAAGTGATTTCGGATGCAGCAACGCACTTTATAACAACCTGAGACGGTTTGGCATCGGGGTTTACGCGGTGGGAGTAGGTACCAAGATCGGCATCAGTATCCAGCAGAACGGGAAACCGCTCATGGACAAAAAAGACAGGCTGGTTATCAGCGCACTGGACGAGAACT
The DNA here is from genome assembly GCF_021390245.1 of Dyadobacter sp. CY323. Taxonomy (GTDB): domain Bacteria; phylum Bacteroidota; class Bacteroidia; order Cytophagales; family Spirosomataceae; genus Dyadobacter. The sequence goes on along the minus strand of NZ_JAJUXH010000001.1, from coordinate 60,880 downwards.
TCCTTAAAACCCTCACCAGCGCATCCAGGGGGAGTTACTATGAGTTGAATAACACTAAAAACGACATTCCAAGACTTATCAATGACATTGATCAAGCCGAAGGAACGCTGGTCGATTCCCGGACGATCACGGTTGTCAGTAACAAATACTACTATTTTCTGGGTGCGGCATTAATCCTGATCCTGTTCGACGTTTTAATTACCATCGGAACATTCCGACTCTAAGGATCAATGCTTATTTTTGTGCCAAAACACGGTTCGATATGACGGCACTTATTCTTTATGTCATGCTCTGGCTTTGGGATAACCGGACTTTTGATTCGATCACCAAATCCAACCAGCGGAAACTGGCCGCCGAGGAGGCATATAATAACAAGCAATTCTCCCGGTCCGCGGATTTGTACCAGCAGATAGCATACGGCTCAATTTTTTCAGATCCGGCAGCAAGGTTAAACCTCGCACATTCCTATTACGAACTGGGGGATTTTACAAAAGCATTGAAACACTATCAGCTGCTCAGCGATATCGATGACAACACAATTGCCTCTATTGCAAATTGCCAGATTGCACTCATTCAGGTGAGCCAAAAAGATACGGCAGGCGCGCTAACCAGCCTGAAATCAGCTCTCATGCTGGAATCAGGCAATGGTGTGGCACGGGCCGATTACATTATCTTGAAAAAGCATTTCTCAGGAATGGAACAACCTTCCGACATTCGAACAAAGAAGCAAAAGTCGAATGAACAGGTAACGCAACAGAACAATCAAACCAGCCAGCCGGAGCCTAAACCTGAAACCAGAGAAGTGGCGGAAGATGTAAAAAAGGAAGAATTATTGAAAAGCCTCAAAGCAATGAATATGTCGGAAGACCAGGCGAGGGCAATCCTGGATGCCATGAAATCAAACGAAAGCCAATATATTTACCAGCTCCGACGGAAGCAATACAACAAAATGACCGACAAAAAGGAAGAAATCGAGTGGTAATTTTTTTAACAAATGATGAACAGTATACCCGAAACAAATTTTCAATTTCCTGGTCAGACTGGGTTTTATAAGGGAAAAGTCCGCGACGTTTATGCCTTTGAGAAACGACTCGTGATGGTTGCTACCGACCGCATTTCTGCATTTGACGTAATCCTGCCGAGGGCAATCCCATATAAAGGACAGGTACTGAACCAGATCGCAGCACACTTTTTGAATGCGACATCGGGCATTGTGCCGAACTGGCTTGAAGAAGTGCCGGACCCGAATGTGAGCATCGGTATCAAATGTCAGGCCTACCCGGTAGAGATGGTTGTGAGGGGTTATCTGGCCGGTCATGCATGGCGGGAATATTCATTGGGAAAACGTACCGTTTGTGGCGTGTCACTTCCGGACGGATTGAAAGAAAACGACAAGCTCCCCGAGCCGATCATTACGCCGACGACGAAAGCCCACGAGGGACATGATGAAGACATTTCGCGTGAGGAGATTCTTGCGCAGGGATTGGTAAGTGAGGACGACTACGCACATCTGGAAAAATATACGCTGGCATTATTTGCAAAAGGAACCGAAATGGCAGCGGACCAGGGCTTGATCCTGGTGGATACAAAATATGAGTTCGGGCAGCTGGATGGCATTATTTACCTGATCGACGAGATCCATACCCCCGATTCTTCACGGTATTTTTATCAGGATGTTTATCAGGAAAATCAAACTGCCGGAATTCCCCAGAAACAGCTTAGCAAGGAATTTGTAAGAGAATGGCTGATTCAAAATGGTTTCCAGGGAAAAGAAGGACAAAACGTGCCGGAAATGACGGATGAGCGGGTTCAGTTGATCTCAGATCGGTATATCGAGTTATTTGAAAAAGTAACAGGCAACAAATTCCAGAAAAACAATCTGGACAATCCATTAAAACGCATTGAAGCGGCCATTGCCAGATCTTTATAATCGATTCATCAGATCCCATTTTGAACTTATTATTTCGACAAAACAAATACTGCAATGAATTACAAACTGGAAAAGAAAGAGCAATACGTTTTCATCGAACTCGAGGAAACGGCATTTGCACAGGATATTCCGGCTTCATTTGAAGAAACCGTGAAAGGCCTTTTCCGAGAAGGTTACCACAGTCTGATCGTCAACATGCAGACTGTTAAATCCGTAGACGCAGCGGGAACGATCATATTAAAGAAAATCAACTGGCTCTGTTCGAATGATCTGGGACTACTGGTGATTGTAACCCGGGACGACGATTTCATCGACCTTCTAGAAAGTTTAAAAATCCCGGATCTTCAAGTATTACCTACCAAAGAAGAAGCCATCGACGCGGTTTTCATGAATAACCTGGAAAACGAATTCGGTGCAGGGGATGATGACTACGATGACGAAGATTACGAAGGTGTAAGCGAGTCAAAAGAACCTTGATCACAGTCCATTAAGATAAAAAAGTCACTCAAACGTCCTGCTCCCCGGAGTCGGACGTTTTTTTGTCATCTGTAGTCACACCTCGTCATTAGTTGTGACTGGACTATCAAACAACGAATACCAATAGCTAACAGCTAACAGCCAACAGCTAATAGCTGATAGCTGATAGCCGACTTCCATATTATACTTTCCAAAGACTCTATTTGTAATCTTCCAAGTTTCTAAAATCCTAAAATTTAGATATGATTTTGGCAACCAATTGGCTGGATCTTTAAACTGTTATCAATATTTCTATAAATTTTGTAACTAAACTATCAAAAATAACGGGTAGTAGAAAATTTTGCCATTCGCATATTAAGCCAAATATTTTTTATGGTTATCTTGCGAGGCTTTACCCTATTCATACCAGAACGCTGGTTTTGCACTTTTTTCTAACCGCTTATTTAAACAAATTCTAATTACGAATTTGTCAATTACTACAATCTCGATAATGTCGCAAATGTCTGAACCAAACGTAGAAAATCAGGGACTATACCGTCCGGAATTCGAGCACGATGCATGTGGAATCGGTTTCCGGGCTAACATTAAGGGCCGTAAGTCACACCAGATCGTGGCGGACGCTATTCATATGTTAGAGCGTATGGAACACCGGGGTGCTACTGGCTTCGATCCGAATACGGGTGATGGCGCCGGAATTTTAATTCAGATTCCTCACGAGTTTTTTGTAGAAGAAACCACGAAGCTGGGCTTTCAGCTTCCCTTTGCCGGAGAATATGGTGTGGGAATGATTTTCTTTCCGGGTGAAGATACCATGCGTGAAGAGTGCCGGGACATCTTGAACCGGAAGGCCAAAAAGCTCGGCCTTACCGTGCTCGGTTATAGAAAAGTGCCTACCCTCAATAATACATTGGGAGAAGGTTCCTTATCCGTTGAGCCTTTCGTAGAACAGGTTTTCATCAAACGGCCGGATGACGTTACAGATGATATGGCTTTTGAAAGAAAGCTGTTCATCCTCCGCCAGGTTTCTACCCGGCTCATTAAAGACACCGTAAAAGGTGGCGCGAAAAGCTTCTATTATTCTTCGCTATCGTGCCGTACCATTTCATATAAAGGCCAGCTTACCACTGCGCAGCTTAAATATTACTTCCCGGACCTGGAAAACGAATCGGTGGTTTCTGCATTGGCAGTTGTCCATTCCCGATTTTCGACCAATACATTTCCTTCGTGGGAACTTGCCCAGCCATTCCGCTACATTGCGCACAATGGTGAGATCAATACTGTAAAAGGGAATGTAAACTGGATCCGTGCCGGCGAAAAATCGTTTGAATCGAATTTTTTCTCCAAAGAAGAAATGGATATGCTCCTGCCGATCTGCGACAGGAACCAGTCCGACTCGGCCAACCTCGACAATGCAATTGAATTGCTGCATCTTTCGGGCCGCTCATTGCCACACGTGATGATGATGTTGATCCCCGAAGCCTGGGACGGTAACGAACAAATGGACCCTGATCGTAAGGCATTTTACGAATACCACGCGGCGATTATGGAGCCTTGGGACGGACCTGCTTCCATTTCCTTCACCGATGGTAAAATGGTAGGTGCTACGCTTGACCGCAACGGTCTGCGCCCGTCCCGTTACTGGGTACTCGACGACGATACCATCATTATGGCCTCTGAGGCAGGTGTGTTGGAAGTAGATCAGGCAAGAGTAGTGACCAAAGGCCGCCTGCAACCAGGACGTATGTTCGTGGTGGATATGGAACAGGGCCGCATTATTCCTGATGAAGAAATTAAATCCCAGATTTGCAAAGCTCAGCCTTATCAGAAGTGGCTGGAAGACAATAAACTACATGTAGATGCACTGGATCACCCGATCCGTACATACCGTGCCTATGACGAAAATGCATTACTGAAACGTCAGGTAGCATTCGGTTATACGTCCGAAGACTTGCGTATGATCCTCGCACCGATGGCGCAAACGGGTTTGGAGGCGATCGGATCAATGGGCACGGACAGCCCGCTGGCGGTACTTTCCGAGCAAAGTCAGCATTTGTCTACCTATTTCAAACAGCTTTTCGCGCAGGTTACCAACCCGCCGATCGACTCGATCCGCGAGCGTGCGATTATGTCGCTGATCTCGTTTGTAGGAAGCACAGAAAACATTCTCACAGAAACACCAAAGCATTGCCGCCAGATCGCATTGCCGCACCCGATACTTTCCGTGCAGGAATTCGACAAGCTGCGTTTTGTTGACAAAGACGGTTTTCAGGCCAAAACCATCAACACCTATTTCCGTGCAGACCAGGAAGGAAAAGCATTGGAAAGAGCATTGGACAGAATCTGCCGTTACGCGGTAGATGCCATCGAGGACGGATTTGAGATCCTTATCCTCTCCGACCGCGCCATCGACTCCGACCACGCACCGATTCCTTCCTTGCTGGCAACCGCAACTATTCACCACCACCTGATCCGCGAAGGACTGAGAGGCAAAGTAGGCTTGCTGGTAGAAGCGGGTGATGTTTGGGAAACCCATCATGTAGCGACATTGATCGGCTACGGAGCGGCGGGGATCTGCCCTTACATGGCATTCGAAACGCTTTCACACATGAACCGAAAAGGCATGATCGATGGCGAGTTTACCGATGAAAAACTGCATTACAACTATATCAAGGCCGTTAACAAGGAGCTTTTGAAGATTTTCTCTAAAATGGGAATCTCGACCCTGCAATCTTACCAGGGAGCGCAGATCTTCGAATGTGTGGGCTTGAACAAGGATGTAATCGACAAATATTTCACAGGTACCATCTCGCGTATCAGCGGTATGGGCATTCCTGAGATCGCACGCGAAATTCTGGTGCGTCACAAAGTGGCCTATCATGAAAATCCCGAGCAAAAGCCAAGACTGGAAGTAGGTGGTGTTTACCAGTGGAAACAGCGCGGTGAAGCACACATTTTCAACCCGCAATCGGTGCATTTGCTGCAACAGTCCACCCGCACTGCGAGCTACGAGCAGTTTAAGAAATACTCCAAACTGATCGACGACCAGAGCCACAAGGCACTGACGCTCCGTGGATTATTAAGATTCAAAAAAGGCAATGCAATTCCTCTGGAAGAAGTAGAGCCGGTTGAGAATATCTTCAAACGCTTTGCTACCGGAGCCATGTCATTCGGCTCCATTTCATGGGAAGCGCATACTACGCTGGCGATTGCGATGAACCGCATTGGCGGAAAATCCAACTCGGGTGAAGGTGGTGAAGATGAGCTGCGTTACAACCGGATGCCTAATGGCGACTGGATGAATTCGCAGATCAAACAAGTTGCGTCCGGACGTTTCGGGGTAACGAGCCATTACCTGAGCAACGCAGGTGAATTACAGATTAAAACCGCACAAGGTGCAAAACCGGGTGAAGGCGGGCAGCTTCCGGGCTTCAAAGTCGATGACTGGATCGGTCGTACGCGCCACTCCACACCAGGTGTAGGGTTGATTTCTCCCCCGCCCCACCACGATATTTATTCGATCGAGGATTTGGCGCAGCTGATTTTTGACCTTAAAAATGCAAACCGTGCCGCGAGGATCAGTGTGAAACTGGTTTCAGAGGCCGGAGTCGGTACCGTAGCCTCCGGAGTTGCCAAAGCACATGCCGATCACATTCTGATCTCAGGCTACGATGGCGGGACCGGCGCATCTCCATTGAGTTCGATCCGCCACGCGGGCTTACCCTGGGAGCTTGGATTGGCCGAAACGCATCAGACTTTGGTAAAAAATAAACTGCGAGGACGTGTGACCGTTCAGGCGGATGGACAATTGCGTACCGGTCGCGACTTAGCGATTGCTGCATTGCTCGGCGCGGAAGAATGGGGCGTGGCCACTGCCGCATTGGTTGCGGCTGGTTGTATCATGATGCGTAAATGCCATTTGAATACATGTCCGGTTGGTGTTGCGACCCAACGTAAAGAACTTCGCGCATTATTCTCTGGAAAGCCGGAGCATGTGGTAAACATGTTCACATTCATGGCCGAGGAGTTGCGTGAGATCATGGCACAGCTTGGTTTCCGAACCGTAAATGAAATGGTAGGACAAGCTCAGTACCTCGAATTAAGAAACGATATCAAGCATTGGAAATACAAAAATCTGAATTTCGATGCGATCTTATATAAAGAAGGCGACCTGTCGGTAGCTCAGTTCAAGCAGGAAGAGCAGGATCATGGCATCGGTTCCATTTTGGATATTGATCTGATCAGGACTGCGAAAGCCGCTTTGGAGAATCAGGAAGAGGTTTATGGTGAATTTGCTGTAAACAACCTGAACCGGTCATTGGGAACCATGCTTTCGAATGAGATATCAAAAAAACACGGGGGTGCAGGTTTGCCAAAAGGCAATATCCATTTCAAATTCCGTGGTACAGCCGGACAAAGTTTCGGCGCATTCAATACCAACGGTGTTCGTTTGGAACTTGAAGGTGATGCGAATGATTATTTCGGAAAAGGGCTTTGCGGCGCTGAACTGATCGTTTATCCGGACCGGGATTCGAAATTTAAACCAGAAGAAAACATCATCATTGGAAACGTAGCGTTTTACGGCGCGACTTCCGGCGACGCGTACATTCGCGGAACTGCAGGCGAACGTTTTTGTGTGCGTAACTCAGGTGCGAAGGTGGTAGTAGAAGGTGTGGGAGATCACGGTCTTGAATATATGACCGGTGGCTTGGCTGTCATCCTGGGTGAAACAGGTCGCAACTTTGCGGCTGGTATGTCTGGCGGTGTTGCCTATGTTTTGGATAAAACCGGAACATTCAGAGAAAAAGTGAATATGGAAATGGTTACGCTCGATGCCTTGAACGAAGAAGATCAGAGTATCCTCCGCGAATACCTGGACAAACATTTCCAGTATACAACCAGTAATATTGCTTTCCAGCTGATCCAGAACTGGGGAGAATCCGTGAAGCAATTTGTGAAAGTGATGCCGACAGACTTCAAAAAAGCATTGGAAGGCCGCGGTATCACGCTCGCACAGCAGATTGCCGATAAAAATGTGGTTTACAAAGACATCGTCGTAGATGTTGTTCACCAGTAATACCACAACCATATTTAAAGTTACTTTCATTAGAAAAACGATTTAATAAGAAGTTTAGAATGGGAAAACCAACCGGATTTTTAGAGTTTGAAAGAGAGTTACCGAAGAAAAGAAGTGTTGACGAACGCCGTCAGGACTATCGTGAAATTGAAACCGCTCCAACTGACTCCAATTCCAAACAGCAGGCAGCCCGTTGCATGGACTGCGGAATCCCTTTTTGTCACAATGGTTGTCCGCTGGGAAACATTATACCGGAGTTCAATGATGCGGTTTACGATGAGAACTGGGCACTGGCTTACGAGATCCTGGCATCTACCAACAACTTCCCGGAATTTACCGGAAGGATTTGCCCGGCTCCCTGCGAAGCATCCTGTGTTTTGGGGATCAACAAACCCCCGGTCGCCATCGAGTACATTGAAAAAGCGATCATTGAAAAAGCATTTGAACTGAACCTTGTGAAACCTAAACTACCGAAAGTCCGTACGGGCAAAAAAGTAGCGGTTGTAGGTTCGGGGCCAGCAGGGTTAGCGGCTGCCTACCAGCTCAACCAGGCCGGCCATACGGTTACACTTTTGGAAAGAGCCGACAAGATCGGTGGCCTGGTACGTTATGGAATTCCCGATTTCAAGCTTGACAAAGGCATTATCGACCGTCGTCTTGCCGTAATGCAGGAAGAAGGCATTGAATTCCGTACCAATGTAAACGTAGGAGTGAATGTCAAAGCCGACGAGCTTTTAAATGAGTTTGACGCTGTGGTACTGACCATGGGATCTACGGTTCCGAGGGATGTAAAAATCCAGGGACGACACTTGAAAGGCGTTCACTTTGCGATGGAATTCCTGAGCCAGCAAAACAAACGCGTGGCCGGCATCAACCCGGAATTTGACCACCGCGGTGCGGCCTACGTAAACGGACAAATTATCGCAAAAGACAAGCACGTGGTGGTGATCGGCGGTGGAGATACAGGCTCCGACTGTGTAGGTACATCCGGCCGTCACGGCGCGGCATCCATCACACAGATCGAATTAATGCCCATCCCTCCAACGGAACGTGATGCGAGCACGCCATGGCCGAACTGGCCGATGATGCTCCGGACATCAACGTCTCACGAAGAAGGCTGCGACAGACATTGGTCAATCAATACGAAAGAATTTGTCGGTGACGAAAACGGCAATTTGAAAGAGCTGAAAATCGTTGATTTGGATTGGCAAAAAGATCCTGAAACGGGGCGTATGCAAATGCGGGAAGTGGAAGGAAGCGAAAGAAACATTCCGTGTGAGCTCGCATTCCTGGCTGCCGGATTTCTGCATCCGCAACAAGAAGGTCTGTTAAACGATCTTGAATTGGAATTTGACGAAAGAGGTAATATCAAAACGCATGGTTACCAGTCTACTACCAATGAAAAAGTGTTTGCTGCGGGAGATTGCCGCAGAGGACAATCCCTGGTAGTATGGGCGATCAGCGAAGGACGTGAGGCCGCGCGGGCGGTTGACGAGTATCTGATGGGCCAGTCGTTCCTGGAAGCGAAGGCACTTTCGATGTTTAATCCGGCTTTTGCGCACGCGTAACATTTGAATCGCGTTTAAGGCTGACCTCTATAAATTGTTATTGATCGAGAAGCTGCTCAAACCGGGCAGCTTCTTACTTTATATCGCTTTATATTTGCCCATGTTTTTGCACCACTCCCCTTTCTGGCTCAAAGCTTTTTTCCCGGGCTTCACCTGGCGTATCCCCACGCAGGAGAAACAGATCTTTCTAACTTTCGACGACGGACCGATTCCCGAAATTACTGAATGGGTGCTGGATACATTGAAACAGTTTAATGCGAAGGCGACTTTCTTTTGCATTGGTGATAATGTGAGAAAACATCCGGATGTTTTCCAAAAAGTGCTTCTCGACGGGCACGCGATTGGCAATCATACATTTAACCACATGAATGGATGGAAAACGGAGGACGAAATATACCTCGAAAACATTGACAAGTGCACAAAACAGCTCAATGTCAATACCAACCTTTTCCGTCCGCCATATGGCAGGATCAAAAAGAGCCAGTCCAGAATGGTCTTGCATGAGCGTAAAATCATCATGTGGGATGTACTGAGCGGCGACTTTTCCAAGAATATCACTCCGCAACTGTGTTTGGAGAAAACAATCCGGTACACACGTCCCGGCTCGATTATTTTGTTTCACGACAGCCTGAAAGCGTCGGAGAACATGCAGTATGCATTACCGAAATTTCTTGAACACTTTACGCAGGAAGGATTTTCTTTCGCAGCCCTGCCCATGAATTAACCGCGTAGTACATGCCCGATCCCAATCATCCCATTCTAATTAGTATCCTGGTAGCTGCGCGAAATGAGGAGCATAATATCGAAAGATGCCTGAGGTCGCTCGACGATGTTGATTTCCCAAAAGAAAAGCTTGAAATCATCATTGGAGACGATGATTCGGATGATGGTACCGCCGAACAAGTCCGGAATTTCATACACGATAAGCCTCATTTTAAATACATAAAAATAACAACGCAACTCGCCGGACTGAAAGGAAAAGCAAACGTGCTGGCCCATTTGGCGCATCGCGCGCGGGGAAATTACCTTTTTTACTGTGACGCTGATATTGCCGTAAAACCGACCTGGCTTTCAGAAATGTTACCTCATTTTAAACCGAAAACAGGTGTGGTGGTTGGCCTTACGAGGATGAAACATAGTCATTTACTGGCCGATCTGCTCTCTATGGAGTGGCTTTTCGCATTGACGGTAACACGTTTTTTTTCCCTGTTCAAAATCCCTATAACAGGCATGGGCAACAACATGGCGGTAACGCGTGAAGCCTATTTCAGAATGGGAGGATTTGAGAAAATCGGCTTTTCGATTGTTGAGGATTATTCTCTTTTCATGGGAATTATAGCTGAGGGATACGAATTTCAAATGGCATACAAACCGGAGATTTTGAGTATTTCAGAACCGGTAAACACATTTCCGGAATTACTAAGGCAGCGAAAAAGATGGATGCATGGCGTCATGCAGTCGTACTGGGCGACCCGGTTAAGCCTCTTCGTTTCGTCATTGATCATCCCAATATTGCTGCTCATTTCCATTTGGTACCCCATCCATGTATTGTCCAGCTTGATCCAATATTACGTACTTATAACAGCAATCTCCCTGACAGCCATCACCATGCTCAAACAACCCGATCTTTGGAAAGCAGCACTACTTTTCTGGTTCTATATGGTTAGTATCGGCTTGATTATGCTGGTAAATTACTACCTGCCGAGCAAGACGGTTTGGAAAGGGAGAGAGTATTGAATAAGCTGTTAGCTGTTTAATTTCAAAACTTTTGCTTTACGTTCTACACTAACAAAAAAAGCTAATTGCTAATCGCTAACAGCCATAAGTTTTCAAAAATGATCGAAACCCACGCACATATTTACAGCGACGACTACGCGGAAGACAGGGACGAAATGCTCGACCGGGCCTGGAAGGCTGGTATTGAACAAATCTGGATGCCCAATTGCGATTCGGGGACCATTACAGGGATGATGGAGCTGGCGAAAAAGTATCCGGAGAAATGTCTGCCGATGATCGGGCTGCATCCGACGTATGTCAAAGATGATTTTGAAAATGAGCTGGCCATTATGGAAGAATGGCTGGACATGTACCCATTTATTGCGGTTGGCGAGATTGGGATGGACCTTTTCTGGGATGTCACTTTCAAAGAGCAACAGGAAAAAGCATTTCTATATCAATGCAAATTAGCCCGGAAACATAATCTCTGGATCGACATTCACAGCAGAAGCGCGTTTTCGGAAACAGTCAGGCTGATCGAAGAATTTGCCGATCCCCGGTTAACGGGTATTTTCCATTGCTTTACCGGAACGCTGGAAGAAGCTGAAAAAGCTATTGAATTAGGTTTTAAACTAGGGATCGGGGGCGTGGCGACATTCAAAAATGGCGGTCTGGACAAAGTAATCCCATTTATCGGGCTTGACAATTTGGTATTGGAAACCGACAGCCCCTACCTCACACCTGTACCTTTCCGCGGCAAGCGAAATGAAGTTTCCTACATTGACCTGGTTGCCCAGCGCGTCGCTGATTTGAAACAGATCACAAAAGCCGAAGTCATTTCCGCGACCACAGAAACAGCACAAAAACTCCTCCATATCAAAGCCTCATGACCTATTCCAAGATCCGTATCAACCCGATTTCGCCCGAACCGGCCAACGGTTCCGTTCTGGTCATTTATACCGGGGGAACACTCGGAATGATTTACGAGCGAAAGGAAAATCAACTGGTACCATTTGATTTTCAGCAAATTATCGAACGTGTGCCCGAAATAAGCAGGCTCGATTTTGAGATCACATTTCTATCCCTTCCCGAGCCCATCGACTCCTCCAACATGAACCCGGAAATCTGGATCGAACTGGCAGAAATCATCGAAACCAACTATCATGAATTCGACAGCTTTGTGATTTTGCACGGGACAGATACCATGGCCTATACGGCTTCGGCACTGAGCTACCTTTTTGAAAACCTGAATAAACCCGTTATTCTGACGGGAGCACAGCTGCCCATTGGAGTAGCCAGATCGGATGCACGCGAAAATGTGATCACCGCCCTGGAACTGGCCGCAGCAAAAAACGGGCTCGGACATCCCATGATTAGCGAGGTGTGCATTTATTTCAATTCACAGCTTTTGCGTGGAAACCGATCGAAGAAAAAAGAAAGCTCCGATTTCAATGCATTTCACTCTGAAAATTATCCGCCGCTGGCAACCGCGGGTGTACGCATTGAATATAATTTGCCATATGTAAAACCCTTTGACGCCGACTCCGAATTCATCGTCCACAAAACGCTGAACACCCAGGTCGCATTCCTGAAAATGTTCCCGGGTATCACGCCACGGGTCGTCGAGGCCGTTTTTGGAATTAACGATCTGAAAGGCGTCGTTTTAGAAACCTACGGCTCGGGAAATGCCACCACCGACATCTGGTTCCTGAGCGCCATCAGCAAAGCCATTGAGCGCGGACTGATCATTTTTAACGTGTCACAGTGCGACGGCGGCCGGGTAACGCAGGGACAATACCAAACCAGCAAGTTTCTGGAACAGGCGGGAGTGATCAGCGGCTCGGACATCACAGCCGAAGCCGCGATCACGAAGTTGATGTACGTTTTCGCAAAAGAGACTGACAAAACGAAATGCATCGAAATGCTCGGCACACCATTACGAGGGGAAATGAGTATTTGATTTGCATTGCTGCCCGTCTTTATTATCTTTGCACCCCGTAACCACAAACAGAGAGGTGTCCGAGTGGTTGAAGGAGCTACCCTGGAAAGGTAGTATGTGGGTAACTGCATCGAGAGTTCGAATCTCTTCCTCTCTGCAAAGCAATTCCAAAGCTGACCAAACGTAAAACGACCATCCATTCGGGTGGTCGTTTTTACGTTGTAATGCGCCTCGAAACTTCATTTTAATCTCATTTTAATCTCACGAAACACGGTTACGTCTCAGGTTACGGCTATAAAGTGGCGGTTACGTCATAATATATTCTATAACCCTAAATAACTAGTTGTGTTTGTCAAACTCTCAAAAATGAAAGTATTGTTCTGGTTCAGGAAGTCCGAGGCGAAAGGTGAAGTGGGTGCAAAAGATCCCACAGGATCGATTCAGCTAAGAATCAACATAAACGGCGTCGATATGGAAATCGGGTCGACTTCAATATGTTGTAAAAAATCTCATTGGAGTGCCGAACATCAAAAATTAATAGGCAGGGCAAAGAATAGAGATGTAGGCAACCAGTTACTTAGCCGCATATTGACCACCGTTAATAATACCTTCAATATTCTTTCTACTAAATATGAATTTATCTATCCGCAGTTAGTAAAGGATTATTACCTGGGCAATAAAAAATTTGTCTATTCGGTACTAGAAATAAAAAACCAATATTTTCAGCATAGGCAGGTCGAAGTAAATAGCGGGCTGATCACTTCGACCACGTGTTCAGTTAATGAGAATTACGCCCGTCATATTTTGGAATATTGCAACGTTGAACGCATCAAAAAACCAATGCAAATCCCGGCCACTTTCTTTTCCGATCTGTTCACGTTTTTAATTGACGGACGCATGGGCGATCGTATGGCCCGGAAAGTATGCCGATTTGCAAAACAAATGCTTCGCTGGGCGAAGAAAAAGGGAATGTCCCCGGCGCTCAGTTGCTTAGAAGAAACCATGCCTGGGTCGGCAGAAACGGAAGAAGATCTGGACACAACACATTTAACTGTTACCCAATTGCTTCACCTATACCAGTATGATTTCAAATACGACATGTTGACTAAGATCACAGCAAAATCGGCGGAAACCCTGGAAAAAGAGCGAGACGCGTTCGTTTTTAACTGTTTTACCGGTATGCACCATTGCGACTACATTAAAAAGGAATTTCGGGTCGAACCTTACGGCGATAGCCTGTTTTTGCACGGTGTGCGCCTTAAAACCAGGATTAAGTTTTCAATAAAGCTTTTAGAACCTGCCGTCGAAATTCTCAAAAAATATAACAACTCGCTGGCTGATCTACCTATAAAAAGCAATCAGAAAAGAAATCAGAGTTTGAAAATGATTGCGGCTTTTACTGGTATTCCGCTTAATCTGAGTACGAAAATAGCCCGAAAGACATTTTGCGACCTGGCGCTAAATGAAATGTTAATGCCGCCTGACGATGTGGCTGCATGCCTGGGCCTGACCAGTACTAAGCATTTGAAGAATTACGGACGGATTCGGGAAAAGCGCTTGATTTCTATGATGAAATCTTGGGATGAATTAAAAAACGCCTCCTAAATAGGTGTATTTTTGAATAAAAAGCCTTCTCATGGAAAATTCTGAAAATGCATTTCAACCACATTTGGAAACATTTTTTACGTCAATTAATTCATTGAAAACAAAGTCTTCCCATGTAGAAGGTCTTCTTTCGCGTTCAATGAATGACTATGAAAAAAATTATAAAGACTTTCCAGTTAAAACATTGTCATTCACCGCTCTGATAATATCTGATTGGAGTGGAGAACATCCAGGTAATTGGGTCGTTCGAAAACATACGGGCATAATAGACTCTATCACACTTGACAATTATCGTGATGAAACGAAAAAGATAATTTCCTTTCATTGTTGTTCGACCTTTGCTCAATGTTTTGAACGATTATCCTCCTTTTTAAAGGACATTGCTATTGAAAATGGGAGAATACATCCAGAAACATTGAATTACAGTGACAAATCGACAAAGGAAATAAAGATTTACAACAGACAAACAATTCCGGGGGGTGACGCTATTTTTGATATAATTAAAGCATCGTCGGATGGATTGCTTATGAAATATTCAAAAGAGAATGTTTTTAAAATCAAATTTACTGAGTTCTGGAAGGTTATCTCAGTGTTTAGACACTCGATAACTCACTCTAGCTCCATATTCCCCGTAAATAAGATCCCACAATCAATTTATTATAATACTCTTTTACAGTACTTATTTCCAAATACCGAAATTCACCAAAGCAACATACACATTATTTTGGAATTCGGAGATTTGTCCAAATTAGTCAGTACGTTAGCAGAGTTTGCCTTCCAAATTTTCAAAATATACTCGATCAAGGAAAAAATGGAATGGGATATATACAAATAGATATTTACTGCTTTCGTGGCGCCCCTTTGTTTCCCTTAAAAGTGTCATAGAGCACAAATGCGCTGCTATAGAATAGATCTTCCGGCCGGGCGCAACTGATCTGAATTTAGTCACGTGTGGCGCATCGACCGCAAAAGATCCGGGCAATGTCACATCAAAAATGTGCTTGTCCGGATCTTTTAAAAGCTCGAATGTCACGCCAGGATCTGGCGCTATTTATAATCTGTTTTGATCGTGATCCAAATCCCGTCCTCATGTTTCCAGGCGGTCAGGATCTTTTCGTAAAGCTGCTCGAAAGCTGATTTGCTGGATCCCACGCAATATTCCTTATCCTCTTTAAAGTTGGTAAGGCCAGGAAGCAGACAACCTTCCGTATTGCGAATGTAATTCCCTGGGTGGATTAGAATCCCAGAATAACCAGGCACATCGACCAGGCGCGGCAGTAGCCGTTTAAACCTGGTCGAATGGCTTACAATGACTTTATAACGTCCGGTCGGGATCGCTGTTTCGCGTTTAATTTTGATATCAGCGATTTGCTGCAAAGTCATTTTCGAATCCAGGCCCCGGTCGGCATCTTCCAAAATGAAATGATGCACTTTCCCGTCAACTGACAATGTGCTTAATGTACTGGCGTTCCCTTGCCAGCGTCGGGTCACTACTAATTCCATTGGTCTTACCAGTTATACTTAGTTAAAAATCTACCCAGGCGATCGTCTGGGCGGCATGCTCTGTAAATGATCAGCCGTTCGGTGATCACCGCAAACAGCAATAGGATAAAGTCGCCAGCTGACGGCCCGTAAAGCACGCCACTAACGCCAACCAGGATCAAAAGCCAGCGGTATACAATCCGGCCCGTGGTATCGGTTCCGATCGTGCTGAACTCTGTTTTTAGAATAGACTCGTTATTCTTTTTGATCTGGACGTGTGCCCGCAAAGTGAGCACGATAATAAAAAGGGATAAAGCCACAACTACGATTGTGCTGATTAGGTTAATTGCTTCCATCAGTTTTGTCGATTTTGGTCATTAATTTACTTTTTGCCTTCTCCATGATCGGTTCAAAGCAGTACACCGATAGGCCCGTGATAACGGCGGCTAGGAAAGGATTTTGAACTTTGGCCCAGTAGACGACCAGGCCAGGAACTAACAGCGCACTGGAAAGGCCCATTATCACGACGCGGATCGTCTTCCGCTTGCTCAATGGTTCGTCTGGCTCGTAAACCCTATAAAAAACAATTAACACGGCGGCGAAAATGGATACAATCCAGTTTTCGATCGGTACGCCCAGGCGCTTCAAAATTTCTTCCATTAGCTTTTATTTGATTATAGCCCCGATGATCAGACCGCCAACGAATCCGGCGACAAACCATCTTTTATTTTTTTTGGGCTGATCGGCCAGCTGTAATTCAAATTTCTGGATCTGGGCCTGGTGCTGAAAGGACAAAAACCGCTGTTCGTTTTGGCTGGCCAGCTTCTCTTTTGCTAATTGCTCGTAACTTTTTTGAAGGCTGAACAGGCGGGGTTTGATTAGTTCGTATTTAATCGCACTGTCCTGGACGGCTTCAAAAAAACGATGGTCAATTTGCGTTCTTACGCTCCCATTCTGCGCGATACTGGGCACGCCGGATATCCATAGCCACGCTATCCAGGTTAGCCAGGCTATCGCTTTTTTTTGTGAGAAATTCATATTCTTCCAGGTAGATTTTTGCCGAATCGGCGTGTAATTCTCGTTTTTTGGAATACTTGCGCAGGCTGTCAGCAATTGCCTTACGGTTCGCAACCGGCGTTTTGTGGCTGCATGCGCGGTAAAAGAAGGCGACGCCAGCAATCAGCACAGCGACCGCGAAAGAAAGCGCGATCACTGGCATGATTGATTTGAACTTTTGAAAAATCAGCTTCATTGCAACCTGATTTTTACCTGCTTTTCGGTTCCGCCACCGCGCTTTTCCCATTCGTGCCGAAAGCCCTGTAAACCGGAATACCTGGTAATGGGAAAATCAAAAGATCCGCCGTCCACAATGCCCGTCATTCCTTTATCGCTCTTAATAAAGTCTTTCTGGATTCGGTACAAGGTTTCAGTCATTGCCAACAAAATGTGTTCTGGGTAAGACATCGCCAAATGAGAAATATCAGCGCCCCGACGGAAAGCCGAACTGGTATGAATCCACATTGCATTCGGGTTAAAACCTTCTTCTGGCGTCTTCCTATTTTCTGACACGTCGTTCCAATCGAATTCAATGGCCACGGCAGCGCCAGGGAACGTCCCCAGGTTTAGATCCACAGACATATCTTTCGTGATCAGCGTTTCCGCGCCGCCTTCGCTTGAATAAATGACGTCCGGCTGGTCGGGGGTACCCGCGCTGAAAATGGTGTTTAACTTCGTGCTGAAATCGAACACGCCGGAAGGCGCCCCAATCCCTGCGTAAAACCCGCAGGCCCTTACGCCCCCTTTTCTGGCGCCCCTGGTCAATGCTGCCTGTGATTCACGTAGCGCGTTCGTCTGGAATTCAAACCACATACGCCCGTCCGGCGTATCCATCAGGTAGTTTAATTGTTCTTCGGAATGTACGCTGGTAGGGACTGGTTTCCCGTTCGACCATCTGGCCCATTTTGCGATATCTACGGGCGCAAACCCGGTAATTTTCATAGGGCTTTCGCGGCGAACCAGCTGGAATTCTTCCGTTTGGGCCGTTGCCATGCTGATATAGTCGGAATGGTCGGGATACCTGGCCATAACTGACGCAATCCGCTGGGCGACACGTTCTAATTTTTCATGGAAACGGGTGCTGTTCATCGACGGGATGTAGTTTTTAGGAGTAGTGGGCAGATCCGGTAAATCTGTCCAGATCTCCCCGTCGATGTGGCGTGCCTTTTCGTCGTCGGTGAACATTTCGTCGCCTTCTGCCCGCCAGGGCACTAAGCATACCGACAGCCTGATATCACGCCGAACGCACCACTGCAAAGCCTTTTCCAGGATATCGTCACGGAATATGCCGTCTTTCGGCTCAAAATAGGCCCACTTCATGTTTATACGGACTCCGTCAATCCCTTTAAACTTTTCGCCGTTGTGTTCCAGGTTTAGCAGGATGTCTGCCGAATGCCGGTGCTTTGCAACGATCCCGTGCGGGTCGTGAATATCAAACCCGTCGCCGGTAGTATTCATGTATTGGTGACGGCCGTACAGTGATCCCGGTTTCGACGTTCCTGGATTAGGCTTATCAGGAACAGGAACTACGATACCCCCCTGATCAGACTTGATCAAAAACGATTTTTCAGAGTCTGCCGATTTGCACGATTTTCCCCGGATCTTCAACTGATAGGATCCGTTTGGCTGGGCTGGGAAATTGACCAAAAGCGTAGAACTTTTCGGGGCGACCGATCCGCTGATCACAAAGCCGCCGCCGCTCGAATAGATATCATACGCCAGGGTATCGACCCCCAGGCCATTAAAGCCGAATTTCAGCCCAGAGTTTGATTCGTCGGAAATGCTGGTCAGAACCGGCCCGAACGTGCAGGCTTTCTTCTCAACGGTTACGGGCGGGATCACTACTGGAGGAATAACGGGCGGCTTCACAGCCTGATCCTTAATAGCCTGTTTGACAAAGTTTTCAAGGTATTTTTTACCCACAATACTATCGGGCAAAGTCACCTTTACATTTAGTTCGATCTGGGCCAGTGCGCCAGGCTGGAAACTGGCCAGCAAAAACAATAAGCTTAATATGCGTTTCATTTGACAAAAATTTGAGGTTGAAAAAATTATTTTGGCACGATCAGCGGCCATTCTTACCCGCTTGCGCCTTGCGTCGTAATTCGTCGTTCTTCAATTCGATAAATGCCAGCACGTCCGCCAATGGCCTGGCCATAACCTGGTCGTAACCGCCATAAACCTGGCTTTCAGCCACGCGAACGATCTGTCGTTCCCAGTCCTGGACAAAAATCCCCTGGCTGATCGGCGCAGCTTCGGGATCCCCGCCATTCATGCCATAAGCGGCCAGCATTTTATTTGCTGCGTTGTTAAACCATTGCGCGGCTATGATCATCGTAACTAGGTCGGCTTTTTTAAACAGATCCGCCCGTTTGTCGGCCCTGGCGGTGCTTAGTTCCTCCCTGGGATCCTGATCACCGTCTGCCCGTTTGATGCGTTCCATAATCCCAGGTTTCGGCCTGGCGATCGTGGCCATGAACCGGGCCAGGCTCTCGATTGCGATAGCGTCCTTTTTAGCAGAATGGAAGCCGATCAAATGCGCAGTTGCGACCACGAATTCCGCCGTTTTCACCTGGGCCAGATCATTATCAGGCAAATGCATTTCCTGGCCACGGATCCGAATGCTGGCAACCGGCCGAAAGTCCGGGCCTTTCAGGATCCAGTCCAGCTGCTGGATAAGCCTCCAAAATTCGTCCCGGTTTTCCGGCCGGATCAGAACGGCCCAAACGTCTGGCGGGCAAATGAACAGTTTCTGCAAAAGTTCGATCTTTGATTCAAAGCTGTTCGGGTTCATATATGCCCCGCGCACAATGCTGATCAGATCTTTTTTGCGCAGATCCTGGTAAGAGTCTACCAGCTGGCAGGTCGCGTTCAATTCCTGGATAAATACCTTTTTCACATCCGAAAGTGTTTACGTCCTTCATTGTTTGGCATTGTCCATTTTTTACTATCGGGCGTCCGGTACAAATCACTAGCGTAATACTCTGGGAACACGGTCGGGCTGGCCTTACCGTTCAAGAATATACGCAGGGCTGTTTTGGTTTGATCCAGGCGTTTTTCCATAATACCCATCAGCCAGGCGGTCTGGTCGTCATTTACCGGCGTTTCGTCTGCCAGGTTATTTAAGACTGACGCGACGCGGATCCCGGTCGGCGAAAATTGGACACGCATCCAGGGCATTGCAGCCAGCAACGTTTCGGCAGCCGCGTATTCCTGGGCCAGCTCTAAAAGCGTGCTGTAATTTTCATCAAGTGCCTGGCCGCCCCGAACCTTCGTTTTAAGCGCCTGAAACAGGGCCGGGCCAGTGACGGTTTTCACGGTTGTCCGCTCTGCCCGCTCCATGTACGCCCGTAGCGCCCAGTACATTCGGTAGCTTTTGGAAACCTCCGGCAAAGCCTTTTGTAGAGCGGTCGGGGTGCTGATCAGGTACGCGTAATTCTGGGTAAAAGCGGCAGATCCTTTATAGATCGGGAAGTCTGCCAGATTTGCTTCCAGGAACATCATCAGGGCTTCGATCGATTCGTCGGCCTTTTTGACGATATCCTTTTGCACGGCTTCTTCCTGATAGCGGAAAAGCGACGCCGTGTCTTTTAAATCCTGCTTCTTTACCCCGCTGCCCGTGAATTCATAAAGTGCCTGGGAAAAGGCTTCTTGATAGCCATTCCAGACAATGGCCGAACAAACCAGCTTTTTTAATCTGGCCTTTTTGCCTTCCAGGTTTTCGCCGACCAGATCCGCCAGCTGGTCGGCGCCGATCAAAGAAGTGATCAAACCTTCTTCGGTTTTGTCCAGGTACGGCCTTAAAATATCCAGCGTGTTTTCCTTTCGGACGGCGGCCCCGATCACTTCCCGGACTTGATTGATACTACTGATTAGAGTCATTTGCTAAACTTTGGATATTGGCCCGCTCTGCGGCGGCCTTCGTTTTTGCTTCTTGATACAATGCCACGTACATCGCGTGTTTTTGCTCGGCTTCCGGGTAGCGCTCCGACCCTACGCGGGCCTTCCAGGTTGATACGTTCTTGGAAAGGTTCCGCAGGGCCAGGCCCAGTTCTACGCCAGCCGTCGGGATGTGGTAATCCTTTCGAAACTCTTTTACCGGCTCGTCTGTCGGCAGCATTCTGAATTCCTGGATATACTTTCGCCTGGCCAGTTCCTTGCGGTAAAGATCATCCCAGCGCAACACGTCGGCGACTTCTTTGGCACATGCTATTTCTTCCGGGATCTCTTGAAGCTGGTCGGCCAGGTCGGCCGCCTTCCGGTTGTATTCATCGCACAGCTGGCAGGATTTTGCAAACTCGACTTTGAATTCCGTCGGGGATAGCGGCCGACCTAGTTCTACTGGGCCGCTTTTGGCTTCTCCGCCCGCGTCCTTTTTGGCGTTTGCGCCCTGGCCGTCTCTACCAAGTTTTGAACTAGTGCGGCTATGGCTTCCGGCGTTGCTTGCTGGGGATCCGGCTTTGGCGCTGGCGGATATCGGTCTGACAGCGCGTCTAGGAACTTTCCCAGCTCCTGGCCCTCCTGATCGTCGTCTGCTGGCTGTTCGTCTGGCTCCCGGCCAGTAATTTTTTTGAATTCTTCGCGGCCTTTTTCTTCCGAAATAATTCCACGGCTAACACGCTGGGCCAGCTGTTTAAGCGCAATTTTTTGTTTGATATTCATTGGATAAAAAGTGATCTGTACAAAAAAAGAAGTCTGTTTCAGGACTCCTTTGTGGTGATTGTTTTAGGTTTGGCGGCGCGTTTTTTGTTGTAAACCTGCTCGATCCATCCCGGAAACTGGGCGATAATTTTTTCAGCGTAATGCTGCTCAATGGCTGTAAGGCCGGACGGGGCAATGGTGATATTGACTTCACCGAATCGGAAATTGACTGGCTTATCAGATTGATAAGCCAGTCTAACTTTTACGCGTTTCATTCTTCTTCCAGCATTCCAGGCAGCGCCAGGGTATCAGGATAGAAAGGCGGTTCAATCACAAAATTGTCATTGTCGCCGCTAAGTGCATAGCCACGCTTGTCGCCTCCTTTTTTGCCTGAATCGCCTTTTGATTTTAGAACGATCGGCGAAAGCTTCGACCCGATCACACGGATATCGCCGTCGTTTGATTCAACAAAGAAAATGGCGCCGGTATTAAGGAATTTGCGAAGCTCGACTGACTGTGCTTTCGTTAAGCCAGCAATGTCGAAACTAAGTGCATGCTTATAGCTCTGATAGTAGCGGTCTCCCTGGTTTTCGAAGCTGTAAGCGGCCGAATTATCGGCTGGTATGATTACAGAAACCGTCTTACCCACAGACACAGGAAGCGCGGTTGTAACTAACATTGTCAGTTTGTCAACGTCAGGCGCCACGCCGACCGCTTTGGGCCAGTCGATCACGGCCGGATCCAAATCAGCCACGGCAATCACACCAATTCGGCGAATACCGGCAGGGTTAGCCATTTGTTCTTCGATATTGCGCAGACCGGCAAACGAAAGAATTACGGCCCCGATAAATTCAGGATCTGCAAGCCCGGATAGTGCCAGGATATCGGGGACTATGTGAGCGGCCACAATGGCCAATAAACCTACAAAAGCAAAATTCAAAAGCTTTTTCATACTTGGTTGGTTTGTGGCAGTGCCGCCAGGTAGGGACGGCACTGCTGAAAGTTTAATTACGGTTGAAAGAAAAATTTAACCTGGGCGGGATTATACGCCAGCTTCCACAGGACGCACGCGCAAATCGTTGGTCACGATCAGATCCGCACGGAAGTAGTTCGGGGCAAAATGCCAGTCGGCCATCATTGCCACAGAGCGGTCACGCTTGTTATAATCGCTGTCCAGCGATACTTTCTTCGCGTCGCGGTCAGTCAGGTACAACAAATTCCCGTCCGGCGTAATGGCCATGAAGTCAGTTCCAGCCAGGTCGATAACCGCTTCGATCTTGATGTTTTTTGCGAAATACAAAATCATCTGACTGAAAGAGTTATACGTATTAACCTGGCCGTTCAGCGCTTCCAGGGCGAATTCGTATTCGGACGCGCGTTCTGGCGCCATGAATAGCGTCGCAGGGCCGTAAGCATATGCAGGCAGCTGCGAACGGAAAAGTTTCACCAGTGCCTTTATTTCAGCAATGATATTATCTTCCTCGATGAAAAAATCGGGATCCGCATGCGCCAAAATAGCAGTTTCCGGGATATCGTCGCTAGCGATATCAGCATCGATCAGCGTCACAATACCGTCGCAGATATCGACCGCATTTGTTCCCGCTGGGTTCAAATCTCCGCGCCATACCGCCTTCAAAGTGTCTACGCCAGCCTGTTCAACGACATGCTCGTAAATGTGATCGGCAAACATGAAGTTTTCAGGATCCCGGCCGTTCGTTCCTTCCACTTCCGCGAAATAAGTAGCTTCCAATTGCAGGCGCTCAACTTCGGTGATTAAAAGATCAATCTTTGCCGGCCGAACTTTACCGATCCTTGCGGCCACTTTCAAAGCGTTCGCCTTTGGGTTGAATGCACCCTTTGCGCCAGGCTGGGCCAGGCTCGCAAACGTCATGCTGCCCAGTACGATCGAATCAATTACGCGAAGCTTTTTAAAGCCTTCGACCTTGCCCCAGCCGTCTGTCATTTTTTTGACCATCAGCCCTTCGCCCTTTTCTTTGCGGGTTTTCAGGGATGCGTCCAATGCGCTTAAATCAACACTTGCCATTTGAAATAAAATTAGAGTTAGAAAAAATTTTGTGTCAGCTTTTTAAATGCAGCCCTACTTCGCGGCCGATCGCTTTCAGGCTGCATACATCCCGTTTTTTAGTGGCCTACGCCTTGGGATTGTTTTTCTTGTATGCCTCGCGGGCCTGGATATCAGCCTGTGTTAAGCCGTTGTTTTCCGAACCTTTGTTTACCAGATCTTCGTCAGATAGCGGGTTCACAGCCTGGCGCAGCTTCTCTTTTTGCGCCTCGGACGCAGTTAGTTTTCCCTCGGTTTCGACAAGCTTGGCAGACGTGGATTCGTGGGCTTTTTTTTCGCCTTCCAGGGCTGTGTTTGCCGCAGTCAGCTGCGCTTCCAGATTGGTCACTTTGCCTTCCAGTGCTTTAATTGCCGTAGCGTCGGCGTCCTTATTTTCCAGCTGCTTTTCGGCTTCCGAATCTTCGGCCCCTTCGCCGGTCAGATCGTCAGCGGCTACCTTTTCGGCTTCACCGACAAACTGGGAATACTGTTCGGCTGATAGGCTTTCGCTGATCGCCTTGTGACTTATGCCAAACTTTTCACTTAGCCAGGCAGTGACCGATTTCGTTTTTTTGCTCATTGTCGTATAGAAAAATAGTTGTTAGTACTTGGTTATGCAGCCAGTTCCAGGACTCGTTTCACAGCCTGCGGCAGGTCGCCTTTTCGGTCAGCCAATCCTAGTTTTATCGCCAGGTCAGCCCCGTACATTTTGCCGGTGAAAACTTCTTCCGACGTGATCTTCCCAGCCCGGCCACGCTTCACAGCGCCTTCGAATTCCCGCTGGCATTCGTCTAGCATGGTTTGAAGTAGCGCCAGGGCTTCTTCCGGCGTTGGCTCGATCCAGTTTACCAGGGCTTTATCCTTGCTTTTGGTAGCCCGCATGATCTCGATTTCAATCCCGGCCATTTTGAGGTATTCCGCGTAGTTTTCGCGGATCAACAGGGTACCGATCGAACCGACAGAGCTGGCGGCCTGGTTTTCGATGTGGATTTCATTCGCCTGGGAAGCGACGTAAATCCCGGCGCTGGCGCAGTAGGCCGTCTGCACGATAATGGGTTTTGACTTGCGGAAGTCTGCGACAGCCTGGGCGAATGCTGGCGTACTGTCAGCGGTGCCGCCTGGCGTATTCATTTGAAGTACGGCGCCTTTGAAATCGGCGTCGCTGGCTGCGGATTTGAGCGCCCGGATATAAAAGTCGTTTCCGAAATTATCCCAACTGTAACGGCTCATTTCGCCAGATAAAGGAAGAACCAAAACCGAACGGTCTGTGGAAAAGCGATCTGTTAACCACATATTCCAGGATTTAGCCACGCCATTGGCTTGGATTTTGGCCTCGTAAGCGGCCGGTAGCTTTGCCTGAAAAGGCGCCAGGCTTTTGTCTTTTAGCCTGGCCTGGATCTGGGGAACATACGACCCGTCAATGTGCCAGATAAAATTTGTCAGTCGTGAATCCATGCAACCAGTTTCTAATCGTTCGATTATTTTGTCGTTACAAGGTTATTGCCCTTTAATGCGAAGGGAAAGGACACAAAAAAGGCGTCCGAGACCTGGATCGCGGACGCCTTTTTTGTGTGTAGTGACTACGGGGCCAGGACTGGGTCGTTAATAATATTTATAGTCCCTGGACTGGTCGTTTTGTGTTTCAACGAATCGGTATGACTTGATAAGCAGTTGTATGCGTTAATCACGGCCCCCGCCGCCGTCGCCCGGAAGTTCATGACCGTAGATTGCCTGGCTACACAATTCCGCAATTCCATGATAGCCCCCGATTCAGAATTATTCTGAAAGCCTGCCACATTGTTTACAGCGGTACAGTTCACCGCTAAAAGGGTTGTATGGTTCCGGCCGGTTCCGGCTGAACTGTTCGCCATACTAAACCCGATTGAGTTGTTGCGGGCTAATGCATCATAGACCGTATAGGATCCGCCATTGGCTGGCGTAAAGCCGCCCCCGCCAGGATTGTATTCAGCAAGCCCGCCATATACCGTCACCTCACTGCGAATGTGACCTGACATTCCATCGTCTCCATTGTCATGCGCCCAGGGGTTGTAATAAATGGAAATGCCGACACTTCTACGCAGGTCGTTTCCTGGCTGGCTCCCGTTGTACAGATCGTAATGCTGGTTAAACCCATCGTTCGAGCATCCCCCCGCTTCATCCCGGTAACTGATCACATGCGCCCCATCGTCGCGAAAGCCGCCGTTTGTAGAAACAACGCCCAGGGCCACGCAATTGATCCGCGTAACGGTAGCGAAACCCGACGAAATCAGCCCGGAAGTTGAGAACATGAACCGCAGGTTTTCGTAAGCGACCCGCCCCAATGCTGCCGTGTTCGAAAACGACGGCACAGTATTAGTTACCCGGACTGGAATATGGTAATCAAATCCGTTCGAGGTTGGATTTGTGCTTCCAGAGGCATTTAAATAAAGTTTCCCGGCTGATAGGTAATATTTGCCAGGCGACGCATCCAAAGAAGTCAGCGTGGCTGCCAGGTCAGCGCCAGCCGCAATTTGGGCTATTTCCGTGTAAGGCAACCGATATACTAATCCGCGCTGTAATGGATGCACTTCCGCGTCAGTAATTAATTTAGAAGGGTTTTTATCTTCAAAAATGCGCGGCAACCCGTCGGTAGTGTGCGCCCAGGCTGGTATCGTCCCGGCGAAGTCCGCTTCGTAAATGTTTGTCCTTCCCGTGGTCTTAATCCAGCCAGTCAGTTTTTGGCTGCCTAGTACGCGAACGACGGCATTATTTTTACTCGTAAGCCGAATACTTTCTGATAGGATCATGGTCATATCCAGGGCTTCGTAATAATCCCCGCCTGAAATGATTATAGTGGCCCCTGTCCTACCTGCACAGGAAAGGATCGCTTTATTGATTGTCTTGAATGCGGCAGCGTCTGATAGCCCATTGTTTAGGTCTGAACCTAATGCATCAGAGACATAGAAGGTCGCCTGCTTTATGGTGGAAATGTCCGTGGCGTTCTGAACGACTAGATCTTTTACTGAACTGGTCGTGGCCAGATCGGCGCGATATTGAAGATCGTAAAGCGAGGTAGTTGACGCCACAGAGGTCACATCCCCGATTATACTGCGGCTTAGGCTAGTAGACCCCACCACGTCGGAAAACTGCATGGTGCCAGTTCCTTCGAAGGCAATAAACCAGCCTGACGATAAGTTCCAGGAAGCGAATAAAGTCCCTGGCAGGGTGTTTTCTCCGACTACAAACGTATGCGACAATGAATATTGTTCAGCATAAAATGAGCCATTGGGTGAAAGTATCTTCACTTTCCCAACGCCCGCAACGGCTACCCTGACTTTTAGTTCACTGATTTTGATTGTACCACTTAAAACCGGGATAGCCTGCAAACTAAACCGCGTCCTTGTCGTGCCGCTGGCTACCCCATCAACTGGCGTAACCTTGCCCATCATTGCCGTAGCCGAAATAATTACTTTTGAATCAAGGCTGGTTAAATGATCATTGACGCTAGTAAGTTGTGTGTCAGTATAGGATTTAGCAGTAGAAAGCGCCGCCGGGATTCCTGAATTCTGGTCTGTACTGAGCGAATAAACCAGGCTCATACTGCCGCGCGCTCCGATAATTATATCGCCAGTTGGTAGCGACGATGAATTTATAGTAGCAACCTGGCTTCCTTCAATAATCAGATTAATAGTCGTTGCCGACACGCCCGGAATCAGGTCTATGCGCACATGCTGGCCAGTTGTATAGTCGCGCGACAAGTCCGCCGCCATAATGGTAGTAATGGTGCTGGTTCCGGCTTTTACAAATGAAAGCTGCCCTGTATTCCTCCAAACGAAAATAACCCTGTCCGCGCCGGACACAAAACCCACCCCGAAACTCGGATCCGCAGTTACAAAAGAAGTAGGCGTATAGTCGAGTGAAATTTTTGTCAAACCAGCGGAAGGGACGCCCGTTTGCATATCTGTAATCATCGACGTGTTAACGACATCGCTAAACCCAGTCACAGCCACGCTACGATCCAAGTTTTCAACCTGGCCCATGTTTCCGGGGGTAGTGGCAACGCCAGTTAAAAGGCTCCTTGTGAATGTTAGCGGAACCGGTAGGTTCCTGACTAATCGCCCAGTGGTGCTTTTATACAGGTCGTCAATGTTTGCGTCAAGCGCAATAGTTCTTTGAAAAGCGGCGTCTGACGGCGGTATATATGACCAAACCGTACCACGGACAATAATTTTGGCGCCTGGCACCATATTGATCGCCGTTCCCGTGATCGACCTGGTGCCCCCCTTTACAACATCGAAGTATTTCCCGTCAGCAAATACCGGGATCGTGTCGGGCGTACTCGTGCTGCCAGTTGCCTTAACTGTGGCTATTCCGGTACTCGCGTCATATTCGCCAATGCCTGACCCCAGGGAAAAGGTGTTAAAAATGGCTGATACAGTACTTGATACGGAATCGATCGCTTTCGCTGACGAAAGAAAAACGGCCCGCAGCTTTTCAGCGCTTATTTGCCTGGCGTTGTTTGTGGCCAGATCATTAATGATTTGATTGCGCAAATCCCTGGTAGGGGAAGTTTGTCCGATCGCGGGCTGAATCCCTGCAAGTGCAATGAGGAAGGAAAACAGGGCGACTTTTAGCCGTGATTTGAGTAACATGCTACTACTGGTTTGGTTATGTAAAAGAGAAATCGAAACTGAAATCAAATTCTGAGTCGGGGAACAGCGCTTCGTTCTCATACTCCGGCAGGGTTACGAATGGGAAGATTTGTTCGGCCGAAAATGAAAATACCATCGGGTTTTGGGCGCCTGGCCCCGCCCCTGTCGTGCTTTGGAACTCCATTATTAATCCGGTCGGATCTCCGCCAATGACCCGGACGTGACCGTTATAATCTTCGGCAATCAGTAGCCATTCCGTAGTCGGATTGTTGGCAACCCAGCTAATGATCTGGTTATTGATATGAGGAAGTGTAAATGAAACCGACGCAACCCAGTAGGCCGCCCCGGATCCGCTAAATCGCCGCTGGAAACTAGCAATGCAAGCCAGGTCATTTGGGAAAATAAATTCATAAAATACCAGATCGGCCACTGGGATCAGCTCGATATCCGGGCGCAGGATTGAAACACGATCCGAATTGACGATTTTCAGCCGACGGATTCCGGACTGATTTAAGGGAATGGGCTCCCAGGGAAGGAAAGATGTTATAGCTGCCATATTCGCCAAAATTATTGCAGCTGTAACCCTTCGAAAAGGACGAAAAAACACGGCGATTTATAACGCAAAAACGCCACTTCTGTATCAGAAATGGCGTTTTTGGCTCCTACAAAAAGGTTTAAAGCCCGACAATAACAACCTAAACCCTACAAACTAGTTCAGACACCGACAAAAGTGGCTTCGAAAGTTTGCGATTTCTTGAATTTTTTTTCCCGATACGCTCCAAATGATCCCGGTAAATCTTGCGGGCTGTTTCAATGTCGATATCCTTATCCAGGGCGTCACTGGTTACGATCCCCCGCCTGTCTAAAAAAGATTTGACCATCCATCCGTATTCCGGTTCAGGATGCACGGAATGTATGGCCGCAATCTCACGAATAAAAGCCGCCCTGAACTGTTCAGTAAGCAGTGTGACCAGATCGCCATAACGCTCCACGGGCACGTCAAAAGCTTTCTTTTTGCACTTGTATTGAATCGTCAGGATCTCGGTGTTTTTCCCTGCTACCACAGGCTGATAAATCTGGGTGTGCGGGATATGGCGCGACACCACAAAAATCAGGTGCCCCAGCTCTGAAATCCTGGGGACTTTAATTGTGTCACGGGTCAATAATTCATAGTCCGGCTCTGATAAAAGAAACTTTTTAACATACTTAGGCACGCACAAAGTGATTTCTTTATCCATTTTTTGACAACTGTTTTAGATGGGTTACGAAGTAGAAATATTATAATTACGCTTGTAGTGTTATTTTGCTATTTTCTATAACAAATATACTAAAAACGCAATATTTTACTACTACTTCAAATTACTAATTCTATCTAAAATACCATAAAGCACCCCGTTTGCATTGGCGTTATTTACTGCGCTTTCTACGCCCCTGGTAGCTCCTACATTTTCGTTCACTGCATTTTTAACGCTGTCGATCCGGCTACCCAAAGCGTTCACCTCATTACCCATTTCTTTCAGTGCCCCTGCCGTACTGTCAGCGCTGGCCCCGATCGCCTTTTCTACCCCCGCCAGGGCGTCCGCCGTTCCTTCCGCCGTGGCTTCCAGGGTATCAATTATTTCCTGTAATAATTTCAGCTGCGTTTCCCCTTGTTTTTGGCTGGCCTCAAATGCAGCCTGGCTTTCGGCCGTCGATGGGTTTGGCTCTGTCCCGTCGATGCCGTCAAAGGCGCCGGTGTCGGCGGAAGGCATTTCTGACGTGTAAGCGTCGGCCTCTTTTTGAGCATTGGCCGCCTCGATCTCCGCGGCGGTCGCTGCCTCTTTCGCTTTGCGCTTTTTAGACCCAAACAAATACATTTCCTTTTTCCAGTACGGCGATTCAAACAGCGTCCCGCCATCGCGGAAGCTGCTTTGCAGGCCCCGTTCGCTGGAAACGGCTTTGTTGCGCATGCCTGGCGTACGGGCGTTTTTGAACATTTCGGTAATCAGCGGCATATTCGCAGCCGTCTGATCCGCGCTGATAATGGCTTCATCCCCTTCCATTTCGCCCACTTCCCGGCCAGATCCGCGATCGATTAAAGCAATCCCACCGGTGCCGTAGCTATTGCCATGCTTGCCGCCCTGGGCCACAAAGCCGCCGTGCGCAAATGTGGGTTCTGGCTGGTTTTTGATCTTTGCGATCTGGACGCCAGTCACTACGGCCGCAGTCGCCGCCAGGATAATATTCAGCGGGAAAAAGTTCGCCAGGGCTTTGAGCACTGCCAGGGCGCCGGTGATAAGGGCCGTAGCGATATCGGCCTTTTTCTGGGCGCGGAATGCCTTTTGCTTTTCGGCCATTTCAGTGGCGCGGGCTTTACGGTTTTCGGCCGCGATCGTTTCTTCCAGATCTGCTTTAAAATCCGCTTTCTGTTCGGCTTCGTCGCTGGCTAACTGGATCTGTTTTTCGCTGGAAGTTGCCGCATCAGTTAGCAGTGTTTCGCTGCTTTCGATCGTGAATTCCTGCAAGGCGTCGATCATTTCCGCTTTGGCTTCCGCTTCCTCTGTGGCCAGGCGGATTTTTTCTTCACTCTCCTTTTCAGCCAGGCGGATTTTCTCTTCGATCGCCCGCTTTTCATCTTCCGTTTTGGCCAGGTTCGCCAGGCGCTGCAACTCCTTTATTTTTTCTTCTTCCGCAGCTTTCATTTGCTGCAACTGCTCACTGTAGTATTTTTTCAGCGCCGCCCGCTTGTCTTCTTCGCTAGTAGTTTCGCTGGTCAGTATACGTTCGAGTTCTGCCAGCCGCTGGGTTTCCGCAGATTTAAGCGCTGTGATGAAATTGGAACTGGCCGTGATCATTGATTCGGTCACTTGTAATTCGGCGGTCAGGATCCCGATTTTAGCGTCGCGCTCCCGGTTGGCTTCGGCGATCGCCTTTTCAGCCTTACGCTGGGCCAAATCATTCAGGAAACTGACGGCAGCCTGGGCCGCCTGGGCGCCTGACTCATAATTTGACATATCCGCAGAAATACGTTCCTGCCACGCCGCCTTATGGGTATTGACCATCTGCGACATTCCGGCCGCGAAAGTTGAAATGTCGCCGCGCAATAAGGCCGAAAACATATCTGAATAATTTTTCAGATTCGCCTGTTTTTTATCCCTCAGATCATCGTCAATGGCTTTTTTCGCGGCCGCTGTCTGCGCTTCGGCCGTGATCGCTTCCTGGTGGTAGCGCTTTTCCACGGCCAGGATCGCCGCTTCCGCCTGGTCAGTGTCAGCAATGTCGGCGGCAATCCGCGCCTTTTCTGCGGCTTCTTCTTGCGCCAGCTGCTCTTTCAAATACCGCAGTTCCAGGTCGGCACGTTCTTTGGCGATCGCCGCCAGCTGGGTAGCATTGCCTTTGGCCTGGGTAACTTTAAAATCTAACAGGGACTGTTCCGCCTCTTTTTGCTGGGCCGTGATGAATAGCGCATTTTCAGCCCGTTTTACGGCATGTTCTTTTTCGACTTCCAGGGCTTTTTTCCTGTATTCCGTGGCGGTTTTCTCGATTTCAGCTTCGGCGTTCCTGTTAATGGAAGCCCTGGCGGTTTCTTTTGTGGCTTCGTCGGCCAGC
Organism: Dyadobacter sp. CY323; assembly: GCF_021390245.1. GTDB lineage: Bacteria > Bacteroidota > Bacteroidia > Cytophagales > Spirosomataceae > Dyadobacter. The sequence goes on along the minus strand of NZ_JAJUXH010000001.1, from coordinate 29,111 downwards.
GAATCGTTAATTTCCTTTAACCGCTTCCGGCTCTTTTCCTCGATCTTAGCCGTGTCGGAAGCCAGCGAGTTTTTCGCCACAGTCGCGTCGTGCTCAGATTCCAGCTGCGCGATCAGCTCCAAAGCTTTCGCGCGGTCGTTCTTTACCTTTTCATCGTATTTAGCTTCTGCGTCGGCAAAAGCTTTCATTTCCTTTTCCTTCTCTTTGGCTCGTTTTTCAGCCTCCTTTACCTGGGCGGCGGTCAGCTCCTTTTGATGGGCTTCGCCTTGTTTTTTTCCGGCCAGTTTGGCTTCCACTTCCCCTTCTGGGTTTTTCCAGATCCCCACAATTTCCTTGCTGGTTTTCTTCCCAGATTCTCCCAGGGAAAACAGGGCTTTTTTCCCGTAGTCGCTGGCTTCATTAATCGCCGTTTTTGCGCCGGACAAATTACCCTTTGCAGCTTCCAGCGCCGCTTCTCCCAGTTTAAAAATGACCATACCGGCGTTATTGACCGTATCCACAATGCCGACTACGACCGCTTTAACGACCAGGGCGGCAGACGCGAACGCTTTTCCAAAAAGGCTTAATGCCGGGATGCAGGCCAGGATCAGATCCATGATCGCGATAAAAACAGGCTTTAAGCCCGTTCCGACCTCGTTGGTTAGCTCGTCGAAACTATCGCCCAGGTTGGACGCCTTTCCGCCCAGGGTTTCCATCATTTTGGCATTGGATCCGGCCACGCCTTCCATATCGCCAAACGCGATAATCGCCGCGTTGATAGCTTCCGGCGTATTGGCGACGGTCTGCTGCATTCCCTTAAATGAGAATGTGACCTGGTCGCCCGATTTCTTGGCACTGATCCCGAATTCCTTCAAACGTTCGTTTTCGCCGGTTGCCGCATCCAGGGCGGCTTCTACCAGCTGATCGAACGTTTTGCCCTGGGACGCTGCCAGGTCGGCCATTGCGATCATTTCCTTTTGGGATGGTCGCAGCCCGCGATTGACCATTTTTACGTACCCTTCCGTGAGTTCGGCGACGCTATAAGAAGTATTGGCGGCCATGACTTTGATCGCTTCCAGCGACTGGCGGGCTTCTTTCTGGCTCCCCAACGCAGTGGTCAGGACTTTATCGTACTTCTCGAACTGCGCCGTAGTATCGAAAATCTTTTTTCCCAGCTCGAAAATGTACTGCACGACGGCCAGGGCCAGGAACGCATTAAAAGCACCTTTTACAGTGTTAACCCCTGAAACCATTTTGCCCCAAAGGCCCTGTTTGTTAGGTTGATCCAGCCCATCGCTGAGTCCGCGCATTTCTTTACCGACCTGTTTAAACCGGTCTTCGACTTCTTTCAGCTGCTTTGATTTTGCGATAAAATCAGCCGTGCCAGGCGTCATTTTTTTTAGCTCACCGGTCAGGTTCCTGACCTCCGTTTGTAGCTGCTTGTAGGTCATTGCGCTGACCCCGACTTCCGCACGTAACTTTTGCTGCTGAACCAGGTTAGCATTCAGTTCCTTGTTCAGGGTTTGCCATTCTGCCGAACCTTCGGGCACCTCTTTAAGCGCCTTTTCAAGGCTGCGGGATTCCTTTTCTAGCAGGGCCAATTTGTTACGCGCTTCGTCCCCTTCGATTTTCAGGGTAATACTTACCGTTTCATTAGGCTGGAAAGACATTTTTTGACTTATTACGATTTGTAGGATCCGGCCCGGATCCAATCCAATCGCAATAAAAAAAGCCTCAATACAGGCCAAAAGGACACAAAAAAAGCGCCGCTAGGGCGCTTCTCTCAACAAAAGTTATTGCCGGTTCTGAAAATTTTCAAACCTAAAAAGGGACGTTATAAAGACCATGCACCCAACTTAATCATGCGATATGATTTGTACATTTGGTAGTAATATTTATCCAAAATTGTTATCAATGGATCATTTAAAGGAGGTCGTAAGGAAGTTAAAATCCCAATCAGATTTACTATATGAAGCTGTGTTCAATGACGAAAAATCAGCAATTAAGATTCTGGTTAACTCATATGAGACGGAACTGAGCACTACCATTCCTTATTCATTCGACGGTTTTGAACGATTAATTTCCGATTCGAATATGTGGGCAACAGTCGCGAAAAACTTTGAAGACAAAGTTTGCGAACTAACCTACAAATTAATAAGGATTGAGCTAATAATGATCCTAAAAGCAAGCAAGTTGTATAGAGAAAAGTACTATATAAACTTTGCCCCTCCCGATCTCTCGAAAAAATGTGACGATTATGATTTGGAAAGGCAATGCGTTCAACTTTTTATTACCAGATTCGGATTCAATTGTCTTGCGGTAAAAGAGTTAATGAACGAAGGTTTGGCAAAGTTCGAAGCTTTTGAACTGTCAATCGGCATTCTTCTACGATCCTGTCTACTCGACGTTTCTCTAATTGCTTGCTGGAATAACAAACCAGAATTTCTTTATCACATGGCTTCCGAATCACTTCTTCCTCGAAATTTGCCAGGACATATTAACCAGAAAGATTTAAATGGGTTTGAACGGCTCCACAACTTTTACAATCCTGAAAAAGTCCGATTTGAGCCAAAGGAAGTAAAAAAGATGCTGGCAGCTCTTGCACCCCAGTTAAAAAAGGAATTTGACGAATTGTATTTATACTATTCCAAGTATGATCATTTTAGCCTTATACCTATACTTTCCCGTCATAGTGTCAGAAATCAATTGCGACTTACACAACGCTCTATTGACCTCGTTAGACAATTTTTCTTTATGCTGATTTCTCGAAACTCCATCTTACCAAAAGAAGAATTTTCAGATATTTTAGGTATGAGAGAAGAAGTGAATGACGAAACCGGGCACTACAAACTAATAACCGTACCAGCATTAGATTTACTATCAGGAACTTACAAAGTGATTTAATTAATACTTATAGTTTAATTTTCGCGCTAAATTTTTACTAAAAGACAAACAAATGGCGCAGTTATAGGAAGTTCGCCAGCTATATGGGCGACTAAATAATTTAGCCCGTTGTAATGGATCGGTTCGCTAAAATCCAGCTGGGCCAAATCCAGTTCGTTGAGCGAAAATTTCTTTTTCAAATAGAACATTTCACGCCGCATCTGCTCAGTTCTGGCCCAACTGGTCGCCGCTATACCATGCGGGCCATTCATGTATAAGCTTATCCCGTCTAAGTTCGGAAAGGCAGCCGGTACCCCATCAATAAGGCCATGCCAAAAAAGCAGGCGGGGCATTGTATTGACATTCAACTGATTAAATTCCATGGTAACGCCAGTTTGCCTGGCGATCGGCAGCCCGGTTTCGTCGTCGATCAGGAACGTGGAAAGTTTCATGGGCACTTTAACCAGCCCGACCGCATCGCCGCCCAGGCTGCCGGTTACTGGCGTAAAATAGTCGGCCAGATCTTCCGGTTTGTCCTTCACTAGGCTATCCCCGCCGTCCAGATCAAAAGCAAGCTGCAACCGCCGATTAAATTCTGGGATTTTCTCGTGCCCTGGCGTGGCTCTTAGTGTCCAATCCTTGCGCGGCACCTGGTCGATCAGGGGTTCCCAGAAATCGATCGTAAGCGATTTATTGATCGTGTCAAACCGCAGCCGTAAGTTCGGGATCTTGCGCAGCTCAATCAATAGTGTGGCAATAGTCCAGGCCGGAACATGCCGGTTTACAGTGATAACCGGATCCAGATCCAGCGACCGCCAGTTGGTAATAACTAATTTGCTCCATGTTGGATGCGTCAGAAAATCGCCCGAAACCGTGACGCCGGTAAGCTCGGCTATGCGACCTAAAAGAAACCCGACAAACAACTGCGGGACCTTCGGGCCGGTCGTCGTGTAAACTTCTTCGTCGCATTCGTTCACAAAACCCGTGTAGCTGATCAGTGCGCCATTGGTCCCGTAATAATCAGGGTTTACAATCGTAGGAAAACAAACTGCCAATGCTTCCCCTACCTCAATGGTTGGGGTGAGCACTTCCGGGATTTCAACCGTGCCCAGGTTTAGTTCTGTTAAAGGAATTCCGCCGTAAAGCCCGAAAAACCGGCCCAGATCGTCACCGGCTGAAAGCTGATAGCCAGATATCGGATTTGAAACTTTCACGTAGGCTTTACCCCGATAAATTAGGGCGCCATTGTAAAACATTTCGCAGTCGTAGCTATACAAATCGTTTCCCGCCTGCGGCATCTCGCAATATTCAAAGATCCGCTGATTTTTTGCAGAAAATGGGATACTGGGAACATTCGCCACTGAATTAGGAATCGTTTCGTAGCTCAAATGAGGGTTTATAAGATCCAGCGGCACTTTCAAAACCGGCCCCAGATCCAGGCTTTCACCATCTATTCTAATATCAGTATACATAATTAAAGCGGATTGATTTCGATGGTCAGCGGCTCATCGCTGCTATTTACCTGGATGTTTTCGGCAACGTAAAAACCCGGCCCCGTCACGGTAATTTCCCGATTTTTGCCAACTATTTTAAGCTTGCAGGGACTGAACGGGTTCTGGACAAAAGAAACCTGGAAAAGCAAGTTTTTTATCCCCGTGGCTGTGGTCGCATCCGACGTTCGAATAGCTGGGATAGGCTGCCCGATCGTGTTAGATATCAATATTGACCCGTTTACCCGCAAATCAACGACTGGGCCGTATTTGGTTGACCCGACTACTTTCAGGGTTCCGCCATCCATCGGGATTTTATGGAACAAGGCGAAATGCACCGGGACATTGTTCACCTCGCAGGCCCCGTTTTCGTTCGCGTAAGCCTGATTATTGAATGTCTCGAATTTACTTTCCGCCAAACTATCGCCGTCCCCCGGAAGCTCACCGCCGTACGTTCCGGCTGCTATTACAACCGTCGGCGCTGTTCCTAAAAGATTTGCCCCGCAATTGTTTTTCTTATAATCGATCGGGCGGGATATTAAAACGCTTGGGTAAGGGGTACTGCCTGGCACGATCGAAGCTTCGTTCATTGCCGGAATGTAGTCAGGGTCGCCCGGAATATTGGGTTTAACAGCATAAGGGATTACTTTACTATCATCATCCTGGTAAACTTTTTGAAGCCGTTCCCAGGCAAGCTTTCCAGTCCTTTTTCCGAATGCATTCAGCACCGCTTTTGCAGAAACGCCTACCCATTTCACCGGACGCGCCGGGATCGGATCGGCTGCATCCATACGACTGTAATTTTTATCAGAATATGTTCTTTCCAGCTCAAAAGTGCGTTCAATTAAACCAGGGCGATCTTTTGCGTATTCAAGGTTTGTAGTCACCAAATTGAGCGACTCGAAGCCGTGTTCTGTGTCCATCAGGATCACTTCCGCCAGCATTAATTCACGCAAATAATCGCTGTAAGTGACCGCGTCCCGCTCGAAAAATCCCGTCGAAACTTGTATCCCCGAATTTTCTGATACTCCTATCACTTCCAGTTCTGAAAAGTCCAGACCTTTACCTGCCGGGCGCTCTTTCCTGGAAATTGTTTTCACAACGTCCGTTTCGTGGGACGCCTGCCCCAGCAAACGCAACGTGTCGAAGCCGCCCAGCGAATTGGAAAAAACCAAAAAGCGTTCAAAAACACGCGCCTGGCGGTCAATTACAAATGTCCTGACCTCCGAAAAGCGTTCATTTGCACCATCTGAAAGCCATATTTCGTACCGGCTAACGTATGCGCCCAAATCCAATGCAGATACGCCCACCGGGCAACATATTACCTGAAACGGGCGAAAGCCTTCTGTTTCTGAGATTGTCAAAACCTGCTGACTGCCGTCATATTTCGTTACGCGCATCCTTAACCGGATCCGGTCGGGGAATGGTGACATATTCAGCAAAAAGTAAAGGAATTCTTTCTGTGCCGTGCTAACCTGCTTATTATTTGGCTGCCAGGTTAAGAATTGTTTTTTCTCAGCCTGGTACCTGGAAAAGAAAGCATGTTGATAGCCCGCAAAATCACGAAAAGCGATTCCCGCCCGCATTGCGTACCGGATCGGCTGGGACTTATCCCACAAACCAGGTTCTATTTTTTCCCGGATCACATACGGCGTGGTTAGGCTGGCGACGGCGGTCATTTTGTCCAGATCCTTCGCTGGTAGTGTGATACTAAGCTGGCCAGCCAGGATTTCTTCCAGGCGGAAAGCACAGCCTTCGTATACCTGGGTTCCGGCGCTGATCAATGGCGGCTTTTCCCTTCCTTCCAGGGTGATCATTGTTTCAAAAACCGCAGAAAGTGGGAATTCTGGCAGGCTCAGATCCAGGTAATAGCGCATGCCAGCCCGATCAGGATAAAGTTCAGGATCCAGGGCCGGGACAATGTGCTGCAATTCGTTCCTAACCAGATCCACGTCTGACCAGGCTAGCCCCTCTTTAATTAAGTCAATGTCCATAATTTGAAATATAATTTTGATTTAACAGCTGCTGCCGGGCTCGAAAACCGAATATTATTTGTTAGCGATTTTTTAGCGCTTTTGTGACCGTATTCATTACCGCTTGTGCTGCGGCCGCCTGGATATTCACTTCGATTTCGCCGTAGATCTCGCGCATGTAGTTTTTAATATACCAGCCCCGGCCCTTACGCGTGACGATCGGCTGGTATAACCTGGATCTGGCAATGGCCCAGGCAAGCTGGCGGGTTGCCTGCTCTTTATCGACGGGAAAGCTGCCGTTTTTGCGGCCAGAAATAAAATTAAAAGGCGTTTTCCCCCTTTTACCTTCCATGACGTCTTCCACCCATTGCAGCAAGCCTTCCCGGACTGGCATTTGCTGGGAATAAGTCATTTCCTTAATGTCCTTGAATCGGCCATACGCTTCAAATTGCATAGCCAGTTCAGTCATCCAGGATTGATTATTTTGGCGAACTTCCCGGAAAAGCGAACTTTTTAGGGCGCCCGTCATTACCAGCCCTTCTTCTTCCAGCTTATCTTCCAGCTGCTGAATGCCACGGCCCGAAATTTGGTTTGTGATCTGTTGAACCACAAACCAAATCGTGTCATAATCAATATCGGGCGACCAGGTTACTACCTCGCTCATACTCCTATCAGCGCGTTTGTATTGGTGATCAGGGTCAGCACCACGTAAACGCCCACCGAATTATCTGAACCGTATTCAAACGGGGCCATTTTGTAAGACATTTTATCGAAGCGAAAGCGGCCAGCTTTTGCATCCCGGCGCAGGTACCGGATAAAACGCCAGGCGGCCAGCTGGGCCAGCTTGTATTTCGGAAGCTTGTCGGCGTGGCTGTTATCTGTCGGGTACAAAATCGAAAAAGCGACTTCCTGCTTTGCTTCGAAATCGTGCATACCATTATCGTCGCCGGTGATAATCGGCATCAGCATTGCCATAGCCGGATAACTGAATCCGTCGGCTTTACTTTCAGAGTCGAACCGCTCCATTTCAAATGGATTGTTTGAAGTCTCCAAAACGATCGAATTAATTTCAGGATCCTGCGCGACCAGGTCGGCGAAGTAGCTTTCAAGGCTCATTATGTCAGAACTTAATAAGATAATTGCCATGATCAGTTCCAGTAATCGTTAAAATACCATCTTAAAAGCTGCCAGCCGCCCGCCAGGGATCTGGTTAAAATGGCCCGCCTGACGGACATAATGAGGCAATACGGGCTTAAAATCAGAAATACTAGCAGTTTTACCAGGGTCATAAAATAGAGGATCGCAAAATCGATAAAGCTGATAAGGATCCTGAAAAGTTGTTTTTTCATTGGATGTTTGAGGTTGCGGCCTGCTGGCCAGTGGGATTTTGGTCAAGTGTAGTCATTTCTATATCGGTGAAATGGTACTCCATTTCGTCTAGGTCGTAGCCCATAACTTCCAGGGCATCGTCCAGCACTCCTTTTAAAAGCCTGCGATACGATGGCGTTAAAAACCGCACGTGGTACATGACCGAATGCATTAATTCAGACCCAGAACCGCCCAGCTTGTTACCTTCCGATATTCCGGCCAGGCTGGGCAAAATGCCATGTCCCTGGGCTTGTTTGACGCCTGCCTGCTCAATCAGGGCCATATAGGCGTCGTCAGTCATTTTATTTTCGATCGGCGTAATTCGGATCAGCTTTTTGTCTCCTTTTCCAGCATCGCCCATGATATCACCAATCAAAACCAAAGCCTTATCCGTATTTTTGACGCCAGACAAATAATCGTCCATTCGGCCCATAAATTCTTCTTTCCTGGCCTCGATCTTCTCCATCGTTGGTTCGTCGTTGGTATCTTCTCCTTCCTGGACAAAATAGCTTTCGTCGATCTCAATCAAGAGCTTAACATTATAGCCGTTTGTAAGCCCTGAAAGGTGATATTCTGGGGTCATATTATCGACCATTGTCCAGGTTTTAGTCCCCCACCAAAGGCCCTGCGTGTAGAAATCTGCGCCGATCTGGGCTTTTCTGAGCACCACCACGGATTCCGGCCAGCGCTCCGGGTTCTTTTTGTCGAAAATGGGAACAGACACGGTGTCTTCTTTTCGGATCGGCTTACCAGTTCCAAAATATGGGTTTATTACCACGCGTTCGTTTTTCCCGTTAGTGGATTTTGCAAACCTGACCTTATTGGGCTGGATCGTTTCCAGGGAAACCAGGCCATTATCCTGGATAGAAAAACGCACAAAAGCGATTTCAGCGAATGTTAGACTGAGCGCTGCCAGCTCCAAATATCTGGAGTATATTTCTTCCCGGCGAAACCATTGGCGCAGGCCCGGATCCTTTACCAGCTTTCGGACTTCTTTCCCTTCCGGGTCGATATCCACCGACATTAATTTCGCCCCGGCGCCCAGGATAAATTCCTTTGCCGTGTCCATCAGTCTGGGTTTAGATGGCGATTCCCAGCACATGCGCAACATTTCAACCGCTTGATTGTCTGTCTTGCCCCATTTCACCCACTCTACACCGCCCGTACTGCCTTCGTTGGACTGATTAACGCCGGTTGTCACAACGTCGATTGTTGGCGTAAATGTCGCGACAGCGTTGTGTCTTGCCAGGTGATATAAATTCTTATCAATTTTCTTTATCATCTTAGTAGTTTTTGTGTACGATTTTATACCATGTTTCAGTCCGTGGCAGCCTGACGGCCATTAATAGGCGATTTCTTAGCGCAAACGGTCGGCCCAGTCCGTCGATATCTTCCAGTAGCACCACTCCTTTTTCAATCACATCATAGCGCAGCTTCCCTTTTGTGCCCTTTCCCTCGAAGCGCTTCCCAGATTTGCCCAGGTTTCGTTTCATCCCGAATGTGCCGTCGGAAGCTTTGCGATATTTGATATCAAAGCCCCGGTTCGATGGGTCGTGCAATAGCTTCCAAAAAGTGTCAATACTGATCTGTTCCATAGTTCAAAAGTATCGGGCTGAAATGCTGGGCAAAAAGACAGAAAAACGCTTCCAATTTTCCAAAATCGCTTTAATCTGAACGTCAGGCACATAATCCAAAAATCAGCCTGATTAAGGCTTATTTTTTCCACTTCTCTCCCAGGGTAGGCGCCACCCTTTCCATTTGCGGTAATTACCGCTACCAAAAAAATGGGATATCTGAAAGGTCGCGGCATGGTCGGCCGGACTCCGACGGCTTCCGGCCTATCGGCTTCCCAGAAATCGCATCTTGGTTCCTGTTGACTTGCCTTTCGAGGTCGAACTCGAATACTTGTAATACAAAATGTAGTCGAAGCAATCACTGAGGTGAGTTGCATACTCTTGCTGTATCGATGTTCCTTCACTTGACTTGTCTTTCTTCATGTCAGACGTTACTGGAGAATTCTGGATCGATATCATCAACGCTTTGCAGGTGTTCTGATTGATCCTTACGCGCGGCAGCTGCGTGCTACCTTCGGCCAGTATCCTATCGATCAGGGCGAAGCGGTCGCGGTGTTCCGGGTTGGTCTTCAATACACGCAGTGTAACTTTCCACCCCCGCGTCCGCAGCTCTGCCACTACCTGCGAAAAGAATGTGGTCTTAGATCCCGCGCTTTTACTACTCGCTGACGCGTCACCATATACGATCATATCCTTTTTAATCTGCTCTGAATAGGCTTCATCCAGGGCAATGGCCAGCGACTCGGCTAGGGTTTTCTTTTCGCGGGACTGCTTCACATAAACCGTGTTGATCACCTTCAATTTGCCGGGCACTTCCTGACACACGATAGAGCTGCATATATAATTATTAAAGTCCATGCTAACTTCCAGCGGCCGGTTCGGGTCATAGTCCACAAAGATGGGCAACCAAATGCCGTCGGCGTTTTGGTCATAGGTGAACGTATTGCTGGTACAATGTTTCTCCGCCTCAAATGATGGGTAGTAACTATTTGGAAGTTTGGCAAGGCGTTTGTTCAGAACCTCAATCTGGAAAACCAGCGGCTCTGTCGTGTCCTCCATGTTCTTAATAAAGTCCGGGTGTAACGTCGGGTTATCGTGCGCCGTGCCTTCCATGAACAGATACTTTGCAGGATCCTGCCGCATTAATTCTTCGGTATTGAATACCCACTGCCCCGCCTGCGTCCAGGGGTTTGATGTGAAATCATAAAAGGAATTATGCAGGTGCGAATCTTTAAAGCGCCAGGTATTGGCCCGGTAAAGCATCGCCATTAATATTTTGGTAACCCATTCCGATTTAAACAGGGCCGATTCATCTACGAACCCCCCGTCATAATTGCCCCCCCTATTAGAATCGGGCTTCTCAAAACTGAGTAGCTGCAAACAAAATCCCGAATCAAAACAGATACAGCGCTCCCAGGATTTCGGGGATTTATAAGCTTTCGGCCAGTCTGCTGGCGGCTCTTTAAATAGGACGTAATTCCCGAACGGGTTCACTTTCTCATGGTATTCATACCAGCCCATCGACGCCCAGGTATCAGCCGAATCGGTCAGTACAATGTCCAGCAACTGTTTGAAAGTACGCCCCGCCAGGTAAAATTTCGCCCTGGGTAGCATCTTTGCAATGTAGCCGATACAGGTCAGCATCAGGAAGGTTTTCCCAAAGGCTCGACCCGCTAACATGGTTTTGCGCTTTGCCGTGCTTTGCAGGAAAAGGCGCTGTTTTGTAGCCAGGAAAACTATATTAGCTTTCTGCGCCAGCTGCCGCATCCGGGCTTTGTCCAGCCTCTGTTTCGTTTCCTGTAACATCTTCGTAGTTTGAATCTTCGATTTCTCTGTACATTTCCAGCGCCCCGATATCGTCGGTAAAAATGATATTTGGCGACACTTTGAATTTGTTGGGGTTTTCGACCTTGTCCTTTTCTAACAGGCCCTGCAACTTGGCAGCCTTCATTCGGACGTTTGCCGATTTTTCCAGCATTGTCGCGACTTGTTCCTGTATATCTGGATCGATATTATAGCCAGCGGGTTCGCCGTCTTCATAGAAAACCGGCGCTTTGTGGCGCTTAATGATATCATTGGCCATTGTCTCCATTGTGTGGGCCATTTCTTCCAGTCGGACGGCGTAGATATGCCGCTGGGCGACTTTCTTGGCATTGCCGAAATCCAGCGCCCCAAAAATCTGCTGGCAGCCGTTCACAATATTGTAAGCATGCGACTGGCTTAGATTGCCGATCGGCGCGGGCGAAAACATCAGGGTTTCGACTACCTTACGTTCAGATAGGCCGTCCAGTAGTAGGGAAAAAGCAAAAAAGTACCGTTCGAACAGCTCTTTATCTTTGCCGGTCAGTTCAGCGCCGGTTTGAATGTGATCGCGGTATTTTTGCAGCTTGTCGTCTTTTACGATTAATTGCATTGGTTTGCAGCTTATTTTCTTGCAAGCTGCGCCGGGATCTGGAAACAGGGAAGGACATAAAAATCAATAACTTTGCGGAACAATAAACCATTGTGAATCTCCTTCTTGGAGCAACAAGTCTTATTGTAAGATTAATTGCATTAATCTGGTTTACAGCTTTTTAATTAAGATTCATCAGAAGTTGGAGACATGGGATGACCTCAAAGACACCTTAAAAACTACCGGATAGTAAAGTATGAGATCACTGGGACTTTTTGAAAGAACAATTTGTAACAAACTTTTGACATCTGATAATAAAAATCTGATAGTGGGAGAACTTCTTGACTTCTCTGATATACCACTTGGAATGGAATGTGACTTCCACACGAATTCGGCATTGTTGTTTAATTTGGATAACAACAATACATCCTTTGAGAATTTCGGGTATGGGCATGACCAGGTAACAATGTATGTCCGAAAAGTCATAACAGTAATCAGTTTAATAAGCCTTCTTGAAAAGGAGGGATACATAATCACCTTTTCCTTTGGACATTTCAGCCCAAAGAAAATTTGCACAAGACTCTATCAAAAAGTTAGTGAAAAACCAAAGTTCAAATATGCTTTCCCCGATCCAACTATTGAAAAGCTTATTTTACAGAACTTCCAAAAGCAGATAATTATAACGCAGGAGTTTAGAGACTTCATCACATCCAGTTTCGTGACCAGGGACGAGAACAGATTCAGGGAGACTCGCCAAATATCTATTTGGGCGTTAATAATCGCAATATTAACCGCGGTTATTAGTATCTTTTCTAAGTAGGAGTATACAGTCGCGCCGAAATCCTGATTTCTAGTCCAATAAATAGCATTGCCGTAGCTTCGACCGACATCCGAAAACAGGGAAGAACATAAAAAAACCGGCGGCTGGCCGGTTTTTTTATGCCTTATTTAAATGAGTTAAAATTGTATGCTGAATCCGAATCCATTTGGGGGAAGTGCATCTGGAAATGCAGTTCTCTCCCAAATCGCCCACCCTCCGGTACATTCGTAAACTTTCCCGTCTTCATACCTAGCACTGACATTTCCTCTCCTAACTGCAAATAGCGCATCTCCTTCAACCTTAAAGCCGGTCTTATGTCGGTCAATAAATAACGCCTTATTTACTTTTAACCTTTGATTGTTTAGATTCAGGTCAGTAACGACCTGAGAATCATTGGATTTTATAACCAGATTGTCTCCTATATAAGTATAATCAAAAATCTTTGTAGCAACCTTGATCTCTCCTTTCTCGACTGAAAGCAACGTATTGCCATTTATGTCAGTGATCGCCATTGACAGAGAAAGCCAACCATTTTCTGAAACAATTTTTAAATAGGAATAGCCATTTACATAAACTGCGCAGAACTCCCCATCAGCCCTCAAAGGGCTAATCGCGTGGTTTGTGCCCAAAATAATTTCAATCGATCTATTATCAACCAATTTATGTCCAGCTGTTGCTAAACGATCCTTATTATATGGATTTTCTCTAGCCTCCTTCACACGCTCCGAACTTAATTTTTTCGTCGATTTATCATTGTGATGAGAAGCGCATAGCAAAGCTAGATTTTCAACTTTGTGCTCTTTTACCACTGCATATTCTTCAATATGATCGTAATGAAACACTGGTGAGCCACAAAGCACACACCCAAAATAGCATTCTTGGCGAACTTGCCTAGCGACATCAGTAGGGATGGGGGGCCTATTGGGTTTAACTTTCACAGCTTTCTTTTTAGCAGATCTATTTCTCGGTTTCCTCTTTGCCACGTTGTATTAAGGTTTTGAGACAAAGCTATTTACAGAAACGATATACCCAAATTAGGATAACATAAGAGCCTTTGATGTTTGAAGGGTAAGTTCCGGGCCGGATCGTGTCGCAACATTTGGTAGATTCAGGCATGCACCCTGGCCATTCATTGACCGACCAACCCACCGCCTTCAAGTCTCACATGAACAGGTTTGCAGGAAAGGTCATATGTTAGATCAAACCGTCACTGAATGTGCAAACCCGCTTGGTGGAACTCCTTCGGGATACTTCGCTTTTTCACATATTGATATCGCTCCAATTGTTGATCCAAACGTCGAGCCTTCAACCTGAGCCACCACATTCCCAAAAGCAACATAGTGCAAAATTTCATTATCAATAACAAACCCACTCCCATCATGGATAAACTGCCCTTTGTTTAGTTTTAACATGGTATTACTGAAGTTCAGATCGACGATTGGAGCGCCATCTATTTCACTAATGATAAGCCGATCTCCAACATAAGTGTAGTCAAAAATATTTAGAGCTACTTGTATGTTTCCCCTATCCACTGCAAGTAAAATTTTACCGTCATCATTTGTCACGGCCATTGATAGAGAAAGCCATCCATTCTCTAACGTAATCGATATATAGGCTATTCCATTTACGCACATCACATAAAATTCTCTATCTTCCGTAAGATTCGCGAGAATCTTTATATTGCCCAAAGTGACATCAATGTTTCGGCTTTCAAAAATTGGATGCCCCGCAGTTAGGGCCTTATTCTTATTAAACGGATTTAGACGTGCCTCTTTAATCGTGGCCGCATCGATTTTTTTAGTCGTTTTGTCATTATGGTGAGACGCACATAATAAAGCGAGATTATCAGCTTTGTGTTCCTTAACTACTGAATATTCCTCAATATGGTCATAGTGAAATACAGGTGATCCACATAGCACGCATCCAAAATAACATTCCTGCCTTACTTGCCTGGCGACGGAAAGTGGGATTGCAGTCCTTTTTTTACGATCAACTGCTAGCTTTTTTTTCTTGCGCGGTTTCTTTTTCCCCATTAGATTAAGGAGTGAAATTTCGGAATGTATGAAGGTAGTGCAATTTTATATTAAAAATTATTCAACATCTTCCGACCTGTTAAGGATTAGAAGTTTGCTCTACTGGCACAATTGACATTATCACAGACCTTTGATCGATCCCAAAATGGGTTCCCGACAAAATATATGTAACCCTGCACATCATACTGTTTCCAGAATATTCCTCAGTTCCTGGATCCCATTCCCGCAGGTGTAAAATGTCCCCATCCTGAAAATCCCTATCATTCACCCTGATTTCAAACGTTTTCAATCCTGAATAAACTGCCTCGAATGGTCGGGGCCATGTTTTTAAGTCGTGAATAAGATCCGAAGATCTGGCGACCGGCTCCCCTTCCGCTCGTATTCTTCCACGGGGTGGGGGTGGCGGGGGCGGGGTATTAAGCGCCCCTACCCTTTTTAATTCTGATTCCCGGAAATCTTCCCAGGCCCGCCAGGCTTCATAAGATCCATGCAGCTTTATTTCGTCGGCAATTTTTGATACAATTGATCCCATTTTTAAAGAGGTATTGCCCAGCTGGGCGGTGATCGTGGAACAGGCATTTATACCCGTTCCACGGAATAATTTTAGTGGATCCTGTGGCTACCGCCCGGCGTCCAGATCCTTGTCCAGGACAATGGCCACCATTTTATCCACGTTCGATTCGGCAGCCTTTGAGGCGCGTAAAACCGCCTGCTTTTCTTCTTTGTTTTCGCGCGGGATCCTGAAATACTTGTTTTGATTGTTGCGCATGATCCGCACCTGGGCGGCCAGCGTTTCGACTGTTACAGAATTTTCCAAAATGATTTGATCGATTAAGTTATAACTACTTTCAAGGGAATTTTTAAGTACTAATGCCTGGATTGACATTTCAAAGGCGAACGCCGAATCAGTCCGACTATTACGCTTTTCCAGCCTGGTTTCTACCCTTGCCATAAAAGCGGATAGATTGGCCACAATTTCAGTTTTATTGTAAGTTGCAGTTGCAGGTGTCATTAGCTGATTCGTTTAATAAGATCCTTTGAATGATTTGTATTGTCGTCCCAAAATCGGCCGTTCAGCTGCCAGAATTCTATCCCTGATTTCACTGGCGTACTGCCGTTATCTTCCAGGATTTCGTCAATGGTGACATTTTGTAAATTGCGTTGCTGCCAGACCTGGCCAGCGGCGATTTGTTCAGTGGCTTCCATATCCCGGCCGGTTAAAATGGTAGATCGTCGCTTTCATCGCCAGGTATAGGCCCGCTGGCTGCTGGCTGGCCCTGGGCCGTTGATTGGTCGCGGTTCTGTGCAGATAAAAGCTCGATCGTAAGTGAATTAATCGACAGATCCGCTTCGTGCTGCTGGCTTTGTTCATTGCGGCGAATGGCCAGATTTAGTTTTCCCAGTACAAAAACCTTTGTTCCCTTTTTCAGATACGGCACTAATGATTTTTGGGAAGTGAATACAGAAAACCAGTCTGTTTTTTCCTTTGTTTCGCCATTGGTTTTGTACTTCTCAGTAACTGCGACCGCAAAGCGTACGGTTTCATTTCCATTCTGGGAATAAATTTTGGCATCACTGCCGATGTGCCCGGTAATTTGGATAAGCTTCATTTGAAAATGGTTTGATAAAAGTTGATTAATAATGACTTATGCGGCTTTTTGGGCCATTTCTTCCAGTGGTTTTTCGGGTTGGACTTTCTTCCAGGGTTGGATCTTGCCATTGATCACGAAATAGATAAACCTGTGAATGTCCATGTATTCCACCCGTTCTTCTTCCACGATCAACAGATCCAGCCCGACACGCTGGGGATAGGCAGAATAAGGCTGCCTGGGATCCGTTCCGTGATAAAAACCGGCCACTACCATCAGCCGCCCTTTGTTGTCTGTCCAGCGGCTTAATTTGTGGATATCGAACCGATCGGCGTTAAATACCGGAATGCTTTCTGTTGTACTTTCCTGTGATTCTTCCATGATCGAAAAAAAAAGTTTTTAGCAGTTTTCGGGGGGTGTGTTTTTACTACACTACGCTATTTGGCTAACTATCTGAATATCAATTACGTATATTCTACGAAACTGTAGTAGCGTCCGTACTACACCTACTACAAATACTACAATACTACACTTATACTACACTTTTACTACGCATTTACTACACCTTATATATTGATTATCAATTAGTTATCTTCCTTTGTAGTGTTGTAGTGCGAAAGCCTTCCTGTTTTTCACAAAAACACATCTTTTTTTTATTAAATATTTGATTGTCTGTTAACCAAGTCAATGCCAAAATTCTGTTGTAACTGCTTATAATTCAGTTCACACGATCCCGTTTGTGGCATGGTCGAAGACTTCGAATTTGCGTCTGATTCTGTCATAAACCGGACGGTCTTCGAAATGGCGTCCCATTCGGTTTCGCCGGAAAGTGTAGTAAGTTCTGACTGTATTGTGTCCCGATCAGGCGGGGACTTATAAAATATCTGTCGATACTTCTGTGCAAACAAATTGTACAATTTCCGGAAATTGATCATCATCTTATCGCCATTGAAGCGAAAGTGAAATCCTTCGTGTATTTGGTTGCTTTCAAACAGTCCCTGGATGATTTCGAAGAATTCAGCGATTGCCTTACTGTCGTTCTGGATCCTGAACTGGCGCATAATGAAGTTTTCGGCGACTTCCACAAAATCGGCCAGAATTTCTTCCTCGCTGTCGCGCTGCTGTGGTAACATATTGATTTTACCCAGGCAGTGAAGCGCGTACGGGGCGGCCAGGATCTGGGACATATTAGCGAAAAGCCTTTCTGGGATGTTTTGCCCCTTAAACCTGGTTTTCAGCGAGTTATAAAGGCGATTGTAACTAACTGCATAGTTGTCGTTCGCTTCCAACAATTGGCGATACTTCAAAAGCTCGATTGTCATACAGCCCAGACCGCCTTCCTGGATGTTTTCCAGCTGGTCGTATGCCTTTCGCTGGGCGTCGCTTTTTTGCTGGGCCGTGATCGGGATAAACACACACCTGGAAAAGAAAATCGGGTTTTCAGGAATGTAATTACTGGTCAGGGCCAAAGCGCTGTGGATCTCGACGGCGGCCGTATCAATACTATTAAAATCGGTCGTTGACTTGTGATAACCATCGTTATCGTATGCCGCCTGCAAAAGCCCTTCATTCGTTAATTCATTGTGAAATTCATCAAACCAGATTATCTGGTTACTGCTCTGGCTCATAAGCTTAACCAGTGATGCGTCTGTATTTTTTGATTTTAAATTGACGCCTTCCTGCTTGCGGCCAAAACCTGCGGTTAGGATCCTTACCATCGATGATTTTCCCGTGCCTGCGCCGCCCTTCAAAAACAGGATGGGCGAAAAGTTTTTGTATTGCAGTCCCATATCCCGGAACAGGGAAAAAATGTAAAAACAAACAGGAACAAAGCCATTTTCTGGAAGGTGCGCTATTGCGTATAAATCCCAAAAGTCACCAAAGGTTACATTCTGATTTGTTAGCGTGTGCCGTAGTTGCCGGGCCTTCGGCGGCTGCGGCGCGGAAAGGTGTTTTTTGTTGGCTTCCACGATCCCGAATTCATCCGGTGATAGTAGTTCATTTGTGACCAGGTTCAGGGCCTTATTCGCAAAGAAATACACTTTACTGTCAGTGTGATATCCGTATCGATTCACTTTTACCGCACTGGAAAAATCGGTCTGAGTAAACAAATAACTGTGAAGTTCGTCCAGGTGATTATCCTTTATCTTAAAGCCCAGGCGCCTGGTTGCCAGCATACTTTTCAATTTGCGGGCACTGCAAAAATCATCGTGCAACACTTCGATAAATTCAGATTTCCCATCTGCTTTTCTAATTTCCAGTACCCAGGTGACGTTTTCCTGCTCGTCTTCCGTCCGGTATTTGATGTATATCTGAAAGTTTTGGGCTACATGGTCAAAATACCGGCCGCCTTTAATTTTCATTCCCCCGCCCCTTGTGTACCAAACGGTGAATGGCAGATCGTCTTCGTTTTCGTCGTCTTCGTAGTCTGACTGCTTTTTCTTCTTCTTTTTGGCCGGTTGGCCGAAAGGTTCTTCGCTCGTTTTTACCGTTTTGTTCTCAGGATCCGGTTTTGGGAAATCCCCTTCAGACAGATATTTGTCCAATATTTCAGGATCTGTAAACGCAATTAATCGCGGTTCGTTTTCAATGGACGGGCGGACAATTCCGATACTTTCCAGCTGCTTCATAATTCGGCCAGCCCGGTTATATCCTAGTTTTAGTGTCCGTTGAATGATTGACGTGCTGGCATTTTGCGTATTCACCACTAGCCTGGCGGCATCAAACAATAGATCATCCATTTCACTGGCTGATTCCTCCTTCTTTGCTGGATCCTTCGGGGCCTTTTCAGCCTTCGGGCGGCTAACGTCCAGGCCGTAGTCCTTACAAATGCTGAAAAACTTGGCGGCAGTGGTAAACCGGGACGTTTTTACGGCATTATCGAACTTCTCGTCGGCGTCCTTTTCGCTGTACTTGGCATTCTGGCCGCTGATCCTGTGGAAGTACTGGCGGCCATTTTCGCCCAGTGTCGCCATGCTAAAAGCGATCAGTAGCCATTCCGTGCCGTAGTCGTTGCATATGTCCATTGTGTGCGTTTCGATGCGCTCCACAACGGCGGCCACATGCTTTTCCACGTCGGTCGCATCCTGCAAAATTTGGGTTTCCGATTTCGGCTTCGGCGGGATCAGGTTCTGGATCGCGTACGGCTTCGAATCGGGATTATAATACACATCAGGATCGTGCGAAATAAAACAGGCCCTGGTCGTATCACTGCCTGATAAATCTACTTTTTCCTTGTCCGTAAGTCTATATACGTTATTGAAATAGTAGGCAACATCAGCATGCGTTTCCTTGTGCCTGGCGGAATCTTTAACTTTAATTACCGCCTTTACTCCTTTGCCCGACGGCGACAAAAACACGGCTGTAACATAAGGATCCGTTTGCAGCTGTAATTTCAACATAACCGGATCCGGGTTATTATCGAAATCAATGGCCATAAGCCCGGAATGTGAAACCAGGCTGGCTTCTAACCTGGACGGCGAAAATATCCCGCTAAACGTGACGAAATCCAACTGCTTTTTATAAAACTCCGCTTCCTTTTTGCTTCCGGCTTTGCGAACGTCAGCGACCTGCTGGGAATATTGCCCGTCCCTGATCCAGTCGATCACCTGCGGCAGGGTCATTTTGCCGGACGGATACGTGGCAAACGTAGCCTTAGAACCTGGCGGCACTGCTTTAAAAAAACTAAATTCTGGTAATGTCGGGCCTGGCCCGTTTTGATCTTTCATTGAAATGAATGCTGGAAGGCTGCGGACTGAACTATGGCTTTGCGGCGGTTATGGGCCTTATTGGAAATGGCTTTTTGCATTCCCTGGATATGCTTTAAAATCTTTTCGTAGCGGATTTGCTCGGCTTCCAGCATTTTGGCCGTTACCGGGTTTGATGTGGTGCGCCAGCTGGCGAATGCTAGGTCGTTGGCATGTTCCAGCACTTCCGCGCAGGATCTCAAAACGGCAGGGTTCGCGGGTAACTGTCCGCTTTTATAAAGCGTAATTATCTGGATCAGATTCATCGGATCGGAATTAAAAATGGTCAAACTGATTCTTAAAGAAGGTCTTAGGCTATTGAACAGAATCCCAGTCTGATTCTGTGATAGTGTGGGTGCATTGTACGCATTCGTGTATGTAGGTGTGCCAGGGCCAGGTTTCCAGGATTCTA
Organism: Dyadobacter sp. CY323; assembly: GCF_021390245.1. Taxonomy (GTDB): domain Bacteria; phylum Bacteroidota; class Bacteroidia; order Cytophagales; family Spirosomataceae; genus Dyadobacter. The sequence continues at coordinate 8,852 of NZ_JAJUXH010000001.1, read as the reverse complement.
GCGGATTGGATTTTCCCGCATTCCGGGCATCTGATATGATCTATCCTGATTGGGGCCTGTTCCAAATCGGGAATTACGACCGTTTGCCTACGGCTTACCTTTGCCATTTTTCAGGGGATTACGGGTTGGCATATCGTAGTCGTCTGGGAACGTCGGGGCGGTAACAAATTCGGAAATCATCAGGCCCAGGCATACGCCAATCATAGCCGCCAGTAAGTCGGTTATATCAAATAAATCAATGTAGCTCATTTTTCGAAGCGAAAAGGATGGAACAGACAACAACAAAAATTACAATTACTAAACACGCAGTGGCCCAGGAATTGGGGGTTTGAAAGAACTGATTCACTGTTTCCATGATGAAAGAAAAATGTAAGGTGATCGCTTAATTGAATGAAAAGGAAGCTTTTAGATTGGCCAGGGTTGGATCCTGAAAGCAGTCGGCAGCTTGTGGCAATGTGCGCAGGATCAGATCCTTTAATTTGGCATTCATGCGGCTGGCTGGGGTGCTGACCATGTAGGCACGAATTGAATGGCGTTTTACTCCCAGTTCTTTCAATGCTTCCGTTTCGATCTTCATCCGTTGCCACTGCTCAGCCTCCTTATAATAGATTTTTCCCAGGGGGGTAAACACTTCGCGCTTTACCCGTCCTGTCGCGTCTTGTAGGGAATTGGTGTTACTCATTAGGTGAACCATTAGTCGTTATGCTTAAAGCGTGAATTACGCTTCAAATATAAAACAACTGTCTATACATTTTATAGCATTTGCAAACATATATTTTTTGACAATGCTATACGGCCAATTTTTGCCTAGCAATTGCTACTCATTTTTTAATAAAAATGCTTTGCAAAACACCATCCTTTACCCCCGATTAATCATATTATGCCACAAAAAACCTTTACAACTTGGATTATTAGCTTTGATATTTAATATTTGCGCTTGAAGCATAAAAGTAAATTTCAAGACTAAACACTATAAGAAATGGTTAAACTACCTATCGGGGCGGTTATTAAAGAACTTGTGCTCGATCGCCGTATAAAAGCAGTTGACATAGCCCAAAAACTGGGGTTGAGCAGGGCGGCTATTTACCAGAGCTATGCGAAATTTGATATGTCCAACAGTGAAATAGAACGCTGGGCGTCAGTACTCGGCGTGACGTCAGATTACATATTAGAGCGTAGGGCCACTGCTTTGCAGGAAATTGGGGGTCGAGTGCCTGAGGGTGATAATTACTTACTCGAACACTTGACTAGGCTGGAAGAAAGTTTTAAGGAAGTATTTAAAGAGCTTCGCGCTGAACTTGATCACAAAAACCGGGAACTGGAAGTGAAAAACCAGCAAATGGCAGGGCTTCAAAAAACCGTGGACGTCCTACTGGGAAAGTCTGAGGACGTAATGATTTTAATGACCTCCCTAGCCCAGTCGAAACAGCCGCTTTCAGCGGTTGCAACGGCCTAGCGGTTACGGGCGCGATTACGTCCCCGTTTTGCAAGTGCAAAACACGGTCAGCCTCAATTTGTTAGCAGATAAGGTTCGAGTCTCTTCCTCTCTGCAAGTAAGAATACAAAAAGCATCAAAAGCCTGTAAATCATACATTTACAGGCTTTTTTGTTTTTTAGATTTAGTCAAAATATGCAAATATTCGCAATATTTAGGTGAGCATCGGGTGATTGACCTCCCCCCGGCAAACGAGACAGCTGAAAACTAAAGATTTTCGGTGGCAAAAACGGACCAAAAACGTAATTTGTCACAATGAAAAAGTCAAAATTTACCGAGGCGCAGATCGCTTTTGCGCTTAGACAGTCAGAGACCGGGACCCGGGTGGAAGAGATCTGCCGTCAACATTACAACCGGGCAGGGTTTCGCGTAATAGCAAGTTGTACTTAAAAAGCTTATATGAAGGACAATAACGTTGCACTGCTTGTGCATACCTGTGACAAATACCAGTTGCTTTTTAGAGGGTTTGAACAGTTTTTTAATAAGTATTGGGATTTCGGAATAAAATGTAATTACTATTTCGCCACTGAAGAATTGGATGTGGAAATCGAAGGCTTCAAAAATATCAAATCTGGAAAAGGGGAGTGGTCAGATCGCTTAAAGCACCTTTTAGCTAACGAGATCAAAGAAGATTATGTGATTTATATACAGGAGGACGTTTGGTTGAATGAACCGGTAAGTGCCGATTTTTTCAATGGACTGTTTGAGATAGCATTCAAAAACCACTACAAGCAAATAAAGCTTCATAGCGTAAATGTGTATCACACATATGAAACCGATCAATATCTAGAAGGCTTTAATATTGCCAAAGTGGAGAATCGCCATTCGAGGTACCTAATGTCCCATCAGGTAACGTTGTGGGATCGACAATTTTTCATCAGTAATTTAAAGCCCAACGAAAATCCATGGAGGAACGAACGCAGGGGCACAAAAAGGATGAAAAGAACAAACCCTGAGATTTATCACATTGATTACTTTGCTCAAAATTTTTCACATGAAATAAATAAAAACTTGCCTGAGCGGAAGCGAAGTGGTTTCCTTCCTGTATCTCAAAACAGTATGCTTGACGACCTGTTCAAACACTTTATTGACCGGTTTCAAATTGAAAAGCCAGGGGACAAAGAATATTGGGAAAAACTCCTATTCCATTTTGAGAATGCCCTAACGCATGATGGCAAACCTAAGCCCCGCAAAGATGATATCTTTAAAAGGGCAAAAAAATTCATTTTACGACTATTGCCCGGCTGATCATTCCATAGCTTGTGAAACCAGCACCCGTCTTAAAAAACGTCCGCGGCTGTTTCACAACTATCCCGGATTGTTAAATATTGATCTTCCGACGATTGAGGCAATCTATTAGAATTTTGGATCTAGCTCGGTTAATAACCTGAAAATTAGACGATTCAAGCTATTTCATCTCCAAACTCTGTTGTCCAAGATTCGTTAGTTCCATATTTGTCTTCCAAAATGACTGATGTATAGCTTGTCCACTTCCAACTTAAATAATATACAAATTCGCCCACCGAGGGGTGTTTAGTTATAAATTTCTCACGTTTAATCTCTGTATCTTGCTTATTTGACAGAATCCAATAGAGTTCAAAAATATCTAAATCCCAATTACACCAGAAACCAATCTTATAAATTCTGTTTGGTGAAGACTTTGGCCTACCGACGCTAAATTGGTATTTAAGATCCTTTTCTAAACATTGGTTGTAGGCATCTAGCAATGAGTCTGTGTTCCAACCTTCTTTCCATGCAACCTGCATCATGCCTGCATGGACTGCTTCTAATTGCATTAGCTTCTTTTCTCGCTTATTCAACGTTGAATAACTTCCAAAGTCAAAATGATTTCTAATCGTGACGACACTAGCGTGATTTTGATAGTATCCTAAAAAGTCTCCCCATTCATCCCTGATATTAACATTAACCTTCTCAACTTTCCCTGTATCAAAACTTTTCAGCATTGAGCAGTACAGTTCAGAAACCGCCCAAGTGTCGGAGTTTATAAATTGATTTGCATGGCCTTGCGCATAGCACGCCAGTGTAATTTGTTTCAGCATATTGATATTTAGGCATGTCGAGTTGGTGTGAATAACAATGTCTAGATAGGCCCTAAGCATCAGTAATATAGGGTTTTGTTCGACAAGCATTTTGAATTTATGTCACTGATGTGTAACTTAGTCGGCAAGTGTAACTACATAGTCAGCTATCGTCAACGCATAAATATCTACATTCGCTAGACTATATCCTTCGAGGGTTGGCTGCAATCTACGTGTACCTCTTTCACTTACAGGTAAGGCTGACTTTCTATCTATTACTAAAGCGCTTAAAGCACCTTTTCAGCATGGTATTACTGAGCGGACATCTTTCATGACATTTCCGGCCTCCTGATTCCGTATGCGATGCCGAAAGACTCCAACTCATTAATGCATGTTGAGCAGTTTCACCAGCAGTATATCTGGTAAATGGAAAAACCCTATTACTTTACAACAATTGGCAAAATGCTAAAAAAATTTAAAACACAGCTTAATCACCTTCCAATTCAATGAAAAAAATTTACACTTATTTACCTCTGCTTTTAGTTTCTTTATTTCCCTTATCATGCACCATGGTTGATCATGTAATACCTGATCAGGAGCCAATTGTATATGTCGCAGGATATGAAATATCAACGGCCGGTTACGAGGCAAAATACTGGAAGAATGGTATAGCAGTGGAACTAATGAAGTCTGTAATCGCGGTAGAGCCCACGTCTATTGCTGTATCTGGAAATGATGTGCACGTGGTAGGCTTCGAGGCTAATGAGCAAAATGTATCCATAGGTAGATATTGGAAAAACGGCATATTAACGCAGCTCGGAGGCGAGTTTGTGCCCTCGGTATTGCACGACGTTGTGACATCAGGAAATGACGTCTACATTGCTGGTATTGGAATAATCCCTTCTGATTCAAGTCACTATAACGCAACTTACTGGAAAAACGGAATAGCGGTTAGACTTAACGATGCGATAAATGGCTGGGCACAAGCCATTGCCGTGTCTGACAACGACGTTTACATAGGAGGTAACACTTTTAACGGAACACATACTGTCGCTAGGTATTGGAAGAACGGAACAGCCGTAGATTTAGGCGATGGTTCTAAAAACACGCGAGTCAGTGCCATTGCGATATCTGGCAATGATGTTCATGTTGTGGGCTATGAGCAAGATTCCACAAAAGCCATTGCCAAATACTGGAAGAATGGCGTTGATATTCCTTTGACTGATGGAGTCGATATGTCATTTGGACTTGATTTGAAAGTTTCAGGTAGTGATGTGTACATTTCAGGTAATGAAATTAATGGCGGAATAAGCATAGCAAAATATTGGAAAAATGGTGCACCAATTATACTCGAAGGCGGGTTAAATGCTACTAGTATTTCAATCATGAATAACGATGTGTATGTGGGGGGAGTAGGTGTGAATGGTTCAAATGGAATTGCCAAGTACTGGAAAAACGGCATTTCTAGGAACTTATCAGATGGCACTAAAAATGCTGCCGCGACATCCATTTTTGTTGTTAAACCGTAGTCTTTTGAGATTTCATAAAAAGGTCATGAGTAACCAACAACAGTTTATTCATGACCTTTTTTGCTCTCAACCCCAGGTGCCAGTCCAGGATTGTTAGTCAATAGAAACGCCGATAGTGGACATGTAAGATCTAATATCAACCAATGGGATTTTTGAATTATATTGGATGTTAATTGCCTTAATGACTTCATTAGCGATAACAGCCTGTCCGAGCGTAGTGGGGTAAATCCCATCTGACGAAAAGAAATTGCCAGATAATCCACCGGTTATTTTCAAGCCTTGTTCGGTTGTATACCGACCGTTATTAATATCGGAATATAGATTTTCAAGATCAACGAGCGCCAAATCATGCTCCGCCGCCCACTTTCGAAAATGGCCGTTGTTTATTTCAACGGCGGTATCATACATTTGACTCTCATTGGTGTTTAAAACAGTAACATTCCAATCCGTAATGCCCAGATCACGGAGGCGAGGGACCGTCATGATAACGCCTTTCTGCCCCGCGTACGACAGCATTTTTATCAGCCGAAGTGTATGATATTCGCCTTCCTTCATATCGTACAGCAACGCCCCCTGGCTGATTGGTCGTTTCATACGGATTGCGTTGAGGAAATAATCGCCCCGGTCCTCCAATAAATAGAAGTTGTAACTCTGGGTTTTTCGTATGTGCTGATAAAATGTACCCTGCTCAAAATGTGCTCTTGGAACAAAACGCCATGCATAAGGAAGAAATGGCGCCCACGAAACGCCAAAGGCATTAACCCCTTTTCCTATTCTAGTTGAATCCCAGGTCGCGGCGAAGATGTCCCATGTCGTTAACCATGGAACTGAAAAATTGCTGACGTTTGGCCCTTTAAAAGGCCGAAGCACGGGCGGGTTGCCGTGTGCTTCGGCCTGTAAAATAGCCAGATCATTATTGACTCTGTTAAAAAAAAGTTCACTGCGGTTCATTCTTATATCAAATCCAGTCCCGTTAGAATATGGCTCTTCGAAGACCGGGGTGACAAAATCAATCATTCCAAGTTGAGTAGCTACCAGATTTGAATAACAGCCAAGCTGACCTTCCCTGGACAATCCTCCATCCTTTACCCCGGCCGATAAGGACCCTCCGATAACAATCATTTCTATTGAGGTTCCTGCCGCTACTATTCTGCCATATTCTGGTTTATTCGTTGGTCTTTCAAGCCATTTATCAAATCGGAGGGGTGACGAGTATACGCTAAATCCCGATTGAAGGTTTCTAGCATAAGGTGTAATCCGAAGTTCTCCAATGTCTCCAAGGAATTTGTCGGTGACAATAGGCGTAACTGGAACTTCCGTTACATCTTGATTGGGCTCCGTTGGATCATGCGACATTTTCTCCTTTGTGCAACCTACTAATACTAATGTAATCCCTATGAACAAGACCATGATTCGTGCACACATAGTTTTAAATTTTTTTAAATTTTTTGAAATTTTTGGATAGTGCCATTAGAAAAATGGTTCAATATTAAAGGTAGGAATCTCGAAAATGAATGCCGGTGGAAGCTCAATTGCCAGACTACAAAAGTATCTTAGTATACGTCGCTTGGAATATTGCCAATAACGTAGAGATAAATTTATTTAGAAAATACCATAAAATCAGATTTTATGCCAGGTAGCAGCGAGTATAGTAGTCTCGCGATCAAGCGTTTTTGTGAGAAGAGAGAGGATTAAATTGGCAAGCGCAAAAGCCCCATATTGATTATTGTTTGGCTTCATTGTTTGATGAATTGGTAGTTTATCGTAGTCGTTTTGCCCCATGCAGACCTGGAAATATCATAAGGAGAGGCTGATAAGTGATATTGTCCGTCTGCAAACACGTATACTTTATAGTGCTGATTATCAATTTTGATTTGCGAAGTGCTCCTGCTGGCAATACTAATCTGTTCGGTGTCCTCCGGGGCGACCTGAGACAATTGGTACATGCCATTTCTGTCACTTTCAGCCGTGATACTGAAGGTGTCATAGCCTGAAAAGCCCTTGAGGTTGGAACCCGATAACCTCAATCCCGCTCCTTCCAGTGGATCACCATTTTCATCGATGATTCTACCTGTAACGATAGTAGGTGTAGAAGGTAGTCTGTCCTTGCAGGAAACCAGCACAGTTATTAGGATCAAGCTTAAAATTTTGAGGAATGGACGCCTTTCCATATCTATTGTATCAGTTTTTTTAACCTGGCACTTCATTTATATAACAGCCAACGAGCTAATGCTACTTATGCCGCTACTAATTGATGTTAATCCGTTTTGCCTCCGCTTCACGAATAAAAGCACTCGATAGTTTGTTATTACTATCATCATACAAGGTACCTGGCCCATGTTTCAGTTTACCGCATAAACTACTCTCACAAAACCTCCGAACGGTGCGACTGGTTTATGTGCCCATTTTAGGTGGGATTGTCAATGTAAGTGGAGGAGCGGTTAAGAAGAACAATACGCAGATAGTGACGGGGATGGCATCTATTATTTTGGATGCATTGCCAGTGGGAAAGTCGCTAAGGGGGGATCATCCTTAGTTCAAGCGAATAGAACAGCAGGTAATTTGTTTAGAGATGAATTAGCAACAGCATTGAGAGCAGAAGGGCGTACGGTAAATACAGAAGTTTTCAAAAGGACACCATTTGGTAAGCGTTATATGGATTTAGACGTTTGGCATAATGGGGTTAATTTGGGAGGTATAGAAACTAAAGCAGGTGGTTCTCGTTACCTTTCTTTTGCAAAAATTAAAAGATGCTTGGCTTGAGGCAAATGGCTATCCTGTACAATTAGTTAGAAAACCTACAAAATTGGTAAAATAAAATGGAGATATTTAAAGAACTTATTAAAGCATTAACCCCCATATTGAAGCCAATGGGGTTTAGTAAAAAAGAAAATAGTTTTTACTTAGAAGCGGGTAAGAATTATGGGGTTGTAAACTTTCAAAAAAGCAGGGAAAGCACGAATGAAGTAGTCAAATTTACAATCAATTTTGGCATCTATTCCGATGTTTTAGGGAAATTACAATATGACTATAATAGTTCAGCAAAACCAGAAGTTGAACAGTGTCATTGGGAAGCAAGGGTCGGGAGTTTTATGCCAGGTAGCCCTGATTATTGGTGGAATGTCAGTACATCAGACAACTTGAGCGGCATTACTTCTAATGTAAAGGAAACTGTTCAAAGTATTATAGTGCCTGAAATAAATAAACGCTTGTCTGATGAAGGCTTAATAAACGGTTGGATGAATGAGAGCTATGCCGGCACTACGGAAATAGGCAGGTTTAAATATCTAACCACACTCTTAAAGTCAAAAGGGAATTTTGATACTTTAAACCAAGTCGTTGAAACATTTATGCAGCAATCAAAGGGAAAGCCAAATGCCAGCAGGGCAATAGAACATCTAAAGGAAATAGAATAATCCCGAGTTAAGGCTTCCGCCTCTGGGAGGCCCAATTCAGATTACAAATATCAAAAAGATGTAACTATTGGTCTCATAAAACGTCCAAAATCTGATACAGTCGGAATGCTAGCGCGAACAAACGACACAAAACTTTAAGAATGGAGAGTTTAGTGATACATTACCACGGCGTGGACTACTATTGCATTTACAATACCAAAAAGCTTTCTTTGGCAGTAATAAGCATCGATATTTGTCATTCCGGATCCTATGAATGGACACTATCTCAAAATCTGTGTAAAGTTTAAATCGGGGTTTGTAACTCCGATTTTTTACTTTTAACAAAACACAGTTTATGAGACCAGAAGATTTGTTGACTGATGAGTTTTTAAAG
>NZ_JAJUXH010000024.1 GCF_021390245.1 Dyadobacter sp. CY323 | reverse complement strand
TCTTCATTATTGGAAGCATCCGTCCAGGCGAGGTTAATCTGGCTGCTGCTGGTTGGTGTGGCTGATAAATTCGTCGGTTTAGCGGGCTTCGCAATGGGCGCGGCTGGCGTGGTCGCGTCTTTGATAACCCAGTCTGAGGACGTAATTGTGGTGGAATTGGCGGCCCGCAGGCGGAAAAAGTATTTGGTTGAAGCTAGCAATCCGCCGATCGTCTCGGAATTACCGGCAATCGGTAGGTTTTTCGTACCTAATCCTTCTGAAAATGCCTCGTTTCTGGCATATTGCAATTCCAGCGACGTCGCATTGGGTCCGGCTGTATTTTGATATTTGATCTTGATCTCGGTACTCGATAAAACTTCCAGATCGTAGGTCGGTGCCGACGGTTTTGCTGCCGTCGTTTGCCCTTTGTATTCGATCCAGCCCGCGTCACCTGCACAATTTTTTGCTTTTAACCTGAAAAAATAAACTGCATTGCTCTGCAAACCGGTCACATTTTCATCGCGGCGATCTTTGGAAAGATCCCTTTTTTGGGAATTATTGTAATTCCCATTATCCGCATATTCCAGTTCAAAACCATCTTCGGTACCGGCTGAATACGACCAGTTCAGATTGATCTGCGTGCTGCTTGCGACATTCCCCCCAAACGCCGAAGGTTTCGGGGGCACCGATGGCCTGACATCTGTTTTGCCGGTGATCCATCCGGAACGTCCGGCACCATTCTTCGCGGCTACGCGCACATAATAAGTATTGCACTTCTCCAGACCTTCGATCTGAAAAGTCGCAGCATTGCTGCCGAGATTGACCGAAGTTGCGCCCGCATATCCGCCGTCTTTGGAGTATTCAAGATCGAAACCCGTCTCGTTATCCGCATTATCTTTCCAGGAAACATGGATTTTCGTGCCGTCCGGCTGGGGCGATAATACCAGATTCGTCGGGGCATTCGGCAACGGGACGGCGGTGGTGCCAGAAACGGATTTGGACCAGCCGGAAAAGTAATCCTTCTTGTTAAAAACATTTTTGGCCCGCACCTGAATCCAGTACGTTTTCCCGGATGTCAGATTTCCAAACTGGTAAGAACCAGACTTTGAGTCGGTTTCAGCGGTTTGCACACCTTTTGAAAAATCACTGACATCGGAAATTTGAACCTGATAACCCGCAGCTCCATCGACTGCATTCCATTTGACATTGATCGTCTTTTCATCAGTACCTGTGACTTCCAATCCCGACGGCGTTGCGGGAGTCGGATTTTGAGTGGTGGCATCTGCTCCGACCACAATGGTCTTATCATTTATGCCTTCCACTTCCAAAAACCCTTGTAACGTGATGTAGTATTTGGTGTCAGGATCAAGTCCAGTCAGACTTTTCTGAGTTTCGTTGGAGCCGAGCGAAAGTGTCGCACCGTCGGCCTGATTCGAATTTTTGGAATAACGTAACTCTATTTTTGTATAAAAGTCATTGTTTACCCAGGTAACCTTGATCTCCGAGGGAGAAGTAGCCGCCGCTTCCATATTGGAGGGGGCCTTCAACAAAACCTGGGCCGGATTCGTTTTAGCGCCCGCTTCCGCCGCTGCGGACTTTCCATCCTTGTTGGCCGCATAGAGTTTGTAATAATAGGTCGTATTCGCTTTCAGCGATTTATCCTCATAACTCGTCGATTTCGAATCGGGGTCAGCGATCTTGGCAAATGCTTTATTGTCCGTTGATCGGTGCAATTCATAGCTTCCAAGACCCGACGCCTCCGCCCATTTAAGATTAATCTGGGAACTGGACGACGCATTCGCCGAGAAATTTTTAGGCGTTGCTGGAACGGCAGCGAGGGCTGAATGAATGGAAACAACGCTACACCATATCAACCTGATAAATAGTTTATTTAGCCTTTTCATTTGAGTAGTAGTTATATTTTTTACCAATCGGATACGGTTACTGCTTCCAATTCAGATTTGAACATTCTAAATACACCTTCGGATCAACCAAGAACACATTATCAGCAAGTTCATATTTTGTATTTTCATTTGGGATCATCACAACAGGCTCCTTAGAATTTGCATCCAGATTGATCACGGCCACCGGCTCCACATTACTAACCCGGCACTGCGTCCCGATCATTAGCAACGATATCAAAATCAAATAAGTAAATGTCCTTTTCATCGTCGTATAGGTTAGAGCATCTTCACTTCAATGGGTTTGCTGAATCCGGTTTCCCGGCCGTTTTCGTGGATTGCTTTCAGGATGTACCTGTATTTTCCCGGGTGAATGGGACTGTCGAAAAACTGGCTGTCGCTGCCGCTGGCGAAACCGGCAATGCGGTAAGCTCCTCTGCCTTCGGCACGGTACACGGCTATCTTATAGGTACCTTTTGCCGGATATTGCCAGGTGATTTTTGCTCGCTTACTCTCTTTGCTATACGTCACCTGCGGATCGGGGTTGCCGGGCATTCGAACGGGTGTTATCATTCTGGCCGCCCTGCCGGGTGACCGGTCGGAGACCAGTCCGCTCTCATCCGTGACTTCCAGCGCATATTCGTGTGTTACTGCCGTTACTTTGTCCGTAAAGCTGCGAGTAGCCATTTCGGCGTTTCTGAACGTTTTAATATTTGCCCATTCTCCATTTCCGACCCGCCGGTACAGCCGGTACTCCACCACATCGTTGCTCGGGCTTCCCTGCCAATGAATGGTAGCGGTACTGTCTTTCACCTCAATGCCGGTGATCAGCGGAACGACGGGTTTGATTATGTCGGGTCTTTTGACGGTCATAACCGCCGAAAACGAGGAGATATTAAAGTGCTGGTCCATGGCAGCGACTTTATAGTAGACATTTTTGGTCAGCGATCTGAGGGAAATGGTATCCCGGAACGTGGTTTCTGTAATCAGCTTTTTGGTGATCTGCGAAAATTCGTGCGTCGAATCGTTGGCGAAATACACATAGTATCCTTTGAGGTCCTTTTCCGGGTTCGGCTGCCATTCCAGGGTCACAATTCCTTTTTTAGTCGGGATATCCTCGGCTACCTTGCCTGCCAGTTTTTGTGGTGGAACAGGAGCCACGGAATCGTTGAGCGTCACGTAAGCCGGGAATGATGCCCGCTGATTTCCCGCAGAATCCACCGCGTAAACGATGTAATGATTAGTCCCCTCCATATCTGCATTCGGATCGGTGATGGTACGCGTATCACTTCCTGAAATGCTCTCATTGATTTTCTTGAACTGCCCGGATAAAGAGGAACCTCTTGCAACCCAAAAACCTTTCAGGTCTTCGTCCGGAACCGGCATTGCCCATTTGATCTCCACCCTGGTACCACCCACATGTTTGGCCGATTCGATCTGCGGCTGCCCCGGTGGTGTTTTGTCAATCCCCATTGCTTTCACGACAAAATCCGCCCGGTGCCATTCGCCAAAGGGTGTCATCCCCGAAAGCCGGTATAAATAAGGACGATAATTTGCTGTCAGGCTGTCGCGGTAACTGGCATTTCCACCCTTGCGTGCCCCGGCCGTCAGTGGCGTTTTCGTGATCTGCCGGTAGGTTTTGCCATCTTCCGAACGCTCGATGTGATACTGGACAAATTGCTTGGAGTAGGATTGGACGGGCCAGCTCAGGTTAACCGACCTTTCACCTTCCTGCGCTTTTAACTGAGGAGGACTGGTAACAACGGTCGGCTTAGCTGTGTCCACCATGATATATGCGGTATCCGCGCGCTCCCGAAGCTGCATATCGGCATAAATCCGATATATGTATTTTTGGTTGGCATGTAAACCGATTTCCAGAAGCCCCAGCCCCATTTGCCGGGCTACAACCGGCGACCTGAATGCCGACAGCATGGCTACAAAATGCCGGAGATTTTGTTGATTGCTTTCATTCGCACCGGTAAAATCATTGTTGCCCATTTTCGCCGGGACCTTTTTTTCGTAGATCGCCTGGGCCGCCGCGTAAGATTCGGGACCGAGGTTTTTCCATTCATTCCGGGGCTGAGGTTTCACCGCATCCTTACTTACCTTTTCAAAGTGTACCGGCTGACCTTCTGTATATACGGATCTTTCTATATGGTAGCCGCTGGTGTTGTAACGGATCCAGTCTGCACTGTGAATGGGGACCCACAATAAGCGAAGGGTATCATTCCGGTAATGCTGCCAGACGCTGATTTTTACGATTTTTGACGGTTTTTGTGCCAAACCATTCGTGGACATACACAAGCCCAATGCCAGGAGCACGATTGTAAGATTCACCAGTAATGTTCTCATCTTATGTTATTTAGATTTATTGAAGGAGCTGCGCTGTTTCTTTCAACGGCATTGACATACTCCGATTGGACTTGTTGCTGCTGCTGCATAGCACCCGACATTCCGGGATAATGGACGCTTGTCTCGAATGTCACGCCCCTAAGGTTCAAAGTGTTCACAGCACCAGCCACCTGAACAGCCGGCGCGCTCGCTCCGCTCTGGACTATTCCCGTTTGTACCGGGACAGCTGTCTGACCACTTCCTGTGCGGCCCGCGCCCGGCTGGCTGGCCGGACCAGATTGAGCGTAACTGACCACCCCGTGTTCGGAAACCTGCGGGAATTGATAGGATAAATGAAAAGCGTAGTCACCGGCAGTAGGGTTGGCAATCACTTCTCCGCCCGTCGCGATCGAGTTTAGTATTTGAATGAGCGCGTCGTTGAAAAGATACCGAAGACTGAAACTGTTGCTTTCGGCAAGTCCGGTACTTATTGGGTTACCAACAGCCGGGTCCAGCTTTTCGATCAGGCGCGAAATGTTTGCCCTCAACTTCTGTTGTGCCTGGCGTTCGCGAAGCGTTTGGCCCGAATTAAATCCTGATGCCAGATAGCTTTCGAATTTTTGTTTTACTGCTGCGTGCCAGGCCGTATTCAGCTTTGTGGTTGCTACGATCAGCGGTTTGTTTCCGGAAATTTCAAGGTCGTCCCAGCTTTCGGATTGCCGCAGGATCGCTTCCATAATGGCGCTCTGAGGGCTGTCGTGGTTAAACCGGGTTGCTCTTGTCTCGCTCATTTTTTCCGCAAATGTGTTGTAGCGACTGGTGCCGAATGTGAGCGAGTAACATTTAGATAAGATGACTGCCTGTGTGGACACCACTGTTTTTTCTACCCAAAATTCCATTTCAATGCGCGCGTCGTTGGGCAATGGCAACATCCCGAATGTAAGCCCCGCTGAACCATCCGGATATTTGCGGTAACTACATGGAGCTACACCCAAAGAATCGCGGTTTGCAAATGTTTTTACGAAAAACCTTAACCGGATATCGGAAGAAGCAGCTGGTAAAAATTCAGGGAAGTGGCTGCGCAGCTTAATGAAACCCGATGGCCACTGCGTATGACCCTGCAGATAATAGCTCTGCTGCTGCACAGGGTAACTCGTCACTATATCCTCATTGCCAATCTCATAACTGATGGCAGCGCCTGTCAGGCTTACTACTCTTTTGTCAATTGCCGGTGTCCCGTCGTTAAATGTACGCTTAATGCTTTTGCTGCCGTTGCCGATACGCTCTTCAATGCCTAGCTCGACGGTAAAAGTGACCTGTTCTCCTGCATTTATCGTGCGTGCGCCTTGTCTGTAAGAAGGCCGGAATAGCAACTCATTATCAGAGATAGTCACATCCTGAAGAGGCACCTCATTTTCTGTGATCCGGGCTGCGGGCCGCCAGAGTTTGACTGATTTCAGGTACCAGTTCCTGGTGTACGTCGTGTAACGGTTATTGCCTTCATCCTTAACGACGTCCCATGGCTGGCTGAGATTTTTATTCAGGCGAACCTTGATCGTGCCGTAGGGTTCCAGCTTTTCTTCGGGCTGAACGCCGACAATAATGGACTGTGCACCCAGTTTATCATTGAATGAAACGGCCGCGCTCGGAGAGCATTTATCGCCAAATACCACCGGTATGTTGAGCCCGTTCGGAGCAAAATCTTCCACCAGGTCCTCGGTCACGTTGGTGACTTCGTCGTCGCCCCAAAAGCTATCCCACCCTTCGGCCAAAGCGTTCACAACACTGGAAATGCCTCCCGATAACTGATTGGCAGCGATGTCTACCAAATTCACCAAAGTTTCTTTCGATATGTTGGCTTCACCAGTGACCCAGGTCGGATTAGGCCCGCCAAAGCTTGCAATAAGCCTCGCATCCACACTGGTAAGTAAAAGGTCTTCGTCCCCTGGTATGTCAACCTTAATTTCTCCCATCACGTAACCATATACCTGACCGGTGGCATAAGCGCCATCGATCCCGATCGGACCCGAATAGCCGCTGCACCGGACGCCGTCATTGTATTTGATCAGTGCGAGGTCCATTCCGAAACCCAGCTTCACGCCTGCCTTCACTAATTCAAAGTCTATCCCGATGTCACCTCCGACAAACCCGCCGAATGCTACCCCGCCACCGCTACTGGCGCGGCTGTCGAACGGCGGACGATCAGCCAGTACCGCATTTCTGATATCTTGCGGGATCGAAAGGTCCGACTCATCTGGCAACCGTGGCAGACGTTCGATGCCGTAGGTACCCATGCAAAAATAAACGCCTGCTTTGAGCTTGATTTGTGCGAGATCCTGGTCAGGAACGGTGATGCTCATTTTCGCATATCGGCCCATTCCCTGTAGCATGTTCCCGGGAGAGTCGCGATGCTCCCAGGGATTTCCTAAGTATACAAACCAATCATCCTGACCAAAGTACATGACCATTCTGCCTGCACGGGCAGTTTCGGGTTCCTCGTCCCCTTTAACGACATTGGCAATGTTGAAATAAAGGTTAAAATCACCCGAGAAGATATTGTTGACAAAGTCATACGTGAGACTTAAATCTGCCGCAATCTTGATCGCATCCCGCAGTGCCGTCACCGAACCTTCTGGCACCGGGCCTGGGACTTTGAGAAAGCGCGCGGCACCGCCGACCTTGAAAAATTTGGGTGAGAAGCGAGCGGCATCCATTTCCGCCTCCATTGTCATGATACCATTGAAACTGAAACCCTGGGACGCAACTTCTTTGAAAAGAATGCCAAAGGAAATACCAACGCCATCCTTTTTCGGAAGTAATGCAGGAGCCGCGCAACCTTCAACCGGGGTATTAAGTCTCGCAGCAAAGCTGGGCGAATTGCTATCCTTCGTCATATTGTAGTACAAGCCACCGGCAAAACCGTCCACCGCCATCGGAGTCTGCGGAATGATCAGATTAAGACCAGTCAGTAAACCTTCGATATAGAAATACCTGAATTGATTAACCGACCCGAATTTTCCCTGTATCCTCCCCTCAATGGGCAAGCCAGGCAAATTGGATTTAACGACGAGACAACCGTAAAAACCGTTTCCAAACACCGGGTCATTTTTGATAAAGTCAAGTTCCCCTTTTACAGACATGATGGATACGTCCGTTTCCAGTTTGATCTTCTCAAAAGTAAATGCGAATGAGTTGGGCTTTGGGGCAAATGAAGACGTCAGCTGGGTGGTCAGACTAATACCAGTGGTCAACCCGAAACCCGCACCCTCTTTGAGATTAAGCACAATCTCAAAGCCAAAACCGAGCTCATATCCGTCCGATTTAGTAGAAAAAATCGGCTTGAATTCTTCAAGGGAAATCGGAAAGCCACCCGCCTGGACCTCATTCGCCTGATTGGACACGCCCCCGCCAATCCATTTTTGCGGGCTTGCAAAGGATACATTGAAGTCCTCCCAGTCAATGGTAGCCCCATTGAAAAAGAAATTGGTAAACTTCAGTCCGGGCAAGTCAATGCCATCTTCACCGGAAATCAGCGATACTTCTCCCTGTAAATTAAACTGGATCTTTTTATCGGGATCATCGTCATGTCCATTGGAATTGAAGGTCAGGTTTGAACCTTCTGTCAAGCTAAAAGCCGCATGAAGCTGCTCTACTTCCAGCTTGATATCCTTGCTCAATGTGATTTCAAATGCGAGTTCCGGCTCTTCGGTACCATCGGCCTGTTCAGCTTCCCGCATCATTTCCATGAAATCAAGATGGTAGGGGAATGCGCCTTCGTTGGTACCTGTAATGTCAAAAAGCTCGAAACGCAGCTTCCCGTCCATCGTCAGCGCTGTAAATTCGCTTCCGCGCATTTTGGCGTCAAACTGGTCTATCGATAAGCCAAAGCCCGCCAATGCGCCTTTTTTCGGGCCAGCCAAAGTAAGCAGTTCATGCCCTTCCGCATCAAACGACACCCCCGAGCCTTCGAATGAGATCATCAGGAATTTCAAATCTGCCGACGGACTTTGTCCGCTGTTGCCCAGCTTGAAATCCTTGGGAAAACCAATGGACGCTTTTTCTACAAAAACACCTGTCCAGGTATTTTGGGTTGCTTCGTCACTTCCGACTGTGTTGCGGATATCCTCCGGAACAGTCGACCAGCTTCCCGGATTGCGGACGGTAGAAAGATCCAGAGATGCCTTCTCTAATGTAAAATTCCAGCCCGGATGTGCCTTTAAACCAAAGGGTTGAGGAAATTTAAGATCAAAAGTAAGGTCGTCAAAATTGCTCCGGGCAATGCTTTCAAATGTAGCTTTTACCGTGTCCGTACCTGTTTTTGGCACGAACAACGACCGGTCGAACAACATTTCCCCCTGCAATTTTACCTCTTTGAAATCCCCGTTATCCAAAGTAATGTAGGTAACCTGGTCGCCCGGTGAATCGGAGCCTGAACCTTTCAGTCTTAATGTATGTCCGCCAATGGAAACGTCGAGATCGCCGCCCAGATAAAAAGTCGATTGAGTCGCAAAAATGCCTCGTTGAGAGAAACAAACGTTCATTGCTCCAAAATACAATGGCTGATTAATGCCGGGAATAGTCGGCGTTTGCAGGATGACCTGCATTGTCGCACGCTGGGGCGTAAACGTCAGCCCGAAAATCCCTACCCGCAACGGTTCTCCATCCAGTTCGCTGGCGTAGCCTATCGGCAAGCCCGACTCGAAATCTTCATTCGCAAGCTGCTGGATGGCCCGATCGATGTAGCGGATTTCCTTAAAGGCCGCGTCGATCGGACGAGCAGCGCTCTCTACCTTTCCGCCAACCGCGTTGGATACAACAGCCGGCAGCGACGAGGTGGCCTCGGTAGCGGTAGCTTTGGCCGTCTGAAATGCATCATATAATGCATAAATAGGGCCAGATTCGAGCAGAGCTTCATCCGGCAAACCCTCCACAGAACCGGCAACCGCTGCCAGTTTATTTCCAAATTTTTTGACCACCAATCCTTTGAGTTCTACCAAAAACAGGGCACTGAAAACCGGTATCCTCACCACGCCCCTGCCATTAAACCCTTCCCCCGACCGTGCCGCTTCCCTTACCCGTACTTTGAAACAACCTACATATACATCGGAATCAACCGGCAATTCGGTAACATCTGTTCCGCCTTCGGGAATCGGGATGTTGTTACAATCGCCATTCACGCATTCCGGTAACAGATTCGGATCGCTGTCGTTGCTCGCGAAATTGTCACGCACTGCGGCATCGGACCCGTAGGTAAAAATGCAGACCGGACTCAAACCTCTGTTGGGCAGCTGATCGGATGAAAACGAAGCAGATTCCCCCTGAACCGCGATGGCATACTGGCTCCCGATCTTCATTTCAGCTGAAAAATCCTCGGGCATCAGATTCTCGATCATTTGCGGCGCGCCGCCTGGCGGGTGAATGGTTTTTCGTACCACCCAGTTGCGCGACTCAATGCCCACCTGCAATGCCTGGAAGATCTGGTTGGGATCGCGGGAGTCGCCCGGCAACAGTTCCAGGATAAAAACAGTGTAAGAAAAATCGGTAACCGTCACATTGTTCATCTGGAAAACCAGGGGTGTGAATGCAATGCTGAAAGGCGCCGCCGCCGCGGGCGGGGCTGGAATACCGCCTCCATCCGGGCAAGGCATTCCATTGATCGTGTTGATCAACGGCGCGGCAAATTGCTGGAAGATCAGATTCGCACAACCTACATTGCTCAATGTATTGGAAAGCTGCTGGTTCAGCGCATCGGGTCTCACGCGCACGCAAAGCTGGTATTGGCCTGTCGGAATCTGGCCGGTAGGATCCTGGATCAAAAAATCGGTGAGCAACTGACCGTTCCCGAGTACAAAACTATCGTCATAAAAAAGATCTTCAGAAAGTTCGGTTGGCGTGAATGTCTTCACCTGGTTGGGTGAAAGCGTGTACAATGCGGCACTTCGGGCATCGGGATTGGTCTGGATCTTAAAATCGGTTTGCGGCGACGACATCAGCACTTCCAGCTGGATCGTTTGCTGCTGGTTGGTGAGATTCGTTAAGGTCATGACCATTCCCCCGCTTTCGGCCAGCGACTGCAGTTCGTCCAGGCGGGAAAGAGGCCGCTGGGTGGCTACTGAAAAACTGATGTTAATGATCTGCGCATGCGCTGCCGTCGAAAACAACAGTAACGACACGGCGATTCTGATAAAATATTTCATAGGAGACCTGTTTAAAATCGTACGCCGTAACTGATTGTTCCTCTGTATTCGGCAAAATTCCGGTAGCTGACTGCATCCCCGCCCGACTGGTACCGGTTGTGTAAATTGTTCACCGACATTGAAAAAGACTGTTTTTTCCGACTCATCGAGGCACTTATGCCCGTGTTACTTACCCGCCCGTCGCGCAGGCCGTTCGTAGTCCTGAACTGGCTGTTGTGTGTAAATGATGTGCGGATTTTCTGTTTCGGCCACTCTTTGCTGACACTCAGGCCAGGCCCGATGTTGACCATTTTCCGTCCATAGGTATCAATGGTGACATAGCTCAATGAGAGATTTCCATTCAGGTGCGCGGCCGTGTGGGAATGGCTGTAATTTAAGGCAGACACAAAGGAAGATGCTCCGGTATATTGTCGCGTAAAACGGTTTTGGTCGTTGGTATTCTGGTAATTGACCATCAAACCAACCGTTTGCCTTTGAATGCGTGTGCCAAACAAATAGCTCAGGTTTCCGCTGTAAGAAGCATTTACGAGGCTAACTGCAAGTGAATCATTGAAAAGATCGCCCAGTCCGCGGCTCTGCCCCACCCCGAAATTGGTATAGCCGAGATTGATGCTCAGTTTGGGAATCAGCGCGGCATTGACATTCAGCGAGCCTACATTGCGATGCGTCGTAGCTAATTTTTTCCCATTGAGATTATCATGCGACCGACCATAGGAACCGTTTACATTCAATTTGTTTTTAAGGAGCGAAAAAGAGGGTGATACTGTAAACTGCTCCACGTCATTCTGAAAATAATAAGCGCCCAGGGATTGATAGTCGGGGTCAATACGCTGGTAACCCAGCCGGAGCGACCCGATTTTCGCGAAAGAATAGGCAGCAGAAGCACTGGCGGCGGTAAAAAACGAGGTGGAATTATTCACAGCCATGACACTGAGCAGCGTGTTTTGCCATGGCAGCGGATCTTCAAGGTCGTATCCGGAGATATCCCGTGTGAGGAGGCTCGCTCCGAGATCCAGGTCGAAAGTCAGTTTTTGTTTCAAAAAACCAATGTGGTTTTTAATGCCAATGGCCAGATTTTCCATCGGCGTGATCCTCGACCGCAACGAAGGCGTCGGAATGGAGCCGATCACATCCCGCGCCCCGAATGCACTCACATCTATAAAAGCTTTTTTTCCGCCATAACCCAGCTTTCCGGCCATTCCGATACGCTTGTAACTGGGACGCAAATACCGGTAACGCGGATCCGTAGACGAAGAATCTTCCTGCACCGCCCGGGCAAACCGGCCATATACAAAACCTGCCCGGAACTTACCGGGATTAAGCTCGATGCCCGCACCCAGAAAATTGGCTCCGGCCAATGTATAGTCGGAAAAACGCACATTCCGATAACCCAGATGCAGCTTTATCCACTTGTAAGAGGGACTGACGCCATATTGGTTAAATGGCTGTGAAAACCGTCGTTCCTGCTCACTCACAGTGAAGGAAAATGGGAATGTCATTCCGTATAATTTCATGACAGGAGAACCGGTAAGAAACCAGGTGAAAGGCTGCCGGCGGCTGGCAATGCCGTCGACCGTATAAAACTGCAGACTCGCCGATAAGGATCCGTTTATCTCAAATGGCTTTTGCCCCCTGAATCCCTGAAGGTTTTGCGCAAATGAATTCGAAAACGTGCTGACGACAGTCAGTATCATGAGCCACAGGCAGGCGATCCGATGATAATTAGCCTCAAAAGCCATATTTCGCCAGCCATTTTTGCTTGATCTCATCTTTTGCCTGCACATATTCCCGATCTACACCTTCGGCGGCCATATCCAGCGGCGTGCGCAGCGGACGTTTTCCTTTTTCCATATTCACCAATGACAGCGCGGCATCGGCGATTACCTGCGGGTCGGCTTTTGTCCGGGCCATCGCATCTTCGAGTGATTTGCCGGCTACGACCATAAAATCGCTGACGCCCTGGCCATATTCGAGCGCCACATCCGGGCGGTCAAAATAAGAGGAGTTATTGAATAGTTCGGTAGGATAAGCACCGGGCTCGATCAGCACATTCTCAACACCCTGCGTGAGCAATTCGGCGTGAGATCCTTCTGTGAGTGCTTCAAGTGCAAATTTTGACGCACAATATGGAACCACAAACGGAAAAGAAACCAACCCGTACCCGCTCGAGATATTGATGATCAATCCATCCTGCGCCTTGCGCATGGCCGGCAGAACGGCCTGGTATAAACGTAATACGCCGTAGTAATTCACGTCCATGATCCGGTGGGCCTGCGACAAGGAAAACGCTTCTTGTATCCCGACCCCGTAAATGCCCGCATTGTTAATCAGCACATCGATCCGGCCGTGCGTACCCAGCACTTTTTCGACGGTCGCTTTCACATTCGTGTCGCTGGTCACATCAAGTTCCAGAACTTCCGTTCCCGGCAAGAGTCCCAATTCCTTTGCTATCGCTGCGTTTTTGCCATGCACGTCGCGCATGGTTGCGATCACGATGTCTCCGGCTTCAGAGAATGTCCGCACCATGAGTTTGCCAAATCCGGTACTGGTACCGGTAATGAAAATCACTTTTGCCATGATTGCTGCTTTTAAATGGTTGAGAGAGAAGGTTTAAATGATCCGGGACAACTGCATCAGCGGTTGGGACTTTGTAAAATTGGGAATGTCGGCCATCAGTTCGGGACCGTGGATCGCCAGGGCCGACTGCAATGCTTCCGGCGTTTCAAAGTTGAGTTTGCCGATGGCCGCGTAAATCGGCGGTGTACCAGGTAAGCCTCCCGCAAGTCCCTGTTCAAGGTCAATGCTGATAAGGCCTTCGGGCTGGAGTTTTTCCCGTACCAGGGGAATGTGCACATTCAGGTAGTAGTCCAGGCCGAATTTCGCTTCGCCGGTTTCGGGGTAAAGGATGGTCAAACAGATCATGTGATTTGCGGTTTAAAGATCGGGGTGCCGTTTTTTGGCTCGATACAAAGTTTACCAGACGCCCATCCGAAAGAAATCATGGAAACCATGATTTACCATCATGGTTCAAATGAATTTCAAACCGCCATGTTTCAAAGATTCTTGAAGCATTAAATTATTTTTTACATCTTTATAATCAAGCACTTAACTCTCCCCTATTTTGATAAGGATTATCATCATACTATTAATACTTATCGCGCCATGTGCCAGTGGACAGACTTTGGTCGACAGCCTGAAATGGGACATTACCAATCTGAAAATCCAGAAAAAATCGCTGGTTCGGGATTCGCTTTTATGCGAAAAATACCTGGCCCTTTCCAAAGCGTATAAATGGACTGAGGACTGGCAGCCTTACAAGCCGGATTCTGCGCTTTTCTATATAGACCAATCTCTCCCGCTCGCGATCAGTGACCGTCAGAAAGCGTATTGTTTGTTCCATAAAGGAGATATGTACCAGATCTGGAATTGGGGAGTGAAAGGCAATTGGATCGGTTCGGATTATTTGAGCCAGAGTATCCGGCTATTTGTGAAGTGCCGCGACCGGGAAGGGATTCACATTGCCGCAAATGCCTTGTATGTCGACTTTGCATCGAGGTATCGCGGGGACACCATGTTTACGGAAAACCAGCTGAAAGTGCTGATCCTGGCAATGGAAGCTCAAACGGGTGAAAACTTTGTTTTTCCCGAAAACTTCCAGAGTGATACGGCACTGATCCCTGTCCGCGCAGCCACATATCAGAAAGCGATCGACGCGTGCAGGCGCAATCTGGCACATTGGCAAAAGATAAAGAACCGGCCACTGATGATGTGGAGAGGTGAAGTCCTGGGGTATCTTTTATATGAATCAGGAAATCATAAAAAAGAGGCGCTGCAATTGCTTCTTGAAACCCGGAAAATTGCGACAGAACTGGCCGACAACGGTACTTTTCTCAACATAACAGGCCACATGGCCATTTGGCTTGAACAAAAAAAGGATTACCGGTTGTCAATCCAAACCGCACAGGAAGGATACATTTTAAGCAAAAGAATAGGCTGGACCAGGAAGGAGGCGATCTTGGGGAATATCCTTTTCAGGTCTTATAAAGCATTGGGAATATATGACTCGGCTTATTTCTTCAAAGACCGGTCCATTGCCATTCTGGACAGCCTCTCGATTGTGGATGCCAAAAAGCAGGTCGATTTGCATAATGAAAAAAAAATTGCTGAAAAACAGCAGGCCGAACTGCAGGCAAAACTGCTGGAAGAGGGACAGGTAAGAAACTATATGCTGATCGCCGTCGCCCTGCTTTTTGTCTCGGTCATTTACGTGACCTGGAACAACCGCAAGCTAACCAGCAAAAACCGCGAAATATCCCAGGCACTGCTGAAAGGGCAGACTACCGAACGCAAGCGTGTGGCGGCCGAGCTGCATGATAATTTGGGAAGTTCGTTGTCCGCAATACGCTGGAACCTGATCGGCCTCAACCGTTCCAAACTGGAACCGACTGAACAGGATATTTATGATACTGTTCTCGACATGGTATCGACCGCGCACGAAAATGTCCGCTCTTTGTCCCACAATCTGCTGCCCGAGGAATTGGAGAAAGAAGGATTGGAAGTGGCGTTGAAACGGCTGGTTTCTAAGTTGAACCAATCAAAAAAGACGCATTTTTCCTATCAGAACCTGGCGCAGCCTTTACGATTGGAGCCCCGGCAGACTTTCGAGCTTTACAATGTGATCCTGGAATTGAGCAACAACATTCTGAAACATTCCCAAGCTTCATTAGCGGCGATTGAATTGGAGCAGAATCACGAGAAGCTGGCCGTGCGGGTTTGGGACAATGGAAGGGGTTTTGATAAACAAAATGAACATGGCAGCGGGATACAGAACATCGAAAACCGCATTTTCAGCCTAAATGGTACCTGCGAAATTTCATCCGGCAAAGATGCGGGGACAAAGTTCGAGGCCATTATTCCGGCGCGGTCCCGAACTTGAAAACAGGTGAGTCTCAAACAATGTGATGCTTCACCGCATATAACACCAGCCCGACGGTACCTTTTACACCTAGTTTCTGGATCAGGTTCCTGCGGTGGGATTCTGCTGTTGGAATGCTGATAAACAACTTTGTCGCGATTTCACTGGTTGAATATTCCTTTGCTATTAAATGCAGGACTTCGAGTTCCCGGGTCGTTAATCTGGAAATTTCATCCGGAATCTCAGATCCGCGGTCTTGTTTGAGCATATCGGCCAGACCAAAAACGACATGTTCGCTAAAAAACTTCTTCCCCGTTGCCAGCGCCGAAATGGCGAAGCACAATTCCGCCTTGTCTGCATTCTTTAATATATAGCCCGTCGTTCCGGCGGCAATGGCTTCCCTGATCTGAACGGGGTCGTCGATCATGGTCAGAATGAGGATTTTTAATGAAGGAAATTCTTGCCTGACTTTGAGGCATAATTCGATACCTGTCATGCCCGGCATTTTCAGGTCGGTGACCAGAATGTCAACTTCATTTTCCTTTAAGAACTGCAAAGCCAGCTTGCCGGAACTTACCATCCCCACAACCTGAAAACTTGAATCCGTCGACAAAAGCAATGAAAGGCTCTCCAGCACAATCTTATGGTCATCAACCAGTAACAGGCGGATAGGCTGCGACATATGGAGGCTCGTTGCTGAGTTTTGTTAATTGTAAAATAGCAATGGTTTTTACCATTTCAAAATTCAGGAATCCGGAGGTACCGCCATATCATGGAAACCATGAGATAAGTCTTCGAAAACCATGATTTTGATGTATTGATTTGGAAGGGTTGCTTTTAAAAATGATATTTATAAAAAGGATGCGGCTACATAAGCGCCATTCTTCCAGCGATATATGAAGAGGAAGTGGTCCAGGGATCTTTTGTTCACAATATGTTTAGTGGCTTGTGCAATGTTAGCCTCCGGGCAAGGTACATACAGGTTCCGGCATTTGGGGGTGGAGCACGGATTGTCTCAGGGATCGATCTACAACATGCACAAGGATTCCCGGGGATTTATGTGGCTGGGGACCGAGGACGGAATCAATCGCTTTGACGGAAAGAACATCGAAATTTACCTTTCCGGCCTGACTGGACATTCTACCAACGTGCTGGGCATCGCCGAGGACAGCGCGTCGGACTTGTGGGTGGGGTCGCACAAAGGGTTTTACCAATATCTTCGAAAATACGACCGGTTTGTGAGGCCAGCGCTGAAACATTCACTTGGAAACGTTTCCGTTCACACTTTCGCCGACTCCCGTAAGAACATTTATTTATTGGCTGAAACCGGCCTTTACGGACTGAAAAATGGTCAGGTATCGTTAATTACAAAGGATCTTTCCTACAACAAGTCTCAATACAACAACTTTCTGGCCGAAACGCCCGACGGGGATTTGTGGCTGATCGATGTAGAAAAAGGGCTTAAACGGTATTCGTTTTTGACAAAAAAAGTCTCTTACTATTATTCCGACCAGTCGCAAAATACATTCGGCATCCCACAAACATTCAACTGTATCAAAGTAGATAAATCCGGCATCATCTGGCTGGCCTCGAAGGAAGCTTTGTTCCGGTTTGACTATCTGCAAAACAAGCAAAGTGTTTTCGACCTCCGTTTTTTAAGACATACCCCAACGGGAATGGAAGTGGATAACAACGCAATGCTCTGGCTCGCAACCGAGGGCAGCGGTATTTTCATCTTTGACATTAAAAAGGAAAAATGGGCCCAACATCTCAGACACGAAGACGATGTTAAAAACAGCCTCACGTTCAATGAGATCGGGAGCCTTTATATCGATGAAAACAATGACGTATTTGTTAACACGGATCCGCAGGGGCTGGATATCATCACCGCGGTTTCGTCTGCTTTCAATTTTTACACGTATGGAAAAAACCCGACATTCAGTACGAGCGATTATTCGATCAGAGGAATTGAAGAAAATGCGGATTCCACGATCTGGCTGGGAACAGAGCTGGGCGGGCTAAATCTTTTGGAGCCTAAAACCGGGAAGATGAGGCATTACTCGACTCAGGACGGACTGCCCGGAAATACCATCCGTTTTATCCTGAGAGATCCCGAAAACAGGGTCTGGATATCCGCCGTAGGTGGCTTCGCGTTGTTTCTGCCTGACCGTAACCGGTTTAAAAACATTGTTTTACCCATTAAAACTGAAATTACAAGCATTCTTCCCATCGGGAAAAACACCTTACTCTTGCCATGTGATAAAGGGCTTATGGTATTCGACGCCGCGCATCAGAGGGTAACCAGCCGTTCATTCCGCTCGCTGGTAATGGGTTATGGGGCTTATTGGGATAGTACGAGCGGTCTGGCATACATATCCGACCGTTACCGTGGGGTGAAGGTTTTCAGGATGGAGGATAATAAGCCCATACTTAATGCGACTATACTGGACGGTTTCCACGTTTTGCAGTTTTATCGACAACCTAACAGTCCCTTTCTTTGGGCTTGTACCGATACCGGACTGGTCAAATGGCACATCGGGGAAAACCGGATCCAGAAAAACTATCGTCTGTCGGATGGTCTTCACCACGAATACATCTATTGCATGCTGCCGGATTCGTCCGGACATTACTGGCTGAGTACGAACAGAGGCATTACCCGCTTCGACCCGGTAACGGAGCATTTTGAATTTGTGAAGGAAATACCGGCCCGCGAATACAATTCAAGAAGTGCGCTGGCTGCCAGGAATGGCAATCTATACTTTGGCAGCACCGCAGGCATGGATCTGATCAAACCCCGGCTCCTGACGTTACAGAACGACATTGTCGGCGTTCACCTGACTTCGCTCGCGTATGACCAGCAGGCATCGGACGATTCTGTTTACATCGGCGAAAGAGAGCTGCTGCGGCTGCCTTATTCTTCCAACACCATCACCCTGAAATTCACCGCGACGGATTACCGCAGCGCCGGCCTCAACCGCTTCCGCTATTTCTTGAAAGGGTATGACAAGGATACGATTTACGCCGGGTTTGCTGATCAGGTCCGTTATGCGCGGTTACCGCCCGGTGAGTATGAATTTCAGCTGCAATCTTCGGATCTTGGCGGAAACTGGGTGTCCCCGGTACGAAAGTTGAGAGTGGTTGTACTGCCTCCTTTTTGGCAAACCTGGTGGTTTATTACGCTGGCACTGACATTGCTGGTCGTGATTTGCTATCTGTCGATCAAACGATACCTGGATTCCCGGCTTGCAGCTCAAAGAGTGAAATCGGACAGGGATATTTACCTTGAAAAAGAGCGCAGCCGTATTGCCAGGGACATAAATGATAGTTTGGGCTCTGAGCTTTTTGGTCTTAAGTTGCTCGGACAAGTTGCATTGTCACAGAGCAACAATGAAGTTTCCGACGGGCATCTTCAGAAGATCGTGACGATCTCAAAAAACATTTCTGAAAAAATCAGCGAGGTTATATGGCTGACAGATTCCAATCAGGACAATTTGGAAAGCTTGTGGAATTACCTTCAAAAAAATGCATCGATCTATTTGAAGCCGGCAGGGATCACTTTCTCGTTTCAAACCAACCCCGGGACGCCGGGATGTTTGGTTTCGGGTGAAAAAAGGCATGAAATCCTCAATTTCAGCAAACAGCTGTTTTTTGAAATCACGGATACTGTCCCTAACGAATCCGTGGAAATCACATTCAATATGGAGCCCGACCATCTGCTCATAACATTGGAAAATTCCAATATCCCTTTTCGGGAAAGCGAGTTGATGGCCGGGCTGCTTAAACTGAACGGGAGTTATTCTTTCTCAGGACAAACTACAGAATTGATCAAAATCCCCATTAAAGACTAAATGTCACTCATCTCCTCAAACTATTTCCGGGACAGATCCTGGCCGCATTAACGACTCAGGGAACCGGATTGCCAGTGCTACTGACCCAGGTTTGGGTTCAGGTTAGCGTCTTTTAGCGGAACTGGGAACGTGTAATCCGTCTTGGATATGGCGCCTACCGGTTTGAGGTCATTCGGGTCCTTGGCTGCGTTGGCGCTTTCGACCATTTCAAGTCGCAGCAGGTCAAACCAGCGTGAGTATTCACCCGCAAACTCCCAGGCCCGTTCGTCAACCACAGCCTGGATAAATGCGTCATTCGACAATCCTGCCAGTGATTTCAGCCCAGCCCGCGTTCTCACTGCATTTAACGCCGCATAGGCTTCTGCATTTGCCGAACCGGCGCGCGCCGACGCTTCCGCATAAATCAGTAGCACATGGGCATAACGGATCATATGTACGGGAAGTGACGATTGCCAGGTGTTATTTACAGCCAGCCTGAATTTCGCGAAGTAGGGTTTTTTCTCGGCGCTGTTTTGCCAAGGTACAATCGCTCCGCTGCTTCGTACAAACTGGGTGCGGAAAGTGATATCCTTCCGTTTTCCTTCCGGGAATTTGTTGAAAAAATGGATCTCAGTACAAAAATCCTCCCAGCCTCCCTCTTCCCCCGGCGTGCCCGGATGTCCGTAAAAACCATTTACCGATCCTCCGAAACTCGTGGACGCATGAAACGCCATTACTTCTTCGCTGGTACCGATCGCCGCTGAATTTCCGCCCCAGAGAACGCTCAGGTCCACCAGTTCGAAACCGTAAGTCGTCTTATTATCAATGACTTCTTTCGCTTTGGCAGCGGCGAGGGCATACTTACCCTGATTTTTTATAGGCCACCCGCCCTGCGTGAGATAAACGTCTGCGAGCAAGGCTTTTACAGAACCTTTATTCGGCCGGCCCGGGTCTCTCTTTTTGTTCGCAACCAGCTCCTCCGCTTTTTTAAGGTCTTCTTCTATGAGCTGGTAAATCTGTGCCGGTTCTGTTCTTTTTACGTTCAACAAATCGTCGCTGAAATCCGAAGTTGTGATGAGCGGAATGCCTCCGAAACCGCGCACGAGCCAGTAGTACGACAGGCCACGAAGGAAATATGCCTCGCCCAGGATCTGGCTGATCATTGCCTGATCACCAGAAACGACCTGATAGTTATTAATGATGTTATTCGCGCCCTGGATGGTTTTGTAACAGCCGTCCCAGATAAATGCAGTGTGGGTATTTCCGGAGGTAACGTCAAATTGGTCCAGTTGTCTCGACCATACTTTCGGCATGTTCCCTCCCGTAATGGTCGAAAGATCGTCGCCGCCCATTGCGAAACTCTGGATAGATGAATTTAAAAATCCGCGTGTCCACGTGCGCAGCAAACCTTTATAGGTTCCCGTAAGAGCAGCTTCGAGCCCCTGAACGTCGCTGATTGCATTGGTACCCACGATTGCACCTTTGGGATTCTCATCTAAAAAGTTGCTGCAACCCAGGCAGTTTATCACAACAAGTAAGAAGAATATTTTTTTCATAATGGTAGTACATTGAAATTTTAGAAAGAGAAGTTTATGCCTCCGGTAAAAGTTTTTGAATTCGGGTAAGCACCATAGTCAATACCCTGCTGTACGTCCGTCCCGAAATTCTGCCAGGTTATCCCGCTCACTGCATTGGAGTTGGCTTCCGGATCAATCCCCTTGTATTTTGTAAAAGTCAGCAGGTTGGTAGCGCTGACGAATAACCGGACAGCCGCTATATTTTTCAGCAAAGCCTTTGGTAACGTGTAGGTAAGACTGATGTTTTTCAAGCGGACAAAGTCGCCTTTTTCAATAAACCGGGAAGTCTGGATCAGCGAGTTGCTGGCAGCACTGCTGAAAGCCGGTATGTCGGAGGTTTCATTTACGCCGGGAATGTAACGGTCTTTGATGTCAGCAAACGTTATTTCCTTCGCATCCGTACTGCCCATGACACCGTTGGCATAGGTGTAGTTCAATTTTTTGAAACCCATTAATCCCTGAAAAAATACATTCAGTGAAAGGTTTTTATAGGTAAATGTATTGTTGAAGCCAACCGAGAGTTTTGGTGTGCCGTTACCAAGTACCTGCTGGTCGCGTTCGTTCAAAACGCCATTTCCATCCAGGTCTTCGTATCGTGCATCACCCGGTTTCAGTCCACTCAATGCAGCTTCGTCTGCCTGGCTGGCTTTCCAGGTCCCCAGATATTTGTATCCCCAAAAGGCATTCATGGGCTGTCCCGGTATCAGTACATTTTCAACAAGCGGAATGGTGTCGCGTTCTGTGCCCAGGTTCACAATCTTGTTTTTCAGGATTGTAAGATTAATTGTGCTGTTCCATTCAAAGCTGCCCGAACTGACAGGTGTTGCATTGAGTGCAAATTCCCAACCCTTGTTTTGTACTTCGCCGATGTTGGACTGAATGTTATAACCGCCCACATACCCGGGCAATGATCTCAGCATCAGCAAATCGCGTGTATTCTTCACGAAATAATCCGCCGTCAGCCTCAACTTGCCTTTAAAAATCCCTACATCCACTCCCAGGTTAAACTGCTCAGTGGTTTCCCATTTAAGATTGACATTGCCCGGGTTCCCCAGCAGGATACCCGCCACAAGTGGCCCGCCATTACCATTGAAAACCACCCCGGCGTCATCCAGGTTTGTCACATAGCTGGAAAGCGTCCCGTATGAACCGATTCCCTGATTACCCGTCAGCCCCCAGCTTGTCCGGAGTTTAAGGTCATCGATTATTCCTTTGTTCGCAAGAAATGGCTCCTCGGAAAGGTGCCATCCCAGCGAAACGGATGGAAATGTGCTGTACTTGTTGCTGCCCTGAAATTTGGATGAACCATCGCGCCGTACGGTTGCCGAGAAAAGGTAACGATCTTTATAGGAGTAGTTCACCCTGCCCAGTGCCGAGAGCAGTCCCCAGCTCGAGTAGCCCGATCCCACCGTGCCGGAGGCAGACAGGGCCAGGTTATTATAGGATTGAGCCGGGTACGTGAGATTGGAAACATTGGCGTTGAATCCGGTGCCGACGAATTTTTGTGTTTCAAAAACCGCTGTAACGTTGATCCTGTGACTCACATTCAACACTTTTGAATAATTGAGCGTGTTCGTGTTCTGCCAGGTAATGTTTTCTCCCGAAGATCGCCCCGCGGTTGCCCAGGTCCTCGTCGACGGGTATCCCTGAAATGCCTTACCCTGCGAATTGAG
Organism: Dyadobacter sp. CY323; assembly: GCF_021390245.1. GTDB lineage: Bacteria > Bacteroidota > Bacteroidia > Cytophagales > Spirosomataceae > Dyadobacter. The sequence continues at coordinate 104,673 of NZ_JAJUXH010000024.1, read as the reverse complement.
GTAATTCAATCCGCCCTGGATGTCGAGGGAAAGGCCCGGAATGAACTCGTAGCGTAGTCCGCCAATCATATTGATGCTGGTATTCTCGGAACGGTATTCGTTTTCATTGATGATCGCGACCGGATTGGAAAACAAAGAACTGGTAGGATCAAAAAGAATGTAATTGCCGCGATCGTCCCGGACGGGTGTAGTCGGCGCCCAGGCAAGTGCCTGGGAAAGAGCGCCGCTCCGCTGGGAAGTTCCACTGGTGTTGTGATTTTCCTTCCGTGTACCGGTGAAATTGAACCGCAGAGAAAACTTGTCGCTCAGGTCAGAAGTAATATTTGTGCGTATCGAGTAGCGTTTAAAATCCGTATTTTTAATAATACCATCCTGATCAAGAAAATTACCGGAAATGAGGTAACTCGTTTTCTGGTTTCCTCCGGATAAGGTCAGCTGGAGTTCCTTGCCGGGTGCTGTCCGGAAGATCTCGTCCTGCCAGTCTGTCCCGCCGCTTTTCCTGAAACCTTCGATCTGCGCGTCAGTGAACTTGGGAACATAGGTTCCGCCGGCTGGTAAAAGTGCCCGCACGCGGTCGTTCGCCACCTGCGCAAAGTCCGCGGCGTTCATGGTATTGTATTTCTTAATGACATTGGAGCTGTAATACCGTAGTCCGAGGTCGACCTTCATTTCTCCTTTTTTACCTGTTTTGGTAGTAATGATGATCACCCCATTTGCGCCCCGGCTCCCGTAGATCGACGTGGCAGAAGCATCTTTCAATACCTCAATGGAGGCGATGTCTTCGGTATTGACCGTAGTGAAATCGGCACCGATAAAGCCATCAACCACATACAAAGGATCATTATCCCCGCTGAGCGAATTGGCACCTCTGACCCTGATACGCACCTCGCCTCCCGGCGCGCCACCCGAATTGGTAACCTGCACGCCTGATACCCTTCCCTGCAGCACCTGATCCACCCTCGTAACGGGCTGACCTTTAAAGTCTTCTTCCGAAACCGACGATACCGCACTGGTAACATCCCGGCGCATCTGAGTTCCGTAACCCACTACGATCACTTCTTCCAGGCTTTTGGTATCTGTTTTCAAAGTAAGATTCAGCACCGACCGACCTCCGACCTCGACCTCCTGAGGCAGGTATCCCACGAAAGAGAAAATAAGTATCGCGTCTTTATCAGGAATCATCATTTCGTAGCCTCCGTTTGCGGCAGTGATCGTCCCTTTTTGGGTGCCTTTCAGAACGACGCTAACGCCTGGCAAGCCGATGCCTTTTTCATCCAAAACCTTCCCGGTAACTTTTTCTTCCACAAGTTGCGCGGGCGACGTTTCAGTAGCAACTTCCCGGCCTGGCAGCATGCTGCTTTCAGGTACCGGGGCATCATTTTGTGTTTGAATGGAACCGGCGTCCGATAGCTTCACCGTCTCCTTCCGAACGATCACATACGTTCCTTTTCCGGCTTTCCGGTAAGCAAGCCCGTATGGTTTTAGCAGCGCGTCGAGCTGCCGTTCCAGTTTCTGCGCGACGTCAGCGCCATTGGCAACGAAAATCCCGTTGACTGTCGACTCCTCAAAAACAATGCTTACCTGATGTTTCCTGCCCAGATCGATGAGCACGTCCTTCAACTTCGTTACATTGGCGTGCTGGTTTTTGACAGGCTTGCCGGCATTTGTCTGCACGACATATGCGATGCTCTGCGACAGGCAGATCTGCTGCAGCATGAAGGACATCAATAATAGTCCTGCGTTACGGTATAAGGGTTGTAGCATAGTTATTGATTTTTTTGGATATGTAGTTCAACATGGTCCTGATTCTGGATAACTTCAATCAGTAGAAGCTCGGATAAGATTGAAAAAAGGTCGTCGGGATGTTCAGCCCGGTAAATTCCCCCGATCCGGCGCTCGGCCAGAACGGTGTCTGGTATACGTACATCAACATCGAACCGCTCTTTCATTTGCCGGGCAACTTCGGAAAGCGTCGAGTTGTCGAAATAAAACAGTTGTTCTTTCCAGGCGGTATATTTCTGTGGCTTGGCCGGCACGCTCATATCGAAGCTGCCGTTTGATCCCGAGGTAAACAGGTTACCCGGTTTCATATAAACCTGCTTTCCCTGCGGGAGCCGGAGCTTCACCTTTCCCCGAGACAGGAATACGCGTTTTTCTTCCCGGCGCGAATAAGCGACAAATTGCGTCCCCAGAACTTCAATGCGGTAATGGTCGCCCATATTCACAATAAACCGGTTGTTGGACCCGGTGTGGGTGACGTTAAAATCGGCTTCACCTTGCAGCTCCACCTCCCTGGAACCGCTCCCGAAACCAAAACGGGGTACCAAAAGTGTGGAATTGGCATTTAACAGTACTGTCGTTCCGTCTGAAAGCTGGTAGGAGGCACTATGCCCGCTTGCTGAATTTAAGGATTGATACATCAGTTCTTTTCTGAATAAAAAGCAGGTTGCGATCACAACACAGGCCGCTGCAAGCATTTGCCGCCATATCTTTCGCCTGAACAATGGGATCCTTTGCATTTTGACGGTTACCCCAGTGCTGGCTCTGCCACCTGCAGCACCAGTTAACTGAACCTGATAGCTTCGCATCGCCCGGTCCAGGTCCGGAAAAAACTGCGGGTTTTCACTTTCCCATTCGTCCAGATATTTATAGTACAACTCCTGATTCGCAGCGTCTTCTAACCACTCTTCAATTAATTTTCGCTGCATTGCGGTCGATTTCTCAGAGAAAAAATCGAACAGCAGACGTTTCGTCACCGGCTTTTCCATAGTATTAAATGTCGTTTCTGTTGGTAATGCACAGTCCGCGGGACGGACCATCAAAATGGTGTGTAGAAAAAAAGAAGTCCGCCCAAAAACCACTCACCTCTGAGCTCATTACGCAGCCTGGCAAGAGCTCTGCTGACAAGTGCTTCCACCGCTTTCGGGCTGATTTGCAACTCACTTGCTATTTCATCGTACTTTTTGCCCTCGATCCTTTTAAGTAAGTAAGCGCGGCGGCACTGGGGCGGGAGATTTTGTATAATGGTTTCAACCCTGTGATGAAGTTCACTGTAATGGAGTATTTCGTCCGGACTCAGATCCTGCGAAATCACGGTAAGGTCTTCAAAATCCAGTGATGTGGTCTTGTTCAGCTGCCACTTAAGATAATTATAGGAGCGGTGCCTGACAGATTTATAGAGATAGGCGCGATAAGACGTTGTGATTTGTTCAAAAACCCTGTTCTGCCAAAAACCCGCAAACACTTCCGAAACGATATCTTCGGCAATCTCCTTGGAATGAACAAAACGGACGGCATGGTTGCAGAGATTCACATAATACCTTCTGAACAACAGTGCGCATGCCTTCTGTGAATCTTCCTGAAACATGTTACGGAGCAGGAGCTCATCATCGGTTACCACCGTTTCGATGTGTGGCGTGCCCAGCCGCGGCGCCTTCCGGCCGGATTGAGCGTTGTCTAAACCATCCAGATAAATATCTGCCATATCGCTATGTTCAATTGCCCCGTAAATTCGGTACTTAACACAGACAAGTTTGCACTATCTTTCCCTATACTCGAAATAATAAAATTTTTTTTTGGTATTGTTCAATAATGGAACTGCAATGCCATTGGGTCAACAAGAATGCGGAAAAGGGCTTTTGGATGCCAGCAGCGGTGCCGGCAGCACGGTATGATCTTTGTACTAATCGCCGGGTCAATTACAAAAGATCAGATGCTAATCAAACAAATACTGAAATGGGAAAAACAACAAACTTTGAAACCTGGCTGTCCGATGTGATTCTGGAAGGCAATGAAGATGTATATGATCTGTATAATTCAATCAGCAATTTTGAACAGTCCGGCAAATTTTACACTTCCAAAGAGGTTACCAACGATGGTTACGAGTATCTCGTGAAGGCGGACGGAAACGAAGACAGTCTTTATCTCGAGTCCGACGAAAGAAAATTTGAATTTCTGAACTATCTGAAAGCCAATCACACGGACGCAGACGAGAATGACATAGATGTCTGGTACGAGATGAAAAAGGAGCTCGGCCGTACAGATTAGCAAGTCGGCCCGTCGCCCGGCCGAAATTTTGTCGGGTGACGAGCCGCTTTAATGGCTAATTACTTTTAAATACAAATCCTTCCACAACCGCAACTTCCCCCTGCACGCCTTTGGCCAAAATGCCCGCGCGTACAGCCCGGTCCCACGGCGGCAGATAAGTGATATCCGGGCTGGCGATGTTCAATGCGGTGAAGTCAGACCCATTAAGACTGTAAGAAAAACGGATTTCCGTGTTGTTTTCGACGTTCATTTTCAAGAATACGTGTTTTCCCGTCGCTGCTACCGGAAATGTACCCAGACTGCTTTTTGCACCGTTTTTAATGAGCATAATGCGGATACTATCCTGCTTTGCCGCCGCGTAGATCAGGTTTTTGTCGTCCCCGATCAAAGCTACGCCGGTCAGCGCATTTTTTACAGGAATGGTTTCCACCGTCGCCTCGTAATTCTGGCTGTTGATTTTGCGGGCGATGAAGGTTTCCCGGTCATCATTCAGCTGCATTCCGATCCTGCCGTCTTTCAGCTGAAATGCCGGTTTGTTAAAAACTGACCAGCTCCATTGCAAATCCAGCTTGTCTTTGTCAAAATCATCGGTAATAGTATAGGTTGTGCTGCTATCTGTCGGCGAAAGGTATTCATCTGTAAACCGGATCCAGTTGTCGGCGGTGAATTCAAATCCTTGAATGAGTGCTTGGCGGCCGGTGTATTTGTTCGATGCGCGATCATACGCGTGGTACATAAAATAGTTTTTCCCCTGATGCGTAATCGCGGTTCCATGTCCCGGGCACATCCAGTCGCTACGCCCGGTCAGGATCGGGTTTCCTGTGTATTTCTCCCACGGGCCCATTAGTTTTTTCGATCTCGCGATACCGGTCGCGTACGTGCAACCGGGGCCGCAGCAGCCTGCCGCCGCGTAGATCGCATAGAAATACCCATTGTTTTTGATCACCGAAACACCTTCCACCAAGTTCGCTTCCCAGCGGGTATCATTTCTGAAAAGCTCCCTTTTCTTGCCAGTCAGTGCAGTTCTTTCCTCGTTCATAGGCTGGATCCAGATCGGGGTCGGCTTGTTTACGCTGTTACCATCTTCTTTCCAGATCAAATGCAGCTTGTTGTTTTCGTCACGGACCGGGAATCCATCAATAGACCCAACCTCCTGACAAACCAGCGGGCCATGGTCTTTAAACGGACCTTCGGGCGAATCGGCACTCGCTACTCCCACGCACAGGTTTCCTCCTTTTTTGTGTGCGGTGTAATAGGCGTACACTTTCCCGTTTTCATAGCTGAGCTCAGGTGCCCAGTAGTAAAAATCTGCCCAGGATGTCAGATCAGGAAAAATAGAACCTGTCTGCTGCCAGTTTTTAAGGTCTGTGGATCTCATTATCGGAAATGCAGGCGCCCAATTGGAACTCGTAGCCGAAGAATAATACGTGTCCCCTACTTTTATCACAGACGGATCGGCAAAATCTCCGTGAACCACCGCGCGCTGCGCATTTGCAAGTTGAAATAATGTTACCAGCAACAAACTGATGCTCAATCTCTTCATAAATCGGTCTTAATGTGAATGCTTTTTAACTCCTAAATATAGCTAAACAGCTACTCACCTGATGGCACCGCGATCGCTTGTCCCGTCGAAACCGGCTCGCCAAAGCTGGGCAAACCGTCGGCAGTCCAGGTGAATTTTTGCATTCTTACGTTCCGCGAATTGCCGCAACCCTGGCCGGCAGACGAATTTGCGTGGTAGATAATCCAGTCTTCTTTTCCATCCCTGGATTTGAAAAAACCATTATGTCCCGCACCAAATGCATTTGCCGACGCCAGACCTGTAAAAACCGGTGTCGCCACCTTGTTCCAACTCTTTGCGTCCAACGGATCGCTGCCTGCTTTCAGGCTCATTATTCCCAACGAGTAGCGGTCATCCCCGCAATAGCTTCCCGAAAACACCAGAAAATCCTGCCCGGCCGCATTACGCAGGATCTCGGGACCTTCATTTACCCCAAATCCGCGTTTTTCCCAATCATACTGCGGCGTGGAAATGAGTACAGTCGGGCCGGTAAGTGTGAAAGGATTGCTCATTCGCGAGATGTAAAGGTTTTGGGTTAAATCAGTCGTTCCACCCGCAAATGGCCTCCCCGACCAGATTAGAAAAAGGCTGGTATCCCGCTGAAATACAGTCGCATCGATCGACCAGAGATCGGCTGGCTGAGTAGTGAGCTTACCCTTGTCGGTCCAGGTTCCCTGCGTGGGGTCCGCATTTGCGTTTTCCAGGACCCACATCCGGTGCTCCCGATCATTTCCATCCGAGCCGGTGTAGTAGATGTACCATTTGCCATTGAGAAAAAACAGCTCCGGGGCCCAGATATCCCTGGAATTTCCGCCGGATGCCGGCGCAGTGAAAACAGTAACCGGCGCAGCATCCTTCAAACGGCTCATTTTGTTTGTTTTCCATATCTGAATGCGGTTACCCAGTGTATGCAGGTAATAATAGGTCGTGTCTTTCTGAAAAACAAAAGGATCGGGCGCCGAAGTCAGCAATGGATTTGTGAATGTAGTTGCCTGCTGCTCACCCGGCTTTGGCCCCTGTGCTTCCTTTTTGCAGGACGCATTGAGGAACAAAAGCGGAGTGATCGAGGCAAAAATGATGCGGTAAAGCGAGCGAAAAATCATAGTTAAAGAGAGGCGCTTTGATTGGTTTTAATGGCTTGAACGGTTGCCACGCCGCGCCGCCATGAGAAAAATTTTAAATTGGTCCTTCCCGAGCTGATCACCAGAAGCGCGTCCGCACCGCAGCGGCAGGCGGCTGGCCTCGCCCGGTCGATAGCCGCTTTTGCAGAACGCCTGACATACAAAGCAGATCCTGTGATGCTTTCCACCTCGCACAACACCACGTAAGATCCATTCACTTCATTGACGGTATTGAAAACCGGCAGCTGACAATCACCTGGTTTGGCATTCACGTGGCTTACTTCTTTCACCTTTACGGACGCACAGGAAGATAGTACTAACAATGCAAAAATGCAGAGAATGCACAAGCTGCGGGATATAGTTGTCATAAAAATTCAGGTTTTGCGGAAAAACAATATTTATAATTACCAAAATCAATAACCCGGGTTCTGTGTCAGATTTGGATTTAAGTCAATGTCCGATTGCGGGATGGGGTACCATTCATTTCTGTTTTTAACAAAATTGGTAAATTCCGGATCTCTCACCGCCAGCTGCGGCCCCAGCTCGCCCCAGCGCTGCAGATCGGCAAAACGCCAGCCCTCGCCGGTGAGCTCGGTAATGCGCTCGTGTTTGATCTGAGCAAGAAATTGTGCCTGATTCCAGCCCGCCGCTTGATTCAGCGGCCTCAGCCCGGCACGTACACGTACCATATCCACAAATGGATAAGCCTGCGCAGTCTGCCCGATCCCATTGAGCGCCTCGGCGTACATGAGCAAAATATCGGCATATCTCAACAGCCGGTGGTTGTTAGGCGACCTGAAACCTTCCTCGGTCCGTCCGGGCTCATTGTCATTTAATTGTTTCCGAAACCAAACTGCGCTGCTTTCGCCGGTATTCGTACCATAACGGCTGGCGAATGTCTGCCCGTAGATCATCGTGAACTGCGGACCGCGCACGTCGGTGGAATCGAATAACAGTGTCGCTGCAAGTCTCGGATCCCTGGCACCCGATGCCGTCTTTTCTTTTTCAAATTCACCGATAAGCCAGCGGCGCGCCCCACCATCGGAAAAGCCCACGCCTCGCGGCGCGTAAAACTGGGCAATGGATGTTCCCGTGTTGTTAATGCGGGTTTCGTCCACGTCGTCGTCGGTATTTTCATTAGGATTAAACCTGAATTGTATTTCAAAAACAGACTCGCTGTTGTTCTCGGTGGAAGCCTTGAAATTGTCCTGATAATTGGCTGTGAGCGAATACAAGCCTTTTCCTTCGCCCGTAATAAAAAATGCAAGTGCGGTAACCGCTTCCTGGTATTTTCCTTGCTGCAGATACGCTTTTCCTAATAAACCCATTGCAGCGCCCCGCGTGGCACGACCCAGATCGTCGCCGGTGTAGCTGAGCGGCAGAGTCGTTGCCGCTTCGGTCAGGTCCTTTTCCACCTGTGCCCAGGCTTCCGCATTGGTTGCATTCGAGGGCCGGTCCGTTGGCTCGGAAGGTTCCAGTATGATTGGCGGCCGGCCGAAATATAAGGTCAGATTGAAATAAAACAATCCTCTCAAAAACTTTGCTTCGCCGATAATGCGGTTTTTCAACCCTTCATTCATTTCAATGCCTGGCACATAAGCCAGCACCTGGTTCGCCCTGAATACGCCGATAAACAGGTTTTGCCAGGTCCCGGCAGTCAGACCTTCGTTGTAGTTGGTCTGGTTGAAACTCATGATGTTGTTTAGCGTAATGTCGCCACCGGAACCGTAGCCCTCGTCCGACCGGAGCATTCCATGGTAAAATAAAAACCTGGAATAGAGCGTGGCCGTGCGATGGAATGTGCTGTACACGGCATTGATGCCTTTCACCGCATCCGTTTCGCTTTTCCAGAACGATGCGATCGTGGGACTGTTCGGGTTAGGCTGGTCAAAATCGCGGTTACAGGCACTGGCAACCAATAAAATCATTGAGGTAAGCAAAAATATCTTTTTCATGTCGATGTCTTTTGGATAAATGGCCGATTGTCAGAAGCCCAGATTAAGGCCGAATGAAATGATGCGCGAGGCGGGATAACCTCCCAGGTCCACGCCGGGTTCGAGGTTGAAATTCGCTCCGACTACATCGGGATCAAGTCCGGTGTATTTGGTAAAAGTCGCCAGGTTTTGTGCGCTCACATAAATCCTTGCATTGCTTACAGACAATTTGCTGGTCACGTTTTGTGGAATTGTATACGAGAGTTCCACATTTCTCAACCTTAAATAAGAACCGTTTTCCAGCCACCGATCGGTGTTGGCACGCACATTGGAGACGATTCCACGGTCGGCGCTGGCCGGGTCGCCCGCAGCACCTGTCGAGTACGAAACCCCAAGTCGGGGAAAATCGGTACCGGTATTCTCAGGTGTCCACGGATTAATATCCCGGCGGTAATTGGAATAACCCATTCCGTCTATTTCCCTTCTCACATCATTATATAACTTCTGACCAAATGCGCCGTAAAACTGAACATTTAGCGAAAAGCCCGACCATGTTCCATTCAGGATCAACCCCGAGGTAAGTTTGGGCCACGGGCTGCCTGCGAATGTGCGGTCGCGGTCATTGATATCATCATTTGTTCCCTGGTCGATGCGGTTTACATAGCGAACATCCCCGGGTTTGGCGTACGCAGCCTGTGCTTTGTGGGCCTGCACTTCTTCATCGTTTTGGAAAAGTCCGTCTGTTTTGATCAGGTAATACTCCCCAATGGAGCGGCCCACCTGCGAGCGGGTATTGCCCGACTGAATGTAATTTCTCGGCTCACCGGTTTCTTCATCTACCCCTAAGTTCCCGAGAGCAAGTACCTTATTTCTGATCAAACTGAAATTCGGCGCGACGCTCCATGTAAAAGGCCCGGAAGTCTGGCGGTAAGTAAAATCGAACTCAATCCCTTTATTTTCAATGGAACCGATGTTCACCAGCGGGTCACCCTGCAGGTTTCCAATGTAAAGAGGCAATGGAAGCGAGAGCAAAACATCCTTCGCCACCGAGCGGAATGCGTCGATGGTAATCGCTAGTTTATTGTTAAAAAGCACCAGATCGGCACCGATGTTGGTTGTCGCTTTTTGTTCCCATTTAATGTCTTCATACACCAGCCTCGCCTGCGTTGCGCCTGGAAATTCCGTTTGTCCCGAACCAAAAACAGCCCGTGGCGCCTGGTTCAGAAAGCCGGTAAACTGGTAATTGCTCAGGTTGGCCGAGCCCAGTACCCCGTAAGATCCTCTCAGTTTCAGCTCGGTAACAAGGTCGGATTTAAAAAATTCTTCATTACTGATTTTCCAGGAAGCTGCCGCCGAGGGAAAATAGCCTGTGCGGTGCGCGGGGGAGAAACGGGAATCCTTATCGGCACGGAATGTAAATGTGAGGTAGTACTTTTCGGCGTAATTGTAATTTAACCTGCCTAATGCAGAATTAATGAGCGTTTGCGAGCGTGTTCCCGAGGATGTCATTCCGCCGCTGGCTGAGTTGATGGTTGTGAAGTAATCGCCGCCATAAACGCCAAGCTGCAAACGCCGACCGCCCAGATCGTCCGTTTTGATCGTTTGCTGGGTGTAACCCACTACGCCGTTGATAGTATGTTTACCAATGGTGTGGTTAAAATTCAGGGTATGCTCAAACAGGTAGCTCAGAAACTGCGCCCGGTTCTGCCCGACACTACTGAAATCGGGTGACTGGTTCCAGTACCAGAGTCCTTCTTTTCTTATATTATTGGTTTTGTCGAAACTGGTTTCAAGCCCTGCATTGAACCGGTAACTCAGGCCTTTCAGGATTTTATAGTCGAGATAGGCGTTTCCTAATACTTTGAAAAAATTGAAGGTAGTTTTGGTAATGTCATTGATCGCCACCTGGTTTCTGGCAAATGAGCGTGCATTAAATGAGCCATAACCCCAGCCGCCCGGATTGGAAGTACTGGCCAGATCGGCGCTTTGTACCGGAATGATCGGCAAACTGGTCCAGATATCGTACCAGGCGTTCCCCTCCGCAAATCCACCCTGAAAAGGCGTATTGCGCTCGGTACTGGAAATCATCAGGTTTTCGCCAAAAGTAAATTTATTGCGCGTCGCTTCTGTATTGATCCGTACAGACGCCCGCTGGAAATCGCGGGCTTTCAACACACCTTCGTCAGCAAAATAAGAGCCGGAAATCAGGAACTTACTGTCTTTTCCCCCACCCGATAAGCTCACATTATAATCCTGAATACTACCTGTCTGCAACAGCTGATCTGCCCAATTGGTATTCACCGCTCCGTTGAAATTAGCGACTGCGGGCTGCAATGCGTAACCTGCTGCCTGATATGCGCGGGTATTAGTCGCCACGTATTCCTGCGCATTCATCATATCCCACCTTTTGGGAAGCGATGAGAGACCAAAGCGGGCCGTAGCGTCTACTTTCAGCGGACCTTCCTTTCCTTTTTTGGTAGTAATAATAATTACTCCATTCGCAGCCCGCGAGCCGTAAATGGCGGCCGCGGATGCATCTTTTAAAACTTGTATGGTTTCTACATCATTGGGATTCACGGTGGTATTCGCATCGGCGAGCATGCCGTCGATCACATACAGAGGACTTGCATTACCGAACAGCGTACTCAGTCCACGTATATTCACTACCGCTTCCTGGCCTGGCGCGCCGCCATTGCGCACCGCCACGCCGGGTGTCATACCCTGCAACGCTTCCGGCACCGACCGGGCAATACGCTTGTTCGTATTTTGGGCATCGATAATTCCGGTAGCGCCCGTCAGGTCCGTCCGCCGCACCGACTGGTAGCCGATCACGACAAATTCTTCAAGATTCTGCGCGTCTTCGGCGAGCTGGATCGTGTAGGCAGACTGATCCGTCACGGGAACGTCCGACGCGAGATAGCCGATAAAAGAAACCCGTAACGTTTGCCCGGTTTGTGCGGTAATGGAAAATTTACCGTCGGCATCTGCGATCGTTGCCGAGCTGGTCCCAGCAATGAGCACCGTAGCTCCGGGCAGCGACTCGCCTGTGGCTGTCTGCACCACGCCGGTAATTTCCCTGCCCTGCGCAGATGCGGTTCCGACACCGGTTAACAATAGAATCAAAATCTGAAACAGAGTATAGGGATAGCGCATAGTTGTTGGTTTATTTATTTGAAATAATCTTAACACAGTTACTTACTCCGAAGGCGCAAAAAAAATTGCATCTATTGTATAAATACTGTGCCATAATTAAGTCGTGGTGATTGCATGCATCGCTTATTAAATACAAAAAGATCGTCTGGTGGGACGATCTCTTGATAACCTTGCGTTTAGGGGTTCAGGCTCAGTGCATCAGCTTTTCGATATCACTCAATTCCCCAAACAGAACCAGTACTTCATTTTCATGCATTACCGTCTGAGGCGTAGCAATGCCGGACGCCCGTTTAAAGATTTTGGCAAGCCCATTCTCGGATCCTTTGGATAATGTGAGCACCGTCAGTACAATGACGTTGTAACGGTTAGTCAGGTCGGCTTGGGCGAGGGTCATGCCGACATAGCGCGCCGGGACGCGGATTTCGATAATGCTGTACTTTTCGGATACTTTAAATGAGTCGACAATGCCTGAATTGTCCAGCCGCATCGCGAGCCTTTCTGCCGACTCTTCCTCTGGTAAAATGTATTCCTCAATCTGCATTGCTTCCAGTACTGTTTTTTGAAGATCTGAAACGACGCGGCCGATGATCTTTTTGACGCCGAGCTGTTTGAGCAACGCCGTCGAAAGCAGAGACGCACCTTCATCTTCTCCAATGGCGACAATACATGCGTCCGCATCTTTGAGCGGAAGTGAGCTGACCGCATTCTTATCGGTACAATCCATGCAAACCGTGTGCGTGATCCGCTCTTTGAGCTGCTCCACTTTTTGCATGTTGTTATCAACCCCGATGGTTTCATGTCCCAGTTCGGTCAGCCTTATTGCCAGTGATTTCCCAAAACTCCCCAATCCAAATATGATGTATTTCATGCCTATCCGCTTTAAAAGTTCATTTGCTCACCGGGGAGCTTGTATTCTGTGGGCTTTGCCTTTTTTACAAATGCGACCAACAGGGTCAGTGAGCCTACCCTGCCGACAAACATAGTCAAAATGATAACCAACCGGCCAGCCTGGCTCAGCTCGGGTGTAACGCCCAGGCTGAGACCTGTGGTGCTGTAAGCTGAAAAGGTTTCGAATGCGAGTGATAAAAGATTTTTGTCCGGATCTGTAATGGATAGCATAAAAATGGCCGCGCCCAAAAATATCAGAGACAGGGAAATAATGCCCAGAGCCCTGGAAACTGACTCTTCCGAAATTCTCCTTCCAAACACTTCGATGCTGTCTTTACCCCTGGCCAGCGTCAGGATATTGAGTGTGGCCAATGCAAATGTGGTGACTTTGATCCCTCCTCCCGTCGAGCCCGGTGCTGCCCCGATCCACATTAATAAGAACAGCAGCATTACAGTCGGGAAAGCCAGCTCACTCATGATGACGGTATTAAAACCCGCCGATCGCGGGCTTGTACCAATAAATAAGGCGGTAACAATTTTTCCGAAATAGCTTTCATGTGCCAGAAGTGTATGCCTGAATTCCAAAATGAACACCATAACAAACCCAAACAAGATCAGGAAGAAGCTGGTATAGGCGATGATTTTAGAGTTAAATGCAATCACTCTCGCACGGTGAAGAAAATGTCGGCCGTGCCTGACTCTATGGTAAAGATTTAACACCCACCGTTTAATGAACTCGTAGGAATTGAAAATGATACCGAAACCTAGCCCGCCCATCACAAACAGCAGAATAATGGACAGATGAAGTTGGTAATTAAACCGCAGCGTGCCATGGTTCAATCCATCGGGCAAAATGGAAAATCCCGCATTACAGAATGCTGAAACCGCATGAAAAACAGTAAAATACAGTCTTTCCGCGGGGCTTTCGAAACTGGCCGCGTCCAGGCTCAGATAGATGAATATACCTCCGAGTATTTCGAAGAAAAAGGTGACCAGTATAATTTTATATAAGGTCGAAATAACTGAGCTGACCTTGTTCTCGCCAATCAGTTCGGTGAACATCAACTGGTTTTTATACGAAAAACCTCCTGAGAAAAAGTAGCCGAAAAAGCCGGTAAATGTCATAATCCCCAGCCCGCCGATCTGCACCAGCACCAGCAGGATCGTCTGCCCGAAACGAGTAAATTCCGTGGATATGTCTACAACCGACAGGCCGGTAATGCAAACTGCACTGGTCGCCATAAACAGTGCATCGACGAAAGTAAGCTGCTGATGCTGGGTCGTTTTAGGCAACAGCAGCAGCGCGGTTCCAATCAGGATCAATGCCAGAAAGCTCAGCACGAAAAGCAGGGTCGGATTGAAATAGAACTTATCGAAAAACAGCGTCTGCTTTGAAACTTCAATGATCAGAATGGCAAAAATGCCCAGATACATCCATTCTGGCTTGACAAGCTCGGTGCCATCGGTCGCTGAAAAATGATAGCTGTCGGCGATGATAACGGCAACGAAAAAGAAAAACAACAATGCCTCTCCGACGCGTGAGATAACCGAAGATTTGCTTTTGAATGCGGTGAATAACTTCGCAGCCAGCGCAACGGCGAAAAAAAGAAAACACCATTCAAGTATACGGTTTGTAAGCTGCTCGATCTTCGGATCGGTGTTGTAGCCCAGATGAAAAACAATTACCATCGAGCAAACGACACTCATTGCGATCAATATGAGATCCAGCGATTTCCGTAACTGTCTTATTTTTTCATCCATTCACCCCTCATGTTTAACCACAAACATAAGGTTATTTGGCAAGTTGCATGCCATTATCTGCGGCCGGCGATAATCACTCCGACCGAAATTTCTTCTGCCCACAGTCCGGACAGCCGTTATTTCAATGAAATATGATGGTGAATATGTACATCATGAGGTTGATCAAAAGCACCATTGCATATAATCCATTTGTCTGACCTTTGTTGAGTGAAAGCATGACGGTAAAAACAGAAAGTCCAAGCAGCATCATCGATTTCATGTCTAGCCCCAGCACAAGCGGTAAATCCATTACTGTGCAAACCACTGCTACGGTAGGAATGCTGAGGCCGATACTTGCCAATGCTGAACCCAATGCGAGATTAATGCTTGTCTGATACTGGTTACGTCTGGCCGCGCGGATGGCGGATATGCCTTCCGGCAACAGTATAACCGTTGCAATCGCTACACCCACCAATGCAGTAGGCAGGCCAGCCGCTATAACCCCGCCTTCAATTACCGGGGAAAGGTTTTTAGCCAGTAAAATAACGATCCCTAGACATACGAGCAGCAGACCCAGACTAATGAAGGCTTCTGACCGTGAAACCGCCTTTTCTTCGCCTGATTCCCCCACCACAAAATACTCGCGGTGCCTGATGGTCTGCGTGAATATAAATGACCCGTAAATTACCAGGCAACAAATGCCAATGGCGATCAGCTGTGGCGCACTGTAAGAAGGACCGGCGATGCTGGTAGTATAATTCGGCAGTACCAGTGTAAGCACGAGGATCGACACCAGGCTTACCAAAGCAATTGTTACGCTTTTTGTCTCAAAACTCTGTTCCTTATATTTAATGGCGCCTACAAACATACTGATACCGAGGATACCATTAAGGATGAGCATGACGGCCGCAAACAGGGTGTCTCGCGCATAGGTATCGGCACCTTCACCTCCCGTGAGCATCAGTGACACGATGATTGAAGCTTCCAAAAGTGTTACAGCCACTGCTAAAATGATCGTACCGTATGGCTCACCTACTCTGTGTGCTACGACTTCAGCATGGTGCACAGCCGAAAGCACACCGCCGATCAGAGCGATCGTGGCCAGGAAATTGACTAAAAAACCGGTACCTGTTGGTACCAACAAGTAGAAAATCCATGCAATAGCGGGTGTTATATAAGTCCATTGAAATATTTTTTTCATAGAAGAAAGTCAGGTAAGTTTTCCAATCAGGGTGTGAGAACATAAACTAAAAGTAAGAAAATTTCTATGCCCCTGGGCTTACTTGGCGTGTTACCGGCACAATCCGATGAAAAAAAACGATTAAAACCCGCACTTATCCGGCTTATGTCAGAGCACCTACACAAAAAAAGGGGCAACCCGCTCAAATGCCGGTTGCTCCGTAGATTAAATTAATGTGAAGTACCAACCCATAGCCAGTGGCTATACTTTCTTAATCGATCGCCACATTGCCAGTTCCTCTCCGAACCGGTCATTAATGACTTCACATTTTGTATCAATGCGCATGGTCGGCCGGGTTTTCAGATTGTAGGCGGGCCATTCAGGAACGTCTTTGGCGGCAGGTTTTCCTGTTCGCGCAAAAGTCGTCCAGAGTTCTGCAAAATGGTGAGACGCTACGAACCGCTCTGGTTTTTTGCCTCCAAAAAAACTTTCACTGGGTTGTGACGGGTCTTTGGGAGGGACTTCGTTATTGAATTTAAAACTGATATCCATTGCGTGCGGCGTGCCCATCGGATAGTCCGTATCCAGGATCTTTTTCTCCGACTTGTACCCGAAATTGTATAAGTAAACCGGCGCGCCATTCTGTTTCACCTTCTTCTCGGCGATATCAATGGAGCCAAGCCCCATCATCGCAATGGACGAAATGGCAACAAAAACGTCAATTGCAGACGCATTGGGCATGGTTTTTCGATATGTCCCGATCATTTTACCCGTATCCGCACCGTGGAAAGGTTCGAGCTTTGTCTTTAAACCCTCAAAATCCAGTTTTACCAATTCCGTTTCCTTTCGTTGCCAGATAAAAAAGTTATACTCATCTTCATTCCAGCCAACAAGAAGCGGTTTGTTCTTTGATATTTCGGGAGCTGCGGGATCAAATGGATGATGCGGCAGAACGGTACCATCCACCACCGGACCAAACCCACCTGCACCCGGCTGGGCCGTTTTGTTTTTTTCCTTATCAATAAATGGCGGGACAGACGGCAGTTTGGTTTGAATGGCCAGCAAATCTGCCGCGGGCACATCCAATAACTTTCTCCAGTCTTTTGGCGAAATGTTAAGTTCTCTCAAAAGCATGGCTGTCGTCTGAGCCGCTGCTTCTTTGGTAGTCATGCGCACGCCGGGCCCGCTTTCAATCGATGCTTTATTGAAGTAAGGGGCCGCCGACGGCATCGCGTATAAACATGATGTTTTTGCTCCCCCACCCGATTCGCCAAAAATCATTACATTATTGGGATCCCCGCCAAATTGAGCAATGTTGTCATGCACCCATTTCAAGCCGTCAACAATGTCCAGCATGCCCATATTACCCGAACCGGCGTAATCCGCCCCGGCAATCTCGTCCAGGTAAAGAAACCCGAGCAACCCAAGCCTGTGATTGGTCTGCACCACAACGACATCAAAATTCCGGGCAAGATTGGAGCCATCCTGACTTTGCGACGCACCCGACCCGATCACAAATCCACCGCCGTGGCTGTAAAACATGACCGGTCGTTTTTTGTTATCATTCGCGGGTGTCCATACATTCAGAAACAAGCAATCCTCTGCCGGCGCCGGCTCATTATGGCGGGGCGGCTGCATGGCAGGCGCACCAAAGACGGAGCTGCGGACGCCCGTCCACGGTTCTACGGGCGCAGGACGACGAAATCTCCGGTCCCCCGAAACTTTGCCGCCATACGGGATACCCCTGAATATATTAACACCCTCGTAACGCACACCCCGCAGTTTTCCCGGCGCAATTTCGACTTCAACAAATCCGTCCTGCGTGACTTGCGATGTAAACCCAAACCCGCTCGTGGCCAACGCGGCGGTAGCGAACGAAAACTGTGATAAAAACTGCCTTCTGTCAATGGAATTCATGGGAATGAGACGATTAAGGAAAGATTGCCGGATCTTGCAGGCTGCATGTACCAGCAGCAAAAGTCTGGCATTACAAAATTGTACTCACCTACTCCCGCAAACGAACAGTACCTCCGGTTTTGGAGAGTGCAAACTATATTCATCGGGTCCACAAAAACACCCGGTAAACTAGTAGTTAGTTGCTGCTTTGTCCTTATTTAACAGGAATTTATGGAAATAAATCCGGTACTGTTACATCCATTAAAAGAGAGAAATAATGAGATCAATCCTGAATACCTCATTGATTCTGGCCGGATTCTTGCTGTCCTGGCCAGCTGCTTTTGGCCAGAGTAAGTTTGATTTTTCTGCTTCGGTGGCACCTTTTTATGGGCATTACAAAGTCACGGCAACCGTCGTACTCCCTGTAAGTGATGGCAGCGGCGAACTCGCCTCCCAGGAGTGGACATCGGAATCATCGCCGAAAGGTTATTGGATCGGTCTTAATGGAAGATATTCATTTTCCCAAAAATGGTCCGCGTCGACCGGGTTATGGTTTTCACAATCCAGAAGCAAGACATCTGCTTCCAGCAGCCGGTCCCATAATTTTTCCATTCCTGTGATGGTCAATTTACAGACGTCCGAAAAGACGCTGTCTCCCTATTTTTCAGCAGGTGCATTATGGAATTTCGGCACCACAAGCCGTCTGACTATTCCTGATTTTGGGACGGTCGTGCTTAAATCCGACGATAATATTTCAAGAATATCCCCGCTGGTCGGGGCCGGAGTGATTTACCATTTTGCCCGGCGTTTATCCCTCATTGCCCAGCCCACGTTCAGCTATGCAATTCCTCCTTCGGATATCAAATCCCGCTCCTATCAGCTCAGTTTTAATGCCCAGCTGATGTTCAAACTGTAATTACCGGCAACCTATTTTTTGGCTTCCTCACTGCAACTAATGGAGCAAGCGATGCATAACCAGCTTAAGGCCAATTAAATACTGATAAACCAGCCAATACTAAGCCAGAATTGTTGCGCTCGTACCGTCTCGCTAAAACCACTTACACGGTATTCCAAACCCAGCTCCACCTTATTATTGTCCGTTGCATTGTATCCCAAAGCGAGTAATCCGCGGATTTCCAGGTCGGTTTGCTTCGTCGACCAGATGCCGAGGTACTCGTTGTTGAATTTGGCATAGAACTCTTTCGGGTCGATTTGAAGCCCATTCAATGGTTTTTCAAGGCCTAAACGGTATCGCAGCCTGATCTCGGCGGGTTCTCCGGAACTAAAAGTTTCATCGGTCACGATCCGGTGTGCAATGCTCACGAGATCAAGGTTTTTCACATTGTTAAACTGCTGAATGAGACGGTGTGTAAACTTTTTGTCTTCCAGCCGGACCAGGTATCCCCCACCCAGCGTATTGTCTGCCGACAACTTTGTGGTGAGCACCGCGCTCAAATCCGTTCTTTCATACCGGAACCGGTGCGAGGCCAGGGCTTCCGGTTCTTTCTCGGAGAATATCTGCCTGGTTTCCAGTTTGGTATTCAGCTTCCAGTTTTGCAAAACCTTGAAATTTACATTGATCTGAGAAAGCGATCCCGCCCTGTAATCCGACTGGCCGGATACTGCGACGGGCAGAATGAAGAATAACAGAAAAACAAAAACGAGCGCACGCATCAGTATATGAGGTTATCCGTATTTCGCTGAACGATCTCCTTCAAGCTCACGACCTCTCCGTCATTTTCCGACAAGACTTCGAAATAATGCTCTTTTTTTCCTTGTGAGCCTTTTACAATCAACTCATACCTCACCACTATCCCCGCCACGGCCTTGTCTTTCAGCAGAGATTCTTTCAAAGCTTTTTCCGACCCATTCCAATGAAGCTGAGTTTTAACAATCTTGTAGCCGGAAAATTTTTTACCCAGGTTTTCCTTAAGTTTGGCCCGACCTGCCGAATTCATTTGATCTACTCGGGATAATACCTCAACATCCTGGATATTTCCGGATTCATCAAACTCGATGCTGTACCGTTTCCCGGAGGATTTCAGTTTGGCTTCTATCGATTTTCCGGTCAGGCCCTCCTCGCGATACCAGTGGATTTTCGCTTTTTTGAACACTGAGGAAACAAATGAAATGGCATTTTCAGGAACCGCATTTGGCTTGATGCTGTATTCGCGTTCATATTTTTTTTGCGCCAGACATGGGATCCACAGCAACGGCGCCAGCAGGCTGAACGTAAGATTTACAAAGTGTTTTCTTTTAATCACTGGGACAATGTTCTAATGCGTTTGGGGATGAGTTTCCGGGTTGGGCGTTTTGTTTTTTGCAATGGGTTAGCTCACCATTACCATGCCATATGCGATCCAATAATATATAATGTAAGTGGCAAAACCAGCGTGCATGCGCATAATCCGCTTTTTCCTACATTTGAACCTGTCAATCAGGAATAAGAAATGGAAGCAAAAGAGATTCTAAAACAGCACATTACGCAAATCATCACACTTACCGATGAGCAGTTTGATCACTTTTACGCACATTTCAAACCTCATTCCTTTAAAAAAGGCCAGATTGTAATTTCCGAAGGCGAACGGGTGGAACAGGAGTACTTTGTTATTTCCGGCTGTCTGAAAGCGTTTTATGTAAGCGATGAAGTGAAAACATACATTCTGCAATTCGCTATGCCTACCTGGTGGACGTCGGACTATGGCGCTTTGTATAACCAAACAAAGGCTACCATCAGCATCGATTGCATTACGGACGCGGAAGTACTTTCCCTTTCAAATCACGACCGCGAGAAATTATGCAGTGAACTGCACCCGGTCGAATACTTCTTCCGCTGGCGCACCAACCGCGGCTACCTGGCGTCCCAAAAAAGACTTTTATCATTTATGAACAATGATACCAAAGCCCGTTATGAAGAGCTGCTATCGCAATACCCACAACTTTATAATCTCGTCCCGAAACACCTGATCGCCGCCTACCTCGGGGTGTCCCGCGAGACGCTCAGCCGGCTTTACAATACCCATAGATAGGCTTCTATCGAAAGTGATCTACATCACGTAATCACATCCAATTTCCTGCGCTCCTTTGTGCTACCAATTGATTCACAATGGGTATCACAAACAAATACAGCTATGCCGTACGTAAAAATTGAGGTAACCCGGGAAGGCGTTACCCGTCAGCAAAAACAACAGCTGATCGCAGGCGTGACCACGCTTATTACCGAAGTTCTGGACAAAGACCCAAGCCTCACGCACGTCGTGATCCAGGAAGTGGAACCGGATGACTGGGGTTATGCAGGAGAACAGGTTTCGGTACTCCGCGAAAAGGGAATAACCGCTCAAAACAATTCTAACAAAAAATAACTCATATCATGGAAACAAAGACCATTATCGTAACCGGCGCATCCTCAGGAATTGGAAAAACAATCGCCGCCTTATTTTTACAACAAGGTTATCAGGTAGTCATCAACTCTGCAAATGAGGATAATCTGAAAGCAACATTCAATGAACTGGGCCATCATGACAGGCTCGCTATGGTTGCCGGCAATATTGGCGATCCGGCTACCGGCGAGCAGCTTGTTGAAACTGCGGTAACAAAATTCGGGACAGTGGACGTACTCGTTAATAACGCAGGAATATTTGAACCGAAAGGCTTCCTGGATGTCGACGAGGCATTTTTGGACCGTTATCTGAATATTAATTTAAAAGGCACCTATTTCACGAGTCAGGCTGCCATTAAACAAATGCTGAAACAGGGAGAAGGTTCGATTATCAACATCGGTACGGTACTGGTCGACCATGCGATCGGCGGCTTTCCCGCTACAGCTGCGGTTGTCAGCAAAGGCGGAATTCATGCCTTAACCCGACAGCTTGCGGCTGAATTTGGTAAAAACAACATTCGTGTGAATGGCATTGCACCGGGTATTATCAGAAGTCCGCTCCAAGGCAAAAACGGCATTACCGACGCAGACAGTCTTGCGGGACTTCACCTGGTCGACCGCATCGGCGAAACCAGTGATGTGGCTGAACTGGCACTTTACCTGGCTGGCAGTAGTTTTGTAAACGGCGAGATCATCAACCTGGATGGCGGCCATGTTGCCGGTCACCACATTGGTTAAATCGGGGAAATCTGTAACATTGATGTAAACATTTAAAACCATGTGGAATCAAACCAGAATTACCCAGCTTCTGGGTATTAAGTATCCGATCGTTCTGGGCCCGATGGGCGGCGGTTTTTCAACCCCGGATCTTTTAGCCGCGGTGTCCGAAGCCGGGGGATTAGGAAGTTTTGGCGCCTACACGCTCACTCCCGAGCAGCTGCTGCAAACCGGCGGGGCCATTAAAGCAATAACAGATAAGCCTTACAACATCAATCTCTGGGTTTCGGACGTAGATCCGGAGCTGGCTTTATATTCATCCGAAAGCCTGGAAAAAGTCAAAGCTCTTTTCAAACCCTACTTTGATTCCCTGGGTATTGCATTGCCTGAACTGGACCCTAATATTCCCTCCAAGTTTGTTAAACAGGTAGAAGCAATTTTTGAGATCAGGCCGGCAGCGTTCAGTTTCATTTTTGGAATTCCGTCCGCTGAGATATTGAACGAAGCCCGCAGACTTGGGATAAGCACCATCGGTGCGGCTACCACATTGGATGAAGCACTGGCCTTGGAAGAAGCCGGGGTGGATGCGATCGTGGCGGCGGGATTCGAAGCGGGTGGCCACCGGCCGTCTTTCCTCAGGCCTGCACTGGATTCTCTGACCGGAACTTTCGCGCTGGTCCAGCAGCTGAAAGCAAAAATAAAGACGCCCGTCATTGCGGCGGGAGGTATCACCGATGGAAAAGGCATTGCAGCTGCATTGACCTTAGGTGCGGATGCCGTGCAGCTAGGGACCGCATTCCTGGTCACCGACGAAGCAAATTCGACTGAAATGCACAAGTCCGCCCTGCTTTCAGGGGGATCCAACTACACGGTACTTTCCAAATCGCTTACCGGACGCCTGGGCAGGATGGTCCGCAACACGATCTCAGAAGACATACCGAATCAGGTGCAGGTTCTGCCATTTCCATTGCAAACACGACTTATCGCGCCGCTCAGAGAAGCTGCGCTGGCGCAGGGGAAAAAGGATATGGCCAATTTCTGGTCCGGACAAAATCCGGTACGTTACAACCATTCAAAAGCGGCGGATTTAATGCAGGCCCTCATCGCAGAAACCGGGGATATATTGCAATCCCGCACTGCTTTGTAAACATCAACTGTATCTCGAAACGTCAATATCCGGCAGCAAACAATGCTACTGCCGGATATTGACGTTTTATTTTACCAAAAAACGGCTACCTGCACTTTTCCAAAGTGGATGACCATTGCTTCGACATCCGCAAACGGCACTTCCCGTCACTCAAAAGAGATAAAATCGTATTTTTGTAAAATCAGCGGTTCCATCTTATAACACGATTTATGTCCATTACAAAAGAGTCCGATTTAGTGGGAATGAAAAAGGCGAGCGAGGCGGTTGCATATACCTTGAAGGAAATGACCAGCTACGCCCAGCCCGGAATGACAACAAAAGAGCTGGATGAATTTGGCGCAAAAATATTGACGGAATTTGGGGCTGAATCAGCTCCTCACTCTACTTATGGTTTTCCCGGATGGACCTGCATCAGCGTTAACGACGAATTTTGCCACGGCATTCCGTCAGCTAAAAGAAAACTGAAAGAAGGAGATCTTATTAATATCGACGTTTCGGCAGAGTTGAATGGGTTTTGGGCTGACAATGGCGGCTCATTTGTGGTCGGGCAGGACGTTAACCAACACCAAAAGCTGGTTAATGCATCGAAAGAAATTCTCATCAAGGCCATTAACACCATCAGGGGTGGCGTAAAAATCGCAGATATTGGCCATTTAATGGAATCCGAGGCTAAAAAGCGTGGTTTCAAAGTCATCCGGAACCTTGCGGGGCACGGCATTGGCAGAGGTCTTCATGAACAGCCGGATGAATTATTGAATTATAAAAATAAATCAGATCACCGGCGGTTCAGGAAGAACTCCGTTGTTGCTATTGAAACCTTTATTTCGACAACATCGTCCTTCGCGACTGAGCTTAACGACGGATGGACAATGGTGGGAAATAGAGGCGGTTTCATGGCTCAGCACGAACATACGATCGTGGTAACCGACAAAGCTCCGCTCATATTGACGGAGATGAATGGAATATTCTGAGCTACACCTGCTTTGCAAGCTGTACGTTGGCGAGGATCTTGATATTCTCGCCCAAAGCTAATCCGCCGGTTTCAGTCAGCGAGTTAAAAGTGACATTGAAATCCTTGCGGTCGATCGTGCCCGTGACTTCAAATCCTACTTTGGTATTGCCCCACGGGTCCCTTTCGGTTCCACCGTATTCGGCTTCCAGTTCGACCTCTTTCGTGATTCCTTTGATGGTAAGGTTGCCCGTCAGCTTATACAGATCTCCCTTAATTTTCGTGAATGAAGTTGATTTGAATTGAAACTGAGGGTATGTTTCCGTTTCAAAAAAATCCCCGTTCCTCAAATGCTCGTCACGCCCCGGCTGGCCGGTGTCAACGCTATCAACATCGATAGTAAGCTCAATTTCTGCATTTGTAAACTCGTCGCTTTCGGTAATGGCACTGCCACTAAAAGACTTGAATGAACCTGTTACGGTGGAGATGACAAGGTGTTTTACCTTAAACTGTACTTCGGAATGCAGCGGGTCGATATTCCAAACGATTTTTGACATTAGACTAAAAATTAAATATTAATGATCCTTATTTGACTGTACAAACTTAGAAATCATTACTATTCAAAGTATAGTAGTATACAAAAGGTTAGCAATAACCTTTTGTATAGTTAACAGGCGAAATGTTAATGGAATTCTCAATAGTGGCGGAATCGACTACCCGTAAATCACCAGCGAGCCGGGTGGTATCGTCAGACGAACCGCTTTCCCGTTTCTATCTTCGACATTTAATTCAGCCGGAACAGTATGAGGCCCGTATAAACGATTCAGTTTAGAGTTGAATGCCTGCGCATCTTTGTCGATGGTGACATATACCACAGCCTGCTCTTCCTGGTGAAGATTTAAAGCGCATACGATCTCTTTAGCCTCAAAAATGCGTGACCAGGCAATCACGTAAGTAAAATCTTCGACAATATCATGCAGCCCGAAGTCGGTCCCGTTTCCGGAAATCGTTCGCCAGTGATATTCCCCATATTGCAGGGCGGGATGCTCCCGGACCACGAGTTGCAGGCTTTCCATAAAAGATGGGTCCTGGCTATGTGCGGCCCAAAACCCTTGAATGGCAGTTTGGTATTTCAGCGGTGTGGATTCGGCAGATGAATGCATGGTGCGAAAGCTTGATTTCAAGACTTTGCCCAAATCCTATGCCACTAAACCTGCGGCGCCCAGTAGGTGCAATTTCCCTCAGGGGCAACAGGCCCGGCGAAGAGCAGGCAGCCGCCACATTCCTTCCCCTCGGCGGCGGGTACCCACAGTTTGCAGGCGTCACATTGTTTGTCGGGTACGGGCGATAAGTTCACGTACCCCAGCGATTTCCTTTTTTCGACATCCACCGGATCCACGCCCGTCAGGTCGTCGCAGGGATTGTTGGCGGCAGGTTTTGCGTTTGTTTTCGAAGTTACTTTCGAGGTTGTCGTTTTACTGCTTCCACAACCGGCCAGCATCACTATACCCGCACCAGTAATTCCCAGCGAGCAACATTTTTGCAGAAAAACCCTGCGACTCTTTATTTCAATCATAATATAAAAAATTTCAGGTCGGGCCATGCTCGCCCGACCTATCGATTTAACGTTTATCACTCAAATATCCAATGCCTTGCGCACCGATTCCGCCGCTTTCTTTACATTGTCGGGGGCGTTGTCGGCCCATTTCTGCAAGGTTTTCGTAACATTTTTGTCAGGGGCCGTCTTATTCGGGGACCTTTTGATCCCTTTTGCCAAACCATTTAAACCAGCAGCCTGCAAATCCTTGTCTGCATTTTCAAGAACAGAAAGCAATTTCGCCATTTCACTTTTGCCATTGCGTGCCCCGGCGATGTATCCAAAATCTTCCAAAAATTTCAGTTTGCCCGGAGATGTGTTTTTGAAAACATTGCGGCTTCCCATCATTTCTGCGAATTCGCCCGATGAGCCCGGGATTGAGCTCAGGATCGCAAATCTGAACATCGGCTCTTCCATATTCTTCTCTGCAGTTTGCAACAGTGCGGCCATCGCTTCTTTGCCGCTGAATTGTCCAAGGCTCAAACAAGCCTGGTATGCTACCTGCGGATTAGCATCCCCGCCCAGGCGTATCACTTCCGGCAGATAATCCGGATATTTCTCGGCCAATACCAGGGCATGTTCGCGAAGACCTGGATTCTTGTCGCCCAGTGCGGTTTTTATCATTTTCGGATCGAAAGCGTTTAAGCCGTCGAGCGCATAAAAGGCAAGCAGTCGGGCATTGGCATCGGGGCTTTCAGCGAAAATTTTCTGCAATACCGGGACAACGCTTTTATCCTGCTGCTCAAGTAGCAGCCTCTGGGCAGTCAGCCGCCACCATTGGTTGGGATGGCTCAGCAACGCCGCCAGCTCCCCGGATTTTTTGCCTTCCAGATTTGGAATATCCACATT
Organism: Dyadobacter sp. CY323; assembly: GCF_021390245.1. GTDB lineage: Bacteria > Bacteroidota > Bacteroidia > Cytophagales > Spirosomataceae > Dyadobacter. The sequence continues at coordinate 78,515 of NZ_JAJUXH010000024.1, read as the reverse complement.
GCGCTTTTCCCCGGATTTCGGGAAAATCCGCCAGATACGGCCGTATTGTTCGCCATTTGCAAAATCCATGTCTTTTTTCAAATCCTCAGGAATGGACACCGGCGTTTCGATGTGCTGCCGGTACATATCCACCAGATACAGATATCCGTCAGGTCCGGAAGTGAAGTTTGCCGGCCTGAACCAGCCATCCGTAGATGCCAGGAATTCCTTATCTTTTTCGCCATCCGCTCTTGTGGCGACAAATGCAGCCTGCCCCGGAACCGACTTGATCACGTCCCTGTGAACAAGATTACCCGCTACCTCGCCGGTAAAAATATTACCGTAAAACTCTTTAGGAAATCCGTCCCCGCCGTAAAAAGTTGCCCCCGATGCACCGGTAAAATGATCCCGCGCATATTCCTTATAACCCGTTTTCATCGAATCGTACTTTGCCTGACGACGGTCGCTTCGCTGTTGCCGCCAGTAAGGCGTCGCCGATTTCTGGAACATTTCAAGTTCGTGGTCCGAAATGTTGACGTCGGTCCGGTAGCTGGGCATAAAATCGTGGCGATGCGCATATCGCCACGCGATGGGCGACTGCTGAATGTGCAGCGTATTTTGCGTATAAAACCGATGTCCGGCGTCATCAAGTGCCTGTCCAAACTGTCCCGTGCCCGACTCCACTTCAAAAAGTCCCAGATCGGCCCGAAACCGGAAGTTTCCGCCAGCCACATTCACGGCGGCTTTCTCCGGATGCTGTTTGGAAGTGATCATTCCGGCTTGTCCGTGATTGTTCGCATATATCCAGTTATCCGGCCCGAAACGAAGACTTGTGATCTGCGCTTCTGAATTTCTAGCAAAAAAACCGGTAAAAAGGACCTCCCGCGTATCGGCTTTGAAGTCGCCATTATTGTCTTTTAAATACAGGATATCCGGAGCCGCAGTAACGATAATCCCATTTTTCCAGGGTAAAATGGAAGTGGCGCTGGGCAATCCTTCTGCAAATACGTAGGATTTATCGATCTTGCCGTCGCCGTTGGTATCCTTCAAAAGCCGGATTCTTCCTTTGAAATTTCCCGGTTTCGCATCGTAAGGATAATCTCCCATTTCAACCACATAAATATTCCCCCGGCCGTCAAAAACCATGTCGATCGGCGAGAGTACTTCGGGTTCGACTACAAACGGCTCGATCCCGAAACCCTCATGCAGCTGAAAAGTCGCCATTTCCTGCTCGGGTGAGCGCGAGTTGGTATAGCGTTGTGATATGCCGGGCTGGGCCGATAAGGTCAGCATCAGGAGCGACGCTGCTTTTAAGTATTTCAAATTCATCAATAATCGAGTTTTTTGATCTTCTCTGCGTTCTTATGCACTTTTTCGATGGCTCCTGCGATCGATGCCATGTCGTCTTTCGTGCCTAATAACATGTTCTGCGTAAACCAAACGGCTTCTTCGGCGCATAGCTTGTCGTTGAGCGGACACTTGTTCTTCTCGTTGTAAATGTTGATGTCGAGCATTTCTTTCGGATACATTTTGCGATAATTGATCGATTCAAATGTGTCTTTCAGAAAAGGCTGGGTGTTGAGCGGAATATAGCCGCTGGAACACGGAACGCCCTCGGCACGCATCGCTTTCAGGAACCCGGCCCTCGGTAAATCTTTGAAAGCCGATTTTTCATACCGGAATGCAAACAAATGAAATGCGCCCCGCGTAACGTTCTTGTACATTTTATAAGGTAAAATCCCTGGAATGTCTTTGATCTGGGATTTAAGGAATTCTGCATTCACGTTTCGGGTTGTCGTTTCGGCGTCCAGGCGTTTTAGCTGGGCAATGCCGATCGCCGCCTGATATTCTGTGAAACGGACTTTGGTGTTTTGCATGATGCTCCCCGCTCCTACCACGCCTGCTGCGGTTCCATAAGGTGTCCCCAGGTTTGAATAAGAAAAACAACGGTCCATGAACTGGTCATTGTCACTGACGATCGCCCCGCCTTCGCCGATGGGCAGGTTTTTGGAATTTTGAAAACTAAAACACCCCGCGTCCCCGATCGTACCCACTTTTTGTTTGTTAACCTCCGCCAAATGCGCCTGACACGCATCTTCCACGACCAGAAGTTTGTGTTTCTTCGCAATCGCCATGATGGCATCCATGTCCGAAGGCAGGCCCAGGATATGTACGACCATAATCGCTTTGGTGCGCGGCGTGATCTTCGCTTCTATTTTTGAAGGATCCATCTGGAAAGTCGCCGGGTCCACGTCCACAAAAACGGGCATGGCGCCATTTGACAATATGGATGAAACGGTCGAAATAAAGGTATATGGCGGGACAATTACCTCATCTCCTCCCCTGACATTCAGCTGGTTCAATGCCACTACCAATGCATTGGTACCATTTACAACTGACAAACAACGCTTTGCGCCGACAGCCGCAGCCCATTCTTTTTCGAACTGGGTCACCACTCCCGCCCTCGACCATACGCCGCTCCGGATCACTTCAAGCAATTGCTTCTCGTCTGTTTCAGGATTCCAAACGGGCCATTTCGGCCATTTTACAGAATCCCAGGCTGGTTTCCCGCCAAGTATCGCCGGTTTTTGTGCCATAGTAATGCCGCTCGCCATGATAGTTTGCGGTACACCGGCAGCAATGGCGGCAGTGAGGCCTGCAAGAGAACTTTGCTTCACAAATTCCCGCCTGGATAACGCTTTAAATTTTCTCATTTAACTAATGTCTCAGTGTTGGATTGTTTCTCAGAGTTATTCCTGACGGCCGGAAATCGCCCACGCTATTGCATTCACAATCAGTGTATTGAACGGATTTTCAGAAAAGTCAGAAGGATATCCGAGTGTCGTATAGAAAACCCGGCTTTTGCCGGCCATTCTCGTCCAGGCTACGGGCTGGATCTCGTCCCCGGCTTTTCCATTTAAAAGCACCACGGCTTTTTTGTCAACCAATGGCATTACCCTGTACAGATTTCCGATGCTATGATAACCGCCCGGGTTGAAATTTTTCAGGATCGGATGCTTTGATGCTTCCGGGGAAATGGATACGTCGGTACCCAGCTCCACAGGTCCGTAACCGTAGTTTCCGCAGCCGAGTATTTCGGGCACAAACTCCGGCCAGGAAGCGTAGTCCTTGACCACATCGCCTCTCGTCGTGAAGGCATGATTACCGGTACGGATCGCTACCAACGGTCCGCCATTTTTAAGATAATCCTTAAAAAGCTGCATTTGCACATGCGGCAGGGCAATTCTTCTTGAAAATAAAACCACCAGATCCGCTTTTTTCAGGATTTCCATCCCCGGGAAACGGAATGCATTATTGGTACCCTCGCCGAGCAAAACCGTTACTTCATACTGCTTTGTCTCCCTGAGCTTTTGTGCAAAAACCGGAATGGTCTTGTGGGCTTCATAATTAAGAGAATCCTCACTGATCAGAAATACGACGTGCGGCTTTTTTTTAGTCCGCGCGCTTTTCTCCCCGGGAAATGCATTTGCCAAAGAAATATCCGAGGTACCGAGCATTAGAATCACCAGCAAAAACCATCGGGAAATCGCACGGATACTCATATTTTCAGCAGACGTTTGATATTTCCGGACCTCAAAAGATCCTTTGTTTTGGCATCGGCTTCATTTTCCCGCAACGACTCCACACGGAGCAATCCCGTGCGGTAATCCAGTAACGGTGCATGCGTACCAAATGCGAATTTTTCCTTACCAAACCGAACCAGCAGGTTCCCGAGATCCGCAGTATTCCGCCCGGAAGTATCCATGATCAGATCAACATTTTTGAATACGGCCTGTTCATCGGCATCAAGCGCGGTACTGTTGCACACATTCAGGATCAGGTATTTTGCATCCGGCACCGCTTTTATAATCGGTAGAATGTCTTTGAGCGCCCATTCCTTTTCCACATCCAGCCACGAACTCGGGCGGGGATCGACTAACCGAAGTGAGAGAGCCACGACCATTCCTTTATCCCGGGCCATTTTTACAAGCTCGATACAGAATGGGTTACTAAGTTCATATCCATGATAAAGCGGATGCAGTCTTATTCCCTTCATGCCCATTTTCGTACTGCAGATTTCCAGGTCATCTTTCCAACCGTTGTAGATTGGGTTAATGACCGCGAAAGGTATAAAACGGCCGTCAAATTGCTTGTTTGACCGGATTTCTTCATACAGCTCCTCGTTGGCGTGCTGGGTATTTTTGTAAAAAACACCATTGAGATTACTTACCACCGAAGCATCTATGTCATACTTCTTCATCCGCTCCAGAAGTCCTTTACAGGTATTGTCTTTCAGCTGCCGGAACGGCCAGTGACCTACATATGCATTGCTATCAATCAACATTTCGACCCGACTTTTTTAAGATGTTGTTATAATTTTCAAAAAAGATCTTCTTGCGCTGGACCTCCGTCAGGTTCGCGGCGATCATGCCGCCCACACCCTGATAAAATCCATTATCACATCCAAAAAGCAACCTGTCTTCCCCGATATAGCGCAGTGCAAAATCGATCATATTCCCCTCGTTGTTACTTCCTGAAACATCCACATACACATTGGGAGAATCTTTGAGCGCTTTGCAGGCATCTTCCCAGTCGATCCCGCCGCCGATGTGCGCAAACTGGAACATCGCTTCCGGGAATCGCTTCGCGGCGTCTACGAAATCTTCCGGAATGGATATGTTTTTAGGTTCGCGTGCATTATACTTCACCCTCGCTTTTCCGATTGGCGAGTGCATGAGAATGATCATTTTCAGATCAATGAATTTTTCAATAATGGGATAAAAAAGCGGGTCGTTGATTTTCACATGGTTATAAAGCTTCATCCCCACAAAACCCCGGTCAATGCACCGCTTTATTTCATCCATACTTTCCTGCTTGTGGGTCGGGTTCAACGTCAGCATTCCCGTAAACCGGTTCGGAAATTCTTTCATTGCGCTGTAAATAACATCATTACAAGCCCTGAATTCGGATGGTACACCTGCGCTTCCGGGGGCCATCGGCTTGGAGATCATTACTTTATGAATCCCCAGGCGTTCCGCAAAATCCGCAACTTCTGCGGGTGTGCCGTGCCCGCCGCCTACATGCGCGTGTGCATCTATTTTTTTATACCGCATTACCTCTTCCATCAGAGGCTCCCTTTTCGGTTTTGCGGGTGAACTTATTTCCGTTCCGGAATAAGCCCTGCCGGCAAGATGTGTGGTAGTGGCAATACCCACCGTAGAGGCCACAGTACCAGCCATAAACTTGCGGCGACTGATCAGTCCAGCCATATTAAAATTGGGTTTAGAATGAAAACCCGGTGAGACTGGTCAGAATATCACCGGGTCCTGAAATAATTAGTATCCTGGGTTTTGAGCCAGTACGCCTGCGTTGGCGAGCTGGATCTGATTATTCGGGATCGGGAAATACTTGTAATTGGCTTTTGGAACGAGCTTCACCTTCTGCGGCTCCTTGGTAACAGGGTTGTAGCCCCATTCCACATTTGTGAGAACAGACACGAAACGGTCGGTACGCACGAGGTCGAACCAGCGTTCGTTTTCCAGCACGAATTCCAGCTGGCGTTCCAGCAATAACTTGTCTGTAAAAGCCGTCGGCGTCGCAATGTCGGCCATCGTATAATTGAAGGCAGTTCCCTTAAATGCCCGCGCCCTCACTTTATTCAGCTCCACAAGCGCCTCCGCAGGCTGGTTCAATGCATATAAAACTTCCGCTCTCAACAAAAGAACATCCGCATAACGCATTACCGGGATATCAAGTCCGGAAGAATTGGGTGTATGGGGCACAGCGAACTTGCTGATATACGGGTACCAGTTCTCAGGTGCCTCTGCCGGGCTTTTCGGTGACTTCCAATATTCGGTAATGGTTGCTTTTTTACGTGAATCTTCGGGACGGAACAACTTCATCAGGCTCCACGAAGGAAATACGTTTTCACCACCGCTGGCCGATATGCCTGTCACGCCAAAGTATGGCAGGAAGTCGGTAGAAATGGTATTTCCATTTGTGCCGCCAATGTATCTCATCGCAAACACTACTTCCTTGTTGTCTTCGGTCTCTTCTTTCCACAACGAAGCATAGTCAGCCTGCAAAGCAAACCCGTAACCGGTCATCATATCGAGGTAGGTTTTTGCATTGTTCCAATCCTTCCGGTACACATACACTTTTCCCAGCAAGCCCACAGCCGCCGCTTTGCTTGCCCGGCCACTCGCGATTTTTTCTTTTAATGGTAAAAGATCGATTGCCGCTTTCAGGTCTTCTATAACCAGGCTGTAAATCTCTTCCTCACTGGCCCTTCCGGTGGATTTACTTTCTTCAACAGAAAGCGTTGCAGTGATTTTGGGCACGCCGCCGAACATTCTGACCAGGTCAAAATAAAACAATGCACGCATGAACCTTGCTTCACCTGTCAGCTGCTCTTTTTGCCCGGTGGTATAATCGATAGGGCGGTCAACATTTGCCAGCACCGCGTTAGCCCGGAAAATCCCGTTGTAAGTTTCAACCCAGAAGCTGGCGAAAAGTTGGTTTTCAGAAGAAAAAGCGAGGGTATTCAGTTCGTCCAGGCCGCCGATATTGAAATAACCCGTCCGGTGGATGTTGTCTGTCGGCATTTCAAGAACCGCCCAGTCTCTTTGCTTGCGGGTTTGGTAACGGTTGTATATCCCCAGCACCGCGCCGTTGATATCCTGTGCCTTCTGGTAAAAGTTGACTTCCGTCAGGGTGGATTCGGGCGTAAGGTTCAGCACGCTGTCGTCACATGCTGAAAACGTAAAGGCCAGAAATAGCAGGCTTATATATTTGTATCTTTTCATCATGATGTTTTTTGGCAATTAAAAATTGATATTCAATCCTAGCGCATAAACCCGGTTGATCGGCTCCGCACCATTGTTGAAGCCCGGAGTACTGTTGATCCCGTTGATTTCTCCATTCGTAAAGCCTTCCGGGTTGTATCCGTGGAAGCCTTTTTTGGTAAACATCTTTGGGTTGCTGACAGAAACATATACTCTGCAGGTTGTCATCCGTAATTTCTGGGCTACCGTTGCGGGAATTGTATATCCAAGGTTGATATTTCTGATCGCCAGAAAGGATGCATCTTCCAGGTAAAAATCCGTGTTCGAAACATATGCAAGCTGGCTCAATGCGGTAGCAGGTGACATGCCATCTCCCGGCTCCTGCGCCGACCACCATTGATCTTCAATCAGTGATTTCCGCATTGCGCTCACCGTCGCTCCCTGGTAGTACAGGTTTTCGAGGTTATACATTTTAGCGCCTAATGAAGCCTGCATGACAATGCTCATATCGAAGTTTTTCCACGAAAAATCATTGACCATACCCATAAACAGCTTGGGCTGATAGTTACCCAGGATCTGGCGATCAGCGGGGTCGATCTTGCCGTCTTTGTTCACATCCTCGATCTTGGTATTACCTGGCTTCGATCCCACGATGATGGCCGAGTTTTTCACATCCTCGTCATCCTGCAGTACACCGATCATTTTGTAGCCATAATAAGAAAACATCGGCTCTCCTACCCGCAGCAGCCAGCCCATTCCACGGGTGTGGGTGTAGATCACCTCATTTACACCGCCAAGACTAACCACTTCATTTCTATTGCGCGCCAGGTTGAAGGATGTTTCCCATTTGAAACCTTTCGTAAAGTTCTTGGTACGGATTTCCAGCTCGATACCACTGTTTTTAATGTCGCCGATATTGACCATTGAATTGGTAAAACCGGAAATGGCAGGTATCGATACGTCATACAGCAGATCGTTGGTTTTTTTGATATAATAATCCACACCAATGCTCAGCCGGCCGGTAAAAAGTCCCAGGTCCACACCAAAGTTCTGACTTGCAGTTCTTTCCCATTTCAGCTTATCGTTACCAAAGGAAGTTTGCGCCTGACCTTTTGTGAGAACTCCTCCCGGAGCGTAATAGGCGTCGCTGATCGCACCCAGATACCGAAAATCACCGATATTGAAATTACCGACAACCCCATAGCTCGCACGGAGTTTAAGCTCGCTGATGACCGGCACCGTTTTCATGAAATCCTCTTCGGAAATCCGCCAGGCCACAGAGGCGGAAGGAAAAGATCCCCACCTGTTTTTAGGCCCGAAACGCGAGCTTCCGTCGGTCCGGAACGATGCAGAAAGCAGGTATTTATCTTTAAATGCATAGTTGACCCGGCTGAAATAAGAAGCCAGTCCCCATTGTGATTTGCTCGTATAGGTCGCAGTCGGGGAAATGATCGCGTTGTTGAGAGTCTGGATGATGTCGTTGCTGAAACTTCCCGGCAATACGCCCATTGCGGCTATCCGGGACGTCGCTTTTTGGTACGACGCGCCCAGCAATGCATTGAAACTGTGCTTTTCGTTGAATGTTTTGGAATAGCTGAGCACATTTTCGTTGATCAGACTGAAATTCCGGGTATCCATCGACGAGCCGGTACTGCTGTTGTTAGAGTTTGCATACGGTGCCGAGTAGTTTTCTGCGGTATTGTAGGTAATGTTTCCTCCCACGGAAGAGCGAAGCGTCAGCCCGTCAGCCAGGTTCAGGGCAAGATATATTTCTCCTACATTATTAAGTCCCGAGGAAGTGTTGGATGTACCTTCAAGCGTTGCCAGCGGCCCCACCTGCCCCGAAACCTGTGTTCCCCAGTAGTCGAGCGGACGTGGGTAAATACCGTTTGGGCGTTTGTCGGGGGAAACGAATGGTGCTGTTTTAACAATCGCTTCCATAGATACCGGCGATGTGCGGCGGTTGTTGAAATTCGGGTTGAGCGAAACACCGGCGTTGATCACCCGGTTGATCTTGGCATCGATATTCGCACGGAGCGAATAGGTCTTATACCAGGTATTCAGCAAAGTACCGCGCTCATTTTTCACAGTACCGGAAATGTAGTAGTTCACTTTATCGTTCCCACCCCGCACGGAAAGATTGTAATTCTGGATCGGCGTAGAGTTCAGCAAAATGTCCTCCCAGATGTAATTGCCCTCGCCAATCACCGGGTTGACCTGAAAGTTGGCCGGCCGGCGCGGATCGCCCCAAAGTGGCAACGAAACGTCGCCTCCCTGCCAGGCATAATCCCGGTTGATGTACCGTGCAATGTAATCGTGGTATTCTTGTCCGCTGATCCAGTCTTTGTGGCCGATGGCCTTACCGATACCTGCATAGGCGTTGAAATTAAGCTGCGGCCTGCCTTCTTTTCCTTTTTTAGTAGTCACAATAATTACCCCGCCCGATCCGCGTGAGCCGTAAATGGCCGCAGAAGAAGCATCTTTCAATACTTCAATGGATTCCACATCATTCATATTGACGTTGACTAGGTCACCTCCGGGAAAACCGTCGATCACCACCAGCGGATCGTTGCTTGCCGTGATAGAACCCGCACCGCGGATGCGGATGATGGGTGCCGCTCCCGGCGTGCTGCGCGGCGTGGAAATATTAACCCCGGCCAGCCGTCCGACCAGCGCAGTTTCCGCCCGCCCGGCAGGTATCTGATCCAGTATCTTGTTCTCTACCTTGGATATCGCAGCAGTAACGGAGCTTTTTTTCATCGAACCGTAGCCGACTACAACCAGTTCTTCCAGCGATTTCGTGTCCACTTCAAGCACAACATCGATCACATTTTTACTGCCCAGGTCAATTTCGGTGGGTACGTACCCGACAAACGAAAAAATAAGTTTGGTGGTGGCTTGGTCAAGATACTCATCCGGAATGGTAAGGCTGTACTTTCCGTCGGCACCTGTAGTAGTGCCACGCTGCGAACCTTTGATCACGATGCTTACGCCCGGGAGAGCCGCTCCTGCATTATCCGTCACACTTCCTTTTAATATTTTTTCAAAGGCATGCGGAGTATCCTGGTGATTTTTGCCGGCAACCAGGCTCTCCTCATCAGAATGGAACGAAACCGGACCGCTTCCCTCCTGGCTCCGGCCCGAGGTGGAGTTACTTTCGGCGGGAACCTTCGCTCCGGACCGCGCCGGCAATATCGCGAAACCGCCTCCTTTTAGTTTTTTGTACCGCAGGTTCATATCCGGCAATACCTTTTCCAGGATCAGTTCCACTTTTTCTCCCTCCGAAACCGGCTCGGTTACTGTCTTGTTTTCAAGCAGCGATTTCTCGTAAACGAAATTGGTATTGTACTTCTGTTCTAATTTTCCAAGCAAGGTTATCAGGCTGTTTGCTTCCTGACGGGCGACCGGGCGACCGGTGCGGGTAATGCTGGATGCCAGAAGATCCTGTGCGCAAGCTTTCGGAATGTCGCCTGCCAGTAACTTCAGTGCAATAATGAGGAATAGGGAAAAGTGTTTTTTCATAATTTGTTCCAGGAGTAAATGTTTATCCAAGGTATTTGAGAGTGAAACGGGGCAAGCCTCCCTTTTTCCCGGTTTTTTATCAATTTATTTTAGATAAATTTTGCGAAAGAAGCATATCACAGCATGAAACAAATCCCGAGCTGAAAATTAACGGAATATATATCCGTCCCCGGTCTTGATCAGGTCGCGTTCCAGAATGGTAGAGAGGTTTTCCAGAAACTGTTCCGGGTTTTTGGTAGCAAGTTTTCCCGATAGCCTTTTAGCCAGCAATGAGGAATCCTGGAACTGTAATCGGATCCCATAATTATCCTCGATCGCTTCCGCAATCTCGGACACCGGTTTATCGTCCATTACAATGTAAGATTCCTTCCAGGAGTCATAATGGTTGGGCTGGACCCTTTTAAACCGGACCTGACTGTCTTTTCCGATGGTAGCCATGTCGCCGGGCTTCATGACCAAAGCCGGATTGTTGCCGGACAGCAGCTGTACTTTTCCTTCCGCCAGCACTACCCTGGTTTGCTTGCGGCGGGTGTTTACATTAAATGTTGTCCCCAAAACTTCCACCTGCGTTTCTGCGGTGTGGACGATGAATTTGGCACCGTTCCTTTTTGCAATTTTAAAATACGCCTCCCCCAGCAGCCATACTTCCCTGACTTTCTTATTCGCAATGTCCTCGGTTATTCTTATTTCCGAACGTGCATTTAATGTCACGCTGGAACCGTCGTCAAGCTTGATCTCCCGCACCTCGCCGTAGGCAGTCCGGTAGGTTAGCTGCGATTTTTGCAAAGTCAACCAAAAGCCGGCAGCCAGGATAAAAATCACCGATGCAGCCGCAAGATATGCCCAGTTCAGCCGCCGGTAAACGACCGGCCGTATCGTCTCCACATCCTTCCAGATCCGCCGTTTCAGGGCAAGGAGGTCGTCTTCGGCAGGTTCGGCTTCTGCAAACTGAATGGCCCGCACGCATTCCAGCGCAAGTTGGACTTCCTCGGTTTTGTGCGGATTAGACTCCATAAATGTTCTCCAGAACCGGTCAGAATCCGGTGTCGGGGAGACTGCCCATTTTATAAAATCAGCATCTTTACAAAAATCCTCTACTGTGAAAATCGAATATCGCATCTAATCGAAAGTGGTACTTTTATGTAGAAAGGTTTTTTTTATGATTTTTCCCGGTTTTGTATTAAATATTTGGAAAAAACATATGAATGATGAAACCGATATTCAACCACAACGCCCCTTCCCGAAGCAATGAAGTCCTGATATATTTCCTTAATGAGGTCAACGCCACATTGACGGTGTTGTAAACACTCTTCATCGAAATATCCATGACGTCGGCAGTTTCCTGGTAGCTAAGTCCCTTCATATAAACCAGATACAGTATTTCCTTCTGGCGTTTTGGCAGCTTATTAAGCTCTGTCAGCACCATTTCCTGTTGCCTGATCTGATCCTGATCTTCAATGTATTGCGCCTCAAATGACTCGACAACAAATTCTGCGTGATTCAGCGCGTGCTCGTCCGAATCATACTTTTTTAGTTTTTTCAGAGCATCCAGCAGCCGGCGGCGCAATGCGCGGTACAGATAAAAGTGGATGTTATTGGTGGGACCGAGGGTACTTTTATGAATGTGCAGGTGCAGGAAAAGTTCATGCAGGCAATCTTCGACGAGCTGTTTATTCCGTACCAGATTGAACCCGTACCGATACAAGTCTGCGGTGAAAATCTCGTAGATCCGGGAGAATGCATCGCGATCCCCCATCCGGAATTCGTTCCATAAACTGGTGTGCTCGTCCGGAGTCAGAGAGATCTTTGTCATATTAGAGCGTTGTAAATCGTTTTGAGTTAACAGAACCGGGCACGTGCACGTAAATTTACTCTTATATTTGATAAACTATCATTTTCACGGATTTTTATCTTACGATATATTTAAAAAACAGTATTATATGTTGCGTTTCGCCATTCAGGCACTGTTATGTCCCTCCGGAATGCCGACAGTCCTATACTGCCTACACATGAAAGTAGCCAGCGTCTCATCGAACAAGATCAGACGTTTTTGAGTTTGGGTAAAAAACCGGTGATCATGCCGATCAGCGGCAGAAAAGCACAAAGACCAAATACATAGGTGATGCTCGTATGGTCGGCGAGGCTGCCAAGCAAGGCCGAGCCCAGGCCACCCATTCCGAAGGATAAGCCAAAAAATAGGCCGCCAATCAGTCCCACCTTCCCCGGCACCAGTTCTTGTGCGTACACGACGATTGCAGAAAATGCTGATGAAATGATCAGTCCGATGCAGACGGACAGAATGACCGTCCAGAAGAAATTCGCGTAAGGCAGCAACATCGTGAATGGAGCTGCGCCAAGGATCGAGACCCAGATCACATATTTACGCCCAAACCGGTCGCCCACCGGCCCTCCTGCCACCGTTCCGATAGCAACCGCTGCCGAAAAAATAAACAACTGGATCTGAGCCTGCTGGATAGTCAATCCGAATTTGTCCATTAAAAAGAAGGTGTAATAACTCGTCATGCCGGCCAGGTACACATACTTGGAGAAGATCAGAACGAGCAGGATCACGAGGGAAGATATGACCTTTTTGCGGGTCAGGAATGGGTGAATGGAAGATTCCGTTTTTGATGTTTTGGGCAACACGCTGCTTTTATACCATTTTCCAATATTAATCGCAAGCACTCCGCCAATGACAGCAGCCAGCGCAAACCACATGATGCCGTGCTGGCCAAGCGGTGCGACAATGAGCGCAGCTAACAACGGGCCCAATGCACTGCCACTATTACCGCCCAGCTGAAAAAACGACTGCGCAAAGCCACGTTTGCCACCGGACGACAAATGCGCAATGCGCGACGATTCGGGATGAAAAATGGACGATCCGACCCCGATCAGTCCGACGGCGATCAAAACCAGACCGAACGAATTTGCCCACGCCAGCGACACGATCCCGATCAACGAAAAACCCATTCCGACCGCAATGGAAAACGGTTTTGGATTTTTATCTGTGTACAAACCAATAAAGGGCTGCAACATAGACGCAGTCAACTGATAGCACAACGTCACCAGACCGATCTGAGCAAAACTCAAATGGAAATCGACTTTGAGCATCGGATAAATGGAGGCAATAACTGCCTGCATGGTATCATTGAGCAAATGCGCGAAGCTGATTGCAAAAAGAATCGGATATACGGTTTTTTGGGGTTGTAAAGCGGGAGTTGAAAGCGGCGTCACGGTTGATTTATTCAGAATGAAAGGAAGTAGATTATATATCAAATTTGTCAGTAACATCCATGTCACCAGCATAGTATATTTCTACGGCTCTCTTATATAATGGATTATCTTGATGAAGTATGAGGGAAGAATAGAATAATTCGCCCCTGTAAATTACCTGTCTGTCAAATTTGTGGATAATGGTTTGATCCAAAAGTTGATACCAACTATCAAACTTACGATCTCGTAGTTTACCTTTACCATCTTCATTATCACAGTGATAGGTTACAATCGTATTTGGATTATCGCATATTCTTTTAGATAATATTTCCACAATTGTCACTCTGATTCGATAGTCTTGATGTTTGGAAGGAGGTGTTGCTGCAACGTCAAAGGTAAACACATCTTTATATTCCGTATTGTAAGGAAACCAGCTTCTATCTCTGGCAAAGATTATTTTGAACTCGACCTTGTGATCCGTAGTAAATCGATATGTTTTACTTACTGGGTCTAAATAGTAATCGTATATTTTAGCCAATCTCTATACCCATTGACTGAATCTCAGACAAACTTAACTCTCCGTTAAGGTAAGCCTTAACAGCTTTTTTAGTATCGATCATTTTCCCAAAAAGAGATTTTTCCGACACAGTATCAATTTTTTTATCCTTTGCACCATCAGCAGCTTCTGCCACGGGTGCACTTGCTAGTTTGCGCATGATGATTTCAATTTAGGTGCTCTGATACAATTAACAATTATGGCTATGAAATAATTTACCGTGCCGCTAAACTTACTATAAAGTGCGCATTATTAAAATTAAAATTTAACAGCGCCCAAGATAGCAACGTATCGCCCACAAATGTGCGCATATCAGGAAAACCGCGTCAAAGACTTGTAATACCTACTTTACGGAAAATCCTTTACCGGCTGAAAATTCTTTTTGAATTCTTCAAACAATCATCTTACGTTTGCGATGCTCAATTTCGGTTTTAGATTACTCCCACTCTCTTTCTTGGAGGTTTGGAGGTGCTGTATATTTCCTACGTATACCAATTGACGGTGTCGTGGCTACCGTAATGGTTACAGCACCATTGCCCTCTAAAACCGGGTTGAGCAACGGCAAGCGCGGCACCGTTTATAGTTGCGCCTCAAAGCAATCCGGTACACAAACACTATGTCACATTCAGGCTCATTACCCACTCTCAAATTTTCCCCAGACGAGTTACTTCAACATTTCACGAGCGTAGGATACGATCCTGCTGAAATGGAGAGTTTCTTCATCGACCTAGTTCATCATTATCTCTATCCTACCGAAAACTGGGAACTAAGCCCGGAGCGGACAAAAGATGTTTTGGATAAAAGTACCGTCTTCATGGATTTGCTGCGGGGTATACGAACTGCTCAGCCAGGCCCTAATCAAAATATACAGCCTGGTTGAATGCCTGACATTCTTATCTTTGCCTATACCGATTGACGGTGTCGTGGCTACCGTAATGGATTAAACACCATTACCCTTACTTGGGTTGAGCAACGGCAAGCGCGGCACCGTTTTTCATAGTTGCGCTTCAAAGCAATCCGGCGCGCAAACGCGATATCTCATTAACTCATTACCCGTCTTCATAGATTTGCTGCGGGGCATAAGTCAAACTTCAATCAAAATTCACAACCTGCTTAAAAGCTTCCTTCGGCGCGTAGTTTTGGTCAAATAGAAGCGGGTAATCTTTGCGGCCGGGAACCGGGAAGTTATCCAGCCAGCTCGATTTGTCCGAAACATTCCAGAAAGTAACACTCGTGAGCGTTTGTTTGTATTTTCTGAAAACATCGAATAGCATCTTGTACTGTGCGGTTTGTTTCGCGGTCATTTCGGGTGTCAACACTCCGGTATCCGACGATTTCCGCTCGCGCCGCTCGTGTTCTTTGGGGTGGACGGAAACATCCAGTTCGGTGATCTGCACTTCCAGGCCAAGGCTGGCGAATTTCTTGATGGATTCTTCAATTTCCGCCGCCGTAGGCTCATAAATGGACCAATGTCCCTGCAAACCGACGCCATGAACCGGGACATTCTTTTCTTTCAATTTTTTAAGTAACTGAAAAATCTTTTCCCGTTTTGACGCGCTTTCCGTGTTGTAGTCATTATAGAACAATTTTGCATTCGGATCGGCGGCGTGGGCGTATTCAAATGCTTTTTCAATGTAATCTTCGCCGATGATTTCATAGAATTTTGACCGGCGATAAATGCTGGTACTGGTGTCCGGCACAGCCTCATTCACAACGTCCCAGGCATATACCTTTCCTTTGTAGCGACCCACCACGTCATTGATATGTTGTTTCAAACGGCTGAGCAATACTTCACGGGTTACCTGTTTTCCCTCATTATCGGTAAAAAACCATTTGGGCGTCTGGTTGTGCCAGCATAATGTGTGCCCGCGTACCTTCATGCCATTCTTCTGGGCAAAGGCTACGATGGCATCCCCGTCCTGCCAGGCATAACGGTCCGGTTCCGGATGGATCGGCCCCATTTTCATTGCATTCTCCGGCGTTACGCTGCTGAACTGTTGGATAATCAAATCGGCCTCAGGGCCGGTCAGGTTCCGTGGCGCCACGGCCACGCCAATCGGGAAGTAGCTTTTATAAGCTTCCTTTAATGTCTTTTGTGCCTGCAACTCGCCCGAACTCAGCAAAAAAGCAGAAAAGTAAATGCTGGAAAACGAGGCCCACAATCCGTATGATTTCTTCATGATCAATGATCCATTTAAAAGCTAACTAAACATTATTTGAACAAAAGCTGCGAGAACCCAAACAAATCATGCCGCCAAACCGGCCAGGTGTGCCCGCCGGGATATTCGCTGTACTGGTACTTGATACCCAGCTCATCGTATTTGGAAAGCATGATCTTGCAGTTTTTGTAAGCGATATCCTGCTCCCCGCCCATGGAGATCCAAAAATTTTTCAGATTGGTATTAATAGTAGCCGAATTGGCTTTGGCGAATTCATAATGCGGGCCTGATAAGGTGGCATTGTTGGCAAACCACCCCGAGCTGAACACGCCCAGCGACGAAAACAGGTCTGTGTTTTTAACACCCGCATACAAAGTCTGTATTCCACCCATCGATAGACCTGCGAGAGCCCGGTTTGCCGCATCGGCCTGCACGCGGAAACTGCTTTCAACGAATGGGATTGCGCCCAGTTTCAGTTCGTTTTCGAATAATTTCAGGAATCCGTCACCGGCTGTTGCCATGCTGCCCGGGCCCATCGGACTTCCCTGATTTCCGTCCAGCATCACCACCAGCATGGGTTTCGCTTTACCTTCGGCGATCAGGTTATCCAGGATCAAATTGGTTTTTCCCTGCGTGGCCCAGCCGCGCTGATCTTCACCGCCTCCATGCAACAGGTAAAGTACCGGAAATTTTTGGGTAGAAGCGTCGTACCCCGGTGGTGTGTACACATACATTTCGCGCCAGGTGTTGCTGGCTTTGGACAGGTAGCGTTTAATGCGGATATCTCCGTGCGGCACGTCGCGCATCGCATAATAACCGCCGCCGCGAAAAGGGATTTCGATCCCGCTGGCCATGCGTCCCATGCCGTAAAAAGTTTCGCTGGCCGGGTCCGCCAACGCCACGTTATCGATCAGCAAGGAGTAGTAATGGAAGCCCTCCCCGATTGAATCCGTCGTCACCGACCAGAAGCCCGTCGTGTCTTTTATCATATCATACTTTTTACCAAGATCAATCTGCACCTTTTGCGCCTGCGGCGCTTTTACCCGGAACACCACACGATTATCGGGCAAAACCTGCGGGTATTGTGCGGACCGGATATTAGTTGCAGACGGTGTCCCCAATACCGTATATTTAGGCAAAGCAGCCACATCGACCGGTTTGAATAAGAACTGTGAAAACATGTACAGACCATTTTTCCAAACCTTAAAATCATGAACACCCGGCTCAATGTAATACACATGCGGCACGCTATGCTCAAACAAATAATCGTGCGTGCGCTGGCTGAATGAAATGAGCCTGTCATTGTCCCCGCAAGAGATCCAAAGCAGTTTCAGTTTCTTTTTTGCGTCCTGCGGATTCGGTACCAGCTCCTCGGGCTTTTTAGTATTAGGAGCAGAGGAAAACCCTCCTACCCAGGCAAATTTATCCAGATTACCCAACCCAAAGTTGAGTGACTGGCCGCCACCCATCGAAAGACCGGCGATCGCACGATGCTCCCGGTCGCTGAGTACTGCATATTTCTTTTCAATGAAAGGAATGAGATCGGTGAGCAGGTCTTTTTCGAAGGTTGCAAATGCGGCCACTTTATCCGGCGCCATGATATTCCCGGTAGCACGGTCATCCTTCATCGCCCGGCCATTTGGCATCACCACGATCATCGGCTCAATCTTCTTTTCAGCGTACAGGTTGTCGAGAATGCGTTGCGGGTTTCCTCCTTTCAGCCATTCCTTTTCATCCCCTCCGATGCCGTGCAACAGGTACAGTACCGGGTATTTTTTCTTTTTCGAGTATCCCGGCGGAGTATAAACCAATGCTTTCCTCGGATTGCCCACCGTCGTGGACTGGTACTGGATAGAGTCTATCTTGCCGGCAACGGTTCCTTCCCGCGCGGAATCAAACTCCTTTGGCATTTCCATTAATATATTCTGGGCGTGGGCAGCCGCTACGACCAAAATCATGCTCATTGCAAAAAGTAATAATCTTGCCATTTTTTTGAGTTGAAAAATTTAATAAATGATTTAGTTGAGGATTAAGCTTTTTCCAGGTGTTGTTCCGCGTACATCGTTGGCGATACCCCGTATAATGCTTTAAATGCAATTGAAAAGCTGTTTACATTGGCAAATCCAACTGCAAAAGCGACTTCTGAAACGGTCAATCCTTTTACGGTCATCAGTTCCGCGGCCTGTTTCAGCCTGATGTTGCGGATCAGGTCACGGGTCGTCAGGTTCGTGAGTTCTTTGAGTTTTCGATGTAAATGCACCCGACTGATGCCGATTTCATCCGAGATCATTTCCACACTCAGCTCCGGGTTTGCCAGATTTTTATCGATCAATAAATGTACTTTTTCCAGCAGCTTTTCTTCCGAAGCTTTGATATTTACCTTGGAAATAAACTCCTCCTGGTACTGCTGCTCGTTCTCATTGTTTTTCAGGATCTGTCTGTTTTTAATCAAACCTTTAATGGTTTTAACGAGTATCTCTACATTAAAAGGTTTGGTAATGTAGGCATCCGCACCTATTTCCAGCCCTTCTGCGTTCGTTGATTCTGCTGTTTTCGCAGTCAGCAAAATAATGGGGATATGGTTAACCAATGGGTTCGCTTTCAACTTTTTGCAAAGCGTCATTCCATCCATGACCGGCATCATCACATCGCTCACGACCAGATCGGGAGCTTCCTTTAATATGGCTTTATACGCTTCTTCGCCATTGGCATATGCGAAAACCGCGAATTCACCGGACATTTCATCAGTTAAATAATCGCAGATTTCGGTATCGTCATCCACAATAACCAATCGTTTCAATTTTTTCTTCTGCTTGATTTTGAAACCATCCCCCAATGCAGATTCCAATAACATGTCGGGTGCCGTAATGCGCGGGTGAACTGGATGTTCCTGATCCGCAATTACACTTTCCACGGGCATTACTATAACAAAGCAACATCCCATTTCTGGCCTGTTTTCTGCCCGGATCTTGCCGCCATGCAACTCTACCAGTTGTTTCACCAGATGCAGGCCAATGCCCGTTCCGTGCCGGTTATAGTCGCGGTGATCTTCCGATTGGTAAAAACATTCGAATATCCGTTCCGTTTCGTTTTGGTTAATAAAGGGTCCCGAGTCTTCAACGGCGATGGTCAATTCCGGTCGGCCATCCTTCACATCGGAATGTTTAATCGCCAGTGCTATCCGGATTTTTCCGCCTTTTGGTGTGAACTTAAATGCATTGGAAAGCACATTGATCAGCACTTTATCGAAATTGAGAGGATCAATGTTCGCATAGATCTTTTCCTCCGGAGCGTCGATTACAAATTCAATCTGTTTTGTATTGATCTGTTCCTCAAACAACAAACAGATTTCTTTAATAAAATCCACCATTTCCACATTCGAAAATTCCAGCGACATCAGCCCTTTTTCAATCTTCCGGATGTCCATCAGCTGGTTAACGAGGTCTAATATACGTTTGGTGTTCCGACCCATGATCTCGTACAAATGCATGCGCTCCGCATTGTAGTCCAGGTTCATCAATTTTTGAAGCGGACTTACCACCAGTGTCAGCGGGGTGCGGATTTCGTGCGCAATGTTGATGAAAAACTGCAGCTTGGCCTCATTCACTTCTTCACGCCGCAGGTGTACCAGCATTTCCTGCTTGGCCAATCGCCTGTTTTTCATGGTTTTAAAAAAGTAAGCGGCGGCGAAAAGCGTTATGAAGGCATATGACAACCATGCCCAGGCGGAAAAGTACCAGACCGGATGTATGATAATGGTCACCCGGTTTTCCTCAGAATCTGTTTGGTTGGCTTTTGCTTTCAGCCGGAACTGGTATTTGCCCGTAGCCAGATTATCGAAAGTCAACCGGTTTGTGCCCGGCCGGAGTGCCGCCCATTCGTTATCATTGATGGCATACATATAGGTAACCCGCTCCGCATCCACGAAATCCATCGTTGAAAATTCGAGACTGAACGAATTGTCGTGATGGGCCAGATGAAATTCCTTTGCATTGCTCACCGTGGTGTCCACGATCATGTAACCGCCCGATTTCATGCCTTTTTTTACAGTTTTATCATGAATGTAAAGATCTACGATCCGAACTGCCGGACGCTTGTTGGAAACGCGTATTTCTTCCGGTTTGAAAAAGGTAATCCCATTGATCCCGCCAAAGTAAAACTCTCCATTCCGGGTGACCATCGAAACACCCTGGCTGAATTCATTTCCCTGTAACCCGTCCGCAGAATAAAAGTTGATAAAGGTGCTGGTCTCCAAATCCATCTTCGACAAACCGCGGTTTGTACTCAACCATAAATTTCCGGCCCGGTCGCCGCGCACCGCGCCCACATAGCTGCTCGGCAGGCCATGCTCAATGTCAAACGAAGTGATCTCTTTCGTCGACCGAACGATTTTTTTCAACCCCTGCGAAGTCCCCGCCCACAAATTGCCTTTGTTGTCGTCAAACAATGAATAGATCGCCACGCCTCTCAGCAGGCTGTTCACTCCGAATGTCGAGACAAAGCTTTTCGTATCCGGGTCCAGACACGCAAGTCCATTAAAAGTGCCTATGAACAACTTATTGTCTTTTGAAACCAACAGGCAATTCACCCAGCTGTTAGGAAGCACGTTATCGCGCGGCTGGCTCAGCCTTTCATTCAATGCATCGAAGTGTTCGACAGTTCCTGAGGAAAGGTCCATGCGAAAAATACCGGATCCCATGGTGGCGATCCAAAGTCTTTTCTTTGAATCTTCCTTGATGTCGAAAACCCGCTGAACATTGTCGCCGTTCTTGTCTACCAACTTGTCAGAATAGGCGAACCTTCCGGTTTTGCGGTCCAGTTTCGACAATCCGCTCAGGTAAGATCCGATCCACAGATTTTTATCCGAATCCTCAAAAACCGTCATCACATTTTCGGGCGCAGAAGCCTGGTCTTTGGTATGCGGATAATGGATACTCAACTTATCCCCGCAAGGTAATGCGTACAAACCATCGTTGTCCGTCCCCACCCACATCGTGCTGTTACTATCTTCAAACAATGCCCTCACCGTACTGGAACCAATGGAATTGTTACTCGCAGATTTATAACCCATGTAGCCAAACCGGTTTGTATTCACTCCGAGGAGCAGCAAACCCTTTTGAAAGATACCCAGCCAGGTATTCCCGGATTTATCCTGGAAAATGGAATACACCTTCGATTTTGTAAAGTCAAAACTGTTTACGTTGGGATTCAGATTGACGATTTTTCCCGAACCGGAATCGAAGTATTTCATTCCTGCCCCACTCGTACCGATCAGTATCTGTCCGTTGTCATTTACTGCCAGATCGGCGATCCGGAGATTGCCGGGTTCATTGTTGGGAATGGGCAAAAAACCGTCATTTGTGGGGCTATACTGGTATAATCCACTCACCATATTACCGGCAAAGATGCGGCCGTATTTGTCCTGGCAAAGGTTGGTAACGATGTTGTTCTGAATCTTTTTTGAATGAAAGTAAGATTTGCGTGATGTTAAAGATGCATCGTCAAACCGGTGCAGGCCCCGATCCTCTGTCGATACCCAAAGATTACCGTCGTTGTCTTCGAATAATTTGATGATCATATTACTCGGCGTCTTGATGGCTGATTTTTTAGCATAAAGCCGAGAACCGTTTTTTTCGAGCCTGAATATTCCGTGCCCGGACGTGCCTATCAAGATATCGCCGTTTTTTCGCTGGCAGATCGTCAGTACCCGAACATTCGCAACGCTGCTTCCATGGATCATAATGGGGATGGTCCGGAAAGAATCCGTCGCCTGATCGTAGTATTGCAGGCCATTGATGGAACCGGTGTACATTCTTCCCGATTTATCCTCAAACAACACATGGATCAGGTTGCTCGATACACCCGTACTGTCGCCATTGGCCTGCCGGTATGTTGTAAATTTGATCCCGTCAAACCGGTTCAGCCCATCTTCTGTGGAAACCCATATAAAACCGCTCCGATCCTGATGAATATCGGTGACCATACTACTGGACAAGCCATTTTCTACGCTGAAAAGCTTCGCAGATTGTCCCATTGCAGAAGACAGGAAACACAGCCACACAATCAGCATCTGTACTCCCCGATTTACAAAGACTTTTTTGCTTTTTATAAATGACGTGTACCCGTTTTGCCCCATACCTGCCTGAAAAATAGTCTGCATTTTTACTACCATCTGATAAAGGCAGCGCATTGAATTAACTCACTGTTGTAACCGAAATAACCGGCGCAGTACAGTTATCGGACAAGCCGGAAACCTGCCAGAAAAGGCAAGCTTCCGGTTGGTCCGCATGGATTAATAGCCTGGGTTTTGTTTAATACCCGGGTTCTGATCCAGTACATTTTGAGGAATGGGGCTCATATACTGTTTCGGCTCAAACTTTACATTGTATTTTTTCTCCTGCTCAACTGTGTAGACCCAAACGCCTGAGTTGTTGGCTGGTACCGAGTTGCGGATCACCATGTTATGCCGGGGCTTGCTCATCACGGCAGCCGCAGTCGCCAGGCGCTTGTTGTCCAGGAAACGTTTGTCTTCAAAACACAATTCAACCCTTCTTTCCCTCGCAATGGCGGTTCTCATCGCATCTTTGGAAAGGCCGGCAGGTAATGCAGGCAGCTCGGAACGCGCACGTACTTTGTTAATGGCGTCATATACCGATGCATCCGGACCGCTGGCCTCGTTTTGGGCTTCCGCAAAATTCAGCAGGATTTCGGCATACCGGAAAAAGATGTAGTTCTGGCCACTCGCATCGCCGCCGGGTGCCGCGTCGGGGTTCAGGCGTTTTTTCTGATAATATCCCGAATCGCCCACATCGGTCTTTCCGGCAAGATCAATCTGGTTGGTCCGGTCCGGGTTTGGGTAGGTGAGATCGATGCGGGTATAAATGGTATCTGCGCGTGGCATCCAGTCCAGTTTATACACTGCTCCGTCGTGCACGATGGCGTCATAAAACCTTTTTTCACGGTTTAAATAAGGCTTTTGAGGATTATATCCCGAAGCCGGGTCGGTGATCGGCTTTCCATTGGCCATGGCAAACTGGTCCACCAATTCCTGTGTGGGATTGTAATTTCCCCACGACCGGTATTCTCCCAAAACATACGTAGGCCCGCCGCGCTGCTCATAGCTCGAACCCATGCCTCCCACATTCGCAACCACCTGACGGTCCCAGATCACCTCGGAGTTGTACTCGTTACTGACACGGAAAATGTTTTTGAGGTCAGCAAACAAGTTGTATTTCTGGCCATTGCCATATTTGTCGATAAATTCTTTATTCGTCGCAGCAGCTTTCGCCCAGCGTGCCGGATCGTTGGTCCCGAAATGGACAAACTTGCCGGGATCGGACAGGTATGGCGTTGCCGTGTTGAACAACGGACTCGCCCCAAAAAGCTCGATCCAGCCTTTTACAGCCAATGCGGATCCCAGCGTTGCCCGGCCTGCATCTTTGTCAGACACACTGTATTTCACTGCAAGAAAACCATTCTTCACAACCTGATCCAGTTCGGTAACAATGAAATCGAATGTCTCCTGAAATGTTTTCCTCGGTTGCAAAAGCTCTTCCGGGCTCATTGTATTTCTGTCCAATGGAACTGTCAGGATCGGGAGACCGCCGACGTGAACAAAAAATTCGCTGTAAAAGAATGCGCGCAAAAACCGGGCCTCATCAATCCGTTTGTTATAATACGCCTCGGAAAAATTGGCTTTATTTTCTGTCAGTTTCTGAATGAACGTGTTACATTTCCGGATGCGGACGAAAAAGTTTTGCCACGTATAGCCATAAGTCGGCCCCTGCGTTCCGCCCCACGGAGTATCTGTGCTGCTGGACGGAATTTGTGTAACGCCCTGGCGCCAGTTTGAGGCAGTATAATAGTGACTGATGTTGTAGTCATCCGTAAAATAGTCGAGTGTCTCCGTCTGGTTCAGCTTATTCGGGATTTCACTGTATACATCGTTGAGAAACACATCGGCATTTGTTTCAGACTCCCACTGCGTTTGGTCGGTAAGATTAGCCTTGTTGGCGTTTTCCAGAAATTCGTCCGTATCGCAGGATACTGGCAGTACAAGCATCAAAATGCCCATACCTATGATTTTAAAGTAGTTTATAGCAACTTTCATTTGTATCGTATTTTGAGGTTTAAAAAGTCAGATCAATTCCAAATGTGCTCGCCTTCATCACAGGATATGCGGTCTCACGATCGGTATAGCCCATTTCCGGGTCGATGTGTTTGATTTTGCTGACCGTGAAAAGGTTTTGCGTCAGGAAATAAACCCTCGCATTGCTGATTTTCAGTTTACTTAAAACGGATTTTGGAATCGTGTACCCGATACTCGCTGTTTTCAGGCGCAGGTAGCTGGAATTGACCCACCAGAAGTCCGAATCTTTCGTATTGTTTGCATAAGGTGCAGGCGTCGATCTCGGATATTTTGCATTCTGGTTTTCAGGTGTCCAGCGGTTGTCGAAATATTCGTAGGCCGTGTTGCTTCCGTTATTTTCAAACGGTACGGTCATAAACTGTCTCACGCTGATGCTGGATTTTCCGGATCCCTGGAAAAACAGGCTCAGATCAAATCCTTTCCAGTTCACACTGGGCGTAAGGCCGAACGTCAGCGCAGGATAAACCGGATTTCCGATCACAGTCAGGTCAAAATTATCAATGATGCCATCCGGGTTACCGTCCGGTCCGCTCAAATCGGCATATTTAATGTCCCCGGGGTGCAGATCACCGAACTGCACGACGTTGTATCCGTCAGCGCCTCCGACAATGCCATCCCCGTTTTTGTCATCCGAAGATTGAAACAACCCGAGCGATTTAAACCCGTATGGTGTACCAAATTGCCTTCCCACTCTCGTGCGGTTCGGGTTGTTGGCTTCTGCGTCGGTCTGGAAAACTTCAAGCATCCGGTTGATCGAGTAACTCGCATTGGCATTCAGTGAAAAGTCCAGGTCTTTGGCGATCCTTTTACGGGTTCCCAAATTAATCTCAACCCCATTGGCGCTCATTCTACCTTTATTTTCCTGTGAAAGTGAAAGTCCGTATTCAACCGGCAACGTCACTTGCGGCGCCAGCAGCATCCCTGTGCGGGTTTCGTGGAAATAGTCGAATTCTACCGTCAGCAATGAATTCCACATGCTCAGGTCGAACCCAATGTCTGTTTTTGTTGAAATTTCCCAGGTGATCTTGGAATTCGCTTCACGCGGCACTCTGGATGCCTGGACCAGCGTTCCGTTTCCAAATGCATAGGCCGCACCTCTCAGGTCATATCCCGACTGGTACTGAAACGGACCTCCCGCCAGCATACCCGCCTTACCCCAGGAACCTCTGATTTTTAACTCATCAATAAACCGGTGGTTTTTCATGAAACCTTCTTCAGATACCCTCCACGCGGCAGAAAACGCCGGAAAATATCCCCATCTTTTGCCCGGAGCGAAATAGTAGTGCCCGTCATAACGTCCCGCGGCTTCAACGATATATTTGTCTTTATAGGTGTACCCTACTCTGTATACGTAACCCAATTCGGTACCTGTGGACGAAATACCCGCATTGTCGTAATCCAGCTTGTCTGAGCTGCCAAAACTCAGCTCATCAATGCCGATTGCAAAATTATTACGCCGCGTCGCCATAGAATCGGCCCTCGTTTTACGCATTTCCATCACCACCAGCCCGGTTATCGCATGCGCCCCGAACGTGCGGTTGTAATTGAGGTACCCCTGATAGGTGAAGTTTACCCGTTTTTGATTTTGTAAACCAAGCCACCTGAAAGGCCGCCCGTTTCCTTCCTGAAGAGAAATGGCTTCCGTATAGGTGTACGGTTTTTGGGAAAGGTCGATTTTGTGATAAACAAAAGGCACATGCCACAATTTCACATCCTGCTGCCATGGATCATAGCTGAACACCGCTTTGGCACTCAGGCCTTTCGCGATTTGCTGCTCCACGAATAACGTCCCGAGCAACGTATTTCCATTGGTCCGTCTGTAACCCGGCGACCGCAAAACCCCGATCGGCGTGCTGGCGGAAGATTCGCCCCATTTATCTCCCTCGGGATAAATGAGACTTTGGGTAGGCAAAAACTTGTAAAAGCTTCGGAACAAGTGCCCGGAGGTGGTTTCATCCGCATCGACATCGTTTGTGTTTTCAACGCTTCCGAACAGCGACATCCCTACCTTCGTCGTTTTCGTAGCCGCCATTTCGAGGCTCAGATTGTAATTATAACGTTTGTATTTCACCGGATCGAAAATCCCTTTCTGATCGAAATAGCTTACACCCGCGTGATATGTGATACTTTCTGTTCCGCCGCTTAACTCCACGTTGTGATTCTGTACAGGTGAATTCTTATTAAACACATCCACAAAACTGGAATTTGGGTACTTCCACGGATCGTCTGCGTGCAGCTGGTCGTAATTACTGACCATTCCCGGATCGTTCGGAAGGCTCGTCCCGCCGGGCGTCTGATTGAGATAAGCCTCGTTTTGCAGGGCCATATAATCCTTCGCGCCAAGCATTTTCGGCAGGTACGTAGGATTCTGGAAACCATACGATGAACTGATCCGGGCTTGTGGTTTTCCGGTTTTGCCCCGCTTCGTGGTGATCATTATTACCCCGTTTGCCCCACCTATCCCGTAAGGTGCCACGGCTGCCGCATCTTTTAAAATCGTAACCGTTTCAATGCTGGCCGGGTCAACCTGCCGGATATTATCCCTCCTGACGCCGTCCACGACCACAAGTGGTTTGTTGTTCCCCGTCGTGACGATCCCGCGGATGTGGATATCCGGATCGTCTTTTCCTGGTTGCCCCCCATTTGGCCGCATACTTACACCCACTACCCTACCCGCGAGCGACTGCGAAATGTTGGGAGCTGGTACCTGTGCAATGGCGTCGCCTTTGATACTGCTGATGGAGCCGGTAACCGTCGCCTTTTTTTGCGTTCCATAACCGACGACCACAATCTCTTCCAATGCTTTCGTGTCCGGTGAGAGTACCAGGTCCAGCTTCGTAAGGTTTCCTACCTGCATTTCCTTAGCCAGATAGCCGACAAACGAAAACACCAAAACGTCCTGATCATTGACGGATTCAAGGTTGTAAATGCCGCTCACATCGGTGGTAGTTCCGCGGGTCGAGCCTTTGATCGTTACATTAACACCTGGAAGTTCCTGTCCATTCTCATCGGTAACCTTGCCGGTGATCTTTTTCTCCAGCACCACCACCGAAGGATTTTTACCACCGCTGGCGTGTGTCGGGAAACCCGTCGCCGAACTGTCCGGAGATCCTACAATGTATGTTAATTGTAGAAATGACAATTGTAAAACAAGCCGTAATTTTCTTTTCATAATGAACATGAATAAAAGGTTGCAGAATTTAATTAATTGTGGATCACTTCAAGAGATCGTTTTAGCAGATGATCTCCACCGAAAAAAGGCCTAATTCTGAATGGGGATTATCTCATCCCCGGGGTTGTGGTTTAATTGCGGATTATCTTCGGGACAACCGAGCACAAATATATATTGTCAAAGTACAATTCATTCGCATTCCATGTTACAAAAACCATCATTTATGTTACATTTTTAAGATAATTCACCACTTTTTCGAGGATTGATGGGCTTGTCCGGCACCTCAGCACCCGGATCCCATAGGAACTGTGTCCGTACAGAGTTTGGTAACATTTGCTACCTGAATCACGCGTTGGCATTGGCACGGATATTTACAACGTGAATAATTATTGTACTACATTCTCGTACAATACGAGCTGCCGACCTACACCAGAATCCTTGCATGGTCCGGCCCCCGAACAGAGCCGCGTCTGTAAATCCGATTGACTTCACCCTTATCCGACGAACCAATATGCATACCTCGGCACAGCTTCCACGGATCGCTTTTTTGCTGGCTTGTTCCTTTTTTAGTTCCTGCCAGGATGCTCAGAAGGATAAAGGCAAAACAGCGGAACAGATCAAAGACTACCCCGTTCTGACACTAGCACCCAGATCCATTACCACAAACAGCGAGTATCCGGCGACGATCGAAGGCCAGCAGGACATTGAGATACGTCCCAAAATCGATGGGTTTATTGAAAAGATATTTGTGGATGAAGGCGCCACTGTTAAAAGAGGACAGCCCATTTTCAGGATAAATGCCCCGCAGTACGAGCAGGAAGTGAGGACTGCGGAAGCGAATATTAAAATATCACAGGCAGACGTAAATGCGGCAAAAATGGGTGTGAACAAAGTGCGGCCGCTCGTCGAGAAGAACATCATCAGTAAATACGAACTGGAATCTGCCGAATTCACATTAGAAGCAAAACAGGCGTCACTCGCGCAGGCGTATGCGGCTTTGTCCAACGCACGCACCAATTTGGGATACACCATCATAGCCAGCCCGGCGAACGGGATCATCGGCTCGATACCCTACAAAATCGGCAGCCTCGTCAATAGCAACACCCCGGAACCGTTAACGACAATTTCCAATATCGGGAACATTTACGCTTACTTTTCGATCAATGAAAAGCAGGTACTGGATTTTTCCAAAAACACGAAGGGAGCTACGACGCAAGCCAGGCTGGCCACCATGCCGCCCGTTTCACTGGTACTGGCCAATGGGACCGTATTTCCTCAAAAAGGCCGGATCGAAACGACGAGCGGTTCCATTAACACCGAAACGGGATCCGTACGGGTCCGCGCGACTTTTCCCAATCCGGGAAGCATCGTCCGGAGTGGAAGCAGTGCGATTGTCCGCATTCCGTCCCGCCTCGACTCCGCCATTGTTATACCTCAAAAAGCGACTTACGAAATACAAGGTAAAAAATTTGTGTACCGGGTAGCGGCAGACGGTTCGGTGAAAAGCGCGGAAGTGGGTGTGAGAGAGAATAGTGACGGCCAGTTTTTTATCGCGCAAAGCGGCCTTGCCGCCGGTGACAAAATTGTCCTGG
This sequence comes from Dyadobacter sp. CY323, assembly GCF_021390245.1. Classification (GTDB taxonomy): domain Bacteria; phylum Bacteroidota; class Bacteroidia; order Cytophagales; family Spirosomataceae; genus Dyadobacter. The sequence goes on along the minus strand of NZ_JAJUXH010000024.1, from coordinate 49,388 downwards.
AAGGCGTCGCGTCCCTGCGTGAGGGTGCTAAAATCCTTCCGAAACCGGTTGCAGCTGACAGTGTTTACGCTCAAAAATTGTAGGATATGTTTAATCGCTTCATTGATCAGCCGGTACTGTCTACGGTCATTTCAATTCTCATTGTCATTCTCGGAATTCTCGGGCTGCTATCTCTTCCCATTGCGCAATACCCCGAAATCGCGCCGCCAACGGTAGTCGTTTCCACATCCTATCAGGGTGCCAATGCGGACGTGGTGCTCAACAGTGTGATCGTACCGCTCGAAGAACAGATCAACGGGGTTGAGGATATGACTTATATGACTTCTGCTGCGGGAAATGATGGCACGGCACGCATTACCGTGAATTTTAAGCTTGGTACCGATCCGGACCTTGCATCTGTGAACGTGCAGAACCGGGTCGCCCGCGCTACTGCTCTCCTGCCGCAGGAGGTAACGCGCTCCGGTGTGACTACGGCCAAAAGCCAGAGCAGTAACCTGGTGATATTTTCACTTTACAGCGAAAACCCCGCTTATGATCAGACATTTTTACAAAATTATGCGGAGTTAAACCTGGTGCCGCTGATCAAGCGCGTGTCGGGAGTTGGCGAGGCAAATGCGTTTGGCCGAATGGATTATTCGATGCGGATCTGGCTGAAACCGGATGTAATGGCGACCTACGGGCTCGTTCCGTCGGACGTGAATGCGGCGCTTGCCGAACAAAATATAGAAGCTGCGCCGGGTCAGTTTGGTGAGCAGGGATTGCAATCATTTCAATATGTAATCAAATATTCGGGCAGGCTGAAAGATGCGGGCGAGTTTCAGGACGTGGTCATTAAAGCAACGCCGGGAGGTCAGATACTAAGGTTGAAAGACATCGCGCGGATCGAGCTGGGGGCCATGAGCTATGCCAGCAGCACCACTACCAATGGTAACCCGTCGGTGGGTGTGGCCATCAGCCAGACGGCCGGCTCCAATGCGAAAGAAGTCATCGAAGGCAGCTTACTGGTACTCGACGAGGCGGCTAAAACCTTTCCTTCCGGCATTAAATATGTCACCCTGATCAATGCAAACGACTTTCTGGATGCTTCTATAGAAAAGGTGATCCACACGCTTATTGAGGCGTTCATCCTGGTCTTTCTAGTCGTTTTTATATTTCTGCAGGATTTCCGTTCTACGCTCATTCCCGCGATCGCAGTTCCGGTGGCTATCGTTGGTACTTTTTTCTTTCTGCTGCTTTTTGGTTTCACGATTAACCTGCTCACACTTTTTGCATTGGTACTCGCCATTGGTATTGTGGTCGATGATGCCATTGTGGTGGTGGAGGCGGTCCACGCGAAACTGGACGCAGGCTATACTTCGGCGCTGAAAGCGACAAAAGATGCAATGAGTGAAATCTCGGGCGCCATTGTTTCCATTACGCTGGTTATGGCTGCGGTTTTTGTTCCGGTTAGCTTTATCGAAGGTTCTGCCGGGGTATTTTACAAACAATTTGGTCTTACGCTTGCCATCGCGATCATCTTATCCGCGGTGAATGCACTTACACTCAGCCCGGCATTATGCGCCATTTTTCTGAAACCACACCAGGAAGACGCCAATCATAAAAAGAATATTTTACAACGGTTTTATGGATGGTTCAACCGCACATTTGACAAAACGACGCAGCGATACAAGCAGTCCGTCTCATTCCTGATCGGAAAAAGCTGGTTGTCGGCATTGATTATCCTGGTATTTGCGGGATTGTTCTACTATCTCATGCAAACAACTCCCTCGGCGTTTGTGCCCGGTGAGGATACCGGCTCCATTATGGCCGATATTGCATTACCGCCATCCGCATCCACCGAAAGAACAGATGCCCTCACCAAGCAGGTAGAAGCGATAGCCCGGACTATACCGGAAATACAGAACATTCTGAAAATAACCGGGCGGGGCATGATCAGCGGCGTCGGAAGTAATTACGGAATGGTTGTGATGAGGCTGAAACCCTGGGCCGAACGCGGCGGAGAAGGTCAGGATGTGCAATCGCTGATCGGGAAATTATTTGCCAAAACGAGCGGAATCAGGGACGCGAAGATCATCTTTTTCGCCCCTCCTACCATTCAGGGATTTGGTACATCGGGCGGATTTGAGTTTCAACTGCAAGACAGGAGCGGAGGCGAGATTGCGCTATTTTCAAAAGTCGGGAACGACTTTCTTGCAGCATTGAGTCAGCGTCCGGAAATCCAGTACGCGTCTACGGCATTCAATGTCAATTTTCCGCAATATCAGATCGATGTCAATGTGGCCAAAGCCAAAGTGGCGGGAATTACGGTGAATGACATTATGAGTACCATGCAGGGATATTATGGCGGGGTATATGCGTCCAACTTCAATCAGTTTGGAAAACAGTTCCGTGTCATGTACCAGGCTGAGGCGGCTTCGAGGGCAAATCCCGAAGGTCTGAGCAACATTTACATCCGGAATGCAAATGGACAAATGGCACCGATTACCGGATTTATCACCTTGAAAAGAGTGTACGGTCCACAGTCCATTTCCCGGTTCAATCTTTTTACTTCCATCGGGGTTACCGGCTCGCCGAATCCCGGTTTCAGTTCGGGTGACGCCATTAGTGCCGTGCAGCAAGTAGCGGCCGAGGTACTTCCCGCAGGATACGGCTACGAATTTTCGGGGATGACGAGGGAAGAAATATCGGCGGGCGGACAAACCGTCCTGATTTTCGGGCTTGTACTTCTTTTCGTATATCTGCTGCTGAGCGCCCAGTACGAGAGCTATATCCTTCCGTTTGCAGTGTTACTGTCTCTGCCGATCGGTCTGGCGGGCGCATTCATCTTTGCCAGCTTGTTTGGCATAACCAATAACATTTACCTGCAGATTACCTTGATTATGCTGATCGGTCTTTTGGCAAAAAACGCCATTCTGATCGTGGAGTTTGCAGTAGAACGAAGGCGGCACGGTATGTCCCTGATCGATGCCGCCATTGAAGGTGCACAGGCACGGTTGCGCCCGATTTTGATGACCTCATTTGCTTTTATTCTGGGTTTGGTCCCATTAATGCTTTCCACCGGCGCGGGCGCAATCGGAAACCGCTCCATTGGTACCGGCGCTGTCGGGGGCATGCTGATCGGAACGCTGATCGGGGTTTTTGTGATTCCAGTCCTGTACATCGTATTTCAATCATTACAGGAAAGGATCAGCGGCCCGCCAAAAGGAATGGCAGATCAAAGTCATTTAACCCAATAAAACCCGGCAAAAACAAATCGCACACAAGGCTTTAACAAGAAGGTTATGTATAAAAGACATTTGAAACACCTGGTTTTGTTGTGCTTGCCAGGGTTAATCCTGTGTTCCTGTAACATCAGCAAACCCTACCAAAAACCACAGACAACCCCGGACAATCTCTACCGCGACGTAGTAACAACCGACACCACGGGCCTCGGTCTGTTGCCCTGGAACCAGCTTTTCACCGATACGACTTTACAGGTTTTGATCGGCAACGGGATTAAGAATAACCTCAATCTGCAGGTAGCATATACCCGCATTCAGCAGTCCAGAGCTTATTACGAGCAAAGCAGGGCTGCCTTTTTCCCAACCGTGAATACCAATGCAGGTGTGACCGAATCCAAACTCTCGGAGGCGCAGGGTTTTGGTATCAGGAACAATGCGACACAATACCAGCTGGGGTTAACAACCGGATGGGAGGCCGATATCTGGGGCAAACTGCGAAGTACCAGGCGGGCTAATCTGGCCAACCTGCTGCAATCCGAAGCGGGCGCAAAAGCGGTCCAGACAAGCCTGGTGGCAGATATTGCCAATTACTATTATGCCTTACTGGCCCTGGATCAGCAACTGGCCATTACGCAGCAAACCGTTTCCAACTGGGATACCACGGTACAAACCATGCGCGAACTGAAAATAGCGGCTGTGGTCACCGAAGCTGCCGTGGTTCAGAGTGAGGCGCAGCGTTACGTTGCAGAGGTGACGATCCCGGACCTTATACAGAATATCCGGGAAACGGAGAATGCGCTGAGCATCCTGCTTGCATTGCCGCCCACCGCCATCAGACGCGGGTCATTAAGAAATCAGGATACGTTAAGTGTATTGCAAACGGGCGTACCGGCGTTGCTGCTGGCGAATCGTCCGGATGTGCAGCAGGCGGAGCTCAACCTGCGCTATTATTTTGAGCTGACCAATGTGGCCAGGACTTATTTCTATCCTGCACTTACCATAACCGGCTCGGCCGGTTTTTCGGCATTACAACTGAAAAACCTGCTGAAACCGGTATCTATCGCGGCCAGTATCGGAGCAGGATTGGTACAGCCGATATTGAACCAGCGAGTAAACCGGACGCGTCTGGCAGTGGCCGAAGCTCAGCAGCAAGAGGCGCTGCTCAACTTTCAGAATGCGCTGTTAACAGCCGGACAGCAGGTTTCCGATGCAATGTCGCTGCACAATACCGCATTGGAAAAGATAAGGATCCGCGGCAATCAACTGGACGCATTACAAAAATCGGTAAGTTACTCCGCTGAGCTGCTCCGGAATGGTTTTGCCAATTATACGGAAGTGATTACCGCCCGGCAGAGTTTGTTACAAGCCGAGCTAGGAAGTGTGAACGACCAATTGCAGCGCCTGCAATCGGTCGTTAATCTGTATAGGTCCCTCGGCGGTGGCTGGATTAGTCCTCAGTAACTTTATGTACCTGAACGAACTTGTCCAAATCTATCGCAATGCAATGTCCTTCTTAAAATCTGTATGAAAGCGTTGCTGTAACCTGGCGCGGAGGTATCGGGTTGATACTATATCTGTCGTGCGCGATGTAATTCAGCTCATTAAAAATATTGGAAACTTTGGCCAGTAACGAGATGCTTTTAAAGCTATAACCAGCTGACAAATCAAACGTTACGAAACCTGTTAAAGGAACAAGTCTGCTAAATTCAGGTGTTTGGCCAAATGTATTGTTCACGCCACCATACCGTTTCCCGGTGTAGAAGCCGGACGCCCCAACTTTAAGACCTTTGATCTTCCCGTGATCGAATGTGTAGAACATCGTCGCATTGGCGCTGTGAGCAGGGTTGTTGATCAGACGTTCCCCCTCGATGTAGGACCCTTTGAGGTCTGCTGTTTTGGTATAACGCATGTAATTGTAGCCATAACCTGCGATGAAGTAAAAGTTTTTGGAAAGATTTCCATTCACATCAATTTCGAAACCGTCGCTGGTCGTTTCGCCGGTGAGCTCTTTTATATTGGTGTTGGAATTTACAGTACCGTCCAGGTTGGTCGGCGCCATCTGAGCCATATTGTGGTTGATGATCTTGTAAACACTTGCATTTGCGGCAATTTTCCCATTAAAAAACTCATTCTTCGCTCCCAACTCAAACTGATCGACAATGGACGGCTTGATCTGGGCACCGTAAATATCCAAACCGGTATTAATGGTAAAATTGTTCGAGTAACTACCATAGATCGAAGTAGTTTTAATAGGTTGATAAACCAATGAGGCTTTTGGAGAAAACGCCTTATTCGATACCGTTTCGGCTGCTCCCCGGGTTTCCGTATTATCGGAAAGGTTCATGATCGTCGTCTGGATTGTTTTCTGGTATGACCACCGTACACCACCCAATAGTTTAATTTTTTCCGTTAAGCTGATCATGTCCTGAACATAAAAACCGAGTCGGTGCGAGGGTGAGCTGGTGCGGGCTGTCGCTTCGGCGTCCGGGATATCGGTACGTTGCACATATTTGTTCATGTCCAGGATATTGATCGTATCATACGTGGTCACTACTTTCCCGCCGCTGGTGATCCTGAACGTATTGCTTAAACTTTCCAGGTTCACGTAGTCAGCCCCTACCAAAAGCTGATGTCCGATGGGGCCGGTTTTGAAATTCCCGTTCAGGTTTACCTGCGCAGTTTTACTGTCTTCCGACGTTTTTACACGCGACAGGCCTCTCGCGAAATTCCCATTCGCCGCAATGCTATTGGGAACATTGGAAGAAAAAGAATTAACGTCGGTTGTCTGGATGGCGCCGATCACATTCAGTTTCCAGGCGCTGTTGAACTGGTGGTTCACATTTACGGAACCCGAGAGCTGGTCGATATCACTGTACGCCCAAACTGTATTAATGAACCTTGAACGGCTTGGAATGATCTCCGCATTACGGTTCGCATTCAATGAACCTATTCCATTGTCAGGCGTCAGATCCTGTTTGGAATAATCGCCCTGAACGAGGATATCCGTCTTGCTGCCAAGTTTATATAGTAACGAAGGATTTACAAACGTGCGTTTTGTGCTCACAACGTCCCGGTAGCTTTTTGCTGTTTCGTGCGTTCCGATCACACGGAATGCCAGATTTTTAGCGATAGGCCCGTACAGGTCCAGCGTCGGCTTGTATAAACCATAGCTTCCGGCACGCATGGAAACTTCTCCGCCAAAATCAAACTTGGGTTTTTTGGTAACCATATTGACGATCAGCCCGCCCGATACATTTCCGTACAGCAATGCCGAGCTGCCTTTCAAAACCTCAACCGATTCCAACGTACTGGTTTCAGGAAACCCCTGCGTGTTGGAAATCATCCCGTTTTTAAAAATACTGCCCGACGAGCCTGCGATACCAATGCTGTAACCACGGGAAGAAAACGTTTCGGCCACTCCGCCCCGTTGCTGGGTTAGCGACACTCCGCTCACATTCTGCAGTGCATCCCCCAATCTTGAAATTTGCTGATCCGTGATGACCACGCTGCTCACCACCGCAGTGGCCTGCGGAAGATCAAGAGGACGGATATTCGCCTTGCCAAGTGAAACCGGCTTGTTGATCACATTAGAACCTGTCACAATCACTTCATTCAGTTCTGAGGCATTCTCTGCAAGTGTGAAGTCTTCCCTTACAACCTGATCCTCAGAGATAGTAACGGACCTTTCCTGAAGTTTCAGCCCCACCGAAGACACCCTCAGCAGATATGTTCCTTCTTTAAGGCCTTTGATCTCATAATAACCCTTCTCGTCTGTTACTGTGCCCTTGTTTGTTTCTTTTAATGCCACGTTCACGTAAGAGGCCGGTTTGCCGTCCGGTGACTTAATAGTGCCTTTGAGTACACCCCTGCCATCTGAATGTGTCTGAGTAAAATTGGGGTTACCATTGACCTCGGCTTTTTCTCCGCCATCCAGGCTGATTTTTTCGGTCAAAAGATTCGCTCCCTGGCTTTGCGCGTAAGACTGAAATACAGGGCAAAAAAGCGCCAGATAAAAAGGCATGAATTGCCTTTTCAGCAGGGATTCAAATAGAGAATACATGATTTTGTAAAAGATTGGTTAATAAATTAATGGTTATCAGTAAGCGCATCCGTTGTATGGAGAGGCAGTCGAATAAAATGCAAACTTACAAATGGAATGAATCCGTGGCAACACTATTTGAATTTAATCTAAATAGAATTTTAAATCACGCTATGTCGTTAGTACCGGCGATGCCGGCAGCAAAGTAGATTTGAATGCGCCATTTCTTCTATTCAAGCGTTTGCTGACACTTTTAAACGCATTTTTTAAAGGCAAAACAAAGCTTATATATTCCAAAATGAACAGTCGCAGGATATTTTTAAAAAACACAATGGCACTTGCCGCAGTCACCGCACTGGATCTGCCATTGAAAAAAAGGACAAATCAACTCGCGTTTTCTACCCTGGGCTGCCCGAAATGGGAGCTTTCTCAGATCCTGGAAACAGCCGTTTCGCAAGGTTATCAGGCTATTGAAATCCGCGGGCTTCGGGGAGAGATGTATCTTCCTAATTGTCCGGAATTCAGTTCTCCCGAGCAGATCGCCAAAACCCGCAAGCAGTTTGCCGACCGGAACATTAAGATCTGTAACCTGGGCGCATCCACGGCGCTGCATTACCTGGATCCGGAAAAGCGGCAGAAAAACCTCGATGAAGCAAAACGGTTTATCCATCTGGCCCAGCAACTTTCCTGTCCCTACGTGCGGGTTTTTCCCAACAATCTCCCAAAAGATCAGGACCGGGAAAAGACCATCGATGCGATCACAGCGGGACTTCTGGAACTGGGACGTTATGCTGAAAAAGCAAAGGTAACCGTGCTGCTCGAATCGCACGGAGAAGTGGTAGGTAAAGATCTGCTGCTCAGGATCATGAAGCAGGCAGAGCACCCGAATGTGGGATTGATCTGGGATATTTTCAACATGTGGTCGGTAACCAAAGAGCCGCCGAAAGAGGTTTATGCGACCTTGAAAAAGTACATTCGCCACACGCACATTAAAGACGGGAAGCTGGTGGACGGCAAGATTCAGTACACGTTCCTTGGCCAGGGAGACGCACCTCTCACAGAAGCGTTTGACGTACTCGAATCCAATGGATATAAAGGGTATTATAGTTTTGAATGGGAGAAAATGTGGCACCCGGAAATTGCCGAACCGGAACTGGCCTTCGTCGATTACCCGGTCTCCATTAAAAAGTATCTGAAACCTGTCCGCTGAAAATCATAAATCTGCAAGCCGGCCCGTATGGAGCCAGCTTGCAGATTTTATTGTTTCAAAAAAAATTGATGGAATACTAGTTCTTCCGGAGCGGTGTCAGCTCTACTTTTCTCACAAACATCTGAGCTCCCTCCGACTGGATCTGAATGCGTCCTTTTGAAGGTTTCACCTGTGTCGCCTGATTGACGAGCGTGCCGTTCAGGTAAATGGAAATGTTATCTCCGTCAGCGATGCATTCCATCGTGTTCCATTCGCCAACCGGCTTTTCAACCTCATTTGCACCCCGAAAGCCTTTTACGTCTTTCCAGGATGGATCGCGGTTAAACCAGTCGATCCGGCCACTGTGGATGGTCAGCGGCGTTCCACCCGGCTGAAAAACATTGCCGCCTTTTTCTTTTTTCGGGGCAACGGTTGCGGTAAGCGCATATTTGTCACTTCCGTCCCCAACAACGAGGAAATCGCCGGTTCCGCCTTCGATGATCTGACATTCGATCGAATACATCCATATCCCGTGATAGCCGCCATCCGGCCCCGTGGAATGCAAGAGTACGCCGTTATCCCGGGCACGATCAGCTCGCGGAGCATAGGTTTTATCTCCCCATTTGAATTCCACTTTGAGCTTGTAATTTTCGAACTCTTCATTGGTAACAATGCTCCCATACTCTTCTCCGGAGATGTGGATCAAACCTTTCTCCACTGAAAACACATTCTTGGGATCTATTTCCCTGCCCCGGTTCTGCACGAACTTGTACCATCCGTCGAGATTTTTTCCATTAAACAATTTGGTAGGTTTGCCTTGCGCCACGGTACTTGTACCTGCGCCCGTTTTCGTGGTTTTACATCCTTCTACCATTAATAATAATGGGATAGAGGCACAAAAAATGAGAAACGATTTTTTCATTTGATACTCTTAAGTTAAAGGTTTAGTTGTAGTATTCACTCCGTAATTAAGGTATTAAGATCCAGCTTTCAAAAACGCGATCAACCGCGCCATATCTTCCCTGGACATGCTCTGTTCCAGACCATCCGGCATTAATGAGAGGCCTGAATTAGTAAGTGACGCGATATTCTTTCGAAGAATGGATTCATCCGTCCCGAAAGCCGTGCGCAGGGTCAGGCTATTTTCCGTTTCGGACAAAAGTTTCCCGGAAAAGGACCGGCCGTCCTTTGTGGTGATCAAAACCGACTGATAAGCAGGCAGGACTTCGTAGTTGGGCACGAGAATGTGCAGCAATAATGCCTCTGCAGGCTGGCTTTTTACGCCCGTCAGATCCGGCCCGACTTTACCACCTTCTCCCTGATAGGTATGACAAGCAGAACAGGATTTTTGAAAAACGGCTTTACCCATCACCGGGTCCGCTTTTGCGTCCAGTGTTTTCTGGTATTCCTGGTAAACAGCCATTCTATCGCCGCCTTCCAATTCTTTAAACAGCATATTTGCACGGTCACTCACCAGCGGATCGGTCGATTTCATCAGCCTCACCCGGTCTGCCGATGAAATTTCGGAACCGGCTATCGTACCTTTTTCAATTGCATTAAACAATTCACCGGTGAATGCAGGCTTGGAAACCAGCGACCCGATCACCGCCGCTTTTATCAGTGGCGTATAGCTCGACCACGCTTTCTTTTCAGTCAGCAATGCGGCGCCACGGACATCATTCAGGCGTGTCAGGGATGAAACGGCCTGGCGGAGAAGCTCCGGCGGAGTGGTGGGTGCGAGCAGTTTCTGTAGTACGCCTGCAGCACGGTCGTAATTGGTATAGCCGAGCAGGGAGGTAGCCAGCATGCGTACGCGGGTCGCTTCCGCCGGGTTACCTGCCCGCGTCACCACCGCACCGATAAAGTTGTTCAACGCTGCCAGATCTGAACCCTGGCTTTTCCCCGGAATGGCGTAAAGTAATCCCTGCGGGGACGTACCGAATTCCGCTGTTCTTGCCGATACACCTTCCGCTAATCCCAGCAGCGTAGCTATTCTCCATTCGTAACTTCCTGTGGATGATAATACTTCTTTAAACAGGACCCGGCTATCTGCTACCGTTCCGCCGCTGCCATACAAACTTCCCAAATCCTTCATCACAGCGGCAAAAGCAGCCGGGTTTGCATTGCCCTGTTTGCGCAATGCAGACAAAAAAGACGGCATTCGCTTTTCAATTCCACTCAACACGGCTGCGCGTACCCATCGGTCCGCGCCGTCTTTGGCGGCAACTTTGGCCAGTGCCTCTACAACACCAGTGCCTTCCAGCGAGCCCAGAACCAACGCACTATTATATCGGACACGAATGGCAGGATCGCTTGCTGCGGCCACCAGAGTCTGGACCAATTCAGGATGTTCCTTCGTCATTTCTCCCGCAAGCAAGGCAGCTTGCTCGCGTACACCCGGCTCTTTGTCAGTTAATGCTTTCTTTACCGATGCCAGGTCCAGTGCGTTCAGGGAGTGTAACAGCCATATCGCGCGGGCGCGGCTTTCCGGCTTCGTCGCATTGGTCGCTGTCTTTCTCAGTGCAGCAGTTGCATCTGCGTTTTGTCCTTCCAGCAACAAGCGATGTGCCGTTTGCCGCTCCCACTCCTCGGTTGAAGAAAGCGCATTGACCAGCTCATTCACAGAGGAGGAGGCGCTCAAACTTGCAGTATTTGATTTCCTATCAGCAAAGTCTTTGCGCACAACCCGGTAGATCCTGCCATCGTTTTTTCCTGCTTCCCAATCCAGGCCGCCCCTCGCTTCTTCGGGCACATAAGACGGGTGATCGATCACCTTCCGGTGCATGTCGACCACATACAGTCCTCCCTCCGGGCCATGTTGCAGAGATACCGGCCGGAACCAGCCATCGGTGGAAGAAAGGAATTCACGGCCTTTGTAAGGAATCTCCGACCGGAACGAAACGCCATCCGGGGTTACGACTTGTCTTTGGACCAAATTTTGCGCCGATTCACATATAAAAACATTGCCCTGATGAGCCGGGGTAAGCCCGGTCCCATTGTACGCCAGTAATCCGCTGGCAGCAGTAAAGGTCCCGGCATGCGACCGACCGATGAGTTTTGGGATAAAATCCGCACTGGTTACGGATTTGCTGATCGGAAATACCGCAGCCTCTGCCTCCACTTTGGAAACATTCTGTATGGTTTCATTAAACAACAAGTTCGGGTTCCGTTTCAGGTACCAGGGCTCTATCACGGTATGCATCACCGGATGGCGGTTCGAAGAGCCGAAACGACGCCCGTAAGCATCAAAAGTAAGTCCAAACTGGCTGTGACCGCCGGTGATCTGAAACTCGAATGTTTCCGGGTTAAAGCGTCCGTCCGCCTGGTTATAGGAAACCGCGGCGCGTTCGGGATGCTCCGGAGAGGTAACGTTACCGCCATTGAGCCCGGCCGTCACGTATACCCAGCCATCGAGACCCAGAATTGGATAAGCCATGCGAATCTGGGCGGTTTTGTTAGCATAAAAACCCGTCAGCACTACCTTCTTAACATCCGCGATTCCATCTCCGTTTGTATCCTTCAAATAGAATATATCCGGCGAACAGGTAACAAAAACGCCCCCTTTCCATGGCAGGATTCCATTTGGATAGGTCAACCCTTCGGCAAAGTCGAACCGCTTGTCGTACGTCCCGTCGCCATTGGTGTCTTTCAGCAAGGCAATGCGGCCCAGTTTTGTAGGAAGGCCGCCTTCTGCGGGATCCGGATAGCCGCGGTCTTCGACTACGTACATCGCTTTATTTTCATCAAATGCAATTGCAACCGGGCTGGCAACCAGGGGTTCGGCCGCAATCAGGTCAATGCGCATGCCCGGCTCTATCTGGAAGCCTTCCAGTGCTGTCTTGAATTTGTAGGAGCGATTGTCATACTGCCAGGCAGCAATTGAAATGCCTAATACAGTTAATAGCAATGCATAAAAGCGGACCAGTTTGACTGAAAATCTATTCATGAAAGTGGATATCCTGTTATTAATAAAAAAAATACTTGTCGGCGGATGCGTTCCGCCGACAAGCCCTCAACGAAGAATCTTAGTACCCTTTATTTTGCGTTAACTTGCCCTGACTCAGGTCAATCTCGGTTTGCGGGATCGGGAAAAGCTCGTTTATCCCGTCTATGAAATTTTTTCCTTTGGCCGTATTGTATTTGGCGGCATATGCCCTGAGCACGGTTCCTGCACGTCCCTGACGGATCAGGTCAAAATAGCGGTGGTTTTCCATTCCGTATTCCACGCGTTCTTCCTGCCAGATCTTCGCCCGTAAAGTTGCTTTATCCGCTGCCGTAACATCCGGCAGTACGTTGGCAACTCCCTGCCGCGCACGTTTTCTGACCTGGTTCAATGCGGCGAGCGCCGGCTGAATGTTCCCGTTTTCGTTTGCAGCTTCGGCATACCAAAGCAAAAGCATTCCGTAGCGCAATTTCAGCTCGTTCTTGCCCGAATTAGCAGGATCTCCCGTTGCGGGAAAATCTTCCGCCAATAAGTACGCTTTTTTGCTCATATAGCCGGTTTCACTATTTCCGACATCGGCGATTTTTTTGTCGGGCATGACGTCTCCCTGCTTGTATACGGTTTGCCAAAGCCGGGGATCGCCCGGTTCAAATGCGTCGACAAAGTCTTGCGTAGGATTGGCAAACCCCCAGCCGTACATACCCGCACTGCCTTGTCGGATTGAACCCTGGTTCCTGGCGGCAAGATACTGGGGACTGTACAAATGATTGATCTCAAAAATATTCTCTGTTCCAAATTCGCCCGCAATGGTAAACAGACGGTAGTAATCGGCTTCAAGGGCATATTCGTTCGAATCCATCACTTTCTTGAACCAGGTCTCAGCTTGTGCGAAATCCTTTTTATAGAGATATACTTTTCCCAGGTACGCCTGCGCCGCGCCTTTCGTCGCCCTTCCTTTTTCATCGGCCGTCAACTTGCTTCGGAGTGGCAAAACCTCGCTTGCCTCAGCCAACTCTTTTTCTATTAATGCATAAACAACATCCTTGGAAGTACGCTCCGCGTCAAATGTCTGGATATCTGATTTGGTAATCAGCGGAACGTCTCCAAACAAGGTGACCAGGATAAAATAGTAGTATGCTCTCAAAAATTTCGCTTCCCCCAATATCCGCGCACTCACAATAGGGTTCATTTCGATGCCGGGCACATTTTCCAGAACCAGGTTTGAACGGTACACACCCAGGTAACAGTTTCTCCACACCTGCAAGGCAACGGTATTGGAAGTCGGTATTGTAAAATTCGCAATCTCATTAAAATAGCTGCCATCGCTCGGCCCCTCTCCCCCTTTTTCCGCATTATCCGTAACGATATCGTATATCGAGTAGCCATCGTATCCTGGGAAGTTCAGCAGCGGGTTATATGCGGCCGTAATTGCTTTAAGTGCATCACTTTCCGTTTTATAGGCAGAGCCCACAGACAGTTCCGCCAGCGGCTGCTTGTTTAGCAAATCACTACATCCTGTGATACAGAATAGTCCGGTGATTAGGAATAAAATCCTTTTCATAGTTCTTGAAGATTATATTAGTTGGAATAAACCATTTCAGGAATTAAAAACTTAAACTCAAACCTGCCGTTACAATTCTTGGCTGCGGATAATACCCTTCATCCGTACCGACGATCAATGTAGAACCCGGACTTCCGATCTCAGGATCATAACCGCGGTATTTCGTGAACGTCAGGAGGTTTTGGCAAGCAACATATATCCGTACTTTCTGAATGCTCTTCAACAGCGGGTGCGGATAGGTGTAGCCGAGCTGGATGGATTTGAGGCGCAAATACGATCCGTTTTCAATGTAATATGAGGAAGCACGAAGGTTGTTATTAGGATCGTTTACATTCAAACGCGGAATGGTATTGGAAGTACCGGGGCCGCTCCATGCATTCAGCATCTCTGTATCAAAATTGTAAAAGTTACTGCCTTGCGTGAAGTATTTCCAGTTTGCGATAATGTCATTTCCATACACTCCGTAGAATCCGAGGTTCATATCCAATGGTCCGTAACGCAGGTTTGAACTGATGCCATAAGATAATTTTGGCCATGGAGAGCCGATTGTCGTCCGGTCATTCTGGTCAATTATGTTGTCCCCGTTCAAGTCTTTAAAACGGATATCACCCGGCGATGTGCCGGAAGTCTGATATGCGTGCTGGTCAACTTCCCCCTGCGTTTGAAAGATCCCATCCATGACATGCCCGTAAAAGCTGCCGATCGGCTCTCCCACGGTTGTCCGGGAAAAACTTCCCTCGAATATGGCAGCTTGTGAATTGCTCAGCTTCGTAACCTTGTTGATGTTGTTCGAAAGATTTGCCGAAACATCATAGGTGAATTTGCCAGGCGCTTTTTTCCGGTACGTGATCAGCAATTCAACTCCTTGATTGTTCACATCTCCCCCATTTACAAATGGCGGGGTAGTTACTCCGGAATAAGCCGGGATCGGTACGCGAAGCAGCATGTTGGATGTGCTTTTGTTATAATAGGCCGCCGAAACCGTGATCCTGTTTCCAAATCCCGTAAAGTCAATACCAATTTCCGTTTCCTTGGTCGATTCCCATTTCAAACTGGGATTGCCGATGCTGGTTGCGGCCTGTCCCTGCGAAATGCTGTTGCCAAATCCATAAATGATATTCGGGGTGACGGTGCTGGCGAATGCGTAATTGGGAAGTGAATTCTGATTTCCCAGCATACCCCAGCCGCCTCTGATTTTCAGGTCGTTTATGAATGAGACATTCTTCATGAATTCCTCATCCGAGATCCGCCATCCCAGCGAAAAGGAAGGAAAAGTCCCGAACCGGTTATTTTTCCCAAACTTGGAAGACCCATCGACCCGTAAATTTCCCGTAAACAGATAAGTGCCTTTATAACTATAATTAACCCTGCCCAAAAACGACAACATTCCGTACTCGCCTGCTCCGCCACTAACCTGCTGGCCAGTCGTGGCAAGGCTCAGATACCGTAAGCTTTCGTCCGTATTGGCATTGATTGGCAGGTTTTGACCGATTGCAACCATATTTTCAGTCCGGTTGGATTGTGCTGTAATCCCGCCGAGCACTTCCAGGTCGTGCTGCCCGAAAGATTTTTCATAGGTCAATGTATTTTGCCAGTCCCAGTTGGTCGTCTGGCTCATTTCCCTTGTGAGACTTGTGACCAGATTTCGCTGCAAAGGGAAGATGTCGAACGTAGGAATGAAATTATAAAGGTTTGAAAAACCGAGGTTCATGTTGATCTGGCTCCGGAATTTCAAACTACTCAGCAGGTCCGCCGTCAGGTACGCGCTTCCGTTCAGGATCGGACTTTTAATGGTATTGGTATAAAGTGTCGCCTCGGCAACAGGATTTTTGGTATCTGAAAACTTCGGAAAACCCCAGCTGCCATCCGGATTTTTCACAGGAACGGTGGGATCCATGTGCCAGGCATTCGGTACCGGATTTCTCGCGCCGAATTCAGGAATACTGTTCCGTGTTCCGTAGCTCAATGAGATATTCTCGCCGATTGTAATGGCCTTGGTTACTTTGTACTCAGAGTTTACCCGGAAGTTGATCCGGCTGTAATCCGTATTTATAACGGTACCTTTTTGATTGTAATAACCCCCTGAAATGTAATACGTACCTTTTTCACTGCCGCCGCTGGCCGATATTTCCGCATTCAATATAGATGCAGAACGAAAAATGGCGTCTTGCCAATCGGTACCTGCGCCCAAGGATTGTACATCCTTGAACAAAGGATCTTTACCTGCATTGGTCAATGCCAGATTGTACAATTGCGCATACTGCCGGCCATTGACAAGAGGCATCGTTCTGTGAACCTGCTGCACACCCGAATATACATTCAGCTGAATGTTCGATTTTCCGGTAACCCCTTTCTTGGTGGTGATGATAATGACCCCATTCGCTCCCTGCGCCCCGTAAATGGCCGAGGCAGAGGCACTTTTCAAAATTTCAATGGACTCGATCTGATTGGGGTCCAGGCTGGACGGGGAGGCTCCCAGGTTGCCATCTATTACATAAAGCGGCTCGCTGTTGTTGACCGTGCCCGCCCCGCGAATCCTGACCATCAGGGAAGATCCGGGAGATCCCGAGTTCTGGATGATCTGCACCCCGGCTATTTTTCCCTGCAATGCCTGCCCAACCTGTTGTACGGGCTGGTTAGCAATGTCTTTCGGGGAAACCGAGCTGATCGAGGAAGTCAGGTTTCGCTTGCTTTGGGTACCGTAGCCCACGACTACGATCTCTTTGAGGTTGTCCACACTTTCCGCTAAAATGATATCGATCTCCGACCTGCCGTTTACCGGAACTTCCTGACTGACATATCCTATGAAGGAAAAAACAAGGACCGTACTTCCCTCAGGCAATGTCAATGAAAAATTTCCCTCGGTGTCGGTGATCGTTCCGAGCTGCGTTTCCTTCACGATGATGCTCACTCCCGGCAGTGCCTGTCCTTTCTGGTCCGTAACTTTCCCTTTAACCGGCGGCGGGAGACTGCTCGGCTGCTGCTGCTTCGGGACTTGCTCGGGGCTCTTTTCCGAGAGTATGATATTCTTCCCTTCCTGCTTGAAACCAAACGGGGTGTTCATCAGGATGAGCTCCAATGTAGTTTGAATCGTACGCGTCTCCTCCTCCAAACTGATATCAGTATACGCAGACACTTTGGACGACATATAAAAGAAGTTATACCCGCTTTTAGCCTGCAGTTTCTGAAGAGCCGTTTTTAATGAAACGTGCTTGCACGCGAACTCGATCCTGGTTTCCCGGATGTCCTGAGCCTTGCTGATATCAGCAAATAAGACCTGCGCCGTGATGAGCAAAATTGTGCCACAGCATACACCGATTCTCATAAGCATTTTGGAATTAGCCCTCATCCAGCTTGGGAATTGGACATAATAAGACATGCTTGCAAAAGCGAAAAAGTTTTGCATCCTTTGTTTGGTTTAGAAAGTTTGAGTCAAATTTTTTAGCTAAAACTCCTCATTGCTGTCCAGGCCGGGGGAGTTTTTTTGTTGAGCGCTGGGCCCTCTTATTGATTTGCAGTCGTTCATTACGTTTATGGTTTAGGATTAGTAAATTCTTAATTGCACTTCTCTCCGTCTATCACCACGGTCTCGTTCCGGTCATCTATTACAAAGGTGGTTTTGCTGGTAGCTGCCAGGGTATTCATCACTTCTTCCAGCGACTCCGTTCCGGTAAAACGTCCGGTGAACGAACAATTTTTAAGTTCAGGGTTATTGAATGTAATATTTACATGATACCGTTTGCCCAGATGCTCTGCAAGAGTCGAAAACGGCATGGCATCGAATGTCATGTCCATCTGGGCCCAGCCTACCAGCTCCGCCGATTTCACTTCCCTTTTATCAGAAACCGTAGTTTCTGTATTGTAACGCACCTGTTTTTCCTCGGTGAGAATGGCAATCACATGATTCTCGTCCTCGACCCGCACCTTGCCGCGTGATACGGTAACCGTAATGTCTTTACTTTCCGGCCAGGCTTTAATGCCAAAAGCTGTACCTAAAACCGTCGTTTTCACTTTTCCGGTGAGAATGGTAAAAGGCTTTGGAACCGACTGATTTTCCCCGTCCGAATATTCTATATGTGCCACGTCAAAGTAGGCTTCTCCCGTCAGCGTTACCTCCCGGGTGGTTTTGTTAAAATCTTTCCCGTAACTCAGGTTACTGCCCGCACGTAACACAACTTTGCTCCCGTCGGGCAAGGTCACGAAGCGATCCGAACCCGTTGGTTTTATGTTTTCCACTCCTACCGGTTTGTAGTTCCGGTGATCGTTCTGCCATTTGTAAAACAAGCCTACGATGCCAATGATCGCAAGGAATATGGCCGCCATCCGGAACCAGGGATACTGGTACAAGGGTATTTGCCGTGCAGCCTCCTTTTTCATACCCCGCGATATCCCGGATCTCAATCGGGCATCCAATGCGCTCATTTCATCCGCTCCCATCTGGCCGGTTGCGTCCGGTTCGTCTTTGAAAAGATCGTAGTACTGTTCGATTGCCGCTGCTTCGTCAGTAGTCGATTTTCCATTCAGATATTTCGCAACCAGTTTTCGGAAATTCTTGAAATAGTAATTTGATATCATTCCAATGGGGCTTTGATCATACAGTGTATGTTTTGGAAAAAATCTCCCATCATCCTTACAGAAATTCTCAATTAATTTTTAAATAAAAATTAACCAACTGAAAAACAGGAAATTACAATTGAAATAAAATAAAGAAGAATGGGCCCGCGGTCAGTTTGACACTGTGAGACAGTAGCAGAGAAAAGTGAAGAACAGCTTCGAAATGGATAATTTCAGGCTTCCTTTCGACGAGTGGAGTTGGTTTTGAACGGTTTTGTGTGAAATGTTTAATTCGCTGGCGATCTCTTTCGTAGGCATTCCTTCGAGATATCGCATGCGGAAGATCTTCCGGCGGCCCTCAGGCTGCAGACTCAGCCAGGAATTGACTGCCGCAATCAGTTCCTCTTCGAAACAGCGGGAGTCTGAATGCAAGGATGATACCGCCATATGTTCCAGCGGCTCCTCGAAATAAGGTAAGGCCTTGTTTTTTTTATAGAGCGCAAAAACCTGATACTTAACGGTAGTGAGCAGATAAGGCAGCAAATTCTCGATTTCCCGTTGCGCTCTTTTATTCCACAGATCAATAAAAACATCCTGCACCACTTCTTCACATAACCCCGCATCGTGCAAGCGTCTGAATGCTTCGTTGTATAATTTCTTCCAGTGACGCTTATAAATTTCATCAAATGCAGCCTCCCGACCTTCTTGTAACAAGAAAGTAAGCTCACTATCCGTTGCCTGGCTGTATAATGACATACCTATTTAAGTATATGCGAAAGTAGCAGGCAATTATTACATATCAAGTAAATAACTCAATATTTTAATTTGAATATTGAAAGAACTTCAAACTTTAATTTGGTATGACCTCGAAAAACCAGTAGGCAGGTCAATAGGGAGACCTGCCCGCAAAAATTGCTACATCTTTATCGTGTAGGTCAGCTTATCCCTGGCGCTGATAACGATCGTTACCGCATCCTGATCCCCGCTTTTGATATCCGTTTTTTGCAGCGTTGCCATTTCGGGCGAATCGTACACGATCTCGATCTGTTTTCCATTCTTGCTGATGGTCACGACACCCTGGCGGGAAATGTCTATTTCGTCTTTCGCATGGACCAAAAGCGGCAGAAACTCTTTAAAAGCCGCCTGATGTGTGACGTTCACGCGTATTTCATTTTCCTGGAAGGTCAGTTCCTTTTTCCCCGCTTCTCCGAGGGGATAATGCACCGTCAACACACCCAGCTCCAAATCTCTATTTCCGACGGCCTCATTTACCCTTTCGCCATTGATCCGCATCTCTGCAAACAGGTCTTTCGCTTCATACACCAGATCGCCGGGACCTTTGGTCCCCCAGGCAGCATCCTTGGTCGCAGCATGCGACTGCAGAAACGTGCCCGCTACGGGGTCCCACAATAACCCGATCCCATAACGCTGGCGGCTGCTCGTAACTTTGCCCGAATTAAAAGCTGCGTAATAGTTTTTGCGTTTCACAAACGTAAAAACCACCGGAACTTTGCTATCCACTCGCTGATGGGTAAACCGCTCCCTGCTTAAATAAGGCAATTTGCGCATCGCTGCTGCCTGCTGCGCTTTACTCGGATTCCACTGATAGCGGTTCAGATGCAGCAAGTTCGTCGGCGAGTAGGTATCAAGCTTGCCCACATCCGGCCACTTTTCGGTCAGAACCTTTCGTTTGTTTCGGTTATTTTCCGTGATTTCTTCTTTGGCAGGTGTAAAAGCACGCAGCAGTTCCACGTGTTCCCCCAGCGGGCTCTTCACAATGTAGTTGGCCACAACGGGTGCGGGCGTCCGGGTTTCGGTGCCGCGGTTCAGCGTGAAGTACTTGCTCCCAGGCTCCTTCACGGCATTGAAAGCTAACCACTCGACGAATTTTTCCTCCTCCTTTTCAATCGCACGGGCCATCGGTTTACCATGCGTGTAATCGTACATGATACGCGAATTGCTGTGATGCGTGTTCATGTTGTAGCCATGGTCCGTCCCTCCTGCTTCGTAGAAAAAGCCAGCAGGACTCTGAAAATCTTTTCCAGTCTGTTCAAGCCTGCGCTCGAATTTGTCCTGCATTTCTTTTTCCGGATACATCTTCAGATAGGCAAGCGCACCGGGAAAGGAAGCTGTGTACTGGTTGGTATAATTCTTCCCGTGCTCGTAAACTTCTTCGTCATCAAGCACAAACATGATCGCTTTCCGTTGCGCAGCCTTCACCCTGTTGAAAAGCCGGGCATCAATGCCGCCCGATTTTTGAAGCAGTTCCAACGTCCGTCCCATGCATAAAGTAGCAAAAGAGGTGCCAGCCAGGTTCCATTTTTCCGGCCCGTATTCGCTGAACTTCCCGCTGCTATGCTGCATTCTGAGCCAAAACTCCAGTGCCGCCTCCATGCGGACTTTCACCGCTTCCGATTTGAAATAGGGGTTCCACGGACGGTCTGTTGCGTAAAAATAGGCGAGGGACAAGATGTTTTCCATGATCCGGGCATTGTAGGGCTTGTTATCCACCGGCCTTCTCCATACTGCCAGGGATATATACCCTTTGTCGGGCCCGCTCTCGATCACACTGTTCGCCACGGTGTGAAAATGTTTGAGATAATAAGGCAAATCCAGCTCGTCATCCTTAAAATCATTCGGACTTAGCTTGCTTAGGTCGACGTCTTTCACTTTCGGCCAGGACTGTCCCGACACACTTCCTCCTATCACTGCCAGCAGAAGCAGTGTGGAACAAAAAGCCACTATTTTACTCATGAGTTAAGAGTCAATTTTTTGTGAACCGAAACATTTCAATAGCCCTCATTCTGTTTCAGCAACGGATTGACGATCAGTTCGTCCTGGGGGATTGGCAACAGCAGATGCCGGTCCTCCACCTTAATGGTAGGGTCCTGCCTGGTCATGGCCTCTTTCAGCTTACCCATACGGATAAGATCAAACCGGCGGTGGCCTTCAAATGCGAATTCCCGTCTGCGTTCTACAAGTACGCTGTCCCGGAACTGTTGCGGCGTAAGTCCGGTGGGCAGATCGTGAACCGACGGCGTGTTCGATGGCACGCCAAACGCACGGCGTCTTACCTGGTTGAACCTGTCGTAAGCGACGGTACTTCCCGGCTGAAGCTCATGCAGTACTTCCGCGCTCATCATCAGTATGTCGGCGTAGCGGGCGATGTAATAGTTATTTCCCCCGTCATTTACGTTGAATGCATTGGGATCCTGGTATTTGTTCACATAATAAGGATACAGAATTGACTTCGGGGCATTCGGGAAATATCGCACATTCACCTCTCTTCGCTGGTCACCGGGAGCATACGATTTGTAATGGTTTTCGGTCACCGGATTATCCCCGTAGCCGGCAAATTTGCCCGCCGCAGGTGGCAAAACGTTTGCCGGAGGTCTGAAAAAACCATTGTACGTGGAACCATTGTTATTGCCAATGCTTCCCAGGCTGCGGTACTGAATTTCAAAAATCGATTCTTTGTTGTTTTTGTTGGCAATCCTGAAAACCTCTTCATAAGTCGGCCAAAGCGAGTAGCTTCCGAGCGCGATGATTTCCTGCGTTTCGTCCGCCGCTTTCTGCCATTCCTTACGGGTCACATAGACTTTTGCCAGCATCGCCATCGCAGCTCCTTTAGTAGCTCTGCCTTTATCAACAGCCGGATAAGTCAGCGGAAGATTCGTTTTTGCGTGCTGAAAATCCGCAAGGATCTGATCATACACTTTGTCAATGGATTCTTTCGCCACTTCCAGATCGTCGAGATCTTCGGTCGCTTCCAGAACGAGCGGCACCTCTCCATACAACCTCACCAATGTAAAAAACATCAGGCCACGGATGAAATGCGCTTCACCGAGATACTGCTTCTTTTTTTCGTCGGGAATGCTCATCGGGTCAATGTACTTGATCGCCAGATTTGCGCGGTTGATGTTCTGATATAAGGTTCTCCAGTATGCATACACCAGGTTCGTGGAAGCTGTGTAGGTGAACTTGTCCACCGCCAGCTTGTCGGTATTGTTGGTGTTACGCCCAAATCCCCATTCGGCATCATCCGTTCCCTGGGACTGGAGGTTTTCATTGTATTGATTGTAAAGGTTTTGGGATTGAAGCGCGGAGTACATGCCGTTCACAGCCGCCTCCGCATCTTTTTGATTTCTAAAAAGGCTCACTGTGGTATTCGTTCCGTCCGGAATCTGTTCCAGTTCCGCACAAGAGGTGGCTACCATCGCCAGTATCAATCCGAGTATATGAATCGAACGCATAACTATTTTTATTTAGATCTTTAATTAAAACCCTATACTTAGTCCCACGGTGGTAGTGCCTACATTTGGATAAGCACCCAGATCGTAGCCTTGCAGTACATTGCTGCCTCCGTACCGGTTCACCTCAGGATCCAATCCCAAATATTTCGTGAACGTAAACAGGTTCTGCAGATTGATAAATGCCTTAATAGAACTGATCTTCGAACTTTTCAGGGGGATGTTGTAGCCCAGCTGCACATTTTTCACACGCAGGTAGGAACCGTCTTCAACATACCGATCGTATGGATCGCCCGTAGGTTTGGTTGTGGTCGCTCTCGGAATGTTGGTATCTCTGTTTTCCGGCGTCCAGCGATTCAGTACCGCCACACTCTGATTGGCCTGGCCCAGCATGTTCTCGAGATTCAGGATGTTCTCATTGTAAATGGAATTGCCATATACGAATTGAAGGAACACGGACAACTCAAAACCTTTGTACGAGAATGTGTTGTTCAACCCTCCGTAGAATTTGGGCTGTGCATTTCCCAACACCCTGCGGTCGTTGGCGTTGATCACCTTGTCATTATTAAAATCTATAAAACGCACATCGCCGGCCTGCGCCATTGGCTGCGAGCCTTCGGATACTTCCTGGGCGGATTGGAAAAGTCCGTTGCTGACATATCCATAAAAATTCCCGAGAGGCTGTCCCACTTTCAACAATGCCGATTTTTTATCGGTCGCCGGGATCAGCTCGTCGCTCACACCGAGGTTCAGGATTTTATTTCGGTTAAATGCAATATTAAAGCTGGTGTTCCAGGTAAATTTCCCATCAAATGGAACGCCGCTAACCGTGAATTCCAATCCTTTGTTTTCAACGGAGCCAATGTTTTTGGTCCCATTAATAAAACCGGATGTGGCTGGAACACTTACACTCAGAAGCAGGTCGGATGTCTTTTTATAATAAGCATCCACCACGAAAGTAAGCCTGTTGTTGAACATCCCTAATTCCAGACCGACATCCGTAGACGCCGTACTTTCCCATCTCAGCCGCCGGTTTGCAAGTTGCGTCGGGGTTATACCCGTGGCTATTACATTGTTCAACACATAGTTGGCCGCTCCCCAGAGATCCAGTGCAGGGTAATTTCCGATCCCGTCCTGATTTCCGGTAACTCCGTGACTTAACCTAAGTTTAAGGTCGCTCACGTTTTTCAAGTTCTTCATAAAAGGTTCTTCGATGATCCTCCACGCAAATGCGGCAGACGGGAAGAAACCCCAGCTGTTGTTATTTCCAAAACGGGAAGATCCATCGTACCGGCCCGTTAATGTAAACAGGTACCGATCGTTGAATGTGTAGTTTGCACGTCCGATCCAGCTCAAAATCGACCAGGCCGCTGTGGAAGAACCAGGCAATGTGGCCTGCCCCGGATTCCCGAGACCTAAGTTGTTACTACCCGTATTATCATTCAGAAATCCCGTTGCAGAGGCATTCAGCGATTCATACCTGGCACTTTGCTGGGTATATCCTGCAAGGACATTGATCTTATGACTGGTATTGAAAACCCTGGTAAAATCAAGGGTATTTTCATTTAACCAAACCAGGTTCTGGTTTGTACTCACAGATGCATTACCACCCACTTCCGCGCCGGTGTGAACGGATTGCGGCGTGTAACTATCGCTTTTATTAAAACTCGCATCAAGCCCCCACATAGTGCGGAAGTTGAGGCCTTTTAACAGCTCGATATTGGCATAGGCACTTCCAAGTCCGCGGAACACTTTATTCAAACTTCTTGCATCGTTCAATAGTCCCACCGGATTGTTGAAACCATTTCCTTCCCGGTCGTAGCGGGTGTAACTGCCGTCGGGCTGATAAACAGGCAAGTTAGGGGCGGTGGTAACAATGGTGGATGTCCTGTTCCGTTTGGATGATACATTACTGAATGTGAGGTTTGTACCAATCTTAATGCGTTCCTTGATCTGCCGGTCCAGGTTCAACCGCAGGGAATAACGGTCCAGGTCTGTTTGTTTGATAACCCCCTGCTGGTTGTAATATCCGAGTGTCAGCAAATACTGCGTGTTCTTGTCACCGCCCGATGCAGATATTTTATAATCCTGAATGGGCGCATTCTCCCTGAAAATATAGCTTTGCCAATCCGTGTTTTCCGGATTCGATGCGGGATCGTAAATCAATGGCCCGCCATCTGCCTGGCTTGCTTCGTTCGCTAACGTCTGATACTGCTTTGCATTCAGCAAATCGTACCGTTTCAGCTCCCGCTGCACACCATAAGAAATGTCTACGTCGATTTTGCTTTCCCCTGATTTCCCGCGGCGGGTAGTGATCAGAATAACGCCATTTCCTCCACGTGCACCATATATCGCCGTCGCGGATGCATCTTTCAAAACTTCGATGGAGGCGATATCGGAGGGACTGATCGAGTTCAGCGGGTTCAAACTTGTGGACGACCCGTCTGTCGGAGCAACGAAGATCGGCACCCCGTCTATTACATATAATGGCTCATTACTGCCGGTTATCGAGTTACCGCCCCTGATCCGGATCGAGTTGGCGGCTCCCGGCTGGCCACCGCCTTGTGTCAGGAATACACCCGCCACCCTGCCTTGCAGAGCCTGGTCCATCGATCTCAACGGAACGCCCGCCAGATCTTTCACATTAATGGACGAAATGGCTCCCGTGATGTCAGACCGCTTCTGACTTCCGTATCCTACCACGACCACTTCGTTTAGCGCTTTCTCGTCTACTTTCAAGACAACTTCCAGGGCACTTTTACTCCCAAGCGCTACTTCCTGACTCAGATATCCCACGAAAGAGAACACCAGCACCGCCGGCTCATCGGAGACCTGGATGGTGAACATGCCATCC
This sequence comes from Dyadobacter sp. CY323, assembly GCF_021390245.1. Lineage (GTDB taxonomy): Bacteria > Bacteroidota > Bacteroidia > Cytophagales > Spirosomataceae > Dyadobacter. The sequence goes on along the minus strand of NZ_JAJUXH010000024.1, from coordinate 23,777 downwards.
GCATCTGTCAGACTTCCCGTTTGGGTTCCTTTCAAAACAACGCTTACACCCGGTAGGCCGATGCCTTTTTCATCCAGCACTTTACCAGAAACATTCTTTCTCGGATTACCTGCGTCAATGGGCGATGCTTCCGGCAAATTTTCCGACCTTCTGAGGATAATAATGGTCCCGGACACTTCGTATTCCAATCCCAGCGGGGTCAGGACCTGATCCAGCACCTCGTATAAAGGTTTTTCCTGAACGGCAACGGATACTTTTCTTGTGGATTTTATGAGCTTGGAACTGAAAACAAAGCGCACATCCGCCTTTTTTTCAAGCTCTTTCAGCACTTTTTTAACTTCGCTCCCATGGGCCGAAATGGATATCTTCTGGCTAAGCAGGGATTGGGCGCTGCCCTCACGCGCGTAACCACTTCCCAAGAACAAAAGGGCAAACATGAGTTGAGTAGCTGTTATTCGCATTGTCCAAAGCAATACCTCTCGGTACTTTAAATGTTTCTTCATAGATTTGATTGTTTTGTAAAGATTGAAAACTGGCAAAACAGTCCCCGCCTCCTCACGGAGGTAATGATGCCAATCATACAGGGATAATTTGAAGTCGGCAATGCTGGAACATTGCCGGCTTTTTTTGTGGGGTTTAGTTAATCTTCTTGTCTCGTATAATTTCAGGGTTAGGGTTAACATGCTCGTTCACTATACGATAGACATAAAGACATCTCCCATACCAACAAATGATCGTATTTTTTCTATAAAAAATGTAACTCGATGATTACAACGATATTATGATCTTATCTTCCCGGATGAATCATAGGCCGTACGGCATTAAATGCGAAAAGCCCACGTTCCGCCAGGGGAACGTGGGCTGAAAATTCCGCGAAGCGTGCTACTTAATCCACGACATCACAGAATTAGTCACATCATCTGATTTCAATCCGCTTTTAATTTCAAAACCGCCGGGTTGTGCCTGTTTCAATGCCTCACGGTAAATGGAGTTCGCACGGTCGTGATCAATCTCCTTCTCCGTAGCGGTGACCGGATTAATCACTAACAGTCCTTTTGAAGACAGCACCTCTACCAAGTCGGGAAGATCGTACTCAGCCAGTGCGCCCGGCACGGCCGATAGCGCAAACTTGGGCTTGTAAAGTCTTTCCTCGGCAATGGACTGGTAAGATACCAATGGCCGGATCAGTACCAGTTTATGGAATGGATTGGCTATGGTGGCGGCGTGCAGCAGATCGGATGTCAGGGTTCCTACCGCTGCGCCGGTAATCAGCGTTTTCGGCGTCCCGGATCTCTTTATAAAATCCGCCAGGATCGTGATCTCCTCAGCTCTGGTCGCCAGCAGACTTTTGTGTGTCAAAACACCTGCAAACCAAAGATTCAATGGGACTTCGTCGATCACCGAATCGCCGCCTTTCATAAATCCGCTTCCAAGCTCACCAACGCCGCTCAGGTCCGGAACTACTACTTCATGGCCCGCATTTGCCAGCTGATCAGCCAGTCTATCTTTTTGAAGAACCTCTGTTTTGCCTTGTTCGTTCAGCAGCAAAACCGTTTTTCCAGAAGCTTTTTCGGGTTTTAGCCACAGAACGGGGATGTAATAATCGCCGCTTCCTTTTACCAGGTATTTTTCAATCGCGTACTTCCCCCGGTGCATCCGGCCGGAAAACACGACGTCGTTTTTACCGGTAAACTTTGCAAATCCGGAAATGGAGATCACTTTCTTTCTTAGATCAGCTTGAAAATCAGTGGTCGGTTTCCGACCGTTTTTTCTCTTCTCGGCAAGTTCTTTTGCATATTTTTCATTTAAAGAAAACATACTCTCCCCTTTCAGAAATGGGATTACCCGTCCGTCCGGCGTAGCATGCAATTCTTTGTCCGTAAGCATTTCCACTTTCAGATCGGTCGGACTTCCGGGATTGTTCAGGTATTTTTGAAAAAAGGCATAGGTAGCTTCCCTGTTTTTCAGCGTGGACGCGTGCCCTGCATCATCTTCCGTCATCTGAATCTGCTCCGCTTTCCCAAAAGCCTGATAGGCTTTTTTCGTTTCATGATAACTGTCCCTCGCGCCCTGAATCGCAAAAATATCCCTCGTGGTAGCAACGATCAATGCTGGTTTCGGCGCACGTACTTCCAGGAAATCCGCCATATCAATGCCGTTTTCCAGTCCATACATAAGGTTCTGTTCAGCATCCTGCGGGCCATTCGATTTAATCAGCTTATCGAAAGTAGTGATGTAACATTCCGGAGCAGCGGCTAAGATCCGATCGTCCATGGCAGCGATGTATGCCCCCTGAGTCCCCCCACCCGACCGGCCTGCGATGCCAATGCGTGCAGGATCCACTTCTTTTCGGGTCAGCAAATAATCCACGGTGCGTATGCCGTCCCAGATAAAGTAATTGGCTGCCGGCAGTCCCGCAACAAAAGTCTGTACCCCGGCATAGGAATGTTCACCGGTGGCACCTTCTTTCAATTCATCCGGCTGGTACTGAATACGTTCCCCCTGCCCGATCGGATCGAATGCGAGTACAATGAAACCCTTTTTCACATAGTTCAGGATCAGGTGCTGATAGGCTTCGCTCCGGAAACCATTCTCGCTGTGCCCGCTGCAAAAAATGATCGCGGGAGCCTTTTCCTGCCGTTTATCGGGAATAAACAGCGCGGCGGTCACATGGTAACCCGGGCGGGATTCATAGTACAGTTTTTCAACCGTAAAATCTTCCTTTTTCAAGGTTCCGGTAATTACCGGGTTCAACGGTGTTTTTTTAGGAAACGGGCCGACTGACTTCGCCAGTTTCGCCCGGACTTCCGCCTGCCGTTTTTGCCATTGTTCCTTTGTAGTCAGTTTGGCAATGGCGGCTTCCCGCTTTTCCAGCTGCCCGAAAGCACGGTTGCTAAGCTCATTGTAAAAAAGCTGATCGGTTGTTTTCTGGTAGTATTTCCAGTAGCTGTAAACCGAAAGATCCTCCTGGGCAAAAAGCACTGTTGACAAGCCCAAAAAACAGCAGGTACAAATAATCAATAGGTTGTATTTCATTGTTTTCAATTTAACGGGACACTAGTAGCCAGGGTTTTGTTCAAGTTTCGCGTTGCGCTCAATCTCAGACTGAGGAATAGGAATCAGATGATTACGCTCGTTAAAAGACCGGGGCTGAAAAACTTCTACTTTGTAAGTTTTCGCACCTGTGGCCGCATTACGGGTGATTACCATCTTTTTTGCATCCTCATTGTCGGTCGCCATTGCAATTTTCCACCGGCGTACATCGAAGAAACGGTGTTCTTCAAACACCAGCTCAATTTGTCTTTCGTGCTGGATCCTTTTCAGCAGGTTTGCGCCGGTTTCAGTGACGGGAGGCATTTGCACACTTTCACGGCTCCTGACTTTGTTCACATATTCACGTGCGGTTTTTTCATCACCCAATTGATACATTGCCTCCGCATAATTAAGCAGCACTTCTGCATACCGGATGAACACCCATGGCGTATTGCCCAGGTTGGTCGCACTCGGGCGGCCAATGGATTCATTCACAAATTTTCTTACACTATAACTGGTGAACGACGCATTCCAGCCTTCCACGCCTTCACTGGAATCGGGCCCGCCGGGAAGATATGAGCCCACTTCGCGGTTCTGCCATTTGGCCCCGTCGTATAAAATGCAGTCGTAAAATCTCGGATCACGGTTTTCGTATGGGGACTGAGGATTGTAGGCCGGATCTTCTGCGGGCAACTTCCCGGTTTTTAATTCAAATGCATCCACCAGATTGTGCAGCGGGTTTACCTGTCCGTAGCCGCCCGAACCGTTGGGAAAGAAATGAAGATCAATGGAATGCTCCACTTTCTGATTATTCCTGAATTGCCGTGACCAGATAATTTCACTGTTAAATGGGGTAAGAAAAAGCGATTTGTAATTCGGATATAAACTATACGCATTCATGTCCACTACCGCTTTCGCCGCCTCCGCTGCCGCCTGCCACTTCACTTTGTCGTTGGAAGGATTATGGAGCGGGCTGGCTGAGTACAAGAGTGCGCGCGCTTTTAATGCCAGCGCCGCGCCTTTCGTAGCCCGTCCCTGGTTCGCACCGGTATAAGTGAGCGGCAAAAGTTCGCTGGCTTTCGTAAGTTCCTGCACAATGAAATCCGAACATTCCGCATATGAATTCCGCATTACAGAGAAATCATCGTTCAGCTCAAATACGTCAGTGATCAGGGGAACGCCTCCATACAAACTGATCAGCCGGAAATAGGCATAAGCCCGCATAAAGGTCACCTCGCCGATCATGCGGCTTTTGACCGGTTCTCCGATTGGCGCTTTGTCAATATTCCTGAAAAAGATGTTACAGTTCGTGATTATCCCGTAAAAGTTGCTCCAGTGGTCCAGCGCAGTATTATTTACAGGCGTAAGTTCCCCCCGGTTGATCAGGTGGTACGTTTCACGTCCCCGGCGGTACGCTTCGTCACTAAGTGGCATCATATAATAGTCCACCAGAAACCCGTGGCGCACGTTATAACAGGAATTCACAAATGCCTCGATCAGCTTTTCGTCGCTCCATACATCCGCCTCTGATATTTTATCCAAAGGCTGTCTTTCCAGGAACGACTCGTCGCAGCTGTTCAATGGAAATAAAACTGCAGCCAGGGCAAGGCTTTTAAACAAGGTCAGCAGCCGGTTCTTTTTTATAGTATTGGTGTTTTTCATGATTTCGGATCAAAAAGAAAGGTTTAGGCCCAGGTTGAAAATCTTTTGCTGCGGGTAAAATCCACCCGTCTCACTATTGCCTTCCGGATCAAAATATTTCAGTTTATCCCAGGTAAACAGGTTCGATCCATTCAGGTAAATGCGCAGGTTACTGACTTTAACTTTCGACAAAATAGAGGAAGGGATATCGTACCCCAGTTCCAGGTTTTTGAGCCTCAAAAAACTGGCATCTTTCAACCAGAATGTAGACCGGTACCCACTGATCTCAGCTTCATAAGTAGGCAAAATGGGATACTTGGAATCCATGCTGCCCGGCAGGTAACGGTTGTCGGCCATTTCCTGCAAAGTGTTCCCTGCTAATCCCGACTGCAGAAAAATGTATTGGCTGACCCGCGCCTGTCCCTGGAACAATGCATTCACCGAGAAATTTTTGTAGCTGGCCCCGGCGGTAAACCCAAATGACATTTGCGGGATATTCGTGTACTCCGTCCGGATGCGGTCTTTCGCGTCGATGAGCTTGTCGCCATTCACATCCCGGTATTGCAGATCGCCAACCCTCGTTCCCACAGGATGCGCCGAGTTATCGATTTCTCCCTGGGTGCGATAAATGCCGACCGCATCGTAATAAAGGTTGGTACCCATCGAGTATCCGGTCCGCATCTGCCACGCCTGCTGGTTTGCCGGCTCATCTATGTCAATGATCTTGTTTTTTGCCAAAGACATATTCGCTGCCAGCCGGTAACTAAGCTTCTGGCTTCGCTTCTGGTGTGATACCTGAAATTCAAAACCTTTGTTTTCAACGATCCCGATATTTTCCGTCGGGAGAATAAGTCCCGTATAGGCAGGCACAGATGCATTTCGGGCAGTAAGAATGTTGTTTCTTCTTGTTTTGAAAACGTCAAATTCGATTCCCAGCAGACCTTTCCAGAAAGTCGCTTCCAGACCGACGTTCGCCGTCTTTGCTACTTCCCAGGTAATGCCCGGATTAGGAGTCAGCCCGCGGTTAAGCTGTGTGGTCGGTTCGGCAAAATAGTAGCCGTCAGCAAACGCATAGGTGGACAAATATTGGAATGCATCCACCTGATCATTGCCCATTTTCCCATAAGACATCCGCAGTTTCAGGTTATCGACAAAAGTCAGGCTATTCTTGATGAAATTTTCCTCGGATAACCTCCATCCCGCCGAAACACCCGGGAAGAAACCGTATCGGCGACCTTCCGGAAAATTCTGCGAACCATCGTAGCGGAAGTTGAAATCGACGAGATACTTTTCCTGAAAATTATAATTGACCCTTCCGAAAAAATTCCGCCTGGCTGTTTCGAATGCCGTTCCCGAGTTGTCTTTGTCGGCTACGCCACCTGCATAAAGCTGGTCTACCGCGCTGCTGAGAAAGTTTCTTCTGAAAGCCCAGAAATCGTTACCGACGGTCTCCGTTTGTTCGAAAGCGACAAAGGTGCTCAACGTATGTGCCTGCCACGTCTTATCATATTTGGCACGCAGGTTGAACGTCGTGCGGTTGGAGGTAGTGAACGCTTCCCTCAGTGTCGGCTGGTTTACGGTACCGCCCAATCTTTCCGTATAAACATCCGTTGCTGCATTCCGGTCATATACTTTCCAGGGCTTCCTGAACAGTTTATAGGGATTATAATTCCGGTCGTGCGCCAGAAATCCATCCGCTGCAAGACCTTCCACCCAGGGAATTTTCACCTCAAAGGAAGCCATGGTCTGATAGATATTGTCTTTCTGACTTTCATAACCCGCCGCATCCGAAGCCATGATCACCGGATTTTCCCCTCGTTCAATCCCGGGTGCAGGCAATCCATTCGGATGGTAAACCGGCAAAAATGGATAATTGCGCCATACCGTCTGAAATATGGAACCCACGCCCATAGACGGGAGGACCGACGTTTTGTGATTGGCCGAAAAGTCGAGACTTACCCGGATGTGTTTAGATAAATTGGCGTCTATATTAGACCTGATTATAAAATTTTTGTAATCGATGTTGCTGTTTTTCAAGATCCCGTTCTGGTTCGCAAAGCTTCCGGACACATAGTACCTGACCTCTTCGCTCCCGCCCCGTACCGAGATATTCTGCTGACTTTGCGTGCTGAAATTTTTCAATGCCGCTTTTTGCCAGTTTGTGTTGGGAAAATTATCAGGGTCACTCCCATTTCTGAACTTCTCGATGTCATCGGCTGAAAACCGGTCGGCCTGGCCCTGATAATTGAGCAACTCATTCATATACTCCGCATAGGTAGCAGAATTCGCCATTTTCGCCAGCCTGGTTGGCTGAGAGATACCCTGGTTGACGGTATAACTGATAACCGGTTTGCCGGATGCCCCTCTTTTAGTGGTAATGAGAATAACGCCATTTGCAGCTTGCGCACCGTAAATGGCGGCAGAAGCATCCTTTAAAACGGAGATACTTTCCACGTCATTCGGGTTGATCTGCTCAAATCCACCGCGTCCCCACACCCCGTCGATCACGATCAGCGGACTATTGTTACCCAATGTGCTCTGCCCGCGGATGAGGATCGAGGAACCACTTCCAGGTTGCCCTGATCGATTACTTGCGATGATTCCGGGCAAACGGCCAGCCAGTGAATTGGAAAGATTTACCGACGGATTTTGTTTAAGATCTTCCCCTTTTGTGGTTGCAATGGCGCCGGTAAGCGTAGCTCTGGCCTGTGTGCCGTAGCCGACTACCACCACCTCTTCCAGAGCTTTGTTGTCTACCAGCAAGGTAACGTCCAGCCGGCCCTGGTTTCCCACAGTGACTTCCTGGCTCAGATATCCCACAAATGAAAAAACGAGGACCGCATTTGCATCAGGTACTTCCAGCTCAAAATCCCCCGACTCACTGGTGGTGGTTCCACGCTGACTACCTTTTAGTAAAACGCTCACGCCAGGCAATGTTTCACCTTTATCGTCGGTAACCCTGCCAGCTATACGCACTTCTTTTGCAGCCGCCGGCGTAGGCAACGGTTTGAAACTTTCCTGCTTTTCCGACTTCCGGGAAAGCACGATCACTTTATTCCGCCGGATCTCGTATCCGATCTTTTTTTCGCGCAGAATAAAATCGAGAACGGTTTCCAGGTCTTCGTCTTGAAAATCCAGGCTGATCTTTTCCGCATCGTTCAGTAACTCATTACTGTAAAACACTGTCAGGCCGGTTTTCTTCTTAATGGCCTGAAAAACCTTCTGGTAACTGATGTTCTTGCCGGAAATCGTTACTTTCTGTTGCTCATCCAATGCTTGCGCATGTGAGTTGGCCATCAGAATGCACATGAAGGCGAGGCCCAGGTACCGGGCGATGTGACTGGAGGATAACCACCAGTCTTTGAATAAAATTTGTTTCATACGGGTTTAGTGTTTGTCAGTTATTACTTTCAAAACAACTACACCGTTTTTAACAAACCGGGTGAATGGACGTGGAAGATTTTTTTATTTTAAATGCAGTTTCGTGCCCTCGATATGATGATTGATGCCAGAGGTTGTTTTAAGGTCTATTAAAAATTCATCGAGCCGCCCTTTTTCCAACAGACCGGACACCGGATGAACTCTGAGTTGTTCACGGTCAAAAATCACTTCAATCCCATACCATCTCGCAATAAAGCTGCTCAGCTGTCCAAGAGGCTGGTTATGAAAGTAATACATTCCATTTCTCCACGATAAAACCTCATCGGCGTCAAACCGCCCAACGTCCGGATCCCTGCCGGCATTTGCGGTCGCTTGAAAGCCTGGCAACAAATCTATCGGCCGTTGCTCCCCCGCTCTGATCTGCACCTTTCCTTCGACAAGTGCGGTTTTGACAAACTTTTTATCATACGTATTCACATTGAAACTGGTGCCTGTAACCACCATGTCAGCCAGTGCCGTGTGCACGATAAATGGATGGCCCGCATCCTTTTTTACCTCAAAAAACGCCTCCCCTTCTACATAAACTTCGCGACTCTTTCCTCCGAAATGGAAAGGGAACCGCAATTTTGTCTCTGAATTGAGTGCGACTTTTGTCCCGTCGGCCAGCACGATCTCATAGTTCTCTTTCGCCGGAACGTACAGTTCATTCAATGTGGTTTCCTGGGCTCCTCCCGAATAGGTCAAAGTCCCGCTTTTGTTATCAAGCCGCACATCTCCCAGTTCCATCGTCTGCGTTCCGTCTTTGGTCAGCGTGATGGCTTTTCCGTTCGGCGTTGTCAGGGTAATACCATTATTAACAGGTATTTGATATTCCTTTCCTTTCACATCACGGGCAAGCTGATCCTGCTTTTTGGGGACAAAATACCAGATTGCGGCGAGGGCAAGCATGGCGGCGGCCAGCTTCCATGTAAAGGAAATCGAGACCGGAGCTTTTACCCTTATTTTCCAAAGATCCTTTTCGGGCTCAATGTCATCCACGAAAGCTTGCATATTCAATTGACCGCTTTCTTCTTCCAGAGCCGACCAGATCGCCCGGACATGTTCGTCCGTTTTAAGCCATAACTGCAACTGCGCGTAATCTTCCTCACTGATCGTTTCCGTCAGGTTTTCGTAGTACAATTGCCGTATATGCTGATATGCCGATGTCATTTATTCAATTTCTCGCGTAAAACCCTCAATCCGATCTTCAAATGCGTTTTGAGAGAGTTGATACTGATCCCCATAACATCCGCTGCGTCACGGTATTTCTTATTCTGCAGATAAACCAATTGTAATGCTTCGCGCCTTTGCCCGGGCATTGCCAGCAACGCATCCTGCAGGTTCACAGGCTCGTGTTCCATCCATTGATCTTCCATTTCAAACGATTCCAGCGTCTGGATAAACATTTCCTGTCTTTTCTGGTCCATAAGCTGTTTCCGTTGCTGGTTCAGACACCTGTTTTGAACAGAACGATACAGATAACCTTTAATATCTCCTTCCAGACCCATGAACAGCTTTCTTTCCCACATTTCCACGAAGAATAGCTGTACAATGTCTTTCGCCTCCTGTTCGTCGCGCAACAGCGAGTAAGCATTGGCGCACAAAAGCTTGTAGTACTTGAGGAAAAGCCTGTCAAACGCTTTAATGTCACCGTCTTTCAAAAGAGCCAGTAAGTATAAATCCGAGTGATGCTTCAAAATGCAAAGGAATTACAATTTTTCAGCATTAAGACTTACTGATTGGGAATCTACTTGACGGCAGTGATCTAGTCCAGCAACAATTTATTAGTAATGATCTCCGTATTCGGCAGCGGGAAAATGTAGTTGGCCTGCGCAGGTTCAACGGCCGGTGCGATCAACCCATTGCCTGATTTGGCCGGAAAAATCCGCAGATTCCGGACGATGTCATTGGAACGAAATCCTTCTCCCAGCAGCTCAATGCGTCTTTCGTTCAAAATTGTATTCACCAAAGCAGCCTGGGTCCCCACAGCAGCATTCGGAAAAACGTAGCCCGCATCCGAGCGGTATCTCACTGCGCTCACCAGCTTTACCGCGGTAGGCAGGTCGCCTTTTCGGGCAGCGGCTTCTGCGTAGTTGAGCAGCACTTCCGAGTATCGGATAATGGGCAGGTAATCCAGGAATGGGGACGGTTTATTGTATTTGGTCAAAAACTGAACTCCCGAGGCTGTTCTCGAGAAAGTTCTTCTCAAATCCGCCGCCCGCCATTCCGTATCTCCCCAGATTCCCGTCGGATTGAGGTTGTACTCGGAATTGGCATTGAAAACATACGGGAAAGAAGTCTGCCCGGTGACGTTGTCCAGCTCGGTCATGGGCACGGATAAAATGGATTCGCTGCTCGTATAATTTGTCGTGAAAATTTCCACGATGTTTTCCAGCTTGTGTTTCACGCCGGTTTCCGCGCTGAATGGCGGCTGCGCAGAAACGATCTTTTTTGCTTCTTCAATCACCTTGTCGTATTTCCCACTATTGAGATAAATCCTGGTTTTCAATGCAATGGCGGTATTTCGGTGCGCCCGGGTGGTATTCAGCAACGAGGAACTGTGATTCAACGGCAGGCCGGCTTCGGCCTCGTCGAGGTCTTTGATGATCTGCGCATACACTTCGGCAACAGTACTGCGGGCCAACCCGTTATTTGCGGTCGTGGTTTCGGCCTGCAACCGGAGCGGCAAACCTTTGGAAGCACCCTGATCTTCGTTAAACGGTCTGGCATAAGATGTAACGAGACTGTAATAACTCAAAGCCCGCAAGAATTTCGCTTCCGCAATGTATTGTTTTCCAAGTGCTTCGGTCACAATGCCGGGATGATCTGTCACGCCTTTGATCAGAATATTGGCATTATTGATCGTCTCATAACCCGATGCCCATAAACCTGCTATAAAGTTTGAACTTGCATTAAGTGTCTGGTTCCAGGCCTCGAATGCGGTAAATGTATTGCTGGTCCGGTTGATGAATTCCTCGCCCCGGGCCTCCGAATACGTGTAATAATTGCCCCCGTAAAAATTGCCGCCTTTGGCCGATTTGTAAATCCCATTCACAAGCCCCAGGATTCGCTCGGGAGTTTGAAATGCATTTTCGCCCGTAATGGAGGTTTCCGGATTGGGGTTCAAAAGCTCCTTCTGGTCGCAGGCGTTGAACGTGAGTGCAAGTGTGAACAGGAGCGAAATGCGGGTAGGGTTGTTCGTTGTTCTAAAGATCTTCATATCAGATGTCGGATTAAATTAAAAACTGAGGTTAACACCCAATGTAAAGGTGCGGGCTTGTCCTACCGAGTTTTTCTCGATGCCCGGCGTGGTGTTTGAATTCCCGTTTACCGAAGATTCAGGATCGGTACCGGAGTAGGAAGTCAGCAGCCACAGGTTGGAACCCTGCGCATAAATCCTGATCGGCCCAATGCCTGAATTCCCAAAAACGGAAGCCGGAATGCGGTAACCCAGCGACAGATTCTGAAGTCTTAAAAAATCAGCTTTCTCTGCATTGGTTGATACCGGAAACGACGAGCCGCTGGACAATTGATCATTGTAAACCAATCTGGGAATGTCGGTGATGTCACCTGGTTTTTGCCAGCGTTTCAGGATTTCGTCGGAGTTATTATAAGCTCTTTGATCCAAAAGCGTAGCCCTCGTTCCATTCATGACCTGGTTACCACCCGAAAAAGAAAAGTTAATGCCCAGGTCTAAGTTTCCATATTTGAAATTGTTGGAAAAACCTCCGTACCATTTCGGTAATGCATTGCCGATCAGATAGTAATCTGCGCCGGTAATGGCCGCTGCCCTGGAACCGTCGAGATACGTCCAGCTGCTTTGTCCCGGCGCTACTACCTGGCTAAACTGCACTTGTTCTCCTTTCCCATTAATGAAGATCCGGCGTCCGTTTTCCGGATTTACACCTGCCGTTTTGGCCCCATATAAACTACCCACCGAATGTCCCACACGCGTCACATTGGTGGTTTCATACGATACGTGCGTGGTACCCACAATGTCCGTATTCCCATCGGCCAGCGCAGTGACTTTGTTTTGCAGTTTTGTGAAATTCAATGAAGCATTCCAGGAAAAATCATCCGACCGGATCAGCGTTGCATTGATACCCAGCTCGACCCCGCGATTGTACATCGAGCCGACGTTACCTAAAATCGAATTACCCGGAATTCCTTTGGAAACTGCCTGTGGCGCACTGAGGATCAACCCATTTACATTGTTATTAAACCACGTAAAATCCAGCTGAATGCGATCGTTGAACAAACCCAGGTCCGCGCCAATGTTCGTCTGCTCGCTCGTTTCCCAGCCCAATTCCGAATTTCCGGCCTGCGAAAGTGCCCAGGTTGGTGCATTGCCATACAGTGAACCGGTATACAATTCCAATGAGCTGAATGCATTTGTCAGGTTTCCATTCCCGACTTTCCCCCAGCTGGCGCGCAGTTTTACCGCGCTGAGTACATCCGACAGTTTTGAGTTTTTATAAAATTCCTCATCCGAAACAGACCAGCCGGCAGAAACGCCGCCAAAATTCCCGTACTTTTTATCCGCCCCCAATGCGGAATTTCCATCCCGGCGGAAGTTGATCGTCACAAAATATTTCTTGGCCAGATCATAACTGACACGTGAGAAATACGACAGATACGCACGCTCGTCAAGCTCATTTCCGGACGCCGCGATCGAGCCCCAGTTTCCCTGGTAATTTTGGAAAAACGGGTCGGAACTTTGCGATCTGGAAGCACCCCAGGCCGAATTGTTGAATTTCTGGATATCATAGCCCGCGAGTACGGATACGGAATGTTTTGCCCCAAAAGTCTGATTGAATGTCAGCGTGTTTGTCCAGTTCCAATTGTCGCGCAATGCCGAAACGTTCACTGCATTTCCTCTGCTGGAAAATCCATTTCCCTGGATCGCGCTGTCGAACGTTTTGGTTTCAGTCCGCAGCCGGTCGATCGCATATGTGGTTCTGAATTCGAGGTTTTTAAGGATTTTTGCGGTAGCGCCAAAGCTTCCGATGATCCGGTCATTGGCGGATGAATAGCTGTTCAAATCCAGTAGCGCTACCGGGTTTCCCCAGTTGCTCACCACCTGGTTGTTCCCCATTCCGATCGTATTGGGATTGGTTTTGCTGATGTTGTACGTACCGTCGGGATTATAGGCGGGCACATTGGGCGGCAATGCAGTCGCAAGCCGGGCTACTCCTACGAGAAAGAAATTGGAGCCCGGGAGCGATCCGGCATACGGAGATAAATTCTCGCTTGTATTATAAGAAACGCTGCCGTTTACTTTCAGCCATTGGCTGACCTCCTGATCGATGTTGAAACGTACCGATTTACGGTTAAATTCATTGGCTTTCAAAAAACCTTTTTGCTTGGAATAATTGGCGGAAAAATAGTAAGTCGTGGCCTGCGTGCCGCCGGACACGCTTAAATTATGGTTTTGCGATACGCCGGTCCGGTAAATGTGATCGTACCAGCGGGTGTCGATGTTGGAGCCATCCTCATTTTCATTGGGGAAAAATAAGGCAGCCGGTACCTTGTCATTATTTTCATTGCCTCCCAAAATTTTCGCATTTAAAACAGCTTCGTTTTTGATGGCGATGTATTGTTCGGCATTTAAAAGCTTGGGTAACCGCACCACTTCCGACGCCGCCGCCCAGGATTCGAAACTGATCCTCGGCTTTCCGGTTTTCCCGCGTTTGGTCGTAATCAGTAACACACCGGCAGCTGCACGCGAGCCATAAATGGAGGTGGATGCAGCATCTTTCAAAACATCAATCGACTCAATATCAGCAGGGTTTATGTCGCCCAGCGGATTGTTGGGAACCGCCGTACTCGTCGACACATTACCTGTGTTAATGGGAATGCCATCCACGACCACCAACGGATACGAGCTCAGTGAGATGGAATTGACGCCACGGATACGGATGACCGGAGGATTATTTAAAACACCGTTCGGCTGCGCAATGCTAACCCCGGCCGCACGTCCCGACAAAGCCTGGTCAAAGCTTTGTACCGGCTGGTCTTTTATGGTTTCTCCTTTTAACCTCACGGCGGAACCCGTGAATTCGGCTTTCGTTTGGGTACCATATCCGACGACTACCAGTTCGTTGAGCTGCCTGGTGTCAGAATTCAACCCGATCGAGATTTCAGATTGGTTTTCAACCGGTTTTTCAACCGATTCGTACCCGATGAAAGAAATAACAAGAGTTGCTTTTTCAGGTACGGAAAGCTGGTATTTTCCATTCTGATCCGAAATGGTACCGTTAGAAGTTCCTTTCACAATGATAGAAACTCCCGGCAAACCCTGCCCCGATTCCTTATCCCGGACCGTCCCCGTAATGACCTTATCCAGCGGTTCCAAAATTCCGCCGAAAGCCGGAGAATATGCATTTGATAAAATAATGAAGGCCGCGGTGACCAGCATGGACAAGATAGGCGCTTCATTAACGTATATTAATATACGCGAAAGCCATAAGTAGTATTGTTTCATTCTTTATGGAGTTAAATGAGTAGTAATAAGTCTGATTTGGGACATGCAATCCCATCCCCGGAGACGATAGCGTCTCCGGATCAGGGAATAAAAGAAAGAAGGTGAAGGGTTCGGGAGAGCTGAACCTAATTAATGCTCGCCGTAACGCTTTTCACCGGCGGAAACAACCAGTGCCAGCTTATTTTGCTTCGGCGGAAGCGGACAAGTTGCGTAGGGAGAAAATGCGCAGGGTGGATTGATGGATTTGTTGAAATCCAGCCAGGCGGTACCATCCTCTTCCACAGCCGAATACAGAAAGCGGCCGGCTCCATAGGTTTCTTTTTTGTTGGTCTGGTCGGCGAAAATGATAAACAGGTTTTTGGTAGATCCCACCGCGTCCAGGCGGTATTCTTTTCCTTTCACCGAGAATACCAGCGTACCCGGTGAATCCTGGTCGGCAGTGCGGCCTGTGATGTCCGTAATGGAAACTTTTTTGCCTTCCGTAGGTTCAAATCTGGCTTTTACCCGCCAGTTCTCTTGTACCGGATATCGTTCAATGCCCGAAAATTCTTTCAGATACTGACTTTCCAAATCCCGCAAACGAACGGCATACTTTTCACCCCTTTTAATGACAAACCAACGTAATTGCTTGTGTTTCAAGGTCACTGGTTTTTCATCCGGGAAAATATCCAGCTGATCTACCCGTGTCTCGCCATTGTAGATCTCCGCATCCGGATTGGCTTTCAGGGTAATCCTGCCTTTGTCCAGCACGATTTCCCCCAGAAAAGGATTACTCCCTTCTTTTGGAAACAAAATGTCGTTTTTTTCATCTCCCCCGAACGTATTGCTACCTTCTTCCAGCCAAAACAAGCCCGCCAGATTAAGCCAGCCCGATTCGGCTTTCAGGCTTTCGACCCTTTTCTGGTGCCATTGCTGGATCTGTTCTTCGTACGCGCTGTCATTAAATGTAAATGCTGAAAACAGATAAATTCCAGCCAGCCAGATAAAGCGATTGTAATCCTTTTTCATAACACGATTTGGTTAAGTGAGATATGCGCTGCCCATTACCCGCAGGTAAGAAGCAATCGGTACGATGGTGGTGGCTGAGGAACAAATTTAGATAATTTATTTAATCTACCAATGTTATAGACTAATATTTTTAAAATTTTTTATTTGGTGCTGACGGACATTTTTTTGCGTGAACTTTCAGAATTTACAGGAATGAATCAGTTTAAATGATCTATACAAAAAACGACATGAAAGACGAAACAAATGAAACACCAAAAGTGACTGGGATCGGCGGCATTTTCTTTTTTTCAGACAATCCAAAAGACACAAAGGATTGGTATGCCAAAAATCTGGGGCTCGAAATCAGCGAATGGGGCTCGGTGAGTTTCGAATCCAGAAACCTTGACAAACCGGACCAGATCGACTCACTTCAATGGAGTCCCTTCAAAAAAGGTGATGAATATTTCGCGCCTTCAAAAAAGGAATTTATGATCAATTACCGGGTTCAGAACATGGAGGGACTGGTAAACAAACTCAAAGAAAACGGAGTAACCATCCTGGACGACATTGAAACTTACGATTACGGAAAGTTTGTACACATTATGGACGCAGAAGGCAACAAAATTGAGCTGTGGGAGCCCTGATAGTCGATCCGTTTACAACGGATACAAGCTTTTATCACCATTTACGGTCGCGTTTTTTAGCTTTTCGGCATATTCTCCGGCTTTACTCAAATCCCCTTTTTGTTTATACACTTTCAGGTAAAAAATAAAACAGACACGACTGCCAGATTCGACCTCCAATGCATAATCCTCATTTTCAGCACCTTAATTGCATTTTTGATTTGCTTTTTGACGGTCTTGTCGGAAATCGAAAGTTTCGTAGCAATCGCATAGTAAGACAATTCCTCGTGGAGACGGAGCTCAACAACTTCTTTCATTTGAGGCGGCAGGTTGTTTACTTCTGCTTCAAATAATCCGAAAAGCGTTTCCTCGTCATTTCGTTCAGAGATGTTATCGATCGCAGCTTCTTCCAGAAAGTAGCGAATGAGTTGATGTGGTGTCCTGCGATGCTTCTTCATCCCTCAGCATTTTAAGCGCATGCAAATACAACCGGTTGAAATAGCGATCATGAATTTCTTCAAAAGCACTCTGGGAGCCTTTTTGGAAAGCAGTGAGAAGATCCTGATCCGGTAAATGTCTGACGTTTTCCACCTCTAATTTCTTTTATAATTATACACTTTTGAATGAAGCAGATAACTAGTCTTAAAAATCTTATTGGTGGAAATAAGATTACTCTACTAAACCGATAGACAAATAAAGAGCAAATAATTTTATCTTGCAAATCCTTTTTTCATCAATCCAGCTAACATAAATGCATATACGGCAACTTCCGCGGCCGGATAAGTTGTGGCGGAACTGCTGGATTGGAGAATATGTGAATGCATTGTCCCCCGTTGAACGCCGACTGTCCGTAAACGAACGGCTTTCAACTCTCATAAAGTCATAAGTTACTGGTTATGAATGAGTACCGTTTGTGGCAAGTTATTTGACTCAAAATCCTAATCTCATAGCCCCAGACTTATGCTCACGAACTACATTAAGATCGCACTCCGTAATCTTCTCCGGAACAAGAGTTTCTCGGCAATCAACATTCTCGGGCTTTCTGTCGGGATGGCGAGTGCGCTGCTCATTTTGCTCTGGATGTATAATGAAGTAAGTTTTGACCGGTTTCATAAAAATGAATCACAGCTGTACATGGCGTGGAACCGGGGCGAGTTTGATGGTAAGCTACAATGCTGGGACAATACGCCTAAGATACTTGGCCCCACTCTGAAAGAAGAATACCCCGAAATAACGGCTACTTCCCGCAACTACTCACGCTGGTATGTAACCCGTATCGGTGACAAAAAAATATCCAGCGAGGCGATGACCACGGACGCGGATTTTCTGCAAATGTTTGATTTCCCATTACTGCAAGGTGACCCAAAGACCGCGCTGAATTCCATTAACTCGATGGTGGTAACCCAGAAGATGGCTATAAAAATGTTTGGCACCGAAGATGTGTTGAATAAGGCAATCACGATCGACAAGGATAATTTTACGATCACCGGTGTCATGAAGGATTTGCCGACGAATACATCATTCACATTCGAATATCTTTTGCCCTGGGAATACATGAAAAAAACCGGGCAGGACGATGACATGTGGGGCAATAATTCGGTGAACACGTATATCCAGCTAAAACCGGGCACAAATCCGGAACGGTTTGCCAAAAAAATCGAAGATATCACGATCAGGCATTCCAATAAAACCGAGGAGCAGGAAATCTTTCTTCACCCGATCAGCAAATGGCATCTCTATTCTAATTTCGAAAATGGAAAAGTGGTTGGCGGAAGGATTGCGATCGTCCGGCTTTTTGGCATCATCGCGGCATTCATCCTGTTCATTGCCTGCATTAACTTCATGAACCTGAGTACGGCACGCAGCGAAAAACGTGCGAAGGAAGTGGGCATCCGCAAAACGGCCGGTGCAAACAAAGGCTTACTTGTCGCACAGTTTATCGGCGAGTCGGTGATGATCGCATTCATTGCGGGTATCATCGCATTCATTGCGGTCATGGCCAGTCTTCCAGGTTTTAATTCATTGATCAACAAAAACCTGGAACTGCCCTACTCCAATGGTTTCTTTTGGATCGGGATTCTGATTTTCATCGTTTTTACAGGCATCATTGCCGGAAGTTATCCCGCATTTTTCTTGTCATCCTTCAAGCCGATCGCCATTTTGAAAGGGACATTTAAGAGAACCAATGCGGCGGTAAGTCCGAGGAAGGTACTGGTTGTCGTGCAGTTTAGTTTCGCGATCATCCTCATCATTTCCACGCTCATTGTGGTGCAGCAGATCCGCTATGCGCAAAAACGCGACGCGGGATATGACCGCGGACAAGTCGTATATAACTGGCTCACAGGGGATCTTTCGAAAAACTACCGGCAGATCAAAAGTGAGCTACTGAATGCGGGCATAGCAACCTCCGTCACCAAAACGGCCTCCCCGCTGAGCTCCGTTTCCAGCGATACGTGGGGAATTGAATGGAAAGGAAAGAATCAGGAAGACAAGATCGATTTCCAGCGTTTCAGCGAGGATGAGCACCTGATCAAAACGGCCGGATTGCATCTTTTACAGGGTCGCGATATGGACCTTACCCAGTTTCCGTCCGATTCAGCGGCCATGATCCTCAACGAATCGGCTGCCAAAGCAATGGGTTTTAAAGATCCGGTCGGACAGCTTGTGACAGACAATGGCAGGCAGTATCATGTGATCGGTGTGATTAAAGATTTTGTAATCGGCTCACCATATGATCATTCCCGGCCGATGGTGATCGAGGGCGCGCAGAGCTATTTCAATGTAATCCATATGAAACTCAGTGCCACAAAACCGGCAGCGGAGCAACTGAAAAGCGTAGAATCCATTTTCAAACAATATAATCCCGACTACCCATTTGAATATCATTTCGTGGACGCGGACTATGCGATGAAATTTGAAGATACGCAGCGCATTGCGACGCTCACCGGTTTGTTTGCTGGACTCACGATCTTCATTTCCTGTCTGGGACTGTTTGGTCTGGCCGCCTACATGGCCGAAAACCGGGTGAAAGAAATCGGGGTGCGAAAAGTGCTCGGGGCATCGGTGCTGAGCATTACCGCATTGCTTTCACGCGAATTCATCATCCTCGTCGGCATCGCCATTATTATCGCCATACCTGTTGCATGGTACGCCATGAACCTCTGGCTGAACGATTTCTCATACCGGATCAGGATGCAATGGTGGGTTTTTGCGCTTGCCGGGGTAATGGCAATTGCCGTATCGCTTTTGACGGTAAGTTACCAGGCTATCCGGGCTGCATTGCTGGATCCGGTGAAGAGTTTGCGGAGCGAATAGGCTTGGAATGATTTTTAGCTGATATGGGAAAAACCAACATTTGACCTATATCCATGTCTGAAAACCACACTACCCGATTTTATGCCGGTACGAGCGGACTGGTTTTACCGGTACCGAACAAGCAATTTTATCCCCCGGAATTTCAGGATAAAAGTCGGCTGACGTACTATGCTTCTTTATTCAACAGCATTGAGATTAACAGTTCATTTTATAAAGTCCCGCTCGCGTCGACAGTAAGGAACTGGGCATCGCAGGTTCCGGAAAACTTCAAATTTACATTCAAGTTGTGGAGGGATATTACCCACAACAAAGGCCTGCTTTTCGACCCGGAAAGTGTAGCCCGGTTTATGCAGGTGATCGATCATGCGGGAGACAAAAAAGGCTGTCTGCTCGTTCAGTTTCCGCCGTCGTTAAAGGTCATTATGCGCCCGCAACTGGAAAAATTGCTGGTATCTATTTCAGATGCCAATCCTGAAAACCAATGGAAAGTGGCTTTGGAATTCCGGCACAGTTCCTGGTACGAGGACGATATTTTTGAGTTAATCGATCATTTTGGTTATCAGATCGTTACCCACGACAAACCTGGTTCCGCCCCGGGCTTTCTGGAGTCCGGTCCGAATTTTAAATATTTGCGTTTTCACGGGCCGAATGGAGATTACAAAGGTCAGTATGAGAACGATTTTCTATACGAGTACGCGGAACACATTCAGGATTGGATCGATGAAGGTAAAACCGTTTATGCGTATTTTAATAACACCATGGGCGCGGCAATCAAAGACCTGAACCTGCTCAATTCGATCATTACTACAACATCTTTAACCTGAGTTGACATATCAAACTATACTCAAATGACCCAAATCTTAGCAGGAAAAAAGGGCATTTCAGAAGGTACCGCGCCCCCCAAAAATCTCAGCCAGTTTACTATTCAACCCCTCGCCTCTCAGGTTCAATGCGATGATTTTTCCGTCCGGGCCGATCAGGAAATTTTTCGGGACGGAATCTACATTATATAGTTTACAAACATTTGTTTGCCAGCCTTTCAGCTCCGAAACCTGCGTCCACGTCAGCCCATCTTTTTCAATGGCTTTCAACCAGGCATTCTTCGCGGAGAGCTTGTCGACGGACACGCCTAGAACGGTAAAATTGCGGTCCTTGTACTGATTGTAGGCTTTTAGCAAGTTCGGATTTTCTGCCCTGCATGGTCCGCACCAGCTGGCCCAGAAATCCACGAGCACATATTTCCCCCGGTAATCTTTCAGTGAAACCGGTTTACCGTCCGTATCGGGCTGGGTGAAATCCGGAGCCATGGCACCGATGCCGACACTTTTGAGAGCAGCCAGTTCCTTCGCATATGCTTTGCCCATTTCACTGTTACGGGCTTTTTCTCCTAATCCATTAAACATGTTACTTACCTCGGCCAACTCAGGGTTTGAACCCACAATAAATTGCAGTGCATCGATTGTGATCAGGTTATCGGGCTTTTCTTTGATAAATTTTCTGTAAACCGTTTTCAACTCCGCTCCAACCGCATTTATTTTTTTTCCCCATTCTTCCCGAAACGCTTTATCCTTCTCCTTTTCCGGCGAAGCGGCCATCGCGGCACGCGCCTCTTTGTTAATGGCCATGCCTTTTGCTTCCACCGGTTTTATAAGTGGCCTGAGTTCATTGAAATCTTTATTTACAGGCCCACCGGTTACTACTGCGTTGATCAGCGAATCCTTACTTATCACTTCAATATAGCCTGGCTCAATGTAAAGTTCGATCCGGTTGTAATCGGGGGTGGTATAAGAAACGGCCTTGAATGGGACTTCTACAGAACCTTTGAAGGTATACGTACCATCCGAAGAAAGCGGAACGGAATCCAATTTGACAGCCCCGGTCGTAGGATTGGGAAGATACAAGAACACCATTTTCGCACGGGATGGCCCCAATTTGCCATTTACAACATAAGATTTACCCTGAGCATGAAGCATAACGGGCAAGACGGCAAGCATGAAGAGAATAGAAAATCTTTGCATGACAGAAATGTTTGTTGTGAGTAAATAAAAGACTCAGATGTATTATAAGTTACTTATATACTCTATTTTTTATTATAAATTGAGAATAACAACAAGATTTTCGGCAAACCTTCCAACTTTTTCTCAACGCATTTTGTCCGGATAAAACCAAAACTCGTTCCTACAACTTATGAAACCATTTCACATTTTACTTCTCTCATCTCTCCTCATTACCAGCAGCGTCAACGCGCAGCAAACACACGCATTCAGAAAGTTTGGGGCGGGTATCTATGGCGGGCCGCAGCTTTTTGGAAAAATTTTTACGAACACAAAGCTCGACGATATCTCGGGCATTACAGCCGGGCTCGATATTCGTTACGCATTATCAAAGCAGCCGCAGGGCTTCTCACTGCATTTCCAGCCGAGCTACAATAGCTTCCGGCTATTTACTTCCGAAGGTGCCAATACGCAATTATATCGGGAAAGGACCTGGAAATGGGAAGCATTTCATTTTCCATTGCTCGCCAGGTACACATTTAGCTCTGGCTGGAGCCGGCCATTTGCCGAAGTCGGCCCCACGCTCAGGATACGGAAAGCATTGACGATCCGAAATGCCGGCTATGGTTGCGGTGTGGCAGGGTGCAGCGGCGGAGACATTACCACCGACCTCGACCCCATCACCAACAATGACCCCATTGTACTTACCGCAGCAGCCGGAGTAGAAATTGACATCTGGAAGATAACCATCCCCATCTCCGTGCGATTGCAGCAGGGTTTCGGCACGTACGAAATGAAGGAACAGCGCGAGGATGCCCTCTATTATGATAAACTGAAAACCAACACGATACAGGTTACTGCGGGGGTTAGCTTTTGAAAATCAATTCCCGCGCGTTGAGTTCCACGGGCATGCTTAGCAATTCCTTCACTTGTTGACCGTAGGCCATGCACGTCGAGTCCGCAGACTCTGGGGAGTTTATTTGTGTTTGCATTGGCACTAACTTTTTAAAGGATGGATGAAAGCCCTGTCTAAGGTGTCCTTAATGCAAGTTAGAGCACTCCGTGGGGCTTTCGCCGATCCCGCGCCATAACAGGGCAGTACTTTCGATTTTTTTCATATTCCAACTATAAAGGAATGCGATAATCGGGAGATCGAATGAGTAATGCAAATTGGTTTTTTTGGAGGTAACGAAATTTCGGTAACAGATAAAAATAGCTCCTTCAGAGCTTCCTGTTTCTGGAAAGTGCGACTGACCAAGGATATTTGGCTCCTTCGGGAAACTGAAAACAGCTCCGGCGGAGCTTCCTGTTCTGGAAAGTGTGACTAACCAAAGATATTGGGCTCCATTGGGAAACTTAAAGCAGCTCCGGCGGAGCTTCCTGTTTCCAGAAAAAGTGCGACTAAACGAAGATTGGGCTCCGGCGGAGAAACTGAAAACAGCTCCGGCGGAGCTTCCTGTTACCAGAAAAAGTGCGACTAAACGAAGATTGGGCTCCGGCGGAGAAACTGAAAACAGCTCCGGCGGAGCTTCCTGTTTCTAGAAAAAGTGCGACTAACCGAAGATTAGGCTCCGGCGGAGCCTCCTGAAACCCGACAAGTGATCAGGAGGCCCCGCTGGGGCCATAATTTCCAGTTAGGTTATTTTTTCTAGAAACAGGGAGCCGCTCTGCGGCTGAATGAAGATGTTTTGCATGGTAAACGACATGGGGCAAATGAGGTTTGGGACACTTCTGGGAAACTGAAAACAACTCCGGCGGAGCTTCCTGTTTCTGGAAAGTGTGACTAACCAAGGATATTTGGCTCCTTCGAAACTGAAAACAGCTCCGGCGGTGCCTCGTGTTTCTAGAAAAAGTGCGACTAAACGAAGATATTGGGCTCCATTGGGAAACTTAAAGCAGCTCCGGCGGAGCTTCCTGTTTCTAGAAAAAGTGCGACTAAACGAAGATTGGGCTCCGGCGGAGCCTCCTGAAACCCGACAAATAATCAGGAGGCCCCGCTGGGGCCCACTTTGTAATCAATATTGATCATTTTCTAGAAACAGGAGGCCCCCCTGGGGCCATAATCCCCAATAGGTTATTTTTTGCTAGAAACAGGGAGCCGCTCTGCGGCTGAATGGGAGATGTTTTGCGTGGTAAACGACATGGAGCAAATGAGGTTTGGGACACTTCTGGGAAACTGAAAACAGCTCGGCGGAGCTTCCTGTTTCTAAAAAGTGCGACTAAACGAAGATTTGGCTCCGGCAAGAAACTGAAAACAGCTCCGGCGGAACTTCCTGTTTC
>NZ_JAJUXH010000023.1 GCF_021390245.1 Dyadobacter sp. CY323 | reverse complement strand
TCGCTGAAAATCCGATATTGACGGATCTTCAGTTTTGTACTTTTTTTCGAATTTAATTTTAAATCGCCCATGATAGTTTGCTCTCTGAAGGCAACCTATTTCAGGCAATGACAAAAAGCTAAAAGCTAAAAGCTAAAAGCTAAAAGCCAACAACCATGCTCAAAAACCACATCAAAATCGCCTTTCGGAATCTTTACAGTTCCCGACTTTTTACGGCTCTCAACATCATTGGACTCACCGGTGGGATGGTGGCGGGGGTTTTTATTCTGTTATGGGTTCAAAATGAGCTCAGTTTTGATACGTACCACAGAAAGTCGGACCGGATCAGCAGGATTATCACGCATTACTCGGTGAGCAAGCTGGAGACCTGGCACTGGCAGACCACGCCACTGCCGTTATCGGCGGAGGTAAAGAATTTACCCGAAATCGAATCGGTGACACGGGAAAGTTCTAAGGGGGACCTGTCTATGATCATCGATGGAAGAAAGGTCAACGGTGAAAATGCCACTTATGCAGATACGAACTGGTTCGAGACGTTTGATTACCAATTCGTGGACGGATCGCCAGCGGCATTCGCTTCCGGTATTCGAAATATAGCGATGACGGAGGCCAAGGCTATCCAGCTTTTTGGAAGGTCGAAAGTGGCCGGGGAAATTATCCGGATCGATACGCTGGACTACACGGTTTCGGCAGTTTACAAAAATAACCCCGCCAATTCCAGTTTTCAATATGACTTCATTTTGCCAATCTCGGCTTATCTGGCCAATCCTGAAACATTTAAAAGCGACAATACCTGGAACAACTTCAACTACCAGACTTTCATTGTCTTCAAGGAAAATACCGACCTGAAAAAGCTGGGCAAAAAGCTGACCGCTATCATCTCCAAGTTCAAAAAGAAAGACGACGGAAAATCGTCGACAGACACGGTATTGGAAGCCGAGTTGTTGACTGATATGCATTTCAACAACAATATTCAGAGCGCGGATCAAAGCAAGGGTGACCGGAAAACGGTCTATGTTTTCTTTGGTTTGGCATTTGTCATCCTACTTGTAGCCTGTATCAATTATGTAAATCTTACCACGGCCCGGGCGAGTGTGAGATCGAAAGAGGTAGGGGTTAAAAAGTTGCTTGGCGCAAAGCATTCGCATCTTTTTGGTCAATTTATGACCGAGTCGATTCTTACCTGCCTGATCGCATTGGTACTTTCCTTTTGTATGATTTATGTTCTGTTACCGGTTTTTAACAGCGTCACCGCGAAGACATTTGAAATATCATTTTTCAATCCGGTGTTGTGGGCCATTTTGTTGGGTACTACTCTTTTTGCTATCGTATTGACAGGCGTTTACCCATCGCTTTTGCTATCGTCCTTTAAACCTTTTGAGACCCTGAGAGGTACTAATGTACTAGGTGCCAGCAGTTCCGTTTTCAGAAAAGGATTGGTTGTCGTTCAGTTCACGGTTGCGATTGTTTTCCTTATTTCCATGCTGGTTGTGCAGAAGCAAATGAAGTTTATCCGGGAAAAGGAGCTGGGGTACGAACGTGCGCATACGTTTACATTCCGCCTGCCGTGGGGTATGCAACCGAAAATTGACCCGGCCACTGTGAAGGCCAGGTTACTCAATGAATCCAGCATTGCAGACGTCACCGTGAGCAGTCAGAGCATTGTCCAGATCGGCAGCAGTACTTCCGGTTCCTACGATTGGGACGGACGCCCGAAAGACTTTGCCCCAACCGTTTCGCAAATTGCCGTCGAAGATAATTTTCAAAAAATGTTTGGACTAAAACTGGTCGATGGCCGCTGGTTCGACGCAACCCGGCCCGGTGATAAAACCAATGTGGTACTGAATGAAACGGCCGTCAAAAAGCTCAATTTACCGAAGCCGGTGATCGGCCAAAGGTTTGACTTTCAGGGGATGAAGGGAAATGTGATCGGGGTTGTGAAGGATTTTCATTTCAAAAGTCTGCGGGAGAAAATCCAGCCGCTGGTTTTATTTAATAACACAAGCTGGAGTCTGGGGATTTATGTAAAAGCGCAGCCGGGAAAGGATGCGGAGGCCATTAAAGCGGCCGGCAAAGTATGGGACGAAATGGTCCCGAACTATGCATTGAACTACACGTTCCTGGACGAAACGTACGACAAGCTTTATAAAAATGAAGAGCGCACCGCTACGTTGTTCAACACCTTCACAGTCACTGCATTGCTAATCTCATGTCTTGGTTTATTCGGGTTGGCGACTTTCACGGCAGAGCGTCGGATCAAGGAAATCGGTATTCGTAAAGTACTTGGGGCATCGGTTACCGCAATCGTTTCGCTGCTTTCAGCGGATTTTATTATTTTGGTATTAATTTCAATCGCAATTGCCTCGCCAATAGGTTATTATGCCGTAAATAAATGGCTGCAAGGATTTGAATACCGAATTGAGATAAACTGGCCGATCTTCGCACTCGCCGCAGCTGCATCCATTATCATCGCAATGTTGACAATCAGTTATCAGAGTATAAAGGCAGCATTGATGAATCCGGTGAGGTCGCTGAGGAGCGATTAGCTGTTAGCTATTTGTCATTAGCTTTTAATCTTGCTTCTCGAAGCCGGCTAAGTACAAAATGTACAATGAAATAAACAAAGCTAACAGCTAACAGCTAAGGGCTGACAGCTAAAAAGCTAACCACCATGCTCCACAATTACTTCAAAATCGCCTTCCGTACTCTTTGGAAAAACCGGCTGTTTACCGGGATTAATTTGCTGGGGCTTTCGCTGGGGCTCGCCAGTGCCGGGGTGCTCATTCTTTTTATCCTGCGCGGACTTACCTGGGATACGTTTCATGAAGACAACGACCAGATCTATTTTGTCCAGACCGAGGGGAAAGATGGACGGTATAATCAGACTATGCACCCGATTCTTGGTCAACTGGTAAAAACGTATCCGGAAATAGAAACCGGTACTCATTTCCAGGGCTGGAATAACGTGTGGATCAATTACAAAGGCAAAGATATTCAGCGGAATACGAAATATGTGGATACGAGCTTTTTTGAGGTTTTTTCTTTTAAACTAAAATATGGGGATGCAAAAACGGCATTAAAAAGAAGAGAATCCATTGTCATCGATCAACAGGTTGCGCAAGCTCTTTTTGGTGAAAAAAACCCGGTGGGAGAGAATGTGGCGGTTAATGATACGCTGAATTTTACGGTTACCGGCGTTTTGGAACAGGTCCCTGAAAATTCATCCCTGCAATTTGATGTACTCCTGCCGATCTCGGTTTTGGAAGCAGATAAAAACTTCGCCGGCAGCGCCGACTGGTACAATACCTTCTCCACGGTGTATCTCAAACTGGATAAGAATGCGGATGTTACCAAGCTGGGAAAGCAGTTTCCACAGTTTGCCAAGGCACATTTTGGGTCAGAAACGAAGAGCCGGAAGTTGCATATTTTACCATTAACCGAATACATTCATCAGGAAAACCCTGGATTTAAATGGATGATTTATGGCGCCATCGCGATCTCTGTTTTTATTCTGTTGATTATCAGCATTAACCTGCTCAATCTAAATACTGCCATTGCATTCACCCGCGCGAAAGAAGTAGCGGTCCGGAAAGTGACGGGCTCGACTTTACAGCAGATCCTGTTTCAATTCTGGACGGAGTCGGGCATTGTGCTCGCTGCTTCTCTCGGACTCGCCATTCTCGTGGGCGTGACCTATCTCGTGCCGCAGTTCAACGAATTCCGGCAAGGCAGAATGCAGCTGGTATTAAGCTGGGAAAAGGATTATGCAACTTTTCTGACGCTGGCCGGAATGATCAGTCTGATCGCGGTCATCGCAGGGACTTACCCCGCCGTTTATCTTAATAAACTGGACTTACGAGATACCATTAAAGGGAAACTTTCGAATAAAACATCGTCAAAAGGCTGGACGCGCGGAACGCTGATCGTGGTTCAGTTTGTGATCGCATTCGGGCTGGTGATCGGTGCCATTACGGTGCGTAAACAGGTTAGTTTTATGCGCCAGGCCGATATGGGTTTCGAACACCGGGATGTGCTGGTGGTTTCTTCCAATCTGCAGTTTCGCAACGAGGAGTTGGCGACCAGCCAGTTCAAGCCCATTCTGGACGAGCTCAACCGGGATTCGCGGGTAAAAAGTGTGTCAACCTCAGGCGTAGTGCCGACCAAATACTGGAGTAATTACAACGTGTACCTGCCCGAGGGAGAAACGAATAAAGAAGTGCGGTTCAAACACGTCGGTGCGGGTGCGAGGTATGCGGAGACTTATGGAATTAAGATGGTTGAAGGGAGAGATTTTTCAGATGATATAGATCAAAAAGGAGAGAACCATCCGGTGGTGATCAACGAGTCGTCGATGAAAGCGATGGGCTGGAAAACGGCTGTCGGAAAACGGTTACGCCAGAAAAACAATCCCGAGGTGTACACGGTGATTGGAGTTATGAAGGATTTCCATTATCAGGAATTGAAGGAAAAGATCGAGCCGCTTTTACATTGGTATGAACCGACCGGGCTGAATTCCTATTTGAGTATCAAGCTGAATGATATCGGCCAGGCAAAAAGTATATTGGCAGGACTGGAAGCTAAAATGAAGAAAATTCCGGCCAGGAAACCGTTTTCGTCATTTTACGTGACAGACGAGCTGAGCAGGCAGTATAACCATCTCGACGGCATCTGGAAAATGGTCAATTTTGTGACTATTCTTTCCATTGTCATTGCACTGGCGGGTGTTTTTGGTCTGGTTACCCTGGCTGCAAACCAGCGTACCAAAGAAGTTGGGATCAGGAAAGTGCTCGGTGCAACTGTAAGTGAAATCGCATTGTTGCTGGCCCGTGATTTTGTGATTTTGGTTCTTTTATCGGTTTTAATTGGGTTGCCGGTTGCTTATAGTTTTGAGGTGAGCTATTTGCAAAGTTTTGATTATCATACATCTATCGGCTGGTATACCTACGCGATGGTGGGCGTCTCTGCTTTACTTTTAACTCTTTGCACGGTTGGTTTTCAAAGTATCCGGGCCGCGCTAATGGATCCGGTGAGGAGTTTGAAGAGTGAATGAAATAACATTTTGTTAGAAAGGAATAGAAAATTCCTTAATATCGTTGAGAGTATAGTTAATGTAAACAGTCAATGTCATGGAACTGAATCGTATAACATTTGATCCTCTCGTAATGGGTGGAAAGCCTACCATCAGAGGAATGAGAGTGACAGTAGGAACAATTGTTGGACTTGTTGCTTCTGGAATCAGTTTTGAAGAAATATTGATTGCCTACCCATATCTTGAAATGGAAGATTTGAGACAGGCACTTAGCTATGCGGCTTGGCGGTCAGAAGAAATCGAAGTTCCTTTTCAGGTAGCATGAAGGTTTTAATAGATATGAATCTGTCCCCACTATGGACAGATTTTTTTATTTTGAATAACATATATGCCGTTCATTGGTCGGCAGTTGGAATTGCGAAAGATCCGGACACACGTATTTTTGAATATGCACGCGTGAATAATTATGTCGTTTTTACAAATGATCTTGATTTTGGATCCATCCTCGCAGCTACAAATGCGAATGCTCCAAGTGTTTTTCAAATCCGAAGCCAAAATTTGATGCCCATTGCAGTTGGAAATGCGGTAGTAGCTTGTTTGGAAAATTACAAATCATATTTAGAGCAGGGAAGTTTAGTTACCTTCTTTGATCAGAAATCGAAGGTGAGAATTCGTCCACTCCGAGGTTAGCAGCCTGGCTCCCATTACCGAACAAAAGTGTCCGAAACCGGACACTTTTGTTGTTTTAAATGAAATATAAGTATCTGATAGATAAATATTTAAGGCCCCATTCGTATTTCTGGTATAATAATTCAATGCATGCTGACAGGACCTTTGCAAAGTCTTCTAGAACTGTTAGCCATGATCAGAAATTATTTGAAAATCGCGTGGAGAAATGTGCTTAAAAGCAAGCTTTTCTCTGCCATTAATGTCTTCGGGCTGTCCGTCGGGATGACCTGCTGTATGTTGTTGCTGCTCTACATTTTGAGTGAGGTTTCTTTTGACAGACATCAGGAATACGTCAATGACATCTATTTGCTGCGAAGTGAAAATGTGCAGCCGAATGGGGAGGTAATGGATAATCCGAGAGGCCCGGCTCCCTATGCGCAGACCGTGAAAGCGGAATTCCCTGAAGTAGTGCAGGTTACCAGGCTTTGGCAAAATTTCATGGAAGACAAGACTTTACTGAGAGTCGAAGAGTCGGGAAAAGCAGTAAAATCGTTTTACGAAACCAAAGGAACCAACGTCGATTCGACCTTCTTTGATGTTTTTACCTATCGTTTTCTCGAAGGCGATTCGCGGACTGCGTTAAATGATCCGCATTCTGTTGTGCTCTCGGAAGAAGTGGCGCATAAGTTGTTCGGAAATGAGCCCGCATTGAACAAAACGATCAAAATCGGTGGGAAAACCGGTAATAATGAGAATTTCAAAGTTACTGGTGTTTATGAAGACGAAAGTTCGCGTTCACATATTGATGCCCGTTACTTTGTTTCGCTGAAAGCGGGTTGGATAGGAGAATATCTGCGCCAATCGAACCTGGATTTTACCAGCAACAATATGTTTTACCATTATCTGCGTCTCCGGCCGGGTACAGATGCTGCCAAATTCAGTAAAAAGCTTCCTGGTTTCATCGAAAAATATGCTCGAAAAGATTTAAAGGCAGCAGGTTATGATAAGAAACTCGTGTTGCTTCCAGTGAAAGACATTCATCTTTTCAACAAAATCGACAGGATCGTATCTGCTACAATCAGCGCCACGTACCTGTATGTGCTGGCCTCTATCGCACTATTCACACTACTAATTGCCTGTATCAACTTTATGAACCTGGCTACTGCCCGGTCTGCGAAGCGTGCGGCGGAAGTAGGAATGCGTAAAGTAATGGGTGCCGGAAAAAGTGGATTGATTGGTCAGTTCCTGGGTGAATCCATGGTGCTGACTTTTATTGCATTGCTTGTTGCCGTGGTTTTCGTGGTATTGTTCCTGCCGGTTTTTAATCAACTATCGGATAAAACACTGAAAGTCTCAACCTTGTTTGAGCCTGAGATTGTACTTGCATTCATTGCACTTGCCTTAGTTACCGGCTTGTTGTCAGGAAGTTATCCTGCGTTTTATTTGTCGGTGTATAATCCTTTGGATGTGATAAAAGGCAAGTTTGTGAATTCGGTTTCAGCTTCCACACTTCGCCGCGGACTTGTGGTTTTTCAGTTTGTGATTTCGATCGGTCTGGTGGTTGCGACCATTGTTATTCAGGGACAGATCAAATTTATGCATGAGCAGCCGCTGGGTTTTAACAAAGATCAGCAGATCGTGATCCCATTCAGAAGCAAGGAGTCCAGAGAGGCTTATAGTGCTTTGCGGAACGAGTTATTACAGAACAATCAAATCAGCGCGGCATCGGGCACGTCGTACTATCCCGGTATTCTGAATCCCAGCGACATGTCGGTGTACCTGCCAGGACAAACTGTGAACGAGGATGGTCTGGTCAAAACGAACTGGGTAGCTCCGGATTTTATGAAAACAATGGGTTTTGAACTGAAAGCAGGAAGGATGTTTTCGGAAGAATTCCCCGCTGATACCAATATGAGGATCGTGGTAAATGAGGCAACTCTCCGGAAATTTGGCATACCCCTGGAAAAAGCGGTCGGCCAGAGACTCAACTTCGATGATCGTTACGACAATGTGACCAAAAGCATTGAGATCGTGGGTGTTGTGAAGGATTTTCATTTTCAGGATCTGCACCAGGTGATTGTGCCCTATGCGTTTTTCCTGAACCTGGATGGAAATCACAACTATATTGTCGCACACGTGAATACGAAAGATGTAACTCGCGTATTGCCATTTATTGAATCAAAATGGAAATCGCTGGTACCGGATGAGCCATTCACATACAGCTTTTTGAATGAGGATTTCCAACGGAATTATGCTGCCGACGCGCGTACTTCACGCATAGTGAATTCATTCACAGTGATTTCGATCCTGATTTCCTGTCTGGGATTATTTGGCCTCGCGGCATTTGCGGCCCAGCAGCGGATCAAAGAAATCGGCGTGAGAAAAGTGCTCGGCGCCTCTGTTTCAAGCATTGTAACATTGTTATCCGGCGATTTTATCAAACTGGTAATCATTTCAATCATCATCGCCACGCCGCTGACGTGGTATGTGATGAACAAATGGCTGCAGGATTTTGCTTATAAAATTTCCATTCAATGGTGGATGTTTGCCGCCGCAGGTGCGCTCGCCGTTGTGATCGCACTTTTAACAGTAAGCACGCAGGCCATAAAAGCAGCGATAACGAACCCGGTGAAGTCGTTGAAGAGTGAGTAGGTTTTTTTAGCTAATAGCTGTTAGCTGTTGGCCATTAGCTATCAGCACAACATTATCTGCGGATTACATAATGTCAAATAAAGACAGTTGCATTGCCAGGTTTAATAACAAACTTTTAAAAAGCTAAAAGCTAACGGCTAATAGCTAAAAGCTAAAAATGTTCAAAAACTACATAAAAATCGCTTTCCGAAACATCTGGAAAAGTAAAGGTTACGCCGTCATTAACATCGTCGGATTGTCAGTTGCATTCAGTATCAGCGTCTTTCTTTTCCTTACAGCATATTTTCAGCTGTCTTTCGACAATTTTCACAAGGATAAGGAGCGCATTTTCGCCACTTACTTTTTCTCCAATGATCCGGAAAGAGCATCAGGAACGAGCTCTATGCCGTTTCCACTCACGCCAGCATTAAAAGCGGAATTTCCTGAAATAGAAGGGATTACACGTGTAGTTAACGGAAGTGATGTGTTGGAATACAAGGGCAAATATTTTGATAAACAGGTCATGTTTATTGATCCTGATTTTCTAAAAATATTCTCTTTCCCGCTGGTCAAAGGCAGTGCTGAAACGGCGCTGCTGGACATGAGCAGCATCATTATCAGTGAAGAAATGGCGAAGGCTGTATTCGGGAAGGAAAATCCAGTCGGCAAATCAGTGCAGGTTGGGCTGGATGCAAAACGTAAGGAATATGTTGTGACCGGCGTCCTGAAAGATTTTCCCGAAAATTCATCGATCAAGTTTGATGCATTTGTGAGAACTGAAAATTCGGATGGTTACAAGCAATCGAAAGATCAATGGGACGCGCATTCACACCGCGTTTATTTAAAAATAAGCCCTAATGCCGATCCGATAGCTCTTGAAAAACGGCTGAAACCTTTTACAGCAAAATATTTCTCGGAGAGCATTGAAACTTTGAAAAAAAAGGGCGCAAAGCCTGATGATCAGGGGGACATATTTGCGCTGAGATTGCAGAATATCGAGAATCTGCATTTTGATACAAAACTTTCAGGTGGAGGAGCGGCCCCTATTGCGCTTGTCTATGCGTTGATGGGTATCGGGCTTTTTATTCTGTTAATCGCATGTATCAATTTTATTAATCTCAATGTAGCCAGATCGTTCATCCGCGCCCGCGAGGTAGGTGTCCGTAAGTCGCTTGGCGCATTGAAAAACCAGCTTTTCATTCAGATTTGGGGAGAAGCCGCGGTAATCTGCTTTTTTGGTTTTCTGACAGGCGTGGTACTTGCCGTCCTGCTTTTGCCGAGTTTCAATGCTACTTTCCAAAGCAAGTTGAGTCTGGATTACATGTTAGAACTCGATAAAATTGCGCTGCTTTTCGGGCTATTTGTTTTGGTAACCTTGATTGCTGGCGGTTATCCAGCCTGGCAAATGTCTAAATTTAATGCAGTTGAGGTGCTCAAAGGCAGGGTTACGCTGAAAAAACCGGGTATGCTCCGCAATTCGTTGATCGTTGCACAATTTACTTTATCGAGTTTGCTCATTTGCTGCACGATCGTGGCGATTCAGCAGGTGAATCATTTACGGAAACAACCTTTGGGCTTCCAAAAAGAAGAAGTGATCAGCATTCCGGTCGGTAATAAAATCGATGGTAAAAAAGTGTTGCAAAGAATGCGAAATGAGTTCAAATCCGATCCTAATGTACTGGGAGTGAGCGGAAGTGCTGTGAATCTGGGCGTCGGTATGGATAGGAGTACATCCAGAAGCGTAATAGGATTTACATATAAGGAAAAAGAAGTCGTAACTGACTGGCTATCCATTGACTACGAGTATATGAAGACATTGAACATCAGGCTGATTTCCGGGCGGGAGTTTAATCCGGCTTACCCCAGCGACTCTCTTGACCGTGTTATCGTTACGGAAAGCATGGCGAAAATGATTTCGGAAAAAGATCCGGTCGGTAAATACTTTCAAACCGATACTGCCGGCGTAAAATATCAGATCATTGGCCTGATTCCTGATTTTAGTTTGTACTCATCGAAAAATGAGAAGAAGCCGATCACCATGCATTTAGGTGGCGAAGGTTCGGTTAGGTATATTTTCGTAAGGATTACGCCGGAAAGTCTGAGTGTATCAATGGATAAATTGAAGGCGGTCTGGAAGAAAGTGGCGCCCGAAACAGAGTTTATCGGAACATTCGTGGATGAAAATACCAATGCCTGGTATAAAGAGGAGGAGAGGCTTTCGCAGGTTTTTAGTTTGGCGTCGGGAGTTGCAATTGTATTGTCTTGTCTGGGTTTGTTCGCTGTCGCGTTGATCGTTATGGAGCAACGTACCAAAGAAATTGGCGTGCGTAAGGTGCTGGGTGCGAGCATTTCAAATCTTGTATTTGTATTGTCAAAAGATTTTGTCAAGCTCGTGCTTATCGCAATACTTATCTCCACGCCGCTGGCCTGGTTCGCAATGCAAAAATGGCTTGATAATTACCCTTACCGCATTGAAATCAACCCATTGGTATTTGTTCTGGTCGGCCTGGCAGCTGTTTTCGTAGCAGTTGCAACTGTGAGTTTTCAAAGTATAAAAGCTGCATTGATGAATCCCGTGAAATCGCTAAAAAGTGAGTAGGATATAAAAGACAATATCAAAATTTCCCATAGCCATGATCAAAAATTATCTGATTACCTCGTTCCGGAATCTCCGGCGCAACTGGAATTTTACCATGATCAACATCGTCGGCCTGACGCTCGGCCTGGCCTGCTGCCTGCTCATTTTTTTTACCGTTCGCTATGAACTGAGTTTCGACCAGCACCATAGCCAGGTGGAACGGGTGTTCCGCATTGTGCAGCACAATAAGGAGGCTGGTGACAAGGGTTATAATGCAGGCATGTCGCTGCCTGCTCTTGCAGCGATCAAAAGCGACTACCCCGAAGTTAAAGATCTGATCTCCTGTACCTATGCGATGCGCGAAACGCTGATCACGATTGGTGAAGGTGCGGGACGCAAGAAGTTTTCAGAACCGTTTTACTCCGTATCTTTTATCGGTCCGGAATACTTCAAACTTTTTAACTACACCTGGTTAAAAGGTTCACCATCAACTTCATTGACCAACCCCGGCTCAGTTGTTCTCTCCGAAACGCAGGCAAAGAAATACTTTGGAAATGCTGATCCAATGGGTAAGACCATCCGTGTGTCCAATCGCAAGGATTTTGTGGTGACTGGCTTAGTTAAAGATTCGCCGCCCACTACCAGTTTTCCATTCAATACTTTGCTTTCTTTCTCATCTTTAAAAGATTACGGGTCATTTACAAACTGGGATGATTGGGTTAGCACATACGGGGGCGGACAAATGTACATGCGCTTGCCGGAGTCGCTCAGTAAGGAACGGATGGAACAAAATCTGGCGGCATTGTCCAAAAAATACAGAGATCCGAAGGATGCGGCGGAGACAGAAATAGTATTGCAGCCGGTAAATGACATTCATTTCGATAATCGTACGCAGAACTATGCGGGACGTACCATCAGCAAAGGTATGATCTGGTCTATGGTCCTGATTGGCGTATTCATTCTGGTAACAGCCTGTGTCAATTTTATTAACCTGGCAACTGCCCAGGCGCTGCGACGGGCCCGGGAAGTGGGCGTCCGGAAAGTGCTGGGAAGTACGCGTGGCCAGCTGCTCAGACAGTACTTTTCTGAAACCGGTATTTTAACGGTCATTTCGGTGTTACTTGCATTGCTCCTCGCCCAACTGACGCTCCCGTATGTGGCCGAGATATTGAACATCCAGTCCAAAGGTGTCATGTTCATTGCGGACCCGGTTATTCTCATATTCTTGCTCGTACTGGCAATTATTACGACGGTACTTTCCGGCGCATATCCGGCACTGGTAGTTTCCGGTTATCAGCCCATTCTTGCTTTGAAAGGTACGATGCGGGCAAGTGGAAACGGTCAGTCCAATCTGCGACGCGGGTTGATCGTACTCCAGTTTACCATTTCGCAGGTTGTTTTACTGGGAACATTGATCGCATACAGCCAGATGAAGTATTTCCGGACAATGGACCTGGGTTTTGAAAAAGATGCGATTGTAAGTATGCCCATTCCCGGACAAGGTCCCGGTCAACTTGAAACTTTGTATGCGAAGCTCAAATCGGAGCCGGGTATTAAGGATATGAGTTACAGTGCATTTACTCCCATGTCGAGGAGTAACTGGCAAACCGGCTTTACATTTGAAAACGATGCTGAAATGCTCGATTTCGAGGTGGTAATGCGGCCTGCGGATACGGCCTATGTCAAAACATATGGTTTGCAGATGATTGCCGGACGTATGTACCTGCCTGCCGATACCATGCGTGAATTTGTGATCAATGAGGCTTTTGTGCAGAAACTGGGATTCAAAAAGCCCGAAGAAGTGATCGGTAAGCGAATGGCAATCGGCGGATCAAGCGTGAAGCTGCCGATTGTGGGGGTCGTCAAGAATTTCAATACATATAGCCTGCACCGTGAAATTATCCCATGTGTGCTGACCACGGCCCGGGGCAACTATGGAACGCTTGGAATAAAGCTGGCTGCGGGCTCTAATCCTGCATTAATCGAAAAAATAGAAAAGGCGTGGTCCGCATCTTTCCCGGATTTTCTTTTTAAATATTCCTTTCTGGATGAAACATTAAACAGTTTTTACGAGAAAGAGGAAAAGCTGTTTGACTTGTTCAAAATACTTTCTGGCATTGCTATTTTCATCGGATGCCTGGGTTTATATGGCGTAGTCGCATTCATGGCAGAATCGCGAACAAAAGAAATGGGAATCCGTAAAGCAATCGGTGCAACGGCGTTCAATATTTTTAGTCTTTTCTCCGTGGATTTTGTAAAACTGGTTATCGTCGCCCTGATCATCGCCTCGCCCATTGCCTGGTATTTCATGAACGAATGGCAGCAGGACTTTACTTACAAAGTTAACATCAGCTGGTGGCTGTACGTCGCAGCAGGTATTTTCGCGATTGTAATCGCATTGGTTACCGTGAGTTTCCAGAGCATAAAAGCAGCATTGGTGAATCCCGTAAAGGCGCTGAGGAGTGAGTAGGTAATAGCTATTAGCTATTAGCTATTATCTGTTAGCAATTAGCCTTTAGCAATTAGCTTTTAGCTTTTAGCCCTTTTTTTTGATGAATATCATAAGTAAACGATACCAAAGAGACATTTTAAACAGCTAACAGCTAACAGCTAACAGCTAACAGCTAACAGCTAACAACTAACAGCTAACAGCTAACAGCCACCCCCGCCATGATCAGAAACTACCTCAAAATTGCCCTCCGAAACCTTTCTAAAAATAAGGTTTATTCATTTATTAATATCGTCGGACTTGCGGTTGGCATTGCGGTGGCGATGCTGATCGGGCTTTGGGTTTGGGATGAGCTGTCGTTTAACAAGTATCATAAAAACCATGATCGGATTGTTCAGGCGTGGATCAGCCAGACTTTTAACGAGCAAACCGGAAGTGGTACCGCGGTTTCTATCCCGGCGGTGACGGAAATGGCCACCAAGTATGGTTCGGATTTCAAATTCACCTCACTCGCTTCCTGGAACTTCGGGCATTTGCTGGCAAATGGGGATAAGAAGATCAATAAAACCGGAATGTGGGCGCAGCCTTCGTTACCTGAAATGCTGTCACTGAAAATGATACGGGGCGATTACAGCGCATTGAAAAATCCGGGTTCGATCGTGATCTCCGAATCGC
Organism: Dyadobacter sp. CY323; assembly: GCF_021390245.1. GTDB lineage: Bacteria > Bacteroidota > Bacteroidia > Cytophagales > Spirosomataceae > Dyadobacter. The sequence goes on along the minus strand of NZ_JAJUXH010000023.1, from coordinate 137,769 downwards.
TGGCGAAATCACTTTTTGGCGATCACGACCCGCTTAACAGAACCCTGAAACTAGATATCAAAAAGAATGTGAAAGTAACGGGCGTATATGAAGACATTCCGTTTAATTCTGCATTTAATGAGCTTTATCTAATACTGCCATGGAGTGATTATCTGAATGCGGAGAATTGGGTCAAAAGCGCTCAGGATCAATGGGGTAACCACTCGTTTCAGTTTTTTGCGCAAGTGGCCGATCATGCGGATATTGCCAAAGTATCGAGAAAAATCAGGGACGTGGAAATGCCCCATGCATTCTCCAAAACCGATAAGCCACAGTACTTTTTACATCCGATGAGCCGCTGGCATTTGTATTCGGACTTCAAAAATGGGCAGAATGTTGGTGGCGCCATTCAATTCGTTTGGCTGTTCAGCATTATCGGGATTTTTGTGTTGCTGCTGGCCTGCATCAATTTCATGAACCTGAGTACGGCGCGCTCCGAGAAACGCGCCAAAGAGGTAGGCATCCGAAAGTCGATCGGCTCCTTGAAAAGTCAGCTTGTATTCCAGTTTTTGAGCGAATCATTTCTCGTTGTCTCGTTTGCACTGGTACTGGCCATTTTGATTGTTCTTTTAGTACTTCCTGCATTCAATGATCTTTCTGGAAAACACGTCACGTTTCCATTTAACTACTATCAGTTCTGGCTCGCATTAATCATTTTCTCACTGTTTACCGGGCTCGTTTCCGGAAGTTACCCGGCATTCTATTTATCGTCTTTTAATCCGCTCGCGGTTTTGAAAGGCACATTTAAAGTAGGTAAATGGTCGGCGGTGCCGCGTAAAGTGATGGTGGTCATGCAGTTTACGGTCTCCATTACGCTCATTATCGGCACTATAATCGTATTTCAGCAAATTCAGCATGCGAAAGACAGGCCCGTTGGTTACGACAGGCAAGGATTGTTGCAGATCAGCATTTCACCAAATCTTTACGGGAAATATTATCCGCTGCGTGATGATCTTTTGAAATCCGGCGTGGTTTATGAAATGAGTGAATCTTCCAGTCCGACCACCGGAATTTATTCAAACCAGATCGGTTTTGAGTGGGAGGGAATGGAGGCAGGATCAGTTCCATTATTTGGTACCATTGCCTGCACTCATGATTTTGGTAAAACAATTGGCTGGAAAATTACCGACGGAAGAGACTTTTCACGCGATTTCTCTACCGATACTGCGGCATTTATTTTGAATGAATCGGCGGTGAAACTGACTGGCATTAAAGATATTGTTGGTAAAACGATCCGTTATAATGGCAAACCGAGACAGGTTGTGGGTGTGGTTAAAGATATGGTCATGCAATCGCCATATGAACCGGCAGTACCAACCATTTTTCTGATGGATTATGAATGGGCAAACCTGATCAACGTGAAATTGATTCCCGGCAAACCGGTGGATCAGGCATTAAAAAAGGTAGAAGCTATTTTCAGAAAATTTGATCCTGACTCTCCATTTGAATTCAAATTCGCTGACCAGGAATATGAGGCGAAGTTCAGGTCGGAGGAGCGCATTGGGAAACTTGCGAGGGTTTTCGCGGTGCTGGCCGTTTTCATTTCGTGTCTCGGCTTGTTCGGTCTCGCAGCCTACACTGCCGAGCAACGCACCAAAGAAATTGGGATACGTAAAGCACTGGGCGCCAGCGTCTCGCAAATGTGGGCGATGTTGTCCAAAGAGTTTATCTATCTCGTTTTGCTGTCCTGCGTGATCGCTTCACCCATTGCATTGTATTTTCTCAACGACTGGTTGAAAAAGTACGAATATCACATTGAGCTGAGCTGGGTTGTTTTTGCAATCTCCGCATTCCTCGCTGTCATCATTACTTTATTGACTGTCAGCTTTCAAGCGATCAAAGCAGCTTTGATGAATCCGGTTAAGTCGTTGCGTAGCGAGTGATGTGGTAAGTATCATGAACGTTATTTAAAGAAGATTTCACAATGGTTTCCGACAATGAATCAGGTAATTCTAATTTACCAATTGATAGTTAATAGAAATCTCAAACCAGGTTGCCGTACTGACGAAGACATTGTTCTTTATATCTTCAATTAAAAGCTTTGTTTTCTGGGAAAGTTTGGGATTGTCTTCAAGAAACCAAATTAGTGCGTGTGTATCTAAAAGTAAATTCATTTACATATAGTCATTAAGTTCAGTCAGGGGGTCATCAAAGTCGTCAGACATCTTCACTTTTCCGCTTGGCACGCCTGCCACACGCTTTTTTTGGATAGCTATTTTCTCGTCTATAAAGGTCACAATCACTTCCATACGCTTATTGACAGGCGGTTTTTCCAACAAAGTGATCTGGCCGTTTTCGAAAATCCCCTTAATAGCAGTTGACATTGTGGTATTGTTCATGTAGAAATCAAATATACAAATTATCTATTGTTGATACTTCAGAAGACAATAGATGCAGATTGGCAATGCATTAAGTAACCATTCGTCGATTAAAATGGGGTGACTGTCTGTAACTGTTTCCAGTTCGTAGATTGCGCTTAAAGTCGTTTAAACTTGAATGAGAAAATGGCCTCTAACCTACATTAACGAACAATTTTAAATTTAGAAACCATGAAAAAGACCATCTTAGCAATCGCGACAATTGTAACATTGACCATCGGAAACGGCTTTGCCCAACGTTACAAAAGCCATGAAATTCCGGCAACCGCTTCGAGAAATTCGAGAGTAGATAATTCCAATGAAGAGTTCCAGATCAATAAACTGGATAAGATCGTCGGACTTACCCGCAAGCAGGAAAACCAGATCAAGAAAATCGAGAACCAATATGACCGGCTGATGTCTTCAAACAGAAGATCCACCTACCAGAGTGTGCAGAGACTGGAAATGCAAAAAGAAAAAGAGATCCTTTCCGTTTTAACTCCGGTGCAGCGTCAGCGTTTGTACGCTTATCAGAATGCCGGAAAACGTAATACGTGGAGAGGATAAGCAAGAAATGCAGTCAGAATAAATTAGCCATGTAGTACTAGCCAGGTCCCTCAGGATCTGGCTAGTTTGTTGTTAACCGAAAATTTGTTGCGGAAAAAATAGTCGGCCAATATTAGTGCAGATAGGCCGATCAACGTCAGAATACCGATATGCAACGTACCTGTTTGGATATCCGGGATAGCCAGGATTGATGGCGTGCGTTTGCCGAGGAATGCAAGGAACTGCGGCATTGCTGCTGGTGTGGACGACGGGAACAAATAGCCTGCGAGCAATAATAACGTTACCGCAGCTGCAATTCCAAACCATGTTTTTACAGAAATGATCGGCTTGTAGTGAACCGAAGACGCTTTGGTGAGCTCATGAATGAGATTTACCCCGAAATCGGCAGAGGGTTGTTCGATCGCATTCTGCATCAGTACCAGTTTAAGTGACCATTCAGTTGCTGCCTGGATTTGTAGTTCAGTCTGAATACCTTTCAAAACATGCTCCGAAAAATGAAACGGAGCTCTTTCCTCACCGGCAGCCCGGAGCAGTTTCGATAAGTTTTCGTTCTTATTTTCCTCAGTCCCCATATCTGTCTTTATAATAGGAAATGTAACTCTTTCTCGAGAATCTTCCTCGCCCTGAATAACTTGACTTTCACGTTTGAAGCGGACAACCCTGTTATTTCGCTGATCTCCTCAACCGAATTCTCGCTCAGATAAAACAACGTAATTACGACTGACTCTGCTTTTGGAAGTCTTTGAATGGCTTCTTTTACAAATTTTTCCCTCTCGGCGGTCTGTAATTTTTCGATCGCATTTGACGAATAATCGTAAGCATACTCTTCACCTATTTCGTCATCCAGCGAGGCAAATTTAAACTTTCCTTGCTGCAATTTGGAAACCGCTGTGCGATACACAATGGTATAAAGCCAGGTCGAAAACTTGGATTTTCCCTGAAAGCTGCCAATCTGCAGATACGCTTTTATGAAACTTTCCTGCGCCACGTCCTCAGCCTCAAACGAATCGGACAAAATCCGCATGGCAATCGTGAATGCCATGTTTTTGTACTTATCAACAAGATACGTGTAGGAAGCCAGGTCTCCTCGTTTTACCTTTTCGATATAAGCCTGGTCATCCTTACTGGTCATGTATCAATACTTTGCTTTCGATGAGACTGGATAGTGGTTTGCCTGGTTACAATTCAGATGAATTTTTTTTAATAATTTTTTGCAAGAAACTGTAACCATTGATCCGTGAGTATTGTCCAATGGGCAGAACATCAATTTAAATTCAATCATCATGAATGGGGTAATCATATCGGTAGCGGCATTTTCGGCGATTTTCGGAATAGTATATGTTTTTCTTGTGTCGAGGCACAGAGAACGTATCGCTCTGATTGAAAAGGGACTTGACGCTTCGATTTTATCGGACAAAAATTACACATCTTATCCCACATTAAAATTCGGGATGCTTTTTGTTGGTATAGCGCTCGGAATCTTATTGGGAAACTGGCTGGACCATTATTATGATTTCAGTAAAGGCGTCGCTTTTCTGGCAATGGTATTTTTGTTGGGGGGAATTAGTCTCATTGTCAATTTCTTCATAGAGAGGAAATTAAGTAAAAAAAACCACGATTAGCTTTCATTTTTCCGTTCAAAAGCATAATACACCATCCGGTAAAAATAATTTCGCCTAGTACCTTGCATGACAAAGTACCTTACTATACATTTGTATTGTTAGTCCGTCTGACTATTGAGATCAATTTTTAAATACACCACCACTACCATCTGATTTTTAGTATCAAAGTTTTAAAAGAGCCAAAATCTCTTGCTGGAATTTCTTTGCCTTTTGAATCTATTAGCCATTTAAATCTTCATTATGAAAACATTACTCCTGTTCATCTTATCACTCCTGATCTCAGGACTGATTTGTATCAAGACTTCTTCCGCACAATCGGTACCGGCAGGCGGCCACATTAAAGGAATCGTCACAGACTCCGCCAACAACAAACCCATGGACTTCATTACGGTGAACCTGATGGTCGACAAAACCACAGCACTGAAAGCTGATTTCACCAAAACGGATGGGACATTTGCATTCGGTAAGCTCAAACCGGCAAAATATACAGTCGTAATAGTTGGTGTAGGTTATAAAACAAAAATGTTGGAAGCAGACCTCAGCGACAGCAGTAAAATCGGACTGGATCTCGGTACCGTTTCTCTGACTTCAACTGTGGTGGGATTAAAGGAAGTGACGGTGACAAGCGTTAAACAAATTGTGAAACAGGAAGTTGACCGGATCACCTATGACTTGCAGGCAGATCCTGAAAGTAAGATTTACAGTGTCCTCGATATGATGCGGAAAGTGCCATATCTGGCTGTGGATGCGGACGAAAATATCCAGTTAAAGGGAAATACGGATTTCAAAATCCTGATAAACGGGAAACCTTCGAGCATGATGGAGAGGAGTTACAAGGAAGTTTTGAGAAGCATGCCTGCATCGTCCATTGATCGCATTGAAGTGATTACAACGCCGCCTGCAAAGTATGACGCCGAAGGATTGGCGGGGATCATCAACATCATCACGCACAAGAAGATCGACAACGGGTACAATGGAACGGTGAATGTAAATGAGCGGTTTCCTGTCGGCGGGCCTGGATTTGGCGGGTCGTTTGCGGCTAAATTTGGAAAGCTGGGAATGACCGTACTTTTGGGAGGAAGCCAGTACCGCACACCCTCGACGATCAATCGTGTGGACAGAAACACTTTTGGTGACGGGGTAACAGATACATTTCAGGATGGTCTTGCCAAATCAGATAACAAAAACGGGTATGTGGGCTATGAGGTCAGTTATGAATTTGATACGCTGAATTTGTTGAGTGCCCAGATCAATGTGAATGGTAGTAAATCTGACGGTTCGGGTTACCAGGGCTCGCGCCTAAGCCGGAGCGGGGAAGTGCTGGAAGCTTACCGGGTCAGCAATATCAATTGGGGAGATGGCAATGGATTGGATGCCGCGGTCAATTTTCAGAGAACTGCCAAAGCTGATAAAAACAGGCTCCTCACTTTCTCTTACCGCTATTTTGGTTTCGACAACCAAAACAAAAGCAACCTGACCATTTCCGAACAGGTAAATTTCGACCTGCCAGATTACCGGCAGATCAACGCGCAAAGCTTTTCCGAGCATACGTTTCAGGTTGATTATGTATATCCTCTAAACAAATGGAGCATTGAGGCTGGTTTGAAAGGGATCATGCGGGACAACCGAAGTGATTTTCAGTACGATACTTATGATCCTGAAAGCGGCGAATACCAGATCAGTCCGGGGATGAGCAACAAATTCAATAATACCCAGAACGTTTTCGGGGCATATAATACTTATCAGTACAATTTGAAAAAATGGTCCTTTAAAGCGGGCGTGCGCATTGAGCAGACGGTGGTCGATGCGGATTTCATATCTACGGAATCAAAAGTGCGGCAGAACTATTTTAATGTCATACCTTCTGTTTCTATCAACCGGAAATTAAAAAATAACAATGCGTTGAACCTGGGTTATTCGCAGCGGATCCAGCGACCTGGTATCTGGCAGCTCAATCCGTTCATAGACCGGTCAAACCCGAATTTCGAAAGGACCGGTAACCCGAATTTGCGCCCCGCATTTGTGAATGACGTGCAGCTGGGGTATAGTATTAACAAAAAGGCTTCCGTGAATTTCGGGGTGGGCGTCACTGCATTCCGCGATCTGATCTTCCAGGTCGCAGTGTACAATCCGGAAACCAAGATTACCCGTAATTCTTTTGAGAACACCGGCACCGCCCGCCTGATCATGACGATGCTGAACGTGAATTATCCGATCACAAAAAAGTGGAATTTCAGTCTGAATATGCGTGCTGCACACGGAAAAGTGCAGGGAGTTGTAAACAACATTCCGGTTACAAACCAAGGCATTATGTCCCAGATCTCGGCTTCTACGGGCTATCGCCTCGAAAAGGACTGGCGGGTTAATGCAAATCTGAATTTCAACGGCCGGAGTATCAATTTACAAGGCATAAACAATTCAATGACAAGCTATTCGGTGAGTGTCAGCAAAGATATTATTAAGGATAAATTATCCCTTTCGGCGGCAGCCAACAACCCATTCACCAAGTTCAGAAACTTCCGGCGCGTCACGTCTGGCCCGGATTTCGATCAGGTTGATTACCGAAGAGATTATTTCCGGACCTTCAATTTTAGTCTTAACTACAAATTTGGAAAGCTGAAAGAAGCCATTAAAAAGAATAAAAGAGGCATTCGTAACGACGATGTGCAGAGCGGAAGTTAGTTAGTAGTTGGTAGTAGCAAACTTGGCAAGTCTTCATGACTTGCCAAGTTTTTTAATTTTTTTTACCCCAAAAAATCGTATGAAGGAATTGCTTTTACCACCTTCCCATTTCTTTCAAACAGGTCGCTTTGATGAAGTGTAATCAAAGACCCTTCTTTTAGTTTAAAAAAATCCATCGCCTCAAACAATCCGTCCAGCTCGCGGTCCAGATTGTCAGCTGATAATTCATAGCAAACCTGCACTAATTTTATTACAGTACCTTTTTGTACCACTACAAAATCGCATTCCCCTTTTTCGGAAAAGTAGTAGATCTCTCTGAAATCCCTGCGTAAATGCAAAAACACCATGTTCTCGAACTTTAGTCCGAAATCGTCGGAAAACGATCCCGAATTAGCATTAACCATACCGGTATCGGCCGCGTATATTTTCCGGGGGTTCACAAGTTGCTTTCTAGCCGAAGAGCTGAATTTCGGGATAAAATGAAAGAGGTAGGTGTATTCAAGATGCGAGAGATAATCCATGATCGTACTTGTCGACCCTACTTCAAACAAGCTCTTTAAGCGGTTGCCCGTCACAAGTTTACCCACATTCGAGACCAGGTATAACGCAAGCCTCTGCAACGTTTTTACATCACGGACTCCATAACGAACTGCAATATCTCTGATCAGTATGTCTTCAAAAAGATGATGCAGCACTTCTTCCAGTCCGAATTTTACATACTCAGGAAAACCACCGGTGTGGAGGTAAGCGAGAACAGTTTCTTCGGTTGATTCAGTTTTTCGAAAAGCTTTAAATTCATTGTATGAGAATGGGAACAGTTCCTTTGTAATGTGTCTGCCCGTCAATTTAGTACCCAGCTCACGGCTTAATAGCGAAGCATTCGAACCAGTGATCACCACTTTACAACCTTCGTCAAGTTTTTGTCTCACATACGTTTCCCAGCGATCTATGATCTGTATCTCGTCAAAAAACAAAACATTCGTTTCTGAATCCTTAATAATGGAGTCAAGTCGGGTAAAGTCGTTCGGCTCAAAATCATAAAGTCGGGTATCTTCAAAGTTGAGGTAAAGTGCTGCAGAATATTTTTCCTTTAGTAACTGATATAGCAAAGTACTTTTACCACAACGTCTTATGCCAGATACAATTAGGGCATGGGAAGTGATGTTTGGCAGCGTGTCAAGTGTTTCTCGTTTGAGGCCGGTATCCAGAATATCCAGGTTCGCTTTCTGCGCATCCATCACATGCGCGAGAACTGATTTAAGTATCATTTTGAAAGTATTTGATACAAAAATACAAACTTGTCTATTTCTATCAAACAATTTTGTCTATTACTATCGGACAGGTATGATGGGTCGGCAAACCTGGTAAGTCTTCAAGACTTGCCAGGTTCGCGTTCATCCGAAACAAAACTGTTCGATTTCGGACGTATAAATTATAGTAAATTTCTGTATTTGAGTTAGTTACGAGAGTGGCATAAATTTATTGTCTTTCTGGAAAGCTGTGCGTTAGCTTCTGGTTATCAGCCATTAGCTTTTGAGCCGGACAGTTCTTATTTTAAGATAATAACAAAATAGCTAGCAGCTAATCGCTAAAAGCTAACAGCCAAAACAAACTTATGCTCCGTAACTACTTCAAAATCGCAATCAGGACGCTTTTTAAGCATAAGACTTTCAGTTTTATCAACATATCCGGTGTGGCTCTTGGACTTACCTGTTTTTTGCTTCTGGCCATTTATGTCAAAGACGAACTGAGCTACGATCGTTACCACAAAAACGCCGACCGGATTTATCGTTTGTCGAGAACGTTCCTGTCAAAAGATGGAACGGAATCGCTGCGATTGGGGCATGCGGCACCGCCATTCGGGCCATTGATCCAGCAGGATTTTCCGGAGGTGGAGCAGGTTGTGAGGATGCTTGATGCCAGCTCACTGGTGAAATACAAGGAGAAGTCTTTTCAGGAGGAAAACATGTTCGCGGCCGAAAAGAACCTATTCAAAGTTTTTACTTTCAACGTCGAGGAAGGTAATCCCGACAAAGCATTGGAAAATCCGTTTTCCATTATGTTTTCAAGGCCTATGGCTGAGAAGTATTTTGGAAAAGAAGATCCGATCGGTAAGATTGTAAGATTGGATAACCAGCTGGATTACACCGTTACAGGCGTTTTTGAGCCACTTCCGGCACAGTCTCATTTTCATCCCAGTTTCCTTATATCATTTTCTACCCTGAATGACCCACGCGTTTACGGTGCCGAGGGGCTTCGTAACAATTGGGGGAACAACTCATTTTCGACTTTTTTGCTTCTGCCCCCGGGTTATGACCCTCAAAAGCTAACCAAGGCATTCCCTGCATTTCAAAACAAACATATTGACCAAAATGCGTCAACATACTCCGTATTGAATTTGATGAAACTGACTGATATCCACCTTTATTCACACCTGGATTCAGAAATAGAAGCAAATGGGGACATTCAATATGTATATCTGTTCTCGGCGATCGCGATTTTTATATTGATTATAGCCTGTATCAATTACATGAACCTGGCGACTGCCAAATCTGCGACCCGGGCCAAGGAAGTAGGTATGCGAAAAGTGATCGGAGCCGTACGTTCGCAGCTGATCAATCAGTTTCTGAGCGAGTCCATTATTCTGGTGTTTGTGTCGGTGGTGCTGGCCTTGTTGCTGGTGGTACTTTGCCTGCCCGCATTGAATAATTTTACTCAAAAAGAATTGACAATCAATGCGTTGCTTGATCCCGTTTTTCTGACGATCCTGCTAGGGATTACCCTTTTTACAGGAGTGATAGCAGGAAGTTATCCCGCATTTTTCATGACATCTTTCCAGCCGATCAGTGTTTTGAAAGGGAAAATTGCCTCTGCATTAAAAAACGGGAAGTTGCGCCAGAGCCTGGTTGTAATCCAGTTTGCGATCGCGGTTGTGCTCATTATCAGCACTACAGTTGTTTATAATCAAATGCGTTACATCCGGAATTACAAGCTGGGATATTCAAAAGATCAGATCATTACATTCAATATGCCGGACGATTCTGCGACTAATTTCGAAAGCGTCAGACAACGGTTCAAAGAAGATAACAGTATTAAAGAGGTGGGCCGTTCTTCACGCATCCCTTCCGGGCGTCTGCTCGATTCCTGGGAAGCGTATGTAATGAAAGGTGATTCGCTGGCACCGGCGGATATTACCATTAAATCGCTGTCCGTGGATGAAGATTTTATCCCGGCTTATCAGATTGAAATGGCCGCTGGCCGGAACTTCTCGCGAGATTATTCGACCGACAAAACGTCCGGTTTTGTGTTAAACGAAACGGCTGTGAAGTTACTCGGATACAAAAATCCGGCAGATGCAATTGGCGATCGGTTTGGATACGGAGAAGTTCGCGGCCAGATTATTGGTGTAACAAAAGACTATCATTTTGAATCCCTGCACCAGAAAGTCGCGCCGATCGCGATGTTCAACCAGCCTGGACGATTGAGCAGGATTTCGGTTCATGTCGCCGGTGCTAACCTGAAACGGGCGATTGGCCACATTGAATCCGTATGGAAAAGTCGTTTTCCTGAAATTCCATTTCAATATGAATTCCTGGATCAGCGATTCGGCCAGCTTTATGCGCGGGAACAAACGCAGCAGCTGCTTTTTGGAATATTCGCAGGCATTGCCATTTTCATTTCATGTCTGGGATTACTTGGTCTTTCGATGTTTATGGCCGAGCTGCGTACCAAAGAAATCGGCGTCCGAAAAGTACTTGGTGCATCTGTGGGCAGCATTGTAACGCTTTTGTCACAGGATTTCCTGAAACTGGTATTAATCGCCATCGTCATCGCCTCGCCGGTGGCCTGGTACGGAATGCGCAACTGGCTGCAGGATTTTGCATATCATACTGAAATAAACTGGTGGGTATTTGCACTGGCAGGTTTCGTCTCCATCGCCATCGCACTATTCACAATCAGTTTCCAAAGTATCAAAGCAGCATTGATGAATCCCGTAAAGTCGCTTAGGAGTGAATAGGAGCTGTTAGCTATTAGCAGTTAGCTTTTAGCTATTTGAAAAAAACAGGAAAATGTTTTAAACAAAAAAGCTAACAGCTAAAGGCTAATAGCTAAAAGCCATAACACCCATGTTCAAAAACCACCTAAAAATCGCTTTCCGGGCTCTGGTCCGCTATCGGAATTATACCGTTCTGAATATCCTTGGACTTTCTGTTGGTGTGGCGGCTTGTCTGCTTTTGTACGTCGTTTTTCACCATGAATCAGGTTTTGATAAGTTTCACAAAAACTACGACCGGATTTATCGCATTGTCCGGAAAACACAATTTGCAAACGGGCAGATCGATTATACTCCGGGCAGTCCACTTCCGTACGAAGCTGCATTAAAGGTCGATATCCCGCAGCTTGGAAAGATTGTCCCCGTTTACGGCACGGTCGACCCGCAGGTAACTGTGCTGGGGCAACGCACTGAGAGTCAGGTGGATGATAAAAAATTCAAGGAAGACAACGAGGGCTTAGTTACCGTTCCCGAATTTTTCGATTTGTTTGATTTTGCCTGGTTAATGGGTTCTAAAACCGTGCTGGCCGAACCAAATGTCATCGTGCTTTCTCAGAGAAAAGCGGAGAAATACTTCGGCAACTGGCAAAATGCGGTGGGTCAGTATGTGAAGATCAATAACAAAACCCTCATGAAAGTGGGTGGTATCCTGGCAAATCCGCCCTTGAATACGGATTTTCCGACCGATATTGTTATTTCATACGAATCAAAACGGAAACAGCCGCTTGCATTTGGCTGGGGTGGTTTCGACAGCTGGGGTGGCACCAGCAGCAACGATCAGCTTTTTATTCTCTTACCAGAAAAGGTCTCGGTTAAATCTATTGAAGATCAGTTTGTTAAGTTTATTGACAAACATTATAAAGACAAAAGTAACAACGCTAAAATCTCCCAGTTTCTCAGCCCGTTATCCGAATTGCATTTTGATAGCAAGCTCAGCAACTACTCCGATCACACGATCAGCAAAAATGTACTCTGGACCCTGGTCGTGATCGGAATTCTGATCATTTCGATGGCGTGTATCAACTTCATTAACCTGGCCACCGTGCAGTCTGCGCGCCGCTCGAAAGAAGTAGGCGTGCGAAAAGTGCTGGGAAGCAGCCGGAGGGAACTCATGCGCCAGTTTTTAAGCGAAACATTCCTGATTGTTACGTTTTCGGTTACACTGGGAGTGGTTATGGCCATGTTGTGCATGCCGCTGCTCGGTCGCATTTCCGAAGTTCCGGCCGGGCTGCCGGTTGTGAGTAATCCGGGTTTGTGGCTTTTTGTGCTGGCACTCGCACTGTTGGTCAGCTTCATTGCCGGGTTTTATCCAGCCGTGGTTATGTCTGGTTTTCAGCCGATCGAGGCGATCAAAAGTAAGGTTGGTACCCGCTCGCTCGGTGGGGTTTCTCTACAAAAACTGCTGATTATCGTGCAGTTTGGCGTTTCGCAGATCCTGGTGGTAGGCACTATTGTGACGATCACGCAAATGAATTTCGTGAGAGACCTGGATCTTGGTTTTGTAAAGGAAGGCGTCTATACCGTCGCGCTCGACGATGCATATAACAGCCGTCTACAAGCATTTAAAAATGAACTGATCAGCAATCCCGACATTCAGTCCGTCAGTTTTTCTTCCGATGTCCCATCTTCCGACGATAACTGGTCGGGGAATTTTGCATTTGGAAACCGGGGTAAGGATGAAGATTTTCAGATTTTCTACAAATTCGCCGATGAGGATTATTTGAAAACTTATGGCTTGCAATTCGTCGCAGGAAAAGGGTACGCAAAAGGCGACTCGATCGGTTCGTGCATAGTAAATGAAACTCTTCTTGCAAAGGTGGGGGTGAAAAACCCGCAGGATGCGATTGGTATGAATATCCAGCTTGGTCGCGGGAAATGGCAGCCGATCGTCGGCGTTGTCAAGGATTTTAAGGCTAATTCTGCGCGCGACGAGGCCAAACCCATGATGCTTGCACCAATGCCGGAATTTTACTGGAAGGGAGGGATCAAGATCCGCACCGGTAATTTGACCAAAGCTGTTGAAACCATTGAAAAAGCATATGCAAAGATCTTTCCTGAGGTCGCATTTCAGGGGAAGTTTTTCGATGAAAGCATTGAAGAATTTTACAAACAGGAAAAACAGTTGAGCCTCTTATACCAGATTTTTGCCGGACTTTCGATCTTCATCGCCTGCCTCGGATTGTTTGGTCTGGCCACGTTTATGGCGCAGCAGCGTATGAAAGAGATCGGTGTCAGAAAAGTGCTCGGGGCGTCGGTCGCTGGTATTGTAGGCTTGCTTTCCAAAGAATTTTTAATCCTGGTATTTATCGCCGTCGTAATCGCGTCACCGGTCGCCTGGTATGTGATGGATAAATGGCTGCAGGATTTCGAATACAAAATCAGCATCAGTTGGTGGATGTTCGCCGCGGGCGCATTCATGGCGACAGTAATTGCCTTTACAACAGTCAGTTTCCAAAGCATCAAAGCCGCGTTGATGAATCCCGTAAAGTCGCTTAAGAGTGAGTAGGGGCTGTTGGCTATTAGCTGTTAGCTGTTAGCTTTTATCAATTTGAGTAAGTAGGCACAGAATAATTACACTATAAAAAAGCTAAAAGCTAAAAGCTAAAAGCCACTAGCCAAAAAAAAGCATGCTAACCCACCATCTCAAAATCGCTTTTCGAAACCTTTTCAGGAATAAAACCTATTCGCTGATCAACATTGTCGGGCTGGCTTTGGGGATGGCGGTTTCGGTTTTGATACTGCTGTTTGTCATGCATGAATTCAGTTACGACAAATTTCATGCGAATCACGAAAAGACTTTCAGGATTTTGTCGAAGGTCAAGATGAATGGGAATGATCTGCAGCTGACCGGTTTTTCGCCGAATCTCGGACCGGCTTTGAAATCTTCAGGGTCAAATGTGAAGGATTTTGTGAGGGTTTTGCCTTCCTATGATAAAGTGGTGATCCGTAATCCGAAGAATAATCAGCTTTTCTACGAGGAGCATTTCATGTTTACCGATCCTTCTTTTTTCGATGTATTTTCTTTTAAATTAAAAGAAGGAAATGCGAAATCCATTCTGGAAAAGCCATTTACACTCATTATATCCGAACGCATTGCAAAGAAGTATTTCGGCAATGAAAATCCGATCGGGAAAACGCTTTTGTACGAGGGAAAACATCAGATGCAAATTGCAGGTATCGCCGAAGCCCCGCCTTCCAACTCCACCCTGGACTTTGATTTTATCACGTCGGTCGCAACTTATCCCCAGCTGAGTGAGCAAAACAAAAGCAATTTCGATACCTACGGCGTTTTCCTCACGTACCTTTTACTTGATTCGGAGAAATCCATTCCGGTAGTTGAAAAACTCATTCAAAAGCAGAATAAAGAGAAAGAAGCATTTGGAGAAACGGCGACTTATGCGCTGGAACCGCTCGCTACCATTCATTTAGGGAATAATTTTTCCGGTCCCGGCAACTCGGGCCTGATCTCGATCTTTGCTGGAATTGCAGTTCTGATCCTGTTTCTGGCTCTTTTCAATTATATGAGCCTTACCACGGCGCGGGCAACTTTACGCGCCAAAGAAGTTGGCGTTCGTAAAGTGGTGGGGTCGGGAAGGAAAGGACTGATGCAGCAGTTTTACACCGAGTCGGTTTTAGTCTGTCTCATTTCTTTTGCCTTGGCTTTTATTTTTGTTAAAATCCTGCAGCAGCCGTTTTACAATCTGCTAGACCTGCGCATTGATACCGCATTTCTGATTTCCCCCTCGTTTATCGGCCTGCTCGCTTCATTGCTGGCCATTACTGCATTACTGGCGGGAAGTTATCCGGCATTGATCCTATCGCGTTTTAGCCCATTGGAAGTATTGAAAGGCCGGTTTTCAGGAAGCCGGGGCGGGGCGACTTTACGCAAGGGTTTTTTGGTGTTTCAGTTTACGGTTTCCATTGCGCTCATTGTCTGCAGTCTCGTGGTAAGAAATCAGGTCAGTTTTATGCAAAACAAAAAACTCGGACTGTACAAAGACCAGGTTCTGGCAATCCCGATCACGCAGTCATTGCAAAAGCACTATTTCCCATTACGGGATGAAATTAGGGATCAGGCCGGGGTAATCAGCGTCTCGGCGACAAATTCGGGGCTTTTCAAAGGGTACAACTTGTGGTTTGTGAAGCATTTCACCACCAAGGCGGACGTGGGTTTAGTCAGTATGGTCACGGATAAAAACTTCGTGAATACACTCGATCTCAAATTTAAAATAGCCCCGATTGCCGGAAATTACAAAAACCGGAACTACGTGCTCCTTAATGAAATGGCGATCGAGGAACTGGGCATAAAAGGGGATCCCATCGGTCAGAAAGTAAATAATAGTGAGATCGCCGGGATCGTCCGGGATTTCGAATACGATTCTCCCAGACATGAAAAACGCGGTTTGGGGCTGTTCGTAATGGGCGACACCACCAATCTTTTCAATGCAGGTGGGGCACGTGGCGTCATATATGCGAGACTGGATACCAAAGCTAACATTCAGGAAAAGGTCGAAGCGATCGGGAAAATTTTCAAAAAATACGAGCTGGAAAAGCCCTATGAATACTACTTCCTGAACGACGCATTCAATGAGACTTTTGCGACCGAAATCAGAATGTCGAAGATGTTCTCCATTTTCACGGGGGTTGCGATTTTCATTGCCTGCATGGGATTGTTCGGCCTAGTTACATTCACAGCCGAAACACGGACCAAGGAAATCGGAATCCGGAAAGTATTAGGCGCCTCGGTGGCAGGCATCGTTGCATTACTTTCCAAAGATTTCATAAAACTCGTACTGATTTCGATCCTCATTGCATTACCCATTGCCGGTTATTTCATGGATAAATGGTTACAGGATTTTACCTATCGAATGACCATTCCAATGTGGATTTACCTGGCCGCCAGTACGTCGTCCATCGCAATAGCACTAGTGACAATTAGTTTCGAAAGTATAAAAGCAGCATTGGTAAACCCGGTGGAGTCGTTGAAGGGGGTGTAGGGGTTAGCTTGTAGCTATTAGCTGTTAGCCATTAGCTTTTTTACAATAGCTTTTAAGCAGCGAATTATAGGTCATTCATATAAGTGAATTAACAAGAGCTAAAGCTAACAGCCAAAAGCTAATAGCTAACAGCCAAACAGCCAAATAACCATGCTCACAACCTATGTCAAAATCTCCTGGCGGAACCTGATACGGGCCAAAGGGTATGCATTTATTAATCTTGCCGGCCTGGTGGTAGGCATGGCTGCTTCGGTTATGATCTTTTTGTGGATTCAAAGTGAACTGCAGTTTGATCGTTTTTATCCGAAAGCGGACCGGATTTACCAGATCTACAACCGCGATGCTTTCAATGGCGAACCGATGGTCTGGGGATCTACGCCGCCGCCGCTCGCACCTGAATTGAAAGCTACCTTCCCCGATATCGAAGGTGCGACACGTTATGCGCCCTTGACGTTGCTTTTGTCCGAAAAAGATAAAAATGTGAATGCCCGCGGAGCTTTTGCCGATCCGGACTTCCTCGAGATATTTGATTTTCCAGTAATCTCCGGAAATAAGAAGCAATTACTCAAGGAAACGAATGGCATTGTCATTACCAGAAAACTCGCGGAAAGCTTTTTCGGGACGCAGGATGTGATTGGTAAAACCATTCAGATGGATCATAAAGATAATTTCATGGTGCAGGGTGTTATAGAAAACCTTCCGCAAAATAGCCAGTTCAATGGGGTAGACTATTTATTGCCGTGGAGCTACTTTGTAAAACCTGGCTGGGCAACCATGGAATGGAACTCCAACAACTACCTCACATTCGTTGCTTTAAGAAAAGGAGTTTCGGAGGCATTGGTCAATCAAAAGATTAAAAAAGTCACGGCAAATCATCTGAAAGGCGCGATTGATAACGTCGCTAACCGGGAAATTTTTCTTCATCCTGCAAGTAAATGGCATTTATATTCCAAAGTTGAAAACGGACGATTGGTGGACGGCGGCATTGTTACCGTTCGACTTTTCGGGATCATTGCCGCATTTATCCTGCTGATTGCCTGCGTCAATTTTGTAAATCTGAGCACGGCCCGAAGTGAAAAACGTGCAAAAGAAGTCGGAGTCCGAAAAGTGGCCGGCGCGCCCAAAGGTTCACTCGTTTTACAATTCATTACTGAGTCGGTTATGCTCGCATTCATTGCGGGTTTAGGTGCGACTCTGGCCATTTTCGCCTTAACGCCCGCATTCAGTAATCTGGTCGGAAAACGTCTCAGTCCCGGTTTTGACTCCCCATACTTCTGGCTTTCCGCTGTTGGTTTCGTTCTTTTTACTGGCCTTCTGGCCGGAAGTTATCCCGCCTTTTTTCTTTCGTCATTTCAACCTGCCAAAGTACTTAAAGGCATTTACAAACAGGGTAATGCGGCGTTTTCGCCTCGAAAAGGCCTGGTTGTACTGCAATTTTCGTTTGCGATCATTCTCATTATTTCAACATTGGTGATCCGTAACCAGATCGATTACGGGCAGCAGCGCGACAATGGGTATGATAAAAACAATTTATTGATCACAGTACTGGCAGGTCAGCTGGAAGAGAATTACCAATTGGTCTGTCGGGAATTGATCGCCAGCGGGGCGGTGGTTTCGGCAACCAAATCGATGGGCCCGGCTATGTGCTTAAACACCCGCCAGTGGGGCGTCGCATTTCCCGGTAGTGTGGAAACGGATAAAAACGTCGAGTTCGACCTGTTCGGTGCAGATCAGAATTTCGTCAAAACTACCGGCGTAACATTGCTGGAAGGAAGGGAAATTGACATTGCCGGATTCCCGACCGATTCTACTGCCATTGTACTGAATGAAACAGCTGTAAAAGCAATGCGTTTGAAAAACGCGGTCGGTATGGTTGTCAACTATCAAAACATAGACTGGCACGTGGTGGGGGTAGTAAAAGACTTTATCTACGAATCACCTTATGCGCCGGTGAAACCGGCAATTATATCTGGTCCGGGCGGGGCGATCCCGCATCAATGGCTGAGTATGCGATTGAATCCCAAAAATACCGTTGCCGAAAATCTGAAAAAAGCCGAGGTGGTTTTCAAAAAATTCAACCCCGGATATCCGTTTGAATATTCTTTTGCGGATGATTCCTACAAAGCCAGGTTCGCCCAGGAGCAGCTTACTGGAACACTTACCGGAATTTTTACAGGTCTGGCGATTTTCATTTCGTGCCTGGGATTGTTCGGCCTCGCCGCCTACACTGCCCAGCAACGTACCAAGGAAATTGGTGTCAGAAAAGTACTCGGCGCGTCCGTAACCAGCGTAATTGCGCTGCTTACCAATGATTTCGTAAAACTTATCCTGATTTCCTTTTGCATTGCAGCGCCCATCGGCTGGTATGCAATGCAACAATGGCTGCTGGACTTCGACTACCGGATTACCATTGGCCCGGGAGTATTCGTTATCACCGTATTATCCTCGCTCCTGATTGTCATTCTCACAGTAAGTTTCCAGGCTATCAAAGCAGCATTAATGAACCCGGTGAAGAGTTTGCGGAGTGAGTAACAGCCAAAGGCTTCTTACTTCTCACTTCTTCCTTTTCAAACCAGCAACAACTTTATTTAAATCGAGAAAATAATGGAGACTAATTCGCGGGGCGGTAAAAAAACCGGATTCTGAGAAAACGGAATAGAAATTTGCAAAATGTCCTATTTCAAGGTTAATGCGTCGGTTATAGCTAATACCTCCCTGCATTCCAAGGAACATTTCCCTATGATTTTGATATACTCCGCTGTAATGAAAGCCAAGATAGGGCCGTATTTTACTTGATCCCATATAGCTCCCGAATGCTACTTCAAATGTTTTCAGGAATGTTTCCTCAGTGTAATTCCGATCATAACTGATCAGCACATTCGGTGTGAGGAAGATGTTAAATTTGAGATAACGGTTTTGAAATCTGCGGGGAAGATTAACCCTGATCCCTACTCCATAAGTAAATTTGTTTTTGATGTTCAAAGCATTTCCATTCCAATTTTCAAACCCGGCGTTGAAATCCAGATCATAAGTCAACCCGTTATCTTCTGCTTTGTAAATGGTGCTTATGTCCGAAAACGACTGGTTATACTTTTCGATGTATTGCTTTAAATGCTTTTCCTGATATGCGGGGACCGGGGTTTTAAATTTAGGAGCATCCCTGGACATTTCTGCCAGCTGTCTTTTGTACTCGTCATAGGTCAACAGATACTTTTTGTTGTCAACTTCTTTGTAAAACGGGTAGTTGTAAAGTTCTGTCAGTTGGTTATTCTTCTCGACAAAATAGTGAGATTGTTCCGCGGCGTTTACATACTCGTACAAAGTTGCTTTTTCACCTGCTACGATTTCCTGCAAAAAAAGACCGACCGAATCCCTGGTTTGTAACGAAGGCGCGGTTTTATAGATTTGGTCTAGCGAAATATTCAATAAGCCAATTCTTTTGCTTTTATAGATACTTTTGGCGGTCTCCATACCGAACGCCTGAATATCTTTGGTGAAAAACTCCACTTCTTCCGGTTCGTTTGCAGCCTTGAACCGAATCAGTGCGGGACTTTCCATCCAACCTTCATCTCTGACCAACCCACGAATGGTATCCTTTGTATTGGTGATGATGTAACCTTCAACCAACTTGCCTTGCGCGCTGAGCTCAACGGAACTAAGTAATTGAATTAATAAAAACAGAAAGGTAAAATAGTAAAATCGTCTTTTCATACAATGATGTTTAACAGGGCGGGGTTTAAACCTTTGATACGATAATGATGGAATGAGGGGCATTTACATGTAACCGGCAGCAAGTTAAAACTAAAGATGAACCTGCGTACGGAATTCCAACAAATATGAAAAGAGAATGCAGCCAATTCTTTGTTCCAAACCGGACAAATACTGTTCGATACTGAACAAGAAGATTTGAATGGTTTTTTGTTTAAAATATTGAGTATTAATAGGTTAAATGTATTTCTGATCTTGGCAAGCTATTTGACCTGGGGCGTATACAAGAGGTTGGCTATCGGCTCGCGGCCGTCTGCTATCAAATCGAATTGTCAGTGATTTTTTAATCCTAAAAAAGGCCGACAGCCGACAGCTGAAAGCCGACAGCCCCCATGCTCCAAAACTACCTCAAAATCGCTTTTCGCAGCCTGCAGAAAAACAAGGGATATTCTGCCATTAATATCGGCGGACTGGCAGTTGGCATGTCGGTAGCGATGCTGATCGGGCTGTGGGTTTATGATGAACTGACTTTCGACCGGTATCACCGCAATTATGAGCGGCTTGTGCAGGTGATGCAGCACCAGTCATTTAATGGAAGCAAAGGAACCGAGCGGTCGATCCCCATGCCGCTGGTTACGGAACTCCGCAACCGGTACGGCGCGGACTTCAAACATCTGGCGATGTCTTCCTGGCCGGGCGGGCATATCCTTTCTTATGGGGACAAAAAAATCTCGAAACCGGGAAATTACATGGATGTGGAAATGCCTGAAATGCTTTCCCTGGAAATGGTGAAAGGCGATTACAGTGCATTGAAAGAAACCAACTCCATTATGCTGTCCGCGAAAACAGTCGAAGCTCTGTTTGGATCAGCCGAACCCATGGGAAAGGTGATTAAAATGGACAACAAGCTGGACGTGCGGGTAACGGGAGTTTATAAAGACCTTCCATTTAATTCAGAGTTCCGGGACCTGACCATGATCGTTCCCTGGGAGCTTTTTATTGCATCACAACCGTGGGCTAAAAAGTCGCGGGATGAAGCTAAATGGGATAACAATTCCTATCAGCTCTATGCCGAAGTTGCGGATCACGTGGATGTGGAAAAGTTGAGTGCCAAGATCAAATTCGTAAAACTCAACCGGATGAAAAAGGATGAGATCGCCTCGAAGCCGGAGATTTTCCTTCATCCGATGAAAAACTGGCACCTGCGTTCCAACTGGGTCGAGGGAGAGAATACGAGCGGGTTTATACAATATGTCTGGCTGTTTTCCATTGTTGGATTGTTCGTTTTGCTACTAGCCTGTATCAATTTCATGAATCTCAGTACCGCCAGGTCCGAGAAACGGGCAAAAGAAGTCGGGATCCGGAAAGCAGTGGGCTCCCTGCGCAGCCAGCTTATCGGCCAGTTTTTCAGCGAATCTTTTCTGGTGGTGACCATCGCATTTTTCTGCGCCATAGTGCTGGCGACCAACCTGCTTCCGGCATTTAACGAGATTGCATCCAAGAAAATCGAATTCCCCTGGACACAGCCCGTTTTCTGGTTTATCAGCGCCGCATTTATCTTTACAACCGGCCTGCTGGCAGGGAGTTATCCGGCATTGTACCTTTCTTCATTTCAGCCGGTCAAAGTATTAAAAGGAGTAATCAGATCTGAGAGGTTTACTGCCGTTCCCAGGAAGGCGCTGGTTGTGGTCCAGTTTACAGTTTCCATCACGCTGATCATCGGTACCGTTATTGTTTATCAACAGATCCAGCATACCAAAAACCGTCCGATCGGCTATGATCACAATGGCTTGATTATGACCACCGTTGCTGCTCCGGAGTTTGCGCAGAAAGCGGATGTGATCCAGGAAGAGCTGATGAGTTCGGGTGCGATTGCCAACGTTGCATTGTCGTCCAGCCCACCTACCGGGATTTGGTCGAACAATGGCGGATTTAGCTGGAAAGGTATGGACCCGAACCTGCAGGCTGATTTCGGTACCGTATGGGTGACCAAAGATTTTGGGAAAACCGTTGGCTGGAAATTCAAAGAAGGCCGCGATTTTTCGAAGCAATTTTTAACGGATTCGACTGCGGTGGTCTTAAACGAAGCTGCCGTAAAATTCATGGGTATTAAAGATCCGGTCGGCAAAGTGGTACAATGGGGTTATGGAAAAGAGGCGGAGTTTTTCACGATTATCGGGGTAATCCAGGATATGCTCATGGAGTCACCATATGAGCCTGTAAAACAGGTCTTTTACTTCACCGGCAAGGCAACCAACTTTATGACTGTGAAGCTAAGTCCGGAAAAAAGTGCGACCGGGTCCATTGCGGTCGTTGAGTCGGTTTTGAAAAGACATGTTCCGGCTGCACCTTTCGAATACAAGTTTGTAAATGAAGAGTTTGGGAAGAAATTCGCCTCCGAGGAACGCATCGGAAAACTGGCCGCCATTTTCGCCGGACTGGCCATTTTTATATCCTGTCTCGGTTTGTTCGGTCTGGCTTCATTTGTGGCGGAGCAACGTGTGAAAGAAATCGGGGTGCGCAAAGTGCTGGGCGCGTCCATTCTGAATCTGTGGCAATTAATGTCCCAGGACTTTGTGGTACTGGTCGTTATTTCCTGCATCATCGCCAGCCCGATCGCCTATTACTTCCTGAACGACTGGCTTTTAACTTATAAATATCACACGACCGTGCAATGGTGGATCTTCCCCGCAGCAGCCGGATGTGCCATGCTAATCACCATCGCAACCGTAAGTTACCAGGCAATCAGAGCCGCATTAATAAATCCAGTGAAGTCGTTGAGAAGCGAATGAAAAATGGAGGAACGGGAGGAGGGAAAAAGGAAAGTCTTCTCATTTATCCTTTATCCCTTTTGTCCCTTCATCCCTTTTGTCCCTTCATCCCCTTCGTCCATTTTAACCTTTTTTTATGATCAAAAGCTACTTCAAAATTGCCCTCCGCAACCTGGCTAACAACAAGGTTTACAGCCTGATCAATATTCTTGGTCTGGCGATGGGGATTACTACTTGTATGTTGATATGCCTCTATGTGATCGATGAGGCCAGTTATGACAAGCAATTTGCGGATGGGGAACGTATTTTCAGGGTTGCTTCCGAAGTGAAAGGCGAGAAGTGGATGGCAGCTGCGGCTCCCGTTGCAGGCGGGTTGAAGAAAGATTACCCGGAAGTAGAGCAGGTGACGCGGCTTTTAAGAATGCCAGGTGTGGACAAGTTTCTGCTCAATTATGAGCCAAACCAAAAGAAATTTTACGAAACAAACGGATATTATGTCGACTCGACTTTTTTCCAGCTTTTTAATTACAACTTCAAATACGGCAGCAAGTTAACTGCATTCAACCAGCCCAACTCCATTGTTATATCCGAGGAAATTGCTTCCAAACTTTTCGGTAATACGGACCCCGTTGATAAAGTCATTAAAGTCACATTGCCATTCGGCGAGAGTAGTTATACCGTAAAAGGCGTGTTTGATAGTCAGGGTGGGAAGTCGCACATTCCGGCACACATGTTACTTTCGATGAATAACAGCGACGTGGGGCAATGGGTGAAAAGCCAGACCAGCTGGGCAAATAACAGCGTGTTTCATACCTACGTCAAATTAAAAAAAGCTGCTGATCCAGAGTCATTTGAAAGCAAACTGAGTGATTTTTTTGAACGAAACGGTATTCAGGAATTCAAAGCGGCGGGTTATACAAAAACCTTGTTCCTCCAACCTTTGCAGGACATTTACCTCCATTCGAACTTCGAATTTGAGATTGCGCCAAATGGCAATGTCAAATACCTCTACATTTTTGGCTCGGTAGCAGCCTTTTTGCTGTTTATTGCCTGCATTAACTTCATGAACCTGAGTACCGCGAGAAGTGAAAAGCGGGCGAAAGAAGTGGGGTTGAGAAAAACGATCGGCGCGGTAAAAAGTAGTCTGGTCGGACAATTTTTAGGTGAATCCATATTAATGAGCTTGTTGGCTCTGGTGATTTCGTTTGTTCTCATTCAGTCGCTCACGCCATTATTCAGTCAGGTCACCGGCAAGACGCTTTCCTTGTTCGATCATCCTGAAATATTTTCCTGGCTGCTGGCCCTCACATTGCTTACCGGCTTATTATCAGGCTTGTACCCGGCATTTTATCTCGCCTCGTTTACCCCGATCTCGGTTTTAAAAGGCAGATTGAAAAGTAGCTTTTCTGTGGTGATGATCCGAAAAGGCCTGGTGGTTTTTCAGTTCAGTATTTCAATGATCCTCATTCTTGGAGCCCTGCTCATAGGCCGGCAAATGGATTACCTGAGCAACCGGAATCTTGGTTTTGACAAAACTCAAAAACTCATTTTCCCACTACAAAGCATCGAAGCCGGTACGAACCTGAAAGTCCTGAAAAACGAGCTGGCTAACGATCCGGAAGTAATTTCATCTGCCAAAGGATCTACCTATCCGGGTATTGAAAACGTGCAGGGAATGCTTTTCTACGGCGAAGGAAAAGCGAGTGTGGAGAATTTTGAGATCAGCACGGCCAACATTGAAAACGACTACCTGCGTACACTCGGAATACAGCTTCTGAAAGGCCGCGGATTTTCTGAGGAATTCAAAGCCGATTCGAATGCCGTCGTTTTGAATGAAACTGCATTAGCTAAACTGGGCTATACCCCCGACAATGCAGTTGGGAAGAATATCTATTATGATTTTCAGGGCAAGCGTATTGCGATGAACATCATTGGTGTGGTCAAGGATTATCATTTTGAAGGCTTACAAAAGGAAATCCGGCCGCTCGCTCTCACGATTTCGCCGTTTTTCAGTGCGGCAAACAGTTACCTGATCGTAAATGTGAAAACCCGTGAATATTCGAAGTTGATCGGGAAGATTGGTCAGATCTGGCAAAAGGTAAACCCGAACACACCGTTTCAGTATTCTTTTCTGGATCAGGACTTTCAAAAAAACTATGAAAAAGAAGAACGTACCTCACAACTGATCAGCTACTTCGCATTCATCGGGATTTTCATTGCTTGTCTGGGATTGTTCGGGCTCGCTACTTTCACAGCGGAGCAGCGCACCAAAGAAATCGGCATCCGCAAAGTACTGGGCGCTTCCATATTCAGCATTACGACACTATTGTCCGGCGATTTTCTGAAACTCGTTTTCATTTCCATTCTCATCGCCTCGCCGCTGGCCTGGTGGGCAATGGATAAATGGCTGAACAATTTCGCATTCAAAACAACCATTTCCTGGCAGATTTTCATCATCGCCGGCACAATGCTGATTGCAATGGCATTGATTACAATTGGTTATCAGACAGTAAAGGCAGCGTTGAGGAATCCAGTTAGGAGTATCGGATGAGCAATCAGCTGTTAGCTATTAGCTAACAGCCATTAGCTGTTAGCTTTTTAAACAACAACACAAATAACTAAACGCTAAAACGCTAAACGCTAAACGCTAATCGCTAAACGCTAACAGCTAACAGCCCAAAAAACCATGCTCAAAACCACCCTCAAAATCTCCTTCCGCAACCTTATCAAAAACAAAGGCTACTCTGCCATTAACATCGGTGGGCTGGCTATTGGTATGGCTGTGGCCATGTTGATCGGGTTTTGGATCTTTGATGAGCTGTCATTCGACAAGTATCATAAAAATTACGACCGCATCGCGCAGATAATACAAAGCCAGGAGATACATGGCGAAAAAGAGACTTCGAAATCGCTTCCGTTCCCATTCGTAAATGAGCTGAAAACGAATTACGGAGAAAGCTTCAAACACATCGTTGCATCCACGCAAACCAGTGACTATGTGCTGTCTGCCGGAGAGAATAAAGTATCAAAAAAGGGGCTGTTTATGGAACAGGCTGCACCTGAAATGTTTTCCCTGGAAATGCTCGCCGGCTCCTGGGCTGGATTAAAGGAAATGCAGTCCATTTTGCTTTCTGAATCCACGGCAAAGGTTCTTTTTGGCAAAACCGATCCATTAAACCAGCTTGTTAAGATCGATACGGACAAGCATGTGCGGGTGACCGGGATCTATAAAGACCTGCCGCAAAATGCGAGGTTCCATGACATTCAGTTTCTGTCGACCTGGGATTATTTCCTGGCGACGAATGCCCACATGTCGAAAAAGAAATGGGATAATCATGCGCTTTGGGTTTTTGTAGAAATAAAACCCGAAACCAGCTTCGCCAAAGCTTCCGCTGCGATCCGCGACTCGGAATTGAATGCGATCCGTCATATGGATAATATGAAAGAAGAGGCAGCTACAAACCCGGAAATGTGGCTGCATCCGATGAGCAACTGGCATTTGTATTCGAATTTCAGAAACGGTGTGCCGGATAGCGGGCCGGTGCAATATGTATGGCTTGTGGCGCTGATCGGCTTTTTCGTATTGCTGCTCGCCTGTATCAATTTCATGAACCTGAGCACTGCGCGCTCCGAAAAGCGGGCGAAGGAAGTAGGTATCCGCAAGGCGATCGGCTCACTCCGCGGGCAACTGATCGGACAGTTTTTCAGCGAGTCTTTTGTGGTCGTTTTTATCGCATTTGGCATTGCGCTATTCCTTGCCGCAGTTTCTTTAAGCTGGTTTAATGAGCTGGCTGTCAAACAAATGACCATTCCCTGGTCGAATGCCTATTTCTGGTTATTCAGTCTGGGTTTTATTTTCATTACCGGCTTACTCGCGGGAAGTTACCCCGCATTGTACCTGACTTCCTTTCAGCCGGTAAAAGTTTTAAAAGGTACGACGATCCATTTCGGCAAATTTGCTTCCTTGCCGCGTAAGATATTGGTCTCCATGCAGTTTACAGTTTCCATTACACTGGTGATCTGTACCATTATCATTTATAGCCAGGTCCAATTTGCCAAAAACCGTCCGGTCGGCTATTCCCGTGATGGGCTGATGATGGTCTCCATGCGGACGGACGAATTTTCCAGCAAAACTGAACTGATCCAATCCGAACTTAAAAATACCGGCGTCGTCTCCGAAGTTGCATTATCCCAGAGCCCCACAACGGGTGTGTGGAGTGCGAATGACGGGTTTACCTGGAAAGGGAATGAGCAGGGAACCGATAATTTTGCTACGCTTACCGTTACACCGGAATATGCCAAAACGGTTGGCTGGGAGTTTCTGGCCGGGAGGAATTTGTCAAAGGCATTTGCCTCCGATTCGGCTGGTTTTGTGATTAATGAAACGGCTGCGAAACTTCTGGGTTTTTCGGGACAGAAAGTGGGTGAAGCAATCGGGCAAACGATCGACTGGAAAAGCAAATGGATGACCAATGATATTCAAAAGCATTTCAAGATCCTTGGTGTGGTGAAGGATATGGTCATGGAATCGCCTTTTGAGAAGATCAAACCAACTGTTTTCTTCCTTTTCGGGGATTCAAATTGGATTAATATCAAGATTAACCCTCATGTAAGCACCAGCGCTGCATTGCCTAAAATTGAAGCCGTTTTCAAAAAGCTCACACCGGGAACTCCATTTGAATATCAATTCGCCGACCAGGAATATGAGGCGAAGTTCAGGGCCGAAGAACGCATTGGCAAGCTATCCGGATTCTTCTCATTTCTCGCTATCCTGATTTCCTGTCTCGGACTTTTTGGACTGGCCTCTTTTGTAGCGGAGCAGCGCACCAAGGAAATCGGGATCAGGAAAGTGCTCGGTGCTTCTGTAGCAAATCTCTGGCAAATGCTTTCAAAGGATTTTGCATTACTGGTGACCCTATCCGCCATTCTCTCCATTCCCATTTCCTTATACGCCATGCAAGAATGGCTGTCGAAATACAATTACCGCACAGAAATATCCTGGTGGATTTTCGCCGCAGTCGGTTCCGGCGCATTACTATTGACATTAATGACAGTAAGTTACCAAGCAATCCGCGCCGCATTGCTGGATCCGGTGAAGACGTTGAGAAGTGAATGAATATTTTAGGAGGAATGGGAGAAAAGGAGAGGGGAGAAATCTAATCCCTTTTTACCCCTTCTTCCTTCCTCCGTTTCCTCCATTAACCTTTTTTTCATGCTCCCTACCTACCTTAAAATCTCCTTTCGCAACCTGCTCAAAGAGCGGCAGTTTACGGTTTTGAACCTGATCGGGCTTTCGACCGGATTGGCCTGTACTTTTCTGATTTACCTGTGGATCAATGATGAGTTGCATGTGGATAAATACAATGCAAAAGACACGCAGCTTTATCAGGTCATGGCCAATCATAAAAATCAGGACGGCATTAAAACGATAACGCACACGGCTGGCCTCCTTGCAGATGCATTGGCAGCAGAAATGCCGGAGGTGGAGCACGCGGTTACGGTGTTGCCGGCGTCCTGGTTTTCCAATAGTGGTACTGTCTCATTTGGCAATACGCATTTGAAAACGGGTGAGCAGTTTGTCGGGAAAGAGTATTTTAATGTATTCAGTTGTCCCATCGTCGAAGGCGACCGGAATTCCTTATTTCGTGACAATCAAACGATTGGAATCTCGGATGAAATGGCTTTGAAACTTTTCAGTACCACCGAAAATGTGATCGGTAAAACGGTTAAGTGGGAAAAAGACGAATTCAGTGGGTTGTACCATATTGGGCACGTTTTTAAGAAAAATCCGGCGAATGCAGTCGAGCGGTTCGATCTGCTGTTCAATTTCGCGCTGTATGCAGAAAAACGCCCTGGGATGAAAGAATGGGGCAATAGTGATCCCAGTACTTATTTGATTTTAAAAAAAGGAACGGATGTAGCCGCATTGAATGATAAGCTGAAAAACTTCCTGCTAACGAAACAAAAAAGTCTGGATGTCGAGTTATTCGCCATCAAATTTTCGGATAAATACCTGGACGGCCAATTTGAAAACGGTGTTCAGGCGGGCGGGCGGATTGTCTACGTAAAGCTATTTGGCATAATCGCACTATTTATATTATTGGTAGCCTGTATCAATTTCATGAATTTGTCGACTGCCCGCGCTTCGGGCCGTATGAAGGAAGTTGGCGTTAAAAAGACATTGGGCGCAGGGCGCAAGTCATTGGTCACGCAGTACCTGAGCGAGTCGGTGCTGATGGCTTTTTTGTCGCTCGTCATCGCCATTTTATTCGTTTTGCTCCTTTTGCCACAATTTAATAACCTGACTGGAAAGCAGATCGACCTGCAATTGGACCCGACGATGTTGGTGTACATTTTGACAATAACATTTGCAACCGGCCTTATCGCAGGCAGTTACCCTGCATTTTACTTATCCGGCTTTAATGCGATCTCGGTTTTAAAAGGGACGCTGCGGACTTCGGTGAGTGAATTACTGGTACGAAAAGGGCTTGTGGTGTTTCAGTTTGCTATTTCCATGATATTCATCGTGTCAGTGCTGGTCGTTTACAAGCAAATTGAATTTATCCAATCCAAAAACCTGGGTTACAATCGCGACAACATCATTCATTTTGAGATTCCGATGGAGACGGATTTAGTGAGCCTTAAATCTTCCGAAGCATTTCTAAATGAACTGAAAAATGTACCTGGCGTGGTCAGCGCTGCGAGTTACGGCCACAACCTGACAGGAGTACATGGGAGTATTTCGGGTTTTGAATGGCCTGGACGCCCGCCTGGGAAAGATATCGATTTCGCCAACCTGGAAGTCGGCTTCAATTTCATTGAAACGTTTGGGATCCAGTTGAAAGAAGGACGGAGTTTTTCGCAAAACCAAAATGCGGGCAACGAGATCGTCTTTAACGAATCGGCCATTAAGGCAATGGGATTAAAAGATCCGATTGGTAAAACGGTGAAGTTTTGGGGTAGGGAGCGGCAGATTGTGGGAGTGGTGAAGGATTTCAATTTCGAATCGCTTTATGAAAATGTAAAACCCTGCTTTTTTCAGGTGTATCCGGTAGTGCCGAATATCATGCTCAAAATTCAGGGTGGTGCGGAGCCTCAAACCATCGCCCGGGTTGAGAA
This sequence comes from Dyadobacter sp. CY323, assembly GCF_021390245.1. Classification (GTDB taxonomy): domain Bacteria; phylum Bacteroidota; class Bacteroidia; order Cytophagales; family Spirosomataceae; genus Dyadobacter. Next base: position 107,853 of record NZ_JAJUXH010000023.1, on the reverse strand, counting down.
AGCATTTAAGGAACATTACCAGGGTAATGCGTTTGAGTACGAGTTTATGGACGAAAATTACAAAGCGTTGTATGCCTCCGAGCGTCGGATCAGTGTTTTATCAAGATACTTCGCCGGACTTGCGGTGCTCATTTCCTGCCTCGGGCTTTTCGGACTAGCTGCATTTACCGCCCAGAGAAGACAAAAAGAAATCGGTATCCGGAAGGTGGTGGGCGCAACAATCAGCAACGTAGTCGTCATGCTTTCCGCGGATTTTCTCAAACTGATCGTCATCGCGATGGTTATCGCATTCCCGCTGATCGGCTGGGCAATGGACCAGTGGCTCCACGAATTCGCCTACCGCATCGACCTCCATATCAGTATTTTCATCTACTCAGGCCTGGCAATCGCAACGCTGGCGCTAGGAACAGTGGGTTACCAGGCGGTAAAAGCAGCGGTAATGGATCCGGTGAAGAGTTTGAGAAGTGAGTAGGGGGTTTGCTAGCTGTTAGCTGTTAGCTGTTAGCTGTTAGCTGTTAGCTGTTAGCCTTTAATTCTTTTAGCCCTCCTGTTAAATTTTTTATAATGAAAATCAAAACAAAAAAAGCTAAGAGCTAACAGCCAATAGCTAAAAAGCCGACAGCCCAAAAACGCCATGCTAAAAAACTATCTAAAAATCGCCTGTCGCAGTCTTGCGAAAAACAAAGGGTACTCCGCAATTAACATTGGTGGGCTTGCGCTGGGAATGTCCGTTGCGATGCTCATTGGTTTGTGGATCCAGGATGAGCTTTCGTATGATAAGTATCACAAAAATTACGACCGGGTTGCCCAGGTATGGCAGTACGTCACGTTCGATGTGGAAACCACGGCTTATGATGTTTCACCTATTCCGATGGCGGATGAGTTGCGCTCCAAGTACCCCGATTTTGAGAAAGTTTCGCTCGGGAAGGGTAGTCAATCCCTGTTGGTAGCCGGAGAAAAGAAAATCGAAATGGCCGGAAAGTACGTGGAGCCGGATTTTCTGGATATGATGACGGTAAAACTGCTCTCGGGAACGAACAAGGCATTGAACGATCCGGGCGCGATCCTGCTGTCGGAGTCGCTGGCGAAAACGCTTTTCGGCAGCCAGGACCCGATGGAAAAAGTGATTCGCATTGATAACAAAACCGATGTGAAAGTGGCAGGAGTGTATGAAGATTTTCCTGGCAACAGCAGCCTTAAAGAAACCACCTACCTGGTACCCTGGTCATTACTGATCTCGACGGATAAGTATGCAAAAGGTGCCTTGCAGCAATGGGACGAGAATTCGTGGCAGGTTTATGTGCAGTTGAAGGAAGGAGGTGACTTTGGGAAGGCATCAGCGAAGATCAAAGACATTCGCATGAAAAAAGAGAATCCTCCGGGTTACAAGCCACAGTATTTCCTGCATCCGATGCATAAATGGCACCTGTATTCGGACTTTGAAAATGGGCAGAATGTAGGTGGACTGATCACGTATGTATGGCTGTTTGGCATTATCGGTACGTTTGTTCTGCTGCTGGCTTGCATCAATTTCATGAATCTCAGCACAGCCAGATCCGAAAAACGCGCAAAAGAGGTGGGCGTGCGGAAGGCAATCGGTTCGTTACGCTCACAACTGGTCGGCCAGTTTTTCAGCGAATCGCTGCTGGTTGTATTCATGGCATTTTTAGTTGCCGTTTTGCTGGCTGCGGCAATGTTGCCATTCTTCAACGAGGTCGCCTACAAAACAATGACAATGCCATTTTTTGAACCGGTTTTCTGGCTTGCGGGATTGGCTTTCTGTCTGTTTACAGGACTGATCGCGGGCAGTTACCCTGCGCTGTATCTATCGTCTTTCAAGCCGGTTACGGTTTTGAAGGCCGGCAGCTCCACGTTCCGGGCCGGTTTTGGAAAGCTTGCTACATTGCCTCGCAAAGTGCTGGTAGTGATTCAGTTCACTGTTTCAGTTACGCTCATTATTGGTACGATCGTGGTGTTCAGGCAAATTCAGTTTGCGAAAAACAGACCTGTGGGATACGACCGAAATGGATTGATTGAGGTAGGCATGAACACGCCCGAACTTTACGGAAAGTACAGTGTGCTCCGGCAAGATTTGCTCAACACCGGCGCAGTCAGGGAAATGTCGGAGTCGTCGGGATCGGTGACGGTACAATATGGCGGTACCACGGATATGTCGTGGCCGGGTAAAAAGCCGGACGAGCATCCGCTGATCATGTCTAATTCCGTGAGTCATGAATATGGGAAAACCATTGGTTGGCAACTTGTTGCAGGCCGGGATTTCTCAAAGCAGTTCACAACCGACTCTTCGGCGATGATCCTCAATGAGGCAGCAGTAAAGTTAATGGGGTTGAAAAATCCAGTCGAAACAATTGTGAAAAGAGGAGGAAAGGATTTCAAAATCGTAGGCGTCGTGAAGGATATGATCCGGGAAAATCCTTTTTCACCAACCAGTCCCTCGTTTTTCGTGGTAAACGGCAATGTAAATACGATCAACATTCGTCTTGCGGCCGGCACAAGCCTGGCTGCGTCTCTCGCAAAAGTGGAGGCGGTTTTCGGGAAGCATAATCCGGGGAGCCCGTTTGTTTACAAATTTGTAGATGAAGAATATGCCAAAAAGTTCGGCGACGAAGCCCGCATTGGTAAGCTGTCTTCTTTCTTTGCCGTTTTAGCCATTTTTATTTCCTGCCTCGGACTGTTTGGTCTGGCTTCATTCATTGCCGAGCAGCGCACAAAAGAAATCGGAGTCCGCAAAGTGCTCGGCGCCTCGGTACTGAACCTCTGGCAGTTGATGTCAAAAGATTTCGTGTTACTGGTGATCATTTCCTGTCTCATCGCCTGCCCGATCGCGTGGTACCTGATGCACGGCTGGCTGGCGACATACACGCTCCACACCGAAATTTCCTGGTGGATTTTCGCCGCAACCGGTTTAGGCGCATTGGCGATCACGCTGCTCACCGTCAGTTTTCAGGCGATTAAAGCTGCATTAATCAATCCGGTGAGAAGTTTGCGGAGTGAGTAGGGGCTGTTAGCTTTTAGCGATTAGCTATTGGCTCTTTTACTTTAAATCAGTAAGGTTTTACAGTTTTAAATTTATCTCTAACAGCTAACAGCTAACAGCTAACAGCTAACAGCTAACAGCTAACATCTAACAGCTAACAACAACAACGCCATGCTAACAAATTATCTCAAAATCGCATTCAGGAATATCTTGAAAAGCAAAGGATATACACTGATCAATATTACCGGGCTTGCTGCTGGAATGGCTTGCGCGCTGGTGATCTTCCTGATTATTAATCATGAAACAGGTTACGATAAGTACCTGTCCGAGGGGGACCGCATCTTTCGGGTTGAGACAAAAAATCTGAAGGAAAGCAGGGAATTCCCGGGAACGTACACCGGAATGGTGAATGCGTTGCGCACGGAAGCGCCCGAAGCTGCTTTGGTGGCACCTTTATATGCTGTTCATGGGAGTGTATTTTACATTCCCGGGTCCGAATACAGGTTTAAAGAATCATTTGTATTTGCAGGAAATGAAACACTTCGTCTTCTGGACTATCACTGGATCTCCGGAAATGCCGGGAATTCGCTTTCACAGCCTAATAAAGTTGTGATCAGCCGCGCATATGCCATGAAGTATTTTGGAACGACGGCTGCGGTAGGAAAGTCGGTACGCATGAACGAAAAGCAGGATTTGCAGGTGGCGGGTGTTTTCGAGGATGCGCCGGCTCAAACCAGCTTTCCTTTTAACATGCTCGTTTCGTTTCCCACGCTGAAAAGTACGGATCCGGATTTTAACCTGGATCAATGGAACGGCTGGGGGGATAATTTTCAGGTGTATGTGAAGCTCGGAAAAGGCTCCGATTCGGTGGGGCTCGCCAGCAGATTTCCTGGTATCATTGAGAAACATATGGGAAAAGAAGCATTGTCGCAAAAGGATTTTGTGCTTAATCCGCTTTCTGAGCTGCATTATACCGGCAACCTGAGTGGCCGGTCTGCCAATGTTGAACTGCTCCAAATGTTATCGCTTATCGGGCTTTTCGTTTTGCTGATCGCCTGTTTTAATTTTATCAACCTCAGTACTGCCCAGGCTTTCAAACGAGGCAAGGAAGTTGGGTTGAGGAAAGCTGTCGGAAGCAGTCGTCTCTCACTCGTTTTTCAGTTTCTGACCGAGGCAGGCTTACTCACGTTTCTGGCAGTAGCAATCGCCATTATGCTTGTCCAGGTCTCGTTACCTTCCATTTCGGATATAATGGCGGTTCCGGTGAAAAATTCGGATCTTTTTACCTGGCAGACTGCATTATGTGTGACGATTCTGGCTACCGTTACCACCTTGCTAGCCGGGACATATCCTGCATTCAGACTGTCGGGCATGGCGCCGATCTGGGCATTGAAATCCAACGTGGTCCTGCCTGGAAAGCAACTTTTCAGCTTGCGGCAGGGATTGGTCGTTGTCCAGTTTACCATTTCCATTGTTCTGATCAGCAGTGCGGTCTTGGTGAACCAGCAGCTGAAATTCTTCAGGAATGCGGATCTGGGTTTTGATAAACAAGCGATTGTGACAGTAAGCTTGCCCGATAACAATCCTTCGAAGCTAACTTCCCTGCGGAGCAAGCTGACGGGCTCTTCGCAGATCAAGAATGTGAGTTTTTCATTTAATAGTGCTTCTGCCGAGAGTAACTGGATGCAAGCAATGCAATACCGGAAAGGTGCCGAGCCCACGATTGTCAAAACACAGATGAAAATGGTTGATCCGAATTTTCTGGAAACATATGGGATCAAGCTAATGGCTGGCCAGTTCCTTAACGACGGTGACACCATGACCAAAGTGGTCGTAAATGAAGTGTTTCTTTCCAGGATAGGGATTAAAAACCCGGAGGATGCGATTGGTCAGATGGTTTACTACGGCGACGAACAGGAATTTGCACATATTATTGGCGTTGTTGAGAATTTCAATGTAAACTCACTGCACCAAAAAATCGACCCGACCATCCTGTCCATTGCCCCCAAACATTTTTATCAGGCGGGAATTAAGCTGCAAAACGAAAATCTCACAACGGAAAGCATGGCGTCTGTTTTGGCACATATCGAAAAGGCCTGGAAACAGACCTATCCAAATCAGATCTACGAATATCAGTTTCTGGATGATACGCTGGCCGAAGCCTACCGGTCGGAAACACGGACCGGAGAACTTATACAAGCGTCCACGTTTCTGGCGGTGTTCATCGCCTGCCTCGGATTATTGGGGCTTGCCACATTTACGGCGGAACAAAAAACCAAAGAGATCGGAATCAGAAAAGTACTGGGAGCGTCCGTATCCAGCATTATTTCGCTGCTTTCCACTGAATTTTTGAAATTGCTGATTGTCGCAACCATCATCGCTTCCCCGCTGGCGTGGTGGGCCGTGGACGAATGGCTGAGCCACTTTGAATTCAGGATACAAATTCAATGGTGGATATTTGCCCTCACCGGAAGTTTAATGACGATATTGGCTTTAATAACCGTTTCTGCCCAGAGTATTAAAGCAGCATTGGTTAATCCGGTGAGGAGTTTGAGGAGTGAGTGACTTGGAGTGAGAAGTGAAATGTGAGATGTGAAAAGTTTAAATCAACAACCACTCACTGTTCACATATAACATCTCACAATCAATGTCTCACTTCTCACCTTTTACCATACAACATCTCACATTTAACATCTCACATCTCACATACAATGCTTTCCAACTACCTGAAAATCTCCTTCCGTAGCCTTTTAAAACACAAGACCCATGCATTGATCAATGTGGTTGGGCTGGCTGCCGGGATGGCGGTTGCTATGCTCATTGGGCTTTGGGTTTATGATGAACTTTCATTTAATAAAAATCATAAAAATTACGATCGGATCGTCCGTGTTCTGGAACAGCAGACGCTGGATGGTGAAATTCAGACCGGGCAAAACGTGGCGATTCCGGTGGCCGGGGAGTTGGAAAATAATTTTGGAGACGATTTTGAGCGTGTGATTTTGTCGTCCTGGACAACCAGACATGTTCTGAGTTATAAGGATACCAAGCTGGTGAAAACGGGCAACTTTATGTCAGCCAAAACTCCTGAAATGCTTTCGCTGGAAATGGTGAAAGGAAACTGGAATGCATTGGCCGAACCTGGTTCGGTCCTGCTTTCAGAATCGGTTGCAAAGGCGATGTTCGCCGGTGCGGACCCAGTAGGTAAAATGGTGAAGATCGATAATGAGCTGAATGTGCGGGTTACGGGCGTATACAAAGATCTGCCGTCCAATTCGGAGTTTTGGGAAGTCCGTTTTATAGCACCGTGGGAGTTATATGTTTCATCGGCAGACTGGGTGCGGAATGCCCGGGACAATCATGAATGGGCGAATAGTTCTTTTCAGATTTTTGCCGAATTAAAGGCAAATGCGGATCTCGAATCTGTTTCTGCAAAAATCAAAAATATGAAGCTGGACAAAGGCGATCGGGAAGAGCTGAAATTTAAGCCGCAAATCCTGATTCATCCGATGAGCCGGTGGCATTTACATTCGGAATGGAAAAATGGTATCAATGCCGGCGGTAAAATTGAAGTGGTGTTGCTTTTCAGCATCATCGGTGCATTTGTGCTGCTTCTTGCGTGCATTAACTTCATGAACCTGAGTACGGCACGTTCTGAAAAACGATCAAAAGAAGTTGGTGTCCGTAAAGCAATCGGCTCGGTGCGGTCGCAGCTGATCCTGCAGTTTTTCAGCGAGTCGTATCTCATCGTGATTTTTGCATTTGTTTTGGCAATCTCAATCGCCTTCCTGATCTTGCCCGTTTTCAATGAAATAGCCGATAAGGAAATGGTTATGCTGTGGACAAACCCGTGGTTTTGGCTCATTAGCATTGCTTTCTGCATCATTACCGGTCTTGTTGCCGGAAGTTATCCCGCATTTTATCTTTCGTCTTTCGCGCCTGTCAGGGCGCTGCGCGGATCCGCTCCGATGCGGGCTTTTGGCAGCTTAATTCATACTGCGCCGCGAAAAATCCTGGTTGTTTTGCAGTTTGCCGTTTCCGTTACGCTCATCATCGGTACCATTGTCATTTACCGCCAGATCCGTCATGGGCAGGAGCGGGCGGTGGGTTATGACCGGGAAGGGTTGGTGTCGCTGCATGTGAGCACGCCGGAAATCCACAAACATATGGATGCATTCCGCGACGACCTGCTAAATAGCGGGATGGTGACCGGGGTGTCGGAATCCAAAGGGCCGACTACGGATATAAGGTCGGTAAATAAGGATCTGAGCTGGAAAGGAAAGAACCCGGCGATGCAGGTCGACTTTGTAACGGTGGCCGTAGCGCACGATTTTGGCAAAACAGTAGGTTGGGAATTCGTGGAAGGCAGGGATTTTTCGAGATCATTTTCCACTGATTCTTCCGGTTTTGTGATCAATGAAACGGCGGCGAAGATGATGGGTTTTGCAGGTAGAGCGCCCGGCGAGTTTGTTCAATGGGGGGATAAAAATTTCAAGGTACTCGGGGTTGTTAAAGATATGATCATGGCTTCACCCTATGAACCCGTGAAACAGACGATCTTTTTTATCGGCCGGGGTGCAGGCGATTTTATTACCATCCGTATCAATCCCCGATCCAACGCACATCAGGCATTGCAGGAAATTGAAGCCGTTTTTAAGAAATATGGTCCTGCTTCACCTTTTCAGTATGATTTTGTGGACGACGAATATGCGCTGAAATTCGCGGACGAGCAGCGGATCGGGACATTAGCCACTTTTTTTGCTTCTCTCGCAATTCTCATTTCCTGTCTTGGACTTTTTGGACTGGCGTCTTTTACCGCCGAGCAGCGGACCAAGGAAATTGGTATACGGAAAGTGCTGGGAGCCTCCGTGGTCAATCTCTGGCTTTTGCTGTCACGGGATTTCGTGCTGCTGATCGTGATCGCTTTTGTGATATCGACGCCGGTATCCTGGTTTTTTATGAACAACTGGCTCGAAAAGTACTCATACCGCACCGAAATGTCGTGGTGGATCTTTGCAGCTACTGGCCTCGGGGCATTGAGCATTACGCTTCTTACCGTCAGTTTCCAGGCAATCCGGACAGCGCTGATCAATCCGGTAAGAAGTTTGAGAAGCGAGTGAAATTAGCCATCGGTGTGAGAATGCAACATTGGATTTCTATCTTGCATTTCAATATCAACGTTTGACATGCCTTTGCTCCGCACTTTTGCAATCACTGCTTTCCTGGTCACCGTTTTATGTTCGGAAGCTGTTTTCGCTCAGTCAGGTAATTTCAAATCAGCATTGAGGGGTAGTGTGGAGGCAGGCGGTTTTGTGTCGGATTCGGATAATACGCCGTTTTGGATCCGTACCAATCAGTTTGGTATCATTCCCAATTCCTCGCCCGGAGGCATTGTGCAGGGTGAAATTTCCAAAAAATACATGTTCTTTGACAGCCTTTCCAATCGTCCCAGGAAACTGGACTGGAGTGCTGCATTGAACCCGGTCGCGACTTTTGATAAAAGCAGTAAACAGCAATTTTTGTTGCCTGAGGCATTTGCAAGTGTGCGTTTCAAGCGTACTGAGCTGTACATCGGGAGGCGAAAGGAACTGATGGGACTTGGCGATTCCACATTATCGTCCGGCTTTTACTCGGGCTCGGGCAATGCGCTTCCGATCCCTAAAATCCAGATTGGAACGATTTCTTATGTCCCGCTGAAATTCACAAAGAGTTTTCTCGCCATCCACGCCGGATTTGCCCATGGCTGGTTCAACACATCTTACCTGGACGGTGTCCGGCTGCACCAGAAATTTCTCTATTTCCGGTTGGGTAAGCCAAAATCCGCTTCGAAATTCTACCTCGGGCTCAATCACAATGTGTTATGGGCCGGACATTCGGAGGCATTGAAGGCTCATCCCGAACTGGCCGTCGATGGTAAGTTACCGTCTTCCTGGAAATTTTATCCGAATGTCGTTCTTGCATATACCTCCAACAATTGGTTTGAAAAAAACGGCTACGGCTCCTTTGACAGTTACCGGTTAGGAAATCATTTGGGTAGCTATGATGTAGGATTCGAGACGAATATCCATGGGAAGAAGCTATTTATTTACCATCAGCACCCATTTGAAGACGTTTCAAGTATGCTTTTGAAAAATGTTCCGGATGGATTGTATGGCGTTAATCTGAAGTTCGGAAAGCCAGGCGGATTGTCGGGTTTCTTCCTCACACACCTCACATTTGAATATCTGACGACCAAGGATCAGTCGGGGTCGACATTTTTCATTCCGGGAAGCAAATATCAGGGTGCCGATAATTATTTCAACCATACTCAATATCAGGAAGGGTGGTCTTACGAGGGACGCACGGTGGGCACACCATTCATTATACCGAGTAAGGATATGGGCCACTCTCGGGCTAACGACCGCTTTTTTCCGAATAACCGATTGAATATGTGGTACCTGGGTGCTCAGGCTCAGGTGCGTAAGTCGCTGGCTCTCTCCCTGCGGACTTCATATAGCCGGAATTTCGGTACTCCGGGTGCAGATTTCAATCCGGTTCGGGGCCAGTTCTCTTCTCTGCTGGCCGCTCAATATCAATTGCCCCGCCTGAAAAGCACCGCAGTTATTGTCAGATTTGCTCTCGACCAAGGCGAAATTTTTACCAAAAATACCGGAGCGTATATGGGTTTGAAAAAGACCTGGTAACCACATTTCCTTTTCCGCATTACATTTTGTTCAGCGACGAACAGCAATGTCCGAAAATGGACGTTTCTCAACCTTTTTTCATGGTTAATGCATTGAATAATAATGAATTAGTTTGCTTGGCATAAATTTGTTGATTTGGGTTTGTTACAACCAGCAAGGGTCGTCACGGTACTCGAAACAACCAGCCTTATGTTAAAAAATTATTTCAAAATCGCCTTTCGTAACATTTGGAAAAACAAGGTTTTTTCGGCGATCAATATCCTGGGGTTGGCCGTAAGCATGGCCGCCTGCATCCTGATCCTGCTTTTTGTTTCCTACGAAAGGAGTTTTGATAAAATCCACTCCAAAAATCTTTACCGGCTCGACGAAGTGCAAAAGTTCGAGGGTATGGTGGCTCCGCAGAAAGTAGCATTATCCATGTATCCCATGGGGCCGGCGTTAAAAGAAGATTATCCGCAGATCCGTGATTTTACCAGGGTCAATTCTACTAAAAATTTAATGCTGACGGTCGGAGAGAAGAAGGTTGAGCTGCCTGACGTGCTTTGGGCCGATGCCAATTTTTTTCAGATGTTTGATTATGAACTTCTTGAAGGCGAGAGGGGGCAGGTTTTGAAGGAGCCGAATACGGTTGTGCTTTCGGAAAAAAGCGTAGCCAGTATTTTTGGTACTGAAAACCCGATCGGGAAATATGTGACGCATTATGGTAACGATACGCTCACGTTCAAAGTAAGTGGCGTTATGAAGAATGCGCCCGCGAATTCGCATTTACAGTTTGATGCATTATTGTCATTCAGTACGATCGCAAAACCGGACTTTCTCAATAACTGGGGCGGGAACTGGCTTGTTACCTACCTGGACCTTGCCCCCGGGACGAATGTCGCCACGCTGGAAAAGAAATTTCCTTCTTTTCTAAAAAAACACATGAAAAACGACGGCTGGAAATTTTATGAATTGTTTCTGCAGCCACTCCCGGCGGTGCATTCCAAATCGACGGATATTACGCACGATTATATCAATTTTCAGAAATTCGACCAATCTTATACATACGTTTTCTCCGTGATCGCGCTGATTGTGCTTGTGATCGCCTGCGTTAATTTTATGAATTTGTCAACTGCGCGGTCGACCGGGCGGGCCAGAGAAGTGGGCGTGAGGAAAGCGATCGGTGCGCAGCGAATGCAGCTGGCGGCACAATTTCTGGGAGAATCTGTTTTACTCTCCTTGATCGCGTTGATTCTTGCAGTTGCATTGGTGAAATTGCTATTGCCCTCCGTAATCCAGTTCAGTCAGCGCCAGCTCGATTTTTCAATCTTCACCCATCCATTGTTACTACTTTCCGTAGTGGGCGGAACAATCGTGATCGGCATTTTCTCGGGGTTATACCCGGCTGCTTTTCTCTCATCGTTTGAGCCGATCAAAGTTTTGAAAGGTACATTAATAGCCGGGAAAAGTTCTTTCAGGAATGCTTTGGTTATCGCTCAGTTTACCTGTGCCGTTTTCCTGATTATCGCCACTGGATTCGCAGTAATGCAGCTCCGTTTTATGATGGATAAAAACCCCGGATTTGATAAAGAGCAGGTGGTGATTATTCCGCTGGATTCAAAATCTGACAGGAAATACGACGCATTGAAACAGGAACTTTTGAGTAGCCCGTTCATTGCGGCGGTTACCGGTTCGCAGCAGCGTCTTGGTAATAATTTTCATCAGACCGGTGTGACTTTTCAGGAGAATGGACCGAAGCGGCAAATTACTTCTTCTCAGGTTGTTGTGGATCCGGACTATCTTTCTCTTTATAAAATCAAACTGATCGCGGGCCGTAATTTCACGAGTAGCCCATCGGACAATGCGAAAACATATATCATTAACAAGGCACTTGCGAAAGAACTTTTGAAAGAAGAGCCGACGCTGACGATGGAAACACTGATCGGGAAACGGTTTGGTTTTTCGGGAATGGATTCACTGTCGACCATTGTAGGTGTCAGCGAAGATTTCAATTTCAATTCGCTGCACCATAAGGTCGAAACGCTTTGTTTGTTCAACCAAAAAGATTGGAGTTACTCGGAAATTTCCGTGCGCATTAAAGGAAATGACACAAAAAAGGCCATCGCAGCCATGCAGTCCACCTGGAATCAGCTGATTCCGGACCAGCCTTTTACCTATTCATTTTTAGATGAGCATTTTGCCGAACTGTATCGCGCCGATAGTCAGGTGAGCAGGATTGTAGGAATTCTGGCCGCATTAGCCATTTTTATTTCCTGCCTGGGTTTATTCGGACTGGCTTCTTACTCTGCCGAAAGACGCATCAAGGAAATCGGATTAAGGAAAGTTATGGGCGCCTCTGTGGCAGGCATTGTTGCATTACTTTCGCGCGATTTTATAAAGCTCGTGCTGATTTCCATTCTCATCGCGTCCCCGGTTGCCTGGTGGGCGGTAAGTACCTGGCTGAACGACTTCGCGTACCGCATTGAAATACATTGGTGGATGTTCGCGGCGGCCGGCGTTTTGGCAGTCGCGGTAGCGCTGTTCACCATCAGTTTCCAGAGTATCAAAGCAGCATTGACCAATCCGGTGAAGTCGATCCGGGCGGAATAGCTGAAAGCTATAATCTAAACTACTAACATCCCATGAGCCACATTGCTATCCCTATCCCACCGCTTCAAGGCAAGCAGGAGATTAAAGTTGAAGTGACGATTAATGGAATAAAGCAGAACCTGTTTTATCGGGTTGAGCTGTTTTATTGGGAAGATTGTTCGAATCCGGTGGCGCACCGTGCCGACTGCATCAGCGAAATGCTTTCGCACCACGACCCGGATTGGACTGTCTACTACATCGGCGCCCCAACGGACGAATTCGTACCGATTACGTTTGTGAAAAAGGAAAGCAGGACCCTGTTGCGGGAGGCTATCGCGTGATCTGAAAAGACTCACCAGGTTTTTAAAACCTGGTGAGTCTTTTTCCCAAACCTATATCAGCGGAGAGGGAGTCCATAATGCTTTTTTCCAGGAACCTTTTAGGCTGGGAAGCAGCTTGTCCGACAACTCTATCAGGATAAAAACAAATCGCCAGAAAGGTAAGTAAGAGGTTAAAGTTCTTTTTCAAAATATAACACGCCTTCGTGAGGATTGAAATTGTAAGGTTTTGTTTCTTTAAAGCCGAATGACTGGTATAATCGCACTGCGGCGGGCATTTTCGGTCCGAGCGTATCCAGTTTAATGAGTTTGTAATTTAAAGCTTCGGCAGTTCCGATGATTTCGGACAATAAGCTTTTTCCGAGGCCTTTCCCCTGGTAACCCGGACGAATGTACATACGCTTCACCTCACACGTTGTGTCGTTTTCGATCCGTCTTAATCCTGCTACGCCTATAAATGCATCGGCATACTCCAGAAGAAATAAAGCGCCGGTTGGCGGCCCGTACATGTCGGGCAGGATCGTCAGCTCATTTTCAAAGCTCTGAAACGAAAGTGTGAAATCCAGGGAATCGGCATATTCCCGGAAAAGATCCGCCGCCGCTTCGTAATGCAGCGGCGTATTGGCCTGAATAATTTTGAACATGGTTATTTTTTTTCCAACAGGGCACTCGCCCTGACCTGATTGGTCAACAACTTCTCGAACAGTTGCCAGCGTAACTCGGGAGCGTCGGCGGTACCGCCCTGGCTTTCAATGTAATTTTTGACAAGATCCTGACCGTAATTGTAATTGATCACATAGCTGCGGTATTTTTTGACAAATCGCAGGTTATCAGCGGCACCTTTTTCGGTAAGAAGGCTGTAATCGGTGAGCCAGCGTTGCGCCTCGGCATCTGCCATCGACTTATTCAAAATCCCGCGGGCTACTTCGTTTCTCGCATAATTGAGCTGGGATTTTATTTCCAGAGCTTCGAAATAGGCATCTGTTTTCGATGTGTCCAGACCTGCGAGCGGCATCAGTACTTCTTTACAAAATTGCTTTTGCTCATCACCCGGAAAAGCCACCGAGATCCCGTAGTTCGCGCTGCCCTCGGCGATCAGCGATTGCGGACTAAAAAGCGGGTACAATGAAATTTCCGTCCAGCCTTTTTCTCTGAATAGCTTCTCTTCCAGCAAAGCATTGAAAACATGATGTCCCGGATACCCTTCATGACAGGCCAGGTCAATGGCGCGCTCAATGAATATGGGCTGGCTTACATTAATCTGGATCACACTGTTGTAATTGCCTTTGTACCAGTTATATCCCGACCACGGCTTGTCCGTCACATATTCCATGGTGAAGGTTTCGTTTGCCGGCATTTTGTAATGTTTCAGCGTCCGCTTTCTTGCTTCGGCAATCGCCGCCTGGAAAATGGTATCGATTTTATCTTTCGGGATCAGAAAATTGGCAGCCAGATTCTGAAACCGATCGGGGAGAGAACCTTTGCCGGGAAGGATACTGTCCAGCCGGGCGATCAGGTCCTGGAAATGTTTTTCGGAATGGACAGGTGCCACGGCGTCAAACAAGTCTTTGGATTCGGTATCAAACGGGGCATACTCTTCCGAGTAAATGCGGATTCTCCGTTCGAATGCAGTCAGCTGCGAGATAAGCCATTTCGCACGTCCGGAGATCGTATCGTTTTTGGACTTTGCTGCCAGGTCTGCCAGGTTTTTTTTCAGTTCTCCGGCTTTGGCCAGAAAGGTTTCTTTGGGGAATACGGAATCTGGTTTTGCTGTCGGTTTTAACGAGTCGGGGCCATAATATGCATCTACAAAATCGCCGTCATACTGACCGATTGAAAGTCCCAGTTTTACGTACTCTTGTGCAATTTGGTCTAATGCGTTGCTTTCGTCCGAATCGGAAGTACATGAAATTAGGAAGGCTGGAATCATTGCGAAAAGAATCGTTTTAAAGAGCATTGGAATGTCTTTATGGTTTGATTTTTAAAAGTACTGTTTTCTCTGCAAAAGGCGAAAATTGTAGACTAACACAGTTTTCGGGACAGTTGATCCATCTTCGTCTCCCCAAAATGTCCGTAAAGTTCCCAGGTAAAAGGAAGTCGGAGGTTGGTATAATAATGATAGGGCCAACCGCGCTCCGGTTTGGTAGTAAAACGCACATCCACAAACAGATAACCAGAACCATGAATAACAAGTCTACCTACACCGAGCTGGAATTGATCCAGTCGCTTAAACGCAACGACCGAGAGGCATTCGAGTATTTGTACGATCGTTATTCATCCGCATTGTACGGGATTATTTTACGCATTGTAAAAGACGAAGAAAGGGCAGCGGATGTGATGCAGGATGCATTTATTAAGGTTTGGAAAAGCATCGGTAGCTACAATTCTGAAAAAGGCACGCTGTTTACCTGGATCCTCAATGTAGTGAGGAACACCGCCATTGACAGGTTGCGGATGGAGGTAAAATTGGAAAGCCTGGTTGCGCTGGAACATGTTCTGGATGGTGAATTGGCAAGCGTAAGCAGTTATAATCCGTCGATAGTGACCATCGATTTGCGGGCTATTGTGGAGCGGCTGGTGCCGGAGCGTAAACTATTAATCGATCTCGTTTATTTTCAGGGTTATACCCATGAGGAGGTTTCTCAAAACCTCAGTCTCCCGCTGGGTACCGTTAAATCCCGCATTCGAAAAGGTCTGCAGGAATTAAGGGTCGTTTTCGGCGTTCAAAAGCTTGAATTTGCAGTGGCCTGACCCAATATCATGTAGTTACAATCCGCAATGGGTTAATAAAATATTTGCATTGACTTCGAAAGCCAATTTCTATTTGTAGAAGTTGGCTCTTTTGTGAAAAAAAATTTTGTCGAAATTCTTCAGTGCTCATTTTCAGTTATCCACAGCTGATTTCAGGATGTTCGACAAAGTCTACTTTTGATAAAAAGAGTTACAAATGAATATCCCGCAAACCTGGAATTTACCTGCATACGAATAAGGCCTACAACTCGTGTGCTCACTTATTCTGGGTTTTTCCAGCTATTCTACGATATAGTTCAATCTGATATTGGTTTACAGTCTTGTTTTTGGCGGTGCGCCGCCCGATTTATTACATGGCGCCCATTCTCCGATTCGCACTTTGCGTTGCTATCTGATCCGCAGCGCATTGAAATAATTATATTCCTGGCTCCTCCTGAATGTCGAACACGCCAAAATTGGTTGGAAGAATTATTTAACGATAAAGTCGCTTGAAAAGCGGAAAAAGGGCTTCGCAGAATTTAGAAATACTTTTAATTAGACTTATAAAAATACTTTGAAAATTGACTTATACCTAGTTCATTTTTAATTGTCATATAAAAAAAGTGCTATTTTTCATTGACCTAAACCATACTTTTGCAAGTACATTACACCGACTCACGTTCTACCTAATTACTTACAAATCAATTATGTTATGAAAACCTTTACGTTAGTATTAAGCCTACTTTTTCTTAGCCTGGGATTCGTTCAGGTTACAACCGGGGCTCCCACCTTTACCGGGGGAGATTGCGGATGCAAGGATTCGGATAATAAACTGAAAAATGGCGGATTTGAATCAGGAACTGCCAACTGGACCTTTACCGGTGACGGCTCATTCGGAACGGATACCAAATACAGTACTTGCGGCAGCAATAAAAATGGTCTGATGAATGGCTCCGGACTTGTTTATCAGGAAGTTAATATCGCAGGAGGCAGCAAGGTAAACTTTTCTGTTTACGGAGGAACGCACGAAACGGATTTCAGGCACCGGATCTTCCTCACATTCTACAATGGCAACACGTTGATCCCCGTCACGGAAAACGATCACAACATGGTGTCGATGAATTACAAAGTGACTCATGAGCATAAACTTCAGGAATATTCACTTTGGGAAAATGCGCCTGCAAATGCCAATAAAGTACGTGTCTCCTTTTCATCAAATGGAAATTATTTCAAGATAGACGCCGCCTGCATGTCGGTTGATCCTCCGGCGCCGGTAGCTGAATGCTGTAAGGATGAGGATAATGCGATAAAAAACGGAAGTTTTGAGGACGGTACCAAGTATTGGGAAAAAGGCGCGACGAATTTCGGTACAGACGAAGCGTTTAATATGTGCGGTTCAAAAAATGGGCTTATTACGGGTTCGGGAAGTGTTTATCAGGATGTGGCACTGGTTGGCGGAAGTAAAGTAAGCATCATTGCCTATGGCGGGACGCACGATACCAAAATAGAGCATTCGTTCAAAATGGAATTTTATGACGGGGACACAAAAGTCGCTTCCATTACTCCGGTTCCTATGGATTACAAAGTGACGGATAGTAACTTAAAAAAATTCACCATTTCCGGCGATGCTCCGCTGAATGCAACAAAGGTTCGCTTTATACTTTACTCGGCAGGCGACTTCTTCAAGGTAGATGTGGTATGTATGACCATTACACCTCCGCCGACAACCCCGTGTTCAGGCTGCGCGGATGCTGAAACAGTTTTAAAAAATCCCAGTTTCGAGAACGGAACGAACGATTGGGCCAAACTGGATGGAACAAGTTTCAGTACGCTCACAAAATCGTATGCATGTGGCACGAAGGTTGGTAAAATCGCGGGTGCAGGAACGGTTTATCAGGAGTACAGCGTCGTTCCGGGAACCGCTGTGAATCTTACAATCTCCGGGGCCACCGAAAATCCCGCTAAGAACAACAAGTTTTTGCTTTTGTTTTATAATTCTTCAAACGAGCTCATTCCCGGAGCTCACAACATTTCAAGAGATGTTGAAAAAAATTCGGCATCAGGATTGCAGCAGTATACATTGCCATCAACAGCCCCGGCAGGAACGGTGAAAGTAATCGTGGCGGCATCGTCGGATGGCAGTAATTTCTACTTCGATGCGGCTTGTATGTCAATTGTCCCACCTTCTCAATGCGAAACTTGCACGAACAACAGATTAGCAAATGCAGGTTTCGAAACGGGAACGAGCAGCTGGACTTCGGAAGGCAATGTGAGTTCTTCGCCCGATGCCAAAAACTGCGGGGATAACGGCTTGAAACTGATTGGCTCGGGCAAGTTTTATCAGAATATTGCATTTCAATCCGCGTGGGGAAGCTCGGTATCCTTAACAATCTGGGGTGCTAAAGAGGATAATGGCGGACAGAAGTTCCATATTTTCTTCTACGATGATTCAAACAAAGAATTAGGCAAGATCGAAAAAGACGTTTCCAAGATCTTTGGAACTGCGCCGACAGGCCTGGAAAAATATGTGCTCGCGGGCGCGATTCCAGCAGGTACCAAGGTGATCCGTATCCAGGGATCGGCGACAAGTGGCGTTTTCAGGGCCGACCAGGGTTGTCTCACATTCTCAGGCTCTCCGCTGCCTGTAACTCTTGCTGCATTCGATGTGAAAAAAGAAGGTAGTACTGCCTCATTAAACTGGTCAACTACCTACGAGACAAACTCAGATCATTTTGACATTCAACATAGTCAGGATGGCAAGATCTGGAATGCACTTACTACCATCCAGGCTCAGGGTGAAAGTAAGGGACTAATCACTTATCACTATACGCACACTAGCCCTCTCGCGGTTAATTTGTACCGACTGAAAATGGTCGATGCCGATGGGACGTTTGCTTACAGTTCGATCAGAAGCCTGAATTTCAATGGCGACCTGGAAGTGGCGATTTATCCAAACCCAACGTCGGACCGCATTAAATTCTCTGGAAACCAGGCCATTGAAAATGTGAAAATTTACAATGTGAGCGGAATCATGGTACTGAATGCGCTGCCAAATGCATCGAATGAAGTCGATCTTACAAAACTTACTCAGGGTACTTATTTTGTAAAAGTGAATAACAACCCGGTGTTGCGGAAAGTAGTAGTTGTAAAATAATTAAATGGAATAGCAGAGCTTTCTGTCATGCAGGACCCTTCGTCACCCGGGCGGAGGGTTTTTGTTTGCTGATATGTTCCTAACTTTCTGGAAACATCGCTTTTTAAGTTTTGAAACAAACAGAAAATACGGGTGAAACGCTTTCGGCAAATGCCTTCGGGGAGGATTTCCTTTGGGGGGTTGCGACGGCAGCTTATCAGATCGAGGGTGCAGTGCGTGAAGGTGGGAGAGGAGATTGTATCTGGGATGTGTTTGCAAAAAAGAAAGGGAAGATCAAAAATGGTGATCAGGCGGCGGTCGCATGCGATTTTTACAACCGTTATGAGGATGATCTGAATCAGGTTAAATCACTGGGATTCAAACAATTTCGGTTTTCCATTTCCTGGTCACGTATTCTTCCCGAAGGTGCCGGCGCTGTAAATCAAGAAGGAATCGATTTTTATAACCGGCTGATCAACAAATGCATTGAGCTCGAAATAGAACCCTGGATTACACTTTATCACTGGGACCTTCCGCAGGCGCTTGAACTGCTGGGCGGCTGGAAAAACAGAAAGATTATCGATTGGTTTGCTGCTTATACCACGATTTGTGCCGAGGCTTTCGGCGATCGCGTGCGTTCGTGGATCATTATGAACGAACCTATGGCAACTGCTGGCCTGGGTTATACGACCGGTGAACATGCGCCGGGAAAAAAAGGGAACTGGAACTTTCTTCCCGTGGTTCATCACCTGGCTTTGTGCCAGTCGGTGGGTGGCCGCATTGTGCGCAACCTGGTACCAAACGCATACATCGGCATTGCGCTTTCCTGTTCGTACGTTTTTCCGGATAGTGAAAAGCCGGCCGACCTGGGGGCTGCGCGTCGTGCCGATGCGCTGATGAACCGGCTTTTTATCGAGCCTGCTCTGGGCCTAGGTTACCCGGTGGATGGTTTTGGTTTTCTCTCCAATATCAACCGGTATATGCGAGCTGGCGATTACGAGCTCCTGAAATTTGATTTCGATTTTATCGGGTTGCAAAATTATTTTAGTGTCGTAGTCAGACATTCGTTTCTGGCACCGGTGATTTGGCTGAAAAATGTGCCGGCTGCATTAAGAAATGTTCCGACAACGGCGATGGGATGGGAAATAAATGCCGACGGAATGTACCGGATACTGAAACAATTCCAGCAATATAATGGAATTCGGGATATCGTCATTTCTGAAAACGGAGCAGCTTTTCAAGATCATTTAACCGATGGGGAAATCGCCGATTCCAAGCGTACTGCCTTTTTTCAGGATTACTTGTCTGCCGTGTTGAAAGCAAAACATGAAGGTGTAAATGTAAAGGGTTATTTTGCCTGGACTTTAATGGACAATTTCGAATGGGCGGAAGGCTATTCTGCACGATTTGGATTGATTTTTGTGGATTTTAAAAGCCAGGAGCGCATTGTAAAAGACTCTGGAAAATGGTTTGCTTCCTTCTTGAAAAACACATTAACGCAAAACCTTCCAACTAATCTGCGTGAAAATGTATCCTTGAAAAAAACGTATAAACAACCCGAAAAATGAAATTCCTGATTGTTGTATTTGGTCTGCTGGCCTGGATAGGCTGCCACGACGAAAGTAAAGTGTTAGATGAAGATCTTGTAGAATCGGACGCAACCTGGGTGAATATGCTCGCTTCCGATGGTTGTTCCTGGCATTTTTCAATTGTCTCCGGGGACTCAACAATATCTTATCTTCCTGACGAGAGTTCAATCGTTAAAATAGACAAAGAATTAGGCAAGATCGATAGCTATTACAGCTTTACCCCGGTGCGTTTGAAATATAGTAAAACCGGAAATAAAGGAACGGTACAATGCGGCTGGGGCCGTAATGCCACCTTCGATGAGATCAAAATCATCGCCATTTACAAAAAGTAAGGTTGAATGCATTACAGATTCAGAATATCCTTGGCTTCTTTTTCTGAATAAAATGGCGCCAGCTCGGACTCACCGATAATTTCCTGCACCTGCTCTTCTGTGGCAGGTGTTGTTTCTTCAGAGCTTTCAGAAGGATTTGTTTCTTCAAATGTGATAAACCCTCTCAGCTGCAAATTTTGGAGCACTTTTTCGATTACCTCACTTTCAGATTGTTTGATAATTTTTACCTGGAATGTCTTCATAAGATATAATAGTTGAGATTGCTGAGTAGAAAAAACCGTACCTGCAAACGGGGATCGGTGATTCGATAATTTCTTTTGTTCGGGTTGTCCGGTAATGAACAACTTTATTTAAGTAAGGCGTTGATAATCAGTAAGTTTGTTGATTGGTTCTATTTTTGATCAATGAATGGGTCTGTGGATAAAAGGAATCGGGCAATTTTCTCTTGCCCCGCGCAACTTTCACATCGGTTTAAACATCATTACGAAAACAAATCTATAATCATGAAAAAGAACAATCTACTTCTGATAATGCTTGCCTTGTTTGCTTCTGTGGCGGTTTTCGCGCAGTCGGAAAAGGACCAACCTTATGTTACCAAAAATTTCACCAATGCATCCCTGAAAGAACTATCTGTTGAAACTTCCGGCGGTTCCATTTCCGTGACCGGCGGCCAGGGTGCTGGCTTTAAAGTAGACATGTATGTGCGTCCGAACAACTGGAATGGGAAATCGGATCTTACAAAAGAGGAAATTGAAGACAGGCTTGAAGATTATGATATTCTGATCGGTACGGAAGGTAATCGGGTTGTGGCTACGGCAAAGCGCAAAAACAACATCAAATGGAATGACAAAACCAGCGTATCCATTGCGTTTAAAGTAACTACACCGAGAAATGTGGCTACCTATTTGAAAACCAGCGGAGGAAGCATTCACATTGCTTCGCTGACTGGGGAGCAAAACTTTTCAACCAGCGGAGGTAGCTTGAAAATCAATGATCTGGATGGCGCAATCCAGGGCCGCACGTCGGGCGGAAGTATTGAAGTAATGCATTGCCGCAACAATATTGAACTGCATACCAGTGGCGGAAGCATTAAGGCGGACGATCTGAAAGGGAATATCGAACTGAAAACATCTGGCGGGAGCATCGAACTGAACAACATGGACGGCGAAATCTACGCGCATACCAGCGGTGGAAGTGTTCGTGGCGAAAATATTTCAGGCGCATTGAATACCGGAACTTCCGGCGGGTCGGTTCGGTTGGCCAATGTTTCGGGAAGCCTAAAAGCAAATACCAGTGCCGGAAGCATTGAAGTGGAGCTTTCCAAACTGGGTAAATATGTTGAATTGTCCAGCTCCGCAGGCAGCGTGCGGGTTACTATGCCTTTGGATAAAGGTGTTGACCTGAACCTGAAAGGAAATCGCGTTTCGATTCCATTGAAAAATTTTGACGGTCAGGCAGAGAAAGATTTTGTTCGCGGAAGAATGAATGGCGGCGGGATCCCGGTTACACTTTCGGCGAGCGCAGGAAGTGTTTATGTGAATCAGTAAATACTTAGAATATATTGATAAAAAAGTCCCGGACTGGAAGTCCCGGACTTCCAGTCCGGGACTTTTTTATTGAACCTGCCGTTACTAAACGTTGAAAGCTACGTCAAAAGGAAAACCATTTTCTTTTTTGACGTATGTACCGAAAATTCATTGAGCGTTTGCAGGATTATTTTGGCATTTCCAGGAAGGAAGCCCGCGGCGCATTGGTTCTGCTTGTAATCTGCTCCTTTCTGATCTGGATGCCTTTTGTTTTCCGGCGATGGATATTGCCGTTAGTCTCCACGCCTGAGCCGATGAATATGCATTTGCTTGACAGCATGGCCGTTGAGCTGGAAAAGGAAGTGCAGCCCAAGCTTAAAAATCGCACATCCCACAAGAACGACGATTTCAAAAGCTCACCCAAAGTTCCTGTCCGCTATTTTGATTTTGACCCGAATACAGCATCTGTTGAATCGCTGACGCAACTGGGTGTCCCTGCTTTTCTGGCCAAACGCATTGATAAATTTCGTAGTAAAGGAGGAAAATTCCGGAAGAAGGAAGATTTGCTGAACATTTACGATTTTCCTTCAAACCTCTATGAGAAACTTGAAAAGCACATTGTATTGCCGGTTTCAAATGCGGCTCAGAAGGATCTGAATGTGAAGAAAAATGCATCGGATCCGCGTTCAATTCCCCGGGCGTATAACAAACCGGCCATTCAAGGTTTTGACATCAATACCGTTGATACGACCGAACTTGTGAAGCTAAAAGGCATTGGTACCAAGTTATCCATGCGTATCCTGAAATTTCGGGATGCACTAGGCGGGTTTTATTCGGAGAATCAGTACACTGAAATATTTGGTCTGGATTCGTTGGCTCTGAGCGAGCTGCGGAAGTATGCAAAGGTTTCTTGTCCGGTTAAAAAAATCAACATTAATGCGGTTACTGCGGCGGAACTTGGTCGTCACAGTTATATGAGGGATCGCAAAATCGTTTCGATCATTATCAATTACCGCAACCAGCACGGACCCTATCAGAACATCGAGGATCTTAAAAAATCGAAAGTGGTCGATGATGCATTTATCAAAAAAATAGAGCCTTACCTGGAATTTTGATACCGGACAAGGCTCTGTATTCGCGAATGTTCACGAATGAAATTAAAAGTTTGGCTTCAATAAATATTTGGAATAGAAGTTATCGATTACTCTGACAGCTTCGTCGGGTGTATCCACCACACTGATCAGTTTCAGATCTTCTGCATTGATATTATGCTCGGTGAGCATGGTGCCTTTGATCCAGTTCAGCAAACCGGACCAGTAGCTGCTCCCCACCAACACGATCGGAAAACGACCGATTTTTTTGGTTTGGATCAGGGTCATCGCCTCAAAAAGCTCATCAAGCGTACCAAATCCTCCGGGCATTACCACAAATCCCTGTGAGTATTTCACAAACATGACCTTTCTGACAAAGAAAAAATCGAAGTTAATGCTCTTGTCGTGGTCGATGTAGATGTTACTATGTTGTTCAAACGGTAACTTAATATTTAAACCGACGGACTTTCCACCTTGTTCGGAGGCGCCTTTATTACCTGCCTCCATGATCCCCGGGCCCCCGCCGGTGATCACACCGTAACCATGTCTTACCAGTTTCGCCGCGATTTCTTCTGCTGTTTTATAATGCGGATTGTCAGGTAATGTGCGGGCCGAACCAAAAAGGGAAACGCAGGGGCCAATCTTTGCGAGTTTATCAAAACCTTCGACAAATTCGGCCATTACCTTAAATATAACCCAGGAATCGGCGCTTTTGATCTCATTCCAGTTTCGGTCTTCAAATGCCTCTTTGATCCTTTTTTCATCTTCGGGAACCGCGGGGTTCAGGAGCGAAACGTCAATTAGCTCGGCATTGGTTGGTTTTACTTCTTCACTCATATTTCACGAACTCGATTTAGTTGTTGAATGAGATAATAGTAACTTTGGCTATTATCATTAAAAATAGAATCTTTTAATTTTATCTCCGGCCCGATTCAAATACGGCGGGTTATAGTTAACAACAAAGTAATGAGAAAAATTGCTATTGGAGGAGACCATGCCGGGTTTCCTTACAAAGAGCCGATCATAGAATGGCTTACTACAAATGGCTTTGAAGTGAAGGATTTCGGGACTTATAGTGCTGATTCGGCTGATTACGCGGATTTTGCGCATCCGGTATCCAATGCGGTGGAAAGCGGAGAATTTGAAAAAGGCGTTTTACTGTGCGGCAGCGGCCAGGGAGTTTGCATTACCGCAAATAAACACCAGGGGATCCGGGCGGCATTGGTTTGGGATTTGCCACTTGCGCCACTCGCCCGCCAGCATAACGATGCGAACGTAATTTGCTTTCCGGTAAGATTTATTGAATTAGAAACGGCATTGGCGAGCCTGGAAGCATTTCTGGCGACTGAATTTGAAGGTGGACGGCACCAGACGCGGGTTGATAAAATTTCGTGCTAAATGTCGGTTCGCTGATAAATGCCTTTCCATTGACTCAGGCCATATTGCTTTTTTAGTGCCGGAACGCGATTAAGAAGTTTCGGCATTATGTTAGCCTTGTCGACGACATAATCCGGGGGATCCTTTTTGAAATTGTCGTATACGTGGATTACACTGTCGAAATTGTCGAGATTTTGTAAATCGTAGCTTGCCAGCTCCCAGTTGAGGTACGGTGTTGCAGTAAGATTATTGATATATTCTCCGGAATGCTGACCGAGTACGAGAATGCGTTTGCCTGTAATCTGATCCGGCAGATCGGCAGGCTTTGCTCTCAGATTTTCAAGTTTCCCCATTGAAATCCCCGGAATCACTCCCCGCAATCCCTGATATTGGATTAAGATAATTACAGCGCTCATTAAGGTAAACTGTAATTCATCCGCCCAGCTGTTTTTCTTGAAACTCTGGAAATAATGGGTTGCAAAGAATGCGGCAGGCGGGACGAAGATCACAAATTGCATCGGCGCGAGAAACTGCATTAACGGAATTGTAAACACAGCTGCAATGAACCACAACGCCATTACCTGCTGAATCCTGGTCTGGTAGTTTACAAATCGCAGGGTAGTGAAAATCCGCATAAAACCCATTATCCCGAAACCCAGGGGCAAAAGTAACGAAGCCAGCAGGGAAGAGAAATCGTTGAGATTATATTGTTTCGCCTGAAAAACAGAGGTTAACAAGTTCCGGTTGAGGCTCTCGATTCCATTGTTGAGGTAGAAGAAAAGCACGACCATTAACAATGGGAAAACGGAGCCGAAAAAACCGAGCAGGTGGTGGCGAAATGTGGAGCCAGTATAAAACAGCAGCGCGAGAAAAGCCCAGATCATGAATAATGAAGCCGGCAGATAAAACAAGGTCGCGATACCAATATAAAGTCCCATCTCAAAAACCTGCGTGGTTACCTCTCTTCTGACCAGCATTTTCACGATCGACCCGAAGGCAAACAGCAGGAACGTATTCGCCATCAACATCGGAGAAAGTGTCCCCATGTCGAATGAAATGTTCAGAAAAAGTGCATACAATGCACCTGGGAGGAATGTGCGTTCCGGGAAAACCTCCCGCGAATGGATTACATAATTGAAATAAAGGATCTGGACGAGGGAAACGCCCATTGCCGCAAAGTGGTAGGCAAATGGCGTTCTCCCGAAAAGCGTGTCGATCAGCCAGTAGGTAAGGCCTGAAAACGGACTCACATTATCCCATACATCGCGGTAAAGCATAAATCCCCGGCCCATCTGCTCGCCCACAAGCATCCAGTTGAGCTCAGGTATAAGCAAAGGCGCACCACCCAGAAAAAAAGGCAGACGCAGCAGCAGAAAAAAAACGACTAAACTGATGGTCTGGTACCGTGCGTTGACGCGAAAAAAACTAAGCAAGTAGCATGCAGATTATGTAGCTAACGGGAATAACTTTCACGAAATTACAACTCCACTTTCTACAAAAACAAAATAAGTGCGGATATTTGTACTTGACGTAAAGAGTGAAGGGAGTGATTGAATTTAAGATATGGAATCGAAAAGACAACAAAAAGTAGGCAGGCAGATACAAAAGGACCTGGGGGAGATATTTCAGAAAGATGCTCAGCATTTAACCAATGGTTCGTTTGTGACGATCACCGCAGTGCGTGTAACGCCAGACCTGAGTATTGCCAGGGCATATCTCAGTTTTTTGCCCGATAATAAGAAGACGATTTTACTGGAAACGATAAAAGAAAATACCCGGTTTATTCGCCAGAAGCTGGCAGAAAGAGTCCGCCATCAGCTTCGCATTGTGCCGCATCTGCAGTTTTACATGGATGATACGGCGGAATATGCAGCTAAAATGGACCTACTGTTTTCAGATATCGTCATTCCGCCAGCGCAGCCCGACGAGGAAGAAGATTCCCATTGATTCCAATCCTCGCTGATCATGAATCTTTCTTACCGCATTGCCATCCGATACTTCTTTTCCCGCAACAAACGGAGTTTCATTAGCCTCATCGCACGTATTGCTATGGCTGGTGTAGCTGTCGGAACAATGGCTATGGTCGTTGTTTTGTCGGTTTTTAATGGAATGGAAGACTTGAACCGAAAGATCTTCAAAACATTCGATGCGGATGTGAAGGTTATGCCTTTCGAGGGAAAACGTTTCAAAATGACTGATTCGCTGCTGAACGCAGTCAGATCGGTGGAGGGAGTGAGGCTGGTAACGCAGGTGATCGAGGACAATGCGCTGGCAAGATATGGGAATCTGCAGATATATGTGCGGTTAAAAGGAGTTGACAGTACGTTTCAAAAGCAAGGCCAGCTCGACACGGCACTCGTAGAAGGGTCACTTCAGTTATATGGGTTTAAAGGAACACCTTATGCCATTATTTCAGAAGGAATCCGCAATTCATTGTCTATTTCGCTGGAAGATATCGCCGTGCCGCTGGAAGTTTTATACCCGCGCACTGATAAAAAAGTACTTAGTCTTACTTCGCCTGAGGCATTTAATCAATTATCGCTTCGTGCGGGCGGTGTTTTCTCCATTGAAGCGCGGTATGACGATTATGTGATCGCACCCATTGCCCTGGTGGATTCGCTGATGCAGTACCGAGGCTCGCGTTCGGCGCTGGAAGTATTTCTTACGCCGGGATTTAGTGAAGCAAAAGTAAGTGCCCAAATCGCTGAGAAAATAGGGGACAAGTTCGTTGTGAAAGACCGCGACTTTTTAAATGCAGATTTGCTCCGGGCAATCAAAATGGAGAAACTGTTCGTGGCGGTTACATTGTCGCTGATTATCCTCGTCGCTGCGATCAACATCTTCTTTTCGCTGAGTATGCTGGCCATCGAGAAGAAAAAGGACGTGTCGATGTTGTATGCATTGGGAGCAACACCTGCCCTGATACGGAAAATTTTCCTGGCTGAGGGAGCCATTGTCGCATTCTCGGGGGCGATATTCGGCATTTGCGCGGGGGTATTGTTATGCTGGGCGCAGATGAAATACGAACTTGTTTCAATGGGCATGGCGACGTCGCTGGTCGATGCATATCCTGTCAAATTAATCTGGGACGACATACTCTACACAGGTATTATCGTCGTTATGATTACTATGGTCGTATCCTACATTCCGGCCCGCAGGGCTGCCGATGCGGGTTTGATCTTAAGAGTTTAATAGCCGCAAGTATGCGGTACTAATGTTATATCTAATTAAATTACATTGATTTATACACGAGCACTCAATCGGAAAGCAGATATGACCGGTCACACTAAGCGTTTTTTATTGAACCGATTTATCTTTTCAATTTTTGGAATATTACTCCTTTTACCATTAATAAGTCAAGGCTCCAATCCAATTTCCCGGACAGATACCACGTATCGCAGAAATCCGGGAACAGTATCTCCAAAAGGACCTTATCGTCCGGCGCGGGCCAAGAAAAGCGAGATTATCTACACACGTCTGGACGTACAGTTTGATTGGGTAAAACAACAAGTGCCCGCTTCCGCAGTATTGAAATTCAAGCCTCATTTCTATCCACAAAACACCCTCGAACTCGATGCCAAAGGATTTGATATAAAAGGCGTGGTAATGCTCGATACCGTGGGTGATTATGGTTCTTTAACCACTGAGGAAATTGCGAAGAAAGTGGTCAAAAAGCTGGAATACAGCTATGATAAGCGAAAGCTGATCATCAAGCTTGGCCAGAACTACACGAAAAAAGATACACTTCTTGTCAAAATAGACTACACCGCCCGCCCGAATGACGTGCCCAGAGGAAAAGCAGATGATAGTGTAACAGATAAAGGCCTTTATTTCATTAATGCGGATGGGCTTGACGAAGGGAAGCCACGGCAGATCTGGACGCAAGGTGAGACCGAGGGGAGTTCATGCTGGTTTCCCACCATCGATGCGCCGAACCAGAAATTCACCCAGGATTTTTTCATTACCGTTGATAGCAGCTATGTGACTTTGTCAAACGGATTGCTTATCGACCAAAAGGAGGGTAAAAAAGGGACGCGCACGGATCACTGGAAACAGTCGTTGCCGCATGCGCCATATCTCGCGATGCTGGCGGTCGGAAACTTCGCGGTAGCGAAGGATATGATGCCAAACGGATTGGAACTGAGCTATTACGTGGAGCCAAAGTATGGGCCGGATGCACATGCGATTTTTGGGCGCACACCTGAGATGATCGGATTTTTTACAAACGTTTTCGGAGTACAATTCCCTTGGGAAAAGTATGCCCAGATTGCTGTGAGGGACTTTGTGGCAGGTGCAATGGAAAATACCACGGCGACGGTTCATGAAGAAGCTGTTCAGAACGATACAAAATCACTGGTAGACGGCAACTCGGATGCGGTAATCGCCCATGAGCTGGCGCATCATTGGTTTGGTAATTACGTTACCGCCGAAGAGTGGGGCCAGTTGCCTTTAAATGAGTCGTTTGCGAATTACTCCGAATATTTGTGGAGTGAGTACAATGATGGTAAGTACGAGGCTGATTGGGGAAATTTGCAGGAAATGAAGGCATATATGCTCGAATCGGAGACAAAGCAGGAGCCGATGATCCGGTATTTTTATAAAGACCGGGAGAATATGTTTGACAGCCATTCCTACGCAAAAGGCGGGCGAATTCTGCATATGCTGAGAAATTACGTTGGCGATGATGCATTCTTTGCCGCATTGCAGGATTACCTCAAAACGCATGCATTCGGAACCGCCGAAATCGATGACCTCAGAGAATCGTTTGAAAAGATTACAGGGCAAGATCTGAACTGGTTTTTTGATCAGTGGTTCCACCGCCCCGGCCATCCTGCGTTGAAAGTGCAGCAGGATTACGTGGCAGCGACCGGGAAGGTTACATTGAAAGTGAGACAGACACAAGATACGCTCGCAACAACGGTATATCGTTTGCCTTTGAAGGTGGATGTATGGGTGAGTGGTAAGAAAAACAGCTATGAAGTGCTGATTGAAAAGGCCAATCAAACACTGGAATTCCCGGCCGCAAAAAAGCCTGACCTGGTGATATTTGACTCCGACGCACAGTTGTTAGGTGTTGTAGAACACGAGAAGAACCGTCCGGAAATGCAGTTTCAGTATCTGAATGCGGACCGTTTTTTACACAAATATGAGGCGCTTTCGCAGCTTGAAGGTGCTATGGCTGATAGTACCGTAAAAAATATCATCGAAAAAGCGATGACCGATCCATTCTGGAAGTTCAGGCAAATGGCTGTCAGCAATTTCGCCGAATATGACGGGGTAGGGTTTGTGGATATTGAGAAGACGATACAAAGGCTGGCGGGCTCGGATCCGCATCCGCAGGTGAGGGCAGAAGCCATTATTACCCTCGCCTCTTTTGGCGATAACAACAGTGATCCTATTTTCAGGGCTGCATTGAGTGACAGTTCATACCAGGTTGTGTCGGTGGCTATTGAAAAGTACCTGATGGGCCAGCCAAATGATGCGAATGAAATTGCTGCCCAATTCGAGAATTCGCCGAATGATGCGATTGTGACCTCAGTAGCCAATTACTACGCCGGGCTCGCACAACCGGAACGATTTGACTGGTTCCTGCAAAAGATGAAGTCGATGATACCGACCGAGAAATACAATTTTTTGCAGGTTTTCGGAAAGTACCTGATCAAATCAAAGCAAGATATCCAGCGAAAAAGCATTCCCGTGCTCGAAGGTCTTGCAAGGGATAATACCTCGTATTTCGTTCGGTTCGGTGCATTTCAGGCACTCGGTCTGCTCACAGACATTCAGGGCGTGACTGCATTGCGTAAGGACATCCGCGCCAAGGAAACCGAGCCAAAGTTAAAGGAAATGTATAGCCAGTTTGGGGATTTGTAGGTTTTTTGGCGGGGGAGTTTGGTCAATTAATAGTCATTTGTTGTCACTTATGGTCATTCATTGTTGCGGTGATTTGGGTAGCGGTCATTACCTTAATCAATACGTATGACACTCAATGACAACAAAATGACAATCAATGACTACAAATGACTAACAATGACAACAAATGACGAGACACAACCCTCCCGAACCATTCCAAACCAGCTCCCCCGTCACTCCGGATTCAAATAATAATCCAGGTTTTCCCGGGTAATGATATCCAGTGGCAGAAACTTAATGGGTGGGATTTCCTTTTTGAAAACCAGGTGGTTAGCTAGCTGATGAATCCCCCAGTAACCTTGCCCGAGCGGGTTTTGATTGATCAGAAAACTGATTATTTCATTGTTCAGATAATGCAGGTTGGGCTCGATCAAATCATAACCGACCAGCTTAATGTTTGTCAGCTTTCTTTTTTCAAGATATTCCGCAACCTGAAATGCCTTTGAATTGGTAACGTATACTGCTTTGAGGTCTGGATTCGCAGCGGCGATTTTATCAAATTCTTCATCGATCGGCTCATGATCGGGGAAATGAATTTCCTGGCTGATGATCGAGAATCCGGTACCGGTCCCGGTATTAAAGTAATCCCTGAAACCTTCTTCTTTGGTAATTAAATGCGCTGAATTGGAAATATCCTCATTCACATGTGCAATCAAAATACTGCCCGGCGTCTGTAATCCAAAATGAAGGATTTTCGCAGCCAGGGAACCACTTCGGTAGGAATCCTGCCCAATGTAGCACAGTGGATTTACATGTTCGATCTGCGTATTAAAGAGTACGTACGGGATACCCATTTCCGCCCATTCTTTAAAGAACGGCAAAGCTTCTTTATAAAAGATCGGCGCAATTAATAACCCATCGGGTTTCTCTTCGGTAACCTCTTTCGCTTTCTCAATAAAAGACTTGTCGTCATGCGAATTGAAAATAAACGGGGTAATGTAAACGCCATATTGCCTCAGCTCCTTCTCCGCTTTTTCCAACCCGGTTTTTGGCGCAGCCCAGTACGAATCCAGGGCCGGATCGGGAATGAGAGCGGCCAGATTAAAAGTACGTTGCGATTTCAGCGATTGAGCGATGAAATTAGGCTCGTAATTCAATTCCTTAATAATACCCAAAATGCGTTCTCTGACATCATCAGCCACGCGCCCCCGGTTATGCAGCACACGATCTACCGTACCCTTAGAAGTCTGAGCCTTTTCGGCTATATCTTTTATTCTGACAATTCTTTTTTTCACAATGACCTATTTCGGAGACTTTCTATAAAAGCCTGCAAAACTAATAACTAATGATAAACCAGCGATAAAACGTCCAGCTTTGTCACCGATTTTCATATAAGATATTTTTCAAATTTTTTTTATAATAAATTTGAGATTATCATTTTATGGTTTAGTTTTACTATTGTACAAGAAAAAACAAGCCTTTCAAATCGGGTACGAACCCGGACGTATAAACCGCGTGTGTGTTCGAACACTTTTACAAGGTTTGTTAGGATTAATCAGTTTTACACTATATTTTGCATTGAAGATATTCGACGTTCCTTGCTCTTACACCTGAATCCTAACCTTTAACCTTTTCTTCATATTATTAAGTTTTGCTAATCCTAAATCCCGGGAAGCGTATGACAGAGCGTCGTACGCTTCTTTGTTTAAGGAATGTCAATGACAACGTCGTCGCTGTCCACATAAGCGGAGCAGGGAAGTATCCAGCCTTCATTCAGATCCCGATCCGTTAGTACTTCGTTTACACTCATGTGAACTTTTCCGGTTTTACATATACCAGCGCAGGTCGAGCAACGCCCGCCTTTGCAACTATATGGTAAATAAATATTCTGCGACAAGGCCGCGTCAAGCACGGTGGTATGTGCAGGAACAATTAACTGATATGTCTTTTGCCGAAAATGGAGCGTGATGGGATGTGGAAATGAAATGGGCGGTGGAGGCGGAGGTGCTGTAATCACGAAATTTTCCTTGCGGATCTGTTCATTTGAAAAACCCATAAAATGCAGAGTGATCTCCGCCGAACGCATGAGATCAAATGGCCCGCAAACATAGAAACGGGCATTTCGACGATCAAAACGAAGTGAGCGGTTAACGATCTGTTCCAGTCGGGTATTGTTGATCCTGCCCCGTATCCCGTTCCATTCATCTGCTGGCTGGCTGTGAATATGAATGACCTGTAACCGATCGGGATAGCGGTTATGCCAGTCAGTTATCTCTTGCCAAAACATAGTATGTGTCACATTCCGGCTTGCGTAAATCAGCGTAACGTGATTTTGTATGTTTTGGGTTAACGTTTGTTTTAGGATGGAAAAGAGCGGGGTTATGCCACTTCCTGCGCCGATTAAAAAAATGTCTTTTTGCACCTGATCGGATTCTTCGAGCACAAACCGTCCCGATGGCGCCAGGCTCCGAAATACGTCACCTTCTTTTACCGTATCAATCCAGAAACGGGATATTTCTCCATTTGGAACACGTTTGACCGTTATCGCAGGTAATGCATCGACGCCAGGTGCCGAGCTCATGGAATAGGAGCGGCGCACGTCATGCCCATGCATGGGGATCAGAAAGGTCAGGAACTGACCTGCTTTGTATGCTAATTCAAGACCATCTGTTCGCTCGAAAATGAATGTTTTAGCCTCCGGGCTTTCGGAGATAATGCTTTTTACCCGTAATGATATCGTGGTGTCAGCCATTTGGTTTAAATCGGATTTCCATGTTCAGACTGTTTCTGTACAGAATTGTTCCAGAGCACTTCATACTCGGCCAAAAGTGTCCAGCAATGTGCCTCGCAAATCCAATGCATGTGAAAAAGTGGGTTCGCCGATAATTTGTAGAGTACGGGATTTTCATATGCTGTCAATAATCCGGCTATAAAAAAATAGAAACCTTTGAAATCTTCGGCAGTAAAATGTTCAACCGGAATCCGCTCCGTTCTGGTCCCTAAGCGCATTAATGAAGTTGACAGGATTACCTTATCCATGTAACCGGAAGTTTCAGCAAGAAGTTGTTTTGAATCCTGGATCAGCTTCTCACGGATCGGTTTCAAAATTTCCGGATCAAATGCGGCGATCAGGCGGGTGACATGGTAAATAATCAGCGGGGTGCGGGGATATTGGTGCGCGCACCGAAACGGTGCATTTAAATAACGGTCCGTCTCGATGACCGAACGAATGTATTCCAGGCTGGCAGCATCATGCTCATTGAATGGCAGATTATAATGCAAAATGCAATACATGATATTACTCAAAACACTGACATCGAACTCGATATACATATTTTTCCCAAACCAGGTGGAGTAGGCAGCCAGCGATTTGTATTCAGGATAAGTATTTTTGATACGTTGTTTCTTCCCGTTTGCGTGGAGTGCCAGCTTGCTTTTAAGCCAGTTAACTTCATCGGATGAGGGGTTGGAAGTCAGGTATATAAAGGCGGTATCGTCTACATCGTCGGGTATCCGGAAATGTTCGAAATGCCTGAAAATGAACCCGCCTGGAAAATGTCTGGAAGGTTTTGTTTTCCAGAAGTTATAGGTTTTTAGCCCATCCTTATTTTGAAATTCGGGATAGTTGGCAATCACTTTTGCGCAAACCATATCCATTTTCTGCTGCATGTCCGGGTCGCAGCTTTTTCGAATGCATTGCAGGGTGAAGCAGATTATTGCAGAGTAGAATATCGTGGTGTCGGGGCGCTGGTAGCCGATCAGCGGGTTCACTCGTTTTGCAGGAAATATACCTTTCGGAAAAAGTCCGTCGCCATCGGACTGCAGGTTTTCGATCTTTTCAATAAACTTCCGCAAAGGCTGATCCATATCCCCGAAACTAACAAAACCCATTAAAAAAAGAAACCCCGCCAAATGACAGGGTTTCAAAATGCAAGAATCTGAAAAACTTAAATTCCTTCGGCGACAACCTCTTTTACATCGGGTACCATGCGTGTCAGCAAGTTTTCGATACCCGCTTTTAATGTAAGTGTAGATGACGGGCATCCGCTGCAGGAACCTTGTAGCAAGACTTTTACCACGCCTGAATCTTCATCAAACGAATGGAAGTTAATGGCGCCACCATCAGACTCCACTGCCGGACGAACGTATTGGTCTAATGCAGACTTAATTTTTTGAACCGTATCTGAATCTCTCGAGTCTACGATCAGTGTGTTTTTATCAATCGTTTTTTGTTCAAAAACCGGGTGGTTTTCTTCGAAGTATATTTTGATAAACTGTTTGGTATCGCGCAAAACTTCTTCCCAGGCATTGGTATCGTCTTTGGTAATCGTAATGAAATTGCTCGCGATGAACACCCTTTTCACGTGCGGAAACTGGAAAAGATCAGAGGCGAGCGGCGAAGCTTTTCCTTCTTCCAACGCAGCTTCCAGAGAAGGGTAATCGAATGAAAGCCCGTCGGGAACAAGTTCGAAGTTCAATACGAACTTCATTGAATTGGGGTTCGGGCTTAATTCTGTATATACAAAAACCGGGCGTGTCAACATGTTGAATATTTCTGATTTGGGTAAAATAACTCTTCTGGGAAACAACGAAAAGCCTCTTTTGGTTGCGGGATCCGGAAGCTTTAAAATAAAAAACCCGTCAGACACTTTGTCCAACGGGTTTTTAACTGATATAGTGAGTCAACTGAGTGACTTATGCTTCTGCAGCAGTTTCAGCAACAGCTTCTACGACTGGTTCGATGTGAACGTAAGACCTGTTCTCACGAGTTTTGCGGAAAACCACGTTTCCTGCAACCAGTGCAAACAAAGTATGGTCACGACCGATACCTACGTTTTTGCCAGGGTTGTGTTTTGTGCCACGCTGACGAACCAGAATGTTACCGGCTTTGGCAAGCTGGCCACCGAATAATTTTACTCCAAGACGCTTGCTTTCTGATTCACGTCCGTTTCTCGAGCTACCTACACCTTTCTTATGTGCCATGATATCTTAGTATTAATGATAATTTCCTGATTAAACTGAAAAGACTTTCCTCGCGGATTGTCAAAGCTAAAATTTAGGCAACGATTTCGTCGATGCTAATCTTGGTCAGATATTGACGGTGACCATTTTTAACCCGGTAGCCTTTACGTCTTTTCTTTTTGAAGACGATTACCTTTTCACCTTTAAGGTGTTCAAGTACAGTTACTTTTACAGAAGCTCCTGCTACTGTTGGAAGACCTACCTGTACTATGCCTTCGTTATCAACGAGAAGGACTTTGTCAAATACAAGTGCAGCGTTCACGTCACCTTCAAGCCTATGCGTGAAGATTTCGCGACCCTTTTCAACTTTAAATTGCTGACCTGCGATTTCTACGATTGCGTACATGTTAATAATTGATTGTATACTGGATTCAAAAACGAGGTGCAAAGATAATCAGCTAAATGCAGAATTACAACGCATTAGGCAGAATATTCCATGGCGAAACCCGGGCATGGAAATATTGGATACGCATAGTTAAAGGTAGCCAAAACTGTATCTTTATATGATTGATCAGGCCGCCAACGTTTAGACATCAAAGGTTTGTAGTATCTTAACAATCTTTAACAAGGTCGGATGTTACTTTTGGTGAGAAAATACGTCTGACCATAGAATGAATACTAAACACAAAGGAATGAAGATTTGTCTGTGGATTTCCATGTTGGTCAGTTTGAGTTTTCCTGGATTTTCGGACTCAGGAGACCCGAAAATAGTGGTCTCGATTGAGGAAAAGCAAAATCAGGCAGGTTATCAGATCGGGGATGGCGTCGCTAATTTTCGGTTGAAAAATACAGATGGAAATATGGTATCGCTGGCCGATTACGGGAATGTGAAAGGCGTGATCGTCATTTTTACCAGTAATCACTGTCCTTTCGCAAAAGCCTATGAGGATCGGATCATCGGATTGAATGCGAAATTTGCTTCACAAGGATTTCCTGTAATTGCCATTAATCCGAGCGATCCCGGAACGAACCAGGATGATACTTTTGAAAAAATGAAGGAACGTGCCCAGGCAAAAAGCTATGGCTACCCGTACCTCGCAGACGATGCTCAATCGGTGGCGAAAATATTTGGAGCGGGTCGCACGCCACAGGTTTATGTTTTGCAAAAAGCAGGGGCGAAGTTTACCGTACGTTATATGGGAATGATCGACGATAACCCGCAGGATCCGGCCGGGGTTACGAAACAATATGTGGAGGAAGCAGTCAGCAATTTAATTGGCGGAAAACCGGTGGTAACAACCATTACAAAGCCGGTTGGATGTGCGATCAAATGGAAAAACCCTTAAATTGACGGATCTTTTGAGTTAACTATGAACCGATTTACAACTCTCCTGATTCCTGCATTGCTTATTTTCGTGCAGTGCAGCTTTGCCCAGACTAAAAGCAAGAAATTTTCAAATGAAGGTGAATTTACTTCCAATTGTGAAGGCCCGGCGGTAGACGACGAAGGAAATGTATACGCTGTGAACTTTGCACGCGACGGTACGATCGCGCAACTGAGCCGAAAAGGAAATGCCAGTTTCTTTGTGACCTTGCCCAAGGGAAGTACCGGCAACGGAATACGTTTCTCAGATAAAAATACCTTTTTCGTCGCCGATTTTACCGGCCATAATATCCTCAAAGTAGACCTGATCACAAGGGGCATTTCGGTGTTTGCGAATGAACCTAAGATGAACCAGCCAAACGATCTTGCGATCACTGCATCAGGCCATATTTTTTGTTCAGACCCTAACTGGAAAGAGGGTACCGGCCAGATCTGGCATGTAACTCCGGAAGGAAAGGTGAGCCTGGCTGTCGGCGAAATGGGAACAACCAATGGGATTGACGTAAGCCCGGATGAAAAAAAACTGTATGTGAATGAAAGTGTTCAGCGGAATGTCTGGCAATTTGACCTCGCGGCTGACGGTACATTATCTAACAAAAAGCTCTTACATCACTTCGAGGACGGCGGAATGGACGGAATGCGTTGCGACGTAGAAGGGAATTTGTATATCGCAAGACATGGAAAAGGCGAGGTTGCGGTGCTTTCGCCGGAAGGAAAAGTGATCCAGGTGATCCAGACAATTGGAAAAAAAGTATCCAATATTTGCTTCGGTGGCCGCAATGGCAAAACCTGCTACATTACCCTGCAAGATCGGGGTTGTCTCGAAACTTTTTCAGCAAAAACCGCTGGCCGCGAATGGGCTATGATGAAAGCATTTGCCGAGAACAACAAGAAATAATCTGAATTTTCATTTTAAATAAAAGAGAATGCTTTGTTCGAAGCATTCTCTTTTATTACTTTGCTACTCAAAGTACTTTTAAATTTCAACTTATGAGACTGGAAGATTTAACACGTTACTTACAAAATAACCAAAAAGTAGCGCTGCTCGCATTCGTGTCTGCTGCGGCCATGACTTTACTTTCAATGCGGATACTGATTGAAGACTGGGGCTTCGTATTTCTTGCCTGGAATCTTTTTCTCGCCTGGATTCCCCTGGTTTTTATCAAATGGGTCTGGGAGAGAGAAGTCAGAAAAGCCGCGCCATTCTGGTTGCTGGCCATTTACCTGACCGTTTGGCTACTTTTTTTTCCGAATGCCCCCTACATCATCACCGATCTGAAACACCTTCGCGGCGTTCCGGAACATATGATCTGGTATGATGCACTCATGATCTTCACCTTTTCCGTTGCCGGTTTCTTGACAGGGCTTTACAGCATTCGCATTGTTCACCGGATTATTACATATAGGTGGAATGCCAGACTTGCCTGGCTGGTGATCATGATATCGATGTTTGCGAGTGGTTTTGGCGTATTTCTGGGTCGTTATGGTCGCTGGAATAGCTGGGATATCGTTACGCAGCCGGGATCGCTGGCGCGTGGTATATTTCATAGTATGCAGGATCCGCTGGCGATAAAACACACTTTCTCGTTTTCGTTCGTGCTCATGTTGTTGTACTTTGCGTTCCATATTTTTGCAGAATTAAAACAAAATGAAGCGACCCGTCGATATTCTTAAAGCCATTCGAAGCTTTCGCTATGCAGGCGTCGGGATTTATAGTTTGTTTCGATATGAGAATAATGCACGTATTCATTTGATAGCCTGCATTGTAGTGATCATTGCAGGTGTTTTTTTTCAAATTTCATCCATAGAATGGATGGTCATTGTGATCCTGATCGGCCTGGTATGGGCTGCGGAGGCATTTAATACGTCTATCGAGAAACTGGCTGATCTTGTTTCACCGGATTACCACCCTGTTATCAAAGTAGTGAAAGATACCGCTGCTGCCGGCGTTCTCATTCTGGCGATTTCCGCTGTCATCGTGGGCGGAGTGATTTTTATCCCAAAAGCATTGCTATATCTGTAATATGTACTCTATTTTATCAGGCATTCATCCCGAAACAGATCTATGAACTCAAATCAGGATTCGCTGCACACCTTGACCGAAATCCGTGACCTGATGGAGCGATCCTCCAAATTCCTGTCACTTAGCGGTCTGAGCGGCGTCTTTGCCGGCATTTTTGCACTGGCGGGTGCCGGAGCTGCCTACATCCGGTTCAAAACCGATTGGCTGGCGGGGATTCAGTCTCCATTGTCTTTTTATGACGGACGCTCCCGGCAGGATGTGATTGCGTTCGTTGTGGCCGATGGTTTTCTTGTCTTATTTTTCTCATTGATCGTGGGCATCGTTTTCACAGTCCGGAAAGGTCGGAAAAGGGGCCTGACTTTGTGGAATGGCAGTTCAAAAAGACTTTTAATCAGCATGCTGATCCCGTTGCTGACCGGGGGGGTATTTTGTCTGGCTATGCTGCATCACGGAATGATCTGGCTGGTTTTTCCGGCGACGTTATTTTTCTACGGACTTGCATTGGTGAATGCCAGCCGTTTTACCTACCCCGAAGTTTTCTATCTGGGTATTTCTGATATAATAATTGGTTGTATCGCACTTTTCTTTACTGCTTATTCGCTGCTTTTTTGGTCAATCGGTTTTGGTGTTTTGCATATTATTTATGGTCTGACGATGCACAATCGCTATGATCGGGAGAAGCTGAGTAAAGGCAATAAAGGAATTGCGGCGCTGGTCGTACTACTGTGCGTTCTGTTTTCTGTTGAAAGTAAAGCACAAATTGAGGTAGATACCGCCGCAAGCCGGGCCAGGAAATGGTACGATACGGAAACAATTTATATGCGGAATGGCAACGGTTTTGTCAAAAATAATGTAGCATATGCAGGCCAGAAGGCATTGCTGAGAGAGTTTGCGATTTCCCAGGAAGGAATGGGGCTGTACTTGCGGTCGCGACGGACGAGAAACATTGGGTTAGTAATATCAATTGCCGGATCAGCAGGCTCCATTATTTCACTGATTTCCGGGAATCGGGATAATTTGAAGAAGTTCTTCTGGGTTTCAGTAGGTACGGGCTTAGTTTCCTCCGTGCTGACGATGCAGGCAAATAATATGCGTGACCAGGCCGTCTGGATCCGGAACCGGGATGCGCTGCTGTTAATGGAAGCCAATCAATAACATATTCGACGTGGTAACAGAGGTTGGTAAAATGGAGTGGTTAGAAAAGTTCAATAAGGTTTTTGAAAGCAAAATCCGGCTCGGGCTCATGTCCGTGCTGGTGGTGAATGATAGCCTTAGTTTTAACGAATTGAAAGACCTTCTTCAGTTGACCGACGGAAACCTCGCCTCGCATTTAAAAGCATTGGAAGAAACGAAATACATCGAATTTCAAAAGCAGTTTTCCGGTCGCAAACCACTCACTACCTACAAAGCAACTGAAACGGGGCACAAAGCTTTCACGGATCATTTGCAGGTTTTGGAAAACATGATTAAGTCGAATTTGTGAAGGTACTTGTCAGCCTGAGCGGAGTCGAATTGTGAGGGAACTTGTCAGCCTGAGCGCAGTCGAAGGCACGTCACCGAGAAGTAGCGCGCCTTCGACCGCCCGGCGGCCCGGTGCGCTCAGGCTGACAAAGAATTAAAACTTCAAAGGAATTGAAAATCCTGCTTTATCCCACTGGAAATCAAGTGAGTTGTCTTTCACTGTAAATGTCAGTTTCTCTTGAGAAGCTGGATAGGTTTTGTTTGGAACAGTCACTTTCAAGACATCTTTACTTTTGATCTGTTCGTATTTGTACGCTCCCCATTGTTTCAGTTCGCTGTTCAGGATAATTGTCCAGTCTTTTTCAGTAGGTAATGCGAAGAAGGTATAGGTTCCAGCTTTTACAGCCTTTCCACCAAACATTCCATCTTTTTTGAAGGTGATTACTGTCGCGCTGTCCGCACCAATCCGCCATACTTTTCCAAAAGGTTCCAGGCTGCCGCTTCCAGCTTTTCCAAAGAGAACACGGCCTTTTTTAGAAGGCTGACCATATGTGATCTTTACATTTGCGCCTTCGGCAGAAACGTGAGGACTTTGTGCGGTAGCCCAGGTAAGTGCTAAAAACGTCAGAAAAAGCGAAAAAAGTGATGTTTTCATAGTTTAAACGAGAATTTAGTAAATTGAATTTGGTGGTTGAAAAATTTAATACTTTGCGAAATACGTAATTCAAAAGTTGTTAATCAAGGAAGGTCGCGCCGAAAAGGCTAATTCGCCGAGCCATTAACTTTGATTAACATATCGGTCTCCAAAACGAAAGCAATTTCGGATTTCACACTATATTTGACCAATGTCCACTGAACCAAATCCATCAGTAAGAACCCGTTTTTTCGATACTAAAATCGAATTCCTGAAAGGTGTCGGGCCGCAAAAAGCGGCCTTGCTTAATCAGGAGCTGAGTATTTTCACATATGGCGATCTGATCCAGCATTATCCGTTCCGCCACGAAGACCGGACTGTTTTTCATCAGATAAAAGGTTTGAATGAGACACTTGCGGCCGCTCAGATCAAAGGCAGGCTAAGGGAATGGACAACGATCGGGGAAGGTTCAAAAAAGCGATTGGTGGCTTATTTTTCAGATGGGACAGGATTGCTTGAATTGGTCTGGTTTCAAAACATTACCTGGTTCGAAAAAACCCTGAAAGTCGATGCCGAATACATTGTTTACGGCAAGCCGGCCTTTTTTGGTGGCAGATGGAGCATTACCCATCCCGAAGTCGACCTGGTAACCCATGAAAATGAACGCGGTGGCTATTTTCAACCCATTTATCCACTTACTGAAAAGCTTCGAAGGAAATTTGTAGACAGCAAAGCGATCGGGAGAATGATCCGGATTCTGCTGGATATTTCGAGGCCGTATATTCGTGAAACGCTTCCGGCAAATCTGGTTCAGAAGTATCGGCTCATCTCTAAAGCCGATGCATTATCTCATTTTCATTTGCCGCAAAGTCAGCAGGCGTTTCACCAGGCGCAACGCCGGCTGAAATTTGAGGAGCTTTTCTATAATCAGTTCAGGCTGATTAAGAATAAATTACTGCACAAAACGGAATATCCAGGGCTTGTTTTTTTGCATACAAACCTGGTGAAAGAATTTTACGACCATCATCTGCCATTTACACTCACGGGTGCGCAGATCCGGGTTTTGCAGGAAATCAGAGAAGATTTGAAGACCGGAAAGCAAATGAACCGGCTTTTGCAGGGAGATGTGGGGTCGGGTAAAACCATTGTTGCATTCATTACCATGCTTTTTGCACTTGATAATGATGCGCAGGCCTGCCTCATGGCACCCACCGAAATCCTCGCCGATCAACATTACCAGGGATTGAAAAAATTTGCGGATCTGCTCGGTGTAAACATCGGGAAACTCACCGGCTCTACGAAAAAGAAAGACCGGGAAATCATCCACAAACAACTTCTGGACGGTTCCATGCAAATCATCGTCGGTACGCACGCATTGATCGAAGACATTGTCCAATTCAAAAATCTCGGACTTTGCATTATTGATGAGCAACATCGGTTCGGGGTTGCGCAGCGGGCAAAACTTTGGGCTAAAAATGCGAAGATCAATCCGCATATGCTGGTAATGACAGCCACGCCCATTCCCCGGACATTAGCAATGACGCTTTACGGAGATCTCGATATTTCCGCGATCAATGAACTCCCGGCAGGCAGGA
Organism: Dyadobacter sp. CY323; assembly: GCF_021390245.1. GTDB lineage: Bacteria > Bacteroidota > Bacteroidia > Cytophagales > Spirosomataceae > Dyadobacter. The sequence goes on along the minus strand of NZ_JAJUXH010000023.1, from coordinate 65,582 downwards.
AGCCTATTAAAACAGTGCATCGGTATGACGCGCACCGGTTATCCGTTTTTGGTTTTTTGAAAGAAGAAATTGCAAAAGGACGACAGATATACATGGTTTATCCATTGATCGAAGAATCTGAAAAAATGGATTTGAAGGATCTGATGGATGGTTACGAGAGTGTATCCAGAGCATTTCCCGACGTGCCGCTCAGTATTTTGCATGGGAAAATGAAGTCGCAGGACAAGGATTATGAAATGGGGCGGTTTGTACGCGGGGAAACTAAAATCATGGTCGCTACCACCGTGATTGAGGTAGGAGTAAATGTTCCGAATGCTTCTGTAATGATTATTGAAAATGCGGAACGGTTTGGATTATCGCAATTGCATCAGTTGCGGGGCAGGGTAGGCCGCGGCGCCGAACAATCGTATTGTATTTTAATTACGGATTACAAAATCAGCAAGGATACGAAATTGCGGATTGAAACCATGTGCCGGACGAACGACGGTTTTGAAATCGCGGAAGTGGATCTGCAGTTGCGGGGGCCGGGAGATATTTCTGGAACGCAGCAAAGTGGTTTGGTGGATCTCCTGGTGGCAAACCTGGCTCAGGATGGTGAAATATTGAAAGCAGCCAGAGCGTCGGCAGAGGAGATTTTAACGGAAGATCCCGATCTGCACCAGCCAGTCAACGAGCCCATTCGCATTCATTTGCAGAATTTGCGAAAAGAGGAGACCAACTGGGGCAGGATCAGTTAATTATCAGGGATTAATTTCACGTATTTCTCCGGAAAAGTCGAAAGTCTGCGGACGGGTAACATGTAATGCGGCCCCGAGGGATGTCGCATATGGTAAATCGGTCGCGTACACTTTGTGGTTCGGGTAATGCCGGGCAATCAGCGCGGTGAAGATCTCATTGCGTGCAAAACCGCCGTCAATATAGATCGCCTTGACATCATTTACTGCCACAAGATCGAGGGACACGAACAATAATTCGGTGAGACCTTTCAACAAATGATGGTACGCGGATTCGGCAGAAGCAAATGCACTGATCTGCCATTCCTGTGGACTAGGCTCAGGGAACGGGCCATTACCAGTCATGCATGCCGTGAAAAATGGCGGTGTTTCTATTTTGAGAATATCTTCGTTAAATGTGACTTTTTTATAAAAATCCGGCTCGACGCGGAAATATTCAGCAATGCGCGCAGTCTGGAAATCATGTTCTCGTCCCAAAAACAACCGTGACGCCGTTACGCCACTTCCCTCCGGAGTAAGATAATTCATGCAGTCACGTTCAAGCTGATAATACGTCATCGGCTTGGATGCGAACGAATTGAAATTGATACACCAGGTTCCTGTTGATAGTAACACAAAAGGTGTTTTAACAGCCATCCGGTAAGGAATTAGTGCCGACGAACTGTCGTGCAATCCAAAACCTGACTGTATACCTTTGTCGCCATGGCGGTAGATAAAGGATGACGAAGCCAGTACCGGTGCGAGTTTCTTATGAATTCCCTCTGTTTTTACCCATTCATGATAATCCCACATTTCAAAGCTCCATAATGCGGTATGGCAGCCCAGCGACGTGTAATCGCTCACTTTTCTGCCAGTCAGCAGGTACAAAATGTACTGCGGCAAATGAAGAGTAGTTGCAATCTTTTGGTAAATCTCAGGCTTGGTGTATTTGAGCCAATAAAGCTGCATTCCGGAGTTCAGCATGCCCATGGAAGGCGAGCCGGTTTGAAGTGCAATGCGGGTAGGCTCGCCGTAAGTACTGTAAAACTGTCGCGAGAGGTCTTCGGGAAACGGTTTTAAGTAAGAGTAAAGCGGAGTTAATGGCTTGTTGGCGGCATCGAGATGCACGAGGCTTGCGCCATACGCTGCGACGTTTACTGCTTTTATGTCGTATTTTGGACTGGCAAGCAGGTCAGTCCAGCGATCCTGGACCCATTTGGTAAGCAATTCACAGTCCTCAGTCGGGAAGCCATCTTCATCAACAGTCTCCGGAAGTGACTCCGAAAATTCTTCAACAATCTCATACTTTTCGTTAAAAAGTACGTATTTCTTATTGGTCCTGCCAATGTCGAAAACCGCGGTTACTTTCATTATTGGAAATCTAGATCACTTGTTAATCCGGAAATATAATTTTCGGTTAATATAATGACTTTACGTTAAAACCTATACCCTTAATTGTTCTTTGTAAAATGTGTGCTGGCCGGTCGTATTTGAATGGACTAGGCGGTTTTTTCGAGGACTGGCTTCAACACCTTTGTCCATCTTTTATAACCTTCCTCATTCATATGCAAGCTATCACCGAGGAATATACTTCCGTCCGGACGGCCGTCTTTTAGCATCACCGGCCAAACATCGATATAACCGTGCTTTTTGTCTGTCTTGATAAAATCCTGGATCAGTTTATTGGCTTTGATCGTGTCATCTTTCCTATCCCAGCGGGAAGGAGACGGTTTCAGCGAAACACAGTATAACCTCACATCGGGAAGTTCAGTACGTATCTTTTTCACCAGCGTCACATAGGCATCACGAACCTGTTCCGGTGTTTTTTTCTTCTTGCCAAACATGTCGTTTTCGCAATAGATGACAACCGTTTTAGGCTTGTACTTGGTAACGGTGCGGTCTGCATAATAGATCACCTCGGGCAACGTGGAGCCTCCGAAGCCACGGTTAATAATGGGTAGCGGAGCAAGATCCTGCGCGGCCGACTGCCATTTTGTAAAAGAGGAGCTTCCTGTAAATACGATTCCACCAGGTGCGGGCATTTGCTGCGCGTCCTTTTTTTCAAACGCCAAAATGGAAGATTCACTCCGGTTTACCTGATAATCGGGCTCCCAGGGAGCGTCGAGGGTTGAATACTTGGGCTTCTGGCATGCACTGAACCCTATGATAATGAGGGCCAGAAAGATTTTTTTCATTAGTACTAAAAGTGGATATGCTTGAAAAAGGCATATCCACCGCGGTTTTAATGTATTTGATCCAATTATCTTTTATTTCATTCCACAAAAATACCGGAAACCCAAGCCGATACTCCCGGACGAAAGAGTGGGTGAGAACATGTATTTAAATGCAGTCCCTTTGGTTTCCAGATTGCCGCCAGCTGGATTTTGCTGCTGGTGATATTCAATGCTTTCGAACCCGTAGGATATGTTAATTGGGTTTGTAAACGCGAAACCTCCGTCAATCATCCACTTCGGTGAAATTCTCCATGAAATACCGGCGCCCAAACTCAGGCCTAAAACGATGCTATTCGTTTTGGTTTCATAATAGAGTTCATCATTTGATAACTGGTAAGTGTTTTTCAGGGTATAGCCCAGATTCCCGGATGGCCTCACATACAGGGCAAATTTGTCATTTAACGGCTTGTAATACTCCGCAAAACGCTCGATACCAATCCCAAATTCACTCAATGGCTTCCGGACAAAATCAAGTTCCCGGTTTTTGTAAGTGCTGAGAGTATGCGAAATACCCCAGCCGACAGCCCGGTTATTTTGAACAAATTTCCCAAATGAAACACCAATGTTGTGACTGTAATTATTCAGTGCAGCCTCTTCCTTCTTTTCTTTTACATTCGTTAGTCCATTGTAAAAGCTTCCGGAGATAAATTTCTCGCCCGCCTGAAATTGCGCTTCAGCAATGGTGCCGAAAAAAACAAGCAGTGTAAATGTCAGAATGATATTTTTCATGGCTTTTCAGTTTTTAGCGGAGATATACTTGGCGACACGCAGCGTAAAGAAGCTAGGAAACCCTGTAGAAATTCCGGTGTTGAGAGTGAAATAGCTGCCGACCTTATCCTTAAAAGGAAGATAGTTTGCATTTAGCGACAGAATGCTGGCATAACCTTCAATCGCCCAGCCACTTTTTGGAAATACATAAACCACTCCCGGATTAATACTCAGCCCATATTGCCAAAAATCTTCCTTGATAGTTCGTGTTTCCGCATCATTTGTTTCCTTCGATTTATTCCATTGAAATTGCGGCCCGATCTCGCCATGCAGGAAAACAGACCAGTTTTTGCCGAGTGACTTGTATTGGCGAATAAAGGGTAAAAAAGAGATTGTATTCGAGGTGCCGACACTTTTATAACCTCCCGGGTCGTAATTGGTGCGACTCATGGCAAATCTATGTTTCAGGCCAATGCCGAGCATGGTGTGTTCGCCGATGAATTTGCCCAGTTGCAGTTCGGGAGTGACAAAATGCGATCCGCGTTTATTGAAAATATCCGCATCCGATTTGTCTTCACTCCGGGAAGTCTCCCCGTCAAATTTCACAGTACCTCCCACGTAAACAGTGCCTTTCGGTATTTGCGCATGAACTTTGCCTGCCAGACTCAGTACTCCCAGCAGGCTCATTAGAAAAAGTTTCTTCATGACTATTGAGTTAGTTATATGTGCAGGCAAGGTAATAATCTTTATGTAACTGTATTATTATTTAGCTTTATTTAACAACCAACAAAAGAGGCAGCCACTGGATGACTGCCTCTAAGTATTACCGATACCAAATTTAACCTAACAATCTTGTCTAGCTAAAGGCTATTGGCTAATAGCTTTTTTAAAATACCCCCTGCCAGTTTCCCTGACGATAGTATTGTAATAATCTCTGTTGCATCAGGTAATCGTATTTTGCCTGGATTGCATTGCCTTGCGCTTTTGCCAGATTTGCTTTGGCGAGCGAATATTCGAATATGTTGGCGATACCTGCATTCAACTTACTTTCCACGACAGTAAAGGCTGCAGTAAGTGATTCGACCTGGATCTGGGCGGCGGCGTGCTTATCCGCCATTGCATTCAGATTGAGTACCGCGAGTTCAATGGATTGTCGTAATAATTGATTTGTCACATCGAGCGTATTCTGTGCCTGACGTTCCTGCACTTTCGCCAGCTCGACGCGCGGGCGTGTTACCCAGCGCCCCATGATCGGAATGTTGAGACTTAGCTGCACCGAGCCATTGCGGGTTGCATTCAACTGATTGAAGTAGTCCAGGCTTTTATTACTGGTCGCATAAAATGCCCCGATACCTGCACCCAGCGATACGGAAGGATAGTTCAGTGCTTTAATTGACTTCACCTGATAAGCGAAACTCTGGCGATACAGCTCGGCACTGCGTATTTCCGGAAAGCTCTTTTGTGCATCTTCATAAATATCCAATGCATCTTCAATGCGGGCGGTACTGTCTTTTGGTGCCAGGGCCTCAAATTGGATGTTATCGTCGGGATTAACATTCATTCGCTGAAACAATGCCAGCCGGGCAGTACGGTAGTTATTAAGTGCCGTAACCTGGGCGAACTTGTCATTGGCCAGCTGCGCTTTGATCTCATAGAGAAGGTTGGTACCGACTGTACCTGCATTCACCTGCTTTGAAACCCGGTCAACCTGCTGGGCCGAGGATTCAACCTGCTGGGTGGCTGCTTCAAGTAAGGCATTGGTGGCCAGTACATTCACATAACCTTGCATTAAAAGTACCGTTTGCGTATTCAGCACAGCAGTACGGTTTTCCATGGCCGATTCTTTCAGCAAAACGCCTTGCCGGATCTGGTTTTGTAATTTGAAACCCTGGAAAACGGGGATATCCAACCCGGTTCCGAGCGAATTATAACCGTAAACCTCATCTATATACGAATTGGTATATTGGTCAATGCTCCGGCCGATGTTCACACTTTGACTTGCCCGAATGTAGATTTGAGGAAGGATTTGCGACCTGGTTTGTCTCAATTGTGCCTGCGCAACCTCCGCCTGCAGGCTACCTGCCTGGTAGGTCAGGTTGTTTTTAATGAGCAGGTCGACGCATTGCTGCAAATTCAGGACATTCTGGGCCTGCGCCAGAAATGGCATCAGGCAAAGGAGTAATAAAAAACGTTTCATGGCTAATAGATGATTATTTAAGCTAACCAGCCGTCTTTCAAACGGACTACCCGGTTACCGTATCCGGCATTTATTTCTGAATGGGTTACCTGAACAATGGTGACCTTATCTTCCTGATTTAGTTTTTGGAACAGTTCCATAATTTCAATGGATTGCTCCGAATGCAAATTTCCGGTAGGTTCATCTGCGAAAATCACTTTGGGGTTATGCACGATCGCCCTGGCCACGCCCACCAGCTGTTGCTGACCTCCGGAAAGCTGATGCGGGAAAAGATCTTTTTTCGCGACCATATTAAAACGGTCCAGAAGCTCTGCAACCCGGCTTTTCCGTTCAGATGAAGCAGTTCCTTTGTACAAAAGTGGTGTTTCAATGTTCTCATAAACCGTCAGTTCGTCGATCAAATGATAAGCCTGAAAAACAAACCCGATGTGGTGGCGATGTAACTCAGTACGCTTTTTCTCAGACAGTTTTTGAACCGGTTCATCCAGGAAAAGATATTCACCTTCGGATGGTTCTTCCAGCAATCCGAGAATATGTAACAACGTCGATTTTCCTGAACCTGATGGTCCCATAATCGATACAAACTCGCCTTCTTTGATATGTAAATCAATGTGTCGCAAAACATACGTCTTGCCAAATCCTGCAGGGTAATACTTTGATATCTTTTCTAACTTAATCATAGAATTTTGGAGTTTAAGATTTCAGGTATAGATACGGACAACCCGTTTGAAAAACAACAGCTATTCCTGAACCTCTTATGCCAGTCCTATTTTAAAAAGCCTTGCCAATATTATAAGTTTTTGATATACAAATATTTATGTTTTAAATGCGAAGGTCAATCGTCCGAAATCGTACAAAATGTGTACGGTATCGAACGTGCGAACCGGACAGCCGAAATGCACGTTTTTCTACTCCGGTCGAAGGGAAATTACAGGGTTAAAAGATGCTGCGCGTATGCCCAGAAAGCCGACTGTCATGAGTGTAACCAGGATCGTGACAACACCGGAAAATGGCATCGTCCACCACGGAAACGAAATGCGGTATGCGAAATCCGCCAGCCAGAGGTTTATCAGATAATAACCAGCCGGACATGCAACAAGGAATGCTGCAATGATATTTTGATAAAATCCTTAGAAAATAACGTTACGATTTCGGCAGTCGTCGCTCCCAGCACAAGTCTGACGGCGCCTCGCGAATACCAAAATCTCCGGTGAGTGACAGTTGTTTGATGTGCAAGTTGTTCTTCATTTCTGACCCGAAATTTTCAAGGATCTGATGCACGTCCCTGGCTCCATTAATGTCGATTTTAATTATCTCAGTCGGATTATAACCTAGATTTTTGGAATGTATAAAATGCATTTGCTGGTAAAAAACAAGCGATGCAATGCTCAAAACAATGGCAGTGACAAACTGAAAGATGACCAGCAAACGTCCGGTTAAATGGCCCGGTGAGTTGCTGTTTTTTGTAAAGAACTTGAACGGGATTAAAGCCGGAAAGCAGATATGCGGGATAAGCTCCTGATAGTACTGTATTTAAAAGGAGAATGGCCGTAAACCAGCCAAGTAACCGCGGCCGGAGAAGTTCCTGCCAGCGTATGTGCTTGCCAGTCAGCTCGTTGAATGCAGGCAGAAATAAGATCCGTAAGATCAAGGCAATCAGAAATGCGGCTATACTGATGAATGCGGATTTGCCGATAAACTGAAGAAAGATCTCCGACCGTTTCGAGCCGGTGACTTTCCGGATCCCGATTTCCTTCGTTCGCTTAATGGAAGCCGCAATGCTGATGTTGATGAAGTTGATGCCTTGTCAACTGAACGTGTTGTGATCCGGTACAAATCTGGATTACGTTCGTGAAACTGATCAAAACTTTGTTCGTCGGATATGTAAATCGTGGCCAGCAACACACAGGCCATTCCGATCGCGAGTCCGGAAATAGTAATGCAGGCGTAGAGTTTCGTCCGCCACATGTGGCGGGAGGCGATTTTCAGGAAGGTTTTGAACATGTAGTAGTCAGGAAATAACCTCGAATCTGTACCCGACGCCGTGCACCGCGGCAATTTTTAGATTGGGATCGGCGGAAAGCATTTTCCGAAGCCTGGAAATAAAAACATCCACGCTGCGACCCACCGTAATTCCTTCATCTTCCAAACCGATTTGAGTATAAAATCACGTTCAAGAACCTGATTTGAATGGCGGGTTAAGAGATTGAGCAGCTTTGCTTCGCGGAATGTCAGCTGATGTGTAACGCTGCCGGAGACCAATGTTTGATTTTGTGTATCAAAATGCGAATTGCCGAAATGGATCGTCGATACCGGTTTTTCATCAGCAATACTTGCAATTAAAGTTACCGGTTTCCGACGTGACTTAGTCCAGGCAAAAAAGCCCAGCCCCGCCAACGCGCTGCCGAAAGGCAAAATCCACCAGTTACTTTTACTATCGGCGGCCGACGGATTTTCGGCAATGAAATTGACCTGCAAGGTGTAGCAGGCTTCCTCGTTTTTCCGATCGGCGCACGGAACGCCACCGGGTTGTTTTAAGTCGGAAAAGTGATACCCTAGCTGTATCGTACCATTGTCGCAGCTCAAAACTGAAACATTATATCCTTTTTCAATTTGCTGCATTTCAAGTGATTGCTGCAAAAGTTCTGGCAGTTTTCCATAATCAAACAAATGGTCAACCCGGACTGAATAGGTATTTCCATCGATTTGCTTTACCGGTGGGATTGTTGACGTGGAATCTCCATTCAGGAGCAGCAAATGATGTGCAGTCCGCCGCATGGCGAGATTCACTTTCTCGGCAAAGCGAAAATTGTCATTGTTGGCCTGCGCGACAGGGTTGGTTAATGCAAGTTTGATTCCAATGACCAGAAACAGAACTGTAAAAATTCGTTTCTGTATTTTTCGAGTAAATGAGAGCGTTCCGGTCATTGGTATTTTAATTTAGCAACCATCATTTTTAAACAAGCTCATTCCGTAAAACCATTTGAACTGAGGTCCGAGCTGAGGTTTTGTTACCGGGATTATCCTCCTTCCGACGGCATCTTCTTTCGAGGCGGGATCTATCACAATGTCGTCACCAACTTTTGCATACCTCAGAATTTCCGCCATCTCGTACTGCATCACTGCGTAGTTGTGTGCATGTGAGTCAGGATTTACGATTTTTCCGGCCCTTTTCAAATAAATCAAAAAAGGTACCCTGGTAGCATCGGCAGACTCAGGATTACCTTTTACCAACGTAATCATTCCTCTGTTTACAGCCGACAGTAATTTATACTCAACAGTATGTCCATTTAAGAGCAGAGGATTTGAATGAAAATTGCCTTCGAGATCGCTTGGAAGAGCCAGTGAAACCGGCAAACTTAAAACCATTAACAAGGCGGGAAACATGTGGAATAGTTTACTTTTCATGATCATCAGGATTGAAATGTTGGCGATTTAATACATGGTCAAATGTAGGTCAGCCACAGGTATCCAGCTATTTATGTGTGTAAAACATTGTAAATGAAATGTAAAAAAATGCCGATTGCATTAATTTTCAGTTAAAGCAGAACATTAAGCCTCCCCGAAGGTGTTACAATTCCAGAACACCACATTTTTGATTTGAAAACAGTATCTTCTCACGATCCCTATGCCGCGCTTCGCTACGCGGATTTCAGGTTTTTTATTTCCAATACATTTCTTTTTTCGGCTACGATCCTCATTCAGGAAGTGATTGTCGGGTATGAATTGTATAAAATGACTCACGATCCGCTGGCGCTCGGACTGGTAGGATTGGCAGAAGTGGTCCCGTTCATCATCACGTCTCTTTTCGGAGGTTACATTGCCGACCAGAAAAACAAGATCACGATCATGCACATTAGTCTGGTGGTGATTTTGTTGGGATCGGTGATTTTATATACTGCATTTCAGCCTTTTATCTACAATTCACTCTCGCAAACGCAGCATTTGATCGTCATCTATTCGGTTTTTGCATTGATTGGTTTCGCCAAAGGATTTTATTCCCCGGCTTCCAGTTCATTAAAGCCGTTCCTGGTTCCCCGCGCCATTTATCACAACTCATCCACATGGAGCAGCTCGTTCTGGCAGGCTGGCTCCATTGCCGGGCCTGCGCTTGCCGGGTTTTTGTACGCATTCATCGGATTGGCAAACACGCTACTTGTGGTCATTTTCAGCTTTGTGATTTGTTGGATCTTGCTGGCCATGATCAAAACACGGCCGGAATTTCCTAAGATCTCCACATCGATCCTGGAAAGTTTAAAAGAAGGTTTCCGGTTTGTATTTAGGACGAGGATCGTGCTTTATGCTATTTCACTGGACTTATTTTCCGTTCTTTTTGGAGGAGTAGTAGCATTGTTGCCTGTATTCGCGGAGGATATTTTAAAAGTCGGGCCCGAAGGTTTGGGCTTGTTGCGCGCGGCGCCGTCTATAGGCTCATTACTTACGATGTTTGCGATGGCATACTACCCGCCCACCCACAATGCATGGCGTAATATGTTGATCGCAGGTGTCGGATTTGGAATATTTACGATCGTTTTCGCCATTTCTACAAACTTCCTTCTTTCCTGCGGGGCATTGTTTGCTACCGGCGTTTTCGATAGTATAAGCGTTATCGTCCGCCAGACAATTCTACAAATTTATCCTCCCGACGAAATGCGCGGCCGTGTCGCGGCCGTTAATGGCATGTTCGTGAGTTCTTCCAACGAGTTGGGTGCATTTGAATCCGGCGTCATGGCGAAAGCATTCGGGACCGTTCCGTCCGTAATGATGGGAGGGGTACTCACGCTCGTCGTCGTCACCTGGATTTATTTTAAATCAAAGGATTTGTTTTCGGTCAGGCTGAGTTAGAGAGGGTGGTTTTAAACAATAGAACATTTCACTATTTTTGTTTAAAATAAACGGAACTTATGTTTATATATAAAAACATAATCAGCGTAGAAGACGGAAAAAGAAGCGGAAAACCATGTATCCGGGAAATGCGAATAACTGTTGAAGATATTCTGCGTTTTCTTGCATCGGGAATGTCTTTCGAAGAAATTCTTCTGGATTTTCCGGAGCTGACTAAGGAAGATATTTTAGTTTCACTTGAATTTTCTGCGAATCAACAGAAGCGGACATTTTACGACGTAGCTGCATGAAGCTACTGATCGATCAGAATATTTCCCACCGCATTGTACCGCTTCTTCATTCCACATTCCAGGCCCTACATCACACAAAGGACCTTGATCTGATCAATGCGGATGATTATCAGATTTTCATGTTTGCACGCCGTAATGATTTTGACGCAGTCATCACGATTGACGATGATTTTGTGAAATTGCTCAATACTTTTTCCATTCCTCCAAAAATAATATGGATTAGAACAGGCAACTGCTCTACGGCTAATCTTGCTGAAATACTTATTGTTAAGTTTGAAGCCATTAATAAATTTTTGAAGGATCAGAATTACTTTCTTTACGAAGTTTTCGGGCAGTGATAGTGTGCTGATCAGTCTGCTACGTCTTTTTGATGATTTTGCGACTAAATGATTCATGCCTTCATTTGGAATACCCTTCACTCCCCCCGCAACGACTTCACCGGATTCATTAACGCGGTTTTGTAAGTCTGAATAAAAACCAGGACAGTAATCATCAAAGTGAACAATACGCTGATTCTCACGAAAGTGCCCCAGCCGATTTCGATGCGGTAAGCATAGGCTTCAAGCCATTTATTCATGAGGATCATGGCGGTCGGGAAAGCGACTACGGCTGCAAAGATGAGTACCAAAAGAAACTCCTTCAGAAAAAGCATTACCACACTAAATCCCGAGGCCCCCAATACTTTGCGAATGCCCACTTCCCGCATTCTTCGCGCTACATTCAATGAGACCATTCCCAGAATCCCCAGCAGTACGATCACAATAGCTAGACCGGTAGCCATTTGGGAAGCTTTTTTCAACTGGATTTCACTGGTGTAAAGCTTTTGAAGCGTGTCATCCATAAAAACGAATTCAAACGGCGCGTCGGGCATAAGCGTTCTCCATTTCGTTTCGATTTCCGTAATGGATTTGCCCAAATCGGACGGTTTGATCCGAAAAGACAGATACCGATAGGAATTGGTATCGCCGATATGCACAAAAGCCAGCGGCTTGATTGTCTGATGCATCGACTCAAAATGAAAGTTTTTACATACGCCGGTAATGGTAACCGGTTTGGCGAAACTATGAATTCGCACCTGTTGCCCCACAGCCTCCTGCGCACTGGAAAAGCCCAATGCCTTGATTGCGGCCTCATTTACCACAAGTCGATCTGGTTGAAAGGATCCGTTTTTCGGCTGGAAGTATTCTCCCGCCAGCATTTTGATTCCGTAGGTTTCCGCGTAGTTTTCATCGGTTCCTAAAAGAAGGGTATGTACCGCATTCGCTGAGTCCTGACCTGATTTGTACACGCCATTATACCCGCCATAGTTGCCATTCGGGATCTCATACGAGAGGCTCACTTCTTTTATTTCTTTCAATCGGCTCAATTCGTCACGTATTCCCTGCATTTTGGCCAGACCGGCAGGAGTCCAGTCGCGAGGAACCCCTACGGTAATGAGCGATTCTTTTTCATAGCCCAGGTCTTTGTTAACAAAATAATTGACCTGCCCGGAAACAATGGCGGCACCTGCAAAAACAAAAAGTGCGATACTAAACTGAGAACTGATCAGCAATCGCCGAAAAAACACGTTTTCCCGGATCGATTTCAATTTGCCCTTCATCGAATCCACCGATGGAATGGATGATAATACAAAAGCAGGATAAATTCCGGCCAATGCGCCGATCAGTATCGCGGACAGTAAAGGAATGGCGAGCGAGTAGGGAAATAATGCTAAAACAGAGTGAATGGGTTTGTTTAAAAGGTCTGCAAAAAAAGGTCTGGATAATTCGTAAAAACCGATTGAGAAAATCATCGCCAGAGAAGCAAGCAAGACCGACTCCGCAAGAAACTGTCCGATCAATTGCCTTTTCAGACTTCCAAGCACCTTTCTGACACCAATTTCCTTTAATCTCGAAGAAGAATTCCCAATTGAGATATTAACAAAATTCACGATTGCCATGAAGAGAATAAATGCGGTAATGCCGGAAAGCGTGAGAATCATTTTACGGACCAGACCATTGTTGGCCTCGCGATAATACAATTTCAAGGGTGTGAGATAAACCTGCAGATTGGCCCGCATGGCTTCCGAAGCGTGAGTTCGAAGGATTTGTGAAATCGGTTTGTCCAAATCCTTTATGGAAACACCTTTCTGAAGTTCCAGGAATGTGATCATATATGGAAATTCCCAGTTGTTTTCTGCTCCTTTACGACCCTCCATACTGCTGAATGGAATGAATATCTCCGCCTGGTTGGGCAGTAAATGGGTTATGGAATTGTTGGGCAAATCCTTTAATACCGCCGTAATCTGGAATTCCTGTTTGCCACCGATGAAGTTGTGTAACGTGAGTGTTTCACCCAATACATCTGTTTTCCCAAAATATTTGATGGCTTTATTCTCGGTGATGGCAATGCTATTCGGAGCACTTAATGCAGAACGGGCATCGCCATGCAGTAATGGAAAACCGTACATGGCGAGCAAGGTCGAATCGCCGGTCTGCACATCCTCCCGGAAATGTTTGTCACCTTTTGAAAAAGCGACGGTAATGCCATCGTATCGATAATAATTGGCTACAAGATTGGGGTAATCCTGTTTCAAGGTTTCGCCCAGAGGCCCGAGTGTTGCCAGATCGACTCCCATATCCGCGTTTTTCCATTTGCTGCGCATGATCACCTGATGATCAGCATGACGCAGGTCCTGGTTGACATTCAGCTCGCCCGAAACGTAGCTCATCATCAGAAAAGTGAAAGTCATTCCTACGGAAAGCCCGAAAATGGTAACCAGCGAATAGAATTTACGTTTCAGCAAGTTTCGCCAGGCGATTTTAAAGTAGTTTTTCAGCATGCCTTAAAACTAGCCAAATTTCAGAATGCCCTGGTTTAAGTCTGCATCGTTTAACGATTTTTAACTTATGGGCAATCGGCAATCGGCAGTCGGCAATCAAACGTCGAAAGCCGATTGCCGACCGCCGTTTTACCCTTATTACAAATTATTTACCGTTTGATTATTTCCTACTATCCGATAAATAATTCGACTCTTTTTCGCAATAGTTAGTGTAACAATAGCATATACATTGCAAAAAAAATCCCACCCCCGGATTGGCGTCGGAAGGGTGAGATCGTAAGCAGTTTAAATAATTGTTCATTATCTAACCAAAACAAATTTATGCAAAATGGTTTAAGATGCATTCTCGCATTATCGGTATTTGGATTTACGCTTTTTTCTTGTGAAGAGAGAGAAATTCAAAAGGAAATCAGCGGCAATTCAGCTGCTAAAACGGAGCTGCTGGACTTTCGGGGAGAGATGGTCTCGATTCAGTCAAGTTTTCCAAAAGAGTTATTTGATCAATCCCTGGAAGATTTCGACGAATATTACGATTTACGGAGTTAACAGTGAGGATACCAAAGCGAATGCATTCAAGCCACGTGACCTGGAATGCATTATCTATCCGTTACATTTTAAAAGGCTCGCCGGCAAGCGAAAATCAAGCGATCGATTTTACCCAGGACGGAACTTCAAAACATGAACAGGATAATAGTGGTAATCAAATTCACTCAGATCAAGCTGCAATGGATCTCCACAATAATATGTCTGCCAGGGTTTGGATGGAAAATGAAACGAAATGGGGTATTGGACCTTTTAGAAAAATGCCTGATTCGAATGACATAGTCACTACAATGGTTTCAAAGGCAAATTCGAGTCCGCTTTTATTAAGAGCAGCTATACTTAATCTTCATGGAGGCGATAATGCCACAGTATGGAATAACCTCTTTAATAATATGTATGGACAACATCAGCATTTAGTTCATTTGTTACCGTAAAATACTATAAGGCCTGGTCACTCCGCTGGCGCTTGAACTCAGCCAGCTGGGAATTTTTAAATCAAAAAATTATAAATATGAAACCAAAAGTTGTTTTCCTGATAATAGCACTAATTTCCTTTTTATCAGCGTGTGATCAGGATATTGATATTGGCGTTGATACTCTTTTTATCAAGAATGAAGATCGAGAAACAGCCCGAAAAGACGCACTTAATGAACTTTATAAACATTATCAGAAGAGTACAAAAAATCGGGAAGCCTATGAGGTTGTTTGCAAGAAGAATGGTCGGTTCATTTTGAATTTTTCACCTGTCTTGAATTTTTTAACTGTCTGTGGTGATCCAGGTAGCGGGTGGTCAAGACAATATCAGAATGTTGACGAAACGTTGCTGAAAAGACTCGTGGACGAACAGATTTCCATTGAGGATTTGGCAGGTTTTGGGCCCCGAAGTAGCCTGATCGATAGTTTGCTCACCAGAAAAAGCCCCATTTACCGGGTAAACACAAACGGCAGCCCATCGATTTGAAAGGCTATCGGCTATCGATAAAACCGAAAGCCGATAGCTTGTTGCCGACCGCCGGTAGGTCATTACTTTAAAAACCACCATGCTCATGAAAAGCAACCTGATTGTATTGAGTCTTTTTATCTGCACTTCTTGCATCACATTCGATGATGGAGAAGAAAATGTCATGTTCTCTCTAAAGAATATTGGACAAACGCATTACTCAAAAATTACAGTTTATGCAAAGGAATTATCCCCGAGTACAAGCTATTTGGACTCTACAGAAGCTTTAATGGAATTAAATTCTCCGGTAAACAGGCCAAGCGATACAAGTTATGCGGTAACCGTAGATTTAGGGAAAATTAAAAATGCAAAGCAAGGCCTATTTGAAATAAAGGCAGTTAATGTAAACAGTGAGATGATAAGCAAAGAGTTTGGCTCCATTAACGGAGTTAAAACGCAGGAATTCTTCTGGATCGAGTTGAAGGATTCTGCAATTTTCGTTTATAACAAACGGCAGTAGTGGCAGTCGGCTATCCGCATTGAAACTTCGACCGCCGACTGCTAATGACATAGTCACTACAATGTCTTCAAAAGCAAATTCAAGTTCTTTGCAGCCAGTGACGGTTATCTTAGAATTGGCATGGAGGGGACAATGGCAACACATGGAATAATCTTTACAATAATATGTATGGGGTACATCAGCATTTGGTGCATGTAGAATAGTGAATGAATGAGGATCAATAAATAAGGCTGGAAGAACGATTTTTCCAGCCTTAAAAATTCAAATCAGCATCAATATGAAAATAAGAATTGTCTTTGTCTTAATATTTATATGTGCCTGTTTGACAGGCTGTTTTGACAAAGTTGACCCTTTAATCAGAACGCTTTATCTAAAAGAGGATGATATGGAAACCCAACGATCACAAGCAGTTAGCAGATTGTACGAGCACTATGTCACTAGTAGGTTTAAAGATGGACAGGGTTATGAAGTTATCTCTAAGAAACATGGTCGGTTTATTCTGCATTTCGCACCTATTCTTGGACTGCTTACTGTTTGCGGTGACCCAGGAAGTGGTTGGGCAAGGCAATACGAGGATGTCGATGAATTAATACTCAAAAAGCTGGTTGATGAAAATATCACTTTTAATGATTTGTATGGTACCGGACCAATGAGTTATAAAGTTGACAGTATGCTCGTTAAAAAGAACCCGATTTACAATGTAAATACGAACGGCAGTCCGATATAAGTCGGCAGTCGGCCATCGGCAATCAAATTTCGAAAGCCGAAAGCCGACTGCCGACTATTCCGTCCGTAGCGACTTCACTGGATTCGTTATCGCCGCTTTCAGCGCCTGGAAGCTGACGGTTGTTACGGCGATGACAATGGCGATCAGACCGGCCACGGCAAAAATCCACCAGGATAGGTTCTCCCGATATTCGAAGTTTTGCAGCCATTTATGCATGGCATAGGCTGCCACCGGAGTGCCGATGGAAATGGCGATGAGTACCAGTTTAACAAAATCCCCGGATAGCAGCATTACCACATTTCGAACGCTCGCTCCGAGTACTTTTCTGACAGCGATCTCCTTGGTGCGTGCTTCGGCGGCAAATGCTGCCAGGCCGAATAATCCCAGGCAGGCGATCAATACGGCGAGTACGGAAAATGAAAGTAGTACCCGTCCCTGCCGCTGTTCCGATTGATATTGTTTTGAAAAATTTTCGTCCAGGAAGTGAAAGTCAAGTTTTGCTTCGGGATCAAATTGCTTGTAGGCAGCGCTGATGTAAGCCAGGGCTTCTTTTGTTTTTTCCGGCTGGATCCGCACATACACATTGTCTTTATCAGATGCTTCCGGAAGCTGGATCATTAATGGCTCAATCTTGTGTTGAAGTGAATAAGTGTGGAAATCCTTGACAACGCCTATCACTTTCGCCTCTTTGGTGTTACCCACTTGATCTATAAAATAATGGATCCGCTTGCCCAATGGATTTTCCCATCCTTGTTTCCTGACAAATGCTTCATTGACCAAAACAGCTCCAAACAGGTCGGCCGGAGAATCCTCCTGAAAGTTTCTTCCCTGTAATAACTTGATTTCCAATGTCTGTAAATAATCCCCATCGGCTGAAAATTTCTGGATGATCTGCGTGGAAGACGGCATCTCGCCAGTTTCCGTTTCGATGAACAATCCAGTTGCACCCATGCTGTTGTTTCCCAATGGGTTACTCGCCGAGGCGGCGCTTTCGATCAATGGGCTTTGCGTCAGTTTTTCTTTGATCGCGCGAATCTGATTTCTTGGTTCGTCTTTGTCGATATGGAAAGTCAGTACCTGGTCTTTGTTAAAGCCGAGATTTTTGTGGTTTACATAATGCAATTGGCGGTACACAATTCCCGAGCAGGCGATCATCACGACGGTCGCGGCAAACTGGAATACGACCAGCGATTGCCGAAATTGATTGCCACCCGCTTTACTCCCGAACTGTCCTTTCAGTGCAGAAACCGGACGATATCCCGATAGCATTACCGCCGGATAAAAACCGCTCACCAGGCCAATGAATACGATAAATGCAGACGCTACAAAAACCGTAGGCCAGCCGTTGTAATCGATCGTCAATGATTTATTGGCAAGTTCATTAAAGAACGGCAACGCAATTTTTATCATTAAAACCCCGACACATCCAGCGAGAAACGTCATTATAAAAGATTCTGTGAGAAACTGTCCGACCAACTGAAAACGCTGGGAGCCAATCGCTTTCCGAACGCCAACCTCGCGAATGCGTTTCATGGAACGCGCGGTATAGAGGTTCACGTAGTTAATGCAGGCAATGAGAAGGATCAGCGCGGCGACCACTGAAAAAATGTAAATGGTATTGATATTTCCATTCGCGCTGATTTCGTAATCGAGGTGTGAATATAAATGGATTGAGGTGAGTGGTTGTAACCTGAGTTTATAGTCCACATTACCGATTTCTTTTTTCAGATATTTCGGGAAAAAGCCTGCTAGTTTTGTCTCAAACTTTTGATAATCAACATCTTTCTTTAATAAAACATAGGTGTAGAGTTCAGATTGCTGCCAGCCGGCTGTGTAGTTTTCGGGTAAGGAACGTAATGCGCTGAAATGCAGGTGAGAATTCTCCGGTATGTCGGCAATGACGCCGGAAACCGTATTTGGAAAGTTATTTGAGAATAAAACCGTTTGCCCTAATGCCTTGGAAGCGTCTCCAAAAAGCTTTTCCGCCAAGGTTTTGGTCAAAACAATTTTCTGAGAACCTTGTAATGCAGACTTGGGATCTCCAGATAAAAAGGGATAGGAGAAAATCTCAAAAATAGCGGCGTCGGAGAAGTACATATCACCAGCCTCAATCGTCTTTTCTTTGAAGGAAACTTTCCCGCCGCCCTCTGGATGGATCCGCACCGTCTTTTCAATTTCGGGATAATCATTCGCCAATGCCGGAGCGTAGGGTGCGGATGTGGGTGCTAATTTGAAACCGCCTGTCGGCCATTTAGCTTCGTGAACAACCCGGAAGATCCGATCCGATTTTTCGTGAAAACGGTCGTAACTGAGTTCATCCGCCACATAAAGTACCATTAACCAAACCGCAGCCATGCCGATTCCCAACCCGATCACATTGAGGCTGCTGAATAATCTTTGGTTCCGGAAGTTTCGGACGGCTATTTTGATGTAGTTTAAGAACATGGCATTTAAGTTTAATTAGTTAGGAACAGATCTTTCGTGATATGTCATTAATATAAATTAATGTGCCATTCTATAACTATACTGAATTTCAATTAATTGATTAATCTATTAGCGTTTATAGTGTTCGGTTGCGAACATTTTGTTCGGGCTGCTGAACAAGTTCAAATGCGTAATACCTGATCATTTACCAGTGAAGGAAATACGCATTGCCATCAAATTCCCTAATTTTGCCAAATTCATGATTTTGATGGATTTATTATTCATTTTTTCTTATTGATTTAACCAAATAGAATGAACCAAGCACCTGCTACTTCTTTACAAGACATTGTCGGACATGCCAAGGAATACGGTTTTGTGTTCCCCTCTTCTGAAATATATGATGGATTGCAAGCCGTTTACGATTATGGTCAAAACGGCGTAGAGCTTAAAAATAACCTGAAAGCAGCGTGGTGGAAGGCCATGACGCAGCTTCACGACAATATTGTCGGGATCGATGCGGCGATTTTCATGCACCCGCTGACCTGGAAAGCATCGGGGCACGTGGACGGTTTCAACGATCCGATGATCGATAACAAGGATTCAAAAAAAAGGTACCGTGCCGATCAGCTTCTGGAAGGAAAAGCGGAACAATATGAAGCTGAGGGAAATTCAGAGAAAGCGCAGGCATTGCTGGCTGAAATGGGAAGGTTGCTCAGCGCCGAGGATTTGAATGGGGTACGTGAGCTGATCATTTCTGAAAATATTAAATGCCCGGTTTCCGGGACTACCAACTGGACGGAAGTTCGTCAGTTCAATCTGATGTTCAGTACGCAGGTAGGTTCTGTTGCAGAAGATTCCAATTTAATTTATCTACGTCCGGAAACTGCTCAGGGGATCTTTGTAAACTTCCTGAATGTGCAGAAAAGCGGAAGAATGAAGATTCCTTTCGGTATAGCTCAAATAGGAAAGGCATTTAGGAACGAAATTGTGGCGCGCCAGTTTACATTCCGGATGCGGGAATTTGAACAAATGGAAATGCAGTTTTTTATTCGTCCGGGTACTGAAATGGCGTGGTACGAATCGTGGAAAGAGGCGCGTATGAAATTCCATAAGGCGATCGGTCTGCCGGCTGAAAAGCTAAAATTCCATGATCACGAAAAGCTGGCGCATTATGCCAATGCAGCGGTTGACATTGAATATCAGTTCCCATTTGGTTTCCGTGAAATGGAAGGTATCCACTCCCGTACCGATTTTGATCTTCGGAACCATCAGGAATTGTCGAAAAAGAAACAGCAATATTTCGATTCGGACCTGGATGAAAATGGAAAACCATACGGAAATTACATTCCTTACGTGGTAGAAACTTCGGTAGGTGCGGACAGGTTGTTCCTCGCCGCTTTTTGTAATGCATATACCAGGGAAACGGTTGGTGAAGGTGAGAACGAAAAAGAGAGAACGTATCTGAAATTGCATCCGGCCCTGGCGCCATTCAAGGCCGCAGTACTTCCTTTGGTTAAAAAAGATGGGCTAGCTGAAAAAGCGCAGGCGATCGCAAATTCGTTGAAATCGTCGTTCCGTACAACCTATGACGATGGTGCGGCAATTGGAAAACGGTATACGCGCCAGGATTTGATCGGAACGCCGTTTTGCATTGCCGTGGATTACCAGACGATGGAAGATGACACCGTCACAATCAGACATCGCGATACCATGGAGCAGGAGCGTGTGGCAATCAGTGACTTGAAAGAAAAGATCGGCTATCAGGTGGCTATCGAGCGGATCCTCGAAGCGATTTAGAAGCTTCAATTCATCAACTGATGCGGAATGATCAACAAGCTTTATGGCACGTCTTTAAGTTTACTAACCGATTTGTACCAGCTGACCATGGCATATGGTTACTGGAAAGCGGGGAAAGCGGAGCAAGAATCGGTTTTTAATCTCTATTTCCGAAAAAATCCTTTTCAGGGTGGATTTACAATTACTTGTGGATTAAACAGCGTTATTGATTACCTGAATGAGTTCCATTTCAGCGATGAGGACCTGGATTACATTGGCTCGCTCACCGGAAATGATGGCAATAAGCTATTTGAGCCCGGTTTTCTCGAATATCTCAAAAACATGGAGCTGCAATGCAGCATTCACGCGATTCCGGAAGGAACCGTAGTTTTCCCAAATGAACCGTTACTTAGGATCCAGGGACCGATTCTTCAATGCCAGTTACTGGAAACACCTTTATTGAACCTCATCAATTTTCAATCGCTCATCGCTACCAAAGCCGCGCGGATGCGGCTGGTCGCCGGGGAAGATACGTTATTGGAGTTCGGTTTGCGCCGCGCGCAGGGGCCAGACGGTGGCGTTACAGCCAGCCGGGCCGCATACATCGGAGGTTTTGATGCCACTTCAAATGTGTTGGCCGGCAAGCTTTATGGAATTCCTGTGAAAGGCACGCACGCGCACAGTTGGGTGATGTCGTTTGATACTGAGCTGGATGCGTTTGAGACTTATGCCAGGTATATGCCAAATAATGTTACTCTGTTGGTCGATACATACGATTCTTTGAATGGTGTCCGGCATGCGATCAGGGTGGGAGAGCAGTTGGAAGCGAAAGGATACCATTTGAGTGGCATTCGCCTTGATTCCGGGGATCTGGCTTATTTGAGTATTGAAGCGAGGAAAATGCTTGACGATACTGGTTTCAAAAAAACCAGTATCGTAGCGAGCAATGATCTGGACGAATACATCATGGACAGTCTTAAAATCCAGGGCGCCAAGATCGACATCTGGGGCATTGGAACAAAACTGGTTACGGCATTCGACCAGCCAGCACTGGGCGGAGTTTATAAACTTGCCGCGATAAAATCCGAAAACGGCGAATGGGATTATAAGTTGAAATTATCAGAGCAGGCCATTAAAGTTTCTACGCCGGGCATTCAGCAAGTCCGGAGGTTTAAAGATTCCAAAGGTTTTGTCTCGGATATGATCTTTCACATTGAATCGCCATTGATTGGAAAAGCAACGATGGTCGATCCTTATGATTTTACAAAAAACCGATCGTTTCCCGAGTCTACCCAGTATGAGGACCTGCTTGTGCCTATCTTCGCAAAAGGAGCGCTGATCTATGCGTTGCCTTCCATTCACGAAGCGCGGGAAAGGGTGCAAAACCAGCTTTCGCATTTTTATAAAGGCATTAAAAGATTTGTGAATCCCCACACGTACCCGGTTGGGCTGGAAAAGGAGCTTTTCGATCTTAAAACAGACCTTATCATGAAATTGCGGGCAGGAAATGAAGAATAATTTAATGACGAAACGATGCAGGAAGCCGCACAGCCGAACTCAGAATTATTGAAAGAACTGATCCGGTATAAAATGCCTTTTGGTAAATACAAAGACTGGCTGATTGCCGATTTGCCGGTTTCGTATCTGGAATGGTTTCATTCCAAAGGTTTCCCGGCCGGGAAGCTGGGAATGTTACTTGCCACCATGTATGAGATACAAACGAACGGGCTGGGCTATTTGATTCAAGGACTTAGAAAGCTGAAATAATGCTTTCCAAGTCCCTGAATGCTTATTTTTTCTCAGGCATCAATACTACTTTGATGAAGTTATCATCATTGAAATACTTTTGAGCGGCCGCTTTTGTACTGGCTACTGTAATGGATTTCAGAAGCTTATCCTGTTGAAGAACTTCCTCCAGATCATCTCCCAGGAAGGTGTTGTCATCCAGGTAATCCAGCCAGAAATTGTTGGTTTTTAATGCAGTCTCTGTTTTACGCTGCGTTTCTGCGACAAACTTTTCAATGTCTTTCGGATCAGCGCCTTTTTCTTTAATCTTCGCGATTTCCTCTTTGGTTCGCGCCACCAGCTTGTCTACATTCTCAGGCGCACATCCGAAACCGACGCTGAAACGGTAATGTCCGGTCGGGAATTTGTCGGTACTTTCTGAAACCCCGACGCCATAAACGCCGCTTTCTTCTTCACGCAGCGCCTCGATCAGTTTGATTTGCAGGACTTCCTGCAAGGCTTCAATCTGAATGTTATTTTCCGGACTGTACTCATATTCACCGCTTGAAATGAGCGTCACGCGGCTTTTTGGTTCAAGTCCTTTGTAAATGGTTTTTTCTATTTTCCCTTTTGGCGGAAAAATATTGGCATGCTTGAACGTGTCGTCGCGGTCGGTGGAAGGTAATGCGCCCAGGTATTTTTCCAGCAACGGTTTAATCTCCTCGGGTTTGAATGCACCGACAATGGTAAATACAAAGTCGGAAGCATCGGAAAAGCGGTTTTTGTAGATCTCAACCGCGCGGTCGAGACTTACTTTGTCAACACTTTCCGGTCTCAGTGGTCTGCGTTTCGGATTGTTACTGGTCAGGATCGCATTCAGTGAATCCGAGTACACTTTCTCGGGCGTCAACGTTTTTTGCTGATTTTCGAGATATGCTTTCTGATTTACCAGAATGCCTTTCACTACGTTTTCGTCTTTTCTGGGCTCTGTAAAATATGCGTAAATCAGCTGCAAAGTCGTTTCCAGGTCTTTCGGACTTGCATTTCCGCCGATACCTTCTGTAAGTTCACTAAGATACGGCCCGGCATTTGCCGTTTTCCCGGCCAGAAATTTCTGCAATTGCGTCTGGCTATATGGCCCCACACCACCCGATTGGATCAGGTAACTGGAAAATATCCCGGTTTCGCGTTCATCCGGAAATAATGAATAACCACCTTTCGCCGTGGCTTTGATCAGGATTTCGTCATTTTTGAAATCCGTCGGTTTTAGCAAAACCTTCACCCCATTAGAAAGAGTCAACTCGGTTACACCCAGCTTTTCCAGTTTCTTTTCAGAGGTTACTTTTCCGGCTTTTGGCTCGGTGCTGAGTAATGGAGAATCTACCGCGTCATCTACGTAAGCTGTAACATCTTTCCCGGCTTCCGTCAGCAGTTTTTTGATTTCAGCTTCGGTTGGCAAAGCATCTTTGCTTTTCTCCGGCCCCATTACTACAACCGCACGGTTTTTATCGGTAATGTATTTTTTCGCCAGCCCGTTTACCTCAGCCAGCGTAACGCCGTCCAGGTGTTTTTTGACAAACTCGTAATATGCTTCGGCGCTCATATAAGGTTTCTCGTGCAGGAAATGTTCGAGATATTCCTGTACGAGCGTGGACGATCTCGTTTTGTCTCTTTCCTTGTAATACTGTTCGATACTGTTGAAAAAGTCCTTCTTCGCGCGGTCCAGTTCAGGCTGGGTAAATCCGAATTTCTGGACACGTGCATTTTCTTCCAGAACCGCGGTCAATGCGGTTTTCATCGAGCCGGCATCTTTTGCCACCGCAACGGATGTGTACGAATCCAGGTTTCCAAGAAAATCGCCGTATTCACTTCCACCATATAAAAAAGGAGGATCTGCTTTTTGGGTGAGTTCCTGCATCCGCTGGCCCATCATCGCATTATATAGCTCCTGGCCAAAGTTATTGCGGACATCCTGCAGCGTCTTCTCTTTGTTATTTGGCTGTTTATAAATGACTTGTATCGCATGTTGAGGATATTCCGGATCCGTAACAATCGCAACCCGGGTTAAACCGTCCAGCGGAATTTCGTATTTAGTACGTTTTTTTGGATTAACAGGCGGCTTGATAGATCCGAACTTCTGCGCGATCGTCGCCTCGACTTTGGCCACATCAAAATCCCCGACAGCGATAACCGCCATCAGATCAGGTCGGTACCAATCTTTGTAAAACGAACTGATCGTTTCCGGTTTGAAAGATTTCAGAATGCTGTCTTTCCCGATTGGCAGACGCTCGGCATACCGCGAATTGTTTAGGATCACTTTGAAAAACTTGTCGCGCATCCGTTGTTGCGCGCCGCGGCCCATCCGTGATTCCTCTAAAACGACGCCCCGTTCCTTGTTAATCTCCGAGGGGTCGAGCAATGCACCATGCGCCCAGTCTTCCAGAACCTGGATGCCTTTGTCGAGCAGCCCGGCCGAATCGGTCGGGATTGGTAACATATATACTGTTTCGTCAAAACCGGTATATGCATTCAGGTCCGCGCCGAACCTGACGCCCGTTTTTTGAAGGAAGTTAACCAGCTCATTCTTCGGAAAATTGGTGGTCCCATTAAAATTCATGTGCTCCATAAAGTGAGCAAGACCCTGTTGCGCGTCCGTTTCGAGCACAGAACCTGCTTTTACAGCCAGCCTGAGCTCTGCCCGGTTCTTTGGCTCCGTATTTTTTTTGATGTAATAAGTGATCCCGTTTTTCAGTCGGCCCATTTTAACATTCGGGTCGAGGGGAACTTTTTGCGTGGAGAGTGTTTGTGCCAAAACCGCCGGAACCGAACAAATTGCCATTCCAGCAAGGCATAAAGCGATGAACGCCTTTTTCATTTTTCTGATTTTAATTTGATGAAACTCGTGAAGAACGAAAGTATGAAATATAAATGTCTTCGGGAAGCTGTCTAAACGACCCGCTATTTTTCCGGACATGGTATTTTTTTGAAAATAAGTCCATTGCCAAATTCGATGGCTGTGTGATCCTTGAAAACCATCGTTCCGGCCCGTTCCTCTACCGGCCCGAAACCTTCTGTCCAGCTGTTATCCTGTTTCAAAAACACCACTTCCCGCATTGATTCTGTTCCTTCGGACTGGAAGGTGTATTTGGCAAAAAGGGTATCGCCGGACATGTAACCTTCTATTTTCCCATTATTGCTGTCTTTCTCGAAAAGCATATAAGCCAGCTCCCCGGTCACAATGCTGTCATTTTGATCCATATGCAGAAAAGCCGAATCCCTGTTTTCAGTATATGCAAAACATCCGGACTTCTCGCCAGAAGTATCCACAACAACGCTCCCGGATTCTGAATCCGGTTTGTTGTTACATGCAACTGTGCACGTCAGCAACAAAATAATTAACGCCTGTTTTTTCATCATCCGGGAAGCTAGTTAAATGGATTAACAACGAAAAGTCGGTTTAGGAATTATTTGCTAAATTTCAGACAGACAAGCATTTCCATTTATGCTGAATCCTAAAAGGAAGAATATTATTTTTGGTGATACCGCAAACAGAAATAATCTTTCTGTCGGGCATATGTTTTTTGGTGGAGCTGATCCTGCAAATGAGGATTGGGTTAAACTACCGTTCAACCGAATCCATACGCGTGATTTCGGATACTTCGATGGATAAAAAACCAAATTCTTCGGTAACAACGCCGCGGATTTTATAAACTCCTTTGACCGAAAAATTGAACCTGGTCGAAACCGGCGGGAAATGCACGGTATCAATAAATTGTCCCTCCTGATCCAGAAAAGTGCCAAAATACATTGTATCACCTTTCGCCGTGCGTGTATTTTTGACGGCTACCAGATACCCATATTGCGTCACTTCCTGATCCACATATCGGGGCAGATCTTTCGACATCACACTGGGAGGCAATGGGTATTTCAGTAGCTCAAACGGGCTGCATAATGGATAACCAAGCAATTCGATCTGATCATACGCATCGTCAATGCGTGACGAGTGGAAATCGGGTAAAACAAAATCCTTCACCTCGGTATGGAAAAGCTGTTTTTGCGGCACTTTAACCGGCGATACATTCAACCTGAAATGCGCTTTCCACAACAAGGTCTTTTTGTCAATTCCCGTAAACCGAAATGCATCAATGCGGATCAGGATCGTAAGCTGCTCGATCGAAATGGGTACCCGGTCCAAAAAGTTGTTAAGCGATAGGAAGTCGCCTTCTTGCTGTCTGGAATGCAGAATTTTCGAAATAACTTTTTCTTCCAAACCACTTAAAAACGCCAGCCCAAGGTAAATGTCTTTCCCTTTGATCATCGCCTGCGCGTCACTGTTGTTGACACAAGGCGCAAGTACCGTCGCGCCATGCATTCTGGCTTCGTGAATGTAAAGTTCAGCCGCATAAAAACCGCCGCCATTGTTCAGAACGGCGACCATGTATTCCAGCGGGAAATAAGCTTTTAGAAAAAGTGTTTGATAACTTTCTACGGCATATGATGCAGAATGGCCTTTTGCAAATGCATAGCCGGCAAAACTGGCGATCTGCCCCCAAATCTCGCGGGTTATCTTTTCGTCATAACCCTTCTCCTCGCAGTTTTTGAAATATTTTTTCTTGACTCTCTCAAACTCATCACGTCCACGAAACTTGCCGCTCATTCCGCGCCGGATCACGTCAGCTTCTCCCAGCGTAAGTCCGGCATAATGATGCGCCACTTTGATCACGTCTTCCTGATATACCATGATCCCATACGTATCTTCCATCAGTTCGAGTAACTTAGGATGCGCTTCTTCCCGCCGTTCGGGATGGCGGTGGCGCAGAATGTACTCGCGCATCATCCCGCTTTTGGCAACACCCGGACGGATAATGGAGCTGGCCGCAACCAATCCCAGATAGTTATCCACTTCCAGTTTTTTGAGCAACATCCGCATTGCCGGCGACTCTACATAAAAGCAGCCTATGCATTGCGCCTGCCTGATCAGATTATTGATCTTAGGGTCTTTCTTGAATTTTTTAACATCGTCAATATCAAATTCAGGAACCTCCGGCCGGTTATAACGGATCACTTCCAGCGTTTCCTTGATTTTCGCCAAACCTCTCTGACCCAGAATGTCATATTTATTCAGCCCCACATCTTCGGCAATCACCATGTCAAATTGCGTGGTAGGGAAACCTTTTGGCGGGATATCCGTGGCTGTAAAGTAATGAATGGGTTTTTCGGAGATCAGAATGCCGCCCGCATGGATGCTGAGGTGGTTCGGCTGATTGTTTTTTTGCAAATAATCGGCATACCGGATCACCAGCCCCGAAAACTGGTCCAACTTTCGGGCATCGTATTTGCCATTGCTTAATGCGTCGATTTCATACGCCGGTAACCCAAACACTTTGCCTAATTCCCGCACGGCTGCACTATGCTGAAAGGTACTGTAAGTTGCTAATAATGAAGCTTGTCCATTTTTACCAAACCGGTCAAAAATGAATTGGGTTACGTCTTCGCGGTCGCGCCAGGAAAAGTCAATATCGAAGTCGGGCGGGTTTTTTCGGTACAAATTCATAAACCGCTCGAAGTACAGATCCAGCTCAATGGGATCCACATTGGTAATGTTCAGCAAATAGGCAATAATGCTGTTCGCTCCGCTTCCCCGGCCCACATAGTAATACCCTTTTTGCCGCGAGTAGCTGGTTATAGCGTGATTTACCAGGAAAAATGGAATGTAATTCTGCTTTTCGATCAGGTCCAGCTCCATATTGAAGCGGTCGAGGATAATATCGTCCACATTCGCGCCGTAGCGGTAGCGCAGCCCGTCACAAGCCAGCTGGTAAATGAGCCGGTAATCGTCTTCCCTGCTTTTTCCAAATACTTTCAGGTTCTGATGTTCCCGATTATCACCAAAACTGAAATGGATGTTGCATTCATCCATCAGTTTTTCAGTATTGTAAATAATCGTCTGAAAATCCTTCCGGCTAAAATGGTAGGCGAGTACCTTACTCGGCATAATCTGCTCGTCTTCATCGGCGGTCTCCGTAGTTGAAAGTTTGCTCAGCATCGTGTTTGCATCCACTGCACGGAGCAACCGGTGCGCATTGAAATCTTTCTTATTTCGGAAACTTAGCGGCTGCTGGATCACGAGCCTGTCTTTTTGGTTAAACAAATGCGAAAACGTAACCCGGTTCAGATCTTTTGTTGAAATCCCGATGTATTCATTTGGCAGGAACGTTGTTTTTTTCTCCTGGTTTATTTTTTCAAACGGATATATAAAAACGGCGTTTTCAAGCTGCGGGGCCTGGTCCGGAAAATCCTGTTTTGCATTTATGTATTGTGATAAATAGGCATTTAACTCCTGAAAACCGGCATTATTCTTTGCTAACCCTACAAATTGCTGCTTTACCCCATTCCGGAAGTCAATCCCGACAATCGGTTTGATATCATATGTCGGCGCCAGCCGGATAAAATTCAGGCAGCCGGAGGTATTGTTAATATCTGTGAGGGCAACGCAGCCATACCCGTTTTCTCTGCTCATCCGAAGCAGTTCGTCCTCCGGAATCATCCCGAAACGAAGGCTAAAATAAGAGTGACAGTTGAGTAGCATTTCTTTATTTTCGAAAATCTTCCGAAACTTGAATCAATTTGAAAAATCGTAACTCCTTGTAAAACGCCAACTTTAAATGGAAAAATTAAACAACATTCATCCTGGGGAAGTCCTCGCTGAGGAGTTTCTGACTCCCATGAACATTTCGGCTTACAGGCTCGCAAAAGACACGGGTATCCCTCAAACGCGCGTAAGTGAAATTATCAAAGGCAGGAGAAGGGTTACCGCCGACACAGCTTTACGTTTCAGCAAATACTTTGGTACAACTCCCAAATTCTGGCTGGGATTGCAGGATGATTTTGATCTCGAAGAAGAACAGCATTTGATTTTTAATCAGTTAAATGAAATAAAAAAGTTAGAATTCGAATCCTGAACAATCGCTACGCATTCCTGTGCGCTGGGATAATCGGCGGATCGCCGTTGAATGGGTTTCCCATGCTGGAAATGTTTGGAATACCCAATGTCGTGGCCCAGCTGATAATTGAATTTCCGCGGTCATCGGTACCGTATTTGTCGCGGATGTGATCCATGGCCTGATACAGGTTCAGCCGTTCCTCGGAATCGTCGAATATGTTGATCTGGTGATTTCCGGTGACCAGATCACTGAAATTTACCCCAACAAGCCGCACCATCATGCGCCGGTTGTGAAGCTGGTCAAACAGCTGCTCGATTTTCGGGATCAAAACATGGTCTGCCGATGTATATGGAATTTTGACCTGTTTCGAAAACGTATTGAAGTCCGAGTAGCGGATTTTGACGGAAACGCAGGATGTAAGTTTGTTCCCCGACCGAAGTTGGTAAGCCAGGTTTTCTCCCATTGCCCGGATCATCTCCCGCATTCTCCGCATATCTCCGGTATCTTTCCCGAATGTCCGTTCGTTGGAAATGGATTTGCGTTCGTGAAACGGGATAATGGGTGAGTTATCCAGCCCGTTCGCCCGGTTCCAAAGTAAAATGCCATTTTTCCCCAAAACCTGCGCCATTACTTCAACAGGCATTTCCTGAATGGTTTTCACATACTTAATGCCCATGTTATATAGCACCTTGTTTGTCTTGTCACCTACCATCGGGATTTTCTGCACGGGCATCGGTGCAAGAAACATTTTTTCTTCCCCGACTTCTATTTTCTTCTGGTTATCAGGTTTAGCCTCTCCCGTGGCGACTTTTGAAACGATTTTACTTGTAGAAAGCCCGAATGAAATGGGCAGCCCGCTTTCACGTTTAATGCGGTCCCGGAGCTCCAATGACATCTTATAGCTATCATGAAATTTATCCATCCCCGACAAATCCGCGTAAAATTCGTCGATACTCGCTTTCTCAAAAATGGGAACGGTCTGGCTGATAATTTCCGACACTACTTTTGATTCATTAGAATACATTCCACCATCCCCGCGGATCACGGTTGCTTCGGGACATAACATTCTGGCCATTTTCATCGACATGCCCGAGTGAATTCCAAAACCCCGCGTTTCATAACTGCAAGCCGCCACCACGCCGCGGTCGCCCACACCTCCGACAAGCACAGGCTTATTATTGAGCCGGTTGTCGTGCTTTCGCTCGACGGACACAAAGAATGTATCCAGGTCCATATGTAAGATCGTTCGGTTCACGCGATTTGGAATTTTTACTGATTTATGGATTTATTCCAAATATATGGAGTATATCCAAGTGATAAAAGGAATATTTCCAAAATTTTTTATATATTTGAATGTTAATGCATTAGCCTGATCTACCAACCATTTCCAATATGCCAATCGACGAGGAGTTTAAACGCTTTAAGCAGATAAGAGAGGAATTGAATTTTACACAATCCGCATTTGCCGAGGAGCTCGGCATTAGTGCTACAACTGCGGACATTGAGAGGGGCAGGACACGCATTCCCGGCCAGGTTGTGAAGGAACTTTTGAAAAAATACCACATCAATCCATTGTGGCTTTTTGGCGATAGTACACAAAAGTACCTCCATTCCGATAAGCTTTCGATCCATCCGAAGGTTGTGACCGTCGACAATGCGGGAAACGATAATATTGTATTGGTAAATGCGAAAGCAGCGGCAGGTTATCCTAATAATATCGGTGACTCACAATGGTTTGAAAGTCTGCCTGCATTCAGTATTCCATTGCCGGAGTATCGGAATGCTACGTTTCGGGGATTTCAGGTCGAGGGCGACAGTATGTTGCCGGCGTTACATTCGGGGGAATGGATCGTGGGGAGGGCGGAGGATGATTGGGAAAACCTGAGCAGCAAACGCATGTATGTGGTCGTGACCGCGGATAGTATTCTGGTTAAAAAAGTACAGAAGGAAGGTCAATCCGGCTTTATCAATTTAATCTCCCTTAACCCGGACTATGCGCCGATCCGGATCGACCGCAATGAAATCAGGGAAGTTTGGGCGGTAAACAGCAAGTTAACTTTTGATCTGGAAGCAGATACCCAGAACATTAGTTTGAATAGCCTTTATCAGGAAATGAAGGAGATGAAGGAGGAAATGAAGAAGCTTTCGAAATGATCATTGCATTAAACTTCTTCTGCAACTAACTGCTTCTCGTAAAGTTCTTTATAAGCTCCATTCGCGGCCATCAGGGACGTATGTGTTCCCTGCTCGATGATCTTACCTTCGTCGAGAACGACAATCGTGTCCGCTAACTTTGCCGATGAAACGCGGTGAGAAATGATCACAGAAGTCCGGTGATCCATAATGCGTTTCAGATTGTTCAGAATGATATTTTCTGTATTGGTATCGACGGCGGAGAGGCAATCGTCTAGTACGAGGATTTTAGGGTCCCGGGCAATCGCTCTCGCAATCGACAAACGTTGTTTCTGTCCCCCTGAAAGCGTAATTCCTCTCTCGCCCAGCATGGTACCATATCGCTGCGGGAAGTCAATGACATTTTGATATAGGTCTGCGTCTTTCACAGCCTGTTCGATCCGCTCAAAAGACATGTCGCTGGTACCAAACCGGACATTGTTTTCAATACTATCTGAAAAAAGGAAAACATCCTGTGGTACATACCCGATCTGTCGACGAAACGCGTGTACATCGTATTCTTTCATCGGGATGTCATCAATCAGGATCTCGCCGCTGGTCGGATCGTAAAGCCGGCAAAGTAAATGCGCCAGCGTACTTTTACCCGAACCGGTTGTTCCCAGGATCGCGACGGTTTCGCCTGATTTTACTTCGAGATCAAAATTGTCCAGGGCTTGAATGCCTGAGTCCGGATAGATAAAACCGACATTTTTAAATGTGATCTTTCCGTCCAGTGGTTTGACAATGTTTTTCTCGGAAACCAGCGTTGTTTTCTCGTTCAAAAATTCATTAATACGGGTTTGGGAAGATGCTGCGCGCTGAATCTGACTGGTTGTCCAGCCGAGCGCCATCACCGGCCACGTAAGAATATTGACATACAAAATAAACTCGGTGATATTTCCAGGCGTAAGTTTTCCATTGATGATCTCCTGCCCGCCGACGTAAATAATGAGAATGTTGCTGAGGCCGATCAGTAACAGAATTACCGGGTAGAAGAATGCATCTACCTTGGTGAGACCCAGTGATTTAATCTTAAACGTTTCGGCTTCTTTTTCAAAGTTGGAGAAGGAGTGTTTTTCCTGGACGAACGATTTAATCACACGGATTCCCGAGAAAGCTTCCTGCACATAGGTCGAAAGCGCAGAAAGTTGTTTCTGGATCTCCTGAGAGCGTTTCATGATCATACTATTGACCACATACACACTCACGGAAAGTACCGGCAATGGG
Source organism: Dyadobacter sp. CY323 (assembly GCF_021390245.1). Classification (GTDB taxonomy): domain Bacteria; phylum Bacteroidota; class Bacteroidia; order Cytophagales; family Spirosomataceae; genus Dyadobacter. The sequence continues at coordinate 32,776 of NZ_JAJUXH010000023.1, read as the reverse complement.
AGTAAAACATAAAACGTAAGCTTCGTGCTCACCGAGGCCATGTAGGTGATTACAAGGAAAAAAAGTACGATCAGGTTGATCCCGTACATAAGTGCCGGACCCACGTAAATCCGCACATTGCTGACATCTTCGGAAATGCGGGCCATGAGGTCGCCCGTGCTGTGGCGACGGAAAAAGCTCGCCGGAAGGGTTTGGTAATGCTGGTATATATCGTTTTTGAGTTCAAATTCAATGTGCCGGGACATAACGATAATCGTCTGCCTCACCAGGAAAAGGAAAATGCCTTTCAGCAGCGCCATTAAAAGGATCAGTAACCCGTAAAGCAGAATGCTGAATGCAAAAATGTCATACATTCCGGTTTGCAGGGATGCACCGTTAAACAGGTAATAAACGTCCAGCGTTTCAATCACCAGGTCGAGCGCATAACGCACAAGCTGGGCCGGAATAATGCCAAAAAGGTTTGAGATAATGGTAAAAAGGGTTCCCAGAATGAGGTACCACTTGTATTTCCATAAGTACTTATTGAGGTACTTTAATGCTTTCACCGGCTAACACTTTTTGCAGAAGAACTAGAAACTATTTATTGGCAACATCCTATTCTCTTAAAACGTTGCAAATGTAAAAGCTGGCATTTCATTTTTTCAGTTCTGAACAAAATACCCTAATTTTGGGTCAATTTTAAACACTAGATGCGGACTTTTCATATAAAACTGATCCGTGCAAACTAAGATTCGTTCTTTGATTTACTGTACCTTTTATCAAATTAGTATTCCGGCTTATGCTGAATAGAAGATTATTAAGAACAAAAGCAGTTCAGGCACTTTATGCCCGGCAACTATCAGCGGACGCGAACCGTTTACTGGCACTCGACCGTATTGATGAGGCTTTTGCCCCAGATTTGAACTCGATGGAACCACAAAACCGCCCCAAGCTTGCAGGGATGAAGCGACTGGCGGGGATGACGCTCGACGAACTGATCAAACACGGGAAACCCAATGAGGATGAGGAACTTCCCGAGCAGGTAATCAGAGTTGCGACCAGTGCTTTTGAAGCATATCGCCGACAAACTGTTACGGACGGAGAGAAGATGGTGCGTAGGGTTCTGAACGAAACAGAATCAATTTATACTGATTTTGTAAGGATTTTATCAATGTTGATTGAGCTAGCACATCAGGCAAAAATCGACCGGGAGAGAAGATATGATGATCCCGAATCGCCATTTCCAAAGGATTCTGGGCTGGATACGAACCGGGTCATTCAGGTATTGATCGCCGATGCTCCGTTACAGGAAGAGATCATCAGAAGCGGGGTCAACTGGAGTAACGAAATGAACCTCATCCGGAAGATCTACCGCGAAGCACTTCGGAAAGATTCGGAATACGAAGCCTACTGCAAACAGGTTTCTCACACTCCCGAAGAAGATCAGGCCATTGTTCAATATATTTTAAGGCAGGTGATTCTTAAACATGAAGTACCGCTGGAATATCTCGAGCAGCGCGATCTGTATTGGGTTGATCACAGCGAGCTTTTACGCAGCCTGGCTATCAAAACACTGAAATCCGCCGATCAAGGCAACACTTTCCAGTTAGCGCCTTTGACCAAAGACTGGGAAGAGGATCGTGAATTCGTGGAAGAACTTTGTCGGATTGTTGTGCAGGAAAGTGACCAATATGATGTGTACCTGGACGATCAGCTTAAAAACTGGGAGCTTGACCGGATCGCGCTTGTTGACCTGATCATTCTCAAAACCGCATTGGCGGAGTTGATCCATTTTCCTGGAATACCAGTAAAAGTGACCATTAATGAGTTTATAGAAATAGCAAAAAGGTACAGTACCCCAAAAAGTGGTAAGTTTGTGAATGGCGTCCTGGATGTGCTTTCTGTGAAACTTGCCAAAGAAGGAGTTATCAGAAAAAGCGGACGAGGATTGATCGACAACAAATAATAGTTCCTGAAAATGCCGGTTTTAGACATGGAATAATTTTTGGGAAGCATTCGCTATCATATCAGCTGAAACGATTGTCAGCTAAAACTAGAAAAACATGAGTAAAACCAGTAATAGTTTAATAGCCTTCCTGACCGGTTGTATCACAGGCGCGGCATTGGGAATACTTTATGCCCCGGACAAAGGCGAAGTGCTTCGTACTCAGCTATCTTACAGATTGTCCAAGTACAGAGAAAAATTGCAGGATGTAATCGAAGACCTGGTCGATAAAAAAGATCAGCCCGATAATTATTCGAGATCGGAAGGCGAACGTGTGGTAAATGATGCCCGCGAAAAAGCTGAAAGACTGCTCGAAGACGTAGATAAACTCATGGCTCAGATCAAAGGTCAGGCACGTTAATGATTTACATGAAAAAAATGTCCCTCTTCATTGTAATCGGTATTGTAAGCAGCTTTTTAGGTTGTTCAAAGTCCGAAGAGAAAAGTGGGGATAAGGAAGCTACCGGAAAGGCGCCTGTCCTGACATTACTGGACAGTGCGTCTTACGATTTTGGTACCGTCAATGAAGGGGCCATTGTGGAGCATGATTTTAAATTCAAAAACAATGGAGAATATCCATTGATTTTGAACAATATCACTTCATCCTGTGGCTGTACAACACCCGAATGGCCCAAAGAACCGATCGGGCCGAATGAAACGTCGAGCATAAAGGTCCGGTTTGACACTAAAAACAAATCCGGCCCGCAGGTGAAGACGATCACCGTTTATGCGAATACCGAACCGGCGTATTCTGAATTGAGGCTCCGGGGAATTGTGAATGCAGTTCCGAAGCCGGAAGTAAAAAATTAACCAACTCTATTTACTAATCTATCCAATACAATGAAGTTCATTTTAGCACAGGCAGAAGCAGGCGGTTCACAGGCAATGATCTACCAGGTCGTTATGTGGGTAGGTATCATTGGCGTTTTTTACTTTTTCATGATCCGTCCGCAGCAAAAAAAGCAAAAGGAACAAAAAGAGTTGCTTGGAAACCTTAAAAAAGGCGATCAGGTTGTGACGATCGGAGGGATACATGCAAGAATTTATACAGTTGAAGAAACAACAGTTACACTTGAATTAGATAAAGGAGTTAAATTGACTGTTGATAAATCGGCTATTTCACGTACGATTGCAGGATAAAAATTGTGAGTTACGTTCCACCTAACCAAAATAGAATCAAAACTTACCTGGGATGCTTTCTGGCAGCTTCATTCTTTTGGTTAATGAATGTGCTCAATAAGGATAATTACTCATTGAAGTTGAATTATCCACTTTCTGTTGAATATGACCAGGCTGCATACGTTCCTATGCAGCCTCTTCCGAAACAAATTTCAGTCAATGTTTCGGGCGATGGATGGAGCTTGTTGCAAAAGTCATGGCTGAATTTCAATGCAAACCCCGTTGTTTACAAAGTTCAAAACCCAAATGAAGCAACGGTCATCAACCCGAGTGCATTAACTGCGCAGATTACCGAACTTTTCCCCAACCTGCGCGTGAATTACGTGGTTTCGGATACGTTTGAATTGAGTTTTGAACCAAAAATCCGAAAAATCATCCCGATCCGGGTAGACAGTGCGGGCATCAATATCCGGGAAGGATATGTGATTTCCAGTTTGGTTAATGTCTCGCCATCGCTGATCTCGGTCGATGGGCCTGTTTCACTGATTAAATCATACCCGGATACCATCCGCGTTTCGGTGCCGACACCGAAGATTCAGAACAATTACGACGAGAACCTGCCGATACCATTGCCTGCTTCGCCGCTCGTTGAGGTGAGTCATCGAGACGTTTTTATAAGTTTTGAAGTAGCCCAATATCTGACACCTCCTCCTCTGTAATTTTTGATTCCATGTCAAAACCTCTCCAAATTGGTGTCACTGGTGGAATTGGGTCTGGCAAAAGTGTGGTTTGTCAATTATTTTCCTGCCTGAATATCCCAGTATATTATGCCGACGATCGGGCCAAATGGCTTACAAACCACGATCCGGAAATCCGCGAAAAGGTTGTGGAATTGTTAAGTGCGCAAGCTTACAATGCAGACGGACTTTACGACACGACTTTCGTCGCTTCCGTTGTTTTTAAAGATGAAGTCCTGCTCAAAAAACTCAATGCGATCATTCATCCGGTTGTGATGCGTGACACGGAGAACTGGGTTCGTGCGAATCACAATGCGCCATATGTCGCCAAGGAAGCGGCCATTATGAACCGGGCGGGCGATGGTAATTCGCTTGATTACGTTATTGTGGTTGAAGCGTCGGTTGAAGTGAGAATCCAACGGATTTTGCAGCGCGACAATCGTTCGGAGGAAGAGATCAAGGCCATTATTCAGCGACAGGTAACAGATGAATCCAGGAGGAAAACCGGCGATTTTTTTATAAATAATAATGAATCGGCGGCACTGATCCCGCAGGTTATGGAGCTACACCATTTATTTTTGGGGAAAGCGTCACATTAAAAATCTACATCCAGGCCCAGGGCTTGCTTCAATTCCAGCAAGTAGGGATTTTTCTCTGCCATATAATTGAATTTTTCTGCCGGAGTATACGGGAGCCTGTTTACTTCCTGAGGCGCTACCCGAGCATTTATATCCAACTTCGGGGCATTGATCCTGCTTTTTAGGTAACCCAATAGATCATATCGGGCATTTTGAATGGCTTCGAGCTGGTGGGTATTGTCCAGCGCCATTTCAATGACCGTGCCGGCTAACTTAAATTCCTTGTTGAGCGTGATTTCTTCTGTGGTGGAGTTTCCGGATTGCTTTCGTTTCTCTGCAAATTCATACCAAAACTTTTGCAAGACTTCCAAAGAAAGCTCTTCTTTTCTGATGTGGTTTGTAAAAGCAGTTTCAGCTACGGCAGTGTCGGAAGCCGCTTTTTTTAGTTCCTGAATGGGAGGAATTGCGGGAGTGAGGGAAATGGTACTTTTCAACTTCGATGATGTTCCTATGGGAGGAACTACCGGCGCAGGCGCATCAACCGAAATGGTGTCTGCAATTTGTGTTTTTACCTCATTCTCATCCGGTTTTTGAACTACCGTTCCGTTTGAAGGTTGAGGCTCAACTTTTTTTTTTGCCGTTTCATCAACGGCGGCAAGAGAATCAAGTTGAAGAATATGCGGCAGGTTCGCCAGCTTCATGAGGCAAAGTTCGACGTGGAGCCGCTGGTTCCGGGCCGATTTGTAATTGATATCGCATTGACCGGCGATGCTCAAAGCAGACAACAAAAAACTCATATCCGCTAATGCAGACTGTTCCTGGTATTTCCGTTCCGCAGATTCGGATACCTGTAAAAGCGTTACAGTCGCAGGATCTTTACAAACGAGCAGATTTCTGAAATGTTCGAGCAGCCCGACCACAAACAAATGGCCGTCAAAGCCTTTTCGTAAAATTTCATCAAACAATACCAATGCGCGGGCAATGCTGCCGCTGGTAAGTGCATCGGTGATTTTGAAATAATAGTCATAATCCAGAATGTGCAAATTTTCCAGAACAGCTTCATAAGTAAGCCGGTTATCTGTTGAAAACGTCACATTCAAATCGAACATGGAAAGAGCGTCGCGCAAACCACCATCCGCTTTTTGTCCGATTAGTTCTAATGCTTCTTTTTCAGTTTCAATGCCTTCTTTCTGAGCGATATCAGCCAAATGGTAGGCAATATCTTTCGGCTGGATCCTATTGAAGTCAAATATCTGGCATCGCGACAGGATGGTAGGAAGGATTTTATGTTTCTCCGTCGTCGCGAGAATGAAGATTGCGTAGCTGGGCGGTTCTTCAAGTGTTTTCAGAAACGCATTGAAAGCTGCCTGCGACAGCATATGCACCTCGTCGATAATGTATATTTTGTAATTCCCCGTTTGCGGAGGATAGCGAACCTGATCGATCAGGTTCCGTATATCTTCTACGGAGTTATTTGAGGCCGCATCGAGCTCATGAATGTTGAAAGATGCGCTGTTTTGGAAACTGACACAAGACTCGCATTCGCCGCAAGCTTCCACGTCGTCGCCTAGGTTCTGACAGTTAATGGTTTTGGCTAAAATCCGTGCACAAGTTGTTTTTCCGACACCCCGGGGACCGCAGAAAAGGAAGGCCTGCGCGAGGTGGTTTGTACGGATCGCATTTTTTAAAGTGGTAGTAATGTGTGATTGCCCCACGACCGAATCAAAGGTGACCGGACGGTATTTTCTGGCAGAAACAACGAAATGATCCATGGTGCAAGATACTTCCGTGCACTGGATTTTCAAAGTTACTTTTTCTCCGCCAGCGGGTAAACGCGCACGTAATCGACCTCCATTTTTTGAGGGAAAATGCTGTCATCCACGCCTTTCTGTCCGCCCCAGTTACCTCCGACGGCGATATTTAAAATCAGGTGAAAAGGTTTGTCAAACGGCCATTCCTGCCATTGATACGCTTTTTCTTTAGTGAATTTGAAGTATGCATTCCCGTCAACAAGAATAGAGATAGCATCGGGAGTCCATTCGCAGGAGTAAATGTGGAAATCCTCAGACGCTTTCACGACAGTGACATTATTACCCTTGTTCGTCTTGATGGAATGGTTAAATGCCTTGGTATGAACGTTACCATGAACACGGTCCTGATCGAAGCCGACATGCTCCATAATATCGATCTCGCCATTATCCGGCCAGCCTTTATTACCGTAATTATCTTGGCTGAAAAGCATCCATATCGCCGGCCAGGTGCCAAGCCCTTTCGGCAGCTTAGCCCGAATCTCAAATTTGCCGTACAGAAAGTCTCCCTTTCCTTTCGAAACCAACCTAGCTGAACTGTAATTAGCCTTTCCCGACTTTTCCTTTATTGCCGTAATGACAAGGTTGCCATTCTCAACTTCGGCATTTTCGATTTTGTTCGTGTAATTTTCCAACTCATTATTTCCCCAGCCATGATCACCGAGGTCATAGCTCCATTTGGCAGGATCGGGTTTGCCAGGAGTGTTGAATTCGTCTTGCCAGGATGGGGTGGTGGCGAATTCGTAAGTTGTGTTATCTGCCGTATCGGGGATTTTAGTCGAATCTGAACAACAGACAAACACACTGCTAAGGAATGATAGAGAAATGATGAACATAACTGAGACGTTATTCATTAGTCTTTTTTTGCCGCATACTTTCAAAAAAGGAAGGATCTATTTTTCGCAACATTGCATTTGCTTCATCCAGTTTTTTCTGAACCACTTGGTCTCCTGTGAGTTTTCTTGGAGTGGGTCTCTTTGTTGTATCTTTCATGATTTCTTTTTTACAAGATAGAAATTATACGTTGTGTCAGGAACGAAGGTGATGGGAAAACTCGAAACTAGTCCGAAAATTTCAAAAGTGTTTGTTAGCTCTTTCAACTCTCTACTAATGATTATGCTGTATAGTCGATGTCTTCTTGGGTCACTGCCTCTGAAAATTACATAAGATTCAGGATTGTTTCTCAGAAAGTCTGCCACTATTTGCATGACCGTAGCCATGACCATACGTAAATCGTTATTTCTGCTTTCCGTTAAATCGCAGAGCGATCCATCATCAAGGACATCGAGCAGGGCTACGTTGTGGACATTACGCCTTTCAGTCTCTGTGATTAGAACAACCTTCTTTACCGTCTTCATTTCACTAACACTCAAAAACTCATAACGAAAGTCGGACGGATCTACTTCAAAGGGATAAAATTTTTCGTTCACTGAATGGAAATTATAAGTGTGTGATATTTCAGGCTAAAACTAGAATATTTCCCCGAAAATAAATTTTCCGTTTATCTGCCGGGCTGATATTGCCTAATTTTACATGACCTCACAATATTTAATGAATGAAAGAAATCAAGTTCAGCACCGAAGTCGAGATCAAGCCACCAGATTGGAAATTGACACATCGTTCCAAAATCCTGACAATCGGTTCCTGTTTCGCAGATGTACTTGGAGACCAACTGGGCCATTATAAATTTTCAGTTGCTAACAATGACTTTGGTAATGCATTTAATCCACTGGCAATCTGCAAAATACTGGATTCGGTTATCGAGCAGCGGAAACCCAATGCAGATCTCTACATTGAAAATCCGGACCAAATCTGGCTGCATCATGACTTCCATTCTTCGCAATGGGCTAGAACAAAAGCGGATCTGGAATCTTCAATAATGGAAAAAATGAAATCTGTCCAATCCTTTCTCTCAGAGACGGATTTGCTGGTCATCACATTTGGAACTGCCTATGCTTACCGCCATAAACGCACCAATCAGATCATCGGGAACTGTCATAAAATGCCTGGTGAAAATTTTGTAAGAGAACTGCTGCACCCCGACCAGATCACAATTCCATTTGAGCAACTCATTCAGAAGCTGCTGACCTTTCGCAGAAACTTACGCATTGTTCTGACAGTAAGTCCGGTGAGGCACACAAAAGATACATTGCCATTAAATCAGTTGAGTAAATCGGTCTTGCGACTGGTCTGTCACCGGCTTTCAGAGAAATATAAGCCCGTCGAATATTTCCCGTCATACGAGATCATGATCGACGAATTGCGGGATTACCGGTTTTATAAAGAAGATCTGATCCACCCGAATAAAGTTGCGGAGGAATTCATATTCAATGCATTCACACGGGCTTACCTGGATGAAGATGCGCAGGGTTTTATGAAACAATGGGATCAGGTCGCGCAGTCCATACAACACCGGCCGCAGCATGGTCACACGCCGAGTCAGCTCAAACTTTTAAAAAATGTCAGGGATAAGCTGAATGCAATTTCCCGCCAGGTGGACGTATCAGCTGAATTGGCGCAGGTAACACACCGGATCGCTGAATTTTCCGGTTGATAACAAACTCATTGACACGCTTTCGTGTTGAAAATAGTAGTTAAGGTCCTCTAACCAGTACAATGGGAGAATTTACAATCAATAAAGAAAAAGTATTACAGGCATTAAGCACCGTCGAAGAGCCGGATCTTAAGAAAGACCTCGTGACCCTCGGAATGATCCAGGATATCGAGATTGGAGTAAATCAGGTACGGTTTACAGTGGTGTTGACGACGCCGGCATGTCCACTCAAAGAATTAATAAAACGAAATTGTGAAAATGCGATTCACGAACATTTAAGTCCTGATGTTGAGGTAATTATAAAGCTTACGGCGAATGTGACTTCTACGCGGCTAACAGGTCCGTTGATTCCGGGAGTTAAAAATGTGATAGCGATTTCATCTGGTAAAGGCGGAGTAGGGAAGTCGACGGTCACGGCGAACCTCGCAATGGCTTTGCATCGTTCCGGTGCGAAAGTCGGGATTATCGACGCGGATATCTCCGGGCCTTCAATTCCGGTCATGTTCGGTGCGGAAAATATGCAGCCGACCATTACGCCAAAAGACGGTAAGAATTACATTAACCCGATCCGTCAGTACGGGATCAAAATGATCTCCATTGGGTTTCTGACACCGCCCGATAGTGCAGTGGTTTGGCGGGGGCCGATGGCGAGTCAGGCGTTGAAGCAATTTTTCGGAGATACGGATTGGGGCGACCTGGATTATCTTCTCATTGACCTTCCTCCGGGAACGAGCGATATCCACCTTACATTGGTACAAACAGTGCCGGTAACGGGTGCAGTCATCGTAACTACGCCTCAAAAAGTGGCTTTGGCAGACGCCATTAAAGGTTTACAGATGTTCAGGCAGCCTCAGATCAATGTCCCGATTTTAGGTGTCATTGAAAACATGGCCTGGTTTACACCGGAAGAATTGACTGATAATCAGTATTTTATATTTGGGAAAGGTGGGGGTCAATCTCTCGCAGATAAATTTGACGTTCCGCTCCTAGGTCAGATCCCATTGATACAGGGTATCAGGGAGGCAGGGGATGAAGGCCGGCCGGCCGTAATGGATACCAATCCGATCGTGAACGATGCTTTCCGGGATGCTGCCGAATCACTCGCCCAGCAGGTAGCCATCCGAAATGCCACGAAGGATAAGACTGTCCCGGTTGAAATCCAGGTGTAGCATGGAGGGATTACAATTTGATTTTTTGAATAATATCGTGCATCTTAGCATATAGATTTTTGTAACAATGGATTCAAAAGAAAAAACGATTGAACTTATCGAGCAGGCGCTCGAAACAGTGCGCCCGTATTTACATGCGGACGGTGGTGATGTGAGGTTTGTGGAATTAACGGATGACATGATCGTTAAACTTGAATTGCAAGGATCGTGTCAGAGCTGCCCGATGAGCGCAATGACTTTTCGCGCGGGACTTGAAGAATCAATAAGAAAAGCGGTGCCATACGTCTCGAAAGTAGTTTCCGTAAACGTCCCGGAGCTCGCGTAGCACTTAATAATAGCAGCCTTTTACAGATAAAGCGGTTCTCTTCGGAGGGCCGCTTTTTTTTGTTAAAAATCTCCGGCTTTCGAGGTAGAAATTGATTACTCCCGATTACTGACTTATATTGCAACAGAGATTTAAATGCATTACGACGGACTTTACTATGCGTATCGGAATTTTTTTTGGAGGCCCTTCCCGTGAGCGGGAAATTTCATTTGCAGGTGGTAAAACCGCATTTGAATACTTGGATAAATCACTTTTTGAACCCATTCCGATCTTTGTAGACAGCTTTGGAAGGTTCATACTCCTCAAAAAAGAACGGATGTATTTATCAGAAATACGCGAGTTTTACCCTGCCCAGAACATTCAAAAAGAAGGCTTTAAGACGTATATTGAATCTCATCCGGAACTGGCGAATGCACCGGTTTCCGAAGAAGTCGGATTGGAGATCGCGCCGTCAGAATTCAAGGATCATTTCGAATTTGCGTTTCTTGCCATGCACGGCCCCGATTGCGAGGATGGCGCGATCCAGGGTTTGCTGGAATGGTACAAAATTCCTTACAGCGGCCCGGGACTGATGGGTTCGGCGGTGGGAATTGATAAAATCCTGCAAAATGAAATGATCGCGCTCGTCAACCGACAGGAAAAGAAAAGCTGGACTTTAAAATACAGCCAATGGATTCCGGAAGAGTATCCGATTCTTTTTCAGGTACTTAAAAAACACCTTGGACTTCCGCTGGTTATAAAAGCGCCGCATCAGGGATCGTCGATCGGTGTGGCTATCGTGAAGGAAGATGTGCTGGAAGAATTTGTATCTGCGGTAAATCAATGCTTTTTTCAGATTGAGTTAGACGCGGAAACCTGGCGTTTGTTTGGTAGCGCTGAAAAACAGGCCTGGGGGCAGAAAATGGCTAACCTGGACGAAGGCATCGGTTTCCCGGTCGTTTTTTCGGGAGAAACGATATTTCATCCTTCCGATTTGATCGCCTCACTGGACACTTATTTTGCAGAGGGAAATGAACATGCATTTCTAAGCAGTTCCAATGCCGAGGATCAGGTTTTGATCGAAGAGTTTGTAGAAGGTCAGGAATTTTCCTGCGGCTGCATTCAGTTTGACGATGGAAAGCCGCTTGCGTTGCCTCCGAGTGAAGTCATTAAAATGGTTCAGGTTTTTGATTTTAATGCAAAATATAAGCCTGGCGCAAGCCGCAAACGCATTCCTGTTGACACAACGCTTGAAAAAAACCAGGAGATCCAGACGGTGATTGCAGAAGTTTTCCAGCAACTGGGAATCAATGTCTGTGTCCGCATCGATGGTTTCCTCACGCCGGAAGGTACTATTGTACTTCATGATCCTAATACCATTCCGGGTATGTCGCCAACTTCATTCATCTTCAAACAAATGGCGGAGATCGGTCTGAATGTTACGCAGGCGCTGACCTACCTCGTGAGACAATCGATCAGGGAACGGATCAGGACCGGGAAGCTTACCTGGCAGTTGAGAAGCCTTTTGGAAAAACTGGACGGTAAAATAACCTCAAATAATGCAGTAGTTAAGCCGACGGAACGAATTGTTTTTGGCACGACAGATGAAGAATATTCCGCCGCACGACTGAAATATGCGCGGATGAATGCGGAAGGTAAAACCACACCTGTCCCTGTTCTCCATGCCGGCGACGGTAAATTTTACAAACTTACTAATCCATTGATGTTCAAAGAGTATGTCGCCGATGTGGAAGCATTATTGCATTCCCCAAGACATCCGCTTTTGACAGAAACTTCTGAAAAAGCCAGGTCTCTGACCGCATTTTATGCAGGAGATGTGAACTATCAGGTCAGTGTACATGCCGACGTCGCATCCATGGCAATTCCCTCATAAATTGCGTAGATTGTAATTGAAAATCATTCCTATTAAAAAGATATTTGGATGGCAAACGGAGCTGAGAAAGTAAGGTTAAGCTTGCAGAAGGACAATAAAGGATGGAAGAAATGGGGGCCATATTTGTCTGAACGCCAGTGGGGAACGGTACGTGAGGATTACAGCGGAAATGGAGATGCCTGGAACTACATTACGCACGAAATGGCGCTCTCGAAAGCCTACCGATGGGGAGAAGATGGTATCGGAGGTTTTTCAGACAACAAGCAGCACATTTGCCTTTCGTTCGGATTTTGGAACCATAAAGATAAGATACTGAAAGAAAGGATCTTTGGACTTACCAACCGGGAGTCCAATCACGGCGAGGATGTGAAGGAAATGTACTATTATCTGGATAGTACGCCCACGCATTCGTACACTAAAATGCTCTACAAGTATCCCCAGCAACCTTTTCCATACGAAAAAATACGTCAGGAGAATGGCCGCAGAGGAAAGGAGGATCCGGAGTATGAGATCATGGACACCGGGATATTCGAAACGGACGAATACTTTGATATTTTCATCGAGCATTCAAAGAATGACGAGGAAGATATCCTGATGAAAGTAACCGTTTTTAACCGCGGTCCGAACGATGCGCCGATCACTGTCCTGCCCACGATCATGTTTCGAAATACGTGGTCGTGGGGATATGAGGCCTTCAATTACAAGCCCATTATGAACGGGATTTCAAACCGTTTGATTGAGGTAACCCATAGGAAACACGGGAAATATAACCTGTATCTGGATAATGCGGATGAGCTTTTGTTTTGTGAAAACGAGACGAATTTTAAGAAGCTTTATGGTACTGCGAACAACACGGCTTATCCAAAAGACGGCATTAATGACTTTATCGTCAGTAACGGAAAGTCGAATACCGTAAACCCGAACCACATCGGCACGAAAGCTTCGGCGCGTTGTACCAAAACCATTAAGGCCGGTGAAAGTGCCGTTTTCCGATTGCGATTTGTAAATCACAGTATTTCAGAACCGTTTGGCGGTTTCGAAGATCTTTTTAACAAACGTATACGGGAAGCCGATGAATTTTACGACGATCTCCAACGCGATGTTTCCGATGCGGATCTGCGTTCTATCCAGCGACAGGCGTATGCCGGAATGCTTTGGAGCAAGCAATTTTATTACTACAATGTCTACGAATGGCTGAAAGGCGATCCGGCGCAGCCCGGGCCTAACCAGGGCCGGAAATGGGGCCGGAATTCTGGATGGAAACATTTATATGCGGCCAATATCATTTCAATGCCGGATAAATGGGAGTATCCGTGGTTTGCGGCCTGGGACCTTGCTTTCCATTGCGTGCCGCTGGCAAGGGTCGATGCGGATTTTGCAAAAAGGCAACTTGAAATATTGCTCCGTGAATACTATATGCATCCCAACGGGCAAATCCCGGCTTATGAATGGAATTTCTCTGACGTAAACCCGCCTGTTCACGGCTGGGCAACCTGGAAAGTATACGAGATTGATCGTGAGCAGAATAATGGGGTTGGGGATATTGAGTTTCTTGAAAAGATCTTTCATAAACTGCTGCTCAATTTCACGTGGTGGGTCAATCAGAAAGACGATACCGGCAATAACATATTCAGTGGCGGGTTTTTAGGACTGGATAATATTGGCGTCTTCGACCGTTCGACTCCGATGCCTTTTGGCGGAAAACTGCAACAGGCGGATGCGACGGGCTGGATGGCGATGTATACGCTTAATATGCTGCGTATTTCGGTTGAAATTGCATTGGTACATCCGGTTTACCAGGACATGGCGTCCAAGTTTTTCGAACACTTTCTGCATATCGCCGGTGCTATGGAATCGATTGGCGGCAAGAATTCGTCGATTAGTCTCTGGGATGAAGAAGATCAGTTTTACTACGATGTGATCCACATTCCGAACGGACAAAGCATCTTATTGAAAGTGCGCTCGATCGTAGGGTTGATCCCTTTATTTGCGGTCGAAATCCTTGATCCTCAGAACCTTGATAAACTGCCGGTTTTCAAGCGCAGGGTTGAATGGGTTTTGGCGAACAGGCCCGATCTCGCAAGATTGATATCGCGTTGGTTTGAGTCGGGTAAAGGTGAAAATCGCTTGTTATCCATTCTGCGCGGCCACCGGATGAAGATGATTTTAAAGCGGATGTTGGATGAGACAGAATTTTTATCCGATTTTGGCATTCGCGCTTTATCAAAATATCACGAGGAAAATCCCTATAAATTTTTCATAAATGGAGAAGTGTTGCAGGTGGATTATACTCCGGCTGAGGCACTTACGGATATCATGGGTGGGAATTCCAACTGGCGCGGCCCGATCTGGTTTCCATTGAACTACCTCATTTTTGACTCCTTAATGAAATTCCACGCCTATTATGGCGAAGATTTCATGGTGGAATATCCGACTAATTCGGGGAATCTGGCGACGATTAAAGATGCAGCCATGGCAATTGCATGCCGGTTGATCGATATTTTCAAAAAAGATACCGAAGGAAACCGGGCTGTTTACGGGCACGATGAAAAAATGCAGAAGGATGAGAACTTCAACGAGCACGTCCTTTTCTATGAATATTTTCACGGAGATAATGGCCGCGGCTGCGGTGCAAGTCACCAGACTGGCTGGACCGGGCTTGTCGCAGAACTGATTCACAAAACCGCTAAAGAAACGTTTTCACAAGTCGAGAAAGAGGAGCTGGAAATAATCAAATAATTCCGGCGTATATTTCAATAAATTTTTATATCAATTCTATACTATTTATGACTGCAAAATTGGATCCAACTGTAATGGCCAAGGTTAGTAGCTGGCTCAGCGGTGATTATGATATCGATACAAAACAATCCATTCAGCAATTAATTGATGAAGGGAATGACACGGAATTGACGGATGCATTTTATAAAGACCTGGAATTTGGTACAGGTGGCTTACGCGGATTGATCGGGATCGGATCCAACCGCATGAACCGCTACACCGTGGGTACTGCTACCCAGGGACTTGCCAATTACCTCAACAAGGCATTTCCAAATGAAGAGAAAAAAGTGGCGATCGCGTACGATAGCCGCATTAAGTCAGACGAATTTGCCAAAATTATCGCCGATATTTTTTCAGCCAATGGAATAAGCGTTTACCTTTTCGAGGCGCTCCGCCCGACGCCCGAGCTATCATTTGCAATCCGATTATTAGGTTGTAAAAGTGGGGTAGTAGTAACTGCTTCGCATAATCCAAAAGAGTATAATGGCTATAAAGCCTACTGGGACGACGGTTCGCAGGTGGTTGCGCCTCACGATACCAATATCATCAACGAGGTTAATGCGATTCAATCGATTGATGACGTGAAATTCGACGGAGATGCATCGAAAATCACGAAAATCGGTACCGAGGTAGATGAAAAATACATGGATCACATTCTGTCGCTTTCCATTTCAAAAGATGCATTGGCACGTCAGAAAAACCTTAAAATCGTTTATACGCCATTGCACGGAACGGGAGTTACATTGGTTCCGCAATTGTTAGGCAAAATGGGTTTCGAGTCAGTGACGGTCATCGCGGAGCAGGCCGAGCCAAATGGGAACGGACAGTTTCCCACGGTGGTTTATCCAAATCCCGAGGAAACGGAGGCAATGTCCAAAGCGGTCGAAAAAGCGAAAGAAATTGACGCTGATTTAGTTCTCGGAACAGATCCGGATGCAGACCGTGTGGGGATCGCCGTGAAAAATCATCACGGAGAAATTCAGCTTTTGAATGGAAACCAGACTGCCAGCGTGCTCATCTACTATTTGCTGAATGCGTGGAAAGATGCCGGCAAACTCACAGGTACACAATTCGTCTGCAAAACCATCGTAACCACCGACCTGATCGATAAAATGGCGGCGGCTTATGATGTAAAGTGCTACAATACGTTGACCGGTTTTAAATATATCGCACAGGTAATCAGGGAAAAAGAAGGCTTGGAACAATTTATCGGCGGAGGCGAGGAAAGCTACGGGTATTTGATCGGTGACGCAGTTCGTGATAAAGATGCGATTGCATCCTGCGCCATGATCGCCGAGCTGACCGCGTATGCCAAAGACAAAGGATTGAGCCTTTTTGATATGTTAATGGAAATCTACAAACAGTTTGGTTTCTATTATGAGGGCCTTATTTCTTTGACTAAAAAAGGAAAAACGGGCGCTGACGAAATCCAGCAGATGATGGCGGATTTCCGTGCAAACCCTCCGAAAACTATCGCAGGCTCGCCGGTGATCAGAATGGACGATTATAAAGCATTAACCACAGTCGATTTCACGAGTGGAACTTCGCATTCCATTCCATCCGGTAAAATGGGTATCGAACCGTCTAATGTATTGCAGTTCTTCACTGAAGACGGTACCAAATTTACCTGCCGTCCATCCGGAACCGAGCCGAAAATTAAATTCTATGTGGGAGTTCGGGCTACATTAGAGAAGAATGAAGATTTCGACAATGTTTACGCCAGCTTGAAAGATAAGGTGAAAACGATTGGGGAAGAGTTGGAATTGAAATAGTATCTGAGTTAGACATTAAACAACAAGGCCGCCCAATTTTGGAGCGGCCTCGTTGTTTAATGTCCTTTAATGAATCGATTCTGATGATTTCGTCTTTAACTTGATAGATAATTCTGTGTTCACGGATGCTTCCAATTTTTCTTTGCTGTCGGGCCGGAATATCAGAGTTTCCATGTCAAGTCAATAATTTTATTGTAAAGTTTCTGCAAATGTTAGTAAATCAGTTCGGCATTGTTAACGCAGTAGGTGGTTATGGGTTTCAATCGTGTTGGCGACTTCTACTTTGTATAAATAATCACATATTCTTTCGCTCGCCGGTGATCTTTGAGGATAGTGACCCGGTCGATCTGATCAAATGGAATGGCATTCGCTTCGCTGAATGAAGAGAGCTCCCAATTCACCTGGAACTCCGCAAATTTGTGGGTAGCATCCACCAGCAGCGTATTCTCAGCTGATTTACCGATTCCGGCTTTTTTCAGAACAGCCTTCCCTTTTTCTCCATCCAGCGACTCTTTGAGATAGGTGCTCGCTGAACCGTAAGACCCGTCATTGATCACTTTTGTTAATTTATACTCCTGATATTCGCCGGCTTTTTCATGAGAAAGCTGAACTGCCTTTTGATAATCTTTTTCAAGATTTGTCTGAATCGGATCGGGTGGGAGGTGTCCCATACTGAGCCCCCCCGCCTTGGTAATATACCCCGAAACGCCTTTGATCGGCGCAAATTTATCAGGCCCGCCCTCGCTTTGTCCAGACGAACCGTTGGTAATCCTGACTCGCACAACGGCACTTGTAATGAATAGCTGCAAAGGATCATACTCGATCGCATTAACAGTCATTTCTCCCCCGAAAGCCTTAATTTCAGTCATTACTTCACTAATATCTTCCCACTTTGCCAGAGGTGAAATGGCCCAGTAAAGTGTCCCCGGCTTCTCAACGACCCATTTGCTGCGTGCCGGGGCATTCCGGTTAACGGGATCGTTCCCAGCCGCATTTGTTGTAGAAATTGGCCTTTGGTTTTCTTTGGTTTTCTCTTTTTTAAATGCTTTTGACGGGGTTAAAGTCTGATCTTCTGCCGCCGGTACGACAAGTTGACTAATAGCCGGGCGAATCGCGGGAGGTGTGAAACGGATCGCTTTTATCGTATATGGTGCGACAAATGCCGACGAAAAATAAAGTATGCCAATCAGCAACGCATATTTGCCCCACGCGAAATAGTGGGAAGGTTTTCTGTTCATCATTTTAATCCGTTTTTTAAGTAGCGATTGTGCAAACGAATTCGTCATCGGGAGTTCGTTACTTTGTAATATGGCATTTAGCAAACTGTACTGATATTGTTTTTTCTCACAACCACTTTCCAAAACACCCCGGTCCGCGAGGTATTCGAGATTTGCCTGAACCAGTTTTTGATGAAACCAGGCAAATGGATTGAACCATAATGCAATGCGCTGAATTTCTGAAATCATCAGGTCCAGGCTGTGCCATTGCAGTACATGCCCGGTCTCGTGCGCAACAATGTGGCTTAGTTCCCGGGGTGTATGATTTTCCGGATTGATGACAATCCAGCGAAAAAATGAAAAAGGTGATTTAATGTGTTTATTTCTGACAAAAATGACCTTGGAATCAGACTTTTCAACAGATGACGCCGCCAGGATCCAAATCAAACGCCCGACTTGAAACAGAAAATAAATGCTCAGAATCGCAACTCCCGCAAGGTAAATGAGCAGCATGATCTCGCTGATATTCAACGTGTGCAGATTTTGGCTGTTGATTACATTCGGTGCCGGGTTGTAAGCGGAGATCTGATGTTTTACAGCCGGTGCCGCCGCTGCGATTTTCGGGATGGTCTGATGAAACTCCGTTTGTATTTTAACCGGCCCCCAGCCGGGCATTGGGATTACCGGGAATGACCAGGCTGCGATTACATTCAGCCAGAGCAGCACACGATTGAATTTTGAAAAGGTCTCAAACTGGACCATCCAGCGATAACCGAGCGTCAAAACTGCCAGAAGCAAGCTGACTTTTAAAAGGTACAGAAATAGCATCGGTAAAAAGATTAATGGTGGTACATCAATACATTATTCTCCTTTTTCAATCATTCTGGCAATTTCACGCAACTCCTCGGGCGTCACTTTTTCATTTCTGGCAAAATAGGTAACCAGGTCTTTGTAAGAATCATTGAAATAATTTCCAACGACTTTATTCAGCACAAAATGGTTTTGGTAATCCTCGCGTTTCACGACCGGAAAATATTCATAAGTGTTTCCAAATTGCCGGTGATCCACATACCCTTTTTCTTCCAGGTTCCGGATGATGGTTGAAAGCGTATTGTAGTGCAGCTTTGGCTCTGTAAATAGCGGCAGCATGTCTTTTACAAAGGCATTTTCCAGATTCCATAGTACCTGCATTACTTCTTCTTCCTTGTTGGTCAGCTTTTCTAATTCCATGCAGCAAGTATAGAAACTATTTTTATAGTTAACAAACTATTTTTCTAGTAGAGATCATTTTTATGTTTTTAGAACCTCTCTTTTATCTTTGGAATGAAAAGACTTTTAACAATCCATGCATCCGGTACCGAACCCCAAAAAAATAGCTTTTTTCTGCCGACTCCGGATTATTGCATTTGTTTCAATATGTGCTCTGGGCCATTCTTTCGCTCAGAATGTAACGCTCACCGGAAAGGTAACGGATGAAAAAACAGGAAAACCGCTGCCTTTCGCCAATGTGTTCATCAACAATTCTACCATTGGGACGAATGCAGATGAAAACGGAAATTACAGGCTGCCGAACCTGAATGTAGGGAACCTGGAAATGGTGGTATCGTTTCTGGGATACGAAACCGTGAAGCAGACGCTCCGTTTTGAGCAGGGTGGGGTGAAAAGTGTTTTGTTCAAACTTAGGGAAGGTCAGCAGTTGCAGGGGGTTACCATTTTTGCGCGGAAAAATAAGAAGCGGGAGAAAAACCTGAAAATAGTTACGCGTGAACTGCTGGGTAGCAGCAGGTTCAGCAAGTTATGTGTCATTAAAAATCCCGAGGTGCTGCGAATTTCGGAAGACGATGACGGACACGTGATCGCGCAGTCGACAAGTCCGCTGATCATTGAAAACAATGCGCTGGGTTACCGCATTCATCAGGATCTGGACGATTTCGATTATTTCAGCGGCAAAGTGTACTATGGAGGCAGTACCCGTTTCGAGGTACTTGTTCCGAAAGACAGCTTGCAGAAAAAACAGTGGCGCGCAAATCAGAAAATAGCTTATCAGGGTTCGTTGAAACACCTTTTGGCAAGTATGGTATCCGACAGTCTGATCGAGCAGGGTTTTAAGGTGTACCAGGTAATCCCGGATTCGCTTCGGATGTTCAAATCGGTGAGTACCGTGAACGGACTGAATCTTTTGTCGAGGCACCTGCATAACCGGATCGAGGCGGTGCGTGGTATGCGGTTGGTGAGACCAGGAGAATTGCCCACCGAACGTCTGGTGGTGTCGATGACGCAGCTCGAAGTTTTCAACACCAATCGGAAAGGGCGCTCACCTTATTCGGATATGCCTTTTGCGTACACCCAGATCACCATGCCGCAGGGTTACATTGTAATCACGCCGCAAGGGTGGGTGGTAATGCCAATGGGATTCGAAATAGCCGGGGATTTGGGCAGTGACCGTTTTTCAACCTTACTGCCGGCCGATTGGAAAAGGGATGACTAAGCTATAAATCCTGAAATCGAAGGTTGGCAATTTGTGAATGTGTTCGCGGCCTTTGCCGGTATGCCAATATGTGAATAATGGTGACTTAATTATAACTATTCTTTTTTATCTTTTTACGATAGTATTAGATTATCTTCGGAATTAGCTCTCAGAATAAGGTAATTATTGATCGAATAATTATATATGCTGACTTGCGATTTGGCCTGGCTCCTGATCCGAAAACACTACTGGCTTTACAATAAAGCAGGCGGATGGCCGGCCCAATATTAGGTTATCGAACTTAGCAAGAACAAATTACTGAAACATGTTTACACGGCCCTTCATTCTATTTTGCTTTCTGGCAATGCTGCTCTTTTCATGTCAAAAAAAACTGAAGACATTCACCCGGCTGGATAGCGACGGCACGGGGATCAGGTTCTCTAACCGCATTGCGGAGAATGATACTATGAATATTCTCAGTTTCGAATACGTGTACAATGGCGGTGGCGTAGCTCTCGCGGACTTTAATAATGACAGCCTGCCTGATGTTTATTTCACCGGCAATTCAGTGGATAACAAGTTGTATTTAAACAAAGGGGACTTCAAGTTTGAAGATGTAACAAAAAAATCCGGTGTAGCCGGTGAAAACAAATGGGCTACTGGTGTGGCGGTAGTGGATATCAATAGCGACGGGCGTCCGGATATTTATGTTTGCTCATCGGTGAGAAAAGTTGCTGCCGAACGGATGAACCTGCTCTATGTGAACCAGGGAACGGACAGCAATAACGTCCCGGTTTTTAAGGAAATGGGCCAGGAGTATGGGGTTGCAGATACGACACACACGACCAATGCGGCGTTTTTTGATTATGATAATGACGGAGACCTGGATTTATTCCTGGTCGTGAATGAAATGGACAATACGACGTTTCCGAATAAGTTTCATAAAAAAATTACAGACGGATCATCAAAAAGAACGTCCCGGCTTTTTAGAAATGACTGGGATGCGACCCTTAATCATCCTGTTTTCACAAACGTATCAAGAGAGGCGGGCATTCTGATCGAGGGGTACGGGCTGGGGGTGAATGTGACGGATATTAACCAGGATGGCTGGAAAGACATTTATGTGACAAACGATTACATCACAAACGATCTGCTTTACATTAATAACGGCAATGGCACTTTTACCGACAGAGCGGATACTTATTTCAAACACACGTCTTATTCGGCGATGGGCAACGATGTGGCTGACATCAACAATGACGGTCTTCCCGATGTAATTGCCCTCGATATGATGCCGGAGACCAACCTGCGCAAGAAAATGATGACGCCGGCAAACAGTTACATTACCTATCAGAACAACGACCGGTACGGGTATCAGTATCAGGTAGCCAGAAATACACTGCAGGTCAACATGGGGCGGTCTAATGCAGCGGGAAAGGATCCGGCTTTCAGCGAAATCGGGCTTCTAAGCGGTATTGCCGAGACGGACTGGAGCTGGACGCCCATGGTGACGGATTTTGATAATGACGGTCTGCGGGATGTTATTGTCACAAACGGGTTTCCCAAGGATATTACGGACCTGGACTTTATGGCCTATCGGGCAGAGGTCACAAACCTGGTCCCCAAAATGGAAATGCTGAAGTACATTCCGTCCGTAAAAATCCCGAATTATGCATTTAAAAATAGGGGTGATCTGCGGTTCTCGAATGTGAGTGATGAATGGGGTATCGAAACGCCAAGCTTCTCAAATGGCGCAGCTTATGCGGATTTGGACAACGATGGTGACCTGGATTATGTGGTTAATAATATCAATGATTCAGCATCCGTCTATCGCAACAATTCCATCCAGCTCAAACCGGAGGACAGTAATTACCTGCGGATCAAATTTAATGGAGAACGAAAAAACCGGGACGGGATCGGAGCGATTGCGAAGATACACTATGGAGAAAAGCAGATCCAGTACTCAGAAAACTCGCCATATAGAGGTTATCTGTCTACAGTAGAGGCGTTTACGCATTTTGGGCTTGGTGCTGTGAAAGTGATAGACCAGTTGATAATCACCTGGCCGGGTGGCAAAACTCAGGTATTGAAAAATGTAAAAGCCAATCAGGTATTACAGGTATTTGAAAAAAACGCGGGTGAGATAGCAGTGCCAGAAAGTGAGAAAAAGTTGACAAATGCATTGTTTGCCGATATTACTTCGAGTCTTCGCATACCTTATGTGCATGAAGAAATGGACATTATCGATTTTAATTTACAAAAACTGATACCACACAAACTTTCCCAGTTCGGGCCTGCGCTGGCTGCCGGGGATGTTAATGGGGATGGGCTGGATGACGTTTTTGTGGGCGGCGCATTAAACCATAAAGGCCGGTTTCTGATTCAGCTGGCTGATGGGAAATTTAAGGTGGCGGATCTGCTTCCGGGAAAAGAGGGCTCGGAAAAGGTGACGGAAGATATGGGCGTATTGCTATTTGACGCGGACAATGACAAAGACCTGGACCTGTATGTGGTCAGTGGAAGTTATGAGCTCCGGGTGGGCTCGGAAGGGTTGAAGAATATGCTTTATCTGAATGATGGAAAGGGTAATTTCAGTTTTGCTTCCACAGCTCTGCCTCCGTTTGAAATCAATGGCTCGTGTGTAAAAGCGGTGGATTACGATAAAGATGGCGATTTGGATCTTTTTGTGGGCGGGCGGGTTGAGTCGGGCGGATATCCGAAACCTGTTTCGAGCTTTATTCTAAGAAATGATACTCAAGGCAATACAGTACGATTTTCCAATGTGACCGGAACCACCGCGCCGGAACTGCAAAATCTGGGTATGGTTTGCGATGCCTTATGGACTGACTTTGATAACGATGGCTGGGTGGATCTGCTGGTGGCAGGGGAATGGATGCCTCTGACTTTTCTTAAAAACGAAAAAGGTAAATTCAGAAAAGTAACATCTGGTCTCGAAAGCAAAAAAGGCTGGTGGGGCAGCATTGCCGCCGGGGATTTCGATAATGACGGGGACATGGATTACATCGCCGGAAACCTCGGGCTCAACTCACTGAGCCGCGCCTCGGAAAGTCAGCCGGTAAGCATGTATGCAAAAGATTTCAACAACGACGGTTATTTCGATGCCATTCCGACCGTATTTTATAAAGCAGTTGACGGCACGTATCAGGAGTTTCCTTACAATACTCGTGACGATATGGGCAAGCAGGTTATCCTTGCGAGGCAGCGTTTTCAGGAATATGGCAAGTTTGCAAAAGCATCTCTCAAAGACATTTTGAAGCCCGAAGAACTGAAAGAGGCGCTCCACGTTACGGCTACGTATATGCAAAGCAGTTATGTCGAAAATCAGGGAAACGGGAAATTTATTTTGCGTGAGCTGCCGGTTCAAACCCAGTTCGCACCGATTTTCGGAATGGTGACCGAGGACTTCGACCAGGACGGTAATCTGGATGTCATGCTTTGTGGCAACGACTTTGGTTCCGAAGTTTCAGTGGGGCGTTACGATGCATTTAGCGGGCTGATTCTGAAAGGCAATGGAAGCGGAGGTTTTAGTCCGATTACTCCATTAAAAAGCGGCTATCTGGTGCCCGGGAATGCGAAAGCAATGGTGAAACTGGGTTCTTCACGCAACCAATGGCTGACTGTCACCTCTCAAAACCGGGATTCGCTGCGGTTTCACCAGAGCAAAGTCGAAAGCAGGAGAGTGCCATTGCAGCCAAACGAAATCTTTGCTAAGCTGGAATTCAAAAATGGTAAAACCCGCAAGGAAGAGATGACGTACGGTTCTTCTTTCCTCTCCCAATCGTCACATGCACTGTTTTTGCCCGGTAACGTCAGAAATGTAACTATTACCGATTCCAAAGGTGTGATCAGAAAGGTAAACTGATTTTCCCCTAAACCGCATTTAAAGTAAGGCACGGACAGAATACTCGTCTGTGCCTTTTCTTCTTTCAATTTTTAAATCTTCTAGAAAAATATAACTATTTAAATATTGACCAGTAAGTGATTCAATTTTTTTATGACTATTTTATGTTAACATGTAACTTTACTTTTATTTATATGAAAGTTTTTTACATGTTGTATTCTTTATTTAACACTACAAGATGTAACCGGTGATTTTGAAGTTTAGTAACCGTTAATTTACTATAAATTGCTGATTATATGTTATTTGTGATTCAGACACTTAATGGATTCGACATTAAATTTAGATTAAAATTTTATTAATACTCGTCTCACTTATTAATAAAATACAACTTTTCTAGATGTTATTTAATCAAAAAAATACAATTATATCATCAAATGTGTATATATGGTTTAGATTAGATTATTTAATGATTTATTCTCCTAGATTTGGATGTTTAATTAATATTAACCTAGCTAGATCATATGCTACAACATTACCTTCAACTGGGGGGCAAACTGTTTCTAAGTATGCTTCTCTTTCTTATCTGCCAAAATGCATTTTCCCAGGATCTCACCATTACCGGGAAAATTCTGGACGAACAAACCGGGTCTACATTACCCGGTGCCTCAGTAACATTGAAGGGTTCGACAACGATTGGTGTCACTACCGATGCAGAGGGCAAGTATACGATTAAGGTACCTTCCAACGCAGAGATACTCGTGATCTCGTTCATTGGGTACACAGCCAAAGAAGTAGCGATTGGAAACCGGACGATCATTGATGTCTCCATGGCCAGTGACGTTAGCGCTCTTGAAGAGGTGATTGTGACGGGTTACGGCTCACAATCGAAAAGAGATATTACCGGTTCAGTTACGACTGTGAATGCCAAAGATCTGCAATCGGTACCTGCCACTACGTTTGCCCAGCAGCTGCAGGGGCGGGCATCAGGCCTTAATATTGTCAACGATGCCACGCCGGGTGGTAATGCAACGGTCCGTATTCGTGGTTTCGGTACCATTGGTAACAACGATCCCCTTTTTATTATTGACGGCGTACCTACCGAAAACCAGGGTAACCTCAATCCGAACGATATTGAGACTATCCAAATCCTGAAAGATGCATCATCTGCCTCCATTTATGGATCCCGGGCGGCGAATGGGGTGGTGATCATCACAACGAAAAGAGGAAAAATCGGGAAGCCGGTCATTTCTTTTAATGCCTATTATGGTACCCAAAAAACGTACAAAGATGTGGAGGCCCTGAACGCGCAGGAGTTGGGGAAATACCTTTATCTGGCCGACAAATATGCGGGTAAAACACCATCCCACGGTCAGTACTCATTTGGACCAAACGGAGAAGTGACTATTCCGGACTATGTTTTTCCGAGTAGAGGAAAGGCAGGTACTCCTGATGTTGATCCGGCCAAATATTCGCTTGTGCCAGGAAACATTTACGCAATCACCAAATCAGCAGATACCGACTGGTGGAAAGAACTTACTACTACGGCACCGATCCAGAATTATCAGCTTTCGGCATCAGGAGGTAGTGAAAGTAGCCGATATGCATTGTCGGTCGGCTATTTCAGTCAGGATGGTGTAGTTAAATTCATTGGTTACGATCGGTATACAATCCGTGCAAACACCGAATTCTCCGCACTTGGAAAGCGCCTTCGCGTTGGAGAAAATCTGGCTGTTTCTTTCGATAACAGAAAAGGGGGATTCGGTAACAACCAGGAGCAAAATGCAGTTTCGGGAAGCTACAAGCACCATCCGCTGCTTCCCGTTTATGACATCGCGGGCAACTTTGCCGGTTCCCGCGGAGCGAACCTTGGTAACAACTCCAACCCATACGCTACGCTTTACCGCGAAAAAGACAACACCACATACCGCCTGCGTGCATTCGGGAATGTATATGGTGAATTCGATATCATTCCAAACCTTACTGTAAAAACCAGTCTTGGTATCGACGGTGTGAGCCAGCGCGGACGTTACATCGGACGTGCCAATCCTGAATACGTGGAAGGTAGTTTCAACAATGGATCTACATCGACCGATTATTACTCTTATCAATGGGTTTGGACCAATACGTTGAGTTACTCACGCAATTTTGGAACAAATCATAAAGTCGATGCCTATGTAGGTATCGAGGCGATCCGCGAATTTGCCGAAGAATTTGGTGCGAGCCGCTCCGGGTATGCATTCGAAATTCCTTCCATTATCAACTACCTGAACCTCGGTGATGCGACCAAAGCGACCAACTTTGGCGGGGTAAACCGGGATTACAGCCTTTACTCACAGTTCGGAAAAGTGAACTATGGCTACGCGGATAAGTATTTGTTCCAATTTATTTTGAGGAATGACGCTTCTTCCCGTTTTCAGCAAGCTTCCAGGAGTGCATTGTTTCCTGCATTCAGCGCAGGATGGAGGTTATCAGAGGAAAGTTTCCTGAAAGGAGTTGGCTTTATCAACGATATGAAAATCCGTTACGGATGGGGTAAAACCGGTAACCAGAAAATCGGAGATTATAATGCATTTACGACCTACCGGGCTGATATTTTCCATGCAGGTTACCCAATCGACGGGTCAGCCAGCCAGCCGACTATCGGTTACGATGCGTCATCCTTCGGTAACCCGAATGCAAAATGGGAAACCACCACTTCCAACAACCTCGGATTGGATGCGACATTCTTAAATGACGCATTAACATTTGAGATAGATTTTTGGAACCGGAAAACCGCTGATATGTTGTTTTCAACGCCGATTACATTTACTGCCGGTGATGCAAATGCACCTTCTTTCAATGTAGGTGCGATGACAAACAAAGGGATCGACATCGGTATCGGATATCGGAATACATTAATGAAAGGTGAGTTCCGCTACGGAATCTCAGCGAATTACTCGATGTACCGAAACACCGTGGATAAACTGGATGAAAGTGATGCCACCAAATACTTCGGTTCTGGGTCACGTGTGCCTGCTGTGACGCTTACCCAGGCCGGGTTACCATTGTCTTCTTATTACGGGTACAAAGTGCTGGGTATTTTTCAGTCTGATGAAGAAGCAAACGCCTGGGCACCTTATGGTTCCTATAACAAAGCCGGTAAGTTCAAGATCGCCGACATTAACAATGATAAAAAAATCACAGATGACGACCGTACTGTAATCGGTAATCCGCACCCAGATTTTGTATACGGTATCAATGTGAATGTTGGATATAAGATGTTCGATCTGACTGTCTTTGGAAACGGGGTGGTAGGCAATGAGATTTTTAGCTACCTGCGCTATTTTACCGATTTCAACACATTCCAGGGTAACAGAGCAAAACGTGCGTTGTACGATGCGTGGCAGCCAGACCATAAAGAAGGTACTGTGCCCATTATGGATGCGGATGATCAGATCAGCAGCCGCCCGTCAAGTTACTTTGTTGAAAAAGGGACTTATTTCCGCCTGAAAAATGTGCAGCTGACTTTCACGGTCCCAAAAGCTGCCGCAGCGAAGATCGGACTTA
This sequence comes from Dyadobacter sp. CY323, assembly GCF_021390245.1. Classification (GTDB taxonomy): domain Bacteria; phylum Bacteroidota; class Bacteroidia; order Cytophagales; family Spirosomataceae; genus Dyadobacter. Next base: position 4,987 of record NZ_JAJUXH010000023.1, on the reverse strand, counting down.
GCAATGCGCAGATTTATGTACAAGGCCAAAACATGCTGACTATCACAAAGTATTCGGGACTTAACCCGGAAATACAAACGGGAGCAGATAATACGCTGGGTTTTGATGGAGGATATATGCCGGTATCAAGGACATTCCTTGTAGGCTTGAACTTCGCTTTTTGATAACCAAACAACTTGTTGACTTTAAAAATCCAGATATATGAATAGGAAATTTTTAAAATATTTAGTTTCGGTCGGCCTGGCAATTGGTATCGTCACTGCGTGTAAGGATGAGTTCCTTACAAGAGATCCGCAGGGACAGTATAGCCCGACTGCATTAAAAACGCCGAGTGGGGTGGAAGGTCTGCTGATCGGGGCATATGCGATGATTGACGGAAACGGCCTCGATGGTCAGGATTCGTGGAACAACGATATCCAGAGCTGGGTATTCGGGGGACTTGCATCCGACGACTCCTACAAGGGTACCGACGCAGGTGACCAGCCGGAACAATCATTTATCGAAAAATACGATTTCCAGCCAACCAACAACCACATTAAGAACAAATGGCGCGGACTTTACAAAGGTGTAGCCCGTACCAATGATGTGATCAATACGTTGGCGGAAGTGGAGGCAATGGGAGACGCAAGGAGGGCTCAGATTATCGCAGAATCGAGATTCTTACGCGGCTTATACCATTTCGAAGCGAAGAAAATGTGGAAAACAGTGCCTTATATTGATGAAAAAACATATAAGCTGGATGATCTGGAAAGTACCAAGATTCCGAACGACAAAGACATCTGGCCGATGATCGAAGCAGATTTCAAAGCTGCGTCCGAAGGTCTTCCCGAAGTGCAAACACAGGTAGGTCGCCCCACCAAATGGGCAGCGTTGGCGTTTCTTGCAAAAGCGTACATGTACCAGGGCTGGAATGTAACAACCGGCGCGGTGAACCTGCCTGCATTGCAAAAAGCAAAACCAATCCTGGAACAAATTATAGCTTCCGGAAAATTCTCTCTCGCACCAAAGTTCGAGGATAACTTCCTGATTGCGACCCGTAACAATGCAGAATCCATTTTTGAAATCCAGTATTCTGTATCCAGCGCGTCCGGCGACGCAGCGGATCAGGGAGTAGGTTTGGCGCACCCGTACATTGATCCATGGGGATGCTGTGGGTTTTATCAGCCTTCACAAAACCTGGTAAATGCATTCAAAACGACCGCTGCCGGTCTTCCATTACTGGATACATTCAACGACACCGACGTTAAAAACGATCAGGGATTAAAGTATACCGACCCATTTGAGCCTTACACAGGAACGCTGGACCCTCGTCTCGATCAGACTGTGGGGCGTCGCGGCATTCTTTTTAAAGATTTTAAAATCCATGGCAGCGACTTTATTCGTGACCCAACCTATGCCGGACCTTATTCACCAAAGAAACACATTTCAGAGAAAGCGGGATTTGGGATTAATGGCTGGGGTAACCTTTCCAGCAACAATTACCGGATTATGCGTTATGGTATGATCCTGCTTTGGCTGGCCGAGGTGGAGGTAGAACTGGGTAATCTCGAAAATGCGAGAAAGCTGGTGAACCAGATCCGGACCCGCGCTGCCAACCCTGCCGGGTTTGTCAAAAAGGCAGTTCAGGGAACAAAATCAAGAGATGATTATACCGTGCTGAACGAGCCTGCCGCCAACTATGTGATCAAAACTTATGATGCGGCCTGGGCTGATGCGGCAACTGCCCGTAAAGCAGTGCGTTTCGAATCCCGCCTTGAATTTGCAATGGAAGGTCACCGGTTCTTCGATCTCCAGAGATGGGGAATTGCGGCCGAAACTTTGAACAAATATGTGACCGTAGAGGCGACAAAACGTGTTTACAAAAAAGGTGCTGTGTTTACCAAAGGTAAAAACGAATACTTCCCGATCCCGCAGGAAGCGATTGACAGATCCTACAAACAAGGTGCCGCTACTCTCAACCAGGATCCGGCCTACAAATGATTTTGGATAGTTAATACAAATATTTGTTAAGCGTAGTAATTAGAAAAGCCTCTGCACACTAAATGCGGAGGCTTTCTTTTTCATGGCTTGTAAATGATTAGCTGACCCGGATTTCCTGCACGGGTTTTTCGGAACCGGGAATGATGGGGAGTGTAAGTTGTAAAATGCCGTTTACATACTCCGCTACAATATTTTCCGTGTCGACCGTCTGGTCAATAATGAAGGATCGCTCGAATGCAGTTTTGCTGAATTCATGACGTATCCAGTTTTTAGCGTCCGATTGATTATTCGTCAAGGCATAAGAAATGCTCAATTCCTGACCGTTGATACTGATCTTGAAATCATCTTTTTTCCGGTCAGGAGCGAAAACGAACAGCTGGTAACTGTTGTCGTTTTTTACAATGTTGACAGGTACCCTGAATTCTCGTGGGTCGCCCTCTCGTGGGCCGCCCATTCGTGGGCCGCCCATTCGTGGGTCGCCCATTCGTGGGTCGCCCATTCGTGGGTCGCCCACATCATGGTGACCGAAATTTCTTCTAAAATGCTCGTGACGTACTCCGAAGCCACGATTTCCATATTTATTGCACATCTTCTTTTAGTTTATTGGTTGTCATTAAAATTCTGAGTCGGGCTTTTCAGTGGCTCAGTCGGGCTTCTTTTGCTATTGTGGGTAGGATCTTTCCAGTCGTAACGACAACCAAACGCACCATACTTTCCGGGCATCCGGCGGTGGAATCGTTCCCCAACTGTAACATGGAGACTCGCTGCGGTGATCAGCGCAATGCTTACACCCAGCAAAATTCTTGTGCTTCTCTTCATGGCTATATTTTTTTTGGATTTTGGTTTAAATGGTCATGAAGTCCTTCTTTTCCCTGAAAAGGTTCATATACTTCGTAGCTGTCGTAAAGTGGATGATATCTCCTCCATCTTCTTCTCCTGCCTGCCATCAGACGGAAAATAAGTCCGATGAAAAGGAGAAAAAGCAAGGCTTTGAAAAAAACGAATGAAATGGCAAACAGCAACGCTCCTCCAAGGATGCCTGCTAAAATGACTCTTAAATTCGGTGCAATCATGGCTTTTGGTTTATGTTACAGGATTGCAGACGGGTGACATTAATAAATACTTTAAGATGGAGAAAAAAATAAACCCGGCGTTGCGGGCCGGGTTTGTATTCAGTGATTTTCGGGAGGTCTGCCGCATCGTCGGCGCATTTCCTGCTTGAATTTTGTACGTTCTTCATCGCTCATTGATTTCCATTTGCTGCGCCATGCTCCAAAACGTGCGCCGGGACCTGTCGCATTTTCGTCAAACTTTCGCCAGTTGCCCCATCTTCCGGGGCCACTCATAGGTCCTCTGAAACCGCCGAACAAAATTTTAGATAAGACAAACAAACCCACAGCCTGCCAGTAGGAAATGGGGTTGGCGTTTAATGCGTGCGGGAAAATGGCATTCCACAGCCACTGGATAACCGCTCCTAAAATCAGGGCGGCGATCAATGCGAAAACTGGAAACATGACGAAACGCCTTTTCCCGAATCGTCCTCTATTTCTGCGCTGCTGGTTCATGATCAACAAATTTAATAATTTACAAACTCCCGGTAAATGGATTCCAGTCGGTCCCTCAAATGCCGGACCGCGTACCGTTTCCGGGAAATCAATGTTTTGATGTTTTCGCCAGTCCGATCGGCGATTTCCTGAAAAGTCTGGTCTTCCAACTCGTTCCAGACAAACACCTGTCGCTGGTTTTCGGGGAGCTCTGCCAATGCGATCGTAAGCTGCTCCCAGAATAATTCCTTCATATATGCGGTTTCAGGTGTATTGTCATCGGCTAGCAGGATGTCCTTAAAGTAAAACTCACCTTCTTCATCCTCGTACCCATAATCTTCCAGCAAATCCGGCTTTTGTTTTCGGTATTTGTCGATGATCCGGTTTCGTGCTACCCGATAAAGCCAGCTTCCGATCTGCTCGATTGCCTCAATTTCAGGTAAACTGCTCAGTTGAAACCAAACATCCTGCAAAATATCCTCCGCATCCTCATCCGTATTCACACGCTGCCGGATAAAACCCAGCAGTTGCTTACTATACGAAGTGACGGTTTGAATGATATTTGGTTTTTTCTGTGACAAACGGATCGAATGGATTGATAGCAGTTTAACAGACGGATGTTACTGGAAAATACTTTAACAATATCGCATAAAGATCTTTGTTGCTTATATTTCTTGTTTAAATACAATTAGTAATAGATTGTACTTATTGAATGCATGTGGCAAATTTCAAACGACTTGTTGTACTTTTAACATAAACATATAACTATTCTAATATTAATAGATAATAAGAAAAAGAACTTTTAACTGCTGAAAATCACGTTGTTGACTTGTATTCGATATGTTGTTTACATTTGAATCATCAAATCGGTTAAAGGCGTCAAATGTCGGACTGATTTAATAGTTTGAAAATTGATCATTAGAAATATTTAAAAAGTACAATTGTACACTTAACATTAAAGTAACATGAAAAAAACAATCTTGACAATCGCAGTTTTGGTGGGAGTATCAGCTGCAAATCTTTCAATCGCAAGCGAAAAAGTAAAAGAAAACAATGCCATCGAACTGGTTTCAACAGGCGAATTGAAATTCAAATTGACACTAGATAACGTGAAAGAAAAGACTAGTATCGCGATCAAAGATTTTGGCGGAGACGTGGTTTACAGCACTTCAATTCCAAAATCAGAGAAGAACTTCACGAAAATTTTCGACCTGTCGAATCTTGCGGATGGTAATTATAGCTTTGTAATCAACAATGGCAGCGAAATTTCTACAAAGCCATTCTCAATCTCTACTGAAACAAAACGTCAGGTTACTGCGGTAGTGAAGTAATCGAGATATCCCTGTGTCGCGTCCTAAAATAAGTTGACGGTTTTAGATTGAGTTTAGGCCTTGGGGTGTTTCTCCAAGGCTTTTTTATGTACTGCATTCGGGGTCATCATTTTGAGACTAAGATGAGGCCTG
>NZ_JAJUXH010000022.1 GCF_021390245.1 Dyadobacter sp. CY323 | reverse complement strand
GAACAGAGAAGTTAAGCCCCGGACCGCCGATGATACTTGGATCAAACCTGGTAAAGTAGGTAGTCGCCACAATATCAACCATAAGACCATCCCAAAAAGATGGTCTTTTTTTGCTTATAGAAATTTCAGGACAAGCAACCTAGATATCGACAATTTTTATAAATCAAGAGCATCCCTGAAGGATGCTTTTTTTATGCTCAGGCAATTCATAGATTTCTGGTTGTGGATTTTCGTACTATCAACTCCGATGGAAGGACGATTTGTTGATTAGCGGTGGATGGTTTTTCAATATGTTTTATTAATAATTGACAGGCAGTTTTCCCAATCTCAAAAGCGGGTTCAGCTACTGTGGTCAGCGCAGGTTTAATAATTTCAGATATTGGATCATTAGTAAAACCAACCACACCAACTTGCCTTCCTATCTCAATTCCTTTCTTCTGCAAGCCGATTATCGCTCCAACTGCTTTTCGGTCATTCACCGCAAAAATCGCATCTGGCGGATTTGTATCACACCAAATAGCATTAAGGTCGTTTTCCCCGTCTTCTTTACTAAAACCTGAATGTTGTACGCCGTGTGAATTAAGGTTAAACCTTTTGAGAGTATCTAAGAATCCTTTCAACCTAATTTCAGTAAGACTTAGTTTTGCCGGGCCTGTTATATGTGCAATTCGATGGTATCCATTAGCGATCAAATGCTCGGTTGCAATACAGGCACCGTTATAATCATCCTGCATCACTGTCGATGTCTTTAACGATTGGACCAACCGGTCGAACAAAATGACTGGCAAGCCAGCGTCTATTAATTCCTGAAAGTGCTCAAAGTTGTTCGTATTTGAAGTTACGCATGCCAAAACTCCGTCAATGCTGCTTAAGGACAACTCTTTTACTGTTCTGGCCTCCCATTCGGGGGAGTCATTAGTTAGATATAAAATAACCTGATACCCATTGGAGGCCGCAAAACTTTGTATCCCTGTAATAACTGTGGAAAAATAGTAATTGGTGATAGAAGGAATAATAACGGCAATCTTATGCGTGGTTCTCTTAACTAAACCTGTTGCATTGAAATTTGGCCGATAATTCATTTTTTCCGCCGCGGCCAAAACCAATTTTCGTGTGTTATCACTGACATCGTAAGTATCTCTCAGCGCTCGCGAAACAGTTGCTACGGAAATATTCAAAGTCCGGGCTATATCTTTTATCGTTACATATCGGTTAGCCATTAAATGTAATTATTTGGTTTTCGAGAACGTTCTCGCTACTATTTAGTGCAAATGTCTGGAACGACGATATAAATCGTTGTAAAATTGTACAACAGTTTCCAATAGTTAAATAGAACTTCTTGTGGAAAAAAGACAATTCCTAAAAATAGCAGGCTTAACTGGTATTGGACTCGCCGGTAAGGTAGAAAAAGGTTTAGCGGGAGCAGCGTTTTTCGACTCAAATGCATTGCCTAAGCAAACATTCAACATGAGTGGCTATGCAGCTCCAAAAATTGATACCGTCCGTATTGGCTATATCGGTCTGGGTAACCGCGGTGGGGGAGCGATTAAAAGGATTGTGCATTTGGATAATGTCCAGGTTCTGGCAGTCGCAGACATTGTCACAGAAAAGGCAACTGCCGCCAAAAAGCAATTGGAACTGTCAGGGCATAGTCCAGAAGTATATTCGGGCTCGAAAGATGCATGGAAAAAATTGTGTGAAAGAAAGGACCTCGATCTCATTTACATATGTACTCCCTGGAATTTACACGCTCCAATGGCATTATATGCAATGGAGCAAGGGAAACATGTTGCGGTGGAGATACCTGCGGCAACTACGGTCAGTGATTGTTGGAAGTTAGTAGAAACCTCGGAGCGCACAAAAAAGCATTGCATGATGCTCGAAAACTGCTGTTACGATTTCTTTGAACTTTTGACACTGAATATGGCCCGACAAGGCTTTTTTGGAGAAATCGTACATGTGGAAGGAGCATACATTCATGACATTTTTGATTCGTTGTTCCAAAAAGACAAGCGATTTGATCTGTGGCGTTTGAGGGAGAATGAGCGAAACGGAAATCTATATCCTACTCACGGTCTCGGCCCGATTGCCCAGATCCTGGATATTAATCGTGGTGATAAAATGGATTACCTCGTTTCAATGAGTAGCAACGATTTCATGTTGGGAGCCAAGGCAAAAGAATTAGCGGCAAAGGATGGTGACTTCAAACAGTTTGCTACCAAAAGCTTCCGTGGTAACATGAACACCACAACCATTAAAACAAACAAGGGGAAAACCATTATGCTACAACATGATGTTTCATCTCCCAGACCTTACTCGCGTTTGCATTTGATAAGCGGTACAAAGGGTGCTGCTCAAAAATATCCATTGCCGGAAGATGGAACGGAAGGTAGAATTTCTACGGGCCATGAATGGCTTAAAGAGCCCGAGTTTAAAGCTTTGGAACAAAAATATCAGCCTGAGATCATAAAGCGCGTAGGAGAGTTGGCAAAAAAAGTGGGTGGACATGGTGGAATGGATTTTCTAATGGACTGGAGATTAATCGATTGTCTAAGAAACGGCTTACCGCTGGATCAGGATGTTTATGATGCGGCTTCATGGAGCGTGATCTCACCTTTGAGCGAATGGTCAGTTGCAAACAAATCCAATTCGATCGACGTCCCGGACTTTACCAATGGTTCGTGGAAGAAAAATAAGCCGGTCGATACCACATTGAAAAACGGAGGAAACACAGGAGTCAAATCGTAGTAAAATGAAAGTTGAAATCTTAGATGATAAGGAAGCGCTGGGACGGGCTGCCGGTGCATACACAGGAAAACTGCTCAGAAAAGCAATTGAAGAGAAGGGTAGTGCGAACATTATTCTGGCAACTGGTACCAGTCAGTTTGAGACGATCAATCAGCTAATCCAAGAAGATGGGATCAATTGGTCACGGGTGACGATGTTTCATTTGGATGAGTATATTGATCTACCGTTCACACATGGCGCTAGTTTCAGAAAATATTTGAAGGAACGTTTTTTGGCTCATGTGCCTCCGCTGAAAGAGGTGTTCCTGATTAATGGAGAAAATGATTTGAACACGGAGATCACCGCACTCAACGAAGCAATAGAAAAGCACCCCATTGATATCGCTCTAGTCGGAATTGGCGAAAACGGGCATTTAGCTTTCAACGATCCGCCAGCCGACTTTGAAACAAATGACCCGTACTTGGTTGTTAATCTAGACGAACCATGCCGAATGCAGCAAATGGGTGAAGGCTGGTTTAAAACGCTCGAAGAAGTGCCAAAACAGGCAATCAGCATGTCGGTCAGACAAATTATGAAGTCAAATCACGTCATTTGTTCTGTGCCTGATGAGAGAAAGGCGGTTGCCGTAAAAAACAGCATTGAAAGTGAAATAAGTAATCAATTCCCCGCAAGCATTTTACAGGAACATCGGAACTGTAAGCTTTTTTTAGACAAAGAATCTGCCAGTTTATTAGTTGATGCGAAAGTTTGATATTAAAAATTCTCGGGATTTTTAGCCAGGGACGGTAAATCATAGCAATATAAATCCTTCTAGTCTAAACTATAAGCAGATTGATATGGAGGCAACAACTACGGTTTTACCGGTTGAAACTAAAAGTAACACATCTTCCACGCGGTTGGCATCCATTGATGCACTGCGTGGTTTTGATATGTTAATGATTTCCGGTGGCGGTGCATTTATATTTTTGCTGGGAGGTAAAACAGGAATTGGGTTCGTGGACGCAATATCTGCTCAATTTGAGCATCCCGCGTGGAATGGTTTTACTTTTTATGACTTCATTTTCCCGCTATTCCTCTTTTTAGCGGGTACTTCGATGACATTCAGTATAACCGGTGGTTTAGCAAAAGGAATAAGCAAATCGGAGCTGCGAATGAAGATATTCAAACGCATGTTGATCCTCATTACACTCGGTATTTTGGATAAGAATGCACCTATCGACCTTTTTGATCCTGCGCACATTCGTTATGGAAGTGTGTTGGGGAGGATCGGGCTCGCTACTTTTGTTGCCGCCATCTTTTATATGAGGTTTGAGTTCATGGCCAGGCTTTACATTGCATTTGCCATTTTAGCGGCGTATTATCTCGCATTGAAACTGATACCCGTTCCTGGCTACGGTGCCGGAGATCTTTCATTTGAAGGTAACCTTGTGGGTTGGTTCGATCGGTCGTTTATGCCTGGGAGACTAAAACAAGATACTTACGACGAACTGGCGCTTCTTACTCAGTTCCCGGCGATTTGCCTGACATTATTTGGAACCGTTGCAGGTGACATTCTGCTAAGTCAAAGTCCCGCTGCGAACAGACTTAAGAGACTCTTTACCCTGGGCGGCAGTTTTGTTTTGTGTGGAATTGTCTGGAACATGTTCTTCCCGATCAATAAGCATCTGTGGTCCAGCTCATTCATTATGTTGACTAGTGGAATGTCATTTTTAATGCTAGCACTGTTTTACTGGGTGATTGATGTCAGAGGTTACAAAAAATGGGCTTTTTTCTTCCAGGTAATAGGTGTGAATTCACTTGTGATTTACCTGGCTGTACGGTTTGTAGATTTTAACGCGTCATCACGGCTTCTTTTTGAGGGTATTTACAAATACGCACCGGAGAAATGGCATGAAGTCTTCAACGCGTTGGGCGGCTTTGTTCTGGTTTGGCTTTTTCTCTATTTTTTATATCGTCACAAGATCTTTGTAAAGGTTTAATAACTCATGGAAAGATCAGAAAACCCTGATAGAAGACATTTTCTGAAAGCAACAGCTTATTCCACAGCAATTCCGTTTGTCTCATCAATGGGCGATTTCCCACTGAACTTTCCAACATTAAACCGATCTGTCATGCCATCTGAAAAAAGTCTTATTGGGAGTTATGGTACCTGGGCTGCTTCTCTTTTGCCCAAAACGCCATTACTATCATTCAGAAATACAGATAGGAACAACTTACCGGAATGGCAACGGGAAGCATTAGCAAAAACTTCCGAATTAATCGCGAGTCCAACCAGGGTGGCGGCACCAAAAGTTAAGATAGAGAAAAAGTACGTTTATGATGGCCTCGAAATAGAAGAGCTGTCGTGGGAATTACCTTACGGCAGAGCAACAAAAGCTGTTTTATTAAAGCCGCAGGGTGCCACTAAACCGTTGCCAGCAATTCTTGGCCTGCATGATCACGCGGGAAAAAAATACTTTGGATACCGTAAAATTGTCAAAACATCTGACGATCAGCATCCATTATTGAAAGAACATCAGGCTACAGATTATGAGGGGCGTGCCTGGGCAAATGAGATTGCAAAACAAGGATACGTGGTTTTGGTACATGATGCATTCGCATTTGGAAGTCGGCGGGCATACTATGAAGATACGAAAGGGCTGGAATGGGGGGCGCTGAACACTGCTGGGAAAAGTGATGAGAATCCGGAAAAATCAGAAAATATCGAAATCTATAATACGTGGTCGTCCGAGCATGAGCATGTCATGTCCAAATCACTATTCAGTGCCGGCACGACCTGGCCGGGCGTGTTTTTATCCGAAGATCAATATGCATTGGATATTTTGAGTAGTCGCAACGATGTGGATCCAAATCGCATCGGTTGTGGCGGACTTTCAGGAGGCGGGCTGCGGACTGTTTACTTGGCTGGTCTGGACAAGCGTATCAAATGTGCGGTATGCGTCGGGTTTATGACGACCTGGGCAGATTTTGTCTTAAATAAGTCGTTCACACATACGTGGATGACATACACGCCATTATTACCTAAATACCTTGAATTCCCTGAAATCCTCGGTTTGAGAGTCCCGTTGCCGACATTGGTTTTAAACAACAATCAGGATGAACTTTATACGTTAGCTGAAATGAAAAAAGCGGATGCGATTCTTGGGGACGTTTACAAAAAGGCAAATGCGAGCGAAAAATATAAAGCTAACTTTTACGACGGGCCTCACAAATTTGATTTACAAATGCAAAAAGATGCGTTTGCCTGGTTTGATAAATGGCTATAAATCTACTGCCAATTCACATCCACCGTTTTTCTCGATAAAAATTTAGCAAATTCTTTACACTGCACCTCAATCGCCTTTTTCTTCGCCAAACTCAGCTTGCCAAATGGGGACAAGTTCATCTGAACTGCATCCTTCACCAGCGTTCTTTTCCAGGTACCTTCCACTTTTCCATTACTAATAATGGTCGGTGCAAAGACACCATTCTTTCCGGGAATAATTTTAGGCGCATGGATTTTGTCAACTACAGGATTTCTGTCCGTATAACCCAGTATATATTCGTCAAAACCGGGAAGTAAGAAAACAGCATCTGCATCCGTTTTCTCGGTCATTTCTTCGTGATACAAATACTTGTTTCCATCCACCTCCACTGATTTTAAACTGGAAGATCCCAGATTTATCGCCTGCTTTGCTTCTGAAATGCGTAACCCAGTCCACCAAACGAAATCGCTGATTGTCGCTGGCCCGTGGCTTTTGAAATAACGGATTGCCAGCTCATGTAGCGCTTCTTCCCTGTTCATTTCCGCAGTTTTCGGGACCCAATCATCCATCAGAACATAAGTAGGTTGTTTGTCATTATGCGAGCCGTGGCAGAGTATTTGACTTTGTGCCAAAAAACCGATGATATGCATGCCGCGCTGACCAGAAGTGGAGATCCCATTCTCCTGCAGCAGTTTGTACACTTCATTACGCATAAATTGCTTACCACCCTGCATGGCGGAGATGAGCAGATCCTTACTCTTGTCAAATGTCTTGTCATCTAATTCCAGTTGACGGTGGCGGCCGGCCGAGCCAGCTATAATGCGGGGCGTAAGAAGCTTCAGCATCCAGCGTGCATCTTCCGCTGCAACAAAATGCAGGGTCCCGCGCATCGGCCAGGTACGAACGATAGACCTGTTGGCAATGGCATCATCAACGGATTGTTCCTTCAAGCCGGTTATTCTCAAACCCAGTGACCATTTTGCACCAAAGTAATCCTGAGCCTGCACAGCCCCTAACCATGAAACCGTTTCCGCCGGGGAAGCGAATCGATTACTGGAAACTAATAAGTTATGCAGCCTGAACCGAATAATGTCGCTGATCGTCATTTTCTTAAATATACTTCCGCCCAGAGCAAATCCTCCGGAGTGGTAATTTTGATGTTCTCGTACTCACCGTCGATTAAATGTATCGGATAGCCTTTTGCCTCCAATACACTGGCGCAGTCGGTGAACGTTTCCTGATATGGAGTGTCAAATGCATTGCGCATCCAATCCAGGCGGAAGGTTTGCGGGGTTTGTATCAACCGGAAATCTGCCCGATTGGCTGTTTTATTCTCATTTTTTGAATGAACAATGCGAATTGAGTCTTTTAATGGAACACTGACCACAGCGGTGCCATATTCCCGGGAGTTGCTAAAACTTTCCGCGATAATTTGTTTTGAAATAATGGGTCGCACTCCATCGTGAACCGCGACCAGGCCTTCCACTGTCACTATCTGATCCAGACCGTTTCGTACAGAATGGAACCGTGTCTCCCCGCCTGCAACAAGTCTGTAACTTTGCCTAAATTCATGTAACTGACACAATTCGCGCCAAAAATTGAATTGGTTTTCAGGCAGCACTACAATGATTTCCAAAGCAGCAGAATAGGTTCTGAAAGCCAAAATGGTATGCATTAGAACAGGCAGACCATTGATTGACAAAAATTGTTTTGATATGTCACTTTTCATCCGGCTTCCGCTCCCGCCGGCGACTATAATTGCAAATTCCTGCATAGATGTATCAAAATAAAAATGGTCATTTATGAATCAGGAAGTACTCCTCGACCACAAATGACCATTCTATAAGGTTAAAAATGCTGTTATATAATCAGCATCGCATCACCATATGTAAAAAATTTGTATTTCTCTTTGATAGCCATTTCGTAGGCTTTCATTACCAGGTCAAAACCTCCAAATGCACATGCTGACATCAACAGTATGGATTCTGGAAGCTGGAAATTGGATAATAATGCATTGGCGATTTTAAAATCATAAGGTGGGAAAACGAACTTGTCCGTCCAGCCTTCAACAGCTTTTAAATGCCCACTGGCTGAGACCGAAGATTCGACCGCTTTCAGAGACGTAGTACCCACTGCGCAAATCCGTTTTTTATTGTCGATCGCCTTGTTTACGATCGCTGCGCTGGTGGGCGTAATGCGGTAGTTTTCCGAATCAGTCTTATGCTTCGTCAGATCTTCCACATCCACCGTACGGAATGTTCCTAATCCAACGTGCAAAGTTACCGGTGCAAAATCCACGCCTTTTATCTCGAGACGTTTCATGATCGCTTTTGTAAAATGCATTCCGGCAGTTGGTGCTGCTACTGCTCCAACGTGTTCTGCAAAAATGGTCTGAAAACGCTCACGGTCCGACGTCTCCACTTTACGACGTGAAATGATTTCTGGAGGAAGTGGGGTTTCTCCCAATTCGTCCACAAGTTTCATAAATGCGTCGTTATCGCCGTCATACAGAAAACGGATCGTGCGGCCGCGGGAAGTTGTGTTATCAATTACCTCAGCAACCAGGTCGCTATCTCCAAAATACAGCTTGTTTCCAACCCTGATTTTTCTTGCCGGATCTACTAAAACATCCCAAAGACGCATTTCGCGGTTCAGCTCGCGAAGCAAAAAAACTTCTATTTTAGCACCGGTCTTTTCTTTTTGTCCGTACAGACGTGCCGGAAAAACTTTGGTATCATTAATGGCCATTACATCCCCGTCGTCAAAATAGTTGATCAGATCGGCAAATGTTTTATGTTCAATTTCTCCTGTCTTGCGATGGACAACCATAAGTCGGGATTCGCCGCGGTCGGAAGGATGAAGTGCAATAAGACTCTGAGGGAGATCAAACTTAAATTCGGATAGCTTCATAGCTGGATAATCTGTGGATTTCTTTAGTCGTGAGACAATATGAAATTTACCTGTTCGGACTTATGTATCAAAGAAGTTTTGTGATTCCGGATACTTGTATAGTACCTCAAACAGCGTAAATATTATGTGAATCGATATTACAAAAAAATTAAGAGCGCAAAAGTAGTGATTTTTCGCCTTAAATCAAATAAGTGAAAATGCTACCTCTGCCGTAAACGATGCGACTTCCAGTTCGACTCAACTGTCCTTTTAGGCTCACTTTGAATTGTTTCTGAGTTATTTTCATTTAAAACAAAGCCAGAAATCAGCGCAGCAAGTTCCTGCATTTCGGGATCGTAACTTGGTTTAATCATATCAGGCCTAAAATAGTTTGAAACAAAATTTGTGTCAAAGCTACCTGAAATGAATACCGGATGCTTCATGACAAACCGGCAAAACGAAAGCGTCGTTTCAACTCCGGATATTTGATATTCGTCAATCGCGCGAACCATTTTCTGAATGGCTTCCTCCCGGTTTTCACCATAAGCAATCAGTTTTGAGATCATAGGATCGTAGTATATCGGAATGTCCATTCCCTGCTCGAAGCCGTCGTCCACCCGCACGCCATTTCCATCCGGTTTGATATAGGTATGCAAGGTCCCCACGTCCGGAAGGAAATTGTTAGAAGCATCTTCTGCATATACCCGGATTTCAATGGAATGTCCCTTAATTGCCAGAGACTCCTGCTTTATTTCCAGCGGCCTGCCTTCCGCTATATGGATCATTTGCTTCACAAGATCTATACCAGTGATTTGTTCGGTAACCGGATGTTCCACCTGCAATCGGGTATTCATTTCGAGAAAATAGAAATTACGATCCTCATCAAGAATGAATTCGACGGTACCTGCCCCAAAGTAACCGCACGATTTGGCCACATCAATGGCACATTGCCCCATTTCCTCGCGAATTGCAGGTGTAATCGAAATGGACGGGGCTTCTTCCACGACCTTCTGGTGCCGACGCTGAATGGAGCATTCTCTTTCAAACAAATGGATCACATTCCCATGCTGGTCGCCCAGGACCTGAATTTCAATGTGTTTGGGTGAGGTGATGTATTTTTCAATGAAAACGGAACCATCGCCGAAGGAAGACTGCGCTTCACTCACTGCCCGGTCCATTTGTTCGTCGAATTCACCCTCATTCTCCACGACCCGCATACCCTTTCCGCCACCTCCCGCACTTGCTTTAATGAGGATCGGGTATCCTATTTCTATTGCAATCTGCTTCGCTTCGTGCCGGTCTTCGATAGCACCCGCCGTGCCTGGGACCATCGGGATGTTATATCGCCCGGCAGCTTCTTTTGCTGCTAACTTGCTTCCCATCACCTCAATGGACTCGGCTGATGGGCCGATAAAAATGAGACCTGCGTTTTTGACCTTTTGTGCGAAACCAGCATTTTCAGACAAAAAGCCATACCCCGGATGAATGGCGTCGACGCCAAGATCCTTACAAACCTGGATTATTTTTTCAGCATTCAAATATGATTCGGACGAAGGCGCCGGACCAATGCAAACAGCCTCATCTGCATAGCGAACATGCGGCGATTTCCGATCTGCTTCACTGAATACAGCAACCGTCGCAATATCCATTTCTCTGGCTGTACGCATAATTCTTAACGCAATCTCGCCACGATTGGCAATCAGGATTTTTTTGATTGATGGCATATTTGACTTCGTGGGTTACAGATTGGATTTGCCCAAAATTACTACGGGAGAAAAGGGGTACTTAGTATTAATTTACTAATTTACACGGATGGGCTGAATGCAGAAGTATATTTAAAGTACGCTATTTTTTTTAATTTTGCATTTATCTAACATTTACAATCATTGTTACCCACATAAAACAGAAGAGAGTGGATATTTTCGAGAAGTTGCGTAATAACTCAGGTCCAATCGGTACTCCGGCTAAAATGCTGAATAGCCATCATTATTTTTCATTTCCGATGTTGGAAGGAGAATTGGGCCCGCGCATGAGGTTTATGGGACGTGAGGTACTGAACTGGAGCCTGAACAATTATCTGGGTCTGGCAAATCATCCGGAAGTGAGAGAGACAGATGCGGAGGCAGCTGCCAAATGGGGACTTGCTTATCCGATGGGAGCGAGAATGATGTCAGGCAACTCGACACTCCACGAAATATTCGAGCAGGAACTTGCGGAATTTGTCGGTAAAAAAGATGCATTTCTCCTGAATTATGGGTACCAGGGTATCATGTCGGCAATCGAATGCCTATGTGACCACCGGGATGTGATTGTATATGACGCTGAGTCACATGCTTGTATTATTGACGGAATTCGTCTTCATAAAGCAAAGCTTGGAGAATATTATAAGTTTAACCATAATGACATGGTTAGCCTGGAAAAAAATCTTGTCCGCGCCACAAAGCTTGCCAATGAAAAAGGCGGAGGTGTACTGGTGATCACGGAGGGCGTTTTTGGGATGTCTGGTAAAGTAGGCGACCTACGGGCGATTGTAGAGCTCAAAAAGAAATACGATTTTCGATTGATGGTAGATGATGCTCATGGTTTTGGAACGATGGGCGAAACGGGAGCGGGAGTCGGTGAGTTGCTGGGAGTACAAAAAGAAGTGGACCTTTATTTTTCTACGTTCGCGAAGTCAATGGCGGCTATCGGAGCATTTATTGCGTCTGATGATCCGGATATCATCATGTTCTTAAAATACAACATGCGTTCGCAAACTTATGCGAAAGCGCTTCCGATGCCATACGTGGAAGGTTGCCGCAAGCGACTTGACATGATCAAACGAATGCCAGAATTGCGTTCTAAGCTTTGGGAAAATGTGAAGGCAATGCAGGATGGCTTACGCAACCGTGGGTTCAACATCGGTGAGACCGAGTCGCCCGTAACACCGGTTTTCCTGCATAGTGAAGGTGGTGTCCCCGAAGTTACCCGCATGGTGCGCGACCTTCGCGAGAATATGGGAGTCTTTTGTTCGATCGTCGTTTATCCGGTTGTTCCAAAAGGTCAGATCATGTTGCGGATTATCCCAACTGCCGCGCACACGCTGGATGATGTAGAGTACACGCTAAATGCATTTACTACACTCGCCGAAAAACTGAAGAACCGGGTTTACCAAATTGAAGATGTAGAAGTGACGGAGTAACGAAAAATATGCATTTTATGCTTTGAGAGGGCTTTTTAGATAAAAGTCCTCTTTTTTGTTATTATCGGCAGTAAAATTTATTTAACGTAACCTGCTGAACAATAGGTAATTAAATATCAGGTTCCGAATAATTGTATTTTAGAAGTGTTTTTTTTTGTTTTTTGGGTTGCGGAAATACTTTTAATTACTAAATTTCGGTCAAAACATGCGTTTTTAGCGCGTGTGAGGCACTTTTTAAACTAAAAAACATAAGAAAACATGGCAAGATTTGATGAAGTAAAAGATCTGATCCTTTCACTGGAAGGAGATTTTGATAAGTTTTATGCTAAAGGTAATCAGGCTGCTGGTACGCGTGTTCGTAAAGGTATGCAAGACCTGAAAACGTTGGCTCAGGATATTCGCGCAGAGGTTCAAAACCAGAAGAACGCAAGCGAATAGTTTAAAAAGCACACGAACGATTTTGAGGCCGGATTTACTAATCCGGCCTCGTTCTTTTTAGAACTTTTCCTTATTGATCATCGTGGCTACGCCTTTGGTAATCACCTTATTGGTAGTCACATCGACTATCTCGGTCGATATCTCGGCCACATGCTTTTCTGCATTGATCGAGATGATCCTGAAAACTCCCTT
The DNA here is from genome assembly GCF_021390245.1 of Dyadobacter sp. CY323. Taxonomy (GTDB): domain Bacteria; phylum Bacteroidota; class Bacteroidia; order Cytophagales; family Spirosomataceae; genus Dyadobacter. The sequence goes on along the minus strand of NZ_JAJUXH010000022.1, from coordinate 105,132 downwards.
GTAATCCGTTTCCACAAACATCGGCCTCAAAAACTCCAGTGTCTGTTTCACATAAATAGAACCGAAACCGGGAAACTGAGTGCCTAATACTTTCGTGAAAACAGTGGCGCCCAGCATTCCGTGAATAATAGGTCTTTTAAATGAGGTAGTGGCCGCATATTCTGCGTCGAGGTGGATCGGATTGTTATCACCGGTCAGGTCGGCGAAACGCTGGACTTCTTCCTGCGTAATTTTAAACGGGTACTCAAAGGTTGAATCAACAACAGGTTCTACATGCATCATGATTGGGGGGTTAAACAAAGAAAGCCGTCCGTTTGGACGACTTCCTGTATTGACTTTATATATTTTTTATTCTTCGGTTTCTTCTGCCAGAACTATAACGCCTTCGGCCTCACCATCAACAACTTTCGGTGCCCTGGCATTATTACGCTTATTTTTAAATTTTTTAACCTGCATTTTCAAAGCGTCAATCGCTAAATCAGTTGCTTCTTCAAAAGTCGTCCCCTGCTCTCTCACAAACATACTTCCGCCCGGAACATAAAGCTTAATTTCAAGGCATTTCGTGTGAAGTTTTGCACTCTCACTTTTATCTAGCTTAAGGAATACTTCCCCACTGGTAATCCGATCATAAAATGTATCTAGTTTATCTAACTTTTGCTGAATAAATGTCAACAGTTTTGGATCGGCATCAAAATGAATTGCTTGCATCTGCAGTCTCATAAGCACATCGTTTAAAGATAAAACATATTTCCAATCCGGTTCCTCAATAGTTGTGCCCCGGGAAAGGCTTTCATGGAATTCTTATAAAAAAATCCATTTTTAAGCCTCGTAAAGGCTACAAAATTGGGGTAACGGTTAATTAAATAAAGGGAAATATTAAGCTAATGTCAAGTAAATCGAATTGTTTTTACAGATTTGTCGCATAATAATTTACGCCGTAATTCTACGCTCAGGCTTCTTCCAAAAGTGTCCTGAAAGACACATATTTACCATTGAAAAGCTCATGATGACGTTGCTGGGAATCTGCCTGAAAATGTGTCTGATATGCCAGGAAATCCTCCATAGTCCGGAAAAGATATTGATTCGTGTAGGTTGTGCCTTCATTTTCAATCTCAGTCAGGAGCCTTAATAACTTGCATTCCAGAGGAAGCGTAGTTTCAAGTATTGCCGGAATATGCGTGTTTTTCATGTAACGCAGCCATTCCTTTTCTGCCTCGTGGCTGATACTGTACGTAATGTTGTAGATAATCATATTTGTGTTGATTTGGGGGATGTTCGGTTGGGCGTTACATTTGCACTCATACTTATTCACCAAAATCCGGTTTTATCATGAATGCTCTTATACGTGCCCACTCGGGCCTCCGTTATGTGGTTCTTGCACTTTTGTTGGCTGCCATTTTTACGGCTTATTCGAACTGGCAAAAGGGTAAGCAGGAAGACAGCAAGATCTATCTTTTTGCATTTATCGCCACACATACCCAGTTGCTTATCGGATTGATTCTTTATTTCCTGAGCCCCAAAGTTAATTTTGATCTGCTCGGTGAAAAAGTGTTCAGGTTTTATTCTATCGAACACGTTTTTATGATGATCATCGCAATTGTCCTCATTACATTGGGCCGCATTCGGTCAAAGAAATTGACTGGCGCGGATAAACATCGTACGGTTCTGTACTTTTATGCCATGGCCCTGATTATCATTCTGGTAGCGATTCCCTGGCCATTCAGGAATCTGGGAGCGGGATGGTTTTAATGGACTTCGGCGATCGGCTGTCAGCTAGATTTTGACAGCCGACCGCCGACCGCTGATTGCCGAAAGCTGCCCCGTCAACCAAACAAATCGCTTGACAAATAACGGTCACCGCGGTCGCAGATAATAAATACAATGACACCTTCCTCTAATTCCTGAGCAAGCTTGATGGCCGCCCAGGCTGCTCCTCCACTACTCATTCCTGCAAAAATTGCTTCTTCCTTCGCCAGTTTGCGGGTAGTCAGCATAGCCTCTTCCTGCGTAACTTCAATTACTCTGTCTACGCGTTCTCTTTCAAATATTTTGGGAAGATATTCCACAGGCCACTTACGGATTCCCGGAATGCTGGAACCGTCGGTTGGTTGGCAGCCAATGATTTGAATATCATCATTCTGTTCTTTCAAATACCGGGATACGCCCATGATGGTACCCGTGGTGCCCATTGAGGAAACGAAATGCGTAATCTTACCATCCGTATCGCGCAAAATCTCTGGACCTGTTGTTTTATAATGTGCTTTCCAGTTGTCTGAATTTGAAAACTGGTTCAGCATGAAGTATTTACCATCCATAGCTTTTTCATCGGCTAAGTCACGGGCGCCTTCCATGGTTTCGGTTAAAATCACTTTTGCACCGAAAGCTTCCATTGTCAGGACTCGTTCTTTGGTTGAATTCTGAGGCATTATGAGCTCGATTTCCAGGTCGAAAACGCGGGCGATCATCGCCAGTGCAATTCCGGTGTTTCCACTGGTAGCCTCGATCAGCTTCATACCCGGCTTGATTTCGCCGCGGTCCAATGCACCCTGGATCATGTTATAAGCCGCACGGTCTTTGACGCTGCCACCTGGATTATTCCCTTCCAGTTTTCCTAGAAGCGTTACTTTGGGATTGGGGTTGATTTTTTTTAATTCAACAAGCGGCGTGTTACCGACAAGATCGAGAAGTGAGGACATCGCTAATCATGCATATTTACTCTATCCAATTGATAGATTGCAAATATAGCCTTTAGTTACTTTGTAGAGGTAAAAAACGCTTGTGTGCCGATCAGAAAAGTTGTTATAGAGCTCCCGTGATCACCTTTTGGAATCGTCGTCAATTCCACATTTGCGCCCAATGCTTTCATTGTATCGTAGGCTTTTTTGGAATTAAAATAAAAGACCAGATTGTCTTCATCCCCATGGAAAAGCCTGGTCGGTGTTTTAGGTTTCCAGTTATAGACATCATTGTCACCGATTGCATTCACAAATCCGGTGTCGGTACCATCATTCAATGCTTTTTTGAAGGAATCATTCAGGATTGAATCAAAGCTTTGATTGATCCTTACATTGATCCCGGAGGCCGTGATCTGAGTAGCAAAAGGCTCTTTGAAATAATAGGATGTTGGCTTGTTAAGCTTATAAATCCTGTCATACGTAAGTAAAACCCAGAGATATAGTGAGTTGTAAGAAGCTACTCCTGTCGTCGGAGTGTTGATAATGTATTTCATGAAAGCCGTTTTATCATAAGCTCCGGCCCCGCAGCTTGAAGCTCTCAGGTTAAACTCTGAAGCAGCTTCTTCCTCGATTTTCTTTTGCAGGGACATGGTCGCATAACCACCCTCGGAATACCCGGCGACATACAATTTCTCATCCCATTTAACCGCATTCTGATCTTTCAGGAATTCTTTTGCTGCCCGCAGCATATCCAGGCAGCTACTTGCCAGGCTCGCCCGGTGTTCGTACGGATGAGGTAAATCCTTGGAGGCACCGTACCCGATGTAATCCGGGTAGGCGATAATGTAACCCATTGAGCTGAATAAAGAACCAAAAGAAGCCCCCTCGCTGCCATCGTTAAAATTGGACGGTGCCGATGCATCGTCCCGGATCGTACCATGCTGAATGCTGATCAGAGACGCAGGCTGATCGGTTACCGGCAGGATCAATGCACCTGAGGCTGTAATGTCCGTGCCATCCGTATTTTTCGTCTTATAGGTAATTTTATAAACTTTGATGCCATTTTTCACATAGGCCGCTAGGAGCGGATTGAGTGCGCTGGCTTTCTGAGCAACCTGTTCCCGCGTGAGCTCGGTAATGACGCTGCTTTCATCCAGGTACTTATTTTCCTCCTCTCCCGGCTTTACCGGAGAATCATCCTTACAGGAATTAAGCAGTAGAACGCTCCATAGGAGCAGGAAAGAAAGCTTCTTAATGGAAACAGGAAGGGTAAATTTTTGCATGAGTTTCAATAAAACAGGTCAGTATCCGATACATAACGAATGCTGATCTGTTTTCGATTACAAGGCGATCGTTTTTCTTGTTAAATTTTATTCATATACCAGCTTATCATTCTGGCTGTTGCATCGGGACGTTCTACCATTCCCATATGCCCGGCTTCGGCTAGTATGAATGGATAACTTTGTTTCGGGAATTCGGATAAGCTGATAATGCTTTCGAAAGGAATAAGCTTATCCTGCATTCCAATGATAAACAAAACCGGGAATGAGAGGTTTTGTAAAACAGAAGTTCGATCTGGTCGGTTGCGCATGGCATTAATACCTGCGATCAGGGCTTCTGCCGGAAGTTTGCCGAACTTGGCAATGTGTGATTTTATTTTTTCAGGAAAAAGCTCTTTAAACCGGTCGCCGAACATGTTACCAGCCGTATTCTTTATAAATGACTCGGTTCCATGATTCTTTAAAAGTTCGATCATCTGGCTGCGCTGCTGCCTTTTCGCATCGTCGTCGGCGTAAGCTGTGGAATGGAACAAACCGAAACCTTCCAGCATATCCGGGTATTTTTCGGCAAATGCCAGGGCAACATAGCCTCCCATCGAATGCCCGATCAATGTGAATTTTGTAATGGTCGCATTGGTGAGAAACCGGTGCAGTTCGTCTGCGTAATCCTCAACGGACTGGCAGAATGTGAAGAGCGAAATATTAGGTCTTACAATTGTAAAATCTTCATTCAGAGAGGCGTCGACGTTATCCCAAATCGAATCGTCGACACCGTGGCCATGCAGCAGAACGAGTGTTTTTCGGTGTAGATTCATATAATTTGCCTTTCAAAATGGTTGAGTTATCAGGCTAATATACATAAACCTCGTTCCAGTTGACCGTCAATCCCCAACTTTTGCCAATTCTTCCTCCCGCAATGCACGTCTGAGAATCTTGCCGACATTGGTTTTGGGCAGCTCCGTCCTGAACTCAATTTTTCGGGGACATTTGTATCCGGTGAGGTTTTCTTTACAGTAAGCCTTCACTTTTTCTTCGGTCAGTTCCGGGTCTTTTTTAACCACATAAATCTTTACCATTTCCCCTGACTTCTCATCCGGCACGCCCACGCACGCCACTTCCAGAACTCCGGGGCATTGAGATACAACTTCCTCGATTTCATTGGGATAAACATTAAACCCTGAAACCAGGATCATGTCTTTCTTGCGATCTACGATTTTGAAAAAACCGCCTTCATCTTCGATTCCAATATCCCCGGTTTTGAACCACCTTCCATTTTCATCTTCCAGGATCACTTTCACGGTTTCGTCCGGGCGATTGTAATATCCAAGCATGATCTGCGGGCCTTTCGCACATATCTCACCCCTTTCTCCGATGGATCCCCAGGTATTGTCATCTTTCAGAATGCGCATTTCAGTACTCGGAAACGGCAAACCGATGGTACCCGGCTTGTGTTTTCCATCCAGCGGATTTACAGAAAGTACGGGTGAGGTTTCGGAAAGTCCGTAGCCTTCCACCAATGCGCAGCCAGTCACTTTTTCCCAACGCTCGGCAACTACTTTTTGCAAAGCCATGCCACCGGCAATGGTTATTTTAAGATCGGTAAAATCAATGGAAGCAAAATCGGGGTTATTGAGGAGCCCATTAAAAAGCGTGTTAAGGCCGGGAAAAATATTAAACCTGAATTTTTTGAGTTCTTTAACAAATGCCGGAATGTCTTTCGGATTGGTAATCATGATATTCAGTGCGCCCCACTTTATTCCGCACAACCCATTGATAGTCATCGCAAAAACATGGTACAGAGGCAATGCCGCTACCAGTGTAAGTTGCCCCGAAGTCTGTGAATTGCGCATTTTCGACATGAGCCATTCATTAATCCCCTCGACATTGGCAATCAGGTTCCGATGGTTCAGCATTGCACCTTTGGAAACGCCGGTAGTTCCGCCTGTATATTGTATAAATGCGATGTCAAGTCCTGAAATGTGAGGCCGTTTATACGTTAGTCCTGAACCGATGGATAATGCATCAGAGAAACTGGTGTATTTTTTCAACTGAAAATCAGGCACCATTTTCTTTATATATTTCACAACCGTATTGACAATCAGTTTTTTAGGAAAACCCAGTAAGTCTCCGATTTCGGTGATAACAACGTGTTGAATATGGGTGTTTTCAATGATCTTTTGAAGATTGGATGCAAAGTTGGCCAGGATCACAATGGCCTTTGCGCCAGAGTCTTTGAACTGGTGCTGCATTTCCCTCGATGTATACAAAGGATTTGTATTCACAATAGTTAGCCCCGCCCGGATCGCGCCCATCATCACTACCGGATATTGCAACAAATTAGGCATTTGAATGGCAATGCGATCACCTTGCTGCAAGCCTACACTTTGTAAATAGGCGGCGAAATCTCTCGAAAGTTTATCCAGTTTACCAAACGTAAGCTCCTTGCCCATGTTGGTATAGGCAGGTTTCTCCGCATTGTCGCGAAACGTGATTTCCATCATTTCCATGAGGGAAGTGTAGGCATCCGGATTTATTTCGTAGGGAATACCCTCAGGATAGTTTTTAAGCCAGGGGAAGGAATCCTTTGATATTTCGACCATAATTTAAAGAGTCTAGGGTACGTAATGGCGTTATTCAGAAAATCAAGGTAGTCAATTAAGATAAAATTTTATTAAACCAGTGCAATTATTTTCAGGCGGTTTTATACCCTTTATCCTCGCTTGCTATCAGTAAAACGAAAATTAATGCCGGGAAATTTCCCAGCGCCAGAGTGGCCCCTCATCGGGATCGCGCACATCTTCGGTTTGCGCAAAACCTACTTTTTCCAAAATTCGGGCGGATGCATTTTCTTCTGCCAGGGTGTGGGCCAAGACTTTTCGCACAGCAGCATGTGAAAATGCGTGATCGACTAATCCTTTCGCAGTTTCGAAACCAAGTCCTTTTTCACGGTGAGACGGCACAATTTCATAGCCGATTTCTACCATTCCATTGGAGTCTGGTTCACCTTTGTAGCCACACGAGCCGATCAGAATGTTGTCTGGAACGTAGATAATCAAATAAACCCACCAGTCGCGCAAGGGAGGATGGGCTTTCCAACGATGGTAAGATGGAGTAAAAGTGTCCCGGAATTCGGTCCACTTTTTGGGGACGTTTACGCCCATTACACGTGCTAGTGTATTGTTTCCCATACGGATCGCGTCAAAAAGCGTATCGTCGCAGGGTACTATTTTTAATCGGGGGGTTACAATCATAAGTCAGATTAACAACCCCCCAATTTAAGAAACTATGAATTGTTTTCGTCAAAACGGTCCGTAATTGCTTTTCGGATCGCCTGATGAGGACGCATTCCCGAACTCTTCGTACGAGGTACGGCCCGATCCGCAGAAGCGTTGGATTTGGCACGGAGCGCAAGATTCGAAACCGTTAGATGACTGTCCCTCCACGAATCATATTCTTCCTCGCTCATTACATCCCGGCTAACCTTACCATGCTCGTAACCATCACCAAATGACTTGATTCGGCTGTCGGTTAATGCATTCTTACGCTCATTTTCCAGACTTTCAATTTCAGCTTTGATCTTTGCTTCTTCCTCACGTAATTCCTCCAGTCTCGGCAAGATAGAAATGTCGTTTTCCAGAATGCTTTTCTGCGTCATGTGACGTGTTACTTCCGGTTGAAGTGCCTCGATCTCTTTCAAAATTCTTTTACGTCTTCTTCTCAATCGACCCAGCTTTGGATCGATTTGCAGCCAGCGGTACCAAAATCCCTGTAAAACCGGCAATGCCATACCCAGCGACACGGCGCCTGCGATTGCGAACAAAACACCACTTAAAACGAATGAAAGCAATGCCCATGGACTGTTAACCAGGTCGAGATTGAGCTGATCGGAGTTTTGTAATGCATCTTCAATCTTCTTGGTCAGCTCCGGACTGTTGATCGGCGCGCCGGTCAGTGGATCGACGGCATTCAATTGCAAGTTTTTAACGGATTTATTGATCGCTTCTTTTAGCTTGTCAGTCCGATATGCCTCATATCGGAACCATCCGAGGATGATCAGGGTAACAATTGCGAAAATGGAAAGTACCAATTTAAAACCCGCATACCTCGATCTCGCTTTTGGAGTCTCATTTTTATGATAGGGTTCCTCTACCAATCGGTCATATGCCGGCTTCAACAGGATCGAAAGCATTGCCAAACCAATCGCAAAAGCCCAGGCCTCGTTCACATTGCGGATATTCAATGCGTAGGCGACGATCTCATGCGAAATGATCAGGTCACCTGCAATGAAAGAAATACCGGCGGCAAGGAATATCAGACCGGCTACCAGTGAATAAGACGGAGCTTTATCAGCCCTTTTTTCTTTCAACTCAACTGTTTGAGCATCTATTTCAGCGATTGCATTTTCATGGTCTTTCATCTGCCTGGCGGCATTATTCAATCCCATTACTTCATTTTGCAGCCTATCGTATGCACTTCTATGCTGCACGCTTGCTTCCTGATATTTATTTTTTACGGATGAAAGCTCGTCTCTTTTGTCGGTGAGTCTCTCTGAAATCCAGTCATGGTTCACATCACTGGACAAATAGGACTCATAAACCTGGCGGTCGATCCCCTCGATCCCTCTGCTGTAACCGTGTTGGTAATCGCCGCTTTCATTTGGATTTTGCTCGTTCATGACCTCTTTTTTTGGTTGATCGATGTATATTTTTTAAAAAACCAGGCCAACACCTTCTGAATGGATTGTGCTGCAACCTATTTAATCCCTTTCTGGATCAGGTTCAATTGACGTGTCGTTAGCTCATTTTTCATTCTCCTGGCCAGATAAAACTCACTTTCGAATAGTTTAATTAGCATATCTCTTTTGGCATACAGCCTGTCACGCTCGATTTCCGCGTTGCTTTGTTCGCGTAAAACCTGCCATTTTTTGACCCTTAATTCATCAATTTCACCTTGTAATGTCTGGCACTCCGTCTCCCAGTTGTAGGTATTATCGGATGTATCCTGGCGGTCGCGGCGGATATTCAGCCAAACCTGCAGGTCGTTTCGGAGTACGGTAATGTTACTTAGAAGCAATTTCCCCGCAAACAAAAACAGGAAGAACACGAAAATGAACAGCGCAAAAGCCTGCCACCACGTTTGGTAGGTCATTACATTGGCGAAAACGAATAATGCGGTAGCAAAAGGTAATCCTACTTCTTCCAAAAGTGACTTCCAGGTCACGCGGGAGTCGGCATCGTGGAATAAGGAAATCCGGCCGAACAAACTGAACATACCAGCGAGAAACACACCCAATGCAATCCAGGAATTATCATTAAAAACGGGCTTCAAAGATTCGCGTATCAGGAAAAAGTTGCCAACGCACATCGCAACGCAAAGGCTGATCCCGATGAGGGTCCGAGGTAAATGATGTTCTCCGTCAGACCTTCCGGCCGGATCTTTGAGCTTTTCCTGCAATTCTTCAATGCGGTTATTTTTCTGCCCAATAAACAGGTTCAGCTCCTGGATACGCTCGTTTTGCTCCTCAACTACAGCAATGTGACTCGCCGCCAGATTCGAAAAATACTTTTGGATGATGTCTGTTTTTTCATTCGGATCCGATTCAGATAATCCAAACAAAACTCCTTCATCACGAAGCGTGTCTTCGTCATCCAGCCAATATGGAATAGTAACTTCGATCGGGGCGATTTCCTGTTTTTGAGGCGCAGCCATAGCCGACAAAATCTGCTGATTTTCAGTAGACGCGAACGGCTGAAATGGAGTAACGGGTTCTTCCTGGGTAATGGGTGAAGTATTTACTGTAACAGGTTCATCATCATAATATTGGTCGACGTCAGCTTCTTTCGGACGGAACCAGTTGGCGAGATATTCAGTGAGTTTGGCCATAGATTTTCATGGGTTTGCCTGTAAGTATCCATGAAAACAGGGAAACTGTCCACATTATTGTGATGACCGGTTGGTAAAAAACGGTAAGGTGTTCAGAACTAGGACATTTCGAACATCTTCTGTAACGCTTGCCAGAGTTGTTTTTTAAGATTCCGATCTGCCTCAATAGTCGCCAGGGGCTCGGCCAGAAGGAACCAGATGCCATCCACAAATTTGGGGGTATATGGGGCAAGCAACAGATCGAGGTTCAGCTTAATGAGCGGAACGCCGAATGTGATAAAGAAGTTGGTTTTTTTCTCTGAGAGAACCGCCCTCGCATCTTGTCCGGGCAGATAACTGAAATTCAAAATGTCCGAAGTTTCCGCAGAATGTCCCACTGCTTTGAGGATATTATCCAGAAACGTTGCTTCGGAAGCCGGCATTACTTTGTTTTTTGGCTCGTCCAAAAGGATGAGGACCTTGTGTTTTAATGCGGGAAAATCCGGTGCTTTTTCAGCGGGAACGATAATGGGTTTTGGAGGAACAATCACTTCTGCTGCCGTTTTCGGCGCGGCTATATTCGGTGCTGGAGATTGTACTTTACTGGTTTCCACCGCTTCTTTTGCAACCGTTGGTTCCCTTGTTAGTGATGGTTCTCCGACACGGAACAAGGTCTCATTTTGGTATAAAATCTGAAAAAGTGCGGTTGAGCTCATTGCAAAATGTTAAAGTGTTCCCAGAAACGTCCCTGGCTGGCTCCAGATACCGACTTTCTGTTTTTTAGCACGGATTTCCAGATTAGAATATTCAACATCACTCGAGTATTTTTTGAAATGGACAGCCAGGCCATTTTTTACCAGCTCTTTATTAAGGATCTTTCCATCCGGCAAAACGATTTCACCAAGTAACCGGCCATATTTATCAAAATTACCTTTATGTGTGACTTTTACGATTTTCCGAAAGCATTTATCACTCGTAAAGCTTTTGGCCACTTTATAATAAGGTCGTCCGCGTTCCGGGCAATTCACATGGAGTAATCTTATCCGCAATGGCTTGCCGGTACGGTGTCCCGCCTTTTTTCCTGTGAACAAAAATTTCAGTTCGATCGTATCTCCATCCTGAATGCCTACTACTTCTGCTTTTACAGGGTTGGGTAAAAAATCGCTTTTTGGTATTTGATGATATAATGGGGTTGATGAGGTTAAAACAAACGATATCAACCCAGCAAAGAAAACAATTGTAAATCGGGGAAAACGCACGCGCATTAAATAATAAAGAGTTGAGATTTGGCAAACTGACGATCATTTCTGATCCAGCTTGTACCATTGGATGTTTTTTAGAGGAGTTCTGCGGGCCACGGATGCTGTGGGGCTGTAGTTTTTTTCAAGGTAATCGAGTACCTGTTTTTCTGTTTCGCCCAGATCCCAAAGGTTATGCTTAGCCTGCATCCACCGGATCTTTTGCTTCCATCCGTCCCGGGTAAAACGGTTCTGTATAATGAGCTTCGAGGAATGGCAACTCGTGCATTGCGCTTTGACCATATAAAAGTTCGGATCGGCAATCAATCCGGTTTCCGCGTCTTTTTTCAAGGTATCTGATTTCACAGCCTCGCCAGGCTTAAAAACAGATGCTTTTTCGACAAATACATTGGATACCCATGCAAATGCGACCAACAGAATCGACGTTATTTTTATCAGTTCTTTCATTCTAACCTACTTTGACAGCGATTCTTTCACAGGCGTTATTCAGATAACCTCCCGGATTCCAGGCCGGTGCTATCATCGGTTGAGATATTCCCTTGTCGTCGGTCGCACGTACCCAGACTTCATAATACCCTTTAACCGGGAATTTTATTTTACTATTCCAATGCTGCCACGCCAGCCGGTTTGCCGGAGCTTCCAGCTTGCAATCTTTCCATGTAGCGCCGAAATCAATGGAAACCTCCACTTTCTTGATCGCATGGTCACCTGCCCAGGCGTGACCTCGTAAAGCCAGCTCCGTTTCCGGGCCGATCATCGCCCCGCTTTTTGGATAGGTAATGAGCGATTTAACCGGCATAGACTCGATAATCTTAAAATACTCATCAGTCTGCGGCACATCTTCTCCCGGCGCGACTGGATTGCGGGGCATCTTATAACTGTGGCCTTCCATTTTGGCACCGTCATGCACTTTGTTCCTGACAGAAATGCCACTCAGCCATTTACCGGAAACAGACGCAGGCCAGCCGCCGATGACAAGTCTCAACGGATAGCCGTGGAATTCCGGAATATCTTTTCCATTGACCTGCCAGGCCAGAAGCGTTTCATCTTCCAGGGCCTTTGCAATCGGCACGCCACGTGAAATGGATTCTTTCTTTGGGTCCCGGCTCAAATGGAGATCTTTACCATGGTAGCCAATGTAAACCGCGTCACTTTTTAAGCCAACATCGGCCAGAATGTCCTTCAACCGAACGCCCGTCCAGGTCGCACAATGAACCGCACCCTGTCCCCACTGGTTCCCCGACGCCTGCGGCTGAAACCCCGACCGGCCGTTGCCTCCGCATTCCAAAACAAGCTGATAGCTGTATTGCTTAAAACGCTTCTTAATATCGGCCAGCGTATATGTTTTCGGTGCTTTTACGGACTCTCCGTCAATGGTCAGTGTCCAGTTGGCAACGTCAATCTTTTCGGGAATCAGCCCGTTGTTGCGGATGAACATTTTTTCAACCGGGGTAATGCGGTCGTCTAGCAAATGGACAGGTGACTCCACATTCCAGGGTTTGTCACCCTGCACGATCATCTCCGTGCTTTTGCCTTTCAAAGCATCTTTTTCGTCCAGAAATAATGGGATATAGCCCGGGGGTATCTTGTGGGCAAAGACAATCTGGCTACCTAATGCGGTACCCAGAGCAGTGAGGCCGGTTTGTTTCAGAAAACCTCTTCTATTCAGCGCAGAGTTCATGTTGGGCTTTGGAATGAAATACAACAACGTTCAAATTTAAGCAAACGATATTTGTTAACCACCGCCTCGTCTGAACTTACCGGCGGATTTAAACAAAAAAGAGGCCGCCGTTTGGCAACCTCTGCTTTATACATAGTGTGTTACACTTTAGAACCCTTACTCACTAATTAAAGTGTATGTATGCGTTCAACAGGGAGAATTTACACTTATGCTTTTATAAACGGTCCCGCAATGGCGAGTACCGCTTCTTTTGACAACGGTTCATCAAATGCTTCCGAAATGGCCGCATCCGATTTCGAAGCCAGGCCTTTCAGATCTTTTCCGCCTTGGGTCATGTTATCTTCGCCGGCATAGATCGCGGGCACCGCCCCTTCCTTACCGGTGATCCAGCCTTTCATTGCCGCATTCCCGGTAACGGTGGCTGCAAGTCTGCGAACTACCGCCGCATGACGGGCTTCTACCGAATGTACTTGTAATGCGTATTCAAGGATCGTGGGATCGGCCTTCAATGCGGTAGCCTGACCTTTATATGCACGCACACCGGTATCTTCCAGTGCACTTGATACTGTTACGAACGTTTTATAATTGGTAAAAACATCACCAAATGCGCCGCCATACTTGAAGTCAAATGTTGGCTTCGCAATTGCGCTGGTTCCCAATGCTTTCACAAGAAACGCAACATGCTGTGTTTCATGCTTGCCGATCTGCGTAAAAATGGTCTTGTCCGAAGCTGGAATGAGGTTAGCAGCCGCATTACCTGCCTTGTAAAACTCATCTTCCAGGTATTCCAATGTCAGCGCGTAGTTGAGTACGGCAACGGCGCCGGCCGATTGTGCAAATGCTTTATTAACAATGGAAGCAAAAAGGGTTGGAACGGCAGCTTGTGCTACTTTCGACCCAATCCGATTCATAAAATGACGACGGGAAGCATATTCCAGACGCCCCAGTGCATCGCCGTCAATTCTTTGAAAATCATCTATTATTTTGAAAATATCCATTAGTTCTTAATCAGATAAGGTTGAAAATTATTTGCCTACATTGGCTCCGGTGATGGTATCTTTTACGTATCCTTTCACCGCAGCCAGAATGTCGGCTGGGGCAACCGCTTTGTCCATACCGTCGCCGTTAAGAATGTCATCACCAGCAAAGTCAGCTGATTTTGGCTTGATCAAATCACGGATAACTGCGGCATGGCGAGCTTCAACCGAAACGATTTTTCCAGCCAGCAAAAGGTAACCGTCATCTTTAATGAGTTTTCCTGCGCCATTGTAAGCAGCAACGCCAGTATCTTCGAACAATTTGGCTGCACCTAATACCGCATCTCTTTTTGTAAAGTCAATGGCGGCGAAATTCGGAGTAAGTCCCTTAATTGCTTTATCGCCCAATGCAGTTTTGAAAAACTCGCGGTGAATCACTTCATGATCGCGGATATCGGTCAGGATTGTCTTTTCGGCATCTGTCATGCCGGCGTATGGGGTGGCTATTACCTGAGTGTAAAATGCAGCTTCCAGCTGTTCGAGCGCGTATGCATAGTTCAAAACGCCTATATCTCCTGATCCAAGATCAACGGCATCGCCTGTTCCCGGAATCATCGGATCCGGATCGTCGTCACTACAAGCTGCACTGATAACAATGGTTCCTAGTGAAGTTGCCAGTCCGGCGGAACGTAAAAAAAGGCGTCTGTTGACTACTGACGTACCTTCCTTTTCACCGGAGTTGTTTTTTGATTTCATCAATCTGATCATAGCATTGGTGATTACTGAGTCTCTTCTCGTTCGTCGAAAAGATTATTTGAAAAGACCTACGACCTTATTTTTGCTTTAGATCAGACGATTTGTAATTACAGTAAAATTTGAAGACAGTATGATGGGCTTAAAAAACAAAAAGAGTCTATTTCTAGACTCTTAATGCTTTCAGACTAACCGATAAGTGATATCAGCAACGTTGAGCGGAATATCCTTTTGGGATTAAATGAATGTATAGGGTTATATTTCTTGATTTGTAGCTATTTTACTACAAAAAACGGTAAAACTATTTCAGATTCAAATATAATGGATTATGAGGTTCAGTTAAATATAATAACTAAAAAATTTTGAATTTTGTTAATTTGAGTCAATATCCTATCAATTTTTATGTATTTATCTTACTAAAATTCTGATGTTTGTCGGAGCTTTTGACGGAGGTATTCCGGCGGTAAATCGTGTAGAAATATCATTTGTTAAATGCAGTCTTTATATTTATCGAAAAATTTAGTATTAATATGAAAAATCTGATGCTCGCCGCGATGATGCTCCTGGCAGGAGTTTCTGTAGAAGCCGGCACGATGAAAGAAAAGACTCAGCTCGACCTGGGAGCGGATCAAACCAAAGTTTCTGTCAGGCCGGAAGATTTGCCGGAAGCAGTTAAGTCGGCCCTGGCCGGGGATGGATATGCCGATTGGAAAATTACGAATGCATACCTGGTTACGAGGGACAACAATTCTCAATATTACGAGGTCAACATCAAGAAAGGCGAAGAAACCGCAACCTTGAACCTCGATAAGTATGGAAAGAAAGTTGATTAGGTTTTTGTTTTTATAATTTTACAATTCCCCGATCGTTAGCAAGTATTATTTTCTGAAATTATTACCCTATGGCTCACCTGCTCCTCGTTGAAGACGACACAACATTCTCAAAGCTTCTTAGCAACTTTCTAGGCAAGCATGGTCACCAGATAAAGGTATGTTCCAGTCTGAAAGAAGCGAGGGAAGCATTAAAAGAAAGTGATCCGGGAGATCCATTTGAAGTATTGATGCTTGATTATCGGTTGCCGGATGGGAACTCAGTCGATTTTCTTAAGACGTTACGCAGCGAAGGAAACCGCACAGCTGCATTTATCATGACAAGCTTTAACGATGTGCGTACGGCCGTTACCGCCATGCAGATCGGCGCATTCGACTATATTACAAAGCCTGTTAATCCTGAGGAACTGTTGATGGTACTGCGCGAAGCGCTAAATAAAGGCGAAGTGACAAGTGTGAAGTCTGTCCCAAAAGCCAAATCCAATGTAAAAGCGGACAAGCAATCGCTCGAATACATTGAGGGCAAAAGTAGCATTTCAAAACAACTGTACGAATATGTGAGGCTGGTGGCACCTACCGATATGTCGGTGATCATCCAAGGTGAAAGTGGTACCGGAAAAGAGCATGTCGCGAAGTCCATTCATAAGCTCAGCAAGCGTGCAAATGGGCCATTCGTCGCGATAGACTGTGGTTCGTTATCAAAAGACCTGGCGGCCAGTGAATTATTTGGCCACAAAAAAGGTGCTTTTACGGGTGCATTAACTGATAAAATCGGGCAGTTTGAAGCTGCCGACGGAGGTACGCTTTTTCTCGATGAAATAGGAAACCTGGGCTACGATGTACAGATCAAATTGCTGCGGGCATTGCAGGAACGCATCATCGTGCCAATTGGAAGTACGCAGCCTGTTAAAGTCAATGTGAGGCTCATTGCCGCTACCAACGAAGATCTGATCACCATTTCTGCCAGCGGTGATTTCCGGGAGGATCTTTATCACCGTTTAAATGAGTTTAAAATCGAAGTCCCGGCGCTCCGTAAAAGAGGGGAGGATATCGGCATTTTTATCCAGCATTTTGTAGATAGAGCAAATGAAGAACTGGGAAGGAATGTAAAAGAACTTTCCAAAGAGGTAATGGATATCTTCCAGAAATACGACTGGCCGGGTAACCTCAGAGAATTGAATAATGTAATAAAAAGGCTGGTACTACTTTCCAAAGAAGAAGTAGCAACTTCGAGCGCATTGCCTGCAGAAATGATCACCGCCATGGAAGGAAGTCACAAACCCGCCGCCGGTTCCGATCTGAAAGCATTGCAGGAAACGCACGAAAAGGAAATGATTGAAAAAGTGTTGCAAGAAGTTCGCTATAATAAAAGTAAAGCCGCAAAACTGCTGAATATCGATCGCAAGACGCTTTATTACAAGATTGAAAAGTATCATATCGAGTAGGCAAGTGCCCGCTCTTCAACTTGCTCAATCGTCATTTTCGCGTTTTCCACAACCTCCCACATTTCAGCAACAGATACCTGTGAGGGGTCGTCCCGCAAAGCGATCTCAAAATTTCTAAAACGGATCGACAGTTCTTTCGCACCGATCTGCCCGATACGTCCGGCAAGGCGGTGCATGAGTTCCTGTACAATGTGAAGCTCCCGATTTTCGAGGTGAATTTGAAGTGCGTCTATATCTTTCCGTGAGTCCATTACAAACTGGTCGAGTATCTCCCGCATCAGGCTTTCATCACCAAATGTCATCTCATTTAAAGATGTAAAATCGATTTCAGCCGTCGGTGCAGGTGGGGAGACGGACTTTGTAGGAACCGAGGACGATTCGAGCAGTTCCAATAACTCTTTCGAGTGAAACGGCTTCATCAGGTACCCGTCAAATCCCATATTCAGCAGGTTATTTCGCTCCTCAGGCAAAGCTTGCGCAGTGAGTACAAAGAACTTGACGTGATCGGGTACATTCTTGCGGAGCCTTTTCACCATTTCGGCCCCGGTCATTCCCGACATGCGCATATCGGTGAGCACAAACCGGACCTGGTTGTCCCCCGGTCTGCTCAACACTTCCTCCGCGGAAGAAAACGAGGTATGCGGGATACCGTTCATCTGCAGAACGGACGAACACCATTTAAGTATAAAAGCGTCATCATCTACCAGCCAGACCTTTCCGGTAATGTTGTAACTCCTTTCGGGTGTTTCTTCTGCCAGTTCCAGTGCTTCTGCCTTTTTCATAGTGCTGCTGACAGAAAAAGTCGTGCCTTGTCCGGGAATACTTTTGATCTTAACAGTGCCCCCCATGCCCTCCACGAGCGCTTTTACAATGCTGAGGCCCAGCCCGGTGCCTCCATAACGGCGGGAAATGGAAGAATCGGCCTGCTCAAACTGATTGAATATTTTTTGTACCTGATCCGGCGTAAGTCCGATGCCCGTATCTGTGATGTGGTATTCCAGCTGAATTTCGTTGCCAAAGTCAACACCATGTACCTTCAAGACTACTTCGCCGTTCTCAGTAAATTTGATCGCATTGGTGAGAAGGTTGTAGAGGATCTGTCTCAACCGGAACGGATCGCCGTTGAGGTAGAGGTTGGCGGGTAATGAATTTTCCAATCTCAATACAAGACCTTTTGCAACTGCCGTCGGCCTCAGAACCTGCACGACTTCGGTTAAAAGTGGGTTCATTGCGAAAACACGGTTCTCAAATGTAAACCGGTCTGAGATGATGCGGCTGTAATCAAGTACCTCATTCACAAGGTATAACAAATGCTCCGACGCCGAGTGCAATGTTTCGAGATCCTGCTTTTTCGGTTTTTCGTCTTTTTTTAAAGCTTCGGTGTAACCTATAATGGATTGAAGCGGAGTCCGGATCTCGTGGCTCATATTGGACAAAAACCGTTGTTTTGCCATACTATGATATTCGGCCTCCTCTTTCGCATCTTCCAGTTCCGCGCGGTACTGGTTGCTTTTTGCGATGTCGGTAAAAATCAGGTAGAGTAGGGACGCGATCAGGATAGAAACACCGAGCATTACGTATTTGAGATATTCGCGGCTCTGGTTTGCGATGTTTTGGGTTTGCAATCCTTCCTGGTCCGACTGCTTCAAAACCTCGCCTTCCACTTCCTGCATCACATCCAGCAACTGTTTTACCAGCGAGTTTCCGGCCGTAGCCAGTTCCTGTTCCCGGTCTATAAAACTCGTTGTCCGGATTTTCTGCGATTTTTCGATGGCCTGGACTGCCTCGCCTACTTTTTCAATGGCACTGTCCTCCTGGGCGACGGTAATTGTATCCACCTGAATATTGACTTCCTGCTTTTGAACCACTTTGGTAGGTTCTGCGGGGACTACTTTTTTCGCTTTTTTTGAGTTACCAAAAACCCGGTTGAAGAAGCCTTTTTTCTCACGGGCTTTCTGGATGGAATCGGGTGTTTCGGTGTATACGGTGGTGGTAGTGGTTCTTTTTTCTGTTTTTACAACCGTACTGTCCGGCTTTTTCTTCGTGGTTGTGATCAAACCTGAAATGCTCTTCACTTCATCTTCCAGTGCTTTATTATTTACAAGCTTGGTCCGGACTTTCACATAATTGCCATAGATTTTTTCCCGGGCAAGGATGATCTTTTTCATTGAATCGATCCGAATGATCTGATGCGGATCTTCGAGGCTGAGCATCTTTAATGAGTCCAGGGTTGCCATCAGCTCGGCGGACTGTTCAAACAACTGCTCGTTATGCTCCTCTCCTTTGACTTTACGGGCATTCTGTAAATGATCGAGCAGAAGGATATTTTTGAAGATTTTATTAACCAGCCTCAGTTTATCATCGGGATTTGACAAACTGGAAAGGTTCTCGAGCATTCCATTGAAAGCATAATTCGTAATAATCCAGGAAGCGCCGATAGCAGTAAAAGCGACAAAAAATCCGAGAAGGACTTTGCCTTTGACTGACTTTAAAAAGGATTGGTCACGTAGGGTCGACATAGTTGACGAGCGATAATCAATATCAACTAACGCATTTTAAACTGCAAAAGGTACAAGTCACACGCATCGATCTGATTTATGATGTGAATATAAATATTAAAAATCAATGTATTACCTCCATAAAAAGAGAAGACTGCCCGATCGCAGGCAGTCTTCCCAATGCTTAAAACGATAAAACTCAGGTTGGTTATTTTGCAAGTGAATTGATCCACGCCGCAATTTTAGCAGCATCTGCTTTCGAAACCTGCGGCATTGGCGGCATGGGGGTAGCGTAGTCAGGCCAGTTTTCAGGTTTCGGATTGTAGATCAGGTCGACAATCTTTTCGTTCGAGTATTTCCGTTTTGCCACATCGGTATAGGATGGGCCGACTACTTTTTTGTCGGTAGTATGGCAGGCAAGACAGGTATTTTTTTCCAGAATCGGTTTCACTTCTGCCCAGGTCGGTACTTTTGCATTACCTGCGGCGGCTTTGCCTTTTCCATCCGGAGAAACGTGTTCTTTTTCAGGAGTTGCAGAAACGGATGCCGATGCGTTTCCAGACCGTCCGGTTTTAAGTTCCGATACTTTCAGCTTTTCACCATCCGGAATATTGTTCAGAGTATAGTATGCATCTGTATGAACCAGTGACCAGCTATTTGTAGCCGCGCGGACACCTTCCAGCTGGATTTTGTGGACGTAATACTGCTGCATTTTGTCCAGTACGATCCGCACTTTTTTGTTATCATCCGATACTTTTACACCCGTCACTTTCACGTCTGTCAGGTTGATCTGCGGACTGCCGTAAACCGGATAATGCTTGTAGATGTAGCTGCTCACTTTATAAGAATCCAGATCTTCCGCCGACTTGCGGTCCACCGGCATTGTGAACTCAATTTCAAATCCATCTGGCTGCGCTTTCACCGTATACATTTCAAAAGGTATTTTGCCATTCCAGACCAGACGTTGCAATCCCTGATTGGCATCACCTGCCGATCCCCAGCCGCGGTTTGTCTCACCCACGAACATCGAACCGTCTTTGTCGAATGCCATTCTCAGCACACCCGACTGGAATCCGCTGCGGAAACCAATGCTGGCTCCCTGATATTCACCTTTTACTTTTTCAAGAACCACGCGCATGATGTTGCTTTGTCCCTGGTCACCTACAAATACCTGCCCGGTAAATGGCCCGAAACTTCCTTTGGTATCATCCAGGATCAGCTCGGAAGTAGACACTCCGTGAACACCATACGGAAGCCAAACCGCCGGCAGTTGCACCATGTCATATTTTTGTTTCAATTGATACAAAAACTGAGGCTCTTCGTTCCGGGTATTCTCAGGCTTAATGGCGCGACCTTTATCATCTTTCGTCTGACGGTTGTCCCGTTCTGCAAAAAATTGCTTTTCAGTCAGTTTTACAGGTGAGTTGGGTAATCCTGCCCATTTCAAACCAGCCGGGTGGCCCATAAAACCACCTTTTTTAACCTGGAAAATCGCGCCGGTACCCATCCAGTCACCCTGGTTGTCGGTATAAAACAATTCGCCATTCAGCATACTGATACCCGCCGGGGAGCGGACTCCGGTTGCGTAGGGTTCGTATTTGCCATCGTTGGTAATGTGGAAAATCCAGCCACGGCCTGGTACGCGGCTTTCGCCTCTCCACCATTCTTCATCGCCAAATGCCACGTTACCACTCACAAAAAAGCTTCCGTCCGGCGCCAGTTTCGGGCCAAATGAATATTCGTGGTAATGTCCCGACAATGGCCACGCATATACCGTTTCGTAAACATCCGCTTTTCCGTCGCCGTTTTTGTCGATGAGTTTGGTCAATTCACCGCGCTGCGCGCAGTATAATGCGCCTTCTTTATAAGCAAGTCCGAGTATCTCGTGGAGACCCGTTGCAAATTTTCTGAAAAAAGGCGTGCGGCTGGTAGGGTTATCCACGATCCAGACTTCACCACGACGGGTTGAAATCGCCAGAGAACCATTTGGCATTGTAGTCAATCCACCCACTTCCAGGATAATTCCTTCGGGAATCGGTGGTGTAATGATTTTATAAAAATCTTCTTCTTTTGGAGATTCCTGCGCTTTAAGCGTGGTCAGGGCTGCCAAAAGGAGGAATGCTATCTGAGCAATTTTTTTCATTATCTATTCGGTATGAGGATTATATCAAAAAAGGATAGAATATTTTACTTCACCGTTGGTGACCGGTACCAGTAATTCCTGCGAACCATCCGCAGTCCTGATTTCAGGTTTAATGCTTTTGTCAGCCAGCTGAATGTAGTACGATTTATTATTCACCGCATACAAACCATCGGACACTTTCTCAATGGTAGCACCGTCTGCCAATCTTGCCACAAGACCTTTTGCAGGATTGTTAACCTTCACAATGCGCTCAAAATACTGGTTATTGACAACGGAAACATAATCTGTTACGGTTGAGCCAAATGCCTGATACTGAAAGGTTGGAACGTCCATTTCGTCGAGTACATACCCTTTTGGACGGTAACCGCTGCCGGTAGTATCTGCTACCCATTTCCCTTTTCCGGATGCTTTTCCAAGCAACATGTCGTTGCCTAGTACGGTCACACTTCCACGTGGCCGGGACGAACCGTCACCGCGGTCGTGCCACATAGGCGTAGCATCAAGGAATTCTCCGCGCCAAACCTGCAGTACGGCTCCTTTGTCCAGATCATAGGTATAATGCAGGCTCGCGGGGCTGCCAACCGAAACCGCGTGTACGATACGCTGTCTCTTCGACTTATCATCTTTTTTGAAATCCATAAAGCTGCGTGTAATGGTATTCGTGCCCGCGCCGATCAAAATCGGATCGGTGGAACCGGCAGCCATGGCAGAGCTCTTGGTATGGTAAGCTACTTCACGGAAACCCGGGCCATTTACCCACAAACCCAGTACCGGACGCATCCAGCCATCTCTTTTGTTATTGAATATTTCAATGGAGTGATCTCCGGCTTTCAGGTTTACCGTGCCATTCCGGAACTCATTGTTATTTTTCCATTGCGCGTCGATCACGAATTTTCCGTCGATTTTGAGGTAGGAATTTCCGGAGGCCTGCAATTTGAAATTGTAATCTCCCGCAGTCGGAGCAGAATAGGTACCTGTGTAGGTATACGAATAGTTGTTGTTTTCTTTCAAAATCTCCCAGCTCAATGCTTCCGATTTGCCGGTTTCAGCAGGTGTCAGTTTCGAAAGGTCTTCCGTTTCCATCAAACCACCATTATAGGTTTTGTAGGTCAGCTCCGACAATGTTCCCGGTTTTTGATCAAAATTATTAATAATGATGTTTTTGATCGCCAGCGAGCCGTGATCACCCTGAATGCGGATCGGTCCCATGGCTACATCTTCGGCTGTTAATGCACCTCTGGTCGGGCCGCTTACTTCTACATTCTCGTGGATTGTAACTCCGTTTAAAACAACGGAAAGGAAAACCGCATTGGAGATTTTCTTGCCGTTTGCATCAAAGCGGGGTGCCTGATACGATATTTTGATATTTTGCCAAAGTCCTGGCGCTTTCGATACATTATAACGCGGCGCATAGCCTTCATAGCCTTTGGCACCTTCCGGTTTCGACTCGTCCCAGCGATGGTAAATCCCGCCGTTGTCGCCGTATATGGCATTTTTTTTACCCCAGCTGTCAAAAAGTTGAACTTCGTAATTTCCCTGAAGGTAAATGCCTGAGTTGGACCCTTTGGTCATCATAAAGTCTAGCTCTATGTCCAGGTCACCGTGTTTGAAATTGGAAATGAGTTCATATTGACTGCCATATTTTCCTTTCTCATGAAAGCAGGCCAGAACGCCTTTTCCGGGTGTTGTGGTCAAAACGTTTTCCTTCGAAATATCTGCGGTGGCATTACCGACGATTTTCCAGTTGTCGGATTTGGTAGTAAACGCACTGAGGTCGTTCAGAGGGACAAGTTGCTGGGCATACGTGTGTTGCATTGCAAATACCGCTATGCCGCCAGCGATAAGATGCAAGAATGAATTCTTGATTTTGGACATACTTGAGGTAAGCTTGGTCTGTTGTAGATTTTGCGCCCGGCCAGTCGGGCCGAAGGCGGTGCAAATTACGTGATAAGAATTTGGAAAGTTGCATTTAATTCGGTGAGAATCGCGTTTGTTAATGCTTTTTACTTAATGTTGTGTTTTGATATTATTTCAATGGTTTATTAGACTAAACAGTCCTTTTAAGATGAAAAAATTGATTCTTACCGCGTTCGGCCTGGCCTCTGCTTTTGCTGTTCATGCACAGTTGCAACCCGCTAAGCAAACTCCTGAGTCGAGTGAATTGTGGAGCCCGGTTCCACGCATTGTGACGCCAGGAAAAATTACACCGGCGCTTTTAGGCTTTACTGCACCTTCCGATGCAATCGTTTTATTTGATGGAAAAAACCTGGATGCCTGGGTTTCCGGGAAAGATGGGAAAGCTGCTGCTCCCTGGACCGTTGGAGATGGCGCGATAACGGTAGCTCCGAAATCAGGCGACATTCAGACCAAGCAATCATTTGGCGATTATCAGCTCCACATCGAATGGCGCACGCCTGCCAAAGTGGAAGGCAGCAGCCAGGGACGTGGTAACAGTGGTATTTTTATGCAGGGAATTTACGAGTTACAAGTTCTCGACAGCTACAACAATGCGACTTATTCAAACGGGCAGGCGGGTTCGATCTACAAACAAACGATGCCTTTGGTAAATGCATCGGTTGGGCCGGGTGAATGGCAGGTTTATGACGTGGTTTATACAGCCCCGCATTTCAATAAGGATGGCCAGATGCTCATTCCACCATACATTACGGTAATCCACAATGGCGTTCTCGTTCAGAACCACACGATGATCCAGGGCACAACACCGTATGTAGGTCAGCCGACGATCACTCCGCACGGAAAAGGACCGATCAAATTGCAGGACCACAACAATACGACCAGTTTCAGAAATATCTGGATCCGCGAGCTATAACAGTCAGCGGTACACTTTTTTAAGGCTTAGGCGATCGAAACATCGTTTAAGCCTTTTTTGTTTTTGTTAAATTGAGTATTATTTATCCATTATCCGTAGCAAATTGTTGTCATGCAGGAAATTGAGCCCTATTATAACTGGGAGAAACACTATGTAGCCAGTGACGATGAACGTTCGCCTTTTTTCGGGCGCAAGTACAATCTGGATTACTATGAAAATGCGATTTACGGATACTACATTCATCCGTTGTGGGACGAAATAGGGTCGGAAACTTTGTATGTCAAAATCCTTTATACGGACTATAATAAAGGATATTCGATCATCGAAATGTTTGGAGAATGGAATGATACGCTGCACAACGATATCATGTTTTTCAAACGCCAGGTCATCGATCCGCTGATCGGCGAGGGTATTAATAAATTCATACTTCTCGGTGAAAATGTCTTTGACTTTCACGGGAGCGAAGACGATTATTACGCGGAATGGTTTGACGAAATTGAAGACGGCTGGATTGCCGCGGTGAGTTTCCGTGAGCATGTGGAGGAACAATGGCAAAAGTTCAGGCTCGACTACTACATCAATTATGGTGGAACGCTTCAGCTCAATAACTGGCGTACCTTGCAGCCGGAGCCGTTTTTTGAGTTGGTTAAAAATTTGATGATTAGAAGGTTAGAGTGAAAGAAAGGTGGACGGATTGTTTGCAACGTTGCAAACTCCTTTGTAGCTTACGATTTCAACAAAATCACTTCCCGTACCTTAAACCTTGTCCCCATGCCAGAAAACGACCAAATTATTCCGGGTGATTCAGAAGAATCCCTGGGAAATAAAACCGAAGAACTGAAAGCTACAACCGCTGAAGCCAAAGATGAGATCGTGGAAGAAGTACTGGAGATTAAGGATGAGGCAGTCGAAGTAGCAGAAGAAAAGGTAGCAGAAACCGAAGCCGCCGCCGACGGTGTGAAATCGGAAGTTTATGAAACACTCGATGACCTGAAAGCACAAGGCGAAGAAAAAGTGGAAGAAACCGCTGAGATCGTAGAAGAAGGGGCTGAGGAAGCAGAGGAATTTGTTGCTGAAAAGGCGGAGGAGGTAGTGGCAGAGAAAACGGAAGAGGCTCAGGAAGTTGTTGAAGCGAAAGTAGAGGATGCAAAAGAGGTTGCGGCCGAGGTGAAAGAAGAAGCCTCAGAGAAAATCGACGAGGCGAAAGAAGTAGTTTCGGAAAAAACCGAAGAAGTGAAATCGGCATTCTCTGCTAAAACCGAGCAGCTTCAGAACGAGGTAGAACTGAAAATCGCTGCCGGAAAAGAAAAAGCAGAAGAAATTGTAGCGGATCTGACTGAGAAGGCTGCTGAGTATAAAGAGATTGCTGCTGAAAAATTCGAGGATATCAAAGAAGATGCCGCGGAAGCATTTGAAGACGCGAAGGAAATTGCTGCTGAGAAATTAGCTGAGGCGCAAGTAAAAGCCGCTGAGCTCAAAGCGAAGGCGACAGTAGAACTGGAAGAGTTAAAGGAAGTTGCGTCTGAAAAATACGTGGAAACGAAGACCAAAGCCAAAGGTTTCTGGGCAAGGTTGTTCGGGAAATAACATTAGCGTTTGTATTGTAAAAGGCCCGATTTTTTCTTGAAATCAGGCCTTTTTTGTTTTTAAAAATAAACAAACAGTTACAACCAATCTGCGCGGATCGTTGTCTTTTCCAGGTATTTCAATTCACCTTAATACCTGACCCATGAAAATCTCAAAAACCATTTTACAAGCTGTCGCCGTCTCCGTCGCGATCGCCACCATTACGTCTACCGTGGCATGTACGGACTACATCATCAAACCAGGGGAAAAAAAAGAAAATAAGAAGAAATCAGATCCATGCCCCGCATGCGGAATGGGATGATTTACTCCTCGATAGCCTGCAACCTCGATGCCCACATTCT
The DNA here is from genome assembly GCF_021390245.1 of Dyadobacter sp. CY323. Taxonomy (GTDB): domain Bacteria; phylum Bacteroidota; class Bacteroidia; order Cytophagales; family Spirosomataceae; genus Dyadobacter. The sequence continues at coordinate 78,971 of NZ_JAJUXH010000022.1, read as the reverse complement.
GATGGCTTCTCTTCCATTATTCGAGCAGGAGAAAGTGGATGCCATTGAATGGTCGTTCGATACACTTTTTAAATTCAATGAAATACCATCGTGGTTTTCGGACCTCATCGGCGAATTCAGCAAAAACGACAGGCTCGTCGGGCACGGAGTTTACTTTTCACTGTTTTCCGGAAAATGGCTGCCTGAGCAGCAGCAATGGCTGGACAAGCTTAAAAAGCTGTCCGATCAATTTCATTTTGACCATATCTCGGAACATTTCGGGTTTCTGACCGGGGCAGATTTCCATAAAGGTGCACCCATCGGTATTCCATTAACTACTTCCACTCTGGCCATTGGTTCGGACCGTCTGAAACGGATTCAGGATGCGTGCCGTTGTCCGGTGGGATTGGAAAATCTGGCGTTTTCGTATTCACTCGAAGAAGTAAAGAAGCACGGCGACTTTTTGAACCAACTGGTTGAAAGCGTGAATGGCTTTATTATTCTGGACTTACATAATTTGTATTGCCAGAGCCACAATTTCAGCATTCCATTTAATGAGATTATCCGGCTTTATCCGCTCGATCGGGTTCGGGAGATACATATTTCGGGGGGCAGCTGGGACGATCTTTCGAATACACACGGGAAAATTGTGCGACGCGACACACACGACGAATCCGTGCCCGAACAGGTTTTTGACTATCTGAAACGCACGGTTCCGAAATGCGCAAATCTGAAATATGTGGTGTTGGAACAGCTTGGAACTGCATTGGATTCGGAAAGTCGGCGGGTAGCGTTTCAGAATGATTTCCTGAGAATGGATGGAATTGTTAAGAAGGAATCAAGCGCACACATCAATTCCATAACAAATAACTTTCTTCCTGCGATTGGGGTAATTCCCGACAAAGTGCCGCCGGAAGATCTGCCTTTATACAATCAGCAAACCGAACTCTCCTACATTCTGGAAAATGCCAGGGACCTGACCGATGCCCGAATGCGGCTGGAAAGTTCGGCATTATCCAACTCTGAATGGAATGTTGAACAATGGGAACCAGCAATGCTTGATACGGCCATTGCAATCGCGCAGAAATGGAAAAATGGGTTTTGATTTGCGGGAAATCCGTGTGAATCACTAAATTTCAAAAATGAACATGGCATAATTTTGTAGTTTGTTCATTCAGAAATCGTACTCTCACCAAAAATGCTTCCGATGTCACAATCGTCTTTTTCAATTCCCTACCAGCATCCATTCACTCCGGATAATCAATACAAAAAATCAGTAGCATACTTTTCAATGGAATTCGCCATCGACCAGGCCCTGAAAATTTATTCAGGCGGACTGGGTTTTCTGGCCGGATCGCACATGCGCAGCGTTTACGACCTGAAACAAAATGTGATCGGGATCGGAATGCTTTGGAAGTACGGGTACTACGACCAGGGCCGAAAAAAGGACGGGAGTATGCAGCCGGAATTTCATGAAAAAATGTATTCATTTTTGACAGATACGGGCATACGCTTCCAGATCCCGATGATGGGCAAACAGGTTTGGATTGCGGCCTACTACCTTGCGCCGGACGTGTTTAACTCAGCTCCATTGTTTTTGTTAACCACCGATACGGATGGAAATGATGAGACTACCCGGGCGATTTCGTATTCACTTTATGATGCCGATGTTTCGTATAAGGTAGCTCAATGTATGGTTTTAGGCATAGGCGGGACCAGGCTTCTGGAAGAATTAAAGTATGAGCCCCAGGTTTATCATTTCAATGAGGCCCATGCGGTTTCCGGGATTTTCCATTTGTTTAAAAAACATAAAAAAATAGCGGAGGTCAAAAAACGGGTGGTATTTACAACACATACGCCCGAGGAAGCTGGTAATGAGAAACATGATATTCATTTCCTGGAAAAGCTCGGATTTTTTTCAGGATTAAATCTTGAAACGGTCCGGAAAATCAGCGGCACGAAAGGTGAAATTTTTAACCATTCTCTCGCTGCATTAAGTCTCAGCAGAAAAGCGAATGCCGTCTCGAAATTACACGGCGAGGTGTCCCGGCAGATGTGGAAAGCATTTCCAAACCTGGCGCCGATCGATCACATTACCAATGCACAAAACAACCGTTATTGGGTTGACCCAGAGCTTGAACAAGCCAGATTGGCCGGCGATACCGAACGAATTACTTCCAGGAAAAAAGAGTTGAAAAGGCTTTTGTTTAAAACAGTTGCTGATCAGAGTGGTAAATTGTTTGATCCTGAAATACTTACGATAGTGTGGGCACGCCGGTTTGCAGCTTACAAAAGACCGGATATGCTTGCATGGGACCTCGAACGTTTCCGGAAAATGATGAGCGATACCGAGAAACCGGTTCAGGTGATCTGGGCTGGGAAACCGTATCCAAAAGATGAAGGTGCAATCAATACATTCAATCATTTGTTTTACCTGAGCCATCTTTTTCCAAATATGGCTGTTCTCACCGGGTATGAACTGGGCTTGTCCAAGTTACTGAAAGACGGTTCCGATATTTGGTTAAACACGCCGGTCGTAACCCGTGAGGCTTCGGGTACCAGCGGGATGACCGCTGCGATGAATGCATCGTTGAACCTCTCGACTTATGATGGCTGGATCTGCGAATTTGCCAGAGATGGTGAAAATTCCTTCATTTTGCCCGTTGCTACTGGCGAAGATATCAACAAACAGGATTGTGATAATCTGATGGAAAAGCTCGAAACGGATGTTATTCCGACCTATTATACGAATCAGGAAAAGTGGAAGCAAATGACGTTACAAAGCATGAACGATGTCAGCGTCGATTTCAACTCGGACCGGATGGCGCGGGAATATTATGAAAAGCTATATTAATTAAATGCCCGTTTGTCCGGCCAGAATGGCAATTCCTTCCTCGAAAGAATGAGGGTTATACCCTAAAATTTCACGGGATTTTGTCAGATCAAATCCCGTCCGCGGAGGTCGGCGGGCGGGCTGGGTAAATACCGAAGCATCGGTGGGGGAAATGAGCGATTTGTCCAGAGAAAAATAGTCAGCGGCCATTATAGCCATTTCAAAAGGCGTCAGAAAGTCTTTTCCTGAAATATGGAAAATTCCCTGCGCCTTTTTTTCTGCAATCAGAAAACACCCCATTGCCAGATCTTCCGCTAAGGTGGGCGTCCTGAACTGATCGGTTACGACTTTAATCTGCTTTCCTTCCTGCAAGGATTTTTTGACCCACAGAATAATATTGCTGCGGCTCATATCATGCGCAATGCCATATACCAAAACCGTCCGCGCGATCGCCCATTCAATTCCTGAATGGATCACTGCTTTTTCTGCGGCATATTTGCTCCATCCGTAAAAACTGATTGGATTGGGACTGTCTTCTTCTTTATACGGACCGGATTTACCATCAAAAATAAAGTCGGTAGAAAGGTGCTGTAAAAAGACATTATATTTTTTGCAGGCCTGTATCAGGTTTTCGACCGCGGTTACATTCAGCTTCCAGCATGCTTCTTTTTCCAGTTCGCATTGATCCACATTGGTCATCGCAGCAGTATGGATCACGATTTCCGGCTGGGTTTCACCAAATACCGCTTCTACCTGGTCAGGATCTGTAATATCCATTTCCATGTAGCGGTAGCCGCCGGTAATTGGTAATCTGTTTGGTCCTTTTGCTGTCGCAATTGTTTCAAAACCAGCTTGCTGCGTGAGTAGCTCGACTAGTTTTTGCCCGAGCAGGCCGTTTGACCCTGTAATCAGTATCCGTCTTTTTTTCAATGCAAAAACGTTAAGCGTTGTAATCCCAGCCGTATTTTTTGGTGATCTTTTTCTTCTTCATTTTCTTCACCGAAACCTTCATGGATATATCTTTTTCAGGCCGGTCACGCTCGTCTTTTTCGACAGCGCCGATCTTGTCCATCACTTCCATGCCATCGATTACCTGACCGAATACGGTATACGCACCGTCTAAATGCGGTGTTCCGCCAATCGTTTCATATACCTTTCGTTGCTCAGCCGTCAATTTTCTGGCAGCGCGTGCGGCTTGTTTGTCCAGATCAATTTTACTCCATTTCCTGCCCTGGACAATGTAAAATTGACATCCGCTGGATTCTTTTGCAGGATTATTGTCCCTTGCAGCTGCTAAAGCGCCTTTCTGATGAAACAACTTGGGACTGAATTCCGCAGGAATTTTATAGCCATTATCGCCTTTTCCAAGAAACTCGCCCGGCTTGGCGTTGCGTGAATTAGGATCGCCACCCTGGATCATGAAATCATCGATTACCCGGTGGAACAGCAAGCCATCATAAAACTTTTCATCGATCAGTTTAAGGAAATTCGCCTTGTGTTTGGGTGTTTCGTCAAACAAGATCACACGCATCGTTCCTTCACTCGTGGAAATGGTTACTACATGGTCTTTCTTTGATTTTTTCTGAGCTAAAACGCTGAAAGACAATAAAACAAGTAGACTTAATAAAATGGTTTTTTGATTTTTCATAATGATTATTTTGCGGCTAGTGCAGTTTTATCAGTTGGGGAAAACTGGAATTTCAAGCCGTAATCCTTACCCTCCGACACATCTTCCATATTCACTTTTACTGATTTTGTATTCCAGGATATTGTCTTTTTTTCTTCTTTTGGTGTTTCGTAATTTTTCGTAAAATGAGCTTTTGCTGCGCTCCACAGCTGTTTTGTAGCTTCGGGACTATTCAGGTAAACATCCACGGTAATCTTATTTACCTTTTTATCTCCCGTGAAAAAATACTGAATATCGATCGTTTCAAGTTTGGCGGTTTCCGAAGTATATCCGAGATGGTCCGGCGTTTCCTCAAACATTTCAAATGTTTCCGTAGCCTTCACCTTACTGAGCGGATCGCCAAAAGCAATGCCTCTCAGGATGCCGTTTTCGGGAGACTCTTCGGCGGAGCCCAGGATTGTTGTCAGCAATGCAGACTGATTACTATTCAGGTCGGCCGGTGCGGGTTGTGACAAAACCACCGAATCAGGTGTAGATTCCGTTTTCTCATTGGTTTTGGTATCACAGCTGATCAGGGCTAATACTAAAAAAAATACGGCGGACCGGATTTGTAAACCTTTCATGTTTGTAGAAATTATTTGCATTCAGTTAGGTTAAAATGGGTTGTAAAATAGTCATGCCTTTCCATAAGATTCAGTTACAATATAATCATTAGACGTATTTCAATCGCTCGGAAATACTAAAATTCCCTCGCTACATTAAAAAAGAACCGCTTCTCTCCCTTGCCGTTCAAAGTGAAATTGAATCGCGTAACAATATTGTAAAAAGTCACGATATCCAATCCGGCGCCTGCCCCGTAAAGCATTGAGTTGCCCAGCCTGGTATTACTGAATTCTGGATAATGGTTTTTGACGTAACCCGCGTCGGCGAACGTATTCAGGTATACAGCCAGCGGAATGGTGTTAAACTGCCTGATCGGAATAAAGGAAAGATGTTTTTGTGTTGAAAAAAGCCTATATTTCAATTCATTTTTTATCAAACCATAATCCTGACCATCAACAACATATAGTTCATATCCCCGCACCAGGTCATTGCGGTAACCCAGCCCGACCGTCTGTTGATAGGGTTGCCTTTTAGGAAAAGAGACGCGCCCGCGGAAGCCGGTATTGAAGAAAAACTTCTTGCCCAGCGGGACATATTTTCGAACGGACCCGTAGAAGTAAAGCATGTTGATATCATCGGAAGGCAGCAAGCCCGATTTCGAAACCTGGATGCCGGCCGTCTGCCCCGACAATGCATATTGCACATTGTCGCGTTTGTCGTAACTGAATGTATAAGTCAGCTGAAAATATTCCTGTTTCTTTTTACTGTCCAGAAAATAGTTGGGATTGAGGGTGGCGATCGTGTCTGAAATATTCCCATGGCTCCATCGCAGGTCTACGGAATGGAATGTATAGTATTTATTCCGGCGTGAAAGCGCCACATACGCGGAGAACCTTTCCCGGTTCACCTCCTCACTGTTGAAATATTGCAGTTTGTCGCGCCACGTGCGAAATGCAGTTGTTTTGTTGAGCGAGTATGAGGTTCCGATGGTAATACCGGTTTTTTGCGCCTTGTCCAGATAGGGCAGTGAATAGGCCAGCTCAAATTTCGGAATAAAGCCAAATTCAGCCAGAAAACGCAGCTTGTCTGCCCGGCCGGTCACATTCCCATAGCTCAGGTAAACACCATAGGTTGTTCTCGACAAGTCCCGTTTCCGTTCGTACCACCATTCATTGAAGTTACGGTCGGCAAGCTGAAAAACCGGCAGAAATATAAAGTACCAGCGTTCCTTCACTACAATGCGAATGTCCGTTCGAACGGAATCGACGTTTGCCTGCGTCAGCAGCTCGACGGTGACGAATAAATTGGTGTTAACAACCTTCCTGCGGTCGATTTCGAGTTGTTCTTTCAGCGCGGCAGTGGTGAGCGTGTCCCCGGTTTTGATCGCCATTTCGCGCAGGATAATGCCCGACCGGGTGCGGTGATTTCCTTCAACGCGTACATCCCCGATAACCAAAAGCCCACTGGAATCTGCCGTAACAATCTGTCCATGAGCATACCCGGCAATGATCAAAAAAATTACGAATAAACAGATCTTCTTATAGAACTTCATTCTTCACAGCCAGATTTCCAAACCCAAACGAATCCGGGGCTGAATATGGTGAAAATTCGGGAAAGGTTAGTGAGTAGGGGCTGCGGACGGTAACGATTTATGAAGCCTTGCGCTGAAGAGAATTCAGGTTGATCATATAATGCAGGCTGATTCTTGGTCGTACGAAAAACGGAGTTTCGGTAATGATCGCATAGAAGTTGGCGAAGTGCCCAAATTCCAGGTTAATGCGACGTTTGTAACTTAACCCTGCCTGCAGACCTAGAAATTCAGACCGACGTCCCCGGTAAGCACCACTATAATGAAATGCGGCATATGGCCGGATTATGCTGGCACCAAAATAACTACCGAGCCCAAACTCGATGGTTTTTAATGGAGTCTCTTCATATGGTGCCTGGCTGTATCCACTGAGTGCATTAGGGGTAAGGAAATAGCTGAACTTGATGAAACGATTGTGAAACTTCCTTGGAAAGCTCACTCTAAGACCAAACCCAAGGTGACCTTGTTATGTACAACGAAGCCGCGCTCATTCCAGTTTTCCAAACCCATATTTGTTTCCAGATCAAATACCACTCTCGCCTGGTCGGCTAAGTAGATTTTATTTTGAGCTAAAAATGACTTGTTATATTCTTCGATATAGTCTTTGAGATATAGGATCTGATAGGGTGGGATGGTCGTTTAAATTTGCTGGCATCATTGCAAAACCTGGCTAGCTGTTTTTTGTAAAATTCTAAAATCAGTAGGTGTGTTTTGTTGTCAATTGATGTAGCGTGATGTCGAGTAGGCCGATCTTTTTGCTTTTGTATATGTTATTTGTGGAAGTGATTACAAACCCTTTCAAATCAATGGCTGAAATTCTAAGTAATTTTTCATCATTTTTTTTGAATTGAATGTTCTGAGGACTTCTGGTCCAATCTTCGTTTTTAATAAATCCCCGAATGGTGTCGTTTTGATTTGTGATAATATATCCTTCAACGAGTTTAGCTTGGGCAAAAAAGATTAGAATTTGTGATTAAAAAGGTGAATAATAAGATTGTGAATGCATTAAATGAGACATACATGTGTGCGTAACCCAAGTGTGTAGAATGATTTTTCATAGTTGTGTTTGTTTCGTTTTGTGGGGTAAAAATTTTTGACTCTGAAAATGGCGATGGTTAACAGAACAGGATGTCTGCCCTGTTCTGTCTCGTAATAGGGATGCCGATGGTGCTGGCTATTTTAGCCTACTCATAGATTTTGCCATCGCATTCAAATGGAAAAACTAGAACTGTATCTTTCTTATAAATGTAAAATAGGAGTTCTCCTCCTTTTTTCACTACCGTATCACCTTTGGCAATCTTATCAACAAACCAATAGCCCCAAGTATAGTTAGTTTTTTTAAAAGTACTTGCTGTGTTAGTCCCTGGAATAATTCCATGCAAATAGAATTTGTATTCATTCTTGGAAAACTCTGAAACAACAACATTACACGAATCAAGCCTAACCCCATCGGCAGCCTCTTCGCATGAGACTTCTTTGAAATTGTAACATGAAAGAACTTGTGCCAGTATTACAAGTATGATAGTCGCTTTTACTATATCTTTTATCATCTTTTTTTGAAATCAATTTCAGTGGAAAATGAAGTGGAGTATGATCTCTTGTAGCCAAATGAAAATCCAGCACCAAAGCCGTAGGTCTTGTAACCGTTTCGGTCTCTATTGAAAAGTGTATTATCGTTAGAAGTTTGAGACTCACTAAATGCAAACCCGAGGCCATAAGAATTTCCAATATCAACCCCGTCGACGAACCTTAAATTGCGATGACGCCTTAAATTATTCGCTCTCTTACTCATAGTCACTTGCAAAGAAAAATCAATCCCCGGAGGAGCCAATCCAACTCCGATCCCGGTTGAAACGAAGGGCGCGATACCTCGACTATCCATAGCAACACCTGCATTGAATCCGGCTTCTCCAAAAATTCCGCTCGCGGATGCATTTACCTGAATGCCATATGCGTCAGGTAACCAAGGGCTGTAATTTTGGTACTGCCCAAAGTACTCTTTATCCAATTCTTTCTGATATCCAGGCCTCACCACGCTTACTAAACATTAGTCGAATCTCCCATCGTTTTGAAGTGATTTGATTGAGAAATACACACTGTCGATCGCTATTTCTTTTCCGTAACGAATACGCCGTGAATATTTTACAGCTTTGATCGTATCTCCAAGTACTTCGCATTTATACAGCTCCTTTTCATCACATTGACCAATAAACTTTCTAAATGTTACTGAATCAGTTACATAATAGGAGTAGTCGTTCGTCATGAGAACTCCCCCCTTAAAAGTTTCAAATTTCTCTTTGAAAATAGTATCTCTTAAACGCTCAGTGTGCTGGTGGTTACTTTTATTGAACTTGTATACATTATCACAAAATCTAACTCCTGCAATAATCAAGATCAGAATCAAAATACTCTTAATTGCTCTTTTTTTCATTGTCAGCATGGATCATTCCTGTTGTTGTCCAAATAAAATCATCGGCCTCATCTCCAAGTGGTGGACGGGTCGTAGGCAGCATTGAGCCAAATTCGCCAATTGCTTTATCCCAGTTTCTTAATGAGATCTTTTCCCGTTTGAAGAATACCAGCCGCTCCCCATAATGTCACAGGGCTATATCCATCACCTCCAACATATCGTCCGGTATAACCGAAGTTATAGTTCCCGAAATCAGCACCGCCTTCAATGAAGTTTAACTTCCCGGAAGTAAAAGAGGTTACCCTATCTGTGCTTTTTTCGTATTGCGCAGCAGCTCCGAAAAGATTTCCCTTTTGAGCACTGACATCTTTGTAATCCCACTTTCCTCCGGGGCGTACTGCATTTGCGAAGCCTAATGCCCCCATCATCTTGGCCGCGTTTTTATTGTCTTTCATGACATTAGGTAATATTCCACTTATGTCTACAGACTTGCCAAACTCTCCAATTTGGGTGAGTGTTCCCTTTCTTCCCTGCTGATAAATGATATTATCTCCACCATATTGTTTTTGAACAACGCCTCTGTTATTGACAATCGTAGTATCTCCTAATGGATCGCTGAACCGCACCGGATTGTTGTTCATGGCGGCATATAAGCTCACAGACAGATTTGGTTTTGGGTCAATTTGCATCCAGCGGCCAATGGCTGGATCCAATCCGCGATAACGTGCCTGATAAATCCCCGTCTCGGGCTGGCGCTCAATCCCGTTGAACAAATACCTATTTATTTCATTTCGAATCTTAATATTCGTTACCGGGCTATTCCGATCAATCTCCAACCCAAAAGGATAATAATCCGTCCTCTGCAAAATTTGCCCAAACTCATTAAAAACAACGTGCTGGCCGCAACACTGCCAGCCGGCGATATTGCTGCGCAATCCACGATCTGACCTGCGTAATTGTAGCAAAAAGAAGAGCGAACAGATCCGCCAGCATTATTGGTAAGCGTACTTTTCAGGCGATTAAAGAAATCATATTCGTAAAAAATTGTCTTCGCATTTGGGTCCTGAATGGTTTCTACGCCAATCAGCGGTTTGTAATTGTAAGAAACCGTTTGGGCTGCCAGAGTTCCGTCAGCAATTGTTCGCTTTTTTAGCAAATCTGTTTTCCCAATGTCCGCAATACCATAATATTCCAGCTTGTTAACCGGGCCATTTTGTTCTTTGAAAGTGAGGAGATTTCCACGGGCGTCATATGTGAGGAATTCGGCGTCTGTGTACGATGATGCGGAGTTTCCATATTTACTTGTCACTATTTGAGGCAGATAAAGCCCATTGAACACATTGTAGCTAATGGTGGTCAGCTTGATAGGAGAGGGCAGCGCGTCAGATCCGGTATAATGGAAAACTTCACGAGCCGGGGCTACGATATTTTTCGCGACCATTGCGACGTTGACCGCATCTGCCAGATTAAAGTTGTATTTGTAACTTGTTTTTAGGAAGCCACCTTTGCTATTATTATTCGACGTGATGTCGAGTAACCCATTTGGCCAGTATGAGTCGCCATTAATTTTTGAAGTCTTATTATAAACTGAAAAATACATCTGATTGACCAAATGACCTCTCTCATAGGTAAAGTTGACAGCTTGACCGGTGTGCCGGACTATCGATTTGAGGTACCAGGCATTACAAATCCACGTATCCGTACCCTGCTCAAAAAAGTCGATGCTATATTCCATGAAAGCCATGTCACTTCCGCCAAAAGTGTATTGTGTGCCAAACTCATCCGTGATGATGAAACCTTGAAAGTGCTCCATGTAGTTACCTTTCGCTAACCACGGATTACCATTTTTGATATTGGTCGGCGGCGTAAAAGGTGTGTATAAATGAATCCCTTGTGTGGTGATCCGCTCGACTTTAACCGGCCTGTCACATTGAACTTTCCAAATTCCATCGCTCCCAAATAAAACTTGCCCGAAAGTCCCGGGGCAATGAAGCTATATTCGTCGGGCTCGGTGTCAATGAATGTGCCCGTGGCATCATTAGGGTTAGCGCTGCGGTATTTGGACTTTGTACGGTGTGTGGAGGCTTGGGCACATTCTCTTGTGCTAGCAATGAAAACACCGGATTGTCAGCTGATTTGATGCTGTCCTGTGCGGGCTTCAGTTGCCCAAACACTTTTGATAGGACAAGCGTAAAAATGAGAACGAGAACAGGTAATGAATTTTCATCCTTTAATTGTTTTTAGTAAAAAATGACCTAAACCTGCTCATAGGCAGTTTTTGCCGGCTTGTGGCAAGCTGGGGGCCAAGTTTTTGAAGGATGTGAGTATGGGGGTCAAAGAAATAGTTGGCAGGATAAGCCAACTATTGAAATATCTACGAACCCAAATACTCTTAGGTGAGCAGGAATTATTTAACGGTATAATGTTAAATCGTTCAGAGTTTCTGTGCTAAGTATTCCCGTAGCCAGAAGAAAAACCTCCCCCGCGAATAGTCTTTTAAATACAAAGAGTAGTATTCAACGCAGACTAAACCAGCTAATATTATGTCACTATCCCGGGCTGAAAAATTGATCCAAAAATTGATCAGCAACAAACTCTCGGGTAAGGAATTGTCGGAACTTCTTGAAGGTATTTCCAGTGAGAAGGAGCAAAAGGATTATTCAGATGCGCTCGAAACCTATTTCAATGAGCTGCTGAATGCAAATCATCCAAATGGGGCCTCCCAGTCGGGGAAGCCCCGGCCTGGGGAGGCTCAGACTGGGGATTCGGAGCAGGATCCGGCAGACTCTTCCCCCTGAATTAAATAATTGTTACCAGATAGTACTTGCATTGAGTTTCAAAGTAATGTAAACAGAATTGACGGGTTTTCCCGGGACACCAGTTAGAAGCTTCTTTACTATTCATTTTTACCAGCTCTATTTCCAGTTCATGACTTGTGACAATCACCTTAAATTCAAAAACTATGGATCCAAATTCTATTATTAATGTCAGGCGAATGCTTTGGTGTTTGCTCGTTGCTGCTCTTCTCATCAGGCCCGATTTTTCGCAGGCACTGAATGCAAAGGTTCTGGATAAAACCGTAAGAGGAAAAATAACGGCCAAAACAGACGGATCAGCGATGCCCGGCGTCAACGTGATCCTGAAAGGCACGCAGATCGGTACGACTTCTGATGCGGGTGGAAATTATACGATCACGGTTGATGAGCGTAACAAGCCGGTCCTGGTGTTTTCCTACATTGGTCATGAAACACAGGAAATTACCATTGGTAATGAGTCTGTCATCAATATTTCACTGGTTGAAGGTGCAGAAACCTTAAACGAGGCTGTTGTTACCGCACTGGGTATTTCCCGTGAAAAACGGTCGCTGGGTTATTCAGTGGGCGAAATAGATGGGAAAGACATCAGCCGGGTGGCTCAGGAAAATGTGTTGAATTCCATGGCAGGTAAAGTGCCGGGTGTAACGATCAGCTCCACAGGTGGAACAGGTTCTTCCGTGAGCATGATCATCCGCGGTGCTACTTCATTAAGTAATGATAATCAGCCACTTTTCGTAGTGGATGGTGTTCCGATCACCAACACGCTGAACAACATCAGCCAGATTGGTAACGATAACCGTGTGGATTATGGAAATGCGATTTCGAGCATTAACCCCGACGATGTTGAAAGTGTTTCGATCCTCAAAGGACCAAATGCAGCTGCATTGTATGGCTCACGGGCAGGTCACGGTGTTGTTTTGATCACCACAAAAAGTGGCAATAAAGCCAAGAAAATGACGGTTTCGGTCAATTCAAATACCGTATTCGACAAGCCTTACAGATTCCTGAACATGCATTCGAAGTTTGCAACAGGGGTTTTGCCATTTACGCCAGACAACAATCCATTTCCCGGTGGCATTCTGCAGATCGAGGAAGGTTCGGCGGGTGGAGTTGGTCCGGAGCTGGATAAAGGCTATAAAGCGATTCAATGGAATAGTCCGAATGATGCGAATGGTAACCCGATCGCGACGGAACTGGTTTCGCACCCGGATAATGTAAAGAACTTCGTGCGCACCGGTATCACCACTACCAATGGCGTTTCAATTTCGAATAGCACGGATCTGGTGAATTACCGTTTGTCGTATTCCAATATGTCAAACAGAGGGATTATTCCAAATTCGGACCTGTTCCGTAATTCGCTGAGCTTGAACACTTCTGTGAAACTGAGCGATAAAGTCCGGGTAAGCTCCAACATCGATTTCAGTCGTAACAACTCCAACAACCGCCCGGCAACAAACAGAGGCGCCAACCCGTTGCAATGGGCTTATGCAGTTTCACCGCACATCGATATACGTGATCTGAGAAACTATTGGGTTCCTGGTCAGGAGGGTTTGCAACAATTTTCACAAGCACCTGGTGATTATAACAACCCTTATTTCCTTGCTTACGAAGTGAACAACAGCTTTGTCCGTGACCGCGTGTTCGGAAACCTGAAAGCAGACTGGCAGATCACCCCGCATCTGAGCTTAATGGGGCGGTATTCGTTGGATACGTATCGTGAGGAGCGTGAGACGAAAATCGGGAATAGTTATACCAATGACGCCCGCGGTGCTTATGGTATCATCAACCTGGCGAGGTTTGAAAGAAATGCAGATTTCCTGGCAACTTATAAAAGAGACATCAGCGATTTCAGCTTCTCCGTTTCAGCGGGTGGAAACACACGTTATCAGAAAAACAGCGATCTGAATACCGCGACCAAAAATGGTGCTGGTTTGGTTATTCCAGGCTTATTCAACATTGCGAACATTGCTCCTGCCAGTCTGCGTTATGAAAGCTACAGGTCACAACGTGCGGTGTTCAGTGCGTACGGATTGGCTAACCTCGGATTTAAAGACATGGTTTTCCTTGACCTTACTGCCCGGAATGACTGGTCGAGTACATTGCCAAAAGCGAACCGGTCGTACTTTTATCCATCTGCTTCACTCAGCTTGTTGATCAATGAAATGGTGCCTATGACCAATGCGATCAGCTTGTTCAAATTGCGAGGTGGCGCGGCAAAGGTTGGTAATGACACAGATCCATATAACCTTCTGGCCACGCTGGAAAACAGTGGTGCATGGGATGGTGTGACCAGGTTGAACAAAGGGGGGACCATTCTTCTGCCTGATCTGAAACCTGAAATCGCTACTTCTTATGAATATGGGCTTGACCTCAACCTATACCGGAATAAGCTACGTTTTTCAGCCACTTATTATCAGGTTGAAAACCGTAACCAGATCATCCCAACCAAGCTGCCGGGTTCAAGTGGCTCCACCAATAAGAAGATCAATGCAGGCCTTCTGGTAAGTAAAGGGCTTGAATTCACACTGGGCGGAACACCGATTGACAAAAACGGATGGAGATGGGATGTGAATGCAAACTGGTCGAGAAACCGTACGACGATCAAATCACTCACAGAAGGACTTGATTTCTACACGCTCTGGACGGATGCAAAAGGTGGTGCATGGACGTATGTAGGGGAGCAGATCGGAGATTTGTACGATTCTGAAATCGTGACAGTTGAGGACAAAGCATCACCTTATTATGGTTATCCAATCCTGGATGAGAACGGTTCGTGGCAAAGTGTTAGCGCAGCCAACTCGCGTAACAAGATCGGAAACTTCAATCCGGATTTTATCCTGGGTATGCAAACTTCAGTGTCTTACAAAGGCTTCTCTCTGAACATGACATTTGACTGGAGAAATGGTGGTGATTTTGTATCGCAAACGTATCGTTATGGCGAATCGGATTTGAAATCGCAACGTTTTCTTGACAATCTGATCAATCCAAATGGAATGAGCGGCGATGAATTAAGAAATTACCTTGTCAATAACAATAAGGTGGTTATTGAAGGGAACAAGTTCAACATCGTGGGTGGGCCAACCAAGGAATATGGTGGTTTCCCATTCGAATATGGCGGAAATACTTATGATTACGCAGTATTCAACCCAGGTGTGATTGCCGAATACAATGCAGAGGGCAATATCACGGGTTATGTTGAAAACCTTGGCGGGCCTGGTACCAAATACATTCCTTATGGAGACAATTATCCATGGGACTTCACGCGCGCAGCAACGTTTGACGCCTCTTTTGTGAAGCTTCGCGAAGTTTCACTGGGTTACGACCTGCCATCCGGTTTTGTAAAAAGACTTGGTCTGCAGAATGCGAACGTGGCCGTGTATAGCCGCAACATTATCCTTTGGACCAAAGCCAAGATCGGTATCGACCCTGAAATGGCATTCCAGCAGGAATCAAGTGCGCAGGCTGGGACCCAGTTCAAGCAGGGAATCGAACGCTATAATGTGACTCCGTGGGTGATGCCAATCGGTTTCAAACTTGGGTTAACATTCTAATTTAAATCAGATAGTCTATTTAATTATAAATAAACTCATGAAACTATTTAGCAAAAAATTTCTCATCATGCCGTTGCTTCTGGCTGGTCTGGTCTTTTCCTGTAAAGATCTCTCAGAGCTGAACGAAAACCCCAACGGTGTGGGTCCGGAAAGCGTTAACCCGAATCTGGTTATGCCGACTGTTTTGACCGAAGCTGCAAAAAGGTACGTCAACCTGGGTTATCAGGATATCGCCGGAGTTGTACAACATACTCAGAAGGATGCCTGGTCCAGTGGTCATAATGACTACGACTGGGGTGGAAACCAAAGCTGGAACGAGTACTATGACATCTTGAGAACCAATGACCTTTTATACAAAAGGGCTATTGAGTTGAATTATGAATTTCACCAGGGAGTTGCTCTAGTGATGAAATCCTTCATGTTCGGGCTCATTACAGATCTGTGGGGAGATGCTCCTTACACCAATGCGCTAAAAGGAGAAACCGGTGGTACTGAGAATATCTTGCCTGCATTCGACACGCAGGATAAAATTTACGCGGGCATTATTGCTGATCTTGAAAAGGCCAATACACTTCTTTCCAAAGCGAGAGCGGATTACCCTGGAATCGTTGACAATGTAGATGTATACTACGGCGGCGACCCTGCCAAATGGCGGAAAATGGCAAATTCATTGCTGCTGCGTTACTACATGCGTCTCTCTTCAAAACAGCCCGATATTGCCAAGGCCGGTATCGAAAAAATCGCAGGCAATGCGGCGATGTACCCGATCATTACCAGCAATTCCGATGATGCTACGATGTCATTTCCTGGTAACACCGAAGCAGACGCCTGGCCGGCAAATGCAGTTATTGATGCGAGCGGGAGCAATTATCGCCGCATTAAAATGGCTGCTACTTTGGTCGAAAAGTTACAGATATTGAAAGATCCGCGATTGGGTATCTGGGCTAATAAGGTTGAAATACCATTAGTCGTTGACGCAACTCAGCCTGCCGGAACGGACAAAATTGTAGATGGAAAACGGATTCTTTCTCCGGATAAAGTGAAAAATACACTTTATGACACGGATCCTGAATACGTAGGCCTGCCGACGAGCTTCTCCGCTTTGCCATCGGCTTACAATTTGAACCCAACTCCCGGGCAGACTTCGTTCAACCCGCACGTGTCGTTTTTGAACAACATTTATAAAGCTGCAAAAGGGCCATTATTGAAAGCACGTCTGATCTCTGCGGCCGAAGTACATTTTATACTTGCGGAGGCCGGACTGAAAGGCTGGTCTGCCGGTGTCGCAAAAGACCATTATGAGGCTGCGATAAAGGCTTCTTTCGAAACCTGGACAGTGGGTAGTTCGTATGCTGCTTACATCGCACAGCCAACCGTTGCTTTTGACAAAACCATCAAGCAGGTGATCGAACAGAAATGGATCGCAAGCTGGACTGCTGCAACCGAAGCCTGGTTTGATTTCAGAAGGACTGGTTTTCCGGAGTTGAAAGCAGGCCCTGCGGCGAAAAGAAATGTGTTGCCGGTAAGGTTCTACTACATGCAGGATGAGCTGCGTATCAACAAGGCAAATGCAGAGGCGGCGGTGAGTAAGTTGGAAATAACCGCTTATTCTCAGGCCGACAAAGGAAATAGCGCCTGGTCGAAACCATGGCTGATACAAGGAACTGGCAAACCCTGGTAGTGTAATTTGAATTAAGGTGAAGTAATTGAAACCGGGGCTGTCCGATTTGTACCGACAGTTCCGGTTTACTTTTAAAAGACGAATCAAACATTCTTTGAGATGAAAATCACAATCGCATTCATTCTCTGTTTTGTTTTTAGTTTGTTTCACGGCCTGGCTGCGCAGCATTTCAAGGCAGCTGCGGCAGTACGGGTGATCACACCAAACCCACTTCTGCCCGTTTCCGGCGGCATTGGTACACCCAAAAAATCAACCGAGAAAAATGGCGAGCTGTATGCCCGTGCCTTAGTTCTTGAAAAAGGCGATGTCCGGATTGCCATTGTGAACGTCGACAATCTCGGCTGGCCTGCGGCACTTGGTAATAAATCAAGAGCTTTGATTAAAGGCATTAAACCGGAAAACATTCTGATCGGAGCTACTCATACCCACAGCGGACCGGATGCATATGGTTTTCCGAATGAAAAAGGAGAGTCATTTGCGGATTTGAAATACCTGGATCAATGTGTGCAGCAAATTGCGGATGCCGTAAATGAAGCCGTTAAAAATCTGCAGGATGCTTCCTTGAAAATAGCAGTAGGTGAGGCCAAAGGGAAAATCGCTTACAATTATTATGCAGACCAACTTTATGATCCGCGTTGCGGGGTAATACAGGCAATTGCCACTTCGGGTGCCAAAAAAGGAACTCCGATCGCCACTTTGGTTAATTATGCAATCCATCCCGAGGTAATCGGTTCGGGACGGGGAATATTAAGTCCCGACCTATGTGGCCCGTTATACGACCGGATTGAGGCTCAGGGCGGTGGAGTGGCCGTTTTTATGAATGGGGCACAAGGGGGTATGGTGACTGCGGACGTCCGGCTTGAAAACGGAAAGGAAGCCAACGACTGGAATGAATGCAAACGGATAGGCGAGTTGCTGGCGGATGAAGCATTAAGAATTGTGAAAAATGCGCCGGTACTGGAAAATCCACAACTCTACTGCACCGCCAGGAAGATAGAATTTCCGGTAGATTCCGAGATCATGCGGTACATTCTACAAAAATCACCGATAAAAAATGAAATGGCCGGTGAAAACCGGATCGCCACCCAGCTTAATCTCCTGAATATCGGCACCGCTCAAATCCTCTCCATTCCCGGCGAGGCGCTACCGAATATCGGGTTTTACGTGAAAAGACATATGAATACAAAACAGCCTTTTTTGTTTGGCCTGACCAACGATGCGTTTGGGTATATGCTGACAAAAGTGGATTTTAATAGTTTTAAAAGGTATGAGTATGTGAGCCGGACAAGTCTGGGCGAGATGACCGGCGAGATTTACATCGAACAAGCCCTCAAACTAATTAAGGAAAGTCCCTGGCCGGAAGGCTCCGGATCGGAAGGCTCCCGACGGGATGGCCCGAAACCAGAAGAAGTAAAATGACCTCCCAATTAACAATCCGTATTGTATGAAATTGAAAAATTTGCGCATTGCATTGCTAGTGCTTTTCATCAACATTCTCAGTGTCAATCATTTATTTGCACAAAAAATTACACCTGAAAACGCCCTTGAAAGTTATCTCGCAAATGGGGATAAAACGTTTAAATGGGAGCTTAAGGAAACTTTCCAACGAGGTGATCTGACGATTTACAATCTGCTGCTGACCTCTCAGAAATGGCGGGAGTTTACCTGGACACACCAGTTAACCCTCATTGTTCCAAAAGAAAACAAGCACGATGATGCATTGCTTTTTATCACAGGAGGCTCCAATACCAATGAGCTGCCGAATTGGAACAGTAAAAAAGACGACAAAATGTACGCGTCGCTCGGCAAAGTGGTGGAGACGAACCAGGCCATTGTTGCATTGCTGAAACAGACGCCGAACCAGCCTTTCTTTGGCGATCTTACCGAGGATGCGCTGATTTCCTATACCTTACATAACTTCAAAAAAGACAAGGATTACAGCTGGCCGCTGCTTTTTCCGATGGTGAAAAGTGCCGTGAAGGCAATGGACGCCGTTCAGCAGTTTTCAAAAGAAAAATTGAATCACACGATTGACAAATTTGTGGTGACCGGAGCGTCGAAACGCGGCTGGACAACCTGGCTTACCGGGGCAAGTGATAAAAGGGTGGAGGCGATTGCGCCTATGGTGATCGATGTGTTGAATATGCCGGTAAGTTTGGACTACCAGATCAAATCCTGGGGCGAGTATAGCATTCAGATCGAAGATTATGTGAAGCTGGGCATTCCGCAATCCACCGGCTCAGCCGATGGAGAGGCCATTACCGCGATGATCGATCCCTATTCGTACCGAGCTAAACTGACCATGCCGAAGATGATTTTTATGGGGACCAATGACGAATACTGGGTGGTGGATAATATCAAAAACTATCTGGATAAAATTCCCGGAAACAACATGCTGCATTACGTTCCGAATGCCGGTCACGATCTGGGCGACGGTGTACAGGCCATGGAAGCATTGAGCGCTTTTTTTGGTTCGACCATTAATAAAAAACCATATACGGAATGTAAATGGACGCAAACGGTAAGCAACAAAACAGTGAACCTTACCATTAAAACGTCGCCGGATGTCTTGGAAGATGTGATCCTGTGGTCAGCCAATTCTACAGATCAGGATTTGCGAAATGATCAATGGACAAGTAAAAGCTTGGGTATCAAAAAGCAATCGTCCGTAAAAGTATCATCAACTTTCCCGGCAAGCGGTTTCCGTGCTTTTTACGTGGATTTGAAATACAGGACCCCGAAAGGCGATACCTACACCGAAAGTACCCGCGTGTTCCTGACCAGCAGCAAAGCACTGCTATAATTAATTCAAAAAACGAAATGCAATTGAAGGTTATAATACTAGCCATTCTGCTGGCAGGCACATTCATGTCTTGCCAACCGAAAAAGGAGCCTGTTTCCGGGACAGTCAAGGAAGTTATCGATCGTGCCGTGACACGGTTTTACGAAAAACTTTCAGCGGCACAGCTGGACACGATTTCTGAAAGTTACATTCTCAGTTCGCTGAGTGATGAAGAAAAAGAAATACTAGCCACGAAGTTTTGGTCATTTAATGCCAGTGTACCCGTTACCGTTTCATTAATGCGGGACACGGCTCAGAAAGTAGTGCCTTTCTGGCTCGCAAAAAGCGGATTTATAAAGACTGACGTGTTTGTGAAGAATGAAGAGTATACCTATGAAGTGTGGAAAAAGGATTTTGATGAGGGTACGGTCGGTCTGGGAATCAATGGATTTGACAAACACAGGCCGGTTTACTTTATCAGCGTCGCGCCTCAGGATAGTGATCAAAAACTGACGATTACGCAGGTGACGCCTTCGGAATATTCGTTGGGTACCCTGCAAAAAGGTGCATTCACCTATCATGACTGGGACGGATTGATCCTCACAGAAGTCCCCGAACAGCTTACCGGACAAACACTTTTTACGACTGTGCGAGGACGTGCAAGAGAAGCACATTTAGTGCAGGCATTCCGAAAAACAGCAACACCTTCGTCCGAGAACCCCGATCAGATAATCCTGACGTGGAGTAGCGATCCGACCAGTTCGGTGAACGTTCAATGGAGAAGTAATTTTAAAGCGAAATCAGGCAAAGTGAAATATTGGATTCCAGAGAAGACGGACACTTTGTTCAATGATGCCTCCGCATTTGAAATGGAGGACAGGCTTTTGCAGAATGATCGGTATGTAAAACGCTTTACTTCTACACTGAAAGATCTTAAACCGGGTACATTATACCATTATTCAATTTGTTCTGAACCAGGGAAATGGACGGTGCCAGCATCTTTCAAAACCGCTTCTGTTAAAAATGAAGGCTTTTCGTTTATCTGGTTCGGAGATACGCATTACTCGCCGATCTGGGGCGAAATGGCGCAAAAATCTGTAAAACGGCATCCTGAAACGGCTTTCTTTTCTATCGCCGGGGATCTGGTAAGTACCGGATTAAACCGCGACGACTGGGACCAGCTTTGGGCACACGGGGGCAACACGTTTACGACTAAACCATTGATGCCGGTTCCGGGGAATCACGACAGCCAGGATGGGCTGGGTGCGTGGATGTATAAGGAAATGTTCAGTCTGCCTGAAAACGGGCCGGCGAAACAGCCGTCGGAAATGACCTATGCGTTCAGCTATCAGGATGCGCTGTTTTTAATGCTCGATGCGACGTTATCTGTTCCGCAGCAAAGTGCGTGGGTGGAGGAGCAGTTGAAGAAAAGTAACGCGAAATGGAAGTTTGCAATGTTCCATTTTCCACCTTATAACTTCGAGGAACCTTATGATGAAATTATGCGGGAATGGTGCTCACTTTTTGATAAATACCACGTGGATATGGTCATGAACGGGCATATGCATTATTACCTGCGTACCAAACCGATGTTTAATAAAAAACCTGTCGGTTCACCTTCGAAAGGGACGATATACACGATGTCGATCAGCATTCCGGGCAAGCAGGTGCGCTGGCCGGAAGAGGATTATGCGGTCGCGAGGTATAAGGATGGGCCTCTGTACCAGCACATTTCGATCAATGGAAATACACTGAATTACACATGTTATGATCCGGACGGAAATGTAAAAGATCAGTTGGTGATCAAAAAATAAGCACTACTCGAACCGGAGATTCGCCCCTTTCAATTCGCCGTGAGAACTTACTGCCACTGCTGTAAGAATGGCTAAGAATGCCAGGATAAAAATAAAATTTAACGTCCAGCGACCCAGGTTTAGTCCGCGGTTTGTGAATGAAGGCTCTAACTTGTTGATTAACAGCCCGACGACCACCAGATTGGCAATGTATAGATATTGTTCACTGCGGTAAAGGCTCATGAATGCGCCGGTAATCAGCACGCTGAAAATGGCATATAAGCCCAGATTGATAAGGAAGAATTGCTGTAAATGCTTTCTGACCAGCTGAGCTGATTGCCATTCACTTTTGAAATAAAATCGATAGAGACTGTAACCGGCGAATGCTGGGATCAGTAAAAAGGCGATCCATTGTACATTCCGTGCGATGGATTCAGCATTTGTAAATGGGTCAAACGAACTGATTATTCCTACAAGCCGATCCGTTTCAAATGACTGGTCCCAAACTACGAAAGGGATGATCAGTGTGAGAATGACGATAGGGCCAATGAGATTGGTTTTTGAAACGGTTTCATCCGATTTGTCCCAATGACTTGTGAAGGTGCCATAAGCCATTCCAATGCCTCCAAAAAAGCCGATTGAGTATTCCATTACGTTCCAGAAATTGAATTTAATCCCCGAAACACTGCCCATTACCTGCAGGAAATTGCCAAATGCAAAACCGAAACCGCCACCTAACCCTGCGAAAATCGCGACGCGTATTGCGGAATATTGTTTGTTCCTGATCATATACCAGAACAATGCGATACACATTCCGAATGCGGCTGCCCAGGCCTCAGAGCGCGGCGGAGTCATCAGCCAGCCCAGCTGCTCGATCAGGAAATAGTAAAAGATGATCGCTCCCGCCGTCATTTGAACGATCAGCTGCGGCCATTTTACCGGCTTTTCGCGATTCGAAGCCATGGTAAGTCCAAACAATCCACCGCCGATCAATCCAAATAAGCCGCCGATGACGAACAACATCAACAAACCATAATACACATTTCCGAAGTCGAGCCCACGGGCATAGCCCACCACTTTACCATAACTAATGATCCCGCCGATTCCCCAGCCGGCTGCGGATGCAACCGAAAGCTGGAATGCTTTGGCGTACCAATCCGGTCTTTTGGAAAGAAGCACAATGCATAACCCGCCGATGCCGCCGGCCCAGGCTGCGCCTTGTTCGTGACCGAATTGTCCGCGTATAGCCCAGGCAGTTCCAAGTGACATTCCTGAAATCAGAAGTATATACAGCAGTTGTCTGTTGTTCATTTTTAGAATCAATCGCTTTGAGACAATACTGAAACATGAAGAAAATGGACTATGCGTAGTTCAACGGGCGTCGGTAGTAGCCTGAAACGCAAAATTTTGAGTATGAAAAGCAGGATTTAAAACACGGATATGAAAGAAAACCTGGCGATAAACGGCGGCGACAAAACCATCACAAAAGCGTTCGATTGGCCTATATTTGATGAAAATGAAGTCAATGCGGTTGCCTCAATTGTCCAAAGCGGAAAATGGGGAAACCCGGATTGTGCCGACGAAGTTGCCAGGTTCGAAAATGCATTTGCAGCCTACTGCGGCAGCAAGTACGCCATTACCTGCGTAAATGGATCCGTTTCACTGCGTCTGGCATTGATCGCTTGTGGCGTGAAACCCGGCGACGAGGTAATCGTTCCACCCTATACGTTCATTACCACTGCTTCTTCGGTGATTGAATGTAACTGTGTTCCCGTTTTTGTCGATATTGACCCTGAAACTTTTAATATCAGTCCGGCCGCCATCGAAGCGGCGATCACGGAGCGGACAAAAGTGATTATCCCGGTGCATTTTGGTGGACTTGCCTGTGACATGGACGCGATTATGGAGATCGCCCGACGGTATGGTTTGAGAGTTATTGAAGATGCGGCGCATGCGCATGGCGCAGAATATAAGGGCAAAAAACTAGGCTCAATCGGAGATGTCGGCAGTTTTAGTTTTCAATCCTCCAAAAACCTGACGTCTGGTGAAGGCGGTATTGTTATTACGGACGACGACGAATTGTACGCGATGATGCATTCACTCCGTAATGTGGGCCGGATCGAGAGTGGACAATGGTATGATCACTACAATCCGGGCTGCAATTACCGGATCACACAAATGCAGGCGGTTCTGCTTTCGGAACAATTGAAAAGATTGGAAGGCCAGACGCAGAAACGGAATGAAAATGGATTGTATCTGAACCAATTGTTGGCTGATGTCGAGGGTATTACGCCTTTGCGGCGAGGCGAGGAGATTACGATGCATGGCTATCACATTTATATTTTCAAATACGACGCATCCAAATTCGGCGGATTAACAAAAAACGAATTTGCCGAAACGCTGGCAGCAGAAGGCGTGCCTTGTTTCAAAGGGTATCCACATCCCTTGTACAAGCAGCCCTTGTTTCAAAACAAAAACTTCATGTGCTACGCCATCCCCGAAACCGCAGATTACAGCAATGTATACTGCCCGGTCGCCGAGCAGGCTTGCCATACAGATGCCGTGTGGATTTTACAACATGCGATGTTGGGGGAAACGGAAGATATGGAAGGTTTTGTGAGGGCGATTCTGAAGATTCAGGGAGTGGTTAAAAGCTAGTCTTGTTAATGACGGTAGCGATCAAATGTAAAATATCGTTTTTGATCCGGCCATTGAGCCACTGAATTTGCTGGTCGCCAAACTCATGAAGAAGATTATCATTGATGTGGTTGAAATCGGTGAACACATCTTCCAGAAATTCGTTTACAATGTTTGTTGTATTGTTTTCCGAGCTCAAACTTCCAATTTTTGAGATTGCACTATTCAATCTGTTTAGGGTTATGTATTTCCTTAACTCGGGCAATATAAAATCCAGCTCCTCGGAGAAAGTGCTGATTTGGGGCACGTGTGACCATTTTTGTGCCTGGTGGAATCTTTCGTTCTCCTGGAATTCAGGGTTTTTTATTTTAAGTATCGGTCTACTATTGAATGTCCCCGGCGGGATATCCCCAAAAGGTTTTATCACAATGCCTTCGATAAAATTCGCGGGTATCGGAGGTAATCCAAGTTGAAAGGGGATCGGGCTTTCCATTCTCAGGTCAAAATTCAGTACTTCCGAAAGCTTCCCTTTTTTCAATGGCACAGCAAATGGAATATCGAATTTTTGAAAATAGGCAATGGCAGTTTCGTAGCTCAGATATTTTTTAATGGAGGATTCCTGGTCTTCCGTTGCGATATCGTACGCATAGAAACGGATATCTGGTGAATAGAAAATACCTGTTTGAATGGCACTCACTTCCATGATAACCTGAATGTCGGGGTGCGGGTAGATTCCCCCGAAAAGCTCCCCATAAATGATAATTTTTGTGGCTGCAAAATCGCGGCTTATCGCTTCCAATAATTCGGTGACTTGTGTTTCTAACATAACGGCAAACATTTGGAAACCAAAAAAATCGCTATGCCATTCTAAAAGCTCTCGCCTTTTCCCATAAAGGAGTTTTTTGTCCTGATAGATAAATCTGAAATGGGCGCCGTGGATTTTTTCCGTCGCAACCCATTCGAGCTTGTTCAACTGGTTGAAAGCAATCTCGTCGGCAGCCAGGTCCTTGAAACTCGAGGCTATTTTTTCGTAATCGGACAGGGTATTCTTCATTTTGGTATAGTGTGAATTGAAAACGAAATTAATCCCGGACGACCTTTATGCGTACTCCCTCGCTATGAGCTGAAAACTCCGGCGCGTACATGCATTGAACGCTCGTAATTCCATTGCTGAAATTCCCCTCATGCGTTACAAAAAGCGGGTATTCAAACACATGGGTACCTTTTCTGACGTAGCTGAAAAAGAAGTTTGTGCTGGCATCTTTGGTGGTTTCGTAGTAACCCAGGCCGTTCTGCCATTTGTAGCTGCTCAAAACATGTACAGGTTCGAGCGCGGATGCGCGCATGTCCTTCATATGCACATATTCCATACCCCTGTCTGCGCGCAGCTCGATGCGGACTTTGATTTTGTCGCCAATGTGCAATGTGTCGCCCTCATTTACCATTGAAAGCACCGGGCCATTGTCTGTATTTTTTTCGATGAAAAGCTTTTTTGAGAGCTTAAACGGTGTTTCAGCGAAGCTGATGTGGTCGAGATCTTCAAAATATTGCCAGTAAACAGCTCCCCAGGAAGGCTGGGACGATGACTTATCTTTATCAGTGACATCCATTCGAATGTTACCCGCCTCGGCAGTAATCTTATCCGATTCGATTGCCTTTTTGAAATACCCGGTACCTGCTTCGGCATCATCCTGTGCCGGCGTAAGAATTGCTTCCCCCAACTTTACGGAAACTGTTTTCTGATCGGATAACCAGTTGCTGCCGCCCAACAGCAATGCATAACATGCCTCGGCAGTTGCTTTTGTACTTTCCCAGCTATTGGTTTGTTTGTTTTTGAGGAGCCATGTTTTGAGATTACTTAACACTTCATTGTCTCCGCTGATTTCCTGAAAAACTTCGATGAATAATGCCTGTTGCTCCACCGGCGCCTCATGCCACCAGCCGCTTCGATTACTTTTCCAGTACATGCCCAATTCTGCGTCATACACGGCGGTTTCTTTTAATGATTTCAGGATGGCTTTTGGAGTAGACGGGTCGCCCGTCCGGTGCAATACCAATGCGGTCATGCCCTGCAAGTATTGGGATTGCTTTGCCCAGGTTGCTTTTGCACGGTTGCGGAAGTGGGTGTAGGCTTTCTGGGAAGCGGCTGATATGCGAAGTTCCGGGAAAAAGCTTCTTGCGTATAGGTAATGTACTTCAATAGGTGAGGAAATTGGGCCTTTAAGGTACGCATCGCCGTTTTTCAACCGGTCATAATCCTCTTTCATTCGTTTGTCGAGATAGGTAATAGCAGCCAGCAGCATTTGGTTTATCCTATCCTCCTGAGTCTTTTCAATCGCATTCGTCTTTTTCAAATGGCCGATTGCAGCAACAATATATTGCGTCATATAGCGGTCATCGGGCCCGCCTTTGAACCACACAAAACCGCCATTCTCGCTTTGTAATTGAATTAGCTTGTCCAGATCGGCATTCAACTCCTTACCCATCCGGACCAGATCAAAAAGCAATGCAATATTCTGTTTTTGCCGGGCTTCCGTTTTTGCGGCAAGTACCCACGGCGTTTCTTCAAGCAATACCGACTTTAATTCCTGATTCTTCTCCAGATTACTCAGCAATGCAGTTGTATCGGCGGTCCGCCAGGTATCGAAGATTTTGGCAATGCGCGGCGAACTTCCGGCAATGTGCGCACCAAGTGAATTGGCATAATACCGGTTCCAGGTTTGTTCCGCGCACTCGTATGGATATTCCATCAGATAAGGCAGAGATTGGATGGCATACCAGGCAGGATTACTGGTATATTCGATCGTTAATGAATGATTTTTCAGTGTCTTGGAGCCTTCGGAACGGAGCAATTTCTCAAATTTGAAATTTTTGCTTCCCGTTCCACGCATAGAAATGGGCATGCTTTCCGTCACGAGCATTCGGTTGGATAAAACCGGCAAATGATCCTCTTCCCCATCCGATAAGTCTGCCGATTTAGCCACAATCCGCCAGGTGAGCATTTTGGTAAACTCTTTCGGGACTTCAATGGGGAATCCTACCGTTATGCTTTGTCCGGCTGGAATGTCAAATGGACGTTCTGCCTGATCATTTTTAAAAATGTCATCGACGCGCTGATTTGTTTCTGTATCAAATAATTGGAATGATACCTTTCCGGTTAATGCACGGTCCGAGAGATTTACTACTTTGGCTGGAAAAGTAATGCGGTCGCCTTCCCGGAGAAAACGGGGCGCATTGGGCTGCACCATGATTTCTTTCTGAGTGATGATTTCCTTTAAACTATACCCAAATGCAAGTTCTTTGGTATGTGCCAGCGCCTGGAATTTCCATCGCGTGAGTGCCTCGGGCAGGGTAAAGGAAAATGAGATCGATCCGTCTTCATCTGTTTTCAGGTCAGGATAAAAGAATGCGGTTTCGTTGAAATTTTTGCGGATTGCTATCTCTTTACCTGCATTTGGGGGGGCTTGTTCTGGTTTTTCTCGAGAAATTTTGTCAGCTGGTGCTTCCATTTTTTCCTCCATCGGGGGTGACGCTGGCGCGGCGAAAGACAGATCATCTTCGATCTGGCCGCGTTTTTTAGTGACGGAATTTTCCGTTATGCTCATCATTCGACGACGTACATTTCTCCCACCACCACCACCACCAGGTCTGCTATTCATCAAGGCATATGCTCGCAGCAGCTCATCATATTCTTTGTCAAAACTTTTGTAAGAACTGAGGGGCAGGTCAAGTATGTCTGCATTTTTGGACGAAAAGTTTTCATTCGCATTCCAGGATGTTATCCCCGATGAGACCGGCCAGGGATCCGGCTTGGTCCATTGATGCATGTAAAACTGGTCCAGCGATGCGTCATACATACCCGCCAGCATTTCCGCTGCAACTTTGTCTTGTTTATAACCCGAAATCCTGATCTTCCATGCTTCCTTACTTCCGGGCAATGTTTTATCGCGGAATGTTTCATAGTTGATTTTCAAGTCTTTATTCGTTCCTGGAACCTGGATTACTTCCTGATGCTGATGAATGCGATTGTGTTTAACAAACAGATAGGAAACTCCATATCCGCCACGGTCGGCTTCGGTCGCAGAGAAATTCAGTGTCTTTTTTTGATCATTTAAACTAAAAAACTTGTATTCTCTTGAAACCGGCTTTTTACTGGAATTGGTGATCACAAAGAGCTCATCGGCCGATGTCGCCAGCTTGATCGACGTGGCTTCGCCCGGCTCAATGGGGGAACTGCTTTCTGCCTGGAGATAATCGGGACGAAGAAGCTTATCGCTTTTGGGATCGGTAAGTTCGATGTATTTAATGTCCTTTACTTTTTCCTTGTTTTCATCCTCGGCACTGATTTCGATTTTATAAAAACCCGGGGCGAATTTGGTGCCTGGCAATGAGAATTTTTGATTTTCCGCAAGACGGGCGGTTTGTTGAGCCATTACTGTCAGCTCCGGCCAGGTTTCCATTTCTGTTTCATCATCATATTCATCATGCGGAAAGTTTGCCAGGAATTCCGGTTTAGACATTATAAACAAATCCGGGCGCTCCCAGTAACGCGCACGGATCAACCTTTTTTCCGGAATCAGGCTGGTGATTTTTACCGTAACATCTACCGAGACAAGTTTTCCATTCATATTTTCCGCGCGAACCGAAAGGTTTTTAAGGCTATCTGCGGCGAGTATTTCAGCGATATCAGATTTCAGAACAATCGATTTATATCCAGCCGATACGATCGTTTCCGAGCTTCTGGTTTCGCCATTTGAATCGGTCACATCAGCATAAATGGCGTAATCGAAAACCGGGTCGAGTTCCTTATCGATTTGTTTGTCAGGCAATGCTTTAAAGTTGACCGTAAAGCGGCCGGACACATCCGTGGTGGTTTCGCCATGCGTCAATTCCTGACTTTCACTCATAGAAGGCCGGTTCCACCATCTATATGAACGCCCGTAATAAGGAAACCTAGCATTCCGCACGACACGATATGATACTTTCGCGCCGTCAATCTGGTTTCCGGCGTAGGCAGTAGCCGTGCCCGCGACTTTTATGGCATCGTTCAGTTTATAGGAATTTGTTAACGTGTCAAATTGCACGGAGAATTTTGGCCTTTTGTATTCTTCCACCCGAAAATGAACCGAATGTTCATTGTTTGCCCAGAGTGAAAACGCGCCGTTTAATGTGCCTTGCGGAAGTACAAATGAGCCCGAAAAGCTTCCGTATTCATTTACAGTTTTCGTCGATTCTGCAACCGATTCCCCGTTTGCATTTTGCAGAACAATATCAATTTCTTGCTTATGATCTTTTAAAACAGCATTGCCTGCGCGCGCAATTCCTTTGTAATAAACCGTTTGCCCGGGGCGGTACAAGCTGCGGTCCGTGAAGAGATAAATTGTTGTATCTTCCTCAATTTCTGCATCTTGCTCGTCGATATTGGGCGGATTATAGTAAGTGCCTATCGGTTCTTCGATAAACAATTTGTCTTGTTCATAGGTGATTTCCAAGGATTGGGCTTCTGCTTTTTTGCGGGCAATCTCTTCCTTAACTCCGAAATAGCCATTCTTGTCAGTTGTGTATAACGCCCCTTTTACTTTTTTGTAAGTCCGGAATGAATAATCGTATGACTGGTACCACATCCGGACGTTCGCACCCGGCAACGGCTGGCCGGTATCTCTGTTTAAAACAAAAAAATCAGCCTCGTTTTGAACGTAGCTGATGTTGCTAATATGGATCATTCGCGCTCCAACGAGCGCTTTGTTTTCGTTAAAGTCGGAATTCGAACTGGCTAGCAGCATATATTGTCCGACTGGGAGACCTTCCACTTTTATCTCTATTCCATGGTCCTGATAGTCTTTTGTGTCGGGTAACGGCTGTTCCCAGGCTCGCACCAATGGAGCGCGCAACAAAGTTTTCCATGTCTGGGGAAGCCCGTTATTTCGATTATTAAGATTGATTTCGCCCGTTGTTTTAACAAGTCTCAGATACAGTCGGGGAAAATTTTTAAACTTCACAAAAACGAGAAACGGCTTTTGGGGAATGTTAACATGTTCAACTTCAAACTGTAGTTCTTTCGCCCGGATGGTATGCAACAAGTTATATGCATTAATTCCACCTTCCGTTTCCGCATTTTCATGGATTACTTTTTCACATATTTGAACCGCTTTTACCTTTTCAAAGCGATAGGTAGAGTCTCTGTCGATCTCAAAGCGATCGCCACGTTTCTGGTAGTAACTGGCCACGAGGTACCAGGCCTGGGCGGCAGCCGGCGCTTGCTGATATTGCTCTGCGACATGGTTAATGGCCATAAAGTAAAGCTGATCGGCGTCGGGATGAACCGATTTCGATTTCACATATTGAAGCCTTTGCAGGTCAACGTCAATGAATGCGTCGGGTTCCGGATCATTGATATGAAAAGCAATTAATTTCTGGTACAGTTGAAGCGCGAAGAATTCCATGGAAGTGGAATCCCGGGTTTCGAATTTTCGGTGGATAAAGACAGCAGCGGGATCAAATGCGGAAGCAGTATCAATCTCAAATGCGTAGGCTGGTTTTTTGAGGTCTCTCTCGTCCGAAGAAAAATACTTTAATGCACTGTGTGTCAGCAGATCGTATAAAGTCGGTCGTAACTTCCTGGTATTTCCTTTGGTAATTATGGCTTCGAAAGGGTCAAGTTTTGTTTGTTTAAGCAAACTTGCATGTTGGATGGAAGCCAGATATAACTCAGTGATTTTGCTATGAAAATCCGCTGTTCCCCAGGTTCTTATATCCTCTTTTAAGTAATTCGCGGTAGCGGTTCGCTGGTAAAGCTGCCACCGGATGGATTGATAATAGAAATAATATTGATCAGCGACCAGACTGCTGAGGATCGATTTTACAGGCTCGCTGCTCCCTGCCAAATCGGCCTCCAGATCTCGAATGGAAGCAACCTCATTGTTTTCACGGGTCTCGGACTGAAGTATTACCATATAAATAGCCGCCTTCACCAGCTGCGCATCCTGCTTTTCTTTTTTGGCGAGCTGGTAAATCTTTTTAACCTCCTCCAAAGCAGATTTGGAAAGTGCCTTCTTTTGGAATTCTTCAACGGTTTTCCATTCAGCATCATAATTTTTTACGCGACCCTGACCTTGTGTGTGCATAGTGATTGAAAAGACAAACAGTGTGAGAAAGTGATAAAACAAGACGGATCGTATTTTCATTTGGAGGATATAAATGCCTGTTTTAGTAAAAAATAAATATAGCGGAGTAGAGTTGCGATTCTTAAATGGATTATCGAAAGGACGTGGTAACTTTTATTTGGAGAAAAGTATAAAAGTTACCAATTGACGCTTTGTACAATATGAAGTATCTTTAAAATAGTCAATCTTGAAAATATAATTAATTACAATACTTTTTGAACGAAATTTATTTTTAGCTGAACTATGCGTACAATAATGCTGGTTGGAGTCGTGATAATCGTACTGGTGCTCGGTAAACTATTTGTTTTCTCGAAACCAGGAAAAGATGGCGGCACTAATGGAAAAAAAGGAGGTGACGGAAAGAATGTGAAATCGTCCGGCGGCGGCGCGGTACCAGTGAATGTGTATGTAGTCGGCAGGGAATCCATTGAAAATCAAATTTTTGCGTCAGGTACGGTCTTGCCGAACGAGGAGGTAAATCTCATGTCGGAAGCTACGGGTAAACTAGTCAAGCTGGACATTCAGGAAGGTGCGTATGTGACCAAAGGCCAGCTTATCGCGAAGATTAATGACCGGGAATTACAGGCTCAGCTGCAAAAGGTGATTTACAACCAGGAACTCAGCAAAAAAATCGAGGCCCGCCAAAAGAAACTGTTGAATGTAGAGGCGATCAATCTGGAAGAATATGACATTACTTCCAACAATATCAAGGTACTGGAAGCTGAACAGGAGATTCTGGAAGCCCAACTCGCCAGGACGGAAGTGCGCGCGCCATTTAATGGACGGATCGGATTGAAATACATTAGCGAAGGCGCATACATGGCGCCGGGTACGCCCATCGTTACGGTGGTACAAAGCAATCCCGTGAAAATCGATTTTACAGTTCCTGAAAAGTATACGCCGAATATCCGGATCGGAAATGTGGTGAAATTCAACCTGGATGGTGATCCTTCAACCTTTAATGCAAGAATCGTGGCAGTGGATCCAAAGGTGGATGAGAACCTGAGAACCTTGCGGGTGCGGGCAATCGCGCAAAATCCGGACGGGCGTTTTTTTCCGGGGATGTTCGTAAAAATCCTGGCGGACCTGGATGCCGATAAAAATGCAATGATGATCCCGACCGAGGCAATTGTGCCTGTTTTAAAAGGTAAGAAGGTTTTTGTAGTGAAAAATGGAAAAGCGCAGGAAGTGATGGTAACCACCGGATTGCGTACGGACAAGAAAATCCAGGTAATGGACGGTCTGCAAGTCGGTGATTCGCTGATCACCTCCGGAATTATTGCTATAAAGCCAAATACGGCCGTGAACCCATTGTAAATTCGTGCTATGAGTATCTCAACACTCTCAATAAAGCGACCGGTTCTCGCAATTGTGATGAACCTGCTGATCATTCTTTTCGGATTTCTTGGATATAAATTCCTGGGAATGAGGGAATTCCCGTCCATTGATCCGCCGGTGGTCTCCATTCGGACGAGCTATACCGGGGCAAATGCGGATATTATCGAATCACAGATCACGGAGCCTCTTGAAAAACAGCTGAATAGTATTGAAGGGATCAAGTCGATCAATTCGATCAGCAGTCAGGGTACGAGCCAGATCACAGTCGAATTCGACATTGGTGTGAATATGGAACGTGCTGCAAACGACGTGCGTGATAAGGTAGGTTCTGCTTCCCGGACATTACCTCTGGATATCGATGGGCCGCCGGTTGTTGCAAAAGCCGATGCCAACTCGGAACCCATTATCGTACTTACTTTCAAAAGCGATACACGTTCTCACCTTGAAGTAAGTGATTATGCCGAAAATGTGATTGCACAGCGTCTTCAAACGATTGAAGGTGTGAGTGAGATCCGGATTTTCGGGCAGAAAAAATACGCGATGCGGATCTGGATGGATCCCATTAAAATGGCGTCTCTTGGTATTACTACGCAAGATGTAAAGATTGCCCTGGACAAAGAAAACGTCGAATTGCCCAGCGGAAAACTCGCCGGCGACAATACGGAATTAACCGTGAAAACGATCGGACGTTTCCGGACAGAAGATGATTTTAATGAAATGATCGTCAAAAATTCGGCCACTCAAACGATCCATTTAAAAGACATTGGCTATGCAGCGCTGGGCCCGGAAAATGAAGAAACGGTTTTAAGGCTCGATAACGTTCCGATGATCGGTCTGGCGATTTCACCGATGCCGGGGGCCAATTACCTCGATATCGCCCAGGAAGTAAACAAGCGGATGGCCGACATTAAAAAGGAACTTCCAAAAGATTACGAGCTCGACACACTGATCGACAACACAATATTTGTTGAAAGATCTATCGAAGAAGTGGGAGAAACGCTGCTCATCGCGATCATTCTGGTGGTACTGATCATTTACCTGTTTTTCCGCGACTGGCTCATTGCATTCCGTCCGCTGATTGACATTCCGGTATCTCTGATCGGGACATTTTTTGTGATGTACATCATGGGTTTTTCCATTAATGTACTGACACTTCTTGCAATCGTTTTGGCTACCGGACTGGTTGTGGATGATGGAATTGTCGTCACGGAAAACATTTTCAAAAAGATCGAGCAGGGAATGGGGCCCATTGAGGCCGCGATTAAAGGTGCTAATGAGATCATTTTTGCGGTTTTATCTACTTCGATCACACTTGCTTCGGTATTCCTCCCGGTTATTTTTATGGAAGGGTTTGTCGGGAAGCTTTTCAGAGAATTCGGGATAGTGATCTCCGCAGCAGTTTTGATTTCTGCTTTTGTTTCGCTGACACTCACACCAATGCTGAATGCATATCTGGTTCGTAAAACGCATAAGAAGAGCTGGTTCTATGAAAAGACAGAGCCGTTTTTTGAGAAGATCACAGATAATTATGGTACCGCATTAGCCAAATTTCTCAAAATGCGCTGGGTTGCTATTCCGCTGGTTGTGATCACATTAGGGATGATCTGGTTTTTTGGGAAAGACCTCCAATCCGAACTGGCCCCACTCGACGACAGGAACTGGTTCCGTATCACCATGACCGCCCCCGAAGGTTCGTCTTACGAATTTACCGACCGTTATGTGCAGAATGTGGGACAAATGCTGATGGATTCTATGCCAGGGAGAAAAGGGTTAATGCTGATCACTTCACCCGGAAACTCAGGTTTGGGCGCCGCAAATACGGGCAGCGGAAGGATCGCATTGGTTGATAAAAAATTCAGGACGCAAACGCAGCAGGAAATTGCAGATTATATCAACCAGCAACTGAAACAAATGCCCGATGCCAAGTCGTTCGTCGTGCAGCAGCAGACCATTTCGGTGGACTCGCGTGGCGGGTTACCGATCCAATACGTGATCCAGGCGCCTGACTTTGAGAAGCTGCGCGAGTATCTGCCAAAATTCATGGAAGAAGCTTCCGAAGATCCTACGTTCGCGATCACAGATGTCAACCTGAAATTCAGCAAACCGGAAATCCAGATCGCAATTGACCGTGAAAAAGCGAAGTCGCTTGGTGTTTCGGTTCAGGATGTGGCACAAACCATGCAGCTTGCATTTGCAGGCCAGCGTTTCGGCTATTTCACCATGAATGGAAGACAATATCAGGTGATCGGGCAATACGACCGCACGAACCGCGATGAGCCATTGGATTTGAAAAGTATGTTTGTAAAAACGAGTAATGGAAGTCTGGTTCAGCTCGATAACATTGTGAAAGCGGAAGAAGAAAGCAGCCCGCCGCAGCTTTTTCACTACAACCGTTACATGAGCGCAACTGTGCAGGCTGCATTGGCACCCGGAAAAACGATCGGTGATGGAATCGCGGCTATGGACAGGATCAGGGATAAGTTGAAAGATGAATCCATTCAGACTTCATTGAGCGGATCGTCCAGAGATTATGCGGAAAGTTCTTCCAATACGATGTTCTCTTTTTTCCTTGCATTGATATTGATTTACTTCATTCTTGCTGGCCAGTTCGAAAGTTTCGTCGATCCGTTCATCATCATGTTCACCGTGCCGCTGGCGATTGGCGGGGCCGTGTTCTCACTCTGGTTCTTCGACCAGACCCTGAACATTTTTAGCCAGATCGGGATGATCATGCTCATTGGGCTTGTAACTAAAAACGGGATCCTGATTGTGGAATTCGCAAACCAGTTGCGTGAGCAGGGGAGAAGCATTCAGGAAGCCGCTTTGGAAGCAGCCACATTACGTTTCCGGCCCATTTTAATGACAAGTCTTGCTACGATCCTCGGTGCATTACCCATTGCGATGGCTTTAGGTTCGGCGGGTAAAAGCCGGATGTCGATGGGGATTGTGATTATGGGAGGACTATTATTCTCGCTGGTGCTCACATTATATGTGATCCCGGCCATTTATACTTTCTTCTCAAGACCTAAGAATTTTGAGAAAATGAAAATGATTGAACGGATTGCTCATGATAGCGAACTTGAAGAAGAAGCGCATTTCTGATCTTTTGTTTCTTTTATTAAGAAAGGAGCTGTCTTCAAAAAAGGCAGCTCCTTTCTCTTTTTAAATTAGTTACCGAAAGTTACTACTTACTCTCCTCTATATGACCGTTTCTACTCTGCGTAAAATCAGTGTTGGCTATTTGCTGATGCCCAATTTAATTTTTGCCTGGGGTTGGTTCATTCCATCGATTTCCTTCCTTGTGATTTTCATGCTTCTCTTGCTGTACATAAGAGAACTCGGAAAGAAGGCCGATCGGGACCAGCTAGGATTTACCTTAGCTGATCTGGGTTTTTTAGTAGGTATTGCGGCTGTCTGGACATTCCTTTCCGGAAATGGCGGGTACAGTTTCCAGATTTCCGATTCATATGGACACAACTCCAAATTTTATGATTTGGCGGCACACGAATGGCCCTATTATTTTCCAGGTGTCAACCGTCTTATTCGCTACTACTTTGGGTATTACCTCGTGCCGGCACTGATATTCAAAATGTTCGGGCAAGTATATCCTTCGGTCATTTTTGCGTGGACGTTTTTGGGTTTTCTTCTGGGAATTTCGTGGGTTTACATACTTCTTTTGAAGAACAAAACATTTGTGGTCGTCTTTCTTCTGATTGGCGGGATTGGGACGATCTTGTTCAGGATTTTATCAAAAATGTATTTGTTTGAATCCCAGGTAAATACTTTCAACATCAATATTGGATCGATATTCGATCAGTCCAGATGGGTCCCTAATCAACTCATTCCCAGTTTAATTGTGGGGTGCATTATTCTTTACGACACATCGGTTTCGAAGAGATTTCAGGAAAGTGTCTTCCCGATAACTTTATCGCTAACCTGGGCCATTTTTCCATTTGTGAGCCTCTGCACGATATTCGCTGTGAATTTCCTGTTCAACGTTAAACGGAGCGATTTGCTGACGTTTCGGATCATTCCGCTTTACATTTTGCCATTTGTATGTCTGGCGCCAACCCTGGCCTATTTTGCGGCGGGAGAAAAACTGCCTGTGCACGGTTTTGTTTGGGAATTTGCTGGCGACGGGCCTTTTATTATCCGGTATTTAACGGGCGTTTTCCTGGACGCGGTCATCGTTTATGTCATCTATCGTTTGCTCGCAGACCGTACAGCATTGTTGTCAAGAAATCTTATGACGGCCTTGTTCATTCTGTTTTTCTGCCTTTCCTCATTTGTTGTTGGAAAATGGAATGACTGGCTTACAAAAATGAATATCAGCTTCCTGGTTATTTTCCTGATCTGCATTTTAAGATTATTGCATACTCGATGGACCAACAAAGAATGGAAACCCAGCCACTGGGGATTGTCGCTCACGCTTGCGCTCGTTTTATGTCTGAATTTTTCCCACCAATTTTTGATCCTGATGCAGCCGTTACAGTCAAACGTTGTGGTGAGTGCGGTGACAGATAAAGCATTTGTAGCAACGCCATATAATGCGCACGGCGACTTGTATAAAACGCTTCGAAAGACGGGTAGTTTGGAGGAGGCCCAGCAATATATGGCAATGAAAAACTCATTTTATGAACAGTATCTGGCCAAGAAGAGAGTTACCCTTTTGAGTATCAAAAAACCGGAATTTTCGAGATAATTGTAGCGTTCTGAATTTCGAATGTTGCAACAAAAAAGGCTGTCTCACATATGTGCGGGACAGCCTTTTACACCTTAATGATATGTTAGGTCAAATCGCGAATTTCTCTTTAATCGCGTCTACGAAATCAAGCTTTTCCCAGGTAAACAGTTCTACTTCAACTTGTTTCTCTTCTCCGTTTGCTCCTTTAAATGACTTACTGACGATCTCATTTTTGCGTCCCATATGGCCGTAAGCAGCGGTTTCAGAGTAGATCGGGTTGCGAAGTTTCAAACGTTGCTCGATGGCATATGGGCGCAGATCAAAGATCTCACCGATTTTCTCAGCGATAGTACCGTCATTGTCTGATACTTTCGAAGTTCCGTAGGTATTTACGTAAAGCCCGCAAGGTGTTGCAACCCCAATGGCGTACGATACCTGAACCAGTACTTCATCACAAAGGCCGGATGCGACCATGTTTTTCGCGATATGACGGGTCGCGTAGGCAGCGGAACGGTCTACTTTGGAAGGATCTTTTCCGGAGAATGCACCACCGCCGTGTGCACCTTTTCCACCGTAGGTATCGACGATGATCTTACGGCCGGTAAGACCGGTATCTCCGTGTGGTCCGCCGATCACAAACTTGCCGGTAGGATTGATGTGGAAAGTAATGTCGCCGGTAAACAACTTTTGTAATTCCGGAGTAAGTTTTGCCTGCACGCGTGGAATCACAAGATTGATAACATCGCTTTTGATTTTCGCCAGCATAGCTTCTTCCGAATCGAAGTCATCGTGTTGTGTCGAGACAACGATGGTGTCAATACGCAATGGGACATTTTCGTCGCTATATTCAATCGTTACCTGCGATTTGGCGTCGGGACGAAGGTATGGGATCAGGTTTGACTCGGTATTCCGGATCAACGACATTTCCTGAAGGATCTTGTGAGCGAGATCCAGAGCCAGCGGCATGTAATTTTCTGTTTCGCGGGTTGCGTAACCAAACATCATTCCCTGATCTCCTGCTCCCTGTGCATTGGCTTTCTCCTCGAAACTGGTCGTCGCAACTGCACGGTCAACTCCCTGGTTAATATCCGCACTCTGATCGTGGATGGCAGACAAAATCCCGCAGGAATTTGCTTCAAACATATACTCGCTTTTCGTATACCCGATTTTCCTGATTACCTCGCGAGTGATTTTCTGTACATCCAGATACGTGTTGGTCTTCACTTCTCCGGCAAGTACAACTTGTCCCGTTGTTACCAATGTTTCGCAGGCTACTTTACTATCGGTGTCCCAAGCCAGGAAATTATCAATGAGTGCATCTGATATCTGATCTGCTACCTTGTCCGGATGTCCTTCAGAAACAGACTCCGAGGTGAATAAGTATGGCATAAATTGAAATTGTTTGAATTTGATTCCTTCCGGGAATTGTGTAATAAGTGTATGAAATGAAAAACAAAATTGAATTTTTTTAAGGCATTAACCAAATAAAAACGCATTGAAAAGTACACCTGGCAGATAGAAATTATGCACTGGCTAAAAACCGTATCAATAAGAAACCCTGCTCGTTTTGTTACAAGCAGGGTTTCTTAATTATCTACATGAAATCAGATCGGAACATTCACGTGTCGTTCGGCGTGATAGCTGGAACGGACGAGCGGGCCTGACTCAACATATTTCAGTCCTCTTTTCAAACCTTCCTCTCTATAATTTTCAAACATTTCGGGGGTAATCCATTCAATTACTTCATGATGCATTTTGGTGGGCTGCAGATATTGTCCCAGCGTCAGGATGTCCAGTCCGTTTTCTGCAAGATCGTCCATTGCTTTGTAAACTTCTTCCACCGTTTCGCCCAGCCCGAGCATAATACCCGATTTGGTACGTTGTCCGAATTCCTTTGTCCGTTTGATTTGTTCGAGACTGCGGCTATACTTGGCTTGCGGACGTACCGCACGGTATAAACGTTCCACCGTTTCCATGTTGTGAGAAACCACTTCCTGGCCGGCTTCGATCATGCGTATTAATGCGTCCCAATTGTTTTTCACGTCCGGGATCAATGTCTCAATCGTCGTTTCAGGTGTATTTTCTTTCACCTGTCTCACAGTCTGGTACCAGATTTCGGCACCGCGGTCTTTCAGCTCATCACGGTTTACAGAGGTAAGAACCGCGTGTTTAACCTGCATTAGTTTAATGGCTTCTGCCACTCGTCTCGGTTCGTCCGTATCATATTCGTTTGGTCTTCCGGTAGCCACTGCGCAAAAGCTGCAGCTCCGGGTACACACATTTCCAAGAATCATAAAAGTGGCAGTGCCTGCGCCCCAGCATTCTCCCATATTAGGACAATTCCCACTTTCACAAATCGTATGCAGTTTGTAGTTATCAACCAGCTGTCTCACTTTTCGAAACTCTGGTCCGGCGGGAAGTTTTACTCTGAGCCAATCGGGACGTTTTTTTCGCTCCGACGGAATAACGGGTAATTCAATCATAATAAACTATCTTTTTTTGCTACCAAAATAGAGCGTAAGGTAGCCGGAAGTGTAAAAGCTTCTGTTTTCAGCAAAAGCCATAATTTGTACTTGTCTCGTAAATGCCTCGGCAATAAAACCAATCTCTATGCCGGTTACATTCTCTCTGAATGCGCTGAGTTCGAAGCTCATAGCCGTTTTTATATGTAAGCCGGGGACGATCTTGCTTTTACCAAAACCCTGGAAAAAACTACCAGCGCCAACGATACCAGTTGTCTGAGTACTTCCTGCATGCTTCACAGGATCAAAAGGTTCAGTCACCACGCGACCGTCGGATGATTGGAACTGAACCATATACGGTTTTTCAAGTCCCAGGGAAGGTCCGGCAGCCAGGATTCCGCTGATCGAAATGCCTTCATCCTCGTGCCTGTTGAATAACGTCAGTTCACGACCGTACTCCGGCCGGATAACGAACAGATAATTTTGCTTTCCGTAAACTAGCCTCGCGCCGGTAACGAAATCCTGTGTTGAAAGCTCCTTCGGATGCTTCACATTGACAACCTCCACCGCCAGGTAGCGATATTGGTTTTTTCCGAACAGTTTAGAAGAAAGAGCAGATGACTGACGAAAAACGGCCCCGCCAAGTATGCCGGAGTTCGTATTGGTGCTGATACCTACTGAGGTGAAAGATTTATAGCTCTCCTCACTGTCCTCATTCTTCGCTGCCCTCCTTTGAGCGTATATATCTGTCGATAGTACAAACAGGATAGATACTGATAGTAAAAGTTTTACACGCATCATGCTAATTTATCTTCGAGTAGGTATGTGTTTTACAAATAGTGAAAGTACAAAATAATCGTGTAAGCGTTTCCATACCAACATCACTTTAACGGTTTTTTGTACTTTTATGTTCTTTAAACGAAAAAAGACAGAAAAAAGCCTGCCAAAAATTACGGATCAGCGTGATTTTTCGAAACATTTTTTAAACATAATCTCCTTTTACTCAGATTCCTTTGCTCGAATTCACCTATCAACTTGCAATTAGTCTTTTTGCCTTTCTTATTAAATTTCTTGCCCCATTTAATGCTAAAATAAAACTCGGGGTTGAAGGACGAAAAGGGTTACTCGAAAAGCTGGAACATTCGTTTGCCGCGCTAGCCGGTAACAGGCCGGTTGCGTGGTTTCACGCAGCTTCTCTAGGGGAATTTGAGCAGGGCAGGCCCGTCATCGAAGCTTATCGGAACCGTTATCCGGATCATTTTATCCTGATCACCTTTTTTTCTCCGTCTGGTTATGAGATCCGAAAAGACTACAAAGTAGCGGATTACATTTGTTATTTGCCGGTAGATACCCGGGCAAATGCGCGACGTTTTATCCGCATTGTCCAACCCCGGATCGCGTTCTTTATCAAGTATGAATTCTGGTTCAATTATCTGCGGGAGCTGGAAAAAACAGGAACATCCATCGTTTCTTTCTCGGCTATTTTTTCAAAGAATCAATCTTTCTTTGGCCCATTTGGCGGATTTTTTCAAAAAATGCTGCGAAGGTACAGTCACATTTTCGTTCAGAACCAGGAGTCGGTCAGGCTTTTAACCGAGATCGGGATTTCAGAAATCAGTATGGCCGGCGACACCCGTTTCGACCGTGTTAAGACCATTGCATCGCAAGCGAGGGAATTACCTGAGATTGCCAGCTTCAGAAACCAGGCATTTTGTATCGTTGCAGGCTCCGTCTGGGATGCAGATATGCAGGTTTTGATTCCGGCACTAAATGCATTGAAAGGAAAGTTTAAAGCAATTATCGCGCCACATGAAATAAAAAGGGAAGAGATTGAAGGGTGGCGTGCCAAGCTGGGAGGAACGTCCATTTTGTATTCCGAAATGACAGACGGGCAGCCTGAAAGCTTTGATTATCTGATTATTGACAACATCGGAATGCTTTCTTCTTTGTACCGCTACGGCGATGCGGCATTTATAGGCGGCTCATTCGGTGCGGGGTTGCATAACGTGCTGGAAGCGGCGACGTTTGGTTTACCGGTTGTTTTCGGAAACAAAAGTTACCATCGTTTTCAGGAAGCTGCCGACCTGATTCAGGAAGGTGGTGCTTTTGTGGTTCGGGATAGTAATGAGGTGAAACAGATTGTCAGCTCATGGATACAGGATTCGGAGAAAAGGCTGGAAGCAGGAAAGATCAGCCGTAATTATGTTCTGAGCAAAATCGGTGCTACCGAAAGGATTATGAGAAAAGTAGAGGAATTAATGGGTTGATGCGGCGTCCGCATCAACCCATACGTATCAAGGAAATTCTTTTGCGATTAAATGCTCAAATAAATGAGCCTGCGTGCCAAGCAAACGAGCTTTGGCGCCAAGTTTGGAAATGTGGATCGATAAAGGATTTTTGAAATCGGATAAACAGTATTTGTTGATCGCCTGCTCGATAGGGTTGGAAATAAATGGTCCCGCCTCAGCTAAAAGACCTCCTACAATAATCACTTCGGGATTGAACAAATGCACGGCCGTTGCCAGTCCTTTACCAAGTTCCGTTCCTACCTTGCTCAAAAGATCAATCGAAAATTCGTCACCTGCGTGAACGGCTTCGATGATATGTGAAGTTTCCAGAAGATCCAGATCATTATTAACGATTTGCGTCAGTATCGTAGCTCTCCCCTTCTGAATGCCTTCTTTCGCCTGACGGATCAGCGCAATGGCAGAAGTAATGGTGTCCAGGCAGCCAACTTTTCCGCAATGGCAGAGCATTCCATCTGGCTTAACCTGAATGTGGCCAAGTTCTCCGGCGAAACCGGAAGCTCCGTTGAAAACTTCGCCATTAATAACAATCCCCAAACCGACGCCCCAGTCAATATTGATCGTTAAAACCTGCGATTTCTCGACCGCAAAACCAAACCGGTGCTCACCGATCGTAGTTGCTTTGGTATCGTTGAAAAGGCAGACCGGCAGCTTGAAATGTTTCTTCAAATGGGCCACCAGGGGTACGCCCGAAGGTGTAAGGTTGGGGTAGGTAAGGTTAATGCCTTTTGATGTATTGATCAGTCCTGGCATGGATACGCCGATGCCCCAAAGTTTGCTGAAACTAATGTTGTTAGATTCCAGAAAGTCGTCGGTAGCTGCAAAAAGCTCCTCAAGAAAAGTAATGGAATCATCGAGTCGGATATCTACTTTTCGCTTGACGATCAGTTGGTTGTGTAAATCAAATATTACCAGCTGCGTGTCATGGCGGTTGATATCCATGATCAGGGTCAGGTACTTTTTTGCACTAAGACCGTACAAAACCGGCGGTCTCCCGGCTCGCGCAGGGCCAGTGCCCGTTTCCGTAATCCAGCCTTCACGCATGAGGTCATTTACAATACCTGTTGCAGACGGAATACTCGCATGAAACAGCCTCGCCATCTTATTGATCGACGTGTCGCCTGACTGATATAAATGTAGTAAAAGGTTACTTCGAATGCGGTTTTTGCGAATATCAATGACGGAATTGGGTTCTTCTGCAACTAGGTCCATTGTGGGGAGTGAGTATTCTGTGGTGTTTGTTTTTAAGATTCCTTATGATCTAAACGCACTAATGTATGAATAAAGCCTTTAATTTACTTGCTATATTAAAAAATATTACTATTTTATTTTTGACTGATAAACGTGATTAAAAGTGTGGTTCCCCAAATCAATTATCCTCATTAAGATGCGCCTGGCCAGGTATTCTGGAATAAAGCGCCAGGGGTAAAAACACAACTGACCAAAAAACTACTTAGCATATTGATCATATTTTAACCTTTAGTGGTTTAATTTTGCTTGTTTCTTCGAAACTCCCTTAAAATTCGCTACTTGCAGGAAAAATAGGAAGAATGAGCTTGATTAAAGGATTGGTACTTCGTTCTACCGGTTCGTGGTATGAGGTGCGGGACAGTCGCGACGGTCACATCTGGCAATGCAGACTGAAAGGAAAATTTAAGGCATTAGGACTGAAAGTCACGAACCCGATTGCGGTCGGTGACTACGTCCATTTCGAGGTGGAAGACGAGGTGCAGAACTTTGGGATCATCCATGAAATACAACCGCGTGAAAATTATGTAATCCGGAAATCGGTACACAAAACAGCCCACGCACACCTTATCGCTGCAAACGTCGACCAGGCGGTTTTGATTGCAACGCTTGTTTTTCCAAGAACTTCTCTTGGCTTTATCGACCGGTTTCTCGTCGCGATCGAGTCTTTCCGCATTCCCGGGGTGTTGGTGTTCAACAAACAGGATCTGCTGAACGACGACATGAAGGAATTTCAGTCCGAGCTGATGGACCTTTATACCAGTCTTGG
The DNA here is from genome assembly GCF_021390245.1 of Dyadobacter sp. CY323. Taxonomy (GTDB): domain Bacteria; phylum Bacteroidota; class Bacteroidia; order Cytophagales; family Spirosomataceae; genus Dyadobacter. Next base: position 34,701 of record NZ_JAJUXH010000022.1, on the reverse strand, counting down.
TTATACGTGCATGGCCGTAACAGCCTTGGAGGAGGATGGCCTGGGCGAATTCGCATCCTTGCTCAAAGGAAAGGTAACCTTACTTTCCGGGCACTCGGGTGTGGGTAAATCTACATTGGTCAATGCGATTGCGCCGGACCTGGATATCAAAACGCAGGAAGTTTCCACATTTGCCAACAAAGGCGTTCATACAACGACTTTTGCGGAAATGTTTGAACTGGAACCGGATACTTACATCATCGATTCGCCGGGGATAAAAGAGCTTGGTCTGGCTGATACGAAAGCGGAGGAGATCAGTCACTATTTTCCGGAAATGCGCGATCTTTTAAATCAATGCCGCTTCAATAACTGTCAGCATATCAATGAGCCCGGGTGTGCTGTAAAAAGTGGGGTGGAGCAGGGAGAGATCGCATTGAGTCGTTACGAAAGCTACCTGAGTATGGTTGGCGACCAGGATAATCGCCGTTAAAAAAGATCAGGATCTATGCTTAATGTAGAACATATCGGTATTGCTGTCAAACAGCTTGAAAGTGCTGAGAAGCTTTTCTCCGCTCTGTTTCAGGTTTCGCCATATAAGCGGGAAGTTGTTGATTCCGAACAGGTTGCTACTTCCTTTTTTAAAATTAATCAAACCAAAATCGAGCTCCTGGAAGCCACTTCTCCCGATAGTGTTATCGCCGGATTTTTAGATAAAAAAGGCGAAGGTTTTCACCATATCGCCTTTGAAGTGGATGACATCGTTGCCGAAATGGCACGGTTGCAATCCGAAGGTTTTATACTGCTAAATAAAGCTCCGAAGAAAGGTGCCGACAATAAACTGGTCTGTTTCCTGCATCCCAAAAGTACGAATGGGATGTTGATCGAGTTGTGCCAGGAGATTAAGTAAGGTTGTTTTAGCCTTCCAATAAGTGGACTTTTAGCAGTTGCCGAGGCAGAAGTCACTTCAATATCTCAATCTAACAGTTCAGATGCTGACCTGATTGGGTTTACCACAGCGGAGCCTGGGTTGACCGACCGTTAATCATCGCTCTAAGCGCGCGAGGGCTTTGGATGGGATTTACTTTCGATCCCAGCTGTCAGTAAATGAGCAGGGAAAAATCACCTTAAAAGCTACGGTTACTGTAATAGGTAAAACCTTCTCTGTTGTCAGAAATAATTGGAACAGGGTGCATTAACATTTTAGAACGGCAGCCCAACAGCAATATTTAAGATCAGATTCTCCTTCCGCCAAGCCTTGCTTCCAAAATTGACTTCGTTGAACACCCAGGGATTTTTGTTTTTGGTCGGATCGTCGGGGTTGTCAGGGTCAGCCAGTCCTTTGTACCACGGCTTGCGGAATGGAGTTGCAAGATCGAGCCGGAAAATCAGGAATGAGAAGTCGAGTCGCAGACCTATACCGCCGCCGACTGCCAACTGTCGAAGAAATCCTTTGCTGATTAGCCCCCGCGAATCGTAGTTTGCCCGCAGACTGTCCCCGAATGCCCAGATGTTTCCGGTGTCAACAAAGACTGCACCATTTATAATTTTTGTAAATGCCATCCGGACCTCGCTATTGAATTCCATTCGGATATCCGCAAACGACTGATAACCAAACAAGTTAATCTGTTGCGTATCAGGGGGGTAAGATCCCGGGCCGAGCGATCTGGCTCTAAAGGCCCGAATTCCGGTACTGCCACCGCCAAAGTACTGCTTGAATAGCGGAGTCTGCATGGTTTTGGAGTTCCCGTACGGCCGAATCGCTCCCAAAATAAGACGGTTTGCCCATTTGATCGACGGGGTAATGGTTCTGTAATACCTTACATCCCCGTCCAGTTTAATGTATTGAAATACCGGAACGCGCAAAAACTCTTTTGGTAAAGTATCGTTCGGGGCCGGTGGCCGTTTTGCAAACAGACTCAGAAGATTTCCGCCATAATCAATTCCGCCTGACAATGCGAACTGGTTTCTGCTGAATGGTTTCGGTGTCGGGCGGTATGAAACAGAATAGTTTGATCCAGCGATAAAGTACTTCTGGTCAACTAATCGGAAAAGTCTTAAAATATCTAATGGATTCACGTTTGGATCATCACCGATGTCTCCTAAAAGTTCGGTATTAACCTTCCTGGGTTCAACATAGTTGATTGAAATAGGTGTCAAAGTGTGCTCAACTTCTTTGTTTCTCCTCCATACGTATGACCAATCCCCGCGGATCGATCTCGTGGTGTAGAAATTACGTTGAATTCTGTTTTCGAAAGCCAAAGAAAGAATCGTTTTAGGCAATACCTGACTCTTCTCAGGACGGATCCGTGCAAAGGGAATCACAAACCTTGGAAATGAAAGATCTGCGGTAACTCCATAACGGATATATTCATTTCCTGCACGATTCGTGGTGGATTGCGCCCGGTTACCTCCCAACTGCACATCAAATCCAAAATAGGGACTTATTGAAAGCATTTCGGCGCCTTTAAATGTATTCTTGTTGCGCCACGTCAGATTGAGCTGCGAACCACCCAGGTTATTGGACTTGGTACTGGCAGCAATCGTAGTCTGAATGGACTTTTTCTTTAAAGGCGAGAGATCATAATGTACGTCCAGTAAAGCTGAGTCAGATCTCGGTACCAGATCAAAACGGTTTCTTACAAACTTAAAATTTTGAAGGTTAACCAGTCGTTGCAGCGATACGTCGTGCATGGTATTGGTGTACATATTTCCCCTTCTGAAACCGATGGCATCATAGAAGATCCGCCTTTTGTAGAGTTTGCCCGGGTCATTGATCGTAAGCCCCCGACGTACAGGTCCCTGGTTTACAACCGAATCCGCCGTTGCCTTATTTGCGTCCGTGCCGGTATTTACAAAGATCCGGTTGATGAAATACTGTTTCAGATAATTTTGCGCTGTCTCTTTTTTGACTTCCAGAAAGAGGTTGACCTGCTGAGGGGCCAGCGTAGAATCGGCCCTTCCAATGGTGGAATCAACTTTAATGATCAGATAGTCGGGGTTGAAATAGTAATATCCTTTTCCCTTTAATTCAAGATCAATGCGATTACGCTCGGACGAAATCACGTCTAGTCTCACAGGGTCCCCTTTTTTCAGATACGTGTCCTTTTTGGATAAAACGAGGTCTCGGTTGAACAATGAGCTGTCGGGTACCACGTAGCTGATTTCATTGATCACATATCTCGGCATTATGTAAGCCTCATACTCAGCGGTAGCGGTCCTTCGCTTTTCTTTTTTGCTCGGTACAAGTTTGCCAGATGCCGAAGAACGGTAGTACCCTTCATTGTCCAGAAAGGAAACCATATTCTTTGCATTAATATCCACAATGCGCTGCGTAGCAAAGCGTGGGGCTTCACCCAATTTATTGCGAAACCAGCTTTTTAAGCCACCTTCGTTTTTAGGTTCTCCAATCCAATAGTAAAACCACACTTTGTATGGAAAGCCGAAAAGTGTCTTATTCGGCGGTGGCTTGATAATGCTTTCCAGCTGACTTTCCAGACCCGAAATATTCGGTTTTGTGATCGTGTCGGCGGTAGCTTTCACTGAGCTGCCTACATAGAGACTTTGCCCGGCGGGGATATATTTATTGACGGAGCAGCCCGACAATACAATGCATGAAATCAGTATTACTAATAAACTATTCTTCATTTCTCTGCTTTTGAAAGATTTCACGGAACAGATCGTAGTCTGCCGTTATAATAAAACTTACCCCGGTTTCAATGATGAAACCTTCCAAAATGGATTGATATTGATTTTTACGATAACCCCGGAAAAGATACCGGCCGTCTTTGGTAATGGAGTAATCGAGCGCGATGTTGTCAAACACTTCCGTTGAACTGGCCGAGTTGCTTTGACTTTCCAGTTCAAAGTTCTTACCCACCGAAACTTTCAATCGGTTGTTTAAGAATGCTTTACTCAAACCAAGATTCAAGTCCGTTCTTGCACCGGTTGTTTGATCAGCGGTTGAATTGAGGCCAATGTCCAGGTCTACGCCTTTGATCAGGTCGGAGGCAAGGTTGTTCAATTGATCGCTGAGCAACTGGCTCACACTCTGGCGGGCGACAGCTTCCGCGCTTGAACCAAGATTGAAACCAGGTGAGGATTGATCAGTGATAAATTTATTGGTGATCAACAGCGCAAACGCCTGTTTGTTCATTTCCGACGGATTGTTCTGCATATCGCTCCAGAAAGTCTGGTTAGAAATGTCACTGCGCACCTGTTCGTCGATCTGGGTTTCAGGCAATACAACGTTGAAAGTAATGTTAGGTGTAGTAAGGTTACCCGTGATCACGATCTGCACTTCCACCGGTATTTTGCTGGCACCCTGAAATTTCTCCGCAATGGAACCTGGATCGACCATGACCGGATATGAAGCGGTAATGTTCAGGTCCGCTTTCATTACATCACCTGTCCAGAGCAACGTACTGCCTTTTTGTATTTCAAATTGCCTTTTCAGGATTTGCAATGTCAAATCGTATGAACCCTCGGTTACGTCATAGGATCCCAGAAGAAACAGCTGACCATTCGGGGCGATTCCCGTATTCAGCTGGGCATTTCCTTTCAGGCGGATATTATCTCCATTCAGCTCGTCGATCACTACCTTAAATTCGGACTTGTCATCTACCGAGATTTCCAAGTCGATCTGGGAAGCAAAATCAACCATTATATTCGTTGGTACCGAATCAAGTTTAGCGACTTGCGTAGAATCGCTCATATCTACGAATTCAATAATTCCTTTTGAAGCGTCGCCGGCCTCAGTCGCGTCATTTGGCATGACGAAGGTCACATTGCTTCCAGGATCAACCTTAATACTACCGTCGATAACCGATTTTGAACCCTGACCTTTCACACTCAGGTTCGCGTCAATATTCGCTTTCCCAAAAAACAGCTCGTTTTCCTTTTGGGTTGAATTAAGAACATTGAAGTTCTTGCCTGAAATGGTCAGATTGTACCCTACATCCGGAATATTCGCCAGACTCACATTTCCATCGATCTTCATTTGCTGGTTCAAGGAATCGGCAATGATGAAATTGTTGAAATTGACGTTCTGGTTGTTGAATGAGATTTTTTGGTTTGCCAGTGAATACCGTGAACCTAGTTGGGTAGGTGTAAATGCAAACTCATTGAAATTTACTGCACCATTTAATTTCGGGCTATCCGTAGATCCGGTGATCTTAATGTCGCCGGTCATATTACCCTCGGCCCGTTTCAGTTGACCAAAGCTGAATGCCTCGATGGTTTTTGCGGTCAGTTTTTTAAGGTTGAGGTTGAAATCCATCGGACTGTCGGACTTCAGATTATAGCTGCCAGTCAATCCCAGATCATTTTCCCCATTAATCAAAGTCATCGCCACTCTGATCAGGTTCTCCGTTTCGTTGGTTGATTCAATGGAAAGATTTCCTACGGGAATTTTTGTTACTGCAAGACTGTCAATCGTTAGCTTTCCGGTATAAACCGGGGCTTTCATATAATCACGCAGCAAAATCTGTCCATTCAAAATCCCACTTGCCATGGTCGAATCGCGGGTCGCGATTTCAATGAGCGGGCCGATTGAAATGTTGGTCATCGCAATGTCCAGCGGACTATTTGGCTCCGCCGACGTACTGTTGATTTTTAAAGACTGACCCTGATTGCTGATCACGAAGTCTTTAACATACAAACTATCTGTCGCATACTGGATGTAACCGGATGTGTCTGTCGCCCAGTTAGCGTAATTCAGCATCAAATTATCTCGAAGATTCAACCGGTACTGGTTGTTCGCAATTGCCAGATTACCTTTCACAATATGCCTTTCGGCTGCCAGGGAATCTTTAACGACAAAGTCAAATTTCACATCGTTATCCTCAATGTCGCTGCGTAGCGATGCATTCTGGATTCTGAAACTACCTGCATTCACAATGCCGACATCCGCATTCAAAGCCGCATTTTGTTCCAGGGCTATCACGTCAACTGTAACGCGTTCCGTCCGGATGCTGTCGTAATCCACCATTGGAATGCTTAGCCTGGCGACAATAGAAGAGTCTTTCTGATTGTCCACCTGCGCGTGAAACTGAACCGGGTTCATTTCCCTCAATTGCGGGACAAATGTTTTGATAACCGGGTGGTTAATGACAGTCGCATCCACTGTAAAATTGACCGGCCTGGTAACTTCTTTATAGGTAATGCTCGGAGCTTTGAAATGCTTACCTACTTCGGTCAAAAGCACATCGGCCAACTCGGTATAAACATAATTGCCCGCCATTTTCACTTTTAGGAAAGGCGAATCCACAGTAGCCTGCCTTTCACCGCTCGAATCAGTCAGTGCCAAGCTGATACTGTCCATGGCGATGGGCCGGCGGTGATGCGTCAGCACAAGGTCATCGATATTGACCGTTCCGAGTGGATTTTCAGGGTTTGTCGAAGGCATATCCACTTTGATATTGCCTTTTACCTGCATCGAATCGGCATATAGGTTTAACGCAGTCAGATCCACGTGATCTATATGAACATCGGCTTTGACAGAAGGAAATTCTTTCGACAAATCGGCCTGGGCAGTGAGGTTTACATCAATGTTGCGGTCTTCCATATCGGCTGAAATATTCGCCATACCGTGATCGACATCGCCACGCAAACTCAGATTGGTATACACATATCCTTTAATGTCCGCACTCTGAATGTTACCATCCAACCGTGCAACCATCGTTTTCGGAGCGTAACCCACACCTTCCAGATCGGTGCGCAATGTAAGTTTGCCCATTTCCTGCGGCGGCTGTTTCATGAGCTTGCCCAGGTCAAATTCATTAAATGCAAGCGTACCGTTATACCGGGCGCGAATGCTGTCCGTAATGTTTACCAGTGTTCCCGAAAATGTACCGGTACCAAATGAAGTATTAATGGTAGTGGTCAATGTGAGGTTTTCCATTGATCCTTTTACTTTTCCGGAGATTTTGATATTCTCAGGAAGTTCGATCGAAGCTGGAACTGCGCTATCCGGCAGCATTTTGAGCAGATCCTGTTTTGTAGAAGAAATCTCATTGATATTCAAATCCATCGCCAGCTTATCTGCATTTGGCAAACCTTGGATACGTCCCGTCGCATTCAAAACTGTTCCATTTAACATGCTGAATTTTGCTTCCGAAATCAGCATATCGTCCACAGAACCTGTGATTTGGCCGGAGCCTTTTACCACGCCATTTGGTTCTGAGTCGAATGGAGGTGTTTTTGCCAAATCAGGAACCAGTAACAGAATGTCAGCGAATGCAATACGGCTGTCTTTTAGGCTTAGCTTCAACTTTACTTTGGCAATGTCTTTTGTCAGCTGATCCAGGTTTTGGTAGCGAAGCGTAAGTTCGTCCCGCAATGTGGTGTTCGGTGTTCGAACGAGCATGTTTCTTAAATAGGTTTCCTGCGCTCCGTAAGCAAAATCGGTATGGAATTCCTGTAATTTAAATCCGCTTTTCTCATTAAAAGAACCTGATTTCAATGCGCCGGAAATGACTTCGGGGGAGAAAATAAAGTTCTGCAGATCGATATTCAGATCTTTGATGTTTAAATGCGCGAAATCCAAACCTTTCGGCTGGGCAGGAGTATTGTTGTCGTCGTAACGGATGTCGTTATTAACCAGCTTAATGTCACCCACTTTAACATTCCAGCCTGGCGATTCGGCGGCGGGAGCATTGGCTGCGGTGGCAATCGTATCTTTTATGGCTTCTGCTTTTGCTTTTTTCGCGAATTCAGCAAATACTGACATGTTTTCCAGTGAGACATTCCTCACATCTACCTGCTGGCTTCCCATGAAGATCTTGTTCACATGACCCGAGAATTTTCCAACCGTCACACCGTTTTTCAAACCGGAAACCTCGTCGTCAAACTGCCATTTAAATTGGGTAATATCAATATCCCCGAGTTTCAGATCCAGCGAATCGGCCGGGTCGGGCGGGGGACTGGCAGAAGCTGTTTTTAATGCAGGATACATCCGCAACTTTGCCTGGCTGTTCATCAGCGCTACGGCTGTCGGGTGATATTGGGATAAGGATGGATTGAACTTATCGAACTTCACCGTTGCCGAATCAATATTCGCAAGTGCGTCCATCCCGGTTACGGCGTCGCGGTAAGAAAGCCGGACATTTTTCAATGCGATCTGATCCAGGCGCATTTCCATCGGCGCTGAACTTGTATCGGTTTCAACAGCTGCGGTGTCCGAACCAGCAAATGCATCGATGATAAACTGGAAGTTGAAAACGGTGTCCGGGAGCACGCGGTTAATATTCGCATTAATCCCTTCGAGCTCGATCTTGTTAATGCCAATATTTCCTTTAATAAGGCTGTACATGTCAAGATCAACATACAATCTCTTTCCGGCAACGAGCGTGTCGCCGTGTGTATCCTCAAAATAAACGCCTTCGAGCAGGATCCAGTCCGGAATATCGAACCTTACCTTCTCGATGTTTACATTGGTTTTAAGTTTCTTGCGTAGAAATGAATTAGCCTGTGTTGTTAAAAAATTCTGTCCGAAAGGTGTCTGTATTCCCCAAATCAATACGCCTACCAAAATCAATAAGGTCAGTATTACAATTGCCAATACTTTTAGTGCTTTCTTCATTCCTAACTGTTAGTCCCGTTTCGTCCGAAAACAGGTGATTTTTAATTTGTGTGCCTGATAAAAAATCTGGATAGCTGAGTTTTGAAACTAACTATCCAGTTCTTGATTATTGGGTATCTGTTTGGTTTTAAGTCGCCTATCGTTTAAACAACTCAACATTCACCTGGTCATTGACCGTCACCGAAGACTTGATCGTAACCGGCTTTTTGTCTACCGAATTCACCTCAACCAATTTGGTCGGATACGAAATTCCATAGGCAGACTTGGCGTAATCAGACATATCGGTCGTGGTTTCAACTCCGGCCAACGTATCTTTCTGCCGGACCAGCAATCCGGTTTTTGCATCAAAATAGAGATTATACCGGATCCCGTTTCCCTGAAGCTCCACATTGTTGACCTGCACGCCATTCAACGTTTCGGTTCCTACGGTTGTAGCTATCAAACCCCTCGTTTTGTAATCGATAAAAGGCGCCAGGTTTTCATACATTTCAAAACGCATGTTTGTCTGTTCAGCCTGGCTCAGATCTTTCACGTCCAGTTTTTGGCCGATAAGCACCTTAATCCATCCCTGATTTCCTTTTACGGTATACACAAAACTACGTTTCATGATGGTTTTGGATTTGTAAATGGACTGGTCCGGAAGCGACGCAGTGATAACGGCATCGTATGGCGTCGCCGCAGCCGCGGTGTAGCTTCTTTTTACATTATAAGTTTTGACGCCGCTCCACAGGGTTTTTCCTCCGGTAGCATTGTAGTAGTTGGCGAAAATCGAATCCGGAGATAATTTCTGACCGAATGATGAACTGGAAATGAGCAGCAGTAATGCCCATAAATTCAATGATTTTTTCATTTTAATTGATTGTTATGGCCCGAAAACCTTTGTTTACTATCTGAGAGGAATAATTCTATCCCATATCTTAGAGCATTATATCTCATCGTGGTTTAATGTAAGTAAAATGGCGACTACTGCTTTCAGATTAGTTGCAAAAACCATTCCTGTCGTCAACAAATACTCAATATTGCCCGTATTTGTGGAATTTGGGGCATAAAATTGAAAAAGGAAAGGCGAATGACCGACCTTTCCTTTTTCTTAATATTTGTTAACGGCATCTACTATGCGTCATCTCCGCTCGCCGATATTTTACCGAAACGGTATTGAAATGTGAGGTTTACCAGTCTGTTTGTCTGCTGCCAATATGAATTCTGTGCATAAGTAGCGGTATTCAGCTGGCTTTTGTAAGATCTCGACAGGAAAATGTCCTGGACATTAAATGAAATTGTTGCTTTTTTTTCCAGCAGATCTTTCCGGATACCCATATTGGCGATAAAAACACCCTCTCTCGTTCCTTGTGCAATGGCCCTGGGCCCTTCATAATTGACATAAGCCGAAGCCCGGAAGTCTGCCGGAAGAGTAATGAATGCATTCAGGTTACCTGAGTAGCTCCACGTGCGGTTATCAATCTGCGCAACTGTGGAAACCACCTCGCTGCGGAAAACCCTGCCGCTACCATTCAGTTTCAGGATGTCGCCGATCTTTTGTGAAAAATCAGTTTCAAATCCATAAGAGAATTCTCTGCCCACATTGTCATATCGTGATAATGAAATGCCACTTGCATCGATCGTTCTGATCTGTGTGATTGCATTGTTGGAGTAATCCATAAACAGGGAAGGTCCCCAGCCACCCGATGCTTCATAGTTTGAATAACCCATTTCAGCCTTGTGAGTGAATTCGGGACGGAGGTTGGGATTCCCTGCCCGCACGTTTCGCGGATCGGAAACATCGGTGAAAGGATTGAGCCAGTCGGCCTCGGGACGTTGTACCCGGCGGCTGTAATTCAATTTCAATTGCGACGATTCACCTAGTTTACGGGTAACTGCCAGTGAGGGTACCAGCGTAAGGAAATGAACTTTGAACTCGCGGTTAATGCTGATCTGATCGATGCTCTGATTGTAATCCGTAACTCTCAATCCGGCGCGCATTCCCCACAGATCTGTTTTTTGAGAAAAAGTCATGAAACCCGTGTAAGTCGCATCATTGTATCCGAACACATTACTGATATTCTGGTCAAATTCGTAGCCGCCAGTTTCTCTGTTTTTGTTGTAAAACGAATTGGTATTGTCATTCGAGCTCATTCTTGACCGAAGACCAACTTCCAGAGTAGCTTTCGGGGTGATGGGCCAGGTATAATCCGTATTCAGAAAAAGCGATTTGCGATTGTTGTCACGCAGATTTTGCTGATTTCTCATCAGGCTGTCAATTACGCTTTCCTGCACATAATATGATTCTCCGTCGGAGCCGCCCAGAGAGTAGCTGCTGGTGAAGGTGAGCTGATGATCTTTGTCATCAAATTTCTTTCGATAATCAAAATTGAAGTTGAGGTTGTGGCCATTTCCGGAGCCGTTGTTGAGCCGGCGAAAGCGTTCCGAAACAACGCCCGGAGTAAGGCTGGTTTCGTTGAGCAGATTACTATTCGTGCGGTTATTATCCATCGAATAATTCACCCCTGCCTCGATTGAATTCTTTTCGTTCAAATCGTAATTCATCCCCACGCGCCCAAATGCATTTTTTCCTTTGTTCGCCCCCTCACCTGATTGTTCCAGATGCGATGTACTTTCAGAAATGAAGTTGTCGCGGCTGAGCGTTCTTTTCCAGGTCATGCCGCGGGTATTTCCACTGAGCGATGCATTTACTCCAAATTTGCCTGCGCGGTAACTGACATTTCCGGAAGCATTGTGGTTGTTTTTATTTCCAAGACTCAGTCGCATTCCGCCATTCGTACCCCGTATCTTCGACTTTTTAGTAATGATATCAATCACACCCGACGCGCCTTCGCCTTCGTACTTTGCGGATGGAGTAGTCATCACGTCGATGCGCTCGATGAGGTTGGCGGGGAAGGATTGTAAAATGGTAGGCAAATCGCTGCCGTACAAGTTGGATGGCTTTCCGTCGATAAGTACCACCACATTGCCTTTTCCTCGCACCTGAGGATTTCCATTTTCGTCGAGGGACACAGCAGGGACTTTTTCGAGCAGGTCGCTCACATTGTTGCTGGTCGCAAGCATATCCTTTCCAATGTTGACGATCTTCTTGTCAATGTCGTCGACGATCATACTTTTTTCGCCCCGTACGATAACCTCATTCAGTTTTTGAGCTTCGGGAGTAATGGTGATTGTTCCGAGGTCCACCAGGTTCGCTTCGGTAGCAACACTTACATTTGGCACAAAAAGAGTCTGATAACCCATGTTCGTAACCCTTAATATGTACTTGCCCGGCGTTACGTTGGCCAAGGTGAAAATCCCGTTCTCGTCCGATACCACGCCATTGACCAGTGCCGAGTCTTTGGACATTAGCAAGGCAATCGTCGCAAAGCTGACAGCAGCATGCGTTGGTGATTCCACTATTTTTCCCACCAGTTTGCCACCATCGGCATGGGGCGTTTTGGCGCTAGTTGCAGAGGCAATCGAAATTGTTGAGAGCGTAGGAAAAGTGTAAACCAGTAGAATGAGTGCGGTAACGTTCAGGAAACGAATGTTTTTCACGAGTATAAATTTTTGATTTTTATTAGGAGTTAAGTTGAGATTCCGAAATCAGGCGCAACCAAAAATGGACCTTAATCCATTCGCAAGACCTCATAGGAATTGCATTACCTGAATATTGCTAACGTGTACGTTAACGAAACCATTACATAAAAGTATTAAAAAAATAAGATTGCGTATCTTTTGGTTGGATATGATTTTTCATTAGTTAGTACACTATCTTAACCAGCGCCTTTGGTTTTGTATTTTTGTATTAGACTAATTGAGTTAAAATGAAAAAAAAAGAATTGAAAATATATCAATCTTTTCAAGAACTGGAATTGGATCAGATCAGGGCTGGCGTCGAAATGTCACTTGAAGAGCGGTGGAATGCCTTCTGGAAATTGAGGAAGTTTCATGAGGAGGTGTTCCCAGCACCAGCGTCAGAATCCCTGGATGACAGCCAAACGAAAAACGATTATACTATATAAACCAACATGGATTTAGAGAATAACGGGTTTTTGAATTTCGTAAAAGCTGCGAAAAAATAAAATCCCTTCCCCTTCTGCCGCTTCCTGCCAAAGGTGATACCTTTGCAGCATGTACAAGATTCTGATCTCCCCTTTACTCTTTCTGTTTGACGCCGAGCGGATTCATTACTTTGTTGCCGAAGTATTACACATTGCCTTCAAAATCCCGTTTGTTCCTCAGCTACTGAGGAGTATGTATACGTTCGAGCACCCGGGCCTTGTTCAGGAAGTAGCTGGTTTACGTTTCCGGAATCCCGTCGGGCTTGCGGCGGGGTTTGATAAAAATGCTGAAATGGTCGATCAGCTGGAAGCGTTAGGCTTTGGCTTTATTGAGATCGGGACGGTCACGCCACGTCCTCAACCGGGTAATGATAAACCCAGGTTGTTTCGTCTCAAAAGTGACAAAGCGTTGATTAACCGCATGGGTTTCAACAACAAAGGAGCTCAGGTTGCAGCTGCGAAACTCGCCAGCCGAAAATCGAAAATATTGGTGGGAGGGAATATTGGGAAAAATAAAGACACGCCAAACGAGCGTGCGCTCGACGATTACCTGATCTGTTTTCGGGAGTTATTCGATGTCGTCGACTACTTCGTGGTAAATGTAAGCTCGCCAAATACTCCGGGATTGAGAGATTTGCAGGAAAAAGAACCACTTACTGCATTACTCCGCGAACTTCAGAAAAAGAATAAAGAAAAATTTAATCCAAAACCCATATTTTTAAAGATTGCTCCGGACCTGACGTTTAGCCAACTGGACGATATCATTGAAATCGTAAAAGAAACAGGCATTGCCGGCGTTATCGCTACCAATACTACGATCAGCCGCGATAACCTGCGAACCAGTAAAAGTGAAATTGAAAAAATCGGGGCAGGTGGCCTCAGTGGCGCACCGCTCACACACAGGTCGACGGAGGTAATTCGTTACCTTTGCGACAAATCGAATCATGCGTTTCCAGTAATTGGTGTTGGAGGTATTTCTTCACCGGAACAAGCTTTGGAAAAACGAAATGCAGGTGCCGGGCTGGTCCAGGTGTACACCGGATTTATTTATGAAGGCCCGGGCCTGGCGAAAAGGATCTGTAAAGCATTGGTTAAAAAGTGATTTTGAAAATAGCATTTCACGCATCCCCAGAGTTGAAATAAATGTCAGTAAATAAGCCAAGAGGAAACACAACGCGCCCGAAAGCAGAAGAAGCGACAGGTTCCCGTTTTAGTTTATCATTCGATTGGGAACAACTCTTCTCCAGTCCCAAAAACACTTTGGCCTGGGGCACCTTTTTTATTCTTCTCGGGGTTGTCCTCGAAATTTCCTTCATATCCTATATCGTAACAGGTCTTTCCGATCAAAGTGTGATCGATGGGCTGGGACAGGAATCGGTCCGCGATGCCGGGCGTCAGACACGTAACTTTTTCGGTGTGCTCGGTGCGGTGGTTTCACACTTCTTTGTCTATCGATGGTTCGGTGTGGGCGCATTGTTGTTACCGTTAGTGCCCATCGTTGCCGGCTGGAAAATGGCTTTCGGCAAAGAAATTCTCCCATTAAACAGAACTACCAAAGAAGTTATCTTTTTTTCCTTGTGGATCAGCATCCTGATGGGGTATATCATCCTCATGAGCAGCACGGAAAACAACCTTAGCTTCGTTTCGGGCGGGGTGGGCTATCTGGTCAATGTCGTTTTGTTCGATTGGTTGAAATGGGGTAGCGTTATCCCCATTATTTTTGCATTGTTCGTATTCGCCGTTTTCTTTTATGATGCCAGATCTGCATATGAAGCGTGGCAAATCAAACAGCAGGCGCGAGCCGACGAAATGCTTGAAACCAAGGAATCTGCCGAGCCAGTCGAAGTACCTAAAGAGAGTAAGAAAAGTGATTTTGAATCGGTTGTCGATGATACGTATGACGACGATGACGACGAACTTGTGCCTGCTGTTGAAACCATGGAGCCGATAATGGAGGTTCAGCAGCCGCATAAAGAAGAACTTAATGGGCATTCGGTGCCTTTAACACCCGTTATTCCGGTAACACCGCCAATCGTACACTCCGATGCCCGGCTTGAATTGGAAGTGGAAGATACCAGACAGCCTGAACCTGTCGCGGAAGAATTTGAGGATGAGGACCTGAACACTTCCATTTTGCGGGAGTTCGGTCAGTATGATCCGATGCTCGACTTACCCACCTACCAGTTTCCTGGAATTGATCTGCTGAATGAAGTGATCGAGAACCAGCATGAAAAGGTTAGTCAGGAAGAGTTGGAAAGCAATAAAACCAAGATCGTGGATACCCTGGGAAGCTACGGGATCAACATATCCAAGATCAAGGCGACGATCGGGCCGACAGTAACCTTGTATGAAATTATCCCGGAAGCCGGGGTTAGGATTTCTAAGATCAAAAACCTCGAAGGTGATATTGCATTAAGTCTTGCGGCGCTGGGGATACGGATCATCGCGCCGATGCCGGGTCGCGGAACGATTGGTATTGAGGTGCCAAATAAGAACAGAGAGACGGTTTTCGTGCGTTCCGTTCTCGCCAATGAGCGTTTTCAGAAATCGAATTACGACCTGCCCATTGTCCTCGGAAAAACCATTTCGAACGACATTCACATTGTAGATCTGGCCAAAATGCCTCACTTACTGATGGCGGGAGCAACCGGACAAGGTAAGTCGGTCGGGCTGAATGTGATCCTTGCTTCTCTGATCTATAAAAAACATCCGGCAGAGTTGAAATTCGTGCTGGTGGATCCTAAGAAAGTGGAGTTAACCCTGTTCAATAAGCTGGAAAGGCATTTTCTTGCGAAACTCCCGAATGCAGAAGAAGCAATTATTACCGATACCAAAAAGGTGATTTTTACTTTAAATTCATTGTGTATTGAAATGGACTCGCGTTACGATCTGCTCAAAGAAGCATCGGTCCGTAACCTGAAAGAGTACAATGCGAAGTTTGCCCAGAGAAGGCTCAATCCTGAAAAAGGCCACCGTTTCCTTCCATACATCGTTCTGGTTATCGATGAGCTCGCGGATTTGATGATGACGGCCGGCAAAGAAGTTGAGACACCGATCGCCCGTTTGGCGCAGCTGGCACGTGCGGTTGGAATTCACCTGGTTGTCGCCACGCAACGACCGTCGGTAAAAGTGATTACCGGTTTGATCAAAGCCAACTTCCCGGCGAGGCTATCATTCCGTGTGACTTCAAGCATCGATTCCCGGACGATTTTAGATATGGGTGGGGCCGAACAACTTGTAGGTCAAGGAGATATGTTGCTGGCGATCAACTCCGAAGTGATCCGTTTACAATGTCCGTTTATAGATACACGGGAGATCGAAGACGTCTGCGAATACATTGGAAATCAGCGCGGATACGATGAGGCTTATGCGTTGCCGGAATACGAGGGAGAAGATGCCTCTGAAGGAAAAGCTGAATTGAATCCCGATGACTTTGATGGATTGTTGCCGGATGCAGCCCGTCTCATTATCACGCACCAGCAGGGAAGTACTTCATTGATCCAGCGTAAAATGAAACTTGGTTATAACCGTGCCGGCCGGATAATGGACCAGCTCGAAATGCTGGGTGTCGTGGGGCCATTTACGGGAAGCAAAGCCCGTGACGTCATGTTTCACGATTTGAACATGCTCGAAGAACACCTTCGTGTGATGGGCGTCATCTAATCTTCATTTGCGAATTGAAAGCATTAAACCATCATGAAATAAGTTGGTCTAAATTTTGCAGTATACCTATCTTCTATTTAACCCGTTTAATATAACTCACTAGGAACCAAAATGTTTAATATGAAAATCTTCAAAAATAATCTCTTCTCAGTCGCGGTAGCAGTGCTCGTCGTTCTTGGTACATCGGCTGTTCATGCTCAGGGTGACAAGAAGTCTTCGGCCATTCTGGACGCGATGAGCAACCGGTATCAGAAGATCAAATCCTTTAAAGCTACATTTACATATACCCCAAAAGGTGAAAAGCCGCTGAAAGGTGAAGCAACTGTTAAGGGGTTGAAATTCAGGTTGAAAATGGCCGGCCAGGAAATATTCAATGATGGCAAACTGATGGCTACTTACATTAAAGAAACAAACGAGGTCAACCTGCAGGATTTCGATCCGACATCAAGCGGGGACCTGGATCCGACCCGGATTTATTCTGCTTATAAAAAGGGTTTCAAATATGCTTTCTTAAAAGAAAAGAAAGAAGGTGCAAAATTGTTGGAAGTGGTTGAGCTGACTTCAACCAATAAAAACAGTCAGGTTGATAAAGTCCAGATAGAAGTAAACAAGGCAGATAAATCGATTAACAGCTGGAAGATTTTCCAGAAAAACGGACAGGAAGTTACTTATACCGTGGAGCAGTTTCAGCCGGATGTGACAGTCGCCGACAGTTATTTCGCATTCAACTCGAAGCAGTATCCCGGCGTGGAAGTAGTCGATCTGCGATAATGGCAATGTGAAAGTATGAAGCATAAAAAAGGTGAAATCGCGATGATTTCACCTTTTTGCTTTTAGCACTTATTTATATTCGAAATTACTTAACTGCTTCGTGCAAGTCGCGGTACTTTTTGATCAGATTGTGGGATTCAAGCAATTCCGCTTTTTGGTTTGCGATGATCTGCCTGATGCCTACCGGAAGTTCGGCGTCTGTTGCCAATGCATCGTCGTATGCTTCTTGTGCAGCGTCTTCTCCATATTCGCAGCTTTCCAGTACCGAGGTTCTGTCGTGGCCTGTGAAAGTTGCTTTAATATCCATCCATACGCGGTAGATTTTACCTGAGCTTGTCGTGCCGGTTGCTACTTCACCTCCTAGGTTTCTTATTTCGCTGCTAAGTTCATTTATATTTTCACGGCTTTCATTGGCCATTTTCTGAAATATTCCTCTCAGATCAACGTCGATATCTTCCACTTCGCTGATCGCTTTTTCGTACCCGTCAATCCGGTCATTATTAATTCTGATGAGGTCATTCAATACCTCCACAAGACTTTCATTGGTTTCCATAACTACTTATTTTTTAGTGTTGATAAATTGTCTTTTTTACTCGATACTTAAAAATCCTGTGCCATGCTGAACAGACCTTAAATACACCGTTTCCTAAGCTGGCGGGCCGGTATGTGTTGCCGTTTTTACCCGAGGTTACAACATGCCAGCCGATACATTCCGAAATCCCCCGTCTTTCAGGCCTGACTTGCTAAAAGTGATTTAACGCGCTGCTCGTTCGAGGAAAAGAGTTTCGCTTCCTCGATTGGCTTGTTCAGGATCCGCTGAATCTTGCCATTCTCGAATGCCCTGAAAACTGCGGGATGCACGTAATATTTCTTACAAACCGTCCGGGTGTTGCCCAGGTGCGCAGCCACGACATCCAGGCAGGTATTCACGATCCTTGTATTTTGTCTTTGAGACTCCGGTTTTTCCTGCGTACTCAGATATTCGAATGCAGTGACCGTGCCCATCCAGGTGCGGAAATCTTTCGCAGAAAAGTTCGATCCGGTATGCGTCCGGATGTAGTCGTTTACCTGGCCGGCATTTAAGGAACACCTGCCGTTTTCCGTAGAATATTGAAAAAGGCGCTTCCCGGGCATTTCCTTGCATTGTTTGACAAGCCGGGCAAGCTGCGTGTCGCGAAGTGTGATATCCTGTTTGATGCCTTTTTTACCGGTAAACATAAACCGGATCTTCGTTCCCGTCACTGTCGCACAGCGGGAATCCAGGGTGGTTATACCCGAAGAACCGTGTTTTACTTTATACCGCTGGTTACCGACGCGAATGCAGGTTTTGTCCATTAACTTTATTACCAATGCAATCGACTTTGGCAGATCAAAATCCTTTCGTCTCAGATCATGCTCCACCTGCTCGCGCAAATTCGGCAGTGCTTCTGAGAAAGTTAGGAGCCGGTAGTATTTGGTCTGGTTCCGGATGAGGTTCCAATGCGGATGGTAACGATATTGTTTTCGTCCGGCAACGTCCGTTCCGGTAGCCTGTAAATGCGCATCCGCATCTGAACTGATCCATACGTTTGTCCATGCGGGAGGCAATACCAGAGATTTGATCCGTTTGATCGCTGCTTTGTCCTTGCACCTGTTTCCCTCTCTGTCCACATAATAAAATTTGGGCGCTTTTCCTTTACGCAGGTAGCCGGGTGCATTATTGGATTGTATATAGTTCAACCCTGCGGCTGCGGCGGTTAATGCAGGATCTTTACGGATTTTTTTGATTTGTTTGGCTGAAATGATAGGTTCTGCTGTTAACGTCCCTACTGCTACGGCTACTGACATGCGGCTTACTTTTAAACGGTGTACGGGCAGTGATAATAAAGTGATACCACATTGAAAAAGGCATAAAAAAACCCCAGCGGATTCCTTGCGGAAAGTTGCTGAGGAAGTATGTACTCAGTTTGTGCTGAAAACCGGATTACATCTAGTCGACTGGAAAATAAACATGGAATACAGAGCCATTTCCTGGTTCGGACCGGGCAATGATAAATCCTCTGTGATTCTCCATGATCTTCTTACAAATCGCCAGTCCGATGCCCGTTCCGGGGTATTTATGTGCCGGGTGAAGTCTTTGAAAAATGTCAAAAATCCGGGTGGTATATTCTTGTTCGAACCCAGACCCATTATCCCGAAACGAAATCCGGTGGTAAGACTGGTTCATCCTAGCCTTCTCATCCGCGATCTCGATGCCTTTTACCAAGCAAGCCGAAATATGGATTTCCGGTGCAGATTCCGGATTTGTAAACTTAATCGCATTACTAATCAGATTGATAAACAGCTGCCTTACCTGAAAAGGGACCGCGTCGAGCACAGGTAACGGATCGGATTCAATAACCGCATTTTTCTCATTAATCGCGTCTTGGAGTTCGGACAAAATATCTTTTACCACCAGATTCAGATCTACTTGCTCAAAAACCTTTTCCATACTTCCGGCTTTGGAATAAGCCAGGATATCCTCGATCAACAGCTGCATTTTTTCCGCCGCAAACCTCATCCGCTCCACCGAATCCTTTACCTGTGACGATAAATCCGGGTCTTCCCGGTCGAGTACTTTGGACGCGAAGATCTGGATCTTCCTCAATGGCTCTTTCAAATCATGGGTACTGATCCAATTGAGGTTTGCGAGCTCCTTATTGGCCGTTTTGAGCTCCTCATTCAGTATGCGGTTTTTATCTTCTTGTGCGCGGATGAGTTGGAAATTGATGTGTTTCTGCAATGCATAGGAAAAACGCGAAGCTGCATTCAGCTCCGACTCTCTCCACGGTTTGCTCTTATCTTTAACCTCTTCCATCCACAACTCAAACGATTTTCGGGGAGTCAGGTGCAATCCGTCCTTGTTTGGGAGCATCGCTTTATTCGGGTCTCCAGCCCAGCCAACCATTTCAATGCGTTCCTGCCTCAGCCAAAGAATCCCGTCATGATTTCCGGAAGACATGGAATAGTAAATAATGCCGGCCCCATAATTGGTCATGGATTTACCCTCCGGATAAATGGCCGGCAGACTGCTGGTGTGGATGCCGTGAGCCAAATGTTTTTCGGAAAGGAATTTGAGCAACCTGATCAATTCGTCATCCGGAGGTACGAGGCCGCTTTTATACAAAACCCCATTATAAAAAATCACAACCCCGGTAGCATTTGCCAGGTTCAGCAGTGATTCCGACTGGTGCTGAGCCCCGATGAAATTCTCATTTTCATGGAGCAACGACAACGAATCCGAAAGTGATTTTTCAACCTGCTGGCCCAATTCAAATTCTTCGGCAACTTCGCGCACTGCGATTTGCGACGTGAGAAAATGTCCCTGAAGTAATGCGGAGAGCCTGGTATAATGCGGGAGGATTTTCGGGGAGTAATGATGGCATGCGATCAGTCCCCACAACTTTCCATTCTGCAGTAATGAGATCGTAAGTGTCGCGCCTACCCCCATGTTTTTGCAATATTCAATATGCATCGGCGAAACGCTTCTCAGGATCGACAGACTCAGGTCAAGGGATTTATTCGACTTATCTTCCGATTTATCGATGGTCAGGATCGGTACGGGCGTGTAGTTGATGTCCGCGATCATCCGCAACGGATTGCGGATGTAAAGCTCCCGCGCCTGGGCCGGAATATCGGTATGCGGATATTTCTGGCCCGAGAATGATCCCAGATCTTCCCGTTTGCTTTCAGCGATGACCTCTCCGTTGTAATCTTCATCAAATTTATAGATCATCACCCGGTCATACCCGGTGATAATACGCGTTTCATGCGCAATTTCCTGACATAACCCGGTGAGAAAAGTGGCTTTCTCCATAATCGAAACAAAGGTCCTGGTCTGGTTATACAGATTGGGAAGGTTAAGTGTTCCGTCCGGAAATGGTTCCAGTTCAAGGATAATGGTCTGGCCGCTTTTGTGGACTGTCGTATTAAATGAGGTTCCGTCTATTGTAAAAACAAACGGTTTGGCAGCGTCTATAACACTTGCTGATGCGTACACGCCAAAATCATCAGCCTGTTCGGCAGGAAAAATTTCGCTCAGGGATTTACCAAGAAGCCAGTCCGGAGAAAGCCCGATGTACGGTTGTGTGTTCTCACTGCAAAACTCGACACGATAAGTATCGTTTTCAACGCCCAACAAAAAACCATGAGGCTGAATGCTCCCCGGAATGTGAATAGGCTCACTTTCGCAGTTAGTCAGGTTAACAATGTCCCTGTTTACAATATTCTTAATGTTCATTTTAGCTTGTCAAATACTTCCTGTAAGCCAATTGTCAATTAGGGTGAACGTTTTTTTTGCATTGCTGATAATTGCCGGGCCTTCATTGGATTCTGCCGAGAACCGGGCGAAAACAGAAATGAAAGATTTCCATAAAACGCCGGTCTGCGGCCCATAGCCCCAGAAGTAACGAGCCCCATTGTCCTCGGTAAGTCCCAGTGTTTCGTGGATATGCTTGTAAAGGATCCTGCCTCCAAGCGTCGTACCTTCCAGCACGTACATAACCCCGAGCGCATCCGGTACCGATAAAAAACCGAATTCATAAACGGGCAGCGAATCAATTTGCGTATCTGAATACCCGGTTGTTTTCAGATCGTTAAGGATGAAACCGGATTTGTATCTCTCACTGAGATCAGGAAAAATGTGATTCAGAAGAGGGAAAACCTGGTTCTCACATGAAACGGTCACACCGTATAGTCCGGATAAGTAGGCCTGATAATCGGATAGGGTTACAGTGGGTTCCAGTAGTGCTTTTGAAAGCCTGTTTTCTTCTAATTTCTGATGATTTTCAGCTGTTTCCTGCCTTAAACTTTTGATAAACAGATCCTGATCCTTTAAAACACCCGCTTCATTCATAAGCATCCGATCTTCAACAACTTGTAAATTAATTGGTGATCAAAAATTGTTCCACATCAGGAGTCGAGGCTAAGTTAACTCTTTCAGACAGACATTTTTGAAGTACCTCTACCAGACCGGCGAAGCTGGTTGGTTTCTGAATATACAGATTTGCGCCGCTATTATAGGCCGACTCCCACAGATAACGGGCGATAGAGGTGGACAAGATGACAATGGGAGTTTGTTCGAACCCCGGGGTTGCTCTGATTTCCGTCAAACATTCCAGGCCATTTTTTACGGGCATATTCATGTCGAGAAAAATGATATCCGGTTTGAGTTCTTCGGCGTGAAGGAGAAGCATCAGTTCCATTCCGTTACCTGCGATCAAAAGCTCACTTTCGGCAGGAAGCTGGCCTAAGGCTTCTCTGAATAAAAAGGTGTCATCATCGTCATCGTCTGCAAGCAAAATCCGAAATGGCTTAACGTAACTCATTATAGGCAATATTGAGGAATGTCATGTAACTGGCAAATACAAAACTACTACTCTTTCTCGAAACTAGGAATCGGAAAGACCAGGTAGTGGCGCACCCATTAAAACCGTTGGCATGCTTTTTTGATCTCATTATACTGTAAATCACAAAATAATGAAAAAAGTTATGAAAAAGATAACATTAAGTGCGCTGATATTGTCAACAATGATGGCATTTTCTGCTTGCAACAGCACTAAGACCGAAGACACTAAAGACGTGGCAGAAGAGCAAAATGAAGCAAAGCTCGATGACACTGCACTGGAAGATGACTCGGAATTTGCAGTAGCTGCCGCGGACGGTGGGATGATGGAGGTGCAGCTTGGCGAACTGGCGCAAACCAATGCAGCCAGTGCGGATGTTAAAAAATTCGGTACGATGATGGCCACCGACCACGGGAAAGCCGGAGAAGAATTAAAAGCCCTCGCACAACAAAAGAACATTACCTTGCCGACTGCTCTGAGTGACGATAAGCAGAAAAAATACGACGATCTGGCTGGAAAAAAAGGGACAGATTTTGACAAGGCTTATATTACCTTCATGGTGGATGATCATAAAGAAGACATCAAGGAGTTTGAAGAGGCAGTAAATGAAGCGAAGGATCCGGATGTGAAAACCTGGGCACAAGGTAAGCTGCCAGTCCTGAAACACCATTTGCAAATGGCAGAGTCGATTAAAGACGCGAAAAAATAATAATAATTGGTTTGAATACTTGACAAAGCCGGACCTGCCTAGCAGGTGCCGGCTTTTGTTTTTACATTGCCGGTGTCGAATGAAAATGATCAGCTTGTTATTTCAGGATACATTCGTTTAATTTGTCTACTAATCTTATAGAGTAATTAAAAATGCTTCGTTTTTCTACAACTAACCTGTCGATCCGTTTCTATCTGAGGTCTATTCTGCTTTCAGTTGTGTCAGTTACCACTGCGGCAGCTCAAACTGAGCAAAGGCCTAATATCATCTTCATATTTTCGGATGATCATGCCTATCAGGGTATTGGCGCGTATGGGAATAAAATCGTTAAAACACCTTCCATTGATCGCATTGCCCGGGAAGGGGCGCTTTTGAAGAATAATATCGTGACCAATTCCATCTGCGGGCCGAGCCGGGCAACGCTGCTGACAGGAAAATATAGTCATTTAAATGGCTACAAACGGAATGACCGGACAAGGTTCGATACAAACCAGACTTTGTTGTCCCAAACGCTCAGACAGAGTGGCTACCAAACGGCCTGGATCGGGAAAATGCATTTAAACAGTCTCCCGGCCGGATTCGATTTCTGGAAAGTATTGCCGGATCAGGGCAGTTACTACAACCCGGATTTTATCGGTCAGCCCAATGACACAACCCGTTACACAGGCTATGTTTCTGACCTGATCACCAGATTTTCTACCGAATGGCTTGAAAAGCGGGATAATGCGAAACCGTTTTTCCTGATTGTGGGACATAAAGCCACGCACCGCGAATGGCTTCCAGACCTGCAGGATCTGGGGGCATACGATAACGTGACATTTCCATTGCCTGCGAATTTTTACGATGATTATAAAGGAAGGTCTGCGGCATTGCAGCAGGATATGACGATTGAAAAAACGATGCGTCTGAAGCAGGATCTGAAAGTGAATGTAGACTACGCAAAAGACGGGGCTTACAAACGCTTTAACCCGGAACAAAAGAAAGTTTTCAAGGCGTATTATGATAAAGTTACCCAGGATTTCAACGATAAGAAGCTTACAGGCAAAGCATTGACCGAGTGGAAATACCAGCGTTACATGCGCGATTATTTCTCTGTTGCCAATTCGCTCGACCGGAACATCGGCAAGTTGCTCGACTATCTCGATAAAAGTGGTTTGTCTAAAAATACCGTGGTAATATATGCTTCTGATCAGGGATTTTACCTGGGTGAGCACGGCTGGTTCGACAAGCGTTTTATTTACGAAGAATCGCTCAAAACGCCATTTGTGATCCGTTACCCGGGTGTGATAAAGCCTGGTACCAAAGTAGAAGACCTGATCCTGAATATCGATTGGGCGCCGACGGTACTCAACATTGCCGGAGCTAAAATACCGGCTGATATGCAGGGGAAATCGTTTTTGCCGCTGTTAAAAACACCGCAAACTGCGCAGGTACCGTGGAGGAAGGAAGCCTACTACCATTATTACGAATTTCCGGAGCCACATCACGTTTTTCCGCATTTCGGGATCCGTACCAAAAGGTACAAACTGGCTTATTTTTACGGCGGGGCTGATTCCTGGGAATTGTTTGATCTTGAAAAAGACCCGACCGAAGTTTCAAATATTTACGGTTCAAAGGGTGCCGAAAAAATCACGGTGGATCTGAAAGCAAAGCTGAAGACGTTGATGACAGAATATAAAGATGAGGAAGCATTGAAAATTCTTGCCTCGGCTAAAAAATAAAATAAGGTGCAAAAAACCGATTTTGATGCGATTATAGTAGGGTCTGGGCCGAATGGGCTGGCTGCCGGCATTACGCTGCAACAGGCGGGACTTTCCGTATTGATCGTGGAAGGTAAGTCGACGATCGGCGGAGGAATGCGTTCGGCGGAACTGACACTTCCGGGGTACGTGCATGATGTTTGCTCGGCAGTTCACCCGATGGCATTACTTTCTCCGTTTTTCAAAAGTATGCCTTTAAAGGAATTCGGGCTGGAATTTGTGCAGCCAACCTATGCGGCGGCACATCCATTCGACGATGGTTCCGTGGCTGTTCTGCAACAGAATGTGGAAGAAACGGCTGTGGGGTTGGGAGCAGATGCGTCCGCCTATCGTGATTTTATGGCACCATTGGTTGCCGACATACCCGCATTGCTTCCGTTTTTACTGGGGCCATTCAAATTCCCGGAGCATCCGTTTTTGTTATCTAAGTTTGGGTTAAAAGCATTACCCTCGGCGGTTTGGACTGCACGGAGATTTCAGACAAAAGAAGCGAGAGGTTTGTGGGCAGGTATGGCCGCACATGCCATTCAGCCTTTGCAAAATGTGGCTACGTCGGCATTTGGGATTATGTTAATGGCTGCGGCGCACGTGAATGGCTGGCCCATTCCCAAAGGTGGAAGCCAGATGATTGCGAATGCATTAACGGATTACTTCCGGTCACTCGGTGGGCAGATAACTACGGATTTTTATGTGGATAACCTGGATAAGTTACCCCCGGCCAAAGTGGTACTCATGGATGTTACGCCCCGGCAGTTAGTAAAGATCGCTGGTAATAAACTGACTTCTGCCTACCGCAGCCAGTTGGAGAGTTACCGGTACGGGATGGGCGTATTTAAAGTGGATTGGGCGCTGGACGGTCCGATACCATTCACATCTAAGGAATGTAAATGTGCCGGGACGGTTCACCTGGGAAATACGCTGGAAGAAATTGTCCGATACGAGAAAGGCATTTCGGTGGGGAAACATTCGGATAAGCCATTTGTCCTGGTTGCCCAGCAAAGTCTGTTTGACAATAGCCGCGCCCCGGAAGGAAAACACACGGCGTGGGCATATTGCCACGTTCCGCACGGATCGCAACAGGATATGACTGCGGCGATTGAAGGCCAGGTTGAACGTTACGCGCCAGGTTTCAAAGATTTGATCAGAGAAAAACATACCATGAATACGTCCGAAATGGAAGCCTATAACCCGAATTACATTGGCGGCGACATCAATGGCGGCATTCAGGATGTATTTCAATTGTATTCCCGTCCGGTACTGAGTGTATCGCCTTACCGGACCTCGGCGAAAGACATTTACCTGTGTTCGTCCTCGACACCTCCGGGCGGCGGCGTCCATGGAATGTGCGGGTACCATGCAGCCAGGCAGGTTTTAAAGGATTTATTTTAATTAGATTGTTGATTTCAGGAAATAAGGTTGCGTGATTATGAAATTATTTGCCACGAATTTTTTAGGGAGTTTTTTAATAGCATTAATCGGTTTGACGGGAACAAGCTGTGACAAAAAACAAACCGCAGAAGAAAAAACAGCCGATAGCCTGGCTCATTGCATTGCCGAAGGCATTCCATCGCGGGCAGCTGCCATCAAGAATGCAAGCCACATCGAGGAAGGAAAAGGAGATACCAAAGGTATGGTCTGGATCAATGGCGGTAAATTTCTCATGGGCGCAGACGAATTTCCGGATTCGCGGCCAATGCACGAAGTGACGGTCGATGGATTTTATATGGATGAACATGAAGTTACGAATGCGGAGTATGAGGCATTTGTGACAGCAACTGGGTACAAAACGATTGCCGAGAGGCCGCTGAACCCGGCCGATTACCCGGGTGTCCCGGCCGACAAGCTGGTACCGGGCTCCGCAGTATTTACCCCGACTCCAACCCGAGTTTCACTGGAAAACCCATTGCAATGGTGGACGTATGTTCCGGGAGCGAGCTGGGCCCATCCCGAAGGTCCGACGAGCTCGATCAAGGGCCGCGAGAATTATCCCGTAACACATATATCTTACGAAGATGCTTCCGCATATGCCAAATGGGCGGGCAAAAGGTTGCCGACCGAGGCGGAATGGGAATTCGCGGCGCAGGGTGGTAAAGGAAATCATACCTATTACTGGGGCGACGAATTGAAGCCGGGAAACAAATGGGTCGCCAATATTTATCAGGGGAGCTTTCCGGACAAGAACACAAAAGAAGATGGATTCCTGACTGCCGCACCCGTAAAAACGTTTCCTGCGAATCCGTACGGACTATATGATATGGATGGGAACGTGTGGGAATGGTGCGAGGACCTGTACCGCCCGGATTACTACCAGAAAAGCCCGAACTCGAATCCAAAAGGTCCGTCAGACAGTTACGATCCCGACGAACCTGGCGCTGTGAAACGGGTGCAGCGTGGCGGATCTTTTCTTTGCAGCGACGATTATTGTATTCGGTACAAAGCAGGAAGCCGCGGAAAAGGAGAGGTTACGAGCGGAAGTAATAACCTGGGTTTCAGGTGTGTGATGGCAAAAAAATAATTAAAGTAAAGATTAATAACATGCAGTTTCTGAATGTCCCTGGTCTGGCGAGCTCCGGGCCGCAGCATTGGCAAACCATCTGGGAGGAACAGTATCCGCACCTTTTCGACCGCGTGCGCCAGGAAAACTGGGATTGGCCGGTGAAAGAAGATTGGGTTGCACAACTGCAAAGACAGATCAGCCAGCTAACGCAGCCAACGATTTTGGTTGCTCATAGCCTGGGTTGCATTACCGTAGCGCATTGGGCGCAGGAGCATACATCGGAGCTCGTAAAAGGTGCGTTACTGGTTGCGCCTGCGGATGCCGAGATGTCAAAGAGGCTGAATTTCGTGGTTGGTTTTACGCCGATACCGGTTCGTTCCTTTTCATTTAAAAGCATTGTGGTCGCCAGTACCAATGACATTTATGCCAGTATCAACCGCTCAAAAATGTTTGCTGGGAACTGGGGCAGCGATTTTATTAATCTTGGTAAAAAAGGCCATATCAACGCCGTTTCGGGATTAAGCGATTGGCCGGAAGGCAAAGAAATCCTGGAATCGCTCGCTGATTTTAAACTTTTTCAAAACGAAGCAACGAGACATTGAAAAATCTCGTACAAACGTTTCGAAGTGCCGATCAATTAAACTTATTCTTTTTATCTTACAACAATTCTACACTTAAACGAATGACAATGACTATGAAAAAAATCTTTGTATTTGCAATGGCAGGTTTGATGTTCGGGGCCACTGCTTTTGCCGGGCCCGGAAAGACCAAAGCAGCAGACAAAACGCTTGCTGTTGATACAAAAAGTAGCACCATTACCTGGGGCGCCAAAAAAGTAACGGGAACACATGCCGGTACCGTGCCGGTAGAAAGCGGTTCTCTGATCGTAGATGGCAACAAACTGAAAGGCGGAACATTTGTAGCGGATATTAAATCCCTGGTAGTGACAGATGTTACCGACAAAGAAATGAATGGCAAACTGACCGGACACTTGAAAAGCGATGATTTCTTCTCAGTGGAAAAACACCCGCAGGCTAAATTGGTCATCTCTTCTGTAACTCCAAAAGGTGGAGATGCCTATGACGTAACAGGTAAGCTGACGATCAAAGGGATTACTCAGGATGTTAAATTCCCTGCAACAGTGAAAGCAGACGCTAAAAAAGTAACTGCGACTGCAAAAGTAACTGTTGACCGTACCAAATACGACATCAAATTCCGTTCGTCTAATTTCTTCGAAAACCTTGGCGACAAGGCAATCGACAATGATTTTACACTGGATGTAAATCTGGTTGCGAACAAGTAACAGTTTATAGTTCCCGATTAAAAATCCGGTTTGATCACTCAGACCGGATTTTTTATTTCAAACTGCATTGTTTTAAAGAGCAGTAGAAAATGATACGAGGAGAAAAGACATATATTTGAAATCGTATTTGATAAATCAAAGAAAAACCATGAAAAATTTTATTATCGGACTGGTATCTGTTTTTCTATTTTCAACGCATTCGTTTTCGCAAACAGAAAATAAGCTTCCAGACTGGACATTCGGCGGCTTTAAACGTCCGGAGAATGTAAATCCCGTTATTTCACCGGATACCACTTCCACGTTCTTTTGCCCGATGAACAAAAGGCAGATCGACTGGGAATCCAATGATACGTTCAATCCGGCGGCGGCAATTAAAAATGGTAAGATTGTGGTATTGTACCGCGCCGAAGACAAAGCCGGGAAGGCGATCGGAAAACGTACATCACGACTTGGATATGCCGAAAGTGAGGATGGAATTACATTTAAAAGAAGAAAAGAACCGGTTTTATATCCTGCCGAAGACGGCCAGAAAGCAATGGAGTGGCCCGGTGGCTGCGAAGATCCGCGGGTGGCGGTTACCGAGGATGGTTTGTATGTGATTTTTTACACGCAATGGAACCAGGATAAAGCCAGAATTGGAGTCGCAACGTCGAGAGACCTGATCAAATGGGAGAAGCATGGGCCGGTTTTTAAAAAGGCATACAATGGCAAGTTCAATCAAATCTGGACAAAGTCAGGGTCCATTGTAACCAAACTGGTGGGTGATAAACAGGTCATTGCAAAAATCAACGGGAAGTACTGGTTGTATTTTGGGGAGGCAAATGTGAATGTCGCTACGTCTACAGATCTGATCAACTGGGAGCCGGTGGTCGATAAAGATCAAAATCTGGTCAACCTGATTTCGCCGAGAAAAGGATATTTTGACAGTAACCTTACCGAATGCGGCCCTCCGGCCATTGTTACCGAAAAAGGCATTGTGCTGCTTTATAATGGAAAAAATGACAAAGGCGAGGACGGGGACAAACGTTTTACGCCGAACAGCTACTGCGCCGGTCAGGTGCTTTTTGATAAAAATGATCCCACTAAGTTGCTGGCCAGGTTGGACGTGCCGTTTTTCCGTCCCATGGAGTCTTTTGAAAAAAGCGGGCAATATGTTGCCGGAACGGTGTTTCTCGAAGGAATGGTTTATTTCAAAAAGAAATGGCTTCTATATTACGGATGCGCCGATTCCAGGGTAGCGGTGGCCATTTACGATCCGAAAGTTAAAGCTCCGGGAGATCCGCTTCCTGCGCAGTAACCTCTTACCAAAGCTTCATCGAGCAGGTCAGTACAGGATAGTCGGCTAGATATTTTTAGGAATTTTTGGATATTAATTTCTGCTTTTTTAAGAGTAAAAAGGAAGCGGAAAAACCCTTCGATGTAAGGGATCATGTATATTTTTTAGTCACTAAACCCATAAGACAACTAAAATGAGTTCCAGATTCATCAAGGCCGGCATTTTATTGGCAGCAATACTGACCATCGGAAGCCAGGGCAACAGTTTTGCTCAAAAGAAGGAAAAAGGGTTTACATCCATTTTCGATGGTAAAACGCTGAAAGGCTGGGACGGAGATCCCAAATACTGGAGAGTCGAAAATGGGAACCTGGTTGGCGAGATCACTCCTGAAACACTTCTGAAAACAAATTCCTTCATTATCTGGCGTGGTGGCGAACCCGGGGATTTTGAATTTAAAGGTTCATTTAAAATAGCTCAGGCAGGAAATTCGGGTATCAATTACCGAAGTGAGCAACTTACCGATATCCCTTTTGCACTGAAAGGTTACCAGGCTGATATCGATGGGAAAATTAATTATACCGGTCAGAATTACGAGGAACGTAAACGTACGACATTGGCTTATCGTGGCCAGAAAACGGTAATTAAGGAATATTCCGGCGAAAAAACACCGGAAGCGATTCGTGCAAATGTAAAAGCAAATGCATGGACAGGCTGTGAAGTGGTAGGATCGCTGGGAAAATCGGATTCACTCAAAACACTCATTAAAAGCGAAGACTGGAATACGTTCCGTCTGGTAATAAAAGGAAACCGTCTGCAGCATTACATCAACGACGTACTGATGAGCGACGTAACCGACAACGATACGGTAAATGGGTCCAAAAAAGGACTCCTGGGTGTGCAGGTCCACGTAGGCCCGCCGATGAAAGTGGAATACAAGGATTTGAGAATAAAAAACTTATAGAATCAAAGCTATTTCCCAAAAGCTAATCGCTAAAAGCTAATCGCTAAAAGCTAATCGCTAAAAGCTAAAAGCTAAAAGCTAAAAGCTAAGAACCAGTAAAAATGAATAAAATTGGATTTAATGTCCTTGCCTGGACGGCGGCGGTTTCCGACGATTTGTTCCCCGTAATCGACAGGTTGAAAGGAATAGGATTTAATGGAGTGGAGTTCTACCTGGGTTCGCCGGATGCAGTAGCCTATCAACGAATGGGTAACTATACCAAAGACCTTGGTCTGGAGACCACGGCTGTAATGACGCTCGGCAAAGATGAGAACCCGGTAAGTGAATCTGTGGAAGTGCGTCAGAAGGCTTTGGATAAAATAAAATGGGCGGTTGACCGTGCGCATGAGCTCAACTCGAAAATCATTTGCGGGCCATTTCACTCGGCACATACCGTTTTTGTAAACCGTCCCGCCGAAGACCGGGAATATGCCCTGGCTGGTGAAGTCCTCAATGCAGCCGCTGAATATGCGGCACAAGCAAATATCACATTTGCCCTGGAAGCACTCAACCGTTTCGAATGCTACTTATGCAATACCATGGAGCAGCTTTTGAAATTGGTGAAAGCAGCTGATCATCCAAATGTCCGTGCGATGTTTGATACGCACCATTCCAATATCGAAGAAAAGAAATACGCAACTGCTCTTCAAACGATCGCTCCCGTTTTGGCACACGTTCACATCAGTGAAAACGACCGTGGTACTCCCGGTGACGGACAAGTACTTTGGGATGATGCATTTTCTTCATTGGCTGCGATCAACTATCAGGGCTGGCTAACTATTGAGGCATTTTCAAGGAACGATCCCGATTTCGCCAATGCCATCGGTGTGTGGCGTGAGTTCTCCGATCCGTGGGACATTGCTGAAAAGGGGTACACATTTATTAGGGAGATGTCTTTGAAGCATGGACTTTAAAAACTTCGGCCGACCGCCGGGAGCCAATATGAAAAACGCCATTATCATCATCCTACTTCTCTTTTCCTGGATCAATGCCGCGGCGATTCTGCCAAAACAAGATGATGTAAGTAAACACCGGGTTGTTTATAAAGGTGAAAAAGGGCCGGGGGTTGGAAAAAACATTGTTTTCATCGCAACCGATCACGAATACCGGGGCGAGGAATCGTTGCCTGCTTTGGCGCGTATTCTTGCCAAAACCTATGGCTTTACCTGCACGGTCGTGTATGCGCTGGATGAAAACGGGGACATTCTGCCGGGAGGTTCTAATGTAAAAGGATTGGAAGTTTTGGAAGAGGCAGATTTGCTGGTGATGTTCATGCGGTTTGCACATTTCGCAGACAAAGAAATGCAGCACATCGATGACTATGTAAAACGCGGCGGCCCCATTGTCGCTTTCAGAACTTCGACCCACGCTTTTGAAATAAAAAATGACCCGAAATGGGAGCATTATTCCTGGAACTATAAAGGCCCGGAAACAGCTTGGAAGGATGGTTTCGGGGAATACGTACTTGGAGAAACGTGGGTTTCGCATTATGGCACCAATCACAAGCAATCGTCTAAAATCATCATTGAACCTGCACAAGCAAAGCATCCCATTATGACCGGTGTGAAAGATATGTGGGTGCAATCGGGAGGATATACCGCCGAGCCGAAAGGTACGGTGCTGGCACGTGGAGAAGTTTTGAATGGCATGACGGCAACATCGGAACCTGATAAAACGAAAGAATTACTGCCCGTGGCCTGGATCCGCGATTACAAAGTAGACTCAGGAAAAACGGGACGCGCATTCACCACCACGCACGGCGCATCCGAAGATATCCTCAATGAAGGTTTCCGGAGAATGGTGATCAATGCGATGTTCTGGGGTTTGAAGATGGAAAATCAGATTAAGCCGACCAATAATATCGCATTTGTAGGACCTTACAAACCGACTACTT
Organism: Dyadobacter sp. CY323; assembly: GCF_021390245.1. GTDB lineage: Bacteria > Bacteroidota > Bacteroidia > Cytophagales > Spirosomataceae > Dyadobacter. The sequence continues at coordinate 1,862 of NZ_JAJUXH010000022.1, read as the reverse complement.
TCAATTTTTCGGGCTATAAAGCACATGTCAAACCGGCCGATCTTGCTGGCTGGGATTCGCTCATTATGCCGGGAGAAATTGTGAAAAAGAAAGGTAAATAAATCATTGAAATTTAGTAATCATAAATCTTAGATGTCAGTACAGCTTCCTTTTCGTTTTGGGTCAGAAGTGTATACCTGGTTCATGAGTAACAGTGGACAAACCCACCAGGGGCGTCTGGGTCACATGATCGAGATTATTTCAAAAGCAGGTTTCACAGGAATTCAGCCGATTTTCACCTGGATGGGCGATCTCATCGATCCGGATAAACTGGAAGAAAAGCTGAATGAACAAGGTATCCAGCTCGCCGCACTTGCATTGGCGCTCGACTGGAATGAATCCGAAGAAACGGAACGAGAACGCGAGGTTGCGGATCATGCGATAAAAGTATTGCAGCGTTTTCCGGGAGCTGTGTTAAATACCGTCCAGATTCCCACCGGCAGGCACGATCTGGCTGAACGTCAGAAACGACTGGTGAACATTGTAAATTCCGTTTCCAAACGGGCTGCCGACAAGGGAGTTCCGTGCAGCTATCACCCGAATTCACCGCATACTTCCATCATTCGTACCGAAGAAGATTACAGGATCGTACTCGAAGCATTGGATTCTTCGGTCACCGGCTGGACTCCCGATGTGGGACATATCATCAACGGCGGCATGGACCCGCTTTCAAAAATGAAAGAGTACCAATCACTCATCAACCACGTGCATTACAAAGACTGGGACGGAAATCCCGAGTTTACATTGATGGGAAAAGGCAAGGTGGATCTTTTGGGAGTAACGCAGTGGCTGAAAGATATCAATTACAGCGGGTGGATCATTTGTGAAGACGAAGGCCAGGAAGCATTGGAAGATCCGGATTTTGTGACATTGCATGATGGGAAATGGATTCAGGATGATTTGATTCCGGGATTGAGATAGCTTTCTTGGCTGTTAGCTATTGGCTGTTAGCCTTTAGCTATTAGCTTTTAGCCTTTTTTTATTTTTATCTGATACGAAAAAATATATCTAAATAACAAACTCAGCCACGGCTAAAAACCTTATCGCTAACTAACAGCTAACAGCTAACAGCTAACAGCCATTTTCCCATGCCTACAATAAAGACCAACGGAATAAACATGTATTACGAAGAACGTGGTTCTGGGGAGCCGCTTCTTTTGATTATGGGTATCACTGCGCCGGGTTCGGTTTGGAATGTGCATGTGGCGGATTGGAAGCATCATTTTCGGTGCATTATTGGGGATAATCGTGGGGTGGGGCAGACGGATAAACCTGCCGGACTGTATTCATCCGAACAAATGGCGGACGACTATGCCGGTTTGCTGGATTTTCTGGGGCTTGAAAACGTGAGCGTAGTTGGGTGCTCGATGGGAAGTACGATCGCGCAGCAATTGGCGATACGTCACCCGGAGAAGGTTAAGTCGCTGGTTTTAATGTGCCCGTGGGCAAGATGCGATAATTATGCAAAAGGATTGTTTCAGCATATTATGAACAGTAAGGCCAGGTTCCGGCCGGAAGAGTTCAGCCTGTACATTCAATTACTGATTTTTTCAAAATCATCCTGGGATGATGCCGAGCAGCACGAGCAACTTGCATTAGGTAGAAATCAGGATGCTGTAAACCCTTATCCGCAACCCTTACATGGTTTGGAAGGCCAGGCGGCGGCTTGTATCAATCACAATGCATTGCAGGATTTGGGTAAAATCAATATTCCGACGCTGGTAATAGGAGGTAAAGAGGACATTTTTACGCCGGTTTGGATGGCTGAGGAAGTAGCGGGAGGAATTCCGGGTTCGGAGCTTTTTTTATATGAAAAACTGGGC
>NZ_JAJUXH010000021.1 GCF_021390245.1 Dyadobacter sp. CY323 | reverse complement strand
TGGGCCACGCATTTCATTTTGAGGATACGGAGGATTTTAATGTGAGGGTTAGGGAGTGGTTGTTGAAAAAATTGTCAAGCTGAGCGGACCGGTCCGCTCAGCTTGACAAAAAGAAGCATTTTCAATATGAATTACATTAAAACAAGGCGTTTTTCGCCTTTTACAATCAGAACAAGATAGTAACAATAAATAATGGAGCGTACCGAATCAATAAATCAGGACTGGAAAGAGAAGGTATCCAATCACATCCAGGTAGGAGGAATTGAAACATCCATACTAGACAATGGGGCTGGAAGAGGTACGCGTATCGCCTGGATAAACACCGGGACCGGATTGCGTTTGAAGGTCGTGATCGACCGGGCTATGGACATTGCGGAGGCTTTTTACAATCAACATAGTCTGGCGTGGATCAGCCACGTGGGCATTACTTCTCCGCAACCGTTTTCGGATAAAGGAATCGACTGGCTGAGGACATTTGGGGGTGGGTTGCTCACTACCTGCGGACTTTCTCACGCCGGCGGACCTGAGTCTGACCAGTTTGGAGACCGTGGACTACATGGTCTGATCGGCAATCAGCCCGCCGAGATTGTTTCGATCATTCAGCCGGATTTGAGAGGAGGTAACCTGGAAATGAGCATTACCGGGATCATCCGTGAAACGCGACCATTCGGGCCAAGTCTTGAACTGAAGAGAACCATTTCGGCGACGCTTCGCAAACCCGGGATCCGGATACATGATGAGGTAATTAATAAGGCCAATACAGCCGCGCCGCACATGTTGCTTTACCATTTCAATTTTGGCTGGCCGCTCGTCGATGAGGGTAGCGAGATACTTTGGAACGGCAAATGGTTCCCGCGTCATGGCGAGGAGAATGCGAAGATCTTTAAAGAGGGAAATGATTTCCGTAAATGTCCCGCACCACTCGAAAGTCATTCAGGCAGCGGCGAAGAAGTAGCATTGATCGATGTGGAGGCCGACATTTTTGGTGACAGCATTTGCGGACTGTACAATGAAAAAATTGGTCTGGCGGTTTCACTGAAATTCAAAAAAGAACAATTACCCTGGCTTGCGAACTGGCAGCATTTCGGGAAAGGCGAGTATGTAACGGGTATCGAGCCGAGTACACATCCGCTATCCGGTCAGGCGAAGGCGCGGGAAGATGGGACGCTGATTTTTCTCCAACCGGAAGAGACGAGGGTGTACGATCTGGAACTGACTGTAATCACGGATGAAAACCTGGAAACTTGGGAAGTCTTTAAGACGGGGTCGCCAAGACTTACCAAGTTTAGAGAACTAAAAAATAACAATAACTAAACCAATTTTTAATACAAAACAATGGGAATTTCAAGTATAGCTGAGAAGGCATTGGAGCAGGGAAAAGGGATTTTACGATTGGCGCCGACCTGGGTACCACGTTCATTTTGTGTTCCGGGACGGAGGATCAAGTTGCATCCGGACGATTACTATGTGCTCGGCGGCGAGCGCGGCGGGATCGACGAACGTTGGTTGTCTTCTACCACTCCTGCCAAAAATGGCCCTTTGACTGGTGAAAATGAGGGATTAAGTGCTGTTGTTTACGACGATGGAAATGGCGAGCAGCAAATTCTGCTGAAAGATGCGGTAGAGGAATTGAAGGGTGCATTGATCGGCGACCGTTTGTGGGACGAATACAAAAGCTGGCCGATGTATTCCAAGTTTTTTGATAACATGGGCCCATTGCCTCACCACATTCACCATAATGACGAGCATGCGGCATTGATCGGTCAGAATGGCAAGCCGGAAGCTTACTATTTTCCGCCACAACTCAACAACCACGGAGGCGATTTTCCTTATACTTTCTTTGGAATTACACCCGGAACGACGAAGGAGCAGATCAAGGAATGTCTGATGAATTTCAATAAAGGCGACAATAAAATCACCAATTACTCATCTGCATTCCGTCTTGAACCAGGGACTGGCTGGGACGTTCCTCCTGGGATGTTACATGCACCAGGAAGCTTATGCACTTACGAGCCGCAAAAAGCTTCGGATGTGTTTGCGATGTATCAATCTCTTGTGAACGAGGCGATTGTTCCCGAAGAATTGCTTTGGAATGGAACTCCGGAAGATCGCAAAGGAGATTACGATCAGCTCATGGAAGTGATTGATTGGGAATTAAATACAAATCCCAATATGCTTGAAACCCGTTTCATGCGTCCGAAATCAGTGAAAGATGATGCGGAAATGGAAGCAGAAGGATACAGCGAAAAATGGGTATGCTACCTGAACGAGGCATTTAGTGCAAAAGAACTTACCGTATTGCCCGGCAAAACGGTAACGATCAAAGATGCAGCTGCTTATGGAATTATCGTCATGCAAGGTCACGGAAAGTTCGGAGAATGGGACATTGAAACACCTGCATTAATCCGCTACGGACAGTTGACGAATGACGAGTTTTTTGTAAGTGAAAAAGCAGCAACGGAAGGCGTTGTAATCAGCAATCCATCAAAAACAGATCCAATTGTAATTTTGAAACACTTTGGACCGGGGAATCCGGATTTGGTATTGTAGGTTTTTTAGCTAAAAGCTTTTAGCCGTTAGCTATTGGCTTTTAGCTTTTTTGATTTGCTCGTAATTCAAGATTATATTTTATTTCAAAACCAAACTAAGCTAATGGCTAACAGCTAAAAGCTAACAGCTTAAAATCCCTTAAACCATGCCTGAAAATAATTATCCTAAACTTCACAATGCCACATGGCCTGGGATTGTGGGGAAAGGTTCCGACGAGGAGCCGATTATTTCTTTTGATACAATGCTTGAAAAAACCGCTGCCGCGGAAGTGGGCGGTGTAAGGTTCGATGGTGTTGATATCGGCCTTTTTGATCCGCACGTAGGCATTTACATGAATACCGACGACGGGGCGAAGCTTCTTGCTGACAAACTGAACGGACTTAACCTGGAAGTGGGAAGCCTTGTAGCCAATGTATGGGCAGGCTCCGCGATGGGAAGTAAAGAGGCACGTGACGAATTTGTGGCTCAGGTGCGTACTGCATGTGTTTTTGGAAAAAAACTCCGGGACCTCGGAATACGCAATGGCGGAGTAATCCGTGTAGATTCTGCATGTTCACCAGAAGCATGGGCCGCCGACCCGGCCGGTAATACGAAGCGAATTGCCGAAACATGGCGGGCTGCTTGCGACGTTGCGGCTGATTTTGGCGAAAAAATTGCTGCAGAAGGTGAAATATGCTGGGGCGGTATGCACAGCTGGAAAACGATGATCGATACTCTTGAAGCAGTGGATCGCCCGAATATGGGTTTCCAGGCGGATATGTCACATACATTTCTTTACCTGCTCGGGTACAATGCGCCTGAACACCGCATTCTGCCCGTCGATTTTCAGTGGAACGATCGTGGGGCACTGGATGAAGGCTTAAAGAAAATGACTGCTGCACTTCGTCCCTGGACATTCGATTTCCATGTCGCCCAAAACGACGGAACCGTTCACGGAACAGGCTCACACGACAAAACGGGCCGCCATTGCCTCGCAACCGATCCGAACGGAAGACTCGACATTACCCATGACGCCGGATACTGGCTGCGCGACGAAAACGGCAACATTACCAAAGCCTTCCGGCACATTTGCTGGGATGGCTGTATGTTCCCGAATGAGGTCATGTACAATCAGCAAACATGGAATGATATCCTCGCTGCATTAGTGAAGGTGCGTCAGGCGCATGGCTGGTATCAGGAGGTTTAGGAGGGAGATGTGAGATGTGAGATGTGAGACGTGAGACGTGAGATGTGAGACGTGAGATGTGAGTTACAAGTGAAAAGTTACGCTGAATCTACTTTTTTGAAAAATACTAACAAAGCTAATAGCTAATAGCTAACAGCTAATGGCTAATAGCCCAAAATATCGAAGCAATGTCAAACAAGAAACAAGTCAGAATTGGATTGATTGGTAGCGGTCTCATGGGGCGCACGCATTCCAATGGATATAAAAGAATTGGAGATTTTTTTCCGGAACTCGAGTACACGCCGGTGTTGCAGGCTGTATGTTCCCGCAACGAAGAAAAAGTAAAAGCATTCGCCGAACAATGGGGATATGCTTCTTACGAAACGGATTGGAAAAAGATCATCGAGCGTGACGATATCGATGCGGTGGACATTTGTACGCCAAACGACATGCATATGGAAATTGCCCTGGCTGCTGCGGCGGCAGGTAAAATGATCCTTTGCGAAAAGCCATTGGCAAGAACGCTCGAAGAAGCAAAAACGATGGTGGAAGCCATTGAAAAGGCAGGAGTCCAAAATACGGTCTGGTATAATTATCGCCGTGTTCCAGCTGTGACTTTGGCCAAGCAAATTGTTGATTCAGGTAAACTGGGACGCATTTTCCATTATCGTGCCAACTTCCTGCAGGACTGGACGATCAGCCCGGATGTGCCGCAGGGTGGTACTGCAACCTGGCGTCTGGATGTGGATGCCGCGGGTTCAGGGGTTACCGGCGATTTGCTCGCGCATTGCATTGATACTGCAATGTGGATCAACGGAGGCATAAAAGACGTATCTGCCGTAACTGAAACGTTTATTAAAGAACGTGTTCATGCAGGCAGCGGTGAAGTACAAAAAGTGGGTATCGATGATGCCTGTATCTTCCATTGCCATTTCGATAATGGTTCGTTAGGTCTTTTTGAATCAACGCGTTATGCGAGAGGCCATAAAGCACTTTATACTTTCGAAATTAACGGTGAGCATGCGTCCATTAAATGGGATTTGCATGATCTGAACCGTCTCGAATACTTCGATCACAGTGACGAATCCATCGTTCGCGGATGGAGATCCATTCTGGTTACCGACAGTGATCAGCCGTACATGAAAAGATGGTGGATCCCTGGAACCAGCATTGGGTACGAACATTCATTTATCCACCAGGTAGCTGACTTTTTCGAAAGCCTGCAAACAGGAAAACCTTGCCAGCCAACATTCAGAGATGCATACGAGACACAAAAAGTCTGCGAAGCTGTTCTGGATTCGGCCGCAGCCAAAGCCTGGAAAGATACCGGAGTAAATTGGGAAGGATAGCGAGCCATTTTGGTCGGCAAATCGGCCGCATCGGCCCGTCGGCCAAAGCCTACGGAAAATGAATCCGGAATGGAAAATCAATTGCCGCCGGCTTCAGCCGACGGAAAATAGAAAAAGGGCTTTAGCTGCATCATGAGATCTAGTTAGAGCCTTTTTTTCTAAAAGAATATAGAATTAAAATAAATATGTCTGATTTCATTCTTAGCGTTCGCAATCTTTCCAAATCATTCTCAGGCATTAAAGCGCTGGATGCTGTTCAGTTCAATCTGAAAAGGGGAGAGGTGCATTCGCTGATGGGTGAGAATGGCGCCGGGAAGTCAACCTTCATGAAGATCCTGATCGGGTTGCTGAAACCTGATTCCGGGGAGATTATTTTTGAAGGACAAAATCTGGAGGAAGGCCATACAGGTGATAAGCTGAAAAAAGGCATTTCGATGATCCACCAGGAACTACTGGTTGTGCCTGAATTGACAGTTGCTCAAAACATATTTTTGGGTAGAGAAAAAAGGGTTTCCGGACGTAATGCGTTTTTTTCGGGTTGGTTAAACGATTCTGACATTAACCGGCCGGCCGCTCAATTAATGGAACAAATGGGTGTGAATATCGCCCCGGATACCAAAATGAAATATTTGAGCGTAGCTCAAATGCAGATGGTCGAGATTGCGAAAGCCATTTCGAATGAGGCTAAAATCATCATCATGGACGAGCCCACGTCGGCCATATCAGACAAGGAAGTCGCAACGCTATTTAATATAATCCGGGACTTAAAGTCAAAAGGAGTCAGTGTCATTTATATTTCACACAAAATGGACGAGATCTTTGCGATTTCGGACACAATTACGGTGCTGAGGGATGGTAAATATGTTGGTTCAAAACCTGCAAATGATCTTGATCGAAATTCCCTGATCTCCATGATGGTAGGGCGGGAGCTGACTCAGATGTTCCCGAAACCGGAGCGGAACTTTGGAAAAGAAGTGCTGGCTGTTCGTGGACTAAGTAAAAAAGGAAAATTCACAAATATACATTTCAATGTCCGCGGCGGAGAAATTCTCGGTCTGGCAGGTTTAATGGGCGCTGGCAGGACTGAGATTGCCAGAGCCATATTTGGTCTGGACAAGCCTGATAGCGGTGAAGTTGTGCTCTCGGGAAATGAAAAAGCAATCCATTCCCCACGCGCAGCATTGAAAAGTGGCATTGGTTATGTGAGCGAAGACCGAAAGGGACTTGGATTTATCCCGGGAATGTCCATTAAGGATAACATGACCCTTTCCAGCATCTTCAGGCACAGGAAAGGTATTTTTATTAATGAAGAAAGTGAGATGTATGCGACAGATCAGATGGTGTTGGATCTGCAGATCAAAACTTCGGGAATTGACAAAAAAGTGACTTTGCTCAGTGGCGGAAATCAACAAAAAGTAGTGATCGGAAGAGTATTATTAGCTTCCCCCGACATTGTTATTCTGGACGAACCAACGCGCGGTGTAGACATTGTGGCAAAATTTGAAATATATAAATTGATCAGAGACCTCACGAAACAAGGAATTGCCATCATTATGATCTCTTCTGAGTTGCCTGAAATCCTGGGGATGAGTGACCGGATACTAGTTCTCTCAAAAGGAAAACAAACCGCGCTGCTTTCCAGAGAAGAAGCAACGCAGGAATTAATCATGAAATACGCAGTAGCGTGATGGCTATCGGCGGTCGGCAGTCGGCAATCAAAAAAAGCCGATAGCTGACTGCCGATAACCGACAGCCCGAAAAATCCCTCTATTATGGAAAAAACGATATCTTCTCGCCTGACCGATTTTGGACGCTATGGTATTTTCCTGGCATTCCTGATCATCTGTATTGTTCTTGCATTCAGTACTCCCAAGTTTTTCACGGTATCCAATCTGATGATCATCGGAACGCAGGTGTCGATCAATGCATTACTTGCATTTGGGGTCACTTTTGTGATTATCACAGGAGGGATTGATCTTTCGCTCGGCTCGATGGTCGCAGTGGCGGGGGTGGTTACGGCTATGTTCGCGCATCCCGACACCTATCCACTGGTCGTACCATTACTGGCCGGGATCGGAGCGGGCGTATTGCTGGGGGCATTTAATGGGTTAGTGATTACAAAAAGTAAAGTGCCTCCGTTCATCGTAACACTCGGTACCATGACGATCGGGCGGGGATTAGCATTGATTTTGAGCAAAGGCAGGCCGATTTCCAACTTATCTGATTCATTCAATTTCATCGGTGGCGGAACTGTTTTCGGCGTTCCATTCCCGATCGTTATCCTCATACTAGCATTTATCATTTGCTCGGTGGTACTAAACAAAACGATTTTAGGGCGCTATATGTATGCGGTCGGTGGCAACGAACCTGCGGCGAGGGCCTCGGGAATCCATGTAACGAAGGTCAAAATGTGGGTTTATACGATTTCCGGGCTACTTTCGGCGATAGGCGGGATTTTACTGACATCCCGGATTACCACGGGACAGCCAAATGCAGGTGCAGGTTTTGAACTGGATGCCATTGCCGCCGCCATTATCGGAGGCACAAGTACTTCCGGCGGGACGGGCACAATGACGGGTACCCTGATCGGCGCATTACTTATAGGAGTAATTGGCAATAGCCTGGATCTGCTGAATGTAACTTCTTATTACCAGCAGGTAGTGATGGGCGTTATCATTATCGGGGCGGTTGTTTTGGATGGTTTAGGTAAAAAAGATTAAAAAACAGTTTATGAAAATCAATACAGTAGTATCGTTTTTGCTTTCTGGTGCAGTGCTTTTTGGCTGTAACGGCTCGACCGACGAGAAAGCCGGAGACGGTGAAAAACTTGTGATTGGCGCCACCATGCTGAGTATGCAAAATGAATTCATCGTGAATGTGAGCGATGAAATGGAGGCAAAGGCAAAAGAACTTGGAGTGAAATTGATCACGGTTGATGCGGAACGTTCCGCTTTGAAGCAGGTAGAACAGGTTGAAAGCTTTATCGCCCAGGGGGTGAGCGCCATTATCATGAATCCATGCGAAGTGGAGGCGAGTTCTCCGGCTGTAAAGCTGGCATTGGACGCCAAAATACCGATCATAAATGTAAACTCAGAAACGAGTGCCAAACCGACGGCATTCGTAGGTTCCGATGACACCGAATCCGCGAGGATAGCGATGAAATACATTGCCCAGAGGCTGGGTGGAAAAGGAAACATTTTAATGATGCATGGCTTTATGGGTCAGGCGGCGCAGATCAAAAGAGATAACGGTGCGAAGGAAGTTTTAAAAGCAAACCCAGGCCTGAAACTTCTGGCAGAACAAACCGGCGAATGGGACCGCGCAAAAGCAATGTCATTGACGGAAAACTGGATACAATCCTATGGAAATCAGGTTAATGCGATTTTTGCGCACAATGACGAAATGGGAATGGGTGCCGTGAAAGCGTTGGAGGCCGCAGGTCTTAAGAATAAAGTGCTGGTAGTGAGCGTAGACGCAATCCCGGACGCATTACAAGCCGTAAAAAAAGGAACGCTGGACGCCACGGTTTTTCAGAATGCAAAAGAGCAGGGAAGTAAAGCCATCGAAACAGCTGTTAAAGCAGCAAAAAAGGAAGCATTTGACAAGGAAGTTTTGATTCCTTTTCAGTTGGTGACGAAAGACAATGTCGGGGAGTTTTTGAAATAGTAAGATAGGATACACGTTAATTTATGAATAACTTTAATTGTTTCTAATTTTATACGACTTGCATTATGGCTGCAACATATCACATACGAATCAAGAAGGATTATGCGGCTGCTTTAATTGAGGATCTTCAAAAAGTAGATGCGGTTGAGCTGATTGAAGTAGATAATGGAGATGATTTTGAAATCCCACTTTGGCAAAAAGAAACAGTTCTTAATCGCTTAAAAGATGCAAAAGAGCATCCGGAAAAATTAATCTCCTGGGATGAAGCAAAGCTACGGATCAACAAACTGGGCAATTGAGCATGAGTTTTGAGATTGTTCTTGTCCAGAATGCAATCGACGATATAGAAGCCGCTGTCACGTATTACAATGATGAACTGGCCGGGCTGGGTAACAGGTTTCTGAATCAAGTAGATAGTACAATCAAAAGGATAACAGACGCACCGTTTATTTATTCTGTCAGATATGCGAATATAAGGTGCGCAGGTATTTGGCGGTTTCCTTTCCTGATTCATTTCAATATTGACGAAAGTCTCAGTAAGATTTTCATTTTAGCCGTTTATAGCACTCACCAGCAGCCGCTTTGGGAAACTAAATAGCTAACGTCAGACTCAAGAGAACTTTTCGATAGTAAACATCCCCAAAAACATCCTTTCTATAAGCGTCCACATACCTGGGCGCTTTTGTGTTTTTAATCACCAACCATTCAATTCATGAATAATTTCAACATCAACCGCCGCCACTTCCTGCACGGCGCGACTGCTGCATTGGCGCTTTCTACTTTTGGAGCGAGAGGAATGGATTTGATTAATCCGCCTAAAACGCTTCGGGTTGGTTTGATCGGTACAGGCTGGTATGGCAAAAGTGATTTATTCAGGTTGATACAAGTAGCTCCGGTTGAGGTAGTTGCACTTTGTGACGTGGACAAAAACCAGTTGAATGAGGCTGGTAAGCTGGTGAGCCAGCGCCAGAAATCGGGTAAGGTGCCGAAATTATATGGTGATTACCAGAAGTTGCTTTCAGAAAATCAGTTGGATATCGTGCTCATCGGCACTCCGGACCATTGGCACGCATTGCAAATGATCGACGCTGTAAAAGCGGGTGCCCACGTGTATGTTCAAAAGCCCATTAGTGTAGACGTGATGGAAGGCGAGGCAATGGTAGCAGCAGCCCGCAAATATAAAAAGGTTGTTCAGGTTGGGACGCAGCGCAAAAGCACACCCCATTTGATTGATGCAAAGAAAAATATCGTAGACGCAGGTTTGCTGGGTAAAATTTCTCACGTTGAAATGTGCTGTTACTACCATATGAGGAATAACGGAAATCCGCCTGTGGAAGCTGTTCCTGATTTTCTTGATTATGAAAAATGGACAGGTCCCGCACCGCTGAGACCTTACGATGGAATCCCGCATGTTCGCTGGTGGCGGACATTTATGGAGTATGGAAATGGCATTACCGGAGATATGTGCGTGCACATGTTCGACACGGTACGCTGGATGCTCAAATTAGGCTGGCCTACAAAGATCAGTTCGACAGGAGGTATTTATGTGCAAAAAGAAGGTAAATCCAATATTTCAGATACACAGTCTGCCATTTTTGAATATCCGGAGCTGAACTGTGTTTGGCAGCATCGCACCTGGGGAACGCCTAATAATCCCGATTACCCCTGGTCATTTACGCTTTATGGTGAAAAAGGAACTTTGTGGGCGAGTACCATGGCCTATGATTTCATCCCGCAGGGAAAAGGTGAAAAAATCCATAAAGATGTGGTTTTTGAAAAGGAAAAATATCCGGAAGACCTGAAAGAAGACAAGATCGAATTGAATGCAGCCCCTGCAACACGTTTGCACATGCTGGACTTCCTGAGTGCAATCGATAACAACACGAAGCCAGTGGCTGATATTGAAGAAGGTCATATTTCCACGGCAAGTTGCATTCTCGCAAATCTTTCCATGAAAACCGGCAGACCTATTGTATATGATCCTGTAAAACGCGAAATTGTAGGTGACAGAGAAGCAAATGGCTTGTTAGCACGGTCTTACCGCTCTCCATACAAGCACCCAGACTATAAAAATGTCTAGAAGATGATCTAAAATCTTGTGGTCCCCAATAACTTCCCAGTGCACGCGTCCGGTTATTCCGTGCGCGTTTTTTTTTTGTGAAAAAATGAAATTTTAACAACGATATACCAATGCGGATTGTTTATAAGTTTAATAGATGTTTTCCGACTATTTAAACCTTTTGCTATCGGAAAGTGTCAAATAACCAGTAAACTAAACGTTCAAAGAAAAATGAAAAGCATAGTGAAGTTGATAAAATCCGCCGGCGTGGCGGTTGTGGCGGGAGTCTTGATCATGGCATGCAGCCAGGCGCTCCAGGTAAGTTACGATTACGATTCTTCGGTTAACCTCAAACAATTCAAAACTTTCAAGGTAGAGGCAGAACATAACATGCAAACTGACCCGCTTTTGGGTAGTGAATTGAACCGGAGAAGATTGGGAGATGCAGTAGTGGAAGTGATGGAAGCCAAAGGCTACAAAATGGATACTAAAAATCCGGAGCTAATTGTACGGTTCATGACGGATGTGAAAGACCGCCAGCAAGTTCGTTCCAATAATATGTATTCGCCCTATATGTGGTGGTACGGGGGCGGAAACAATATTTCCACCTACAATTACCAGGAAAGTCGCTTTATCCTGAATATCTATCAGAAAAATAGCGACCGGATGATCTGGCAGGGTTGGGCTTCGGGAAAAGTGAAGGCTCCAACCAAAAAGGATGACCGCGAAAGTATGGTGAAAAACACCATGTCAGACATTCTGAAAACTTTCCCGGAAGCCACACTGGATACGTATAGTAGGAAATAAATTGCCAGATCGGCGCGAAGCTCAGCTTCGTGCCGGTTATGTGAAGGCCTCCGGCCGGTCTGAGTCAGCGATTTGCGACTTGTTCCGGCCGGAGGCCTTTTAATAGCTTCCCCGAAGCACAGCTTCGCGCCAACTTCGGCGCAACTTTCGCACCATTATCATCTCACATCTCACGTCTCACGTCTCACATCTCACAAACTCCCCCCATCCCGATATTCTTCCGATGCTTTCTTCACAATCGCATCTCCCTCATGCAAATCGCCAAAAACCTCCACCAGCGTATCTACGACAGTTCCTCTTTTCACAGAAACCCATTCCGCTTTTTTATTCACGTCACGGATCACGAAAACCCGCTCGCTGGAATTTACGACAGATGTGGTTGGTACAAATAATGTGTTGGAAGTCCGTTCCGTATTCAATAAAACCTGCGCGTACATACCCGCTTTTAGTTCATTTGAACGGTTATCAACATCAAATTCCGTCATCATGGAGCGGTTTTCTTCCGAAAGTGTTCTTGAACTTCTTGCGTAAATCGCTTTGTACACTTTCTCGGGACTGGCTGAAACGGTAAAGCTAATTTCACCTTTGTTGGGAATTGCACTCGAAAGGTTTTCAGGAATAGCCAGTGTCAAACGCAATTTGGTATTGTCTTCCAGAATAAATAGTGGTTTCGCGCCGCTTTCGCCCGGTCCTACCAATGCACCCGGGCTGATGTTTCGCTCTGTAATAATCCCGTCGAACGGTGCGGTCACCGTCAGGTACCTTGCCAGTTCCGATTTCGTTTCCATATGTGATTTTGCAGCCTGCACATTGCCTCTGGCAACCGCCATGGCTGCACTGTCAGTCGTAGCTTTTGCTCTTGCCAGATCCAGTTCGTTGAGTGAAACCGCGCCTTCTGTTTTATTAGTTTTGATTAACCGACTGTATGTGAGCGAGCTAGCCTGAAAACGTGTTGTGATCTCATGCAGGGAAGCTTCTGAAGCAATCACCTGCGCTTTTGCCTGGCTTAATTCAGACATCACTTCCGGCGCTTCCAGAACCGCCAGTACCTGACCTTTTCGAACCATCGTTCCACGGTCCACATTCACCGTTTTTACAAATCCCTTCACTTTTGGATGAATGCTCACTTTGTTCCAGGGTTTCAATTCTCCCGGCAACGCGATTTGCTTGGCAGGTTTCATGCTTTTGACATAAGCCAGCTCAACAGTGGGTGCTTTCTCAGCCGTTTCTTCACGCTTTTCACTCGTCTCAGCTTCCGAACTGCAGGAAATGGCGCCGGCAGCGAAGATGAGAATCATCAGGTAGGATTTCAGGGAGTTCATTGAAATGGATGTTTGAAGTTTTTTACGGAAAAAGTTGCTTTCTGGATCTTCTGGGTCCAGGGATACGGAATGGATGGATGCTTTTCGCTGCACCATTGTGAAGACTGCCGGAAGGATTAGTAATGAAGCTAATGTCGAGGCAATCAAGCCACCGATTACCGCCTGGCCCAGCGGTGCGATCTGGTCGCCGCCCTCGCCAAGTCCCGACGCCATCGGAATCATACCTGCGATCATCGCGATACTGGTCATCAGAATAGGGCGGATCCGGCTGCCGGCTGCCAGGAATACGGCCTCTTTTGCATCATTCAGCTTCAAACGAATGTTTTCCGCATTGGTAACCATTAAAATCGCATTTGCCACCGATACGCCGACCGACATAATCAAGCCCATATACGATTGCAAGTTGAGGGTAGCGCCGGTTAACAATAGTAATCCGATTGATCCCACTACTACCGCAGGAATCGTGGAAAGTACCACAAGTGAAAGCTTAAATGACTGATATGTAGCCGACAACAATAGGAACATAATGACAATCGCGATCAGTAACCCGGTTTGAAGGCTGCCCAAAGTCTCGGATAAAAGATCGGATTGTCCTTTCAACTCTACCAAAACACCACGCGGAGGTTCACCGGCATTTTTAATCGCGTTTTGCACGGCCGTCGTCGCGGCACCAAGGTCTTTTTTGTGAATATTGGCAGTTACGGTTACCAATCTGTTTGGCCCGGCGCGGTCGTATTCACCCGGGGCTGTTTTTTCAGAAAATGTGGCTACATCAGCGAGTAATGGGTTACTTACTCCCGTTTTCAAAGGAATATTGCCAATGTCTTCCACAGAGGTCATCTGGTATTCCGGTATCTGAACCTGCACCTGGTAGGCAAGGCCTTTTGCATCGTCGAGCCAAAGATTTTTATCCGTAAAACGGCTGGAAGAAGTCGCAGCTACCATCGATCTGGCCACCTGGGTTGAAGTAATGCCCAATTGTCCGGCGCGCTCGCGGTTGATTTCCACGTTCAGAACGGGATATTCCAATGGTTGTGCGATTTGCACATCACGCAGGAATGTGATCTGCTCCATTTCTTTCTGGATTTTTTTAGCAAATCTTCCTGCTTCTTCCACATCTTTTGCGGCCACACTTACTTCGATCGGAGTGGAAGCTCCCTGGCTCATGATTTTATCAACAAGCTCGATGGGTTCGAATGAAATAGCGAGCGAGGGGATTTCTTTTTTAATCCTTTCTCTGAGTTTTTCCTTCAACGCATCCATTTTTACTGGAAAATCTTCGTGAAGTGAAACCTGCAAAACCGCCTCGTGCGGGCCGCTGTTGAATACAAAAATGTTGGAAGTACCATAGCTGGAAGGCACCGTGCCGACATAGGCCGACGAAATTTCGACATGATCTTTGCCGACTTCAGACTTAATCAGATCCAGTACTTTTAATGTAGCCGTTTCTGTACGCTCCACACGTGTACCGTCGGGTACCCGCAAACGCATTTGAAACTGGTGACTATTTGCTTTTGGCAAAATATCCGTCCCGATCAAAAAAAATCCGCCGACGATCAATGCGATGGTACCGACCAGATATACCGGAACGACGAACGATCCCCGGTTCATAATTCCCTCCAAAAAACCGATATACCTTCTCTTGAATTTTTCAAAGCCAGTTGGCGGGAGTGACGGGTGAACACCTTCTTCGATGACATCATTAATTTCCCGGCTGTCGAGCGCGAGGGTAGGAGCTTCGTGATGCGGATGGTCTTTCAAAAGCCAGTTTGCCAAAACGGGAACCAGTGTTTGGGATAATAAAAAGGATGCGATCATCGCAAAACCCACCGCCAGCGATAATGGTAAAAACATAGACCGCGGAATGCCGCTCATGACAAATGAAGGTGCAAAAACCGCCAGAATCGCGAGTAAGATCAAAAACTCCGGAAATGCGATTTCCTTACAGGCATCCCAGATCGCCTCTTCTTTCGGCTTGCCCATTTCCTGATGCTGGTGAATATTTTCAATGGTAACTGTCGCCTGATCAACCAAAACTCCGATTGCGAGCGCCAAACCGCTCAATGTCATGATGTTAATGGTTTGGCCAAACAGGTTCATCAAAATCACTGCGGACAAGATGGAGATCGGGATCGTCACGACCACGATGATCACACTGCGCCAGTCGCGAAGGAAAAGCAGTACCATCAGACCCGTCAATAATGCGCCCAGAATACCTTCGGTAATAAGGCTTTTCAGAGAGTTTGTTACGTAAACGGATTGGTCGAATTCATAGGAAATCTTCACATCTTCCGGCACCGCATTTCGCAGTTGCGGCAATGCGGCGCGAATGTTGTTCACCACGTCCAATGTGGAAGCATCCGATTTTTTAACAACAGGAATGTAAACCGCCCGCCGGCCATTGATCAATGCGTAACTCACGGTCACATCGGCGCCATCTTCCACGGTACCCACATCCCGGATAAATACGGTCGGGCCGGCACCAATGCGAATCGGGATGTTGAGAAAATCTTCAGGTTTTTTGATCAGTGAGTTCACCGGCGTCATCAGAGTCCGGTCACCCATTCGGATGTTACCGGCAGGCGAAGGCTGGTTATTGGTAATAATGGATTTAATAATTTCCTCGGGAGTAAGGTGGTAACTCCTGATCCGCTCGGGGTCGACGCGGATTACAATGGTACGTTGATTACCTCCGAATGGCGGGGGGCTGGAAACACCTTCGATCCGGCTGAACATCGGACGAACCCGCGACGAAGCAAAATCCTGGATTTCGTTTAATGACCGGGAGGAACTTTCGAAAACCATTTGACCGATGGGTACGGAGCTGGCATCGAAACGAACAACCTGCGGAGGCACCGTACCTTCGGGCATATACGCTTTCGCCCGCGAAACGTTGTTGGCAACTTCGGCGGCGGCCTGCGCCATGTCGGTACCCGGGTAGAATGAAAGTTTGATCAGTGATAATCCCTGGATCGTTTTTACATCCACGTCACGAATCCCCGAAACGTAGAGAAAGTGGTCCTGGTAACGGGTGGCGATGAAACCGTCCATTTGGTCGGGCGCCATACCACCATAAGGTTGCACGACGTAAATGGTTGGTAAATCGAGGTTTGGGAAAATGTCGACCGGAATGCTGCGGATCGACAGAACGGAAAAGAAGAGAATGCCTATGACAACCACCACAATGGAAATGGGTTGCCTCAGAGCGGTTCGAATGAGTTGGTACATACTAACTTACGTTATGATAATGATTTGATGTTGGACTTTGTCAGGGTGACAATTCTAATTCGCAACCTGATTGAGAAATATGCTCAAATCGCCGGCGGCGGCGGCTTTCATGAGCAGCGCGCGCCACACATTGCCATTGGTCACGAATTTGTCCACTTCGGCGCGGTTAAGTGCATTTACACTTTGCGCGAGTGTGAAAAGATCGGTTAGTCCGCTTTGATATCTTGCTTGTGCCTGATTGAATGCACGTTGCGCCGCATTAAGCTGTACCGGGGTGAGCCTGGCCTGTTCCAGTGAAAGCTGCAATTGCATCTCCGCCTCGCGCGACTGGCGATCTACCTGCAGTTTTTGGGTTTGATATAATTCCTTAAATCGCTCGACCTGGAATTGCTCCGTTTTGTAATCATTCCGGACTTTCAGAATGTTCGTCAGGTTCCACCGCGTAGAAATGCCAAATAAGTAGTTGTAAACCTGATAATTAACCCCACTGACGAAATCGGTACGGAAGGAATCGTCTTTGTTGGAAACCCCCGAACCACGCGCCCAACCGGCACCGAGAATGGAAACCGACGGCAGATACGATCTTTTTACAGCCAGACTTCTCGCATTGGAAGCATCGATCTGCGTCTGCGAAAAGCGTAATGCAGGATTTTTAAGATAAGAATCAACCTGATTGGTCACTGCGGGCAAAATGGAATAGAAACCCATACTATCCACCTCGATGCTGTCACGGATTTGCCCGGTCAGCTCGGTAAGTCTTAATGCCTGCGCTTTTTCGGAACGCTGACTTTCCAAAAGCGACAGTCTGGCTTTTGCGTATTCCGCGGCGGCGAGTGAACTATCCACGCCCGGACGCATTCCCGAGCTCACCGCCGCATCCGTAACCTGCTTAAAAACAAGTGCTCTTTTAAGGTTTTGCCGCTGCGCATCAACCAGCTTTTGATTGATCAATAACACAAGATAAGCATCGGCAATGCGCACCTGATGTTGAAAAAGCTCGTTTTCATAATCAGCCTGGGTTCTGGTCAGGTCTGCTTTTGCTGCATTTACATTGGCTTTGACTTTACCAAAATTAAACACCCGCCAGTCTACTAATGCCGTCGTGAAACTGCCAAAAACACCCGTGTAAATGTTTTCGGGCCGGATGCCGCCGGATGGAGAAATGGCGCTGCCTTCATTTGGCCAAAATGCTCCTGCGACACTATTATTGGTTGAAAATGTGTATTGGTCCTGAATAACCAATGTGGGCAGGTAATCTGTCTTGACCGATTTGATACGCATTTCTGCGCTTCGGATCTCGGCTTGTTTCGATTTCAGAAACGGGAAGTTCAGGGTGCCTTCTTCCAGGACCTGCTGCAGTTTCACGGTTTGTGCGTTGGCCGCAAAACCGGGTAGCAGAAAGGCGATGGCGAGATAGGAGAATGTTTTTCTTAGGCAAAACATGGATTGTTTTTTGGGGAAGAGGAAATAAAATTTTCAGTGAAATTAGAGGCCAATTCTGGAAACATTTGGGAAAACAGGCCATTGGAAGCGGTTCTGACAGAATTTATTAACTTCCCAAATGTTTCCAATTTCGCGGTCTATTTTTGTCCGATCCCTTTTATAGCGAAGAATGAAAATATTAGTAGTAGAAGATGAAAAAGGTCTCGCCGAAAGCATTACCGATTATTTGACGAAGGAGGGATTCATATGCGAGGTGGCGAACACATTTTGGCAGGCCGACGAAAAGATCAGTTTATACCGTTACGACTGCACGATCGTGGATCTCACATTACCTGATGGTGAAGGTTTCGACATTATCCAAACATTGAAAAAGATCGCTGCGACGACGGGAATCATCATTATTTCAGCCAGAAATACATTGGAAGACAAGATCCGTGGCCTGGAAATCGGATCGGACGATTACATGACCAAGCCATTTCACTTGTCCGAGTTAAATGCGCGAGTCAAATCCCTGATCAGGCGGCGCCATTTTGGAGGTAATAATGATATGATCTGGAAAGAAATCCGCGTTCAGCTGGCTGCCAGGAAGGTTTTTATACATGATAGGGAAGCTCTCATTTCGAGGAAGGAATACGATTTATTGCTTTATTTTCTCTCTAATATAGACGTCGCACTTACCAAGGAATCGATCGCGGAGCACCTTTGGGGCGATCATATGGATTCTTCCGATTCGCTCGATATGGTGTATTCGCATATCAAAAATCTCAGACGGAAAATCGTTGAAAGAGGAGGAAAAGATTACATTCAATCCATTTACGGAATAGGTTACAAATTTACAGCACCTTGAAACTGCTCCAAAAAACAAGTCGGATCTACCTCGCAGCCTCGCTGGTGACCTACCTGGTGGTGGGGATCGCCTTTTACTGGATCATTAAATTCATTATCTACGACGAGGTTGAGAGCCGGCTCATGGTCGAAAAGCAGGATTTTGAAACATACATCCGCGCAAACGATATGTGGTCGAGTAACTCATATTTTGTCGAGAATAAGATCGAGGCACATCCGGTTTTTGGAAAGTTTAAAAATGAGGTGGTTTTTACAGATACGCTGATCCGCAACCGGTATGAGGAAAGTGTCGATCCATTCAGGCAGGTCAGTTTCTATACGCTGATCGGCGGCACACCTTACCGGGTTTCGATCCGCAAATCGATGATCGAATCGTATAAATTGATCGAGGCGATTTCGGCAACGATGATCACCTGTCTTGCGCTATTGATGGTCGGCATGTTTTTCTTTCAGCGGCGTCTTTCCGGACAATTATGGCAGCCATTTTATGATTCGCTTTCAAAAATCAAAAACTTTGATTGGACAAGAAATGAGAAGCTGTCGCTGACCCGGAGTGAGATCACCGAATTCAATGAACTGGAAGATGTCATGGAAAAAATGGCTTCAAAAATGCAGCATGATTATAAAAGTCTGCGGGAATTCACGGAAAATGCTTCACATGAAATCCAGACGCCTCTGGCGCTGATCAATGCACGGGTCGAACAGTTTATTCAGTCGAAAGATCTTGGAGAAAATCATACGTACTGGATTGAAGAGATTTATCACGCGGCCAGAAGAATGTCGCGCCTTAATCAGGGGCTTTTGCTTTTGGCCAAGATTGAAAATCAGCAGTTTACGGATCAGGAGGAAATTGATCTGTCAGAATTGATAAAAGACAAAATAAAAGATTTTGAAGACATCATCCATCATAAAAACATCCGGGTCGACTTTAAAATAGAAGGCAGCTTTGGTCGGCTCATGTCGCCATCGCTCGCAGATATTTTGCTGAGTAATCTGTTAAACAATGCCATTAAACACAATCATACTGACGGAACGATCACCATTGAGGCGGGCGAGCACTATCTCGAAATCAGTAATTCAGGTAGCGTATTAAAAGGTAATCCCGAACGGTTATTCGAAAGGTTTAAAAAGGAATCGACCGGTACCGAATCGCTCGGGCTTGGGCTGGCGATTGTGAAGCAGATTTGTGATAATTATAATCTGCAGATTGCATATAATACCAGCGATTCGATGCATACCATATTAATTTCAAAGTAGTGGGCGCTAAGCTACGCTTCGTGCCTGCTATGTTCAGGCCTCTGGCCGGTGTTCACAAGTACGAAAATGTATCTGCAAGTATGACCGGCCGGAGGCCTACAAATATAAATGGCGAAGCTACAGCTTCGCAAACGCTTACATAGCAACCTTCTGCAACTCCGCATTCAACGCCCGGTTGTCGGGGAATTCCTGCGGGATCCAGCGGTTTACAACTTTACCGGCGGAATCGAGCACCAAGTAAGGATACCGGATGTCAATCGCATATTTCTCTTTCAGCAATTCAATATTTTCATCGGAGGCCCACAAATGCTTCACATTGGGGCGGGCTTTCGCGTATTGTTTCCAGGTTGAAAGTGCAAAACCCGGCGCCACAGACACGTAAACGAAAGTCACTTTGCTGCCGAACTTGTCCTCCAAAGCTTTTAATCCGGGTTCGTGCTGGCCGATGCTGAACGAAAATACCATGCAAACCGGCTTTCCTTGCAGCGATGAAACGGTAACCGCAGTGCTGTCTACGCCAAGTAAGGTCACATCAGAAATCGCAGATCCGGGTTTCAAAGATTCTTTGGTTTGGATCAGCTTGGTGATGTATTCGGAATGGGGAGATTGCGGAAATGTGGCCTTATAGTCTTCCAAAAGTGCTTTACTGGTTTCGATCGTCGGAATTGCGGTTGCGGCATAATTGAGCCAGTAGGTTAGCAGATATTCCTTTTGTTTGGGATAATTCGCCAGTTTTTCCTTGCTGAATGCATATACATCTTTTATGGCTTCCGGGCTGAGCTCGTAGCGGCTGTCAGCTTGTAACGGGAATTTCCGGGTAGACGGAATGAGTGCCCAGTTTCTTAATTCATCCCGATATGCCTGGCTGAGCAAAGCATCATCAGACTGTATTTTGAAATCGGATAAAGTAAAATCTTCCAGCTCTTTTTTCTGCGCATCATCCAGTCGGGCTACGCGGTTGCGGCGCATCATGCGTTCCTGGATCGCCCGGCGTGTTACGGATGGTTCGGTCGCTGTTGTCGCCAGTACATAAGCTTCAAATGCAGGAACAGCCGGATTCGCAGTTTTGAATTTCTCAAACGCTTCCAACCTGACCTTTTTTAAACTATCACTTTGTACAACTACACTTTTATTATCAACCTGAGATGGTTTATAGCCAAACACCGGCAAATATTGATACTGATTTTCAAGGAAGTAGTTTTTCAGGAACGTCTGATAATTCGCATTCTTGCCGGTAAACGTTACATCGCCATTGTCTCCGAAATTGATGGAAAGATCATCGCCAGGTTGCAAAAACAGCATCCAGGTTTTGTTCACAGCCCCGCCGCCATATTGCAGGCGCATCATTTTCGGCTCGTTCAACTGGATTACTGCTTTCTCTGAAGTCTTTTCATTGAAATTGACAGACACGACAGGTTCCAGCTTTACATCGGCAAGCCCGATGCCCAGGTTGGGGTGGAAATGAACATCTTCGCTGATCAACGTGACATTTGCCGGGCCTTGTTTTGAGGCAGTAAGGGTTATAGTTGCGGTATTTTGGGCTTTTACGAATAAACTTGTAAAAATCAATATCAGTAGTGTAGCGTTTCTCATTTTGTATATAGTATGAATGGATGGTCTTTACATAAATTGTAAAAACTGTGCCAATATACGTACATGAAGTCTCATTAGTCTTTACTTCCTTTAACTTCGCTTTTCAATTCAATTCATTCCTAAATCCTGATGACCCGCGTTTCTGTTTTTCAATTTAATTCACTTCGTTCTCAATTTGAGGGGGAGCTATATTACGACGAATCCACGTTGCACGCAGCACAAAAATCCATTTATGCCACGGATGCGTCGGTATACCAGGAAATGCCCCTGGCCGTTGCATTGCCCCGGACCGTTGAAGACATTCGTCACCTCATTGAATTTGCGAAAAATAACAAAGTGACCCTCATTCCACGTGCGGCCGGTACCTCATTGGCGGGGCAGGTGGTGGGAAACGGGATTGTCGTCGATATATCCAAACATTTTGGTAAAATATTGGAAATCAATGCGGCGGAGAAATGGGTAAGAGTTCAGCCGGGCGTGATCCGGGATGATCTGAACAAACATCTGGCTGCTCACAAGCTGCTTTTCGGGCCTGAAACTTCTACCGCCAGCCGGGCGATGATCGGGGGAATGATCGGCAATAATTCGTGCGGGCTGCATTCCATTACCTGGGGTGCCACGCGGGACCATTTGCTGGAAGTAAAAGCATTGCTTTCCGATGGCTCGGAGGCTGTTTTTAAGAATCAGACTACCTCAGAATATACACAACAAATTGGTCAGAACCAGGCCAAAGGCCAGCAGGAAAAAGCCATTACCGCTGGTATGTATGGGCTGATATCCAATCCGGTGGATCAGGAATTAATCAAAAAACAATTTCCTAAACCGACGGTTACCAGACGGAATTCAGGTTATGCGCTGGATGCATTAGTCCGCAATTTTGAGAAAAATGAAATAAACCTCTGTAACCTGATCGCGGGCTCCGAGGGGACATTATGCTTTGTAACTGAGGCCAAACTGGCTTTGGTCGATGCGCCGCCAGCTTCGGTTGGCGTCGTTTGCGTACATACCAATTCCGTTGCAGAAGCATTGCATGCCAACCGGGTCGCGATGCTTTATAACCCGAAGGCTTCCGAGCTGGTCGATAAGTACATCATGGATTTCACCAAAGATCATACGGTATACTCGCATAACCGGTTTTTCATGCAAGGTGATCCCGCAGCATTGTTAATGGTCGAATTCTGGGGAAATGATAATACGGAAGTTGAAAGCCAGGCGAGCGCACTGATCGCGCAATTGAACGCCGAAAGTCTGGGTTATGCCTTCCCATTGTTGTTTGGCGATGATGCGAACAAAGCCTGGGATATACGAAAAGCAGGTTTGGGGCTGATCAGAAACTTGCCGGGAGATACCCAGCCCGTCAATTTGATTGAGGATTGCGCGGTAGCTGTCGAAGATCTGCCGGAATACATTGAAGAACTTGAAGTTCTTTTGAAAAGTCACGGGTTACATGCCTCGTATTATGCGCACGCAGGTGCGGGGGAACTGCATGTGGAGCCGATGATCAACCTCAAAACGAGTGAGGGAAAGCAGCAATTCAGACAAGTACTGGCAGATACCGCAGTACTTGTGAAAAAGTACAATGGCGCATTATCGGGTGAGCATGGCGACGGGCGGTTGAGAGGAGAGTTCATCCCTTTTATGATGGGCGAGGAGGTTTACGAAATGTTCCGGCAGGTAAAACGCATTTGGGACCCGAACGGGATTTTTAATGCAAATAAGATTGTCGATACGCCGCCAATGAACGAGTTCCTGCGTTACGAGCAGGATAAAAAGCAGCCGGAAATTCAAACGATTTTCGATTTCTCACGACAGGAGGGAATGCTTCGGCTGGCAGAAAAGTGCAGTGGATCAGGAGATTGCCGGAAAACAGAATTGACCGGCGGTACCATGTGTCCCAGCTACATGGCAACCCGGCGCGAACGGGATACAACCCGTGCACGTGCCAACATTCTGAGACAATATTTTACACCGCCGAAGGAAAAGCAGAAAACAGTAAGCCAGGATATGGTTAAAGAAGTGCTGGACCTTTGTCTTTCCTGCAAAGGCTGCAAGTCGGAATGCCCATCGAGTGTGGATATTGGTAAAATGAAGGCGGAATTCACGCAGAAGTATTACGAAAGTCATGGAGTACCTCTCCGAAGCCGACTGATCGCCAATTTTTCTAAACAAATGAAACTGGCATCCATTGCTCCCTGGGCGTTTAATGGCGTTTTTGGTACACCTTCACTTCGAAAAGTGGCCAATAAAATGGTTGGGTTCCATCCGGACCGCAGCATGCCGTTATTGCAAAATGTTACTTTGAAACAATGGTGGGAAAAACGGGCAAAAAAGACTGGAAAAAGTAGTGGCAGAATCGGTAAGGTTTTTCTGTTTTGTGATGAATTCACAAACTATAACGATGTCGAGGTTGGTAAAAAGGCTGTTGAATTGCTGGAATCGCTAGGTTATGAGGTAGTTATACCCGAACATAAAGAATCGGGGCGGTCTTACCTTTCCAAAGGTTTTGTAAAAGAAGCGCAGAAGCTGGCCATTGAAAACGTCGGATTATTGAAGAATAAGATTACTTACGAAACACCTTTAATCGGAATAGAACCTTCGGCTATATTGTCATTCCGGGATGAATATGTCGATTTAGTACCTGAAAATCAACGCGGCGATGCGCAGAAAATCTCCGAAAATGCATTGTTGTTTGAAGAATTCATCGCCCGGGAAATCGATGCGAAAAGATTAAGCAAAAGTGTTTTTACACAAAAAAAGCAGCTTATTAAGCTGCACGGGCATTGTCATCAAAAAGCATTATCTACATTAACTGCATCAAAAAAAGCATTATCGTTGCCTGAAAATTACCAGGTGCAACTCATTCCGTCCGGGTGCTGCGGTATGGCAGGCTCATTCGGTTATGAAGAAGAACACTATGATGTTTCCATGCAAATCGGTGAGCTGGTGCTTTTCCCGACTGTCCGTCAGCAGCCTGAGGAAGTTATTATTGCTGCCGCAGGGACAAGCTGCCGGCACCAGATCAAAGATGGGACAGGACGTAAGGCATTACATCCTGTCGAAATTTTATGGAATGCTTTATTGAGATAACTATTCGGTACCGCGAACGTGTTCCATAATCGTATCCGGATCGGTTGTCATGGTTGTATCGGAAGCTGTCGAGTCGGAGATCGCTGCTGCGGAATTTTCAGATGGATTGTCAGATTCACCAAAGTTTCCGTCATGGTTAAAAAAGCCACCCCAGAAAGCGATAAGCATCAATACTACACCCACACCCAATATCCATTTCCACACGTTTCCGGTTTTTTTGGTAGCTCTTGCCTGATCATCTGTTTCTTGACTGTTCATGGGTTTATTGATTTAGTTTGAAATGGCAGCTACCATTTTTATACCAACACCCAAATGAAGCGTTTTGAGGGCGTTTATATAATATTGTGTTGATAAAATTTCCCCAAACGAAGGGATTTGCTGAAAATGTAATAAAACAAGTATGTTTGATGTTAGCTTAATTGGAATTCGGTTCCAAACGGCGTTTCTGCATCAAATCAAAGCCATTTTTCATGAAGATTACTCTCAACAATTGCCTCTTTTTTCTGACACTTTCTCTATTCGCACACGTGCGTGCAAATGCACAAAATACACGGGCATTTTTCTCAGTAACAGGTGGGTACAGTTTGCCGGTAGGCGAGCTTGCGCGTGAAAAACTCGATGACCCATTTGCAGGCTTGACCAGTTCAGGGTATTACGGACAGGCCAACTTTGATGTCCGCATCGCCCGATGGATCGGCCTGCGCGCCTCGGGCAGTATGAACCATAATAAAACGAACTCGCAGCCAATCATAGATAAAGCGAATTCATATGCAGAAGTTTTAGGTGAAAGGTTCAACTGGCAAAGTAATGTTTCTCGCTGGAAATTGAATGCATTGATGGTCGGCCCGGCATTGTATATCAACTTTGGACGTACACAAATCGAACTGCACGCGCAGGGAGGTAAAGTCTGGGCTGACTCACCTTCCGTCAAATTACTCGGAACGGCTGAGACGGGCGGGGATCCCATTACAGTGGATTTACAGCCGGCTTCTACCAGTGCATTCGGGCTTGCGGGAGGCCTTAGTTTGCGTGTCCCGCTGGCAGGAGCGTTGTATTTTCAGCTGGGTGGAGATGTAATTGGTGCCGAGGCTGAGATTAAAGATGTTACCATTAAGGTAGTCAGAGGAACGCTGGATTTTTCGGAACCCGTGAGTGCCAAGCGCTTTATCGGCGTTGTAAATGTGGGTGCAGGATTAGGATTGGCATTTTAATTACCATTAAACTTTGGAAAAACCGGCCGGATGCCGCACATCCGGCCGGTTTTTTCTTTTATACCAGGTCTGTAAACTATTTCGCAACCTGGCCCGAGTAAAGGGTGTCTCGTCACAGCAAGCCTTCCCCCGGAATTGTTATATTTGCACCCGGTCAGAACCCGCGTTTTGACATTTATCCACTGCATATTCGAATATAGCTTTATAATGAAGGTTCTTAAATTTGGCGGCACTTCTGTCGGTTCGGTTGACAGCATTAAAACGGTAATCAAAATCCTTGAAGAAAACCTTGCAAAAGGGGAGCGGTTTGCAGTCGTATTTTCAGCCATGGGCGGGGTTACCAACCGCCTGATCGAGATCGGTAAAATGGCTTCTGCCGGAAATCCTGAGTATATCGATTTTCTAAAAGGAGTTGAAGAACGCCATTTCGCCGTGGTACGCGGTTTGATACCCGTAAAAAACCAGAGCAGTACGTTTGCTGGCGTGAGGGGCCTTTTTAATGAACTGGAAGATATTCTTCGCGGTGTTTCGTGGATAAAAGAGTTATCCGAGCGGACTTTGGACCTGATCATGAGCTTTGGTGAGCGGCTATCCACCATGGTGATCACCGAAATATTGAAAAGCAAAGGCGTGAACGCTGAATTCTGCGATGCCCGCCAGATCATCCATACCAATGCAACTTATGGAATGGGCGATGTAAACTTTGAGATCACTAATCAACAGATTTTAGAATTTTTTGCAAAAACGGCCGCATTACAATGCGTAACCGGCTTTATAGCTTCTACCGCCGAAGGTGTGACTACGACACTTGGCCGGGGAGGTTCTGATTATACGGCTTCCATTCTCGCAGCTGCCTTGGACGCTGATTCGATTGAGATATGGACGGATGTGGACGGAATGATGACGGCCGATCCGAGGAAAGTGGCCAATGCATTTACAATTCCATCCATATCGTATGCGGAGGCAATGGAATTGTCTCATTTTGGCGCAAAAGTGATTTATCCGCCGAGCCTCCAACCTGCTTTTGCCAAAAATATTACATTAAAAGTGCTCAATACGTTTAATGTGGATTTTGAAGGTACTTATGTCCAAAAATCCGCTAATGGTAAGGAGTACGCGATCACAGGGATATCGTCGATTGACGAGATTGCATTGGTGAACATTCAGGGTAGCGGGATGATCGGGGTTGCCGGGATCTCGGGCCGGTTATTTACTGCACTTTCCAATCATGCGATCAGCGTGATCCTGATCTCGCAGGCTTCTTCCGAGCATTCCATTTGTTTTTCGATCGATCCTAAAAATGCGCAACGGGCGAGCGAAGTGCTGGAAAGGGAATTTGCGACGGAGATCAGTTTAGGTCATATCGACAGTATTTCCATTGAAAAAAACCTTTCCATTATCGCCATTGTCGGTGAAGGAATGAAAAAAAGCACCGGAGTTTCGGGCAAACTTTTTTCGGTTTTGGGTAAAAATGGTATCAATGTCGTTGCTACGGCGCAAGGATCTTCGGAGCTGAATATCTCGGTTGTGATTGCTAAAAGTGATCTGTCAAAAGCATTGAATGCGATTCACGGTGTCTTTTTCCTTTCCGAAACTCGCTCGCTCAATCTGTTTATCGTGGGTGTGGGATTGATCGGAGGTACCTTGTTGGAACAGATCAGAAACCAGACAAAATTCCTGCGGGAGGAAAAGCTTTTGAACCTGAATATCGCCGGGCTGACTAATACGAAAAAAATGCTGCTTGATCCCGACGGCATTGAACCCGAAAAGTGGCGTGACCGCGTGATGGATGAAGGCGTTAAAACGAGCCTGCCTGCTTTTGTGCAGCGCATTATCGAGCTCAATTTGCCGAACAGCGTTTTTGTGGATTGTACTTCGGAGAAGGATATTGTTCAGTATTATCACATGCTTCTCGACGCCAGCATTTCCGTCGTAACGCCGAATAAAGTAGCCAATTCAGGCTCTTATTCGGAGTACCTTTCTTTGCAACGGACTGCATTACAGCGGGGAGTGAAGTTTTTATACGAAACCAATGTCGGTGCAGGCCTGCCCATTATCAATACGATCCAGGGTTTAATGGCGAGCGGTGACAAATTCCTGAAAATCGAGGCGATCCTTTCGGGTACTTTATCCTATATATTCAACAATTTCAATTCGGAAAACCGGTTTGTAGATATCGTCAGAGAGGCAAAAGCAAAAGGTTTCACGGAACCGGATCCTCGTGATGACCTGAGCGGGGCGGATGTCGGGCGTAAAATTTTGATCCTGGCGCGTGAAGTAGGAGTACCGCTGGAACCGGAGGAGATCAAGATTTCGCAGATCTTGCCTGGCAATTGTTTGAATGCACCTACTGTCGATGCATTCTTCCGGGAGCTGGAAATTTCAAACCAGTATTTCGCAGACAATCAGGCCAATGCAGAAGCAAATGGGGAAAAGCTGAGATACATTGCCACGCTGGAAGACGGAAAAGCAAGTATCGAATTAAAAACCGTCGATTCGCAGCATCCTTTTTATACCTTGTCGGGCAGCGATAACATTGTATCGTTCACGACTGAGAGATATAAAGACCGGCCACTGGTGATCAAAGGTCCGGGCGCGGGGGCCGAGGTAACTGCATCGGGGGTATTTGCCGACATTATGAGTATCAGTAGCTATTTGGGATAGAAGATTTTAAATTGCAGATATTATACAACCTCTTTGAGCCATGAGCAAAAGGAAAATTCCACAAGCAATATCCGCGTTGACCGAAGAATTTGTGAGCAAGGTGAGCCAACTATATGGCAGCCGGCTTAACAAAGTGATCTTATTTGGTTCCTACGCCCGCGGAGAACAGCATGAGGAGTCTGACGTTGATTATCTGGTGGTTTTGAATGATGAGGAGATCAGGACTTTTGCGGAGATAAGTGCTCTTTCCCCAATCACAAGTGCTCTTGGATTAAAATATGATTTATGGATTTCTGCGATTCCTTTCACTACACACAAACTCCTTCCTGGTAAAGCGCTCCTAAGCTCTAATGTTATTAAAGAAGGCATTGTAGTATGAGCGAAGTTACTCTTGAAAAAATCATTCGAAAAGTTGTGGACTGCCTTGAAGTCAGCCAAATGTCTTTTGAAGAAGGTCACAACGAAGGATGTGTCAACCGCGCCTATTACGCGATGTTTCACTGTATCCAGGCATTGCTTTTTATTTCAAATGTGCAATCCAAAACACACGTAGGATCACATACCAAATTTCGTGAGTTGTTTATTAAATCAGGGATTCTGGATTTAGAACTTAATGTTATGCTGCAAAGAGCATTTGAAAAAAGGCAGTTCAGCGACTATGATTATGACGAAGTCCTAACGGAAGATGCCAGAGAATCGGTGGAAGATGCCGAACGTTTTGTCAATGCCACAATCCAGTACTTAAAAGAAAATAACCATTTACAGTGAATTCAGTTAAAGCTTTTGCGCCGGCTACGGTGGCTAATGTGTCTTGTGGGTTTGATATTTTCGGTTTCGCGATTGGCGAGCCGGGGGATGTGGTGGAACTGCGGAAACGGGACGAGCCCGGTATCATCATTACAGACATTATCGGCGACGAAGGTCGTTTGCCCCGCGCCGCAGAAAAGAATGCGGTAACCGTCGTGATGCTTCATTTACTGAAACATTTGGACATTACGGATTTTGGATGCGAAGTGGTTTTGCATAAAAATATGCCGCTGGGAAGTGGAATGGGTTCAAGTGCAGCCAGCGCAGTGGCCGGAGTGGTGGCGATCAACGAATTACTGGGTAATCCGCTGACACGCCAGGAATTGCTGCCATTTGCAATGGAAGGGGAACGTATTGCCTCTGGTTCGGCACATGCGGATAACGTTGGACCGTCGCTTTTGGGCGGTTTTGTGGTGATCAGAAGTTACAATCCGCTGGATATTTTCACGATTCCGGTTCCCGACGATCTGTACTGTACATTGGTACATCCTGATATTGAGATTAATACAAAAGATGCACGCTTCATATTGAGAAACGAAGTATCTCTTAAAAATACGATTGCCCAAATGGGCAACGTCGCCGGGCTTGTTGCCGGATTAATGAAGTCAGACTATGATCTTATCAGCAGATCCATGGTAGATGTAATCATTGAGCCGGTTCGCTCGATCCTGATTCCGGAATTTAAGGAAGTAAAAAAGGCGGCGATCGACAATGGGGCACTCGGCTGCAGCATTTCAGGGGCCGGGCCTTCCATGTTTGCATTGTCCAGAGGCATCGGAAACGCGACGAAAGCCGGGGAAGCAATGCAAAGGCAATTTGCTGCCGCTGGAATAGAATCCGGACTACATATTTCTCCCATCAATAAAAATGGGGCGATCATTTTATAGCACCGGTAAGGTTCAGTTTTACAAAAAAAGTGAACTTTCGGGCGGTTTGCAGGTGTTAAATGTTTTGAATACAAATTAAAACAACATGGTTACTGTTAGTGATACTGCCAAAAACAAGATTGTTGAACTTCGTCATGCCGACGGATTTGTGGATGATTACCAAATTCGCGTCGGGGTTTTGGGTGGAGGTTGCTCCGGATTGACTTATAATCTTGAGTTCAATTCCGATTCAAAACCAAATGATATGGTTTTTGAAGATAAAGGCGTGAAGATCATCGTTGACAAAAAAAGCCTTCTGTATCTAGCGGGAACCACGCTTGATTTTTCAGACGGGTTGAATGGGAAAGGATTTCAGTTCATTAACCCGAATGCGACCCGTACCTGCGGGTGCGGCGAAAGCTTCGCGGTTTAATTGAATTTTAAGATATTTTATTTTTGCAAACGCGCTCCGATTTTTTGGGCGCGTTTTTTTTATCGTATCGAAAGGATTTATTTTGCCAGCGCAGATTTTACACACGGCAGCCTAGCTGTTTAAAACATTTGGAATGAAACCAACGCTTTTGATTTTAGCTGCCGGCATCGGCAGTCGTTATGGAGGTATCAAACAACTCGATCAGTTTGGCCCTAACGGAGAGACAATCATCGATTATTCACTATATGACGCCATTCGCAGTGGATTTGGCAAGGTTGTATTCATCGTCCGCCAGGAAATTAAGGATAGTGCTGAAGCTATTTTCGCACCCAAACTCGCGGGTAAAATTGAGTTCGATTTTGCAATTCAGGGAGTACAATCTTATGTTCCGGAAGACCTGGGGACGGTTGAACGAGTGAAACCCTGGGGTACAGGTCACGCGACATTATGCGCCTGGGACAAAACGGATACGCCTTTTGCAGTAATCAATGCGGATGATTTTTACGGGCTTAATGCATTTCAAACCATGTCTGCGTTTTTACAAAATGACATGAATGAAAATCAGCACGCCATGATCGGGTATGAGCTGAAACGCACGTTATCCGAAAACGGGACTGTCTCGCGCGGAGTATGCGTGGAGCGTGAAGACCATAACCTGGAATCGGTGGTAGAAAGAACGAAGATTTTTGAGGAGGGCGGGGCCATTTACTTCGAAGAAGAAGGAGTTAAGACCGAGCTTGCTCCCGAAACGCCGGTTTCTATGAATTTCTGGGGTTTCAAACCAACTATGTTCCCGATCACAAAAGAATTATTTGATTCCTATTCGAGAGCAAACATCAATACTCCGAAAGCGGAATTTTACATCCCGACTGTGATGACCCACATTATCAAAAACGGTCTGGGCGATTGCCGCGTTTTTCGTACTTCAGCGAACTGGTTTGGTGTCACGTACCCGGAGGATAAACCGGCTGTGCAAGCGTCGCTGGCCGCTTTGCATGTACAGGGTGATTATCCCGAGAAGCTTTGGGAATGAGATTAAATCAACAAAGGCTGCCCAAATGTGGTAGCCTTTGTTGATTAATGGAGGTAATTACAACTTATTTCTGAAGTAAAGCTTCCAGCATTTTCTCCGCTAAAAATTTGTTGCCGACTTCTGTTAAATGCACGCGATCCGTAGTCAAGACGCCTTTTTCTTTGTTTTCCGGGTTGTTTTGAGCTAAATAATCCTGAAAGTATTTTCTCAGGTCACAAACTTGTAAACCGTTGCGGCCCGCGATTTCACGGATCAGTTTTGAATATTGATTCAGGTCACCATCCTGCGCATTTGAATTGTCATTTCTTTCCCCGATAACGGTTGGCGTACAAACGACTACGCGGATATTCTGTGCTTTCAGTTTTTTGATCAAAGCTTCGTAAAACTTGACATATTTATCTGCATCGGTACCGGTTCCCGATGACGCTTTATGCCAAACGTCATTGATTCCCACATAAATAAAAACGACGTCCGGCTTCTTGGAAAGCACATCGTCCTCCATTCTGAGATATAGATCGTAGACCTTATTTCCACCGATCCCTGCACCAATTAATTCAAATTGACTATCCTTACCCGTGCTTTTGAGCATTTCACCCATTTGGGTAATGTAGCCCGTCGGGCCCACACCTGCCTGCGTGATGGAGTCTCCGAAAAAGATCACGCGTAAAGGTTTGTCCTGCCGCATGGCGAGTAATGGAATTGCCAGAAAGGCAATCTGTAAGATTTTGAAAAACAGCTTCATAGAAAGTTTGAATAAATTTTTACAGAAAAGACACTGAAAAGTAAAAGTTACCCTACGTCACAAACGGCATCAGGCTTTACTAATAATCTGTAAAACCGGCGAGTCAAGTGAATAATGCAATGTGAAATGTGCGCCGATATCCAATTTCTGGTGCATATGAATCGGCAATTTCAGTTTCCGGATCTTATTGTCGATTAATGCGTCGATGATCAGTACATCTTCTTCCTGCCTGCAAGTGAGGACTTTACCGTACATCAGTATTCCGTCGTTGCCGGATTGCTCGTTGAGATACACGTCGGACGGTTTGCCCGATTGCAGGATCTTCCCGTTTTCCATGATCAGAACCTGGTCGGACATTCTGAACATTTCACCAATGTCGTGTGTAACCATGATGACGGAGAACTGATATTCTCTCTGGAATTTTAAAAGTAAATCCTGTAACTGAAACCGCATTGCATGGTCCAATGCATTAAAAGGTTCATCCAGAAGAAGTAGATCAGGTTTTCGGACCAATGCACGCGCCAGGGCCACGCGCTGCTGTTGCCCGCCGGATAACTGGTAAGGTTTGCGGTTGCCCAGCTGCAAAAGGCCAACCGATTCAAGCAACTGATCAATTACGGTCTCATCGCCGTTTTTCGGAAGTGCGTAATGCAGGTTTTCCCGGACTGTCATGTGCGGAAATAAGGCGTAATCCTGAAAGACGAAACCAATGTTCCGAACCTGGGAGGGCAGCCGGATTTTATGCTCGGTATCCAGCCAGACGACATTTCTGAATGAGATTTTCCCTGATTCGGGCATCATTAAACCGGCAATCTGCTTTAATAATGTGGTTTTTCCGGCACCTGAGGGTCCGGTTAATGCCGTTATTTTCTTCTCTTCGAGCGCAAGTGATATCTCCATCGCCTGCTTTCCATTTGCAGTTTCAAGCGAGTGCCGGATTTGAATTTCAAGAAGATTGTCGGACACGAAGCAGGCGGTTGTTGACGGAATATACCATCAGCAAAATAACGAATGTTACGGCAAAAAGCACCATCGCATATTGGTTTGCGGCCGGATAGTTCAATGCTTCCACCTCGTTGTAGATCGCCACGGAGGCAACTTTGGTTACGCCGGGAATATTGCCGCCGATCATCAGCACAACTCCGAATTCGCCGACAGTATGCGCAAAGGTGAGCACAAACGCGGTGAGGATTGCGGGTTTGCAATTGGGTAGCAACACTTTAAAAAACGTGGTCCATTCACTTTTTCCCAACGTATAAGACGCCTCCCGCAGCGATGCCGGCAGGGACTGCAACCCGGCGCGGATCGGGTAAACCATGAATGGGAGACTGTACAGGATGGACGCAATCACCAGGCCGGTAAACGAAAAAACGAGCCGCAATCCCAGTATTTTCTCCATATATGCCCCGAAAAAATAAGACGGACTGAATGCAAGCAGCAGGTAAAAACCAATCACAGACGGAGGTAAAACAAGTGGCATCCCAATAATAGCCTCCACAATCCCACGTCCTTTAAACTTCCCAAAAGCAAGCCAGTAAGCCAGCGGCAGAGCCAGTACCAGCAAAATGAGCGAGGTAATGGTTGCCAGACGGAATGTGAGCCACAGAGGTTGCCAGTCCATTTTAATTTTGAATGAGTGAATGAGCGCGTGAATGTTTTGACAACTTCGAACAATATCTAACTATCCCGATCAATATCGACCCATCATGACCACAAATGACTAACCTTGACCACAAATGACCTTTATTATTTATACCCATATTTCCTGAATATCGCTTTTGCTTTGGCTGAATATAAAAACTGGTAAAACTGCTCGCTGATCACCTTTTTTGGGGAGTCTGCGCTATGGTTTAGTAAGATGGCGGCTTGTTGAATTGGTTGATATAATGACGAATCCAGAATCACGTAACTGCCTTTTCCCTTCATTTCATCGGAAAGAACAATCGATAATGCATTAAAACCAGCTTCGACGGAACCGGATGAAATGTACTGGGCAGTTTGGGCGATGCTTTCGCCGTATACCAATTTCTTTTCCGTTTTTTCAAAAAGCTTTTGTGCTTTCAAAACCTGAATTGCCGCCTCGCCATAGGGAGCAGTTCTGGGATTCGGAATGGCGATCCTTTTGACGCGGTCCGTATCCAAGATTGTTGCATTCAACTCCGTTTCAGGAATATCCTTTGACCATAACACGAGCGTTCCCAAGGCGTATACCCTCGGTTTCTCAGCAGATCCGCCATTGGCGAAGATTTCTTCGGGGTACTTGGTGTCTGCGGAAACGAAGACATCGAACGGGGCACCTTCACGGATTTGTGTCGTCAGTTTGCCCGATGAACCGACTACGATCAATATCTCTTTCCCGCTTTCTTTTTTGAATTCTGCCTGAATTTCTTTCATGACATACTGCACATTGGCCGCAGTAGCCACGACGATTTTCTCAGATGGCTTGGAGCAGCCTGTTAATGCGATTGAAAGAAGGAAAATGATTCGTTTAAAGTCCATACCGCAATTTATATGATTTTTGTTTGTCATTTGGATTGTTTAGGAGGCACCTCCGGAGCCCGTTCCAAATAGATAGCGTTTTTTTGCTAGAAACAGGAAGTCCCGCCGGAACCGGGCAATGCTAATAACTCAATCTCAAAAGCAATTCCCTTACAAGAACATCGATCACTTCGAAGCCAGGCACCAGAGGTGCCCCCCTGTTTCTAGCACTCATTTCCGGACAACATTATGAAATCAATCACAAGCAATCCCCTGGACGAGGGTCGCTTATTTCCATGCCAGGCACCAGAGGTGCCCCCTGTTTCTAGAAAAACAACCCTTGACAGATAAAAAAGCTCCGAAGGTGCTTCCTGCAAATTCCAAATCAAGATTCAACAATCTCACAAAATGCCGCTTGGAAAATTATCGTAAATTGCGCCCCGATTCGGCATAATGCCAATAAAATAGTCAACAGCTGAAAGCTAACCGCCAAAAGCTCATTCAAACCAAGTAATGATTATAGATACTGCCCAGCGCACCAAGCAGACTTCGGAATACTATTTTTCCGTCAAGCTGGCCGAAGTGCGCAAGCTTGCTGCAGACGGAAATGATGTGATTAACCTGGGAATCGGCAACCCGGATATGATGCCGTCAAAAGAAACGTTGGACGCATTAACTGTTGCCGCTCAGAAACCGCAGGCGCACGGTTATCAGCCTTATACCGGCACACCGGCATTTCGCAATGCAATTGCAGCTTACTATGATCATACCTATGGCGTCAAGCTGGATCCCGCTTCTGAAATTTTACCTCTTTTGGGATCAAAAGAAGGCATTACGCATATATCCCTGACTTTCCTTGATCCGGGCGATGAAGTACTGGTGCCGGAACTTGGCTATCCGGCCTATCGCGCAGTAAGTCAGATGGTTGGGGCGGTTGTGAAGGAGTATCCATTACGCGAGGATGCAGGCTGGCAGCCCGATTGGAAGGCAATGGAGTCGCTGGTGACACCCAATACCAAAATGATGTGGCTGAACTACCCGCACATGCCCACCGGCGCACCTGCGACCAAAGAATTGTTTCAGGAAGCGGTTGCATTTGCGAAAAGAAACAGGATTTTGCTTTGCCACGACAATCCGTATAGCCTGGTTTTAAATAAAAAGGCGCCGATTAGCTTGTTGTCCATTGAAGGCGCCAAAGAAGTTGCGATTGAACTGAATTCGATGAGCAAGTCGCATAACATGGCTGGCTGGCGGCTTGGCTGGCTTTCTGCCGCGAAAGAATATATTAATGCTGTGCTGACCATTAAAAGCAATGTGGATTCAGGGATGTTCTGGGCGATGCAGGAAGCCGCTGCCGCTGCTTTGATGAACACGGACGAGTGGCACGCAGAAAGAAATGCGGTATATCAGGGCCGTTTGGATGCCGCAGAGGCTATCTTGACAACTTTGGGATGTGCCTGGGATCATAAACAGGAAGGTATGTTCCTCTGGGGCAAACTCCCTGATTCCGTAGAATCCGCCGAGGCACTAGTAAATCAGCTTTTGGTCGAAAAACACGTGTTTATCGCGCCAGGCTTTATTTTCGGGCCGAAAGGTCAGCGTTATATCCGGTTGTCCCTTTGTATGCCGAAAGAGCGGATCTGGGAAGCTGTGGAGAGAATAAAGGCTTAATGTCCGTTTTATCTTTTTATATCCTTTTGAAATGGTAATCAGTATCATTGGAGTTGGTTTGTTGGGCGGGTCATTTGCATTAGGTCTCCGCGAGAAATATCCCAATGTCCGATTTGTGGGCGTTGACAAATCGTCAGTCAATCAGAAAATTGCATTGGCAAAAGGCATTGTCGACGACATTGTCTCACTGGAGGAAGCCCTGCAAATCTCCGAACTGAATGTACTCGCAACACCTGTGGATGCGATCACCAGTTTATTGCCCCATATGCTGGATCTCGTTCCCGAGGGTAGGACGATCATGGACCTCGGCTCCACAAAGGAGCTGGTCTGCAGACTTGCCGATGTGCATCCGAAACGGAATCAGTTCGTGGCAGTACATCCGATGGCGGGAACAGAGGATTCGGGCCCGGGAGCTGCATTTAAAGAGCTTCTTGTTGGTAAAAACGTCATTATATGTGATAAGGAAAAAAGTAGTCCTGAATCTTTGGGACTGGTGGAAACCTTTCTGCGGGACGTGGGGATGAAAATTCATTACATGATGCCTGTGGAGCACGACCTTCACCTGGCCTACGTTTCCCATCTCAGCCACATCAGTTCGTTCGCTTTGGGACTGACGGTCCTGGATAAAGAACGGGATGAAAAAGCGATCTTCGACATGGCCAGTACCGGTTTCTCTTCAACGGTGCGTTTGGCCAAAAGTTCACCTCAAATGTGGGCTCCCATTTTTGACCAGAATAAAACCAATGTGTCAAAAGCATTGGGCGACTACATTGAACTTCTGAAAAAATTCAAAGAAGCCATCGATGACAAAGATCTGGACACAAGTCTCAACTATATGACCCGTGCAAACGATATCGGGCGCATTCTCGCGGGTATTGAACGAAAGTGACGTAATGTAATGATCAGTTAATCAGTAAGTTATGGGTCAATTTTCAATTTTTCGGAACCATTAACTTGAAACCTTCTGTTAACTTACCGTCCCTGAAAGTTGTGGTGTTTCCATTATGAATGCAGGGAAAAAGTAATTCTTCAATCAAACGATAAGAAATGACGAAGGCTCAGTCTGTATTTGTGGCGGTGATTATTGCGCTTAGCGTTTCCATTGGTGTTCAACAAATCAATCCTTTCTCTGATTTTTCCAAATCAAAAACGATAAAGACAGCGAATTCCGGTTTTGCGAAACGGGATTCCATTTCCAAGCCAGAGTGGGTTTCGCTCTATGATTCGCTTAATCTCAAAAAGCAGGGATTGTCTGAAAAAGCATTTTATTACGCTTGGTACGGGTTTCAGAAAATGAAGCTGCATAACCCGGTCATGGCGATCGCCGATTTTACCCAATCTTCCCGCAACAAAAGATTGTACGTGATCGATCTGATCAAAAGGAAAGTTCTGTTAAATACATATGTTGCCCACGGTCGAAATTCAGGCCAGGAATTTGCCGAGCGGTTTTCCAACGATAATTCGTCGTATCAATCCAGTTTGGGTTTTTACAAAACGCTGGGTACTTACCAGGGAAAACACGGGCTTTCACTTCGGTTGGAAGGTGTTGAAAAGGGCATTAACGACCGGGCACTGGAACGCGCCATTGTCATGCACGGAGCGGATTATGTAAGTGAATCGTTCATAAAAAACACCGGAAGATTAGGCAGAAGCCTGGGCTGTCCGGCGGTTTCAACAACAGATTGCAAAAAGCTGATCAACATGATGTACGATGGTGCCGGACTATTCATCTATTCAGGGGACCAAAAATATGTAAAGGCATCGTCGCTGCTGGCCGGTATTTTTCCATTCGCAGACGATCAGACTTTCAAGGCCGCTTCTCTTTTGTACACATCCGGAAAATAAAGTAAATCGCCTTTTTCATTGCAGTCTGCGCCCAGATAAAGCAGAAAAACAGGAATCCTCACTTCGAGCTTGTGCCACTTCGGAGGTGTCGAGACAGTATCGGGTTCAGTCATGAAATCGCTGTCCAGCAGCTTGATACCCGCCATATAGTTTGCCAGCTCAGTTGGCTTTTGAACCCGCACACAACCGTGACTTCTCCATCGCTGATTACTTGCAAACAAATACCGTGCATTAGTATCATGCAAATAAATCGCCAGCGGATTTTTGATTTCTACTTTCAACAAGCCCAGCGAATTATCTTCCCCCGTTTCCTGACGAAACCGATAAGGAAACTTTTCAGCAGTCAAATCCCCCCATTCAAGTTCTGTGGGATCAATCGCCTCACCTTTGATGTCTATAATTTCAATGCGGTTTCTCGATAAATATTCAGGATCGCTCGCAGCTTTCGGGAAAATTTCCTTGATGGCGATGCTTTTAGGCACATTCCAATAGGGGTGCGTCACAATGCTGGTCGCATAAGTATCGATCGTCGGGGTAGGAGTGTCTAACTTTCCAACCACGGTGCGCATCGACAGCACATTTTGCCCCGCCGAATCCATTGCGGTCAGATAGGCTCCACGAATGTTCACGAGTACGAATCTGGGTGAGTTTTTGGACTGGCGATGAATCCAACGGTAAGCATTCAATGCATCGGCTACATATCGTGCGCTATCTTTTTTATTTTCTTTCAATAACCGGGCATAATGGATTTTGAGGTTTGTATAAACCGGGAATACCGGTTCCAGTTTTTCCAGGACTTTGTCGACCGGCTCTCCTGCATAAAGTCTCTCTGCGGCGTCCCGGATTAATGCAGTATCAGCCTGGATTTTCTTTTGCGTGTAACGGATGTTTGGCTTATACCCAAATCCAATCTCTTCCAGTAATGCAAAAACGGGTACGGTGTCGCCGGAAACGGCGAATTTATTGGTGTTGATTCCAACCTGTTTTGAAATTTCGAGCAACTTTTCGTAACTCTTTTTCTTGCCAATTTCCGTTGCAAGTTCCGCATTGGTCATTTCCTTGGGATTCTTGCGACAGGACTGCAGAATTGCTAGTGTGAATAAAATGAGAAGAGGAATGTATTTGATGCGACCCTGACCTGAGAACATTTGCATTGTATTGCTGTTTATTAACACATTATACAATGCAATTGCCATGCTAACCGATATCGGTTGTTTGGTATTATTTAAAGAGTTGATTTTTAATTAATTAAAAAAATCTCGATTTTTTAGCCTGAATAAAAATGGGGAATTAAAGTGTCAGTTGTCCGCACCATAACTCCCCTTTTCTCTAAAACTTACTCATTTCTCAGGCTTTTAACCGGGTCGGCCAGCGCCGCTCTGACAGCCTGAAAACTAATGGTCAGAATGGTAATCGAAATCGCGCTTAAACCAGTGATCACAAATATCCACCAGTTCATTTCAGTCCGGTACGGGTAATGTTCGAGCCATTTGTTCAAACTCAACCAGGCCAGCGGCGAGGCCAGCACAATGGCTATGATCACCAGTTTTATAAAATCTTTTGAAAGTAAGGCTACAATCCCCGCCACCGACGCGCCAAGTACTTTTCTGATCCCCACTTCTTTCGAGCGCTGCTCGGCTGCCTGTACTACCAGTCCGAAAATGCCCAATGCCGACAGGAACATGGTTAACCCGCTGAAAAACATAAACAGTTGGTGCAGCCGGTTTTCAGCTTCATATTGTTTGTCCAGCAATTCTTCAATCTGATTTACTTCCAGTAATTTGGCGGGATAAAATTGTTTCCAGAGCCTGTGAATGCCGGCGTCAACCTGTTTCTCGGTACCCGGTTGCACGCGGATCAACATCCCGCCATCCTGCATGGCCCGGTGCGCGAGAATGATCGTAGGTTTGATCGGCTCGTACAGCGATTCATTGTAAAAGTCGCTCACGATGCCCACGGGAATCGTGTGTGCATTACGGATCTGTTTGTTCAGATCTTTGACATTCAGCATTTTAGCAGCCGATTCAGTGAGCATGGAAGCTTGTGACATGGCTGCCTGCTCAAATTTCATGAAGTCTGCCTGCTGCAAGGAATCGGCATTGAGCGCATCTGTAGAATACTGCTTGCTGAATGTCCGGCCGCCCGAAAGTTTCAGCCCTAATGTTTCCGGAAGGTCCACATCGCCCGCTACAAACCAGACTTTAATGCGTTTTTCGGCATCGGCTGGATCCGGGACCTGCCGCATCATAAAACCGCCACCCTGCGACGGCAGCCAGCGCGTAATGCTCGTCCGCACCACGCCCGGAATGCGCTGAACTTCGGCTTTGAATGCATCCGCTTTGCCATCCCAAGAAACATAGTCGATACCCAGCAAGTGTTTTTTATCATAGCCCAGATCTTTGTTTTTCATCAGATCAAGCTGTTTCCAAACCACAATGGTCGCGAGGAGTACCACGATTGAGATAGAAAACTGCACCACAACCAGACTCTTTCGCAGACTATTCGCGCCGAATGTTCCCGTGATAATCCCGCGAAGTGTGTTGGAAGGTTTAAAACCTGAAATGAGCCAGGCCGGGTAAAGACCTGTGAAAAGTGCGGTCAGAAACACGATTGCCGACGCATATAGGGCCATTTCCGGGTTTGTCGTGAATGTTTGTACCAGCCGATGCCCGAGAAATTCCTCGACCGATTCGATAGATAAATTGTAGAAAGTCGTGGCGACAACGATGGAAGCGCCGAACAAAATGAGTGTTTCTGTCAAAAGCTGTAAAATAAGCTGGTACCGCGAACCGCTCAGAATCCTGCGGACGCCGGCTTCTTTCAGGCGTGCAAATGCTTTGGCGGTACTGAGATTGATAAAATTGACGCAGGCGATAAAAAGCAGCAAAAGGGCGATTCCCGAAAAAATGTAGATCGCATCCGCATTACCTTTTATTCTCTGGGCGTCGGAAAACGCGGAATGCAGATAAATGTATTTTAATGGCTGCAATTCCAGCCTCATTTTACCTCTATCCTTGTTAATTGTTGTGTACCAATGATTTGCTTTTTTACTAAAAGCGGCGACGTCCGTTCCCGGGTGTAGCATTACATAATTTTGGGCAAAGGAATAAAAGCCATTCACTGCGTACGGAGCCACGTTTTTTACATTGAGCAAGATCGCGTCGGCGCGCAAATGGCTGTTGTACGGAAGATCGTCGATAATGCCGGTCACGAGGTAAGGATTGGCTTTGTCCTGGTAGGTCGGGATATCGTAAATCAATTTTCCAACCAGGTCTTTGCCCGGTGCAAACCGCTCGGCAAAGCTTTTGGATAAAATCACATTCTGATTACCAGGAATATAGCGTCGTGGATTGCCCGACGTCACGTGAATGTCTAGCATGTTCCAGGCCGTGGTATCCATTCGCAAAAGCTCTGTTTTGAGACCATATTCATCCAGTTCATTGGGCTTGAAATGGCGCTCTGCGTATGAGAATGCCGACCAGGTTTCTACTTCCGGAAAAAGTTTCTCGAGTTCCTGCGCCAGGCCTTCGTGCGAAGCAGTCATCCGCTCCGGGCCGGAATTGCCTTTTTGATCCTCCGTAACAATGCGGTAAATGTCATTTCCGCGGCTC
Source organism: Dyadobacter sp. CY323 (assembly GCF_021390245.1). GTDB lineage: Bacteria > Bacteroidota > Bacteroidia > Cytophagales > Spirosomataceae > Dyadobacter. Next base: position 3,894 of record NZ_JAJUXH010000021.1, on the reverse strand, counting down.
CATTGCCGATCGTACGACAGACTATCAATCACCACCGTCGCCACGATCATGCACGCCCACAAACCAATTGCCAGACCGGTGAGGTGAATAAAGGAATAGCCGCGGTTTTTCAAAAGAACGCGCGTGCCGATTTTAAAGTAGTTAGCAAGCATTTCAGAGCTGAAAAGTGGGATAGACGAATAGCCGGAGGATTTTCTTCTGATGACGGAAAGGCGGAGCAAGCCAAAAACTTCTCTCAGGTAAAAGAAAAAGGCTTTTTGCCTGCCCGAGCGTTCAAAACGCATGGCATAACGTTCTTGCAGATCGCCGATAAGTTCTTCGCGTAAATGCGGTGCGCATAGTTTGGTGGCGAGTCTGTCGAGCCATTTTGGAGGAAGTATATTCTTTTTCATATTCGAGTCGGATTTACGAAAAGTCAAGACCAATTTTGGCAAGTGTTTCAGGCTCAATGCGGTTCCACAAACTTTCGCGTACCGCCCGGGCCTCATTCAGGATTTTACCGCCAAATGCAGTAATGGTAAAAAGGCGCTTACGTCTGCCGCCGCGTTCCTGAGTAGCCTCGCCCAGGTAGGAGCTCAGATAGCCTTTTTGTTCCAGCCGCTGTAAGGCAGCATGGACTGCGCCGGTACTGACCGGAAAACCAGTTTCCTTCTCCAGTTCCTCCGCAATCACCACGGAATACGCTTTCGGCGCGGTTGCTGCCACCGTCAGCAAAACAATTTCCTCAAATTCACCCAAATCACTTCGTCTCATAATGGCGTACTTTCAATAGGTTGAGCCTGGATTCTTATTTCATCTATTTCCGTATATCAAATACTGCGCCAAAGCAAAAAAAGCCGCTTTACGATGAGAAAAGCGGCTTTTTAGTATAAGTAATGTTCGAAAACGGACAGGGAATGTTCGTGGCTGTACGCTTGAATGGAGTATGAACCGCTGGTTTAATGCATTGCAAAGTTTAGTATGGTATCCTCCTCATTCAGCAGATCGGATGCAGTTGGCAACACCTGAACATCCGGCATAATGCCCCTGGCGGGTGTTTGAGGTGGTTTTACAGCAGAGTAGTAGGCAGCTACCGGTAATCCCACGTCAAATTTTGACGCCGGGAGTTTGAAAATGACAAATGTGCCGCTGTTGTCTCCGGAATAACCGCCGCCACTTTCCGTCCCGATGAACTTGCCGCGCGATTCATTTTTGGCAACTGCCAGAAACTCAGAAGTAACCGAGTAGCTCAGTCCGTCGACCAGAAAGCTGACCTCGCCTTTGTACGCATTCTTTTTCGGACGATGATTTCCAAGATTCTGATGCTTCCTGAAAAGCAACCTGCCGTCTTTTTGTTTTTTGATAAAAAACGTAGCCAGCCCCGCGAATCTTGGAATGTAGGCCATTTCACGATACGTGACGTCTTTTTTGCGACGCGCCGCCACCTCAATATGATCGTAATATTTGAAATCATTTCGGGCAATGCGCGCATACAAATCCTTACCCAGCCGGTCGTTTCCACCCTCGTTTCCCCGCACATCGATGATCAGATGCTTTACCGGTTTTTTGTCGATGGCATTAAAAGAATCATCCAGAAACTTCACAAATGCCTTATTCGTAGTGGAATAAAAATGGGCGATCCGCAGATACGCCACCGAATCACTTTTGAATGTGAGTGTGTTTTCGACTGAAAGATCTTTAAAACTTACATTCAGTTTTTTCCAGTTTTCAGTGGTTATCCCGGCCATGTTAACCTGCTTATTGATACCCGAAGAATTCTTCAAAACCAATTCAAACGAACCGTTTTCCTGAATAAAGTCTGCATACCAGGCACTGAAATACTGCTGGATCTGTGCATTTGCCGATGCCATAATGTCGCCGTCTACAAACATATTGGCCCGCAAAATGTCGAGAATGGAAGCAATGCTCCGGCCGTTTATCGAATCGATGTATTCTCCTACAAATGCCGGATCAACGGATTTTACGATCAGCAGCCGCATTTGTTCATCAAACCGGACGATAACCGGCAGCACATTTTCCTGATGGTAGTAAAACGGAAAATCCTTTTGCGGTGGAAGAAATTTCAAATGCCCGCATTTCACTTTCACAAACAGCGGATTTACCGTTCTGAATAATGCAACCAGAGCGATCGAATCCTGACTTTCGATGACATGACGAATAGAATCATACGTAACCTTAAATCCTGCTTCCTGCCCGAAACGGTTGAGTCCGGGATGGACATCTTCGATGGATTTGCGGATAATAACAAGGTCGTTCAAAGCTGCTTCCCGGGATATTTTTCCGGGTGGCAGAGGCTGCGCCGCACATTCGTAAAAAAGAACGAACAGGCAAATGATGAGAATTTTCGAGTTCATGGCTATTGTTTAAATATCTGCAAAACTGCTCTGAATTAGCATTTAGCGAGTCTTTCCCGATAAGTTAAGACCTAATAAATGCTATTTTTGAGTTTACGTTTCGCCAAATTGGTTTCAGCGCTTCTCACTTCCGGCATTATCCAGGGATTGCTTTTGATCCTGCTTCTTGTTAAAAAGGAATTTAACAGGATACCTAATCGCATTCTCTCGGTTTTGATCCTGGTTGTGACCGCGCATTTGTCGCTGATTGCGATTGATGTGGATGATCTGTTTCTCCAGTATCCGCATTTAAGCAGACTGTCGTGGCTGCTTCCATTGTTATACGGGCCATTGATCCTGCTTCTGACCGAAAGTCTGGTTTCCGTTCAGTTCTCATTCAAAACCCGGCATGCTTTCTATTTTCTGCCTTTCGTAATTTACTTCTTCCTGCTTGCTCCATATTACGCTTCCGGTGCCGATTTTAAGATTGCCTACCTTTCCGATCAGGCGAAGGTAAAGGAAGCTGATTTTGGCTGGATGAATCATTTGACCAACTATTTCCATCTCGCATTTACTTCCGCCGCATTGATCGTTTTTTACTCGGGAAGGCGAAAGTTGACGCAATACTTCTCGGATAGCATCCGGATTAACCTCTCCTGGCTACGGCAGTTTCTATGGATCTTTCTGAGCATTCTGCTTTTTTCATTACTTACTTTTTATTCCAAAAAGTTTGAATGGCAGCATCTTTCCGGCATTTATCCAAAGCATTTTATTCTGGCAGTACTGTTCATTTACTGGCTGGCTTATAAGTTGTTGCAGGAAAAGGTGAAGTTCACACTTCCGGAAAAAGATTCTCCGGGAAAACAGGAAAATGAAGAGTTGGAATCAAAAGAAGAACCGCAGTCGAAGTATTCGAAAACCGGGCTGGATGCTGACACAGCGAGTCAGATTGCGGAAAAGTTGCAGGATTTAATGCAGAAAGATCGCCCATACCTCGATCCTGCATTGACGATTTCAGATCTGAGTGCGATGCTTTCCCTCTCCAAACACAAACTTTCGCAGGTAATCAATGCCGAATTTGACATGAATTTTTACGAATTCATCAACAATTACCGGCTGCAAGCCTTCAAAAAAGAAGCCCTCAATCCCAATAACAGCCATCTCTCCATCCTCGGCATTGCCCTCGAATGCGGCTTCAACTCCAAAGCCACCTTCAACCAATTTTTCAAAAAGAAAGAAGGAATCACCCCGTCGGAATTTTTGAAAAGTAGCAGGGTAGGGTGAGAAATGGACAGTTACAAAATAAAAAAACCAGGCATTCAGCCTGGTTCCAGTGACCGCGACGGGAATCGAACGGCACCGGCCACCCGGCCATATCTAGAGTTTAGGAAACTTCTAATCCGTGATGGCGCCGAGCTGTCAAATGAAAAAACCAGGCATCTAGCCTGGTTCAGTGACCGCGACGGGAATCGAACGGCACCGGCCGCCCGGCCATATCTAGAGTTTAGGAAACTCCTATTCCGTGATGGCGCGAGCTGGCAAATAAAAAAAACCAGGCATT
>NZ_JAJUXH010000020.1 GCF_021390245.1 Dyadobacter sp. CY323 | reverse complement strand
CTTTAAAAACTCATCAGTCAACAAATCTTCTGGTCTCATAAACTGTGTTTTGTTAAAAGTAAAAAATCGGAGTTACAAACCCCGATTTAAACTTTACACAGATTTTGAGATAGTGTCTTTTAAAAATATAGTTATTATAAAAAGTTGTTTTTTATGTTTCTGATAATCAATAACATAATAAAGATAGGTGTTCTAAAAATGACCATCAGTCGTAATTTTCCCAGTCGACTTGGTGATAACATGTGTCCCGCCACTGTATTCATTGGTACATTGTCCAACGCAGTCTACTAGCGAAAAAACACTTATTTATATGGTTGATTGAGGACGGCTAACTTTTGATTATTCAGAGAGCGGGTCGAATCAATGATTTGAAGATCATTTACACCCCAATTTAATCACAACTCACATCTCCCATTCTTCATCCAATCGCATCTCACATTTCACATCAATCATCTCACATTTTACATCTCACATTTCACATCTCACATTTTACATCTCACATCTCACATTTTACATCTCACATTTCACATTTTACATCTCACACATTCCACAAACCCCACTCATTTCAACACCGTAAACGCTCCTTTATAAGATCGTTTCGTATATTGAATCAGATAGTAATAATATCCTCCTGAAATGTCGTCGGGGCACCAGTCGTTTGGTCTTATTCTGGAATAATAGATTTGTTTTCCCCAGCGGTTGAAGATGGTAATGTCTTTGAACAGATCATCGCATTTGTCTTGTGGCAGATCCTGGAAAACGAAGCAGTCATTTTTTCCATCTCCATTCGGTGTGATTACGTTCGGGAATTCCGGGAAAGGTTGCTCGGCATTGTCTTTGATGATTAGTTTCACGGTCGTGGTATCAGATGCTGACACGCAGCTTCTGTCCTGCGTAATGAAATCAATCAGGAAAGTTTGCTCGGGCTCGCCGTTCAGCAATGCGCATTCAGGATTCCAGGAATAGGGGGAGGTGATCGATTTTACGCCGGATTTGGCATCAAATGCCATACCCATCGCTTTCATGTCAAATCCGCGGCCTGCCGCACTCAAAACGATCAAATTCGTGTCAGGGTCGCTTCCCAGTACGTCGAATGTTATTCCGGCCGGACTTCCGATGTTGTGAATAACTTCCGGTATAGCAAGTGAGGTGGCAACTGCGGGCGGGTTATTGGGCGATTGATCTACCACGAAGTACACAGGCTTGGAAACAGGCATCGGATTACCTTCGCAGCGCATATCTTCCAGTTTGAAGTCCACAGTGAGCGTATCGCCTTTTCGGGCGTTGCACGGTGGCGTCCAGGTGAAATTCTGCTGCACGGCCGAGTTGCCTTTTACGGCGGCAAAGTTCATCCCCATATTCGTCATGTTGAAATCCCTGCCACGTCCGGAAAGCGCGAGGTCATCCTTGTCTGGATCTTTTCCAAAAACGGTAAACGTCACGGGCACCCCGGCCGTCACATGCACATAGTCGCCGGGGAGGGACGTCGTAACCGCGGGTGCATTGTTACCGGTACCTTCACGCCGGATGTAGATGTTCAGGGTGTCGGTGAGGGGGATCGGGCAACTTTCGTCTTCGGCGACCAACTGCAACACAATAGGACGATTGTCGTAAGTCACGAAACATTCATCGAGGCAGACCTCAAAACGCATGGTATCGTTTACGACGGTGGTCCGGAATTCCGCCGGCAGCAGGCTGAAATAATCTTTTGTGTTATTAACTGCCTTTCCATTCACCTTCACGAGCTGGTTAATGCTCGGGTCAGTTACAATTACCTCAAAACAGTTCGGATCGTCTTTTTTGAGTGTGATAATTTCGTTTTGAGTGTAATAGGTTGTTTTTCCTTTTGGTTTGAAAAGCAATTTAGGGGGATCCATTTTGGGGCAGTCCACTACTTTTAGCTGAAAATCGCGTGTGAGTGAGCCGATTTTTACGCCATTCCGATATTCATCCACTTGTACAGCAAACACATATAATCCAACACTTCCCGCAGTTACCGAAAGCATTCCATTGGTAGCATTCACCGTCAGAGGCTGCGGGCCAGGGATCACGTTGGCAACGGAGATACCGTTAATCCAGGTCAGGCGTGGATAATTGGACGAGCCTCGACCGGGGATACTTGGGTTCACGCGGTCCGAATATCCTTGCATGGGCGTGATTATCCTGTAAGCAAGACTGTCGCCATCAGCGTCCGAGCCGCCAAAATCGAAGAAGAACGGAGAATTTACACAGGCATAATCTCCTTTTATTGTTGGGAAAACAGGGGATGAGTTGTTGAATACGGCTCCATTTCGGGTTATTGGCGGGAATTCCAGGTAAAACAAACTGCCCGCGTCGCCCGGATTCTGTATGTTGGTGATCGTCCCGTTCCGGCAGCAACGGTCCCACACCATATAGTAGCCCTGGGAATCGTTGAAAGAAGCCGGATCGAGCCGCACGCTGGCGGCATACGTGATCATATAAGTCTGGAGTGTCGATATTCCGCACTGCGGATTAGCATAGGTGACCGATTTTCGTTCTATTTTTGGGGCTTCAAGCCAGCCGACCGCCGCATTGTCCCGTTTCCTAAAAACATAAATGTTTACTGACGGATCTTCGGCACCCGGATTACCGTTGAGGGCATCGAAATACATAGTAAGTCCGATGTTGTAGCTCGTGCTGCCTGCGGAGTTTTGGGTAATGAAAAGCTGACCTCCGACAATGTGTGTTGCTTGGGCTTGATATATGGCAAACAGCATCAAAATAATGCAGATGAACCGTTTTTTCATGATTGGATGACGCGGTAAAAATAATCCGATAGGATATTGGAGTTAGTAATTAAAAATTGAAATATGCCTAAGAATAACAAATACGAGTACGTTGAAATTACCGATTTTGCGGCAGAAGGCAAATGTATATTTAAATCGGAAGACGGGGTGGTTTTTGTCGAAGGAAATGTGGCTCCTGGTGACATTGTTGATCTTCAAGTTGTAAAAACCAAGAAGAAATTAATGGAGGCCGTCGTTACAAAAATCCACTCCTTATCCTCTTTACGTACTGATCCTTATTGTCTGCATCACAATGTTTGTGGCGGGTGCAGGTGGCAACACATTGATTATCAGCATCAACTTAGGTTTAAAAGGCAGCAGGTTATAGATCATTTTGAAAGGATAGGAAAGATTAGGAATGTTGAGATTAACCAGATCCTGGCTGCCCCTAAGACGGAATATTATCGCAATAAGTTGGAATTTACTTTTTCAAACTGGCGATGGCTGACGAAAGAGCAAATGGACTCGGGCGAGCCATTTTCGAAAAATGCGCTGGGCTTTCATGTTCCCAAACGGTTTGACAAGATTTTCACGGTGAACCACTGCCATTTGCAATCGGACCCTTCGAATACGATACGGAATTCCTTGCACCATTTCGGCGACCTGAAAAAAATCCCTTATTACGACGTGAAGTACAATGTAGGGGTGCTGCGGAATGTGGTTGTGCGTACTGCTAATTCGGGCGATGTGATGGTAATCGTCCAGTTTGGCGCGCAGAACGATGACGCGATCGCCGAGGTAATGGAATACCTGCATCGCACCCACACCGAAATTACGTCGCTCAATTACATCGTAAATCTGAAAGGAAACGATTCGTATCAGGACCAGGAAGTGATCAATTATGCCGGTGAGCATTTCATCCGGGAAACCATGGAAGATCTGACGTTTCTGGTTGGGCCAAAATCCTTTTACCAGACAAATTCCGAGCAGGCCTATCAGCTTTTTAGTGTGGCAAGGGAATTTGCCGGGTTGACTGGAAATGAATATGTGTACGATTTATACACCGGAACCGGTACGATTGCCAATTTCGTCGCACGCCGTGCGAGAAAAGTGATCGGCATTGAGTACGTGGAAGCCGCCGTTCAGGATGCACGAAGAAACTCCGAGTTGAATGGCATAACCAATACGTCGTTTTTTGCGGGAGACATGCGTGGGATCATGAATGAGGATTTTCTGAGAAAACATGGCAGGCCGGACGTCATTATCACCGATCCTCCGCGCGCCGGAATGGACCTTCCCGTGGTGGAAACCATATTAAAAGCTTCCCCGGACCGTATTGTTTATGTGAGTTGCAACACCGCTACACAGGCAAGAGATCTGGCATTAATGTCGGAACAGTATGAGGTTACCAAAGTACAGCCGGTAGATATGTTCCCGAATACACATCACGTGGAGAATGTGGCGCTGCTGGTGAAAAGGTAATTCCCCTAATCTCCTGAAGGGGACTTTGCCTTTTTCTGGTTGGGAAAATCAGTTCAATGGGGAAAGAGAACGCTAACCACCCCCTCAGGGGCAGGGGGAAAACGAACGTCAAAACGGCGGTTCGCTCCCTGGCCCGTTGTAATCGAAATTGGTCAAATCGTTTGCGCGGCTCCGGAGTGTGCCTCCGGCCGGGTTAGGTTTACTCTGGCTTTCGAAAGATGCAATGGGGTTGGTCGTCTGGATGGGGCGATCTACGGAGAATGGTACCGGGGCGAAACCGGAATCGAGATCCATGAATTTGGTGTATTTACCAATGAACCTTAGTTGCACCGTATCCAGCGATCCTGCGCGGTTTTTGGCAACAATTACTTCACCGATACCCGCGACGGAATTTCCGGATTCATCTTCGGTAATACCATAATATTCAGGGCGGTACAAGAATAACACCATATCCGCATCCTGCTCGATCGATCCTGATTCCCTCAAATCGGAAAGTTGTGGCCGCTTTTCACCGCCACGCGTTTCCACCGCCCGACTGAGCTGCGAAAGTGCGATTACCGGGACGTCAAGCTCTTTCGCCAGGTTTTTCAATGACCTGGAAATCATCGCGATTTCCTGTTCACGGTTACCTGCGCCTTTTCCACCGGTATCGCCGGTCATCAACTGAAGGTAATCGATGACGATCATCTGAATGTCGTGCTGGGCTTTCAGACGGCGGCATTTGGCCCTGAGTTCTAAAATGGATAGGGCTGGGGTATCGTCGATATAAATCGGTGCATTGGTGAGCCGGTGAATGCGATGATGAAGTTGCTCCCATTCGTGCGGGGCGAGGCTTCCTTTCCGGATTTTCTCACTGTCGATCTCGGCTTCTGCCGAAATAAGACGATTTACCAGCTGTACAGAGGACATTTCCAGCGAGAAAATCGCAACGGGCATATTGAAATCAACGGCCGCATTCCGGAGCGAGGAAACGACAAACGCCGTTTTTCCCATACCCGGACGAGCAGCCAGGATCATCAATTCCGTTTTCTGCCAGCCGGAAGTAAGCCTGTCCAGCGCACTGAAACCGGAAGGTACACCTGTCAGTCCGTCTTTATTATTTTTCTTCATATCAAGTTCTGCCAGTGCCTGACGCATCAATGCGCCCATATCGGCATAGTTTTTCTTGATATTCGATTCGGAAATTTCAAATAATGCCTGTTCGGTTTTATCCAATAATCTGAAAACGTCGGTAGTATCTTCAAATGCATCGCGCTGTATTTCCGACGCGATTTTGATCAGCTCTCTTTTGATGAAAGCCTGGGACAGGATCCTGGCGTGAAATTCGATGTTGGCGGCGGAGTTGACTTTACTGGTCAGCTCCATAATGTAAGATGCGCCGCCGATGATTTCCAGCTCGCCGGTACTTCTCAGTTTGGAAGTGACGGTAAGCATATCAATGGGCTCGGAATCGGCGAAAAGCGTGATGATCGCGGTGTAGATCCGGACGTGCGCTTCCTTGTAAAAAGTATCGGGACGAAGAATGTCCGCCACCGCGGTGAGCGCGTCTTTTTCAATCATCAATGCACCCAGCACAGCCTCTTCCAGGTCGATGGCCTGAGGTGGTAACTTGCTGAAATTCTGTTCGATAGCTGGCGTTCGAGAACCGAATTGTTTCTTCTGATTGTTTCCGGATTTGAAGCCTGATCTTGTTGAGTTGTTGGGTGCCTTTTCGTTTTCCATGTTAAGACAAAGTTACACATTGGCACCGGGGAAGTAAAGGATGATCGGCGATCGGCAAACAATAAATTTTTAATTAAAAAAGGTATTTTCGCTCCCCCGCTGATAATGAAACAGTTGCTCGGAACGCATTCATTTTGCACGAACGGATTTGGCAAGATTATTGTAATTTCCGAATCCATGTTCTGCAAATGTTGGTTATTATTACTAAATTTTAGAACGAAATGGTAAACACTAAACTTTGATTCATTTGCTCGAAAAAATCATCACGCTCGAAGACGTATCAATGGTGGATTTTTTAGGTATTCACAATTCGAATATTAAAGAGGTCGCCGCTGCTTTCCCGGAAAGCAAAATTATCTCTCGCGGTAACGAGATCCGCATCCAGGGCACCGCTCCCGAAATTATCCGGATAACTGACATAATGGATTCACTTCTGGCCCACTATCAGAGGTATGGGAAAATCACCAATGAAAATGTAAAAGGTTATCTGAACGGTGTAGTAAAATCACCCGTGGCTGGCGAGGAGAATGACGCCGACGTCATTTTATATGGGAATAAAGGCCTTGTTATTAAGGCAAAAACCAAAAATCAAAAACTTTTAGTAGAACAAGCTGGCAAATTCGACCTTGTATTTGCAGTGGGGCCGGCTGGTACCGGTAAGACATATACAGCTGTGGCAATTGCGGTCAGGGCATTAAAAAACAAGGAAGTACGGAAAATTATCATCACGCGTCCGGCAGTGGAAGCAGGGGAGAACCTGGGATTTTTACCCGGTGATCTCAAAGAAAAGATCGATCCTTACCTGCGCCCGATCTACGATGCGCTGGATGATATGATCGCGCCTGAAAAGCTGAAATTATATCTGGAAAGCCGGGTTATCGAAATAGCCCCGCTGGCTTATATGCGCGGACGTACCTTGAACAATGCATTTATCCTGCTGGACGAAGCGCAAAATACCACTCCCATGCAGATGAAGATGTTTCTGACACGTATGGGCCCGAGTTCAAAAGCAATCATTACCGGTGATAAATCGCAGATTGACCTTCCGAAAAACCTGAAATCGGGGTTAATTGATTCGCTGGCAGTACTCAAAGGAATCAAGGGTATCAGTTTTGTGGAACTGGATGGGTCGGATGTGGTGAGGCACCGTTTGGTTAAGGATATTCTTGCAGCGTATGAAAAATCCGAGCAGTAACTTCTGGCTGGCTTTATTTCTTTTTTTATGTAAAATCACGCTTTCCCCGGCGCAGGATAACGAATCGCATTTGATACGCTGCGCCGGAACGGAGCTGGATTCTTTCCGGCTCGCTAAAAAACCGTCACTCCGGAATTCCAGAATGGAAGCCGAGGAGGCGATCAGGCAATATATCCAACAAAACCGGAGTAATCTTCGGACTGCTGCAAATGAGATCATTACCATTCCGGTAGTCGTGCACGTGGTGCATGGCAGGGAGGACGGGACGATCGGAGGTCCGGGCAATGCCAATATTACCCAGGCGCAGGTTCAGAGCCAGATTGATGTTTTGAATGAAGATTATGGCAATACATCCGGCTACAAAGGTTTTTATACCGATTCGCTTGGCGTTGATACGGGAATCCGTTTTAAACTCGTAACGGTTGTTAGGACTTACAATGCAAAAGCACAATTCAGTCCAATTACAGATGCGGACGAACTGGCAAGCATTTCACCAGCATGGTTTACAAATCGGTACCTCAATATCTGGGTTTGCAAACTCGTTGACCGTTACCTGGGGACCTCCCAATTTCCGGTCGTCACGCAGATCACCAACCGAACAGCAGGACTTTCTACCTCTGAGGATGAGGAAAAAGATGCATTAACAGATGGCGTGATCATTGATTTCAGGTATTTTGGTAGAAATTCTGATGCAATAACTTCTCGGATTTACAACCTGGGAAGAACAACCACGCACGAAGTCGGGCACTGGCTCGGGCTCATTCACATTTGGGGTGACCGCACCTGCGGTACCGATTACTGCGAGGATACTCCCACAGCCAACGCCAAAAACGAAACGACCGACGCGACATGTACGCCGGTGTTTTCGGAATGCCGGGGAGTGCGGACGCGAAATATGATCGAGAATTACATGGATTACTCGCCGGATGCGTGTATGAGCGTGTTCACAGGTGATCAGACGGAGCGTATGTACGCAGTTTTGGCATTAAGTCCGCGGAGGGCTAAACTGGTGGAATTTTCAAAGATTACAAGTGACAAGCTGCTGGTAGAACTTTACCCGAACCCGGTTCAGCAAACGTTATATACTACTATTTTTACCCCGGACTTTGAAGTTTTCAAAGTCTCCGTATTCAATCAACGCGGGCAGAAAGTCGTCAGTGAGACGATCAATCCCACATTCCTCAATGTTCAAAACTTGCCGAGTGGCTTGTATTACTATAAAGTAAGTACAAGCAATCAAACATTAACCAAGAGTTTTGTAGTGAGGTAGTTATGCTTTCACGCGCGCCATTTGTTGGCATTGTATTGTTTTACATTTCAGGGATTTTGGCAGCGGACTTTCTGCTACCCGCATTTGCTGTACCTTCCATTGTATTTTCTGGAATAGTATTCCTGTTGTTCTGCGCCTGTTTTTGTCTGTATCGATTTAAGAAAAAGATCGCATTCGGCATTTGTTTTTCAGTTTGTCTGATCTTCTGCGGAGCATTTTCGAAAACCTATATCGAAGAGGATAATGTTTTCAAAATTCAGCAGATCGAGGGTGCCGCATATAGTGTTTATCGTGCGACGGTGCGCAGCTTGCCGGAAAAACGAGAAAATTCGGTCCGGCTGGAAGTGGCTGTGAATTCCATTTGGTTTAATGGGAAGTTTACGGATGTGAATGTAAAAGCTCTGGTCAACATTGCATCGGAAACGGACAACATTCCCCGGCCCGGCGATGTAATTTTGGTAAAAGGTAATTTGCAACGCCCAACCGCTGCATCGAATCCCGATCAATTCGATTACCGTGCCCATTTAAAAAACAAAGGCATCTTGTGGACGGATTATCTGCGGGAAGATAGTTTTCAGATTATTCCTACCCAAATAAATTCACCAGGTTTAACCCAATGGAGCCTGCAACTGTCGGAGTGGGCTGACTTAAAGTTTCGGGAAAATCTCGTGAATGACCAGTCTTATGGGTTGGTAAAAGCGATGTTATTGGGTAGGCGGGATGATCTGCGATCCGCTCAGGTGGACAATTACATTGCATCGGGAACGGTGCATATTCTTTCCGTTTCCGGAATGCACGTCGCTATTATTTTCCTGGTTATCAGTACGTTGCTAAGCTGGATGAAGCGCTGGAAATATGGGAATGCGATTTATCTCTGCACGATCATCGCATTGCTGGGATTTTATGCTTTGGTTACGGGCATGCCGCCGTCGGTTCAGCGTGCTACGATCATGTGCATTGTATTTGTGTTTGCCGAGGTTTTTGCAAGAAAAAACAATGCGATGAATACGCTGGCAGTCTCCGCGCTGCTCATTTTGCTATTCGATCCGGCTGCATTGTATGATGTGGGTTTTCAGCTTTCTTATCTGGCTATGGCCGGGATTTTCCTTTTGTATCCACCTATTTTAAGTGTTTACAATCCGGGTAATAATCGCATCCTGAAATTTATCTGGCAGGTTTCCGTGCTTTCTTTTGCGGCCCAACTCGCGACGTTTCCTGTGAGTTTGTACTATTTTCACCAGTTTCCAAGCTATTTCTGGCTGGTCAATCCGTTTGTTATCGCATTCACGAATGTGTTGCTTCCATCGGCCATTCTGCTTCTTATTGTGAGCGTTTTCAATCTTGCCTGGCTGCAATGGCTCCTCAATTTTGTCACCGACCTGTCTGCGAAACTGACGGATTGGTCAGTTACAATTCCAAAACTTTTGCCAGGTTATGTGGTTGAGAATCTGCATGTAGGAATGCTGGAAATACTGATCCTGAATGCGATTATGCTGCTGGTGTGGTTTGCGTACCATTCGAGAGAATACATTTATCTCAAATGCGCATTCCTGCTCGTTTTTATATTCGTCTCAATTGGCATCTCTCAGAGTGTGCAAACTTTTCTGAATAAGGAAACGGTGAAGTTTTCAGTACCAAAACATGCGGTTATTGGTGTTAAACAGGACAACCAGCTTTATCTGGCATGTGACAAAAGCTTTGTGACTGACACAACCGCCTACGATTTTTTTATCAAAAATTATGCGGTATCTCAGGAAATTGCAGAGACGGTTTTCGTGACAAAGAAAAACTGAGTCACTGGACCTGATATACCTGCGCAATTTGCGCAGCGACCTTTTTGTCCCACGCAGCCTGTGCGCCGGCGTCTAATCCGTGACCTGTTTCTCCATCGTAAGCCTCCTGATCGTAGTTCATTTGTCTGAAAGCCTCCAAAAATTGGTATTGAATTTCACTATCGTAATCCTCGACCGTCAGATCGGCTTTTCGCAGCTGATCTTTGAATTTTTCCACAACAAGCCGGGTAATGTCAAAATGGATCTGCTCGTGTCTCAATGTACTTGCATTCCGGGATTCCGGCCGGCCCCATGACATGCTTTTTACCATAAAAACCTTCAATCCAATCTCAACAATCAATTTATCGTCTTTCGGGTAGGAGTTGCCTTCATAGGAAAAACTAGTAAAGACTGCGGCTGCGTTGCGACTTCCCGGGCGGCCGCTCCTGCCTTTAAAATCGTCCCAGACGAGCGGTCTTTTTGGGGAATAAAAAACCGTATCATCATCAGAAGCTGCATTTAGTTCTTTAAAAACGAGCAATATACCTTTTGCCAGTGCGGGATTTTTTCCGGCGTTGGATGTCATCCATTTGTGGAAATGCGTCATCGACTGGTCGAGTAACTGTTTCACCAGCTTTTCATAATCGAATGTCTGCTCGGGACGTGAGAATGTCGCAGAAGTCTGAAAGGTGGTCAATTCGACCGGCTGCATATTCCGATACCAACGAAACTTCAAAGTTAACTTCATGTCGCCCGTGACTTTGTTGGGCGCCACGCGCTTTTCGTTGATTGAAAATTCTTTGATGGTGACATAGAGCGGCAGGTAATTCTGCTCTTTTTTCGGGGCGGCAAATGACCAGTAGTCGTAAAGTTCTTTCTCAGCCTTTCCGGGTAACATTACGGGAACTTCTTTTCCAAATGCGATCACCTTCCCCAGATTTGCGCCGGGAATATTTCGCTTGTCTTCCACTTCCTGGATGAAAAATTTATAGGATTTGAATAGGGCGGCAGGTTCTTTGAAGAGGTTCAGCACAAGCTTATCCTGCTGAGAATAGGCAGGATAAGCCACTAAAACGATCAGAAAAAGGTGCAGAATGCATTTTAACATACTCGTGAACTGTGTTGAATCCAACACGCATTTATCTAAGTTTGCATTTAAAATCTATTGTAATCACGAATGACTTTACCTACAACGAATTTGCGGCCGGAATTTGATGACATTTTCATGGAGTTAGCAAAAAATCTGGCCAAGCGTTCACATTGCATTAAAGCGCAGGTCGGGGCGGTGCTTACTAAGCAAACACGCATTATTTCGATCGGCTATAATGGTCCGCCGGCAGGTACGCACAATTGCGATGAAGAATTTCCGGAAGTGGGTTGCCCCAGGGATGCGAAAGGAAGCTGCTCGCTTGCATTGCACGCGGAGCAGAATGCGATTCTTTTTGCAGTGAAAAATGGCTCAAATATTGAAGGAGCGACACTTTTTGTGACATTAGCGCCGTGCATTGCCTGCGCAAGGGTCATTTATACCATGAAAATTAAAAAGGTAATCTTTCTCCATTCATACGCCGCATACAAAGGAATTGCAAAAGAGGAAGGCGTGGAGTTTTTGAGGACGTTCGGAGTGGAAGTGGAGCAGTATAAATTAATGAGTGAATGAGTGAATGAAAAAATATTCAGTCATTCACTCATTCGCAATTCACTTATTGTAAATTAATCAATGATGATGCACCCCACCGGTTCCGTGCACATGTCCGTGGCTAATTTCTTCTGCGGTGGCCGGGCGGACGGAGATGATCTGTCCTGAGAAGAACATTTCTTTTCCTGCCAGCGGGTGATTAAAGTTCATTAAAACGATATCATCTTTAATCTCCACAACCTGACCGTGCATTCTTTCGCCGTCTTCGTTGGTCATCGGAATGATGTTTCCGATCTGAAGAAGTTCATCCTGGTTTACATCGTCGGTCTGGAAAACTGCTTTTGGCAATTCAACTACGGCTTCCTCATCGTATTCACCGTAACCTTCCTCGGCCGTTACTGTAAATTCGAATGTGTCACCGGCTGACAAACCCTCGATCTGGCTTTCGAAACCTTCGGGAAGGCCGCTGATTCCCTGTATGAAGTACATCGGATCGTCTTCGCTCACGACTTCAACGACGTCAACTTCGCCCTCGGCATCAGGAATGCTGAGGCTATATATTAACGCGACCACGTTATTTTTTTCGACTTTCATTTGCTAGTTTGATTAAAATACTGGTTGTTGTAAAATAATTGTTCCATGAAAAGCATTGGAAACAAACGTACGGCAATTTTGTCAAAATGTTATTCTCATGAACTTTTTAGCCCATATTTTGCTGTCGGGAGAGCGGGAGGGAGTTATCATGGGTAACTACGTCGGTGATTTCGTAAAAGGCAGGCTGACGGAAGATAAAACCGCAAACTGGAATCCAGAATATGTGCTTGGATTGAAGCTGCACCGGTTTATCGACTCGTTCACGGACACGCATCCATATGTACAGGAAGCGAAAAAAGTCGCGGCCAAAACGCAGGGAAAGCTTGGCGGCATTGTGATGGACATCTATTTTGATTACTTCCTGGCTCGTTATTTTTCACATTATCATACGGAATCCTTACGGGTTTATGCTCATAACATTTATTCGCTCATTGAAAAAAATCAATACCTCATTCCTGAAACCATGATCCCGATGGTTCGCGCGATGATCCGCCAGGATTGGCTGACAACTTATGCGACTTTCGAAGGCATCGACCTGACATTTCAACGGCTGTCCCGGCGAGCACCATTTCTGGAACCTATCAGTAAGGCAGGCAGGGACTTACGGGAGAATGAAGCGTTTTACTATGATCAGTTCCGGCTTTTTTACCCCGAACTTGAAAGGCATTGTGCAGAGTTTATTTTGGTAAAAACAACTTAGCTATAAATATTTATTTTGAAGTTGTTTTTAAGTTTGTCGATAGATCATCACCACTAAACGACAAGCCAGAAACCTTCCATGGCGCAGACTCCCGACACCATTCTCAAAGAAATCAGGTCCAAATCATTTCGCCCCATCTATTTTCTCCACGGAGACGAACCTTATTACATTGATTCCATTGCGGAAGAATTGGAAAAACGGGTTGTTCCCGAGTCTGAAAAAGGGTTCAATCAGTTTGTATTATATGGAAAGGATACGGACCTGACGGGCGTTTTGGGTAATGCCAGACGTTATCCGTTTATGTCTGAGCGTCAGTTTGTTTTGGTTAAAGATGCGAACAAGCTGGGCGGCATTGAACAGAAAGAACAGCTGGCCCGGTTGGAAGATTATGCATTGAACCCGCTGCAAAGTACGGTTTTGGTTTTTTGCTATCATGCGAATGCGGACGAGCGAAAGTCGTTTTTGAAGGCGATCAATCTGAAAGGCGCGGTGGTTCAATCCAAAAAAATGTATGATAACAAGCTCCCGGAATGGGTTGCTTCGTTTTGTCAGCGTGAAGGCGTAAAAATCAGTCCGAAAGCAATTCAAATGCTGGTCGACAACATTGGCAATGATTTGAAACGGCTTTCGAATGAGATCCGCAAGATTATGGTGAATCTGCGGGTCGACGAGGGCATTGATGCATCTGCAGTCGAACGGTTTGTCGGGATCAGCAAGGAATACAATGTGTTTGAGTTTCAAAAGGCGCTCATGCACCGGGATGTGCTGAAAGCGAATCAGATAGCCACTTATTTTTCTTCCAATTCGAAGGATAATCCTTTGTCACCCATCCTGATCATTCTGTTTGGGTTTTTCTCAAAACTGCTTATTACACACGCCAGTAAGGATAAAAGTGAACGCGGCTTGTCCACGGAGCTGGGGGTTAATCCTTATTTTGTCAAGGATTATTTGCTGGCTGCCAAAAACTACCCCCTGCAAAAGGTGATGCACGTGATCCATTATATTCGTGAATGCGACGGTCGGCTCAAAGGTCTGGATGGCGTCAGCATTCCGGAAGGCGAACTTTTGCGGGAGCTGGTTTTTAAAATCTTACATTAGAAGTCAGCAAAAAGCAAGATCCGGGTTTGCAAATGAGACTGTCGGGTTAATTTTGGCAAATGGATACGGACCGGAGCATTTTAATACCCACACCTGCACTTTTCAATTTCGAAGAATGTCTATGGTTTCTGAACAGGAACTATGACGACTGTCTGCACGAAATCGAAGAGAATTCGCTGATTAAGGCGCTGAAAATAGGAGTGGGTCTAATACTTATCAAGGTGAGCGTCGCTGGCTCCTTTTTAGAAATCGAAATACTGTCGGGCGAGGCAAATGCGGAAAATAAAGCTTTTTTGGTTGCTTATGTTACTGAATGGTTCGATCTGGAAAGAAACATCCAACCTTTTTACGATCTCCTGAAAACGGATGGAAGACTGGCCTATATGACCGAAAAGTACAAAGGTTTCAGGCTGATCGGCATTGCGAACCTTTTTGAGGCGATTTGCTGGTGCATTATCGGGCAGCAGATCAATCTGGCTTTTGCTTATAAGATTAAGCGCCGGTTGGTTGAACAGTTTGGTGAAAAAATCGATTTTGACGGAAAAAGTCATTTTATTTTCCCTGCGCCGGAAGTTTTAGCGCAGACTTCCGTGGAGGTTTTGCGGGGCATGCAGTTTTCGGATAAAAAGGCCCAGTATGTGATCGGCATCGCGAATGCATTTGTCGACGGAAGTCTCAGCAAGGAAAAGTTGCAGGCATTACCCGATTTTGCAGCAAGAAAAAAAGCATTAACCAGCTTCAAAGGCATCGGTGCATGGACTGCCAATTATGCACTTATGAAAACGCTGAAAGAACCGGAAGGAATTCCGCACGGGGACGTGGGGCTGCTGAATGCATTGTCGGCCCACGATATCATTCGTGACCGAAGTGAAACGGACAAGATTGATGCTTTTTTTAACCAGTACAAAGGATGGGAAAGTTATCTGGTCTTTTATTTGTGGAGAAGTCTGGCTGTGAAGTAATTAGCTCAATTTGATTTTCCACTTTGAGTACTCATCTCGCATACAATGGCCGCAGGGACGGTAACCGTTTTCAATGGCTTCACTTTCCGACTCAAAGAAAACCCTGTTTTTGAGCTTCATCCGTCTTCCGGATTTACATGATAGTAAGCCATAGATTTTCAGGTTTTTATTACCGGCTAAACAGATTTCACCATTTAAAATCAGCTTTTTCAGTTTTCTGCTGGTTTCAAATGATTCGGGTCCGATTTCTGAATGTAACCGCATGGTTTAACTCAATGCATCGTGAAAAATAATCCCGAGCGTATAACGGTTTCCTTCCGTTACTTCACTAACCCCGTGCTTCATATTAGCCCGATAATAGCCTTTCGCGCCTTTTACCGGCCTGAAATTCGTGGTAAACAACAGAATATCTCCTTTTTGAGGTTTAAGTACAATGGCTTTTGATTGTGCCCGTGGCGTTTGCTGAACAAGTACAAATTCACCTCCATGATAATCCTCTTTCGGCTGGTTCAAGAATATCACCATCTGAATCGGGAAAAACACTTCGCCGTACAAATCCTGATGTAACGTATTATATCCGCCCGGGCCGTATTTGAGGATCAGCAGCGTTGGTTTTGTTTGTCCTTTTTCTCTGCATTGTGATTGGAATTCAGCAAATTCAAGCGGATATTTTTGTTGAATACGAAGTACTTCCATCCATTTGTTGGCTACCGGGGCAAGCTGAGAATAGTATTCTTCCCGGAGCGTTTGCAGGATATCGGGTAGGGGGTAGGTGAAATATTTGTATTCGCCCAAACCGAAACGATAACGCTCCATTGCGATCATTTTTCGGTATAAGGAAGGATTGTCGTAGTTACCGATCAAAGTATCGCACTCGGATGCATTCAAAATACCTTTTAAATGCGAATAACCTTTCTCGTGGAGGCTTTCCCGGACCTGCTGCCAATCCAGTGAATTCGTTTCTTGCATAGATACTTTTGGTTGAAATTGATTTAAACCAAAAGTATCTATGCGATATTCGTTATAAAACCCGATTCTTGCGAAACCTTATGCAGATAAAACCGATTCGTCTTTACGCTCGCCGATCTGCTGTCTCCACATGGCATAATAAAGTCCTTTTTCTTCGATTAATGCGTGGTGATTGCCGGTTTCTACTACTTTCCCTTTTTCCAAAACGTAAATGCGGTCGGCGTGCATAATGGTGGAAAGACGGTGTGCGATCATCACGGTAATGTGCTGACGCTGATCAGTAATGTTGCGGATTGTGTTCGAAATTTCTTCTTCTGTGAGTGAATCGAGCGCCGAGGTTGCTTCGTCGAAAATGATCAGGTTCGGATCTCTCAGCAATGCACGGGCGATGGATAGCCGCTGGCGTTCACCACCTGAAAGTTTCAGGCCGCCCTCGCCAATGACGGTATTAATGCCATTTTCAGCTCGGGAAAGCAGATTATAGCACGCCGCTTTGATCAACACATCATTGATCATTTCGTCGGTAGCATGTGGATTTACGAAAAGCAGATTTTCCCGGATCGTACCTGAAAACAACTGCGTATCCTGGGTCACAAACCCGATTTTGTTCCTTATTTCATCAAAATCGATGTTGTTTCCATTAATCCCATTGTAAAAAACTTCTCCCTGGATCGGATTGTATAATCCTACCAGCAACTTTACCAGCGTGGTTTTCCCGGAACCGGACGGTCCCACGAATGCGATCGTTTCACCCTTTTGCACGCGGAACGAAATGTCTTCCAACGCGGGACGGTTTGCGGTTTGATGCTGGAATTTTACATGGTCAAATCGCAATTCCTGGATCTCACCAATCACCTCCGGGCTTGTGGGCTTACGTTCAACGGGACGTGCCAGCAGTGTTTGTAGGTTATTGAGTGACGCTTCCGCCTCACGGTATGAGAGGATTACGTTTCCAAGTTCCTGTAATGGACCGAAGATGAAGAAGGAATAGAATTGCATCATCATCATTTGTCCAACGGTTATTTTGTCCCGAAAAACAAAAAACAGTAATGCGAACATGATGCACTGCTGAAGGAAATTAACAAATGTCCCCTGGATAAAACTGATCGAACGGATGCTTTTCACCTTCCTGAGTTCCAGTTTGAGGATTTTAAAGGTTGTTGTATTCAGCCGCTCGATTTCCTGATGTGTAAGTCCGAGGCTTTTTACGAGCTCGATGTTTCTCAGCGATTCCGTAGTGGAGCCGGCCAGCGCCGTAGTTTCCTTGACAATGTTTTTCTGGATCGATTTGATTTTTTTACTTAAAACACTGGTGAGAATAGCAAGTACAACCGAGCCGACCAGGTAAATGAGCGGCAGCATCGGGCTAAGTTTAAATGCGACGATCACGACGAAAACAATACCGACCAGTGTGGCAAAAAGTACGTTTACAAAGCTGGTAATGAACTTTTCACAGTCGGCACGCACCTTCTGCAAAACGGATAACGTTTCTCCGCTGCGCTGGTCTTCGAAATCCTGAAAGGGTAGCCGCAATGCATGCCGAAGTCCGTCGGTATACAAATTTGCACCAAACTTTTGAATGACCACATTGACAACATAATCCTGAAATGCTTTGGCTATACGTGAGATCATGGCGGTGCCGATGATCATGAGCAGCCCCAGTAAAACACCCTGGAAAAATTCGTTATCCATTCCGTTATCGCGGAAAGACTTGGCCTTATTTGCGTAAGGGTCAATGAGATAGTTTCCGAGAATGTAGGGATTCAGCAGTGAAAAGATTTGATTGATGGCTGCCAGTCCAAGTGCGAGCAGTATCAGCCCTTTATATCGGCTAAGATATTGTATTAATAACTTCATAAGTGATGAGGTGATTCGGTGGTGTTCTGGGTAGTTAAACCGAAAGTTTCAGATTTTAATTCTCCCGGTGAACAGAAAGTGAAGACAACAAAAAAGACATCCGTCGAGGATGTCTGATGTATTGTAGCGGGGAGCAGGATCGAACTGCCGACCTTAGGGTTATGAATCCTACGCTCTAACCATCTGAGCTACCCCGCCGTAATTGTGGTGCAAAAGTATGTTAAGGAAAGTTATTTTACAACCGGAATTATCATTTTCGCTTAAATTTTACGTTTTGCTAAAAAAACCAAAATGGGGTTTGGTGTCTTTTATTGTTGATTTATGCTATATTACAACTTTGATGTCGGTGAAGAGGCATAAGCTGATAAGGTCAACCTTTTTAATTTTAGTGAATATGGAAAAGTATAAATTTGTTACTGAATTTGAATTGCGTTCCTCCCCAAAAGTATTGTTTCCATATATTTCGACTCCTTCAGGCCTGGAACAATGGTTTGCGGAAAAAGTAACTGTTTTGCCTGATCATCGGTTTGATTTTCAATGGGACGGTGATAGTCACATTGCCAGACAAACCGGACTGAGAATTAATAAGGCTGTGCGTTTTGATTTCGAAAACACCAGTGAAGACAACCTGGATAACAATCACGTGGAATTAAAACTGGAAGTAAGCGAGTTGACCCAGACGACCTTTTTGCGTGTCATCGATTATTCGTCGAATAAGGATCAGGATGAGTTAGCATCGTTGTGGGACGGGTTTTTGGGTAATCTTAAAGAAATAGTTGGTAGTTGATGAAAAAGCTTGATAAGCTTATATTAATGTCCTTTTGGGGGCCTTTTGTAATAACAATGTCGGTCGTGGTTTTCGTTTTTCTAATGCGGATCATGATTTTTTATATTGATGACTTCGTGTCAAAAGATCTCAGTCTGATCGATTACGCGCAGTTATTCTTCTTTTTTAGCCTCATAACAGTACCTACTGCACTTCCGCTGGCTACCTTGCTTTCTTCTCTCATGGCTTTCGGTAACCTCGGCGAGTTTTTCGAATTGACGGCTATAAAAAGTGCAGGAATCTCTATCGTGCGGGCAATGTTGCCCCTTTTTATAGTCACGCTCGGTATCAGCATTTTCTCTTTCTTTTTTAACGACCGCGTTTCTCCCTGGGCGAACCTCAAAGGCTACAGCCTTCTTTATGATATCAAGACGACCAAAGCAACGCTGAAAATCAAAGAAGGCATTTTTTACAATGATCTTCCTGGTTACAGCATTAAGGTGGATGAAAAGGAGGAGAATGGCAAGTTGAAGGGAATGGTGATTTACAAGCACAATAACCGTTCGTATGAATTGGGTAATACGGAAATAATCCTGGCTGACTCCGGTCGGATGTATTCGATTAATGAGAATCGTTATCTGGTTATCGAACTGTATAATGGCACGCGATATACGGACGAATCCAATTCTAATAATTCCAGGCCGGTGTACATTTCAACTCCCGGGAGCTCAATACCGAGCTATTCTAATTTTAGCCGCAATTCGTTTAAGCATTACCGGCTGACGGAAAGTCTATCTTCTTTTGGTATGAAACGGACGGACGAGGGGCAGTTTAAATACCACGAGTTCATGAAGAACATCTCTGATCTTACGTCAACGGCCGACTCTTTGCGTAACAGTTATCAGGAGACAAAGAAAAATTTGGTGTCAGGAAGTCAGCAGTATTACTCCTACAATTATCGTGAAGGGACGGACAAAACGATTAAAAAAGGCAAATGGATTGATTCGCTTCTTGCCAAACCGGTTGCTGACAGCCTGAAAAAGGAGATTTTAACCAATACCAAAAGTGCTGCAAACAGCATGCTTAGTTACACAAAGTCTCAGAAGGATTATTTGCAGACAAAATTGAAGGATGCGAACAAGTACGAATTAGAAAAACACCATAAGTATACCAATGCCATTTCCTGTCTGATCATGTTCCTGATCGGCGCACCGCTGGGGGCTATTATAAAAAAAGGTGGGTTTGGAGTGCCGGTGCTGGTGTCCATTTTGTTCTTTATTCTGTTGTATGTATTGACAAATCAGGGTGACAAATGGGTGAAGGAAGGGTTGCTTGCAGTGCCGATAGGTGCCTGGCTGGCCAATACGATCCTGTTTTTGGCCGGAATGTATTTCATTGACCGTGCCCGTAGCGACTCCCGGTTGTTCGAGAAGGATGTTTATATTATGCTGATCAAAAGAATTAAGGTTCAGTGGGCAAGTAGATTTGGTAAATCACCGCTTATCCAATCATAATAAAATTATATTTTTAAAATAGGGATAAAAAGCCTAATTTTGCAGCCTTATTTATGGCAAGGTGCTGTAAATTACTTAAATAAATTAATCTGTTGTTACAATCATGTATTTAACCGCGGAAAAGAAGAGCGAGATCTTCCAATCAAAAGGTTTTAAGAAGGAGAGCGGAGACACTGGATCTGCTGAATCTCAAATTGCATTATTTACGTACCGTATCAATTATTTGAACGAGCACTTAAAGACGCACAAAAAAGACAATGACACAAGACTTGGCCTTCTTAAAATGGTAGGAAAGCGCAGAAGATTGTTGGATTATCTTTACAAAAATGACATTAATCGCTATCGTGCGATTATCGCCGAATTGAACATTCGTAAGTAATTGGAATCAGGGAACTTCATCTTAATGATAGTTCCCTGATTTTTTGCGGAAATTAACAGAAACATCGGTACGTCAGGACGGCGGACCACAGCTACAAAAAATCAAACACCTTATGCTCTTTAATATAGTTACCAAGACTATACCCTTACCGGACGGCAGGGAAATCACAATTGAAACAGGAAAATTAGCAAAACAAGCCGACGGTTCGGTAGTAGTTCGTCTGGGTAACACCATGCTTTTAGCTACGGTTGTCGCTAATAAAGATATAAAGGAAGGTCTTGACTTCTTGCCATTATCGGTTGATTATCAAGAGAAATTTGCTTCTGCGGGACGTATCCCGGGAAGCTTCCAACGTCGCGAAGGCAAGCTTTCAGACCACGAAGTACTTACAAGCCGCCTGGTTGACAGGGTTTTACGCCCATTGTTTCCAGATGATTATCATGCGGAAGTACAGGTAAATATATTATTGATCTCAGCTGATCCGTCGGCTCTGCCGGATGCACTTGCAGCACTTGCAGCGTCCGCGGCACTTGCCGCGTCAGATATCCCGTTCAATGGCCCGGTATCGGAAGTACGTGTAGCGAAAATTGACGGTGCATATATCGTGAACCCTGGTTCTGCGGATCTTGAACGCGCTACATTGGACCTGATGGTTGGAGCGACGTATAATGATATCGCGATGGTTGAGGGTGAGATGAGCGAAGTGTCGGAAGAAGAGGTGATCGAAGCTTTGAAAATCGCACACGAAGTAATCAAAGGACAATGCCTTGCACTGAAAGAATTTGAGGCAGCAGTTGGTAAAACTGAAAAAAGAGAATACGTTGGTGATCCTGCTGATGCTGAATTGGAAGCACGCGTAAGATCTTTTTGCTACGACAAGATTTACACAGTAACTCAGATCGGATCTACGAACAAACAAGTTCGTAAAGACGGTTTCAAGGCAGTTTGGGAGGAATTCCAGGCAAGCATTGGTGAAGAAGAAGTAGTGAGTATTTCGCTTGCTAAACGTTATTTCAATGATTTCGTATGGGAGGCGTCCCGTCGTTTGGTATTGGACGAAAGAATTCGTCTGGACGGTCGCCGTCTTGATGAAGTAAGACCAATTGCTTCGGAAATTGATTTCCTTCCTAATGCACACGGTTCGGCCCTTTTTACAAGAGGTGAAACACAGTCTCTGACTACCGTGACACTTGGTACGAAAAACGATGAGCAAATCGTCGATACCACTTTAAAATACGGATACAGCAAATTTATGCTGCATTATAACTTTCCAGGCTTTTCAACCGGAGAAGTAAAACCAAACCGTGGCCCCGGCCGTCGTGAGGTTGGACACGGTAATCTTGCATTACGTGCTCTAAAAAAAGTACTTCCGGTTGCGGAAGATAATCCCTACACAATTCGTATCGTATCCGATATTCTTGAGTCAAACGGTTCATCATCGATGGCGACGGTTTGTGCAGGCTCACTTGCTTTGATGGATTCAGGTTTGAAAATCAAAGCGCCTGTTTCAGGTATCGCAATGGGACTTATCTCGGATGAAGCTACTGGCAAATATGCCGTTCTTTCGGATATTCTCGGAGACGAGGATCACCTTGGTGATATGGACTTTAAAGTGACAGGAACCGAGGCCGGGATTACAGCTTGTCAAATGGATATGAAAGTAAACGGACTTTCCTTCGAAGTGTTGACGGAAGCGTTGATGCAAGCGAAAGCCGGCAGACTTCATATTCTTGGTGAAATGAATAAAACCATTACCCAGAGCCGTGCGGATCTTAAACCACACACACCTCGTGCAGTGGTGATCAAGATCGATCGTGAAATGATCGGAGCAGTAATCGGACCTGGCGGGAAAGTCGTTCAGGACATTCAAAAAGAGTCTGGAGCAACAGTTTCTATTGAGGAAAAAGATGGCGCTGGATTTGTAAGTATATTTTCTGCTGATAAGACTTCAATGGATAAAGCAGTTGCGCGAATTAAAGGTATTATTCTGGTACCTGAAATCGGTGAAATCTATTCCGGCAAAGTTAAGTCGATCATGCCTTTTGGTGCGTTCGTTGAGTTCCTTCCTGGTAAAGATGGATTGCTTCATATCTCTGAAATTAAATGGGAGCGTCTGGAAACAATGGACAATGTTCTGGAGGTAGGAGAAGAAGTTCAGGTTAAACTGGTTGAGATAGACAAAAAAACCGGCAAATACCGCCTTTCCCGTAAGGTATTACTTCCAAAACCAGAGAACAAAAAAGACTAATAAAGTGTTTTCTGTCGTGGGGACAGTATTAACGTCGTTATAACATACTTAATAAAGACATAGATGAGACAGCTAAAGATCAGTAAACAAATTACCAACCGAGAAAGTCAGTCATTAGATAAATATTTGCAGGAAATCGGAAAGGTGGATTTGTTGACGCCGGATGAGGAGGTGACATTAGCTCAAAAAATCAGGGATGGGGATCAGCTTGCATTAGAAAGATTAACCAAGGCAAACCTTCGCTTTGTAGTTTCCGTTGCCAAGCAGTATCAAAATCAAGGACTATCCTTGGGAGACTTAATCAATGAGGGAAACCTTGGTTTGATTAAAGCAGCACAACGTTTTGATGAGACGAGAGGTTTTAAATTTATTTCATACGCTGTTTGGTGGATTCGTCAGTCCATTCTTCAGGCTCTTGCAGAACAATCACGTATTGTACGTTTACCACTGAACCGTGTAGGCTCTTTGAATAAAATTTCCAAGACTTTTTCTGAACTGGAACAAAAATTCGAACGTGAGCCATCACCGGAAGAACTCGCAGAAGTACTTGAAATTTCGTCTTCTGAGGTAGTGGATACGATGAAGATCTCGGGACGTCACGTTTCCATGGATGCACCTTTCGTTCAGGGAGAAGAAAACAGCCTTTTGGATGTTCTTGAAAATGATTTGGAAGACAAGCCTGATTCAGGTTTGGTGAATGAGTCGCTACGGAAAGAAGTTCAGCGCGCACTTTGCACATTAACACAACGTGAAGCAGATGTAATTGCGCTTTATTTTGGCTTAAATGGCGAGCATGCGATGACTCTCGAAGAGATTGGAGAGAAGTTCAACCTGACCCGCGAACGCGTTCGTCAGATCAAAGAAAAAGCGATCAGAAGGTTACGTCATGTTTCCAGAAGCAAAGCTTTGAAAACCTATTTGGGTTAATCGTATAGCCTGCTTCGTGATGCGGGCAGAAACAGAAATTAAGATTAGTAAATAGCCTCTTCACGAGGCTATTTTTATTTGAGATATGGCCATTTTACAACCTCTTATTGATATAGCCACGATTTGTCACGCGCATGGTGTGCGGCATGTGGTTATTTCCCCGGGTTCCCGCAGCGCTGCATTAACATTGGCTTTTGCACGACATCAGGGATTTGAAACGCATGTTTGCATGGACGAGCGGTCGGCAGGCTTCATTGCGCTGGGAATCGCACAACAGCTTAACGTGCCGGTAGTTTTGATCTGCACGTCGGGAAGTGCTGCCTATAATTTTGCACCCGCAGTCACGGAGGCATTTTTTCAGCAGGTCCCATTGGTTGTCCTGACTGCTGACCGACCCAAAGAATGGACGCATCAACTGGACGGACAAACAATCTATCAGTCCGAGATTTACGGCAAGCATGTGAAGCGTGCATTTGAGCTTTCGCCGGATTACCAGCATGCCGACGTCGTCTGGGCAATTAACAGGATAGCAAATGAGGCAGTAAACCTCGCTGGTACGGCACCAGCCGGCCCGGTTCATATAAACATCCCGATTCGCGAGCCATTTTATCCGTCTGAATCAGAGTCGTTCTTTTCATCTGGATCCGTGCGACAAATTACCAGGACAAATGCATCTCCAATTCTGGATACTGAAACGTGGCACGAACTGCTGGATGAATGGGACGGTTCCGGAAAGATATTGATTGCAGGAGGACAGGCCAGATTCGATAAAAGACTGAATGATTTACTTGACCGTATTAATGAAGAATGGGATATACCGGTTGTGGCGGACTGCATTTCTAATCTGCCTGGAACGGGTTTCATACGAAATCATGATCTGTTTCTATCCTCTAAAAGGCATCCCGATGCTAGCCCAGATCTACTGATTACCTTCGGATTATCCTTCATTTCGAAAGACCTGAAACTTTTCCTGAGGAATAATCCTCCATTAAAACATTGGCATATAGGACTGGACACTTTTTTGTCGGATCCTACCCAATCAATAACCCGTCAAATTCCTGTAAGGCCTGATTATTTTTTCGAAATGCTTTATGAAAAGATTGATTATCAATTATTTGTACAAAATAGTGATCCTGAAAATTCAACTGATTATGCTCATAAATGGCAGCGAGCGGAGCTAGAAGCAGCAGACGCAAAACAAAAATACCTGGGAAATCTAACTCAATTAAACGATTTAACGTCGTTAGATAAATTGTTTTTATATATAAAAAACGATTATCAGTTACATATTGCTAATAGTATGTCTATTCGATATGCGAATGTTTTGACCCTCCCTAATACGGTTTCAGAAGTCTTTGCGAATAGGGGTACCAGTGGAATTGATGGGTGTGTGAGCACGGCAATTGGTGCAGCAAAAGTGAATGGTAAGCCGACTTTACTGATAGTGGGTGATGTAGCTTTTCTGTATGATCGCAATGGTCTACTCATAAACGATCTGCCGGAAAATCTAAAGATTGTCGTTCTTAATAATGCTGGTGGAAATATTTTTAGAATGATCGACGGGCCGGCAGGATTACCGGAGCTGGAGACATTTTTTGAAACGCGACATTCGTTTTCCGCTCGCCGAACCTGCAAAGATTCGGGTATTTCGTATTTTGATGCAAACAATCTCCAATCCCTTGAAACAACCGTGCAAGATTTCCTAAATAAGGACGGTATCAGTTTGCTCGAGATTTTTACTGATCCAGTTGAAAATGAAAAGGCTTGGAAAGGATTACGCCAGCTCTCTAAAAGTTCCGCGTTTTATTGACAGTTTCTTCTGGCTTCGGTAATTGCGAGTGAGTCCTTCAAGATGATGCCTTGCTTCCAGATTTTGCAGGCATTTGCTTTGTCTTTAAGTTCAAAGTACGTCTGGCCTGTCAAGCCATACAGTTCTTCGACTGGATCCGCCAGCTCCACCGCCTTTAAATACGATTTTAGTGCCTCGTTGTACTGTTTCTGACGCTGATAATATAACCCCAGATTTCGAAGCGCATAACCGTTTTTTGGTTGCTTTTCCAGAGATCGTTCTATGAGTCTTTTAGCTTGGTCCGCCTCTCCCGAATGCAGCAATACATATCCTTTGTTGTTCAGGGAATATGCATCATCGGGATTTTTGTCGAGCACTTTGTCAAATAGTTCATTCGCATGTTTCCAATCCATGTTCTTAATGGCGATGAGACCAAGATTGTTTAGAGCCTGGGGCAGGGCAGGGTCAAGGGCTAGCGCATTTTCAAAATCGTATCGGGCCTGATGAAAATCTCGAATGCGGTAATGCACGGCACCGCGATTCACATATGCTTCGACATTTAGCTTATCAAGAGCAATTGCTCGGTCATAAGCTGATAGCGCGGAAGAAGCATTTCCTTGTGCCTCATACAAGTTTCCTTCAACCAGGTAATATCGTGTAGAATCTTTATATTCTTTCTCAATCAGGCTGAGATCCTGACGAACATCCTGTAAACGGCCTAAATCCAGACCAGCTTCCGCTCTCACGAGATTTGCCTGGACGAGGCTAGGATCAATGCGGACAGCTTCTGTCAAAATCTCGTAGGCATCACTGGGTCTGCCTAATTTCAATAAAGTTATTCCCTTATTGAGATAGGCGTCAGAAAAATCTGCATTTTTGGAAATCGCTTCATCATATAAACGAAGCGCTTCGGCATAGTTCTTTTGGTTCAATGCCTTGTTGCCTTTAAGAAAAAAATCCGCAGCATCTTTTTCATCCTGACCGGAACAAGAGATTAGTACTGCTAATAAAATTAGTAATATAGGTTTGGAAGGTAAAAAGGGCATTATTTGAATTGATTAATTAAAATGAGATACATTAAGGATATTCCTCATGTCCGCTTTAAGATTGGGTTATACCAATGGAACAGCAAATATATCATCAAAGTGGAAGCAGGTATGTATGAACAGACATACAAAATCGATGATTATGAAATTCAGCACATCGCCGAGCTTGAAGCTTGTATGGATGAAGCTTTCTTAACTGTTGTTGCCAGTCGCTTTGATGAGATGCACCAGGGCTTTTACCAATCACTTAAAAGGAATAATGTGCTTTTTTAGCCAGAATCGGCCATGTTAGCGATGCGAACGTATACGGTTTTGGTTTGCAGTTCGTTAGATATCACAATAATTTAATATAAAAATCCACCAACTCAGTTTCTATGGTCTTTAAACATGGCGCCTCCACATTTGGAATGCTTTTATATGTCGGCGCGTCTTCCGTAATCGCTCAAAACACGCTAAGCATTACTGAACCGGAGGCACATTTCCGGAATGGACTGGAATATTATGAAAAGTCCAATTATGTGGCTGCCAGACAAGAATTTGGCGAATTTTTGAATACCCAAGACAAGTTATTAAGCACCAGCGACTACAATAAGGTTACCGCGGAATACTACGTTGCAGTAACAGGTTTGTATCTAAACTACCCTGAGGCTGAGGTACAGGTGGACCGATTTGTTAAAAATCACGCGGAACACCCCAAAGCACAACAGATTTACGCCGATCTCGGTCGCTACTATTACGAGGCCGGAAATTTTGAAAAGGCTATCACTTACCTTGAAAAGGCTGTTCAGGTAGCACAGACGACGGAAAGTGCGTATCAACTCGCGATGTCGTACTACAATACAAAGCAACCTGATCTGGCGCTTCCATTGTTTAATCAAGTCAAAAATGAAGCGTCTTTCGCAAATGCAGGCGATGCCTCGTTTTATGCCGGTGTGATCAACTATCAGAAAAACAATTTCGACGTTGCGCTCGCTGATTTCAGGAGAATTGAGGACCATGCGTATTACAAGAACGAAGTTCCGAACTGGATCATTTCCACCTTATACCAGCAAAAGAAATACGATGAGCTCGTCACATATGGCGAAAAGGTTTTGACACAGCAGCGGGGTAATACTAAACTGGATGATGTAGCGCTTTACGTCGCCGAGGTTTACTATGAAAAAGGAGACTATGCTAATGCAGTTAAAGCATACGAGCGTTACAAACGCATGAGACCCGGCACTATTCCACCGGCGGTTGCTTTGCATTACGGTCATTCGCAATTCAGAACGGGGAATTATGAGGGTACAATAACTGCTTTAAAACCAGTTGGAAGTGGCAAGGATTCTGTTTCGCAGTATGCATCTTATTTGCTGGGTGTCAGCTACTTAAAGAGTTCTAATTTAAGTAATGCTTTAACATCATTCGGGAATGCAGCATCCCTTGACCATAATGCTGTAGTAAAGGAGGAAGCTTCTTATAATCACGCGAAAGTGCAGCTGGAGTCCGGTAATAACTCAGATGCTATAAAGGAGTTTAATAACTTCATGACCAAGTTTCCCCAAAGCAAACATACGGAGGAGGCGACGGAGTTAGTAGCAGAAGGTTATGCCAGTTCGAGCAATAGTACCGGCGCAATCACTTATATAGAAGGGCTGAAAAACCGCAATGCTAAAATTAATGGCACCTATCAGAGGCTGACCTACAACCAGGGTGTGATTGATTTTAATGCAGAACGTTATCCAGCCGCCATCGGGATGTTCGATAAATCGCTGAAGTTTCCGTTGGACGAACAGATTGCAGCTTCTGCTTCTTATTATAAAGCAGAGTCGACTTACGGATTGAAAAAGGTTGATGAAGCGGCGACTTTGTACAATCAGATTTCTAAAAATCCAAAATCCGGCATTTATGGAAGAAAAAGTTTGTATGCTTTGGGATACATTTATTACAACCAAAAGAAATATGGACAGGCTCTGACCTACTTCAAGGAATTTACCAATAATATCGAAGGGATGGATGCTCAAATGATCGAGGATGCCTACTCGCGTCTGGCCGATTGCTACCTGGCGGCAAAAAATTACAATGAAGCAATCCGAACTTACGAGCAAGTAGCGGCGAAAGGAAAAGTCGATAAGGATTATGCATTGTTTCAAAAAGCCCGGGCATATGTGTACATGAACCGTGAACCCGAAGCAAAACGTCAGTTTGAACAACTCATCAGTCAATACCCTTCTTCCCGATATCTCGACGACGCGTATTTTCAGTTAGCTGATATTGAATTCCAGAATCAGAGTTATTCTGCGGCGGTAAAAGGGTTTACCAGAATGATCAACGAGAAACCTAAAAGCCAGATCATTCCCGCAGCACTGCTACGTCGCGCGCAATCTTACTACAATTTGCAGGTATACGAACAAGCCATTGTCGATTTTCGTAAAATCCTGACGGAATATCCGGATTCGCCATCTGCCAGCAGTGCATTGGAAGGTATTCAAGAGAGTTATACCGCTGTCGGCCGTCCGGAGGAATTTACCCAGGTACTTGGTGTTGTTCGCAAGAACAATCCAGGCAATGAGAAGCTGGAAGAAGTGGAATTTGACAATGTAAGAAACCTGTATTATGCAGAGAAGTATGAAAATGCGATCAACTCACTGCAAGATTTTCTACGCAGTTACCCAGCGAGCAAACATCAGTATGATGCTACGTATTTCATTGCTTCGTCTTATGACAAGTTAAACCGAGTTAATGAAGCACTTCAGTTTTACAGTAAAGTAGTTCAGCAAAACAGGTCCACTTTCGTGGCAGCTTCTGCGCAGAGATCTGCTGAACTGGAAATCGGCCGTGGCAATTACAACAATGCGGTGACCAACTTCCGGATATTGTTGCGCAATGCAGAAAGCAAGAAGGATCAGACGCTGGCGTGGATTGGTTTAATGGATAACTATTATACATTGAAGAGTTACGATTCGACCCTTTATTACGCGAGGGAAGTTGTTAATGTCGGAAACGTGGTTCCCGGGGGACTGGGTAAAGCACAACTTTACATGGGCAAAGTGCCGTATGAAAAAGGTGATTTGAAAAAAGCAGCGGAAGAATTTAAAAAAGTAATGGCGTCGTCGAAAGACGAATTTGGAGCTGAGGCAAGTTACTGGGTTGCGACGATCCTGTACAAAGAAAAGAAATACAAAGAAGCAGAAGCTGCAATCATTGAAATGGGCAAAAGCTTTGAAGGATATGACTATTGGCGGGCACGCTCATTCATTCTTTTGGCAGAAGTGTATGTCGGAATGAATGAAATGGGCCAGGCTAAGGCAACCCTCAATTCTATCATTGAAAACTCTGACGACAAGGAAGCGGTTGAGCTTGCAAAAGAAAAACTCGCCCAGATCGGTAACTTGAAATAACCACCCCAGTTAAGGTAAACAGAAAATATTAGTACTCATGACGAATTCCAATCTATTACGTTCTTCCTTTTTCTTACTTATGCTAGGCTTCTCATCGCATTTTGTGGTCGCGCAGAAAGGTGAAATTGAGAGCCAAACTTATGAGATAGTAAAGGAAAAAAGTATTGAATTTGCTCCCGCCAACCGCGTTTTTGACAAAGTTCAGCCCATTCAAGGCGAAACCGGTAAAAAGAAGGTTGCATACGAGATTATTGACCCGCAGATTAACATATCGTCCCCAAAACTTACCCCTGCTGTCGGCGCGTCGTCAGACGAAAACAGCAGAAAGGATGAACCCGATGTCCTGAATAATTATGTGAAGCTGGGAGGGGGAAATTACGGAAGGTTTCTGGGTGAAGCCTTTGTAGGCGGACGTCCTTCTGAGGATCTCGCTTTTACTACTCAGCTCAAACATCTTTCAGCAGCCAACGGTCCGGTAGACGGAAAGAATTCGGCTAATGCGGGTACAAATTTTAAAGTTGGCGGGAAATATATCCGCAGCAAGTATAAAGTTGAAGCTGGCATCGATTACGATCGGAAGAACTATTATTTCTACGGTTATAAGCCGCAGCCCGAGGGCGTGGAGGTTGACCGAGATACGATCCGGCAGACAATCAATCAATTTGGAGCAAATTTAAGTTTTGAGAACACGGATGCTTCTGTACTGGTGGATTATTCTGTAAAGACAAGTTTGAGCACGCTTAGAGACCGTTACAGTGCATCGGAACTGGATTGGGGCACTAAGCTGACTGCATCTGTGCCCATTTCAGAAACTTTCTTTGCATTGCTGGAGGCGGACGCATTCGTTTCGCAGCGGGTCGATCAGTTTACATACAACAGAAACCTTTTTCGGGTCAAGCCGACGTTTAAATATGTAACTGATGTATTCTCAGTTTCTGCCGGGGTTAACGCTGTTAACGAAACCGATAACCAGTTGGATATCAATAAAACAAAAGCATTTCCCGCAGTCAATCTGGATGTGTCACCATTTACCGGTTTGCACATCTTTGCGGGTTGGAATGGTGATATTGTCCGTAACACTTTAAAAAGTATGCTGAGCGAGAATCAGTGGCTGGGTCCGAATGTGTTGATCGTGAACACAGAAAAAAGTGCTGAATACAGCGCTGGTGTTAAAGGAGAGACATCAAGCGGCTTAAACTACGAAGGTAAAGTAGCTTACACAGCTTATCGCAACTTTTACAACTTCAATAACTCTCTGGTTGATACCTCCCGGTTTTCG
The DNA here is from genome assembly GCF_021390245.1 of Dyadobacter sp. CY323. Taxonomy (GTDB): domain Bacteria; phylum Bacteroidota; class Bacteroidia; order Cytophagales; family Spirosomataceae; genus Dyadobacter. Next base: position 149,134 of record NZ_JAJUXH010000020.1, on the reverse strand, counting down.
ATCATTTATGATAATGGAAAAACCAAGGTGCTGACAATATCAGCCCAGGCCGGTTACAACTATAACGATTTGTTTAAGACTTCGCTTAAAGTTAATTTCTTTGATTATGCAGTTGACAACGTTGAGGATGCATGGCATCGTCCGGATCTTACATTAAACTGGTTTAATGCACTTAGCATTAGTAAAAAACTGTTTGTGACAGCAGATTTTTACATGCTTAGAGGGATAAAAGCCAAAAATTTTCAGACAGGAGTTGTGACTAAATTACCGGTAATCGCAGATTTAAATGTGAAGATTGACTACCTGTTAACCAGGAACTTCTCTGCTTTTGTAGCACTTAATAATGTGCTTGGTAAGCAATATCAGCGCTACCAGTACTACCCACAGCAGGGGCTAAACTTTATTGGAGGATTATCATTTTCTTTTTAACTTCGTAAAGTTAACTCCAAACAGCGCTTCATGATAGCAGTCGAAACGGTAATCCGAAAACTAGTAGGGGAATATGAATTTGTTATAATTCCAGGATTTGGTGCCTTACTTTCTCACCAGATTCATGCTTCCTACGACAGTAATTCAGGATTCTTTTCACCTCCGGTCAAGAAATTGGCATTTAACGAATACCTTAAGCTGGACGATGGATTGCTGGCCAATTACATTTCACGGCATGAGAATTTGTCGCATCTGGAGGCTGTCGAATATGTGAAGAAGTATACGGAATCACTCAGGAATGAACTGGAAGCAGAAGGAAGAGCTGGCATTTCGGGGATCGGTGAGTTTAATAAAAACGTGGAGGGTAAACTCGTTTTTGAACCTAACAATGATAAGTGTTTCAAAGATGATTGGTATGGATTTGAAAAGGTAAAAGTTCGTACATTTAATAACAAGGTCAGTACTGCCATTGCCTCTGAGAGCTACGCTAACGAGGATGTAGAGGTGCTTGAACTACCGGATAATTACAAACGGAAACCAGTTAAATGGGTAGGATGGGCAGCAGCAGCCGTGTTTATAGGTCTGCTCTGCGGTTTGAGCTTCTTTGTCGTTAATTCTTCTGAAAGTGAAATTCGCAGTACATTAAATCCTTTTACTGAGCTCTTCAAGTCAAAGCCCGCAGAGGTTGCAGATAAAGTTGTTTTGAAAGAGCCTGTCATAGCTCAGAAGGAAGTTGCACCAACGTCAAATGTTGAGCCGACCATAACGGAGGTTGATTCAGTCGTTGTTAATTCCGTTACAACTTCAAATGCGGCAGAAGTGCTCCCCGAAAAAGGTTCTGCGGCAGTAACATCTGTGCCGGAAACAAAGGCAGTACCAGCGACAGATGGTAACTTTTATGTGATCGCAGGTGCTTTTAAGGGACAAAAACAGGCGAATGTTTTGTTAGCGGACCTTAATAAAAAGGGGTTCAACGACGCATTCATTATCCCGGCGAACAAATACAGCAGAAAAGTAAAAGTAGCAATCAGCGCGTACGAGAGTGAGAGAGAAGCATATCGCGCATCCGCCAGGCTAAAAGAGGTGATAGGTGAAGCCGGATGGGTATTAGAGAAAAAATAACATTAAGAAATTTCTTTAAAGGAGGCCGCTGGCTTCCTTTTTTGTTATATACGAATTTGTCTAAATTTACGTTTTCGAGAGAAATTACCGAATAGAGCAATGATTACATTACAGGCAGAAGATCGACAACGAATCGCAATTTCCTGGGCCTGGTCCTTCGGACTTACTGCAGCCATGCTTGGCTTGTTTTTCTTTATCCGTTTGAACTCTTCCTTGCCAAAGGTGGAGCCAATGGAGCTTTTTGTGGAGGTGAACTATGGAACGAGTAAGGTTGGTAAAGGCGATGTACAGACCTTTAATAAGCCAAATGATAGCAAGGTGGCCGAAAACATGAAAGCTGACGCGGATGAAGTGAAAAAGGTGAAGTCAGTTGCTACACCCAAGCCAACGCCTCCCACACCGCCTAAAATTGAGTCTCCGAAGCCGGTTAAGACTGTTGCGGAAAAGCCAGTAATAGCTTCCAAAGTTGAAAGCCCGGTTGAAGCTCCTGAAAAAACAGATGTCAAAAAGTCAACTGGAAGTGAAAGCGCGTCGGCTCCGGTTTCAAAGCCTGCACCCGAAAAAGCAGTTAATAAAGATGCATTGTTTACAAAATCGTCTGGAAGCAAATCCGGAAGTAATGGAACCACCGGCACAAAGAGTGGGGTCGGCGGAAACAATAATGGGGATGATGCCGAAGGAGTTGGCGATAAAGGGTCTAAGACGGGTAGCCTTTTTGCAAAAACTTACAAAGGTGAAGGCGGTGGAGGCGGAACTGCGGTTGGGTTAAATTTGTCAGGATGGAGCTGGTCGAGAAGGCCGGTTGTGGATGATAATTCCGATGCTACGGGTGATATTACATTCAAAATTACTGTTGACCGTAATGGGCGGGTGAAAAACATCGTTACGCAAAGTACTACGGTCACGGATTACGCAGTCGTTAATAAATACAAAAGCGCAGTGAGAGATCTGACTTTCATCCCAAAATCGTCTAATGTACCAGACGAATCAGTTGGAACAATCACATTCAAAATACGCTCTCGATAAGTAATAATGAATTATCAGGAAACGATCGATTACCTGTATAGCAGATTACCGGTTTTTCAGAACATAGGGGCCCGTGCTTTCAAGCCGGGCCTTTATACTACACAAGAGCTTTGCAGATCTCTTGGGGATCCTCAAAACAAATATCGTACAATCCATGTTGCGGGGACAAATGGGAAGGGTAGCACGTCACATATGCTGGCAGCAATTCTCCAACAGGCTGGCTATCGCGTCGGCTTGTACACGTCTCCGCATTTAAAGGACTTTCGGGAACGTATAAGGGTGAACGGTGCATTTGTTTCGGAAGATTTTATCGTTCAATTTACAGCAGGTCAGAAATCTAACATTGAAAGCTTAAACCCTTCTTTTTTCGAAGTGACTGTGGCCATGGCATTTGACTATTTTGCGCAATGCAATGTGGATGTAGCTGTCATAGAGGTAGGTATGGGCGGCCGGCTCGACTCGACCAATGTGATTACCCCGGAAGTATCTGTTATAACCAACATCAGTTATGACCATATGCAGTTTTTGGGGGACACTCTGCCGTTAATCGCATCAGAAAAGGCTGGTATCATTAAGGAGGGTGTACCGGTTGTAATCAGTGAATATCAAAATGAAGAAGTCAGCGCAGTATTGACTGGTAAAGCAAATGAAGTCGATGCGCCACTCTCTTTTAGTTCTGAGAGATTCAGAGTGGAATCCATCGGGATGGAAGACGGGAGATCGAATCTGAATATTTGGGACAATATCTCAGGAAAACTCGCATGGGCTGGTCTGGAGTTGGACCTTACCGGTTCATATCAAACAAAAAATATCGCGGGCGTCCTGAGCGTAGTTGAGATTCTAAAGTCAGGCGGTTGGTCGATAAGTGAAGATTCCGTCTACTCTGCAATGAAGTCTGTGGTTAAACTGACGGGCCTTAAAGGCAGGTGGCAGTTATTACAAACGTCACCAGTTGTGTATTGCGATACGGCGCATAATTCAGCCGGTTTGAGTGAAACGATTGAACAATTTGAAATGCTTCCGCACACTAGGAAACGGTTTGTGCTGGGTTTTGTAGGTGACAAGGATATTACAGGGATGTTAAAGCTATTCCCAGTTGATGCTGATTACTATTTTTGCCAGCCATCAAACACACGGGCGCTTAACGTATCAGAACTTAGCTTGACTGCCGCAAAACAGGGTTTGTTTGGCAAAGTCTTCGGCGATGTGAATGAAGCCTTAAATCAGGCACTAAGTGAGGCTTCATCTGACGACATCATTTACGTTGGTGGGAGTACTTTCGTGGTGGCAGATCTTAAAAACTTATAATTAAATAGAATGGCGAGAAGGAAATTGCATCATTACCAGTTCAATGAAGGTGCAGACAATGTAATTCAGGCGGGAAAACCACTTTATTCAGGAATTAAGGGAAAGTGGAATGAGCTTTATTTTGAGAACTCGAACCCAATTGTAGTGGAGTTGGCTTGTGGAAAAGGAGAGTACACGGTTGGACTTGGCAAAGTGTTTTCTGACAAAAATTTTGTTGGAATGGATATTAAAGGTGACCGCATAGCCAGGGGAAGCGCGCTGGCCAGTGAGCTTAATCTAACGAATGTTGCTTTTTTGCGGGGTGGAATTCAATATTCTCATGAGTTTTTCGAGGAAAAGGAATTGAGTGAAATCTGGTTGATCCACCCGGACCCACAGGTACGCGATCGGGACGAAAACAAACGCCTGACCAACCCCACGTTTTTAGAAAAATACGCGGGATTTTTAAAAACTAAAGGGATATTTTGCTTAAAAACGGATAGCTCGTTCCTTTTTGAATACAGCTTGGATTCACTTGCAAAGTGCGGGCACTTTAACATCCTTGAATTCACGGATGACCTTTATCAGTCCCAACTTTTGGATGAGCATTTTGGTGTGAAAACGCATTATGAAGGTATTTTTACATCAAAAGGGCATACCATTAAATACATTAAAGCGGAGGTGGTTAATATGCATTAAAGTAAAAAAGCCGGCCAGAATGGGATCTGGCCGGCTTTTTTACCTGTATTAACTTAAAAATTACTTCCCGATCAGGCTGGCGAAGTAGTAAACTGTTCTTACCAATTGAGAAACGTAAGACATTTCATTGTCATACCAGCTCACAGTTCTAACCAGCTGAGTACCACCTACTTTCTGAACTCTAGTTTGTGTCGCGTCGAACAGGGATCCGTAGCTGATTCCAATAATGTCGCTGCTAACGATTTCATCTTCTGTATAACCATAACTTTCGTTTGAAGCCGCTTTCATTGCTGCATTGATTTCTTCAACAGTTGTTTCTTTTCCAAGAATAACTGTCAATTCGGTCAATGAACCTGTCAATGTAGGAACACGTTGAGCAGATCCGTCAAGCTTGCCTTTCAAGGAAGGAAGTACTAAACCGATCGCTTTTGCAGCTCCTGTGCTGTTGGGAACAATATTCTGTGCAGCAGCGCGGGCTCTTCTCAAATCACCCTTCGCGTGCGGTGAATCCTGGGTATTTTGGTCATTTGTGTAGGCGTGAATGGTAGTCATCAAGCCATTTACGATGCCAAATTTCTCTTCAAGTACTTGCGCCATCGGAGCAAGACAGTTTGTTGTGCAAGATGCTCCGCTGATAATGGTCTCAGAACCGTCAAGAATGTCATGATTTACATTGAAGACGATGGTTTTAAGATCACCGGTAGCAGGAGCGGAGATTACCACTTTCTTTGCACCTGCAGTAATGTGTGCGCTCGCTGACTCCTGGCTAGTGAAAAAACCGGTACATTCAAGCACTACATCAACATCATGTGATCCCCAGGGAATTTGTGCAGGATCACGTTGTGCATATATTACTATGTTTTCACCATTGACAACAACTGAATTGTCGGTGGATGTTACATCGGCGTCAAAACGGCCTTGTGCTGTATCATATTTTAAAAGGTGTGCTAAGACCTTTGGGCTCGTCAAGTCATTTATAGCGACGATATCTATGCCCTCCATATTGTAAATCTGACGATAAACTAGGCGGCCAATACGGCCAAATCCATTGATTGCAACTTTAACTGTAGACATATCTTTTTGATTATTTATTTGCCGCAAAAATAAAGAAAATGTAGCCGTATCTAAAGGATTAGGGGGTTTATTAATACATCTAAGTTAATAAAACGATATTGCTATTAAAATTAGTAAACACCATGCTAGGAATTTTTACTAATTTACTAAAATAGCTGGCATTTACTTTTCCTTCTTTATTAGGGTGCTTTGATTATATTTTATTGGATTTACTCTCTGTTCAGCTTATCTTTAATTATAAGACACACTAGCAATCCTATGTTAATGACCGTGGTAAAAATGAAGTAATATATTATTCTCGTCTATTTGTTAACATATTGATTTAGTGCGCTTTAAATGTTTTTAATTAATCTTTTACTTTAACATGAGTTTTACAGAACAAATTGAATCTTATTGGTCGAACCGCGAGCTCTTAAAAGAAGAGTCAACCAAACAATTCATCAGAGATATTATCGAAGAGGTTGACAAGGGTAGGTTGCGTGTCGCGGAACCGGCAGAAGACGGAACCTGGATTGTCAATGAATCGCTAAAAAAAGCGATCATCCTGTACTTCCCAATACAACAGATGGAGATTAGTGAGGCCGGTATTTTTGAATACCACGATAAGATGAAATTAAAAAGTGGTTACGACAAACTCGGCGTGCGGGTTGTTCCACCTGCAGTCGCAAGATATGGCGCATACATATCTAAAGGAGTTGTGCTTATGCCATCCTATGTAAATATAGGTGCATACATTGACGAGGGAACAATGGTTGACACCTGGGCCACAGTTGGCAGTTGCGCACAAATTGGCAAGAATGTCCACTTAAGTGGGGGAGTGGGCATCGGCGGCGTACTCGAACCTGTGCAGGCTTCACCCGTAATCGTTGAAGATGGAGCATTTATTGGTTCCCGCTGCATTGTTGTAGAAGGCGCTCGCATTGGAAAAAGAGCAGTTTTGGGCGCGGGGGTAACCATCACCGGAAGTTCTAAAATAATTGATGTTACTGGTCCTGAGCCTATTGAGTATAAAGGTTACGTTCCTGAAGACTGTGTAGTAATTCCAGGCACACTGCCTAAGGAATTTGCAGCAGGTACGTACCACGTTCCATGTGCACTTATTATCGGAAAGAGAAAGCCGAGCACAGATCTAAAAACTTCGTTAAATGAGGCTCTTAGAGATAATCACGTAGCAGTTTAACCTGTTTGATAACTTTCTCGGCATCAGAATACGGTACATATTGTGCCGTATTTTTTTTGATTACTTATTCTAAAAATGGCGTTACAAATGTAAATCATAACTAATTTACATTATGACACAGTATTAGATATGATTGTTAATCAATGTTGATATTACTAAACTATTTGATTTACATTTGTGATATAAAATGTAAATCTGATGGATTTAAGTGAGAAGATTAAACAAATACTGGCCAATAAGAACATTACGCCATCCATTTTTGCTGATGAAATAGGCATTCAGCGCTCCAGTATGTCACATATTCTGGCTGGCCGTAACAAACCAAGCCTCGATATCGTCCAGAAAATTGTCAAGCGATTTCCGGATTTGGGTTTGAACTGGATATTGGATGAAGAGGACTTACCCGTCATTACCAAACCTGTCGCGCCAGAATTGGCTGAAACAAAAGCCCTGGCCACTGACCGGCTCAGATCAAATGTCGAAAGCAGGAAACAGGAAATGCCCGCCGAGAAGAAGATCGATCGAATCTTGATCTTCTATACGGATGGCACCTATAAGGAATTTAAGGAAGCGTAATGAGACGTTTGAGTGTGGTTACTTGATAAGATTTACAAACCCATTCAAATCCAGTTCGCTCGTTTTGATAACAAATGGATAGAGTCCTGCGGGTACCGGTTCATTTTTGTAGGTTCCGTCCCAAGGCCTATCGTAACCTTTCGAGAAAAAGATCAATTCACCCCAGCGGCTATAAACACGCATTTCCAAAATTTGATCCTTAGCATTATAGATCTGGAAGGTGTCGTTATGGCCGTCATTGTTTGGTGTGAATGAATTAGGGATGTGCATTTTATCTACAACAAAAACAAGTACCGAAGCCTGGGCTGAGCAACCATTGGGTGATGTAACCGATAATGTGTAGGTCGTTTCCTGTAATGGCGATACGATGGCTTGTTTTGCCTCTGGATCAGAATCGAGTCCGTCCATTGGTGCCCAGGCATATGTGTAATTCTTGTTAGGAGGAACAAGTGATGGTGCCAGCGTGGTCGACAAACCTTCGATTACACCCTTCCTAGTCGGTAAGGACAATTTGAAATCCTCTGATGCGATTGTTATAGTGTCCCTGCCGATACATCCTGGCCTATCGTCCGATATTTCCAGAGTATACACTCCTGGTCGGCTAATGGCAATACTAGTATTTTTATCTGGTATTAACATTTTGTCCCTCATCCAAACCAAACTCTGGCCACTCTGTACATTACCATCATTTGCGAAAAGCATCATCGTTCTACCATTGCACAATGAGTCACTATCAGCAGTGATAGTTGTTAGTATCGGTTCTGAAAGTCGAACGTGAACGGATAACGAACTGGTATCTCTTGAACATTTGCGTGTATAACTTTTTACAACAGAGTACTGACCTGAATCTTTCACCATGATACTGGCACCCGTTTCTCCCGGCAGATTAAGACCATTTAATTGCCACTGATACGACCAGTCGGAAGAGCTTTCTGTTTCAAGTTTGATTGTGCTTTCAGCACAAAAAGCCACATCGCTAATTGGTTGGGCAGCATATGTGATGACAGGTGGTTCTGGCTGATCATCATTGCAATCAATAACCAATAACTGGAAATCTCTCCTTACAAAGCCTATTCTTTTCCCGTCCCTAAACTCCTCACACTGCACTGTAAAAACGTATAGCCCGAGTGTATTTGCAGTTACCGTGACTAGTCCTTTATTACTAACTTTTAGGGGAGCGGAGCCAGGTATTACGTTGGAGAGTGAAATGCCCGATTCCCAGGTTATCTGAGGATAACCATTTTTTGGAGAATCATTTCCAAAGGGTTGTTGAGTATTGGTATTTCCTCTCAGTGGAGTCACCAGTGAATAGCGAAGTTCATCGCCATCAGCGTCGGTCGCGCCCATGGTCATTGTGAACGGTTTATTGCTACAAATATACCTGCCGTTCGGTGCCACAAACTCTGGGGAAGAATTTTTAGTCGTAAGTGGAGGAAATTCGAGATAAAATACCATTCCATTATCGCCAGACCGGACGATGTTATTTATATCGTCATTTCGGCAGCATCGTTCCCAAACAATGTAATACCCTTCGGGATCACTATAAGTCTGTGGATTGAGGGTGACAATTCCCTTATAAATACCAACAGATGTATTCAAAGAGCGGCTGCTGGCGCATGCTTTGTTCTGGTAAGCAAGCGTTTCTGCCCGTAGGTAGCTAACTCTAACTCTCGTTAACAACCTGTTGTTATTCTTCTGATAGATGAATAATTCAGCAATAACATCTCTGTTACCGAACTGGGCCGGAGTGGTCTCTATCAGACTATTTGTATCCCAGAATTGTAGTAAAGTGATTTCAAAAGTATTAGTGGTACCGTTTGGCCTCATTTGCAATTCGCCACCAACAATGTGGTTGCCTTTTGCAAGCGGTGCAAAACTTACTAACACCATTAAAAATATTAAGATACGCATTAAACCTGAGCTCATAGGATCAATTTTCGCCAATCGCACATTTTGATAAAATTAATCAAAGGCCTTCCAAATAGTAGAATCTGGTGCGAAATATTTCAAACAACTCATATATTAATTGTTTCTTCCATGCACTTTTTGATTTTCACCGGACAGAGCAGGATATTACCTCTGCAATCTATCCCATCATTCCACGCTTATGAATCTACCTCGACTAATTAAATGGAGCGTCGGCAGACAATTATTTAGGAGAATGGTGATAGCCTGGAAATCCAACCCTAAGTTCAACTGGGATGGACAGCCCAAACTGCGTCGACTTTACCTAAACATAATACCTTAAACCAAATGTCTCTTTTGATACATTCTGGTAAATTCCATAACTTTAACAAGTGACTACACGTTACTACTATACTGTCCCCGCAATCCGGAACAATACCTACCGAACTTCCATTAAACCCCTAATTTTATTACTGTGTTACTCCAAGGAAACGAAACATTCTGGCTTTGGCAATTTCTGGGGCGGCTGCACCCAATGATGGTACACTTCCCAGTTGCATTACTCTGCGTCGCCCTTTTATTCGAAGTAATTGATTGGAAACGCAAATCGGCTGGCCTGCGCGATGCCGTCAAGATCCTTACCTGGATCGGCACGATCAGTGCCGTATTGTCCGTCATTTTCGGATTGCTTCTTGCTGACTCTGAGGAAGCCAGCGGGACGAGCTTCGAAATTCATAAATGGTTGGGGATTGCGACTTTGGCTCTGGCGGTAATCACGACATTCGCATTGCGTTCGGGTAAACGCGTCATTTTCCGGTCACTCATTTTCACGACCGTATGTGGGGTCTCGTTTGCAGGACATTACGGTGCCTTGTTGACGCACGGTGACGATTATTTTTCAAGCATTCTTCTCACAACGGATTACAAAGAACCAAATGGCGATGTCGCGGCGGAGCCGGATTTTGTGTTGACCAACAACGGCGCATTGAACCCGCAGCAAGTGCAGGATTTGAATATTGAGGTCAGGACCATACTTGCCCACAACTGTTACAGCTGCCACAGCGAAACAAAAACCAAAGGCGACCTGCGTCTCGACAGCAAAGATGCCATCATGAAAGGCGGCGAAGGCGGCCCGGTAGTGATCCCGAACCATCCGGATAAAAGTGAGCTGATCAGGAGGATTTCTTTACCAAAAGGTGATAAAGACGCGATGCCTACCAAAGGAAAGAGGCTGACTGAAAGAGAAGTGAAGCTGCTCCGTTTTTGGATTGAGAAAGGCGCATTGTGGCCGGATGGCAAAGAAAAAAGCATTTACCGCGTGGCTGCTCTCGAACCGAGAATGCCAACCGTACCCGCTCCAACCGCAGATTTGACCAAACCGGTCGATCTTTTTGTAAATGCATATTTCATAAAAAATAATGTCGCGTGGAAACCGGTAGTTAACGACCGCATTTACATTCGCAGGGTATACCTGGATGTTATCGGCCTCATTCCATCGCCGGAAAAAATTGAAGCATTTGTTGCGGATACTCGTCCGGACAAACGGGAGCTGCTGGCGAAAGAACTGCTTGGCAGAAACGATGACTACGCACAGCACTGGATGTCGTTCTGGAATGACGCATTGCGCAACGACTATTCGGGGACGGGTTACATTACCGGCGGAAGGTTCGACATTACCAAATGGCTTTACACCTCGTTGCAGGACAATAAACCATACAACTGGTTTGTGAAAGAGCTGATCAGCCCGACGAAGGAATCCGAAGGTTTTATAAAAGGCATTAAATGGCGCGGCACGATCAATTCGAGCCAGCGGACCGAAATGCAGGCGGCTCAAAACGTTTCCCAGGTGTTTCTTGGCCTCAACCTGAAATGTTCGTCTTGTCACGACAGTTTTGTGAGTGACTGGAAACTGGCCGACTCGTATGCTTTCGCCAATATTTTCGCAGATACATTACTTGAAATAAACCGTTGCGATAAACCTACCGGAAAAATCGCAGGTACCAGAATGCTGTTTCCGGAGCTGGGAGAGATTAGTGTAAATGCAAGTACCGAAAAACGTTTGAGAGAGTTGGCCGATTTTCTTGTGCAACCGAAAGACGGAAGACTTTACCGGACCGTTGCCAACCGGGTCTGGGCGCAGCTGCTCGGCCGCGGCATTGTGGAGCCCGTGGATGTCATGGACAATGTGCCGTGGAGCGAAGACCTGCTCGATTGGCTGGCGTCGGATTTTACCGCGAATGGGTATGACATGAAAAAATTGATCTATACCATTGTGACTTCGAAAACCTACCAACTTCCTTCGACTTCCGTAAAAGAGGCTCAAGATATTATGGCCAACGATTTCAAGTTTACCGGAATGGTCAGAAAACGCCTGTCTGCGGAACAGTTCTCCGATGCGATCAGTGCCGCATTTAATCCAATGTATGCCGACTCGGACATTGTGTTCAAAAGATTGCCTGCGGATATAAAAAACCGGATGCCTTTTGCGCGTGCCGCTTTTGTAAAAAATGATCCGTTCCTGACTTCACTCGGTCGGCCAAACCGGGAGACGGTCAGTACCAGCAGAACGTCTCAGGTTAACTTATTGCAGGCTCTGGAACTGACAAACGGGAACAAGTTTACCGAAACGTTGAAAGCCGGATCGAAACGATGGAAAGCCAAATATCCGACTTCAGACGCTCTGGTCACTGCATTATACCAAAAAGCTCTGGGCCGCTCGCCGGTACCAAAAGAGCTCGCGGCTGCAAAGAAAATTCTCGGGCTGACGCCGAATGAAGAAAGCATTCAGGATCTGGTCTGGGCGATCGCACTCGTGCCGGAGTTTCAGTTAATCTATTGATAGATCATCCTATACCGAAACTTTCATTACATATCTGATATATCAAAAGCATTGAACTTTAAGTATTTAATGAATGTCAGACAAATATAAAACATTTAATATTTTTAAAAAGATTATTTATTATCAAAAGTATTAAAAGTAAAATAATCTAATATCTGTGAACCAGCATTTTAAATAAAATAAAAATGAGAAGCCAATGGAATAGGAGGGAGTTTTTGCAGCATGCGAGTGCTGCAACACTAGCAGCTCTGGCTGCCGGAGCTCCTGTATCAAACCTGCTTTCTTCGTGTAAAGGCAAATCCGGATCCGATTCCTCGGCGGATACAGTAATATTACTTTGGATGGCCGGCGGCATGGCGCACACGGAAACATTCGATCCGAAACTGTACACGCCGTACGAAAAAGACATGGAAGGTAACCGGGTTTTAAGCACGTTTAAATCCATGCCCACGAAACTCGACGGCATTCATTTCTCGGACGGATTGCAGTCGATCGGGCAAGTGATGGACAAAGGCACTTTGATCCGCTCGTATGTCGCCGCCGACATGGGGCACATCCTGCATTCACGGCATCAGTACCATTGGCATACCTGCTACGAGCCGCCGCAAACCGTTGCCGCACCGCATATGGGTTCATGGATTGCCAAAGAACTCGGCCCGAAAAATCCGGTAATCCCGGCATTCATTGACATCGGCCAGCGGTTTACAGTAGGAGAAGCCGAAGAACTGAAAGCCTTTCACACAGCCGGTTTTCTTGGAAATGAGTTCGGTCCATTCTTTATACCCGACCCGAGCCAGGGGCTGGAAAGTGTTCGCCCGCCGGTGGGAATGGATGCGAAACGATTTGAACGAAGAAACCAGCTTTACAATGAACTGATCAACAATAGTCCGGTTGGGGAATTCGGGAGCGACTACCAGCGGGAATCTTTGAAACGTTCCATGGAGCAGGCTTATGCATTACTGAACTCCCCGGAGTCGAAAGCGTTTGACCTGAGTACGGAACCCAAGGCAAGTTATGACATATATAACACCGGGAAATTTGGTCTCGGCTGTCTTTTAGCCCGGCGACTGACCGAACAGGGAGCTCGTTTTATCAGCGTTACCACCGAGTATGAGCCATTTAAAGGTTGGGATACGCATGAAAACGGGCACACGCGCCTGGAAGAAATGAAGAGGCAGATCGATGGACCCATTGCCCAGTTAATCAAGGACTTAGACCAGAAAGGACTGCTGGATCGGACGATGGTAGTACTTGCCAGCGAGTTCAGTCGCGACATGATGGTGGAAGGCCGGCCCGACCAGAAAGTATTGGAGCAGGTTGCCCAGCCCGACATTCTTTCCGATCTGAAATTCTACGGAATGCACCGCCATTTTACCGATGGTTGCTCTATGCTGATGTTTGGCGGCGGAATAAAAAAGGGATTCGTATATGGAAAAACAGCCGACGAGCGGCCATGTAAAACCATTGAAAATCCTATAAAAATTGACGGTGTCCACCAGACGATTTACCATGCATTAGGGATTGCGGCCGACACCCAGTATGAAGTTGAAAAACGCCCATTTTACACGACTCCCGATGGTAAAGGCAAAGCGGTAATGGAACTTCTCACGTAACGATATTCACTCCGCAACTAAAACACCCGGCAACACGTCGGGTGTTTTTTTATGATTTAAATCCTAAAAACTATTGCAAATTAAATATTGGTTAAAACCAGACAGAGCAGGACAGTCAGTTATCGCAATCATTCTAGTATTGCATTAATATTACTATATGAAGTAATATTTGCCTTTAAGTAATCGCAACAACATTTAATTCTTAAAGTAGTCATATTTAGTAATGCAACCTTTTGTAACTGCATCTTTACTTCAACACCTCAGTACCACACGCATTTTTAAAAATACATAGCTGTTACTAAAATATTTTTTAAAGTAAGTGATACTGACTATTCCTAACCAACACCCTTGAAGTCAATACCCAAGTTCCTGCTGAATTTCTAATCTAAACCAAGTACTATGAACCAATTTCGACAATTCTCTAATTGTGCAAAGTTGAATTCCATTGTGAAGCTTTCCATGAGCCAGGTGCTCATCGGGGCTGCATGTTGTCTCAATGCGATGGCCGACAACCATCCTGCACCAACTCTGTTCGTGGAGAGCAGTTACATGAAACTCGACAAGTCCATCAGCGGTAAGGTCACGGACGACGCTGGCGAAAAAGTCCCCGGTGTAAGTATCGTCCTCAAAGGCTCTACTGTCGGTACCGTTACCGACGCAGAAGGTTCTTACTCCATTACCGTACCGGATCAGGGAGCAACCCTGATTTTTTCATCCGTTGGTTTCCTTACACAGGAAGTACCTGTGGGAAACACAAATTCCATTAACATCAAACTTGCCGCCGATTCGAAAGCACTTTCGGAAGTGGTGGTCGTGGGCTATGGTAGCCAGCTCAAAAGAGAAATAACAGGTGCTGTACAGACTGTCAGCGCCGCTGACATCAAAGATGTGCCGGTTTCTCAGGTTACCCAAAAATTGCAGGGACGGCTTGCAGGTGTTCAGATTAACCAGACTACCGGAAAACCCGGCCAGGGAATGACGGTACGTGTTCGCGGACAAGTATCGGTATCGGCAGGTAGTGATCCGTTATATGTGATTGACGGTTTCCCGATCACAGGTAATATCGGTGCATTGAACCCGGACGAAATCGAGGACATTTCGGTACTTAAAGATGCTGCCTCAACATCCCTTTACGGTTCACGTGCAGCCAACGGCGTTGTGCTCATTACCACCAAGCGTGGCAAACCGGGTGAGACCAATGTGGGCCTTACCGCGTATTACGGGATTCAGAACGTGCCTGAAAGAGGCCGTGTGAAAATGTTGAACGCGCAGGAATTTGCCCAGTTCAAAAAAGAACTTTTCGAGGACGAGAACAAGCCAGTCCCGCCAGCGTTCCAAAACCCGGAGAAGTACGCGAACCAAAACAATGACTGGTATGATGCAGTTCTCCGTAATGCACCGATCCAGAGCTATAACCTTACGATCACTTCCAATAAAGAAAGGCTGAAAACATCGCTTGTGGCAGGGATATTCAATCAAAAAGGTGTGGTTGTAAATAATGACTACAAGCGATATTCGCTACGGATGAATTCTGAATACGATGTTTCGGATAAGATCCAGATCGGCTTTAATATTGCACCGCAGTACATTTTCGACAATACACCAAGAACCGATGGTGACCGGGGAACAGGGATCCTCTTCAATGCATTGCATACCTGGCCGGTAATGCCGATTCGCGATGCAAATGGCGAACTGACAAAGGTCAATACCTTTCCCGAAGGAACTGGGAATATTTTTCAGTATCCAAACTGGGTACGGGCTGCACAAGAACTGATCAACGAAAACAAGAACACCAAATTACTTGGTAACACTTATCTCGTTTACAGCCCGATCACAGGTTTAAAATTGAGAGCTACATTGAACGTTGAATACGAGAATAACAAATTTTTCTTTTTCAACCCTTCGACGGCAACAAGCAATATCAACGTTGCAATCCCGACAACTGCCGTTTCGATACGTCAAAGTCTTGAAAACGTGGGCTGGCTGAATGAAAACACGGCTGTCTACAACAAAAGCTTTGGTGATCACAACTTTGAATTACTGGCTGGTTTTACGCAACAGCGTTATCGTCAGGATTTTACACGTATTCAGGCAGATACCTACGCGGATGACAGGCTTCCAACTATTCAGGGCGCGCTCAATATCAACCGCGGCGGCACGCAAACTGGTGTAAACGAATGGTCGTTAACATCTTACCTGTCCCGTTTGTCTTATAACTACAAGGGAAAGTATCTGTTCACCGCTGCTGTTCGTGCCGATGGTTCATCCCGTTTTGGTACGGATAATCTCTGGGGTACATTCCCGTCTGCTTCTGCCGGCTGGGTTATTTCGGATGAAAATTTTCTTAAAGACGTAAGACAGGTTTCGTTCGCGAAGATCCGGGGTAGTTTTGGTGTGATTGGTAATAATAACATTGGTAACTACACCCAATATGCGCTTGTGAATAATACGACCAATGCAGTTTTCGGAGGTAATGTGGCTACCGGCGCCGTGGTTACATCGCTGTCAAACAGAAATCTGGGCTGGGAAACTACCAAACAATTTGACCTTGGATTAGACTTGGGATTATTCAATGACAGGATCCAGTTCATTTATGATTACTACACAAAAAGAACAACCAACCTGCTATATGCTGTTCAGATCCCGCAAGAAGCAGGTTTCACCAACTATAATGACAACATCGGTGAAATTAAATTCTGGGGACACGAGTTTTCTTTAACAACCAGAAATCTGGAAGGAAAATTGAAATGGACAACCAATGCAAACATTTCTTTCAATAGAAATAAGGTAATGGAACTGGCCCCGGGGATCGACCGCGTGTATGGTAGTTTCCACATTTCCCAGGTAGGGCAGCCTTTCGGGCAGTTCTACGGCATGGTGAAAGAAGGATTTTATGAAAGCGCAGAAGACCTGGCTAACTCACCGATCATTCCGGGACGTTCTGCCATTGGAACTATCAAATTGAAAGATGTTAACGGTGATGGTAAAATTACCTACGGTGGTGATGCAGATGACCGGACGATCATTGGTAACCCTTTCCCAAAATTCACTTACGGTATTGTGAATGATTTGAAATACGGAAATTGGGACTTCTCCATAGCTGGATCAGGTTCATACGGCAACCAGCTTTGGGTTCGACATCTTTACAGTACTGCCAACCTCGACGGTGTGTTCAACATGGTTGCAGGCGTAAAAGACCGTTTCCGTGTTAAAAACACAACAGTTAATGGAATTGGTGTTGCTACTACGGTGATCAGCAAAGGTAGTGGGATGTATGGCGCGACAAACAATGGCGGTAACTTCACCGGTATCGAGCGTGACTGGAACAGCTCACACTTTGTAGCTGATGCGTCGTATTTCACGATCAAAAACATTACCATCGGCTATAACATTGGCAAAGTGAATAAGTTTTTCAAAAATGCCCGTATCTATGGCTCGATCCAGCAGGTTTATGTATTTACCAAATACTGGGGCGGACCTAACCCTGAAACCAGTGCGCAAGGCGATGGTAACGGCGACGGAGGTAACCTGAGCCAGGGTGTTGACTTCTCCAATTATCCTGTACCACGTACATGGACTTTGGGTGTAAACATGAATTTCTAAGCCAGCCCTTCATTCAATTCATTATTTCAATTATCAGAATATGAAAACAAAATATATAGCATCCTGGCTCCTGACAATCGCATTGACGACGGGCTGCCGCGAGGATTTCTTAACTGTAATTCCGGAAACGGCATTAAGCTCGGGTACCTTTTTTGTAACGGAAGCGGATTTTACACAAGCTGTAAATGCTACCTATGTGCCACTTCGTCAGATGTACAACGAACGCGCGTGGGTGTTGGAAGAAATGCATTCCGATAATACGTACTATGCACGTAATACCCTTTACGGTGCGGTGGATGCAACTGAAAACGTTGCGGATTTTGCGGTTCCAACTGCTGGCGGCGTAACTGCGAATGATAACGTTCTAGTTCAATATCGTCTTAATTATCAGATCATTGCGAGAGCAAATCAAATCCTGGCGCTCATTGACGGTGTGGAATTTACTCCCGCAAACAAAAATAACCTGAAAGGTCAGGCATTGTTTCTGAGAGCTTTCGCTTACTTTGACCTGGTTCGTTTGTTTGGGAAAGTGCCTTTGCACCTTGTTCCGGTAATTGGCCGCGAAGATGCTGCATTGCCACTCTCAAGCACCGAAGAAATCTATGCGCAGATTGAAAAGGATGCAAAAGAAGCAAGTACTTTGCTTTTGAACAAAGCAAAACAGGAAGCAGGCCGGGCAACATCGGGCGCTGCAAAAACGGTCCTTGCCAACCTTTACATTACCCAGAAAAAATGGGCTTTGGCAGAACCGCTGTTGAAAGATGTGATCACAAACGATGGATATAGTCTGATGCCTGATTATGCCAACGCATTCTCGACCACTACTACAAACAAGAATAATGCGGAGTCTGTTTTTGAGATCCAGTATATGGAAGGCTCGGCCGGATATAATGGAAACCAGATCTATCGTTTCATTCCGTCGCCGATATCTGCGACTGAAATCGCGCCGATAACCGGCACATCAAATCCACAAGCGACATCTCAGGAAAGCAACAACATTCCAACGCCTGACCTGATCGCGGCTTACGAAGCGGGCGACAAGCGCAAAGATGCTTCCATTGCGTATGTTACACTGAGTGGCAGTCTCGCGGAAAATAAGGTATATCCTTATATCAAAAAGTATGCAAAAACACACTCATTGCACAACAACACAGGTCAGAACTGGCCCGTATACCGTTACGCGGAAGTGTTGCTTTTCATGGCGGAAACTCTGAATGAACAAGGCAAACCGGCTGATGCTGCCACATACCTGAACCAGGTACGCACACGTGCGGGACTGGCAGCAACAAAAGCGGCGTCACAAGCTGAAATGCGCGAAGCGATCTTCAAAGAAAGACGTGTGGAACTTGCATTTGAGAACAAACGCTGGTTTGATTTGACGAGAACCGGACGTGTGAAAGAGATCATCGGGGCCTATGGAGCGAAAGTAAAAGCCAATCCACAAGCCTATTATTTCCCAAAAGGCGCCGTTCCTCCTCCAAATGCATTTACCGTTTTGGATGATTATTATGGCCTTCCAGCCGTTGAATCAGCTTTGACGCCTAATTTTTAATGGAATGGGTGCGAGAGTTTTGAATGACTGAATGATCGAACATTAAAATCCGCATTCATGGTTGTGAGTAGACAAAAAGTGCAGCAAGCCAACGCGCTGCACTTTTTGTCATTTACAGAAATCCCCCATTCCTCCCCCGACACAACAGGATGCAAGGATCAAACATTACTGCTAATATTGTTACAATCGGATTATTTGTAGGTTTAGTTAGTTTTATTTAAGATATTAATACAGCACGACAGACCATAATTACTGCTTGATTATCAATTAGTCGCCAAAAAAATCACATCCATTATAAATCAAATAACCAATTTCTTAACTCTGAACTGTAAAATGTACACAAAAAAACAATGGTTAAAACTTCCGATAACACTCGCCGTACTGATCGCTGTGGGTGTTTTTTGCGGAGTGATGCTCAGCAACCGAACCGCCAAACACCGTCCTCCGGGTTCAAAGGTCGACAAGCTCAAATTGCCGGAAGGATTTAAAGCCGAACATTTATATAGTCCGTCCGAAGAAAAAAATGGCTCATGGGTATCTATGACATTTGACAACAAAGGCCGGATGATCACTTCTGATCAATATGGCGGGCTTTTCCGTCTGGAACTTCCGCCGATCGGATCAACCGAAAAGCCAAAAGTAGAAACTCTGAGGGTAGAAGGCGACACGGCGAAAGTTGCAATGGGCTACGCGCACGGTCTGCTTTATGCATTCAACAGTTTATATGTCATGATCAATAACCGTGAAAATGCGCGGTTTCCGAAAGGCAGCGGGTTGTACCGTTTGCAGGATACGGACAAGAATGATCAGTATGACAAAATCACGCTCATTAAAGGAATGAAAGGGGAGGGCGAGCACGGACCGCACAGCATTATCCTTTCTCCGGATAAGCAATCGCTGTACGTAGTTGCCGGTAACTTCACGGATCTGCCCAAAATGGACAGCTATCGTTTGATGACGAACTGGAAAAACGACAATCTTTTCCCATTCATCAAAGATCCGCGCGGGCACGCGAACGACAGGCATGCACCGGGCGGCTGGATCGCACATACTGATCCTGAGGGAAAAACCTGGGAGCTGGTAAGTGCAGGTTACCGTAATCCGTATGACATCGCTTTCAACGAAGCCGGCGATCTTTTTGCTTATGACTCGGATATGGAGTGGGATTTCGGTACACCCTGGTATCGTCCGACCCGCGTTTGTCATGCGACGAGCGGCGGCGATTACGGATGGAGAACCGGTTCTGCAAACACATCTCCCGCATTTGCCGATTTCCTTTCACCGGTTATGAACATTGGTCAGGGATCACCAACCAACCTCATTTACCTGAGCGACGCAAGGTTTCCTGCCAAATACAAAAATACGCTGCTCGCATTTGACTGGAGTTTTGGTATTGTTCACGGCTTGCATTTGAAACCAAGTGGCTCATCTTATACTGCAGATCATGAAGAATTTCTTTCCGGTGCACCGCTTCCATTAACGGACGGAGCCATTGGTCCGGACGGTGCCTTGTATTTCCTGACAGGCGGTCGTCGTCTGGAATCTGATCTTTATCGCGTGTACTATGGCGACTATAAAAACATCCCAGCTGGTGCAAATGTGGTAAAACCAACGCTAACCGCAGAACATAAGCAACGCACCGAGCTGGAAAAATTCCACGCAAAGAAAGATCCGAAAGCAGTTGCAACTTCCTGGCCATATCTGAAAAGCCCGGATCGCTTCCTTCGTTTCGCCGCGCGCTTAGCCATTGAACATCAGCCGGTTGCTGAATGGGAAAACAAGGTTTACGCAGAAAAAGACCCACAGACTTTGATCTATGCATCCATTGCACTGGCACGTGAAGGAGATTCGACCAAGGTAGGAGGGCCAATCTTGAAAGGTTTAGCCAGGATCGATTATGCGAAACTAGATGACTTGCAAAAACAAGCGCTTTTACGCGCAGTGGAGTTAACTCTTTACCGTACCGGGCAGCCGGACGCGGCGACTAAGGAGGCGATCATTGCGTACCTGAATCCAAAGTACCCGGCAACCAGTGCATTGCAAAACCGATTCTTGTCTAAAATCCTCATTACTCTCGAAGCGCCGAAAGCCGTTGAAAAAACACTTGCGCTGATTGATAAGAATGAGAAATTTGATGACAAAGACAATGAAATGGTAACTGCTTCCGCAGATCTTATTTTGAGAAACCCGCAATACGGACTCGATCTTGCAGGTTTGCTTGAAAAAATGCCGCCGCAGCAGCAGTCTTTCTATGCCATTATGTTGAGCAGTGCAAAAACGGGCTGGACTCCGGCGCTGAGCGAGAAGTATTTCAAATGGTTCCACAAAGCATTCAGTTATCAGGGTGGTCGCAGCTATATTGGATTTATCGACAAAGCCCGTCAAATGGCTTTGAAAAATGTTCCAAAAGACAAAGTGGCTTATTATAACAAACTATCTGGTGCTGAGCTACTTACCGGAACCGGAAATGATCTTGTGAAAGTATATTCTCCAAAAGGCCCTGGCCGCGGCTGGAAAGTCGACGATGCGGTTGCATTGGTTCAGGATAGCCTGGCAAACCGAGACTTCGACAGAGGAAAACTGATTTTTTCTGCCGTATTATGTAATCGTTGCCACATGATCCAGGGTGAAGGCTCGGATGTTGGTCCGGATCTGACTCAGCTCGGCACGAGGTTCTCTGTAAAAGATATGCTGGAGTCGATCATTATTCCTGACAAAACGGTTTCTGATCAGTATGCTTCAATCTCATACACGCTGAAAACGGGCGAGTCCGTGGTGGGCCGTCAGATCAATGAAGACGCCAATTTCTATTATATCGCGCAAAATCCATTCGACTCAAAAACCATTCGCAAAATCAGCAAAAAGGAAGTTGGATCCACGAAGATCTCAACGGTATCAGTAATGCTTCCCGGTTTGATCAATGGATTGAATCCTAATGAGTTACGCGATCTTGTTGCTTATCTGATGTCTGGCGGAAACAAGTCTAACCCGATCTATACCGAAGGTGCAAAAGCTCAAAAAGGCGGAAAATAGATCAGGCGATTTTAGAGTAGATTATTCGTTATAGTTCTTAATATAGTGGTGCTGCTGACTGTGGCACCACTATTTTTTTATACCGTTACAGCTTTTCCACCTGCCAAACTCTACAAAGTTCTCAGTATTAATGGTCGGAGTAATGGGGAGGCCTGGTAGTTGTTCACGCTGCCAACAATGTGCATTCCCGAAATGGGAAGTTCCAGAAATAGGCTTTGAAAAGACGCAATAACATTAACCAAATTACATATGTCTAGCAGACGCAACGCATTGAAAAACATTGCTGCCGGAACAGCCGGAATGCTTTCGATTTCAGAAGCATTCGCAGCAAGTGAAAAAGCGCTGGGAGCAAAACTCAGTGGAAAAATTAATCATTCGGTTTGCAAATGGTGCTATTCAAAAATACCACTTGACAGCTTCGCCCAGGATTGCAAAAAAATAGGTATCACATCCATTGAATTGCTCGGCCCGGAAGACTGGCCGACTTTAAAAAAGTATGGCCTGACTTGCGCACTGCCAAACGGCGCGGGAATGGGAATAGAAAAAGGCTTCAACGACCTGTCGCTGCACGATGAACTTGTGAAAAGTTACGAGGACATATTTCCAAAAATCAAGGAAGCCGGATATTCGAGCGTAATTTGCTTTTCAGGTAACCGGCGCGGAATGTCGGATTTGGATGGTATGCGCAACTGTGCGATCGGACTCAGAAGGTTAATGCCTTCGGCAGAAAAGTATGGCGTAACGATGATCATGGAACTGCTCAATAGCAAGGTGAACCACAGAGATTACATGTGCGATCACACTTCCTGGGGTGCCGGACTTTGCGAAATGGTTGGTTCTGAACGCTTTAAACTGTTGTATGACATTTACCATATGCAGATCATGGAAGGAGACGTAATCGCAAACATCAAACAGTATCATAAATACATTGGGCATTACCATACCGGTGGCGTTCCCGGAAGAAACGAAATCGACGAAACCCAGGAGCTGTATTACCCGGCAATTATGAAAGCCATTGCGGACACTGGCTTCAAAGGCTTTGTAGCTCAGGAGTTTATCCCAAAACGCGAACCAATCGCATCCCTGAAACAATGCGTGGAGATTTGTGATATTGCGTAGAAATCGACGTGAGTTGAGTAAGAATGGAAATTGGATGATGAAAACTTCACAGAGTATTTCATCATCCAATTTTTTGATTTTCAGCCTTGTAAGTATCCATTGTGCTGTAAGTTGACCGTCTTAGAATCAGATGAATGACTAGAATCGATATCTGGTGCGTGTTTAACAAAACCTTAGTCGTATGTCATCACACCTATATTTGTTTTATAATTTATATTATGTTAAATAGAGTTTTAATAACGCTTGTGGTAATACTATGTGTGGCAATCCCCCGCTGGTACTATGTCAGCACATTTGCCATATCCTTACCATTCTGGGACCAATGGGATGCTGAGGGAGATTATCTGCTTCGACCATACATGGAAGGTAAGTTACGGCTGCGCGAATTATGGCAACCGCACAATGAACACAGAATCTTTCCGACAAGACTGCTTTCTTTACTGATCTTCGAGATAACCGGCGAATGGAACAATTTGACAGAAGCTTTCGTCAATGTTTTTTTGGCTGCGTCGATTCCCGCGATACTCGTTTATACGATCCACAAACATCGGGATCTGGCTGGATTCAGATGGTTATTTGTCCCAGTGTTATTAGCACAGTTTGCATTGCCGTTTTCTTTTGAAAACTATTTAATTGGATTCCAGAGTCAGTTTTACTTTCTGGTCTTATTCACCGTATCGGCCCTGATCATTGCCGCATATGTCCCCGACAATAAATTCAGGATTCCCGGGATCATCACTTTATGCGTTCTGAGTGTTATCACGATGGCCTCCGGTCTGCTCACGCCCATTACCATTGCCTGCGTCTTTTGCCTGGATTGGTATATGAACAGAAACTATCCATCTCGCAACGTCTTATCCTTCGGCTTGCTAATACTTATAGCTTTATTCGGGTTTCTTATCCTTCCTGCCACCGCCGGTAACGAAATTTATAAATCACGAGATGCATCTGAATTTCTTAGTGCGGCAGCATATATGTTGAGTTGGCCTGTGGTTGAAAACAAGTGGGCCTCCCTCCTTTGGCTTCCGGGTGCAGTTATGATCCTATTTCTGCTGCTCTCTAAAAAAATGACGCGCCCGGACCTGCTCCTGGCTGGCTGCTACATCTGGAGTCTTTGCCAGGCTGTCGCCATCGCTTATGGTCGCGGTCAAAATCTTACCATAATTTCTTCCAGGTATACAGAGTTGCTCACTATTGGGATTGTGAGTAATGCATGGTTTTCAGTCAGGTTTATTGAGGAGTCGGGCAACCGCTGGTATCGGTGGTCGTTTCTGCCATTCTTTTTCATTTACTTCACTACTCAAAAAGGAAGACTGAAGTCGGATATGCTCGATGTCCGCAAGACACATCGCTACTCTATATTCCAAATGGAAAATGTAACTGCCTATCTTGAAACGAAAGATTCTGCCTACCTGCAAAAGAAGGAACGGGAAATTCCGTTCCCCGATCCTGTTCGGCTAAAATTACTTCTTGACAATCCAACTCTGCAAAGTACCTTCCCCTCCCCGCTTCGCGAAAGTCTGGAAAAAGGACATAAAAAAAGCGCCAGATAATTCTGGCGCCCGCATTCGAAATCTAAATTTTATTGCTCGTCAACACATGCAACTTGCTTCGCGGTGAACTGATCCAGAATTCCGTTTACAGTAGCTAGGGTTTCCTTCGCTTCTGCTTCATCCTTAGCCTGGATTGCTTTTTCAAAATAAGGTTTCGCCTTTTTGAATTTTCCACACACGCGACCTTCTACTTCCTTGCCTTTCTGCTGATACTCGGTCATGTTCATATTATCAACTTCGCCTTTCAAAATAACAGCTTCGTTGAAATAATAAACACCCAGGTTGAACAATGCATCATAGTTAGCAGCATCGATTTCCAAAGCTTTCTTGTAATTCGCAATCGCTTTGTCGCTCGCCTCTTTTTGTTTTGGTTTCAACTCAGCCAATTCCTTTTCAAATGCTGCGTTGTCGCTGCTTCCTGCAGATGCCTGTGCATTTTTAGCTTCTGCTTCCAAAGCCGCAATCGCAGTAACTGTTTCTTTTTTCTTCGTATTTACATCAGCCAACTGTCTTTTAAGATCGGCATTTTTCGGTTGCTTTTTAATCAATGCACCAATTCTCTTGATCTCGCCATCATACACCTCGATTTTACCTTTTTCGCTTTCCAGGTTTTTAGCGGCGCTGGCAGCAGACTTACTCCCCGCTCCCATTTTACTATTGATTTGCTTGATCTTGTCACCGGCCGTTCTTTGCATATTGTCGTAAAGAATCGCCAGGTTCACTACATTCTGAACATTCTTAGGATCTGATACGGCTAATGCTTCCAGCTCCTTAATCGCCTGATCCTCTTTACCAGATGCAAGCAAAATATTCACTACTTCCGCTTTAAGATCCTTGTTGCCCGGTGCCTGTGCCAAACCTTTATTCAAAGTTTCAATTGCTTTATCAAAGTTGTTTTCAGCACGGTACAATTGAGCTAAACCGTAATATACGCTTGGATCTTTTCCCCCATTGGCAGCATATTTTTCAAACTGCGTTTTCGCAACATCCTTTTGGTCAAGCTGCTGTGCCGCAATACCTCCGTAGAGGGAGGCCAATGTATCCTTTTTATTGATTTCCTGAGCTATTGTAAACATTTCAAGTGCACCAGCCAGGTTTTTGGCTTGATACTTTTCTGCACCTTGTCTTACAAACGCATTGAAAAGGTTGGTACCTTCTCCCCCATCCAAAATAGTCTGGGCTTCTTTAGCAGATTTACCTGGCTCTCCTTTTTTGGTTTTGTCCAGTTCCACTACCTTTTTGTATGATTCATATGCAACTTTCGCAGCGTTCGAATCCACCTGTGATGCCTGAGAAGCTATGTTTTCATGCAACTTTGCACGTTCCATCCAAAATGCTGCTTTCGCGCTGCTTTTTGGATCAGATGCATCTTTGTCGCTTTTCTCTTTGTCTTTCCGGAAACCGTCCACCAACAGCTTGTTAGCGGCATCATCCTGCTTAGCAGCATCCTGTGCGTAAGACGCAAGGCCGAAAAAGCTAAGAGCAGAGACTAAAAACAGTTTTTTCATAAAAAGTTAACTTTGGTTGTGATTGGTTGTTCGACCGATAAATATAAATCAATTAATATAAAATTTTACAAAAATCATGCCTCTGGATCGTCAGAAGGATCATTTTCATCTTCCTCGTCGTCTTCAAGCACTTCATCATCCTCCTCGTCGAGCTCGTCGGATACCAGCAATTCCTCGTCCGCGCCACCTTCTACCGGTGCAACTGTCCTGACAATTGGGTTGCCTTCTTCATCCAGTTCCTCCGCTTTTTCATCGGGATCTTTCAGAATTCTTGTAACCGAAGTGATCTCATCCGAATTGTTCAGTCTGATCAGCTTCACACCTTGAGTGTTACGTCCGGCCAGACGAATATCGAGCACGCTCATTCTGATCGCAATACCATTTCTGGTTATAATCATGAGATCATCCTGCTCTGTCACTTCACGAATGGCTACCAGTTTTCCAACTTTATCGGTCGCATTCATGGTGGAAACACCTTTTCCTCCTCGTTTTGTGATTCGGTAACTATCTATTGCTGAACGTTTTCCAAAACCATTTTCAGAGACAACCAGCAATTGCGCATCTTCACGGTTAATACACACCATTCCAATCACTTTGTTACCGGGCTCATTCAGGTTGATCCCGCGGACACCGGCAGCGGTACGTCCCATCGGGCGAACCCCTTTTTCGTTGAAGCGAACCGCACGTCCCGCACTCGACGCGATCACGATATCGTTGTCGCCATTGGTCAGAGCTACATTCAACAGCCTGTCGCCTTCATTAATGGAGATTGCGATGATACCATTTGTCCGCGGACGGGAATATGCTTCGAGCAGGGTTTTCTTAATTGTGCCCTGCTGGGTACACATAATGAGGTAATTATTGTTGATATAATCCTCATTCGTCAAAGTCCTAACGTTGATCACTGAACGAATGGAATCTGAAC
Source organism: Dyadobacter sp. CY323 (assembly GCF_021390245.1). Classification (GTDB taxonomy): domain Bacteria; phylum Bacteroidota; class Bacteroidia; order Cytophagales; family Spirosomataceae; genus Dyadobacter. The sequence goes on along the minus strand of NZ_JAJUXH010000020.1, from coordinate 122,091 downwards.
TCTCAAGACTGATGAGATTCTGGATCGGGCGACCTTTCGAAGTTTTGCTTCCCTCGGGCACTTCGTACACCTTCATCCAGAACAACTTACCGAATTCAGTAAAGATAAGCAGGTAATTGAGCATCGTCGCAGAAAACAAATGCTCGGTAAAATCGGTATCCTTGGTTTTTACGCCACGTGAACCTACGCCTCCCCTGGTTTGCGTACGGTATTCCGCCAGTGGCGTCCGTTTGATATAGCCTTCGTGCGAAATGGTAATGAGCATTTCGTCATCCGGGATCATGTCTTCGTCGCTGAACTCTTCTGCCGCGAATTCGATCTTGGTTCTGCGCTCGTCACCATAACGATCTTTGATCTCGCCAAGCTCCGTCTTAATGATATCGAATTTGCGGTATTCGTTTGCGAGAATGTCTTTCAAGTCCGTGATCAAAATCATGATCTCTTCGTACTCCTTCACGATCTTATCCCTTTCGAGACCTGTCAACCGTTGCAAACGCAATTCAAGAATCGCTTTTGCCTGAATTTCGCTCAACTCGAACGACTCCATCAAGCCATTTTTCGCAACTTCCGGATCGCGTGCATTGCGGATCAGGGTAATGACGGCATCCAGATTGTCGAGCGCGATCAGCAAACCTTGTAAAATATGCGCCCGCTTCTCAGCTTCACGCAATTCGTATTCGGTGCGGCGGGTAATGACTACGATCCGGTGATCGACATAATGCCTGATCAGATCTTTCAGGTTTAATGTAACCGGACGACCTTTTACCAGCGCAACGTTATTTACACCAAATGAACTTTGTAATGGTGTGTATTTGAACAAATGGTTCAGTACAATATTAGGTATCGCATCTTTTTTCAGATCAAAAACAATGCGCATACCATCCCTATCCGACTCGTCCCTGATATCCGAAATGCCATCGAGCTTTTTATCGTTAATCAAAGCTGCAATCCGTTCAATCATCGCAGCCTTATTGGTCATATAAGGAATTTCTGTGATGATAATTTGCTCGCGGCCCGTTTTGGATACTTCAAACGAAGCTTTCGAACGCATGATAATGCTACCACGACCCGTTTCCATTGCAGAACGAACGCCCTGATACCCATATATGATCCCGCCTGTCGGGAAATCAGGAGCTTTTACATGCTCCATTAATTCAGGAATGGTGATCTCGTTATTGTCAATATAGGCCAGTACCCCGTTAACAACTTCGGAAAGGTTATGCGGCGCCATGTTGGTCGCCATACCTACTGCGATACCCGAAGAACCATTTACCAGCAGGTTGGGAAACTTGGCGGGAAGAACGGTGGGTTCACTTAAAGAATCATCAAAATTCGGCTGAAAATCAACGGTGTCTTTTCCGAGATCATTCAGCAATTCGTCGGCTAGTCTTTTAAGCCTTGCCTCCGTGTAACGCATCGCCGCCGGATTGTCCCCGTCAACCGATCCGAAATTACCTTGTCCGTCGACGAGCGGATAACGCAATGACCATGGCTGGGCCATACGCACCATGGTATTGTAAACTGATGAATCACCATGCGGGTGATACTTACCTAAAACCTCCCCTACTATACGTGCTGACTTCTTGTGTGACCGGTTGTAATTGACGCCCAGATCGGACATTCCATAAAGTACACGTCTGTGTACAGGCTTCAAACCATCACGAACATCGGGCAAAGCTCGGGATATAATTACGGACATCGAGTAGTCGATGTATGCTCCACGCATTTCATCCTCAATGTTAATCGGGATGATGTTTTCTCCTGAAGATTCTGCCATAAAGTATTAGAAAAGAATCGAAAATGTTAAGATAGCAGATTAATAATGTTCAACTACCCAAAAAATTAATACAAAACTGATTTTAGCAAAAAGCCAAATTTCGCGATTTTAAGGCATTCAAACAAACAATCTTGGAGGCTATTTCGCAAGTTCGTTCGCTTCTGTCATTAAAATTCCCTTTCTTCCTGCTTATTAGTAAAAGCACATTTTCCTATCAACCCGTTATGCCCTTATTACTCACCTTTATAGCCATTTTAACGCTTGTTATTCTGATTGCCTGGCTGAAAATTGACACTTTTATTTCTTTTTTATTAGTCTCGATCGGCCTCGGCCTCGCCAGTGGTCTCGACGTTGAAACGGTAAGTAAAGCGATCCAAAAAGGGGTTGGAGGTACACTGGGAGATCTGGTATTGATTGTAGGATTCGGTGCCATGCTGGGGAAGATGGTGGCCGACAGCGGCGCCGCTCAAAGAATCACGGATGCATTGATCGGGCTGTTTGGCAAACGTTACATTCAATGGGGAATGGCGCTGGCGGGGTTTGTGATCGGTATCCCTCTTTTCTATAATGCCGGTTTTGTAATTGTAATTCCCTTGATTTTCATGATCAGCGCCACTGCCCGGCTTCCGTTACTATATATCGGAGTGCCGATGTTGTCGGCGCTCTCGGTAGCACACGGTTATTTACCTCCCCACCCCTCGCCTGCCGCCATTGCGAGCCAGCTTCAGGCGGATTTAGGTAAAACCTTATTCTACGGGATCATCGTCTCCATCCCCGCCATTGCCGTTGCCGGACCGATTTTCGGTAGTACACTCAAACGTTTTCAACCCAAACCAGACGAAGATCTCTTCAACGTAAAACCCCGACCAACCTCGGAGCTTCCGGGCCTCGGCATTAGCGTGATCACTGCATTGTTACCTGTTTTCCTGCTTACAACTATGTCGGGTGTCAAACGTGTTTATCCCGCTAACAAGATCATCGGACTGCTCGCTGAACCTTATTTCGGCATGCTCGTTTCCGTCCTTTTCGCAGCGTACACACTTGGAATTATGCGTGGAATGGATATGAAAAAGATCAGTAAATCAATGGAAGAGGCGTTCAAAGGCGTTTCCGTGATTTTACTGATCATTGCGGGCGCGGGCGTTTTCAAAGAAATCATGACCGCCAGCGGCGTTAGTACATTCATTGCCGAAAGTCTGAAAGGGATCGATGTGTCGCCGCTACTTCTGAGCTGGTGTATTGCAGCCATTATCCGTGTTTGTGTAGGCTCTGCAACCGTTGCAGGCCTAACGACCGTGGGTATACTTTCTCCATTACTGGTCAATTCAACTGTCCCGCCGGAACTGCTGGTACTCTCCATTGGATCAGGCAGTTTGATGTTTTCGCATTTAAACGACGGTGGCTTCTGGCTTTTCAAAGAGTACTTCAACCTGAGTATTAAAGACACCCTGCTTACCTGGTCGGTGATGGAAACAATTGTCTCCATTATGGGATTAGTGGGGGTTTTAATCTTAAATTTGTTCGTCTAATTACTTTAAAACCACATTTTCAACTTTCCGACGACTCTCAACCGTGTCGCCTGGAACTATCTATTTCTACTCTTATGGAAAATACGCCTGAATCAAATTTCGCTAAACTAGGACTTTCATTACCTCCCGCGCCTAAACCTATGGGCGTATATAAGCCACTTCTTATTGTAGACAAGCGCTGGGTTTACGTGTCAGGCCACGGGCCCGTTCAGGACGACAGTACCCTCATTAAAGGCCGTGTCGGAAAAGACCTGGATCGGGATCAGGGAAAGTCTGCGGCGCAGCAGGTTGGGTTAACGATCCTTTCTACATTAAAAGAAAATCTCGGCAGCCTCGACCGCATCAAAAGAGTTATTAAAGTTTTGGGTATGGTGAACGGCACCGTTGAATTTGAAGAACATCCATATGTTATAAACGGATGCAGTGAACTGTTCGCAAAAGTGTGGGGTGAGGAAAACGGGATCGGCGTACGTAGTGCCGTCGGCATGGGTACCTTGCCTGGCAACATTCCCGTTGAGATTGAAGTAATGTTCGAGCTCGAGGAGAAGTAATCATTCATTCATTCATTCATTCATTCATTCATTCATTCTATCATTACAATAATGCCTTGGTTCAAGCTCAACAATCCCGATGCGATAATCTCTCCGTCCCTGCTTTTTTATAAAGATCGCATCGAGGCGAATATTCGAGGCATGATTAATCTTGCCGGTGATGCGGATCGATTGATACCACACGTCAAAACGCACAAATGCCCCGAAATCGTAAAAATCCAGCTTGAAAAAGGCATTGGTAAGTTTAAATGCGCGACCATCGCCGAAGCTGAGATGCTTGCCGGTTGTGGCGCTAAATGGATTTTGCTGGCGTACCAAATGGTAGGTCCCAACATTTCAAGACTTTTTAAATTAAGGCAGGCTTATCCTTACGTCAACTTTTTATCGCTGGTCGATAACGAAGCGTCCGCGGATCAGCTTAATGCGGCTTCGCTTGATAATGGGTTAATCTCCGGAATTTTTATTGATGTGAATACGGGAATGAACCGTTCCGGCCACGCGACCGATGAGCGGTTGCTTTCATTATACAGTTACATATCTTCGCTTTCCCATCTTGACTTTGTGGGTGTGCACGCATACGACGGCCACATCCGGAACCCGGAATTCACCGAGCGCAAAATCACTGCCGATGAAGCATTTAATAAATTGTTACCACTTTTAAATCACATCAAAAATGACTCGGGAAACGAGCCGATGATCATCGCCGGCGGGTCACCTTCATTTACCGTTCATGCATTACGGCCCAATGTATTTCTGAGTCCGGGTACCAATGTACTTTGGGATTGGGGATATGGTGACCGGTTTGACGGGCAACCTTTTGAACATGCCGCTGTGATCCTGACACGCGTGGTTTCGAAGCCGGTACCTGGCATTGTCACCATAGATCTGGGACATAAAGCGATATCAGCTGAAAATCCGATCGAAAACCGTTTGAAATTATTAAACCTTACCAATTATACTGTGATAGGTCAAAGCGAGGAACATGGTGTCCTGCAGGTGGGTACCGAGACCTGGGATTCCATGCAGATCGGAGATGCTCTATATGCAGTTCCATACCATGTTTGCCCGACGGTAGCACTCCACGATTTCGCGACTATCGTAGAAAACGGAGAGGTGACCGACGAATGGAAAATAACCGCCCGCAGCCGCAGAATTACAATCTGACCAATTCTAAACCTTAATCATATGTTCCTATTTGATGCCCATCTCGACCTTTCCATGAATGCCGTGGAATGGAACCGGGATTTGACTCAAGATCTTTATGCCATCCGCGACCGCGAGAAAAATCTGACCGATAAGCCCGACCGCGGCAAAGGCGTGGTTAGTTTTCCTGAAATGCGCAAAGGAAATATCGGTATGTGTGTCGCTACGCAAATCGCGCGTTTTGTAAAACCCGATAGCAAAATACCCGGCTGGAATTCGCAGGCGCAGGCCTGGGCTCAGACGCAGGCGCAGGTAGCCTGGTACAAGGCCATGGAAGAAGCCGGCGAAATGGTTCAGATCACTACCTCGGATGGTCTGAATGCACATTTGAAACGCTGGCAGGAAGCTGAGTCAACCGAAAATCTGCCTATCGGATATATTCTGAGCCTGGAAGGTGCCGATTCTTTTATCAGCCTAAAAAATCTTGAAATCGCTTACGGTTACGGCCTGCGCGCAATCGGGCCCGCCCATTATGGCCCCGGAGTGTATGCCTACGGAACCGATTCTGACGCTCCATTAGCTCAAAAAGGGAAAGACCTGCTTGTGGAAATGGACAAACTCAACATGATCCTCGACGCAACGCATTTGTGCGACACCGCATTTTGGGAAGCGCTGGCTATTTTCAAGGGGCCGGTTTGGGCGAGCCACAATCTGGTACGCGCCATTACCCCCCATAATCGACAGTTTTCGGATGAAATGATCAAAGCGTTACTCGAACGGGGTGCGGTGATCGGCATGGCTTTCGATGCCTGGATGATGATCCCGGGCTGGGAACGCGGGAAAACCACACCTGAGGAAACAGGGCTGAAAATATCGCACATTGTTCAGCACATTGATCACATCTGTCAGATCGCTGGAAATGCAAATCATGTGGGAATTGGTTCTGACCTGGACGGAGCTTATGGCAAAGAACAATCCCCCGGCGACCTGGATTCGATCGCCGATTTACAGACGATCACGTCACTTTTAGCGGATCGTGGTTATTCTGAGGCAGATATCGAAAAGATCATGTGGAATAACTGGGTAGATTTCCTGCAAAAGAACTGGAAATGAAAAATCTAATATTTTCTTAATATTATAATAAACTGAGTTTGAAGAAAGCTTTGCACCTTGCATACAGGTAGCAAAGCTTTTTTTATTTAAGGAATATTAACATCTGCTTATTTGGAATTATTATAAATAAATAGGACTTTTGTTATGTGCACTTCATCAACAATAACCAGGAGCATAATTGCTAAAATCACCCATTTTCCCAACGAACAAATGTCAAAAAAATATAAAATTTCATTCAGAACCCGAATCAAGAACAACAAGTCGTTTCAACGATTGCACGACTGCCTCAAACAATTGAATGTAAAACACTGGGCTTACGATTTTCAGGACTTTCTTCTCACATTAACCTCTGAACTATCCGATTTCAACCGCATTCAGGCGGTGTTACGCTCAGCGGGCTATGTATGTCATTTCGTCAAACTGGAAAATCTGGATGAAAGCGGGAATATGGCCATCAGCTGATTCGCAGTGCGTTACTCGCCAATTGAGGAAACCATGAAGTTTAAAAAGTGGAATACTTCTTCCTGACTCCGGATGTGGTTTTTAGCTGCGGACAGATCGTCGCCGATCTTGATGGTAAATGCAGTATCCGGCAATGCTTCAAACATATCTTCATCCGTGGTATCGTCGCCGATAGCGAGTACGAAATCGAATTCGCCATTTTCTACGAGCGTACGTGCAGAGGTTCCCTTATTGAATGCGGTTTTTTTAACCTCCACGACTTTACTACCATCGATCACCTGAAGATTCAATTCGGGCTGAATGTAGTTTTTAAGCTGCCATAGTAATTCCTGCGCACGCCTGGTTGCATATTGTTTGTCGTCGGCGGTACGGTAATGCCAGGCCAGTGCAGTTTCTTTTTCCTCGACAAATGCGCCCGGGCAGCGTTTTTCATACAAGTCCATAATCGGACGAATGCTGTCTTTCCAGTTTTCCTCATAACTTTCATTAAGTTGCCAAGTCTCGGAACCTTTCATTTTTATGAGAGCACCATGCTCGGCGATCATGTGCACCGGCATATCTGCAAACAGTTTATCAAGAAATTCTTTATCGCGTCCACTCACGATAACCACCGTGTCGCGCCGCGCGATTTCTGTCAAAAGCTTCTTAATATCTTCTGAAATAATGGCCTGCGCGGGATCGGGCACGATTGGCGCGAGTGTTCCGTCGTAGTCGAAAAACAAGATTCTGTTACTTGCTGATTCATATGCCTGCCGGATCGCATCGATCCCTTTGGTGGTCAAAAAGACTTGACGTAACCGCTCATGTTCTAATTCTAACATTGTCATCTGGGTAAAAAAGTCATTGGTCCAAGCAAAAACGTCATAACTCTGTATCCGTTCCCGCATGGCTTCCATACGTTTTGTTTGTTCTTCCTCAGGCATTTCGAATGCGGTCTTGATCGAGTCCGCAATGTCTTGTCTGTCAAGTGGATTGATGATCAGCGCCTCGCCGAGTTCGGCTGCGGCCCCCGCCATTTCGCTCAGGATCAAAACACCTTTGCTATCCTTCCGGCTTGCGACGTATTCTTTGCACACCAGGTTCATTCCATCTCTCACCGGAGTAATCAGCGCCACATCGCTGGCTGTATACATTCCCAGCATTTCGGTGTATGCCATGGACCGGTATTGGTAAATGATCGGTTGCCAGTATATATTCCCAAAATCTGCATTGATTTTCCCGACAGTCTGATCGATGTCGGACTTCATTTGCTGATATTGTTCAATGGTATCCCGCGAGGGCACGACGACCATCACAAACGAAACCTTCTCGTGCCACTCAGGGTACCGTTCTAAAAACCGCTGATATCCGCGCAAACGATGAATGATACCTTTCGAATAATCGAGCCGGTCCACGGAAAAAATGATTTTCTCTTTCAACGATTGCCTCGCTTCATATCGTGCAGCCGCTACTTCGGGATCATCGTAAGCCTCATTGAATTTATTGAAATCAATGCTGATCGGGAATGAATCGACTTTTACGATCCGGTTACTCATATTAATGTAATGCAGCTTATTGCCATACCCGGAAACCAGTCTGGCCGCTTTCAGGAAATACTCTACATAATCATTGGTATGAAAACCCACAACATCAGCCCCAAGCAAACCATCGACGAGCATTTTGCGCCAGTGTACGGGCAACAAACGGAACAGTTCGAATGATGGAAAAGGGATATGAAAGAAGAATCCGATTTTATTCGTGGGGTATTTCTGACGGATCAGCTCGGGCAGCAGCATTAACTGGTAATCCTGTACCCAGATCACATCCCCGGGCTGAATGATCTCATCTAACTTATTAAAAAAGAGCTGATTCGCTTCCTGATAGGCTTCGAAATAAACGTCATCGAACCGGGCGAGCGACGGGAAGTAATGGCATAATGGCCAAAGCAGGTTATTACAAAACCCTTCGTAATAATTTTCATTGGTTTCGTCCGAAATAAAGACCGGATGCGCCTGAAACGATTCGTTTGCCATCGACTGACCTTCCAGTTCCTCCGCGGTATTTTCCGAAAATCCAACCCACTGGATCTTCTCTGCCTGATTGAATGCGGCACTTTCCTGATCTTTAACCAATGAAAGGACTGCCGAAACCAATCCTCCCGAATTTTGGATCAACTTCACTTCATCGTTTTCCATCACCAGCTTAAATGGCAGGCGATAGGCCACAATGATTAATCTTCCCGAATTTTCTGACTGAGCTAAATTTTCCATAGATTGAAAGCCTGCGCTCAAAAGCTGTGCCAAACAGACAAAATAAAAGCAAAAAGCCCCGATGCATCCAATTAATACGTCATACATTCCTATGAGGGCGGAATCCAGGATAAAAAGCGCATGGATATTTCAACCGACAAATCCATGCACTTCAACATCTTACCAGTCTCCGTTTTGCAGCATACTGTTTTTATATTAGCTTAGCACCTGCAACCTCTTTCATCACATTACCGGAATCGGAGTAATCCGAAGACAAGACACTCCATGGTTTTGCAGGCAAATTCGTTTGCTGTTTTCCATAAATGAATGTGATGGATGACCACAAATACAGGTTTCAAATACCTTAGATTAGTCAATGACTACAATCTTGTAATCGCAGATTAATACTGTGCCACTCGTTGTTGTGGGTTGCGGGCGATCAGAAATGATCGCCATTTTTTTTGGATGCGATTTTCATTGTAACTTCCCAACTTAAAATTGGATTTTATCCCCAACCTCCTTGCTATTCGTTAAATGCACCTATTCGGGTTGATACGCTTTGCTTTCATTCTGATGTTATTGAACCTGTCGAGTCACAAGGGTCAAGCACAGTTTGAACATTGGGTACATAAAACACACGCTCAACGGTACCAGTCTATCCGGACTTACATGAACCATTTATTTGCGACCCGGAACGACACGGCCACCACCTACCAATCGCTCCGAACGCTTAAAGCCGTTGCCCTCCGAGCGCGTGATCACGAGCTTGCCCTCGAAGCGGACTATGTGCGCGCCTCGCTGACTATCGAGATTCCGGGTATAGCGAAAAGCAAGGTCGTCCAGGAAATTAGCGCATTGATCGATAAGGCCAAAGAAGAGGGCAACCTGCAGATTGAGATTCGGTCGCGAATGCTTCTCAGGCACTATTACTGGTATTTTACCAAAAACTATGAACAGGCATTTGAGGAATTTTTAGAAGCTTACCCATTGCTTCAAAAAGTCAGCGGAAAAGAGTTTCCTGAAAAGGCGGTGACACTCAGCCATATGGGGGAATCGTATTACTTTTTTGCTGATTACAAAAATGCCATTCGCTTTTCCCGGGAGGCACTTACCGCCGACGTCATTTACGAGCAGCGGGGTGTACATAATATTGCGATGACTACTATCGGATTGAGCTATGTAAAAGAAAACAAGCTCGATTCGGCCGACTATTATTTTAACCGGATCCTGCATAATCTGGCAATCCATGATTATGCCGTCTGGAAAGGAATTGCTCAGGGAGATCTGGGGCAGACTGCCTATCTCAGAGGTAATTATCAAAAAGCGTTACCGTTATTGCGGGCGAATGTGAACCAGGCATTGATCATCCAGGACCATTCGCAGGCTGCAAAGTCGCTGACATTAATGAGTGATATTTATTTCCGGCAAAACCGTATCGCCGATGCCGGGACTACCATGAAAAAAGCCAGGGAAAGTATACGGATATCGGGCTTGCCAAGACCATTGGAACATCTCTTTCAGATTTTTGCAAAGGTGTACGCTGCAAAAAATGACCTGCACCTTACCAGTGTATACCTGGATTCTGCCAATCTCATCAGGGATAAATCTGCGAATGAATTCAATACCATTCAAATGCTGCGTGCGGCGGAAAAGTCACAGCTACAAGCTCACCGGGCATCACTTGAACGTATTAAGGCGGAACAACTTATCAAAACGCTCGAACGCAATATTCTGCTGATCCTGATCATTCTGATGATCGTGCTGGTTTTCTATTTTTATAAAACTTACTATTACCAGGCCCGCGAAAAACAACGGATCATGAACGATCAACTTATCCGGGCCGAGCAGGATCTGAAATTAGCGTCGATTCAACTGGAAGAATTTACGCGTAGTATTTCCGAGAAAAATCAGCTTGTAGAAGAACTCACCGCGAAATACGGGGTAAATGTAAATGATGCCGCGGTTCAGGAACTGCAAAAAATCACCATTCTTACCGATGAACAATGGGATTGTTTCCGAACACTGTTCGACAAAATCTACTGGGGATATCTGTCGCGGTTGAGGGAAAAACTTCCTGGCCTTACCCCTGCGGAAACCCGGTTTATGGCGCTGGCGAAGCTGAACCTTACCTATAAGGAAATGGCAAGTACGCTCGGTATTTCGGTCCAAAGTGTCCGGGTGATCCGGCACCGGCTCAGGAAAAAGTTAAATCTTCCCGAAGAAGCAGACTTGAAAGAAGTAGTCGGGTCCATTTAGAAATAGGTCTACAGAAAATAAATGTGTCTAATCGCCGCTAAAACAGGCACAAACAAATTGAAATGTTTTTGAAATGCTGATTTTTTGCAGTTTTTGCCAGTTAGTTCTACATTTACATCCATAGATTTAGCCCTTCATCCTATGCGACCCGTAAAACACAAGTACTTTATTTTACACTCCTTATTGCTCGTGCTGCTCGCTTTTCTGACAATCTGTAAATGGCATAACAACCAGTTGGCGCAAGCTCCTAAACAAGAAAAAACAAGTCCCTCTCTATCCCAACAACTTACGATCCGCTAGACAGTCTGTCCAGGCGGATCGTTTCACTTTAAGTCGCGTACCGTTTTTCAGGCAACAATCTTGACGGCTTGTCTTGCAATCAGAACCCATTTATTTCCCTGTTTCTGCCAAACCTGCAGAACTTTAATATTAGCCGTTCCAGGTCCTTTTCCCGCATCATCGGTTTTAGCAGTCAGGATGTGACGAACGATTGCTGCATTTCCGACGATCTTTATCGTTTGTTCGGTCAAATCCATGGTCACGAAATCGTACTTTTTGCTCATCAACGATTCCACGAATGTTTTTTGATCTTCTACGAGGCCATTAGAATGCCCGTAACTGAGTTCTTTCGCTGAAATCGCTTCCAAACCTTTTTGTGCGGGTTCAACCAAAAGGGCTTTTAATTCTTCCACCGCTTTCGCAACTTCCGATTCTTCTTTACTCTGGGCCATAGTCATTTGTGAGATCATTAGGAACGTTATGATGAATGCGAAATGCTTACTCAGCCGAATTTTGGGGATAATGCCTGCCATTTAAATAGGATTAAGGTGAAGATTCTTAGGGTTAAAACAAAACACCGGTGATTCTATACTCTCCCGTTTCACACTTTCCATTTCGGAATCTAGTACCGGAGATTGTAGCGTGGTTTGAGAATGCCAAAAGCCATCACCAGCATCACTTCAAAAAAATTAATAAACAACTCCGTTACTTCTTTTTCAGAGCTCCGTCTAAATAGAGGAAGCAAACGTCTTCTTGACTGCTGATGAAAAAGTGGTTAAAAAAATAATGGAAAGTTTCATGTAATGGAAACTTTTTTTACCTTTGATGAAATGATTGAGAAACTGTTTGAGGTTCTGTTCCTTGAAGAATCATTTGAATTTTTGAAAAGCCTTGACAAGAAGCATTCGGAGAAAATACTTTACAATGTCCGAAAGGCCCAGGCGAAAAACGATCCCGAGCTGCTCAAAAAACTGAATAGTGACATTTGGGAATTTAGGACGCTTTATCAAGGTCATCAATATAGATTGCTTGCGTTTTGGGATAAAACCTGTTCTGAAAAAACGATGGTGATCGCAACTCATGGTTTTGTGAAAAAACAAAGCAAAGTGCCTGACAATGAAATTGGCAGAGCTCTCAATTTGAGAGATAGATATTTTCAAAAACAATAACTTAATAAGAACGCGATGAAAACTTTCACTCTTGAAGAAGTTCAGGATCAGGTAATTGGTAAAGTTGGTACACCTGCCCGCGACAAATTTGAGTATAACCTCCAAATCGACCTTGTTGGAAAGGCGATCAAGCAAACCCGGCTCGAACGCAAGCTCACACAAGAAGAGCTTGGAAAACTGATCGGGGTACAGAAAGCACAGATTTCTCGGCTCGAAAGCAATGCCGGGAATGTCACCATCGACACTTTATTGCGGGTTTTTGGGGCTTTGAAGGCAAAAGTAATGTTGCATGTCGAGCTGATGTGAGTGCGGGCGTGAAACCGTAATGTTACGCATGCCGAGCAATTAATACCTAAAAGCATTTTACTGCCAATACAAATTCCTAAATACAACCAATTACTCCATGACGATCAGAGAGCTTTTTTACAGTCACGAAGGAAATCTAATTCATAAATGGGACCATTACTTTGATATTTATGAAAAGCATTTCGCCAAATATCGGGGACAAAAAGTGAATATGCTCGAAATAGGAATTTCACATGGCGGCTCTATGCAGCTCTGGAAGAAGTATTTCGGAATTGACGCACATATTTACGCCATTGATATCAATCCCGACTGCAAAAAGCTTGAAGAAGAAAACACGACTATTTTCATTGGCTCGCAAAGTGATGAGAATTTCCTAAAGCATGTAATGAGCCAACTACCTGAACTGGACATCATTCTGGATGACGGCGGGCATACGATGAACCAGCAACTTGTGTCGTTTGAAACTTTGTATCTTAAAGTGAAAGAGGGAGGATTGTATGTTGTCGAAGACACGCATACTTCATACTGGACGGAATTTCATGGGGGATTAAAAAAACCAGGGACATTCATCGAGCATTCAAAACATCTCGTCGATACGATTTATGAGGGTCACATTCATGAAAAAGATAAAATTGAATTCGACGACATTACCCGGCACATTAATAGCATCACCTTTTACGACAGTGTTGTGGTGTTTGAGAAAGAAAAGCGCAAAAAACCATTTCACAAACAAGTGGGAAATAAGACGATCACGCCATATGTACCTGTTGAACTGAAAAAGGAAACGTTTTGGGAATCGCTTACAGGCAAATTTAAGCCCAAACAAAAGCACAGCTTTGAAGAGAATAGCGGGGGATTTGTTGAGAAATCCTGATCGTAAATTTATATATTCAATTTGATATCAGACATTTAACTTGTTCGATTATCTGAAAGGTGGAGAAAATTTATCCGAATTTCCGGACGATTCCCCCATCGGTTTCTCAGGCGGATACCAGCAAAATATCCACCGGCTTGGAGTAACGGTATTCGTTGATAAATGCGCTGTCGTCACGATCACCGCAACTCATCCAACTCTACAACTTTCGGCGTTTTTGTTAGCAAATGAATAATCAGCCACGCTACCAGATAAGTGAATCCGCAAATCGTGAAGATGATATTATAGCCGCCTTCCAGGTTTCCGGCGGCTTTGTAAGTGTCCAGTAAGCTTCCAATCAAAATCGGGAAAAGGATCCCTCCTACTGCACCCGCCATTCCGCCTATCCCAACCACCGAACTTACGGCTTGTTTTGGAAATAAGTCAGACGGTAATGTGAATACATTGGTTGCCCAGGCCTGGTGCAGAGCAACTGCGAAACTGATCAACCCAACCGCTACCCATACGTTTCCAGCGAATTGGATCAGGATTACCGACAATTCCAGGCACGCAAATGCAAGCAATACGGTCTTCCTCGCTTTCAGGGTTGGCCAGCCTTTATTGATCAGATAGGATGAAAGATAGCCTCCCCCAATACTCCCGATCGTTGTTGCCGTGTAGATCAGCATTAACTCCAGACTTGGTTTTTTGAGGTCCAGGTCGAATGTGGATGCAAAATAAGAGGGTAACCAAAATAGGAAAAACCAGTAAATGGGATCAATTAGGCCTTTTCCGGTGATATATGCCCAGGTTTGCGGGAAGGTAAAAAGCTTGATCCATTGTATCGGTTGCTTTTCGGCATCATTTTCATCCTGATCCTGTCCGCTCGTAATGTAGTGCAGTTCTTCGTCGGTGAGGCGCTTTTGCTTCGCGGGGATGTCGTAAAAGATGATCCAGAATATTAGCCACACGAAACCTAATGCACCGGTGATCCAGAAAACTTCCTGCCAACCATACCTGCTTAGTATCCAGGGCACAATGATGAGCGCAACAACTACCCCGACACTTGTTCCCGCATTAAACAGGCCCGTTGCAAGTGCCCGTTCTTTTTTTGGAAACCACTCGGCAACCGTTTTTACTGCCGCTGGATAATTTCCTGCCTCTCCAAGGCCAAGCCCGATGCGGGCGAGTCCGAAACCAAATGCACTTCTTGCCACGGCATGAAGCATACCCGCCACACTCCAGAAAACGATTGTAAACGAGTACCCGGCTTTCGTGCCGATTTTATCGATTAACCAGCCAAAAACGAGTAGCCCTACCGCATAGGCAGCGGTAAATGCCATTACGATGCGGGCAAAATCAGTTTCAGTCCATACAAACTCTTTTTCCAGGATAGGTTTCAGCAATCCTATAATCTGACGATCGAGGTAATTGATCGTAGTCGCCGTAAAAAGCAGGACCACGATGATCCAGCGATAGTTCTTGATTTTACCCATTACCAGGAGAGTTTTTGAACGAATTCGCGGAAGTGATTTTTCAAGCCATCCCAATTTTTTTCCTGAATCATTTTTTTGTCAAAAAGCTGCCCGCCGATTCCCAGACCATTTGCTCCGGCTTTCAGGAAAGCGGTCATATTTTCCAGACCTACCCCGCCGGTTGGCAGCAATTTCAACTGGTTCATCGGTGCTTTAAGATCCTTGATGTATTCCGGACCGAGCGACGTCGCCGGATAGATCTTCACCATCGTGGCACCTAACGTCCAGGCATTATAGATTTCAGTCGGGGTAAATGCTCCCGGGAAAATCGGGACCTTCTTTTTTACACAGGATTTGATCACTTTTTTGTTGATGACCGGTGTCACGATGAACTGTGCACCGGCCTCTAATGCGGCTTCCAGATCATCTTTCGTACAAACTGTTCCCGCGCCGATATTCAAACCGTCGCTTTCATTTGCCAGTGCATACCTGATCATTTCGGTCGCGCCGGGCGTATTCATCGTGATTTCAATGGTGGTGAGGCCCGCTTCCCGGTAAATCGGCAGGATCTGTTTCACATCTTCCAATGCCACATTTCTGATGATCCCTACTAATGGCGCTTTTCGGAACAGTTCTTCCGAGAATTGATCTTTACCCATGATTCGCTTTGTTCAGTATGAGTTTCTGGTTGTCAAATATTCGGACGTAGGCCGTTGTTGCCGCTTTGTACACGATTGGCGGATGGCATTCGGCAGTCGGCTTTCGGCAGTCTCTTTATCTTTTTGATTACATACGACGATTGACAGTCAATCGTCAAACAGTCAATCACAAACCCCGTTCCTTCCTCACGGCAACGCAAATGCTACGTAAGTACCTCCGGATTTTAAGCCATATCTTGTTCCTCCGGCGGTGATTGCGATGTATTGTTTGCCGTTTACCATGTATGTGATCGGGGTAGCAAAGCCGCCGGCTGGTAGTTTATATTGCCAAACAACCTTGCCCGTTTTAGTGTCATAAGCTCTCAAATGTTCATCGTAAGTGGCCGCAATGAAAAGCAATCCGCCAGCTGTAACGATCGGCCCGCCGTGGTTTTCGGTTCCGGTGGGTGGTATGCCCTGCTTTGTCAGCTCAGGATATTCACCCAGAGTTACTTTCCAAAGATATTCACCTGTATTCAAATCAACAGCATTTAAAGTGCCCCAAGGCGGTTTTATAGCTGGGTAATTATCCTGATCCTTGAACTGTACATTTCCATTATTCACAAAAGGTGGCACAAATGGAAATTTTTTGTCTTTCTGAACGGTGGCTTGCGAAGTTTGCGCATGAATGTCGTTGGCCGCTGGTTTTACCTCGATGTGCAATAAATAATTTACGATTTCGGTTCGATCTTCTTTTGAAATATGTTGAAAAGATGGCATTCGTCCGCGTCCGGTCTCCAGTAATGCGGCGATTTGTTCGCGGCTCATTCTTTTACCAATGTCTTTTAAAACGGGATATGCCTGATCCGCTGCCGGCGCAGTAGCGTTCTGGGTGGTGGCATGACAAGCCGCACAATTGGTATTAAACAAAACATTGCCTTTCGTTAACGTTTGTCCGGATGGCTTCTCTTTCGCATCACGCATTTTGAGCCACCAAAGCATATTATTGCCATTCACATACATAATGCCGCCAGGATCCGCAGCTGCGCCGCCCCATTCCGCTCCGCCGCCAATTCCGTATAGTAACCCTCCATCCAGGCTTGGCGGATAATTTTTGGCTCCTTTATTACTGTTTAAAAAACGATCTAAAACGAAGGCGTGCGCCTCCGGAGTGCGGGTTGTAATATCAGCTTCCGTGAAGGTTTGCTTGGCAAATGGTGCAGGTTTGGTCGGGACAGGCTGGGTTGGCCACGGCTCCTCGCCGGGCAATGCTTTTGTAATGGGCACAGCGACTTCTTTTACCAGAAACAAAGGCTTGCCCGTGTCCCGGTCAAACACAAAAATATAACCGTCTTTGGTAGCCTGCGCCACGGCGTCGACTACCTTTCCTTCATGCTTTACGGTGATCAGGTTCGGCGGGCAAGGAATATCACGGTCCCATAGATCGTGGTGAACGGTCTGAAAATGCCATTTACGCGTGCCTGTTTCCGCATTGAGTGCAATCACGCAATTTGCAAACAGGTTCGTCCCTTTTCGTGCGCCTCCATAAAAGTCAACCGATGGTGAACCCGTTCCCAGAAAAACCGTCCCCCGCTTTTCATCCAGTACCATTCCAGCCCAGCAATTGGCCGCCCCCAGTTTCAGGTACGAATCTTTCGACCAGGTTTCGTATCCATATTCTCCGGGCAAAGGAATGGTCCTGAAAACCCAGGCCACTTTTCCGGTGCGTACATCAAAAGCCCGAATATGGCCCGGCAATGCATCCCCACCCTCAGAAACGGAAGAACCGGTGATCAGAAGATTTCTGAAAATAACGCCAGGTGTGGTGTTGCGAATGTTAAACTGAGCCGCATTGTAGCCATACGTTTTCTCGTCTACCAGACCATCGTGAAAATCTACTTCACCGTTTACGCCAAATGTTGAAACCGGTTTTCCATTCGCCGCATGAATGGCATGTAGTGTGGCACCCGCGGTAAACAGAATGCGTCTATCATCGCCGTCTGCCCAGTAAACGACACCACGCATGGGGTGAAACTGCGGTTTCTTCCCCTGAAATGGATCGAATTTCCAAAGTTCTTTCCCGGTTGCCGCGTTAATGGCGAAAACCTTCAACCTGGGCGTGGTGCCATACATAATCCCATCGATCACAATGGGTTGACATTGCATTTCCATGCCTCTCTGCTCCGGATTTTTATTCTCACCGGTATCATACGACCAGGCGGATTTCAGGCCGGCAACATTGTCTTTATTAATCTGGTTGAGAGGCGAATAACGGTTACCACCGCTGTTTCCGCCGTATTTCGGCCAGTCTTCGTTGGTACCGTCAAACCTGGTAAGTCTGAAAGACTGGCCCGGTTTCGAAGGTTCATTACCAGGTTTTAGCCCGCTAAACAATCCTATTAACAACAGAACCGGAAGGATTAGTAGTAACCTATTTGTCATTTTTTCAATTTTTACCAACTACGGGAGTTTTTGGGTAAAAGTAATGTCCCGGTCGCATCAATGGCCAAAACCGATTGGATCGCCTGCCACCGGGAGACTGCAGATGTTTCAATTGGTTTCATTTTTAAAAAGGGTTAGGATATCTGGCCCCGGCTACCAGTTATGGATCGAACCATCCGGGGCTTTCAAAATCGGATGCGGGAATTTTGTTTTCTCTTTTACTTCCATCACAAACGTTGCCTTTTTAGGGTCAAATTTCACGCCCAGCCCCGGCGCATCGTTCAGATACAATTTGCCATTTTTGAAATTGATAAAATCTTCGTTGAAGTAAGGCGGACGTTCCGGTTCGCCACCGCCGAGTTCCATTAATGCACGCGCCGGGCTGCTCGAACCTAATACATGAACCAGCGTCGCGGTTGATAATGGGCCTGTAAAATGAGGGATCATCCCTACATAATGCGTTTCGCACATAGACGCCAGTTTCTTGAATTCACCGATTCCGCCCGTGTTTGGTAATGTAAACCGTGTATAGTCGATCCAGCGTTTTTCGATGAATTCGTTGCTATCCCACCGGTCGCCAAACTGTTCGCCCACAGCAATAGGCACTTTTGTCATTGCGCGGACCTGCTGGTACACCGCCGGATTCTCAGACCTCACAATGTCCTCGACAAAATACGGCTCCGTCGATTCCAGGGCTGTGCAGATCTTTAAACCATCAGTCAGATCAAAACGCGTATGCAGATCCACGGCCCATTTACCGCCGCCGCCCACCGCCTCGTCGATCCTTTTACAGAAATCGATTGTCTTTTTAACGTTTTCATAAAAGTCAAATGGCGTTTCGCCGCTACCGCCCGTCGGGCCGATCCGGTAGGCTCGCAATCCGGCTTCGATGCAATCTCTCGCACGTTCTTCTTCCGTTTTTGCCTTACTTGCCCGGAAACCGGTTGCATAGCATTCGACATAATCGCGGGTAGCGCCGCCGAGCAACTCGTAAACCGGGACATTTAACGCTTTGCCTTTGATATCCCACAACGCCATTTCCAATGCGCCCAGTGCATGCAGTTTTTCGCGACCGGGAGGATAAAACATCCCGCGGTACACATTTTGCCAAATGTGCTCGATGCGAAACGGATCTTCGCCGATCATCATTTGCGCGCATTGTTCGATCATATCCTTGGAACCTCCCTCGCCAATGCCGATGATCCCGCCATCGGTTTCTATTTCGACGATTCCACGAGCCTGATTAAAAAGTGGTTTATTGTAACCCGGAGCTGCATAATACCGGATCTTAGTGATCTTCATTTTGGATGCCGCCTCCGCTTTGATCAGTGGAAAACCAGCCGCAATTGCAGTAGAGCCCAGCAAAGCAGTTTTAATAAAATTTCTTCTCTCCATAAATCTTATCATTAATCGATTAAGCTTTTTAACAAAAAATCAAACTGTCGCCACCGTTCTGGCAAATGACGAGTCCCGGGCAATCAGTTTTGCTTCCATAAGGATCTGTTTCACTTCCTCTTCAGGGTTTTTCAGCCTGGCTAAAAGGTATTCGACTGCTGTTTTGCCGAGCATTTCCAGCGGTTGCCGCAAATAGGTAATGGGGCAATAATACAGGTCAAAAACTTCTGCCTGACCAAAGCTGACAATGGCCAGATCGGATGGGACTTTCAGCCGAAGCTCATTGATGTATTTCAACCCATTAATAGCTAATCCATAAGTTGCGAAAATGAGCGCTTCTACTCTATTTTCTGACGCAAGTAATTCATCAATAGCAACTTTCACTTCCTTCTCGATCGTTTCAAAATGCACTTCTCGCAGCCAGCCGTTTTGAAATTCTAGCTCACTATCCAGCAATGCATGTTTGTAGCCACGGATACGTTCTTCCATGTGATACATATCCGACCGGTATGCTATTAATCCAATTCGCTTATATCCGCCATTTTTCAAATGAATACAGGCATCATACGATGCTTTGTAATTGTTTGTGGCAACAAAATCCGTCTCGATATCGGGAAAATGCCTGTCAAGCAACACGAAAGGTATGTTTTGCTCTTTCAGATAATGAATTTGATTTTCGGATCCTTCCGTGGAAACAATGATAAAGCCATCAACCTGTCTGCTGATCAGCACATTCAGCAGGTCCCAGCATTTGTCCGCATGTTCATCGCAGCTCCCGATAATGACCGTGTAGCCATTTCGTTTTGCCTCGTCTTCCACAACGCGGGCAATGTTGGCAAAAAAAGGATTTGAAATGTCGGCAATGATCAATCCGATGGTGTGTGTTTTACCGCTTCTCAGACTTTTTGCAAGGTGATTAGGCTGGTAATTCAGCTCTTTGGCAATTTCCCTGACTTTCCTGGCAATCGCCTCGCCCACTCTCGTTTCCTTTTCCCGGCCATTCAGCACGTAACTTACCAGTGCAGTCGAAACACCAGCCATTTGGGCAATGTCTTTCAGTGATGTTTTTTTCATAGTGCATCACGGCCGGATTAACGTGCCGTCGAATTTCCGCACTTGCCAGTTTGATTTGGTCGTGATCGGATACTTGGCAGCTTCCTTTTCGTTGATGTCCACTCCGATACCCGGCACCTCATTTACAGACATATACCCGTTTTTCATAGTCGGACAACCTGAAAAAACTTCCTGCATTTTGTCATTGAAACTCACCGCTTCCTGGATACCGAAGTTCCAGACAGCCAGGTCAATGTGCGCGTGTGCGGAGTGACCGACCGGAGAAACATCGCCCGGACCGTGCCAGGCCGTTTTTATATTAAACCATTCTCCAAGCCTCGCCACTTTCATAGCAGGCGTTACCCCACCTATCTGCGAAACGTGGATGCGGATAAAGTCAAACCACTGATTTACCATCGGTTCCACAAATTCATTGACGTTATTGAAAAGCTCGCCCATGGCGATCGGCACCGTGGTACTTTGTCTTAATAACTTAAACCATTTCTGATTTTCCGGAGAAAAAGGATCTTCTATAAAAAACGGATTGAACTCTTCCAGTTTTTTGATCATATTGATCGCATTCATCGGCTGCACCCGCTCATGAATGTCGTGAAGCAGCTCAATTTCTTCCCCGCAACTTTTCCGCACAGCTTCAAACAACTTGGGAATTGCTTTTAAATAAGCATTCTCATTCATGAAATTATCAGTCGGCCCGCCAAAATTCTCCTTTTTAAAGTCCGGCTGCTCGTTGGTACTGCCTACTGCACCATACCCACCCTGCTGAATCCGTATGTATTTAAAACCTTTCTCCTGGATGCTTTTTACACTTTCGACGGTAGCCTCCGGGGTATTTCCATTGGCATGCGTATAACAAGGTACAGCGAAACGAACTTTTCCGCCGAGAAGCTGATAAAGAGGCATTCCCGCGCGCTTTCCTTTAATATCCCAAAGTGCCTGGTCGAGACCGCTCAATGCATTGTTCAGCACCGGGCCATTCCGCCAGTAGGAACTTACATACGCCCCATGCCACATATCTTCGATGTTATCGACATCTTTTCCAACACAAAATTCATTCAGATAGGTATTGATCGCAACGATAACCACGGCGGCACGTTGGGTAAAGGTCGCGCAGCCCAGCCCGTACAGGCCGGGTTCCGATGTTTCCACTTTCACGACGATCAGATTGGAACCCTGCGGTGCGGTGGCAATCGCACGGACACTTTTTATCGTAACCGGTTTCATGGCCTTTGCATACTGAGGAGTGCCTTTTTCTTCTTTAGCCTGCGCATCGGAGATCCCGCCAAACAGACCCAACAATCCGGCAGAACCACTCAGGCCCAATGCTTTCATGGTGTCGCGACGGCTTATTCCAGTTTCTTTCATGAGATTTTGGGTTAAATAAAATGTGATTAAAGGTTTAGGAATTAAAAGGTTGATGTCGCCGCGGTTTTACTTCTTATCCCACCAAACCCGCGTGTCAGGATTATTAGGTCCAGATTAGCGCGGATTTCTTCGGCGTAATAATCGGCCGCAGTACCCGTCACCCAGCCACGAACGGCAGCCTCGGCAAGTAAAAGCTGTTTTTGGACATAAACCGCAAATCTGTCATTTGGATAATAATAATAACGGTTCACACGGTCTGACGACGAATATTGGGGGTTAAAAGTTATTTTTACCAAGGTAAGTTCTCTTTTTGCGCAACATCCCCGGCCTCGCATCCATGACTTTTTTAAGAAGATTACTCGATCAATCCAGACTGCCATTAACGGAGCGGGAGTTTTGGCGATACTCATTGTGTTACTGGAGCGTTTTTGCGGTAATCACACTCTGGCAGCTAACCATGCTTTGGCTGCTCATGGAAGGATACGTCATGCGCTATTACGAAATGATCATCTGGCTGCTCGACGGGCTTTTCTGGTGGTCCACCACTCCACTGATTTTATATACCTCTCTTAAAATCCCGGTGACTTTCAACCTCAGAACGACTTCTCTGATAAAACCCATACTTTACCATCTGATCATCGTCACCTTTCTCAATGTCTTTATCAATTGCGTCCATTACTACCTGACAAACCCCGTTTTGTTCTGGACGTTTGGAGAGTCCGTTGCGCTGGAAAGCTATCTTTTTTCATTTTATATGGCTTTTACCGGAAGCTATGCACAGTATATGCTGCTTGTGGTGGGATTCAACAAGGTCTCACACATTTACCGCTATCAGGCGTTAAAACAGCAACACTTCGAGACGGAACTGAACAATGAACAACTTCGGGGGCAGCTCGCGAATGCGCAGTTGCAGTCGTTGAAGATGCAGCTAAATCCGCATTTTCTCTTCAATACCCTGCATTCCGTTGTGAGTCTGATGGTGACGAACGATATCCGGAAAGCTACATTGATGATCACTACGCTGAGTGACTTGCTGCGGGCAGTGCTCATTAATCAGAAAGCCGATTTCATCCCATTTCAGGAAGAACTGAAACTCACCCGGCAATATCTTGATATTCAGCAGGTACGGTTTCAGGACCGACTGAATGTGGAGTACCGCATCGACCCCGCTTCGGAACTTTATCCGGTACCCCAGCTCATTCTGCAGCCGCTCGTCGAAAATTCGATCACCCATGGCATCTCAGATGTGACTACGAATGCATTGATCCGGATCACAAGTAAAATGAGCGCCAACGGGCTGGAAATACAGGTTTGGGATAATGGCGTCGGGGCAAACCAGCGGAAACCGTCCACGGGCACCGGCCTGGGATTGGAAAATACGAAATTACGATTGAAAAAAGCCTACGGTGAACACGCCACGCTTACTTTCGATCAGCCCGTTGAAGGAGGAACAGTCGTGACATTACGCTTTGAAAGTCAACCCATTAATAAAACTAAAATAAACCATGAAGCATTCTTGTCTGATCATTGATGACGAGGTACTGGCCCGCGAAGTAATCCGCACATTTCTGAAACACGACCATTCCATTGAGATCGTGGATGAGGCCGCGAATGGTTCTGAGGCGGTAATTAAAGTACTGCAGCATCGGCCGGATATTGTTTTTATTGATATTCAAATGCCGGGAATGGATGGGTTTGAAGTGATTAAGGAAATTTGGTCGCATCATCAGCCATTTGTCGTATTCACAACTGCATTTGATCAGTATGCAATCCGTGCTTTCGAAGTGAATGCGATTGATTACCTGCTGAAACCTTTTGATGAAATCCGGTTTCACCAGTCTTTGGGACGAGTAAAAGAAAGGTTAAGCCAAAAATCCCAGCCGCGTATAGAGGAACTCGTCAACAACCTGTTGCGTGAAAAGCAATCGAAAGGTGAGAGCTATCTTGAACGGATATTGGTAAAAGAAACGGGCAAAATGTATTTTGTAAAAACCTCGGATATCAGTCATTTTTCCGCTGATGGGAATTACATTTCCGTTTATACAGCCCAAAAAACATATACCATTTACGAGAGTCTGGGTAGCCTGGAAGTCAGGCTTGATCCGTCCGTGATGGTGCGCGTCGGCCGGTCCAATATTGTGAATATGAATTACATTACGGAGCTGGAAACGTATTTTAACGGTGAATACATCATCCATCTTTCGACCGGCGACAAGATAAAATGGACACGCGGATACCGGGATAATATCAAAGCTTTTCTCACCCGCATGAATTAACGAAACCAACTTCAACCGATGTCTGATGCATTTCAGATAAGGAATTGCTCAATTCAGATAGGATGGATTGCATTGCAACACATTGGACCACAAATTTGTCATCAGAATTAGTCGTTCCAATCTAGCTCAAATCATTAGCCATGTCTTTAAAATCTACCAATCCAATTAAACTCGCGTTTCTACTCTTTGCCGCCACCGGCCTGATCACATTGGGCCTCACATCAGCAACCGACGCCGAAATCAGCAGCCAGCCCGATCTCGCGCCCGAGACCAATGCCCATCAGGCCAATCTGAAATGGAGCTACGATGAAATCGCACATAAACTGATCATGGAACCGGCTTACCGCATGGCCGAATTGAACAACCCGGAACTTCCGTCAAAACTTGGAAGCTCGCTTTTGAGAATCAGCAGACAGATAGAGTGTTCGAACATGTGAGCGAGTCGCGGGTGACAACACCCGCGACGAGCAGGCGCACTAGTAATGCAGTTATACTTCCTCTTCCACCTGAACTTTCCGCTCGATCGCCGGAGGTAACAGCTTGTACATTACCGGCGTCACCAATCGGGACAGCAGTGTGGAGCTGATCAACCCACCAATCAATACCAATGCGAGCGGCGAATACAATGCGCTGTACTCGATCACCAGTGGAAGCAAACCTCCGATCGCAGTGAGTGAAGTCAGCAGAATGGGCACGAAACGGATTTCGCCTGCCTCGATAATCGCTTCCTCAATGCCTTTTCCCTGTTCGCGGAGCTGGTTAGTGAAGTCGACAACTAACAGTGAGTTTTTAACCTCAATACCAACCAATGCGATAAACCCGATCGTCGCTGTAAATGAGAGCGTTTCGCCGGTAAGGTAGAGCATCGCCAGCCCGCCGACAATACCCAACGGGATCACCGAGAGTACGATCAGAATGCTTTTAAAAGTTTTGAATTCAAGAATTAAGACACCCAAAAAGCCAAATATCGTAAGCAGGATAATGAGCCCCAGACCGCCGAAACTTTCTTGCTGACTTTCCTTTTCACCCGCCACTTTAAATGTCTGGCCCTTTTCAAACTTAAATGCATTGAGTTTCTCTGTAATCTGCTCATTTAGTCGCTGCACATTATAGTCAGGTTTTACAAATGCAGATACCGTTACGTACCGGTCTTTATCGTAATGCCTGATCTGATTCGGCGAACTTTCCAGCTCGATGTTTGCTACGTTTTTCAATGGAATGCTGGCGCCGGTCGCGGATGGGACATACAGTTTATCAAAAACACCATAATCCTGAATGGCCGCATTTCTGGAGACCGACACATTCACGTCGTAGTTATCCGCTTTGCCTACATCTTCGCGATACGTCGCCACATTCAAGCCCGCAGTGCCAAGCCTCACGGTACGGTCGATGTCTGCGGAAGAAATGCCCAAGGCTCCCGCTTTTTCTTTGTTCACCTGAACGCGGAGATCCGTTGGCTGCACCAGCAATGGGTTATTTACGTAAATCGTCCCTTCGGTTTTGGACAAAAGATCTGCTACGCGAAAAGCTGTTTTTCTTAACTCGTCCAGGTCTTCACCGTAGATCCGGTAAGCTAATGGAGCTTCAATCAGCGGACCTTGTTCAAAATCCTTTACCTTGATTTCCGCGCCGGGATAACGTTCCAGCTTTTTCCTCAGCCGCTCGATTACCTCTACCTTTTCATGCGTTTCCAAACCTTCCACCTGCACAAAAATCTCGGCAAAGTTCTCGCTTTCATTGCGCTGGATCACATTGTAATAAACACGTGGGTTCCCTTTTCCTACATTGGTTGAAAACGACGTGATCAAAGGTTCCTTTTTCAAAATCTCTTCCACATATCGCGCAACCTGGTTCGTCTTTTTCAGATTTGTTCCCTGAGGTGTTTCAATGTCCACCAGGAACATCGGCTTTTCAGATTTTGGAAAAAGGCTGTTTCCGATCAATGGGATTAATGCCAGAGATCCTCCGAAAATCAGTCCGGCGATCAGCAATGTCATTGCCGGACGTTTCAGTGCTTTATCTAAAAGACTTCCATAAGTGGTATGGATGATCTTTTTCATTCCGCGCAGCAAGAAATTTCCTTCCTCGGTCATGTGCGGTTTCAGGATCACACTCGATAAAAACGGTACGACCGTCAGCGAAACGACCATCGATGCAAATACCGTCGTAATCACGGACAATGGAAGGCTTCGGATAAAATCACCCGCACCTTCTGGCAGAAAAACCAATGGTAGGAATGCAAAAATCAATAAAATCGTGCAACCTACTACCGCCAAACCGATTTGCGAAGAAGCCTTGATGGAAGCTTCTACTCTCCCATACCCCATTCGCAGGTAACGTTCTATATTTTCCACCACCACAATGCTGTCGTCAACCAAAATGCCGAGCGCGACGATCATCCCGACAATGCTCAGCTGATTGATATTATATCCCAGCAGGTTCATCAAAGTCAGCCCGATCGCCAGAGAAAGCGGGATGGATATCATCACGACCAGCGAAGCCCGCGTACCCAGCGGAAGTAAAGTCAGCAATACCAGCAAAATGGCGATACCGAAGTCTCTCGCAAAATGCGAAAGCCGCGTATCCACGCTTTTGGCCTGATCGAAAACTTTTACAAGCTCAATGTTCGACGGTAATTCCTTCTGAAAACTGGTCGCAATGGGCTCAACCTGAGACTGTACCGCGATAATGTTCTCACCTTCTTTCAGGCTTACATTCACAAAACTGCACCGAAAGCCATTCAGCCGGGTAAGGTGCGTTTCATCTTCGTAACCCAGTTTCACATTCGCCACATCTTTGAGATATACGATTTTCCCGCCGGATGTGGAGACTACAGTATTCGCCACCTCGTCCAGCGTCCGGTAATTTCCGCTGGTTTTGATATTTAATTTTTTGGTTGCCATACTAATGCTTCCGCCGGGAATATTGACATTCTCGCTTTGCAATGCGCCAATGATCTGATCCTGAGTAAGCTTCTGCGCGGCTATTTTTTGCAAATTGAGGTTCACCTTCACCTGACGCTCCGGTACGCCCGAATACTCCACTTTTTTCAGCGTTTTTACTTTTTCCAGACGCTCTTTAAACTTTTTGGAATACTTCTTCATTTGCGCATACGTGGCATTTTCACTGATCAATGCATATTGATAAATGCTCACATCCGAGGGAATTTGTTTGTTAATGCGGATATCGGCCACATCCGCCGGCAGTTGCGAACGCAGGCTGTTGATCTCCCGCACCACTTCCTGGTATTTATCATCCGGATCGGAACTGTATTTGTACTGGATCTGCAACACCGCCAGCCCATCACCAATGTCGGTGATGATGTGTTTCATGTCGTCCAGCTCATTCATTTTTTTCTCAATGGGATCCACGATGAGCTGCTCCATATCCTTCGGACTTGTTCCCGGATAAATCACGATCACGGTAAACTGGGGCGGATGAATGTCCGGATCTTCGCTGCGCGGCATGGTGAAAAGCGAGTAGATGCCCAGGGCAAGTACCCCCAGAAAGACGACCAGCGTAAACTGGTAATTCTTAACTGCAAATTCAGGTAATTTCATGATTTCGTCGATTGAACAATTACTGAACTATTTTAATGGATGCGCCGTCGGCCAGGTAGGCTGAACCTTCCCGGATCACCTGCGAACCGCTCTCCACGCCCGAGAGAATAAAAGCTTTGTCGCCTTCCATGAAGGCAATTTTCACCGCCTTTTTCACCGCTTTGCTATTCTGCGCCACGAACACAAATGCACTGTCATTCTCACCCTCGATTAATGCGTCGACCGGAATGGAAACCATATTTGTTTTTTGTTTCGGATAAATACTTACTCTCGCAAAAAGCCCGGTCGCCAGCTTCGAAGCCTGTTTATCGAGCCCAATTTCCGCCAGGTATAATCCTGAAACTGCATCACTTCCTTGTGACAAGCTTTTCACACTTCCGGTAAAGGTCTGAGGATACGCATCGAAGGTGATCTCCGCTTTTTCGCCGCCTTTCAATCGCGCCCAATCTTTGTCGGTCAACCCGCATTTGATCACCCAATCCTGGCTTCCGGTGCCGCTCACAAACAAAACCGGAGTTCCACCCTCGACTTGTTCACCGCCATTTTGCAATTTTTTGATCACTACCCCATCGGTCGACGAGATGATTTTAGCCTGTGAAAGATTGAACCTTACAATTTCGAGCTGCTTTTCCGCCAGGTTCAAGGTTGTCAGACTGTTTTCCACCTGCTCTTTTGTGCTGACACTGTCGCGATATAGGTTCTGCGTGCGTTGTGCATCCCGTTTTGCTTTGCTAAAATTCTCTTCGGCCTGCGCCATTTGAGCGGCAATTTCCGTCGTATTAAGTATCGCCAAAACCTGACCTTTTCTCACCCGGTCGCCTTCTTTGACCAAAACATCCTTAATAATCCCGCCCACTTTGAAAGACAACCGCGCCTCGTGTTCAGACGCCAGCAAACCCGAAGTTTCCACTGCCTGCGCCTGGGTGAGAGATGACGAGCTCATGATTTTAACCGGAATGGTGCTGTCTGTCACCTCCACTTTCTTCCCTTCCTTTTTACAGCCAACCGTTACCGCAGCCAGAAAAAAGATCGTTATACCTAGTTGAATAGTCGTTTTCATTTTATTTTTCAGTTAAGAATACGTAGCTGGCTTTTGCCCTTTCCAGTTCGGCGGAACGGGTTTGTACATGTAGATAAGAAATACTTTGTTGCAGCTGGTCACCGATCAGCCGGTCTTGCGCGTCAAGAAGCTCGATATAAAGCAGTTGTCCTTCGCGGTAAAGTTTCTGCTGATCCTGGTAATACTGCTGCGAAAGTGTTGTCTGGCTTCTGGATGCCTGATAGATCTGCAATGCAGATTTTAGCCGGTTAGCTGCCGTTTGCGACTGCAATTGCATCTGCTGCTCAACCTGGCTGATCTGTTCAGCGGTGGCTTTGGTTTCCAGCATCGCCTGTTTTGCTTTGTACTGCGTGCGGTTTCCTGCAAAAACCCGCCAATCCAGCGTCACCCCAAAAAGGTAATAACGGGTATCATTATTAAAACGGACAAAATCGCCCTGCGACCCCAGGTCTATAAACGTTGCCAATTTCGGCAATGCAGCTGCTTTGGCAAGTTGTCCCGAAAGTGCATTGATCTTATACAGTGATTCCAGTTTGGCCAACTCTTCCCTCCTCCCCGACGCCGACGAATCCGTGTCCAAAATAACCTGCTCCCTCGCTTGCAGTTCGAGCTTCGTATCCAGTGGATTATTCAGGATAAAATTAAAATACGCGACTGCATTCACCGCTTGATTCCGTGCATCATCCAGCCTGACCTGCAAACCGATCAGCTCGTTTTCGGAGCGGCTGATTACAGTTCGGATCGCTTTATCATTCTTTACCAAAGACTGATTAAACCGCAGGTTTTCCCTCGCCAAAGTCACCGCGCTTTCGAGGATTCGAATCGATTCATCTGCCTGTAAGCAAGCATAATACGCCACTTTTATTTCCTTCACCAATTCCCTTTTATATACATCTACCTCCGCCTGCTGCAAGTTGATCTGCTCCTTCCGAATGCGCGTGTTGTAAGTGATTTCCGCATTATAAATGGGCAGCGAAGTCCTGAATTTCGAATCGTAATAATTGTTGGGATTAAAAGTCTGGTTGACGTTTTCAACCTTCGGAAAAGCAGAGGAATTGGTGAGCTGGTTCAGCGAAGAATACACCGGATTGAGCAGGTCCCCGATTGGAATGCTGATTTTCCGGCCACCTCTGGAATCGAGGTAAGTTGCATTGAAATTCACTTCCGGCAGAAAGAAAGTCTTTGCTTCTTTTAATGCATATAAGCTTTTTTCGAGGATAAAGCCTTGCTGGCGAAGTCCCTGGTTATTTTTCAGGCCTTGTTCAATGTAATTTTGTAAGGTGTTATCCTGCGCCGACGCCGTTCGCGCAAGTATTGTCAGTGTCAGCATGTAAAGTACGCGCAGTAACCTGACCAAATTGGTCTGTTTCATTATAAATCACGTTTATTTAGTGAACAGTGTTTACCAAACGGTAAAATTTTTTAAGTCTTTAAAATTGAAAGGTAATTTTCAAGTGAACTGTAAAGCATATCCCTTAATAAATCGTCGGACAATGGAAAAACGCACATTCTTTCTCTCACATACAGTGACACAAGACCATGTACAAAAGACCAGACAGACATTGCCAGCAAGAATTTATCGGCTGGCTTGATCAGCTTTTGTTCCAGGCAGGCTCCGATCGTTTCGGTCACATACCCGAACGCACACTCGCCCGCTTCCCATTTTTGCTCACTTTTGATCTGCGACAATGGCGCGCGCATGATGAACATCAGATCATAATAATCCGGGTTTTCAAGTGCAAATTTCATGTAAGTCCGACCAATGCCTCCTAGTCGGTCAAATGCATTTTCGATTGCTTCATTTTTACGTAACTCCTTGTTCAGCAGCTCGAATGCATTTTCATGGATCACATAAAAAATCTCATCCTTGTCTTTGAAATAAAGGTAAATGGTAGCCGGGCTGTACTCGATGTCGTCGGCAATGTTACGAATGGACGTCTTATCGTAACCGTGCTTCAGAAATAACTGAGTTGCTGATTCAATGATCAGGTTCCTCATATCCTGCTTTTCCCGCTCTTTCCTTTCCTTGATCGCCATATCCTTTTTGAAGTACGTTGTAAATATACTAAACAGTGTTTAGTAAAAACAAATCCGGGAGATTAATAAAGCAAAAAAACAATGTCCGTTTATCACAAAACTGCTCGTAATGGCCTGAATGAATGTATTTTAGTAAAACATTTTTTATCCAATCCTATCATTCTCGCTATGGCCATTCTACCGGATCTCTCTCAAAAATTAAGCTGGACGCTCCATTCCCTGCGTTTTATCAAAAAACACCTTTTGCTGATTTTGTTCCTGGGACTTGTAGCCGGATTAGGCCGGGCTGCCCAGCTTCGTGCATTTGGCCCCATATCACCGATGCTGGACACTTTCCTGGAAATCGTCATTCAAACAGCCCGGATACTCATTTTCCTTTTTAGTTTGGGATTGACAAATATTAAAAAAGGAATTAACCGTTTTTTGAAAATATTCTCCCCTCAAACCAGTGATCGTCCAAACTGGAAAACGGCATTAACAATACTGAAACAACAATGGATCGCAGTGGTCCTTAACATTTCCGCATTTATGGTCATCGCGTTTTTAATCAATCTTCTGATCGACCACATTGCGTACGAAACTTGCCTTTACGCCACTTTACGGGCCGACGGTATCATTTCGAGCGATTCTTCGGAATGGTCCATTATTCTCTTCCTCAAAAATATTTCCATCATTCCTCTAACTCTCGTTTTTAATGCTACCTTGCTTTTGTGGTTCGTTAACCGGGTCCCGCAGCAAGTCAGTAAAGCTTAAAACACGATTATGAGAAGATTTTTCACTTCAATGCTGGTTTTGGGATCGGCATTGATTTTTTTGTCCCTAACCCCCCGGCAGCAAGCTCAGAAACCGAATATCATCGTTTTTCTCGTGGATGATATGGGATGGCAGGATACTTCGGTGCCTTTCTGGACTAAGACTACGGAGTTCAACAAGCGGTACCATACTCCCAACATGGAGCGGCTCGCAAAAGCCGGAATGAAGTTTACCAATGCGTATGCAATGCCCGTTTGCACGCCTAGCCGCGTGAGTTTGCTGACCGGTGTGAATGCGGCGCATCATCGCGTAACCCATTGGACATCCCCGGATAAAAACAAAAACACAGACTTTGCCGATTCCGACCTGCACCCGGTTGACTGGAACATCAATGGGTTTAGTCCCACTGCCGGCGTGCCCCATACGTTTTATGCAACGGCTTTACCGGAAGTACTGAAAGAAAACGGCTATTACACCATTCATAGCGGCAAGGCACATTTCGGCTCCAAAGATACACCCGGATCGGACCCGAAAAACTCCGGTTTTTTGATCAATATAGCAGGTAGTGAAATCGGGCACCCGGCAAGTTATTTGGGTAAAAAAAATTATGACAATCCTAAAAACGGCAGGTCCGACCGCAATGCAGTTTCAGGCCTGGAAGCCTATCACGGCTCCGATGTTTTTCTGAGCGATGCCATTACGACCGAAGCATTAAAGGCCCTGGAAACCCCGATCAAAGATAAAAAACCATTCTTTTTATACCTGGCCCATTACGCAGTGCATGTTCCTTTAAATGCGGACAAACGCTTTGTTGATAAATACTTAAAAACGGGTTTAGACAGTACAGAGGCAAAATATGCCGCGTTGGTGGAGGGTATGGATAATAGTCTGGGCGATGTAATGGACTTCCTCAGTGAGAAGAAAATTGCTGAAAATACGGTGATCCTTTTTATGTCGGATAATGGCGGTTTGAGCCGTAGTCCGGCGCGTGGCGGGAAAGCCTGGACACATAACCTGCCCTTGAAAGCAGGAAAAGGATCCGTGTATGAAGGTGGGATCCGGGAACCGATGCTGGTGAGCTGGCCGGGCATTATAAAACCCGGAAGTGTTACCGATCAATATGTGATCATCGAAGACTTTTTCCCGACAATCCTGGAAATTGCAGGGATAAAAAGTCCAAAATTAACTCAGCAGCCTGATGGAAAAAGCTTTGTGCAACTGCTGAAAAATCCTTCGTTTTCCGATAAAAACCGCGAACTGGTCTGGCATCATCCCAACCGTTGGGTACCTGAGGAAGGCCCCAACATTCATTATTCAAGTGCATTCAGGAAAGGGGATTGGAAGCTGATCTACGATTACAAAAAAGCCAAACTCGAACTTTACAATTTGAAGGAAGATATTAGCGAGGAGAAAGATCTGGCATTAGCTAACCCGCAAAAGGTGAAAGAACTGGCCGTGCTTTTTACGAACCAATTGAAAAAATGGGACGCGCAAATGCCGGTCTTAAAAACGACCGGCAAGCGTGTACCCTGGCCGGATGAAGTTGCTTCAAATGGCCTTTTTTAAAATTTCATTAGCAGTGTCATTGACCTGACCCGCCTGGAAGTGATGCTAACTTGGACTCGTCGTCGCTAATGCGGCTGCGCAAGGATTCAATATCCCGTTTCAACTTTTCAAGATCATCCGCAGCTCTTCGTGCCCGTTTCGCATCCCGATGCGCTGAACCCGCACTTTTGCTGGCGCGTTTTGCTAGCTTTTTGCTCTGGGCATCGTCTCCGAGTTTTTCAGCCGCTTTTCGATTCTCATCTGCCGATTCCTGCGCGGCCTCAGCCGTTTTGGCAGCTTCATCCGTTTTGTTCTGCAGTTCGTTTTCCAGTTTGGCCAGTTCCAGCTTGCGGTCATTCAGTTTTTTGCTCAGCTCAAGTGCCTGTTTCTGATCCTTTAACATATTGATAGAATCTTTCGAAACGACCTGTGCCGACAATGAGAAGGTGATTAGCAGGAATCCGATGGTACCTGCCAGTGCTTTTATTTTCATATTCAAATCTTTTTTAGTTGTATTCTTACAGTTCTGGCATTGCAAAAACCATGCCTTCGCTTTAAACAAAAACAAACGTGGCAGGGTGGAATTATCACCTTCGTTTATGGGTTAGAAAACAGCGGGAGCATTTTTTCCCGCCGGCAAGTCATAAATTTTAACCAGAATTGAAAGCCTATTTACCTAAGTTACTGCTATTACCTCTTTTGTTAATTGCCATATCCTGCGACAGTCTCATTCTCTACAACCCGAATCAGATCATTGCTGATAAAGATGAGCGAAACCTGAGCGCCCGGAATATCGAACGCATTCAGGCCATTCCGGTTCAGGATACGCTCAAATTCATTCTCATGGGCGATACCCAACGCTGGTACGACGAATCCGTAGATTTTGTTAAAAGTGCTAACAGCCAGCCAGACATCGCATTTGTACTGCACGCCGGCGACATTTCTGATTTTGGGATTAATCAGGAGTTCAAATGGGTGAACAAAATTATGCAGAACCTGAAAACACCCTACCTCACTGTAATTGGCAATCACGACATTGTCGCTAACGGACCAGCCTCATATCGCAAAATATTCGGTCCGCTCGACTACTCTTTCGAATACGGGGATTACCGATTTGTGTTTATCAATACCAATTCACGTGAATATGCATTTGACGGTACCGTACCGGATATTTCGTGGCTCCGATCCCAGCTGAGCAACAATCCTCAAAACAAAAATATCATCGTAGTCGGTCACGTTCCGCCGTATGATGGGGACTTTGACAGGAAACTGGAAGGTGAGTATACTGATCTGCTGGGGTCAAATCCGAATGTAAATCTGAGTCTTTACGGACATAAACATGGTTTTAATGACGGTGAGTTTTACAATGACGGAGTTCATTATTACGTCACCACCAATGTCGGGGCCAGAGGTTATATGATCGTAAAAGTTTGGAAAGGAGGTCACCATGTCGTCCGGGTTGAATATTAAAATTATGTATAAATATCTATTACTGTTCATGTTAGCTACCACAATGAGTGGTTTCGGTCAACGAGTTGAGACCTTTCAGAAAAGCAAAAAGTGGTATTTGCCGGATCACATGAAATTACAGTTTGCGGGCGGAATTGGATTCCTATCAGGAGGTCCGGGCTATTCGTCCAGAAACAAGACACTGGAAACGGACATTCTTTTTGGTTTTTTACCCCAAAAATTCGGGGGAGATGCACTGGTAACCATTACCGGCAAAACGACCTACTCGCCATGGAGGATTCCGGTTAAAACCGATTACTATGTGGCACCGTTTTCGCTGGGTTTTTACCTGAGCTACACATTCGGACCTCAATTTGATACTAAATGGCCAGCTTATTATCCGGAGGGGTACTATTGGTGGGCTACTACATTCCGGCCGGGAGCTTACGTGGGCGGGAAAGTAGGGAAGAATTTTATCAGGAAAAGCCGGGCCCGGGGTGCTGAGTTTTACTACGAGCTGGGTACGTATGATTTGTTGCTCGTCAGTTACGTGCAAAACCGCGCATTTCTGAACCTCAGTGACATTGTAAATTTGTCATTCGGCGTGAAATACGGGTTTTAGGTCACCTGCTCTGTTTTGGCAGAAATATCTCTGATGATTTCATCCAGGGAATTGGCCGACGCGAGTAAATGTTCCAGCAGCTCGAGTGTTTCTTCCTCGGTATTGGAATAATTTTTCAAAAGGTCTACCAGGCCCATGACTCTGGCGAGCGGGGCGCGGATCACGTGCGACTGCATCCATGCAATCTCTTTCAGTTTCTTGTTCCGCTCTTCAATTTCGCTGATATAGCGAACTCGATCGGTCACATCACGCAAAACGCCGACCATTCTTACTGCCTTGCCAGTCCGGTTGCGACGGATATAGCCGGTTTCTTCTACGAAAGAATAAAGCCCGTTTGCTGTTGCAAAACGGTATTTCGCAGTCCATTTGAGCTGCCTCGGGTCCGCCAGGCTCACATCGAGACTCTCCTCGGTAAACTGCCTGTCTGCCGGATGGATCTGCTGCAGCCACTTTTCGGCGGGATACGGACTTCCATCTACCTCAAATCCGAAAAGCCGGACAAATCCGTCCCCCCACTCAATGTGATCATTGGCGAGGTCCCAATCGTAAGTAGCGTCGTTGGTTGCCTTGTTGATGAGCTCATAGCGTTCATTGCTTTTTCTCAATGCATTCTCAGTCTGCTTCCGCTCCGAAAGGTCGATTCCAATGCACTGGATCTCAACAATATTGCTGACATGATCGGCCAATGCAACAAAATGCCAGTATACGGAGCGTACCTTATCGTCCTGCATTACCTGATCGATCTCAATGGGGCAAATGGATCCAGGTTTTTTTATACACATCACGATGGTATCCGTGACCTGCTTTCTGTAAGCCGGTACTACCGCAGTGATGGAGTTAACACCGATAAAATTTTTATTTTCGTAAAACCACCCAAAGTCTTCCTCGTATTTCTTGTTATAATAGGTATAGTTCCCATCGAGGTTTGTGCGAATTACGTAATTGGTTTGCGCCTCCACGAGCCCTCTGAGCCTCGATTCGCTGGCAAGAAGCTCATCGTGTATCTGCCGGTTTTCCAGGATGATCTTAATAATGGAAATCGAGCGATCGATTACTTTGATCTCGTCTTCATCCGGCGCTTTGATTTTCTCATAATATACTGCGAAGGTGGCCACAACTTCGTCATCCGAATTCATGATCGGGTGCGACCAGCATGCTTTTAAGCCAAACCGTAACGCATCTTCCTTGTAATCCGCCCATCGCTCATCGGTAGAAATGTCACTAACAACAACCTTTTGCTTAAAAAATGCAGCGGTCCCGCACGAACCTGCGTTGCTTCCAATTTCTATATTTTCAATGGATGCGATATAATCAGCCGGTAACGACGGCGAAGACCAGTTCACAAGCCGGTTGTTCACGATCCCGGTGACCGCGCATTTCATCTGAGGGAAAATTTGCTCGATCCCGATGAGGTACTGAGTAAGCAAATTCTGAATGGAAGAGTCCGCGCCGGACTGAACTTCCAGAATAATTTTCTCAAGATGCTCGATGTCCTCCACCGTTTTTCGCTCATGGATATCCTGTACAGCTCCATAAACGCGGGTACAGACATCGCCAACAAGTTCCGCCTTGCCTGTAATGCGAATCCACCGATCGTTTCCTTTTGCGGTATGGATGATTAATTCGAGATCAAAAAAATCCCCGTGCAGAACAGCATCGTTGATCGCGGTGATAAACCTTTCACGGTTTGGACCGGCTTTGTAAAAATTCTCATGGAATTCAACGGTTGGCGTGTAATCGCGGGGAACCTCAAAAATCTCCTTCGTTACATCTGACCAGGTCAGGACCAAATTGATCAGATCGGCCTCCCAGCCGCCTACGCGGGCAATCCGCTGGGTTTCATCCAGAAGTCTGGCATTAGTCGTGATGCTCTCATTCCGCTGAAAATCGACCGCATTCGTCACGTCCGTAATTTGTGCGACGATAAATTCTACCTCATTTTGATCGCTAAAAATGGGTGTATTGGAAATCATGTAAAACTTGTCGCAGATCTTCGTTCCGGTAGGTCTGACAGAAGCCATTTTAAACACTGGCGTCTGGTTAGCAAGACCATCCTTTTGAACCTGATGCAGCAATGATATCCACACATCCCTGAGAGAAGTCGGCATATCCGGAAACGCCTGTGCCAGGCTGTGCCCAACTAAATCTTCTTCTGACTTGCCTTTTAAGGCTAAACACGCATCATTTACGTTCGAAACCGTAAAAACCGGAGCATCCGGCACCAACACCATGGTCGGAGTGGACATCCCTTTGAAGACCTTGCTGATGTCGTTCATACTAATCCCGGACTAATAAGCATTGAAAAAAATACCTGCTATGGCTAACGATATGTTGTAAACGTGCATATTGTATTTGATTCGTCATTGCCTGTTAGTTAGTGTGAATTTAAACATATTTTCTATAAGATTTTCGCCTCAGCGCAATAACGTAATAGTTCGACAATATTTATTATATTTCCTTAACAGACTTGCTTAAAACCGCCTTCTTACGAATGAAACTGATCATTTTACCTCTCACCTTTCTATCTCTGTTGCTTGGATTTGCACTTCTCCAAAAGCCTGCCCGAAAAATAAATACTACGGTCCGCAATGCAGAAATTGCTATTTGCGGCGCTGTACCTGTCACCGGACTGCAACCGATGGCGGATGGAAAATTTATTGTGGCACTTCCGGGGTG
The DNA here is from genome assembly GCF_021390245.1 of Dyadobacter sp. CY323. GTDB lineage: Bacteria > Bacteroidota > Bacteroidia > Cytophagales > Spirosomataceae > Dyadobacter. Next base: position 84,061 of record NZ_JAJUXH010000020.1, on the reverse strand, counting down.
GGGTAATTATGAGTATCCGGTTTCTACCAAATCCGACAGCTCGCAATTCTATTTCAATCAGGGACTGAGTATGTATTACAGCTACCACTTTAAAGAAGCTTTGGCCTCGTTTAAAGAGTCGGCCCGTTTTGATCCTTCCAGTCCGATGGCATACTGGGGGCAGGCATTGACGATGGGACCATACTACAATGCTGCCCACAGTTACACGAAACCGAAAACGATTCCACAGGTACTTGAATTAATGAATCAGCATGCGGAAACTGCCCCGGCCAGGGAAAAGAAGCTCATCGAAGCTATGAATGTCCGCTACTCGGCAGATCCGACCGATTCGGACCGTGCGGCCTTAAATAAAGCTTATGCCGACAAACTGAAACTACTGGTATCGTCAGATCCACACGATGAATACAAAATGTTATACATCGATGCAATCATGCTGATACATGCCTGGGACTTCTGGAATAAAGACGGATCAGCAAAGCTGTGGACGCCCGAGGTGGTAGCACTCTGTGAGAAAGTCCTGAAAAGAAACCCAAAGCATCCCGCAGCGCTGCATTATTACATACACCTCACGGAAGCTTCTCGCAACCCCGGACTCGCTTTGGGTGGCGCCGAGACATTAAGGGATCTTTTGCCTGGCGTTGCGCATATGGTGCATATGTCCAGCCATGCTTATGAACGAAGCGGGCTTTATGCCAAAGGCGCGGAGGTTAACAACCTCGCCGATGATAATCTGCGGTACTATGACCTGCTGGCCAAAAACCTGGACCTTGCAAAACAGTCCCCGCATTACTTTGCCGTACAAACGTACTGTGCTCTCACCGGCGGCATGTATAAAGACGCGATGCATTATGCCGAACGCAGCCGGAAAAGTGTAGCTCCCAGCCCCGAGGGTACGTATGATCAGTATGTGTACATGCTACCGGTGATGACCATGGTAAGACATGGGAAATGGGAAGAAATTTTAAAAGACAACGTTACTCCCGACAGTCGCTGGGTTTATGCAGGTCTTTTGGCGGATTTTGCAGATGGTCTGGCATACATCCATACAGGCAAAACAGATTCTGCTTCCGCTTCACTGGAAAGACTAAAATTGAAGGCCAAAGATCCAGTGCTCACAAAAAGACGAATTCCATTTAACTCACCAGTACAGATCGCCGCCATTGCCGAAAAGATACTGGAAGGTGCCATTCTTTTCACAAATAATGAAAAGGTGAAAGCGATCAAATCCTTGGAACAAGCCGTAGCCGCCGAAGATAAACTGATTTATACCGAACCAAAAGATTGGCCGATCCCGGCAAGACAATTCCTGGGCGCATACCTTTTGAAGTATGGAAAACCGGCTTCTGCGGAGAAAATTTACCGGGAAGATCTGAACTTCAACCCGGATAATGGCTGGTCGCTGGTTGGGCTGCACCAGAGTCTGGAAGCTCAGGGAAAATCGGGGCAACTCGTGAAATTGAAACAGAAGTACCGGCAAGCTTTCGTAAAAGCCGATAAAATCCCGACAAATTCAATTTTTATGAATTGAGTATTGAAGACCTTAAACACCGAATGATATGGCTAAAAGTCAAATGGGGCATGTACTGGCAACAATCTTCCGCGCAGCTTTCGTGGCCGGCGCATTGGACATACTGGCTGCCATTTTGATATATGCGATCGTAATGGAAAAGACGAGTCCGTCGGCATTGCTCATGTCGATTGCGAGCGGCGTTTTCGGTAAATCCGCATTTTCGGGAGGTACGCCCATGGTACTGGCCGGCCTGCTGCTTCATTTCCTGATCGCGTTCATATTTTCGGCATTCTATTACCTGATCTATCCGAATCTGGCGTTTCTGCGTAACCGGAAACTGCTAAGTGGAATCTTTTACGGGATCTTCGTTTGGCTGGTCATGAACCTGGGAGTCTTGCGGATCGCATTTTCCGGCTCACCACTCCCCGACCCCAGCTCGGCATTACTCGGAATAGCCATTGTGATTGCTGCGGTGGGGATTCCTATCTCCTACATCATCTCTGCGGGCAGGTCAGGTTGGAACAAGTCATAAAAAAAGGGTTAGCTAAATAGCTAACCCTTTGATTTTCAAGAGCCCCCAGTCGGGATCGAACCAACGACCTACTGATTACAAGTCAGTTAAATAGTGTTTTCGTTGTTGACAGTACTTTATAGAATGCGTACTTTGTGCTCATTTTGAGCATTTTATAAAATATATTTAGCTTTGTTAATTTCTGATATGTGTACATTGACTACATTTACATCGTGATATTCATCGTGAAATGAAATGTTTAAAAAACCATCAGTTAGCTTGTACTTCGACAAAAGACGTATGCGCGACGGTTATTGCTCCATCAAATATGTAGTTTACTACCGGGGTAAACAAAAGGAATATGCAACTGGTATTGAAATTACTAATGACGAAGCGGAATTTCTGAGAGAATTCAAGGGTGGTATAACCGGAAGATTCAAAGACTCTAAGCGTGAACTGTGGAATCAAGTTTACGCCGACTCGTATATTGATCAGAATACAGGCCATGAAAAAGAGGGCTTACTTTTTAAGGCAAAAAAAATAATTGCCAAAATTGAAGATTATTTTACATTTGAAATTTTTGCAAGGACGCTGGCTGGGGATTTCGTGCCGGAGGATACTACTCCAACAGATGCGGACATGATCGTTGCGTTAATGACTCGGGGCAAGGCATTGAGAGAGCAAGGCGATATCAGTAACGGCAGTCTTCACGAAAGCACGGCCGCCAGCTTACGGCGTTATGCGGTATATGCGAAACTCGCGAAGACTCCGGAAGCGGCCACGTTGCCAATTATGATCATTACTCCATTGTTCCTTCGAAACTATGAAAAGTGGATGCTGCAATTTGGGAAGGCTCCCAAGTTTAAAGTGGATGGAAAACGTCGAACGTCCACCGAAGTCGCTATGGCGAAGGAAAAGGTGGTCAAGGAGTCCCCGGCTTCAATTACAACCGTTTCTATTTATACTCGCTACATCCGAAAGATTTGGAATGACGCCAAAAGCGAGAATGATAAGTTTTTGGCCAGTTATCCATTTGCCAACAAATCGAAGAAGGGATATAAGATAGCCAACGTTCTTAACACTAAAAAGGCTCTGAATAAAGAACAGATTGCGGACATTTTTGAATATGCCTGCGAATATGGGAGTTCACGCCAAAAGTACAGGGATATGTGGCTATTGGTTTACATGTGTAACGGCATCAATATCATGGACTTATGTAAGCTGAGGAATAAAGATTATATACCTTCAAGCGGGCTCATAGAATTCTACCGAGACAAAACGTTTGAAACTAAGCGTAAGGACGTAGCCAAAATTACAATTTATTTACTTCCTGAGGCAGAGCAAATTATCGAGCAATGGCGTAGCGACGATCGCGATCCTGATGATCATCTTTTTGACTTTTTAAAAACTTCTGCCGATCCTGAGGAAGAAAAAAAAGTGGTTAACCAAGTTACGTGGAATATCAACCGGCACATGCGGTTAATTGCGAAAGATTTGAAATTCAACTTTCCGGTTCGAGTTTACGAAGCACGTCATTCGAACGCAACCGCACTGATGAACGCGGGTGCTCCTCTTAAATTCATTCAAGACTCATACGGGCACGGTAGCCCGCTCACAACGCAAAAGTATTTATCCAGTTTTGAAGATGAAAATGCAGCAAAGTATGTAGCAAGTGTGATTCCTGCCCGAGTACGAGAGGCAGTGAAAGTGCAAATTGAGTCAACGTCCAAAGAAGAAAGCCAAGTTGTAGAATAGCGCAGCTTTCAGTGATTATTCACATATCCAGATTTACTTCAATTGACAATGAAAGCACCCAAAAAGAAATTGAATGAGAATCCTAGCCTGGATGAACCATCTGGCCCATCCGCATACTGGACAAAACGAGTTTTGAACCTCGAAGAGGTAATTATGTATACCGGTTACTCCAAGTGCTACATTTTGAAATTGGCAATTAACTCAGTGATCCCGCACTCAAGACCTACTGGCGGAGCACCCTTCTTTGAAGGAGAGAAGCTCGAAAACTGTCTCCTGAGCAATCCTATCAAAACGGTTCAGGCAATCGACAAAGAAGCGGCGAACAGAATAGTAGAGAAACCAATCAAAGCAAAACGGAATTCATGATGGATCACCACCTCATAGTAATCGAAAAGGCGCTTTGGGACGGGCTTATCGCAAAGATTGATAGCCTGACAGAACAGGTTCAAGAACTGGTTAAGGACCGCACCAAGCCGGATATCCTGACGCACCGTGAAGCTGCATTCTATTTAGGGTATTCATCAAGCTCGCTTCACGATTTGAAGGATACCCTACAGATACCATTTATTCAGCATGGCAAAAAAGTCACTTACCTCCGGGAGGATCTTAACGCTTTTATGGCAGAGCACCGGATTAAAAAAAGGAGGAGGTGAGTCCATGGATCTTAGAGATAGCACGGTAGTTTCACGGACGCGAGTGAGTAACAAAGGCGCGCAAAAGAAAAACACTATGTAATTTATTGAACTGTTTAAGGTTGATTCTCAACTGCTTGCTTTTGGATAGTTATTACCCTTTTTTTAGGGTCAATAAAACATAACACAATTATGATTCATCCGAAGTACTTTTTTGAAAAGATCGGGGCATCCGGCTACTATGATTTTACAGGCAACTATATACCGCTTGAGACAAATGGATAGAAACTGACAGGTTGGGATATTGAAGTATTTGGGATTTAGTGAGTTAGTTTGTGTAACTTACATATCTACCACTCGAAACTTCCACTATGGAAATCTCCAACAGTATTTCGCATGTGAAGCGGTTATTTGACCATTCAGTAGATTTGCAGGCTCGTTTTCGCGCTACTTGTCAAAGGAGTTTACTTATAAGTGAATACATTACGACGATTACCTTGATGGCTGACAAGATCAAAGGTTCTAGCAAAGCCAAATAGGACGGAGCAGGTTACGTACAGGAAATTTCAGAGAGGCTTCGGCCTCTTTTTTTGGTGTCAAAGATCAAACTACACGGGTAATCTTTATCCCGGCAAGCTTCTCCATTGCAACGACTACCCGCTCAATACGGTCGACGTGACCTCGTGAGGTGTCTGAAATGGCTTGTGATACTGATCCCATGAAATCAGCCCCCAGCTTCGTATTAAAGAAAGGGTCGCTCTCGGCCAGCTCATCCCGCCAGTGCTTACCGAGGACATCCCTGGCGACCACAAATCTTTTTATGAGCCGTTCTTTTATTGTGAGGTACCCGAATTCCTTGATCTTTGATGGGTCCTCTTCCGGTGAGTGCATTGTTATTTTGCGATGGTTCTGAATTGGCATCCTTAATGATACGAAGTTCATATCTTTTAGACAAGTTCGGCAGCAGGATTCTGTGTCTGGCTCGAATGGGCAAACTACAGAATCGCATCATCTGGATACGTACGCAAATACGTCCTTACAACTTTCTCATACTCCTCACTACTTTTTAGTTTCTTAGGATCGTCAGCATAGAATTCATAAAGCCTATCAGTCAGTTCGTCGTGCAAGTAGAAAGAAAGAGACCGGCTACGGGTATAGATTTTCAAGGTCATTATTTTCGGTTTCAACCAACCCAGGTGCGGAACATAGGAGTCAATATTGAATTTCTCAATCTCTTTAATGAAGGTATAGCCGTATAGGGACATGGTGTTTTTTACTGCATAGGTAGTCACAATAAAAAAGCGACGCAAAAGAACTGGGCAAATGACTGACTTGTATTATTTAAAGGGCTAGCTAAAAAGCAAACTAGGGACTCTTAAATATCCCGGAAACAATTAGGTGTATTTTAGCTAATGTGGTGGCGAGGGTCAGTTCATCATTAATCAACGCATGTAGGTCTAATAAAAAATCCTTGTGCGGATTTGCTGTAAGCATCAATAACCGTTTCTTGGTCGACAGCTGTGGAAAAATAAATACGGTATGCATCTCCATGCGAGCTCCGAATCATTATGTAGCTTCTCCTTTAACTCCAGACCTTTTAAGACCGGCAAGTCAATGTCAGTAGGATCATGAATGGCTTGGCTTTTTTGCCATGTAATACTGCAAAGCTTCAAGTCCATTCGAGAAATAAACGCGTTTGTTCGTGTATGAAAGCGAATTGAAGATATCCTCAAATATGGTTTGATCGTTGTGGTTATCCTCAATAATGACTATTTCACCATCTTTATTCATAGTGGTTTCAATCTTTGGGTTTCCTAGTAAAACAATAAAATTATGTCAGGATTTTTGCTTCTAATCCCATTTGTTGAAAAGCACCGTTTCCGGATGCTGTTACTGGCACAAAATTTACGCATGGCCAATCTCCACTTTTAATTGACCAGAATGCAGCCAGAAACCAACCGCCAATTAAGGGACTTTCAAAACTATCTTGACATTTTAGAAGACGTCAAAGAGTGTACGGACAAGATCCGGTCCTATATAATAATGCTTGAAGCTTCAAATATGGAGATGCATCGCAAGCTAGATCAGATTGAGTCGAGATTTGCGAAGAAAGGCGTTGCCCACGCTAAAATGCCCCTACGGATTTCTCACTATATGCTGTTTGGGACTATGCACTTCTTCCAATAAGTTACAATCAACTTCAATATTTGCTGCAACTCACTAAATTGGTCAGCCTTTACGAAAAAACCTTGCGCTAACGTGCTGTAAGCATCGTGTACTGCTTGCTCATTGGTAGATGTAGTAAAAAACAGGAAAGGGATATATTCCAACTTCAACCTGACATAGTTGTTAAGCTCCTCCCGTAATTCAAAACCGTTAAGTTTTGGCATATTTATATCCGAAAGTATGAGAAATGGGACACTATTGGAACTATTAAAGTACTCCAAGACCGAAAGCCCATCATGAAAATAGACCCGTTCGTTAGAACACTCTATGGTACGAAAGGCTTCTTCCATTAAAAACTGATCGTCTGGATCATCTTCTATTATAATGATGTGCCCATTCTTGTTCATGATATCGCTGGATTGAGTAGGCAGGACGAGTTATTAAAACCGAGCCAAACATGCTTAATGCTACTGGAAAATAATTGTCGGGAACAGGCTAGATCAAGGCCATCCGAGAAAACGAGTTTGAACCAATTATGTACCCAGAAGAATTAAACGATTTCTAACAAGATGTTCATACCTCGGAATTTAGATCCCGATCAGCAAGATCGCGAAGGACTGAGATCTGTAAGTCCATCAACTGACATATGTGCTGGGTTCGAAGGCCGGACGATATATGGTAGGCTCCCGGATTCAACGATTCCTGTTCAGCGGCTTGGCTGGCTGTCAATGTGGATCTTTTCTGCTCATACTGGTTCATTATAGCAGTTACTCTCTCAAAGCTGGTCTTCATTGTTTCCTTTGTTTTGGTGGCTGCGGCACTTTACAATAATCATTCCAACTTAATTCGCAGATAAGCAGTATGCTAGGTTTGAAATAAATCAGGGGCCCTGTTCAGTCGTGGCCCCCTGATTTATGTACTTCGCCTCAGCTGACTGGATGTCGCGGCTTCGTCCGGATCAGCTTATTGTATGGACAAACATACTCTGCCCGGTGGCGCCTACAAACCAACTGGGACGAAGTAGGCTTGATCAGGGACGAAATGAGGCGTTTTAGGTATCATGCAAAGGGTAGGATTTAGATGAACTGCGCTCAAATCCTAAACGACAGGGATCTTTTTTAACCAGTTAATAAATAATATCGAGATTTTTTATTACTTTTTGAGTATAAAGGCATTTCTACATAACTTTCTGATCAAAGCACTGTTACCAGCGTAAACTCAACTTATGGATAAACTTTTTACTACTGATGCCTGCCCCAGTTAAAGAACCACAAAAAACCCCAAGGTCAAAGAAGACAACTGAAATAGGATTTCCTCAAATTGCACTCGCATGCGCGGGCATAATAAAAGAAATCGGCTTACCAGGATTTATAGTAACCTTTGTTTGTACCATTTTCTTCCTCAACGGATCCTCGATACAGAAACAAGAGTTCATAGATAAGTATATACTATTTAAAGGAGTTAGCGAAAATCCATTCCCATTTGGCATGGTTGTTATCGCCTTAATTATTTGTAGTGTTGTACAGCATATTTATTACTCACTTCGTTTAAAGGTTGCGAAGGGAGAAAACGAACGGATGGTAGTCCAGAACAACGATCTTCAAAAAAGATTACTCGCAAGAGAAAGCAAAGCAGCTAAAAAGTAATTATCCATTAGAAACAATTCGGAAACACGATGGAAGCACTACCCTATATTATCATATTTCTTTCAATCGGAATGTATTGGAAGAGACAACATCAGAAATTCGCTCACGAGAAATTCAGAAACAATGTTAGCGAGATTAAAGATCGCTTAGTGATCTTAGCCTTAGATGGAAAGGTTGATCCTAACTCTTTTGCTTTCAAATACCACATACTTAGTATTGAAAAGACGCTAGAAAAGAGTTATTTCTTAACTTTCCCATTCGTTTTTCTTAGCAAATTCTTTCACAGAGACGATGCTGAAGGTTTAAATGAATTTCGCATGAAGGTAGAAGAAAGCACAGCAAAAAACTTAGACCTTGTGCGAATTCAAAGCGACCTAATCAAGGCTTTATTTTTGTACATGAAGGACCAACATTTCGTGAGCTTACTTTTAGTTAAAGGCATCTTCAAAGCGTTCGGTAAGGCGAAAAAGATGAAAAACGAATATAATAAGATTATTTCGGCAGCACTGTTTCTCCCTGAAACGTCCGCATCGGATCGTTACACAATGAATCAAGCCCTTTGTTAACTGAAACCGCATCCTATCCGTAAATAAATCAGGGGCCATAAGCCCCTTTTTTATACACCATAACTAAACCGAACTTATACCGCCTGACTGTATTCTGCACAGAATTTCTGAACATCCCGGCGTGCGCTGTCGATCATCGAAATGTAGGATTGTTGTGTGAAATTGAGGGAGCCGTGCGGATCGGAACATTCGATTATATGAACCGGTGCGAAGATCATCCCATCCTTACCCGGGTTGTCTTTCAATATTTCATTCTTCAACATCGTGACATCCAAATCACCCTGATAAACCTGGTTCATCATAATGGCCATGGTTCGCTGAGCGATCTGGAATATGTTGTCGAGCTGATCAGCCTCAACCATATCTTTGGTATTGCAGTTGATGGATATCACCCGGTATTTGCGGCCCGGCTTCATTCGCCGGAACATCATAGCCATCGGCGTTCCCTCAGCAACGCCTCCATCCCCGAGATGATCAAACGTGCCTTTTTTCGACTTGACGCCATGCACCAAAGGCAGAAGTACGGGTATCGTGGCGGACGCCGTTACCCCTTTCATTAAGTTATCATCGTCTTCAAAATCCTCTGGCCAAAAGTCGATCACTTTGCCGGTTTTCATATCGGTCGCATTGAAACCAAAATCTACACCATAGGCAAACCCAGGCTTCATTTTATTGAGCTCTTTGAGCGTTTCCAGCAGTGGCCCGTTGCCCATCAGTCCTTTGATTGATTTGCTCTTAAACAAGGCTGTTGGAATGGCTTTAAACCAATTCACGTCAAGGTTTCCATTTTTTAGCCTTAGAATACCTTCACTGAAAATTTCCTTTGCATTGCTTTGAAATACCTGATTATACAAATTTGTGGTTTCCATATACAATCCTTTGGCGAAAGCAAAAGCGTTCAGGCTGCCCGCAGAGCAACCGCAGATCATGGAGATTTTGAATCGTTTTGCTAGTTCCATCAGTACGGTCCATTGCCATAGTCCAAGTGCCCCACCTCCGGAACAGATGATCACGGTTTCAACATCATTGTCATCTGCTTTTAATAAGTCATTGAACATGTTTCAGTAGTTTGAAGTGATATTAATCCACACCTCCGACTTTGCGCGAAGTGCAGCTTGTATTTGGGTAAAAAGGGAATTGAACAGATCCCGGCTGTTTGTCACCTGGTATTCATCGCTGATGTGCTGGTATTTCAGTCCAGGCAGTAAGCAACCTTCTGTATCCTTATGTCCATTACCGGAATGTATCCGGATACCAGAAAACCCGGGAACGGTAAGCAGTATAGGTAACAGCTTTTTAAACCTCATCGAGTGCGTTACCAAAACCTGATATCTACCTTCTGGAATCGCGGTGCGGCCATGTATCTTAATTTTCTGGATGTCAGGCAATGGCATTTCCTGTGTTAATCCACGATCGACGTCTTCCAGGCAATAGCCGACTTGCTTCCCATCGAGCACAATGGTAGAAAGCGTGGAGTTTTTGCCTCTCCACTTCCGAATGACTTGAATTTCCATACTGATCAGTTAAAAATACGCCTCCACCAGCTGGGCTTTTCCATCTCAACCGGCTTGATTTGAATTGAATCGGTTACTACCGATAATGGGGTTACAGGTCTGGGATTCGGCAAGGATGCCTTAATTTCGACCGGTACAAGCTGCATCCGTATCTTTGTTTGCCTGCTGATCAAGCGGTCGAGTTTTAATTCTAACTTCCCGCCGCGGGTGTAATTCGCGTCGACCTTCTCCAATGCTCTATCACCCTTCTCGCTGACTGCATTTAAAAGGCTATCATTTGAAACAATCCTGCTTGTTGAGTCTGATAACGCAGGTTTCCCGGCGGGCACAGTGTCGGTTTTCACATCTCCCGGATTCTCCTGGGACGCTGTCGGATTGGTGCTCATGAACAGAATGATCAGCGCCGCCGACATTAAGGTACTCATGATACGGTTTTTCATTTTTGAATGATCTCTTCGATCTTTTGAGTTTCACCTGAAAACGTTTTTACTTTCTTTTCGATCTTGTCAAACTTTGAATCAGTCGATGTAGCCTTGCTCAGGATTGCATCAAACTTGCCGCTCAATTCTAAAATCCTCTTTTCCTCTTTCTCCCGGGCTGACTCATATTGCTCAATCCGTTTTTCAAACTGCGCGCTTACTTCAAATTGCGCCTCAGCCCGGATCTTATCTTCTCGCTTCTGGAAATTATCGCTGATCGTCCGAATGTCGCGCTGCAACTTCTCAATTTGAAAGTTTTGGAATACGACCACTCCTGACAATACGCTGATCACGACAGCCATTCCATAAACAAGGGCTAGGCCTGGTTTCTTTTCGGCCAGATCTGTTAATTTATCTTCCTTATTGTCCATCGTAGCGGGTGGGTTACATTGTCAGGTCAGCAACACGACTAATATGCACAGTCCGGCAATTGCCACGATCAGTGCTGCCTGATCAATCCGGAGCCGGGTATTATCACTCATTGAAGTTTGAATTTTACCTGCTTGTTGATGCCACCGCCCCGGTCGTACCATTCCTGACGGAACCCCTGTAACCCGCTATACCGAGTAATGGGAAATACAAATTCCGTGCCCTGCTGGATGCCGGTCATGCCTTCATTCGTATCGCGGAATTTCTTTTTGATCATGTACAATGGTTCAGCCATTTGGCGGAGAATATAATCCGGGTAACCCATGGCCAAGTGTGGTATGTCGCCGCCTCTTCGATGAAATGATTCGGTGTAGTTGTATAAAAGATATGGGTTAAAACCCTCTTCCTTACCAAAACCTGCTTGGCTCCACGATACGTCATCCCAATCAAATTCAATGGCTACCCTTGCGCCCGGAAATGTTCCCAGATTGAGATCCGTGGCCATCAGTTTCCAATTCTGTGTATGGCTACCGCCTTCCGAGCTGTATATAATATCCGGCTGATCAGGTGTGCCGGCACTGAAAATCGTATTCAGTTTCGTGCTAAAATCAAAAACTCCCGAAGGTGCCCCGATACCGGCGTACATGCCGCATGCTTGCACTCCCCCTTTCCTGGCTCCTCTGGTTGCGGCTACTTGCGTTTTACGAAGTGCATCTGTCTGGAAGAGATAAAACGATTGCCCCTTTGGTGTTGACGTAAAGTAGTTTAGCTGTTCTTCGCTCCGAACTTCGTCATAAGTGGGCATTGGCTGCCCGCCTGACCAGATGGCCCACTTCTCTTTATCTACGTCAGCAAATCCGGAAATGGTCATTGGTTCCTCTCGCCTGACCAACTGAAACTCCTCGGTAGGTGCAGTGACGATGGATATGTAACCCGCTACATTCCCATAACTGGCCATGACTGATCCCATGTGTGCGGTGACGCGTTCTAGCTTCGTATGCATCAAATCGCTGCTCATCGACGGCATATAAATCTGTGGTATTGATGGCAACCCGGGATTATCCGTCCATCTTTCTCCATTAGCTAACATCGTCTTATGTCCGTCCGGAAACATTCCGTCCCCCTCCGCACGCCATAACACGATACAGATAGCAAGTTTAATACCCCGTGCTTTGCACCATTCTAGAGCACGTACAAGTACATCATCCCGGTAAACATTGTCCTTCGGCTCGTAAGCGTACCAGCGGGTATTTAGTCGGATACCAGTGATGCCTTTAAACTTCTCACCCTTCCATTCCAGGTTCAGTAAAATCTCGGCCGCTTTCTGCCATTCGATGCCAATACCATTCGGAGCGTCTAAATCGAAACCTGATCCAGTAGCATTCATGTAGAACTCGCGACCGCCGACAGATGGCTGCGGCGGATCCACAACTACCGGAGGCGGTACTACTACGCCTCCGGTAGTTGTGATCGTGAATTTGCGCTGGCTGACCTTACTTAAACAGCTGCGCCCGGATATCTTTAAATAATACGACCCGTTCGGGAACGCCTGGTATTTGAATGGTACCGAGTTGGATTGAAGGTTTAACAGGCTATCTGTGTAAAGCGGGGCGCCGACTTCATTGGTGATCGTGTAATTGATATCCGTTACCTGCAAGGCATCGAAAAGCAGCACCGCGCCGGTGTTCGTGATCTTGGAAATGCCGGCGATGTTTGGCCCATATACACAGGAATCTTTCACCGCAACCGGATCCTGAATAACAGGAGGTGGAACGACTACCCCGCGTAGCGCTTTAACCAGGCTATCAAGCCGGGCATCTGTCTTTTCGAGCTGGCTTTGATAGACTATCCCAGGCGGTAGCGGGACGGTAATGGTTTGCGCGGCACATAGTACCGGCAAGATGGCCATAAGCCATAGGATGATTTTTTTCATGTTTGTTGATGAATGATACTGCCCGGATTATAGCCCGAGGTCTTTGATTAACTTCTTGGCATTCTTATTATCCGGGTCGTGCGAACTGATCATTTTTTTGACCAGTTTCGGCAGGACCGCCGCAAAGTGTGGCTTATCGTTTAAAGCCCGGTTCAGATCTGCCTCATCCTGGAAGTTCAGTGAGACAGAATCGTTAAAAACATGTTTGGTAGGTTCCGTTCCGCTGGTGTCCTCGTAATCTACCCGAACCGAGACACTGACGTGATTGATTTTAAGCTGTGTTGACATTCCTTCTTTTTAGTTTGGTGTATGAAATTTTACTACGGCGCCAAGACCGGATCGTTGATGACGTTGATCGTCCCGGTCCCTGCCGACTTATGTTTGGCAGAATTGGTATGAGAAGAAAGACAGTTGCTTGCGTTCAGGATCGCACCTGCCGATGTGGCCCGGTAATTGAACACAGACGATTCCCGGGCTACGCAGTTACGCAGGTCCATGATTGCGCCCGACTCAGAGTTATTCTGAAACCCAACCGTGTTATTTATGGCATAGCAGTTAACAGCAAGTAAAGATGTGTGGTTGCGCCCTGATCCTGCGGAGCTGTTGGTCATGCTGAACCCGATGCTATTGGTACGGGCTAATGCATTGTAAACTTTAAACCCGCCGCCATTGGCTGGGGTGAACCCGCCGCCGCCTGTGTTGTTTTCAGACAACCCCCCGTAAACCGTTATTTCTGACCGGATGTGCCCCGACATGCCATCATCACCGTTATCGTGCGCCCATACCTCGTAGTAAATGCCTAACCCAACCCCGCGCCGTAAATCGTCCGTTGGATGGTTGCCATTATAGGCATCATAATGCTGGTTAAACCCGTCGTTACTGCATCCGGCCGCTTCGTCTTTGTAGCTGATCACATGTGCGCCATCATCACGGAAACCTCCGTTTGCGTCGACCACCCCCATCGCAGTGCAGTTTATGCGCGTGACCAATGAAAAGCCGGAAGAAATCAGGCCGGACGTTGAAAACATGAACCGGATATTTTCATAGTCCACCCTGGCCAATGCACCCGGATTGCCGGAGGAAGGGACAATGTTGGTTGCGCGAACCGGGATATGGTAATCAAACCCATTTGACGCGGGGTTTGTGCTGCCGGAAGCGTTCAGGTAAACCTTTCCGCCTGATAGGTAGTATTTCCCGGGTGCTGCATCCAGAGCGGTTAACGTTGCTGGAAGGTCGACACCGGCCACTACCTGCCCGATCTCTGTATAGGGCAATCTGTGCGTCAGTCCTTTTTGGAGTGGATGCACCTCTGCGTCCGGTATCAATTTGGACGGGTTTTTATCTTCAAAAATGCGCGGTAAACCGTCCGAGGTATGTGCCCATGTGGGGATAGTACCGGCAAATGAGGCTTCATAGATATTTGTCCTTCCTGAGGTTTTCGTCCATCCTGTTAACTTCTGGCTGCCCATTACCCGTACCACCTCGTTATTTTTCGCCACGATCCGGATATGACCTGACACGATCATTGACATGTCCAGGGTTTCGTAGTAGGATCCACCCGATACTACAACCTGCGTGGGCGGCCGGGCCACACAACTGGATATCCCTTTGCCGATCGTTTTAAATGGGGTCGATTCAGTAAGGCCGTCGTTGGTGTCATTCCCGGTAGCATCTGAGACATAGAAGGCTGGAACCGTGCCTGCCGTTAAATTCCCTATGATCTCGTTGATGTAAGTACTCGCTACCAGATCAGCCCGGTATTGCAGAATATACGAGGAACCAACTGCGGCGACGGACGTGATATCACCAAAGATAGCCCAGCTGTTACCCCCACCGCCTACTATGTCCGAAAACTGCATCGTGCCGGTCGGTTCAAAGGCTATGTACCAGCCTGGTTCCAGAACCCAGGAAGAGAACAGCGATCCGGGGAGTATGTTTTCCCCTGTCGTAAAAACATGCGAAAGCCCGTATTCCTCAGCAAAATATGGCCCGTTTGGTGAAATTACCTTCACCCTTCCTGTCCCTGCCACCGCTACCTGAACTTTAAGCTGGCTGATTTTTATCGTTCCCGTTAACGCCGGGATAGGCTGCGCGTCAAAACGTGTACGGACTGTGCCGCTGGCAACGCCAGCAGTTGGTGTAACCTGTCCGGCCAATGAAACGGACGAAACAGAAACCTTATCTTCCAGCGATGCAAGCTGCACGTCGATGGGTGCAATCTGTGCGTCGGTATACGCCCTGGCCGTGTTTAAAGCTGCTGGAATGCCTGAGTTCTGTTCGGTCGTCAGCGTGTACACCAGGTTCATGCTACCCCGGCCGCCAATGATCAAGTCACCAGTTGGAAGAAATGAAGACGTTGTGGTCGTTACCAGGATCCCGGAAATGTAAAGGTTGATCGTCGTGGACGCGCCACCGAAGACCAGTTCCATTTTAAGTTGATTGGTCGCCACGTAATCCCTGATCACATCTGCATTTAGCATCGTGTTCACGGGAGCTAACCCTGCTTTTATATAAGATAACTGGCCGGTATTTCGCCAAAGGAAGATAATCCTGTCCGCCCCACTGACGAAACCAATCCCAAAATGAGGATCCGTTGTGACAAGTGATGACGGGGTAAATTCGAGCGATACTTTTGTTAACCCTGAACTGGAAACACCAGTCTGCATATCGGTGATCAGCGAGTTTGTCGTCTGGTCCGTAAAGCCGGTAACAGATACACTGCGGTCCGCGCTTTTTACCTGGACCATATTACCCGCTGTGGTCGCGACGCCAGTTGAAAGGTACCGCGTGAAAGTGAGCGGAACAGGCAAATTCCGCGTCAACCTCCCTACGCTCACCTGCGTAAGGTTGTCGACAGCGGAAGAGCTTGGATAAGTTGTGATCAGCGTGGAAACCGAGCTGCTTATCCTGCGATATTCGAAAGCCGCCATATCACCGGCACCCTGAACTTTGAAAGGCTGCCCATCAGCTACCGCAGCGCGGCCAAGTGCTTCGGTTGCGTATAACCCAGGCTGGATGAGAGCTGCATCACGTGCGGCTTCCGCCACGGCCTTGGCAGTCAATGCACTCTGCTCTGCGGCTTTCGCCGATATTGAAGCCTGTATCGCTTCTGCTGCGTCACCAATGAGGTTCACCCTGAACACAACATTGCCAGGCAGAGTGATAGTCTTGGTTAAGGCTGTAGGCACCCCGACGTCTATTGTTGGCTGAATGTTGGCCCCCAGTATGTAGGTTGTGTCAACTCCGGATACCTGTCCTATAAAAAATTTCGGGTTCCGGCTCAATGGCGCCAGCTGCTTTTTGGTCAACGAAAATCTAACGGTGTCATTGGATACCGTTATGCTGGTTGAATCAGAAAGCTTTTGCCCATTATTCCAGATCTCGACAAACGGGTTGGGGATCGTATAATCGGTTGGTTTGATAATTGTAATATGCGCGTTGGCATTCTTGAATACCGTAAAAGTGCCCATACTCGACGGCAGGTTACTGGTTTGCCCCAAGACGCCAACTGATACAAGCAGCAGCAGAAAACTGAGTAATCGTTTCATTTTTATTCTTGAATTGTGATGAAGTCTTGTTCTATTAATGCCTGTAATGACAGATATGGATTAACCGAATAAGTGGCGTCCCTGAACGTCACTTGTACTTTGTCGTCTTTGAACCGGTCGTAAATGATATCTGAGAATGGAACCTCAACCGGTTTAAAATCGAACTCCACTTCACTTTCCCACACCTCATTCTCTTCTTTGTTCAGGGCTCGATAGTCTTCTCTTTGATGACAGGTCTGAAAAACTAGTGCGTTAGTTACCCCTTCTTTCTTATCTCTCAAAAGGGTATCAAGTACCTCAGATTCGATAAGCTTTTTTTTGCCACGGATCATATCGAATTTGATTTCGTAGTCAATGTGGTCAACAGCCAAGCGTCCCAGTTTCCCGAGGCGGAGATCATTCTTTAAGCCAAGTGCCCTCTGTGAATAGATTGCATCGATTTGAAGTTTAAGCTGTTTTAATTGATGAAGTTTCATTGTTTTTTCGATTTAGTTTTACCATGTTGATAATCCATATTGGAAGTCTTTCCATACCGTTCCGTTGAACCCATAAAACCGCCCAGTGGTCGAGTATGCGATCGATCCGGGGCCAGCTCCTGAGGGGGCGCTGGAAAAATTACCGACCGCGAATATCCCGTTGTTTATTACCAGGTGCCCGTTTATTGTGATTTGAAAGCCATTGTCATTCATGATCCCGCTTGCTGTTATTGATCCCGTACCGTTCCAGATAGCAGCTCGACCATAAAGTCCATCTCCTACCCCTCCGACCCCTGAACCTAGCCCGGAAAGCAGGGCATCAACTTGCGTTTTGGTGTAAACCGTTGAATCCAGTCCGTATCCGGTTAGTGATGTCGGGTTGCTTCCCGCTATCACTCTACCATAGACGTCAACCTGAACTGATCTGTATGTGCCGGCGCCTACGCCAGACGTTTCCAAAGCAAAGGTTACATCATCGCTTCCGACCAGTTTATTTAAGAGCGTACCTCCTGTAATAGACAGCCCGAAGCCCTAGATTATATCGCCTTTGGCAAAAGTATTTTCTTTTAATGCCAGAGCAGTTATGTGCTGCGTATACGTGACCCCGTCGAGTATCCCAAAACCGGCCAGATCGGTAGGCTTGCTTGTTACGTCGTTCCAAGGCATCGAAATCGCACTGATTACGATATTACTCGGCCCGAGGATCACACCTGCCCCAGAAGTGGAGAAATGGATGTTCGTGCCTGCGATCAGATCCGATGTTTCAATCTCATGCGTATGCGACGAAGTCGAAACGGCATTGGTCGTTGAATTCGTCAACGTCGAAGGAAGCCCTAAGGTCAAAGTCCTGCTCAAATCAAGCAGTCCGCCCCCCGTCATTCCATTTCCAGCAAGTATTGATTTATAGTTTGTAAAGTTATCCCAATTTAGGTAAAAAGCACCATGCTCACCGTCTAAATAATCTGCATTCAGGTTGGTAACCAGTGTCGTGGAAAGCACGGTAATAGGCGCTGTACCTGTTGCAATGCCGGATTTCAGCTGGCCGGTTGCCAGAATATTCCCGGATGCATGTATTGTTTCGGTGGCGTCAATCCCAAACCCGACTTTCCCCGCCAACTGACGGATAATACTATCCTCAAAAGTGTGAACGGTGTTGTATATAGGCACGTATCCAATCGTACCGGTTATCGCATCTTCAAGCTGCTCGGTCACATAGGTAACCATGTGATTATGGATGGCAATCGGCGTAACCAAATCACCCACCTCTGCTTCTTCGAAAATGTCTTTAACCAGTACCGCGTAAGGCGTCAGGTCCCCAGCTGTCAAATTCCCGATCAACGTCATGGTCGGGATTTCCTGAATGTGCTCAAACAGGATCCCGTTTTGTTTTACCCGGATATGGTTGACCGGATCCGAGTCAGGATCGTCAGGCGATTCAGGTTCAAAAACTTCGAGCGTCTCCCCGTCAACGGCATTATCCAGGTATTTGACATAATCGACCACACGCTCCCGCATACCGGCGCCAGCCCGAACCGCTACAATTTCAGCCGTAGGATCAGAATCTTCAACATCGCCGGTGTCTACCGCTGGCCCGAACGAGAATTCCGTTTTCAGGATTGCGGAAACCTCGCCAGACTGTCCGCCTAACTTTCGGGTACGGATGTACTGAAAAGTGGACGGCTCCCCGTGTATCTTACCAATGTCAACGCTTGAAAGGTTATCAAAAGCTTTGTAATCAGAGAAGGTGATCTCATAACCATAGGCCACAAACTGCGGCCGGCCGGTGTGTTTTGAAATATCTACCTCAACCCATTTCCCGCCTTTGAGCTGCGCCATGTAGTCACCTTCCCAGTCGAACGGGTCAGTTTCAGCATCAGAGCCGATATTCCAGGGCACAAGGTCAAACGATCCGCCCGTTTCCGGTAAATCGCCAACAACCGTGAAGCTTTGGGAATTATCTGCTTTTTCAAGCAGCTGCATCAAACCCCCAACCGGCTCAGGTTTTTTCTTTACGGTTTCAAAATCAACGTACCGCATCAGCACTTCCGCACCTTCAAGCAAAAGAAGAATAGAGGTGTTGTACTGCGCGAGTGGATGTGCCTCATCAGCACCGTATACCGGATAGGATTGATCTGTTACCGGATCTTCGTGGGTGATTACCCGCTCTTTAATTACTGATCCATCATCGGCATTTAAACGAATAATGGCCTTATCATGCGGTGTTTCGGCAATTAATGCCCTGGTATCCCACGTGCCCGGATCCTCAAATTTGCTTGTACCGGCCGGGTCGATCTGGGAAATGTCAGCAGCACCTTGCGTGAAGAAGAATTTCGCCGTGTTTAAGAATTCATCATCGTAAAGAACAAAGGTGATATTCTGGTTACTGACGTTACGATCTTCCAGGATTGTCAGGGCGTAAGTCCTGAATAGTCCGGCCGATGTTGTCAACCCGTCTCCTTCAAACATCAAATACGTTCCCTGCTGCGTGGTATTGACTGTCTCCGCCCGGGTCTCGCTGATCTCTTTACCCGTAGCACCTCCGCCTTGCGTTGTGAATTGATACGCGTCATGAGGCCCGGATATGTTGATCTGAATGTTCCATCTGGCAGGTAAAGGCCACGATCCCGGAAGGGAGCCTACAATAACAGGTGCATCGCCGGACGTATCCAGCAATGTATACTTGATGACCGTTTTCGGGTAAACGATGATCGGTATTTTGACATTAGGAATTACTCCAAATGCATCATCAACTACCGAAAGGATCAAATAAAATGTCCCTGTGACAGTTGGTTTTGCAGTCGCAGAAACATTCAAGCCTTCAATTACGACCGACTCAACCCATGCCGGTTTATCAACCAACGAAAGAACAAAATCAGCTGGATCATGCCGGTCCTCTTCCTCAATATCCTCGCCTTGTTCCTCATCTAAATAAGCCTCGGATAAAAATTCTTCTAAGTTGACACTGTCGAAACTGCGTTCAGAAACTGTATAATACAGCGTTGGGACGTCCTCGAAAATACCGGTTCGTCCGTTCTTTGTTTCCGTTTCCGTATCCTCGGGAAGCAGTTCCTCCTCCGCACCAATCCTTCCTGAGGGCGTACCGTCACCGGGATAAATACCGTCCCCGTTTGTTTCGCTATCTAAAAGCCCTTGTGCATCGGTATAGTTTTTCTGGATAACATTCGTCAGGGTCGTGTAATTAAACTCAACTGCGGTAACGCTTGCAATCCTGCGGTACTCATCAAAGCTAAACCGGACAATTTTAAAAAGCTGGTCGCCTCGATCAGTAAACCTCAGGTAGTTTAAAAAACTAATATCCTGGCCTCCCGGTAATATTTTGAACGAAGCTTCAATTACATCGGGGGTTGCATAGGTTACGGCCAGCCTGTCGAGCAGCATGACACGATAAATGCTGAACGCCTCATCATTTTCGCGCCTCTTCCATTTCCCGGTTGGCCCATCCGGCCAGAATGTTGCCCCCAAAAATCCTTCCGAGTAATCCCCGGAAATCAGGTTGATGGTTTCGCCTTCCTCGGACTCATTATTTTCTTGTTCGAGCGTTACTTTGTACTGACTATCACCGGAAGCCGGTTCATTTTCCGAGGCAGTTTTACCTGTAACGGAATAAATAGTATATCCATCACCCGTTTTATTGGTGAAGTTCATCATGTAATAAAACCGGATCTTAATGTAGGTATAGACCGGCTTATCTGGTGAATTTACCCAGGGGTTTTTATTGAATTCGTCGGTTTTAAAAGTGACCTCAACCTTTCCTTTTGACTGCGTTACACCGTTTTCAGGATTTATCTTTGGATGTGGTGCGGCTATTAAATGATTAAATTCATTTGTGATCAATGTGGCGCCGCTCGGTTTGTACCACAAAACCTCGGGATACTTGCTATTCGGGTTGTCCATTCCGATATGGATGGAATAAAAGAACCCTTCGGCGTCTGGATCTGTATAATATTCAAAGCCAACTGTTACCTGTTCGTCCGTGGGTTTTATGCGGATCGCGGGTGTTTCAATCCATAGATCTGGTTCAATGGGGACTGTGACAGTTTTTCTAAATGGCCAAACACCTTTCTTTTTGAATTTAAAATAAGGGTGCTGGGCAAACCCTTTAATATAAAGTGCGAAGGGGCTGCCGTCGATGCCTGTTTCGCGTTTCTGCCAACCATGGACATTCAGTGGAGGGATTATAAAGTGCCACCCTACCAATCCGCCCTCTTCCCACAGCTGCATCCCACCGTTGGTGAAACTTGGTATTAGCCCGGACATGTCTGCTTTTACCGTGTATTTCCTTACCGGTGCCTGTAAGGATACGAGCCCGCCATCAATGGCGCCGTTATTTTCGTTGTTAACTGCCAGTTCAATCCCGCCAGGCCATTCATTAACAATGAACGGATCACCTTCAATCGGAAATTCTACATAACCGGTAAATCCCAGCCCGTGGTCAACCTTTCCACGGATTACCCACATGTTATTATGCAGGAAGAGCTCAGCGTTGAATTTTTGCAGGATGTCAATAATGATCGTCCGGCAATCCAACCATTGCCCGCTTGGAAAATATCTGTAAATGCTAAGGAAAACGGAACCTAATGGATTGGGCGCCGATGGCGAAGCATTCATGTACGTGTACAAACTAACACGTAGCACCCTGTCAATACCGATTGAAGCTAAACAGATCTTCATGATCTGGATGTAGCTCAAATTCACCTGCGCCTCATTATACCCGATCGGAACAAAAACCTTTTTAGCCAGCCGGTTCAATCCGCACGAAGCGGCCATGCTCACAAAGTAATTAGGCCCGCGGTAATCCCGGGACGTGTCATAAGGTTCAACCCATCCCGACCATAAAACGGTAGCGCCTTCAAGAACGATGACTTTATAAGTACGGGGTTCTGCAACGAAGCTTGTTAGATCATAGTGCTGATCAAACATGAATTCGAGCCGCAGGACGGAAGTGATGATGCACTCACCAAAAATGGAATCTGCCGCACCCTGTTCGCGCCGTGGAGCGTTTGTGCTGACAAACCATTCAGTTATGCCACCCGCATAACCTTCTTGTTGCAAAAGGATGGTACGAACCCTTGTGCCAGATTTATACTTAGCTTGATATTTGGTTCCGTATGCCATTAAAATCCTTTGAGGCCTGCCAGTGACTTTTCAGCCCTTCTGAATGCGATTACGAAATCTTGTCCTTTAAGAGTAACTTCTGGAATGATCGTGAACCCACGATTTGCGCCACTGTCCCGGACGCTCCTTTTTATAGATTGGTCAACTTTGGAATACGGTGCGATCATTTCAGGGTCAAATCGGGCGTTCGGGTTGTCCCCGACAATTGCCTGCATTTCCCCGTAGGCGAAACCACCCTTGGCAAACCTTGCCTGGTTTACTGTTTTGCTGGCTGACGCGGAAACCGCAGAGCCGATGATCGTAAGTGCCGCACCGGCCGCAAGTGCCAACCCCGGCTTATCTTTAAAGTTTTTGATTGCTTCACCTGCAAGCCCAAACCCGATCAATGATTTTCCGAGTTCTTTCAAAACAGAACCGACCATCCCGAGCAGCTTCTTTCCAAAACTGGCAAAGCTTTCTTCGCCTGCAATGAAGGCCCCGATCAGCTCAGAAATTCCTGACACACCATCGGATGCGGCACTGTTTATGATCCCGTTGATACGGTCCTTCTGTTGTGAGAGAATCTGCTGTGTTTCCTCAGCAGAGCGTTTAAGCTCTTTGTTTCCTTGCTTCTGAGCATCAGCAGCCGTTTTTGATATCGACTTGTCGCCAATTTTTTTGAACTTCTCGTCGGCTCTTTTATTGGCGAGTGCAGAATTGAACTTGTCATCATTTTCGTAGACAGGTTGGACGCCAACACCAGTTAACTCTTTAAGTCCAGATCCAATTTTTTTGATTTCTTCGAGTAAACGTACCCTTTCTTGCAGCTCCTCATTTTCTTTTCTGAGCAGGTCTTTATAGGCTCTGCCCGCGCCAAGATTATCACTGAGGCCTTTGCCCGTTCCAGCGGCCTTTGGTATGTTTCCAATCCCTCCGAGAACATCATCAAATTTCTTTTTCAGGCCGTCGAGCGCAGCAGATGTAACGCCTACCGAACTTGGAACCGATATTGTGAGGGCATTCACCAGCTTGTCGACACCGCTGGTCAAAAATGAGGTGTTAATACCTGTAACCAGCTTGAAAGCGGATGGAAGAATTTTAAGCATTCCGCCGACAATCTGCACGCCAGCGTTGCCAATATTTTTTAGCATATTGATCAGGGCATTCTGCATATTTCCCCAGTCGCCCGTTATCAGGTTAGCGGCAATTTTGAAAAGCTCAACCAGGGCATTAAGCGTCGATCCGCCAATATTGGCTAGTGTTGACCAAACGCCTGTATCGCCAACTGAACCCTTAATATCATCCCAATTAGCTATAATGGCGGTTCCGGCAATAGCAACAGCGGCAGAAATAGCGAACACTGAACCAGCTGCAACACCTAATCCAGTTGCAAACATGGTTGTAATCGCAATCGCTCCACCCACGGCTGTGATCAGTGTTGGGATAATGGCGGCCATACCCACAAAACCTAAAATGGCTTTTTGAGTTTTGGGATCCAGGGAAATGAATTTTTCTGTCAGGACGCCGATTGTATCTGCCAGACTGTTAATAGTCCCGGTAATACCAAAAGATTTATCGATTGATTCGCCAATCTTAGCCAGGCCGAATTTTGCATCATCACCAAGCTTTTCCAGGGCCATCCCCGCTCCGCCTGCTACCGGTGGGATTTTTTCAAGCTCCTTTATCAAGCCTTCAACCACAACACCAACGCCTTTCTTGGTTAATTCTTCGCCGGAAGCAGTTCCAAATGCATCGATCAACGCTTTCCTTGCTTGCGGGATCCTGTTTGCAAGTTCTTTGACGTCCGCAGCCGAAACCACGCCAGTAGAAAGCATCTGCACGATATTTGTCAGTGCGGGATTTAAATCAACGGAAGATTTGCCCGCCGCAGTCAATGCATTCGCAAACGCCGTGATACTGCGCTGAGCGAATTGAGATTCAACGCCAACCGCCCGTAATTGTAATAGGGACTGTGCAGCACCTTCAATGCTGACATTAGGAAGTTTTGCGAGTTGGCGTACCGTTTTTAGTGATTCGCCATATTGGGCTAATCCAATTTCAAGCTTTTGAAGATCTGCGAATGTTTTAAATGCAGCACCTGCGGCGAAAAGTGTAGGAAGTGTGCCGAATAAAGATAGCTGGTTGCCTATTGTTTTAAGCTCGCCACTCAGCCGCGTTAACCCGCTCCGAAATACTTTTTGTTGGGCGTCCGCAGCTTTGTAAGCATTCGCCACATTGGTATTTATCTCCCGTGAGAACAAGGCAAATTGTTTGCGCGCCTCATTTAGCCCGGTAACAATACCGAGGAAGTCAACTCCCAGCTTTATATTTGATCCAGCTACGCTTTCCCCTGCCATGGTATCCGATTCATTTTGGCTTCCATTTCAGCCTTGTACTTGGCACTAACTTTTCTTGATTCTGGCAGGTCTGAACTGGACTGTCCATCCCCTTTGAAGAAATCGTCCATGGATACGGCATTGTCGCCGCCAACCTGCAAGACGTAATAGGTATAGGCGATCAGCTTCGTGCGTTCCCACTCAGCCTCCTGCATAATTTTGAGATGCTTATTATGGCCCTCCCTGAGCAGATCGAATTCGTATGGTGTGATATTTTCCAGTTCAGATGGAGAAATGCCCATCGCACCCGCATCACGCCAGTAGTCCCGCCAATCGATCAGGCTTACTTTTTCGGGCTTTTTTGATTTGCCTCTTTTTCTTTTGTTGCCTCTGCTACCACTTCGCTCAACCGTTCGATTACCGGCCCGAACTGCCGATTGGTAAACCCCAATGCATTTTGAAATGCAAGTGCCACTTTGCCAAGCCCCTCAACATCCTCGCAGGATTCGTAGAACTCAATGAACTGATCCTCACTTTCCCAATTGCGGCTTTCAGGGGCTATACCGCACTGGATCAGAAATGGGACAACTTCGAAATCGGGCATGTCTGATCCGAATATTGTGAACCCTGGTTTCTTCTCTTCGATGCGGCGGCGGGCGTGTACCCCAAAATTTACTGTGTGTTCTTTGTCACCAAGTTTCAGTTTAAACTTGGTTTCTGAAAATGTTTTTAATTCGTCCATGTCGATTTAGTTTTTAAGCTCCCCAGGCCTGAGGAGCTTATTTTTGTTGATGAAATGTGATGACGGTGTTGCTTATCCTTCCTCTCCGGCGCCCTGATCTGAGAACTCAGGAAGTCCGTCAAACTGGAATGACATATTGTATGTCCTTGCCTCGCCATTATTTCCAGACTCACGGAATGAAGCAATAATGGCGCTGAAATCACGAACAAGGTCGTCTTCGTACTTGCCTGCAAGACGATATTCCCTGGCGATCTGCGGGTTGGTTTTAAACCAGGTTTCAAACTCCCGGCGTGATACATTCGCGGCAACATTGGCGCTGGCGTATTCGAAAACAAAACCCGTGAAATTTAGGTCGTATTCGGCATCTTCCCCATCGTGGACTTTACGGGTCCCGGAGTCGCAGTTCAGTTTTAGGACGTTAATTGCGCCGCCGTAATCTTTCGAAGTCCCGCAACCAACCATTACAAAGTTGGGAGACCCGGTCGTTCCTTTATTCACAAAAAGGTTGACCTCCTTGTTTAAAACGGCCTCATTAGCTCTTGCTGCCATTGTTGATTTATTTTAGTTTGTTGATTTTATCTGGGCGAAAGCTTTGAAATCAATAGCTTTCAAATTCATTTTAAGATCTTCATCGTAACCGTCGGGGGCTTCTTCGCCTCGCAAGAATGTAATTCCGACGCTATTGATAATGCCCGAATATTCATCGAGCTTATCCCTGATTGCCTCAATACAATCATAGCATACCTGGTAATCATCTGACCAAATCCCGATTTCAACCGTGCCGCTTTTAACACCAGAATGATTGTCGCATTCCAGTTTTTCCATTTGGTTTGCTGCAACGTAAACAGCTGGGTAAGTGGCGCCTGCTTTGATGATATTTGGGTAAATCCGGTTACCTACAATCGCGGTCAGGGCTAGGCTTTGCCTCAACAGCTGTATGATGGCTTTCTCAATCATATTTTGCCCTGAGGTAAGTTTGTTTTAGCCCATCTACTGAATGCCTCGCGGTAAATCCGTGTAAATGCGATCCTTGCAGGTCCGATCGTTTGATCGTATGCCCGCTGTAAAAAGTTATTTGCTTGTGTGCGTCCAGTGTTCCTTCCCTTCTTTGTTTTACGCATTTTGGTACCATGCGTAATGAATATCGTTCTCCATCCCACTTTACCCGATCTCTTACTAACTCCAATCAGTATACGTCCAACTTCGTTAGACTTTGGGGTGACCGTTTTAACCCGGAGATCACGCCGAGTTGCGCCGCCCTGGCTGAATGAATCTGCTGCTTTCCCTCGTTTTCGGTAACGGAGTGATGTCCTGGTTTGCCCACCTTTTGAAACTGGCACCTCTGCCTGTGCTGCTCGGTACATGGGCCGTGTGGCTTTCCGTAAAGCAGAATTGGCGATGTTGGTAGGCATAATGCCTGCATACCGCTTCATTGCCTCACCAAGCTTATCAATCTGACCCGTATCGAAGGTAACTTTCACTGCACAAGTTCCGTTTTGACTAAATACCCTTGTCCTCTGCCTATTTCAGCAATTGGAGCGACCACGTTATAGACCAGTCCATTGTACACATCCTTGAATTTCCATCCGGTTGCCAGTTCAAGGCCTGGAACGTACCTTAGCTCCCAATCAAGTGACAGGATCGCCCTGGAAACATTTTGTGTTAAATTATCATCCTGGGTAGTATTCCTTTCAAGTTTGCAAGCCGGAAACCCGCTGTACTTTACCTCGAACTCGTTCTTTTCCTCATTGAAATCATTGGTGACCGTGATTGGCTCCATGATATCGATGCGCCGGTCGTACTTCCCTGCTCTCCTGAATTCTTGCTTTGCCATTATGCCACGTATGGGATTGCGTAAGGGGCCAAAAGATTATCAACAAAGGTCTTTTTCTCCTGGGTGAGGTTGCCACGGTTATCATACCACTCAGCGATCAGGGCACGGATTGCCATCAAAATGCGTGGCGGGATTTCTTCCTCGTCAAAACCAGCAGTGAATGTGATCGTGAAGCCGGTGTAATCGTGCCGGTACCCATCAATCCATTTTATCTTCCTGCCGCGTTTCCCTGTCTTCAAGAGGCGATAGTCTGTATCAATGATCAGATTAACGCCTGATGCATTTGAACCGCTTATACTTGAAATTTCCTGAACGTAAAAAGTGTCTGGTATAACGCCAGGTAGACAGTCTGCCTCCCATTCGTAAGTTGATATGCCAAGTGAAATATTACATTCCGTTTCAACGTAATCCGCTGCCATAACGATCAGATCTTTCACCAGATCATTGTCCCCCATGTAAGAATCAGGAATACGAAGCCAGGCCAGTGCTTTTTCAAGGGCAATTGGAAGAGTATCGTATTTCTGAGTCCGGACTGGGTAGTTCATTTACTTTTTCAGTGCTTTGGCGTAACCAATTTCAATGAGCCTGTCAGCTGTTCCTTCTTCAAGGAATGGTTGCTCACCAATCTCGTGTGCTACGAATGGGTGGAATTTGAGGATTTCAACCTGCTTGGTTTTTACTCCTTCAACTGGAGTCTCCTCAACTGTGACCTTTGTTTCTGCCATTATAGTTTTAGATGTGGCCGGTTTCCCGGCCTGTTGATACATTTACAAAAATGGAGGTTACGCGGTGAGCGCGTCTTTGATACCGGCGAACGATTTAACGCGGGTTGCTTTGGTTTTCCAGTAAGCATTCGCGGTGATTTCGACCTGGCCCTCTTTTGCTTTTGAATACGGGTTATAGATGTATTCTGTGCCTCCCCATTGTCCGACAATGAAATCAGAAAAGTTACCAAAAACGATTGCTGAGGCATTGTTTGCGGATCCTTTCACCAAGGTCGAAGGAACAATGTTTGACGCCACTGCTTTGTAACCATTCAGCGTGTTATCGCTACCCCAAACAGGAACGCCGCTTGTGCCGGTGAAAATCTGCGTGGTTTTGAGCTTCCCTTTAACTTTCGTGTTGGTCAAATATTTAGGAGTACCACGTTTATGGTTGTAGCCATCTACCAATGTTTCGAGAGCAACAATGTTCTCATAGGTTGGAACCGCACCATTCGTGCCTAAGGCAAGAAGGTTTCCATTTCCTGATGTGATGATCGACAACAATTCGATAATACCTTCCAGGTTCATCTTTTGCGCTAATGCTTCACCAATGGCGTTCACCACAAAGTTCTGCATGTCGAACGATGTTTGTCTCAACAGCT
Source organism: Dyadobacter sp. CY323 (assembly GCF_021390245.1). Lineage (GTDB taxonomy): Bacteria > Bacteroidota > Bacteroidia > Cytophagales > Spirosomataceae > Dyadobacter. The sequence goes on along the minus strand of NZ_JAJUXH010000020.1, from coordinate 55,563 downwards.
GCTTTGAGATCGGAACGCTGGTACCGCGACGTGCAGGCGCCATTTCGAATGTACTGAACAGAATTTCAGTATCGATCATAGCCTGAATCTCTGTCAACTCCTGAATCGCAGGAGTTGTATCCTGAACAGGGAATGAAAGATTCCAGTTAGACCAGTTAAGAAGCGGGCGCCGACTTCCTCAAGCCAGGTATTGGCCTGCAATACTTCGAGGATACCCATCACACGTTTTTCAATCAAAACACCGCCTTGATCGCCGGGATTTGTGGTTTGCAAAGTCGCAGTCTGACCACGTTTTTGCAGGATTTCATCCATGATAACCACACCGCCGCCTGTCAACTCAATACCGTCTTCCATGGCGCGCTTCTCGCATAGCTGTTGTACTTCGGCTTCAATCCCGTCAAGGCTGCGCTTCTCAGATATAGTCAAGAGAGCCTTATTCAGACTATACTTTCCCAGATCGTTCTCATCGCCTTTTGACGTATCGCGGTTTCCTTCCGCACCGGTTCCCACTGATGCCGAACGTCCCGCCTGAAAAGCTTCGATCTGCTGCTTGGTTGAGATCTGACCATCGAGGGCGCGGATCTCGACAGTTAGCGTACTGAACTGCGTGCTTTCGTCAGGAGTCAGGTCACGCTTTTGTGACTCCTCAGCAAGTTTATCAGCCTCTTCGAGCTTTACACCGCGTTCGTCAAGTAAGTCTTTAAGTGTTTTTGGCATTGTAGTTTATTGATGAAAGTTGAAATTATCGATACAGGGCAAGCTTCATTTTTGTGTACTGGCTTCTAATGACGGTTTCTTGTTGCTTCGTTAAGCTGATAAAATCGTCAAGCGATCTTTTTGTTACTTCGGTTACTGTATCCATGTATACCGGAAGCGAAACCGGGCCCCATTCGTATACTTCGTAGATTTTGTGGACGTACCTCACAATACTGCCGTCCGGATCACGTACCCATTCATCCCCGCCTTCGGCTATATTGAACATGAACGAGCTCCCGGTTACATCACGGCGAACGATTGGAGCAATCACCATATCGTTGGTCGTTGGATTGTTTGGTGGCAGCGTGTCATACAACATCGCATCGCCGGTAATCTCATAGGTTGTGGTTTTATTGCGTACACTACCCAGGATGTGACTGGTATTGTGGTTCCAGCAAGAAATCGCATCATCCATTTTGGCATTGTCCAACGCGGTCGGCATAATGACTTCAAAAAATGATTTAATCTTTCTGGACCTCACGTTGAAAACTATCGCTTTCCCCGGTATGTGCCAGACTCCATCATCATTCTGGATCGCCCTCACCTCGCTGAATTCCTGCGGGAGAATTCGTGTTTCCATTGATTTTTTGTTTTAAAACCTCGTCCATCAGGTCGAGAGGTGTCATTGTTCCATTCATGTATGCGCGGGCTCCGGTTTTATTAGGAAGTGGCGCCATATCTTCGTGCTCCCGAGCCTCATCAGGCATATAAATACCATCTTTAACCATTCCCCGAAGATGTTCGGACTGAGTTTTGAAATCACCGCGAAGCAGCCCTCTGAAATTATGGCGGGTAAAAAAACCCTTTTTGATTTCTGCTCGGCTGAAACACTTATAATCAATCTCTTCCTCAACTTGCTTGGCGATCGGCACGAGTACTGAGTTAGTTAAAATCGTGTACATCGCCTCAACGCCTGCACCCCATGAACTCTGAACTTCGGTATCCCCGATCATCGCTAAGCTCAGGTTCCACATTTTAGCAATATCCTTATCAGACATCGCGAAAATCTCCAAGAGCTTTGAATCAGCGGGGTTTATTCCGATGGGGATATAATTGACCCCAGGTGCGAAAACCGCAAATCCATATCCGCCGCCAGCAGATTTAAAGGCATCAACAACGTCACTTTTGACGCGCTTGGCATCTTCTTTTGTTTTGACGTTTGCCATAGCCGGATTTGTGATAATCCCGCCCATGAAGGTGCCATTTTTGAAGTATGCGTGTGCAAATTCTTTCGCCGTAAGATCTATCTCTATTGTTTGCTCTTGCCAGCTTATCACTGAGGCTCCCGTTGCCCCGTCAAATGACAAATCCCTGATAAAAATTACATTGTCTTGCGTCAATGTTTTATTCAGATGCGGGATATTGAAAAAGTAACTATCAGTTTCACGGTGATGTAAAAGGTAAACTTGCCTGGTGGGATAAGGAATAATTTCAAATGGCTTATTGTACTCATCACGAACAATCTCAGCAACCGCCCACCCGTGAACAAGACAATTTAAAAGCAATGCCCTCTTCGCCACAAATGGCCCCATATTTTTATTAAAGCGGGTGCCTAAAATGTAATCCAAAGGATGGTCCGCTTGCCTTACTGAGCCTTTACCTTCTTCGTAACGGAGTACATTATACGGCAGGCACGCAATTTGGTTACATATGAATTTCACACATCCGTAGAAGGTGGCAATACCCATTGCATTTTCGGCTGTGGCATTCACGTGAATGTCAGATAGCCCCATTTCTCTCAGCAAAGACTTTACATCGCCACCTTCCGAAATAGAAAAAGATCTTTCTTCCGCGAAGGGTTCAATGCTAATCTCTGGTTCAGGCACAAAAGCGCCACTCCCGAATAGTGTTTGGAACCAATTTGCCAATGATATTATAGTTTGCCCGAAAGTTAATTAGCCAAAAAATAGCAATCGGTAACTATAAATACCTGTCAGGCAAATTTTTCTGACTTTTGACAGTAATACGCCGTTTTGAAGGATTCAAACGAATTATAATAGCTTTGATACCCAAATTGAGAACAATGCTCTTCGATTTGTTCAAAAGCCTTTTTCATGCTGCGACCAGGTAGATACACCTCTTGAAAAAGCCTGAAATATGCCTCTTTTGTCAGTTGAAGGTCTTGTTTTTCGATTTTCATATCAGATTATGCCAGTAAATTCGCCACTTGTGTAGTTGTCAGTTCCTGAATGCCATTTCGCGCACGTACCGATGGCAATAATTTTTGCCACGATCCCATCTATCTTGTCCCTACTTTTGGCCTTATCAGGTCTGATATTGCCGATCGCATCCTTATGCAATGCCACATTTTTCAGCATCCAGGCCGAGATCGGGTTCCCATCGTGCCGGAGCGTCCCATTCATAACTATCTCTTCAAATTGTTTCGTTGGCGGGCTCATATTGGCTGCTGCTTGCTTATATGTCTGTACTTTGCTGTGATAGTCGAAGTCTAAACTTCCATCTTCCCTTCTGATCGCCGCGTAGGTTGTCCCCAATTCTTCTTCCAATTGCAATTTGAGCATTGCTGCGTGCCAGGGATCCATGGAAATAAAGCGCATATCATACTTTGATGCATCTTCGTAAATATCCTGCTTTAACCATTCGTGATCGGTCGTTTTTCCGGGCGTCAATACCATGAATCCATCATTCGCCCACTGCTTATAGTCGATACCAAAACGCGCTGCATATTCAGCTGTTTCCTCTGGTACATAATATCGGGTTGTGACATAATTATAATCCGGGAAATACTTCGAATAGGCTGTAAAATCGCTCGTTTCTCCCAAATCGACTCCTCCATAACATACTGCATCGAGTGGAATATCATCAAGAGGATCACTGCAAGCGTCCCAATATTTTTCCTTCAACCAAGTGATAGCGGCGTCTACCCACAAATTCAGCTGCTTGGTCTTAAAATCGACCTCTTCCCGACCATTCTCCTTAGCTTTCTTGTACTTGTTGCGTAAGTATTCCAGCTGCTTGGAAACTCCTAGATTTGGATTTGCTTTCCACCAGGTGGCCTCCTCATTCCAGTCATCGTCCTCATCGATGGTGAAAATTAAAGCGAAGGTATCGGAGATATTAGACCGCCCTTCGAGGATGTTAATACAAGTCTGTCGGAATTTGTAGCAAGGTGCTTGCTTGTTGGATCCTGCCGTAGTTGGAGTGAAAAGAATCGGCTGCTTCCTTGACGCCATCCCGGATTCAAGGGACATCTTCAAATCATCAGTGAGATGAACGTGAAATTCATCATAAATAGCACAATGAGTATTTTTCCCTTCGCTATTACCCGCATCATGCGAAATAGCTGACATCGTCGAAAAGCTCTCGGGTACGCTCATATTATTGGTTAGGCTTCGCACTCTCTTCTTTACGAAGGGCGATTTCTTAACCATACGTTGAGCTGCATTGAAGCAAAGTCTTGCCTGATCCCGGGTGTATGCTGCGGTATAGACTTGTGCACCGTCTTCTTTATCAGCAACAAGCATATAGATGGCTATTGCAGCTCCGAGCTCGGTTTTTCCGTTTTTCTTCGGAATTTCACAGTAGCATTCTCTGTAAACGCGGTAGAACTGATTATCGGTTGAATCGTACTTTTTCCATCCGAATAAATTAGCTACTAAAAATGACTGCCAGCCTTCTAGCTTGAAAGGTTTTCCGGCTTCGGATCCGGCAGTAAAACAAAGCAATTCAATAAAACTGAGTACGCGTTGGGCCGCTTTTTCATCCCAGATAATTCCTAATTCTTCTGAACGGGCTTGTTGATCATGATACTTTTCAACTGCTAATCGTACGTACTTGCAGGCGGGTATTTTTCCGCTGCGGATATCATCGGCATACTGATAGGCGGTTTCAATTTTATTAACTTTCATGAATTGAGGATTTCATCAAGCGGGTCTTTTTCCTGGGGAGGCTCCACTCTCAGCCTTGCCCTCGCAGCTGGCGTAAAACCAAACTGATTTGCCAATCCCTGCGCATTTTTCAAAGCAGTATTGCGGATCGAAACCCACGGATTTTGAATTGGATATCCCTCATTTTCAGGCTTAGCTATCTCCGGATTGCCTTCTTTGGTCAACTTGATAGTTATTGACTCTTTTTTTGCCGGCCGGATAACAGCCCCTTCTTTTTTGATTGCCTTACATGCATCCCAGTAAGTAGCCATTTCATTGCAGTAAGCGGCTAGTAATTCCAGGTCAACGCGGTGAAGCATTTTAAGAACCGCTAATTCCTGCGTAACGCTGTCCCAAACCTTCTTCCCGTCACGAGAAAGAACACCAGGAGCTTTTGGGGCAAACTCCAAAACGGAAGGCATCATTTCATGCTTATTAGCCCGATCCTCCCGGAAAGTGCCTGTCAATTTCTTTATTGCCGTTGGTGTAGCCGGTCTACCTGGACCCATATTAATTTGTGTACGGATAAATCTCTAAGGCAATTGATAGCCGATGCAAAAACGGTATACTGTCATCCACAACCGAATTATTTTCGGAATCGACCAGCATCAGCTTATCTTCCTGACTCGAATAAAAATCATTTTCAATGTAAAGGATACTACTGTGCGAATCTCTGGTAATGAACAAATCTCCAAATCCAAACCATTTTGAAATTAAAGTCCGATCGGGTCTCGGCTCCTCTATTGCTCGATCGTAAATCACTTCGAACATTGCCAGTATTGCATGGGTTTCTTCATCTCCACTTAACCCTCTCAAAAGTTCCTTTATCTCTTTGATGGTCGCTCGCTCTTCCATACCAAGTTCTGTTTTCATAGGTTATTTTAAATACCCCCCACCCCTTGAATTTTGACACGACGTACGAAAGAGGGCACAGGCGGTTGTCAATGATTCACCCCAAACTTTTGACCCCTCCCCCATGTCGTAGTAATACTACACCCTCAGAACGCTGGAAAGGCACTTTTTGAGTGAATTCTTGGAATTGTTTTATTTTTTCGTGCTTTTCCGAGGTCGAGACGGGCTGACCATCCTGTAAAGTCCAATTAGCACCAGCACATAGGATAAGGCGAAGCACAAAGCCTCGCCTGTCTGACTGTTCATCTTAATCCTTCCAAGTAATAGCCTTCACAGCCCACATCTGCGCTGTCTGTGCCTCAGTGATGGCCACTGAACACATGCGTTTGACCTCAGGGCTATTAGTTGAGGTACGCAGGTCATTAAGCTGATCGATAGCATCTGCAAAGGTTTGCTTGGCTTTACCCACCGCATCATCACCAGATGGGTTAAATGTGAGGCCTACGGCCTTTTGTCCGAATGTTTGATTGTCCATTATATGATTGTTTGTTGATTACCTGTTTGATTAACATTCTCCGCTTTTCCTTCGCTGTGCCATACCTCAGGGTCAACGCCCTGGACAAAGCTGTGATATCAAATGCAGCTCTTACCATTTCGCGCCCAACCGACCGCATGTGATCTTGGAAGCGCTTCATTGCATTTTCCTGCTCAATTCGGATCCTTTCGAACTCGGCCTTTATAGCCGGGTTGCTAATGGACATAGCCGCAGCGGCACGCTTCAAGGCTTCACTATCAAAGCCATTATATCTTTGATTCATGATCTCCTACCGGATTTAATTTGGTCGAATAGCCTGGACGCTTTCGACTCATCTATTATTATCTCTGGATCAAACAAAGCGCCGGGCTTATAGTTGCCGAGGACAGCATTTTCAAACGAATTGACAATCCCGCCTCTGGCGAAAGATCGGGGTGGCTGCGTTCTATATTCGGCTTCCACTTTAAGCTTCTCTCTTAATGATTTTTCCGCGGTATGTAGTATTTGATCCACCTCGCCAAGCGATATGTTATTTTCGATGCCGGGTTCGAAGCGCCTTTCTTTTAATACTTTTCGTAAAGCAATGACTGTCACCAGGGCGGCAGCCAATTGGGTTATTACTTCTGATTTACTCATAACCTCACACCTTCGTCGTAATTCCTACCGCCCAATCAGGGAGATTATGCGGGATTTGATGATCCCCTAATGTGACCTCTTTCTTAACAGTCTGCTCGAATAAACACTTTTCGCAAAAGAATGAATCGATGGATATGTATTGCCATGAATACCGGGACGAAGCCCGGTAATAACTGTTGACTCCCTTGAACACGAATTTGTGTTTACATGCCATAATTTCAGTTCAGTATTGGTGATTATTCTAGACCCCATTTGATTACTGTTCTCGTATCAAAAGCAATCACCTCGTAGCCATCGCTTCGAAGTTTTTTAACTAATTCGGTCGACGCTGGACTTGGTATCTCCAAAAAGTATCTGCCTAAGCTAGCACAAGCAGATATCTTACTAATAACTTCGTCCAGAGGCATCTTTTTATTCGCTTCCTTGTCAGCGATCGCTGTTGCTTCTTTTGCTCTCATGATTTTATTTCTGATTGTTTAAAGTGACTTTATCTCAATCCACCAGAATGACCTTCGTTTTCTTCCGATGAGTTTCAATTACCGACTTTGCATGTAAAATGTCCGTTTTCGGGTATCCCAAATTATATTTGATTTCAAACCAAATAAATGGTAGCCACCAATAGCTTACTTGTGGTCGGTACATCCCATGTTTAAATAGAATTCTGTATTTCATATTATTTCGTTGATTTATCATCATCAATATCATAAGTAGCATCAATAATGGTTTCGCATAGTTTGCCACAAAAAAACGCAAAGCGCTCGATCGAGACATTTGACTCTAACAGGCTTTCCACTTCTAAGGCCGCTTTGCGAACCCGCAACAATCGATTGGTCGATTCTGTAAGTAACTCGTCAAAAACTTTTATTTCAGCAGCATCTTCACACGTCAGATTTCTGATGAAATCGCTTACATCCAAGTAGTGCAACTTCTCGCGAGATTCAAATAATCTGCTCACTCTATCATCTAAGCTCATATTACCATAATTTAGGTGGTTCGTATAACTTCGCTCGTTGCCTGGCTTCCTCCGCGCTCTTGATTACGTGGCACCGCTTGCACAGGCTTTTGAGGTTAGACTTTGCGAAAGGCTCTCCTCCTACTTCCAAGGGTGTTATGTGATCCACCTCTTTGGCTGGTACCGGATCCAACTTCGGATTTTCAGCACATTTTTGACAGTACGGAAAGTCTATCAATTGCTGAATCCTGACGACATCACGCCATAACCTGCAATCCCGAATTTTCCGGATCTCCGCCTTCGTTCTTGAGGTCATTGAAAAAGATTGCTGAGTTAATCCTAAATGGAAGATCCGTAAAGGTCTGCTTGTTGTTGCCATCCTTTACGGTGATGTTGCAGGCGATGCATTTATCATCGCTTTGGCGAAGAGGCTCGATTTCTAATAGTAGCTTTTGACCAGGTTGAAGGTTGACCAAATGAAAGACAGCAATATCCTTGGCCTGAATCATTCTTTTGTCTTTGGATTGAATCGCCGCTTGCGATAGCCTGGGTAGGTACGTAATTAAATCGCCATCAACTAATTTGTGGCTTTTGAGAGTTTGTTCTCCGGACATGGAGTAATAGTTTATTGATGAAGTGTTTAACCCTTGAAATACCTTCAAATATAAACAAAAGTTATTGAAAATACCAGTCAATTGATACAATCTATATCACTCAAGTTGATCGAAGTTGTTTTTAATTATCTTTCCATCCGTTATCATCTGCACTAACTCTGATTCAGTCGCATTTGGATAATACTGGTGATCAGGGAACGGCTTTGAGCACATGCGATTCTCAATAAGGTCAGCAAGCGACTTTTCGCCGTTTAAGATTTGTTCCGCATGAACCTTGCACGGAAATAATCCAGATAGATTACCTCTAAGTCGAAGCATTGTCTGAAAATGCATATCCAGAGTATGCCCTTCAAAAGTGAGAGCCATCCCTCTTACATATTCCTCTATGCAACATTGGGGATATCCGAAATATATACCCAATGCCCGAGTCGAAGCCAGAAGGTGATCGTGGTTTGAAATGTCCATGGTGATTTAGTTTAAAAAGGTAGTTTGAATGAAGATGCTTCTGCTGGAAACTGCTGGTGAGGAGACCATATTCTATTGGTGCGCATGTCTGCTTTCAATTCGACCGGACCGGTCTCACCAGCCCTGTTCTTGGCGATAATGTATTCAAGGTCATTGGTGTAAATAAATTCCTCCCCTTTCTCTTTTGCGGCAAGCGCATCATAGTAATCTTGGCGATAAAGGAAAATTACAATCGATGCATCCTGTTCGATCTGACCAGAGTTTTTTAAATCGCTTAGCTGCGGTCGCTTGTCTCCACCGCGTGACTCGTTATTCCTGGAGAGCTGCGCAAGTTCGACGAGTGGCACCCGAAGCGAACTTTTTAAGTGTGTCAACTTTTCTTGAACCGACGTAACCACTTTGGTTTTATCCGACGAATCCCGGATTGTCCGATCACGGATTAATTGGATATAATCAAAGAACAGTAACCCGATCCCGTATTTCCTTTTCCAGTTTCTTAGCGTTAGGCATATATCGTTTATGTCCCATGAGTTCGTGTTTTCATAATAGTAGATTGGCAGGTTTTCGAGCCTTTTGCGGCGTGCCTGTACGATTTCCTTTTGGTTTTGCGCCAAACGGCCTTTGTCAATGTCACTAGAAGGAAAACCGGTTAATCCTGACATAATCCTGCTGGTGAGTTTGTATTTTCTCATTTCCAGAGAAACAAATCCAACCGGTATTCCAGAAAGTGCAGCATGATATGCGTGGAATATTCCACTTAAAGTCTTACCCATGCCCGGTCTGCCAGCGATGACTACAATATCATCCTCCTCCCATCCACCAGTCAGTTCGTTAATATCCGGAATCCCTGTTTCTATGCCGGAAAGCCCCTTTGTGATTGGGCGGTTCATCGCCCGTTCCATTTCGTCGAGTGATTCTGAAAAGTTATTTCCGTTGACTGGCCGGTTCCGGGTTGTCACGATCTCGGCAGTTTGATTGACCAGCTGATCCAGCTTATCTACTGATTCATTGGCTGCGATCATGGTTTGGATTTCCATGGACTTTTCAAGTATGGCCCGCTTTACTGACAATTCCGACAGGCTTAGTGAATTCTGCCAAAGGGATGATTCTGAGGTGAAAAACTTCCTGATCTCCTGATAGGTTTTCAGGATACCTCCTTTGCCGGATGGAACAATGGTTTGCAGTATTGCACTTTGCGTGACGTCTTTGCCAGAAAGATGGATACCGAAAATGACATCAAACAGGTATTTGTATTCCGGATTGAAAAAGCAGTCTGAATTTAGAATCTCTTCAACTTTGACTAACAACTCTGGTCGGTGGCTAAGCACCGCCAGAACGTCCCGTTCCAGGTCTTTCGAATATGGAGGCAAAAAAATGCTATTCATTTAAAATCTTGAACTGAGCGTGTTAAACATATCTTCATCAATATCACCATCTGCAATCATCTCATACAGAATGTTCATTTTCCCCTCCCTGCTTTTTGCCTCAAATTCTTTTTTATCCGGTTTTGTCAGCTGGTACAAGTGGCCGTATTTTCTCGCTTGTTCCATGAATGATGGATCAATACGAACCGGAAGATTCAAAGGGCGATCTTCTTCACCCAACAGAACTATTTCTTTCAACTGACCGGGGCGCTTGGGACGCTTAACGCAGAAAAGGATATCATACCCGCAGTTCTTGCACTTAACTGCGTAGAGGACATCGCTCTGTGGACGCGCCGGTGGCTGATCCATTATTGGAACGCATCTACCTGAACAGACTGGTTTATCATTCATTCTGGATTCGGTTGAGGTTTTGGGGAGTTCAGATATTTTCGGCGCGGCGGTGTACCATCAGTTGCCGGTGCAGCTGTTGTTGATTGTTTTTCTGCTAATTGGTCTAACTCCCAGGCTTTCAATTCAAATATTCCTGTCCAGTTATGCTCAATCGCCTTTTCTAACATCCGTACGGCTATGACCTCCGAAAAAGTACCCAGCTTATTCAGCTGTATTTCTACTGCTGATTTTGTCAGCTTTGATCCGCCTTGCTTTCGGTGCTCAACCCAGGATTTCCAAGCTTCAAAGAATAACGGTGATTTATCAAAAGGAAGATCGACAAGCATAGGATCGAACAGATCCTTTTTTTTACTTCCTTCCTTTCTTTCTTTCTTCCTTTGCGGCAAACTGACTGAATTTTGCTCGATTATTCCGGAAGTTTCCGGAAGTTTGGTCGATTCTTCCGGAATAACTGGCGATTCTTCCGGAAGAATAACGAGGTTTTTGGGGATTTCCGGAGTGCTTCTCTTTGCTTTTTTACTCCAATCGACAAACCTGCTTTGAATCGAAATTGATGTCAATATTCCCTTTTGTTCAAATAAAGTCTTGTCAAATAAGCCAATCTCGGCACAATAGGAAACGATCTCTTTCACGACACTTTCCTCAATGTAAAAACACTCCGAGACATCAAACGCAACATTACTATCGAACTCCATATAACATCCCTTACCGCGATAAATTTCGCATAGCAGGTAGTCGTACACAGCCATACCGTTGCCGCTGAACTCTTTTTTCAATCGTTTAATTTTAATGTCGGAATATCGATCAGTGTCAGTGCTGTAATAACTAAAACCAGTTTTACTATTTGCCATAAAGTGGGGATAGATTATTGAGCTTTCGAAAAAGGGTTTACGATATCGGCGGCAAGCCAAATAGTATCCCCGTCCGAACAAAGCAATTCGTGGCTTATGCAATCACTAAAAAACTTTTTTGTGATATCTGGACGCCACAAATGCTTAAAGTCGGGGTTATGCTTCATCTTGATTGGCTTATTCCCATTACACTCCAATGTGTCAGCCACAAACACAAACGCTAGTTCTCCCTCGATTCCCCACACTGGATTTAAGCGAGCGATCTTGTTCTTTCGCGACTGCTTCCAGGCAGCATACTTTTTGTAGTCGAATTTCATCGGTCGGCCTTTTATGAGATTTGGTAGTAAGGGGCAATTAATATTTCACTAGCGATGGCCGCTGGACAGGGTGACGCAGCTTATATTGATCAAACTCTCTGCCGGTGCGGCTTTGGTTGATGAAAAACCAGGCCTGATTCTTTAATTTCGCTTCAAATGATTTTTCGGCTTGCAGTCGCTCAATTTGGGCTTTAAGATCCTTGATCTCAGCCTGTAATTGCTTTTCTTTCATGTTCGAAGGGTTAAATGATTTTATCAAAGTATTTCACATAAATCTTGTCCATTTTCTCGAGAAGCTCTCGGTTAAGACCATCCAGGTAACCGTTGTTTGCCCGTTTCTCAAAATAAATTGTTGCAACTTGAAGAACGATTGAATTGAAGGTGGCCTGATGGCTTAACACATCAGCCATCTCATGTGATCGGTTTGAAGTGGGTATCTCCTGTTCTTCTAAATTTTGACCAGTAGGCTTAAATCCGATTGGTTGACGTGACTCCGGGTAGCGAGATTGGTCAGGTGCACTCCTCCAAAATGCCTTAGCATCTGTGACAGCCTTGTTTGTTTTCTGAGCTCTCATAGTGAACATTTGATTAAGGTTGAAGATTAGGTTAAATGCGACTTTTATTGGGGCCGACCCGGCCAGATTCTAAATATCTCACGAGGTCCGTTTTCTTGAAATAAAGTCGGGCACCTCTTATGATATGAGGAATCCGCTTTTTTAATTCGTACACATGCGGCTCCGAGCAGTCCAGGAATGCGGCCGTTTTCGTTACTGTGAAATACTCTTCGGTATCTACGCCATTTTTGTCGAACTTTTCTTTAATAGCAGCGTCAATTTTGGCTTCAAACCGGTCAAGGCGGGATAGAATTGTGTCAAATGGATTATCCATATATGTATTATGCAGGTTGAACTTTGGTTGATGTTATCCGTTGATCTTGTGATGTTCGAAATTGAAAACGAGTGATTGAAGACATGCAAAACTTAGGAAAACCGATCCTCCTTCATTGATCAACCTCACCCCATAGGTTGGATGGAAACTCTTGTAATGACCGAAGTAGCCATCTTCCCCGGAAGACGCACATATATTTTTGCAGAGCACAACCTCGTTGACATCTGGCAACTCGTCGGCAAGCTCAACGAACGACATATAAACGTCACTATTCTTATCAATTTCGGTAAATGACCCGTCCAGCCGGAAGTTTTCAGCTAATTTTAGGAAGACAACCTCTCGGGCTGCAAACAAACGTTCATAGTCTTGCTCAGACATGTCCGATCCTTCCGGCAACATTTTATATCTCCGGGCGCAATCGTCAATCGTTTCTTGGTGGAATCGAATTAAAACTTTGTTGACCTTCATTTTCAGGTGGACGTTATCGGAGGCTTCGACCTCTTTCAATATCCTTTCGATTGTGATGGCGCTGGCTTCAATTGGAGAGTAGAGAGCAACTTCGTAGTCGTTAATTAGCTGCTTTTCATAAGCTGTCAGCTTTGCTTTTTTTATTTTACTGGACATAGTTTTCCCGTTTAGGATTTTGGTGGAAATCCGGTGAATGGTTAGAAAAGAATTAGGTAATACTCTAGAAGGCTGGTTCGGTCGCTGGTTCCTGGACCGTGCAGTTGAAAGGCATTTGAATGTGATCCTTAAATTGATCCGGATACTTATCAATAACTCCTACCCGCACAGCTTTCGGAGGGTAAACACCTACCCCCATTTTGTCACAGGTATACGCTCTTGAACTTCGACCGTCTCCCACTATGATCTCTGATTTGATCAGATGTTTGCACGTAAAGCAGGGTGTAAAATTCTCGGCTTTTCTCGGGCAAAACTGTTCGTGCTTTTCGCACGCAAACTTGACGAGGTAATGTTTACCGCAGTGATCGCACTGGTGGATTGCTTTTGTAGATGATTTCATGGTTGGGAAATGGCTATGAATTCCCGGTACAATCTACTCTCAACCCTCTTACGGATATTGGCAATGGTATTTACAGATTTAACGTTGTGCTTTTTACAAAGTACTTGAGATACCTTCACTTTCATTGCACCTGGCTTGGCACAAAGCATTTGGAACTCTTCGTAAATTTCACGTTCCCTGTTTTCTCTGGAAATTGCGTAGTCTGTTTTTAAATCTTGCATGGTAGTACCGTTTAATAACCTTTTACTTACATTTGCGTATAACTTAGTATTTTTACTTGTGTTAACAGTTAAGTTGATACAAATATATACTTGCTTCAACTACTTGTGCAATACTTGCGTGTAAGTATTTTACCGACCTTAAAAATTTAGAATCAATCTAAACTAATGAATACAATTGGATCAAGAATCAGCGAATTGATGGCAGGTAACAAAGTAACTGCCTATTCGTTATCCAAAATGTCAGGACTATCGGAATCAACCCTAAGTCGGATTATTCGTGACTTATCTACACCATCGATTACTTCTATCATCCTCATTGCCAAAGCGTTAAGTGTTAGTTCGAAATGGCTTAGAACAGGTGAGGGGCCAATCTACGGAGATGTGGACGATGAAGTGATAGAAAGCGATGAAGAAAAAAACAGGTTTGCAGATCGACTTAATCACCTTCTAACTAAAAAGCGATTAACGTTGTATGAGTTCTCAAGAAAGACAGGAATTAGTCGTAGTACGTTAAGTGCTCTATTACATGGAGCGGAATTGGGTAAACACTCGACCGCAATCAAGATATTGAGTGCCTTTCCAGACGTAAATGCAAACTGGCTTTTTGTTGGCGGAAATATCCCAATCTTTAATGATACTAGGGCAACGTCGAGTCGATCGGAAGCAATTGAAGACATAGAGAGGAGCCGAAAATTTTCAAATGGGAAAGAAATACCTTCACTTCAAGACACAGATGCACTTGAAATAATAAAGCGAGAAGACGGGACAGAGTTCAGACATCTCGGAGAAGACCGGTATCTCCTTATAACGCCATTCGTTGAATCATATGAGTTCAACGAATATTTTATGCAATGGGAATATCTCTCTTATTTTGACAAATTACCAAAACATGCAGTGGTCGTAGAATCTCTAAATTTTGGAGTCCATCGATCATTTGAATGTACCGGTGACGCAATGGACGATGGATCTAGAAAGGCGATCTGTGATGGGGATATTGTGACTGGGAGACGTTTCGAACCCAAATACTGGAAAAAAGGCCTCGGGCTTTTCAAAATAATGAATTTCATCGTCCATTCTAACGAATCTATCTTTCCCGCTTCGATCGCAGAATACGATGTTGGAAATGAAACAATTAAATGCTCATTTCTTAACCCTCATAAGACTTCATACCCGGATGTCACAATCAAACTTGACGATATTCAGGAGATTTACAGCATAATAAAAGTGGATCAGAGAAGTATATAGTTTAAAACTATCAACCAATAAAAAACGAACAATTATGGAAATCGAACAAATTATTGCCGAAATGAAAAGTCAAATAGCCGACCTGACTGAACGTGTATTTGACCTAGAAAGACAATTAAACAATTACGTAAAAAAAGAAGATTCTGAAAAAGATCTAGATGACGAACTTAAAAATTACCAGCGTTCACAGGGCAATCGAGGTTGATCTCTTTATCTTTTGCGCTTGCTTCCAAAAGGGTTCTTCATTACATAATCTTCCACCTCTCGATCGATCTCATCCAGGGTCTTGACGCGGTTTTTGCTAAGCCAGGCTTCGATTTCCTCAATATTAAAAAATAACTTGTTACCAATAGGCTTGTAATGAGGAATCAATGCCTTGGCGGTTAGGTTATAAATGTATTTTTTCGAATATCCAGTGTATTCGACTAGCTCATCCAAAGTGATCATTTTTTTTACTTGATGTCGGCCCACGGATTCGGAATTACCATGCAGTGACGGCGCGATCTTTGAGAGACCGTCGCAAATTAAGCGAAGATCCTTGATCGCAGCGAATAATTCATCCATCGTTTCCGGATCGACAATGGTTAGATGTTTTGTCATGTTTTGCTTTTGATTAAGAATATGAGGATAACCAATCTTTCAAAATTAATAACCAACCGCGTTGATTGCATGAAGATACTATTCTACCTCGCCTTAATTACCTTTCTCCTATCCTGCGAACCAAATGACCCATTAAAAAGGGCAATACCAACTGGAACGAGAGTTAATGGGAATATGTACTATAAAACCAAGCTTGGAAAGTGCTTTTACATTGACCCCAGCACTGACAAGCGCGTGTACATCGCAAAAAGATACTGTGGTTTATAGTATCATCCACCTGTACACATTCAACAAAACCAATATGTCAAAATTTGTCGATAGAGTGAAAGAGTTGAATTGCCAGGCAGCAATAGCGATCCTGGCACAATATGATATGGATGATCTCGACTCGTTCCAAACGCCAAAAGCGAGTTATGATCTTCGGGATAAAGAAGAACACGGCCGATTGACTTTGATCCGAACTGCCATTTGGAATTTGATGAAAAAGTTTGCCGAGAGCGAAACCCCTGAAAATATAAATCACCTGATAGATGCAGTTGATCAATTGCGACCATTCAAGCGCGAGGTTTAGAATTTACCCTCTGCTCTGCGTTTTAATAAGTTCTATCAAGTCCTATTAAGTATCCTATCATCGTGAAATTCATCGTGATATAAAGAAAAAAGGGTTAGCTAAATTAGCTAACCCTTTGATTTTCAAGAGCCCCCAGTCGGGATCGAACCAACGACCTACTGATTACAAGTCAGTTGCTCTACCAGCTGAGCTATGGAGGCCTTTTTTAATTCCTGATACCGTTTGTTATTCCGTTATCATGGTGCAAAAGTAGTAGGAAGGACTATACAATGCAAACCATTCAAAGTATTTTTTCTGATCTTTTTTCATCATTTTAGATAGCCTCCTGAATAATAGTCAGTTGGTGTTTAAGTTCATCCAACTGATTCAGGGCACTATTTATCTTTCTTTCAAACTCTGCCTTCAAACGATCGGAAGTTTTGGACTTCGCGAAAAATTCAATATTGTTCTGCCACAATGCGATGTCATTTTCCAGCTGCGTCACCTTCCGTCTGATATCGCTTTCCTTTCTGTAAAGGTTGCGGCTGCTTTCACCGTCGCGCACCAATTCCACTTCGCTTTCCAATACCGCCTGTTCCTTTTCTTTAGTAGAAAGCTGGCCGATGGCGCTCACATATGTATTGATCGCAGCAATGTACCGTTTCTGGATCGCCTGCATGTCTTTCTTTGGCACAAACCCGATAGACGCCCATTCGGTTTTAAATGCGCCGAGCAGGTTCAGTGAAGATTCATCTTTACTCTTTGCAGCATCCTCGATCCGTGTAATCAGATCTGTTTTGCGTTTAAGGTTTACCTCAAACTCTTCCTCCACCTCTTTGTTTTTCGAACGTTTCTGATCAAAATATGCGTCACATGCTTTTTTGAAACGATCGTAAATGGTGTCTTTATATTTCTCCGGAACCTGACCAATGCCTTTCCATTTTTTCTGCAGCTCAATCACTTTTTGAGTCGTAGACGGATTGTCCTCACCGGTAGCCAGAATGCTTTCTGCCTCCGTGCATAGTTCTGTTTTCAATTCGAGATTCTGCTCGCGCTTCGACTCCAGCTGACGGAAAAACTCGCCTTTGTTGTTAAAGAACGTTTTCAGCGCAGCCCAGAATTTCTTGCTCAGATCCTTGCCTTCTTCACGTGGCATAATGCCTTTTAATGCTACCCACTGATCCTGAAATGCCATGATTTCTTTTGTTTTGGCATTCCATTCCTTAATGCTTCCCGAGTTATAAGTTGTAAAAGGAACAATCGCTTCATAGATCTGTAGCTTTTGTTCAAAATTTTCCTGCATTGATTTTTTCTGCTCTGCAAACTGGCCGCGTTGCGCATTATAAAGAACGTCCATCGCCTCTTTGAAACGCTGCCAAAGCTTTTCCTGATCCTCTTTCGGAGCCGGACCCAAATGCTTGTAATCTTCAAAAATGTGATTAGCTTCATTCAGGATCTCCTTGGTCATAGGTCTGGTTTCCAGCGATTTACCAAGCTCCTCCACTTTCGCACATAATTCTGCTTTCAATTCGGAATTACGGCGTCTGTCGAGTTCTTTCAGTTCGAAGTAAATGTTCCGGTTGCTGAAATAACGGTCGATCAATGCATTGTAAGTCGCCCAGAGCGTTCCGTTGTGCGGTGAAGCAATATTTCCCGCCTGTTTCCACTCGTCCTGGATCTTTTTAAACTCCTCCCAGCTCGATTTGACACCCGAGGCATCCGTTTCGCGCCCTTCATTATCCAGCAACACACGCAGACGTTGCAAAAGAGCTGTTTTAACATTAAAATTCTTTTCCTTTTCCTTCTCCTGGCTCTGATAAAACGAATTTTTCAAACCACGGATCTCGCGGCTAAGCGAATCTATTTTTTGCGTTTCGGCATCGTATTTATATTCAAAACCTTCTTCACCGCCCGTATCAGCGATAAATGCTTTCAAGGCAGCTTCCCTATCCTTCAATTTCAACTGATCCAGGACCGGACGAATCTCCTTTGCAGCAGTCTCTGCTTTTTTGAGCGTAGCAGGCTTCAGACCCTCTTTTTGAATGGAGGCAAGTTCGTTTTCTAACAAGTTAACCAACTGTTCCTTTGACAATTGAGTATAATCTACATCCGGCGTTTCTTCCTCATGCTCTTCCGTCAACTCGTTATTAAGATCAATTTCAAGGGTGTCGACCGCTTTTTGTTCCAGGTCTTCCTGCTCTTCGCTTTTGACCCCTTCTTGTTGTTCTTGTGCCATCGTGATTCTTGTTTCGTAAGTACGCATTCTCTGGATTACAAATCTAATAATCTTTCCAGTGAAATGGCTACTTTTGGCTTCCCAACATTACACTTATTAGTACCTGATGGACCATAATATTGCAAAAATAAGGCATGATTATCAGTTAAAAGGACTTCATGAAGACGATTTGAACCCCGACCCTCTCAAACAGTTCCGGTTATGGTTTCAGGAAATCATCGACTCGGGTATTTCGGAACCCAATGCCATGGTACTCGCTACGGTCTCCGGCGGCCGGCCATCGGCACGAGTCGTGCTTCTGAAAGACCTTGACGACACAGGCTTTTCCTTTTTTACAAATTATCAAAGCAAAAAAGGAGAAAGCATCGCGGGGAACCCGCAAGTTGCACTCACATTCTTTTGGAAAGAGTTTGAGCGCCAGGTCAGGATCGAGGGTCGTGTAACTAAGACCTCCGATTCTGAATCAGCCGAATACTTTGCAGTACGTCCACGGGGAAGCCAGATAGGGGCATGGGTTTCCGATCAAAGCGAAGTTATTCCCAACCGGCGGTTTCTGGAAGAAAAAACCTGGGCATTTGAAGATAAATTTGAAGGTGGAGAAGTGCCAAGACCTCCTCACTGGGGCGGTTACCGGGTGATCCCGGACTACATCGAATTCTGGCAAGGCCGCCCGAGCCGGCTACACGACCGGCTGGTTTATTCGAAAGATGAGGATGGAAATTGGAAAATAGAAAGGCTATCCCCTTAAAAAAGTTGTCACCCTGAGCGGAGTCGAAGGCGTTATCTGGGGGAGTAACGCCCTTCGACTGCGCTCAGGGTGACAAAGAGAGACTGCGCTCAGGGTGACAAATTTACCTCTCACTCATCGAAACAAAATCCCGTTTCGGCGCTCCAACATATACCTGACGCGGACGGCCGATCGGTTCTTTGTTCGTACGCATTTCTTTCCATTGCGCGATCCAGCCCGGCAGACGGCCTATTGCAAACATCACGGTAAACATATTAGTTGGGATACCTAATGCACGATAAATGATACCTGAGTAAAAATCGACATTCGGATACAATTTACGTTGTACGAAATATTCATCCTCCAATGCAGCTTTTTCAAGACGCTGGGCGATTTCAAGAACCGGATCGTTGATCCCCAGTTTGTTAAGAACATCGTCAGCCGCTTTTTTGATGATCCTTGCGCGTGGGTCAAAGTTTTTATAAACGCGGTGGCCAAATCCAAACAGGCGGAATCCGCTGCTTTTGTCTTTTGCCATATCAATGTATTTCTGCGTATCACCACCATCGTTCTTAATGGCTTCCAGCATTTCAATTACTTCCTGATTGGCACCGCCGTGAAGTGGGCCCCATAAAGCGCTGATCCCGGAAGAAATGGACGAGTAAATATTGGCGTGTGACGAACCGACCAGCCTGACCGTCGAAGTCGAACAGTTTTGCTCGTGATCGGCATGCAGGATCAACAGTTTATTTAATGCAGCTGAAACAACCGGATCCACATTATATTTCGAAACCGGCAACGAGAACATCATATTCAGGAAGTTCGAGCAATAATCCAGGTCGTTCTGAGGATAATTTACCGGATGCCCCTGAGATTTTTTGTAAGACCAGGTAGCAATGGTCGGCAGCTTCGAAAGCAAGCGGATGATGTGTAATTGTATCACTTCTTCTGTATTCGACTCAGCAGTATCCGGGTAAAACGAGCTCATCGCACTTACCAGCGAGGACAGGACGCCCATCGGATGCGCATTTACCGGAAATCCTTCGAAGATTTTGCGCATATCCTCATTAACCAAAGTATGCGTCCGTATTTCGTGCTCAAATGTCGCAAATTGCTTTTCGGTAGGAAGCTCGCCGTAGATTAACAAATAGGCAACTTCCAGAAATGACGCTTTTTCAGCTAAATCCTCAATCGAATATCCCCTGTAATTTAAGATCCCCTCTTCGCCATCCAGAAACGTGATCGCGCTTTTCGTAGCACCGGTATTTTTGTAGCCAGCATCAATGGTAATATACCCTGTCTGGTCGCGTAATTTTGCAATATCTATCGCCTTTTCCTGTTCACTTCCTTCAATAATGGGGAACTCATACTTTTTACCATCAAGGGTCAATTCAGCTATTTGGGACATACAATTAAGAATAAATTAAAAAAGGTTAAATGACTAGCCGGAGCAAATCAGGTCAATTCAATTCAAAGATTTTTCCTCTTACTGATTTACTTATCCGGCAAATTAATTTTGTGTTAATCTGGCCCGAATTAACCATTTTTCGAGCCGACACAAGCCGCAATATCCTAAAAAAAGCGTGTACTTTCTATTATTATGCATGTTTTATTTGTGAAAATGCCACACCTGAACAATATTCTTTCACAATAAGAAGGTTTTATAATACTATTTTTTTTCCGGCACTTTACCACCCTCAAAAGTCTCGTCAACCCGCTCTTTCAGCAAAAATCTTTTGACCAAATACCGACTGTAAACGCCCATCAGGATCACCGGGAGCAGGTGCGCACCGTAGATAAATGCCTTTCCGGTGATGCGATACGCGAAGCTTGAAAAAGTGATGTACACATACATAAACCACCCGATCGCCACCGCAGCCAGAATCAGATAACCAATCATCGCGTTCTTTCGCTTTGAGAACCTGAAAATCAGCTCGCAGATTAAAATCGAAATGCCGACCACCAACGAAACCGTGAGCAGAGCCCGCGGAAAATTACGGATATAGCTATGCTTATAAACCAGAACCCCGATTTTGCCGATCAGATTGGGGTGCGCCAGCAAATAGGCGTCTGTTACGCTTAACACAAGCAGCAGTAAAATGCTGCTTAATTTTCTGTTCATTTATTACGACGTCGTTTTCGATTAGGTACTCTTACTCTATACCCGCCAAATTGTTTTTAAATTCCCAATACCGCTCCGTGATGAACTGAATTTTGCGATCATCATTCCAGCCGTCTTCCAGCCAGTTGATCGTCAGTCCGTCTTTTTCCATTTTCCGGAAAAAAGTCATTTGCCTTTTTGCATAGCGATGGATTTCAGTTTCAAGTTTGGTGATCATAAAATCATAAGTCGATTCACCTGTCAGATACTGGGTAATGTATTTATATTCAAGCCCATAATAAATCAACTGCTCCGGCGTCAACCCATTTTCAAGAAGTTTCCCCACCTCTTCGACCAGCCCATGATTCAGCCTTTCCTGCAATCGTTTGCTGATCCGCTCGCGCCGGACTTCCACCAGTGGTTGCAGTCCAAAAAGAATGGCAGGATACTGTATGTCCCGCGATTCGGGTTGAAATGGCTGATCCGGAGTATTCTTTAGAAATTCCGCAATCTCAACAGCTCTGATCAGCCGCTTCCTCGTAGAAATGTCCGCAAAGGCGTGATAAGCGGACTCAGTGGCATTAAATCGACTCAAAATTTCAGGAGTCGGAAGAATTTCCAGTTCCTTTCTCAACACTTCATCGACCGGAACGGATGCGAAGGCGTGACCTTTCAGTAAAGAATAAATGTAAAATCCGGTTCCGCCACAAACGATCGGAATGGTCCCGTTCGCCGCAATCTGCTCATACGCATTTGCAAAATCGTGGTGAAAATCGCTTACATTATATTGCTCGCCGGCTTCCCGGATATTGATCAAATGATAAGGTATCTGATGCCCATTCACAAAATATTCGCCCAGATCTTTTCCCGTACCGATATCCATGTCCCGGTAGATCTGCCGCGAATCCGCACTCAGAATTTCCCCGTGCACTGCACGGGCTACCTGCGTAGCAAGCTTCGTTTTTCCCGAAGCAGTCGGGCCGAGAATTATAAGTAAAGGTGGTTTTGACAAGTCTGACATGTGATTCAAAACCGTTGATATCCAACATATTTAATGCTTCCCATATTAAATATCTCAATGCTTGTTTCATCCGGAAATTTCTCCGCATTCACGCCTTTTGACAATCTCGACATCGTTTTGGGATTCAGATAAAATGCCTGAGGAGGTTTTAAACCACGATTTTCGAAACCTAATTTTGCATACCCGGCACCATCGGACCAGTCAAGGTCAGCGTAAGTCATAATGTCGTCAGGCTCCCGGTCATGGATGAATGCATGCAGCAATTTGTCAAGTCCGCCGACCACATTCGTTTGCAGCAAGCTCCCAAACCGGATCAGTTCGAAGGATTTAAATGGCTTATTTTCTTTCTGAAAAATCCTTGGATAACTGAATATCGCAACCGCAACAAGCAATTCCTCTGATTCCATATTTAGCTCAAAATCTTTGTCCAGAACCCGGAAATAACGTTTTGGCAAAAACAATCCAAACCTGAATTTTGTATTTACGGAACCATTCAAATGATTTTTTTCTAAAAATGCTGCTGCGATTTCTTTATCAATGCGCCGCGCCAAAGTAAGTCTCCCCGGGATCTTTTGCGAGATGCCCATCATCGCATGCAATCTTGATTTGACGATTTCTTTCGACCTTAACCAATAATCTTCCCAGATCAACACGCATTTATTGCCCGCATGACGCTGCTCGTGAACATGTTGAAAGCATATTTCCAGTTCAGCAAAAGAACCCGATTGTCGCCAGGAATGAATGGAAACGAGTGCGAGCTGCATCAAGATCCCGCCATTTTTTTCAATTTGAATGCAGGAACAAAATGTTACTTCAAATTCCCGGATTACGCACTGATATCCTGCCGAAACAAGCCATTCGGCAACTTCTTCGGGAAATGTCAATGCAACTTTCAATGGCAGATTTTGGATTAGCAGGGCAATTTCGGAAAAACAGAACAACAAAAAAACGCGCCGTTTGACGCGTTTTCAATTTCTAGGAACAAAAACCTTATTTACCCCCAAGGCCAAAGATGACCCCAACGTTCACACCGCCAAAGTTCGAGGTAGATTCAAAATCGACATTACTTGCCGATCCGGTCGTGGAAGCATGGTTCTTATTTCCGAATACAAAATGGTAAATACCTTCCACCTGGATCCCCAGATTGCCGAAAGCAAAGACCAGACCCGCACGTGGCGCTGCCCCGAAATTGCTGTGTTTCGATGATTCAAGAATTGTATTTCCATTGAATTTCGCATCGTATTTTGAAAAATATACACCTGCGTCACCACCCACATACGGGCGGATCGCGCCGGTCGCAAAGAAGTAATCCAATGTACCGGTCACCGGTGTCAGCGTCCCGGTTGTGCTCAATGTCTGTCCTGCAACCCGGTAATCGCTGCCGTCCGCGTAGATTTTACCGGCAATACCAAATGCAAACTGGGGAGAAGTGAATACTCTCAAATTGACACCACCACCTGCCACAGTTTTCGAATCTTCCACATTGGACTTTGCGATACCTCCCTGAAGACCTAACGAAAATTGGGCATAAGATGCCGTACTAAGTGTCAAAATGAACGCTGCTATTGCAAGCGAACGTAGTGATTTGTTTTTCATGTCTGATACTTTAAATGGTTAATACCTGACCACTTTCCAATATCAGTCCATCGGGGAATAGTTGAATTACGTAAAACCCTTGATCAACTATATATCAATGGTTTGTGACTTGCACCACATTTCCATTATACTATTTTATTCTAATTATTGCTGTGCAAATTATTCCTCATTGTGACGTGCTGCCTCCCAACCGATCAGTGCTTTTTTGCGGAGGCTGCCCCAGCGGTACTCTCCCAAAACACCTTCCTTGCGGATCACCCGGTGGCAGGGTATCAGGTAGGCGATCGGGTTGTCGCCCACGGCGGTTCCAACGGCGCGAACAGCGCCCGGGTTACCGATACTTTGCGCAATTTGCTGATAAGTAGTAACCGCCCCTTTTGGAATGCTGAGTAGTGCTTCCCACACTTTCAACTGAAAATTCGTCCCCTGAACGAGCAGTGGCAGTTTTTCCAATGATTTTTTCTCAGGCTGAAAAATACGGCCAATGTAATTTTCGGTAATGTTCTGATCTGGTGAGATCGAAGCATAATGCCATTTCTTTGCGAGCTGGATCAACTGATCGTCCCGGGTGGCTTCGTCGACGAACGCCATTGCGCATATTCCTCGTTCCGTAACTGCAAGAAAACAATCCCCGAAAGGGGTTTTGTGAAAACCATAACTGATTTCCAAACCTTTCCCGGACGTCTTGAATTCCTGGGGCGTCACTGCTTCAATGGCCATAAAATGATCGTAGACCCTACTTTGGCTGGAAAGCCCGGCCGATTCAGCCAGCTCCACGAGATTGGAAGATTCCCGGATCTTGTCTTTGAGGTAGCCTGCGGTGATGTACTGGAGAAATTTCTTCGGGCTCACGCCAGCCCATTCAGTAAACACGCGCTGAAAGTGAAACTGGCTGATACTTACTTCCTCAGCGACGTCAAAAAGCGAAGGTTGTTCCTTTGCATTGGCGACGATGAATTCGATCGCTTTGGCAATTTTCTCGTAATTATAAGTTTGCTGGTCCATTTGCTTGGTTTTTTGGTTTACAAATTTGGCCTGCATTCCGATGTTCTTCAACCTGAAACTTGCTCAATAACATCGCCATAAACTAAGATCCATTCAAAAATCATCCGCTCGAAAAAACGGCTTGCGAAATATAAGACTAACCGGGAAATCTACTAACGTAAAGAGCTCCTTTGGGGAGCTCTCACTATCGGATCAATAATCCTTTTTGCTGTCTTTTTTCGCCTTTTTCTCTGCCCGTTTTTCTTTCAGGTTCTTTTCCGGCTCCTTTTTGGTACTTCCTTTGTCAAGATTTTTGCCCTTTGCCATGACTTCGTTGATTTTTTAAGTTAACGTTTCTAAATAACTGAAATAGTAAGAAAAATTGTATTCAAAAGTGCCGGATTATTGGCCCTGCGTGATCCAGTCCATGATCAGGTTTGCCCTCGCACCTGTATCACCCGAACTCGGGCTTTTACCCTCTCCTCTCAGTTCCTTCACAATATGGCCAATTAATGGTTCTTGCACATGTTTAGGATAAGGAATATTGAAAACCTCCGTTCCGTTTTCTGTTTCAAGTTTGATGTCGAATTTTTCAAAAAACGAAAAAGTAATGCGGCCTTTCGATCCCACAATTTGCGCCTGATCTTCCCGCTGCTCTTTATTGACGGTATAACACCAACTTCCTTTTCCTAAAATGCCCGATTCAAATTCAAAATGAGCCACTACAATGTCGTCGGCTTCATAAAGCCCGGCCTGGTTCCGCGCTATTCCGTGCGCAAACTTAACAGGACCGAAGACATATTCAAGGAAATCGAACTGATGCGAAGCAAGATCATGGAAATGGCCGCCACCTGAAATTTCCGGATTTACACGCCAGCGCGGTTTTGGATTTTCGCCAACTTCCTCATCATAAGGCTGCCATTGCAGGCAAATGTCGACAAAACGCAAATCGCCGATTGCATTACTATCGATCAGTTCTTTCACTTTTAAGAAATAATCCAGCGAGCGACGGTAATAAGCAACAAAAACAGGGATCCCCGTGCGTTTGCTTTCGGCATTAATGCGATCGCATTCCGCCGCATTACGAGCCATTGGTTTTTCGATATAAACAGGTTTGCCTGCCGCCATTGCTTTGAACGCCAGTCCTTCATGCGCATCGGGCGGGGTTGCAATGTAAATGGCATTCACATCCGGATCATTGATCAGCTCATCGGCATCAGAGTACCATTTCGGCACATTGTGACGCGATGCATAGTCCGCTGCCAGCTCCGCATCCCTGCGCATGACAGCAACCAGACTGGAATTTTCAACCCGGTTGAATGCAGGACCACTTTTTACTTCGGTCACATTTCCACAGCCGATAATTCCCCATTTTATTTGATCCATGATAAGAAGGTAAGATTTGAACTAAACAATCAGCATAATAATTATTTATTGCAGGAAATCTACTTTAAACGAAAAGCAACTTTTTAACCCAAATATGGAATCTCAACCCAATAATCCGCTGCACGGAAAAACATTGGAAAGCATTATTAACGAACTGGTGGACTATTATGGCTGGGAGCAACTGGGTTATCATGTAAACATCAACAGCTTTCAGTATGAGCCAAGTGTGAAATCCAGTCTCAAATTTCTGAGAAAAACTCCCTGGGCCAGGAAGAAAGTAGAAGATCTTTATCTTAAGATGCAAGAACGGAAATAGCTATATTACAAAAACGATTTGAACTAAACAGGCATTAAAGCAATATGGCTTTTGTAGATTATTATCAAATATTAGAACTGGACAAAACGGCTGACGACAAAGCAATTAAAAACGCATATCGTAAGCTTGCAAGAAAATACCACCCCGATCTCAACCCAAACGATAAAGAGGCGCAGAAAAAATTCCAGCAATTAAATGAAGCCAATGAAGTATTGAGCGACCCAGAAAAACGCAAAAAATATGACCAATATGGCAAGGATTGGCAGCATAGCGAGGAATTTGAGCGGGCAAGACAATCCCGTGGAAATGCGGGCGGGCAAGGGTTTACAGGCGGCGGCGACCAGTTCTCAGACTTTTTTGAATCCATGTTCGGATCCGGGAGCGGGTTTAGCGGAGGCGGACGCGGCGCGCGTTACCGCGGGCAGGATTATCAGGCCGACGTAAATCTCACCTTGCGTGATGCTTACGAAGCACACAAACAAACATTAACGGTAAACGGGAGGAATATCCGCATTACCATTCCGGCCGGGATCGAAAACGGGCAAACGATCAAGATTGCAGGCCATGGAGGAAAAGGCACAAACGGTGGCCCCGACGGGGATTTGTTCATTACATTTAGCATTGAGCCGGATAGTAAACTGCGAAGATCGGGCAATGATCTTCATCTCAAAGCCGAAGTGGATTTATATACCGCTGTATTGGGCGGCGATCTGGTCATCGAGACATTGAGCGGAAAATTGAAACTGCCGGTTAAACCTGAAACACAGAATGGAAGTATCGTCCGCCTGAAAGGAAAGGGTTTTCCGGTTTACAAAAAAGAGGGACAGTTTGGAGATCTGTACGTTACTTTCGATGTAAAAATCCCGACAAATTTAACCGAGCGCCAGAAAGAACTGTTTACAGAATTAGCTAAATCCTAATCCATCACGCTATGGAAAATGATCAATTGATAGCGATAGAAACATTTTGCACCTTCTATAATGTGGAATATTCCTTTGTAGAATCGTTGCGGAACAATGAACTGATCGAGACGGTGGTCGTGGACGATCACCGTTTCCTGGAAATCCCACAATTATACAAACTGGAACGGATGGTGCGCCTGCATCACGATCTGGACATCAATCTGGCGGGGATCGGCGCCGTAAATTCCCTGCTCGACCGCATCGATTCCCTCGACCGGGAGATCGTTTCACTCCGGAACAAGCTCAGGTTCTATGAGCCGGGTTTGTGATAAAACTTTCTTTCGGCGATAACGGGCGTATCTTTGCGCACTTTATAGTGTTGCAGCCAGGATTGGACCGGTTTGCAAAATCCGTTATTTATGAAATTTGAAGATTACCACATTGCGGCAGAGATCAAACGAAGTCTGGAGACAGCCGGCTTCAAACGTCCAACCGATATTCAGTTTAAGGCCATTCCGGCCATTATTAAAGGAGAAGATGTTTTAGCGATTGCTCAGACGGGAACAGGAAAAACCGCTGCATTTGCTATTCCGGTTGTTGATAAGCTGCACAAACAGAAGACTTCCAGCCGCTCAGAGGGTATTAAATGCGTCGTAATGGTGCCGACCCGCGAGCTCGCGATCCAGATCACGGAGGTATTTAATCTCATCGCAAGGCATACCCGGGTAAAAGCATTTAGCGTGTTTGGAGGCGTGGATCAGGACCCGCAAATCGCCAAGCTGGAAAAAGGCATTGATATTTTGGTATCGACTCCGGGCCGTATGTTCGATCTGGTAAGTCAGGGTCACATCAAACTGGACCGGATCGAAACACTGATCCTCGACGAAGCCGACCACATGCTTGATCTTGGTTTTATCAAGGACATTCAGGATCTGATCAAATTTCTTCCGAAAAACAGACAAACCCTGTTTTTTTCGGCTACCATTAATGAGCGCATTAAAAAGCTCGCTTACTCGCTCGTTCGGAACGCCATACGCATTCAGATTTCCCCCAATAACCCGGTGGCACGAAATATCAACCATTCCGTCGCATATGTGGCAATGGACGATAAACGGTTTTTTCTGGAACGGATCATTAAAGAACATCCCGAAAGCAAAATCCTGGTTTTTGTTCGCACCAAAGTTCGCGCGGAACGGGTTTACAGCGCGCTCGAAAGAATGGAAATTAAAAGCGTGACCATCCACGGTGATAAGGAGCAGGCAGACCGGCTGGTAGCGATGAATGAATTTAAAAAGGGTACAATCAAGATTTTGATCGCCACCGATGTCAGTGCCAGAGGGATCGATATTCCGAATGTAGATTATGTCGTGAATTACGATTTGCCGGAACAGCCCGAAAATTACGTTCACCGCGTCGGCCGGACGGGGCGCGGGACGCAGAAAGGACTTGCGGTTTCTTTTGCAAGTCCGGAAGAAAAACCTCTGCTGGATGAGATCCAGACGTATCTCGACAAACCCATTGACGTGGTTTCGATCAGCTCGTCGGATTATTCCCAGACACTTGACTTCACCGCGGATACTTCCGGCGATTTGAAAGCTTTGATGAAAGAAGTGGAGGATTACGAAAGTTTGAAGAAAAAGAAGAAGAAAAAATAACTAAAAAAGGCTGCGGGAATGTTCCGCAGCCTTTTTTAATCGAGTTAAAAACGATTATTCTTCGAATTTGTCAGCAATAATCTGACCACGGATTTCTCCGAAAACATTTTGCGCAGTAGGGATGTTGACATACAACATTCCCAGGATTAGCATGGTTTGCTGTTCAGTATTGAGCTTCTGCGTTCCCTGCACCTGATTTCCTGTCGGCTTTGAAGCCAATGGGAAAAGGATCGGACCAGCTTCCCAAGCCGGGTTCGCACTATGGATATTTACCGAAGTCGGCGTAACGTTCTGATAAGTAATGTTGTATTTAAGCTCCATGGTAGCTTTGTTATATTCAAAGACACCGGTGCCTTGGCCAGATGATGTTGCTTTGGGAACAGTTGGGCTACTATTTATAACGGCGGAGAATTTGACAATGTCGTCTTTGTGAGGCCCCTCATCGGAACACGAAGAAACAAATCCTAACATTACAACACCGGCGATCAATAGTAAAAATTGTTTCATTGGCTTTTTCATACATCAGTAATTTAAAAATTTAACGCTTAAATATACACACAAAGTCATACGCAGCAAAAATGATACCACATCTCATTCAGATATTCCATAAATCACTTTTGCGGATGTAAACAATCCTGCTGTTCCAGATTACCCTGTTCCAGTGATCCACAGACCCGATTATGGTTAACTTATGCCCCTTCCCTACCCGTTCCACAACCGAAGCTGCGGAGGAAGGTTCTTCCCTGAGAAATGTATTTTCATTGACGATAATACAGGTCTGATAAAGCGAAGGTACATTGACGATGGCCAGCAACGCAAGCAAATAAACGACGATGGAAATCTTGTGAATTTGTAAAACAGGCTCCATCCGCCGCGCTTTTGTAACCATAATCACTACAATGTAGGTGCCCAAAGTTAGAAGCAATATTGGAATGTAACCGCCATATCTTCTATAAAAAATAATAAAATAGTTGTAATCATCAAACTCATAGCCACTTAGATTCTGTTCTTCCGCCAGCTTATCCATTTTCTCAAAAAGCCTGCGGGACGGATTAACAAGTGCGAGTTTGCTGAGATAAAACAGGCAGTCCGAGTAATTATTTGTTTTTTCAGACAGAAAGGCCAGTTTAAGAAGTAGCGCCTGACTATTTTTTTCGTCCTTGCTGAAATTTTTTTTGTACAAAACCAATGACTCCGGATACCGCGCCATAGCGAACAGAGAATCAGCCATTTTCAACTCCGGTTTGTCGGCGCAACGAGCCGATGTAAATCCCAAAATCGAATATAGGAATGCAACGAGAAACAGGTATTTATTGTGTGGGGCTTGCATTATAGTTTTTAGAATTCTACTTTTGCATCGCAATTACGGAAAAGCACTGGGTTAATCCAACAATTGTAATTTTCTAAGCTTCGTCAAAAAAGCCAAAAAATTAAAGGATTCCGTAGCTCAGCTGGTAGAGCAATACACTTTTAATGTATGGGTCCTGGGTTCGAATCCCAGCGGGATCACTTGAAGAAATAACAAAAAGCATCAAAAGCCTGCAAATCAAACGATTGCAGGTTTTTTGTTTTCCGTATTATCCCAAAACATTCAATTCTCTACAAATTTTTGGTGAGTAATTCGGTGAGTTAGACAATCTGCCAATTTTACTCACCAAAATCGCTGTAACTCATTGTATAACAACTTGTTTACCGTGTAAACATCTTGTGCTGTAAGGGCTTGCAAGACTACTTTTGTTCAACTTTTTAACCTGAAAAAGGGTATGAAAACAAAGATCAGTCTGCTTTTCTATTTGAAGAAGCCGAAAAACTATCAAAAAGGACCTGTACCGATTTATTTGCGGATTACGGTTGAAAGTAAGAGAGCGGAGTTCACAACCGGGCGAGAATGTGAGCCTGGTCGGTGGAATGCCGTTGCAGGACAAGTTACCGGGGCGAAAGAGTCTGTGAAATCGGTCAATGCTTATCTTGGCAACTTAGAGCAGCAATTGTTGGATGCGCACGCCGCGTTGGTTCGTGACAATGCTTTGGTGACTGCGGAAACAATCAAAAACAAGTTTTTAGGCGTCGGCCCCAAACAGCGGCTATTGATGGCGGTGATAGCTGACCATAACGAGCGGATGAAAGTATTAATCGGCCAGGAATATGCGGTCGGTACATTCAACCGCTACAAAGTACTCGAACGTCACACGCTCGCATTCCTGAAAGGCCACTTCAACACAACTGATTTTGATCTCAGCCGCATCGATTTCGCTTTCATCGCCGACTACGAGTTTTATCTGCGCTCTGTTCGTAAGATGGGAAACAATGCGGTGGTCAAACACATGAAGATGTTCCGCAAGATTGTCAATATCTGTCTGGGCAATGGTTGGATGAACCTTGATCCGTATTTAAACTTCAAGGGTAAGTTCAAGAAGGTTGACAAGGCGATCCTCACCAGAGCTGAACTTGACCTGATGGCAAATAAGGAATTCGCCAGTGATCGGCTAGCCCAAGTGCGGGATACCTTTCTCTTTTGTTGCTTCACCGGTCTGGCTTATTCTGACATTCAGAAGCTCGAAAGAAGTCAGATAGCACGAGGGATTGACGGTGAGCAATGGATTTTCAGCCAGCGGACAAAAACGAATGTCAAATCGCATATTCCATTACTGCCAGAAGCGCTTCAAATTATTAATCGATATAAGGAACATCCGCTTTGCGAGTCTCGTGGGTTGGTTCTTCCTGTGCCGAGTAACCAGAAGATGAATGATTATCTAAAAGAGATTGCTGTGATCTGTGGGATCGACAAAGTTCTCACTTCACACGTAGCCAGGCATACGTTCGCTACAACTATAACCTTGCAGAACGGTGTGCCGATTGAAAGCGTTTCGAAAATGCTTGGGCATACAAATATTCGTACTACTCAGATTTATGCGAAGATTCTGGATACGAAGGTTAGCGAGGATATGCAGGCTTTGAAAGGGCTGCTTTCAAAGCGATCTGGCACGGAAGGCTAGCGCTGCACCTTCTCTCTCACGACCCCTCCAGTTTGTGAGAGGGGATCGCGAGAGAGAAGGTGAAAACAGGGAAGAAAATTATGGAAAAAACTATCAATTCAACTTCCAGCGTTTAGTCATTTTTTTAGCTATCAGACCTCTTTTCAAATGGCGTCTCATGTTTACCAGATTTAACCAAAGAAACTGTATTACTTGCCGTCTGGTGAAATTGAACAAGCCAGTTATACTTTTTATCTCCAATAAATAAATCACCTACACTTACTTCAATCAGAGATTGTATCACGATCGGCTTGCAATCGTACACGACCTGCTTTGCTGTTGGATAATCGCCGTGCATGAGAATCACCCAGTAGTTGCAATTGTGATCCAGTCTATCGATTTTGCCACCGATGTCCTCCCGACGCATAGCTCGGATC
Source organism: Dyadobacter sp. CY323 (assembly GCF_021390245.1). Taxonomy (GTDB): domain Bacteria; phylum Bacteroidota; class Bacteroidia; order Cytophagales; family Spirosomataceae; genus Dyadobacter. Next base: position 23,059 of record NZ_JAJUXH010000020.1, on the reverse strand, counting down.
ACAGTTGGGGACTTGAACTGTTCTGACCAGTTGGAGAAACGAGAGTTCAAATCGCGCTTAATTATGAAACGACTCTCCAAGGTTTTCAGAATCTCGGGCCAATCTGTGAAATGCCTATTGAAATCCGCCAGAGCAAACTGAATTCCAATACGGTCAATTTTTTCTTGCCAATACATCGTACATAAATTCGATTCAGCGTGAATATAAGCATTTACCATATCCCTCGTCAACAGCTCTGAATTTAACGCTGTCGTCAGATGATAATCTTTGAGCAACTGCCTGATTTTGTGCCACAACCAGACGGATTATAAAACTGACCATTATAACTTTTCCTTCTTCCGTTCACAGCCAAATTGAGATTGCTTAAGCGTGGATTGCCTCTTACCCGCAATCGGCCAGATGTCAGTTTGTGTTACAACTAATCTGGCCCGCCCAAACGCTCCGGAGTCGCAGGCGGGGGAATTTATAAATATTTTAATGTCGCAACCAGACTCCACCCGAGATTACTCTGTAACAAGATGTGTAAGAATAGTCAGGGTTAGCTAAACGTGAAAGATTTAAAGCAGCTGTTCACCCCCCTCTGCCCGCTAATAATATTTCTCACATTCACACTTTTGACGGAAGTAACATTTGCAGGGCAAGATTCTATCTTTGTAAAGTCGAGTCGACAAATCCATGTTCTGTCCTAAGTTTACCAATGAAGCTAACGTTGTTCAAAAAATACTTCAAGACTTTCAATGACTTGCCTCTTCCTGGAGACGTATGGCAAACTGCTGAATATGAGGCCTATGTAGAGGCTATAGGGCTAAACAAAGATTGTGGCGATTGGTATTTCAAGCAAAAAATCAAAGATGCTGGTATTAACTACAAGAAATATTGCTGCCTGAAAATGGCATATCATCTTATTGAGGACAAGAAGGCCACGCTAGAAAATCCGATAAATTATGATTCAGTAATCACACATAAAAGAATTGATTTTGGTCTTCCCATTCATGATGGAGGGAATTCCTATATCAAAATCGATTTTTGCCCTTGGTGCGGGAAAAAGCTATCTGTGACATAATTGCGACCTTGTTTGTAGCCGAACAAACAAGAGGTTAATCCGGTCTTATAAAATAAGTGCTTTCAATTCAGCGGTTTAATGTCGGCCGCAATCGGTCGGATGTAAGCTGCTGAACAATTCGCTTAAAGGGTTGCTGACAAATGAATCTCATAGTTTTCATATATTTATGCTAATTGCAAGCCGATCACCACAAATTGGTGAGTGACGCGTTGAGTATAGGATTTCGCAGGGCACAACCACTTGATAAGCAATTTGTTACTTCAAAAAGTATGATCCCAGCGGGATCACATAAGGCGCCTCAAAGGGCGCCTTTCTTGTATAAAGCCTCGTCGATTCCGTAGCTCAGCTGGTAGAGCAATCGGTTCGCCGATGCGGCACCGCGCGGCGTCCACTTTTAATGTATGGGTCCTGGCCGGGCCGCCGGGCGGTTCGAATCCTAGCGGGATCACTTAAAGAAGTAACAAAAAGCATCAAAAGCCTGCAGATCAACAGATTAGCAGGCTTTTTTCTTTTCCGGGTTATGCCAAAATATTCAATTTTTAGCTAATTTTTGGTGAGTAATTCGTGAGTTCGGGAATCTGCAAATTTTACTCACCAGAAATTTCCCTTTCCTTTTTCACTAGCGGATTCTGTACGCACGCATGTTAAACGGATTTACGAAAAACTTCAGGCCATTCTTTTACAGAGGCATTTGCAAAAATTCAAAGCCAATCATGAAGCGTCTGAGAAGCTCCAAATCACCCGGGAAGAAACTGCCGAAGGCATTCGGACTTGTAGTTCCGGCCAACAGGGACTTTAAATCCCAAAACCACCACATAGCTGGCATGTATGCTTTGGACTTTGTCAACAGGCACAATGAAGGAGCGATGTATGCGCATGAACTTTCCAATGGGCAGCAACTTCTCGGCCATGCTGATCTTCTGTTTGGAAACAAAAACCTCATTGCCCGTAACTACCTTGATATAATCTTTAATGCTTTCGATCCAAAGAATATCTTTTGTATTGACCTTCACAAACCTTCTTTCAATGCGCAGATAAAGGTAATAGTCCGGAACCTGCTCGGCTGACATGTCCGGCGGTAAGGGTTGCGCCGGATTCAGACCTTTGAATGTAAACATTACCTTTTCCATCGCCCGCAAAAACCTGGGCAGGGGAATCGGCTTCAACAAATAATCGACAATGTCCAGCTCGAACCCGTCCAGGGCATAATCGGGGTAGGCGGTGGTTAATACCACCATGGGCGGCGAGTTCAGGCTGCGGAGTAAATCGGTGCCCGATAGGCCGGGCATTTTCACATCCAGAAACATCAGATCAACATCTGCTGTCCGCAGCATATTGGAAGCAGAAATTGCATTCGAACAAGTACCGATAATTTCGATTTCCGGCAGATGCCCGGCGTACGTCTCTATCACATCAATAGCATGAGGCTCGTCATCGACAACCAGCGTCCTGATTTTCATAAACTACTTTTTTGCGGGTCCAGGGAAACTTCCAGTTCGGCAATAAACATATCCGGTTCATTAAACCATTCAAAACGGTACATGCCGGCATAAATGAGATCGAGCCTTTTCTGAATGTTTTCCAGCCCGATCCTGACCGAATCATCAGCGTGCTGCGCCAAGTCCTGCACATCCGGTTTGCTGTTACTGATCCTAAATATCAGGTTTTGCGCCTGCACACGCAGCTCAATGTTGATCCAGGGCATCTCCACAGTTTCACTTGCACCGTGTTTAAATGCATTTTCCACTAATGGGAACATCAGTAAAGGGGTGATCCGCTGCATATGGATGTCGCCGGTGACCGACCAATTCAGATCTAGCCTGCTCTCGTAGCGCACTTTCTCAAGCATGATGTAATCGTGCAATATTTCAACATCCCTTTTGAGCAGCACCTTTTCAGCTGAACATTCGTAAAGCATGTAACGCAGCACATTCGAGATCTGCAAGATGATTTCCGTCGTTTTCGCAGATCCCGCCAGCGCAAAAGCGTACAGGTTGTTGAGTGAGTTGAATAGGAAATGCGGATGCAGCTGGCTCCTCAGAAAATTCAACTCCGCCTGAAAAGCCGCCTCCCTTCGCTCATACCACAAAACAACAAATTTAAGAGCCACGCCAATCCAAACGACCACATTGCTCCTTTCCACTGCATTCACAAAATCGACCGGCCGCAAGAGCTGCTCCACCCACGTCCCGTCCAATTTTGACCAGGTAAAACCGCTGTCCCTGCATTTGTAGTATTGATAAACATACGGATCGGCTATAAAAATCTCATCGAGCCGGTACAGGACGGCGGCCAGAAACAAACATCCCAGTACCGAAAAAACGGTCTGTAAATATTTCCCGGGTAAGAATAACCGGGTTAAAACTGGTCCGCAGAGAAAGTAATAATAGCAGATATGCACGGGCAGCAGAAGCAAAACCGTGGTAATGCCGAGCCGGTAATCCTGAAAAGCGGTACCATAAATAAGTAACAGCAACAAAACCGCCGAAATCCAGAACAGCAGTTGCCGAAGAACAGGATTATTTAAAAGATGTGGGCCGGGTTTCACCTTCAATGATTTTTGTGCCTTTATCCGGGAAGTAAGTAGTGCCACAAGGTTAGCAATTAATTAAATGGTCGGAGTTGTGCGACATGGATTAGTCGACAGAAACCATGTTGCGTCGACGAACGAAGCTTGGCTATCTCTCATTGCTGAAAAGGTTCTTCAGACAATGTAAGCAATCGATTAGACCGGGAGTTGTACGAAAAAAGTAGTTCCTGCGCCTTTGGCGGATTCAAACCAGATCCTTCCTCCGTGTGCATCAACTATTTGCCTGCAAATCGAGAGTCCGATACCAAAGGATTGCTCACCGGCCGTTCCCGATCTTCGCGCCTTGTTCGAGGGAAGAAAAATCTCATCTTTCAGGTTCTCAGGTATCCCGATTCCATTGTCCCTGACAGACAGCACAACCTGTTCGTTTTTTCTTTCCAAATTGACCCACACCGTGCTGCCCGGCTCTGAAAATTTGATCGCATTACTAAGCAGGTTGCAGAACACCCGCCATATCTTTTCCCGGTCGACCGGTACTGTAACTTCTTCATAATGAAAATCCAGAACCTGTTGCTTTTCATTGGCCTTATGCTGAAGCATATCGATGCAGGATTGCACAATCTCTTGCAAGGCAACATCAATTTTGGAAATTTTTTCCCGGTCCGAGCTCGACTGGAGTATCTGACCGATCAATGCATTCGCCATATCACCAGAATCCTGAATGGCGGTAATTATTTCGAGCTGGTCTTCGGTTGGCAAGTGCTCCCAGAAAACCAGATGGGATGCCGATATCATCGCAGCAATGGGACTCCGCAGATCGTGCGCGACAATCCTTAATACAGCTTCATTTTCAATCTCGGCCTGTTCCAATGCATTGACTGTGTCCTGCAAAACGATATTCCTCTGCGTGATGGCCTTATTCAATTTCGTTACAGCCTTGATATTTTTGATGGTTTTCAGGGCATTTCGCCAAATGAGGTAAACAATCACACTCAGCGTAATTGAGATCAGGATTGCGAATTTCAGGATCAGTTCTTCCCGCGCATCCTTTTCAGTGGCAAGCTCAATCTCGTGTTGACGCTGGATCTGCTGAAGTAGCTGCCCGACATCGCTTTTATTTTCTGCATTTTTCCTCAATTGTTCAATACGGTCCCGTTCCATATTAGCTATCAACAACTTGCCTGCATCTTCAAACTTCCCTTGACCAAACAAAATAGCAGCTTCCAGTTTCCGGTACAATCCATCACTGGCAACAGGGTCCGATGCTCCCGGCAAGCTTTTCAGAATGGACAATTGTTCCTCTGCCCGGGAATATCGTTTTGAATCAATATACAGCCTGGCCAGAGTTACGCGCGATTCTTTCTCCACTTCCAAAGACCAGTCGATTTCGTTATCATGTTCCAGGCAGCTTTTTATAAGTCTCTCGGCGACCTTTGTTTCACCTTTTAATGCATATGCCTCAGCCTGATTTCGTTTAATGACAAGCCGGGCAAATTTGATAAAATTCGTTTCTCGAGGAAATTCGGGGGCATGTTTGTCGATGAAATCCATTGCCTGCTGGAAATAGCGCAATGCGATCTCAGGCTCATTCCTGAAAAGGTGAGCAATCCCGATATTCCGCAGACTCCCCTGCTTTTCGATAAATTGAAGCTGAAAATTGTCTGGTTCACGGCATTCAGACAGTTCTTTAAGTTCCTGTTTCCAGTATTCGATAGCCTGATAGTAATTACCTTCTTTGAAGGAAATATTGGCAATCCGGCTGCTGTATCGGGCGCATTCACAAATCTCACCCAGTCCGGTCAGGAAAGATTTCCCATTGTAGTAATTCCGGTATGCCTGATAAAATTCTCTTTGTTTCAACAAATCGTCTCCTTTTAAAAGCAAGGCTTTCGAGTATTCAATCGGGTATTTTTCACGGATAGAAGAAGGTGAAAACAGTTGCAGCAGGCTGTCGGTATAAATCAGCGCATTTTGGGCAAGTGTAGAATCCCGGTGACTCAATACTTTCATAAACTTATAATACTGAATCCGGTCGCTGAGAGCAGGTTTGCCCATCGCTGCCATGAACGAATCGAGCCGCATTACAGCCTTTTTAATGCCGATTCTTCGAGAGCTGCGATCCAGGCTGTCGATCCATGTTTTTAGCCGGTCCCCGTGATCCGGTTCGACGGACCGCTGGCATCCAGTGAGATTCCAGAGTAGTAAAAGATGGATGAGAATAATGCGCAACTGGGTCGTGTAAAAAAATAGGTACAAACGGTTCATTGCGACTGTTCACTGCGATATGTCGATACTTTATCTTCGATCCGTGGCGCTTTAAATCCGCAAAATCTACGCAGAAATTATTTATCACAGTTGTAGAAAAAATTTAAGTAGTTAAATGACTACACATCACCCGCAGTAACTACTCGCCCGCAATTCATTCCATCTCTAACCGCAGCTCTGCACTTTCCAACCCGGGGGCAGCTGCTTTTAAGACTACACTTCCTTTTGAGCCTTTGGGACGAACAATGGCCAGGCACCTGCCACGAAATGTGGATGTGTACGATCGTTGAAAACTAGCCGGACCTGTCGGGTTCGCATTACCTGCACCGGCCAGCTCCGCATTTCCTCTGAGTTCGAAAGAGACCTGTACGGCCGGGCCCGCCACTACATTGCCGGAGTCATCCACTACCTCGACGGCCACATAAGACAGGTCGTTCCGGTCGGCCTTAATCGCACTCCGATCAGCCTTAATGCTCAACCGACTGGGCTTTCCGGCCGTTTTCAAGCTAAACGAACCCGATTCGTTTCCTTTGTCAAAAGACCTTGCTTTCAGTTCGCCTGGCTGATAAGGCACTGTAAATACCGCAGTAATGGTACTGTCCGCGATCGTTTGCTCGCCGATCAGTTTGCCATTCAATTCCAGCCGTACCAATGGACTTCGTGAGAAAACACGGACTTGCATGGGCTTTCCTTCCTCCGCCGCCCAGGACCAGCTTTGATGTTCATCCGGCCAGCCCCAGTTGGTCACCGATTCCTTCATTCCTTCGGGAATGCCGCTATGAACGGCCATGGTAACCGCCCGGTTTCGCCATACCACGTCCCTGTAATAAGACTGCGGTTTCTTAAAACCGATCAGGTCCAGATCGCCGCACCAGGCGTTATACCACGGCCAGGGAAGTACGGCAGGAATCTTGTCTTTATTGGATTTTGGTTCTGAAAGTGTGTGACCGATGGCTGTCTCGCCCATATAGTCCATTGCTGTCCATACAAAGTCCCCGATCACATACGGATGCTTTTCGACCATGTTCCAATTTTCAAGTGCCTCACTGGCAAAGGTTTCCGTTCCGAGTATCACGCGGTTGGGGTGGCGTGCGTGATCGGATTCATAATTTTTCCATTCATAGTTGTAGCCGCCGACGTCCAGTAATGCAAATGCAGGATCGGAGTCTGTCCAGGTTTTGCCGGGATGCTGCCAGAAAACGCAGAGTGCCTCGGTAACAGGGCGTGTCGGATCTAGCCTGTGGGCTTCGTCTACCAGATTCTTCGTGATACGTAATCCCGAAGAATCTGCGCGTTCAAAGATCTCATTTCCAATGCTCCACATGATCACGGACGGATGGTTACGGTCGCGTTCGATCATGGCTGCCAGGTCGCGCTGCCACCATTCGGCGAAAAAACGGTGATAATCCTGCGGTTTTTTGGGATGTTGCCACATATCAAACGCTTCATCGATCACCAGCAATCCGAGCCGGTCGCAGGCATCCAGAAAACTCGTGGAAGGCGGGTTATGACTGGACCTTACCGCATTAAACCCATTCGCTTTCAAAAGTTCTGCTTTCCGTTCTTCGGCGCGGTCGATAGCTACGGCGCCCAGCGGGCCGTTATCATGATGCACGCAGCCACCTTTCAGTAAAACCCTTTTCCCATTCAATACAAATCCTTCTTTTGCATTAAAACGGATTGACCGGATGCCAAAGGAAGTAATGAGACTATCCAATCGCTTTTTCCCGGAAATCAAAACCACTTTCGCCTGATACAAATGCGGTGTTTCGGGAGACCACAAGGCGGGCTTTGCAACGGTAATCTCCTGCCCGCCGACCGAACTGGCCGTAGCTGTTGTTTTAATGTCTTTAACCTGCATTCCTGCCGGCGACAGAAGAGTAGTTTCTACAAACAGAGGAAACTTCGAGCCATTTGCATGGCTGATGTTCACTTTCACGCGCACCTTCGATGCCATTTCCGAAACCTCGGGCGTCGTGATTACAAGGCCTGCTTCGGCGATGTGTACCGGTTCTATCACATTTAACCAAACATGTCGATAAAGGCCGGAACCCGTGTACCAGCGCGTGTTTTGCCCGATATTCTTAACCCGCACCGCCAATACATTTTTCTGTCCGGTCGGCAACAGATATTTTGTAAGATCGTATGAATAAGGTGTATAACCGTTGGGATGAAAACCCAGGTGCCTGCCATTCAGCCATACATCGGTTTCCATGTAGGAACCTTCAAAATGAATACTGATCTGCTTGTTCTTTTCAGCATTACCGAGGGTGAAGGACTTACGGTACCAGCCCGTGCCGCCGACGGTATAACCTGTGGAAGTCCCGCCAACGCTTTCCCGCGAGAACGGTCCGATCACACGATCGGTACTCTGATTTGGCAGGTCTTCGATGCTCCAGTCGTGCGGGAGATCCAGCTTTCGCCAGCTTTTATCATCATAGCCTGGCTTTTCGGCCTGAATGGTACTGTCTTTCAAAAACACCCAATCCGCATTGAATAGTTGTTTTCGGGCTATTTTGACCTGCGATTTGGCAAGAACCGGAATCAGCAGACAGGCTGCCAGCAGTATCGTTTTCATTTGCATTTATTAGAAAATTAAAAAACCATTGCGTGCCGGATCAACCGGCCGGCTGGCCAGATCAATTGCAACCGCCCGTTCGCACAGGCTGATTTTGACAATACGTTTCAATCTGTATGGTCGGGGTTAATGCAAAATCCATATGGATTCTTATGAAAGAACAAACTAATACGATCGAGAGAGCCAACAAGGCACTGCAAAATGAAATTGTAAGATTTGAAAAGAAAAAGTACAAATTCGCTGTCTGGAGGATAGAATGGAGTGCACACTAATGCGTCAACGTCGACTCCGCATTTATGACATCGGAGAGCTGGTCAATCAGTTCGTTGGCTTGGTAATGGTATTCCTCCTCGTTCAGGATACCTTTTTTATGGAGGAGAAGCAACCGGTCGAGATCGCTTTCGATTTGGCCCCGACTCGGTCGTTTTTGCTTGACATAGTGCTTCCTGCGCACCTTTCGTCTGCGTTTTGGACGGCACAGATCAATAATCCGTATGACCAAAAAAGTGCAGATCCCGACAACAAGCACCGCTAACAGGTCCAGAAGTATCATCGCAATGGAGAATTTTTTAGTTGTCAAAATGTAAAAACTCTCCACTATTAATAGTTGTGGAGCTTACTTCTGGTACCTATTTAGAAGCCCGGGACGACGGATTTCTAACGTCTGAAAAATTACGAATATTTAATGTCCGGAAAAATATCCTGAGATGTACTATATAAGAAAAAATTGATGAGAAAGTTCTTACTACTAATCCGCGAAGACATTAACCTGCTTTCCAAATGTCGGAGGAAGAAATGCAACAAGATATCGCTTAAATGAACAGTTGGGTGGAAGAATTGTACCGTTCTCATTACAATTCAGGCAGCTTAAATTCAACTTTTACCTCTTTGGTAGAAACAGTCTGGTTGGGGCACAGACCCTCGGTTTTATAAACCGTCGCCGTATAACTCCCTGAAATGAACGTCTTTTTATCAATTTTCTCAACACTCGTGATAGTCACCGAGCCCGGAGACGCTCTGTTGTCCTGGCAATCCCAGAGATGACTGGTGTAAACTGGCTGCCCAATGTGCCCGACTAAAACTTCTGCCTTTCCTGATTTCGAACCTTTATCGTTCCAGTAAGAATACGAGCCGGCTCTCAGTTCCGGCGCATAAATGAACAACGAAACGACTTCATTGTCTCCTTTGTAATTGCCCGAAATGAGGTAGTAGTCGGCTATCTTAATGTATGCAAAATGCTCACTTTCAATGTCGGCCCCATCGACCGTCGCTACAAAGTAGGATTCGCCGACGATCAGGACCTCGTGCATTAAGATCACTTTTCCCTTTTTTCCCGGGAACACCAGGTCGCAGGTAATGAGCACCGGATTCGCGGCGGGCAACACGGCAGGGGCCGTATAAGTGGCACCGTTATATTTACCGGCTATTTTCCCGGCGCCGATCACAGCCCAGTTAACACCCAGGTTTTTAGCCTGTTTCAATGGCTTTTCAAGTGAATCTTTGGGGTAGTTTTTATCGTAAGTCATCAATCCCGCGGCCAGTTCCAGGGATTCACCGCAACGCACTTTCCCGCCATTATTATCGAGAATGGACGTGAATTCAATTTGAGCCAATTCATAGTCAGTCCAGTCGCTGAAATGGGCCATTGGTACCATAACCTCGCGGGTATTTTTATTTACTTGAACACCAGCCACATCATACCAAACCTTATTGCTGCGCTGATATGACACTCCGAAATTTGTCAGGTCGTCACTGCTCAATTCTTTTTCGTTGTATTTAAAAGTCAGGCTGGCAGGTTTTCTAAAATGCAGTCCCTCAGGTGAAAATCGAAACGCGCGCCCCAAACCGTTGGGATTTTGATTGGTAATGGGCTGAACCGAAATGCTGGTCGGCTCTGTCAATGCACCCGCCGGGATGGTTAACTTGACTTGCCCATCAGCAGAGCTGATCGTGCCGCCTTCCGGGCCGATTGTTTTGGCACTGATGGTCCCGTCGGGCTGGCCAATTTCTGTGGGAGTTCCTGTTGCACCGCCCGGAAGTTCAAGGCCCGGGTCGTCAGGAACAATTGTCGGGTCGTTTTCGTGGCAGGCGGCGAGGCAGCTAGTCATAACGATCGCTGCGATCATGAAGTAGTGGTTTAATTTCATTTTTCTGGCTGTTTTGATTTTTTGTGTTACAAAACTTGCCCTAAAAAAGGAACGGTTCAGCCTCTAACCGCTGAATCGCTACTATGACGTTGTGAAATGTGACTGACCGGGTATGGATTGTGTTAGTTCGTTATATTGGTTGGTCTGTGTGTTTCGTAAAATGTAACGGAGAAAGATATCACAGTATAAAAAAGTGAGGCAGGTCTTAGGAAAGTAAACCAAAAATTCCTCTATGACAGCTTTGATGAATGCGATCAATAAAAATAACGCCTCACTCGTTCAGCAACTTATTGAAAATGGGACAGATGTAAATGAACTCGACGCAAACCGGGACGCCCCGCTGGTGATTGCGGCTTACAAAGGATATAACCAGATAGTAAAATTATTGCTGGAAGCTGGTGCTGATGTTCGCGCGGTGGATCCAGGCATGAAGGCAACCGCGCTACACGCCGCAGCCTACGCCGGCCGCACCGAAGCTGCCAAACTCCTGATCGATTACAACATCGACATCAACAAACAAGGCCCCTACAATGGCTACACGGCCCTCCACGACGCCATTTGGCAAGACAATAGGGACATTGTAAAATTGCTATTGGATGCCAATGCAGATTTGAGCCTGCTTTCGAACGATGGGAAGTCAGCGCTGGATTTTGCGAAAAGCAGAGGGAGAAACGAAATCGTTGGGTTGATTGAGGAGAAGTTGTGAAGGTAAGCAAATGAGCTGTCAGACCATTTTGTTGACGTCAACAAAATGATCCGAGACGCTCTAAACGTACTTTTTTCTATTCTGCATTTTTTTTGCTATTCGTTAACCTTTTTTTTTCAGATGCTTTGTCACTGGATTTTATCCGGCGTTCCAGTTTTTTAATGTCTTCTTCCGCTGGCAATTCTTCTGGCTTAATGCCGCTTTTTTCCAAGAGTGTTCTGATATCCCCGTTGTTTTGTACGTGCTCGTCGGCAATTTTCGCTTCACCTTTAAGATCGTTTTTATTGACATTGAAATTGGTAATCTCTGCGGCTAACTGTTTTGCTGAGATCGTAATAGTCGGCAGGAAATCAGCCAATGGGCGATTTTCCGCAATTCCGAGCTTGCGCTTCATCTCGCTGGTATTGTGGCCACCGAAAAGCGCACCGTCGCCTTTGCTACGGATGCTTGCGAAACCTTTGCTATCAACACCTCTTTCAAAAATGTTTTTCGATAATTGTGATTCGGTAACAGCTAGTTTTTCCCTGGCTTGCAGACGCTCCATAAGTCGGATACGTTCTTCCAATAATTCCTGCTTGCGCGTTTGTATCGCGAAGTAGCTTTGGGCAAAAGCAATTTGCTCTTTCTTCGGATCTCCGTTCTGGGCGATCAGGTAGCATGCATATCTTGTAAGCATTACATCTTCGACTTCGCGCTGCCCGCCTTTACCTACTTCGATCATTTTGTTGACGTCAACAAAATGATCTGAGACGCTCTCAGACGTGTTTTTGCAACTTTCCTTCGCTTTTTCAATCGCATTGGTAAAGTTCCGCCACCCATTGTAGCCAAGCAAAATTTGTAGTTCACGAGCCAGCCAGTATTCAACTCCATCTTGCTCGTACGCGGCTTCTTCGAAGGTTTCATTCAGCTGAGTTATCAACGAAATTTTCATAGTGCGTTTTCTTGATTTTGACATAATTCGATCTTTTCAAATATAGAATGATTCAATTTGAATAATTAACCGCAGGAAAAGTCACATCAACCGGAAAATTTATGACAGTCATTTGCAACTCATTTACAATCAAGTTCACTCTAACTATTCTTTCACAAATTCCCGACTGTCAGATCCTTGTCGTAAAATCACCTTCTTACTCTCGGGAAAAAATTCAAACGTAGCACTGGCTGACGGGAATGCAAATGCATTTTTCCCAAGCGTCTGCAGTTGCGCCGGTTCCTGGGCGTTGATTGACACGAAAAGAGCTTTTTCCCTACTGGAAAAACCAAGTTTGAAGCTTACACCGGTACTACTATACGTACCCTCAAACGGGGTCACGTCCAGGTTACTGATCTCTTTAGCCAATGCGATGATAGGCTCGACCTGATCTGTTTCGACAATACCTTCCGTGGATTCCAATCTGGCCATGATGCCCCAACCATAAAAATCATTCGCAACAGCGATGAGGAGCTCATTTTCACCTGATTTCAGATTCAATGGCATGCGGGTGTTGTTTATGGAGATCCGTCCCTCGGGATATTTTCGCATTCCCTGCGCAAAAAGGTTTTTGTCAACGAGTACCATCTGATTGTTCACAAATACCCAAATTTCGTCACTGAAACCGAGATGGAGGCTGGTCTTCATTGCCTCTTTCGCAGTAATTTTTGTTTTTAACCAAACCACTCTCCGGCTTTTACTCGCTCCGTATTTGCGCGTCAGATTTACCAGACCAATTCGCTCAGCCGAAACGGTATCTGTAAAAGCCGAGGGTTGAGGTAAGTTGCGGAACGATACCTCGCTGCCGTCCGGCAAATTCTGCGGGGTAGCCAGTGCCCATTTTCTCAGGTAAGTAGCGTCGTGGTCCGTAAGATCCGGTAATGCAATTGGGCTGAGATCCTCTGTTTCATTAGGTTTTACTTGCACATTCGCAATATAGGACGATCCTTCAAACGCAATACTTCCCTGCCGCTCAGTTCCCTCGAGCTTAGGTATGTCCAATACTGGTTTGAGTGCGTGGTTTAGAAACACCTGCATTCTTGCGCCGGACATCACCAATTTTACGTGGTTCCATTCACCCGCTTTCACCATAGCCGGAGCCTGGTACTCCGGATACATGTCCCACATATTTACCCCATCAAAATACGGGGTATATTGAATGCCCTCATTAGCCAGTTTGCTACCCATTTTGCCAGTCCTGAAATACACGATTTCCTGCTCCCTGGCATCTTTTCTGTGAAAATAAATGGATAATCCAAACTCCGGAAGCACGGGTTCAATGTCGTATTCGATCGTACCGTCTTTGAAAACCACGTCCTTTAGAACAACCTGGCCGGAGTTCGGGGCAATCTTCATGGCTTTTAATCCTTTATACTCCGTAAAGGTTACCTTACCTTCCTGAAACTCCCATTTTTCAGGTGAGATCGAAATGTGATGATCTGGTTTTTTGGATACGGGCGTTTCTTTTTTCTTTTGTCCAAAACTTTGGATCGCGAGGAAAATAAATAGAATCTGAACAAACTTCTTCATGGCATTTTTGCGGTTTGATTTTGGGCAAAAATGCAATCAGGATCGGTTCAGGCCGGTTCAAACTTGCGCCAAGTTTAATGCAAGTTCATAATGCTACTCTTCATCCGTGCCTTCAAAGTAATTCACGACCGTCATCAAGGGTAATGTTGTCCGGTCGGCGGCATTGGACATTTGTATCACAGCCCGGTCGATATTCGCTTTATCGAAACCGATGAAATTGCCCTCGATCACCTCCCCGGGCCTGACCTGGTAGGAGATCACTTTGTTTATGTACTTCGTGGCGCGTTTCTGCAATCCTGTAAGTTGTTGTTCAGACATAGTTCTGTTACTTATTAAGAGCTTTTCATCAAAAGTAATGCCGGTCCCATTATCCTGCGGCCAATTCTGTTTTATTCCTTTCCGGATTTAAAATTCCTCGCATTAAAGTGCATTCCCTTCGATCAAAACAATCCGTTCCACCGACTCATCTTTCAAGTGCATATGCCGCAGCCTTTCCGGATCATCCCGGTAGCCTTCAAAGTTTTTACGATCCTCAAAACGGACAAGATGTATTTCGTATGGAAATCCGGTGGTAGTGGCAACCACCGAAGAAACGGGCGGACGCACACGATAAACCAGCTCCCCATGATGTCGCTGAAGTAATGGCAAAACCTGGTCTTCGAAAAAATGAAATGTACTTTCCTTTCCTTCTTTGATAAAAATGAGCTGGGTGTAATAGATCATAGTTTGCTGTATTAAAAAGAAACTGTAAATTCAGGTCATTATCAATTTATTCAAAACCATCTTGTTGAAATCAAATGGCAGCAGTATTGATTATCTCGGGCATTGTATTGTTGTGGTATTGCATGAAAGCCGTTAGAATGAATCCGGAGAAACCTAATTTCACCAAAGCATTTGTCGCAGCGGCTTTCTGGCCGTTTTCATTGTTCATGAAAAGGTACTAGGCCGGATTTGACTAGTTAAGCTGACTTTGACTGTTTATTTCCGCATTCAAAATACTAAGAATATCAGCGGGTTTCGACAACAAATAATCAGGATCGGCATCAATAACCGCCTGCCTGATATCATACCCCCACTCTACCCAGGCCACCCGAACGCCGGCTTTCTTGCAGGCGACAATATCCCGTAATTCATCGCCTACATATAATATCTGATCTGCTGTCATTCCGTATTTTTTCAGGAATGCTTTTATCAGCTTATCCTTTCCAAAAAGACTTCTGCTACAATAAATCCGGGTGATTGATCCGATTTCGTTGGCTTTCAGAAATAATTCGATATTACTTTTCACATTGGAAGAAATAATGGCAGTCTCAAACCCTTCCCGGTGGAGCGACTGGAGCATTTCCCTGATCCCCTCAAACAACTTCACATGCTGCAATGCATTTTTATACAAATTCAAGAACTCGACCGCGAGAAATGGGATTCGGTACACGGGAACTTTCAGGTAGCGGCAGCGCTCATTTATAGTTAAGGTTTGTAAATACGCCAGAGTATCCGGTTCGATTGCTCTGTACTTATTTTTCGCTGCAATTTGGTTGTAAACCGAAATAAAGACATCCTTTGAATCCGCCAGCGTCCCGTCAAAATCGAATATAATGCACTTTACCATTGTTACAATTCTTTTGTAAACTCATACACCGCCCCGCCCTGCTTTAAAGTCATTTGCTTTTCATTTGGATTGAACTCCATCACGACCCCGGCCTGATCAAACTTAAAAACTCGCTCAGCATCGCAATGGATAATCGCTACTCCCTTTTTAAATGATACTGACCATCTCCGTCTCATTTTTCGGCTGCGTGTTCCAGGTCAGGTAATCGGGCCCACTTGTAAACTTGTGGATGCCGCTGCGGTGGTTGAGCAACATGCTGAGTGTGATCTTATCGAGTTTTCCTTTATCGAAGTATTGAGAGGTGCGGTTTTGAATACTACATGCAAGAATTATTAACGAAAGAAATAGTCTTCTCATCGTGGCAGGTTTATAAAGTAAAAAGTTAATCGTTTAAAGATAAATTTTTACCGATAAAATCGCACTTAAGTAAAGCCTATTTCTTGGTTAAATCAAAAAGTTGCTTCCAGAATGATTCGTTTAAATGGATAAAAAACAGGCGGCTTTTCGAATTTTTCCTGTAATAATCTCCTGTATTCCGAAATGAATTCATCGCGGATTTCTCCATCCAGTTTTTCGGTATATGGAATCAGCGCAGTGCCGGAAACCCAATCGAACAATGCATTGGAATCTTGCAAAACGAGCGGATATATTTTCTCAAATACATTCATAACCCGACTTCTCTGCTCAAAAAGAATGCGGGCGTACTGGTCGATGTCGAGAACAGGCGAAGTCCGTGTCCAGCCTTGCAATGCAGTTCTAAAAGGTTCTTTTTCAGCTAACCGATTCAGCATCCGGTTGGAAATATTATGATGCTGATCGGGCATCTGGATCAGCAATTGCCCGCCCGGTTTGAGCATTGAAATGATGTTGGGAAAAAGCGTCTCGTGGTCGTCCACCCATTGGACTGCCGCATTCGAAAAGACCAGATCGTATTTACCATCCAACCCAACCTGTTCCTCAATGGTCCGCTGCTCAAATCTCACCCGATTGTTGGCAAATGCCAGTGAATCGCGGAGCATTTCCTCAGACGAATCAATACCTAAAACGGTGGAATCCGGCAATGAGTCTGCCAATTTCCGCGTAAGCTCGCCGGTACCGCAACCGAGATCGATGACCTCCATTCCAGGTTTTACTTTTACCAGTTCAAGCAGATCATAGAACGGTCTGAACCGGTCTGATTTGAATTGATTGTACGTTTCTGGGTTCCAGGCCATTTCTATGTTTGTTTGGATTAAAAGAAAAATCCCTGCAATTCTAACACGATGTCGAGTTGCAGGGATAATGCAGTTATTGAATTTGACTATTGTTGTTTCTCTTTTTTCTTTTTCGAATTGTCAACAATCGCACCAGTTCCGGCACCTACGCCAGCTCCGATCAGGCTACCGATCAATGCACCTTCGCCGCGTTTTTTGTTGACGATCGCACCGGTAATTGCCCCGGTACCAGCCCCCACTACTGCACCTTTGGCGGTGTGGTTCCATTTTTTCTTTTTAGGTGTTTCTGCGGGCGCACTGTAGCTATTTGCGACAACCTGCTGCTTTTCTTCCTTAGCTCTCTCCTCCTCACGCTGCGCCATTACTGCATTCATCGAGTCTACAACTGCCTGCTTTTCAAGCGCCATTTTCATAGAATCAATAGTCGCCTGTTTTGCCTTCAAAGCTGCTTCATTATTGTCAGAATTACTGTTACAAGCGTTCAAAATTACCAGCGCGAATAACATTGAAATTAGTGATTTCATCTTTTATAGATGGATGGTTATACAACGGTATAATCCAAAATCGTGCCAGTAGCGCTTAATGGGAATGTATCCTCGAAAATCTAACACTGCATGTTAGATTTTCGAGGATACATTCCGCTATTTTACCAATTTATACCCCTCAATTTCCCCCAGCAAATCCATTGCATGGATCGTCGGCTCCCATTCTTTTCCGGCAAAAATCAGCCTGAACCAGTTTTTATCCCGGTTCTCGAATTTGATATTTGTAAAAAACCACCACGCAAGAAAGGTAAGTACCGCGGTCACTACTCCCTGGATCAGGTAAAAAGTAACTCCGCCATTTTTTATCAATGCATCACTAATGTAAAACGTAGTCCAAACCGGAAACTGGAGAAACAGAATGCGGGTGATTTGGATCGTGGAAGATTGCAGACGAGCAATCCGTTCCTGCGTTTTTAGCAAAGATTCACTGATATCGGTCTGGTAAATGAGGATTATTTGGTATGCATAAACAACAATCGCGGCCTTCGTCAACAACACCTGGATGATCGCGGAAACCAGAAAAAACGGGCTGGCATAAGACCAGGTTGCGATAATGATCGTATCGACAAATGCGATCCACAAAATGCCAATGATAATGGTAAATAGTTTGACCGGTTTCATTGATCCCAGCAGTGAGCCGATCTTCATGCGGGTGATATCTTCCGTGTTTTTGCGGTTCAATACCAGATTTTGTTCCAGCTTCCGGTCGTAGCTTTTCCAGAGTGCCATTAATTCAGTTTCTTCCATTTTGTTTATGATTTTAATGCCTGAAATTTTTGTTTGAGTTGTTCTTTGATCCTCGAAATTTTCGTAGAAACATTTGTGGATGTGATGCCGAGAATTTCCGCGATTTCCTGCTGACTGTTTTCTTCCAGATAAAGCAGGATGATTGCCCGGTCGAATTCCCTGAGTTCGCGGATAAACCGGTGTAGCGTACCAATGTCAGAATCCGGCTCCGGTGTACCGATATCCTCCGTGAGATCCATAATATCCGGTCTCAGCGGCGCATTGATTTTCTCCCTGACATTTTCTTTCCGGTAAAAAGAAATGGAAACGTTTAGGGCTATACGGTACATCCATGTGGTTATCCTGAATTGCTCGTCGTATTTTGGAAAACCTAGCCACAGCTGAATGACTATTTCCTGAATGAGGTCTTTTCGGTTTTCGGGATCGCGGCAATACGCATTGGCAACCTTGTAGATAATACCCTTGTTCGCCTCCATAACGGCCAGGAAAGTCGGGGCATCTCGGGTCAGGGGCATTGGCAGGAGTTGTTTTTCATTTCGGAATAATTTAAGAATAATGATTTGTTTTCTTAATTATTCGCTGCTGCCATCGAAATGTCACAAATCGGACCTTTTTAATTTCGTCCCATTCCAAATGGCTTTGTAATGCGGCTCTCCTTCCATTTCGAAGTGGAGTTCCTTTGTCGCTGAGTTATAATCATATTTGACACTTGTATCCTCCCAGAATTCATTTTCAAAATCGAACGGTAATTCTTCACTGACATAATGCAAATGCATTGTTTTTCCCTGTTCTGAAAAAATGGCGACGTGGAAATGATTGGGATAACCTTTGTCGGCATACATATCATAGCCGGTGGATTGCGCCGCCAGCAAAAACCGTTGCCGATGATCTTTTAATGCATATCTAAATGGCACAAAATCATGGGGCCGGAAATCGGTGTAGTACATTTTCCCATTGATCTTCAATGCATAAACCATATCAAAAGTAAATTCCGGCTGACCTTGCGTACGATATGCCTGATTATGAAAAACGGTATCGATACGGACAATCGAGTTAGCTAGCAGTTTTCCGGCAATGCCTTCCGGGTTGTTCAGGTTTTTAGATTCAAATAAGAGAATTCCTGTTTTCGGGGTAAACAAAAAAGCGAAATCCTCGGCATTAGCAGCAATTTCCGTCTGAGGTTCAATGATAGAGCCAGTCGCTTCAAGACGTTCTTTGTCAATGCTTTTTTTGGAATAAACACCATTGACGAAGTTGAAATTGTTCCCGGAAACAATCGTAACCTGCCCCGAGGCATTCAGGGAAACCATGAAGATCAGGAACGCAAATGCAACTCTCATTCTGCTTTACTTTATCGAGCCTACTGCT
This sequence comes from Dyadobacter sp. CY323, assembly GCF_021390245.1. Lineage (GTDB taxonomy): Bacteria > Bacteroidota > Bacteroidia > Cytophagales > Spirosomataceae > Dyadobacter. Next base: position 3,787 of record NZ_JAJUXH010000020.1, on the reverse strand, counting down.
TTATCAATCTCCCCACTAAAATTCTTCAAAACCTCGCTCACTCGCAAAACACCTTCCTCAGCCTCCGCCCAGTTCTTCTGCTCAATGGCTTCCCGGATCATCGGCAGCGTTTTTACGCCATAACCCGTATAAAATCCGGGCGCGTAAATCTGGTGCTTGTACCACGGACGTCTCGGTAAACCCTTTTGGTTGATCAGGTAACGTTCCGTTTTGTAAATAATCTGGTTGACCTGAGCGATTTTGTCGGCCGAAATGCTTTCCGGTTTCGCCATGAGTTTGGAATACGCTGCGGCACTTTCCTCCAACTTTGCCAATGCATTTTCGAGCGGCGCGAAATTGATGTGCGGCGCCACCTCCATTTTAGTAATGTTCTGTTTCGGTTCTTTGGGATCGGCTACTGCCTCAAAACGGCCTTCCGCAAGAAGCTTGTTGTGTTCCAATGCAGCCGTCCGCGCGGTTTCCAGTTGCTTTTTCACGTCTGTGGCATACATCTGCACCGTGTTCGAAAAGTTGCCAAATTCGAAAGGCAGAAGTTCTGCATTTGCGAACCGGAGTACCGAGCGACCAATGGTTTTAGCCAAAGTAACCCCATATGCAAAATCGCCGTCTTTAAACCGGATGTAATCATCATACGAATCAAAAATCGAGTGATAATCACCTCCGGCATCTTCCCCGCCATAACCCAGATTAAGCGACGAAATGCCCAAATGCTGAATAAATGGCGTATAATCCGAGCCCGAACCGAGTGCGCCAATGCGTAAGTCGGGGCGCGTGCGGGCTTCCTGCCTGGCTGTCGGGTTGCCGTCCACAATCGTTTTTGAGCGCAGTCTTTCGAGCACGCTTGTACCTTTTTCCGGATCGATCACATCGCGACCAACCTGATTGATGAATTTTTCGAGTGTATGCGAGCCGCCCGCGCCCAGGTACCCGCGCCCATTACCATCGGAATTCACATACACCACTGCCTTTTCCTTCAAAATATCCTGATACTTTTCCACCCATTCCGTCGACCCCAGCAAGCCGGGCTCCTCTCCGTCCCACCAGCAATACACGATCGTTCTTTTAGGTTTCCAGCCCGTTTTTACCAATTCACCCAATGCGCGGGCTTCCTCCAATTCAGCCACTGCGCCGCTCACCGGATCGGCCGCACCGAATACCCACGCATCATGGTGGTTGCCACGAAGTACCCATTGATCCGGAAATTCGCTGCCTTTCAATGTGGCGATCACATTATAGCAAGGCACAATATCAAAATTGAATTCGAGTTTTAAATGCACTTTTGCCGGACCCGGACCAATGTGGTACGTGATCGGCAATGCACCACGCCAGGCTGCTGGCGCAACTTGTCCGCCCAATGCTTTTAATAGTGGCAATGCATCTGCGTAAGAAATCGGCAGAACCGGAATTTTCATCATCGACGGAGCTTCCTCCACAGTTAATCTCTTTTTATCACCGCTGGCATAAAATCCATTCGTTAGCGGGTCGCCAGGAGCCTGCGGCAAGTCCACAACCGAGCCACGCTGAGCACCTGTCTCATTTTTAAATGGACCTTTTGGATACACATCTCCCTGAAAATAACCGTCTTCTTTCGGGTCCGAATAAATAATGCAGCCGATCGCACCTTTTTCAAAAGCCACTTTCGGTTTGATCCCACGCCAGGAATTCCCATACTTAGCAATTACGATTTTGCCTTTTACATCAATCCCAAGCCTTTCAAGTTCCTCATAATCAGCAGGGATGCCATAATTCACAAAGACGAGCTCCGCCGTTACATCCCCATTCGCAGAGTACGCATGGTATGGCGGCAACACATCCTTCGTCTGGCCCGAGGTACCATCTTCCTTAAATGGCTTTTCCATTAAAGAAGCCTTGAATTTTGTTGGCTCAGTTAGTTCCAGGATCCTTACTTTGGGCGTTGGGAACAACACATGCACGGTGTCGATTTTTGTATCAAAACCCCAGGAAGTCAGCTTGTCTTTTATGTAATGCGCATTCTTTAATCCATACGCCGAGCCTACCTGATGCGGATAGGCGGTCATGATCTTCATCCATTCTTTCAGATTATCAGCTTTCAGCTGTTTGTCGAAAGCGGCTTCGAGATCCAGCTGCTTTTTTGCAGACTCTGCGCCGAAACCCATGAGTTGCTGGGCATGAACCTGACTTACCAAAGCCAGTATGAATATTAAGATGTAATGAAGATTTTTTTGGGAAACGTGCCTCATGGAATGGAGTGAATAATTGTTTGGTACGTAATATAGTAAAGTGTACTAAAAAAAGCTCCAAACCCGATCGAAACCGGTTTTGGAGCTTATAATATACTTATATGAATTCTTACTTCTGCGATTTGAGCAACTCGTCCAGATTCTCCAATCCCATTGTAAAACCTTCTTTGAAACCCATTTCAAGGTGCTTTTCAAGATCTGAAAGTTCATTGAACAAAAGTACGATGCTCACTACGGTACCTTCTCCCTCCGCATTAAAGGAGGTCAGCCAGCCAGAACCGGGGAGAAAATCGCTTGGAGTTCCATTTTCATCACAAAACATATCCTCTGATGAATAGGATTCTTGCGGCGTGATCGATTTGTAATCCATGCGCGCCCAATGCTCCTCACCCTCCGGGCCAACCATCGCATATAGCCAGTGTCCGCCTTCCCTGAAATCCATTTCCTTCGTTCTGGCTTTCCATGGTTTCGGCGCCCACCATTGGTCGAGCAGCTCTTTTTGCGTCCACGCAGCCCATACGCGGGCTACCGGCGCGGCAAATTCCCGCTCGACATTGACCTTCTTATTTTCCTTGTCAACTGTGAAATTCATCAAAAGGTTAGTTTTCATAATCATTTGGATTTAAGTTATTTAATACTTGGTCTAGTTGATTAAATCGATCTTCCCAAAGCTTTTTAAACTGTTCCAGCCACTGATCTACCTCCCTCATCTGCTTTGCATTAAAATGATAATAAATTTCCCTGCCAGCCGATTCCTGTCTAACCAGCTGACATTCGGTCAAAATCTTGATATGCTTCGAGACCGCCTGTCGGCTGGTATCAAAATGCTCCGCCAAAGCATTGGGCGTCATCGCCTGCAATGCGATCAAGCTCAATATCGCCCGCCGCGTAGGATCAGCAATAGCCTGAAAAACGTCTCTTCTAAATTCTTTTGGCATTGTTCTCAGTTCAATTCGCAACGTTATGATTGCAAATATAGATGCAACTTTATAGTTGCGCAAGGATTTTGAAAAGTTTTTATGTGGAGGGGCTTTGTGCTTGTTTTGCCCCTAAATCCCCCGAGGGGGACTTTTGCGTTTACGTGGGAGGATGGCAACTGTTCTCCCCTTCAGGGGTCGGGGGCAGAAAACAAATGCTGGTTGGGCTCCTTTGCCCCTAAATCCCCCGAGGGGGACTTTTGCATTTAGCATGGGGATAGCAACTGTCTCCCCTTCAGGGGTCGGGGGCAGAAAACAGATGCCGGTTGAGCTCCTTTGCCCCTAAATCCCCCGAGGGGGACTTTTGCGTTTAGCATGGGAGGATGGCAACTGTCTCCCCTTCAGGGGTCGGGGGCAGAAAACAGATGCTGGTTGGGCTCCTTTGCCCCTAAATCCCCCGAGGGGGACTTTTGCGTTTACGTGGGAGGATGGCAACTGTTCTCCCCTTCAGGGGTCGGGGGCAGAAAACAGATGCTGGTTGGGCTCCTTTGCCCCTAAATCCCCCGAGGGGGACTTTTGCGTTTGCGTGGGAGGATGGCTATTGTCTCCCTTTCAGGGGTCGGGGGCAGAAAACAGATGCTGGTTGGG
>NZ_JAJUXH010000019.1 GCF_021390245.1 Dyadobacter sp. CY323 | reverse complement strand
CGGAGGTCGGGGAGTCGGGCGCAATAGACAATTAAATAGTATCCATTGGAACACTTATTTTAACTCAATACATATCATTTTCAAAAAAACATAAAATCCTCATCTCACGAGATCTTCCTGACAATCCAACTTGGTAACCAGCAAATTATGACAAGAATCTTATCCGCAGTATTTCTGGTAATATATGTCGTATCATTAATCTGGTTGGTGCTGTTCAAATTGAAACTCAATCTTCCATTACTGTTTCAAAATGAACAAAGAAGCTTGAATCTGATCCCGTTTGGCGCGCCCGCCATTGTAAAAGGACGAATTAATTATGGAGAAATGATCATGAATTGCGTGATCTTCATTCCATTTGGCTTGCTTTTGTGCGCCAATTTCAAGAACGCCAGATTTTTACCAAAACTTGCTATCATATTCGCATTCAGCGTCATCGTGGAATTGCTACAATATATATTCGCCATTGGAGCAACCGACATAACGGACCTAATTACAAATACCTTAGGTGGATTTCTCGGACTTCAAATCTATGATTTGAGCAAAAAGTACATTTCGAGTGAAAAATTAGATCGCATTATCATCGCCATCGGAATACTCTTGCTCCTCATTTTCCTGTTTATGCGGTTTATTTTTATAATTCTGCGGTAATAGGATAAAGTCTAACGCAAAAGCCAGGCAATCAATCAAAATCACCCGGCTTTATTGTTGAAATCCGGCAGCTACTGCCTCAGCTTTTCACCTCCCCAACCTTCTGGAAGAAAAATACCAGCTCTTTGAATGAGGCGAAAATGTCGGCCGCCCGAAGATTGTGGCCCATTTCTCTTTGAGCTACCATGTAACCCGAGTAAATGTCCCAAAGGTCATTGGTCCAAGTAGAGGCGCTGCTCTGGCTGAGCAACTCTGCGACTTCCCGGCCGTAAGCCAGGTGCTTCGAATCCGGAGATTCGTCGGAATTTGGTTGTGTTTGCATTGTGTTACATTTTTTAGGATAAAAAATTAAACTGGGGCGCCCTGCCTTAGGTGTCCTAGCAGATGTAACACCGCTCGGGGAGCTTTCGCCGACCCCCACCATAACAGGGCATTTCTTGCAAGATTCTTCATATGTTACATTTGATTAGGAGCTTGAAGATTCAGAAGAAATTTGGAGAAATGCAAATCTGGGGCAGCGGGAGATTTGAAGAAATGAAAGATCCGAGAAGCTCTTCCGGCCTTTACGGCAATGCTATATAAAGGTCTCCTTCGTATGGATTCTTTGTCGATAGCAAAATATATATTTCAAAAGTCATGGTATTCCAACAAATGTTTTGGCAGGTTTTGATAAAATTCCTACGGCGCAACCCAATTTCAAAATCCTACTGAAAGGCGTTGCAAATGATGGGCGCGATCCTTCTTCAACCGGCCGGAGGCCTACAAATAGCAGGTCCGAATGTGACATTCGGACCAACTGACCAGGAAAGCTGTGGCATTCGAAACGGCTCGATTAGCGTAAATGATACCTGCCAGCGAATGTAGACAAACGATCAAAAATGATTATTTATCCCAAAATCATCTCACATCTCACATTTCACATTTCACATTTCACATTTCACATCTCACATCTCACATTTCACATTTCACATTCAACCCACCTATCACTCCGACCTCAACGCCTTCACCGGATTCATCAACGCAGCCTTCACCGACCGATACCCCACCGTCACAATCGCAATCAAAAACGTAATCCCAATCGCCGCAATGAAAATCGTTGCATTCAAATCAATATGATATTGAAAGTCAGCTAAATACTTATCCATCAGCCACCAACCAATCGGAGCGGCGATGATGAATGCGATTATCAGCAGCGAGGCGAATTGTTTGCCGAAAAGCCAGATGATGCTTCCGATGCCGGCGCCTAAGGTTTTGCGGACTCCTATTTCTTTTGTTTTTTGGGCGGCCATGAAGGAAATGAGACCGTATAGGCCGAGGCAGCCGATGAAGATCGCAATGGCGGCGAAGATCCACATCAGTTTCAGCATCAGCTCGTCCGTTCCGTAAAAGTACGTCAGGTGATCATCCAGAAACTGGTAGGAATAAATGTACTCGGCATTGGTTTCGTTCCAGATCTTTTCGAGGGAAGCGAGCGTTTTGGGTACATTTTGTCCACTGATTTTGAGTGCCGCGCGGTAATAGTGGTCGGATCGGGTGGTCAGACAAACCGGCTCGATCTTGGAGCGGAAAGAGAAGTTATGAAAGTCTTTCATCACACCCACGATGGTGCCATCGGCGTTATTGATATTCACATTTTTACCGATCGCCTCCTCCGGTTTCACACCCAGCTTTTTCGCGGCGGTTTCATTCAGCAGATATTCCCGCACCGTATCGGACTGCGCCAGGTTTCGGCCGGCCACGAGCTGTAATCCAAACATGGAAAGGTACTCAGGATCGCCGGATTTGAGGAAAATCGTGAATTTCTCCGGCTCGGGACGGGACGCATAACGTATGCCGGTATCAAAATTCCCATCCGGTGAGGCCGGCGGCGCTTCGCAGAATGTGATCTTTTCTACTTCGGGCAGCTGCGAAAACCGGGCACGCATGGCGCTGGTTTTGGCCGGGGTAGTTTCGGGAACAGGCAGCATCACGATGGCGTCTTTTTTGAAACCCATATCGGCCTCGCTGTTGAACCGCATCTGGCTGGCGACCACAATGGTGCCGATCAGCAGCGTTTGCGAAATGGCAAACTGAGCCACAACCAGACCTTTGCGAATGGAAAACCCACCAACCTGGCTTTGCGTCAGCTTCCCTTTCAACGCCGCAATCGGCTGGAAACCTGCCAGTACCAGCCCGGGATACGAGCCCGAAATGAAGGTAACGACCACGAGCAGGCAGACAATGAAAATGGGTTGGTTCCAATTCGTCAGCAAGTCGATCGTGACGCGGGTCGACAGCATTACGTTCATGTAAGGCAGGCAAAAATAAGCGAGCGTCACGGCGAAAATGAATGCGATGAGTGTAATGAGTGCCGTTTCGGTGATGAATTGCCAGAAAAGCTGCGATTTCATACTACCCATCACTTTCCTCACGCCGATTTCCTTGCTGCGCCCCAATGCCTGCGCGGTGGCAAGGTTAATGAAATTGACGCAGGCAGTGATGATGAGGAAAACGGCGACGAGCGAGAGCGCCAAAAGCTGGCTTTTCGCAATGGTACCGTCAAATTCCTGGTTCATGTGCATGTCGGAAAGTGGCTGTAAATTAAATTTAAAGGCTTTTGCGTCTTTCGCATTGTAGTATTTGGTAGAAATCCCGGCCATGGCTTTCTGGGCATTGGTAATGTCAGCCTTGGCGGCGCCCGCGCCGGGTTTCAGCAGGACAAAAGCCTGGGTACCGCTGTAAATGCCGCCCCAGCTATTGAGCCATGGCTGGGTTTGGCTGATGGTGACATAAGAAAGGAATATCTCCTGACGGAAATCGGTGTTCTCGGGCAGGTCTTTAATGACGCCGGTGACGGTGAAATCAGTCTTGTTATCGACCCGGAAACTTTTACCAATCGCCTCTTCGCCGTGGAAATACTTGTCCGCGAGTTGCTCCGTGATTACAGCCGTGTTGGGCTGCGAAAGCATCGTTTTGCGATCACCGGCGACAACCGGGAAATCCATGATCTCGAAAAATTGCTGTTCCGTATAAGCCACCCGGTCACCAAACTTGGCTTTGTTTTTTTCAGTGGTAACGGAAATCGTCGCGCCGAAATTGATGAGCATGGAGGCTTTTTCGACGAAAGCAAAATCATTCCGCATCGCCGCCCCAATGGGTTGTGGAACAGTCCCATACTTGCTCACATCTTCCTGATGCAACTCTGAGGTAACCCGGTAAATGCGGTCGGCCTTCTCGTGGAATCTGTCAAAACCTAAATGGTAATTGACGAGCGAAAAGATCAATATCCCACAGCTCATTCCCAGGACAAGCCCGAGGATGTTGATGAGGGTGTAGGATTTGTGGCGCGCGAGGTTGCGTCGGGCGGTGGTGAGGTAGTTTTGGAGCATGGCGGTGTTTGAGCTTTTAGCGGTTAGCTGTTGGCTTTTAGTTTTTTTGGCTATCGGCTGGTTTTGGCGGTTAGGGATTAGCGATTGGCTTTTAGCTTTTTTCGGGGTTAGGAGTCGTTTTTTCAGGAAATAGGGTTTGGCGAATTTTAGGGTTTCTAATGCATATATTCTTTGGGCGGCCTTTACTCCCACCCGTTTTACGTCAAATTCGAATTGCTCTTGCATATCTCCTTGAATCTCTTCGAATAAATCGGGCGGACATAGGAGTTTAAACAATTTACTGGCCCAATGTGGTGGCGACATGTTGTTTTCGTTCTTCATGATTGGGCAGGGTTTACGATGGCGTTCCAGAATTGATCACGGACCTGCTGAATCTCAGCCAGCATTTCGCGGCCTGCGGTGGTGATGCTGAAAAGTCGTTTTCTTCTTCCTCCCCTACTTAATGTGGCGCCGCCCATTTCGGAAGTGACGTACCCTTTTTCTTCGAGCCGGTACAATGCAATGTGCACGGCACTGAGGCTAATGGTGCGGTTGGCGCGTTGGCGCAGCTCTTCCGCGATGCTCACGCCGTATGCCCCGGGGTTCAGGACGGTGACTGCGAGCAGCACAAGTTCTTCAAATTCACCTAAGTACGATCTTCCCATTTTGCTGGAATGTATTTTCTTGATATTTGCTAAACAAATAGCGTTCCTAAGGATATCATCAATTCCTAAGTTCCAGTATATTAATTAGTTAATGCGTATTTTCTGTTTGAAGTTGTTCAATGATTGTTCGGAAATGAACGGATCGTTTGCGGGAATGGACGTGGTGTCAGAATGGAGCTAACCGTAGTCGCCGATCTTTTTCTAAATATATCTCAAAAAACCTACCTTGCGAGACGAAACATAACCGACCTACCTTGCTAGTAATAATTCTTTAAACCAGGAGCGTTGGCTATAACGCGACCAGACTCAACTCAATGCAAAACCAAATGAGCGAAACGAAATTCAACATTGCAGTACTCATCGACGGTGATAATGCGCAGGCGAAGTTCATGAAAGAAATGCTGGAAGAGGTTTCCAAATATGGAAAAGCCACGGTCAGAAGGATTTACGGCGACTGGACGAGCTCTCACATGAACAGTTGGAAGGAAACGGTGAACAACCATTCGATCAGTCCGATCCAGAAATTTTCTTATACGACTGGCAAGAATTCAACCGATAGTTCGCTCATTATCGACGCCATGGACATTTTACACAGCAAAAGTGTCGATGGGTTTTGCATTGTTTCCAGTGACAGCGATTACACCGGATTGGCGAAAAGGATCCGGGAAGAAGGTTTGTTTGTAATGGGTATCGGAAGAAAAACCACGCCGCTTGCATTCGTGAACTCTTGCGAGATTTTCACTTTTAGTGAGAATCTTATTGCTGAGCTGGATACAACAGTCGAGGAAATCGAGGTTAAAAAAATTGATATAGCACCACAAGAAAAACCTCCGAAAGAAGCCAGAAAGCCAGAAACGAAAAGAAAATTCCCGAAAATCGACATGTCGATCATCGATAAAGCATTTGAAATATCGACCAATGAAGAAGAGGAAGCGCTCATTTCGAAAGTAGGCTCGTCGCTTCGCAAAATCGACCCAAGTTTTGATTCCCGCACCTATGGTTTCAAAACGTTGACACAACTTCTCAAAAGTCTCTCAAAATACAAAATCGTGAATAACGAGGTAAATGGATTGAATCATCCGCTGATTAAGTTGAAGTAAGAAGTAGCAAAAAATTTGCGTAAGTAAATACTTACACGTACATTTACGTAAGTAAATACTTACATATTATGTCTATTGAAGCAAGAAGGGATGTATTTCAGGCTATTTCGGATCCTACCCGACGGCAGATCATTGATTTGATCTCACGAAAGTCGATGAATTTGAATGCGATCGCAGATAATTTCCAGATCAGCAGACCGGCGGTTTCCCAACATATCAAAATACTGACCGAATGCGGTATGGTGGTCGTGAGGCAGGAAGGCCGCGAACGGTTTTGTGAAGCGAAACTGGATGGGCTGAGCGAAGTGTCAAATTGGGTGGATCAATACAAACAGTTCTGGAATGAAAAACTGGATTCACTGGGAAGTTATCTCAGTCGGATTCAGGCAAATAATCCATTAAATGACGAATCAAATACGAACCAATCAAACAACTATTGAGATGAGCCAGCTAACAGAGAAAAAAGAAGGTTTAAAAATTGTCAGAGAATTTAAAGCGCCTAAAACTTTGGTATTCGACGCATTTGCGTCACCCGAAGCATTCAGCGAATGGTGGGGACCATCTGGCAGCCAGCTTTCAGTGGAAAGTTTCGACTTTAAACCCGGTGGAAAAGCGCATTACAAAATGGAGGGAAACGGCCATGTAATGTGGGGATTGTTTCAATATAAAAAAATTCAACGTGCTGATCTCCTGGAATTTGTAAACTCCTTTGCAGATGCCGAGGGTAACATAATTACCTCTCCGTTTCCCATGGATTTTCCGCTTGAAGTCCTTAATCAGATCACATTGGAAGAAAATAATGGCGTGACAACTCTAACAATTCAAGGACAACCTATCAATGCGACTACGGCGCAGGAAGAGACTTACTTTTCCATCATGGATAGTATGCACCAAGGTTTTGGCGGGACTTTTGATCAGCTGGAAACTTATCTGGAAAAGGTGCAGGAATGATGAAGTTCTAGGATTTTAGAAATTCCTTCGGGATCGGATTTCTTTCGAGAAAAATCTTCGCTTCCTGAGCTTTTCTCGAAAGGGTTCTTGAAGTCGCTTCGGAAGTTGAAGGCAACTCCACGGCGACATGTCTCTTTTCGTCCGATTCTTTCTTAGTATTAAATGCTGTGATGTCCATGTTTTTTTCAGAAGTGTTATTTCAAATTTAACCAATCATTTCAGGTTTAACAAAAATGCATCATAATTGATATTTGGTCTGAATACCTCCCACTTTCCGGAACGACCGAAGGGCCAGGCCCCGATCAGATCGGGATTGGCATCTTCAAATACTTTAAACCCGTATACATGATGTCGTTCGGATAAATATGCGAGGTTTTTGTTTATACCTATCTGATATTTACGGGTTCTGACTGCAAGCTTTCCAGGAGGGGTCAGGCCAGTGGCACAAATGCTAGCCTTAGGATATGCGTCAAGAAATTCGATTGTCTTCTTCACTTCAAAACTCATACTGAACCCCTTCCGGCAATGCCTCCACAGCCACCTTCATCCACCTTCCTTTGATCTTGATCACCACAATATCCCGGTCTTTGTCGTAAAAAATAGTACCATCTCCCCCATTCTTCAACTCTTTGTAATTCACATATTTGGCGTCTTTCTCGGCATTCTTCTCATCATCGCCGTCGGGTTTTGTGACTGAAATATCATCCTTTCCGATGGACCCCAAAGTGAGTGCGTTAGTCAGTTTGAGAGAGCCGTAAAACAACGCTTTATCGCGGCCGAACATAAAGGAATGCTGTTTTACATCCGAGCCGATCTTGAACCAGTTGTATGCCGTTTCATCGTGATTGTAAACCGTTGAGTAATAGTAAAGTTCTGCAACAGGACGTTCCATCTCGATGTGTTTATTAACCAGCATGGTAATCCGGGATTTGTCATCTTTCGCATACCCTTCGAATACATGATACCCCCAGCGCTTTTTGTTCCTTTCTTCCGCATTACCACGGACCTGGATCATGTAAGGTGTACTCAAAATGCCGTTTACCGCGGTGTACATCGGCGTTTTAGCAGGTGAAAACCCAAAACTATACCCACGTTCTTTCCACCGGGACCAAGTAGTATCAATATCCGATTGCAGCTCGATCCGCTTTTGAGACGAAGTTTCACTGCCGCTCCGCAGGTGGATATAGTTTGTAAAAACAGCCGAAGGATTACTCTCCTGTTGCGCAAATGCGGCATTTGAAATAATAAAAAGGAAGAAAAGGTGACGCAATTTCATAAAACGGACAAGCAGGTTAGAATACAACTTATGACCATTCAAGAAAGAAAAAAGTAGGCGAAAGAAAAAACCTTAAAAAAACTTGCGCAACCGATTAATTGCATTTATATTCGCAACCGATCGGTAGCAAATGAACTTTTGAAAATGAGACGAGACGTATTTCAGGCCATAGCAGACCCTACCCGCCGGGCTATCTTAACATTGATTGCCTTGCAGGCCATGACGCCCAATGCATTGGCAGAACATTTCGATACGAGCAGGCAGGCAGTTTCCAAGCACATTAAGATATTGGCGGAATGCCAGCTTGTGGACCAGCAGCAACACGGAAGGGAGATTTATTATCACTTTAATCCCGAGAAAATGAAAGAAGTAGCAGATTGGCTCGCGCCATTCCAGAAAATGTGGGAAGAGCGCTTCGACCGTTTAGACAACCTATTGGAAAACCTTAAAGCCCAGCAAAATGTCAGGTAAAAACACAACCAGGATCACAGCCGAAAAAGGCAAGCAGGAATTTTTTATTGAGCGCGAATTTGAAGCGCCCAGAGAACTGGTATTCCGCACGTTCAATGAGCCCGAATTCCTGCTCCAGTGGATGGGACCGTCGAATATGGAGATGAGAATCGACAAGCTCGACAATCGCTCAGGAGGCTCGTATCGGTTCGTCCACTCACTTTGTAATGGCGGCGGGGAATTTGGATTTAACGGTGTGATCCATGAAGTAAGCGCCCCGGAAAGGCTGATCAGAACGTTTGAATTTGAGGGGCTGCCCGAGCGCGGGCATGTTTCGCTGGAATTTCTTACATTAACAGAACTTCCAGGAAACAGGACCAGGGTACACATTCAATCCGTTTTCAAATCCGTGGAAGACCGCGACGGTTTGCTTCAATCGGGAATGGAAGGCGGGCTCAATGAGGGTTATAATAAACTGGACGAATTATTGGCAAGTAGCATTATAAACAATTAAATATCAGATAACATGATCAAGCCACTTTATCCGTGCCTTTGGTACGACGGAAACGCCAAGGAAGCTGCTGAATATTATTGCGCGATTTTCAAAAGCTCAAAGATCACGAGCGAAAATCCGATGGTCGTGAGCTTCGAGCTTAACGGCTTTAAATTTATGGGGTTGAACGGAGGGCCGCATTACAAATTCTCGCCCGCCACTTCTTTCGTGGTTGAATGTGACACGCAGGAAGAAATCGATTATTACTGGGAAAAACTCGGCGAGGGAGGTTCATACAACCAATGCGGCTGGCTCGACGATAAGTTCGGAATGTCTTGGCAAATAGTACCTGCTGTTTTGTCAAAACTAATGTCCGATCCTGAAAAGGCACCGAGGGTTGTCGAAGCATTTATGCAGATGACCAAGTTTGATATTGCTGCGCTGGAGAATGCATGAAGATGTGGTGCCTGGGGTGACTAGAAATGACAATACTCATCTGTTCCTGGCTATAAATGATATAAAAGTGGAAAAATATCAGCTAAAATGTAACTTGCGCAATGCATTTAGCCACCTTTCCCAACATGTTCAAGCACATTCTTTCCACGCTTTTTTTCATCTCTTGTCTTTCGGTCAAAGCGCAGTTGACCTCCGATTCTCTTCTGATTGAGGGTCGCCACCGTGTTTTTGTTTATGATAAATCTGTGAAAGAAAAGCCCGGTGCCAGCCTTGTTTTTGTAATGCACGGCTCCGGTGGCGAACCGATAGGGTTTGCACCTCGGGCAGCGAAGTTGCAGGCAAAAGCCGAGGCTGAAAACCTGGTACTCGTGTACCCGGCTGGTTATAAAAGATATTGGAACGAATGTCGCAAAGCATCCACGGCGGTAGCGAATACTGAAAATCTGAATGAGGAAGCCTTTTTCTCAGCTATGATTGATTTCTTTTCCAATAAATACAAGATCAATAAAGCACATGTTTTTGCAACCGGATTTTCGGGTGGCGGGCATATGTCGTACAAGCTGGCGTTGACCATGCCTGGGAAAATTAAAGCAATTTCGGCAATCGTGGCCAACATGCCTACCGAGGAAAACATGGATTGCACACCCATGAATGTCGCATTACCGGTGATGATTACCAATGGTACGGCCGATGCAACCAACCCGTACGATGGCGGTGAAGTAAAAACATCCGGAGTAACGCTCGGCACTGTACGCGCGACGGATCAGTCATTTCAATATTGGGCAAAGCTTGACGGTTACAGCGGGAAGCCAGCCAAATCGATGATGCCCGACGCGGATCCAAACAATGATATTACCATCGAAAAATACACCTATCAAAAGAAAGGCAAACCCGAAGTGACGCTGCTAAAAGTCATCAACGGCAAGCACGAGTTTTTGACGGATATGGATGTTTTTGAAGAGACTTGGGAGTTTTTTAAAAGGCAGATTAAAAAGTAAATGTTACTAAGTGTGTTTAATCCCTGACACCATCCCATGCCCAAAACACCAACATTCGCCCCGCAACTTTGGATTCCAAATGGAGTTACCAACGTTGATTTCTACATAAAAGCGTTTGGAGCCGTGGAGCTCAGGCGGTTTTCTAATGACGATGGCAGCATTCACGTTTCCGAATTGTCGATCGATGGCGCCATTTTTCATCTGCACGAAGAAACGCGTAATCCTGCCACGTTTAATCCAGCACGTCACCAGGGAACAACGGTAACCCTTGGACTGTTTGTCCCGGATGTGGATTCAGTGATGGACACCGCCGTCGCTGCGGGTGCCGTGGTGCTTTCACCCGCGCAGGATTATGACTATGGATACCGGCAAGGAGAAGTGAAAGACCCGTTCGGGCATATCTGGATGATTGAAATGAAGATTTGACAGATCGCAGGCATAATTGTGCTTGATAAAACACACTATAAAAATTGGATGCATTTACCACTCACCTATGCTCAATAGTTGATTTGCCCGTCCCGGCACAGGAGGCTATTCGCGCTATTACAGTTCACCGACATTTAACACAAGGCACAAGATTATTAACAAATGGCGAAACCTGTAAAGAATTTCATTTTTTAGCATCAGGTCTGGTTCGAGTATTCTATTACAAAGACGGCAAGGATGTTACGGCGTGGTTTGCGACGCAAGGTGGGATTGCCAGTGCTATTGACAGTCTGTTTTCTGGTCAATCCTCAATTTATAATATTGAGTTACTAGAAGATTGAGAAATTTAAAGTCTTCAATATTGTAAGCTAGAGCCTATTTTCAAGGCATACCCCATTGTAGAAAGATTAGGCCGCTTAATGATCACAAAAAACTACCTTCTCCTGGATGAACGAATGAAACTTTTCGCTTTTTGCAGCGCCGAAGAACGTTATGAACGCTTGTTAGGTCAATTACCTGACATTTTTCAGAGGATAAAGCTTGGACATATAGCATCTTACCTGGGTATTACGCAAGAACACCTCAGTAGAATAAGAGGAGCTTACAAAAAGCCAAATAAATTCCGATAATAGCCTGACGCTCCTTCTTCGGACTATTATCGGAATACAAGATTTAGACTGATACTGTTTCGTTTATTTGCCTTGTAGTTTTTGCAAAATCCAGCATACTACAGCAAAAACGGTAAAGGAAAGGATCAAAAAATAACAAAGTACAAACCAGCCTACGGTGAAAGACTTATCGTGTTCATTTTTAAAAAACGGTAGCAGCCCCCATATTTGATAGGCGACAAAAATGACAGTTACGGACACGGCACTCACTTTAATGACTTGATTGTTACTTTCCCATAAAGATCTCAATGTCTTGACTATAAAGTAAGTAAGTAGTGAGAGATAAATAACGGAAGGAATTAAAATCTCCATAGATTGAATGTTTAATTGCATGGCCCCTTATGTGAACTCGTTCAGGTTGTCGACATTGAATTTGGATAAAAGCCAACCACCTGTCTGGTAATTACCCCATTCGTATTTTTTTCTAACCCTATAAACGTGTGCCCAACATTTGTTCCTAATGCCGTCTTTCCTGAACCAGACGCTGGTTCCGCGACATAGATTGTTACTTTATAAGTTGAGTTTGCGTCAATAGTACCAAAGCATTTAACGAATTTCTGTATATCAATAGATGGCTTAGCAAAACCGGGGATTCCGAATTTGAAGAAGCTCCTCACCATTCACACTTTTCAATAATGCGACTGGCTTCCCCCTTTTAAAGGAAAAACCGTTCAATAACGCTCCATTCCAGTCCCTCACAGTCATAGCTCCTGTAAAATTGTTTAAGCTAATGCCAACAGCTGTGTGTTTGGCAGGTGTAAATCGATGCCGTCTTATTCGATTGAGTGATAGAAACAGGTGTTACCTCTTCCTGTTGGCAACCCAAAAATGCAAGAGATAGCATCAAAAAGAGTGTGATGTATTTAGACATAATGCGCATAAGAAATATATTTAGGTGACTGATTATTTGACCGCCAAATCTCCATTGACCTTGAATTATTTCCTTTGATATTTATCAAAAAAGCACGGGCATATCTGGATGATCGAGATGAAGATTTGACAGATCGCACGCACCCATTGCAAATCTTCATCCAATTCCCTAAGTTTCCATCGATATACTTAATCGGTATCGCCCTAATTCAACCTACCTTAATCAATCAGTGCCCGAATGAAAAAAATGCTCGTGTTTTTGCTCCTTTTTGGGGCTCTGAACCATTCTTTTGCCCAATCGAAAACCCAAATTGCCATTACAACCAGTGAGGTTGGTACCGACTACCGCACCAATACACCAATAATGGCCAGAGAATATCAGTTCGATCTGCCCGTTTTCCGATTCTATCCCGCCCCAAATCATCAAATGCTTACCGTTCAGGTCCGGAAGAAAACGGCATCGACGGGATTGTGGAAATCAACCGGCAGGCTTACAGTCGCCGATCCCGGGACGGGGCAAATTAAATGGCAGAAAAAACTTAACTATACCGGGACCGTTGTACAACAGCTTGACAATGTGATATTTGAGCAAAAAGGAAATAAACTTTCGCGACTAAATGCCATAGACGGGAAAACCATCTGGAACCGGGCAACGACTGCATACCGTTTATTTCCCGAGTTTGATCTGGCCTTGTGCTACGATACTCCGACCACGGGCTTCACAACGCTTTATGGAATCAATACCTCAACAGGCCAGTCGATTTGGAAAAGGGACATTTCGGGAGAATATGGCTGGCAAAATACGGATATGATTGCAGATTCGACGTTAATGGTCGTCGCTCAGGGCCTTCATACTCTGGATGTCCGGGATGGCACGGGTTGGGACATAAACCGTGTTTCGCATGCCAAGAAAACCGATATGGCAAAGGTTGGACTGGCTATTCTGGGTGGTGCTGCCGGCGCTGCAATGGGCTATATGATGATCCCCTACGGCACATTTTCTGATTATTATCTAAACATTTCCTCCAATATACTATACGACGGGGATGAGTTTTACTTTGCTGCGAAGGACAAAATAAGTCGTCACACATTGGATGGAAAGGCACTGTGGAAAACGGACCTGGATCAAAAAAAGACAAGTAAATCACATCTTTTCAAGGAAGGAAACACGATTTACATGCTTAATAGCGGTTACGCGCTGAAATATGGCCGCCCCGCTGCTTTGGGAAATCCATATGTTGTTGCTTTTGACGCTGAGTCGGGGACACAACTGTTTCTGAAAGAATGGGAAGAACGCAAGAACTTCGTATCGGATTACCTGATTGAAGGCAACGAACTGTATCTGCTCTACCAGGACAGAGTTGATATTCAACGGTTTTCGCCGGAGGGACTTCAACAAAAATACATCGCAAGGATCGATCAGGATGCTAAAATGAGCTCATTTGTGACCGACGAAATCTTCATGAAACAGGATAGCTCCTATTCACAGACAAGTCTTGACCGCGACCATTTCTATATTTTTTCAGAAAAAGGCGAGCTTTTCAGATTCAGTAATGATTTTGAGAGTTCAGAAAAGGTGGATATGAATTCGCTTTATAAAAACTACCTTCAGACTGATGAATATCTGTTTTTGGGCAACAAAAGCGAAACCCGGATCCTCGAAAAGACCACTCGTCGCGAAGTAGCGCGATGCGACGCGCCGATCAGTTCAATGCGATACGATAAAAAGCTCTACTACGCAAAAGACAACAAGCTTTGTGAACTGGACATCAGTAACTTCATCTCAAAACAATCCCCCGCAACCCCATTCTCAAACTAGCCTCAAAACAAAACACATCTCACATCTCACATCTCACTTCTCACCCCCCATCACTTCACCCCGATGCCTCAACCCCCAATCATACAATTCATCCAGAAGCTTTTGAAGTGACTTTCCATGCGGCGTGATGCTGTATTCAACGGTGGGCGGGAATGTATCATAAACGTCCCTTTTTACCAGTTTGTTGGTTTCGAGGATCTTCAATTCCTTTGAAAGCATTTTGTCGGTAATGCCACCAATTTCTTTTGATATCTGTTTGAAACGTTTGTTTCCTGCGGACAAAGAGAGAATGATCAGCAGTTTCCAACGGCCTTCCAGAGCTTCCAAAGCGTCTTTAATTGCCAGTACATTTGTCGGACATCCTTCCCGGGTGATCATTGTCTTTCGTTACGTTAACATCCATTTATACGATACTATCTTATTGGATATCGCTATCCGTGTAGATAGTACTATCTCACAGATAGCAAACAAAGATACTTTTGTTTTCAACCAATCACTGTAAAAAATCACATGACAACAAAAACAAAACGTATCGTCGCTACCGTATTAATCGCCATTCCCACACTTGTATTGATCATAGGCGGCCTCCTGAAAATACTGAACAAAGAACCCGAATCAGTCATGCAATTTTTAACTGAGGCCGGTTTCGGAAACTACATCTTGCTTCTTGGACTGGGCGAATTGATCATCGCTGCCTTGCTTATTTATCCTAAAACAATCAAAATAGGCTTTCTGCTGGCCAGCAGCTACTTCGGCGGCGCATTGTGTTTAGAGATTTCCGGCGGGCAACCTCCGGTTTCTGCAGTTTTTCTAACGATACTTTGGGTCGGTATGTTTTTAAAAGAACAAGGTATGTTTCTGTTGGCTCCCGCAGAGAATTGAACAAATACCTGGCCCAAATCCTCTTTAATGCGTTTGCTTTTATCGAAACAACGTCGCATAATCCGTTGCAAACGCATCAAAGCTGCGAGGTTCGGCTCCTGTGGATTCGAAAACACCTTTCGCAATTTCAGCGGCCTCGCCCCTTTTGTAATGCGCGTAATCTTCCACTAAACCGTCGGCCTGCCATTCGGGAAAACCAGCATGAATGAGCGTTTCACGAAGTGCGTCAGACGGAACATCCACAAACAGGATGTTTTTACCGGTGGCGAGCGATAACTTATCCGCCATTTCGTAATGCGACAATGCTTCCGGACCGGTCAGGTTGTACGTTTTATTTTCATGTTTCCGGTCAATCAGCGATTCTCCGGCAGCGGCTGCAATGTCCCGGGTGTCAATCAGGGATATTTTAGCATCGCCAATGGCCCCAAAAAATTGCCCCTGATATTTGATCAAATCTTTAAAACCCAGCAAACCCTGCATAAAAAGATTAGGTCTCAAAAATGTGAATTTCATCCCGGATTCCCGGATTTTTTGTTCCACAACCGCGTGGTATCTCAAAAATCGAACAGGCGAATGCGCTTCCGAGGCCCATTGCGACAATTTTACTATGTGCGTTACACCTGATTTCAGAGCTGCATCTACAAATCTTAACTGTTGCTCCTCTGCCTGCTCCGATGAATTTGTCAAGAGAAATACCCGCTCGATTCCATTTAATGCATTTTCAAGGGAGTTTGTATCGTTAAAATCTCCCAGAACTACTTCGGCTCCTGAAATCGCTGTAAGTTCAGACGCTTTTTCAAGGGAACGCACCATCGCTTTAAATGGTATTTCCTTGGCAGAAAGGTATTTAACTAATTCCATACCGATAGTACCGGTCGCTCCGGTGATCAGGATTTTAGGTGATTTTGAATCTGACATTTGAATGAATCATTAAGTGTTTGACTTATTTTTATCAAAAAAAGATTCATTAGAACAGGTAAAATTGTAAGAAAACGAAAGCGTAAGGAGGTTTTATGGATCAGATTGGCAGACACGTTGAAGTAACCGGCCCGCTGGAAGAAGTGATCAAGCATTTCTATTGCATTCACACCCCAGCCGACTTTCCTACCCTCGGTCAGCATTTGTCACCCAGCCTGGAAGTGATGTTGATTTTTAATTTTGGCCCGGCGTTAAAGGTGTCATTTGGAGATCAGGAATATGGAAAAATTGCCATAGATCGCATCGGGCTGACCGGTCCGCTCAGAAAAAGGCTTAATTATGAGGTTTTGGCGAATACCGACTTGATTGCCATTGTATTTAATCCGAATGGGTTTTACAGATTGTTTCAAATACCTGCTGATGAAATGCAGGATGACCTCGTTTACGACCCCGACAAACTACTGAATATTACCGGATTTGGTGAGTTATGGGAAATTTTGAATGGAATGCAGGCCCTCGATGACCGGATTGCGCTGCTGCTCGAATACGGCAATATATACTTCCAGGATGTGGATGACCAGACCGTTCCCTTATTAGCGGGGATAAACCAGCATCAAGGTACATTCGCGCAACCTTCCAAAGCCATTGCCATTGATACCGATCTTTCCGAACGCACCATTCAAATGCGTTTTAAGAAGTACCTGGGCTTTTCAACCAAAGAACTGTCGCGGTTTCTTCGTTTTAAACAGGTCATTGATTTTATTCAAAAGCAGGAAAAAGAGGTCGACTGGTTGCTGATCGTAGATCAATTTGGTTATTACGACCAAAGTCACCTGATAAAGGACTTTAAATACTACCTGGCTACTACACCAAGAAAATTCGTTCAGGACTTTTTGGGAAAAGAGTTTTGTGTGAGCCGACCAGGAAAAGATCATACTTATTTGCCCCATTCTCAGTAAACTTTTCATTTCAACCTTAAAAACTCATGCGCTGCGCCGGTTGTGAACGTTTCATTTGGGAAAGCAGCCTCCATCCGACCAACACCAAACTTCTTCAACCTACCGATGGTGCACAAAAACCCTGCAACGAAAATTCCCTTCAGTAATTGCCTGGTTACAACATATACCCCCATTTGTTAAAAAATTTTCAAGCACAATCCCCTAATAAATAGCCTTTTACTCGCGCGGGAGCACTTTATCCACAAAAAACATGATACATAAATTTGCATAATATTCTTTAAAACGTACTTTTGCACCGCGTTAAAGGATTCCGTAGCTCAGCTGGTAGAGCAATACACTTTTAATGTATGGGTCCTGGGTTCGAATCCCAGCGGGATCACTTGAAGAAATAACAAAAAACATCAAAAGCCTGCAAATCAATAGATTAGCAGGCTTTTTTCTTTCCGGATTATGCCAAAAGATTCAATTTCCTACAAATTTTTGGTGAGTAATTCGGTGAGTTGATTAATCTGCAAATTTTACTCACCAGAATCGCTGTAACATATTGTGTGTGAACATGCTCACGCCGTAAACATCTTGTGCTGATTAGGCTTGCAAGACTACATTTGTTCAACTTTTAACCTGAAATGGGTATGAAAACAAAGATCAGTCTGCTTTTCTATTTAAAGAAGCCGAAGAATTATCAAAAAGGGCCTGTGCCGATTTACCTAAGAATTACTGTTGAAAGTAAGAGGGCCGAATTTACAACCGGGCGAGAATGTGAGCCCAGCCGGTGGAATGCGGTTGCTGGCAGAGTGACTGGTGCGAAAGAGGCCGTGAAGTCTGTTAATTCCTATCTCGGCAACTTGGAGCAACAATTGCTGGACGCGCACGCTGCGTTGGTTCGTGACAATGCTTTGATTACAGCCGAAACAATCAAAAACAAATTTCTAGGAGTAGGTCCTAAGCAGCGGTTACTGATGACAGTGATCGCTGACCATAACGAGCGGATGAAGGCATTGGTCGGCCAAGAATATGCGATCGGTACCTTCAATCGCTATAAAGTTTTAGAGCGCCATACACTCGCATTCCTGAAAGTGACATTCAACACAACCGATTTTGACATTAGCCGCATCGATTTCGCTTTCATCGCTGACTACGAGTTCCATTTGCGTTCTGTTCGTAAGATGGGCAATAATGCGGTAGTGAAGCACATGAAGATGTTCAGGAAGATCATAAACATTTGCCTTGGCAATGGCTGGATGAATCTTGATCCATATTTGAATTTCAAGGGAAAGTTTAAGAAGGTCGATAAGGCGATCCTAACCCGCGCTGAACTTGACTTGATGGCGAGCAAAGAGTTTGCCAGCGACCGGCTTTCACAGGTGCGGGATACTTTTCTTTTTTGTTGTTTCACCGGCCTAGCTTACTCCGACATTCAAAAGCTCCAAAAAAGCCAGATAGCAAGAGGAATCGACGGTGAACAATGGATTTTTAGCCAGAGGACGAAAACGGATATCAAATCGCATATTCCGCTGCTGTCGGAAGCGCTTCGCATCATCGACAGATACAAGGAACATCCGCTTTGCGAATCTCGCGGCCTCGTGTTGCCAGTACCGAGTAATCAGAAGATGAATGACTACCTGAAAGAGATTGCCGTGCTTTGCGGAATTAATAAGGTTCTAACTTCACACGTAGCAAGGCATACGTTTGCGACAACAATTACCTTGCAAAATGGCGTGCCGATTGAGAGTGTTTCTAAAATGCTGGGGCATACTAACATTCGCACTACGCAGATCTATGCGAAGATATTAGACACCAAAGTCAGCGAGGATATGCAGGCTTTGAAAGGGCGGCTTTCAAAAAGGTTAGTAACGGAAGGTTAGCGCTGCACCTTCTCTCTCACGACCCCTCCTATTTGTGAGAGGGGATCGCGAGCGAGAAGGTGAAAATAACTGTTAATGAAATGGTGAAAATTCATTTGAACCTCAGTGATAGACGAACTTTTGATACTCATACTCATCTTTTCCGAATGACTGGGCTAGCTTTTTAAAATCATTATTCTTCCTATCGCTACCAAAATAACAAGAGACCCTTTTAAGGCTCTTATTTTCGAGAATAGGGATGAGGTTTTCAGGGCTTTGGTTTTGTGCCATTAAGTAACTGAATTCAATTAAGGCAGGCGCAGATTTCAATTCACTCAAGTCCATCAAACCTTTTAGATTTTCAAGGTCAATACGCCTTAGTTTCCCCAAGCTAGATATTGCAGGAAACACGGCGAGCTGCGGTAGTGATTGAAGAAATAAGTTTTGTAACGATTTTAAGTCCGATAAAACCGACAGGTCTGAAAGTCCTCTAACTTGCCAAATTTCCAGGTATTTCAAATTGGGTAGGGATTTTAATGCACTTAAATCCTTTATACCTCCTAACTTAATATCAACGGACCATAAGCGTTCCAGATTCCTTAGGTATTCGATATCCTCGGTTGATATAGATCGCAATACGATTTTTTCGAGTTTTTTCAACTCATTAATTGCCTCAATCCCCTTGCTCTGCTTTTCTAAAAATAGTTCGTTAAGTTGAGTAAACCGACCAATCGTCTCAATCCTTGGTTTTTTTGATCGAGTCTGATATAGCGAAAGCCGCTTCAAGTGAGGGTCGACATTATTCAGGAACTCAAAGTTATCAAGTCCAAAAACGCCTACATGCAGTCCATCTAAGTGCCGGATTCTCGTAACTACATCAATATTAGTGACCTCCATCAGACAATCTACAGAGAGCTCTCTAATCGATGGTATCTTTTCAATAAAGCTTAGATCACATCTCTCAGAATAGTGCCCATACACCCTCAGGGCGATGTCTCGACGTTTGGAAAAAACAACTTGTTCCAGTAAGGCAATGGTTTTAGTATCAATCGGCTTGGAAAGCTGGATTACAGAAGTTTTCAGATCTTCTGCCAATTTAGCCAATTCATTCGCGGTCACGCCCTTTGAAATTTCATAGCGACCAGTGGCTAGGTCTACCGTAGTTAAGCTCACAGACTTTTGTTACGTGAAGTAGTATCTGCTAAATATAAGGCTTTTCTTGAATTCGTTCATGACGGAATGAATATCACTTTTCCTTCTCCATTCAACAGCCAAGTTCGATCCGAGAACTTCGCGATTGCCTCTTAACCGCAATGGCCAGATGTACAATTGTAATACAATTGAATCTGGCCCGCCCAAACGCTCCGAAGTCGCTGGCGGGAGAGTTTTATAAATATTCCTATATTGTCTTTTTAATGGATGATCACACATATCTGTCACAATATAAAAACAGATCTCGGCATCCATTGCAAAAATCGGCTTGAAAGTTTATCAATTTAAAATTCTTATTTCGATAATAATGCCCGTGGAAACGATAAGGACAATTGACCAGCATCTACTAGCAAATACCTTTTTCCCGCCAGAGGCTGAAATATGGAAGCCTGGAAATTCAGTCTACGAGGGCGTATTTATCCAGAAGATAAATGCAAGACAATTTATAGTCCATGCGCAACGCCACATGGCATTAGACCCATTTCAGTTAGCAGAGAAGGCGAACTGGGTATTTGATTCGTTAGAAGGCGCCTATAAAAAATGGAGCGATCTAGAAAACGGTATTTATGATTGAACATAATTCAAACATCAACGAATGAATCGAAAAACGCAATTGATCAGCATGCTAATGAAATTCCAACCTTTAACCTTTGAAAACGATGTATTTTACATCAAGCCTGAGTTATCAAAGAAATTGCACTCATTGTTTTTCATTCAAGAAGATTTAAGAATTGTATCAAAAGCAGTTGAGAAATTTCAGCTTCTGATCTCAAATGCAGAATCAAGTGGAGAGTTAGACGTTGACTTATTAGAACTCATTGGTCACGGTATGATCACTACCTACGGACGCTGTTTCACGGAAAGCAGCGGTTATAGATGGCTTAAAAAATCAATCTTTGATGGACATAATGATCTTAGTGAAATACACAGCGAGGTTATGGATTTGCGAAATAAATCCGTTGCGCATCGAGAAGACACCTATCGATTAGAGGCGGTGGTCGGATGGGTTATTCCTCGTAATAATCCTGGCGCAAACAGTTTTCGGCTAGAATTTCGGCGTACAGGAGTAAAGCCCGGCGACCTTGGGAAGTATCGTAAACTCTTCGACTTCGTTTCGGCATATGTCCTCCACGCAATCGCCTTGGAAAGAGAAAAGATGATCGTTAGAATTCAAAAATTATCAGCCAAAGAACGGCAACAATATCGTTTGGATATCTACCTAGACAAGCTTCATAAGACAGACGGTGAATGAGAACTTTAAAGCGCCTGAGCCCAGCAAGTGCAAGAATTTGATTCATTTACTTATATTTGAGCTAATTGCAAGCTGATCACTACATCTTGGTGAGTGACGCGGTGAGTACAAGATTTGCTAGGATATAAATGATTGATAAACAATTTGTTCTCTCAAAAAGTATGATCCCGGCGGGATCACTTGAAGAAATAACAAAAAGCATCAAAAGCCTGCAAATCAACAGTTTGCAGGCTTTTTTCTTTTCTGGGTTATGCCAAAAGATCCAATTTCTCACAAATTTTTGGTGAGTAAATCAGTGAGTTCAAGGAACTGAAAAAGGTATAAAAACCAAACTCAGGCTGCTTTCTATTTAAAAAGCCGAAGAATACCGAAAGGGTCTGTACCGATTTACTTTACCACCTCACTTACTAAAATGACAGGGCTGATATTGGTGTAGTTTGGGAAATCTGCACGGATGGCGTCTCTGTTTGGCGCGATAGCTGCTTGATAGTCGCTTAAACTCTTGACATAAAATGCACCGATAGCCATAAAAGGCAGTGGTTGGTTGGGAATACCACTGGCAACTCCTTTTTCAATGGTGTATTTAACCAGATTTGATCCTAAAAACCCTGCTACCATAGGCATATGCTTCGTTTCATAATACTCGATATTAAAGGTTTTACCTTCGGAATATGGATACATCACGGATACCTTAATTAAAGCCTTTTCAGCAGCCGTGTCAGGCTTTAATTGACTAAATGCAGCAAAACAAGTGGTTAAAAGAAAAAACGATAGGATCAGTTTTAATTTCATAGCTAATTATTTAAGTGATAAATGTTCAATTGAAAAAATGTTGGACCAATTTAAAGAATGTGCCACTTTTATCAACGCATACAGCATTTAAAATCAGGTTATTATAAAAAAAATAAACTTCATGCATCCGCGCACTGCATCTTTCGGGTCTAATGGGTTGTATAAACTCCCGATAAGGACCATGAGAAAAAGGATATCCTATCTATTGCTCTGCGCGGTAATGACGCTGGTGGGCTGCAACCGTGCCAAAGAATTGAACCCGCAATCCGAAAATGTGCCCGTAAAGGCATTTCAAGCCGTGAAAAAACGTTTTCCGGAATCGACCAGCCTGGTCTTCGCACCACTGACGCCTGAAAAAATCTGGTCTGTTGATTTCATGAGTAATTCCCGGCAATACAAAGCGGTCGTTGATACGCAGGCGGTACTGGCGAATGCAAGATTTCTGAACAACCAGCTTCCCGAGCCGCTGGTGCAGTTCCTTGACAAGCTAGCTATCCGCGGCGGGACCGTCGCCAGTGAGACCTGGGAAATCCAGCCTGAAACCGCCGCAGGCGAGGATTGGCCGCGAGTTGCATTTGACTATCAATGGATGGGCATGGAGCGCACCATCAAGGTGATCACCAATGGGGCAAACAACGTAAAGTTTGCTCTAACTATGGGTTCGCAATCAACCCTGGCCTACTATGTCGAAAAGCCAATGGATGTATCCCCGAAAATTGGGAACTACCTGAAACGGATCGGCATGGCAGAACATCCCGGAATGTGGGTTTCCTATGACCAGGATGGCCGCAGGACGTTTGTTAACAGGAACGGGATGTTTATTTTCGACCAGGATGAAAACCCGTTATTTGTTCTGCATGGATCGGTTGTCAAGCAGGAAGATCTGCCGGCCTTTGTTTACAATTACATCAATGCTTCGCCGGAAATGGACGGTTTTATTTTCGAGTCCGCAATCCGTTTTTCGGTGGATGGATGCTCAGGGTATCACATCAGCGTACGAAAAGACACGGAGATCGGACAAATATTCAACCTTTACTTTAATGACAATGGGGACCTGATCTATCACGAATTTACAGCTTATCAATTTTAACAATGCTCAATAGGAATAACCGCTCCTTTAACCGATTTCCATTTGATGCTCTTTTCTAAACGACGGTACAATTCTCTGACAGAACTCGTTGAAGGTTGCCAGCGGGGCGAGCAAAAGGCGCAGAATGCATTTTATGACCGCTATCAGGGCAAAATGCTCGGCATTTGCCGCAGGTATGCACGTACGCTTTCAGAAGCGGAAGACATTTTCCAGGAGGCGTTTATTAAGGTTTTCAAGAAAATAGATGACCTCAATGCGCCGGAGTCGGCCGATAGCTGGGTCAAATCGATCATCATCCGTACCGCGCTGAGTTATTATGAAAGGACGACGAAAAAAGAACTCATGAGCGCTCCCATTGACCTTAACGTGCAGAACTGGGATTCAGGCGGATTCAGCCCATGGGGTCATGTCGATATTGAATTGGTACTAAAAGTGCTGAGCGACTTGCCAAACGGTTACCGGACGATCATCAATTTGTACCTGATCGATGGCTATAACCACATTGAGATCTCGGAAATGATGGGCATAGAGGCCTCTACCTCAAAGTCGCAGCTCATGCGGGGTAAAAAGCTTTTAATGAAAAAATTACAGGAAACAGGCATAATTGAAGATGAACGGATCGAACGAGGAAAACTTTAAGGAACCATTGGGCGACTGGCTGAAAGAGTCCTTCGAACAGTTTGAGTTGACCCCGGGGCCATCACTCCGAAAAAGGGTCTTTGCCGGGCTACCGCATCACCGCAACCGTCTCATCTACGCCGCATTGGGGTTGCTGACGGTGCTTTTGCTGACGCTGTATTTTACGAAAACTGATAAGAAAGAAAGTGCGGTTGCAACCAATTATGGTAAAAAAATCCCCCCGCGACATGTAGGCCCTGTCAAAACAATCGGCACATCGTCACCGAAAAATGCCACGGCTCAAAGGGTAAAGCCGGTCAGAAAGCCCGATCGGGCAGCGGACCTTCGGGTTTCCGTTCTTGTCCCTACCAGGCAAGTCCGCACCAATTTCTCACATGTCGACCTAGTCGCGGAGCAGCAACCGGAACCGGAAGCTTTATCGGCAAGCTTGCCGACACCATCTTCCCGGCCATTGCTGACGAGCCTCCCTATTCGCCCCGTCAAACCATTGAAGACCAGTTTGCCGGTCTGGCCTGAGATCGCCCCGGATTCGGATACAGCGCCCCCCATCCTGAAAAAAAAGAATGTTACCGGATGGTTTTTATCCATGACCCCCTCTCAAAATTTTCAGATGCTGTACGTGCGCTCGAACCCTCAGATGATCATCGAAAACATCCGGTTTGCAGGGCTGTCATCCATGCAGTCCAAAGGTATCAGGCTGGCCGCGGGATTAGAGCATTGGGGTTTCAAATGGTCGGCCGCATATACCTTCCTGCAATACCAGACACGGTTTGACATTGGCGGTCAAAAAATCGAAATGGAGCAAACCGGCCCCGGTCAGTATAAGATCACACGCCAGTACACATCCATGAATGAAATCAGACAGTACCTGCATTTCATCGGTTTGGGGGTAGCCCGCCAGTTTGATTTCCAGGCCCCGGCCCTTCGCCCCTACTATGCAACCGCGGGCATGGAATACACCAGGTCCATTTCAGGCAACCAGGGACTGGCCATGGTAAACGCTAGCTTTGCCCGCAAGCTCCGCGTGCGGGTGCCATTCCAAATTTCAGTCGGACCATATGTAGCGGCAGGTCTCCATGATCTTAAGATCAGGTCGCTGGAATGGCGTTACAGGCCTTACCAGGTGGGCGTGTCTGTGACATTGTCCGGAGTTGCGAAGGAGTAGAAGTACTTTTTAACCTAAACCGTTTGCAATGCAACAACTGCTGGATCATATCCGGAAATACTGTGCCATTCAAATCGGCGACGCCGATTTGATCAAGTCATTTTTTGAGCATAGAACATATAAAAAGAAAGAGCTCCTGCTGACAGAAGGCCAGCGGTGCTTCGAAAAGTTCTTCATCGTAAAAGGCTGCGTGCATGTAAGTTACCTCAGGCAAAACGGCACCGAACAGACCATCGATTTCGCTTTGGAAAATTGGTGGACCTCGGATTTTACAGCTTTCCAGAAGGGCACCACGTCCCAGTTCTCCGTCCGCTGCACAGAGCCTGTCGAAGTGTTATGTATCAGTGCCGATAATCAACGGGCACTTCTCGAACAGGTACCGCAACTGAATGCATATTTCCATCAGGTATTCCAGCGTTCCTATGCCGCGTCTCAGATGCGGTTGAGGTATCTTTATGAATTTTCCAAAGAGGAGTTGTATCAGCATTTCCTGGAACATTTCCCGGATTTCACCCAACGGGTACCGCAATATCTGCTGGCTTCTTTTTTAGGCTTTACACCTGAATATCTCAGCGAATTAAGAAAAAAGTTTAGTTCTTAAACCAGTTTAAGAATCTGATGCCGCAGGTTCCTGACCTTTGTATTATAAACATTAATTGTTATGAACAAAGTAATCAAACACCGGCTCGACGTTTGGGAAGAGGAGCCACAATACTGGGAGCTGATATCTGCAATAGACAAACGTCTGTATCAATCCACTCTCCCCAAAAGCCTGATAGAAATTATAAAGATCAGGGTTTCACAGATCAACAAATGCGCCTATTGCATTGATTTCCACACGCAGGATGCATTGCGGCACGGGGAGACGCCCCGGCGCATATTCGCTTTGTCAGCCTGGCAGGAAAGCCCCCTATTTTCCGACAGTGAGCGATCGGTGCTCGAAGTGGCAGAGGAAATGACTTTTATTTTTCAGCATGGCGTTTCTGATCAGGCCTACGAAAAACTGCACTCATTCTTCCAAAAAAAGGAAATTGCGGATATCATGATCTGTATTTCGCACATGAACTTTTTAAACCGGATCGGGATCTCCACTAAAACGCAGGCGTTATGAGTGCATTTGCGGGAAATCTATTCCTTTAAACTTAAACCGTCTTCCTCCGTTGTTTGACGCCATTTTAACGACATTAAACCCGCCGGCCGATCAATCTCAACGTGCACCTGAATGCACCCGAGATTTTTGTACAATTACTTGTTGTTTCGTATAGTCATATTTATTTACCGTCAAGTACTAAATAGTAGCGGAAAATGTGCTCCAAATCGCTACTTTGCGATGTTTTATATCGAGTTTACTGGCAGTGGCAACAAATAAATTATTCCATAAGATAAAGGATGATCCACACGGTTTGCAGAATCTTTGGGAAAAAGAATTCGAAGCTAAATCCTTGTGGGGTAACAGGATATTTTGTTTGACGTTTATGGTTGGTTATCCATTGACCTCCATTTTGTATTACCTGAACGGCAACCCCAATTATCGATCCATTTTTCAGATACAAATTGCCTGCAGCATTCTGGTAGCACTGATCATTTTCCTGCATTTCAGGGAGAAAATAAATAGTCAGAATGCTTCTTTTTTCAGCCGGCTTCTGCTGATCATTTTCCATTCGTTTATACTGGCCCGTTTTCAGACTCTTTATTATTATGATCTGAGCATTAACCTGACCTTACAGCTGATATTTTCGATCTGGGTGCTCGGCTGGAATTTTCGTTATGCCCTGGTTAGTTCGATAGCCACGATCCTGTTTTTTTCGCTTGGACTTTACATCCATGGAGAGGATGTGCTGATTCGTTTTTTGAAAGAAGGCGGCTTCTTCTACTTTCTGGGACAAACCGTTTTTCCATTGATTTTGCAGATGCGGTATAACAAGCATTACCGGGAATTTATCTATTCCCAAAGTCTGCAAAGGCAAAATAAAGAGCTGGAAAAACAAAACCAGCTGGCGAGGGAGGCCATGCAGGCAAAATCCGATTTCCTTTCTATGATGAGCCATGAGATCAGGACCCCACTGAACGGGATCGTAGGAATTACGCATCTGATGCTGCAAGAAGATTTGCGAACGGATTTTCAGAAAGAACTGGTCGGGACTTTAAAGTTTTCGTCAGATCACCTGATGGCGGTCGTAAATGATGTTCTTGATTTCAATAAGATCAATTCCGACCACGTCAAGCTTGCAAGAAAACCATTTGATCTTTCCTTGTTTCTCAATAACCTTGAAAAAACGTTCATCCCGCGTGCCCGGGAAAAAGGGTTGGACTTAATCTTCGAAACGGACCCGGCCCTGCCTGCGCACCTGACAGGCGATCAGGTACGTCTCAATCAGATCATTACCAACCTCATCCACAATGCCATTAAGTTCACCGAGAAAGGTTTTGTAAAACTGGGGGTCAGGGAACAAAAAAGGGATGAAAGTCAGATATCGATATACTTCGAAATCAGCGATTCGGGGATCGGAATTCCGTTGGAAGATCAGTCCTCCATTTTCGAGATTTTTGTGCAAAGCAGTATAGAAGCCAATCGTGGCAACCGCGGAACCGGACTAGGACTGGCTATTACCAAAGAACTTTTACGACTTTTTGGAAGTGACATAAAACTGGAAAGTAAGCAGGGGCTTGGATCGCAATTTTCTTTTTGCATTGATTTCGCCTATTCCGATCTGCAACCGGTGGAGGAAAAACCGGTAGGCGTAAAAGTTACTCTGCCGGAAGCGCGGGTTTTGGTCGTGGATGACAATGCGGTTAACCTGCTATTTGCCACGAACCTGCTCAAAAAGGTCGGTTTGCAATACGATAAGGCCGAAAATGGCTGCGAAGCCGTTGAAAGATTTAACAACAATCACTACGATCTGATATTGATGGATCTTAAGATGCCCGTCATGAATGGTTTCGAAGCTACCCAGATCATCCGTGCACAAGGCTCCCTGATACCCGTAATCGCGCTGACAGCTTCCGCGTTTACCGATGAGCGTGACAAGGCATTGTCCAGCGGGTTTTCAGAATACCTTGTGAAGCCTTTTCTTCCAAAGGAATTTTACGACCTTGTTTTTACTTTTTTAAAAACCGAGGAGCAGAGTAGCTGACGTTCCGACCAGGGTCCATTAGATCATTATACTCTTATTTTTTCATCTGATTAAATTGCTCCAGCAAACGCTTTGTGATCTTAGCAGAACCTTGTTTTTCAACGCGGTTGGTTCCCAGCCAGGTTTCATATCCACCTAACTCATGCTGTTCCGGAGTCGGCAGATAGCCGTAACTTCCATTGGCCAGCTCAATCACAAAAGTTGATTTAAATGGACTTTTGGCTTTTATTTCCAGCCCTGTTTCGGCAAATGTCTCGAACGGAATCGCTGCAATTCCCAGATCACCGATTTGCAAGGTCTGCATGACGACATCGATTTTATCGGGCCAGTTTTCCTGAATCTGTATGATCCGTTTCGCATAAGTGGGTTCCTGCTGATGGTAATGCTTCATCTTGTCCGGGTTAGCGAGCACTTCCTTCGCTCTTGCCAACATGGCAGGGGTCGGTTTCCGCACCTCAAGATTCAATTCGCTATATACTGCTCCCAACTTCACATCGGTTTTGTAAGTCAGTCCCTTGCTGCCTTTATAGGCGGCTTCCGCGACATCTTTCGCTACGATCTGCATTTTCTGATAGCTGCTCATTTTTTCGGCAGGCCCTCTGAAATTGATGTTATTTATATTTCCCGAAGTCCCGTTTGACATCATCGCCACAAACCCGGCGACGTTTTTATCTGCCTCTACCAATTTGGTAAAATATCCCGCAAAAGCGCCGAAATAATCCGAACTAATGTGGTCTGCCGGAACCCCGCCGACATAGTGCAGCGAATAATTGGCCAGCAGCCCGATCGGTCTTCCATCCAGAGCCTGAACGGATACGAAATACAATTCGGGATCGGTCGGTCCCGCAGGTCGCACGAGATCCGGATTGCCG
Source organism: Dyadobacter sp. CY323 (assembly GCF_021390245.1). Classification (GTDB taxonomy): domain Bacteria; phylum Bacteroidota; class Bacteroidia; order Cytophagales; family Spirosomataceae; genus Dyadobacter. The sequence continues at coordinate 157,412 of NZ_JAJUXH010000019.1, read as the reverse complement.
ACGCCCGGGTTCATCCTTGCTTTATCTTGTCCTCCAAATGGGTTGGGAACGTCGGCCCCTTCCTTCATAATCCACCTTCTATTGAAAACATGTTGCGGAACCTGCACCGAGCCCCAGCCGATTTTGGCCGGTTCCTTCTGATAAATAGCCCGCCTTACACCATCGGCAATGCGTTTGGCAACAAAGGTCTGGTACTCATCCAGCGGTCGGGCATAATTAAAATTCATACGTTGATCGTCGACACCGCTTGCGCTCACGCTCGAATGCGTGTGGGTAGCAGCTAACAGGATATTTTCCTTTTTCATACCCGTTTTTTCCTGGATCAGCTGGCGTGCATAGTCAAATACCTCTCTGCTGATCTGCAGGTTGTCCACGATGACAATGGCGATTTGCTGCTGGCCGTCATCCAGCACCAGTGATTTTGCAAAAAGCTCGTCGTGAATGTACTTGGCTTGTGGCGGGACACCGAAATTACCAACGATCCCGCCTTCCAGAAACGGAGTGATATTACTCAGAGATGCCCCCGCCTGAAGTACATACTGTTTGGATTGAGCCCGCGCAGCTGTGAATTGTAAAACCATTAAAATCAGCAGAATTATGTATCGGGATTTCGGATTCATACCAGGACCGGCATTGCAAAAAAGTGTTTTCATCGTGTTCAGGAATAGTTGATTGGTAAATGATAAACAATCCATTTAGGATTAGTGTAAATGTTATACTAATTGGAGTTTTTTAATGCTAGCCCGACGATTTCAAAAATGCGATCAGGTTCAGCAGCTCCTGGCCGCTCATCGTTTGCTCCAGACCATTGGGCATCAGCGACACGCCGGGATTAGTCAGCGTTTTTATATTTTTTCTGAGAATCGTTTCCTCTGTCGAAAAAGCGGTGCGTATCGTCAGTGAATTTTCCGTTTCGGAAAGCAGCCATCCGGTAACCGTATTTCCTTCAACCGTTTCGACATTCAGTGCCTGATAGGCCGGATACACTTCATAATTGGGTACCAGGATATGGAGCAATATGGCATCCGGAGGCTGGTTACGGATTCCGGAAAGGTCAGGCCCAACATTTCCACCCTGCAAGCCGGAATGGGTATGACAAGCAGAACAACTTTTCAGAAACACCTCTTTTCCCTGCGCGGCGACGGCCGGCTCCCTGAGCTTAGCCCGAAAATCCTGGTAAACCTTCATCCTCCCTCCCGACTCAAGTTCGGCAAAATACCCGGCCGCCTTCTTACTGATCACTTCATTTTTGTGGCTCATCAGTCGCTGGCGGTCATTCGAAGTGATCTCGGCCGCGCCGATAGCCTTACTTTCAAGTCCGGTAAACACCACCTGGATAAACTCCGTATTCGATACCAATGCAGCAATCACGGCGCTTTTCACCCGCGGCGTATAACCCGACCAGGTCTTCTTATCCGTCAGTAAAGCTGCTCCCTGGGGGTTTGCCAGCCTGGTCAATGCCGCTACCGTTTCGATTTGCAGCTCAGGCGGATTTTTAGCATTTAACGTCTTTTGAAGCGTCGGCCTGGCTTTTTGAAAATCGTAGAACCCTAGCAAAGCCACCGCATCCTTCCGTTGCGGAACGGGCAGATCCTCCCTGAGCGCGACGGCGTTCATAGTCTTCATGAAAGCTTCCAGCTGCTTCACCGCAGACTGCCCGGAAGTACCTTCCAGCAAAGCCTGCAACACCGGCTTGCCAGTACTGCTAAACTCTTTTCTCCTGGCCACACCCTCGGCTAATCCGAGGATCGTCGACGCCCGCCAATCCTCAGCTGCATTTTTATCCAGTGTTTCTATCAACAATTCCCTGCATGCCTGAACCGACGCCGCATTTCCGAACAACCGGCCCATTTCCTGCATGACCAATGCATATGCGCGATCATTTTTCCCTTTTTGTTTTTTTAATGCGGTCAGGAATCCCGGTAACCTTTCCGAAATTCCGCTAAGAACGGCGTTTCGAGTCCACTTATCCTCTCCATCCATGGCTGCAATTTTCGCGAGCGCGTCCAACGAAGCCTGCGTTTTGTAGTTCCCCAATGCCAGAGCAGCTGTAAAGCGTACCCGTTTGTCGGCGTCACTTGCCAGGGGTGCCAATAAGTCGCTGACCACGGCGGCATCCATAGCGTTGCGATCGGTGAGTTTCACTGCTTGTTCGCGGACGCCGGATGAAGGGTCACGGAGCGCCTTTTCCAGCACGTTTTTGTCTAGCGTTTGCAAATGACTGAGTAACCACAGTGCAGCAGCCCTGCTCTCGGCTTTCGAAGAATTGATCGCAAGAGTTTTCAGGCCAGGAGAATACTGAGCGCTTTTATTCTGGAGTATAACCCTGAAAGCAGTTTGGCGATGCCATTCGTTATCGGAGTCCAAAGCTGCGAGCACATCCGCCTGGTTCTTGAAATCCGGACGTTGCCGGTTGGCTGGCTGGCCTTTTTTGTAAATCCTGTATAACCTGCCGTCTGACTTTCCGCTTTCAAAATCCAGCAGGTGACGGGCTTCCTCGGGAACATAAGACGGGTGGTCAATCACTTTCCGGTGCATATCCGCCAGGTACAAAGATCCGTCCGGGCCATGGTTAAGAAACACGGGCCTGAACCATTCGTCGGTAGAAGCCAGAAATTCTTTGTTCTGATCGGCCAGTTCGGAGCGGAAACCGGCACCATCGGGACTCATCAACTGTCGTTGCACGAGGTTTTGCGCCGGCTCACAGATAAACACATTTCCCTTATGCGCGTTGCTCATCCGGTTGCCATTGTACACCAGCAAGCCACAGGCCGAGGTAAATGTACCTGTGTGCGAAAGCCCCATGAGCTTGGGAATGAACTCGGCCGTCGTCACCGCCCCGCTAATGGGCATTACTTTCGCATTGGCCTCCACATTCGATACGTTCTGATAGGTTTCTGTAAATAACAAGGAAGGATTTCTCTTCAGATCCCAGGGCGCGATCATCATCTGCATGACCGGGTGCCGGTTGGAGGTACCAAACCTGCGTCCAAAAGGATCAAAAGTCAACCCGAACTGGCTGCGGCCACCCGCATTTTCGAAAACAAAAGTCTCCGGGTCAAACCGACCGTCCGCCGAAGTAAAATTAACCGCTTCGCGTTCAGGATGCTTTGGTGAAGTTACCGTTCCACTGTTAAGTCCGCTGGTGATGTACACCCAGCCATCGAGCCCAAGTACCGGGTGACTGATCCTGATCTGGGCCGTTTTATCCGAATTAAAACCTGTTAAAACAATGTCTTTGATATCGGCAACCCCATCTCCATCCGTGTCTTTGAAATAATAAACATGCGGGGCGCATGTAACAAAAACGCCTCCTTTCCAGGGTAAGATACCATTGGGATACGTCAGATCGCCTACGAATTCACGACGTGTCTCGTACTTCCCGTCGCTATCGGTGTCCCGCAAAAGCGCTATCCTGCCTATGGCCGGCGCTTTCGAACCATCGATCGGATCCGGATATCCCCTATCCTCGACGACATACAAATCGTTTTGCTCGTCAAAGGCAAATGCAACCGGATCTATCACGAGCGGCTCCGAGGCGACCAGTTCTATGCCTAATCCTTCTTCCAGTCTGAAACTCTCCATTGCTTTTTTCAAGCGAAGGGAATCTGCCCCCGGGCCGGAAGTGCTATCCTGTTTGGGGCTCAAAGCAAATGCAAAACCAATGGCTATAATTAAAAAAACTCTTATTTTCATTGCAAACGACTGTGTACGTTGACCTGTTTATTTTAAATTCCTGATAAGAAGAAATTGCATTCCTAATCAGGCCAGCTCCGGTGCTACGCTGCCGTATTCCCAGGGCTTACTGCTGAAATCCGGGGCTTTTTGTCCGATAGGTGCATCGCCCGGTTTAAGCTGTCGCGCCAGATCGATCCCAATGAAAGCCATGCGGTCACCGGCGGCGATTTCCAGGTTGCTGTACAGCGTAAGGCGGGTTTCGTAACCGCCGCCACCCGATGCAAATGCTTCGCGGGTTGGCACGTAGCCGACGCATCCATTCGCCAGCATCGAGATAAACGTGTACTCAAACGGACTATTCATTTTGATATCCAGTCCAAATTGGCAAAAATACTCGGACGGATTAGCGACAATGGCGACCGGCCCTATTTGAATCACCTGAATCTCGACAGGAACAGTGGGAGCCTTTTTTGCTTTTGCATCAAGCATAACAATCTCTTTTGCAAAAGTCCATTTTGTGACACCGACCTCCTCCGGATTCTTTTTTACCATTGCAAGGCTTTCCTTCACTTTCTGCGAAGAAGGCAGACGGCGTTTCATGTTTTCCCGGTGAACCTTGTAGCCTAATGGCGAAAGTGTTCCCCGCGGCATATCCAGCAGTACTTTCACCGCCTCGGCCCCAACCCGTGCACCGACAAAACGAGCCCAACGCTCGCCCTGACGGTTTGTGAATGCATTACGATTATCTACCTGGGTAACATCGCCCGCCGCTCCCTGAATGAACACCACCACGCATTCGGGACCAAAAGCGCCGCGAATGGTTTGTTCGAGGTAGTAGACCCAGTTGGCAGACACGCCCCCGGGATTCGTTGTGGTGTGGCAGGTATAATTTACCATGCAGCCGATACACTTGTCATTTTTATCCCAAACCCCCACTACTCCTACTTCCGGATCGATCGGGCCGGCAGCCTTGACGATATCCGGGTTGAGTTGTCCCGGATGCGTGTAGGTGAGGCCATTTTTCATGAAAAACCTCCGGTTAAAGGCTACCTGGTCTTCCAGCCCGCGACCGACGCCAATTTCAACCTCGGCTAATTTTCCATGGGCTTCCGATACTGCGGCGACAATCTGGTTCTCGACTGTTTCGAGGTAAGCGGCATTGGCACACGAAGATTTGTCGTATGCCAGTTCCTTTACCAGGCTGTCGGCCCAGTCGAACTCGCCGGGCTGGACCATACCCGTCGGGCCGGATGAATGGGAATGCGTGGCGCAGATCAAAATCGCATCGGCGGGGATCCCCGTTTGGGATTGTATCCTTTTGCGCGCCGCAGCAACCAGCGATGCGGATAACATCAGCGCATCGACGGATACCACTGAAACGATACTTGTGCCATCATTGAAAACCGAAGCCCGAACTTTGCAAGGATCGTGTATGGACTTGTGCAAAACCTTTCCATATCCGCCCGGCTGCTCCATTCCAAGTGCAGGCGTAATATCCTTTTCTGCGAAAGCGGCTTTTGTTGGACTTTCCGCCACCTGCTGCCGGTCAAATGGCAATGGTTCCGCGGCCCTGCTCCTGTTCGCTTCCGAAACCTGGCCAAGCCCCGCGGCGGAGGCTACAACCAGCGACTTTTTTATAAAATCTCTGCGGCTGTCAACGTTTTTTTTCATCTCAAAGACACTTAATGACTAGAATTTTAGAATTACTTATCCAATACAAACTACCAGCCCGGATTCTGGGTAAGACTCGGATTGAGTGCTGTTTCCTGCAAAGGAATCGGATAGAGATAAAGCTTATTATTCCATGTTCTGGCTGTAATTCCCGGATATATAACCCGGTTGGCTTTTGTAGCCGGATCCTTGGCACCTTGCATTGTTTTCGGGTTTTCCAGCAATTTACCTGCCCCCCATCTCACCAGATCGTCCCACCGGATTCCCTCTGCGCAGGTTTCGAGGCGTCGCTCCCTTCTGATCTCATTCAGAAGCGGCGTGATTGCTACTTCCCATTTAGGCCAGTTAGGGTCAACAAAACCTACTTCTGCTTTCAAATGAGGCATTTTCACCCTGTCACGCAGGAGATTCACAGTCTTGTCGAGCACGGCCTGCGTGCATTCTCCGAGCTCTGCCTTGGCCTCTGCATAGGAAACCAGTAGCTTTCCGTAGCGGAAAACAAAGTCATCGGTCGTGGAAGTGCTGGGCAGTCTGTCGCGTTCATACGGACTGTAACCTTTGATAATGAAATAACTTGTCGGACTGTAGTTATTCTGGAATTCAGGCATCGGTTTGTAGGTTGTGGAACCGTCATCGAAAATCCGGTACGGCCGTTTGGACTGGTAAACGGATTGGTCCATGCGCGGATCCCGGTTGATGAACTCGTCTGCAAAATTGGCGTCGCCTTTGTAGAGCGGGCTCAGGGCAATGGGCAGACCGTCGATGCACAGGTACGATTCCACAAAATCCTTGCTGTAACCGGTGTACGGCTCACCCAGCTGTCGAACGTTATTGTGCATACGTTTATCAGTGATGTAACGCTGCACGAGAATCCCCTCCGGATTTCCTTTTAATTCATACTGGACAAACAGATCGAAATAATCCTTTGCAGGGTTCCCCGTCGACCATACACCGAAACGCCCGGAGCTGATCACCGCCTCGTAAGCTTCCACGGCCTTCTTCAGAATCGCCAGATAATCTCCCTCCTTCTTCTGGTATTTTCTGAAAGTACCTTCATAAAGTGCGATATCGCCTTTCAATGTCAATGCGGCGAATTTCGTAACTCTGTCCTCGGTGGAGGTTTCGGGAAGGCTTTGTATGGCAAAATCCAGGTCAGCCAGCATCTTGTTCACCACCGTTTCCCGCGAATCCCGTGGAGCGACAAGTTCCTCCGATTCGGTATCAAGGCTCGATTCGATCCAGGGGACCTCGCCGAATTTTTTTAGTTTATCAAAATAAAAAAACGCGCGAAAGAAGCGTAATTCTCCATGTGCAAGCTTCAAGGCGGCATCTTCGGGAACACCGGCGATCCTGTCCAGTGCATAGTTCACCTTCCTGATCGGGAGCCAGTCTGCTTTGTCCCAGCCGCCTCCCGAAGAAGGTATCGGATATTCACCCCAGGTATAGGGGTTCCTGCTGCTGGGTACCTGATTATCACTAAAATTATCAAGCGTATACCAGGCCAGTCTCGCATCATATAAATTGGGATAGAACTGGGCAGCGTACATCTTAAAATCTGCGCCGGTTTTCCAGAAATTTCCGTCGCTGATCTTGTCCTCCGGAAAACGCTCAAGAAAGTTGTCGTTGCAGCCGGTTACGAGAAAGGCAGAAATCAGTGTTGTAAAAAGTATTTTTTTCATTTCCGTGCTCATTAATGGGTTTAGAAATTGATGTTTGCTCCCACAGACAGCGACCTGTACAATGGATATGAGCTTGGTCCGGCCAGTTCCGGGTCGGAGATCTTGATCATCTTAGTAGCTGTCCACAGATTGGCTCCCGTGAAGAATACTTTAATGCGCTCCATCCCTACTTTTTTGCTGATATTTAATGGGATCGTGTATCCAAACGACAATTGTTTCAGCCTCAGGTAAGCCCCATTTTGTATAAATCTCGACTGCGTTGCCGTAACATCCGCCGCCCCTGAAATGATAGGCCTCGGAAAAAATGCATCCGGGTTTTCGGGCGACCAGTAGTCCATCGCCGTTTTTGCAATCCCTACCCACTCATTCGAGTATTGCGTAAGGTAATACAGCTGCGACAAGTTGACCTCTCTTTTGGCTACACCCTGAAAAAAGACATCCAGATCAAATCCTTTCCATTTCCAGTTGGTACGAAAGCCGTAGCTGTACCTCGGAGTGCTGTTCCCGATCACGCTCATATCTCCCGGGTTACTGAGTGTTTGTGCGCCGCGTGTAATCTTTCCGTCGCCATTCAAATCTTCCATAAAAAGATCACCCGCCTGCCTTTTCCGTCCATTGATATTGGACTGATCGAGCGCCAGAGCCTGCTCATCTGTCTGGAACAAGCCACCGGTGGTTAACCCCCAAATTTCGCCGAGGTTATGTCCCACATAGTAATCGGAAATGAGCCCGGAAGGATTGCTGTATTTGGTGATTTTGGCTGAATAGTCGGACAGGATCACCGTTGCTTCATAACGTACCTCTCCTATTCTGTCCCGCCATTCGATACTCAGGTCGAAACCGGACGTTTTCATATCTGCCGCGTTGGACTGCGGTTCTGTGACCGCGAGCACGGCCGGGAGCGTTTGTGATTTCGTCAGCATATTCCGGGTATCTCTCCGGTAAATGTCAAAAGAAGCGTTCAGACGGTTTTTGAACAATGCGATGTCTACCCCGAGATTCGCCTGCGTGACAGTCTCCCAGGTGAGCGTCGGACTCACCAAACCTGGCGCGTACACCGACATAGGTCTTTCTCCATTGATCAGATAGGGTACTTCCGCCGCACTCAATGTGGCGATATAGGGATAATACCCGGTTACATTCTGATTACCGAGCGCTCCGTACGAAGCCCGGAATTTCAGCAGGTCCACATTTTTTTTCAACCCCGAAAAGAAGCCTTCATTATCCAGACGCCAGCCGACGGATACGGAAGGAAAAAAAGCAAACCGGTCTCTTTTGACAAACTTCGAAGTACCATCATAGCGGCCATTGAATTCAAACAGATACTTGTCGTCGAAGCTGTAATTCAGGCGGGCAAATGCGCCTCTGATCGCATATTCGTCGAGTCCGTCGGATGCAAACCTTTCTCCCGAAGCCAGGCTCATGTAGGGAACGTCGTTAATGATCAGGTTTCTGCGTTCGGCTTTCATCCAGGCATAAGAAGCATTTTCCTGGTTAAACCCGGCCAGCAGCTTTACGTAGTTTTTCCCCAAAGTCCTGGTGTAGTCGCCATATGCATTGATCACATAGTAATTATCGTCATAATTGGTCCTGATCACCCGGTTTGGATTAGATCCGCCATAATAACCGGATGCCTCTCCCGCGCCGTTATAAAAAGGAAGAAGCGCGAGATACGACATCTCATTTGTATTCTTTGTGTTAAAAGAATAATCCACGTTGAATGTGGTGTTGGGAATCGCGGTAATGGTTGCTTTTCCGGTAAGCCAGATGTCGTTTATTTTCCTGGTTTGATTCCCGCCTTCCTTGATAAACTGGGCTGGATTTGCAATGGATCCCTCATGCGTCCATTTGCCATTGGGATCGTACAAAGGCTGGGTTGAGTACACATTGGTCTGATAAATAGTACCTGCTTCCGGGAATGAATTCCTGAAATGCGCATCATTTGGAGGAAACTCTTTGTTGCTGTTGTTCACCGAAATTTTAGTTCCCAGTTTCAGCCATTTGGTTACCTCATAATTCAGATTAGTCATCAGGTTGTACCGGTTGAACCGCTCGTTAAACAAATCCTTATTCGTCAATCCGGTCTGGTGGATGTACGACAATGAGCTGTAATAATCGAATTTCCCTGATCCGCCAGAAATACTGGCTGAATGCTGCTGCATCGGGTATCTTTTGTTCATCAGGATGTCTTCCCAGTTCGTGTTCGCAACTCCTATCCATTCATTCGGATTAGAAGGGTGGATGATCGCCTGCGGCTTGGTCGGATCATTGTAATGCGCCATCATGGCCGCGACCGTAATGTCATCATAATAATTACGACCATTGACCCTCATATAAGCCTCATTCATATAAGCGATCCGATCTTTAGTATCAATGAATTTAATACGCGTAGTCGGCGCGTTGGAGGTGATGATGGATGAAATGGAAACACTGGGCCTGTCTTTTTTCTTACCACTTTTGGTAGTGACCAGTATTACCCCATAAGCAGCGCGAGCGCCATAAATGGCGGCCGATGCAGCGTCTTTTAGAACAGTCACGCTTTCTATGTCATTCGGACTGAGCAGGTTGATATCCATCGGAATTCCATTAACCAGAACCAGTGGCGAGCCGCCGTTGATGGACGTGTTGCCGCGGATGTTAAAAGTTGCCCCCTGACCCGGCGAGCCGCTTCCCTGATTTACATTCAGGTTGGAAATGGTTCCCTGCAAACCTTGTCCCAGGTTGGTGATCGGCCGGCTTTCCAAAACCTCCGAAGTCACGGTCGAAACCGCACCGGTCAGGTTGGCTTTCTTCTGTGCGCCGTATCCCACAACCACAAGCTCTTCCAGCGATTTGGTGTCCACGCTCAAAGCTACTTCCACAAGCACCTGGTTTCCAACTGTGATTTCGCGGCTCGTGTAACCGACAAATGAAAGTACCAGCACGGAATTTTCGTCGACGACATCGATCGAGAATTTTCCGCTTCCATCGGTAGTGGTACCCGTAAGGCTTCCTTTCAGCAAAACACTGACTCCGGGGAGTCCCGCTCCATTCTCATCCTTTACGGTCCCCCGCACGAGCCGCTCGGTTACCCGGGACGCTGGCTGAGGTGTTTCTGTCAGCCCGACATCATCCGACTCTTTATTCGGTAACGGTCTCACTATACGACTGACGATTATTTGCTTGTTGGAAACCTCATAGGTCAGCTTTAATGGAAGTAACAACTTATCCAATACGGTGGAAAGCGGTTCGCTTTTTGCTCTTAAAGAAACTTTCAGCGCCGGGTTCACACTGTTGGAACTGTACAGAAACTTGACCCCGACCTGCTTTTCGAGCTTTGAAAAGACGGTTTTGATCTCCTCCTGTTCTGCCGACAGAGACACATGTTTGTTCAGCAGCTCCTGCGGTCTGGCCACGTGGGCGTTCACAGCGCTGATCAGGGAGGCAATAAGTAAGGTTTGTAATAATGTGACGCGCATAATTTTAGCCACCAGCGAGTTGGAGCGTAATGCTTTTCCCATAAATTTGAATGTTTGTTACGTTTACTCAATGAACAAATCATTCTCCCGTCCACGCCAATGGACCGGGAGAGCCTTTTTCTAACGACCGGTCCGCGCCAAGCAAACCGGTCGTTTTCGTTACTGTCGTCTCATTTTGGAATGGTTAAGGGTTAAAAAAATTAAAGGTTTAGGAATAATTCATACATAAAAACGCCACATCTCACCGCCCGGCGGCCCGGATCTCACATCTCACAAACACCCCTCCGACTCAATCACAATCTCCCCATCCCCAGCCACTTTGTAATCGGCCCCGAATGCCTTGCAAACCAATCTTATTTTTTCATATAATGTTTCTGTTGTAAATGAGGCAGTTACCCTGCAAACATTCATTACCTGCTGGTCATAGCGAATCCGGACATTGTACGTTTTTTGTAATGCATCAAAAATCTCCGACACCCTCGTATCCTCGAATTCCTGAACCTGAGAGGAAGCCACATGTTCCGGCTTCGCCAATTTTTCAAGCAATAACCGTTTGCTGGCCAGGTCCAGCGTGATGATCTCATTGGGATTTACAACCTTCCCTTCCGGCTCATCGTCGGCGGATTGTGCGGAATCTGAGCCGAAGACGGTTACCCTGCCCGTTTTAACCGCCACTTCCACACGCCTGTCATCGGGAAAAGCCTTTACATTAAATGAAGTTCCCAAAACTTTGGTTGTCAGCCCATTCACGTACACATAAAACGGTATTAATGGATTTGGCACCACCTCAAAAAAACCTTCTCCCGCCAAACGGACCTCCCTTCTTCCCCCCTTCTCATACGCTGATACCAGGTATTCCACCTTACTTTTCGGAGCAAGCAGCACGGTACTCCCATCGGGCAGGTCAACAGGGAAAATCTGATTTCCCGGATTGGCAATCACTTTTACATCTGACCTGGTTTGCCGCGTGGCAATTGACGGCGTGTCGCGGGTACCAAACCACCAGCCTGCTCCCGCGGCAATCAGAAAGATCGCCGCCGCCATCCATTTCCATCCAAGCCAGGTTCTTTCTGTCTCCAACTCAGCCGGATCTTCTTTCGTCCGCTTATCGATCCTCGTCCAGAGTCTTTGCTTGTTTTTGTCACTCAATTGCTCGGCTGGCATCTGGTCAGCTGCGAGCAAAATCATTTTAGCCTGCATCATGGCTTCCTGCCGGTCGCGGTGCGTGAACTCATATTGCTTCCACGCCGAACCCTCGGCTCCATGCTTAACAAACCATACAAATTTTGGGTCTGACAAAAATCTCCGAACTTCCGGATCTACAAAATCCATATCAAACAAATATTGTATTATAATTTTCTAAAAGCACCAAAGAAAGATTTACTCCATTTAACTCACTTGCATGAAATATTTTTTACAAAATTTTGCGAGTTCGTTTGACAGGCCAATAAAACACTGATTACAGCCCCGATGTTTCGAAGAAAGAAAGGATCAGCGGGAAGAAAGGCATCATGTGCCGCAATTTATATAGAGAGCGTTGAAGAATATTCCGGACAGACTGCTCATTCATTTCCATGATACTTGCAATGCGGCCTACGTCGAATCCTTCATAATAATGTAACCGTATCGCTTCCAGCTGACGCGGGGTCAATGCGGCGAGCGCAGTTTGCAGGTGCTGCCGTTGTTCCGTTTCCTGCTCGCCGGAAACGATCTGCATTTCGACCGAATCGACGGAAACCCGCTCAAACAAATAATCACTGGACCGGTCGAATGCCTGCTCTTTACCGGAAAGCTTTACAATTGCCCTTCTCAGGCTGCGGAAAAGGTAGTATTTAATAGAGGTAGTGTCCGAGAGGCGCTCGCGGGAATGCCACAAAGTCACAAAAAGATCCTGGATCGCGTCTTCGACAATGTGGGCATCGTTTGAGAAATGGAAACCATAATTGTACAATATGCCGGCGTAACGCTCATACATATTTGAAAAAGCCATTCTGTCACCCAGTTTGAACCGAACCCACAAATCAAACTCGTCATCGGCAATTACAGGGGCAGATCTCATGGTGGTTGTCAAAAGCAGGACTAAAATTATATTTTAACAAAACCAGTATCTTATACAATTCTTCGCAATCCTGATACTATCATCATCATTCGGCATGCAGGCACCGATAACAGTCGATGACTTTTCACTCCGTGTCCTAAGACAACGTTTTCCCTGAGGCGTAATCGTTAAAATTATTTATTTTTAGCTTTTAATTGACACCATTTTCTGAAGAATGAACCTGAACATGAGGCCCAAGTTTCAAAGCATAAGCGATACTGTAATTGAAAAGATCAAGTCTGGGGAACTGCAGCCGGGTGACAAGATACCTTCCGAAAATGAACTGATTAAAAACTACAACGTCAGCAATACCACTGCCCGGAAAAGTCTCCTGGAAATCGAAAACAAAGGCTGGGCCAAACGCATTAAAGGAAAAGGAACGTTTGTGCTGAACAGAACGGTGGACCATCACCTGATCCGCACATTGGGTTCCATTTACGCCACCCGCCGCGGTTTCCATGAAAGTTTGCTGGCGGAAGGTTTCGAACCGCACAACCTGGTGCTCGAAAAAACGGTACTCGAAGACGGTATTTCTTCTCAGATCGGCGGGAAGCATTTCATTATAGACGGACCGGTTTTAAAGATCCACCAGCTGCGGTATGCGGACGATGAGATCATTAAAGACGAAATCAAATACATTTCGCTGCGGTTATGCCCTAAAATCAATCGGATGCCGACGGAGATTTCTTATTTCAAAGTGTATGAAGATACGTATCATCTTCGCATCGATGAAGTGAAACAAACGCTTGGCGTCGAGATCATGGACCCCGATTCCGAGACCAATAATTTTGAGCTAAATCAATCTACGCCGATGTTTATCCTCGACAGCGCCGTGATTTGCAAGGATGAAAAAGTAGTGGAAATAGAGCGTTCCTACTACCGCGGCGACAAATACAAGTTCGCGATCAGCGCCAATCCGGACTACGGCGATTCCAATCAGAAATAAGGCAGCAACTCCTGCACAATGATCATATGGCCGGCCTCATTCGGGTGGTTTACAGAAGCCATTACTTCTTTCAATTTCCCCTGCGCGGCTACTTCTTTAAACTTTGCATTAGGGTCTGCCAGCCCGACTTTGTATTCGCCGGCCAGCGATTTGATCATGGCAATATAAGGTTCCAGAGGATTCGCAGCATCATTGATCTCGATGCGTTGGTCGGGCGACGGGGTTAGTAAAATGACTTTGATATTCTTATCCAATGCAGCTTTAATCATTTTCTCCCAGGCATCTTTCACCTTTGCCAGGTCAGAAAACCGGTCGTTTAATGCGTAATCGATAAATAGTACGTCAGGCTTGTGAACCAGCACATCATTTTCAAAACGCGTTTGTCCCTTGATCGAATTTTCGCCGCCAATCGCAGTCACAATCACATTGATGACCGCATACGGATACTTTTCTTTCAACTTTTTCAACATTAAATTCGGGTACGATTGCAGTGTGTTCACCTCATGCCTGTCGCCATATCCTGCCGGCACCGAATGTCCGTGAAAAACCAGGTTGACCGTCCGGCTTTTGGGCCATTGAATGGTGAGTTCATGCCTGATGCTATCCAGATAATGAGTGCTTTCTGCTGTTTGGGCGGTTGCTGGGGTTGAGTATAGACAAATGATGACTATTGACCATAGTCCATTGATTATTAGGTATTTAATTGCCCTTTTCATGGTTTTATGGTTTTAATTGATTCGATGGTTACCGGGCCGAGTAAACCCGATGTTTTCAATGGCACCTCGCCCCAGGGAGTGAGGTTCTTATTGGCTTTTACGATGTTGGTTTTGGTAAATTTTTCACCGGTTATCGCGTCGCCGGTCAGCCTGTTCGACCAGGTATTGGCTACTTCTACACGCAATTTATTTTCACCGTTAACCACCAGGTTTGTGATGTCAAAACGATGCGGTAATGTCCAGCTAATGCCCAAGGATTTGTCATTCAGCCACACTTCGGCCACTTCACTCACTTTCCCCAGATCCAGATAAATGCGTTTTCCCTTTTCCGGCATTTTAAAAGTGAATGTTTTCGCATAAGACGCAGTTCCTGAAAAATACTTGATCCCTTTCTCCTCCGAGTCTGACCAGGAAATCAGCTTTGGGAAAACCGCCTTTGCAGGAGCGCCCCACTTGTCAGGAAAAGTCAGATTCCATTCCCCATTAATTTCCAACTTTTCAGGCGCATTGGTTATGTTAACAGAAGTCTTCCCGGTTTTCAACTGATGGTTTCCTTTTTCAAGAAAAATCAATTGGTTACCCGCATAAGTAAATAGAGGAGGGTTGGTATTGTTTGAAGCAATTTCCGTGAAATGCGCCGGTGCCGTACCTTCCGTAAAAACAACAAAATAAGACCCAAAAGGTGGTAAAGTCAGCGGCAGGTGTATTTGTTTTCCGCGCTGTTCAAACACGCTCACCGCATTCACCTCGCCATTAACCGGATCCCAGATCTCGGGTGTTTTGTTCTCCTGGCGAAACACGCATTGCCGCGAAACCCACGCATCCGTGTTATTTCTGATCAGATAAAAATCTTTCCCGTTCCCCCGGTAATGAATGTAATCCAGCGTCCCTTTTTCCTGATCGTTATAGCTGAAATCCGGTGGAATATTCAATGCAGACGACACATTTTCATTTGCAATCACGCCCCCTAGTTTTTTCAGCTTCTCCAATTTCGCCATTGCTTCTGCGCCCACAATTTTGCCTTTTCCAATGGACAAAACCTTATACCTGCCCACGCCCGGCAGCACCCATTCACCTTTTTCTACGGTCAGGCTTTTTAATAAAATTTCAGTGTTAATCACCTCATAGTCAACTCCATTACCCGCTTTAAAAACGGAGTTTTTGGGTGGGACGAGGTTGGGGATGTCGTCCCCATAATAATAGAGTACATCCGCTGCAAAACGGGTATTTTGAAAAATGTATGAAATGCGGCTCAGGTAATCGTTGAATGGTTTAATTTTTGGCCACCACGTATTTCTGTCGTTGAAATGCGTACCGGCAAAATATGCAATGCCCGGGTAACCCATTTCCTTTGGGTTATGCGGAAAGCCGTGGATAACCAGCCTGTTCATCCCCTCGGAAAATGCGCGGTCTGCGTGGGTTTTCAGATCTGCCGGACCTTCCTGCCAGTCCAGGTAACTGGTAAATGCCTCTTCCTCCGCAATACCCAGCTTGTAAATATTGGCCGCAGCCGCAATTTCCTTCACCAGCCAAACCATGTCCACAATGCCTTCTTTGTCGTAGTAAGGACGTTTGTACCAAAATTCACCCCGTGGCACATCCAGCGAGCCCAATGCTTTCAATGTCTCCACCGGGATATGGTGCATATGTCCCGGCCCGCCCGCCTCGGAGATGATTTTCAGACCGTATTTATTTGAAATCTCTTTTGCTTTTTTGTAATGATTGTGGATCATCAGCTCCGAAAATGTCTCCGAAAAATCGGTATTGAATGTGTCCGCCGTTTTCTTTTCAAACAGTTTTTGATCATAAACCGCAGGCAGGAATTTATAAATGTCGTACCCATTTATTTTTTTAAAAGCCGCTGGCAATGAAGTTGTCCAGGCAAATTCTTTGGCCTCATAGCTCGCCAGATAGAGGTTTTTTAATGCCGTTTTGGAAAAATCGCCCAGTAATGGTTTTAATTTATTAATGAAATACATCAAATGCATTTCCGTTGCCGTGGAGTCGAAATGATCCAGGATCGGGCCAGCCGAATTTTGTGACGGACGGATCAGCTGTTCGCCCGAATTGGAGCAGATATAGCGGTAAATATCCCAGTTTCCAGCCGGCGCTTTCCAACTCAGCATCTCTGTTTCGGCATTATAAAAGCTTGAAACATTCACAATTTCAGAAGTATCCGCCAGGTTTTGAGCCCCGGCCGGGACTGCAATCACAGCCACCTCCTGTCTGAAAACCGGTTTCCCATCCTTTCCATATTCGATCAGGCGCGCTTTGCCCGCGCGGTCGGGAGGGATGGTGGGAAATGGCAGACGAAGTTGCGCTGCTTCTTTGCTGCTAGCCGTTGTTTTGGAAAAATACAAGGTTTTGGAAGCAAACTTCGGCTCCACCCAGGTTCCACCTGCATTCCAGCTGCTGGCCAGGTTCAACCCCACTTCCAGATTGAGCTTACCCGCTTCATTAATAGCAAATTGGATCGCTTTCAACGACGAATCACTCATGAATGCAGGCCCGGCGGGAATGATATGGTTGGGATCACTCGCAGGCGGAAGCCCGATTTCAAAAAGATCGACGCCCCCCAAACCCGCATTTTTCACCGCAATTAATTCTTCCTTTAATCTGGTCTGATCGGTATACCCATTCAGCCACCACCAATACACTTTTGGCCTCGCAGTACCGGTAGGGTTCGCAAACCCTTTATCTAATTCGTGTTTAATTCGCGTATTCGTGGCATCACCTACCTGACCATAAGAGGCGACAGCCGCAAATGTAGCCTGAAAGCAAAATGCGACAACAAAAGAAGAAAGGAAGGTTTTAAGTTTCATAACAAGTTTCAGTTAATGATCGTAACCGTTTTAATAACTACCGGCCCAAGTATCCCGGAAGGTACCAGCGGCGTTTCCGTCCACAGCAATTCACGCGAGCCGCGCACATTCAGGTTCGTTTTAGTGTATTTTTTCTCACTCGTAATGTCGCCGATGATGCGGTTGGCCCAGGTATTGATCACCTCGATCCGCAGTTCGTTCTTCCCAGCTTTGAGCAGGCCCGTCACATCAAACTGGTACGGTTTCGTCCAGGCAATGCCGAGCGATTTTCCATTCAGCCACGCTTCGCAGACTTTGGAAACATCCCCCAAATCCAGGTAAATGCGGTTGTTAGTTCCGGCTGTGATGGTATTATCAAATGTTTTGGAATAAATCGCCGAGCCGGAGTAATGGCGAATGCCTTCGTCAGGTGATTTTGTCCAGGAGATCAGTTCCGGGAAGGTTGCTTTCTCGGGAGCGCCCCAGTTTCTGGTAAATGAAATGTCCCAGGCGCCGGTGATGGTCTGTGATTTGCCAAGATTATCAATCGTAAGATTCCGGCCGTTTTTGGTTAGTGTCAATGCACCTTTTTCTGGCAGCAGAATGCCGTTGTTTACATATTCAAATGCCGGTAATGCAGAACCTGAACCGAATGAAGTATACTGCGCGGGGTTTTTATCATTGGTAAAAACGATAAAAACAGAACCGAAAGGAGGCAAAGAAACCGGAACGTCAATGTGTTTTTCTAATTGATTGAATATAGAAACCGGAACAATTTTGCCTGTCATCGGGTCCCAGAGCTGGGGCGATTTGCCGGTTTGCCTGAATGAGCAAATCCGGGTCACCGTTTCTTTGCTCGTATTCCTGATAAAATAAAAGTCCTGATCCGCTTTTTTGTGATGAATAAAATCAAGAACCGGCTGGTCGCGATGCATATAGTCGAGCCGCATTGACTTTTTATCAGGATAATCAAAATCAGGCCCGATGCCCGTGGATTTCAGCATTTCACCAATTCGTCCCGCCGGCATAGCGGCTGTGATCACCGCGCCATCTTTCCGGAGCTGCTCGATTTTCTTTGAGATCGCCGGATTTTTACCTGAAATTTCATCCAATGCCAAAATGCGGAACTGCGCGCCATAGGGCAATGTCAGCAACCCATTCTTCACAGTCAGATCGCGCAACAGGATTTCCGTATTAATGATCTCATAATCATATCCCGAGCCGACCGCAAACCGGGTGTTTTTGGGCGTAACGAAATTAGGCACCTTATCTCCATAATAATAAAGCACATCGGCCACAAAATCAGTCTCCTGCAGTACGTAGGAAACACGCGCCAGGTAATCATTGAATGGTTTTACCTTCGGCCACCAGGTGGTTTTGTCATTGAAATGCGTTCCGGCTGCATAGTAGATACCCGGATATCCCACGCCGCGCGGATTATGCGTAAAGCCGTGGATCACGGGCCGGTTCATGCCCTCGCAAAAAGCGCGGTCGCCATTTGGTTTCATATCGCCCGGGCCCTCCCACCAGTTCTGAAAGCTCGTAAACGCTTCCAGTTCCGTGATTTTCCGTTGGTAGATGTGTGAGGCAGCCGCAATTTCCTTCACCAGCATGAGCAAATCAATGCTGTCGGGCGTGGCGTCGTATTGCGAATGGTTGATCCAAAATTCGCCGCGGGGAACATCCAGCGCGCCCAAGGCTTTGACGGATTCCACCGGTACATTGTGCAACGGAGGCCCCGGCCCGCCGGATTCGGAGATCAGGTTCAAACCATAACTATTGGCAATTTCCCTGCCCTTCCGGTAATGATTGTTGATCATCAGCTCGGAAATCGTCAGGTCAAAGTCTTTTCTGAACTGATCTGACTGGGCAGGGTTAAATGCTTTTTTATCAAATAACGCTGGTAAAAATTTGCTTACATCATACCCGTTCAACTTCCGGAATTCGCCTTCAAGTGAGGGCGTCCAGATGGTTCCGGTCGCTTCGAAACTGGCCAGATACAGGTTTTTCAGACCGGTTTTCTTAAAATCGCCGAGCAACGGTTTGAGTTTTTGAATAAAATATTCAAAGTGAATGCGGGTTGCGGTCGAGTCGAAATGGTCGATGATCAGACCTTTGGAATTTGGGCTTGGTAGTTTCAGCAGCTCGCCTGAATTTGCACATACGTACCGGAATATTTCCCAATCGCCCGCCGGCGCTTCCCATTTCAGTACCTCCGTTTTTGGATCGAAGAAACGCGTCACATTAATAATTGCAGTTGTATCCAAAAAGCTTCCTTCCTTTTGAGCTGGAATCGCAAGCACGGCGATGTCTTTCCGGTAAAACGGTTTTCCATCCGCCGCAAAAGTCATTTCGCGATCCTTCCCATTTTTATCTTTCTTAGGGATTTCGGGAAAAGGAAGCGGTGTTGCGTTACCGGCTGTTTTGACAAATTTTATTTTGGAAAAATAAAGCGATTTCGCCCCGTGCTCGGGCTTGATCCACGTACCTCCCGCATTCCAGCTGCTCGACAAGTTCAAACCCACTTCCAGCCCAAGTTTTGTCGCTTCCTTAATCGCAAAAGCAATGGTCTTCAAAGAAGAATCCCCCATAAAAGCCGGCCCCGCAGGCACAACCCCATCCGGCCGAAAACCAATCTCAAAAATATCAACGCCCCCCAATCCGGCATTTTTAATCGCCACGAGCTCCTCTTTCAACCTAACCTCATCTGTATACCCATTCAACCACCACCAATAAACCTTAGGCCTGGCCGTGCCCGTTGGGTTCGCAAATCCTTTTATTAGTGTTTTTATCCGTGCATCCGTGGCATTATTTTGCTGAGCAAACGACTGAAAAAACAACATCGCCAAAACCAGCGAAAACGATAACTTTTTCATAATTAAGGATTTAGGAATAGCAACTCACCAGGAAACCACCAAACTCCCGGTTATATTTTCAACCACAAAATGTTTCCCCAATGTCGGATCGCCTTCCTTAAAAGTGATCTTCCCTTCTTTCCACGGATAATTCGCATTGAGATACGCATGAAAATCTTTTGCACTAACCTTGTCATCCGCATAAATCCGAACAGTAGCATTCTTCAACCCACTGACCCTGTACCGCTTAGCAATGCCAAGCTCGCCTGAGTGCAATTCTTTATAAGAAACAATCCCCTCATTTTGCGCAATAAAAACACGCGATTCGCGGCTCCACGAAGTAGGTAATGTGTACGAGGAATGACCTTTGTCCAGCTTGGTTTCTAGCCCCAGCAACAGCGGAGCACCTTGTGGCAATTTGAATGTATTTCGGATCGTGCTGTTCGGATTATACCCCGAGAAAATGAATGCATTATCACTCCTGGAAACCGTCAAAACCGGATTTTTCACGCTCGGATCCTCCTTTTCAATAAAAAATTTCATCCCGAATTCCTGCAGAATATAACGCATCAAAAGCGGCCCGGTGAACAGTTTCGAGGGATCATCCGGTGTCAGCAATTTCCCGCCTGTGAATTTACTCGAATTCGTTCCGCGCACGTATGCCACTTTTCCGCCTTTCCATTCCGGTTTCTGCCTCACCCACGCCGCATCGCGCGACTGACCAGCCTGCGTCATCTGCGCCAGGATTTTTGTACCTGCATCCTTTGCATTCTTCACAGTTGTGGCAACGCCGCCGCCGGAAAACAATGCGCTGTGGATGATTTTGGTCGGATATGCACTGCTCATTTTGTCTCCCGCATAAGATGATTTAATGTTGAACTCACCCTCCAATACCGCTGCATTCTGCAAATTCAGCATATCCAGAAACGCTTTCCCGGCATGCCCAGCCGGCCCGTAAACCAGCAGTTTTCCGCCATTTTGAACAAATGAGATCAGCGATTTTTCCAGTTCAGAATCAGGATCCGGGACAATGGTAACCAGCACCGATTCTTTGAAAGCCGAAGGATTATTTTTCAAAACAGTTTGAAATGAACCCGTCGAAACGACCGTATTCAGAGGCATCCCATTGTTAATGGCCTGACGGATCAGCCAGTCGCCGTAATAAATTTCCGGAAGCCGGTCCTTGTATTTGTAAGCCCATTCGTGGTATTCATCAAACGGATACACCCACACCAGCGGCCCAGGAGCGGTTGGCGAATCGTATCGCGCTTTGAGAATGTGCGGGGTAACTTCGTCGGGGACCTGCGTGGGCATGTTGCCGTATGAATCGTCGATGCTCAGGAAACTCAGGTGCGACGGCAGCTTTACTTCGCCTTTTTTATTGATGCGGGAAACCGACATCGGCAGGTAAATGTCGTGCGGCTCGCGACCGTAACGGTCCAGCCAGGGACTGTTGAGCCACCACGGATCGTGGGTATAATAACGGAAAAGATAGCGCTCGTCGGGCAGCTCGGCCATTCTCGACATATACCCCACCATTTCCAAACCAAAATCACCATCCAATGCAGCCCACGGAGAATTCGGCGGCGGCAACAGGTTTTTGTCTTTATAAATGGATCTCAAATCAACGCCATCACGCGCCAGATCTGCGCCTGTAGAAAGGTTAGTTCCTCGTGTCTGGATCTGAATATCAGGACATTCCGCCCGGAAATATTTCCAGAAACCGGCTATTTTATCTTTGGTAGCATTCAATTTTGCCTGATCAAATCCTTTGCCATTGAAGATCGCGCCCGTGGACGACCAGCCTTCAACCCCATAACCAAAACCATTGCTGAGCCACAGAAAATCAAAGCCCATATCGGCCAGGAAATGCTTGCTTTGTCTGCCTAAAAAAGTACCAAATGGCGTATTGGCCGGAATGCCTTTTGGAAACCCTGCATACGATTCACTGTCCGCATTCAGCACGGAATAGCAGCTCACCATTGTATTATGTCCCATTGCGCTGCCGCCCAGGATCTCAGGATGTTTTTTGTATTTAAATTCCGATTTGGCGAATTCCGGTCCCGGATCAAATGTTTCCCCCACCATAATGGGTTTCCCGGTCGCTTTTTTGCCTTCTTCTTTTAAGGTCTGAACAATGAATTTCAGATCATCGTAAGTGAATTTGGGAGGTTCAGGGAGGTACAGGTATGCGCGTTCGTGAATGGATAATTCTTTCGGCCCCGAGTTCACCGCATGCTTTGTATTAGGGTTACCCATGTATTGCGCCCATTCCAGCGGTTGGTTGGGAACACCTTTATAATCAAGTATTTCGGAACCATCGCCTGTCCATAACATCACCGAAACCGTGTCCGTGTGACGCAGCAAAGAATGCCATTGAACAAACATTTCTTTGGCCACTTCCCGGATGTAAGCTTTGTCGTTTTTCTTGAAAGGTTTCAGCGAAACCTCCAAGGTAATGTTGTTGAAATTCCGGCCTTTTAATGTGGCTAATTCATATTGCGCATGGCCCCGGGTGAGGCTCATGCACAATACGAAAAGGATTATTATCGACTTAATACCCCTCATTTTGTTTCAGTTTACTGTTCAATTCGATTTCTGCCAGCGGGATCGGGAAAAGTACCTCGTACTCGGCGACTGAGAAATTTTGCTTCTTACCCGTGTAGTATGCATTCAAAACCTCCCTGGCGCGGCCTGTCCGGACCAGGTCAAACCAGCGCTGACCTTCGAACATGAATTCCACCCTTCGCTCATTTTCCATTGCCGTGCGAAACTGAGCCTGAGTTAACCCAGCCAGAGCAGGCAGACCCACCCGCGTGCGGATCATATTCAAAAAGGGAAGTGCCTGATCGGTTTTACTTTGTTCATTCAATGCCTCGGCGTACATCAGAAGTACATCGGCATAACGCATTACCGTGAATGCAACGGCGCCATCGGAGGTTTCCACGACTTTGAAATCCACAAATTTCAATGCATAACGCGCCGGAGATTTGCTTCCGTTGATCAGCCGCACCGAGTCGTTCACCGAAGTTGCTTTTCTCTTGTCACCTGCCTCATACGCATTGAATAAGCTCAATGTCGGCGTAATGCGCCCGGAACCTTGCAGGTTGTTGGGAAAAATGGCCATACTGGTGATCGCCGGTGTAAAAAGGGCAGAGTAGTTATTGCCCAGGCTGCGTCCCCGGATATACTGGATCTCGAAAAGCGACTCTTTCGTATTGTTATTTCCTTCCGAAAAAAGGGCTGCATAATTCTCGTGCAAACTATATTGTTTGAGATCAATGACCTCTTTCAGTTTGGTTTCGGCTGCCGCATAATTTTTCCGGGTCAAATGCACTTTCCCGATCAGCGATTTCACGGTACCAATGGAAGCATGCGTTTTGTCAGCATTCAATGTGGCCGGCAAAAGCGTTTCTGCGCTTGTAAGGTCTGCCAAAATCAGATCATAAACCTGCTCAACAGGCTTGCGGGTAAGGTCTGCGGCCTGAATTTCGCCGGGATTGTCAAACACTTCTTCATTAATGGGCACATCGCCAAACAGCCGCACCAGATAAAAGTAGCTGAACGCCCGAAGGAATTTAGCCTCGCCGATGATCTTGTTCTTCGCTGCCGCATCGAAATCCACGGCGTCAATGCGGTCCAGGATCGTGTTACACCTTGAAATGGTGGTGAAACATACATTCCATATGCCCCGTACCGTGGTGTTTGTCGAAGTCAGCGCATTTTGCTCAAACTGCATTTCATCCACGCTCGGCGACGACCAGTTGATCTCCGCATTGTCCGTCCGCAGCTCGGCCGCATACAGGATCGCGCTGCCACTGTAAAGTCCCCGGATGCTGCTATATGCACCGATTAATGCCCTGTCGAAGTCATTTTGGGTTTTGTAAAAAACATTATTGCTGATCTGATGTTCCGGGACCAGTTCCAGGAAATCGTTGCAGGATGACATACCGGTCAGCACCAGTAATAATATCAGAATATTCCGTTTCATAGCATTCAATTTTAAGGGTTTAGAAACTTGCTCTCAGGCCGATTGTATAGGTTCTCGGGTTTGGGTACGAGAAGAAATCCACGCCGGTCTGACCAATATTGTCACCGCCCGTGCTTCCTTCCGGATCATAACCGGGATAATCGGTGAAGGTGAAAAGGTTGGTAACATCGCCATAAAGCGACAATCCCTGCAATTTGATCTTCTCCGTTAACGTCCGCGGGAAAGTATAAGCCAGGTTCACATTACGAATGCGGATAAACGATCCATCGAACATATACTTGGTTGTTCCGGAACTGAACCCAAAGGCATAGTCATTTCGGATCGCACGCGCCATCAAGCCTGCACCCGGATTTTCCGGTGATTTCCAGCGGTCGGCCATCATGGCTAGCTGGTTTTGCACACCTGCGCCATTCAGTGAAACTTCACCGCCCTGGAAGTACATTTCATTGCCCTGCGAGCCGTAGATGTTTACGCTCAATGCCAGGTTTTTATATGAAAAACGGTGTCCCATTCCCCAGGTAAATTTCGGCCACGGATTTCCTACGATCATACGGTCGGCTTGCGTAATGGTGCCGCTGCCGTCTGCATCCTGAAAACGGTAATCGCCCGGCTGCACACGTGGATGTTGGATGGGATTGGTTTTTACTTCTTCCGCAGTCTGGAAAATACCCAGAATGTTCAGTAACCTGAAACTGGCGATCGGCTGACCCACTTCTGCCACCTGATAAGCCGAAGTATTGATACGGGCAGACTCGGTATTCAGTTTTAAAACCTTATTTCTGTTAATGCTCAGATTCACATCCGAAGTCCAACGGAAATCGCCTTTTGCAATGTTTTCGGTGTTTAAAGAAAACTCGATCCCTTTGTTTTCAAGCTCACCGACGTTTTGAACCGAGGAAGTGAAACCGGAAGCTGCCGGCAACGCGACAGACAAAAGAAGGTCTTTCTTATGGGTACGGTATGCATCAACGGTGAAAGTGATCCTGTTTTTGAACAAGGCCAGATCAACCCCGACATTGGTCTGAAAAGACTTTTCCCAGCTCAGAATATCATTGGCAAGGCTTGAAGGCGATATCCCTGAGATGTTAGTGCCATTGGAAACCATCGGTGAAATGCCCAGCAGTCCAAGGCTCGCATAGTTCCCGATCAGGTTGTTTCCGGAAACTCCGTAACTCGCCCTGATTTTCAGGTCACTGATCGTGGTGCTGTTTTTCAGGAATTCTTCTTCTGCAATGCGGTAGGCAAGTGAAACGGATGGGAAAGCCCCCCATTTGTTTTTTGAACCGAACCGTGAGCTACCGTCCTGCCGCATGGTGGCGGTAAGCAGGTATTTATCTGCATACGAATAATTTAAGCGCGCAAACCAGGAAAGCATGGACCATTGCGACATGTAGTCGGTTCCGGTTGTCACGATCCCCGCCGCCAGGTAATGTACGTCGTCTGACGGGAAATCCGTTGCGCCGGCTTGCAGTACATCATCGGTATTTTTTTGGGATGAAAACCCGATCAATGCGTCGAAATCATGTTTTTCACCTACTTTTTTGCGGTAGTTCAGCGTGTTTTCGTTCAGCCAGTTGATGCTGTTGATCTTAGTAACACCGGCGACTGCCGCACCCGTCCGGCTCGTGGCCACACCGATTTTGGACGATTTCCAAAGGCGTGTCTGGTTGCTGGAATAATTGATCCCGATGGTCGTTTTGAAAATTAACCCATTTGCGATCTCGTATTCCAGGTAATTATTGGTAAAAATGTTGGCATTCTTACGTTTGTCCGAAAACTCGTCATTGATCAGCAGCACGTGCTCAACCGGGATACCAGTCGTAGCCGAAAACTCGGAGTAGTATCCGCCTTTATCATCGTAAACGGGAATCGTGGGGTCAGCCGCTACGGCCGCTGAAATGAGTCCTCGGTGCTGCAAATGGCCTTCTGCCCGGGCAAAATCACCAAATGAGTAGGTTCCCGAAAAGCTTGTTCCCAGTTTCAGTCTCGGTGTCAGGTTTACATCGAGGTTCGTCCGCATATTGAATTTCTTGAACTTCGAACCAATGATAATGCCGTCCTGATCCAGGTAACCGCCGGAAACAAAGTAGCGCATATCGCCTTTGTTGCCTGTGGCCGAAAGCTGGTAGTTCTGAACCACAGAACTTCTGAAAATCAGGTCCTGCCAGTCCGTTCCATAGCCATTGTCTGCGAACTGGTCCAGGTTTCTGAATGCCGGTTTTACATATTGACCTGTTCCGCGTTTTTCATTGGGATCGCTCGCATTACCTCCTGCGAATACCCACGCATTGTCCCGGCCTTCCGCAACAAATTCGGCGTATTGTCTGGGTGTCATTAAATCCATCTTTTTGGCAAGTTGCTGCAAACCGGTTGAATGCTCGAAACTAATGTTCGAACGTCCTCTTGTTCCTCTTTTTGTATTGATGATCACAACGCCATTTGCTCCGCGTGAACCATAAATCGCTGTCGCAGAAGCATCTTTCAAAACCTGAATAGACTCAATATCAGACGGATTGATCGTACTTAATGGATTCACGCGGTTCACTGCGCTCGCACCCACGATACCGTTCGCGGAATACGAATCGGAAGCATAATTGGAGACATTGGAACCGCCACCGCCGGAGCCGATCGCAAAACCATCCACCACATACAGCGGCTGGTTTCCTCCCGTGATCGAGTTCACGCCGCGGATCAGCACATTCACATTACCGCCCGGCGCGCCGGACGTTTGTGTGATCTGCACACCCGCGACCTTACCTTGCAGCATCTGATCAAAACTGTTTGCAGCCGGGACCGGGACCATATCCTTTGCAGAAATCGTCACAATCGAACCTGTGACATCTTTCTTGCGCTGCGTACCGTAACCCACTACCACCACATCCTGTAATTGCTGCTCATCGGCTTTTAAGGCCACATTAACAACGGATTGCGACCCTACCACTAATTCCTGGGGCAGGTAGCCAATGAAACTGATTACAATGGTTGCTCCTGAACTTACGGTGAGCTGGTAATTCCCATTCGCGTCCGAGGTCGTTCCGTTTGATCCGCCTTTTTCGGCGATCGTGGCACCGATCAGCGGCTGCTTGTCTTCGGCAGTCGTGATCACGCCGCGTATTTCCTGCCTGCCCGAACCCTGCGCAAAAACCGTGCAGACGGGCGTACAGATGAGCAGCAGCAAAAGACTGGAAAGCTGCCAGAAGCGTTGATTAATACACTTATTCTTCATAATGAAAAGGGATTTAGATATTAGCAAGAGGTTTATGCGTTTAATCTGAAAAACAATGGGTTACGGCAACCGCCACATCTATTCCGCGCCGATTACGACGGCTTCCAGATTGAGATAGTTGGCTACTTTCACGATCGCACTGGCATGATGCCCGACGCCCAGTGCGAAATGGTGCGTTGGACCTTCTTTCATCCATCTTTGCAGGAATGTCCGCACATCGGGTTTGAAATAGCCGCGCGTGTTGGTGTTGCCGGTTGGGGGAATTGGCCCCTCAACAGACTGTCCTTCCGCGATCACGAACTTGAATTTCCCGTCGTAGGTAGAGTTGATACTCAGCATCGTAATAGGGCCTTCCTTGATCTTAAACTCCACACCCGCGCCAAATCCAGGTTTGCCGTGGTATTTGGTCAGGCTGCGCAAAACTGGTTTTCCGTCGGCGATGGCGACATTATGCGGCCCATCGTGGCCTACCAGTACAAATCCTTCTTTGAAGTCCACCGGATGGAATTCCGCAAAGCTACCGCCTATGCCTAAACGTTCCATAATGAGCATCGCAAAGCATGTTTTAAGATCCGACTCGCCGCACATCGGGAAACCCGCGCCAGTAAGCAAGGAGTTACCCACGATGAGATTGGACATCACAGTCCGGGTCTCACTGTTTTCCGCGCCTTCATAATAGTAAGCCAGTCCGTCAAGCTTTCTTTCCTGGATGAATTTTTCCAGGGCAACCGTCACGCGGGCAGCCGTTTCCAGGTCAGAATCCCTGAGTTTTTCCGAAATCGGATCGGAAACCGGGTCGGGCGTATCGAAGAAATCCAGGATACGTTCTTTTACGGGATCAATTTCATCCGGAGTTGACTTTTGGTATTGGGTCACAATTTCGTGCGCCTCGCATTGCACAATGTGCGCGCCGAAATGCGCCGTCAGCATGGTTGAATCCGAATGCATATCCAGCATCGCCTCGATCGGGTGACCGATATGTCCGATACGCGACGTTTTCAAATCGTGCAAAACAGCCGCGATCCGGCAATATTCTTCAATTTGAGCATCGGCCTCAGGATCGTCGTACAAGGTACCAATGATCATATCCGGCACCTTTTTTCCCATCCGCGCAGCTACGCCCGCAAACTCGGGCAGCGAGCAGATATCGTCATTGTAAAGCTGCATGTAGGTAGATGCGCGCGAGTAATCCATGGCCTGGTCGGGCTGCAAAGCCACGAGCACGATCGGCACATTAACGCTCCTGATCACCACCCCAAATGTGTTGGATGTGGCATACGTGACCATATCGCAAAAGATCAGGTCCAGGTTCGCCGCATTGAGCCTGGGCACCAGTTCGTACGCTTTTTCAACATTATCCACCAGACCAAAGTCGATCACTTCCGCATACGAGCCGGTCTGTATCTTTTCAATAAAGACTGCTTGCTTGTGCATCATAGCGTCCAGAAGGCCGTCGAACTGGCTCCAGTACTTGTAATAGCCAACTCCGAAAACGCCGATTCGCGGACGGGTAGGTTTACGTTTTTCAACAATTGCGGCAGTCGATTCCTGCGGGTTGAGAATAGGATTCACCATTTAATTTATATTATGTGTTGTTCTTAAATTCTTAACGCACTAAGTTTTTCCGGGTAAAATTTTTTCTGATCAAATCATGGATCTGCTTTCAGTACAGCTGCGTCCGCCGGGTTATCCAGGACTTCCTGAAACAAGGGTTGTATCCTGGGAATGAGCAACATAAAGCCGATGAATGCGAGCGGATAAAGTACGCCGCATGCGATCCACATCGGTTTGTACGAATATTCCTGCACGATCTTTCCGATCATCGGATTAAGTAACAAACTGGAAATTGCTCCCGCCGTACCCGAAAGCCCCACCACTGTGGAAGTTGCCTTTTGTCCAAACACATCCGAGATCGAAGTGATGTAATTGGTGATCCAAAAACCGTGTGCGAACATGTAGAGCGCCATCAGCCCGACAGCCACGTAAACGGAGGAAACGTATTCTGTCATCGGAACGGACAGGGTTAATGCGGCGGCAACGCCCATCACCATTTTCCTGGCTTTATTGACCGAAAATCCGGATTTCACGAGTTTATCGGAAATAAATCCACCCAAGACATTGGAAACGCCCAGCGCGAGAAATGGTACCCAGAACAAATTTCCAATTTCCTGATAGGCCACGCCGCGTACTTCGCTGAGATATTTCGGGATCCAGAACATCATAAAATACATGACCGGATCGAGCAGAAAACGCATCAGGATAAAGACCCACGTTTCTTTAATTTTTAAAAGATTAAGCAATGGGATCGCTTCCACTTTCTTCACAGCTGCCTGTAAATTGATTTGCGCGATGCTATTTTTCCAGGGTATCAACAGCCAGATCACTACCCACGCAACACCCACCAACCCGGGGATCACAAAACCGGCACGCCAGCCATAATGTTCTGATATCATGATCGTTAGTGGAGGCGCGATCACGGCACCAATGGCCGAACCGCCGATGGCAATGCCATTTGCAAGCGCTCTTTCTTTTTTATCAAACCAATCATAAACCGTTTTGGCGGCTCCCGGAAAACATGCACCTTCGCCCAAACCGAGTAAAAAACGAAATGCGATCAGCTGCGGCAGGGAATTCATCAACCCGTGAAAAGCATTGGCCACCGACCATACTCCCACTGCAACGGCTAGACCTTTTTTAGCGCCAACCCGGTCAATGATCCAGCCGCCCACGGTAAACATCAATGCATAACTCAGCAGAAAACTGGTGTTCACCCAGCCATATTCGACATCACTAAACTGAAACTCTTTCTGTATCTTAATAATCGCGATTGACAGCACCTGTCTGTCCAGAAAGCTCAGACCAGTGGCGACAAACACCATCATGACAACAAACCAACGCATAGAGTGACGGGCCATATAACTTAACGCACTAACTAAATTTGAGCCAAAAATAAATTCATAAAATGCAATAAACAAGTGTTCGTTTAAAATAAATAAAAATTCTGGCTGAAAGCGCCGTTCACCGCGCTGTCCCAGGCTTCCACGCGCATCCATTTGCGACCTTTCAGCTTCGGGCGAAACTGAAATTGCCGCTTGCCGAAAGCGTGGGTGTTTGTCAGGTCTATTCGTTCGCGGTACACTTTTTCTCCGTCGCCCGAAATGATTTCCACGAAATTTATCGGGAAAGTCCAGCTTAGTTTCAGGCTTACGTCGGCCGTACCATCGGCATTCAGTGCCAGCGTTTCACCGGACAACTTTCCATTCACTTTCAATTCATGCATCAGCACTTCTCCGGTGGTCGAGAAGAACTTACCGTGCTGCATTGCATCCACCACGGGTTTCCAGCCGTCGTCGTATCTGGGAAGCTGGTCGAGCATCATGTAATTGACGTTCATATGCGCGTACATTTCGTTCTCTTGCGTAACCGTAAACAGATCAGCCTCAGCGATTACGGTTTTTTTCTCGCCCCAATTGTTCATGTCATCCAGCAGATCGAGCACACGGTTGCCCAGGCGCGGCTGCGACAGGTCCGCGGGCATTGCTTTCCAGGCTGCCCCCATAAATCGGTCGGATCTGAAGAATTCCTCATGATTATAAATGTCGGGCGTGTTCACCGAACCTTTGGTACGCGCATGGGCGGTCCAGGCCAGCCCCTGCTCCTCCTGCAGCAATTTCAGCATATCGTTTTTATCGCCGATATGGTACACTTTGCCCAAACCCGGTTTGTTCTCAACAAATGGCGTTTCCTTTTTTCGGGACATGATCCAGTAGACGGGTTTGGGAAAAATCTGCAACCAATGCCCGCCAAAGAACTCATTGGGCTCCTCGCCCGGCATGACCAGGAAGTCACTGTCCGACAGCCGCTTGCATTGTTCAAATAGCGCCTGCAATTCGCTCAGCCGCAGTGAATCAGGGCCCTTTGGATGTGCAGTATAATGGAACTCCCCAAGATGCACCATATCGACACCCAACCGCTTGAACACTTCGACAAACTCGGGTTTTTCCGGAACGGGCTTACCGGCCAGTACTACGCTCATAATAAACTCATTATGGAAATGGCTCGACATCGTTTTGAAACCCGGAAGCTTCACATAACGGTCTGCATTGGTAAATTTCCTGACCTCATTTATAGCTTCGGTACCGTCTGCATTACTGATCAGGCAGAAGAAATTAAGGCGCTGCCGCGTTCCGGGAGGGGCATTGAACCAGGGGACAAAGCGGCGATCACCTTCCAGTTCCTGTCGTATTCCGATCCCATATCCGTCCAGCATATTTCGGTAACCTGCTCCATGCCAGATGAATTTGAGGTTGAAGGCCTCGTCCAGCGGGTAAAAATATTGGTGCGGCGCAGGGAAAATGGCCATTGTTCCATTGTTTGTTTGGGCGGCAATCGTCCGGTATTTCACGGCAAGATTTTTGGCAGAATCGGCATACTGTATCCCGGCCGACTCCATTTGATCGGCGGTATTCGTCCAGGACACACTTTTCCATTTTTCCGTCCGGCTGATCAGCCCCGCATCATAAACGATAGCTGTTGCCTCCGCCTTGGTCGACATGACCGCAGCGATGTTGAACAGAGGGCTGCCATTATAAAAAGTCACTGCCAATACCCCGGAAAAACGGTCAGCGGAAAGGCTCCCGATCGTTACTACCGTGCGGCTCCCGATCGTTTTAACCGAAATGCTCGTCTTTTTGAGGGCGACAGGAAAAGTCTGGAAAGGTCGGGAAGGTACTTTATCGAAAAAGATATTCCATCCGTTCTGTGAGAGCAGGTCACGCTTGCCGACGGTCAGCAAAAATGCCGCATCCAGATCTTCCGAGATTGTAACCGGCTGGGCTTTCGTACCAAGAGCAATACGTTTGAACAAAGGCCTGAATGGCGACAGATCGAACTGCACCTTTCCAACCTTCCCCGCGCCGGCGGGCCAGGTAAGCTCAACAATGTCTTTCTGACGCGTGAGAGTGGCCTCCCCTTTCTGATTGAATTGTGTGGTATTCAGTTTCACTTGCGCCCAAGCCTGCGTGATACCGGCGGTCAGGATGGTGATCAGAATAAAAATTCTTAGTATCATAATTGGCCTTTGGCGATTCCGACATCAACTTTGTTATTTGGGATAAGTGAATGCAGAACGACTTATACCCGATCTGCAGTAGGACGCAGGCTGATAAACGCTGTTTCAACGTATATAAGACAGCGAAACCTTCGATAATAGACACCAGCTATCAAAAGATAGATTTAATCGATTGTCATTATACTTTCTAATCCTTTATCTTGCCGTCCTGCAAAGCTGCCGGGGGTAGCATTATTATTTAACAAGAACTCTTAACTATGGAAAACGACCCAAACGACATCAGTAAATGCCCGTTTCATAACGGAACAATGAATCATAATGTCGGTGGCGGCGGCACGAAGAACCGTGACTGGTGGCCAAATCAGCTCAAAGTAAGCATCCTGCGCCAGCATTCTTCTAAAACAAATCCGCTCGGTGACGAATTTGATTATGCCGAAGCTTTTAAAAGTCTCGACCTGAATGCGGTAAAAGCGGACCTTCATGCCCTCATGACGGATTCACAAGACTGGTGGCCGGCTGATTTCGGACATTATGGCCCTCTCTTTGTTCGTATGGCGTGGCATAGCGCGGGAACATACCGCGTATTCGATGGTCGCGGCGGCGGCGGGTCCGGGCAGCAGCGTTTTGCACCGCTCAACAGCTGGCCGGATAATGTCAGTCTCGACAAGGCCAGACGTTTACTTTGGCCTATCAAACAAAAATATGGACAAAAACTTTCCTGGGCGGACCTGATGATCCTCACGGGAAATGTGGCCCTGGAATCAATGGGCTTTAAAACATTTGGCTTTGCCGGCGGACGTGCCGACGTGTGGGAGCCGGATGAAGACGTTTACTGGGGATCGGAAACTACATGGCTCGGTAACGACCACCGTTATTCCAAAGGCGTAGCAGGCGTTGCCGGTCATGGCGTGGTATCGTCCGATGAAAATCCAAGAGAAGGTATTCACTCCCGCGACCTCGAAAAGCCGCTCGCCGCGGCCCATATGGGTCTAATTTATGTAAACCCCGAAGGTCCGGACGGGAATCCTGATCCGATCGCATCCGCAAGAGACATCCGCGATACATTTGGCCGAATGGCTATGAATGACGAAGAAACGGTTGCATTGATCGCCGGGGGACACAGTTTTGGTAAAACGCACGGTGCCTCAACTTCCGACCACGTGGGCGACGAGCCGGAAGCCGCTGATGTGGAATCGCAGGGCCTGGGCTGGAGCAACAGTTTTGGTTCAGGTAAAGGTGCCGACACGATTACCAGCGGACTGGAAGTAATCTGGACGAAAACGCCGACACAATGGAGTAACAATTTCTTCGAAAACCTGTTTGGTTTCGAATGGGAATTGACTAAAAGTCCGGGCGGTGCGCACCAGTGGGTCGCAAAAAATGCCGAAAGTATCATTCCGGACGCATATGACAGCTCCAAAAAGCATGCGCCTACTATGCTTACTACGGATGTTGCATTAAGATTTGACCCGGTTTACGAAAAAATATCGCGACACTTTCTGAAAAATCCGGATGCTTTTGCGGATGCTTTTGCCCGTGCGTGGTTCAAACTGACGCATCGCGACATGGGCCCGCGTGCCCGCTACCTGGGCCCGGATGTACCGGAAGAAGTATTGATCTGGCAAGATCCGATCCCGGCAGTTGACCATGCATTGATTGATGATGGCGATATTGCTGCATTGAAAGCGAATATTTTAGCTTCCGGATTGAGCATATCCGAGTTGGTTTCGACGGCATGGGCTTCGGCTTCGACATTCCGCGGTTCCGATAAGCGCGGTGGTGCCAATGGCGCCCGCGTTCGTCTGGCCCCGCAAAAAGACTGGAAGGTGAATAATCCGGCGCAGCTGCAAAAAGTGCTGGGAATTCTGGAAAGCATCCAGAGCGAATTCAACGCGACACAATCAACCGGTAAAAAGGTATCTCTGGCAGATCTGATCGTTCTGGCTGGCTCCGCAGCAGTTGAAAAAGCGGCGGTAGATGCAGGTCATGCGATTTCGGTTGCGTTCACTCCTGGCCGTTCCGATGCCTCGCAGGAACAAACGGATGTTGAATCAATTGGATACCTGGAACCTGCTGCTGACGGTTTCCGTAATTATTCCAGAGCTAAATTCTCGGTTTCGACCGAGGAGTTGCTGATCGATAAGGCGCAGTTGCTTACATTAACAGCGCCGGAACTGACGGTTCTCGTCGGTGGAATGCGTGCATTAAGTGCAAATTTCGATGGCTCTAAAAACGGTGTGTTTACGCAGCGTCCGGGCCAGCTGACCAATGATTTCTTCGTCAACCTGCTCGACATGAACACTGCATGGAAAGCGATGAGTGAGGACAAAGAAGTATATCTGGGAACCGACCGCACCACAGGTCAGCCTAAATGGACTGCCACCCGTGCAGATCTTGTTTTCGGTTCCAACTCCGAATTGAGAGCGGTTGCAGAGGTTTACGGAAGCGCAGATGCGCATGGCAAATTTGTAAAGGATTTCGTTGCTGCGTGGACAAAAGTGATGAACCTGGACAGATTTGACCTGGCTTAATCGCATTAAAAGAGCGTTTCCCGGCCAGACATAACACTGGCAATCCATCCGGAGGATCAGCAATTGGCTGATTCTCCGGTTTTTGTTTTCCAGGGCGATTTTCGAAAAAAAACGTAAATTGACTTTAGGTAAAGTTAAGCATGTTGCGTCTCCTCAAAGAATTACTTCTGATCACAGGCCTGTACTTCGTTTCAGGTTTCGCCCTGGGGCAATCCGGGCAATTCCGTTTTCTCAAACTGGATATAAAATCCGGATTGTCAAACAATCACCCCACTTGCTTTCTTCTTGATAGTAAGGGATTTATGTGGGTAGGTACAAATTCGGGCCTGAACCGGTACGACGGCTACAACTTCAAGGTTTTTAAAGGCGACCCCAGCGACAGCGCCACATTACGAAGCAACAACATCCGCAGTTTGTGGGAAGGCCCCGAAGGAAAGATTTGGATCGGCTCAGGTACAGCAAACAGCGTATATGACCCTATTACAGAAAAAATCTCGATCAATGCGGGCCCTGAATTGAAAAAATGGGGCATTCCACCAGGCTTTATCCGCACTATTTATAAAGACAAATACAAGAACTTTCTGTTTGCTCAGGAGAATAACGGCTTGTTCATTTACTCCGGCCGCAAAACCATCCATTTAAAGCATTCCCCCGCAGACCCGAGTACGATTTCCAGCAATGATGTTTCGGCAATTACTCATACCACCGATGGAAACCTGTGGATCATACATCAAAACGGAACGGTTGATCAGGTCGATCCGCTGAGTTTTAAAGTAAAATGGCGATCGGACTATCTTGCTAAAAAACATAAAAACAGGTTGCTCAACTACGGCATTACCGCTGACTCCGACGGTGAGCTGTGGCTTTACGCAATACGGGAAAATCTGGGTATCTACCGTTTAAAACCGTCTGACCGTTCCTTTTCATTTTATAGTAAAGAAAGCGGCAGCCCCCGCCTCAATTCCGACATCATTCAAGGCGTAGTGCAGGATAATCAGGGGAGAATATGGATAGGGGTGGATCACGGGGGCATTAACCTTCTTGATAAAAACAAAAAAACGATCACCTACATTCTGCCGGATGATGATGACAAGAATGCGATCAGTCAGAACACATTCAATGCCATTTATAAAGATCCAATGGGCGTGATCTGGCTGGGGACCTATAAAGATGGTGTGAATTATTACCACGAAGACATCTTCCGGTTTCCGCTTTTTAAACACAAACGTGCCGACCGGGCAAGTCTTCCATACAACGACCTCAACCGGTTTGTGGAAGATGAGAAAGGAAATATATGGATGGGTTCCAATGGCGGCGGACTCATTTATTACGACCGACAAAAAAATACCTACAAACAATATCTGAACGATCCGTCCGACCCGAATACCGTCGGCAGCAATGTGATCATCAGTCTTTATCTGGACAAGCGAAAAACGCTTTGGATTGGAACCTATTTCGGCGGCCTGAGCTCGTTCGACGGGACAAAGTTTACTACCTACCGTCACGACCCTTCTGAACCGGGCAGCTTGTCGGACCGTAGTGTTTGGGAAATCAGGGAAGATTCGGGAGGGAATTTCTGGGTCGGTACGCTGAACGGCGGGCTGGAACTATTCGACCGGAAAACGGGAAAGTTTACGCATTACCCGGCCAAAGCGCCCAATTCGGTGCACGATGCTTATGTAAGTGAAATTACCGAGGACCATCGGGGAAATTTGTGGCTCGGAACTTCCTTCGGAGTTGACATACGTGACCCGAAAGCGGGCAAATTCGTCAATTACCATCATAGCCCGAATGATCCGGGATCCATTAGCAACGACATTGTGCATGTAATTTTACAGGATTCAAAAAAGCGGATATGGGTCGGTACGCAGGATGGGTTAAACCTGTTTGACCCGGTAAAAAAACAGTTTCGGATTTTCAGACAAGCGGAAGGTCTGCCTCACAACTCGATCCTTTCTGTGGTGGAAGACAATGCGGGGGATCTTTGGATCGCCACTCCATACGGACTCGCCCGTGCGCAATTATCTGAAAAGCCCGGGGGGCTGCACGTGCAGTTTATCAATTATGACGAAAGCGATGGGTTACAGGGATCCGAGTTCAACGAAAATACCGCACTTAAAACGCGTGACGGAGAGTTGTTTTTTGGAGGTGCCAAAGGGTACAACGTGTTCCGGCCTGAACAAATCCCTCCCAAAGCTACCTTCCGGAATGTCATCTTATCCTCACTCTCGATTTTTAACAAAAAGATGAATGTAGGTGATAAAACGGGGGACGGTCGGGTGGTACTTTCAAAAGCCATCTCGGAAACCAAAAAGATCGTACTGCCGCATCGGGCTGATATTTTCGCGCTGGAATTTACGGTACTCAATTTTTTTCATCCGCAAAAAATCAACTACCTGTACAAATTAGAGGGTTTTAACGACGACTGGGTACGCGCATCGTCCACTTCACGAACGGCGGCATACACCAATCTGGATGCCGGCAATTATCTGTTCAGGATAAAAGCCTCCGATGAAAACGGCGGCTGGAACGATGTGGAAACCACGCTGCAGATCGAGATCCTTCCACCCTGGTGGAATTCCACTCCTGCCAAAATAATTTACGTAGCGCTGTTCATTCTTTCGCTGTATCTGGCCGGCAGGATGATCCGGAATAAGGAGCGGGAAAAGTATCTGATCGAGCAGGAACGCATTGAATCGAGGAGGTTACGGGAAATAAACGATGTGAAGATCCGTTTTTTTACCAATATGAGCCATGAGTTCAGAACCCCGCTCACACTCATCCTTTCACCCCTCGAAAAGATCCTCAAAGAAAGTCCGGATTCTCCGCAGTATACCCAGATGCAACTGATGCAGCGGAATGCGAAAAGGCTGCTGAACCTCGTCAATCAGCTGCTGGATTTCCGTAAGCTGGAAGTCAGCGGGATTAAGTTCAACCCTACGGAAGGCGACATGATCCACTTCGTGAATGAGGCCGTTTCTTCATTTACGGACATCTCGGTCAAAAAGCAGATCGCTTTAACTTTCCATTCAGACCTGGATCGTCTTCACGCGTCTTTTGATCAGGATAAACTGGAAAAAATTCTCTTTAACCTCTTGTCAAATGCATTCAAATTCACCCCCGAAAATGGAATAGTGAGCGTGGAAGCAAACTACGCGACGACGCCCGGGGGAAGCGTCAACCAGTCATGGCTGGAAATCAAAGTCAGCGATACCGGCATTGGAATCCCACAGGATAAAAAAGAGAAGATCTTCGAAAGTTTTTTC
Source organism: Dyadobacter sp. CY323 (assembly GCF_021390245.1). Taxonomy (GTDB): domain Bacteria; phylum Bacteroidota; class Bacteroidia; order Cytophagales; family Spirosomataceae; genus Dyadobacter. The sequence goes on along the minus strand of NZ_JAJUXH010000019.1, from coordinate 119,425 downwards.
CAGAACGACCTGCCAGCCGGCTTGCTGAATCAGGGGAGCGGTATCGGACTTTCGATCACCAAGGAATTCGTACACCTTCACGGAGGAACGATTACAGTCGATAGCGAACCAGGCGCAGGAAGCAGTTTCCTGGTTCGGTTACCTGTTCAAAAAACCGACGTTACCGTTGCTACGCCTGCCGGATCACCTGCCAATAACTTTAACAGGACTTTTTCACCCGCAATACCGATGGCACCCGAACCCGTCCAGCTTGACAATGGATTGCCGGTATTGCTTTTGGTTGAGGACAACGACGATTTCCTTTTTTACCTCAAAGACAATCTCAAAGAACTTTACAACATCATCGAAGCAAAAAACGGATCGGAAGGCTGGGAACAGGCGGTCAACTTCATTCCAGACCTGATCGTAACGGATGTTACCATGCCCGAAATGAATGGGATAGAACTGGTACGAAGGCTGAAAAACGATGAACGGACCCTACACATCCCGCTGGTACTTCTGACGGCGAGCACTTCTCCCGCGCAGCACCTGGAAGGTTACGAACTTGGCATCCATGATTATATTGAAAAGCCATTCAACTTCGAAATTCTGCAATACCGGCTTTCCAACATTCTGAAACAGCAGGAAACGGCCCGCAAAACGTTCAGCCAGCAGATCGCCATCAAGGGACGAGATATTGCCATCAGCAGCAGGGACGAGAGTCTGGTAAGGCAGGTGATCGCCATTGTGGAGGAGAATATCAGCAATCCCGATTTTTCGGTGGAAGCGCTCAGCCGGGAAGTGGGCATGAGCCGGATCCATCTTTACCGGAAGCTGAATTCCATTTCGGGTAAAACCCCCGTCGAATTTATCCGCTCGATCCGGATGGAGCGTGCGGCCCGTCTTCTGGAACAAAGCCAGCTTACGATTTCCGAGGTAGCCTATCAGGTCGGCTTCAATAACCCCAAATATTTCGCGAAACAGTTCCGGGAAGAGTTCGGAGAGCTGCCCTCCTCCTACCTCACACGAAAGAAAAATATGGTCTAGCCCTCTTCGGCGGAAAAGAGGTATTTATATACCCGAAATGCATTCAGGTAACTTTTGATACGGTACAATGTAACATTTGTATCCTCCTGATCTGCTGCCTATTTCCTATTTTTGTGCCAATCCAGTCAATTAGAATTTTATTTTATTAATTAACCTATAATCAGTATATAATTTTGAATACTATCGATATTAAGTTATTTGTATTATTAAATTTGTCATCGATCGGAATAAAATACATTTAACCACTCATATTAATCTTTCAGATCGCGTATTCCTTTTCATTATCAGTTTATCCCTTGTTTTACCATACCAATTTAACTTTATGAGAACACATGTATTAAGCTTGCTGCTACTGCTGAGCTTTTCTGGAGTCTATGCACAGACTCAGATTTCCGGAAAAGTAACTGGCGGAGCAGGGAACCCTCCACTCCCGGGAGTTACCGTAGTAATTAAGGGAGCAAAAACCGGGACCACCACGGACTCGGAAGGCAAATTCAGTATCGCGAGTGCCGGTCCGGGCACAGTGCTTAGCTTTTCCTACATCGGATATGTGAAGCAGGATGTTGAAGTAGGTAACAAAACGTTCTTTGATATCACCCTGGTAGAAGACGCCACGGCGCTGTCAGAAGTGGTGGTTACAGCTCTTGGTATCCAGCGTCAGAAAAAATCGCTGGGGTACGCGATCCAGGAAATCTCCGGCTCGGCATTATCGGACGCCAAAGAAACCAACCTCGCCAATGCATTCACTGGAAAGGTTGCAGGTCTGCAGGTAGTTCGGTCGAGCAACGGGGCCGGTGGATCTTCCAAGATTGTATTGCGTGGAAATACATCGCTCACCGGAAGCAATCAACCGCTCATTGTGGTGGACGGTATTCCGATCGACAACTTCACCGGTACGACCGAAAACGGGTATTGGGGAGCCGGACTTGACCTCGGTAACGGGCTCGGGGACATCAGCGCCGAAGACATCGAAACGATGAGTGTGCTGAAAGGGCCGTCTGCCGCTGCATTATATGGTTCACGCGCTGGAAACGGAGTAATCCTGATCACGACAAAATCCGGACGCAAGCAACCAGGACTTGGCATTACATTCTCCACAACACTTGGAACAGAAAGTATTTTCATCAAACCTGAACTTCAGAATTCATTCGGACAAGGCACCGAAGGCATTTACAATGCGATGAGCACCACCAGCTGGGGCCCAAAAGCAACGGGACAGAGCATCACCAAGTGGGATAGTACACAGTCCACGATGAACATTCATAATAACGTAGACAATTTTCTGCGGAAAGGTTCAAGCCAGAATTACAGCCTGGGCTTGCAGCAACAGTATGGTTCAACCGCTGTTTTTGCATCGCTAAACTACCTGGAAGACAGAAGTATCATCCCTGGAAATAAACTGAAACGCGTCAACTTTACTTCCAAGGCAACAACCCACTTCGGGCAGGACAGCCGCTGGACGAGCGATGTGAAAATGTCTTACAACAATACATCGGGCTTCAACAGGCCGATCAATGGCCGGGACAACAGCAGCGTATTCGTATTATATATGTTGCCAAGAAGTCTTGATGTTACCGATTTCAGTGCCGCTACCAACCAATTTGGTAAAATGCTATGGTATCCTGGCGCACCTGGCCCGCAGTCCAACCCATATTGGTTGAGCAGATACAACCTCAACAATGACTCGCGGAACCGTTTCATCATGAACGGATCGTTGAAATACGCATTTACCGACTGGCTGGATGCTGAGGTGAAGGCCGGCGGTGACTTGTACACCACCAACACCGAAAGCAAAACGTATGCGGGCGGCCCACTTTCGAATTCGTATTCCATGGGCAAGCAAACTTTCAGCGAAACCAACTACAGTGGTTTGATCACAGCCCGGAAAGACGAAGTGATCGGCTTGTTCGGAGGTACTTTCACTTTCGGAGGTAACCTGATGCAACAAAAATACAGCTCGCTTACGGTAAACACCGGCGCTTTGGAAGTCCCTAACTTGTTTACTCCAACCAATGCTGCAGGCGCACCGTCGGTTTGGCCGGGATATAGCCGTAAAAAAATCAATTCAATTTACGGTTCATTAGGCCTGAATTATGGCGGCTGGATATTTCTTGACGTAACGGCACGTAACGACTGGTCGTCGGCGCTCATTGAAGAGAACCGTTCGTATTTCTACCCGTCGTACAGTCTTTCCTATGTTTTCTCAGACATGCTGGACAAGATGGGAACCAGTCTGCCATTGTGGTTTAATTATGCCAAACTGCGCGGATCTTATGCTACCGTTGGAAATGACCTTGCGCCATATCAATTGTACAATGGATACAACATTTCAAAAGATCCTTTGAGCAATACCATTGCGGTGAGACAATCGCTTCTGAAAGACCGTAATGTGAAAAGCGAGCTGATCAAAAACCTGGAACTTGGAGCGGAACTGAAATTTCTTAACAACAGGCTGCGCGTTGATTTTACCTGGTACAAATCCAATGCAACCCGCCAGCTGATCGACATTCCAATGGATCCGATGAGCGGTTATTCGAGCATGAAGGTGAACGCCGGAAATATCCAGAACAAAGGGATCGAGATCATGGCTGACCTTGCTATCCTGACAAAACCAACCTCCGTAAACTGGAATGTAACTGCCAACTTTTCTAAAAACGAGAACAAGATCATCGACATCGCCAAAGATATGGGCGTGAACGAATATCAGCTAGGAGCGTTTGACGACTTGTTCATCAGAGCTACTACCGACGGATTGTACGGTGACATTTACGGAACCAAATTCCTGCGCGTAAAAGACGAGGCCAGCCCGTACTTTGGTAAAATGCTATTGAATGCAGACGGTCTTCCGCAACGCGACGCGACCATCACAAAACTTGGTAACCAACAAGCAAAAGGACTTCTCGGCATCTCCAACAACTTCTCTTACCAGGGAATTGGTTTGTCGTTCCTGATCGACGCGCGCCTGGGCGGTGAAATATTCTCAGCTTCCAATGTAGGTCTGCAGTCGGCTGGTACCGCGGCAATTACTGCTCCGGGTGGAGAAAGACCTGAATTCGTTGTGGATGGCGTTGTGTTAGGAGAAGGCGGTGCACCTGCACCAAATACCGAACCTGTTACCCAGCAGCAATACTGGAGCACGGTATCTACCCTGAACAACCTGGGTGTGGGGGAAGCGTATATTTTTGATGCTACCAACGTTCGTCTGAGAAATGTCATGGTGAGCTACAGTCTTCCAAAAAAACTTTTAGGCAAAACATTCCAGAAAGCTAAAATCAGCGCATCGGCCAACAATGTATGGATGATCAAAAGTCACCTGAATGGCATTGACCCGGAATCTGTTTTCGCAACCGGTACCAATGCCGTTGGTTTCGAAAACGGGGCATTCCCGACCATGCGCTCATTCCTTTTCTCACTTACCCTGGGATTCTAAATCATCAATCAGGTTAAAAAGACATTTAATACTATGAAAGCATTTTTAAAAAGGGCACTTATGCCCGCCGCGGCGCTGATGTTGTTCACAACAGCCTGCAACGATTTTGACGAGATAAACGCGGACCCCTACCTCGCTACCGAATCTCAGGTACAGGTGGAGTACTTCATCAACGGCTCCATTATCGGGAACCAAATGGACCCTCACATCGCCGAACGGATATTTGTATTATACTGGAAAACAGCGGGTCGCCAGCAAGCCGGCGGCGGGATCTCTACCGGCGGCTATAACGACGGCTGGTCCAGCGATTACTACGGAAGCGGTTACATAGGTGGGTGGCTGAACAGCATTTATGCAGCCGTTCAGGTGGCTGAAAAACAGATTGCTGCCGGTAACATCAAGCCATATACCGCCAACTTGCTACAGGTGGCGCGTATCTGGAGAGTGTATCTTCTGAGCGAACTGACCGACAACTTCGGCCCTATTCCCATTAATGGATTTGAGGGAACCAATCCGGAGTTTTCGGATGAGAAAACGGTGTATTATTACCTGCTCGATGAATTGAAGGATGCTTCCTCAAAACTAAACCTGGGAGTGACCAGTTCTGAGATATCAAAGTATGACCAGGCCTATGGTTTTAATTACGCGAAATGGCAGAAATACGCCAACTCGATGCGTCTGAGACTTGCTATGCGCCTTTCAGAAGTGGATCCGGCAAAAGCAAAAGCGGAGTTCGAAGCAGCCGCAAAACTTCCGTTACTTACTCTTGCGGATGAGACATTTCAGGTGGCAGAAAAAGAAGGGTGGGATGCATTGACTGGCGTCATGAGCCGCGAATGGAACTACTTCCCGATCTCGGCCACGATCAACAACCTGTATCTTGGACTGGGCGGCATCAAATCGGCTGATCAGGTGAAAGCAGCACTTCTTCCTTCTGTCAAACCACAGGATTATATGGGGCTTAAATTCGAAAACCATTTCACCACGATGACGAATGATCCGTCGGCAGGTTACTGGTTTGATGGTCTGCCAAATACGATAGACCCCCGCGCCTACAAAACTTACATTATTCCGGGTGAAGTGGACAACTCCGATTTCAACGCATATCCTTCCTGGGATAACACCGCGAAAACGACCGAACGCACATTGGTTGATGCCGCAGGTGCTACTGTTAAAACGCTTAATGCCAAGTATACCTGGAATGCTCCGGCCAATGGTGACTGGGGACCAAAAGGTGCTAAGAACAATATCTATAACTTCAATGGCGCCATTCCACGTCACGGCCAGCAGTTCCGTAACAGTAAAAGCAAGCGTATTTACTTCGCTCCATGGGAAACGTACTTCCTTTTAGCCGAAGGAGCTGTGAGAGGCTGGACAGTACCAATGAGCGGACAAGCTGCTTATGAAGCGGGTATCGACGCAAATTTTGCATACTGGGGCGTGAGCAGTTTCGCTACTCAGTACAAAGCCTCCACTGCCTACAACCGGGTTGGTACATCGGTTAGCTGGGCTCATGTCGCCGAACCACCTGCTACCTATGTCATGAAATACAAAGATGGCTATACAAATGTGGATGGTACCGTGACCAAAACGTATCCGGTAAACAACCTGTATAAGGCGGGTGCTGTGAAAAATGATTTGCTTACAAAAATCATCACACAGAAATTCATCGCACAAACACCGTGGTTGCCGTTGGAAGCGTGGAGCGATCACCGGAGATTGGGTCTGCCATTCTTTGAAAACCCGGCAGTCGAAAATCCGTTGGTAAACATGCCTGCACTTAACAGCAGCAATTACCTGACGTCCAATATCAAGTTCTTCCCGCAACGTCTGAAATACCCTTCAAGCCTGCCTGCGAGCAATGCAAGAGGTTATGACCAGGCGGTAGGCTTCCTTGGAAGTGCGGACGGTACGCTTACGCCGCTGTGGTGGGCGAAGCATTGATTTGAATAAAACCTTTGTTTAACAAAAATGCCGGGCACTAAAAATGTCCGGCATTTTACTTTCTGTACTTATCATTCCGTTTTTCAACAGACTTTTTAAACTCAATTTGCGTAGTTGGTCAACTGCAGCAGGACGCCATCGAGTTTGTAGTTCATTTTTAATTGGCAGGCCAAACGGCTGTTGTTCTGCGCGTCGGGTCTGGTTTCCAATGTCATTAATTCTTCATCCTGGGGATCACTGAGCTGGTCCTGGCCTTTGAGGATCAGGCAATGGCAGTCGGCGCAAAGTGCCAAACCGCCGCACGTGGCACGCATATCGTAATCGAAACCTTTCAGCGTTTCCATCAGGTTTTCATTCTCCGCTTCCGCCACTTCCAACTCCTTCTCGTGACCTTCCCGGTCGATTACAGTCAGTTGTATCATCTTAAAAAGCATTTACGCCATTTACAGTGGTGTATTTAAAACTAAGTTTCTGTTGCGGGTACACATATTTGAATGCGCTCTGGGCCATCAACGCAGCTTCATGAAACCCCGAAAGGATCAGTTTGAGCTTGCCCGTGTACGTGTTAATGTCCCCGATCGCATAAATGCCTGGTACCGAGGTCGCATAATCGTCTACATTCACCTCGATCGCCGATTTATCCAGCGCCAGGCCCCAGTTGGCGATAGGCCCAAGCTTGGGAGTGAGCCCGAATAATGGAATGAGATGGTCTGCCTCGAGCAGGAGATTACCCTGGTTTTTGGTAGAAACAGAAAGCGATTGCAAATGCCCATTCCCAGCCACATCGGTGATCTGCGATTCGAGCAAAAGCCGGATTTTCCCCTGGTGCGCCAGCTCAACCACCTTTTCAGCCGAGTCGGGTGCGCCCCTGAACGTTTCTCCGCGGTGCACGAGTGTCAGTTCCGAGGCTACCGGCGCGAGGAAAATAGCCCAGTCCAGGGCAGAGTCGCCCCCACCAGACAATACGACCCTGCGGTTACGAAATGCTTCCGGATTTTTCACAAAATAAGATACTCCCTTTCCTTCAAATGCTTCCAGGCCATTGATTGCCGGTTTGCGCGGCTCGAAACAACCGAGTCCGCCGGCAATGACAATTACTTTGGCCTGAATGCTCGTTTGTTCATGCGTTTGGACAATAAAATCACCATTTTCCATACGGTCAATATGCTCCACGCGCTCGCCGAGTGTGAAGCCTGGTTTGAATGGCGCGATCTGTTCCATCAGGTTATCAACCAGTTGCTGGGCCTGAATGGAAGGAAACCCCGGAATGTCGTATATCGGTTTTTGAGGATAAATTTCTGAGAGCTGGCCGCCTACCTGTGGCAATGCATCCACCAGATGGCAGCGCATTTTCAGTAGTCCGGCTTCAAAAACGGCAAAGAGCCCAACGGGCCCCGCCCCAATAATGCATATGTCTGTGTTAATCATGTCAGATGGCTAAATATGTCCTTTGTTTTCAAGTACAAAAGTGCAATATCCAGCGATCTTTCACCAATCATAAATAGTTATCTCATATAACTATATGTTATAATGATTTTTACAGAAACGCATGAAAAGCTCGCTGAGCGAAGTGCTTTTTCCATGAAGATGGATGAACTGGAAATCGCGGTATATTTCAAGACCTTTTACGTCAATAATGGTCAGCTCATTGTATTTCAATTCATTAACCACTGACTGCACGGATAAAAAAGCAGCGGTTTCCGAATGGAGAAGATACTCCTTGATCGCGATGCTGCTTTCCAGTTCTATCTCAACAGTCAGATCGCTGAAAGCCAGCCCTGCTTTTGAAATTGCCTTTCTGAGCACATCAAGCGTTCCTGAACCTGCCTCCCGCAAAACCAATGGAATCGTACTGAGCTGTTTCAGGCTGATCTCCTCCCATTTCGCATACATACCCCTCGACCGTGTCACCAGCACAAGTTCGTCTCTGGTAAAAGGTGCATAACTGATCTGCGGATCGTGTCCCGCCCCCTCCACGATCGCAATGTCGACCGTCTCGTCAAGTATATGTTTGGTTATAAGGTCGGTATTTCCCTGAACGAATGTAAATGACAGGTTCGGGTAGCTTTTTTTGAAAAGAGCCAGCAGTTTCGGAAGGATCGTCTGAGCGACGGTGGTACTCGCGCCGATGCGGATCGTACCGCCGTGAATGTGGTTCACCTGGGTAATTTCGGACTCCATTTCCCGCGAGAGCTGGATGATCTTCGCTGCATACTGCATAAACAAAGTCCCCTGGGCAGTCAGGCCGATCGAGTTTCCTTTTCTGCTGAAAAGCCGGCAGTCGAGCTGCTGTTCCATTTCTCGCACATGCTTGGTAACGGCCGGCTGCGTGATATTCAGTTCGAGCGCAGCTTTTGTAAAGCTTAGCTTCCTGGCGACCGTGTAGACGACAAACAGCCTGAAATCAATCGTTTTTAATGCATTCATAAGTAGATTTTAAGCAGCTGGTCCGCAGCGTAAATTGCCTGTCCCAGCGGGCTAAACTAAGAAAAAGTCAGGTAAGTTTGGGCAGGACCGGATCCGGGATATTCGCACATGCATTTGCAATGCCCGGCAAATAATCAGAAATTGCGCGCCCAATTTTCCAATGAATGAACAATCCAGTTTTTTGCGGCATCGATTTCGGCACATCCAATTCCAGTCTGGCCGTAGCGAATCAAGACAATGTGTTTTTAGTTCCGGTCGAAAACAATCATACGACTATTCCCAGCGCGATGTTTTTTGCCCGGAAAGACAACCATGCATTTTTTGGCCGCGAAGCGACGGAGCGTTTCCTGGCCAGACAACCGGGAAGATTAATGCGAAGCCTGAAACGCGTACTGGGAACTCCGGTGATGCGTCAGGGCACGATGGTCAATGGTGAATTCATGAAATTCGATCAGATCATTGCCGCTTTTCTGGATCAGATGAAACGCAAGGCGGAAGCCGACTGCGGGACGGAGCTGCGGCATGTGGTCATGGGAAGGCCGGTCCATTTTGTGGATAACGACCCGGCGGCCGATCAGCGGGCAGAGCATGAACTGATGCTGGTCGCTAAGAAACTGGGTTTTGAGCATGTCGGTTTTCAATTTGAGCCCATTGCCGCCGCATTCGCCCATGAGGCGAGGGTAACGGGAGAGAAACTGGCGATTGTAGTAGATCTCGGCGGAGGAACTTCTGACTTCACGATTATCCGGCTGTCCGGTGAGAATGCAAAAAAACAAGACCGGACCAGCGATATCCTCGCCAATACCGGTGTCCGCCTCGGTGGGAATGACTTCGATAAAGATCTGAGCCTTGCGGAGATGATGCCGGAACTGGGTTTTCGTTCCAGATATGGGGCCAAAAATCTCGAGGTACCCTCCTACCACTATTTTGATCTTTCCGAATGGAGCAAAGTGAACTTTCTTTACACCAATAAGATCCTGTTTCAAGCCAAACAATTGCTTCGTGAAACGCACGATCCATTAAAATATGGAAGATTAATCAGCGTCCTCGAACAAGAAAGAGGTCACGCGGTACTCGCCGAAACGGAAAAGATCAAGATCGGACTGGCGAGCAGCGACAACTACGCGGCCGCGCTCGATTTCATCGACGAAGACCTGGTGATCGATGTGGCACGTGAGGATTTTAATGCGGCGATTAATACGAAAACAGAACGCATCGTACATGCGGCGCGTGAATGTCTGCAGGCGGCAGGTATTGGCTCTGATGCAATCAGTCTGGTGATTATGACGGGCGGCTCGACCGAAATCCCGCTCATTCAGGAGCAGTTCAGGCGATTGTTTCCAGCCGCAGAATGGTCGGAAGAAAACAAGCTTTCGAGCGTCGGGCTGGGCCTGGCATTCGATGCCCGCAACCGGTTTTCCTGACACTAATATAAAGTGCTGCACGACTCATCAGGTCGAAACGGTTTTCTGATGCGTGCAACCAAAGCGCCTGCCACGGTTAAGGCCGATTGACTTCCGGCTTTTTATGATCGGGAAGTGCTAGGATTTCGGCAATGCGTTTCTGTCGGGTCTCCGGCCGTTTGGCGAATACAAGCTGTTGTAAATGAAGCCGTTTCATTGACCTGCTCAGACCTAAGAAATGACTTTTGGCTTCGGGATTTTTGTCAAATGCTTTTTCAAGATCGCCGGGTATGATCAACTCTTCTACCTCGTCAAGTATCGTCCATGAGCCATTTTGTTTTGCAGTTTCAATGCTATCGAGACCGGCTTGCCTCATCAATCCCTCGTCGATCAGCCTCTGGACTTTTTCTTTGTTAATGCGCGACCAGGCACTTTTGGGTTTTCTCCTGCCGAAAAACTGAAGATACCTGTCTTCATCCAGTGGCCTGGCGAGGCTGTCGATCCATCCGAAACAAAGCGCTTCATCGACGGAATCACTCCATGTCAGCCTGTCGGCATTCGCCTTTTTTTTGTAGTAAATCAGCCAGACGGACTGTTCCTTGTCATGGTTTTTTTCCAACCATTCTCGCCACTCCTGCTTATTAGCCGGACAAAACGTTTTTATCTCTTTTTCCATCTTATTTGCCTGTGAAACTTCTCTAAAAATAGCACATAACTGCAAAGCCGCCGCACTTTGCGAAATCAGATACCTGATTTTCAACGTATCTAGAATGCAGCCATTTCCAAAATAACAACAAAGAAAGCGGGCATCGTGACAACGGTATGTCACTAGAGATTGGGAGGTGATTGAAAATTCGCCATGCACCATTGCCATAGCTACTAGCGCAATGACTAATTAAAGCCAGCCCTTTTCCTGAACGTACTCTGCCAGGGCCGCGCCTATTTTGGCGTGGCCACGGGCATTGATGTGGTCATCGATGGTGAAGTAATCCTGCCGGCTTAACAATGGGTGCACATTGACGAAATGGAGCCCGTCGGCGGGATGCAGGGCTTGATAAGCCTGAAATTCCTTAACAATCGGGTGATTGTAAATGCCCAGGTCGAAAACGACAATCGGCCCTTTGTATTTCTTGCGGATCCGGCTGAGATAGGGAAAGAAAGCCTCGGCATGTTCCGGCTTGAACACCGCAGGGGCTGTAACCTGCCTGGCGGAAGCATTCGGAATTGGCTGAAAGGCACTTGTCACTCCCGAGGTGATTAGCCAGCGAACGCCTAGAAAAATACCTTTAAATGGAAAATACGTGGTGTTGATGGTATTTTGTTTCGCCGCAATCTCAAAGCCAAATGCATCAGTAGATGACTTTTGAGGCACTGGCAAATTGGTCTTGTTTTCTTCCAGATCGTTTTCACAATACTGGATAATGAGCAATTTACAGGAATCCAGATCGATTTGGTCGAGCAATTTCGTTTCACGATGCGTGCCATACGAGGTAATGGCCGTGTTCAGGACATTAACATGGAGCCGTTGTTCTACCGACTCTGAAAACCGCTCGTCTTTTTCCACACCCCACCCCATTCCGTGGGAATCGCCTAAAACAACAATGTGCGGATCTTTCAGGCTGGCTTCATCATCGCGTACACCAAGTGAATTTGTTTTCACTTCTACATCGAACTCAGGATTATCAAACCTGCCCGTAATATTCGGCCGAAAGCGATAGGTAAGTGAGGAATCGTAACGCGACAGGTCCTCATTAAAGTTGGTCGTGTTTTTGAAGTAGCCATACTGCCCCAGCACCCAGTAATAGTAATTTTCAGGCAGCGGCTTATAACGCTGATAACTAGCCATATACGCCACACTACCCACTAACCCCACCTCGATCACAATACAAATAATCAGTAGCACAGCAAAGCGGATCATGCGCTTATTGGAAACTGACCAGAGCAAGATAGTCAGGCCGATCGGGAACAGGCAAAAATAAAGCGGGAAAATGGTGGGGTGCCTCACAAAAAAATCCTGACGGAAAATAGGCATACATAGCAATAGTACTCCAGATAAAAAGGCAATCACATTCATAGTGGCGGTATTTTTAGCTTTGTAGCAGATCGTTCGTATTTACGGAACGATATTGCCGGTGACTTACTAAAAGTTCAGGACACAAAGAATGTAACTATCCGTTGCACTCATTGAATAAAAAAGTGATTATTCGGTTACATGATTGATTTGTCGGGCATGGCGGCAAGTATGCAGAACTGTTATCGCGCCAGACGCTCGTTAAAAATTACCTGGGAGAATCGTTTTCCGGACGTTGGCGGTCAGGCTGATCTCAGTAGTCTTGCCGCCGTATTTCAACGTCCTTTTCTGCGCCTGCGGAGAAATGAGTGAAACCGACTTCAGCATTCCATTTTCCCAGATTTCATCCACGGTGACGTTTCCTCTGGCTTTCAATCCTTTCACTTCGCCGGCCGGCCAGGCGTCGGGTAATGCAGGCAGCAATTCGATTACTCCGGTTTGAGACTGTAGCAGCATTTCGGCAACGCCCGCGGTGGAACCCATATTACCATCGAGCTGAAAAGGAGGATGGGCGCATAGCAGGTTGGCATAAGAGCCTCCCCCATCCGACATATTTGTACCCTGACTAGCCACGGGCCTCAAAACACTTTTAAATAGTTTGTGCGCACGGTTACCGTCTTGCAAACGTGCCCAAAAGTTGACCTTCCAGGCCAGCGACCATCCTGTCCCGTCATCGCCGCGCGCATTCAAGCTGATTTTTGCAGCTTCTGCCTCAGCCGGTGTTTTAGTAATGGAGATTTGCTTTCCCGGATGCAGTGCAAAAAGATGCGATACGTGCCGGTGGTGATTCGTAGAGTCGTCCACATCTTCCCGCCACTCCTGCAGCTGTTTCCACCTGCCGATCTGCAAAGGCAGGATCTTGTCGCGTGTTTTCGCAGCTTTTTGCGCAAAATCACGGTCTATACCCAGTACAGTCGCCGCTTCGGCAGTATTGTTCAGGATATCCCAGGCAATTTCGTGATCCATGGTCGCGCCGGTGGAAATGCCTCCGTGCTCGGGTGAGAACGACGGCGACGATACCAGATGCCCCGAGCCGTCGTCCGTGAGGTAATCCATCCAGAAAATGGCGGCTTCCTTCATGACGGGATACCCCGTGTTTTTTAGGAAAGTTTTATCATTGGTAAATGCATAATGCTCCCACAAATGCTGGGAGAGCCAGGCCGCACCGCCCGGAAAGAATCCCCAGGGCAAATCCCAGCCCGGCGAAGTGTAACCGTAGGCATTCAGCATCGTATTTACAACCCAGCCTTTTGCATTAAAAAATTCCTTTGCCGCCAGCTTGCCCGGCTCGACGACGGATTTGGTAAAATCCATTAACGGCAAATGGCATTCCGCCAGGTTGGTCACCTCGGCAGGCCAGTATAGCATTTGGATATTGATGTTGGTGTGATAATCGTTGGTCCATGGCGGGTTGGTACTGTCGTTCCATTTTCCTTGCAAGCTCATGGGCATCGTACCCGGGCGGGTCGAAGAGATCATCAGATAGCGGCCATATTGGAAATACAATTCTTCCAGTCCGGCGTCAGGCTGACCTTGTGAATACCGTTTTTGTCTTTCGTTCGTCGGCAGGTTCTTGACCGTTTCTTTACCCAGCCGGAGAGATACGCGGTCGAAAAGTGCGTGGTAATCCTTTTGCTGCTCGGCATAAAGTGCATCAAAACGCTTTCCAGCCACTTTCAGCATGGTCGCACGATTGGCCTTTTTGTAATCATTTCCTTTATATGTCGGGAATTGCATGACGTAGTCGGTAGCAATGGTATGAATGAGCACCACCGACCGTGCATTTGATATGGTCAGAATACCATCTTTAAATGTGGTTTTACCATCTGTATCAACGCGATACACCGTTTCAAATTCCTGGTGATTGTCTTTCAGGCTTCCCCCGAAGGTGTACTGGTTTTTCTCAAACTGCTCATAATCCTTTTTATGCGGAGATGTGAATCTCACCGAATAGGTTTCCGGAGTAGAGGATTTGAATTGATAGACCATGACTTTGGACGGATAATTGCCAAAGAACGTCCGCTCAAAATGACTGCCGCCTGCATCGTAGCTCACTTTTCCTACGGCATCGGAAATATTCAGCTCCCTTCTGTAATTCTGAATGGCACCGTTGTGCGATACGCGCACATACAGATCACCGGCTGGCTGCTGCGCCCCGAAATCACTGGAAGGTTCATGCTCTTTCTTTTCGTGAATGGCACCGGTCATTTCTTTTTTGGCGAGCTCAAATGCTTCATTCGTCTTGCCCGCAGCCAGCAGTTCCCGAACTTTTACAAGATGCCGCCCTGCACCTTTCTTCAATCCAAAATCATACGATGCATTTGCATTCTTGCCGCCGGCCCAAAGACTGCCTTCCGAGAATTGAAGCCGCTCTTCATCCACGCCGCCAAAAAACATGGTACCCACATGCCCGTTCCCAATCGGCAGGGCCTGGGTCATCCATTCCGTGGCTGGACTGTCGTACCATAAAACCAGTGGAGAAGAACCGTTTCCCGACTGCGCCAGGGTAGCGGCGGCAGGAAAAATCAGGAAGAAGCAGGAACACAAAGGGGCCAAAAGAGACTTCATACATGCATTTTTTGAAATAATGCTAAAAGTAGAGTCGAGTTCCGAATAAAAAAAGAAGCTTCCAACCTTATCTCGCAAAACAGGGTCAATGAAGTTTAAACCACCTTTTCATGCGTTATTTACTTTTAATAACCCTGATACTGTTCCTCGAAAGCTGCCGGGAGGACAAGATGGATCCCGTTGTTTCTACCTGTTATTCCTATGCCAATGTTCGCCGGGCGGAGACGGTAGTTGACGCACCTGTAACAGTACGACTTTCAGGAGGTCTCATTACCGGCAGTCAGCTCATGGCTTCCGGCACGATGGCCTGGGGCAGTTGCAATCTGGCAAGAGAATTTATGCAAGACAGTCTCGCTATTTATGTGACCGGTTACTTTTTGACCTCCCCGCAGCTGGAAGTAATGAATATTACTCCGGTACCCTTTGTCGTTACTTCAGCCAGGATCAGGTGATTGAGAAACCTACATGATCTTTTTCTTCAACTCATCCCTTTTACTTCTGGATATTGGCACTTCCGATCCATTTGTCAATAAAAGAAAGTCGCCGAATTCTTTTTTCCAGCTTTTGATAAACATTTTATTTACCAGATGAGATTGATGGCACCGCACAAAACCATAAGGTTCGAGCAACTCGTTATAGAAAAATATGGGTTTACAAATGATCAACACCTCCCCGTTCGTCAGGTAAAATGTCGTGTAATTGTTCGAAGATTCACACCTGACAATGTCTCCGATTTTAACAAAATGTGTTTCTTTCGCCGCCGGTAATGCAATTCGCTGCTCATCTCTTGCGGGACTTTCTTTTAAGGTTTGTATCAGATTCTGAAGCAGTTCATTCTGTTGTTTTAAAAGTCGCTGGCGATGCGCCCGCTCAACAGCGGCTTGTAATTCTCCGATGGCGACCGGCTTCAACAGGTAATCCACCGCCGAAAACCGCAGCGCCTGTATCGCATACTGATCGTACGCCGTCACAAAGATCACCTCAAAATGGCAGGCCGGCAGGCTGCGCAACCAGTCAAATCCATTTTGCTCAGGCATTTGAATATCTAAAAAGACCAGATCGGGTTGCAGGCTGTAAAGCAAACTTGTAGCAGCCACGGTATTCCGGGCCGTACCAACGATATCGACGAGCGGACAATAGGTTTCCAACAGGATCCGAAGGTTGTCCAGGTTGGGTTGCTCGTCGTCTATCAGCAGCGTTTTCATTAAAACCATTGATTAAAAGTGAGGGTAATCCGCGCCCCCGCTGGAATAACATCACTTATTTCCAGAGTGATCCGCCATTCCTGATGGAGTTGGTTCAGCAAGGCAATGCGATCGCGGGTTAGCTTCAATCCTAATCCCTGACTTGGTTTTTGTTCCCCAAAACCTTTGCCATTATCAGTTAAAATCACCACCATCGCATCCCCGGACCGACTGAATTCCAGGCCGATCCTACCCATTTCGCCCAGTGATCCGACACCGTGTTTCACAGCATTCTCAACCAACGGCTGTAAAAGCAATGCAGGTATGGCGGTCTCAAAGATGTTCATTTCAGGATCGACGGCAATGGTATATTCAAACCCGAACCGCAGTTTTTCAAGCCTTAAATAGGTGTCTAATGTCTGAATTTCTTCCTGCAAAGCAATTTCATTTTTCTGGCTGTGAAGAAGCGAATTCCTGGTCAGCCGTGCAAAATCCGACAAGTAATTATTAGCTCCCTGAATATCCTGTTTATTGATCAACGCCTGGATCGAGCTAAGCGCATTGAAGATAAAATGAGGGTTTAACTGGGCATAAACAACCTGCAGTTCGAGTTGAATGCGGGTTTTATCAATTTGTTCCTGCCGGGCTTTTCGACGTTGCCGGATCAATAACAGTGATAATCCCAGCAACATAGCCACCAGTATCCCCGCTGAAATGCGGAACAAACTGGTCTGGTACCAAAGGGGTTCGACATTAAACCGATATTCCGTTACATGGTGTGGCTGAGCGGAATATCGAATTTTAATGACATAATCACCTGGCGGGCAATCTTTGATCCATACGAAACTGTTGTCGTAATCATTATTTCGCCAGGCCGTGTAAACCCGTTCGTTTCGAATGAGCTCATACTGTATTTGTTTTTTATCAAATTGCCCATCTTCGAGTTTGAATACCAGGTTTGTGTTGCTTGACGGCACCGTGAAATCGGAGGAGAAACTTCCGGTGGATTGTTTGTCGGGCATCCACGTGGATTGCAGATTCCGAAAAAACGCATCCAAAGTAGCTGAGGTGTAAATACTGGTAATCACAGGCTTGACCGGCTCCCAGCCAACCATGGAAGTAGCAACAATCCGTTTGCTATCTGCTTTTCTGACATCCATGATCAGCGTGTAACCCAGCTTTGTTCGGTATCCGCCCAGATAGGCCATTAGTGGCATTCCGGATTGCTGGATCACCGTCGAATCGGTAAATGCATGAATCTCTCCCCAGGGTACCACGATCCGGTTGCCGGGATATTCAGTCACGTGAAACTGATATTCGCGGGCGTTTCGCTCATTTACACCATGCAGAAAAAAGTGGGCTTGCGCAGTATCGAACGTGACCCTTGCTACCATTTCAGACGGCCGCGACTTTCGGAAATCCGGATCTTTTGTCAGCGACACAAAATGCTCAATATCATTCTTTAACTTCCAAAATGCATTATTCTCTTTGCGAATGGCCAGAATCAGTCCGACAGCCGACGGCGACTCCTGGATTTCACCGGGAAAACTCTGAGAATAGTCACCCCAATTGATTTGGCCACTTGCCGAAGAAAAAGTTAATGCAAATGCCAGCATTAACAAGACTGGATTTTTCATGTTGTCTGAGTTTTAACAACAAAAAAACAGTATTTTAGAAATTCGAATGAGCAGCAATGTGAATCCCGCCAGGCTGACTGTGAATGCAGTCCCTTTCGACCTGTTAATGAAATACTGGCTGCACATGCGGGAAAACTAACATAATACCATGACCATTTATAAATCTAAGATCGGACGGGGATTACTCATTCCATTAGCCGTGCTGCTGATTGGCATCGGGAGTTTTATGGCATACAAAGGGGTTTGGGCCGGGACAGGCATCATTATCCTTCTCTGCATTTTTATCGGACACATGTTCCTGACCACTTATTACCAGATTGAAGGAAGTACTTTGAGAATTAAATCCGGCTTTCTCTTCAACATGACCCTGCCAATCGAAACCATCAGAAAAATCTCCGAAACCCAAAATCCCATAAGCTCTCCCGCACTTTCTCTTGACCGTATCGAACTCATTTACAATCGGTTCGATTCTGTCATTATCTCACCCAATAACAAAATGAGCTTTATAAAAGCACTTCTGGAAGTCAATCCCGACATTGAAGTCCGTTTAAAGAACAAGGAACATCAGGTGACTTTCTAGCTGTCAATCAATCCAGATCATCAAGCTGTTCTTTGCTGTCCACCACGGCTACCGCCACCATATTAAAGATCTCCCTGACCGTACTTCCCAGCTGCAATACGTGAATCGGTTTTTTCAACCCCATCAGTACCGGACCAATTTTTTCGATCTGCGCGATTTCTTTCAGCAGGTTATAAGCGATATTAGAAGCCGATAAGTTCGGGAAGATCAGCGTATTCGCTCCCGTTTTTCCGAGTGGTGAAAATGGGTAGGATTCTTTCAGCAAATTCAGATTGAATGGTAAATGCGCCTGCATTTCACCATCGACGATCAGGTCCGGCCGCTTTTCGCGGAGGATCTTTACAGCCTTCTGCATTTTGAGCGCGTCCTCTCCTTCCGCACTTCCAAATGTGGAGTAAGACAGAAATGCAATCTTCGGCTCCACATTCAGTTTCCTCACTTCCATCGCCGTCATCTCCGCAATCTCGACCAGTTCCTCGGCAGTCGGACTAAAATTGACGGTCGTATCGGCGAGGAAAATCGGACCAAAACGGCTCATCAGAATGTACATCCCCATGATCTTGTTAATCCCTTCCCGCCTGCCGATCACCTGTAATGCGGGGCGCAAAGTTTGGGGATAGTTGCGGGTCAGTCCCGAGATCAGTACATCTGCTTTTCCGAGTTCAACCATTACAGCGCCGTAATAATTGCGGTGCAGGATCAACCC
This sequence comes from Dyadobacter sp. CY323, assembly GCF_021390245.1. Lineage (GTDB taxonomy): Bacteria > Bacteroidota > Bacteroidia > Cytophagales > Spirosomataceae > Dyadobacter. The sequence continues at coordinate 100,449 of NZ_JAJUXH010000019.1, read as the reverse complement.
TTTTGCATCAGAAAAGGTCAGCCCTTTCCGTTTACGTTTCTCATATAAAACTCCGGCATAGTCTTCCACATTTTTAGCCTGCTTGCTGGAACGAGGATCGATGATCGTTACCTTATCAATGGTAAGCTTGTGTTCCTTAATGATGCGGTTGATCTTAATTGCATTACCCAACAAAATAGGCACCGCGATTTTTTGTTCGAGCACTTCCTGAACAGCACGTAACACTGTTAGATTTTCTCCGTCCGTGAAAACAACGCGTTTCGGCTTATGCTTGGCCTGGTTGATAATCCCCCGGATCAATGAGTTATCCAGTCCGATGCGGCTCGTCAGCTTCAAATCGTATTCTTCCCAATTGGTAATGGAAGCTTTGGCTACACCACTATCCATCGCTGCTCTCGCAACGGCTGGCGCTACGGTTGTCAGTAAACGCGGGTCGGTGGGTTTTGGCAAAATGTATTTTCGCCCAAAAGCCAGATTTGTTTCCCCATAAGTCATATTAACAATTTCAGGGACTGTTTTCTTTGCTAACCCGGCCAGTGCTTTTACGGCTGCCAGCTTCATTGCCTCGTTGATGGTGGTGGCCCGCACGTCCAGTGCTCCACGGAAAATGTAAGGAAACCCCAACACATTATTCACCTGGTTCGGATAGTCAGACCGGCCGGTTGCCATAATGATATCCGGACGTACTTCCACGGCGTCCTCGTAGGTAATCTCGGGATTCGGATTGGCCATTGCGAATACAATGCAGTCGGCGGCCATCGACTTAACCATTTCCTTACTCACTACATTTCCGACCGACAAACCTAAAAACACATCCGCCCCGACGAGTGCATCAGCAAGCGTCCAATCCAGGGGAAGATCACCCTTTACATATTTATATTGGTTTGAAACCAAATTAACCCGTCCCGGATGCAGCAAGCCATCTTTGTCAAAAACGGTAATGTGATCTTTGCTAACCCCGAGCGCCACATAGAGGTCTATGCAGGCGATCGCAGCCGCGCCGGCCCCGTTCACAACGAGTTTTATCTTTTCAATATCCTTACCCGAAATGTCCAGTGCATTCAGCAAAGCCGCTGCGCTGGTAATGGCAGTACCATGCTGATCGTCGTGCATGACGGGAATCGATAACTCTTTCCGCAGCCTTTCCTCAATTTCAAAACAGGCAGGCGCAGCAATATCTTCCAGATTAACGGCCCCAAAAGTCGGTTGGAGAATTCGCACCGTCTGTACAAACTGGTCAATGTCTTTGGTATCGAGCTCAATGTCGAATGCGTCGATATCCGCGTAGATCTTGAATAACAGACACTTACCTTCCATGACCGGCTTCGAGGCCGAGGGTCCGATATCGCCCAAACCTAAAACGGCTGTCCCGTTTGTGATCACGGCAACCAGATTACCTTTCGTGGTATAATCGTATACTTTCTCGGGGTGTAAACCAATTTCCAGGCAAGGCTCGGCGACACCCGGAGAGTATGCGAGTGACAGATCGCGTTGATTCAATGTCTCTTTCGTGGGCTTTACTTCTATCTTGCCCGGACGTCCTTTTGCATGATAATGGAGCGCGTCTTCTTTTAATTTTTGCGTATTCATATCGGTAATTTGTTGATGGAGAGTTGTTTGAAAATATCGTTACATTAGGATTTTTGTCAAAATGTATACGACCAGAAATGACGTGGAACCCATTAAAACCGTGGAAATGGAATAAACACGCAACATGGTGTTCATATCCAATCCGGAGAACTTGGCGATCACCCAGAAGTACGCGTCATTGGCGTGAGAGATCATCATCGAACCGGCCCCCATCGACAAAATACAAAGCAATGGGCCGCTCCCGGTAGCCAGTCCGAGCGCTGGCAACAGCGGCTGAACAATGGACGAAGCAGTAATGATCGCCACCGTGGATGACCCCTGGGCCGTTTTTAAAACGGAGGTCAGTAAGAAAGGAAAAAAGATTCCCAGACTTCCGAGTGCCAGCGATGCGCTCAAATGGTCGCCGATCTTCGTTGCCGCCAGAACGGCCCCAAAAGCGCCGCCCGCGCCGATGATCACGAGAATGCCTCCCGCTTTTTCAGCGGCATCCTGCAACAAGGTACTCACTGCTTCACGCGTCCAGACTTTCCTGCCATTGAATGCGAGTAACACGCCGATCGACAAAGCGATCACGGGATCACCGACCGAAAGTATCATGCCCAGCCACCCCTCCGAAGGCGCATTTTCAACCAGTAAAAAGGATTTCAGGCCGATAAGAAGAATAGGAACGATAACGGGTAAAAACGATTTCAAAACCGACGGCTGATCCGCAATCTCGTTTTCTTCCACATGTTCCTCAATAATCACCGGATTTTTCTTCCCGGCATAGTTCGCCCACAGATAACCTACAATGGCCGCGGGAATTGCAACTACGATCCCAATGAGTATTAATTTACCAAAATCCACCCCGATAATGCCCGCCGCTGCTGCCGCGCCGGGATGCGGGGGAATGAGGCAATGCACCGAATACAAACCCGTAGCAAGTGAAACCGCCATTACCGCCACCGAAATACCTGTTCGCCGCGCCAGAGACTGGTTCAGCCCGCTCAAAACAATGTATCCCGAATCGCAAAAAATAGGCAAACCAATAATGAAACCGGTCACGCTCATGGCAATCGGCGCGCGTTTCTCGCCTACCTGTTTCAGAATGTAATTCGCCATTACCCGGGTACTGCCGGTATATTCCAGGATCACGCCCAATGTGGTACCAAGCACGATAAGCAGTCCCAACGATTTCATGATGTTCCCGAATCCGTCTTTCGTCGCCGTAATCACCTCATTAATGGGTAATTGCACGCCGAGACCCACAATAAAACAGGAAATGATCAGCGCAAAAAAGGCGTGGACTTTGTACCGGGCAGTCAGTAAAACGATGGCAGCTATGCCGATCAACAGACAAATGAGGAGGTAAAGAAATGAATGTTGCATGTATTAAATAAGCTAAATCCTGTTTAGGCAAGTTGTGAAGTAACAAAAAAAGAGGCTAACCTGATGTCGCCTCTCTTTGTTATTTATGTAAAAATGATTCGCCCGAATTCGTCAGAAGTCGACTGCACATTCGTTGATGGTCGCTTTTTTAGAACCTCCCCCGGTTTGGACCAGTTTAATGTTCGTCATCACAATTTTATTACCTGTCACGCTGACCACGTATTTGCCATCGGGATCAAATGTCAGACCGTCTACGCCTACTTCGACTTCACCTGCACTAACATTCAGTGAGGAGTCCCCTACCTTGAAACTACCGCCTTTTTCCGCTTCGGCTTTGCTATGAAAAGTCACCTGAAGCAATTTGAAAGGCTCATCCTGCTGGCAAATAATCGAGTAATTCCCATTTACGAATGTCTGAATCTCGGTTTTACCTTTGGAAGCCACGCCGTCTACTTTAAAAGTCCCTGCCTTTTCAGTCTCATCCGGGTTTACATCCGTACTATCTTTCGAACATGCGGACGACAGTGTGACCAACAAACTTAATGCGATAATGAACCTGACCGTGGTGATTGCTAACATGATTTCAAGTTTTGAAGTAAGTGATTGTTTTCAGTTTGATTCGCTCCCCGACTCAGAGGAACGAATCAAAAGTAGGACGGCAGGGATTGCACGGCAGAAAATAATCGATGAAAGGCACCTGAAAATCGATTAACGCAAAAAAGGCCATGAACCGGCCTTTTTACTTTTAATCCCTACTCTTCATCCGTGTCCGCATCGGCCGCATCGGCTGTCGCTTCGGCCTGATATGTATCTGCATATTTGATCTCATCCAGCCAGTAAGCTGAACTCACAATATCGAACGTTACCGAATTGCCTTCGGACGAAACTTTGTCCATTTTCCAAAGTATGTCTTTTGCTTCCTTGAATGGCGCCCCTTCCAGCTGACCGGAAAAAAGACGATTGATCAGGCTGCGATCCGACATACCGGCGGCCAGGATCCGCACAAGTGCTGACTCAGGGTTTTGATCAAAAACAGAAATGTCGCCGGTGATCTCAACCTGGAAATGGACTGCCTCGCCGCGGGGGAATTTCCCGTTATATGCTTGGTAAAGCAATTGCGTAGCGCGGAAGAAATCGGGGTGCAATGACAATTCCGGGTATTCTTCCCATAATTTTTCGGTGGTGATCTCATGCGAAAGATTCTCGATCTGGCCCTCGGTCAGCCGGCCATCGATCACATAGTCCAGAACAATGCGCGCAGATTCGTCCGGCTCATAGTCGGTCAGGGACATCATGCACATTTCTTTCAGTTCGGCATCCTTTATTTCTCCGGGGTTATCATAATCCATTGCATTCAGCAGGTTTACGTAATCCACATTGGTCCAGGATCCGGGTAATTCCTGAATATGTTCAAATGACAAAATCTTTATTTCAAACTGGCTCATGCTGATGGTTTAATGCGCGGGTATGCCCCGCATAGTTGATTAAAACTTGTTACGCAGTAAAAGCATGCCACAATGTTAATACCGTTTCCGGCAAATCTTCCTGAATTTTTCCATTTAAAACGAATGGAACAATTCAGGGTACTTTTTGTACGTTTGCTGTCTTTGGATAGTTAGCCTCCGGCTGAACGTGAAATGGGAACCCTGATGAGATATTCTACCGTTGACTTGCAGGAAAGTGAGATTAAGCAGCTTTGGCACCTGGCGCTGAATGGCGACCGCGACTCTTTTCAAAGACTTCTGGAAAAGACCTACGACCTCATGTTTCAATATGGCCATAAGTTTTCAAAGGATACCGAGTTGATCAAAGACAGCATTCAGGATGTTTTTCTTGAAATACTTGAAAAGAGAAATACACTTAACAAAGACATTCCCCCGAAACCTTATTTACTGGCATCGCTACGGCGCAGGCTGCACCGGCTTGGTCAGCGGCAGAAATGGTTCCTGCCCGAAGATCCATTCACAAACGCCGCCACCTTCGCCTTTGAGTTCAGTGCGGAGTATCATCTGATCCAGTCGGAAAGTACGCGCAGTGTCGCCGACCAAATGGCGTCTCTGATAAACGAGTTGCCAAAAAGGCAAAAAGAAGTACTGTACCTCCGGTTTTTCCAGGACCTCGACCGCGACGAGATCGCATTCATGATGAAGATCCAGCCGCAATCAGTTTCCAATCTTTTGCAGGAAGCTTTTAAATGGCTGAAAACACAATGGAAACCGGTTATTTCCCTGCTACCATTCTTTTTTTAGGCCTAATATTTTTTTGATAAAAAAAGTCAGAAAAATGCAGTATCCGTTGCCACCCCGTGTCTAATGGTGTTTGAAAGGTGCATTAAGACATGAAAAGTTATCATCATTTCTCGGTAGAAGATTTTTTCTGGGACGACGCATTCCGCAACTGGGTACTCCGGCCGACGCGGGAAGATCACCTGGTTTGGGAGCAATGGCTCGAAGAAAATCCTGAAAAGGCAAACCTGATCCTGCAGGCGCGTGAGCTCGTCGGTGCACTCGGACCGGCCGGGGTCGATCTGCCCGTTCCGGAAAAAAACGAGGCAATCGGTAAGATCATGGGACGATTTGATGCTTATGCCGTGAATGATGAGAGCCGGACGCACAAGCTGTTTTCATTAAGGTCGCGCTGGATGGCGGCGGCGTCCCTTGTTCTGCTCTTTGGGGCAGCCTGGCTTTTTATCAATTACAATGCACGCAAAACGATCAACTACGACCGGCTGATTTCCATGGCCACGGTGCAGCTTCACGAAGTACGCAATACAGGTAACAAACCCATGACTGTTTCATTGAGTGACGGAAGTTCGGTCACACTTGATCCCGGCAGCAAGATGAGTTACCCAACCCGGTTTTTGGATTCAAAAAGAGAAGTTTACTTGTCGGGCAGCGCGTTTTTTGACATTACAAAAAACCCTGAACGTCCCTTTTATGTGTACGCAGATGAGGTGGTGACCAAGGTACTAGGTACCCGTTTTCAGGTGCGTTCTTTCACCCATGAGCAGGAGGTTTCGGTAGCCGTAAAAACCGGCCGGGTATCCGTATTTACGAGAGAGGCGGAGCAGCCGGAGGAACTAGCTTCCGGGACTGAACTTTCGGGTATGCTGATCGAGCCGAACCAGCAGATCACCGTGGCGCGGAGAACCGCGAAGATGACCAAAACACTGGTACCGAATCCAGAACCCATTATCGCGGGAACTACGGGTCAAAACCTCGATTTCGACGATTTCCCCATTTCAGAAATTTTAAAAACCCTACAAAAAGCCTATGGTATAGAGATCATTTTCGATGAAAACAGTATGAAAGATTGTCCCGTCACCGCCCGGTTGTCAGATCTGTCGCTCTATGAAAAACTGGACCTGGTATGCAATGCCGTGGGTGCCAGCTATCAGGTCATAGATGGTCGGATCGTAGTGACCGGCAAGGGCTGCGCGGCCATGTAAACAACATTCCAAAAACTTACCTTAATTAATTTCCAACAATGAAAAAAACGGTTTATAACCGGCATCATTTGCTGCTCGTCATGCGAATGTGTCTAGTACAAATTGCGCTAACATTCTGTTTTGCAGGCGGTTCCCCGGTATACGCGTCGAGCGCCCAGGAACTCTTAAGCAGAAAAGTCACCGTGCACGTAAACGGCGTTGAGATCCGGCAGGTTCTGCAAAAAATAGAGCAGCAGGCAGACGTCCGTTTCGTATTCAGCTCGAAGCTGATCCAGGCGGGACGGAAAGTTTCATACACAGCCGAGGACATGCCGCTCGCGGAAGTTCTAAATGGCGTATTGACGCCACAAGGACTTATATATGAGGTGAAAGGAAAAAATATCGTGGTTAAACCAATGGAGAAACCGCGCGAAACCGGCCAGGTGTCTGAACCGGAACAGTTAGGCCAGGCTTCTACTGCGGAGATCAGTATCCGGGGAAAAATCATTGATGCGCAAACATCGGAGCCTCTTCCCGGGGTAAATGTGCTCCTAAAAGGAACTCAGGTAGGAACTTCGTCGGACGTCGATGGTAACTATTCGATCCAGGTGCCCGATGCGAATGCGACGCTGGTTTTCAGTTTCGTAGGTTATGTTTCTTTTGAAACGGTTGTTGGTAATCAAACCACGCTCAATGTAAATCTGAAAACCGACAACAAGTCGCTTGAAGAAGTGGTCGTGGTAGGTTACGGATCTGTGAAGAAAAGCGATGTTACCGGTTCGGTATCTTCCATTAAGGCCGAAGAAATTACGGCTTATCCTGCATTAGGTACGGTTCAGGCTTTGCAGGGACGTGCTGCCGGTGTCCAGATCCAGGCGAACAATGGTGAGCCGGGCTCAACTTTCAAAGTGAGGATCAGAGGTGCAAGTTCGATCAATGCGAGCAGTGATCCCATTTACGTAGTGGATGGTTTTGTCGGTGGCGCAATGCCCCCGCCGGAGGATATTGCTTCCATTGAAATTCTGAAAGATGCGTCTGCAACAGCCATTTACGGTTCACGTGGAGCAAATGGGGTGATTATGGTCACTACCAAAAAAGGTGTTTCAGGGAAACCAAGAATCGAATTCAACAGCTCCTTTTCTTCTCAGGAAGAGATTAACCGGCTCGATCTGCTGAATGCTGATCAGTTTCTGGACTACGTGCAGGAAGCGCGGCCAAACATCGTTTCAGCCGGCGGGAATACTGACTGGCAGGACCAGATTTTCAGAAAAGGCGGCATTCAAAATTATCAGCTGTCTTTGGCAGGAGGTAATGACGCGGTGAAATACTACGTTTCCGGCGCACTTTATGATCATAAGGGCATCATCATCAATTCGGGTTATAACCGGTTTTCGGTGACCAGTAATATCGACATTCAGGCTTCCAAAAACCTCAAATTCGGTCTGAATCTTTTTGCGCAGCGCGTATCGAGGGATCAGTCCAAAACGCAGGAAGGTTCGTCAGGACTGACACCGGGAGTTGTAGCTTCGGCATTCAAATTTGAACCGGACCAGCCAATCAGGGACGCAAATGGGCGATTTACGGTAGCCCGACTGAACGACCCGCTCGACAACCCCTATGCGATTGCGACACAACTCGAAAACCAGTCACTTACGGATCGCATTCAGGGTAACCTTTTTGCAGAATACAGTTTTTGGGACGATCTGAAATTGCGGGTTACATTAGGTGCAACCACAAACAGCGGCCGTGCCGGAACCTACCTGCCGAGTACATTAAACGACGGACGTAACATTGGCGGCCGGGCTTCGGTGATAGGTACAAAAAGTACATTGCTGCTGAATGAGAACTATTTGATATACAATAAAAAGATCGGCACAAACAGCGACCTGTCCGTTATGGCGGGATATTCTTACCAGACTTCGTCGAGTGAGAGATGGGGCGGAACGGGCCAGAACTTTATCACTGACGCGGTTTCGTTCTGGAACCTGGGCGGATCATCTGTGTGGCAGGCACCGGAGTCGGGCCTCACTGAATGGCAGCTTGCTTCGGTTTACGGCCGGGTGACTTATTCGCTGGCGGACCGTTACTTGTTTACTGCGAACATCCGTCGCGACGGTTCGTCCAATTTCAGCAAAAACCATAAGTGGGCAACATTCCCATCCGGTGCATTTGCGTGGAAAATGTCGAGCGAGCCATTTATGCAGAATATGCATGCGATCAGCCAGTGGAAATGGCGCGCAAGCTACGGGTTGACAGGAAACCAGGCAATCGGACCGTATCAGACCATGGCACGTTTCTCTAATGTGTACACCGTCATCAACGGACTGGCAGTGAATGCGGTACGCCCGACTACGGTAGCCAACGAAGACCTTACCTGGGAAACCACCAAGCAATTTGACATCGGAATGGACGTAAGCCTTTTCAACAACCGCCTGAACCTGGTTTTGGATTACTACAGAAGGGTGACCAACGATCTGCTTTTCAGTGTGCCGCTTCCTCAATATTCGGGGTATACCGACCAGCTGCAAAATATCGGATCGGTTGAAAACAAAGGCTTTGAAATCACATTGAACACGAGGAACCTGACGGGGGAGTTTAAATGGAGCACCGACCTGAATTTCTCCATTAACCGGAACAAGGTGTTGGAACTGCCGAATGGTACCGACATTTTCTACAACTCGGCTCCGGGGCATATGGTAGGTTTGGGACAAACGCAGGTACTTCGTGAAGGTCAACCCGTGGGAAGCTTTTACGGCTGGCTTTATGACGGTGTGTATCAGCAAAACGACAATTTCATTCCGGGCGGCGGATTTGAGGTTACCGCAGGTGGCGAAAAATACAGGGATATCAATGGTAAAAAAGACGCCAGCGGAAAGCTCACCGGCGAACCTGACGGCATGCTCAACAGCGACGACCGTACGATTATCGGCAACCCGCACCCGAAATTCACCTGGGGACTTAACAATGATTTCAGTTACAAAGGGTTTGATCTCAATGCATTTTTCCAGGCTTCTCAGGGTAATGATCTGCTGAGCTACACCTTAATGGAGCTGAACCTGCTGTCGGGAATCAACAACGCAACTACCGAGGCGCTGAACCGCTGGACACCGGAAAACACAAATACCAATGTGCCGAAAGCGGCTGTGGGACGCACGCGCCGGGTTTCCACGCGCTGGATCTACGACGGAAGTTTCATTCGTCTGAAAAATCTTGCATTGGGATACAACCTGCCCCGCCCTGCCCTGGAAAAACTGCATTTGAACAAGCTTCGCATCTATGTGAGCGCGCAGAACATCCTGACATTCACGAAGTATAAAGGATATGATCCGGAGGTGAATTATTCGTCGGAGGGTGACACAGAAGGCAACCGTAACCTTGGTCTGGACTATGCCAGCTACCCGAATGCAAAATCCTACACAGTAGGCCTCAACATTGGTTTCTAATATTCACAATTGCATTAAAAAAGAAGACAATGAATATACATATTAAAAGATGCTTTATTTTTCTGCTTCCCGCATTGCTGCTAAGCTGCGCGGACCTGACAGAAAAACCGGTGGGTTTGCTGGCGCCGGAAGCCATGTTCAAATCGGCAAAAGATGTTGAAACCGCCATTTTTGGAGCGTATGGCTGGATCGCCTCGGAACGGTTATATGGCCGGCAATTTGTTTCTGCGCTCATGCTTCGCGACGATATGTCCGACATCGGTGACCGTGGTACTCCCGCGGAACGGCAACAGATGAACGATTTCAATATGGACGATAATAACAATATGGTCAATCAGTTCTGGCCATACTGGTATCAGGTGATCAGCGCGACCAATGCGGCTATCGCAGGCGCCAATCAGCTGGGATTACCTGAGGCTGAGATCAATCCGCTGATTGCAGAAGCCAGGTTTGTGAGGGCATTTGCTTACTTCCATCTGGTACGGGTTTTCGGTGATGTGCCTTATATCGACTTTTTCATAACCAATCCTGAGTCTGTAAAACAGCTCGGCCGCACCCCGGCGGCAACCGTTTACGCAGCTGTGATCGCGGATCTTGAATTTGCAAAACAATGGTTGCCGGACAAGCAGCCCGCTGATGTAAGAAGCCGCCCGACGAAGGGTACTGCGGCTTCTTATTTGTCGGTCGCTCATCTTACGTTGCAGGATTACGCCAAAGCGTATGCCGAAGCGAAATATGTGATTGATAATAAAGACAAGTTTGGCTACGGGCTGGAAGCTGACTTTCAGACTTTGTTCCGCGCACCTCAGGCCAACAATCTGAAAGAACATATTTTCGCGATCGACTTCCTTGGACTTCAATCCGGCGCAGGCGGTGCCAATGACGACATTATGGCTCCCATGACGGGTGTCCGTGGCGGCGATGCACCTAGAAGCGGCTGGAGTGTGGTTGTTCCGTCTCAAAAAGTGTACGATACCTGGGATGCACGCGACTACAGAAAAGTGGTAAGTATGGATACGGCGATCCTGATCGGCGGCAAACTAACCCGCTACAATCAGTTCCCGAATACGCCGAGACCTCACATTGCGAAGTATGCGCGTTTTGCGGGAAGTTCAAATGCAGAGGGACGTTATTCCGATCACAACTATGCAGCAATGCGTTATGCGGAGATCCTGCTGGTGGCGGCCGAAGCATCCGCCGAAGTAAATGGACCAACCGCTGAGGCAATCGGTTATGTAAACGAAGTGCGTGCAAGAGCAAGGAATTGGGCAGGAACTGTCACCACTTTCCCTGCAAATGTGCCAACTGGTTTAACGAAACAGGCATTTATCGATCTGATCCTGGAAGAAAGGAGGCTCGAACTTGCATTTGAATACAAACGCTGGTACGACATTCAGCGCAGAAAATTGGGGGATATCGTTTTCAAAGGACCGAATTCGCTGGAACCACACCCGACTTTCAATGCAGCCCGCGACTACCTGATGCCGATCCCGAGAACGGAATTGCAGATCAATCCAAACCTGGCGCCTCAGAACCCGGGTTATTAATATTGGTTAAATAAAAAAAGAAAGAGACTGTCCGCTTCAAACCGGGCAGTCTCTTTTCTATTTACGGGATATCTGTCGGGACAGGAGCTGCACGTCGGCCGATTTCAGCAACTTAGTGAATTCTGCATTACTTTTAAATGAGAGTTGGCTGAGGTTCCGTGTTTCGTAATTAATGGTAAACGAATCTACTTCAAATGGCCACGGAGAAACGATGAGTCTTTGATCTTCACCTTCCCGGAGTTCGTAATGCGTACCATCGGGACCCGTACTGATCTCCATTCTACGATGCTCGGGCTGCACCATATTCTGGCAAATGAGTAACGACATCGCATCACAAAATTCAAGCAACTCATAACTTGCCGATACCTGCTCCGGACTCGTTTCCGCCTGTTTGATCCATTGTTTTTCCTTTTGCTTCAATGTCATACAATATGCATCTGCCCGGGGTTCCTGCTGGTAAAGAAACTGGATATGCCGGGAGATTAATAATGCGACATACATCCCTTTTTCGGTAGCCTTTGCCAGTAAATTGTCGCAATCAGTCGCATTAAACTGAGCGGTTTTAAAATTCTTTGGGCCGCCGTTCTCATTCAGCAGATCTGTACCTTCCAGCTCGTTACTCACATCATCATGCTCCGTAGTTGCAATCAAGGTTTCGACCCACCGGACCGGCTGATCACTTTTTTTCCAATGTCCGCAAATCTGCCCCGCAAGCAATCCATGAGAACGCTGCAAAACAATAGACCAGCCTTCTTCTTTGTAATTGACAATCATGTGGAGGTGGTGGTTTGGTTTGAAGTATGTTGAAATCAGGTTTCGGTGGGCTGAAAAAATTGTACCATTTGGCCAAGTACCCCCGACCCTTAAAGGGAGACGTCTGTTTTTCAAGGGCCCCCGACTCATGAAGGGGAGACGTTTGTTTTTCAAGGCCCCCGACCCTTAAAGGGGAGACGTTTGTTTTCAAAGGGCCCCCGCCTCTTGAAGGGGAGACGTCTGTTTTCAAAGGGCCCCCGACCCCTAAAGGGGAGACGTTTTTACATAAGAAACGCAAAAGTCCCCTTGAGGGGATTTAGGGGAGACCTCTGTTTTTCAAGGCCCCCCGACCCCTAAGGGGGAGACGTCTGTTTTAGAAGGCCCCCCCGACTCATGAAGGGGAGACGTTTTTACATAAGAAAACGCAAAAGTCCCCTTGAGGGGATTTAGGGGAGACGTCTGTTTTAAAAGGCCCCCCTACCCTTAAAGGAGAGACGTTTTATATAAGAAAATGTAAAAGTCCCCTTCAGGGGATTTAGGGGGAGAACCGCGAACAGATTTAGGGGAGAAACTTGGTACAATTTTATTCACAAGAAGCATTTCCCTACCCATGCCGATATGCAACTACTTTTGAAGTATCTCAAACCCCATTACAAACTTGTTTTTCTCGCATTACTATTAGCCGGGGCCGCCCAACTTCTGACGCTGATCGACCCGGTTATTTTTGGCAAGATCATCGATCAATATGGCACGAACAAGCAACAACTTCCTGAAAATGAACTGATAAGAGGTGTTACCAAATGGCTTTTGCTTGCACTGGGAATTGCGGCAGTGGCGAGGCTGTGCAAAGCAGGACAGGATTATATTACACGAAAAGCAGTGGCCCGTTTTGGAATGAATATCTTTAATGACGGCCTGAAACAAACCCTGAGGCTTTCGTTCCAGGAATTTGAGGAAAGCCGCAGCGGCACCACACTTTCTGTTTTGCAAAAAGTAAAAACAGACGCCGAGCGGTTTATAAACTCTTTTATCAATGTACTTTTCACTTCGCTCGTCGGGGTTGGATTTCTGATCTGGTACAGTGTCAACCGCAACTGGCTTCTGGTACCTGTTTTTTTCATCGGCGTACTTCTTCTTGGTGCATTGACCGGACTGGTTTCGAAACGGATCAAAGGCATTCAGAAATCCATTAACCGGCAAACGGACCGGCAGGCTGGCGTCATCACGGAAAGTCTGCGCAATATTGAGCTTGTCAAAAGTCTGGGACTCACATTCGCGGAGATCCGGAGGCTTAATACGCTAACATTGAGCATCTTCGAGCTGGAAATGCAAAAAGCCCGAAAAGTAAGTGTGCTGGCTTTTTTGCAGGGTAATATGCTCAACCTGCTCAAACAGTCGATCCTTTTTATTTTGCTCTGGCTGATATTCCGGAAAGTGCTGAGTACCGGCGAGCTCATCGCAATGCAGTTCATTTCCACGGCTATCTTCACCCCATTGCAGGAATTGGGTAATATGATCATTCTGTACCGGGAGGCCGACGCATCGCTAAAAACCTTCGATCTGTTAATGCAAAAACCGGTGGAAAAACGTCCTGAAAACTCCATCGAACTGGGGAAACTCGAAAACCTCCGTTTCCAAAACGTCGTTTTCCGGCACAAAACAGCAGGTTATAATGCGATTGACGCGATTTCCTTCGAAGTAAAACTTGGCCAGACGATTGCATTTGTAGGACCGTCGGGTTCGGGAAAATCTACTTTAGTGAAATTGCTGGTCGGACTTTACACACCGGTCAGCGGAGAAATTTATTTCAATGAAATTGCGTCCACAACCATCCGATACAATCCATTGAGAAGGCAAATCGGCTTTGTAACCCAGGACACGCAGCTTTATGCAGGCAGTATTCGGGATAACCTTTTGCTTGTAAAACCCGCCGCGACCGACGAGGAGATGAATGAAGCTTTGCGAAAGGCGTCCGCCACAAAACTGGTCGCAAAAGCATCAAACGGTTTGAACACCATACTCGGAGAAAACGGGATGAAGTTGTCCGGCGGGGAAAAACAACGTTTATCCATTGCCCGTGCATTGTTGAGAGACCCCCAGCTTTTGATTTTCGATGAAGCAACCTCCGCCCTGGATTCACTCACAGAAGAAGAAATCACGGCAACCATCCGGTCCATATCCAGCGACAGAAGGCAAATGACAATCCTGATCGCACACCGGCTATCCACCGTCATGCACGCCGACGTCATATATGTATTGGAAAAAGGAAAAGTCTCAGAATCAGGCTCACACGATGAATTGATCGAGCAAAAAGGACTATACTATTCAATGTGGCGCCAGCAGGTTGGCGAGCGGCGGGGGTGATAATTGCGGAAAGAGTCTAATGTTACGCATAGCTTATGGTAAAAATCAACTTTTTTTATCTTATTGCTGCTAGAACACGTAACATCCCCATCCGCGAAATTTACTTTAATGACGTCCTCAGCATCAGATCCGCTTGCAAACTGTCAAAATATATCGCATTTAAACACGCTGGCAAGAGACCTCGCCTTTAATATGGTCGATATTGCAACGGAGGAAAATGAATTAAAAAGTGCAATAGATCTGCTACTTGATCCGTCCACGCTGCAGGGGACTAACGAATCACGGCGTGTTAGAAATATTCTTATAGTAGGAGCCGGTGCAACACGTAATGCAAATGAGAGTATACCCACCGCCTGGGGTGTTGTCGAATCGCTTTATGACCATCACGGCAAGGATAATCCTGCTTTCAAAATTAGTCTTCAAAAAATTGAGGACGATATTAAGAACAATTATCCCGGAGCAGTTACTGACAGTTTCGAAGCAAAATTAAGGGAACTTGAAAAAGTGATCGGCGGCCCGAGTCTTCGGGCGGAACTCCGTCAGCAGCTGGGTTATAAGCATGTTACCAGCCAATTCTATGAGATTGTCGGACATATGTTTAAACACCGGCTGATAGATGTTATCATTAATTTCAATTTCGATGAAATACTGGATAATGTCATCGATGACGAAATGGGTGCGGGGGAATATTATAAAATATTGCTGAATGGACATTGCCCCGATGACTTTAATGACTTGTACATGGAATATAAGCTGGCTCTGCCCATTTATATTAAGCCTCATGGAACGGTCAGTCACGCCGGAAGTCTAAAATTCACGTACAACCAATATAATGAAGGAAACATCTCGATCAAATCCCTTATTGCTGATTTATTGTCACGCAATCACGAACGAGGTACCGAAATTTCCAAGAATATCATTGCGGTTGGTTACTCTTTTAAGGATGTAGATCTGCACAGCATTCTCAAAAATGCCGCACTTGAAAACAAAGACAAATTCTCATACTATATTTTTGACAGTAAAGAAGAAACGGAATATCTGGACAATACCTTTTTTCAGCAAAACAGTTCGCTGATTAGCCCCGTCTATTTTCAGACAGATAAAACTCCACTCGGTGATTTATTTAAAAAACTCTGGGAATTAGCGACCAACTGTTTTAAATCAGAATTCAGGGATAAATATTTAAAAGGAATTGAGAGGCATGAGATCATTGCTTCCTTATTTCATAAAACAAACGCCACGCCCATTAAGTCACTATTAAAAAAAGAAGATCCCAATTATACCGATAATAAAAAAAGATTACTCGACTTCCTTGAAAAACGGATTTACGTAGAAATAGCAATTGTACTGGCTAAATCCAAAGGTCTCGTACACATCAATCAATTTAAGGAGAGCCGGCTAAAAAAATACATCAGCCTTTTTTATGAGCAATCAAAAGGACATCCCAGGGTACTCAGTTTGGCGGAATTCATAAATCACTTCGATGATGTTGAAACTTACATGGAAGTCATGAAAGACACGTACGTGCTGACCGAAAACATGAAACCATCCCTGGATAGCGAGGTTAACATCGAGGAATTAACAAAATCTCTTGCAAAAGCAACGCGGTTTTCAGTGAACACACCTTATTTCAGAGAGCTGTTTACCAAGGTTTCGCAAAACAAACTTTGCATTGTCAATTCCGACATAAGAGAGTATTATTTATCACCATTTACTCAATTATCCCGCCGAAACCTTCTCTATTCAGATACAAGGTGGCTCTGGAAATTCAGGAGTAAGTTTGTTGAAACGAACTGGAATATCGTCCTATCGATTTCGGAAAGTGGTGAGATATTAAATGATCCATTTTATTACGATCTTCTGGCAAAGCGCAAATCGGTTGTATGGACAATTCTTGCTGACTATCGGATAGATAGAAGTAAGGCTGATCCCGAGCAAAAGGGTGCCAAAAGTTATCCCGATGTGAATTGTAAAGTTGAGTACTTACCCTGGGAAACGCATAACAAACACATGTACATTTTTTTAAATGTAAATGACCGGGGAAAAATTAAATTAAGGTATGGGATTTACTATACAAGAAGGCTGCTATCAGACGTCGTGAATCCGATTTACCTTGATACCGAACCGAATCTCGAAATTCTATTCGATTATTTCTGCTCCTATTGGCTGAGGGCGAAATCTTACTCCGAAGAACAACCTGATCTGAAAAGAACAGCGGAAGATTTCAGGATAAATAAAGAAGCGATTAAGAAACAACTGGTTGAAGAAATTACATCTCTCCCGAAAAAGGGAGGTTGAGCAGCCAAGCCCGCATTTTATCGGATAACCCGTCTACGGTTTTCCATGCTGCCATTTTTTAGGTCCGGTAATGGCTTCATCGCTGGTTGCAAACACGGTATTTGTTGCCGGATTTGGATAGACGTGAAGATCAGATGCCGCCGCAATATTTCCGGCAAAAAAGGCAGATACATTTCCCCCATATTATAAATATTAAAAGCCCCCCACCTCACATCTCACCTCTCACCTCTCACCTCTCACCTCTCACATCTCACATCTCACCCCTCACATCTCACATTTTACATCTCACCTCTCACATCTCACATTCTACATTTACATCCCCCTGTTATCCCAAACCGAACATCCCCGTTCAAAATCGTACATTCACAATCCTGCAAATCGGCCTGAATGAGCCAAGATGCATCTTTTGTTTGCTGGTATAAAGTTTTAAATTTCAAAAACACAGTTTGGACAAACTCATTTCTATGTTACAAAACTACTTCAAGATCGCGATCAGGAATATCTGGAAACACCGGCTCTTTTCGTTGATCAATATTTTCGGTCTGGCTTCGGGATTAATGGTGTGTTTTCTGGCCATTGCGCATATCAAAGGAGCATTCGATTACGACAATTTTCATAAAAAGCGCGACCGCATCCACCGCATTCTGACTGATGTGGTTACAAAAAATCATGATAAGGCCGCATTCGCGACGTCACCATTGCCTCTGGCGGAAACATTGAAAAAAGATTATGGTTTTGTAGAAAATTCCGCACGAATCGTCCGTACCTATGGAGAGGTGTTGGGAAATACGAAACGGCTGAATTTTATGACCTTTGTCGTCGACCCATCGTTTTATGATCTGTTCGATTTTCCAGTTGTGTCGGGACAAAATGCCAATACGCCTGCCACAGCCGTGATTACGCAGAAAACGGCCGAAAAGCTGTTTGGCAAAATGAACCCGATTGGTCAGGTACTGGAACAGGATGGTATTGAACCTTCGGTCGTTACTGGCGTTATCGCCGACACCACGCTCCGCTCCCATTTGCGTTTCGACATCTTATTTACATTGCCGTCCGACAAAATGTCCCGGTTCGGCGCCGGTAAAAACTGGAGGGAATTTTCCACCGCCTATACGTATGTTCTTTTAAAGCCCGGGACCGCGGAGGTTCAGCTTGAAAAAGTGTTACCGGCGATTGCAAACCGCCAGACAGCAGGTTTGAAACTGGATGACATCAAAGAATATCAGTTTCGTTCACAGGGCCTTACAAAAATTTCCGCGTCTCTGGAAGAATTGGTGAACAGTACCTGGGAGCCCCAGATCAGCGGCTTACTGGCTGAAATGGGAGTCGGGTTGGTTACCTTATTAATGGCGGCTTTCAATTACATAAATCTTACACTGGCGCGTTCCATGAGCCGCGCCAGGGAGGTGGGTATCCGTAAAACGTCAGGCGCATTGCGCTGGCAACTATTGGGACAGTTCATGGCAGAGTCTGTGATACTTTCACTGCTCGCACTGGGACTTGGCTACATCATGCTCGAACTGGTAAAACCAATGGCATTTGTACAGCAATGGCTCATTGGCGGCGTTGTGTGGGACTGGAAGTTAGGAGTTGCTTTTGTCTCATTCAGTATCATTACCGGATTACTCGCCGGTTTGCTTCCAGCAAAAGTCCTCTCCGGATTTCAACCTGCGGAGGTGCTTAGAAGTCAAAATGGACTGAAAGTGATCCGTGGGATCTCATTACGGAAAACGCTGATCGTGTTACAATTCAGCATTTCCATGATCGCGATGATCGCATTGGTGACCATGATGCGCCAGCAAAATTACATGGCCACGGGCGATTACGGGTTTCGAAGCAAAAATGTACTGAACATTCCATTGAACAGCATTCCATACGAGCGACTCGCCAACGAAATCACCAAGCTGGCAGGGGTTGAACATGTTTCCGGGATATCGGAACCATTTGGCCATCACGGTGCTACGGAGCGGATCAAAGCTAAAAGAGACGATCCTAATCCCGTTATGTCTTTTACATTCGACATCGCTCCTGACTTCATTCCAACACTTGGTTTGTCACTGGTCGCCGGCAACGATTTACCCCATGGATCAGCCTCGGGAAACCTGGTATTAATCAATGAAGAGGCGGTAAGGAAATTCAATTTAGGCAATAGTCGGTCTGCGGTTGGGAAAGCCTTGTGGGTGAATGACAGTACCGAGGTTCAGATCGCCGGGGTTGTAAAGGATTTTCGGTTCACCAGTTTCAACTGGGAGATCATGCCGCTCGTTTTGCGGCAACAGACACCAGGATTACGTTATTTGCAGGTAGCTGTCGCGGCAGGTTCGGAAAACACGGTTTTAACCGAAATTAAAACGGCCTGGGCCAAATTGAAACCTTACGAACCTTTCGACGGAAAATG
Source organism: Dyadobacter sp. CY323 (assembly GCF_021390245.1). Lineage (GTDB taxonomy): Bacteria > Bacteroidota > Bacteroidia > Cytophagales > Spirosomataceae > Dyadobacter. The sequence goes on along the minus strand of NZ_JAJUXH010000019.1, from coordinate 81,261 downwards.
GTTTGACGACTTCCTGTACGAGCGCCACGCCCACATGGAAGACATCCGGTTTATGGGATTACTGCTCGCCATTTCCTTTTCAATAGCCTGCCTCGGCTTGCTCGGAATGGTGACCTATACCACTCAAACACGCATTAAAGAAGTGGGTATCCGCAAAGTGATGGGGGCCGAAGTGGCGCAGATCATTTGGCTTTTGTCACACGATTTCGTAAAGCTGCTGACGATTGCCGCCACTATCGCACTTCCGCTCGGATATATGGCCGGTTACGCATTTCTGTTCAGTTTTGCCTACCACGTGTCCATTGGTTTCGAAACGCTGGGATTATGTTTTGGGGTATTATTAATACTTGGGGGAGTGATCATTAGCACCAGAACTTATAAAGCTGCAACGGGCAATCCCGTGGATGCATTGGCAAATGAGTGAAAATGGCTTACGAATTAGTTCCTATTCTGTTATATTTCGGGAACATTCATCATTCAGTAAGCAGCTAACTCTTGCATGAGTTCCTCCTCGAAATACATTAATCCGGCATTAGCCAAACTCACAGCAGGTGGCGGCGAAATGGGCGAGATCATCCGGTCGTACAATTGGGCTACATCGCCGATTGGCCCCGTTGACAGCTGGCCACAAAGCCTGAAAACCTCGTTGAGCATCATTCTGCATTCCAAATTTCCCATGTTCCTTTTCTGGGGCAAGCGTTTGATCTGCTTTTACAATGATGCGTACCGACCGAGTTTGGGTAACGACGGAAAACACCCCTCTGCACTCGGCATGCCCGGCGAGGAAGTGTGGCCGGAGATCTGGCCGGACATTAAACCGATGATCGATCAGGTTTTAAGCGGAGGTGAAGCAACATGGAGCGAAGACCAGCTGCTACCCATCTACCGCAACGGGCAAATGGAAGACGTGTACTGGACGTTCAGTTACAGTCCGGTTATAGATGAGACGGGCAAGGCCTGCGCCGTATTTGTCACATGCAGCGAAACGACCGCCAAGGTACAGACACTGGAGGCTTTAAGTGAAAGCAAAGATCTGTTCGAATTTGCCATCGAAGCGACCGAATTGGGAGTTTGGGATTTCAATCCGCAGACCAACAAGTTTACCGGAAACGAAAGGTTAAAAGAATGGTTCGGCCTGCCCCCAAGTTCCGAAATTGACTTGTCGGATGCCATCGCTGTCATGGCAGAACGCGATCAGGAACGGGTGCAAAAAGCCATTCAGGATTCGTTGGTATATGGTTCCAGCGGCCGTTATGACATTGAATACAGCATTATAAACCCATTGACCGGTGTAGAACGCGTGGTTCGCGCGAAAGGGAAAGCATGGTTTGGGCCGGATGAGACGGCCTACCGTTTCAACGGTACGTTACAGGATGTAACCCAGCAGGTTGCATCAAAAAAAGAGTTGGAAACCGTCGCAGAACGGTTGCAGCTCGCCATTGATGCGGGCAATTTAGGCAGCTACGAATTTATATTGTCTACCGGTGAAATCGTCGCGACTCCTCAATGCAAATTGCAGCTTGGATTGAACGCGGACGATGAACTCTCTTTCAGCAAACTCATTTCACTGATCCCGGCGGAAGACCGAAGCATGAACGAAAGTTCGGTCAGGAATGCCATTCTGAACAACACGACGTACCACGCCGATTACCGCATAAAAGCAAACGACGGTTCGACCAGATGGGTCCGGACATCGGGTAACCCGGTGTATAATGAGCTGGGAGAGGCTTTCAAAATCGTGGGCATCACGCTTGATATCACCGAGCAAAAGGAGTTTTCCGACGAGCTCAGCCGACAGGTAGCCGGGCAGACCACCGAACTTCAAAGGTCCAACGAAGATCTTTTGCAATTCGCCCACGTTACCAGCCACGACCTCAAAGAACCGATCAGAAAGATCCGCATTTTCGCTAACAGGATCCAGGAAGAACTGGGAGACGATCTGCCCGAAAAAGGGATCCGCTATCTTGAGAAGATACAGAATGCTTCCTCGCGGGTTATGTCCATGATCGAAAGCGTGCTGGAGTACTCACAACTGAATGCCAGCCAGCCACACGTTGAAAGCATTGACCTGAACAAAATCATTCTGGACGTTGAATCTGATCTCGAAGTACTTATCCAGGAAAAGAAAGCTATCCTATATAAAGATCCTTTGCCATCGATCGAGGGTTACAGCGTGTTGATTTACCAGTTGTTTTACAACATTTTGAATAATGCACTGAAATTCTCCAAAGCTAGTGTGGTACCCGAAATCCGGATTACACATCAACTCATTGAACAGCCGGTACCGGGCATTGTGGTGACGATCGAAGACAATGGGATCGGGTTTGACAACGAGTACCAGTCCCGCATATTCACTACTTTTGCGCGGCTCAATTCGAAAGACGATTATCCCGGTACCGGACTCGGGCTGGCACTGTGTAAGAAAATCGTCGAGCGGCACCATGGATCTTTGTCCGCAACCGGAGAAGTGGACCGAGGGGCGATTTTTACCATCACGTTACCGATAAGACAGCAAAAAAGCATCATCTGAATGTCTGCAGGCTATGACAGTGAGAAAGGTTTTATTGGTTGATGACGATGTCGATGATATTGAATTGTTCCTGGAAGCACTTCTGGAACTGGATGCGGGCATTACCTGCACCCATGCGAAAAATGGGGTCGACGCACTTCAAACGCTTACAAAGACGAGTTTGCCGGACCTGATTTTCATGGACATTAATATGCCGAAAATGAATGGCTGGGATTGTCTGAAAGCCTTAAAAAATGATCCTCACCTGAAACACATTCCAATCGTCATGTATTCGACCTCCGCGCACGATACGGAAGTCGCCCGGGCACTTTCACTGGGGGCAAAATGCCTGTTCCGCAAACCGCACTCATTCAATGAGTTAAAAAACACATTGCAGAAAGTCATCGGACTGACTTAGCGGCCATAAAAAAAACCTCCCTTTTGGGGAGGTTTTTTGCGTAATGACTATATGAAAAAAATCAGATCAAGTTCACGTTGACTGCATTTAGTCCTTTCCGACCATTTTCCACTTCGTAAGTGACATTGTCGTTTTCCTGGATGTTAGTATTCAAACCAGATGAATGTACAAAAATGTCGTCTCCACCATTTGACGGAGAAATGAAACCAAAACCTTTAGTTTCATTGAAAAATTTAACTGTTCCTTCTTGCATTATTTTATATTAGATTAGATTCCAAAGGTAGAACAAAATTCTAAGGAATCCGCACAAATGTAAAAATTTCAGTATTTTATTCTAACCCGCTCGGGCACCATCCCCGTTAAATCAGTTACCGCACCGCCAAATCACTAGGCAAGCACCCGCAACTATTTTGAGAGTAGACTTGGGAGTATTTGTCACCTAATTTTTCTAAATCTATGAGAACAACTTTCAAATGCATTGGCTTTTTGATTGGATTGGGTTGCCTGTCTTCGTGCAACAAACCAGACATCTCGCAGGCCTCGGCTGCATCTGCCCAAGTTGTAAAAGACACTATCGAATTTCGAGGGGAAACCGTGGCAGTTTCGCGTGTTTTCCCGAAGAAATATTTTAATCAATCAACAGAAGATTTTGTGGAATACTATAACCAGCAAAATCAGCAGGCCAATCTCAGAACAAATACCGGGGAAGATTTTATTACAGGCGACGAAATGCTGGCCATTCTACAACCACTCGCTAAAAAGTATCCGGACCTGAGTTGGGAAAAGGAAATCTCAGAACCAGACCTACGACGGATTTATGCCGATTTCAAAACCATCACAACTCCTGAGGAAGTGCGAGAAAAGTCGGACGCTCTATACGGAGCCGGAACCGGCAACTTTCAACATTTGATGTATTACATTAATTAAGCAAAGCCATGAGACTAAGCCTATTATTAATTCTGTTGTTAACATCCTGCAAGCTCTCACCCGAATTCGGAGATTCTGAACCCGATCGTGTCAGCTTCAATATTTATAGTCAGGAGAATGACACTTTCAAGGAAATTCGCATTTATGGGAAAGAAGTGAAAAACGGTATTCTTGTCCCGTTTGACTCGACGATCTTCAATGCACGTAACAGGGATGGAACTGACGAGACATTTGATAAGAATGAACCGTTTGGCTTAGCTTTTTTTGCCGATAGCCTTTTAGAAATTCAAAATGGCTCATTTGAAGCTGTGGCTGTAACAAAAAGTGATTCGCTTATCAAAAAAAACTTCGGGCAAATCACGGCTGGAAAAGCAAAACCCGCTTTTAGGATCACGCTGACTCCTGCCGGCATTAAAGTTGATGAATGATGAAACAATTAAATCCAAATATACTTTTCTTTCTGGCACCGCTCTTACTCATGCTTTCATGCATTGAAATCGGCCCTGACTACCTGGATGAAGAGGCCAATCTTGTTGATTTCGTCATTGAGGCCCAAGTTGGAGATCTTTATAAGGAAATACGTATCTACTCAAAAGAACTAAAAGACGGTGTTCTTATAAATGCTGATTCCACCATATTTAATGCATTAAACAAGGATGGGAAGAACATCACTTTCCCCAAGGCGAAAGGTTTGTTTTGGGGATTGAGGCAGATAGCATTGGCCTCATTAATAGTGGTTCTTTTGAAGCCGTCGCTGTCAAAAAGGATAATGATCTCATGAGAACAGATTTCGGGCAAATTGTAAACGGCCTATCTAACTCACAATTCGAAGTTACTCTGACCTCCGCTGGAATTGTCGTAAAGTAATAATCAATTAAAACTAGGTCAAGCAACATGAAATTTGTAATCTGTTTGACACTCATATTAATCTTTAATTCCTGCGATTTTTTAGAATCAATGAAGGATTGGGATCCGCAGCCCAGCATGATTACTTTCAATGTCTACAGCCAGGACAATGACGCGTTTAGAGAGATCCGTATTTATGGAAAGGAATTGAAGAACGGAACCATAACGCCTTTTGACTCTACCATCTTCAACGCTATAAACTGGAATGGGACGGAAGAAACGTTTCCGAAAGGCAGAGGCTATGGGTTGGCCTTTTTTGCCGATAGTCTAATAGAAATTCAGAATGGCTCATTTGAAGCGGTTGCAGTTAGGAAAGACTTTTCGCTCGTCCGGACAGATTTCGGCCGGATTACAGCAGGAAAGACACATGAAGATTTTAGGATTGTCCTAACGACCAATGGGATTTTAGTAGAGGAAATATGACGCTTTTTTAAACGCAAACATCACCCTTATGATTCATGACATCTTGCCTCACTTTACAAACGACATCGTTGCTACAGAACCGGAATTGATTACTTTCAGCGTTTGTACGGAAGAAAATGACACCTTTCGGGAAATCAGAATTTATATAAGGGAATTGCAGAACGGAGTTTATGTGTGTTTCGATTCTCTGATTTTCAATACATGGAGCAGAAATGATGACGAGAAAACCTTCTTAGCCAACAAGCCATTTCAGCTGAGCTATTTCTTAGAAAATATTTTACATGTTGAAAATGGCTCTTTTGAGGCGATAGCCATTAAAAAAGATCATTCCGTAATTAGAAAGGAATTCGGTCAGATTGTTGACGGCGCCACAACAGCAAATTTTGAAATAATGCTGACAGCTGCCGACATTATTATCAGTTAAAAGCAAAGACCGGGGTGGAAACTTCCCCGGTCAAATACCAACCCACAAAACCTTTATCGCGTCGCGGTAAGCTTGAAATCAACTCCGGCTTCGTCGGTTCCATTGACGATGATCTTTTTGCCTTTGATCTGTGCGACTCTTTCTCCTTCGTAAACCAGGTCGATCGTACCCGATTCGTCCGAAATGTCGATATCGGTTACGTCATAGACCATAAAGTCGGCCCCGGAAGACTTCGAGGTAATGTCCAGCGAGACATCGATCGTATTCGCGGTATTTTTCTTGATCCGGATATCTCCTTCCAGGTCACTTTCGATCGCCGGGACGGTTTTACCCTGGAAGGAAAGCTCAGAGAAAACATACCTTCCCGAAACGCTTGTTGCCAGGTCGGCAGCCGGTGCGGGCGTTTCGTCATCCTCATGGCACGCGCTTGCTACAAGCAGCAGAATAAGTAATGTAAAAATGTGTTTGAAATTGAATGCATTTTTCATGGCTATGCTCTTTTAGATGGTTTGATAGCTCAAAAATATTAACCAGTCGCCACGACCGAAATCTCCCCGGTTACAGACTGCGTCTTTCGTTTCATCAACTGACAAGAACGGCGGGTGAATTGTGGGAAATCAACTCACATCCGCCGATTTTCCAGCCATTTCTGCCGTTTAAAAAGTTCAAAATGTTTGTTCCTGAATTTTGGGCATTTTTGAATTATCAATCACACAAAAAGAACAAAATGTTAAGCCACGAAAAATTCGCAACGTTCTCGATCTACCTGAAAGCAGTAATCGGATGGACAGCTCAAAAAAGATTTAATTGGACTCGTTTCTTTGTCATTGCAGCCATTACTCTCTCAGTCAAAGTCTTCTTAAACATTAAAATAACATACTCAATAGCCATGAAAAATCTCTTTTTATCATCCAACATTACTGCGATGGCCGCTGCTTTCGGCGCAATTATCCTTATCGCAATGACCACTTGGGGCATTTGGCTCTACCTTTCCCTGCATGGTCATTCGCAAGAGAAAGCCTAACACACACCTTTCCCGTTCGACAGAACGGTTTATATAAGCCTCCAATCACCCGGTTGGGGGCTTTCTTTTTTTCAAGCCAAAACTTCTTTTCCAAAAATTCCGAACTTCTTATTTGGTAATTACGGATCAATAAATTTACTTTGTCTATATAATTAATAGACTATGGCATTGAACCACCTGAATGCCGTATTTAAACAGAAATCATTCGCATATGAAGGCGATTATTTTACCCGATGCAAACCTGGAATCTCAACCAGGTCAGGTGGCAATTTCTATCCGGTCTTTCCCGCGGCGGCGTTGTCATAGCCGAATCTATTTTACCTGGTTTTATTTCGGACATCCGGAAATATCCTGGCTAGCAGCCATGCCGTTCACAAGCAGGTTTTCGGTGGTTGTTAATTTGTAGCCGGACGGCATGCTGCCCGGGATATTTCCGGATTATATCAATCAAATCCGCCGTCAACATGTCAACCGCTGATATAGTCTTACTGGTCAAAAAGATTGCCGTCGGGATTTTGCTGACGCTTGTCCCATTTCTGGTAATCGCCGGCGGGATCTGGCTTGCGTATACACTTCTGAGTTAGCCTGTTTTTCCATCGACTTTTATCATTGCTTCTATGCAAACCGACAAAGAAATCCCACAGAAACTAAAACGAGATGCTGCGATCAGCGTGCTTTTGTACCTGACACCGATTATCCTTATGTCCGTCGCATTCTATTTTACCGGTTTCAAACCGTGGCATGGCAGCAGCGACCTTCCGTTCAGAGTACCCCCGTTTCTTGAAACGGTATTTGAAAATCTCAATACCTGGGGCTTACCTGTGATCGTACTTGTAATTGGTGTGATCGAATTCGCTGTTGGTTTATATGAAAACAAATGGACGAAAAACGAAAGTCTGGTTGATATCGCCTCGTTCGTAGTTCCAAAAATCATCGTCAAGCCGGTTGTTACCTACTACAGTCTGCAACTTTTGCCGCAATTACTGCCTGCCGGAAAAGACATTTTTTCCTGGGTACCATTTTGGTGGGCATTCGCAATTATCGCCGTTGCCGACGATCTGACGCAATACTGGTACCACCGTTTGCATCATCAATTACCCTGGCTGTGGCGTTTTCACCGAACCCATCACAGTGCACCTTATATGGGAATGGCCATGGCAAGCCGCCAGAATATCATCTATATCATCTTTTTTTCCCAAACTTATCTGACGGCCGCATTGACTTATCTGGGGCTGGGTTACGCGGCGTTGTTCGTGAAGGTTATCAAATCGCTGATCACAACCGGCGCGCATTCAAGCATTAAATGGGACAAACCTTTTTATGAGATCAAATTTTTAAAACCAATTGGTTGGGTAATGGAAAGACTAATTTCTACGCCCGCAACGCATCATGCCCACCATGCAGATACTACGGACGACGGCGTAGGGTATTACAAGGGAAACTTTGGTAACATGTTCTTTATCTGGGACATTATCTTTGGTACAGGCATCATCACTCGGAAATACCCGACATCTTACGGCATCAAACATTACATGGAAGAAGAATGGTACGCGCAATTTTTGTGGCCGATCTTCAAATCCAAGAAAGAAGGCAGCGAATTATCCGCTGACGGCCCGATGGTCGGCGATGAAGTAAGAGAAGCTATCATTGAGCCATTGCCTCTGGAAACACGGGTTGCAAGCTAAAAATCAGCTCCGACTACATTCACCAATGGTCAAGCGCGAAACGTAATAAACTGTTTTTACCAGTCAGGTTCAGCTTTTTCGAAATATTCATACGGTGGTTAAAGACGGTCTTTTCACTGATAAAAAGTTCGTCTGCAATTTCCTTGCTCGTTTTATATTCCGCGATCAATTTCACGATCTGCGTTTCCGACGGAGTTAGCAGATCCTTCAAATCGCTTTTCGTGTGTTTATTTAAGGCAATGGACTTTTTGAGCAGGTATGACGAAATTTCCGGGCTCAGGTAGGAATCACCTCCTGCCACTTTATAAATGGCGTGAACGATATCAGAAACTGCGTTTTCTTTCAAAACATACCCCATTACCCCTATTTCCAGCGACTTCATGAATGGCGCTTTTTCCTTGTGCATGGTGAGGATAATGATCGGAAGGTCACTCCTGATTTTCAGCATTTTTTCAGCCGCTTCCAGGCCTGTCAAAAGTGGCATATCAATGTCCAGTACGACCAGATCCACATTTTGAAGCTGAAAGTTCAGCAATGCCTCCTGCCCGTTCTTAGCGCTGAACACTACTTTTAAGTCCGGATCTGTCTCAATCACCTCAGCAAGTCCTTTCAAAAATATCGGATGATCGTCTGCAATGAGAAGTTTGATCTGCATGGTTATAGCCTGATTTGAATGTTCATAATAGTACCGCGTGGCTCATTTTCAAGAATTTCGAGATTTCCGTTCAGGATATTCAGACGCTCGCGGATTCCGAGCAGCCCGAAACCCGTTTTGCCTTCTGTTTTTAATGTCATTCCCACTCCATTATCCGCAATACGGATAGCAATAAACGTTCCGTCGGTGCGGATGGTAATTTCGGCGCGGGTGGCGTGCGAATGTTTGATGATGTTGTTAAAACATTCCTGCACGATCCTGAAAACATTGATCTCGTTCGGTTTTGACAATAGATCGTCAATCAGTTGAATGTCGGTTTTCACCACTATCAACCCCGATTCTGCAATATCTTCCAGCAAGCTTCTGATGGATTGGGTAATGCCGAGCAGTTCCAGGTGCAACGGTCTGAGGTTGTATGAAATGTTACGGACTTCCTGGATCGTTTCGGTAACCAGTACTTCGAGGTCGTTGATCTGTTTTTCGCGGATCTGCGGCTTATCCACGTCCCTTTTGATCATTAACACCTTGTTTTTCACCATCCCCAGGCTTTGTCCCAAACTATCGTGTAACTCAGCCGCAACCCGTTTCCTTTCACCTTCCTGTGATCCGATCAGCTGCTGCGAAAACTGGGTTGCCTGTGCGAGCGCATGTGCCTGCGTGAGCTCTTTTTCTTTTTTGAATGTATTCAGCTTGTTGGCGAGCGCGAAGGAAAGAATGATCGCTTCCAGCCCGGAGCCGATCTGGTAGGCTCCGTCTGTGAACCAGTTTTCTTCGATCAGCGCGATGTCTTTAAACATGAAAATGATGATTCCCGCAACCAGAATACTGAATCCCATCAGGTAATATTTAGCCGGAACAAACCCTTTTGCCATCACGGTAAAGCCGATTACATTGGAATAAACGAGGAAGGAAAAAACCGTAATCCAGTTGACATAAAAACCCAGTAACAGTTCACCAGCCAAACTCACAATAAACGTGAATGCACAGGAGGCATAGATCAGCCAGCCCAATCTTCTCAGTTTGGGGCAATAATAACGGGTATTAAGGAAAGAATCCGTGAACAAAATGGCAAAAGTGAATGCAATTGCGCCGGAAAAATTGGAATGATTCGCCGCAGGAAAGTTCGGTACTATAAATTGCAGAAAATAGCCTTTGATGTACCCAATATTAAATGCGACAAAAAGAACATAAACGACATAATACAGATAAGTCCGTTCGCGGATCGAGATAAAAACAAACAGGTTATAGATGATGAGCGCGGCGATCAGACCGAAGTAAAAGCCGCTTACCACGTCAGCAACCTGGTTTTGCTCGTAAATATGCTGCATTGAAGCGATTTCCAGCGGTACTCTGATAATGGAATTACTTCTCACCCGCAGGTAACAGGCTGCGGTATCACCCGCATTCAAGCGCAGTGGGAAAATCAGCTGGTTCGTTTTGATATTTCGCTCGCTGAATGGCCGGGCGGAACTTTCAAATGCCTTTTTATAATGACCGGTTTTTGTCTGCTGAAAAAGTTCTGCTTCCTTCATAAATGGCGTTCCCACATGCAGGAACCATTCTCTGGAAGTGCGGTTTTCAACCCGGAAATAGATCCAGTAGGTGGAACGGGTCGGCCCGACATTGAGGATATCCTGGTCGACAGGTCGAAAACGCATTTTCCTTTCCAGAATCTCTGAAAAGGAAAGTGCATTGGTCTTATCTTCCAGGATCAACATTTTCCTCCCCACCAGAAATCCGGAACTTTCGGCATTCAAAACGATGGCCTGCGGCTCGGGCTCGGAACCTGTTGTCAAACCCGGTGTCAGCACAAGGGTAATGAGCAAAAGCCATTGAGCGGAATTTGGAAATCCTGGCATGTTAGGCGCTGATACAGAGAGGTGATTAATGATTTAAAGATATTCAAATTTTACTTCCATTCGCTCGTTCCCTATCTCCAGAACTTCATTGACATACTTCTCACAAAGACGAATTGTGTCGTATTCTTTGAGTTCCCGGCTAAGCTTTTTCACATTGGATTTGTATTCACTATCCGTCAAAATCGTCTCGATGTTTTTCAGGATCTGTCCGGGATTTGGGAATTCGGTTTTCAGATCTATACCAATTTTAAAATAGCCAACGCGCGCATTGATCTCGTTTTTACCCTCATGAATACCTGCTACCAGCATTGGAAGCTCGTTTTCAATGCCCAGCATCACCCCGCCATAACCTCCATTGGTAATGTACACATCGCTATGCGGCATGATGTCATTGAATGGAATAAAATCTTCGACGATGATATTTTTGTATGGAAACCGTTTCCGCAACTCTTCGGTCCGGGAGCCGCCCGTGGTTGCGATTACCATGTATTTACTGTCTTTGAAAGCTTCTAATGTGGGGATAATGATCTTTTCCGGATCTTTTTCCAAAGTCCCCTGCGTGACCAGAATTACCTTTTCATATCCTTTTAATTTATCGCCCGGCTCAAATGCTTTTTGAGTCCCTGACGAGAAGGGAAGCAATGCACCTACAAACCGGATATTTTCACTCAGGTCGCTGCGTTTGTATTCGAAACCGGGACTCCCGCTTTGCAACAGCAGATTCGATTTTTGTCCCAGAATGTCAAAAGGATTTCCATTCGCCGGCTTAATACCGTATTCCTGAAACATCTTCCGGAATAATACCGCCGACTCCCGAAAGATAACCTGATCGGCAACAAACCGCAGAATATCCTGCTTTCTTCTCCCCCAAAAAGTTTCAGATGGAAGCATGGCCAGGCCGGCAGGCGGCAGGTCCCTGGAATTTTCGGTCAATGGAAATACGCCGATCGAAATCACTTTTTTGTTGAGCAGTTCTTTCACAAAAGGAAGTCCGGTAAATGCTATATCACTGATCATCAAGTCAAAACACCACGATTCGTTAATTTCCCGAATGTCTTCATAAAATTCCGTAGACCTTAGTACAAAGGATGTTTTCAGATCATATTTCAACTTTTTGAGCTGACTTCCCAGCTTTACCCGTTCCGGAAAGATTTCATTTACATTGTGCTGATTGAAATCGAGCGCTTTTTTGAAGGGATAAAACGGTATGCCCAACTTTTCTGCTTTGGGCTGATAATAGCTTCCTGAATACCAGCGGACATCGTGTCCCAGCGATTTAAGGTGCATGGCGATACCGGTCAGCGGATTGAAATGGCCGTCGTACGGCATGTTTGCAAAAAGTATTTTTTTCATGGCTAATACTGAGAATGGATTTATTTGAAAGATTTGATTTTAGTTAACTCGTTTTACCCGAAAAACTCCTTTGACACTCGAAATGCCGAGCTCCGGGTTTCCTTTGCGGACATCGACATATCCCGCGGGAAGTACTGTAAACATCCCCGTCACCCAGGTTTTGTCTGTGTTATCGACCATCAGTGAACCTCCGCTTACAGACGCGGCGGTTCCATATATATGCTGGTAAATCAGTTTAGGTTTATTAAGATTGAATGTGACGTCAGTTCCTTTCGTCCAGTGAAATGTCCCGGTGGGTGCGCCTTTCCAGGTTACTGTGGCGAATTCCGCTCCATCTCTGCCCTGGATAATGTTCTGCGTTCCGTTAATGTTCGCACCGCCTGCATAGGTATGCCAGTCGCCATCATCGAGCTGTACCGAAAGTCCTTCCGGAGCCACAAACTGATTGGATACCAAACGAATATCATTAAACGTCGTGCCATTGTTGTTGACTGATATCTTAAGGAAGACACTTACTGCTGCCGGATTTGTCGCCGGGATCCAGTCAGGGGCGAGATAGTCGCCAATGGATTCCTCGTACGTCAGTACCCCTTCCCCATTCAATGCCCATTTGTCAATCTGTTTGTCAGGAACTCGCTCGGGGCCATAGATAGGTCCGGTCCAATCTCCTTCCCCAATTTTAATAACTTGTAAGGCTCGCAGTCTGACATTTTCACCAGGACTCAGAATAGAGCTGTTCGGGTAAATGCACATGGTTTGAAACAGCGCCCAGTCGCTGAAATGCGTGGTTTCCACTACAGCCTGGTGTGTTGCCGTATCAAGTGTTTTTAGCGGCTGTGATTGCCAGATCCCTTTTTCATCCTGATACGCAATTCGCATCAGTTCAGGCGCGGATCCGTTGATGTCTTCGCGATCATAATGGAATGTAATGGAAGCGGGTTTGGAAAATGTAATGTCATGAGGCATCAACCGAAAAGCCGCTCCTTTTCCCATGGGGCACTGATTTGTGAGGGATTGTATCGAAATCGTTTGTTCGGCTGATAGCGCACCGGCAGGAATCGAGACCCTGATCCGCTGGTCTGTTGAACTGATGATCCCTCCGGCGGGGCCAATTTTTGCGGTTACAGCTTCGCCATAGACGGCCCCAACCGGCGTAACGGCGCCGGATACGGTGCCGGGAATTTCCTGGGGATCCGGGATAATGGAATCCTTCGGCGGGTCACAGCTAAAAATATGGGCGGCGAGTGTCACGCCCATCACTACATGCATTGCTTTTTTCATGGCTACTTAGTTTTGTGGTTTTTCAAAAGACTTGGTCATCTTTTTTACACCACAAAACTAGTAGTCACTACTGCCCCGGAAAATGGATACTACTACCCATTTATATGGGTACTACTGCTCATATTCAACGGGATTTGTCAAGTTGTATGAGATAATTAGGAGTGATTCAGTGCTTTGCGAACTGCCGGGGCCACTTTATCACCTAAAAGCTCGATGGATTTCATGAGGTCGGCATGAGCAGGCCCGCCTACATCGGTATGTAAAAGGAAACGGGTCAGTCCGAACATTTCCTGGTTTTGCAGGATCTTCTCTGTCACCTGGTTGGGGTCGCCTACAAACAATGCACCGTCGATGGTGCGACCACCCTCGAACTGTTGTCTGCTATATGGCGCCCATCCCCTGCTGCGGCCTACCCGGTCCATTTGGGAGGCGTAGCTAGGGAAATAGGAGTCAGCGAGCGCAGCTCCGTTTTCTCCCACCAATCCATGTGAATGAGTGGCCAGCTGCATGGTTGCGGGGTCGTGGCCGGCTTTGATATACTCGGTTTTATATAGTTCAAAAAACGGCTGGAATTGTGCAGGTTGTCCGCCAATAATGGCGATAATCAGAGGGAAACCAAGTTTGGCTGCCCGGACAACGGACTGCGGCGTCCCTCCTACTGCGATCCAGATATCCAGCTTTCCATGGGCTGGTCTCGGTAATACTTCCTGGCTATCCAATGCCGCCCTGAATTTTCCTTTCCAACTGATGGTCTGGGTTTCGTTGATTTGTTTTAATAATTCCAGCTTCTCCGTAAAAAGTCCGTTATAATCGTCGAGATTATATCCGAACAATGGAAATGACTCGATGAAGCTGCCCCGGCCGACGGTAATTTCAGCGCGCCCGTTTGACAGTAAATCGATGGTTGAAAAATTCTGATAGACCCTCACCGGATCATTTGAACTTAACACAGTTACCGAGCTCGTCAATTTGATTCGTTTGGTAACCGAAGCGGCAGCCGCCAGAATGATCTCCGGAGCTGATACGGCATATTCCGACCGATGATGCTCACCAATTCCGAATACATCCAGCCCAACCTCGTCGGCGAGCTTTATTTCTTCCAGCATATCCTGTAACCGCCGCTGAGGGGACTGAAATGAACTGGTTGCCTTGTCAAACGACAAATCGCCGAACATACTGATTCCTATTTCCATGATTGCAATGATCCGATTTAAAACGCACGTGTAACTCTTTAAATAGAAAAGGTGTTCCGCGCGGAAGAAAGTTCAATTTCCATGCAGGATGCGGCTTAAAAAATCCGGTTAGCGAAAATTACAAATCGGGATTTTTTCGAGAGAGAAAATCTTGCAACTTTGAAAAAAAATGGATTGAAGATTATACAAATCGTATAATTTTGCGTACCTTCACATACTATATTTATGCACGTCACGAGAAACAGCGATGGCCAGTTTGTTGATTGCAGTATCATCCCGGCGTCAGGCCATATTTTGCCTTCATTTACCGATGGCTGGCGGTTTAATTTCCGAAAGCATTCTCAAAAACCACATTACCAAACATTCATACTTATTTGTGAGGACACGCCGGATGTGATAGAAGGCTGTTTGATATTTCAAGTCAAAGGTGCAGGCGAACCTTATATGGCCTACATTGAAATTGCTCCTCATAACAAAGGAGATAGTAAAGTTTTTGATCGCGTAGCCGGGTGTCTTATTGCTTATGCCTGTCGGCTGAGTTTTATTCACGGAAAAGACCATTTCAAAGGCTGGCTTGCATTTGATGTGATGGAAGCACATAAGGAGGATGAGATAAAATTGATGACGATTTATTGCATGAAGTATGGTGCATTAAGGTATGGAGAAACGACGATGGTCATTTCTCCGGAAAAAGGGGAAGCTCTGATTGATAAATATTTGAACCAACTGTTATGACAAAGAACAACGAAATTCAGCCTGAGGAAATCTGGAACGATGAAAAAAAGGCAGGCCTCAAAGACTTTGTCCTTTCACACTCCAAAAAGCAGTCCAAAGACCGGAAGCTGCGGAATGAGCTGCTGGCAATCCAATACCAGATTGAAGATTACATCGAAAATGAAAATTATGATGATAAACTGCGGATTCTGGACTTTGTTAAAATGTATTTGAACACCTTGAATATCAGCTTAAAAAAGCTTGCGGAGCTGTTTGAAATGAAGGATAGCAATCTGCATAAATATCTGACGGGCGAACGAAAACTGAATGCGAACATCGTTTTGAAACTGAGCTCTTTTTCACATATAAAACCGGAATACTGGTTGCGGATAGAAGTTAAAAACGAGTTGATCGAGGTTTACAAGGAGAAGGACAAAACCCAGGACTACCAGAAATACGACTATCGGAACCTGCTTGCTAACTCACATTAAATGCGGCGTTATAATTTTGGTCGGAAATGGCTGCTAGGTTTCGCTCTGGCGCTCATTTACATCCCATTACGGACTTACATAAACGTTGCGCCGGGCCATTTCGACTATATTTCGAACAGGCTCCCGCTTTTCGGGATAGAGATCGCGATCAGCACGGTTTTCTATACCAGCTGGATTTATCTGGTCGACTGGTGTTTACAAAAGGTTGCTGCGTTCACGGGGAGTAACAATTCGGTTGAATTCAAACTTTCCAACCAGCTGATTGCATTGGTACCAGCCATTTTACTGGCTATTTTGTTTAACTTTTTACTTGTAATGGCGTGGGGAGTGATGGACCATATCTGGAGCAGTATGCCGCGTCCATTTCTCCGCGACCCAAACTGGCAGGCTATCAGACCGATCCGGCAACGGGCCAATGAGGCGCTGACAATTCTGGCTTTGATCGCAGCCTATTATTTGTGTGTAAATAATCAGGTGCAGGAAAAGCTGAAGAAGCTGCTGGTGGATTCTGAAAAGCTCGAAAAAGAGAATATGAGTGCACGTTTCCTAGCATTAAAGAATCAGATCAGCCCGCATTTTTTGTTTAATAACCTGAGCGTGCTTTCGTCGCTGGTGGAGTCGAAACCGGAGAAGTCGAGCGAATTTATCCAGCAGCTGTCACTGGCCTACCGTTACATTCTGGAACAGGCTGAGTTGCATCAGATCAGTCTAGAAGAGGAGATCAAATTTCTTGAAACCTACATTTACCTGCTCCGCACCCGGTTCACCGACAAGGTCATTATGGACGTAAAACTGACCAGGGAAGATCTGGAACAGTATTCGGTCATTCCACTCACGTTACAGCTTTTGATTGAAAACGCTGTAAAACACAATACCATGTCCGTTACCAATCCATTAACGATCAGCATTTCTATTGACGAGAAAATGCTCGTCGTAAGCAATCCGTTACAGCTCCGCAAATTGGCCGAACCGACTACGGGGCTTGGACTGAAAAACATCGTCAACCGGTATAAATTGCTTTTGAACAAAGATGTTCTTATTGACAAAACGAAGGATCATTTTATCGTAAAAATTCCGCTGATTTCATGAATGTGCTGATCGTTGAAGATGAAGAACTGAGCGCGGAACGCCTGCAAAAACTGATACTGGCCATTGATCCTACCATTCGGGTACTAGGGATGTTTCCTTCGGCCTTTGAAACAATCGCATATCTGAATAACGCCGTAAACACGCAGCCAGACCTGATTTTCCTGGATCTTCACCTCGAAGACGACAACGGCTTCCGGATCGTTGAGAGCCTGGACCTGATGATCCCGATCATTTTCACGACTGCATTTGACGACTACATGCAGAAGGCCTTCAAAACGCATACTATTGATTACCTTTTGAAACCGGTTAACCCGCTCGAATTACAAGGTTCGCTTGCCAAATTCAAGAAAATCGTTGAAGCAGAATCGACCGCTCCCCGGTTACCGAAATACAAAGACCGTTTTCTGGTAACGGCGGGCTCGCGGATTTTCACATTTAAAACTTCTGAGATAGCCTATTTCACCATCGAAGAACGGGCTACTTTTCTGCGGTTGTTCGATGGGCGGCATTTTGCGGTGGAGTACAGTTTGGAAAAACTTTCTCAATTGCTCGATCCGGTGAATTTCTTTCGCATTAACCGCACGCTGCTTATTTCCGTCGAGGCGATTCGTGATATCCATTCCATTTCTGCCGGCAAGCTCAAAATCGACCTCCATCCGGTCTCATCCCAGGAAGTTTTTGTCAGCTCTGAGCGCATTACTGAATTTAAAAACTGGCTGGGCCGGTAATACTGATTTAGCTCTGCATGGTAAAATGGCGGCTTACACTGCGAAAAAAGGCATTTAGAGATTTTAAATTTCGATTGATCGTGTGATTTTTAAAATTGGGTTTGTAGAAATCCGGTTTGTGATATGTCAGTGATCAAGTTTAGCGCTCATAAAAAATTCCATTTACTTCAAATTAAAACACGCACCTGGGAAACCAGCCCCGATCAATTGCAGCATTACCGGATCATTTTCATCCTTTCCGGTCAGGGACAGTTTGTATTGGAAGGCGTGATCCATTCTTATACAAAGTCCGGCCTCATTTACCTGAAACCCGACCAGCATCCTGTATTCCAGGAAGACAATAACACGGAGATTTTGATCATGGCATTCGATACCTATCTGGCAGATGATTTTCAGAGTAAAAAGGCGTTCAGTCCGGATTTTGCAGACACTTATAAGCAAGCCGAAAATCTATGTAAAGACATTTTGCTACCTCAGGGTAAACCACTTGCAAACGAACGTGACAGCCAAACTGTCAACTATCTAATTAATCAGATTTCGTTTGAAATAACACAAAAACCGTCTTCTCACTTAAAGTTGATAAAAGGAAGCATTGAACTGATTGTGACTGTGTTAGCACGGAACAATTTTGCGGGCAAGAAGTCGGAGGAAAAAATTTCCCAGCAAGTTCTGACCGAGCACCTCGTGGAGTATGTGCGCCAGGAACTTCATCATAACCGGTCGATCCGCATTCCTGAACTGCTTTTGCGGTTCAATATATCCGAAGAAGTGGCCAATCTTCATGTGATGAACCGCACCGGCATGTCGCTGCGCAATTTTATTTTCAAATACAAAGCCGACCTTTTTAAAAGCCGGCTTCTGAAAGTAGATGTGATGGAGTTATCTCCATATCTGCGCCCGCGTTGAAATCCCGTTGTCAGGGAATTTTTCAGACGGTTCTCATCTGTCTTAGTAATTTTTGTGCTTAATTGGGTTTTAAATAGATATTCCTAAAAATCCTGACCTAATGAGCGTTCATACCAATCGCAGAGATTTTGTTAAAATGGCCGGCCTCGGCGCACTTGGCTTCTCAATATTACCATCGCTTTACGGCAAAGTAGCTGCCAGCGACCGTCTGCGGATAGCGCATATTGGTCTTGGCGGAATGGGCAACAACCACATGAAATGGTTCGCTGCCCTTCCCGAAGTTGAGATCGTAGCGCTTTGTGATGTGGACGAACTGCATTTGGGCCAAACAAAAGAAAAGCTTCTCACCATGCAGCCCAATGCAAAACCGGAACTGTACGGCGATTTCCGTAAGATACTCGAACGCAAAGACATAGATGCCATAACCGTCGCCACGCCGGACCACTGGCACGCGCAGATCGCAACTCTCGCATTCCAGGCTGGAAAAGATGTATATGGTGAAAAACCGCTTTCATATAGCTTGAAAGAAGGTCAGATGATGTTGAAACACATGGAAAAGCACGACCGCATTTTTCAAATGGGAAACCAGATCCATGCGGGCGATAACTTTCACCGGGTAGTCGAGATCATTAAATCCGGGGCGATCGGAAATGTACATACTGTTCGTTTATGGAAAACCGCTAATACAAAAGAACTCGGGTCGCCCACTGTGCAGGCTGTCCCCAAAACGCTGAACTGGGATATGTGGCTAGGGCCCGCCCCTTTTACCGAATACATTCCTGAAAAATGTCACTTTACGTACCGGTATTTCCTGGATTACTCGGGAGGTGAGTTTGCAGATTTCTGGTGTCACATTGCCGATGTCGTGTATTCTTCCATTTCACCAAAAGGATTGAAAAAGATCAATGCGCGGGGAGTGGGTTACACGGGAATCGCTGATGCACCGAAGACGCTCGATGTGGATTACGAATTCGACGGGTTGAAAATTCTTTGGACGATGGCGCCGCCAAATGTTCCCGGAGCTGCCGAAAAAGGAATCGGGGCACATTTTGAGGGAGATAAAGGCACATTAACCTGTGATTATAACACCAGATCGATCACGATCAATGGAGAAACCGTCAACGATATTCCAACCATCCCCATTACCAATCCAAGATCGCCAGGCCACCAGCAAAATTTCGTCGACTCCGTCAAATCGAGAAAACAACCGGAGTCAAACCTGCGGTATGCGCGCGAAATGACCATTCCAATGCATTTGGGATTGATCTCTTACCGTCTGAAAAGAGAGCTTACCTGGAATGCGGAGAAAGAAAAATTTGTCGGCGATAAAGAAGCAAACCGGCTGCTTTCCCGCAAGCCGCGAAAAGGTTGGGATTTGGTCTGAGTATGAACAAATTTAGATTTTAATTTTTTCGCGCAACAGCTTGCCTACTTCCCCGGACGACGGCCGCGGTGCGTGCGCCATGATCATTTTCCCTTCCTGATCGATCAGAATGTATCTTGGGATGCCCCAAAGGTGATAATTCTCCCAGATCGCGTCGGGTTGTCTGTCTTGTTTCTGGTGCATGTGAATGCCTTTCGGAATGCTTTTGTCGGGCAGTAATTTCTTCCATTCATCCCGGTCCGAGTCGGTCGATAAAAACAGGAAGGCGATTTTGTCATTTCCCTCAAATTCCTTCATAAGTTTTTTTGAATGTGGAAATTCCGCCCTGCATGGCCCGCACCACGTCGCCCAAACATCGACGTAAACCACTTTTCCCTTCAGACTGCTCAATGAAATGCTTTTGCCATCGGGAGTAGTACCTGTAAAATCCGGAGCAGGTTTGCCCGGTTCCAGAGATTCCCATTTTGCAAAACTTTTGTTTAATGCAGCCGTATATAAGGTTGTCTTCGCGTCTTTCAGAAAGTTCGTCCGAAGCATTTTAAGCTCAGGCGACAATCCATCCATTCTGACCGAATAGTCGATGTTCGCCGCGCGAAAATGCTCCTTAAGAGCCGGAGATATCGGGCGGCTTTCGATTTCTTTTTCTACAATGCCCGGGAGATCGCGATCTGAATACTTCGTTTTTGCGCTATTCAGTTTCTTCCATACATCTGCAAAAATCCGTGATTGAAGATAAAAAGTCAAAACGAGCCGGTATTCGTACATTTGAGTTTGCAAAGCGATCGAATCATCGGGCAATTCTCTTAAAAAATCGGCCATCACGGCCGGCATTTCCACATTTCCACTCTCTGCATCGAAATTCGATCTCGCATAATTCTGCTGATAAAAGTATAAGTTCATTTTATTCTTAACCGCAAGGATACTCAGCGCTTCTTTGCTCACGTCCCCATTTTTAGAGAGCGCGTCATAATACCGGGCATAACCCTTTTTCAATGAATCGAGCCGGACAAGGTAATCTTCCAGCTTTGCCTCTATTGACCAAACTCCGTCTACATTCTCGTATTTCTGCTGCAAATTGCTTGTGGCCTTCAAATACTTTTGTACGCTCGCACCATCGCCGGTATACCTGACGCCATCACCCGTTTTGCTCGTGTCCGGCTCCACTTTTAACTCATCTCCCGGAGTAAGGTAAAGCTGGTAATACTGATCGGCGCATTGAATTGTGGTAAAAATCGGCTTCTCGAGTGCGAACTCGATGATGCCGGAACCAGTACTATCAAGCGTAGACGTGGCAAGCAAAATGGAGTCGCCATTGAGCATATTATTGCTGACGATATCAATCCGGGCATTTTTCGCTTTGTTAAGCTGAACCGTCAATTTTACATGCTTCGGGTCCTTTTTTTCACAGGCTGATAGCGCTGAGAATATGAATAAAGTCAGGCAGATTTGTTTTAAATAACGAAGCATGAGGTTGAGTTTAGAGTAAGTAATGGACAGTTACTTTCACAGTACTGCAATTAAGGTTCTTTTGATGCATTTATCCTTGCGGCAACTATAATGAGGTTCAGGTTCTTTGGATGAATGGATTAACGATCAACGAATGCAGTAAAACCGCGGAAAATAACCATTTTCACAACGGATACTCTAATTCATCAACATGCCCGAATCCAAAAAGAAACAGCTTGCCAGGCTTAAAGAACATGCTCATAAAATAAAACAAGAAACGATCGACTTTTTTAATGTCGAACGTTTCTTCCATTTAACTGATAAAAAACGCTTTCACCAGGTAATTTCAGACCGGACGTTTCAGGATCTGGATATGGAAGAAGTGTTTATGTTCATCGATCGCACGGTTTCAAAAGTGGGACAACAGTTTCTTTATCATACACTGCGGACCATTCCTGATGATACTCTCCGCACAGAGCGGTTTGAGAAAAAGGTAAAAATTTTCAAGGATAAACCGGAATTAAAAGATGCGGTTCTGCTTGAACTCGGAACGCTGCAAAGCACAAATGCCTACTACATAGTGTCCTTGTTTTTGAGGGAGCACATACAAAAGCCGGGCTGGTTTTGGATTATCCCACTTTTGTCATTGGCTTCCGTGAGTTCCGTATTGCTTTTGTTTGTTTTCCCGCAAGCGTTTATTGCGCTGGTTGTGTTACTGGCGGTCAATTTCGGTTTTCATTATTGGAACAAAAATAATCTGTACCAATACGCGAACTCTATTCCGCAACTGTCGAGGATGACCTGGGCAGCTAAGAAAATCTCGGAGCTTGAAGGCATGGGGGACGATCACCCTGAAATCCGGAAATCCATTGCAGCCATTGAAAGCCTGGGCGTTCCGATGTCTATTTTCAGATTGGAAGCGAAGCTGCAAAGTGAAATCGGACTTTTGGTCGAACATATTCTGGAATTGATAAAAGCCCTTTTCCTGATCGAACCACTGGCACTTTATCATGTTCTGAATCAACTCGATAAGAAAAGGACCGAGATCCAGGAAATTTACACCTACATCGGAGAGACCGACGTAGCCATGTCGATCAGTTTTCTGCGCGACGAATTGCCATCTTTCTGCATTCCGTCGATTGATAAAAACAAAAAAAGACTGACTGCGGTCGATATTTATCATCCTCTCATCTATCAATCCGTCGCCAATTCCATTGACATTACTGGTAAATCGGCTTTGCTGACCGGCTCTAATATGTCCGGCAAAACGACATTCATCCGGACCATTGGCATTAATGCGATCCTTGCCCAGACTATCAACACTTGCTTTGCCCGGGAATTCCGGATCCCCATGCTGAAAGTGAATTCTGCGATACGGATTTCCGATGATTTGTTGAATGAAAAAAGTTACTATTTCGAAGAAGTGCTGGCCGTGAAAGCGTTGCTGGAAGAAAGTCGATCCGGCTTTCAAAATCTCTTTTTACTGGATGAAATGTTCAAAGGTACCAATACTGTTGAGCGTGTAGCCTCCGGAAAAGCGGTACTGGAGTATCTGACCAAACATGACAACCTCGTCTTCGCAGCTACCCACGATCTTCAACTGGCCGATCTATTGACAGACACTTTCAAGACTTTCCATTTTACAGAAACCGTTGAGAGCGACCAGCTTATATTCGACTACAAGATTAAGACCGGTGTACTCACGGACACAAATGCAATCCGCATTCTGGAATTAAACCTTTATCCCAGCGAAGTTACCGACGAAGCCAAGCAGCTGGCAACCCGGATGTTTAATAATAAAGTAACCAGGAATCAACTTTGAAAGGCCCGGTTTTTTATATTAGCCATTCTTTTCATAATCAGATCTGATCAAATAACACGTCCTGGATGTTTCTTTCGGCTTTTCGTTTATTCCTATTCCTGCTAACCCTGCTTCAAACCCAGTATCTGTTTGCCCAGTCCGGTACCTCTGCGGGGAAGGCGTGGATCAAAGAGTACAATGAATATCGCGAGTATAATGGCGTATATGTAGCAAAAAAAGTAGCAATTCCTTGCCGGTCGTACGAAACCTTTCTTCTCGACGCGGATGGAAAAAGAATAAGTCCCGCATTTCGGGATATTGGTGAATTTTCGGAAGGCCTGGCCGAATTTGTTCCGATGACACCGGATTCGAATGGCGTGTTCCAACATGGTTTTATTAATAAACAAGGCAAGGTGGTGATAGAACCAGCTTACATTTCTACTGACAAATTTCGCGACGGAAAAACCTGGGTTATTTACCCGGAAGGAAAACAGTACGGCTTGTCTTACATTGATAATGAGGGAAATACCATTTATAAGATTCCCATTCACTACTTTAAAAACGACTTTCTGATTTCGAAGGCCGAAGTAGAATTCTTATGCAGCCACGATTGCAAAGAAGATGTGATCTGGTGGAAAAAGAAGGATCTTTTTATCCTGAACTGGAATTTCAGCCCATTCATCGAAAAAGAGATTAAAGAATCGAAATACATTTACCACTTCCTTTATAATGGTAAATACGGCATCATCGATAAAAATATGATCCTGAAAGTGCCGGTTTCGCTCGACGATATTGACCCGACCTACGAATTTTCCGGTCAGGGTATGGAACGTGTGCAGTACGGTAACAAGTTTGGGTATATCAATGTCTTCACCGGCGACATCATCGTTCCGTTTTTGTATACCGATACGCGGAAACCTACTGCAGGTTTGTTTTGGGTAAAAAAAGATAACAAATGGGGCTGCATTGACAAAACCGGCAAAACACGGATCGACTTTTTGTACGACGAGGCCACGGGCTTCACCGAAGAAGACCGTTCGGCAGTCGCTATCAATGGAAAATTTGGACATATCGACAAAAAGGGAAAGATCAGAACCCCACTAAAATATGATTTCGCCTCCTACTATAATCACGGCATTTCGATGGTCCGGATGAATGGTAAATACGGCTATATGGATACTACCGGCCGTTTTATAACCGAAATCGTTTACGACGAAGCCATGCCATTTGACAAGGTAACGACGAGCGCCGAACGCTCGTGGCTCCGTTTCGAACTTACGCTGGACGGAAAGGAAAAATTTGTCGGGTTTTCTTATAAGCTCAATGCGGTTTTGATCCTCATTGGACTTTTCATCTTCATTCGCGTCAACAGTTATTTCTTCGATCGTTTCCGCAAAGCCAGAGCAGCCAAAGGAAAGTAAACGCTGGCGTGATTGCCCCTCTTTTTTGTCGGTTTTACACAGTAGCCAGGATGTAGGCTGACGTTAATTTTGTTCAACAAATTCATCAGAAAACATTCAAAGACATGGCATTACAAAAAATCACACCAAATCTCTGGTTCGCGGACCAGGCCGAGGAAGCTGCGAAGTTTTACACTTCCATTTTCAAAAATTCGAAAATAACGAAGACAACCTATTACAGTAGTGTAGGCCAGGAAATCCATGGCCAGGAAGCCGGACAGGTGATGACCGTCGAATTCGAGCTTGACGGTCAGACATTTGTAAACCTGAATGGCGGCCCGGTATTCACATTCAATGAGGCGATCTCGTTCATTGTCGATTGTAAAACCCAGGAAGAAATCGATTATTACTGGGAAAAGCTCGGCGAAGGCGGCGATCCTAATGCGCAGCAATGCGGCTGGCTGAAAGACAAATATGGCGTTTCATGGCAGGTGGTTCCGACAATGTTGGAAGAAATGGGTTCAAATCCGGACGACCCGGGCTATCAGCGCGCCTTTGCAGCCATGATGGAAATGAAAAAGATGGATCTTGCTGCTTTGGAGAAGGCGTATCGGGGAGCGTAGCAGACGGTTAGTGCAAATGGGAAATCGTCGCGATCTTTTTCCGGATCGCTTGAGTTTCGGTTTCTGTTTTCGCCAATGCGAATGCTTTTTCCAGGTTTTCCAAAGCCTGTTTTGGATCAATTTCTTTATACAATTCCCCCAGCAACAGATAGTAAAAATGGTTTTCCGTGAGGCCAAGCCTTTCCGCCTCACGGATCGCCGTTTCATTTCCATATACTTTGGACAATGCATACGTGCGGTTCAATGCCGCGACGGGCGAATACCTGATTTGAAGGAGCAGATCATAATTCTGCAAAATGCCTTTCCATTTTTCCGCTGAATCTGCCTTTTGAGTGTGCCAGTAAGCAATTCCAGCTTCAAGATGATACCTTGAAAGCGTATTTCCACTGGCCGAGCGCTGCAAAAAGTAGCCGCCTTTACTGATCAGATCGACGTTCCATAAGGCGGTATCCTGCTCTTCATAAATCACCAGCTCATCCTGCTCGTTCATTCGCGCGTCAAACCGGGACGCATGAAAACACATCAACGAAAGCAATGCATTCACCTGTGGCTTGTTGGTCGGCTCGTTTTCTATCAGCATCGTGCAAAGCCTCATTGCCTCCAAACAAAGCTCTTTTCGCAGGTTTTTATTTTTACTAATTGAATAATATCCCTCGTTAAACAGCAAATAGATGGTAGTCAAAACTGGCTCCAGCCTGGCTTCGATTTCCGTGGTAGCGGGCAGCTCAATGGCAATTTTTTTTGCACGGAGCTTCTCCTTCGCGCGCAGAAGCCGTTTATTGATCGTATCCTTGTTAGTCTGGAATGCGTCCGCGATTTCTTCAATCCCAAACCCGCAGAGAATGCGGAGAGCAAGACCTATCTGAGACTCCGTAGAAACAGCCGGGTGACAAACCGCAAACATCATTTGCAGCTGACTATCACTAATATTTTGCGGCGACAGATCAATTTCATTTTCGTCCGAATGCATTTCAGATTTAATTTCCGGAAGGATTTTTTCTTCCAAAATGGCATGTCGGTGCAGGTGATTTTTAGCCTTATTTTTGGCAACCTGGTACAGCCAGCCAGCCGGGTTCGGCGGAGTTCCTTCGATCCCCCACGATTGTACAGCCGTAAGAAACGTGTCACTGGCAATGTCTTCCGTAACCTCAATTTTCTGAAATCCGAACCGGCGGCATAGTACCGAGACGATCTTCCGATATTCTGTCCTGAACAGGTGCGGAATAAGCTCTGCTGAATGCATGAACCAGCCAAAAAGTTAGTTGGGATGAACCTGAGAGATCTTCCTGACCTCGACACTATTTCCCGGACCTTTCAGAATCGGACAAGCGCTGGCGAGCTCCGTTGCTTCTTCCAGACTTTCGGCTTTTATTATAATAAAACCCGCAATGGATTCTTTCAGCTCGACAAATGGTCCATCCGTCACCACATCGCCATAAGTCACCACTTTACCTTCTGTCGACAATCCTTTCCCTCCCGCGAACTTATTCAGCGCCGCAATCCCTCCTACCCAATCCTGGTACTGTTTCATATAGACCTGCATCTGCTCAGGCGAAGGCTGCGCATCTTTGGTAATGAGGTCCAGGCGCATGAAAACGATGTATTCTTCCATATTATGGTTCAAATGGGATGTTAGAGTTATAGATAATGATGCACCGGATCAGTTATTATCTGATAAGGTTAACTCGTGAATTCGTTATGGTGTGATTCTAAAAACGCCGGCTTCTTCTGGCAAATACTGTAAGCCTCCTGCAAAGAAATTGGCGTATACCTCTGTTTCAACTTATAAATATTGTCAATTCCTACATCTAACGATTTACCTACGTTCTCGTACGAACCATGTACGTGTCCGTAAAACAAGGGTACATCATGATGTGATTGATGCCAGATCGCCATGGGATAATGGGCGCACACAAATTTCAATGACTCAACCTGAAAAAAACCGATCTGGTGAAAAGCGAGAAAGTCATGGGTGAATTCCAGGAATTCCGGGGACACATGATGATCGTGATTTCCCTGAATTAAGATCACATTGTCGCAAACGATCCTTTCCCGGAAAATCGAAATATTTTCCTTACCTCCAAATGACCAGTCGCCGCAATGGATTAACAAATCCGTCTTTCGTACCACTGCGTTAATCCCATTCACAATCGCATCGTTCATTTCTGGTATACTACTGAAAATCCGGCAGTTAGCTGCATTCTCTGCTTCCCAGGATGTAGTAGCCGAACAAATATTCTTGTGCCCATAATGGGTATCCGACGTCAAGTAAACCTGGTTGATCTTGAATGGTAATTTTGTAAATGGTATCATATTGCCTTTACATAACAAGTGTAAAATCTCACATCGGTATCTTCACTGGGTCAGTCTTCACAAACTTCTCTCCAAAGGGATGTAATTAACCAGGATAACGCCACTATTAAAAGTCTGCGTATCGACCAATTTCAGATCCAGCTTGGTTTTCATGCCTGAAAACAATGCAGTTCCTTCGCCGATCGCGACGGGATCGATCATTATGGCATAGTGATCGATGAGTCCGGCATCTGCCAGCTGCGCTACCAGACTTCCGCTTCCCAGGATCGTCAATTGCACATTGGGATCGGCTTTCAGCTTTTTGATTTCCTCGATCAAATTGCCTCTGATCAGTGTGGTGTTCTCCCAATCGGCAGATTCCATTGTGGTGGAAAAAACAATTTTGGACGATTCGTTCATGCCTTTTGCCACGTCAGGCATCGTTTCCAGGGCCGCCGGAGTAGGCCACCAGCTCGACATACTCTCATATGTAACGCGTCCAAAAACCAGAATTGATTTTCTCCCTTCCATTTGTTCAGAAGCAAAACTACTTTCGTCACCGCCGTGGCGGTGCCAGCTGATATCCTCATCAACGCCTTTGTAGAATCCGTTTAATGTCAGAAAATTGAATGTGCTTAACGTTCCCATTTTTGTCTCTTTTTTAGTGATCAAGTATCTTTTCAACCTCACTACAAATGAGAATGACGCAATAAGACATGAACCTGAAAAAAAACGAAAAAATCGTACTTAACGCAAAAGGTGCACCGAACCATCCTGATCGATCACCGATCCATCGTTCAGCTCAACTTTTACTTTATAGGGATAAATGCCCGCCTCGGTGAGCTGACCATGATAAGTACCATCCCAGCCCGAGGCCGGATCAGATGCCGGGAAATTAGCTTTTTGAAAAACAACTTGTCCCCAGCGGTTGAATATGGCCATTTCCCGAATCATTTTAACGCATCTATTCCCATACACAAAGAACACCTCATTCATTTCATCGTGATTCGGTGAAAATGCCTCCGGCGCATAAACGCCGCACGGTTTTACATATACCTGAACCCGGGCCGTTTTGTTACAAACCTCATCCGGGTCTGTCACCTGCAATTTGAAAAGTGTCGAAACCTGTGGCGAAACCCACGGATCGGGGCAATCGGAACAAGACAAACCCGGCTGATCCCAGCGATACCGGTATTCGCCCGTCGGCGTGGCGAGTGCCTCCACCTGAATGCTGTCACCCTGCGTGATGGATAATGTAGGAGATACCGAAAGGTCAATGCTAATTACTTCCAGAATGGTGGTGACAATGCTGTCGCAACCCGTGACCTGCGGGATATTTTTAAAATATGTGCCGGCCGTTGTGTAGCTGGTATCCCCTACTGTCAGCTTTTCACCTTCGCAAATGCGGATGTTCTGCGTGTAGTGACTCACCGGATTGACTTTCAAATTCAACGTGACGGTACTGTCGCAAACATTGCTTTTACTCACATTCCTGACATAAATGCCGCTGGTCCGCAACACGGTATCGCCGAGCGCAACAGATTCTCCCTCACAAATCGTTTCCGAGACCGTCGCCTCGCTTTTTTTAAATGTAAGTGTATAATCCAGGCTTAATGCGCAGGATTCGTCCAGGCTTCCCAATGGGCTAAGTTTAACGGAGTATTTATCACCCAAATTTGCTTTAACCTGCACATTTTGAGTGGTTGCACCATTGCTCCACTGATATTTACCAAAACCCTGCGGGGCCATTAAGGTTAAAAAACCGTTTTCATCCGGACAATTTGATGCCACTTTAATTTCCGATTTCAAACATTCTGCGTCAATGTATGCATAGCCAAAATGCCTCTGTCTTGTACAGCCGTGGGCGGTAACGACGATCGTGATGGTTTTTCCAATGACACTGCGGAGGTCAATCGCGCCGGTGGTCCAGTTGCGGTATTGAATGTCTCCGTAAGACTGGAAACCATCGACCGTGTTAACTCCCTGTAATTGAATGTTGTAGCTGCTGCATGGCAATTCCTCGCCATTGCTGTCAAAAATAAGAATGTTAAAACCGGGCTTCTGATAGGGTTCGTGGTTCGCACGCCCATCGGCACCGGTATTCTGCAATACGACAGCAAATTTGTATTGAAATAAGGTATTTTCGGCGGTGACGGTATATTCGGAGTGGATTCTTGCAAAATGGCTTCCTTCAACCACATTCCCGATTCGGATCGAATGCGTACTGCCTGGCGCGACCATTGGAATGGAAGATATTTTGGGATCATTTCCATCGCTAACGCTGGTCACATAATGCTGGTTATTTTGAGTGCCATTCGTTTCGTTCAGAAAGACCGTTTTCTGATTCTGTTCACCTACATTCCCGTAAGTCAGGACCCACCCATTTGCGTTCCCTTGCTCAAACCCCACATTATTACAGTCGACTTGTGCGAATGCAGAATTTGATAGAAGGCATAAAAGTAAAAGGCGTAAAGTTTCTCTCATAGATCAGCGGGTTTGCAGAATTAATTACGCATTGGGGGATACGCCTGTTGCAACTCAATTTAGGTAAAAAGAAGATTCACACCATTCACTGAATAAGGCTTTTGTAAATGTTTTATATTTTACTCAAAGTGCGGGTTACTGTTTTCATTAAATTTGCCAAGAACAATGTCATTTAACCTCCAATACCTCTCGATCCCGACACCGACAACAGTTTTCGCGAAGTAGAAAAAGCATTCATTTACATTGAGAAAAAGATTTAGAAAACACATGCGCATGGCCCGCTATGTGATTTATAAAGAAACATTAGTTGATTTCAAGGACCATTTCTGGACATTTCTCGGATCGTTTGCGGGCATTGCATTAATCGGTTTTTTGAATAACAACCAGTTTTCCGAAACGGACAGTGTTTTTCTGATCGGTTCATTCGGCGCATCTTCGGTATTGATTTATGGCATTGTAAACAGTCCGCTCGCCCAGCCCAGAAATCTGATCGGCGGCCATTTAATCTGCGCGATTGTTGGGGTAACAGTTCATAAAATTTTTCCAGGTGAAATCTGGCTGGCATCCGCATTTGCGGTTTCATTGTCGATTGTATTTATGCAGATTACCAAAACCCTGCATCCACCAGGCGGGGCCACAGCGCTGATTGCCAACATCGGTTCTGAAAAAATCACCAGTCTGGGTTACCTATATGTGATTTCTCCCGTGCTGACCGGCGTACTCATTTTGCTTGTTGTGGCGCTCGTAGTTAATAATATGTCGAAAAACCGGCATTATCCTAAAAATAAGAACTGGTACAAAGTCTGGGCGCGCAGATACCGTTAAAGCGTGGGCACGAGCCGCATTTCCACCCGCCGGTTAAGCTTTCTATTTTGTTCACAATCGTTGGGCGCGGCAGGTACTTTGCTGCCATAAGCCTTGCTTTTGATCCTGGCCGTGGAAACTTCATTTGCAACCAGAAACTGCCTTACCATCTCCGCCCGCTCGCCGGAAAGCCGGAAGTTCTTAGCCGGATCACCCTTACTGTCGGTGTGCCCAGCCAGTTCGACCTGATAGGTTTGATGGTATTTCAAAAAGTCGAGTATGCGTTCCAGTTCCTGTTTGGACTTCGTTACCATTACAGTTTTACTTTGGTTAAAATAAACCACCGAAGTAATTTCCTCTTTAAAAACTGGCTTGACTTCGGATGCATTAACTCCCGGATTCACTTCTGAGCGGGTATTATCAATTGATTTTTTAGTAAGATAAAAAACTTCTGTCGGCCTCAATTCATTCGCAGAAATAGACTCGTTCAACGTTTCGTACCCGTCCGCATAAATCGTGATGTTACTCGTATCATTTGCCGGGATCCGGAATTTATAGACCTTATCCTCGAATTTCGGAACAATTTGTCTGCCCGGCCGTTGATCAACTACAATGATGTTCGCGTAAACCGGCTGCAGCGTATGTTTGTCGAGCACCCGCACCGTCACCCTGGATCTCGAAACCGGTGGAAGCTTTGTGGTAACCGCATTTGCCAGATCCTGCCCCCGAACAGCAAAACCCATCTCCAAGAGGACAAATACGATTCCTAACCATCTCTTCATGATAATCTCACAAGTTTTATCCGGTTTATTACAATATCGTAAAATTCTGAATCTTATGAAATAGGGAGACTTACTAAAAACAAAACGCCTCCCGCCCGATATGAGCAGAAGGCGTTTTGTTTGTTTGAATCGCGGTTATCCCAAAGAAACGACACGTTGCGTTTCAGCGGTCTGCGTATTCAACTCGATGTCTTTTACTTCTTTGTGACGGCCGTCGTTCAGGATCACTTTGTAAGATCCGTCGGGAAGCTGGCTCAGATCAAATCTTGTGCGGGTGGCGGATGCATCTTTATCGATGGTTTTCGACGCCAGCGTGTGTCCCAGCTGATCGACAACACTTAGCGAAACCTCTTTGTCTGACTTAATGACATTTACGTCGATCTTCCCATTGATGGAAGTAACAACCCAGAATTTGGTTTCGACACCTTCCGAAACGGAGGTTGAATTTCCATTGTCGGCTTTCGCAAATCCTGTTGAAGAGAGAGCAAGTGAACATGTCAAAAATACGGATGCAATGATCGTTTTCATGGTAGCTTTATGTTTAAAAGTGATTGGTTAAAATTCGCGAAGAGCACCATTGCTCCCGACTTCTGATACAATGTTAACCGCCCTTTTCCGCCCCACAAAGCAAACTCGACAGAGAGGCACAGAACAACGACCAACCAGCTGAATGTCGTCACAAATGGCTAAAAATGAGGTATTTGTAAATGTAAATGCGGATTAATAGATCAGAAAGAGGAATTCGTGGAGTAGCTTAATGGTTTCATTGAGTTTGGCAGGATTTGGTTACAAAAATGAGCTGGGAGATGCCAGAATATTTCGTATTTTCGACCATAAATTTCAACACACGCTTTAATACGATGGTAAAAACACTTGTTGATCCAAAGACCAAGACTGCAATGGAATATAGCGAGATAGAATATAGAGGCGAGCGGTACATTCTGAAATTCCCAGAGTCATTTGTAGTATCCCAAGAAGGTAACGGTACTCTTTTACAGAACGAACAACTTGATCTTTATGCCTCCGGAAAAACAATTCGGGAAGCAACCGAAGATTTATTTTTCCAGTTTTCCCACTCCTATCACCGATTCGTAGATATAGATGACTCGAAACTATCCAAGCGGTTATTAGCAGTTAAGAAGTATTATCAGTTTTTGGTTAAATCAGTCGAAATAATTTAAATGGCGTCAATTAAAACGGCAAAAGTTGAAAAGAGTTTATTAAAAAAAGGCTTTGTTCAATCTGACACACACCATCATTATTTTGAATTTCATCATGAGGGCGTATTGATGTCCCGAACGTACACCAGTCATAGCGGCAAGGACATTGATGATTATCTCATTACACAAATGGCAAAGCAATGCTTAATGAAGCGTCCCTTTTTTATTGAGTTTGTGGAGTGCACTAAATCCAAGGAAGATTATCTGACCACTTTACAGTAAGTTTTACCGAACAACAACTACCGTACCGTATTCTCTAAAACAATAACCGAAGGCCCGTCCGACAACCACTTTTTCCCAAGTCCTGTGGTATCACCTTGCGGTAGAAAATAAACGAAAGATCCCAAAACAAGATCGATATCTCCATCGGCATCCATATCACCGGCATCCATCACCACCCAGCGGCCCTTTGTCGCTTCGCGGAAGGAGTAATCTTCAAACTTCATTTTCCCTTTATTTTCCAGATAAATAAAACTCTCCTCAGGATAACGCTGATAATCCGGGAAGAAGGAGATGGCAGCAATATCAAGGTCACCATCCAAATCATAATCGCGCACCATGGCTTTGTATGCGCCATTCAAATGATAGAAATACGATTGTTTAAAATTGGATTTTCCGTCATTAAGGAAAATGTAAACCCCATGGTACTCTTTTAAAACCGGCGTTTTATCTGCATTGTCGCCACATACATAGATGATGTCATCAAATCCGTCTTTGTTAAAATCTGCCAGTTCAATGTATTGCGAACCATTAAGTGGCAAAAAAGACAGCAGCCGCTTTTCCAGAAATTTACCCGACCCCTGGTTTTCATATAAAAAAACACCTTCATCCGCCTGCGCCATCAGCACATAAACATCCGGTAAACCATCTTGATTGGCATCTTTGATAATCGCCGTGATCGCTCCGGGTTTATCACGCAAAACCTGTTTCTCGTACCCACCTTTTCCATTGTTTTGGTACCAGACCAATTGACCGGTTTCATTGCCAAATTCACAGGCAACCGCATCTTCAAACCCATCTTTATTCAAATCTCTGAATGCCATTGAAACCGGCCGGCGCAAATTTGAAATAGGGATATCTGCCGGTTTGTATGCCGGCTCCGATCCATTCTTTACAAATCGTTGCATTGCCCCATCAGGCGCATCCGTCGGGAAAACACCTTTTCCAATCGTTGTTAGTAGTAATTCATTTGCATTTTCATAAAAATGAATGGGCGTTGCTGCTAATGGAATGCTGTAATTTTCTTTCAGGTCCGGAGTCAGGAATGTCAATACATTTCGTCTGTTTTTTGAGTCACTAAATGCGATCCCGCGTTTATCCGGTAGGATTTTAACCATGCTCGTAAATGCAGGCCTGTGATTAAATGAAGATTCTTTGTATTTGAAATGCTTCAGTCCCATCCGGATTTTGCTTTTCCGAACGGGGTCAGGAATGGTATCCGGCGCATTATCCAGATAATGCTTCACGATTTTGACCCAATCCTCTTTTGCCAGAACCGGCGTTTCCGGGAAGATACCTGCATTACGCACAATTTCCCCGCTCACACCGGCATCAAACAAACTATCCGGCCTGAACCCACCACTATATACGCCCATTCGATGCCCCATTGCCGGAAGAACATCTTTCCAAACGCTTTTAGTCAATAATTCCGGTTTCACAAATCCGTGGCAGCGGCTGCAATGGGCGATTGAGAGTTCCTTTCCGGAAATTCCCGATGCAGTAGGTTCTTTGAATTCAGTTTTTCCGGATTGCTTTTTGGAGGTGCAGGAGATAATGAGGGTTAGTAAAATGTAAAATGTGAAAAGTGTTCTCATATACAAAGAAACCAAAATTAACTTTTTCGCTGCAGTCTATTGATAATTTCATCTGGCATCGTCATTTCACCAGTGCTTCTTCCCATCATCTACCTTTAAATACTCCATCCACTCCGAACAATAATTCCCTGTATCTCCTATACTTTTTACTTAAGTAAATTCCGTGGCGTTCAACTTCTCACCAAAACAAAAACGTTAATTACCTGTAAGTTTCATCACAAACTAAATTCAATTTAACCCTTCTATGAACAATAATTATCTCAGAAGACATGAGGAGAGCCTTAAATCTTCAGAGTTACTCATCTCCAATCATGCGCATTACAGCAACAGCATCCATTGCTCTTATTACGCTGTATTTCAGTACTTAATGCATTTTCATAAAGTCAGAGGCTCGCGAATAGCCAGGGATAGAGATAAATTGGCAGGCACTGGATCTCATGAATTGATCATTAGTGCTACCTTTGACATTCTGTTTACAATAGATCGTCAGAAAGCGGGTTATTTCTATAAAGAAATGGTCAGATTGAAAGCAGAGCGAGTGATTGCAGATTACAAGGAGCAGCACATCGATTACGCAAGGAGCAGCGTGGCATACGAAATGGCGAAAAAGCTCACTACGGTTCTTTCAGAAATTATAAACACCAAATAACATGAAAAAGGAAAACAAACTAATTATCAAACTTCTGAATGCGCTTGCTGCAAAGCACAACAACATGTCCTTTTTATATGGTTTTGACGTATGTGCAAATCAGCATGTGATAGAAGTAGCGCCAACTGAAAGTTATGAAGATGAACGATATCAAATGGACGAGGTTGATGCCGTTGCAGAGTTTTTGTCCAATTTCCCTTATCAGAGTATATTGTTTCTAAGTAATGACCCATATCTAAAAGTCGAGAACCCAATTTATGACACTGCGGCAACTATCCGTAAAGTGAAGCCAACCAGGCGGTCGGCTTCCTCTTCAATTTTTCAGCGGAATTCCATCAAAGGTTTAGTCAAATAGCCAACCCGAATCCCGTCCTCCTCAATACATTGTCCCAAAAACTCCTTTGCCGACCTTTCCGAGTAATCATCTACAAAAAGTCGGGCAGTTCCGGCATCCCTAAATTCAGCCACCCTTTCTACCATTAACTCAACCCCGGATGAGTTGATCACAAATGCTGATATCCGGACAATTTCTTTGCCATTTTCGCTACAATCACGATGGAGGCATACTTCGGTTTGTGTTTCTGACAGGGTAATGATTTTGAAGTTCATAATGTGTTTTGGATTAATGTGAGATGTGAAATGTGAGAAGTGAAATGTCTATCACGGTAGTTTGTTATATTTACCGATATGACACGAACACGTAGTTATCTTCAAATATAGTTAACTTTTGGTAATTTTTATAAGTAATAGTTAATTATTTTTAATTTTAGTTAATAGTTTGTTGGTTTGATGACTGATAGAATAATTGCTGTCTTTAAAGCAAAAAATCTAAATCAAAAGGCGGCTAGTCAGCTCCTAAAAGTTTCCGGTGCGAAAATGAGCAAGGTAATGTCCGGTGAACAAACATTATCCGGCGAAGCGTTTGGCACCCTTATTAATGAATTCGACATTCACCCGAACTGGCTTTTTGGATATATCGGAACTGCAGATGAGGTTATCTATATGAAGGAATTAGTCCCCAAAAGCGAACTGGAAAAGCGCGATCAGCTGATTCAGGAATTGAAAAATGAATTGGGGGAAGTTTACAAGCAACTGGCAGAGGAACGCCGGAATAAATAAAAATAAACCAACGAGCTCATTGATTTGAGCTCGTTGGCGTGAAATTCAATTTTCCGTTTGTAACTGAGAGCTCGAACAAATCATTGTTTTCAATGGCTTCATCGGTTTCATCAAAGATTATTTTTTGGAAAGGCTTATTTAATGAGGTTTTCCCCTGTGGTCCCGTTTTCGGATAGATGTAACTGAGATAAATCTTGTTATCCATTACATATGCATAGAAGTAAGCACGAAATCCGCCTCTGTCGCCGAGTCTCTTCTTAATTATGTTGAAACGGTTGCTGCCAGAAATTGTAGAGCCATGGCGAATTTGTTCATCTGAACAATTGAAGAAGTTGTCGATAACTTCCCGCTCGAGTAGTTTATACGAATTATACTTGATCAGCTTTTTAAATACTGACTTGAAACGTTCGGTGCAATAAACGATCATTGCAACCCCAATAATTTGTTTACGGATGCCATAAAGTCTTTGTCTTTTCGAAGATCAAAAAAAATACTTTCGGCATCATCAACGACTTCGGTCAGGTCATCGAGCTTGTACAAAAACAAATCGTAATACTCTCTGGAAATACTGCTTTTAAGTTCGGACCCCCTGGTCTTTACGCTTTCAATGACGTTACGAAGAGACGAAATAATGCTGTTGACTTTGGGAAGCTCTTCGTCGTTAACCTGAAATGCAGTAAGCTTTTCAACTGCATACGTGAGCACATCCACAGCGTCCATCAAATGCTCTGCGATATCGACCGGTTTATATTCCGGAGGTGTTGTTTCCGAAGGATCGCCGTGAAAAATGCTGCGGATGTTGTAACTTATTTCATCCAGGTACTTTCTGGTCCCGTCCAGATCGGTCGTGGCCAGTTCCTCTTGTGCTGTTAACATGCTCATTGGTTTGATTTTCATAAGGTTGCAAATTTCATCCAATGGAACGTGAGGTATTGAGACACAATTTAGGTAAAAGCATCGCGAAATTCAACCAGTCACCTTTTTTGAGTTTGTTTAAACTTCTTATTGTATCATTGTAAAAACCATTTCTCAATCCAAAATCCCATTATCTAATCCCGACACCTATGCTCTTCACAATGAAGCATTTAAATGATATAAAATCCGGTAAGATCTCTCTCGCATTTCGCAAATGGAAAAAGCCGGGTGCCAAAAGTGGCAGCCGCATTCAGACAGGTATCGGACTGGTGGAAATTACTTCGTTTGCTGAATGTGGCCGGGAAACAATAACTGAGCAGGATGCTGTTCAGGCTGGTTTTAGGGATTTGAAATCGCTTTTGGCGGTACTTGATAAGGTGGCGGAAGGTACCATATATAAGATCGGCGTGAAGTATTTCAGCGAAGATCCGAGAATTGATTTACGACAAAAAATGGAGATAACGGACGAAGAATTTGAGGCATTAAAAGAAAAGCTGGACCATCTCGACAAAGGTAGCAAGCTGGGTAGCTGGACGATTAAAACCTTGAAAGCGATCCAGGAAAATCCGATGTTGCGTGCGGCCGATCTGGCAGTAAAGGCCCGAAAGGAAAAAGAATGGCTGAAACTGAATATCCGCAAACTCAAAAACCTCGGCCTGACCGTTAGCCACGAACCGGGCTATACGCTTTCGCCACTGGGTGAATCTGTTCTGGAAAGATTAACTCAATCAAAATAAATTCGTGCATCATTCGTGCATCCGTGGCAAAAACAGTTAATGCCACGGATGCACGAATGAAACACGAATTACCATTCGGCGGCGCTGCCGTCCTCGTGCTGCCAAAGCGGATTTTTCCAATTGTGGCCTACTTCCGACATTTTGCGCACCTGCGCCTCATCTACCTGAATGCCCAATCCCGGCCCGGATGGAATCTTCACAAATCCATTCTCGTAGCTGAAAACCGATTTATCTTCCAGGTAATCCATCAGATCATTTCCCTGATTATAATGGATTCCCAAACTTTGCTCCTGAATAAATGCATTGTGGCAAGTCGCGTCAACTTGCAAACATGCTGCCAACGCAATCGGTCCGAGCGGGCAATGCGGGGCTGCCGCCACGTCGAACGCTTCGGCCATGGAAAGGATCTTTTTGCATTCGGTAATGCCTCCTGCATGTGATAAATCCGGCTGGATAATATCTGCATATCCATCCGTTAACAGGTTTTTAAACTGCCAGCGGCTGAACATTCGTTCGCCGGTCGCAATAGGAATGCAGGTATGGTTCGCGATTTCACGCAGCGCCTCATTATTTTCAGGCAAAACCGGCTCTTCAATAAACATCGGGCGGAACGGTTCCAATTCTTTCGCAAGTACTTTCGCCATAGGCTTATGCAACCGCCCATGAAAATCCACGCCAATATCCAGTCCATAACCCACTGCCTCACGGATCGAAGCTACTCGTAACAGTACCAGATCAATCTTCTCATACGAATCGATGTACTGCATTTCATCGGTCGCATTCATTTTAATGGCTTTAAAACCACTGTCCATAGATAGTTTCGCTGCATTCGCGACATCGGCCGGACGATCACCGCCGATCCAGGAATATACTTTTATTTTATCCCTGCATTTACCACCAAGAAGCTGATAAACAGGCGCATTATAAAATTTTCCTTTTATGTCCCACAAGGCTTGATCGATCCCGGCGATCGCGCTCATCAGGATCGGCCCGCCGCGGTAAAAACCGCCCCGGTACATCGTATTCCAGTGGCCTTCAATGTCCATCGGATCTTTGCCGATCAAAGTTTCCATGAGTTCGATGACCGCCGCTTTTACAGTCGCAGCCTTACCTTCAATGACCGGTTCGCCCCAGCCGATGATGCCTTCGTCTGTTTCAATTTTTAAAAATAACCACCTCGGAGGTACCTGGAACAGTTCGTAACTTCTGATTTTCATTTTGCTGTTTTGGGTTTATAATGCCAATCGGCTTGAAAATTACGAAGTTTATGTCTGGTATCATCGCCCGTTATTCCTTGTTGAACCGCATCAAAATATTTTTCAGCGTCCGCTGCAGATTCTCGCGGTAAAAAAGAGTTAATGCGAGGATGATCAGCGTTGTTCCGATCAGGATCACGTAGCCCAGATAATAACTGTCGAGCGCACGGTTGAGCAATTGCCCCAAAATGAGCACGATCGTGATCGCGATACAAAATGCGATCAGGGCAACAATCCCATAATACGTGGCCGGGGATGCGAATTTTGCGACAAATGCATTGAATTCCGCCCGGATCTGATCCAGTTTATCATCGATAAATTGTGTTACATGGGAAAATATTCCGTTTTTAACCTCGCTTGTTACCTTTTCGGTCGCAGCATCTGCGCCCGCGACAGCTGCTGCTGCGGCGGCTGGTGTCGTTTCCAATTCTCTCCTTGATATCAATACTGCATGCTCATTCGGGGAAATGGCTATACCGTCCGACCGCGCGTAAACCTTGGTAAATTCCGCCCCGAAATAGAGTATGATGGAGGAATAATAGATCCAGGTAAGCAGGATCACGATCGATGCGGAAGTCCCGTAAGCCGCGCCAAGATCCGACTGCCCCAGGTAAAAACTGATCGCAAACTTTCCGATCGCAAACATAATGGACGTAAATGAAGCCCCGACCAGGCATTCTTTCCAGCGCACATGACCGTCGGGTAACACTTTGAAGATCACAGTAAAAAGCGCCGCGATGATTACCAGCACCAGCCCGACATTTAATACAGAAAAAATAACCACCGAAACCTCGGAAAAGTATCTTTCCAATCTGTTGCTCAGTACGTCAACCAATGCATTTACCCCCAGTGACACAATAAGAAGAAAGCCTAATGTGATGATGATCGAGAAAGATAAAAGACGGTTTTTGAGATATTGCAGCCAGCTATGCTGAGGTTTGGACTTAATGGACCAGATGTAATTGATCGAATCCTGAATTTCCGCGAACACCCCGGTTGCACCGATGAGAAGCGTTACGCCTCCGATCGCCGCGGCCATGTTTGACTTGTTGGTGATCGCCGCGTTTTTAATCAGCTCCTGAACCTGCGCAGCAGCCTGTTTCCCGACAAGTCCGCTGATCTGTGCAAACAATTCCCCCTGAAACGCCTCTTTACCATAAAAAATGCTGACGATCGAAATGATCAGCAGCAGCATGGGGGCGATAGAAAAAATGGTATAGTACGAGAGTGCCGCAGAAAGTTTGAGCACGTTATCGTCTGAAAACTCGGAAAAACTCTCTTTAAGCAGCGAGATAATGAATTTGACACGTCGCATCATGGATTAAGGAGTTATCATGAAAATGCCATTCTCACTAAAAAACTTTGCCAGCGAAACATCAAACCGATTATTATCTTTGCAGCCAGTAAAACAGTTATGTAAAGCAGATATCTGCTTTGGAATTCACCCCCCTTGATGAGTAGTTACAAAACGATATACCTCGCAGACGATGATCCGGACGATCGCTTTCTGATTATGGAAGCGATCAGAGAAACAAATAAGAAGGTTAATGTGGTGGAGGTGACGAACGGGCTGGAACTTTTAAATACGATCCAGCAACTCACGGACCCTTCTCAGGCGTTGATCCTGCTGGACATGAATATGCCGCTCATGAATGGACTGGAAGCCATTGTGGCGATCAGGACCAACCCCATTTTTTCCGACATCCATGCCACCATGATGTCTACCTCCTCGGATCCCTCGCTCGCCGAACGGGCGTTTAAAGCGGGTGTCAACAGCTATTTTACCAAACCTGATACTTTTGAAGGGTTCGTTTCCATGGCTCAACAACTGGTGGTTTAACATCATTTATCTTCATTTCTTTCCCGAAGCGGATGCATCTGCTTGGTCATTAGTAAGTTTTCCCGGAGTCCGGGAACAACTTTTGCTTTGGTCACATCAAGCGTAGTAACCGCAGTATAATTATCCCAATGCGGAAAGTTGTACTCATTACGGACCGCTATCACACGCAAAAGACCTTTAATTAATGACTGAAAGTGACTATTCCTATCCAGATCAACCCCTCAATGGGCGGGTTGATATAAATCTTGCTTTGAAAGCGGCCGGCCTGGGGGTCTGGCAGCTTGATATTAAAACAAATACCATCAGTTGGGACGATCAGTGCCGACAGCTCTTTGGTCTGGCGGAAGGTAATAGCCTGCCTTACGAAAAGGCGATCAGCTATATCCATTCAGACGACATTGCCGGAGTAGAAGATGCATTGGGCCAGGCATTGAATGCGACCGGTAACGGTTACTACGACCATACCTTTCGCACAACAGGCGCGGACGATGGAATACTGAGATGGGTACGGTTTCGGGGCCAGATCTATTTCGACGATCATGGCGCACCGCACCTTTGTGCGGGACTGGCACAGGATGTCACCAGCGAAGTGGTTGCCAGGAAGAAATCGGAGAAAAGTCAGGCACAACTTGCAGCAGTGGTTGAAAGCGCGCCGGCAGCCATCGGCTTGTTTGTGGGGCGCGACCTGATCGTGGAAATGCCTAATCAGGCGTTTATAGATATTGTGGGAAAAGGCCCGGATATCGTCGGAAAACCACTCCGTGAAGTCATGCCCGAACTGGAAAATCAGACTTTTCTTCAGATACTGGATGATGTTTATACTACCGGTATCATGTACCAAAGCTTTGGGATCCAGGTGGATATCGTGCAGCACGGTGTGATGACCCACAATTTTTACAACATTACATACACCCCTTTACGCGATGCGCAGGGAGAGGTATACGCCATTCTTGATATCGCAATTGACGTAACCGAAAAGATACAGGAGCAAAAAAAGATTGAAGAGAGCCGCATGGCCCTCCTCTCCCTTTTCGAGCAGTCACCCATAGCCATTGCGATGATCCGCAAAGAAGATCTCGCTTTTACCATGGCTAATCCATTTTATGGACAGCTGGTGGGTCGCAGTCCGGAAGAATTGGTGGGAAAAACGCTTTTGGAAGCAATGCCGGAGCTCGCCGGCCAGGGATTCGACACCCTTCTAAGAAATGTTACCGACACGGGCATTCCGTTCATTTCGCATGAGCAACCCGTTGATATCATGCGTAACGGTCAGATAGAGACCATTTATGTGGATCTCACCTATCAGTCACAAAAAGAGTTGGACGGTACCACAAGCGGCATTCTGGTAATCGCCACAGATGTGACCCAGCAGGTGAAGACACGCAAGTCGATCGAAGAGGCGGAGGCTGTTTTGCGCGGTGCAGTCGACCTGGCGGACCTGGGTACCTGGGAGATAGACCTCAAAACCGGCGCGTTGAATTTCTCCAACAGATTAAGAACGTGGTTTGGCTTTGAACCTCACGAGATGATTACGGAGAAAAGGACCTTTGAATGCATTCGCGCCGAAGATCATGCACAGATCAGAGAGTCGATCACACACGCAATTAAACCTGGGACAGACGGGTTATATAATGCCGAATATACGATCGAGGTACCCAGGACCGGGAAGCAGCGGATCATCAAAGCGCAGGGAAAGGCAATGTTCAATGATCAGGGCGAAGCATATAAGGTGATCGGTAGCGCCCATGATGTAACCCAGATCCGGAAAACCCAGCTTGCACTTGAAGAAAAAGTACAGGAACGGACGGAGGAACTGGCGGCCGCAAATGAGGAA
This sequence comes from Dyadobacter sp. CY323, assembly GCF_021390245.1. Taxonomy (GTDB): domain Bacteria; phylum Bacteroidota; class Bacteroidia; order Cytophagales; family Spirosomataceae; genus Dyadobacter. The sequence continues at coordinate 38,276 of NZ_JAJUXH010000019.1, read as the reverse complement.
CTGGCCGCGATAAATGAGGAATATTATGCGATTAATGAAGAGTTATCGGAGTCAAACAGTCTGTTGGTCAAATCAAATGAAAACCTTCAGAAATTTGCTTATATCGCTTCCCATGACTTGCAGGAGCCACTGAGAAAGATCCAGGCATTTTCAGATCTGGTGATCCGGCGCCATGCCGATGCACTCGGCGACGGTGCCAGTCACCTGCTGCGGATACAGGCCGCTGGCAAAAGAATGTCAAACCTCATCAAAGACTTGCTTTCGTTTTCACGCATTTCCCTGCATCAGGAAGAAGCCGTCCCGGTTTCGCTTTCATGGGTTGTAAACACCGTTATATCAGACCTCGAAATTGCAATCCAGGAAGCTGGTGCGACCATTACTGTGGATTCGTTGCCGATCATCCGTGGTGACGAATCACAACTTGGGCAATTATTCCAGAACCTGATCAGTAATTCGCTCAAATTCAGAAGGCCAGACCAGAAATGCGAAATCCACATAACCTCTAAAATCACCCCATCGGTGGATTTACCGGCGACGGTCATCCCTACGCGCGGGTCATCAAATTACTACTGCGTGGAAGTGGGTGACAATGGTGTCGGGTTTAGTGAGCAATATGCCCACCGTATTTTTGAAGTATTTCAAAGGCTCCATACCAAAGAAGAATACGAAGGTACGGGCATCGGACTGGCGATTTGCGAGCGTGTGGTCGCCAATCATGGCGGAGCGATCGCAGCGAACAGCCAACCCGGAGAAGGAGCTGTTTTCAGCATCTATTTTCCGTGTTAATGCACCCAAAACTGTTTCAGATAAAGATATAAACAGTAAGTACACCCTCACCAAAACTGGCAACGTCACCCAGAATCACTGCGGGTTTTAAAGAAACATGTAATTTTTCCCCTCCTCCTGCGACTAATGTATTAAACTGTACTTTAGTCCCACATGGAAAAACAATTCGTAGTCCTTCTCAATCAACACCGCGGGATTGTTTTCAAGATCTGCAAAATGTATTGTCACGACGCAGAAGATCGCCGCGATCTGTTTCAGGAGATCGTATTTCAGCTTTGGAGAGCATTCCCCACGTTCCGGCAGGAATCCAATGTAAGTACCTGGATTTACCGCATTGGGATGAATACCGCTATTTCCAATTTTCGAAAAGAAACACGCAGGCAATCCCCTATCGCATTTTCAAAAATGGAATTCCATATCCCCGATTTATTCGAAGAAGACGACGGTTCCCCGGAAACTGCATTGCTTTATCAGGCCATCGAACAGCTTGGCATCGTCGAAAAAGCCATCGTGCTGCTCTATCTCGATGACAAAAGTTATGAAGAAATGGCCTCGATACTGGGAATAAGCAAATCCAACGTAGGTGTAAAACTCAGCCGCATTAAATCAAAACTTGAAAACCTGGTAAAATCTCTAACTCTTTAAACTAGAAAACATGAACCTTGACAATTTAAAAACAAGTTGGAATGCACTCGAGGAAAAAATCCAAGCTTCAACCGCATTGAGCGAACAAGTAGTATTGACGATGATCCGTAATCAATCACAAAGCACCATTTCCAGATCACAACGTAAGTTCAAAAACCTCGCATTTTTCTTCTCGGGATTGTTGCTGCTTTTCGTCGCGATCGTATCCGGCAATCCGTTCGACTATGTACGCTGGTATGAATTCGTACCGGCCGTGTTATATGCGATAGTGATTGGAATTGCATTAAAAATCATCATTTCCGAAAACCTGGAAATAAGCCGCATTACATTGACCAAAAGTAACTTACGGGAAAGCCTGCATAAAGTGATCTTCATTCAGGAACGGTGTCAGGTGGCGATGTTGCGCATTTGGAAAGTGAGTATGGTTGCTGGTTTCCTGCTGGGGATTTCGTTGCTGGTTCGTCATTTCGAAGCGTATGGTTTAATGAAATCGGTTCTGATCATCGCCGCAAATGCATTAACTATCATTACGATGTACCTGCTTGCGAAAAACTTTTTCAAACAACTGCCTGATGTAAATCTTACAAACTTGAAGATGTATTTGAAAGAACTTGACGATCTCGGAGCCTGACCGGTATGATTTCCCCGGCCGGCTACTTCCAAACGAATACGATGGATTTCAAAAATTTTCCCTTTTGGGAGATTAATCGCGCGAATTCTCCCTCAATCGTTTCATTGCACTTTCAACGGCTTGTTTGTACGTACTTTTTTGAATGGACTGATAGGCTTCGAGTTCGGGAAGTATGAGCGGCAGATAGATGAATTTCCGGTCATGTTCGTAATGCTCGCGCAATCGCCGGGCATCTGCGGCATGACCGAGGCTTTGGGCTATGACGATCTCGCCGGCCCGCACGAAGTGTTCATATAAACATGCCTTCCAGGCTACATATCCCTGATTTGACATCACATCTTTAACCGGATCAAAAAGCCTCTGCGTTTCGGCAATCCATTCAGCTGGCAACTGGTCAATTACCTGATTCACAAATGAATGACCGAATTCGTGCGTGCTGAGTTCAAGCAAATGCTTTTTATCATTAAAACCCATATCCAGATTTGAGGCATCATTAAAACTAGGAATTGCAAAGGATCCGAACACATGAAAAGCGTTTGTTTTTTGATCCGAACCATACTTCACCCCAAAACCCATTCCGGGCGGAATGGTAAGACTCGGCACCAGATTATAGGTATCCAGTCGTCCCTGATAGAACTTTTCCATCGCCGGGATGAACGAACCGTCAGGCAGCCCGCCTTTCACCTGCATCAGCGCATTCTCGTATTTGTTCCGGTTTTGACTGAGGTAGGTATCAAAATCAACTTCGCGATAAAGTCGGTTCATTGCTTCTAAAAACGCCGAAGCATTTTTGCGGGCCTCAGCCTCGTCTCTTTTCGGGGAGAACCTCAGATAATATCGGCTTTCCATTTTCTCATTCAGCTTTGCATTTGGAAAATCTTCCAGCTGGATTAGTAAATTAATAAAATAGTCCAGCCAGATATCTTGCGCAAAGCCGACGGCGACAGCCAGATTTTCACTATTCTCGTGCCTTTTATATTGCTCGTACAAGTCCAGGCCATATGCGTACCGGGCTTTGGTTTTAACCGAATAATCGGCCGTTTTAGATTGCACACCCTCATAGCCCAAGAAATAGACGAACCCCAGCAGCTCCACATTTTTATTGATCTGAACCACGAACCGGCGATCATCGGGATCCGCACTAACCTGGTTACCAAAAGAAAAAGTTGCCCAGACCAGGGCGGTGAAAAGCAGTAGTCGAACGTACATGGTTGCTTGTGGAAATGGTTTGATTGAATGTCAAAACAAGCCATTGAACCAATAACCCGCGCTCACTATCGCCATTCAGGACGTCCGGGATCATGTTTCAGGACATATGAAGGAGGTATTCCCGGACCTTTGACCCGAGAAACCGCTACTTCTGAACCAGCAGATACTGGGAAGGCGATTTGCCGGTATGCTGCCTGAAAACCTGATTAAATGTGGATTTGGAATTAAAACCCGCCTCAAATGCCAGTGCCAAGACCGTCTTATGTCGTTCTTTCGGATCGCCCAGTTTGCGTATTACTTCTTCAACCCGGAAGCCATTTACGAAACTGTTGAAATTGGATGCGCAATGCGTATTTATCAGATATGACACATAGCGGGAAGGCAAACGCAACTTTGCAGCCACATCCTCGAGAGTAAGTTTGGATTGCGTATGCAGAGCATCCTGGTGAAATGCAGCGTGCAGGCGTTTCAGTTCAACCAGATCGTCGTATTGCGCGAACTCCGGTTTTTCCGCATTTTTTGGTTTGGTTAAAACAGGTAACGTGAAAAAATCAGGATCCAGATAACCGATGTAGCCCAATGCAAAAAGCCACAACGTCAACAAAACCTCGACTCCCCCAAAAACAGGCCATTCCAACACGACACCGGCGGCCCATAAGACAGTGAGGATCAGCGAAAAACCAAACAAACCGTACAATCTGAGATATTTTCTGATACCCAGTCGCGGAGACTGTTTTTCCCACGCGAACTGAAACCTGAACAGCTTCCCGGCATATACCCACAAGACATAAGACATTCCGATAATCGGCAGCAACTCGGTAAGAAAAAACCAGATCGGATTTTCTAATAAAGATGGTAAATCCTGGTTAAAATGGCGCCGGTAGTACTGCCAGCCACTTCGGATCATCACTTCGGCGACGATAGGCAAATAGAAAAGCCAGTATCGTTTTTTGAAAGTATAGTCAGGAGTTGTGGTAAATCGGGCGAAAAACCAGAGAGATAGGGGAAGCAGCAAGTAACTCTGAAAATTCCAGAAAGGAATGGCGTCCGGCGATTGGTGATACCGCACCTGCATCCCCCACGCATTCAATAACTCCTGAGCCAGAACATACAGGATCAACCCTAAAAATAAACTGGCTCTTTGTCCATTAAAACCTCTCACTACCAGCGACATGCAAAGAATAATCCCCTGGCCGGACGCTAAAAGAAATGCAACTTCTTTCCAGTTTTCCATATATCTGTGAAAAGGCAGTTTGGGATTTGGAGACGGTTCAATAGAAAAGTTACAAGTAAGGAAAGACTTTTGAACGGTTTTCCATATCCTGAAATATTTTTTCAACTTGCGTCTTACGAATCGGAATGCTACCAGAATAACTTCGAAAAAACCTATGGCGCAGGAATACATAGAAATCCGCGGGGCACGCGAAAACAATCTCAAAAATGTGTCGCTGAGAATCCCAAAACGCAAGATCACCATTTTCACCGGAGTGTCGGGTTCCGGAAAATCTTCCATTGTTTTCGACACGATTGCGACCGAAGCCCAGCGGCAGCTCAATGAAAATTTCAGCATGTTTATCCGGAATTTCCTGCCCAAATATGCCCAGCCCCACGCCGACGCCATCGAAAACCTGAGCATGGCCATCGTCGTCGACCAGCGACGACTGGGCGGAAACTCGCATTCTACCCTGGGTACGATCACCGACATTTCACCGGTTTTGCGCCTGTTGTTTTCACGGATCGGCGAACCGCATATCGGGAATTCAAATGCATTCTCATTCAACGACCCGGCCGGGATGTGTCCCGAATGCAATGGAATGGGTAAAAAAATGGGCGTTGTGGCCGACTCTTTCCTGGACATGAACAAGTCATTGAATGAAGGCGCGGTTCAAGTCCCGGTTTTCGCGAGCTGGGAGAAAAGCAGTTACGCGGCATCGGGCTTTTTTGATAATGATAAAAAGCTTTCCGATTTCACGCCAGAAGAAATGGACCTGCTGCTTTACGGTAAAAACCTGAAATTCAAATTGGCGATCGGTGGCGGAAGTATGAATGCGACCTACCTGGGTATCATCGAGAAATTTGAGAAAGCATACATTAAAAGAGACCTTAAAACCTTGTCGGAACGTACCCAGAAATCGGTCGCTCCATACATTGCGCTCCGCCCGTGCCCATCTTGCAAAGGTGCGCGGCTGAGCCAGGCTGCATTAAGCTGTAAAATCAATGGCAAAAACATTGCCGAAATGGCCGCAATGGAAGTTTCCGAGCTGCTTTCGCTGGTAAAAGAACTCAAAGATCCGGTGGCTGGCTCCATGATCTCGACGCTTTCAGAGCGGTTGCAGCATTTGGTGGATATCGGTCTCGAGTACCTGAGCCTCGACCGTGAAACCAGTACGTTATCCGGTGGTGAATCCCAGCGGGTGAAAATGGTTAAACATCTCAGCAGCAGCCTGATCGACGTCATGTATATTTTCGACGAACCCAGCGTGGGACTGCATCCGAGGGACGTACACCGACTGAACGAGCTACTCGGCAAACTTCGCGACAAAGGAAATACCGTCATCGTCGTCGAGCACGATCCGGACGTTATTAAAGTGGCCGATCACATTGTGGATGTCGGCCCGAACGCCGGAAGCAAAGGTGGGAAGATTGTGTTCGAAGGCAGTTTTGCGGAGCTCGCAAAAGCTGATACACTGACCGGCCGACATATTAAAACTTCCTTGCCCATTAAAGAAAAATCCCGCAAACCGTCCGGAAAACTTTCAGTACTCAAAGCCAATATCAATAACCTGCACAATGTGAATGTCGACATTCCAATGGGCGTTCTGACCGTCGTTACCGGTGTTGCAGGATCCGGAAAAAGCTCGCTGATCAATCAGGCTTTTCTGTCGCAACATCCCAAAGCGATCGTGATAGACCAGTCCGCCGTGGGTACGTCCACCCGCTCGAACCCGGCCACCTATACCGGCGTGATGGATGATGTACGCAAGGCTTTTGCAAAACAAAATGGTGTGAGCGCCTCGTTATTTAGTTTTAATTCCCAGGGTGCCTGTGAAAATTGCCAGGGGCTCGGCGTCATTTATACCGATCTGGCGTTTCTCGACGGGATTAAAACACCTTGTGAAATTTGCGAAGGAAAACGGTTCAAGGAAGAAGTACTCGCCTATCAGATGGATGGCAAATCCATTTCAGATGTATTGGAACTGACGGTACTACAATCATTGGATTATTTTAAACAAAACGATATTCTGCACAAGCTGCAGGCCATGAGTGATGTGGGATTGGATTATCTCACACTTGGTCAGCCACTTAGCACGCTTTCCGGAGGAGAATGTCAGCGCATTAAACTGGCGAGCGAGTTGCACAAAAAAGGAAGCGTGTATGTTCTCGACGAACCGACTACCGGTTTGCACATGTCGGACATCGGCCACCTGCTTTCCATTATGAACCGGCTCGTTGACGCAGGAAATACGATGATCGTGATCGAGCATAATCTGGACGTGGTCAAAAACGCGGACTGGATCATCGACATGGGACCCGATGGGGGTACCAAAGGCGGGAAAGTGATATTTGAAGGAACTCCCGTGCAGCTGTTGAATGCGAAAGAATCCATTACAAGCCGGTATTTACGAGGATAGTGCGTATGCTCGATGTAAGCGTCGGGCGACGGTCCCCGGGGTGGTCGGGTGGATAAAAATTGAAAAGACCTACCAGATTTTGAAAACCTGGCAGGTCTTTTAAAAAAAACGCGAATTAAATTCTTGGATTATGAATGATGTCGTTCAGGGCATTATCCCGTTCCGCTATTGTTTTGTTTAGCTCCACATCCTCGTCGTCTGCATTGGTGACGATATTTTTTTCTGTGAAAGCCTGATGATCCGGCCCGGTGGAGTTGATAGGTGTTCTGTCGAAATTAAACTGCTCCTGGCGAAGGCGGTAGTTTTTCTCAACCGAGCGGGCAACTATACGGCTTCTCAGACGCTCGGCCCGAAGTTCCGATTCTGCCCTGCCTTCTTCATCGATCACCGGTTGCTCGTCTAAGTCAAGCCTGTCCGTTCTTGGCGAGTCAGAGTAAGATTGCTCCGAAGTATAATTCCGGAAGTTTTCGTTTACATCTACTGCACCGTGATTATCCAGGATCTTCGAGGCAAGTTCAGCCTGGTCCGGATCGATGGAATGCACCGTGACGATCGTTCCCCGCCGCCCGGCTTCCGAATAACGTTCCGCTTCTTCCTCGTCGCCACCGAACAGATCTTTAAAAAAATTTCCGATGCGCTCAAATACACCGTCATCCGAATGGTCTACGGGCAACTCACCGTCTTCTGACTTATATTTAGCCGTTTTAATATCTACATCTTCGTCACTAAATCCACTTTCCAGCAAATATTGCTGCGCATCCCGCGCATCGCCTTCATTTTCGAAAATCCCAACTACTGTGTTTGACATGATGTTTTCGTTATAGGTTTTTGACTTGTTGACTACCGTTGGTCACATCAATATTCGTGCCAGAAGCGAGAAGCCCGGGGGGTACATTCAGCACCCCGGTTTCCGGATCGATCAACCCGTTTCGCTCGTCTTCAATGTTGGTAGCCTGCGTGTACACATCCCCCGAAACCGCCCTTTTTCTCAATTCAGCTTTAAACAGTGCGATCTGATTGGCACGTGCAGCATCATCGACCGGTCCGCCATAATTTTCGAAACCAAAACCACCCCACTCACTCACGATCAGCGGAACTTGTTTCCTGAAAAAGAACGGATCGCCTACGACGAGCGGGAAAGCCGCAACCGTTTCCATATTTCCGCCCGTCAGCTCATCCAGCATTTTCTTCCATTGATCCAGGTTTGGAGTGTATAAATGCGCCGTCAGCAGATCCGATTTCAACTTTCCTTCAAACGAAATGTGCTGCCAGCCGTCGTTGTCAACGACCAGAAATTCGGGATGAGCAAGGTGCATATAATGGTACATATCGATCACATACTGCCGGGTTTCCTGGTTGACTGCAATATCCTGCACACCCCAGTCTTCATTATATAAACTCCATATCACTACCGAGGGATGTGTCCCGATCAGCGCCAGCATGCGCATTAACTCGGCGCGGTGGTTTTCACGGCTTTTCATGGTCGACTGGTGGGGACTTGGTACTTCCACCCATAACAACATCCCGATCTTGTCCGCCAGCTTGTAAATGCGCGGGTCTACCCCGGCAATGTGGATCCGCACCAAATTGCAGCCCAGCTCTTTCATAGCCAGCAAATGCTTCTGGATCTGGCGATACGACGCATTACCAGGCTGGTAAAGAATTCCATCCAGGTAAATGGGTTTGTTATTGAGATACAAATGGCTGCCCCTGGCCTCAAATTTCCGCAGCCCCAATTTGGTCTCAATCTCTGATACCGACCCTTTTTCATCAATAAGCCGGGCAACCAGCCGGTATTGGTTCGGGGCATGCGTCGACCAGAGCTGGGCATGCGGAACGTCGAGTACCAGCCGCTGCGATTTCTGACCTGCATTGAGCATCAATGGAAATTCATCCTCCGCCACCAGTTCGTCGTACTGGCCTGAACCAGGCGCATATACCAATAATTTAATTTTATACAATCCCGGATCGTGAATGCGGGTGGTGAGACTGAACCGGACCAGATCATCCTCGATCACACTCACCACGCCCACTCGTGAACGCAGCCTGTTTCTTTCAACGGTTTCGAGCCATACACTCCGCACCGCACCGGTAAACGTCTGGTACCAGATCCCGCCCCGCTTATACACATGAGACTCTTGTTTGCCCCGCGGAATGTCCGCATCCATGCTGCTCGCTACACGCACGGTGAGGCGGTTAACCGGCAGCAAGGTTTCCAGCTCGTACGAAAACGAAGTATACTCGCCGGTATGGACTTCCTCGCCCTCAATGGTCGAAAGTAAGTGCCCGTTCAGCCAGACTTGCGTTTCATATCCGCATGCCCCGAAAGTAAGCTGCACGATGGTATCACTTTCCAGTTCGGGAGTTGCGTGCGGGGGGCAGTCGAAATTTCGCTCGTACCAGACTACGATCTTATCCTTCCAGGACGGATTATCGTGCTGCGTTGCGGCCAGATGTGCCTCTATGCTGCCCGGCCAGTGGGCTGTGCCGGTAAAGGGGTGGTCGATGTACCAGCTTTCGAGGATCCCCTTATCGTCAGGATCTACGGCAAAGTTCCATTCACCATCGAGTAAAACATAATCATTTGGCCTGAGTACCGCCCGCGGAAGATCATCCTTAAAAGACTCCGTTTCGAGCGCCTCCTCACGGCTTTTGGAAGATCCGTAGTTTGTCTGGTTTTGCATTTCAAATCAATTTGGCTGCGATTCGAAACAGCCCGGATCGTTCTGTCCACAGAATCGTTCGTCGACCAGAACCAAACTGTTCCGAAGAAAAGAGTAATCCCGATAACAACTGTGCCAGGATGTAGCCGCCAGGGCACGTACTTTCCATTTCACAGGCAGCAGGCGGATGACCGGCTCATCCCAAGTTTCATCAGTCCAGGGCAAATGCAATGGGGAGGTTGTATTTTACGGCAACGAGCTTTTCGTCCCTCGATCCGGGTTTCCACTTCGGCATAGACTTTACTACCCGCAAAGCTTCCTGGGAAAGCAGCTCATGCGGCGAGCCGAATATGGTAACGTGGCGCAACGAACCGTCGGTGTGAACCACGAAACTCACAAAAACCTTTCCCTCAATGCCCCGCTTTCTGAGCGATTTCGGATATTTTATATTTCGGGACAAATAGTCATACATGGCCGCTTTGCCGCTCGGGAATTCTGCATTATGAAAGATACTCGGCGAACTATCTTCTTTATATAATCTTTCTTCGAGGGTGCGTCCGGCATTATCATACTTTCTGTAGGTATCCAGCTGCCCGTTTTCATAATACTCAAACTCTTCGTCTCTCACTCTGTTGCTCGCAAAAGAAGTCTGTCTTTTCAACTGGCCGCTTGGATAAAACCACTCGAAGCGGCCTTGCATGGTCTTCATTTCCTTCTCGAGATATAGTCCGGTCATTTGAACCTGCCCGGTTTTGTAATAATCCGTTACCTGCCAGTATCCATTGTCATTCTCGTAAGCCGACCTTTTGTACTCCGCTTTCGAGCCATCGGAGATCACATTCCACTCGGCGTCGTAAAAAATATGCAGCGAGTCCGTTTGAGAAAGTGCATTGAAGGAAATAAAAATCAGACAGAATACGCCTCGCAGGAAAAACAGATTCATAAAACAGTCGCAGGGAAAAAAATTCTGACTAAAATAGCGATAATGCTGTTTTACCAATCGGCCTCCCACAAATTAAAATAACATATAGGGTTGCTTTCGATAGTGGCTTCACACTTTCAGCAAACTCAGAAATGCCTGTCTGTATGTAGCGGAGATGGGGATGTAGGTTCCGTTGATCTTGATTTCGTCTTTTTCGATGGTTTCTATTTTGTTAATGGAAATCATGAAAGACTTGTGAACGCGGCAGATGAGGTGCGGAGGAAGTTCTTTTTCGAAATCGGAGAAGGTATGCAAGGTCATGATTTTCTTTCGAGCAGTATGGATTCTGCGGTAGTCCCGCATTCCTTCGATATACAGTATTTCGTCCAGCGCGACCCTTTCCAGATTATACCCGGTTTTCACAAAAATGCTTTTTTTCTCTTCCTGGATGCTTTTGGTCAGGTTCGTTTCCACTTTATTCACCGCCATTAAAAACCGTTCGAATGTGTATGGTTTAAGCAAATAATCCGTAACGCTCAATTCGTAACCTTTAACCGCATATTCATGATAAGCCGTAGTAATGATCACCTGACTGTTTATCCGGGTGGATTCCAGCAGATCAATGCCTGAAAGTGCGCCCAGGTTAATGTCCAGGAAAATCAGGTCGACCGGGTTGATTTTTAAAAAAGTAAAAGCGTCGACTGCATTCCCGAAAGCTCCGGCCAGATCGAGCAATGGCAAACGCTTCACAAAATCCTTTGCGCGTTCCATAGCCAGCGGTTCATCCTCCACGACAATGCAGCTGATCTTCATTCCTGAATAGTTAGTTTGACGCGATAAATCTGATGATCACATTCGGTTGTTAACTGATATTTTCCAGGATATAACAATGTCAATCTCCGTTCGATCAACTCCTTACCCATACCTCCTGTTGTTTTTTCCAGCTGCATAACCGGCCTGATCCGGTTTTCACATTCAAATGCAATCCGGTCCGTTGCGACTTTCAGGGCTATCCTTACTGAAAAATCTTCCATCAAATTCGCATGTTTAAATGCATTTTCAATAAATGGGATAAACAACATAGGAGCAATCTGTTTGGAAGCGTAATCACCTGTGAGTGAGAATTGAACCGCATTTGCGTTCGAAGTCCGGATCCTTTGAAGATCGATGTATTTTGCAATGTAAGTAAGCTCTTTGGACAAAGGAATTCGTTCGCCTTTTGTTTCATATAACATAAAACGCATGATATCCGACAGCTTATTCAGGTATGCGGACGCTTTCACACTTTCTTTTTCGATCAGAATGTCAATGTTGTTGATGGTATTGAAAAGAAAATGCGGGTCGATCTGGGATTTGATCAGTGCGAGTTCCATCTCAAAGTTGCGTTGGTTCAATTCCTCCCGGTACCTGACTTCCTCAAACCAGGAAACAAAGCCTTTAATCACAAAACCAATCGAGCCATTAACAAAAGCGATGAATGCAACCGGTAACCCCACCGAAACAGCTCCCATGATCCCGTCATTTGTCAAAAACTGTGAACTCACAAAGACACTCAGAACAACAATGCCCACCATCGCCGCGACGACGGGAACGACGGCGGAAAACAAAATTAACCTGAACCAGTTTTTCGTCCGTCGGTAATATGGAAACACGAATGCATAGAAAACATAGAACGCCATTGCTCCCGGGATTACTGCGAAACCTGCCATGATCCGGCACCAGGTTACCCAGCTCATCGGAGGTTTTTGAAAGAAAGTCAGCACGAAAAATATAACCGTCAAAAGCATCGCATACAAGATCCAATAGCCGATTTGCAACAATGCTTTCATCGATTTTTGCATTTGACAACTAAGTTTAACGAGGTTAACAGGATCTAAAAGACAAAACAATTTCCATTACCCTAACCTCTGCTTTTTTTATTTATAAAAAGGAAATAATTGAGCGCAGTAAACAGGATAAAGTATCCGGCCGACCAATAATAAATATTTACGTCCGGATCGATCCGGTTATCGTTGATTAAAAATTGTTTCGAACAGTAAGTATAGGGAAGAAAATAACCGTATTTCCAGGAAACGGCGATCAAGGAGGCCACCACGAGTGCAAAACCGATGCCGATCGGGACCATGAAATTCCGGATGTGAATGCTAAGCAGGTATTGCAGCGAAAGGATGGGCAAGGCATAGAGAAAGAACTTCGCGTTGCCGGTTAAAAATCCCAGAAAAGGAAAATCCTGTTGCGGAAATGGAACGTCCCGGAACAGTAATGCAGGTAGAATACCCGTCAGGATTATACCTGCATTGAAGATCAGAAAAAACTGAAATAACATGGTAATCGCCACTGCGAATTTGGCCAAAAAAAGTGTTGTGTGGCTCTGTGGCGTCGTGTGTACCTGCTTCCAGGCATTGTTACCAAATTCGATCTGAGCCAAAAGACTGGCTGTCAGGATAATGCCCATCGGCAGCAAAAACACCGACATATACTGCCAGCATTGGCCATAAACCTGGTTCCAGATCTTACCGGACGAATTACTTTGGCTCAATGTCCCGTAATCCGAAATTCTTTTGGTCAAAACAATCGCCGGAATAAAAAGGGCGCCGATCAGCGTGAGCCACGAAGCAGCACTGTGCCTTCTTTTGAGCCATTCACTTTGAAAACTGTTTACGATCATCATAGCTTTTTAGTGATAAGATCTATGAAAATGGTTTCCAGGCTTTGTTCCTGATCGTGCATCAACTCTCCAAGCGTCCCCTGAAAAACCAGACGTCCGTGATTGATGATCCCGATATGAGTGACCAGCTTTTCAATTTCCGAAAGCAAATGGCTGGAAACCAGGATCGAAATGCCTTGCTCCCGGTTGATCTTTTTGAGCAGTTCCCTGATCTCGATCATCCCATTTGGATCGAGTCCGTTTGTAGGTTCGTCGAGGATCAGCAATGCGGGATTATGTAACATCGCGACTGCGATCCCCAGTCTCTGCTTCATACCCAGAGAAAAACGTCTGGCTTTTTTGTTGCCGGTTTGCGATAAGCCAACCAGCTCCAGTACCTCATAAATTCGGTTTTTAGGGCACTGATACACTTTTTGAAACACTGTTAGATTTTCAGCAGCAGTAAGATGTCCATAAAACGAGGGACTGTCGATCAGCGAGCCGACTTGCCGGAGGATCGCTACCCGGTCCTGATCCAAAGGTTTCCCGAACAGGTGAATGTCGCCGGATTGCCGTTTGATCAACCCTAAAATAAGGCGCAAGGTAGTCGTTTTCCCGGCACCGTTCGGACCCAGAAAACCATAGATACTACTTTCCGGGACCACCAGGTCAAGTCCATTCAGAACCGGACCGGTCCGACCGAATTGATGCGTTAAACGATTTGTCTGCAGTACGTACACGGGTTCATCTGTTAGTATGATTGTAAATTTACCCGCGGCCGACTTACACGAAAGTTAAATTCTGCCAAATGCATGAAACAGTCTGCAAACCAGCTCCTTGTCCTGAATTGCAGGAAAAAATCGATCAAAATGCAGATTTGATATTATTTAGACTGGTTATCAATTAACTTTGCGCACCTCATCGGGTAAAACCAACGAATTCAAATATCCTCGTTCATATGAAAAAATTTCTGATTGCCATTTGTGCATCCATTGCCATTTCTGCTCAGGCACAGCAAAACGTGCTTCTGGACCAGGCGTTCTGGAAAACCTCCCCGGATGTTGCCGCGGTAAAAGCCGAAATCGAAAAAGGCAGCAACCCTTCTCAGTTTAACAACAACATGTTTGATCCGGTCGTACTGGCGATTAATGCCGGTGCACCCAATGCAACGATTGAATATCTTTTAACCCAACCTGGTAACACGGTCGATAAAGCGACGCATGACGGCCGCATTTACCTGCACTGGGCGGCAATGAGGGGCAATGTGGAGCTGATGGAGTCGCTGGTTGCAAAAGGAGCAAAAGGAAATTATGTGGATGGTCACGGGGCAACCCCGATCAATTTTGCTGCGGGTGGCGGTCAGCAGAATACCAAAGTGTACGATATATGCCTGGCTCACGGCGCCGACCTTAAAAAAGACCTCAACAACGATGGTGCAAATGCATTATTGATCGGGATTGCGAATGATAAGGATCTGGCATTGACCAATTATTTTATCTCAAAAGGCCTCGACCTGAAAAGCACGGATGCCGCCGGAAACAATGCGTTCAGCTATGCGGCGCGGGCGGGGAAGATCGATGTACTGAAAACGCTGCTGGCAAAAGGAGTTCCTGCGAATTCAAATGCGATATTAATGGCAGCGCAAGGATCGCGCGGCGGGGCTAATCCCATTGAAGTGTATCAATATCTGGAAAGTGTAAACCTGAAACCGACCGTAATCGGTAAAAACGGCGAAAACGCATTGCATTCCATTGTCCGTAAACCAAAACAGGAAGAGATCATTAAGTATTTTCTGAGCAAAGGCGTCGATGTAAACAAGGCCGATGAAGATGGAAATACGGTATTCATGAATGCAGCTGCCAGCAACCGGGAAACGGCGACACTGGACCTTTTGCTTCCGAAAGTGAAAGATATCAATCAGGGTAACTCGAAGGGTGTGAGCGCATTGGCGATGGCGGTTCGTGGAAATTCACCCGAAGTGATCGGATATCTGGTCGACAAGGGCGCCAACATCAACACAACCGACAAAAATGGCGATAATCTGGCTTTCTATCTGGCACAATCCTACAATCCGAGAACGGCAAACGAATTTGATCCAAAAGTGAAAGTGTTGCAGGAAAAAGGTTTCAAAATAGATGCACCTGCAAAAAATGGCAACACATTATATCATGTGGCAGTCGCGAAAAACGACCTGGCACTGGTGAAACGTCTGGAAGCATACAAAATCGATGTGAATGCAAAAAACAGCGAAGGCATTACTGCTTTACACAAAGCTGCGATGGTCTCCAAAGACGATGCAATGCTGAAATACCTGCTTTCAATCGGCGCGAAAAAAGAGATTGAGACCAACTTTAATGAGACTGCGTTTGACCTGGCCGGTGAAAATGAGACGCTTTCGAAGAATAATGTAACTGTTAATTTCCTGAAATAGATTTCATGTCCAATATATTCAAATCCGCACTCCTGTTACTCGCATTGACGTTTTTTCGTCCGGCTACCACATCTGCACAAAGTACTTCAAAATACAAATGCATGATCCAGATGACAAATTACATGGGTGAAGGCGCGTACGTGGTGATCTCGCTCATTAATGCAAAGGGTGCGTACGAAAAGACCTTATACGTGCTCGGTCCGGATAAAAAGTGGTATAACAGCATGAAAGAATGGCATAAGTTTCAATCCAGGCAAAAAGCCAACATCAGCGCGATCACCGGGGCATCGGTAACGGGTGGCGATCGCAGTGTGAACGTGCTGGAAATCGACAATGCCAAGATCAATGCGGGCTATAAGATCCGGTTTGAAAGTGCAGTGGAGGATAAAGCATACCATGTAAAAGATCTGGAAATCCCATTGACGACTGAGGGGCTTTCCGCGAAAAGCGAGGGTACCGGGTACATCCGCTACGTCCGGTTCAGCCCTAATTAATGCACTGAGTAGCTCATTATGACCATTTCAATATGGAGATACAGCCATCTCGCGCTGGCTGTATCTTCTTTTCTTTTACTGACCCTCGCCTCTGTAACCGGTATCATCCTGGCGTTTCAGCCATTATCCGAAAAAGTCCAACCCTACCGTTCTGAGAATTTTAATAAAACAACACTTGCACAATCACTCCCGGTTTTAAGAAAGCTCTATCCCGAAATCAGCGAGCTTACGGTTGACAAAAACCAGTTTGTTCAGATTAAAGGCGCCGACGCCGAGGGCAAAAAACTGGATGCTTACATGGATCCCCGAACAGGAAGAATCCTGGGCTATCCAGCACCTAAAAATGACTTTTTTGAATGGGTAACCGCCTTACACCGCTCGCTTTTTATTCATGAAACCGGTCGTTTTTTAATCGGCCTGACCGCTTTTCTATTACTGCTGATCACTGTTTCCGGCACCATGCTGATCATTCAGCGCCAGCGCGGCCTGAAACGGTTTTTCACACGCATTGTGAGGGATAACTTTTCGCAGTATTACCACGTGGTTTTGGGAAGGTTGTCGCTGATCCCCATTTTCATTATCGCATTGAGCGGGACGTATTTATCACTCGCGCGTTTTGGTTTAATAGAATCTCCGAAAGTATCCGCCGAAGTTGATTTTGATGCGATCAAATCGGGACCAGTCAGAAATCCCGCTGATTTTGATATTTTCAAAAAGATAGAATTATCCCAGGTCCAAACCGTCGAATTTCCTTTTTCGGAAGATCCGGAAGATTACTACACACTGAAATTGAACGACCGGGAAGTAACGGTCAACCAGATTACCGGGGATGTTTTAACGGAAGTAAAGTATCCTACTGCCGCATTGCTCACGGAACTGAACCTGGATTTACACACCGGCCGGACGAATGCGATATGGGCCATTATCCTCACAATCGCATCCGGAAACATCCTTTTCTTCATTTATTCCGGTTTTGCGATGACGTTCAAACGCAGGGCTAACCGGGTGAAAAACAAGTATACGGCCAATGAAAGCGAATTTATCATTCTCGTAGGTTCTGAAAACGGCAGTACGTTCGGTTTTGCCAATGCGATTCACAAGCAACTGATCGCGGGCGGAAAATCGGCTTTTGTTACTGAACTGAACAATTATACGGTTTTTCCGAAAGCATCGGACATCATTGTGATGGCCGCCACTTATGGGTTGGGAAATCCACCGACCAATGCGGCTCATTTTGCCAAAAATTTAGAAAAACATAAACAACCTAATCCTGTCCGTTTCTCGGTAGTAGGCTTCGGTTCACATGGTTATCCCGACTTTTGCAAATTCGCTTTCGAGGTTGACAATCTGTTTGCCAGACAGGATTGGGCCATTCCTACCCTTGAAATACACACGATTAATGACAAATCTCCGGATGAATTCAGTCAATGGGCGGCAAGCTGGTCTCAGCAGGCGGGTGTGGAACTGGCGGTTTCATCCAGCCCGCTGACTACCCGGCCAGAAGTTCTGCAGGAGCTCATTGTGGTACATAAAACGGCTGTTGCGACTTCGGGCGAGTCGTTTCTGATCCATTTAAGACCGAAACGGCAAACGGCTTTCACTTCCGGCGATCTGCTGGCGATCTATCCCGCGAACGATCATCGGGAGCGGCTTTACTCCATTGGGAGGATTGGAAATGACATTCAGCTGAGCGTGAAGTTGCACGAGCGCGGGCTCGGTTCGGATTTTCTTTATCGGCTGAATCCAGGAAACGGCATCAGCGCGCGCATTGTCGGCAACGAGCATTTTCATTTTCCTAAAAAAGCAACTTCCGTGATCATGATCTCGAACGGGACAGGCATTGCGCCGTTTTTAGGGATGATCGATCAGCAAAGTTCACATGCAAAATGCCGGTTATACTGCGGTTTTCGTGATCAGACTTCCTTTTCGCTTTATAAAACAGCGATTGAGAAAAATCTTTCGGACAAGAAATTGAGCAGCCTGCATGTTGCGTATTCCCGCGAAGGTGAAAAGCAATATGTGAGGGACTTATTGGCGCGCGATGAAGTTTTGGTAGCCGATACACTGGCAAATAATGGCGTGATCATGCTTTGCGGGTCACTTTCCATGCAAAATCATGTGGTAGCATTATTGGAAGACATTTGCCAGAAGCATCTCGGCAAAAGCGTCAGCTTTTATCAGTCGCACAGCCAGGTGTTAATGGATTGTTACTGAGGTTTGAAGTCCGAAATGTTGAGGTTATTTGAAGTAAAAATCTTACCATCGTCGGTAATCATCATGCAGCTGAATTCGGGAAAACCGTTGATCAGTTTGAGTCCGGCCTGCTTTCCCATTACCATCAATGATGTACTGAAACCATTGGCTTTTTCCGCGCTGGGGCCAAAAACGGTTACGCTGGTAAGTCCGGTGGCGGGATAGCCGGTGGCAGGATTGATGATGTGCGAATAGCGTTTTCCGTTAAAAACCACAAATTTTTCATAACTCCCCGAAGTAACCACGGCACCCTGGCGGAGCGGCACTACTGCAAACAACTCTCCCTGCCGCTTCGGATCGGTAATGCCGATCACCCATTCGCTGCCGTCGGGCTGCTTTCCCCAGGCACTCATATCCCCGGACCCATTCACAATGCCGGCTTTTATCCCTTTTTTTAACATCATATCACGGCATTTATCAGTCGCATAACCTTCTCCCAAAGCCCCAAAACCGATTTTCATTCCTTTCACTTTGAGAAAAATGGTAAAATGCTTCTTATCGAGAATAATGTTCTGATAACCAACCTTTTCAACCGATTTCCGAATGGCCCCGGCAGTCGGCATTTTAGTCATCGACCCATCGAATTTCCAGATCCGGTCCATGGCTGCGAAACTGATATCAAAAGCTCCATTGGTCAGTTTCGATAATGCAACCGCCCTTTCTGCGAGTTCAAACACTTCCGGGTCCACCCGCACCGGCCGAATCCCTGCATTTGCATTCACCTCCGAAACCTGTGAGCTGGGCTTCCAGTCAGAAATCAGATTTTCGATCCGGGTGATTTCAGTAATGACCGCATCGATGTTCATTTCCGCCGCCGCCGAATCCTGCGCAACGATCGTAATGTCAAACCTCCCGCCCATGAGCATGGTAGTCCTTTTTCGCAAGACCTGCGACTGTGCGACAAAACCGGAGACGATAAGCAGACTCAAAAGGCAGTATTTCATTTTTTTACATCCATTCGCTTATTCAATAATTTATTCATTCAGTAATACATTCATTTGCTAAGTTATATTTGCATTCCAGACATACCACTCATCAAATCCTCCCTTGACCCGGTTACTTTACCTCCTTGTCGGCATCCTGTTGCCGGTTGTCCTTTCGGGCCAGCCTGTGTTTACGTTGAGCGACAGTGCAACGTTTAACATTGATCAATATGAACTTCTGCCGGACAACGGGTACACGTTCAATCAGTTACTCGCAAATCCTCAACTACCGTTTAGAGAGAATGACTTGATCCGGCCCGGAAAAGCGCCGGCTTACTGGGTGAAAATCACTATCGACAATCCCTCCCGATATCCCCGGGCCTACGATGTCCGGGTACAGCCCAATCTCGACAACATCCTGTATTATATCGACCGTGATACTGGCAAATGGGTTTCCCGGCGGGCGGGCATTCTTACAAAATCCAGGTATGACCGGCGATTGCAGGGCATAATGCCGTGCGTGCTGGAAGCAAAAAAGAAAAGTACCATTTACATTAAGGTGGACATTTCGTCATCCAACGACATGGACTCCGCCTTTAAACCTACGCTTTTTCTCAAAAAAAAGGAATATGCGCAGGAATTGGAACAAAATATCTGGCTGGCATGGACGGTTGCGACTACGGTGCTGTTTCTGTTCTTCCTGAATAATTTATACATCTATTTCAGCTTTCGGGACAAGACGATCCTATATTATCTGATCGCCCAGCTGGGCGGAATGATCTACATTGCTTCGTACCGGCATTTCCTTTCTGTTTTCTTCCATTGTCCGCTCTTCTCATTCCTGATCACTCCAGACGGGTTAACAGCTTATTATGACCTGAACTATCTGCTGATGCATTTCGGCATTCTGTGCATTATGTTTGGTTTTGCGCAGTTCACCCGATCGTTTTTCGATACCGCCAAGACGCTTCCGAAGCTGGATCTCACCCTGAAATACGGGCTGATCTTTTACTTGTCGGCGACCATCTGCATTATGGTTACCAGCAGTCTGTTTTTCTGTCTTGAGTATTACACGTCGTTTTATGAAAACATTTCTGCGCTTTTCATCTTCGTGACCATGTCCTGTACCTGCATTGTCGCGTACCGTCAGAAACTCCGCGCAGCGAGTCCTTTTTTGTTTGCAAACATGCTTCCGTTGATTTTCATGGTCGCTACTCCCATTTTCCATGTGCTGGCGCGCGTGCATGAAACAAACAATGCGTTTTTACCGTATCTGGCTGGTGTGGCCCAATCCCTCGGATTTTCAATTGCGCTTGTAGCACGTACCCGACTGATCCAGACCGGATTGAAAGCAAAAGAAATGGAAGCCCGGCAGCTTGAATTCGACCTGCGCGAATTATCACTGACCCAAAAACTGACTGAACTCGAAAATCAGAAGATCAATGCGGAGATCCGGCACGAAAAAACAGTAAACGAAATCCTGCAGCAGCGACTGGACACAAACCAACGCGAGTTGGCATCGACTACGATGTACATTGTACAGAAAAACAAATTGTTGTCCGGCTTAAAGGGACAAATACAGGAGTTACACGAGTTGTATCCGGAAAACCAGCACGGCAATTTGAAAAACATTGAGTCGATCCTGAAAAGCGACCTTTACCTGGACGCCGACTGGGAGAAGTTCAAGCTGCATTTTGAACAAGTCCATCCCCGCTTTTTTGAAGAGCTGCGGGTGAAACATCCGAACCTTACCAAAAATGAAATACGCATTTATGCCTATTTCCATATCAATCTTTCTACCAAAGAAATTGCCTCGCTGCTCAACATCGATCCTGCCAGTGTGAGGCGCGCGAAAACCCGGCTTTACAAGAAAATGTCCCTTTCAGAAGAAGCATAGGGCTTTCGAATCGCATTTTAATCGGTTTGTCTACACTTTGTCTATGCCTGTTTTTTTGGTTTAGGTTAAATAAAGTGGTGTTTTGAAAAGTGGGCCACCGGCATCGGCCCGCGATTTAAACGAGTGAAAACTTAACACCATGACAAATCTTTTTGACCCGAACGAGGAGTACGAAAATCTCCTGAACCGTCATCTGGCCGAACGAAGAAAACTCATAGAGAGCAATTCAGATCTGTTGAGCCAGCTTTTTTCAGACCATAAAACCAGGCTTGAAAAGCTAAGAAATGAACGGTCGTCGGTGGTGACTTTTGCCCGGCAGCGTGCTCAGGAAGAGTTTATGGAAATAGAGCGGCAGCACAGATTGCTCAGTTCCCTGATCATCAACCAAATCGAAGAGATCTCCGAATTCATGAGTATTGTCTCCGTTTCCTACCCTGGATGCTCGGTGCTTGAACTGGATGAAGTAGTCTAATCTGCCGGATCAATTAAACGATTGCCTGAATTCCAGCGGCGAGAGATGTGTTTTTGTCTTGAATAACTTGCTGAAAGACTGCGGATGCTCGAAACCCAGTTCGTAAGCTATTTCACTGACAGACAGATCGGTAACGGAAAGCCGCTCTTTGGCCCGTTCAATCAGCTTTTCGTGAATGTGTTGCTGCGTGGTAAGTCCGGTCAACGTTTTGAGCATTCCGCCCAGGTAATTGGGCGAAATATTCAATGCATTGGCGACGTATTGCACCGTTGGCAATCCCGTTTTCATCAGATCATCGCTGTTGAGATACTCCGAAATGACCGATTCGAGCCGGTCGAGAACTTTATGATTGGCTATTTTCCGGGTGATAAACTGGCGCTGATAAAACCGCTCCGAATACTTTAATAGCAATTCAAGCTGGGCGATCATCAGATCCTGGCTGTACTTATCGATGTTTGCCTGGTACTCCTGCTGAATGCTCTGCATAATGCCCGAAATCGTCGTCTCTTCCCTTTCTGACAGAAACAAGGCCTCGTTGACAGCATAGTCGAAGTATTCGTATTGCCTGATGGTTTTCGCCAGAGGCGTGTTCCATAAAAAGTCGGGATGGACCAGTAACATCCACCCCGAGTGACGCAGTTCCGTATCGGTTTCGACTTCAAGCCTGAGAAGCTGGCCCGGCGCCATAAAAAACATGACACCATCGTTGTAATCCAAATCCTGCTGGCCGTATTTCATTTTCACATTGAAATTCCGTTTCAATGCAATGGAATAAAAATCCTTGACAAAACTCACTTCATTGGCAGGCAAGCGTTTGATCTCTTGGAGATTGAGCACGCTGATCAGCGGATTTTCCGGTCCGGGATATCCCCTGAACTGATGAAACTCGCTGATCGTCTTAAATCGGTGAACCTGCATATTTGCCATGATACAATTTAGTTATTTCCGTTTAAAACGCAGCGGCAAATTCTTTGGCAAACTCTTCCAGTTTTACCTTACCCATTACCGGCTTATGACGTTGATAACTTTCCGCGAGTACTCCCGTGTGCAGGCTATCGTACATTTCAACCAAACCGGCCACGATTTTCGGAATGTCCTTTTTCCACTAATTCTTTTGTCAGTGGCTTACTGATGTGGCCCAATGAGCCTGTTAATACGATTTTCATTTGTCTGTTTTTGTTTCTGCAAAGTTGGGCAGAGGACAAAAAGCGGACGTAGCCAAATCTATGATTGTTGTAGCCAAAGTAACTGAAAATTCATAGAATGCATTTTTGGCCTAAAATGGATTTTAATGGCTTTTTAACATGCTTTTAACATCCTATTAAGGATAAAGTGCGGTTTTTGTACCCGTGTAGGAAGAGGTGACTTCCAGGAAAAATCTAATTTGATACATTTCAGTTTAAGACCCGGCCCCATACAACTTCCCACCGCTGCTCTGCATTCCGGGAAAAAGGAATTCGAAATACGCACGAACATGAATTTAAGAAAATCATATTGTACTAACTAGCAAATAATAATGAAGCGAATTCTCATGGCCATGAGCTTGTGTGCACTACTCTTCCACACAAGCTGTGAATCCAAAAAAGAAGAAAAAGAAGAAGAAGTCAAATTCCTGGTTACCAGCCCTCTGCAAAAAGACACGTTGATCACCAAAGACTATGTAAGCCAGATCCGCGCGATCAGTCACATTGAGCTGCGTGCACTGGAAAGAGGTTACCTCCAGAACATTTATGTCGACGAAGGCCAGTTTGTTAAAAAGGGGCAGCTCATGTTCAAGATCATGCCGATGCTTTACCAGGCAGAGCAGCAAAAAGCGCAGGCCGAGGCCAATTTCGCTGAAATCGAATATAAAAACACCAAGTCGCTTGCGGATAGCAATGTAGTTTCAAAAAATGAGCTGGCACTTGCAAAGGCAAAGCTGGACAAGGCGAAAGCGGAACTGGGACTGGCTACGACACACCTTGGGTTCACCGAGATCAGGGCTCCGTTTGACGGGATCATGGACCATTTCCAGGTGCGGTTAGGGAGCCTTTTAGACGAAGGTGATTTGCTTACTACCCTTTCCGACAACAGCGAGATGTGGGTGTATTTCAATGTACCGGAAGCGGAGTATCTCGATTACAAAGCGAACGACGCAACAGCCGGTATGCTGAATGTGGACCTGCGGATGGCCAACCAGAAGCTGTTCCCACATCCCGGCGTCGTGAAGACGATCGAGGCGGATTTCAATAACGAAACCGGTAACATCGCATTCAGGGCAACGTTCCCCAATCCGAAAAGACTTCTCAGACACGGCGAAACAGGTAACATACTGGTCACCGTACCGCTAAAAAATGCCCTGCTTATCCCCCAGAAAGCCACATTTGAGGTGCTGGAAAAGAAATATGTGTATGTGCTGGACAAAGACAATGTGATCAAGTCGAGGGAAATAACGATCGAAGCTGAGCTTCCACACATTTTTGCCGTCAAATCAGGTTTGCAGCTGAATGACAAGATCCTTCTGGAAGGCTTACGTCAGGTCCACGAGAACGAAAAGATCCATTCCACATTCGTGCAGCCTGATTCTGTTATCTCTCATTTAAGCCTGTATGCCGAATAGCCGGGCATTTTAAAAAGCACAAAACATGTTCAATCAATTCATACGAAGACCTGTATTTGCAATCGTGATCTCGATCATGATCGTATTTATAGGCATCCTGGCGATTGAGAAGTTACCTATTTCTCAATTCCCGGACATCGCCCCGACCACTGTAAACATATTTATCGCCTACCCGGGCGCCAGTGCCGACGTGCTTGTAAAGTCCACGCTGATCACACTGGAACAAGCCATTAACGGGGTTCAGGATATGCGGTACATCGCCACCGACGCCACCAGCGCGGGGGAAGCTACTCTCAGGATCATCTTCGAGCCCGGGACCGACCCCAACGTCGCTGTAATACGGGTTAAGACAAGAGTGGATCAGGTCATGCCGCTTTTGCCCGAACTTGTTCAGCGCGAAGGGGTTATTATTTCGCCGGTTCAGCCCAGTATGTTGATGTACGTTAACCTCTATTCAAAGAGCGAGCGGATCGACGAGAAATTCCTTTTTAACTACGCTACCGTTAAAATGATCCCCGAAATCCAGCGGACGAAAGGGATTGCGAGGGCACAAATATTAGGTAGCAGAAGATATGCGATGCGTCTTTGGCTAAATCCTGAGCGTATGCGTGCCTACAATATTTCCACAGAAGAAGTAATGAAGGCGGTTGGCGAACAAAGTATCGTGGGCCGGCCCGGACGTATCGGGCAAAGCTCCGGTATTGCGGCACAGTCGCTGGAATATGTGCTTACTTATAAAGGACGCTATGACAAACCCGAAGAATATGAAAATATCATCGTCCGCGCCAATGCGCAGGGTGAAAGCGTTCATTTAAGAGATATCGCCAAAGTAGAGCTCGGAAGCGAATTCTTCGATATTTATTCCAATCTCGACGGTCACCCTTCCGCCGCCATCGTATTGCGCCAAAACTACGGCAGTAATGCGAGTGACGTCATCGAAGAAGTGAAAAAGAAGCTGGATGTCATGAAAGAATCCTTTCCTCCGGGCGTGGATTACAAAATCAGCTATGACGTTTCCCAGTTTTTGGATGCGTCTATCGAGCAGGTTATTGACACCTTACGTGACGCATTTATCCTGGTTGCCCTGGTGGTTTTCATATTCCTTGGCGACTGGCGTTCCACGTTGATCCCGATCCTGGCGGTGCCTGTTTCGTTGATCGGGGCATTCTTCGTCATTCAGGCTTTTGGGCTTTCCATTAACCTGATCACGCTTTTTGCACTTGTACTTGCGATTGGTATTGTGGTCGATGATGCCATTGTCGTCGTCGAGGCGGTCCATGCCAAGTTTGAGGAAGAACCTGGTATATCGCCTTATAATGCCGTCAAAAAAGTGCTTTCTGAAATCAGCGGGGCCATTATCGCGATCACAGCTGTTATGGTGTCGGTATTCCTTCCGATCTCATTTATGTCCGGTCCGGTCGGTACATTCTACCGGCAGTTCTCGATTACGATGGCGAGCTCTATCGTCATCTCAGCCCTCATCGCGTTGACACTTACTCCGGTATTGTGCGCCATGTTGCTACAAAATCACCATGGACATCAGCGGAAGAAAAACATTCTTACCAAAGCGCTGGACAGTTTCAACCGGGGTTTCGATAAAGTTACCGGTAGATATGTAGGCTTGTTAAAACGCATTGTTAGCCGGAGAGTAGTTACATGGGGCGTGTTACTGGCATTCTGCGCGGGAATCGTATATGTGAACAAGGTACTGCCCGCAGGATTTATTCCAAACGAAGATCAGAGCACGATTTATGCGATTATCCAGACACCTCCTGGGTCTACTTTGGAAAAAACCAATGAGGTATCCAGACGTCTTCAGAAAATCTGCGAAGAAGTGGAAGGCATTGAGTCCGTTTCGTCCCTGGCAGGTTATGAGATCATGACCGAAGGACGCGGATCTAACGCAGGTACCTGTCTGATCAATTTAAAACCATGGCATGACCGCGATCACAACGTGAAAGAAATCATGGAAGAACTGGAAGCTGAAACAAGAGGTCTCGGCGCCGTGGTTGAATTCTTCGAGCCACCTGCCATTCCCGGTTTCGGTACTTCCGGTGGTTTCTCCATGCGTTTACTGGATAAAACAACCGATACGGATTACGCGGAATTTGACAAGATCAACAAGAAATTTATGGAGGATCTGGGCAAACGTCCCGAGCTTACCGGCTTGTTTACCTTCTTCGCTGCAAACTATCCGCAATACGAATTGCAGATAGACAATCAGCTGGCGATGCAAAAAGGCGTATCGATCGGGAAAGCAATGGACAACCTGAACATTATGATCGGCAGTACGTACGAACAGGGTTTTACACGGTTCAACCAGTTCTTTAAAGTATATGTGCAGTCCGATCCAAGTTTCAGAAGACTTCCCACCGATCTTTTAAAGCTTTTTGTTAAAAATGATGCAGGTGAAATGGTGCCTTACTCATCCTTTATGACACTTAAAAAAGGTCAGGGCCCGAACGAGATCACCCGTTTCAATTTGTACAATTCGGCAGCGATCCAGGGACTTCCTGCCAAAGGCTATACTACTGCAGATGCGATCCAGGCGATTCGGGAAGTTTCCGCGAAAACGTTGCCGCAAGGTTACGATATCGCTTTTGAAGGTCTTTCTTATGATGAATCGATCCGTGGAAATGAGTCGCTGGTTGTATTCGCAATCGTTCTGGCGTTCGTGTACTTTGTACTGGCCGCTCAATATGAAAGTTTCATTATTCCGTTCGCGGTGGTGCTTTCACTGCCGGTCGGGGTGTTTGGTTCTTTCCTTTTACTGAAATTGATGGGGTTGGAAAACAACATCTACGCCCAGATCGGTTTGATCATGCTCGTTGGTTTGTTGGGTAAAAATGCCGTACTGATCGTCGAGTTTGCAGTGCAGAAGCGGCACCAGGGAGAAACGATCATCAATGCGGCCATTGAAGGGGCGAGAGTACGTTTCCGTCCGATCTTGATGACTTCTTTCGCTTTCGTCGCAGGTCTTATTCCGCTGATCATCGCAACCGGAGCAGGTGCAATTGGTAACCGTACCATCGGTGCATCTGCCATGGGCGGGATGTTATTCGGGACCATTTTCGGTGTCATCATCATCCCCGGATTGTACGTCATATTCGGCACATTGGCTGACGGTCGAAAAATGATTAAAGATGAAGAGGACGGCTCGTTAACGGAGCAGTTTGTTCACGCAGTCGACGCTTTCCCTCAAACACAAGAAACTCAAAATGATGCACAATAAAAGAATATTGAACTGGGTCGGGGTGGCATTTGTCGCCCTGGCTTACAGTGGCTGTAATGCACCGTCGCTGGTTCAGAGATCACCCAATAAAAACTTGTCTGCAACCTACACCGCCGCGCAGACCGCCGACTCGACCAACACCGGGAAACTAAGCTGGAAAGAATATTTCACTGATCCTCAGCTGAATGCGCTCATCGATACCGCATTTAAAAATAACCAGGAGCTGAATATCACCTTGCAGGAAATTGAAATATCACGCAATGAGATCAAAGCCAGAAAAGGGGAATACCTGCCGTTTGTAGGATTGAGAGGCGGCGCGGGAATCGAAAAAGCCGGACGTTACACACAAATCGGTTCGAGTGAAGCCACGACGGAGATCAAGCCGGGAAGAGAAACCCCCGAGCCGCTGCCGGATTTTGTGGTAGCTGCCTACGCACGCTGGGAAGTGGATATCTGGCATAAGCTGCGAAATGCGAAAAAAGCGGCTGTAAACCGGTATTTATCTTCGATCGAGGGTAAAAATTTCATGATGACCAACCTGGTTTCCGAGATCGCAAATTCCTATTACGAGCTGCTGGCACTTGATACCCAGCTCAATATCGTTAGTCAAAATATTGAGATCCAGACGAATGCATTGAGGATTGTAAAAATGCAGAAGGAAGCTACCCGGGTGACCGAGCTGGCTGTTAAGCGGTTTGAAGCACAGGTGCTGAATACTCAAAACCGTCAGTTTGCGATCCGTCAGCGGATTGTGGAAACGGAAAACCGGATTAACTTCTTGCTTGGGCGTTACCCTCAGCCGGTTGCAAGAAACAGTCAGAACTTCGAAAATTTGTTGCCTAGTGTGATCCAGGCTGGTATTCCATCTCAATTGTTGCAGAATCGTCCGGATGTTCGTCAGGCTGAACAAGATCTGGAAGCTGCCAAATTGGACGTGCAGGTAGCAAGAGCCAATTTCTATCCGTCACTGGGATTGAACGCGTCGGTCGGCTTGAATGCATTCAATCCAATATACCTGGGTAATGTGCCAAAATCGCTGATGTCGACGCTTATTGCTGACCTGGCGGGGCCATTGATCAACAAAAATGCGATCCAGGCAACCTATTACAGCGCGAATGCGAGGCAGGTACAGGCCATTTACAGCTATGAACGCACAGTATTGAATGCCTATATCGAGGTGGTGAACCAGCTTTCAAACATCAACAACCTTCAACAAAGCTACACTACCAAAGCCAGTGAGGTAGCGGCACTGAACGAATCCACAAACATCGCCAACCGCCTTTTTACCTCCGCACGGGCCGATTACATGGAAGTGCTGCTAACCCAGCGCGAGACATTGGAATCTAAATTCGACCTGATCGAAACCAAAATGCAGCAGATGAATGCGACGGTGAATATATACCGCGCACTGGGTGGTGGCTGGAATTGATGGGATGTTATTGTTATATATGGAAATGCCGTCTCGGATTGAGGCGGCATTTTTTATTGCCCTATTTACAATTTTTCAATTTCCAGCTGCTTGCAAATCACATCGCATAAAAACGGATCTAATTGCGGGTGCCGCGGAACGGTGGTTTTTTTACCCGTCAGCTCATTCTTGAAAATGTCATGCTTGGAACCATTTCTATGTAGATAGCACGAATTCTGTTCCAGGTGTTTGATCAACTTGCTCCTTTTTACAGACATCAGGCAAACACAAGTTCTTCTACACCAACAACGTTACCAAAGTCTTCCTCTGCCCGCATATCTTCTAAGTACAGTTGAAGTGCATCCTGAATATTTTTCAACACTTCCTGACGGGATGTCCCCTGGGTCACGACCGCAGGTATCTCTTTGATGGTGCCTATCAGATAGTCAGCTCCCTGAATAATCAAAATTGTTAGTTTCATACTTAATAGGAATAAAGAAACATTTAATCTTATAACGTAAAAGTAGGGTAAAAGGTAACATTACCAAAGATACTTTCCACCTCCACACTTCCCATTTCTCCCCACCACCCTTCCAACCAATGCCTTATCAAATTTGTCAACGATTTTACATTAAGTCACCTGAATATACTTAACCTCTCTACCATGAAGAAATGGCTTTTGATTGCGGCTGCGATTGCGTTTAATGGTTGCTCATCGGAGACACCGACCGATGATGACCAGTTTAAAAATGGAGAATTTTTGTCCGAGGTTGTTCCGCTCACCGATTTCAACTCGGAGTATGACGACTACAATATGAACCTGCCTTCAAACAGGTTCGCGCAGAGCCATTTGATTTTTTCTTCGAAAAGGGAAAGAAAAGACGTCCTGAACCTGGTTTATTTCCCCGTGGTGTTCACTTACAAAAAACATCTTGAACTTGAAAAGTCCGTCGGCTCCAATGCGGTGAACCATGATTATGCGAATACATTTTTTGCTTCCAGCGCGCTAGCCGAAAAAGCGAATGGTAATTTCAATGTATTCGGGCCAAAAGTGTTGTCTTTTCAATACGATGTGATTTCGGATAACAACACGAAGGATCTGGTGCTTTTTTATGCCGATGATTCAGAAGGAAATATGGAGATCAAGTATTTGATCCACAACAACATGGGGATCACAGGCCCGATTAAGTTCGACATCCTCAACTCCCCGAAAGACGACGGCTATCCCAGCTTTTCGAGATTTGGGGATAAAATTTATTTCAGCTCCAACCGGGACGGAAATTTCGACATTTATGAACTATCTATTCCCCACACCAAAGGCGAACCGGTTTCCGTACAAAGTCTCGTGAACCCCGAGAAGTTCCAGCTGAGAAAAGTGGAAGAACTTTCCAGCACGAGTGACGACAAAACACCTTATTTTCAAGACAATATGATGGTTTTCGTTTCCGACCGGCCAGGCGGAAAAGGAGGCACGGACATTTACTATTCCAGGCTTGAAGACGGAAAATGGTCTGCGCCAGTCAATGCAGGCGACCGCATTAATACGACGAGTAACGAGTACCGGCCGATCATTCCCGCTTTAAACAACTTCTCATATCGCCTGGTGCTTTTCTCTTCCGACCGGCCCGGCGGAAAAGGAGGTTACGACTTGTATATGACCGGATTGACGGAACAATGGTGATTTTCTGAAATCCCGGTTTCAATGCACGATTGCAAAATGACTTTTATCAGCTGAACCAAACCTGATCAAAGTCATTTTCTTTATTAACCCAGGTCAGCTTTCCGCGGAGCTTTCTTCTTCAATTTTGAAAACTCAGTTCAAATCCTTGTCGAACTGCATTTCATTAAACAAAGAAAACGCACCATGGAGCAAGATGTGACTGTCATCGAATCTGAAAACAAATCTCAGAGTGCCGCCACGCATCTTTGCTACCACTGCGGCGAGGAATGCAAAAGCGAGATCATTTTGAGCGACCAGCACGAATTTTGCTGCGACGGCTGCGTTCATGTGTATGACCTGCTCAAAGAATCCGACCTCTGTGACTATTATGCGATCGACGGCGCGGCGGGAATATCACCCGACAAATCGTGGTTCAAAGGTAAATTCGACTACCTCGACCTGCCGGAAGTACATTCCCGGATGATCGAGTTCACCGACGGAAATTTATCGCGGATCAACTGGTACATCCCGAAAATGCATTGCAGTTCCTGCATTTGGCTGCTCGAACAACTGTATAAATTCAATCCGGCGATCAGGAGCTCGGTGGTTAACTTTCCAGAGAAAACAGTCCGGATCACATTTGATGCCCAGAAAGTCAAACTGAGCGAACTGGCGACGTTGGTTTCCAGCATTGGGTACGAGCCTTATATCAGTCTCGACGATGTGGAGGGCAAAAAAATAAAGAAATGGGACCGGACGCGACTTTACAAAATCGGTATTGCCGGATTTTGTTTCGGGAACATCATGATGCTGAGCTTCCCGGAATATTTCCACCTCGGTATGGATGCATCCGACGAAAAGCTGCGCATTACGTTCGGGTTATTAAACCTTGCATTGAGCCTGCCGGTGCTCATTTATTGTGCCAATGATTTTTTCAAATCGGCCTGGTCGGCGTTGAAAGGAAAATACCTGAACATCGATGCGCCGATCGTGATCGCATTGCTTTCCATTTTTGGATTAAGCCTCTATCAGATCATTTCCGGGACCGGCCCGGGTTACTTCGACTCCCTCACCGGCGCGGTCTTTTTCATGTTGCTTGGACGGTTTTTTCAGGATAAAACCTATGCAGGAATTTCCTTCGACCGTGATTACAAATCCTATTTCCCCGTCGCTGTTTCTGTTTTAAAAGGTAAAGAAGAAGCCAGAACACCCATTACAGACCTGGTTTCCGGCGATGTGATCCTGGTACGTAATGCGGAGCTGATCCCCGCAGATGCCGTTTTGTTAAGTCCGGAAGCTTTGATCGATTACAGTTTTGTGTCGGGCGAGGCGGAGCCGTTGAAGCGAAAAAGGGGCGATACCATTTATGCGGGAGGAAAGCAGGCGGGCACGTCCATTGAGCTGGAAATACTCCGGGACGTTTCTCAAAGTTACCTAACCCAGCTTTGGAATAACGATACGTTCTCCAAACAAAAGGACGATCAAAGCAAAACCCTCGCCTACCGCATTAACCGCTATTTTTCAGTGATCGTTTTGATGATCGCCAGTCTGACGTTTCTGACCTGGTTTTTTATTTACAAAAACCCTGAAACCGCATTCCGCGCATTTACTACCTGCTTACTCGTAGCCTGCCCCTGCGGACTGTTTCTTTCATCGACATTCACGAACGGGAACATTCTGAGTTTGTTCGGCAAAAACCGTTGTTACCCGAAAAATGCCGATGCCATTGAACGGCTTTCACACATCGACACCATTGTTTTTGACAAAACCGGCACCATTACCCATTCTGATGAAGCGGAAGTCGCATTTGTCGGAAATGCATTATCCGGCGAGGAAACACAGATCATCAAAACAGTCGCCGCCCAATCTTCGCATCCTTTGAGCCGGATGATCGTGAAAAAGCTGGGATCTGTGAGAACGTCGGAAAGTCAATTGAAACATTATGTCGAAACCACGGGCTCGGGCGTGCAGGCATTCTGGCGCGGGCAGCAGGTCAAACTCGGTTCAGCTGCGTGGGTAGGTGCAGCGTTAGATAATGCGGTGGAAGAGCTTTCTTCAAGGGTTTATGTTTCAATTGACGAGGTTGTTCGTGGGTATTTTTCAGTCAAAACAAGGTACCGGAAAAATCTTCCCGAGACGATTTTAAAACTGAATAAAAGTGGTTTCCACACGTACCTGCTATCCGGCGACAAGCCTACGGACGAGGCATTTCTTCATGCTGTTTTTGGAAATGAGGCAAATCTTTATTTTAAACAAAAACCGGAAGACAAACTTCAATTCATCGCAAACCTCCAAAACAAACTCGACAAACATGTGCTGATGGTCGGTGACGGCCTGAATGATGCCGGCGCATTGCGGCAAAGTAATGTGGGTGTCGCCGTTTCCGACGACATCAACAATTTCACGCCATCCTGCGACCTCATCATCGAAGGAGATCAGTTGTCCCGGCTACCTGCATTCATCAGGCTGGCCAAACAGGGTCAGAAGATCATTAAAGCCAGTTTTGCTATTTCATTGATTTACAATTTACTCGGGCTTTTCTTCGCAATCGGCGGAAAATTGTCCCCGGTGTTCGCAGCGGTACTGATGCCGGTCAGCCTCATTAGCATTGTCGGTTTTACAACCCTGGCAAGCAACCGGGCCGCGAAAAAGCTCTTACAAAACTGATCAAAGTCAGTTTTCGCAGTAACCGGAGTCATCTTTCCCAAAACACTGATCCGGTAGTTTTGACAAAACAAAAGCAACAATGACCCTTTTCACCATGAGCGCAATCTATGTCATGATCATTGCCAGCCTTCTGATCGCCGGATCTTTCCTCGCCGCATTCCTCTGGTCGGTCCGAAAGGGCCATTATGACGACGACTATACACCATCCATCCGCATTTTGCTGGACGAGCCAACTGCCGGCAAACCGACAAAAAACGATACAAAAGCCATTCACTAAATTTTACCTGAATTATGTCAAACGTTCCCCATCCCGGCCTTGCAACGGTTGAACTGGATGAGTTCCAATACGATAACCGAATTGTCCGGGACTTCGCGATCGCGACCATCCTGTTTGGTCTGATCGGAATGCTGGTCGGCTTACTGGCCGCTTTCCAACTCGTATTTCCGGACCTGAATATGAATGTGCCTTTTCTGACTTTCAGCCGGATCAGGCCGCTGCATACCAATGCCGTCATTTTTGCATTCGTCGGAAATGGCTTTTTTACCGGTCTTTATTATTCTGTTCCGCGTGTTTTGCGAACACCGATGTGGAGCCCCATGCTGGGCCGTGTGCATTTCTGGGCGTGGCAGTTTATCATTCTGGCAGCCGCCATTACCCTTCCGATGGGGATCACCACTTCCAAAGAATATGCCGAACTCGAATGGCCGCTCGACATTGCGATCGCCGTTGTGTGGGTTGCCGCTCTCGTGAACGTAATCATGACTACGATCAACCGCCGAACCGAGCATATCTATGCCGCGGTGTGGTTTTACATTGCATCGTTCGTGACCGTTGCGATGCTGCACGTAGTCAATAGCATTGCGCTGCCTATTTCACTTTTCAAAAGTTATTCGGTGTATGCAGGCGTTCAGGATGCGCTGGTGCAATGGTGGTACGGACATAATGCCGTGGCTTTCTTTCTCACCACGCCGTATCTGGGCTTAATGTATTATTTTTTACCAAAAGCTGCCAACCGGCCGATTTATTCCTACCGTTTATCCATCGTCCATTTCTGGGCGCTGATCTTTCTTTATATCTGGGCGGGGCCTCACCATTTGCTTTATACGTCACTGCCGGAATGGGCGCAGACGCTCGGTACGGTATTCTCCGTGATGCTGCTCGCACCTTCGTGGGGCGGGATGATCAATGGATTAATGACATTGCGCGGCGCCTGGGATAAGGTCCGGGAAGATGTGGTGTTGAAATTCATGGTCGTTGCGATCACAGCTTACGGTATGGCCACGTTCGAAGGCCCGATGCTTTCATTTAAAAACGTAAACGCCATCGCGCATTACACCGACTGGATCGTAGCGCACGTTCATGTGGGCGCACTCGGCTGGAATGGCTTCCTGACATTCGGTATCCTGTACTGGTTATTTCCCCGCCTATATGGACGACCGTTATATTCTCAAAAAGCTGCCAACTTCCATTTCTGGATCGGCACGTTAGGAATTTTGTTTTACACCATTCCCATGTACTGGGCAGGCTGGGTTCAAAGCTCGATGTGGAAGGAATTCACGCAGGAAGGCCTATTAAAATACCCTAACTTCCTGGAAACCGTTACCCAACTGAAACCCTTGTATTTCCTGAGAACGGTCGGAGGATCGCTGTATATCGTCGGCTTTATTGTGATGATCTACAACCTCTGGATGACCGCGATAAAAGGAAAATTGATCGCCAGCGAAACCGCACGCGCCATGCCATTGAATGCAATCTGGCACGCCGAAAAAAGCGAATACTGGCACCGCAGGGTTTTCGAACGCAAACCATTGGCACTGACCATTTTTGCATTGATCGCCGTAGCCATCGGCGGGATGATCGAGATGATACCGACTTTTATGATCAAGTCAAATGTACCTACCATCGCGGCAGTACAACCCTATACTCCGCTGGAATTGCAGGGACGCGACATTTACATCCGGGAAGGCTGCTATGTATGTCATACTCAGATGATCCGTCCATTCCGGTCTGAAATTGAACGCTACGGGGATTACTCCAAATCAGGCGAATTCGTCTATGATTACCCGCACCAGTGGGGTTCAAAACGTACCGGCCCGGACCTGCACCGCATCGGCGGCAAGTACCCTGACTCCTGGCATTACAACCACATGGATGATCCGGAAAGTATGTCGCCCGGCTCCATTATGCCTAAATATGGCTGGCTCCTCGACGACGATCTCGATACCACCACTACCGCCGCGAAGATCCGCGCCATGCAAACGCTGGGTGTACCCTACGAAAAAGGTTACGACCGGATCGCCAACACGGAGCTGCTCAAACAGGCCAGAGAAATACAATCGCGGTTGAAGCAAAGCGGCATTAAAGCAAACGAAAACAAAGAAATCATCGCTCTTATCGCGTATTTACAGCGAATGGGAACGGATGTTAAAAAGTGAAACTTGATCCTCAATCATTCAACCTTGTATAAATGAAATTCCGAACATACCTGGAAACCATTGCGGGAGTGGGTATTTATCCCCTGGTTTCGCTGATCATATTTTTTGCCTTTTTTGTTTGTCTGCTTCTTTTTGTTTTTCGAATTGATAAAAAAGACCTGCAAAATATGGAGAGCATCCCTCTGAAAGATGGTGTCGTTCAGAAAAGCCTGTTATCCCTACTATTCCTGATCCTGCTGTCATCATCCGCATTTGCCGCGGATGATGCCGAACCGATTCGCGCCATTACCGGGACTGAACTCATTCTTTACATGTTTCTTGGCGTACTCTTTTTCATCGCCGTACTTGTCGTAATTCTTCTTGCAAATGCAGTCAGTCTTCTGAAACAGGTATCCCAAAATAATGCGGCCTCCGTCACGACGGAACCGAAAGTGAGCTGGTGGAAGAAATTTGCGGGAATGAGCGTGATGCCTGGCGACGACAAACAATTGCTGATCGAGGGGCACGACTATGACGGCATCCAGGAGCTCGACAACCGAATGCCACCCTGGCTGCAATCTCTTTTCCTGGCCACGATCGTCATCGGTTTGGCATATGCAGCTTTTTATTTTAGCGGAATGGGCGATTTGCAGCTGGCGGAACTGGATAAAGAGGTAGCACAGGCCGAAATTGATAAGAAAGCATATATGGCCAAAGTCGGTGCGAGCATGGATGAAAACACGGTTACACTCGTCACAGACGCCGGTACGGTTGACCAGGGAAAGACGATTTTTGTCGAAAAATGTGCGGCGTGCCATGCACCGGACGGAGGTGGAAGCGTCGGCCCAAACCTGACGGACGGTTACTGGCTGCACGGTGCGGGGATCAATAACATTTTTAAAGTGATCAAATACGGCGTGCCTGAAAAAGGCATGATTTCCTGGGAAAAACAGCTCTCGCCGACAGATATCCAGAAAGTGGCGAGCTATGTGATTTCATTAAAAGGCTCTAAACCAGCCACGCCGAAAGAACCGCAGGGAGATTTGGTGCAAGAAAACGGTTTGGCGCAAACTGATAAATGAAAACCGCTATCACCATACCAGACGATTCCTTTCGCGACCATTTCAATGAGGTGAGCGAGAGAGGCAAGCGTAATTGGTTTTATCCTCAAAAACCGAAAGGAAACTGGCATACCCGCAGGGTTTTGTTTACAATCTTAATCCTCACGCTGCTTTTTGCGGTCCCATTTGTGCGTTTCCACGATCAGCCTATCCTGCTTTTCAATGTACTGGAAAGGAAATTCATCATTTTCGGGATGTTTATCGGGCCGCAGGATTACTGGCTTTTCGGACTTACGATGCTCTCGTTTATGGTATTCATTGTACTGTTCACGACGATATTCGGGCGGTTATGGTGTGGCTGGGCTTGTCCGCAAACCGTTTTTATGGAAATGGTCTTTCGTAAGATCGAATACGCGATTGAAGGGGATGCTACTAAACAAAAACTACTGAACAAAGCCCCCTGGACGAATGAAAAGATCATGAAAAAAGGGACAAAATACGCCTTGTTCCTGCTGATTTCTTTTGTAATCGCCAATCTGCTTTTGTCATACGTGCTCGGTGTGGATGAATTGTCGAAAATCATTCACGAACCGATCGCCGACCATCTTCCGCTTTTTCTGGGAATTCTGGCATTTACAGCAGTCTTTTATTTCAATTTCGCCTGGCTCCGGGATCAGGCATGCACGGTAGTTTGTCCCTACGGAAGGTTGCAAAGCGTGTTTATCGACCGTCATACCATTACTGTCGCTTACGATCACGAACGCGGTGAGCCCCGTGGGAAAATCCATAAAAACCAGGAACGGCCAGAAGGTGACTGCGTCAATTGCTACCAATGCGTGGCCGTATGTCCGACAGGGATTGATATCCGGAATGGCCTGCAAATGGAATGCGTGAATTGCACGGCCTGCATCGACGCCTGTGATTCGATCATGGATAAGGTAGGTTTCGCGCCAGGGCTGATCCGCTATACCTCCGAAAATGCCATTGTAACAAAAACCAACAAGCTGATCACGCCGCGGGTGATCGGTTATGTGGCAGTACTGCTGCTTCTATGGTCGGCGCTCGGATTTGTGATCGCTTCCCGCACGGACACGGAAACAAGTTTACTTCGCGCACCGGGCAGCCAATACATTGAAAATAAGGATGGTACAATCAGCAACCTGTACACATTCAAAATATTTAATAAAACAAATAAGGCGTTAATGCCGACGATCAAACTGGAAAATGTGGAAGGTAAAATGATTTTTGCGGGTAAGCCAGACCTCCAACTGACCGCAACAGGGATGGTAGAAGGGACACTGTTCATCACCATTCCGAAATCGGAATTAAGGGAGAGGAAAACAAAACTTACGCTGGCGACATACCGGGGAAGCGAGAAATTGGAAAGTTTTAAAACGACGTTTCTGGCTCCGGAGGAGTGATCTAGATGGGGAGATTTACACCTACGCTCGTGGCTTTGGGCTCCAATCCCCCGGCCCCTGAAGGGGAGACGTTTTACATTAACTCAATCTAAAAAAAGTCCCCTTCAGGGGATTTGGGGGAGAAAACGAAACCGCCAATCCCCCGGCCCCTGAAGGGGAGACGTTTTACATTAACTCAATCTAAAAAAGTCCCCTTCAGGGGATTTAG
>NZ_JAJUXH010000018.1 GCF_021390245.1 Dyadobacter sp. CY323 | reverse complement strand
TAAACTCAATATTTGGACTGATTCCCAGGCTGCTAACCACAATCCAAATCAATGTTTAATTCAATTCTAATCTTATTAATAACTTCAAAACTGAAGGCAACCTATTTCAGGCAATGACATTTCACTTCTCCCCTCTCACTTCTCCCCCTTTACATTTCACTGCCATCCCTTCAAAACCCCCTCCTTATAATTCCTCCCGATTGGAATGTGGTTTGCGTTGATCAGGATTTGGTTTTTTTCAATGCGTTTGATTTTGTCTAATGCCACAATGAAGGATTTGTGCACTCGTATAAAATGACTTTCCGGGAAAATTTCGTGCATGGCTTTGATCGAACCTTTGATGACGATCTTCCCTTTTCCGGTGTGGATAATGGCGTAATCTTTTAAACCCTGGATATGTGTTACTTCATTGAAATCCAGTAAAATTCGCTGCACGCCGCTTTTCACCAACACGCTGCCTAGTTTTTGCTCGGCCGGGTTGTGCTCGATTTTTGCGTTTTGATCCTTTAATGCCAGAAAATCCTGAACTTTTTCCAATGCATGTAAAAACCGTTCATACGAAATGGGTTTCAATAAAAAATCGATCACACCCAGCTCAAAACCTTCGAATGCATAATCGCGGTATGCGGTGGTAAAAACGGTGACCGGCGGCTGGGATAATGCTTTCAGAAATTCAATGCCATTCATTTCGGGCATTTCGATGTCCAGAAATAGTACGTCCACGTCAGAGTTTCGCAAATGCACCAGCGCCTCTGCCGCCTTCCCGAACTGCATAACGGTGCGGGTTATACCTGACTGTCTCAGGTAACCTTCCAGAATCTCCCGGGCGAGTGGTTCGTCATCAATTAGAGCGCATTGGATCATACGTGTTTTTCCCGAACTTAATTGACTACCCGATTGAAAGTATAGCTCAGGTAATCGGTTCCTTTAATCAGATTTTTGTTGCTGTCGAGCATAAATAACACATTATCATCTCCTTTCAGCAAAAATACCGAATGTTCGGGCTTATCCGGGTTTAGCTGGACGAGGACCGCATCGGGGTTATCCGGCATCCCTTTCAAAAGCACACATTTCCCTTCAGCTGGCTTGTTGCGAAACAAAGAACCTTCCCATTTGTAGGCAGTGAGCTGCCGGGTGGCGGGATCCTGGTAAAAGGTGAATGCCCATTTGAGTTTTTCACAGCTACTTTCCACGGGCATTTTCAGTTCTTTCGCCATTTCCTGGCAGGGAACCCGGCCATGAAAAACACCCCAGACATTTGGGCCTTCCTCCACTGGAATGCGGGTCGTGGTTTTTGACGGGATATTCAGAAGATTTTCTGACTGTGCATACACATTTCCGAAAGTGATGGTCAGCATCATCACCATTAATTTTCTCATAGCTCTCATAGTTTGTTCATCGTATAGCTGAAACCTGCGTTGCCGATCATGAAGTTACCTTTCAGATCAAGTAAATGGAGCACATTTTCATCCAGTTTCAAGAAGGATATCGTGCCCGGCCTGGAATCCGGGATCAGTTGGTAAACATGCGATCCCGCGCGCTGGGAGGTACTTTTGGTGGCAGTCCATTTTCCCTTCAATTCTTTGGCAAAACCACCGTTCATAAATCCTTCAGTGCCCGGCTTCGTCATGCCGTACGTGTAGCTCAGCTCAAACCGTGTCGGAGACTGGTTCCGGGGATCTTTGTAAAGCGAAAGGCGCCACTTGATCATTTCGCAGTCGAAGTCCTTTGGTATATCAAGATAATGCCTGGCAACCGGGTCGCAAGGACTGGCAGAAACGAAAATCATTGGATCCGGAGAAGAGCTGGTTGCCATCACGGATGCAAAAGCCAACGTGATCAGTACTAAAAATCGGGTATGTTTCATGGCTGACAGATTTAAACTGGTTGTAATTGGATCTCCATAAATACTTTAAAGCTTTCATTGGAATCGTCGATCTGCAATAAATGGCGTGCGGGATAAAGCAATTCCAGACGTTTCCGAAGGTTTTCCAGGCCAATCCCGCCTTTGCCTTCCACTGTCAGGCCAGCCGATTTGTTGTTTTCAACCGTAACTTCCAGTGAAGACGGACTTACGTTGATTTTCCCATGCAGCCAACCGTTTTCCGCTTTTTTGCTGAGACCATGTTTAAATGCATTTTCAACCAGAGGTAAAATTAGCAGCGGGGCAATTTCTTTCCCGTCCGGGTCGCCATTTACCTGCAACGAAATGTCCGCATCGTGATCGTACCGGATTTTTTCGAGGGCGATGTAATTGTGCAGGTAGCTGATCTCCTTGCCGAGCGCCACTTTCGGATCGTCGCTATCGTAAAGCATGTATTCCATCATTTCCGAAAGTTTCAGAACAACGTCCGGCGCCAGGTCGGATTTCTTTAATGTCAATGCATACAGGTTGTTAAGGATGTTAAATAAAAAATGCGGATTCACCTGCGACCTCAGAAAATTGACTTCTGCATTCAGTTTTTCAACCAGTATTTTCTGAAAAATCCGCTGTTGCTCGTACCAGTCGATACTCAGTTTCAGGGCTAACATTAGTGCCAGATACCACATCGTACTGAAAAAATTGTATGACAACGTCTCGATCCAGTCCGTATTCCGCATAGGCCCGATCACGTAACCATAGAGATAGTAGTCAAACAGAGATTGTATGATCAGGTAGACGAGAATGGAAATCAGTACCAGGCTGAAATAGTTTGAATATTGCTTTTTGAGTAAATAACGTGGTAAAAAATAATGCATATTCAGGTAAGCAATTACGATCAGAAGCACCACCCGGCCTGTCACACAGATCGCAAAATAGTTGAGGCTTGCCTTCCGGATCAGGTAGCGTTTTTCGTAAAGGAAAAATCCGGTGATGAGGACCCAGTAGGCTGCATGTACTAGTGCATATTTAAGGACTACCGGCCGGTTTGAAAAAGGAAACTTTACTTGTCTGTCGAGGAAGCTCATATCATTTTCCGGCTGGTTTTTCTTGCAGTAAATGAATGTAAAAGAAGCCATTAAATGAAATTATATCGACCAACAGCTGGAAAAGTAGATGTCGGGCGAGGCGTTCATCTTTCACGAATGCGATTCGTCGATGAATGGGGTTTTTTGTCGACGGTCGGATATGCGATCTTTTATCCCAGCATGTTATCTTTTATTATTGTAAATCAAATCGCTGATAGGTAGGTAAGGTCTTGGAAAAGAACAATATAGAAACTAAAATGGCGTCCACGGAAAAGTGGCTGAGCATCTTTTTGCTGTTCTTGTGTCTTGCATTTAATCTGAAGTCAAGACTGGAAAACCGCAACCTGACAGAGCTGATACATGCGGAAAACAGCTTTGCGAAAAAAGCTTTTGAAACCAGCATTAAAACGGCGTTTCTGGAAAATCTGGACAGCAGCGGCGTTTTGTTCAATAATGCAAAACCGGTTAATGGAATTTTAGCATATACACAGACACCCGATCGCAGAGAGGAATTATTGAGCTGGTATCCCACTATGGCTCATGTTTCCTCTGCCGGGGACTTGGGTTTCACCTCCGGGCCATACCAGTTCTTTGCGGAGCGTGGCAAAGAGCCGGTTGGTTCGGGGTACTTTTTTTCGATCTGGAAAAGGAATGCAGCCGGCAAATTTAAAGTGATCCTGGACGCCGGTGTGCCTGGCTTGAAAGACCACGCAAATGCGTTTGAGCGAAGCCCCAGGCCGGACAGTACGGATTACGATTTTTTGCCAATGACTTATTCACCAAATACAAAAAAAGAAGAAC
Source organism: Dyadobacter sp. CY323 (assembly GCF_021390245.1). Taxonomy (GTDB): domain Bacteria; phylum Bacteroidota; class Bacteroidia; order Cytophagales; family Spirosomataceae; genus Dyadobacter. The sequence continues at coordinate 196,003 of NZ_JAJUXH010000018.1, read as the reverse complement.
CGTGGGAATCCGAGAAGACTTTCACGGAACTGGCGAAAACCGATCCTGATAAAGCTTATGATGCATTCCTGGCCGAAAACTCGCTGCTTTTATGGAACGATCGGCAGGCCGGTTTGTCTAAAAGTACCAATCTCGCGACCCTTGCGGCTGAAAAAATAGGATCTTGCGGGTTTGCGATCACCGACCGGGGAATGTCGCAAAGTGCTGACCTGGCTTATTGTTATGGCGAGGTAACGCTTGGAAAAGGAACGAATGCGAGACGTGGTTTTTTTGTGCGAGTCTGGCATTTTCAGGAAGCCGGCTGGAAAATTGTTACCGAAGAAATCAGTCTTACCCAAAGAAGAAATCCCTCCCACTAAGAAAAGTATACAGGCTACCGTTAGTGTCGTTTAGCCTTTACTTCAACATACAGCATTGCCCGGTCCGTAAATCCAGGCAATGCACGAAACCGGCGTGTATTACAAACCAAATCCATATAGCATGAAAAATATCTATTCATTATTGTGCGCGCTGCTGCTGCCCGCGATGTGCGCGCTCGCCCAGGAACGTACGGTGACCGGAACGATTACGGCGAAAGAAGACGGCACTGCGCTGGCCGGTGTGAACATCAAGATCCGCGGGGCGAATGCGGGAACGCAAACCAATTCGGAAGGATTATTTACACTCAAAATTCCGGGTGACAGTACCGTTTTGATCGTGAGCTACATTGGCTTCGAAACGCAGGAGGTGCCGGTTGGAAGCCGCACATCGTTCACGATTGCATTGTCAGCTGATACGCGTCAGCTTGGAGAAGTGGTAGTAACCGCATTGGGGATCAGGCGGGAGGAAAAATCGATCGGGTATTCGGCGCAGAAAATTAGCGGGGAGGAACTCAGCAGCGTTCGTGAAACCAACCTGGTGAATTCGCTTTCGGGTAAGCTGGCCGGGGTACAGGTGGCAGGCAACTCGGGTGCGATGGGAGGTTCGGCGAAAATCAACATTCGCGGGATCAATTCGCTTTTTGGTAACAATAATCCACTTTTTGTCGTCGATGGAATGCCGATGGAAAACCGGAATACCAACTCGCGCGATCAGCAGCGCGGGGCCGGCGGATATGATTACGGAAATTCCATTCAGGATCTTAATCCCAATGATGTCGAGAATGTTACGGTGCTCAAAGGTGCCGCAGCGACCGCATTATACGGAAGCCGCGGGGCGAATGGTGTGATCGTGGTCACCACCAAAAAAGGAAGCAAGGCAAAGAAACCAAACCTTACTTACTCATTTGGTTATAATGTGGATAAGGTTTATAAACTACCTGAATATCAGAACAAATACGGTGGCGGCAGACGCTTCGACAAGCTGTATTACAACGAAAATCCGGAGGCTTTTCCCGAAGACCGCAAGGGAAGTTACGACGACAATGACGGGAAAGGCAGGTATGATCTGCTCCCACAATATTCGAACGACGAATCGTGGGGGCCGAAGTTTGAAGGACAGCTTTACCGGCCATACTGGAGCTGGGATAAAGACCATGAAAATCCGGATTTTGGAAAGGTAGTACCCTGGGTGGCGCAGCCTGACAACATCAAAAGCTTTTTCCAAACCGGCGGGACGTTCAACCACAATGTGTCGCTGGATGGTGCCTATGATAAAGGTTCTTACAGGATCTCATATTCCAATCTCGATCAGAAATACATCTTGCCAAACTCAAAATACAACCGTCATAATGCGAGCATCAATGCTAGTTTTGAGGCTATAAAAAACCTCACCATTTCCGGCGCAGCCAACTTTTCGACCCATTCTGCAAAAGGAAGGCCGGGTACGGGATATGCCGACGACGGTTCCAATGTTATGGTGCAGTTTACGCAGTGGGGACAGCGCCAGGTCGATTTCAACAAACTAAAAGAATATCAGCTGGCCGACGGTACGCAGCTTACCTGGAACCGCATTGCGTGGGACGACCCGACGCCATTGTATTCCAATAATCCGTATTGGGTAAGACACAAAAACTATCAGAATGATGGCCGCACACGTGTTTTTGGAAACCTGGCTGCCAATTACAAGCTCCGTAACGGACTGAGCGCGGAAGTGAAATTTATGACCGATACCTATTTTGAAAACCAGGAAGAGCGCGTCGCGATCGGCTCTCAGATCACGCCGCTCTACTGGTTGAGTAAGTACAGTCATTTGGAAAATAATTTTCAGGGTTTGATTTCTTATAACAAATCGTTCGGCAACTTTTCTTTGAATGCAAACCTCGGTGCGAACCAGATGACGCGCACTTCCGGTAATCTTGTTTCCAAAACCATAGATGGTCTGAGTTCGGATGTTTTTAGTCTGGAAGCCTCGGTGGGACGTCCGGATATCACCGATTATAAAAGTAAAAAGCAGATCAATTCCGTTTTTGCGAGCTCGTCGCTCGGGTATAAAGACATGCTTTTCCTCGACCTCGGAGCACGGAACGACTGGTCTTCGACCTTGCCGGTGAAAAACAATTCTTATTTCTACCCGTCCGCATCACTTTCGTGGGTAGCATCTGGACTGGTCGATGCCGACTGGCTTAACTTCTTGAAATTCAGGGCTGCATTGGCGCAGGTTGGAAATGATACCGATCCCTATAACATCATGCTGGCCTACGAACTTAGCCAGCCTTTCGGCTCCGATTCCAAGCTTTCTTACCCCAACACATTACCGAATGCGAACCTGAAACCGGAGCTGACCTCGGAATATGAATTCGGGACGGAATTTAAGATTTTGAACAATCGGGTGGGAATAAATTTGTCTTACTACAATCGTCAGACGAAAAATCAGATCATTCCATTGAGCCAGTCTGCGGCTACCGGTGCTACTTTCAAATACATCAATGCAGGTTTGGTTGAGAATAAGGGCCTGGAAATCAGTTTAAATGCACGTCCGGTTGCGACTGAGAATTTCAGCTGGGACGTAACGCTGAACTGGGCGAAGAATAAGAACAGGATTATCCGGCTGATGCCGGATCAAAAGGTCATGCTGCTCACTGCCGCATCTTTTGCCGTGCAGCTGGAAGCCCGTGAAGGTGAATCGTTCGGCTCGATTGTGGGCTATGATTTTCAGTACGATAGTCAGGGCAGGAAGCTAGTCAACGAAAACGGGATCTACATGCGCACCGAGGAGCAGAAAGTGCTGGGGTCTGTATTGCCTTCATTTACAGGTGGTTTGATTAATGCATTCCGGTACAAAGGATTTACACTTTCGGCATTAATCGATTTCCAGAAAGGAGGCAGCTTCTTCTCAACTACCCAAATGTTTGGCCACGAGACAGGTATCCTGAAAGAAACAGCCGAGGGTGATGTTCGCGAAAAAGGCGTTATAGCTGAGGGAGTGAAAGAAGACGGAACGCCGAATGACGTAGTGATCCCGGCGCGGACGCATTTCAGCAGCAATGGGAACGGAGGTTATAATATCAACTCACTGGATGTCATCGACGCGAGTTTCATCTATTTACGGGAAATTAATTTTGGATATAACCTTCCCGCGGGTGTTGTTGAAAAAACGCCTTTCAGCCGGGTAAGACTTGCGTTCATAGGTAGGAATTTGTGGTTGATGAAGTCGAATTCGCAACACGTCGATCCCACCGCCATTACCAATTCGATTACAAACTGGCAGGGACTCGAAGGTGGCGCATTGCCCTCGATCCGGTCGATGGGTGTGAATGTAACTTTTGGATTTTAATCAATCAGACAGCTATGAAAGTTTTTAAAAATATTACGTCGACATTGTTCCTTCTCTCCGTGCTCGCCTGCACGGATGGTTTTGAAGAAATGAACAAAAACCCGAACGGCGCAGAATTCGCGACTGCGGCCCAGCTATTTACGAATGCACAATACAATTTCTCGTACAATATCGCCGATGAATGGAACAATGGGAGATTTGGGATGTATTATGCCCAGTACTGGTCTTCTACGTATTACTCCGAGGAAAGCCGCTACCAGATTCGCGAAAATATCAATCAGATCATGTGGGATACTTTTTACGCGGATGTGCTGAGTGAACTGAAGGAATCGCAAAGACTGGAACTACTGGAAAAGGAGGAAGGGTTCGAAAACCGGATCGCCATTTCCGAGATCATGAAAGCATATACCTATCATTTCCTGACGGACATTTACGGGGGCCCGATTCCGTACTCGGAATCGCTGGACGCGGAGGACGTAACCCCGAAATACGATTCGGGCGAGGAGGTTTATGCCGGATTGCTGACAACGCTGGAAGAGCAGATCAAAATTTTAGACCCGGCGAAACCGGGTCATCTAACCGGGGACATCGTGTTCCAGGGCAATGTTGCGAATTGGAAAAAGTTCGCTAACGCACTTCGGTTACGGATTGCTTTGAGGATGATCGATGCAAAACCGGCAGAGGCGTTGGCTGCCATCAAGAAATCGCTGGACCCGGCCAATGGCGGCATCATCAGCACGCAGGATCAAAGTGCTGCATTGACCTGGCTTCCCGCGACCCCGAACAACAATCCAATGAATGAGAGCTTCAAGATCCGTGTGGACTTTTCGATGTCGAAAACGTTCGTGGATTATCTGAAACAGTATGATGATCCGAGGTTACCGGTTTTTGCGCAACCTTTGTTAAATACAAATACATATGTGGGAGAAGTGTACGGGTTGGAAAACGGGAACGGAAGCTCAAATGGCAACCGGACGCTGGTGAGTCTGCCGGGTAACTATGCTATTGGCGCTCAGGCACCTACGATCTGGCTTGATTTGGCGGAGGTGAAATTTATGCTGGCCGAAATCGTCGCCCGCGGTTTAAATGTTGGTTTGACAGCAACGGCCGAGCAGTATTACAAAGAAGGTATCACCGCCAATATGCATTACGCCGGAGTAACCGATGCTGCAATCGCTGCTTACCTGAAAAAAGTCCCGTACAATGCGGCGAAATGGAAAGATAGCATCGGCTCTCAGAAATGGATCGCGATGTATACTCAGGGGATGCAGGGCTGGCTCGAACGTTTGCGCCTCGATTTTAAAGATCCGATCTCGGGCAAGGCCATTTTCGTTGCCCCGGCCGACGGCTCGCTCGATGCCGATGTGACGGATGTATCGACGAGAATGAGTTACCCGCTCACCGAGGCTTCGCTGAACGGCGCACATTACCGAACCGCTTTGGAGAAACTGGGTGGCGGAAATAGTAAGGCTGTAAAGAATTGGTGGGATAAGTTTTGAAAAAAAATCAATTGCCTGAGGCTTTAGCCCTAGGACAAATTGATTGGAAAAAGGGAGGCATTTTAAAATGTTTTCCTTTTTTCTAATTTCGGCCCCATGAAGAAACTATACACACTGAAATCAGCTTTAAAATCAAATACGTCGGGTCTTAAATGTGACGCATTTGCAGCCCCCGCAACCTTGAAGGAAATAAAACAGCACAAGGATCTGTTTCATTTTGATTTTCTTCGGTTACAGTCAGATTACATCATTTATAAGTTATGCGTTGACGGCCAAAGGGATAAACTTAAAGGTTTAGTCGGATTCCGGCCGACTCCCGGAATTCTGGAGTGTGCGAATATGGAGGCAGCCCATTCAAATAAGCGTGGAAATCCTCTATATAGTGGTGCCGGCAAAGCGCTTATTGCTTTATGCTGCAAGGTTTCATTTGATTTAGGCTTGGAAGGATATATTTATTTTGATGCTAAAAACAGGCTAATTCCCTACTATGAAAGATTCGGTGCCAAATTAATTTTCGGATTAAGAATGGTAATTGAACCTGATGCAGCAGAAGCATTGATTGATTTATACTTTTAAAATCACTAATTTTAGTATTATGGAAACAGCGATCAAAAAAAAATATTCCCTCAGCACTTCTTCTCATAATCCTTCTGAGGAAGAAGAAGTTGGGCCGTTAATGATTTGGAATGGTACACGATCCAATGAGGAGGTTGCTAAGATGAGCGAATGGGTTTCAAAAAGAAGCAGGGAAATTGCTGCGGGAAAAGCCAGCATGAAATAAGCCAAAACCTGACAGGAGACTACCACCCCCTAGTTCAAATTCAGCCCCACAGCCAGCCCCACGTACGGTTTTCCCTGATAGATCCAGAGCTGTTTGTTTTCATCCAGAAGATGATCGATGCCCCCAATCAGACCGAATGTGAATTTTTCCAGACCCATGATAACGGCGATGCCTTTTGACCATACCAAACCGTCATACTCGATGTTGATTCCATTGTTCGTCACCCAGGAGTTCATCGGTGTCAGACCAAAACCAGTCATAAATCCCCCAGACAATCCGTAATGCTTCACCTTTTCATGAATGCGGCCGATCGGATCTTTTTCAAATGATAATCGGTATAGATCCGTTCGATAGCCCAGATAGACGTCACCGTTCAAATGATTGCTGAATTGCTTCGGAAAGCTGGATGTTGATGGCCGGAATTTGATCGGGATCGTCATGATGTCGACGTCGAATCCCTTTTGCAATATTTGGTTGCGCCAAGGTTTTCGACCGATGCTGTTTTCGAAAGGTGTCGTTTGGTTAACGTCGATGGTTTTATCGGAGCATGCTGCCATCCCTTTTTCAAAGAATAGATCACAATGGAATCCTCCGTGTTCTCCACATACACAATTTGCTTTTGTCCTTTTACCTTGGTGTGATAAACACCATCTGCAAAGTTATATTTTGGGCTATCTTTCAGGCTTTTGCAGCCGACTAACGTTAAAATAAGCAGTAATAAAAAACCAGTAGATCTGAATGTCATTGTATCGGATTATGTAGTTTAGCCGGCTTTTAACGCCGGAAATGGTAATATAATAGCTCCTCAGGATATTTTATATAAGTATATTTGATAGCATCATTAGCCTAAAACATCATGCCCGGAATTCAATCTATTTCTGAAAAACCAGAAAATCCCACTGCTGCCGAATTTGCAGCAAAAATGGAAACCTACCGGTCACCAGCCGAGGCCATGAAACTGATGCGTTATTTCAAAACGGGCGAGGGGGAGTATGGGGAAGGCGATGTTTTTATGGGTGTGCGAATGGGCCAGATCTTTGCGCTGGCCAAAGCCTACATCAACATGCCGGTGGAAGAAATCGACAAGTTGCTGGATAACCCGATCCATGAAATACGGACGGGTGCATTGAGTATCATTAATCAGCAGGCGAGATTGAAAAAAACGCCCATGAGCCAGAGAAAGGTACTTTATGATCTTTACCTCCGGCGCACGGACCGCATTAATAACTGGGACCTGGTGGATATTTGTGCACCGTATGTCGTGGGCGGATATTTGTATTTGTCCGGTGAGCCGAGGAATGTTCTTTTTGATCTGGCCAAATCCGAAGATGTCTGGGAAAGACGAACTGCCATCGTTGCGACGGGCTACTTTATCAGGCAGGGGGACATTGCCGATACATTTAAAATCGCGGAATCGCTGCTGGAGGACAAACACGATCTGATCCATAAAGCGACCGGCTGGATGTTGCGCAGCGCGGGACAGATCAACCGCCCGCTGCTGCAGAACTTCCTGGAAAAATATGCCGCTACCATGCCCAGGACCATGCTTCGCTATTCAATCGAGCATTTTGACAAGCCATTGAAAAGCTATTATATGGGCCTGAAACAAGCTAAGTAACGTTGCTATTTGGCAGGGGTAATGATGATATTCTGATATTCTACCGGGCCGTGGTCACCCTGGATGTACAAGGGGCCAGGCTCACCTTCATTACTATCAAGAGCGCCACCGGTGATGCCCGGGATCTCCTGATTGCTGATCACCGTTTTGCCGTTTGCAACGAGTGTCAACATCCTGCCTACCAGGGTAATGTCAAATGTATTCCACTCACCGGGCTCTTTCGCCACCATTTCACTTGGGGTAATAAAACCGTAAACAGCGCCCATTTGATCGAGTGAAGGTTCCATTCCTTTGCTGTCGGTTACCTGCACTTCGTAACGGCCGCGAAGGTACACGCCGCTGTTACTGCCTTTCGGTATGCGGAATTCGATATGTAGTTTAAAATCACCGAACTTCTGGTCGGTAATGAGGTTTGCACCCGATTTTGGACTGCGGAGAATGCCGTTTTCGGCAACCCATTGATTGGTAGGAGATCCCATGGGATGCCAGCCTTTTATTTCGTTGCCTCCTGTCAATTTAATAGGCGTGCCCCAGGCAGGCAGAGTCGTTTTGCGCAATGCCGGTGCACGGACGCCTTTCCAGCTATGGGTTTTTCCTTCCGGGGTGGTGAGCGTACCTGAGATGGATTCGCCGGAAAGTGTTCCCTCGACGGTCAGGTCCTTGTCACCTCTTTCCCATTGTTTTGGAATGGCAAAACTGAATTTTCCATCTTTAAATTTTACTTCGGAGATCGGTCGCGCACTTCCCGAAAAGCCTGTAAACTGGCCCACCAATGTGCTGGTGCCCGAATGTCTTACTTCCAGCCACGAAGGCAGCGGCTTGCCATCAGCGTCAACCGTAATGTCCCAGCGGCCTTCTATCGGAGATGCTGCTGGTTTTGAGGGATTTGCCTGGATTTGAATGGAAGTAAAAGCCATTAACAAACTCAGGGCTGGTAAAAATGCTCGCCGTAGAATCTGGCGAAGATTGGTTTGGAGTCTAGTATTCATCGTTTTTTTATATTGAAGGGTCAATTTAGAGATAAAAATTAAAATAATCCCGAGATCAAAGAACCGGGTTAATTTAAAGTGATATCCGGCAATTCCTGTGTTTCTATTTACGCGGTGAGGATGACTTTTACAAAATAATGAACCCACAAAGTGATTCTGAGCCGAATGGAGCATTTATTCGGCTCAGAATTCATTGGAATTTAATGGGCAAGTCCCTTTTTAGGTACGTGGTTCTCCGTGGTACTGCCAGTTATGGCTGAATATGGGCTAATTGTTAAGTCCGCGGCCCGTTTTATGCTGTAATTCATCAATCCGTTTCGACGCTTCCGCTTTCGTGAGGTTGGCATCAAATTCAACGCCTGCTTCATCTGAAAGCGTTTTTAGATAGGATTGCTGCGCACCTGTCATTGGTTCCTCACCTGTGGTCCATTCATCCGGGTCTTTGATCGCATTCGTACCTTGTGGGATTACTTTGCTGTCGTTCGTCGGATTCTCCGTTTCTTCCGGCAATATGTTATCGTTCTCAGTCATCGTTTGTTGATTTGTTTTAAAAGACCAGGTAAAAAAACTGAGCCAGTAGGTTATTTTATCACCCGTGGTCAATCGCATATCTCGATTCTTAAACGATAAGCTGTATACGACCAGCGAATATTGTATGGTTTTTTGTTTACAAAATACTATGGTAACCTAATTTGCGATAGCTTTCAAACTGATCTTCGGTGAAGAATTGGTCGGATGTGGGTTGTTGCGGGAATTTTGGGTTTTGCATTTGATATTCCCGGATGTCGGCAGGTTCGTCGCCGGTGAGCGCGGTTTTAATGTAAATCAGTTTCCCGGGTTTCGCCGTTCCCGGATACCGGATCGTGCCTTCTACAACATGGGTTTTTCCCATCAATGTTTTAGCATCCTTTTCGGTGATGTCGTCGGTATCGATTTCTATTTCTACCCCGAAATCGATGCGGCAGCGGCGGACTGCATTGGCCAGCCCCTCGCATAGTGAACCGGAATCTTCTTCTGCATCGCCCACGATGATGAGACTGCAGCGTCGCCGGACCAGTTCGTAAATGCCCATATTATCAAAATGGCCGCCATCGGAAAGGCTCACATAGTTAGAATTGACGGTCGATTTGCCGATCAGGTCATAGGTAATGTAGCCGATACCCAGCTTCGGTTCGGGATCTTTCCAGCAATCGGTGCGCGGATTGCCGATCCACCAGCCCAGTTTTACATTAAAGACACTCAACAGGAACGCAGTAGCAGCCGAGGAGTGATAACCCATGTTCGGATTAACCGCCGCACCCGAAATCGCCATGGCTGTACCCAGTGTAGGGCCGCCTGCAAAGTCTTTCGTCGGTCGGTAACCGTAATTATATACGCCGTCTTTGGAGTAGGCAGCCGAGCGGGTAGCGCTGAAGTCGAACCCGCAGAAAAGGGGCGTGAACAAAAATGACTCCGCTTTACGGTCTTGCCGGTCCAGTTCGGAAACGATCGTTGCATTCAATGCGGTGTTAATGAGCGGGTAGGGACCGTAGTAATTGTTGTCTACGGATAAATCCTGCATTTTAATATCATCATTGTTGTCGAAACCAGTGAAATTGTTGGCCGTTTTAATGCGGTCTGTCCTTCTTCTGGTTGCTCCGAGATAAGCCCGGATCAAACGGTTACGGTAAAAATGGTGGAGTGTAAATTCGTTTACGCCGGCCCGCCAGCTTAGTAATAACGTCAGAGCGCCGACTACGGTCATATTCAGAATACCTCCCAGAAGCTCGGCCTGGGGCAGCGATTCGATGGTATCGATCGCTTTTTTCAGAATTGTATTGGATTCGGTTCCCCGGGTCAGACTGTCGAAAATACCGGTGATAATGGACCAGACATCCAGCCTTTTGAAAAAATCGAGGGTATACGAACCGACGAGTAAAAAGCCGATCATAAAAAGATAGGGAGCAGCCCGGATAAAAACTTCTTTCACACTGAATCCGGTTTTGTCTTTATTCTCGCCGGACGATGTGGACGTAAATGCCATCCGCACGCCGGCTCCCACAATCGCCGCCCAGCCGCCCAGCATACCTGCCAGCGTTTTGAGATCTTGCTCATTAATGACTTTCACGACTTTTGGCAAAATAAAAACACAAACCGTAATGACAACCCACAACAAAATCATGCGGTGGACAATGGCGCCCATTCGTCCCCACCATTCCCGGCGCTCGTCCGGGAAGTAGATTCCCATAATGAACATCCGGATCACGACACAGAGTGAAATGACTTCCAATACCAGTGGGATACCGATCACAAAAACGAGGATCTTCGTGTCGGCAAACTCACTCGCCTGACGGATCCATTGCGTAGAAGAAACTCCTCTGTAAAAACCCGGCAGGTCGGCAAGGTGAATTCCTTCGATGATTTTCCAAACCAGGGAAAGTAGCAAAAATGCAGCCGCAATGGCGATAGCAGAAGAAATCACAATTGAAATGTGCACTTTCCAGTTCTTTTTGAAGCGTTTATGCTTTTGATAATTTCCCCAGTAGGCGATGAGCAGAATCCCGCCCATGCCGACGATTGCTGGTAAAATAAATACTTTCAGCTTGTGCGGGAAGGTTTGTTCGTTGCCAGTAATGAAAAACAGCCAGGCGCTGACAAGAAATGCAGTAACAAAAGCCCAGCCGACCAGGAACGAGGCAAACCGGTTGTCGCGACCATATCGCAGCAAGCTTTTCGGAGATACATCCTGGTCGAATGTATGCATGCCGAGCCCGGCCAGGACAGAGCCGGAGGCGAGAATGAGTGTACTGCCGATTCCAAGTACCCAGTTGTTATATAAATCGGTGACTGCAAAATATTTCCAAAGCAGGTACACATTTTCGATCAATGCGAGTAAGGTGCAAAGCAAAAGCAACAGAATGCTTTGATTAATGAGCGTGTTCCGGATCCAGGTTACTCCGATCGTCCAGGAATCTGTGGACATGATACTGGCATTGGGTGCCAGGTAATTGCTGTACATCCGTAGCCAGCGCAACGGGCGTACCTCATCCGCCATCGGGTCAGTGGACTTTTTACTATCGAGCCGGTCTGTTACTTTCGAAATGGAGCCCGAGCGTTTGATCCAGGACAGAAACCAGGAGCCAATGTACCCGCCACCTGAAACCGTCGATAAGTAATCGATGTGTTGTAAAATACCATTTTCAGCCAGCTTTTGAAGTACACCGAGGTTAAATGTGGCGGACCTGATCCCCCCGCCGGAAAAAGCCAGTCCGGTAAGTTTCATTTCCTGTGCGAGCAGCAGCGGGTCTTTGGTGCCGCTTTCAGGAATGTTGGCGTCTTCATGATCCATGAGGTCGAAGTCACCTTTGTTGTTCGGGCCGTCGGATTTAAGCAGGCTGATGGTTTTTTGAACAAATCCCGAGGGATCTTTTCTTCGCTCTTTCCGGCTGCGGTCAATGTGAATCAGCTCCTTGGTAAATGCGGTTTCGAACGATACCGGATTGTCTTGTTCCACCCATTTCAAAAGCTCCTGGTCGTTTGTCAGGAGTTCATTTATGAATTCGGATTTCGGCTTGGCGGTGTAGGTATCTTGCCACCAGGTTTCTTCATTTAGGTATGGTTCTTCCCACCAGGTTTTAAGTATGGTATTTTCTTCCGTATCCAGCAATGCAACGTCCTTTCCTTTGGCATAAATCTGAAACAGCCTTTGATTATAGGCATCTTCTTTGCCGCCGCCAAGTGCCAGTATCACCTGGAATGGAACGTAATGGAGGATGTCGACGAGTGTCACCCGTTCCGCCGGATTTTCGTACAAAATCACCCTGAAACTTCTTCGCCACTGATCTGGCGTCATCAGCAAAGGTGCGTCGTCCCTATTTTCGAGGGCTTTTGAACCGGCCGAAATATTGGTATCCAGCCATTCAAGCAATCGTTTGCCCGAATCGAAAAAAGATTCCACCAATCGGGTTTCGACATTTTCTACGGTGTTACTGTAAAAAATAATCTCCTTCATCCGTTTGATCCGCCTTTTGATCAGATCTTTCGAAGCCTCTGTTTCTGAAGCTGCCGCATCGGTTTTGGCAGCAATATTGACATACCTGATCTCGATTTCCGGAATTGTGGCCCGGACGGAGATCACATACTCATTTCGTGAATTGTTGTCGTAAGGAATGTCCTGATCCTTACAAATATCCTGTAAAAGTGTAAGGTAAGAGACGGCTTGCGAGGTGAGGTCGGTTACGATGTCCATGAGAGGGGATCGGGCTTGTAAGATTTGGGTTTAGTTAAAAAGGCGTGGGTTATCTGATGGGGATGCAGGTGAAGTAAGTTAGAGAGAAATGCGTCCGATTCAATTTAGAGGGATTTTTATTGATTTAACGGTCAGGCTGTTACGCAGTTCTCGTCTTCAATCCGACTAACTAATACCGAAAATGGAATATTGACAATTCCAGCAATTAACAGTACATTTAAAGGTATCACCTGTACCTGTCAACTGTTCATTATATGCCCCACATCAAGCTTGAAGACGGAGTGCCCGGAATTTTGGGGCCGATGCTGTTTAGTCCGCAGACGGCCGGGCCGATGAATTTGCTGGCGAATGCATTAATGCAAACCGACGAAGGCATGAGCCGCGGGGAGCGGGAACTGATAGCCACATACGTTTCGTCTCTGAACGACTGCTTTTTTTGCCAAACCATTCACGGGGCAATCGCCAGTGCCTACCTGGAAGACGAGGATTGGTCTTTTATAAAAAGTGTGAAGAGTGATTATGCCGCGACTGGTCTTTCGGAAAAAATGAAAGCATTGCTTTCCATTGCCGGAAGTGTGCAAAAAGGCGGGAAGAATGTGACGACGAAACAAATTGAGAGGGCAAAAACAAACGGCGCCGACGACCGCGACATTCATGATACCGTGCTGATTGCGGCTGCATTCTGCATGTTCAATCGCTACGTAGATGGGCTGGCTACCACCGCGCCGACCGACCCGGACATTTACCGCAACCGGGCGAAAAAAGTGATTGCAAACGGTTACAGCGCCACCGTAATCAACGGTACGTATTAGCAAAAAGCGGCGCGAAGAAACCTTCGCGCCAGAATATCAGTGTCGCTGTGTTGGAAAATTAATCATCCACCCGATCCCGTATTTGTCCCAAAAGCTGCCGAAATAATCTCCCCAAAACGCATCCTCCATTGGCATTTCGATTTTTCCGCCTTCGGATAATCCATTGAAAAGACGGTCGGCTTCCTCGCGGCTTTCAGTAAAAATGGAAATGTAGGAGTAGTTCCCGGACGTCAGCGTGTGGCCCATGGAAGGTACAATGTCCGAGCCCATCAGGAGGTCTTCGCCGATCGGAAGTGATACGTGCATCACCCGGTTTTTCTCAGCGTCAGGAACTTGCTCGGCACCAGGCATATCGCCCATTTTGCTGAGCATCAGGAATTCTCCTCCGAAAACAGATTTGTAGAAGTTAAAGGCTTCTTCCGCGGTTCCGTCGAAATTGAGGTAGGAATTTAATTTGGGCATGGCGGTTGTTGTTAAGGTTCAATAATTTGTTACATAAATGAATATTCAAAATTAACAGAGTGTGCGACATGGTATCGTCCCCAAAAAAGACATTTGCGGGGGGCGTTCAGGACATTTATTCCAGGATTTTCAGGAAGTGATCTTCTTTCTAATCAATATGTTCGAATCAAAACCATATATTTCTACTTTCAAAACGCCACAACCTGAAACTCAAAATGATCGCAGCAAACTTACCTTGGATCGAGTCCCCGTTTTTTGAAGAAATTGTTAAAACAAAAAACCTGACCGCGGAGCAGGAACGATATGTACGGGAATATCATGAAAATGGTTTTGTCGTCATTTCCGGGATGTTGCCGGAGTCGCTGATTGACCAAACCCGGAAGGATGCGGACGAAAAAGCATTCAACCCGGATTTTCCGATTAAAACCCAGCGTGACGACAGAAGAATACAGGATTTCTGGAAAGTGTCGGACGCATGCAAGCAGTTAACAAGTCACCCCGAATTGCTCAAAACGCTGGAACTGTTGTATGGCCGGGAAGTGATCCCGTTTCAGACACTCAATTTCAAATTCGGTTCGCAGCAGCGTGCGCATTCGGATACGATCCATTTCAGCTCGCTTCCGGCCCGGTTCATGTGCGGGGTGTGGGTAGCGCTGGAAGATATCACGGAAGAGAATGGGCCGGTATTTTATTATCCCGGATCGCATCGTTTGCCTGAATACGATTTTTCACAGATTCGTACGGACGCAGCAACTTCTTCATATAGTGATTACGCTCAATATGAGGATTTTATAGAAAAGATTGTGGCGGCCAACAAGTTTGAGAAAAAGAAATTTCTCGCTAAAAAGGGCGATTTGCTGATCTGGTCATCTAATATCATACACGGTGGCTCGCTGGTAACAAGAGAAGGTGCGACGAGGTGGTCTCAGGTCACACATTACTTCTTCAAAGACTGCTACTACTACACGCCAATGCTCTCGAACATGGTTACTAAAGATCTGTTTTTGAGACGGAATCTTGAAAACATAAGAACGGGGGAACGGGTGGAGCAAAGTTACAATGGACAAAAGCTTCAGTATCTGGCGACAGAAAAGGATATCTATTCATTGCTTCCAAAAAAGCTGAGCCTTGTTTCTCAGGTGAAAGCGATAGCCAAATCTTTGCTGCGTAAATAAAATCGACATTTTTCCCTTCACTAATTTCAATGCGCATTCAGCGAAGTTGAGATTAGTGAAATTTTAGGAGAAGAAACGCTGATCGCCTGGCACATGCCGGCAGTTAAAACTCGAACCATAAGATGGAAAACTCGAAACTTACAGGATATGCTCCGGTAAACGGGCTGAACATGTACTATGAAATTCATGGAGAAGGAGAAATCCCATTGGTGCTGATACACGGCGGCGGCTCTACGATTGAAACCAGTTTCGGCGAATTTCTGCCATTGTTATCTCCCCACATGAAGGTAATTGCGGTGGAAATGCAGGCCCACGGACGTACCAGCGACCGCGACGCGCCTGAATCGTACAAGCAGGACGCCGCCGATGTGGCCGCGCTTATGAAATATCTTAACATTGAGAAAGCGAACATCCTGGGTTTCAGCGACGGAGGCTGCACCACCATGCAAATCGCGATGAGCTACCCGGCTATTCTCAGCAAAATCGTAGTCGTTTCTTCTAATTATAAAAACGAAGGAATGATACCCGAGTTTGCCGGTTTTATGAAAAATGCCAGTCTGGAAAATATGCCTGAACCTTTGAAAGTGGCTTATAACAACGTTGCGCCGGATAAAAGTAAGCTGATAGTCATGTTTAACAAAGACCGTGACCGCAGGCTGGGATACCAGGATTGGGAGGATGCCGATCTGAAATCCATTAAAACACCGGCCTTGCTGATGGTCGCCGACAAGGATGTGGTGACGGTGGAGCACGTCGTAAAAATGTCACATTTGATACCGAATGCGCAATTGACCGTGTTACCTGGGACGCACGGCTCGTTTATTGGTGAGATATGTACTGCGAAAAAGGGGAGTAGATTGCCGGAAATGGCGGCGGTGCTCGTGAGGGAGTTTTTGTGGGAGATGTGAAATCCGGGCCGCCGGTGCGGTGAAATGTGCTTTGCCCTGGGCTGCGCCTCGTTTGTTGGGCCCGATGTATTCCTCAGTGTGGTGTTACTTTTATATCAATCCGTATCGATTAGTAGAATCAAAAAACGTATATTGACATAAAAACCTCCCTGCATATGAAGTACAAAGCCTCCTGGGATAACCTCACTAAAATCATCACCGTAGGAGTTACCGTTTTGTTCCTCGGTATTTTCGGCAGCCTGTTCGTTACAGACGGAAAACCGGATGCGGGCTCGAGTGTCGTGATCGCGGTAATCCTGTTTGTCACGTATTTCGTTTCGTATATTTTCAGACCGGTTGGTTATGCTGTCAGCGATGGTAAACTGATTATTCAAAGGCCATTTAATGAGGTAGTGATTGAAAAAAGTAAGATCAGAAGTGTTGAAATACTGGACGATGAAAAGCTGAAATGGACGTTCCGGACCTTTGGTGTGGGCGGTTTGTTTGGCTATTATGGTAAATTTTACAACTCGAAAATCGGGCATATGACCTGGTACGCTACCCGAAGAAACAAAGCCGTGCTGGTGAAAACAGTTAATAATAAAAATATCATCCTGACACCCGACGAAGCAGCGGATTTTGTACGACAGTTCGATACTCCCCGGACCTGACATTCAGGTTACGGTACTTCTATAAACGCGGATCATTTAATATCTTTGTTTTTCTAGTTGCTACAATGATATGGAAGTAAGTCAGACAGTCCACCTTGCGGACGATGATGAGGATGACAGAATGCTTATAAGGGATGCTTTGGAGGAAGCAAATCCGGACCTGAAGGTGGTCGAAGCAGAAGATGGGAGGGAACTGGTGGAAAATATCAGAAATTCCGATGATCTGTCTGACACGGTTGTGCTTGTTGACATGAACATGCCCCGAATGAATGGGATTGAGGCTTTGAAGGAGATCAGGTCTGAGCCGGAACTTTCCGAACTACCTACGGTCATGATGTCCACTTCGAGCAATCCGGATCTCAGAAAGAAGGCGCTGGCTGCCGGCGCTAATGAGTTTATCGTAAAGCCAAACACATTCTCAGCGCTCCTCGATATTGCCAGAAGTATCGTTAATCGCTTTCTGGGTCGAAAATAATTTCATTTACGGAAAAAGATAAATTAGGATCAGATCCCTGGTTTATGAATGTTGCACCAATACTTTGTATTTCAAAGTACTTTTCATAAATTTGATTTTGTCAAAAGATTTAGAGAAGCCTACGTTTCACACGAACAGACACTATCTGATGCTGACATTATCCTGTTCGATATGGTTGTTTACAGGTGTGGGATTGCATTTGTTTTAATATTGGAAAAAAGAAAAGTACATTTTCACCGAGTATGAAATGGTTTGTAAGTGAAGGTTCTGTTGTGCGGGAGATCTGGGGGAAAGCAGATACGATTCTCTTCATTTTTGCCGGTGCTTCCGCGGAGTTCGCGGTTAATAAAGCAGTCGATTGGCTGTATTTTACAGGTAAGCTGCCCGCTGATCCGTTGGGCCGGCTATTTTCAACGGTCGGTTACGCTCGAAAAATCGTATTTGCCGAGTATGACGACGCGATGAATGCGATTGACCAGATTACGGCCATACACAAGCAAGTCGAAAACAAACGGGGAGCTCAAATCCCCGACTGGGCATACCGCGATGTGTTATTCATGCTCATCGATTATTCGATCCGATCTTTTGAATTATTGGAAAGGAAACTAACTACAGAAGAAAAGTCGGAGATGTTTCACGTTTTCAATCAGGTCGGTTTGCGAATGGGCATTGCCGGTTTACCGGAATCTCTGGCCGAATGGGAGAGAATGCGGGAGGAGCATCTTTCGGAAAATTTGACAAAAAGTAACTTCTCCGTTGATTTATACAAACAATACAAAAAACATCTCGGCCCGGGAAGGTATCATTTGCTCATGCAAGTACAGGCGCAACTCGCGCCGGGACAGGTGAATACGCTACTTAACTTAGGCAGGGGGCTGGCAATGGACTTCATTCTCCCGGTGTATAAGTTCATGCGAATAGTCGGGTTACATCATTTGTTGCGAAACTTGATCTTGCCGGGAAAATATAAATCTGAGATTTTAGGCCTGGATGAACGGCAAGCTATTTAGTCAGAAGTTTTCCCGAAAAGAACGGTAGCATCTTCTGCTCGATGCGCTCTCCGATGCGGTTGAGGTGGTCACCCTGATATTCTTCGTACGTATGCTCAATTTTATAATTTTCGAGCAGTTCATGAAGGGTTTTGATATTTGATGCAATCGGTTGGTCTTTGTCGCCGGCGTCAAATGCAATTCCTTTCAGCTTTTTAAGATTGGGAATATATTGATCAATCGTCGCCATGCCTGAATTAGCCGCCCATTTCGTTTCTGTCATTTTTTGAAACTGCCCGTTTTCGACGATTTGATCTGTGTAAAAAGGCGGTTTCGTCGGGTTGGGCGACCAGGCTGCTGCCGACGCGAGTGCGGCTTTTGTCCCAAAATCGGCCTTATTGAAATCAGCCGGATCTTTGATCGCTTCTATTTTTGCCAAAGATTCCGGTGATCTGTTTCCGCCGGGAGCCATGCAACATGGGCTCAATGCGTAAAGACTGGAAAAAACATCCGGGTACCGTTCGCCAATGCGCATCGTTCCATAACCACCCATTGAATGACCCGCAAGTCCGCGACTGGTTGGTTTTGCAATCGTGCGATATTGTTTGTCGATGTAGCTGACGAGTTCCTTCGCCACATATTCTTCCCAGTTTCCAACGGTTATGGAATTGGAATAAAAGCTTCCGCCACTTCGCGTATAGGCATTAGGCGTCACAATGATCATCTCATTGACTTTGCCAGCCGCAAATACTTTGTCGACGATCACCGGCATATTGATCCAATGCTTCACCAGTCCATACCATTGCGCATCGGTATCGGTGAAACCGTGCAGCAAATAGATAACCGGATAGCGGCGCTTTGAATCCTTTTTATAGCTGGGAGGTAGATAAATGGAAACTTCAGGATCGGCAGAATTTCCTTCCAAATTACCTTCAAGACATTTCCCATGGACTTTAATGCGCTCGACGGAGCCAAGGAGTTTTTCCTGAGCGGAGGCTAGAGTCGCCCCGAAAATGGAAAAGATGAGCGTAAATAGGAGTAGTTGTTTTTTCATTCTGTTGAATGGCTGACGTTTTTATAATAAAGATCTCATATCAGAAGCTCTACCGTCTTAGCAAATAAAATGCCGATTCCTGAAAACTGATGAACGATTTCGATTGTGCATTATCAATCCATCCTCTTTCCAAATGGCTTGCATCCACTAACGCGGAAGTCTGCATTTTCCCGTAAACTTCGCACACATCCTGCAAAGTTTTTAATTCGTTTTCGTTGAAACTGGATGCGTCGAATGCGTTTGCAGTGGAAATGACTTCCCCATAATTTCCGTTGCCAACTTCAATCTGCTCAATGGATAGTTTGGCATCGTCACAAAGCTTTACATATAATTTCTGGTATTGGGACGGTACCGGACCAAACTGGATTGCACGGTAAGAAATGCCTGAAATCGCATATCCGGTTCGTGAATACGAGAGAAAATCGGCATAGAAAAGCAACTTGTTCAACTTCGTTTTATAAAGCCCTTTAACCTTTGAATCAAAAAAAGCGATCATATTGGAAATCTTTTCCATATCCGGCCGCCGGTACCCATTAAATGCTGACGGTGCCTGATTCTCGAAGATCTGATCCAGAAATAGCAGATCCCAGATATGTTTCACATTTTCCGCAATGATCTGTTCTGCTTTCAAAACCAGCTTTTTTACTTCTTTTTCAGTCAAAATATGTGAGCTGGCTTGCACCTGACGGATAAATGCCGCCGGATCTTTCACCGACAAAATTAACCGTCCATTAGAAACTGACGGAATCTCGCCAGACTCGTACAGCCGGTACGCATTCGTGCCAAGCCCGAGTATCTCCGACATTTTATTCGCCGAGACATCATACATCTGCCTGATCTGCCTGATCTCCTCCGGAAAAGGAATCCGGTATTTCTCGCGGTATTGGTTGTGAACCTGGGAAATACCAAGCTCATCAAGCTCGTCGGTAGTGAATTTCTCCCCGGAATCCTCGCATAGGTAATAATGCCAATAATATTCAAACTTCTCTTTTCGGAATGTCAGGCTTGACAACTCGCAATGTAAGCTTGCCTCTTTTCCTGTAATCGGGCTCTTCATGGCAGTTTAATTAAATGGGTAAAACATGGGATGTTCCGCGATGTGAAATGAAATGCATGTCACACTCAGATTTAAGTGACCAAGAGATATCTTGATATAGATTTCGTGGCCATTATGCCGATATCCAAAAACCCACAGACTTGCAATCCCATAAAGAACATCATCAATTGGTCCCGCGACATAGTTCGCAACAGTTAGCGACTCAATAATTTGTCGCCGTTTGAGCGTAGATACTTCAAGGTTTACAAGTGTGTCGACATTTTTCGTACTCGTTCTCGATATGAACCTGATATCAAAGATGTTATACTTAACATAGAACTCAGCAAGAAACCGCTCCACTTCTAATCGTGATGCCAAAGCTAGGAAATAGTTTAATTAGCTGCATAAAAATTTTACAAACTCAACTTTTTCGTTGAATTATAATGCAAATTAAACCATCTAAAATTAGCGTAAGCACCTAGGAAAGCCACAGTTTTCAAACGGTGGAAAGGAATGATTTTAAGGTAAGACCGACTTTATTCCGTAACCAAAAGTCGCTGCGGGAAATCCATGCCGTTCAGTTGAATCCTGTAAGTTCCGGGTTCCAGACGGTGTTCAATGGGTGTACCGAGGGAAAACATCAGCTGGTTTGGATCAGCACTTTTACAGATGTTCAGGCAGGCGCCATCCGCACTGATCCGGGTGGCTATTCCGGTGGCAACATTGGTGAATACCAGACCGGTTATGGTGTGATTAGAATATAGGTTTTCGACCGGAAAACTCATTTCCAGCCGTTTTGATTTTTTAGAAAAAGTCAAGTCTTTATTGCTTTCAAGTGCTTTTAGCGGACCGCTGGCAACGATTTTTAGTTGGTATATCGTTGTCGTTTCCGCGTCTCCGATCCGCAGGGTCAGTCCATCGGGCGGAGTGGTGTTACACGAACAGTAGGCAGAAAGATCGATCGTGTTGTCGGGCAATATGCCATCGATTACCCGCGCCCCGTTACTCAATTCCAGCACCGGTTTCAGGCCGCCATCTAAAACGGCGGGCAGCTTGACAGTTATGCGCGAATTGGGCGCATCGAATATGACGTTTTCTGAGGGAATGCCCGCAAATGAGATCTTTTGAATGGAAGGTCCATCGTAAACCGGTTCCGTCGATTTTTGACAGGCGATTTGGAGGAACAGGAATGCCAGAAGGGAGGATAGGATTGCTTTCATTTTGATGTCACTTTAAAATTGCGAAAATGCCGTTATATAGGTTCAAGCCTTGCGCCACTCCATGCCGTTCAGCTCATCTAATACCAGCCATTGAGCGGCCCATTGCAGCTGTATGCCAATAAGTTGCCTGAACACTTTTTCTAACCATTCGGGGATTTCGGTATTTGAATAGTTGCAGTATTGGCAAGGAATTCCGGCATTCAGCCGCAGAGCGGCTCCCTGTTTCTAGCAAAAATAACCTACTGGGAATTATGGCCCCGGTGGGGCCTCCTGTTGCTAGAAAATGATCAATATTGATTATAAAGTGGCCCCAGCGAGCCTCTTAATCACTTGTCGGGTTTCAGGAGGCTCCGTAGGAGCCCAATCTTCGGTTAGTCGCCCTTTTTCTATAAACAGGAAGCTCCGCCGGAGCTGTTTTCAGTTTCCCGATGTACCCAAATATCTTCGGTTAGTCGCACTTTTCAAGAAACAGTAAGCTCCGCCGTAGCTGTTTTCTGTTTCCTTAAAGTGACCCAAACCTTATTTGACCCATGTCGTTTACCACGCCAACATCTCCCATTCAGCCGCAGAGCGCTCCCTGTTTCTAGCAAAAAATAACCTATTGGGAATTATGGCCCGAGCGGGGCCCCCTGTTTCTAGAAAATGATCAATATTGAGATTATAAAGTGGGCCCCAGCGGGGCCTCCTGATTATTTGTCGGCTTTCAGGAGGCTCCGATGGAGCCCAATCTTCGGTTAGTCGCACTTTTCTATAAACAGGAAGCTCCGCCGGAGCTGTTTTCAGTTTCCCGATGTACCCAAATATCTTCGGTTAGTCGCACTTTTCAAGAAACAGGGAGCTCCGCCGGAGCTTACTGTTTCCTTAAAGTGTGCCAAACCTCATTTGCCCCATGTCGTTTACCACGCCAACATCTCCCATTCAGCCGCAGAGCGCTCCCTGTTTCTAGCAAAAAATAACCTATTGGGAATTATGGCCCGAGCGGGGCCCCCTGTTTCTAGAAAATGATCAATATTGAGATTATAAAGTGGGCCCCAGCGGGGCCTCCTGATTATTTGTCGGCTTTCAGGAGGCTCCGATGGAGCCCAATCTTCGGTTAGTCGCCCTTTTTCTATAAACAAACAGCTCCGCCGGAGCTGTTTTCAGTTTCCCGATGTACCCAAATATCTTCGGTTAGTCGCACTTTTCAAGAAACAGGAAGCTCCGCCGGAGCTATTTTCTGTTTCCTTAAAGTGTCCCAAACCTTATTTGCCCCACGTCGTTTACCACGCCAACATCTCCCATTCGGCCGCAGAGCGGCTCTCTGTTTTTGGCAAAAAGACAGCTTTACTAGATGATGGCCTCAGAGCGGGTGTTCTGTTTGTCGCTAAATCTTGAACCTTAGTAACTAAACCGCTGCCCGGCCGGCAACTCGGATACGTGTCGGATTTTGCCATGTCGGAAATCGCGGTATAAGTCTTTGATTTCTTCTTCGCGATCTGCAATGAACGGACCGTATGATACGATCGGGTCATTTTGAGGTAGTCCGGCGTAAAGTATCACGCGTCCGCCCGATGAGCCAGCCGAGAGAATAAGATCACTTTCCACGTCTTCCGTATGCTTGTCCAGCCAGCCAATCTGCCCGTCATTCAACACCTGCCGATCTTCACCCACTTCTACGGTGCCTTCAATTACATACAAAAATGCATTGTATGCCGCGTGTAGCTTTTGTGTCGTTTTTGCGCCGGGCCGCAATTGAATGTCAGCGATCACAACCGGTGTATGGTTTTGAACCGGCGAGGTTGCTCCGGCAAATGTGCCGCTATAAACCCTGATTTCCAGCCCATTATCGTAGACTCTGGGTACATTCGCAAATGCGAGGTCCTGAACCCTCGGCGTTGTCCATCTATCTTTTTTAGGCAGATTGAGCCACATTTGTAGCAGCCGCATTTTAGACTCGCGATCAATCGTCTCCGTATGCACGATTCCGCTTCCGGCCGTCATCATCTGAAAATCACCCGCTTTCATCATGTGCGCCGAGTCGCCCACTTCACCTTCCAGTAAAAGAGAAACGGTTTCAAAGCCGGCATGAGGATGGGGACCTCCGACAGGGTCGCCGCCTTTTTTATCCAAAAAATCATCCATGAGGATAATGAAAGGATCACTGTTCACAAAGTCGTTCATCACCACGGCGCGGGCAATGTGGTCCGGCCCCAGAAATCCCTGTTCGCCACGAGGTGTTTTTATGTTAACCAGTTTTCGGTTCAACGTTTGATTTTCCATAACTGAAGGTTCCTTTTTGTTTGATATTACGATCTGCATATTGTTGGCAAACCGTACTACGTAAACAAAATAATGGCTCTGACAGTCCAAATGAAGTGCTATACATTTGGTTAGTGTAGCAGCAATATTTAAACTGAATACTGGCCAATCTTCAACAAACTGCCTAATTCGGATACTGAGTCAGATTTGGCATGATCGACAATTCTGTTGTGGGGACGGGCCAGTACTCGTGCGTGCCTTTTACAAAACCTTTCTTTTTGAGCTTTTCCTCTTGCAACCCCCAACGCGCCAGGTCATAAAAGCGGTGGCCTTCGTAAAGCAGCTCAACCCGGCGCTCATCGCGGATGATGTTTCTGAGCGCGGCCTGTGCGGTCTCTGTAACCGGCGCGATTTTCGCACGTTTGCGGATCATATTCAATGGAACCAGGGCCTCTGCCGATTTGCCGGATTCATTCAGGGCTTCTGCATAATTGAGCAACACTTCCCCGTAACGGATTACCGGATAGTTCACATCGAAAGCATCGACCTGCGCCATATCTTTTCCTTCCGGTAAAAATTTGCGGACCGAAGCATTGTTAAAATATTCCGTCCGCATCGGCACTGAAGGAAAAGGTTTTGCACCCTTACCGTCCGTATCGATCATATCTGCCGGAGTTGCACCTACGATCAGGACTGATTTACGCCGGATATCGCCAGGTTTAAAAAGCGTTTTCGATTCTTCGCTCGGAGTGTACCAGTTGGCCCAGCCAATGTTCGGGCTCCACATCGCGGCAATGGAATTTTCAGTCAGATCTGTCCAATAACCGGGTGCGAAAGAAACTGCCTGGAACTCGAAAAGTGCTTCCGGGCTGTTTTCATTTTTCCCATTGAACAAGGAAATAAAATCCTCCGCAAGCTGATAACGCCCCAGATCAACGACTTGTTTGCTCGTAGTGGCAGCCAGTTCCCATTTGTTTTGATATAAATAAATGCGGCCCAGAAATCCTATTGCGGCACCTTTGGTCACGTGTCCGACCGGATTGCTGTCTGCGACGGGCAGGTCCGGAATAGCGGCATTCAGGTCGTCTTCGATCTGTTTGTAAACAGCCGCTTTGTCGGTTCTGGCAAGCTGCACATATTCGTCTCTTGTGAGCACTTTCGTAAATAATGGAATATCGCCGAATGTGATCGTCAGATTCCAGTAGTACAACGCCCGCAGGAATTTCGCCTCGGCCGCATATTGCTTTTTCAACTGTTCGTCCATTGGTACCGCTCCGATTCTTTCCAGGAAAGTGTTCGCACGGGCCACGGCCTTATACGCGTCGAACCAGCGGGCGCGTGAAAAGGGATTGTCAGGAACCCACCTGAAATCGCTCGCATTCTTGAAATGGAAACCATAATCTCCCGTGTCTCCTGTTTTTTCATCAATATCATCAGAAGGACAGCTGCCTAAAACAAACACCGATTCACGGTAGACGCCTTTTTGACTGATGCCGTCATACACCGCTGTCAGCGCCTGCAATGCATCCACTTCGTCCTTGAAGAAGTTGCTCTCGGCCACACCGTTTCTGTATTCTTTTGTCAGGAAATCTTCGCTGCATCCCAATAAGAAGCATGCGGATAATATGGGAAGTAAATGTCTGTATTTCATTTTTGTTAAAATTTTTTGACCTAAAAATCAAGTTTTAAACCTGCTGAAATAGTCCGTGGCTGTGGATAAATATCATTGTAGATCCCGGCAGCGGCACTTTTGTTATCGTCCAGACCAACTTCCGGATCGATCCCTTTAAACTTGGTGAGCACAAATGCGTTTTGTACAGATATATAAACCCGGGCGCCTGAAAGTCGGATCTTCTTGAATGCTTCAGACCTTATGTTATAGCCCAGCTGCACGTTCCGCAGGCGCATGTAAGATCCGTTTTCGATCAGGTGAGTCGCTACCTGCGTATTCAGGTTAGGGTCGCTGAGGATCGGGCGGGGAATATCGTTGCTTGTTCCGGGGCCGCTCCACGCATTCACTGCGGTTACGCTTTTGTTCAAAGACCGGCCGGAAGCTTCCGTTGTCGTGCGGTTGAGGTTCATGATATCATTGCCGGCGAGACCAAAAAACTGCATACTGAAATCGAAATCTCCGAAAGTAAGCTCTCCGCCAAATCCGTAAGTAAATTTCGGCGTAGGGTTTCCAATGATCGTTTTATCACTATTATTAATCCTTCCATCGCCATTTAGATCCCGGTATTTGAAATCGCCCGGCGCAGTGTTGATATTTTGAAATGGAGATCCAATGGAGCCGTCGGCAGAATTGGCTGCATTTACCTCCTCCTGAGTCTGGTAAAGTCCGTCGGAGATGAGCCCGTAAAACACGCCAAGCGGCTGTCCTTCCCGGATCAATGTAATTCCTCCCGAACCCGAATAATCCAGCGGGTAGATATCGGCGCTGCCACCGAGTGATTTAACGATATTATTAAAGGTGGTTAAATTTCCAAAAACACTGTATTTCACCTTCGCGCCGCCACCACGATATCCTGCATTGAATTCAAAACCTTTGCTCGTCAGATTTCCTGCGTTCTGCACGATTTCCTTCAAGCCCGACACACCCGGAAGATTCTGGGTAAGCAGCATATTCGTGCGGGTACGGTTGAAATATTCGGCAGATAACGTCAGGCTATTGTTTAGCAAGCCGCCTTCCAATGCCACATTATATTCCGTAACCGTTTCCCATTGAATGTTCGGATTAGCCAGGTCGCTCAGCGCTGCCCCGAGTGTGGAGTTACCCGATTGGTTTCCAAAAGCATAATTGGATCCCGTCACAATGCGCGCCAGATACATAAAGTTACCGATCGCATCGGAACCTACCTGTCCCCAGCCCGTACGAAGCTTTAAATCTGTGAGGAAGTTGTTTTTTGGAAAAAATGTTTCCTCCGAAACCCGCCAGCCTGCGGATACGGCCGGGAATACCCCAAACTTCCTGTTGGTACCGAACTTGGAAGAACCGTCGCGGCGGACTGTGGCCGTAAGCAGATACTTATCAGCAAAATCATAATTGAACCGACCAAAAACGGAAGCTAACGACTCTTCTCCAAAGTTGGTTTCGGTGTTCAAAGCGGTCGCACCCTGGCTGTTGATTTCCTTGAATGGAGCTCACCGAGCAGGAGTTGCTCGACGAATGGGGCCGCGAATTTCTGGCTGAAAGCCGCCGGCGGACTGATCTTATCCGTTTTGATAAATTCACAAAAGGTACCTGGTGGGATAAGAAACCCGATGCGGATGACCACACCAACATCATGCCGATCGGACAGTCTGTTCTGCTGGTTTCGCCTCAGCTTGTCCAAAATCCCGGATATTAAACACAGTATTTTCTATTCCTAACCCTTTTTAGATATTTAAGTGAACTTGATAAAAGCAACCAGTAAGTAAAACATGGAAAAATCAAGAAGAAGGTTTATACGATCTGCCTCGGCGGTCGCGGCAGGCGCGAGTCTGAGTTCCCTAATCCCCTCGGTTGTATCTGCCTTTCCCAACCTTTCACCGGCCGCAGACGTGATTCGTGTCGGGGCGATCGGGGTTAATGGAATGGGATGGTCGGACCTTACCGCCATTTTAAAAAATCCCGGCGTTGAATGCGTGGCGCTTTGCGATGTGGATAAAAATGTCCTGGATAAGCGCGTCAAAGAACTCGACGCGAAAGGAATGAAAGTCAAAACTTACTCGGATTACCGCCAGTTACTGGCCGACAAATCCATAGACGCGGTCATTATCGGAGCTCCCGATCATTGGCATTGCCTGATGATGGTGGAAGCATGTCAGGCAGGAAAAGATGTGTATGTCGAAAAACCGATCGGCAATTCGATCGCTGAATGCCGTAGCATGGTAGCCGCCCAAAAACAGTCGGGCCGGGTGGTGCAGGTAGGGCAGTGGCAGAGAAGCCAGAAACATTTCCGCGATGCCATCGCGTTTGTGCATTCCGGCAAGTTGGGTAAAATGCGGCTTGTGAAAGTTTGGTCTTACTTCGCCTGGGTAAACCCGATCGTAAAACTTCCGGATGCCAATCCGCCCGCCGGTGTGGATTACGATATGTGGCTTGGACCGGCTCAAAAACGACCATTTAATCCAAACCGTTTTCATTTCAATTTCCGTTGGTTTTGGGATTATGCAGGCGGACTGATGACCGACTGGGGCGTGCATTTGCTGGATTATGCATTACTCGGCATGAAGGCTGATACGCCCAAAAGTGTGATGGCGGCCGGAGGCAAATTTGCTTCCCCGGATTCAGGAGCCGAAACGCCCGATACCCTCACAACGGTATACGAATTCGAAGACTTCAACATTCAATGGGAACATGCGATGGGAATTGATGACGGACCTTACGGAAGACAACATGGCATTGCATTTATTGGTACCAACGGCACGCTGGTCGTGGACCGCGACGGGTGGGAAGTGATTCCGGAAGGCAAGAGAATGGAGGCGGTGGCATTGCAGACGAAACAGGATAATGGACTGGATCTTCACGCCAAAAACTTTATAGAAGTAGTCAGGTCACGAAAGTTGGAAGATTTGAATGCACCCGTTAAAGTTGGCGCGGACATCGCCATCTTCGCACAAATGGGAAACATCGCTTACCGGACGGGCAAAAAATTGAATTGGGACAAAGAGAAAGGAAAGTTCGACGACAGCGAGGCTAATAAGCTCATTACCAAGGAATACTTTAATGGATACAAGCTGCCGGTCGTCTAATCTGTCGGCCGGACGGAAGTCTGATGAAACTTCTTTCTGTAAGCCAGCGGGGGCATGTGACTGAACTTGGTGAATTGCCTGTAAAAGAACGGGAGACTTTCGTAGCCGCAGGCATAGCTGATCTGGGCCACCTGCATATCGGTCTCGATCAGCAGCTTGCAGGCCATATTGACCCTGTATTCGTTGAGAAAAGTAAAAAACGGCTTGTGAATGATCCTGCTGAAGAACCGGGAAAAGGATTCTTCGTTCATATGGACGAGGCTGGCGATGGTGTTCAGGGTGATCTTCTTGTCATAATGTTTTCGGACGTAATTATAGACAAGGTTGATCCGCTGGTTGTCTTCGTAGTTGATGGGGTAAATAAAACCTTGTTCACAAAGCAGCTGTTTTTCCTCGGCCTCCGCGAGGAGATCGAGTATTTCCAGCAGCTGCATCAGTTTTTTGAAGGGGGACAGATCGAGCAACCGGAGCATCATTTCCTGTATCTGGTTTGATACCGGTTGTTTAAAACGGGTACCCTGGCTCGCCAGCTGCAACAACCGGCGGATATGGTTAAATTCCGGATTCGCCACCCAGCCTGCGCCCAGGAACTGTTCCTGCCATTGGATCACGATGGCACGTGCGACCTTGTGATCGTTATAATTGTTTTTCCAGCAATGGGGGAGGTTGGGGCCCAGTAATACCAGGTCGCCTTCGCCAAAGTTTTCAATGTTATTGCCAACATACCGGACCCCCTGGCTATTCAGAATTAAGGTCAGCTCAAACTCGGGATGATAATGCCACGGAGCATCAAATTCATCAACTTCATGAAGAAATACCTTGAATGAATTTTCAGGCAATGGTCTGACTTGTTCAAAATGGGCTTTCATGGTGAATTTATTTACCAATAACTTATTATGGCATAATGTACTCGAAAAGAATGAAATATAACACAAAATAGGTTACTAATTGATCAACTTAGGCAATTTACTGCGACGTATTTCAGCAGATATTTACACTGTTTTAACTGCATTAGATAATCCAATTATAGAATAATGAACGTACAAGCCAATGATCTGTCGCGGTATCACGAAATGATATCCGATCTTTTTAAACAACCTGCTACGGCACAGGAATGGGACCAGTACAAACTTTCTGAGCAACAGGTCCGCTTCTTTAATGAAAACGGCTACCTTTCCAACATCAAACTCCTGGAACCGTGGCAGGTGGATATCCTCAACGAGGAGCTGGCCGTGAGTACGGAGCCAGGATATCCGGGACACGAACTTTTTTATGAGTTTCATTCCAACGAATCTGCCGATCCCAATGCGGTATTATTACACGCGCTGGGTGCCTGGCGGGTTACCAGGGGCTTTCATGATGTATTATGGAACCCGGCATTTGTGATGGCAGCGAGCCAGTTGCTGGGCAACAGCCCCATCCGGTTCTGGCATGACCAGCTGTTTTGCAAGCCTGCCAAACATGGCGGCGTGGTGGCCTGGCACCAGGATTATTCGTACTGGACGCGCACGGTGGATATGGCACATCTTACCTGCTGGACAGGGCTGGACGATGCAAGTGTAGAAAACGGCTGCCTGTATTACGTACCGGGAAGCCATAACTGGGGGCTGCTTGAAAAGCCTGAAATTGCTGGTGAGATGGACGGCCTGATGGATTTCCTGACCGAAGAGCAGAAAGCGGAATTTAAGCCGGTACCGATAGAAATGAAACGGGGATATGCGACATTCCATCATCCGCTCATGGTGCATGGCTCCTATGAAAACAGATCCGAGCGATCCAGGAGAGCTTTTGTGCTGAACGTCTTCAAAGACGGGACCATATCGGATACCAATGACGAATTACTGGCGGGAGTGCCGGTCATTGCCAAAGGAGAAAAGATGCAGGGCCGGTTTTTTCCCTTATTGTATTCCGGCGATCACTAAAATCTAACATTCAAAAAAAGCTGTCCTATGTTTATACATTGTAAAGCGGCCGTGGCAGATGGCCTTGGAAATTTCAACATTGAAGAAATTGAAATCCAGGAACCGGACGACGATGAAGTGATCGTAAAAATGAAAGCGGCCGGGCTGTGCCATACCGACTTTGATTCATTAAGCTGGGGGAAGCCGATTGTGATGGGGCACGAGGGCGCCGGGATCGTTCATAAAACCGGGAAGGATGTAACTGGCGTTGCCGCCGGCGATCACGTGATCATGAACTGGGCCACTCCCTGCGGCCATTGTTTTCAGTGCCTGGAAGGGAATGAACATATCTGCGAGATCAATTCTCCGGTAGTTGCAGGAGGAAACGGATACACGCCCGGACATGCCCATCTCGCAGGTACCACCTGGAACGGTCAGCCGATCGAACGCTCATTTAATCTGGGCACCTTGTCTGAATATGTCCTGGTAAAAGCCCTGGCTGTTGTCAAAAATCCTTCCGCGAGTATGTCCTTTCCGGCTGCGAGTATCATCAGCTGCGGGGTCATGACGGGATATGGTTCGGTGGTAAATGCAGCAAAGGTAAAACCCGGTTCCTCTGTTGCCGTATTGGGTACAGGAGGTGTAGGGCTCAATGTGATTCAGGGTGCAAAAGTTGCGGGAGCATCGGTGATCATCGCAGTTGACGTGAATCCGCAAAGGCTGGAAGCAGCAGTAGCTTTCGGAGCGACCCATACAATTCTGGCAGATAGAGAGGACAAAGGCCTCATGCGGGCTGCAAAACGTGTAAAAGCACTTTGCAATGGCAGGGGCGCGGACTACGCTTTTGAGTGTACCGCCATTCCGGAGCTGGGTGCGGCGCCGCTGGCCATGGTGCGGAATGCAGGCACTGCGGTACAGGTAAGCGGTATCGAGCAGGAAATTACCATCGATATGAATCTTTTTGAATGGGATAAGATCTACATCAACCCATTATACGGAAAATGCCGCCCGCAAATTGATTTTCCCCAAATCGTTGCACACTATGAAAACGGTGCAATGCTGCTCGAAGAAATGGTAACCCGGACTTACCCGCTTTCCGGGCTGGGGCAAGCCTTTGATGATTTGTTAAACGGCAGAAATGCCAAAGGAGTGATTGTTTTTGAATAATCTATTTGTATGTCCCGATTCAGAACCGCAGAGATTTCCGACCCCAGATTTGAAAAAGACCATTTAAGGTTCATCACAGTAAAAAGCCCGCATTTGAAAGGGAGGGGCGATATTTGCGTGTTTGCTCCGCCCGATCTCGGGGATGCACAATCGGTGCCCGTCATTATTTTGCTGCATGGGGTATATGGAAGCGCCTGGTCCTGGGCTTATGGTACGGGCGTCCATATCCGCGCTATGGGAATGATTAAAGGCGGAGAGATCCCACCCGTGATCATCGCCATGCCTTCCGATGGGCTTTGGGGAGACGGTTCGGCGTATCTTCCTCACCACCAATGTGATTTTGAGAAATGGATCGCTGAGGATGTGTGTGATGTGCTGGCGGAAAAAATCGTAGGGGTGGATAACGACTCACCGTTTTTTCTGGGTGGCTTGTCGATGGGTGGTTTCGGTGCACTCCGGATCGGGGCCAAATACGGGAATCGTTTCAGCGGCATTGCGGCACATTCTTCCATTACCAGGCTGGAACAAATGGAGCTGTTCGTGGTAGAAAGCCTGGACAACTACCGCCAGGAAGATCAGGTCGATGAAGATGTGCTGAGCACATTTATCCGGTATCGTGAGAACCTGCCACCTATACGTTTCGACTGCGGCACCTCCGATCAGTTGATCGAACATAACCGGGCCCTGCACCGGGAAATGGAAAAGTTTGGTATCCCGCATGAGTATGCTGAGCATTCGGGCGGACACGAATGGAGCTACTGGGAAAAGCATGTGATCGAGAGTATCCGGTTTTTTGTCGCGCAGCTTCCGGCTTAATAGTGAGTTATCCCGCTCCGAATGCGAGAACGAGTCTGAGGAATATCCAACTCACCCATACTGCTGAAAAACTCGTGTTGACCTGCATAACCGAGTAATTTTTCAGCTTTCTCCACACTGATCACCGAATCCTCTGTAACATATTTCAAAGCTTGCTTGCTTAGCCTTCCCCCAACACCAAGGTAGGATCCAACAAAAACAAAAAACGCAACGATCGGCATCGGAATGAAAACAAATGCCTTACTCCCTGATTTTTGCTTCAAAATTTCGCCAAATACACTCTTTAAATCATAGGTGATTTTATCAGCCACATTAAAAATATGCGTCCCCGGGGCTGACTGGGCGAAACATTTCACAACCATTTCACTAAGATTTCCTATGTGCGTCATACTGGCTCTTGAACTTAGCTTGCGGGGTAAAATCATCTTTCCGTTTCTAACTAATCCAAGGATTCGGGGAAGCAACACCCGGTCACCGCGACCGTAAACAGCCCTGGGCCTTAAAATGTACACAGAATTAATCCCGGATGCTCGAACCACCTCTTCGGCCAGCAACTTGCTCTGCCCATATAAAGAAAGGTGGTTATTCATGTGAGCATCCTGTTCAAATTTCACTGTTCCGTCAGCAAAATCATAAACGGATGCCGACGATATGAAAATCAGTAAGTTACAATGGCGAACAGCACGTAAAAGATTTTCGGTTGCCTTTACATTGTGATTGTCGAATTGTTCTTTGGAGGCCTTGTCGTCGGCCAAGCCTGCACAGTGAATGCAAACATCACAATCTTGATCGGGAATGTCTGCGCTCAAATCCTGTTGAAAATATGTTACATTAATATACGGGTCAAATTTATTGGTAAATGACCTTCCGGTTGCCCAAATTTCACTGCGCCCGTCAGCTGCTAGCATTTCAACAAGATTGCCTCCAATAAATCCGGATGCTCCTGTAACGAGAATCTTCATCGGTTTTCAGCAGTCAATTGTTGCACCAGCTGCTTCCGATCTATTTTTGCTTGTCTGCCGGAATGCGGTATGGGCCTAAAAATGATCCTGTCGGGCAGTGCTTCTTTATCAATGGAATATTTGCCAGTAATGAGCTGCTTCATAACCATAGTTTCATTTAGCTTTTCTTCGCCATCGATCACGAGAATAATGTCTTCATCGGCCTTTTCATCATTATAAATCCCGACCATAACAGCCTCTTTGACCCCATCTATCTTATGTATCGTAGGCTCGTAAAGACCTGGGTAAATGTTGAAGTTGCCCCGAATCATCATGTATTTTTTTCGACCCAAAAGGATAAGCCGCCCAAGATCGTCGATTTTGCCTATATCACCGGTAAAATGAAGATCCTGTGTCTTTTCCATCTGCCAGTAATGCGAATAAATCTGATCCGATTGGATACAAATTTCACCGTCGTCTGCAATGGATAACTGTACGTTTGGTAATGGCTTGCCTACCAAATCACCCTCCGTCGTATCTGCCAGCTTCCGGCGCCCGTCCTGGATGGTAACCAGCAAATTCTCGGTCATGCCATACATGCAGGTAATTTTCAATGTATCAGATAAATGGACGAGTTTCGACAGAAATGGATTATATATCGGTGCAGAGCCTAGATAAATATTTCTGACACAATCCGGAAATTTAGACGCCTTTTGATTCAGGTAATTAATGATGGGTATAAAATCGCTGGGCGGACCAAACAAAGTAGTGATATTCCGCTCAATGATAAAGCGAATTTTTGACGCAGGATCCATTTTATTGTCCCACAGGTAAACCTTAATCCCGGCATTGATTCCCAAAAGTGCATAATGTGGCAAATGCGTCGCCAGTATCTCATCCTTGTTGTCAAGAAGTAATTTTGTCAGATGTTTAATGCTGTTGGACAAGCCAGAATAGTGGTGAACAACTCCTTTCGGCTCACTTAACGTTCCACTCGTATATGTAATCAAAAAATCACTTTTTTCCTCGATAGGTGTAAAATCTGGGGTAGGGGCTTGTCCTTTGATCAATCGGGCAACCTTCTTATGTTTTTGAAACAATGGCAGCCAGGTACCTGTGGTAAATAGCTGACAGTTTTTGATTCTCGGAAAGGACGGAACCGTTTTATTCAGTCTCAGCACTGCAAATTTGAGCACGGGATGCTCATTCAGCAGGATCAGCTTGCTATCGACAAATGCGTGATCGGGAGCGAATTGTTTTAATTTCTGCAAATAATTTTCACGACCCATTTCAGGATCTATGATGGAAATGATCGTTCCTACCATCATGTTGGCATACATCACCTGCAAAAACTCAATCCCCGGCTTTACGGCCATCACCACTTTATCACCTTTGTTCACGCCGCTGTCGTGTAATGCGGTTGCCAGCGAATAAGCAGAGTTCAGCAATAATCCGGCTGTGATCGACTTGCCTCCCTCATACAGTATAATGTCGGACTCAATGCGATTCCTTAATGCTTCTACAAAATAATTGGTATAATGTGTCATATTACCATTCCACTAATTGAACTGATAAACTTACTCCCGCTCCAAGACCCAGAAGCATTAATTTATCGCCTTTCGTTAATTTTCCTGCCTCAATGGCTTCATTTAACGCCAGTGGAATGGTTGCGGCAGCCGTGTTTCCATATTTGCCAAATGTATTAACAAACCTGGACGCCGGAATACCACTATATCTTGCGATCTGATCGGTGGTGGTCGAAGAAATCTGATGAGATACCACGCAATCTATATCGCCACGCCTCCAACCTGACTCATTCAGACATTCATTCACGAATTTCGGGCCCTCATCTTCAAATATCTTCTTTAATCCTCTGGAATCACTTTGGAAATAATATTTATCATAGTCACGGTAAGCCATTGAACCGCCGCCTTCCACCGTGCAAAGCTGCCAGTATTCACCCCAGGACCTGAATTTTTGATACACAATTTCACTGCCGTTTTTACCCAATAGCATGGCAGCCCCTGCATCTCCCAGGCTATATCCGGAAATACACTTTCTTAATTCCTCACTGGTCTGTGGCGAGTAATTGACTACCTCACCCAGTTTTTCCCCGCAAACGACCAGGATATTTTCGTACATACCTGCCTCTATAAACGCAGACGAAACTTGAATGGCAGACACAAAACTGTTGCAGGCATTTTTGATGTCCATAACCGGGCACGTGAGTCCAAGTTTGCCTTGAATAATGTTGGCTGTCGCAGGCTCAATAAGGTCGGAGGAGGCTGCGGCAAAGATCAAAAGATCAATCACAGTATCTCTGTTTGCATTAATAACCGACTGTGCGGCCTGGCTGGCCAGGTCACTCACCTGCATATCATCCGAAGCAATCCTGCGGGTACGGCTCCCGAAAAGCTTTTCTAAAAAACCCTGATCTATTTTTTTGCCTTCGAACCTGATCTTGTCCTCAATTTGCTGGTTATATACCACATTTTCAGGTAAATAGGCCGACACATATTTGATTGATGCCTTTTTCATGGCTTCACATTTAAGACCCAATTCCATAAAGGTTTTGTCAGCCAGTTAAAGCCGTTGAAACCTTTTACAAACTCAACAGTCGCCCCCAGTGCGTGTTCCACAAATTTGATGTTATAATTTTTCAATGCTTCCCGATAATATAACTTCGGATCGCTCACACCGATCTGCTCAAAAAATGTCTTTTGTACGTAAAGAGTGCGCATGAAGTAGACATTCAGCATGACCATAATGCTATATGAGCTGGCCTTAAAAAAACCGGCGTTTTGCGTAAACTTTTTTAGCCAGGTCTCCGTGTAAAAAATATGTCTGCCTTCCTCAATGTGATGCAGTTCCGACGATTTCCGCATCACGGAATATACCTTTTCGTCCTTTCTGATGTGTTTTGCATAGATATCGGCCATTAATTCAATGGACAATACAGACATAAAAACCAGTGAGGACGGAAGCCATTTGACTGTGAAATTTCCAAGAAATTGATGCAGCCGGGTTGGCATTACCGGCTTTCGGTCGAGTTTGCGGATCGCCATTCCAAACATCTCCTGATGCCTGAATTCTTCTATGATTTCCCGGATTAAAAAGCGGTATTCAACGGAATCCGGATTTAAAGTCAGGAGGTGACGGTTGAAAAAATAACAGGCAAGAGTTTCGGACCAGGCATAAGAATACATGACCTGCACCACTTCCAGCTTGCCTATTTCAATTTGCTGTGCTCTGGAAAGCGTGTTCCACAAGGTATGTCCTTCAAGGGAAACCAGCTTTTCAGGCATAAACAACGTGTCCTGATCCGGCTCGTCCTCCCAAGGAATATAGGTTTCCGGCAGTAAAGGTTTCTCTTTGCTAAGTTGAATCATGCGCTCAACATGCCCTTCAAAGGTGACAGAATCCATCTCGTTCATGTTTATCAGTTTATTCACCCGCTTTTTATGATTAACCTTAATGCGGGGGCCATTATCAATTTCATTCATGTTCTAACTTACAATCAAACTACACTTGTTTAAAATTGAATTTCAGACAATCGCAGCCCGGTCAATAATTTATTACTAAAATGAACCAACATCCATTGATGAAGTCCCATATTCCGCAAAATGTTTTGGAAGGGACAGGTTTTAGAAGTGCTTTTTAAGAAAATCTGCTTTTTGCTTTTTCTAAACTTACCGTTTCACGACCTCGCCCCGTACCTTCTGCTTCACCCGTCGAACGGAAATTTCCAAACACTTACATTAGTTAATTCCAAGGTGGTCTTTTTTTTGAGACCATTAACAGGCTGTAATTCCAGAGTTTTTTGGCGATAAAAACAAAAAGTCCCCTCAACTTTTGCGTTGAAGGGACTTTGTACCCAGAGCCGAACAAGTGTCGAACCGATTCCCAGATGACTATTTTAACCAGTTGTAAATTAGCCAGTTGTAATTAGAGTGTATACGGATGATAGTAAATGATTGGAGTACGCTAATACCGTGGTTAAAATGAAAAATGATTTAGCGAACATTCAAATGTCCGGTATCGGACATTAACCTAGAAGTATAGTAAATCTAAATATCACTCAATCAATGTGTTGTTATCCCTTTGCATTTCTGGCTCGACATTTTAATCAGCAAAAGTAGAAGTTTTAAAAACAAATTGCCGGCCTAAAAAAGCCCGCCGCGACTACTGGTGGGAAGTGCTGGGATTTTCAAACCCAGATATATCAGGCGAACACATGAAGCCAGCCAATGGGACAATGGCCATTCTTCTCATCCTTTATCCGGTATTGATATGCTAAAAAATTATCTAAAAATCGCGTTCAGGAACCTTACTAAAAATAGAGGTTATTCGGCCATAAACATTGGTGGCCTGGGTCTGGGGATGGCTGTGGCAATGCTGATCGGGTTGTGGATTCACGATGAATTTGCTTTCGACAGGTACCACAAGAATTATGATCGCATTGCCAAGGTCATGCAGAAAGGTGCTTTTAATAATGAGATCTTTTACGGCGAGTACATGCCTGCGCCGATGGGAAAAGAGCTTGGTTTAAAGTTTGCGGACGATTTTGAATACGTCATCATGTCGTCCTGGAACAGTGAGCATATCCTGGCTTACGGCGACAGGAAATTTACCAGAAAGGGCAATTACCTGAGCGCCGAAGCACCTCACATGTTTTCTCTGAACATGAAACAAGGCACACGAGCCGGGCTTAAAGATCAGAATTCCATTATGTTGTCAGCGTCTGTTGCGCAGGCATTGTTCGGGACAGAGAATCCGATGGACAAGATCGTGAAGCTGGATAATCGCATGAACCTCAGGGTTACAGGTGTTTACGAGGATCTTCCTAATAACACCGAGTTCAGGGATCTTTCATTTATCGCGCCATGGAGTTTGTATGTTGCGACGCAAAATTGGGTAAAAACGGCCGTTGAAAACGATGAATGGAATAACAATTCGTGGCAGACACTGGTACAGATCAGTCCCAACTCAAACGTTGAAACGGTTTCAGAAAAGATCCGGAATTTAAAGCTGGAACATGCTCCCGAGGCAGCATTTTATAAACCCGAGATCTTCCTCCAACCCATGCAAAAATGGCATTTGTATAGTGGCTGGGACAAAGCCGGGAACCTCGACGGACGGATCCAGTACGTGTGGCTGTTTGGCATCATCGGAGTCTTTGTGCTGCTTCTCGCGTCCATTAACTTCATGAACCTGAGTACGGCCCGCTCGGAGAAACGTGCCAAGGAAGTAGGCATTCGCAAAGCGGTCGGATCGTACCGCACGCAGCTCATCAACCAGTTTTTTACAGAATCACTGATGGTTGTGGCCCTGGCTTTCGTGCTTTCCATATTGCTGGTCATCGTCATTTTGCCTTTTTTCAATGAGGTAGCAGACAAAAAAATAGCTTTTCCGTTCGATAATGCCTGGTTTTGGTTGTCAGGGGTTGCATTTACGCTGATAACCGGCATTTTCTCCGGGATATATCCTGCCATTTACCTCTCGTCTTTTCAGCCCGTAAAAGTTTTGAAAGGAATCATCAATGTAGGCCGTTATGCCGCAGTTCCACGCAAGGTGCTTGTCGTGTTGCAATTCACCGTTTCGGTTACCCTTATCATTGGGACCATTATTGTTTTCAAGCAAATCCAGCATGCCAAAAACCGGCCTATTGGTTATGATCGTAGCGGGCTGATTACCGTTAACATGAATACGCCCGAACTGTATGGGCATTACAATGCATTAAGAAGTGATTTGCTCAAAACCGGCGCGGTAGTAAATATGTCCACTTCGTCAACGCCGACAACGGATATGAACTCTTCCAATGGCGGATTTGACTGGGAAGGAAAGGATCCGAATTTCAAGGAAAACTTCGGAACGATTGCAGTGAGCCATGATTTTGGTAAAACCGTCGGCTGGGAATTTATTGAGGGACGCGATTTGTCGAGAGAATTTGCCACGGACTCATCGGGAATGGTGCTTAATGAAAAGGCTGTGAAATACATGGGCCTGAAACATCCCTCTGAAATCGTCGGTAAGATCATGAAGTGGCAGGGGAAGCCATTTACCGTGGTAGGCGTAATTAAGGATATGGTAATGGGTTCGCCCTTTGAGCCGGTTTATCCTACGGTATTCATGCTCGACTACAACTGGGCCAATGTCATTAACATCAAGCTGAACCCGCACCAATCGGCCACCAGTTCACTGGCAAAAGTCGGGACCGTTTTCAGGAACTTCAACCCCGGAAGCCCTTTTGATTATAAGTTCACCGATCAGCAATATGCACTCAAATTTGCAACGGAAGAACGCATTGCCAGGCTTGCAGCCGCATTTGCAATCCTGGCTGTTTTAATCAGTTGCCTCGGATTATTCGGGTTAGCTTCCTTTACGGCTGAGCAGCGCACCAAGGAAATAGGGGTCCGGAAAGTATTGGGAGCGTCCGTGGCAAATCTCTGGGCATTACTCTCTGGCGATTTTGTGAAACTGGTGATTTTATCCTGCGTGATTTCGGCACCTGTTGCCTATTATTTCCTGAGTGCCTGGCTTTTAAAATACGAATACCGTACCGAAATGTCGTGGTGGGTTTTCGCCGCTGCGGCATCGGGTGCAATGCTGATTACCATGCTTACTGTGAGTTACCAGGCAATTAAGGCAGCGCTGCTGGACCCTGTGAAGAGTTTAAAAAGTGAGTAATTAATTGTATACGGATGATAGTAATTGATTGGAGTACGCTAATTCCGTGGTTAAAATGAAAAATGGTCAGTCTCTTCGTTAATTGCATACGTTATGTAGCATAGCAACTATGGAAGTTGAAATAGATTGCTTAACTAATCGATATTGCTTCATAGTCCGCAATAACGGTACGGTTTGTTGAAAATCATTTTGGAAACTTATATTTACGGATCGATCAACGGCATTACCACGTCCCAAGAAATAAATGTTACTCCATGAATGAGCAGGCTATTGAAGAAATTGAAAGTTCAGAAGGGTCAAAATACCATGTACCGAACCTGGAAAGGGCTTTGCAGCTGCTGGAACTCCTTGTTCAGTTTCCAACGGGCCTGGGCATCACGGAGATCAGTAACAAATTACAATTTCCTAAAAATAGTACGTTCCGGATCGCGACTACCCTGCTCAATTTCGGTTACCTCAACCGGGACGAAAGTTCTAAGGCATTTACTGTTTCCGGGAAATTACTTTCGCTTGGATACGCTGCCGTAAGTGATCAGAATTTGGTTGAAAAATCGCTCGACATATTAAGGGAATTGAGGGATGAAGTGAAAGAAACCGTTTTGATGGGCGTGCTGCTCAACCGGGAAGGCATTGTTTTGGAACAGATACCCGGACTGCACTCTTTCAAATTCTGGGTGGATATCGGCACCCGGTTCTGGATGCATACTGCTGCTCCGAGCAAAGCAATGATGGCTTTCTTGCCGGAGGCTACCCGAAACCAGATCTGCGCAGAGCTCGAATTTCGAAGGTTCACCAACCGCACGATTGTTACGCTGGCGGATTTCAACAATGTGCTGGACGTCGTAAAAGAAAAAGGTTTCTCCATTGATCTGGGCGAGGAAGTAGACGGAATGCATTGCGTCGGCGCCCCGGTTTTCGACAGAAATGGCTACCCGATTGCAGCAATCTGGATCACGGGCCCTGCCGACCGTTTACCTGCCGACTCCTTTGAACACACAGGTAATGTGATAAAGGAACATGCCCAACGAATCTCTCAAAGGCTCGGTTACTACGTAGCCTGATACACCTAGGACTACACAACGCATCATTATAATAATCAGGCGCATGCCCGTTACACCCGGCAAGCGTCTGATTATTTTTTTGGAAATCTCAACTGTTGAACGTTCAGGGGTTTTCTGGACCCGAGATCATCGATCAAGGATCTATTCGTGTTATATTTTTATTTTTTGATAAAAAAATTC
Organism: Dyadobacter sp. CY323; assembly: GCF_021390245.1. GTDB lineage: Bacteria > Bacteroidota > Bacteroidia > Cytophagales > Spirosomataceae > Dyadobacter. The sequence continues at coordinate 154,689 of NZ_JAJUXH010000018.1, read as the reverse complement.
AATACTCCTCTTGTCTTCTACTCTTACTGTTCTATATTTGGAATAGAAAACTAAATTTAGAATTGTATGAGGAAATTTCTTCAACTTTTTTTCCTGATCCTATCTGCAGGTCTGGTTGCAATTTCGGCTAAACAGGCACTTGCATCTTCAACGGAAGTTGCATTGCAGGTTGTTAAAGGTCAGGTCCTGGATGCGGAGACCAGCGATCCGCTGCCAGGCGTAAATGTTATTATCGAGGGCAGCACACAAGGCACAAGTACCAATGCTGACGGAAACTACGAGATCAGTGTACCCGATGGTAACGCCGTCTTGGTTTTCAGTTTTGTAGGTTACGAAAAACAGCAAGCCTCCGTAGGAAACCGGACGGTGATCGACATCAAGCTTGCAGTGGATAGGAAATCGCTGAATGAAGTAATCGTAGTTGGTTATGGTATTCAGAAAAAATCCGATCTGACGGGCTCGGTTGCGTTGGTGAGCAATGATGAGATCAAACAATTGCCGGTCGCCACATTGCAGGAAGGCCTCCAGGGCCGGGTAGCGGGCGTGCAGGTTTCGCAGGTAAGCGGAGCCCCGGGCGCCAATCTAACTGTAAGAATTCGCGGCAGCAATTCCATTCAATATGGCAATGATCCATTATATGTGATCGACGGTTTTCCGATCAATACCGGTTCCAGTACCGGTAATGTGGGTGCCGGAAGTAATTTTGGACAAAACCAGGGAACCAGTCCGCTGGCATTTATTAATCCGGATGACATCGAGTCGATGACGGTTTTGAAAGATGCGTCAGCCACGGCGATCTACGGAGCGAGGGGTGCCAATGGCGTAGTGATTGTGACAACCAAAAAAGGCAAGGCCGGAAAAACGCAGATCAACTACGATATGTATTACGGGGCTCAGCAGGTCCTTCGCAAGCTGCCAATGCTCAATGCGCCGGATTGGGCACGGTTGGACAGGGAATTCTGGGCCGTATTCCGAAAAGGAAGCTTGATTTCCCGGGCCTATACACCCGAGCAGATCGCCCAAATGGACGAAGGAACAGACTGGCAGGATGCCATCTTCCGCACCGCACCGATCCAGAACCATAACCTTTCCATCAGTGGAGGAAATGAGAAAACCCGGTTTTCGTTGTCAGGTAACTACTTTGACCAGCAGGGTATTGTGATCAATTCCAGGTTCAGGAAAGGCTCGTTGTCGCTGAATTTAGAGCACAATGCAAGCGAGCGGTTTAAGATAGGTACCTCCATTATCGCGAGTTACATTCAGGACAATGCAATTCCACATACCAACACCAGTCAGGACGAACCCAGTGTAATTTACGCCGCTCTTGCAATGGTACCCACGCTCCCGGTGCGCAATCCGGACGGTACCTATTCGTCGCAGGACAAAGTCTGGACTACCACAGGCATTTACGCAACACCCAGCACACAAAACCCCGTAGAAGTGGCAGAAAGAATGAAGTACCGGAAAACCAATAACCGGATACTGAGCAACTTTTATGCGCAATACAACCTGGCCAAAGGCCTTACAGCCAAGGTGACCCTGGGTGCGGATATTTCCAATGTCCGGCTCAACACATTTATCCCGTCGGATTTTGTGATTTCAAGAGGTACGGGTGGGGAGGCCTCCATGGGAACGAATCAGATTTTGAACTGGGTCAATGAAAATACCCTGAATTACACCACTTCATTGGGCGAAGACCATCATTTCAGCGCACTTGCCGGGTTTACCGTGCAGCGCGAAAAAGCGGAAAGTTTCTCCACTTCTTCCCAGGGCTTCTTTACCAACATTACCGGTTACGACAACATTGGTCTGGGTTCCGCACCGCAATTTCCATCTTCCAATACTTCACGCTGGTCGCTCGTATCTTTTCTGGGGAGAGTCAATTACGATTATCAGAGCAAGTACCTGGTCACCGCTTCGGCGCGTTACGACGGTTCCAGCCGCTTTGGGAGCAACCACCGTTTTGGATTTTTTCCTTCCATGGCACTCGCCTGGCGGGTTAGTCAGGAGGATTTCCTGAAAGACAACAACTGGATTACCGACCTGAAATTACGGACCAGCTACGGCCGTACCGGTAACCAGGACATCCCGTTATACCGCAATGTGCAGACGTATGGACAGACCAGTCAGTACAATTTCGGAAGCAGTTTCGTGACGAGCATTGCGCCCGGCTCCATCGTGAACCAGGACATGAAATGGGAAAGTACGGATCAGGTGGACGCAGGGATTGATATCAGCCTTTTTGGAAACCGTCTGACCATTGTAGCAGATTATTACTATAAGGTAACCAAAGACTTACTTTTTAACGTGGCCATTCCAAGGCAGGGTGGCTTTACATCTGCTTTGATGAACATCGGAAGCGTACGGAACAAAGGACTGGAACTGGGGGCCAGCTGGAAAGTGCTTGACAAAGCCGTTAAATGGGATCTGTCCGGAAACATTTCCTTCAACCGCAACAAAGTCCTGCGTCTGGCCGACGCCGACCGGTTTTTCGGCCCGGTGGTGAGCAGCTACTTACTTAGGAATAACGGCGGTGCAGCCACCATTGTCAAAAAGGGTGAACCGCTCGGGGTTTTCTGGGGAAATATATTCGACGGTCTCTGGCAAACACAGGAAGATTACAACGCAGGCCACATGGCTAAAAACCTGAACTCAGGCCCGGGCTTTGAAAATTACCGCGACGTAGATGGAAACGGCGTTTTTGAAGAAGGCCTGGACGAAACCGTTGTAGGCGATCCAAATCCGGATTATGAATTCGGAGTAAACAGCCTTTTGACTTACAAAGGATTGGAGCTGAGCCTGTTTGTGAACGGCGTACAAGGAAATGACATTCTAAACCTGAACCTGATCGACCTTACCACGCAGGTAAATGGTAAAAACGGATTGGATGTTTACAGAAATGCGTGGACCGGGCCGGGAACCAGCAATACCATCGCCAAAATCGATCGCCCCGACGGCAGGAATGGCGGGTTTCCGAACCGGGTAAGTTCCAACTACATTGAAGACGGTTCCTTTGTGAGTCTGCGCAATGTGACCCTGGCCTACAACATTCCGCTGGCAAAGCTTAAAGCGTTCAACAAGTTGCGCGTTTATGTTGCCGGTGAAAACCTGGTGATGCTCACTAAATATTCCGGGTTCAGTCCGATACGTGGCATTGACCTCAATAACTACCCGCTTGCCAGGACTTACCGCGTCGGTCTTCAGCTTGGTTTTTAATACCCATATTCTTTTAAAATACTACGATCATGAAACGTTTGAAACATATACTGATCTTTTCAATAGCTATTTCGGGTTGCTTTTTCTCCTGTGAAAGTTTTCTCGACGAGCAGCCTTATTCTGAGATTAGCAGTGAAAATTTTTATAAGACACCGGCCGATGCCCAGGCCGGGATCAATGCCATTTATTCCAATCTGGGGGGCTATTACAGCAATAATGTCTGGTATGTCGGGGATGTATCTACCGAAACGGCAAACCGGGGCGAGCTGACGGGCGGGCTGGATGTGCTGGAATTTGTACCGACCGATCCTACCTTCCGCGATGTCTGGACAGTGATGTACCGGGGGATTAACTTTTCCAATGCCGCATTGAAATCCATCCCGGCCATTACCATGGACGAGGCATTAAAAAACCAGTATCTGGGGGAAGCCAAGTTTCTGAGGGCATTGTATTATTTCAATCTCGTCCGTTCGTTCGGGGATGTGCCGCTCATTACGGAACCTACGGTGGATGAATCCAATAACCTGCTTCCACGCACTTCAAAGGATGAGATTTACCAACTGATCGAAAAAGACCTGACTGAGGCAGAGGCTGTTTTACCAAAAAACTATGCAGCCGCCCAGACAGGCAGAGCTACAAAGGGAGCCGCACAGGCGCTGCTGGCAAAAGTATACTTAACCCGTCAGAACTGGCAAAAAGCACGCGAAACGGCGCAGCTTGTGATCAGCAGCGCTACTTACAGCCTGCTGCCCGATTTCAAAAGTGTTTTTGAGGTAACCAAAGAAAATAGTGCCGAACATATCTTCTCCGTTCAATTTAAAAGCGGAAATGTGCAGGGTGTGACCAGTGTGAATTCTTCTTCTTTCGCTTCCCGCAATCCGAATATCCTGCTCAACGGTGCGATCTCGGGATCGGCTGTGGCGGCTGAGCGAGGTTTTTACAGTTCCGTACCCGATCATTACCGCAAAAGAATTACCATGGTGGATTCATTCCCCAGCATCTATTACCCCGAAATCACCGCCAAAGGCAAGGCGCAGGCCGGGCCGGCCATTATGAAGTACTGGGATCCGAATTTCGGGAAGGCAACCGGCGGCGATGCAAACTGGATCGTGCTCCGGTACGCGGATGTGCTGCTCATTTTTGCCGAAGCAGAAAACGAGCTGAATGGACCCACGGCAGCAGCTTATGTAGCAATCAACAAAGTAAGGCAGCGCGCCCGGGATGCCAATGCAAACGGAACTCCCGAGCCGGCCGAACTGGCCGCTTTGCCGGACCTGGCCGGACTAACGAAAGCCACTTTCAAAGCGGCGGTGCTCGATGAGCGGAGAATGGAACTGGCCTTTGAAGGAGAGCGGCGCTGGGACCTGCTCAGGACGGGTACTTACATGGAGGTGCTCAAAAATAGTGGTAAAAACGCGGAGGAGCGGCATTTGCTTTTCCCGATACCTTTTCTTGAAATCCAGGCCAATCCTGCATTGACCCAGAATCCGGGTTATCCCCAATAGTCTGTTTTTTAAAAAAATATATACCGAAGCAATTATTACACTAGAAAAAAACGCAAATGGAATTAAGATTGAATGGAAAAGTTGCACTGGTAACGGGCGCGTCAACAGGTTACGGCGTGGGAATAGCGGAAGCGCTGGTCCGGGCGGGTGCGAAAGTTTATATCACGGCACGTTCGGGAGAAAAATTAAAGGCAGTCGGTGCGCAGATCGGCGCCGTGCCCATCGTCGCCGACGTGACTAAAAAGGAAGATTGGGACCGCGTTTTCGCACAGATCAAGGATGCTGAAAACAGGCTGGACATCTTAGTAAACAATGCAGGCGGGGGAGGAGAAATCCTCGAAATTGCCGACCAGCGTGACGAAATAGTCGAAGAAGTGATTGCACTCAACCTCACCGGTGCCATTTTCGGCTGCATGCGGGCTGCAGCAATCATGCGTGCGCAGAGCAGCGGTACCATTATCAATATTTCGTCCATTTGCTCGGTGCAGGCCTGGGGAGGATGGGGCGTTTATGGCGCAGCAAAAGCAGGATTGGATCAGCTGACCAAACATTTGTATGTTGAAATGCGGCCGTTTGGCGTGCGGGTAACTTCCCTCGTGCCTTCCTGGGGCGCTACCGATTTCAATACTGCCGCGAAGCTGGACGCTTTTTCCGAAGACATCGCGTCAAAATCCATTCAACCGATCGAAATCGGCAACATTGTAGTGGATGTATGTACATTACCCGCGCATCTTGTGATCCCTGAACTTCGCCTTTTGCCGCTGGTGCAGGAAATCCAGGCTTACTAGTTTTTTATGAAAGCATACGATCTGATTGTGGTGGGTGGAGGCAGCGGAGGAATTGGTGCCGCACTGGCTGCTGGGCGTCTGGGCTTGCGGGTGCTCCTGCTGGAAAAGCAGAATTACCTGGGCGGGAATGCGGCCCAAAGCGGCGTGTCCGTCTGGGAAATGGGCGTAGGCGGGACCGGTATTCCGTTTGACATTTATAAAAGGCTGAAACAAAAAGATAAGGCAGTCGGCATTTATAGTTTCGCAAAACACCGGAAATGGCAGCTGCAAAGCGGTGAAAGCCCATTACATCCTGGTGCCGAGTTGTTACTGGACCCTTCTAAAAAATACCGGGATACCCTGCTCAGGCACGGCTCAGAAACCGGCATTTTGAACGAAGCTTTTGTAAGAGAATATTGGCACGGTGTTCCATTTGAACCCGCCATTTACCAGCAGGTTGTAGAAGAAATGCTGCTCGAAACCGGGAATGTTACTGTTCTGAAAAATACCGCATTCCAAGCCGTCGAAAGCAGCAATGGTGTGGTAGCATCGGTTACGCTCAGCAATGGGGAAACGGTTTCGGCACCTTTGTTTATCGATGCCACGGATTCCGGTCATTTGTGCAGGTACCTTGGCTGTGAAACCATGTTCGGGCAGGAAGCAAACGATGTTTTTAACGAACCCGGCGCGCCGGAAAATGCCAGTTCAAGGATTAATGGCGTTTCGCTGATCTACCGGATCGGGCTTAGAGAAAAAGATGAGGCAAATAGTTTGGATCAGGAATTGGAAAGTAACGTGCCTTGCTGGTGGGCGGAAAGTTATCCGGTAGCAAGCATTGTTCAGTATCCAAATGGTGATCTGAATGTAAATATGTTGCCGACCATGGAAGGTGTGGATTTTGTGCAGTATGCTGATTATCAGGCATCTTATGAAGAATGCAAGCGACGGGTTCTCGCCCATTTTCGGCATCTAAAATCAACCTATGCCCCTTATGCTGATTACAAACTGTTGTGGATGGCGCCTGCATTGGGCGTCCGGGAAGGGCATCGGGTAGTAACGCAGCAGATTTTAACAGAGCAAGATATCCGGGGTGGCCTTGTCCAACAACTTGGTGAGCCAATCGTAACCATTGCCGACCACGCGCTGGATACCCACGGAAAAAGTACCGGACGTGCGGGCTGTGCGGAGCTGGATATGCCTTACGGGGTTCCCTATCCCTGCCTTGTCCCGAAAGGTTTTTCGAACTTACTAATTGCCTCCCGGGCGGCAGGTTTCAGTTCGCTGGCGGCATCGAGTTGCCGGCTTTCGCGGACGATGATGCAACTTGGGCAGGCGGCCGGAACAGCGGCTTACATTGCTTTGCGGGATTCCGTCGATTTCCCGAATGTAGGTTATGCGGATCTGAGCGCTTCGCTGGTTGCCCACCACGTGCAGCTGGAATATCCTGCTCCGGCAGAATTGGAAGCTTATCTTGAAATGGAGTAAAAAAAGTATCGCATGATGAGTACCATTGATATTACGGTCATCCTGGTTTATATGCTTGCCCTGCTCGGTTTGGGTTTGTGGGTGAGCTTTACCAATCAGCAAAAGAAGAGCAGCGACTTGTTTTTAGCCGGAAGGTCGCTGAACTGGCCGACGATCGGGTTATCGATTTTTGGTACCAACATTAGTCCGCTTAACATTATCAGCGCCTGCGGATTAAGCTATTCTTATGGGATGATCGCCTGCAATTTCCAGTGGTTTGCATGGCTGTACCTGATCCTTCTGAGTGTCGTTTTTTTGCCTTATTATTTAAAACACGACATCCAGACCATGCCTCAATTTATGCTGCGGCGTTACAACGAATCGTGCCGGAAAGCGCTTTCCTGGATTGTATTTTTGCAAATTTCCATTGGCGCGGGTTCGGTCGTGTATGCGGGGTCCATGCTGGTTAGCAAGCTGGTTTCACTGCCCGTCTGGCAATGCGTGATCATGCTTACGCTCTTTTCGGTAAGCTTTACCATTACCGGCGGTTTAAAAGCCGTCGCATTAACCGACTCATTTCAGTCCATTGTTATGATCCTGGTTTGCAGCGTCATCGGTTTTCTGGCGTTAACCCAGATCAAGGATTGGAGTGTTTTCGAAACGGCGCTCCATGCCAATTACTGGAAACTGCTCCGGCCGTCTGATGACCCGGATTATCCCTGGCAGGCGATCATTGTCGGGTATCCCATTATGTCGATCTGGTACTGGTGCGCCAATCAGAATATTGTTCAGACGACCTTGGGAAGCAAAAGTTTAAATGAGGGCAGAAAAGGCGTATTGTTTTTGAGTTATCTGAAACTCCTTGTGCCGTTGCTGTTTATACTTCCCGGCATTATCGCCAGGGTAGTGATGCCCGACCTGGAAAAGCCCGACGATGCTTTTCTGATGATGATTTACAAATACCTGCCACACGGACTGATCGGACTTGCCATCGCCGTTTTGATTGCGGCGCTGGTAGGGACGGTTACGGCGATGTTCAATTCCGGCAGCGCGGTTTTTACATTGGATATCCTTCCCAATTTCCGCAGATCGTCTGCGCCGCCTTCCATTGGCATGAGCCGGTGGGTGATTGCCGGGCTGGCTGGCTTGTCCATGCTCATTGCAGTAGGATTGGACCGGGTCGAAGGTTTTAATTTATTCGAAAAAATCAATGCGATCTTCTCATTCCTGTGCCCCTCGCTGGTAGCGGTGTTTATCTGGGGTGTTTTCTGGAAAAGGATCTCTTCGAAAGCCGCATTCTATACATTGATCATTGGTAACATTCCCTGCGTGATTATCAGCATCTTATACCTGTCGCAATATCCCAGCAAAGGATTTTACCCGAATTTTTTCCTGATCTCCTTTTATCTCTTTGTAGCAATGAGCGTGCTGCTGATCGGATTCTCCTATCTGTTTCCGGATACCGACGGGGCGGAGCGTCCTGTTTTCAGCCGGAAAGAATATAAGGCGCACGAACTCTCACCTTCGTTGCGATGGGGCTGGTCGGTGCTGGCGGTGATCATGGTGAGCCTGTATATTTATTTCAATTGACTGTTCCTAAATCCTGAAAATATGAATAAGTGCTTTTATATTATGCTGTTTGGGTTTCTCCTGTTTCTTAATGCGATAATCTGCGCACAAACGACCTGGTACATTGCCCCGTCCGGAAATGACCAGAACCCCGGAACACTTGCGAAACCATTTAAAACGGTTGGAAAAGCATTGGAAGTTTTAAAGTCACAGCCAAAAAGTGCTCCGGCAGTTTACCGGATTGTATTAAGAGGTGGATCTTATCCGATAGCAAGTCCGATCAAAGTAGACGAGTCGCTGAAACTGGATCCCGAGAGCAGCCTTTTGATTGAAGCTTACAAAGGAGAAGAACCCATTTTATCAGGCAATAAAAAAATAGAAAGCAGCTGGCAAAAAGCAGGCGATAATCTCTGGAAAACAATGGTGTCAGATGATTTTACCCAGCTTTTTATCAATAAAAAAAGAGCTGTCAGAGGACGGTATCCCAATGATGGAAAATGGCTGGAACCGGATTCGGTACTCCTGAAATCCAACCGGCTTGTATTTGCAGGAAAGATCCCGGAAGATTTTGGAAAAATCAAAACCGCCGAGTTGCACATCACGGGTGTCTGGCATTATGTGCGCCAATCTATCAAGGAATTTAATATTAAAACCCAGTCGGTGCTCACCAATCAATATCCCGGTCCGGAATGCAGTTCCACCATGATCAACACCCGCGACCGTGCGCATTTTGAAAACGCATTGCGTTTCGTGGATGCGGAAAATGAATGGTTTCTCGACAAACAAACAAAGGAGCTTTTCCTTTTCAGTAAGACCAATCCTGCCACAAAGCGAATCGAATACCCAGTAGCTGAGCAGCTTGTGCAGGTTACCGGAAAGCGGGGAGCAACAATGGGCATCATCTTTATTCAGGGTATCACATTTACAGGAACGCGATGGGAAATGGGCGTAGCCGAGCGGAAAGGGATACAGGCAGGTTTTTGGGGTACCGAAAAAGGCAAGCCGGTATACGCACCAGACGCAGCGCTGATGCTGGAATGGACGCATAATAGTATTATCAGCGACTGTAAGTTTGTAGGATTGGGCGAAGGCGCGATTACGCTTGGGTTGGGCTGCTTTCAGAACCAAATCGTCGAAAACCGGTTTGAAGATGTGGGGAGTAATGTGATACAGGTCGGGTACCGGGCCAGTTATGTGGGCGAGGGGCACCCGCTGCACAAGGATTTTACTGATCCGCAGGAGGTATCGCATCATAACCTGATCCGCAATAACCATTTGAGAAACTTCTCCACTACCGACAAAGGCTCGGTGGGCATTTGGGTCGGTTATTCTCACCATAATCAGATCGACCATAACCTGATCGAGGATTTTCCCTACTCGGGAATGAGCGTAGGCTGGTACTGGAGTGACGAGACCAATATGGTCAGCACCAACTGCCATAGCAATATCATTGAATGGAATGAAGTAAGGAACGGGATGAAGTATTTGTCCGACGGCTCGGGTATTTATCTGGTTGGAAGTCAGCCCGGTACCAAGGTGAATGATAACTGGGTTTATGAGATCGGCGGGGGATATCTGCAGGCAAACGGGATCTACATCGACGAAGGCGGGGCTAAGATGGAACTTGCCCGCAACTACATTCATGATCTGCGGAATTCCGACAAAAGTACTTCATCCATTCACCTGCATAAGAACAATGTAGCCAGTATGCAGATCCACGATAATGGCGGGGATGCGCATTTCAAAATAGAGGTAAATCCTACCAATCCGCACAGCAAGCGCATTCATGTAAGCCCGGTCAAACCTGAAAATCCTGCATTGTTCGGTTTGCAAAGTAAATCAGGAACTGCGGAACCGATTAAAACGATCAAACAAAAATGACAAGAAGCGAAACGATACAACGGTTCCGGGATAATCCCAGGGTTCCGGTGCTCATTGTGGGTGCGGGCATCAATGGGGCTGGACTTTTCCGTGAACTGGCGCTCAACGGGATCGACGCATTGCTGATTGACAAATCGGACATTGCGGCCGGGGCGAGTTCTGCACCTTCGAGGATGATCCATGGCGGGCTTAGGTATCTGGAAAACAGGGAAGTACGACTGGTGAAAGAAAGTTTGAAAGAGCGCAACCTGTTATTGAAAAACGCGCCGCATTACGTGAAGCCGCTGCCGACCGTTATCCCGATTTTCCAATGGTTTTCGGGGTTGTTGAATGCGATACCGGTGTTTTTGGGATTCAAAGGGAAATCGGTGAACCGGGGCGGATTCCTGGTGAAAATCGGGTTGAGCGCCTATGATTTCTACACCCGAAAACAGCGCGTCATGCCAACGCACCGTTTTCAGGATAAAAAAACCGCACTGCAATTCAGGCCGGCACTGAACCCCGCCATCGTCTGTACCGCCATGTATTACGATGCTTGGATCTCTTATCCCGAGCGCCTTTGCCTTGAATTGTGCCAGGATGCATTGGCTTCCAATGCAGGTTCGGGGCTACTGAATTATTGTTCACTGGCGGGGAGCAATGCGGAAACTGGCGAGGTTTATTTGAAAAGTGAACTTACCGGCGGCACTTTAACCATTCGGCCGGATGTCGTCGTCAATGCAACCGGCGCGTGGATCGATTTTACGAATGCATCTTTACAAGCCAAAAGCACTTTTATCGGCGGCACGAAGGGTTCTCATTTGATGATCAACAATGCGGAGCTCATGAAGGCGACGCAGGGACAAATGTTGTATTACGAAAATTCGGAGGGCCGGATCTGCATCCTTTTTCCTTTGCATGGAAATGTGCTGGTGGGTTCGACAGATATTAAAATAACCAACCCCGAGGAGGCCGTGTGCACGGACGCAGAAGTAGCTTATATGCTCGAATCGATCCGGCAGGTTTTTCCCGACATTAAAATAGACCCTTCGGAGATCGTTTTCCGGTTTTCGGGCGTGCGGCCTTTGCCTCACAGCGGCGCTGATATTACGGCGCAGATCAGCCGGGACCATAGTCTTCCTATCTTACCCGCCACGGAGCGGCAGAAATTTCCGGTATATTCTATGATCGGAGGCAAATGGACCACTTTTCGTGCTTTTGCATCGCATACAACGGAAGAGATCGCGAAGTTTTTGAACCTGGAAACAAAAGCTTCTTCGGAAGATGAAGTCATCGGCGGAGGCAGGGACTTTCCGGCTCAGCCTGAGGAAAGGGAGAAATGGATCAGAGAACGGCTACGGCCTGCATTGTCGGCTGGCCGCCTGGAACAATTGCTGGAACGATACGGAACAAATGCCGATCATGTCATCTCTTATCTTCTTCAACCGGATAACAAGCCTTTGAGAAATCACCCGCAATACAGTACTGGTGAAATGCAATACCTTATTGAAAATGAGTTTGTTGAGCACCTGGACGACCTTGTTTTACGGCGTACTTCATTGGGTTTACGGGGCGAATTGTCCCGGGCTTTGCTTCAAGAATTGGGTGAAATATTAATGCAATCAAAACCCGGACTGGCTGGAAATCCAGACGGCGAAATCGAAAGAACCTTAGGGATTTTAAATAAAAAACACGGAGTTAACCTTTAATCAAATGATGTTTTTATCATCCAAAGTACGGCTGAACCGGATGTTCAATGCGTCCGGCAAATGCCTCGACGTGGCTGTTGATCACGGGGTATTCAACGAATACGGCTTTTTAGACGGTCTCGAAAATATGGACGAGGTCATCGGCCAGCTGGTAGAGGCAGGGCCAGATGCCATTCAAACCAACTACGGACAAAGTGACATTTTGCAGCGTATCCCTGGGAAAAGCAAACCGGCGCTTGTGATGCGGGTGGATGTAGGTAACCCTTACAATGCGCAAACGCATAAAGTCATGTTCAGTGCATTGCAAAATGAGGAAGAACCGATCCTGGAAGCGTTGCGCATGGATGCATCCTGCATTGTCGTGAACCTGCTGTTATTGCCAGGCGAACCCGATTTGCTCAGGCTGAGCATCAAAAATATCAGCCGTCTTCGCGGGGTATGTGAAAAATACGGGATGCCGATGATGATCGAGCCGTTGGTAATGAAGGGAAATGATGCGCGGGGAGGTTATCAGGTAGACGGAAATAAAAGCCTGATCGTGCCCCTGGTAAGGCAGGCAAGGGAGCTAGGCGCCGATATCATCAAAGCAGACCCGACCGACCATGTGGAGGATTACCATGAAGTAATCGCCGCGGCGCGCTGCCCGGTACTGGTCCGCGGGGGTGGAAAATCGGACTTGCCCGAGCTTTTTCGCAAGAGTCATGGCCTGCTGCAACAAGGTGCAATGGGGCTGGTATATGGAAGAAATGTGTACCAGCATCCCAATCCGGCACAAATCGTCAAAGCCTTTATGGCCATGATCCATGAGGACGCGACGCCGGAACAGGCATTGGCTATTTATCAAAATGAAAATTAACGTGTCGCATGGATTTGACTGCAGATTATGAAACAGTCCCAATGCTGATCGGCGGTAAGTGGATCAGCAAAACGGATGGCAGTTTCGGTAACGTATATAACCCATCGACAGGCGAGATCATTGCCCGGACGCCTATGGGAACGGCGCTGGATCTTGACCAGGCCGTGCAGGCAGCGAGTGCCGCATTTCCGGCCTGGTCGCAATTGCCTGCGCCAAAAAGAGCGGATGTGCTGTTCCGGTACCGGTATCTTCTTGAAAAAGAAATGGAAGCCATTGCCCGACTGATCACCATTGAAAACGGCAAGACGATTGAAGAGGCGCGCGGAGACATCCGGAGGGGATTTGAAGTCGTGGAATTTGCCTGTGGCATTGCACAGTTGCTGAAAGGCGAGAACCTTAGTCAGCTGGCATCGCAGATCGATGGGATCACCATGCGAGAACCGCTCGGGGTTTGCGCCGGCATCAGTCCGTTTAATTTTCCGGCGATGGTACCCATGTGGATGTTCCCGCTCGCGATTGCCTGCGGCAATACATTTATCTTGAAACCCAGCGAAAAAGTACCGCTCACAGCCGTGCGGCTGGCCGAAATGTTCCAGGAAGCAGGACTTCCCGACGGCGTTTTTAATATCGTTCACGGAGGAAAAGAGGTAGTCGATGCAATTTGCACACATCCCGGTATTTCGGCGATCAGCTTTGTAGGTTCTTCACATATAGCCAAATACGTGTACAGTCTGGGTACTGCGCACGGAAAACGGGTGCAGGCAGGTGGCGGTGCAAAAAATGTGCAGCTGGTTATGCCCGACGCAGACCCGGAATCTGCAATCAGGGCGATCACCGGGGCCGCTTTCGGATGTGCCGGACAGCGTTGTATGGCCGGATCGCTGTTAATGGGGATCGGCGAGATCGCGGTACCGTTGAAAGAGCGACTTTCCATTGTGATGAATTCGCTGAAAATGGGCGATACATCTGCCAGTGATAATATTGATATGGGACCGGTAATCGACGATTTGGCCCAGAATAGAATATTAAAATGCATTGACCAGGCCATTGAAAAAGGCGTGGGTGTGGTTTGCGACGGACGTAACAATATCCCGGAGAAAGGTTTTTTCGTAGGCCCCACATTGATCGAGCAAGTTTTGCCAGAAATGCCGGTTTTTCAGGAGGAAATATTCGGCCCCGTTTTGTCGATGCTTTCGCCAAAAAGTCTGGAAGAAGCGATTGACTGGCTGAACCGGCTTCCGTTTGGAAATGGCGCGACGATTTACACCACAAATGGAGCGGCTGCCCGACAATTTAGTCAGGGTGTCAAATGTGGAATGATCGGGGTGAATGTGGGCGTACCTGCTCCTATGGCACTTTTCCCATTTTCGGGATGGAATGATTCGTTTTACGGCGACCTGCATCTTCAGGGAACGGAAGGTGTGATGTTTTTTACCCGTCAAAAAGTGGTGCTCTCCCGCTGGGATAACAACTATCAACGCTCACAGGGATGGTAGCAGCAACATTTCATGAATTCAATGCACCTGCTTCGGTGGTGACCGGGGCGGGTGTTATCACCCAGCTCGCCGTTTACGCGCAGCGGTTTCACGCAAAGAAAGTTCTCTTGGTAACAGATGCTTATCTGGTCCGTACAGGCCTTATTGCCAATGTTTCGGAAGCGTTAAGTGCCGAAAATATTGAGTCGTTCATTTTTAGCGGCGTGCAGCCGGATCCGACTGTCCGCAATGTTGAAGCAGGCCTGCGCATTTTCCGCGACAGCCAAGCCGACCTGATCGTTGCAATCGGCGGAGGAAGCCCCATTGACGCGTCCAAGGCAATTGCTGTTCTGGCCAATAATGATGCGCCGCTCAGCGAGTATGCGGGTTATCACAAGATCCCAAATACCGGGGTGCCGCTGATCGTCATACCAACCACAGCCGGAACAGGCAGCGAGGCGACCAAGGTAGCGGTGATCACAGACGAGGAGCGACATGTGAAAATGATGATCCTGGACCGGCACCTCATGCCGACAATCGCCCTGATCGACTTTGAACTTACCCTGTCCATGCCGCCGGCACTCACTGCCTATGTGGGTGTGGATACGCTGACGCACGGGATCGAAGCCTATGTTTCCCGCAAGGCAAATAGAATGACCGATCCGATTGCATTGTCTTGCATTGGCTTGGTGAGCAGGCATTTGGTTTCAGCCTGGGAAAATCCGGGTGACCGGGAAGCCCGGGAGGGAATGTCTGTTGCAGCCTGCCAGGGCGGAATGGCTTTTACCAACAGCAGCGTTTGCCTGGTCCATGGCATGAGCCGGCCGCTGGGTGCACTGTTCCATCTGGCACATGGATTGTCGAACGCGGTTTTGCTGCCAGCCGTAACGCGCTTCTCATTACCGGGTTCGCTATCGAGATATGCCAATGTTTCGCGCACAATGGGTCTCGCAGATAGTAAGGATTCCGACCAAAACGCTGCTGAAAAGTTGATAGCTGGTCTGGAAAGCTTAAATGAAAAGTTGAAAATTCCGCGACTCAGGCACTGTCTTGAAATGGACGAAAAGGAATTTTGGAATGTCTTGGATAAAATGGCCAAGGACGCGCTGGCTTCGGGTAGTCCTCAGAATAACCCGGTTGTTCCTTCTCATGATGAGATTGTAAAACTGTATCGCGAGGCCTGGTAAAAATCCCGGATCTTGCATTAAACTGACTTTGACCAATGGGCAAGTACCTGCTAGGACTAGACAGCGGCAACACGATCTGCAAAGCGACGATTTTTGACACCGAGGGAAATGTGGTCGCAACCAGTTCCGCCAGAATACCTTCGTACCATCCTGCCCAGGGACATCACGAGAGAAATCTAACGGAACTTTGGGAGTATGCCGCAAAAACAATCCGTAATGTAATTGCCAAAGCAGATATTTGGCCGGGAGAAATTGCGGCTGTCGGGATTTGCGGTCACGGAAACGGACTGTACCTTTTGGATAAACAGAAAAAAGTGCTGCGCGGAATCCAATCTGTTGATACGCGTGCCGCCGGAATTTGCGCGGAATGGGAGGCGGCCGGGCTAGCGGACAAAGTATACCCGTACACCCGTCAAAAGCTTTGGCCTGCTCAGACCAATTCCTTGCTGGCATGGCTTAAAAAAGAGGAACCAGTTACCTACGAAAAAATAGGTACCGTATTTCTCTCAAAAGACTATCTCAATTTCTGCCTCACCGGCGAAATTGCCTCCGATTACTCGGATATGAGCGCAACTAATTTGTTGGATATCGAGAGAAAAAACTATAATCCTGCATTGCTGGATATGTATGGTCTCGGGGATCTGCTCCCCGATTTGCCCATGCTCAAAAAAAGCTACGAAGTGATAGGAAAGGTCACCGCGAATGCAGCCATTGAAACCGGCCTCATGCCGGGTACGAAAGTGGTAGCCGGGATGATCGATGTTTGTGCCAACCTGATTGGAAGCGGTATTTGCAGCCCGGGACAAATTGGTGTGATTGCGGGAACTTGGAGTGTGAATGCGACGCTCACTGACAAGCCTTTGGTAAATAATGATCTGGCTATGAGTGCATTGTTTGCAAGTCCACAATACCATATCAGCATTGAAGCGGATGCCAGTTCCATGACAAACCTGGAATGGTTTGTCGACCAGTTTTGCCCGACAGAAAAGCGGCGTGCGAAGAAGGCTGGCATTTCAGTGTTCCAGATTTGCGATCAGATGGTAGCTGCGCAGGTACCCAGGCAGGATGCGCCGTTTTATTTGCCGTACCTATATGGAGGTAATATCCATAAGAATGCCAAGGGCGGTTTTTTTGGGCTCTCTGGCTGGCATACGAAGGCTGATATGTTATGGTCACTGTACGAAGGAATTGTTTTCGGGCATAAATATCACATAGAAAAGCTGCAGAACGCGGGCATTCAGAATCGTAGTGTGAGGCTGACCGGCGGAGCATCGGGGAGCGGGATCTTCGGACAACTCTTTGCCGATGTTTTGGGTATGGAGGTAGAAATATGCAGTTGCAGAGAGACAGGTACCTGGGGCGCCGCTTTTAGTACAGGCATTGGTGCAGGGCTTTATAGTAGCTTTCAGGAATTAACACCGGACATAAAAGTCGTTTTCGAGCCGAATTTGCAAAATCAGGCATTATATCAGCTGCGGTATGAACTTTACAAGGTACTTGCAACAACGATTCCGGAGGCGATCAAAAAAGGATGGCACAAGTCATTCTAATTTCTGAATAAGTGAACTTTGAATCAGATGAAAAACATATTTTTCTTAGTACTCATCACTTTTACCGCCTTTGGCCAGCAAAAAACAAGCCTGGTTATTAATCGAGAGGCGATCAAAATCGATTCATTGTTGTGGGATCTTGGCCAGCTGAGCAAGGCGCCGGAAGTGGAGTGGCTGGATAAAAAAAGTCCGGTCCATACCTTGCTTTACAAAAGTGTTGCTTACGATGGCCACCCGACTCAGGTGTTTGCTTATTATTCTAACCCGAATTTGTTGAACGGAATAACCAACCGTAAAAATAAATTTCCGGGCATAGTACTGATCCACGGAGGCGGAGGAAAGGCTTTTAAAGAATGGGTGGAAAAATGGGCATCAGAAGGTTATGCGGCTATAGCGATGGATTTGTCGGGAAACGGTGCGGATGGTAAAAAACTGGCGCAGCCCGGGCCGGACCAGTCCCAGGAACAAAAATTCGATAAAATGGGAAAGTCGAACCCGAAAGATATGTGGAGCTATCACGCGGTTGCAGCATCTATTCAGGCACATTCGCTGCTGCTTAATTTTCCCGAAGTCGACCAGGCTAAAACGGGTGTGACCGGCATCAGCTGGGGCGGTTACCTGACTTGCATTGTTGCTTCGCTCGACAATCGTTTCAAAGCCGCAGTGCCGGTTTACGGATGTGGATATTATGACGAATCGGATGTATTCAAAGTGCCGCTTAACCATCTTTCGGAGGATGTCCGGCATAAATGGATGCGCTATTTCGATCCGTCTGTATACCTGCCGTTTGCGAGTCCGCAGTTTTGTTTTGTCAACGGGAACAAGGATAAATTTTACAATGTGGTTACTTACAGTAAAACGTACAATTTGGTAGCTAAAAATAAGCGTCAGGTCCTTTTACTGCCCGAGATGAAACATAGCCATGAATGGGGCTGGGAACCACATGAGATCAGGTATTTTATGGAAAATATTCTGGAAAATAAGGCGCCGCTGACCATGGTAACCGACATGCCGAAAGGAACTGATGAAGTCAAGGCATCGTACCAGGGACCCGTTTCTTTGTGGTATGCAGATTTTTATTATTCAAATGACACGACTTCGACCAATGAGGAAAGAGTCTGGCTGAAAAAAAAGGTAAAGATTGACCCGGAAACGCGCACATTATCGACTGATATGCGGACAGAAAACTTTAAGTACGGTTTTTTTTATACCAAAGATCACCGGAATATTTCCGCATCAAGCGAGTTTATTTTCAACTGAAAAATTTCATCTGCCTTCGTGATTTCCGGCACTTTGTTTTAAAATACTCCCTGTTCACTGGACAGCCAACAACATGGAACCATGCGCTGCTGATCATCAATGCAGATAAGCTTTACTTCTTTGTAGATGTGACGCTGTTATTGATGGCATCAAGACCTGTAACGTGGTCTCCGACGTGGTACAGATTCGCTGCGGAATCGTAAATTTTCTCGATAGCCTTCAACCTGGCGCCCGGATCTCTTTCATTCCAAACCTGGCTGAGATTATTTTCCATCATTATGGCTGCTTCCTCGCTCATGTTTTTTTGATTTTTATGGTTAAAAATGTAAAAAGCAACATCCTGAATGGATCAAGATGTTGCTTTCCAATTGTCACTGATTTTCTTGTACGGGAGTCGCTAGAAGCTGCAATTCCCAGGCAAGCGATACTCCGCTTCCTCCGCCATGTTCCAATAGTACACCGGATAATGGACGTGCTGTTTCCATCCGGGCCCAGTTACGTTGCCATTCAGCAGCAACGGCCATCCAGTTAATCGGCACCACTCCGGCCTGAACCATTCGGCGCACAGCCATATCGTGTGCTTCTGCTGTGACGCTTCCACAAGCATCTGTAACCACAAATACATCGTAGCCTTCGCTAAGTGCCTGGATCGCTGGCATAGCAACGCACACCTCTGTCCACAAGCCGCACATAATCAGCTGTTTGCGGCCGCTTTCTTTTACAATATCGGTAACATTAGGGTCCTGCCAGGTATTGATAAAAGTACGGTTGATCGGTTTTTGTTCAGGGAAAACATCCTGGATCTGTTTGATGATGTAGCCGCCGCGTTCTTCAATAACCGTAGTCAGAATGGTGGGTACATTAAACACTTTTGCTGCCTTAGAAAGACCCGTAACATTGTTAATAATGATGGTAGGCTCGTGGCTGTTCAGGTTGGTGAACTGGTAAGGCTGGTGATCGATTAAGACGAGAATGCTGTCCTCAGGACGAAGAAGGGCTTCAAGGCCTGTTTTTACATTTTGCATGGAACTTTGTTTATGTTTTATAAAGGCAAAGTTCCGATACCGCGTAGAAGCAAAAGATGATGTAAGTCGAAAAAAAAGGTAGACTAATGTCTACTGATGGCTAATCTCCTGTTGAAGCTGACTGGATTTTACTGTTGTAAAAGCTGACGTCTGACGCGGCTTAGCGTATCTTTTGTGATACCCAGGTATGACGCGATGATGTGCTGCGGAAATCGTTGTTGTAGTTCGGGATAACAGTCGATAAATTCAGTATAGCGTTTTTGCGCAGTAGAACTTATGGTTGAGGTCAGCCTGCGTTGATTGGCAATATTATTTTTTTCGTCAAGCTGCTGTATCATATCACGAAATGCAGGTATCGTTTTTATCAGCTCTAAGGTGTTAGCTCTGTTAATCAAAAGCATTTCGGTATCCTCCCAGGCATCGATATTGTAAATGCTTGCAGTGAGCATAACCCAGCTTTCGCGGTCTCCCATCCACCAGTCTTCAACTCCTAACCTGACCATATATTCAGTGCCTTTATCATCCACCGAATATTGTCGCATTGCTCCTTTTACTATAAATGCAAAGTTTTTGCACTGGTCGCCAGCTTGTAGGAAATATTGCCTCTTTCGTAACTTGGCTGGAATCAATGCTTTTTCAAGCAAAACCTTATCATCTTCTGAAACCGGCTCAGAACTAAATTTTTCCAGATAGTTAAAAAAAGCCTCGTACATCGTAAAAAGTATTTCAATACGACAAAATAGATACAATGTTACGATATAATCAAATCTTGAAAACGGGACATAGCGGTAGGTTTCCTCAATTTTGTTATAAGAACCGTTGATTCTGTTAGATCTGCTTTTTGAAGGTTGCACAACTTTGCAATACAAAAAAACAGAACAGAATGAAAATTGTAATAACCGGTTCGCTAGGAAATATTGGTAAACCCTTAGCAGAAGAATTAATCCGTAAAAAACATGACCTGACCATCATAAGCAGTAAATCGGCGCGGCGCGAGGCCATTGAAGCTCTGGGTGCAAAAGCAGCCATTGGTACTATACAAGATCCTGATTTTTTGACAGCTACTTTCAAAGAAGCCGACATTGTTTATCTGATGGAAGCTTGGGAAGGTATCGGCAACATCTTTGACAAAGACGCAGATTTCGTTGCTCCTCGCAAGCTGCGATCATTCAAACCTATGGAGGCGACCAGAAAGAGCCGTGGGTGTCTCCCCTGGACATTGCGGCAGTCATTGCAGAAGAAATGGAAAAACCTTTTGAGGGAAGGTCAGTTCATTATCTGGCAAGTGACGAAGTTTCTCCCAATGAAATTGCAACAGTGTTAGGGGAAGCCATTGGTATGCCCAATTTGAAATGGCAGGCGATCCCGCGTGAACAGATGCTGCAACAAATGCTGGATGCAGGTATGAATAAATGGATCGCAAATGGCCTGGTTGAAATGCAGGCTGCGCAACAAAACGGAAGTCTTTACGAAGATTATTATCGCAACAAACCGGCTCTCGGTAAAGTAAAGCTGGCTGATTTTGCAAAAGAATTTGCATTGACTTATCACAATAAATCTAATCAATCATGAAAAAAGTACTGATTACCGGAGCTAACAAAGGTGTTGGCTTTGAAACCGCACGCCAACTTCTCCTGCAAGGATATTATGTATATCTTGGAAGCCGCAGTTTAGAGAATGGCTTGGAAGCAGTCGAAAAGTTGAAAGCAGAAGGCCTTGATAACGTTGAAGCCATACCTTTGGATGTAACAGATGCAGCCTCAGTGCGGGCCGCGCGTGCCACAATTGGTGAGAAAACCCAGGCACTGGATGCTTTGATCAACAACGCAGGGATTAATGGCGGGATGCCGCAATCATCTCTGGAAGCGGATGTCGATCAATACAAAAAGGTTTTTGACACTAATCTGTATGGAGTAGTCCGGGTAACGCAGGCATTTATTGACCTGCTGCGCAAGGCGCCAGAGCCCCGTATTGTGAATGTGTCATCGAGTGGATGCTCTTTGACGCTGCACAGTGACCCATCCTGGAAATATTACGATCACAAAGCTGCGGTGTACACTTCCTCCAAAGCTGCAATGAATATGTACACCATTGATCTGGCCTACCAGTTGCGGGATACGCCATTCAAAGTCAATGCAGTTTGCCCAGGCTTTGTGGCTACTGACTTTAACGGCCACCGGGGAACCGGAACAGTTCAGCAGGGAGGAGCGCGTGTTGCCAAGTACGCAATGATCGATAGCGATGGCCCGACCGGGCAGTTTTTTAGCGAAGAATATAATCCTCAAACAGGTGTAACGCCTTGGTAAGGCATATTTGGTTAAAGTTCAATATCTTTAAGTTATGAAAACAGAAGCTCCTGCTTTGTACAAATTTGAATCATTAACCGACTTTCATCGGGTGTTCGGGCTTCCAAAGCCGTTGCACCCGATGGTAAGTTTTATTGACATCAAAGACATGACGATTAGTCCCGGGGCCTTGCCGCCCTCGATGGTTATGCCTTTTTACAAAATTGCCTATAAGATGAACCTGTGCGGGAAAGCCAAATACGGGCAAAGCTTTTATGACTTTGGTGAAGGCGGCCTGGTATTTACTGCGCCGGGTCAAATTTTTGAAAGCCCGAACGGCACTGCAAGCTCTGGCTACCTGCTTCTTGTTCACCCTGACTTTCTACTTTCTTACCCGCTGGCGGGTACAATCAAGCAATATGGTTTTTTTACCTACGCTGCCAACGAGGCTTTACATCTTTCGGACAAGGAACGCACTGCTATTTTTGCTGTATTCAATATCATCCAGGAAGAGCTTGATGGCAGGATCGATCGTTTCAGTCAGGATGTACTGATTTCCCAGATTGAGCTGCTGCTTAATTATAGCAACCGGTTTTACGGGCGCCAGTTTATTACCAGAAAAGCAGCCAATAATCACCTGCTGCAAATAATAGAGGAAATCTTAGACGACTATTTTAAAAACGGAGCCGCCGCTGAAACCGGCGTTCCAACCGTTCAAATGCTTGCCGACAAACTGAGCATGTCGGCCAGCTACCTTAGCGATATGCTGCGCTCGTTGACAGGGGAAAATGCCCAGCACCATATTCAGGAAAAACTTGTGGAGAAAGCGAAGGAAAGACTTTCAACTTCCAATTTGTCCGTTTCTGAAATCGCCTATGAACTGGGATTTGAGTACCCTCAGTCTTTCAGCCGCCTGTTCAAAACAAAAACAAACCTCTCTCCACTTGCTTTCAGGCAATCTTTTAATTGATTTCTAAATTTTATTGACTGGTCCAGGCTTTTCGTAGTGAAAGTTGACGCTTTGAAGGGTTTTTAATAATAGTAGTCTTTGGTACTTATCTCAGTCATGGAAAGATCATTGTCGAAGTGTTAAGATCGGGATAGCATTCAACAAATTCAGCATAACGCGTTTCAGCAGTGAAACTTATGTTGGTATCTAAAAAGGGCGACCATTTCCCAATTGGTAAAAAGCGATTTTAACGGATGTTTTTTCTGATTCTGCTTAATGATTGTTGTGTAATTCCCAGGTAGGAAGCGATATGAGAAAGAGGTATACGATTGACAAAAAAAGCAGTAGCCGTACTGGAAGATAATTTATGAAGCATGTTAGCCAGCCTCTATCTTACCACAGTAGCATCCAGTTCTATATTCAGCGTGTCGTTCAGGGCAACGACTTGCAGCAGCGTAACGGCCTGTTTCATTTCATGCTTTGCCACGAATTCACGAAATAGGTCAAAACAGTTATTTATAAAATCTTCAAAGTAATGCGCCAAGCAATCTTTAAAGAAATCTATTATCTGAACAGGCGTTTTGTACATGCGAAAGAGAGAAATACTGAGTCGAACACAAATGTTGGGATACTACGGCAGGAATTTGTTTCCGAATCATCGTTGTTGTATCCAAACCGCGGGATAGAAAGTCTAGTCACTTCCTGCTCCTGTGTCGGTATTTGTGATCACCTGTGTTCTGTGAACCATCCCCCAATCTATCATTAAATCAATCACATTTGCAATGTCTTTTCCAGACTTTGTTAACCTGTACTCAATCAGCACGGGTGTCTGATTGTACACCTTGCGCTCGACAATGCTGATCATTTCAAGCTCCTTCAATTCCTTTGACAACATGTTGATAGCGAAATTATCTCCCGGGTTTAGCAGATACTAATAAAAAAACAGCCCGAATGTAAAAAGCGTATATAGCAGACCGACTTGTTACGGTCGGCTATATACGCTACTTGTTTAGTCTTCGATAGTTAGAAAATAGCAAGCCCCAGTGTAGCCTGGAAAAGGTTGCTCTTTTTACCAAATTGTGAAGCGGTTGTAGTATTAGCGAACTGAATCTTCATAATGTCAGTGAAGTTACCTTCATAACGCACATCCAGACTCAATCTGCCAAGGTCAAGGGCAACGCCCGCCTGATAACCGAATGCTAACCGGTTTTTGAATTCAGCTCCTGAATTTCCACCTGTTACGTCATCAAATGAATCACCGATTTTACCATTTTTATTTAATCTGAGCGATGCCATCGGACCCACATTGACGCGGAAGAATTTAGCAATGCGCACCCCGAACAGAACGGGGACATCGAAGTTTGAAAAACGAACATCCACTTTTCCATCGTTCAGCACACCGTCCTCATATACATTGAACTTTCCGCCTTTTTGGGACAACAAAAGCTCTGGCTGGAAATAAAATGTTTTACCAAAGCGGAAGAAAACACCACCTGCGAACCCAAGTGAACGGTTATCGTTGTCCTTGAAATCAAATGCATTACCGCCTGGTGAGAGGCTTAGATCGTTGCTGCCATTGATATTGGATAAGTTAGCGCCTGCTTTAATCCCGAATCGGAAAGCCGGGTCGTACTGGGCATTGCGGCGTAGCTGATTGTGAGCATACACAGGGCAATCATCATGTTTTTCATGTGGATATTGGTTTTAAGTTAATTGTAATTGATAAAAATTTTTAAGGAACGGTGCGAATGGAGCAATTTATCTTATCGGTTCTTAGACCCGAAAGGAGTGCGCTTGATGAGGTAATCCAATGTACTTACATATGAATCTATCTGGCTGCCAAAAGAGCTTCTGGACTTATTGTAATAGGTGCTGCCCTGGTCAGTATAGATATCCAGTGAAACCTTTGTGGCGTAATTGGTGGTGGTGGTTGCGTTATTACTTGTTATGGCCGTTCCGGACGCTAGTTGATGATTATGGCGACGCTGGTTAATTTCAATCACATTTTTCAAATGCTCCAATTCATCCATAATGTTGACGGTGCCATCAATGCGGGTGCTTTTTCCCAAAGCATACCGCATAATGTTGGCCAGCATCAGGATTGAATCCGCAGTTTCTTTATCGAGCTTGATCACCTTTCCATAAATAAAGCTCAATGAGTTAAACAGGAAATGAGGGTTAATCTGGTGCTTTAAGGCTTTCAGTTCCGCTTCTGTCTTATCCTTTTCAAGCATAATGCGCTCTCTGTCTTTGTGGACCCATTCAATTAATAGTGCTACTGAAAAACTTGCAATCAGGACAAATACGTAAGACATGATCAACACCCATCTCATACTATCTTCGGGCAAAGCAGCCGGGGAAGCAGCAGCCATGTCGCGCGCTCGTTCTGCTCTCTCTATCAAAAAGGAAATGTAATCATACGCAAACTTGGCTAGAAAGAACAGTAGCCCGATAATCACAGCGTTGCGAAAAGTACGTTGCTTTCGCATTACCGGGAGTATTAATCCAAAGATCAGAATGTAATGCGTAATGACAGACTCAATTACGAATATCAGGGTGTTGAAAAAAAAGCCCGTCCGGCCAGCAAAAACGCGTGAAGTCTGCGCCGGATTTGTCACGTATGAAAGCAAAAGAAACGAACAGTAAATCACCAAAGAGAATAAGGCTAATAGCGCTAATCGCTTGTAACTTGCTCTTAAAAAGTTTAAAGTCGCTTTTAGCATTGTACTGTCTTTGAGCTTATTTAATCATCCCGAAAGATGTGTTACTTTCCTCTTTCCTAAGAGGTGATACAAAAGTAGGTCAGCAGTCAACGGTGAAAAAATATATTATTTGAACAGGTGTTTTGTAGATGCCAACAGCGAAAACATCTATGGGATTTCGATGACGAATGCTTTTAATTCGGCCATCTTGCCATCCTGAAAACGCCAGACATCGCAATAGGAGTAGTCAATTTTTTTCCCACTTTCGTCCTTCATGCTGATCTTTCCAATAGCTGTAACAAAATCACCTTCGGCGATCAAATGTTCAACGTCGAATTCTGGCGGTTCCACATATGCTATTTTCATATATGCCCGAACGGCATCCTTTCCCTGCAATGTCTGCTCACCGACAAATTCATACTTTAAATCTTCGGTGCAGAAAGACAGAAATCCTTCATTATCTCCTTCTGCCACAGCAGCATTTGCTTTTGATAATATGGCCTTGTTATCTGAATTCATAATGAAATAGAGTTTATATAAAACTTGTTACGACGCTTTTAAATTGGCAGTGTTTCCATAAATTCAAGTATACCGGCCCCGATCAGTTCCGAGTGTGTCTCAAGAGCGAAGTGACCAGTTTCGTAAAATTTCAAAGTCGCATCGGGTAAATCCTTCTTATATGCCTCCGCTCCGGCTGGCAAAAAATATGGATCTCTGTTTCCTCAAACTAACAACAATTTTGGCTGGTATTCCCGGAAGTATTGATGAAATCTTGGATACAGCGCAACATTGGTCCTGTAATCTTTGACCAAATCCAGCTGGATCTCAATATTGCCCGGTCTGTCCAGGAAGTGTTGATCAAGCGAAGCAGATCAGTAATCTGAGTCAGAAACGACAGTTCCGCTTAAAGAAGCCAAGTCAGCCGACAAGCGTGGCAACCTTAAACTATAACCCCATTTTTAACCCAACCGATGCGTAAGGGGAAACAGAGAAGTAGTAGTCATTATTAGAGGCAAACATCCCTTTTAAAGTCCGGTCGCTGTAAGAGGCAGGGCGATACAGATTCAGCCCGACCATAGCAGACATCGACAGACCCGTTTTACCCAATATGATTTCCGGACGAAGCCCCGTCACAATATATTGGTGAGAGAATATCACATCGCGGCCGTCTTTTTCAAGCAACGCCATTTGCCCGTTCATTTCAAAAGCGAGCGCCAGCTTAACCTGCTTACTGAATCCATAAGTCGCCGAAACATCCAGCCCATCAATCAGCTCGGCTTTGAGGTTGAAGTTGCCCTCGCGTTTCCAGTTCAGGTAAACGGCAGGAAATAGCATTGGGTAGCCTAACGAGCTGTTTACGGCTAATCCACCCCCAATGGCCAGGTTGGGTTTCAAGTGGCGGATAAAGACAACACCTGCACTGCCAAGCACATTTTTAAACCTTATTTTGGACAGGTTCGCAGACGGGGTAAATACGCCCACACCCACACTGGCCCGCATAGACCATCTGTCATTCAGTGGCCGCAAATGGTAAATGCCTACTTGAAGATTCATGATTTTTGAAACCATTTCGTCCTCGAAGCTTTTGTTGTTTAGCGATGCATATGCCCCGCTAAGGCCAACTCCCCAGACGGTGGGGCGGTTATTTTCATTCATTTTCGAGGAGAGCGGCATATTAAATGCTCCCTGATAAATGATGGCCGAACCTGTGCCATCACCGATCCTTTCCTTCGGTTTATCGCCGTTGGGAAGAAACCAATAGCCCGAATTTCCAATGAATTCTGTTTTGAAAGTTGCTTGCTGCGCTTCTGCTTTTTTAGATAATAGTGCTACTAATAATGTAGCCACTAATAATGCTCGTTTCATGGTTTTGACCTTGTATTGACGTTTACATTCGTTTTGATTTCCTCAAAAGAACGGTGAATCGTCCAACACAAAAATCGATAAACCATGGAGTTTAGAATCGGCAGGTTAAAATGCAGCCGCAGGGGAATTGAATTATTCAAGGACCCCATCCATCCATTTCAAAAAGTCTGGAACCCGGACGCGGCTTACCAGCACTTCGTGTGGACAAGGGGGTGAAAAAGTAAGTTGCAAACGGGTATTGAAGTACTTTGCAACATTTTCAATGGCTTTTACATTGCCGATGCAATTGCGGGAAACCCTGAAAAACAAACCATTATCGAGTTGCTGTTCCAATTGGTCCAATGTGTAGTTGATGATATGCCGTTTATTGTCGAACGTGTGCAGGAAAACCACGCCGTCTTCGCTGTAAAAGTGGGCGATGTCCTGGGTTTCTATATAATGGTAATTTTCACCTTTGGATATCAGGAAGCGGTTTTTAAGCTTGGTAAATAGGATTTGCTCAAAATCTTTTGAAACAGGTTTATAGGAATTGTTATGGAAGATGTTTTCAAATTTAACGAGTGCCAAATCTAATTCTTTCTCGTCGAAAGGCTTTAAAAGATAATCTATGCTGTTAAACTTAAAGGCTTTAATCGCATGCTCGTCGTAAGCAGTGGTAAAAATAACGGGTGTGGAAACTTCAACATGATTGAATATTTCGAAGCAGTTTCCATCAGCAAGCCGAATGTCCATCAGTATTAAATCGACGGTGTTGGATTTCAGGAATGCAATGGTATCAATGACCGTTTTGGTCCGCTTTTCAAATTGGTAATGAGGGCGTAATTGCGTCATCATGCGTTTTAATTCTTCATACGCAAACCGCTCATCTTCAACTATCAGGTAATTCATGGCTCTATGTAGGGGATTTTGACAATAAATAGACTGCCCGTGTGCTGGACGGCCACTTTTTTGGCATACAATTCATATTGCTTGGAAAGGTATTTCAACCCGATCCCACCTTTGTCCGTATCGCTTGTAGGTTGTATGCTGTTTTCAACGGTAATGTATTCACTGCCAATGGTCAGGCGTATATCCAATGGCGATTCTTCCGTAGCAATATTATGCTTGAATGCATTCTCTAAAAGCAGCTGCAAGGTGAGCGGAATGATTTTACTTTCCTGACGAGAAGCTGTTTTTTCTAAGGTAAAATTGAAAGAGTCCTCAAACCGCATCCGCATCAGAAAAAGGTATGAATCCAATGCGTCCAGTTCTTCGGCAACGGTTACCTGAGGTTGGCGGTTGAGTGAAAGTACATACCGGTATGTTTTTGAAAGTGCCTTCGTGAATTTATTCGCATTTTCGGGATTGATATAAATTAATGACGAAAGAACATTTAATGAATTGAAAAGGAAATGCGGATTGATTTGGGACTTCAATGTTTCATGCTCAAATAACAGCGCTTCACGTTGTGCCTTTTCTGAATCAGCAATCGCTTTTTGCTCAGACTGAAAATAATGGATCAGTTCGAAAACAAGCAGAATAGGGGTGTTGGTAAGCATTGCCAATGCAAATTTTGTAAGGAAAGAAGGCATTCCTTCCTGCGGAACAAGCAATATATTGTAGATCAGGAAATTGAATACCGACAGCAGTATAAAGCAAATGGCGATCAGTCCTGTAAGCTCGGCAATGATCCGGTAAATGATATTTTTTGGGTAGGGTAAATGCTTATTTAGGACGAGCAACAACTGGTAGTCGGCCACACACATTGCGAAGACCACGATGTAATGGGCTGATAATTGAATATGAAAGTTTTTCCATAAATCATCTTCCATCACAATGTTGCTCAAAAGCATTTGGCACAATGCATAGAGTAGCGAGGAGAAGAAAAAGATTAGCGAACGCTTTACATTAGCTCTATCTGTGTGAACCATGATTGAAGGTTGGGCGATTAAGGCTAAAAAGTAGCGTTTTGTCGCCGGATTCATAGCAAATTATCCCTATATTCTGATGGAGTTCACTATTTGAAGCATGAATTGAATTTTCAGTTAAACGATTGCCTAAACTCTAAGGGCGACATTTCGGTTTTATTTATCGTTTACCGCTTTTCGGGTAATAAACTGTCTTTCGTAAAAGCGGTTGCTATATTGTAGCAACAGGTCAATTTGTGCTGTTATAAATGAACAAGATCACCTCTTTTCGAAGTATCGGCCTGTTATCGATGATGGGAATTCGTACTCAACTAGTAAAGAATAAACCATCACGTAAAATCAGGCGGGCCTTGGTTTAGGGTTAAACTACACTCGATCCAGAAGACCATTATGTAAAAAACGACTAGTCTGCACGTAATCTTTCAATTGGATATGCGGTGGCTGCACGGTAAACCTTTGAACCGATGATCATGCAGCAACAGATTACAACGGTCAGAAATGTTCCTATATATGGAGCAGGCCCAGCATCAGGATGATATTTGAAGATAAACTGGAAAATAAACTTGCTGGTAAACAGGTAACCGAGAATCGAACCAACCACAAATGCAATCAACAGGATATGCACGAATCGCCGATTAACTGCCGCAATTATTTGCAGCACCGAAGCACCAAGAACTTTCCTCATGCCAATTTCCTTACTGCGTTTATCGATGTTCAATGAAATTTGTGCAAACAAACCTGACGCTGAGAGGAGTAGTGTAACAATGGCTAGAAAAAATGCAATTGATTTAAAACCTTGCGTCATGCGGAGTTCTTTTTCAATTAAGTCTGATTGCAGGAAGCCCCGGTAAGGTAGGTTGGGAGCCACATTATGCCATTCTGTTTGTAAGAATGCCGCAACTTGCGGTAATTTATCTTTGCTTGTGCGCACCACCATATACTTATATTCATCGGGCTTTGCCATTCGCAACACGCATGGCGGTACCAGATCATGTAAGCCATATTCCTTATAGTCGCTCACAACGCCAACAATCGTATATTTTGTGCTGTCCAGGGTAATTTGCTGGCCCAGTGGCTGACTCAATCCCGACTGTTGCACAAAGGTCTGATTAACTAGTACCGAGGCATCTACATCGGCTTCACCGTCATGGAATTGACGGCCCTGAACCAAAGCTATTCCCATGGTATTAAGATAATCCTGACCACCGACACGTGCGACTTGTGTTTGCAGTTCACCACTCCGTGTTTTTGCTGTCAATGTGTACGTTCCATCTCCAATTTGCTGGGCAGATCCACCTACACTTTTAATCTCAGGATTAGATTGAACCGCCTGGCTTAGAACGCTATACTGCTGTGGGTCGTTGATTTCTACCACCGCTACTTCATTGATCGCATAACCAAAATCAGCTTTCTGTTGAAATTCTGCATTCTGGGTCATAACGACGCCAACTACCAGGGCAAAACAGGATAAACTAAATTGTGCAAGGAGCAGGAAGCGCGTAAAACGGTTCGAGGACCCAAGGGATGTTTTTCCTTTGAGAATACGGACTGGCTGGAACGAACTAACATACAGTGCCGGATATAAACCAGAACAGATAGCGCTGACAGCTGGAACCAGTATCAAAAACAGCCAAAAGCCATAATCTTTTGTCAGGTCCGGCGAAAGATCGATGCCGGTGAATCCAATCAGCGCCGGTGTTAATAAATTAACAAATAACAAACCCAACAAAGACGCAAGAAGGCATAGAATAATGTTCTCAGTTAGAAATTGCCCGATTAATTCGCTTCTCAGGCCTCCGATTACTTTGCGAACACCTATTTCCTTTAACCGGCCGCTGGCAAAAGCTATAGAAACATTTGTAAAATTAAAGCAAGTGATCATTAAGATAAAGATGGACATGATTGCAGGAACAATTACAAGAACGCCGCGGGGATTGGAATTTAGCTGACTTCCATGTACGTATCCTGACATGTCAATATCCGAGCTGATCGCCAACTCAGAAAATGGTTGAAGGGAAAAGCTTTTCAGCCGCCAGTGGGTGTGCTTACTATTATGAAGCGTCACGTAGGGCATTAGATTAGCCGTGATAAGACGAGCAGCTTGCGCATCTATTTCAATGATTCAAAAAACTTTCGATCTGCTGACATTATTGAAACAAAATACCCATTTACTGACGCCTAACTTTCATCTTGTATTTTTGTGCACTCACAAGCACAAAAAAAGCCCCTCAACTTGCGTTGAAGGGCTTTTTGTACCCGCAACGGAACAAATGTCGAACCGGTTGCTCGATGATTTGCAGAAAATCTATGAGCTAAGTTGCTGATAGTAAGTGATATCATATTGGAGCTTTTTTCGTGCGGGAGGCATGTTGACTGTAGAATCGAAGTTTTATTCTTGGACATTGTTTTTTGAGACAACTGCCGACGTCGTTAAAAGTTATCTGTTGAATTTATACAAAACCTGCACCCTGGCACCCCACAAAAGATCTTTGTTGGAAAATTCTGTTTTACGTAATTGAGGACTAACGTAAGGACTTACCCTAAACAGGAACCTGTTTGAGCGATGCTCCAGACCCAGGTATATTGTAATATCGTTAAAAGGCTTTCCGGCTAATTTTGCATTGTATTCTCCTTTATCAAAGGATTGACTGTCTCTCTTATAATTGAAATGGATGTCTTTTAGGGAGTAAACGGAAAGATCGGTTCCTATTCCGAAACGTAGGGCCCAATTCGGACGTATTTCATAATGATACGCAATTGCTAATGGAATTTGAACGAACTGGTAATTTTGTTCAATATTTAATAAATCAGCATTTTGAGCTACGTAGGGCGCATATAGAGTCCGAAAATCCTGGCCGGTATTTTGACCAAACTGCTCGGCAGTGTCATAACTCTTGCCGGTGATTTCTGTCCAGCGGGCGCCGGTTTGAAAACTCCATTTAGGGGTGATCCGCAGCTCCCCAAGAAGTGAGCCTTCCACCTGTCTGTTACCTGCGCCAAGGCTTGCACCCACATAATAATCCATCCGTTTAAGAACCGACTTCATTGATTCTGAGTAATATTTGGGTTTGTCTTTGCTAACAGAAGGTAATTTCTCCGGCGTCTTTAAAACCGGTAGTATTAACTCCGTAAATGAAAGATGAATGTTGCCAATACGGCTATATATTATTGTCTTACCAGCTTTGGGAAAATCGTCTTGATTTGTGTACGCTGCCTTGTAAGCCGGATTACTGTAGTTACCAGTTATTTCGGAAGATCCTTCCTTAACTACGGCATTGTCTGATCTGCTGGTATTTGATTCTGCGCCAGAAGCATTATTCTGAGCAATGGATTTGGCAACCGTACCACCCGTTGTATCCGGTACCATGCCGGATGAATTTGCTGGTCTGTAGTTTGAATTGTTTAATAATTCATCCGTAAGCGGATTATTAATTGGCTGCTGAATTTCGTTTTGAGTACTCTGCCTGGTGTAAAGCAATTCCTGAGAATTTTGAGCTGCAATGGTTTTTTCAATAAATCTGTCAATGTATATGGTGTCGACACGTAGACTTGTTTTTTGAGTAGAATTTAGTTCAATAGAAGTGATTCTGCTTTTTAAAGAATCCAGAGAGGATAAGAGTTTTTTATTGGTTAGATTTTGGACGTAATTGAAGCTTACAGAGCCGACTAATAAAGAAGCGGCCAACCCGTAAATCAAGATTTTGGTCCATGAAAACTGGGGCGTAATATTACCTTTCGAAGAGACATAATTATATATCCGATCGACTTCTTCATCGCTTGGCTCCAGACCCAATAGCTTTTTCCGGAATTCATCGTCAAATTGTTCAGTTTTCATTAAATCCCTTATTAGGCCAGTTATAAAGTTGGTACAAGTGCGGAAAGTTTAGTTTTATCATCGTCTGCAGCTTTCGTCTGGCATCTCTCAGGTTAGATTTTGATGTTCCTTCCTGGATAACAAGCATGCCAGCTATTTCTTTATGTGAATATCCATCAATTACAAACAGTGTGAAAACCATTCTATAAGCCGGTGGCAGGCGTTGAACCATTATCAATATTTCTTGGGCAGATATTTCGCTTAAAATGTCATCACTCCAGTCCGCAACTTCCAGATCATCCAGACTAAGCTGCCCCTGCCATTTAAGATTCTTCCGGTAATAGTCAATAGCCGTATTAATAGCAATTGTTCGAAACCATGCTTTGAAAGGTTGAGCGTTATCGTAGCTGTGTAAATGATTAAACACTTTTAAAAAGCAGTCATTGACAATTTCTTCCGCTTCCTCAAAGTTGGCTGCATATCGAAGCGAAATGCTTTTGGCATATCCTGCAAATTGCCGGATTAGACATCGTTGTGCCTGGGCATTGCCATCCTTACAGGCATCCAAAATGCTTGACAGATCTTTTTCATCAAATAGAGCTTTCCTTCTAAATAGCAATGGTAATCAGATTAGACATCATCTTCTCCTTACGGAAGGTAACATGAAAAGGTGGGGTGTGATTCTATATTTTTTGAGGGATGAAATATTTTCAGCATTCACCCCACCATTTTTCCGGACAACCCGTAATGGCTTTTGAAAACAGTAGTGCAGTCGAAACCAAACCTCATCTTAACGACAACTAGACTCTTACCAAGCGTATAGTTGATACCGTTTGCTTGTGTCTTACCTTCTTTTTTCAGAGGATCTACAAATTCATGAACCGTCTCGTATCTGAGAGGGGCGATTGCTTGTGAGGTAAAATGTAAGTAAAAGAATGCAAGGTATATCACATTCATAAAATAAGCATTAATGGAAGATTTTGAACAACACATAAATAATCTCTTTTGAAAACATTATGAAAAAAACAAGTCAATTAAAACCCCTTAGGTCAAGAAAAAGGCACGTCTTATTTGCGGTAATGATGTTCTGTCCAGTATTCCTTTTTGCACAAGCAAAATATACAATTAGTGGTGTAGTTAAGGATGTTGGCAATGGCGAAACACTCTTGGGCGCAACTGTCCTTTTAAAAGGTACTTCCATTGGAAGCACGACCAATGAATATGGTTTTTATTCTATCACAGCACCCGAAGGTAACTATACCTTAACCACCTCCTATTTAGGATTTACAGCGTCCGAAAGGGCAATAGACCTTCGCGCCAATCAAAAGCTCAACATTGAGCTCAAAGGGGATGACGCTCAATTAGATGAAGTAGTCATCACAGCTGATGAAGCAAAGCAAGTAGACATTGGGACACCACAAATGAGTGTGGCTAGACTCTCAACTAAGGATATCAAACAGATACCTGTAGTTTTGGGCGAGGTAGATTTAATCAAGTCCATTCAATTGCTGCCAGGTGTTACCAATGCCGGAGAAGGCGCATCGGGCTTCAATGTACGCGGTGGTGCAGAAGACCAAAACCTGATTCTTTTAGATGAAGCAATTATTTACAACGCCTCCCATTTGTTTGGCTTCTTCTCAGTATTTAACGCTGATGCCATTAAGGATGTCAAACTTTACAAGGGAGGCATTCCTGCACGTTTTGGAGGGCGAGCTTCTTCGGTACTGGATATACGTCAAAAAGACGGGAATAGTAAAGAATTTGAACTCACTGGCGGTATTGGGGCTATTTCCAGTCGTTTGGCGGCCGAGGGGCCCATGTTTAAAGACAAAGGTTCGTTTCTGATTGCTGGTCGAGCTTCTTATGTAAATATATTTTTAGCCTTGGCCAAGGAGAGCAGTAGGGCCGGATTTTATGATCTGAATCTGAAAACAAATTATGAAATTGATGAGAAGAATAAACTATATCTATCGGGTTATTTAGGGAATGATAACTTTAACCTGGCAGGATTGTTCACTAATTCATATGGAAACCTGTCAGGAAACCTGCGATGGAATCATATTTTCAGTAACAAGTTATTCTCCAATGTGTCCCTAATATACGGTCGATATAATTACAACCTGGAAATTCCCATTGAAGGAATTGATTGGACCTCAGATATAAGCAATTATAATGTGCGCTATGACTTTGGGTATTATGCAAGCGATAAATTGAAGTTTGATTTTGGAGTAAATGGCATTTATTACAACTTTAATCCAGGCAGACTCAACCCGTTAAATGCAACGTCGGGTGTTAATCCAGAGAAATTAGACGACAAATTTGCTTTTGAAGCTGGGGTATATGCAAGTTTAGAACATAAAATTTCCAGAAAACTCACCGCTGAATATGGGATGCGTTTGAGTTACTTTAATCGACTTGGAAAGCAGACCTTAAACAATTACACCAATAATTTACCGGTAATTTACAACAAAGAGCTAGGCATTTATGAGCGCGCCGAACCCATTTCAAGTACCAGTTACGGTCAGGGAAAAAGCATAGCTACATTTAACAATTTAGAGCCTCGGTTTGCGCTTTCATATCAGCTTAACGAGAACTCTTCTTTTAAAGCAAGTTATAACCGAGTTGCTCAATACCTGCACCTAATTTCTAACACCACATCAGCCACGCCAGTAGATGTTTGGGCACCTAGCGGAAAGTTTATCAAGCCGCAAATGGCAGACCAATATGCTGTGGGCTATTTCAGAAATTTAAACGAAAATATGTTTTCGGTCGAAACCGAAGCCTATTACAAAACCATCGACAACAGGATAGATTATATCAACGGTGCGGAACTTATAGCACAAAACACCATTGAAACCGAAATTTTAACCGGTGAAGCCCGAGCTTATGGATTAGAGTTTCTATTGCGGAAAAACCAAGGCGATTTTACAGGATGGGTGGCGTACACGTTGTCAAAATCGCAGCAACGCACACCAGGAGGAGCAGCTGGCGGAGCAGGTATTAACAACGGGAAATGGTATAACTCTAACTGGGACAGAACCCACGACTTTGAGCTTACCGGAAGCTACAAACTCAACGAAAAATGGCGATTTGGGGCAAACATGGTATTTCAGACAGGGCGACCTGTTACCTATCCCAACGGACAGTTTATATATAACGGCTTATCCGTGGCGACTTATTCCGAAAGGAATGCAGACCGATTGCCGGCCTACCACAGACTAGACCTTTCTGCAACCTTAACACCTCGAAAAAATAAAGATAGAAAATGGCAAGGAGAATGGGTATTTGGAATATACAACGCTTATAACCGAAGCAATGCGGCCTCTATTTCTTTTGGTCAAAATCACCAGACAGGTGTATCTGAAGCCACTCGTACTTCCATATTTGGCATTGTCCCATCAGTAACATACAATTTTAATTTTTAAAACAATGAAAAACATAAATATATACGGAATATTAGTGGCACTCCTTCTATTAATAGGGCTTTTAAACTCTTGTACCGATGTCATAGATGTTAATGTCCCAAATGGCGGTGCACGATTGGTGGTTGATGCGTCTATTAAGTGGCAAAAAGGTACTACGGGAAAAACACAAACCATTCATCTAAGACAATCAACTGCTTTTTTTGACAAGAATCCAGATGTCCCTGTTACGGGTGCTTCGGTAACAGTAACCAAAGAGAACGACAGATCGATATTTGTGTTTGCCGACCAGCATAATGGTAGTTACACTGCAACCGATTTTGTTCCGGAATTAAACGCATCGTACACTTTGAAAATCCTTTATAACGGCAACTCCTACACAGCAACCGAGACCTTAATTGCAGCACCTGTTATTAATCGGGTTGAGCAGGCCATTGAAGGTTCTGATGGTGACGAAGAAATTGTGCTTCAGGTATTTTTTGACGATCCCGGAGCTGTTAAAAATTATTATTTAGGCGAATTCACTCCGTCTAATCCACCACTACCGTCTC
The DNA here is from genome assembly GCF_021390245.1 of Dyadobacter sp. CY323. Classification (GTDB taxonomy): domain Bacteria; phylum Bacteroidota; class Bacteroidia; order Cytophagales; family Spirosomataceae; genus Dyadobacter. The sequence continues at coordinate 117,750 of NZ_JAJUXH010000018.1, read as the reverse complement.
TTGCAGTTATTAGAGATGAATTTACCGATGGTAATGAAAATTATATAGAGAACGATAATGAAAACAATGTTGCCGGAGTAACAGTAGGAATTAATGTGTATGGTATTTCAAAACGATATTATGACTATTTAAACATATTGATTCAGCAATCCGGAAGTGATGAAGGCGGGCCTTTTCCAACTATCCCTGTACCTTTAAAAGGAAACTGTACTAATGTCAATAATTCCAACGAAGAAGTACTGGGATATTTTAGACTGGGTGAATTTGATACTACATCATATAAGATTAACTAGCAGGCATCCCGAACTGCACTTATTTTTCTAATCATTTTCCGCAGCGCAACCATTTTGGCTACAATAATCTCCACATCCGCTACATGCGCCAGCCTCACGCCGCAGAAATTTGTCTTCCGAAAAATAACAAACGAGACAAATGACAAAGACGATTTTTATTACCGGTGCTTCAACAGGCATCGGAAGGGCTACGGCCAAATTGTTTGCGGCCAAAGGCTGGAAGGTGATCGCAACCATGCGCAAGCCTGAAAATGAAACAGAACTGAATGTGCTGGATAACGTAACCGTGCTGCCGCTCGACGTGAATAGCCTGACGCAGATCCGGCAAACCACGCAGCAGGCGCTGGCTTTGGGCGATATTGATGTGGTATTTAACAATGCGGGTTATGGATTGTTCGGCGCATTGGAAGCGATGACCGACGAGCAGCTGGTACAGCAAATGGAAACAAACTTTTTCGGTGTCGTGCGGGTGACGCAGGCCTTTATTCCGTATTTCCGCGAGCGGAAAGCGGGACTTTTTATCACCACCGGCTCATCGGCCGGACTAATGGCTTTCCCGGTAAGCTCGATGTACGATGCCAGTAAATTTGCGCTGGAAGGCTGGGCGGAAAGCTTGTCTTATGAGCTGAATGAGTTTGGGATTGGCATTAAAACCATTGAACCCGGATTGGTGGCGACGGAAATCGGTGCGAAGTCGGTGTTTGCCATGCACCCGGCTTATGAAAGTTTGACCAACAAATTCACGACGATGCTGGCGCCTGACAAAGCCGCGACGACTTCCGAACAAATTGCCGAAGTGGTGTATGGCGCGGCTACCGATGGTACCGACACTTTAAGATACGTGTGTGGCGACGACGCCAAACAACTTTACGCCCAGCGCCTGGCTGCGGGCGACGAGGCTTTTCGGGATGGGATCAAACAAATGTTAGCCGCTGTTTAAAATCAAACGGTCTGCCGGCGCAGACTGGAACGATTTGCGCCGGCAGACCATTATGTGATTATGAAAAGGGAACATCTCAAACCGCGCGTATACCGCTCCATTGCGGAAATGCAGCGTGCATTCGGCCTGCCGCAACCTTCGCACCCGCTGATCAGCCTGCTCGATTTCAACAAGGTGCGGATCACGGCCGAAATGCTGGCCGATACTTTTGCCATGGATTTTTATAACATTACCTACAACGAATCGGCGGGCTGCCGGATGCGGTACGGGCAAACAACCTACGACTTTCAGGAAGGCGGGCTGTTCTTTTCCTCGCCGGGCCAGCCGCTGACGGGCATTCAAGTCAACGACGCGACGCTGGGTTTTACATTACTTGTTCATCCTGATTTTCTCAGAAACTATCCGCTCGACACTAAAATTAAGCATTATGGCTTTTTCTCTTATTCGGTGACCGAATCGCTGCATTTGTCGGCCAAAGAAAAGTCGATCATCGAGGGCATTGCCAGCAACATTGGCGACGAGCTCGAAACGGCGATCGACGACCTGAGCCAGGATGTGCTGATTTCGCAGCTGGAGCTGATGCTGAATTACAGTCAGCGGTTTTACAAACGCCAGTTTATTACCCGTAAGACGATTAATAATGCATTGCTGGAAAACCTGAACCAATTGCTGAACAATTATTTCGACGATGAAACTGCCCTGCTCAAAGGGCTGCCGAGCGTCCAGTACCTGTCGGACGAGCTGCACGTTTCGCCCCGCTACCTGGGCGACATGCTCCGCGCACTGACCGGCCAGAATACGCAGCAGCACATCCACAACAAGCTTATCGAAAGAGCAAAAGAAGTGCTGACATTCAGTGATCTGACAGTAGGGGAAATCGCCTACCAGCTCGGTTTCGAGCATCCGCAGTCTTTTAGTAAGTTATTTAAATCAAAGACAAACTTTTCCCCCCTCGAATTCAGGGCGAGCTTCAATTGACCCTGACCAGTCATGATTATTAGTACCTATATCACGGCAATTTAATTCTGAAATTATCGTGCAAAAGAGTCCTGAAGCTTATATCGGCGATCTGATTTCAGGCATATAAGGTATGTATTAAAACGAACGTCTTCGCGAACAAGCAGAATGTCCATTTCCGATGCATCTACCATCGTGCTCATAAATCAAAAGAAAGAATTAATAATGTTTTCAACTTTCGTTTTATGTTATTTAATTTGAGTTATTGCTTTCGCGATAACAATAACATTCTGATCGCGGGGGTAAGACATTCTCATCCAGACACCTTTTGAACGATACCAGCAACACATCTTATCAGGTTTCGCACGAGGTGTTGTGGGACAGGTTCCGGGCGGGCGACAAGCAGGCCTTTGGACAACTCGCACTCCATTACTACCAACTGCTATACAATTACGGCCTCAGGCTCAATACTGATGAGGATTTTATTTCTGACTGCATTCAGGAGCTGTTTCTCGAACTTTGGGAGCGGCGCGCTTTCCTGTCAAAAACTGATTTTGTAAAAACGTACCTGCTCCGGGCCCTGCGCAATAAAATCTTCAAAGAAAGCATTCGCCTGAAACGCTTCAAGGAGCCACTGGACGTGCCTTTTGCGGCAGAATCGGATGTTTCAATAGAATCTTACATTGTTTTAAAAGAAGAAGAAACAGCTCAGATCAGGCATTTGAATGCGGTTTTGGATACGCTTCCCAGGCGTCAGCAGGAAATCGTTTACCTGCGTTTTTACCAAAATCTTGAATTTGACGAAATCGCCCGGATCATGGGATTGGCGCGACAGAGCGTGGCCAATCTGCTTCACCGTACACTCAAAAAAATCAAGGATAGTTGGGTAGTCGCCCTGTTTGTGCCTGTTTTCTTATATTTTTTGAACAGGTAATACCTTGTAAACCAGTCAATTATTTTTCAATGTAATTATTTCAAAAAATAATTGAATCGTTGTGGGTATGTAGTGCAGCAAAACGGACTATAGGTTGACTCTAATCGTACAGACGCATTGGGTCATCCAAAAATTTGTCTATTAAAGCAGTTAACAGGCTGCTGCGCCCATGCACAATTACAACGATTATACTATTGAAGATTTAGCCAGGGACGATTATTTCCGGACCTCCATGCTTCATCCCGACAGGGAATCAACCGCATTCTGGCAAGCGTGGATTGCGGCCCGTCCGGACTATCGCGATCGTTACGAAAAGGCGCGTATTATTGTCCTTGCGCTCGACCAGCGTTATAATGCCCAGCTTCCAAAAGAGGAAGTAGCGCACAGGGTCGGACAGATCATTGGCAGGCTGGACGAAATCGGCTCGGCGCCTGCAACCAAAAAGCCTTTCCTTTTCCATTACTGGTGGCGGGTCGCGGCGGTTTTCGTTGCCTCCTTGGGCTTCCTTTTATGGAATTTTCAGGATTCGTCAAAACCACAACTCAGCCAAACTGTTCCCGAGCAAGCTACTCAGGTGTCGAATGCACTTGTTGCCCGGAAAAATGATACGCAGCATAGTCAGACGCTCATTCTCAGTGACAGTAGCATTGTAACCCTTTTTCCGGGAAGTACGCTGCAATTTCCGGAAACATTCGCCGGCGAAAGTCGGAAGGTAACCCTAAGCGGCGATGCTTTTTTTGAGGTATCCCATGGTGCCAAGCCATTCCTGGTGTATGCGGGCGAAACCGTCACGCAAGTATGGGGGACGCGTTTCCGGGTCACAGCATTTCCGAAAGACGATCTTGTTAAAGTCAGCGTAAAGAGCGGGAAGGTATCTGTTCATAAGTCAAGCGAATTTGAGCTTCCGGCGAGTTCAGCGAGTAAGCCCGCGCCCGGTATCATGCTCACCATGCATCAGCAAGCAGTTTTTGACAGAAATGACCTGCTACTAGAAAAATCCCAACTCAAAGACCTGGAAATCATTGCGCAGGATACCGATTCATCCGAGCAGGTTTTTGTAGATACGCCTGTGGCCGAGGTATTCAACAAGCTTGAAAATCTGTACGGAATTGAGATTGCATTCGACGAACACACGTTTGCCAACTGCCGGATCATCACATCATTCCGCGGAGAAACACTCACCGAAAGAATCAACAGCATCTGCGAAGCGATCGACGCGCATTACGAACCGTCGAATGGCGGGATTGTGATTGCGGGAAGCGGATGCCGTTGAGGGACAGCATAAATCTAAAAAACCTGCCTATGACCTAAACCTCTTCCACAAAAAAAGACTGATGGTGTTTGAGCCACCACCAGTCTGCTCCCGTCAACATTTGTACCCTCGTACGCATGCCAATCTTCCAGGAAGATGAACGGGATTACTTTGCCTTCAACCCTAATCAAGTCTATGACAAAACGATCAAAATTATGAAAAAACAAAGACAAGCGCTTTGGCTGGCACGTACAATTATGAAAATATCAATACATCAGCTTTTGTTGGTTTTTCTGTTTGCAGGAGTGAGCCTCGCCCGGCCTGCTGATGCGCAGGATGCATTGAACCAGAAAATATCCATTCGCGCAGAAAATGAAGGATTACGTGACGTCCTCAACCAGATCCAGAAGCTGGCGGATGTGCACTTTACCTATACCTCAAACCTGATTTCGCCCGATCAGAAGGTGACCGTGACTGCGCACCAGCAAGCATTGTCCAGCGTACTCGACGAGATGCTGCTTAAAGCCGGAATCCGGTACAAGTTGCAGGGAAAACAGATCATCCTGCAAAAGGTAGTCAATCAATCCAGCCGCGAAAGCGAAGAGCAGAATAATCTGCCGGAAAGCAATGCTCGTCAGGAAAGAAATATCCGGGGAACTGTCAAAGATGATCGCGGTGAAGTGCTTCCGGGCGTGAGCGTAATGCTGAAAGGCTCGCAACGCGGTACACTTACCAATACCGATGGCGCCTTCGAAATCAGCGTGCCCGACGAGAACGCGACGCTAATACTCTCCTACGTGGGCTACGTCAATAAGGAAATTCTCGTCGGAGACCAGACGACTTTTAACATTGTTTTGGAATCGGATATTAAAATGCTGGACGCGGTAGTGGTTACTGCGCTGGGGTTTAAAGAATCTGCCGATAAGCTCGGTTCTACGAGCTCGAAAATCACGGATAAGAGCATTGCAGCGTCCGGAGAAACGAGTCTGTTGAATAAAATGGCGGGTAAAGCTTCCGGCGTTTTCATTGGCAGGTCTTCCGGCAGCGATCCGGGCGGCGGCTCTTTTGTGCAGATCAGGGGTGCGAGTACCTTGTCGGGTTCGTCGCAGCCGCTGTATATTGTCGATGGTGTGCCTATTAACAGCTCGGTTCATGGTGGTACCAACATTCGCGGCGTTGTGCAGCAATCGCGCGTGAATGACATTAATCCCGACGATATCGCTTCCATTCAGGTTTTAAAAGGGGCTTCGGCGGCGGCGCTCTGGGGGTCGCGGGCTGCGAATGGGGTGATCGTGATCACGACCAAAAATGGCTCATTTAATGACAAAATGCGGATTTCATTCAAATCCAGCTATTCAATGGATGAAATCAACCGCTACCACCAGAGGCAAACTGCATTTGGCCAGGGTGACCAGGGCAAATTCAATCCTGCTTCGGGAAATGCCTGGGGCGACAAGATCGAAGCCAGGGCAGGCGGTGCGGACGAGGTGAATACGGCGGGTGAGTTTTTTGAAGGTTACCAGACTGGAAAAAAATACTACCCCATTATCAAGAAGAATTCGCGGGATGTTTTTGCCGATGATCAGTTCAATTCGATTTTCAGAAACGGATATGCTGTCGACAACAGCCTAAGTCTGAGTGGTGGCGGGGCAAACTCCAACTACCTGTTCAGCCTGAGCGATGTGTACCAGAAAGGTGTTTTCAGACAAAACAGCGATTACAGAAGGAGCACGATCAGGCTGAATATTGAAAGCAAGCTTAGTGAGATCATCAAACTTTCCACGCATGCATCTTATGCGATGATCCGGTCCGAGCGCGTGCAGCGGTCCAACAATACGGCTGGTATGCTGCTGGGTTATTACCGGATGACGCCCGATTTTGACATCACCGATTACAAAGGCAACTATTATAGCGGCCCCAATGCAGCGCCGGTTGTAAACAGACAGCGCTCGTACCGAAATTATTTGGGAAATAGCTCCAACCCGGTATATAACAATCCATTGTGGACGATGATCGAGCAGAAAAATCCGAATTCGGTGAACCGTTTTATCGGTAGCGCAGAGCTGACCATTACGCCAATAAAAGGATTGGATATCATCAACCGGTTTGGTATTGACAACTCTTCGGATGTGCGCCAGACGTATTTTCCTGTCAATTCCGCGCAGGCGGAAGCAGTGAATTTGAATGGGCGGTATGGTGAGGTGAATATTCTTGAAAATCAGCTCAATTACGATCTGATCGGTAGGTATAGCCACCAGTTTAACCCCAATTTTTCAGCAAACCTGATCGCCGGATTCAATTTAAACGACAGGAAATATGCTGACCTGGGTGGTGAAATGTCCGATTTTTTGATCGCTGACGGACCCTGGAATTTTTCCAATGCACTGACGGTCAACAAAAATCCTAATAACAGCAAAACCAATGTCCGCAGCGCGCGGGCATATTCGGTACTTGGCTTGTCGGTTTACGATGCATTGTTCTTCAATTTCTCTTTCGCCGGTGAAGCCGCGTCGACTTTTGGAGAAGCTTCTGATAACACTTTTTACTATCCTTCCGGCGATGTCGCCTGGCAATTCTCGAAGCTGAAACTGTTTGAGAAGGCCAACTGGCTGACTTTCGGGAAGCTGAGGGCATCTTATGGCGTGGTAGGTGTGCAGCCTGCGCCTTACCGCACACAGACTTTGTTCGTGCCCGGTAACTCGCTTTACGGAAACGGATCTTACCTGCAAAGCGCCAATTTCGGGAACGATCAACTGCGGCCGGAAAGGAAAACGGAATATGAAGTGGGTGCCGATCTGCGGTTTCTAGGGAACAGGCTCAGAACCGAGATTACCTATTACCAAAACAAAACACGGGACTTACTGCTGTCCGTGCCGGTACCTAACTCGACTGGTTTTTCAAGCGCATATCAGAATGCCGGAACGATGCAGAACAAGGGCGTGGATTTTGATCTGAACTATGATGTTTTCAGAAAAAAAGACCTGACACTTTCGCTCAATTTTAACCTCAACAGAAACCGCAGTCTGGTGACTGATCTTGCCGGCGCGACGGCCGTGCAGGTGGGCGGTATCAGCGGTTATATGACGATCAATGCGCTGGAAGGTCAGCCGGTGGGCGTATTTATGGGCGGACAATATGCCCGAGACGATCAGGGTAACAAGATTTTTGATGCAAACGGTTTTCCTACCGTCAATGCAGCCAATGCGAAAATAGGAGATCCGAACCCGGACTGGCGGGGCGGATTTGGAGCAAATCTTTCCTATAAGTCTTTCTCACTCGGATTGCTGTTTGAAACCTTCCAGGGTGGCGACTTTTTCGAAGGGACAAGAGGCGTGATGTACTCGCACGGAACGCACGAAGACGTAGGGAAAGAGGTGACTGTGACCAAAGACCTGAAAAATTTCAAAGGCACAGTGATCCCCGCCGGAACTACTGTGAGAGGCAATGTTGCCGACCTGGGAGCAGGGGAAGTGCTGCTGGATGAATCGTATTACACGACTTTGGGCGGTGGTTTCAGCGGCTTGAAAGAACAGTTCGTCGTCGACGGAAGCTGGACCAGGCTGCGGGAGCTTTCGCTGGGTTACACTTTGCAATCCGAAGCTTTCAGAAAGGCGACGAAGTTGCGGTCTGTTGAGTTCAGACTGTCGGGTCGCAACCTTTTTCTGTGGACGGGCGTGCGCGGGATAGATCCGGATTCCAATCATACACAGGTTTCGCTGGGAAGAGGTCTGGATTACTTTGATAACCCCGGCACCAGATCCTACCTGTTTTCTTTACTCATTAACTATTAATTAGTTATCCTCATGAAAAGACTATTTCATTTTGCTATAACGTCCATTTTTGTCTTCGCGACCTCGTGTTCCAATTTTGTAAAGGACATGAATGTGGACCCGAATAATGTGACCGATGCGCCGGCGGATATGATGCTCACAGGTGCGCAGGTGGCGTCCGTTAACTTCAATGGGTCACGGATCGCGATCATTTCCAATATGTGGTCGGGTTATATGACAGGGATCCAAAGGCAGTACCTGAATTATCAGAACTACCAGTACACGGCGGTGGAAACCGACGATGCCTGGACCTACATTTATAACCAAACCTACATTCAACTCGAAAAGGCGATCGGCAAATACAGGGAGGCGGACAACCAGCGCGGAATCGGCATTGCAAGAGTGGTTCAGGCTTATGTAACGGGCTCGGGGGCAGCGCTTTATGGTGATATCCCATTCTCGCAGTTTGGCAATCCGCAGCAATTTCCCAATCCGGTTTTCGATCCGCAGGCGAGTGTGTATGCGGGTGTTCAAAAGCTGCTCGATGAAGGAATTGTGGCCCTGGAATCGGGAAAGGGTGCGGTGACAAACAAGGCCGACATTTTCTTTAATGGCGATGCGGCCAAATGGATCGCAGTAGCGCGTACATTGAAAGCGAGGCTTTATATGGAAACCAGGGAGTACGATAAAGCTTACAATGAAGCATTGAAAGGCATTGCAAGTCCTTCCGGTTCTTTGCTGAGCCCGCACACGGCAACGGCCGGCACGCGCAACCGTTATTACCTGCATAATGTGGAAGAACGTGCGGGAGATGTGAGCGCCAGAAATGCCTATCTGACCACTATTCTTGATTCAGCTTCGAAAACGTACCGGGGTAACGCGAAAACGGATGAGAATGCGCGGTTTAATTATTACTATGTCAATCTGGGTACCAAAGGCATTACCGGCGAAATCGAACCAAACTATCTTTCCGTAGCCCGCGGCGACTCATTGAATGGGGTTATTGCAATGAATGCGTCTTCGCCGATGGTTACTTACGAAGAAAACCTGCTGACGCTGGCGGAGGCCGCAGCCAGAAAGCCTGACTTTACTTTGGCATTAACGCACCTGAACAAGTTTCGGGAGTTTATGAGGTCGGGCGGCTACATTGACTCTACTTACCGGTCAAGATACAGTCTTAAATATGACGCTTATGCAGACGCCGATTTTGCTGCCGGCGGAATGGCAAATCCAACCAATCTTGACAAAACGAAGGCGCTTTTGGAAGAGATACTGGAAGAACGGTACGTCACTTTTTTTGTCCGGCTGATCGGTTTCAATGATATCAGAAGAACGCGCAAAGAGGGAATCGGCATCAAGCTCACGCCTTCCACAGGCAACCGGCTGCCTGAAAGGTTCTTTTACGGACAAAATGAGATCAACTCAAATGCAAGCACCCCTAATCCTTTGCCTGACCTTTTTGAGCCTACGGCGGTCAATAAGTAAATCAATCCATTGATAGCGAGTAGTAAAGACCAAATAATGATGCACAAACAACGACAATATCCTTTGATACCAATGTTCCGATGTTATTTAGCAGCTATTCTTTTCTTGTTGATTTGCGGAAGCTCGGCTAGCGGCGAAACCATAATCCGCAAAGCCAAAGCTACGCTGACGCCGGTTGAAATGAACAAGGAGGATACGCTGAAATTTACCCTCCGGAATGGCGAAATCCGGACAATGGTATTGAAGGAAATTTCGTCGGATATCATTATTACTAACCTGGGAAAACTCAGGGAAGACCAGCCAGGAGGCGCCACGCTTTACCATTTTACCTGTCAGGTGCTTATGGACGGGCATCTGATGAAAATGGAACGTTATGTCGGGTCTCAGGAAAGTTTTTATGAGCCTTATGTGATCAACGGAATGCGGATATGGTTTGATGGGGTAAATTCGATCGGGCAGATTATCAAGGATGAGCACGGGGGGAAAAGCAGCGAATCGGTGCCGCACAAACACGCGCGTTTTGCGGTGACTGACATGACCATCCGCATTGCGCCATCGAAACTTTACCCGATGTTTCCCAGCAGCGAAAATTTTCTGCGCATCTCAAACAGCTACAACGGCGACGATTGCTGGATGGGCGCCTACAATGGGTTTGAACTGCACGGCGGCCTGGATCTGAACAATCCTGCTGGTACTCCACATTTCACGCCATTTCCAATCGATGATCATTACTTCCTTTTCAGTCTTGGAAAGGGCGATAACAACAACCGGTGGCGGGGCATTCATACCTGGGAAAACGGCGATCTATGGAGCATTCAGAATCACCACATGCTCAACCTGCGCATTCCGGAACATACGCCTATTGGCGCAGGCGTGTATTATTCCGACGGGTCGGGTGTGCATGTAGGGAATAACAACCACTCACATTTTGTATTTCGGGTCAAAACAAAGGAGGAGGAAACCGAGATTTTGCTCGATCCGTGGATTCTGTTTTGGCAGATTTTTGAAGATAACCGTGAGCGGGCCGGTGAAACCAAGGCGATCATCGGTCCGCTGCGTCCGGGGAAGACAGGGGTTAGGGTTTCCTTTACTGGTGAAAAATCAAGGAACGAATACAAAAGCGCTGGTCGCGAACTGCTGTACTACTGGACATTCGGCGACGGCGGCATTGCTATTGAGAAAAATCCAAACCACGTTTTTGTAAACCCGGGCATTTATCCGGTGACGCTTTTGGTCGACGACGGCGTTACCCGCAGCAGCTTTACGCAGCATATCACGATTGATGGCCCGAATGGAAATGCTGCGTCAAAACTAGCCTCCGCATTGGCATTGGTTTGCAGTGAAGAACCTTCGTTTCGGATCCGACCGGTGCATGTGATGGACGTTTATGCATTGGAGAGAAAGTTTATTCCAAATTCACTTCATTTTCTTGCAAGGCAAACGAGGCCGCAGCCTAATGCAAAAATGGTCGCGTTGGTGAATATTGGCAAAGGTGTATTCGGGAAAGTCAATGCGCCAAAAGTGGAATATCTAAGCGGGAAAGCCTGGCTGGATCTGCAAACGGAAGGGCAGGGCAATGCGCAAAATTTGAAGGTTTCTGTTAATGCAAGCGGTCTGCGTACCGGCGTTTACAGCGCGCGTATACGCGTGGAGGTTCCGGGCAGCGTGAATGCAGTGCAATATATAATGGTAAACCTGACGATCCCGACTTATCCTCCGGCGCACAATGAAACCGGAAACCTGAAACGCGAGATCGTCGACAATGCGGACGTGCGTGAAAACCGGTTTTACAGCACGCCTTACTTCTGGGTTGCGCCGCAGTTCAAAAGGTGGAAGGAAAAAGGAGTCGGTGATATATATCTGACCAATGGCGGCCGGGCTGCGGAAGGCGAATTTGTGAGGTTTAGGCCCGATCTGGCGGCAGGTACTTACGAGCTGTTGTTTTCAGAGCAAACCCCTTTTGACCCGCAACTCCGCGCAACGGCCAATGGAAAGAAGTACCCGGTCGATAGGAAACTGAATGCGGTGCCGAGGTTCAAAGTGAAGGTTTATTCAAAAAAAGGCGAGCAGGAAATCTGGGTAAAGCCAACAGAGTCCCTCTCCATCGGAAAATTTGATTTCCTGGAAGGAATGGACGGTTATGTTGATATTGTCAGCGAAGGATCGGAAGGACAGGTGCTGGTTGATGCAATGATTTTTAAGAAAGTACAGGATTAGATTAAACCTTATATTGATTGACATGAAAAAATATTTGATTTATATAGCTGCCCTGATTTTTATGTGCAGCAATGCAGGTTTTTCTCAAAAACAAAAAACACAATCCGCCGACGTGATTATCTACGGAGGAACTTCTGCGGCGATAACTGCTGCGGTGCAGGTTAGCAAGTCTGGAAAAACAGTGCTGGTCGTTTCACCCGACAATCACTTGGGCGGCCTTTCTGCAAGTGGTCTGGGTTTTACAGATACAGGTGACAAGTCGGTGATCGGCGGTTTGGCCAGGGAGTTTTACCACCGGTTATACCTGCATTACGACAAACCCGAGGCTTGGAAATGGCAGAAAAAGGAGGAGTATGGCAACAAAGGTCAGGGGACACCTGCAATGGACGGAACTGAGCATACGATGTGGATCTTTGAACCGCACGCGGCGGAGCAGGTTTTTGAGGATTTTGTTAAAGAAAATAACATTCAGATTTACCTCGACGAGTGGCTCGACCGGCAAAATGGTGTGGAGAAAAAAGATGGCAAAATAGTTGCGATCAAAACACTTTCAGGCAAAACTTCAAAGGCAAAATGTTTATTGATGCCACCTATGAAGGTGATTTGATGGCTGCCGCCGGTGTTACATACCACGTTGGACGCGTGGCAAATAGTGTTTACAATGAAAAATGGAATGGTGTACAGGCAGGCGTTTTTCACCACAAACATCATTTCCAGAAGAATATTAGTCCATATAAGGCGGAGGGCGACCCGAAAAGCGGCCTGCTGCCTTATGTAAGTGATGAAAAGATAGCGGAAAATGGCTCTGGGGATAATAAAATACAGGCTTACTGTTTCCGGATGTGTCTTTCTGCGAATCCCGATAACCGCATTCCATTCGCCAAACCGGAAGGCTATGATCCTGCCAACTATGCATTGCTGGGCAGGGTTTACAAGGCAGGCTGGACAGAGACATTTGATAAATACGACCCGATTCCAAACAAAAAAACAGATACCAACAACCACGGTACATTCAGCACCGATTTCATCGGTCAGAACTATGATTACCCGGAAGCCACTTACGAAAGGAGAAGGGAGATCATCAGGGCGCATGAATTGTATCAGAAGGGTCTGATGTATTTCTTGACCAATGACCCGCAAGTTCCAGCAGATGTCCGCAAAGAGATGAGCAAGTGGGGGTTACCCAAGGATGAATTCAAAGATAATGGCGGCTGTCCGCACCAGATCTACGTGCGTGAAGCCAGAAGAATGATCGGCGAAAGTGTAATGACCGAAAACCACACGCTTGGCCTGGAACCGGTTAGCCAACCGATTGGAATGGGTTCTTATGCGTTAGATTCGCACCATGCACAGCGTTATGTTAAAGAAGATGGATTTGTGCAGAATGAAGGTGATATCGGTGTGCATCCCAAGAAGCCTTACAGTATTTCCTATACTTCTATCATTCCCAAAAGGGCAGAGTGCCAAAACCTGTTGGTTCCAGTTTGCCTTTCCAGCTCGCACATTGCTTACGGATCCATTCGAATGGAGCCTGTTTTCATGATTTTAGGAGAGAGTGCAGCTTCCGCTGCGGTGCAGGCGATTGACGCCTTTTAACGAAAAAAGCCCCTCAACTTGCGTTGAAGGGCTTCCGTACCCAGAGCCGGAGTCGAACCGGCACGAGTGTAACCTCATTGGTGTTTGAGACCAACGCGTCTACCGATTCCGCCATCTGGGCATTCTCTTACTTGTTGGGAGTGCAAAAGTAGACAGAAAAAGAGATTAAGCAAGTTTCCGGCGAAAAAATACCTACAAAATTATTCGTACCGCAATGCTTCGATCGGATCCAGGCGGGATGCTTTGATTGCCGGGTAAATGCCGGATATCACCCCCACAAATACGCAAACCGCAATTCCCATTGCCATCCAAAGCCATGGAACAACAAATGTGGCCTCGCTGCTGATCGAATTGGAAATGACATTACCAATGATAATTCCGAGGAAAAGTCCGCCGATCCCACCCAAAATGCATACGACAATGGCTTCGATCAAAAACTGAAAACGAATGACCCTCGGAGTGGCGCCGAGCGATTTCCGGATGCCGATTTCTCGAGTACGTTCAGTCACAGACACCAGCATGATGTTCATTAATGCAATGGATGCACCTAAAAGAGTGATGATCCCGATTCCAAATCCGCCGATACGCAGGTAACTCGACACCTCTTCGAAATCTTTGGCCATGGCATCAGCCCGGTCAATTTCAAACGAATCTTCCTTTCCCAATGGATCGGCGCGGATGCGCCGCATGATGCCGCGGGCTTCTTCAACAATCATATCGCCGTCCGTAACGTTCGGTGCCGAGGCGGTAACGCTGTATGCGAGCGACCGGTTTGCCGCCAATGCACGGCCACTTTCGATCGGGACAACGATGATCCGGTCCGCGTCGTTATCGCCACCCAATGACCCTTTCTTTTGCAAAACGCCGATTACTTTATACCGACTGCCCATGAATGTGATTTCCTTGTTGATGGGGCTGACGCGCACGAAAAGTTTTCGCGCCACTTCCTGGCCCAGTACTGCCACGTTCAGGGAATTTTCCAGATCGTTTTTATCGATATTTCGTCCCTCGTCAATTTTATAGCCTTTTATTACTAAAAACTGTTCGTCCGTCGCCACCACACTGCAGTTCGGATTGGTTTTGGTGGATTGGTAGTTGACCTGCACTGCGCCGGCGATGTCGGTGGAGAGCGAAGAGATCGCCGTGTATGAAGCTTTGAATTTATCGGAGAATAAACGGGCCTGCCGGTAACTAATCGTCGGGTAAGTTTTACTTCGTCGTCCCCGGCTGAAAAAGTCGTCTTCGTAACGGTTCCTAACGGTAAATGTGTTGGCCCCGAGGTCGGCGAAACTGCTGTTTACGGAGCTTTGGATACCCTCGATGGCAGTCAGGATTCCGACGAGGGAGGTGATGCCGATGGCGATGATCAATCCGGTGAGAACGGTTCTTAAAAGATTGCTCTGGATCGATCGCAAACCTTCGTCTATATTTTCGCGTATGTTCATTGTGAATTATAGCTTAGGCACCATATTTTGTAAAATGTCGTTATCCTTTTCTATATTTAATATTTACATTTTGTAAAACTGCGCATGAAACCTGAAAGAATCAAACCAGTGATACGTCTGATTGTCCCGCTTATCATTTTTTTAACAATCTCGTTTAAAAGTGTTTCAAACCGGCTTTTGATCCCCATGGATGAGAGCCAGAAGAACCATTTGAAGGCTTATGGGATTTCTTTCTGGATTCTGAAAAATTATGAAATGGAAATGGACTGGCTGCTCAATTACCGGGGAGGAAGTTTTATGGTAGCGTATAATCAGCAGTTCGCAACGGAGATGACGGTGCGTGGTGTGAGTTTTGAGGTGATCTCCGAAGGTCAGGCCGGACAGATACTGAGCCAGATTAGTGCGCCGGACGTGAATATGGATGCGGTTAAATTGCAAAAAGCTCCTAAAATCGCGGTTTACTCACCTAAATCGAAATTGCCGTGGGATGATGCGGTTACCCTGGTTTTGACCTATGCCGAAATACCGTATGATGTCATTTACGATGATGAAGTGTTGAATACCAAGCTTCCCGAGTATGACTGGCTGCATCTGCATCACGAGGATTTCACGGGCCAGTTTGGTAAATTTTTTCAATACAAAGATTATCCCTGGTACCGCGAGCAAAAGCGCGAAGCAGAAGAAACCGCCGCGAAATATCAGTTTGGAAACGTGCCTCAAATGAAGCTGGCGGTCGCCAAACGGATTTCGGAATTTGTAAGTGGTGGCGGCTATATGTTTGCGATGTGTAATGCGACGGATACGTTCGATATCACACTTGCGGCCGATGGTCTCGACATTGTGGAAGCCATGTACGATGGTACACCCGCCGACCCGACTGCAAATGGCAAACTGAATTTCGATAACACATTTGCATTCAAAGACTTCAAAACCATTCCATATCCGTACGAAATCGAGTTTTCCGACATTGATAATCAGCCCGATGAACGTGGACTGATCGAGTCGAATGATTTCTTTTCGTTATTTCAATTTTCAGCGAAATGGGATCCGGTCCCGAGTATGCTGACTCAGAATCACCAGACGTTGATCAAAGGCTTTTTGGGACAGACTACTGCATTTAAAAACCGCGTAATTAAGCCTGAGGTAATTGTTTTGGCTGAAAATAAATCTGCAAAAGAGGCGCGTTACATTCACAGCACGCACGGAAAAGGTTTTTTTACATTCTATGGCGGGCACGATCCGGAAGATTACCAGCACCGGGTTGGCGAGGAGCCGACCGATCTCAACCTGCACCCAAACTCGGCAGGTTACCGGCTGATCCTGAACAATATTCTTTTCCCGGCAGCCAAGAAAAAGAAACTTAAAACCTAGCGAGCTTCTCCTTCTATAATACCTTGTTCCAAATCACACAAACCGTGCGTTAACGCACGGTTTTTTGTTTTTCAATTCAGTATAAAATCTTGTTTATCAGTCAATTATGTATTGGCACGAAAATGTAATTACAAGTTGCAGATTAGCCATGAAACAGTACCATAACCTCCTTTTAAAGTAATGGATCGGGAAATTGCACCGGATTACGTGAACACTACCAGAAATCGACGATGGCTGATGATCGTGGCCATCGTCGTCGCACTGGGCATCCTGGTATTCTTCTTCAGAAAATCGCTCGTCAGTTCACTGGCAAGTGATCGGATCCGCACCGGAACCGTGGGGACGGGCGATGTTGAGAATACCTTAACTGCATCCGGTGAGATTATCCCGGCTTATGAGCAGATCTTTACCAGCCCGATCCGTGCGAGCATTAAACGCATTCTCATCACGCCGGGAACCCGCGTTCAACCTGGTCAGGCGATCATCGAGCTGGATAAATCGCTGACACTCATTGAATTTGAACGGTATCAGGATCAATTGGAATTGAAGAAAAACGGCATTGACCAATTGCGGATGAAACTGGATAAGAATTTGTACGATGCCGAGATCAGTGATAAGATCAAGTCTTTGAATATCAATAAATTAAAAGCGGATTTTGAAGATGCGAAACGTTTGCAGAAAGTTGGCGGCGGAACGGCCGAGGACATTACCCGGGCGGAAAATGCATTAAAAGTGGCTGAATTAGAGAAACAGCAGCTTGAAAACGATCTTAAATACAATCGCGAATCGATGGGTGCGAGCCTGAAAGAAACGCAGTTGGGCGCGCAGATCGAAGGTAAAAATCTGCAGGAATTACAACATAAGTTAAGAATGGCGGATATCGTCGCCGACCGGAAAGGAGTTTTGACCTGGGTCAATGAGAACATCGGATCTTCGGTAAATGAAGGTGAGATGCTGGCAAAAGTGGCGGATCTCGGAAGTTTCCGTGTGGAAGGCAGTTGCTCCGACGTATATGCAGATCAGGTTAAAGCCGGACTTTCGGTGATTGTGAAAATAAATGAAGCCGAGCTGCGCGGGATGATTACCCAGGTTAAACCGGCAGTGAAAGACGGAGTGATCGGTTTTGTCGTGCAATTGGATAATGCGAACAACGAATCGCTGAGGCCCAATATGAAAGTGGAAGTATATGTGGTAACCAGCAAAAGTACCCGCACAATGCGGGTCCCGAACGGGCCGGCATTCACCGGGAAACGCAAACAATTTGTGTACGTATTGGAAAATGGAACGGCATACCGACGAGAAGTTGAAACCGGACTTTCCAATTTTGATTTTGTCGAGATCAAAAGCGGTTTAAAGCCAGGTGAGAAGGTTATTTTGACCAATATGAATGATTACGAGCACCTTGAAGAGATTTCAATCAACTAAATGCGATGAGAAAACTCTTCATTCTGATCTTTTCTTTTATTCTGACTTCCGCCGCTTTTGGGCAGGTCCGCCCGCTTTCATTGCAAGAAGTAGTGCAGCTTTCCCGCGAAAATTCCATCGCGTCGAAACAGGCAGCAACGCAGAAAAAGACGAATTTTTGGCAATACCGTTCATTTTTGGCCGACTACAAACCGCAGTTGAGTTTAACCGGAACATTACCCGGATTTACAAGGTCTTACATTGAGGTCGTGCAACCTGACGGTACCGTTTCATTTCAGCCGGTTTCCAACAATAATTCGCTTATAAACCTGTCGCTGAGCCAGGGAATTGCGCTCACGGGCGGGACGATTTATGTTCAGCAGCAATTGCAGCGGTTTGACGATTTCGCCCGTGACAATACCCGATATAATGGCATTCCGTTCGAAATTGGCATAAATCAGCCATTGTCGCGGTTCAATACATTGAAATGGGATAAGAAAATTCAGCCGTTGAAGTACCAGGAAGGGAATCAGCAGTTTGTACAGTCTTTGGAACAAGTTGCGCTGGACGCCACCGGTTTTTATTTTGAATTGCTCGTTGCGCAGGTAAATCTGCAGATCGCGGAAAAAAACCGGAGCAATAATGACACACTTTACAAAATAGCCCAACACAAACTGGAACTTGGAAAAATTTCGCAAAACGATCTTCTGCAACTTCAGATGGGATTACTGACTGCGCAGAAGGATCTTGCGTCGGCGCAACAGGCTGCGGCGGTGGCCTCTCTGAAACTAAAATTATATATGGGAACGCGCGACGAACGCGAACTGGAACTGGAAATTCCATTGGAGGCGGATGAATTTAAAATCAATACACAAACTGCATTGGATGAGGCTTTTGCAAACCGTTCCGCATCCATTGGTTTTCGCAGGAAACTGCTTGAAGCCGAGCGGGATGTGCAGTTTGCAAAAAAAGAAACGGGTTTAAATGCTTCATTGAATGCGAGATTTGGCCTTTCCAACCAGGGCAATAATCCGGGAGAAATATATGTAAATGCACAGGACCGTGAATTTGTGGAACTGCAGTTTGTATTGCCGATCATGACCTGGGGGCGGAATAAAGCGCGGACTGAAGTGGCGAAAGCAAACCAGGAATTTGCCCAGCAGTCTGTGGAGCAGGACAAACTTACTTTTGAGCAGGAGATTTTTACGCAGGTTACCCTTTTACAAATGCTGCAAAAACAAGTAAAACTCACTAAACTGGCCGATAACATCGCTGCGGATCGCTATCAGATCGCAAAAGAAAGGTTTATCCTGAGCGACCTGAGCGTAACCGATCTTGGCATCGCAACCCAGGAAAAAGACATCGCCCGCCGCGACTATATTTTAGCATTAAGAGATTACTGGCAATCGTATTACAGTCTAAGATTGCTGACATTATATGATTTTGAGCGTAAGCAGAAGATTAGCTATTAGCCGTTGGCCGTTAGCTTTCGGCAGTCAGGATAGATATTCACTCATTCAGTCAAAATTAAATTCACTCATTCATTCATTCATTCAAAATTAAAATCCGCCATGATAAAATTACAAAACGTCGAAAAAGTATATCGCACGAGTTCTATTGAAACGCTTGCTTTGAACAACATTAATCTGGATGTGAAAAAAGGGGAGTTCGTTTCCATTATGGGGCCTTCCGGGTGCGGGAAAAGTACATTGCTGAATATTATGGGCCTTTTGGACGCACCTTCCAAAGGTTATATCGAAATTGACGGGAGTAAAGTAGAGCGTTATCAGGACAAAGAATTGGCGCATTTGAGAAATCAAAAACTCGGTTTTATTTTTCAAAGCTTCCACCTGATCAATGATCTTTCGGTGATCGATAATGTGGAAATCCCGCTTTTGTACCGCAATAGTTCCGGAAAAGAACGCCGGGAGCTGGCTCAGGAGGCATTGGAAAAAGTGGGTTTGAGCAATCGGATGAAGCATTTTCCCAAACAATTATCAGGTGGTCAGAAACAACGGGTAGCGATAGCCCGGGCAATTGTAGGCAAACCAGAGATCATCCTCGCCGATGAGCCAACCGGTAACCTCGACAGCGCCATGGGTAACGAAATATTGAGCATTCTCCAAAAACTAAACGACGACGGCGCCACCATCGTAATGGTAACCCACGACGACGCCATGGCGAAAAAAACGCACAGATTGATCCGGCTGTTTGATGGGACGCAGGTGCTTTAAATTGTGAGATGTAAAAAGTGAAATGTAAGATGTGAGATGTGAGATGTGAGATGAATGTGAGAAGTTAGATCCGGGCTGCCGGGCGGTGAAATGGGAGAAAGGTAGTGCATCTTCGATCTAATTACCATTCAAGTCAGCTCAAACCATAATTTCAACCCGTCACATTTTACATTTCACCGCCCGGCGGCCCGAATCCCTCATTTCACCCCTCATCCACATCTCACCTCTCACATTTTACATCATCTCCTAAATCCCCACTTCTCCCATTTCCCATTTCACATCTCACATTTCACATTTCACATCTCACATCCATGATAACAAACTATATAAAAATCGCCTGGAAGGTTTTGCTGCGGCATCCTTTCTATACATTCATTACCTTGTTCGGTATCAGTCTGACTTTGACCGTCTTAATGGTCGTGACTTCGTTTCTGGATCATTTGTTCGGGACGCATTATCCGGAAGTGAACCGTGATCGCAGCCTTTACATTGGTACAGTTCTTCAGCAGGATTCCACGAGGACTTCTACATCATCCGGCCCGGCTACATTTGGGTTTTTGACCAAACATGCCAAATCTCTCAAATCGGCTGAACGTGTTACGATCCTGTCGAATTTCAGTTTTTCCAATACCTATGTAAATGGTAAAAAGATCAAGCTGAATACCAAATACACGGATGCTGATTTTTGGTATGTTACTGGTTTTCAGTTCCTGGAAGGAAAGCCATATAATGAGTCAAATATTAAAAACGGCGACCACGTTGCAGTGATCACGGATGCATTGCGCGACCAGTATTTTGAGAAAGATGCGGGTTCTGTGGTTGGTAAAAATATTGAAATCGAGAATATCCACTATCGTGTGATCGGGGTGGTAAAAGGCAGCCCGCCAACCCGGGTTTATACGTATTCAGACGTTTATTTTCCATATACCGCACCTAAAAGCAATTATGAAAGCAAGGGAATGCGTGGACGCTACACGGCAATCATTTTAGCAAAAAGCGCAGCTGATTTTCCGGAGATCCAGGCTGAATTTAACAATCATATCTCGTCGATCTCAAAAGAAGAAATTCAGGATGGACAGAAATTTTCCATTCTGATCGTACGTGCGGACAAGTATTTTGATCACTTTCTGAACACATTTGCCAGGGACGAAACGCAAATCATATTGTTCTATTCGGTGGTTGTACTGGTACTGGTGATGTTCATGGGTTTGCCGGCCATTAATCTGGTCAATGTGAATGTGAGCCGGATTTTGGAACGTGCCTCGGAGATTGGGGTGAGAAAGGCATTTGGTGCGCCGTCAAAGGCATTACTCTGGCAATTTATCATTGAGAACGTCTTTATTACGTTCATCGGCGGCGCGTTCGCACTCATACTATCCTACCTGGTTATCAAAATGATCAATTCGAGCGGCTGGATTGCCTATGCGGATCTGACGATCAACTTTTCTGTATTTGTAATCAGCATCGGCGTCTGCCTGTTATTCGGCCTGCTTTCCGGCGTTCTCCCGGCATTCAGGATGTCGAAACTAAAAATCGTAGACGCGTTGAAAGGGTAGTAGAAAACTTCGGCTGTCGGCGATCAAATTCAATCAATCACTCATTCAAAATCATTATGCTCCGTCATCTCTTCAAATTAATCTGGAATAAAAAGGGGACGCAATCTCTGCTCATTATTGAGATCTGGGCGTCGTTTATGGTGCTTTTCGGTGTACTTTCGCTCATCACCTACAATGGCAGGAATTACCTGCTGCCGATCGGGTTTGAGTATGAGCGGGTCTGGAATCTGGATCTCGCTGCTAATCAGGATACGGTGGAAGTCGCGGCCAAACTGAAACGTGCATTGCAGCGCGTAAAATCTTATAAAGAAGTGGAATCGGCGGCCAGAACGAGTAGTAATACGCCATTTTCGGCAAACCAAATCGGTAATTCGGTTACTTATAAAAAGGTAAAGGTGGGTGGTGATTTTTATTATA
Source organism: Dyadobacter sp. CY323 (assembly GCF_021390245.1). Classification (GTDB taxonomy): domain Bacteria; phylum Bacteroidota; class Bacteroidia; order Cytophagales; family Spirosomataceae; genus Dyadobacter. The sequence continues at coordinate 95,879 of NZ_JAJUXH010000018.1, read as the reverse complement.
CGGGCGCGGATTTTGGTAAAACTCTTGATATGCCGGTGATCGCAGGCAGATGGTACAAAGAAGGTGACCGCGTCGCCAAATTCATTCCCATTGTGATTAATAGAAAGATGCAGGACCAATTGTTCCTGGACGAATCCCCATTAAATAAAGTGATTAAGATTGATGATAAAAGTTCTTATAAAGTAATGGGGGTGGTGGAAAGATTTAAGGCAAAAGGTGATTTCATGTCCGATACGCCTGCACTTTTCGAGATGATCGCAACTGATGATAACGGGAATTCCAATATCCTTATCAAAACGAAGCAGGGTACAGATGCAAATTTCGAAGCCAGGCTGGTACGAGACCTGGCAACCATGCTGCCCGGCTGGGGTATCGAGGTTAGTTACCTGAGAGAATCGCGGGTAAACAGGCATAATCTGACCCTGTTTCCGGTCATTATCTTCCTCGTTATCAGTAGTTTTCTTCTGACGAATGTGGCACTCGGATTATTTGGAATATTAAACCTGAACATCGCGCGACGCAAAAATGAGATCGGTTTGAGACGGGCAATGGGGGCGACAGAAGGTAAAGTTACTTTGCAGTTTTTGGGTGAGATCTGGGTTTTAGCGACATTTAGTTTGATTTTAGGGCTGATTTTCGCTGTGCAATTTCCGCTTTTGAAGGTATTCGATATGGACAGCGCAGTTTACATCATGGCAATTTTGGCCTCCATTGTGGTTATTTATATCATTGTTACACTATGTGCCTGGTTTCCAAGCCGCCAAGCCTCCCGCATCCATCCGGCGGTGGCGTTGCATGAGGAGTGATTTTATGGTGGATGTGGGATGTGAGATGTGAGATGTGAGATGTGAGATGTGAGATGTGGGCCGCCGGGCGGTGAGATGTGAGATCCGGGCCGCCGGGCGGTGAGATGTGACGGAGTGACCGGGTTGCCGGTGCGATGATTGAATGATTTAATGACTGATTTTGAGTAAGTTACGTAGAAAGAAGTTTTTTTGGCTAAAAGCTAAAAGCTAAAAGCTAAAAGCTAAAAGCTAAAAGCTAAAAGCTAAAAGCTAAAAGCTAAAAGCTAAGTAAAATAAATTATGCTCCTCATAGTAGACGACGATTTAGCGATACGTACCTCACTGATTTTTCTTTTGAAAAAGGAAGGATTTAGTGTGAAAGGGGTGGGTTCGCCGGAAGAGACATTTGATGTTTTGAAATCGGTAACGCCCGAATTGATTTTACTGGATCTTAATTTTTCGATTGAAACGTCGGGCGAGGAAGGAATGCAGCTGCTGAAAAGGATTAAGAAGTTTAATGCAGCTATTCCGGTTATTCTGATCACCGGCTGGGGTACGATTGACCTCGCTGTAAATGGAATGAAAGATGGGGCGACTGATTTTATTACAAAACCCTGGCAGAATGATTATCTGATTCAATCTGTGCGGACGATTTTGAATCTTTCGCAGCAAACCCCGCAGTCGGCAAACCGTAAAAAACTGGAACAACAATACCATTTCGAAAACATTGTCGGGCAGGATCCGAAGCTGCTGGAAATCCTGGAAACGGTCGGCAGGGTAGCATCTACCGACGCGCCGGTACTGATCACCGGCGAGAGTGGTACCGGCAAAGAACTCATCGCGGAAGCAATCCATTCAAACAGCAAACGCAAAGGCCGGCCGTTTGTGAAAGTGAATTTGGGCGGTATTTCGTCCACGTTGTTTGAAAGTGAACTATTTGGCCACGTCCGGGGTGCATTTACGGATGCTAAGTCGGATCGGATTGGGCGGTTTGAAATGGCGCACAAAGGATCTATTTTTTTGGACGAGATCGGCGAACTGGATCTTTCAAGTCAGGTGAAATTGCTGCGGGTTTTACAGGAAAGGACTTTCGAGCCGCTCGGGAGCAGTAAAAGCCGGACTGTGGATGTCCGGGTGATTTGCGCAACCAATCGCAATCTGGAAGAAATGGTGGCACAAGGTACATTCCGGGAAGATCTTTATTACCGCATCAATCTGATCACCGTGAAGCTGCCCGCATTACGCGAGCGGCCCGATGATATTCCGCTGCTTTCCGAATTTTTTGTTAATAACCTCAAAACCATTTATCAGCGGCCAAATCTTCAATTGAATGCATCTGCGTATAAGTGGCTGCGGACATTGCCTTTGCAGGGAAACATTCGCCAGCTCAAAAACCTGGTCGAGCGAACAGTACTTTTGTCGGCAAACGATACGCTCGAAATCGCTGACTTTCAAAAGAATATGAGCACAAGCACTTCGGCAATGTCTCAAAAGGGCATTCCGGAGGTGGGCAGCATTACGCTCGAAGAAATGGAGTATCAAATGATCGCCAAAGCAATGCAGTTTCATCAGAACAAAGTAAGTAAAGTGGCACGATCGCTGGGCATTACACGGTTTGCGCTTTACCGCCGGCTAGAAAAGTATGGGATCTCGTACGATTTGGAGGAAGTATGAAGCTGTCGACCAAGGCTAAATATGTGCTGTATATCCTGGTGTTGCATTTGGTGCTGATCCTTCTCGTTTACAAAATTCTGTTTCAGGACAAGCTGCTATTTATTGCTTCTGAGGTGTTTTTGTTGCTTTCTGCCATTGCTTCCATTCAATTGTATCGAAATTTTATGCAACCTATCCAATTTGTGAGATCCGGAATTGAAGCCATTAAAGACAAGGATTTTTCGATCAAGTTCGTACCAACCGGCAAAGGTGAAGTTGATTCTTTGATCGAGGTCTATAACCTGATGATCGACCAGTTACGGGAGGAACGGACAAAGCTGCACGAGCAACATTATTTTTTGGAAAAGCTGATCGAGGCATCGCCCATTTCCATTATTATCCTCGATTTCGACGACCGGATCGAATCGCTGAATTTAAAAGCAAAAGAGCAATTCAAAAGTGCAGGAGAAGCTTTTGAGGGGAAAAAATTGTCGGAAACAGACTTGCCTGTTTTGCAGGAGCTGGCCGATATGACGGATGGTGATTCGCGGGTTGTGAAAACCAATGGCATTGTGACATTCAAAATCCAGCGTTCGCATTTCATGGATCAGGGTTTCCGCAGGTCGTTTTTAATGATCGAGGAGCTGACAAACGAAATCCTGGAATCGGAAAAAAATGCATATGGAAAAGTAATTCGTATGATGGCCCACGAGGTAAACAATACGCTCGGCGCAACCGATTCGATTTTGCAGACCACCAGCCAGGTTCTTTTGGGACAGGATTTTGAAGAGATCAGGGAGGCGTTGGATGTGGCTTCTGAACGAAATCGCCGCCTGACCGGCTTTATGCGGAACTTCGCCGACGTCGTGCGACTGCCGGTACCTGCGCTCACCAATACGGATGTGGGCAAGCTGCTCCGCGATGTTGCGGTGTTTATGACGCCGGCAGCTGCGAGTAAAGGCGCAACCCTTATCGCGATTTTACCAGACAAAGAATTGTATCAAAATCTGGATATGGGGCAAATGGAACAGGTTTTAGTGAATGTGGTTAAAAATGCCATTGAAGCGTGTGAAGCAGGAAATGAAATTAGAATGGAAATCCACGATAGTCACATTATCATAAAAAACAATGGAAAGCCGATTGATGCTGAGGTGAGTAGCAGGCTTTTTAATCCGTTTTTCAGTACAAAACGGGATGGGCAGGGAATTGGACTTACATTAACGAGAGAGATCCTGATCAATCACGGATTTGCTTTTTCGTTACAGACAGATCAGCAGGGTTGGACGGTTTTTACCATTGAAATGGGAAGCTGATAGTTGGGTCAAAGCTTGCGTACCCGGATCACAAAGGCATTTGCCGGGTTTAGTTCCATGAGCTGTTTGATATCGCTTTCCGCTAATCCTTTTTGTTTTAATGCAGGAAGTAATTTGTCAGAAATTGTTGTGTAACCTCTGAATTTTCCTCCATCGGGTTCACCGGGTTGGTACCAGCCGGCATCATGTGAAATCAGTATTTGGTTTAAAAAGCCTTTTGATTTCAGAAAAAGGATGGTTTCCGCATTTTTATCGATACTATCTTCACTAATGCCGTCCAGACTTACCCAGCAGCCACTTTTAGCAGTCACGGCCATTTCTTCCGGCGTTCCGTTTGCGTGAACCCACACGAAAGCTTTGGGATCAACCTTCATTTTTTTAAGTATCTCAATTTCCTGTTGCGCAGGAAGTGCCGGTCCGGTGTGAGAGCAAATGGTCAGGCCGGTTTTCAAATGCGTTAATGCAGCAGCAGTGATTAATTTTTTATGAAGTTCAGAAAGTGGCCCGGGATTCACACCTGTTTTGATAAAACCTGGTTTAATGGCGGTACCTTCAATCCCGTTTTGGAATTCACCTACCCATCTTTCGGCTAATTGTTCGGCCGTTTCCGTAAATGCCCATTTGGGAAGATATTTGTTATCGGAAGCACCATAGTAGCCGGTATTCGTGATCATATTCAGACCCGACTTATCCGAGAGTTTTTGGAGTAATAGTACATCACGTCCGATAAAGGCCGGCGTACATTCCATCACCGTTTGAATCCCCCGTGACTTGATCTCCATTAAATAGGGTAGTACTTTCCGGATCACTTCCTCGTGATTCCAACGATCGGACGTGATTTTATCAGCACCAATAAAATCCACCAGAACATGTTCATGAATCAGCGATCGGCCAAGGTCCGAGGTAGCAATTTTGCCTTTTACGGAGTAGGTGAAATTTGCAGGTTGCTGGTTTGAAATGGAGAGAAATGGCGCTAATGCACAGATTTGGAGGAATTCACGTCTGGGGAAATTGTGGGAAATCATATTCTAAGGTAGCTCTGAGCTTTTAAGTTCTTTCTCTAACGAACCAGAAACCTCGGACTTATGTGTATGTCTCCAGAACTGAAATAGTGCCTCATTATCAAGCATCATTTGTTTCAAACGCTCTTGGGGAGATTTCGCTAGCCACAATTGCAATTGAATCTGTTTGATATAATCAGCTGTATCAGTCATGATTTAAGCAAGTTAAATGTATGTAGCTTTAATAAATAAATCCATTGCTTTATGTAAACCCAATCTAAGTTACTGATTCCAGACAAGTTTTTAATATCCTCCATTTGAATTGCAGATTGCAAATCTTGTATCCAAATTAATTTAGAAAGGAGCAGATCCTCTGGTGTCACCACGTATACGGTTTTACTGCGTCGAGAATCGCATTTTCATTACAATAATACCCTTCTTTGAAATTATCGATAAAGGTTTTTACGTCTTCTGTTCGCAGATTTACTATAAAATCAAAATCTCTTGTCGCTCTCGGAACAATGTACAAACTCATTGCAACACTTCCTGACAACATGTAGGAGATACCGCATTTGTCTAAAACGTCTGTTATTTTGTTGAAAAACTGAATCATCTAATCAAGCGCTAAAACACTTATTTGCATTTAAAGAGCTATATAAAACGTACTCGATAGATATGAATATGATTGCCCGGGGTAATCGTTACTCAATAATAATAAAAGGATTTGGGCTGAATGAGATTACAAAAATGATCAATGCAAAGATGCCCAGAATAATGCGTGGGGTGTCGAGGGGCTCATTTTCTTCGGTTTCCGGATGATGGATCCCGAGGAAGCGGCCGAGAATGAATACGAAAGGCAAAAACCCGGTCGAACCTTCCCATTCGGGTCGGATGTATGAAACGGCAAACTGTCCGACCACAATAATCAGACTGATCATCAACGCCGTGGAAGGAATATCACTCACTCTTTTAAAGCAGATGTAAAGAAAGTAAATGTACATAGCCAGATAAAAGAGGCGCTCGTAGAAAACCGCGTCGGTACCTGATGCGAACGAGTCGGTGCGGAAAAGGCCTAATCCCGCATAAAAGGCGAAAATTCCGAACAGAATAGGGGCAATGAAGTTAAACTTCTTTTTGCCGATCAATCCATAAAGTATATGCCCGCCATCCAGCTGACCGATTGGAATGAGGTTTAAAGAGGTAAAAAACAAAGCCAGGTAGCCCGCGAAAATGTACGGATAATGGATCATTTCGTATGCATGCGGCAGTCTGGCTGGATCCGCAATGTAGGTTTTAAATAACCAAAACAGGATATTGTCTCCCAATGCAAGATTTCCGGTTGCCTCCTCATACACGTATTGCGCATAATCCAGCCCGTACCTTGCGTACTCCGGATGAACCGAGAAAATATATTCCGGCGGCGGCAAATGCGTAAATCCATACCAAAGCACAACCAAAGCAGCAATGAAACCGGCGAGCGGTCCGGCAATGCCGATATCGAAGAATTTCAGTCGCGACGTTACAACTGATTTAATGCGGATAAATGCCCCCATCGTCCCGATGCTTTGCGAAATCCCAAACCACAATGGAATGTAATAGGGTAGGGTCACTTTCACCTTGTGATACTTCGCGACGAAATAATGACCGAATTCGTGAATGGTCAGAATGGCGAGAAATGGGATGGAGAAATGAAATCCCTGCAAAAATTCCGGCCATCCCATCGGTTTGGCCAGTTCGGGAACCTGTTTTTCCACCTCACCGCCGGCAAGAAAAAGGACAAAATCGTAAATGAAAGAAAAGATATTGCCATACATCCATTCGGCACCGGCCATGGTCGTGGTAATGATTGTAACCACAAACAAAACCGTCTGAATGATGTACGTGCGTGTATTAGACTGCATAGTCTTTGAGATATTCCAGTATGGTAGTTGGCTTTTGTACGTGTATCGTATCGATTCCTATTTTGGCCGCACCCTGAATGTTGTCATAATTATCGTCCAGGAACAACGTTTCTTCTGCTTTCAGATCAGCTGCTTCAAGTACTTGCTCGTAAATGCGCACGTCCGGCTTCATTAACCCCATTTCGTACGATAGAAAGACTTTTTCAAATAAATCATCCAGCTTGTCAACACCAGTCGAAGCTTTCAGGATTTTATTTACCTGTGTAATGTGGATGGAGCTTGTATTGCTGAGGAGAAACAGCCGGTAATTTTTAGCGAGGTTTCTTAGTAATTCAACACGTTCCGGGGGCAGGTCAAGAAGTAAGCTATTCCAGGCGGTGTCGATGGCTTCGTCTGTCAGATCTGAGTAATCGAGCATTTCGCGGATCAGATTTCTGAATCCGGCCTCATCGAGCGTACCCGTTTCGAATTGCCGGAAAAGATCATTTTCTTTAAAAATCGTCAGAATTTCACTTTGTTCTCTTCCACTCAGTTCGGAGAATGATTTAGAAGCGACTGGGACGTCGATGTTCAGGATCACATCGCCCAGATCGAATATAATGTTCTTAATCTTTTCGTTTTTCATGAAAGGCAATTAGCTGCTAGCGATTAGCTGTTAGCTCTATTTATGTGTAATTCAGGATTCAATCACTACACCCATGGCGCAGAACTTTTCGATACGCTGGTCAATGCGGTCTTGCTCGGTAATGGCTGTCAACTCCGTGATATTTTCCAGAATAACCCTTTTGAGTTCTTCGGCCATCCAGTTGTGATCCAAATGCGCGCCACCCAGCGGTTCGGAAATGATGCCGTCGATCAGCTTGTTTTTCTTCATATCCTTGGCTGTAATCTTCATGGCCTCGGCAGCCTGTTCTTTAAAATCCCAGCTTCTCCAAAGGATCGCAGAACAGTTTTCAGGGGAAATAACGGAGTACCAGGTATTTTCCAGCATTAAAACCCTGTCGCCAATGGCGATCCCCAAAGCTCCGCCTGACGCACCTTCCCCAATCACAATGCAGATCACAGGCACTTTCAGCATGAACATTTCTTTCAGATTTCGTGCGATTGCTTCGCCCTGCCCACGTTCCTCCGCCTCCATACCCGGAAATGCGCCCGGTGTATCAATGAGGGTAACGATAGGTTTATTGAATTTTTCGGCCAGCTTCATCAATCGCAAAGCCTTGCGGTAACCCTCGGGATTTGGCATACCAAAATTCCGGTGCTGTCTTTGCTTTGTATTCCGGCCTTTTTGTTGCCCGATGAGCATAAACGACTGCCCGCCTACATTGGCAAGACCGCCAATAATAGCCGGATCGTCCCGCACCTGACGATCTCCGTGCAATTCAATAAACTCGTCACAGATCAGTTCGATGTAATCTAATGTGTAGGGACGGTCGGGGTGGCGTGAAAGCTGTACACGCTGCCAGCGTGTAAGGTTTTCAAAGATTTCTTTTCGAAGATTTGTTATATTGTTTTCCAACAATGAAATGGCGTCCGAAAAATCCACATTGTTTTCTTTCGCCAATGTTTTCATTTCTTCGAGCTTACGTTCGAGCTCGGACATAGGTTTCTCAAAATCCAGGTATGTTCTCATATTCAGGTACGTAGTTGGGTGGCTAAATGGGCTTTACAGTTCGTAAACATGCCCGCGTAATGGTATCTCTACCGATTTGTAGCCATTATCTAAAATTTTACTTCGGAAATCAGCCATACTTTGCTGTTCTCCATGGACCAGAAAAACGCCTTTCAGCTGCTCGGGGTCCTGTGTTTTTACAAAGTTCAACAGATCATTCTGGTCTCCGTGCCCGCTAAATACGTCAATTTTTTCAATATTAGCCAAGACAGGCAACTGCTTTCCCCGTATCGAAATCGTGTCCTGCCCATTCAGCAGGCGCCATCCCAGCGTACCTTCCGAAGCATAGCCGATCATCAGGATTGTTGCATACGGATTGCCGATATTAGCTTCCACATGCTGCTCCACACGACCCCCCTGGACCATACCCGACGACGAAATGATAATGCAGGGTTCATTGTAATTGGACACCGCGCGGCTCGCATCAGAACTTTCAAGGTAAATCAGATTTTCAAAGTCAAAAAGCATTTCGTTGTCTTCGTGAAAACTTCGTGCCTCCTTGTTCAGCAGCCGGATATGACGCTGGTAAACCTTTGTACTGCTATGAGCGAGCGGACTATCCGAAAATACTTTTATAACCGGAAATGACCGGTTCAGGTACAGTTGGTTCAGTGTATAAAGCAACGCTTGAGTGCGTCCCACGCTGAACGAAGGAATGATAAGCCGGCCGGGAATGTCAATGCAGGTGCGTTTGATCACATCTGCCAATGCCTCTACCGGCGCTCCCTGATCTTCATGCAGGCGATTTCCGTAGGTCGACTCGCAAATCAGGTAATCGACCTGTGGTATTTCCTGAGGATCAGTAAGTAATGGGTAATTTTTGCGGCCAATATCTCCAGAAAAACAAAGTTTTTTCTTTTGGCCATTTTCGTAAACCTCAACCACAATGTGAGCCGCACCGAGCAAATGGCCGGCAGGATAAAACACAATGGTAATGTTGTCGGCAATGCGGTAACGCTGTCCGAAAGCGACGGGAACAAAGTTTTCAATGGCCTCGATTACATGTTTTTCAACAAAATAATCCATCGGAACTTCTTTCGCTTTTCTTCCCCGTTTTTTATTGGAAGAACTGTTTCGGGCATTCAGGCGCTTTTGGTGCAGGTTAGCTGCATCTTTCAGCAGCAGGTTAGTCAATGCGAGAGTCGGTTCGGTACACACAACCCGGCCTTCAAATCCCTCTTTATATAAATTGGGAATGTTGCCGGAATGGTCAATATGGGCGTGTGTGAGAAGTACCGTGTTAATTAAGCTAGGTTCAAAAGGAAAGACACTTTTTTGTTCTTCGTATCTGGTTTTCCTGCCAATCTCATCTAAGTCAAAATCAGAGCCACAATCGATCAGAATTCGGTAATCGTCTGATTCCAGCAGAAACATACTACCTGTAACTTGCTGTGCAGCTCCCCAAAATGTCAATTTCATATATTAAAAATGGGGTGAAAGCTATATTGAGGGTCCTTTTACTCTGGAAACTCAATATTATTCTTGTGTGCAATCGTTATAACTCGGCAATCATTTGTCTAATATCTGACAAAAGTACCAAAAAACAGTCTGAGATTTGGGCATAACTTACTAGTTTAGATTTTGGCATACACCGGTTTCCCCGTCTTTTGAAGACTCCTGACGTTTATGAAAATAATCCTTCTTGCCTTTTTAACTGTTATTTATTCCACGGGTTTTACACAAACGATTGATAGCGTCGCGCTTAACAATTTACGTGATGCTGTCCTGGAACTTCAAAACAGTGAATTAATGCGGAGTGGCTCACTGGCACTGAGTGTAAAATCGGTGAAAGAAAAAAGCAGCATCTTCGGATTGAACCCGGAGCGATCGCTGCCTTCCGCCTCCACACTGAAACTCGTTTCTACGGCCACTGTACTTTCTGTTTTCGGAGGAGATTTTCGTTTTCAAACTTTCCTGGAACATGATGGAGCCATTAAAGGCGATACCTTAATCGGCAACCTGTACATCCGCGGAACGGGAGATCCGTCGCTGGGAAGTGACCGGTTCACAGGCTATCTCAAATCAACCGAATTGCTCAACCGCTGGACTGCCGCAGTAAAAAAAGCGGGTATCAAACACATCCGCGGAAAGGTTTTACCTGATGCTTCTTTTTTCGATAACAGCACTGTCGCGAGCACCTGGATCTGGGGCGATATCGGAAATTATTACGGTGCCGGTGTACAGGGACTTAATTTCAATGAAAATCTGTACAGAATTAAATTCAAACCCGGCGCCGACGTAGGCGATCCTGTCGCATTCCTGGGAATAGAGCCGGATATTCCATACCTAACCTTTGTAAATCAGGTAACTACGGGAGAACGCGGTTCGGGTGACAAAACCATTGTATATAGCAGCCCGCTCGGAAGTAGTGTGGTCCTGACAGGAACAGTACCCGCCGGGCAAGCAACTTTTACGGTAAAAGGTTCCATTCCCGACGCAGCTTATTACACCGCGTTTGCATTAAAAAGAAACCTGATTAATGCAGCCATTCTAGTCCAGGAGCAGCTTTTGCCGGCAAATACCATTGTCTCGCAAACGTCGAACGCAAAGAAGGTATTGGATGAATATAAATCGCCGCCTTTGCGTGAATTGTGCCAGCAAACCAACTTCTGGAGCATTAACCTTTTCGCCGATGCATTTTTCAAACAAGCTGGAAAACGTCTTTCCGGCAAGTCGGATTATGATGCGGCTGCGCTGGCTATTACCTCATACTGGTCTGGAAAAGGTGCGGATCTCAGAGGTTTTTATATTAAAGACGGCAGCGGTTTGTCACCTTCCGCATCCATTACCGCAAACAGTTTAACGGATATTCTCAACCTCGCGAATAAGGATGCCAGTTTCAGCGATTTTTACAAAAGCATTGCGGTAATGGGGCAGAATGGAACCGTACGCAACCTTGGAAAAGGTACCCGTGCTGCGGGGAATATTCATGTAAAAAGTGGCTCTATTGAAGGTACGCGGGCATTCGCTGGATATGTGACTTCCAAATCAGGCGCATTGCTAAGCTTTACCATGATTGCAAATAAGTATTTGCCCGGAAGCCAGCGCGTCGTTTCCGACGAGCTGGTCAGGCTGATGACTTTGATTGCGCGGTTATAATAAATGGGCATGTAGAGTTACGACAACGCGTCTACTCTGCTATTTTTTCAATAATGAAATTGTGGTTCGTGTAAATGCAGAGATCGGCAGCAACCGTCAAACCTTCCCGTACCATTTCCTCGGCGGACAGGTGACCCGCATGCTTTTTCAATGCCTGGGCCGCAGATAATGCATAGTTACCACCCGATCCGATTGCCGCGATACCGTTTTCAGGTTCAAGAACATCACCCGTTCCGGAAATGACCAGTATTTCATCTTTACTCGCAGTGATCATCATCGCTTCAAGTTTTCGCAGGTAACGATCTGTTCTCCAATCTTTTGCAAGCTCAATGGCGGCGCGTTTCATATTTCCACCGTATGCATTCAGCTTTTCTTCGAATTTCTCGATCAGCGTAAAAGCGTCGGCTGTGGAGCCCGCAAATCCGGCCAGGATTTTGCCGCCCATTAAAACACGGATCTTTCTGACATTTCCTTTGGCAACCGTATTTCCCATCGTCGCCTGACCGTCTGCACCCAACGAAACGGTGCCATTATGAAGTACGCCAAGTACGGTGGTCGCGTGTATTTTTTCCATTGATTCTCTTTTAATTTGGTAAAATGGCTGTAAAACAAAAGTGCCAGGTCGCGAAACCTGACACTTTGTACATGAATGCAATTTTTGAAGTTAGACAAGCATGCTCATCGGTTCTTCCAGTAACTTTTTAACTGTCAAAAGGAATTGAGCTCCCAATGCGCCATCCACCACGCGGTGATCTGCCGAAAGTGTCACTTTCATGATGTTGGTCGGGTAAACCGTTCCATCTTCCTTGAAAGCCGCTACTTTCTTGATCGCCCCAATCGCGAGGATACACGAATCCGGCGGGTTAATGATCGCGGTGAATTCATCCACGCCAAACATGCCAAGGTTTGAAATCGAGAATGTGTTTCCTTCCCAGTCTTTTGGCTGCAATTTTTTATCCTTCGCTTTTCCGGCAAGGTCTTTCACCTCACCTGAAATCGTCGAAAGAGTTTTCTTATCAGCATCGCGGATCACAGGTACCAGCAAACCTTCGTCTACTGCCACTGCCACACCGATGTTGACGTAGTTGTATTTTCTGATCTTATCACCCAGCCAGGCTGAATTCACAGCCGGATGTTGTTTCAATGCAACCGCACATGCTTTGATCACCATGTCGTTGAATGAGATTTTGGCCGGACTTACTTCATTCAGCTGCGGACGCAATGCCATGGCTTTGTCCATCACAATTTCCATGGTTACATAGAAATGCGGCGCGGTAAACAAGCTTTCGCTCAGGCGGCGCGCAATGGTTTTGCGCATTTGGGAGATTGGCGTATCCGTAAAGTCTCCCGACGCTGGTGCGGCAGAGGCTGGCGCTGCTGGGGCAGTTGCAGCTTCGGCTTTCGCAACAGGTGCGGGTGCGGCGGCAGCAGGTTGTGCAGCAGCTTTGAACTCATCCACATCACGTTTAATAATTCTTCCATTATCGCCGCTTCCTTCAACCTGGCTCAGGTTAATGCCTTTTTCATCGGCCAGGCGTTTCGCCAGCGGAGAAGCTTTCACGCGATCTCCTGAGTCGGCAACCGAAACGGTTTTCTCTGCACCATTAGAGGATGCGGCTGGTGCGGCACCTTCTTTCGCAGCGGGGGCGCTTTCCGTTTCCGCCACTTCCTCGCCATTTTCTCTCGCAAGTAATGCATCCACATTTGCACCTTCTTCTCCGATCACGGCGATAATTCCGTCTACTGGAACGGATTCACCTTCTTTAATGCCAACATAAAGCAAAGTTCCGTCTTCGTATGCTTCAAGCTCCATCGTGGCTTTGTCGGTTTCGACTTCCGCCAGTATATCTCCTGATTTTACTTTATCTCCCACTTTTTTCTGCCACGAAACCAAAGTCCCTTCCTCCATCGTATCGCTCATCTTCGGCATTCGCACCACCGTCGCATTAATTTTTTCGGTAGAAGCAGCTGGTTTTTTGGCAGGTTCAGGTGTTACAGTTTCGACTGCCGGCGCTGACGTTTCGGATTTCGGCTCCTCTACTGCAGGCGCAGCTTCCGGCGCGCCGTTTGAAGTAGCTCCGTTTCCACTACCTTCTTCCAAAAGAGATTTATAATCTTCACCTTGTGCGCCAACAATAGCCATAATGCCATTAATAGGAACCGCATCACCCTTATTTACACCGACATATAGAAGTGTTCCGTCGTAATAAGATTCCAGGTCCATCGTCGCTTTATCGGTTTCGACTTCCGCAATGATTTCACCGGATTTTATTGTATCACCAACTTTTTTGTGCCATTCTGCGATAACACCTTCTTCCATGGTGTCGCTCATTTTGGGCATACGAATTACTTCTGCCATATCGCTTGTTAAGGTATTTTAGTTTCTTGGTCTGAAAATTAGATTAAAGTCAAAATTACAACAAAAGGGTTATTTTGTACCCGCTTTTGTCAGAATTCTGCACCTCTACGCTTTTTTAATTGATCTTCAAAACAGCCATAAATGCTTCCTGCGGGATTTCCACATTCCCTACCTGACGCATTCTTTTCTTTCCTTTCTTCTGCTTTTCAAGTAGTTTCCGTTTACGGGAAATATCACCACCGTAGCATTTCGCCAAAACGTCTTTCCGCATCGCCTTCACCGTTTCCCGGGCAATAATCTTCTGGCCGATAGCCGCCTGGATCGCGATCTCGAACATTTGGCGAGGGATCAGTTCACGCAGCTTTTCGCACAGTTTTTTGCCCCATTCGTAGGATTTAGAGCGGTGTACGATCGCCGAAAGCGCATCCACCGGTTCGCCGTTCAGCATCACGTCCAGCTTCACCATGTCGGATTCCTGATAACCCGCCAGTTCGTAATCCAGCGAGGCGTACCCTCTCGAAATGGTTTTAAGTCTGTCAAAAAAGTCAAAAACGACTTCTGCGAGCGGCATTTGGAATTGCAGTTCTACACGCTCGGCAGTAAGGTAAACCTGGTTTTTAAGAATTCCACGTTTGTCCATACACAAATTCAGGATCGGGCCGATGTAGTCCGATTTCGTGATGATCTGCGCATTAATATAAGGTTCTTCAATGGTTTTGATAAAGTTTGGCTCCGGCATTTCCGACGGTGCGCTGATGTTCATCAAGGTATCTCTGGTATTCAATACTCGGAATTGCACCGAAGGTACCGTGGTGATTACGGTCATGTCAAACTCGCGTTCCAGCCTTTCCTGAACAATCTCCATGTGGAGCATTCCCAGGAAACCGCAGCGGAAACCAAAGCCCAGCGCAGCCGATGTTTCAGGTTCCCAAACGAGCGCCGCATCGTTCAATTGCAGCTTTTCCATCGCCTCCCGAAGTTCTTCAAACTCGCTCGTGTCAACTGGATATATCCCCGCAAAAACCATCGGTTTGACTTCTGAAAATCCTTTGATGCCTTCACTTGCCGGACGGTCGATATGAGTGAATGTATCACCTACCTTTACTTCCTTCGCAACTTTGATACCAGAGATCAGATACCCTACATCGCCGCATTCCACCACTTGTTTGGGGATTTGCGCCAGCCCGAGCGTGCCGATTTCGTCCGCAATGTATTCTTTGCCCGTCGCCATGAACTTCACGCGATCGCCTTTTCGGATCGTCCCGTTCTTCACGCGGAAAATAACTTCGATACCGCGGTAGGAGTTAAATACAGAATCAAAAATAAGTGCCTGCAATGGAGCTTTCGGATCGCCAACCGGCGCCGGGATACGTTCAATAATCGCAGTCAGAATTGCCTCAATACCAATTCCTTCTTTTCCGCTGGCCGGGATAATGTCTTCTCTGTTACAATCCAGCAGATCCACCATTTCATCCTTGATCTCCTCGGGCATGGCGCCGGGAAGGTCAATTTTGTTCAAAACAGGAATGATTACCAGATCGTGGTTGATTGCGAGGTAAAGATTTGAAATGGTCTGTGCCTCAGTACCTTGTGATGCATCAACCAAAAGTAATGCACCTTCACAAGCCGCAATGGAACGCGACACTTCATATGAAAAGTCAACGTGGCCGGGAGTATCGATCAGATTCAGAATGTATTCTTCTCCTTGATATATATAGTTCATCTGGATCGCATGACTCTTGATCGTGATGCCTCGCTCGCGTTCCAGATCCATATTATCCAGGAGTTGTGCCTGCATTTCACGCTTGGTCACTGTATTTGTGAATTCCAGCAAACGATCTGCTAATGTGCTCTTCCCGTGATCAATATGGGCAATAATGCAAAAATTACGGATTTTCTTCATGAAGTAGTTACCAATCAAATGCCTTGACGGATTAGTTCAGGTCAAAGCAACCACAAAATTACGAGGGTAATTAATATTTCAACAGGTTTTCAGCGGGAAGTTCAAACTAAAAGGATTTTGCTACTTTAAAACGAAGATTGAAATTTTTACACAAAATATTTAATCAAATGATTAAATATTTTGTGTAGTCTGAAATTCTCACTTACATTTGTCCCATTATTGTATTCTGGAATGGCGAAGCAAAAAAAGGCAGAACTGGATCTGACGACCGAGGAGAAAATTAAGGAAGCGGCGATTGTGGTATTCACTAAAAAAGGATACGGAAACGCGCGGACGAGGGACATTGCGGAGGAAGCGGGGATCAATCTGGCTTTGCTGAACTATTACTTTCGCAGCAAGGAAAAGCTTTTCGAAATTGTGATGGCCGAGCGCGTAGGCAAGCTTTTCAGCGTTCTCGGGCCGCTTTTGTATGACGAAACAACAAGTTTGGACGAAAAGCTGGACAGGATCGTGGACAATTACATTACCATGTTACTGGAACACCCCGAGCTGCCCATTTTCGTTTTGAGCGAAATCAGGAACAGTCCGGAGCAACTGGCAAACCGGCTGAACGCACGTCAGCATTTAACTGAATCGGTGTTTATCAAGCAGTTGGCTGAAAAAAGAAGCGACATTAGTCCCATTCATTTTTTAATGAGTTTGCTGGGAATGACGCTTTTTCCATTCATTGGAAAACCTGTTTTACAGCCGCTCACCGGTGGAGAAGATCATTATAAAGCGATGATGGAAGAACGCAAGAAGCTGATCCCCAAATGGATTAAATTGATTTTGGAAGAAGGATAAAATTTTTTGACTATACATTAATCAAATGATTAAATAAAACGAATAAATAAAATGATTAAACTGTTAAAAATTGGCGCTCTGCTTTTCTGTCTCTGCCTGATCTGCCAGCAGTTGCAGGCGCAGGAGAATGCGATAACTATCGAGGAAGCTTACAAGCTCGCCCGCCAAAACTATCCGATGATCCGACAACGCGACCTGATCGCCAAAACGCTGGATTACTCAGTCTCGAATGCCGCAAAAGGGTATTTACCTCAGATCAGCGTGCTCGGACAGGCTACGTATCAGTCGGCTGTAACGGAATTTAAACTGCCGGTTTCCTTGCCAGGAGTGGAGTTTCCGAGCATTTCAAAAGATCAGTATAAGGTATATGCGGATGTGAGTCAGACGATTTATGACGGTGGCCTGGTCCGGACGCAGGTTAAATCACACGAAATGAATGCGGGCATCGAGGGGCAAAAGCTGGAAGTGGAGCTTTATAAAATCAATGAGCGTGTCAACCAGATCTTTTTCGGGGTATTGATGATCGATGAGCAAATCAAGCAAAACCAGCTGCTAAAAAACGATATTCAGTTGGGGATCAGTAAGATACAGGCTCTCATTGCGAATGGAACTGCATTTAAAAGCAATGCGAATTCATTAAAAGCTGAGTTACTGAAAGCAGATCAGAGAATGATCGACCTGCAAGCCAGTAGACAAGCATACGTAGATATGCTCGCGCTGATGACGAACCAGCCACTCAGTGACTCGGTCATTTTTCAAAAACCTCAACCCGTAACAATTCCCGTTGAAATCAGCAGACCGGAATTGAAACTTTACGCCTTTCAAAATCAGGGACTTGACATTCAGGATCAGTTGATTAATGTAAAAAACCGTCCAAAGTTTAATTTCTTCTTTCAGGGAGGTTTCGGCAGACCGGCACTCAATATCCTGAGTAATAGTTTTGATCCTTATTATCTCACCGGAGTTCGTCTGAGTTGGTCATTATCAACCTTTTATACCGCAAAAAACGACCGCGGGCTGATCAAAAATAGCCGGGATGGCATTCAGCTACAAAGGGATACATTCCTATACAATACCAACCTGACATTAAAGCAGCAAAATGCGGAGACAACGCGATTTCAACAACTCCTGGCGACGGATAATGAGATCATCGAATTGAGAGAAAGCGTAAAAACGACTTCGGCAGCCCAGCTCGAAAACGGGATTATCAATACCAATGATTTTTTGCGTGAAGTCAATGCGGAAGATCAGGCGCGGCAAAGCAAAATCCTGCATGAGATCCAGCTTTTAGTGTCGGGATACAATTTGGTGAACACGATGGGAAAAGCAATTGAATAATACTTCTAAGTTTTAAATAATGACTTGTAAATCAGATATCTAATGAAAACATACGCATACCTTTTACTTATTACATCCCTGCTTTCCGCCTGCAATGGAAAGGAAATCGAGTACGACGCGTCGGGCACATTCGAAGCCGTTGAAACGATCGTTTCGTCGGAAGCCTCGGGCCGCATTATGCAACTGAACCTGGAAGAAGGTCAGGAACTGGATGCCGGGCAAATGGTCGGTTACATCGACACGATGCAGTTTTTCCTGAAAAAGAAGCAGCTGGAAGCACAGATTAAAGCGACGGGAAGCAAGCTGCCGGACATTGCCGCGCAAACCAATGTGTACAAGCAGCAAGTCGCCGTTTCGAACGTAAGGCTGGACAATCTGTTACACGAAAAAAACCGCATTCAAAACCTGCTGAAAGCCGACGCGGCCACGCCAAAACAGCTGGATGACATCAATGCGCAGATCGAAGAACTGCAAAAGCAACTGGAAGTAATCAGCAAACAGGATGCAGCGCAAACGTCGGTATTAAGAACGCAAACTTCGGGTCTTCGGGCTGATGTTCAGCCACTTGTTGTTCAGATCGAGCAGATCAACGACCAGCTTGCCAAATCAAAAATCATCAACGAAGTCAAAGGAACGGTACTGAGTAAGTACGCGGAGACGAACGAAATTACCGCCGCCGGAAAGCCAATCTATAAGGTAGCCGACCTCTCGACCATTATCCTGCGGGCTTACATTACGGGCGACCAGCTTTCCGGTGTGAAGGTGAATCAGCAGGTTAATGTATTGGTAGACAGCACCGAAGGCAGCTACAAACAATTGCCTGGAACGATTGAATGGATCAGTAACAAGGCGGAATTCACCCCAAAAACGATCCAGACCAAAGACGAACGCGCCAACCTGGTATATGCAGTCAAAATCCGCGTGAAGAATAACGGTTTCCTGAAAATCGGTATGTATGGCGAAGTAATCCTGCACTAATGGAAGCAGTCAGTGTAAAAAGTATCACAAAAACGTACGGCAAGGAAAAAACGCTTGCTGTTGACAATGTGTCGTTTAGCGTTGAAAAAGGGGAGTTGTTTGGGCTGATTGGTCCGGATGGTGCGGGTAAAACCAGCATTTTCAGGATACTTACCACGCTGCTGCTGGCGGACCAGGGAAGTTCGTCGGTGGATGGGTTTGATGTGGTGAAAGATTTTAAGGAAATCAGAAATACGGTGGGATACATGCCCGGCCGGTTTTCATTGTACCAGGATCTTACGATCGAGGAAAACCTCCATTTTTTCGCCACCATTTTCGGTACGACCATTGAAGCAAATTACCATCTGATCGAGGATATTTATGTTCAGATTGAGCCATTTAAAAAACGCCGGGCGGGAAAGTTATCGGGCGGAATGAAGCAAAAACTGGCATTATGCTGCGCGCTGATCCACAAACCGACCACGCTTTTTCTGGACGAACCTACCACGGGAGTCGATCCGGTTTCGAGAAAGGAATTCTGGGAAATGCTGCGCAGGTTGAAAGAACAGAACATCACGATCATCGTCTCGACACCCTATATGGATGAAGCTTCCAAATGCGATCGCATCGCATTGATACAGAATGGGAAAATCTTATCCATCGACACGCCTGAAAACATCATCCACGCCTATCCTGACCAATTATATGCGATTAAGGCGAATGAAATGTACCTGCTTTTAAAGTCGCTTGAATGCTATCCCGACCGGCTGAACAGTTATGCTTTTGGAGAATATGCGCATCTCACATTCAAAGATTATGGTGCTGATTTGACAAAATTAAAAGGTTATCTCCGCGAAAAAGGATTGTCGGGGGTTGAGCTAAATGCCATTGAAGCGACGATTGAAGATTCATTTATCAAACTCTTGAACTGATATGGTAAGTGAGGAAAAAGTGATCGTTTGCGACAAGTTGACCAAGCGTTTCGGTGATTTTATCGCGACGAATGAAATCACATTTGAAGTGAACAAAGGCGAAATTTTTGGCTTTTTGGGAGCAAATGGTGCCGGTAAAACCACAGCGATGCGGATGCTCTGCGGACTCTCGTCGCCGACTTCGGGAAATGCTACCATCGCGGGATTTGATGTGTACCGCCAAACGGAAGATATTAAACGGAATATCGGCTACATGAGCCAGAAATTTTCGCTTTATGAAAATCTTACGGTTCTCGAAAATATCGAGTTCTTCGGGGGCATTTATGGTTTGAGCGACCAGCAGCTTAAAACAAAAACGGCTGAACTGGTGGATCGACTGGGATTAAAATCCGAGGCGAAAAAACTGGTAGGATCGCTGCCGCTGGGCTGGAAACAAAAGTTATCGTTTTCCGTGGCGGTTTTGCACGAGCCTAAAATCGTGTTTCTCGACGAACCTACCGGCGGCGTTGATCCGGTCACGCGGCGACAATTCTGGGATATGATCTATGAAGCTGCGGAACGTGGGATCACCGTTTTCGTGACCACACATTATATGGATGAGGCCGAATATTGCAATCGCATTTCGATCATGGTCGATGGTAAAATGGAGGTTTTGGACACGCCTGCAAATCTGAAAAATACCTTCAACGTGGGTTCTATGGATGAAGTATTTTATCAACTCGCCCGGGGCGCAAAAAGAGCGGATTAGCCATGAAACAATTTATCGCATTTGTCAGAAAAGAATTTTACCACGTTCTGCGCGATCGCCGGACGCTGCTGATCTTGTTCGGAATGCCCATCGTCCAGATCTTACTATTCGGATTTGCATTAACCAATGAGGTCAAAGATTCCAAGATCCTGGTGGTGGATTATGCGAAAGATCATGCTTCGGGGCAGCTTATCGCAAAGATCGGGGCGAGCCGGTATTTCAAAATCCAGAAAGCTTCTTTGACGCGTCAGGAGATTTTATCGACATTTCAACAAGGCGAAATCAAGGCTGTAGTTGTGTTTCCTGGGAATTTTAATGAGAATTTACTTCATGCGAATAAAGCTCAGATTCAGGTCATTACAGACGCGACCGACATCAATACGGCGAATATGGTCACCAACTACCTGTCCAGCATCATTCTCGATTATCAGAATCAAATGAATGAAAACCTAGCGATTCCATATCAGATCATCCCGGAAACGCGGATGCTTTACAACCCGCAGCTGAAAGGTGCGCATGGTTTCGTACCGGGCGTGATGGCGCTGGTATTAATGCTCGTTTCGGTGATGATGACGGCCATTTCCATTGTGCGCGAAAAAGAAATGGGTACGATGGAAATCTTGCTGGTTTCGCCATTCAAGCCCGTTTTAGTCATTTTTGCGAAAGCAATTCCGTACCTGATCTTGTCGCTGATCAACGTGGTGGCAATCCTTTTACTCAGCGTTTTCGTACTGGACCTACCGGTGAAAGGAAGTGTTTTGCTGCTGTTTGCGGAAAGTACATTATTCATCATTACCTGTCTCACGCTCGGTATATTTATCTCCATTAAGACAGATTCTCAGCAAGTTGCGATGCTGATCTCATTGATGGGCATGTTGCTGCCGACGATGATGTTCAGCGGTTTTCTGTTCCCGATCGAGAACATGCCGGTACCGTTGCAGGTCATTTCCAATCTCATTCCCTCCAAATGGTTTTACATCATCGTTAAGTCGATCATGATCAAAGGATTAGGCATTGCGGCACTCTGGAAAGAGACATTGATCCTGCTCGGAATGACCGCATTTTTATTAGTGATCAGTTTAAAAAGCTTTAAAATCCGTCTGCAATGAGAACGTTGAAATTTTTATTACGCAAAGAATTCAGACAGATTTTCCGGGACAAGGCGATCGTGGCGCTGATCTTTTTCATGCCCTGCATTCAACTGATCATTATGCCGCTGGCTGCGGATTATGAAGTCCGGAATGTGAACCTGGCGGTGGTGGATCATGACAAATCGTCTTACTCTCAGAAACTGATCTCCAAAGTAATCGCGTCGGGATATTTTCGTTTGCAGGGTTACAACGCATCTTTTAAAGAAGCTTTTGCATTGATCGAGTCGGATAAAGCCGATCTCATCCTGGAAATCCCTCAAGATTTTGAGCGTAATCTGATCCGGGAAGACAAGCAGAAATTGTTTGTGGCCGTGAATGCGATCAATGGGACAAAAGCGAACCTGGGCGGATCTTACCTGGGGACGATTATCGCGGCTTTTAATGCCGATATTCGTTTGCAACTCATCCAGCAGCCGCGTTTCAGCGCGTTTCCCGTGATCGATATTGTAGCAAATAACTGGTTCAACCCGGTTTTAAACTACAAAGTTTTCATCGTTCCCGGCATACTGGCGATATTGGTAACGATGGTCGGCGGCTTCCTCACGGCGCTGAATATTGTGAAGGAAAAGGAGGTTGGTACCATTGAGCAGATCAATGTGACACCCATTAAAAAGCACATATTCATACTTGGCAAGCTGATCCCGTTTTGGGTTTTGGCGAATATCATTTTCACGATCGGACTGTTGCTGGCGAGGTTAATTTATGGCATTACGCCGGTTGGGAGCCTTTTTACCCTCTATATTTTCATTTCGGTATACCTGCTCACCGTTTTGGGTTTCGGACTTTTAGTATCCACATTTTGCGACACGCAGCAGCAGGCGATGTTCATCATGTTCTTTTTTATGATGATTTTCATTCTTCTGGGCGGCTTATTTACATCGATCGACAGTATGCCGCAATGGGCAAAATTGCTCACGCGCCTCAATCCTGTCCGGTATATGATTGAAGTAATGCGGATGGTGATATTGAAAGGGAGTAGTTTGAAAGACGTGTTGCCGCAACTGGGCGTGGTCTCGCTGATGGCTGTTATTTTAAATGGCTGGGCGATTTTGAACTATAAAAAAACCAACTAATCCAGCGAAACCATTGCTTTAATCACTCCATTCGCAGGGTCCAGCCAGCTTTCAAACTGGTCTTTCACCTGGCTGAATGCGACACGGTGTGTAATGTATGTTTTTGGGTCGATCAAACCTTTTTTCATGCATTGGGTAACATGTTCAAAATCAGCTCTTGTCGCATTTCGGCTGCTCATTAACGTTGCTTCGCGTTTGTGAAATTCAGGGTGGCTGAAACTGATATCGCCTTTTTGTAAACCAATCAGCACATACCTGCCACTGTGCGCGAGGTAGCTGAATGCGGTATTAATGGCACGCAAGCTACCGGTCGCATCGATGATTTTTGTCGGCATATCTCCGCCGGTGATTTCACTCAATTTCTCGATAACCGTTTCAGTCAACGCATTGATTGTATACTCCACACCCAGGTTTTCACTACAAAATTCCAAACGTGAATCATTGATATCCAAGGCAATAACTTTCCCACCGGCTATTCTGGCAAATTCCATTGCTCCCAGCCCGATCGGGCCGGCGCCTACTACCAGTACAAATTCATCTTTCTGGATATCCGCCTGACGCACACCGTGCGCGCCGATCGCAAGTGGTTCTACCAAAGCAAGTTCGTCGAAGCTGAGCCCGTCGCCGTGAACGAGCGAGTAGGAGGGGACGGAGAGGTATTCAACCATGCCACCGTCGATATGCACGCCGGAAACTTTCAAAGTCGTGCAGCAATTCGTTTTTCCATTGCGGCAGGCTACGCATTTTCCACAATTAAAGTAGGGAATGAATGTAACCGCCTCGCCGACTGAAAATTCAGCATGATCTGTTTCCACGATTTCGCCTGCCAGTTCATGACCCAGTATTCTTGGGTAATTGAAAAAAGGTTGTGTTCCTTCAAATGCATGCAGATCGGTGCCGCAAATGCCTATTCTCTTGATTTTAAGAATGGTATTGCCTTCCCGTGAGACTGGTTTTTCAGCCTTTTGATACGAAAATTCACCCGGGGTAGTACAAACTAAAATGTCCATTGTTTATGAATTTGCAAGTGCGCGATCCAGATGAACGTAGCCGCCGTCGACGTAGATAAGCTGGCCGGTGGTGTGGCTGGAACGTTGGGACAAAAGGAAAACCGTCATGTTCGCAATTTCTTCGGCTGTCGTCATTCTTTGTTCAAATGGAATGTTCGCCACGATAGCTTCCAGCTTTTCCTTTGGATTTGGGAGCGTTTCGATCCATTTTTCATACAATGGCGTCCAGCATTCCGCAACGATCACCGAATTGACACGAATGCCGTATTTCAGCAATTCCACCGCCCATTCCCTTGTCAAACCATTGCGGCCCCCGTTTGCAGCGGCATAGGCAGAAGTGCCACCCTGGCCAGTCTCAGCCGTTTTTGAAGCGATATTCACAATGGAACCTTTTGAAACTTTCAATGCAGGCAATGCATAATGCGCCATTAAATAGTAATGCACGACATTTTTGTGAAGCGAGGCCATAAAACCTTCGAAACTCCCATGTTCCAGCCCAACGCCATCGTTCACTCCGGCATTGTTTACGAGCCCGTCGATGCGGCCATATTTCTCCAAAACCGCCGCGACTGCCTTTTCTGAATCTTCTGGTTTTGTCAATTCAGCAACAACCTGAAAAGATTCTAAACCTCTGGAAGCCAGGTTATCCACTACTTTCTGATTGTCTTCCTGGTTCCGTCCGACGATCACCGGAATGGCTCCTTCTCCGGCCAAAACCTGCACAATTCCCTCGCCAATGCCTTTCGCACCGCCGGTAACGATTACGACCTTATTTTGAAGCTGTAAATCCATTTGAATTAATTTAAAAATAGAATTGAAATAACTTTTGACCGATCAATGCGAAGTGCCCAGTTTCACATTCGTGATCGAACTGTTTTTAATCGCGAAATACAAGACAACCAAAAAGCAAACCGCCGGAACGATATAGGCGGTTTGAATGGACGAAACATCCGAAACCTGCCCCATGATCACCGGGAAAATCGCGCCGCCGACAATGGACATAATGACCAGCGAGGAACCAATTTTTGTTTTCTCACCAAGTCCGCGGATACTGAGCGCAAAAATGGTCGGGAACATGATAGACATAAAAAATTGAACGCCAACCAATGCATAGACCGAAACCATGCCGGATGTGAGCACTGCGATAATAAGCAAAACGACATTGATCACACTGTAAATGGCCAGCAGACGCGGCGGGGCCACAAAACGCATGAGATACGTACCAATAAACCGGCCGATCATGAAACTCAGAAATGCCCCGGATAACAAATAGGCGGCGGTACGCTCCTCAATTCCAGCGACTTTGTCGGAAAACCGTATGAAAAAACTGCTGATGCAAACCTGCGCGCCGACGTAAAAAAACTGCGCAACGGTACCCAGGATCAGGTTCTTTTCTCCCCATATCGAGCCCTGGATTTTATCGGGCGTATCCACGCGGGGCGTTTCTTCGTCTTTAATCTCGGGCAATGGCGTACGCATGAACATAATGGCCACAAAAAGTACGACCAAACCGATGGCGATAAATGGCATTTGAACGGAGGATGCCTCCGCATTTAAATAGGTGTCAAGCTGTTCGCCCGACATGGCAAATTGCTCCTGATCGGATAGCGTTTTTCCGGAAAGGATGAACGTGCCGCCCATTAATGGCGCGAGAAATGCTGCTAACCCATTGAACGACTGCGCAAAATTGAGTCGCTGGGTCGCCGAATCAGGGTCGCCCAAAACAGTGATATATGGATTTGCAGCGGTTTCAAGCATCGTGAGCCCACTGGCGATCACGAATAATGCGAAAAGGAAAAAGGCAAAATTGCGGGTTTCAGCTGCTGGGTAAAACAGGAATGCGCCAAATGCAAATAGCAACAAACCGAATGTGATCCCGGCTTTATATCCATATTTTTTCATGAATAGCCCGGCCGGCAATGCGATCAGAAAATAGGCGATATAAGAAGCAGAATCGATCAGAGCAGACTGAAAATCACTGAGTTGGCAAGCTTTTTTTAAATGCGGGATCAGGATCGGGTTGAGGTTCAGGGCAAAGCCCCAGAGAAAAAATAAGGAGGTGATAAGAATAACAGCCAGTCGCGTCTTACGATCGGTCATAAAATTGAGGATTAATGATTCAGGTACGGATGTAAAGTAAAACAAAACATCCCAAAGGATTTACTTCTTTGCGGATAAGAATCATGGCAGTTCATTCATGTTTGCGACAATTCAAATGCTGCTGCACCTCCTCCCGTTTTCTCCTGGAAACATCGATTTTGGAACCGTCGGAGAGGATGATGCAATCCTGATTCGCGGTAAAACGCTCCATATGTTCCAGATTTACGAGGTGCGATTTGTGCGTACGGATGAAGTGGAAAGGGACGAGCAACTCCTCGAAGTGTTTGAGTGTTTTGCTGGCAACGAATGGCTTTCCACCCTTGTGGTAAATCAATGTGTAATTCCGGTCGGCTTCCAGATGTATAATCTCATTGGTCATAAAAAAGAAAATGCCTTCCGAAGACGCGACGGCCAGGCGGGACTGGGGAGCATCTTTTTTTTCGACGTGGAAAACCAGGTTATCATAAAGAAGCATCTTCTGGCGCCGGGTCCTTTGTCTGGTACTGAGCCGGTTAATGGCTTCCAGCAACTCCTCCGGATCAATGGGTTTGATCAGATAATCCAATGCGCTGAACCGGATCGCCTGGATCGCGTACTGATTGAATGCGGTTGTGAAAATGGTTTCAAAACGCGGGTTGCGTAATGTCAGAAGAAGATCAAAACCATTGCGGACAGGCATTTCTATATCCAGAAAAACAATGGCCGGTCTGTATTTGTGTAAAATACCAAGTGCTTCCTCAACACCGGAAGCGTGCCTTATTTCTTTGATTTCTGGAACCAGTGTTACAAGATAATGCTCGAGAATAGTCCGGGCTTTTGGTTCATCGTCTACAATCAGAACTTTCATACGGGAAGGATAGTGTTGTGCCGAGTAACACAGGTGGCTAAACGGATGTTTGCCACAAAATAGAATAAGTAAGCCTGCCCACAGCTTTCAATGTGCAAAAGGTATTTTTACTTATCAAAGGGACGCGCGGACAGCCCAAACATTTCACCTCTCACCTCTCACATCTCACCATTATTCCCCATATCAAAGGAGACGGTAGTTAATCAATGCGCTTCCTGGCGGTAGTCGATCGGGTTTTTCTGAAAGCTGTAGATCAGGTAAAACAAAGCAGGAAGGATAAATACGCTTCCAAGAAGTAAAGCCATCCCGAGCGTTTCTATTGTTTTTTCCTGTCCGCTATGTTCCATCAGCGACAAGTATCCGCCGCCTTTCAGGATCACAATATTGGGAAAATGACGGTAAGTCGTTGTCAGTAAGATCATTGTCACCTGGAATCCGGCCAGGGGACGTAGTAATGCGAGTTTTCCCTGATATAATAAATTCCACATCCAGACGAGTGAAAGCGTTGCCGATACAATGGCAATGCGCCCCACCCAGTTTCCGAAAACCCATTCGAACAAAGGGATTTTTTCTAAAAAAGAAGCTGCGAAAACGAGTATCCCGCACAACACGGCTGCGATGTTGAAAAACTGGGCTTTATGCGCAAAACGCAGCCGGTCCCCGTCATTATCTGTTTCACCTATGAGATATACCGACGCAAGAAAACCACAAATCGCCACCGTAAACAATCCCACCGCCACCGAAAACCAGCTCAGCCAGCTGAAAATGTAAGCTGAAAGAAAGGTATTTGCGGCAGTATCAATATGTCCCGAAACGGCGCTACCCGCGATGATTCCCAGAAAAAGAGGCGTGATAAAGCTCGAAATTGCAAAGATGGTATTGTAAATGTGCTGCATATCATCCACCACCGCGTCGTAATGCCGGAATGTAAATGCAGTTCCCCGGGCGATAATACCTAAAAGCATCACTGTCAATGGAATATGCAGGTAAACAGACATGGTTGAATAAATCACCGGAAAGCCTACAAACAAGATCACAATGGCAATGATCAGCCACATATGGTTTGCCTCCCAAATCGGCCCGATCGCCGTATATAAGGTTTTGCGAGTAACCTCCTTGTTTTTCCGGGAAGTGAAAAGTTCAATAATACCGGCACCATAATCCGCCCCACCCAGAAGCAGGTAGAAAAGAATGGACGCCCAGAGAAATGCGATGACGATATAGAGCATTTTTAGTTATCATAAAGCCTCCCAACCATCTTAATCTGTCGGTAAAGCATGAAAATTACGATGAATGCGAGGGAAACGTAAACGGCTGTGAATAAGTAAAATGAATATGCAATTCCCGGCATGGGGGTTACCGCGTCGGCGGTCCGCATGATTCCGTAAATGATCCAGGGTTGGCGGCCTACTTCGGTTACCGTCCAGCCGGCTTCTACGGCGATGAAGCCCAGAGGCGTCGCAATCGCGAACATTTTGAGTAGCCAGTTACTTTGAAGCCAGCTTCTCTTTTTCCACAATGCAAGAAAATAAAGTAAGGAAATGGCCATCATCAGCATGCCTGCACCGACCATAATTTGAAATGCGTAATGCACGATCCCAACCGGCGGGTGGTTTTCTTCCGGGATCCGGTCCAGGCCGGTAACTTCACTTTCGAAATCACCGTGAGCGAGAAAACTGAGGAAGCCGGGAAGTTTGATGGCATAATCGACTCTTTTGCTTTTTTCATCGGGAATGCCGCCGAGGATCAGTCCCGCCGATTTCTCCGTCTTAAAATGTGCTTCCATTGCGGCTAGTTTGGCGGGCTGCCGGATGGCGACATCTTTTGCCGAAATGTCTCCGCTCAACGGTTGGAGAATGGCAGCTACGCACCCGAAAATGGCGGCAATGGTGAATGATTTGGTATGAAAAAGTACGTTCTGACCTTTCAGGATCATAAATGCATGCACACCCGCGACTGCAAAACCCGTAGAGACAAATGCAGCGATCGTCATATGCAGCGCCTGTGAAAACCAGGCTTTGTTGAACATGGCCTGAATGGGATCAATGTTGAGGTATTGACCATTAATAAAATCGAATCCGGCCGGACTGTTCATCCATGCGTTTGCAGCCACGACCAAAATCCCGGAAGCCAGCCCGCTGACCCCCACAATCACCCCGGTGAACCAGTGAAACCATTTGTTGAATTTGTCCCAGCCATATAAAAAGAAGCCGAGCGCGATCGCTTCAATAAAAAATGCCGTTCCTTCCAGAGAGAACGGCATTCCGAAAATAGGCCCGGCGTGTTTCATAAATTCCGGCCATAAGAGTCCCAACTCGAAGGACAGGACCGTACCGGAAACGGCGCCGGTGGCAAAAAATATCGCTACTCCTTTACTCCATGCTTTGGTGACGTTTTTATAAACAAGCTGGTCGGTTTTAAGCCAGTAATAATGCGCAACTGCCATAAAAAATGGCATCACCATTCCAATGCAAGAGAATATGATGTGAAATCCCAGGGAGAGAGCCATCTGGGAGCGGGCTGCGATGAAGTCATTCATTTCGAAATTCTATTTGCAGAACATCGCTGTTACTATTGTAACAACGGCAGAAATTGCATTTCAAAACTACTCAAGGATCATCACAAGACACATTAAAATCAGGGAAAAGACTAGCTGCTGACATTATTTTTTTCAGCCAAACGACGCTTTACAACATCGGCCGGGTATTTCAACGCAAGCTCTCTGATTTCGTATGTAAATTCCTTGAAAGTTTCTTCCCAAACTTCCTTTTCGCCTGGCTCATATTCGTAAAACCCATGCGAATTGAGGATGCCTTTTCCACCTTCGCGGACCACTTTGTCGATCAATTCGGGTACTTCTGTGCTATTATTCAGTGTAGGCAGCAGATTTTTCATCACCGTATGGTAAGCCGGAACGCCCGTCAGGTCCATCCAGCGGAAAACCCCCACGAATGTCATAAAATAACCCGCATTATTTCTGCACGACCGGTCCACATCCTCAATGGTCGCATACCCGTTTTCCACCAGACTGATCGCCTCCCGGTACATCGCATACATCAGTCGGTTGGTGATAAATCCGGCAATGTCTTTCCGGACCAAAATCGGTTCTTTGCCCCACCAATGCGAAAGTCCATACACAAATTCTGCTTTTTCAATGTCCGTGTCGTCGCCGCAGATGATTTCCAGGAACCGCGTGGTATGCGCAGGTTCAGTCCAGTGCAGTCCCAGAAAACGTTCCGGATGATTTGTTAATTTTTGAAGCTGACTAATCGGAATGGCGGAAGTATTGCTGGAAAGGATCGCATCGGCGGCGATCACGGCTTCCACTTTTTTATAAACCGAAGCCTTAATGTCGATATTCTCAATGGTGCATTCATTCACCAGCTTGCAGGGATAAAGCACATCGTAATCTTCGGTGATGATCAGATTTTTGAGGTAAAATTCGGGTTCGTTTTCGATGATTCCATTTTGCCAGGCATTCAACAAATGTTCCCGGATCCGTTTTTCCGCAGTCAGCAAATCCACACTAACCGGCGCAATGGCAGCGACCGGATGACCTGCGATCAGCAGACAGGTTACAATACTGCAGCCCATTAAACCTAAACCGACTATTCCGACTGGAATTTCTCTTGGATCCATTAACACATTTTTAAATTGTTACACATTGCATAGAAAGATATCGCCGAAATCAACCTACTACAAAAAAAGCCCCGAAATCGGCGATTCCGGGGCTTTCATATGTATGCTTACAACTTATCTTGACCAGCTATCTACTTCTGCTTCCACTTCTTCACGGGTTTTTCCAACCCTTTTCTGAATTTTTCCCAGAAGCTCATCTTCTTTTCCTTCTTCGTATAGCAAATCATCGTCAGTCAGATCAGCATATTGTTGCTTGAATTTACCTTTCAGTTCATTCCAGTTTCCTTTTACTTGTTGTGAGAACGCACTCATGATTTCTACTATTTAAATTAAAAAATATGCTTGTTAGCATTGAATTGATTTTTGTAGTTCAAGAATTGTTCCAGGGGTGATAGAAGGGGTAAAATGTGAGATGTGAGATGGTTTTTTATAGCTTTTGTGTATTTTTTTTCCGGCAGTGTCCAATTTTTTACTGGGAAAATCAACTATTGATCAGTTTGTCGAGCCGGACGATGCCTTGTACCATCGCGCGGACCGAGTGATAGTTTACTTTCCAGGAGTGGCTCATGTGTTTCCAGATCGGTTCGCCCTGGCGCGTGAGCAATGGAAGCCATTCACCTACCTCATGGTGGATCATTTTATCAAAAACAAAACGATGCGTGGCGTCATAGGCTTTCAGGTATTTTTCATCGCCATAAACCCGGTAGGCGTCGAGCATCCCGATGATCACCTCCGCTTGCTGCCAGAATTCCTTTTCCCGGTCATATACTTCGCCGGCATGTGAACCTTCCACATACACACCGCCGAACTCCCAATCGATGCCATTTTCAACGGCATGGTCGTACGAAGCCAGCAATTGCTCCTGATAGGCGTCATATGAAATGCCTGCGATGTCCAGCGCATGCATGAGCAGCCACGCAAACTCCACATTATGGCCATAACTCGTATTATCCTCGGCAGCGCTTTTCATACCATCCTCCGAAAACCGGTCCCAGCCCCAGATAATGTCAAATTTGATCTGCGGCGCCACCGTCCAGTCGGCCCAGAACTGCGGGATGCCCGTTTTGTATTGGGGGTGCATGATCTTATTAAGTAGCAACTGAATGATTTCCAGAAGCTTGCGTTTGTGTACCTGTTGCTGGCTGGCTTCATACAAAGTCGTGAAAGCCTCCATTAAATGCATATGCGCATCCAGGGTTTTACGGTCGCCACCAGCGGGGCCATTGCCTTTCAACTCCCAGTTACGATGAAACATTTCAAAATAACCTCCATAATAAGTGTCTGCTCCATGTTTTTGAAGTAAATCAAAAACCTTCTCCGCATATTCCAATCCGCGCGGATCGCCGGTCGCCAGGGTATATTCAGCCAGACTATACATCGCAAAACTGTGACCGTAAATGATCTTTTCATCGATTTTTACATTGCCTTTCCGGTCCATTAACCAATAAAAACCGCCATGTTCTGCATCCCACATTTTGTTGATCAAAAAATCGACGCCATGTTTTGCGATTTCGACATATCGGCCTTCCCCGTAACCTGCACGATGGGCGGAGGAAAAAGTGAAAACCGTTCTGGTTTGGGCAATGAGCGATTTTTCATCTTCACCCGAATCATTTCCTGCATTGTCGAAATGGGTGATAAAACCGCCGTATTCCTTATCCACACAACGATTTTCCCAAAATGGGAGAAGTTCTGTTGTTAAATGCTGATGAATTTCCTGACGATAACTTTTAAGCTGATCTACGTTCATACGAAGTTTTATTTATGCGATTTGACGGTTTTTTCGGTGCCGAAGCTTGTTACATTATTACATCAAAGCTCCGGTTATTGACTATCGGATCGGGATTTTTATTGGGATAAATGTTCGTGTCCGCAATTTTTGTTTTTTAGTTAAGACGATCGGCCAAAATAACTACTTGGACGAATGGATTGACCCGACTAACATTTGCAAATGCTGGATCATACTTCGTAATTCGCAAAGAATTCTTTTAATCCGAAACAATATGAGCAATCCTGAAATCGTCGAGATCCTTGAATTAACCGCCAAGCTGCTCGAACTGCACGGTGCCGATCCCTTTAAGATCAAGGGTTATTCTGTCGCGGCATTTTATCTCGACAAATACAAAGAAGGTGAGCTGCAAAACATGTCGGAGCAGGAACTCGTAAAGTTGCAGGGAGTAGGGAAGAGTACCGCGGTCAAAATTAGTCAGATTGCAAAAACGGGCACATTTCCGGAGTTGGAAGAGCTGATCAGCAATACGCCGCTGGGAGTGATGGAAATGTTCAATATCAAAGGGATCGGGCCGAAGAAAATAGCTGTTTTGTGGCGTGAGCTGGGAATTGATAACCTGCACGAGCTGGAACTGGCATGTCTGAATGGAACCGTTTCCAAACTGAAAGGTTTCGGCGGCGCAATCCAGCAAAAGATCCTCGATTCGCTCGCATTTCTTAAAGATCAGGCGGGGAAATTAAGAATGGATAAAGCTGAGGCGGTGGCAAATGCGATCATTAAAGAGCTGCAAGCCAGTTTTGAGCAGGTATATGCAGCCGGGGATATCCGCAGAAAAGCCGAGATCGTCGATAACATCAAAATTGTGGTAGCCACAGATTCGCCGGCGCTTTTGCAAAATACCATTGGTGAAATTGAATATCTGGTACAAAACGAAAAACAATCGTCGCCATTTGTGTGGCGGGGAAATGTGCAGGATGTGGCGGTTTCCATTGAGATTGTCGCTGTAAGTCCGGAACGTACTGTGAATGAGTTGTTTCTGGAAACGGCCGATGTGGAGCATTTGGGTTATCCAACTTCAAATGGCAGCACGATCTGGCGGCAAGCCTACTACGAAAATGCGGATAGCGAGGCTGCGATCTATGAAAAAGCCGGACTTCCCTATATCGTTCCCGAAATGCGGGAAGGTGCAGGCGAATTTGCCTGGGCTGAGACTCACACCGCCGACCAGCTGGTTACCTGGGAAGATCTGAAAGGGATTTTGCATAATCACAGTACATACTCTGACGGTCAGCATACTCTGGAGCAAATGGCGGTTCATTGCAAAAAGCTGGGTTTTGAATATCTGGGGATTGCAGATCACTCACAAACAGCCGTTTACGCGCAGGGCTTAACGATCGAAGAAGTAATTAAGCAACACGAGGAAATCGCAAAACTGAATGCACGGTTCGCAACCGAAAACCCGGAAAAATCATTTAAAATATTAAAAGGCATCGAATCCGACATCCTCGGCGACGGCTCACTCGACTACCCGACAGAAATCCTTGCCTCTTTCGATTACATCGTCGCGTCGGTCCACAGTAACCTCACGATGTCACTGGAAAAAGCCACGGCGAGATTGTTAAAAGCAATCGAAAACCCATATACAACCATTCTCGGTCATCCAACCGGGCGTCTTTTACTGTCCCGCGAAGGCTACCCGATCGACCATAAGGTGATCATCGACGCCTGCGCCGAGCACAAAGTAGTAATCGAGATCAACGCCTCCCCCTGGCGCCTCGACCTCGATTGGCGCTGGATTTCGTATTGCATGGAAAAAGGGGTGTTACTTAGCATTAACCCCGACGCCCACGCGATGGAAGGATATATGGATATGCATTACGGTGTTGCGAATGCCAGAAAAGGCGGACTTACGACGGACATGACGTTTAATGCGTTTTCGCTGGAGAGGATGGAGGAGTATTTGAAGGGGAAACAGGGGAAATAATTCGAAACAGATATTTTACAGAAAACCCTGGCAGAATCAATTCTGCCAGGGTTTTCTGTTTGGAGCCCAGACTATCTGTTCACAACCAATTTCTGCGAATACACTTCCTGCTTTCGTTTCAGCGTGATGATGTAGACGCCCGCCGGTAATGCAGATACGTCGATCTTTTCGCCGTTCCATTTTTTTGCCAAAACGCGTGATCCCGGCTTGCTGTAAATTTCAAGGTCGAAGCTTTCCCCTTCTGCTCGGTCATTCCTTTCGGGAAAACGGATGTCAATTTCCTGACTCGCCGGATTGGGAGATATTCTTAATTCCGGGACCTTTTTGTGGTTCTTTTTAACCCTGACCGAAAATGGAAGTTGATGTGCCAGGCCGGATTTGACAATACTAGCCTGTTCTTGTCGAGCGCCGACTTCCTGGCCCCAAAGGACCGTCGATGAAAACGATAATAGGATAACTAACACCTTCATCATTAAGCCGTGAACAGGTGACTCACGATCCGTTATTTTGTTGGAATTTTTCATGGATCTACTTGGTATATGTGTATTTGAAAGTCGTTGCGACATTATTGACAAACTGTCCAATCTCTGCCCCAGTGAAATGAAACTCGCAAATAACAGGCAGCTCATCGGCCAGTATTTTTTTGACAACTCCATTTTCCAGTGCTTTAAGCGTGAACGGAACGGGGCATACTAAATGGTTCCTTTGATAAATCAAAACCGTAAGTTCATAAGTACCTTCCTCGGGATGGTTAAAAAATGCAATATCGGGCCCTAGATCACCTTGTGTATCCTGAACATAGCGCGTTGCATCATCATATGTGAATACATTTCCCGACGGAGTCTTAATGATCATATCAAAGTCGTCGTTCGTGGGCTCTTCCAAGGTAAAAGCAAGGTCTGATTTTATTGCCTCTTCTTCATCTGGTTCTTCCGGGGCTGGCTCTTCTTGGGTTTTAAAACTCGCCTGGGTCCACTGCGACGGGCAGCCTGAGATGGTGCTTAGGTTGTTGACTTTCCAGTCGTATTGGGTGTCGAATTTTGCCTGATTGTAAATGATCCCAGTGCCCGACATTGTCAAATTACTAAACGAGCTAATCATATTTCCCTCTTCGGATACCCTGACCTGATGTTGCGTGTTGAGTGCAACCCCAGGACCAGGCTGCCAGGAAAATGTAACAGAGCTTCCATTCTGCAAAGGCAAAGCATTGTTGCCATTTGGTTGCAGCCCCACCGGCGCGGGAGGCCGGATGCCATAGGTCAGCGAGGAGGCAGGCCCCCAAAACATTTCTTCATCTGTATTCTTATACCCGGCACTGACTTCGAAAATGTACTTGCCCGGGTCGGCGCTGCTTGCATTCAAGACCGGTCCCGTAAACAAATCTGTAGTGACACTATTAGCGATTTCGCCTCCACCTGGCGTTTTGATCTTGAAGCGGTAATGGGTAGCCTGATCCACTTTTTGCCAACTGAACTTCACTTCTTTGTCCGCATCAAAACATACTAGCCCGGAAGCATCTAACTCCGGCTTAGGCGACAAATCCATGTCCGCAACAAAGCTCCGCCATTCACTTTCACCTGTTTCGATCTCGGTAATAAATGGGTCGACGGGTTCCTTCATGGGCTTAAACCGCCATTTGATTTCTTCAAGATGCGCTATACCCGGTACATTGCTGAGAAGGAATGGGAATTCAGGCAAATCTTTCTTTGACGATTTATGGTATGGCTCCTGGTATTCAAAGTAGTATCCGTCTGCATTATCTTCTTTGCTGGCTGTCAATGTGAAGGCCGGGCCGAGCAGAGGTTTATGTTCCTGATTTGTGGGCGAGTTTCCGGGAATGATCTTCGGTAGAGTCGTCACAAAGTCGATCGGCTCAATCCAGGGACTGTACGTATTCGGAAAGGCTTCTTTTTCAGCCGTTGTCAACGGCAGTACGATACTGTTAAGCAGTACACGTGCTCCATTCGGAGAGCCCAATTTCTGTCGCCCAGCAATGCTCCACTGGTATTTTTTTTCTTTGGAAAGTGCCAGTATCGTCTCTTCCAAATGCTCGGATGCTTCCTCATCGTATTCCGAATCATACTCAAGTGGATGTGTCACTCCATTTTCAATATCAGTGATGGCAAAGTCGTAGCCAGCTGCATTCCTTACGCCACCCCATTTAAATTCGTTTGACCAGGCCGGTACCTCGTCGTCAGGCAACGGGTAAACTGCCACGGCGGCGTCCACTTTTTCAGTCTCAAATTCTTCGGTAATTGTCCATTTTAGAGTATGGCTCAACAGCTCACAAAAAAGCGGGTCGGGAGATGTCGCGCAGCCTTCATGCAAATCGCCAGCTTTACTCAAACGCGACCGGATGAAATAATGCTTTCCACCTTCCAGGTTGACAGTGCCCAACATCATTCCTGCGTCTTCGGAAGACGTTGCGTTATTAGTAAACTGATAAACCGGGGCCACGTCTGAGTTGAATTTCGAGCTCTCACTTATTTCAAAAAGATGCTCACTCTCCATTGCGTATTCTTTCTGGTATCCTACTTTAAGCTTCCATGGATAGACCAGCTGGTTATTTTTGGGAAAATGTTCCAAAGTTGAAGCATAATCGGGCATATTGAAGGCTGCCGCCCACGCATCACGAAACGCTATATGTTGCTTGGACTTTTCGTCAAATGCCGGATACAAGGTTTTAAGCGCTTTCATGGTAGCCAGTCGGAAGTCATCCAGACTTTCGGCAACCGATGCTTCCTTATACGCAGCCCAAAAAGTTTTCAGAACGATATCCTTGTCAACCTGAAATATGACATAAGGCTCGCTATCTGCCTCTCCGTTGAAATAGCCCCCCGGATTCTCAGTTCCATCCGGGCCGTCGCTTCCGTGGATCAGCAGGTCATACACTTTATTCACAACCCCTGCATTACTGAGCGGATTAGCATCATCCCAATTAACGCCGTGGTATACCACTGGCTGGCCTCGTAGTTGGGGATTTTCGAAGTCTATGAGATACGCATCATTGGGCATTTCTTCATATAATGTCCTGATTTGGTTAGCTGAGGGATCTTGCTGCTGTATTTCATAATCTTTCTTAATTTCCAAGGCGAAAATGTGAGAGAGAGAAGTCGAAATAGCTTTCCAATCACTGCTCGGCGTCACCTGTATCTGGTCATATTTGTTAAACGTATCAACTCCGTGAAAATAATTACGGCTGACTTGGTCCCGACAGGCGGACAAACTGTCATAAGTATAAGGGATATGAGCCGAAGGGTTTGTGCTGCCCAATGTAAATACGAACGGAAAACTTTCCTGTTCTGTAAACAAATTACTGGTTATGAACTGCCCCTTTCCGTTCATGCCGTCGAGGCCGAGCTTGCTCATAAACCAATCCCTGGCGACCTGGGTGAAATGGTGTACACTTACCATGATTTTTGATTTGGATAAATCGGCATCTTCTGAGTAGATCTGCGCATTTCCATAAGACGTGCCATATCCCGTTGCCGTGTTTTTGAAATACGTTCCTACCGGATTATAGTTGGAGCAATCATAAAGCACATTCATCTTTTGACTTAACGGATGCGGAAACAACGTTCCCTCTTGCGCATTGAAATTGACGGGGCCATTAAGCAGACTTTCCGCTGTGACCTTTACACAGTTTTTGTTATAGAAAGTGCCCTCGACACCCACAGCACTCCATGCAGCTTCCAGTTGCTTGTAAGCATGTGTGCCCTTTACATACCCAAGATCGGTTGCGGCAGCAAGGGTCGCCATCCTTAAATCGGGATATTCAGCGTTCAGAGACAGTTTTCGGATAAAAGCATTAAAAAAAATCCGTAACGCGAGCTTATAGGATTCAGATTTATTCCCCGGAACAAGTTGCAGAACAGTGTAGGGAGCATTGGCAGGATTGTCATCTACATGGCCAGACTTACCTTCTACTAATGGCACGAACGCACAGGTTACGATATGGCCGTTGTCATGAACATTATAGTCCTCGGCAAGCCAATTCTCTTTATAATATTGTCCCTTGTATGTATTTGGCCGAAAACGGATTTTTGGATTATTAACCCAAACCTGTGGATCGCCTGGATTCTCCCAAAATAGATTCCAGTTCGGATTCTCAAATTTTGTGGGACTTAGCCAGTTACTGAAACCAAGGGCGATAATATTAGCGATTCCTTCCTCCATTTGTAGCCGCGTAGCACTGGCTTGCGATAGATCATACCCGAGTGAGTTTTCAACCATGCCATGAAAAAATTCGTGACCCATTATGGATCTGGTAATTTCGATTGTGCCGGTCTTGTACTTGAAAAAAGTGGCAAGATTGAGGTCGTGATCGTAATAGGTCTTCCCAACAGTAGGCTTTATTACGCAAGTTATCGGCACATTTCCGGCCTGATCAAACCCATTCCATCCAATTCCATCTTGATCAGTCAGCATTTCATGGGAAAACTTTGTGAACTCTTGGGCAGTCTTTAATGCTGTTATCCCATATTCCGATGAAACGGGATTAGCAAATCCCGGAGCGTTTACATTTAAATATTTAAGTTTATTGAATGGCCCTTTAAAATTGAGGTTATTCGGGCTATATGGAATGACTGCCGCAAGCGCGTAAATATTATTACTTTTTGGCTCCTCGCTGATGATGTGCACCGGTGCATAAAGTCCTTTTGCCGGATCTTTCGGAGAACACAAGGCAATAGCCGTGGTATAGTAAGATCCAAAAAGCTGAATAGGTTTCGCAGCATTGAATTCCGTCTCAATAAATGGCAAATACGCAGTTGCATACACGTTCTGAATTCCATGGTAAGTAGTGGGCGTATTCTGGATCAGATATGGCTGCGAGTTATACAATACGCCCAGAATACTTCCACTGGTGGCCGGGACCGCAGGATTATAAGTCTTTGACTCATAAAAAGGCTGCGCAATGCAATCGGTTGAAAACCATTGCGGTACTAACCAATTTCCGACAAAAAACAAAAGCAAAACAACAACCCTCCGGACGAGGGCTCGACTAGATGCAATCATAAATGAATGGAGGTAAAAGTGTGAAATAAGACGATTGTTTAGATGGCCAACTTCGGCCGGTACAATCTTACGAGAAGCGTAAATGAGATGAGGATCTGAATGAATAAACGGTTGATCGAATGACCGAAAGGTTCAGCAGAGTAAAAGCAGATTTGTTGTGTAAAAAAGCAAACGTGAAGGCTCCAAATTACCGGGGGCTCATTCTTCGGACGCCGATTAATCAAGCTAATCGTCAGGTTAATTTGGAAAGTCTATGTTTGTTTCCATCAAATCAAAAACACACGAACAATGACGATCATGAAGAAACAACTACTACTTTTCGCCACCTTCTTCATTCAACAAGGTTTGTTTGCGCAGGGAGTTGGGATTAATACGACGACGCCGCATGCAAGTGCCGCGCTTGATATCCGAAGTCCAAATGGTTTGAATAAAGGTGTAATGTTACCAAATGTCGATTTGCAATCTTTATCTGATAAGACAACAATTCCTAGTCCAGCCGTGGGTTTGCTTATCTGGAACTCAAATTCGAGCCTCACCGGAGGGATTGGCGTTTATCAATGGAATGGTGCAGCAGTTGGAACTTGGAAGAATATAAGTAATCAGTTTAGCATACCTTTTACCAGCGCATTATCAATTAACGCAACGCATTTTCAGATTGAGAACTACAGTAACTCGTCGGCTTCCACAGCTATCAAGGCTTATTCGGGAGGTCCAGGAACAGGAGTTAGTACATTTAGTTCAACCGGCTTGGCGCTCGATGTCTCGGGAGGTGTTAAAATTGCAGGTAATGGGCAGTCTCCGGGTGTGGGGAAAGTGTTGACGAGTGATGCGAATGGGAATGCG
This sequence comes from Dyadobacter sp. CY323, assembly GCF_021390245.1. Classification (GTDB taxonomy): domain Bacteria; phylum Bacteroidota; class Bacteroidia; order Cytophagales; family Spirosomataceae; genus Dyadobacter. The sequence goes on along the minus strand of NZ_JAJUXH010000018.1, from coordinate 55,980 downwards.
ACTTGGGAGGGGGCAGTGGCATTTAAGGCGAGTGGAGTAAAAGGTTCCGGAAGTGAAAAGGTTGCACTTGGGGTTGATAGCAAAATACCATTCAATATCGAAGATTATGACTTAGGTGGTAATTACACGGACGCAAACAGTTCGCCGCACAGCACATTCACGGCACCAGTTACTGGAATCTATCATTTTGATGTAACCGTAGGATTTACAGTTCCTAACGACATAAACGTCGATTCTAGATTAGCATTAAAAACGATTCGCAATGGATCGACCACGACAATAGCCCAAAGCTATTATCTAACAGGCGCCAGTTTGGATGGGAAGCATGATATTTCAATTGATGTTTTACTCCAACAGAATGACCAAGTTTTTGCAACAGTAACGCAATACTCTGTTGATTACCTAAGCCTCTACAAAGAAGAACATTTATCTCATTTCAATGGGCGCCTAATTATGAAGCAGTAATATCATGGATAGCTAAATCTTATATATTTTAAAATTAACTTCATACTACATCTATGCTTGGAAAATACATCTTTATGGGCCTGTCTTTGGCCAGCCTATATTCCTACACTTCAAACGCCCAATTCACCTCGGGCAACAGCTTCTTCATTTCCGGAACCGAGGTATCGATAAACGGCCTTGTGATCAGGCCGACAGCAAATGCCGAGCTGGTAGGTACGGAAATCACTTTGTCAAATGAAGCCATTGCTGGTTCGCCTACGAATAGCATTAACCGGGTTTATACTTTAAACAAACCCATTAACATTCTTGGGAATGTTGGGATTAAATATTTGCCTTCTGAATTGAATGGCAATACGGAAGCCATGCTGGAACTGGCTTATTTTAATGAAACAGAACGATACGTAACTACTGGTCAGAGTGTGCAGGATCCTGCTACCCATTTTGTTACCAAAAACTTCAACCTGGCTACAATGAAGGACATGCTGAAAATCACAGCTGTAAACGGAACCAGCACGTTGCCAGTCAATCTGGTCAGTTTTGCGGCGAAAAAAATGGAGAACCAGGCCTACCTCACTTGGAGCACCGCGTCGGAAGTGAACAGTGATTACTTCGAGATTCTACGCAGCCGCGACGGAAGAGAATGGAGCCCCATTGGAAATGTGGTCTCGAACGGAGAAAGCAAATCGCTCAAAAATTACAACTATACAGATGTAAATCCATTATCCGGAGACAATTTGTACCGGCTGAAAATGGTCGACCGTGACGCGACGTATGCATTCAGCAGAATCGTGAACCTGAAATTTGAAGGCGAAACGACAAACGTTTACCCTAATCCGGTAATCGGCAAACTGTCGATGGAACGGAAGGATTGGTCCAAAATACGGGATGTGAAAATATACAATGCGGCGGGACAGTTGATCCCAGTTTCTAAAACTTCCCAGAATGCGAATCCGCTGGTCAGGGAATACAACTTCGAAGGTTTGCCATCTGGGATTTACATTATAAAAACGACAAACCAGAACGGGGAGGTTGTAACGGACAAAATTTCAAAGCAATAAAGGACAGGGTTTTTCAATTGCAATGTGTGTGTTAGGTAATCCTGGTCCCAAGTTTGGGATCAGGATTTTTTATTGCTCATGTCTGACCTTAATGCTGTAAAACAAATGTCAGCGCCAGTATTCTTGGAATGCCGGCTTCTTGATTTTCATCAAAGAATTCAAAAATATCCTCAATGCGAAACCCATGTTTTCTCGCTGCTTCTACAAAATCGGAAATATGGTGCGTAAAACATGGAACTATGGTTTGTCCTTCCTCCGTATCGAACCGGGCTTTCGAACCCGAATACTGTTTGAATGGATGCAATTCTCCCAAATAGATCATACCACCTGGTTCGAGCTTTCGGCTGGCCTCACTGAAAATAAAATCCAGGTTTTCAATGTGTTCCAGAACCAGGCTGAATGTGACCAGATCAAACGTTTCATCCGTAAAACTCCATTCCTGATTAATGTCCGCCTGGAAAAACTCGGCATTCCAGCCCTGCAATTTTTCTTTCGCCTTCGCCAGCATTTCTTCCGAAAGGTCCGCCGCTGTGAGATGCTCGGTTTTGGTGATCAGGTATAACGAATTTTTCCCGGTACCACAGCCGATTTCCAGTACATTCGAAAAGTTTTTATCCGCCAGCACCTGACGCAATGCCTTCGCTTCCAGATCCCGGGTTTTATTCACATTCGTATCATATTGCTCCGACCATTTGTCGTAAGCCTGTCTTGTTGTTATCGTACTCATCTTACAAAACGCGTATTTCAGTATTTGTTTCAAAAATTTCTTGTGGCAAATATGCAGTAATTCCCGCTTTCAACGCATCGATCAGCCTGGTTTTCATCTGTTCTCGGTTCACGATCAGGCACACTTCCCGCGCCGGCTCCGGAAACCTAAAATGCCGGATATGCTTTTTTTGTTCCTCCGAAAGCTCCATAACCGCCATTTCAGGAAGAATGGTAATCCCCCCGTTTTTTTCTACCATCCGTATCAACGTTTCAATGCTTCCTGAACGGTAGCTAAAACTGCTGCCAAACTGGCTGTTCCGGCTGAGCTCGCACAACCGCTGGATCTGCGTCCGAAAACAGTGCCCTTCTTCAAGCAACCAAAGTTCATTCGGTTCAATATCCGTGGGTAAAATATACTGTTTGGCATAAAGTCCGGTATTCTCGGACACAAATGCATAAAATCGTTCCTTGTACAATGGGATCTCCCGCAGGCTGCTTTCCTCCGAGAGTGAGGCAATAATGCCCACATCCAGATTGCCAAGTTTGAGTTCTGTAATAATCCGCTCGGTAATCATCTCCGAAACATGCAGCCTGATGTCCGGATAATTGGTAATAAATGGATTTACAACGTGCGGCAGCAGGTATGGAGCAATCGTGGGAATGATACCAACCCGCAATTCGCCGGACAGATCGCCATTAAAATGCTTGGCAATTTCATTCATTCGCGAAGCCTCGGAAAGAATGACTTTTGCCTGATCAATGATATCCCGGCCAATGCTCGTCGGGACGATCGGCTGTTTTGTACGGTCAAAAATTTTAACGGCCAGTTCTTCTTCCAACTTTCTGATCATCATCGAAAGCGTAGGCTGGGTTACATGGCAATGTTCCGCCGCGTGGACAAAATGGCGGTAGTTATCGACGGCGACGATATACTCCAGTTGTTGCATATTCATGAGGAACGCTTCATAGATTTCATTATGCAAATAAACACCTTTTGTCGACGAGGTGGGTTGTTTGTCGACTGATCCCGTTCTCCGCTTTTTGTTCTTTTCTGCCTGGTCTAAGTTCGCATCTTAATTCAATCAAAAATTAGTCATGAAAAAAGTTGTATTCTTATTCCTGGTGGCGTTCGCTACCCATTCCAACGCGACTGTCCGAACCGTAAACAACCGGGCCGATGGCGGCGCACAATTTAATAATCTCCAAACGGCCATTGATCAATCCCAGAACGGAGACACGCTATATATTCACGGCTCTCAGGATTCGTATGGAAATGTATCCATTGCCGAAAAGGCGCTCACGCTGATCGGGCCGGGTTTTTATCCCTCAAAAGACAATCCGCTCACGGCGGAAGTCGGTAACATCACATTCGTAAACAACATGGAGGTCGCTGGGGATAATAATGGAAGTGAGATCCATGGGTTGATTATAAACAGTTTGTTATTGCCGGGTTTTGTGAATAACAGTGGCTTCCGAATTATCCGTAACTCGCTCAATTATATTCATATGAGTTCGGCAAATAAGGGTACCAAATACTCTAATATGCTTATCGAAGGCAATTTTGTCCACGGGGGAATTGCAGGAAACAGCGGCAATGACGGCTATTTTGACATAACAATTCAGAACAACGTTTTCGGTGGTGGAGCTTTTATTGGCAGTCTTGTTAATTGCAACAACGTGATTGTGAACCATAACGTGTTTTACAGCGGTAGCAAAACTATCGCATTCAACGCGAGCTGCCGGAATTTGCTGGTGAGTAACAACATCTTTTCAAAAAGGTCATTTGGTAACAACGATATCATTTTTTCTACATTCTCAAACAACCTTACTTTCGACTGCAACGGCACGAACGAACCGTGGGCGGCGGGAAACAATGTGAATAATGGAGGTAATGTCGCGAATGAAAATCCGCAAATGGCTTCGCAGTCGGATATTACCGCAGGTAAAGCAGATTTTAACCTGGATTTTTCAATCGCCTCCGGCCCGGCAGATAACAAAGGCAGCGACGGCAAAGATATCGGTTTGTTGTTTGATGCTGTGGGAAGCTTGAACTGGGCTGTCGGCCGCAGCGCACGGTTGCCGATCGTGGTCAATATGACGATCAGCAATCCGACCGTTTCACCAGGACAAAGTTTGAATGTGCAGGTTTCAGCAAGGAAAAATAACTGACACATTCAGATATGAAGACAATTTTATACATGCTGCTTGGGCTCCTGTATCTGGGAGCTCAGGCGCAGAATATCGACCGTGCAGAATATTTCGTAGATGCGGATCCGGGTGTTGGAAAGGCTACGAATGTACCGGTTGGCAGTGCCGGCGAATTGGTTAATCTGAATTTCACGATGCCAACCAATTCATTAGCAAACGGTTTTCACAACCTGTATTTCCGCGTAAGATATGAGACCGGGATCTGGGGGCTTTACGAAAAGCGGATGTTTTACGTCGCAGCAGCTCCCGCGGACGCGGAGAATGTGACAGCAGCAGAGTATTTCATTGATGCCGATCCAGGCGTGGGAAAAGGGGTTTCTTTAACAACTGCTTCGGGTGGGAATGTGCAGTTTTCGGGTGTAATTTCCTTGAATGAGCTTCCAGCGGGCTTTCACAACCTGTATATCCGGGTTAAAAGTGGGGGACGATGGGGATTTTATGAAAAGCGAATGTTTTACATTTCTGCACCCGGGATGGACGTTACGAATATTGCTTCGGCCGAATATTTCATCGACTCAGATCCCGGATTAGGCAATGCATCGCCGCTGGCCCTGACTTCGGGCGGGCCTCAGATCACACAAACGTTTTCCATTCAGGTTCCGGTGGGCACGACCGACGGGAAGCATTATTTATTCATCCGTACCAAAAATGCGGCCGGAAAATGGAGCTTGTACGAGCGCGCTGAATTTACCGTGGACGGATCGTTGCCAGTAACAGGCATGGAGCTGACTGCCAGAAGCTTACCGGATCAAACTGCTTTACTAAAATGGTTTACTTACACAGAAATCAATAATAGTCATTTCGATGTGGAACGAAGCAAAAATGGCCTGCAATTCGAGAAGATCGGTGAGGTTGAAGGAAATGGAACGACCAGCGAAACCATGTATTATCAGTTTACCGACTCAAATCCTTTGCCGGGAATGAATTATTACCGGCTGAAACAAGTGGATTTGGACGGTACCGAATCGCCTTCACGCATTGTGTATGTCTTATTTTCGGATACTGACAAAGAAACCGTTCTGTTTCCAAACCCGGCCTCAGACTATGTAAATGTAAGCTACGAAGGCAATGAGGCAGAGGTTTTGATCTCCATTTACAACAGTAACGGGCAATGTTTGAAAACGGACGTTTACAAAACAGCTGAAACAATCCAGGTTGATCTACATACATTTTCACCCGGCATTTACCACGTAATGCTGACTGACGGGATCCGGAAAAGTATACTGAGGTTTGTGAAACGGTGATTACCTCCATTTTTTCATTTGCTGAGAATTAACCAACGACTGCATTTGTTCCCATAGGCCCATGAACTCGATAGTGAATTTTGTGCCCAGCCAGTGGAAGATGATCAAACCCGTAGCCTGTGGATTTTTGTGCTTTGTAATGTCAGTGAATGGACAGACAATAATTACATTAAATCACTATTAAATTTTATTTGACACACATTTTTGGCTGGATTTTTTAGTAGTTACGTTTACATTTAGTTTTTAATCAAAACGTCGCACTTTAATCCAAAGAAGATGAAAAACCTGAAAGCATTGATACTGCTCGCATTGCTGACTGTTTCTGCGTCCGCATTTTCACAAACGGCAACTCCGGCAAAAGCCACTACCAAAACAACGGTAGCCACCAAGCAAACCGGGAAAGACAAAACGTCGATCACCGTGAAAACCAAAGCCGACGGAACACCGGATAAACGGTATGCGGAGAATAAAAAACTGAAAGCCGATGGAACGCCGGATAAGCGTTATGCTGAAAACAAAAACCTGAAAAAAGACGGAACGCCGGACAAACGGTACAAAACCAATAAAACAGAAGCGGATAAGGCGGCGAAGAAACCGAACTAAGCGTAAGAATTTTCTGAGAATAATTAGGGTAAGCGCCCGACTGGTTGTCATTTCAATGAACAGCCCAAGTCGGGCGCTTATTTTATTCACAATCAGATCAGTGCAATGAACGCAGCCATCGCGGATCACCAAACAGTTTTAAGCCGGGACAGGGAATCCGAATTCGAAAGGGTTTTTAAGTCGCATTTTAAAGGACTTCATGCATATGCCTGCACCATTTTGCGGGACGATATCATGGCCGAAGAAATGGTGCAGAATGTGTTTTGCAGGTTATGGGAAAAGACAGACCACATTGAAATCCGGGAATCTGTGAGCGGGTACCTCTACCGTTCGGTCTATCACGAAAGTCTGAATTACCTCAAACACCTGAAAGTCAAAGAAGCTTATCACACGTACGCCATCAATCACATGGAACACAGTAACAACACTTCGCACGGGCTCGAACTTTCCGAGTTGGAAAGCAGGCTGGAAAATGCATTAAAGGAATTGCCGGAAAAATGCCGCACGATATTTCAAATGAGCCGGTTTGAGGAATTGAAATATCAGGAGATCGCGGACCGGCTGCAGTTGCCGGTGAAGACAGTTGAAAATCAAATGGGCAAGGCTTTGCGGCTTCTAAGAATCAAACTGGTCGATTTTCTGCCAGCATCCTTTCTTCTATTTTTCCTCATCTAATCAGTCATGAAACAAGAACTAAATTATCATATGGACGATCTGCTCGTAAAATCCCTGCTGGACGAGGCAACTCTGGCAGAGCAGATCGAGATCAATCAGTGGCTTTCGGATAGTGACGATAATCAGCGCTATTTTGAGCATTTTGAAATGATCTGGAAACAAAGCAGGCGGCTGGAAGCGCGGACAAAAGTGGACGAGAATGCAGCCTGGGAGCGATTCAAGACACGGACGCAAACGACTAAGGAAGAGCCCAAAGTGCTTCCATTATATCCAAAACGACCACTCAGCATCCTGCGCATCGCAGCAATGCTTACGCTGACTGTCTGCGCCGGTTGGCTGGCTGTCATGTTGTTTTACAATCAGAAAAACCCGGAACAAATGGTAGTCCGCTCGGGCACACGAACTTTGATTGATACTTTACCCGACGGCTCCGTAGTTACTTTGAACAAGAAATCGACTCTTTCATATCCCGCAAATTTTACGGGGGATACACGACGAGTGGCACTCACAGGAGAAGCATTTTTTGAGGTAACACCCAACAAAGAAAAACCATTTATCATTTCTGTAAACGACGTGACTGTGAAAGTGGTTGGGACGTCGTTTAATGTAAAAGAAAACCCAAAAAAGACGGAGGTAATCGTAGAAACCGGGTTGGTAGAGGTGGCTAAAAGTCAGCGGATGGTAAAAGTCCGGCCGATGGAAAAAGTGACAGTGAGCAAATCAGGTGCCGCGTTTACGAAAGAAGAAACGAGAGAGGAATTTCACAAATACTACCGGACGGGCAGACTGATCTGCGATTACACACCACTATGGCGCCTGACGGAAATTTTGAGTGAGTCTTTCGACGCGGATATCGTCATCAAAAACGACAGCATCAGAACGATGACGATCAATACGACTTTTGAGCAAAAGTCATTAGATAGCATTTTGTCGGTGATCAGTGCGACATTGGGTGTGGAGGTTCAACATAACGGAAAGCAAATCATTTTGAAATAGCACTTATCTTTCGGAATGATTTTGACCTTTAACTTACTCAAGAGGCTGAGACTCTCTGCATTACTGATTGTGATCCCTTATTTTGGTGTCGCTCAAAACCTTCTGAACAAACCGGTTACCATTTCTGTGAAAGGGCAACCGGTTTTTCAGGTTTTGAAAATGATCGAAGAGCAGGGGAAATTCTATTTCTCGTACAACAGTAACCTTGTTCCCGGGGATAGTCTGGTCACGGTCCAGGCAACGGGGAAGACGGTTGCCAATGTGCTCGACCAGCTTTTCAAGATGAAATATCAATTCAAGGAAAAAGGCGATTACGTGATCATTCTGCCGGCTGAAAAGGAAAGAACGGTCCATATCGACGGTTACGTGGAAGATCTGGAAACCCGCGCCCCCGTTGACTATGCCAGTATTTATTCAAGAAAACTGCTGATCTCCACACTTTCCGAGGATAATGGTCATTTCAGGCTCCGAATCAAAGACCGGGCTTTTCCGATCAACATTACCATCAGCAAGGTAGGATACAGTGACACGACAATTGTTATTGCTACTCAGGAAAACACGCATATCCGGGTAAGCCTCGCTCAAAAAGCAGTTGACCTCGATCCGCTGATCGTCCGGTATTCAGAAGGGGAAGCGAGTTGGCTTGGAAGGTTGTTTTTATCGGCAAAATTGCGGGCTCAAAGTCGGAACATAAGTAAATTCTTTGTTTCGCTACCGTATCAGGCCTCGTTAACACCGGGTTTAGGAACGCATGGAAGAATGAGTTCGCAGGTAGTCAATAAGGTTTCGCTCAATCTTTTGGGAGGGTATACTGCCGGGGTGAGCGGCGTGGAGGTTGCCGGCGGTTTCAACATTTCCAAGCAGGATGTTCGTTATGCGCAGATCGCGGGCGTATTCAACCTGGTTTCCGGACACGTAAAAGGAGTGCAAGTGGCTGGTTTTCTGAACCAGATCCTCGATTCGCTGCATGGCGTGCAAGTTTCGGGTTTCAGCGGTTCAGTTAAAAAACAGGTAAGTGGCGTTCAGGTCAGCGGGTTTATTAATCAGGCTAAAAGCGCCTTGGCAGGCGGACAAATTTCCGGGGCAATCGGGTTGATCACCGAAAATGGGAAGGGAATTCAGGTTTCGGGGGCATACAATCAGGTGTCGGGAGAGTTTGACGGAATCCAGGTTGCCGGAGCAGCAAATGTGGTTAAAGGTAAGTCGCGCGGCATTCAGGTATCTTCTGCATTAAATTTCGCTGGTCAGGGCTTTCATGGATTGCAAGTCGGCTCTGCCAATTATGCGAAACATTTGAAGGGAGTACAATTGGGAATTGTGAATGTAGCAGATAGTTCGGCAGGAGTGAGTTTCGGACTGTTTAATTTTATCAAGAAAAGCACGTCCAACATTTCCATTTACGCGAGCGAAATTGTCCCATTTAATATCGCATTGAAAATGGGGACGCATAAGTTTTACAGCATCCTGAACGCAGGAGCCTCGACTGCAGCAGATAAAAAAGCATATGTATTCGGTGCGGGCATCGGCCGGGAATTTTTTCCATTCAAAAAAGCGGGTTTCTTCACCGAACTTTCGAGCCAAAACATTTTCCAGGGGAGTTGGGAAAATGTCCCATATCTGTTTTCTTTCCAGACCGCCGCTACCTACAAGCTGAACAAACGGTTCTTACTCTTCGCCGGACCTTCTTTTTCGGTTTATCAAAATGAAGTGAAAGAAAAAAAGCCGGGCTACAAAACATTCCCACCAAAAGGTTATCCCGGATTCGATTTCAGCGACAAGCTTATGTCCTGGTTTGGCTGGCAGGCCGGGATTAGCTGGCGTTATGGGAGGTTGTGAAAATTTGAATCTTAGTTTGTAAGGATATGTAGCAGATTTGGCATATTATTTCTTAGCCATTGGGGAATTTCATTTTCGCTTTTATAGCTTACTTGTTGTTCGTCGATCGTCAAAATATGAACATAACAAGGGCCACCATTATCTAGTACAATTAAGCGGTTTATAAGTGCCAGGTTTTTATCTAACATCGCAATGTTTCCGAAGAAATTGTCATAGACATTTAGCGGAGGGACATGGTGACCGTTTTGAGAAACTCTCGTTGCCACTCTTTGAAGGGATAAAGCGACATTTTCAAGAGCTAAATAGATCATAACAATTTTATAGCCATTTTCTCTAAAACGTCGTATCACAGACCAGGAGTTTTCATTTGTAAAATGGCCTTCATACGCATAACTTTTTTGAAGTTTCATCGAAAGATCAACTTGTTCCAGGAAGATCAATTCAAGTTCCGAAGCAGCTTTTTCCTTCGCATACTTTAGAACTTTGCACTCTTGGTAGTATTTATTTAGAAGCTGGTAGTAGATCTTGTCTCCGTCGAAAACCGGCAAACTAAGACCAGCTGGAAGGAGGCCTAAGGCATTGGAGGATTTCCCGGCTCCATTTGGGCCGGTTATAACATATAACTCAGGCATAATGGAATTGACGCAATCCATGTCTATTCCGAACCTGATTAATTTCCGTTGAGTTTAATGATCTTACTTCAATGATTGTCTGATTATCCGCGCCTAGTTTCATTAGCTTCATAGAACCGTCAGAGTATTCGTTAATAAATCCATCCGGCGCGATTTCGTTGTCCACTAACATAAATGGATAACCTTTTTCGAAAGTCTCCAATCTGAGCCTTTTCACACTTTCGTTCAGCCTTATTTCTTCTTCTGTCCTCATCATTGTTTTTGATAACAAATGGTCAAGTCAAATTTAACCAACTTAAAACTTTAAAAAAATTAAATTCTTCCCCCAAAAATTAGGGTAACCTCCTCTCACGTTGTCGATACTTTGCATTCAGCAAGGAGACCGGATTGAAGGCCTGCAATTGGAGCTTCTGGAATACTGGATGCATTTATTTCAAATCTTTTAAATGCATTGTCATGAGAAATCACATTTTTAGCCAAGTTAAAACAGCCGTAATTTTTACAATTTTCTCACTTCTGTCACTTGCCACGTTTGCGCAAGACGACAGCACCGCCAGAATTCATATCGGGTTTGTATATCCAATCAGTTCCAATGGCCAAAAAGCTGCAAGCTATACCAACCAATTTTCGTTTCACGCCGTCGCCGGATTATCCAAGGCAGAAACTGGTTTTACATTATCAGGAGTTTCGAGTTTGATTAAGGAAAATGCAAAAGGTGCGCAAATCACAGGTGCCGCCAACATTATTGGAGGCTCCGCGAGTGGAACCCAGATTGCCGGGGCGATTAATGTGATCGGGAACAATGCGTCAGGTGCACAGGTGGCCGGTTTTGCCAACATTATCAAAAATGAGGCAAAGGGTGCGCAAATCGCTGGCTTCATGAATCTTACGGGTGCAGTGAATTCCGGTCAGGTTGCCGGTTTTACCAATATTGCAACAAAACACGGCAATGGGTTTCAATTAGCAGGTTTTTTAAATAAAGCACAAAACGTGAATTCGCAGATTTCGGGATTCGCCAATGTGGCCAAAAAAGTGAAAGGGGTGCAACTGGCGGGTTTCATCAACATCGCCGACAGCAGCGATTACCCGATTGCGCTTTTTAACTTCATCAAAAACGGGGAGAAATCAATCAGTTTGTCGGTTGACGAAACGGTGACCACGATGGCTTCATTTCGCTCGGGAGGCCGGGTTTTGTATGGGATTGCCGGGGTAGGTTATAATCTCAAAGACAACGACGAACCGTTGTATGGTGTTGAGGCCGGGTTAGGGGCGCATATTCCGGTGGCTGATCCGTTTCGCATCAACCTGGAAGCGGTCAGTCAGACTCTGACAGACTTTAAAGGTGGAAGTTATTTCAAAAATTCACTGCGCATTTTGCCTGCATATAAGATCGGTCAGCGGTTTGAGGTGTTCGCCGGACCCACGTTTAACTATATCAGTTACGAACGGGAAGACAGCTATGACTTCATCAAGAAATTCATCTGGAAAAATACCGGAACCAAGGATTTTCAGGGTGTTTATGTCGGGTTCAATGCAGGTTTACAGATCATTCTTTAATGGAGAACGTCAAATTGCGGCTGGCTCTTGCCGGTTGGCGTTCAGTAGCGGATCTTATCTATCTGATCTTCAATAACCTGTGGGCATATCGCAAGAAAGTGATCGTGCAAAATCTCGCTGAGTGCTTTCCTGTAATTTCTGAAAATGAAATTAAACTCTTGTCCAAAAAATATTTCAGGCACCTGGCTGATCTGATCGTTGAACCTTTTCTGATCGGTCAGTTGAAATCCGGAAACTTCAACAAGCTCGTCAGTTATGATAACATGGAGCTGGTCCATCGGTTGATTGCCGATAAGAAGGATATCGTTTTGATGGCGTCGCATTATGGTAATTGGGAATATTTGCTTGCACTTCCATTAGTAGCCAAATGTGATGTACTGGCTGCATATTCCCCATTGACGAACCGTTTTTTGGATAAAAAGCTGCTGAAAATGCGTAGCCGGTTCGGGATAAAACTTGTTCCTAAGTCGGATTGGTACCGCACGGTACTGAAATGGGATCACAAAGCTCCCGCTATTTTCATCACCATTGCCGATCAGCGACCTGCAGGCCCGGTAAAAAACCATCTTGAATTTATGAATATGAAGACGTTTGTTCAGCCGGGTGCCGCACGCATTGCAATCAGCAGGAATTGCGCTGTGGTGTACCTGGACGTACAAAAAAAGGCGCGAAACAGGTACCGTTTTAGCTTTAAACTACTCGCCGAAAATCCGGAGAATATGGACGAAAATCAGATTATGCGACAGTATTATCAATCACTAGAAAGCACTATAAAGCGGCAACCTGAGCTTTGGCTATGGTCTCATAATCGCTGGAAGTGTATTTTAGAAAGAAAAAAATATGTTAAAATCGGGAAACTGGCTCAAAATTCAGCAAAGGGTTGCTTTTTTACACAGTTTTCCGATTTTTTATGAAATTGTAATTTTCTCATAGTCAGTACTTTGTTGACTATGATCCTCATGGGACTGCTATTTTAGCGTGATGCAGCCAAACCAATTGTTTACTAAAACAAAGCATTATGAGAAAATTAGCATTTTTGGGTGTGTTTTTAATCGCCGGGATGGTTGCGGGATGTAATGATGACGATGACACAACAGACCCAACTCCCGTGCTGCCTGAGCTGAAAGTAAGTACAACACTTTCAGGGGCAAACGAAGTACCGGCTAATCCATCAACGGCGACAGGTTCAGTAGGTGGTACCTTGGATCAGGAAAGCAGAGTGTTGAGGATCAACATCATGTACAGCGATTCTACATCCGGAGATTCCACCGCCGCAGATTCGGCATTTACTCCGACTGCCTGGCACATTCACAAAGGTTCTGCAGATTCGACAGGAGCCGTTGTGATCGATTTTGGAACAACTTTTACCTCACCCTTTGCATTTACAGACACTTTGACAGAAGCACAAGTCGCCGATCTGAAATCGGGCTCGTATTATGTTGACATCCATTCGAAAAAATACCCGAATGGAGAGATCAGAGGTCAGCTGAAAGCTGAGGAGTAAGATAGTTTAGTGCATTTACTCAACGCAAAAGAGCGGCTCCGAATGGAAGCCGCTCTTTTGCTATATGGCTGATCATAAATGATTTGTATTAAAAAAGCTCGCGGGCTTTTTCCAATGCACTTTCCAGCCCGGTCGAATCGGATCCGCCGGCAGTTGCAAAAAATGGCTGACCGCCGCCGCCGCCACGGATTTCTTTGGCAAGTTCTTTCACGATCTTTCCTGCATTCAAACCGGTTTCCTGAACGATATTCTCGGCAATGAACACCGAAAGCTGTGGTTTGCCGGCGATTTCAGTGCCGAATACGGCAATCAGATTTTCGACCTGGTCGCGCAGCTCGTATGACAGTTGTTTCAATGACTCGGCCGAGGGTACATCCACTTGTTTCACAATCAGGTTGAATGTGCTGTGTTCTTCCAGATCCTCGATTAAAGATGCTTTAAGTGCCTGGATCTTCTCGTTCTCCAGTGCCGCGATCTTTTTCTGTAATGAAGTTTTTTCGTCAATCAGGTTTTCAACGGCTTTGATCAGATCGGTTGGGTTTTTTAGTAAATCCTTGATCTTGTTCAAAGTTTCTTCCTGTTCGCGCATGAGTAGCAGCGCCTTTTCGCCGGTAACCGCTTCCACGCGGCGCACGCCGGCAGAAACCGAACCCTCGGAAATGAATTTGAAAACACCGATTTTGCCGGTAGACGGAACGTGTGTCCCGCCACAAAGTTCGAATGAAAAAGTAGGGTCGAATATGATCAGGCGAACAAAGTCGCCATATTTTTCCCCGAAAGTCGCAGTTGCTCCCTGATCCAGCGCCTGCTGAATAGGTACATTTCTCCGCTCGTCCAGCAGGATGTCTTCCCGAATTTTTTCATTAACCCGGTCTTCGATTTTTTTCAATTCCTCCTCCGATACTTTGGCGAAATGTGAAAAGTCGAACCGGAGTACCTCGTCATTCAGATAAGAACCTTTTTGCCCGATATGCGTACCCAGAACCTCACGCATCGAAGACAACATTAAATGCGTCGCCGAGTGATTGGACTTGATTTTTTCGCGTCGCGCAATGTCGATCTTCGCAGTAATTATGCCCGCATTCTGCAATGCATCGTCGAGGTTTTTATCTTTTGAAATATGTACAAAAAGATCATTTTCTTTCTTGGTATCGACAATGGAAACGGTCTTTCCTTCCTCATTCAGTACCAAAACGCCGGTATCTCCAACTTGTCCGCCCATTTCAGCATAAAATGGAGTGCGGTCCAATACAATGTGATATTCGTCGCCGGTTTTCGTTTTAACCTTGCGGTACTTTGTAATGTGGCTGTGCGTTTCTTCGAAATCGTATCCTAGAAACTCAACGCCATCAGCCTCACGAAGTTCGATCCAGTCGGTCGCTTCTTTGGCCGCATCCTGCCGTGAGCGTTTTTTCTGCTCGGCCAATGCGTCCTGAAAACCAACTTCATCGATCTGAAACCCTTTTTCTCTCGCGATCAATGCGGTAAGGTCCACGGGGAAACCAAATGTGTCGCTCAATTCAAAGACTTCATCTCCGGCGATGGTATTCAATGCTTTTTCTTTCATGAAAGCGGTGATTACGTCAAGCCGTTTTAAACCAGATTCCAATGTCCGCAAAAAGCTCTTTTCTTCTTCCAAGATTACCTTTGCGACAAACTCTTCCTGCGATTTCAGTTCGGGGAAAACGTCTTTGAACTGCTCCGAAAGCACAGATACCAGTTTGTAGAAAAATGGCTCCTGAAAACCCAGGTAGGAATATCCATAACGTACTGCACGGCGCAAAATGCGGCGGATCACATAACCAGCCTTGTTGTTGGAAGGAAGCTGGCCGTCAGTAATCGCAAATGCAACTGCCCGGATGTGGTCGGAAATGACGCGCATCGCGATGTCAGCAAACGGCTCATTACTGTCCCCATATTTTTTGCCGGATAATGTCTCCAAAACCTGAATGGTATTCTGGAAAACGTCCGTATCGTAATTTGAAATCTTCGCCTGAACCGCCATGCAAAGCCGCTCGAAACCCATACCGGTATCCACATGCGTGGCCGGCAACGGGTTTAGCGATCCGTCTGCCTTGCGTTCAAACTGCATGAATACCAGGTTCCAGATCTCAACCACCTGCGGGTGATCATTATTCACAAGCGATTTTCCTGAAACTTCCGCCACATCGGCAACCGGGCGCAAATCAATATGGATCTCAGAACAAGGTCCGCATGGGCCGGTATCGCCCATTTCCCAGAAATTGTCCTTTTTGTTACCAAGAATAATCCGGTCTTCACCGACAATTGGTTTCCATAAATCCCACGCTTCCTGATCAAACGGCACGCCATCTTTCACGTCACCTTCAAAAACAGACACATATAACCTGTCTTTTGGAAGTTTATATACTTCCGTCAAAAGCTCCCACGCCCACGAAATGGCTTCTTTTTTAAAATAATCACCGAAAGACCAGTTTCCGAGCATTTCGAACATGGTATGGTGGTAAGTATCAAAACCAACATCCTCCAAGTCATTGTGTTTTCCCGAAACCCGCAAACATTTCTGCGTATCCGCAATCCGGCGCGATGGGGGAGTGCCATTACCCAGAAAGAAATCCTTAAACTGGGCCATACCCGAGTTGTTGAACATCAGGGTAGGGTCGTTTTTAGCGACTAGTGGTGCCGACGGGACGATTAAATGTTCTTTACTGCGGAAAAAATCAAGAAAAGCCTGACGTATTTGATGCGAGGTCATTGCGTAAATTTTGGGTACTGTGTCTTGTGGAAATAGCGGCAAAAGTACGCGATCTTTTCTTTTGCAACAATTCAGGCGTCCCGGCATTTAAAAAACTTTCGGATCGATTTCGTCGCTTTCACAATGTGATCATTGACGGTGCCGGTTGAAATCCCATATTTGGACGCGACATAGCTGTGACTCTGGCCTTCCACTTTGCAGGAAATGAAAATGCGCTTTCTTTTCAATGGCAGCCGCTCAATGGCCTGAACCAGTAATGCATTAAATTCTTCAATGGTAAGCTGATTGGTCGGGTGTTCGTCACTTGTGGAGCGTCGGTACCTGATTTCCAAAAGCGTATTATTCTCTCTGGCCAAACGGTTCAGCGCATCGATCGCCACGTTTTTAGAAATTGCAGAAATGTAGCCTTCCAGGGATTTTACATCTTTTAATCGAAGCCGATACTCCCAGATCCGGAGGAAAACATCCTGCGTCAGGTCGGCTGCCAGGTCCGTGCACCTGGTGATTTTGAGCACTTTGGCATATACCCGGTCGTGCTGTTTTCTATATAGCTGACCAAACGCATTCACACTGCCCTCGGAAATTTGTTTGATCAGTTGTTCCCTGTTGTAGTCCGGTTGGTTTTGCAAATCCGATCAGTGTGATAGTGTGATTTGCAAAATAAGTCCTCGGCAGAGAACAATCAGGTTCGGCCCCGTGACGCGCGATTGTCCGGTGGAAATGATTGATCTATCGGCACATTTTGTTTGGATGAAAAAAAATGTGCGGGTTAGAAAACAGGAATTTTACCTGTGTAAACCGGCGTATCTCCATGCATGATCTTGATAATATAGACTCCGGGTGGAAGATCCGTTGCGTTTAGTTTGAGTGTTTCGTTCTGTTTTAGGTCAAATGCTTTTTTCTGCATTCCCGATATATTAAACAGAAATACTTTGAGGATTCCGTTTTGGTCTTGTACGGAGGAGTGTGCCCGGACCTCATACACATTCAATTTGTTTTGATGAATATTTACCCGGATCCCGGCGCATGGATTTTCTGCAAATGCAATCCTGGAAAACTCGAATTTCCCATCGATATCGACTTGTTTCAATCGATAGTAATTATGTAACTGAGCTAATGTGTCTGTAAAGCTATATTGTTGCCCGGTTGCAATGTTACCAATTGCACGCTGGCGGCCGATTTCTTTAAACCGCTTCCCATCCTCGCTTCTTTCCAGCGAAAAGTAATCTGCGTGGATTTCCTCGCTCGTTTCCCATTCGAGCAACACATTGCATTCCTGACTTTTGGCCTGAAAACTTTTCAATTTTACCGGGAGCGGAATCGTGGTAACGGAGCTGAAATAAGCGAAAACAGCAGCAGTCACTGCGATTTCCTGAACTGTAAATTCAGACATTTCAACAGCTTGTCGGGCGTCGGTATACCTTCTGAGGACAGGGTACGGATCTTCCTTTTTAAATCCGTAAGGGTACAGGTTTGAGGAATCCTGAATGGCAAAGCTGGACGGCCTGTTCATTAAAAGTGAAGCAGCGGGCCCAAAAACAGGAACACCGGGAACGGGGTTGGGAAACTTTCCGGGAACAGTAGACCAGTGTAATGGATATTTAGGAACATTCTTCCCGATACCTGTAATAAAACTTTGTGATAACGGATTGTTACCGAGCGGGATATCAATCTGTATTTTGGCAAGGTTCAGCAGCTCAGGTTTACCAAGAAGATGGCTGAACATGATGTAATCGAAGGCGTAACTTTGGGCCATTCCAAAACTCCCGTAACCAATGTATCCTTTAAAATGATGATAAGCTCCATGATACGCATGTGTCTGCATGGTCCGGTTGAAATAATTAACCAAAACCTCAGATTCCAGCTTGCTTTTAAATTCTGAAACGAAAGCCACATTCGTCGGAAAAGTGGTCGTAGAATAAGCCCAAATTGACTTTACCGTATGCTGCTGCCAGCTCATTGTCGCATGGAATTGGTGGGGGATCTGGGCGTAAAATGTTTGAAAAGCTTCATTATAAACCACGTCGCCGGTCGATTTATAGAGCTCTGCTGCGGCCCAGGCCCGGTTATCGCGGTCTTCGGGATCGGGATAAGGTCCGGCGGAAATGCCAGGAACATTCACCGGAGCAGAGGCAGTTTGATGAGCGTTCAGAAACTGCCAGGCCAGCTTTGCCTGAGCGAGACAGGAATTCGCGTAGACCGGGAAGTACGGTTTAAAATTCCGGTAAGCCATCGCCATCGCCGCGGCAAACAATGCGGTCGATTGGGTTGTTTTTTCCGAAACAAATAAGGTACTATTTTCTTCTCCCGGGAGTCCGGGTGACCATGTTGCAGGCGTTACCCGAAAATAAACGCCACCATCGGGAGCCTGCATTTGTTTCAGCCAATCGGTTTCGTATTTCAGCTCGTCGAGGAGATCAGGTATGTTGTTGTTGCTTTCAGGAATGTTGAGATGATTGTCAGGGAATTTCAAAGGATATATTTCAAATGCAGTAAAAAGGGTGAACAATGCACTTGCCGCGGTGGGAACATACCGGCCGTAGTCACCTGCGTCGAGCCAGCCTTTTTGCATCGGTATTGTCGTTCCGGGCGGATAATCGGTCGGGCTGGACAACGGCGACGCATTGTGGGAGCTGTGAATTTCGGCAGTGACCGCAGGCAGGCCGCTTCTCGTCCATATGCCTGCATTTGATTCACCTAAATCACCTGACCGCTGAAAAAACAATGCTCTCGCAGCATGGTAATAGGTTTCATCGTACACATCTGCACCTATTTTAAAATCATGTGACCGGCCAAAACCGGGTACATATATATAGTATGTCCCGGGTGTCGTGAAACTCGAAAAATCCAGCTCGAAAACCATCTCGCCGCTAAATGAAGAGTCACTTTTGAGATATCCCGCGACACCGCTGAATGCGACTTCCGCGGATGCATTCACAATCTGAAATGCAGGCGGATTTACCTGATTAATAGGCATAAACCAGGCGTCGCCAAGAAAGTTGCCAAGTTTTCCAAGTTTAGGACTATCAGGCAGATAACCGACCTGGTTCACTTTCACATTGTCGTAGATCACGAGATCCGAGAATGTGAAAGTAGTTTCAACGGACGTTGCATTTCCCGCCAGATCACTGAACGCACCGGTTTTCAGTTGGTAAGAATCTCCATTTTTAAATGGTTTATCAAAAATCAGGAAAAGCTCGAATGCGATTTTCGGCGCGCCCGAAATTTGCTCCAAACCGGTAACATGCGAATGTCTCCCGATTTTGGAGGGAGTTACGGAGTTCTGGTAATCAGGGTCATCCTGGCTATGTAATGTGTACTTGGCCGGAACGTAACATCCGGTTGTGTCGAATCGCTCGCTGATGCGAAGTTTTAACACATTCTTCGAAACCGGGCTGAGCGTAATTTCGGGAGGCTTCTGGTCAACGACTTTCCTGTCGCCTACACCCGGTAAAACGGGCCCATATTCCTTGTCTTTTGAGGCCGGGTCCTCGGCTTCGCCTTTGGGGAGAACCTTGTTCTGAGGCATTGCAGGATGCGCGAGCAGCGAGCTGGCCAGGAGTAATTTGAGTATCCGAAGCATAACAGTGGTTTTAGTATGTCTTTATGCCTAGACTCCCATCGGTTCTGAACTATATGCTATTATTCACTAAAAAATTTATATTAATTGTTGCACATGCATTTCGCAAAATCCTGCATGCGGAATTTATCTGTCACGATTATTAGTGAGTATAAACCGCATTATGCATTCTTTTTTCTATGAAAAGCTTAACAAAGAATTAACAACAGGATGTTGCAATCGTGCTTGATTCGGGTGAGGCTGAAAATTTAATGCGCTAAAAAATGAAACCGTTTTCAGAGTTATCGGCAGAGG
This sequence comes from Dyadobacter sp. CY323, assembly GCF_021390245.1. Taxonomy (GTDB): domain Bacteria; phylum Bacteroidota; class Bacteroidia; order Cytophagales; family Spirosomataceae; genus Dyadobacter. Next base: position 35,886 of record NZ_JAJUXH010000018.1, on the reverse strand, counting down.
AGTTGGCGATGGAAAACCTCTTCATTCGATGGGTGCGATTCCCGGACGATCCTCCCATACGCTCGTTTTGGGAAAACTGGATATTGAAGTATCCGTCCAGAAAAGACACGGTGGATAAAGCCCGAGAACTTGTACTGATCGCATCTGAATGGAAGCTGGACTCACTGTCTAACCAGGAGGTAAATTCAATATGGGGCAGGATTCGCAGCACCTTGGAGATCAGGGGCGACCGCGAAACGAACACTACTGCACGAACTGACGGCAATTTCACAATCAGAGGTATAATCCTGCTGATTATGTCCGTTACTTTTCTCTTTTTTATCTTCTATTTTCTCTTCTCAAACCTTTGAGATCCGAGGTCATAAACGTTATTTCTGACCAATTTCCCTTAAACTAATTCTTGTTTTATCTTGGTATAGTCCAAAATACTTCTCTACATCGTCGTTTGTGCAGCAAATATTGTATCAGTATTTGTTAATATTTTATAAACAAATTATTTGATCCGGCAAACAATGGCAACGTTCCCGACAACGATTGCATAAATAAATGCGCCTGATTATTTCCGATTCTCTCGCCGAATCTATATTCTGAGTTCCGGTTGAAAATTGTACTATCTGTACAAATAGTAGACTTATTGGAATTATTCTATCCCAGCCCTTTTCTAAATCAGTGCATTTATTCACCCCAAACAATATTAATGACGGAAAGTAACCGCGCAGTCACTTATTTAATTATTCCATGAAAAAATAGCAATATTTTTGTAAGGGTGGTCGCATATTATCTCGTCAAGCATTTTACAATCCAAAATTTTTACTAGTAACTAAACGAAGTCGTATGAAAAAAAACTTTACTACTGTCGGCCAGCGCTTCATGCGATGGGCCATGATCGGTGTAATTTGTACCAGTGTGGGCATGCCGGGTAATGCCGCTGCTGGCAGGGATGAATTAGCCGTATCCGTAACGATTGACAAGTCCGTGACGGGGAAAATTACTGCGGTGGAAGATAATATGCCCATTCCAGGCGTTTCGGTTGTCCTGAAAGGAAGCCGGAGTGGTACCAATACCGATGTGGATGGAAATTTCAAAATTGATGTGCCTGATGATGGGGGCATTCTCGTGTTTTCTGCGGTTGGTTTTGTAACGCAGGAAGTGAATGTTGGATCGAGAAGTGTTATCGATATTGCACTTACCAGTGATCTCAAAACCCTGGGCGAAGTGGTGGTTGTAGGGTATGGTACGCAGAAAAAGAGCCAGACGACCGGCGCAATCTCTTCTGTGGGCTCTAAGGAGATCAACGAGATGCCGATTACCAACCTTGGCCAGGCTTTGCAAGGCCGCGCCGCTGGTGTGGACGTAACCCAGGCAGGTTCGAAACCGGGTAGTGTGCCCAAGATCCTGATCCGGGGCAGAAGGTCATTTAATGCAGGTAATGATCCCTTGTATGTGGTTGACGGAATTCCATTGTCGGCCGGGTATGAAGACATGAACCCCAATGACATTCAATCCATGGAAGTGCTGAAAGATGCTACGGCGACGGCTATTTATGGTGCGAGAGGTGCCAACGGGGTAATTATCGTGAGTACCAAAAGGGGCGCAGTGAAAGGAAAAACCACCGTGAGCTACGACGGTTATGTGGGTGCATCCAAAGCATTGGATAAAATCGAATTGTTTAACGGATCTGAGTTTGCAGAATTCGTTCGCGAGGCATACCGGGCAACGGGTGGCTACAAAAACGCTGCCGGCCAGGACGTTCCAACGGGTACGGTTGACGCCGCCGCTGATGCGAAAGTGGCGGTGCTTGGTGGTGACCCCAATGTTGCGAAGGGAATCGCAAACGGCACCAACACCGACTGGCAGGACCTGATCCTGAAAAACGGGATTATGACAAACCATTCGTTGGGTGTACAGGGTGGTAATGACAAAACCCAGTTCTACGTTTCGGGGGGTTATTTCAAAGACAAAGGTATTGTGGAAGGGCTGGATTTTACGCGTATGTCGCTCCGTGCCAACATTGACCACAACATCAACAGCTGGCTGAAAGTGGGGCTTTCATCGTACTCGATGTATAGTATCAAAAATGGCGAAAGCTTGAACACATACGGGATGACGATCAACCAAAATCCGCTGGCCGCACCTTACGACGATGCTGGAAACCTGATCTTTTCCCCAACCAATGATGCCTTGCTGACCAACCCGCTGGCGGAAATCGTTCCGGGTGCTCAGATCGACCAGATCAGACGTTACCGCATTTTTAACAGTCTTTTCACTGAATTTAAAATTTTGGAAGGTTTGAAATACCGCATTAACTTCGGTCCCGACCTTACGATTCAGAGAGGTGGCCGGTTTATAGGGGCTAGGACCAATGCCAGGAAATTCGGGGATGCGCAAGCTGCCAGTGCAAGTGGTTTCGGGTTCAATTATACACTTGAAAACATTTTGAACTACAACAAAACCTTTGCAGGAAAACATAACCTGAACGTCACATTGCTTCACTCCATCCAGAGAGATGATTTTGAAGGTTATTCAACCAACGTACAAGGTGTTCCTGCTGAGACGCAATCGTTTTATAATTTAGGTGCAGCCACTTCCATCCTGGGTGTGGGAAGTACGTTGACGGAATGGACGATCAACTCGTACATGGGTCGCATCAACTACGATTTCAATGATAAATATCTTTTGACATTGACAATCCGTCGTGATGGTTCGAGCCGGTTTGGGGAAAACAGCAAGTATGGTAACTTTCCGGGTATAGCGGTGGGCTGGAACCTGAGCAATGAGCCATTTATGAAATCAGTTACCTGGCTGGATCTGTTGAAAGTGCGTGTAGGATGGGGCAAAGTGGGTAACCAGGGGGTTTCACCGTATCAAACACAGGGATTACTGGGTAGAACGGCATATGCCTGGGGAGCAACTCCTGCTTACGGATACCGTCCGAATACCATCGGTAACCCCGATCTGAGGTGGGAATCTTCTTCAACTTCCAACATTGGTCTAGATTTTAGTTTCCTGAGCGGAAGGATCCAGGGTTCTCTTGAATTTTATGAAACGCATACCAACGACCTGCTGCTTTCCGATCAGCTTCCTGGCTCTACCGGTTTCAGCGCAGTGACACGTAATGTCGGCGAAACACGTAACCGAGGTGTCGAGCTTGGCTTTTCCACCATCAACGTGAGCGCTGCATCAAGCTTCAAATGGACTACGGATTTCCAGTTTACCAAAAACACGGAAGCGATCCTGTCGCTGTATAATGGTAAAGTGGATGACGTCGGAAACGGCTGGTTTATCGGTCGTCCATTAAGTACGGTTTATAATTACCGGAAAATCGGTATATGGCAGACCAATGAAGCGGATGCTGCAAAATCTTTCGCTTCGGAAGTGGGACAGATCAAGATCAAGGATATCAATGGAGATGGCAAGATCAATGCGGACGACCGTGAGATCATCGGCTCCGATGTGCCTGATTTCAGCGGAGGTATCACCAACCGTTTTACTTTCAAAGGCTTTGACCTTTCATTCTTCTTTTACGCTCGCGTGGGAGCTCTGATCCGCAGTACTTTCCATAATGATAACAATGCTTTGGCGGGACGTTATCAGCAGATCAAAGTGGATTACTGGACGCCCAACAATCCTACCAACGAATTCCCAAGGCCAAAAAGTAACCAGGAATTCCCGGTTTACGGAAGTACGCTTACCTATTTCGACGGAACGTTCGTGAAGCTTCGTAACATCAACGTAGGATATACTTTCACACCGACAATGGCGAAAAAAATGGGTATGGAATCACTGAGACTGTATTCAAGCATTCAGCAGCCATTTATCTGGTCGGAGTACCGTACCAAATACAATGGTGTGGACCCGGAGTCGACAGGCCTGGCGGCAGGTGGCACCGGAATTACCCCTGCAACGATGGTGATCACCGTGGGTTTGAATGTTAAATTCTAAAAAGCCTATTTAAAAAGCTTTAAAACATTGATGAAAATGAAGATTGGAAAAATGAATATACGAATAGTAGCAATGGGTTTAATGGCCCTGATGCTGGCAGGTCAATCCTGTAAAGACACGCTGGATGAAGAGATCATTTCGGGCATCGGCAACGATTATATCAATACGCCTAAGGGTTTTGAAGATGCGGTGAAATCGGCATATTCTTCACTCCGGTTCTATTACGGAACCCAGCAGGGACTTACGATGAGCGAGTTCGGAACGGACATTTACGCAACCGGGGCGGATGGTGGTTACAAAGGTTTTCACTTTTACGACGGTCAATTAAATCCGACGGTTGATTATCTGGCCACTACCTGGGACGAACTTTACAAAGGCATTAACACTGCCAATGCGGTAATTGAACGTGCCCCGAAAGTGGAAGGAGTGGCCGATGCCACCAAAAAGCTGCGGATAGCGGAAGCAAAGTTTGTACGCGCCCATTTGTACTACATTCTGCATCAGCAATATGGTGGCGTGGACCTTCGCATGACAGAAACGCTGATCCCTACCAAGGAAACAAAAAGAGCTACCGATGCTGAAATGTATACGGCGATCATCAAAGATCTGAATGAAGCCATTGCAGATCTGGAACCAAAAGCACAATCGGCTGACTATGGCCGGGCAACCAAACCGGCTGCCGAAACGCTTCTCGCCAAAGTTTATCTTGCCAAAGCGTACTCGAGTGCAAAAGCTGCCGACGATTTTACAAAAGCCGCTGCATTATGTACCAACGTGACCACGCTTTATGGTTACAAGCTGCTGGATGATTTCGCAAGTGTTTTTGATGAAAACAACCAGACCAACAGTGAAGTCGTTTTCGCCATTCAGTACACAGCCGATCCGTTGACCAATGCATTAGGAAACAGCCTTCACCTGTATTTTGGTATGCAGTATGATGTGCAGCCGGGTATGAAACGGGATGTGTTTTACGGTCGCCCGTTTAAAAGACTCAGACCTACTGATTATCTGTTGAATACGGTTTTCAAAGACCGCGTAAATGATTCGCGTTACAAGAAATCGTTCCGTGACACCTGGAAGTCAAATAACCCGGGCACCTACAATGCGGCATCTTTCGATGACTCGAAAGCAAAAGTGACGTTCGCTGCCGGGGATACTGCGATTTTCATTCCCGGATATGAAATGACTGCCGCTGAGCGTGCCAAAAAACCATATCAGGTGCTCGTTCCAAGCCGTTATTCCGAGGCGCTTTTCCCGACATTGCAAAAATTCTTTGACACAAAACGCCCTGACCTTACTTATGAACCAGGTAGCCGCGATTACTTTGCATTCCGTTTGGCGGATGTGTACCTGATGCTTGCCGAAGCATTGGTACAAACAGGCAAAACCGCGGACGCTGCCACTGCATTGAATGTGGTGCGTTACAGAGCAGGCTGGCCTGGGAAAAAAGATGCGATGTTGCTACCTGCGGCGAGTGTAAACATGGAGGCGGTGATGGAGGAACGTGCCCGCGAACTGGCTGGCGAGCAAACCCGCTGGCTGGATCTGAAACGGTGGGGACTTTTGGTTGAACGCGTGAAAAAATACAACCCGCAAGCTGCCAATATCCAAGCGTTTCACGCATTACGTCCAATTCCTCAGACGCAGATCGACCGGAGTGCAAAAACCACGGATGGTAAGTCTGTTTTTCCACAAAATCCTGGGTATTAGATGGTTTGAATGCGGTATTAACAAATAATCTTAAGAAAAGCAGGAAAGTCTCTGATTCAGGGACTTTCTTATTTTAGGACCATATCAGAATAGATAAAAATTTAATATAATCCGTAATCACATGAATTCGAATAAGTTAAGCGACCGCAGGGATTTTCTCAAAACATTGTCACTCTCGGCGGCAGCATTGGGCCTTCCTGCATTGCTCGCTGAAAATGCCTGGGCGGAATCGCTCATGAAAAAAGGAGATATCAAAATAGGCTATTCCTCCATTACCTGGGGCGGAAAAGACGAGCAGGCAATTACCGAGCTGGCCGGTTTGGGATATAAAGGCATTCAACTCCGCGCCAATACATTTGGGCCGTACCGGAATAAGGTTTCGGAACTGAAAGATGCATTAACGAAAAACAACCTTACCCTTGCCATGTTTTCGAGTGGAAACGTGGAGATCGATCCCGCTAAATTCGAGAGTACAGTTGATACGCATGTTGCTCATGCCAGTTTTGTAAAGGCATTGGGAGGCAGTGCATTGCAGCTCACAAACAGTCTCCGTCCAAAAGACCGGAAGCCGAATACGGAAGAATTGAAAAAACTGGCGCAGGTCATGAATGAGATCGGAAAGCAGACGGCCGACCTGGGCGTGCAGGCGACTTACCATAATCACATGAACCAACTGGGGGAAACGCCCGAGGAGGTGGATGTGATCGTACAGGAAATGGACCCGCGTTATATCAAACTACTGCTCGACATTGCACATTACAAACAAGGCGGGGGCGAACCGCACGAGGCGATCGTGAAATACAAAAGTATTCTTCACGCACTGCATTTAAAGGATACAAAACCAGCGGACAACAAAAATGGCTATAAGTTCGTGGAGCTGGGTCAGGGTAGGGTGGATGTACCCGCGGTTTTTAAGGCTTTGGACAAAATTAAATTCAAAGGCTGGGCGGTGATCGAACTGGACGGAGTGCCTGATGCAGAAAAATCGCCGCTGGTCTGTGCGGAGATTAATAAAAAGTATATTACTGAGAGTTTGAAGTATCCGATTTAGAGGACTTCGATGTTGCCTCTAATTCTCCATAAGGAGACTTTTAATTGCGTTAGTTAGAACAAGTCTCCCTTCGGGAGATTTAGAGGGCATTTTCCGGATACCAACTTTCCCTCTGGGAGATTTAGAGGGCCTACTTTGTAAGGGTACTTCCTTAAAAAAATCGTTATACGAGATAACGGATAAACACATTTTAGTTTTCAAATGAAAAAATACAGATTTACGCTTCTAAGCCTTTTTTTAATGGCGACCCTTACTCAGGTTTATGGGCAAAAATCCAAAGATGGGTGGCAGGATTTATTCAATGGAAAAGACCTGAGTGGTTGGAAACAGCTGAATGGAAAGGCTAAATATGAGGTGAAAGACGGCGCGATTGTCGGTACTTCGGTGATGGGAACTCCTAATTCTTTCCTGACAACGGAGAAAAACTATGGGGATTTTATTTTTGAATGTGATGTAAAAGTCGATAATAAACTCAATTCAGGCATTCAGATCCGCAGCCTTTCTACGCCTGAGTATCAGAATGGACGCGTACATGGGTATCAGGTGGAGATCGATCCGAGTGATCGCGCCTATTCAGCCGGTTTGTACGACGAGGCACGGCGTGGCTGGCTCTATCCGCTCGACCTGAATCCCGAAGGCAAAAAAGCATTTATGAAGGATGAGTGGAATAAATATCGTATTGAAGCAATCGGAACCTCGATCCGCACTTTTTTAAATGGAAAACCCATTGCCCACGTAATCGACGACATGACGCCAAGCGGTTTTATCTGTCTGCAGGTTCATGCCATCGGTAACAAAGACCTGGAAGGGACGCAGGTTAGCTGGAAAAATGTGCGTATCAAAACATCAAATCTCAAACCGAGTCCGCCTGCGAATATTTCGATCGTAAACTTGATCCCTAATGCGCTCGATAATGCTGAAAAGGCGCAGGGATGGTCACTTTTATTTGATGGTAAATCGGTGGATCAGTGGCGTTCCTACGGCGGGACTGAATTTCCTGCGAAACGCTGGGCACATAACGACGGTACCATTACCATTTCCAAATCGGACGGCTCTGAGACTGGAAATGACATTGTTACCAAAAAACTTTTCGGACCTGCATTTGAATTCGAATTTGATTTTAAACTCACGGAAGGGGCAAATAGCGGAGTGAAGTATTTTGTTGATCAGAAATTTAATTCAAAAGGAAAATCGGGGATCGGTTGTGAATACCAGGTGCTCGATGATGAAAAGCACCCGGATGCTAAACTTGGGAAAAACGGCAACCGTACCATTGCTTCTTTTTATGACGTAATACCTGCGGACAGACCTAAAAATTCAATGAAGAAAATCGGAGAATGGAACCAGGGACGCATTGTGGTTCAGAAAGACGGCACTGTTCAGCATTTCCTGAATGGATATAAAGTGGTGGAATACGTGCGTGGATCACCGCAATTCAAGGAGTTTGTGGCCGAGTCAAAATTTAAGGGTTTTGAAGGTTTTGGCATGTCGCAGAGCGGGAATTTGCTTTTGCAGGACCATGGCGATAACGTCTCTTTCCGCAGTTTGAAAGTCCGGGAAATCAAATAGTCCGTATCGTTTAAAAAAGGCAGAAAAATACAGTAGATAATCGGCAAACCATTATTTACAACTGATTGCCGATAAAAGTCAGGGAATTACATTCAAAATTTAACTTAAGAAAATTATCCGATCATGACCAGTAGAAGGGAATTTTTGAAAAATACAGCATTGGCCTCAGCAGGAGTTGCAATAGGTTCTAATGCATTCAGCGCTGCCAGTTACAAACGTATTATTGGTGCAAACGACCGCGTGCGTGTAGGCATCATCGGTTTTTCCGATCGTTTCAGAAGTTCGCTGGCTCCCAGTTTTTCGGACCATGCAAAAGAATTGAATTTCGAATTTATGGGCGTTTCCGATCTTTGGAACCGTCGCCGTGATGAAGCTGCTGCATTTATGAAAGGGAAACCGTATGCCGCGACTGAATTTGCCCAGGCTCGTAATAATGAAGAACTTCTTGGGCGCAAGGATGTGGATGCTGTGATCATCAGTACTGCTGATTTTCAACATGCATTGCATTGTGCCGAGGCGGTGAAATCCGGTCGGGATGTATATGTTGAAAAACCGTTTGCTGAAACACTGGAAGATGCGAAAGTGGCATTGAAAGCGGTAGAAGCTTCGAAACAAATTGTTCAGGTAGGTTCTCAAAGAAGAAGCGCGCCGAATTACTGGGCGGCTTATGAATACATCAAATCCGGTAAATTCGGGGACATTACCACGGTTGAAATGACCTGGAATGTAAACCAACCTGGCCGGTGGAGACGTAAAGAACTTGTTTCTCAGATCAGAAAAGAAGATACGGATTGGGACCGCTTTTTGTTGAACCGTCCGAAAGTAGCATGGAACCCACGTTTTTACCTTGAATTCCGTTTATTTTATCCTTATTCATCGGGTATTCCGGGACAATGGATGGCCCACCAGATTGATACGGTGCACTGGTTTTCAGGGTTGGAAGCTCCAAGAAATGTCGTAGCAAATGGTGGTGTTTACACCTGGAAAGACGGTCGTACTAATGTAGATACATTCAGCGCAGCCTTTGAATATGGCCCTTTTGACGATAAAAGCAAGGGTTTCCAGGTGATCTATTCCTCGCGTTTCAATAATGAGGCGGGCGGCGTGAAGGAATACTATTATTCCAACGGCGGAATGATCAACCTCGATACGAACAAGATCACACCAGAAGGTGGTTTGCAGGCAAAAGATGCGAAATCCATGGGTCTGCAGGCAAATCTGCTTCCTGAAATGGCATTGAAGACGGGCGATAAAATTGCGACGGACGCGAACACCGGAGCTGATCCGATGACGTCGCTTCACATGCGAAACTGGATGGAATGTATCCGCAGCCGCAAGGAATCCAATGCGCCGGCACGGGTTGGTTTTAACCATTCAGTGGCGAATATCATGGCTACCCAAGCTTTGCATACCGGCAAAAGAGTGAGCTGGGATCACAAAAAGAAAGAGATCGTTTTGAGTTAATGTTTAAAATTCAAAGATTTATAAACTGACGGACTGACGTGAATTTTAAAAATACCAATAAAATAATTGCAACACTTTCGCTGGCAGCGATGGCGACGATCGTGCATGCGCAGAAAGTTGATCTGGTCAGGAATGACAAGGAAAGTAAGGTTGAAGTCAAAATTGATGGCAAACCATTTACATCTTACTTCTATCCCGGTGAAAAGGTTTTGAAAAAGGCAGTACTGTACCCCATTCAAACCGGTCGGGGAACGGTGATTACCCGGGGCTGGCCATTGGATCCGCGTCCGGGCGAGCGCGTCGACCATCCGCACCACGTGGGTATCTGGCTGAATTATGAGGACGTCAATGGAAACGACTACTGGAACAATTCAGATGCAGTGGATCATGCGAAACGCGCATATGGGACGATCATCCATACCGGCATTACTTCCGTAAAAAGTGGAAAAGAAAGAGGAGAGCTGAAAGTAACTGCCGACTGGGTGGACAAAAGCGGGACGCTGACCCTGAAAGAAACGACCACGTATGTTTTCAGTGGTAAAGGCGATACGCGCATTATCGATCGTTCCACAACTTTGACGGCCGTATTGGAGGAGGTGGCAATGCCTGATATAAAAGATGGGATGTATGCAATACGGGTGGCTCGCGAGCTGGAACTTCCTTCAAACAAACCGGAAATTTTCACAGATGCCGCTGGCATCGCAACGAAAGTACCGGTAATGAACAATGAAGGAATCTCCGGAAATTATCGAAACAGCAACGGCATCGAAGGTGAGGCTGTTTGGGGAAAACGGGCTATCTGGTGCAACCTGACTGGCAAAATGAAGGATGAAAATATCAGTGTGGCGATTATAGACCATCCTAAAAATGTAGGTTATCCTGCTTATTGGCATGCAAGAGGTTACGGCTTATTTGCTGTGAACCCGCTGGGAATGAAAGCGTTAAGTGACGGGAAAGAAACACTGAATTTCAAATTGAAAAAAGGTGAATCCACCACATTCCGGTACCGTATGGTGATCGCGTCCGAGCATTTGAAAGACGCTGCATTAAACGAAATGGCAGCCGCCTACGCGAAGACGAACTATTAATAAATAGAAAAACCATTAGTTAAATAGCCCCGGCCTCGCCGGGGCTATTTTTTTATATTGAGGCTTGCCGAAACGCACGCTTTAACAAATGGATATAAAGAGGTATGACGTAGTTCAATTGAACCGTACTAAGTACAAATTTTTTAGCGCGGGAGGTCAAGGTAAAATTGAAATCTGGGTCATCTTCACTTTCATGGGAGGTGATTCTTATAACTTGGGATTTGGAGTTTGGGACGCCAATGCCGAGCAGATGGACGACCTAATTCAAATAAGAAATGGCGACATGAACCAAATTCTAGCAACTGTTGCATATACCGTTTTTGATTTTTTACAGGATAATCCAAAAGCATACATCTTCGCAACGGGAAGTTCAGCAGCCAGAACAAGAAAATATCAAATGGGTATCGGCCAAAATCTTGAATACCTTCTTAATCGTTATCATATTTTTGGCTTAAAAGCGGATCGTGATTTAGGACAGAATTTTATTGGCGAATATCCAGATTGGGAAGGAGAATGGATTGAGTTTCAAATGGGCGGAAGGTATGATGCCTTTTTGATGTATCTGAAATAATCTGTATTTTCAAACATTAATAAACCAAATGATATGCGAACAAGAGCATTAAAGGGACAGTCGATCAAAGTGTCTTCGGATATTGACCAAACCAAAGAAGAAAAAATTGACGCATTTTTTTCAAGAAAGATGGAAAAAATGAAATCAATTCTTGAAAGGTACCCCATTCCTGCTGAGTTATTAAAACGAAACTCTCAGCAAAATAACCTTCATTAGTTCTTTGTCCCGGCGAATGCCAGCTGAATACATAGTAAGTCGCCGGAGTATTTCCCGTATTTTCATTGCATATGATTGGAAGCCTGACAAATCACCGAGCCGGCACTTACGATTTTCATTTGGCCGTTTACCAAGGCTTCCACAATTCCTTTCCTTCTTTTATAATCAGTATTTCTTCTTCCGGATGTTTATGAGGTGGGTGTGACGCTTCACCGCTATTTAAAGTTGTGATGTGACATTCCAGATAATTTAGTTTATTCATAAAGTGAATGGTTAATCATTCCTATCGAAATGGCAAGGGAAACTTACATAGCAATTTTACGGGGTATCAATGTCAGTGGGAGCAATATGCTCAAAATGCCGGTTTTACAGAAGCTGTTGGGAGATGCCGGCTTTGAAGACGTTAAAACGTATATCCAGAGCGGTAATGTGATTTTTAATTACAAAGCATCCGAAACCGAAAAGCTCGCCAGATTGATCGAAAAGGAATTGAATGATCAGCTTAAAATGACGGTACCTGTTATCGTTCTCGATTTGGAAACAGTCAGAAAGGTTTTTGAACATAATCCTTTTCTGAAATCCCGAAATGAGGAAAATGCCAATTTGCACGTGACCTTTCTTTCTGATAGTCCTGACCTGGAAAAAGTAAGTAAGATCGAAACAGAGAAATATTTACCCGACGAATTCATTTTTTCCGGAAACGCGATCTACTTGTTTTGTCCGGATGGCTATGGGAAAACGAAACTGAACAATAATTTTTTTGAAAATAAACTTAAACAGAAGGCGACGACCCGAAATTGGAAAACAGTCACAGAGCTTGTAAGGTTGGGTGAAGAAGTCGCTAAAAATGCCTGAAACTTTGATAATGGGCGAAGAAATTGTATTCTTGACATTTAATCATATTACTCATCATCTCGGATAGGATATCTTTACCTAATCATGAAAGACAAATCAAGACGCAAGTTTTTACAAAATGCAGGTCTGGCGACTATTGCCGCAGTTTCGCCCCTCGCCGCCGAACCGGAAAAAACAAAGGAGCTATTCATCCATCACGTTTATTTCTACCTTAAAAATCCAAATAACGCCCAGGAGGAAGCCAAGTTACTCGAGGGGTTGCACAAGCTGGCAAAAGTTCCCACGATCCAGTACGTTCACATCGGTAAGCCCGCTGAGACAAACCGTTCGGTGATTGTTCGGGACTACACGTTTTCCTGGATGTGCTTTTTTAAAAATATTATAGAAGAAGAGATTTATCAGACACACCCGATCCACCTCGATTTCATCAAGGAATACTCACATTTGTGGGAGAAGGTGATTGTTTATGATTCGGTGGGGCCGAAGAAAGTAGCATAGAAGACTTCGGCGATCGGCTTTCGGCAAACGGTTCTGCTGTCAAAAATGCGATCGACCGCTGACCGCCGAAAGCCGACTGCCCAAAGCCGACTTATTTTCAGTTAAACGCTAATCCAGCATCCACTTTTCCATGTGCATGAAGTCAATTTTCAGATCCTTTTTAGCAATTCCACTTCATATCCTGATTGCAGCTTTTGCGACAAATTCTTTTGGCCAAAATGTCTCTACCGATATTCGTCTTAATCAAATCGGTTTTTACCCGAAAGCTCAAAAATTAGCTGTCGTCGTCGGGGAAAAACATTTGGCATTTGAAATAAAGGCCGTAGGCTCTGGTAAAAGTGTTCTGAAAGGACAGCTCAGTGAGCCGAGAACGAGCCAGCATTCCGGAAAAATAAGCCGGCTAGCGGATTTTACAAAAATCACGAAACCAGGTAAGTATGTGGTGGAGGTTCCCGGACTTGGCAAATCCTATCCTTTTGAAATAAAGGAAAAGGTGCACCGCGAGGTAGCAGGAGCGGCATTGAAGGGATTTTACTATCAACGCGTTTCCATTGACATTCCCGAAAAATTTGCAGGTAAATGGGCCAGGCCAGCGGGACATCCTGACAATAAAGTGCTCATTCACGCTTCTGCCGTATCCGAAGGTCGTGCCGAGAATGCGGTAATTAATTCGCCAAAAGGCTGGTACGACGCCGGTGATTACAACAAGTACATCGTAAATTCCGGAATTACGATGGGTACGCTGCTTTCTTTGTATGAAGATTTTCCAGCATATTTTGAGGATTTCAATGTCGACATTCCGGAAAGTAACAATGGTGTTCCCGACCTTTTGGATGAGGTAATCTATAACTTACGCTGGATGCTCACGATGCAGGATCCGAGTGACGGTGGTGTTTATCACAAGCTGACAAATCCCAGGTTTGACGGAATGATCATGCCCGATGCTGCCAAGAACCCGCGTTATGTCGTGCAGAAAAATACGATCGCAACCCTGGATTTTGTCGCAGTTACCGCACAGGCGGGCCGGATTTTGAAGGGTTTTGAAAACAAATTCCCTGGTCTGGCCGACTCATGCGTAACGGCGGCGGTAAAGGGTTGGGAGTGGGCGAAGAAGAATCCAACGATCTTTTATAACCAGGACGAATTGAATAAAAAGTTTGACCCGGACATTGTAACGGGCGCATATGGCGATAGAAGTGCTGCCGATGAATGGGTTTGGGCTGCTGCTGAAATGTATGCATTGACAAGAAAAGCGGATTATTTGAACGGAATTGCGCTGGAAACTGATAAGCCGATGCCGCTACCAACTTGGAGCCAGGTGAGGGCGTTGGGCTATTATACATTGATCCGGTTTAGTGACGAGTTAAAATTAGCGAGTAATATCGCGGATCCGCTAAAAGCAAGCGTGGTAAAATTCGCGGATGACCTGCTTGTCGACCTGCCAAAACAGCCTTATCATACCGTAATGGGTAAAAACGCGAAGGATTATGCCTGGGGCAGCAGCTCGGTGGCAGCTAACCAGGGAATTGCGCTCATTTATGCATATAGCATCAAAAAGAATCAGGCTTACATGCAGGCGGCACTTGGAAACCTGGATTATCTGCTTGGAAGAAATGCAACTGGATTCTGTTTTTTAACAGGTTTTGGGTCAAAAAGAGTGATGCATCCGCACCATAGGCTTTCGATCGCTGATGAAATTGCCGATCCCATTCCCGGCCTTTTATCTGGCGGACCTAATCCCGGGCAACAGGATAAATGCACTACATACACCAGCAAATTCGCCGACGAGTCGTTCACTGACGACGATTGCTCGTACGCTTCCAACGAAATAGCCATCAACTGGAACGCCCCTATGGTCTATCTGGCTGCGGCGATTGAAAATTTGTTGCGGTAGAGAGACTTACCAGGTTTCAAAACCTGGTAAGTCTAATCTCCCAAAACCTGGCAAGTCTTATTTACTTCCCTTTCACCGGAACGGTCGGCGGCGTTTCGTTATAGCCTTTTTTACCGGTCATATTTTCTTCCTCAGATTCCTCGATCGCCTCTCTTTTTACCACCTTCGACGGTTTTTCACTATCATCCTGGTGTCTGGTTTTGTCTTTCGGTCCGGAAGGAGACGGGGTGTTTCCCTCGATATTTTCCGTCTGATTTTGTTTGCTTGTGTTCATATATATGGTGTTTTTAAAGAGTGAACAATTCTCGTTCCTGAGGGAAATCACGTTCAATTTCCACACTTTTACATGCATTTGAATGTGTGTAAACGGGATAGATTTTCCATTTTCCTGCCTTTGTTTGGTTAATCTTTCATCAGAAATAACATAGCAACCATCATCATGAGCATTTTTGAATCTTTCACTCAAATCAGGACCTTACTGAAAACCATCGATATCAATGCAGTAGCCAGGCTCTCAAAAAAGGTGGATTTGAACAAAATGATGGGTGTTGTCTCCAAAATGAGCGAGGAAGATCTTGGGAAGATGTTAAAGTTTATGGAGGCAGGTTCCGGAAAGAAAAAGGCACCCCCGATGGTAAATGGGGACTTTTACGAATTGACAGGGACATTATCTCCGGAAGATAAGCTGATCCAGATGAAGGTGCGGGAATTCATGGAGACGGAAATTAAACCGATCGCCAATCACTATTGGAACAATGCACAATTTCCGATGCATATTATCCCGCTTATGGCCAGGCTGGATATTTGCGGACTTACTTATAAAGGATACGGCTGCGCTGGCCGCTCCGCCTTGCTGGAAGGGTTTATAGCAATGGAAATGGCCCGGATCGATTCATCGGTTTCAACGTTTTTCGGTGTTCACAGCGGACTTGCAATGGGGTCGATTTACATGTGCGGCTCCGAGGAGCAAAAGCAATACTGGCTACCGATTATGCAAAAAATGAAAATCATCGGCGCGTTTGGTCTCACGGAGCCGGAAGTTGGATCGGGTGCCGCCGGTGGACTTACGACGACCTGCAAACGTATCGGGGATGAATGGGTGATCAATGGACAGAAGAAATGGATCGGGAATGCGACTTTCTCGGATATAACTATTATCTGGGCGAGGGATCTGTCTGATAATCAGGTAAAAGGATTTATTGTGAAAAAAGGAAATCCGGGTTTTAAGGCTGAGAAAATGCAGGACAAAATGGCTTTGCGAACCGTTCAAAACGCATTGATCACACTCACAGATTGCATAGTACCAGAATCGGACAGGTTGCAGAACGCCAATTCATTTAAAGATACAGCCAATGTGCTGCGCATGACCCGCGCCGGGGTTGCATGGCAGGCAGTTGGCTGTGGGCGGGGGGCTTATGAACTCGCTTTGAAATACACCATGGAAAGAAAGCAGTTTGGCAGACCGATCGCCGGTTTTCAGCTTGTGCAGGATTTACTGGTAACGATGTTGGGCGACCTTACTGCCATGCAAACGATGGTTTACAGGTTGTCGCAATTGCAGGATAGCGGCGTACTCACCGACGAACATGCCTCATTAGCCAAGGTTTTTTGTACACTGAGAATGCGCTCCATTGTGGATCACGCGCGGGAGCTTTTTGGAGGAAATGGGATTTTACTGGAATACGACATTGCCCGGTTTGTTGCCGACGCCGAGGCCATTTACTCGTACGAGGGAACAAAGGAAATCAATTCGCTGATCGTAGGCCGGGCGATTACCGGTGAAAGCGCATTTGTCTAAATCGTTTTTTACAGCGTTCCCGCCTTCATTTTAATAAGTGTGGTTTCCAGAGATCCGGACGTTCGGCCCATGGCTTTTTCTTCTTCCACTGCTTTTGTCTGCCATTCGATAGCCTCGTCGCGGCGGTCCAGCTTGTACAGAAGATGAGCGTATGTATCCTTATAGCGCGGGTTGCCGTTAATTTTACTGTCATTCACGTTCCGAACTAGCTTAGAGCTCCAATCGATGGCTAATTTCGACCAGCTTAATGCTTTCTCTAGATCCGTTTTAGTGGCAGCCATTTCATAAAAATGCCACGCGCGGTTGTTCAGTTCAATGTGGTAGAACTGGGAAGGTGACTGTACCCCGAAGCTGCGTACGGTAACGCCATTTTTGGGAATGGGATCTTTCGGCATCATCTTCACAACTTCGAGACTGTCTATCTTTTTGAGAAAATCGATCGAAACATTCATGTAATTTCTTTCAATGAATTCCGAGGCCGTGGCCAGGTATTTCGTCGTATCCCTCACCGCATAATAGTAATTGAGCATCATCTTTACCGATTCGACGACGCCTTTTGCGCGATCTGCTCCGTAGGTACCCATTGTGAAACCTGAGACCGCCTGCGCCAGTGATTCATTTCGTTTCATGACAGCATTTCTCATGGATGCATTGATAATGCCGTTGTTGATCGAAATCGCTTCCGCCAACGGAACGGACTGATACATACTGTCTATGAGTCTAGGTTTGGTGAGCGAGCGAATGCGTTTGTATGCTTTGCTGTCCAGCGATGGGCCTTGCTGGTAGATAAATCGAATGGTGTTGAAGTTATTTAAAGAATCGTCCGGTAGCCCATCCACGTATTCATCCAGCACATTATCCAGAGAAAGCTGTGATTCGCGCAGTTTTCCAAGATATTCTTTCAGGAACGCAGCTGATTTTTCCCCGGCTTTGTACTCTTTTATGTACTCATTTACATGTTTGGAACCGACGCGACTTAATGCGAGCCCGGCCTGATCCAGGTAGAGCTTCGAATAACTGGTCGATCCATTGTAACGGGCCAGGATATTACCCGACGGATCGATAAACAAAGAAATGAGAGAACTGTTGACCTCGAACCGCTTTTGGAGGTCTGCGCCATTTTCCGTGTCTACATTGCAACGGACCGAAACAAAGTGTTTATCGAATTTTTCTTTCAGGATCGGGCTGCTAAAACCTTGTGTAGCAACCTCATTGCATTGATCGCATTTGCTGTTTTCGAGGTGTATAAAGACGATTTTGTTTTCCTCTTTTGCTTTTTTTGAAAGCTCCGTCCAGCTCGTTTTACTATCCACAAAAGTGATTTGAGCAAAACTGCAGAGTGAAAAAATGCAAAGGCAGATTGATAATAATGTTTTCATAGCCAGGTATCGTCGATTGCTTCAAAAATAGATGAATTTTTGTAACCATATGTTTCGATTTTATTAATAAATTTTACTTCCAACTTTCGGAATAAAACCGGTGTCATTCTGGCTGATACGTTCCTGATCCATACTACTATGAAAAAATCGCTACCTCTCATTTTGCTTCTCGCATTAATGCTTTCCTGCAAGGATAAAAGCCCCGGCTCGTCTCTTGAACTCTGCGGCGTAAAAGATCCCGTTAATAATTTGAACTGGCTGAAAGCTCTCGTGGATGAGGCAAAAACAAAAGATCCTTCCTATACCACAATTGTCGCGGTTACCGTAAAAGGAGAGACGCTGATCAATTATTATGTCAGTATCATGTCCTGCATTGGATGTATTTCGTATCATTGCGATGGTACCCGATTCGATATGAGCGTTCTCAGTCAGGAGGAAAGCAAACAATACCAGGAAGATATTTGGGGAGAAAAAGGAAGGAGAGTCGTTCTCTGGCCGCAGAAATAACGTTATTTTAGCTTGATTTAAAATTCAGGATAGTAACGTTTCTTCCATTAAACTACATGACGGACCAGCCCCAGGTTACAATACGGGAAGTTACCATTGCCGACCGTGATACCGCTTACAGAATGATCTGCGGATTAGAAGATTTGTTGCTTAACCGCGAAGGTTTTGATTTTGTATTTGATAAAAACATAGAAAACCCGAATATCCGCTACTTCCTTGGCGAGCTTTCCGGCAAGCCGGTGGGGATGGTCAGCTGCCACATTCAACCTCTGCTACATCACGCGGCGCTCGTCTCCGAAATCCAGGAAATGTATGTGGAGCCGGAATTTCGTTCATTGAAAATTGGAAAAGCATTGATTGCGCGTGTTGTGGATTTTGCAAAGAGCGCGGGCGCGATTCAAATGGAGGTTACTTCGCGAAATATCCGCGAGCATGCGCACCGGTTTTATCAGCGTGAAGGATTTGAGAAATCGCACGTGAAGCTTGTGAGGTATTTTAGGGACGAAAAATAAAAAAACCTCCGGATCATCGACCCGGAGATTTCCAAAAAATTACCCTAAACCTTCAACTGCCATTTAAAACCTTCTGCGATCGCGTGCCCAGTGGTCGCCCCGGCGGTCGCTCATTCTGCGGGTATCCGCCATTAATCTTTGCAGGTCTTCCCGAAGGATTCTCGCTTCACGGGGAGAAACACGTCCGCGGTGGCTGAATTTTCTTTCGCGATCCTCAATTCGTTCATATTGAGCCATTAATGCATTCGCTTCCCGGGAAGTGAGTGTCCCGCGCTGCACACCGGTCGCAATTTGCTGGCGGGCCTCCCTTTGCATCCTGTTGATGTCGGTCATCGGTCCGCGACGGTAGTCGTCACGGTTTTCGTAGCGGTCACGGTCATCGTGACGTGGACCGTACTGAGCGGATGCTGATGTAAATCCTACTGCAACTACCACGGCGGCGAACAATATCTTTTTCATGACTACTAAATGTTTAAAAGTTAAGTTTTTGTTGAAATTCATGGATTAGAGGGTGTTTTCTGAGCCAGGTTTAATTGGCGATTGTTAAGGATTGTTAAGGAGGTAAAAACAAAAAAGGCAGATAAAAACGCGGGTTTCTATCTGCCTTTTAATCAGCTGATAAGCTATCAAAAAAAGCTTTTGGGGGAAATTATAAAGTGTAAACCGGAAGCGTTTTTCTAATCTCTTCCTGGGCTTCCGCCAGAACTTCCTCTACTTTCCTGCCCGCCGGTTCAATGCCCGGGAGAATTGTCCAGGTGAGTTTGGCGAACGATTTCAATGGGAAAATGCCTTTGGGATTAAATGCCCCGGTACCATCGATTGCAACCGGAACGATAAGCGCGTCGGGTGCGCGTTTTAATAACGTAGCCACTCCGCCGGTGACAAATGGCTTCATAATGCCGCTCGCCGTACGCGTGCCTTCCGGGAAAATAAGAGCTGAGGATTTTTCATCCTGGATCAGCTTACCCAGTCTCGCGATTTCGGCGATCGCCTGCTTACCGTCTTTCCGGTCGATGATCGCAGCGCCGCTTTTACGTAAATTATATGAAATGCTTGGAACGCCTTTTTTAAGCTCGACTTTGGAAACGAAACGGGGACGGTACTTTCGCAGGAACCAGTATACCGGTGAAATATCGAATGTACTCTGGTGGTTCGCGACGAAAATGATCGGCCGGTTATGGGGGATTTGGAATTGCTTTCTGAGTGTAATTTCAGCTCCGGTGAGGTACAATCCGTAGGTCAGTGAGAAATTGAGATAGTCGACCACCTTGCGGTGCGCATTTTTACCAAACACATTATATGCAATGACCTGGGCAAGATGAAAGAAGAGAAGTGTAAGTCCGAAATGGATCAGGTAGAGGGTACTTAAAACGTAATCGAGTATTTTTTTCATCCCTGTTTTTTCTGCAAAAATAGTGTAAAACTGATTTGTTTTATTCTTATTTATGAGATTCAAAATGACAATTATCAGCTAAAACTTACATATAATTGGCTTTCTTTGTAAAATAGATTTTTGAGTTTAAAACGAAGTAAAAATGGATACCGCACTCTCTGCAGAACGGCTAGAAGTGATGCAGCACATCGGAAAAGATCTGGGTGGGCTGATGGCCGAATACTTAAAACCAATAGATGAAAATTGGCAACCGTCTGATTTTTTGCCGGATCCGAGAGATGATAATTTTGCGAGTGAAGTCAAATTATTGCAAGAAAGTTGCCGCGACCTGCCTTACGATTACATCGCCGTTTTGATCGGTGACACCATTACCGAGGAAGCATTGCCGACGTATGAATCGTGGTTAATGGATGTGATCGGGGTCAATCAGGTAGGTGAGCCGGAATCCGGTTGGGTGAAATGGGTACGTGCCTGGACAGCCGAAGAAAACCGTCACGGCGACCTTCTCAACAAGTATTTATATCTGTCGGGTCGCGTGAACATGCGTGCGATGGAAGTTTCGACACAGTATCTCATCGCCGATGGTTTCGATATCGGCACAGACCGAGATCCTTACCGCAACTTTATTTACACCTCTTTTCAGGAGCTGGCAACCAATGTTTCTCACAGACGGACTGCCACGCTGGCTAAAAAATTCGGGAACCCGCATTTATCGAAAATATGCGGCGTGATCGCTTCCGACGAAATGCGTCATGCAAAAGCATATAAAACATTCGTGAGCCGCATACTTGAAGTTGACGCGTCACAATTACTTCTGGCATTGGAAGATATGATGCGTAAAAAAATTGTGATGCCTGCGCATTTTATGCGTGAATCGGGTGTGAAAATGGGGGATACATTCTCACATTTTTCGGATGCAGCCCAACGCCTGGGTGTTTATACTACCAACGATTACATCGAAATTTTAGACTCTTTGTTAGTGGAATGGGAAATAGGCTCCATTCGCGATGTGAATGAAAAGGCGGAAAAAGCGCGCGATTATCTGATGGCGCTGCCTTCCAGGCTGAGAAGAATTGCAGATCGTACGAAAATACCCGATCTGAATTACGAATTCAGCTGGATCAGTTAGGTTTTTTTTGATAAAAAATAATGAAAACGTTCTCTCAAAAAGAGGACGTTTTTTACTTAAAAAGCATTACCGAGCCTTTTTTGTGGATTACCTTTCCTTTCACCGAGGTACCTTCCACTTCCCAGACATACGTCCCCATCACGGGTAATCCGCCTTTAAAATACCCATCCCAACCTTGATTAAGCTGATTGGTGTAAAAAACAAGCTCGCCCCATCGGTTGTAGATCTTAAAATACGTGATCGACTCAATGCCATGGATTAAAGGAACAAGTACTTCATTTTGCCCATCGCCATTTGGAGTAAATGCGGTTGGGATGTTGATACTTTCCTGCCTTTTTATAGCCAGGTTCACCTGCCCGGTACCTTTGCAACCCAGCTCCGATGTTACCTCGACGGTATAAGACTGGTTATCCTGCAAAACGGCGATTGGCGTAGGACTGTTTGGATTATTTAATCCAATGGACGGTGACCACAAGAAAAATGCATCAGATCCACTTTGGATTTGCGGCGAAGTAACGGCGAGTTGAAAAGGTACATTGTATTCGATCACAGCGTCTGGTGTGACGTTCACCTGTACTTTTGGTGCGACAATAACTTTAACTGTATCGGTTTGGGAACAAAATCCTCGCGAAGCTGTGACCACATATTGCATGGATGTCGGGGGAGCTGCAATCGGGTTTTGAGCGTTTGCGTCGCTCAGGCCAGTCTGGGGTTGCCAGGAAAACGATTGCGCATTGCTGGTTGTAGAGAGTGTAATGGATTCTTCCGTGCAAATGGTCGTGTCGGCCACAGTTTGGACGGTAATGTCGCTGTTGAACTGGACGTTAACCGTTTTCGCAGTCGTGCAATTGTTGCCATCCTTTACGAAAACCCTGTAAGTAGCGGGGGAGATTTTGAAAACGTTTTCTGTCTGATAGTTGACGGAATCAATGGAATACTGATAAGGTGGAATTCCGAGAGAGCCCGTCACGGTGAGCGTACCATCCGTGCCCGTATCACAAGTGCCTGATATCAGGGAAGTTGTCAGATCCAGACTGCTGATCACAGCTTGTTTCCGATTAAAGAGCGAGTTTCCGCATTTCAGATTTGTAACTTTTAATCCCACATTTTTACTGCCGCCGCTATTCCAGCTTACCACGTATGGCCCCATGCCGGAACCTGAAATCACCGTTGCGCCATCCCATTCCCACTCGAAAGTATAGCCTGTACCAGGTGCAGGGATAATGCCCGTATAGGTAATGGTGATATCTTTTGGAAATCCGCAGCTTGGATTTGGGGAGATGGAAAACTCTGCATAGGAATTGATGCTGGCCGTGTAACAGATGTCCCGGGATGTACTATCGACCTCCGCCTGATTGAAATACTTGTTATTAAATCCCAAATAGGCAAAGTTGGCGACACCCGATTCGCAGGAAACAGATGAGTCGTCCCTGAAAATATAAATGGGTACGCCAGCTTTTCCGACGTACCTTCCATCAGCGTCATTGTACGAAGCAAATAATGTGTTGCCGACGTACACATCCATGATCCCGGTTTGTCCGTTTCGCGTGAATGTCAGCAGATAATAAGTTGATTTATTGAAAAATGGGCATGCCCCTGCGATTCCATATGGGTAAAAATCAATGCAGCGGTCTGTTGAGCCGTTTTTGTCTTTAAAATAAATCCCCTGGTCGGAGCCGCCGTTTGAAAAATCAATAATTCTCGCCCAGGTTTTTCCCCAGTCGGCAATTTTGATGTACATCTGAATGGTGTAAGTTTCCGTGATCGCACCTTCTGTATTTGGGTACATAAGTCCATAATTCAGACTATTCTGATAAACCGTTCTTTGGACGCCGCATGGAAGCATGTCCTGAACGAATTTGCCTGGAATGTCACCCGCCTCGCAAACTCCCAATGCTTTCGCCTGACTCAAAGGGTTTCCGCATTCGGGCTGGGCTACGGCCAGGTCATCATAAAAACGATAGGTATGCTTGACTGTCTGACCAAACGCGGCAATCAAAAAGGAGGGAAGAAAAACAATGGTAAGGAAAACTTTAAATCTCATAGACCAGCCACAATCATTCCAAAAACGTGAGCAAAAACGGAAATAAAATTACGTCAATTACAATGAAATAGATGCAGGATCTGAATTTTTTTGATTTTAGCTATCCAAATAAAAGTGCACTGCCGCCAGATAGTAACGTACTATATGGCGGCAGTGCGGAGCATGGTTTTTTACCCAATGTGAGAATTTACGGATTAACGCGCATCAGGGAGCCTGTTCTGATCATCAGGTTCTTGCGGGTTTTAAGATCATCCCGAAGTGATTTTTTGAACGGATCAACTGTTTTTGTTGCCGCAGTTCGCATTGAGGTAGGTGCAGGAATTCCCATTACATCCAATGCTTTTCGGAACAATGTTTCGTTCTCATCGGCAAAAGGCTTGTAGGGAACATTCGTATCTTCCACAATATAGTCCGGCGTCATGCCCTTCACCGTCCCGTAATCCGACTCGCCATTGGCATTGGCTGTTTGTCCCAACATCACATAGGCACCCCATTTCCAGCGGTTTTCGTCATCGTCGATCAGCGATCCGAACAGATTTTTACCTGCTGTATTTTCTCCGATGGTGATCACTTCCATATAAGGCTCCAAACCGTTAATGACCAGTTCACTTGCCGAAGCCGTTGAATTTGAGGTTAATACAAAAACCCGGTTCAGGTTGTTGCCGATGTTGTTTGCCTCGGTCTGGAAGTTATAATTCAATGCATTTGCTCCCTGGTTTTTCTGCCAGTAAGCAATGTATTTGTCGTTCCATTGTTCGGTATAAAAAATCTTGGAAGAAGAAATATTCCTGCCAATCAGCGAAGCCAGCGTTTCCGCCGAGCTAATGTACCCACCCGAGTTAAACCGCAAATCCAGCACAAGTTCATTCACACCTTTGCTTTTGAAATCAGCAAATATCTGACGGAGCTCATTGTCGTACTTTTCATCGTCGGCGCTCGTTCCGGGCACGAATTGGGTATAAACGAGGTAGCCGATCGTCTTCCCGTATGCCGGTTTGGAGATCACTGTTGAAAATGCGACCGGGTCTTCGGAAACTTCCGCTTTTGTGATGGAGACGGTTTGGCTTGCCGCAGCGATTGCGCCGCCATTGAGTGTACCTAATGTAAAAGTTGTGGTTTCGCTACCTCCGAGCAGGGATTGATAATTGGCGGATGTGAGCTGAGTACCGTTTACTTTGAGCAGAAAATCACCCCGTTTCAAACCAGCTTTATCCGCCGGGCTACCTTTTACAACATAGTTCAGGAAGATGCCGATGTTGGAATTACCGTTATCAATGAAAGAAAGCGAATAACTGATCCCAAAAATTTTGCTGATGCCATTAAACTCATTTTCTAATGCGTCAATGTCATCTGTGACAGCCGAGAAACGGTCAACCGTCTGGCGTTGATAAACCAGCTTTTCGAAATAATCATATGGGTCACTTGTTGCGTCAAGACTTGTTTCTTCCGGCATTTCCTTGTACCAGAAATACCCGTCATTCATAATCTCGTATAACCAGGCATTTACGGCCTTGTAATCAGAAGCAGTCGTAGAATCAAGTGTAGTATCAACATCCGGAGCGACGTCCTTCTCCTTGCACCCCGTAACACACGCCGCAAGAATTAGTACAAAAACGAAGTGTAACTTTTTGAAATGTAACATATTAGTCAGTTTATAAAATACAGGTAAACTGATGCGTCATAGCGTTTTTTAGTTAGAATGTTGTTTAACGAATTATATTGTTAATACGTATGTCGGCGGTGGATTGTGGCGGACGCAGAAAAATATCTGAGTAAACGCCAAACAGGGTGGGAAAACAAAATGTGTTTAAATTTTGCGTTACTTATTTAGATACAAAGCGTCTAAAAGATATGTTGATCAATCAGATAATTACAATTGACCAGGAAATATTAAATGGTCAACCCGTATTTAGCGGAACTCGCGTCCCGATCGAGTCTCTGTTTGATCACCTCGAAGCTGGGGTATCTATTGACGAGTTTTTGGATGACTTTCCAACTGTTTCGAAAGAGCAGGCAATAGCATTACTTGAAGCTGCGAGTAAGTTGCTATCATCCAAAAATATCAAGCAGCTCTATGAAGCTTTTGCATGACGAAAATTTACCAAAAAGGCTTAAAGAGGATTTCCCTGATCATGAAGTATGCACGGTCAGGGAAATGGGTTGGAATGGGAAGAAAGAATCTGATCAAATCCCCGTCAATCCCCGGAAGAAGTTCCTGGCGATGATAGCGTATTCGAGTGGATTGGCTTTTGCGGGATCTTGTTCTGCTTCGAGGACGATCCAGCCGTTGTAGTCACTGTTTTTTATGATTTCGAAAAGCGATGGGAAATCAATGCAGCCTTCGGAGTCGCCCGGAACGGTGAAAACGCCATTTTTTACAGCTGTCAAAAAACTCAATCTTTCGTCATGAACGCGTTGCAGCATATTCGGGCGCACATCTTTCAGGTGAATGTGCGCAGTACGTCCGATGTATTTGTTCAATGCGGTCACGGGATTTTCGCCGGCGAAATGAAAATGTCCGCAATCATAATTCAGGAAAACGTTTTCGGGATCAGTCTCATTCAAAAGCCGGTCCGTTTCCTCGATTGTCTGTACGCAAGTCCCCATATGATGGTGAAATGCCAGTTTCATTCCCTGGTCACGTGCAATTTTCCCAAGCTCATTCAGCCCGAATGTGAAACTGTTCCATTCATCTTTTGTATTCAGCATTCCTTTTCCCTCAAAGACGGGAACGTCCATTTGCCCCTGACAACTATTTCCTGTCTCACCGCCACCTATCACTTTGGCGCCCATGGTTTCCAGGAAATCAAGCAACTCGGTAAAGTTTTTTCTGTTTTCGTCAAAACTTTTTGTCGTTAACTCATAACTGTTCCATTGATTGCAAATCTGCAGACCGCGCAATTCCAACGCTTTCCTGAGCACGTTCGTATCACGCGGAAATTTGTTTCCTACTTCGCAGCCCGTGAATCCAGCCAGCGCCATTTCACTGATACATTGCTCAAACGTATTTTCCCCGCCCAGTTCCGGCATATCATCATTCGTCCAGTTGATAGGGGCAATGCCAAGTTGTATGTTTTCGAAATTCATTGTTTTTGTAAGATGTGAGGTGTGAGAAGTGAGATGTGAGATGTGAGAAGTGAGAGGTTAGATGTGAGATGTGAGAGGTGAGAGGTGAGAGGTGAGAGGTGAGAGGTAAGATGTGAAGGGTAAGATGTGAGATGTGCTTGAAGTGAGATGTGGGATGCCATTTCACACTTCACATTTTACATTTCACATTTCCATTCTTTACATTTCACATCTTACATTTCACTTCTTTTCACATTTCCCTTTTTTACATTTCACCCTTCACATCTCACATTTCACATCTCACATTTCACACCTAAATAAATATCCGTTGCGTTTTCTTGTTCTCGGTATAGGTTTCAAATGCTTTTTGTACGCCGGGAGAGGTCGAAACTTCGGCAACCGGAACCTCCCACCAGGCATTATAGCCTTTTACAGTGCGGTACAGGCTTGTTTCAATGTAAATGACCGTCAGGCGATCGTTGGTTTTGGATTGTGCCAATGCAGCTTCCAATGATTTTCCATCGGTCGCTTTGATCACGATCGCGCCCAAACTTTCCGCATTCTTGGCAAGATCTACGGGCAGGAAACTACCGGCAAGTTGTCCCGAAGTTTCGTCACGATACTTGTACATGGTGCCGAAACGCTCGCCTCCAATGCTTTCTGAAAGTCCGCCGATACTGGCGTATCCGTTATTATTCAGCAATAAAATCGTGAATTTGACTCCTTCCTGAATGGCGGTTACGATCTCGTGGTTGTTCATTAAATAACCCCCATCACCACAAATGACATAGATTTCACGGCTTGGATCGGCCATTTTTGCGCCCAGCCCGGCGGCGATTTCGTAACCCATGCAGGAGTAACCGTATTCCAGATGGAAGTTCTTGGGATCGGTGGCGCGCCATAATTTGTGCAGATCGCCCGGCGCACTTCCCGACGCATTGATCATCACATCACGATCTTCCATGAATGTATTCAGCGTCCCGATCACCACCGCCTGATCAATGGGGGCGACCGTACTGTTTCCGTCGGCATAAATCTGGGTTACCTCATCGTCCCAGGCTTTGTTCATATCCGCAACACGCTGACGGTAAGACTGCTCCACTTCGTGATTTCCCAGTAATGCAGAAAGCTCTTCCAAAACCGCTTTCGCGTCGCCGATCACAGGTAATGCAGCTTGTTTGAAAGCGTCGAACTCATTGATATTGATATTAATAAACTTAACGTCCGGATTTTTGAAAATGGATTTGGACGCGGTCGTAAAGTCACTGT
Organism: Dyadobacter sp. CY323; assembly: GCF_021390245.1. Lineage (GTDB taxonomy): Bacteria > Bacteroidota > Bacteroidia > Cytophagales > Spirosomataceae > Dyadobacter. The sequence continues at coordinate 7,931 of NZ_JAJUXH010000018.1, read as the reverse complement.
AACGTGTTCCGATGCCGATCACGACGTCGGCTTCGTTGGTAATTTCAATGGCATATTTGGTACCGGTAGCTCCCAGTCCGCCAATGCTATATGGTGTATCGTAACGTACCGCGCCTTTTCCCGCAAACGTTTCTCCCACGGGAATGCCAGTTTTAGCTGCAAAATCATGTAATACCTCAGTAGCACCACTGTAAATAGCACCGCCGCCCGCCACGATTACCGGATTTTTGGCATTTTTGATCCATTCGGCTGCTTTTTTTAATGTATCCAGATCGGGCCTCGGCCTTCCCACATGCCAGACTTTCTTTTGAAACATTTCCTCTGGAAAATCGTAGGCGTGCGTTTGCACATCCTGAGGCATGGATAAAGTTACTGCGCCCATTTCGGCTTGCGAGGTCAGCACGCGCATGACTTCGGGGAGTGAGTAAATCAGCTGCTCGGGGCGATTAATGCGGTCCCAGTATTTTGAAACAGGTTTAAAACAATCATTCACCGAAATGTCCTGGGTCGAAGAACTCTCCAGTTGCTGCAGAACCGGATTAGGCTCACGGGTAGCAAAAATGTCGCCTGGTAATAGTAAAACGGGTAACCGGTTAATGGTCGCCAATGCAGCTCCGGTGATCATATTCGTAGCACCCGGACCAATGGAAGTGGTGCAAACAAATGCGCCCAGCCGGTTTTTCAATTTGGCATAAGCAACGGCCGTATGTACCATCGACTGCTCATTCCGACTCTGATAATACCTGAAATCGAGATTTTCCTGCAAAGCCTGGCCCAAGCCAGCCACATTACCGTGACCAAATATGCCAAAACAGCCGCCAAAATAAGGTTCTTCAATACCATCCCGTTCGATGTACTGATTTTTCAAATAGGTTATGGTAGCCTGCGCTACGGTAAGTCGTCTGGTCATAGTTTCATTTAATTAAATTCCAATGCTTTGCCTGTGCAGCCGAACAAGTCAAACTTTTTAAGCATAAAATTTTTGTATTCTTCCATAAAAATCTTCCCGGGTGTGGTCGGCGCAAATTCATCCGGCTTGTTGCGAAAAAACTCACGGTTAACCATGGTCCAGAGTAGTCTGGTATCGGTGGCAATATTGATTTTGCAGATACCGAGTGGGATCGCTTTCTTGATTTCTTCCTCCTGAACTCCTTTTGCGTCAGTTTTTAGCTTTCCTCCCGCTGCGTTAATCCGTTCCACCACTTCGGGAATTACATTGGAACCGCCGTGAAGTACCAGCGGGAATCCAGGCAACCGTTGTTGAATTTCTTCCAGAATGTGGAATTGCAAGCCCTGTCCGCCGGAAAATTTATATGCGCCGTGACTGGTACCGACCGCGATCGCGAGACTATCACAATCCGTAGCTTTTACAAAATCTTCAACTTGTTGCGGATTGGTATAAAACGAATGCGCCGCGTCGACGGTAAGATCATCTTCCACGCCAGCCAAAACGCCCAGTTCAGCTTCCACGCTAATATTTTTCTCATGCGCCCGCCTCACGACTTCCTGCGTACGAGACACATTTTTCTCAAATGGTTCGTGCGACGCATCAATCATCACGGAAGTATAACCGCCTTTTTCAATGGCGTCAAAAATGTGTTCTTCATACCCATGGTCCATGTGGATGGCAAAGGTTACTTTGGGATAAATCCGCGAAGCCGCACCGATCATCGACAAAAGCATGTCGGGATTGGCATAATCGCGTGCAAAAGGTGTTGTCTGTACAATAAAAGGCGCATTTGCCTCTTGCGCCGCTGCAAAAAGACCATGTATTTCTTCCATAAAAAAAACATTCACCGCCGGAATCGCATAGCGGGAGTAGCATTGCCGGAAGAGTTTTTTGGTTGTTAGAAGCATTTTTTTGGCTTTTAGCTGTTAGCCTTTAGCTATTAGCTATTTTATTTTTTATAAAGTTTTCTAACTATCACTTGAACCTTTTTGGTCAATACAGAAATATTCCTAAAAGCTAAAAGCTAAAAGCTAAAAGCTAAAAGCTAAAAGCTAAAAGCTAAAAGCTAAAAGCTAAAAGCTACCAAAACACTGTATACAATGCCGCCAGTACCCCGCAGATCATGATTGACCCGATGACGAAACTTTTGCCTGGGCGGAACATGGAACTCTCGATTTCCAGACCTTTTGGATTGTGTTTGCTTTTTGGATCAGCTAGGGTCATTACTACGATTACGGCGCAAAGGATCAGGAAAATGATGCCCATTCGATCCAGAAATGGGATTTCCGGGGCGAGAAATTTTCCTGCTGTGGATAATGGGATTGTCAATAATGCGGCGGTAAGTGCTGCGGCTGACGTGGTTCTTTTCCAAAACATACCGAGAATGAAAATCGCGAATACACCCGGGGTAATGAAGCTGCTGTATTCCTGGATAAATTGGTAGGCCTGATCGAGCGCCCGAAGCTGCGGCGCGATCAAAACGCCGATTCCCATGGCCACATAAATCGTGTAGCGACCCATTCTCACAAGTTGTTTTTCACTTGCGTTCGGGGCAATGTATTGTTTGTAAATATCCAGTGTAAAAATGGTGGATATACTATTTGCTTTACCCGCCAGCGAAGCTACGATTGCCGCTGTAAGTGCCGCAAATGCCATTCCTTTCAAACCAGCTGGAAGTAAATTTAGTAAAACGGGGTAGGCATGATCCGGCTTTACGACGCCGGCACCATCGAGCATTTCTTGCTGGAACATGCCATTTTGATACAAAACATAAGCCGCGATGCCTGGAATGACCACAATGATCGGGATCAGTAACTTTAATAATGCGGCAAACAAAATTCCCTTCCGGGCGGTTTTTAGGTCGGCTCCCAGACTGCGCTGAATGATGTATTGATTGCAACCAAAGTAAGCCAGATTGTTGATCCACATTGCTCCGATAATTACTGACAAACCGGGAAGATCCTTGTAAAATGGATTTTCTTTTGGTAAGATCATGTGAAAATGCGAGTCGGCTTCATTTTTGAGCAGGCTTAATGCATTAAAGATACCCGGCTTGTTGAAATGTTGGGAAACCAGATCTAATGCAAGATAGGTAGTGGCCAAACCTCCCAGAACCAGCACGATTACCTGAACGACATCGGTATAGCCGATCACCTTCATGCCGCCAATGGTGATGACTACGGCGAAAATTCCCAGACCAATAATTCCGTAGTTGAAATTGAGGCCGGCAGTAACTTCCAAAGCCAACGCGCCCAGATATAAAATGGAGGTCAGGTTCACAAAAACATATAATAGCAGCCAAAAAACCGCCATAATCGTTGCGACCGTCGGGCTATACCTTTCCCGCAGAAACTGGGGCATGGTGTAAATTTTGTTTTTGAGATACACCGGGAGGATAAAAACCGCGACGACGATCAGCGAAGCTGCCGCCATCCATTCATAAGAAGAAATCGCAAGTCCGATCGCAAAACCCGAGCCCGACATGCCGATAAAATGCTCTGCCGAAATGTTGGACGCAATAATGGAAGCTCCGATTGCCCAGAATGTGAGCGAACCCTCGGCCAGAAAGTAGTCGGTAGAGCTTACTTCTTTCGAACTTTTCTTTTTGTAAATCCAGTATCCGTAAGCTGAAACGCCTATCAGGTAAATAAAGAAAACGACATAATCCAGCGATTGCAAACCGGTATTGGACATTCGGATGGGGGGTTAGGGTGGGGTGTGGGGCCTAGTTTGGTTTTAGTAGTTCGTTATTGTCATTTGTAGTCAGGTATTGTCATTTATAGTCATATGTTGTCACGTATTCCGGAATGTTCTTTCAATTTTCAAACTTATAAACTTTTTTAACTTATCTGCTGTGAGATCTCTAAGACAGTCCTGACTGGGCTCTACAGAAAATTACAATAAATGACTACTAATGACGAAAAATGACAGATCCTAACTACAATACAAATGTGCCGTTTATGGCTAAACCGCCGCATACTGCAAAATCTCTTCCATTTTTACGCTTCTTCCTTCCGTTAAAGACTTCATTGCCGCGATGCCTATAGCAGTGGCCATTAGTCCGTCATGTGCATCTACCGGCGACGGGGTATCATTTTTTACACAATCAATGAAGGATTTAAGACAAACGCGATAAGCCGTTTCATACCTTTCCAAGAAGAAATGCAATGGTAGCGAGCTGTGTCCGCCATTGACATCAAAATGGATCAGCGTATCGGGGGTATTGTTTTCTGCTTTTGCCATACCTTTTGATCCAAAAATTTCAAGCCGCTGATCGTACCCGTACACTGCTTTTCGGCTGTTGTCGATCACACCAATCGCACCATTTTCGAATGTGAGCACGATCACGGCTGTATCTATATCCCCAAATTCTTTGATCTCCGGATGGATCAGGGCATCTCCTTTTACGAAAACCTCTTTTACCTCACTACCAACAATGTAGCGCGCCATATCAAAGTCGTGAATGGACATATCCAGGAAGATCCCGCCTGAAATTTTAAGATATTCAACCGGCGGCGGTGCCGGGTCGCGGCTTGTAATACGGAGAATATGCGGGTCTCCGATTTTGTTTGCTTCCACCAATGTCCTGACATTGTTGAAGTTCGCATCGAATCTTCTGTTAAATCCCAGCATTAATTTCACCTGATTGTCATTCACTGCTTTTTCGGCAGCCAGAATAGCTTCCAGGGTCACATCGAGCGGTTTTTCACAAAAAACATGTTTCTTCCGATTGGCGGCGGCCACGGTGTAGGGAACGTGAAACGGGGTAGGAGAGCAAATGATTACCGCTTCCACCTCGGGGTGATTAATCACATCGTAGGCGTCCGTAGTAACATTTGCTACTCCCAGGTTATGTGCAAAAGCATGTGATGCCGGCGACAGGTCTGAGGCGATAATCACCTCCGCGTCGGGCATGTGATGTACCAGGTTACTCAAATGGATCTGACCAATCCGTCCAAGCCCAATCACGCCGGTTTTTAGTTTCGTTGTCATTGTTAGTTGAATGTTGCTTTTTGGCTGTTGGCTAAAAGCTATTAGCTGTTAGCTATTAGCTTTTAGCCTTTATTTAAAATTATTTATTCAGATATCTATACTTTAACTGCACAACAACAAAGCTAAAGGCTAACAGCTAACAGCTAACAGCTAATAGCTTTTAGCTTCTCAAAACTTCCTGTTCCATTCCTTCAACCACCGCTCGATCACCACTTTTGTTTGCGTGAAGAATTCTACGGCGTGTTTGCCTTGGCCGTGCAGATCGCCGTAAAAACTTTCTTTCCAGCCTGAGAATGGGAATTGTGCGACTGGTGCAGCTACGCCGATGTTGATACCGATGTTCCCTGCCTCTGCTTCGTGGCGGAACTTGCGGGCGTTGAGGCCGCTACTTGTGAATATGCAAGCCATGTTTCCATATTTGCCGGAGTTGATAAACCGGATTGCCTCGTCGATGGTGTTGATGTGTACGAGACTGAGTACGGGGCCAAAGATCTCAGTAGTAGCAAGTTCGCCGTCCAGTGGAATGTCTTCAATGATGGTTGGCTGGATGAAATTGCCTTTTTCAAATCCGCTAACCGTCGTATTTCTTCCGTCAACGAGTACCCGCCCGCCTTCACTGATGCCTTTTTCGATCAGGGAGTGCACGCGATTTTTACTTTCTGCGGTGATTACCGGCCCCATTAATACGTCGCTATCGAGTCCAAAGCCGGTTTTTCGGGTTTTTGCCGATTCAACCAGACTCTCGGTGATGTCTTTGTGCTCGCCAACTGTGATGATCGTCGAGGCGGCCAGGCAACGCTGGCCTGCGCAGCCGTAAACGCTGTCGATGACGATTTGGGAAGTCATGTCAATATCTGCATCCGGCAGTACGATTACGGGGTTTTTGGCCCCGCCTTGTGCCTGTACACGCTTTCCATTAGCAGCACCTTTGGAATAAACATACCTCGCTACATTCGAAGATCCTACAAAACTGATCGCTTTAATGACTGGATGTTCAAGGATAGAATCGACCACTTCCCGAGCACCCTGGACAAGGTTTAGAACTCCTTTCGGAAGATCAAGCTGATCCATGAGTCCCACAATTTTGGTCATGGTCAACGGCACTTTTTCCGACGGTTTGATAATGTAACTGTTGCCGCAAGCCAATGCATAAGGCAAAAACCAGAAGGTGATCATCCCCGGAAAGTTAAATGGCGCAATGCAGGCACAAACGCCCAGCGGCTGCCGGATCATGTACTCGTCAATTCCTTTTGCGATATCTTCCGAAAACTCTCCCTGGATCAATGCAGGCATGCCACACGCATTTTCCACATTTTCGATTGCCCGTACCATTTCGGCCTTTGCTTCCAGGAACGTTTTACCCGATTCCAGTACAATGGTTTTTGCAATGTCGTCCAGGTTATCTTCCAGAAGGGTTTTTAGTTTAAACAGATATTGAACCCGTTTCGAAACCGGCGTACTTCTCCATTCCTGAAAACCGGCATTGGCCGCAGAAGCTGCATCGTCAACATCCTGATGGTTTCCGAAAGGGACTAAGGCCAAAATCTCCTGATTGGCAGGGTTCAACACATTCTCAAAATGGCCGGAATGACTATCGACCCACTGTCCATTAATATAATTCTGTAATTTTTCCATTTCGTTTTTTTAATAGTTTAGACTTGGCAAGTCTTGAAGACGGGGACGCCTAGTCGGGGACGCCTAGACTTACCAAGTCTAGTTAATTACAACCCTCCGTAGCTTTTTACAAATGCCATTACTTCGTCATAAGTAGGCATGAAATTCGCGCATCCTTCGCGTGTCACAATGATCGCCCCGCACGCATTTCCCATCCGCACGCATTGATATAAGTCCCATTCATTTAATAAACCATAAGAAAACCCTGCGCAAAATGCATCGCCAGCGCCGAGTACATTTAAAACCTCCACCGGAAAACCCGGCACTTTCACTTCTTCTTTTCCCGGCTGGAAAATCGACGCACCTTCTTTTCCTCTTTTCACAACCAGTGTTTCTACACCCGAAGCAAGGATTTCCTGAATCGCATTTTCAATATTCCCACGGATTTCGGGTGCGGATATTTGCTGATGTTTAATGAGTAATTGTTCTTTATCGGTAAGGAACGTAGCCAAGATCTCTTCCTCCGTCCCGACAACGATATTGAAGCTGCTTAATGCGGCACGGATCGTCACGCCAAATGCACGCGGGTCAAACCACTGGTCAGCGCGGAAATCGATATCGAGTAGGCGGGTTACCTTGTTTTTCTTCGCCAGTTCGAGTGCAAAAAACATGGCCGTCCGGCTCGGATCTTTGCTGAATGCGGTCCCCGAAAATGCAGCGGCCTTAAATTCTTCAAATGGAATGGCCGAAACGTGATCGATGTTCAGGTTAATGTCCGCGCAGTTTTCACGGTAATAAACCAAAGGAAAACGGTCAGGAGGTTCAATGCCGAGTACTACTGCAGAACTTCTTGTGCCTTCAATGGTTGGTACCCAATCCGTAACAATACCTTCCTGATCCAAAAAATGTTTAATAAAATTCCCAACCTGATCATTCCCAATCCCTGTTAAAATCGCCGTTTCCAAACCCAATCTGCGACTGCCGGTAGCGATATTTAAAGGACAGCCACCTACAAATGCATTGAATGCTTCAATCTTCTCAAACGGGCTACCGACATTCGCAGAGTACAAATCAATGGAAGAGCGTCCGAGGGTAAGTAAGTCGTATTTTTTCATAGGGATTAGCTTTGAGCTGTTAGCTATTAGCCGTTAGCTCTTTGTCATTGCCTGAAATAGGTTGCCTTCAGAGAGCAAACTATCATGGGCGATTTAAAATTAAATTCGAAAAAAAGTACAAAACTGAAGATCCGTCAATAGCGGATTTTCAGCGACGAGCGGCCACCGCTGTGGTTCAAACGCGAAAAGGTAGCCCAGATCACTTCTGGTCAAACCAGTATTTTAGCTGTTTCCAAGCTTTGGGAAGTTTCACCTGAAAG
>NZ_JAJUXH010000017.1 GCF_021390245.1 Dyadobacter sp. CY323 | reverse complement strand
ACACCGAACGTCGGGCGGGCATGTATTCTAACCAACTGAACTACATGTAAAATGAAAAAAGCCCAGATCTCTCTGAGCTTTTTGCGGTCTGGACGGGACTCGAACCGGGCGGCGTTCCGTACGCGGCCCCATGCGTGACACCGAACGTCGGACAGGCATGTATTCTAACCAACTGAACTACATGTAAAATGAAAAAAGCCCAGATCTCTCTGAGCTTTTTGCGGTCTGGACGGGACTCGAACCCGCGACCCCATGCGTGACAGGCATGTATTCTAACCAACTGAACTACCAAACCATTAAAAAAAAGAACTTCAAGCTGGCCTCATGCGTGACACCGAACGTCGGGCGGGCATGTATTCTGACCAACTAAACTACCAAACCAATACTTAAAGAACTGCAACTTTTCTCTGGCGGTCTGGACGGGACTCGAACCCGCGACCCCATGCGTGACAGGCATGTATTCTAACCAACTGAACTACCAAACCAGATTTTTTACAAACTTATTCCTGTAAAACGTGGTGCAAAATTACCATTATAAATTTCCGTTGCAACACTTAGAACATCAATTTAGTTATTTTCTTTGTAAAATATCAGACTTCTGATTTGAATATTCTGAAAATGAAATAGTTGACGCAGAATAAAAATGACATATATAAAAGACATTGCTGCCGAGCTGGAAAGACTCGCGCCAATAAGCTATCAGGAAGGATATGATAATGCCGGCTTGTTGGTTGGTTCCCCTCAAACCGAAGTAAATGGAATCCTTTTCACTTTGGATGTAACCGAAGAAATCGTTGCCGAGGCAATAGAAAAGAAGTGCAACCTCATTGTAGCTCATCATCCGATCGTTTTTAAGGGCTTGAAAAAACTGAATGGGAAAAATTACGTTGAACGTACCGTCATCAAAGCAATTAAAAACGACATTGCCATTTATGCTATTCATACTAACCTTGACCACGTCAAACATGGAGTAAACTGGAAGATTGCGGAGCTCCTGGGATTGCGGAATTTGAAAGTTCTCTTACCTAAAAAGCAGCTTCTTACCAAGCTCACCTTTTTTTCACCGGTTGAAAATACTCAGGCCATTCTCCGCAAACTTTTCGAGGCAGGTGCCGGTAAAATCGGTGACTATTCGAACTGTAGTTTTCAAACCAGTGGGACCGGATCTTTCCTGCCAGGTGAGAACGCAAACCCAACGCTGGGCGATGTTGGCAGGCTGGAAGTAGTGACAGAGCATCGTGCAGAAGTGATGTTCCCCTCCTATTTGGAATCGAAAATACTCGCTGCTTTGAAAACAGCACATCCATATGAAGAAGTCGCGTATTACCTGACCCTCCTCGAAAATGAGAATCAGGAAGTGGGAGCCGGAGCAATTGGTGAGTTGGCGCAACCAATGCGATCAGAAGATTTTCTCAGACATTTAAAAGGTCAAATGCAGGTTTCCGTGGTTAAATACACGGAGCCGGCGTTTGATTATATTGAGAGAATCGCAGTGTGCGGCGGTGCGGGGAGTTTCTTGCTACCGGAAGCAATTTGCCAAGGAGCTCAGGTATTCGTTTCAGCAGATTATAAATACCACGAATTCTTTGATGCAGAGGGCAAGATTATGATCTGTGACATCGGACATTATGAAAGTGAAGTCTTCACGAAAATTCTACTTCATAAACATTTGTCAGGAAAATTTAGTAATTTTGCACTCTGTTTGTCGGAAGTCAATACCAATCCAGTCCGATACTTTGTGTAGAATTAAGTTTCTCTCAACTTATCAGTCTGATTACCTGTTGAAATCCGATTGACAATCTTCACTTATTACGCATTGAAACACGTCCATTAAAGACATACATGGAAAACACAATCGCTCAAAAATTAGATGCTCTCCTGAAATTACAGGAAATTGATTCAAGCCTTGACGAAATACTAAAAACCCGCGGCGATCTTCCCGAAGAAGTTCGCGACCTGGAAGATGAAATTATCGGTTTCGAAACGCGTTTAGGAAAATTCAAGAGTGAAATTGCCAATCTGAATACCGAAATAGACAATTTCAAGAATGCGCAAAAAGAAGGTGAAAAGTTGATCAAAAAATATAAGGATCAACAAATGAATGTTCGCAACAACCGCGAATATGATGCAATCACCAAAGAAATCGAACTGCAGGAGCTGGATATGCAACTTGCTGACAAAAAAATAAACGAAGCAAAAGCCCGGATCCGTTTGATCGAAGAAGATGCAAACCGTGCAGAATCAGTTCTGAATGAAAGAAACGAAGATCTGAAAGCTAAAAAGGGTGAACTTTCTGTAATAACAAACGAAAGTGAGGCAGAGGAAAAAGCACTGATCGCTGAAAGGGAAAAGCATATTAAGAAAGTTGAAGACCGCTTGCTGAAATCATATCAAAAGATCCGTGACAATTCATTGAACGGTCTCGCGGTTGTACATGTTTCTCGCGGCGCATGTGGTGGCTGTTTCAGTATTGTTCCTCCACAACGTCAGGCTGACATTCGTGAACGCAAAAAATTGATTGTTTGCGAACATTGCGGACGTATTCTTGCAGATGTCGAAAGTGTTGAGCCAGTTCATCAACGCAGATAATATTGAAAGTAAAAAGCATAGAAGGTTGTCCTCGCAGACAACCTTTTTTTATGTCAAAAAAAATGGAATGGAGATTGTTCAGATTGGTTTTCATCATAGTTCTAAGCTGTATTTGTCTGTCAAAGAATGCGGTAGCCCAGATTACCGTCGAATTTTCGCCAAAATTACAAAAAGCCTATTTCGAGATTCAAAAGCTTCGTCTTAACCCGGCGAGACAACTAGTAGAAAGTGAAAAGTCTTCTCCGGAAATCAATGCATTTATTCCCTACCTGGACAGCTATGGAGATCTTCACTATCTCCTAATTTCCGAAGACATCGCTGCTTACAAGCAGTTTACGGAACAGGAGGGAAAAAGACTGGAGATTATTGGCAAACTTCCCGACAATTCACCCTATAAACGCTTTCTGCAAGCCGAGATACGACTGCATAATGCATTTGCAAAACTAAAGTTCGGGAGCGAGGTGGGCGGGTCCTGGGAAATCATCAAGGCATACAAGCTACTGGAAGAAAACCACAGGAAATTTCCGGATTTTCTCCCGACACTCAAATCTCTCGGTTTATTACATGTGTTGATCGGCTCCATTCCAGAGAATTACTCGTGGGTAGCAAGAATCCTGGGATTGAAAGGAAACATAAAAGAAGGTATCGCGGAGATCAGACTAGTCGAAAAGGAAGAACCTTTTTTCCGTCAGGAAGCGGAACTGGTTGATTTGCTATTGCATGCTTATACACTTCAATTAAGCGCCGCACAATTGGCCCGACTCAAACAATGGCCGAAAGAACAACGCGATAATCTGCTGCTGCACTTTTTCGCGACAACCGTATGGATGAAAGAAGGGAAAAGTGAAGAAGCCGCTGAATTTTTAATGGACGTACCCACCGGCAACTCCTACATCGCATTCCCATTCCTGAATTATCTACGCGCGGAAATCCATTTACAGAAGGGAAATTACGCGTCTGCGATTCGTGATTATCAGCTGTTTCTGAGTCAGTATAAAGGTTTTAACTACATTAAGGATAGCAATTTCAAAATTTTTATGTGCTTTTGGCTTTTGGACAAGAGTGCAGAAGCGAATGCATACATCAGTAAGATCAAAACCTCTGGGAAAACGATTATCGAGGCCGACCAGTTTGCAGAAAGAATAGCGCAGGAATTTAGCGCGGGCAAGATTGGAGCCCAGCAAAAAATTCTCTACCGGGCGAGGTATGCCACAGACGGCGGTTTTCTCACCGAAGCATATAAGCTGATCGAAACCAGCACAGAGACAAATTTTCCATCGGAGTCAGAAAAAGCAGAATTCAATTACAGAAAGGCACGGATCCTCCAAAAATTAGAAAAAAATTCTCAGGCAACCCCTTATTTCCAGCGCTCGATTCAGCTGGCGCAAAATATTTCCCCTGGATTCGCCGCGTTGTCAGCGTTGCAGCTAGGATATGTTTACCTCTCAAAAAAGGACCTTGCGAAGGCAGCAGCCTATTTTAAGCAGGCAATTTCCTACAAAAAACATGAGTACAAAAACAGCGTCGACAACAAAGCTCGGGCTGCTCTCACACAAATGGAAAAATAATTTGTGACTTTTCGTACTTGTCTGCGTCTAAAATACATCTACCTGAAATGTATTTGTTATGCGCAAAAAAAGAAAGTCTTACAATCCCAACAACATCAGTACCTGGTTTGAGGAAGACCGCCCCCGGGAAAAATTATTACTTAAAGGCAAGTCGGCTCTTTCGGATGCAGAACTAATTGCGATCCTTATTGGCTCGGGCACGTTTGAAATGTCTGCGGTGGATGTAGGAAAGCGGATTATGGGATCGGTCGGTAACAATATCAATGCGCTGGCGAAATTAAATGTGCCTGATCTTACGCAGATCAAAGGAATCGGCGATGCCAAAGCGATTACGATTGTCGCGGCAATTGAACTTGGCCGCAGACGAAGTGATATTCTCACGAACAAGAAAAGGAAGATTAACGGCTCTCAGTCCGTTTACCTGGAAATGCGTCAATACCTGCTGGATAAGGCCAATGAGGAATTCTGGATCCTGCTGTTGAACCGGGGAAATTATGTAATGAAGGCCTTACAGGTCAGTGTGGGTGGCGTATCGGGTACGGTTGCGGACGTGAAAATGATATTCAAGCTGGCGATCGAAAATCTGGCGAGTTCGCTGATCCTGGTTCACAATCATCCTTCCGGACAACTTATTCCAAGCCACGCAGACAAACTGTTGACGTTACAAATAAAAGAGGCAGGCCAATTGCTCGACCTGCCCATTCTTGATCATATGATATTTACGGATGATGGTTTTTACAGCTTCCTCGACGACGGAGAACTTTAAGTTAAAAGATCTGATCTTTCTTCACCAGTTCGCCTAACTCGGCATATGTAATTGTGAATTCGATGCCGCCGCGTACATATGGCGCTATTTCGTAGGGATTATAGTAAAACAGCAGGCCATTTGAGGTAAAAACATAATTCGCAGGCATGAAAAACCGATGATTCAAAAGAAAGTACCCCGATTGTTCCAAATCAGCCTCGGGACCTAGCTTTTCCAGTTTTCTGAAATGTTGTTCGACTAATTTCAACAGCGCAACCGAATCGGTAACAAATGTTTTCATTTCTCTTTCATTGCCCGTTTTTGCATCGAATGCATGAAATGACCTGAAACTATTGGGGTGCGCTCCGCCGGTAAATGCGTAATGATCCAGCTGATAAAACAGAGCTTTGGAGGTGGTCATGACAGTATCGCCTTTCAAATCAACCTGCCAGCAGCCAGGAGCGTCAGGCATTTGTTTTTTAAAGTCAAGGTAATTCTTTTGGAAAACTTCAAATGCACCTTTGACGCTCGCTACCGCTGCGGGGTTCGCGGCAATGCTCGCTGAGTCGGCGTAAGAGTTAATGCGTTGAATCAATTTTTTAGCCAGACTCCCGCGAATTACTCTGGCCGCCTTCGTAGAGTCCGAAGGCTCCCACAAACTGACTTTGATCGCCACACCCGCATTAGTTGTAGTATCACAATCACCGAAGTTCGTTTCAATGACTTTACCTGACTGAAGAATTTTTATCTTTTCGTTTTCCCTTTTTGATGCCGTATCGCACCCGAAGAAAAGTAATGACCCAAATGAAAACCAGAAAATAACTTTCGGAGAACTAAACATACTCATACTCGATCAGACATTTAAAGACTCATCAGTTCCTTGAAACGGATGGCCTGACGACGTGAAATTTCGATTTTGTCGCCACCCTGAAGTGTTACAAGAAGCCCGCCACTGAACCATGGCTCAATTTTCTCGATCCAATGCAGGTTAATAATGTGTTTACGATTAGCCCGGAAATAGGTATTCGGATCTAGCCTTTCTTCCAGGTTGTTCAGCGATTTCAGCACCAATGGTTTTTGATCGTCAAAATGCAGACGAACATAATTTCCCATGGATTCGAACAATCTGATTTTACCTAGTTTCACAAACCAGCATTTCTCCCCGTCTTTGACAAAAACCTGATCGTTGGCGCCCAGAACCTTTTCAACGCGCTCGTGCGGATGTGCCGCCGTTTCCGGCTGCGCCTGATTTTCCTCAATCCGCTGAATAGTATCTTTAAGTCGTTCTGTATCAATGGGTTTTAAAAGGTAATCCAACGCATTGAATTCGAATGCCTTGATCGCATATTCGTCGTAGGCCGTGGTGAAGATTACTTCCGGAGTTTTACCTTCAATGGATGAAAGCAGTTCAAACCCGTTTTTGCCGGGCATTTGGATATCCAGAAACAATAATTCCGGCTGCAATTCGTCGATCAACTTCAATGCTTCCTCCGCATTGGCAGCTTCTCCAACGATTTCAATCTTGGTATATGGTTCGAGCAACCTTTTTAACTCGTTTCTCGCTAAACGCTCGTCATCAACAATTAAAGTCCTCATGGCAGATCAGTTAGGAATTATGAATAGATATTGAATACTTAATTAGTTACCCGTCCCCGATTCTTCCCCCACCATCATAACCCCCTCCGACAACATTGGAATTTTGACTTCCGAACAAACGACATCCTTCTTTTGCTGAAAGATCCTGAACGTAGCACCTTTCCCATATAGAATGGACAATCGTTCGGCCGTATTTTTCAGCCCTACACCACCCGATTCCGTGGTCCCCAAATTTCCTGAATTGAAGATTGTGATCACCAGAAGCTCATTGGCAATTTCCGATTTTACTTCGATAAAACCGCCACCCATTTCTTTGGATACCCCGTGTTTGATCCCGTTTTCGACGAGCGTTTGCAACATCATCGGCGGCACCTGCCAGTAAATAGCCTGTGGATTTGTGGTAATGGTGTAGCTTAGTCGGTCCTCGTAACGCACTTTTTCAAGTTCAAGATAGTCCTCAACCGTTCTCAATTCTTCCTGCAGATCAACCGTTTTACGCCGGTCGGCGAGAAGAGAATTTCTCAGAATATTGGAAAGCTGCGTGATACTGAGCTGCGCTTTCGATGGATCTTCGTAAACCAGTGCACGAATGCTATTCAATGCATTAAATGTAAAATGAGGATTAAGTTGAGAACGCAGAACCTTTGCCTCGGCCTCTCTCATCGACATTTTCAGCATGATCTTCTCATAGCTCGCTAACCGGGTTTGTTCTACATAATGATAAACCGTGTAAGACAAAATCCAGGCGAGCAGGTTTTTACACCAGTTAGCGTAGTATCCCCAAAAAATCAGTGGCTGGTTCAGCAGGTTATTTTCGAGCATTTCACGATCCATCGGCTGATTGATCATCGTCATAATCAGCCCAAGCCATAAAACCGAACCTATTACTCGTAATGCAAGCCGGGGAAGTGGAAGCGACGACCAGTTCCATTTGCGGATAACAAGCCGGTAAACGTGTGTGAGACAGATTCCGAGGAGAATATTTGCGAGAGCTGTGTAAAATTCGCTTAACTCAAAACCATATTCAAGTACATAAGGCACATACTCGAACATGATAAGCAATGTCCAGCCCAGAATTTGTAGAGTCCAATAAGTACGTTTTTTGGACATGAAGTTTAGATTGCGCTGAATGTCTTTTGATGAATCGCAAATGTAAAACTGCGTTCTAAACCTTCGTGTTTTACTACATCAAAGGAAACGAATCTACACAAGCGGCTTTTACAAAGTTTGCGGAATTTCCAGCGAAAGCAAATGGGTTATGTCATTTGATACTTCCAGGTCAAATTTTTGGGTATCATAAGAATAGTTGACTTTGTAAAGGCACAAATTACTGTGCTCATAATCATCCATTTTAACCAGTGGCTGATTGAAAAGGGCAGTCAACAAAACGCGCATGGCACGACCGTGCATGGCAATGAGAATATTTCGTTCGTGCGGACGTGAAAGGATCGTTTCGATCACCGGCAACTGACGCTCCCTGACCTGCACGGGACTTTCACCGTCTTCGGCTGCAAGATCCACCTGTCCGTTACGCCAGGCTGTTACAAGTTCACGGTAATAATTGTTATCTCCGGTATTGGGCTCCCTTCCTTCGCGGGCCCCCCAGGAAATTTCATTGAGTCCGGCGTAACTTTCGTGAGGTATGCCAAGCTTGATGAACCCACGAACAGTTTGGTGTGTTCGCTTTAGATCGGAAGTATAAATTTTGTCAAAAGGAACATGTTGATAGGCATCAAAAAAAGCAGCAGCCTGGGCTTCACCCCATTCATTCAACAAAGAATCTACGCCGCTTCCCTGAACAACTCCTCTGCGATTAAAATCCGTTTCACCGTGGCGAATGAGATATATAGATTTTCTTTTCAAAATAAATAGTACTATTTAAATATTAATTTTGCAAATACCCTGTTTTTAACTCAATAAAGCCAATACAAATTTATATATTTTTTAGATATGTTTACCAAAACACCGACGATTGATCAGCTGCATGCTCTGAGCCAAAATACCATATCAAATCACCTCGGGATTGAGTTTACTGAAATCGGCGCAGATTATGTTGTCGCCAGGATGCCCGTCGATAACCGGACGCATCAACCGTTTGGTATACTGCATGGTGGAGCTTCGGTAGTACTCGCAGAGACGCTGGGCAGTATCGCATCATATTTGACGATCGCCGACGACAATCAGCAGGCAGTTGGTCTGGAAATTAATGCGAATCACCTCAGGCCTGTAAAAGAAGGGTTTGTTTACGGTAAGGTCACGCCGATACACGTTGGTCGGACAACACATATCTGGGATATCCGGATTACGAATGAGCAGGATAAATTAGTGTGCATCAGCCGCCTCACAGTCGCTATTGTGAATGCGGGCCGCTGACATTATTTTGCAAGGAATTAACAAACGAGAAACCAAAATTTTAAATGCTGGCAGTAGAAACGGAGAATGAAATTTCGCTTTTTGAGGGATTAAAAATCCAGGAATTGTGGGGAGCATCGAAGCTAATGGGATTTCCTTCCGCATTGTGGCGCCTTCCTCATACCAACGAAATTAAGCTGCTTATTTCCATTAACGACGGCATTCGCCGGATTCAACCCGAGATAGAAAGGTTATCACCAGGATTTCTAATCAGTGATTTTCACTGGGAAGAAGGTAAAGATGTTCTTTTTCTCGAAGGCGACATTATACTTACTTTTTCAGAAGAAAATCAACTCTCCGCTGTCGAAAACAAACTCGGGAATGAACATCCCGAAGTCAAAAGACTTGTAGAGCTTTCGCAAACCCGGAAATCGGAGCAGGTAACGGAAACGCACAATGAAATTGGTGTAACCGCATTACCTTCAGATGCGGATTCTAAAAGCCGTTTTCAGCGTACGGTTGAACTGGCAGTTTCGGCGATCCGGCAAAATCAATTTAAAAAGGTAGTGCTTTCCCGCACAAAGGAGCTCCCCTACTCCGAACATTTTAAACCCGCGGAAGCATTTTGCAAGCTGGCCAAGGTGTATCCGCATGCATTTATATCTCTGGTTAATCTTCCTGAACAAAATGAACTGTGGCTTGGTGCCAGCCCCGAACTGCTGGTGCGGCAAACGTCCGCTGGTATATTTAAAACCATGTCATTGGCTGGAACGCAGGGAGGACGTAACGAGAAAAACGAAGTTATCCCGAAATATGAGATCCGCTGGAATGAGAAGGAGATCGAAGAACACGCGCTGGTAAGCCGGTATATAGTAGAATGCTTTAAAAAGATCCGGTTGAGAGAGTATTTAGAAACCGGCCCGAAAACGGTACTCGCTGGAAATTTATACCATTTAAGAACTGATTTTGAGGTAGATACCGTTGCATTGAATTTTCCGGAACTGGCGTCTGTCATGCTACCGCTTTTGCATCCTACTTCTGCAATTTGCGGGGTTCCAAAAATTACGAGCCTCAAATTTTTGAGTGAAATCGAGGGGTACGACCGGTCGTTTTACAGTGGGTTTCTTGGTCCGGTGCAAATGGAAGGCGACAGTAATCTTTATGTGAACCTCCGTACCGTCCGCTTTAAAGATGGAAAAGCCACTTTCTTCGCGGGCGCTGGAATAACCGGGGATTCGGTTCCTGGAAATGAATGGGAAGAAACAGAACTGAAATGCGACACCTTGCTGAGAGTCATTGGGGACACATTTTAAAATATTTTCCATAATTAAACTTTTATAGTAGAAAAAAGTCTAATCCGTTTTAGATTAATATATAATTTTGGGTACGACTCTCAGGATAATATATTAAATTCTTTAAACAGCCCCATAATCTTTAAGCCCCGGAATTTCAAAACCGCTATGAATTCTATCAGTAAATCTATATTTCCAGGCATATTTCCTAAAATTTTATTCTCCTCTTTGCTTTTTTCTGCTGCATTACCTCTATTATTTTCCTGTGGTGAAAAAAAGGACACTTTTCAACAAAAAGGCGGCGGCGGACCTACCATTGTCGACGTGATAGTCACAAAATCCGAAAGGGTCAGTGATAAAGTTGAAGTGAATGGAACAATTGTCGCAAACGAATTTGCTGAGTTGAGGCCGGAAGTAAGCGGTTTGCTTACTTTTCTCGACGTTCCCGAAGGTAAAACCGTCCAGAAAGGAACCGTGATAGCACGGATAAACAGTGCCGACCTGGCAGCTCAGTTAAACCGCTCGAAGATCCAGTTAGAACTGGCGGAAACAACTGAGAAACGGTTGAAGCAACTGGTAGCCGTGAACGGAATTAATCAAGCCGATTATGATCTTGCTGTGAATCAAGTGAATACATTGAAAGCAGATATGGCTTATACGCAAACATTGATTGACAAAACAGTTGTGAAAGCTCCGTTTACAGGCGTGATAGGACTTAGAAAAGTGAGTGCGGGTTCTTATGTCTCTCCGAATAATGTCATTGCAACCATGCAGCAACTCTCGAACCTTAGAATTGACTTTACGATCCCTGAAAGTTATCAGAAATACGTAACCAAAGGTGCGAACGTGGAAGTGTTGCTGGATCAAAATGCAGGAAGGAGAGAAACCGCCAGGATTATCGCACTTGAACCTCAGGTAAACCAGACTACCCGAAACATTACAGTGCGGGCAGTATTAAATTCCGGCACGACGAGTCCGGGTTCTTTTGCTAAAGTATATTTAAGTGCAAGTTCCAATAAAAGCAGCATTCTGATCCCCACTAACTCCATTATCCCGGAAGCTCAGGGTAAGAAAGTTGTGACGGTAAAAGGCGGCAAAGCAGTTTTTGTATCCATCGAAACCGGCGATAGACGGGAAGATGTTGTGGAGGTGGCAAGTGGCCTGAATGTGGGTGATACCGTGGTAGTTTCGGGTGTATTGTTCGCCCGTCCTGATGCTCCTGTGAAAGTGAGAAGCGTAAAAAGCGTAAAGTTGTAAGGTAAGTACGAAGGTACATTGACTATTCCTCTGAAACTTATTCTATGAATATTTCTGAACTATCCCTGAAACGGCCCGTATTGGCTGTTGTCATGAACCTGCTCATCATCCTTTTTGGGGTTGTGGGATATAACTTCTTATCACTTCGCGATTATCCCGCCATTGACCCTCCGGTCGTAAACGTCCGGACGAGTTACACCGGGGCTAATGCGGATATCGTAGAAAGCCAGATCACCGAGCCGCTTGAAAAAAGTATAAATGGTATCCCGGGGATCAAAAGTATCAGCTCATCGAGCCAGATCGGGTCCAGTAACATCACCGTTGAATTTAACCTGGAAGCCGACCTGGAAGGTGCAGCGAACGACGTACGCGACAAGGTAAGCCAGGCACAACGCAATCTTCCTCAGGATGTTGACGCGCCGCCAGTTGTTAGTAAAGCGGACGCGAACAGCGACTTTATTCTGCTTTTAGCAGTTCAAAGCCCGTCAAAAGGTTTGCTCGAATTGAGTGAATATGCAGAAAATGTGTTGCAGCAAAGTCTTCAGACCATTGACGGCGTCAGTGCCATTAATATATTCGGGCAAAAACGTTACGCAATGCGCATTTGGCTTGATCCCGACAAGATGAGCGCATACGGAATTTCCTTCAATGACATTTCAACCACTTTAAGTTCTGAAAACGTTGAAATGCCTGCCGGGAAAATATATGGCGATAATACCGAGCTTACCATCAGAACAATGGGCAGGCTCACCACCGAAAAAGAATTTAGCGACCTGGTGATCCGAAACGATAGTTCCGGGATTGTACGCCTGGCGAACGTCGCAAAAGTAGAACTAGGCCCTGAGAACGAGGAACAAAGCTGGAAGTATAACGGAATGTATGCAGTGGGGCTGGCCGTGATCCCGCAACCGGGTGCGAACTATGTCGAAATTTCTGACGAATTCAACAAACGCCTCGCTGAAATTCAAAAATCAAATAAATCAGACATTACATTTAATGTGCTGCTGGATAACACGCGGCTTGTCCGCCAGTCCATTCTCGAAGTGGAAGAAACGCTGCTGATCGCGTTTTCCCTGGTTGTTATCGTAATTCTTTTCTTTTTCCGAAGTTTTGTCGTTGCCATCCGACCGCTCATCGATATTCCGATCTCGCTGGTCGCGACATTTTTTGTCATGTACCTGTTTGGGTTTTCAATCAATATATTAACCCTGCTTGGAATCGTACTGGCAACCGGACTTGTGGTGGATGATGGTATTGTTGTCACGGAAAACATTTTTCGAAAGCTAGAAAGTGGCCTTCCGATCCGTCAGGCTGCATTGGAAGGAAGCCGGGAAATTTTCTTTGCAGTAATATCTACTTCTCTTACGCTTGCGGTGGTGTTCCTTCCCGTGATCTTCCTGGAAGGTTTCGTGGGTAGTTTGTTCCGGGAATTTGGTATCGTAGTTGCCTCTGCCGTTTTAATCTCCGCATTTGTTTCATTGACGATCACACCGGTACTTAATGTATTTCTTAATCGCAAAAACGCAGGCCACGGCTGGTTTTACAACAAAACCGAACCGTTTTTCACAGGTATGGAAAATGGGTACAACAGGGGACTTCGCGGGTTTATGAAGGCGCGCTGGATCGCCTGGGTACTGGTGGCTGTTTGCGGGGTCATTATTTGGTTTACCTATACAAATCTGCAAAGTGAGCTGGCGCCAATGGAGGATAGGAATAGTATCCGTTTCAATTTGTCGGCACCGGAAGGTACCAGTTTCAACCAGATGCAGCAGGTATCTGATCAGCTTTCCAACTTCCTGAACGATTCCATTCCGGAACGGGCATTCACCTTTACGGCCACGCCGGGATTTGGAGGGGGAGGTATGAACAGTGGTACCGCGCGTATCGGACTGGTCCCTGCCAACGAGAGGAAGAAAAGTCAGAACGATCTGGCTCAGGAGATTAACAAAAAGCTTTCACGATTTAATGACGCACGGATCTTTGCGACGCAGGAACAAACGATTTCCGTAGGTCAGGGTTCCCGGGGTGGGTTACCTGTTCAGTTTGTTCTGCAAAACCTGGATTTTGATAAAATATTTGATGTTTTACCAAAATTCCTTGAAGAAGCACGCCAGGATCCCACATTCCAGAATGTGGATGTAAACCTGAAATTTAATAAACCGGAGATCCGGTTGACGATCGATCGGCTAAAAGCGAGAGATCTCGGATTGTCAACAACCGATGTTGCAGCAGCGATCCAGTCTGCATTCAGCGGGAGAAGGCTGGCGTACTTCATCATGAACGGCCAGCAATATCAGGTAATCGGACAGGTGGAACGCACTGAGCGTAACAAGCCGGCGGACATTTCAAAACTGTATGTACGCAACAGTCGCGGCGAAAACATTCCGTTGACAGCCGTTGTACAAATGAGAGAAGAAAGCGGGCCGCCTACCATTTACCACTACAACCGCTACAAAAGCGCAACTGTTTCCGCATCATTGGTGGAAGGAAAAACGATCGGTGACGGCGTCGCTGCCATGCGCAGGATCG
Source organism: Dyadobacter sp. CY323 (assembly GCF_021390245.1). Classification (GTDB taxonomy): domain Bacteria; phylum Bacteroidota; class Bacteroidia; order Cytophagales; family Spirosomataceae; genus Dyadobacter. The sequence continues at coordinate 112,959 of NZ_JAJUXH010000017.1, read as the reverse complement.
CGGCCAAGCTGCTCGACGAATCATTCCAAACTTCACTGGTCGGCTCATCCCGCGATTTTGAAGAAAGCTCATCAAACACCAGCTTCGCATTTGGCCTCGCTTTATTACTTGTATATCTGGTGCTAGCCGGACAGTTTGAAAGCTTTACCGATCCATTTATTATCATGATTACCGTGCCGCTTGCATTAGCTGGCGCGTTGCTCAGCCTTTATCTTTTTGGATTAACGATCAACATATTCTCTCAGATCGGGATGATTATGCTGATTGGTCTGGTAACCAAAAACGGGATTCTTATCGTAGAATTCGCGAATCAGAAAAGAGAACAGGGAATGAGCCGGATGGCGGCGGCTGTGGAATCGGCAACGCAGCGTTTGAGACCGATCCTGATGACCAGTCTTGCCACCGCATTCGGTGCATTACCGATTGCGATGAGCCTCGGAGCAGCTGCAACCAGCCGCGTTCCACTGGGTGTGGTGATCGTGGGTGGGTTGATGTTTTCGCTGATACTTACCTTGTTTGTAATCCCGGCTGTTTACACATTTATTTCACCCAAAAAACATAAGAAAACAGAGGAACAGAAAATGGCAGAAGAACTCGCCGTTTAGATAAAAAACTGTCTTTGAAATCTTTATATAAATCCATATTGTTTTTGCATGAACCCGCTCGCGCTTATTAAGAACAAAAAGTTAGTGTTGTTTATTTTGCTTTATGGAAGCAAGGCATTCAGCTTCCAGGCACCCGACACGTTGAATTTAACCTTAGACGAAGCGATTGCCACCGCATTGAAAAACAATTATGAAATTGAGATTGCGAAAAACAACGTTGAAATCAACACCGTTCTTAACAATTACGGCGTAGCGGGCGGACTTCCCGTGGTAGCTGCAAATGCGGCAAATACCGAGCAGATTACGCAGGTAACGCAGAAGTTGAATGACGGTACAAATATCAACCGTAATGCAGCTGCCGGAAATAATACACAGCTTAGTCTGTCGGTCGGGTTGTTGCTTTATAATGGAAAACGGGTTGTCTCAACAAAAAAACGACTTGCCGAACTGCAATACCAAAGTCAGGAATTACTTAACTCCCAGATTCAGAATACCATTGCATTAGTAATGACGAGCTATTACGATGTGGTCCGTCAGTTGAGCTACCTCAATACAGTCCGTACCTCTATTTCTGCATCCGAAAAGCGTTTGGAAATATTAAAGGTGAGGAAAGAGGCTGGAATGGCAAATAATGCGGATCTTTTTCAGGCTCAGATCGATTTAAATACACTTAATCAAACTTTCCAGGACCAGTTAATGGTCGCGCAGGTGGCGAAAACGGAGCTTTTAAGAATTCTTACACTGGATCCGAAATCCGCAGTAACCATAAAAGATACCATTACCGTCGAGAATAACCTGAACCTGAATACGATCATGGATCGTCTTGCACAGAATGCCGACGTAAAAGCGGCGGATCATCAAATTCGCATTAATGAGCTTATTGTGAGGGAAACGGCTGCACTTCGCTATCCTACTGTGCGGTTCAATACAGCTTACAATTATTCACGAAACCAGACGGCTGCGGGTTTTACGTTGCTCAACAGAACGGTTGGGCCGAATGCAGGTCTGACCCTTTCCATACCGATTTATAATGGATCGGCATTTAAAAGACAACAGCAAGCCGCTGAAATCAACGTATCCAGCGCAGAATTGCAAAGAAGTTCTATACTCAGAGATTACAATGCGGGCGTAGTTAAAATGTATCAAACCTACCTCAGCTCATTGGAACAGCTGGAAACTCAAAAGCAAAATTACAGCCTCAGCAGGCAGCTCCTCGACCTGACATTACAACGTTTCGAACTGATTCAGGCCACCATTATTGATGTTCGCGAAGCGCAGAGAAGTTTTGAAGATGCGGGTTACCGGATGATCAACCTCAATTATGCGGCAAAAGCGGCAGAAATTGAATTGAAAAGACTTAGCAATTTACTGCAGTAAAGTGATCTGCTCATAGGGGAAGCCGCTCGCATCAGAGCGGCTTTTCTCGTTATCAGGGGTATATCAAAAAACCAACAATGCATTGTGGCACAAGTTTTTAACCCTTTATTTGGCTTACCATTAAAAAGCCATTAAACCTCCACTGCATTTACTGATCCAATAGATTACCTGCTTCAACCGGAGCGCGTCATCCTTTTTCTGCTACGTCAAAATATTTTTATGAAGAACCTGCTTCCGTTTTTTCTTTTGTTCACTCTGATCCATACTTCCGCCGCCGCCCAGGATGAAGCAGCCTCCTACGCGATTAAAGGTCGATTGCAGGATGCAGACAAAAAGCCGGTTCCATTCGCAAACATTGCATTATACTCTTTTAACGACTCTACCCTGATCGGCGGCTCTACGTCGGACGAGAATGGCGCATTCACAGTCCCGGCAGAGTCGGGCAAATATTTTCTCAAAATCACTTTCCTATCCCTCAATGAGGTGATTGTCCCGAACGTAAATGTCATTAATCAGGATACAAATATTGGGGTTGTCGCCATGACATCGAGTGCTCAGACGCTGCAAGAACTGGTAGTCCGCGGTGAAAAGAGCCAGATGGATTTACAACTGGACAAACGGGTGTTTAATGTGGGTAAAGACCTGAGTAACATCGGCAGTAATGCATCCGATATTCTTAATAATATGCCTTCGGTAACTGTGGATGTGGAAGGGAATGTGGCATTGCGGGGAAGTGGGAATGTGCGGATACTGATCGATGGCAAACAATCCGGAATGGTAGGTCTCAATCCGGCGGAAGCGCTGCGGCAGATTCCAGGCGACCTCATTGAAAGTATCGAGATCATTACGAATCCTTCGTCACGTTACGATGCAGAAGGTGAAGTAGGAATTCTGAACATTGTAATGAAGAAAAATATCCGTTACGGCCTGAACGGTTCATTCACCGGAACTGCGGGTTATCCATCCAACTTCGGAGGTTCTTTTAATGTCAATTACAGAGCAAAAAAGGTAAATCTCATTGCAAATTACGGCCTGATGTATCGCGAAGGTCCCGGCCGAGGAAGTTCGCGCCAGGAATACAATGGGGCAGATACCAGTTTTGTGTATGAACAAAATACGACCCGGAATCGCTCGGGATATTCGAACAACGTGATGGTGGGTGCGGATTACTTTTTAAACAATTTCAACACATTTACTGGAACTTTATCCTTCCGGAAATCACAAAACGACAACCAGTCCCAACTCACATATAGGGACTATGATTTCAACAACGCATTGACACAAACCGTCATTCGGACCGAAAATGAAACGGAGCCGAGAACGAATATCGAAGCCGCATTTAACTACAAAAAGACTTTTGAAAAGAAAGGTCAGAGCCTCACAGTCGACGCCAAGTACATTTTGAGTGATGAAACGGAGGCCGCGAAATACAATCAAACCGGGGATATCAATGAAACCAGCATCGCCCAGCGGTCCTATAATACCGAAGACGAGCGCAACTTCTTAGCACAGCTGGATTACATTCAGCCATTTGGGAAAGACGGCAAAATCGAAACCGGCCTGAAAACCTCAATCCGGCGTCTGGACAACGATTTCTCCGTGCATCAAAGAGACGACGAAATGCGCTGGATTATACTTCCGGCCTACGATAATATGTTCACCTATGATGAAAAAATTCACGCTGCCTACCTGATGGCAAGTAATCAGTTCGGCAAATTATTTATCCAGGCGGGCCTTCGCGGCGAGTACAGCGACATTCTTACAGAGTTAAAGAAAACCTCGCAAACCAATCATCGTCAGTACTTTAATGTGTTTCCAAGCATTCACCTTTCATACAAAATGCAGGAAACGCAAACTTTGCAGCTGAGTTATAGTTACCGGTTGAGCCGTCCCAATTTTCGTGATTTGCTACCTTTTTCCAATTTCAGCGATTCCCGCGTTTTCAGAGCTGGAAACCCGCTTCTTAATCCGGAATTCACACATTCATTCGAGGCGGGACATTTGATAAATATGGAAAAAGGAACGCTGCTTTCCAGTATTTACTACCGCCACCGGCTCGGCGTTGTGGAAAACATTACATCTGTTGATTCAACCGGATTTACCACCGTCACACCGGTCAATCTGTCAACCGGCGATGCATATGGTTTTGAATTTAACCTGACCTACGATCCCGCACCCTGGTGGAAACTAACCGCAAATGCCAATATTTTCCGCGCAGTAAACCAGGGAGTTTACAATGATAAAATTTTGAAAAGCGACACATATACCTGGACAAGCCGGTTTTCATCCCGGATCACCTTGTTCAAAGCCGTTGACTTTCAATCCTCACTCAACTACCGCGCGCCAAGACGTACCACGCAGGGCCGTGACCTTTCGGTGTATTTTATAGATTTAGGTCTATCCAAAGATGTTTTAAAAGGGCGTGGTACAATTACGGCTAGTGTTCGTGATCTTCTCAATTCGAATAAAAGGCGAAGCATTGTCGAAAATGCCGGCTATTATTCCCGCTCGGAATTTCAATTCAGGCAGCGTCAGTTTCTGGTTACACTCTCCTACCGTTTAAACCGGTCAAAAGAAAGGCAAAATATGGATAGTAAGGGTGATAATGGCGATGAAGACTGAATGTCGGGCTGAAAATACTACCTTTGCAGGCAACCGTTTGACTTTTCAAAATGCTTTTTATAGGAAAATATAATCACCTGACCATCGAGCGGGTAACAAGTGTAGGAATGTTTTTAAGTGATGTGGAAGGTGAAGAAGTGCTCCTTCCCAACCAATATCTTACCGACGACATGCAGGTTGGCGACAACATCAAAGTGTTCGTTTACCTCGATTCTGAAGACCGTCCGGTTGCCACAACCCAAACTCCAAAAATCATCCGGAATGAATTCGCCTTTTTAGAGGTAAAGGATGTTTCTGAACATGGCGCTTTTCTGGATTGGGGTTTAATTAAAGACCTTTTTGTTCCTTTCCGCGAGCAAAGTTACCCCATGGAAATCGGCGAATGGTACGTGGTTTTTCTTTATATGGACCAAAAATCATCGCGGTTGATGGCTTCGTCCCGCATTGATAAGTTCCTCGAGAACGAACGTTTGACAGTTAAAGAAGGAGACGAGGTGGATTTGCTGATCTGGCAAAAAACCGACCTTGGATACAATGCGGTCGTTAATCAATATCACAAAGGCCTTATTTACGGCAATGAGGTTTTTCGGGAATTAAAAGTAGGTGACTCACTAAAAGGTTACGTCAAGAAAATCCGTGACGAGAACAAACTTGATTTAAGCCTGCAAAAACCTGGTTACGAACCTGTTGAACCCGCAGCAAAAACTATTTTGGAAGAAATAAAAAAAGGAAAAGGCTTCCTCAATTTATCCGACAACAGCTCCCCGGAAGACATTTACAAACGATTACAAATCAGCAAAAAAGTATTCAAAAAATCCATCGGCGCTCTGTATAAGCAAGGCCTGATCAAAATCGCTGACGATGGGGTCTATTTGGTTGGGGAGGATTGAGGCGTTACTGACCTTTTTGCTGGCTCTTATCGCCGGTAGAAAATTCAAATAGCTACTTTGATTTTGGTTTCCTATTTTAAGTGAAATTTCCGGCAAATTCCAATTCGTACACCACCAGACTATTTAGTTGATGAATGACAAAAAGGTTTTCTACAATCTTCAGATTTGTCGCGGGCTCGCCGCACTGATCGTTGTTCTTGCCCACACCAACCTGATTGACAAAAATTTGTTTTCAGGTTTCCTGATCATCGGATGGAATGGAGTGGACTTCTTTTTTGTACTGAGCGGGTTTATTATCTATTATGTCAATTACAGCTATCTTGGACGGCCAGCATCCTATACTACCTATTTATCCAAGCGGCTTATACGAATTTTCCCTATTTACTGGCTTTATACCTTTCTTGTTATCCTGGTACACCTGGTAAAAACCAAGATAACCGGAAATCCGCTCGTCAGTTGGATTGATCTTGATGCGGCCGGAATCATCAAATCATTTACGCTCTACCCCACCCGTGTTGCAGACAATGAGATGCCCATTATTCCTGTGGCCTGGACACTGACTTTTGAATTACTTTTTTATCTACTTTTTGGTTTTGCCATTTTAACCAGAAAGAAAGTGCTGCTTTTTATCGGGGCACTCTGGCTAATCGGGATCGCTATCGTAAGCTTTTCGGTCGTTGAAGTTGCCGACAACACGCTGCTTGTCACGATTTTCAATCCTAAAAACCTTGAATTTATGTATGGGTGCCTTATTGCTGAGCTGGCGTTAAAGCGAAGAACAATTGGGAATCGCCTACTATCACAAGCTGTGCTTATTGCCGGCATTATACTGTTGATGATATCGTGGACGAATGAAGCTTTGGAACTCCGACTGTTGCCTAAAATGGATAGTCTCACCTTTGGTGTGCCTTATGCTCTCATTATTTATGCATTGGTTTCCATGGAGATATCTAAAATAGGCGGGCCCTTTAAGAAAGCGCTGGTATACCTGGGAGATGCATCGTACTCCGTATACTTAACCCACTATATCGGCATTACATTACTTAGAAACCCTCTTCATAAGGTGTTCAACAACGGCTATATTGAGTTTTTCATACTCGTCACATCCCTGACAATTTTCGGATGCCTTTGCTACAAATTCGTTGAGAAGCCCCTTTTAGATTTTATAAATAGCAAGAATAAAAAATCCCTGCTTACAACTGAACGAGTGCGATAAACTGGAATAATATGAAAAAATTCATCTTTATTGGATCTCTGGCACTGAATTTCATCGCGCTTTGCGTCGTCCTCTTATACCTCTATCGGAAACGGGAGCCATTAATAGAAAAAATAGTCGACCGGAAAGGCAGTGCTCATATTGTAATGCTGGGAGATTCCCATATTCAGAACGGAAAATGGAATATGTTACTTGGAAGAACCGATGTAAAGACAATCGGCTGGGGTGGATTTACTTCCGAGCAGGTTGCTTTATTACTCCCGTTGGTACTCTCCAATAAACCGAAATACTGCTTCGTTTTGTGTGGGTTTAACGATATCGGGAAACGTTGTTATCAGGCAAGCAATGTAGTTGAAAACCTGAATTTGCTTGCTGACTCGCTTCAGAAACATAACATCATTCCCGTTTTTCAGGAACCCTTTTATCAATATGATAACCCGAAAGTGAATGCCAGTATAGACTCTATCAGGCTGGGGATAAAGCAGTTGTGCAAAATAAGAAACATCAAGCACATCGATTTAAATCCTTTTCTATCTGACAAAAAGCAGCTTAGGCAAGACTTACAAAAGGACAGAATTCATTTGAATGATAAGGGATATGAGATCTGGGCTGCGCAACTGAAGTCGTTCATCAAGACAAATAATATTTAGTCGGGCAAACCTTTTCTACTTCCCATATTTCCCCTTATACTTTTCATAAAGTCGCTTTTGCTTATCGTCCAGATTCACTTTTGCACCTTTAATGAAAACCATTTGAACTACATTGCCCCGCATATCGAGCATATCACCGCCGGACACCACTAGTGAGGCATGTTTTCCTTTTTCCAGAGTTCCAACCAAATTTTCAGCACCTATAATCTCAGCTGCATTCCTGGTAATAAATTGCAATGCCTCTTCAGAAGTTACATTGCCAAAGCCCGATGAAGTACCTGCCAGAAACGCAAGATTCCGCGTTCTCCACCATTCGTCTGCATAGGTAACCGCCACTTTTACACCGGCTTTGTGAAGCAAACCTGGCAATTCATAAGGTAGGTACACATTTTCGTCAACACGATCCGGAAGCCTGTGCGTGGGGTTCAGGATAACAGGTACGCTATTTTCTTTGAGGAAGGCAGCAACTTTATAAGACTCGTTTCCACCCACAATTACAACTTTCTTCACCCCGGCTTCTCTGGCAAACTTGACGATCTCTACAATGTCTTTGGCGTAATCAGCACGGACGTAGAGATTAGCCGAGCCGTTAAAAAGCGGCTTCATTGCGGCTAAACGCAAGTTAACCGGACTTGGCTCTGGTATTTCGGCATATCCCTTTGCTTCCGAAAACGTTTTCCTGATCAGGTCGATTGATTCCTGACGTTTCTCATTTCTTTTGACCGAAACCGTGAAATCTTCATTATTAAAGCTGCTGGCCAGGAAAGACGGCCAAGACAACCATACGCCATCATCTTTTTTCAAAACAGCATCTTCCCAATTCCATCCGTCGCTATAAAAAATCGACGAAGATCCGGAAATGACTCCGCCCTGCGGAACCGACTGAGACACAAGAATACCGTTACCTCTCAATGTCGGGATTACCTCTGAATCCGTATTATAAGCAACCAAAGCCCGTACGTGTGGGTTTATTTCACCGACTTCGGCAAAATCAAGTGTAGCGCGGACGGAAGCAACTTCCTGCAAACCGACCGTGGTATTGAGAGAGATGATGCCCGGATAAATATGCTTTTCTTTCACGTCGATCACCTCGGTGCCAGCCGGGATTTGCATAGATCCCGCCGGCCCGATTTGCGTGATAATACCTTTGTCAAAAGCGATCACCCCATTCTGGATCACTTGCCCATTGCCAACATGAATGGTAGCACCAGTGAGAATGATCGGTTTCGTTTGAGGTGCTGCTGGCGCCGGATTCTGAGCGTTTGCATTGCGAAAAAATCCAGTCAGCAGAATGAAACTGCCTAAAACTTTAAAAAGTATATTTTTCATTGTGGTCGGAATTAAAGTCTGAGTTTGTGTTATTTCGATCCCTCGTGCTCGGTATATACACCCACGATGTCTTCGCAATGCCACATTTTAGGCTGCGTCGCCTGAGGTTTTTGAGTAGGCTTTCCTTCTGCTTTATCCCCCAACATTTTCTGGATCAGCCTCTCACGCTCAGAAGCCAGTAACTTTTGCTTTTCTTCATCCTTTTTTCGGTCAAAATAAACAGTACCCTCGATCATGGTAAACTCGGGCCGGGCGTAAATGGATAACGGGTGTGCATTCCAGAGAACCAGATCGGCATCTTTACCAGCTTTCACACTACCCATTCGATCGTCGACGTGGAGTAATTTTGCAGGATTAAGCGTAACCATTTTCCAGGCTTCTTCTTCCGGCACTCCGCCATATTCGACTGTTTTCGCCGCTTCCTGGTTCAGGCGTCTCGCCATTTCGGCATCATCCGAGTTGATCGCAACCGTTACTCCTTCGTGGTACATCAATGCCGCATTGTATGGAATTGCCTCTTTTACTTCCATTTTATAAGCCCACCAGTCCGCGAAAGTCGATCCGCCTATTCCGCGTTTCGCCATACCGTCTGCCAGTTTGTAGCCTTCCAGAATGTGGGTAAATGTATTGATCTTAAAGTTCAGAGAATCCGCTACATGCATGAGCATATTGATCTCCGACTGCACATAGGAGTGACATGTAATAAACCGTTCATTTGCCAGTATTTCAGCCAGGGCATCCAGTTCTATATCTCTCCTGGGCATATTTCCAGCCTGCTTTTTGGAATTAGCATTGTATATTTTCCAACTCTTTGCATATTCCTTCGCACGGAGAAAATGGTCGAAATATACTTGCTCGACACCCATTCTGGTTTGAGGAAAACGAACGCGCGCCACATCGCCCCAGTTGGACTGTTTCACATTTTCCCCCAATGCAAACTTGATTGTTCTGACATCAGGTAACAGCATTTCTGACTGGCTGGCGCCCCATTTTAACTTGATCATCGCACTCTGGCCTCCAATAGAGTTGGCCGAACCGTGCAGTAAATGAGAAGCCGTGACGCCCCCCGCGAGCTGGCGATAGATATTAATGTCATCCGGATTAATCACATCGCTCATCCGAACTTCCGCCGAACTCGTTTGCCCACCTTCATTAATGGTGAAAAGCGCAATATGCGAGTGCTCATCGATGATACCGCTGGTCAGGTGTTTACCTGTTCCGTCAATCGTTTTCGCTCCCGAAGGCGCCGACAGTGATTTTCCTATTTTTGATATCTTCCCATTCTGAACAATTACGTCAGCATTTTGAAGGACCCCTTCCTTTTCATTTGTCCAAATGGTCGCATTCTTAATTAAAACTGTTTCCTGTTTTGGCAACTCTTCATTACCGAAACCAACAAATGGATAGACTACCGGACCGGTTTCCTTTGGTTTTGCAACCGTGGAATCCTTTACGGCAGCTTGCTGATATTTTTGAGACAAAGTCGCCGACCATGGAATCACTGTCCCATCGGGCAACACACCTTCGCCGGAAAGTCCGGTTCCAGTCATCCAGCCAGTGAGGCGAATCGAGCCCGCCACTTTCTTATCAGGCTGATAGGTAAGGGTCAGCAATTCATTGGACAAAATCCCTTTGGGCGTAATCTTAATGGAATCCTGGATCACAACTTTGTAATCGGGTTTTTCGGAAGAACCCGTGATTTGCAGTTGGCCGCCGGGCTGATTGTTCAGTGAAAGCGAATAAGTACCCCGAACATCCGGTGCATTGAGCGGAGACAAAATGAATTTTTTGCCCTGGATCCAGTTCTCATAAATCACATTATCCTTGCCAAACAAATCACCGGACGTGATGATAAAATTGGCTAGCAATCCTGCTTTAAGGCTTCCAACCTGGTTTTCTGCTTTGATCAGGCTAGCAGGTAAGGTGGTCAGGGCTTCGAGTGCTTTTTCTTTTGGCAGACCATATTCAATGGCTGTTTTTAAGTTTTTCCAAAAATCCGCCTTATTCTTTAACCCCGATGTAGTTAATGCGAATGGAATCTCTGCTTTCGCAACTTCAGAAGTGTTTTTCGGGGCAAGTTCCCAGTGTTTTAATTGCGCCATACTCACCACGTCTGCATCCCACGGATCTGTTACGTCATAAGCATCCGGAAACTGCAGCGGCAAAATGAGGGTTGCCTTGGTTGCTTTCACTTCTTTAATCCGTTGATATTCATCACCTCCACCTTTGATAATATACTGAATACCAAACTCATCGCCTACTTTATCTGCACGAAGAATGCTGTATTTATCACCGGTTTCAAAAAACGACGGTAATGTTTTGATCTGGTTAAACGCATCGAGTGACAAGTTTGCTTCCTTGCCTTTGCCAGCTTTCGAGTACCAGTCGGCATCATAATAATTTTGCCTTAAAAGCGCCACTACTCCCATCGTTGACGAAGGATACGTCTGAGTGGAAGTTCCCTTACTAAATGAAAAATGCGCCGATGCCTTCCGGTTCAATAAAGCCTTATTTGCCGGCTCGTCTGTCAATGTAACCAATGCTCCATTCCCTCTCACGATCCCGTCGTGTGCATGAACCAGAACAGTCCCGAAACCGATTTTGCGAAGATCTCCCGCCTTTTTCGCATCAGGTGTAAACAACAAACTGGCATCATTTTCGGGCTGAATGGCCTGGTTCCAGCCATATGCTCCCTTTTTATTTGATTCGAGCTGAGGAGTTTGTCTGCCTCCCGCAGGCCTGTCGCGCCTTACTTCCGGCATTCCGTAATCCGAATCCAGGTCGATCAATGAGGGATATATAAATTTACCCTTTAAGTCCACGACTACGGTTCCCGCCGGCACCTTGACTTGCTTACCGACTTCCCGGATAATTCCATTTTCGATCAGCATGGAACCGCTTGGTATAGACGTTTTTGAATCGACAACAATGGTGGCGTTGATAAATGCGTATCGTCCCGGGCGCTCGTCATAAGCACCGTTTTTCGGGAACGTTTCCTGCCCGTAGCAGCATATACCAACTGTCAGCCCTGCCAGTAAGGTTGATAATTGTTTGAACATATTTGTTGTTTTATTTACAGTTCACTCTTACAATATACAATGAAAATCAGGAAGTAGGCGTGAGCTCAAAAGAATCGTCAGAAGTTACAATTACCCCGCTGAATTTTTATGTTCGATTGATTTTTTTGCATCTTGTGACCTCATTTTAATGTATCTTAATTCAACCATTAGCCGATATGACATTCGAAGAATTTACAGAATCACTCACATTATCTGCACCACCTAATGGCCTTCCCGAGCTTCTAGAGGCACTTTGGTATGATGCAAAAGGAAATTGGGAAGCCGCACATCATATTGCCCAAAGCAGGGAAGGCACCCCGTCTTATGACCGTCTTCATGCATACCTGCATCGGGTAGAAGGGGATGACTGGAACGCCGGGTACTGGTATAAACGATCTGGTTCACAAGTATTTAAAGGATCACTAAAAGAAGAATGGAAGACATTAGTCCAGTCAGATCTTTAATAGTACATAAGGTTTTTACCTTATATTCGACCGATATAAGCTAAAAACCTTATATTTGGTGTTTATAAGGTAAAAAGCTTATGAAAGCAATTAAAAAGAACCATGCAGTTATTACCGCTGACATGGTAAACTCAACACGATTTTCAAGAGAAGAAACGGCAGCCTGGCTGGAAGAACTCATCGCCTTGCTTCGCGAACACAAATCCTTTAATTGGGCTTTAAAACCTGAAATCTATCGCGGAGACAGCTTTCAGGGAGTTTTGAAAAATCCAGCTGAGGTAATGCGCGTGGCCGTCCTGGCAAGAGCCGTTATGCGGACTCATGATATCAATACTGATCTTCGGGTTGCGATTGGCATTGGTAAAATAGACCCATTAACCGACCGTCCGGGTACTTCCGATGGAGAAGCATTCCGGTTATCAGGGCATCTGGCGGACAATATCCGTAAACAAAAAGCCAGAATTGGCATCGCATTGCCAATACCTACCGAGCCATTAAATGCCTCTCTTGACTTACTGGAAACATTGATTGAAAACTGGACAACTGCACAAAGTGAGGTAATTGCCGCATTGCTGAACCATAACAATATCACCCAAATCGCGGAGCGCCTTTCGATAAGCCAGTCGGCGGTGAGTCAGCGAATTGCGGCCTCCAAATGGTGGGCGGTTGAAAATTTTCTCACTACCTTTCCCAAGCATTTAGCACTGTACACAAAACGCTGATTAAGATGACCGAATTTTTATTACTGCTGCTCGCCCATGTCCTGGCAGACTTCTACTGGCAACCTACCACCTGGGTAACCGACAAAAAGGAAAAGTCATTCCGATCAAAATACCTCTATTTTCACGTATTACTGGTCATTGTTCTCTCCTACATCCTGCTTGGGCACTGGAACAATCCCCTACCCGCACTGGCAATCGGCGTAGCACACGGGATCATCGATATTCTTAAAATCAGCTTCGACAAACAAGGTAAACTAACCTGGTTTATTGCCGATCAGGTGGCCCATTTGATCACCATTATTGTCGCTGCATTGATCCTGACCGACCATGTACCCATCGGATTGGAAACCTTTAAAACGTGGCTATACACCACCAAAACATTGGCGATTCTGTCGGGTGCTTTGCTTTCACTTTCACCTGTTTCATTTTTCGTAGGAATATTAACAAAGCCCTGGCGGGAAGAACTGGTCCGACTGGCGCCTGATGCGAATGATAACCTGGCCAATGCGGGAAGATGGATCGGGATGTCGGAAAGGTTACTGATTTTTGTTTTTGTGCTCGTGAGCCAGTTTTCAGCGATTGGTTTTCTCATTGCCGCCAAATCACTTTTACGATATAATGACAAGTTGCCGGCAGGTGAAATTTCACCTTCATATATCAGTAAAAAATCCGAGTATGTACTGGTGGGAACATTAATGAGCTACACCTGCGCAATCGCCGTGGCGCTGGCCGTAAAAATGTTCTATTAAAATCATCACACGCATTAAACCCGGAAGGCTTTTCTCACTCTAACCCTGGTATCCAAACTTTTTAACCATGAAGAAAACATTTTTTGCCTTGATCCTGGCTTTTGTGAGCATTACTGCATTTGCTCAGCGTCAGGATGCGAATACGACTCCGGAACAACGTGCGGAAGCCCAAACTAAAACATTGAAAGAAAATCTGAACCTTTCAGACGATCAGCAAAAGCAGGTTTACACACTCAGCCTGGCCCGCGCTCAGAAAATGAAGGAAATGCGCGATGCACAAAATATGGACCGCGCTCAAATGAGGGCTTCAATGGAAACGTTCAATACTGAACTTACCAAGATCCTCACTGTAGAACAGCAGGAAAAATATAAAACCATGCTGGAAGATCGTCGCAACAATCGCGGAGAAAGAGGCTCGGGAAACTAAATGTAAAATCCCAAACCTATCAACAAAAAGGGCCGGCATTTTTCAGTGCCGGCCCTTTTTGTTGATATCCGAATTTCTTAAATCGCCATTTCCGTTTTAAATTCAGATGTGAAATGAAAATGAATCGCCGGATTATTTTCCCGGTTCATCCGGATCATCCACTCTGACTCGGCTAAGAAAACCGGGTTACGGTCTTTATCATAAGCAATCTGGTTACCTTTCAAGCGGACAAACTGGTCCATTGCCGGTTTCTCATCCGCAGTGAGCCAGCAAGCACGCGAAACGCTCATAGGTACCCACCGGCATTTCGCTCCATATTCGTGTTCCAGACGGTATTGAATTACATCAAATTGAAGTTCTCCAACCGTACCGACAATCTTTCTGTTACCTAAATCCAACGTAAATAGCTGTGCAACTCCCTCATCTGTAAGTTGTTGAATCCCTTTCTCCAATTGCTTGGATTTCATCGGGTCCATATTGATCAGTTCCTTAAAGATCTCCGGAGAAAAGCTTGGAATTCCGGAGAATTGCAGGTTCTCACCCTCTGTCAACGTATCACCTATCTTGAAACTTCCTGTGTCATAAAGACCAACCACGTCCCCGGGGAAACCTTCGTCCATCACACTTTTATCCGAGGCCATGAATGTAAACGGACTCGAAAAACGGACTTCCTTACCCAATCTGACGTGTTTATAAAATTTTCCACGTTCAAATTTACCCGAGCAAATCCTTAAAAATGCAATCCGGTCGCGGTGACGTGGGTCCAGGTTCGCATGGATCTTGAATACGAATCCGGTAAATTTTGGCTCGGTCGGCTCAACTTCTCTCACATCGGTCGGCCTTGGCTGAGGAATGGGAGAAATTTCACAAAATGTATCCAAAAGCTCTTTAATACCAAAATTGTTGATCGCACTTCCGAAAAACACAGGCGCTAATTGTCCTTTTTGATAAGCTTCATTTGAAAATGCGTCGTAAACACCTTCAACGAGTTCCACATCTTCCGTCAATTGATCAGCGTCTCTATTACCAAGCAATTCCGTCAGTTTTTCATCTTCCAGGTTCACTTTGGCAACGTCATTTTCAATTTTGGTTTTGTTGATTTTAAAGAAATACAGCATTTGTTCGTACAAACTGTATACACCTTTAAAATTAGCTCCCATATTGATCGGCCACGTGAGCGGGCGAACGCGGATATTCAATTTACTTTCCAGCTCATCCAGCAATTCAAATGGATTTTGCCCCTCCCTATCCAGCTTATTGATAAAAATAATCACGGGCGTATTCCGCATCCGGCACACTTCCATGAGCCTTTCCGTCTGTTCCTCGACACCTTTTACGCAATCTACGACCAGTATGACACTATCCACTGCCGTTAAAGTTCTGTACGTATCTTCCGCGAAATCCTTGTGACCGGGTGTATCTAGAATGTTGATCAGCAGATCACGGTATTCGAAAGTCATTACCGAAGTAGCCACCGAAATACCTCTCTGCTTCTCGATTTCCATGAAATCGGAAGTCGCTGTTTTCTTGATTTTATTCGATTTTACCGCTCCGGCAGTCTGGATTGCTCCTCCAAAAAGCAGCAATTTTTCAGTCAGCGTCGTTTTCCCTGCATCCGGGTGGCTGATGATCGCAAACGTGCGGCGCTTTTTTATTTCTTGTAAATTACTCATCCTGGATTTTATAACACCAGTTGCCCGGCGAATTCAAAAATTTGCACAAAGATAAGAATAAAGAAAAGCCGCTACTACCCGTAACGGCTCTAAATTGATTTAAGATCAGCGATTAAATTCCCGAAATCAAACTCTCAGTAAAATGAATGTTTGTAATCTTCCACAGAAGTCATAATCACCTCGTGCGCCTCTTCACGGCCATATACATTGGTAATTTCAATGTGAGCCTTCTCTCCCGGCAAATTTTTATACGTTAGGAAATAGTGTTTCAAACGCTCTACGATGCCTTCCGGAAGCTCGCTCAGATCTGAAAAGCCACCATATACTTCATCGCCTTTTAAAACCGCGATGATCTTATCATCCGCCTCTCCCCCGTCGATCAGACGAATGCCGCCGATTGGACGGGCCGTGCAAAGAATATCTCCGTGAGAAATGATTTTCTCGCAAAGTACCAGAATATCCAGCGGGTCACCATCGCCTTCCGTTACATCCCTGCCAGAACGCTCGCGCGCCAGTAATGCAATTTTTTCCGCGCAGTAAGTCTTTGGAATGAAGCCGTAAAGTGCGGGAACAATGTTGGAATATTTTTGGGGCCGGTCGATCATCAGATAACCGGTGGTTTTATCAATTTCGTATTTAACTGTATCAGTAGGAACAATTTCGATAAATGCATTTACTAATTCAGGCGCGTTTTCGCCCATTGGAATTCCATGCCAGGGATGTGCTTTGTGTACGTTAGCGATCATTATGTAGTAATAGTAATAACTTAAATTAAAATATCGTCAATTATAGAGCAGGTACTGTTTACATGCCGACACGGTCTGAAATGGTATAATCCCCGGATTTCGAAACCGATTGTTTGACAAACAATTCACCTAAAAAACCAGCTAGAAAAAGCTGCGAACCGACCATTATCGCGACTAATGCTAAAAAGAATAATGGGTTCTCGGTAACGTTCCGGTAGGGCTGCAAATGATAAATATTATAGATCTTTTTACCCAGCAACCAAAAAGCTATAACGCTTCCCAGAAAAAACATAAGCGTTCCCAGACTGCCGAATAAATGCATTGGCCGACGCCCAAACTTATTCACAAAGGCAATCGAAAGCAAATCCAAAAAGCCAAAAATGAAGCGTTCAAGGCCGAACTTGGTGTGACCGTACTTTCTTGCCCTGTGCTGGACTACCTTCTCACCAATGCGCAAAAAGCCGTTCCATTTCGCAATAACCGGGATATACCGGTGCATTTCTCCGTAAATCGTGATGTTTTTGACGACGTCTTTCCGGTACGCTTTCAACCCGCAGTTGAAGTCATGCAAAACCACGCCCGAGATCCCGCGGGTGGCCGCATTGTATATTTTGGTCGGGATTGTTTTGGTGATCGGATCGTACCGCTTTTTTTTCCAACCTGAAACCAGATCGTATTTTTCTGCGGTGATCATCTGATAAAGCTCAGGTATTTCGTCCGGACTATCCTGCAGATCGGCGTCCATTGTAATAATCACATCACCCCGGGCCGCCTGAAAGCCTGTTTGCAACGCAGCCGTTTTTCCATAGTTCCTGACGAAACGAAATCCCCGGATGTGTGGGTTTGTCAATGAAAGCGTCTCGATCACCTGCCACGAATTGTCCCGGCTTCCGTCATCGATAAAAAGGATTTCGTAGGTAAAATTGTTGTCCCGCATCACTTGTGCTATCCACTCACTGAGTTCCGGCAATGACTCATCTTCATTATAAAGTGGAACAACAACTGAGATTTGAACGGCTGACTGGGTCATAAAGAATGCTTAGCAATGCGAATACAGTAAAGTTCGCGTTTTTCCCGGTTAAAACTTTAAATAAAAATCCCTCAGTAGCTCCCTGAATGCAGGATTGTACTCGGTTTCTCCATTGTGATAAATGTGAAGGACTTTACCAACTTCCTCATGGTGAGCAGCTTCCGGACGGCAGAATGTCATTAACTCCCTGAAAGGTCTCTTGCCGTCGTGATGGTACAACGTCAATTTTTGAGATACTACCCAACCTGCTTTTTCGGCTTTCTGGCGAAATCGTTTTCCTTCATCTACCGGAAATAACACATTAAACCTGCCATCCGGCTTTAATAACCGGTCAATCGAGTGTATTAATTCATCAAAATCCAGGGATTTTGCGTGATGGGCAATGTTCTTTTTGTTGATAGGCGAAAGAAGATCGGATTGAAAAAAAGGTGGATTTGTAATGATCACATCATACTGATATGTTGATTCAAACTCCTGGATCGCCGAATGATAAAGTACGATCCGGTCATGAAACGGGCTTTTTTCCACATTCTCGCCAGCCTGATAAAATGCCTCCGCATCGATCTCCACTGCGTCGATCCGGGCGTATGTATTTCTTTGCGCCACCATTAACGCCAGCAATCCGGTACCTGTCCCAATGTCCAAAATGCGGTCCGCATCTTTTACATCCGCCCAGGCACCCAGCACACAGGCGTCGGTGCACACTTTCATCGCACACTGATCCTGCTGAATCGTGAATTGTTTGAATTTAAATGATGAGTTTCTGGCCATAGGGTTTACTTTCTTCCAAAGTCGGCGGGATTTTCACCCCAGTACTCGGTCTCCCATTTCAGGATCTGATTAGGAAATTTATTAGCCGCCAGCCACCGTTCGGCACGCTGCAGCATTTCAAAAACAGGCTTATTTCTGGGTGTAAGTGCCAGTTTCGTATTTGCGTGTTTCTTCTTGATCCAACTGATCGCCGTGCGCGAATCGCTGTAAATCGGCAGATCGCTTTCCTTTTTTTGAAGATAGGCCAATGCGTGCACAATCGCCAGAAACTCACCGATATTATTAGTCGCGTCTTTAAATGGGCCTTGCAGAAAAATCCGCTCGCCGGTTGCATAATACACGCCTTGATATTCCATGTCCCCGGAAGCCGTGTTCCAGGCTGCATCGACGGCAATGCTGCTTTTTATTGGCTTGCCGATGTTAGCCGGTATCTCTTTCAGAATCGCCGGTTTGTTCTCCTTTTTTGAAACAAATTCCCAATAATCCCTTTGAATCGCTTTTTCTGCCTCTTCAATGGATTCAAATGACTTGTAGCGTGCATCTTCAAAGCCTTTAATCTGCGCCTCACATTCTTTCCAGTCTGTAAAAATGCCCGTTTTCCTGCCTTGCCACACGACGTAGTATTTTGTCTTTTTGGCCAATTTATATTAATTGAATGACCGGGTCGCCGGTGCGATGAATAAATGATGAATGAATGCTCGTAACTAGGCTTTCTCTTCCCAAACCTGGCACAGACTTACGATTACTTCGACCGCCTTTTCCATATCCTGGACAGAGACCCATTCCAGTTTTGAATGAAATGCATGTTCGCCGGCGAAAATGTTCGGGCAGGGTAAACCCATAAATGATAGTCGCGATCCATCGGTACCACCCCGGATACTTCTTTGTATCGGCTTCAATCCCACGCGTTCCATGGCGGTAAGTGCATTTTCGATCACTTGCGGATGTTGGTCCAGAACCTCCTTCATGTTGCGGTATTGCTCCTGAATCACAAATTCAGCCGTAGACTGCGGATATCCGGACAAGACCTCATCGGTAATTCTTTTCAGGAAAGTTTCTTTTTCAAGCAATCCCGCGGTCGTAAAATCCCGGATAATGAAGCTTAAAACCACTTTTTCCTGAATTCCTTCCATCTGAACAGGATGAATGAAGCCTTCCTTGCCTTCGGTTGTTTCCGGAGAAAGTGTTTCTTTGGGCAGACATGCCAGAATATCCGCGCCTATTTTTAAAGCGTTCTCCAATTTTCCCAATCCATAACCCGGATGGGTACTGACCCCGTAAATCGTGATTTTAACGCCATCTGCTGAAAATGTTTCATCTTCCAATGTCCCGATCGCCTCACCGTCAACGGTATAGCCAAAATCAGCTCCCAATTTTACCAGATCAACCTGCTCCGTTCCGCGGCCTACTTCTTCATCGGGTGTAAAGAGTATTTTAATGTCTCCGTGTTTGATATCCGGATTTTGCATTAAATATTCCGCCGTAGCCATGATTTCCGCAACGCCAGCTTTATTATCGGCACCTAATAAGGTCGTTCCGCTCGCGGTAACGATATCATTTCCAATCTGTTGATCGAGATCGTGCAGCTCTCCGATCCGCAAAACCTGCGTAGGATCATCCGGCAAAACAATGTCGGAACCGTCCCAGTTGCGGTGTACAATTGGAACCACATTTGCGCCCGTTACATCCGGAGAAGTATCTACATGTGAGCAGAAACAGATCACCGGCACATTCGATTTTGTCGAATTGGAAGGAATCGTCGCATACACGTATCCATGCTCATCCACATGTGCGTCGGATATGCCCAGTTCCTGCAATTCAACAGCCAGCTGATTACTGAGAATCCGCTGTTTGGAAGTACTCGGGAAACTGGTCGAGTTCGGGTCCGATTGCGTGTCTATCCGGACGTAGCTGATAAAACGATCTAAAACAGAAGTCATGGTTTTCTAGCTGATAATGGATGCAAGATCGGCAGGAGAATAATTGATATTTTTCAATGTTTTATCATCTGCTGTCCGGTACACCAGATACTTACCATTGTCTTCTTTGAAATAACAATCCGTACCTTTTGCCTGATAATGCGCTACCGTTGCCTCGGCTTCCTCCACGTTAAGGCAGGCTTTTGACATATTGGACCGCTGGACTTCATCAAACAATTCTCTGAATTTATCACCCAGACCAAATTCTAGAACTGCGCCTGACAATACATATTGCAGGTCGCAAAGTGCGTCAGCAACCTCTACAATGTCTTTTTCGAGAATGGCCACTTCCAGTTCTTTCAGTTCTTCCGCCAACAATGCGACACGAAGCCGGCTTCTTTCCTCGGATGGAATGGTGGGTTTATCAAGAATAGGGTGCTTGAATGTCTTGTGAAACTCTGCTACCTGATTGAGGCTGTCCAGTTGCTGCATTTTAGTTGGTTAATTGTGAGATGTGAGATGTAAGAAGTGAAATGTACTGTTAATGATCCTTCAATAGTTACATGGAAAGGTTAGTTTTGAATAGTTTAATGGCGATGGCTAGCAGGATGATGCCAAATATCTTTCTTAATATATCAGTTCCACCTTGTCCGAGCTTTTTTTCGATCCAGGTTGATGATTTCAAAACCAGGTAGACAAAGAACAGATTGAGTACTATGCCAACCAGGATATTCGGGATTTGATATGCCGAGCGTAAGGAAAGTAAAGTGGTCATAGTGGCGGCACCGGCGATGATCGGAAAGGCGATCGGAACAATGGAAGCTACGCCGACATCCAGGTTGTCATGCTTGAAAATGTTTCGTCCCAGTATCATTTCTAGGCCTAACAAAAAAAGGATAATGGCACCTGCAATGGCGAACGACGCCACATCCACCCCGAAAAGACTCAACAATCGTTCCCCCAAAAAAAGGAACAGTACCATGATAAATCCAGCCACCAGCGTCGCCTTCTCGGATTCAATTTTGCCAAGCTTCTTTCTGAAATCGACAATCACCGGCAAAGAACCGAGTACGTCGATCACGGAGAAAAGAATGAGCGTAACGGAAACGATTTCCTTGAAATTAAACATGGGCTGGGCGTTGCGTGAACTGGTCCCGCAAAGTTGCTTAAAACCGCGTGTTTACACAACCTTTAAAGATTACTCAGCGGAAATTAGATTATTAAGGAGTACTTCCGGGCAAGAAATTGAGGAAGTTATTGAAATGTTTTTTGTATTTCACTTCGTCGATTTTGTAGAAAAAAGCTCCTTTTTTTGAATAACCCTTCTGTTTTTCATCCAGCTTGATCAGCAGATTGGTTGACAGAAGTTTGCGGCTGAAATTACGTTTGTCGAGCTCGGTACCAAAGATGGCCTCATATAATTTTTGCAGCTGCGGGATCGTGAATTTTTCCGGAAGTAATTCAAAACCAATGGGATGCTGCGAAGCTTTGTACCGGAGGTTCTCGATCGCCATATCGACCATGGAACCATGGTCAAACAATAACTTCGGGAGTTCCTGCATGGAAAACCATTGTGCTTCGTAATTCCTGGAAAGCTTATTTTCATAATCTTCCACATTGATCAGCGCAAAATAAGCCACCGAAAAAGTCCGCTCCACCGGGTCGCGCTGCGGATTGCCAAATGTATGAAGCTGTTCGAGGTAGATATCTGTCAGATTGGTTAACTCGAAGAGAATGCGGGAAGATGCCGTTTCCAGACTTTCATCCGGCTGCACCCAGCCTCCCATGAGCGACCACGTGTGAAATTCTTCTTCAATACCTCTTTTTACAAGCAGTAATTTCAGCTCTTCGCCGTCGAACCCAAAAATAATGGAGTCGATGGCAACTAAAAATTTGGTTTGAGACTGGTATTGCTGTAAAATATCTAAACGCACAAGAAAGGAATTGCAGGGGTGACAGATTTATTTTTTAGTTAATAAATACAAACCAGTCGTTTTACTACTCATTTGTCATCTGGAAGACATCTTTGCAAGAAAATTCTGCAAAATTTCGATCTCATCCTGACTTATTGCGGGAAAATTGGCAATGCGGAAGCTGACCTCTTTTTCCTTTCCGTAGCCGTTTCCAAGCGTAATTCCTTCTGCTTTCGCGAAGTGTTTCAATTCGGCTATCCTTTCCTTCGTATCCCGTACTGCGATAACGGTATCGGAACGAACAGGGTCATTTTTGACAAGAAGTTCATAGTGATGCTCAGCCAGAAAGGCGTACCATCCTGCAGCCCGCTGACGCGTCAGCGAATCCACCTCCGCAATGGGCGGAACCTGCTGCATTACTTTTCCTAACAAGTAGATTCCTAGTGTGTTAGGTGTATATGGAGTTTGAAATTTTAAGAAGTTTTCACGCATAAAAAGCAGGCTGTTATAATGCTTGTGCTCACCTACTTGCAATGCGCGTTCCACTGCATTTGGCGAAATGATCATCACCCCCATTCCTGCCGGCAGCCCGAAACATTTTTGAACAGACGCATACCAAAGGTCGGCAGCTTCCCATGGTAACACCACACCCGCCATCGACGACGTAGCGTCTACCGCTATGAGATTCTCAAACTTTTGGCGCAACTCCGGGAGAAATGCGTCCGGGACTTTAGTACCATTGGAAGTTTCATTGTGAGTGACACAAATGATCTCATTTTTGGAGAAAATGGCCGATTTGTCCAGGATCAAATCGGCATTATAATCAAAAGATGCCTCGCTCGTACGATGCGAAATGCGATGGGTATATTCCATCCACTTTTCACCGAATGCCCCGGTAAAAACGTGCAGACTGGAATCTATCATGAGGGATTGCGCGATGATTTCCCAGCATTCGGTCGCGGAAGAAACGAAATAGACCTCATAATCCGCCGGTACGTTCAGCTTGAATTTCAAATCGCTGATCGTATTTTCCAGCATTTGCATAAACTCGCCGCTGCGGTGATTGGCACTGATCAAACCGCTTTCGAACGCTTCCTGCAAATACTGCCCAACCTGTGGATAAACCTTCGACGGACCCGGATAAAACGTGATCATTTCACAGAAACCCTTCTCGGATCATTGCTTTTTCGAGCTTTTCGCCCAACTCATTTGAAGCTTTTAAAAGGGGCAATCTTACATTGGAACTGCAGATACCTTTGATTTCCAGGCATTTTTTAATTCCAACCGGGTTTGATTCCACATATAACAACGTATCAAATTCCAGGAATGCGAGTTGCAGTTTTGCCGCTTCTTTAAATCTTCCTTCCAATGCGTGCCAGGTAAGCTCGCCGAATTCTTTCGGGAATGCATTGGCAATCACGGATATAACGCCATGCCAGCCAACACTCACCATCGTAGTAACGAGGTTATCGTCGCCCGAAAGCAGCAGAAAATCATCCGGTACGCGGGATGCCAGCTCCATGCTTTGTTCCAAACTACCACCCGCATCTTTAACGCCGATAATATTTGAATGCGCCGACAGTTTCACAATGGTATCCGGCTTCATATTGATCACCGTCCGGCCAGGTACATTATATAATAAAACCGGAACCGGAGAAGCGTCGGCAATCGCTGTAAAATGCGCGATAATGCCTTCCTGAGTAGGTTTATTATAGTATGGACAAACAGATAGTATCGCGTCGACACCGGTCAGGTCTGTGTTATTAATGCAATCCACAACCGACCTGGTATCATTCCCTCCAATCCCAAACACGATCGGGAGAGATTTATAATTATTCTTAATGGTAAATGCCAGGATATCACGCTTTTCGCGGGAAGATACGGTTGGAGATTCGCCGGTAGTTCCTTGTACCACAAGAAAGTCGCTTCCACCTTCCGATACCAGGTCGATGAGCCTTTTCAGACCCGGATAATCAATTTCATTTTGCTCATCAAAAGGTGTAATCAGCGCGGCCCCTACTCCTTTGAAACGTTGGTCCAATGGCATTATTTACTTATATAATTGTGGAAATGTAAAACGCAAAGTTAGCTTTCTGAGCCGTTTTTATGTACTAATTCGCCAGCATTGCTAAAAATTCTTCTTCCGACAGAATCGTTACACCCAGCTTTCTTGCCTTTTCAAGTTTTGACGGGCCCATATTTGCCCCGGCAAGCAGGTAATTCAGTTTTCCGGAAACACCGCTCAATATCCTACCTCCATTTGCTTCGATTTTGTCTTTTAAATCATCTCGCTCGAAACTCTCAAAAACACCTGAAATCACAAATGTCTTTCCTTCCAACACATTACTTTCTATCTCCACCGGCTTTTCGTCACCTTCCATTTGCAATCCTGCTTGAATTAACCTCTCCACAAGCTGCTGATTTTCAGGGATACTGAAATACGACTCAATGCTCAATGCAATCCTTCCCCCGATTTCAGGAACGGCGATAAGCTGCTCGTAACTTGCAGCCCGGAGATTTGCCATAGATTTAAAATAAGTCGCTAGCTTTTCTGCAACAGTAGCGCCAACAAACCGTATCCCTAATGCAAAAAGCACGTTTCTGAACGGCACCGTTTTCGACAAATCAATTCCTTTCAAAATGTTTTCAACCGTTTTCTCCCGGAAACTGATTTTTTTAATGGCACCGGTTTCTTCATTCACAATGCTTTTCTCAATTCCCAGAAGCTTTTCAAATGTCAGGTCGTAAAGATCAGCGGGGGTAGTTACAAGGTTCAGGTCAAATAATGTCTCAATTTTACCTTCGCCCAGACTTTCGATATTCATCGCTTTCCGATGGATAAAATGCTCGATCCTACCCTTTAGCTGCGGCGGGCAGTGACTGTCATTGGGGCAGAAAAACGCTACTTCTCCTTCATTACGCTGCAATGCAGAACCGCATTCGGGGCATTCGGTGGGGAATGCAATTGGCTGGGTGGGGAACAGTTCGCGCTGGGTAATGTCAACGCCTGTGATTTTTGGGATAATTTCCCCGCTTTTTTCAACAAAAACAGTATCACCAAGCTGTAAACCAAGCCTTAGCAGTTCGTTGGCATTATGCAGAGTCGCTCGTTTGACACGTGAGCCGGAAAGATGCACGCCTTTAACTTTATTATATGGCAATGCACGTTCCGTGAGATCGCACAGGTTTGCAACCGGAGTAATGGTGCCCGTACGTCCGACCTGATAGGTTACCATGCGCAAAACGGCTGGCTTGTTTTCCGCTTTATATTTAAATGAAATGGCCCAGCGCGGGCTTTTCGCTGTAAAACCTAGTTCACGTTGCTGCTCAAATGAATTGACTTTTACCACAATACCATCGGTCGCCAGCGGTAACGTCATTCTTTTTTCTTCCCACTCATGAATGTAAGCGATCACCTCGTCGATATTGGCAACTTTTTTCCAGCCGGGCGAGACATTAAATCCCCAGGATTTTAAGCCCAAAAGACTTTCTCCATGACTTTTGAAAAAATCCTGATCGGATAAAAAGGAATAAATGTAGCAATCCAGCGCACGTCGGGCAGTTTCCGCAGAATCCTGTAATTTAAATGATCCGGAAGCCGCATTCCGGGGATTCGCATATTGATTTTCGCCCAGCGTTTCCATTTCCTCATTCAGTTTCTGAAATGAAGTGAGTGGCATAAAACCTTCTCCGCGAATCTCAAAAAGTGGCGGCAGCTTGTCTGATTTTACCCTTAATGGCAGGGTACGGATGGTTTTGACATTATTCGTGATTTCGTCTCCCCGGGTTCCATCGCCCCGGGTCACACCGCGCACCAAAACACCGTTTTCATAGGTAAAACTGAGCGAGATCCCATCGAATTTCAGCTCACAAATGTATTCGTAAGCTTCTCCATCTAGACCTTTCCGGACACGCTCATCGAAATTCCGAAGTTCCTGCTCATTATAGGTGTTATCGAGCGACAACATCGGATAACGGTGATAAACTGCATTAAACGATTTTGTAATCGTTCCGCCAACCCGCTGCGTGGGCGAATCAGCCTGCCTGAATTCCGGATTCTCGTCTTCCAATCCTTTCAATTCCTTCAAAAGCTGATCGAATTCAAAGTCCGATATTTCGGAAACGCTATCCTGATAGTAGCGCTGATTGTAGTAATGCAGTTTGTCGGTTAAGTCCTGGATTCGCTTTTCGGGATTCATGGGTTCAGCTTTGCTTGAAATGATTCGGCCCAAATTTATGTATTTTCGTAAAAAACCCACACGAACATAAAAACGATGGAGGCAGGCATATTCTACAATCCAGATTTAACACAAATTATAAATGGAAGGGAAATTTTGTCTCCCGGTCCGAAAGTTTCACATCAAAGAATTCTAGTTAAAGTTCTAAGAATTCTTGATGACTTTGTGCAAGCGAAGGAATTGGGAGAAATTTTCAGGGTACCCCTAGATGTTATTTTTGAAGAAAATTTCAACATCCTGCAACCCGATCTCATGTTTATCAGCAAAGCCAGAGAGAATATCATACAAGACTGGATTCGTGGCGTCCCAGATCTTGTAATCGAAATTGTTTCACCTGAGTCAAATGAAATGGACACCGTCGTGAAAAAGGAAATCTACCAGCGATATGGCGTGAGCGAATTCTGGCTTATTTTTCCGGAAAAAGCATTGCTGGAAGTGTACGAACTGCGGGAAAACAAGTTTCATCTTTGCGGCGTGTATCATGCGGAAGATCAGGTAAAATCTCCCGTACTGCCCGGGCTCACATTTACGCTTGGTTCCATTTTGCCTGCCCAGTAAAGTAAAATCACTAATTTCGCCTGACGTACTCACCATTATCCGAGATTTTCATGGCTGAAATTGCCCCTTCCATACTTGCTGCTGACTTTGCAAACTTGCAGCGGGATATTGAAATGATTAACTCCAGTTCTGCCGACTACATCCATGTCGATATCATGGATGGCATGTTTGTACCGAATATTTCTTTTGGCATTCCGGTATGCCAGGCGATCAGTAAGCATGCCCGGAAACCGCTCGATGTGCATTTAATGATCGAACAGCCTGACCGTTATCTATTGGATTTCAAAAAAGCGGGCGCATCGGGACTTACCGTGCATTACGAAGCTTGTCCGCATTTGCACCGTACCATTCAGCATATCAAAGAAGTGGGCGCGACTGCGGGAGTAGCGCTCAATCCGCATACCCCGGTCGAAGTCCTGAGTGAAGTTCTGGGAGATCTTGATCTCGTGTTGATTATGTCGGTGAATCCTGGATTCGGCGGACAAAAATTCATCGAAAACACATATAAAAAGATAGCGCAGCTCAGCAGTCTGAGAGAAAAATCTGGCTACACATTCAAGATCGAGGTAGATGGGGGCGTTAATCTGGACAATGCGCCATTGCTGGTGCGTGAAGGAGTTGATATTCTTGTAGCAGGCAGCTTTGTTTTCAGTTCAACAGAACCATTGGAGACGATCAGTCTGCTTAAAAACACCTGATTAACTGACATCAATGCGATTTAAAATTTCTTTATCGAGGCAATGAGACGGTTCATATGCTTTATTTTCTGCTGTCTGGTCGTTTCAGCATCTGTTCATGCAAAACCTGCATTTGATAAAAGCCATCATGCGGTTGCCAAATTCCCTTTAAAGATCAGCCCGAACGGCAGGCACATTACGGATAATAATGGCGTACCTTTTCTAATGGTCGCTGACGTTGCGTGGCAACTACTTAGGAGGCTGAGCTACAATGAAGCGATCCAATACATGGACATCCGCAAGTCGCAGTCTTTCAATACAGTTCTCGTACAATTGCTTCCAAACTTACCCAGTCAGAAAAACTTCGCGAAGATTTCACCATTTCAGGGTAATAATGACATTACAAAACCCAACGCAGCTTATTTCGACTTTTTTGAAAAAACAATCATCGCTGCCCGGGAGCGGGAAATGGTGATCGGGATTGTAATCTCGCGGAAAAGCTGGAATGCGGTATTTGATGCTCATAATGAAGCTGCCTGGAAAGATTACGGGGCATATGTATCGAAACGCTTTGCCAAATTTTCAAATGTGATCTGGATCGTCAGCGAAGAAGAATACCAGAGTGCATCGCAGTTCAAATCCATTGCAGAAGGAATCAGAATGCATTCCGACGGCCAGATCCTCGCATCCTTAAATACCTGCTCACCCACCAACCTGAACGACAGTTCTCCCAACAGGTCCGATCTGAAATTCATTATTCCGGATTCTACAGTAACTCCGTCCGAATATGCCGCATTAGCGAATTGGCAGAAAAACTCCGCAGAAGCTGCATTGCGGCCGTTCCTGATTGCTAATTCAGAATTCCCAAAGGAAATCACAGACCAGTCAGTTTTGATCCGCAATCAGGCATATCAATCTATTTTGAGCTCTGCGGCAGGATTTTGCCACATGAGTACGATCAAAAATTTCAACCCAACCTGGAAAATCAACATCGGAAAAGACGGCGCCGAATACATTCACGAGCTGGTCAAAATCCTGAAAGGCATTCCGTGGGAATACATGCAGCCCGACGGCCCGGAACTACTCCCGGACTCCACCGACCGGGCCGACATTGGCGTGGTTTCTTTGTCGAACAAACGCATGGCCATGCTCTATATGCCTGATTCCAGACCCATCAAATTGAATTTAAGTCTCATGAACGGATCCGTTTTCGGGGCCGTTTGGTATAGCCCCCGGACTGGGAGGCGGTGGGACGGCGGGCAATTTAAAGGCGCGGAAGAAACCGTGGTCCAGCCGCCCGATTCCCAACCCGGCTGGGACTGGATCCTCCTGATCGGCACCAAACAGTAGGTTTGGCATTCAGCCGTATTCTTAATAATATTACTATGTATTGTTTGCCGCAAAAATGCCGGCGAGGATTGGAGCCCCGATGAACCTTTTGAAGATAAGTATTACGTTTTGCCTGTTTTCTGCATGGATGTGCAGTAATGCCTACTGCCAGGAAGTTTTATGGGCAAGCAAAATACTCGGATACTCTTCCGAATATCGTCCGGGGCAGTTTGGTCACGCTAATCGCGCCAAACAGATCCTGGGGGAACCGAGCAAGCTCCCCGATTTCGGGAACAGCCCATGTGCCTGGTCCCCTGCGGAAGCCGACGGTAGAAATGAAGAATGGATCAAAGTCGGTTTTGAAAAAAGCATTCCATTAAAACAAATCGCAATAGCCGAGAACTTCAATCCGGGGTCGATTTCACGTGTGTATGCCTACGATGAATCGGGCAAAGAATACCTGGTTTCCGAAACGCCCGCAACACAATTAGCAATGAAAGGGAGAATGTTGCGCGTCTTTCCAAGCCAGCAAAATCTGATTTCCAATGCAGTGAAAATCGTTTTGCAGCCTGGAAAAGTGTCTGGTTTCAACCAGGTTGACGCAATCGCCATTTCCTCGGCAACCAGTCCCATTGAGGCGAAAATCAACTTCGCTCCGGATATGCAGCTCAAAAGCCAGAAGGAAAACATGGGCAAGGCCATTAATACCAAAGGCCAGGAAGTAGCACCGATCATTTCTCCCGACGGGAAAACGCTTTATTTCACCAGAAGCAACTTTGAAGGAAATATTGGTTTTGCAGCCAAACAGGATGTCTGGTACTCGACATTAACAGAGAAAGGTCTTTGGACGGATGCCGTAAACATGGGTTCGCCGATCAACAATGCGGGCGATAATGCAATTACCAGCATTTCAGCAGATGGAAAGACGATTTACCTCATCAATGTGTACCGTCCGGATGGCAGTATGTATTTTGGTTTTTCAAGATCATTTAAAACAAAAACCGGCTGGGGATTTCCAAAAGAATCCAAAATCGTGAACTTGCTGGGCAATGCAAATACCATCGAAATTACGGTTTCACCTTTTGAGAATGTGCTCATTATGTCGGTTCAAAGAAGTGATACCGAGGGTGGAAAGGATCTTTATATTTCCTTTTTGCAAAAAGACAACAGCTGGTCGGAGCCGCGCAATCTGGGAAGTGTGATCAATACCGCCGATTATGAAGGCACGCCATTTCTGGCACTCGATAACAAAACGTTATATTTTTCATCCCAGGGTCACAGTGGTTATGGAGAAGGTGATCTTTTTCTGACACGGCGGCTGGATGATACCTGGCTCAACTGGTCAAAACCGGAAAACCTGGGACCCGCGATCAATTCACCTTTGTGGGATGCATTCATTAACATTCCTGCGACGGGAGATTACGCCTATTTCAGTGCGAGTGAAAAAACGCTTGGACAGGAGGATATTTTCAGGATTAAAATGTCGCCAGAAATCAAACCTGATCCGGTTGCCATTATTACGGGATCTGTATATGAGGCCGAAACGACGAAACCGGTAAAATCAGAGATCGCGGCAGAGATCAAGAAAAACAGTCAAACCTTTGCGAATGCCACTTTCGATCCGGAAACGGGTGAATACCGGCTCATTCTTCCACTCAAAGAACTTTACCGCGTTTCCGCGACGGGAGAAGGGTATTTTCCGGTGTCGGAGGACATTGATCTTTCAGCTGAAACAGGTTTCCGTACGATCCGAAAAAATCTTTACTTACTCCCGATCAAAGCGGGCCAGCAGATCCGGCTGAACAATACGATGTTTTCGCAAAGCAGCGCGGAAGTAATCCCATCTTCTTACGCTGAGCTTGATCGCATTGCCGCGACGATGTCAACGTATCCGACCATGGAAATACTTTTGGAAGGTCACACGGATAATCAGGGAGAAGTCCAGAAGAATGTAAAGCTTTCGGCGGACCGGGTGGAGCAGGTTAAGAAATACCTTTTATCCAAAGGGATTGAATCAAAACGCATTCAGACAAAAGCCTGGGGGCCTGCAAAACCGATCGCAAGTAACCTCACCGAACAGACACGGCAACGCAACCGGCGTGTGGAGTTTACCATTCTTAAAATCTAAAAAATACCTATCAAAGGAAAGTTTGCTTAATTTCGCGACGATCGGATCCGTTAATCCAGCCGCATTATTCTGGCTTGAACAACGGGCTTCATTAGCGAACAGATATCCATAATGTCCTCAAACAACTCCAAAGAAAAGCTGCGTTCTTCGCTTATTCTGCTGTTTATTATTCTTGTAGGCATTGCATTAAGACTTTACCACCTCGACAAGTTCAGTATTTTCTACGATGAAAAAAGCACATTACTTGTTAGTCAGGGGATTGTTCTGGAAGGCGCAAACCAAAAAAAGGCTTTTTCAAATCTGAAACTGGTTGACAGTGAGTTTTGGAAAACACCAGCTCCCGGAACTAACCCGGACCAGGTACTCCGTTCTTTTACATATACAGAAATTTACTCCCCCCGCCCATTCACTCCGGCAGAATTCTGGGAACCTAAAAGCCTCGCCGATTACTATGAGGCGATGACCCGCAGCGACATCGGAAACAGTTCTTTTTACTACTTGATTTTGCATGGCTGGATTGAAGCATTCGGCCTTTCCGATTATTCCATACGCCTTTTCTCTGTTATTTTCAGTGTTCTCACCATCCTTGTAACCTATCTTTTCGGTCGGCGCTTTTTCAATGAGAATACGGGGTTGATCGCAGCCGGAATCACTGCTTTCGAGCCTTTTTGCGTTGCATACAGTCACCAGGCCCGTAATTATACGCTTACATTCTTCCTGACACTTCTGGCCACCTACTATTTTTTGCAACTCATTGAAAATAAGGCAAAAGGAAGAAAATTACTCTGGTTGTATTTAGGTTATAGCCTCACAGCCGGACTTGGACTTCTGTCTCATTTTTTGACAATATCTGTATTAATCGGTCACGCGCTTTATGCGTTGCTTTTTCTGAGAAGCTGGAAAGGATGGGTTAGAATGGCGGCGGCGGCGGCTCTGGCGCTGTCCGGGACTGCCTGGTGGTTGATTTACGGAGGCGGGCAGTATACTTTATCCTCGCTCGCGCACCAGGCCGCGCTTTACAAGCGCACCGCCGAAGAAAGTCCGTTGCATAATCCTTTCGGGATTGTGTTGCCGGCAACAGTGGAGAATGTATTTCAACGCGGCCTGCCACTTTTCGGCGATCTCATCCTTTTCACCAATGGACTTACTGACGCACTTGCGGGACGGAAAAATATAGCGGTAGCGATTCTGGTTGGCATTTTGCTTATTGTCTGGTACCATTTTAAAGACAAGATCAACACACCTGGCTGGCTCACGCATCGGTTACCTTATCTGCTCATTTTGGTGAGTGGTTTCTTTTATACCAATCACAAAGTTCAGTTCGCCATTTTTTCAGTCAGCATTTTCGCGCTTTCCTTCATTCCGGACGTGCACCGGCAAGCCAGCCCTGAACAAAGGAAACGATTGTGGATGATCTACATCATGGGCTTTTTCCCAACTTGTTTTTTAGTGATGATGGCGTTTCGCAGCGGACATACGTTTGGGCTTCAGCAACGGTATTCAGGATTTTCGTTTCCTTACATCATCATTTTGATCAGCCTTTTGCTTCAATATTATGCAACCCTGAAAACGGAGTTTAAGCTGCTCATTTTTGTGTTTATGGGTGCTCAAATGTATTTCGTTGGGATGCGCCTGCAAGAATTTTATGAAGACAGATCAACTAAATACGGTTATTTCGCCAATCCCCGCGAACCTAATCCCTATCACGCGGCTGCAAAGAAAATAGAAGCGATGTACCAGGAAGGCGATACGGTTTTCTATCCGGCGCCGCGGTATGAGATCACGTCCGAAATGGACCGGACGTATCTGCCCTACTCCATTCACGACGCGCAATTGACCAATTTATATTTTCCTAAAAATGCCCGGTACGTGCAGGCAATGGACACAACGCAGACCGAACGGATCTGGCTCAAAAAAAGAGATTCCGCGGAGCCGGTAGAGATCATGAAACTCAAAGGATTGCGTTACGGATTTGAATAAGCAGCTACCGTTTTTCAGAGGCCGTCAAATAAGATTTAGTATATTGCGCATTCAAAAACGGACTTTTGACCGTTATTTTGTGAGTAATTTCTTACACCGACATACACATCAGGCATGACCGCAGAAGAGATATTAAATGATCCGAGGCAGATAAGCGGAGAGCTTCGTCTTAAAATCCTCGGTCTGTACCACAAAGCAAATGCGGGACACATCGGATGCTCATTGAGCTGCATTGACCTGATGATCGCCGTGTTGTTTTTGAACAAATCCGAAGCGGATACATTCATACTTTCAAAAGGACACGCTGCTGCGGCACTTTACGCCTGCCTGAATACGCTGGGCGAAATCACCGACGCGGAACTGGACACATTTTACCTCGACGGCACTACACTCCCGGCACATCCCGCCCCAAGACAATACAAGGGAATTCCATTTGCAACTGGTTCATTAGGTCACGGATTACCGATAGCGACGGGTATCGCGCATTCAGCAAAAATCAGCGGGGAAGAAAGCTATTCGTTTGCATTGCTTTCAGATGGAGAAACAAATGAAGGTACTACCTGGGAAGCGGCACATTATGCCATTCAAAATCAGCTTGATAACCTTTTTATGATTATTGATAAAAATGGTTTGCAGGGTTTTGGATTTACGGATAAAGTATTGGGAGAAACGGCATCGGTGGAAAAGTGGAATGCTATCGGCTTTGAAACCGTGGAGCTCGACGGACATGATATTTTTTCTATTAATGAGGCAGTTAACAAATTAAAATCACACAAAAACGGCTTACCAAAAGCGATCATCGCAAATACCGTAAAAGGCAAGGGTGTTTCGTACATGGAAAACAAGCTGGAATGGCATTATCTGCCTATGAGCAAAGATCAGTATGAGCAAGCGACGCAGGAAGTAAAAGAACGTTATCTTAATGTATTGACGAATGCTTGATCATTTACCGGTTTACCGCGATAAAATAGAGAAGTTAAATGGACCTATTTTCGTTTTTGGCGCCAGCGGCTTTATTGGGGCCAATCTTTTCAATGATATTTTCAAAATAAGAAAGGATTGTTACGCATTGACGCACGATGCGACCAAAGCATGGCGGCTGAAATTGCTGAATGTACCTTTCGAAAACATTGTCCACTGCGACATTCTTTCCAATAACTCGGTTCAGGAGGTTTTCGAAAAATATAAGCCCCAAACCATATTCAATCTGGCGGCTTATGGAGCTTATAGCAAGCAGAATAATGTAAACCTGACGTACGAAACCAATGTAATCGGGACAGTAAATATTTTGCAGAATTGCACGCGTGAGATGGTTTACATTCATGCCGGAAGCAGTTCCGAATATGGTTTCAACTGTACTACCCCAAAAGAAACCGATCGCGTAGAGCCGAATAGTCATTATGCGGTATCTAAGGTTTCAGCAGCTTATCTGCTCGAATATTACGCCAAGGTTTTCAATCTTAAAACGCTCAATCTCAGGCTATATTCCATTTACGGATATTGGGAAGAACCGGATAGGCTCATCCCGAAACTCATTGAAAACGCCCGGAAAAAGCAACTTCCGTCCCTGGTTTCCCCGGATATCAGCCGTGATTTTGTTTTTATAGAAGATTGTGTGGAAGCATTTCTGGACGCTGCACTTCATGTCAACGAAAAAACGTCCGGTAATTCCTATAACATCGCCACCGGACGGAAAACGACAATGGGAAACCTGGTCGATACCTCGCGCAAGGCATTTGACATTCTCCAGGAGCCGCAGTGGGGAAGCATGTCGAACCGCAAATGGGACCTGGCCGAATGGTATGGAGATCCTACCGCTTTTGAAACGGATTTTGGCTGGAAGGCGCGCACGCCTCTGGAAACGGGTTTGCTGAAATACAGTCAGTGGCAGGAAGACATACGTTATGAAAACCGTGTAATCCCCGCATTCGAAAATCCGAAACTCAACCCGATCATTACGGCGATCATTGCCTGTTATAAAGATGCGCAGGCGATTCCATTCATGTACGAAAGACTTGTAAAGACTTTCAATGAACTGAAAGTACGGTATGAGATCATTTTTGTAAATGATAGTTCACCGGATAATCAGGAAGAAGTGATCAATGCAATTTGTGATAAAGATCCGAATGTGGTGGGAATCAGCCACTCCCGGAATTTTGGTTCACAATCTGCTTTCCTCAGCGGAATGGAAATTTCGACGGGCGACTGCGTTGTTTTAATGGACGGAGATTTACAGGACCCGCCGGAAATTATTCCTGCATTCTACGAAAAATGGATGGAGGGCTACGACGTTGTGTACGGTGTGCGTGTGCAGCGCGAGATGAAGCCGCATATTCACTTTTTCTACAAATCTTTTTATAAGGTTTTCCAGGGGCTAAGCTACATCCCGATTCCCCGCGACGCGGGCGATTTTTCCATGATCGACCGCAAAGTGGTAAAGGAATTGGTAGATCTCCCAGAAACGGAGCAATTTCTACGCGGACTTCGTGCCTGGGTAGGATTTAAGCAAACCGGCGTTCCATATGTCAGGCCGGAACGCATGTTTGGGGTTTCGACTAATAACTGGACGAAGAATATCTGGTGGGCGAAAAAGGCGATCTTCTCATTCAGTTTTGCGCCGCTTGAACTAATGAGTTACGCCGGTTTTGCATTAACGGGTTTATCGATTTTGGGGATAATCTGGCAAATTCTGGCGAAATTGTTCTTTTTCCCGGAAACACCGCAAGGCATTAGTACGGTAATTGTATTAATCACATTCTTCGGAGGATTAACCATTCTCGGTATCTCATTTTTAGGAGAGTACATTACCAAGATTTTTGAAGAAACTAAAAAACGTCCGAAATACATCCGTACCCGAATCCGCCGCGGCGCCAAGTCTTACAAAACTGCGGACGAGATCAGGACGTTGGTGAAGCAATTGAGGAAATAACTTTAAATTAGCAGAAGCTCAGCACGTTCCATCATCTGAAAATGTTTCAAGAATTTAGAGAGGAACGCTATGAGAGTTTCAACGGAAATAGAAAGAGTTTCTGGAAGTGGCAAGAGCAATTCAGAGATCCAGGTTTTTTACTTCGAAATGTCTAATAATGTTTTGATAGGCAGCACAATACTACACGAATGAGAAAAGAATTTTCAAACGCGATGGAAAAGTTGGCAGTGGAAGATGATTCCATTGTTTTCATAACCGGCGATTTAGGATATAATGCACTTGAAAATCTTCAGGCGAAGCTTGGTAAACGGTTTATCAATGCAGGTGTTGCAGAACAAAACATGGTTGGCGTGGCGGCTGGTTTTGCACATAAAGGATATAAAGTATTTTGTTACAGCATTGCGCCATTTATCGTTTACCGTTGTCTGGAACAGTTTCGTAACGATGTGTGTTTCAACAACTTGCCGGTTTTTTTGGTAGGAAACGGCGGTGGCTATGGCTACGGCATCATGGGTAGCAGCCACCATACCATTGAAGATCTGGCTTGCCTGAGCGGCCAGCAGAATGCCCAGATTTGGGTACCCGCGTTTGCTGACGAAGTGGAGCCTGTCATTCAACAAATCGTGAAAGATGCGCGCCCAGCTTATTTGCGGCTGGGGGCTGGGAAAACAACACCGGATAACAGTTTTTCAGCAGGTTCTTTCAAGGTAATAAACCATTCCGAGACGGCTGAAATCACTGTTTTTGTACTTGGCCCGGTTGCTAACAATGTCATGTCTGCGCTGAGTCTGGCGCCTGAACTGGCATCTAAAGTAAATGTGATCACGGCATTGCATTTCCCATTGCAGCTGAATGACGATTTGGTAGCAATGATCAAAAAGACACCGGCGATCCTCGTTGCAGAAGAACACATCAGCATTGGCGGTCTGGCCCAGCAACTTTCGGTTCAATTGCTGGAAAAAGGGATTTTTCCGCAGAGTTTTAAAAGCCTCAGAGCAGAAGGTTATCCGAATGGCCGCTATGGAAGTCAGGGCTACCATCAGAAATTATCGGGCCTCGATCCGGACTCCATTTTATCGCACATCAGCCAACTAATGATTCCGGCATGACTAAAAAGGCTTTAACCATCATTCTGAGCCTGATCCTTTTGCTACCAATCCTGATTTACTATACAGTCTGGAATTATTATGCTATCAATATCCCGAAATGGGATGACCACGCTTTCAAGGAATTTATTGAAACCTACGCAAAGGCGGCCAATTGGCAGGATAAACTAAAAGCGCTTTTTTCACAACACAATGAACATCGCATTGCCACTACCCGCCTGATCGCCTGGCTGGACTATTCTCTGTTTGGGCACCTCAATTACCGGCATTTGATGATGGCGGGAAATATTTTGCTACTGGGGGTAATTCCACTTTGTTACGATATTCTTAAAAAGAATAAAAAACCGCTTTTCGCGCTCGTACCCATACCTTTTATCTGGTTTACACTCGCATTTTGGGAAAACATGTATTGGGGAATGGCCGCCGTCCAGAACTTCGGTGTGGTTACCCTCGCGTTATGGACACTTTATCTCTGCATTAAACCTCAAAACGCCCCATTTGCGGTCTCACTCGTTTTGTCACTCGTCACCATCCTGACTAGTGGAAATGGGTTGCTGGTACTTCCAATCGGTGCT
The DNA here is from genome assembly GCF_021390245.1 of Dyadobacter sp. CY323. GTDB lineage: Bacteria > Bacteroidota > Bacteroidia > Cytophagales > Spirosomataceae > Dyadobacter. The sequence goes on along the minus strand of NZ_JAJUXH010000017.1, from coordinate 75,277 downwards.
GTTTTATTGTTTTTAACAAAAAACCGAAAACGATTTGCGCTCTGGCTCGTCGCCAGCGTAGCCGAAATTTTTATTTACTTCTACTGGTATATAAAACCGGAGTCAAATCCAGCTTCAAAAGCTTCCTTTTTTCAATTGGTAAAAGGATATATGGCTTTTCTGGGTTCGTTTGCTGAATCAATTCCGGTAATGGACCATTTCCAGGCTTGTTTCTTTCTTGGCATTGTCCTTTTTCTGGTTGCATTGTCCATCATGTCCGCGACATTGTTCAGGATCGCCCGGAATAAATACGGCAACAAATTCGAACGCATTACCGATCTGTTCTGCCTCGGCACTGTTATGTTTATTCTCGGCACTGCCCTGATCGTCGTTTACAGTCGGGCCGGATTTGGGTTGGACACGTTGATAACCAGCAGATATAAAATCTATTCAGTTCTGTTGCTGATCGTCGCCTACCTCTACATTGTAATCCCGATCAGGGGAAGTTTCCTTTCACCTTATATTACCGCCATCGTCTTTCTGGCTATCACATTCAACGTGTTCAGCTACCATTATCATTTGGTTGATGCTTATAATTTGCGGAAGGAACTGACTTCCTACCAGTTTAACTGGACATTTACAGACAAGTCACTGAAACAACCTGCCGACACGTCATTTGCCGCCAGTATCATTGAAAAGACCCCTGTTTTTTACGACAAATTGCTACCTCTTATTTCCATTGCGGATCGGCAATCGTACTCGGGCAGCTCGCGCGGAATGGTCGAATTGTTTGATAGAACCGCATTTAAAGCGGACACGGGATCTTTTAACGTCATGAATACCGCATTTACAAGCCAGCGGTTACAGGATAGCGGCGTGTATATTTTGTTGAGCTCAAAAAACAGATTTTACCTTTTCCCGGCGCTTCGCACGAGAAACAAAAGCAGAAAGGAGCTTTTCTTAAAACAATATTACTTTGAATCCGGGTTTCATTCAAAAATACCTTATTCCGATCCGCTTGAAAAAGGTACTTATAACGTCGCATTGATCCGATTACAAGGCGATGACGCTGGTATTCTTTTCAAAAACCAAAAGATTACGATCCGTCAGATCAAGAACAATACTGTGAGAGTTAACTGGTAAATATGCGTACTACCGCTGAGGGACATATTATACAACTGGACGGGGTCCGTTTCATTGCCGTCGCTTTGGTGTTGATCGACCATTTGTTTGTGGCAATAAACATCATTCCATTTGGAGCACTGGGTGTCACGATTTTTTTCGTTTTGAGTGGTTTCCTCATTTCGAGGATTTTGTTGAAAAGCAAGGAAAAGACGCGAGGAACTCCGGGCGGATTTAAAAAATACCTTCGTAAGTTCCTGATAAGGAGGACTATCCGTATTTTCCCGGTTTATTATCTCATCATAGCTCTGCTGTTTATCTTCAATGTTCCGCCGGTCCGCGATAAACTCCCCTGGCTGGCATTGTATGGTACTAACATTTATATGGTCATTCACAAATCGTGGCTGGGTTCCGTGGACCACCTCTGGTCGCTGGCTGTCGAAGAACAGGTCTATCTGTTTTTTCCATTCCTGATCTTTTTTGTACCCAAAAACAAACTGATCCCCGTTTTGGGCGTCATGGGATTGCTGAGTATTGCGCTACGATTCTTTATTTACTATTCTCAAAAAGACTTTAATGCCGCCGACTGGATCGTGACGTATGTCAGTACCCCTACCTGTCTGGATTCGTTTGCACTCGGCGGTTTAATGGCCTGGCTGCAATTATACAAGAGTGATGTTTTTATCAAACTTTTTAACAAATCATGGCCGGTGGTCATTGCATTAGTGCTCTGGATCCTGGTTCAGTTCTGGGCTAAATCTTTTGAAAACAAGTACAATGTTGCATTCGTCGTTTTCGACCGGCTCATTTCCTCTGTTTTTGGATTTTTCCTGATTGGCCGCGCAGTAATGGGTTATGGCGGGATCATGGCCGCTTTTCTTGAAAACCCGGTGAGCATCTACCTGGGTAAGATCAGCTATGGTCTGTATCTCTATCACAATTTCGTTTACAACCATTTCCACAGTGGCCCGATGCATCCTACGGTTCGTTTATTGCGTAAAATATACCAGTATGTGCCTGATTTACAAGGATCTGTGGCATTTGAAGCACTGGTGGTGGTCGCTCTCACAGTGATGGTCGCCTCGGTTTCGTGGCACTTTTTCGAGAAGCCTATTAACTCGCTGAAAGACAGGTACGCTTACTAAATAATCATTTTACATAGCCCGGTTACAGGCTTTATTTATTAATTTCGCTCAGACATACCAAATAAGATTTTGCATGTACCTTCTTAGTATAGTAATGCCTGCATACAATGAACAGGATTGTATCGAAAAAGTAGTATATAACTGGACTGGCTTTCTTAAAAATAAATTCCCCAACGACAACACCACACTCATTGTAATCAATGACGGATCGAAGGACAATACCAAGGTCCTTTTAGATAAATTACAGCAGGAGGTTCCCAATCTTACGGTCATTAATCAAAAAAACGGCGGTCACGGTAATGCGGTTGTAAACGGTTATCGCAAAGCTTTGGAACTGAACTCCCAATACGTATTTCAAACGGATAGTGACGATCAGTTTGTTTCAGACGATTTTGACAAACTCTGGAGCAAGAGAGATCAATCTCAATTTATCCTCGGCTATCGCGAAGTGAGACATGACGCGGGCGTTCGGCTTTTCATTACCAAATTCCTTCGCAGTACCATTTCGCTGATTTACGGAACCTACATCATGGACAGCAATATTCCTTTTCGGTTGATAAAAGGAACATTTCTGCAAAAATTGATGGACCAGCTTCCTGATCCGGAGCCTTTTGCGCCGAACATTTTCCTTTCGGTAATGGCGAAAAAATCAGGACAAACGCTATTTGACATTCCCATTACCCACAAAGACCGCGAAACCGGCGAGGTTTCCATCGTCAAATGGAATTTGTGGAAAGTCTGCATCAGAAGCTTCAAAGAACTATTGCGTTTCCGCCTTGAACTCAACAAACACGTAAAGGCGATACGTGCTTAAATACCAGGCCTGTGTCTAAAAAGAACGTTATCATTATCCTGCTGATCGTAGTCATCGCGTCGGCAGGATATTTCCTGTTTAGGTGGTCACGTGGCTCTACTGCTGCGTGGAAGTTCATTCCTTCCAATGCGATTGTCGTTATTACCAGTGAGCATTTGCAAGATTCTCTTTATGTGGCGACGGAGGCAGATCTGGACATTAAACGTCTTCCATTATTGGACGTCGCCAGTGACAATCTTTCATTACTGAATCTTCTAACCACCGACAAAGTCAGGTTATACAAGTTCTTAAAAGGCAAATCACTCTCGTATTCATATCACCCGAGGACCAGCACAGAATGGGGGGTTGTGATGTATATTCCTGTAACTGAGGAAGAAAAGAAATGGCTGGACAGTCCGCAAAATGCCAAAATCCGCGCGCTGCACCATAACTTTCAGAATACCCGGATCACCGATATGATCGACGCCAATTCCCGGCCGCTGTTTTCTTATTTGGTTCAAGACAATCTGCTCATTGTCAGTTATTATGGAGATCTGGTCGAAGATGCAGTTCGCGCGTCGACTTTAAATATTGAATCCTTCCGGTTGAGATCACACTTTGCAAGCATCGACGATTCAGAATACGGAACGAGCATTTATCTACGGGCGGATGCCTGGAAATCAGTCATATCTACTGAAAATGCAACCGGAGTTTTTGCCGAATTTGCCCGGAATTTTCCGACCTACCAGGATTTCCATTTAGAGGAAATCAAAAAAAAGGGAGCGCTCTCATTGAAATCATCGGGTACAGACGCACCTGATAGCTATCTGACAAACATCGTAAAAGATAATCCCGGCGCACCTTTCGCCGGCCACAAACACATTTCGCAGCAAACTTCCTTTTTGTACAGATCGGCAGTAGTGGATAAAGCAAAATTCAAAAAGGCTTTTTTAAACTGGCATAAAAAATACAAATCCGCTTCCTGGGATAAGCTTAAATATTACATTTCCGGAGAAAGCAATTTACTCATTGATAACCTGGGAGCAGAACTGATTTTATGTCAGCTGGAAGAAAACAACAGCATTAGCGACGGAAAGATTTTACTTGCTGAATTTTCCAATTACGATAAGTTAAGGCCGGTTTTACAAAGACTGGCACGCCTATCGAACCAGGAAACAAATACTTCTGTCGATCAGTATCAGGGATATGACATTTATTCGGTACCCATTCCCGAGCTTCCCTCAGGACTTTATGGGCCGGTGTTTTCAGGTTTTCCACGAAGTTATCTTACCTACGTGGCGCCGTACCTGGTGATCAGTAACAATCCGCAGGTTTTGCAGAACTACATTGTGGATTACGAAAATCAGATTACCTGGAAACAGTCTCCCGAATACGATAGTGTTCTGACCAATGTGAATGCGGAAGCGCAGCTTTCCATGATTGTCAATTTACGAAAAGCGCAGTCACGTGGCGGAAACGATGGAATTACCAAGTACACCGACCTGGTTTCGAAAATGGAGTCCATTACATTTCAATGCAAATTTGATGGTAATAACGCCTTTCCGGAAATCACGCTTACTCCCAAAAAACGACAAACTGCAAGTAAAGTTCTGAACCGGACTTTCCTGAACATCGACATCGAATGGCCGGACATATACGATTCCGAACTGGCCGCATTACAAAATCCGATCGATGGCAGTTCTGAGATTTTGCTTACAGATAAAGAAAGTAACTTGCTCAGGACCAATAATCTGCGAGAAGGAAAAACAGAAGTCATTGCCAAGCTCGACGGTCCGATCAGCACCTCGGCATATAAAGTTGACTTCCTGAATATCGGTAGGCAACAACGCATTTTTGCTACAAAAAATACGGTGTATGCATTGGATGAAGACGATTCGAGCAATGTGACGACGTTCACCGGCACATTACCTTCTGCCGACGAGATCGCGGCACTTTACTCGATTGATGGAGGCGACGATGGTAGTAACCGGTTTATTATCAAGAGCAAAAACGAAGGATTGTATTTATGGGAAAGTGTGATGAAACCGATCAAAAGGTTGAACAATTCCGTTAGTTTTGAAAGCATTCAAAGCCCGATCGTTGCATTGAACCAGATTGGTAACCGCGGATTTATTGTCACTGAGAAAAGCGGAAAGATTTACCTCCTCAAAGAAAACGGAACAGTTCGTCCGGGTTTCCCGGTAGACATTCTTACCCGCGCGGAAAGTCCGTTTACATGGACACAAAACCCTCAGACGGGCCAGCCTGAGCTGGTAGGTGTTACCGTTTCCGGAGAATTGATCCGGATTACACTCGATGGAAAAGTCGCTTCCCGCCGGCAACTTTTAAGGCCGGAACCGGGCTCGCGTTTTAAAGTTCTTTTCGACCGCAATTCACTCGACTGGATTTTAATCCGGTCCGTTAATTCCAAAACGGCCATTATCACCAAAGACGGTCGCGATTTGTTTGAGATTAAGGATATTCTGCCGAATTCAACGATCCAGTACCATTTCTTTGGAGTAGACAACCGGTTTATCAGCATTAAGTCAGGAAATTATACGACCGTTTTTGACATGACCGGCAAAAGGCTTGGAGATAAAGCCATACCTTCCGAAATGCCGGTGCAACTGACTTATCAGCCGGGATATTATAAATTGTTGATATTCAGCCGGTCAGAAAAGAAAATACAGGTTTGGTCCATTAAGCTGCGATAGATCCGATGAAATTTTTGAGGTATCTGGTTCTGATTACTTTTTGTATCATTTGGGCAATAGGTCTCAGTCCCTTCTTGGTCAACAAGCTGATGCATGATGGAGTGATTGAGGATGGTTATCATTATGGCGATCTTTACCGGCTTTCTAATCTTTCTCAATTTCAAGATCCCCGGAAAGCTTGTATTGGCTACACGCCGCCGCCAAAGCCTCAAACCAGCAAAAAATCCCATTTATATGTAATCGGTGATAGTTTCACCGAGGATCGTGTTGGAAAGCAGGATTTCTCGGTCGACGAATACACCTTTGTTCATTGGCGTGAACTTCTTCATATTAAGTTAGATACGACCGAAACGAATATCATGCTGATGGAATCGGTCGAGCGGCATTTCAGACAGAAAAGTGAATCGCGTCTCAATATTCTCATTCCCGATACGGCCACTTTCGTTACCAAAGTTCCGGCCCCAAAATTTGCGCACAGACTAGATAACGCTTTCGCTGCCAATTTCACCCAGGATCGTCTGGACGCATTACTGTTTCAAAATGACCTTTTTCTTACGATAAAAGAATGGAAAGCGGATTTTAACCGGTATGTTTTTGGCCGGGTAAATTCAGGGGTTACGCTCGTGAATAATGGTCAGGATGTGGTTTATTACATGGATACGGACACTACAATCACCTCTTCTTTCAACGAACTTGACAAGTATGAGCTCGACAGCATCGTCATGAATGTCAACGAAACCAGGGATTACCTCGATTCTCTGGGTTTCCAGCACGTTATTTTATCCATTATCCCAAATAAAGTTTCGGTGATCAATCCGGAATATGGAGAATATAACCGCCTTATCGAGAGAGTTTATAGCCATCCAAAACTTGGCGTTCCGTATATCGACGTTCTGCCAGAGTTTCGTAAAATGGGCAACAAAGCATACCAAAACGGAGACTCTCACTGGACTTGCGAGGGCCAATATCTCTGGCTTGATAAGGCTAATGCACTTATCAGGAAGCTGTTAACCGGAGATAGCGTTTAAAATCATCAAATAGTCCCCAGATTTCCTATTTTTAGGAATTGCATCGGCCATCACTAATGCGCACCATCTTAATCGTGACAAACCTGTATCGATCTCTTCGTGATTCCAGTTCGCAAAGCACACTTCTGTTCATGCTTCTCCTGGTAATTCTCGCGAGCAATGCTTCAAATGCGCAAAAAAATAATTTAAAGCCAGGTTTTGATAAAGTGGAGTACATGGAGTTGATGTATATGCACTCTCTGATTTACGACTCCACGAAGGCCGATCCCAACAAGCCCAGGTTTGTTTCGCCGAAACCGGCACACTTCAAATCCATTTATCGCTCTCCGGTTATCGGGATGGAAAATCGCTGGGAGCTTTGGAAGGATGAACGATCTGTGGTGGCGATTAATGTGAGGGGAACCACGCAGGCACCTGTATCGTGGATGCAAAATTTTTATGCAGCGATGGTCCCGGCAAAGGGTGCGTTAAAGCTTAGCAATTCGTTTACATTCAATTACAATCTTGCCGAAAATCCGCGTGCGGGCGTGCATGTAGGCTGGCTGGTGGGAATGGCGTTTCTGGCAAAAGATATCGTCCCAAAAATTGACTCCTGCTACAAGGCGGGTAGCAGGGAGTTTTTGGTAATGGGTCACAGTCAGGGAGGTGGTATTGTGTATTTGCTTACATCACATCTTTATTCACTCCAAAAACAGGGGATCCTGCCAAAAGACATCCGGTTCAAGACGTATGCCAGTGCGGCGCCGAAAGCTGGAAACACCTACTATGCTTATGAATACGAGCATTTGGTAGATGGCGGCTGGGGATATAATGTAGTCAATTCGGCGGATTGGGTGCCGGAAGTACCATTTACAAGCCAAAGTTTAACTGACTTTAATAACACGAACCCATTCAAAAACATCGATAGTATTGTCGGGAAACAAAAACTGATTGCCCGCGTGGCATTGCGGCATGCCTACAGGAAAATGAAAAAACCGAGTATCAAAGCTCAAAAGAACTATGAGAAGTACCTGGGCGGATATGCCTCGAAAGCCGTGAAAAAGGTACTGCCAGAATTTGAGCCGCCGGTTTACATGAAAAGCAGCAATTTTGTACGGATCGGGCCTACCATTATGTTACTGGCAGATGACGACTATTACAAGCTGTTCCCGGATTCGGATGAAAACCCGTTTGCACACCATCTGCCGCAGCAGTATTTGTATTTAATAGATAAGTATCAAAAATAAAAGGTCAGAAAAATCATATATAATGCGACAATCACTCCTCATTACGCTCCTACTTTTCACATTTTCAGCAAACGCTCAGTACAAAACCAGATTTGAAACGAGCGGCGGAAAACAAACTCCAACCTACGAAGAAGGAATCGCATTTTACAGGCTTCTTGCCAAAAATTTCCCTCAAATACAGATGACCGCAAAAGGTCTCACGGACAGTGGAAATCCGCTCCATTTGGTACTATATTCTAAAAACAAACAATTTGACATCAAGAAATTGAAGGCTCAGGGAAAAGCGATCCTGATGGTCAACAATGCGATCCATCCGGGCGAATCGGATGGCGTGGATGCGTCTATGCTGCTTTTGAGAGATATCGTTACGAATCCTTCGAAGTTTCCTGAACTTGACAGCGTAGTTCTGGCAATCATCCCATTCTACAACATTGGCGGGGCACTCAACAGAAACAGTACAACGCGGACAAATCAGGACGGGCCGGAAGAATATGGTTTTAGAGGAAATGCCAGGAATTATGATTTAAACCGTGATTTTATTAAAAGTGACACGCGGAACGCGAGAAGTTTCGCAGCCATTTTCCATGAACTCGACCCGGATCTTTTCGCAGATACGCACGTGAGCAATGGCGCCGATTATCAATATGTGATGACCCTGGATTATGCCCAGAAAGATAAGCTTGGTGGAAAACTCGGTGAATTCAATAATGAAGTGTTTCTGCCTTTTATGTACAAACATCTGGCGCAATCGGGGTTCGAGGCAACACCTTATGTGAATGCGTGGGGGCAGACGCCCGACAAAGGTTTCGTGCAATTTCCCGACTGGCCCAGATATTCGACCGGGTATGCGGCATTGTTCCATACGATTGGCGTAATGACAGAAACGCATATGCTAAAACCTTATGATCAGCGCGTTAAGTCGACTTATGCCTATTTGCATGGCAACATCAAATTCGTGTCGCAGCACCGGTCGCAACTTTTGAAACTCAGGAAAGACACGAAAGAAGCTGTAAAATCAAAGGAAAAGTTTGCTGTAACCTGGCAGGTAAATAAGGATAAGAATACGCAAATCCCATTTAAAGGCTACGAACCTGAGTACATTCCCAGCGAGGTAAGTGGTGTGGAACGTCTGTACTACAATCGCTCGAAGCCTCTGAACAAAACCATTCCGTTTTATGACACCTATGTCCCGCTGGATGAGGTCACGAAGCCCGTGGCCTACTTGATTCCGCAAGGTTGGTTTAATGTGATCGATTTGTTGAAATTGAATCAGGTAGAAGTGAAACAGCTGGAAAAGGATACGCGGATGGAAGTGGAAACCTATCACATTGAAAATGTGGAGACGCCTAAAAGTCCATTTGAGGGCCATTACTGGCACACTGGCGTGACATTGAGGACGGAAAAGCAAACAATCGTTTTCAAAAAAGGAGATTGGTATGTACCTGTAAATCAATGGACAAACCGTTACATTATCGAAACGCTCGAACCAAAAGCAGTTGACTCATTCTTTAAATGGAATTTCTTCGACACCATTCTGCAAGCCAAAGAACATTACTCGGCTTATGTTTTTGAAGATCTGGCAAAAAAGTTACTCGATAAATCTCCCGAGCTAAAAAAACAGTTGGAAGACAAAAAGAAAGCGGATCCGGAATTTGCTAAAAACGGAAATGCACAGCTCGATTTCATTTATGACCATTCGCCGTATCGCGAGAAAGAATACTTGCGTTACCCGGTTTTTAGGTTAATGAAATAATGTTAACTGTCAGAAACGCAGCCCGAAGTTAAAATTAAACTCCCCGGTGATATTAATGCCTCCGCGGTTGATAACGTTCAGGTCCGTGGTTTCGCGATCAATGTAACGGGATCCCAGACCACCATTCAGACCAAGCTGAAATTTGGGGGTAATCTGAAAATTGATGTAGTTATTGACGATGATACCTAATCTGAAATTCTTCGTCCGGCGATCCACATTGGTATAGACACCTGTGCCAGGATCGTAATTGGTGGAAGTCGTGTATGATTGGCCGAAACCCGTGAAAATGTGCGGACCAACCGCATAGGTCACTTTTCGCTGACCGAAAGGATAAATTTTCAGTCCGGGTGAAAAATAAAACATTTCATTTCTTCCGGTGTTTCCTGAATCAAACAGATAATTATAGCGATCCGGAAAGGTGATTGTAAACGGCAGTATCACGCCGAGGTATTGTTTTTTATCCACCTGTATCTCATAACTCACACCAAACCCTGGGCCACTATCCAATGCTTTGAAAGGAGAAAAATTGATCTGGCTCCGTCCAAAACCTTCTGCATTTACAGAAACTTCCTCACGTCTCTTACCCGTTCCTATCTGATCATTTATAAAAACCGTCTGACCGTTCGCAAATTCAATCCGATTAAGTTCATTCTTTTTAATGACAAAAATCGCACTTTTCGGTTCATTACTGATTGTATAGGAGACCCGGTCGATCCCGACCTCAGTAACCTTGCCTTCAATGGTTTTGCCATTTCGTTTTACAATGATATCCTGGCTGTTAGCGATGAAAGAAATCAGGAATAACAGGATCGATAATGCAGATACTTTGACCATAATGAACATAGCGTTGATGAAAACATTCGAAATTTAAGCAATACAAAAGAAACCTGCGAGGTATATTGACTGAACGTTTAAAATGTCAATCCTGTTATCCTCTCGGTCATAAGACCGTTTATACATTCAGACTGTTTGGATTTTGATCTGGAACAGTCAATCAAAACCAAATGATATTTCAGGATTTAAAACTCATTGAGCCTATCACAAAGGCTCTGCAAGAAGAAGGGTACACCACTCCCACACCGATCCAGGCAAAAGCGATCCCCATTATTTTAGAACAAAGAGATTTATTGGGCTGCGCACAAACAGGAACAGGTAAAACGGCGGCTTTTGCGATTCCAATGTTACAATTGATGCACGAAAAGCCAATCAGTAAATTGGAAAAAAGCCGCATTAGAGCGCTTATTCTTACTCCAACACGCGAACTTGCCATACAAATCAACGAAAGTTTCGCGGCTTATGGACGGTATACACGTCTGAAACACACCGTTATTTTCGGCGGAGTAGGTCAAAAACCACAAACCGATGCGTTACTCCGGGGCGTTGACATTCTCATCGCTACTCCGGGCCGGTTACTGGATCTTATCAATCAGGGATTTGTCAAGCTGAACCAACTCGAATTTTTTGTGTTGGATGAAGCCGACAGAATGCTCGACATGGGATTTGTACACGATGTAAAAAAGGTGATCAAGTTGTTGCCTGCGAAACGTCAGTCGCTGTTTTTCTCTGCTACCATGCCTCCCGCGATTGTTACGCTGGCAAATACGATACTTACAAATCCTTCGAAAGTAGAAGTTACTCCGGTTTCTTCCACTGCTGAAACCATTCGTCAATCCGTATTTTTTGTTGATAAGTCAGACAAAAATTCATTGTTACTACATATTCTGGAAGATAAAACGATTGCAACTGCATTGGTTTTTACCAGAACAAAACATGGCGCAGATAAGGTTGTGAAGGTTTTGAAAAAAGCCGGAGTTACTTCGGAAGCCATTCACGGTAACAAATCACAGACTGCGCGTCAGAATGCATTGAAAAATTTCAAAAACCAATCTCTCCGGGTTTTGGTGGCAACTGATATCGCTGCGAGAGGAATTGATGTCGATGATCTGACTCACGTGATCAACTATGAGATTCCTAATATTCCGGAAACCTACGTTCACCGCATCGGCCGGACAGGTCGCGCAGGTGCAAAAGGCATTGCATTCTCATTCTGCGACAGGGATGAAAAACCGTTTTTGAAGGATATTCACAAGCTGATTGCAAAAAATATCCCCGTCGTTAATGATCATCCATTTGCAGTATTACGGTAAAACGGAATGCGAAAGGCTTATCTGGATATTGATTTAAAGCAGGCGAGGGAAGTGATACACAGTCCTGATTCTGTATTAGTCGATGTCCGTGAAGTTTGGGAATTTGAAGAGTTTAATGAGGGCGGATTAAACATTCCACTTGCCGAGATCCGGGACAAACGGAATTTGCTGACTCATTATCAAAAAATCGTTGTGATCTGCACAAACGGGGTCAGGAGTAAAGTGGCAGCCATGGACTACTGCCGGGTCCCGGAATGGGTTGATAAAGAAATTTACCACGTAAAAGGTGGTATTATCGAATCGGAATAAAAAAGAAAGGCTGCGAATCTCACACTCGCAGCCTTTCTTTTTTCTAACCAGAAGATCATCTTATATATCCAAACTTCCTTCGAAAACCCGGACAGCCGGGCCGATCAGGTAAATGTCGCCATATTCACCGTCGCCACGTTTTTCGTAAGCTACTTCCAGCGTACCTCCGATTGTTTCCACGGTAATGGGGCTCTCCCAGCCGTTCCTCAAATTGGCTGATAATGCGCAGGCAGTCACACCGGTTCCGCAGCTGAATGTTTCATCTTCCACGCCGCGCTCATACGTTCTGACACTCAGGTGGTTCTCCTCAATGACCTCCACAAAATTCACATTCGTACCACCTTGCGGACCATAAACGGATCCATAGCGAATTTCACTACCTAGGTTTACCACATCCACCTCTTCCACATGATCCACATAAGTAACATAATGCGGTGAGCCTGTATTTAAAAAATCAAACTCCGGATAATGCTGCACTTCCTGCACATGGGACATCTTCAACCGAATGATATCATCATTAACTGTACCTTCGTGTTCCCCATCGACTGCAATAAACCGCGTACTGCCTGAGAAAATCCCGAGATCACTTGCAAAACGCACCACGCAACGGCCACCGTTTCCACACATACTCCCTTCGCCACCGTCCGCATTGAAATAAACCATCCTGAAGTCATACCCTTCCGCATTTTGAAGCAGGATCAGCCCATCGGAGCCAATACCAAACCGGCGATGACAAATGGATGCTATTAATTGTTTTGAAACAGGAAACGTCTGATCGCGATCATCGATCATCACAAAATCATTTCCGGTACCTTGATATTTATAGAATGTAATTTTCATAATAGCAATGTTAAGTTAGCTGTTAGCTGTTAGCTGTTGGCAGTTAGCTATTGGCAGTTACAACTAGTATAAAGGGCTAATGGCTAATGGCTAAAAGCTTTTAGCTACTTCCAAAACAACAAAACCCTGCAGGAAAAGATCACATGCAGGGTTTTAAATTTCTGGCCGGAATAAAATTTTTTATTTCGACACTTTAAGCTCTTTAATACGAGCGGCTTTACCTTGACGGCCACGTAGGTAGAACAAACGTGAACGGCGTACTTTACCGCGACGGATCAATTCGATTTTAGCGATACTTGGCGAAAGAATCGGGAAAACACGTTCTACGGCAATACCATTCGATATTTTACGTACTGTGAAAGTTTCTCCTGCGCCGCTAAGATTACGACGTTGCATGACAGTGCCCTGGAATTGCTGAACACGTTCTTTGTTACCCTCGCGGATCTTAACGTGTACATTAATCGTGTCACCTGAACCAAATTCAGGATACTCGGATTTACGATTTTCAATCGTAGCTTCAACGAGTTTAATAAGTTCGCTCATGACGAGTGCTTGTTATGGATTAAAAATGATAGCTTGCTTCCAGCGGACGGGGTGACGCCCCTTCATTCAAAACAGCCATTGCGAAAACGAGTGCAAAGCTAAGATTTTTTCCCTTTATCTGAAAGCTTATCTCCTTTTAAAACAGTTAAATATTATCATGTCTGGCGGCCTCCAATCACTGTGGATCAATTGATTGGTATATGGTTGAAGCATTTGTTTCTTTGTTTCAAGACTTAATGAGAATGATTTCATGAAAATATTAAATGTCAGCCAAATCCGTGAATTAGATGCATTTACAATTCAAAACGAACCGATTTCGTCACTGGACCTGATGGAAAGAGCTGCCAATGCATTTGTCGGATGGTTTAAAAATCAGTTTGTTAACACACGTCCGGTGCATATTTTTTGTGGAAAAGGAAATAATGGCGGCGACGGACTGGCCGTGGCGCGGATTCTGAGTATGCTGAGTTACGACGTCTATGTGACTATTTTAGACTATACTTCAAATGCTTCCGAAGATTTCGAAAGCAACCTTAGTCGGCTAAAAAATCATCTACAACCTCATATTCTCACATCAATACACGAGTTTCCTGAGTTTGGCGACCAGGTGATATGCATTGATGCATTATTGGGCTCCGGGCTATCGCGGCCGGTAGTAGGCATTGTTGCAGAAGTTATTACGAAACTAAATGAGCTTCCTAACAAACTTGTCGCGGTTGATATTGCCAGCGGTCTGTATGCCGATCAACCAAATGCAAAAGACGATATCATCATTAAACCTGACTATACGGTTTCATTTCAAATTCCGAAACTGGCATTTATGCTTCCGCAAAATGCCGAGTTCACAGGTGATTGGCATTTGGTTGACATTGGACTTAGTCAGGAATACATTCACAGAACGCAAACACCATTTTTTTACACACAAAAACAGGCGGCAGAATCACTTATCAAACCTCGGGGAAAGTTTTCGCACAAAGGCACTTACGGTCATGCATTGCTGATCGCCGGAAGTTATGGAAAAATAGGCGCGGCGGTTTTGGCTGGAAAAGCCTGCCTGCGATCGGGGGTTGGACTATTAACCATGCATTTCCCGGGTTGCGGCTATAACATTGTTCAGATATCCATCCCCGAAGCAATGGCTGTACCAGACATAGATGAAAATCACCTCTCCATCTTACCTGACCTGGAAACTTACTCGGCAATCGGCATTGGGCCCGGAATTGGTCAAGACTCAAAAACGATGAAGGTTCTTGAACAATTATTTGACTCGGCCAAAGTACCATTGGTTATAGATGCCGATGCATTGAATTTGCTCTCGCAAAACAGGCATTTCTTAGAAAAATTACCTGAAAACACGATTTTAACACCGCATCCAAAAGAATTTCAACGTCTGGCGGGAGATAGTAAAGACGAATTTGAAAGACTAGAAAATGGGAGAGCTTTTTCGAAAAAACACAAAGTGATCATCTGTTTGAAAGGCGCAAATACTGCAGTAATCCTCCCAGACGGCGAAGTGCATTTCAACTCAACCGGCAACCCCGGAATGGCGACTGGCGGAACCGGGGACGTTCTGACCGGCATCATCACCAGTCTACTGGCACAAAAGTATAGCCCGAGAGACGCTGCGATTCTTGGAGTATATCAACATGGTCTGGCCGGCGACAAGGCAGCAGAACAAAAGGGACAAACTGCGTTGATTGCTTCGGATGTGATAGATTCTTTGGGTTGGTAACACAACTTGTGACTTTTTTCAGTTTCCACGTCTAAACATTTAGAGATGCATAGTGCATTGCGATCAAATGTTTAGCTAAATGTCTCCACTAAGGTTTGACTGGGATTCGGCAACGAAAAAAAGCCGGAAGAAAAACATAGCGTATCAAACGCAGAGGCCGAAAGCCTATTTCGAGATCCAAACCGACTGATTATTATTAGTCATAGATTTCACGAAGTTCGCTTTATTTGTATTGGGAAGAGCCTATTAAATAGATTGCTAACATCATACTATATTATTCGAAATGGGAAAGTCAGGATTATCGGGACAAGAGCTTCCAGAAAAAAAGAAAAAGATCTTTGCGAAAAAAAATGCCAGCGTCTTCTACGTTCGCGACATTCCTAAACATATCAATCTAAATATGTTTGATCCTGACATCCGGATCGATCTCGACGCCGCAATTCGCCTTTCAGAAATCAAAGGCAAACTTACCGCTGCCGACATTCCTTCAATTCAGCTAAAAAGCTGATATAGACCCATATGAAATTAGAAGCACCATGCACCATCTTGAACGAATAACGATCGATCCTAATATTTGCCACGGTAAGCCATGTATTCGCGGGATGCGCTGGCCTGTCGAGGTCATCATCGACATGTTAGGTTCTGGAATGTCTATTTCTGAAATTGTTGAAGATCATGCCGAGCTCGAACGTGAAGATATCCTTGCAAGTCTGAACTACGCGAAGTTGCTTGTCTCTGGTCGCTTGATCAACGCAGCTGCATAATGGAGTTTCTCTGCGACGTTCACATTTCAATAAAACTCGCCAAATTTCTTCAAGGCCAGGGTCACATTGCAATCCATGTAAATAATCTCCCCGAAAAATGGCATACTTCTGACACAGAGATTTGTCGTTTTGCAGATCTTCGACAGCTTATTTTAATCACAAAAGACGAAGATTTCAGAAATACATTTTTCCTAAAAAGCACTCCAAAAAAACTCATCAGGATCACACTTGGGAACATATCAAATCAAAGACTACTGGAAATTTTCTCAAAAAATCTCTCATTAATCAGCGACTTAGATAAAGAGAATTGCTTCTATTTAGAATTGGGAGATATGATCACGGTTTATACGCCTAACTCCTGATTCAGCTAAGGAGCTGATATGTCACAAAAGCGGAAGCATACGCCAGCACCATTAAATAAGCCAGCTGGATCAATGGCCATTTCCAGCCGTGGGTTTCGCGATACACTACGGCGATGGTACTCATACACATCATGGCGAACACGTAAAACATGAGTAATGAGTAACAAACGGCCGGAGTAAACATTTGTCCGCCGGTATCCGGGTTTTTCTCCTGCACCAATCGCTGTTTGACCGTCGGTACATCTTCCGAGTCTCCGCTAATACTGTAAATCGTCGCCATTGTCCCTACAAAAACCTCTCTGGCCGCGAATGACGCCAATAATGCAATCCCGATCTTCCAGTCATATCCCAATGGTTTGATCACTGGTTCGATGAAATGCCCGAACTGGCCAGCGTATGAATTTTCAAGGCGGGCAGATGCTACGGCCGCATCAATTTCCTCTTGAGAAGCTGCATTCATTCGACTTACAACCTGCGTTTCCGCATTTTCCATGCGATCGCCCGGGCCGTAAGATGCCAGTACCCAAAAGATAATCGAGATCGCCATGATCACTTTCCCAGCTTCCAGTACAAAGGATTTTACACTTTCATACATACTAAACCCCACATGCCCCCAGCGCGGCAGCTTGTAGGATGGCATTTCAAGCATAAAATAACTCGGCTCTTTTCTGGGTATAAAAATCGACAGCAACCAGGCCGAGCCCAGTGCACCGACAAGTCCTAAAAAGTACAAACCAAACAAAACAAGTCCCTGCACACTGAAAACACCAAAAACCTGCGTAGATGGGACCACGAGGGCTATTAAAATCGTATAAATGGGAAGCCGGGCCGAGCAACTCATCAGCGGAGTTACCAGAATCGTAAGAAGCCTTTCATAGCGACTGCTGATGCTTCGGGTCGTCATGATCGCCGGCACAGCGCAGGCAACACCGGAAATAAGTGGCACCACGCTCCGGCCATTTAATCCAAAACGCCGCATTAACTTATCCATGATCACCATCACCCGCGCCATATAGCCGGATTCTTCCAGAATAGAAACCAATCCGAAAAGAATCGCGATTTGTGGTACAAAAACGATGATACCGGCAATACCTGTCAAAACTCCATCGGTAATCAGGTCATTCAGAACACCTTCCGGCATAGCCGATTTTACCCACTCAATTCCCTGCGCGGCCGACACGTCCAGCCAATCGCTAAAAAACGTCGCCCAGGCAAAGATGGCCTGAAACACGAGCAGCAGCACCAATGCAAAAATCACATACCCCCAAACCCGATGTAAAAGTACGCTATCCAGTTTCCGGGTCCAGAAAGGTGCCTGTGTAGGCCCGGCAGACTTAACCGCCTTTGAGACAATGGGTTTGATCTTCTCATACCTTGCGACCGTTTCGGACGCGAGAAAATGATTTTCATCAAACGAATACTTATCGATCAACTTATCCAGCTTGGTGCGGGCCGGTTGTTCCAGGAACGAAAAATTATCGTGCTGGCAAACGTATTGCAATGCAACGTAGTCATTATCAAGGTTATAAATTTCCTTTACCTCCTCAATAAGTTCAACCTCAGAGCCTTTTGGCTCGTAGAAATACCGAAGTTCCGTCTTCTCTGTCGCGCCGAGTTGTTGCTTAACAGCTTCTTTGAGATTTACAACCCCCTCCCCCGTTCTCGCATTGATCCGGGCAACGGGCACATGGAGCTGCATCGCAAGTTGAACGGCGTTAACATTCAGGTTCATACTCTCAGCGACATCGAGCATATTTAATGCAATGACAGTCGGAATGCCCAGATCGCTGATTTCAGTAAAAAGAAGCAGGTTTCTCTGAAGATTCGAGGCGTCGATCACAACGATTACAACATCCGGGAAATCGGGGTGTTTCGGGTTGGCCAGAATATCCATCACCACCGTTTCGTCGCGGGATTTGGGATAAACACTGTATGTGCCCGGTAGGTCCACCAACGTAATGGGCGACTCCAAGCCTTCAATCCGAAATGTTCCTGATTTTTTTTCGACCGTGACGCCCGGAAAGTTTCCTGTTTTTTGACGTAAACCGGTTAATGCATTAAATAATGTAGACTTGCCGGCATTCGGATTGCCTACCAGCGCAACTTTTATATTTCC
Source organism: Dyadobacter sp. CY323 (assembly GCF_021390245.1). Taxonomy (GTDB): domain Bacteria; phylum Bacteroidota; class Bacteroidia; order Cytophagales; family Spirosomataceae; genus Dyadobacter. Next base: position 56,704 of record NZ_JAJUXH010000017.1, on the reverse strand, counting down.
TTGTTTCAATGGAGAGGCTTGTAAACGAACGTATTCTTACTCTAACTCGATGACCGATGCCTCATTCAAACGCAGGGACAGGCTGTAACAGCCGCCCACATTTATACACACCGGATCACCAAAAGGGGCAATTGCATCCAGCCGCACTTCACACCCCGGAACGCACCCCATTTCCAGAAGTTTGAGCGACATCGCCCGATCTGAAAATGATTTGATCACTCCTGTTTCCCCTTTCCGAAGTTTTGCAACGGTGCGAGCTGACATATACCTTATTTAGACTCAGTTTATTTAAAGTACAAATTAAGCACTATCAACCCGGAAATCAAATATTCATCTTTGTGAATTCCCCTGTGCTGACATGGATCAGGCAAAATCCTGCTCTTTTATTATTTCCCTGAGGCTTTATGTAGTATTTTTGCAGCTTAAAACAATGTCCTCTAAATCGGAAATCTGACGGCCGGTCAACGCATTTTGAACGAGATCAAAACCCTTATCAGGAAAGAAATAACACTGGAATGGCGTCAAAAATACGCGCTGAGTGGTATGCTGCTTTACGTGGTAAGTACCGTTTTCGTTTGTTATCTCAGTTTTAATCTGCGCAGAAATCAACTCACTCCGATCGTCTGGAACACCCTTTTCTGGATTATTTTACTGTTTACGGCGGTGAATGCAATCGCAAAAAGCTTTTCGCAGGAACGTCATGGAAGGTTGCTTTACTATTATAATCTTTGCAGCCCGCAATCCATTATCATCTCCAAAATCGTATACAACTCGTTCATTATGATATTGTTGTCAGTAATGGGATTTGTTTTTTACGCATTTGTAATGGGCAATCCGGTTGGAGATATGAAACTGTTTCTGATCTGCATTCTGCTGGCATCCCTGGGCTTCGCGTCCGTGCTCACTTTAATTGCCGGCATTGCGTCGAAAGCCGACAACAGCGCCACGTTAATGGCGGTACTCAGTTTTCCCGTAATTCTTCCGATGCTTTTGATGACCATTAAATTGTCAAAAAATGCGTTGGATGGCCTGGATTGGTCTGTCAGTACCGACGAAATCAGCACACTATTATCGATTGATCTCATAGTAATCACCCTCAGCTATCTGCTTTTTCCCTATTTGTGGAGAAGCTGAAAGTTGGTTTGTTTAAAAAGTAAAGAAATTGACATGAGAAAAACCTGGTGGAAAATCCTTTGCATTGTGCTCATCTTTTATGTGATCATCATGGGATTGATCGGACCTGTTCCGCGTCTGGCCATTATTAATGAAAGCATCCGCAATACGTATTTCCACGTTGCGTTGTGGCTCGCAATGACTTTCCTGCTGTTTGTATCGATGGTCTTTTCGGTCCGGTATCTGAACAAAGGCAGGATTGGCGATGATGATATTGCCAGTGAGCTCGCGAAATCAGCGATATTTTTTGGGATACTTGGTTGCCTGACTGGTTCACTTTGGGCGAATTATACCTGGGGCGATCCCTGGCCAAACGACCCGAAACTGAATGGGGCCGCGGTCGGCATTCTGATTTATCTGGCATATTTGCTTCTCCGATCATCGTTTGAAGACGACCAGCGTCGCGCCAGGATATCGTCCGTTTACAACATTTTCGCGTTCGCTGTTTTCATCCCTATTATTTACATTCTTCCCCGGCTCACCGATTCGCTGCATCCGGGAAGTGGCGGTAACAGTACATTCGGCTCCTACGATTTCGATAACAACATTCGAAAGGTATTTTACCCGGCCGTGATCGGCTACATTCTGCTCGGACTTTGGCTTGCCGAACTGAGGATCAGGATCAAAGTGATCAACCGGGTCCGGGAGGAAGCATTGATTACTGACTCCAATGTGTAAGGTTCGTGGCTGCAAGTTTGGCAGGCCACAAACATTTTGAAGCAAATTTTCGTTACAATTTAGTATACCCGAATAACAATGAAAAGAATATATTCCCTATTAGTGACACTTCTTTTAGTTAGCAAAGATCTGCTGGCCCAAACATCCGGGGATACGGTGGAAATGGCCGATAAGCTACGCGCGGATGGTAAAATCTGGGTGGTAGTGGCTGTGATTGCCGTTGTTTTTGCAGGAATCGCCATCAACATGCTACGCATTGATTCCAAGTTGAAGAAGATTGAAAAAGATTTAAATATCAAGTAATTCCACATGAAAAAGATACAGATTTTCGGACTTGTGATTATCGCAGTAGCGATCGGGATCATTGTTTCGACAGCCGGCGACGCGAGTACTTATGTTGATTTTACCAAAGCAAAAGAAATGGCGCAGGATGGCGATAACGAAAGCATCCACGTCGTTGGAAAGCTCAAAAAAGACGCGGCAGGCCAGATCCTGGAAATGGCTTATCAGCCGGAGATCGATCCAAATTATTTTGAATTCACATTGGTCGATAATAATAATGTTGAGCAAAAGGTGATTTATAAAAATTCAAAACCACAGGATTTTGATAAATCGGAGCAGGTTGTTGTAGTTGGGAAAATGAAAGACGGCAGTTTTTCAGCCGAAAAAATATTAATGAAGTGCCCCTCGAAATACGAGAACGGTAAAATGGAAACCACTGAACATACGGCGGCGAAATCATGATTCACAGTACGATTGGAAGTGCAGGTCACCTGCTGGTCATCATCGCCTTTGTTACAGCTCTTGTAGCAACTTTTGCCTATTTCAAAGCAGGCATGGCAGGCGGCTCGATAGAAGATACACTTACCTGGAAACGGTTCGCCAGAATTGTCTTCTACACGCATGTTGCGGCGGTTGTGGGCGTCGTTTTTTCGCTTTACTGGATTATCGGAAATCATTATTTCGAATACCATTATGCCTGGAAAAACTCTTCCCTTTCACTTCCGACAGGTTATACCATTTCCAGTTTCTGGCAGGATCAGGAAGGCAGCTTCTTGCTCTGGATTTTCTGGAATGTAGTTTTGGGTTGTGTGTTGATCTTCACGAACCGCTCGTGGGAAGCTCCGGTGATGACGGTTTTTGCATTGGTACAGGCATTCCTTACCTCAATGATTCTTGGCGTAGTAATTCCAGGACTTGATTTAAAAATCGGATCGACCCCATTTTTGTTGCTTAAAGAAGTAATGCCGGATCTTCCCGTTTACAAAATGGATCCGAACTTCATTCCAAAAGACGGAAACGGCTTGAATCCATTGTTGCAGAATTACTGGATGGTGATCCACCCTCCTACCCTTTTCCTCGGCTTTGCCTCGACACTCATTCCTTTTTCATTTGCGATTGCAGGGTTGTGGAGCAAAAAAATTCAGGAATGGATTCGTCCCGCACTTCCATGGGCATTGTTTTCGGCATTGGTTTTAGGTGTTGGGATTTTAATGGGCGCTTACTGGGCCTATGAAACGCTCAATTTCGGTAGCTACTGGAACTGGGATCCTGTCGAAAACTCTTCCATCGTTCCCTGGTTGATATTAGTTGCTGCAGTTCATACGATGATCATCGGCAGAAGAAATGCCACCGCGCTGAAAACCTCTTTCATTCTCACCATTGCGACGTTTATCCTGATCCTCTATTCGACATTCATGACGCGTAGTGGCGTTTTGGGTAATGCATCGGTTCACTCATTTACGGATCTTGGACTTTCCGGCCAATTGCTGGTTTACCTTCTCACATTTACCGTTGTTTCCATTGCATTACTTGTTTATCGTTGGAAAAGCTTGCCGAGCGACGACGAAGAAGTTTCTACCTATTCTCAGGAATTCTGGATTTTTATCGGAGCGACTGTACTTTGTTTGTCTGGTTTTCAAATACTGGCTACGACGTCCATTCCGGTTTACAATAAGATCGCCGAAGCTTTCGGGACCATACTGAACATGGCATTACCTGCTGATCAGATCTCGCATTATAATAAATTCCAGCTCTGGTTTTTCTCGATTATCATCGTCCTGACGGGCGTAGGTCAGTTTTTCTGGTGGAAACGGGTTGGAAAGGGCAATTTACAGGCATTATATAACCCATTGCTGATTGCCTTACTGATCAGTGCCGCGGTGATCACATTTAAAGGTGTGAAAGACATTCAATACATTGTCTTGCTGACCACGGCCATCTTCGCGATCGTGGCTAATGGGACGATCCTGCTGAACATCCTTCGGGGTAACTACGGCTTGTCGGGTGGTGCAGTTACCCACATTGGTGTTGCGCTGATGTTGGTCGGTATCCTGTTTTCTTCTGCATATACCCGTGTTGTTTCCATTAATAATTCAGGTCTGATGATTTCGCGCAGCGAAGAATTCACTAGTAACGACAATAAAGAAAATAAGGAAAACATCACGCTTTGGCTGAATAAGGCTGAGAAAATGGGCGACTACATGCTTACCTGGCGCGATGTGCGGGTGGAGCCGCGTCACATTCCGGGCTACATTCCTAAAAGCTGGGTGGATATTGTCGAAGGCGATTTCCACGCCGTAGCACTACGCGACATTGTGGTTAACAACAAGAAATACAATTCCAAAGGGGATACTATCGAAATTTTCCCTGAGAACTTTTACTACGAAATCGAGTACCGGGAGCCCTCAGGCAGGATATTCACCTTGTTCCCTCGGGTGCAGATCAATCCGAGAATGGGAGGCATCGTTTCCTCCCCGGATATTCAGCGGAAGGTCGATAAAGATCTTTACACCTACGTTTCCATGGTGACGAACCCTACTGCCGAGCCGATCTGGAGCAAGACCGAGAACTTTACAGTGAGTCTGCGTGATACTTTTTTTGTAAACGATTATGTAGCCATTCTGGATAATGTGGTTCGAACCGAAGAAGTGGAAGGTGTAACACTTGGAGAAGGTGATGCTGCTGTAAAAGCCATTGTCCGTATTCTTGACAAAGACAAAGAATTTGTGATCACGCCGTCGTTTGTAATCCGTGACAGACTGGTGGCACGAAAACCAGAGGTAAGCAACGATCTTGGGCTTCGTCTGCAATTCCAGGAAATCAATCCTCAAACCGGTCAGTTTACATTTGGTGTAAATACAACCCAGCGTGACTTTATCGTCATGAAAGCAACCGAAAAACCACTCATTAACATTCTATGGCTGGGTACATTTGTACTGGTGATCGGGTTTATCATGGCGACGATCAGACGGTTCAAGGATTTCGTTAAAATGCGGAATAAAGAAGAAGCACAAGCCGCAGGTCAGACAAAAGCTAAAACGAAAGTACAGGTGGCTTGATGGTGTTGGTGTCGCCGGTGAGAACACCGGCGACGGCGGACGTACCGCCAGTCACCAGCATCGCGGACAGTACCGCGCACCGGCAACGGCAGGCGCAATGCAAAATGGCCAGCTTCACGGCTGACCATTTTGCATTTAAAACCTGAACCCTAGCCTCGTGAAGAAAAACGCTCCGTTATAACCCATTTGAACCGGGTCCCACGTCCCGCCCGATTCCGTGAGAGCTGGTGACGATTTATCAGGATACACATTCAAGATATTGCTGCCACCGACGGATACCGAGAACTGCTTGGCAAAACGATAGTTCAAAGTGACATCCGTCTGCATTTTAGCTTTGTACGTATCGATCTCATAATCCCAGTTTGCCAGTTTTACTTCCCCGAAACGGATCAGGCGTAGCATTACACTGAATTTATCAACGGTATAATCGAATGTCAGATTAATTTTCGATGGCGGCGCGGATGCCAGCACAAACCGGCGTTCTCTCTCATCGAAATAAATATCTTCTTTTCCTGCCAGTTTTGGACTGGTATTTACCGGCCCAAGATCCATCCAGTTCAGGTTTGCCGCAAGTGTTGTGCTCAGCCGCCCAACTGCCAGCGGAGCAGAATGCGCCACAATCACATCAATGCCTTTTGTTGTTGTATAAGAAAGTGCATTGGTAAAAAATTGCGCTTTTCCGACCCGTAGCGATTTTAATAAATTGCCAATCTGCTTGTCATCATCGCTAAACTGACCGGTCAGGACCACACGGTCTTTTACTTTTACATAATACCCATCCACCGTGATCGAAAGCCGGCCAGCAGGTGTGAATGTAAATCCAAAGCTTGCATTCTGAGAGGTTTCCTGTTTCAGTTGCGGAATACCCAATGCTTTTGTAACTGCACTGTTGTTGTTGGCCAGCAAAACCTCGACGGCCTGTCCATTCACAAAGTTTGTAAAGGTTGAGTTGAAATATTTCTGGGCGAGAGAAGGTGCACGAAAACCGGTGCTCACCGCGCCGCGAAGTGCAAATGCCTCGGTAATCTTGTATCTCAGCCCGACTTTTCCATTTAACGTACTTCCAAAATCACTATAATTTTCGAAACGCACAGCCGCATCGATCAGGAATTGTTTGGTAACGTCCGCCTCAATGTCCAGATAGGCTCCTGCATTAGAACGCGATTTGTCCGTCACGTCGGTTGGGCTGTATCCTGGAAAACCTTGTGAACCGCCCGGGAATGCAGGGTCATAATTGTAGTATGAAGCCCGTTCGCCGGCAAAAATCTTATACCGTTCCGTGCGGTATTCACCTCCGAATGCAACATTAAGACCTTGGAGAATGCCCTTATAGAACCTGGTAAAGTTAAGATTAGTGACATTTTGACCTAGTTGAAAACCGCCTGCATCAAATTCGGTTTGGGACAATGCACCAAATGAACGGTTAAGTGAATTCTCCACCCCGAAATGGAATTTATTGAACCCATATGTATTGCTCAAATCAATGTCCCACGAATTCCATACACCACGAATACCGCCGGTTACCGCCCTGTCATTAATCTTTGACGTAATGAGCGGATCAAAACCATCCGGATAAATGGACGGGATGTTCCGTTCGTCATCCGCAAATCTTGTCCAGGCATACGCATCGCCCCTGCGCTCGTTCAGACCACCAAAACTGTAAACCTGCAAACTCTTCCCGATCGGGATTTTTGCATTGTAGTAAAGTGCCGCATTATTGATTTTTGGATCTCCAAACTGTCTGCGAGCCAAATCCGACTCGTCATCAACCGTGTTAGCGCGATTGGTATGGTTCCGGAAGTTATAGTCGGCAGTGACATTAACAAATCCTTTCTTCGCGATCGCGACGCCGTAATTCAGGTTGACATTGTAATTCAGGCCATCAAAGTTCTTATTATCAAAACGGTATTTAGCCTGGTAAATCCCCGCATTCGCATTAGCGGTCAGTTGGTTCACCGATTCTTTCAAAACGATATTAATAACCCCGGCAATCGCATCGGAACCATACTGTGCAGCCGCGCCGTCCCGTAGAATTTCAATGCGCTCAATGGCGGCAGCCGGAATCGCATTCAGATCGGTACCGGTATTGCCCCGCCCCCGCGTTCCAAACAAATTGACAAGTGAAGATTGATGCCTCCTTTTCCCATTGATTAAAACCAAAGTCTGGTCCGGTCCGAGTCCGCGTAATGACGCCGGGTCCACGTGGTCCGCGCCGTCAGAACCTGTTTGCCGGTTTGAATTAAAAGAAGGTGCCGCAAATTGTAAAAGCTGGTTCACGTCGAGCTGCCCCTGCTTGGTGGTCACTTCACGGATGTCGATCACGTCGACCGGCACGGGCGTATCGGTGGACGAACGGTTCAGATTGCGAGATCCTACAACCGTCACCTGGCTCAAAACGGTTGCATCAGTCAGGGAAAAATCCTGCGTACCAGTCCCATTTATCTCGCGTTCTATTTTATCGTAACCCACAAAAGTGACTACCAAGGTCGCATTGTCATATCCCACGGAAATGGAATAAACGCCGGTTCCATCAGTGGTAGTACCATTGCTGGTCCCCTTCTCGAGCACCGAGGCACCCACCAGCGGTTCGCCTTTTTCATCTGTTACTTTACCCGACACTTTTACGCCCTGGGCCAAGGTGTTCAGACTGAACAAAATAAAGATTAAGTAGAAAATGCAGGCTTTTTTCATTTTGATGAAGTTGATTTAAAAGAGCAAATTATGTAATATTAATCTACATTAATTATACCCGCCAGAACAAAATTTCATTTGTACCGCATTAGACAGAATTTAAATTATATTAAACCCTGCTTTAATTAAATTATAATAATTCCGTGTAAAAGGTTTGAAATCCGGCTGGGTCAGAAGACTCTGATATGTATCTTTACATCAAAGATGTATTATTCTCATTCCTGCTTCTCATGATTTCTGATCTCGTTAAATCAGCACTTGGACGACTACGTATCGTCGCATTCATCGAAGGTATTTCTTATCTCGTATTATTAGGTATTGCGATGCCGCTAAAATACCTCGCAGGAATTCCGCAGGCCGTCAGGGTCGTGGGTATGGCGCACGGTGTTCTGTTTGTACTATTCGTGATTCTTCTCATCCAAGTCGCCATCGAGCGCAACTGGTCTTTCAAGAAGTCCATTTATTCTTTCATTTCATCGCTGGTACCTTTTGGCACATTTTATGCCGACGCCCGGTGGTTCCGAAATTGAACATTTTTTAAAACCTTTTACATTCCTACACCCGATCAAGTGCTACGAATCTTTATCCTGACCACCTTTTATTTCTGTTTAATCGTCTCACAAGCCTTTGCCCAGAAACCTAACGAAAACTACCAATATCACATTCACTCTGCTGTTTCACCGCTGAATATCGATGGAGTAGCCGATGACATTGCCTGGTCGACTGCCGAAACTGCCAAGGATTTTTTCATGATCACCCCCATGGACACGAGTTTCTCGCGCTGCCAGACGGAAGTGAAAATGTGTTACGATAAAAACAATCTCTACATTCTCGTAATCAATTACAAGCCCATTAAAGGCTCAATCATCGTTGAATCGCTCAAAAGGGATTTTTCATTTGGAAAAAATGATAACTTCCTTTTGTTCATGGACACCTTCGACGACAAGACGAATGGCTTTTCTTTTGGGGCAAATGCAGCTGGCGCTCCGTGGGACGGCCAGCAGGGAGATGGTGGCACGGTGGATTTGAGCTGGGACAATAAATGGGTAAGTTCTGTAAAAAATGATGATGACAAATGGGTTTGGGAAGCAGCCATTCCCTTCAAAAGCATCCGGTATAAGCCGGGTATCACCCGCTGGGGGATCAATTTCAGCCGGCAGGACCTGACCATTTCCGAAAAATCCGCATGGGCGCCCGTTCCAAGGCAATTCCCTTCGGCTTCGCTTGCATATACCGGCGTACTGGTCTGGGATGTTCCGCCACCGAATCCGGGACCTAACATTTCGGTAATCCCATATGCCGCTACCCGCATGACCAGAGATCATCAGAAAGATACTCCTACCAAATTTAAACCCACTGTTGGAGGCGATGTCAAGATCGGGCTGACACCTTCATTAAACCTCGATTTGACAGTAAATCCTGACTTTTCGCAGGTGGATGTGGATGTTCAGCAGACGAACCTCGATCGTTTTGAGCTGTTTTTCCCTGAACGCAGGCAGTTCTTCCTTGAAAATGCAGACCTTTTTGCCAATTTCGGGTACGCTACCATTCGGCCATTTTTCTCGCGACGGATCGGTTTAGGTGTGCCCATCCAGTTTGGTGCGCGTATGAGCGGGAAAATCAATAAAAACTGGCGTATCGGTGCCCTGGATGTGCAAACAGGCTCGTCTGATTCGCTGACACCCCGGAACAATTACGCGGTTTTTGCCTTGCAAAGACAACTCCTCGCCAGGTCAAACGTGCGGTTTATTTTTGTCAATAAAGACGCCACCAACTATTCGCTCGACAGACATTCGGCTACCAACCGTTATAACCGGAATGTTGGGGCTGAGTTTAACCTTGCCAGCTCAAAGAACCTCTGGACAGGTAAAGTGATGGTTTTGAAGTCGTTCACGCCGGGGAAATCTACCGATGATTTTACGCATGCCGCGGATCTGAAATTCAACCGCGCCAACTTTTTCTGGCAATGGCAGCATGAGTATGTGGGGAAAAATTACAATGCCGAAGTCGGTTATGTGCCCAATGCAGTGCGTATGGGGTATTATAAGATCAGCCCAAATGTCGGATATTTGTTTTTTATCAAAAATCCGAAGATCATCAGTCACGGGCCGAAGCTGATTAACAACACATTCTGGGACAAAAAATTTGATCTCAGCGACCGCGAATTTAATCTTTCCTACAATCTCAATTTCATCAACCGGGCGACCGTGGCAGTATGGACGTCAAACACATACGTTCGTTTGCTACGCCCATTTGATCCTACAAACCTCGGTGGAAGTACATTAGCAACCGGTACCGAGCATCACTGGAAAGCCGTCGGGTTTGACATTGTTTCCGGCCCGCAAAACCGGCTTACCTTCCTGACTTCGGGGATTTTTGGAGGGTATTATCAAAATGGGCATCGGAATAACCTCCGCGCCGAACTTGGTTACCGTGTTCAGCCTTATGTAGCGATTACAATGGCGGGAAATTACAACGACATTCGTTTGCCCGAGCCTTGGGGCCGCACGCAGCTCTGGCTGGTTGGGCCGCGCGTGGATTTCACTTTTACGAACAGGCTCTTCTTCACCACATTTATGCAATACAACAATCAGGCTGACAATATCAACCTGAATGCGCGTCTGCAATGGAGGTACAAGCCGGCTTCCGATCTGTTTATCGTATATACCGACAACTATCTGCCGGAGAATTTCAAAGTGAAGAACCGGGCGATCGTGTTGAAATTTACGTATTGGTGGAATTTGTAATTATTAATAAAACACCTCGATGTTCTTGCTTTTCAGAAGCCCTAGCTGCTGGCTGTACTTTTGCTCGGTATTTTCTTTTACAAATGGATTGCCCCGCAGATAGAGCTTGTCCAACTTATTAATTTTCAGAAGTTGTTCCGGAAAGTCAGGAAAGTTGTTTGAAGATAGGTCCAGTTCTTTCAGATTGGTGAATGAGATCAGTTCCGCGGGAAAGTTGGTAAACCAATTGTAGCCTAAGTCCAGGATCGCCAGGTTCTGCATTTCCACAATTTGCTTTGGAAGCTTGCTCAAATGGTTGTGATGCGCATATAATGTATGCACTTTTTGCAGTTTGTTGATCTTCGCCGGCAACGCGGTCAATTGGTTATAGGAAACCGCGAGATGTGTCAGTCGCTTCAACTTGGTAATGCTCTCGGGCAGGAGTTCCAGTTTGTTATAATACAGATCAAGAACTTCCAGATTCTTCATTTTCTTAATACCCTTGGGCAAAACTGCGATGTCAGAACGATAAAAGTTGAGATCCCGCACTTGTTTCAAACGTCTGAAACTGCCCGACGATAATTCCGTTAATGCGTTTCCGCCCAGCCAGAGAGCTGTCAGCTTCTTGCATTTTCTTGCGGCTGTGGGAATATTGGTCAGCTTGTTATCTTTCAAATTCAGAAGATCCAGCGATGCGTTTTTAGTGAGCTTTAAACCCTCATTCCCAATCTGATTACCCTGCAAATGCAGCTGCCTGAGTTTTGGAAGCCGTTTCATATCAATGGAAATCGTCTTTAATTCATTTCCACCCAGATACAGTTCCTCCGCATTCCTGAACCTGTAAATGACGTCCGGCACCGTTTGCAGTTCAAGCTGGTTCAGATAGATGTATTTGATTTTCAAGGTGTCGATGACTGAAAGTGCAGATTTTATATCAACCACAGAACTGTCCGATCGCTTCACATCACGACGTACAAACTGCTGCTTTCCGATATTTCGGACTGTCGTGAGCTGAAATGCCTTTCCCGACGGATTGGCTACTTTGAAGCCATTGAAATGTTCGAAAAGCGCATTTTCCGTAAGCTTTCGAAGTGAATCCTGATTATACTTTTCATTAGCCTGAACGTCAAAAATGACATAGTCGGTCTCCCCGGATGCATTGACAAATACCTGAAGAAAAAGGCCGATTCCCGTACTCGGGGCAACCGGAAAAGCAATCTTCGCCATTTTGTCGACCTGGTCGAAAATTGCTTTCGAGGATTCCTTCGAAGAACCGTCGTATGCATTGGATATCTTAATGATGTCAATTCCCTTGGCAGCGGCATCTTTTGACCAGGCAACGCGCGTTTGGGCATGAACTTGCAGAAAACAAATGCTCAGGATCAGGGTGCAAATCGATTTCATAACAAACGGATAAGTTGATAATATCACAACTAAGAACTTAGTCATTATATTATACTTACTTAAATATAAAATTTGTTTGTGTTCGGAGGCAAAGACTATTTGCTCCGCTGAATCGTAAACTGGACCAGCTGCTCCAGCGATCTCCGGTGTGCAGAATCAGGAAATTCGGAAAGAAGTACACTGGCTTCCTCCACATATCGCTGCATCACTTCCTGCGCATAACTAAGGCCACCCGATTCCTTCACGAAGTTTATTACCTCGGTCACTTTCCGTGGCTTGTGGCTTTCGTTCCGGATGATGTTAATGATGTTGCGTTTTTGAAGCCAGGGAGCCTTATTTAATGCATATATCAAAGGAAGGGTCATTTTCTTTTCCTTAATGTCAATGCCGAGCGGTTTGCCGATCTCATCTTCACCATAATCAAACAGATCGTCTTTAATCTGAAAAGCCATTCCCACTTTTTCACCAAATGCATGCATGCGTTTGACAACTTCCGCCCCCGTACCCACCGAACTCGCACCTACTGCGCAGCAGGAAGCGATCAATGAAGCGGTTTTTTGACGGATGATCTGGTAGTAAACTTCTTCATTGATATCCAGCCTTCGTGCCTTTTCAATTTGAAGCAATTCACCTTCGCTCAGCTCTCTTACCGCCGTGGAAACGATTTTTAGCAGGTCAAATTCCTGATGATCCACGGATAAAAGTAAGCCTCTGGACAACAGATAGTCACCCACCAGAACGGCAATTTTATTCTTCCACAATGCATTTACGGAAAAGAAGCCGCGACGGTAGTTGGAATCGTCCACCACGTCATCGTGCACCAGTGTAGCCGTGTGCAAAAGTTCGATGAGGGCAGCCCCGCGGTAGGTGGATTCGGTGATACTTCCGCAGACCCCGGCGGAAAGAAATACAAACATGGGACGTAATTGCTTGCCTTTTCGCCTCACGATGTAATTCATAATCTGGTCGAGCAGCATGACATCACTTTTCATGAATTGACGAAATTTGTGCTCGAAAGCCTTCATTTCATCGGCAATAGGAAGTTGTATATCCTTTATTGAAAGGGTCATATTAAAGAATGCGGGCCCAAGCTCCCACCGGATATTAAAAGGACAGTGACAAAGGCTAAAGTTAGTAAGGTTACGTGATCCTGCCTTTCAACACTAATCTTCAAATTTGGAATAAAATCTTCTGTTTATATCAATTTTATTTTGAAAATGTTTAGAATTGAAGAAAATGGAATAACGGATTTTTATGAAAGCACTTGTCCTCGGTGGAGGATCAATGAAAGGGGCTTTTCAGGTAGGTGTGATCCAGGCAGTTCTGGAAAACGGGTTCGAGCCTGAAATGATTTATGGAATTTCGGTAGGTGCACTGAATACAACGTTCCTGGCAAACGAAGCCGGGAAACAAATGCAGCAAAACGAAAAAGTGGAATGGTCGCTGGCCAGCCGCAAGTTGCTCGAATTTTGGCTGAAAAATATCACCCAGCCACAGGATATATCCATTCTCCGGTCCCGCGTAAAATTGGGAGTGAGTACATTAATGAGCCGGTTTGACGGCATTGTTGATCCGGTACCTCTACACCAGCTCATCAGAAAGCATTTGCACGACGATCATCTGACCAATACGCCGGTGAAAGTGAAAGTAGGGGCTGTAAATATTGCGAGCGGAGAGATCAGGTATGTGGCCCCACGCGATCCGGATTTTGTGAAGTTTGTTTATGCGAGCTCATCGATACCCATGCTGATGCCGGCCGTGGAAATCAATCAGCAACTCTATATGGATGGGGGAATGCGCGAGGTGGCGCCTGTCAGGCAAGCGATTGAGGACGGTGCAACGGAAATTGTGCTGATCGCCTGTCATTCTCCATTGCTTTATCAGCCGGAAGGTCTCAATACCCGGAACCTGATCTCGCTCATTGAGAGGGTGAGGGACATTACCGTGAACCAGATCGTGAACAGCAATATTGCCTGGGCTGAATCTTATGTGGACAGGTCCAATTTGCGCGGAACTCCGATGAAAATTACCGTAATCCGCCCGCCAGCACCGCTTTTTCTCGATCTGCAGCATTTTGATTCCGACGATATTTCGAGGTTGATCATTGAAGGGTATCGTGCCGGAATGGAGTCTATCATGAAGTCTGAGAAAGTTTCGGAGTAACGCATTCATTATGAAATTCAAGTCCATATTTATCCTTGCCGGCCTTATCGTGTCGGCCATTCCCGCATTGGCCCAAAAACAGACCGCTTGTAATTTCAATTCCGCCGGTGCGCTCAAAGCTTACCTTAAACCAGGCAAACGTGAAATGCCGTTCATTATGGCCCATCAGGGAGGTACTGAAGATGGGCTTCCCGGCAATAGTATGGCCACTTTTGAGAAAACTTACCAGAATGTTCCTTGTGTGCTGCTGGAATTTGATGTGAGAACAACGGCAGACGGAGTACTGGTAATCTCGCACGATGACGATCTCAGTCTCAGGACTAATGCAAACGGTTTGCTGAGTAAAACGAGTTGGGAGTATGCGGGAGAGATAAAGCTGAAAGATTCGCGGGGCAGCATTACGGAATACTCAATGCCGACTTTACAGGAGCTGCTGGTATGGAGCAAAGCAAAAAACCTTATTCTGATTGTAGATAAAAAACCGGAGACGAATATCCGCAAAACGATTGATATGCTTCGTGCGAGCGGAAATCTGAATAAATCGGTTCTCATTTGTTATTCTCTGGGAGAAGCCCGGATCGCACACCAGCTGGCGCCCGACCTCATGCTGGCGGTAGGCTTTAATGATAAAAAGCTGATTGCCGCAGTTGAAAAGTCAGGGTTACCAATGGAAAATCTGGTGGCGCTCACTCCGAGAGAATTGCAGGATATGTCGTTTTACGAGAAAATACACCAGTTGAATGTGATCGCATCACTCGGTACAAATGGTAACATTGATACTCTCCAGTCATCCGTTTCCAAATCCTTATATCAAAAAATCGTCGCTAGTGGCGGACCCGATATCATTTGCACGGATAATCCGGTTTTGGTACAAAATATTTTTTATAAAAAGGAATAAATACAAAGAGCCCGGCCAAACGACCGGGCTCCTGCATTTATAACCTGACTATACCTTAATTGAAGATATAACGGATACCAATCTGTGCCTGCCAAACGTCATTGATCGTACGGCCCTTCACGAAAGCATCCTGAACCAACACGGTTTCACCATTCACAACCTGCGTTCCCATTCTGTATGAAGGAATTCCCTGCGACGAAACGCTTGCGAAGTTGAGCGGGTTGGATTGCGAGGAGTTGGAAGAAACAGTTACCTGGTTTCCAACGCCCCATTTATTGCTGATCATATTACCAACGTTGAAAATGTCAGCTCTCAGACGAATGATGTTTTTCTTTTCTTTCGCGCCAACTTTCACGTAGAAATCCTGCTCAACTGTAATGTCGAATCTGGTCAGCCAGGGATATGCACCGCCATTACGCTCGGTATATTGTCCTTTTCTTTTTGACAAATAAGGATGGTTGTCGATGTATTTCTGGAAAGCTTCTGTTTGCTGCTCCGGCGAGAATGTGTATGTTTTGCCATTTGCAGTTGTAGTAAGCGTAGAGAATGTGATTTCGGAAGCGCTGTTTGGAACGTAAAGCAAGTCGTTGTTCTGACCGTCGCCATTCAAATCCGTCGAGCTGATGTAAGAAAGCTTCGTTCCGCTGTTGGAAACGCCACCCAAAGTAAACATCGTTGCTCCGCCGAATTTACCGCCATACTCTTTGCGATAAGTTACATAACCTACAAAACGGTGACGCAAATCGTTACCGGACCATGCAAGATCCAGGTAGTTCAGGCCATTAATACCCGGCACGTTACCTTCGACTGTACTGGATACTGAAGCAATGTCTTTTGCTTGTCCGTAAGTATAACCGATCATTCCACCGAAGCCGCGGGTCGCTGCTTTTTCAAGTTTACCTGTGATTGAGTACGAGTAACCTTTGTTTGTGTTGGTCAAAACGTAAACGTTAGAAACATCTGTATTGATCAACCGAGCAGGGTTAACTGCCGCACCCGACAAGCCGGAAGCCGGGAAGCGGTCGCGTTGGTCGGGACCTGCAAACTGTGCCGTAGGCGCTTTCAGGTTCACGTCGATGTAGCGGAGTGCATTGTAATTTTTGTTTAAAATCCCTTCAACAGTTGCAATTACGCCCCAGCCCAATTGCTGATCGATACCAATGTTGCTTTTCCAAACTTGCGGAAATTTCAGGTTTTCATCGGATGCATTAACCTGATATCCGCGCAATGGAGCCGATGAGGTGGGGTTGTAACGTGATGGATCCAATGTAAATGGATATGCAGTCGTGTTGTTCCCAACGATCGTCGCAGAGTTCACCCCGTTGTTACCCAATTGGTTGGAGATCAAAACGTAAGGAATTCTTGACAAGAACAAACCGGTTCCACCGCGAACCTGCGTAGTGCGGTTTCCTTTTACATCCCAGTTGAAACCGATACGCGGCGACAGATAAACGCGCGCTTTCGGGACATTACCCGTATTTACATTATAAGGTGCGCCGGCAGGATCTTTGAATTCTATCGCAGCCACTTCTGCATTATAATATTGTTTTGATGTATTCGGGATCGTGATGTAATCGCCACGAAGACCGGCTGTAAGCTTGAAATTCGGCGTAACCTGGTATTCATCCTGAACATACAAACTGATCGTCTGCGTTTTGAACACCTGCCAGGGTGCCGCGCCGCCCGGAAGCAATGAGTAGCGGTAGTTGAAACGAACCAATGTGTCCGGCGCGACCGTCAGATTTGGATTAGCCAGATATGCATTGGCTGCATTCTTGAAATCCTGGATCGATTTGAATACATAAACTCCATTCGAAGTCGGGAAGAACAGGTTGTTCGACTTGAAATATTCGTAAGATGCGCCGGCAGTCAATGTGTGCTTTCCTGCGAAATACGTCAGGTTATCCGTGATATTCAGCGTAGAGTAATCCAGTCTGTTGTTTGGTGTAAATGGATCAGAACCGATTGTGGTGTATGTCGATCCGTCTTTCTGGATTTCAACCGTCGGGAAGATCGGCGCTTTATACTTTCTGTCCTCAATTTGCTTGTTGAATGTACCGATCAGGTTGTTCGCAAATTTTCCGCCGAAATTGGAGTTCAGTTCAGCTACGAAAGAACGCGTGTTATCCTGGATAATGTAGCCCGTATTTTCAGGTGAAATGGCTGAAAGTGAGTTGGTACGGTTACCGAAACCAGCTGTGTTGCTACTGTTGCTCTGGCTGATCAAAACGTCAGAATCAGAATCGTGGTGCGAGTAACGAACAGTCAGCTTGTGCGCGTCGCTGATGTTGTAGTCAATGCGGCCTAGGAATTTGTTACTCTTGTTCTCATTGTTGAAACCGTCGATCGCACCGATATTGTAGTCGAATTTCTCTTTCATGAATGCGCCAAGATCTTCCAGATCAGCGGCAGTAGTACGCGAAACGTTATCTCCTTTTTGTCCGCGGTTAAGCACGAAATCCAATGCCGGGCTTGACCGTTTTACAAACTCTCCGTTAACAAAGAAGAAAAGTTTGTTTTTAATGATCGGGCCACCAAGACGGAATCCTGTAGTTTTCTCATTAAACTCGGTGACATTGATCTTGTTACCGTCAGTCTTATCACCCGCAAGGCTTTTGTTTTTGAAAAAGTGAAAAACAGAACCCGAAAATTCATTTGTTCCTGAACGCGTTACCGCATTAATACCCGCTCCCGCAAAACCCGACTGGCGAATGTCATAAGGTGCGATATTGATCTGAACCTCTTCAATGGCGTCCAGAGAAATGGCAGAAGAACCTGTCCGGCCACCTGCTGCTGCTTCGTTACCCAATCCAAATCCATTGTTGAAAACCGAACCGTCGATGGTAAAGTTATTGTAACGGCTGTCCTGGCCACCAAATGAGCGGCCATTGCTGTACGCATTGTATTTGGTAATGTCGTTCAGCGTTCTACCCAAAGTCGGCAGGCTGGTTATCAACCCTTTATTAAATGTAGTGGCAGCTCCTGTCCGGTCAGAACTGAAGATGTCGCTTCCCGCGCCCGTTACGACCACCTCGCTTAATTGGGTACCGCCGTCCTGCAGATCGAAATTGACGTTTGCCGCAGTTCCCAGGTTCGCGTAAATGTTCTCCTGCGATTTGTCATTAAATCCAACAAAAGAAACAGTGACCGTGAAAGGTCCGCCGACCCGAACTGCCGGGATCGTGTAAAGTCCCTGCTCGTTGGTAATGGAGCCATACTTCGTTCCGGATGGCGTGTGAATGGCGACAACAGTCGCCCCTGGCAGAGCCTCGCCTTTAGTGTCTGTAACCCGGCCAGTAATTGCAGATGAAGTAACCTGGGCCATTACATCCGGCCCGAATAACGTTAATAGAAGTGATACCAGCGTCAAACACGCTGCCCTGAAAAGTAAACTTTTCCCGTTCATAAATTTGGTGGTTTGTTTTTGTACTCGAAGGATCATCGGTACCGATGAATAAATATTTGTTGCAAAATAATACCTTTTTTCATTTAGAAACAAAAACCTAAATCCTACTAAAATGCAATACTACTCGTCGTAACTACTTGACCTGTTGGAATAATGCAGAATTCTGTAACAATACTTCAATATTTTAGCCTTTGCCCGATTACTAAAATTTTGTTAATAATTGGCTAACAAGTTGTAAACCGGATTTAAACAATTTAAACTGCCTTTTGTAAATATTTTGTCTTAAAAAAGAGGTACCAAAACAAGGTATATGATGTAATTGTTAAATTTCGAATGGACGAGTGGCGGCCTTCCCGAAAATCGTAGCACTTTTGCAGATGATTATCCCCACGATGTATGCAACTCAACTTTAAACAAATAGGAGAAGAAGGAAAGCCGATGATCATCCTGCATGGCGTGTTTGGCCTGTTGGACAATTGGCTTGGAATTAGTAAAACCATCGCAGATCGTGGTTTCCGGGTGTTTCTGGTAGACCAGCGAAATCATGGCCGCTCCCCGCATGAAAGTCCGCTTACCTTCCCCGCAATGGCGGCTGATTTGAAAGAATTTATCGATCAGCAGCATTTGGAAAACCCGATCCTGATTGGACACTCGATGGGAGGGAAAACCGTGATGGAGTACGCGGTCACATATCCCGGCACATTTGAAGCACTGGTAGTCGTGGACATCGGGCCGAAAGCCTACCCGATCCATCATAAGAGAATTCTTGAAGGTTTAAATGCGATTCCGATCGATACGATCGAAAGTCGGAATGAGGCTGATGAAATATTGAGCCAATACGAGCCCATCCCCACCGTAAGACAGTTTTTACTGAAGAATCTGTACCGGAAAGATGAAGGTGGATTTGGCTGGCGGTTTAATCTGCCCCTGCTCACTACCGACATGGCCAAAGTAGGCACGGAAATAAAATCCGATCAACGCATCGAGACGCCTGTTCTTTTCATACGCGGCGAGAAATCCAACTATATACTTGACGAAGATCTGGAAGGCATCCAGGATCTTTTCCCAAATACGAGGCTGCAAACCATTGAAAATGCCGGCCATTGGGTACAAGCTGAGCAGCCAAAGGAATTTGTGGCGGTACTGATGAAATTTTTAGACGAAGTTATCTGACGTATTTTTCCCGAAAACCCAAGCAGGACGAGATAATGAGCTGGTTACCGGTCAATGAAAGATCCCAGCTCGGGCAGTAGACGCAGTTCACCCGAGCGCAAAGCGGATTGGCCGGTATCGCCGTCTGTGGTTTAATGTCCATTAAATTACCATTGATGACCAGTGATTTGGGGGCGCAGCATCTGGGAGAACCGTCGCCATATAAAATTAAGCCATCGCCTCTGAAAATAAGAGTATCTGCCTGTGCGGCGGGAACAGGTTCCCATACATTTTTATTATCTATGGATGATCTTTCCACCGCAACCAGTTTCCATGTACCTGATATGGTGCTGGCGAAAGCAGCCGGATTATCCAATGTATCCATGCTATCGTTTTTACAAGCAAACAGAACGGTCAATATCAGGGATATATATAAAAGCCTTTTCATTGTTTTATTTTTGTACTTCCCATATGATTCCGTTTTTGGCCATTTGGTTGGAACGAATTGATAATTATAATCTCTTATGAATGAATCGGGTATACTCCTTTATTTGATACCAACCATACTCGCAGACGGAACTCAGGATGCAGTAATCGGCCCCGAAATCCGTAACGCGATACGTAATCTCGATGTATTTTTTGTAGAAAACGTGCGGACTGCCAGGCGTTTCATCAGCAGCTTAAAACTGGGCAAAGTGATTGACGATCTGACTTTTATAGAATTGAATAAGGATACTCCGGAAGATGCTACCCGCGATGCATTAACAAAACTAAAACAGAGTGCCGGAGTGATTTCAGAAGCTGGCTGTCCGGGCGTTGCCGACCCGGGTGCGGTGGCGGTGCATTATGCGCATCAGCTCGGAATAAAAGTAGTTCCGCTCGTGGGACCGTCTTCCATTTTACTTGCATTGATGGCATCGGGCATGAGCGGGCAATCTTTCACATTTCACGGGTATTTGCCAATTGATAAAATACTGCGAAAAAAAATGATTCAGGGTTTGGAACGGGATGCGAGGCAAAAGCTGCAGACGCAAATTTTCATGGAAACCCCATTTCGCAATAATCAACTTTTGGAAGCCGTTTTGGATACATGTGCACCTGAAACACTTCTTTGCATAGCGTCGGACATTACCTCTGAAAATGAATTCATTGCCACACATTCCGTAAAAAACTGGAAAGCAAAAAAGCCCGATCTGCACAAAAAGCCGGTTATATTTTTGATTGGGTAATGAAATTTGTTTCCAACCAATCCACAGATAAACTGATCTGACAGGTAATAATCCATTTTTTAGTACTCAGTTCATTTACTTAAAACCATGAAAAAATCGATTTTGTGTGCCGGTTTGGCAATTACGCTACTGATGTCAGCCTGCAATGACGACACGCTCGACGCCATTACCACCGTGGATTCGAGCTTCGAAACTTCTGCAGACGGCTGGGCGTCCGAGCTCGCGGAGTATTCGACCGAGACAGACACGGCAACCATCCAGTTCAGATCGGGCCGCACCAATTTGCCTGCCGGACTTGACGTCAAAAAGTTTGCCTACATGCTGCAGGCTCAGAACCGGAGCGATGACATGTTTATGTATCTCAAGAAGAAAATCACAGGCCTGGTGCCAAATGGCACTTATAGTGTTGTTTTTGATCTTGACCTGGCAACCAAGTACTCGGAGGGCGCTCCCGGCGCAGGGGGTTCCCCTTCATCATCGGTTTACATTAAAGCCGGCGCTTCCCCGGTAGAACCTGCGAAAAAGCTTGTTAACAAGTTCTATGAATTTACATTGGATAAAGGTCAGCAAGCCAATGAAGGAAAAGATGCGGTCCTGCTGGGGAATGCGAGCAATGGTCTGGAAGAAGAAAAATATGCGATTGTAAAAAGGTCTAATGCAGACAAGCCTTTCACGGTTAAAGTGAATGCACAAGGAGAGTTGTGGCTGTTTATCGGAAGCGATTCCGGTTTCGAGGGGCTGAATACACTGTATTTTGACCGGGCAAAAGTAACCATTAAAGAAGTAGCAGTAAATTAAGGCTTCCCTTTCATGCGAGAACGCCATTCTGTTTCGGCAGGATGGCGTTTTGTTTTTACATCTCATCCCCGACAAGTCGTTTGCGAAGTGTTTTGTAACTTCGCATCTCTGTTAAACACGCAAAAGACTGCTCGATGGTACAAGTTCAAAGCTTTGTTTTTAATCCTTTCTCTGAAAATACATACCTGCTTTTTGATGAAACCAAAGAAGCCATCATCATCGATCCGGGCTGTCATGACAGGTCGGAACTGGCGGAACTATCCAATTTCATCGAGGTAAATGCATTGAAACCGGTGCAGATTGTAAATACCCACGCCCATATTGACCACGTTCTCGGCATTGCTGCATTAAAGCGGAAATACAACATTCCATTTGCACTGCATAAATCCGACGAACCATTACTAAAAGCAGTAAAAACATACGCGTCGAATTACGGATTTTCACAATTTGACGAGCCGGAAATCGATTCCTATCTTGTGGAAGGTGAAACCGTAAAATTTGGAAATACCGAACTGAAGATCATTTTCGTTCCGGGCCACGCGCCGGGGCACGTCGCGTTTGTAAGTGAGGCGGCGAAGTTTGTGATCGGTGGCGACGTACTTTTCCGGATGAGCATTGGCAGAACGGACCTGCCGGGAGGAGATCACCAGACACTGCTATCCAGCATTCAGACGCAACTTTTTACATTACCCGACGATTATAAGGTGTACGCAGGCCATATGGAGCCCACCACGATCGGGTTTGAGAAGAAAAACAATCCTTTCTTTAAATAACCCACAAATCCTCCGAAAATGATCCGTCGAAATATTCCAAATGCATTTACCTGCGGAAATCTCCTATGTGGTTGCATTGGTGTAGTGGAGGCTTTTCATAACAACCTTTTGTTATCCTGTGTGCTGATCGGCGTGGCCCTGATCTTCGATTTTTTCGATGGTTTTTTAGCCCGGATACTTAAAGTGAGCTCGGCGATCGGAAAAGACCTCGATTCGCTGGCGGATATGGTGACCTTTGGCGTACTTCCTTCCATTATTGTATATCAATTACTGATGCAAAGCATTCCCGACCTTTTTGGCATCTGGAAAGCTTACGCAGCAATGATCATCGCCATTTTTTCGGCGATCAGACTTGCCAAATTCAACAACGATCCGCGCCAGTCGGATTCGTTCATCGGGGTACCGACGCCTGCAAACGCCATGCTGATCGCCTCCCTCCCGCTGATTGTTCACACGCAGGGAGAGTTTTGGAAGGATATTATTATCAATACCAATAACCTGCTGATTTTAACGGTCGTCATGTCATATCTCCTGGTGATGGAAATGCCTTTGATCGCGCTGAAATTCAAAAACTTCGGATGGAGAGGAAACGAGGCGAGGTATATCCTGATACTCGCCACTGTAACACTACTGATCTCATTGAAAATTCTGGCTATCCCCGTCATACTGATCTTGTACATTCTGCTGTCGGTTGCTGAAAACATCCGAAAAAGAAAAAGTTGACTTTGGAACAGAACCTTTTTGTTGCAAATTTGCAATTTACCATGCAACCGATTGTACTTTTAGCATTACTTTTTTAATTATATGGCATTCTCGCGAATTACTGGTCTGGGTTATTATGTTCCTGGCAACGTGGTAACAAACAATGACCTGACCCAGTGGATGGAGACTTCCGACGAATGGATCCAGGAGAGAACGGGAATCCGGGAGAGACGTTATTTCGAATACGGAAAAGACACCAATTACAGCATGGCCACCGCTGCATCGCGACAAGCTTTGGAGCGGGCCGGTATCACGCCAAACGAAGTGGATGTGATCGTGTATGCTACCATTACTCCTGACTATTTTTTCCCGGGTTCCGCATTTCTGATGCAGCGGGAATTGGGAATGGACGGAAAACCGGTTATCGACATCCGGGAACAATGCTCGGGCTTTGTATATGCACTTTCCATTGCCGATCAGTTTATAAAATCAGGCATGTACAAAACCGCTCTGGTGGTGGGTTCCGAGATACAGTCATCCTGGATCGACAGAAGTACTGCCGGCCGCAATACTGCCGTGATTTTCGGTGATGGAGCTGGTGCAGCTGTTCTGACGGCAACCAACGATCCACAACATTGTATATTATCTACACACCTGCACGCAGACGGGCGTTATGCGGAAGAATTATTTGTTCGTGAGCCGGGTAGCAGTCGTCCTGGCCGGGCTGCAACGAAGGAGATGATTGACGAAGGAGGTTTTAATGTTTATATGAATGGAAACGCAGTCTTTAAACACGCGATCATCCGGTTCGGGGAAGTGATCGGCGAAGCTTTAAAGGCAAATGGATACGAAGCCTCCGACCTGGACTTGCTCGTACCGCATCAGGCCAATATCCGCATCAGCGATTATGTTAGGCAGCAACTGGGATTATCTGAATCACAGGTAGTTAACAACTTGCAGCGCTTCGGAAACACAACGGCAGCGTCCATTCCTATCGCATTATCGGAAGCGTGGGAAGAAGGGAAATTGAAAGAAGGAGATTTACTTTGCCTAGCCGCTTTTGGAAGTGGGTTTACCTGGGCGTCTGCATTAATAAAATGGTAGTGAACCACTTAGTATTGACCAACCGAAAGCATTACTAATGTACAGGCTTCTATTGGTATGATATTTTTATCAAGTAAGATATTTTTAAAATCAGGGTTCTCGGTGCCGGGGTTAAAAATGACGCGTTTGGGATTTAAAGAGGTAATATAATCGTAGTATTCGGGTTGGTGGCTGGGGTTGATGTACAAAGTGACTGTATCCACATCTTTCCAATCTGTTTTCTCAGTTTTAATTTCTTCTCCAAAAGCAAACCCTTTTCTCCGGCCGACCATTAAAATCGGATGTCCGTAATTCCTGAGTTTTTGAGCAGCCAGATAAGCGTATCTGGAAGGATTTGAAGATGCTCCAATGATCAGCGTCCGTTTCATAACCTTTGATTTAGTGAAAAATTGAGAATCGTGGTCCCGATGCTAGAACAGCTAACGCCAGTAAAATCGTTTCCTGCGGCAGAACGGGATCAGGTGAATAACCCTATTTGACAGACAACCTTTTAATACCATATTTTTATATCCTTATCAAAATGAATGAGTTAAATGTAAGTCGGAGTTTCTGGAACGAAAAGTGGGCAAAAATTAAATTCGACGAAATCGAGAACGCTCCTCATTACGAAGTATCCAATTATGGCAGGTTGAAAAGCTTTCAGAATAACCCGAAAGAAGGTGTGGTAATCAAAGGATCGGTGATCCAGGGATACCGCTCGCTGAATATCCGGGTTTCAGGCGGGAAAACTATAAATCGTTATGTTCACAAGCTGGTTGCAGAGCATTTTACAGACAAGCCAAGCGCAGAGCACAATTTCGTCATCCACCTGGATTTTGAAAAGCAGAATAACCACTATGAAAATCTCAAATGGGTTACGAAGGCCGAAATGATCGAGCACAATCGCGAAAATCCTGCATTCATTAATCGTGTGATTCCGAGGAGGACCAAAAATTACAAGCTGACTGAGAGTAAGGTGCGGATTATCAAGAAGTTGTTGAAAAATGATAATAACCGTCTTAAAATGATCGCCAAACAGTTTGGAATTACACATACGCAATTGAACCGGATCAGGTCAGGGGAAAACTGGAAACATGTAACCGTCGAAGACTAGCTTGCTACTTAATTGGTTTGTCCAGGGTTGAAACCGTATAGCCGCTCCCGTTCAGCCCATCTTCATAATCCACCGATACACCGATCACGTACATCAGGTGACGCTTGTCGATCAATACTTTTATTCCCTCGACAAGATACGTTTGGTCATGCTCCGTAGCGGTATCAAATCCGAGCAGGAACGAGCCGCTGCAAGCTCCCCCACGCAAACCTACCCTGAGCCCGTACGTATCGGGAATCTTGTTGGCTTCTAATGTTGTTCTTATTTCGAGCTTGGCTTTTTCAGTAAGTTGGATCGGACTTTCCAGCATATTTCTTCAATCTTATTTTACTAATAAAGGCTAACACGATTTAGCCCGGTTCCATTCGGCGATTCGAAAAAAATCTGCTTAATCGTGGCAATCCATTAATTTTGCACTTCATTTAACAAACGACTTCGCTCCAATGGAAATTTATGTCGCAATTGCAGTAGTACTTTGCGTAGCCATGTTCACATTCGGTATTTACCTGACTGTAACTACCGTTTTGGATAAATTATCAGAGAGGCAGAAATGGGATATTAGAAGTAAAAATACAGAAATAACACTCCCGCTCCGGATTCAGGCTTATGAACGCATGTGTCTGTTCCTTGAACGCATTATCCCCAGCAATTTGCTTTTGCGTCTGGTCCCCTCGGCAATGAGCGCATTGGAACTGCAACATATTTTATTGCAGGAAATCCGTGACGAATATAACCATAATGTAGCCCAGCAACTTTACATGAGTAACCACGCGTGGGAACAGGTCACAAATGCAATGAACGAAACGGTAGCCATCATCAACCAGGCTGCACTGGAAGTCAACCCGGAAGCCGCGCCTTCCGATCTGGCAAAGAAGATTTTTTCACACGTAATAGAAAAAGAAATCCAGCCAGCAACACATGCGTTGAAGGTATTGAAAGAAGAAGTGAGGACGATATTTTGATTAGCTGTTAGCTGTTAGCCTTAGCTATTAGCCTTTTCACATTGCTGATCGACAGTTGACTGTAGATGGTCGCCAACAATAGTGATCAAAACCTCATTGCCACATTAACTCAAAAAAGCTAAAAGCCAATAGCTAACAGCCAAAAAACAAATGCTCTACCCAAATACACTAGAACAAAAATTAGGTTTCGATAAACTGAGGGAACGACTGAACGAAGCTTGCATTAGTACGCTCGGGCAAAGTTTTGTAGAGAAGATCAAGTTTTCCGAGAATTTTGGACTGGTTGAAAAACTTGTAAGCCAGACTGCGGAAATGCAGCGCATTCAGGAGATCGGTGAAAATTTCCCTTCCCAGAACTATATTGATGCGACACCTTATCTGAAAAGGGCTGCGATCGAGGGCATGCTCCTCACCCAGCCAGAGTTTTCAGACCTGAAAGCTTCGTTACAAACCATTCGTCTTTGTCTGCGATTTTTCGAAAATCAGGAACCGGAATCGTATCCTATTTTGGGGGAATATGCCAAAACAATCCGGGTTGAAAAGTCGATTACGGACGCAATCGACCGCATTATCGATGACCGAGGGCAGATCCGGGACTCGGCTTCTTCTGAACTTTCAAGAATAAGAAAGCGGCTCATTTCAGAACAGTCGGGAATCCGAAAAAAACTGGATACGATCCTGAAATCGGCAAAAAGCAATGGCTGGATCGGTGACGATACTTCTCTGACGATTCGTAATGGAAGGATGGTAATACCGGTTGCAGCTGAGCACAAACGCAAGTTACGCGGCTTTATTCATGACGAATCGGCCACCGGCCAGACTGTTTTCATTGAACCGACGGATGTTTTTGAATCCAATAATGAGATCCGGGAGCTGGAATACGAGGAACGTCGCGAGATAAACAGAATACTCCTGGAACTGACTGCCCGGCTTCGGCCATTTGTGCCGGATTTGCAAAAAGCGTACGGGTTTCTCGGTTTAATGGATTTTCTCCGCGCCAAAGCAAAACTGGCTGCTGAAATGGGCGCGATTAATCCGCCATTTTTGAACCAGCAATTTATTGACTGGAAAGACGCGAGACATCCTCTACTTCATTTATCATTCCAAAAACAGGGAAAGAAAGTGGTGCCGCTCAACATTGAACTGCGTGATAAGCAACGTATTCTGATCGTTTCCGGGCCAAATGCAGGAGGTAAATCGGTATCGTTAAAAACAGTCGGGCTGATCCAGTATATGTTTCAATGCGGCTTGTTGGTACCAGTTGCAGAAGGTTCGTCCATGGGTTTTTTCCAAAATATTTTCATTGATATCGGTGACGAGCAATCGCTGGAAAACGACCTGAGTACATATAGCTCGCATCTTACCAACATGCGGCATTTCCTGACGCTCGCAAACCGGCGCACGTTGTTTCTGATAGACGAGTTTGGTACAGGAACAGAGCCGGGACTCGGCGGGGCGATTGCTGAGGCGATCCTTGAAAATCTTACAAAATCGGGGGCATATGGTGTGATCAATACGCATTATACCAACCTGAAAGTACTGGCTGACAAAACGGATGGTCTCGTAAATGGCGCAATGCGATTTGATGGCGAGCATCTGGAACCACTTTATCAACTTGAAATCGGTCGGCCTGGAAGTTCTTTCGCATTCGAAATTGCTTCCAAGATCGGTTTGCCGGACGCGGTAATCAACCGCGCAAAAGAGAAACTGGGGACCCAGCAGGTGAATTTCGAGAAATTATTGAAGGAGCTTGATATTGAAAGAAGGGTTTTTGCGGAGAAAAACATTGAGATCGGCATTAAGGAACGTAAACTGACCAAGCAGCTGGCAGATTATACTTCTTTAAAGGAAGGCCTCGAAAACAATGAGAAGAAAATTGTAAATGAGGCGAAACTGAAAGCGAAAAATTTGATTTCCGATGCCAATCAGCTCATTGAAAATACAATTCGCGAAATCAAGGAAAACAAGGCCGAGAAAGAGAAAACCAAAACAGTCCGCACGCAACTCGAAAGTTTTGGGAAACAAAAACTGGAATTGGAGGAAGTTGCAGAAACGGCGCCCGTTGAAGATGTTTATGAACCAGAAAGTGGTGCGATTGTTCCCGGGAGTTATGTCAGGATTCTTGGTCAGACTGCGATCGGCGAGGTAATATCTGTGAAAGGCAAAGACGTAGAAATCCGGATCGGTGATTTGAAATCAAACATTAAGCTGAACCGGCTCGAAAAAGTCTCAAACAAAACCTATAAAACAGCCACCGGCGAGAAAAAGCTGAAAACCGCCACCAAAGGCGTGGACCTGAACGAGCGGATGCTGAATTTCAGCTTTAACCTGGATATGCGCGGAAAACGTGGCGAAGAAGCGCTGGGGTTGGTCGACCAGTTTATGGATAATGCGATTATGCTGGGTTACGATGAACTGAGGATCGTTCACGGAAAGGGCGACGGCATTCTTAGAACTTTGGTAAGAAACCATTTGCGCGGCTACTCGCACGTTAAAGGAATGCAGGACGAACATCCCGACCGGGGCGGAGCCGGTGTTACTATCGTGAAGCTAAAATAAGGTCCCGGGCATTAAAACAAAAAGGGTAGGCGATTCAATTTCGCCTACCCTTTTTGTTTTGTTATCACGATGTTACAATTGCGGCTGTTCCGCAACTTTCACTTCGTCCACAGCACCCGGTTTAGGATTTCCAGCCCAGAACCACAGTACCGCAAATGCTACAATCAGAATAATCGGGAAAGTCAACATGGTAGATAACGTCGCCTGTCCGGCAGCTAACTCCAACGCAGGACCTGTCACTCCTTGTGCCTCATATTCAGCATGAGCGGAATCAATCCAGCGACCGATAAACGGCTGGAAGATTGAAGTTGAAAGCATACCTACGCCACCGATAATGGACATACCCAAAGCACCGCTCAAAGGAACGCGCTGCGCAACGAAACCGATCACAGTAGGCCAGTTGAAACATACACCCAGTCCGAAAATAACAGCCGCCACATACGCGATCGGACCCGTTACAGTACTGAACATATAAATTCCGATTGCAGCTAAAACGGCACCAAAAAGCAAAATACCAGTCTGCCCAACCACATCCACTACCGGACCTGTGAAAAGCCTTCCCACTGTCATTACTCCGAAGGTTAATGCCAACACCAACATCGGATCTGCGCCGCTGCTGCTCAAAACCACATTTACCCATTGGTTAGGACCAAACTCGGTAATCGCCGTCAACGCCATGCAACAGAATATGAAGATATATAAAGGAGTAAGCATGGCCTGGAAATTCTTGGCCAACGAAGTTACTCCCTCTACTTTTGGTCTTGGAAATGCCTGTCCAAAGAACAGGAATGCATATACCACAGTAGGTATCATCAGAACCCAGATCTGAGTCTGCCATGAAGAACCCGCGTCAGTCATAAACTTGGAGATCAGGCTACCGATCACGATTCCACCAGGGAACCACATGTGGAACCGGCCCAGCATTTTGTTCAGTTTGCTGCTGGGATACATATCCGCGATCATCGGGTTACATGCTGCCTCAGTACATCCATTACCAAAACCGATGAAAAACGTGGAAACCAACAGACCCATGTACCCACCTGCATAAATTGTCAGCAAAATCCCCAGCGTATGGGCCACCAGAGCCACCTGCATAATAATTTTCGGCCCGATGGAGTGATAAACAATCCCCCCAATGATCATCGAGATCGGGAAACCAAAAAAGAACATGGAGTTGATAAAGCCCAACTGCTCGGCGGTCAGGCCAAATTCGGTCCCCAATTGAGGAAGAATTCCCGCCCTGATACTAAATGAAAAGGCAGTAGTGATGATGGCAAGACAACTGGCATTAAAAAGTCTGCCGCTGTTAATGGTTTGCGTCATGAGACAAAAAGGGTTTGGTTATTTGAATTGAATGATTTAAATGTACGAGCGTTGTTTTATTTAACAATTTCTCAGAAAAAACAAATTTATACCTATTCTACTGCTTTTACTTCCATTGAGGCCGGGTATTCTGAGCGTTAAATTTATATTTGTAAGAAGTAAGAGTAATCTATACTACTCTTATTAACCTAAAATCTTTTCAAAACTTTAAACCAACTGGAATGTCAAGAAAGATCAGAATGGGCATGGTAGGTGGCTCCCTCGATGCGTTTATTGGAGGGGTTCACCGTCGTGCAGCGATCATGGACGGAGAAATCGAACTTGTTTGCGGCGCATTCAGCTCCGATCCTGCCAAGTCCAGAGAAACAGGAAAAGCATTGTACCTCCCAGAAGAAAGGGTTTACAATGACTTTGAGGAAATGATTTTGAAGGAAAAGCAATTGCCTCTGGGAGAAAGAATGGATTTTGTTGCCATTGTTACCCCAAACCACGTACATCACGCTCCGACGAAACTGGCCCTTGAAAACGGGTTTCATGTTGTTTGTGATAAACCAATCACATTAAATATAGAAGAAGCAGAAGAAATTGCCGCATTGGTCGAAAGTACCGGTTTGCTGTTTTGCCTGACACATAATTACACGGGTTATCCCATGGTGAAGGAAGCCCGGCAGATGATCGCGTCAGGTGCTATCGGCGAGATCAGGAAGGTGATCGTCGAATATCCGCAAGGCTGGCTGGCGACGCTGGTGGAAGTAACGGGTAACAAGCAGGCTGCATGGCGCACGGACCCAAAAAGATCCGGTGCCGCCGGAGGTTTGGGGGACATTGGTACGCATGCCGAAAATCTCGCTGAGTACATCACAGGCTTGAAAATCTCCCAGGTTTGCGCCGACCTCACCATTTTTGTCGAGGGGCGTTTGTTGGATGATGACGCGAACGTGCTGCTTCGTTTCAACAATGGGGCGAAGGGAATTTTGCAGAACAGCCAGATCGCCAACGGAGAAGAAAACGATCTGAATATCCGGGTGTATGGAGAAACTGGCGGGCTGCAATGGAAACAAATGGAGCCTAATACCTTGATACACAAAACAAATCAGGGAGTGAGAGTGATCCGCACAGGTGTTGGCAATTTGTCGAAGGCTGCGCAGGTCCACACCCGTATTCCAGCCGGACATCCCGAAGGTTATTTTGAGGCATTTGCGAATCTCTACCGGAATTTTGCGATTCATTTGCGTGCCTACTGGGAAGGCCGGAATGCCGATCCGGTTTATGATTACCCATCTGCGCAGGAAGGTTTGCGGGGGATGAAGTTCATTAATGCCGTCATTGCTTCAAATAATTCGGAAACAAAGTGGACGGATTTATAAAGTAAATTTTTCACCTAATCATTCAATACCCGTTTATGAACAAAATTAAAGTTGGCGTCGTTGGTACCGGTTTCATTGGACCCGCACACATTGAGGCCCTGAGACGCCTGCCTAATGTAGAAGTTGCCGCACTTTGCGAAGTAACGGCTGAGCTGGCAAAGGAAAAAGCCGACGCGCTCGGTATCTCGCGCTCCTACACTTTCGACGAACTGTTAAAACAAGACGACATCCAGTCAATCCATATTTGTACGCCGAATTTCCTGCATTATTCGCAGTCGAAGGCTGCATTACTTGCCGGCAAACATGTGATTTGTGAAAAACCTCTTGCAAAAGATCTGGCCGAAGCAGAAGAACTGGTTGCATTAGCTGCTCAAACCGGATTGGTGAATGCAGTACACTTCAACTTGCGGTACTATCCGCTGGCCCGCCAGATGAAATCCATGCGCGAAAAAGGAGAGCTGGGTGAGATCTATTCATTTATCGGATCTTATTTGCAGGACTGGCTTTTCTACGAAACGGATTATAACTGGCGTCTTGAACCAGACAAATCGGGCGATTCCCGCGCGATTGCAGACATTGGGTCTCACTTAATGGATATTCTTGAATACATTACCGGACTAAAAACGGTAGCGGTAATGGCCGATTTTAACACCATTCACAAAACACGCAAAAAGCCGCTTAAAGCTGTGGAAACCTATTCGGGTAAAATGCTGCAGCCGGAAGATTACGCCGATGTCCCCATTAATACGGAGGATCATGCAAACGTCTTGCTACGTTTCGACAATGGCAGCAAAGGTGTAATTACCGTCTCACAAGTTTCGGCGGGACGTAAAAACCGGATGTCACTGGAAATTTCGGGTTCTAAAAAGACTTTCAGCTGGACTTCGGAGTCGCCTAACGAAATGTGGATCGGGAACCGCGACAAAAGCAATGAAATTCTGTTGCGTGACCCATCGCTGGTAAACGAAGATGTTAGATCAACGATCACCTTCCCAGGCGGCCACAACGAAGGTTTTCCGGATACTTCAAAACAAATGTTCAAGGAAGTATACGCAGCGATCGCCGCAGGCAAACAACCAGAAAATCCGACCTACCCTACTTTCGCAGACGGGTACCGGGAGTTATTGATTTGTGAGAAGATTTTGGAAAGTAACAGGTCGCAGGGCTGGGTAACGATTTGAATTTGTTTTTTGTGAGATGTAAGATGTGAGATGTGAAAAGTAAGATGTAAGATGTGAGATGTGAGATGTGAAAAGTAAAAAACACATTTCACATTTCACATTTCACATTTCACATCTCACACTTCACATTTCACATCCCACACTTCACATTTTACATCCCACACTCCACATTTCACAAAAAACCATCTCACAAAGCCACTCATTCAACATAAAAAAACATGAAAACAATAAAAGGACCCGGAATCTTTCTTGCCCAATTCCTTGGTGACGAAGCTCCGTTTAATACACTTGATTCCATTGCCGATTATATGGCGGCTTTGGGTTACAAAGGTTTGCAGCTTCCTACCTGGGATCCGCGGGTGATTGATGTGAAGCAATGCGCCGAGTCGCAGACTTACGCTGACGAATTGAAAGGAAAGCTTGCTGACAAAGGTTTGGAGATCACGGAACTTGCCTCACATATCATTGGTCAGCTTGTGGCTTCACATCCGGTTTACGATGAAATGTACGATGGTTTTGCAGTTCCCGAAGTTCGCAACAATCCGAAAGCCCGCGCTGAATGGGCTACGCAGCATTTGAAATATGTGGCGCAGGCGAGCCGCAGACTGGGTTTGGGCGCGAGTGCTACATTCTCAGGCGCATTAGCGTGGCCATTTCTTTATCCCTGGCCACAACGTCCGGCCGGACTGGTTGAAACCGCATTTAAAGAATTGGCTGCCAGATGGAAGCCGATTTTGGATGTTTACGATGAAAATGGCGTGGATGTGGCGTACGAGCTGCACCCGGGCGAAGATCTTTTCGACGGATCTACATTTGAAATGTTTGTGGATTATCTGGACGGTCACACCCGCGCCAATATCAATTACGATCCAAGTCATTTTGTTTTACAACAACTTGACTATCTGCAATTTATTGATCTCTATCACGACCGGATCAAAGCATTTCACGTCAAGGACGCTGAGTTTAATCCATCGGGAAAACAAGGTGTGTACAGTGGTTTTGCAGGCTGGGCCGATCGTGCGGGACGTTTCCGTTCCTTGGGCGATGGTCAGGTGGATTTCAATGGAATTTTCTCGAAGCTGTCACAATACGATTATGGCAGCTGGGCGGTTCTCGAATGGGAATGCTGCATTAAATCGCCGGTTCAGGGAGCAGCGGAAGGTGCGCCTTATATCGAGGGACATATTATTGAGGTTACAACAAAAGCATTCGACGACTTTGCAGGCACAGGTGCTGACGAGGCATTCAACCGCAAAGTTTTAGGTCTGTAATTGTCAAATCAACAAGTATATTAAAAACCTATCTTTCTTATGGAAGATAGGTTTTTTGCTTAACCACTTATAAATATTGTAATGAATAAATTTTCATTTCTAAATGCATTCAGAGCCAATGGAATAGCTGTTATTATGATGGCTTTTTGCAGTTTGGCCGCATTTGCACAGACTATCACCCCTGAGAAACGCGTGCTGGTATTTTCGAAAACGGCGGGTTTCAGGCACTCGTCCATTCCTGCTGGTCGCACTGCCATTATCAAGCTGGGTAAAGACACAGGTTTTGCAGTTGATACTACGGAGAATGCCGCTGTTTTTACTGAAAAAAATCTCCTGAAATACAGCGCCGTCATTTTCCTCAATACAACCGGGGACATTCTGAACGACAAGCAACAGGATGCATTCGAACGTTACATTCAGGCGGGTGGCGGTTATGTGGGAATTCATGCCGCGACTGACACGGAATACGAGTGGCCCTGGTACAACAAGCTTTCCGGTGCTTACTTCGCGAGCCACCCGGGCAATCCGAATGTGCAGCAAGGCGAAGCTTATGTGGTTAATGATCAGCATCCTTCCATGACTGATTTTCCAAAAAAATGGACGATCAAAGACGAGTTTTACGATTTCAAAAGCTTCAATCCGAAAGTGACGGTACTGGTTAAGATTGACGAGAAAAGCTATAAAGATGGAAAAATGGGTGACGACCATCCCATGTCGTGGTACCATGAATACGATGGCGGGAAAGCATTTTACACCAACTTTGGACATGAAGACGCGACCTTTGTTAATCCCGTATTCGTCAAACATTTAACCGGCGGTCTGAACTGGGTTATGGCCGCGAAGCTGGACTATTCGAAAGCGCGTCCGGAGGAAAACCGTTTTACTAAAAAAGTACTTGCTACAAAACTGGATGAGCCTACTGAACTAGCCGTTTTGGATGATCAGCGCGTCCTTTTTGCAGAGCGTAAAGGAAAACTGAAATTGTATAATCCTAAAACAGGAAAAGTAAAAGTAGTAGCCGAAGTACCGGTTTATACCAAACAGGAATACGGATTAATGGGATTGAATATTGATCCCAACTTCAAAACAAACAAACTGGTATACCTGTATTATTCGCCGCCTTCTTCTGCCGCAGATACTGCGCAACACCTCTCCCGTTTCAAATATGATGATGTAAAAGATACCTTGCTTCTCGATACTGAGGAATTGTTTTTGACCGTACCGGTTAAAAGGACCGATTGCTGTCACACCGGCGGATCTATTGCGTGGGATGCCAAAGGAAACCTGTATTTGTCAACCGGCGATGACGTAAATCCATTTCAATCAAATGGTTACGGACCGATTGATGAACGTCCGGGCCGGGAAGGTTTTGATGGACAACATACATCTTCCAATACAAACTCGTTGAGGGGAAAAGTACTTCGCATTAAGCCGCGGTATGGAGACCGACGCGCCAATATGCCGGGTGGAACAAACCTCTACGACATTCCGGAAGGTAACCTATTTCCTGCTGGCAATTCCAACGGTGACGACCGCCGAACCCGACCCGAGATTTACGTAATGGGCACCCGAAATCCATACCGCATTTCTGTAGATCAGCATACTGGCTATTTGTACTGGGGCGATGTTGGTCCGGATGCTTCCGTCGACAGCCCAACACGCGGACCGAGGGGTTATGATGAAGTGAACCAGGCGAGAAAAGCAGGTTACTTCGGATATCCCTTATTCATTGCCGACAATAAACCTTATATCGACTTCAATTTTGCGGACAGTACGTCTCACGGTCCATTCGATGCCGCGAAGCCGATCAACAATTCTCCGCACAATACCGGCTTGCAGGAGTTGCCGCCGGCAAACCCCGCATTCATCTTTTACCCCTATGCCGATTCGCCGGAATTTGGTGCGATCGTAGGGAAAGGCGGACGGAACGCAATGGCCGGCCCGGTGTATTATGCTGGGGATTATCAGGATAGTAAAGTAAAGTTTCCAGGTTACTATAATGGAAAATTCTTTGCCTACGATTGGATCCGTGATTACATTAACATCGTGACAATGAATGAGAAAGGCGATTTGCTGCAAATGGAGCGATTCTTGCCAGGAGTGAAATTCAGTCACCCTATTGATATGCAGTTTGCTGTCGACGGTTCTTTGTACACATTGGAATATGGGCCAAACTGGTTTGCTCAAAACGACGAGGCAAGTCTTTCTCACATTACTTACAATGCCGGCAACCGCGTTCCTGTTGCCGCTGCGACCGCAACTAATACAGTCGGCGCTGCCCCGTTAAAAGTTGATTTTTCATCAAAAGGATCCATCGATCATGATGGAGATCCGATCAAATATGAATGGAATTTTGGAAAGGGATTGCCGAAAAGCACGGTAGCTAACCCAAGTTTTACTTATACAAAGCCAGGCGAATATTCAGCGATTTTGAAAGTTACCGACAATGCCGGAAACTCAAATACATCGGAGGTCATCGTACGTGTCGGCAATGCAGTACCAAAGGTGAATGTGGCTATAAAAGGCAATAAGACGTTTTATTGGGACAATAAACCTGTGAACTACGAAGTTTCTGTCTCGGATAAAGAAGATGGAAGCCTGGCCAACAAAAAAATTCCCGAGGATGAAGTGACGCTGACGATCAATTATCTGGAAGGTTTTGATAAAACGCAATTGGCGCAAGGTCACCAGGCTAATACCGGATTTGAAACCGGTAAAAGAATGATTGAGTTGAGCGATTGCAAGGCTTGCCATTCAATCGATAAAAAATCGATCGGACCAGCTTATCGGGAAGTCGCTAAAAAATATGCTAAGGAAAGAAATTCGCTCGCTACTCTGACCGATAAAGTCTTGAAAGGTGGCGGTGGTGTTTGGGGTGAGCAAGTGATGCCTGGCCACCCGCAACACAAGCCCGAGGAAGTTGGCGAAATGGTGAAGT
Organism: Dyadobacter sp. CY323; assembly: GCF_021390245.1. Classification (GTDB taxonomy): domain Bacteria; phylum Bacteroidota; class Bacteroidia; order Cytophagales; family Spirosomataceae; genus Dyadobacter. The sequence continues at coordinate 19,772 of NZ_JAJUXH010000017.1, read as the reverse complement.
TCATTCTTTCTCTGGCAAATGAAAAAGGGGTTGACAAGAAACCTTTGAAGAGCTCTTACGTACCAGAAAGCAAGAAAAAGGATGGTTCGTACATTTTTACAGCGAGTTATACCGACAAAGGAAATGGCACAATGGGGCCACTTACGGGTTCAAAAACAATCGCATTACGTCCTGCAAAAATCAATGCGAATACGTACGACGAGGGGAAAGATGTCGCGAAGTTCAAACTGCCTAACGGCTCTGAAATTGTACTTGGCACTAAAAACGGCGGCTATATCACTTTTGAGGACATTGACCTGACAGGCATCAGTTCCATTGAAGTTGCAGCTGGTTTCAGAGAAGGCGTAACTGCAGGTGGTATCCTGGAAGCCCGTCTTGATTCCCCAACAGGAGTGAAAGTCGGAGAAGCGAAAGTCTCAAATGCAGGAACAGTGAATGTCCCGGTAAAGGTTGCGGATAATCGTCTGCATAAACTGATTTTTGTATTCAAGAATACGGATGCAGGATCTAAGCCATTATTTTCGGTTGACTGGATCCAGTTTAATGGGGCGGTTCTATAAGATTTCAAAGCAGTAAAAGCAAAAACGGGGACCTCGATCGAAGTCCCCGTTTTCGCTTTTTACTAGTCCTCTACTATCTAATTAAAACTACCGTTGCTTTTATCGTATTTAACTCAAATCGTAGATTTCGCAAATCCCTCGATACCTAACCCAAACAATGCAAAGTCGTATTTAACAGGATCGGCAGGGTCAATAAGTTTGAGGGATGCGGTGAGTTCAACGGCGGTTTGCCAATCGGTAACCGGTCGTTTTATCAGGCCCAGAAGGCGGGCGACGCGGTCTACATGGACGTCGCACGGACACACCAGCTGCGAAGGTTTTATCGTGTTCCAAATGCCGAAGTCCACTCCTTTGTCATCTTTCCGTACCATCCATCTGAGAAACATATTCAGACGCTTGCAGGAAGACTTTCTTTTTGGTGTGGCAATATGCTTTCTCGTGCGGGAAGGAAAATGCTCCGAATCACTAAATATGTCGTGAAATCCTGTTAATGCACTTTCAACCGTCTGATCTCCGGGTTGAAGATGGCTGCTGAATGCAAATTCCAGCGAGTCGTGCTGACGATAATATTGCTGAAAAAAGTGCAGAAAATAGAGTGTATCCGTAGTGTTGAATGTCCGGTGTTTGAAACTAAGGAATGGTTTCAAATCGCTTTCTTCGTGATTCAAAACGAAATCATAAGGTGCATTATCCATTAATGCAGCCAGTTCCAGGCATTTGTTAATGATGGTTTTTCGCTGTCCCCAGGCGAGCACTGCTGCCCAGAAACCCATGATCTCCATGTCCTGCTTTATCGAGAAACGATGGGGAATGCTGATGGGATCGAAGGGAATGAAATCAGGCTTATTGTATTGCTCTGCTTTCTCTTCCAGCAAGTCGGTGATGTAAGTGGAAACCGGTGTAATTTCTAAATCAACGCTTGGCATCGAGACCTCCAAACAGGTAAGCCAATACTCTTGAAATACCAGAAAAAACCATTACAATGCCTGAAAACGCAAATGTGAAAATGGCTATGAAAGGGTAAAGCAGGGTAAACATCACACTCCAAAGTTTGTAACCAGTAGTGTTTTTTAGTGCTTCCCGCTCCTCTTCACGTTTGGAGCGAAATTCTGGTGAATGTTTCATTTGCTGATGTCTGTTGATTTACTCCAGATAACTGACTACCGCTCTGAATCGTTTACTATTTGGAGAAACTTTTTCAAAAGCCCGTGAGGATAACTTGATGACAATGTCGTCGTTGACGCTCGTATCCGGAATTCTTCCGATAATGCGGACGATGATTTTTTCCTGATTATATTCATTCAACACCTCCACCAGTGCACCAACCGGGGCAGTGCGGTGTAGTCCGAGAAATTTGCTGGTGCTTTCGTCCGTTTCAATAACTTCCGCCAAGCCGGATTCTGATTTCCTCTTGCCTTTAACCACCTTGGGTGCCACCACCTCCTCAACCGGCTTCATTACTTTTTCAGGAACAACAGCTTTCGCTTTTACCGAATCTTTGACGACTGTTGTGGTTACTTTCGGAGCGGGCGGCGTTACCGGAGTTGCTGGCTTTTCCATCCCTTTTTCACTGACGATCAATTCCCGTCCCTCAGTCAGATTGTCATCTGTAAGATTGTTCCATTTCCTGAGATCGGCCATTAACACGCCATATTTAACCGCGACGCGATAAAGTGTTTGACCGGGCTCTACTTTATGGATACCATTAGCAGGAGCTGCAATGGCTGCTCCCGCAACGGGGGCAGTAGTGGTAGGTGAGGGAGCAGGTACGGTTGCGGCAGGAGTTTCAACTACTGGTTTAACTTCTTTTGCTTCGGCTTTTTGCGCCTCCCTTTTTTCCTCTTTCTTTTCTTCTTTTCTTAACTCCTTCTTTGAAAGCGGCGCAGCATACGGGACCCGGATAGTTTGTCCGGACTGTATTTGATCGCTCATTCCAGGATTTGCTTCCCTCAATGCCTGAATGGTCGTGCCATATTGCCTTACAACCGCAAACATGGTTTGACCCTGATTTACTTTATGTATGACAAATACTTTACCGCCGACTCGCTCGACTCCTACTGAATCGATGGCATTAAATCTCCCGGCCCGGGCACTTACTTCTTGTGACAACAATCCTGCCAAAAGGGCCAGGCAAAAAACATATCTCATTTATTATGAAAGCGTTAAACTCGAAAACTCATTATTATTTTTAAGATAGACCAGCGTCGACGCCTTCAAAATCATTGTGGAGCGTCCCATTCCATCACGTTCGTCCGAAAGCTTTTCGTGTAAAACCAACTGGTTCTGATCGGTCACTATGAGGAGGTATTGCACTGTTTTATCTTGTTCGTAAATATAGTAAGAAAAGATTACATAGGGTCTCCTCTCCAGATAATCGATACCGCTAGCAATATGCCCATTCGTCCGTTCTTTAATGAATGCTTGCAGTTTTTCGAAGTAATCGTTCCCCTTCCTGTAACGAACCGGCTCAACTAAAAGTATCTCATTTGTATCCGCCGCAGGCTTTTCAAAAGCAGGCAGTAACTCCCCTGTAGCCGCATTAACGAACTTCTTTATAAAACGGTCGCCCTGCTTTTGGGCAATTTCGATGGTTTCATTATCCAACACACTCACCAATACATGATTTGGAAGTTCCCAAAGCATGTCTCCAGATCTTCCGGAAAAAGCGATCAGATCAGTGGGTTCCGGGATCTCAGGAAAGCGGTAATTGTGCAGGTAGATTAGTTGGTTTGAAAATGCAGTAAGTGAACTCCACCAGTCAGTACCGTCCGGCGCGCCCTCCCACACGAGTTCCTCCTTGGCGATGTCAATGACGGCAAAAGACACCTTCTTTTCGGTGGCATCCCGTAATTCAATGACCCACAAGTTGTTCCCCCCATCAGAGTCGGGAAGTATCCGCCAGATATTCTGGGAAAACCGATATGAAAAATGATTTTGCAATTTTTTAACTTTATTTTGAAGCGAAATTTAACGAATTCATACAAACAACAACCTCGTGCGAATCTTAGGAATTATTCCGGCCCGTTATGCCTCAACCCGTTTTCCAGCAAAAGCGCTCGCAGACATTGGAGGCAAAAGTATGATCAGGCGGGTATTCGAGCAATCTGTCAAATCTACACAACTAGATAACGTCATAGTTGCAACGGATGATGAAAGAATTTTCGAACATGTGCTGAGCTTCGGAGGAAATGTGGTCATGACATCGCAAGATCATCATAGTGGAACAGACAGGTGTTATGAAGCGCTGACAAAAACAGAAGGCCTATACGATTATGTGATTAACATTCAGGGAGATGAGCCCTTTATAAATCCTGAACCGATTAATCAGCTGGCAGCGGTGCTCGATGGCGAGACTGAACTCGCCACACTCGTCAAAGTCATCGACAACGACGAAATATTGTTCAGCCCAAACGTACCAAAAGCGGTTTTGAACAAAAAAAATGAGGTAATGTATTTCAGCCGTCAGACGATTCCCTATATCCGCAATTCCGATAAGGATCAGTGGCTGCACGCACACACGTTTTATAAACACATTGGTATTTACGCCTATCGTTCCGATGTTCTTTCCGAGATTACAAAACTGCCTGTTTCTTCGCTTGAAAAAGCAGAGGCACTGGAACAGCTTCGGTGGCTTGAAAACGGATATTCGATCAAAGCAGTAGTCACCTCCGACGACTCCCATGGCGTCGATACGCCTGACGACCTTGCCCGCGTGACCAAAAAGTTTCTTTGACCAGCTTGGGAATGGTATAAATTTTTTAGATCAAAACGCAACGTATATCAGTTGCTCGTATATTTATTAAAAAACGTTAAAACCGTGTTTTTTATACCGCACGACTTCTTTGACGCGTTACCCTTACATTGATTTACTTAATTTTTAATGAAAAACCACGCATATGCAATATAACATCCTTTGGGCCGATGACGAAATAGATCTCCTTAAACCACACATCATGTTTCTGACGAATAAAGGGTATAACGTCACCCCGGTAAACTCCGGCGCCGATGCCCTCGATCGTATTGAAAATGACCGTTTTGACATCGTTTTTCTGGATGAAATGATGCCTGGGATGACAGGATTGGAAACCCTCGCTCAGATCAAACAACAGCAGCCTAACCTGCCGGTCGTGATGATTACCAAAAGTGAGGAGGAGCATATTATGGAAGATGCAATTGGCTCCAAAATAGATGATTACCTCATTAAACCACTTAACCCAAACCAGATTTTACTTTCTGTTAAAAAGATCCTCGACAACAAGCGTCTGGTTACTGAAAAAACTACATTAAGCTATCAGCAGGAATTCCGTAGTCTGGCCATGCAATATCAGGACCGGATCGGGCATGAAGAATGGGCTGACATATATAAAAAATTGATATACTGGGAATTGGAATTGGAAAGTTCGGAAGACCAGGGAATGGCGGAAGTATTCAGCATGCAGAAAAGTGAGGCAAATGCCAACTTCTGCAAGTTCATTGAAGAAGAATATGAGGACTGGCTGAATGATCCACGATCAGACAAACCGGTACTCTCGCATCAATTAATGAAACAAAAGGTGTTTCCACATCTTAAAGGATCGGATGAGCCTGTTTTCTTCCTTTTGATTGATAATTTCCGGTACGATCAATGGAAAATGATCCAGCCGATTATGCAGGAGTATTTCAACATCGAGGAAGAATCCTCTTATTATTCAATCCTTCCAACCACAACCGGGTATGCCAGAAATGCGATCTTTTCAGGACTTATGCCGAGTGAGATGGAGCGTAAGCATCCGCAATGGTGGGTAAGTGACGAAAATACTCCCGAAGGTGAAGAAGGTTTGAATAACCACGAGGCCGACTTTCTTCAAAAGCAGTTGGAGATGAACCATTTCAATATCAAGTTCTCTTACAACAAAATCCTGAATACAAATCAGGGAAAAGCATTGAGCGATAATTTCAATAACATGCTGAACAATCAGCTGAATGTGATTGTCTACAACTTTGTGGATATGTTGTCTCATGCGAGAACCGACGTGCAAATGATCAAGGAACTGGCGCCAGACGAAGCAGCTTACCGCTCCATTACCAAGTCCTGGTTTCAGCATTCACCATTACTGGATTTTATCCGGAAGATCGCGGAAAAGAAATGCCGCTTGATTCTTACTACCGACCATGGTATGATCCGTGTTCAAAAACCGGTCAAAATTATTGGCTACCGCGAAACAAACACCAACCTTCGTTATAAACATGGCAAGAACCTGGGATTTGATGATAACCACCTGATGGTCTGCAGAAAACCAGAGCGGATCTTCCTGCCGAAACCGCACGTATCCACATCTTATGTGTTCACGAAAGAGGATTATTTCTTTGCTTATCCCAACAATTATAATCAGTATGTCAATTTGTACCGTGACACTTTCCAGCACGGAGGCGTCTCGCTCGAAGAAATGATCATCCCGGTGATTGATATGAAGGCAAAATAGTCTGACCAAATGGTATAAAAACGAAGAAAGCGCAGTTTAGGCTGCGCTTTCTTCGTTTTTATACTTTATAACTTCTAAGTAATCGTAACACTGCCATTCTCGCATTTCAACACACGGGCAGGGAATCTTTTAAGAAAATCGTGATTGTGGGTCGCCATTAAAATGGCGGTACCTGCATTGTTAATGGTTTTAAAAACCTGCATAATCTGATCTCCGACTTCGGGATCGAGATTACCCGTTGGTTCATCCGCGATCAGGATCGCAGGCTCGTTGAGCATTGCGCGGGCGATTACTACACGCTGCTGCTCGCCACCGGAAAGCTGGTGCGGCATTCTTTTCTGAGCTGTACCCAGCCCCACCTGCATTAAAACCTCCGCAATGCGTTTTGAAATTTTAGCCTGCTGCTCCCAGCCCGTCGCACGCAGCACGAACGAAAGATTATCCTCAACAGTCCGGTCGGAAAGTAACTGAAAATCCTGGAAAACAATGCCAATCCTGCGTCTCAAAAAGGGTATATCAACTCTCTTGATGTTATGTAATTCATAACCAGCGACTTTTGCCGAACCGGTATGAAGCCACAAATCCGCATAAAGCGTTTTCAAAAGAGAACTTTTTCCGCTCCCGGTCCGACCGATCAGGAAAACGAAATCTCCTTTTTTGATCTCAAAATGTACATCATTCAAAACAGGGCGGTCACCCTGATAGATGTCCGCCCTTTCCAGAACAATGATAGGTTCCGCTGACTCAGTATCAGTCATAGATTTCAATGAATAACGCTAATCTTAGGAATTCCCTTTTTTGTAATCAGCCAGAAACTTTTCCAGACCAATATCAGTAAGCGGATGTTTCAATAAGGCTTCCATGGCGCTCAATGGGCCTGTCATCACATCGGCACCTACTTCTGCGCATTGAATAATATGCATTGGGTGACGAACTGATGCCGCTAGCACCTGCGTGTCGTAGCCATAGTTTCTGTAAATGGTAAGGATTTGCTCGATCAGCCCGATTCCGTCTGTTGAAATGTCATCCAGACGTCCGATAAACGGAGAAACGTATGTTGCTCCTGCCTTAGCCGCCAATAAGGCCTGGCCAGCTGAGAAAATCAGCGTACAGTTGGTCCGGATCCCTTTTCTTGAAAAATATTTCAAAGCTTTTACACCTTCCTTGATCATCGGGATTTTCACAACGATCTTATCATCAATCTCAACCAATTCTTCACCCTCGCGGATCATTCCTTCCAGATCGATCGATATTACTTCTGCACTCACATCCCCATCCACGATATCGCAAATGGACTTATAGTGCCGCATGATATTGTCCTTGCCCGTAATTCCTTCCTTAGCCATTAACGATGGATTGGTAGTAACACCATCTAAAATACCCAGCGCGTGAGCTTCCTGAATTTCCTGCAGATTCGCAGTATCAATAAAAAATTTCATATCGAAAATGTATTGGTTAGAATGTCCCACAAAAGTAGGAAACCCTGGTCAAAAGCAAAAAGAAAGAGAAGAATACAAACGGAAGGAAACAAAAAAAGGCAAACCGAGAATCTCACCGCATCGACCACCTACCCTTGCTTCCGTCAGGACCTGGGGGATTCGGAAGGAGCTGGTAGTTCCGATTTGCCGGGTGCAAAGATAAAGACATTTTATTCACAAAAAGAAAACTTTGATTTCATGTTTCGCCTTACTTTTGTGCGAATCAACTCGAAATGAACCAGTATGCCCCGTTTATTTTTTCTATTTTTATTATTAATACTTCAATCCTGCTCCCAATCTTCGGATGCTTTTCTGCAAAAAGGAAAGGAGCTAATGCGGGAAGGCAGGACCCGGGAAGCCATCGATTTTATAAATAAGGCAATTGAAAAAAACACGAACAATGCAGACGCTTTCAACCTCCGGGGCGTAGCTTATTACGAATTGAAAGAGTTTCCAAATGCGCTGCTGGACTTTGCGCAGGCTATCAGGCTCCAACCGGATTCCTATCGTCCATACTTTAACCGCGCATTGTTATACAAAGACGAAAACCGGCTGGATTCTGCATTTGCTGATTATAACAAGTCGGCGTCACTCGCTCCCGACACAGCCGATATTTTCCTTAACCGTGGCCAGGTTTTGGTCTTAATGGAAAAGATGCCGGACGCAATTGCGGATTTCGAAACGGCGACGAAACTGGATCGTGACAACAAGCTGGCCTGGTATAATCTTGGAAATACGTACTACAGGCTGAAAGAATATAACAAGGCGACGTTGGCATTCCGGGAGACGGTCAAACTTGATGCACAGAACGGAAAGGCGTTTTATGGCCTTGGGCTCGCTCAGTGGAATGATGGTGATAAGGAGCTGGGCTGCACAAACCTCAAACAATCGCTGAACCTTGGTTACCAGGATGCAGCTTCGGCATTGGCCGGATTTTGCAAATAAGAATTAAATTCGTGTCGCAGGATAGTTAATATAGATCCTGTAAACGCTTATCGTAGTATCCAGTTTAAATACGAGTGTTATGAGACTATTGAAGATATTTTTTGGGATCGTTTTTGTCATTTTTGCATATCTGCAGTTAAATGACCCTGATTCGGGAATCTGGATCGGCGTTTACAGTTTCGCTGCGCTAGCTTGTTTCATGAGCATCCGAGAGCTTTGGCCGAGTTGGGTATTCTATGCATTGGCAGCGGGTTACATTGTCGCAGCTATTTTACAATGGCCGCCGGAATTTGAAGGGATTTTCTTTGGAGAAACAGCGATGCGGAGCCTGAATATCGAACTGGCGAGAGAGTCACTCGGCCTGGGGATTTGTGCCGTTGTTATGATCGTATTGGGTAAGTGGGGACAAGAATCAGTCTAATACCCACTCTATTTCCTTTAACCCTAATTCCAAAATATCCGGTTGCGATGACAGTTTGACACGCAACCTCCCTTGTTCGGTCACGTCGATCACCTGCGCATTCTGATATTGTCCCTTGAAAGAGACTTTTACCTCCTGATCATAGCCGTGTAAGTGCTGTAAATATTCCAATTTAATGTCGTGATCATGGGAAGTGGTTCTCAATTTCAGATAGTACGCCTCAATTATCCTGGCTAGTTTTTGGAATTCTTCCGCAAGGATGTACTGACTTTCGGTTTCCTGCGCCAGTGAGGTAGCACGCCCATTTTCGAATTCTAACTGATTGATATTTACCCCAATACCAATAATCGAGTTGGTAAGTTTCATCCCAAGAATTGAGTTTTCGATCAATATCCCACATATTTTCTTCCCGTTTACCAAAACATCGTTCGGCCATTTTACTTTCACACCATCGATATAGTTACTTACAAAGGATCTTACCGCCAGTGCCGTAATTTGGCTGATCAGGAACTGATGTTGAATTGGTAAAAAATGCGGACTTAAAATGACCGAAAAGGTCAAATTTTCTCCTGGATTTGCGTGCCATTCAGATCCTCGCTGACCTCTTCCTTTAATCTGATTGTCGGTAATGACAACAGTTCCTTCTGCGAACAATCCAGCGTGCACTATTTCAGCCGCTATGTCGTTTGTAGAGTGACAAGATGGCAGATAGACAACTTTTTTACCAATAATTAGGGTATCCTGTATAGAGTTGTACAATTTTTTTGCTTTACTTTAGGGTTTAGAAAGGAATTAACTTCGCATGAAAGAACGCAAAAATAAAGAACTATCCTCAAAAGATCTCTCCGAGCTGGTGGTTAAAGGAATGACAGAAAAGAAGGGCCAGGATATAGCAATACTCGACCTCAGAAAAGTAAAAAATTCAATCACTGATTTTTTTGTAATATGCTCGGGTAATTCCGACACGCAGATCGATGCTTTGGCAAATTCGGTTGAAGACGAGGTTTATAAATTGTCCAAAACCGAGCCCTGGCAAAAAGAAGGTAAGGCGAACGGAGAATGGATTTTGATTGATTATGTGGATGTTGTAGTTCATATTTTCAATAAAGAACGCCGCAAGCATTATGATCTGGAAGAACTTTGGGGAGATGCAGAGGTAACATACCTGGAAGATTCCGTGGTATGAATGGCCGGTACAGGTGAACACTAACCTGACCGGTATTGTTGTTTAGTATATTTCCTCTTAATTAAAAACACAGAATGTCTGAAAACGATAACAAAAGAGGGCCTCTCAGTCCTAAAAGTCCCCAAAAAGGATATCAGGGCTGGATTATAGCCGCTCTGATTGCCACTATACTCGGAATAACTTACTTAAACAGAACATCAACAATCCGCGAAACAACTCAGAAGCGTTTCGAAAAAATGATGGCTGACAAAGAAGTTGAAAGGGTGACGATCGTAAATGATAAGTCGGTTGAGGTTACTTTAAAACCAGAAGCTTTAAAGCTTGATAAATACAAAGTTGTAGCGAAAGAAAATAACTATTTCGGCGGAGAAACTGCGTCACATTATCAGTTCCAGGTTACTTCCGCTGAAACGTTCAAAAAGGATTTTGATAAAATTCAGGAGAAAATACCTGACGATGACAAAGTTCCTTTTGTAGTCGATACGAGAAACGATTGGACCAGCTTCCTCGGAACCTGGGGTTTTTTCATTGTGATGATCCTCGTTATGTACTTCATTCTGGGCAGAATGTCCGGAGGTGTTGGACCAGGTGGGCAGATATTTAACATTGGCCGCTCACGTGCTACATTATTCGATGCGGAAAACAAAGTAAAGATCACATTCAACGATGTAGCCGGACTGGACGAAGCAAAAGAAGAAATTAAAGAGATTGTCGAATACCTTCAAAGTCCTGACAAATTCAAAAAACTCGGCGCGAAAATCCCGAAAGGTGCTTTGCTTGTAGGACCTCCGGGAACTGGTAAAACATTGCTTGCAAAAGCTGTTGCGGGTGAAGCTGGCGTACCTTTCTTCTCACTTTCAGGTTCCGATTTTGTGGAAATGTTCGTGGGTGTGGGTGCGGCACGTGTTCGTGACCTTTTCAAACAAGCGAAGGAAAAAGCACCTTGTATCATTTTTATCGATGAGATCGATGCGGTTGGTCGTTCGCGTGGACGAGGCGCAATGCCTGGTTCAAACGATGAACGCGAGAACACATTGAACTCATTACTCGTTGAAATGGATGGTTTTGCTACCGATTCAGGTATCATTATCGTAGCAGCAACCAACCGTCCCGACGTACTGGATCCGGCATTGCTTCGTCCAGGCCGTTTCGATCGCCAGATTTCGGTTGATAAACCAGATGTAATTGGTCGTGAAGCAATTTTCAAAGTTCATTTGAAACCGTTGAAACTTGCCACCGATGTTAATATCCAAAAACTATCGTCACAGACTCCCGGTTTTGCAGGTGCTGAAATTGCGAATGTTTGTAACGAGGCGGCTTTGATTGCTGCACGTCGTAACCGCGATGAAGTTACCATGCAGGATTTCCAGGATGCAATGGACCGCGTAATTGGTGGTTTGGAGAAGAAAAACAAGCTGATTTCACCGGAAGAAAAACAAATCGTTGCGTATCACGAGGCCGGTCACGCAGTGGCAGGCTGGTTCCTCGAACATGCTGATCCCTTGGTGAAAGTATCGATCGTACCTCGCGGAGTTGCTGCATTAGGTTACGCGCAGTATCTTCCAAGAGAACAGTATTTGTATCGTACGGAACAGCTGTTTGACGAAATGTGTATGACACTTGGTGGTCGTGCGGCGGAAGATGTTGTATTTGGCAAGATCTCCACAGGTGCATTGAGTGATCTTGAAAGAGTGACTAAAGTAGCATATAGCATGGTTACCATGTACGGAATGAATGAACGAATTGGAAACATCTCGTACTATGATTCAAAACAAAGTGACTACGCATTTACCAAACCATACTCAGAATCGACTTCTCAGGCGATTGATGAAGAAGTAAGAAAACTGATCGATCAGGCTTATCAATTCGTAAAAAACTTGTTGTTCGAAAAACGCGACAAGCTGGAAGTGCTGGCAAAAGAGCTTTTAGAAAAAGAAATTTTGTTCCAAAGCGATCTTGAGAAACTGATTGGAAAGCGTCCATATGAAAAGGAAACGAGCTATCAGGCCTACATTAACCGTCGTTCAAACGAGGAAGCTGCGATCCATGAGGAATTGGTAAAACAAACCTTGGAGAAAGATCGTAAAGAGGAGGAAATGGCTGAGGCGGAAAAAGAAGCTTCGAACGAATAGACCTATTTTTCAAATAAATACAGATAGCCGGACAAATAATTTGCCCGGCTATTATTTTTGCCTCAGTATCCTATATCTAACCTCCGTAATATGGCCTTTGAAATATTTAAACAACAATTTGGAGAACTAACCGAATTTGTAATCCAGGAAACGGTAAGTGGGAACAGATGTGTTATCATCCCTGAGCTTGGAGGAATCGTGCGGCAACTCTCACTACGAAAGCATCTTACTCTTTTTTCCATTCTAAAAACACCTCCTACACCGCATTTGCTGGTTGAAGATTCAAGGAGTGCCAGCGAATTGCTTTTTCCATTTGCAAGCCGCATACCTGACGGAAAATATAAATTCTACGGTAAAGAATACCAACTGGAGAAAAATGAAACCGGTAACTTAAATGCGATCCACGGATTGGTGCGTAAAAAGGCATTTCGCCTCGAAGAGCAGTTGGTTCACGCAGACCATGCTTCCATAAAGCTTTCCTTTACATTGGAAAATGTGGATGGATACCCATTTCAAGTACATTTCTCAGTGCTTTACAGCCTGCATGAAGATGGCAGATTTACATTAAACTACGAAGCAAAAAATACCGGCTCTGAAAATTGTCCGGTTATGTTTGGCTGGCATCCCTATTTCCAGATCGGTGATGAACAGGCAGATGCCTGGAAAATCAGCATTCCATCCAATGAAATTGTGGCATTTGACAATAATCAGATTCCTATTGGCAGAGAACCGTTTTACCTGGAAAAACCCACTCTACTTTACCGGAAAGCATTTGACAACTGTTTCATTATAGACCAGCCCGGAATCGATGCCGTGACGGAACTGATTTCTGAAAATCAGAAAGTGACGGTTCAGATCATACAAGAAACAGGTGAAGGAAAATTCAATCACCTGGTGGTATATACGCCTCCGGCACGGGATTGCGTTGCCATTGAGCCTCTTACCGCAAATGTGGATTCTTTCAATTCTGGCGACGGTCTCAATATTCTGGCTCCCGGAACGCATATTACCGGGCGAATAACGGTTCGGCTTACCTAGGCATTGTTCCGATACCAGCGAGCCTTGTGCATGATCAGTTTCCAGTGGGACAGGTACTTAAGATGCTGAATGGCAACACTTGCTTTATTTGCCAATCCATCATGAACAGCGAGGCTTTGTTTCAGATAAGGTAATGTGGAATTGGACGGCTGCTTCGGCATGGTCTCCCAATTCTTCAAGAATGGCCCGATATCTTCGGCATGGATATTTTCGGGCCATTCCTTTTTCCATTCCATGCCAAGACCTTTCAGTATACCGAGACTCCAGGTCAGAAGTGTGCAGATCCCTTTGTCTTTCGCTAGTTTAAATACCTTGCCCCAATCGGTAACGTGTCCGTACCTGTTCATGTAGGCAGCGAAGTCCGCAATGTATTTCAGACTGCTCCATTTCTCCTTGCCACCGTGATGAACGAGTAGTAGTAAAAGTTGGTACTCATTTATAAAACCATTCAAATCTTCTCTCAGGATAGAATAACGCTGCCTATATTTAGCCCATTCTCCTGGTGGAAGCTTGAAATCGAGTCGCGGGTAAGCGACCTGCCAATGCAATTCCACTGTAGTTGAATCCTGCTCCCTACCCAATAATACGTGATAGTCCGTCGCGAAGAAAGAGCGGCGGGTGTCTTCATTATTCAACAAAAAGATACGATATGCATCTGGTGCATATCCACAGTCGGATCTCAGGATGTTCAGTGCCCGATCAAAGTCCGACGGCGCGACCAGCAGATCAATATCTCCGGCCTCACGGTTTCCAAAATTTCCATATAACCACTGAGCCCAGAGAATTCCTTTGTACGCATAACAAAGTATGTTGTTATTCTGGAATGCATTAGAAATCCGTAAAACTTCTTTCGAGAGAAATAAATTGATAATCGCAATTTCCTGAGATTCCCTGGCAAGCAAATCCTGGCCGGGAAAAGTCAACTGGTTTGTGTGCGCGTAAGAAAGATACTGAGGCCTGATGCGGTGCCATTTAAGCATTTTCTGCAGTTTGACTGCATTCAATTTGTCTGTTGATGCGGGCTTTGGCAGGTCGAGACATGCCGTGATCAACGAGGTTAATTCAGGCGAAACAGTTTCAAACATTCATTTCGCTGTTAACAAAAATTGACACACTTTCTTCAACCCAACTTGCCAGCTTATCAAATCCTTCGGGTCTTCTTTTCTGTATGATATCCGCCGATTTTGCGCATTTGAAACTTTGTAAAAAATGTATTTTCAAGGCATCGCCAGATAAAAGAATAACGGGTAATGGAAAGTTTTTAAGAAGTTCGGTCGGTATTTCAACCGCATTTAATGGCTGTGAGCTTTTTTTATTTCTCGCTTTATGCAGGAAAATAATTTTCCCTAACCTGACCGGCTCTGATGGAAATCCTTGTTTGGGCTGATACGAAAATTTATTAACACCTTCACTTACAGGTTGAAGATCTGTTTTATCATACTCGAGACCATTCACCGTTTTATCCCAAATTTTCAGCTGCGGATACGCGGGGATAATATAAGGTACATTACTGGAATTGAAATCAATGGCTGTCAGATCATCGCTTAATAACTTACAACCGGCTTTAATAAACGCAGCAGCGGTAGTGGACTTGCCTGCACCAGGACTGCCCATGAAACACCAGGCTTCATCGCCGACAAGAACGGAACTGGCGTGCAATAGAAAGTAACCCTTTTGAAACAAAATAAGTCCCATAGCTTCACTAACGGTGAAAAGACTCAATAAATTGGGATCCTGGGTATAAGGTAAAACTGTGAGCACATTGCCCTCAGAAGCCTGGAAAGCCGCTAAATGCTCCCAGGTAAGATAAAGATTACCACTTAAATCCTGCCCAAAGTCCGCACGTATACCTCGCCTATAAATTTGGGTCTTTCTTAATTTAGGAAGGTTAAAATCGCCTATTTTAATAATAAGGTCTACATTTCCAGCCGGATCACCTTCGATTAGCTCGGGCAATGGAATTTCGGAGGAAATATTTAAGCCGAAGGCTTTGTAAGCATGCATGTGTGTTAGTTGAAAGTTATTCCCAGACCCAAATCCTTTGGTAGGAAATTGTTTTGGGCCAGTCCCCGATGATTATATTCCCGTTTCGCTCGACCCAGGCATGTGCCTCAAATTGTTTCGCTGGATTAATTTCGATACCAATTTCGAGTGTCAGTTCCGGTGCCTCCCGCAGCAGGTATTTGGTTGCAAGCGCGCGTGGAAGGCAAAGCAGTTCAAATGGAAGCAGATTGGCGGCAGTGTCCACTGCCCAAACGATCCGGTTAATTTCTATCGCCGAAAACTCTTTTGAAGATCGGGTACTGGTAAACCAGTGAAATGCTTTTCTAAAAAAAGAGAAAGGTAAAATAGTCAGTCCGGTTTTAATGAGGAGTAAGCAAGCAGATGCTTTCAGGAAAATCAGTTTCCCGGAAGTTGGCAGCTTTTGCCATTTGCCTATCAGCCTTCCCAATCGTCCCAAATCCTATTTGATTATTTCCACCAGTTTTTCCGAAATCAAATCGTTCATTAAATGGTCAATATCCGCTTTGCAGGTATCCGAATCCACTTCATATGCATTAGTCACAGCTTCACAAAGTGAATCGATTGTCTGCGGACCTTGTTCCAGTGCATCCCAAATTACTACACCCACTTCGTCCAATCCGTAGTAAGCACCTTTGTTATGATTTAAGATAACGGTTTCGCCAGCTACTTTTGACGAAATCTGATTTGAGGTTAATTGATATTTCATATTAATAGTAGAAAGGAATGATAATGTGTGCTCCCTCTACAAAGTTAAAAATTTATGTCACTCAATCTCAAACTTTATTCCCTGCGCAAGCGGCAACGTTGCACCATAATTAATGGTATTTGTCTGACGGCGCATATATGCTTTCCAAGCGTCTGACCCAGATTCGCGCCCTCCACCCGTCTCCTTTTCTCCGCCGAATGCACCGCCGATCTCAGCTCCGGAGGTACCAATGTTCACATTGGCGATGCCGCAATCTGATCCGGCTTGCGACAGAAATTGTTCCGATTCTCTGATATTCAACGTAAAAATGGCCGACGACAGTCCCTGAGGTACATCATTCTGAATGTTAATCGCCTCCTCCAATGTTTCATATTTGATTAAATACAAAATGGGCGCGAAGGTCTCGTGCTGAACGACCGGGTAACTGTTCTCTACCTCGGCAATGCATGGTACTACATAGCAGCCCGACTCATATCCCTGACCAGCCAGTACCGCAGGCTCCACAATGAATTTTCCACCGGCAGCTCTTATTTTTTCAACGGAAGCCTGATATTGAGCCACCGCTCTTTTGTCAATTAATGGTCCAACATGAATGTTTGCGTCCAGCGGATTCCCGATTCTTAATTGTGAATAGGCTTTAGTAAGTCTGTTTTTTACTTCCTCATAAATACCGGCCTGGACGATCAACCTTCTGGTAGACGTGCATCTTTGGCCCGCCGTACCCACTGCTCCGAACACAATGCCGGGGATCGCAATGCTCAGATCTGCTGACGGTGTTACTATAATTGCGTTGTTACCACCTAGTTCCAGCAAGCTTTTGCCCAGTCTCCCCGCCACAACCTCTCCGACCGACCTGCCCATTGGAGTACTTCCTGTCGCCGACACGAGTGCAATTCGGGTATCACTCGCGAGCCACGCACCCACTTCTTTTCCCCCAACCACAATGGAAGAAACTCCCTCGGGGACATTATTTTCCTTTAAGACTGTTTTGATAATTTCCTGACAAGCAATGGCAGTTAACGGGGTCTTCTCCGACGGTTTCCATACACACACATCGCCGCACACCCACGCCAGCATTGCATTCCAGGACCAGACAGCCACCGGAAAATTAAATGCGGAAATAATGCCTACAACGCCGAGCGGATGCCATTGTTCATACATACGATGCTGGAAACGCTCGCTGTGCATGCTCAAACCGTATAACTGGCGCGATATTCCGACAGCAAAATCACAGATATCGATCATTTCCTGAACCTCTCCCAGTCCTTCCTGCAAGCTTTTGCCCATTTCATAACTTACAAGGGTACTCAGCGCCTGTTTATGTTTCCTCAGCTGCTCCCCCATTTGCCTGACAATTTCCCCGCGTTTGGGAGCCGGTACCATTCGCCATACTTTGAATGCCTGAAGTGACTTTTCGACAACCTTATCGTAATCAGCCTGTTCGGCTTGATTAACCTCTGCAATCTTCCGGCCATCTACCGGCGAAAACGAAGCCAGCACATCTCCGTCACCATACCAGTTTTTAATGCCGGTACTCACACCGTTGTTGATCTGCGCAATGCCCAGCTGTTTTAATACCTCTCCAATATCGATCATATTAGTCGATGGTTTAATTGAAATACTGTCCGTTTGACGTTGCAAGGAAATCTCTCAGCACAATGTCTTCCTGTTTAATAAAACCTTGGTCAGGTAACAACCCATCCGCCACCATCTCGACAACGGAGGCAATGGAAGCAGCTGTGGTCCAGGAAATGGCCCGCCAGTGCTGCCCGTCAATTTCGATCGGATGATAGGCCCGGTAAAACTCTTCCCGCTCGAGGCGGTTTTCTTTCCAGCCTTCGACCACCGCATACACATACACAACGTCCTGCTGCACGGGTGGTTTGGCTTCTGTAAGTATCTTTTCGATCAGTTCCCGCTTGTCTTTGAGGCATAGTTCATAAAGCAGAAAACGCATCAGACTGCAATGTCCGGGATACCGTATCGTCTTGTAATTGAGGGTATCCAGCCTTCCTTCCAGCGTTTCACACAAAGTACCAAGTCCGCCGGAGGTACTGAATGCCTCAAATTCCTGACCTTCGATATTGATCATTTCAATGCCTTCAAGTGACGGCACCATTTTCTTCACCCCATTGTGGATCACCTCGGCATCGTTTATGTACTCATTTACCACCCCGGCCGGCGACCAGGTGAACGAATACCCCATTAATCCATTTGGATACCGCGGCAATGCACCTACACGTAATTCAATGTCGCGCAACTTCGTAAAACGTCTGGCCAGCTCCATTCCTACAATACCGATGAATCCGGGTGCAAGTCCGCATTGAGGGGCGAAGACACTGCGACTATTCTCGGCCATTTCCCGGATTGCAGCCGTAGTACCGACATCTTCGGTGAGATCAAAATAATGGATACCCGTTTGAAATGCCTTTTGCGCGATTGGCAAATTAAGATTATATGGCATACAGGAGACAACCGCCTCAAAGCCAACGAAGATCTTGTCCAGAAACGCAGTGTCGCTAACGTCTCCCGTAACAACTGGAAAAGGGACCAAAATGGCTGGCTGGGATTTATCGATACCGGTCACTTCAAACCGCTTACAGAGCAAAATGCCTACCAGTGAGCCTACTTTACCCAACCCAATAACGAGAATCTTTTGCATGTATAGTTATGTGAGGTTTTAATTAAATTATTCGAAGTGATTTTGAAAGATATGAAAAGAAATTGCAGTTTTTAAAACTTACATTTCATTTTTGTATGATCAAAGAACAGGCTATGCAGATTGTGATTGTAGGTGGCGGGGCTTCGGGATTTATGGCTGCGATCACCGCGGCCGAGACTTTTCCGGAAGCTAACATTGCCATTTTAGAGAAGAACAGAACGGTTTTAAACAAAGTCCGCATTTCGGGCGGCGGGAGATGCAATGTCACCCACAATCCGTCCGATCTTCGTTTTTTCATTAAAAATTACCCGAGAGGTGAAAAAATGCTGCGGAGACAGCTACCGGTTTTCGATGCGTTTGCGACTGTATCCTGGTTTGAAAAAAGAGGTGTAAAACTCAAAACCGAGGCGGATGGGCGCATGTTCCCTGTTACGGATTCATCACATACCATTATCGAATGTCTGCTCAGGACCGCCCGTCAACTCAACATTGAAATACGCACCAGTGTAGGCGTTCAGTCATTTTCGCGAATGGAGGAAGGTTTTGTTTTAAAACTATATAATGAAGAAACCATCATCGCAGACCGGTTACTGATTGCGACCGGAGGTTATCCGAGACAAGATAGTTTCGACTGGATTCAGGAACATCGGCACGAGATCATCACGCCGTTACCTTCTCTTTTTACATTTAATACACCTGATAATTACCTCTTACCTCTGGCGGGAGTTTCCGTTCAGGATACGTTGGTCAAAATTGGGGGGACAAAACACGAGTGGCGTGGTCCATTACTTGTGACGCATTGGGGATTTAGTGGTCCGGCTGTTTTAAAACTTTCCGCGTGGGCTGCGCGTGACCTGGCGGAAAAGGATTATCAGTTTGTTTGTAAAATCAACTGGCTTCCCGAAATGAATGAACAGCAGGTCAGGGAGTTTTTTATGCAGGAAAAGGTGAAAACGCCAAAGCAGCAGATCAGCTCGCATTCCAGGTTTAATATTCCATTAAGGTTATGGAAAGTCTTTACAGAAAAAGCGGAGATCCCGGAAATTTTGCGATGGGCCGATGCTTCCAACAAAGTGTTGAACCGGCTTACCGAACTTTTGACAAATAGCCAGTTTGAGGTAAATGGGAAAACCACATTCAAAGAAGAATTTGTAACC
>NZ_JAJUXH010000016.1 GCF_021390245.1 Dyadobacter sp. CY323 | reverse complement strand
TTTTTGCAGGTGAAGTACTTGATGTAGATGGGATTACCGGCGGTTTTAATTTCCAGAATGCCTGGACAACCGGATTTATCGCGGGTAAAAATATCGGGGTTTAACCTTGCGCCATTGTATCAAAATACAACCTTACTTTCTTAGCCCGGTCCAATCCAACAAGGCCTGTTAACGTTTCCAGCGAACTTTCACGAATGCCACTTACCGATCCGAAATGCTTCAATAATTTTGTTGCAGTTACCTTTCCGACTCCGTCAACACCTTCCAATTCACTGATCAGACTTCCTTTGCTGCGTTTATCGCGGTGGAATGTAATCGCAAACCGGTGAGCCTCGTCGCGGATCTGCTGGATCAGCTTTAAAGATTCCGATTTTTTATCAATGTATAGAGGTAATGAATCTTCCGGGAAATAAATTTCTTCCAATCTCTTCGCGATGCCGATAATTGGGACCTGGCCATAAATACCCAGACTTTTTAATGCATCACATGCCGCGCCAAGTTGTCCTTTTCCACCATCGACCACAATCAGATCGGGTAATGGCTGCTCCTCCGCGATCAACCGAAGATATCTCCTGCCAACGACCTCATTCATCGAAGCAAAGTCATTGGGACCGATTACGGTTTTAATGTTAAAATGCCTGTAATCCTTTTTGGAAGGCTTTCCTTCTTTGAAACAAACCATCGCCGCCACCGGATTGGTACCCTGGATATTGGAGTTATCAAAGCATTCGATATGTCTTGGAAGTGCCTTTAACTGCAGATCTGATTTAAGTCTGATCAGCACCCGGTCTTTTTTCGAAGATGACGCCGAAGCTTCTACCTCCCTCCGCTCGGCCTTTTCTCTTCTGAAATACATCACATTTTTCATGGACATATCCAGAAGTTTCTTCTTATCTCCGAGTTGCGGTACAGTCAATGTAAGTCGCATTTCCAGATCCGGTTTTAGGTTGGAAATCAGCTCTTTGGCTTCACTTCCGTAGGTCGACCGCATTTCAATGATCATCAATGCAAGAATCTCGGCATCCGTTTCTTCCAGCTTTTTCTTCACCTCAATGGTTTGAGTAGCAACCATATAACCTTGTTTTATTTTCATAAAATTCAGGTAAGCTGCTTCTTCGTCCGACACGATGGTGAGTACATCGATATTCCCGATCCGGGGGTTAATGACCGTTGCTTTACTTTGAAAATTGGAAAGATGCTCGATTTTAGTTTTCCAGGAATGCGCCTTTTCAAATGCCATTTGCTCGGCGGCTTCCAGCATTTTTTCTTTAAAATATTGATGTGGCGACGTCAGGTTCCCTTTTAGAATGTTGTGAACCTGCTCGATTTCAGCATTATACTCTTTCTGATCCTGAAAACCTTCGCACGGACCTTTGCAATTCCCAATATGGTATTCCAGACACACTTTCCATTTCCCGGCTGCTATATTCTGCTCGTTCAATGGAAGCTGACATGACCGGATCTGATAGAGTGATTTGAACATGTCGAGCAGCGTGTGCATAGACCTCAGATTTGCAAATGGACCATAATAGACTCCTTTGGTCCGGTCCATATTTCTGGTTGGATAAACCCTCGGAAAAGGCTCATCGGTCACGCAGATAAACGGGTACGTTTTATCGTCTTTGAGAAGAATATTGAATTTAGGCTGCAGTTGCTTGATCAGCTGATTTTCAAGCAGAAGCGCATCCCATTCACTTAAAACAATGGTATACTCGATTCTCCGGATCTGGCTTACGAGTCGCCTCGTTTTACGATCATGCTGATTATTTTTAAGAAAATAGCTTGAAACCCGGTTTTTTAAACTCTTCGCTTTTCCCACATATATCACTTCCCCGGTTTCGTCAAAATAGCGATACACACCCGGATCAGGTGGAATTTTAGAAAGCTCTTCTTTATAATTGAATTCAGACATTTACTTTGAGAAAATTCTTTGGCGATCAGCCTTTCCTGTTTGAAAAAAACAAGCGCATTAGGTGAAAAGTTGCGTCTTTCACCAGTACAAATGCTTCGCGCTGGGCGGTTTCCAGGTTCATTGGACGGTTTAAAACTGAAATTGCGTACGTCATACCCGCATCACGGCATTGTTCAGGGGTGATTTGCAGAGTTCCGCATATCACAGCAAGTGGCACCTGGTACCTGCCGCAGAGATCAGCCAGCCCTTTTACTACTTTTCCATTTAAAGTCTGCTCGTCGACTTTTCCTTCACCGGTAATCACAAGATCCGCCTGCTCCACCAGGCTTGACATGTTACTTTGCTCCATCACAATGCTCACGCCATCTTTTAAAACTGCATGGAGGAACCACATACAACCGGCACCCAAACCACCTGCTGCCCCGGCGCCTGGCTCATCACTTACGTCTGTTCCAAATGCTGCTGACGCTACCTTCGCCAGGTTTTTCAATCCTTCATCAAGTATTTCGACCATCGCAGGATCAGCGCCTTTTTGCGGTCCATACACGTATGCTGCACCCCACGACCCGTAAAGTGGATTGGTAACATCGCACGCGACTATAAATTCTGTGTCATCAACCCGTTTGTCAATGTCGGAGATATCAATGGAATGTATAAGAGAAAGTGACTGACCATTTGGACTAAGAAGCTGGCCATTCTGATCATAAAACCGGCAACCCAATGCAGCTGCCATTCCAATTCCACCTTCGGTTGTGGCACTTCCACCGATGCCCAAAATGACTTTCTTCACTTTCCGGTCAAGTGCATCTTTGATCAGCTCCCCGGTTCCGAATGTGCTGGTTAGTAATGGATTTCGTTCATTTGACTGTAAAAGCGCAAGTCCCGATGCTGCAGCCATTTCGATGAATGCGGTTTCCCCGTCTTTTGATAACCCATAATCAGCAATAACACGTCTACCTAGTGGATCGGACACGGTGGCGGAAATCCGTGCACCACCAGCCTGCCGGGTCAGAATTTCGGAAGTACCTTCTCCGCCGTCTGCCAATGGAAGCGAGGTAACATTAGCGTCGGGAAATGCGAGAAGAACTCCTTCCTCCACTGCCCGACAAACCTGGGCTGCTTCCAGAGAACCGCGGAATTTGTCGGGAGCGATAAGGATATTCACAAACTTTTTGATTTAAAATAATATACCCTCGTCGTCGGAGCGCGATGGTGGTGTATAAGTATCGGTACTGTCGCTCACTACGCTGCCACATTCACGAACATAGTTTTCGGGCTTGTTGAATGGCCCTTTCCGATACTGAACCAGGGTTTGGTCCGCATACACTTTCTGCATGAAACTGCCCCACGCTGGCATGGCGACGCGCCCACCCTGGCCTAATGCGATGGTCCGGAAGTGAATACTTCTGTCTTCACCCCCAACCCATATTCCGGTGACCAAATGCTGGGTCATACCCATAAACCACCCGTCCGAATAATTGGAAGTCGTCCCGGTTTTCGCAGCAATTTCATTTCCTTCGGTTACACCATATTGTCTTAATCTCCCCGCAGTACCACCCGGATCTTCCACGGCACCCCGCATCAGATACAGCATATTATATGCCATATTTTCACTGATTTCCTGGTTTTGTTTTTGAAAAAACTCCTGTAAAACGTTCCCATAACGATCTTCAATGCGCAGGATCGTCATCGGTTCCGTGCGGTGACCGCCATTTGCAAATGCGCAGTAGGCACCGACCATTTCATATACCGAAACATCGCTGATACCCAGGCAAAGTGACGGAACCTGCTGCAGATCGCTCGTTATTCCCAGCTTATGGGCATATTCAACAACGGTCTTCGGCCTGACCATCTTCATAAGGTGCGCACTGACGGTATTAACCGATTTTCCCAGTGCCTGGCGTAATGAAAGTGATTGGTAGGAATATTTGCTATTGGAATTTTGCGGTGACCAGCCCCCCGGAACGCCATCAGACGGCCCAAAATAAACCGGCTGGTCTGTTACATGATCGCAAGGAGTCAGGAAATTTTTATCCAATGCCGAAACGTACACAAACGGCTTAAAGGTCGATCCCGGCTGACGTGATCCCTGCTTCACGTGATCATACTTGAAATATCTGAAATTAATTCCTCCCACCCATGCTTTTACGTGTCCGTTCCGGGGATCCATCGACATCATTCCGGCTCTCAGGAAACGCTTGTAATAGGCAATCGAATCCAGCGGGCTCATGGTAACTTCTTTTTCACCATTCCAGGAAAAAACCTTCATTTTATAAGGCTTACGCATAATTTTCCAGGCTTCTTCTTCTCCCAAATCTCTTTTTAGAGATCTGAAGTGAGCACTTTTACGGGCGGCCGAAGCCAGGAATCCGGGAATCTCCTTTCCATTATCGAACGTCCAGGGATTTCTGCCTTTCCAATGCTCGTCAAACAGTTTTTGCTGCTGTTTCATGTGATCGGTCAATGCATCTTCCTGGTACTTTTGCATCCGGGAGTCAATGGTTGTATAGATTCTTAACCCGCTGGTGTTCAGGTCAAAATTGGTATCGTGTTCCTCGTTGTAAATCTTGATCCAGCTTTTCAGGTAACCTCGCATGGACTCTCTGAAATACGGAGCTAAACCTGTATTGTGACTGTCAATGGTAAATTGAAGACCCAATGGTTTTTCTTTATACCTTATGAAATCTTCCTCTGGAATATACTCGTACTTGTTCATTTGCGCCAAAACGGTGTTTCTCCGGTTCAATGCATTCGTGGGAAAGCGAAGTGGATTAAATAACGTTGGGTTTTGCAGCATTCCTACCAGCAGCGCAGCCTCGGTGACATTGAGATCCCATGCTTCTTTGTTAAAATAAGTCTTGGCAGCTACCTTGATCCCATAGGTATTGTTACCGAACGAAACCGTATTGAGATACATTTGCATGATCTCCTGCTTGGTGTATTTTCTTTCCAGGACGACCGAAAGAACCCATTCTTTTGTTTTCGCAATGATGATCCGGACCACCGGGATTTTGCCCAGTAAACCCTCGAATTCTTCTGACCGGGTATTGAAAAGGTTCTTTGCTACCTGCTGGGTAAGTGTGCTACCGCCACCGGAACTGGAATTACCGGAAACCACTCCTTTAAAAACGCGCAACAAACTCCTCGGATCAATTCCGGAATGGTTTACGAAACGTGCATCTTCGGTGGCAACCAATGCATCGATCAGATTTGGGGAAACCTGTGAGATATCAAGTGGCGTCCTGTTTTCAATAAAATACTTTCCCAGCGACTTTCCATCTTCGCTGATCACTTCGGACGCCAATTCACTTTTGGGATTTTCGAGCGTTTTCAGGTCTGGCATTCCACCGAATAGCCAGAAAAAGTTGAAGCTGACAGCTACTATATATAAGATAATCAGACCCAGCCCAATCCCAACAAACCGCCAGAGACGGACGATGGTTCGGCGATACCTTCCGGGTTGCAATTCAATCATAAATGTGGGGTTGTTTGATACTAATCTAACAAAGATACAATTTCGGGCAATTATCTTTTGCCCATTGACAGGCTATTCAATTCCTGCATTTCTTTGAGCCGGGGCAGATATACGCTGGCAGGATAAAGCCGCATAAACTCTGTAATAGCCTGTGAATAAGCTTCCTTCCCTCGCACTTTACCGATCAGGAACACGCGAAGCAAAGCGAATTTATCTTCAATCATCGTTCCTTTATAACCCGGCAGGTTCCGTTCAATGTCTTCGAGCGCTTTGGTGAAATTACCGTCCGTATACAGTTGATACACAGCCTCGTATTCTTTAACTGGATTACCAGTATTCCCAGCTGCATCGGTCACTTTATTGACAAGTCTGGCATAAGTTGAATTTGGATATTCAATCAGCAATTTATTTTTCCAGGAAGCTCTGATCTGGTTCTCATCTTCGTAGCTCAGATAAAGCAAATAGTAAATTTCGTCTTTGTATTGTGTTTTGGGAAAATCGGCCAAGACGCGTTCAAACGTTGTGATTGCCCGTTGAGATTCTTTTAAATCAAACCGGTAAATCTTCCCCAAATTATAAAGCGCATCCTCCTTTTTACTCTGCGACTCAGCAAACTGAGCATCAGTCAACGGAATCTTCGCTTTGAGCTGGTCATGGACCTGCTGCCATTCGACAGTACCTTTTTTCAACCCATTGTCCACAGAAACCGATGCTGCTGCAACATTTGCCGAATCCCCGGAAGTACCTCCATTACTACTTGTCAATGTCCGCAATGGACGGCTGCTGCGGCGCCAATCGTCTTCCAGCGGGCGATTTCCCCAGGTTCTTTTGAAGTCAATTTTTCCCTGATTGATCAAAGCCGGATCATATAGTTCCCACCTGCGTTCATTTCCGCTCATCAACGGATTTCCTACATTCTGCGGATTTACATTCAAAGAAGCCATCAAAGCCTTTTTCGCCTGCTCCTCTTCCTCGATCCTCTGTTTTTCTTTTTGTTCAATAATCGCATCAATGCGGTTATCCAATGCGGCGGGATTCATCCGGGCCAGCTGTTGCAGACTATCCTCTGTCGTGACTACCGTATACTCATTCACAAAATTATCCAGGGCCCTTTTCCGGTCGGCTACCAATGCATATTCGGGAGCTTCTTTTGGTAAGATCGCCAGCGCGCTGTCATAATAAGCTTTGGATACCTCAAAATTTTCAAGCGATTCGTAATTGATCCGCGCAAGCTGTAAATAGGTATGCGCCTTTTGCTGCATATTACCTTTCGATGCAGCGGCAGATTTTTGAAGGTAACCGAGCGCTTCCGGAATTTGCTTCCGGTGCTCTGCCAAAAGACCCATTGTAAAATACACACGGTCGCGCAGGTCATCATTTTTCCGGTCCCGCAACATTCGGTCAAAGCCGATTGCGCTCAGGTCCTTTTTGGGGTTTAGAACCACCTCGTTTTGCAGCGAGTTCATGGAAGAATAAAAGCCCAGATCGTAATCGGGACGGTTTTTCCTTACACTGCGGTAATGCTTATTGGCTAATGCATATTGTCCTAGCCGGTCATACATTTGAGCGGCTGCAAAATGGATACGGGCTGTTTCTCGTGATTTCTTTAAAACCGGGAAGGTTTCTTCCAGAATGGCGACTGAGGTAAGGTACTCGCCGTTCTGCTGGTGCAGATATGCTTTGGTAAGATAAAAATCCCTGACAGAACCTTTATCAAGTGGCTGTTGGCTGAGGTATTCCGCAACACCCAACGCGTTGGAATAATCCTTCCTGACAATGTATGCCCGCATTAACAAAATCAGCGCATCGTTCTTATCGTTTTCGTCGCGTCCATTTGCATATACATAACGCAATGCCTCCAATCCGTCCGCCCATTCACCCAGGTACAATCTTGATTTCCCTAAAATAATGTAACTGTTATCCAGCCACTTACTGTTCTGATGCTTTTCAGCAACGATGGAAGATTTCTTAATGGCATCCTGCAATTTGGGTTTTACCGGCAGCGACAAAACGGAATCCATGGGCAACAAAATCGGAAGTAACTGATTATAGTCTTCTTTATATGCCTTTTTCATTTCAAATTCCGCCTCGAGCATATCCTGTTCCGCCATGAAATAAGCATTATATCTTGCCGAGACATTATGGAAATTGACCGCACCCGGTCTTGAACTGAACTGCGAGCAGCTAGTCAGTATATAGATGATTGTGAGATATAGTGCAGCTTTTAGGATATGGGAGGCAAAGCTTTCGATCACAAAAATGACTTTAGGGATGGTCTTGTATCTTGTTATAAGCAAAACTAAAACGGTATTTTCAATAAATACGTATCGAAGATAATGCCATTTGTAAAATTTGGAGCAATTTTACCCCAATATTCTGCGTCGTGTGAATGAAAGATGACAACACAAATACCGGCAATCCGACCGGCAAAGTCCCGGGCAAAAATATCCCGTCGGGCTTTCTGAAATATTCCGGGTTGGCTATGCAAATGCTGGGCACCATTCTGGTCTTTACCTACGCAGGTTATAAGCTCGATGAATGGCAGTCGAATAAGGTTCCGGTATGGACACTAGTCCTTTCTTTGCTTTCGATTGCAGGTTCCTTATACATGCTGATTAAAAGCTTCACCAAACAATAATCCACTTTAACCATTTAGGATGCTCCGTACCCTGATCGCCACGATTCTTTTGGGAATTGTATTTTTCCTTGTTCAGCACTTTGGTGTCGGTTCGTTCCTCCATCCTTATATATGGTATATCCTGATGTTCTATTTCGGGTTGTCATTCTTCGTCCACAGACTCATGGAATTCGGCTTAAGAAACAACCGTGAGAAATTTGTCACATTTTACATTTCCTCGATCGTCGGACGCATCATATTGAGCCTTCTTTTCATCGGGCTATTTTTATATAATGGGCTAACTAATTCATTCCTATTTGTTGTCAACTTTTTTGCACTCTATTTATTTTATACATGCTTTGAAATATATGGTTTGTATCGTAACTTGCGCCGCGATTGACAAAGCCTAGTATTTCAAGCACATATGCGTACCCATCTGAGACAGTTTTTTACTATTGCCCTGGTTGCGGCAACATGCTTTTTGAACACGCCTTCAAAGGCTGATGAGCCTACGCAGCACGAGGCTGAAAAGGTGACTGAAAGCATCAATGAGAAAGAGCATAAAATTGAACATAATCTTGAAGAGTCTGAGAAAAAGTTCAATATCGGCGAGATGATCATGCACCACATTGCTGATTCTCACGAATGGGAATTTACTCATGGTGTTGTGATTCCGCTACCCGTTATTCTTTACTCCGCTGATCGCGGTATTGAGGTTTTCTCCTCCGCTAATTTCCACAACGAACATCACGAATACAATGGATATCACCTGGTTCATGGTGATTCCGAGCAGATCGTTCCGGTTGACGAATCGAGAAAAATATACGATTTTTCGATCACCAAGAACGTCGCTTCCATGTTATTAAGCGCGGTGATCCTCATCCTTGTTTTCACCAGCATTGCAGGATTTTATAAAAACAATAAAGGCAAGGCTCCGAAAGGATTTCAGTCTGCAATGGAGGTGATTATCCTCTTCATCCGCGACGATGTAGTGAAGCCAAATGTTGGCCCCAAATATGAAAAATACCTACCTTATCTGCTGACGCTTTTCTTCTTTATCCTGATTAACAACATTCTGGGTCTTCTCCCAGGATCTGCCAACCTGACCGGAAATATCGCGGTGACCATGACGCTGGCAGTATTGACCTTCATTGTAGTTCATTTGAATGCAAATGGTCATTATTACAAGCACCTTGTAAAACCAACCGGCGTACCCGCCCCATTATTGCTGATCATGATTCCGGTTGAGATCGTAGGTGTTTTTATGAAGCCCTTCTCATTGATGGTCCGGTTGTTTGCAAACATGACAGCTGGTCACATTATCCTTTTAAGTCTTTTTGGACTAATATTCATTTTCCAAAGCATTGTCATTGCACCTGTCATTTCATTGTTCGCATTATTCCTGAACTTCATTGAAATCATGGTAGCATTTATACAAGCATTTATCTTTACCCTGTTGTCGTCCATGTACATCGGAAGCGCTATCGAAGAACATAGCCACGCCGATCACGGACATTGATTCTGAATCTCTTTTTTATTAATTATATTTTAAAACAAACACAATTATGTTGCTTCAAATCTTACTTCAGGCTGCTGAACAAAGTGGCGCAGGCCTAGCGGTTTTCGGTGCTGCTATCGGTGCTGGTCTTGCTGCTATCGGTGCAGGTCTTGGTATTGGTAAAATCGGTGGAAGCGCAGTTGAAGGTATCGCTCGTCAGCCAGAAGCTGCTGGTGCAATCCAAACTGCTATGCTTATCATCGCGGCTCTTATTGAGGCGGTAGCGCTATTTGCAGCGGTAATCTGTCTGCTTATCTCGTTCAAGCTTTAACAGAACATTGGACTAAGTCCTTACTTCCTACGCATTAGGCCGGGCAGTAAAAGAAAACGATCGTGGAAGCACTAGGCTTCCACGAAATTTTAATAAAAAGAGAAAAACTTACTACTTACACTTAACTCATTCAATATTATGTCATTGCTTACTCCAAACCCAGGTCTGATTTTCTGGATGCTTGTAGTATTCTTGCTGGTCGTTTTTATCCTTGCAAAATTTGCCTGGAAACCGATTATCAAAGGTCTTAAAGATCGTGAAAACGAAATTCAGGGCGCATTGGACCTCGCTGAAAGAACAAGAGCTGAAATGGTTCAGTTAAAATCGGACAACGAAAAGCTGATCGCAGAAGCTAATGCAGTAAGAGACCAGATCTTGCGTGAAGCAAAAGACGCAGCAGATCGTACCATTGCCGAATCAAAAGATAAAGCGGCTGTGGAAGCTCAGAAAATGATCGATAGTGCACGTGACGCGATCCGCAACGAACAGGCCCTGGCCGTTTCCAAAATCAGGAAAGAAGTTGCTGTACTTTCGCTCGAAATCGCTGAAAAAGTATTGCACCGCGAATTGAAAGATAAGGAAGCTCAGGAACAATTGATCGCAGAACTCGCTTCGTCCGCTCGTCTTAATTAAAAAACCGAACTTCCAATGTCAGTAAGTATAGTAGCTGCCAGATATGCAAAATCGTTGATAGACCTCGCAAAAGAACAGAATGTTCTGGAAGCTGTTTATCAGGATATGCTCTTATTTAAAGATACGGCGGATAGCAACAGAGGCCTGATGCTCGCTTTGAAAAGCCCGGTTGTACGTCACGAAAAGAAAGCCGGTATTCTGAAATCGCTTTTCGAAGCTCGTGTTAACCCGATTTCATTTGCTATTTTCCTGATCATTTCGAGAAAAAACAGAGAATCAATTCTGGATGAGATTGCTGCTGAATTTATTAAAGCATATAATCTTAATCAAGGAATTCAGAAAGCAACGGTTGTAACGACTACGCCATTAACTGAGGAACTTCGCCAACAATTCAATGAAATGGTGGTTTCTGCAACTGGAAAAAAAGTCCAGCTTGCTGAGAAAATTGATCCGAACTTAATTGGAGGATATGTGCTCACGATTGAAGATCGTCAGGTTGACGCTTCACTTCGCAGCCGACTCAATGAACTTAAATTACAGTTAACCAACTGAAATTTTTTATCTGCATAATTTGGAAGACCCGGCTGCTATGCGGCCGGGTCTTTTTTTCTATACCTTCATTTTGGTCACGTTCTTAAAGCTGATATCAATCGCTTCAATCGCCGGACGCTTTGCAACATCCTGCTCTACGAAGAAGTGAGTAAGACCAGCTGTTTTTCTTGCGGCAAAAATCTTGGCGAAATCAATGGAGCCCGTTCCTACCTCGGCGAAAGATTGATCCGTTTTATCCATATCCTTCACGTGCCACAATGGAAAACGTCCCGGATGTTTTTTAAACAAGTCCACAGGATCCATTCCAGCTTTTACAATCCAGTAAAGATCAAGTTCCAGCTTCACAAGCTTTGGATCAGCAGAAGCGATGACATCGTAAGGTAACTGACCATCAATTTTCTTAAACTCAAAATCATGATTATGATAACCGAACTGCAGCCCTGCTTTTTTAGCGATTTCACCAGACTTATTGAACAAATCGACATAACCCTTATACTGATCGATCGTCTTCCTCTCTGAGTCTGTGAGATAGGCACAAACGGCATATTTCTGTCCGATTTCCGCCGCATCATCAATAGCCTGCTGCCAACCTTTACTTAGCGTCCCAACAGCCGTTTTGTTCTCAACTCCCGCGCCATAATGCCCACTTACCGGATCCAATCCCAGATCATTCAATATCTTTTTAAACTCCTTCGGGGTTTTACCAAAAAACTTTCCGTTTGAGTATCCAAAAAGCTCAACCTCTTTATAGCCGATTGCAGCAACCTTTTTCAGTGTACCTACCAAATCTTTTGATATGTCATTCCTGAGTGTATAGAGTTGCAGGCCAATTTTCGAAGTTGCTTTCGTTTCCCAGCTGAACTTTGAAAGCATAGGAACAGCCAGTGCAAACGCACTTGCTTTGATGAATGATTTCCGTGAAATCTTTTCGTTGTTGTTCATTTTAAGTCAAAAAAATTGAATAGTTATGTTCTATTTGGTAATACTTACTGCGCCCGAGGCCGCTAGTTTTGCTTTAAGATCTTCTGATAATTTCCAGTCATGACCAAAATATCCTTCGCCTATAATATTCCTTGAAGAGTCTTTGAAGAAAAGCACGTCTTTGTATTCCGACAGTTTCCGATGCATTACAGGAAGAAATGGGTAACCCTGATCTTCCGCACCCGCCCACCAGGGAAGTCCGGAGCTTATGGCCACATAATGTTTTTCAACGGGAAACACATAGAAAAGCCCGTGTGCCTTGTCAGATGCATTTAAATGCAACGGCAATTTATCAGCATACTTCGCAATTAATGCATTTGTTTCCTTAGTACCGAAAAGAACCAGGTTGGCACTTTCCAAATCGCTCGGGCGCACTTCTTTATCGGACAAAACTCTCGGAAAGAACATGATCCTGCCTAAAAAAGGACCACGGTATTGTGACCAGTCGGCCGCCTGGTTCGCAATATCCATCCGACTTTTTAATTCCTGAGCGGACGGATTGTCGGCAGTGCCGTAAACGTACACGTGACGTGATGAAAAAGCGTCATAAATCGGACCTTCCGAGCCCTTTTTCTTCGTTAGTGCTGCGCCACCAGCCTGAGCTGCAGGGGAAACGGTCCAGATACCACCGTTTTTAGAGAACGATACGATACTATCTGTTTTAGCGGAGACTGTATTGCCATCTATTTTAAAACTCATATTACCGGGCTTAAATCGGGGATGCCGAGCCAGATTTACCGTAAAAGCATCCAGATTTTTCGTTGTGATCGCTGCACTGTTTTCTCCGGTTAATTTGGCATCAATCTCAGCCAATGTGCCCACTTTGAATTTATCAAAAGTCACCCAAAAAGCTTTGTTGTACTTATAATGCTTACTTACAAACCGGACGTTATTCGGATAAGGATTACGTTCGGCGTGGCTAAACCATTCAAAAATAAACTCGTTGTCATAGGCGCTCACCCAGCTGTCGTGTTTCACATCGACGAATTCCTTATAACTCACTTCCACCCCGATATCCTGCAAATGCGTCACCCATTTGCGAGTACCGTCGACCGGGACGACCGGGTCAGCATCACCATGAAAAAAGTGAATGGGAAAATTCAAGGCGTTAGCGGCAAGATCGAAGGTGCCCGCAGGAGGTGCCGGGCAAACAGGCGCGATCGCGGCCCAGATATCGGGACGGGTGAGCCCAATCCACAAAGTCCCGCCGCCACCCATTGACAAGCCTGTCAGAGAAATGCGATTTTCGTCGATACTGAAGCGTTTCTTTACATCATCCAGCACATCGTACACATCTTGTTCCGGGATACCCTGGTAACCTGCCGTACCTCTCGCATATGGCGAGGCGACAATGAAATCTACATCTTCCCACGCTGGAAAGTAGCGCGTTGCTTCTACATCGGTCTCTCCTTCCGCATTGCTTTTTCCGAACACACGGCGTAATGCGAGGCGATGATTGGAGCCTGCTCCGTGAAGCATGATAATGAGTGGATATTTTTTATTCTTATCGTAGTTTTTAGGGAGGTAAAGGCCGTAAGGCTGTTCGGTATCGTCTGCGTTTGAGAAGAAAGTAAGAACTTGCGGACCGGAGGAAAGTTGCTGGGCCAGCAAGTCAGTATGCGTAGTTATCAAACCTGAACTGAGAAATAATACGGCTTTTAAAAAGAATACCTTCATTTAATCATTTGATTATTCCTGGGTTAAATATAAGGTAATTCATCATCTAAACTCGAAAATGTATCTGTTCCTTTTAAACGCTTATGTTAATAATTGTCAATAAAAAAAGGCAGGTCTTTCAACCTGCCTTCCAGCTTTCTTAATAAAGAGCAACTTAGTTAGCCAACTCTTCTTCTTTTTTACGAACACTGATTACGAGTTGTTCGGTGTTTTCTTCATGATTAGCAACCAGCACATCACCCTCCCGCAAGTCACCTTTCAATATTTCTTCTGCAACGGGATCTTCCAGATATTTCTGGATCGCCCGGTTCAATGGGCGGGCTCCGTATTGCGGATCATACCCTTTTTCCGAAAGGAAATCCTTCGCAGGAATGGTCAACTCAATTTCATATCCCAGACCTTTCACACGGTTAAATAATTTCCCAAGTGAAATATCGATAATTCTGTGCAAATCTTCTCGTTGCAGAGAATTGAACACGATCACATCATCAAGTCTGTTCAGGAACTCCGGAGAGAATGCCTTACGAAGTGCACTTTGAATGGTGCCTTTCATAATGTCATCCTGATTTTCCGTTTTCGCCTTCGTAGAGAAACCGATACCAGATCCGAAATCTTTCAAATCACGTGCTCCGATGTTGGACGTCATGATAATGATCGTATTTCTGAAATCGACGCGACGACCAAGTCCATCCGTCAGGATACCATCGTCAAGCACTTGCAGCAAGATGTTGAACACATCGGGGTGCGCCTTTTCGATTTCGTCCAACAATACGACGCTATATGGTTTGCGACGGATTTTTTCAGTTAATTGTCCACCTTCTTCGTAACCCACATATCCCGGAGGCGCTCCAACTAAACGAGATACGCTGAATTTCTCCATGTACTCGCTCATATCAATGCGCACCAGTGAGTCTTCTTTGTCAAACAGATAAGAAGAAAGAACTTTCGCCAGCTCCGTTTTCCCTACACCTGTTGGGCCTAAGAAAATAAATGAACCGATTGGCTTCTTAGGATCTTTCAACCCTACTCGTGTACGCTGGATTGCTTTCGTCAATTTCTCAATCGGCGGGTCTTGTCCGATTACTTTGGCTTTCAACTCGTCCGCCATGTTCAACAATTTCTTGCCTTCATCCATGGAAACATTCGTTACCGGAATCCCCGTCATCATCGCTACTACCTCGGCAACGTTGTGCTCAGTAACTGTGTAGCGTTTTTGTTTGGTTTCTTCTTCCCAGGCCAGTTTTGCACGGTCGAGCTGATCGATCAATTTCTTTTCACGATCTCTCAATTGCGCTGCTTCTTCGTATTTCTGGCTTTTTACAACCCGGTTTTTCTCTTGTTTAATGTTCTCGATCTGTTCTTCAAGAACCAAGATATCCTCAGGAACGGTAATGTTGCTAATGTGAACACGAGCACCTACTTCATCCAGAACGTCGATTGCTTTATCCGGTAAAAAACGGTCCGTAATGTAACGCTCAGACAATTTCACAGCTGTACTGATCGACTCCGGCGTGTAATTTACGTGGTGGTGATCTTCGTATTTATCCTTGATGTTTTCGAGGATCTGAATGGTTTCTTCGATCGAGGTCGCATCCACCATCACCATTTGGAAACGACGCGCCAATGCTCCGTCCTTCTCAATGTACTGGCGATATTCATCTAATGTTGTAGCACCGATACATTGAATTTCTCCACGTGAAAGTGCCGGTTTGAACATATTTGATGCATCCAGTGAACCGGAAGCGCCGCCTGCCCCAACAATGGTATGAAGTTCATCAATGAAGAGGATCACATCCGGAGACTTTTCCAGTTCATTCATCACCGCTTTCATTCTTTCCTCAAACTGACCGCGGTATTTTGTGCCTGCAACCAGCGAAGCAAGATCAAGCGTCACAACGCGTTTCCCGAAAAGAACACGCGACACTTTTTTCTGCACAATTCTTAATGCGAGGCCTTCCGCGATGGCAGTTTTACCAACACCGGGTTCACCGATCAGGATCGGGTTATTCTTTTTACGACGGCTCAGAATCTGGGCAACACGTTCAATTTCCTTCTCACGGCCAACAATCGGGTCAAGTTTACCGACTTCAGCCATTTTGGTTAAGTCGCGGCCAAAGTTGTCCAATACCGGAGTACGCGACTTTTCAGCACCTTTGGATTCTTTTCCGGATGCAGAGCCACCTCCACCAAACATGCCACCTCTTGCCTCATCATCTCCGTCTTCGGTCTCCGGCCCCATATGAGGTCTGGATCCTGATGATTGATATTCTAACATTTCCTTAATGACTTCGTAGTTAACATTAAATTTATGTAAGATCTGAGTTCCCACGTTGTCCTCATCCCTCAATATCGATAAAAGCAGATGCTCTGTTCCGATCAGGGTGCTTTTGAATATTTTGGCTTCCAGATAAGTGATTTTCAACACCTTTTCTGACTGCCTTGTAAGTGGGATATTTTGAAGATTTTTAACATTATTCGTTGCCGCGCCTTTAGTAGCCTGCTCGATGGTCTGACGCACATCGTCCAGAGAAACACCCAGCTTTTTTAGCAAACCAATCGCGACACCGTCGCCCTCACGAATCATTCCAAGTAATAAGTGTTCTGCACCGATGTAATCATGACCAAGACGGAGGGCCTCTTCCCGGCTCATGGAAATTACTTCTTTCACTCTATTCGAAAATTTTGCTTCCATTGTGTAGCAATAAAAAGTGTTTAATGATCTAAACGCTACTTGAACCGTGTTTGTTCAAAATAGCTCTATTGAGACTTACAGGATCTTAACAAAACACTCTTTGCTTCCGGCCCCATGTTAAAAAGTAAATCGACAATGCTAAGGTTACTCACAAAATCATTCCCGAAGGTTTGATAATAAGGTACTGGCTGGTAATATCTGGAAGATTCTGTGCTTTTCCGGTTGTTAATGGCCGAAATCTCATTCACTACCTCATTTTCCTCCTCGCCCACACCTGACAAATTGTACTGAATATCTTTTCTTATACCCACCAATCTAAGACAATTTGTCAATAGTTCATAATTCAAATCAGCCAGAAATGCGAGTTTCTTTTCGTAAATCCGTATCAAATCGGGTGCGTAAAATTCGTAGAACGGTGATTTTCCGTAAGCGGATTTCAGACAACCCAGGTGACGTCTGATCCAGTCCTGGTTGTAATCAATCAATATGTCTTTTGTGGGGCTGGCTGCGTCGTATCCTTTTACAGGAACAGTTAAAAGGTCAATCTTATTCGTGGTGAGTACAGTACAACGGTTCCTATAAGTCTGCTTCACATACCTTTCTCCAACGTCAATGTAAATCCGGTCGTATTGTAATATACAGGTAAAATATGCTAAACAAGGTAAATACTGTAATTCCAGCCGCACTCCCCTTGACTGATCCTTTATACTTGTAAAATCGGGCACTATCAAATATGCTAAAGCAATGTGATATTATCAAAAAATTTATAATAATTATTTTGCATGGTCGACAATGTACAATGCCGACTTAAATCATTACAATTTCCGGTTAAGAGAACGGGCTGACGTCTCCCAACCCTTCCCGGATCACCTCGAAGGATTCATTATCTACCCGGATTATCGTAGAAGGAACATTTCCGCCATAACCTCCGTCCACAACCATATCCACCTGGTGCTGAAACTTTTCGTAAATAAGCTCAGGATCAGTCGAATACTCAATAATTTCGTCGTCGTCCTTTATTGAGGTCGTCACGATTGGGTTTCCCAGCTCTTTCACGAATGTGCGCGGGATAAGGTTATCCGGCACACGTATACCAACCGTTTTTTTATTGGTATTCAAAAGCTTGGGAACATTGCTCGTCGCTTCCAGAATGAACGTATACGGACCGGGCAAAACCCTCTTCATGATTTTAAAAGCGGTATTGCTGACTCTCGCGAAATCGGCTATGTGACTCAGATCGTAGCAAATGAAGGAAAAATCATTTTTTTGAGGCTTAATGCCTTTGATCCGGGCAATGCGCTCGACGGCCCGGGTATTGTAAATGTCACATCCCAAACCATACACAGTATCAGTAGGATAAATGACCAAACCGCCGTCTCGCAGGCAATCAACTACCTGACGAATTCTTCGCTCGTCGGGATTTTGTGGGTATATTTTTATGAACTCAGCGGGCATAGAAAAAAACTTACTTTCTGATTTAACAATCTCAAAAGCTAAATCCTTCCTGTGTAAGCGTTTTTTTTAAGTTTTTGATATAAAACCGATATGCAAAGTTCACCGGAAGATGGAGACGGCACAATAGGATAATGAGCTCTGTTTGCCAGCCCGGATTTTCAATGTAGTTGAGCAAACGACGGAAATGCAGTGCCAGCTCAAACTCCTGGGCATACAGACATTTCCTGATAAATGTGCGTATGCGCGCCGCTAAAAGGTCAAATTCCTGCTGGTCTCGGTTGAGATCGTATGCTTTGTTGCAAATGGCATAATAGGAAGCAAGCATTCCGGAGCCTTTACGATAAACGGCGGATGAAAGGGAATTCAGGAGGATTCTTTTACTTGTCAGAACTTCATCCTGATAAAAGTATTTATAGCGAACAGATGAACGGACCCAGAAATCAAAATCTTCAAACAAAAGCGATTCATCGTAGCCGCCCAGCTCGTTCACCATCTTCGTCCGCATCATCATCGTGGGAGTACAAATGAAATATTTTTCCAAAACATTTTTGTAAACATCCCCCGA
Source organism: Dyadobacter sp. CY323 (assembly GCF_021390245.1). Lineage (GTDB taxonomy): Bacteria > Bacteroidota > Bacteroidia > Cytophagales > Spirosomataceae > Dyadobacter. The sequence goes on along the minus strand of NZ_JAJUXH010000016.1, from coordinate 71,138 downwards.
CGGCACTTTTGACAAAGATTTACCCGCATTGTCAACCGGGTAATGGTAAGCTACCCGCCTGCCAGCCTCATTGATATTTTCAGCATTCGAAAACACTACGCCATAATCCTCCGAAAGCTGCTCAAAACATTCCACCTGCTTTTCAATGCGGTCGGCCATCAGAATATCGTCGCCGGACAGGTCGATGACGTACTTTCCCTGGGCAATTTTGAGACCCTGGTTAAATGCGGTACAAAGGCCTGCATTGTATCTGTTTTTGATGATCTGAAATGCAGGTGCAGTACTTTTAAAGTTCTCAACGAGAGCAAGCGTATTGTCCGAACTTGCATTGTCGATGACGATTAATTGTATGTAGGGATAAGTCTGATAAAAGACTGAGGCGAGTGTTTCCTCGACGTATTTTTCCTGGTTGTAGGCGGTCAGGATGATCGTCACCAATGGTTTTTCCAATTCTTTCATTTAAAACGAAGTCAAGCGCATTGACGCTCAAACGGCGCTGTTGATGAAGAATAGTACGCCGGACCATACAAAACTAGCAACAATAAAAACTCGGCGGAAACAATGTTATTATCCGGTTTGTCAGCGTTTCACTGAATTTTTCTTAACGGAAGCAGCGATACTCGCATTGATTTCAAAACCCAGAATGATCACAAATGCAAGCAGATAAAGCCAGATCATCAGTGCGATCATCGTGCCAATCGAACCATACAATTTATTGTAGGAACTGAAACGCGAGAGGTAGAAGGAAAAGCCATAAGTGGCAGCCAGAATAAGTACCGAGGCCACAATCGAACCCGCATTTACAAAAGCAGTTTGCCTGCCGTGTGAAGGTGCAAACCGGTAAATGATCGAGATCGTGAGCATGAGAGAGGCAAAACTGACCAGGTAACGTGTGATGTTTAATAAAGTAATAAGCCACGTATCGTTTACGAGGTGCCACTCGCCAACCAGGTTCATCACCGCATCTCCCACGATCAGCAGAATTACCGACAGAAATAATACCAGGATCAGCAATAGCGTGAGAAGCGTGGCAATCCCGCGGATTTTCAAAAAACCACGCGTTTCAACATCCTCATACACCATATCAAAAGATCGCATAAGCGACATCATCCCATTGGTAGAAGCCAACATCGCGAAAATAAAACCGAAAGAAAGAACGCCGCTCCGGGGACGGCTGATAATATCCATGATCGTCTGGTCCGCGTCCTCATAAATTCCCCTCGGCATGTTTTCGTGCAGCATTTCCATGATCTGCTGGTCCAGATGTTCGATTGGAATGTAGGGAATAAGCGTAAAAAGGAAGATGATCGCGGGGAATGCGGCCAGTGTGAGACTGTAAGCTACGGCGGAAGCACGCTGATCGATATCATACTTCCGGTTGCTTTGGACCAGATTAATTAAAATATCGTAAAGAGAAACTGTGCCCCGCAACATCTTGGTGTTCTGTAACCAGAGGATCAGTCGCTTGATCTGGCGGCTTTTAAACAGTTTTTCAAGCATATTTGCTTGCTGGTTATGGCTTGTCTTCAAAATACGGCTTTAACTTATTCAAAAGCTTTTCCGGCGCCATACATAACTTTCCATTGTCCATCCGCTGAAAAACAAGCGTGGTATCTCCCGTGTTTAAAAGTACCTGCTCCTGGTTGCGGATTTCATATCTAAAGAAAACACGGACGCCCGGCATTTGCTCAATGGTCACTTTGATATTCAGTTCATCGTCATAGCGGGCCGGTTTCAGGTAACGGAAATGACTTTCGTAAACCGGCATCATCACACCTTCATCTTCCATCGCTTTGTAATGAAAATCGAGGCTCCGCAATGCCTCTACCCGGCCGATTTCGTAGTAACGCGCGTAATTTCCATAGTACACATACCCCATTTGATCTGTGTCGGCGTAACGTACCCGGATTCCTTTTACTTCGTAGACAAACATGCTTATTTCATAATTTTGAGCCGGTTCAATTCCGCCTGGTACAACCTTGCATTGTTGAGGTGATCGACATAATTCGTCGCAAAAGCATGGTATCCCGAGAGGTCAGCCTTGGCACACATATAAATGTAGTCGTGCTTGTCGTAATTCAAAACCGCATTCAGCGAGTTGAAATCCGCCACCCGGATCGGGCCGGGAGGTAAGCCTGTATTGACATAGGTATTATAGGGTGATTTGATCAGCAATTGACCATTCAAAATGCGTTTGATCGCGAAATCCTGCAATGCGAATTTAATGGTAGGATCTGCCTGCAATGGCATTTGAGCATTCAACCGGTTGATATAAAGCCCGGCAACTTTCGGACGCTCATCCACCTTTCGCGCCTGCTCTTCCTCCACAATCGATGCCAGGATCGACACCTGGACTGGTGTCAGGCCAATTTCCTTTGCCTTCGCCAATTTTTCGTCCGACCAGTATTTTTTGTATTCACTATGCATCCGGTCCAGAAACTTCTCCGTGCCTGTTGACCAGTATATGTCATAGGTGTTTGGCAGAAACATCGATACAATCGTCAGAGTATCAAGTCCGTATTTGTTACAAACCTCCGGATCGTTCAGCGCTTTTCTGAAATTCTCTTCGCCAAATTCAAACCGGCTTCCGATCCTTTTGATAAGATCTTCTTTTAACCTGATGTTATTGAATGTCAATTTTACGGCATCCTGATCGCCCGATACTAGCTTTTTAATAACTACATAGTTATTCGAACTAGGCTTGATCACATATCTCCCCGGCTTCACTTTGTCTTTCAACCCTAAAAATCTGGCCAAAAACTGGAATGAGATATGATCGTGGATCACATCATGCTTATTCAGCGAATCCAGCACAGTTTTGTAAGTGGCACCTTCGGGGATTAACAAAGCAAAGCTCGTTTGCTTGTCAGTTTGCAGGTTCGGCGTTTTGAAAATTTGCCAGAAATAAAAAACGAATGTGGTGAAGAGGATTGCAAAGGTTACAAACAATCCTACTTTAAAGTTACGGGACATATTAACGGCTTTTGGCTTTTTGGCTATCAGCTTTTAGCGATTGGCTTTTAGCTTTTATTTTTTTAGTAATTATAAATTCTTTTCAAATGGGATATTGAAACGGCTTGCCAGCTCCGCTAATGAAACAACAACCGGTTCCAGCAATGAGATTCCATTTACGCTGCGTTCGGCCTCCATTTCTCTTTCGGGATCTCCGGGTATCAGTACTTTTTGCCCATCCACAGCCCGAGCGCCTCTGAATGCCCCGATCCATTTATCCATATCTTTCTTAAATTCTTCGGCTGGCCTGAAACCGTCGATCCGCATTGCACCCAGGAAATGGCCGGTACCCAACCCAACCCCCTGCTGCGTGGACATAAATCCCGCAGTAGCAAATGGCGGTACCCACGGACCAAAGTTAGCACCGGACAACACTCCGGAAAAAATATCGACGATGGCCCCCAAACCATATCCTTTGTGGCTTCCATGCTCGCGGTCAGAGCCTAATGGAAGCAATCCGCCGCCACTCTTCACCGCATTCGAATCCGTAGTGGCGTTACCTTCCGAATCCTGCGCCCAGCCCAGTGGGGCCGGTAATCCTTTTCTTTGCAATATCTCAAACTTACCATAAGCCACAGCCGTCGATGCGAAGTCTGCAACAAATGCAGGCTCCTGACTGGCAGGGACAGCAACTGCTATCGGGTTGGTACCCAGCAATTTGTCCAAAGAAAAAGTAGGAGTAACCAGTGGTGCCGCATTGGTCATCGTCCAGCCGATCATGTCCTTTTCCAAAGCTAGCATCGCGTGATAACCCGCAATTCCGAAGTGATTCGAATTACGGACTGATACCCAGCCGGATCCCACTTTCTCCGCCTTTTCCATGGCAATCTCCATGGCCTTCGGCGCTACCACCAGTCCCAATCCCCGGTCTCCATCAACAACTGCGGTACTCGGCGTTTCGTAGACAATTTTAACTTCCGGTTTGGGATTAAGCCTGCCCTGATCATAAAGTCTTACATATCCGGCCAAACGCGCTATCCCGTGCGAATCGACGCCCCGCAGATCCGCACTTACCAATACATTGGAAGCCAGTCGGGCCTCTTCGGGGGAACATCCGATCGCAAGAAAAACTTCTTCGGTAAAATGTTTCAAATAACTCGCCTGATACATATACGTCAAATGAGTGAACTTCTTTTTAATTTCCGCAAATATCCTAATTAAATGGAAATCAAAAACAGAATTCTCAAACGCCTGATCAGCTACTTCATCCGCGGGCTGGTGCTGGTCGCGCCGCTTTATGCCACCGTACTGATCATATGGACGACCGTCCAATACCTCGACAACATCATCCCAATCGATATCCCGATTTCCAATCAGCAATCGGTGTATTTGCCGGGCCTGGGCGTGCTGATCATCATTTTAGGCATTATCCTGCTCGGATTTTTCTTCTCAACCGTCATCCCGCAATCGTTTGTCGGCCTCACCGAGCGCATAATGCGGCGCATTCCGCTGGTGAGCCTGATCTACTATTCCATTAAAGATCTGATACTTGCTTTTGTCGGGGATAAAAAGAAATTCAACCAGCCGGTAATGGTGACCATGTACAAGGATACAGACATTAAAAAGATCGGTTTTATCACACAAACGGACCTGAGCCACTTGAAGATCTATGATCATGTCGCCGTTTACATGCCATTGTCCTACTCACTTTCTGGCGAACTTTTCATAGTGCCTGCCAAAGACATTGTCCCATTGGAAGCTACCTCCACCGATGTCATGAAAATGCTTGTATCCGGCGGAGTTTCTGTGAAAGTTTCAAAGGAAGAAACGGCTGAAGAAGATTAATTATCGCGTTTAAAATGAGCAACATTGCAACACTTTCACCCGTTTAAAAGAATGATTCCCTATATTTGAACCATTCTTTTTACATTATGAGACAACTAGTACTACTTGTCGTTTTGCTTTTTTTTGGGAATCTGTCAGCCTGGTCGCAGGATCATTATGACCCCAGAAAAGTAGTCCCCAGTGAAGAACTTTTCTTAAAACAGGGTAATGCCAGCAGGGTAATTGCAACGCCCGGGCAGAAATACCTGATCCTCGACGCGTCTCCTGTCATCGGCGGTTTTCACCGGTACCGGTTTTTCCCGGGCGACAATATAAAATTCAGGATGTACAATGAAACCATCCGTTTTGACGAACAAATAGCCAGCGTTACCGATTCTTCATTTAGTATTGCCATTATTAATGAGGCCGTCGGACGTATGGATTATCAGGAGATTTTGCTCAAAGATGTCCGGTTAATGAAGGTTTCAAAACGGATTCCATTTATCTCACAACTTGCCCCGCTCCTGCCATTTGCCGGATTACTATACATAGGTGCCGATTTTTTCAATAAAGGTGTTGATAACAAACGGTTCACAACCGACGGGTCATCCCTGATCGTTGGCGGATCCTTGATGGCAGCCGGTTTTGTTTGTTACAAACTGACCTTCGCTTCCCTTAAAATCAATGGTCGAAACAAATTGAAAGTGCTGGAAACGTACTGAATTATCATTTGAATTTTTTACAGTGAAATCCATTTTAGTAAATCCCCCAAAACAGCCGATACGCGCTGAAATACAACTCGCTGCTTCAAAAAGTGAATGCAACCGTGCCCTGATCATCAATGCCCTCACGGGTTTTCAATGTGAACTTTCCAATATTTCAGAGGCGCGCGATTCTCAAACCATGTTACGGCTGCTCAATTCAAGTGATCCAGTCGCTGATGTGATCGACGCGGGGACAACCATGCGTTTCCTGACTGCCTATTTCGCAGTAAGCAATCAACAGAAAACCATGACCGGCACTCCCAGAATGTGCGAAAGGCCGATCGGGATCCTGGTGGATGCACTGCGGTTTTTGGGTGCGGATATCACTTATGAAAAACAACAAGGATACCCTCCGTTGAAACTGAATGGGTTTTCTTACTCCGGCAACAACGAAATCGCCATGCGCGGTGATGTGAGCAGCCAGTACATCTCTGCCCTGCTCATGATCGCGCCGGAACTGCCTGCGGGATTAACCATTCAACTGGAAGGTGAAGTAGGTTCAAAACCTTACATTGAAATGACGCTGAAACAAATGGCGCATTTTGGTATTGATTATAAAGCTGACTGGAAAACAAACCGCATTACCATTCCCCCAACCAAGTACCAGCCCCAACCCTACGCCATCGAATCGGATTGGTCGGGAGCGAGCTACTGGTATAGCATTGTCGCATTGGCCGAAGATGCGGAAGTGGAGCTGCTCGGGCTCAAAAAAGATTCGTTGCAGGGCGATAGTGCCATTGTAAATATTATGAGGCATTTGGGGGTTGAAAGCGTTTTTACCGAACGCGGCGTACTACTCACTAAAATTCCACCCGCAGCCTCCATTGGCTGGGATTTTACAGATTGTCCGGACCTGGCGCAAACCGTAGCCGTTTGCTGCGCCGTAAAAGGGATCCGCCTTTCATTAACAGGTATCGAAAGCCTGAAAATCAAGGAAACCGACCGGATCTTTGCATTGCAGCAGGAACTGAAAAAATTGGGTTCAGAACTGGTTGAAATAGAAAAAGACCATTTATACGAAGTGCATGGCATCGAAGATGCCGGCTTGATAAATTCTCCGTCCATCCATACGTATGACGATCATCGCATGGCGATGGCGTTTGCACCCGCGGGCATGGTGTTTCCGGTGATTATTGAAGAACCGGATGTGGTTGTAAAATCGTATCCCGGCTACTGGAAAGACCTTTCAAAAGTGACTTCCTGGGAAGAAGTCTAAAACCGATTGCTATGTTAACTGTTGCTTCTTTTTTTTCTTCCATACCAATCTGGATTTATGTTTTGGCGGGGTTGTTGCTGATCGTTGCATTAAGAGATATACTTCAACGAAAACATACGATCCAGCATAATTTCCCGGTCGTCGGCCATTTTCGATATCTGCTCGAGACCATTGGTCCGGAATTGCGGCAGTACATTGTTGCCAATAATCGTGAAGAATTGCCTTTTAACCGTCGCCAGAGATCGTGGATTTACGCATCTTCCAAAAAAGAAAATAACTACCAGGGTTTTGGTACCGATCAGAATATGCAGGAGCCGGGTTATGTTTTTGTAAAACCCACCATGCTCCCGTTTAAACTGGATTCTACCCATCATCATCACGTCAAGAATGGCAACGATCCGCATCATTATACCATTCCGTCCGCCAAGGTAATCGGAGAATATCATCGCCGGAAACGTCCGTATCGCCCCCGTTCGGTCGTAAATGTGAGTGCGATGAGCTTTGGTTCACTTTCGTCCCGGGCCATTGAATCACTTAATAAAGGTTCATTTCAGTTTGGCAATTACCACAATACCGGAGAAGGCGGATTATCGCCCTATCATCGGTTTGGGGCTGATGTGGTTTTCAATATGGGAACCTCGTACTTCGGTGTCCGCGATGATGAGGGTAATTTTGTAATGGAAAAGCTGGTCAAAATGACGGAAAACAATCCGTTCGTCAGGATGATCGAGCTGAAACTTTCGCAAGGTGCCAAGCCTGGAAAAGGCGGCGTACTGCCAGCCAGCAAGATTACCGCTGAAATCGCTGAGATCAGACATGTCCCGATGGGTAAAGACGTGGTTTCACCCGCATATCACAGTGCCTTTTCAAATGTCAGCGAAATGATCGATTTCATCGAAGAAATGGCTGAGAAAACCGGCCTGCCGGTCGGCATAAAATCTGCGGTAGGAAAGACGGATATGTGGGAACAACTCGCCGACCTGATGGTCGAGACAGGTAAAGGTCCGGACTTCATTACCATCGACGGCGGGGAAGGCGGTACCGGAGCGGCGCCTCCGTCATTTGCCGATCACGTAGCGTTACCCCTTGTTTTTGCATTTAGTACCATTTATAAAATTTTCCAGAAACGAAACCTCACGGATAAAATCACCTTCATTGCATCGGGGAAGCTGGGACTTCCTGCCCAGGCTGTGATGGCTTTTGCAATGGGGGCCGACATTATCAATGTGGCGCGCGAGGCAATGATGTCGATCGGCTGCATTCAGGCACAGATCTGCCACACAAACCGCTGTCCAACAGGTATTGCCACCAATAACAAATGGCTGGAAGCGGGTATCGATCCCGCATTGAAAAGTCAGCGGTTTAATAACTACATGAAAACGCTGGCGAAAGAGATCATCGAAATCACCCATGCCACAGGTTATGAGCATCCTTGTCAGTTTGGAATGAACGATGTAGATATTTCCATGGGTGACCACAACAGCATTATTTCCATGGCCAATAATTATGGTTATCTCAAAACCATCGTTCCCTACCCCGGCTTCAAAGCGTTGCTTGAATGCCCGCATCTAGGGGGACGCGCCTAGCGGGGCGGGATAATCGGGTGAAAAAACAGCCTGATCCACAACACTTTTGTCCAGCTGCGGGTATATTTAAAATGACGGTGGATACGTTGGTGAAATATCGGCATTCAAACTTCGACAAACATGATGAAAACTATACTTCTCACACTTTTCAATGCATTGCTCTTTTTCACCGATTGCTTTTCTCAAAGTAATCCCCGGTATTTAGTTTTATACAAAGACAAAACCGGCTCCCCGTTTTCTGTTGAAAAACCCACGGAGTATCTTTCCGAAAGAGCGATAAACAGACGAAACCGCCAAAATATCGCCATTATCCCGCGCGATTTTCCTGTAAATCCAGCCTATGTTACATCGGTAAAACAAACCGGCGCGAAAGTCATTTACTCATCGAAATGGTTTAATGGGTCAATCGTAGAAGCATCTGATGCTCAGCTTGCTGCGATCAAAAAACTGGCTTTTTACAAAGGCATTGAACTGGATTTACCCGTCGCAAACCTTACATCAAAATCTCCGGGCATTGAACGTACCGTCGCCATTAAGGATAAATTTGAAACAGTAGAAGACCTGGATTACGGCAGTATGAATGCCCAGCTCGCCTTAATGGACGTGGCCGAGCTCCACAAGGTCCAGGTCCGCGGCGACGGAATGCTCATTGCCGTGCTGGACAATGGATTTAACCAGGCCGATGTCGTGGGGTATTTCAAACAACTCCGGGACGAAAAACGCATTATCGATACCCATGATTTTGTGAGCCGGGATGGTAACGTTTACAATGATGGTTCCCATGGTCTCAACGTACTTTCAACCATGGCGGCATACCTGCCCGGAACCATGATAGGAGTCGCATTTAAAGCCGGTTATGCATTGTACCGTACGGAAAACGATCTGGGTGAATCACCTTACGAAGAAATTACCTGGCTGCTTGCCGCGGAACGTGCGGATAGCCTCGGAGCCGATGTCATTAATTCTTCGCTCGGGTATACCACGTTTGACGGAGAATTCGACAATGCCGCCTACAACCATACCTATCAGGATTTGGACGGTAAAACGACTATCATCAGTCGAGCAGCAAGGTTTGCCACACGTACGGGAATGATCGTCACCAATTCGGCTGGAAACAGTGGAAATGATCCGTGGCGGTATATAGGCGCCCCGGCCGATGTGGATTCGGTGCTCACCGTGGGCGCCACCCGGTACGATCGCAGTTATGCTCCATTAAGCTCCATTGGCCCAAATGCAGCCGGTCAGATGAAACCCGATGTATCGGCAGTCGGCTCGGGAACGATCGTGGGTACACTCGCCGGAACTGCTGCCAGCGGAAGCGGCACCTCGTTTTCTGCACCTCTGATTGCCGGACTGGCAGCGATATTGTGGCAGGCGCATCCCAGCCTTTCGGCGCAGCAAATCATTTATGTATTAAAAAAATCAGGACATAATGCAGCTTCTCCCAATGAATTTATCGGGTATGGCGTACCAAGTGTGGTGAAAGCAGAACAGATCATAGCCGAAGAATTTTCACCATTAGGCACTGAGAATGAGTTAATCAAAACCATTCTTTTGTCCCCTAACCCGGCAGTAAACGAAATCACTCTTTCCATTCCGCAAACGCTCGTCGGCAAAAAAGCCGCGTTGCGCATTTATGGAGCAAATGGCGCATTACATCAAAACTTCTCCGCGCAGCTCAACCGGCAACATATCGTGAACGCGGGACATCTTTCGTCCGGACTATACCTGCTCAACATCCAGGTAGAGAATCAGGAACGTACCTTGAAGTTTATAAAAAGGTAGTTTTCCGCACCATGCGCATAATGGATTCCGAGTTGTTGAGGTTCTCAACTTCACCGAGCGGTACCCATTTCACATCTTTGGATTCACTATTGATCAAAATTTCCTGCTGGTCAACCATTTGAAATGCAAAACGGATATCATAATGGTAATGTGCGGGAAATTCTTTGTTCTCGGGAATGAGGTGAATGTCAATGTCAAAAATTCCGTCCAGAAGCAAGTTCAGATTTCGGATTCCCGTTTCTTCTATCACTTCCTTTCTCGCTACTTCTTTCACATTCGGATCACCGTCGCAATGTCCGCCCGGCTGGAACCACCGGTCGAGCTTCCGGTGATGCATGAGTAAAACCGCACTTTTATCCCCGGAAAGAACCCATCCCGACGCAGTAACATGTCCTATTAACAAGGTACGTTCAAAACAATCCGGGTTTTCTTTTACAAATACGATCGTGTCGCGGTGCATTTGTTCTTCGTTACCAACCTCCGGTTTATATGTTTCCAACTGGGCAAGCAAAGCATTTCGTTTCATGTAGGCTATCTGATATTTTCATTCTAATTTCACCGCAAGTTTAATACCGGAACAACTAACCACCTTCCAACAATGAAAAAGAATGTTTTGATGATATATTTCGCTTGCCTGCTCGCGACTCAAACCATCGCACAACGTACACCATCCCTAAGTCCGGGAGCAACTGTAATCCAAACGATTGGTATAACCGATTTCAAAATCGTTTATTCCCGCCCGTCAATCAAAGGCCGCAAAATTTTTTCCGACAGCTCCGCATTAGCTCCCTATAACCAACTTTGGCGGACCGGCGCAAATAGTCCGACCACTTTGGAAGCCAGTACGGAATTTATGTTTGGAGACCGAAAAGTACCCGCCGGAAAATATGCGTTGCTTTCTATTCCATCGGGTGCGGCGTGGACTGTAATTTTGAATAAAAAATTTGAACAAGGCACGGATGGCTACAATGAAGCCGATAACGCAGCGACCCTGAAAGTCACTCCGACTTCAAATAAGTATAATGAGGCATTCAAGATTGAAATCGATCCGGTAACCGACAGCACCGGCTATTTGAATCTTTCCTGGTCGTCGGTAAACGTACCAATCCCACTTTCTGTGCATACCGAAAGCCTGACTATGAATGCATTAAACAAAGCCATCGCCGAAAAGCCGGAAGATGTAGCGACGCTGGAAAGCGGCGCGGGTTATCTGCTTTCGAAAGGCAAAGATCTGCCGGTGGCGCTTTCCATGGCTGACAAGGCGATCGGGTTAAAAGAAGGATATTACAACTTGTGGCTCAAAGCTTCGATCCTGGCGAAACTTGGTAAGTACAATGAAGCATTGCCGGCCGCACAAAAAGCATTAACGCTGGGAACACCTTCCGACCAGGCTTTTACAAGCTTTTTCAAAGGTCAGATCGAGAAGACTATTGCAGAAGTTCAACCAAAAATAAAGCCGAAAGCAGCGGTGACGCCGGTTTCAGCAGGAAAGAAGAAAAAGAAATAATTACCTGAAAAAACGCGGCACGCTCCATTGATAGCGCACCGCCAGGATACGGATGATGATGATAACCAGCGAAGCTGTAATGAATGCTACGTTCCGTCCGGCGCCCAGTTCATCGAGTAATAAGTAACTGCATGCCCCTATGAGACATGCAGTTGCATATACTTCTTTCCGGTAGATAATGGGAATTTCATTCGTCATCATATCCCGGATCACCCCACCCATAGTCGCGGTAAAAATGCCCATGATCACGGCAATTTCCGGCCTCACACCCAAATGCAGCGCTTTTTCAGTCCCTACAATGGTGAAAAGCGCGATTCCGAATGTGTCGAACAAAAACAATGTTTTCCTCAGGCGCAAAAGGAATTTATAAAAAACAAATGTGGTAATGATGCCTGCGATGATCGCATATACGATCGTAATGTCGTTGATCCAAACTAATGGATAACTTCCAAGCAGAATGTCGCGAAGGGTACCGCCGCCGATGGAGGAAATGAATGCGGTAAAACTTGCGCCGAACCAGTCCTGATGCTTTTGGTCTTTCACGGCAAGTGCGCCGGAAATAGCAAACGCGAACGTTCCGATAATCTCTAAAATATACTGAATACTCATTATGCGGAACCCCTAAACGGCGACCGGCGCTTTGATACCAGGCCAGGGATCATAATTTTTCAATTCAAAATCCTCGAATTCAAAGTCGAAAATCGTTTTTACATCCGGATTGATCGACATAATAGGAAGTGCACGTGGTTCGCGGCTCAGTTGCGTTTCGACCTGATCCAGGTGGTTCAGATAAATATGGGTATCGCCGCCGGTCCAGACAAAATCGCCCAGATCCAGATCGCATTCCTGCGCGATCATCATCGTAAGCAACGCGTAGCTTGCAATATTAAACGGTACTCCCAGAAAAACATCCGCACTGCGCTGGTAAAGCTGGCAGGATAGTTTGCCTTTCGTTTCACCTGCCCCGGTATCCGGCGGGGCTACGTAAAACTGGAACAAGGCATGACAGGGCTGCAACTTCATTTTCGACAATTCCGACGGGTTCCACGCCGATACCATGATCCTGCGGGAGTCAGGCGTATTTTTTAACTGCTTCAAAATCTCGGCCAGCTGATCCACAGACTTCCCATCCGCACCTTCCCAGCTTCTCCATTGCTTTCCATATACCGGCCCAAGATCCCCGTTTTCGTCCGCCCATTCGTCCCAGATCGAAACATTGTGATCTTTCAGGTATTTGATATTGGTATCCCCTTGGAGAAACCACAACAACTCGTAGATAATGGATTTGGTGTGGACTTTTTTGGTGGTAACCAACGGAAAACCGTCTTTCAGGTTGAAACGCATCTGGTACCCAAAAACGCTGATCGTCCCGGTGCCGGTACGGTCGGTTTTGCGAACTCCGTTTTGAAGAATGTGGCGAAGTAAATCGTGGTATTGTTGCATTGAAAAAGGAATGGACGCTATAAGTATATGATGCTAAACCGTTGCGATTTCGACGCTATAAGTAATCGTTGCCAAAGCTTCGAGCTGGGCTGTGGCCGAGCAGTATTTCTCCATGGATAATGCAATGGCGCGATTGATCTTGCTTTCATCCAGCTGATTACCTGCAAACTTGAAGATCAGGTGGATCTTGGTAAATGGTTTCCGCTGCGTACCTTCTTCCTGCTCACGGTCACCGTCGACAAGTACACGAAAATCGGTAATATCCTGACGTTGTTTTTTCAGGATTAAAACCACATCAATGGCGCTGCAGCTTGCCAGCCCCATTAACAACAATTCCATTGGTCTCACACCGAGGTTACTACCGCCAATATCCGGAGATCCGTCAGTATGTACTTTGATTTCAGAGGAGCCAGAACCTTCGAAATGGAAGGCGTCATTTACACGTACTAATTCAACTTTCATAGAGTTCTCTCCTGCTACCGGCAGAAGTCAATTGGTTTAAATTGGTAAGGATTTCTACCAAAACAAAGTTCAAATATACTGACCAAAAAGCGATTCGGACAGCATTTGCCCCATTTAAAAACAAGGATAAACCCGTATATTCGTTCACCAAACTTACAGCCCTGTTCCGCCATGATCAAATCCTTTACCGCTGTTCTTTTTTCTATCGTTCTGCTTTGCTCCTGCAAGAAAGATACTGAACAGGCACCGCCCGTAGTAGAAGAGAAAAATGTGGAGAAAGAACTGGCCGGTACATACGAAGGCTTTAAATTCTTCAATAAATCGACCAAAGATTCGCTGGCGGTAACACTCAAAGTGAGCTGGGTCGCTGATAAAAAACTGGATCTGGAAGAAATAAAACCATTTAATCATTTCAAAAAACTGGACTTGAATGGCATGGATTTTACTTATGATCGCGGCACCGGGGAAGATGATTGCGGACGTATTTCCATGAAGGGAACCGGCAATTTTAAAGGGAGCCGTTTATACGTGATTGAAACCATTACCTGCACCAGCGGAAATGCTGCCGACAAGTTTGTCGAGTACAAGGTTACCAAAATTTAGTTTTTACCTAAACAGCGGGAAAAATGTGGAAGGAAGAGGATAATAAACTAAAAAAGGACTTCACCTTTAAAGACTTTAAAGAAGCTTTCTCGTTTATGGAGGAAGTCGCGGAAACCGTCGATGAAATGGACCATCATCCGTTCTGGACAAACATGTATAATAAGGTCACGTTCGAACTCAATACCCATGATGCCGGCGACATTGTGACGGATAAAGACAAAAAGCTGGCAGCCGCGATAGATGCAATCTTTGAAAAAAAGAAATAAATTACACGCCGGCTTTCTCAACCATTGTGCACCGGTCAGATTTAAATGAAACTTTATATTGTTCCCACGCCCATCGGCAACCTGGAAGACATTACACTTCGCGCCATTACTATTTTGAAAAGCGTGGATGTGGTTTTAGCCGAAGATACCCGTACATCGGGCACTTTGCTGAAACATCTCGGGATCTCAAAACCGATGCACAGTTATCACATTCACAATGAACATCAGACCGTTTCGCGGGTTGTTGACCGTATTTTGAAAGGTGAAACCATGGCATTGGTATCCGACGCCGGCACTCCCGCCGTTTCCGATCCCGGCTTTTTACTTGTCCGTGAATGCATTAAGCAGGGCATTGTGGTGGAATGCCTGCCCGGGCCAACCGCGTTCGTTCCCGCATTGGTCAACTCGGGGTTACCCAGCGACCGGTTTACTTTCGAAGGTTTTTTACCTCACAAAAAAGGCCGGCAAACCCGGTTACAAAATCTTGTTTCCGAAGAACGGACGATGATCTTTTACGAATCGCCGCATCGGTTGATCAAAGCATTGCAGCAGTTTTCCGAGTATTTTGGCGCCGATCGCCAGGTGAGCGTTTCCCGGGAGTTATCGAAAATTTATGAAGAAAATATCCGGGGAACGCTGGAAGAAGTGATTGCTTATTTTTCCCAAAAAACAATAAAAGGCGAGATTGTGATCGTGCTGGCAGGTAAGGCAGAAGAAAAGAAAAAAACTGATAAATATGAGGATGAAGATCCTGACTGATATGAACCCGAACTACCGACGTTTCGTCTTAATTATTGCATTGATCCTGAGCGCAAACCTTTCCACATTTGCGCAGTTTGGCACATTAAGCCCGGAGACCAAAGTCAGCCTGGTCACATTTGGCCCGGGGACGGAGCTTTATTCCGGTTTTGGGCACAGCGTGCTCTGGATTTACGATCCCGTGCAGCGCATCGACAGAGCGTATAGCTACGGAACATTCAGTTTCGACAAAGGTAATTTCTATGTCAATTTTATGCGGGGCTACTTGCCTTACAGCATTTCAGTCGCACCGATGGCGCCGCAATTTGAGTATTACCGTTCAGAAAACCGTTCCATTGCCGAGCAGGTATTGAATCTGAGCCAGACACAAAAACAGCGGTTATTTAGTTATCTGGAGACCAATTATCTGCCCGAGAACCGGGTTTATAATTACCGGTTTTTCTACGACAACTGCGCAAGCCGGCTCGGATTGGCCGTTCAGGAAGCCTGCGGCGACAGCATTATTTACAAAGGTTATACTCACGAAAAACTGAGCTTCCGGCAATGGATCGACCGTTATGCTTATAAACAAAATCCCTGGGCCGATTTTGGAATGGACCTGGCGCTCGGAAACCCGGCTGACGTGATCGCGACACCGGAACAAGCCACGTTTTTGCCGGATAATCTGAGTACCGCATTCAAAGATGCGCGCGTGAAAACCGCCAACGGGCTTGCGCCGCTGGTACTCTCTACCCATGACTATTATGAGGCTGAACCGATCGTTTATGCCGGCATATTCACGCCGACCGTCGTTTTCTGGGCACTGGCGATCATCACGCTGGCATGGACTTATTGGCAGACCAGCAAGGAAAAGGTAAACTTCACTTTTGATAAAGTGCTTTTCTCTGTGGTTGGACTGGCAGGCTGGCTGCTGGCATTGTTATGGTTTGCGACGGAACATGCGGATACGAAATGGAATTACGATCTGCTTTGGGCATTTCCATTCTGGATGCCGGCGATTTTCTTCATTTCGGAAAAGAAGAAACCTTACTGGTTTCAGTTCTTGTTGATTTTTTATGGATTTCTCTTACTTTGCGCAACTGGCAACGTTATGAAACATAACTATGTGGTAATACCCATTATATTGACATTGATTATCAGGGTTTATTACATCAATAACTCACTTTCTAAAATCCCCCAAAAAGGATAATATATATGGATCTGGAATTGCTGACACAGAAAGCGATAGAAATAGTAAAGCAGGCTTCAACTTTCATCCAACAGGAAGCTGCCCTTTTTTCAAGAGATAAAATTGAATATAAAGACCTCAACAATCTGGTTTCTTATGTTGATAAAGAGGCTGAAAAGCTTCTCGTTGCAGGTCTAAGCGAACTGTTGCCCGAGGCCAGCTACATCACCGAAGAAGGCACCACGGGTACTGAGCCGGACCCGACTGCATTAAACTGGATCATCGATCCGCTCGACGGAACCACCAACTTCATCCATGGGATACCGGTTTACTGCGTAAGTGTGGGGCTTGCCCGGGGCAAAGAGTTACTCGTGGGGATCATCCACGAACCCAGTCTGGACGAATTATTCTATTCGTGGAAAGGCGGCGGTGCCTGGTGCAATGGCAAGCAGATCCATGTTTCGAATGTGCCGAACTTACAGGATAGCCTGATCGCTACCGGCTTTCCGTACTATAAATTCGAAAAGCAGAAACGGTACATGTATATTTTGGAACTGCTGATGCAGAGAACGCATGGTATCCGTAGAATGGGTGCGGCGGCAGTGGATCTGGCGTATGTGGCGGCGGGACGTTTTGATGGTTTTTATGAATATAACCTCAATTCCTGGGATATGGCGGCCGGTGTGTTACTGATCAAAGAAGCCGGAGGAAAAGTAACCGATTTTAATGGCGGCGACAACTACCTTTTCGGCGGAGACATCATTGCGACGGCCGGAGCCCAGCACGAAGAGCTTGTTGGTGTCATTAAGGAAAATTTTTGATTCCCGTTCCACGGCGGACTCATTCACTCATTCAAAATTGACAATGGACATCGAACAGCTTAAATATCCGATCGGGAAATTCATACACCAGGATTCATACACTCCGGCGGAAGTAAGGTCGAACATTCAGATCATCAGTGCATTACCTTCTAAATTCATCAATCTGCTTGCGCATTGGGAAGACGACCGGCTGAATACTCCTTACCGTCCCGACGGCTGGACGGTCCGGCAGCTGATTCACCACGTGGCTGATAGCCATATCAATGCCTACACGCGTTGCAGGCTGGCTTTGACGGAGGACAACCCGGTTATCAAGCCGTACGAGGAACAATTATGGGCGGAGTTACCCGATGCAAAAACGGCGCAAATCGATCTGTCGATTCAATTGCTTCGGTATGTGCATTTACGCTGGGTTCTGTTGTTGAATTCAATGGATGAAACGGATTTGGCGAGGACGTATACTCATCCGGCAACAGGCCGAGTTTTCAGGATGGATGAAGTGATCGCGAATTATGCGTGGCATAGTGAACATCATTACCAGCATGCCTATCAGCTGGCGGCGCGGAACAATTGGGTGTAGGTGAATGTTTCTAAATCATGACCGGACAAGAGATCATCATATTAGCATTATTCATCATGGCAGCTGGCTACATTGGCTGGCGCTTTTGGAAGAATTTTGATAGTCGGAATAGTGGCGGGTGCGCGAAAGGGTGCGGCTGCGCCGCGGATAAGGCTGTTTAATAGGAAAGAGACTTACCAAGTCTAAAAAGACTTGGCAAGTCTTCCCTTCCATCCTCCAATTACAACGCTCCTTTTTTAATATCCTCAACTACCGCTGGATCGAGCAGCGTTGAAATATCTCCAAGATTACTCATATCACCCTCTGAAATCTTTCTCAAAATCCGGCGCATGATTTTCCCGGAACGGGTTTTAGGTAAACCTGTCACAAACTGAACTTTATCCGGTTTTGCGATCGGCCCGATGATCCGGGAAACCGTAGCAGCAATGTCTTTTCTGAACATTTCAGCATCGTGTACCTCGTTTTCCACAATTACATACGCGTAAATGCCCTGGCCTTTAATGTCATGCGCATAACCCACCACAGCCGATTCTACCACACCCAAATGCATGTTGATCGCGTTTTCCACCTCCGCCGTTCCAATCCGGTGGCCTGAAACATTCAACACATCGTCCACACGTCCGGTAATGCGGTAGTATCCGTCTTCGTCACGCAGACAGCCGTCGCCGGTGAAATACATACCGGGATAAGTAGAAAAATAGGTTTGTTTAGCACGCTCGTGGTCGCCATAAGTAGTGCGGATGATGCCCGGCCAGGGAAATTTGATACAAAGGTTTCCACTCACATCATTTCCCTCGATTACGTTTCCGTTTTCATCGACAAGTACCGGCTGGATTCCCGGCAATGGTAATGTGGCAAATGTTGGCTTTTCGGGCGTAATGCCTGCGAGCGGGGAGATCATGATCCCGGCAGTTTCCGTCTGCCACCAGGTATCAACCAATGGACAATGATCGCCGCCGATATTGGTTTTGAACCAATGCCACGCTTCTTCATTAATCGGCTCTCCTACCGAACCTAGTTTTGTCAGTGACGAAAAATCATGTCCATTTACATAATCCAGACCAAAGCTCATCAGCGAGCGAATGGCAGTTGGAGCAGTGTATAGAATGTTAACCTTGTGTTTTTCGACAATTTTCCACAAACGGCTGGCGTCGGGATAGGTGGGTACACCTTCAAAAATTACGGAAGTAGCGCCGTAACAAAGCGGACCATATACAATGTAACTGTGACCGGTGATCCAGCCGATGTCGGCGGTACAGAAATGGATTTCTCCCGGCTCATATTGAAATACATTTGCAAATGTGTAGGTCGCAAAAATCATATATCCGCCGCAGGTATGCACCACACCTTTTGGCTTGCCGGTCGAGCCGGAAGTGTAAAGAATGAAAAGCATATCTTCCGCGTCCATCGGCTCCGCAGGGCAGATCGAATCCACGTGCTTCACCTCTTCCTCCCACCATAAGTCCCTGCCTTTGAGCATCGAAACCGGCGTGCGGGTACGGGTCATCACGATCACATTCTCCACGGTATCGCATTGTACCAATGCTTCGTCCACCGTTGCTTTCATCGGAATTACCTTATTTCCTCTGAATGCTCCGTCGGAAGTGATCACCATGGTGCAGGCTGCATCATTAATACGATCCGCAATGGATTTGGCTGAAAACCCCCCGAAAACCACCGAATGCACAGCTCCGATACGGGCGCAGGCAAGAATGGCGACAGTCAGCTCGGGAACCATCGGAAGGTAGATACAAATACGGTCGCCTTTTTTCACCCCGTGCTTTTTCAATACGTTGGCAAACCGGCAGACCTGGTCAAATAGTACGCGGTAGGTAATGGAAACGGCTTTATCCTCGGGATCGTTCGGCTCCCAGATCAGCGCGACCTGATCGCCTTTTGTTTCCAGGTGCCTGTCGAGCGCATTTTCGGTAATGTTCATCACACCACCTTCAAACCATTTTACATTCGCCTCGTTAAAGTCCCAGTTCAGGACTTTTTTCCATGGTGTACGCCACTGAAATTGTTGGGCTACTTCGGCCCAGAAACCTTCGGGATCGTCTACACTGTGTTTGTAGGCAACCTGATACTCTTCAAAGGTCTTAATTCTCATGATAAATTAAAGGTTAACTTAGGGAAACAGGAAATTGGAGGACAAGTTATAATTTTGGTTTGGATAAAAGAATTGAAATGGAAGAAACCAGCCTCTCAGAAGCGGAGATCGCATTTATCAGAAACCACCGACACGAGCAGGCAAGTCAGCTGATACTAAAAGCCAATCAGTTTAAAGGATTGGATATCAAGAAGCTCGCCGGTCAGATATTATCACGGCAAAAAGCGGCAAAGAAGCTGCCCGACTGGTATGCCAATGAAAAACTGATCTTCCCTCCCGCACTGTCGGTAGAACAATGCTCGTCGGAAGCCACAGCTCTTTACAAGGCAAGTTTGGTTTCCGGGCAAACTCTCATTGACATTACCGGCGGAATGGGCGTCGATTGCTTTTATATGAGTCAAAAATTCAATAAGGCGCATTATTTCGAAATGCAGGAAGTAGTTGCCGAAACCGCTCATTATAATTTCCGGCAGCTTGCTGCAGATAACATTCAGGTTCACGCATTGGATTCACTCGTCGCATTGCAGGAAAATAGCATTGTCGCTGACTGGATTTACGCCGATCCGGCGCGGAGAAATGAGCAGCGGGAAAAGGTAGTACTTCTGTCGGATTGTACGCCGGATGTAGTTTCAAATCAAAAGCTTTTGTTTGCACATGCACCCCATATTTTATTAAAAACTTCTCCATTGCTGGACATTGATCTGGCATCGAGGGAACTGGAGAATCTGAAAGAAGTACATGTGATCGGTTATGAGCAGGAATGCAAGGAATTGCTTTTTGTTTTAGACCGGGATCATCAATCCGAAGATTTTACCATTCACGTCCGCATTCTGGATGAAAAAGGTTCAGCATTTAAATCGCTTGATTTTAACCGGGAAACGGAACGAAATGCGATTGCTACTTATTCAGACCCTGCGCATTATCTCTACGAGCCGCATGCAGCAGTTTTAAAAGCAGGTGCATTTAAAACCATTTGTAAAAGATATAATATGAATAAACTGGCTGTGAACAGTCAGCTTTATACTTCCGAAAACCTGGCCGAACATTTTCCCGGACGTTCGTTTAAAATCGTCGCCGTTTGCAAACCGGATATGAAGGAAATTTCAAAATACATTGGCGGCGATAAAGCCAATCTTACCACCCGCAACTTCCCCGCAAAAACGGAGGATCTGAGAAAGAAATGGAAATTAAGGGAAGGTGGTGATTACTATCTGTTCGCCACCACCCTCGCCGACAACTCAAAAGTGGTTATCGTGACGGTAAAGCCTGCTATTTAAGAAAAGTCTCTTCGTAGATTTTCTCGGAAAATCCAAGTGTAACCGCTTTTCCGGATGCATCTTCAATTACCGGACGTTTAATGACAGTGGTATGCGCCACAGCGAGTTTAGCGGCTGATTTTTCGTCGGTCACCGCCAGCTTTTCTTCGTCTGAAAGTTCTTTCCAGGTGGTGGAAGCCTTGTTAATCACTTTCTCCCAGGGAAAAACTTTGAACCACTTTTTAACTTTATCGGTGCTGATACTTTCCTTCCGGTAATCGTAGAAAGTGTATTCAATGTGGTTCTTTTCCAGCCAGGTCCGGGCTTTTTTAATGGTATCGCAATTAGGTATTCCGTAAACGGTTATCATGATTGATGGAAAGGGTGAAAGGTGTGAGGTGTGAGATGTTAAATGTGAAAGGTGAAAGGTGAAAGGTGAGATGTGAGATGTGTGAGATGCGAGATGTGTGAGGTGTGAGGTGTGAGATGTGAAAGGTGAGATGTTAAATGTGAAAGGTGAGATGTTAAAGGTTAGATGTGAAAGGTGAAAGGTGAGATGTGAAACATAAAAAGGCAAGATTAATTTAGCCGTCTATAAGCCTTCTCACATCTCACATCTCACATCCCACATCTTACATCTTACATTTTACATTTTACATTTTACATTTTACATTTTACATCTCACATCCCACACCTAAACAACCGCATCGTCTTGTACCAAATCCGAATTGTGCATTTTCTCATCATCCAGCTCACCTTCCCAGCGAGCGATTACCGCAGTAGCCAGGCAGTTACCGGTCACATTTACCGAAGTCCGGGCCATGTCCATTAGTTCATCAATACCCATAATCAAAAGTACCGGCCATTCGGGCATTCCAAAATTCGCGATCGCGCCAAGTAAGATCACCAGCGTGGCGCGGGGAATACCTGCGACACCTTTACTGGTTAACATTAACAATAAAACCATCGTCAATTGCTGCCCGATCGACATTTCGGTGCCGGTAGCCTGGGCCACGAATACGGTAGCGAGTGCCAGATAAAGCGTGGAACCGTCGAGGTTGAAGCTATAACCTGTCGGCATTACAAACGAAACGATCTGCCTCGGAACACCGAATTTCTCCATTTTCTCCATCGCTTTCGGCAATGCAGATTCTGAGCTCGTGGTAGCAAAAGCAATCGATACCGGCTCGAAAATGGCTTTGGCAAACTTGATTACCGGGATCCGGGCGAACAATGCAATCGGAATAAAAACAATGAGAATGAAAACGATCAATGCGCAATATAACGTAGCCAAAAGCAATGCAAGGTTCTTCAAAACGTCAATACCCATGTGCCCCACCGTTTCTGCGATCGCTGCACCTACTCCGATCGGCGCGAAATACATGATGAGTTTGGTTAGTTTGAACATCACCTCAGCCAGAAGCTCGACGCCATGGACAAATTTTTCTTTCTTCACACTCGGTAACAAAGCCAGACTAATGCCGAAAAGCACGCTGAAAACGACGATCTGCAACACCTCTCCGTGGTAAATCGACTTCGCTATATTTTCCGGAAATGAATGCAGCACAATATCCTGCCAGGTTTGCTCAGCTACTTTCGGAAGCGCCGCATTCAATGTTTCAGGAGGGATAATGCCAACGCCCGGCTTAAACCAGTTCGCAAAAAACAGACCGATCAGCAATGCAAATGTGGTTACTACCTCAAAATACAAAAGTGATTTCCAGCCCATCCGGCCCACTTGTTTCAGATCCGAATGGCCGGCGATACCCGTTACCAGTGTCGCGAAAAGCAATGGAGCGATCACCGTTTTGATCATCTGTAAAAATATCTGTCGCAGGAAATGCAGCTCAGTCCCCATTTTCGGGAAATCATAACCGATCTCAGTACCGATCAGCATGGAGATCAGGATCGAGGTAGTCAGGTTTTTTTTGAAAAACGCAAATACGATAAGCCCGGCCAACGCTAACCAGCGAAGCCCTACCAGAACCGGATCAGAGATGGCGATGACATCGTAAGCATTTAAAACCGTGGCGATAGCCGCAATGGTAATCAGTACAAAGTTGATGATGGTAATTTTGCTCTTCATATAAAGAATCAGGATGAGGATCAGTTTGTGATAGTAAACTTATAAAAAATCAACTGAAGGCCAACTATCGCGATGATTGGTAGCCGAGCCAAATACAAAATTTAATATATGTTCAACAGATAATTATTGAATGAATATATTAAACAACCTTTACTTTTTAGAATAAACAATGGTTTTTGAGTTGTGAAAGATACAATGGGTAACACGGCACAAAATTTGTCAATCCATTTTAAATTACTGTTATGTTCGCCGAATTTCTCAAAAGCCTGACCAAAATCCTTGGTTTCAGCACCTAAAATCGATATGTTCGGAAATCAATCAAACGCAATCACCTACCCGATATGAACCGCATACTTATTCCGATTGATTTCTCCGAAAACGCGGAACGCGCGCTTGCAGCCGCCAAAATCATTGCCGATAAAGAAAGTTCAGAATTACTTGTCCTGCACGCATACCAACCCTACATCGCCGACGTAAACCTGACGCCAGGAAATGTATTACCCAACATCGGAGGTTCTGATTTTTTAACCATGACGGGCGAACTGGAAGAAGAATTTCAGAAAAAACTGGATCAGTTTACTGACACGCTTGTGGCTGAGGGATACCGGGCAAAGTCCATATGGGCATTCGGCAGTGTAAATTCGGCTGTGGATGAGGCAATCAAAGAACACAACCCATCGATGGTCGTGATCGGCCGCACCGGCACCGGCGGTTTTCTGGACAAGCTGATCGGAAGTTCGGCAACTCACATTGCCCTCCATGCTACCTGCCCGGTACTTGTGATCCCGCCTCAGATCAATCCGGGAAAGTTCAGCAAGGTCGTATATGCCACTCAGTTTGAATACGATGAGCAGGATATCCTGAGAGAAGTATTTGTGCTGATGAACCGTTTGGGCGCAAGTCTTACCCTATTAAAAATCCATTCCGATTCTCAGCCTGATATTCAGCCGGATAACCAATATATCGATGATATAAAAGGCGCATTTGACATTTCCGAGGGGCAGATCGTAGTCAAAAAAGCAAAACATGTGTTGGATGGGATTGAAGATTACTGCGACGAGGTGCGGGCGGAATTACTGATCATGTCGTCACGCGAGCGTTCTTTCATCGAAGAATTCCTGATCAATCCGAGCGTGACGAGGAAGTTGATCATCGATACACACGTTCCGCTGCTTGTTTTTCATCTTAAGTAACCTTTCGTTTTGGATCAGAAAGACAACATCCAGCCTTCGGGGCCGAAAAAACCGGAACCGATCATCAGCAGGTCAAAGCGCTACAAACGTCGGAACCTGCTGACTTCCCCGGGTACGCTGACTTACATTGGTCCGGAGATTGCGCTTAAAACCCAGGCGCGGAGGATCCAGTATAACGACAAAGTGTTTCGCGACGAAAAAGTAAAGTCTCTCGCGGATTGCATTCCTGCGTCGCCGGATGAAAACATCATTACCTGGCTGGACATCGATGGGATCCATGAAATTGAATTAATTGAAAAACTGGGGAAGCTTTATAAACTTCATCCGCTCCTGCTGGAAGATGTTGTCAATACCGAGCATAAACCCAAGCTCGAAATGTACGATACCGGGCATTTGTTCGTGACGCTCAAAATGTTGCACGTAGAGACAGAATCGCCCATTTGCATTTCTGCGGAGCATGTGAGCTTTGTTTTGGGCAACAATTACCTGCTTTCCTTTCAGGAAGAGCTGAGTAATGACATTTTTGAACCGGTATTGAACCGGCTCGCAGCGTCGGTCGGCAAAACCCGGCGAAATGGCCCGGATTACCTGCTGTTTGCATTGCTGGATGTGGTGGTTGACAATTACTTTATCATTCTCGAAAAGTTCGGCGACAGTCTCGACCAGGCTGAGGATCAGATCATCACGGGTGCAGAGGATTTATCCCTCAAAGACCTGTATAGCCTGAAACGGGAGCTTACTATGGCCCGGCGCGTGATATGGCCACTGCGGGATATGATCAACCAGATGCTCCGGGAAGATAATTTTCAGATCAGCAAAGAAGCAATCCCCTACTACCGCGATCTGTATGACCATGTAATGCAGGTTTTGGACACCATCGATTCGTACCGGGAACTCGTCGCCAGCCTTGCAGATGTGCATTTATCCACGATGAGCAACCGGATGAATTCGGTCATGAAAACGCTCACAATTTTCTCTGCGGTGTTCATGCCACTCACATTCATAGTCGGTATTTACGGAATGAATTTTGACTATATGCCCGAACTAAAGTGGCATTATGGCTACTTTTACGTCTGGGGACTGATGGTCGTCGTTACCATCGGGATGATATTTTATTTCAAGTCAAAAAAATGGATGTAGGTTCCTTACCGCAAACTGCTCACCTTCTTACCGATAGCCGTCAAGTTTCATTTCCAGAACAAAGTATATTTTTCGCCATTAAAGGTGAAAGGCACGATGGTCATCAATTCATCCAGGATTTGTACGCGCAAGGTGTCCGGACATTTGTCGTAGAAGATGCGGACTGGGTGGAAAAAAATCGGCAGGAGACTGCGGCCTGGACGGATGCAAAAATCCAAATCGTACCGTCGAGCATTCGAGCCCTGCAAAAGCTGGTGACGGAAAAAAGAAAACAGTTCAGCATTCCGGTAGTAGGCATTGCGGGAAGTAATGGAAAGACAATCGTGAAAGAATGGCTGGTGCAACTTCTGGCTCCCGGGCAACGCATTGTTGCTAGCCCCAAGAGTTATAATTCGCAGATCGGGGTTCCATTATCAGTCTGGAACATGGGCGCTGAACATACCCTGGGAATTTTTGAAGCCGGGATTTCGCAGGCGCACGAAATGGAATATCTACAGCCTGTAATGCAGCCTACCCTCGGGATTTTCACCAACATCGGTTCCGCACATGATGATGGATTTAAAAGCCGGAAGCAAAAGATCACCGAAAAGCTGCGTCTTTTTACCAAAGTCAAAAAACTCATTTACCGGAAAGATTATAAAGATATTGATGCAGAGATAAGCCTGATCCTCAGACCAGTAAATCCTTTCCTCGAAACAGTTAGCTGGGGAGCGGCGAATTCCGGTGCGAATGTTCAGGTTAGTTATGAGTTAACGGGTGAAAAAGCGGCGATTTCGCTGAAAGGGAAATTTGGTAATCATACTTTTGAAACTGCATTCCGCGACGAAGCTTCTCTCGAAAACCTGACACATTGCATTGTTTTCATGCTTGATTTTGGTTTGAATGCAGCAACCGTACAAGATCGGATACTGCTTTTGAAACCGGTTTCGATGCGACTGGAACTAAAAGAGGGCATTAATCACTGTTATGTGATCAACGACGCTTATAATAATGATATTCAGGGGCTTTCCATGGCATTGAACTTCCTTTCACAGCAGGAACAACGCCAGAAAAAGACGGTAATCTTGTCGGACGTGCTGCAAACCGGCCAGACACCTCAGGAACTATACCTGATTGTTTCCAAACTATTAAAGGAAAAAGGAGTAAATCAACTGATTGGAATTGGTCCGCAGGTCAGCAGCCAGTCCGAACTTTTTGATCTTGCTGAACACTCGTTTTTCTCGGATACGGATACATTCCTGAAAGAATTTGCATTTCATACGCTTACGGATAGTGTGGTACTTGTCAAAGGCGCCCGGCCTTTTTCTTTTGAGAAAATAGTTCAGCGTATTCAGCAAAAGGCCCACGGTACCGTACTGGAAATCAACCTCGATGCATTAGTCCACAACCTCAATTACTACCGCTCGAAAATTGGTCAGCAAACAAAGATCATGGCCATGGTAAAAGCATTTGCCTATGGAAGCGGCAGTTCAGAAGTGGCTTCTTTGCTTCAATACCATCGTGTTGATTATCTGGGAGTTGCTTATACGGATGAAGGTGTCATGCTTCGCCAAAATGGCATTACATTACCGATTATGGTGATGAATGCGACTGTTTCCGCATTTGATCTGATCTGGAAACACAGGCTGGAACCTGAGGTTTACAGCCGCCGGGTTTTCATGGACTGGGTGAATTATGTGAAAACAAAAAATGACGGTCCAAATGCGCCGAAAATCCATTTGAAACTGGATACCGGCATGCACCGGCTGGGGTTTGTTCGGGACGATTATCCCTGGCTTCTGGATCAGTTACAGCGAAATCCGTCCATTCAGGTAGCGAGCATTTTTTCCCATCTGGTCGGCGCAGACGAGGGCGTTCATAATGAATTTTCGAAAAGTCAGTACAAGCAGTTTACCGATGGTGCGGCATTAATCGAACAAACGCTGGGTTACTCCACCATCAAGCACATTTTAAATTCTGCCGGGATCGTTCGTTTTCCTGATTACAGGCTGAATATGGTGAGATTGGGAATTGGACTTTATGGCGTGGAAGCTACGGGGCAGGATCAGCGGTCACTCCAATCTGTCGGGACTTTGAAAACCATCGTTTCTCAGATCAAATACCTTTCGTCCGGCGAAACGGTGGGTTACAGCCGCAAAGGAGTTGTGGACCACGATTCAGCCATTGCGACTCTGGCCATCGGGTATGCTGATGGGTACGACCGCGGTTTGGGAAATGGGATCGGCCGGGTTTCCGTAAATGGCATACTTTGTCCTACAATCGGTAACATCTGTATGGATATGACGATGGTGGATGTAACCGACGCCCAGGTGGAAGAAGGGGATGAAGTGATCGTTTTTGGGAAAGAAATCCCGATTACCGAGATCGCCAAAAATATCAACACCATCCCCTACGAAATATTGACCGGCATTGGTGACCGGGTCAAGCGGGTATTTTACAAAGAATAATCTTATTGATTTTCAGTCTCTTCCGGGATGTGAATTTCCGGTTCAACCGCTCCGGATAGTAGAGCCTGTTCTTTTGCCTGGTCTTCTTCTACAAACAAATGCGTCGCCATTACTTCTTCGAGCGTGATATCGTAAAAAGCCGTATGCACATTCAGAGGTTCTACGCCTTCCGGGATCTCACATTTGATGTAGTTACCATCTTCCTGCAGCTCATATGCATTCACATTGTCTTTTAAACTATAATATAAAATGTGAATCGCCTCCTGTTTCACCCTCGGATCAACGAGCTTGAAAAGTGATTCGATGCGCCTGTCGAAACTTCGCACCATTGCATCCGCACTGCCGCCGTACAACAACGGATTTCCATTCTGGTGAAAGTAGAATATTCTCGAATGTTCCAGAAAATCCCCGACCAGCGATCTCACGGTAATATTCTCACTCAAACCGGCCCGTTTTGGACGCAGGCAGCACATTCCCCGCACAATAAGCCGGATCGGAACGCCAGCTTCGGAAGCTTTGTAAAGTTCTAGGATCGTATCCTTATCTTCCAGGGAGTTTATTTTAATACAAATTCCACTTTTCAATCCGGCTTTTGCATTCTCCGCTTCCTGCTGGATCAACTCGATCAGTTTTGCACGCATATAACGCGGCGCCGTGATCAGGTTCTGGTATTCAGAAGGAATGGAATGTCCCGTAATGACATTGAAAAACTCCGAAATATCGTGGGTATACTCCTCATTCGAGGTTAGCAAACCGGTATCGGTATATAACCTGGATGTATCTTCATTGTAATTTCCGCTGGATAAATGTGCGTAACGCAGAACCCGGTTGCCTTCATTTCTAACGATCAGCAGAAGTTTCGTATGCGTTTTTAGTAAGCCGATTCCATAGATCACAAAGCAGCCGGCTTTCTGCAAACGCTGCGCCTCGCGGATGTTATTCTCCTCATCAAACCGGGCTTTCACTTCGAAAAGAACGGCAACGTGCTTGCCATTTTCAGCAGCGTGAAGTAATGCTTCCGTTACCCTCGAATTTTTGGCTAACCGATAGATTGTCAGTTTAATGGACAATACCTTCGGATCTTCCGCAGCCTGTTCCAGGAGCTGCAAAACTGGCTCAAAGTTATTATATGGATGATGCAGAAGAATATCACGTTCACGCATCACCTCAAAAATATCAGGTATGCGGTCGCGGTCCATTCCCAATGCAGGGACTGGAGGACGGACCGGCGGGATCTGATCTTTAAATTCCGGATGCTTGATAATGCCCCAGAGAGCGGTATAGTCGATCATTCCCTCTGTTGGGAAAACGTTATAATCATCTATTTCCCACCTCTTTTTAATCAAATTCAAAAGGTCGGGGTTGGTATCCGGCTCAATGGAAACCTGCACGACACGCCCGAGACGCCTGTTTTTAATTTTTTGTCTGATTTCGTCAATGAAATCCGCTTCGATATCATCACTTTCTTCCAATGTAAAATCGCCATTTCGAAGGATCCTGAACAGATTGGTAGAAACAATGTCCACGTTTCTATAAAGTTTGTTTATATAGGCGCGGACTATGAATTCAATCGGAAGGAAAAGCAGCTCATCTTCCCGTTCAATCACATAAAAGCGGGGCAAATTAGACGGCAGCTGTACAAATGACAGTTTCCGGTCCTCCTCGGATGTAGTACCTTTTACCTGGGTAATTACGCCGAGCACCAATACTTTGGCCAGCAAAACCGGAAATGCGTGCGTGTAATCAAAAAGCATGGGTGTGAGCATCGGGTAGATCGTCCGCTCGAAATATTCTTCCACCGCCGCCTGTTCCTCCGCAACAACCGCATCGAGCCCGACAATTCGAAAACCGTGGGACGCAAACAACGGCTCCAGCTGGTTTGTATAGCATTCATTCTGGCGGCGAACGTAGTCATGCAATTCGCGCATTAACACTTTCCGGAAAGGGATTTCTCTCAGCCCCGAATAATCAAGCCGCTCTTTCCCAAAATCGAGGTAATTGTAAAGACTACCCACGCGGATCGTAAAAAACTCATCCAGGTTGGAAGCTGTAATGGCCAGGAATTTCAGACGGTCGAACAAGTTGCGTTCATTATTTGTCGCCTGATCGAGTACGCGCTCATTGAACTTAAGCCAGCTCAAATCGCGGCTAATCATATCGCTCTGCTGAACCTGTGTGATCGCTTTTCCGGTGGAGCTTGCCGCTTTGTTGTCGTCAACCGGATCCGGTTCTTTTGAGCTTTTGAAAAAAGCAAAAAGGCTGGTGAATTTGCCTTTTTTCTCATTGCTATATGTAGTCTCTTCTTGCACTGGCATAACTCGGTTCAATTATCGTTCAATTAATAATAGTCCTTAAATTTCAACGAATCTAAACAATCTATTGTTTTCGGCTACGTGAATTTTGTGTTATCATTGGGACCAAAAACAAGAACGGATGACTGTAAATGACAGCCATCCGTTCCCAATATTTACTGGAATTAACAGCTACACGTCGACGCGTGCGTATTTGGCATTTTTCTCAATAAAATCACGCCGAGGAGCAACTTCGTCGCCCATCAGCATTGAAAATAAGTGATCTGCTTCCGCTGCCGATTCAACTGAAACTTGTTTGAGGCTCCTTTTGTCCGGATTCATTGTCGTTTCCCACAACTGCTCGGCATTCATTTCACCCAAACCTTTATATCGCTGCACGTTCACAGAATCTTCTTTTCCGGCGGCTATTTCGCGAATTGCTTCCTCTCGTTGTAGTTCGGTCCAGCAATAACGCTCCTCCCGGCCTTTTTTGACCAGGTACAGAGGTGGCTGGGCAATGTAGATATAACCGTGATCGATCAGGATCTTCATATATCTGAAAAAGAATGTCAGGATCAGCGTACGAATGTGACTACCGTCGATATCCGCATCCGTCATGATCACGATTTTGTGGTATCTCAGTTTGTCAATATTCAATGCACGTTCATCGCCATCTTTTCCGATCTGCACGCCCATGGCAGTGAACATGTTCTTGATCTCCTCATTTTCGTAAATGCGGTATTCCTGTGCTTTTTCCACATTCAGGATCTTACCCCGGAGTGGTAAAATGGCCTGGTAGGCGCGGTTACGGCCTTGTTTGGCAGTTCCACCCGCAGAATCCCCTTCGACCAGGTACAATTCACATACGTTAGGGTCGGTTTCAGAGCAATCCGAAAGCTTTCCGGGAAGTCCGGTACCGGTCAGTACGTTCTTGCGCTGAACCATTTCACGCGCCTTTTTAGCAGCGATACGTGCCTTGGCAGCCAAAATAACTTTATCGATAATAACCCGCGCTTCCTTCGGATGTTCGTCGAGATAGGTATCAAGCATTTCAGCCACAACCTGACTTACCACCCCGGTTACTTCCGAGTTACCTAACTTCGTTTTCGTCTGACCTTCAAACTGCGGCTCCTGAACTTTGATTGAAATAACGGCTGTAAGTCCCTCACGGAAATCATCCCCGCTGATCTCGATCTTTTCCTTTGCAAGGATACCCAGCTTTTCCGCGTAGTTTTTCAGTGTTCTCGTCAATGCGGCGCGGAAACCGGAAACGTGCGTTCCGCCTTCGATGGTATTGATGTTATTCACATACGAAAACACATTCTCGCTGTAAGATGTGTTATACATCATGGCAACCTCCACAGGAACAGTTCCTTTGTTGGTTTCCATGTGGATCGGCTCCGGGATCAGCGGTGTACGGGTAGCATCGAGGTAGGCAACAAATTCATTTAAACCGATCTCGGAATAGAATTCCTCGCCCCGGAATTTACCGTCTTCATCCTCTTCGCGCTTGTCTTCCAGGGTAATGCGGATACGCTTGTTCAAATAGGATAATTCCCGTAAACGGGTTGCTATCGTTTCATACTTGAATTCGGTAACCGTAAAAATGGTCGCGTCCGGCAAAAAGTGTATGAAAGTCCCGGTCTTATCAGAATCCCCGATAACCCTGGCCGCATACAGAGGCTTACCTTCACTGAACTCCTGCTCAAAAATTTTCCCCTCGCGGTGGATCTCCGCACGGAGGTGTATAGAAAGTGCATTCACGCAGGAAACCCCCACGCCGTGCAAACCTCCCGAAACCTTGTAAGTATCTTTATCAAATTTACCACCTGCGTGGAGTACCGTAAGTACCACTTCCAGAGCAGATCGCCCCTCTTTTGAGTGCATTCCGGTCGGGATACCGCGACCATTGTCCTGAACGGTAATGGAATTATTTTTTTCAACCGTTACATTGATGGTGTCGCAATAACCGGCCATTGCCTCATCAATGGAGTTGTCGACAACTTCCCAAATTAAATGGTGAACACCCTTGAAACCGGTATCACCGATGTACATCGCCGGACGTTTCCGTACAGCCTCTAAACCTTCAAGAACCTGGATATTTTCAGCGGAATAGCTGTTTACTTCAAGCACTGTTTCGTTTGACATATAGTTTGTTTTTCACTTGGATAAAAAGAACCAGTTTCTGGCTTTTTAGGCATGTAAAGATAGGATTTTTTTACGTCTTAACCTAGGGATAACACCGCTAAAAACGAACCGTTGAAGGCAGTCCGTCGTTATTTCTGTATTGTTACCACACTGGCTGTCCACCCAAACTGATTATCGTTCAGAATACCAATCCGGTAATCGCCGGCGGGAACATTTTCGGTGAGAAATTCAGCAGTAAATCCAGGCTTGTAAAGCTCCCGGAATGTGATCAGGCGGCGTATTCCCACGTTTGCGAAGCGTGTTGCGAGCCAGTAGCCTTTCTGGTCGAGGCTGTTTTGCAGGTATAGAAAGGAAGCCCCCCGAAGACTTGTGTTTGCTATTTTAAAATAATCGCGCTGATAACTTCCGCTGGCATCCTGTTCGGTAAGTATCTTTTTTTCAACGGTTACAATCGCATTACCGTCCGCCAGCTTACCCTTCCCTTCGATATGCAGCACCGAGGGCACTTTTGCACAAATCCCTTCATTTACAGCGTCCGTATAAGGCTCTTTGATGTTTTGATTGAAGGATGATGCATAGTTTAAAAAGACGTGATTGGCAGCCCAGTTTTCTGCATCCGCAACCAGTCCGTTTTTCCGGTAAACAATCTCTTCATTGTAAACAAAATAGCATAGCCCGTTAAAGAGAACTGCCGCCAGAATGAACGCGGAGGCAACGATATTTCTCAGGCTTTTGGCTGTTACCAGAATCAAGACCAGATATACCCAGCATGCGACAAATGGCGCGTAATGCTGATACCGTGGCGCCATCACATTCTCGACACCGCCCCAGCTTCGGGAAACGCATATCAAAGCCGCTGTAATGCCTACGAAAAGCACATTTCCCAGCAAAAGCTTTTCAAAAAAAGTGAGTTCCCGTTTTTCGGAAAAATAGGCTAGCAGTTTTGGTATCAAAAAAACACCCAGTACCAGCACGAAAATTGCCCCGCAAAGAACCGAGTACAAGGCATTCGTAAGCTGAACTTTGGTCAGAGCCCCAAAAAAGGCAAAAAAAGCCGCGATCAGCCGGCCCGGATCCGAAAGGCTTTTCTGAAAATCTGCATTCTGGCCTTTTTCAAATCCCCAGAAATAAATGAGACCTACCAGGATAAGAACGCCCAGCCATTTCAGGGCACCTTTCCAGTTACGGTCGAGGGATAGGAAGGTTATACCGATCAAAAAACTAAAAATGCCATTACCGTGTGTAAATGTGGCCATTACAGCTACGATCAACGCCTGTTTGTACAATCTTTTGGCACACAAAAAACAAAACAACCCAAACCAGAATACGATCACGGATTGTTGCAGAATGCTGATCGACCAGGTTACATTGTCAGAATACTGGGGCTGTAAAAAGATCCAGGGAATGGGGATAAACATCCAGAAAGGCACATTCAGACTTTTGAATGCTTTCCAGAAAAACCAAAGGACCGCGATCCAGAGAAGATTGCCCACCACTATCAGCGTCGGCCAGTTGATGTGACCTTCCAGCTTGTAATCGAGGTATGTGAGCAACCGGGGCACCACAATGCGGTGCTCGTTATGCTGCTGGATCAGCAGTTTGAATTTCTCGGACAGACTGTCCGTATCGTGCATCCAAACCACCGTTTTCAGCAAATGAAAATCATCGGCGAAAAACAACGGACTGGAATTTGTGAAAGCGTAAATGAGGTAAACGGCAACAGGTAACAGGGTGAGGATAAATGGAATAACAGATTTCCAGAATCTTGACATAGGTGTAAATATGTAGGACAACCCTCCTGCCCAAAATCCGGAGAGGGGCAGGAAGGCAGCCAAATTTACAAATCATTTGTCTTAATTTACCACTACAACCTTGTATCTGACCTGTTTTGCACCATAACCCGCAGTTAAAATGTAAAGCCCGGGATTGAGTTTGGACTGTGTTCTCACCGATAGCTTATCATGCTCGGTCTTTTCGGTCACAACCGGAATTTCGACACCACTCATGTCGGAGAATGTAACGTCGGGCAATGCACCTGCATATTGAAGCTGGATGTGATTTCCAACAACCGGATTGGGATACAAAACCAGCTTATCCACTCCGTCGACGCTCACCGAAATAATTTTTGAATAGGCAAATGTGCTATCCTGATCGACCATTTTCAACCGGTACAGGTTTTCACCCGCCGATGGGTTGGCGTGTGTAAATGTGTATTTCTGCAAAACGGCGCTTTCTTCCGAAGCCGCTACCCTACCTGCCAGGTTCCAGATTTTCCCCGATTCGCTGTGCTCGATCTCGAAGTGATCGCTATGAGTTTCCTCGGAAGTTTCCCATTGCAGCGCGACCGCATTTTCGATATTTTCACCAGAAAAACGAACCAGTTTTACAGGAAGCGGCGTGGCGCTTTCGGCAGTAATGTAAAAGGAAGATACGGTGTTCACCGTGAAGGTGATTCGCCATAATCCTAAGACCGAATCCCATTGGATCGCAGTGTCAGCCGGGTCGATAATGGCCGGAGTTCCCGACATTGTCTTGCCCGCCCATTGAAATATCCGCAACTTATTTTTGAAATTATCGCTGTCAGCGGCATCCTTTGGCAGCTTTACCGAACTCACGGCATTGAAAGCGCTCAGCTCCGACTGGCCCACATAAAGCGTAACATTCTTCTCGGAAGGATTTGAATTTGCAGGCGTAAAGTAAAAATGCCGCTGAACCAATGGCTGACCCTTGTAATTTTTCACATCGTTATCGATCGTCACGGAAGCCGTCAG
The DNA here is from genome assembly GCF_021390245.1 of Dyadobacter sp. CY323. Taxonomy (GTDB): domain Bacteria; phylum Bacteroidota; class Bacteroidia; order Cytophagales; family Spirosomataceae; genus Dyadobacter. The sequence goes on along the minus strand of NZ_JAJUXH010000016.1, from coordinate 35,960 downwards.
CGGCGTATTTCCATTACTCAGACCATTCCCTTTTACGGTAGCAATAACGCGGCAGTCGTTTCCCGTCACGTGGATATCACGGTTATTAGGCACCATCACGCTCACTTCCTGGCCATTTGAAGCAAGTTTCAGGTCTTTGTAAAAACATCCCTGGGGCGTAACATCGTCGTTGAGAAAAATATTTACAGGAATATTTCCGCCATTATTGTACGCATTGCGCCAGTTCTTGTAAGCATCACAATCGTCTGAGTAATTATCCCGATTGGTGGTGCAACCGTCTCTTGCGATCATGTCCGACAACGTAAAGCTGCTGTTGTTGGAGGGAGTTGGCTTTGTCACCTGCTTGTTTTTAACCCAGGTATCTGTAAGGTCCTGCAACGCTTCCTCCGTTCCCGAATGCTGCAATGCATTTTCGAGATAGAAGATACATACCACATTCGCACCGTGGGTAAAGCTTTCCCGCGCCTGCCTCACGACTGTCTGAATGTTATCTATATACGCAGCCTCATTCACATACAATTTGCCCGGCATGTTGCTCCTCAGCAAGTCCAAAGCAAACCGATGATCGTATTCTACACCATCGTTAATTTTTATCCCATCAAGATTTGCAGCGATTTCGTTGAAATGCAATGTGCCGCGCCCCCGGGATAACCTGTCGTAAGACGAACCGTGGTGACTGATCACCTTGATGCCTGAGTTAACACTTTTCACCGCATCTTTAAAAATGTCGTTTACCTCTTTCAGGAGCGCCGTGCGGAACACAAACCAGTCTGTCCCCGCCGGGCCTGTAAAAGTCGAATTGGAAGGTTTGTTGGGATGGACATCATCAAAAGAGGAGTAGGAAGTTCCCCATGCCGAATTCAAATAGGTAATGGTACCATACTTACCTTTCAGCCAGTTACGATAAGCCGAGGCTGTAACACCCGAATAATCTGCCAGGGCCGAACCCATGTCAAGCTGCTGGTTATAATGGTATTTCGTGCTGCCCATTTCGAATTCCCCCTCACCCTGGCGTGAGAAAATCACGTTGGTATAAAGCAGGTTACCCGCAGTTTGAAGATAATTGTATCGTTGAATGACCTCTTTTGTAAAATTCGTGATCCTGTCTCTGGTAGACTGGGCCGAAAGTGATGTCATGACAAACTGAAGATTGATCCCTGGCCGGATCGCGCCGCCGTATTTTTGCATTACCGCTTCCTGGCCATCGTAATTGGCTACAACCATGCGGTCCTCCTTCAGCCAACCATCGGCGGTATTAACCCCGTACCGGTCGCTGCTACTGTTTGATGCGTCGTCGCCGGTACTCACCGCAATGTTGATCGCGACCTTCATTCCGAGCGAGACAGCCTTGGCGATCTGCACGTCGTACTGGTGCCACAGGTTGGCGGCATCTCCCTTTTCAGCCTTGGTGATACGCGACATCTTGCCGTGAATGGCTCCCCACTGGATCGTCAGCGCCACTGCGTTGCAACCTACTTCACTGGCAGACTCAATGGTTTCCAGGTTTGGGTAATCGTTTTCATTTACGAGGGTGACGGCGAAGTACCGTTGCTGCGCAGAAAGCTCAGAAATGACAAGAGTAAGAGCGAGCACCATGCACACACGCATAGTACTCCACTTAGAAAGTACAGTTTGTTTCATAAATCACAATTGACCATTGACGAAAAATGGCATGATGCCGATGAGAAGAAGAGGGTTTTTCTTACGCGGGATGGAAATGCTTGCAACTTTGTAATATTTATTTTATCTCGAAATTAAAATTATTCTATAAATATATTACAAAGTAGTTAATGAAACAGTAAATATTTTTTTATGTCACGATATAACCACATGAAAAAATACAAAGCAAAAAGGACTTTATACCAGACGAATAAGTGCCAGATACAAAGTCCTTGATTTACTACAAGAAAAACTTAATATAACTACATTTTCTCCATTGGATGTTCTTTTAAAAGCTGATCGGGCGAATAAAAGTCCTTTTTACTTTCGGTTGCTGCGCGCACCTGCTTCACTTTTTCGGGTGTAATGACCGTTCCCTTGTTTCCAAACGAATTCCGTACATAAGTCAGCACTGCTGCTACTTCTTCATCTTTCAACAAACCACCAAACGGGGTCATCGGCACCTGGCCCGGATACTTCTGTCCATTCACTTCGATCGGGCCGAGCAATCCTTTTAATGTTAACTTAATAAGCCTATCATCACTTCCCAGTACCCATTTGCTTGAAGTAAGCGGCGGGAATCCGGAAGCCGCAAGGCCCTTCCCGTCAGGCTGGTGACAGGTTGAACAATACCCTTCTTTGGCATAGATTTCCTTACCTGTATTATAGAGTGCAAGTTCGGTGCCTTTCAGGTTTGTTTTGGCAACCTCCACTTTTTCTTTCTTCACATTCTCTCCTTTCAAATGCGCTTCCGCAGCATCGTATGCGTGGATCATCCAGCTATCCAGCGGCATCTTTTTAGCTTCCGCCAAAACCGGCAACCCTTTTTCTTTCCCGATCCAGGATGCGGCCACAATAGCGACAAGACGTACGCGGCCATTTTCATCGCGTACTGCCTGGGTAAGCAGCTCGGCCTGGTCGGGCACCTGATGTCCCGTGTAGCGTAAAACCTCTACCGCAGCCGCGCGGGCGTGGAAGTCTTTGGCTTTCAGCATTTGTTTGAGCAGCTTTTGATCCACTTTATTTAATCCCCAGCTTACCCACAATCCTTCTAACACATGATGCTCGTACCGTGGATCATTCTTGTCGAGACTTGCTACCCAGGCAGTGAGTTTCGGCAAAACCTCCGAGGCATTCCGGCCTCTCAGCTCACGCCGCGTTCTGTAACGGGTTCTGTATTCAGGCAACTTCAAATTACCTAGAAGTTCTTCTACACTCGCGCCTGCTACTTTTGCCGGTGTTACCAGGGGCCTGGAAGGGTACGTTATACGATAAACGCGGCCGTGCGAATGGTCACGCAACGGGTCACGTGCATTGTGCTGCATGTGCCCGATCAGGATGTTGTGCCAGTCGATCACATAGAGGGAACCGTCCGGCGCAAACTCCATATCCACCGGACGGAAGTTGCGGTCTTCGCTCACCACCAGATCCTGGCGGTGCTGACTTTTGTAACCTGTGCCATCATCTTTCAGGGTATGTTCTTTGGTACCCAGAAACCCAATGGTGTTATTGATCAGAAAATCGCCTTGTAATTCATCCGGAAAATGGCGGCTCGACACGAATTCCAAACCTGATGTCGGTCTTACCCGATGTTTTTCCTCGATCAGCTGTTCCGATTTATGCGTAGCTTCCCCATACCTCGGCAAAACACTGCCCGGAAGCATCCAGCGCACATCCGGGCTCGATGTTTCGGCAAAGAAGGGTTGCCCCCAGTCGTCAAATGCGATTCCCCATGGGTTTGGAATTGAAAGCTGCGCAGTACGTTCCAGTTTTTTGCGCTGCGGAGTGTAGCGGTAAAATCCGCCATTTGTGGCGCGCACCGGCCCGTAAGAAGTTTCAACATTGGTATGCAGAAAAACGCCTTCACCGGAGTAAATGGCACCAGACGGATCGACCGTGAATGCATGGCTGTTATGATGGGTATCGTGATCATCAAAGCCGCTCAGCAGAATTTCACTTTTGTCGGCTTTATCATCCCCATTTGTATCGGTAAAAATTTTCAGGTTCGTTCCCTGCGAGACGTAGACACCTTCCGGCGCGATCTCAAATCCCAATGGTAAATGCAGACCATCCGCAAAAACGGTTTGTTTGTCCGCCTTGCCGTCGTTGTTGGTATCTTCGAGAATAATGATTTTGTCATTCGGTTTGGTATCACCCGGCTTGTAATGCGGGTAACTTGGCATGGTCGCTATCCACAACCGGCCTTTATTGTCAAATGACATTTGCATTGGTTTTGCCAGATCGGGGAATTCTTCTTCCGACGCAAACAGCTCAATCTTATATCCGTCGGGAACTTTCAGTTTTTTCAATGCATCCTGTCCGTACAGATATTCGAGGCTTCCGTTTTTCTCAGGGTTGTAGTTTGTCTTAACTTCCGGTAGTGGTTTTGTGTTTTTGTCTGCCGCTGCCACATCCATTTTTTCACCTTTCGAGGCCGCAAGCCACACCGCTTTGTCGCGTATATCGGTCATCTCACGGATTTTCTCGATTTCCGCAGGGTAATTGTCCTGGCCAAACGGATTGTAGCGACGACCATACACGTGCACTCCGTTTGGAATTTTGAAGTCATTGTGCCACATCCAGTTTTTCTCCATAACTGCGTCGTGGACCAGCTTTCTGTTTGCCTCGGCTTTTAATGACGATTTTCCAAAGATCTGATCCACCAGCAATACGCCCAGTTTTTTATAACCTTCGTCGTTCAGCTGCGAACCGTCGATCGTCAATGCCGCTTTGCTTTCTGCATACCATTTTTGCGAAGGCGTGAATGCATCGACGAACAAAACTCCTTTATTTTGACCTACAACCTCTTTCATTGCCTTGGTATAAAGCGCGAGATTTTCATTTTCCTTCTTTCCATCTGGCAAATCAAATTGTGAAGAAAGGTCTTCGAATGCGATGGGGGAAACAATGGCGAGCTGCGGCGATGCAGTACCATTGTATTTTTGGCTTAATGTATATTTTATGAATGCATCCAGCTCGGCTTTGTAATTGGCCAGCCCTTCTTTTCCTTCAAATGACTCGTTATACCCAAAAAAACCGATGATCACATCCGTTTTCAGGCGGGTCAGCCATTGGTCAGGTGTTTCAAAATGACCTTCACTTTGCGAAGGATTAGCTAGTTCGGTCTGGAACTTCTCAGCCCCCGGAAATGCCCAGGGTGAGTTTCTGCTCGCATGCGGCCGAAATCCGGGAGTGTCCCCGCCGTCGCACATATTACGGATGTACAGATTGTTTTCAGGATAACGCACGTGCAGCTCCGTTTCGAAGTTGTCGTAGTTCATCATTCTGGAACCTAGGTTGTTGCCTATTAAAACGATGTGAGAACCTTTGTTAACCGCAATGGCAGGTGCCTGGTTGAATTTGAAAGCACTGAATGCAATGATGGCAAGTCCAAATACGATGACTGAGATCTGGACGCTGATTTTCCTGGGTTTAGACATTTTCTTATACAATTGTTTGGATTTAGGAAGTATGCGGGACTTATTTAGCCTCTCTGTATGGCACCTGGATATCCATTTTGCCTTTCCACGCCTTTGGGATTTTAAGGCCAAGTTCCCAGTGAATTGCATTGATAACCAATCTTTGAAACGGTTCTACTCTAAAATCCTCGGGATGGCCCAGCGTGGTCATGAAAACTTTCCCTCCAAACGAATTGGTACCTGTCCAGGCGACCGGATTTTCGATTGCTTCTTTATCAGGATTCACTGACTTTCCCATCAAAAGCCAGGTAGAACCTTTGGTGGGATAGTCGGGCAGCACGCGGTACAACCAGGAACGTACGTGGAAAGGGCCGGTCACGCCCGTCAGAATTGGGTTTTTTGCCTGCTCGGGAATCACCGTGACGTCGGTACTACTATTATGTCCATAATGGGTATGCTTCGCGGCCCCGCCCCAGCCCGGAGGTGAGTTCAGTGCAAATTCTCCGAAGGCATTCCATTTTTCACTTTCATCTCCTTTTGGGAAGTTAAATGCGTGTGTCGTGGTGCGAAAGCCCATTACCGGTTTGCCGGTTTTGAGGTACGCGTCGATATGAGCAAGCTGATCTTTGGGTAACTGCCGCCAGCGAAGGTAGAAAACGGCGAGATCAGCATCCTTTAATGCTTCGAGGCCGGGAATATTTTTTTCGCTGTTGTGGTCGGGAGAGGCTTTGAGAAAAATGGTTCTCATTCCGTAATTCTTTTCGAGTTCGGCGGCAACGAGAGGCAATGTTTCTTCTCCGCTATACTCATGGTCGCCGGTCACAAAAACAACCAGCGGCTTTTTATTTTTACTTTTTTGAGATTGTGAAAAACCAGGCAGCGAGGTTAATCCGGTTGCAAGAACAGCCAGAAAGCAAATTGCAAAATGCTTTATTTTCATTCGTAAGGGATTTAGGTGGTTTTGGGCTAGGAAGATACTACCTCACACAACCAATCACAAAAACAAGACTGCTTTGTCCAACTTTTCCCCTACTTATTTATAAAATATTACTTGCATTCAAACTCGTTTCGAACGCATGGCGCGGGTGTGTTTTAACTTTTCGTCGGCAGTGAATTGATTATATTCCTGCGATTCAACGGCATAAATGGCGATTTTGCCATCCTGGTTACTATGTACTCCCCAGCCATAGCGTTTACTCAAAGGAGAGGCACGCATACAGGCCTGGCCTTTTGAAAAAAACTTTTCCCTTTCCTCCTCCATGTCGCTCCGGCTGATCTTGTTTTTTGAAGCATAAACGCCGAAAATGACGTCGTCCGACGTGTATTTATAGGGATTCTCATAAATCATATCGAACTGCAGTCCCGCTACCGTCTTATCGTCTCCTTTTTGTGGTGGCATTTCGGCTTTGGAAACCGGGCTATCTTCCGCAGTCTCTATGAATGTATCGAAGTAATTAGTTGTATGCGTTTTGCTTTCTGCCATGATGAAGTTGATTTCGTGTCTTAAGTCTGGTCACAATTCTAACAAATCATTTTAAAAAACCAAATCCTAATGTGACTGAAAAACGGGAGAGATCCACGCTGTCGTCTTTGGACAAATGCAATGTGGCGGTGTTGAGATCTGTTTTTCTTTTTAGTTTATAAATGGCGCCCATCATTGCGGTGCCGGTCAGGTTGAGACTGAATTTTTCACCCAACCTATGCTCCAATCCCACACTTACCCCCCAGCCCATGGTGTTGCCGCTGAAATCCAGCTGCTCCTCTCCCACTTTGGTTTTGTTTTGATAAGGCTGATAACCAAGCAATAACGATGTGAGTACGGCCGTTTTGTGGTTTTTTAACATGGACCGGTACGTGAACAGTCCGCTCAAATGCTGGATATTTACATCTTCGCTGATTTCTCCCTCGGTCTCAGCCTGGCTTTGATACTTTTCATACCGAAGCCCGAAACCGAATCTGGTCCATGGGTAGTAGCTTAAATGGCCGCCATAAACAATGCCGGACTTTAAACTTTTAATGTATTTTTCATTGGCAGCGGTTGTTACATTCCCAGCCCGGAACAACCGGTATCCATATCCTCCGTTTATTCCAAAAGTCCATTTGGGCAACGCAGATTTCGCTGCTTCCTGTTCTTTCGGCACCGGTTTATGTGACGGCTGATCTCTGCCTTTTTTCCACTCGGCCTGGGTCGATTGCGCATGTAAGCCGGGGGATGCAAGGTACCAGGTGAGGAAAAATAAGACAAGTATCCGCATGGATTTTGGAAGCAAGAAGAACACAGTTGATTTCAAAACTACCTATTTCACTATAAAATCGGGAAAATTAAACCCCTTAATTTTCCCGATTGGCGGCTTGACGATGTTACTTTTTGATTTCTGAAATACTGACACGCCGGAAAATCAATTTTTGGCCGCTCGCAGTTTATAACTGATCACCGCCGAATTATTCACCGCACCAAGCAGATACACTGCATTTTTAGCGTTGATGACGGCCAGGTCCCGCACATCGCCATTTACATAAAAGCCGCTTTTGGATTGAGGTAAATATCTGAAATTCAACCCGCCGGCATTCAAAAACACCTGTACCAGACTGGCGTCATTTTTCCCGATCCGAACCCGTGTTTGCTTCACATTGCCGCCGATAACGATGTCGGACTTTCCATCTGCATTCATATCGGTAATGGAAATCGCATGTACGGGCGCGAATTGCGCCTCCACCGGCAGCGGACGAAATACCAGCTTACCCGACTTATTTTCCAGAATGCCATTCCTGAACTCCCGTGCTCCCAATTTTAAAGCATTTTTCAGTTTTTCGCCCGGAAGCATTTCTTGCAGTGAGGCTTTGGAGTAGTCCACGTAATTGGTGTATTTCTTTTTCAGGGACGGGATCTGGTCGAGCAGCTCGTCGCGACTGGCGTAGGGATATTCTTTTCCCTTTTCAATCACACTTACTACCGGCACTAGCCGTTCCAGCTTATCAAAATCAGACGCATAGAGCGACAATCCCTCAGGAGAAGTAAGGTTCCATTGCCAGTTTGTTCCCATATTTCCGACTACAAAATCAATATCGCCGTCCTGATCCAGGTCGGCCGGGTGCAGTATATTCCAGCAGCCATTTGAATTAGCAGTACCCCAGGTTTCACTCGCATTTGTCAGTTTTCCTTTCGCATTGCCATACACCTGAATGTTCTTCCAGTCAGCAGTCAAAATCAGCTCGGGATAACCGTCTTTGTTCAGATCCTGAAATGAAGCATCGGTAACCATTCCAGCTTCCGACAATTGCGGCGCCATGTTTTTTGTCTGATCCGTAAACCTTCCTTTTCCGTCATTGATCAATAAAATCCCTCCCGTACTTTCAGGGAAGCGGCCGGGCGTGACGCGCGTGCCGAGAAACAGATCCTGATCGCCATCTTTATCCACATCGGCGGCCGTTACGGCGGCCGCATTCACGCCGACTTTGGGCAAATCAGTTTTTTTGAAGTTTCCATTTTCATTCAGATACAAACGCGGCAGCAACAATGGGTCGCCTGCATTCAGCTCATAACCCGCACTGGTTACCAGCAAATCCGAATCGCCATCGTTATCCGCATCAAAAAATACCAGATCCGCATCTTCAAATGCGGCATCCTGCACGAATTCCGGCTGGGGCGACTTCCTGAACGTCCCCTCCGAACTTAAAAACAAGGAACCAGCCTGACCTCTGCCGCCGCCAACATAAAAATCGTCCGTACCATCGCCATTCAGGTCTTTTTGTTCGATATGCGGGCCTTGAATGGAAAGCATACCGGGCAGCAAAGTCTGGATCCGGAAATCGTTGCGCAGGTCTTCGGCATGTTTGAAATCGACCAGTGAAGTTTGCTCCCAGAGTGCCGCAGGCTTAGTAACAGGCGATTCCGGATACTTCCCGGCGTCGGTATATTTCAATGTCAGAAGTTTTTCGAGCGGTGGATTTTTCAGGACTTGTTTATTACCATCCGCCCAGGTTATAATCAGGGAATCAATGGTTTTATCATTTCCCAAACCAAAATGAACCTTATCCCATTGTGCAGACTGAAAGCCTCTCACAGGCATGAACGTTTGGGTTTGAGAGAGCGAATCCGAGTATACTTCGATTCTAGCCCCGGCCAGAAACGCATATTTTGGCGATTCCAGCTTCACCTGCAGGGATCTGTTAGCAAGTTTGGTTTCCGCGTTATTCCGGTATATAAATGCTTTTTGATTCACATTATTCGCGACAAGATCAAGATCTCCGTCGTTGTCCAGATCAGCATAAACCGCTCCATTGGATTGATTTTCTTTATCAAAACCCCATTCAGATGTTTTTTTGGTAAAAGTCAGGTTTTTCTGATTCTGAAAAATATAGTCCGGTTCGTTGATCGGCGGCATTTGGGCGATTACCTCCATTTGCGTTGGTGATTTGCCACTTTGTCCAGCTTCGAGCTGCTTGTCCGTCGAGTATTTGAGAAATTCCATATTGGTATAATCTCTCGCATAACCGTTCGACACAAAAATATCCTTCCAGCCATCGTTATCGAAATCGGCCATTAATGCCGCCCAACTCCAGTCCGTATTGGAAACACCCGCCAGCTGCCCGATTTCGCTGAAAACGGGGACGCCATTTGGATTTACTCCATTATTCAATTGCAGCATATTACGCATGGTCTGATCATGAAAACCAGCCCGGATAAGCTGCTGATACTTGTCATAATTATCATCGCCCGAAGTGAGCTTAATGCGTTCATTCGATGCGGGGAGCATATCCAGCGTGATGATGTCGGGCAGACCGTCGTTGTTGATGTCGGCGGCATCAGTACCCATTGAAAACATGGAAACATGTCCGGTTGCTTCCCGGATCACTTCTTTAAATTTGCCGTTTTTCAGATTTAAATAAAGGTAATCGTTTTCATTGTAATCATTCGCAATGTAAATATCCTGCCAGCCGTCGCTGTTGAAATCATTGATATTAACCCCCAAACCGAAGCTGAGAATATTCGAAACAATGCCCGACGAATCGGTGACATTGGTGAACTTTCCGCCATCGTTTCGCAAAAGCTTATTTCCATATGCATCGTTTCGCTGCGCCCGGTATGTAGCGAGCAGCGTACTGAAACCCGCATATTGCTGCACCGAATGGTTCAGTAAAAAACAGTCTGTATCACCGTCGCGGTCGTAGTCGAAAAATACAGCCTGGGTTGTATAGGAAGGGTCGTTCAGACCATACTCTGCTGCTTTCTCAGTGAATGAGGGAATTCCGTCAGCTGTTTTGCCATTGTTGACGTAAAGTAGTTTCGTCCTCAACCGCGGATCTTGTGCGCCCGCTCGGGAAACGTAAATATCGATCCAGCCATCGTCATTGATATCCACGACGGATACGCCTGTTTTCCAGCCATCATTCAATCCGGTACCTGATTTTTCGGAAATATCCTCGAACTCAAAATCGCCTTTATTGAGATATAACTTGTTGGCGACCATGTTGCCGGTAAAATACAGATCGATCAGGCCATCATTGTTGAAATCCGCCGCCGCGACGCCCCCGCCATTGTAGAAATAACCATATCGCAACACATTATTATCCGCGTCTTCTTCGACATAATTATTAAAGTCAATACCTGTTTTCCCCGAATCCAGGCGGGTAAACAAAGTTTCTTTTTTGTCGCAACCTGCGAGCACGATCAGTAGAATGAAATAGAGGTACCTCATAGACTGAAAAATTGATTTTTGAACAGATAGAGAAGGATAGAACAGCAAAAAGGCAGACGAAAGTCTGCCTCATGCTTTATTAACATCGGGACCACCGAATATCAAAATACCAAATCAGGGCTTGTCCCACCACAATCTCGTGCTGGATTTATCCGCGCCACCGAGCAAACCAACTGCCGCCTCAACCGCCGCTGCATTGGACTGGTATTCGCCTGTTACAAAAGGAGTACGACGAACCACCGCATTGGCCGGTGAATCCGGATTGTCCGAGTTAACCCTCGCGTAAAGCTTGGGATAACCTGTTCTTCTGTACTCCGCCCAAGCCTCGTGTCCGTTCGGATAGTTGGCCAACCATTTCTGGGTAATGATCTGTTCAAGCTGTTTAGTCGGATCCGCCGAAAATTTCACGGGAACGTCCGTCAATGCAGGCGTTTTTACCATGTCGTTCAGCGCAACCGGCGACGTTGTACCATTGGCGTAAGCGGTAATGGTTGCCGCGTCGGCAATTCCCCATTGCTTCATAGCTGTCTCAATTCCTTTCTCATACATGTCTTTGGCAGTTCCACCCATATTCCAGCCTTTCAATGCTCCTTCCGCTTTTAGGAAGTAAGCTTCAGAAGCATATAAGATCGCGAATGGATTGCTTTGCTGCACAGCAGGAAGAAATGCGTCCGCGACATTGGAAGTTTTGTTTGCATTGTTTTCTTCTGCTCCCAGCTGACCTTGCGTATAACCGTTCCGCAAACCTTTGTAGGTGTTTGTGGTTCCCGGAACCGGCGCATAGAATTTACTGATCCGCGGATCCGCATATCCTTTCAAAACGCTTTCCATGGCAGCGCTCATACGGAACTCGTTCCATGCCGTAGCCTGGTTCATCGGATTGAAGGAGTTGGCAGTCACTTTTAGGAATGCATCGTCCGCATTGGTAGCCAGTGTTCCGCCGGCAACGGCTGCTTCCGCCTCTGTTTTGGCTAATGCAGGCTCAACCTTAGACATACGCATGGCAATACGCAGGCGCAGGGTATTTGCAAAAAGGATCCATTTGTCGACACTTCCGGCATAAATCTGGTCGTTGGTGGCGTATACATTGGTACCTTTAAAAGCACCCAATGAAGCTGTGGATTCTGCGAGTGTTTTTACGAAATCCTTGTAAATCGCTTCCTGCGTGTCGTACTTAACGCTGCTCAAACCGTTTCCAACCTCCGAGTACGGGATTGGTCCCCAGTAGTCGGTACGGGGCAGATACATATACACTTTCCAAATGTTCGCAATGGCATATTGCGCTGCATTCTCGTTCGGGCCACCCGGCTTAGTCGCGTCCAAAACCCCCAATAACGGCGGTATGGCAGTTCCGTAAAATCCACTCCACGCACCATTCAGCCAGTTACCCACCATTACGTTCCTGTCGGAAGAAAAGTTTTGGGCGATGTTTGCAAAATATTGTCCCTGCAAATCGGCAAAAAGGCTTTGGTACGTTTGCCAGCTGGCCTGGATCGAACGGTATTGTGCGGCTGCAAAAGCATTACCGATCGCTGAACCATCCAGTTCGGTCAGCTTCGTTTTATTTGTATTAATCTCTTCGTAACTGTCGGTACAGGAATAGGTACCCGTGGCAACTGCCACAACGAGAGCGAATGATATTAATTTATGACTCCTTTTCATAGGTCTCAATATTTAACAATTAAAATGACAAGTTCAGACTCACACCAATCGTGCGTGTCGGCGGCATCGAAAACGACTCCAGACCAACCGTAGTATTAGCCGAACCAGCTACCAGCTCAGGATCGAACCCTTTTGCCTTATTCATCAAAAAGAACAGGTTACGTCCAACGAGCGACAGCGAAACTGCCTGAAATGGCGATTTGCCAATGACACTTTGCGGCAGGCTGTAACCCAATGTTGCTTCTCTTAACCGGATGTTGGAAGCGCTGTACGTAAATGCTTCTCCGATCGGCGTGTTACGTCCGCCTACAAATTTCCAGTAAGCTTCAGAAGTTATGGAAACGGTGTTAGCACTTCCGTCTGCCTGTACTCCTTCTACCACCATTCCATCGCGGCCCGCAAGGGTTTCTTCAGTTACACCATCTGCATAAATAACCGCATTGGTGAATGACGTTACCACACCACCGATCCTTCCGCTGATGAGGAAGCTCAGGTTAAATCCTTTGTATGAAAACCGGTTGGTAACACCGCCCGTCCAATCCGGACGGGAAGTTCCCAATGGAACTGTGGTTCCATCACTAACTTTTGGCAGACCCGTTGGGTTAACAATCACGCGGCCCTGATTATCTCTCGCGAATCCGCGGCTGTAAATCTGTCCAAGTGGTTCTCCTTCCTCGGCTCGCATGAAGTTCATGAAATCACTTGTCAATGGAAGGATTTTCAGCTCGTCCGACAGCTTGATGACCTTGTTTACGTTTCGGGCATAGTTCAGGTCAATATTCCAGGTAAAATTGTTGAGTTTGACCGGGGCCAGGCTCATAGTCAGCTCTATACCTTTGTTCTGTACATTTCCTGCATTGATATACTGCGTTGTCCAGCCGGATGCAGGTGGCAATGCGAGCTCAAACAGCTGGTTTTTCGAATTGCTTTTATATAAGGAAAGATCAAGTCCGATCCGGTTTTTGAACAATTTCAATTCTAACCCAACTTCCTGAGCAGTTGTGATTTCCGGTTTCAGATCAGGGAAAGGTTTGATGTTGTCTCTGATAATGTAACCATTGGCGCCGCCCGCCACGTAAGAATAGGTTTGCGCAAGCAGGTAAGGACGGGCATCATTCCCTGTAAGTGCGTAGCTTCCTCTCACTTTTGCAAAAGAAATCGCCGCAGGTAATTGGAAAAGGCTTGAAAGCACCGCGGCCGCACCTACTGACGGGAAGAAATACGATTGGTTTTCCTTAGGTAGTGTAGACGACCAGTCATTTCTTGCAGAAGCCGATACCGTCAAAGCGTCTTTCCAGATGAAGTCAGCAGAAGCAAACACACCTTGTTTGCGAGTTTGTGTGATGGTTCTGTTGGTAACCGAGTTTCTTGCATTGGTTGTCACGAACAGGTTTTCACGGTTCAACTGATTGTTCAGCGTTTGATGGTTTACATAATCTCTTTGAAGGATGTTACCACCGATCGTCGCTTCCAGTTTGAAGTCTTCACTGAATTGCTTGCTGACCAAACCGAACAAGTCAAGGTTCAACTCTGAATTATCCCGCCAGTTGGTTTGATAATCACCGAAATCAGCAATGGTGTAGGTATTGGTGTACCATTTACCTTCAAACTTATCGATGTACTTGTCATACCCTGCGCGGCCCATTAATGTAAACCAGGGTGTAAGCTTGTAGTTAAGTGAAGTAAAGCCGTAAATACGGTCCCGGTTGTCAATTGCCAACACACGGTTTTTGATCCAGTAAGGGTTTTGGCCACCATTGGATCCCGGGTTCCAGTAGTTTTGTTTCAACTGGCCTGTGGAAGGATCGACATAGTCATAATTTTGTGCCTGTTCCAAAGAAATGCTTCTTGGCAAACGCAGAATGTGACGCTGCAGGTTGGCGAATGACTCTCCGGTTTGTTGTCTGTTATCGATCTTTTCACTCAGATACGTGATCTTACCATCAAATGACAATTTGCTGTTGATCTGGCTCGACAAACGGAGGTTAAAGTTATGGCGGCTCAGCTTGTTGTTTGAAACAATACCTTTCGCATTCGTATTCGTATAAGAAAAGTAAGTCTGAACCTTCTCGTTACCCGCTGTCAGAGAAAGCGAATTGGCGAATGATGTTCCTGTGGAATAAAAATCCTTGTAGGAATTCGGATTGGGAGAATAAGCAAATGTTTTACCCTGGGTTTCAGGATCCGGCCCCCAGGCAGCCACTTGCTGGCCGTCCATTTTTGGGCCCCAGCTGAACTCGCTGTTCGGGAAAAACTTACCTTCTACCCCTTGTCCATATACATTCTGGAAGTTTTGCAGCTGCATCGCATTTTCTGCCTGGAACGTGCTGTTGATATTTACGCCGATCCCCTTACGTACAGTGCCTTTTTTGGTAGTGATCAGCAATGCACCGTTTGCTGCGCGGCTACCGTATAATGCAGTTGCAGAAGCTCCGCGCAAAACGTTAATGGATTCTATGTCGTCCGGATTGATGCTGGAAAGACCATCGCTCGCATCACGGCCACCATTTCCGTTCGTCGGACTGAAATTGGAGTTATCGATAGGAACACCATCCACGACGATCAGAGCCTGGTTATTGCCTGTGATTGAACGATCACCACGCAAAACCACTCGGCTTGAACCACCCACACCGGAAGACGAACGCACAATGTCCAAACCGGCAACCCGGCCAGACAGTGAGTTTGCGACGTTCAATTCACGGGCTTTGGAGAAGTTTTCCGTGTTAATCACCTGCGTAGCGTAACTGAGCGTCTTCTGCTCCTTTGAAATACCGAGCGCAGTTACTACCACTTCCCCGAGGTTACGAATATCGGGATCCAGGCTAATCGTCAGATTTGACACCGATGGCGTTACTGAGATCTCTTTGGAGGAATAACCCACAGACGAAACGATCAGGATACCACTTCCGTCGATCGATAGGCTAAAATTTCCCTCTGTATCGGTATTCGTCCCACGTGTCGTGCCCTTAATCAGGATATTTGCCCCCGGCAATCCTGCGCCGTTTTCATCATTTACCTTTCCCGTTACTTGCCGGTCCTGGGCTTCTGATGTGTAAATAAAAAATACTACCTGCATTAATGTAAGTAGCATCACCCGTAAAGTTCTTCTCATAGGTTTTAATTGGGATTTTTGATTTTTTATGAAATTTAAATTTATTAAACATATTAAGCAATTTATTTTGCGAAATTTAATTGCACTAAACTAATATTTTGAAAGAAGTCAGTTTTTAGACGCCAAAACGCTATAAAATGCCTATACATAAAATATTATTTGTCGAAATAACAGTTAATAAATATGCGAATATTTTGTTGCGTGCTCGAAACACAAATTAATATTTGGCACTTCCTGGGCACCGGAATGAACTTCGTAAGGGTCGAAAATCAATGCATTGAAAAAACAAGGCAAACCTGAAAAGCAAGAAGTGATCGGCACTAAATCAGGTATATTGAACTAGCACTATAATAAGAAAGGAAATAGATAACGGGAGGGACTAGTCGTACTTGCGCCAGATGCCCAGGATACTACCGGTAATTGTATAGACGATCACACTCACACCGCCGTTGAGCAGCGACAAAAGAAGTGGTTTCAGGGCGAACATGTCTTTCACGATCGTCTCAAAAAGAACGAACACAATGCCAAAAAGCAACCCGGTAAGAAATCCGAAGAGGAGTGATTTAATGGGTATCTTGGTAAAAACCCACGCGATTGTATATGCGGTAAAAGAAGAAGAAACAATGCTGGCGAGGTAGGGAGCGGGGCTGCCGGCTGACTTCATTTGCTCCATCGTGAAGCCGTTCAACGCCATCCACTTCTCTGAAAAAAAGCTATACCACAAAGCTGGAATCACTTGTCCTATCACCACACAAACAAGCACCGCCCAAAGATTGACAGATTGTTTTCTCATGTTTTTGAGTCTTTTATTCAGTCATCGAAAGGAACTCCCGAACTCAAATATAAGAGGTTTATATTAATTGTGCTTTTTATTCAGAGGATATGACAAATTCGATATTTCGTCTCAAACCAGCGTATTTTGTCCGTTTCACGGGAGAACGGCGAAAGATTTCAGCGAAAATTTCTTCGGTAATTTCAGTCCAGTCTGATTTGGTAAACCCTGCCAGATGCTCCGGCAAAGCGAATTCCTCTGTTGTGTTCGGTTTCGAAAAACGGTTCCAGGGACACACATCCTGACAGATGTCACAGCCGAAAATCCAGTTCCCTAACTTGCCCGCTGCGTCCGCGGGAATGGCGTCTTTCAATTCAATCGTATAATAGCTGATGCATTTGCTTCCGTCCACGACAAATGCTTCCGTGATCGCGTCGGTCGGGCAGGCATCCATGCACCGGGTACATGTACCGCAGTAGTCGCCGATCGGACCGTCGTACGCCAGGTCCAGGTCGCAGATGATCTCGCCGATAAAAAAGAAGCTGCCCATGTCGCGGTTCAGCAGGTTGGAATGCTTGCCAACCCAGCCCAACCCACTTTTTGCCGCCCATACTTTATCCATTACCGGCGCGGAATCCACAAAAATCCGTCCCGACACCTCGCCGATCTCCTGTTGAATGGCCAAAAGCAGCGAACCCAGCTTTTCCTTTAATACAAAATGATAATCGGTACCATAGGCATATTTTGAAAGTTTGAGATCTTCCTCACCTTCCGGCAGCCTTTTTTCGGGATAGTAATTGAGAAGAACGGAGATGACACTTTTGGCACCGTCTACCAGTTTGCGGGGATCGAGTCTTTTGTCGAAGTGATTAGCCATGTAACCCATCGCCCCGTTGTAATTCCGGTTTAGCCAGTTTTCGAGCCTCGGAGCTTCACTTTCCAGAAAATCCGCTTTTGATATACCACAGAAATCAAACCCGTTTTCGAGAGCTTTTGCTTTGATAAACTGACTTCTTTCCTGCCTTACGAGATCTTCGGTAGTCATACTGCAAAGTTACAAATTGATTGTAAAATGCCATCTTGTCAGTATTTTAGCACTGGCAAAATAATTTAGGGTTAATGAGGTCGTCGAAAAACTTACGTTATTTTAATAGTTATGCCGGAAAATACAGAATTCAACATAGATCAAGACAAAAAATACGAGATGAACGAGGACAAAGAGCCAGTAGAAGCTGACAATCTGGTGGGCGAAGAAGAAGCAACCAATTCGGTTCCCTTGGACAATGCCGGTCAGGAAATTAATAATGAAGCTGCACCAGCCTCAGATCCGCTGGATGCTGCCAAATCGGAGATCGCAGAGTTAAAAGATAAATATTTACGTCTGTACGCTGATTTCGAAAACTTCCGCAGACGGACTGCAAAGGAAAAACTGGACATGATCTCCGGTGCCAGCGCTGACACTGTGAAACTTATTCTGCCGATTGTAGATGATTTTGAGCGTGCAAAAGTTTCTTTCGATTCTTCGACAGATATCGAGGCGTTAAAAGAAGGTGTTGACCTCATTTACACCAAACTTTTTAAAGCGCTTGAATCAAAAGGTTTAAAACCGATGGTATCGAAAGGTGAAAGCTTTGATGCTGAGATACATGAGTCGATTGCGCAGTTTCCCGCCCCCAGCGAGGATCAGAAAGGGAAAGTGATTGATGAGATTGAAAAAGGGTATTACCTTAACGATAAAGTTATTCGCTACGCCAAGGTGATCGTAGGCTCCTGATCTGGCCCAACCTTCCTTACAGCATTTATTAAGCAACTAAAATGGCAAAGAAAAGAGATTATTACGAGGTACTTGGAGTGGATCGTGGTGCGAGCGCCGATGACATTAAGAAAGCCTACAGAAAGCTGGCAATCAAATTCCATCCGGACAAAAACCCGGATGATCCTACTGCCGAAGATAAATTTAAAGAAGCGGCGGAAGCATACAGTATCCTGAGCGACGAAAACAAGCGCGCACGTTATGATCAATATGGTCATGCCGGTGTGAGCGGTGCATCCGGAGCAGGTGCAGGCGGATTTGGCGGCGGATTCTCCATGGATGATATCTTCTCCCAGTTTGGCGATATTTTCGGAGATAGCAGCCCATTCGGCGATATTTTCGGACGCCAGGGTGGCGGAAATGGCCGTCGTGTGAGAAAAGGGTCGGATTTACGTATCAAATTAAAACTGAACCTGGAAGAAGTTGCGAACGGTACTGAGAAAAAAATAAAGGTAAAACGCCACGTAACCTGCACAACCTGCGGCGGAAACGGCGCGAAACACGGTACTTCATTAACGAACTGTAACGGTTGTAATGGAACGGGACAGGTACGAAAAGTGGTAAGTACCATGCTCGGACAAATGGTTTCGACCAGCACCTGCCCGACTTGTAACGGCGACGGAAAGATTATCAGCGAACGCTGCGATTCGTGCGCGGGAGAAGGAAGATTATTGCAGGACGATCTGATCACGCTGAACATCCCGGGTGGTGTGGCAGAAGGAATGCAGCTTTCAATGTCTGGCAAAGGGAATGTTCCTGCGCGTGGCGGAGTAGCCGGCGATCTGCTGATCGTAATCGAGGAAGAAGAAGATGCGCAATTGAAGAGAGATGGCAATAATGTGGTGTTCGACATGCATTTAAGCTTTGTAGACGCTGCATTGGGTACTTCCGTGGAAATACCGACCATCGACGGAAAAGCGAGGATTACCGTAGAGCAGGGAACGCAGGCCGGCAAAATCCTTCGTTTGAAAGGCAAAGGAATTAAAGACCTGAATGGGTACGGAAAAGGAGATCAGCTGGTCCATATCAATGTATGGACGCCTCAGCAACTTTCTGCCGACGAACGCGAAACGCTCGAATCGTTGCGTCATTCTCCGAATTTCCAGCCTAAGCCGGGAAAGAACGAGAAGGGTTTTTTCGATAAAATGAAGGATTTCTTTCATTGATTAATAAAAACTTAATATACAAAAAGAGCCATTTCTGCATTGAAGTGGCTCTTTTTAGTTTGATCAAACCGTACTTTTGACAAACAATTGTCATCAACCCAATGCAATGAAAAAAGTCATCCTTACTTTCCTTATGTTTAATTGTGGCACATTATTCGCCCAATCTCCCGCTCCTGCCGAGCTCACATTCGCGACTTACAACGTGAGTATGGAGGCTGAAAATTACTTTCCTCGCGGCACTCCCGGCAATTCGGAGCAGGTTTTGGTCAAAGAGCTTGCATCTGGCCAGAATGCGCAGATCAAAAATATCGCGAAGATTATTAAAACGGTTCGGCCGGATGTGATCCTGCTCAATGAATTTGACTACATCAAAGATCCTGATGCAGGTGTTCTGCAATTTGTAAAAGCTTATTTGAAGGAAGATGCAGATGGATTGAAAGGCATTGACTTCCCGTATTACTATTATTCAACTGTAAATACCGGCCAGCCAAGTCCCTACGATTTGAACAACGACGGAAAAATGGACCAGTATGGAAATGATGCATGGGGATTCGGCAATTATCCGGGGCAATACGGAATGGTACTTTTATCGAAGTACCCGATTGAAACGGCGCAGGTCCGCACATTTCAGCATTTCAAATGGAAAGACATGCCAGGTGCATTAACGATTAAAAAAGCGGATGGAAGTGACTGGTACGTGCCAGACGCCTGGAACCAGTTTCCGCTTTCGTCCAAATCGCATTGGGATATTCCTGTAAAAGTAGGTAACGAAACGATCCACTTTCTGGCCAGCCACCCAACGCCTCCGAGCTTCGACGGCGCCGAAGACCGCAATGGAAAACGTAACCATGACGAGATCCGTTTCTGGAATGACTACATCAACGAGGGAAAGGCCGGATATATTTATGATGATAAAGGCGCAAAAGGCGGCTTGCGAGCAGGTTCGCGTTTTGTAATACTGGGCGACCAGAATGCCTCACCTGACGAAGGCAATGCGATTTCGGCCGGGATCAAATCACTTTTAGCCAATCCAAATGTGAACAGCTCCATGGCGCCGGCAAGCAAAGGCGGAGCGGAACATAGTGCCTCGAATGCATTCAGCAGAAATCACACCGCTTTCTGGAGAATGCGGGCGGATTATGTGTTACCGTCAAAAAAAGGGTTTCAGGTCCTGGATAGCGGGGTATTCTGGCCAGCCAAAAACGAGCCGATGGCCGAACTTGTCGAGAAACGCGAGTCAAGTTCTGACCACCGGCTGGTTTGGGTGAAGGTAAAGATGGATTAGAAGTAGCGTTCTTCGACTGCGCTCAGAATGACAATTCGTTGTCACCCTGAGCGCAATCGAAGGGAGCTACTGCCCGCCATACATATTAAGAGCGGCGAGGTGTTTTTGGAATACAAGCTCGTATTTCTTAGCGGCTGCTTCCTGTTTAGCTTCGCGGCATTCCTGTACAATGATTTGCAGGATATACAGGTACACATTGCTGTCACGACGTTTTGTTGTGCCGTTTTCTTTGGCCCACGTCAGCACTTCGTCGGCGCGGTTTGCCATGGTTTCAGCGATCTCCAAACCACGTTTCGTTTCTCCAAGGTCGAATAACGGCCCGATGAAGTTTGCCGAAAACTGATCGTATGGAATGCTCTTGTCCGGCATGGTAGCCAGCGACTTATCAATCGCTTTTTTGGCTTCGTCTTTTCTGCCGTCTGCAATCAGCTGGCCAGCTAACCTTAAAAATGCAATACGCGCAGTAGCTACCGGCGAGCCGAGATATGTGTTGTCGTAATACGTGTTCGGATTATCCAGTTCACGCCAGAACATTTTGGTCATCAAGTTGTTGTACATCACATCCGCATTCACGTAGCCATCGCTCGCACCTGGTACTTTTACCGGCAACAACCGATATGCGTAACCTTCCAGCTGCATGTATTCTTTGAGGTTCAAATAGCTTGACCCGCCTAATGTAGATGAGAAATAGATCGGACGTTTCCAGTCATTGGTTGCGATGATATCCAGCATGATCAGGTCCGATTTATACAAATCACCTTTCCCGATTGTCCAGCTGATCGAATCACTCACAAACGGAAGCAGGTCGCTTTTAATGATATTCATTTTCTTAACCGCTTCTGCATTCACAGGCAGGAACAAAACCGACGAAGGAAGAATGGAAGTCATATCGCCACTCGTCAACGGAACCTGGATCGCTTTGTTTTCCTGTTTTACAAGGCCAAGGTATTCTTTCAGATTAATCCCGTTTTTGACACTTGGAATCTCATAGAAAGGCACAATATCGTTTTTACCAAAAGCATAATTGCCCTTTTCCAGTGAAATCGGCAATGCTTCCGACAGGTATGTTTTGCGTT
This sequence comes from Dyadobacter sp. CY323, assembly GCF_021390245.1. GTDB lineage: Bacteria > Bacteroidota > Bacteroidia > Cytophagales > Spirosomataceae > Dyadobacter. The sequence continues at coordinate 14,297 of NZ_JAJUXH010000016.1, read as the reverse complement.
TCATCTGATCGATATACCAGTCGGTACCCAGCAAGCTAAGGTTACACACACGAACATCGGTACGGAAACCTTCCACTTCCTGAACGTACCATAATGGAAACGTATCGTTATCCCCACCGGTAAACAGGATCGCATTCGGTGCGCACGAGTTCAAGAGGTTTTTGGCAAAATCCACAGAGTGGTAGCGATGGCTGCGATTATGGTTATCCCAACCTTTGGCGCCCATAATGACAGGTACAACTAACCCCAATGCAGTTGCAACGCCAGCACGCGTGGTAGCATTCTGAATGAATTTACTGATCGCGTCAGCAATAGCGATCACGCCATAACCGATCCAGATACAGAATATATAGAATGACCCAACATAAATGTAATCCCTTTCGCGAGGCTCGGTAGGCGGTGAATTGAGGTAAACCACCAATGCGACTCCGGTAAGAAGAAACAAAAGCCCGAGCACGAGTAAGTCGCGTTTTTGTCGGAAATAAAGGATCACGACGCCAAATAGTCCCAGTAAAAACGGCAGCATAAAGAAGTTATCATGCGCCTTGTTGTTCTCAATGGGCTCCGGATATTTCTTGCCGGCATTCCAGGGAAGCATATTTCCCGCACCTTCCTCATCACTTTCTCTTCCCACAAAATTCCAGAGAAAATATCTCCAGTACATGTGCCCGATCTGATGCCTGAACATAAACGACAGGTTGTTGACCATCGTCGGCTTTTGTCCCTCTGCAAGTCCGGTCATTTGCTGGTAAAGCTGCGGGTGCCCGGATTGGGTACTGTACATCCTTGGCAACAACATGCTGCTTCCCGGTTCGTACTCATATTCAGGACGATAGTCGTAAATGGCATATTTGCCATCCTGCTTGCGGTACATCGGCGCACCACGTTTCTGGCTGATTGGTCTTGAAACAAAAGAGGGCCCGTAAAGCAGCGGGCGGCTGCCGTACTGCTCTCTTTTCAGGTATGAAACGAAGCTCAGAACATCATTCGGATTGTTTTCATTAATGGGCGGATTGTACTCGGCACGAACTAAAACCATCAGGTAACTTGCGTAGCCTATCAGGACAAATGCCAGCGAAAGCAGGCCGGTATTTAATAGAACTTTCTCTTTCTGATGCGAATAACGGATTCCCCAGATGAGCGCGCCGATGAAAATAACAATGAAGAAAATCACACCGGACTTATATGGCATGCCCAGCGAATTGACAAAAAAGATCTCGAATTTCCCGGCAACACTTGGCAGCCCGGGAATAATACCGGAATTAATGATCGCCAGAACAACGAGCCCACCGACAAATGCAAGAATCCCTCCGAAAACGCTTGTCTTAGGGTATTTTTTGAAATAATAAACCAGCGCCAATGCAGGAATTGTTACCAGGTTCAGCAAATGGACGCCAATGGAAAGTCCCACCAGGTAGGCGATCAGGATCAGCCAGCGGTTCTCAGCAGCAGGATCTTCGACGCGCTCCCATTTAAAAACAGCCCAGATCACAATGGCGGTAAAGAACGATGACATCCCGTAAACCTCGGCCTCAACCGCGGAAAACCAGAAGGAATCGGACCAGGTATAAGCAAGTGAACCGACAATCCCCGCGCCCATTAAAAGTATGATATCACCCTGGGTCAGTTCGGAATCAGTCTTTGAGATCAGTTTGCGAACAAGCAGCGTGATCGTCCAGAACAGGAAAAGAATGGTAAATGCGCTGCTCAGCACGGAAACCATGTTGATCCAGTAAGCTACATTAGTGAGATCACCGAATGCCAAAAGGGAGAAAAGGCGGCCAATTAATAAGAAAAAAGGTGCACCGGGTGGGTGAGGAACCTGTAACTTGAATGCACAGGCAATAAACTCGCCGCAATCCCAAAAACTGGCTGTTCGCTCAACTGTGAGTGCGTAGGTGACGAATGCTATTGCGAATACAATCCAACCCGTAAGGTTGTTGTAACGGTTGAAACGGGTCATCTGAAAGAAAGTAAATTTGAAAAGTTTAAATGCACAACGTGAAGATAGTCGCTCTCACCGGGCAGTTTTATCAATGATCGGCAAAATTAGCAATTTTACCACAACGGCAAGGTTTTCACTCTCTTAAAAAGTGTTAAGAGATCATTTGTAGAATATCCATTTTGCCAGCTCTTTATACGTGACTTTCTTTCCATACATCAATATCCCAACCCTGTAGATCCGCGCTGCAAGCCAAGTAGTACCCATAAAACCTAAAACCAGCAGTACCATCGACAGAGCAATTTCCCAAGCCGGCACGCCGAAAGGAATCCGGACCATCATGATGATGGGCGACGTAAAAGGGATCATGGACGTCCAGAAGGCGAGTGTACCGTCCGGATCGCGGAGTACGAATTGAGCAAAAACAAAGGAAAAAATAATAGGTAATGTAATCGGCAGCATGAATTGCTGGGTATCGGCATCGTTATCAACAGCCGCACCTACCGCGCCGAAAAGTGCGCTGTAAAGCAGGTAGCCACCCAGGTAGTAGAATAAAAAGCATCCCAGGATCAGCGGAATATTCAAACTGTTTACAGCTCCGAGAACTTCGGCCACCGGATTTTCCACATTGCCGCCGGGCATATTCTGGTTAGGCATACCTTTCTGTATCATGTCCATTTCCTGCTGCATCTGCGGCGAATCCTTTGGCATCCGGCTACTCAAAACCGCCGAAGTCGCGCTGGTTAATGCGGTTGTAAGTAAGATCCAGAGTACAAATTGGGTAAGACCTACGAGCGCGACGCCAATGATCTTTCCGAGCATCAGTTCAAATGGTCTTACGGACGAAATAATCACCTCCACAATGCGACTGGTCTTTTCTTCAGTAATTCCACGCATGACCTGGGTACCATATATAAAAACGGACATATAGATCAGGAATGCGCAGATCCCGCCGATTACGGTTGCCGCACCCGAGCTGCTCGTTTTTTCACCTTCCTCGCTCAGGCTGATTGTTTCAGAGCTCACATTCACCCTCGAATCTTCCAGAATTTTATGCGTAATCCCGGCTTCCGACAGTTTAATGTCTTCGATTTGTTTCTCAATAACCTTTTCTATCTCCGATTTCAAATCCATGCTGACGTTCTTTGCCGCATAAATCCGAACACCTTTCGGTTCTCTGATCACATTTTTTGGAATAAAAACCAATGCATTGGCATCGCTGGCTTTAAATGTCGCTTTGGCTGAATCGATGCTGGAATCCACATAAACGAATTTCAGGGTTTCGGAATCTTTGAATTCTTTTTTGAACAAGCCGCTTTCATCCAGTACCTGGACGGTTTTTTTATCGACGGAACCGAGGGCAACCCAGATTACGGTGGCATAAAAACCGACAAACAGCAATGGAGCAAGTAAAGTCATGATCAGAAACGACTTTTTCTTAACCCTCACCAGGTATTCTCTTTTTATAACAAGAAAAATATTGCGCATTTGGAAGAAGTTTAAATGGGAGAAGTGGTTGGTCAGGCTTCGGGTACTTCGTTGACCGAACGCATAAAAATGTCGCTCATACTCGGGATGTTCTCACCAAAAGCCCGGATCTCAACGGTCGGTAACAGGCTAGATAACAACGCGTTGGGGCTGGTATTCTCGTCCAGGTGAATGGTTGTTCGGCGGTAACCGTCTTCCAGTTCTTTTTCGCTCAAAATTTGGTAGTTGTTTTCCAGCCCGTTCAAATTCCCCTTATATTCTACAAAATAAGAGTTCGTTTTGAACTGTTCCTTGATCCGCTTTTTGGGGCCATCGAGCACCTTTTTCGATTTATGGATCAATGCAATGTAGTCGCAAAGTTCTTCCACCGTTTCCATTCGGTGGGTGGAGAAAATAATGGTACTTCCTTTTTGTTTCAATTCCAGGATTTCGTCGCGGATCAGGTTGGCATTGATCGGATCAAAGCCGGAAAAAGGTTCATCCAGAATGATGAGATCGGGTTCGTGAAGTACCGTCGAGACAAACTGTACTTTTTGCTGCATTCCTTTCGACAGGTCGGATACGCTTTTATCCCACCAGGTTTTGATATCGAATTTCACAAACCAGGTTTTCAGCTTTTCCATGGCCTGCTTCTGCGAAAGTCCTTTTAACTGAGCGAGGTACAGAAGTTGCTCACCGACTTTCATTTTTTTATAAAGTCCCCTTTCCTCCGGGAGGTAACCGATCCGGGAAATGTGGCTTTGGTTTAATAATTGCCCATCAAAAAGAATTTCACCTTTGTCCGGCCCGGTGATCTGGTTAATGATCCGGATCAGCGACGTTTTTCCAGCTCCATTCGGACCAAGTAAACCGAAAATACACCCTTTGGGAATCGAAATGCTTACATCGTCCAGGGCAACGTGGTTGGAGTATTCCTTGGTAACATTCCTGACTTCTATAATATTCATAAGTTGTAGGTGGTGAGTTGGCCCTTCCGGGCTGGGCCTAATATGCAAAGTATAACCCCCATAAATAAAGTTACAAGTAAGAAAGCGCAATTTGACGGATTAGCGGCAAAATAAAAAAGCGGGCGGATGACCGCTCGCTTTCACTTTCAAAGAGATTGAGGACAATCTCAGATGTATTTCCCACGGATTTGAAACAGTACCCAAAATCCGATTAATGCCCCGATTAACGCTCCGATAATGTTCAGTTGGATCAATTGAGTTACCACATTAATCAGCGAAGCATAATACAAAAGGTTCCAGCCTGATCTTTTGCGTGCCCTGAGGGGTGTAAATGCCATCAGGTACATGATCAGGGTGATGACGATCAATACGACCCCGACATAAAAATTGAATCCCATCCCGATCGAAACCGCTCCCATTCCCATGGCTGCGCCGCCGATTCCAAATGCCGTCAATAAACCAAAAAGGCCGAAAACGGAAAGTATGAGAATGAAATACGGGCCGTACTGGACTAGAAATTCCTTAACACTGTCTGAGAAAGGGGGGAATTTTTCAAGGAAAATAGGCTCCAACTCTTTTTCTAAAAGTAATTTAGTTTCCATAAAGGGGCAGTTTAATCTGATTATCAATATTTTGTTGATAAATCTATACTTTTTTGACTAAACTTCCTTCGCCACTAACCATTGAATAATGATTGTTTATTTTGCGGCATCTGATCCATTTCCCTCGTGTACGGCCCGGAAATGAAGTATTGATATCAATCTTCGGGATAAGGCACGAATACAAATCCGGAGAATTCGCCGATCAATACAAAAAGACAGCAGTACTCGTCTGCATTCTTATAGTTCTCGGTAAACATTTCCACCGACTCCTCACCTACCAGTTTACGGTCGACGAATTCCTGCAAAAACGACGCGCGATACGAATATAAGTTTGCTAACTCCTGGGAATCAATGAGAAGTGCACCGATTTGAAGTTCATTGTTTGTCACGGCAAAAACCGGATAATCCGAAAAGCCGCGTTTGCGGATCTGGTAAGAAGCTTCCTTTAACTGGTCAGCGACCTTCACAAAATCCTGAGATATATTCCCCATCAATTTTTGATTCAACTCGGGAGAGTTGGCATCATCCATCAGGGCATTTTCGTTGCTGTTGTTGATCATTGGTTTTTAGCTATTAGCTGTTAGCTTTTAGCCGTTAGCTTTTTAATTAAAATTATTCTTTAAGTTCGGCATAAGCTGTCACACTGCGAGATCCGCTCAAAAAAGCTAAAAGCTAATAGCTAATAGCTAATAGCCGTTAGCTTTTTAATTAAAATTATTCTTTAAGTTCGGCATAAGCTGTCACACTGCGAGATCTGCTCAAAAAAGCTAAAAGCTTTTAGCCGTTAGCTTTTTAATTAAAATTATTCTTTAAGTTCGGCATAAGCTGTCACACTACGAGATCCGCTCAAAAAAGCTAAAAGCTAATAGCCGTTAGCTTTTTAATTAAATTATTCTTTAAGTTCGGCATAAGCTGTCACACTACGAGATCCGCTCAAAAAAGCTAAAAGCTAATAGCTAATAGCTAATAGCCAACTACATCCTCGCCGCCAGCAGCAATGTCAAATCCTTGTACCGCATATTGAATGTTCTTGCGATGTGGGAATTGGTTAATGTTCCTTTATGGCAGTATACTCCTTTCATAAACCAACGATTGGCGTAAATCATTTCTTCTATACCTCCGATTGTGCCCGTTTGCAGCAAAAATGGCAGAAAAACATTGCTTAATGCAGTGCTGGCCGTATGTGCAACCCGGCTCGGAATATTCGGGACGCAGTAATGGATCACGTCATTGTATTTAAAAATCGGGTTTTTGTGCGTGGTCATACGCGAAGTTTCAAATGAGCCTCCCTGATCGATACTTACATCGATGATCACCGAGCCCGGTTTCATCTGGGAAACCATTTCCTTTGTCACAACCAATGGACTGATACCATATTCTGCCCGCATTGTCCCGATCACCACGTCGGCGCGCGCAATGGCTTCCGCAAGAATGTCCGAATCGATAATGGAGGTATATAAGTTTTGCCCGATCGAATATTTAAGTCTTTGCAGACGATAGATATGTTTGTCGAAAACCTTAATGTCCGCTCCCACGCTAATGGCAGCGCGGGTCGCATACTCGGCGACTGTTCCCGCTCCCAGGATCACAATTTTGGTCGGCGGCACTCCGGTAATGCCGCCCAGAATGATACCGCGGCCACCGTTTGGCGTAGAGAGATACTCCGCGGCTATTAACAGAACAGTACTTCCGGCAATTTCACCCATTGCGCGGATAATTGGCTTTCCGCCCACTTTATCTTCAATCAGTTCATAGCCTATACCCGTGGCTTTCAACTCATTGAGTTTTTCAAAATAATGTTTCTCCAGAGCCGGGAGATTCAATGCCGAGATCAGTGTCGTACCCGATTTAATGTAACGAAACTCTTCTTCCACCACCGGCTCCACTTTCAGGATCACTTTTGCCTGGTATACTTCCTCCGGGCTATACACGATTTTGGCACCCGCCTCACTGTATTCATGGTCCGAGAGGTTCGCTCCTTTCCCGGCATCATTTTCTACCCAAACTTCATGTCCATTCCGTACTAGAATCCCGACAGCATCCGGTGTGAGGGCAATGCGATTTTCCTGCAGAGAAACTTCCTTCGGCAAACCGATATGTAGTGAATTCTGATCCTTGCGGACTGCCATCAACGATTCTTGCGGATATAGCACCGATTGCTTGGCAAGTTCTTCAAAACCAGTAATCTGAGGTTGCGCCATCAATTAGCAAATGAAAGTGTAAATCAATTTTAATACCTCTAAACTTTTACTACTTCTAACACTCTTATACCACTTTCATCGGCCTGAAGATGTAATTTCAGATAGCTCGCGGGCCATAAAGATTCGATTTTATCCGGCCATTCCACGAAACAATATTCTCCCGAATCAAAGTATTCCTCCACTCCCATATCCAGCGCTTCGGTCTCGTCCTTAATGCGGTAGAAATCAAAATGATACACGAGCCTGTCACCGGCATCATACTCATTAACCAGTGAAAATGTAGGACTTTGAACATGTGATCTGACACCTAATGCTTTGCAAAGCGCTTTGATCAATGTGGTTTTTCCAGCCCCAATTTGACCCTCAAACAACCAAACCGGAATATTTCCGCCGGTTTCGAGCAGTTCCGCAGCCACGCGGTCCAGTTCGTCAAGTCCTTTGAAAGTTATGGTCATAGGCTGGGAGGTCATCTTACAAAAATACACATTTTGGAAAAACTCGCTGGAAATTTATCGCAATGCGCCCGGCATGGTTGAGAAACAAAAACCGGAGATACTGTACAGCACCTCCGGTTTTGTCAAAAAGAAATGTAAACCTATTACACCTTCCATTCCTTCCGCATACTTCTGCCTAGCAGCTTATCCGCCTCTTTGTCATTGAATGTCTCTTTTTGAGGGTCCCATTTCAACGACCGTTTCAGCCGATACGCAATGTTGCCGATGTTGCAGACGGATGCAGTCCGGTGACCGGTTTCTACATCACAAATCGGTGGTTTCCGCGATTTAATCGAATTCAAAAAGTCTTTGTAATGACTTTCACTCACATACACGCCCGCATCTCCCGCTTCAAAAACTTTGTCCTTTAAAGTTTCAGGCGTCGTTCTTAATTCTCCCCTGGCTACAAATATTTCTCCGTCGGTACCTACAAAATGGCAATGCTGCTTTCCCTCGATAGGCCTGTGTACCACCTCAATCCCATTCGCATATTTGTAAACCAACCCTTTGCCCGGTTCGCTGTAAACGAGTTCACTTGGCCCGGAGCTATCCATATTTAATCCCCACTGGGCGATATCCAACATATGTGCGCCCCAGTCTGTCATTCCGCCGCCGCCAAACTCAATATAATCCCGCCATTTCGGCCAGAAAGTCGCGTCCATGGCCGGAGCTAGCTCATTATTGTAAGGTCTTTCCAATGCATTTGGGCCCATCCATAAATCCCAGTTCAAACCTTCCGGTTTTGTTTCGCTCTTCAGATCCCACTCTTTTGGAGGTCCGCCGACATTGACATACACCGTTTTTACTTTTCCAATTGCCCCACTCCGCACCAGCTGGACAGCTTTCGTAAATTCCTTGGAAGAACGCTGCATGCTGCCCGTCTGGAAAACGCGGTTGTGTTTCCGTGCCGCATTCACCATCGCCCGCCCTTCTTTAACAGTTAATGACAATGGTTTTTCACAATAAATATCCTTACCTGCTTCCGCTGCCCGAACCGCCATGGCTGCATGCCAATGGTCCGGAGACGCGATCACAACCGCATCTATATCTTTTCTGGCCAGTAGTTCCCGAAAATCTGCATATCCCGTCGCCGACTTATAGTTGTTCTGAGGTTGCTTTTCGGTGTACCACTTGTTCACGTTATTCACAAATGTTTCGAGTTTGACACCATATACATCCGAAGCTGCGACGACTTGTGTATCGGGGAGATCGATGAACCGGTTTCGCAGGCCGTTTGCCTGCCTTCCACAGCCTATAAACCCGAGGGTAACTTTGTCGCTCGGAGCAACGAAGCCCCTGCCAAGCACATGCCTGGGGACGATCATGAAAGAGGAAATGACGGCGCCAGCTTTCAGGAAATCGCGCCGGTTGAGGTTTTCAGTCTTCATATAATTATAAAAAATGAGGCCTTGATTAAAGTAATTTAAAGATCAAAGTCTGCGATTCTACTGAGATGAGTCCTTTATTTCAAACTACTTAAACAGCCGGACGGTCAATCATTTTTTATATTCACCGGTAAAAAAGAGGATTTGCTCACTTATGATAGCGATCCCATTCGAATGATTTTTTTGAAGCATTAATAGACTAACTAAAAGCAAAACACCGTTTTGTGACTTCTAAACCCAGATTATGACCAACCAAATTTCCCGTCGCGACTTCCTGATTAATAGTGCTATCGCCGGAAGTGTGATCCCGATGATCGCCAATGAAGCTTTTTCAAAACCAAATCCTTCATTTGCTGATGTACCCAAGATCAACGTATTCTCGAAACACCTGCAATTCCTGAATTACCAGGATATGGCGGAGGCTGCAAAAGAAATCGGATTCGACGGTATCGACCTGACTATCAGACCAAAAGGCCATGTACTTCCTGAAAAAGTTGAAAATGACCTGCCAATGGCTGTCGAGGCCATGAAAAAGGTTGGATTCACGCCACTGATGTTTTGCACGGCGGTTGAAGATGCAGGTAATCCGCTCGATAAGAAGGTATTGGAAACCGCAGCAGGCCTGGGTTTCAAATATTACCGGATGAATTGGTATAAATACAATGAGCAAAAGTCCATTCCTGACATACTCACTGAATATCAGGAAAAGATGGCCGGATTGAGTAAGCTGAACAGTAAGCTCGGATTAAACGGATGTTATCAAAACCATTCGGGCCGGATGGTAGGCGCGTCGATGTTTGAGATCTGGACCATTCTGCAAAAAGCTAATAAACAGACAATGGGCGCACAATATGACATTCGTCACGCCACGGTGGAAGGCGGGCTTTCGTGGCAGACCGGTTTCAATCTCATACGCCCGCATATTAAAACCGTCGTTCTCAAAGATTTTGTCTGGGATAAGAATGCGAGCGGCAAATGGGCAGTGAAAAGTGTGCCATTGGGAGAAGGAATGGTTGATTTCAAAACATACTTCAAACTGCTGAAAGATAATAAAGTGGATGTGCCGATCTGCCTTCACCTGGAATATCCATTAGGCGGGGCCGATCAGGGAGCGGATAAAATTACAGTCGATAATAAAGTTGTTTTTGATGCGATGAGAAGAGATCTGCAAAAAGCAAAAGAACTCTGGACGGCATCCTAATCCCATCATGAATCCTTACTGATGAAGCATTTACCCATTTTATTTATAAGCTGCTTTTTATTCATTAGCAGCTTTATTTTTGTTTCAGCGCCAAAAACGCAGGATTGGCCTGAATACAATGGCGACGGCGCGCGAAGTCACTACTCCCCGCTGGAACAGATCACAAAAGAAAATGTAGGCCAGCTAAAAGTCGCGTGGACCTATGCCTCCGGTGGCGCGGACACTACACGAAATCGCTCGCAGATCCAATGTAATCCGATCATTATCAATGGAATACTCTATGGGGTTTCTGCCGATATCCAGGCGTTTGCGATTGACGCATCGACTGGAAAAGAAATCTGGAAAACCAACCTGGCAGAAACTGGTGGCACACTCAGCCGCGGGGTAACCTACTGGAGTAATGGGAGCGACAAACGGATTTTCTTCGGCGCCTCCAAATGGCTTTATGGAATCGACGCCAGTACTGGAAAACTGATCCAAACTTTTGGCGAGAAAGGAAAAATCAATCTTAAAAATGGCATCGAACGACCGGGAGCCGATGACTTCGTCTCTTCGAACACACCCAATACGATTTATAAAAACCGGATCATCGTCGGTGCGCGTGTGGCCGAGTCTGAAAGCGCATTGCTGGGCGATGTCCGGGCATTTGATGTGGTTACCGGCAAGCTTGTCTGGACTTTCAAAACCATTCCTGAAAAAGGTGAATTCGGCTCTGAAACCTGGCTATCCCAACCCGCCAGGAAAAATTTCGGAGGAGCAAATGCCTGGGCAGGCGTCGCAATTGACCGCGAGCGGGGCATCGTGTACGTTCCTACCGGATCGGCTGCCTACGATTTTTATGGCGGAAACCGGCCGGGTGCCAATTTGTTTGCCAACTGTCTTATCGCAATTGATGCCAATACTGGCAAACGTTTGTGGCATTTCCAGCTTGTACATCACGATATATGGGACCGGGATCCACCAACAACGCCTAACCTGATCACCGTTACACATAAAGGAAAACAGGTCGATGCGGTCGCACAGATTACCAAGCAAGGTTACACGTTCGTTTTCGACCGGGTGACCGGCAAGCCACTATTTCCGATCAAGGAAACTGCATTTGATTATGAAGCCATTCATGGTGAGAAATTGCATCCAACGCAGCCAATTCCCACTTTGCCGGTGCCGTTTACCCGCCAGAGCTTTACTTCCAAAGATTTCAATGCATTTGTAGCAGATCGCGACTCACTGGAAATTTTGCTCAAAAACGCCAACTCGGGTAGCGCCTACATTCCGATCACCTCCAAAATGACGGTCTTTTTCCCCGGAACCGACGGTGGGGCACAATGGGGCGGCGCAGCGGCTGACAAAGACGGAATACTTTACATTCCGGCCAAAGAACTTCCGGTTTACACTTCATTAATAAAAAAAACAAATCCTAAAAACCGGAATGGCGCAACCGGCGCTGAACTATACAAACTCAATTGCGCAGCCTGCCACGGCGCTGACAAATCCGGCAATCACGACGGCTCCTACCCTTCCTTGCTAAATGTTGGCAACCGGCTCAAAAAGGAGCAAATTCAGGCTATCCTGCAAACCGGAAAAGGAATGATGCCGTCATTTTCGCACATATCACTTGCAGAACGCAATGCGATCATTGAGTTTTTGAATAACAAAGATTCCGGTGAGCTCGTGGCCAACAGTTCCGCGAGCGACGTTCCCTACCAACATACCGGCTACAATCGCTGGTATGACCGGAATGGCTACCCGGTAAGCACGCCGCCGTGGGGCACATTAACTGCACTGGACTTAAACACGGGACAACGCCGCTGGCAGGTTCCGTTAGGTGAATATAAGGAATTGACAAAAAAGGGAATTCCACCAACAGGGACGGATAATTATGGCGGGCCGCTGGTTACGTCAAGCGGTTTGTTGTTTATCGCCGCAAGCCGTGATGAACAAATCCGGGCATTTGATAAAACAAATGGAAAAATCCTCTGGGAAGCACAGTTACCCGCAGCTGGCTATGCGTCTCCAAGTACTTATTCAGTGAATGGGAAACAATATGTCGTCATAGCCTGCGGAGGCGGCAAGCTCAACACAAAATCGGGAGATAAGTATGTCGCGTATGCATTGCCTTGAAAATTTAAATTAGAGTCAATTCAAAAAAATGGAAACCCATTGCTCGTAAAGTTTAAATTTTTGATCCTGTGTAATGATGGTCAAATCTTCGGAAATAGCTTGCGAAATGATAAGTCGGTCAAATGGGTCGGCGTGTAACAATGGGAGGTTTTCAAGGGTCTGAAAATGCTTGAAATCAATGGGGATCGTGTAGAAAGAATTTCTTACTGCAGAATAATAGAAGTCGGAAATTGGGACAGCCAAATCCAGTTTACCCAAACTTTTCTTTATTGTCATCTCCCAGTATGTGGCCGTACTAACTAAAAGCCGGGTTTCAGGAGAATTTAGTTTTTCAAGAGTTTCTCCAGAAAGCTTTCCACTACCCGCTGAATGCCAAAGCAAAATGTGTGTGTCAATTAAGTAACTCTTCATCAGGACGGAAATTCAGGGGGAATAAAATCGTTGAAATCGTCGGAAATATGGTGGATCATTCCTTTACCCCAGCCGGGTTTTCTGGAACTAACTTCCTGAGTATTGCCCCTAAGCAATTCGTTAACCATGTCTATCAGTTCATCGCTTTCAAGCTTTACAATCTTCCCGATCAGATCGATTTTCTTTTCCTCGGTTGTCATGGCAAAAGAAGTTAGTATTAGTCAAATATACAGTCAACATATTAATTCTCAAAAACTATCCCTTTTATGCTGTAAACTAGCTCTTGACTCTTTAAACCTAAAAATTACCTTTGTCTTAAAGTAAAAATTTAAAACTATGTCTTCAAAATTTCTTAATGTCGGATTGATTGGGTTTGGGTTGTCCGGCCGATATTTTCATTCTCCGTTTTTGAGTACTAATCCGGGGTTTAAAATCAAAACGGTTGTCGAAAGGACCAAAAACGAGGCACAGGAATTTGATCCTGAGATCGGCAATGCGAGATCGATTGATGAGCTGCTGAGCGACCCGGAAATTGATCTTGTATTTATCTGTACCCCCAACGACACGCATTTTCCATATGCGATGGACGCGTTGGAAAATGGCAAACATGTGGTGATCGAAAAACCCTTTGCCGCAACAGAAGCCGAGGCAAGACAGCTAGTGGAACTCGCCAAAGAAAAAGGATTGATCCTGACAGCTTATCAAAACCGTCGGTGGGATTCCGACTTTTTAACACTCAAAAAACTGATCTCTGAAGGCAAACTAGGCGATATCGTGGAATATGAAAGTCGCTACGACCGTTACCGGGAAGTGGTGCCGACGGAATCCTGGAAGGAAAAAAGCGTTCCGGTCGGTGGTAACCTGTATAACCTGGGCCCGCATTTGATCGACCAGGCATTGGTATTGTTTGGCGAGCCTGAAACGGTGACGGCTGATGTAAGATCGGTGCGCCCGCACAGTGAAATTGACGATTATTTTGATGTCCGTCTGGGCTACAAAGACAAACTGGTGATTTTGAAATCCAGCCTGATGGTTTATGAAAATCAACTCAGATATGTGCTCCACGGCACAAAAGGTTCTTTTATAAAAGGCGGACTTGATCCCCAGGAAGAAACATTGCGCAAAAACATTTTACCGACTGAAAAACCGTGGGGTGTAGAACCTGAGAACCGTTGGGGGAAATTATCCAGCCAGGAATTTACCGGGATCATCGAAAGCGAAGCCGGCGATTATGCGCCATTTTACCAGAATGTATATGATGCGATTGTCGACGGTGCCGAACTGGCTGTAAAGCCGGAGGAGGTGGTCCGCACAGCACGTGTCATTGACCTGGCGTTCCAAAGCAGCAAGGAAAAGAAGGTAATGGCTTACTAATAAGCACTTTGAGTGTCGCGTCCTAAAATAAGTTGACGGTTTTAGATTGAGTTTAGGCCTTGGGGTGTTTCTCCAAGGCTTTTTTATGTACTGCATTCGGGGTCATCATTTTGAGACTAAGATGAGGCCTG
>NZ_JAJUXH010000015.1 GCF_021390245.1 Dyadobacter sp. CY323 | reverse complement strand
GGCCTCATCTTAGTCTCAAAATGATGACCCCGAATGCAGTACATAAAAAAGCCTTGGAGAAACACCCCAAGGCCTAAACTCAATCTAAAACCGTCAACTTATTTTAGGACGCGACATGTGTTTCAAAATGCGCGAGCTGCACCTGATAGTTGAGCTCAGCCTGCCGCATTTTGTATTGCTGATAATAGTAGATCAAGGCTCCGGCAATGCCGAGATAAAGCAGGTAAGCCCAAATTGTGCGGTACCAGGGCGGCAAAATATGAATTCGAAGTGAAGCAGTATTTTCAAACCAAACCCCATCCTGGTTTGCTGCCTTGACCTTGAATGTATAATCTCCGGCCGGCAAATAACGGTAAGTCGCTGAACGCTCGTTTTTTACATAGTTCCAATCCTTATCCAGACCTTCCATTTTGTAAGCAAAACTGTTCAGCTCGGGATATGCATAATTCAATGCGGTATACGCAATTGTGAATACAGATTGATTTGGCTGCAAGGTAATATCCTGCTGGTCTGATAGTTGGCTATTCAAAATCACTTCTCCATCCTTTTCATCCCCAACCGCCACGTCCTGCCCAAATAGTGACAATCCGCTAAGCATAATCTTTGGTTTAAATGCCGACGGGCGGATTGCCGAAGGGTAAAACAGATTCCAGCCCTGTGTTCCGCCGAAAACCATTAACCTTTCTTCTGCATTGTACAAGGCAGAATTAGGATTGAATTGCCCGCCTTGCAAGCCGTTGCTTTGGTTGTAATGATCAATTTTGTTAGTAGCCAGATCGATTCTTGAAAGTCCTTTATTTGTGCTGATCCACACACGGTCCGCACTTTCGGGCTGGATGGCGTAGATGACGTCATTTGCCAGGCCATTTTTTTCGGTAAAGTGTTTGGTCGTATTTTCTTGCGGGTTATAGACGACCAGTCCGTTTCCTTCCGATCCTATCCATAACCTTTCTCTCGCATCGAAATAAAGGGAGAAAATAATGCGATTCGACAAAAAAACGGGCTTTTTTGGATCATTGAAAAAAGAAGTGAACTTCATCTGCATCACGTCCAGGTAATTGAGTCCTCCGCCGTAAGTACCAATCCACAAATTACCATTCTGATCCTCCGTAATCGCACGCACATCATTGGAATTAATGCTGCTGTTGCGTGTCAGATAATGAGTGAATCTTCCGGTTTGGCGGTCTAACCGGGCCAAGCCTCCGCCATTTGTTCCTACCCATATATTGCCGGACTTGTCTTCATAAATAACCCTGACATCATTTTTAGGCAAGCTTGAGGGATCATTGGGGATATTGGAGAATTGCCTGAATGAATTGGTCTTAGAATTCAACTGGAAAAGGCCTTTGGAATATGTCCCGAACCACAAAGTTCCATCCCTGCCCGTATGCGCTGCAATGACGGCGCCATCGGTCAGGCCGCCGGGCTTGTCACTGGGCTTGTAATGCTGCATGATTTCGCCGTCACTTTTGGTTTTATAAATACCATCGCCATCTGTCCCGAGCCATAAATGGCCCTCCTTATCGACGCACATTCCATAATAGCGCAAGTAACTTTCCGCACGGGAATCCTGAATTTTGGTCGCAAAATTCCTGAACTTTTCTGGAATGCTGCTAATCAGGTAAACGCCTTCACCATAAGTCCCGAGCCAGACATTCTTATCCCGGTCCATATAAATTGACTGAACCGATCGCCTGGTAATTCCCTGTTTTTGAGAATCATTGACTTTGACAAAATCGTAATCGACAGGCTTCCGGCTTTTAACCTGATCAAGATCCAGACTGTAAAGGCCGCCGTCCTGCAAACCGACCAGCAGCTGGCCTTTGTCGTTTTCCTGCACGGCAAGGTAAATGTCACTCCGCAGATTGGCCGGTAAATGCAGGATATAGAACTGCGACTCGTCACGTTTAAAGAGGATCAAACCGCGCGCAGAGGCAATCCAAATGTTGTGCAAATGATCCTCAAAAATGCCATTAATGCGTGTTGATGGAATGTTTTTTAGATCGAGTCCTGCTTTGGCCAGTTTTCTGTTTTTATCAATTCTAAAAACTTCAATGCCCGATTCCCTGGTGCCCAGCCATAGCAATCCCTGCGAATCTTCGAACGCGCTGAGGACGGAATTGGTACTCAATCCGGGGAGCGTACTTTGATTATAGTAGGTGAATAGGGCTGTTTTCTTGTGGAAAAGCGCAAACCCCGACCCATTAAGCGAAACCCAGAGATTGCCGTCAGACGCCTGTAATATGTCGCTCACATCGCTCCCAGGCGCATTGGCCCCGGGCCGCGGTATGTGGCGTTTGAAAACTTCTTTTTCGGCTACAAATTCGTTTATTCCGTTGCGTGATGTGGTAAATATCGTTCCGTCGCGGTCGCAAAAAACGGTTTTGACATAATTTCCGGAAAGGCTCTGCGGGTCGTCGGGATCGTTTTTGAAAACTTTGAACGTGGTACCATCGAAACGGTTCAGTCCGTCTCCGGTTGCAAACCACATTAGTCCCTGGTTATCTTGTACAATGCTGTTGACAATGCCAAAGGATAGTCCCTGGCTTAGTGAATATTGCAAGACCCTGCCATTTTCCTGGGCGGACACCGATCCAGAAATGCATTGAAGCAGGGATAAAACCAAAAATAATTTTCCCAACGTCGCCTCAAATCTTACCACAATCATATCGCAACTTTTCATGATACAAGGTTATGCGTTTTATAACCCGAAAATGGGACAGTTTGTTGCGTTGCGCCCTTTTGAGTTCTAATTGTCAGGAATTAGTAGCGGTTCAAGCACGCTACGATGGTCTTCGCCCCATTTTGCAGTCACCTCAATGACAGGAATCAGTGTTATACCCAGGGGTGTAAGACTGTATTCAACCTTTAAAGGCAGTTGATCATAACTGGTCTTAGAGAGGATGCCATGCTCCACCAACTGTTTTAACTGGCTGTCCAGCAATCTTCGCGATGCCTTAGGGATTTTGCGCTGTAAGTCTCCTGGCCGGCAGATGCCTGAGTAAATGCACCAAATAAGTTTAATCTTCCATTTGCCGCTCATGATTCCCATGAACAGGTTCAGGCCGCACTCGACTTCAACAGGTAGTTTTCTTTCGTACATGCTACAAATGTAAGTGACCAGAATAAATATCTGATACGGCTGAATTTAGCCATACTTGACTATCCTCTGCCTTCTGCTGTCTTTTGCAGCATGAAATATAAATTATTCGGATCAAAGACCGGTTTGCCGGTTAGCGAGCTCATATTAGGCGGCTCTCAACTGGGTGACCGCCGAGGTTATGGCACTGCCGCTCGGGACGCACTTCAAATACTGGCAGCTTATGCGGACGCCGGTGGAAACTACATTGACGTTTCTGACACGTATCAATTTGGAGAATTGGAAGAGACTGTTGGTAAATTTATTGATCACAAACGGGACGATTTTATCATTTGTACCAAATACACCCGAAGCAGCCAACCTGATCCGTCAGTAGCCAATGCCGGAAATCATCGTAAGGCTATGCGCCAGGCAATTGAGGGCAGCCTGAAAAGGTTGAAGACAGACTACATTGATATATATATGCCTCATTTTGATGATGGTGTTACTACCTTAGAAGAGATTGTCCGCGGCCTGGAAGATCTTGTAACAGCAGGGAAAGTTCTATACACTGGCCTTGCAAATTTTGCTGCCTGGAAAGCGGCGAGCATTGCCGGCGCTATACCTGTGAGCGCCTTACAGATCGAATACAACCTGATGCAACGTACGGCCGAGCGCGAATTGCTTCCAATGGCAGAACATTTTGGTATGGGCGCTATGTGTTATTCTCCTCTGGCAGCAGGATTACTGACCGGAAAATACCGGAAGGGAGCATCCGGAAGACTCACACTTTCAACGCCTGGGGGGCATCTTGAAGACGAGCGAACAAAAATGATTTTGGATCAAACGGAGCAAATTGCAAAAGAAGTTGACTCCACATCGGGTCAGGTGGCTTTGGCATGGGTACTCAGCAAAGGCGTCTTTCCGATAATAGGCGCCAGAACGTTAGCCCATCTTGAAACCAGTTTGAGCGCTGTCGACATTAGCCTGAATGCTGATCAGATTATGCGTTTGAATCAAATTAGTACCTTTTCGATGGGATTCCCTCACGACCTGCTTGCTACTGTTCAGCAAAAATAATGAAGAAAATTTCGGGTTTTTACGCGCGTTTTTAACTTAGGTGAAAAACGGGCGTGTGGTTATCCTTGACCTTTGATGTAACAAAAAACAAAAATCTTACATCATGAAATCACAGAACACATCCGCCATAGACTTCTCCAATGAGGCTGTTGAAACCGCCAAATCGCTACGGACGCTTTATTTTACACGTGCTGCATTCTCTATTGTATGGATATTGCTGGTGACAACCTTAGCCAAGACAAATGCTTCTGTTGCTATGGTCCTGTTTATCATCTACCCGGCTTGGGATGTAATTGTTACCTTTTTCGACATTAAATCAAACTCGCCGTCTACTAACAAAACACCGCAGTATGTGAATGTTGCAATCGGCGTCATTACCACGATTGCGGTAACCATATTTCTACAAAAAGGTCTTGCTGAGGCACTGATCGTTTTTAGCGCCTGGGCAATCCTGACTGGGCTGATCCAACTCATTTTAGGCTTGCACCGACGCAAGCAAATGGACGGTCAATGGCCGATGATCATTAGCGGCGGGCAGTCCATGCTTGCGGGCGTCTCTATCTATTTGCAAGCACATACGCCTGGTACGGGTGTGAATACACTGGCTGGTTATGCCGCTTTTGGCGCGTTTTACTTCCTGCTGGCGGCATTTCGTTTACGTAAAACGATCAATAGAAGTTCAGAAATCACGGGGCGTTTGTAAATTTGTTTTGCTAAAAAAATATTCCTTCTTGCTTTTCAGCTGCCGCTGTTTTGTATCAATTAATGAAGTGCCATGAGTGACAAAAATGAAGTTATTGCTCAGCATCTGCGCGATTTCGCATCCCTAACAGATAAAGATATTGAACAGGGGAGGCCGTTCTGGAAACCCCGCACCATCAAAAAGGGAGACTTTTTCAACATGCAGAGCATGGTTTGCAATGATTTGGGATTAGTGGTCAAAGGAATCTTTCGTATATACTACCACGATCCAAAGACGGATACAGATAAAAACCTGTTTTTCTTTTCAGAAAATCAGTTCGTCGTTTCTTTCAGGAGCTTCATTTCGCAAAAAGCCTGCTGGTATTATATAGAAGCAATGGAAGATTCTGAAATCGTTTTTATTTCCTATAAGGATCTCAATAGTTTGTATGAAACCAATTCCAATTGGGCAAAATTCGGAAGGCTGTTAGCGGAACTGTTTTTTTCCTATGCCCAGACGCGGACAGAAGAATTTGTCTTTTTCTCGCATGAGGAGCGATATCTGAGACTGCTTGAAGAACACCCAAATATCGTCGAGCGGATTCCAGCCTATCACATTTCCTCTTTTCTGGGTATAACAAATCCATCATTGAGCAGGATACGGAAACGGATAAAAAAATAATACCACTGCCTGTAAAGAAAATTTAAAGCACTTCTTGTCTTCGCGACCAGAAGTAAATGGCGGCGAACAGTGATACAACTGCAAGCACAGCCCCGAATTCGTCTATAAAGTAATTGGTCCTGGGACTGGAAACAATGGTTACGGGTGTAAAAAAAGTCTGGATGAATAAATTATGGCTGGCGTGCAGCATAACACCTGTCCACAAACTGCCTGATTTCAGCCTGAACCATGTATAGATAAAGCTAGCGCTAACCACTGCTACGGTAAAACAGGTCAACCCATACCAGATTGGCGTGCCGCCATTATAATGTCCCCAGATAATGAGAGGGTAGTGCCAAAAGGCCCAGATCATGCCGCTGATCAATGAGGTATAGGTATAACTTGTAATGTCATTAAGATGGGGTACCAGAAACCCGCGCCAGCCGATCTCTTCACCTAATGCCGTGCTCATACTCCCAAAAAGGCCGATAACCCCATTTACCACAAAAAATAATGGGATGAACACGCCGGGAGATAAACCAGCCCAGCCCAGGGATTTTGCTGCTTCCGTAACAAACTCTTTATTGTAAAATCCTCCCCAGCCTGCTAACCATATGATCAGGTAAGCGATCAGAGAATATGCCACAGGAACAAAATAGGCCCATGCCTGGTATTTTGGCTTGCCCCATTGCCAGGCAAGATCGCTTATTTTGTAATTCAGTATTCTGCACGTCAGCCAGGTAGCCAGGGCAGGGCACCACATAATGCCATAGCCATAAATCCTGCCACCAATCCGGCCTTCGCCTGAGTTAATTGTTAGTATCCAAACGACACTACTTAAAGCAAAAGTCAGAAGCAGAAATATTCCGATTGCTTTTCTACTCTCTGATTTAGAGGTTCCACTCTGGCTCTGTTTGTTTTCAATGGACATGATATAGGCAGGTTAAAATACAGAGCCCGGCATATTGCCAGACTCTGCATTCCGGTTAAATTAAATACTTGATTGTAGCGCACCATAATTTACATGCAGACTGATAGCTACACCAGTCAATGCCTTTGAAATAAGGCAGTTCAGTTTAGCTTCATTTGCAATTTCCAGGAACGAATCGGCCGACATGCCTTCAATGATTGTGGCATTAAGCGTAAGTTTAATGCCGGTAATACCACCTTTGGCCAGGTCGACACTGACAGATGCTTTGGTTTCCAACTCATTTGCAGGTGTTCCTTTTTGAGACAGCGCATAAGCAATTGCCATAGTAAAGCAGCCGGCATGTGCGGCTGCCAACAGCTCCTCGGGGTTTGTGCCGATACCATCTCCAAAACGAGTGTTAAATGAATATTGTGTTTTATCCAGGACATTACTGTCTGTTGATAACTGGCCATGACCGGTATTTAAATCGCCAGTCCAATGTGCTTTTGCCGATCTTTTCATTTTGTTATTGTTTTTAAAGTTTTGTTGATCCAAAGTTCCCCTGAAAAGATCGCCTGTTTTTTCACTTAAGTTAAATCCGGCCTTTTTTTTCACTTTTTAGTCAGCTTTACTGTGCGCGTTTTCGCTCCTCTTCGCTGGCTGTACTGCGGCTACGTGACGCAGCCACATTTTTCCCAATGCGATATGAGATACTCAATGATACAGTACGGCTTTCGGCATGGTGCAAGAAATTGCTTTTCTGATCCAGATATCTGATCCGTATTTTATTATTGAAAGTGTTGAAGATATCATTTACGGCGAGCCGCAATGTACCCGCGCCACGCAGGATGTTTGTTTTTACACCGGCACCCACTTGCCAATTGTGCCCTGCCCAGTAGATCCCCTGAATGCCGGGGCCGTTATAAATCCCGCTGATCTCAGCCTTTATTGCTGCCTTCGTATGAATGGTGAAGGACTGCATCAGGGTCGCATCACAGGAAAACAGGTGATAGTCGAATGCGCTGGACAGATAGGCTGATTTTTCCCGCAGTCTGTAAGCCCCGCCCGTCACATGGATATCCCACCAGCTAGCCGGCTGAAATGCTGCTGATAAACGGACACCTGCATTCGCGCTCAAACCCAGGTTCGCCTGCGTTCCATAATAAAGCTTGGTCTGATTGTCCTGCACATTGATGTTGGTGAAAACATCCTGTGTTGTGGTGTAATAAGCTGTAATACTATATTCTTGCTTGAAAGTATAGCTTAGTTCGGCGTTGTGTACAAACGCAGGTTGCAGGGCGGGATTGCCAACATAGAAATTGAAAGGCGAGGCATAACGCTTGGCCGGATTCAACCGGTTGTATTCGGGACGCTCAATCCGGTAGGCATAATTGAACTGCAACTGGTGATTTTCGCTGGCTTTATATAGGGCAAATAAAGTTGGGAATACTTTGAAATAGCTGCGTTCATTCAATGAATCCAGTGTTATTGAGTAACCTTTTATCCGGGTAAGTTCGGCCCGCAGTCCGCCTTGCAGCGTCCATTGCCCGAATGTACGCGACAGGGAAGTGTAGGCAGCAGCGATTCTTTCCTGGTATATGAAATGGTTGAAATTCGCCGGAACAGCTGTTTGTGTTGTTTCGCTCCGATTATAGTAGTCGAAATTGTTACGGCTCTTTGTACTGCTAAATTTTATGCCTGAGGCTGCTTCCCAGTGTCCAAACAACCGGTAAATGTAGTCTGCTTTACCGGAGTAAATATCAATGTGCTGTGAGCTGGGCGTAAAGATGTGGAACAGGTTGGAGGTTTGCTGGCCGTTGGGCAAAAATGAAATATTGTCGGCAAAAGAATTCGTCCGGCTTTGGTATGGTGAGTAATCGATATCGATATTCAGACTCCGCTTGCCAGAGTCCAGCTTCATGTTATAATTAAGGTTATAAGCATACTGATTACCCCTGGTGGCCGCAAGGTTGTCAGTTTTCAATGTTGAATCCAGTACCATTTGGTTGCTGGTTATACGTGTTTTTGTATGCCCGTCAGAGAAGCCGACGCGGTTACTTCCTGTTACCAAAAGGCCTATAACCTGGTTGGACGTTAGTTGATAATCTGCACCCAAACGATAGTTATGGTTGTCGGACTTATAAATATTCCGGTTCGGGCTACTCCAGAAAGAAGTGCCATAGTCAATATCCACATTGTGGTCCTGGAAATTATGCCTGTGCGCAAAACCATAACTCCCGTAAAGATTAAGCTTATTGTTCCTGTAATTAAAGGTCGCGCTGGTATTATGGCCCAGATAGACACCCTGGGTTGCAGCTGCATTGAGGGTTACATGAAGTCCCTTTTTACTGCCTTTTTTGGTGATTATATTGATAACGGATGCCCCAGTGGCATCGAATTGCGCCGGTGGGTTTGAATAGACCTCTATCTGAGCAATCAGATGAGATGGGAGACCTTTCAGGTAAGCAGAAAGGTCGTCACCTGAAAGGTTCAGGGGCTTGCCGTCCATGTATATACGCACGCCTTTTCGGTTGGCGGTAATTTCTTCGTTGCTATTGACCTGAACACCGGGTGCTTTCGCGAGTGATTCCCAGGCACTGCTTCCGGAGGCGAGGATGCTGTTTTCAACGTTAAAGGTTACCCGGTCAACTTTGCGCCCGACCAGTGGCTTGCGGAAGAGAACAGTGACTTCGTTGAGCTGCTTGTTGTCCTGCTGCATGGTGAGCACAAGACTATCTTTGGGAAGTTCTACCAGCATCCGGACCTGCTGGTAGCCCACAAGGCTTGCAAAAATACTGTATGTGCCGCCCGCTGGGAAGGTTAAGTTGAAGTTGCCTGAATCAGCAAACGCCAGCGCAATTTGTTTTTCATCTTGCATCAAAATTATGGTTGCCGCATCCAGGGGTTTACCTGCTTGATCTACTACTTTGCCTTTCAGCTGCATCTGCCCGCAGGCCAGGCAGGGGAGGATCATCATTAAAAATATTGCTAACTTTTTCATGCTGCAAACCTACCATGAGCCTGCCTTATGGCGGGTTAAGCAATGTTAAACATGGTTAAATCGTTCAGCGGCCCTATTACGAATGCAGCAATATGCTGAACTTAGTGGCATGAAATGGCTTTCTAACCGATATGCGTATCCACTTGTTGCATTAGTGATGCTGGCCAGTATCGGGCTGCAGGTAATATGGCTCGGCCAACTGTTCCGCGCGCAACAGGTCCAGGTGAAACGTGACCTCGATCAGGCCGTAGCCAATGCGGCAAGTCAAAGCGATTACCTGAGCGTTGCCCAGGGTCATGAGAACAGCGAAAACTTCAAGAACTTTTTTCTTTCCCCAGACTGGCTGCAAATCAAACAAGCCTTTACACGACTGCGGGACCGTCAATTTGGCGGCAGTTTCACCTCCCAGATCAGGCCCGATAGCACCATTGTCACCATAGGAATCCACATTGCCAATGATAAACCCAGGGTAGGCCACCGGCAAATCATCCGTACTTATGACGAAGGCGAGACTTTGCAAACCATAACGGCCGCCGATAAACGCGACCTGGCCCGGATGGATAGCCTTGTTAAGGTCGAATGCCTGCGCGCGCAACTTGATTTGGATACCTATCATGTAATATATGATTATGACAGCGGTAAGCCCGAGTCGCCGGCTATCTGGAAGAAAGCGCAGCAAGCCGCCTATCGGAGCCAGCAATATGGTTACAACCTGAATTTTTTTCTGCACACCTACCAGCTTGTGGCGCAATCAATAAATGGCGTAGTGCTTTACCGGATGCGCTATTACCTTGGTTCTTCGCTGCTCATGCTGCTGTTAACCGGCGCAGCCTTTTTCTTCCTGTTCAGGATCATGCGTAGCCAGCGGCTTTATACACAAGAGAGGCTGGCATTTACCAGCAATATGACCCATGAATTAAAAACCCCCGTTTCTGTTATTGAGGCCGCCCTTGACGCCATTACCCGCTACGGTCTCGCGCGCGACCCGGTCAAATTGAACAACTATATTCAGATAAGTCAATCAGAATTGCAGCGCCTGAACCTGATGATCGACAAAGTACTCAACCTTGATCAGCTCGATAATGGCCAGGTGTTGCTGCGCCGTGAATTGTATGATGTCCAGCAAGGATTGGCCAGTGTTGTTTCTTCAATGCAGCTGCGCCAGGCGCAGACAAGTTCTGTTATCACGTATCAACCAGCCAGCGAACCCTGTTTTGTGGGCGGGGATCCGGTGCATTTGATCAATGTTTTTTACAACCTCATTGACAATGCGTTGAAGTATGGCGGCAAAAATGCCAGGATCATTGTCTCCTGCAAATGCAGCCGGGAAGACATACATATCAGCTTTCAGGATAATGGCCCTGGGATTTCAGGGATATACCAGGAGCGGGTCTTTGAAAGGTTTTTCCGGGTGCCTGAAAATCCGGACGTACATACCGTCAAGGGCTCGGGACTGGGCCTGCACTACGTGAAGCAAATCGTTGAGAAGCACGGCGGCTCGGTAAAGCTTCAAAGTGAGGCCGGGAAAGGAAGCACCTTTACAATCATCCTACCCGCCTACCATGAAGTATAAAATTCTCTATGCCGAAGACGAGCCCACTTTGGCACAAATCATCAGCGATGGGCTAAAAAACAGTGGCTACGACGTAGAACTGGCCCTTGATGGACAACAGGCATTGCAGCTTTTCGAGGCCAGCCAGCCAGACATTTGCGTGCTCGATATCATGATGCCCCTGAAAGACGGATACACACTTGCCGAAGATATAAGACAGCAAAAGAGCAATGTTCCTATCATTTTTCTTAGTGCCAAATCACTGGCCGAAGATGTGATCAAAGGCTTTAAAAGCGGGGGCAACGATTATCTCCGGAAACCCTTCAACATGGGCGAGCTGCTCGTTCGGATAGAGTCATTGCTACATCGGTTTGACCGCTCGGATCAGAAATTAGAAACCTCGTCCCGCGTGCGTTTTGGCCAATGTGAGTTCAACGCCCTCACCCAGCAGTTGAAAACACCGCTCGGAACGCACACGCTATCTTACAAGGAAACAGCACTCCTGGAATTATTACTACAAAACAAAAATACCCTGATGCCCAGGCAGGTGCCGCTCCTTAAAATCTGGGGGGATGATAGTTTTTATAATGCGCGCAGTATGGACGTTTTTATGTCCCATTTGCGTAAGATGTTGAAGGATGATGAAAGCGTGCAGCTCATGAGCATCCGCGGTGCAGGTTATAAGCTGATTGCATGATCCTGTTACAACGATTATTTACACTCATACTTGATGTCGATGAACTGGCCGTCACCTAGAAAACCGTTAAGCGGATAATTATTGTTACCGTATTGGTACGAGTTTGTCAGCTCAGAAAGTTCGTCTCGACCAGGGTAACTAACGACTTTCTTCGTACAATTATTTTTTGAAAGCAACTCAGTTTGCGCGCGATAGTCTCCACTAAGCAGAAAGCGATTTTTCAGAGGATTCGGGCTATTATCGTACTGATAGGATATCGTATACTTCCATGCTTTGTTTTCATCCAAAACCTGTCTGGTGATGATGTTACCATTACTATCATACGTAAATGTCGAATATGACCAAGGTGCTAATTCTTGATACTCATAATTAAAGGCACTTAGCATTATCGTTTTATAGAAACACTCATTAATGCTAACGATTCTGCCGTCCTTCCATTTAAAATATGCTTTATACTGTGGCACTTTGTTCACTTCATTGGCCGTTCCTGGATTTATTGGGTCTTCATATGTGGTTACACTTTCAAGTAGCGATTGTTCATCGTACTTGAACCTTACTAGATTATTTACATGATCTGGGTTGCCGGCATTGTTATATGTTACAGTTCTTTTTTTACTCACTAGATTGCCCGCCCAAGGGTCTGTCCACGTTGTAACGTAATAATCAAGGTGAGGACCATTATAATGCTGGACAACGTCCCATGGAATACCAGTGCCCGTGTCCCATTTATATGAAACGATCCTACAAGATTCATCTTGCTCCAACAGTAAATTCGAAACTTTTTCGGGATTGAGTGCTTCCTTTTTACATGAAATTATCAGAACAAAAATGCCCAGCAAGGACATTGATTTTATAAATCGCCAATGACATAGCCTTCCATGATACTTGTTGCTGAGTAAGATTCCCCAGCTGGATATTGTCGCAGGCACCCATGATGGCGCCGCACCTGGTGTGGCCCAATACGGTGTCTGCCCATCTGCGGCTTTATTCACCTGTTCGAGCAGGTTGCGGTTTTGTTCAAGATTGTTGACGAAACGCTCATTTCCTTCTTTCAGAATCTGTACGGCTATTTCGGGCGTTATATTTTTGATGAAGTCTTCTGAAAGGGTATGCATGGCTTGAAACGGGTTTAACTATTTAACATAAAAATCAGTTGAAGTTATCGGCTGCGGAACATTTTTGTCATTGATCAGCTGCCGGAGGTTTATTTCTATTGTAGTTGCAATCGCCGTCATGGCCGTATCGGTCGGCTTGTTGCTAAACGGGTCCTGCAGGTGTGTTGCTGTGCGCTCCAAGAGAAAAAAGAGGGCGGCGATGATCAGTAGCAGGGGTATTTCAAAATAGCTTTCCAGGGTCCTCAGTGAAATAGAAAGCAGAATAATAAACAAATAGATGATCATATGCAGGAAAATGCGGTAAGTAACCGGAAAAACCGTTCCTTTTATCCGCTCGGCCATTCCCATGGAGTTGGTCAGATTTACCAGTGTATTGTTTAACTGGACGTGGCTGTAAACATCGACCTGCCCCTCGTTTTTTAGTGCCGCAATATCCCTGGCTGTCAGTTGCAGCAGGCCCAAGGGTTTATTTCGATGTTGCTCCAAGCCGCTCAAGTCCCGATGATCCAGGTATTTTTCCAAACCTTCTACGGGGTTGAGCTCCCTGAGCGTCAGCCCCAGCGAATAACACCAGGCAATATGTCGCAGCGCAATGCGCCTGATGATCTCCTGATTTCCTTCCCTTACGAAAGATTGCAACTGAATAATCAGAGTTCGCGAGTCGTTTACAATGCTTCCCCAGATCTTGCGCGCTTCCCACCAGCGGTCATAAGACTGGCTTAATTTAAATGAAAGAATGACAGAAATGGCAGTTCCTAAGAATGTGGGAATCGTGAGCGGAATCTCCGGTATTGCATAATTGAACAGCGTTTTGACCAGAAGTACGGCCAGTCCGATCAGCAATACATACATCAATTCGTGTTTGACCTTGTTGAAAATATACTTGAAAGGGATTGGTTTGTTTAGCAGCATAATTAATCCTGTTTTCTGTTTGACTATGTCATCGGAAGCACTGGGATTTAAACGCTGTTCCCAAGTCTAGAAAACTGAAAAAGTGGCAGAATTTGAATCGCATTCCGGGTATCCTGCTTGCCAAAATTACAGAAATAAGTGAAAAAATGACACAAACAGGCACATAAGAACGCATTTTTAAGCAATGGGGGCCGCTGGAATGCAGTTTGATAGGTAGCTGCTGATGCGAGAGCATATTGTACAGTTTTATTGTTTAACCAAAAAGGATAAAGTCATGTCACTCATCAAAAAGAACCGGAATTCATTTAACACGATCCCAGCTCTGTTCGACGATTTCGTTGGCCGCGAACTTTTTAACTGGGGTAACAGCAATTTCTCATCAACGCAGACCACCATACCCATGGTGAACATTAAAGAGTCGGCTGAAAATTTTGAAGTCGAAGTTGCCGCTCCGGGTATGGACAAAAAGGATTTCAAAATCCAGCTGGATAATAATATGCTAACGATATCTTCGCAAAAGGAAAATCAAGAGGAAACGCAGCAGGACGGTTACAGTCGCAGGGAATTCAGCTTTCAATCGTTCCAGAGAAGCTTTCTTTTACCTAAAGATGTGGTTGACCACGATGGCATTTTGGCAAGCTACGACAATGGGCTTTTACGTCTGACAATCCCAAAAAGAGAAGAGGCCAAACAAAAAGGCCCGCGATTGATTGAAATACAGTAAATAATAGTCTGGCCGCTTCAACTCAGAGGAAGCGGCCATTTGATTTCGATACTAACGGGATAAGTTTTTGAATATGTTGGACTATTGTTTTCTCACTCTTTCGGGTAACACCAATCTCAAAAAATTCAAATTGTGAGCGGTTTCCTTTCTCAGGAGAAATCAAAGTGTCCTTAGCAACAATATAGCTTGTTATGCGGTATTGACCTTCTATTTGACTTGCCGGGTCTTTTTCGACGTCTTTTTTACAATTCAGCAACAAAATGCAAAGGGAAGTATAAAAAATAATGTTTTTCATTATCCAATAAATTTTACCTAATAATTTGACAGAATTGAATGTTTTGCCTTATGCTCCTGACTGGCTGCAACATCATCTGGCCGTGAAATGTCCGTTTCGCCAGAATTCATGGCCAGATGAATTCCAAACAACTGAATCAAAGTAGCTTTTCCTGCACCGCCTTGTAGACTGTCCTAATTGCTGGCTGAAAACCTAAGCTGCGTGCAAGTGAACTGTCCGAATGCAGATACCAGGGATCTGTGAGAGGCTCGGATGATGATTCCATCGTAACGCCGACAAGCTTGCACAATTCATAAAGTGAAGTCGGGGCTTCATCCGAAATATTCACGGTGCGACCATCCATGGTTCCTGCCATCGCCATGTTCACTGCGGTGGCTATGTCACGGTGGTGAATGGTGCTCATTCTCATTGCAGGATGCCATTTGGCCGCAATCACGTGTTCTGGTAACGTTTCCAGATGTTTGTCGCCATCTCCATACACAAAGGGAAACCGCAGGACCGACCAGTTGAGACCACTTTCACGCAGCTCCTTTTCAGCTGCGACCTTACTGGCAGGATATGCGTGTTGCGGATCCTCAGGATCACTCTCCCGGCCCGGATGCGGGTTGTTCTTGTTGTAGACATGGGTAGTGCTTGCCAAAATGAAGCGGGCACCGGGTGCATGAGCCTTCGCTGCATTGATCAGGTTGCGGGTGCCCTCGAAATTACTTTTCCATATCAGATCGGTGTCTTGCGTGCGGAACACTGCGGCAAGATGGAGGATTGCTGAAACATCTTTTACCGCCGCCGCCAGTGACACTTCGTCCAGCAGATCCGCTTCCACAGCTGTAACCCTGGCAGGAATATCCTTCCCGCCACGCACTACTGCCCGGCAGTCAAAGCCTGCGTCCACCAGACGCGGTACAAGGCGTGCGCCAACAAGCCCTGTCACACCCGTTACTAATATCGTCTTTGATTCTTTGTTCATACCTTCATGTTTTTTGATGAACAAAGCTCGGGAGAATGTTGGCGGCAGAGCTGGACGAAAGCCGGTCAGCTCAGGACAAATCCTGGAAAAAGACAGCAACGGTTTTGCCTGTCACCTTCTTGAATAAGCGGGAAAAATAATCCGGGTCGTTAAATCCCAGATCGAAAGCCAGCTCTTTTACAGAAGTCCGTTCATTATAATACAGGCGCCTTCTGGCTTCCAGTATCAAACGGTTGGTTATAAATTCTTTTGGCGAAAGCCCTGAGAAATGTTTAACGATCTGATATAACCTGTCTGTACTTACCGCAAGTTCTTCGGCAATGTTTCGGACAGTGGGGTGATCTGTCAGGTTGTTTTCAACAAACACCTTGAAGCCAATAAACTTCTCAATTCTGTCATCAGCAGGCTTTCTGTCAGCTGCAAAATAAGCTGAATTAATCTCTGTCAAAAGGCTATTCAGATGGGCAAGGATCAGTTCTGGGTCGGTATCGGCAGTGCTCAACAGGCCAAGGATAATTTCAAAGATAGCTCCAAGCCGGATAGCCGCCGCAGGTGAAAAACTGATCTTTTGCTGGTTAAGCGGGTTGAGCAGGAAAGGGAAGCGCCGGGGTAGTCGTGAAAAGCATTCTTCATCAAATCCTAATTTGTAATAATCGGATCCATGTGTGGTAGCTGAATATTGCTGGATTTGATAGGGTAGTGCAAATAGCAATTGATGTTTTCCAATCTCAATTGTCTCCAGGTCCACAGTATGCTGGCTGCGCCCATCCAAAACAAACAGGAAAAAGTAATATTGCAAGCGGCGCGAGAATCCGGATTCAGCAGCGGTTTCCCTGGATAAATGGCCAAAGTCCGGGGTGACAATTCTGATGGGCAGTTGATCATTCTGGCTGAATTTCTTCGGAAACAAATTTATTTTTCGCATGCCTCAGATATATCAAGTAGTCAAATCACACTGAAAAGCAAATATGGTCAATAAATATGATTGGTTTGATCCCAAAGTAAGGAACGTTAAGTGCACTAGCAATTCGTCCACCTAACACGATTATTAATGATACGTTTCAGACACTTGTCTGTGATCAAAGCTTAGCCTTCCGCTGGCAAGTAGCTCCGGTAGCACAGCCTGCTCTGTTGTGTGTTCGGCAAGTTTGGCATGCCGGTTGTTATAGACAACTAACCTGGATATTGGGTTAGGGTTTCCTTCATATTGTAGATGATGAAACCGTTTCAAAATCTTCATGCCCGTTTCGGTAAGGCAACCCTAAACGCTCCCTGGGGGTAGTCCTGTGTATTCTGTGCGAAGTAAACCTCGTTTTTGCAGAATAGACAGGTCATTCGGTTACCACTTTTTTGTGATTAAACCCAGTCTTTGAGTGCATAAATGATAGGCGTCAGTGTCAAATCCGACAATCGGTTATTTCTCCCATTGTGTAGCTATCGACGTTGATGAAATCGGACGTTTTGAGTGTATAAAAATGGTGGTTTTATTCAGACCGGAGTGTTTTCACAGGATTTAATGAAGATACTCTAAGGGTTTTATACACTAGAATAAATGATGCGATCACAATTATAGTAAGAACGCAGCGAGCGACAGCACCAATTTCAATATTCCAATAGTGCTTCCATAACGACCCTAACACATGGTCAACTAGTGAGTATCCAATGAAGCTACCGAAAATCGCAGCACTGGACAGTATCAGAAAAAATTCTAAATTGATGATCCTGGCAATGTCCAATTCAGATGCTCCTAACACCTTTCTTATACCTATTTCTTTGGTCTTTTTGATAATATTGAGAGAAACAAGCGTGTATAAACCAGTAACCGACATCAAAATGGCAATGAATCCCAGGCAACCAACAATTTTAACGCCGTTGGTATTGACTCGGTTTGAAGATTCTTTGACAACCTCAATCGATTGGCTATCATAAATTTTGTCAGGGAAATTTTTCTTCCATTCTGATTTTAGAAAGGTATTCACTTTTGTTGCATTTTTGAGTTCTGCTGTTACAATGATTTCCCTATACTGCTCGGGCCTTGCATATTTTAGCAGAACCGGGCTAACCGGTTCATACAATGAATGGGTGTAAATGTCTTTCAGTACACCGACTATATTATACTGAACACTATCATTAATCGTGATCCGCTTACCTATCACATTGTCTGTCCATCCAAATTGTTTGACAAACTCTTCTGTGACCAGAACCGATTCTTTTAAGTCCGTTTCTGAACCCTTTTGAAACCCACGTCCAGATACAATTTCAATTTCCAGCGCTTCACAATAATTCTCACCGACATCCATCACATCGATCTGTTTTTCCATGGATTCGTAGCTAACCGATTGATTGTCTATGGATTGTGTGATATGATCCCTCGTTGCCGCAATCAGTCGAATTTCGGGGTTAGTTTCCGCTATATTTTTAAAAATTAAAAAATCCTTTGCTTCTCGTAAATGAATAGAAGTAATCCCTGTAGTTGCATAGCCAAGATCAAAATCTTTTTGATAACGGGCATTATTATAAAAAGCCATAGCAAAAATGATGGCAAGCAAGGAGATTGTAAAGGTCAGTCCCAAGAGTATCCGGGTAAACCAATTAGTGCTTCCCAGCTTTATCTTATCCTTTAAAATGCTGACAGGGGCAAAGTTCGTAATATAAATTGTCGGATAGCTGCCAGCGATAAGAGCTGTAGCAATCAGTAAACCCGTTAAAAAAAACATGAATTCGAGGTTGCCTGCATAGTTTAGATCCAATTTCAAGAATGGCCATAAGCTATTGTACGCAGGGATTAAGAACTCGGCAAGAATGAGTCCCGCAATAAGCGCGAAAAAGCACAACAGCAGGTTTTCACCCATAAATTGGAAAATGAGCTGTGACTTATTTGCGCCCATGACTTTCCTTACTCCGATTTCTTTAAATCGTTTACTGGATATCGCAATGGAGGTGTTTGTAAAATTGAAGCAGGCCAGTAACAAAAGAAGGAATGCAGTAACATTTGGGACTATTATTGCCTGCTGCGGAATTCCATATCGAAGTTGCTGCCATTTAACGTTTGGTTCCTGCATACTACGCTGGGCCATACCTTTAAAATTTTCAAGGTAATAGTCTTTTACTTTTATATTATTACCAGACCAATTCTGAGGTTGTATATATTGACGTAGTTGGCGTTGCATGACCGAAGCCTGCTTCGGATTGTCAAATTTTAAA
This sequence comes from Dyadobacter sp. CY323, assembly GCF_021390245.1. Lineage (GTDB taxonomy): Bacteria > Bacteroidota > Bacteroidia > Cytophagales > Spirosomataceae > Dyadobacter. The sequence continues at coordinate 223,622 of NZ_JAJUXH010000015.1, read as the reverse complement.
AACGTTGTATTCCATGCGCCCCAATCCGTTGTACTGATGTTTAAACCGTTGGAGAAATCACTTAAATTAGTGAACAGTGTAATTGCACTGAATGAAAAACTTGAATTCATTGGCTGCTGTTCAAATACAGCCCCAACGGTAAAAACTCTTTTTTGATTATTACTGATCTGCGTTATTTCTTTACCTGAAACATGGACGGAATTAAAGTATTTTTGGGCTAAATCCTTGCTAATGAATATTTTATTTTTGTCTTTGAAGTTTGAAAAAGACCCATCTAACAGCTCAAAAGTAAACATATTGAAGAATGCTGAATCGGCATAAGCCATGTCAGTATTGAAGAGTTCAGATCCAATTCTAACAGTAGTGTTGGACGGGAAATACCGGACAATCGATGTTGCTCCGGCCTCAGTTAGTTTAAGTTGCTCTCCCAGGGGCATCGGGCAAACTCCGTATCTTTCAGCATTTCCCTTCGATTCTGCCGTAAACTCCACTCTGAAGATGCTGGCAGCATTTTTATGATTGCTATCCCAACTTTCCTTGAATTTCCAGTTAAAGTACCCGGCAATGCAGCATGCGATCGCGATACCCAGACCCAGTATATTTATGATTATAAATAACTTATTTCGTCTGAAGTTCCGGAATCCGATCAAGAAGTATTTGGCAAGCATAAAATCAGGGTTTACAAGTATCTTATGTAACCTATTTGCTGGTATGCATGAGTGGTAATATGGATAGTCAGAAAGATGTGCTGAAAGTCATTCAACCTCCTAATGTATATGCTTTCTCATAATTGGTCACAGTTTGAAGTGGAGATTGAATTTATACAAACAAAAGGCACATTAGTAATTAGAGGTAGATACTGAGGGCAAAGCTGTTCATTAATGAGACAGTTATCCTTGTTGTTTGTACCATCAACATCGATTGTAACAAAAATCTTTGCATTGGGTTTTACAAGGCTATCCGGGTAGTTCTTTATTACCAATACATTTTCATAAACTTTATCCCGATCAGTCCAACTTGTACCTAAATCTGAGTTGTCTTATGACTTTTGACATGGAAAGATTGCACTTGTAAGATTCAAAATTTGCACCAATAGTTGTAACATTATAATATTGCTTGAAATCTTATACTCAAACAGCTCGAGGAGATTACCTTCTCATTCGTGAAGCCAGGCCGGTCGTGCCGCCTTAAGTAACCTACACCGCTGACGGAGTCGGGCTGGAACTTCGAATTAATGAACAATGCAATGGCCAGCTGGGCCTACAAGGATATAAAGAGGAAAATGCAAACTATTCCATAGAAAATTGCTGTAATGGTACTTTTTTAAAAATTTTATTCTTGTAAGACTTATAGTTACAGAATTAACATTTTTTAAATTAAAAGTTGATGGTTATATTTACGGGTACGTACACATTTTTAATTTTCATTGCGGTAACGTAACCGGAAATTAGGTTTAAAAAATAGTAAAGACTGAACGTATATATCAATACGTGAAGGTGTTTTATATGTCATAATCTCAACTTTAACCCCCTTTTTTTAACTAAAACAATCGCCCGATAAACCCAGAGAATCCGCCTAGCAATGCATCTGTACGCATGGTTGAAGGGCTTTCATTTTCCCACTAAAACCAAACCACTTTACCTACATGGCAATACAACTAAAATTAAACCTTATTGCGCCCCACTTTAGCAAATCCCTGCAGCAAATCCGAAAGGTGATGGGATTTTCGATAGTACTGACGGGTGCCGCCTGTTTGCCACTGCTTGCTCACGCCGGGTCGGCAGCACGGTTCGGTACCCACGTGAGTAAAAGGGTCGCTTTCAATGTTACCGGAAAAGTTACCGATGAAAAAGGTGAAGGATTACCGGGTGTAAGCATTATGATCAAAGGGACCCAGACAGGAACCTTAACCGATGCCGAAGGAAAATATTCGCTGGAAGTCGCAGACGGAAAGGCGGTTTTGTTGTTTTCTTACGTCGGCTATAAGCCTAGTGAAGTGGTGCTGAACGACCGGTCGATCTTGGATGTGCAGCTGGAATCCGACAGCAAAGCGTTGGACGAACTTGTGGTGGTGGGCTACGGTACTGCCAAAAAAAGTGACCTTACGGGTTCTGTGGCACGGATCAGCGCCAATACATTTAAAAGCCAGTCGGTTACCCAGCTCACGGACGTACTGGCTGGTACTGTTGCCGGATTTCAGGCTAACCAGGGTACGTCGGCAGCCGGTGGAAGCTCGATGGAGATCAGGGGTTCCAACTCCCTGAACGCCGCCACGTCGCCGATGATCATTCTGGACGGGGTGATTTTTAATGGTGAACTCCGGGATATCAACTCTTCCGATATCGAAACGATGGACATCCTGAAAGATGCCAGCTCCTCGGCGATTTATGGTGCCAGGGCCGCGAATGGGGTCATTTTGGTCACTACTATTAAAGGTAAGTCAGGAAAGCCTACCATCAATTTCTCCACCAAGCTCGGGATTTCCGAGGCGCTCAATAAAAATTTCGGTGCACGCGGGCCGCAGGGTTACCTGGACTTCCGCAGGGATTTTTTCCGCACACTCGGCCAGACTCAGCCTGACTTTTACTGGTTTAACCCAAACCAGCTTCCACAAGGTGTGACACTCGACCAATGGAGAGCCGCTGCCAACAATCCCAATGCCGATAATACGCGGGAATGGCTCGCCAGGCTTAATTTTTTTCCAACTGAAATAGAAAGTTATATGGCCGGCCAGCCTGTGGATTGGGCCAATGAGTTTTTTCAAAAAGGTAAAAGACAGGAATATGATCTCAGCATAGGCGGAGGTACCGACAATGTTTCGTATTATTGGTCGCTGGGTTATCTGGATAACACTGGTATTATTCTGGGCGACAAATATTCGGCGATCCGGTCGAGGCTCAATGTGGATTTCAAAGTCACGAACTGGCTGAGCACCGGTATAAATGCACAATATACCAACCGGGACGAAAGCGCGGTTCCTGCCAACATCAATGGATTGTACACCGTCAGCCCTTATGCCCGTATATACAATACCGACGGCACCATGGCCTGGTTTCCCCATGGATATCCGGGAGGTGAAAACCCACTTGTCAACCCGAACGGACAAGACCGTTCCAAGGTGGTGAACAGCGTTTTTGCATCGATTTATGCGGAATTGAAATTACCACTCGGCATCACCTACCGCATTTCCTACCAACCGCGTATAGAGACATTCCGTGACCTCAATTTCTGGTCGCCGCTCACACTTGTGGGAGGCAATGCCCGCAGCGGAGGCTACGCGACCCGCCAGAACAAATCCACATCGGAGTGGATGGTCGACAATCTTTTAAAATGGAACAAGAAAGTAGGTATCCACAGCTTTGACGTGACCCTTCTTTACAATGCTGAGCGTTTTAAATCATGGGATGAAACCAATACCAATGAAGCATTTGCTCCAAGCTATGTGTTAGGCTACCACGGTATGCAGTTTGGCGGCAAACCTACCCTGACCAGTAATGATCTCCGCTATTCCGGTGACGGTCTGATGGGACGGATCAATTATTCGCTAATGGACAAATACCTTATTACTGCTTCCGTAAGAAGGGATGGTTTCAGTGCATTCGGACAGGAAAACCCGCGGGCTATTTTCCCCGCAGCAGCTTTTGCATGGAAAATTTCAAACGAGAAGTTTTTCACATCGGAAAAAATAAACGAGATGAAACTCCGGGTGAGCTGGGGTAAAAATGGTAACCGTGACATCGGCCCGTACGCTGCTTTCTCTCAGATGAATTCAGTTCAATATTACAATGGTTCTGCGACGCAGATCGGGGTTTTCACTTCCACGCTTTCCAACCCAATGCTCAAATGGGAAGAAACTGAATCGCTCAATGCCGGTATAGACCTGGGATTGTTTGCAAACAGAGTAACCGTTACGGTGGATGCTTACGATGCTACCACCCGCAACCTGCTGGTACGCCGGTCGCTGCCAAGGGTTACCGGATTCGAATATGTAACTACTAACATAGGGGCATTGGGTAACCGTGGTTTTGAATTTACGCTCGGCTCGACGAATGTCCGTAACTCCAATATTACATGGAGATCCAATGTCAATTTCTCGCTGAACAGAAACAGGATCAAAACTTTGTTCGGGCAAACCGGTAGCTATACCCTCGAAGGAAAACAGCAGCAGGGAGAAGTTCCTGACTTTTCGAACGGATGGTTTATCGGACAGCCGATAGATGTGGTATGGAATTACGATATCCAGGGAACGTGGCAGGTCGAAGAGGCGGAACAGGCCAAACGTTACAACCTGAAACCTGGTGACCTGAAGGCCGCTGATCTGGACGATAATGGAGCTTATGAAGCTTTGCAGGACAAAAAATTCATCGGTTATTCTGAGCCGAGATTCAATGTCGGCTTCCGGAACGAGGTGGAATTCCTGAAAAATTTCACGGCATCCATCTTTCTTCGTGCAGATCTTGGCCACATCCGCGATTTCCCGGAATCGGTTGCGGGCTGGTCGACCATCGACAGGAACAGCACTGCCAATTATCCATACTGGACACCCGACAACCGCAACAACGAATTTCCGAGGCTCAACAACAACGTAGCTCCTTTCGGTGGCGGGATCATGCCTTATAAGTCTGTTTCATTCCTTCGTGTTCAGGATGTGTCGCTTTCATACAATGTACCGTCGGCCATTGCAAGTATAGCTAAACTAAACAGCGTACGTGTTTTTGCAGCGGTTCGTAACCTTGCCACTTTCACAAAATGGCCGGGATGGGATCCTGAAACCAGCCTTGACCGTACAAAGCCAAGCCTGGATCCGATGCCAAGAACTATCACGTTCGGCTTGAACGTGTCTCTGTAACGAACCGATTTTAATCCAAAATTCCAACCAATAGTAATATGGAAATCAAAAAGAAACTAAGCTGGGTTCTGTGTGCCGGGCTGGCATTTATATTCTCCTGCTCCGAAAAATTCCTGGAACCCAGGCCGGAGTCGTTTTTTACGCCTGAAAATATTTTTGTCAATGAAGGTGGCTACCAGTCTATGCTTGTGACGATGCGTAAGGACCTTACTCGGGAGCAAACTGCGCAAAAGAACTTTATGGCGCATCAGTGGGCTGCCTCAGAAGCCGGAGTTCCCTGGCTGCAAATGGACTACCGCGCGTTGACGCCAAATTCTGATCAGTATCAGCAGTTTGTAAATCAGATCAATGATATTTTTCAGATGGTCAAAAATGCGAACACGGTCATCAGCCGTATTGATGAGATCAAATGGAGCAGCGAGGAAAACCGTAACAAAGTGCTGGGCGAAGCCCTCTGGCACCGCTCCTACTGGTACTACCGCCTGATCGGAAACTACGGCGATTTGCCTTTTATCAAGGAGGAATTAAAAGGTGCTAAACTGGATTTCAATACGCATAGCCGCTGGGCGATCTTAAACCAGATCCAGAAAGATGCAGAATTTTCGGCTGAGTGGCTTCCGGTAGTGACGAGCGCTGGCGTTCCGTCGAAAGGTGCGGCAAACCACTTGCTGACCAAAATTTATCTCGCTAATCTTCAGTTCGAGAAAGCCGTAGCAACTGCAACCAAAGTGATCGAAGGCCCGTACAAACTGATGACCAATCGTTTTGGACAGGATGCGAACGATCCGAGAAAAAATGTGATCTGGGACTTGCACCGCCCGGATAACAAAAATATTGCCGCCAATACCGAAACCATCCTTGCTTTTGTTGATCGCTGGGAAGCGCCCGTGACGGCACGTTCGGCGGGCTTGTTTACGATGCGCGTATACCATTGTGCCTATTATAACAGCGTGAGCGCTAAAGACCGGGAAGGGAAACTGGGAATGATCGACAGCGGGCCGTTGTATGATTCATTGGGCCGCGGTAACCCCGACGTGGCGCTCAGCGACTGGCACAGTTACCGCATCTGGGAAGAAGGAACGTATAATTACAAAACTACGCCTGATCTGAGAAGAGCCAACATTAACTGGTATGACCGGGAGGAGCTGTTTTACAACAATCCGGCCTCTGTTCAGTATCGCCAGCCTTTTGACCCTAAAAACCTAGACATTCCCGGTGAATACTGGGCGCGTATTTTCCCGATGCCTTTTTACAAAACCTACTCGCCCAAAAAGCCTGATCAGACCGGACAGCCGCTGGGCAGCAACGGCGACTGGTATATTTTCCGTCTGGCCGAAACATATCTTCTGAGAGCTGAGGCTTATTATTGGCTGGGACAAATGGGCAATGCCGCTGCGGATATCAATGTGGTACGGGCAAGGGCCAAAGCAACGCCGATCACCGGCGCCAATGTTACAATCGATTATATTTTTGATGAAAGCGCAAGGGAGCTTTTTGCCGAGCAGCCACGCCAGAACGAGCTGAACCGTGTTTCATATATCCTTGCAAAACGTGGAGAAATGGGATACAGCCTGACCAACATTCATGAGAAAAACTTCTTCTATGACAGGGTTTTCAAACTGAACGATTTCTATCGCCGGTCGGGCGAGGTGAGGCAACTCGGACAAAGTCCTAATATTCAGCCTTACCACTTCCAGTGGCCGATCAGCGACCCGATTATTACTGCCAATACACTGGGGCGCATTAATCAGAACCAGGGTTATGTGGGTGCTCAGAATAATAAGCCGCCGTTGGAAACGATAGAATAACCTGCCGTTATTCATCTCGATACATTCCCCAACATCGGGCCCGGTTTTCCGGAAACCTTGGTGTTGGGGGTTTTTAATTCAATAATGCTGTAACCTATCTCTCTCAGATATTTTAGGCATTTCTGATTAAACGCCATCGAGTAAGAAATTGGCTTGAGATCGGCTCAGAATCGAGCTCTTCGATCACTTCATTCTATTAATCATTGATAACTGTGCAATGGCAAGTTGGCTTTGATCATCCGTAACCTGGTGAAACATACGCGCAGCTTCGGCGTAAACGCTCATAGGGTAGGAGGGTGTAAAATACAGGTCACGCTCGATCTGTATACCCAACTTCGGATGACAGGCAGCTTCCAGTTCGGAAGTAGATACATTACCAATGTTCCGGGTAACCCACTCCAAGGTCACACAGCCCGAAAGCGATATCATCATAGAGCGGGTTGATCTCGGATAGGAGCCAGGTCGCGTTTGCAATGAACAGCTTCACAGCTGGTGGGTTATCTTCGGCGCGTTTCTCCATAGGTATGATTACGAGTCTGGATTCTTTTTACAGAATAATTCAATAAATATGCGCTGCTGGTTCTTTATTGGCTCGATAACTTTCTACTTATTTCTGGGATCGTGCCAGCTGGCTTATGGACAAACGACAGCCCTGCTGACCGGATTCGTGACAGATGCCGCGACAGGAAAACCTATGCAGTTTGCCAATGTATATATTAATGGCAGTTCGCAGGGGGCCGTTACGGACGAAAAAGGAGCATATGCGCTTGCTGCAATTTCACTTGGTACGGTCGATATTGTTGCTTCATTTGTTGGGTATGAATCTGCTAGGCAAAGTATCCGTTTTGAAAATACGTCTCCGCAAAAAGCCAATTTCCAGCTCAAAGCAAGTGAACAAATGCTGGACGCTATCACAGTACGGGGCAATCTGAAGCGGTCGGAACGGCATTTACGTCAGTTTAAAAAGCAACTCTTTGGCGAGCCGTTTGGCGGGCAGTGCCTGCTTGTAAATAGTGAAGTTCTCAACTTTAAAGAAGATAAAGGTCATCTGTATGCGAAGGCTAATGAGCCGTTAATCGTTGATAACCAGGCGCTGGGTTATAGACTTATCTATGATTTGCGACATTTCGATGCTACTCTGTCGGGGAAGGTTTATTCTGCTGGCACGGCCCGGTTCGAAGAACTCAAACCCGAAAGCGAACGGCAGGCCGACCGATTCCGGCGCAACCGGCTGATTGCATACCGTGGATCTATCCGACATTTAATGGCCAGCTTGATAGACGGTACTTTCGAACAGGCTGGCTTCCTGGTTTATCAGGAAGATGTCACTAAGCCAATCTCGGTCGAACGTCGGATCATTACGCTTACCGCTGCGATAAGCGAATACAAACGTTTGGTTCCAATTCAGGTTTCCAAGTTGATTCAACCCGGTCGGTTACCGAGCGAACGCAGATTGGTTTCGCCCATGAAACTAATCGTATTCTATACCAAAGCCTCCTCAGGTTTCTCACCGTATCCCGATGCCCGTTACGCCTATACGGAGCTGCAACTGCCCAGCGGGCAGTTGCAGATGACCGTTGATGGGGTTATTACGATGCCTGAGGGCATGGAAGCGGAAGGCTCAATGGGTGATGACAGACTATCAACGATGTTGCCCGCCGACTGGAAACCCGAAGGGCGCGAGACGGAGCCAGATATAACTGGCTCATTGGCCAGACAAGGAAAACTTGCGCCATCTGACACCTGCCTGGGCAGTATCAGTGCGGCTTTCAACGGACGATTTAAGTTGCTGGCTCCGACATTGTTTGTTCACATTGATAAACCTTTTTATGCCACTGGCGACCGGCTCTGGATGAGCACCTACTTACTTGACGCTACCAGTCACCAGCGGGCCGGTGGTGAAACCGCCGTTCATGTTGACCTGCTTACGTCAACCGGGAAACTGGTGCAGCACCAGTGGGTACACATCGCTGAGGGACGTGGCCAGGGCAACTTTCGTCTGTCCGATACCCTCACGACAGGAACGTATCGCCTACGCGCCTATACCGATGAAGATGATGCCCAGCGACGCCCGGCTTTTGAGCGGTCGGTGGCTATCTATAATTTGTTTCGTAACGACGTATCAATGCGTAGCGATTCTGTTGCTCAGCAATTAGACATTCAGGTTTTGCCTGAAGGTGGTCGCTGGATTTCAGGATTACCAGTGCGTCTAGGCGTGAAAATTGTACAGTCCAACGGTCGTGGTTTGTCCACCGCAGGGAGTATTGTTGACGATTTAGGTGTTGAGGTAGTTCGTTTTGAGACCAACCAACAAGGCATGACCAGCGTGTTGATAGAGCCGAAGGCGCAGCGGACCTACTACGCAGATGTATCCTACAACAACCAACTGCAACACGTTCCATTGCCTAAACCCGAAAACGAAGGGCTGTTGCTTTCAGCCGATGCGATTAGCGATACAACCCGTCTGGCATTAACCATCTTGAGCTCCAACCGGGCCCAGGCCGACTCCGTATACATTCTTATCCAGCAGCGCGGCCTGATAGTCGATCAGCGAAAAATTTTCTTGCAACATGGGGTGGCGAAGATAAGCTTGCCAGTGATGGGCTGGTTTCCCGGTCTTGCGCAAGTCACCCTTTACGATGCAGCAGCTAAGCCACAAGGCGAGCGGCTATTTTTTGTGCCGGAATTCGTTGCGCCAGTTCGTGTGACATTGAAATTGAACAAAACAAAATATCAGCCCCGTGAACACGTTATCCTAGGCATCAATCTGAAAGATAACGGATTGAATGTGTCCGCAGCCTTATCGGCGTCGATTACCGATGCCAGCATAGTGCCTGAGGATACCGCCGAGGCGACTCTTCAAGCACACTTGTTGCTTACGGGAGAGCTGCGGGGACGTGTTGAAAACCCCAATCACTACGTATTGAATCACTCTACAGAGACCCGTAAAGCTCTGGACGACCTGCTGCTGACGCAGGGTTGGCGACGGGTTAGTGGCACACCGGACACTGATTCGCTCGGTGGGGTTTCGCTGAGCGGCCGCATTTTGAATTCGGAAAATCAACCCATACCTGGTGCGCAGATTATTGTGGCGACCACAGGGGCTGGGCAATCATTTGTAAAATCGGCTGGGGCTGACAAAGAGGGGCGTTTTCGCATGGCGGGTATGGCTATTGTTGATACTGTAAATTTAATGGTACAAATCGCTGGGCGTAATTCAAGAAAAATGCCTGCCAAAGAAGCCATCCTGGTTCAGGAAGGGCCTGGCAAACTATGGGAACTCGGTAAAACGACTGCCACGCCAAACTGGCCGATGCTGCAAGCTCAACTGGTAGCTGCCCGGACCCGGCAAGAGGCAAACACCGATTTTTACCGTGATAAAAAGGTAAGACTGCTAAATGAAGTGACTGTTCGAGCGCAGAAATACAATGAAAGGCCAGATGATATTAAAATGCGTAGTCTGCACAATGATGCCGATGCCGTGATCACGTTCAATGAGAAATCGCTAATTTACTCCAACCTCTATGAAATGATTCAGGGGCGATTTGCGGGTGTGACGGTCGTGAGAACTACACCATCGCCAGGCGGCCCGCCAGCCCCCCCCGGATATCAGGTATCCATTCGGGGCATGAGCAGCTATAAAAGTGGTACACAGCCGCTGTTTCTGATGGATGGCGTTCCTGTTCCAGACCCTGATGGAAGCGCTTTGATGAACTTCAATCCAAGAGACATTGAACGTGTCGAAGTGCTGAAAAATGCAGGTACGGCGGGGATATACGGAGTTCGGGGAGGTAACGGAGTAATAGCATTTTATTCAAAAGGTGCACGGTCTATGCAGGTAAATGCGAAACCGAACGAGGGTATGGCACCGATTCAATTCATTGGTTATCCGTCGGTGCAGCGCGAATTTTATGTGCCACGCTATGATGTGGACGTGACTACCAGCACCATTTCCGGCCCAGTTGATGACCGGGATGTGCTATATTGGAAACCAATAATACTAGCCGATGCTCAGGGAAACAGCCAGCTGCGTTTTCCGCTATCAGACGTAGTACGAACGCTGCGCGTCGTGATTCAAGGCATTACAGCTGATGGCCGTGCGGTGCTGGGTATTCACTTAGTACAAATTCAATAATATTTTTGTCTATATCTCAAATATTGTAGGTATGAGCGCAGGCCATTTTCGTGCCCATGTTACGAAGTTCGGGCGGAGAGAACAAACACTGCGGCAGCGATATTTTCTAAGCAGTTGCCTTGCAACTAAACGATTGCGCCGAGACCTGGTCTCAACGGGTCTGATAGAATCATTACACACCAAGGTCGTTGAGAGGGATCTCTATGAATACCTGGGTTCCTCCTTTCTGCTGAACCTTAATTTTGCCTTTTAACCTACGAATTCTGGCCTCCGCATTTTTTAGACCCATCGAAGGTGCCCTTACTGCCGTATAGTCAAACCCTTTGCCGTTGTCATTAATCCAGATACGAAGGGAATTGCTCTTTATGTGTATCTCCAAGGTGATTTTTGAAGCATCCGAATGCTTATGGGCGTTGTGAATTAATTCCTTAACGATGAGCGAAATCTCTCGTCGATTACGTCCGGAGACCACAACCTCAGGAATTTCATTTGGAATGTGCGCTACAAAATCGACATTGACGTGTGCAAACTGTGCGTAAGCCTGATCTTTAATATAAGTGATTAGATCGATCAAAGTGTCATTCTCAACGTCTGTGGTCCAGATGGTACCGCGAATTTTATTGGATATATCATTTATCATTTGAGCAATCTGGGTCAATTCATCTCGGGGGTTCTGCTGTCTGCTTGCTACTTCCGCGAACAGCCTGATGGCAAAGATCCCAGCACCGATGTCATCGTGAATTTCACTGCTGATCCTCTGTCGCTCTTCCAGAATAACCTGTTGCTGCCAGTCAATTTTTCGTTGGAGGTGTCTGCGGTCGACAATGAATCTAAATATCAAGTAACTGACAAAACAAATGAACATCCCGATTACAAAGTTCTGGAACAACGGGTTTTGCCACCAGGAATGTAAGATTTCAAAATGATAAATTATCGGAATTTTGGCTATGCCCAGCTCAGGATTTACGGCAAACGCTTTGAGGGTATACTTTCCTGGTGCTAGTGATGCGAAGGTAATTGTCCGCATTCCCGGACTGGTAACGTTCCAGGTGCAGCCTTTTCCAATAGTAAGACAGTATTTTATGAAGGTTTGCCTTGCCTTATTATAAACTGGTACGGATACGGTAAATTGTATGTTATTCTGATTGCGATCGAAAACATGCTGATTTGCCATCATTCTGTTATTTACCAGTACACTGTACAAATAGTTGGTAAGCGGCTTATCAACTGCCTTTTCGTTCAATGCAATTTTAAATAGCCCGCTTACAGTGGCAAGGTATACCTGGTCTTCGACAACTAACAAGTCGGTGGTAAGAACGCCATCTGATGTTGACAGATTTTTACTATTACCAAACTGATTTTTTTGAACGTCCAGCACTTGCACGGCGCCCCCTGTGAGTAGCCATATGGCATTATTACTCTCGCGCAGCTTAAGAATGCTGTTTGAAAGTAAACCATCCTCAACGGTAAATTGAGAAATATGTTGATTATGATAAACTAAGAGTCCATCATTGACTGTGCCTACATAAATCTTATTGTTATAATATCGCAAAGCTTCACAGTATACGGGTTTACCTCTGAACAAAACGGGTGTTATTCCTTTTTCATTTATTGAAAACAATTCATTTTTGAAAGCGACAAACAATGTCCTTTCTCCTGGATGATAGGCAAGGGCATCACATCTCTTGCCGTAGCGAAATAAATTAGACTCCTCATGATATTCAGTAACCCCTCTCAGTTGACGGACGACCTGTTTTCTTAGTTCATCATTTCGGTGCCTGAGAAGAATAACCAGCCCGTTGGCTGTCGTGGCAAAAATCAGGTCGTGTGTACTGTCAATTTGTTTCAAAGAACTGAGGGTGGGGATTATTTGCAGCTTACCGGTAAGGATGCTATACTCGTACGTATGAATAGGTGTTCCGATCATCACACTGCTTTCATCGATTGGGGCGATCTTCCGGATGGAAGGAAAATCTTCGGGGAATTTAAGGTTATGTCGGAAATCATTGAGCTTATAGTCGTATGCATAGATCCTGCCGTTCTGAGTACCCATCAACAGCATATTCCTATGTTTAGCCATTGTTCTAACAATATCATTGGTGGGTAGCCCGGGAAGAATAATCCGCTGTCTGACTGTATGGCTCTTTTTCACAAGTAAACCATTGTTTAGACTTGAAAACCAGATATTACCTTCGTGATCTTTGACAACATCGCTGAGATTTTGTCCGCTTATGGATGCTGCGCCATTTAGCTGAGTACTTCTTTTCTGGGTATTAATCCATGTCGCATTACTTGTCTGAGAAATCGTATTGATGAATTCCTTATAGATCTTTCGTTGATAAACAAGCAGCGAATCGCCACGCACCCCCAACTTGGTAAGCGTCCCTGAAGGATTGGAAAATAGCAACAGTGTGTCGCCAAGTGTCCCAGGGTGCAGCGAAGACGCCGGATAGGACCGCATATCCTTGGGTAGGTTCAGTTGTTTCAGTTCAGCATGCGGCCCGGGCCGGTAAATGTACCAGCCGTTTTTGCCATGTGCCACTAACCCCTCATTGAGTATCGCCAAGGAGTTGGTCCCCCCGGAAGCTTTATTTTCAGCATCTACGTACTTACCTGAAAGTGTTCTGGTATCGCAGACAAATAGGCCCTTGTCAGAGGTTGCGTAAAGGAAATTCTTATGTACAACTATTTTACCAAACCTGGATTCGGAATGTGAATCATAAGACCTTAACAGATGTGTTTGGTCATGCTCTATATAGAAAATCTGCCCTGTAAAGTTGTGAAACCATATTCTGCCTTGTTCATCCTGGCTTAATCCGGACACACTCAATGAACTTTGTTCATTGGAGGCAAACGGCGTAAAACTGATTCCATCATAACGATATACACCTACCTCCGTTGCAATCCAAAGAAAGTTCTGCCGATCCAAAAATAAATCGTAAATGGTTTTTGATGGAACTTCCTGCACTGCTTCAACAAGTATCTGGCTGCTCTGGGCCATCGAACCTGACCAAATCAGCAAAAACGGCAGAAACCTAATCATCATCAGAAGGAAATTAGTAAGAACGGGTAGCTCGATTGATTTCAACTTCGGCATATGAACTCTTTCAGAGGCGATTCATCATTAGAGTGCCAGTACAAGGATATTTACTTTCATTGATGATTGGGATCACATTTTTGCATTCAGCTTTTTTCTTCTTTCTTAAAGTAACGCAATACACTCTACTGAAATTAATATACCTGCCGGGAAAGGCATAACCTGAGGAGTGCTGCGTGCAGGTGCATCTGTTGGAAAGAACTCTATGTAAACTTTGTTAACTATTCCAAAGTCGTTACCTGCTACCATAAAGAGCGTTGTTTTTACAACCTTATTCATGCTGCTACCAGCTTCTTCCAGTACAGTCTTGATATTCGAGAATGCTTGTCTGGTTTGATCTTCAAACGAGTTGCCGACTACTTGACCCGAGTCAAGGTTTAAGCCTGGCATACCGGACAGGAAAATTAAACCGTTTGCAATTACTGCCTGTGGAAACGCCGGATTCATTCGCGGGGCTTTCTCAGTATTGAAATTTGTCCTTTCATCCATAATACACTTGATTTAATTGTATGAGTTAGGTATGCTGCTTGTCAATGGCTAACTCATACACTTTGATGAGACTGCAATAAGAAAACCCATATCCTAGGTGTCTGTGATCGAAACTTTGCCGGGCTGATAGGATCGAATGCCCGAGGTTGAATACTTTGCCCACAGCAGCAATCATTGCCCATACAAAGATTCACAGCGGTCTTAGACCAGTAATTTTTATTTAATATACGATATAATCTTTTGTAGTTGCAGGGGCCAAGAGATTTTAATCTCTGAGTAGTTGTGCCTGGCGAAAAGCCGCTTTTACGTACCACTGTCCATTGGTACGTTTTTTTGTTATTGGCCGTAGTCCCAAAAGCTTTGTACCCTATTCAGGCGCGGCAAATGTCTGGCGGCTCATCTCAAACTAAAATCAAATTTTATCAAATGGAAACTTTCAAAAGCATAGCGTACGGCGCAACGGGATCATTGATTGGTGGGGAAACTCTAAAACCAATGGAGATAGACCGGCAGCAACCCAAGGACAACGAGGTGCAAATCAAAGTTTTATATTGCGGGGTATGCCACTCAGATGTCCACCAGGTGGCCAATGACTGGTCGAATACAATTTACCCATGCGTGCCGGGGCACGAAGTGATTGGCCGAATTGTCAAAGCTGGAAGTGCGGTTATTGAATTCAGCATAGATGATGTTGTCGGTGTAGGTTGCATGATCGACAGTTGTCAGCGTTGCTCTGCATGTCAGCAGGGGGTAGAGCAGTTTTGTGAAGGGCCGGTTGGGCAAACAATGACCTAAAATGGATATTGGAAGCCCGATGGGAGCGGGTACAATACCTATGGCGGATATTCGGACAGCATTGTTGTCAATGAGGCATTTTTAATCCGTATTCCGGAAAGTATGGATATCAGCAAGGCCGCGCCGATACTTTGTGCAGGGGTCACCACATACTCGCCGCTAAAACAGTGGAAGGTAGGTCCGGGCGACCGGGTTGGGGTAGTTGGGATCGGTGGCCTGGGGCATATGGCCGTGCAGCTTGCCAAAGCGATGGGCGCAGAAGTGACTGCGATCACCAAGTCAGAGGATAAGCAGGATGCTGTGCTTGAGCTAGGTGCTGACCACGTGCTGATCTCCACGGACAAGGATCAGATGAAACAGTATGAGGGCAAACTCAATTACATATTGTGCACCATCCCAGAGGCTTTTGATGTTAATCCCTATGTGGAACTTCTGTACCGGAACGGTTCATTGGTAACAGTTGGCTTGCTCGGGCCGTATGAAAAGCCGGTCAATAATATGCAGGTAGCCATGAAGAATCGCACTGTCGGTGGGTCAATCATCGGTGGCGTGGCGGAAACGCAAGAGGTGATCGACTTCTGTGCCGAGCATCAAATTTTACCGCACGTTCAGATGATTTCTATGGAGGATATCAACGATGCCTTCAAAAAAATCAAAGACGAGACGGTTCGTTTCCGATATGTAGTCGACATGAAATCGCTTCATACAGCCTCTTAAGATGTTTTTTTATCAATTTTATCAAATCGATAAAAGCTCAATGTCAAATCGCAGCTCTAAGCATAATTACCAACTTGCTTTAACCGTTAAAAGGTAAAGCTGTACGTGTGTTCCTGAGATATTTTTCCATTTTTTTCTTCTGTTTTCAATATGCTGCCGCACAGCCGTTTTATACGCGCATACGAGGCGGATTTGGCGTTGACTTATACGGTATTACTCCGCGAGGCGCTATTACTGCCGAAGCAGCATTTGGCTATTCAAATAGGTCATTTTGGAATGTCCAAGCAGGACTAGGCGCTGTCAGCAGGGCTAATTTTCGCAGTCCAGCTCTTTCCGCTGCCTTGACGCATTGCGTTATTTTAAATCCCTACAAACGTAACCCCTGCTTTCCACAGCTCAGACATTATCTGATTGAAACTTACTTCGAAGGGGGATTAGGCTGTTTTATGGTAGACCGATACGATAATGGCATATATTTAGGAACCAACAGACAGCGACTGCTGACGCCATCTGGCATAATCGGTTTTCGCTTCAACATGCTTACAGGTAAATGGATATATATTTTAAGGTTACGCTACACGCCCCATTTATTACCTAATGACCTTGCTTCATATGTCGGTGTGGGAGTTGGTATAGGCTGGCGTTAAATAACCCATCAACTCTTCTTCCCAACTTCTTCCTCAAAAATGCGCATTGCAAAGAGACCGTTTCCAACCGCCCCACCGGCCCGAAGCGCCGCTGCAATAAACACGGTCTCACCAACCTCCTCCTTAGTAGCACCCGCATCGATGGCATTTTTCATATGGGCTTCAATACAGTAAGAGCATTGTGTCGTTAGTGCAACTGCCACCGAAATAAGTTCTCTATACTTGATGGGAATGACGCCATCACTCCGTTCAGCTGTGTGTTTTAAATTCAAAAAAGCTGCTGCCTCTTTCGGGGCAGAATTAATCAGTGTATCGGTGTATTTTCGATCCTTTGGAGTTTGATATTCAGTCATCTTGTTTAATATTATATGATATATTGTTAAGGTGATTTAACATTTCCTATACTCGTTTTAGCGTATGAAATCCACATCCCTGAGACATTTGTTTATGTCCCTCAGAAGTAAGATCTTACCGTTCGAACGATGGCTTAATGAATGAATTGCTGGAACGTAAAGTCGGGCTGATGAATCTGAAATTCATTTTCGCTAGAGGACCGTTGGGCTTCGGACGCATAGATGAACATCTTTTGCTCGTAATTGTGGATAGCGCTTTTATGGTTTCATAATTCCCTTTTGTCAGATTATCTGCTAGCACTGACGCGTCCATCAGGCCGGTATTTACCCCTTGACCGGAAAAGGGCGGCATCAAGTGGGCGGCATCACCAATCAGCGTAATCGGCAAAGGTCGATTAGCCTTCCAAGGCTTATCTAACGGCAGTTTTCTGGTTGTCAAACCGACAAAAGTGGATGTATGGTTGAATAATTGATGGAAACGTTGATCCCAATCCACAAATCTTTCGGAAAGAAACGTTCGGATGTGATCCGGCCTTTGGAAATCCAGTCCATGATCATCTACCCACTCGTCGGGCTTTCGAAACGTTATGCCGTAAGCCAATGCCCCGTGGTTGCTGGGGTTTGCCACCAGTATGTTGCCCTCATAGGAACTCATCAAAATATTGCCGCTGCAAAATCGGTAGAAGTCAGGACATTTCCACTCCGGTTCAAGCACTTCCCCTTGGATAATAAAGGTGCCCGTCTCTTCGACTTGCGCAGCAGTCACATAAGGTCTTACCCTGGACATTCCGCCACTAGCCCCGATCACCAAATCAGCTATTACATCCGGCTTACCATCGAAATGCAGCCGCCATTTTTCCCTATACTGGGCAAGTCCCATAAATTTTCGGTCCCATACCACAGTATCACTGGCTAAACTATCCAGCAGCATGGTTCGTAAATCGTTTCTGCTGATTTCGGGATTATCATATTGATTCTCAACTGTCGGTCTCTTTGAAAAAAATACATTACCATGGTGATCTGCTAATGTCCTTCCCATCGGTTTTGCAAGAGCAAAATAGCGTTCCAGTAAACCTGCTTTTTTCAAGGCAGCCTGCCCTGACTCTTTATGCAGGTCAAGCGTTCCACCCCAAATCCTTGCCTGAGGATCCCTGTCTCTCTCGTAGACTGTTACGTCAATTCCTTCCTGCTGTAATAAGCGCGCCATTGTCAGGCCGACGGGGCCTGCCCCAACGATGGCTACTCGTGTATCATCATGTATCATAAGTTTTGCTTTGAGCTTGACGCAAAGGCATGCAGCCTTATAAGGATAAAATAGCTATACTTGACTCATAAATAGTCATAAAAGACTTTCTATGAAAGAAGATATTCTACCAACCGTACCGAGCGTACTAATAGAGCTGGCTCATCGATTAGGGACAGAAGTGAAAAATCATCGGTTGGACATCCCCGAAACATCCGGGACTGGTTACTGCGCCGGGTTTGTGTTTAATGAGTATATACGAATGATGATCTTCAGCTATGAACTATATGAAGACCTGGTAATTGACAATCCCGAGGTCGACACCATGAGGAGAATGATCTTGTTTAAGTTTCAGAACGTGATCCCTACAACAAACAGCATTTCAACGGGTAAGGAAATCCCTTCTGTTTTAATTGTTACCAGCCGGGTGAATCCGGACCTGGTTATCCCGATCCAACGCAACCGGGCAATGATCAATATTGAAGTAGACGCCAATTACCTGAGGGGTCTCTTTGACTTGTCTGAAAAATCGACTGTCTTGCAAAGCTTGTTAGAGAATACGCAACCCTTGTTTTTTGAAGAAATAGTCTTCCCCTCTTTACAAACCCTCGTTGATGAACTGGTGAGCGAAGTGGTTGACAAAACGTTTGCACTATTTTTCCGGCGGGTAAAAACCGAAGAACTGATTTGTCGATTGTTAATGGCCTTGGAAAGGCGTGATAAACTGCAGCTTTATGCGTTAAACAGCCAGGATATACGGACCATTTACCGGATAAAAGAGCAAATGCTTGATTGTCTGGATACTCCGCCGGTAATCAACGACTTGGCCGAAAGCGCCCACATGAGTCCGACCAAATTAAAACGGTTGTTTAGACAAATTTTCGGCGACAGTATTTTTAGTTATTATCAGGCATTCCGTATAAACGAAGCCGCTCGTTTGTTGAAAGCAGAAAAGCTGTCGGTTTCCGAAGTGGGTCATCAAATGGGTTTTGACAACCTGAGTCACTTTTCCAGGGTGTTTGAAAAGCAAATTGGTATCAAGCCGAAGAAATTTTCAGTGATGAAGCGGGTTCGCTGAAAAGTCGCAACGACATTTTTTAGATCACCAACATAATAAGTTTGTATGTTGACTCTTGTAGGCTCTTTAAAGCAAAGACAAAACAAAGCCCACTGGGATTCAGGCAAAAATGATGGCAAACCTGGGAGTTACCCAGACCATAATGCCTTTTTTCCATCATTATTGGTTTAATGCTGCTTTTCCCCCGGACTTTTTTCAATAGCAATGTACTCAATGCAATAACCATCGTTTTGATCCTGGCATTGTCGTAGAGGACATGGGATGTAAGGAAGGCATTAATTGAAATCCCATTTCTCGCATGAATGAGTCAAATGGACCTGGTGGAGAAATTGCAGGTGACACCGCAGACTGTGAATTCTGGGTGAAAGGGAATAACAATTTTACGATCGAGACGATTGTGCGGATCGAGGAGGTTTTGGGAGTGGAGTTGATTGGGGTTAGGGTTGGGTGATTCAATTGCAAGGTTACAGAATATCTGCCCATATGTTTTTGAGATCGCGAATGGAAGTCACTCTTCCAGCCTTCACGTCTTCAATACCTTCTTTGATGGCATTCAATACTTGCGGGTCCGAAAAAAAGACATCAGTTTCAGTACTTTCATCAATTGGCGTGAGTAAAACTGACTTCTTATTCTTTCCCTGGTGAATGATCACCCGCTCTTTGTATGGCATATGGTAGTGTTATCAGAATAGAGGTTTTCGACTCAGCCGCAAGCCAACTGGCTTTTTTCTTTTATTAATAGTTTTGGTGAGTTTATGAATTCTCTTCGTACGAGTTTCGTATAAGTTTCCTAGTACGTATTCCAAAATTTCAAACGCATCTAAAATATCATTTTTATCTATGGGGTCATGGTTATGACTTCCAGAGTTTCCAATCCATTTTATAGCCATCAATGAGTCAGCGTACTGAGGAAAGTTTGTTTTAAAGAATTCAATTCGTTGATGTAATGAATAAGATTTTCTTTTATTAGAAGATTTATATGTTTTTACAACTTTCAAACTATCCATTACCCTCTCAACCACAACACGTATTTTATTAGCACACGAAGCTGCGTCCATCCAATACAAATTGAAGGCACTAATTATTTCAATACGAATGGCCTCGGGTACATCATCATTAACATGAAATATGTGAATTGGAGGATGGAAAGTTGTGGGGCTAAGAATTTCAAAAATTTCCATTTCTGGCTCACCGGTCACCTCGTCGTAGTAGTTGTGTTCAGAACATCTATAATAACCAAGAATCCCAACCCTTTCACCGCAAGTCGAATTGCTGCAAGTTAGTGCTCCTGACAAGTAACCTGTCATCCACTCAGGTTCCCAAGCTTCATGACGGTGAGCTGCCTTCGATGAAACTTTTTCGTGAGTCCTTAATTCTTTTAGTTCGTTTGTTAAAACTCCTCGTTGGCAACTTGGGCAGACCCACGCTGGAATATTGTCCATCGAAAATTCATTTAGATAGAGGTTTCTTTTGATTGGCATATATGTTCTTCCTGCTAAGATTTTGACTTAGCCGCAGAGCGGCTCCCTGTTTGTAGAAAGAAAGATATTGAATTTTTTCACAAAGGCCCCAGCGGGGCCTCCTTATTGTTGGCGAATTTGAGTAGGCTGCGAGGATGCAGACAAACATTAACTAATTTTCAAAAACCTTTTCTCCCGCTCAATCTCCGCAATCAATTCTTCCTCTGTTGGCAAATAAAGCATATACTTCGTAGCAAATAATTGCTTACTATCATTCAAAATACTATACTTCACAACAGTTTCATCTTTTTCAGTACAAAGAATAATTCCAATCGTAGGATTGTCATCATCTTGTTTTTTCAGGTCGTCGAACATTCGAATATACATATCCATTTGCCCCGTATCCTGGTGTGTTAGCTTGCCTGTTTTTAAATCGAAAAGTACAAAGCATTTAAGAAGGTAATTGTAGAAAACGAGGTCAATATAGAAATGACTTGTTTCTGTGCTGATCCTAAATTGTCGTCCGACAAAGGAAAAGCCTTTTCCTAATTCTAGTAAAAATTGTTGCAAGTTTCCGATTAAAGCTTTTTCAATATCTTGCTCCAATGCACTTACTGGTTCGGCAATATTTAGGAATTCGAAAACATATGGATCTTTAATAAAATCGTTGGCTGGAATCTTATCGGAGTCTTGATCAAGAATAGAAACGTCTGACTTGGTTTGAGAGGAAATTAAACGTTGATAATAATGGGAATTGATATTGCGCTCCAATGTCCGCGTACTCCACATTTGGTTTGTACATTCATTTAGGTAATACACCCTTGCTTCTGGAACTTCTACTCTCATAATGAGCCTATTGTGGCTCCATGACAATTTGCTACACACTGTGTAGCAAATTGCTTCGTCAGGATATGTAAGATAAAATTGTCTGAAATTTCTAATGTTAGCGTAAGAAAACCCCTTGCCTAATTCAGCGGTAAGGGCGACGGAAAGTGTTTTCAGTATCGCCTCGCCATAGGCAGCTTTTTGCTCTCCATGCTGCTCTTCCTGCACTATACGCTTCCCCATTTTCCAATAGGCAATTACCATTTCACTATTTACTGCTTTATAAGCGTTTTGCCTTGCAGATTGTAAAATTTGTACAACATCTTGTATTAAAGACATTGACGGAGCGTCAGATTTATTCATCAGTGTGATGGTTTCAAATGATTCAATTCAGAGTTGAGCCTAATCCTCCCCCCAATCAACCGCTCCAACCGCCCCATTATCTCATCCTTCTCCTTCAACATCCGCTCATTCAAATAATCAATGAAATCAAACAACCTCTGAATTCTCTGAGGTATCATAATTTGCGATGCTATGCAGGTTGTAACGCCTTAGGCTGCCATATCGCATGAATTTTAGATACATCCACACGCTTTCGAGCTTGCGCTAAGTTATAATCTTCCTGCACACCTAACCAAAATTCCGCGGTTGTATTAGGAAACGCTGCACCTAAACGAATTGCCATTTCAGGTGACACTGCAGATTTTCCGTTAATAACCGCGGACAGGGTTTTACGGGTTGTCCCTAATGCTGCTGCAACCTGCTCAACTGTAAGTTTTTTTCCGGTTTCCTCATAAATTCCGTCAAGCGTTTCGCGGATAAGTTCGCCCGGGTGGGCGGGATCAAATAAAATCATATTATTCCTCCTGTTTAATGATAATCTATACAGTCAACGTCTGCGACATTCTCTCCCTCGAAACGCATAGCCGCAGAGCGGCTCCCTGTTTATAGAAGAACAAACAACAATTTATTTAAAGGCCCCAGCGGGGCCTCCTAATTGATTGCCAATTCACAGGAGGCCCCGCTGGGGCCAAAATATTTATGATCATTGATCTTTTTCTACAAACAGGTAGCTCCTCCGGAGCTTCAAGCTATCTCTTCTACTTCCCCCCAATCAACCGCTCCAACCTTCCCATCATCTCATCCTTCTCCTTCAACATCCGCTCATACAAAGCAATCTTCTCTTCGTGCAATTGAATGATTTTGTCTATGGGATTAATGTGTTGAATATTTACACCATTGTTGTTTACGGCATTACCCGAGAAATTACAGGATATGTTATTAATCGCTTGCTGCTCATCAAAATTTCGAATCGCCTCAGCCGGGATTTTCAAAATCGCCGCAACCTGCTCCAAAATGTCTGAATCGATCTTTTCCTTTTGTTCGAGCAAGGAGATCCTTTGCTGGTTCCATTCCTCGCCCAGCTCAAACGCGAGCACATCTTGTTTGATACCGAGCATTTCCCTGAATCGCTTCAAATTACGGCCTTCGTGGATCTTTGGATTGGATGTAGTATGTGCCATTCGGAGAGGTGTTTTGGTTGAAAAGGCAATTTATGTAAAACTGCCGGGAAGTGCCCGGATATTTTACGGACGTTTCGATGTAAGTTACCGGGCATTTTTTTGCCTTTATTCTTTCAGACGCTTTTTGTAAGTAGCCTCAATTCCGGCCAGTGTTTTATCGTAATCGGCCCGACCCGAGAAGGCTTCGGGACGGTGTGGATCGCCCGGTTTGTGCTTTTTATGAAGGTTAAATTGGCTCGCGTGAGAGGCAACCCAAATGTCGAATTGCTCTTTTTTCATCACCGACAAAGTATAACCGTAATCTTTCCCGATCTGCGGATAGCCGGGCATACCCGAGAGCTTGGTTTCTTCGAGGATCGACGGAATGTTGGCAATCAGGACTTTATAGGAACTTTTCTGGTCTTTAACGGTCAGTGAGAAACTGCTGGCACCGGGCGTGTGTCCCGGGTGGTGCAGCAGTTTGACGGAAGCATTGCCGAGCGTTACGATTTCCTGGTCCTTCAATATGCGGTCAGGGACAACGGGTGCGAAGGTAGCGCCATGCTTGCCGAGTACCGAGTCTGAGGCGCCGCCGTCTTTCATAAGCTGAACATCGGCCTGCTGGATCATTAGCAAGGCACCGGTGGCCTTTTTGATCGCCGCCATTCCCGCAACATGATCGTAATGAGCATGAGTCGCCAGGAGGATCTTGATATCAGAAAACTTAAAACCTAACGTCTCTATATTCTTTTTCAGCTGCGGGACCGACTCCTCCAAGCCCGTATTGATCAATATGTGCCCTTCCTTCGTAGTCAGCAAATAACTCGCTAAATCGTCTGTTCCGACGTAGTACAAATCCCCGGCAATGCGGAATGGAGGATAATCTTTTGTCCAGGCAGCCTGCTTGAAGGGCAGCTTATATTGCTGGGAAAAACCCACAACTGGCACGATGGCTAGCATCGCTAAAATGAACATTTTGAGCACGTTTTTGATCGGGGACATAAAGTGAAGGATCGTGCCCCGAAGGTACATTTAAATCAGCGATCACAATAGTTAAATTCAAATTGGTCTCGGATCGAAAAACTCAATAAAGCTGCGGAACTTATGTTTTACCCGCACCCGAACAAATGCCGATCCAAATGCAAGCCGATCTAAAAACAATCACAAGGTTAATTGTCTTGCATGAGCGAAGGCGCACCTTATACTTTACGCTCGGATTAATAATTACATTATATTTAGGGAATAGAAGCGGCTGATTAGAAGTGTTTTAGGTGACCTAATCAACTGGAAGTATCACAATCAACTTTAAACAATCGTGCTACAATGAAAAAAATTTCTTTACTCTTTCTGCTTTCCCTACCACTTATTGCTTCACGATGCGCTGATCATGCTTTGCAACCAGTCCAAAAGGTAGAAGCGACCTTGTTAGGTATAAATGAAGTCCCGGCAGTCACAACACAAGCAAGTGGAAAGTTTACAGGGACGTTTGACCCCAATACCAAAATGTTAAAATTCAACCTGAGCTACACGGGACTTAGTCCCGTTGCCGGACACATTCATTCAGGTGCGGCGGGTACGAACGGACCGGTGGTCATCCCATTCCTTTCTGTGGCTACCAGCCCGATTGCTTACGAAGTAATCCTGACAGACGCTCAAGTGACAGGATTGCAGACAAATAATCTTTACACAAATCTTCACACGCCAATGTATCCGGGGGGGGAAATACGTGCTGGCCATTGTGCCATAAGAAACTGGCTGACCGCAGATCGCGAGAGACAGATCAGTTATCCGATCATTGATTAGTGGAAGTGTCTCCAGGAATAACTACTTGTAGGTTAATCCCTTTCAGTAGACGTTCAAAATTTGCGGCGGCGGATCGCTACAGCTAGGCGAGGGGATATACCAGCGATGGCTTCAACTACACAGGCACAATTTCCGGTGATACTTTTGCCATAATAGGTAAATAGGCTTGTTTATGACGATTTTATAAAACGCGAGTTTTTTGATTAAACCTGTAGCGTATCCCCCAACTACCTCTGATTATCGGCGAGCCTTCTGAAATTATTGGCGCCAATTCAATATGAAAGCCAAAATTCTTTGAGGGAAAAGGAAAAAAATGAGCTCCTATGGGCGCGACCAGTCCAGCAAGATTATTAGCTCGCCCTCCCAGTCCTGCATACACTTCCACATCCTCTTTATTAATAAACTGGTAGGTAGCGACTGCTTCTATCGACATGTTATCCAGATGCGTGTCTATCCCCACGCGTAGTTCGGGAACAAACCGGTCTGCCAACTCATAGTTAAATCCTACGAAAGGTAAGTTGGATTGATGAAGGCTAACCCCGAACTGGGCAAAAGATATATTTGCAGTGAAAAAGCAAAAAATTACTGTCAATGGTTTAAGCAAGTACTGGATCACTTGGGTTGAATTTTGTGCTGAACTAACTAATTAAGTCACAAATAGAAGAAAAAATCCTTCCGCACAGCTATGGCCACTAAAAATAATAACTTTCCAAGTAACCGTTTGGGCGATGAGTTGCTTATTATAACAAAAAAATCCTCCCTAAGGGGAGGATTGAGCACTTGCATGATATGGTTGATCAGATAATGCTTACATTAACTGCATTCAGTCCTTTTCTGCCGTTTTCAATATCGTATGACACACTGTCATTTTCACGGATATCATCATTAAGGCCAGATGTGTGTACAAAAATATCATCTCCACCATGTTCGGGAGCAATGAAACCAAAACCTTTGGTGCCATTGAAAAACTTAACTGTTCCTTGGTTCATAACTTTTTATTAAAATATTCTACAAAGATAGTATAAAATTCTGGAAGTCTAAGTTTTTGTAGAAATAATTAGAATATAATTTTCTTATACAGTTTATCTGCCTATTGAATTCTGCATCTAATCACTGATGAGAAACGAACCTGATTCGGACAAGCGTGCCTTGTCCTGGGCTGCTTTCTATGTCCATACTGGCCTTTAATAATTCGCAAAGCTTCTTGACGATAAACAATCCAAGACCTTCGCTTTCCTTCATTTTGGAAGACAGATCATTTTTGATTGTTTCTGTTGAAGGTGGCTGGTCCATCGGATATTCTGACTTTCCACCCTTTCGATGACTGCTGCCCTGCTGGCTTAAAGGTTTTAGCTGTTCAGCTAAAAGGCCTGAGGGGCTGCTTGCAGGAAAGCCCGGCCCGGTATCCTGAATGCTAAGTATCCAGCGTGTGTCGTTTTCTTGTGCCCAGGAAATATATATGCCTCCTTCGACAGTATACTTAAGAGCATTCATTAATAGGTTTTGAAGGATTCGCTGAATCTTAACAGGATCACTCTTCACTTTAAGTTTTTCAGGTCCCTCGCCGCGTAAGTCGAGATTGCGATGATCTGCGAAAGGACGTGCGGCGGCCACACTTTTGCGTAGCAGGTCTGCCGCATCAAATTCTTTGATTTCCAGCGTTTCCTGCCCGGCCTCAATGCGGGAAAAATCACTTAATTGCACAAGCATATCGCGTATTGAACCCAAATTTCTATTGAGCATTGCGAAAAGCTCCGTCCTATCTTTTTCATTTCCAGGCAGTTCCAGCAGGTGGGAAACCCCAAACAATGTGCTAAAGCCAGATCGGAGGTCATGGGTGGTTTCCCGCAAATGCTTGTTTCGTTTTTCCCCCAGCTCTTCCAGTTGATGTAGTGCCTTTCTGGTAGCATTGACCTGCTCAGCTGCGTTGGTCTGGCGTAGCTCATCATAGTAAAGTACGCTGCCACGGCTTGCTTCCTGCGAAACGCATAGCACATGCTGATAAACTTCCAGGAGCACGTTAGCCGAAATACCTTGCTCCTTGTGAAACTGGTTAATTGTCTCCATCAGGATATTGAACAGCAGCTCTAGCTCAAATAGTAACTCTGGAAGTGAATAACCACGCTGCCACCGGTGAAGGCCGTGTTCCTGCGCCACAATGACCACCTCTGATTCCTCCGGCAATTTAGCCAGGCGCTGATTCAATATATTTAAAATTGCGGGCACCTGGTCATTGAATTCTTCTCTGGAAAAACTGGTTTTACTTAACATAACCAGGTCTTCTGCACAGGTTGAACGCCATTTATTTAAGATACTTTCCCGCTGCATTTGTAAATGCCGGACAATATCACTCATTTGGTTTTCCGTTTTGGAAGGTGCCTTTGCCATAATTCTTGGTTTTTTTATTACGCAGCTTTGCCCTTCCTATTAATAGTGTGCCAATTTCTGTTCCTGATGCCATGAAAGATGCTTACGATAGCCTGGCTCCTTCAGTTGCAGGTTTCTCACTTTCCAGTATTTTATGAGACAACAATTGTATTGACTTATGAGACCTTAAACTCATATTTTAAATCACCGCTCAGGATATCCTGTCTCAAAATCGCATCGTGAACGGATCGCGACTGTTTTTCGACCTGCTTGGATTTATCATAAAAAACTTCTGCTATGTCTGTCTTTTTTTGAGAATCGAAATATTGGCCTAGCCGGGTTAGTAACATCGTGCTTTCTTCCAGGCTCTTCATAGCTTGGAAAAGAATGGCCTCGATGTTGGTGCTCACTTCCGATAACAGTGAATTAATCGTGTATGCATGCCCCGTATGGCATCGGAAACGTATGATTTTGCCCTCTTTTAACTGCGTAAGGGCGCCATGACATTCCGGGCAAGTAAATGAGGTTAACTCTCCGAGCTTGGTGATACCGAGCTGGAAAGAATGGTCACCTTTGGCAATTATAAACTCAGTTTCCAGAAGCTTTTGTTCTTTTTTACTCAATCTTAGATCTGATGGTGCCGCTTCGTTACTTAATCGGGCTAGCAAAGCGCCCATTTGCTTAGCAGGAACTGAATAATTGATATTTACTTGCTCTTGGGCATTAAGCGGCATCTGAGGGAATAAGGCGTCATCTGGGTCTTGCGTAACAGTGATGCCACCCATCCGGTTTATTGTCCAGCACCCCGAGGTCCCGTCATCCAAAGCGCCTGATAGCACAACACCAATCACCCGGGAGCCATAGGTGTAAGCGGCGGAGCGAAAAAGCGCGTCAATAGAAGGTCGAAAACGGTTCTCTTTCGGGCCCCTTCTGACAAGGATTTTACCCTTTTCTATAAGCAAGTGATGATCTGGCTTGGCCACGTAGATCGTGCCCGAATGGAGTAGGTTTCCGTCCTGAGCAACAAGCACGGGCAGCGTTCCCTCTCGGTTAAGGATATGATGTAAGTTGCTGTCTGAATAGGGAGGCATATGCTGTACTATCAACACGGCCGCTTCAAAATCTTCGGGCAAATTCGCCACCAACTGTTGCAAGGCTGGCAGGCCGCCGGCCGAAGAACCAATTACGACTATATCGCGCTTTGTACGCTTACTTTTAATTTTAAACATTACGTTTGATATACAGTTTTGTTCCTTCCAGATTACAAAAGACACAATGAAGGCTTTTTTCCTTAGCTGCGCTTAGCTAAGGAAAATTCTTAAAAAGGTGGACCATACATTCACCCAACAGGCGAACGATTTGGAAGATGCCGGTTCATTCACAATTCCATCTTCGACCGACTCCTGTTTTTATTATTTCTGCCTCTGGCCTTCTTTCGCTGTCGTCGTAGTCTAAAAGAAAACGTGCTGCCCAGCACTTTTTGGATGGCGCTACCGAAAAAGTTGATGCTGACAACAGATTTCTAGTAGCGCCCCATTGATTATTGTTAGTTAACCTTGCCGAAGAATTGCCTTCAGGTTTTCATATCATCACTAATTTTCTTATCAACAATCTTGGCATACTGCTGAGTCGTTTTGATATTCCGGTGCCAATCATTTTCGAAACACTTTCCAGCGGTACTCCCTTAATAAGTGTCACAGTAGTTTCGAAAGTATGCAATTCTGCTCGACTTTCCACTTTCAGTTAATAACCTGGATTTTGAACAATTTTAGCTTTGTTAATATCAATTTGGCTCTGTGGTATCGGGAAAACCAGATTTTTCTCGGATAGATCAGAAACCAGCCGGATCTGCTCTTTTTTACCGTTCAACACCGGAATTGCGCGGCCGGTACGGACCAGATCAAACCAGCGTTGCCCCTCAAATGCCAACTCAACGCGTCTTTCCTGCTCCATTGCCAGGCGGAAGGCTTGCTGTGTAGGAATTTCGGTTGACGTTTTCTTGGCTAACCCAGCCCTGGTACGAACCATGTTCAGGTAAGTAAATGCGTCTCCGTTCGCCTGATAGCCCACGTCATTCAGCGCTTCTGCGTACATTAAAATAACGTCAGCGTAACGGATGAGCGGAATATTGTTACCGTTGTCACCTTTTGCAACCGGCACATCGTAGTATTTTTTGATATACCTATCAGGAATCACCTGACCGGCCGCATTGGTGTAAGAAGAAGCTACCGATGCGTCTTTACGGAGATCACCCGCCTCATAAGCATTGATAATGTCAAGGGTGGGCGCATTATTGCCGTCGCCTCCAAAAGCAATGACTGCATTACCCGAGTTTTGAGGTGCGAAAGAATTAGGCCAGGAATTTCCTTCACCGGCACCCCCCGATTTATACTGCACATCAAACACGGATTCCTTGTTGTTTTTGTTTGAAACTTTAAAAACATCCGCATAAGAAGGCAGCAAGGCATAAATGCCAAGATCGATGACCTCTTTTAATTTGGAAACGGCTGGCGCATATTTTTTTTCAGTTAGATACACTTTGCCCAGATAAGCCTTTGCCGCTCCTTTTGTGGCCCGGCCGACGTCAGCCGCCGGGTAGGAGACAGGAAGTGCGCTTTCGGCCTCGGTCAGGTCCTTTTCAATTTGCGCGTAAACCTCCGCTTTTGGTGTCCGGCTGAAAGAATAGCCTTCATCCGGGGTAGCCACGGGTTTGAGTATCAGGGGGATGTCCCCAAATGTTTGCACCAGGGTAAAGTATACAACGGCACGTAAAAACTTACTTTCAGCGATGTACCTGTTTTTTAATGTTCCATCCATTTCCACCCCTTCAATTTTGTCCAGGATCGTGTTGTAGCGCGCGATCGCATTATAGCCGTCGTTCCAGCGACCAGAGATAAATGGGTTGGTTGTTTTGATATAAAACCGGTCAAATTCGTCCTGATCGGTGACAGAGCCTGACGCTACTGCTACTGTATTATCCGAGGTAATTTCCCCGAAAATGTAACTGTTTCCTACAAGTCCGCCGGATTGTAAGGCGGCATAACCACCGTTTAATGCATTTTTGAAATCATCCGCAGTCCGGTAAAAATTATCGCTGGTCGCCGTTGAAATGGGCTTCAAGTCAAGGAATTCCTCACTGCAGGAGCTCAGGAAGGCGGTGAGGAGCAGGATTATAAATGGCTTTAAAATTTTCATTTTGCTTTTAATTTAGGATTGAATTTTCGCCTGATCTGGACAGAATGTGGTTATAAACCAATGTTGATCCCAAGTGTAAAGGTCTTGGCCAGTGGATAAACCCCATAATCTACACCGGCCGTGAGCGGACCTTCATAGTTGCTTACCTCCGGATTAAAGTTGAGGTATTTGCTAAAAGTAAACAGGTTTTGCGCCGACGCGTAAATTCGGACTTGTTGCATTTTGATCTTGTTGATCAGCGATGCAGGCAGCTGATAACCCAGGCTCACATTCTGCACCCTGAGATAGGAACCGTCTTCTACCCAGCGTGTGGAAACCGCATTATTGTTACCGGTTGTGCGGGCATTGGCACGGGGCGTCACACCATCGCCGGGATCCGAGGCAGAGCGCCATCGGGTTAAAACCGTGCTCAGCTGATTGGCATTCCCTTCCAGGTTTTCAAAAAAACGGCGGCTCAGGTTCAGGATCTCTCCGCCCTGCGTTCCCTGGATTGCAATGTTGAGATCAAACCCTTTGTAGCTGAATGTGTTGGTGATCCCATAAATGAAGTCCGGCTGGTTGTTGCCAATAATGGTACGGTCATTTGCATCGATCTTTTTATCACCATTGATATCCTCATATTTTACGTCGCCGGGCTTGGAAGTGGCATCGTGCGGATAACTGTCCAGATCAGCCTGGTCTTTGAAAACCCCCAATTGTTTGTACCCGTAAAAGCTGCCGATGGGTGAGCCGATCTGCGTAATGTTCGTCTCGCCTACACCACTGCCGCTACGGATCGGATCTCCGGTGGGCCCTAGTGCGATGACTTTATTGCGGTTGAACGATAAATTTAGACTGGTGTTCCAGGTGAATTCTTTCGTCAGGTTCCTGGTATTTACCGCAAATTCCCAGCCCTTATTTTGCATCTTTCCGATGTTCTTCACGGCAGTACTGAAACCAGTCAGCGTAGGCACGTTCACAGAAAGCAACAGATCTTTTGTAGTACGCTGGTAATAATCTACGATGACGAAAACGCGGTTGTTGAAGAGTCCCAGGTCAATCCCTGCATCCAGCTGTTGGCTGCGTTCCCATCCCAATTGCGGGTTGGCCAGGGAAGAAGGCGCCAGACCATTCACCAGACCATTGTTAAAGCTGTAATTGTCAGATCTGAGCGTCGCTACGTAAGGGTAATTATTGGTGAATGCATTGTTTCCCGCCAAACCATAACTGACACGCAGCTTGGCCTCGGATACCGATCGAATGGCTTTCATAAAACCTTCTTCACTGATTCTCCAACCCAAGGACCCGGCCGGGAATGTTCCCCAGCGGTTGTCAGTCCCAAAAATGGACGACCCGTCACGGCGGACCGAGAAGTTCACGAGGTATTTGCCCATATAGTTGTAATTCGCCCTCGCAAAATAGGAAGCCGATGCATTCTCAACTTTGGACGAAACGGCCGTTGTCGTAGTGCCGCTCGCACTTCCGTTTAAGGTTTCCACTACATCATTGGGGTAGGAGCTGCCTGTGCCCTGGCTTTCCTGATACTGGAATTTGGTGGACTCCATACCGATCAGCACATCAAAATTGTGGATGTCATTGAGCGACTTACTGTAATTCAGTGTTTGGTTGAAGAGCCAGCTCATGCTCTGATCCGAATAGGCCGTTCCGGTTGATACCGATGGTGGCAGGATCTGGTTCAGTGGCATTTTTGAAGTGCGGTATGCGTTGCGCCGGTTACCGCTGAAATTTACATTGCCTGAAACCCGGTAAGTGAAATCCTTGAATAATTTGAGTTCCGCATACGTATTACCCAGCACAGTAGCGGTTAGTAACTGGCTGTTATATTCGGCAATGTTGGCCACCGGATTCGTGATTCCGGGATAATTATAGGGAGCAGCAAATGCAGTTTGTGATGTGTAGGAACCATCTGCCGCGAAAATCGGTATCATCGGCATGACCGACAAAGCTGAATTGACCACCGCATTGTCGGCCCAGTGCCCGGCATCTTTTACTTCCTGCTGCACCTTGTAAGATGGGTTGAGGTTCATCCCGATTTTCAGGGTCGGCAATACATTCACCTCCACATTGGCCCTCAAAGTATACCGGTCCAATGCGGATCTGCGAATGATACCATCCTGCTGTAAATAGCCGCCGCTGATGCTGTAACGTGCTTTATCGGTTCCGCCGGAAGCAGAGAGCTGGTAACTGCTCATTTTAGCGGTTTTGAATATCTTATCCTGATAGTCAGTGTAAGGAAGTGCTGCAACCTTGGCCGGATCGTCAAAGTTCAGCCAGTCAAAAACTTCACCTCTCGGATAGCGGTATCTCAGGTAATCTGTCGGCCGCACACTATTGGGATCGGTTATATTGGCACCTTTGATGTTGTCCAGATAAGCATTATTCGAAGCATCTCTACCAAATTCTGCAAATTGCTGAGAATCGATCAGGTCAATTTTTTTGCTGACCTGCTGAAAACCCGTAAATACATCCAGGTTCACGCTGGGCTTACCGGCTTTTCCTCTTTTGGTAGTGATCAGCATGACGCCATTGGAGCCTTTGGAACCATAAATGGCCGTCGAAGAAGCGTCCTTCAACACATCCATGCTCTCAATATCAGTTGGATTTAACGTGCTGAAAATGCTGGCCCCGACGATGTTGCCGTCGACAACAATTAAAGGAGAGTTACCTGCACTGATAGAACCAAAACCGCGCACTTTAATGGCCGGTGTACTTCCCGGCGTACCATTGTTTTGCTGGATGACCACACCCGGTATTTTTCCCTGAAGCGCAGTGGCCACGTTAGAAACTGGCATATCTCTCACCTCGCTCATGGGAACAGAAGAAATAGCTGCGGTTACATCGGCCCTTTTCTGTGTACCGTAACCTACTACCACAACTTCCTCCAAAGACTTGTTGTCCACGGCCAGCTGCACATCGATGATGCTACGCGTTCCTACCTGTATTTCCTGTGAGGCATAACCTACAAAACTGAATACAAGTACCGCGTCGCTGTTTACAACAGTGACTTTAAAATTTCCTTCGGTATCTGTCGTCGCACCCTGAGAGGTGCCTTTCACGAGTATACTCACGCCCGGCAGCGCCTCACCATTGTTGTCGGTAACCTTGCCTGAAATGTCCGTGTCCCATGTAGCGGAAGAGGCCGGTGCCGAAGGGGACGCCTGTTGTTTTGTCTCTGCTTCTTTGGCAGCCGGTTGCCGTTTCAGCACGATCTTATCGCCGGATACTTCATACGTCAAGTTTAGCGGACGTAAAATCCCATCCAGCACGGCGGACAGCGGCTGGTCTTGGGCCGTAAATGATACTTTTCGTTTCGACTGGACAATTTCGCGGCTGTACAAAAAACGGACTTTTACCGATCGTTCGAGTTTAGATACGATAGCTTCGATGTTTTCATTTTCAATCGAAATGGTAACGTGCTGATTAAGCGCTTCCTGGGCGATTCCAATGCTGGCCCAGCTCAAATTGGCGACCAGCAGCATTAGTAAGCTTTGCAGGCAGAGAAGGCTGCCCATGTTTTTACCCAAAGCAGGTTTGTAGATTTTCATTTCTAATTTTTGATAATGGTTTAATGATTAAAGGAGATCAAGGGATGGCTAATGAGATCGTTTTTGCATATCAGCGTTGGTTTTGGGTTTAAAGATTTTGGTGGGATATCGTTAGGGGCAGCCTGCGCCGGTTATGCTAATCTGGTCGCCGCGGATCTGGTAAGTGGTTTCCGTAGCCAGACAAATCAGTCTTAGCTTTTCAAGAAAAGGCTCATCCTTTAACGAAGCCGTGATGGTGCATCGGCGCATTTTATCGGTATCGTACTGGATCCTAACCGCGTAGTTCGATTCAAGGATTTTGTATGCCTGGGCCACCGGCGTAAATTTGAATTCAAATTCTTCTTTCTGCACCAGGGTCATCTCTGAGGGCGCAATTGTTTCTGATACTTTGGTGGTCAGCTTGTTATTGATGTCGAAAACCTGCATTTGCTGGTTGGGCAGCAAGGTGATCCTGGAAGACCCGCCATGCGTTTTGCTTTTTTGGTCTACAAACACTTTCCCGGTTTTGACAGCCACAAGTGCCTCGCTGCTATCCGGAAAAGCTTTCACCCGGAAACTGGTGCCGACAACCGTAGACGTCAGTTTATCAGTATACACCAGAAACGGCCGTTTGGCATCTTTTACGACTTCAAAAAAACCTTCTCCTATTAGGCTGACAATGCGCTGCCGGCCTGTCATATCTTCTTCAAATGAAATGCTGCTGCCTTTTGAGAGAAGCACCGAGGAGCCATCGGGAAGGTTCACCAACATGGTTTTCCGGTCGGGATTTTGCTTCGTTATCCGCTGGCCCGAACTGATATTGGCCGGCCATAATTTGTCTGCCTGCAAGGGTTTCTTGTAAGCATGTTGCCACCAGATGCCAATGGAAATGACTAACATTGCCGCCACACCCCAGCGCAGCCATTGCCAGAGCGGATACCTATTTTCGTGGGAGGTTTCCCGGAATAGCAGCTTACGGACCTGTGCAGCTCGATTGTTTTCATAAGTTTCAGGTGAATTTCTGCCTCCTACAACGAGGATAATGGCGACCGCCTTTTCGTACAAAGGGGTTTTGTCGGGGTATCTGGCCAGCAATTCCTGCCAGAAAGGGGCGTCTTCCGGTGCCTTGCCTCGGGCCCACTGCTGAAAACGGACATTTTCCAGAAAATCCTCTACGGTTTCAAAAGCATCGTCAGGTATCCCCATTCTTGACTCATTCGAATGATTTCTATGATATTATGAATAGCATAGACCGGGATACCCTTCTTTATTGTAAAAAATTAAAAAATAAATGCAAAACCATGGTTACGAGCCACTTAGTCTTGAGTTTGTTCAATGCTTTCTGGAGGAAGTTGGAGACAGACTGCTTGTTGACTTCCATAATCTCGGAAATCTCTGCAACACTGAGGTTTTCGAAGTAGCGCAGGTACAATGCTTCCCGCTCTCTTTTTGGTAACTCTGCCATTTGAGCATTAACCTGCGCGATCAGATGTTGCAATGTTTCCTGCTCGATCAGCAGGGATTCCGCATTAAAATAATCAGGCAAAGCAGTGTCCCAGTGCAGGCTTTCTTCACTGATAAAACGCTTCTGATACCGTAAGTATTCGATAATGCTGTTCCGGACAGATTTAAGAAGGTAGAATTTGACAGAAGGCGTTTGGGAAATTTTATGGCGGTTTTGCCATAATTCGAGCAGTACATCCTGGATACAATCGTCCACTACGGTTTCATCGACCATGAATTTAAGCCCGTATCTTTCTAAGGTGCTATAGTAACGCTCAGCCAGAAAGCCCAGCGCCCTGTTATCACCCCCAAGATAAGCGTCCCAAAGTACATCATCGTCACTAGAAGAATGTACAGGCTCCGATGACTGGAAATACATGCGTGTCTTTTTACATGTATAAAGACGACATAATGACGGATTTCACTTACAGGGGTTTAAAAACAATACAGTCTTGCAAATTCAGCTGAGCATGTCATTGGAAACAGAGATGTCAGAAGCAAAAGGACAATATAGCCAAGCATTCAGCAATGCCTCGTTTAATTGAGCAATGTTTTTAATCAAGACTAGCAATCATTCGCTTCTCAGCGACGTTACAGGGTTGGTTAGCGCGGCCTTGATGCTTTGGAAACTGACCGTAAGCAATGCGATAACCAGAACTGCGGTAAAAGGAACCAGGAACAGCCACCATTGAAGGTCGGTTTTGAATGCATACCCATCGAGCCACTGGCTCACCGCATACCAGGCCAGCGGGGTCGCAATCACAAAAGAAATAGCAACCAAAACCACGAACTCGCGGTATAGCATTTCAACAATCGCAAAAACCGACGAGCCCAGTACTTTCCGGATGCCGATTTCTTTGGTGCGTTGGGCGGTTGTAAAAGAGGCAAGCCCAAACAACCCGAGGCAAGCTACAAGTATTGCGAGGCCGGTAAAGATCCCGAAAACCTGCCCGAACCGCTGGTCTGCCTTGTACTGCGCATTAAAGCGATCGTCGAGATATTCATATTCAAATGGGTTACCCGGGAAAAATTTGTTCCATTCCTCACGGATAGTCCCGATTATGCTGCCGGCTTCACCGCCCGTGAGCTTAACGGAAAAATAGCCCCTTAAATCAGGGATCAAACGCAGGATCAGTGGCTCGTAAGCGTCTCTTAGTGATTGCTGGTGAAAGTTATCTGTGACGCCAACGATGGTAAAAATCTCGCCCCAAAAGTCAATTTCCTTTCCGATAGCGTCTTCCGGATTGCTGAACCCCAATTGCTGGATCGCCATTTTGTTGAACACAACAGCCTTGGGATCACTGCCAAACTCTTTGGAGAAATTGCGTCCGGCAATGAGTTTAAGATCGTAGGTTTTTAAGAAATCATAATCTACGCCAATCACCCGATATTGTTTTCCGACGGCTTCATCGGTTCCTTTGAGTCGAATTCCCCCCGCATTCCAGTCAGAGGCTTGGCCTGGCACTACCGTGGAAGCGGTAACACCTTCAATATTTGATTTTCTTAATAACTCATCCTTGAAGGCTGCGAGCTGACGCATGTAGGTAGAGTCGTCGGCAACAATGGGCGGGTTAATGACCAAAGTCTGATCGATATTAATGCCCAGGCTTTGTGCCCTCATAAATCGGATCTGTTGGTAAACGGCCAGCGTACCTACCAGCAAAAACAGCGAAGCGGCAAACTGAAAGACAACCAGCGACTTACGCAGTACTATGCCCTGACGGGTAGCCAAAACTTTTCCTTTTAGGACAGCGACTGGCTTGAAACCCGATAAGACAAATGCAGGATATAATCCGGATAGAAATGCGCCGATCACAAACAAAGCCGTGAACGGGATCCAGAATATTTTGCTTTTCAACAGTGCGAAAGACAATTGCTGCCCGGATATTTCATTGAATTTTGGAAGCGCCAGACCGACAAGAATTAATGCGAGAACAACAGCAAATCCGTTCAGCAGGACCGATTCGGTCATAAACTGACCGATGAGCTGCCCACGTAAGGAACCTACTGCCTTACGGACACCCACTTCTTTCGCACGGTTGACTGCCCGTGCCGTGGCAAGGTTAATGTAATTTACCCAGGCGATGACGACTATGAAAAATGCGATGCCCAATAAAAGATATACCGTTTTTCCATCACCGTTAGGCTCGGCCTCCATCATCAGGTGTGAGTAGAGGTGAATGTCTTTAAGCGGCTGGAGGAGGTATACTGCGGCCGATTTATATTTTTTATGATCGGCACCTGCGAGTTTATCTATCAATGCCGGGAATTTGGCTTCCAGGGATTTAGTGTCCGTGCCGGGCCGGAGCTTGATATACGTAAGGCAACCGTCCCACTGCCAGGCAGTTTCAGGGTCGTTAGGTTTTACGTCGGCCTGGAACGTTGCATATGATACGAGCATTTCTGCCTTTAAATGGGTATTTGCCGGCATATCCTTGTAAACGCCTGTCACTTTAAGCGGTCTTCGCTTGTTCCCACGAACGGTTTTACCCAATGGATTTTCGTTGCCAAATAATCTTTTTGCAACCGATTCGGACAGAACAATGGTATTGCTTTCGTTCAGCGCAGTTTTTGGATTCCCAATAATAAGAGGGTAAGAAAACATTGTAAAAAAAGAGGAGCTGGCCAGGTAGTACTTTTCCAGCTTGATGCTGCGGTCGCCATAATCAAGCAAACTCTTCCCGCGGGCCAACAACTTTACATAGTCCTGGACTTCTGGAAATGCGTCTTTAAAAGAATTCCCGACCGCATAAGCACCCGCGGCCCATTGCGTGCTGAGTTTTCCGTCGTTGTAACGATCCTGCTTCACCCGGTAGATCTGCGCGCCATTCTTGTGAAAGCTGTCATAGCTCAATTCAAATGCAACATACTGCAAGATGAGGATGCAGGCGGCCACGCCCAAAGCCAGACCTACAATGTTGATAGCCGAGAAGGCTTTGTTGCGGAGCAAATTGCGCCAGGCGATTTTAAAGTAGTTTCTGATCATGGCTAATGATGGTATCAGACCCACAACTTTCTAAAATCGGGCCAGGTTTTTAAAAAACTGATTATCAATAATCTAGGATAAACGAAATGTAAAAATCGTCCGGTTTTGAACAATATGAAAACAAAATGTGCGGGAGACGTCTCGTGTAAGGTAGGTTTCGTTGGGACATAGTGATCGTGCCTTCTCCGCTGTTAATGGTCGAAACCTAAAACCGGGGGTTATCTCAGTTTGCCGGAATTGACATAGAAATCCGAGAGCAATGCAAGAAATTCTTCCTTGCGTCGCCGGGATACTTCTATTTCTGTGTTGTCGCTCATCCAAACCTGCCCGCCGTCGCCCTTTACATATCTTTTAATGTGTTCAAGATTAATGATATGAGACTGATGCACACGCACGAAGTAATAATGGTCTAGAATTTCTTCATATTCCTTTAAAAGCCGCGAAACGACGATAGCAGGACCCTTTAGGAGGTGGAATTTGGTGTAGGAACCCAGTGATTCACACTGAACAATGTCTGTCATCTGCACGAAATGGATACCTTCCGCGGTCGGTAGTGCAATGCGCTGATGATCGTTGCGTTGGCGCTCCATCAGCCGAGGACTTTTGCCGGGATCCAATTGCTCTTGCAAAATCTGTAATTGCTGCGGATTGACATTCCCTGCCTGGGATTTATACCTGGCAACTGCTGCTGACAGTTCGTCCGGGTCGATCGGTTTGAGCAAATAATCGATCGCGCTGAAACGAAAGGCACGGATCGCATATTCCTGGTAAGCCGTAGTGAAAATGACGCCAAAATCGATGCGGTCGAATGTAGCTAGCAGATCGAAACCGGTTTTGCCAGGCATTTGAATATCCAGAAACACCAGGTTCGGCTTCTCTTTTTCAATCAATGCAATACCCAGATCGGCGTTCCTGGCTTCGCCGCAGACCTGCACTTGGGGACTTACTATCCTGAGCAAATTAGCCAGCGCCTCGCGTGCATTGGTCTCATCGTCGATGATGACGGCGCGTAGAGTTTGATCCATTAATTTTATACGTTATCGATTGGAATAATCATGATCACACGGGTCCCAGCCGCCTTTTGGTTTTCGTCGAACAGATCCACTAATTCGAGTTTTGCTTCGCTATCCTTTCTGCGCAGCGATTCAAAAATACCCTTGGTCATTTCCTGCCCCCGGGATATATGTCCTTCCGTTCGGGGCGAAAAGTTCCTTCCTACTCCGTTATCCTCAATGGTACAGACAATATGCCTGTTTTGGAGCCGGGCGGTTATCGTTAATTTCTTTTCGCCCTCCTTCGGCATTAACCCATGCCAGATCGCATTTTCGATATAGGGTTGCAAAAGCATAGGAGGGAGCAGCACGTCGAGCAGCGCTTCATTTTCTTCTATATCAAACACATAGCTGAATTCGTGATTGAACCGGAAGGATTCGATCTCGACATACATTTTCAACGTTTCGATGATTTTCTCAAATGGCAGATACTGGTGGTTGGAGTTTTCCATGATCCGCCGGACCAGCTTTGAAAATTTGGACAAATACTTGGCCCCCTCCACACCACGATTGGTCAGCAGATAGTTCTGGACAGAATTCATTGAGTTGAACAGAAAATGCGGGTTCATTTGCGATTGGAGTGCTTTTAACCGCCACTCCGCGATCTGAAGATCGAGTTTGTTGCGCTCGTCGAGCGTACTGACCCGCCAGCGCATCATGCCTACGATCAGCCCGGCAATGCTCAGCCCGATCAGGATTCTAAAAAACCAGGTGTTGGTAAAATGCGGCTCGATTGTAAAATGTACAGCCAGCGGCCTAGGACTCTTCATGCCTGAACTGTTTCTGCTCACCACATTCAGCACGTACGAACCTTCCCTCAGATTGGTAAACGATACGGAGTTGAGGTTCCCGATATCGACCCATTGTTTTTCAAAACCTTCCAGCCGATAACTATAATGGTTTTGTGACATCGGCTCAAAACCAAGTGTGGTAAAGTTGAAGGTGACCGCATTTTCATCCGGTTTCAATACCATCTCCTTTGAAAAATCCTGGTGCCGCACAGTCCCTTTCACTTCCGCCGTACTCAGCAAAATCCGGGGCAAATTTACATTAGAGCTCAGCTGACTGATGTTCAGGATATTCAGCATATTAGTCTGCCCGAGAAGCAACGTATTCTTGCCATCATGAAAGAATCCCACCGGTGAATTGCTCCGCAGGCCTTCGATGGTGGTGATATACCGGAGCGAGTTCGTTTTCAAATCAGCGATATGAATGCCTTCATTGGTGCTGAACCATAGATTTCCATCGGGGGTTTCGGCCAGGTTGGCGCAGTAAGTATCTTTCAGCGGATCAGTTTTGAACGATACAACGTGCAGTACTTCTCCGGCTGCCGAAACCTTGGCGACCCCGCCCCAACTGGCAATTAGCACGTTACCTTCCGTTGTCAACTGGATTCCATTGATGCACGCCCCTCCAAGGATTAACTTCTTATTGCGATTTATGGGGAGCATGCCGATGTTGATGAACTTGCGCTTGTTTTCGTCAAAATAAAATAATCCACGCGAGCAAGTAGCGATCCAGATGCGGCCGTCGAGACCTTCCACCATCCCTTTAATGTAACTCTGTTCCACCAGTTGCCGCACCTCGTCGGGTGGCCACAGTTTCAGTTCTTTATTGGTTTTTGGATCAATCACTTTCAGTCCTTCATTCAGATTACCGATCCAGAGCCGGCCTTTTTTATCCATCAGCCCGTCGCGAAAATCCTGATTGGAGAAAAAACGGGTACCGGGTTCCCAGGCTTTGAAAATGCCTTTTTCAAAATCTCCCTCAAATAATCCTTTGTCGGTAAATGCATAGGCACGGCCATTTATCCAGCGAAGTTGCTGCGTCAATGCATTGTGTGGAAACCGCATGAGCCGGAAGTGATGGGTCGAAGGTTTCCATTCCATAACACCTGAATGGGACAAGCCAAGAAGATAACGGCCCGCATCCCGACGGTCGTCTGGAATCGCCTGGATCGTAGTGACCTGCACAGGCAACCGCACGATATCTGCCGGAATCGCAGCGGTCGTGATGCCTGCATTCCGGTAACGGTATTTGTAAACACCCTCATTGGTTCCGATCCAGAGAATGCCGTTCACGCGGTCGTCGAACATGTCTTTGACCTGCACGCCGGTATTGTAGAATTCTGGCAAATGGTAAAGTGCGCCGGTTTGGGGGTAGAGCAGGCTCACCCCGTCGCTGGTGCCTACAAAAAGCAGTTTACGCCCGTTTTCGTCGAGCGATTCCTGCGCGCAAAGGACGTTATTATGTTCAAAACCCGGTTTTCTGATATTGAAACTTCCATCTTTTGGCGAGAAATGTACCAATCCATATTCGTAGCCACCAATCCACAAGTCACCTTTGGAGTCCTCGGAAGCCTTGCAAAGCCGCACCTGAATGCGGTTTTTAACCAATTCGGCCTCTTGTCCTAAAACGCACACCAGCTTGTCGCGCCGGCGATCATA
This sequence comes from Dyadobacter sp. CY323, assembly GCF_021390245.1. Taxonomy (GTDB): domain Bacteria; phylum Bacteroidota; class Bacteroidia; order Cytophagales; family Spirosomataceae; genus Dyadobacter. The sequence continues at coordinate 181,747 of NZ_JAJUXH010000015.1, read as the reverse complement.
TCTGAACAAACCAATCTCGGAGACGATCCATAATGTCCTGGATTTATCTTCGAAAAAACTGGCATACTGGTAAACGTCCCCTCCCGAGGCGAGCTGCTTAAAGATGTAACGGTGCAGGGTATGCGTTTTGGGATTATAGCGCTTGACAGAAGTATAGTCGCACACCCAGACCTGGTCATGACTATCGACCATGCTTTGCTCATGCAGATCGTTGGAAGGGTCCCGATCGTCGTAGTTATTAAATGCGACCGTTCTCACTTTCATCGTTTTAACATCGATCTTACACAAGCCCCGCGTGTCAACCGAGGTATAAAGATCCCCTTTTGAATCCGTACCGATCCCCGAACAATAACCCAACTGCAGGCTATCCAGGCGAAGAAAGCTGTAACCGTCGTAACGACAGATATTTCGCCCGGTACCGATCCAGAGAAACCCTTTTTTGTCCTGATTCAGACACCATACGTCATTGGAGGGAAGTCCTTCTTTGGTAGTGAGATGTTCGAGGGTGAGCACGGGCATTTGTGCCAGGACGGTCAGGTTAAAAAATACCAGCAGCGAAACCCCACGCAAACCCTTAATTACCATATCAATGTCAATGAGAACCAACTAATGCCTAAAAGCAGTGCCCGCCTCGGGCTTACGCATTCCGGTTTGTAGTAAAATGTGGATCGGTTACTGGCGGACCTCGTCTAGCAGAAACGGGTGCAGATATGTGCTGTTTACTTTTGTCCAGATCCCGGAGAGGCGCATGAGTTTATTGCTGCGACTTACGAGCGTGCCTTTGAAAGTACCGGTGGTTTTTCCTGCGGAAGTTTCGACGAGAATCAGCTCGTTGTCATTGTTCATTGCGCCTACCAGCTCAACTTCTATCTCAGCATCAGCCGGTTTATAGGTACCCTGCACAAAGTGGTCGTTAATGCTCAACTTCATTTGCAAAGGCATGTCGAGCACCTCCTGGCCGGAGGAGAATTGACCAATCAAATGCATGGCCCTGGGCTTGGCGTGGGGTATCTGTGCAAGTTGCGAGTATTTCTTCACACAATAACAACTGAACATTAAAGCGGCAAAGGTGAAGTAGTTGAGGATCGTTTTCATGGACTACGGGATGCGATTTGGCAATTAGAAGAAAATGAGCGTGAGTAAAATAATCAGTGTGATCAGCACAAGGGCAATCCAGTCGAAGCCGCGTTCCAGGAAACGACGTACGCCACTTTTGGCAGTCTGTAGCCTTGCCCTCTTCATCGATCGGTCGCCTCTTGTCATGTCGCGTAAGATTTGTTTTTATAAAAATGCTAAAACCTTAAAGCATCGGATTCAGTGATTGGAATGCGGGACTATATTTCTTAAAAGTGGCAGGGAGAGATTGATAAGTGGTGAGCCCCCATAATTCTTTTTGCTTCCGGGCTTCCCACTTTCAGTGTTGGCATTTGATTATCTTGGAATAGCAGCACCCTGATGTACCTTGAAAAAAGCACATTTACGGGATCAATGAGGTTTTTTTTGGATTAACCCATTGCCAACTTAATGACGGCTTACACGGATGGTGTAAGGCTACTCCGTATAATACAGTTCCCTAAACCCTTCGATTGCTTTCTAGATATGGCAGGTGGTAGCGTCTCAAAAAATCTTGTTTTGAATCCCTGTAAGTCGAAACTGCTCCAATAAGATGCATGAATTTAATGTAATACCAGGCTAGATCTATTTGATAAGGCTTAAAACCGCTGCGCGCACTTTTTGGGTACAAGTGATGATTGTTATGCCATTCTCCCGCAACGATTCCTGGCCATACCTGGTTGATGGATTTGTCCTTTGTGTTAAAGTCGACACCGCTGACTTGCAGGTTTTTCCCTTTACCATGTCCTTCATAATTGAAAGTGCGCACACCGACGGCCCAAAATCCAGCGGCACCGAAAAGACAGCATGCCAGTGCATGGCCGCCAATTGCATAAAACGCAAGGTACCAGAACGACCAGTTAAGAAGCCAGGCGAGCAATGCCCGCCCCGGATTTACATACGATCCCCATTTCTGGTATTGCTTATACGTATTACCAGGGACGCCTGTATGCTTCATCAACAGTTTTACGCGGTTATAGTCAGCCTCACTAAGGTCTTTTGCGATCGGCTGATGATTGACATCTGCCAGAAAGCAATACAGAAAACCAGCTTGGGCATTGTAAGGGTCGCCCGGCTGATCTGATTTTGCGTGATGGACATGATGGGAGATCACATAGATTTCTTCGGGGATCATGCTGACGGTCAGATTTTGGGTAAAGAAGCGCCAAAACTTGTTGCGGAACCTATAAGCGCCATGGGTACAATACCTATGATGCCAGATCGTACCATGCGTGCCCATGATAATCATGCTATACACAAAGGCGGCCGCCAGCAAGGGCATGCTGAAAAACTGAATAAAAAACAGAAATAACAACGGGACCGTCAACAACACTTTGGTCCAACTCATGAGCGGTAGCCAGTTGCGGCGGTCTTTCAATAGGTTTAGCCTCTTGAAAAACTCTTGGAGAATCTGACCAGTACGTGGTCTGATCAATTCATTCCTTTCATCCTTCCACCCATAGGACGGTTCTTGTAATACATGATCTATAAATGCCATAAAATCCAACGTAAGTGTTTTCGGGCATTCACTTTAGCAAATTTTGTTCCATGATCCATTGGTAGGGGACAAGTTTGTACAAGTTTACCAGCCAACGCCTTTTCACAGAGGACATTAATGGTTCTAAAATGGCCCAGACAATTCATTATTTTACGTATGGCAGGACAAACATTTTATTCATGGAAGAGTCACTTTCCATTGCCGAATATATCTGGGAATTTTGCGAGTATGTTAAAAAATAGAAAATAGATCTCTTGATCTGGTTGGAATTTCACCCAGGTATTTGGAAGGAAAGGGTTTTAGATACTGGTGAAGCTTGTAGGCAGGTATTTGATGATCCGTAATCATCTTTAACTGCCCAGGTGTGGCATAAAAAAAATATGACCACCCATCAGCACTACCAATAAAAAGTGCCTGGTGCTTTTTATTGTAATTTGCATACAACCGATACCAGGATGTCGTTTCGAAAGAACTTGCTTCATAATAAGTTCTATTAAGAAAGTTCTCTTGGACAAGTTTATTAAGCTCCTTGATCGCAGGGACATCCCCGCCGCTGCTGCCAACGCTATCAGCTTTCACAAAGGTATAATCTACTTCTGTCGAATTGGTTTTAGAAACTTTTGAGGCAATGAAGATGACCAAAATAAACGAGAAGATATAAAATGCTGCTTTTGATTTTTTTTTGATAGCGGTATGCATGGGAGATCTGTGCAGCCTGTCTTATACGGCCAGTCCGACCATGATCTACCGGCGCTTAAAGAGCAAAGATATCTTAATTTCTGCTGTCGTTGTACTTAGCTTCCGCCGTTTTGGCCTTTTCAAAATCAAGCACAACTCCATTGATGCAATACCGAAGTCCCGTTGGAGGCGGGCCGTCGTCGAAAACGTGTCCAAGATGCGACTGGCAGCGTCCGCACATGACTTCAATGCGGCGCATGCCCAGGCTGTTGTCTTTGGCTTCGATTATGGATTTCTTGCTGATTGGTTCAAAGAAGCTTGGCCAGCCGCAGCCACTTTCGTATTTGGCATCACTCCTGAAAAGCGGATTGCCGCATACTGCACAGTAAAACGTCCCTATTTCCTTGGAATGCTCGTATTCACTGGTAAATGGTCTCTCAGTACCCTTCAATCTTGCCACCTCATACACTTCCGGCGAAAGAAGCTTTTGCCATTCATTGTTGCTTTTTTTTACCGGGGCTGATTCTGTATGTGAATATTCTGCACTCTTCTGTTGTTTAGGAGCTGTTTTAGACTGTCCATAACAATTCTGAAGCAGTAACATCACGAATCCGGAAAAGGCAAGAATTACTATTTTTTTCATGCTGATCATTTAGGTTTAATGTTTCTTATATACGATTTCAAAGACCAGATTGATCGAAATGCGTTTATTTTTTATAACAACATTCAGCACCAAAAAATCAAATAAACTGCGAGATATCTTTTACCCCCAGCTTTCTTGCCGTTGTAAATCCTTCGCCGAAAGTAACGCCGATTGCATGTCCCATTTCTCGAGCCCGCGCAATGATGAATTCCAGGAACTCAGGGGTTGAAATGTAACTTTGCGGCTCATCACTGCCATTGTATTCGGGTATATGAAACTGACTTTTAAATGCCCGGATTGCTTCCACCTTCTTGTCGTGAAAGTCGGTAATGTCTACGATGAAGTCAGGGACAATGTACCTGTCCTGAACCGATTGGAAAACCTGTCCCGGCCGCCACGCTTCCTGTTGGTTGCCATCTTCATCAAATGTCTTCACCATGCGCAGCCCGGAGTAAAAACAGCTGTCGGAAACAAGTTGGGCACCACGCCCGTGGTCCGGGTGCCGGTCGTGAATGGAATTTGTAATGACAATATCAGGCTGGTATTTCCGGATGAATGGAATGATCGCTTTTTGGTGTTCTTCATCATTTTTGAAAAAACCATCTGCTAACCCTACATTCTCTCTTACTGTCACTTTCAGGATTGCCGCCGCATCCTTTCCCTCCTGAATTCGGCCTTCGGGCGTCCCCCTTGTTCCAAGTTCTCCGCGGGTCAGGTCGAGGATCCCGACTTTTTTACCTAATGCAATCTGAGACAATAATGTCCCTGCACAACACAGCTCCACGTCGTCGGGGTGGGCTGTGATGGCTAGAATATCTAATTTCATAAGTTGGATGATTATTTTATGCGAAGCTTTTGGCCAATTCGCAATGTTGACCGGGCCGACATCCGGTTCCGGCGGGCAATGGAAGAAATACTGACGCCATATTTGCCGGCAATCGAGCTGAGCGTATCACCCGATCTTACTTTATGCAAAATCGAGCGGCTGTAAGCAACTGGCGCATCTCCCGATTCAAATTCGCTTTTAGTTGTTTTTCCCCGAATGTGGTTCCAGGCGGCGCTGGTCAGCAAAAAGTGATCGGATTTAATATTGGCATTATCCCAGTCAAAAATATGTCTTGGATCAAAAGGGTTACCTTCATAACGGTTCTCATAATGCAAATGGGATCCCGAGCTCCTGCCTGTATTACCACCAAGACCAATCATTTCACCGGCTTTTACGAGCTGGCCGGATTCCACGGATTGTTTGGAAAGGTGACCGTAAAGCGTTTCAAGTCCATTGTAATGTCTTACTACAATGAACTTACCATACCCGCTGCCGTCCCAGGCCACTATCCGTACCATTCCATCGTAGGTGCTGCGAACGGTATCGCCGGTCTCAAGGTCCAGGTCGGTACCATTGTGCCAGCGGCCCCAACGATAGCTGAAATTAGAGGTAGTTGGAGTTCTGGTCATGGGTGTACTCCATTTCCGGTTCAGGGCTTCATTATAGAGTGTCAGATCAACCGGTTCGTCAAATTCAAGGGGGTTTAACCCATATGGATTAATTGTCCGCGCATCCCAAATCACATAATATTCGGCAGCTTTCACCCATTCGTCTCCAACCTGCAATGAATCTTCTACGATCACTACCTCTGTTTCGGCTTCATCGAGCGTCGTAGTATCTTCGCTGACAACCGGGTTGAGCGGTTTTACGGGTTCAAACTGGTTTTGAAATTTAAGATTTGAAGTTTCCACCTGGTATTCATCCTCAGCCTGAGGAGCAGTGGCTTTCGTGGTTGGTCCTTCGTTGGCGTTGTTTCCAGACTGGTTAATCTTGGGGTTTCTTTTAAATTTTCCTCGTTCTTGAGCTTGCGCGTTCCAGCAGGCCAAACACACAGTCATTAGCAAACTTAATACAAGCTTTACTTTCATAGTATTAAAACTGGATCAGACTACATACACCCGGTTGGGTATACATAGTCTGATTGAATTTTAGGGGTTGGGCAAAAATTAAGCTGTCTCTTCGATAATCAATTCTACTTCGCGTTCCATCAAAAACCTTTCAGCATCCAGTGCCGCCATACAACCGGTACCGGCTGCTGTAACTGCCTGTCTATAAACATTGTCCTGCGCATCCCCACAAGCGAACACACCTTTGATATTGGTGCAGGCACTTCCTTTTACTGTCTGAATGTAGCCGGTTTCATCCATATTCAGATATCCCTTGAAGATATCCGTGTTTGGTTTGTGACCGATTGCTACAAAGAAACCGGTTGCATTCAAAAGTTGCTCCTCACCGGTTTTATTATTTTTAACCAAAACAGATTCCAGCTCGTGCTCGCCATTCAGCTTCACCGTTTCAGTATTCCAAAGCACTTCAATGTTTGGAAGCGTCTCTACCCGTTTCTGCATGATTTTCGAAGCACGCATTTCATCACGACGAACAAGTAAATAAACCTTTCTGGCTAGTTTGGCAAGATAACTGGCCTCTTCGGCTGCCGTATCACCCGCGCCGACCACTACCACATCCTGACCTCTAAAAAAGAAGCCGTCACAAACCGCGCAGGCCGACACACCTCTTCCATTCAAACGTTCTTCGCCTTCGATCCCGAGCCATTTGGCCGAGGCCCCGGTGGAGACAATCACAGACTCAGCCGTGATCTCATGTTTGTTATCAATGATTACTTTGTGTGGATAAGAGGTAAAATCGACCGAAGTAGCCAACCCGTAGCGAATATCGGTTCCAAAACGTTTTGCCTGCTTTTCAAAATTAATCATCATTTCAGGGCCGCTGATCCCGTCGGGATAACCTGGATAATTATCTACTTCTGTGGTGATGGTAAGCTGGCCACCAGGCTGCGTACCTTGGTAAAGTACAGGATTTAACCCTGCTCTGGATGCATATATGGCGGCTGTGTAACCGGCTGGCCCGGAACCGATGATAAGACAAGAAATTTTCTCAGATGACATGTTAATTTAATACTAAATGTGAATGACGACTCAGCTCTTTCCCATTCAAATTGAGTCCGGCTGATACTTATTTTGAAGTGTGCGGATTGAGGTAAACCAATTTAAGTACTCGTCAAATACAACATTGGCAGATCGACAAAAGTGCGAAATTCCAGTTCTTTATGCAAATTATTCAGAGAATGCGCCATTCGATCCGGCGGTTCTTTTGTCGGCTCAGTTCCGAATCATTAGCAGCTACAGGCCTGGTTTCACCGTAGCCAGTAAAGGTAATTCGCTCAGGAGCAATACCGGATTTGTGCAAATACTCCTGCACGGACTGCGCACGTTTTTTTGAAAGTTCCAGATTCTCCGGTGCCGAGCCGACATCGTCGGTATGTCCGGATATCTCTACTCTAATGGCTTTATTCCGGCTGAGAAAATCCGCCATTTTGTCCAGTTCCACTTTAGATTTTTCGTCGAGGGCATATTCCCCTGTTTTGAAAAATATATTGTTTAAAACCTCCGCACGGTCTTTCTCAATGGCTTCCAGCGGAACGTCCAGATTTATGAAGGAAGCCGAATCACTTACGGTAAATGAGAGGCTTTTGAACAAATAGCCATTTTTAGAAACATAAAAAGCATATTCGCCGCCCGTATTAAGGACGGTCAGAAAACTTCCCGTCTTGCTGTCAGAAGTGAATGCACCCACTTTTTGTTGTGTTTTTAAATCAAAAAGGTCAATATCGGATGCGAGTGGCGCGGATGTTTTTTTATCAAAAACCTTCCCTTTTGCATAGCGCGTCGGGATGATCATCTCCTGTAAAGATTCGGGAACGTCGAATGTATAAAGCAGCGATCGGCCTTTTCCTTTGTCCGAAGTATCATCCGTATAGTAAGCATGCTGGCCGTCGGAGGCAATAAACAGTCCCACCTGATCTGCGACTGTATTGATGGGATAACCGATGTTTTTGGCTGGCGACCAAACCGTGTCCATTTTTTGAGCAATGAAAATATCGAAACCACCCATTCCAGGGAGTCCATTTGAGGCATAAAATAGTGTGCGGTTATTGGCATGAATGAAAGGTGCATTTTCATCGTCAGGAGTATTAATGGCCGGGCCAAGGTTTTTGGGGGCCGTCCATTGCAGTTTATTGTTCAGGCTGGTCACCCAAATATCCCTCTTTCCCTGTCCGCCTTTTCGGTCGGAAGCAAAATAAAGCAAATGCCCGTCGGCCGAAAGCGACGGCTGCGATTCCCATTCGCGGGAATTCACCTGCTCACCCAGGTTTACGGGCGCAGTCCAGTCTTTTCCCTCCTTACGGGTAATGTATAAATCGCAGCTCCCAAATCCATCCTGGCGGTTGCAGGCGGTGAAAACGAGCGTCCGGCCGTCGGCAGAAACCGTGCAGGTACCTTCGTTATTAATGGTATTGATCGCCGCAGAAATTTCCTCAGGTTTTGCCCAACCATTTTTAGCACGTTGGGTTGTGTAGATATTCTCGTCCCGGTTTTGAGTTAATCCCGTGAAAATCAATACCTCATCATCAGCAGTCAAGACAGGGAAATATTGAGTTTCCAAAAAATTGACGGTATCCCCTAATGATTTCTTCTGGATGTCCAGCGGATTTTTAATCGCATTCTGAGCGAACTTGGAGGAGGCAATTGATTTTTCAGTCAATCTGAAGAGGCTGGATCTGGCTGGGAAAAGTGGAAGAGCTTTTTCAAAATAAGCCTGGGCAGAGTCATATTTTTCAGCTTCGAGATAATGCCGGCCAAGCCAGTGAAACGCTGTCGCGGATTGCGGTACGCCTGGTTTTAGTGAAATGGCCCGCAAGTAATATTTTTTTGCAAGATTTGGGTTTCGCTGCAATTCGTAGATCTGCGCCAGTCTGAGGTTGGTATCGTAACTGGAAGGGTCCTGTTCGAGTACTTTTTCAAACAATGCAATGGCTTCCGGCAACTTTCTTTCCTGCCATGCCTTTTGCGCATTTTCATAATTCTCACGCGCTTTTCTTGACATTGTTGCGTCCTGGGCCGACGCGAAAATTGGGATGATGAAGACTACAAAACAAAATATGTAAAGAGCGCGGCGCATTATGGAATGTTCATAAACTTGTGGGTTTGTAACGACATTTTCCATTTCGGATTGCCTTTGATGTAGTCAATGATCAAAGGCAGCATCAGGTCTTGCTTACTCCACTCAGGTTGAAGCAGCAAGGTGCAGTCGTTAGAAACCAATGCGGCGTGCTCTTCGGCGAAGCCAAAATCACTTTTATTGTAAATGATGGCTTTAAGCTCATTTGCATTCCTATAAATGTCGGAATGCGGAATTTTAAATTTTTTGGGAGAAAAACACACCCAGTCCCAACGGCCGGTAAATGGATAAACGCCCGATGTCTCGATGTTGGTTTGGAAGCCGGCTTCCTGTAAAGCACCTGTCAATTCATTCAGGTTGTACATCAAAGGTTCGCCGCCGGTTATCACTGCCAGGCGGCCCGGAAATTTCAATGCGCCGTCTATAATGGCGTTAATGCTGTATTTGGGATGAACGCTTGCATCCCAGGATTCTTTCACGTCGCACCAGTGACAGCCTACTTCGCAACCTCCGAGGCGAATGAAGTAAGCGGCGCGGCCACTGTGCTGTCCCTCACCCTGCAACGTGTAAAAAGCTTCCATAACCGGAAGCTGGCTGGCCAATATGGGAGATGTTTCGGTAAGCAAAATTGAAAATGGTTGTTATTAAACAAGAGCAACAAATAAAGCTCTCTAAAAATCCCACAAAGGTAAGAATTTCAAAATTGCCAGTCCTTTTTGTAAATCATTGTATTATCCACCCAATCCAATAATAAGCCGGTTGCTCCGTTCCATGGCTTTTGCTATTTGTTACCAATTTCTTCTGCCAGTCCGATAAGAAGTCCTTCGGTTCCACGTACATAACATAGCCGGTACGAGTTCTCATACTGGACCACTTCGCCCACCAGGTGAGCGCCATGCTTGGTTAGTCTGGATACCATTTCGTCAATGTCTTCAACGGTGAACATCACACGTAAATAACCCAGGGAGTTCACAGGCGCAGTCCGATGATCTGATATCGTGGCAGGTGTGAGAAATTTCGAAAGTTCGAGTCGACTGTGGCCATCTGGGGTAACCATCATGGCAATCTCCACACACTGAGAACCAAGCCCGGTAACACGGCCAGCCCATTCTCCTTCTACTGTCCCTCGCCCTTCGAGCTTCAGGCCGATCTCTGAGAAAAACGAAATAGCATCGTCAAGGGATTCAACCACGATGCCCATATTGTCCATTCTTAGCAGTTTGTTTTTGTTCATTGTTTTATTCATTCGTTTGTTTCATTCCATTGCGTTTCCGTCTATGGGTTGCCTGAATGTAGAAGAACCCGATGGGGAAATATACTTATGGCCCCCCATTTGACATACGACAGGAAATTTATGGCCATCATTCTTAATTGTAATTTGCCGGCGGCCCCGCTAGACAACGCCTTAGTATACTATCTTGACCGCCTTCAAATTCCTGGTAGGCTGTCACGGTAGTTACGTCTTTATGCTTTGCTATTTTTCTCCACTGGGGCGATGCGTTATAAACCCCTTTCAGAGAAATAAGCTACCCATTTTTCCCAGCTTTTGCGGTTCTGAAACATTCCGTGAATGAATACAATCGTCTTCTTCAGAGATTTTAGTTGTGGATGAAATGTGCTTACAGCAATAACAATACCGTATCCCCGGAAAGCAAAAACAGGAGAGACCGAATTTTTTTCAGACGATGATCAGCCAAACACAACTTGGTCGCTACCCAGCAGGGGATGCAAGCGCTTTTGACTCTTGCCGGGTACGATTTTTAAAGAGGGCGGCCAGTCAACAACTAAAACCATTTTTGAAATGAAGATGAAAATCAACAAACTTTACAAAACTGCCACCGTACTGCTGATCGGTACGGTAATGCTTGGAACTATCTCGTGTTCAATGGAGGATCATAACCTGCCAGTTGGAGCATCGATCAAACCGAAAGGACCTAAGCCGGCTTTTGCTCCGGAGATCCACGAGGAAATGTGGGCCGTGATTGAAAAGCTGCTCAGCTACGGTGATCCTCCCATCTACACACTTACCCCTCAGCGGGCCAGAATGAACCACACGGTGAAAGATGCGGTCATGGACCTGCTTGCAGAAAACAACATAACCCCGCCAAAACCACAGGTTGACACTACGGGGGCAGACATCCCGGTTATCGGCGGTTCGATCCATGCCCGGATTTATACGCCTAAGAGCGGCATGGGGCCATTTCCTGTGATCGTGTATTATCATGGCGGTGGCTGGGTGATAGCTAACATTGACGTGTACGACCCATCGGCTGCGGCCCTATCTGAAAAAGTGGGTGCCGTGGTTGTTTCAGTAGGATATCGCAAAGGGCCGGAACACAAGTTCCCGACAGCACACAATGATGCAGTTTCGGCCTATGAATGGGTGTTAACTAATATGTCTTTGCTGAAAGGAGATAGTGCCAGGATCGGTGTTGCCGGTGAAAGTGCAGGAGGAAACCTGGCTGCCAACGTAAGTATCAAGGCGCGCGACAATGGCTGGGCCATGCCAAAACATCAACTTTTGGTCTACCCTGTGGCCAATTCGGATACTACCGTTGCCTCTTATAAACAGTATCATGACGCCAAGCCTTTAGATGTGCCAACCATTAAATGGTTTTTGCAGCATTATCTCAACGATCTTTCAGAGGCAAAAGACCCGCGCATTTCATTGGTTTTAGCTGATCTGAAAAACCTGCCGTCAACAACCATCATCGGCGCGCAAATTGACCCGCTGCAATCAGAAGGCATGCTTTTGCGCGACAAGCTTAATGAAGCAGGCGTGGAAGTTTCGTACGAGTTATATGAAGGTACTACGCACGAGTTCTTCGGGACCGCTGCCATTGTCCCCGAAGCCAAACAAGCCCAGGATAAAGCAGCCGAAGATTTCAAAAATGCTTTCAAATAAACACAGAATGGTAGCATCGAGGCTCTGGCGCTAATGGACTGAATAATAAAAGCGGTACGAGCTTTGACCTAATTCAATGTGATTGAGCCCGGTATAGTGCCGGGCTCAATCGCTTTTTGGCCAGGCCTTATTCTATGTTTTGAATTGATTCACGGGGCCGCTCTGCACTGGAACACATGAATTGCCAAAGACCGCTGGAACACTCGTTCCATTTTCTTTCTGTGGCTATTTAGAAAGATGACCACTTAAAGTTCTAAAATCCTTTGGCATAGATATTTAAGACTATACGCATCTTTTCACTTAAATCCATTCTGTACATCAGCCACTTCATGGGAAACCCTGCCAATTATGATTCTGATATGCTTTTTCAAGGACCAGGCCCAATGCGGGCACTATGCCGGGCGTTCGATTGGTCGCATACGGTTCTGGGAGCTAGCATGGACTGGACACAATCGCTTCGCGCAACGGTTCACTTGATGCTGGCTTACCCTTTCCCCAGTGTTGTTTTATGGGGAGAAGAGCTTACTCAAATTTATAATGATGGCTACAAGGATTTAATGGGTGACAAGCATCCATCCGGGCTCGGCCAGCCAACCCGGCAGTGCTGGCCCGAAGTATGGCACATTAACGAGCCGATCTACCAGCGCGTATGGAAGGGTGAGTCTTTTCGTTTTGATGACGCGCTTTATCCGGTTAATCGTTTAGGTCACCTGCAGGACGCGCGGTTTACCCTTGCTTACAGCCCGGTATTTACCGATTCAGATGAAATCGGTGGCGTTTTAGTCACAGTCTTAGAAACTACTATTCAGGTACAAGACCAAAAACTGGAAAGACAGGCACTTGCTCGCTCCGAGGAACGGTACCGTACGCTTTTTAACTCGATTGATGAAGGTTTTTGTTTATTGGAGCGCTTAGACACCAAGCAAATCGATTTTCGTTACCTGGAAGCAAACCCGGCATTTTTCCAGCACACCGGGGCAGGGCCCGTTGTCGGTAAGACAATCCGTGAAGCATTTCCCGGGGTGCCCCAGGAAACCTATTCCCTTTATGAAAAGGTTTGGCAAACGGGTCAGCCGGTGCGTACTGTACTGGATGTGATAGCTATTGACCGCACGATTGAGCTTTTTGCTTTCCGTGTTGTGGAGGGTGCTGAGAAGCGAGTTGCCATCTTTTTTAAAAACGTTACGGAAAATAGACGTCATCAGATGCACCTGGCCCTTTTAGTCGAAGTAAGCCAGGAACTGGCCGGTCTGGTCAGTATCGAGCAGACACTTGGGGCGCTTTCCAAGAAAATAGCTGCCTATTTCAGGTCTTCAAGAGTGGTGTTCAGTGAAGTAGGCGCAGGGCAGCAAAACATTACGGTCATACACGATTGGTATCAGGAAGGCTTGTCAAGCATGCTGGGTTCATACCCGATCGATGGTTTTTTAATAAAAAATTTCCAGCATGCATGCGCTGAAGGCAAGATGCAGGTCATCCACGACACGGCTAGTGACACCCGGGCCAACAAGCAAATGACGGCAGCGATCCGCGTAGCCTCCCTTGTTAACATTCCGTTGCTCCGTGAGGGAGAGTGTCGTTTTTGCATGACTGTGACGCATAAGCTGCCTCGCCACTGGCGTGAGGACGAAATTAATTTGATGGGGGAACTTGCCGAACGCATCTGGGCTAGGCTCGAACGCGTGCAGGATGAAGAGGCCTTGCGACAGGCAGAAAAGCGTCTCCGACTGGCCACGGAAGCCGCCGATATGGCCACTTGGGAATGGCAGTTGGATACCAACCAGATTTATTGGAACGAAGAGCACTTTCGGATATTTGGCCTTGAACCTCATGCCGGCCCTGTGGATCCCGAGTTGTTTTTCGAGCACGTACATCCAGATGACAGGGAACGGATAGGTGCCCAGCTACAACAGGCACTGGACACGGATGAATTGTTTGATGCGGAGTTTTGTGCTGTTTTGAAAGACGGCTCCACCCGGTGGATGAGTGGCTACGGGCGTGTAATGGAGAAAGAAGGTGACCGGCCAATGGTAATGAATGGGGTCATGTATGACGTTACCGCACGCCGCCACGCAGAGGATGCACTCGGTGAGTCAGAAGAGCGCTTTCGTGCTTTTGTAACGTCGACCTCGGATGCCGTTTACCAGATGAGCCCCGACTGGCGGCAAATGCACCACCTGGTAGGTAAGTCCTTTCTTTTGGATACGGCAACACAGAATACAAGCTGGCTGCATCAATATATCCCGTTAGAAGACCAATCGTTTGTACAGGAGGCTATTAACAAAGCGATAGCCAATAAAGCGCCTTTTGAATTGGAACATCGGGTCATACTGGCCGGAGGGGACATTGGCTGGACGTTCTCCCGGGCGATCCCTAAGTTTGATAAACAAGGCGAGATTACTGGATGGTTTGGGACGGCCAGTGATATAACCGGTGTAAAGCGTGCCCGTCAGGCCCAGCGCGAATCTGAATTACAGTACCAAATCCTGTTTGATTCGATCGACGAAGGTTTTTGCATCATTGAAGTCTTGTTTGATCTAAACCAGAGGGCAGTTGATTACCGTTTTTTGCAAGCCAATCCGGCATTTATCCGTCAGACCGGGCTCCCCAATGCTGTTGGCAAGACGATGCGTGAGCTCGCTCCTGGCCATGAAGAGTTTTGGTTTGAGATGTACGGGCGTATCGCCAACACGGGCGAGCCGGCCCGTTTTGAGCATCAGGCAACCGCATTGGGCCACTTTTATGATGTGTATGCTTTTCGTATTGGTCAGGCTGGTCAAAACCGGGTTGCCATTCTGTTTAACGATATCATTGCCAGAAAGAAAGCAGAACAGACTTTACAGGCAAGCCAGGCCCGCCTGGCTGCGATATTCGAAAGTTTACCCGTCGCAGTTGGGGAGCTGGACCCGCAGGGCAGGGTGGTTATTGCCAACAAGGCGATGGACCGTTATATGCCTTCGGGAATTATGCCCTCAATGGACAAAATCCGTCACGACCGCTGGCTGGCCTTTAACCCGGACGGTAGCCGCCTTCATCGCAGCGATTATCCCGGTGCCCGTGCGCTGCGTGGCGAGCGCGTGCTTCCGCCTATTGAAATGCGCTACACACAGGACGACGGTACTGCGATCTGGACCCACGTGGCTGCGGTACCTCTCACCAACAACGAAGGAAAGCTTACCGGGCAAGTCACCATCATTACGGATATAGATGAATTGAAACTGGCTGAAAGTGCCCTGCAGCAGGCAGACCGGCGTAAAGACGAATTCCTGGCCATGCTGGCCCATGAGCTCAGAAACCCGATGTCCACCATACGAAATGGATTGTCGGTTCTTTCCCTGACCAGGTCGGGTTCAGATCCCGTTGCCGAGCAAACTCTGACGTTGATGGACCGGCAGATGAACCACCTGGTGCGATTGGTAGATGATCTGCTTGACGTCAGCCGCATCAGCCAAAGTAAAATAGAGCTCAAAAGTGAGCGCATCGAACTAGGGCTGCTGGTGTCGGACGCAGTCAGGGCAATTAACGACCAATATGCGGCGGCCGGCAAACAACTGCACCTGACCCCATTGACCACGACTTTTTACGTTCAGGGCGATATAACAAGGTTGAGCCAGGTGGTCACCAATCTATTGACAAACGGACTTCGTTATACCGGCGAGCAAGGGCAGGTGTGGGTAAGTCTATCTCAGCAAAACGGAAAAGCTGTACTCCGCGTGGCTGATAATGGTATCGGGCTTACAACTGATCAGCTCACCTCCATCTTTGATCTTTTCGTACAAGCCGACAACTCGTTGGCCCGCGCTCAGGGTGGCTTGGGCATCGGACTGACACTTGTGCAGCGCTTGGTGAAGATGCATGGCGGTGATGTGGAAGCCCGTAGCGGTGGGTTAGGCCAGGGAAGCGAGCTTTTGGTTTACTTGCCCCTGGTAGATACGCATGAAAGGCAGCAAAGCGTAGCGGGCAGTGCTGAGGTTGAACAGCAGCGGGGCCAGCGTATTTTGGTCATTGACGACAATACCGACGCAACTTTACTGGTTACTTTGCTTTTGAAATTAAAGGGTTTTGAAGTCGACAGTCGCAAAAGTGGCTTGGAAGGCATTAGAGCAGCTGAAACAATTAAGCCGTCAGCCATCCTGTGCGACATCGGCATGCCGGGAATGGATGGCTATGAGACAGCAAAAATGATCCGGAAACAGTCTTGGGGTCAGACTGTTCCACTGATTGCCCTGACCGGCTATGGTCAGCGGGAAGATAAGCGTTTAGCCAAAGATGCAGGGTTTGACAGCCATCTTGTCAAGCCCGTTGATTTGAAAGATCTCGTCCAGCTGCTCGATGAGTTGATCAGCAAAAACGGATAGGAAAGCCTAGATTAAAAAAGCCCTTCATAAGACCAACTTCCGCCTTTATTTACTAAATATACCCCAATAGGGGTATTGCGTCTCTTTTGACAAGCCAGGAACTTTGCCTCAGGTCCATCAACAGGTGTATCGAATTTTAGAACCAAATCAACCCATCTCAACCCGGCCGCCGAACGCATGAAAAAACACTACTCTTTTTTTAATTCATACTTATTTTCCTTGCTGATCGCAGTATCGGCACTCACCTCCCAGGCCCAGGATTGGGACCACATTATTAAAGCTACTGTTGCCGATGCGCAGGGGTACAGAAAGGCCGATTCGCAATATGGACGCTCGGTAGCTATTTCAGGCAACTATGCGCTGGTGGGTGCCCCGGGCGAAAGACCCGGCACGGCAGAACCCACTGATTTCACCCCCCGGGGAGCTGCCTATCTGTTGTTGAACGACAATGGAAATTGGAGAATTGTTAAAAAGCTCGTTCGGCCGGCCTCCGAAAACACTACTGTATTTGGGATGATTGTCTCAATGAGCGGCGATTACCTGACCATTACCGGGGGAACGGGGCAGGGCGAATACTTTGCTTTTATTTATTATAAAAATCAGGGAGGTGCAGGTAATTGGGGAGAGTTGAAAAAGATTACGGCCCCTTATCTGGATGCCGCCAGTTCATTTGCGCAAGCGATATCCATGGACGGTGACTATCTGGCAATATCGTCGTTTTTAGACCTGGACGGATCGGTGCACATTTATAAAAAAAACGAGGGCGGAACCAACAATTGGGGATATTTAAAGAAACTGACGGCACCGCATTCTGAAAATTACCAGGATTACTACGGACGTGCCATTTGTCTGAAAGATAACCGTTTGATTGTGGGTGCACCTGCCGAGAATGAGGATCTCTCCGAGCAAAATGGCCTGGATAACGCTGGTGCAGCTTATATATACGGTAATAATAAAGGCGGGACAGACAACTGGGGGCTCATGTCCAAGGTAATTGCGCAAAACCGGGCAGCCAATGACAACCTGGGATGGTCTGTATCCATCAGTGGTGACTTTGCGATCGTCGGGGCATGGAAAGAAGATCAGGATGCTCAGGAAACGGCAACACTTCGTGACGCGGGCGCTGCCTATATTTTTGAGAAAGATCCGGCCAGCGACAACTGGGCACAGGTTCAAAAAATAACTGCTTCCGAAAGGAGATCCTTTGACAGCTTCGGCCGCAATGTGAATATCGTGGGAGATGTTGCGATCGTGAGCAATGTAACTTCTTTGGGACGCGACATTAGCCTATACTCGCTCGAAACAGGCTCCATTCATATCTTCAAAAGAAATGTGGGTGGCACCGGCAATTGGGGACTGCTGAAAAAGATCGATGAACCCGTCACGGGCCTCAACAACCAGTTCGGCAAAGTGATTGCCTTCAACAGTCAATACCTTCTTGCAGGAGCTCCGGCAGACGAGACGGACGCAAACGGCCAGAACAACCTGGTTAATGCTGGCTCTCTCTATATCTACGGTAGTGACCAGGGAGGAGCCGGAAACTGGGGACTGCTAAAAAAAGAGGTCCGTACCCTCATAGATCGTAAAGCGGAGGATTTGTTCGGCGCATCCGTGTCAATCAGCGGTAATTACGCAATAGTAGGAGTAAATGGGGACGACGAAGATGAATATGGTTTCAATCCGGTGGAAAACGCCGGTGCTGCCCACATTTTTCAGAATGTGTCAGGTACATGGAGACAAATACAAAAGATCTGCGCCCCGACCCGAAGCAGGTATGCGAATTTTGGGGCGAACGTATCGATGGATGGCGACTACGCAGTCGTGGGTGGGTTTGCACCCACCACAAGAGACGGCCGCCCCGACATTCAGGGGGTAGGATATATTTTTAAAAGAGAAGCGGCGCCGGATAACACATGGAAATTGAAACAAATTATCCAGCCGCCTAGCAGCGCCAACCTCCCGAGTTTTGGCTCATCACTTTGCATTAACGGGAATTATATCCTGGGTGGATCGCTAAATAATGGCAACGAACCGGGAAGTGTTCTGGTTTTCAAGAAAAATCCGGAAAATGATGATTTCGGGCAAATTGACGAAATCAAATCACCCTTCACAAATGTAGCCTCGGGATATTTCGGATCAGCTGTGAGCCTTAGTGGCGATTTTGGTGTCATCGGCGGATACGGTATGGGATCCGTATATGTTATTGAGAAAGATGCGGAGGGAGCTGACAATTGGGGTATCGTAAAAACCATTTCCGACCCCGCCTTTGAGACCAACAGCTACGGAAATTATGTTGCTATTAGCGGGGAGGATTTAGTGGTAGGCATTGAATACGCCACAGCTGGTGAGGGGCCCGTGGGAATCGCGGCGAAAATCTACAATCGCAATACAGGCGGTACGAATTCCTGGGGACTGGTGCGCCAAATCGCAATGACTGGCGAAGAAGACAAAAGGATCACCGGAGTAGCAATGGATCACGATAACGTCCTGGTCGGTTCGGTTTCTAGACCTGATGGATCCCTTGGTCGCATCGGGCTGTATCGGAAAGATAAAGAGGGTGCCAACCAATGGGGGAATGTTACAACATTTACAAGCAACGGATATCCATCCGTTGGCATTAGCGGCAATTACTTCGTGGCCGGATCCGCCCATGATTTGACGGATAACGAAGGTCTGCCCACCACAGATTATAGTGCAGGCAGTGTGTCCTTCTATCGAAAAACAGCAGGCACTCCATCAAACATGGAAATCCCCACTACAAGCGGTAATTATCAAAGTGATT
Source organism: Dyadobacter sp. CY323 (assembly GCF_021390245.1). GTDB lineage: Bacteria > Bacteroidota > Bacteroidia > Cytophagales > Spirosomataceae > Dyadobacter. The sequence goes on along the minus strand of NZ_JAJUXH010000015.1, from coordinate 162,744 downwards.
ATACGATTCAAGAGGGCGATCTGACGCATTACTGTACGGGTAACTACCTTCTTCTGAGCCTGCAGCAAACAGGTACCGGTGCTGATATTCCTGCAAATGCCGTCCAGTTTAGTCTTGGCACAGGTGCGAGCTATTTTACCGGCACCACCGGTTTTCTGTCAGATACCAAAGGAACAGCGGTAGTGAACCGAAAATGGAATGTCAATCCGGCGACGGAACCAACAAGTGAGGTTAAAGTGCGCTTTTATTATACCACAGAGGAATACGAGGCGATCAGTGCTGCTTTGGTTGCCAATGGAAAAAAGGGTTTGACAAGTGAATCCCAACTGTTTTTTTATAAAGTCAAAGACAATTCACTGGGCGATTTTCCGGATGTCAAAGACATCCCTTCCGAAAAAGTCCAGGTAATCGTTCAGGGTTCGGTTGCCAGCACTACAAAATGGGAGCCTGGCATTGAGCAGGGAAATAAGTACGCCGAATTTTTAGTGACTTCATTTTCAGGAGGGGGACTGGGTGGGGTTTCCCCGGAAGGCTCTCTGCCGGTGAAGCTTTCATACTTCCAGGTCCGTAGCAGAGAAAATCAGGCACTGCTCGAATGGCGGACTTCCGAAGAAACCCAATCGGATTATTTTGAGATACAAAAGAGTACGGATGCAAAAAGCTGGCAAACTCTTGGAAAGAAAAAAGCAGCAAGCGAAAGCAAGCGGGTGCTATTTTACGATTTCACGGATGCAAGCCCGTCTCCGGGAACAAGTTATTACAGGATCAAAATGGTAGACATCGACGCGTCATTCGCATATAGCAGCATACGCCATGTTACTTTTGAGCCGGAGAGCTTCATCGTCATTTATCCTAACCCAACCGCTGATAAGATCTACATATCAGGCATAAAGCCAGAACTCATCAGGTCAATCGAGTTGGTCAACTCATCAGGACAGCTCGTTTCGGTAATGAGTCCATCCGCTCAGGGACTTTCGACAAGAAAGCTTAATCCGGGCTTATACACGGTTACCGTAATCGGACTGGATGGGATACCTATTTTAAAGAAATCGATGGCAAAACAATGAATAACAAGATCACCGATCAACCGAATTTGATTCAGATGAAGCAAGTCTACGTATTGTCATTTCTCCTCTCCGTTTTAGTGGTTCCAAAGATCAATGTTTATGCCCAAAATCCCGCGCCAGTAGACCGGTCTGAGTATGGGAAGTATTTGGTAGCCTGCGGCAGTAAGCTTCGCATATGCAAAGATCCTGTCGACCTAGCCAGCCTTAAATTCCATTTTTTACTGCAAAATCTATTAATTCGGTGACCTTGCTCAGACCTAGCTTGAAATGAATATTTTTTCGGTGCGTTTTGATGGTAAAAAAACTCAGATGCAGCTGATCTGCAATCTGCTCATTGGTATACCCGTTTTTAATAAGCCTGATAATTTCGATTTCCCGGAAAGTTAAATTCAGCTTTTGGGCAAATGTGTCAATGAACTCGTCCGGATCGCTTTGATACGAGCCGGCAACGGCGCTGTCAAAGTAGAATTCGCCTTTCAGAACAGCTTGAATGCCCGTTAAAAGTTTAGAGGTCGTCGAGTCCTTTAATAAATAGCCGTGTAGCCCGGTTTTTCTGGACTCTTCCAGTAGTTTTGCCTGATTGTACATGGTGAGTACGATCACTTTTATGCCCGGATAATCCTTGATAATCCGTTTGCCGATATCGATACCGTTGATTCCTTTTAAATTGATATCCAAAAGAATCAGATGCGGCCTGAGCTGCTCGATGGCCGGGAAAATATCCTTTGACTGGTAAACTTGTCCGCAGACCATGTAATCCGGCTGCTCATTGATCAGGCGTTTGAGCCCCTCGTTGAAAATATGATGATCATCGACCAGTAGTATCCTGGTCTGACTTGTCAGGCGCATTTGAAACAGAACGATAAGGAATGTCGAGTATCACGGATGTACCAGCTTCTCCACTTTCGCGATGCAGGCTGGCGCCGATATAATCCGCTCTCAATATACTGTTTTTTAACCCCATTCCGGGAACTATTTTGTAGGATTTTTTCGACTTATCGCCAATGCCATCATCTTCCACCACAACTCTCAGAAAATCAGAATAATACAGTAATTGTATCGATGCACGGGTAGCCTGCGCATGTTTGAATATATTTTGGACCAATTCTGATACGATCCGGTACGAGTTCAGTTCTATTTCCAGCGGCAGGCGGTGTATTTCTCCGCTGACAATGAATTGGAATGACGTTGGCTGGGAAGGAATCTCGGCAATGAACTGTTTGAGGGAATTTGCAAGTCCGATCCGCTCAAATTCCGGCGGCATCAAGTTGTGTGAAATCCTTCTCAAATCATCGCTGCCTTTCTTGATCAATGGGTCGAGCTCGTCGAGCTCCTTTGCCACCGAATCGATTTTTACTTTAAACCTGAGATCAGACAGTCTCCGGCGGATGGTTGCCAGCGTGCCGCCCAGGTCATCATGTAAATCTGCTGCAATGCGCTGCCTTTCTGCATCCTGCGTGTTGACAATGGAAGATGTGAATTGTTTCTCCAAGGTATTCAAACCCGTTAAATACCGGTTCCTGTCGCTGATCAGTTTGTAGCCCAGGCCGATCCCCAGAATAACGACTTCAAAAAAGGGCAAAAATGGAAATGACTGATAGTAAAACCAGGTTCGTTCGAGCTCGAAAGTAAGGGTGAGTATGAGCCAGCATGCGCTGATGAACAATGGCAGCATCGCAATCAGATATAGCATTGCTACGCGCTTTTTGTGAATGAATGCTGAAATTACAAGGCTCAGGATCAGCAGCATATCCAACATGGCGACCCCGGAAAGGATCACCGAGCTGGTCCCTGTAAATGGGGTCAGTAACAAATACATCCCAAAACCAAGGACAAGCGTCGCCTGAACAATGAAAAAATAGTACACCCATTTTGCCAGGAATGATCTGATTTCCAGAAAGTGAACAGCAAAAAGGATTGTGAAAAAATTCAAATAGCAGATAAAGACGTTCTTGGTATTGTCTTCCAGAAATGGAATGTTCAAATGAAAATATTGCGTCAGAATTCCTTCCATACTGGCAATCGTGAGTCCATAGGAGATGGTATAACCTGAATAAAACAGTAGTAATCTGTACTTGGTGAACAGATATAGTATCAAACTCAGCAGGAAGGTGAAGGTGAACACACCAAGGCTGAGGTACAAGAAAAAGTCGTACGTGGTGTTAAAGGTGAAAAAATACTCCTCATCAAAAAGCCCGAGAGGTAAGACGATAAAGCTTTCTTTGCGATATACCCGCCAGTAAACCGTAGCACTTTCGAAAGGTCCTAATCTCAGCGGGAAGGAAAAGAACCTGCTTTGGACCGGCTTTTTACTGATATACGTCTCCCGGTTATAGTGCTTTTTTGAGTATATGATCTGCTGATTGCTATCGAGTACATAGTAGCAAACGTCATTGAATTCGTTGTAGCGCAGATCGGCAATCAGGTCCTTTTCTACGGATGTGTTGTTTTGAACCGTATACCTGATCCAGTGAAAGCGACTATCCATTCCAACAGTGGGGATTTCCTGGGCAAGCAGCTTGAAAAATTTTTGCGTTACACTATGAATGCTCTCCTGAGATGGCGTGCTATACATGTAGACATGGCCCGCCAAACTTGTTTTTTCAAAGTCTGGGCCTATTGCGAACGGAATGTTTTGTTTGGAGAGCTTTGAGGTTATTTTGTCAGGTACGGTCTGAGAATAAGCGGGTTGCCACAAGAAAACCAATAGTATTAAGATCAGCCTGAACATAGTAAGGGTTAGTACAATGCACATCCGTCGAAGGAAAGCACCAGCTTGGGTTGACTTAGTAAGGTACTTCAACAATCACAAAGGTGCCTGACCGGCTGACCTCCAAAACAAGATTTCCACCCAGATGAGTCGCTAATAACGAACAGCTAGACAGGCTTTTTTGGATAATGGCTTTCGCCTCCAAAGTGGAGTCGATCTTTTCGTCTGCCTCGACAACGATTCGGAGTTCGCTCTGGCAATACAGTATTTGTAAAGAGCCGCGCCGGACGTGTTCCCTGCGCGAAATGTTCTGTAGCGTTTCTGACGCTATCCTGTAAATGGCGAGCTCCTTTTCCGGAGAAATGGTCCGCTGATTTCCAGCTGTCAGAAACAGGAAACGGGCTCCCTGCTCCGGTAGCGAATCCACCGCATGCTGGACGCTTGCCGCCAATCCGATTCTTTCGAATTCCGGCGGCATCAAAGTCTGAGAAATGCGCCTGAGATCGTGGCTGCTTTTATAAATGAGAGGATCTATATCTTCGACGACCTGCATAGCGAGTTGTTCAGTGCCTTTCAGATATAAGTTTTTCTTCAGGCTGGCGAATTTCAGGCGTATGGTGGCGAGCGTTCCGCCAAGGTCATCGTGAAGGTCGGCGGCAATTCTTCTCCGTTCCAGTTCCTGTGTTTTGAGAATGGAGGATGTCAGTTCACGTTGCAGACTGTGAAGGCCATAAAAGTATTTGTCGCGTTCCCTGATTAGTTTGTTGCCGAGTTCGGTCCCCAACACCACCATTTCGATGATCGGGATGACGAGCAATGAAGTGTAGTATAGCCAGGTCGCCGGAACGTCAAAGAGCATAATAAACACGAACCAAATACAGGTAAGGAAAAAAGGTGCGGTGGCCAAAAAGTAAAGGTAAGCCGCACGTTTATGATGATACATGCCATGAATCATCATCACGAAAATCAAGAGCAGGGAAAGTCCGCCTAGTAAAAAGAAAACGGAAACAAAACCGGCCCCTAATGAAAAGACAGCAATCGTCAGAGCGAGTGCGGGAAGAATACAGGAAAGGTAGTCGGTGAATTTTATGAAACGAATTGAAATGTGATTATCTGCTCCCAGGAAATGTTTTGAAAATTGCAGCAGGAAAAACAGCATGAAACCGGTGGCAACCAGTCGCGCACCGATGGCGATATCAAAAGGATCGATGTGAAAGTACTGAAGTGCAATTCCGTCATTGATGATGCACAGGAAAAAGTAAAAAAGGCAATAACCCGCATAATAGAACAGCACCTTTAATTTTGTGATAACAAACAAGATAATGCTCAGGAGGAATGCCGAAAGTATTACGCCCAGGCACAAAAAAGCGAGCGAATCGTAGATGCGCAGAAACGAGTCAAATGAGTCTTTGCTATACAGCCTGAATGGCGCTACAACACTGTTTTCGTCGCGGTATATTCTCCAGTAAATGGTTGCTTTTGCTTTGGCAGGCAGATCAACCGGGAATGCAAAAAAGCGGCTGGGGATCGGTTTCTTGTTGATCAAAGTCCGTTGACTGAAATGTTCCTGCTGGTAAACGGTTTGATTCTTCTCATTGACAATGTAAAAACATACGTCCGTCAATTCATTCAGATGGAGGTAGGATATTAATTGGCTGTTTTCGGGTGTTCCGTTTTTGATATCCATCCGGATCCAGTGGTAGCGGTTATCCTGTCCAAAGTGTGGGATTTCACGTTTTATCAGGCGGAATGGAGGCCTCTGAGACAGGATCTGCTGAACTCCCAGATTACTGTCGGCAGTGCTGAAAGCATAGACATAGCCGAATAAATCGGATTCGCTAAAACCATCGTTTGTGGTAAAAACATTTGCCTTGCCGGAAATGTCAGAAGGATCCGATTTTTGCGCGCAACAAACAGCAGCAAGACTGAGACAGATGATTAGTTTGAGGAGAGGTTTGAGCATAGAATGATATTTGGCGAAATATACGGGGAGAGGTTGCATGTAAAAAATACCCCCATCGGGGTATTGCTGCAAGCAGGTGTACCAGCTGAGATTTGCAGTAGTAAACCCTTCTTCAGTCAGTGCGTATGAAGTCAATTTTACATTTCGTGGTCGTCATGATGTTCTTATCCTGTCAGCGGGATATTACTATCCGGATCAATGATGAAGAGGAGGAGGAACCGCAGGAAGAAACGGGCGGGCCTGTTGACCCTTCCAATGCAGAGCAACTATCAAAATCGCTAAAAATCGCCGGGGCCGCGCGGGTGGAAAGCCCGGCGCTTCCCGCATCTTCCAGCGTTCCCGACGCGCCGGTTGTACTCAATTATGACCAGACCGTTTCATATAGTTCAGGAAGCACCATTGTTTTGCCGGCCGACATCAGCTCAGTCTCCGGGATTATAGGCGTTTACATACAGGTTAAAGGAGCTGCGCACTATTATGATGTACCCATTAAAAGGCAAATTGACGATGTGGCTTCGATTCCAATCGATTTGTCATCGCTGGTGACCGGAGGTACTTTTATATTAGTATGTAAATATTACGATAGCAACAGAAGGATCAGTGCTGCAAATGAGATCAAAGTTACCGTGACCAAGCCAAGCAATTGTGCGACTACCAAAGTTTCCGGAGGGCAGGGATTGACAAGTAACATTTTTAAACTCGGCAATGCATCCGGCAAAATCAGGATCAGCTACGATACCTATGTCGTTAAAGATAAGATCGACGTTTTCCAGAAAGGGGTGTGGATCGGAGGCACCGGCCCGCAAACTGATCGGAGCACGCTTCGTAAGGCACTGGACTGCAATGTGGCAACTGAGAGTAAGGGATATTTCGGCAAAAAATCGGCATTCCTGTTTAACTACGATCCTGCACTGGGCAGTGATATCGAAGTGGTGGTTTCAGGTTGTGAAAACGGCGGGACGCTATGGCAGTACACATTTTCCTGCCCGGGGGATATTGGAAATTTTGACGTGCCCGTACTTACTACCGCACCGGTTACCAGCATCGGCAGTGACGCAGCCAAATCAGGCGGGTCCATTTCGAATGACAACGGTTCGGATGTTACGGCCCGGGGTATCGTATGGAGCACCACTCCTGGCCCGACGGTTGCTTTAACATCCAAAACAACAGACGGTAAAAGCACGGGTACTTTCACGAGTTCGATGGCGGGCCTGCAACCGAATACCAAATACTATCTGCGGGCTTATGCTACAAACGATGCCGGGACCGGGTATGGAAATGAAATTAGTTTTGTAACGATTGTAAATGTTAACATGTCGTTGGATGGGAAGTGGCTGAGTGCCTCAGGATTAGGTATTGAAATTTCTGGAACCTTAGGGAAATTTTACGCTTTTGGCAGTGCCTGGCAGCCGTCAGTAGATAAAGGTGTGGTCAAAATCGGTGATCAAAAATTCAAAAATATCAGCAAGGTTTCGGCAAACAAATGGAATTTCCTGGAAATGGCAGTGAAGATCACGGCCGGTGTACCTGTCGGACAAGTATGGTCTTATGATGGCGTTATCACCATGAGCAGCGATGGTAAGAGCATTACCACAACGTCGAATACAATGCTGGATGGAAGATCGGAATACTTTACGAACACTTATATCCGGCAGTAGCTATCTCCTCAGTCAAACGGAACCTTCAATAGATTCATAGGGCTGATCAGCCCCACCATACTGAAAAAGTGAGTACGTATATACCGATACGTTGAATGTTGCCATTGTGAAAATACCCCCATCGGGGTATTGCAGGACTTGCTGATTCCATTGCAAATTTGTCATACGAAACCCAACTCTATCATCATTTTTTGGATGAAAAAACTTCTGCTCTTATCATTTTTTTACCTGTTCCTTTTTAGTCTGAGCTGCACGCGGGAAGTCAACGTTCAGCTGCCAGGTCCGGTGGTAGAGGAAGGCCAGATTTCGGGTAGGGTCATTTTGCCACAAAACACAAAAGCAGATACCGCCGGGTTAGTCGTGCTTTCTTCTGTTGGCAGCAGTATCCCGGTGGCTTCCAAATTTGCGCTCGACACGAGTGGCAAGGTTTCAACCACCGTGCTTAACAATAGCCAAGGTGACGTACTCTTATTGGGTTACAACTATCCCGGCCAGACCGATTACAGCATTTCGAGCGAATCGACGGCATTGGCGCTTTTGATGAACACGCTTACGTTGCGCTCATTGTCTTTGTCGGGCAAGCTCGAAATGATCGAAAAGATCAAAGCTGATCCTGCATATAAAGAGCTGGTGCAACAGGTCACCATGGGATTACAGGCAGGTCGGGCCGTTACAGATACGACCAATACCGAAATGATCCAGGCCATTGCTACTGTATTCAAATCCACCACAGGTTTGAGGACAACGGCAACAACCGGATACAAGGATCCTATCAAAATCACGACTGCCAATACGGAAGTACTGCTGCAAAACAACCAGGTAGCCCACACATATGTGGCTGGGGTTTATAAGGATAACAAGGCCGTCGGCCCCAAATATGTGATCGCAGGCCGGACTCTTTTTGCGACCAGCCTTTCAGAAGCTGCGGCCGGTGTGTTTGGCGATGGCTACGGAATTCCTGCGCCCGTCCAGTTTACGCTTTCGGGAAATGGCGAGTATACGATCAAAATCAGGTCGGGTAAACCTTTCGCCGGCGATGAAACATTGGAAAGCCGCATGGCCAGAAATGAAAATGTACACCGGTTCCTGCTGGGCATTTTGCGCGATATTTTCCCGATACCCCTGGATTGTAATGAGGCATTAGTTGAATCTGTACCGGCAACACTGACCAGCATTATGGCTAAAAGAGAAATGGCATTGGAAAATGCGAACTCGGCGGCTGTCTTTGCTGCATTGACTTTGGAGATTACCGGCGAAGCGCTACAAAGTGCCGAGGATCTTTTGGAAGAATGCGGCGGCGACCTGGACTCTTTTAAATTCCTGAAAAGCGTCGGCAAAACATTCTCGCTGCTGGGTATTGCTACCAAATTCATGACCGCAGCCAACATTACTGCACACACTAACGATTTATTTCAGGCCAAAGCATCCATCGACAGCTGTTTTCAGGTGGTGGGATTAAAACTGGTCAAATGCGGCGAGCAGCCGGTTTACCGGGTAGATACGGTGAGTGGCGGCAACCAGAAAGGGGAAGCAGGTAAAGCTTTTCCAAAGCCATTAGTTGTGAAGGTGCGTACCGAAGATGGCAAGCCTGCCATTAAAGCGACGGTCAACTGGGTAATCAAATCCGGCGGTGGCAAAGTAAGCGCAACCGAATCGGAAACCAATTACGACGGCATTGCGCAGATAAGCTGGACGCCCGGAAAAGGGGAGCAGCAATTGGAAGCATATGCAAATAAGGCCAAAGGCTCAACGACAGCGCTCTTTAAAGCTAATGGATTTGACGGCAATGATAGGAAGGTAGAGATCGCCTCAGGTAATAGTCAACAGGGGCAGTATGGTAAAGAACTTGCCAAGCCCCTCACCATCCGTGTATTAAACGGCGAAGGGAAACCAGAGGCCGGTGTAGAAGTAACCTGGAAGATCCTGGCTGGCGGGGGCGATTTCGGGAATTTGCAACGCATTACCAATGCAGAAGGGTTGGTCTCAGCCAATTGGAAACTGGGCCCGTCCGGCGGGCAGAATGTGGAAGTTTCGGTGAAGAAGAAAGATGGGACGCCGGCGGTGGGTTCGCCGGTGGTGTTTACGGCGGGTGGGGGTAAGGAGGGTAGTCTGGGAACGTTGATTTTGGGGACTTGGAAATGGATTAAAGAATATGGCAAGGAAGATGGTCAATATTACGAAGAAACTTATGATGATGCAGAGGATATAGACTATCTCGTCTTCAAAGAAAATGGGGCACTAATTGACCGGACGATTCATGTTCACCGCAATAATGAGCTCGATGAGTCATATGGCAGTTACCGAGTAGACGAAAACAAAAGGGAATTATACATTCATTGGGATGATGATGATGAGGCCTACGCAGGGTCAATTGAAACATTAGATGAGAGTAAAATGGTCTTATTTTCGGAATTTGAAGACGGTTATGGGTACAGCGAATTTGAAAGGGTGGCCGAGTCAGGACGCATTTCAGCATCGAAAGCTAGCTCCGCTAAAAAGACACAGGTACACCGGAAGCCTGACAGCGTTAGAAAAGGACATTCACCAATTCGAGTTCGAGACAAATACTGATCCGGGGTCTAATTTCGGCTCGCTTAACCATGTGCTTTTATGAAATACCAGTCTTTTATACTGATTTTTAAAAGTATTCATCACAAACTTTAATAATCGTTGCAAATGCGGGTTGTATGTCTTTTGTTTTTGCTGCTATCAGGTTCCTTGGCCTGTGCCCAGAAAGAATCTGATTTAATTATTAAGATAGATTTAACCTCATTGAGTGTCATTATTGATGAAATTGGAGAGCAGGATGTTACTTATTTTTTAACAACGGATATTTCCCGCAAATCACCTCTTCGCATCAAACGGGACAAAGTATGGAAGATCATTTATGCGAATAACGACGTCGAACTAATAACGCCGCAAACGGTGACGAAAGCGATTGAGCCTAAGATAAAAAAGGCCATGGAAGAAACTTATTCGGACAACAATAGCAAACCAAACATAACAGAAAACCAAGCAAAACGAATTTCCGGAGGAATATCAAAACCGCATGGTGATTCGATTTCTTTCAAGTCTGAGAAGAAAAAAAACAGGCTTTTTATAGCAGGTAGTGTTACCAGGCAAAAGACAGGAAATTATTATACCGGGCTCGGCCCTTATGAATATCATCCGGGATTTAAAGTGGGCTATGAGCGCTTTGCTTTTAACAAGGGGCGCAGTCCGAATCAAAAGAAATCCAATGCCGGATTTGGCATAGAGATCAATAACTTGTTTGACTACTACGCAGAATACGAAGATTTTACGCTCGAAAACGACTATTATAAGGGCTCCAAACATATCCTTAGTCCTTATATTTTTCGGGAATTTGACATCAAAAGGTTTTTCACTTTTGGTATCGCCGGCGGGCCATTTGGTTCGGTTACCTGGGTATCATCGGCCAGTTCGAACGATATCAACCCAAGTCAGTCAGCAGCAAAGGTAGGAGGAGGGCTTCATTCGTCGGAGTACATACAGAAATATCTCGTACAAAATCGCCGTGGCCTGCGAACCCTTTATGTGAGGATGGGTTTTGACCAGTATCTCACAACAACGTCTGGTTTCAACGGTACATTTTGTTTAGCAATTGGCTTTTAAAGCTTAGGATTATGAAGAGAAGTTTTACATTCTTGATGACTTATGTCGCGATTTTTACGATTGCCTTTGGGTGCGATAGTAATTTTATGACAGACGATTTCGATGATTTGTCTGAAAAAATAAAGGCTAAAAACACTGGATCAGGTGGGGGCCCAATTTCTCCTGGTGGATCTGAGGAGGAAGGAAATCAGGGAACGCCGGGAACCGGGAATGTGAATCTGGCCTGCGGCAATGTGTTGCCGAATGGCTTTCAGTGTATCGCATCACAATCCGGAGCTTCAACAACTACAACATACAAAATTCCGGAACTCGTTGGAGCCTGGGATTCAAAGGATTTTGATTTTTGTGTCTCTTATTCCAGTGACGGAACCGGTGTGATAACCTACAAAGCGAGCGGGTTTAGCCCAGGTAGTGTTCAGAATATTAAGTGGGGTGCGATGGTTAATTCAAAAGGCGAACTCATCAAGTCCAACGCGGGAACAATTTACATTGTGCATCAAAGTACCGGGAGTACGCCCGTCGATTCACAAATCGCTGTCCTGAGTTTTAAGCAGTCAACAAAACAATGGTATGGATTTGACCTGGTGCCTGTGTCTTCCTGCGGTGGTGTCGCTTCAGGGAAAGGAACAATAATGGTCTGGTGCAGTCTACCCGAATATGGATTTCCGAATGGCCACAATGTGATTAACGTCAGTATTTCCAGCGTTGGTGGTACGGGATATGTATCTGCTGGCCAATATAAATCAGCTCCTGCCTGCGGAGCAACGTATTGTTATACCCGGGAAGTGACACCGGGGGAACACAGGGTAAGCGGCAAAATTTATTTTATAAAGCCACTGGGAGGGGAAGCACCTCCACCATATAGCACATCAAAAACAGTTACTGTTTATGCAAATCAATGTACAACTGTGGATTTGCAATGATGGCTGCCAGTTATAATGATGTTACGTACGTGTCTTCAAGACCAGATTTAAACCCCAACAACTCTACTTAAATATGAAAATAATTTACCTAATTCTGTTAACTGCTTTATGCAGCACTTCCACCCAAGCCCAGGAAACCCTTTACTGGTCCAACGGCAGCAGCTTCCCCTTCAAACTCATCGAAGCTACCGAAAGCATCGTAAAAGTGGGTGAGATGAAAGGGGAGCGGATGGTGAAGAGGAGTGTTCCCCGGGAGAATGTGCTGGTCGCATTTAATGCCCGTGGTAACTATCTTTTGGTCTCGGATCTGCCTTCCGATCCTGCACAGGCTTCGCAGCAGATTATGAATTTTTATAATGCGGCCGGACCGTCAAATGATTTACTTGTGCAGGCTAGTCCGCTCAAAGTCATCGAATGCAACATCAGCTACAAAAGCGATAATGTGGTAAATTACAATACGCCGCAGGGTAGTACCGCGTCGATCAACAGGAATGAGCTGGCGCTGATCATTTTTAAAGAAGGGCACCACGAATTTATCTTACCCGCCACCGATGCAGCCCCATTACTGGAAAGCGCAAAAGCGCAGGTACAAAAGGCGATCAGCCAGCCGGCAAAAAAGTCAGTCCCGCAGGGGCAACCCAATGTGACTGCTGAAAAGATGGTAGAGACAGCTTCGGAACAGGTTGCGGCTCCTGCACAAAAATGGAATGAACCCGTGGCGCAAAAGCAGCCTGAGCCAGCAGTTCAGAAGCCGGCGGAGCCAGTTGTTCAGGCAGCAGCTCCAAAGAAAGGTTTGTCTGAGGAAGAGATCAGTTCGTATGGTAAAAAGGGCATAAAAAAAGTGGATGAATTCGTCCAGTATCTGAACATCATCAGCGACAAGAGCATTGATCCCGACAAAAAGGATGATGCCATCGAGCAGGCAGTCAAATTGTTTCTTGCGGACGCTACCATCGAAGTTTCTTCCTCCAACCGGCAAGGGAAGCGGAAGTACCCGGTTAAAGACTATCTGACCAGGCTCAAACTGCTTCCTTATAGCTCGACCAGTATTGCCTGGAACGAGGTGAATTACGTGAAAGACCTGACCGAAGCCAGTGATGGGAACTATTACGGAACGATCACTGGATCGCAAACTTTTACCGGATACGGCACTAATAATCAGGATGTCATGTATAGCGATGTGACCCAAAAGAGTGTCAAGGTGAAACTGCAGTCTTACAAGAAAACGGTGGAGGGGCAGCAGACTACCAACTGGGATATTTTACTGGGTAATGTCGGAATTAGTGTAAATCAATAGAAAATGCGGCGGTTTATTTTTTGCGCAATCGGGCTGTGCGTGTCCTTTATGGTCGGGGCGCAATGCGTGAACATTTATGGAGATGTAAGAGATGCTTATACAGGTAAACCAGTCGCAGGCGTTTTGATCAATCAAAAAATGAAGGGGAAACTTCAACCACTTTCACGAACTTCCGCCATGGGGCAATTCCAGGCATCGCTCGGATGTGGTGCAGAAGGCATTAGTCTGGAAGCAAAAGGGTACCGCCCCCAGATTTTGCCGGTCAATCTGATCGGGCAGGCTGAAAGTAATGGATTTCAGGTTCCTGTTAAATTGGTGCCGATTGACAAACAAGCGAGCGACCAGCCGTATTTTCAGGAGCAGCAGCAGTTTGTTTCACTATCTAATGGACTTACGAATTCAGTACAGCGGGCCACCAGGTTGTTCGAGGTGACCGACGCGCTGACGGGCAAAAAAGTGCAGGCTGAATTGTGTTTGTTCTATACCAAATCAGGCAAAAAGGACTGTCAGCAGCTTTCCGGCGAGCAACCGGGGTATGAAGTGGATTTTACCAGTACAGACATTGTGGCCATCGAGGTAAAGGCAAAAGGGTATCAGGATTATTTCGGAAACCTGATCATGGATCGGCTGGACAACAAAAAAAGCAAATACCAGATCAGGCTGAGTGCCCAGTTCTCTATGCTCTCGTTGACCGTCAAGGGTGGTGACCAAAAGGTAGAATGCCAGCTCTCGGGAAATAGGCCGGTTTCCATGATTTCAACGGATGGGATACACTTTTCATCGGAAATTCCTGCGGTGGGAAACTACCAGCTGGTTGTGAAAACCAAGGAGGGCGCAATACTGCATTCAAAATCGTTGGCAGCTTCAAGTGGGATGAATCTTTATGCGGTCAATATTCAGTCGGCACGAATTGCAGAGAAACCGGCACGGATTCCGGAGCTGCCGGTAACTGCGATCGAGAGCACCCCTCGGACAATCTATTTTGACAAAAGTGATTACAAACTACGTGAAAAGAGCAAAATCGTACTGGATTCGCTGGCCAGCTGGCTCAGCCAAAATCCTTCGGGGTACCTGAATATGATCGGCCATACCGACAATGTGGGTAACAGCAAACTCAATCTGACACTCTCCGAATACCGCGCTCGGCTGGCCTACCATTTCCTCGAACAACGTGGTGCGGACGTAAGTCGGGTAACGTATACAGGAAAGGGTGATGCATTTCCTGTGGCGCCGAATGACAGTGAGGCCAATAAAGAAAAGAACCGCAGAGTGGAGATACAGCTGTGGAACAAACCTTAAACCGAATGGATATGCGAAACCTATACCTGGCCATTTTATTACTTTTCACCTCACTGTTTTGCGTTGCGCAAACTAGCCAGTCGGATACCATTTACCGGGTGGACCGGTCGAAGATCGCAGCCGTTATTGACGAAGTATCGACGGAGGAATTACTATACTTTTTGCCGGGAGATAAGGATCAAAAGAAGATCAAGATAGCGCGTGGGGAAGTCTGGAAAGTAGTTTATGTAAATGGCGAAACCGAAATTTTTAATTTGCCGGGCCCGCTAAAAACGGTAAATGACAAGCTTTTCCTGAAAAACGGCGAGAGCTTCCAGGTGAGCATTCAGGAAGTGACAGCAGAGGTAGTCAGGTTTTCTCTTGCAACCAATGAGCAAAAACAGCTCCCATTGACGCAGGTCGAAAAGATCGTTTATGTAAATGGAATCGAGCATAGTTACGCGCAGGAGCCGGAGGCCACGCCGGTTCAGGCGGAGACGAAAGCAGCTGCGGCAGCTGTTTCCGAAAAGCAAGAACCGGCGCTTGTCACGCCACAAAAACCGGTCGCTGTCCCAACCGCGCAGCCCGCGCCGACGAGCGAGCCCGCAGCAGCCAGACCCAATGAGATCATCATCAAAATACAGCACGAACCTGCGCCTGAGAATTCAGGTAAAGAACCTCGGCAAGAGCACAAAGGTTACGTAGGTATCCGTGTCGGCGGTTCGATGACATCATTCTATACGGGTAAAGTAGCGTGGCCGAAGAAGCCTTTTTACAATTGGGAAGCAGGATTGGGATTTAGTCTGGCCAGCACCAAACATTACAATGCCCGCCTGGAACTGGTTTATGCCAACAAAGGCTCCCGGGAAACATCATCAGATCAGCAGCCCGAGATCACAAGCCGGACAAAAATCACCTACGGACAGGCAAACCTGCTGCCCCTCATCCTGAAAGCAGGCGGAAGCAAGTTGAACCCGGCGATTGGAGTAGGGGGCTACTACGCCTACCGGATCAAGCACGTCTCTGAGTTTAAGGAAGCGGATGGCGAGTATGAGGCCGACGATCTGACCCAGGACCTGATCGATCACAAATTTGACTACGGTGCCCTTGTGATGCTGGCGTTCTATTCCGGGGACAGGCCCTTGCTTGAATTCCGGTACGAGCATGGTCTGGCCGAAGTGATGAAGGGTTTGAAAGTTAAAAATAATGGACTAAGCGTATCTCTGTTTCTCAAATTTTAGAACCTGTCAATTTAGAACCTATGCGTTGCTTTATACTTTTACTTTTGACCCTGTTTGCCGTTTCAGTTCGCGCGCAAACTTCCTCCGATCAGATCTATAAACTTGATAAAACGAGCATTCAGGCTGTTGTGGACGAAATTGGCGATACGGAGATCATTTACTTTTTACCCAAAGACACTGCAAAGCATACTGCCCTGCGCATTTCCCGGAAACTGGTTTGGAAGATCGTTTACGAAACCGGAGAAACGGAGCTGATCAATGCGCCCACGCCTGCAACGGCAGCAACAGCAAAAGAGCCAACCGAAACCAAAGAGTCAGCCGTGAAGCCAGACCGGATCTTTCTTGCAAACAAAACAATGATCACGGGCAAAATAACAAAGGTCACCAAGGATAAGATCGAATACACACGCCAGGAATCCGGGCCGAGCTATGAAGTAGCACGTAAAAATCTGACGAGAATTGAATATGGCAATGGACAGGTGGAAGATTTTGCATCCGTAAAGCCGGGTGCGCTTGCGAAACTTTCTGTTACGGCGGGCGTTGACGGGAATTATCTGCTGGGTTCGAAGATATGGACCGATAAGGAGGAGGGTGCGGGGTTAATGACATGGCTGGGCGGGAGCGTGAGGGGCAATTACCAGCTCGGAAAATCCATTGCTGTTTTCCTCGCATTAGGTTACAGCCAGGCATCGGTTCAGAAAAACTATCTGGCAGGGGAGGAGCTGCTTTACAAGCAGGAAATGACCCTCGCCGGACCGAATGCGGGGATAGGTATTAAATACTTTTTCAAAGAATCGCTTTACGTGGTCGCACAGGGAAAAGGCAATTTTTTGAAAGCCAAGACATTGATTTTTGAAGACGGGGAGGAAACCAAAGACCAATTGTCGGCCGCCTGTCCTTCTTTTGGCATCGGGTTAGGCTTTACCAAAAAGATCTCGCGGGTAGTGGTGGAAGGAGAACTGCATTATCAGCTGATGCAGAGCACGTTTGAATCCGTGACGGATCCTTTCCACATGGTCGGAGCCAGGGTTGGTATTGGAATGGCCGGTTTTGGGAAAAAGTAGGTGGTTTTTTACGAATGAAGCTGTAAGCAGGAATTTAATTGGGATTAATAATGAAAGCAAACCACATTAGAATGCGCTTTTATGCCGGTATTTCACTACTGATTGTAAGTACGCTTATTGCCTCTGAAACTGGTTTTGCGCAGGATACGCTAAGCATCCGCGACCAGCAGGAAATCCAGCTTCTGGCGCAGCGGAAAGTAGAAAAAGGGTTAGGGGATTTGCTCAATACGATCGCATTTGAAGATCTGGGTGATTTTGAAAGAAAGGCGCTGAGAGCGGATAGTTACGGCAGCTCGCCCAACAAAATATTCTTCAACGAAAAAGTGATCGTCGAAAATGACGTAAACCCGGAGCATACTTCGAAGCAAACGGGCGCAGATGTGACCGTAGAGCGGTATCTGGCCGATTTTGAATTGTTTTATCCAAAAAGCATAGACAGGACCGTCTCATTTTCAGAATTTAAGGTTTCAAAGCTCAAAAAGTCGGATTACTATTATGTGAAAGTTTATTTTCAGTCGCGGTTCGGGGGGACGCATTCCCAGATCAAAACCCCTTATAAGGAAACGGCCAGGGTTGCGGAGGTGAGGGCGGAAAAGAAGGGGAAGAAATGGCTGACATTCATAACCAGCCTGGGTTTTGCCACGCAGGCGGATTCCGTGCAGAATACATTCAATGATGTCGTGTTAAGTGCCGTGCCCGTTTTGACAGATAGCAGCCGGGAAAGCCAGGAAATAAATCCGGCCGACCTTGCCAGGCAGAAAGAGCGCGAGACTGAAAAAAGAGCGCTGGAAGAATACAACAACTGGCTTACTAACGGTGACAATGCCTTTGCAGCCAAAGATTACGACAAGGCACTGGAAGCGTATACCGAAGCCGAAAAACGGAACGATTTCGATGATCTGCTGCCTAGAAGGAAGATTTATCAGGTTAAGAGAGCATTTGAAAGGGAAAAGCAGACCCAGGTGGAGCTGTTGAGGGAATATCTGGCAAAAGCGAACATTGCTCAGAAAACAAGGAGCTATACCGAAGCAATCGGATATTTCAAGAAGGCTTACGAATTAAAACCTGACTCGACCACGCTGGGTGAGACTATCAAGACACTCAACCAGAAATCCAGCCTGAAAACCGAGCTGGATGAAAAATACAATCTGGGTAAATATGCCGAAGTGATCAAGGATTACTCCCGTATCCTGAAAAAGGAAAAGAATAATTCGGACCATTACCTGGGCAGAGGCCTGGCCTATGCGGTTACCAATGATCACGACCGTGCATTAAAAGATTTCACACAGGCGATCGAACTGGATTTTGCCAACCTGGCCGCATTGCGGGCACGTTCCGAGTTGTACACTTCCAAAAAGGATTATCCCAAAGCCGCCGCTGATCTGACCAGCTATCTGAATATCGACCACGCGGCAGTTGACATTCTGACCAGACGTGCCAGGTTAAGAACGCTGACCAACAATAAGACCGGTGCATTGGAAGATTACTCCAAGGCAATCGAGCTAAACCCAGCCAGTGCGCAAACTTATTTTAACCGCGCATTATACCACATTCAGCAAGAAAATTACTCAGCAGCAGTAATAGACCTGACAAGTGCCATTGATAAAAATCAGTCGTATAATGAGGCCTATTACCAGCGTGGTTTGTGTCAGATCAAGCTCAGCCGCCCGGAGATCGCAGGAAAGGATTTTGCCAGAGTAAGACAACTGGGCATCACCGAAGAGCAAAACAAAGAGATCACATCCATTGCATTACAGTATTTCCACATCGCGTTCGGGCGATTTAGCGAAAAGAATTATGGCCCCGCAATCACCGGGTTTGATGAAGTGATCCATATTTTGCCTAATCACTCACAGTCCTGGTACCACAAGGGGCGGAGCCTGGAAAAAGTGAGTGACACGCTTGCGGCCATGGAATCTTATGACATGGCAATTCTGCATTTGCCGGATTATGGTGAAGCATATCTTGACCGGGCTTATCTCTGGTTTTATATGGGTAGATACGAAAAGGCCGAGAAAGACTTTCATAAAGTAGTCCAGATACAGCCTTCCAATTACCTGGCAGTGAAAGGTGAGGGCGATGCGGGTTTTGCATTGAAAGCTTATGACCGGGCCATTGTTTCTTATGAAAATATTAAAGCAAACGAAAAGAAAATAGGGCAGTCGCTTACTTCCCAGCAGCTTGCGAGTGTTTACAATAATTTGGGTTCTTCCTATTTTTTTACTGAGCAACCAGAGAAAAGTATTGAGGAATTCGATCGCGCGATCAGCCTTAACGCAACGTTTTCTGATGCATATTACAATAGGGGTAAAGCGTATGAAAGTACTAAAAACCTTCGCCGCGCGATTTCTGACTACAAAAAATCCACTGCACTCGATGCCACCAACTCATTGAAATATTTCGCACTGGGCAACGCATTATACAGTGATGAAGCCTACGAAGAAGCTGGTCGTGCCTTTTCCGCTGCCATTGAAAACGACCAGGACAACAAGTATGAGCTGGCCAGATCAACCGCGCGCAGGGCCGATTGCTTCATTGCAATGGCCCAATACAAGAATGCAGCGGCTGATTATCTGAGCGCATTTGCATTGGATTCAGCAACGCAGACTCCGGAGGGGAATTATAATCTGGGAGTTGCATTCCTGCACCAAAAGGAAGCAAACCAAAGCTTGAAATTTCTTTTAGCGGTTGGTAACAAAGACCGGCTCAAAGGTCTGTCATATTATGCAATTGGCTGCGCATATATTTTGCAGCGTAAAAACGAGGAGGCCTTGAAGTGGTTCGAGAAGTCATTTCAGACCGGGTTGATTACAAAAAGCTACATCCGGCGGGACAAGCTTCTGGATAGTGTTGACAAATCCTTCGCAAGTACTGCGGCATTCAAGGATTTAGTCAATCAGAATGTGATTAAGTGAATGCTGCACGCAGTGTCAACACCTAAAACGCCATGAACTTTCCAGAAATCGGCGCGGATGTACAAAGTCTATAACCGTTGTAGAGTTATATTTGCCAGTCTGCTAAAAAAAGCAGAAAATGCATTTAGCTCACTATGAAAGTTTTTACGTTTACCTTACTGATTTTACTGACTTCCGTCATCTATGTTCAGGCGCAAACCATCACCGGCAGTGTTGCAGACAGACAAACCAAGCAACCATTGGCCTACTGTTCTGTTGCACTTTTCAAAAGCCTGGATTCTACTTTGGTTACCGGATTGCTAACGTCTGAAAAAGGTGCTTTTAAGTTTGAAAATGTAGCGTTTGGCTCATATTACCTGCAAACGCAATACATCGGTTATAACAAGGCGAAGGCATCAATACCCGATTTTTCCGGCCAAAATCTGATGGAAATGGGGCTGATTGCAATGGATGCCGATCCCAGGACTTTGCAGGAATTGAATGTTTCGGGTCAGCGCCAAACACTGGAAAATAAAGTCGACCGGCAGGTTTACCGGGCAGATACGTTTTTAAGCAGCCAGGGTGGCACCGCTACTGATGTTTTGAAAAACACACCGTCAGTAACGGTTAGCAGCGAAGGCGACATTACCCTGCGCGGTTCATCGGGATTTCTGGTTTTGATCAATGGCAGGCCCGTGCAAACCGACGCAGCAACGATCCTGAACCAGATACCAGCCAACACGATCGAAAATGTCGAAGTGATCACCTCGCCTTCGGCGCGGTTTGATCCGGACGGAAAATCGGGCATTATCAACATTACCACAAAAGCGGCGCTGGCCGGAACCAGGTCTTTTGCGGCCAATGTTCAGGGAGGCTTGCCAGCAATTTACCGTTATGATAACCTGCACAATCCGTTGCGTTTCGGCGGAGATGCTACACTTAATATTCGTTCCGAAAAATGGGACCTTAGCCTGAGTGGTAACTACTTGCGCAATGATATTGCAGGCCAGCGTAGCGGAGATGTAAATACGACCATTAATAACGTTTTCACCTCGTTTCCATCCGATGGCGAGCGGAGTTTTATCCGCTACAACAACACCGCACGCGGCTCTGTTTCCTTTACACCTCGTTCCAGTGACACGTTTTCGGCGGGATTTTACACCGGATACCGTTCCCAGTCCCGCCGTGCCGACATTGTTTACAACAATACGAAAACTGACCTGGCCACAGGGAGTGTCGTAGGCCGTATAACTTATTTCAATTCAAATGTGGCACGAAAGTCGGGCAGGATCACATTGGGGAACCTGGATTATACACACACGTTCGGTAACAAATCGGCGCTGGCTATTTCCGGACTGGTCGAGAACGCAGGAATGGATGGGCTTACAACGAATATCAATCTTACAGAGCCTTCCCGCAATGTGGTTCTGCAAAATAGCCGGAACCCGAGTGAAAACCCATTAAATGCATTCCGGTTGAAAGCGGATTATAGCATTAACGTCGGCTCCGGAAAGCTAGAAACAGGTTATCAGTACCGCAATCAGGTCCAGAAGGGGACTTTCCAATACCTTGATTTAAACCTGGAAACCGGGTTCTTTAATATAATCCCAGAGTTCAGCAGCAATACCAAAGTGACCAATCAAGTCCATTCTGTTTACGGGCAATATGCGGCAAAGCAGGCCAAACTGGAATACATTGCCGGTTTGCGTTACGAATATTCTACCCGCGCATTCACGGCCGGCAGACAGGATACCCGGAACCTTGATTTATCTAATCTTTTTCCTTCACTTAATTTACAGTACCAGTTTACCAAAACACTGCGCGCCCGCGGTGGTTACAGCAAGCGTGTGCAGCGGGCGACAAACAGTGAGCTTAACCCGTTTCCCGAACGCGAACATTCAGAAACGCTTGAATCAGGCGATCCCGATATCCTTCCCGAGTTTATTGACCTTTCAGAGCTGGGGATCGTCAAGGATTTCAAAGAAGGCAGCGTTTTTGCGACCGTCTATAATCAGCGTATTAAGAATGTTGTGAACCGGGTCAACAGTGTGTATAACGACACGATTTTAAACCGCATTTATACGAATGCGGGTCTTGCAACCTCCTGGGGGCTTGAAGCGGGCAGTACATTGAACATTGCAAAATGGTGGCAGTTTTATGCCGGGGGAAATGTATATCACTACAAAATCAGAGGTGCGTTATTCAATAATGAAGTCCATGTGAACACATCCAGCTGGATTTACGCGATCAATGCCAACACGACATTCAAATTTGCCCCGACTTTTCAGCTGCAGGCATCACTGAACTATTTGTCAAAGCGGGTTACTGCCCAGGGAGAAGATTCGCGTTTTGTCACCCCCCACCTTTCAGCCAGAAAAACCTTTCTGAAAGGAAAATTGGCCGCCACACTTCAATGGCAAAATGTTGATCTCGGGCTCATTGGTTCAAACAAGCAGCGGATCACCACCTTCGGAAAAGACTTTTTCACGACGACCAACTACATTCAAGAGACTGATATCTTCCTTTTAAATGTGAGCTATAATCTCAACCAAACCTCGAAAAAGGCCAGGCTGCCAGCCAGCGAGTTTGGAGAGAGGGAGTTTTAGTTTTGAGGGAATAAAGTATTCATAGGAGAGTTTTGATGCAAAAGCCAACAATGGCGGCTGCCAGGATGATGTAAGGTTCTTGCAATTTCTTGATATAAACCATTGACAGTATGGTGGTTATGGCAATCAATGCAGAAGCAGTATCGACAATCGAGCGGGTAGCGATCACGAATACTGAACCGACCAGCGCACCCACGACGGCTGCTGTAATCCCATCCACAAACGCTTTGATACTGGTATTTTTTGAGATCTTCTTAAAGTAAGGCGCAGGCAGGACTGTGAAAACAAAGCACGGAAGAAAAACGCCCAATGCAGCTACGGCAGCCCCGGCAAACCCGGAAACCAGAAACCCGATAAATCCGACTGTGATGACGACCGGCCCGGGAGTGATCATAGCGACTGCAACAGAATCCAGGAACTGCTGCTCGTTGAGCCACCCCATTTCATTAACTACCCCGGCCTGTAAAAAAGGGATGATCGCCAGCCCGCTCCCGAATACGAATGCCCCTGCCTCGCTGAAAAAAAGTCCGAGTTGGACAAGCTTGCCGGGCTCATATTGCCAGAAACCCGTACCGGCTAAAAGTATCACTGATAAGGAGGTATCTCGTCTTTGCAGCCATTTTAGCGGCGCTTTTACCACCATATAAATAAATCCAAGAAGGATAAAAAGCCAAACTTCCTCTCTTTGCGTGATAGCGGTAACGATTGCCATCGCCAAAAAGAAGAGCCACAGCAGCCATTTGCCTTTAATTGCTTCCGGCTCAATTTTACTGATTGATTTGGTGGTCAGCTTATAACAACTCAGGGTGATAATCCCAATCACCGCAGAGCCTACACCGTAAAACACGGACTGCATCCAGGGAAGCCCGCCATAAAGCTTGTAAGCCATTCCCAGCAAAACAACCATTACAAAGGACGGTAGCACAAATGCAAGCCCGGTGAGCGTCGCCCCCCCAATGCCGTAGTGCACATAGCCCAGGTAAATGCCCAGCTGGGCGGCTAGCGGTCCGGGCGCAAGTTGGGCGAGTGCCAGTCCTTCACGATATTCATCTTCGCTGATCCACTTTTTGTCTTCCACCAATTCCCGGTGCATATAGCCAATGAGCGCCACGGGGCCCCCAAAACCCATGGTGCCAAGTTTTAGAAAGTACCTGGTGAGATCAGATAAAGTGTATGAAGGCAGCCGATCATTTATTCTGCTGTTTTCATTATTCATGTTGCTGTCTGGTGATTAGGCTGCAATACTAGCAGCAACAACACCTAAATGATAGAATGAAAATGACGGATTTGTACAGGGATTACTTTTTGGGTAAATTTTTTCGAAAACTGCTGGGTTCTGCGCGGTATAATAATCTATCACTAATCAGGCACATTTGTGCTCCATAAAGCTCAGACGATCAATTCCAGGTCTGAATACCAATTACTCCATGCCATAGTAGATAGCAGGCAACAACCAGATGCAGTGCGGTTAAAATGCCAATGTGAATGTAGATATTCCTGCTCAGCATGGTTTTGCGTTCTAATGCAATGCGAATGACAGACCAGGCCGTAGCAAGTGCAAAACCAATCGTCAGGGCCATGATGGAAACAGACACAAAGCTGATTTTCCCCAGGAGTTCAAACGGATCTTTTCCGCCGATAGAGGCCATTATTGACGCACAGATGAAAAGAAGGCTGGCTATGACCGGCCACAAACCAATAGTCTGGTGCGTTAATCTGCCAGCTTTGCCCATTCGATAACGAGCTAGCCGGATAATTCCGAAGATTACAGAGCCGATCAGATAGCAAGTCCACAAACCTAGCAGAATGAGCCGGCCAAATGCCACGACAGGTGACACACGCTTGAGTACCTGTGTATCTGCCTGCAGTACATCGCCTGCAACCGGATCATACGCTTTCACCATGCTGATTTTTCCGGTTTGGTTGGAGATAAATTGGTGATCGGTGATGGCCTGATAGGTTTCTACCCCTCTGCCGAAGACGTTTGAGCTGAAAATAAATTTTCCTTTTCCCCAAATGTGCTGCACGTTAATGATCCGGTCCAGATAATCGCCTGCCTGAATCCTGGGGTTGATCAGCGTATAATAACCATTTATATCCGTGTCGGGGACAAATGCGGAGCTGTCCGAACGAATTGTCTTGTCTGATTTCAGATGGTGTGTTTGAAAACTGCGCACCAGCTGTTGAATGCGGTAGAGGGCATTTCCGTCACCCGAATTGATCATGATCGCATAGCCTGCCCGATGGTCGGGCAGATAAGAAAAATCGGTTAACCCGCCGTTTACACCCCCACCGTGTGACCGGTAAACATAGCTTTTATATGGCGAGGAATAATTGGACAACCCGTATCCGTATTCCAGGCCTTGCTTGGCACCGATCGTGGTTGCCGACATTTCCATGCGTTCAAGAGACTTTTCACTTAGGATCCTCAGGCTGTCTACACGGCCCCTTTGAATGAAGAACCCGAGCATCCTGGCCATGTCTTTTGCAGAAGCATTGATCGATCCGGACGGACGGACGCTGATATTCCAATACTTTTGCGGCTTGTTTTCCAGGTACAGTGTTGCACCCGACCGCTTATACAAATCCGTTGCGAAGTAAGTCATTGTTTCCATTCCCATCGGGCTGAAAAAATGCTCCTGGATGTAATGCTCAAAAGTCTGGCCTGTGATCTTTTCGATAATGTAGGCAGCCACCGGCGGTCCTGAATTAGAATAAGACATGCGCGTCCCCGGCATCCAGCGGGAGGTCCGCGAGTGAGGGTGATAGTCAAGACCCTGTTTCAGTGATAGTTCAGGGTCGTTCAAGGCATAATCCGCCAGATGAAGATCGTCCCAGCCCGTGGTGTGTTCCAGCAGATGTTCCACCCGGACGGGAGCGTCGTCTTCCCATGGGTTAACGAATGCAACATCAGGAGCCAGATCGCGCACTTTATCTTTAAGACTTACACGGCCTTCTTCCTGCAATTTTAAAATAGCCAGAGAAGCAAACATTTTAGATACAGAACCAATCCGGAACATCGTATTTTCATCGGCATCCCTATTTTTTCCCAGGTCCGCTTTACCCATTCCGGTGACCAAGAGTACGCTGTCACCCTGAACCATTGCCAGGCCAACTGCGGGCGTTCCGGTTTCTTTCAGGACTTTCCGGAGGGCTATCTGCAGCTCTTTCATTGTCTCCGGCTCTTTTGTTTGTGCTCTCAGCCGGGCTGGAAAAACTATTGCCAAAATAATTAACACGAATCTGAGCAGAACTGAAATGGAGGCCATTGTCTCTTAATTTTTGATAGAGGATACGGGTTCAATAATGAAGCAGGCACATTTATTATTTTACTCTATAAGGCAGGTGGCGGGAAATGCTACATGTAGTTGTTGGTTTACATCTCTGAGAGACTTTTCTTTACGGAGGTGTGAAATTTTTTGCAATTAGATTATGAAAGAATACAGATTTGAGTATACTAAAACCGGCTTACTGATTGCGATTGCAACTGGCTCTCTTATTTTGGCGATCGTAATTGCACTCTTACTCCCTGATCTTGGCTTGTTATTTGGTATAAACCTTAATGCCGTCATTGGTCTGGCAACTGGAATACTGATTATATTTCTCGCCAGAAATAACTATAAAAAAATTGCAGAAGCACTACTCAGTGACGAAGAAGCAATTTTTAAATTCGACGGGAGTGAAAGTAAGGTAGAGTTTCAAAATCTGGAATATTACAAAATTGAATACGGCAACGGCGTCTCTTTAACCCTAAAAATGCAGGACCAGCCGCTGATTAACTTTGTCGCGAATAGTAATTTTTGTAATGCACAGTTACTAGATGGTTTTTGTACCAAACTGGAAGAGAAGATGCTGGCCTACAAGGTTCAAACCAGTGCCGCTCTAGTGCGCAGACCCTCGATTTTTGAGCAAAAGTGGATGCTGTATTTTTTGCTGACTGCAACCGGAATAATCATCTTTTTAACGTTCCAATCGTTGAGCCAGAATGGTAAAATAGCCCATTCTATTACCTCAACATACTATATATTCTCTGTTTTATGGTTAGCCTGGATTGTTGCCCGAATCAGAAAAAGATAGAACCAGGCAGGTTAAATAAGGATAGCCCTCTATCATAAACATCAGGCGGCCCGGTCAGATGGGTCTACGGATACCTTAGTTTCATATTTTGACCAACTTCTTAACGACCCTTTTTTTTTCATATTCAAAAAGTAGTAAATATAACCCCGCAGGCCATGATGTGGTATCGACGTCAAAGGTTTCGTTGATCTGATATTCGGTGGAGAGCAGTTCAATGCCTGAAAGGAAAAATACTTTGAATTTCAGCAATTGACATTGCGCTCGCCAATTGGAGCTGTCCATTTGAACCGTGAACTTGTTGTTGACTACCGGGCTGGGATAAACGAGCAGATCTTCACCGCAATTTGTAATGTTTGGCACATAGGGTTCAAGTGGCGATGTGTTAAAAGTGGATTGCAAAAAATTAGGAAGCCCTTCATAAATCCTTCCATCTTTCAAATCGAAACGAACTTCATGCAGACTATTTTTTGATATGATCTCATTCGGATGATCAATGACGAGCAGTCCAACTCGGTCCAGAGAGGCCATATATAACTTTCCATCCGGGCCCAATTGCATGGAGCCACCCACATATGTGGGATTGTTGTTTAACATATCTGGGGATACAATTGGCAAAGGGGGGAGGCCAAGATGAAAGAGATCGAATTGGTAGCATCCTTCGTCATCTATCAAGGCCAAAAATAATTTCGAGTTATCTGGTGAAAAAGACAAGCTATATTGATTGGAAAAATTGCCCAGACTCCGGTAATTCGAAATGGTTCCGGTTTTGCTGTCGAAATCGTACAACTCAAAAGGCCGGTCTCTCCCATAAACTGCCACTCCTAGCATGCGACCATTGGGTGAGGCCTTAATGCTTCCGATAGATTCGCCAAAACCCATGGTTTCGGGAGGTACTTTCCTATGTACAGTGCCGATCTTTGTTTCACGGGCAGCGGCAACACCCGCCGGGGAAATTAAATAAACAAGAAATACATCGCTATCCCATCGGTGAGAGATTAGCCAAAAGTCCCTTTTATTGGCATGTGGGACTGCTGTCAATTTTTCGGAGCCAAATTTTTCCAGCAATCGATTTTTGTGGCTAGCCACCACGGCACCTTTCCCTTCTGAGAGAGCCATGTCAACCACGGAATAATGAAGTCCTCCGTTTTGGTCGGGGTAAGATCTTGTGGTAAATAAGTAAAACTGACCTGATCTGCCTGGTACCGGAAGAACGAGAGCTGATTGTGTGGAAGTTGTACTACCCAACAATTCTTTCCCATTTGCCATGATCTGGTGATCGGCAGTCCACACGGTTACCCCGTCGGTATAAAAGAAAAGTTTCCCCGACTTTGAATCAGAAGCGACCGTGGTCCCCTCGGGAGTGCGCATAGGATTGCCATAAACCGGAACCGGCTTGCCGGTTGCAAAAGAAACCCCTACACCGCGTCCGAAAAACCAATTATCGGCTTCGCGTTGGGCAGAGACTGCCGGATGGATTAATAAAAGAATGGCTAAAACGGCACTTTTTAGAAATGTCATAGCTCTAAGCAGCATTATTTTTTCTGGCAACTACTGATTATCGTGAATGTACATTGTCTTGGTAGGTAATGCGACATTCATCCAAAATGAACAGAAATGTGTCTCTATTTTGCAGTGATCGCGCTATTACATACCGTAATCGTGGCAGGCAGAATATTTTTCTTGATGAAATCTGATGCGATGTTCTTAGAACAGCTAGGTGACTTGGCTAGCTTTTCTTTTTAATAAAATACAAATAATCCCCGTCGCCATAGCTCCCTTCACTGGTGATAAGCGCAGGGAAAGTCATATCTGCTTGTATAAATCCTTCGGTGCAGAGGGAGTCTATACTATCTGTATATACTTTGAACTTGAACGTTGCTTTGCTGTTGACGGGACTTTTAGCCAGGGCCGGCGTCCAGATTGTCCCTGCATATTGCGCGCTGCCCGAAATTCCCGTCCGTTCGAATAAACCAGATCCTGTAAACCCGCCGGATGATAAGGTGGGCGCCGACATTAAAAGGCATTGCTGAAAACGCCCGTAAATCCTGAAAGACGGGTTCACCTGCGACTCTCCCCATTTGGTCACAGTCAGCGTTACTTCCCGGGCAAATTGATCACCTGGGTCTAAATAGAATAGCCGGTTTGACGCCATATCAATGTATCCGTTTGCATTTGTCTGATCTTCAACTGTCAGACGCCACGAATAGCCTGGTCCCGAACGGTCGTCGATCTCTCCGAATTGCCATTCCCCAGGATTATTGACTTCCGGCTCAGGATTTTTCTTTTTGCAGTTCCAGATTGTTACGGATAAAATAAAAAACACAATGACGCGGGCAATTTTAGTCATCACCGTACGGTTTTAAATGTGACCATTGATTTACTTAACGTTACAACGAAAAGCTGAAATAAAAAGTAAGTTATATCTTAGAACGGAATGAAATATTTTCTAAGTTTTCTCTTTGTGCTTTTGCTGTCATCCTGCAAAGAAAAACAGCCGGAGCCTATTTCGGTTTCCGATCGGGAACTGGCGTTACAGGGCATCGGCAATTCCGCCATCATGCGCAGCTTTCTTGACCTTCAAAATTCAGTGAATGCGCTTAATGAGTTTGCGATTTCATATCAACACGATTCTACTAACACACAAAAACTGCTCAGGCTGAGAAGGGAGTGGCTTAATGCGGCTGTTGCCTGGAAAATGTCCGCAATCTTTTTGCAAGGGAAACTTGGCGCTGACACCGCCTCTTCTGATCTGTATGCCCGGGCAAATGCAGCGGCCATCGATGCTATTATTTTGTCAAATGTCCCTCGATTTGACAAAACTTACATGCAATCACTTCCTGAAACATCCACAGGTTTGGCGGCGATCGAATATCTGATATACGGCACAAACAATGGAAATGCTGAGCCGGTCATTTCAGCGTTTAGTGCGGTGGGTTCGCGCCGAGGGGCTTTTCTGCACGCACTTTGTCTGGATTTGAAGCGGCAGAGCGATCAGCTTTTGTATCAATGGAGCATTTCGGGTGGCGGTTACCTCAATCAGTTTACAGCATCCAGCGGGGCTGGGCGAAATTCGTCGATTGGCGTGCTGACCGATAATATGATCACCACTATCTCCAAAATCAAAGAGGATAAGCTTGGCACGCCTTTGGGAATAAATCAAGCTGCTGCCCGCCCGGATCTCGTGGAATCCAAATACAGTGGCGAGTCCGCAACATTAATCCGAGCTGAATTGCAAAGCGTACAACAGATTTTCTCCGGAAAAAGAACCCTTGGCGTTGGATCACCAGCACTGTACTGGCTTCTGGACGAGGCCGGTGCCAGGTCGGGCGATACTGCATTGAGCGCAGCGATCGAAGCGCAGTTTGCCGACATTTCCCAGAGGCTCGACCTTATCACAATTCCCCTGGAACAAGAAATCCTAAACAATCCGAAGCAATTGGGACAAGTGTACGAATCACTGGAAAAGCTGCAAAAATTAATTGAAAATGAGGTTGTTGCCGGGCTTTATTTCCAGGACTAGTTTTAGTTGGTCCGGGCAGGTTGACAAAGGGAGTCTCACAGGCGCAAAAACATTTATCGTAATATTGCAATTAATAAATTACACGTTATATTTGCAGCATGGGAGTTACGAAAACGGAAATATTCACCGAGCAGCAAAACCGGATTGCGGATCTGGCCAAGGCGTTCTCGCACCCGGCCAGGGTTGCGATCCTGCAACTACTGGTTGCCAGGAAGTCCTGTGTATGTGGAGACCTGGTCGATGAGCTTGAACTTGCCCAAGCCACAGTTTCACAACACTTGAAAGAGCTGAAACGGATCGGGATCATTCAGGGTGAAATCAACCCGCCCCGCGTTTGCTATTGCATTAACCCCGTCGTGTGGGAGGAAGCACAAAAAACCTTTGGAGCCCTGCTAGAGACTTTTGAACTTACTACATCCTGCTGCAATTAGGCAGGGTATTTTTTTGAGAATATTAATCGTAATATTACATTTAACCAATAGAATCCATGAGCCAACCGAGTCCAGCCGCCCGCGGCCCGATAACCTGGGGTGATTTCAAAAACACCCTCGAACAAAATCCTGATTTACACCTTCAATTTCAATACGAAGAAGGCAAATTCGTCGATAGTTCTTACCACATCACCGAAATCAAGCAAGCTCCGATCGTATCTGTGGATTGCGGCGGGCAAATGAACAGCTGGACAGAAGTAATTGTCCAACTCTGGGAGCCTTCGGTGAAAGAGGTAGACCGCTCGATGAAAGTAGGCAAGGCGCTAAAAATCGTGAACCTGGTTGAAAAAACCCTGCCTTTAAACCCAAATGCGACGGTTAAGATCGAATTTGGCAATTCAAAGTTCGATACACGCCAGATGTACCCTGGTGAGTTTCTTGCCGATGGTGAAGCATTCACGGTTAATCTTGTTCCGGACTTCACACAATGCAAGGCGCTCACCCGCAACCAAAGCTGTGGCACGACAGCTTCATGCTGCGCGCCTGTACCTGTTAAACAAGAACTGGAATTAGTTACCTCGGAGGGAGCCAGCTGCGAGCCCGGCTCCGGATGCTGTTAAGCAAACAACAAACACGATGACACTACAAATTGAAAATGCCAGGCCGGAAGAAAAGGAGTTGGTGATGAGCCTACTCAAAGAAGCTGACCTTCTTACCGAAGATTTGCCGGAGGGCCTGCCCAATTTTCTTTTAACGAAAGAAGAGCAAACCCTTGTTGGAGTCGCCGGTCTTGAACTGTTCGGATCCCTTGGCTTGCTGCGTTCGGTGGCCGTTGACCCCAATCATCAGGGTAAAGGTATTGCCGGCCGGATGGTTGAGCAGCTTCTGGCTGGTGCTGACGAGCAGGGATTGCAGGCGGTTTATCTGATCACAACCACGGCAGATCATTACTTCGACCGGTATGGCTTCACGGCTGTGGACCGTCTGCAAGTTCCGGAAGCAATTCAGCAAACCCGGCAGTTTAGCGGCCTTTGCCCTTCATCGGCTGTCGTCATGAAAAGAAATTCAAAGCATCAAACTGCATGAATAACCCACGTCTTTCTTTCTTAGACCGCTATCTGACCTTGTGGATCTTTCTGGCCATGCTGATCGGTGTGTCAATAGGCTATTTTTTACCCGGGACGCCTGACTTTATCAATCAGTTTAATTCTGGGTCAACCGCAGCGGCGGCCGTTAACGTTCCACTGGCTATTGGCCTGGTACTGATGATGTACCCGCCCCTGGCGAAGGTGCGTTATGCTGAGCTTCCGAAAGTGTTTAACAACACTAAGATCCTGGGGCTTTCCCTGCTTCAAAACTGGGTTATCGGGCCGCTGCTGATGTTTGGCCTGGCTATGATCTTTTTGCCGGATAAGCCGGAATATATGACCGGTCTCATTATGATCGGCATAGCCCGCTGCATTGCGATGGTCATCGTCTGGAATGACCTGGCGAATGGCGACCGCCTGTACGCGGCAGGACTTGTTGCTTTCAACAGTATTTTTCAGGTCTTGTTTTATTCGGTGTATGCCTACGTGTTTGTTACGGTTTTGCCGCCGCTTTTCGGACTGAAAGGTTTTGAGCAGGGCCACCTTGTGGAAAATATTACGATTGGCCAGGTCGCTCAAAGCGTTTTTATCTATCTGGGTATCCCATTTTTGGCAGGAATCATTTCCAGGGTCGTATTAAGCAGGCTTTTTAGTAAAGACTGGTACGAGCATAAATTCCTTCCGGCCATTAGCCCGATCACTTTAATTGCCTTGCTGTTTACGATTGTGGTCATGTTCAGTTTGAAAGGTCAGCTGATTGTAACTATCCCCTTTGACGTCCTGCGCATTGCAATGCCGTTGACGATCTATTTTGCAATCATGTTTTTTTCTGCTTTCTATTTGTCCAAGCGTGCAGGCGCAGATTATGCCAAATCGACTTCCCTGGCCTTCACTGCCGCAGGTAACAATTTTGAGCTCGGGATCGCGGTCGCCATCGCAGTATTCGGGATTGATTCGGGGGCGGCATTCGCGGCCGTGATCGGACCGCTGATCGAAGTGCCGGTCTTGATCCTGATGGTCAATTTCGCATTGAAACAACAGCACAAGTTTTCCAATTAACTACTTTTTTAAATGAGAATTGCCTTTTTTTCAGACATTCACGCCAACCTACCGGCGTTAGAAGCGTTTTTCAAAGATGTTGAAACCAGAGATACCGACGCTATTTATTGTTTGGGAGATCTGGTCGGTTACAACATCTGGCCTAATGAAGTTATATACCAGATCAGAAAGCGGGGAATCCCTACCATTGCCGGCAATTACGATTTTGGGATTGGGAGGAGCAGCGATGATTGTGGATGTGCCTATAAAACGGACGATGAAAAAGAGAATGGTAAAGTATCGATTGCCTTTACCAATGAAATCATCAAAGACGAGCAGCGGGCCTACCTGCGTACACTGCCGGCACACATTCGTTTGGACTTCCAGTTGAATGACAGGCCACTTTCGGTGCTTCTGGTGCACGGCAGCCCCCGCCGGATCAACGAATATCTTTTTGAAGATCGCGACGAAAAAAGCATGCTGCGGATCATGGAGCAGGCCGGTGCAGATGTGATGCTTTTTGGGCATACCCACAAACCTTATCACAGAATTCTTAACTTAGTCGAGGCAGACGGCACAGATCATTTCCGTCACGCGATCAATATTGGATCGGTAGGTAAACCAAAGGATGGTGACCCAAGAGGCGGCTATGTGATCCTTCATATTAATGCGGATGCATCAATTTCAAGCAAAGAAAGTATTACGACAGAATTTATACGCTTTCACTATGATGTTGAAAAAGCGGCCAAAGCGGTTGAAGACAGCATCCTTCCCAACGCCTATGCAGAATCATTACGGTTGGCAAAATAGTATGGTTACAACTTTTTATACTAAATACTTGTCCTGTGGTGAACTGAACGGACCTTAACAATGAGACGTGTAAATCTGCTTTTTCTCTTTAATTTTCTTCTTTTGGGGGTTATTGGCTGCATCGATGGCCAACAAGATGTATTGCCTGACATAGAAATAAACGAAACTTGTTTTAGCGGTGATGTTGTGAAAAGAGCGAAGAACCAGAAAGGCACTATCTATTATGATTCAATCGAACAGAGGTTTGCGGTATATGTCACAATACCAGGCACTTATGATTCACAGGATGTAGGCTTTATCTGCGACAAGTTAGATACGCTGAAAAAAGACAATTTATCTATTGTATTCACAGGCACCTATTATCCGTACTTAGAGGATCGGCAAGCTCCGGTCGCGGGACAAGAATATTATTTTCTGGATATCCAGAAGTTCAAAGTTCTCGAAAAGCAATAGCAAGACATCCGTAGGCTGTATGGTTGCACCAACACGCTCACAAAACGTCCCATCAGTCGACGATCTGAACCGCATTAATAAGGAACAGCTTTCCCAGTTAGATGGGTATGAAAATGAGAAGAAAGCAAGAATATAATGATAATGTAGTGAGAATGAAAAAAAGCAGCCATTTTATGAAAACTGACCTTTTAGGTTTGATTTTACTAATGTTTGTTACTACGTTTTCCAGAGGGCAAAACATAAAAACTGAATACAATAAATTGCTTATAGGAAGCTGGGAGTATGATGTTGCCTACGATACAGTAGGGGTGGCGAGCAACGGAATAGAAGAGACTGAAAATTTCTTTTTTAAAGATATGATAGTAACTGAAAACAAGGTGAGAATTTCCGATATGACCGCAAAATGGAATGGAAGATGGGAAATTAAGAATACCGATGAGCTTTTTATCTATCTCAATAATAAAAAGACTTTAAAATACTGCATCACAAAATTGCAGGACAAGAATATCGAATTACAAAGTTTCGGAGATGCATTTCCGACGCTTGGTTATAAAAGAAAATGATTGTTGCTGGATTAGAATCAAAGATTGGTGAGATCGCTTGCGGCCGTATATTTATTCAAGGTATGCCCTATGTAAAAACATACTGGCTTAAAAAACATGTTTTAAATCTTTCTTATGAGGCTAATACGCTGACTTTTATCAAGCTAAAATAGCCGATTTTCCAGTTTCTTGAATTACTGACTCTCAGGAAACGTCCCTCCTGTGTGACGATCTGAGCTACCTAAAATGGGGATAGCCGACAGTTAGGTGAAATTGGTGAAATAACCTAAGTCAAATGCACTTTACTCAGTGCCTTCAAAGCAATGCCATTAAATTGCCGTATAAATGCCGCGTCACATTCAAGGGATAAAGACTTGATTGGGCTTAACTTGCATGAAAGAACAACAACTATGCAAACCGGACAAAAAATTAAGGAGATCAGGACCAGATTGGGTATGACTCAACAAGAACTAGCTCTGAAAGCAAAGGTCAATCTGAGAACCATTCAACGAATCGAAAATGGTGAAGTGATACCCCGAAGCTATACACTTAAAATCATTGCGTCAGTTTTGAACATAGAGGCAGCAGAATTGTTTGATCTAAACCTTCTGGAAAGTGAGCAGGAAACCCCCAAAAGGCACAAGGCGATGTTAATATGGCTGCATTTAGGCGCAATATTCTTTTTGCCATCTTTCCTCATCTGGTTTTTCGAAAAAGAGCATGATTTGGATATCAAGCACCATGGCGCAGATGTTATTAATTTTCAATTAAGTATGCTCGCGATTTTACTTCCCTGCCTGTTTTTCCCAGGACTGCCTCAACTGATTGCTTTATTCACAATCATAGTCATCTTAATAAATACTATCAGAGTAATAACTGGTAAATCATACCATTATCCATTGGCAGCTAGAATATTGGGTCATAAATAACGATATAGGCAGGATCTCTTTGATTGTTGCTCAATCAGTAATGATGATATCTGCAATGACCGGTAGATGGTCAAAGTCATTTATACCTGTCCGCGGAGCAGAAACATTCATGATTTTTATGTTTTTACTCGTCACGATATTGTCGATATTTTTATCGGCTTGTCCCTGTCTGCCTTCCGAGATAAGTGTACCACTTGCCGTACCAAACCAACCCTGATGACCGCCATTAGCCATATTGAAGCCGGCCTCCCTGAAATGCATTTGTTCCGCATCGGATGAATTCATATCTCCAAAGCATATAAAATATTCGTATTGCTTCAAATCCTCAATAAATGCGTTCAAGGCTGGCACATGCCAGTCTTTTTGCCAGGGAATATGTGTGGATATAACGGTAATGGTTTTATTGCCAACTTTCAAATCTCCAATTAGAGCATAGTAATCTCCGTGGG
Organism: Dyadobacter sp. CY323; assembly: GCF_021390245.1. Classification (GTDB taxonomy): domain Bacteria; phylum Bacteroidota; class Bacteroidia; order Cytophagales; family Spirosomataceae; genus Dyadobacter. Next base: position 127,073 of record NZ_JAJUXH010000015.1, on the reverse strand, counting down.
TGTATTTGAACCGGAGATTGGTGAGCTTGTAGTTGGTTGCAATGCCGTTGTAGATCCATTTATGTTCGTTACCGAAATAAACGTTGTTATAAAAAGGCTTTAAAAGTTCTTCCTGGGCATTAAAAGAACTGTCCACATCAAAGTGTTTATTCCATTCCTGAACACCGATGATATCCAGACTTTGTTCACTTAACCATTGTCTCCAGGCAGACACTTGTCTTTTGGCCATGCCGGTTATTTCTTTTTTTTGAGCTCCGCCAGGCTGTCCCATAAAACGGAAACCGCCTGCCAATCCCTGATTGAAGTGACCCACATTAAAAGATGCGACTCTGAGTTTCAAAGGAAACGTATTTGTTGTCTGAGCTTCTGCCAAATAAGAACAGGATAACAAGCCAAGGACGATGAATAATTTTTTCATGTTAAATATGAATTGAAAGATATTTTTACTCCTGAATTGACTGGGTTAGTAACCCGGATTCTGATCTTTTGCCTGATCCAGACTTTTGTTATAGTTAAACTCCGAATCCGGAATTTTCCATAGATAATGCTTCTGGGTAATTTCAGTAACGTTTCCGTTCACGTTTTTAAATTGTCCCACCAGTTCTTTCTCTTTTTTCAGACGAACAATAAAATCCCAGTGTTTACCTTCATTGATCCGCTCATATCTTTCTTCCTTGATCAATAAGTCAACAAATTTATCTGTCGTATTGTAATCAGTCAAACTGTAATCCAGGGCTGGGTTCGGCTGACCGGGCGCATATCCATATGCCCGCCGGCGAATCGTATTGATCGTTTCAATTGATTCCTGCGTCGGGCCACCGGCGACTCTTGCAGTTGCCTCCGCATAGGTGAGTAAAACATCTGTATAGCGTATCAAAGGGATGGATACATTAGCGCCCCCGCCTGAGGAAATGGGGTCCCAGTATTTTGTAAGTAAGCAAGTGAATTTCCCATAAGCATCCGCACCGAACACATAAAATCCAACATTGCGGTTATAGCGGAGATCTTTTTGGTCCCAGGTAGAAATTACCTTATTTCTCAAATCGGTATAATGCGTGAAATAGCCGAAACCGTTGAGCATTTTTTTGCCTGGTTGCATTTCATATTGCGGATGGGCCGTAAAGGATATGTAATCCCAGGTTTTATTGTCGGTACGTGATGTCTTGATGTAAAAAACCTCCTCTGTGGACGTAACCAGATCATAACCGAACACTTTGTCAAAATCTCCCGGGGAGGCTACGTTCACCAGTGAGTAGGATTTGCTGGCAATTACCTCTCCTGCCAACGCTTTTGCCTGTGCATAATCCTCGGTGTACATGTAGACTTCGGCAAGCAGTGCTTTGGCTGCATTTTTACCTGGCGTTCCAATCATACGGGGAGTAGTCGGAGTATTGGCCACCGCGTACTTTAAATCCTCGATAATGAATGAATAAATCTCACTGGCGGAGGATTTTCCTAAATCCCATTCACCTAAATTAGCTTCTGTTCTTAATGGCACACTACCCCAATGCCGTACAATATTGAAATAGTTTAATGCTCTTAAAAAGCGTAATTCACCTAAGTAAAGGACAATTTCTGCTTCGGTCATTCCACTGGCCTCCGGAAGCCGGCCAATTGCTGTGTTGCAGAAAGCGATGGCCCTGTAAATGGAAGTCCAGTTGGTGGTAATGCGGGTGTCATGCGTGGCATTGATCACACCCGTATAATTATACCCGGAGTAAACGCCTTTTGGATAACAGTACTCGGTGTTGATCTCTAATGTAGCATACCAATTGGCATTATAAGCTCCTCTCATGATATCCAATGGAGCTAATACTGCTGCATTTGCTTCCTGCGGCGTATTGTAAAAGGTAGAACTGGCCAGCAGATACGTGAAGTCAGTCTCATTCAGAGGATCTTCGCATGCTGTAAAAGTGGTGGCTAATGCGGCAAGTACTAAAATTTTGAAAACGTTACTTTTCATATTGTTATAATGGTTAAATCAAAATTGAATTTTGGCTCCGAAAGAGAATGTTTTACTGTTGGGATACGTAAAATGATCTATGGCTCCGTTTATATCGCCACCTTTGGAGCTGACCTCCGGATCCAATCCCGTGTATTTTGTAAATGTCAGGTAGTTTTGGGCGCTCACGAATACACTGGCACTTCTTATCCAGGTAAGGCTCTGCGGAATGGGTATATGGTAGGCCAAGCTGATATTTTTCAGGCGCAGATAGGATCCGTTTTCCAGAAACCGATCGGAATATCGAAGCGTACCCGCTCTTTCGATTTTAGGGTAATTCGCATTGGAATTATCTTGTCCTTCTCTCCAGCTTTCGTAATAAACCTTGCGCGCAACATTCATTCCTTGTGAGTAACTGTAATTGCGCATTTCGCTGAGGTTGAACACCTTGTTCCCCTGGCTGCCCTGCAATAAGGCGTTCAATGCCCAGTTTTTGTACCTAAAATCAAGGGTTAACCCATAGATAAAATCTGGATACGGCGAACCTGCCAGGTAGCGGTCATCTTTATCCGTGTACAGGCCATCACCGTTAACATCTTCGTAAGATAGCTGTCCGGTTTCGTTTAATCCTGCATCCTTATACAGGTAAAATGCACCTAACGGTTCTCCCTCCCGGATAATGGTAATAGACCCGGACCCATAATTGGAATAGGTAGTACCAAGGATATCATCTCCTTCGGCGAGCTTAACTACCTTGTTTTTATTATGCGAAATATTGAAGGAAGAAGTAAACTGAAAATCCGGTTTGTCGATCACTACTCCTTCGATCGCCAGTTCCACACCGGTGTTGTCCATACGTCCGATGTTTTGGGTCGAGGAGATGAAACCGGAGGATGATGGCAGAAATACCGTACTCAACAGGTCGGTGGTGTACTTGTAATAGTAGTCCCCGGTGATGTTTAGTCTGTTATTAAACATGGCCAGGTCAAAACCCAGGTCAAATTGCGTGGTTGTCTCCCATTTCAAAGCACCTGGGTAAGTAGAGCCCGGGGCGTAGTAAGTAAAATTTCCATTCCCGGTAGCTGCTTTTCCAGCGAAAAGAAGGTTTTGGGTAGAATAGGGGTCAATGGCAGTTGAACCCGTTTTACCAAAGCTGGCACGTATTTTCAGGTCTGAGAGTTTCTGCACCGAAGTCATAAACGATTCTTCAGATACCCTCCACGCCAAGGCCGCCGAAGGGAAATAACCCCATTGCTGTCCCGGTGAATATCGGCTGGAACCATCGGTTCTCACGCTGGCCGTAGCCAGGTATTTGCCTTTGTAAGAATAATTTACCCTTCCCAGATACGACATTAATGCCCATTTGGAATAAGAAGTGGATGGCGTATTGATAATTGCCGCGGTTGCCAGGTCATTGGTTGCGGGCAGGTCCGACAGAAAAGTATTACCGGACGCGGCAAGGCTCTGACTTACAGATTGCTGGTAAGTTTGCCCTACCATAAAATTAAAACTATGAATCTTGTTGAAATCAAGGTTATAGTTAATAATGTTCTCATTGGTAAAGTTGGTATAACGCGAATGATTGACCGATGCACTGTTGTTTTGGTAGATAAATCTGGACGTCGTATATGCGTCATATCTGCTATCTGAATTCTCAATTCCGACCGAACTCTTGATGGAAAGCCCGTTGAATGGCTTGAAATTAAGAGATGTGTTTAAATTGCTGATGTTGGAATTGGTTCTGTACTTGGACTCATTGGCCATGATCAGAGGGTTTTTCAACTCATGAGAAGACCAGGAATACCAGGAACGCAGATCCTTATAACCCCCTTTTTCATCATACGGAGTGAATGCCGGAGAGGCCGAATAAATGGCTGCGATCATCGAGGAACCACCCACGCCGCCGTTATCGGACTGATTCATTCTGTCTACCTTCGAGTATCCGAGTTGCACGGCCATATCCAGGTATTTATTCGGATTGAAATCCAGAGTTGAACGAACGTTGTACTTATTGAAGGCACTGTTGGAAATCAGTCCGTCCCGCATCATCGCAGAGCCGCTGATATGATATTTTATTTTATCAACGCCCCCGGAAAATGTAAGGTTGTGATTGCTGATAGGCGCGTTATTAAGCATCAGGTCTTGCCAGTCGGTCCCTTTGCCCATGGCGGCTATTTGCGCATCGGTGAATGCAGGTTGGTCCAGGGTATTTGAATTTACCAGGTATTCATTATAAAAATTCCCCCATTCCTGGGCATTCATCAGATCAAGCTTTTTGAGCTGAGACTGGATTCCGTAATCGAAATTGTAGGAAATATTCGTTTTACCGGACTTGCCTCTTTTGGTGGTAATGATAACGACCCCATTTGCTCCTCTTGATCCATAAATTGCTGTGGCAGAAGCATCTTTTAATATTTCAATGGATTCTATGTCATACGTATTTACCGTGTAATTACTAAACGGGATACCGTCCACAACATACAGCGGCGCATTGTTGCCCTTAATCGAATTGATGCCCCGGATACGAACAGAAAAATCCCCATCAGGAGCTCCGGTGTTTTGCGAAATCTGTACGCCTGGTGTACGGCCCTGCAATCCCATAATCGGGTCAGGAACAGTGTAAGCAGTTAAATCCGAGCCCTTTACAGATGATACCGAACCGGTTAAGTCTCTTTTCTTTACTACCCCGTAACCTATGACCACGAGTTCGTCCAGGGACCTGTCGTCCGCTGTAAGAGCTACATCAATAGTTGTTCTGCTCCCGACAGGCTCTTCCTTCTTATTCATACCCACAAAAGAAAATACCAAAACGGCATTTTCTCCCGCTACAGGAATAGAATATCCTCCATCAACATCCGTTAAAGAACCCGATGATCCACCTTGCTCCCGAACCGTCACTCCTGGCAGGGGAGTATTATCTCTGCCATCCGTTACTTTACCGCGGACAATTCGCGCCTGTGCTTTGGCATCGTGGTCTGTCAAAAACAAACAAAGCCACCAGACCAGTAAAACTCTAAGAATAGAATTGATTTCCATATTAATAATAATGATTAGTTGTCATTGACAATGATTGATGCCTGTCAATAATCCTCCGACTATTCTGGTTTTAGGTACGGGGCAAGACCGGTTGTGACCGGAGGAAACATGTCCAGGTTCTGAGCGCAAAAGTAGATTATCCCGGGCGGAGCAATATTTCCTTAATGCAAAGAAATCGTTAACTTGAGAGTAAGAGACAAAGCCGCTGAATTAGCCGGTGGGATCCGATACTGTGATATAGGTATTGGGTGGCTTTGCGAGTTGTAATGCGATTGCTCTACACCAGTCTTTGTCTGATTGCGAGGCTCACCGCTTCGGTGGCACTGTTCACGTAGAGTTTGTCGTAGATATTCCGGATATGGTTATTTACGGTATTGTATGAAATACCGCATTCGGCCGCGATCAGTTTATAGCTGTAACCTTTTACCAAAAAGCCGAGGATCTGTTTTTCGCGCTCGGTGAGGTGATAGTCTTTTTTTACCTGCGTTTCGGCAGAGAAATGCCGCAAAACCCTGGCAGCGATACTGCCCGTCATGGGAGCGCCGCCTTCGAGCGCCTCTCTTAAACTTTCCAGAAACCGTTCCGGACTTGTTTTTTTTAGCAGATACCCGTTCGCGCCAGCCCTCAGGCTGCCGAAGATGCGCTCATCTTCTTCAAAGTTGGTCTGGATCAGCACGGGCAAAGCGTCAAAATGCTTGCGCACAAGCCTGGTTGCTTCGATGCCGTCCAAACCGGGCATGTCGATGTCCATGAGTACAAGGTCGGGTTTGGAGCTGGTAATGTCTGCCACCAGGTTGGTGGCGTTGTGAAAGGTACCCGTGCATGTAAAGTCTGCGGAAAGGTTCAGCAGCATTGCCACGCTGTTGAGCCTTTCCTGATTATCGTCGAAAATGATGATCCTTGATGTCATTCCGCAAAATTAGTGACTTAAAAGCTGGTATTAGATAGCAAATACTCACCATACAAAGTCGGCTAAAAGGCTAATGAGACTTCCGTACCGCTCATTTCCCGGGATTGGATCGTGAGCTTGCCCTTCATCTGGGTCGCACGCTGATGCATATTGGCCAGGCCGTTTCCTTGTCTGGCATTTGCGGGATTAAAGCCTTTGCCGTTGTCTTTAATAACCATTATGACACGGCCATTCTCGTAGTTGATGTTGACATGCAGCGTAGTGCACCCGGCGTATTTGGCGGCATTATTGATGGCCTCTTTAAATATCAGGTAAAAGTTTTTGCGCGTTTGCATATCCAGTTTTATCCTTTCAAGCTGCTTGTCTGTTTCAAAATGGAATGTAATGCCTTTGGACTCGGCCAGTCCGCTCCCGAAGTGGAACATGCGGGCTAGCACATCTTGTATCTCATCGCTTCCTGCTTTTACACTCCATACAATGTCGCTGAGGCCCTCTTGCACCTGCTGGGCATTTTCTTTAATTTTTTGAACAACCTGCTGATGTTCGGCTTTATCCATTTGCATCAGCAGCGCCTGGCTGTAAAACGTGATACTGCTCAGCGTGCTCCCGATTTCGTCGTGCATATCGGCGCTGATGTCATTTCGTATGCGCTGGATCTGCAACACCTGCCCGAGCCGGTAGCGGTAAAAAAGGTAGATTAAAAAACCGATAGCCAGCGTGCTGAGGACAAAAAACCAGGGGGATTTATACCAAGGCGCAACCACTTTCACGGGTGTCTGCCATTCCTGCACACCCCAATCAGCGCCTGCCACGGAAACCTGCACCCGTAGATTGTAAGTGCCGGGCGGCAGACTGTTCAAAAGCAGCTTATTCCCATTTTCGAACATATGCCAGCCATCATCGTCCCATCCGTCCAGTCGATAGCGGAACCGGTTGAGCGCAGTGTTATGATAATCCGGGCTCATAAATGAAAAAGCAAAAAGGCGGTCGCCCGGGCTGAAAATGATCTGGCTGCCCGACGGATGGTTTGTGACCGTATCCGTTTTGTTTTGACTTGCATTGAATTTGGAATAGGATATCAGCTGCAATCCGCGGTCTTTTTGTGCGCTGGTATCCAGCCGTGCCGGATCAAAGGCAACAATGCCGTTCAGGCCGCCAAAATAAAGGGTGCCGTCTTTTGATTTGAGATAGGAACCGTGGTTAAATTCGGTATGCGGCAGCCCGTCTGAAATGCCGTAGTTGTAAAACTTTTGAGTATAGGTGTTGAAGCGGGACAGGCCTTTATTGGTGCTCAGCCAAAGGTTCCCACGTTCATCGGGCAGGGAAGCATAAATGTTGTTGTCGGGCAGTCCGTCCTCGGTGGTAAATAGCCGTGCTTTTTTCAGAGTAGTATCAATGCGGATCAATCCCTGAGTCGATCCGGCCCACAATGCATTGTTATACCACACACTGTGAAATATCTGCAATGCGGGCAGCTTGATCTTGTCTGTGGAAGCCTGCCCGTAATGTTCATGAATGGTCGCATCCTGGTTCAGGATATACAAGCCATTGGTGGTGCTGACCAAAGTCCGGTTATCCGTCCAGGGCGTGAAGTGGTTTACACGTTCATTTTTGATATATCTGCCTGCTTTGTCATTGAACAAAACCGGTTTCAGGTCCCGGGTATCGATCATGGCCATCCCGCCCCAGGTTCCCATCCAGAAAGAGTGATCACTCAGCTTGTAAAAGGAAGTGAAACCGCGGCCACTGACAAAAGGAAACTCCACCGGATAGTACTCCTCAGTCTCAGGCTTGATCTTAATGAATTGGGTGCCGTCCGTGACGGCATAAACCTGGTCTTTTGCAAACAGCACTTTATAAGGGATCACATGATCACCCGGGATGGTCTTCGGACGGTGCAGGATCATGTGGCGGGCCTTTGCTTTGACCGGGTCGATCTGATGGAACATGTAAACCATGCTATCAGCGTGAAAGCCATAAGAGCAAACCCAGATTTTCCCGGTGCTATCCTCTGTAATGCCGCGGATGCTGCTGCCAATGTCGCCGGGTTTTTCCAAAGGCACACTCAGGTATTTTCTGAAAACCTCCTCGGTAAGCGTGATCTTGAAAAGACCATCGACGCATGATATCCAGAAACTGTCATCAGTGCTGAGGAACGTTGCAAAGAAAAAGATACTGGCGCCCGATTTTTGCCGCAGCCGGGTGGTTAATGCGGTGAACTCACCCGTTTTTTTGTTTAGAAAGCCAACTTCCTTTTTGGAGTTATACCATACATGCGCTTTTGAATCGTGGTAAATAAGATCCGGAATGATCGGCGCGTCGGCGTCCATGACGGAGCCGAACGTTTGTTTTGCAAAGAAGTATTTGCGCATCCGGCCCTGTTTGCTTCCGGATTGCTGATAGTAAACGGTTATCTCGTCCGTGCCGGATTGCACAACGCTGGCAACCTGTAAATGCCAGCCAGAATGCTCCGTTCCCAGCAAATTGATCCGCCGGACAAAGTTTGCCTTTTCACTGATCACATCCAGATAATTACCGCCCGTGTATGCATACACATTGCGCTTACCATCAGAAAAAAGCCTGGAAACCTGACTTTCTGCTGAGAGGGTATGCTGCGGGCTGGCCGGCGGCGTATAAACAGCAGCGGGAACAAGATTTTTGTCGATCTTCACTAGCCTGCCCGCTGAAATCGCTACCCATGCGTTGTGATTTTTGTCAAAAAATATATCCAGATTTTGTTTTGAATCCACCCCTTTGACGGATCGCGAAGGATCGACAGTAATGCAAGTGAGATTAACAGGATCCACGATGCTGACGCCATTGTTGTGCGCCAGCCAAATGTTTCCGACCGGGTCTGTCCGCATTTGGTTGATCAACGTGCTGCCGCCAATGGAGCGGGTGAGCATACCAGTGAAATTCTGGAATGTGTAACCGTCATAGCGCCAAAGATCCTGCCCGGTACCCACCCACATGAAACCCCGCCCATCCTGCGCCAGGCTGCGGGTATTTCTGCTGGGTAATCCCTGCTCAGGTCCCAGCAGCTGAATGTTAATGCGCGTTTCCGGTGCCTGGGCTATGCAGGGATTGATAATGTTTTGGAATACAAAAAGAAGTAATACCAAATAATGAAATTTTACGGACAGCCTAAAAATTCTAACCCTGGGAAGCTTTTGTTGCACACAGGGACGACGGTCAGCAATTATTAAGAAATTCAAGGATATACGCCGAATGATGGTAACAAGAAAAGAACTTATGCACTTTCTGTTAATAAGACATTTAAAACGGGTTTTTAATCAAAAATAAAAGCGGCATATAGCAAGAATTTGCTATTGTGCCTTGTGGCGACATTGTCTTCTTTTGTCACCACAAAACCAAGCATCAATATAAGTCAGGCACCTGCTCTGGCTACTTCCAGAATAGGCTGCTTTTCAGATAATCAGATTTACTCAACGTTATATTTTTTTACCGAATGAAGAAACGCTACATTTCCTCCCTCAGTCGGCTTTCCTTCATGATCTGCCTGCTAGCGGCGGTTCAACCGCTGCTTTACGGCGCAGTCCGGCAGGGTGATGCTTCAAAGGCACAAAGGTCTGCCGAAAGAAAATCAGCCGCAGCAGCAGTTCCCCCTATTTTGTTTGTGAATGGAAGCAGGACGGAAGGGTCGTTTGATGGCAGTAGTTGGGGAAATGCATTCAACAGCTTAGCGGAAGCGCTTAAATATGCCCACGAAAATAGCGGAGTTCAGCAAATCTGGGTCGCTAATGGTGTCTATCGCCCTGGATACGACTTCGATTATATAAATGAAGAAGGGGAAGATCCAAACGACTATACATTCAGGTTAGTACCCGATGTCAAGCTGTTTGGCGGCTTCAAAGGGGTTGAGAATTCCCTTGCCGAACGCAAACTAACGACAGTTTACAGTAAAGAATTTAAAACTCCCGAAGAGGATGAAAATCGTTTTACCATTCTCGAAGGAGACAACCTGCGATACCATGTAGTCACGTCGGCCGGTGAAGTGGGCGGTGCCAGCCTGGATGGATTTATGATCACGAACGGAAATGCGGGCGCCACGTCTGATGCTTCCGTAGAGGGCATGACCATTCCACGAAATGCAGGCGGCGGAATTTTGGTTGTTAATTCGTCTCCATTGTTGACCAATCTCCAGATCAGATACAACGCTGCGGTAAATGGTGCCGGGATCTTCCTGAGTAACTCGTCTTCATCAATAAGCAATATTGAGATTGCCAACAACCGTGCAGGAAATAATGGCAGTGCGATCTATACTTCTCAATCCAATGTCGTTTTAACCAATTCGATCTTTCATGACAATCGTGCGGACGGAACTGGCAGCGTCTTACTGTCCAATTCTTCCGATGTATTCACCAATGTTACCATTTATTATAACAATGGGGAGTTTGGCGGTGGCGTGTATGTTTCGGGCGGTTCTCCCAGGATCCGTAACACCATTATCTTCAGAAACGATAGCTCCATAGGAATTCAGGTAGAGGTCGTGGATGGTGGCACCCCTTCATTCGCCAATTGCCTTGTTTTGGGAAGTGGCGGAAGCGGCTCGTGGAATAGCGGTTTCGGGCAGGATCTGGGTGGAAATATCGACGCAGACCCTGTCATGCATCGTTTCGCAAGTACTACTTTTGGATTGCACCCCGGCAGTCCTTGCATCAACAAAGGCAACAATGTGTTTTTTCAGCCAGGCCAGACGCCAGATCTTTCAGGGTTTACAACGGATCAAAGGGGAACGCCGCGGATCATGAATGGCACGGTAGATATTGGCGCTGCGGAAAGTGTATTCGGAATTTTATCTTCCAACCTCACCCCGAACGACGACGAAATATTGTTTGTAAAAAAGGGCGGCAGTGGCACAAAAGATGGATCCAGCTGGGAAAATGCCGCGCCCGAGCTGGCTGACGCACTTTTTGCAGCTAATCTCAATGACCGCATTTACGAAATATGGGTTGCGGGTGGAACGTATCATCCATTATACCGCCCTGATAATTTCTCGAATGCGGATCCGAAGAGCCCGTACAATTCTTTCCTGCTGGTTCCTAGCGCCAGTATATACGGCGGATTTAAAGGGGATGAAACAGAACTGGCCGATCGCGATCTTGGCCTTACAGAAAATGCCAGTATTTTGAGTGGCGATTTCAATGGAAATGACAATTTCAATTTCACTGACCTGTACAATAACGGGATCAAAAATGAATTCAGTGAAAACGCGCACCACGTGGTTTATGGTTTCGGCAGCAATGAATTGAATGGTTTCACGATCGAAGGGGGGAATAATACGTCTTCAATTCCGGGCGAAACGCTCCTCATTGACGAAACAATAGTTCCCACTGAGTACGGCTCGGGCATTTTGGCTCATTCGGGAAGCGGGATTTTTGAAAACCTGGTGATCAGAAATAACCTGGGTAATAAAGGTGCAGGATTTACGGCATACGAAAGCAGCGAGTCGATCACCAATTCGGTTATTTACCACAATTATAATAAGGGATCTGGCGCCGGTATTATGATCGCTTACCCGGACGTTTTGGTGATCAATAATACGAATGTGCTACAAAATCAGTCGGCAACCGGGCCAGGCGGAGCGGGTATCTCTTCGACTGGCAGCGGCCTTTTCTTGATTGGAAGCAGTATTATTACCAATAACATATTGCGGGACAATGAAGACTCTCCCCATGCTAATCTGTATTCCGATGGATCATCTGAGGCTCATTTAGGCAATAATATCATTGCCGGAAGTGGGGGAAGTGTGAGCTGGCAGTTCGATGATTTTGACGATGAAGGTGGAAACATGGATTTGGACCCTCAGTTTGTGGATATAAATGCCGGCAACTTTGCATTGACTGAGTGCAGCAGGGCAATTGATGCGGGAGGTACTCAATTTTTTCCGCCCTGGCATGCTGTTCCGGTGACAGATATAGTGAGTAACAGCAGGATTATTAATAGTCGGATAGATATAGGCGCGTTCGAATTCCAAAGCGTGCGATCACCGGAAGCGACGGCGCTGGCTGGAAATGCAAAAGCAAGTTCTTACACCTTTGAAGACAATGCTGCGCACACATTCACGGCGGAAGCTGATGTGTGTGACTCAGACCTACTGACGCTGGTACCGACCAATTTGAGCGGCATGGTTACTGCCAAAGTGTGGGTTGATGCGCAGGTGAATTCATATGCCGGCGCGGTATATCTGCAAAGGCATTATGACATTGCCCCGGACGAGAATGCTCCATCTGCGACTGGCCGTGTAGTGCTCTATTTTACCCAGGCAGAATTTGATGCACTGAATTCGAAACTACTGACTGACTCCGAATATTTACCAACTGGACAACCCGACGGGGAAAGCGGAAGGAAGGCCAATCTCAGGATTTATCAGTTTCACGGACCGAGTTCTGGTGGAACCGGAAGCCCTGCATCCTACGGAAGTTCGAGAACTGTCATTGACCCCGACGACCAGGATATTCAATGGAATGCAGCGCTAAGCCGGTGGGAAGTTTCATTTTCCGTCGAAGGTTTCAGCGGCTTTTTCGCAGGAACAGTTACTCAGAACCCATTACCCGTTCGCCTGGTTAGTTTCGAAGGAAAGCAGACGGATGATCAAAAAATAAAGCTCGACTGGAAAGTAGCGGAACAGGAAGGCATTGATGTGTACGAAGTGGAATACAGTGCGAATGGTAAAACGTTTACCAAAATCGGTCAGACATACGCTAACTCCCTTGCAAGCACGGACTACCATTTCACCGACACACTTACGCATAGCGGCGACCTGGCTTATTATCGCCTCAAAATCAATGAACTGGACGGAAAAACTGCGTATAGCAGAATCATCACAGTAAGGCTATCCGATATAAATCAAATGGTCGCTTACCCGGTTCCTGCCAAAAATGAACTTTGGGTCGATTGGAAAAAGAGCGATGCCGCATCTGCCGAGATTATTGATTCCAATGGCAGGATCTTGAAGACGGTCAGGAAATCGTCCGCGTCCCAAAAAGTAGATATATCAGCGTTACCAACAGGTATATTCTTCTTGAAAACAAGCGGAAATACGGTCTTGAAAGTATTAAAAGAATAAGGACAAATCGCGGACAATTCTGCATCCATATAAGTACAGTTAAGCTATAAATACGAACCCTTTACATTAAAATGAAAGCATTAAAAATTACCGGCAAAATACTCGCTGGCTTGTTGGTCCTGGTTGCCGCAGCTATAATTTATGTCAAAACCGCACTTCCTAATACCGGCCCTGCGCCAGATCTTAAAATAGAGAGAACTGCTGCCCGCATTGAGCGTGGGGAATATCTGGCGAATCATGTGACTGTATGTATGGACTGCCACAGCACGCGGGACTGGTCGCAATATGCAGGTCCACTTACCGGGGCACTGGGTGGCGGCGGCGAGGAGTTCACGAAGGAAATGGGCTTTCCCGGGAAATTTTATGCACCAAATATTACACCCTATGCGCTGGCCAGTTGGACGGACGGAGAAATTTTTCGCGCTGTCACAACTGGTGTCAATAAAAGCGGGAAAGCATTGTTTCCTGTGATGGGTTATCACCGTTTCGGCCAGCTCGACAAGGAGGACATTTATTCGGTGATCGCCTACATTCGCGGGTTGCCACCGATGAAAACCAGTATTCCGCAATCGGAACCCGATTTTCCGGTCAACATCCTTATTAACACAATGCCTCAGGAGGCGTCCTTTACGAGCAGGCCTTCCGAGACGGATCAGCTGGCTTATGGCAAATATCTGATCACGGCAACCGGTTGTGTAGATTGTCACAGCAAAACGGACAAAGGCGCCGTCATTCCCGGAACCGAGTTTGGAGGAGGAATGGAATTCAGCAGTCCGAACGGTGTTGTGCGCTCGGCTAATATCACCATGCACAAAGAAACGGGTATTGGTAACTGGACGAAAGAAGCGTTCGTGGCACATTTCAAAGCCTATACCGACAGCAGCTATGTTTCATCCAAAGTCGCACCCGGCGAGCTGAACACGCCTATGCCGTGGGTCATGTATTCAGGCATGAAAGAACAAGATCTCGCTGCGATCTTTGACTATTTGAGTACGATCAAACCGATTGAGAACAAGGTGGTAAGGTTTGATCATCTTCCAGCAGCATTTTGACAAATGCAGGTAAACAGGGGCACAGATAAAGTGCTCCAAAACCCCGCGAAGGCAGGAACTTCAAAATTGCCCGATTCCATGTTCAGTACTACATTTAGTCGCATATTTGTAGTATGAACACCATTCCAATTCATCAGCAAGAAGTTATCTGTGCGCTGGCGACTCCCTCGGGAGTAGGCGCGATCGCCATCATAAGAGTATCCGGACTAGGCAGCATTGCCATGGTCAATGCGATTTTTAAAGGTAAAAATCTTGAAACCGCGGAAAGCCACACCGTACATTTCGGTACGATATATGGTAAGGAAGAGATTATCGACGAAGTTTTGGTAACCGTTTTCAAAACCCCAAAATCTTTTACTAAAGAAGACTCGGTTGAAATTTCATGTCACGGCTCAGATTACATTATCCGGCAAATACTGAAACTTCTGATCACAAAAGGTGCAAGAATCGCCAAGCCGGGAGAATTCACGCAAAGAGCTTTTCTGAATGGGCAGTTCGACCTGGTACAGGCAGAGGCAGTAGCCGACCTGATCGCCGCAGATTCGCAAGCCAGTCATAAAACAGCATTGAACCAACTAAGAGGCGGTTTTTCAAAAAAACTGGCATCATTAAGAACGGAACTGATTCACTTTGCATCATTAATTGAGCTGGAATTGGATTTCGGCGAAGAAGATGTAGAATTCGCCGAACGCGAAGATTTGCGCCGGTTAATCAATGCATTACTGGAAACCATTGCACCGCTGATTGAATCATTCGATTTTGGAAATGCGATCAAAGAAGGAGTTCCGGTAGCGATTATTGGCTCGCCGAATGTTGGTAAATCGACACTTTTGAATGCATTATTAAATGAAGAAAAAGCTATTGTAACCAGCATTGCAGGTACTACTCGCGATGTGATTGAAGACACCATTGTGCTTAATGGTCTCAAATTCAGATTTATTGATACGGCTGGCATTCGCGAAACAGTTGATCTGGTCGAGTCCATTGGAATAGAGCGCTCCAAAGCTGCTATGGAAAAGGCAGATATTGTGATTTTTCTTTTTGACAGCGAAGAAACGTTATTGGAAAATAAAGCATTGGCGAAACTCCTTACTGGTGATAAGGAGGTTCTATTTGTTCTGAATAAAATAGATATCAATCAGATTGAAACTGAAAAGTTGCTGACGCTGGACCAAGACATTGTCCCAATTTCAGCCCAAACACAATCAGGCTTGCCTCATTTAACCGAAAAATTAGTCGCGCTTGTTCATGGCCAATCTGCGAGTGATACTGTTGTCACCAGTGCCCGGCATTATGAACATTTAGTAAAAACCCACGACGCTCTGACGGAAGTTATTAATGGATTATCCCTTGGAGTCACGGGGGATTTTTTGGCGCAGGATATCAGGTTATCGCTGCATCATTTGGGGGAGATAACTGGGACTATTGTGACGGATGATCTATTGGATAATATTTTTAGTAAGTTTTGTATCGGCAAGTAATAAGTAGTAAGTAACCATAAATATATATAAACAAACGTAATTAAAACCCCATCAGGATCATCCTGATGGGGTTTTTGCTTTATTGATATTTTTCGATAATATCTTGGTGGTTTATACCTTTTTGTACCTTTTATGGTATTGTTAAGCCGAGGTACAAACAGGTACAAAAATTAACGATTTAGGGGGGGAAATGATGAAACAAACTGAAACGTTGAGAAACATGCTGAAACACTTTAAAAAAATTTCAAAATGAGCTCAATAATCGAAACTGTACGGATCTGTCAGGAATGCAGTAAACGGTTCACCGCGAGGACTACGCAGACCAGATTTTGCTATTTCGGGCTTGATGCATCTCAACAGATAGTTGTGGTTGTGATAATGATTAATAAGAGTTAGCCTATCCTGAGGGTATTATCGACCCAATCACGGGTAAAACGAGTAGCGACAGCTGTATGCTGTTAGCTGAATTTGTGAAAATGTTATTACTTTGCCCCATTTGTAACAAAAAGTAGCGAGATGGTAATTGAGCAGGTCCTAATATCCGACATTAAGGCAATAATCCAAACATCTAAGGAGACTGCCATCCGCGCGGTGGATCATGAGCGGACCTTGATGTACTGGAAGGTGGGGCAGCGAATATTCGAAGAGGAGCAAGTGGGAAGGGACAGGGCCGAATATGGTCTTTACCTTACCCAACTTATCGCTGAACAACTAGAACCGGAATTTGGCAGTGGCTTTTCTAAACGACAAATTGAGCTTTTTAGACAGTTTTATCGTCAGTTCCCAATTGCGAATACACTGTATTCGCAATTGAGTTGGAGTCAATATAAGTTGCTGATAAGATTGGACTCACAGGATAAAAGAGATTTTTACATTGCGGAAACAGTCAAAAACAATTGGACGGTTCGTCAGCTTGAAAGGCAAATCAACAGTAGTTTATGGGAGCGCCTGCTATTAAGTAATGACCGCGAAAGTGTTCTGGCTGTTGCTCGCAGCGAACAAAACCCATCTGACGCGAAAGAGATTATCAAAGATCCAATGTACCTAGAGTTTTTGGGCCTGAAAAGGGAGTCGTCTTATTACGAGAAGGACTTAGAACAAGCCATCATCACTCATCTTCATGACTTTCTATTGGAATTGGGCAACGGTTTTGCTTTCGTCGCTAGGCAAAAAAGACTTCATATTGAAGGAGATGAGTTTTTCGTCGACCTGGTTTTCTATAACAGGCTTTTACAGTGTTTTGTGATCATCGAGATCAAAACGACAAAGCTTAGCCATCAGGACATAGGTCAGCTTCAAATGTATGTAAACTACTATGACCGTTATGAAAGGAGAGATTTTGAGAACCCAACTATCGGAATACTTCTCTGTGCAGACAAGAACAATGCAGTGGTTAAGATCTCACTACCTGAAAATAATAAAACAATCATTGCCAGTGAGTACAAACTGTATCTTCCGAGTGAGAAACAATTGATTGATGAGATGAACAAGGAGATTGAAAAATTACAGAAAGAAGAATAACGGCATAATAGACTCATTTTTCTTATTTCCGTTTCAAATTGTTCATAATCAGTTAATTATTTCAGCTATCAGCTTCTTGGTGCTGACTCCAAACCAAATAATATTTTGTTGTATAACAGGTGTTATGTCAACTTAAACACATTCGGCTCGGACATAACCATTGAACTAGATGGGAGAAACGTATCAGAGGGGTGAGTTCCCAACATTAGTTTAGCAGCATATTCGGATCTTTGATGTAGTATTTCCGACAACGTATTTTAGCAGCATGCGAGGGCATTTATGGCAAAAGGGTTAACTATTTCCAATTTTGCAACGGCCGTTGCAAAATTGGAAATAAACATAAGACAGTAAGCCAAATATTTACAGTTTAATATCATGCTGTGTCGAGTCGATGCCATCTGTTGTTCAACACGCATTATGATCTATAAAAGCAGACTCACGTCCAAGGTTCATACCAACCAGTTGTCTACTTCCTAAGCTTTTTTAAAACGAATATTGTTTATAGCCAAAACCAAAAAGTGAACTGATAAAAGCTCGCTGGACAGAAATCGACTTTGAAAACTCGATGTGGACAATTCCACCCGAGCTAATGAAAACGAAAACACCGTGCATATGACTGTGCAAAGTTTTTTACCTTAAGGTAAAGTCATGATGCAACATTATGCTGACTATTTAGATAGCCTGTCGTAGAGAATTGAAAAGGAATAGCATGGGCTTCTCAAACGTGAGTACATTAACAAAGGCATGAAATGGATACACCATCCTTTTCATGCCAGCCTTTTATTTATCAAATCTATATTTGCTTGACTAATACCGTATTCTTTTGCCAAGGTTTTCCACTGCTCCAAAGCAGCCTTTGTTTGTGCTATACTTTCATTTACAAGAGCTTTGGACAGACCCGCTTCAAGCCCAAGCTTTATAAGCTGCTTGTCGCTGGGATTTCTTCCCTCTCCCATTACCATTGTGCTTTGTTCTCCCCCAGGGCCATTAGAAAACGTCAGATCATAAGCTGGCGATAACTTCCATTCCCCTTTATTATCCATCAGAAAACTGAAGTTCTTGGCATGGTCATCACGGTTATGGGCCAGGACATTGAATACAGCGAGTCTATACATTTTCTCAACCTCACGGATGTCTTTCGTAAGCTGACCAGTAAGCGTCAGTAAATCTTCATAATCTAATGATGGTGTCCGAAAATCACTATGCAATAACCCGCTTACCGTATGCATGTGGTATCGTTTAGTACCATCCCGGTCAAAGCGTTTTGCTGCAAAATATCCGCATCCTTTGCTAGCAGCAAATAAATGAGCTTCTGACATTACAACTCCTGCCTCTTTTGCCATCAGGGCATAAACGTATTCAATAGCGCCGGAATCAAGTCCGTCTTGCGAATTCGGGAACTTGATCAGCCAGGGCTCAAATCCATCGGCGAGTTGCTTTGCACCATGGGTTATATTCTGACGGGTCTTATCAACCCCTATGAGTGCTTTGGGTCTTGCCCCGGCAGATGATCCATTTAAAGAAAGTAGCTCCTGAATGATCTCATCTAAACTTCCTCTAAGAACTTCACCGGCTTGCTGAGCAAGTTGATCCAGATCAATAAAGCTATCTTCTATATCAGACGGACTATAATCCGGTTCATAGACTAAGGCTCCCATGCCGTGAAATCCCACATGTGCCAAACGATCCAGTGAAGTAATATCTGACGGCAATATGTTTTGAGAACGCAAAAGGCGGTCAAATAGCAACCGCCCCCAACCATCGGGTAGGCTATCGCTAAAAACACCCGCCAATCCTTCGAAAGGTCTTGTTTCAAAAGTGGTAACGCCTGTTTTGAGAGGCAAGCGTAAAGGAGAAATCTCCAGTCCTCTTTGAATGAATGAGGCCTCATATTCAAAATAAATGGTGTGGTCGCGAATAGCCAAACGCCCAACCGGAAGAATTTCGCTGCCGCAATCCAATCTTACTTTGAGTTCTGTGATAAGTTGTTTCATTTGCGACGACCTCGTTTACGGATTGAAGTCTCTTCCTTCAACACTTCATCAATAGAAGAAAATGCTGGTTTTACAGGCTTGATAGCCTCAATCACTTCCTCGATGCCGCCTACAACCAAAAGGAGCCTAAGGAATGACTCTAAAGAGATGACGCCTTTCTGCTCAAATTTTCTTAGAGTTGGTAGTGCAACGCCTGAACGCTCTGCCAGACCTTCCTGAGTGAGGCCTTCACTCAGGCGCCTAGATCTCACATTTTCTGCAAGCTTACGAAGCGCCTTTGATGGCGATATAAGTGATATCATTGTAGTACCTATTGACCTTATAACCTTATAATTAATACTATTGTATCACAAATATAGTTAATTTTAAACGGAGAATGCCTGCTTATATGGTTTTAAAGTTGAAATCGACAAATCACCTGTGCGCACCATCTTTCACCCTACATTCCAACTTTAACTGCCGAGAATTCCTCGGTAGTTGCACCGCCAGATTTATGTAAAGTTGACCAATGAAGCATAACACACAAAATCGTTACTTTTGAAGGTGAGTACAGATGTTGTATGAAGGCATCATCCATATTCAAGAGTACTTGTTCAATATGTGCAAGTCCAAAATGACAGGCAACAATTTGGAAACTTTTTACTCTTAAAATGCCAGTTTGTACCCTTTTTGTACCTATATGTGTTTAAACCATTGATTATGAATGTATAATACATATTGTATTGGCAAGTAATTCTTTAAACAGCACTTCAAATTTGAAACTATGAACGAACAGGACATCCGTTGGGAGCAGCGCTTCAATAATTATCTTAAAGCATTGCACAAGTTGGATCAGGCGGTATCCAAAATTAAAAAGGATTACCCTTCGGACGAGGCAGGAAACATTGATGAAGATGACTTTCTGGATGATATCATTAAGGAAGGCTTGATTCAACGATTTGAATACACGCACGAATTGGCATGGAATGTGATGAAAGACTTTCTCCTTCACGAGGGTGATATAAAAGTATTAGGTTCCAAAGACGCAACAAGAGCGGCCTTTGCTGCGGATTTGATTGAAGACGGCGAACTGTGGATGGAAATGGTCAAAAGCCGAAACCAAACCTCGCACACATATAATGAAGGAACAGCTGATGCGATTTTCGAGAGAATTTTAGAGGAGTACCTACCTGCTTTTTTGGCTTTTAAAAGTACTATGGAAGAGAAACGTTATGGGGAGCATGGCAACATATTTGAGAAAGAATGAAGTACGGACTTAAAGAAAGCACCATTGCCGCCATTCAGGCGGTCTTTAAGAAATACCCGCAAGTGGAAAAGGCAATCCTTTACGGATCGCGTGCAAAAGGAAATTTCCGCAACGGCTCCGACATTGATTTGGTGCTTGTCGGCGAAAGCCTCAATTTGTCAGATCAATTTAAAATCGAAACTGAACTGGATGATTTAATGCTTCCCTACAAGATAGATCTGGCTATTTATCATCATATTGAAAATAAGGAGCTTATCGATCACATTGATCGGGTGGGAGTGTTTTTTTAAGTAACAAACCAACAGGATACTTATCACTCATTATCCAGTTCCAGCGCTAGAAGTTGGTGTGGTTTTCGCCTGCCACCAATGCAGATAGGCCGCGGTGAAAAAAGAGCAAGCAAAAATGTGCATCCATGTGATCGGCCCGAACGTTCTCCGGGTTGGAAGGGCTTTACTTGGTTCCAACAATTTCCAGGGCCTTCTCCAAAAGCTCATCACGTCCAGCTAATATACCTTGGATTGTGGGTTTAACCTCAATATCAGGAACGATCCCTACTTGCTGGGTTTCCCTTCCGTCGGGATAATAGACACCGATCCCGCTTATGCCTGTCCGGATATTACCTGGTAAGACGATAGGAGACACATTGCCGTCCGCGGCAGCCGTTGTGCTCCCGATGATGGTAATGTTTGGAGCCTGGGAAAATGCCATGGAGGTGTATTCTGCCTGGCTGAGCGTGCTTTCATTTACAATCAGCACTACTTTTCCCTTATAATAGTCTGCATTCGTTTTTCCGGTTTTAAGCTCGGGGGTGAATGTGAACGCTCCCGGGGTTTGTATGCTTCCCCTCGAAAATTTTACGAATGCGCGCGCTTCGGGTAATAAGTAGGGAGCGAATGTGAATACCATAAATTCAGAAGGATAGCATCTCATGTCTATGATCAGGCCTTTGGTTTTGGATATCTCCGGCGCAATAATCGGCAGGTAGTCATTTCTAAACTTACCCGGAAACAGATACGCAACATCTGGTTGGACCAATTTAAAGCAGGTATCCTTCTTGTTGTAGTTTGCATACAGATTGATTTGCTCTTTTTCATGCGCAGGAATTTTCAAGTCCAGGATTTTTGAATTGCGTTTAATGCGGACCGAGATCAGGGAATCGTTGCTGCGCAGCAGATTTGGAGCCATGTTCCTAAGCCTCGTTGGCATATTGGATGCAGCTGTGTAAGGAAGTTTTTCCTTGATCATGTCACTGACGCTTCTTCCATTGATCTTTTCAATTACGTCCCCGATTTTCAATCCGGATTGCTCTGCAAGTTTCCCATTATAAAAATCAGTGACCACTGGTTTGCCTTCCACAAAAGAAAGCTGCGCGGCAGCATACCGGTTGCCAAAATGGGCATCCAGGGAAGGACTTTGGTTGTACACATTAGCGTGCGTGTCCTTTACCCTTGTGATCAGTTCGAGTGCTGCCAGCTTATAGGCGGTTTCGTTAGCAGCATTTACAAATTTTGGAATAAATTCAAGAAGCACGGCGTGCCAATCTTCTTTGATTAAATGCTTATATGGAAAAAAGTATTCGATCATATTCCAGTACCGGAATAAGCTCACCAACCGGAACCCGGCATCGGGGTAGGGCATGTTTGCATAAGCATTCTCATTTCTGAAATCAGGATTTCCGACACCCGGCTGCAAGCCAATGTAGTAGCCGTCTTCGGTGCGGGAAGCGTTTTTGACCGTATCCAGTAATGCTTCCACGTCTTTACTAAAACCAGCATTTTTGATCCATCCGAGCTCCGGCTTCAAAACTGCGTCACTGGCGACAACATAGTTGCCGGCAGCTTTGATAGGCCCCAGTTTTGAGATCCACGAATGCAGTGCTTTTTGTTTGTCGGTTGGTGATACATGGGCGGCAACCTGCGGCAGAAGGCGGATTAATTCATAATCCCAATTGAGGTCTCCACTGGCAATTGCCGGATGATGGTATTTCAAAAATCCCCAAAGTTTTCCGACGTTGCCCAGTTCAGTAATCTGGGCAGGCGAAAGCTTACCAATTGTAAAGCCCGAGCCGTTATCAAATTCTTTATCAAGCAGCGCAGCGGCCGGCTTTCTTAGTAGGGCCTGTTCTATCGGCTTTCCGTCAACGAAAATCTCAAACTGATCTATCCATAAAGAACCTTTCCCGACGAGCAATGCCCCGACATGAATCTTTGCAGCATTGGAAGGGTAGGGTAGTTTGATGCTGTATTGTTTCCAATCCTGCGTTCCCCGGATGCCCTGGCTTTGCATATTGTCAAATTGCAGCATGCCGGAATTTCCGTCAATGCGCAACATTAATCCCGCTGACCCTTCCACATCCTGGAACTTCATATAACCTCTCAGCTCGATTTGCTTTCCTTCCCAAATGGCCGGCAGTGTATTTGCCACACTACCAAAAGTGCCATTTTTAATCTCCTGGGGCGATCGAAGAAGCACAGAACGATTACCCTGGTTTTTTTCAATTGTATCACCAGTAACCAAATATCCTACGCCCCACTGCATCCACTTATCAGGCAATTTCTGACCAGGTGTAACCTTTTCGAAACCCAGGTTGAAGTTTGCATTTTCCTGCGCTTCGAGGGCAGTACAGACAAGAAGAAGAATGAACAAATAAAGGTGCTTTTGCATTGTTACTGGTGTTTAATGCTTTTGTGGTCAATTGTTTTGACTTTTTCGTACTCAGCTTTAAGTACAAAGTTGCTACCAAGTGTAGCAATCAAGAATACAACTAATAGAGTGAGTAATAATTTATCACTGTTTTTCATCGGTTTTCTATTAAAGGCTGACTGTGTTGTTTTTAACCATAAATTCATTGTAGCGGGCTTTGATTTCTTCGATGCTGATTTCCAGCAGTACCAGGCTGGAAAAGAACACCGGCAGTTCCTTTTCCATAAAGCGTTGTTTACGATAAGCGAGGATCAAGGCTCGGGCTGAATTAGAGGCGGAGTACCCCAGTCCTCTTTTGTTGAAAATAATGTCTTTATTGAGAAGGAATTCATAGCTCCGTAAAATCGTATGAGGATTTACCTCCATTAAGACCGCAAGCTCACGCACGGATGGTATACGTTCTCCCTCTTGCCACTTGCCTTGCAGGATGCCTTCACAAATGTGATCGGCAATCTGCAGATAAATGGATTGTTTGTCTCTAAATTCCACGGTGATTTTGTTTAAAGCTGCTTTTCCTGCAAGCGCTTGTAAGCCACAAGCCACAAGCCGAGCACCATCAGCGCAGGTAATACATAAAGCCATGAATACGCCATGTCGGGAAAATGGACCCGATAAACTTTGAGGCTGCTATCGCGGACTACATTCCAGCCACCAAATGGAAAAGCGCCCAGCATCATGGGGTACGAGGCTAAGTATTTGGCAAAAGAGGTGTTAACCGAACTAAGCGCCAGCGCTCCCAGCAGGGCGGATGCCAGTGTTTTGACATAAGAGTTTTTGGTAAAATAGATTGATCCGGCATATATCACACTGTTGAATAAGAAGTAGCAGTAAGTGACATATATTGCCACTTCGCGTGTGACTGGGCTGTATTTCGTATGTGTTGCCGGAAACCTTGCATTTGCAAAGTGAATGGTACCGAAGTGCAGTAGCCAGAACAAGACCAGAAAAGGGATCAGGAACATCAGGTTGACTAGTAGCGCAGCAAGCATCTTTTCTGCCGTGGATGCAGGTGTCATCAGTGCAAATATCCCCTTGTTGCCTGCAGCATAGTCCGTTAATGCAGTGCTTGTATAAAAGCTGCTGCCAAAGATAAGTACCAGCGGAATTGCAGCATATTGGAGTAACTCACATGAATGGTTGTAGGTATCGAAATACAGCGTCGGTAATGTCATAACCAAAAGACCCACAGTCAATAAGCAACTGACCCACAGGTAATTTCTTCCTTTCTGGTCGAATTCAAGACGGATCAGTACGCTTATCCGGTAATGGCTCGATGACTTTCTCATAGTACAGTTGTTGATTCCTGGGAGGGGGGATTCTGATCGAAAATGTGCTGTATTTTTGTTGGACTCAGCACGACAGCATTGAAAAACTGTTCAAGATCTATTCTGGAGTCGGTGCCAAATATATTCCTGGTCACTACTTTGCACCCGCCAGGGCCAGGTTTGGCATACAGGATACTGTCACTTCCATCGCCGA
Organism: Dyadobacter sp. CY323; assembly: GCF_021390245.1. GTDB lineage: Bacteria > Bacteroidota > Bacteroidia > Cytophagales > Spirosomataceae > Dyadobacter. Next base: position 102,616 of record NZ_JAJUXH010000015.1, on the reverse strand, counting down.
TGTCCGCGTATGTTTCGAAAGACAAATGCTGCGCTACCGTTTCCAGGTCAGTTTGTATGGCTATTTTATTTTCATTCAGGATGATTACGCTATCAATGAGATTGTCAAGGTCACGAACCTGGTGTGTGGCGATCACAATAATTTTTTCGTCGTCAATGGCAGATAGTACTGACTTTCTGAACTGGGTCTTAACTGGAATATCCAAGCCATTGGTGGGTTCATCCATCAGGATTACTTTGGTATTGCAGGCCAGGGCAAAAGCGATGAGCACCTTCTTTCGCTGTCCGTAGGACATTTTATCAAGCCTGTCGCTGACTGAAACATTGAAATGAGAAATGCCTTTATGAAATTCAGTGCGGTCATATTTTGGGTAGAGCAAACCAAACCGCTCTGAAAACTTCTCAACTGTAAATGAAGGCAAGTAGGGTTCTTCCGGTATAAAAAATACATCCTGCAAGAATTCGGCCTCTCTGCCCGACGGGTTGAAACCTGCTATGCTGATTTCTCCTTTATCCGGAAAAAGTAGCCCTGCCATGTTACGAAGCAGACTGGATTTCCCTTCTCCGTTTTTACCTAGCAGCCCGTAAATCCGTCCAGGAGATAAATGCAGATTCAAATTTTCAAAAAGTGCCTTCTGCTTTTCATAGCCAAAGCAAACTTGTTTAAAGGATATCATGCTTTGCGGTTTAGTGTTGTAGATATCTACAACACTATAAGTCGTATCCATTGAAAACTACTGCACTGAGAGAATTAATTTTTTACCGACTCGCCTTGGGACATGCCCCGGGTTCCAAGGTTCCAGTATCGGCATTGAAGGCTTAGTCGTCTCGGTCGTCCGTAAATTGTGCAATCCGCTCATTGCAAATGCGTTCTGTCAGATCTTTCAGCAGTTTTACGCGCTCGGATAAATACTCTAATTCTTCTTTTTCGATTCTGTAATTTATTTCATATCGCGCATCAATGTACGCTTTTTTGAGAAGTTTGAATAGTCCTGCTTCTTCGGCTGTTTTTTTGGGAAAAACAGTTGCAAAGTCGGAATGAAGTTTTTCGACTTGTTTTCCTAATTCCTCAATATCATGCGTTCTGGGTTTGTAATCAGTAAAAACGAGCAGAATGGCAGCATAATATCTTTCGGTGGCTTGATGAAGCTCGAATGCTGCATTACGGTAATATGCAATGTTGTTCTCTCCTTTTTTAAAGAGAAAATCAAAGGTTTCCAAAAAAAGATTAGCAGATTCAAACCAATGCGTAAATGCATTACTTGCTTTTTTCTGTCTTTCCTGCGGATTCAGTTCTTTCGGTTCCGATAAAGTGAAATTTCCGGAATCAAAAAGCATAATTCCCTCCTTGAAAATGTCCACAAAAAAGTAAAAGTTCCGCTCAATCTTGTCATTCACAAACCAAACACTATGTTGGATAATGTTCGTTTTTGTGATGTCTTCATTAGCCGCTAATTCCTTGTCTAAATCCTGCCACTTTTTTTGTCCTCTCGCCGCCTTTCGATCTTTGGTGATGACAAGAATATCATAGTCGCTCACATATTCGTAGGTTTCCTGAAAATCCTCCACCCAATCACCACGCGCATGGCTACCGAAAAGAATGACCATTTCGGCGGGGATTTTAGATAGGATGATTTCGGTGATGGTTTTTAGTTCTTCCTGTTTGTCTTCGGGGAGGTGAGTGAGGGTGGTTTTCATTTGTGTGTGGATGTTCGACATCATTCGGCCTCAATAATTATTTGTGTAATTTGTTTTTCTTTTTTTCGATCGGCTTTTCGTCTGTCCGACTTGTCCTTCGCAGCATATTGATTCTTGTCAGAATTGAACTGCATATGTCCGTCTGAAATTGCTGAGCCCTGTCTAATCATAAGTCCGTTTAAAGGACAGGTTTCATAGCCACAGTTATGTTTTGAGTACTCGCCGAAATTTCGATGTTTAATTTTTTTGTCAGTCAATATTTTCTGTTGACTCGAAATAATGTCCTCCCAAATTTGCTGTTCGTCGGCTTTCGTTAACTCTTGGCCAATTGTTGTTACATCGAAATAGGTTTTTGGGTCTTTTAATTGTAAAAAGTCAAATGTCTTTCTAAATGTTTGATGAGCATATTCTCTGACTTCAATTTTGCCTGGTATGTCTAATTATTAGTAGAAGTTGAGGTTTTGACCTGTACTCGTCTTAACGTTCCATTATCGTCCTGGACCACAAAAATGTCATCGCCGATATTAACTTCAGGAATTGCGACATTCCATCCGAGCATCAAGAACTCAGACATAATCGCCAGGTGCCCAGCCTTCCCGAGGTATTGATTAAACTTTTTCGTCACGCGGGGTTACTTTGTGTAGTACGTTTCCTGTCTGAGTGTCAACGAATTGATTGTTTGCGGGATGCGCATTAGGAAAGAGTTTCCGAATGAAGTCGCGAATGGATGGCGAGATACTGAATGAGTATCCGTCCATTTGCTTATTTACCCTTATTTTGATTGCGTCCATTGCCAGCAAGTTTTACATCCAAAGATAGAAAATTATGGCACGAATGAAATTCCCGATATCTTATGGGATCAAATGTTCCAACCGCAGCTTTTCAAACAAATCAAAGAATGAGTCGCGCGTGTCTTGGTACACTGTAAAACCAAGCTTGCGGCTTTTAGACATATCGGTCATTACTTCCATTGGGCGGCCCAGGTCGAGATCTGTGTGCCAGGCAGAAGCCACACGGTTGATATCCTGTTCTTTTAACTGGTACCTGGCAGCTATTTCTTTCCACAACGGAGCGTCAGCCGCCATTTCAGCTTCCAGTGGATGGATTTCACCATTAAAATCAGCGGACTCAACTTCAAACCATTGGGCTATTTGTTTCCATAGCCATTTCCAGCGGAACACATCACCATTTGCCACATTGAACGCCTCATTGTGCGCAGCATCAGTAGTAGCAGCCCATATCATATGTTCAGCTAGAATCCGGGCATCCGTCACGTCCGATAAGCCATTCCACTGCGCAGCTGATCCCGGGAAGTGAAACGGTCGTCCGGTTTCTTTGCAAATAGAGGCGTAAACGGCCAGCGTCGTACCCATGTTCATCATATTACCAACGGCTTTACCGATCACCGAATGTGGTCTGTGAATGCTCCATGTAAAACCATCATGGTCTGCAGCGGCGTAAACTTCGTCTTCCTGAGCATAATAAAAATTTTCCAGATCCAATCTCGGATGTTCTTCGCGGACGGGGGTCTCAGGCAAAGTCCCCGCCTTTGCATATGCTTCAAACGGTCCGAGATAGTGTTTCAGTCCGGTTACGAGGGCAACATGCTGAACCGATTTTTTGTCAGAAACGGCGTTCAGCAAGTTGCGAACCATAGCGCTGTTAACACGTATATTTTCTGCTTCCGTATCATTGCGCATCCAGGTTGTGAAGAAAACATGGGTAGGTGAAATATCCGCAAATTTTGCGGCCAGATCGTCTGAATTGAGCAAGTCGGCCGAAATAGGGATTAAACCTTCGATATCAGCATTCGGATTACGGGCAAGACCGTATGTGATCCATTCTTTTTCAATCAATTTTTCGGCCAGGTTACTTCCGGTTATACCGGTAGCTCCAACGACCAATGCTATATTTTTCATGATTATTTTTTTTTAAAACCTACCTGCCATTAACCCGGATAATGGATGATTGTTAAATGCTAACCTAATAATGTTTCCAGGCTGACATATAGCTGGTAATATCGTGAAGCTCCTGCCGCGTGATCTCTTCTTTTTTGAATGCCGGCATCACACCCAGACCGTGCCGTATCTGAAATCTTTTCAGGAATTTCGGTGCCGGTACCGGATTAAGCCCTATACCGAGTCCGGCCTCACCACCCGGGTGGCATTTCTGGCATTTAGCCATAAAAATCTTTTCGCCATTGGCGATCTGGCTGGTGGCGGGTTCAAACATTTTTTGCTTAGCCGGCTCTGAACGGCGCATGGCGCATGCGGTGAGAAAACCTGCAAGAACAAAGGTGATTAGCAATGTCTTTCTGTTCATGGCTGTGTTTTAGTTATTTTCCAGATGACCCCGGTTTTCTCTTGCGGATGCGGGCCCTTTTTACTCATTTGTACAATCCCGAAATCAACGACATACAGTTCATCACCTGCTTCATTGAATTTGACAGAAACCGGCCGCTCCAAACCGCCATTCCCCAACGCGCTGGCCGGCCCATTGCGTTTGCCTTTATTAATAGCAAAATCCCGGATCACCCCACTCGCAGGATCTACGCGCACGAGTTTGAAACCCACCGGCGCGAGTGTCTTGCCAACGTCAGGGGCCATATCGCCAAACTGCGCAATGAATGCTTCGCCTGCAAAACCAAATGCCGCATTGGCGAAATCAAAACCACTGGACGATGAATGCACTTCTAAAATGGCCGCAGGTTTCGGAGGTTTATTAGGATGTTCTTTTAACACTGATTGGACCATTGGAGAGCCCGGCGCTTTGAATTCAATGTCACCGGCCAGCAGCATATCACCCGAGAAATCGGGGAAACCATACCATGTACCCGGCTTTACCTGCCACAAAATGTCGCCCGCTCCCCATATGGGCCTGCTGCCGCGCTCGTCGTAGGCATTTTCGGTTACAAATAGATTACCATCCGGCGAAAAGCGCAGCCCGAATGGATTGCGATAACCCCAGGCCACTACCTCCGGCTTGGTACCGCCGACTGATATTCTCATAACGGCCCCCGTGCAGGGAATGCTGCCCGAAATGCGCTGATTTGGCGCCGAAGGTTTTCCGTAAGGTGAGTAGGCGCCGGTGGTGACGCTGCCGGCAGATTTGTCGAGCGCGTGTTCGGAATCAAAATTGACGCCGGCCAGGATGATGTCCTGGCAGGGAATATCGTGGAATGTAGGCTTGCGTTTCAGCCAGCCATAATGTGCGTTGTCCGGCCCGACCACCCCGGAATTGGTTGCAGCCCCCAGACTAAAATAAATGAAGCCATTCCGCACGACGGGCCCATTGGTATGGTGATCGCCCCCGCTGGGCAGGTTTGCAATCAATGTATCAATTTTTCCCGACGGAGCTATTTTGAGAATCTTCCCACCCGCTTTACTGCCGCCTTCCGCTATATAAAAATGGCCCTCATAGAAATCGACGCCAGTCCACGGGCCATTGTCCGAGCCGGAAGCGATGACTTTTTGATCACCGTTTTGGCTGATACGGATCAGTGCCGGACGGGTCCAGGACTCGCCATAACTATACCCGCCTTCGATCACATACAGCTCACCCTTGTCGTCGAACGTACAGGCAGTAGGGTAGGTCAGGCCTTTGGTAACCAGATCGATCTTGTAGCCTGGTGCAAGCAAAACGTCAGCTGCTTGCGGATTGCGGGTCATATGCCGCCCTAGTTGCCCACCGCCTTTCGAGCTTTTGATACCATAGCAGGAAATGAAGAAAGGTATGCTCGCAGCGATCAGCAGTTTAACGGCCAACCCTGGCCTCGGGCTTCGGAACGTAATTTTAAACATGCGCGGTAATGTTAGTGTGAATTGCGCACGCCACTTACAAAAACTGTTCCGCTTACCACATTCTACCGCCCAGTCCAGACAGGCGCCAGCCAGGCGACCGGCTTTGCATGATTCTCCGCAGAGCCCGGATCGCCGGCGGAAAAGACTCTGATAAAGAAATACTTGCTGGTGGAATCCTTAATTACCGGCTCCCATTTCACGCTGTGAGCAGAAGCTTCCAGACTCTCGACCACTACGCCATTATCTTTCAGAATTTCAATTTTCCTAATCTTGTTTGCAGGATTTGCCACATCAGGGTCGCTGATATTAATGTCAAATTTGAATTCGTCGGGTTTATTAAGTGTCGAGCCCATAATCTGCCCGTTCACCCAATATTGACATTGGATGTTTTGGTCAAGCGAGGCGTAAGTCCGGCGGTTTTTCATCGCATTCAGAATGTCGCGCTTCGATTTACTTTCTGCCAGTACGAAAGTCCGGGATTTTTGCTTGCTAATGGCTGCGGTGCCGTGGTTATCATTTCCTGCCACCGGAGAAACCTTCCAGCCTGCGTTCAATGCGGCCAAAAAGCCTTCATAATGGATATTTTTATTGGAATTGATCACTTCCAGTAAGGTAATCACGTCGGTCACTTTTTCATCCCGGTATTGGAAGCTGTCGTACGATTTGACATCAGGGTGATTAAAACTTGCGATCACGGGGCCGTCATTGTCGTACGATTTTGCATTCCCCAGCCATTTATAGGCCACCTTAATATCCACGTCCTTTTCAAGTGCATTCAGGTAAGCGGCCGAATTGATCACGTTGATATGGCCTCTGCCCCCCGGACCGTTATTTTCGGAATGCTCATAACCCGCCAGGGCTACAAAGTTTTTGTCGGTTGCCTTACTGGCCTGGTCGTGAAGTGAGATCCATTGCGCATTTTTGTCACTCGTCGGGTGGAATCCCGCTTCCTGAGAATGGTCAGTAGAGATATAGAAATCGTACCCATTGGCTTTTGCCAGCCCGAAATGCTCGGAAGGCGGACCCTGGTGTTTTTGCCAGTCGGGTTTTAAAGGTGAATTTACCGCGTGGCTTACGCCAATTGAGTCCACTTCCATGAATTTAGTCGCGCCTTTTGCTTTGTCAAGGTGAGACCCATGCGATTCGGTGTACGAAGTATGCGCGTGCGTGCTGCCAGCGTAAATGTGGTAAACCGGCTTTTCACTGGCATAATGCGAGCTTCTTTTGGTGAGCGGAAATTCCGGATTTTCAGTGCGGGTCGCAATGAGTGTTTCTTTCAATCTTTTTACTACTGCGGGATTTTGCCCGGCTACATTGGTCGTTTCGCCTGGGTCTGTCGCCAGATGATATAGTTCGAAAGCCTTGTTGTACTGAGCAAGACCTTTCCATTCCCCCGCCTGGATCGCCTGCGCCGGTCCCTGCGCCTCATTAATCTCCCAATACAGAAAATCGTGTTTAGGCTGTTGTGCATTACCAAGCAATGTCGGCAGATAGGAAACGCCGTCGATTTTAGCGGAAGGTTTAATGCCCGCTATTTCACAGGCAGTCGGCAGGAAATCCCAGAATGCCGACGGGTGTGAAGTTTTACTTCCTGCCTTAATCCGGGCAGGCCAGCGCGCGGCGAACGGTACGCGGATTCCTCCCTCATATAATGTAAACTTCTTGCCTTTAAATGGTCCGTTGCTGTCAAAAAAGCCATTATCAAAACCCGGCCCGTTGTCGCTGGTGAAAATCACAACTGTATTCTCATCGATTCCCTGATCTTTTAATGTTTGCAAAATCTGGCCGACGTACCCGTCGAGCCGGGATACCATGCCTGCATAGGTCGTATTGCCCTCGGCGTCGTGGTAATAATGCCCGGCAGTCATCGGGCGGGCGGTCCAGCCCTGGTTCAGGTAAGGCTTTTTGGAATCTTCCGGAACCGTAATTTCATTGTGAGGAACCGTGTAGGGCAGGTAAAGAAAAAACGGCCCTGATTTATTGTCTTTAATAAAACGAATGGCTTTCGAGGTAAAATCATCGTTCGAGTAATTCCCCTTTTTTTCAGCGGTTACATTGTTTTCCAGCGTGATCTTTTTACCATTTTCCCAAATGTATTCGGGATAGTAGTGATGCGCTTCCGTGTGGGTTTTGTAACCATAAAAATAATCGTAACCCTGCGCGTTCGGAGCGCCTGTGCCGGCACCTTCTTCAAGTCCCCATTTACCGATAATCGCCGTTTTGTACCCGGCCCGTTTCAGTTCTTCGGCAACGGTCACTTCCTCATCGAGCAGGTCCACCGGTTTGCCACTCACTGTCCAGGCCGAAAGTTCACGCACGTGCGCATGGGCCGTATTTACGCCCGTCAGCAAAGCCGCCCGGGAAGGTCCGCACACCGCAGTACCGGCATAATGCTGATTAAATATGATCCCTTCCCCGGCAAGCCTGTCTATGTTCGGCGTTTTGATTTTTTGCTGACCATTAAAACCTACGTCCCCATACCCAAGGTCGTCGGCCATGATGTAAATGATGTTAGGCTTTGCCGCAGTACTTTTTCCGGCAGATTTCTTTTGCGCCAGAGATGGATTTAAGCCAGAAATTAAAAGACTCAGACTTAAAATTTTACAGAAAAACATCGCTTCCGATCTCATAGTTGAATTTATTAAATGCATTGATCAGTCGTGTTTTTGGATCAATACCCGGGATTCTGTAAAATCTTCGGATTAAGTACCACGTCATCTTTTGGGATAGGGAAATAGTAGTAAATATCCTTGAAATAGCGTGTCCTCACGTCGCGGAGCCGGTAGGTGTATCCCTCGCCAACCTTGGTGATCTGCATGCCGTGAAGGAACTTTCCGTCCAGCGCGGGCCCGAGCTTCCATCTTCTCACATCCCAGATCCGGTGCTGCTCGAATGCAAGCTCGATGTCGCGCTCATTCTGGATCAATGCACGCGCCTGATCCTTGGTCGGGGCAGCTGGTAAGCCGTAAAGCTGATCGGTCCCCGGCGCAATGCCGGCCCTGATCCTGATTGTTTTCAGCGTATTGATCGCTTCTTTTGTGTCGCCCGTTTCATTGGCGGCCTCGGCGTAATTTAGTAAAATCTCGGCGTAACGGATCAATGGAATGCCTCTGTCTACATTATTTCCACCGGTGATCGCTCCGTTGTCGTCGGCCATTTTTCGCACGTAATAGCCGGTTATAGTTGCCGTATTGGAGGATATCGCCACAATCCCGTCATTGGGCGCGCCTACATAGGTATACACGGGCTGCAAATTCTTGGTCGTGTTGAGGAAGTACAATCCTCCATTATAAATCACAGTTGCCGAAAGTCTCGGGTCGCGATTGACATAGGGATTGGCGGCATCAAAACCGGTCGGGTTTGCGGCCGATTTTACATCCGCAGTGATGGGTTTGCCATTGATGGTAGGAAACTTGTCGACCAGCTCCTGGGTAGGGTAAGTATAAAAATTTGCCCCTCCGCGCGACCTTGGCAGTATCCCTCGCTCAATCTGCTTGCCCGGCGGCATGAGGTAGGTCAGGATGAATTCCGGGTTTTTGCGGGTCAGGAATACATTGTAAAAACCGTAACCCAATCCGGCCTCCGACCCACTCCATTTGGTGGTGTTATTAACAGGCAGCGAATATAAGGCAAGGTCCATCACCGCTTTTGCGGCAACTCTGGCCCGTTCCCAGCGGGCAGGGTCTGCGGTGGGGTAGGAGAGTACCGGCAGGAGCTCCGCATTGGTCGTAGTTCCGCCGCCATTGTAGAGCGGACTTGCCGCGTATAACAAGAGGCGTGACTTTAACCCCAATGCAGCGCCTCTGGTGATCCGGCCGAAATCCACACCATTGTAGCTGAGCGGCATATCGGCGGCGGCGGCATCCAGCTCGGCAGTCATGTAATTCACACATTCCTCAAACGTATTCCGCTGAAATGTGCCATCATCGCTCGCAGAAAATACATCGTCGCCCACAAGCGGGATACCGCCGAAGAATTTTAACAAATTGAAATAATGGAATGCCCTTACAAAACGGGCCTCCGCTTTCACCCGCTGTTTCTTGGCAGGTGATAATGGCGACTTGTCGACATTGGCCAGAAAAATATTAGATGAGCGGATGATCCTGTAAAACAGCACCCAGTTGTTCTGCATTTGATTGTAATAACCATTGGCAAAAGTGCCGCTGGTGAATATTTTATCAAAATTCCCCAATGCCGGATACCGCCCCTCGCCTTCATCCGATAACTCCGAAAAATCGGCGACGTTGTGCGCATTTTCGACCTGGAAATTATAGGCCAGATCAACATAGAGCCCTGCCAGAAAATCCATGGTGTTTGCACTGTCGGCGAACGTGGTTTCGGTGTTGAGGCTCGCCGTGGTTTTGGTATCGAGAAAATCCTTGTTTTCACAGGAAGCGGCCGCGATCAGCAATGCGGCCCAGACTGCCAGATATATCTTTTTCATGATGCTGCTAGTTGATTGAAACATTCAGTCCCAGTTTGATAATGGCCTGCGCAGGATAGGAGATCGACGAAGAAGCATCGCCCGATTGACGCAACACTTCCGGGTCCACGCCGTAGCGCTGGAATGATTTGGACCAGCTGAACAGGTTGTAGCCGCTCGCAAAAACCCGCACACCCTGCAATTTGACTACTCTCGTCCATTCATCCGGGAGCGCATACCCCAGCTCGATCGAGCGTACCCGGAGATAATTCCCGCTGATGGCCCAGAAGCTGGAATTGCTCGCGGTAGTCATATAAGTACCGTGAAAGTTGCTAACTAGGGAAGGGAAGGTAGCCGTATTGGCCGTTTCCGGCGTCCAGCGGTCGAGGTGAATGTCCTGCAAATTTCCCTTGAATGGTACGGAAAAACTGTATCCGATCTGCACATCCGAATTCAATGCGGATTGAAGCAATACATTGAACGAGAAGTTTTTATAGTTAAAACCTGCGGAGAGTCCAATGGTTGTATTCGGCAGGTTTGTAGTGCCAAAGTAGCCACGGTCATTGTCTGTGATTACCCCGTCGGCGTCCAGGTCGCGGTATTTGAGAAAGCCGGGCAACGTTGTACCCTCGCCCCAGGCTGCGGTGGTGGAGCCGATGTACTTAGGCACACTCGGGTCGCGCGCCTCGGCTTCGGAGTAAAATCCGTCCCAGATAAATCCCTGCTGCTCGCCAATGGACCGGCCGGTCTGCGTTTTCCATGGGAATACCTGCCGGACTTCATCAATTTCGATGATCTTGTTTTTGGCATAGGAATAATTTGCCTTGATATTAAAGCCAAAATCCCGGCCGACCTTACCCCGGTACCCCAGTTCAAGTTCATAACCGGCATTGCTTACGATCCCCAGATTCAGCGGCGGAAGCTGCGCGTCGGGAATCCCGAAATAGCTCGGCACTGTTCTTCTTCTCGACAAAATATCGTAACGCCGGTTGTTAAAAAAGTTGGCAGAACCGGAAACTCGATCTCCCCAAAGCCCGAATTCCACGGCATAGTCCAGTTTTCGCTCCTTTTCCCAGGTTACCTGGTCGTTTGCCAGCGAGCCCGGAACGATCGAGGGCGTGCTGACATTACTTTCACCGAAAGAACCCGCACCGCCGCGGCCATATACCTCTTCATACGAATTTTTGAAATCCCCCAGATCGTCGCTTCCCGTAATTCCGTATGAACCTCTGATTTTGAACAAACTGACCAGCGGTAGCTGATCTTTGAAAAAACCTTCCTCCGAAATCACCCAGCCTGCGCTCACGGCAGGGAAAAACCCAAACCGTCTGCCTTCCGCAAAACGGTCGGAGCCGTTGTAAGCTCCCGAAAACTGGACAATGTACCTGTTCTTGAAATTGTAATCGACACGCCCGATGATCCCGCGCGAGTTGGTGGGAATGTAATTGGAAACCCGGGTTGGGTCTACGGCTACCCGCGTCGAATCCAGTTTGGAATACTGATTTAAAACCACCAGACCTCCGAAGTTGTGGCTGCCAAAAGACCGGTTGTAGTTTAATGTAGCCTGCAAACCAGACTGACGCCGGGGGTGCCCCCCTGAATAGGTAGCCGCGTAGGGATCGATCCGGTAAATATTCGCATTTCGCGGCGTGTACTCTTCGGTTTTTGAATTATAAAAAAACGACGGAAAATTGGCGACGCTTAGCGATCTTCTCGAACTGTTCGAGTTGGCAACAGAAACCGTCACCTGCGCCTGCAACCCCGGCGTAATGAATTCCAGATTTTGAACAGCTGACAGATTCAGGTTCAGCAGGTTCTGGCGGTCGCGGTCGTAGCCGCCTCTTTCAATGCGGCCCACAATGTTGTTGCTCGGGGCCGGCCGCAGCGGATCGGTAAAACCATAGCTTCCATTGGGATTGTAAACCGGGTACACAAATGGCGTAAGCGCCTCGTAATTATAGATCTCCCCAAATGGCGAGTTGCCCACCTGCGGCTGATTGGTAAGCGTGTAATTTCCGGAAACATCCAACTTGAAACTAAGTGTCCTGGTCGCCTTGATATCCAGGTTCGAGCGAAAATTGTAGCGGTTGAAACGGTAATTGTTATCAACATCGTCGGATTTAAAATCGCGCAAAAGACCCGACTGGCTCTGATAACCAAGTGAGACGAAATATTTGACGACCTCGGTCCCTCCCGAAAGATCGATGTTATTGGTCGTCATGGGAGCGCTTTTCTTGAAAAGCGTTTTGTACCAGTCGATGTTCGGGTGTCCGTATGGGTCGGTTCCGTTGCGAAACAGCTCGATATCTTCCTCGGTGAAGTCGGGCACATACGTTCCGCCGGAGATAAATGCATCGTTTTTTAGCGCCTCGTTTCTTAAAATGGCCATATCCGCAGACCCCAGTACTTTTGGAATATGCGTAGGGCGCTGAATGCCAAAATCGGTCCGGAAGTTGATTTTCGGCGCGCCGGTTTTTCCGCGCCGGGTAGTGACCAGGATTACCCCGTTTGCGCCTTTGATACCGTAGACGGCTGTCGAGCCGGCATCTTTCAGGACGCTGATGGACTGGATCTCATTCGGGTCGATATTTGAAAAATCGTCGTAATTGAATTCAATATCATCCACCAAAACCAAAGGCCGAACATTTCCATTGAAGGTACTCACCCCGCGGATCACAAAATCCGCCCCGTCGGCGCCAGGCTGCCCGCTTCGCTGCTGGGTGTAAAAGCCCGGCAGCTTCCCGGCCAGCGCATTCTGAATGCTGGCAGAAGGGGTTTGCTGAATGTCGGCCCTGCTGATCGAGCTCACCGAGCCGACCACGTCGACTTTCCGCTGCGTACCAAAACCCACGACCACGACTTCGTTCAAACTCGTTTCACTGGATTCGATCAGTACTTCGACCCGGGTTCTGGTGCCCACTGCCACTTCCTGGGTGGTGTAACCGACGCCCGATATGAGCAGGATATTACTGCGGCCTTGAAGCGTGATTTCGAATTTTCCGGTGCCGTCGGTGACAGCCCCGTTTGAAAGCAGGTCTTTTTCCTGAACGGTAATGCCCGGCGTCGGGCCGGCTGCGTCGGCGACTGTGCCCGTAACCTGCCGGTTCTGCGCGACGCTTTTCTGCGCGACACCATTCTGCGCGACACCTTTCAGGGAGCCAAATAGCAGAAGAACTGCGGTTAAAATTTTATAAATATTCATCATCCTGTAATTTTGAATTTGATCTTTTACCAGCCGGGATTTTGTTGCAATGCCCCGTTTGCCTGTAACTCAGCGAATGGAAACGGGTATACATTCATTTTGGGAGCGATGAAAACCAGCGGCTCGACATTCACTTTTTGATATGTGAATTCCGTCGGCGCAACCTTTGTGATCCTGATTCCCTGAATGGTTTTGTTAAAATCCACATTGCCCGTGTTCCAGCGGCGCACGTCCCAGAAACGGTGCTCCTCAAATGCCAGCTCGATCCGCCGTTCCAGCCTGATCGCCGAGCGTAGTTCTGCCTGGGTCATGTTTGCTTTCACTCCAAATAATCCATCCGTACCTGCCGTAATACCTGCCCGTTTTCGGAGCTTAACTAACTGTTCATAAGCCAGTTTCTGGTTTGCAGCATCGTTTCCGGATTCATTAATGGCCTCTGCGTAGTTGAGCAGCGTTTCGGCGTAGCGGAAAATGATGAAGTTGTGATCGGCAGTAGCGTAGTCGCTGGCCGCGGAAAGATCGGGGAGGAATTTTCGGAGGTAATAACCGGTTTTTGTCTGTGGCAACGAAGTATTAGGCTTGTCGGCCCCGCCTTCGAATGTCTCCACCGCGCGGCCCAGCCACTGCGCCCCATTGTAAAAAATCGTGGCCCCAAACCGGGGATCGCGATTGGCATAAGGGTTATTGGCACGATAGCCCGAGGAAGTGTCGGCGATGGCTTTGCCGGTGATGGTCGGAAATGCATCCACAAGTTCCTGCGACGGGCTGATCGAACCATTGCTGGTGTAAACATTTGAAACATAACCCACCGGCGACTGTGCTGTTTCCAGGGTCAGGTTTCGCGCTTCCTGAAATGCCAGGATCACTTCCTTGTCATTGCGGGTAATGAATGCATTCGTGAAACTCGAATTTAATGCATAATAATTGAGGTCGATCACCGCTTTGGCTGCATCGGCAGCGGCCCGCCATTTGGCCGGGTCACCGGACGGATTATTCAACGGACTCGCCGCATAAAGCAAAGTCCTGGCCTTCAACGCCAGGGTAGCTCCCTGCGTGATCCGCCCGACCTGTACCGCCGAAACGGGTTCTTTGAGCAGCAACCCGCTGATTGCATCGCATTCGCTGACGATATACTGAATGCATTCCTCGTAACTGTTTTTTGGGGTGCGGATTTTGTCTTCGAGGCGCAGGACCGCGTCACCCAGCAACGGAACGCCGCCGTACCGTTTAACCAGCTCGAAATAACTGATAGCGCGGATGAACCTGGCCTCGGCCTTCCAGTTTTGTTTGGTCTGCGCGGCAACGGGTACCACATCTATTTTAGACAAAAACTGATTTACCCTGTAAATGGCGGTATAACTCTCGGCAAATCGCTCGTCTACCGGATGCGTGGCGCTTTGTAATCCTTTGGATAACAGGTAAATGTCGCTGGTAAGTTGCGAAGAGACTCCGTCGTCGGTAGCGGCATCAAGGTAGGCGCCGTCGACGCGGTTAAATCCTTTTGGCAAAAAGGTGTACAGGTTTGTGACTGCCTGCTCGGCAAAGAAGCCGTTAATGTCGTTTTCGTCGTAAATGAGTTCTTCTGTGCGGGCGTCAACAGGCTCTGTTTCAAATTTTTGGCAGCTGAGGTGAGCGGCACTTATGGCGCAGATCAGGAGCCAGGATATGTAGTTTTTTCTTAAAAGCATAATCGATTGCCTTTTAAAATTTTACGGATAAACCACCATTAAGCACGCGCTGCAAAGGATACAGGCCTGTGTAATTTTCGGGATCGGAATCTTTGTATTTCGAGAACGTGGCCAGGTTCTGGGCATTTACAAACAGGCGCAGACCTTTTATCCGGGCAGCGGCAAGTATTTTTGCAGGAAGCGAATAACCCAGCTCCAAATTTTTCAACCGGATAAATCCGCCGTTCCGTACATACAAGGAGGATGTCAGGTAATTGTTCACCTCATTTTGAATGGTTACCCTGGGAAGTGTGGCAGTTGCGGCGGTTCCGGGCGTGTAACGGTTCAGGTGATAGTCGTAAGCCTGGCCTCTTCCGTTGTCGCTAAAAGGAAACTGGTAGTTGCCGGAAGTAAGGATATCCCGGTTCTGAATTCCCTGGAAGAGAACCGTCAGATCAAATCCTGCGTATTGAAGATGGAGATCGGCCCCGAAGTAAAGCAGCGGTTTGTCATTGCCGATAATGGTTTGATCCAGCGCATTAACGACCCCGTCGCCATTCAGGTCTCTGTACCTGACGTCGCCTTCCGAGGGTGTAAAGCCTTCGATGCTGGCTGCATTCAGATTTCCAGTTCCGTAAAAACCTTCGGATACGTAGCCTCTGATCTGGGATACAGGTAGTCCGGTTCTTTGTAGGTTCGAGAATTCCTGCTGTGGCTCGTCGTTGAAAATCACTTTGCTGGCTACGGTCGACAGATTACCTGAAATGGAGTAACGCAGCTTGCCCGCCGTCGCTGCCCAGCCTGCATTCAGTTCAATGCCTGAGTAGCGGTTTTTGCCGATGTTTTCGAGCGGGTAGGTGTTTCCGAATAATGCGGAGGAATCGCCTCTCAGCTGCAAAAGATCGTACTCGCTGCTGTTAAAATAGTCGATGCTCAGCCAGCCGCGTTGTTTGCTGAATGCCAGATCGACGCCGATGTTGGCCTTTTTTGCTTTTTCGGTAACCCGGTCCGGATTTGCGATCGCGCCTTGTGCAATGGAGCCCGTGCTGGTTGCGCCGGTACCGAACATGTAGGCGCTGCCACCCGCATAAGTTTGCTGCCAGGCATAATAGCCCGGATCTGCATGCCCGACTTTGGCGTAGGAAACGCGGAGTTTTAGTTCGTCGAAAAAGGCATTATCCTTCAAAAAATCTTCCTGGTCCACATTCCAGCTGGCACCTGCGCCGGGGTAAAAGCCGGCCTTTTTGCCGGGTGCGAAACGGTTGTTGGAACTGTATGCACCGGCCAGTTCTACATTGAATCTTTTATCAAAACCATAAGAAAAACGCGCCGCTACATTCTGATAGATTTCCGACAGATCGTTATTAAACTGATTGCTATTGTGACTGGCAAGGATCAATGCATTCAAATCGTTCTTATTCCAGTGGCGTTCCACTCCGGTGGAAACTTCCACGTAGGTTTGCTGCGACCGGGCCTCGATGGTAGACGAATTTGGCTGCTCAGAAATCGCATTAACCCGCAGCACATTACTGGTGTCGCCCGTGACCGGGTAGTAATATGCATTATAGTTTTTGGAACGATTGATTTGTTGTTCGTACGATGGGGAATAAGACAAAACTGCTTTTACAAACGATCCTTTGATGATCTTGTCCGTTTTTTGGGTTAAACCTACATTTACCCCCAAACCCTGCAAATTGTTTTTCAAATAACCAGTCCCAACGGCCTCTGCAAACGGGTTTTTGGAATATTGCCTTGTCCCGGCAAATGAACCCATGAAAGTGCGGACCGGCGTCGCGTTGCTGGGTGTGGAGCCAAGACTTGTGAATATGGATTGATAACCAACTCCGGGCTGAATGTAATCCTGAATATTTCCGATCAGGTACAGATTGGCCGTGAGACTTTTGTTTACATTGATTTCGATATTGGAGCGGAAAATGTATCGTGTATAATCCAGATTGGTCCCGTATGAATTGGCTGCATCTTCCCTGAACAAACCTTTCTGGTTTTGATAATCCAGCGACAGAAAATACCTCACATTGGTATAGTTCCCGGAAGCATTTAAGGTGTATCGGCTTTGGGGGGCATTGTCGCGTAAAACTGTTTTATTCCAATCCACATTCGGGTATAGAAACGGATCGGTTCCATTTCGGTAGGCGGTTAATTGTTCCTGGCTGTAAACCGGGGCAAGGCCCGAATTGACCCGCGCTTCATTATATAGGGATGCATAGTCAAAAGATGAAAGTGCTTTTCGCATGCCGATCGGCGTTTGCACGCCTCGCTGCACGGTCAGCGATACATTGGAACCGGTGGTAACACTCTTTTTCCGGGTGGTAATCATAAGCACTCCGTTCATGGCACGGTTGCCGAGCATTACCGTGGAAAGTCCGTCTTTCAGCAGTGTGACCGATTCAATTTGTTCGGGATTGAGGGAAAGCTCATTGTATACTTCGTTGTAGCGCGGGATTCCGTCAATAATAATCAAAGGCGACTTTCCTCTTAATTGTAAACCGGGAATGTCATAACGCGGCGCACCGTTCGACTGGATGGAATTCAAGCCCGCCAAATGTCCGGCAAAAGCATTGCTTAAAGAGGTAACCGGCGAACTTTCAAGCCTTTTCCCATCCAGATAACCCACCGACTGTACGAGCCTGATTCTGCTTTGTTCCCCAAAAAGAACAGGTACATTCACTGGCAGGTACCGGCGCGGAATTTCTACCGGATTTTGAGATAATGTATCTCCATTGCCAGTTGCCTGAAATGCCTTGGAAATGCCGGGTAAGATTCCGGATAAGAAGGCGAAAAGGATAAAGGCTTTTCGCCAGGGAAGTAGAAACTTTCTCATTGAAATTATTCTTTGTGAGTAATGGCTTGTATGCTTTTTAGTAAATGATCATTTACTTTTTCTGGGCCCGCCGGAGGGTGGGATAGGTAATGGGAGATAGTCTTCGTTCACGATCATCCATTCCTGCAGCCGTGCTTTCAGATCTTTTTCTACAGCTGCGAATTCGGGTTTTCCGGCAAGGTTATTAAATTCGTTGGGATCGTTTTTCAAGTCGAAAATTTCAAACATGGGCCGGTGTTCTTCGAAAAACAATTTCGAATACTGCGGATCCAGTTTTCGCGATTTATGCTGCTCCGAAAGCTCCTTCCAAAAAGGCTGACCTGCAAAATCAACCGGGAAATAAGGTAATTGCCAAAGTGCATTATAAACGAGTTTGTAATTCTTATTAAAGACCGTCCGACCCAGGTCAAAAGCTCCGGTATTGGTCGGCAAGCCCGAACCGTGCGCGCCCCTTACTGCGTAGACATATTCTCTTGGTGCGGCGGTGTTATCATTGAATGTCGCCCTGAAACTTTTACCGGTTATTTCCTTTGGTATTTCCACTCCGGCAATTTCCAGGAAAGTAGGGGCAAGGTCTTCTCCCGAAATCAAAGATTCTGATTTGGAGCCGGACTTGATTTTTCCAGGCCAGCGAGCGATCAACGGCACATGAATTCCAAGATCATATAATGTACCCTTTCCCCGTAGCAATGCACCGCCATTATCGCCCATGAAAACGATCAGCGTATTTTTTGATAACCCGCTTTTCTCAATTTCATCGAGCAGCAATCCTATGTTTTTGTCGAGCCGCTGTATTTCTCCTAAATAGCCAGTCAGATCTTCCCGCAATGCCTTAGTATCGGGCATTCCCGGCGGAATGGTAAGCTTGTCAGGATCGGGCTCAAAGTCTTTTGCATCGAATACACGATGCGGGTCGCTATATCCCACCTGAATGAAAAACGGCTTTCCCTGTGGCACCTGCGACACAAACTCTTTGAACTGCACCAGTGCATTATCATCGGAGCCGGATTTCAGAAAGTCCACCCGGTTTTTGAAAGTACGCAGGTTGTGTTTTTTGAAAACTTCCTCTGTTTCAGGCGGGGTAGCGCCGCCGTCGAGGTGAAAGGTGCGGCCGGCAATGCCGGTGTAATAGCCCGACTTACGGAGCAGCTCGGGATAGGTAACGATACCAGCCGACAGAGGAGCAGAAAAGCGGCTCATTCGGATATCAATGACCGAGCGGCCGGTCATCATCGAGGCGCGGGACAGCACGCATTGCGGCGCGGTGGTGTATGCACGGTTAAACTGGATACCCTCTTTGGCGAGTTTGTCGATGTTCGGGGTTTTAAGGTCCCTGTTCCCATATGTGCCCAAAAATGGGGCGCTGTGGTCATCTGACAAGATAAAGATGATGTTGGGACGCTCCGCTGTTGTTTGGGCAGAGACGGGTACGATCAGGAATATGCTCATCATGACAAATGCCAGCAAGCCATGAATGCATAGAATCCTGTTGATGCCTTTAAAAAAGATGCTTGTAAATAATTTGTTAGCCATAATCTATGGGTTATGTAGTTTTAATTTGCATACGTGTTCAGTGATGAGCATACCAGTGTAACCCGCTTTTATGAGCGGACAGGAATCGATTGTAAATCGAAAAGTCAGAAATTCTTGACGCGGAAGTATGCTTTACAACTTCAACACCCTGCGGGTGCGTCTATGGTAGGGCTTATTGGGACAGTAAGGGAAGGAAATTTACAGATCATCGTGTTCAGGATTTGGTATTAAGCTATGTCAACAATAGTATACTTAACTGATGGACAAAGTAAGTTAAAAATTGTCAGGTACAGAATCATTCATGTGAAATTTTAACATTATTATTTCATGAAGGCGGGATAAAAGTGGGGGCTAAATCGAACGGTGAAAGGTATACGCGGTCCGCTTTTGTTGCCGGATGATAGAAGTAGCCTCTACTATCTTTGGAGCGTTCCATTCATAATGGCCTCATAGTAGGCGGGAACCACCACGAAGAACCGGGATGTATGCAATTGTTTCCAATCATAATGCATGAGCGCATTTCTCAGTACAGATTCGTGCTCATGAATGAGTGTTTTGTTACCCGACAAGAGTACTACCCAACAAGCGAAGAGTGGTTCGCGCATGTATTTATCTTCATAACCGCGGGCAGGAGATAATTTGTCCCATTCGCGGACTTGCTGCAAGGCCAGTTTCAAAGTTGCAGAGATGTTGGGCTGCGGTTTCCATAAAGGGTTCAGTAACCGCCAGTTTTCGGTGAATGCCTTATCGTGCTGATTGTCGAAGTTTTTGTATTGTGATAAATGAAGGGCGGCTTTTTTGGCGGTGATATTGAGTCCCTGCCTAAATTTTTCACGCAGTTCAACTGATTGTTCCATCTCCACCAGTGCTTTCAGATTGGCCTGGGAAATGCCTGTAATCCAGAAATGGTTTTCCGTTATATTGCCTTTTTCCGGGTGGGTGGTTTCATAAGGGATGCCCCGCGCGCACAGTTCGAGGCGGTTTAGTGAATCGCCTTCCGGGACTTCCAGCAATCGCCGGTGATACCCGTCGAGCCACTTTTGATCGTTGGTCACATCATACAGGGCCCTGTAAATGAATAGTAACCGTACTGCTATGCGACAGCCTTTGTCGGTGAGGTTACCCCGGAAACCGTAACCTTCGCGGTCGCAGGGAAGCTGCCAGTTGCGTGCTTCCAGCGCACTGCCGACTGTTACCATGAGTCTAACCAGCTTTTCTTTTTCCTCCTGGTCTGGAATACCGCTTTTGACATACCGCCACATCCCGTAAAACCAGGGGCCGGTTTGATCGTCGGAACCGGATACATGGTGGCTTTTGCCGTCGGAAGCGACATCGCGGGAGATAAATCCAGGTACGCTGCCAATTGTGGCCAGCTTGACTAGTCCGCGGGCAACTTTTCGGGCTTCGAGCTCGTCCGCTTTTTTAGTAGTTACCTTCCAGCGGTTGCACAAGCCGTCGAGGTAAATGCCATTGAAAAATGCACCGTTTTCCATGGGTGCCCACCAGTTCAAGCCATTGGGTTTATCATCCCTGCATTCTTCCGGAGTAGGCAGGGAGTTTTCCCCATTTTTGCCGGCATAGTCGAGGAGAATGCCGAATTTAGGATCAATAAAGCGTTTGTTGATTTCCAGCCGCGCCAGCTCGATCTGCTGTTCCAATGCATTTTCAGGACGCTTTACGCTCGATTGTCCACTGGCCGGAAATACGAATAGGCTGATGATCAAAACCAGCGGATAGCAATATATCTTCATTTTGAGTTTGTTGCTTTCTTTTGCAGACGGAACCAAACCGTTTCTGCGGGAAAAAATTGGGAATAATAAAGTTTATCGTAGCGGAAATGCCCAATTGCGCCCAGCATTTCCGCCCGGTGCTTTTCTACCAAACTAGTATCCGGGGCCAGTGTTACAATCCAGGACATCCACAAAGGTTCACGAACAAATCCGAGTTCCTGGTTACGTCGCGGCGACAGTCTGACCAGTTCTGTCAACTGCACCTGCGATACATCGAGTGCGTCCTGCTCGCTATGCTGTGGTTTCCACCATTGGTTCAGACTTCGCCAATCGTGAAGGAACGGTTTCAGGTCGTTGTTGTCCAACCGGTGCCAGCGAACAATATCCACCGCGGCACTGCGTGCGCTGGCATTCAATCCCTGTTCGTAGGCCAGGCGCAGTGTAGTATCCGTTTCCATTTCCCACAAAGCCCGCAGGTCCACCGTGCTTGATATCCCCGTCCATCGAAACTGTTTTGGGATATCAAATTGCATTCCCTCCGAGCAGATCCGGATACGGCTACGCCGGGGCTCTCCACCGGTTTCAAATGCAGCTTCTTTGTAAAGCCTATCCCATTTAGCCTCACCGGTTAGCTGGTGCATGGCTTTCAGGATGAACAACATGCGCGGGGCTCCCTCCCAATTGAAGGTCGCAAACGTATTTCGAAATCGCGCCGGTGCATAAGAAGTTGTAGGGATCCGCCAGCCTGTCGAGAGCAGTATGTTTGCGACTTCCTCCATTTTGGAAATAATCTGCCTGCGTTCAGCCGGGCTGGGCATATCGGAGTGCAGGTAACGCCAAAGTCCGTAAAACCAGGGAGAGGTTTGGTCGTTGGATCCCATGGATGGGGGAGTTTTACCGTCGGTAGCCAGCCCGCGTCCAATGAAACCCGGCGTGTCACCAATGGAAGCCAGCAGCAAAAGCCCCTGCGCTAGTTTGCTGGCTTTGAGGCGGTCCGTTTCCTGATGCCTGTGCAGCCACCGCTGACAGATGCCGTCAAGATAAAGCCCGTTAAACATAGCCCCATTTTCGGTGGGCGTCCACCAACCCAATGCATTGGGTTTATTCTGCCGGAATTCATCCGCGGTAGGTCTTGCGAAATTGCCGTTTGAGTCTGTGAAATCAAGCAGAATTGAATGTTCATCTACAAACCTACGCCATATTTCCTGGTGGGCTTTTTCCATATTAAGGCTATCGCGGACGCCCGATTGAGCAGACCAATCAGGCGCCGGTTGCCCAATCGAGCAGATGCTCCAAAGCAACACCACGATTGTACCCATTCCTAAGTTCGTTCCGGGCTGCCTCATTGCCAGTCCGGATTTTGTTCGAGTTTGGGGTTTGCCCGGATTTCGTCCAGCGGGATCGGGTAATATCTGTGTTTGGCCAGGGGCGTTCGCACGGGATATACTTCGTTCACAGCCTTTGGGATAATGGTTAAAAACTGATTGGTGCGCGTCAGGTCATACCAGCGGTCGCCTTCTGCAAAAAATTCCCAGCTGCGCTCCTGCAAAACCGCATTGATAAAATCATCCTTACTTAGTCCGGCTTTCAGGTTGGCCAGTCCTGCCCGGCTGCGAATGGCATTGATGTACTGATACGCAAGTGGTGTAGGCCCGTTCAGCCGGGCTTCGGCTTCGGCGGCGATCAGGTAGAGGTCGGCCAGTCGCAACATAGGCACATTATTGCGTCCCTTTGCGCCGACAGAGTTCCTGTCCATGTATTTTTTGATCAAAACACCTTTCGGAGTGTAAGGTGTAATATCCTTTTGATGTACTAATTTTCCGGCAACGCTGATATAGGTAGTGTCCATCAATTGCCGACGCTTGTCGGCTGGATCAAACGAGTCGAAAAAGGCCTGAAAGGCGAAAATAGAGCCGAAAGTGGAATTTCCGTAATCCCGGCCCGAGCTGTTGGGCGGACCGCAGAAGCCCATTAGTGTGGTGCCCCGCGCCCGGGTACTATTGTCGCCTTCAAAAGCAAACATATTTTCCTGGCGCGCCAGATCCTCTTTTTCTACATTAAAAATGTCGAGAACATCGGCCACCAGCTTATATTTTCCGGAGTTGATCACTTCCACTGCTTTTGTTTTGGCAGCCGTCCAATCCTCGGCATAAAGGGCAGCTTTGGCATAAAACCCGATTGCTACCTCTTTGGAAGTCCTTCCTTTGACGGTTGTGGCTGAATACGAAGGTAATTTGGCCGCGGCTTCATTCAGGTCTTTGAAAATCTGCTGATATACTTCTGCTTTTGGGCTTTTACCGACCAGCGCGTCGGTTTCGCTTTTGCTTGGCGAGAGCCGGATCACCACGTCGCCAAAGCTTTTGGTCAGCATAAAATGATATAATGCGCGCAGGAATAACGCTTCTCCGACAATCGCGTCCCGGCGGGTAGCTTCCATGCTGATCGACGGTACTTTTTCAATTACCCAATTGGCATTCTCGATGCCTTTGTAACAAAACTGCCATAATCCATAGGGACTTTCGGCGGTCCTGCCAAAGCTTTTCGGGCCGGAATAGTCGGTGTCGTAGCTATACAATGCAAATACGTTCCGGCCCACAACGGGTTTTACCCAAAGCTGGTCCCCGGCAAAATCGGATGCGAAAACAAGCGGGGCCTGATCGAAAAGATCGTTAATGGAGCCGTAGGCGGCGGTTAATGCCGCTTCAGCATCTTGCGAACTTTTGTAAAAGTTGGTGGTGATAACCGATGAGTATACCTCTTCATCCAATGTCTGGCAGCCTGTGGCGCAGCATATGACAACAGACGCTGTCAGGATGGATTTTGCAAAATATCGTTTCATAATGTCTGGGGTTTAAGGGTCAGAATGTGCATTGAAGGCCGATCACATACGATTTGGCGGCCGGGTAAGTGCCATTGTCGTAGAAGAGCGCATTGGCGCTGGCGTAATTGTTGGACTCCGGGTCCCAACCCTGGTACTTGGTAAAAGTGAACAGGTTGTTTCCGCTGGCATACACCCGGATGCCTTTGCTGAATTTGAAGCGGGGCAAGTTGTAGGCCAGCGTCAGGTTTTTGACCCGCAGGTACGAATTATCCTCCACCCAGCGGTCTCCAACAGGCAGGTTGGTGCCCTGCGCGGGTTTTACGTATTCGTTATTGGGATTGGCAGCCGTCCAGCGGTTAGCAGTCCCTTCCAGCAAATTGACCTGCCCGGATGGCGTCTCAAACGTAAAGCGGAACCCGTTGAACAGGCGACTTCCCTGCACCCCCTGCAAAAAACCGCTCAACTCGAAATTCTTGTATTTGACCGAGCTCGAAAAGCCGAAGAAGTATTTGGGCTGTGCATTCCCGACAATCACCTGGTCATCGGTACTGATTTTCCCATCTTCATTGACATCCTTGATCTTAAACCCACCGGTACGCGCATCATATCCAGGCAAAAATGCCTCTCCGGTTTGGTTGATACCATCCAACATATACGTCCGGTAAATGCCCAATGGATAGCCGACTTTCAAAAGAGAGTAACTGGACAAAGCCAGCTCGTTTTGGATACCATCCAGCGCGAGTACTTTATTGTTGTTAAAAGTAATGTTTCCCGACGCTTCCCATTTGAATGCACCGGTCAGGATTTTTCCGCTGATGCCTAACTCAATGCCTTTATTCTGGATCGAACCATAATTTCCCGTGATCGTCGTGTAGCCCGATGACATGGGTACTGCTTTGGTAAAAAGCAGGTTGTCCGTGCGTTTGTGATAATAGTCAGCTACCACATCCAGGCGATTGTTGAAAATAGCCAGGTCTATGCCGATATCAAGTTGCGTGGCTTGTTCCCATTTCAGGTCAGGATTAGCAATGCCGCTTGGGTTAATGCCAGTCTGCACATTGTTATTAAAATTGTAGTTGTATCCCTGGCCGCTCACGGTTGCCAGCGACTGGTACGATCCAATGGCCCCCGCGTTTCCCGTTACCCCGTAGCTGGCCCGTAGTTTCAGGTCGCTGACAAACTCGACGGATTTCATAAAGTCTTCGTCAATGATTCGCCAGGCCGCTGATACCGCCGGGAAAAAGCCATATTTATTATTAGCGCCGAATTTGCTGGAACCGTCAATCCGGGCAGTCAGGTCCAGGAAGTAGCGGTCTTTGAAACCGTAACCGACCCGTCCGAGGTAGGAATTAAGGCTGCTCTTGCTGCGAAATGAAGACAGGGCGTAGACGGTCGCATTGGACGTCGACCAATTTTCGGTAAAGTCATTGCCGAAGCCGGAGGCAGTCTGATTGTTGGTCTGCAGTACATCGGCCTGAGTAGCATAAACCACCGTCGCATTCACCGCATGGAGTTTTCCGAACACATTTTTGTAGGTAAGAATGCTTTCATGAAGCAGCGTTCTCATGTAGGAACTGTTGTTTGCTGCGCTCCCGTTTACGGCATTGGGGTTGTTGAGTGAAATGGAGTCGATGATGGATCGGGGTGAGTAAAGCTCCTGCAGACCTGAGGTGATGTCGGCATTGAAGCTGGCGCGGTAGGATAAACCTTTGAATAGATTAACGTCAATATATAGGTTGCCCAAAAGCCGGTTGTTGCTGTTGTAGTTCTTTTTAGCCAGCTCGCCCATGGGGTTTACGGTTTCGCGGTAGCGTCCGCTGAACTGGTCGGCAAACGAAAAAACAGTGCCATTCGCGCGGTAGGGTAAAAGGGTAGGGGGTGCGGCTACCGCGCGGCCTAAAATTCCCTCGCGGGCACTGGTTACATTTACAGCCGTGCCGCCCGCACTGGAACGGTTCTCGCCGGTAATGGTATAATAAAGGCTGGTACCAACTTTAACCCGGTCGCTGATCTGGTGGTCGATGTTGGCACGGAGCGCATACCGGTTGTAATCCGTATTTTTAATAATACCATCCTGACTGAAATAGTTGGCGCCAATCGCAACCTGCGTTTTGTTGTTGCCGCCGGTCACTGACAGCTGGTGATTCTGAATGATCGCTTTTCGAAAGATCAGGTCCAGATAATTCGTTCCTGCGCCCAAGCTGGCGGGATCGGGGTAAATGGGTGAGGAAGTGTACGTATCATTTTCGAGCCGGGCAAATTGGGAGGCATTCAGGATACCCATCTTTTGCGTGGTTTGCTGCTGGCCTACATACCCGTCGTAAGAAACATGGGTGATTCCGTCTTTGCCGCGTTTGGTGGTGATCAGTACGACGCCATTCGCTCCCCGGGCCCCGTAAATGGCCGTCGCCGAAGCATCTTTGAGCACTTCCACAGACTCAATGTCGGAGGGGTTGATCTGCGAAAGCGGGTTGGCCGCATTGACCGCCGATGTGGCCGAAATCTGTATGCCGTCGATCACATAAAGTGGTTCGGAAGTACCATTAATGGAGTTGGTACCGCGAATCCGGACGCTGATATTGCCACCGGGGGTTCCCGAATTTTGCCGCATGTCCAGCCCGGCTACCCGGCCCTGGATGCCTTGCGCGAGGTTTGCTACGGGCGTTACTTTCAGTTCTTCTGCTTTAACAGATGCAATGGAGCCGGTTAATGAGCTTTTTGTACGCGTTCCGTAGCCTACCACTATCACCTCATCGAGTGCTTTTTCATCCACTTTCAATACTACCTCGAACCGCGTTTGACCATTCACAGCCATTTCCTGCGTTACGTAACCTATATACGAGAAGGTCAGAATGTCTTTTTCATTCGCAACATCCAGCGAAAAAAAGCCATCGGAGTTGGTGATCGTGCCTTGGCCGGTACCTTTCAGCATGATGTTGACGCCCGGAATACCTTCCCCCTTTATGTCTTTCACCTGGCCGGTAACCTGGGTTGCCGCTGTCTTCACCGGGATTGCACCAGGTGCTGAGGCCTGGTCAGGAATGGTCTGATGCGGCTCGGCTGCACTTTGCGAGGGATCTTTACCGGGATCATTTTTAGGCTGTAAAATCAGGTAAGTGCCGTTTTTTACTTTTTTAAATTGAAGGGTAGTAGTGCTCAGGACCTTTTTTAGATTTTCTTCAAATACCTCATTGTAATCCAGCGCAGTAGCTGGTACGGTAATCAGGTCCACATAACTCCCTTCAAAAAGGATATCGACCTTGTATTTCTTTTTTAATTCCTGCAAGGCATCCCTGAGCTTTTTGTTGGGCTGAGTTGTAGTCAGGTCCACGCTTGTCCGGGTTTTCTGTGCTGAAAGAGCGTAGTTCGCCTGCGGCTGGTGAACGAGTAAGAGTATAAGAATCCCTACCCATAGTTTTTGTAACGGGTGTTTCATAGATCAAAAGGGTGATTGGTTAATTGCTTTGGAGTAAAATGGTATTGCCCTTCCGGGTTACTTTCAGATTTAAAATCTCTGTCACTGAGGCCAGAAGTTCCTCGGAATTCTCGGCCTTGAAGGAACCTACCAGGGTGCGCGACGCCAGTTCGTCGTTCTCTATTTCCACATGAAGACCATAATTTTCGGTGAGGAGCTGGCCAAACTCGCTTAAAGTCATGTCTTCAAAAATGTACCGGTGTTCTTTCCAGGCCAGGTAGCGGTCGGTCTCGACATTGGACTTGATCTCCGGCACTGCCTTCTTGTTGTAGCCGATCAAATCACCTGGTTTGAGCATGACCTCCCTGACCGAATTTTGAAATGGGTAATTGATTTTTACTTTTCCTTTGTGCAGCATGACACGGGTATCCTGTTCACGGGCATACACATTGAACTCGGTTCCGAGCACGATCACGTCCATGTTTTTGGGTGTCCCCACACGGAACTGCATGTTGTCTTTTTTATGACTGACAACGAAATAAGCTTCACCTTTCAGGAAGACTTCGCGGGATCGTTTTCCAAAAGCGAACCTGGGAACGCGAAGGCGGGAATTTGCATTTAAGGTCACCGTGCTGCCATCGGGCAATGCGACCGTTTTGGTAGCGCCGTAGCCGGTCTCAAAAGTTTGATATTGAATATAATCTTTGCCAAACCAAGCGCTTGTGGAGATTGCCAAAATCATTACGGCAGCAGCAAGCCAGCGGGAAGGTAGAAAACGTTTTTCCTTTAAATGCGCCCGTTGCAGGTCACGGAACCCACTTTCCATGTATTGACTAAATCTGTTAAGTGGCTCCTCGATCTGGGGGTCGTAAACAGGAAAGTTGTTTTCCCACTCAATAAGCCATTGAAAATACAGCTCTTGGTTGGCCTCGGTTTGCAGCCAGATTTCAATCTGTCGTTTCAGCAGGGAAGTTGAGCGCCCCGCGAAATGTTCAAATATTTGAGATTTATTTATCACTAACATCATTTCTTATTTACACGCCCTAATTATGAGACATTCGCAGCGACCTGGATACGTATCCGCTACGTCAAAATCCAGGAATGGCCGGACAAAAAAGTGGATTGAACCAGAATTAAGAGTTCGAGCCAATAGTCTTTCAGTCCCAGCTTGATGACCGCTAGCGCCTTGGCGATCTGCACTTCGATGGTTCGGGTGGAAAGGTTGAGGTCGAGCGCAATTTCTTTTGCCATTTTACCCTCGAAACGGTTCATGATGAATATTTTCTGGCATTGCGGGGGAAGGCTGCTGACCAGTGTTTCGATTCTTCGGCTCAGATCGGCGTATTGCATGATCCGCTCGGGCAGGTTAGAGGCGGAAGCCTCCTGATCTTGTGCCGATTCAATGGGCAGATCTTTGTAACGCGACCGTTTGAGGTAGTTGAAACACCGGTTTCGGGTGGCTGTCACCAGATAAGCGCGGTAGGACCGGTTGATTTGTTCATAGGCTTTGTGATCCCAAAAGCTGCAAAACACATCTGCCACAATATCTTCACTTACTTCGCGGGAATAAACAATACGCACCGCATGATTACAAAGCGCTTTATAGTAGATCTGAAATAACAATTTACAGCCCAATGCCACATCCGTTTCAAAAGCTTTACGAATGAAAATCTCTGAGTCCACAATCGAGTTTTCCGACTTTCTGTCCACTGCTTCAAAATTCTCGCTTTCAGATTTCAACACCCCGAGAAATGAGATATTGTGGTCATCTGATGGTGGTAACCCAAACAAGTCCGGCATATCAACCTTAATTTAAACCGTTTTTTCGTTAAAAATCCTCATTCTAATAAGTAAGACACATAATATTGCTTCGGTACTTAGTCAATTCAAATAATATTTATAATTTTTTCTTGCTCCTAAAGCAGATACATAGGTAGTGTCGCCTAAGAGTTATCACCGGCGGAACGAGTGGGATCGGTTAGCAACCCAACCTGGCTATGATGAAGGATGCAGATAAACGGTGGACTTGCGGTCAGAGGGATTTGGGCCGCATGGCAGATGCCCGCAGACACCCGGGTGGAGTCACTGCCCCCTGAAATATTTGACAGGGCTTTGCATGGCTGCTTTTAGGGCATGTCCGAGAACGGTTAATGCGGTAATTAGTGCTGTGATCCCTAGCGTTGCGGCAAGCGGCCACACACCTGATGTAATCCTGTGAGCGTATTGCTGCAGCCAACTTCCGGTCAGCCACCAGCCCAGTGGAGCGGCAATGAGAAAGCCAATGATTATAAGCCGTCCAAATTCTCTGCCAAATATCCATAGCAGTTGTACGGTGCGGGCACCCAGCACACGTCGCACCCCGATTTCCCTGGCACGGCCGTCGGCCATGAAGGTTACCAATCCGTAAAGTCCAAGGCAGCTCATGGCCATTGCGATAAGGGCAAAAGCTTGTACGAAGCCAGCCAGCAATCGTTCCATGTCAAGAAATGATCCCAATAATTCATCCAAATGATCTGCCTTGTATACCTGATGCGGCATGATTTCATCCCATACTTTCTCAATCGCTTTGGATGTTGTCTGCGGATGAGCGGGCGATAAGGTGAGCACGGCCATTGTGGTGTGTCCCAGGTCGTGGACAATAGTCACAGGCATAATGGGTTGGTGCAGATCCCCGCTCCGGAAATCTTTTACAACACCTACAATAATCCCGTCAGCATCTTTCAGTCGCATCCGTTTGTCAATAACAGTACCCGGTGAAACCCCGAGTTGCCTGACAAGCGTTTCGTTCACGAGCACCTCCTGTGCGGTCGTGTCGGCGGACTGGAAATTGCGGCCGGCAACGAGGGTTAATCCGAATGCAGACAGATAATGTTCGTCGGCTGCCCGCAGCCGCGTCTCGAACGGCTCAGGTTTTGAGGAAATGTGAAAGCTGAATGGGGTAGGGCGGTTATAGGGAGAAGCCGGAGGATCACTGGCATAAGTCACACTGGTCACACCCGGTAACTGCAACCAGCTTTGACTTAACTGACTGTAAGGGATCGGGTTAGGTGGCGAAAGCCAGACGGTAAGCTTGTTTTCATGACGAAAACCCCAATCGACTCTTTGCATGTGTTTCAATTGCGCGGTAATTACCAGTACTACAATCAAAAACAACTGCGAGAGGACAAATTGACCGGTTATCAATGTTCTCCTGATTGTAAAGCCTCCCACGTTGCGTATTGTCAATTGACCGGCCAGTGCCTGGGTTGGATTAAATCGGGACAATACCCAGGCCGGGTATAAACCTGCCAGCAGGACCACGCCAGCAATCAGGATCAGGAACCATTGCAAGCTTATTGGCCGCAACAAATCCAATATGGAGATTGCCGGATGAAGCATATCAACCTGTTTGGCTAATGTCTGGTTTACCAGCGGCATTGCCATTTGGGTCAGCATTAATGATATAACCACCGCAAAAACAGTTAGCATGAGGGTTTCAAGCATAAATTGCCTGATGAGCTGGAACTGACTGCTGCCGACGACTTTGCGAACGCCTACTTCCTGCGCTCGTTGCAACGCCTGGGCAGTAGCCAGGTTGATGTAATTGATGCAGGAGGCAAATACTAAAAGCAACCCGACTGCAATCAGGGCATATAAGACCGGGCGCGGCGCCATTCCGCTGCGCTCATGGTTCAGGTCCGCCAGGGGCAGCATGTGATAGGCGAACTGTGCCGCCTTCTCTGCAGGCAAGCTTGTCTTGCGGACCTCATCCAATGCAGTTACCAGCTGGCCGGGATTGGTTCCCTGGCGCAGCAGCACAAAGCACATGCTTTGAAGGCCTTCCCAATCCTGCATGCTGCCACTGTTTTCCAGACCTGGGATTGTAGCATACGAAATCAATGCATCGTAACGAAGCTGGGTGTTGGCCGGCGGATTTCTTAATGATTCCCGTCACGGTCAGGTCTACACGGTTGTCCAGTCGCAATGTGCGGCCCAACGGTTGGGCATCATCGAAGTACTTACGGGCATACCGCTCGCTGATCACAATGGTGTTTGGTACTTTCAGAGCGGTTTGCGGATTCCCTGAGATCCATTCGACTGCAAAGTGATTGAAGTATTGGGGTTCGGCAAAGCACACATTACGTGCTTCATTAAACTTCTTTATCCATCCGTTTTTCGTGTCCGGAACGCTGATAGTACGACCGAAAACCGTTTCTAGCCGGGTCGCGCTTTCCACAAATGGATATGTACGGCGCAGCACTTCTGCCAGTGGGCGCGGCGCGGCGTCGGTCTGCATTGTATTTTCCCTTTTTATGTCTGTCACCACCCAGTAGGACCGGCCCATATTGGGATGATGGCGATCAAAGCTGAACATGTAATTCACGACCAAAAATCACCAGGCCGCTTGCAAGTCCAAGCGCTAAGCTCGAAACGCGTATCATATTAACCTGACGCTGCCGCCACAAGCGGCGCAAGGAAAGTGTTAGGTAATGTAAGAGCATAGACTGTGATAATTAGCCGAAATAATAATATAAAGGTTTATTATATATAAAATAAAAAACCGATATATCTACTTGTGATTGGCTAATAAATAAAGGAGCCGGGTATGGCTCCTTTATAAAACGGGAATTGGATTTCAGCCGTGTAGGGCAGGTGTACCGCTCTTAAAATATGGAAGGCGAGCATTTGGCTTTGACCAGCTTAAATTGGCATATCTAGGGGGAATAAAGGACCGGAAGTGTAATAAGCGTTGAGTTTTAACACCGCCGGTCCGTACTTTCTTTCAGGGCGATCTCGCAGGCAAAAAAGTTGCTTCAAACCAGGCATTACCTGGCGATAACTACCTTTTCGCTACGGGTTGCACCATTTTTATAATTGATAATGACCATATAGCTTCCCGACTTCAGGCTCGAAACATCCACCTGTGCATGGGAGGTGATGCGGCTTTGAAGGACCGTTTTTCCTTGCTGATCGCAAATTTTAAATGCTGAAATTTGTTCAAGCTGCTCTTTTGCCAGATTTATCTTAAAGTTCTGGACAGCTGGGTTTGGATACAAGAATGCCGAGAGATTTCCTGTGAAATCCACTGCTCGTATACTACTGTATGTATAAGATTCGTCGGCATCGATCATCATAAGTCGGTACAGATTGGTGGTGCGTTCCGGCTGATGGTCTGTGAATGAATAAGGTATCGAAACGCTGCTTTCGCCGGATGCGGCGACTTTGCCGATTATCAGCCATTGCTTCCCATTCACGCTTCGCTGAATTTCAAATTCCCTACTATTGGTTTCGGCAGAAGTTGTCCATTGTAACAATGCGTGGTTTTCCTGTTTTGCAGCCTCAAAACTTGCCAGCGTGACTGGTAATGCAGCCTCGGATTGACCTGTTGCGAAAAATCCGCTAAATCCGCTGACCGCAAACTTTACCGCATAGATCGTTCCCTCGGTATTGAGCTGAACCTGTATGTCTTTAATGATTTCCATCTTGCCCGTATAGCTTTCAGGTTCTCCCGTTGAGCTGGTACCGTGATATTGCACAATTTTTAAGTTCTCAGGTATCCTTGAGTTGTTTGCATTTCCGTAGGCAGTATTATAATCATCAAATTCCTGTTTGGTAAAAAACAGCGTCACGTTGGCGGAACCCTCCTTGGAAGGTGTTATATCAAAATGTCTTTTTACAAAAACCTTTTTGCCCTTTATGATTGTTTGCCCGCTTGCAAGGTAATTTTTCACGGTTACCATTCGGTACGTCAACTCTTCGTCCAAGGGCTCAATCAAGGCTATCGTTTCGCAGTTGATGCCAAATGGCGTCACGCCTGCCGATAGTATCTCTGTGGTATTTTGGTCGGATGAAGAAAGACTGCCGGCTTCCGGCACGGACTGCAATTCAAAAGCGCCAAGATCAATAGCGGCATTATATATCCTGGGATTACCAGCCCTGTCCAGGTCTGAATAAGAAGATTCCGTATTACCACGGTTAATCAGAGGTGAGCAGGCTCTAAGGGTCAGGTCACCATGAAGGGCATCTGAAAACTGCGGATCCAGCGAGCCGTTCAAATTCCCGTAATCGGGATTTGCTCCAAATCCCTGGACCAGTGAGAAGTAACGCTCTATTCCTTCAACATTGCCGACTATCCCGCTGCTGTTTCCATATATGATCGAATTGAAAATCCACAGTCCTCCCGAGCCGCCAGAGGCGATCCCGCCGGCAGATTCGGCCGTGTTGCCGCTGAGAGTCACATTAATAAGAGAGATCCCGGCTCCATCCTGCCAGATGCCTCCTCCGGCAGACACTGCGTTATTTCTGTCAAATACGCTGTTCAGGATCGTCCCGCCGAATTCGGGTTGCACATAAAGTCCTCCGCCGTTGCCTTCCGACGCATTTGTTATAAAAGAACACGAATACAGATTCAGCTGGCCACCACTGTGAAACATTCCTCCGCCATTCGCCAAAGCCTTGTTATTTATAAAGGAACAATTGTAAAAAGTGGGAGAGCTCCATTGGTTATAAACCCCGCCACCTTCTTCCGCCTCGCCGCCTGTAATTGTAAACCCATCCAGCAGATCTTCGGAGTCGAGATTATTGTAATCATTTCGAATCACCGAATTTCCATTTCCTTTCAGTACGCTTGCAATTGCCGCATTACCGGCTACCGGCCGCGGACGCTGGTCGAGTGTTGTCTCATTTGCTAAAAAACCACCATAGATTTTGACGCCAGTTTTCATTTCAAAATACTCCCCGCTGGCAGGCTGGTATTCGCCCCTGGCCACCCAGATCTGATCGTCGGGCAGGGCTTCTGAGAGCGCTTGCTGAAATGTAGGAAATGCAGTTTCCCAGGTAACTCCATCGGCATTTTCGCTGCTGGCGGCCGCATTGACATGCCAGTAGGTAAGGCGGAACACCTCATGAATCCCCATATCGATCCGGCCATTTTTAACGCGGTCTTCGAGGTTATAGTCCACTGGATTGGAGCTTCCGTTTTCAGTTGGAAACAGCGAAAGATCAGTAGCTGGGTCCCCGGCATTGACAACCGGACTGCTTCGTTGCTGTTTAAAGTTGCTTTCGTCCGGATTTTCGAATAGCGGGTCTGCATCAACGATATGATCGCCGCCCGTGTAGCCTCCTTGTACCAGCGAGTAAGCGACAATAGGAGCGCCCGTCATTTCACCGACATTATTAATGCTGCTTGTGCCGCCGGTTTGCCCGCTATCGGGATTGTTCCAGATAATGCAATTGCGGATCTGGGGAGACGACGAGCCGGTGGAGGCGATAGCCGCTCCGTTTCCGCTTGTGCTGCTGCCGGACACTTCATTGCGAGTGAAGGTACAGTTGGTGATGACGGGAGAGGAATCTTCATTGAATATTGCACCGCCCTCACCCTGCAACGTACCACGGGCCTTGTTGGACAGGAATAGAGTCTGTATAAATGCGGGATTCGAATTTTTGTTATATACCGCCCCGCCCCGGCCTGACTGCCGGGTTTCGTTTGTCTGATTTTCTAAAAAAGTACAGTTTGCAATAACGGGCGATGAGTTGTTGTTATACATTCCCCCGCCCAGGCCGGTCTCTGCTGCGTTTTGGCCCGATCCACCTGTAATGTAGAAACCATCCAGCAGCGCGGTGTTATTAATGTTTTCGTTGGAAATGACACTTGCGCCCGTTCCTTTGAGATAGGTGGCATTGTCATGAATAAGCCTACCTGATATCTCAGTTTCATACCCTTCAAACCCGCCGTAAATCTTGATCCCGTTGACCATACCGAAGGATTGTCCGCTGCCTGCAGGCTGGTATTCTCCTTCCGCAACCCAAATTTGTTTTACCGCCGGCAATGTTTGTGCAGCGCGGATCGCATCGTGAAGCTCTTTGATGCTCGCGTTCCAGCTACTCCCGTTTCCGGGTAAATTAGTATCCTTGTCGACATACAAAACACCATTTTCGTCCGGTTCAGCCTCGCTGGCCGGATCATATTCTGAGACTGTACCTCTAATCACCAGATTATCGAGGGTGGTGTAGTTCTGATAATACAGGTTGCCATTTTGAACCTCAATCCGTATCGTGATAGTACCACGCAGATTGTTTCGGCTTACACTCCGGGTTACTGCCTGTAAACTGCCGGTATTTGAATAAAAACTGTTTCCATAATCTTCTTCGTTCACCTTGATCTGAAACGTAGCCGGCTGATTGGAGGCAGCAGAATAGCTTAATGCAATACTGCTCAGGGACGTCTGGTAATTTCCAGTCATTGCAAGCGTCAGAATATATACATGGTTTTGCCCCACAATAGCAATCCCATTGTCACGGGCATAAATTCCGCTCCCTCCCGTACCTCCCTCGGATGACCAGCTCGCCGTAAAGTGTTCATTTTTGATCTGAGGTGTATTCAGGTTAAACCCATTAAAATTGTGGCTGTAAATCTGCCCGTGTGCGTATTGTAAACCCGAGAAGAGAATTGCGGCCAGAAGCTGCAGGATTTTGAAGACTGGAATTTTGGTTTGTTGTAAAGGTTTTGAGTCCATACGCTGTGGATTTGTTGAATCTGTGATAGAACTACTTGGTTCATTTGCCACAAATATGGCTACCTACCAGTCTTCTGTATTGTCACAATTTCACCAAAGACTGTTCAATTTTCGTCACGAATGAATCATCCAATGCCATTTTCATTCTATCTTAGCAGAGAACCTGTCTTTTGTATTTCTTCCGGATTTGAGGTCGGCCGCACAACTTTTCAATTTTCTGGCTTTTTGGTCCGGGATTAGACCAGGAGGCTTTCTTTGGAAAATTGGTAACACGTTGGTAATTCTTCCAACGCTTTTCATTTTAGCATCAACACCTGCTTTTGCCCAGCTGGCAGCATTTCCGCCGCCGGAAATGATCGGTACCAAACAGGGGCTTCCACAAGGTTTTGTGCCCGGTATTGTCCAGGATTCAAAGGGATTCATCTGGGTAGCCACCCGAGATGGACTTTGCCGCTTTGATGGTCATAAATTCCGGCTTTACCAGCAGGGAAAGCCCGGGGAGCCGGGGCTATCCTCACTCGGCTTGGAAACCTTGCAGCCGGGACCTGGTCAAAAGCTCTGGATCACGAGCGACCAGGGGGACATTGATGTTTTTGACCCGGTCAGGGAGACTTTTTTCAATTATTCCAAACAGGCATTTTATCAAAAGGCGTTCTCCGGGTCTCACCTGAAACAAATTTTTCCTGACAGGCAAAACCGGCTCTGGCTGATATTTGACGAGCCAGGAGTGGCGCGCATTGATTTAAATACTAAAAACATTAAATGGTACCACCCCGGGTCGGTATCTCGGGGAGCAATCTGCCGGGACCTGATTGAAGATAAAAGCGGAACGATCTGGGCAGCAACCACGGGCGGACTTTTCAGGATTGCAAAAGGCAGATCAGATTTTGAACTTTATCAATCTGCGAATAAAGATTTTGAGAAAATAGCCAGCCTTATTTATGCATTAAAACAGCGGCACAATGGCGATATGCTGTTGCTTTCGGAGCATTTTGTGACCATTCTCAACCCGGAGCATGGACAGGTGATCAATTATCCCACCGAAAGAGACACCAAAAGTAAATACGATCACTACATCGTGGCCGATAGCAAAGGCACCGATTATTTTCACCGGATGCAGCACCTCTGGCGGTTCAGTGATGCGGAGGGTTTACAGAAGCTCACGACCGAAAATCGGGATTCCGAAT
Organism: Dyadobacter sp. CY323; assembly: GCF_021390245.1. GTDB lineage: Bacteria > Bacteroidota > Bacteroidia > Cytophagales > Spirosomataceae > Dyadobacter. The sequence goes on along the minus strand of NZ_JAJUXH010000015.1, from coordinate 65,804 downwards.
ATAAAAGTCTGTTCATAGACCAGTCTGACGTGCTTTGGGCGGGAACAAATGGACAGGGGCTGCGAAAATTTAACCTTCGGGCGGGCTATTTTAAATCAATGCCTTACCGGATTGATTTTGTTAAAGACTTGTTTGTGAGTTTCCTGGATATGCCGGAGAAGGAGCTGGCAATTGCCACGACGCATTTCTTTCCCTATAATTTCCGGTATACCCTCGCGCCGGATTCGACGATCTGGTTTAGTGTGGGTGAAACCCCTTTTTACAAATTTAATCCCAAAAGCAAAAAGCTTGGCACGATCCAGTTTCCATTGCAAATCAAGGACAAACGCCGCTCCGATTTGCCGGTGCCGCTCGCAACCGACCCGACGGGAAGGATTTGGGCGGTGCATGATTCGCTGGCAATGATTTATCAGAATGGAAGCTGGCTAGCATTCGGGCATAAGCTGCGCCCCCGGATACAGTCAGGGATATTACAGATTGTGGTGGATTCGAAAACACTCTGGGTTGCCACTGCTTCGCAGGGGATTTATGGGGTAGATATTCATAGCGGGAAAATCCGGCAATACCTGCATGATCCGGCTGATCGGCAATCGTTGAGCAACAACAACAGCTATTGTTTATTTGAAGATCCATCAGACCAAAACCTGCTTTGGATCGGGACTTTCGGGGGTGGATTGTGCCGGTTTGAGAAAAACAGCGGGAAATTCCGGCGCATTACAAAAGCCGAAGGTTTGCCTAATGACGTTGTTTACGCCGCGATCCCCGATCGCCAGGGACATATCTGGGCTGCTACCAACCAGGGGCTTTCGCAAATCGACAAAAAAACATTTAAAGTGAGAACGTTCACGCGCGAGGATGGTTTGATGGCAGACGAGTTCAACCGCTTTCATTTCATGAAGCTTCCCGACGGACGCATTTTTTTGGGCGGCGTTGAAGGGATCACGGCTTTTGACACCAGGCAATCCAATGAAGACAGATTCCAGCCGCTCACCCACATCACCGCTGTTACCATCAACAACCAAACACTCGAAAAAGGCAGCTTGACAGGCGGAAAGCCAGTTCCGTTGCTTGATAAGCTGGAACTAAGCTACGCGCAGAACTACCTGACCATTGAATTTGCCGGGATGCAATTTAATCGTGCCGACAAAATGAGATTCCGTTACCAGTTGCAGGGCCTGGAAAAAGACTGGATTGAAACTGAAAATCCGGAGACAAAATACACCGACCTGCGGCCGGGTAAGTACGTTCTTCGCCTCAATACCTCCAATACCTCCGGGGCTTGGAGCCCGCACATCCGTACCGTGGCGATACACATTCTGCCACCCTGGTGGGCAACCTGGTGGGCGTATGTGCTGTATATAAGTGCCTGTCTACTGATCGGTTATATTTTTATTCGGGCCTATATCAAGAGGTTGGAAATGGAGCAGTCGATTGCATTTTCGCAAAAGGAAGCACTGCTGAAAGAGCGGGAGGCGAGCCAGTTGCGGCGGCTCGATGAAATGAAAACACGGTTTTTCTCCAATATTACCCACGAATTCCGCACCCCCCTCACTCTGATACTCTCCCCGGCCGACCAGATGCTGGATGAAACAAACAGTGACCGTAACAAGTCCCGGCTTTCCATTATTGCGCGCAATGCCAGGCAGTTACTGGGATTGGTAAACCAGCTGCTGGACTTGTCCAAACTGGAATCGGCAAGTATGAAAGTGGTGGAGGAGCCCGGTAATTTGGTCGATTTCGTAGTAAATACTGTGCAGTTATTTGAGATTGCCGCTGCCGAAAAACACATTGTGTTGGAAATGGTCACTTCGCCTGAGATGCCGCGCTACTACTTCGATCACGATAAGCTGGAAAGGATCCTGACGAATCTGCTTTCCAATGCGATCAAATTTACGCAGCCGGACGGAAATGTAAAGGTGGGACTGCAAAGCATCGCAAATGGCGTACAGGTTACAGTAGCTGATACCGGCATCGGCATCGCCCAAGCACAGCTGCCACACATTTTCGACCGGTTTTATCAGGTGGATACAGATAGTCCCCGGGAGGGCACCGGCATCGGGCTTGCGCTGGTGAAAGAGCTGGCGGAGCTGCAGGGGGGTACCATTGAAGTGAAGCAGGACATGGGTGGGTATAAAACCGTCTTCCGGCTGACATTCCCATACCGTCGGGCTGAAACCTTCGTGAACCATGGACTGGCTGGCGTGGAAACAACAACTGCCGACGCTACCATTCTACTGGTAGAGGATAATAGTGAACTCGCCGATTTTATAGCGGACAGTCTGGGAGATACCTATCAATTTTACAGCGCGGCCAATGGCGCAGAAGGAGAAATGAGCGCTCTGGAACATATGCCGGATTTGATCATCAGCGATGTGATGATGCCTATCATGGACGGCTATGCTTTTTGTGAAAAAATTAAAAATAACCTGCTGACCAGCCATATACCGGTTATCTTGCTGACTGCCAAGTCGGCCACAGAAAGCAGACTGGAAGGCCTGGGCCGTGGTGCCGATGATTACATTACCAAACCTTTTCACGTTACCGAGCTGAATCTGCGTGTGCATAACCTGCTCATGCACCAGCGCAGGTTGCAGGAAATATTTCGCGCCAGATTTGCCTCTCCAGCCCAGCTTTTCCTTGAACTCCCAAAGCCCGAAACACTCGATCCGTTTTTATTGAAACTGTATGCGATACTTGATAGCAACCTTGAAAATATAAATTTTGGGGTGCAGGAATTAGTGCGCGAAATCGGGATGAGCAACAGTACTCTGAACCGAAAACTGAAAGCACTCGGCAGCGTGCCGGCGGTTGAACTGATCCGGAATTATCGGCTCAGCAAAGCCGCAGAAATGCTCATCGACGGAATTCCCGTTTCGGAGGCGGCTTATCGGGTAGGATTTGATAACCTGTCGTATTTTGCAAAATGCTTTCGCGATCTCTTCGAAATAGCTCCCCGCGACTATGCGGAAAATCTCAGGAGGAAGTAAAACTCCATGACGTTGTTTTTCACTGAATTAACAGCCAATCGCCCTACCAAGTTACCAGTCAACGAATCGCTGCTTCGGTGATGTAGCTCAGTAATTTCTCCTATTATTTTAAGAATTTCTATGACGATAGTCAGGGGCGTAGGTGTTTTTCTCGTCACCATACGGATACAAACCACTTAAAAACAAACTCAATCTATGAAACAATCCTCTACGCGCATTCCATGGGGGAGTCTCGCAGTCCTGTCAGGAATCTGGCTGTGCCCGGGCTTTCACATGGAAGCAAGAAGCGGCAACCTGATGAGTGTCAGGCAGGAAACCAAGGCGGCCGTAACTGTTTCCGGTAAGGTAACCGATGAAAAAGGGGCAGGGTTGCCCGGTGTGAACGTGATCGAAAAAGGGACCTCCAACGGAACCACCACCAACCCGGACGGAGATTACACCATCACGGTAGCGGGCGGTTCTTCTGTGCTTACATTCAGCTTCATTGGTTACGTTCCCCAGGAAGCGGCAGTGGACAACCGTGCGGCGATCAGCATTCAGCTCGTGCCGGAAAACAAATCTCTGGACGAAGTGGTTGTGGTCGGCTATGGAACCCAGAAAAAAGTGAATGTGACTGGTGCCGTGTCGGCCATTAAGATCGACGATAAGATCACCAACCGCTCGCTCAGTAACGTTTCCTCGGGTCTTCAGGGACTGGTACCCGGCCTTGCCGTGAACCAGAATTCGGGTATGGCAGGCCGCAACAATGCATCGCTGGTGATCCGCGGCCTGGGTACTGTCAACAACGCCAGCCCGCTGGTGGTGGTCGACGGAATGCCGGATGTGGATATCAACCGGCTGAATATGAATGATATCGAATCGGTATCAGTTCTGAAAGACGCCACGTCTTCGTCGGTTTATGGCTCTCGTGCAGCAAATGGCGTAATCCTGATTACGACCAAGTCGGGAAAAGGACAGGAAAAGGCAACGATCAATTTCTCCGGAAACTACGGGGTGCAGGTTCCAACCAGATCCTATGAATTCCTGGCAGATTATCCGCGAACGCTCACCCTTCACCAGCGCTCAGCAGCTGTGAATACGCTGCGTCCTAACTTCAATTTCAAAGACGGAACCATTGATCAATGGATGGCGATGGGCATGATCGATCCGGTTGCGTATCCCAACACCGACTGGTGGGACGTGATCATGCGCACGGGTTCCGTGCAGAACTACAACCTTTCTTCCTCCGGCGGCGGCGACAAGTCCAATTTTTTCATTTCCGTTGGGTTAATGAATGAAAAAGGCTTGCAGATCAACAATGATTTCAAGCGCTACAATGCCCGGTTCAATTACGATTACAAGATCAGAAAGAACATTAATACGGGAGTAAAATTCAACGGCAACTGGTCCAATATGACGTATGCTTTGGAAGACGGCTTTACAGACGATGATGCAGCTAATACAGCCGGTTTTGATATGCAGTTCGCAATACCCGGAATCCTGCCTTTTGATCCGGTAACCGGTTATTATGGCGGGGTAATGGCCTATAATGAAGATCCCCAGGCATATAACCCATACACGCTTTATCAAAACCAGCTTAACCGGCAGAACCGGCAGGAAGCAAATGCGAACATGTACATTGACTGGACGCCGATCAAGGGACTCACAGCCCGGATTGATTATGCGCTTAATTACTTCAACCAGTTTCGCTGGAATGCAAACACGCCGAACCAATCTTACAACTTCCAGACCAATTCATTCGGAAGCCGTGTATATGTGGGACCGAATGCGGGTGTGGGTAATTTTACAAATACAGGTTATAAAACGCTGCTAAACGGTCGGTTGAATTATTCTACGACCATTGCCAAAAACCACGAGATTGGCGCAATGTTTGTATACAGTGAAGAATATTGGTACGACCGCTACCAGGCTACTTCCCGAAACGACCGGTTGCACCCGTCCCTTCACGAGGTGGATGCTGCATTGACAGACATTCAATCGACTGGTGGTAACTCTTCCACAGAAGGATTACGCTCCTACATCGGGCGCGTTAATTATGCCGCTTTCGATAAATATTTGCTGGAAGTCAATTTCCGGTCTGATGGTTCTTCTAGGTTCCTTCCTGGCAGCCAGTTCGGGTTTTTTCCTTCGGCAGCCGTTGGATGGCGGTTTACTGAGGAAGCATTTATCAGCCGCTTTACCAGTAATATTCTTACCAATGGAAAGATCCGCGCTTCTTACGGAAGCCTTGGAAACAACAGCGGGGTAGGTAGGTATGAGCAACAGTCGACGCTCGGGGCGAGCAACTACATGGTTGGCGGGCAGATTGTGAAGGGTTTTGTAAACAGAAAACTGGTGAACAAAGACTTATCCTGGGAGACTACGAAAGTGTTCAACCTGGGTCTGGATCTTGGCTTCCTCAACAACCGCCTTACCGCCGAAATCGATTACTATGACCGCCTGACTACCGGCATGAACCGGCCATCGGAAATGTCCATCCTGCTCACAGGTGCGTACGATGCGCCGCGTAAGAATATCGGGAACCTGCGCAACCGTGGTATTGAAGGAAACCTGACCTGGCGCGACCGCAAAGGGGCGGTCAATTATACGCTTGCAGTCAATGCGTCGTATAACCGAACCAACCTGGAATCCTGGAATGAGTTTCTGGGAAGAGGTTACACATTCCTGAATATGCCTTACCATTATTTGTACACCTACCAGGATGCAGGCATTGCACAAACCTGGGAGGATGTGTACAATGCAACTCCGCAAGGCGCTTCACCAGGCGATATTCTTCGCAAGGATGTGAATGGGGACGGAAGGATTTCCGACGAGGATAAAGTGGCCTACCCCAAAGTACAGCGCGACCGCCCGACTACCAATTTCGCATTGAATGGCAACGTATCGTGGCGCGGAATTGACCTTACATTTCTTCTGCAGGGAGCTTCCGGGCGTAAGGATTACTGGATCAATATCTACAACAATGTCAATTTCGGGGCACAGCGTTACGCTTCAACACAAGCACATTGGGACAATCCATGGTCTGTCGAGAACCGTGACGGAGAATGGCCGAGGCTGAATGGCAATGCAAACCGCGAGGAAACCACATTCTGGCTTGATAACCTTTCGTACCTGCGTGTAAAAAACATTCAGCTGGGTTACAACCTGCCTGTGACGCTGACAAAAAAGCTGGGTATGACCAACTTCCGCATTTTTGCTTCGTCTGAAAACCTGACTACCATTACCAAATTCCGTGGACTTGATCCTGAGAAAGCTGGCAACAAAAGCGACGCATATCCTTTGAACAAGTCCTATTCGGTCGGTATCAACATAGGAATTTAAAAGCTACTCTAATGAAAAGTATCAAACATATAGTATCAGCGATCACCCTGATGGGGCTCATTTTAAGTATGGGCTCTTGTGTAAAGGACCTGCTTGAACAGGATCCGACTACCGAACTGGCTGCCAATGCATTCTGGAAAACCGAAGATGACGCGACGTTTGCGCTCAATGGAGCTTACGCATCGGTGCGCCCGCTGTTCGACCGCGATTATTATCTCGATGGTCATGGCGAATATGTGCGTACCCGCGGTACCAGCGCCACAAGCGGCAACCTTCGCCTGGGCGATGCATACCACGATGGCGACTACAACCCAAGCGGTTACGGCGACAATTTCGACAAAATGTACAGGTATTTGTATGGAGGCGTCAACCGCACCAATTATGTGATCACCAATGTCGAGAAGATGCTGCTTACCGCAAAGCCCGAGTCAGTACCTAAGCTGGAAGCGATTGTGGGAGAAGCTAAGCTACTTCGTGGAATGGCTTATTTCCGCCTGATTTCGATGTGGGGGGATGTGCCGTATTTTACAAAAATTGCTGAGGCTAACACGGACGTATCCACGCTGACCCGTATGCCGATTACGCAGGTGAAGGATTCCATTATGGCTGATTTTACCTACGCTTACCAAAAGCTTCCTGCAAAAGGGGCAGGGGCAGGGCGCGCCGGAAAGCCCGCAGCACTCGCATTCCGCGGAAAACTGCAGCTGTACTGGGCTTGCTGGAACCGCTTTGGCTGGCCTGAGCTGGAAAATTTCAAGCCCGATGCAAATGCCGCAATAGCGGCTTACACGGCAGCAGCGGCAGATTTCAACTCTGTCGTTAACGATTATGGTTTGGTTTTGTTCCGCAACGGAGAGCCGGGAGACATCGATTCGCTCGGCAAAGCCGACAAGCTGCCTAATTACTATTATCTATTCACTCCGGTTGCGAATAACGACCCTGAGATCATCATGGGCTTCACGCACGGAGGCACCGGAACAGGGCAGGGGGAAGAGTTGATGCGCGACTTCGCCGGACGTTCTCATGAAGGTTCGCAACTCTGGGTAGCACCGCGCTATGAGATTGCAGACCGCTATCAGTCGACGCTAACAGGGGATTTCGCACCAAAAATGATACCGAAGAACCCAGCTGACGCAGGCGCCCGTACTGCACCAAACTCTGCCGTAAATCCGCAGAGCTACAAGAACCGCGATTACCGGATGAAAGCCTCCATTATGTGGGATTACGAAGTTAGTGTGGGCTTGGCCTCATTAAAATCGACTGGCTGGTCGCCGTTCATATACAAAACCTGGAACCAGCCTGTTACCATTGACGGAGTAAAATACACGACCTACAATACCGACGGCACCAACTCCGGTTACGTGTTCCGCAAGTTCCTGCGCAACTATGCAGGACAGGGACGCGGTGATGGAGATTACAACTTCCCGGTAATGCGCCTGGCCGATGTGTACCTGATGTACGCCGAAGCCACCAATGCCGTGAAAGGCCCGACCGCCGAGGCGATTGCATTGGTCAACAAAGTGCGTCGTCGCGGAAACCTGCCGGCACTGACAGCGGCTAAAACGGCGAGTGCGGATGCATTCTTTGCCAGCATTGAGCAGGAAAGGATCATCGAACTTTTAGCCGAAGGTCACCGGGGCTTTGATATCCGCAGATGGCGTGCGCAGGAACGGGTGTGGGGAGCGCCTTATACCGAAGGTCTGTGGCGGATCGATACGCACGGAGCCAACCAGCAAAGGTATTTTCAGAATGTACCGGAGCGTACTTACCAGCAGAACTACATTTTTCGCATTCCGCCCGGAGAGCGCGACCGCAATCCGAACCTGACCCAGAATACACCGTGGTTATAGGTCAGGTGTGAAAATTTTTAAAACATTAACATTTAAACAAATGCTAAAATATATCAAATGGATCGCAGCAATGATGCTCACAGTCAGCATGCTGGTATCCTGCAAAGAAGATTTTCCCGTGGACGAGGACGGGCTGCTGATTACGACCCGCAGCCAGTGTTATGTAAGTAATTTCGAGCTCCTCGGACCTGATTTACAAACCGTGAGGGTAGAGAATGCAGTGATTGACACGACGGCGCAGACGATCAAGGTAAAGGTTTTTTACGGAACCGATCTGAAAAACCTGTATCCGCAATTCTCGCTCGTGACGGACGCGAAGCTGGACCCGAAGATCATCGGGAAAGAAGACTTTTCCGATCTTTCGAAACCTAAGCAGTACACCGTCGTGTCGGGAAACCGCAAAATCAGGAAAACTTATACGGTTAATCTAACGGTGCAAACACCGTAACCTTTAAACAGCAAGATCATGAAACATACCTATTTGTATTGCTTTCTTGTTTTGATTGGGATGGTTTTCCTTTCTTCCTGTGAAGAGGAGGAATATGCGATCCCGACGTTGAAGCAGGAACTTCAGAATGATGTAATTAAAAGAACACTCGGACCAAATCTGGTCGGAATGAATATTGAGTTTGCCTATGCAATGGCGCTGCCAAAGTCCATGGGAAAGCTGGTTTCTGCGGAAGTGGCGGCAACGATTGATGGCGCGGAGGCTACTTACCTTGAAAACCGGTCGTTTTACACGAATGGAAGTGGTGAAGATGTCGGCATCGAAGTAGGAAGCAAATCGGTGAATAGCGGTGGTAAAACGACCGTCACTTTTACCAAAGATACATCGGCGGCTACGCTGAGGTACTTTTACCGCATTCCGACTACGGCAAAAGGAAAAGAAGTTTCGTTCCAATTTACGGCCAAGGCAAGCAATGGACAATCGGTTTCCTATTCAATGGGACCTTATAAAATTGCTGAAATGGATATGGTACTGGATCTGGACGTAGTCGACAGTACCAAAGCATTCATTTCGATCGAAGATATGGCTGTTTACAGTGCAGCCAATGCTGCTGCGAATGCGTCAAAAATTGATCTCGTGTACTTGTACCGCTCTATTCCGAACATTACCTTTTCGCACGGACTTGTGTCGCCTTCTGCCAAAACTTACCTGCCGGGTGTTATCCTGCCGGCTGGTGCGACCCGCAGTAGCAAGGTTCAAAAAGTATGGAACCTGCGTGATTTCCACCTGGCAAGATTACAGTTTGGGGTATACATTGATGATCTGGATTTTCAGCAGCTCGACATTGCGGCAGCACCTGACTATGCGATCAATATGCGTGCGGAAGCGGGTGTCTGGGTAGAAACACAGGACGGAAAGTACCGTGCCTACGTGTATGTGAACTCCGTTAATAACAATACCAAAAGCGCCAAGATCAGTATCAAGCGCTACCTGATGAAATAGCATTGCTGAACCGTTTGCTGCATTTCCCGCAGGTTGTGTTCGCTGCAACCGGCGGGAAATGCATTTAATCCACTTCCTAATACCCTTACTGATGAAGAAAATTGCATTGGCCACCCAGATGGTGACCGGTTTGGCTTTGTGTTTTTCAATATTTGCATCAAATCCGATCATCGCAGGCTCTACCATTCAGCACTCGAAGAAAACCGATCTTTCAGCACCAGAAACGGAAACTATTCCAGCCGGTCCGGTTCAAACATTTCTGGTAAAAACGGAATTTCTGGAAACTTCAAAAAACAAAATCCGAAAAGGAGATAAGCAGCTCAAAAAGGCATTGCAGGAGTTGGTCGCTCTGGCCGACAAAGCATTGAAGTCAGGGCCTTACTCGGTTACTTACAAAAGCAAAGTGCCTCCGAGCGGCGATAAGCACGATTACATGAGCGTGGGTCCATACTGGTGGCCCGATTCAACCAAGCCGGACGGACTACCCTATATCCGGAAAGATGGTCAGGTAAATCCGGAACGGTTCAGCATCAAAGACGCGGACTACCACGGAAGCCTCTGCCGGGACGTTTTCCAACTTTCTCTTGCCTGGTATTTCACCGGGGAAATCAAATACTCAGATCACGCGGCGAAGCTTTTGAGAACCTGGTTTCTGGATGAACAAACCCGGATGAACCCCAATCTGAACTTCGGGCAGGCAATTCCCGGCCGCACTAATGGCCGCGGGATCGGTATCATCGACACCCGTGCACTGGCTGTGCTGATCGACGGGGTACAGCTGCTAAAAAATTCGAAAAGCCTTTCTGCCGCTGATTATCAGGGAATTCAGGATTGGTACAAAGCATTCCTGACCTGGATGAGAACAAGCCCGATCGGTTTGGACGAAGCCGACGAGTTCAATAACCACGGTACCTGGTATGATGTCCAAACGGTTTCAATGGCGCTTTTTACCGGTCAGCCCGGATTAGCGAAAGAGATTTTGGAACAACAAACCAAAAAGCGGATCAGCAGTCAGCTTGATACGAGTGGCGCCCAGCCGCATGAGCTGGCGCGCACGGTTTCCTGGAATTACTCCACGATGAACCTGCAAGGGTTTTTTCAGCTTGCGGCTTTGGGAGACAATGTCGGTGTAGATCTCTGGAATTACGTGACGCCCGATGGTAAAAGCATTAAGTCGGCATTTAAATGGATGCTGCCTTTTGCCCAAATGAAAAAAGAATGGACCCATCAGCAGATCAAATCTATTCATTACGACGGTTTTTACCGGACGGCCAGATCGGTTTCAAGCAAATATCCTGATCTCGATTTATCGGGAATAAAAGACCAGGACAATGAAGAAAATAGTCTGCTAGTGCTCACCAATGCAAATTTTTAATCATGAAAAAAATCGTCATATTACTTATAACACTGCTGACTTTTCAAGGATTTTCAGTGCAAAGTCAGTCCACACCCGATGTTCTAAAATCTTTAAAAACCCAGCATCCCAGGCTGCTTTTGCTGAAAGGAGAAGAGCAGGAAATTTTATCCCAGATCAAAAAACACCCCGAATGGAATGCGATCCACCAGCAGATCCTGGCTGAATGCGACAAGCTGATTGACACGCCACCCGTGGAGCGGATTAAAATCGGCAAAAGGCTCCTGGACAAATCGCGGGAATGTTTAAGACGGGTTTTTCAATTGTCATATGCCTATCGCACCACCAAAGATGAGAAGTATCTCAGGCGTGCGGAAAAGGAAATGCTGGCGGTGTCTGCTTTCGAAGACTGGAACCCGACGCACTTTCTGGATGTGGCCGAAATGACAATGGCGGTGGCAATTGGCTACGACTGGCTTTACGACGGACTTTCAACTCAGGCAAAAACCACGATCAGTGAAGCTATTCTTAAAAAAGGAATTGAACCTTCATTTGAAAAAAAGCATAGTTCTTTCTTAAATGCCGAGCATAACTGGAACCAGGTTTGCAACGCCGGAATCTCTTTTGGCGCATTGGCTATCGCGGAAAGCCAGCCTGAAATTGCGGCTAATGTAATTTCAAGAGCTGTTGCCACTATTCCAAAAGCCATGATTCCCTCATACGAACCCGACGGAGCCTATCCGGAAGGATTTAGCTACTGGGGTTATGGAACCAGTTTCAATGTGTTGTTTATCAGTGCGATTGAAAAAGCGCTGGGTACAGACTTCGGCCTTTCACAATCGCCCGGTTTTCTGAAAACCGCCGGATTTCTTCAAAACTTACTCGGGCCTACCGGCCTTGCGCACAATTGGGGCGACAGTGGACTGAAAGAGGGACTTAGCCCTGCGATGTTTTGGTATGCTGAAAAGACCGGTGACCCCTCGCTGCTGTGGACGCAGAAAACATTGCTTTCCGATAAGACCGGCAACAATGTGCGCAACCGCATTATACCCGCATTGCTGGTTTGGGGTATTAAAACGGATCTCGGCGCGATTAAGGCGCCGGTAAAAAAGCAATGGGTAGGGCAGGGGCCTTCGCCGGTTGCGCTCATGCGCACTTCCTGGACGGACCCGAATGCGATTTTTGTAGGTCTGAAAACAGGATCGCCTTCCGTAAACCACGCGCACATGGATATCGGCTCTTTCGTGATTGATGCGCAGGGAGAGCGTTGGGCGATGGATTTTGGTATGCAGGATTACAATTCTTTGGAAACAAAAGGAGTGGACCTGTGGAACCGCACGCAGAACTCGCAACGCTGGGAAGTATTTCGTCTGAATAATTTTGCGCACAATACATTGTCTTTTGACGGTCAGCTGATGAATGCGAAAGGTTATGCCAAAATCGACTCGTGGTCGGACAGTAAGTCGGAAATGGTAGCCGTTACTGACCTTTCCGATCTATATAAAGGCCAGATTACTGCTGCGAAACGCGGCATTGCGATCCGGGAGCAAAAGTGGGTTGTGGTCAGGGATGAAGTGAAAACGGGAGATAAGCCGACCAAAATGCGCTGGAACCTGCTCACCGGCGCGACTGTAAAAGTGGTCGACGGGAAAACGGTAGAGCTGTCGCAGAATGGAAAGAAAATGTTGATTGTGTTTGAAACGAAAGCAAACATTGAGATCAAAACCTGGCCTACCACCCCGACCCACGATTACGACGCGCCTAATCCGAACACGCAATTTGTAGGCTTTGAAGCGACCATCCCCGCGAATTCAGCTGAAAGCTTTAATGCGATTTTCTCACCATCTGCGCAACTTCCGAAAGTGAAGCCTATTTCGTCCTGGAAGTAGAACTTGATTGACATTATCCTGAACCTGATGAAAAAAGTCTTAATCCTATGCATTCTTCTGGCGCAGCTCACCTACGCTCAGCAATTGCGTAAACCTGGTGAGAACGTTGCTATACCTGTTGAAGCCGGCCAGGGTAAGCCTGACGCGGATCTTGAAAAAATCAGGAAACGCGTGGTGGAAGATCTGCTTAAACCGACAGTCGATGCAAAGCACATTGAAGAGTTGATTAGCACTCAAAAACAAGATGGTACCTGGCCCGGGATCAATTATACGGACGTTTCACGCACGGGATTTGAGCACAGCGAGCACCTCAACAATATGCTTGAACTGGCACGTGCATTGAAAAAACCAGGCTCCGCCTATTTTGGTAAACCGGAAGTAAAAAAAGTAGTTTCCAATGCGCTCGATTACTGGTTTGCACATGATTTTATTTGTGAAAACTGGTGGTGGAACGAAATGGGAACTCCTCACCTAATGGTCAACATTCTGCTCGTCATGGACGAGGAACTGACCGAGAACCAGAAGAAAGAAGGCGTAAGAATAGCAGGCCGGGCCAATATGGAAGCTTCCGGTGCCCGACCGGGCGGCGACCTGATACAGATTGCGGGAATGCGGGCCAAACAGGCGCTTTTTCAACGTAATCCCGAAGTGTTGACCAAAGTAATGGAGGTAATGGTTTCTGAAATCAAAGTCTCAACCGGCCGGGGCTTGAAGCCGGATCTCAGCTTTCACCACCGGACTGATAATGTGATCTCGACACTGGCTTACGGCACCGGATATGCGAATGCATTTGCGTATTGGGCCGTCAAAACCGAAGGCACGAAATTCAGGCTACCCGACGAGCCGATGAAGCTGCTGGTCGATTACTTCCTGGATGGGATCTCTCAATCGCACATTTACGGAAGATATCCCGATCCCGGGGCTGAAAACCGGGGCATTAGTAGGAAAGGTGCATTGAAACCTGCCGGCCCGGAACTGGCAGAAAACTTGCTGACGGCGACTTCCTACCGAAAAGCGGAGCTGGAAAATATCATCCGGATCAGAAAAGGGGAAGCAAAGGCGAACCTGACTCGCGATTACTATTTCTGGCATTCGCATTATTACACGCATCAGCGCCCGGACTATTATGTTTCGGTACGGATGCACAGCAAGCGGGCCGCCAACATGGAGCAGCCTCACAATGAGGAGGGAATTAAAAACCACCATTACGGCGACGGAAGCAACTTTATTTCGCGGACGGGCAAAGAATACGACGGGATTTTTCCGGCTTGGGACTGGCAAAAAATACCGGGAACAACTGTTTTGCAAAAGCCTGAGCTGCCGCATTGGAAAGAACTTGCCAAACCGGGTATCAACGATTTTACAGGCGGGGTAACCGATCAGCGCTACGGAGCGGCTGCATTCGATTTCGCCAGCGTGCACGATCCTTTGAAGGCAAAGAAAGCATGGTTCTTTTTCGACAAAGAATTTGTAGCACTCGGAGCAGGCATTACTGCGGATTCGGATTATAATGTGGTAACAACACTGAACCAAAGCCTGTTAACCGAGCAGGTGTCGGCCGGGGTGGAAGGCAAGATCCGTACGCTCGAAAAAGGCGGGCATAAGCTGGACAAAGCAAGCTGGGTGCACCATGACAGCACGGCTTATATTTTTACAAAACCGGTGAGTTTGCATGTAAGCAATCAGCAGCAAACAGGCAGCTGGCGGGAAATCAATCACCATTCCTGGGCTACCGACGAGAAGGTCAGCAAGGACGTTTTCAAGGCCTGGCTCGATCACGGTACAAGACCTTCCGATGCAGACTACCAGTACATTGTTGTAGCCGGAATAAAAGCTTCCGAAATCGAAGCCTATCGCCGAAACCTGCCTGTCCGGATCATCGCCAATTCACCCGAAATGCAGGCTGTGCATCACGTGGGTCTGGGTGTGGTTCAAATTGTGTTTTATAAGCCTGGTAAAATTCAGATCGCAAAGGGACTATCCGTTGCGGCAAAAGAAGCTTGTATGGTAATGCTACAAGTAAAAGGGGACAAAGTGACAAAGCTGACCGTTTCCGATCCTACCGGCAACCATTCACAGCTGCAATTGGAAGTAAGCTCCAAACTGAAACCGGTTTCCGATCAGGTTCAAAGTTCGGACGCCGGCGCGGGTCAAACGCTACTAACTTTCAGGATGCCCGTTGGCGGAATGGCGGGACAAAGCGTAAATGCTGTTTTCTAGGCATACAAACAAGGTGAATCTGGAAAGTTGTCGTGCCGGACCGAGTTGAGCTTAAGAGATTTTTAGTTATTTGACCTGCTATTCAATCCAGGGACATTAAAAACCTTTGCGCCGTATTCAGTAAATCCTTTTGTCTTTTTGCATCCATTTTATCAAAGTTTCCCAGTAGCATTCCAATCCTTGGATTTTGCTGGAAAAAGCTGCGGTGCACGTGCATGAAGCGCCAAAAGAGGGCATCCCAGATTTCCTGCCATGGGCCTTTTTCGTAATTACTCATTTTCAGAATGTAATTGCTGCTGGCTATGTACGGTTTGGTGGCCATCAGTCCGCCATCGGCAAACTGGCTCATGGCATATACATTCGGAACCATCACCCAGTCATACGCATCGATAAACAATTCCATAAACCATTGGTACACATCGTCCGGGTCGAACTCGCATAATAACATGAAATTTCCCAAAACCATCAGACGCTCAATGTGATGGCAATATCCACGCTCGAGAACCTTCTTGATAGTGCTGTCCACGGGCTCAATTCCAGTTGTCCCATTGTAAAAGGACTCGGGTATTTTTCTGGTGAAATTCCAGTAGTTTTTTGTCCTCGAAACTGAGCCTTTGGATTCGTAAAAACCCCGCATAAATTCCCGCCAGCCAATGATCTGTCGGATAAAACCCTCAGTAGAATTCAATGGAGTATCTTCTCGTTGAGCATATTCAAGTACCGCATCAAGAATAACCTGAGGGGTGATCAACCCTACGTTCAGCATCGGAGTGAGCATGCCGTGATGTAAAATGCTTTCTTCTTTCACGATCGCATCTTCATAGGGCCCGAATTCCTGAAAACGATTGACGAGGAAATCGTTGAGCCAGTTTTTTGCTGCGGTGTGATCCCCCGGATAAAAGGAATACCTAGTTAGATAGCCGAGATTGTCATTGAAATGCCGCTGAACGTACGCTTTCGCTTCCTCATAAAATTCGTTTGTTTCAGGATAAGCAATGTGCGGAGGCTGTTTTTTGCGGGGATATTTTTTGCGGTTATCGACATCGTAGCTCCATGAGCCACCAACCGGCTCATTTGTATCGTCTATGAGGATTTTGCGTTTTTTCCGCTCCTGAATGTAGAACTCAGTCTGGAAAAACTTCTTCTTTTTTTGCTGAAAAAATGCACCCAATTCTTCCTTACTATTCAAAAATAAAGGATTTTGGTATTCAATGAGTACTATGTTCGCTTTGGCAGCAGCTGAGGCCAGGCGTTGTCCCAGCCAGTTATCAGTGGGGTCAATGTAATGTATGATCTCAACATTTTTTGACTTCAAATCAGCAACCATCTTCCGCACGTCTGAGAGCGGGCTGGCCGATTCTATATAAAATACTTCCACATTTTTGGCTTCCAGAAAAGCGGCGTACCATTTCATTGTGGCCCGGTGAAAAGCGATTTTTTGCTTATGGAATGCAAACTGCTTGAAATACAATGTCTCTTCCAGCAAATAAACCGGAAAACCGTTTTCGGCAATCGGGTTTATTTCAAATAGTTGGTGTGGGAAAATGATGTTAACTGCTTTCATGGGATTTTTATTACTCCATTTGATACGTCCGGAAAATCGGCATTTTTGATGTGAAATTAATCCGGGAAGGTTTTGAATGAATGGGAGGGAAAGGTATAGGTACTATCCATGCAATTCTTAGACCATCCCAGGCGAGCCCCAGCACCCGGAGACTAACAAGCCCTGCGTTCCAGCTTTAATTAACGTGTTGCCCTGCGAATCAACGACCTTTGCCATAAACTTCACGAAATCATACGTACACCATGGCTTTTGCATTGATCACCCCAAAACACATGTTCACCATGAGTTAATAACCTATACTTGTATAATATTGACCGAAATTGTGGAGGGTCATATCAGTGCCAAGCAAAATAATTGATGACGTCAAACATTCATCAGTACCTCTGGCAATAAAATAACATAGTTAACCAAGCATGCGGATGAAGAAATTTTTTTTTGTATTGGCATTAACCATCGGATTGGGGGCCTGTAAAAGTGATTCAGAGCCAGAACCAGAGCAAATCGCGGACATCACCGGTGAGCTAGTTGGCTCGTATATCAATAGTCAGAAGGTAAATTATGATGGTTATCCGATCGAATTTCTTATCAGATGGACTATCTCAAAAATCGATAACAACCACATCCGGATTAACCAATATGCTGCAACTAATTTCGTCAAACCAGAGGGTTATCAAGGGCCATACGATCCGGACAATCCTGTTGAAAGCGTGATTGATCAAATTGAAATTACCGAGGTAGATAAGTTCTTGATTGACCGTAATATCGAATATCATTACAACGGAGTCACCCAGAAAGCCAACATTCTGATAGATGCAAAGCTGGTGGGCGCAAATCTTGATGTTTATTCGAAAGAAATAGCTGACGGAAACAAAAAAGAAGAACAGTTCCTCATGAAAAGGGAATGGAAAGGTATTGGTCGTTTGGAAAAATAGTATCCGATTTCCATTTACACAGATTTTGAGATAGTGACCTTCGTCGTACACTTGTCCAGATAATAAGTCTATTGAGCGTTTATGTCTTTTTCTAATTCACTATTAATTGCTCCGCTAAGGAGCTTTTTACCTTTGCTCGATAAATGAGCGTAATCTGCAAAAAGATCCTTGCAATTATCGTAATCGGTGCAAACCTTGTCAAAGTGGACGAAAATAACACTCTTCATTAAATTCTCGGATTTTAAGGTCTCCACTAGTGCCCTCCTGTATGCTTTTATGTTATCAAGTTTACCTGAATTTGTGAACGTAGCAAACACTTTGTTTCGCTCTCTCGCCAGGTAGTTCATTTGACCAGTGTGTTCAATAATTCCAAATTCGGGTAACTCTACAATAACCGGCTTGATTTTGTAATGTATTAGTGTTTTTATGATCAACGACATGTGATGTGTGTAATAATCGGCTCCTAGCTGGCCAATTGCATCGTTAACCCCGGCAAAGACTATGCAATATTTAGGGTTACGTTCGACAATGAACTTAGTAGAGAACCTATCATTGCTTTCGCTAAATAAGTTTTGATAGATCGCCTTGCTTTTGGCTCCTGACTGACCAGATGAGATTATTGTATTTTTTACCTCACGTGACGCAAGATCCTTTGACAAAAGCAATTTTAATTCATCTCCATCGGCCCAACTGTCCCCGATAATTCCAATTTGAAGTGTACTATTTTCTTTATTGCTGATTCGATAGAAAGATTTTTCTCTAGCATATGAAAATCGGTCTATCAAATAATAGGACATGCCAATAACAGTTATTGACGCCATTCCCAATATAAAAATTTTGTATTTACGTAAGTTCATATTCTTGGTAATTTTGATTGAGGAGAGTAATATTAAGTAAGTGAGGTAATATAGCTACAAGCTAAAGATTGTTAATCATTTTCTTTGATGAATCTGATATAGAAGTACCTTAAAATAGATCCTATTCCGTTTTCCCGAATAAGTCTAAACGCCCGTTGAGGTGAATGACTGTAAAAATGGTCAAAAGTATATCTGTCTGCTTGCCGGTTTACCTGCAAAGAATCCGGATGCACCATAGGAAGGTCCATCTCTTCTGCTTTTACATTGGTCTTGGTGGAATCCTTTAAAAAATAGTGCGTTCCCTGATCGAAAAAACCAAGATTAATAACAAGGTTCTTATTCGGAGTTATGCACAATCCATCCCGTTTCCAAATTGCGAAATAAAAATAGAAATCCCAGACGCTATTTCTTTCATTGCTGGCTTTAACCAACGAATTAATCCAATGTTTTTTTTCTTTAGTAGTGTTAAATATGTTATCAATCTGACCGCTCTCAATGACTTCTCTGCAATCACTGATATCTGGATTGAATGCTTGCCAGCTTCGCCGCCAGGAAGCCCATCCCCATGATGTCGGATACCTAGATAAGTAATAGCTTGCTTCACCACGTTTCTGGCCATTTTGAAAATTATTCCCTCCTATGAATTTTATCTGTTCAGCATCCTTGTACTTTTCTAGGAGTTCCTCGCAATATGGGAAAAATGTAGTATTGGGAAAACAATCATCCTCCAAAACAATTCCTGACTCAACCTGTTCAAAAAACCAGGAAATAGCGGTTGCTACTGCGGGGCCACAACCCATATTTTGTGTTCTGAATAAGGTCTGTACTTCACAATCCCAATCGACTTGATCTATGATCCGTCTCGTTTCTTCACATTTTATAATATCAGTATCTTTTTGCTTACGGGGCCCATCTGCCGCTACATATAAATACTTTGGTCTAACTTTTTTAATTTGGTCGAAGACTTTCTGGGTGACATCGACCCGGTTAAAAATCAGGAAAAGAATAGGAGTTGAAAACATAATGATAAAGAAAGCTTATTATTCAAAAATACTAGAGCGATTTCAAGAGTGTGCAATGTTTGAATCTATCTTCCGGATTACTAAATCGATCGCCTATTTTTCTGGCTGGATTTCCACCCACAATGGTGTACGGTTCAACATCTTTGGTTACAACCGCTCCCGCAGCGACAATAGCACCACTTCCAATAGCGACTCCACCCAAAACTATTGCGCCGTATCCTATCCAGACATCGTCTCCGATCCGGGTGATTATGCCTTTGCCTTTCCAGTTATAGCTGGGTTGTCGAATACTTGATGCCAGTCGGATGGGAGTACCTATCTGCTGATAATGATGATCGTAACGGCCTACAATTCCAACTTTATTGGCAACTATCACATTATCACCAATTATGCAATCTGTTTCAATCTGCGAGTCGCGACCTATATAAAAATTTTCCCCGATAATTAGCACATCCCTGGCCCAAATACGTACTCTTACCCCTGCGTGGAAACCCCTTGCGATTTGATATCGGCGTAGCACAATACATCTTAACGCTAAGTCGCGTAAATATTTTAATAAGTTTATCATAGGTTTTTAATCAACTGCTTTTCGGACTTCTTGCTATTTATAGCGGTAGCCCATGCTGTACTAGGCCGGATAAGAATTAGCAGTTATTTTGGAGATTTTTTGATCCCAGGTTTGATCCAAAGCAAAGGCATGAGCATCCGCGCTCATCTCTGTTAAAAGCCCCGGTTCTCGATATAATCTCAGTATAGCATGGGTCAATGCCTCGATCGCCTGCTCAGGGGTTTCACAAGCACATCTAAAGCCAGTTTTTTCATTGACGATAATTGCCTGGCCATGAAGGTTGAGCGTGACTACGGGCATACCATAGGCCATAGCTTCAACCAATTGCGCAGGACATGAATCTCGTAAGGAGGTAAAGAAAAATGCATCGAATTGCTGATAGAAATGTTTGACTTGGGAGAATGAAACTTTACCTTTTGAGAATACGGCATCTTGCAGACCTCTTTGCACAACAGATTCTTCAAAAAGCTCTCTCTGCTCCCCATCTCCAATCATTGTTAATGTAATTCCAGGATAGTCCCTGAGATTCTCCATTACATCAAGAAGCAACATATGCCCTTTTCTCGGCATAAACCTCCCAACCCATAATAATCTCAAGACATTGGCTTTTCCTAGCTTTGGCTCGAATTTTGGGGGATAAAAACTATGCGGTAACGCTGCGTCCATGGTGCTGAACACTTTTGTGCCATTAGCATTATGTACAAGTTGTGAAGTGTCAGGATTGGAAACCCAGATTGCTGCGGCCTTTCTAATCATTTCTTTACAGGCGGGATTGTACTTCAATAGAAACGCGGATACTTTCACCCGGGTTTCTTCTACTTTCCAACTGTTTCCGAAATATTTTTTGAATGCCACCGGTGAGAACTGTCCTCCACCGGAAGGGCCAAATATAAATGGGACAGGTATTTTATAAAGGAAAGAACCCATTTGAATGCTGCCCCAAGTAACATGGTGGATGACGTCGAAGCTGATTTTTTTATGAAGTGATTTTCCTTTTTTTAATGCAAGTTGCTGCCAAATCATATAATACAAGTACATGCTTGCCTGTGAAAACGAATACATCTTTTCTAGGCCCAAAGGCAGAGTTATGTAATGAAAATGCAGATTTGCCGGTTTCTCGAAGGCTTCAATGTTCTCTCTGCCTTCGCCACGTGTCATGCAGTGAACTTCATAACCTTTCCCCGCTAAGCCAGTTGCCCAGTTCCATCCATACCCTGGTTCCGAACCCTGGCTTGGATCACATGCAAAAGCGGATAATAAAACCTTTTTCATAAGAGAATTTTTATGGGTCTCGGCTAAAATGCCGTTACTTCCAAAGTTTTGGTATGAATAACCGTAGGTGAATGGAACAATAATGTTTTAAAGCAATTAGCAAACCGAAATGTCTTTTCTCATATATGAAGAATTCAACCGGATGACTATATCCAAGCGGTGAATACAGGTTCTTAATTCGATCTATAAAGTTCGTTTCGGGCATACACCATTTCGGAGGTGTTTCATTTTTAGCGCAAGAAGCGACAAAAACGCCTGTTGAATAAGATAGGATACCTTTCTTATGAGCCCTCAGTCCATAGTCATTATCTCCTATGGCGTGTATAAACCGCCAATCCAGGTTCCCAACGGCTAGAAAGACTTCGTAAGGTATCAACACGCAGTTTCCATTGATAATATTACAAGCCTCTATTTCTCCATTTGGATAATTTCCGACATAGCTATTATTTCTGGATGAACCACCACCGTAGGTAAGCTCTCCCTTGTTGGTTGGAGATTCAATACTTCCGCAAATGATAGACTTGTAATTCGTTAGTGATGCTGCCAACAACATTTGCTTGATTGCATCAGGATATAATTCTGTATCATCGTTGAGCCATAAGTACGAGTCGCATTTGTCTGCCGCTGCAACTTTCCATGCCGTATACATTCCTCGATTCCAATAGAGTTCCCCATTTCCGTTAATTACACGAACTTGTGGATAGTTCTTACATACAGCCTCGCCGGTTCCATCCGTTGAACCATCGTCAACGAGATATGTACGCAACGTGAATGAATGATGTAATCCTTGCTGAGAAAACAAATTTTGCAGACAGTGGAGGGTTTGCACTTTTCGATTGTGGCAGGTCATGAGAACTGCAATGTGTATCATTAATCAGCTTTTAAAATTTACGGGTAATATCACTTCTTAACTATCTAAATGTCTCTTTCAATGACTTGTAAATACGATTTTCTTATGGCTTCGCGTGAAAATTTCTTATGCATCACCTTATAGCCCTGGATTTTGAAGTCATCAATCAAAGACGGGTTGTTAAGGAGATCTTGAAGGCGGTCTATGCATTGCGTGGGCGTATCAGTAATATATCCGGTTTGTCCGTCCAAAACTACCTCGGTGGCTCCGAGAGCAAACTTAGTTGTAATTACGGCGAGGCCGGCAGCGGCAGCTTCCCCTACAACCTGGGGATATGAATCAATCCTGGTTGGTAATATCAAGATATCGTGATCTTCAAAAGCCTTTCGATGCTGCTCACTTCCGTATTTCACTCCTGGTAGGAAGTTTACTCCGTTTACGTCTGCCGCTGAATCATTTGTCATCATAGTGAGGGAACATTTATCAAACATTCCTTTTCTTAGTGCTTCTAAAATAATATCACCACCTTTCCTTTTCAAGTCACCACCGGCAAATAGAACGCGAGGCCTAGTGGGTGTGTGTCTTGGAGGGATGTCCAATTTTTCTACTTGGAATGGAGCAAGTACTTTAAAAGTTGAGGATCTATTTACTCCATATACGTTGATAAGATTTTCCCTTACTGCATCAGTTTGGCATAGAATGCGGGGGCATGCAGATAGCAGTTTTCGATGTATAGTAAATATAATATCTTTCTTAAACGGTTCCCTAAGTGTTGAAGGATATAAACCCCTGGTCCAATCGACAATGATTGATGTATTAGAAGGCTTCCAAATGCCATAGGAAAATAAAGCAGGACTTATTCCATGGAATACAATGTTTTTCCCCTGTTTAGTGTAATCAGAAACAATTTTCCTAAGACCTAGCGCAGACTTAAAGCGGTATCCAATACTTTTGGTCAAAGTCGTCATACCTGAATTCGCATCCGTCGCATGCTCCTTTGCAAACCGATAGTTATCCATATCTTCAATGAAAATGGCCTGAAAATTGGATTCTAATGTTCTATTTCCCAAATCAACAGGAAAGGTAATTAATAGTGTATTCTTGTAATTCATATCATTCGATTGTTAGCTTATTTTCGGGAATTGTATCTATCGATGGACTTTGGATCGCATAGATCTCCCGGTATCGTCTATCAAAAATTCCCCAAATCCAATATTTAAAATCTAAATCATCCATGGCCCTGAAGGACTTGGAGAAACACATACCAATCATCACCCACAAAAAAAGATATGAAAGATCAAATTCACTGAAATCCTCGATCCACGCATAAAGCCATCTGAAGGAAACCGAGAGGCCGACTATTTTCATTATCGCACTATTTGATCTATAGATCGCCCAATAAGATGCGCTGAAAAATAACAGAAAATAGAGGCAAACACCTACGACTCCTGTCCAGGTAAAAATATTTAAAATCGATACCTCATTGCTGTATCTTTCCATTTTGCCGGTCTTTAATACATCCAAGGCATAGTCGCCAAACATTTTCGATTCATTTCCCCTGGCCGGTGTTCGCCCAAACCAGACGTAATGATGGTTTATAGCTGAAAAGATAACTTCTTGGTAAATATCTGTACGAGTATCAGCAGCCAAATTTTCGTCAACATAGGCCCCCTGATCGCTTACTCGGGCAGTTATCTCGCCACCCGTGTATTCGGATATCTTGAAGATATTAAAAGACCCACTGACAGCTAGCGAGAAAAAGCAAATAGGAACTACAAAAAAAAGTATTCTGGCTGATTTCCATACTACCATGGGAATGTATCGGTGGAAATAATAGACAAGTCCCAGAATACCTGAAATCCCAAACTTAATAACATTGCTGCGGGCGTTGAGTGCAGAAAAAATCACAAAGACCGTAGCTACACACATTACAATCTTCCATTTTAAGGGAAGGAGCGCAAAAAATAGAAGCATAAAACTTACCGGGACAAGGTATCTTCCAATGGCATCACCTGCAATGAAAAAAGGTAGCATTAAAAAAAAGGCCGGTAACGCATACTTCATCCAAGCTGACACAATATTTTGGACCAGGGAAGGGTTGGCGCTGATATAAATAGAGAAAGGTAGCAACAACACCATACCAACACCCACCAGGTTTTTCCATTCCCAGTAATTTTCTGCAACCCACAAACCACGCGCAATGCAAATGATATTCCACACGAGAAACGCGAGCAAAAAGCGAATGCTTTTTTCATTTGAACTGTCATAATAATTCTTTTTAGCGGCTATGAAAAGGGAAATTATGATTGCGTAAATGCTCCACCAGATTACAGTATTTCCGATGGGAAATTTCATCCACTGGTTTACTGAGGAAATGGTAATAAGCAAAAATGTGTATGGAATCAGTCTTCCAATATCTAGTTTCATTTGACTTGAAAAAGCGGTGTGAATTTAGCAGTTACCTGATCTGTGAGGTTAATTTTTCTGACGAATTTCGCCGGATTTCCAGCCCAGATTTCGTTATCAGGTATGCTTTTGGTTACCATAGACCCTGAGCCAATTACGGAGTTTTTGCCAATTGTAACACCTTTCAGGATGGTAGAATGTGCTCCGATGAATGCATTGTCTTTGATGATAATGGGCTTTTTGATTTTTTGCTTAAAATCCAACGCCGGATTTCTTCGTAGTTCGGGATCCAGTGAGTGAAAATCCGTGTCATAAATGCAAACACCGCCTCCTATTTTGACATAATCACCAATAGTAATACCAATGTGACATATAAGTGCTGTCTGGCTGATTCCTACATGGTCACCGATAATCAAACTCGCTCCTCTATCTACAAAAAAGATACATGGTTGGGCGCAACCTATCGGATTAGACCTGAGAGAATTATTCATGTTAAAACTGGAGCCGATACGAAACTCACCGTCCGACGCCACAGAAATGAAGGGGAGGCCACTCGTTCGGAAGCTTTCGTAGTGAATCCCATTTAAATAAAATAGCACCTGACACACGATCCGACTGCATAGGTCGGATAAAAGCATAGCAACCCTCCGTGTGCCCTTGAAAAAGATTGTGAAGACTCTTTGCATTACCAATTATGATTATTTATGATATCTCAGTTCCGCAGATGGAGTTGAGCTCCGTTTGCATTGCATGAATTTCTTCTGGATTTTTTCTCCACCAAGCTTTTTCGAGCAGCATCTGTACCTTCTCCGGTGAAAATCTGTATTTGATAATTTTTGCCGGAATGCCGGCTACTACTGCGTAAGGCGGAACGTCTCTTGTTACCACTGCGCCTGCCGCAATTACTGAACCATGGCCTACCTCCACACCATCCATTACAATCACATTTGCACCGACCCATACATCACTTCCTATGATGATAGGTTTATACTCCTCAAACAGCAGGTCTTCTTCGATGAGTTGAATTTTAAGCGTATTGTTCTTCCTGTAAAATATCGGTGATGTAGAGAACAAATGCAGTGGGTGGCTTCCTAATCCGATACGCACGTCGGTAGAAATCGAACAGTAGTTACCAATAATAGCGTTTTGGATCATGGCATTAAAACCAACATAAGAATAGGCTCCTATTTGGCTGTGGTTGATAAAAGATCCCCGCAAAACTTGCGCGTTTTTACCAATAATAGTATCTTCAGTAAAACAACACCCGTTGTCAATGAGGGACTGAGGGTATTTTCTTTTATTACTGATGTCCCGCGAACCATCGCAGGCAATCTTCCAAATGCCCCGAATCAAGCCAAAAGGTAACCCGAAAGTTCGCGTAAGTAAATTTGCTAATTTCATAGTTACCAGTAACATGCGTCCTCGACTACAACCGCATTCTTAGGTCTTTCTTTTTGACCAGGACGCACCCAATACTCATTGAAGAGATTGATATACGGCCAAACAATGAATTTTTCCCATCTCTTCCCTTTAATTCCAAACAACAATTGTGTAGCACCGCCGAGATGAATTGCCTTTTTCTGACGTCGTTTTACGTGAGCTGCCAAGGGAAATCCGTAGGCTCCGCAACCGATAATACAGATATCATAGTCCACCGAATCGATTTGTGATTTCATCCATTCCAATGCCTCAAACCAGCTGGAGAATTCGCTTCTCTCGCCCGCGACTGTCTGAACCGCCTTGATGGTTTTTAGATCAAAAAGAGGAAGGAGATCATCATCAAAAAGAACTTCCCGGTTTCTGTATTGTTGCTCAATAGTGTCAGCAAATGGGTGTACAACAAGCACTTTTTTGCCTCTCAAAGCTCTTGTCCACGGATTAGTACAAAAGAAAGGTTCCAGATCTTCCAAGACTACACGTTTTGTATTCCCCATCGATTCGCTGAAATGATCTTCCTCTTTTAGCCAAGAGCCTAAAATGTCCACCTGCGGAATATCTTCGATCATCAGTTCGCAGAATTCCTCAATGCTTTTTGGATCCTTCGGGAAAAAACCTGAAAACTGTTCCATTTGATTTATTGTTGCTGGCTCCCACCACCAAGGTAGTGATGCACCTTTTACATATTGAAGCCAACTTTTTTGGTTCTCCTTAACGCCAAGGAAGTTAATTAAGCACTGCATCTCTGTTGACCCGAAACGGGCAATCATGCAAGGTTCATCTTTTTGCAGCGTGTTGTAAATCAGCTCGTTTGCATATTGTTTATTGGAAAACATATTCCAATTCCTGCCGGAATTCAACTCCCTCTCCGTAACACGGAGATATAATTTTCGAAGGAACTTCAAATGGTAATTTTTCATAAGACATTTGGTAACCAGTGCCGATGGCGAATCATTGATTAGAGATAGTGATTAATTAAGCGTCTGAATTTAGGCCGGTATCCTGACAAAAAATGGTTGACCAGCTGACCAGCATCGTGGCGTTCCTGAGCAGATAATCCAATATTCCAAGCAATCATCAGAAACGAAAGGAGACTTAGTAAGGACACCGCCGAGATGCGGTAAAGTCCAGGATCAAGCACCAAAAGCGGTAAGGCGGCAATAACTAAACAGATGATGGTCGTCAGCGTGCATCGGAAAGCTACATTGTATAGGAACGCATTGACAGGTAATTGAAACAATTGGTTTGAGAAATACAAAATATTGGCTGCCATTGCAACTGAATATAAAATGTATACGTAGTATAGTGCGTATGGCGGATAGCCGTTATCGAAAACAAGATAAGTTACGAGTAAAGGAAATATCGAGATGAATGCGCCTATCAACTGATATTTTTTAATATTCCCAACCGCAGATATCGCTGTCACCAATGTCAGAAAGATTTGTTCCACTAAATTTCTGACTAACAAAAGCTGGCAAAAAATGACAGTGAATTCCGGAACATCTTTCAACCATAATTTCAAAATGAAAGGCATTTCTATGATCATAGGAATGTAAAGAATTATCAGTAGATAATAAGAGATCTTGCTACCGAACATCACCGTCTTTATCATCGCATCTCTGTCACCGGAACCTTCACTTTTCGCAATCGTCGGGTTTAGGGCTCTCAACAGGATATGAGCGAATGTTCCTAACTGCCCACTAACTTGGGTGGCTACACCTTGTGCAGCGTTCGCTACCGTCCCGAAAAATATGTTTAGCAAAATACCCTGTCCGTAGAATGCCATCATGCCGGTTGAATACCCTAACAGCGACCAACCTGCAAAAACAGATAGCTCTTTCATCAATTTACTATCGAAGTGCTTTTTTATAGCCAGTTCGCATTCATCATAAGTCTTTCTGCAGTAATACACCCGTATAAATAACAAGAGTATCGAGAGAATTGCCATCAATGAGCCGTATAAAATCAACTTGTCCCCTTCTGCTTGGAAAATGGCAAAGGCGATTATGAGCTTCAGAGCCGATTCGAAAATGCCCAGTATTGCAAACAGAAACATGTTCTCTCGCGCGTTTATGACGGCATCGTAAGGGACAGAAATTACCGTGAACAGCGTACTTATGATCATAAACTGATAGATCGCCTGAGCTGCGTGTAGTCGGTCCGGAGGAATATTCAACACATAATTCAGGAAGAAATAACCAGATATCTCCAAAAAGAGAAGAAGACAAGATGCAATGATGAAATGAAGCAGGATGCTTACATTGAAAATCTTTTTAATCTTGGCAATGTCACCCTCGCCTTGTGCATAAGACATGAAGCGTTGTGTAGCTTCGGCCATACAAGCATTTAGAAATCCGAGCATTGCAATGAGCCCTCCGACGACATTGAAAAGCCCAAAATCCTCTGTACCCAGCGAACCCAAGATGAGTCTTGTCGAATAAAGAGAAATGAGTACCGTGACTGCCATTCGGACATACAAAATGGCAGTGTTCTTGGCTATTCTTTTTGCGGCTTGCATTAAAAAATTACAATTTAGAGGAGTAACGTCGAGGTGATTAACTGGTTGCTAAGTTATTGAATTACTATGCATTAACCAATTATTTTGTGTATTTTACTATAACGGTTTTCATCTTTTGATATTATTTTCATTTTTTTTGATTTACCACGATTCTCCTATTAAAGAGCTTATGCGACGGCAGTTATAACACGAATTAACAGCTCGGCCTGGCTTGAAAAAAAAAGAATTAGTTGCAACTGTATATAGAATTAATTTATTCGATATTATCTTGGTACATTGTAGTAAAAATTATACACTAACCATAGTATCTATAAATACAATTTAAAATTCACAATGGCAATTTCTCTGTTTAACGCTTGGGTGATAACCTTCGCCGGATTTTTCTATGACTCTAGTCAACCTATAACCATCCCTCCAAATGTAGGTAACCATTTTGTCGAGCAGTCTACGCTGGATGCTCGACAGTGGGGAGTAAAAGGGAATGGCCTAGATGATGATACTGATGCCATTCAGGCGCTTATTGATCAAGCCGAAGACACTGAAATCATTTTTGACGGTGGTGAATATCTTATTAATGGAACAATAATATTAAAATCAGGCTGTAAGGTTATTGGTAAAAATGGTGCAATTGTCAAAGCAGGACCAGCGATGACGGGGACCATGCTAAAATATGGCAGATTCTTCAGTCTTAACAATGTTGATAAATGTAGCATCACTGGGCTGAAATTTTTGTCAAGAAAGGCAGCTTTTCAGTTATCAGGCTGGTCGGACGCATGTATATATGTTTATAACAGCACCAATTCGATAATTGACAATAATAGCTTTGAATTTGATCAGCCATATGGAATTTCTGGTGCCGAAGCGGTTTGGGTTTCTGGGCCAAAATCAAAAAACACAGTCATAAAAAATAATATCGTAAGTGGACTAGGTATTAAGTATGCGGAGAACGGGGCAAGTTTTACTAGCGTGCAGGACAACAAGATCGTTAATGCACACTCCAACGCTCTAACGGCCAATGGCAATTCGGATGTAAGAATTACCGGCTGCCAAATTCTCAATAACTTGGTTGAAAATGCAGGTAGAATTGGAATTGAAGACTGGGGAGATGTAGATGGTACCTTGATTGAAGGAAATACAATTTCCGGAACAGGAAAGGATCCTGACCAGGCACATGAAGGATTTGGAATCTCCGCAGTGGGTATTAATACTACAATTAAGAACAATAAGATTTTTGATGCACGCATATATTATCTGGAAATTGGTGGAAACCATAACGTTGTAGCGGAGAATAATGAAATTTCGGATCCTTCCGGTGAGGGTACTGGCATTATGTTAAATTTCACCGACAAAGTTCCGTTACCACTCACTGAGGGTACTTCAAAGGTATCTGGTAGTTCAATTAGTAATTGCGATCGGGCAATCCAGATCTATGGTTCTTATAAGCCTGTCTGTTCTGTTGTTAATAATACTGTTAAAAATCCAAAATCGAGGGGTATAAGTATCGAAAGTGACGCTCCCTATTTTAATATAGAACTCCATGACAATCAATTTATAGTTGAGAATCAGACTAAGGTATTCAGATCAATCATCAATAACTACTGCAGTTTACCGGCCGGTTCGGTCGATCAAAGGCTTATAGTTCGAAGCAATAAGGTCTATTATGCTCCTTCTGCGAATAGTGGCTCTGGATTCGATCTTACTTTGCTCATTTTGGCGGATGGCGCACAAATTATAGACAATGAAATCATCGGAAACGATGTTAGATCGGGCGGATATCCTATTCATGCGATAGCCAGCAATGGGGGCACAGCAAACAATCTCACGATCGCTCGAAATAAGATTTCGGGTGCTTTGGTCGATTTGAAAGGCTATAAACATACGGTGCTGGACAATAATGAATTTAGTCAGGCTCGAAATTTCGAATAGTTTGTGAATTTAATTTATTCTAGAACCGGCTGGTGAAATTCCTGAACAGGGCATTATGTACGCGGCTTGGTTGTGATGAGCTATGATAGCTGTAACTTCTATCATATTCTGATCCATATCCATAACGCAGGCGCTGTATGCCATTGAAAACCATATGTACATTGACAAGCTGTTTTTGCCTGGTTAAATCGTTGATGTAGTGAAGCTCGCTCTGGTCAGTGTGCCCTTGACGTATCGTATAGAGCGTGAGGTCGGCCAGAGGTGAAAGTATCAGAGCGTCAGGAACCAAGTGGACCGGAGGACTGTCAATAATAATATCGTCAAATCTATTTCTTAGATCGTCGATAAAATCCTTCACAAGAGCGTTTTCCAAAAGATCAGATGGATTTGGAATAAAAGCTCCACTGCTGATAATTTGCAGATCAGATGAAAAATCGGTGGTTTGCAAGGTTTCAGACAAGTCAGCCTGTCCTGTTAGTAAATCCGTAACCCCTAAATGTCCATCAGGTAATCCAAATGCACGAGCAACTTTAGGTTTGCGTAAATCCAATTCAAGAAGTAGGGTTTTTCTGCCAATTGCCGCAAGGGAAATGGCCAGATTGCAGCTAATGAAGCTTTTCCCTTCACCGGGAGAACTTGAGGTCACTAAGGTAACCCGGCCGTTTTTCTTTCCGCCATAGTAGTACGAAAGCTTGGTTCGTAATGCTCTGAATTGCTCACTTGTTTCGTTGGAATCTGTTCTGCCCACCACAATTGGGTTAGATGAAGCACTTTGCGCAATTTCTGAGATGACAGGCGCGTCCAAAACCGACTTTAGATCCTGTAATTCAGTCACCTTAGTTGAAAAGCTGCTTCTAGCATGAACGAATGCACCAGGGACCACTAGACCCATTAAAACAGCTAATGCGTAAACGATTATTGCTCTGGCTTTCTGTACCGGTTCTGCATAGGCGCTGTCGATGATTTGGCTTTTGGACAGCGTTGAAGCATAGTTCATTGATACTTCCTCTTTCTTTTGCAAGAGGTATGTATAAAGGTTTTCCTTAATAGCTTGCTGCCTTTTGATGTTTACAAACTGTTGCTCCTGCACTGGGATTTTTTTGATTGAAGATTCATACTTAGAATTGTATGAAAGAAGTTTTTGCCTGGTATTGAATAGAGTCGCGCGAATGTTGCCAATGTTTTCTTTAATTAAATTCCGTGTTACTATTATCTGGCGATCAATAGGGATAAAGTCGGGATTAGTTTCAGGGGTGGTAGCCAGCAGCCTTTCTCTTTGCATTTGCAACTGGGACAATCGGTCTATCAGATTGTTCAACGCCGGATCTGTAATTCCAAGAGTGACGGGCATCTTTTCAGAACTGGACGCTGTATTCATATATTTTTGAACCCCGTCGACGATGCTCAGCTGGACGTTGACGTCGTTCAACTGTCTATCATTGGATTGCATGTTTTGAAGGCTCACTTTTGAATCTTCGCTCAGATCCGTCAGGCCTCTGCTGCTCTTAAAGCTGGATATTCCTAGTTCGGCATCCGTTAGCTCCCCATGCAGAGAAGCGATTCTCTGTTCTAAAAATAGCAATGTTGTGCTCAGTGATTTGCTCTGCTCGGAATTATTAGCCAATTGATAATTTGAAATCAAACGGTTTAAGATGTCTTTTCCACGCATTGGCACCACGTCGTCGATAGATAGCAGGATGCCTGTCGATAATTTGTTAAGTGGTTCCACCTGAATAACAGACTGATAGTGGTGAGTCAGAGCATCGTTGTTCAAAAGAGAAATCCGAATTTTCGATCCGGTGTATTCCTTAATTTTTTCGTTAGCAGTCAAAGTGTACTGGCTTTTTCCAATGTTGAAACGTTGGTCAAAATACAAGGTTTTAATGGATCCGTCTGTTCCTTCTAAATTGAACGATTTATCGTTGATGATATCAATAATAATGTGCTGCGCTTCGCCGTACGTTTTGTATGAGCCCAGGAGCTTGACCGGCCCTGAATTGTATAAATCCTGGTACTTTAAATGGTCTTTTTTAAAATAAGAAATAGTTAAGTTCAAATCCTTTATTACTTGACCAATCATTTGTTTGGATTTGAGAACTTCGATTTCATTCTCAATAATTTTTGGAGATCTAGTGAGGTCGATTTCATGCAGCGCTGACTGAGCGTTGGGAGCCTTCATGACATCCTGTATTAATAATGTGGCTTTGATCTGATGAATAGGTTGTTGGATCGAAAGGAAAAAGTATGCTGCGCCCAACGATAAAGCAATACATAGCAAGAAGAGCGGCCAACGATAAAGGCACATATTAATCAGGTTGCCGATATTGTTTGATTTTTTTTGCTCGGGAAATGAAATTCGGGCAAATTGAATTTGTGATGAGTCCATTTGGAAATATTACAATAAGATGGAAAGCAAAGTGGCGACGATTGATAGTACCGGCAAAATAAGGGCTGCTGTTCGATATCCCCTGTCAACGGCGGCATATTTTGTCCGATCAGGTTGGACATATATTTCGTCATTGTTTCGCAAATAATAATATGGTGATTCAAACAGCTTTTTTGAGGTGAGGTCAATCGGGATAAAATTTCTTTTGCCGTTTTGCTCTCGGATTAGAATGACGTTGTTTCTCATAGCTGTAATGTTTAAATCGCCCGCTAAACTAAGAGCCTGAGTAATTGTAGTTCGCTCATTAGTAAGCGTATACACGTCCGGACGCTGAACATCACCGAAAACGGAAATCTTGAAGTTAATGATGCGTACATTGGCAACAGGATCTTTATAGTATGTCAATAAGGTCTCATTTAGTTTATCTCTGAGTTGGAATGTCGTCAATCCTTGAACCTTCATCTTACCAATTAGCGGTAAGTAAATTACCCCCTCATCATCTACAAGGTAACCAGTAATAGGATTGACGGGTGAGATATCATAGTTATTTCCATTGACACGATTCAGGTTGTAATTAAAGATCGCTGCTGATTCCGGATTTCTGCTTGTTACATTTATTCCGAGGATGTCCGCAGGCTGGATTGTTAGGGGATTATAGTTCTTCACTTCTTGTTCAATTCGTTGCGTTTGATCGAGGTCTTTGAAGTAAGGGATACGTTTGTATGCTCCACAAGAACTTAAAGTAGAAATAATTACAAATAAAAATAAGATGTTTTTTGTGTTCATAAAGTTCTAAAAATCCTTAGATCATTAATTGAGTATTTGAAACTTAAAATTCAGACAGCCTCTTTCTGCATAAATACGGTCGAAGGAACCACGCCTTTCGATTTAATCTTTTCTTTGGCAATTAAGAAAACAAATACAAACCCGTAATAGATGTACCGTTTCCACATTCTTTTTGGTTCTTTCAAAAGCCTGATAAACCATTCCAATTTAAGATTGATCCAAAATTGACTTGGTCTTTCAATTGTTCCTGCATAGAAGTCAAATACCGCACCGATTGAGCAAACAACATTTGTATCAATCCTTTGCTTAATTACATTGGATAATTTTTCTTGTTTTGGAGCTGTCAACCCAATAAAAACAACAGATGGTTTGACATCATTGACAATATTTACAATCCTTTGAACATCCTGCTCATCGAATACAGCCTTGAACGGTGGAGAATAAAACGATGCTGTAATATTGGGGTATTCTTTTGTCAATCTATTCTTAATTTTATCGAGTGTACTTTCTGTCGACCCAATATATAGGCAGTTGCCATGTTCATTATTAATGCACTCCAATAAATGGTTGTGCATTTCAGCTCCGGCAACTTTTTCAATTCGCTGCCCTGTCAGATATTGGCACGCTAATGCTATCCCTTCACCATCAACCAGAAGAATGTCAGAGCCAATCAACGAATTTCTAAATAATACGTCTTTCTCAGCTAAGCAAAATGAATATTGATTGATTGTGTTTATAGTTACTTTACTTTGAGCGTCGATCGCCAATGATAAAGGATTTCGTGTCAATGAGTAATCCAAAAAATTGATATGATTCGCCATTGTATTTGTATATGTAAGGAGAGTGTTATTAAAAGAGTAATATTTTTTACACTAATCGTCGTTATGTATTGTGTTTATGTATGTCACGTATTGGTTGTTGCGAATTGGACGGGCGAATCCCAT
Source organism: Dyadobacter sp. CY323 (assembly GCF_021390245.1). Lineage (GTDB taxonomy): Bacteria > Bacteroidota > Bacteroidia > Cytophagales > Spirosomataceae > Dyadobacter. The sequence continues at coordinate 31,265 of NZ_JAJUXH010000015.1, read as the reverse complement.
TTATTGATTTGTTAGCGGAGTTGATATCGGTAAAAATCCTTTGGGCTCTCTTGTCATTGAATTGTATTTGGCCTCATATCTTGGGTTTTCGTTGAATAAAATTAGTACACCGCGCTTGCCAAATATTATATTTGGGACATAGTACAGGTATTTTGGGGTGTTATTTGGGAATAATGAGGCGTGGCTATTGATGTAAGAATAGCTATTTGAGCAATATTGGTAGTTAGTTTTGATTGAGAAATAAAATAGTTGTCAGTGCGTAGTTTAACTTCTAGTTTAAATATAAAAACTATCTGGCAGGATCCTTAGAGATTAGCTTGGTCCATACTGTAAATTATACGGTAGTAGTTGGAATCTCAAAGTAGTTTTTGAAGTTAGGTTGCCGCACATGAGGGACCCGAGTTGGTGAGGAAGATTGGCTCATGTGTTCATCATCTCAACCCCTTTCTAACCCCATTCGGCCCCTCTTCGAATCTTGTTTTAAATGCGCGGCTGAAATGGGAGGGGTTTTCAAAGCCGCTTTCGAATGCGGCTTCGACGATGGTTTTGTGTTGGTTGCCGATCAGGTGCCTGGCGTGTTACAGTCGTCTTTTGGGCAGCCACTCGCCAGGTATACTTTTGACCATCAATCACATAAAAAGTAATTATGATGTGTCCAAAGATCCGCAAAAGGGGATTTCATCAGACGTGCTTCCATTGGGCAGTTGAAGGCGGTGATCAGTGATTTGCCGCAATTGAACTGCCTGTAATATTGCGCATGCTGCAACACGCGTTCAAGAAAATTGACCATATCTGTTATAAACTTGTTGAAAATCACTTAATTGTCTCACGTTGAGGACGTCTGCCTGTCAGTAGGAATTTACCCAGAAGGTGTGATAAAGACTTGATAGTTAGTAGAAACCTACTTTTGGCAAAGCTGGACATGCATTTCAGATACATGACATTTGTGAAAGAAAAAAACCTTTTTGTGGCGACCCGACAACCGGAATTTTGATATGACCTTTTTAGTCAGATAATTGAACTTGTGGGTCATAGGCATTTATGTGATAACCGCTAACATTGCACTGTGTTAAATGTTCAATATTTTCTTATCAAAAATGACAGGTTATGAATGCAAACAAAGCTTTATGGGAGAAGGGTGATTTTACCAAAATCGCCGAAACGATGCGGGAAAGCGGCTCAGCGCTCGTCGCTCAATTAGGAATTGCCCCAGGACTTGATGTTCTCGATCTAGGGTGTGGCGATGGCACGACCGCCCTTCCTGAGGCGCGGCTTGGCGCCAATGTGCTTGGCGTCGATATTGCAAGTAACCTCGTTGCTGCCGGACAGCGCCGGGTGAAGGCGGAGGGACTTTCCAACTGCACATTTCAGGAAGGCGACGCTACGGACCTGAACGAACTGGAAGATCAATCCTTTGATCTGGTAGTGAGTATTTTCGGGGTTATGTTCGCGCCAAAGCCATTTGATGTTGCCAAAGAGATGGTCAGGGTGACGCGGCCGGGCGGAAGGATCGTAATGGGTAACTGGATTCCCGGTGATCCGACTTTGGTAGCTCAAATTCTAAGGATCAGCTCGGCATACACGCCGGCGCCGCCCGATGGTTTCATTAGCCCGATGTTATGGGGTGTGGAAAACCATGTTACAGAACGGTTTGAAAAAGCCGGCGTGCCAAAGGAGAATATTACATTTCTCAAAGACACGTTTACATTTAATGCTCCCTACCCGCCGGCAGAGTTTGTGAATGCGTTTAAGAACTATTATGGGCCGACAATGAATGCTTTTGAGGCAGCTGATAAAAATGGAAAAGCGGCAGATTTACAGCGCGAACTGGAAGATTTGTTTAATAGTCAAAACAAAAGCTCCGATTCGAATGCAACCGTTCTGGATGCTACATTTTTAAGGGTGACCGTTATTTGCTAATGTGATGAAAATCGTAAGTTTTCTTCTCGTGCTGATTTCGATTTCCAGTTTTGGCCAAAAGGCGGCCGAAATGGAACGGATCATGAAAACGTATCATGACTATAAGATGTTCGACGGCAGCGTGCTGGTTGCTGAGAATGGAAAAGTGATCTACAAAAATGCGTTCGGCCTGGCCAACCGTGAATGGAATATTCCGAATACCACGGACACAAAATTCATGATCGGATCGGTCTCCAAGCCATTGACTTCCATGCTTATGCTTGTTCAGGTACAGAAAGGCCTCATTGATCTGGACAAAACCATTTCCGATTATTTACCCGGATTTTCCAGGAAAAATGGGAGCCGCATTACCATTAGGCAGCTTTTGAGCCATTCGTCCGGCATGCCGAATTATGATATCATCAAGGATTTCTTTCCCAGGATCAGCCGCCAGAATTTTACGCGAGATGAATACATGCGTCTGTATATGGATTCCACGCTGGTTTTTGAGCCGGGTACCAGTTATTATTACAGCAGCTGGGGCTATTTTACTTTGGGGTTTATCATGGAAAAAGTGACCGGCAAGTCCTATGCACAATTGATGAAGGAGGACATTCTCGACAAGCTGGATATGAAAAGTACCGGCTCGTATTTTCATACGCAAATTGTGCCCCAACGTGCCACAGGCTACGATTACAGTCTGGGTGGGTTCACCAGTTCCGATTTTCGTGACCAGTCCAACACCATGGGTACCGGGGATGTCTACTCAACGGTGGAAGATCTTTTTCGACTGCATACGGGCATTACCAACCATACGGTTCTTAATGAAAAGCTGACCAACGAAATGTTCACCCCCGGCATCCGGCCGTGGAGATACGGTTTTGGGTGGTTTAATCAAAATTTTAAATATACCCCGAGCGATAGCGTTTTTACCAACTATCACCTCGGCATGACCGACGGTTTTCTCTCGTTTTTGATCCGGGTACCTTCTACCAACAGTGTAGTGGTGATTCTTTGCAACAGTTCCCCGACCCATTTTTTTGGGATTATCACGAGTCTGATGAAAGCACTTTATAATAAAAAGGTTGTATTGAAAGAGCCCGTGCACAAAGCGATGGAAACGATGATCGCAAAAGAAGGTGCCGCTAAATCTTTGACAGAATACAAAAGGATGAAAAGCGATACGGCAAGATATTACATCGACTGGCTGGCCATGGACCATCTTGGCGGTCAGCTTGTTGCACTTAAAAGATATGAAGATGCCGGATTGCTGCTGGAACATAATGCAGCCGAATTTCCCGAAAAAGACCTTGTTCTTTTAAGCCTGGCAAACCTTTACGCCTTGATCGGGCGAAAGCAGGAAGCAAGGAATTATTATAAAAAGACCCTGTCGGTGAATGCAAAGAATGAAGAAGCAAGAAACAGGTTGAAAGAGCTCGATCAAAAAGACTGACTCTCATATTCCTTAAATTTGTTTAAAAAAGAATGGAAATTAAGGCGCATACCGTGGAGGCTACTCAGGTAGCCGAGGTGATTTCAGAAGATGTGGTGATTAAAACGCCGGAGGATGGTCTGGACTTGCTTGGCAATCTGTATTATCAGGGTTTTGATAGTATCATAATCAATGAGAAAAATGTGTCTCCCGATTTTTTTGATCTCAAAACGGGGATTGCCGGCGAAATTCTTCAGAAGTTTTCTAATTATCGGGTCGGTTTGGCGATCATCGGTGATTTTTCAAAGTATCCGGGTAAAAGTATTAGCGACTTTATTTTCGAAAGTAACAAAGGCAGGCACATTAATTTTGTAGGCAGCTTGCCAGAAGCATTGGCCCGGCTATCGAAAAGATAAAACGTGGTACCGGGAAAACGATCACCTTGCAAACGTCACATTGCCCCTGAATGTGCGGATCCTTTTTAGTATAAACCCTCTTTTTAATTCCAATGCGTGAAAAGCCGTGTCGTCCCATTTAAAATTCAGCGGGATCCATTGTCCGTCAACGGCTTCAGCTGCTTCCAGGGTAAACCACAACCCGGACCTTTTATGGTCTGCTTTGCTGATAGTTTTATCAATTCTTCCTTTCACCCGGGCTCCCGAACGCACTACTACGATGCCATTTACCGTAACGGGCGTGACGGCGTGCAACCAGAAAACCTGCCCGGCCATGTTGTCTTCCGAGGAAATGGTTTGGCTAAATTCGGCTGAAAAACTTTCTCCTTTCAATTCCAGGGTTGTTTTCACTGCTGGTTTTGCAGGCTCGGGCCGGGTGTATTCTTCCTCTTGTTTTTCTGCCGGTATTTCGGCTTTTGATGGGGTGGTTTTAACCGGTTGCGGGCTCACGTATCTTTTCTTGGTCACCGGGGGAACATACGTTTCTGCCGGAATTTCTTCAAGAGGCTTCACCACAGCTTCTTCCGCACTGAAGTTTTGGACCGGGTGAATGATCTCTTGCCGAGGCGTAGTATCATTTTTGATTTGAGGTTTAAGAATGGCCTGCTCAATGGCGGCCGAATCCATCGCTTTTTTCACCGGAGTTCCTGAAAATGACCAAACACTGATGATGCCCGTCGCCAGAAGTAATGCGCCGGCCAGAATGGCGCCTTCCAAAGTCATCGCATTCGTTTTTACCAGATTCCAGAAAGACTGCTTTTCTTGCGGTTGCCCGTGAGACGCCAGCCGGGTAGGGTTAGCCTGCGGTTTGTCAACGTGTCGGTCCGAGAATTGTGTCATCGGGATCGATTTTGGATTAATGGAAAGCATGGCGTCCACCGTGCCGGGAGCGACGATCGCTGCCAATGCACTGCGAAGTTCACCAGCACTCCGGTAGCGCTTTTCAGGGTTTTTCTGGAAAAGTCTTTCCAAGATGTCTTCCACCGATTTGGGTAAAACAGGTATGCGACTTTTAAGTGCGATTGGTTTTTTTGTTAAAATCTGACTGATGAGCGTAATGTCGGTGGAAGATTCAAAAGGCATTTTCCCCGACAATAATTCATACATCAGCACGCCAACGGCATACAAATCCGACTGCACCGAAGGGTTCGCGCCATTGAGCAATTCGGGTGCCATGTATTCGAGCGTACCTACCACGCGGTCGGCGCGGGTGAGGCGGGTGCTGCCTTCCAACCGGGCGATCCCGAAATCCATTAATTTGACTACGCCGTCAGGCGTCAGCATCAGGTTAGCGGCTTTGATGTCGCGGTGAAGAATGCCTTTTGAATGTGCATGAAGCAGCCCATCTAAGGTTTGCATGACGATTTTTAGAGCCGTATCCAGCGACAGTCTGCCGTGTTGTTTCAGGAATTTCTCGACGGTTATGCCGCTTACCAGTTCCATTACGATCAGGTTGTCATTCTGATGTTGGAAAAAGTTGTATAAAGTCGTCACATTCGGATGGTTCAGCTGGGCTGAAAGAATGGCTTCGTTTTGGAAACGGTCCATGAAAGTAGAGTCGCGAACCAGGTGATTATGAAGCATTTTTAGGGCAACGTGGCGTCTGAGTACGGTATCGGTCGCTTTATAGACAGTCCCCATTCCGCCTTCTCCAAGAAGTTCTTCCACACGGTAATTTTGAATTGTACGGCCAAGCATGGTGTTGTTGTTTTCGATGTGATAATGTCTCTATATGTGCGGGCCATTGCCGGTGTTGTCACCGGCAATCTCGCTATTCAGTCACCGGCAATCTCGCTATTCAGTCACCGGCAATCTCGCTATTCAGTCACCGGCAATCTCGCTATTCAGTCGCTGGCGATCTCGCTATTCAGTCGCCGGTGACAACACCGGCGACGGCGTGTTCCGTCGGCCGCAGGCTCTCGAACGTCTCTGGCGAAACCCGTTCAGCGAGCAGCACGGTGATGTTATCGTGGCCGCCGCGTTGTTTGGCAAGATCAATCAGTTGGTAGGCCGCCTCGTTGAGCACTGGAAAAAGCATCAGTTGGGCGATCTCGTCGTTGGTCAGGTAATCGTATAATCCGTCGCTGCAAATCAGCAGCCGGTCGTCATCTTCAAATGAATGCGGCAATGCCGTTACGTCGATCTCCACTTTTCCGTGAGTACCCATCGCGCGGGTCAGTACATTGCGCTCGGGATGTTTTTCAGCTTCTGATGGCGTGATAACACCTTGATCCACCAGGTTTTGTACATAGGTATGATCTTTCGACAACTGGAAAATCTGGCCTTTTTTTAGTAAGTAAGCGCGGCTGTCGCCCACATGTGCCAAAAAGAGTTTGGTATCGACAATGGCCAGTGCCGTGCAGGTTGTTCCCATTCCTTTCTGGTGCGCATTGCGCGTCGCCGACTGCCATATCGACCTGTTTGCTTTTGTAAAGGCCAAAAAGAGACTTTCTTCCGAAGTTTCATCCCGCTCGAAATACGTTTTTGCGATTGTTTCAACGGCCATTTGCGAAGCGACTTCGCCGGCAGCGTGGCCGCCCATTCCATCCGCTACGATAGCCAGAAACCCTTTATTATTCCTGATTTGCCGGGAAGAAGGGCGGATAAACCGGGCCGAATCTTCATTATTGGTCCGCACACAACCCAGGTCAGAAACGACCACCGCCCGCAGGTCAGCCTGTATTTCCGATGTCTGAGAGTCCGCAGCCGATGTTCTGTTAACTGGAATCTCAGTAGTTACCGGGGATTCATCCTGTTTGTCGGAAAGCCATTTTTTCCAAAACATAGCGCTGTTCATTTTTTAATGCGGAACCAATTTTTGACCGGGATCTTTTCGATGAAATCATTTAGATCGTCCAGGTAACCGGTGAATGAAAACGCATTTTCGTTCGATGTACTCTGGAGTTCGCTTAGTAGCTCTTTCGCTGTCAGCCTTTGCGCGGGACTTACCTTTAACAGTTTGCTGATCAGTCTTTTCGTTTTTTTTGAAATATCGGGGAAGATCAAATCCGGCTCCGTGTATCTTCCCCTCTCGATCTTCACCCGTACTTCTGTTTCGTTTCGCCCATCAAATGGCAGGTAGCCCGTCAGCATTTCGTAAAAAAGCACTCCCATAGTCCAGCAATCCGATTGAATGGTTACTTTTCCGCTGAACTGTTCTGGCGCCATATAGTGGGAAGTTCCGATGATATAACCTTCCTGGGTCAGCTTCGGCGTGTAGGCCGATTTGGCGATTCCAAAATCCAGCAGCTTGGCAATGCTTTCTTTGTTAACCTTAATATTTCCGGGTTTTAAATCCCTGTGAATGATGTTCTGTTCGTGGAGGTGGGCTACTGCGAGGGCGATCTGTGTCATGATTTTCAAAACAAATGTCTCCGGTAACCTGGCCTGTCTTTTAATGAGCTTCTCGATTGTGATCCCCTCCACGTATTCCATAATGATGCAGGGATGGTCCTCTTCCATGGCAAATTCATAAAGGGCTGCGATGTGCGGGTGCTCGACGGATGCCTGAATGTATGCCTCATTTCGAAATCTGGCTGTCTGGTCGGTGTGATAGAGCACTTTGACGGCTGCCTGGCGGCGGGTGGTTTGGTGCACGGCCTGATAAACTTCGCCCATTCCACCCGATCCAAGCCAGTTTGTCAACACATATCCTCGTATTGATTTACCTAAATTCATGAGATCAAAGACCTTTTTGTACCGATAGTAATTCAAGACCGTATTTAATGGGGATCGCAAAGGAGATGATACCCTGGTTGGCATTGCCGCCTCCTGCATAATAGATCCCGATCACATTGCCTTTCGCATCGAACATCGGGCCGCCGCTGTTTCCGCCGCCGGTCGCATTCAAATCAAGCTGGTAACTATCTCCAAATCCTGATTCTTTGGCTGAAAACTCCGCTGAACTTTTCACTACCTGCTGGATGTGGCCCGGAGAAGTGACCGGCGATGCAATGCTGAACACTTCAGCATTCGGTTTGAAAGGATCATTGGATTTACGTACGATGCGTTGCTGCGGCGCGCCGCCGGGGTAACCCATTACCACAATGCCTTGTCCGGATTTCACGCTCGCATAATTATCCAGCATGGAAACCGGCGTCAGATCGGTCATATCCACTTTGATCAACGATACGTCGTGGCTTTGGGATGCAGTTACCAAATGCGCTTCATAAGGCTGTGAGGAGTTGGCGAAAACCACTTTGAGATACTTGTTTCTGCCTTCCACCTGCGCAGGCCTTCCGTTTACCAGGGTAGCCTCCGAAGGTACCCAGCCAAAGGTTTCATCGGGAGAAACAATGGGTTCTTTGCTTAAAACCGGCTCGCCGTTTTGCATTCCTTCAACGAGGTAGCCTGGGAAGTTATCCCACGAAAAGCCACTGTAACGTGTTTTCCAGGCTGCACCTACATGCCTGTTTGTCAAGATTTTACCATCACTTGTTGCTACAAAACCAGATCCTGTTCCACTCGATCCAACCGGCAGGCCGGCTCTCGATCTTCTTTTGGTGACCAGATAAGGTTCCATACCTGCGGAAGTTTGAACAAATAAGGGGTGAAAAGTGCCATTTGCGTCCGGGCGGTATTCATGGAAAAGCTCTTCGTTTTCTGATACTTCATAGAGCTCCCAGGAAATGTAGATCTTCACGACTTTGTCGGTGTTGGCAGCAGCGATTTTATCATAAGCTACTGCCTGATTTTCCTGGGAATTTTTAAGGATGGAGTCGATCTGGCGGTCTGTGAGGTTTTTGTTCATGGCTAAAAGACTGTCGGCTCTTTTGCGTTCCGCGCCTGTCAACTGGCTTAGATCGTCCCTGTTTTTTTGCCACATTACAAATCCTACCGTTCCAAAAAGCAGCATCGCGGCAGCAACCGTCGTCCAGAATGTGCGCTGCGATTTTTTGCGTTCGTGGGTGATTACACGTTCGAAAGTCTGTTTGCCGATTCCGGTTTTTACAGGTTCATTGGAAACTTCGGTCGGAACAAATTCGCTGGTCGGTTTCTGGATTTCCACCAGTCTTGTTTGAGGCATCATGTCTTGTGGACGCGGGTCGATATCGAAAATGAAAACCGGCCCATTGTTACCCAGTTGGATTTCGTCACCCGGCGAAAGCGCGTAGCTGCCGCGAACCCGCATTTTATTTACATAAATCCCATTGCGGCTGTTGTTATCGACCAGTTGAAAGCTCAATGGATTGTTTCCGTCTTTTACGATTTTACCGTGTTCGCGGCTTACAACCGTATCAATTTCAGGATCAAACTGAATGTCGCTGTCGGAGGAGCGGCCGAAAGTCAGCTCGCTGTGGGCGTTGAAATCGAATTCTTCAACCTGGTTACTCTTTGCACCTGAAATGTGGCGGATGATAAAGTTTTTTACAGAAGTGCTCATTGGGTTTAATGTTTTAAATTTTTTGGATGATGTTTTTGATTTTTTAGCGAATGATCTGTTTGTCATTCTGATGATACAAAGTTGGGGCAAAACAGAAGGCGAGTAAATTGGGAAAAACGTACATTTTTGGTCAGGAAAACCTGTATTTGGGAGTATAGGTTTTCCTGTATGCGGGGTTGGGGAATCGGGTTAGCTGACAGACTTACCAAGTCTAAAAAGACTTGGCAAGTCTTGCTAACCTAAAACCGTAGCTGCCAATCGCCCGATGTTCAGACTCCGGGCATTGGAATCGATGATATCGCGGTACAATCCGCCTTCCGCGTAAAGCGATTCGTGGGTGCCTTCGGATACCAGCGAGCCTTCACTCATGGTGTAAATGTGGTCTGCGTCCATGATCTGGCTGATGTTGTGAGAAATGATGAGGACCGTCCGGTCTTTTTTAATGGCTTCAATGCTGTCTTTGATCTGCTCGGTCGTGATCGCGTCCAGACTCGCAGTTGGCTCATCGAGAAAAATGATCGGCGGGTTTTTCAGGAACAGTCGGGCAATTGCTATACGTTGCTGCTGGCCGCCCGAAAGTGATTTGGCGTCGGCTTTATAACCCTCGGGCATTAGCAGGATCTGCTCGTGCAGCGACGCTTTTTTGGCAGCTTCCACAATTTCTTCAAAACTGGAATCCAGGCGTCCATAACGGATGTTATCTTCCACCGAGCCTGAAAAAATATGGTTTTTCTGCATCACCAGCCCCACGTGGTCCCTGACCCAATGCGGATCGTAGCTGCTCAAAGGATTTCCATCGAGCAGTACTTCTCCATGCGTTACATTGTAAAAGCCTGAAAGTACATTCATTGCAGAACTTTTACCTGCGCCCGATAAGCCGACTAGTGCGGTGGTTTTTCCGGGCTGCAAAGTCATGTTGATGTTTTTCAATGCATGTTTTCCATTGGGATAAACCAGGTTTACATTGCGCAGCTCGAAGTTGCCTTTGATCGTTTCCGGTTTGAGTTTATTGGATTCCGGGTTTTCGATGTAAGAGTCATTTTCAATCATCTCAAAAAAACCTTCCGCGTAGGTAAGCGCCTCGCTGTATTCATCATAGATCCGGTGCAAATGGCGGATTGGCGCGGAGACATTACTAAAAAGTCCCAGATGGAACATGATCGCGCCGAGTGCGATTTGTTTATTTAAAACAAAATAAACCGTCACGACAAAAACCATGATGATCCCCAGCTGCTCGGCCATGCTTTTCAGACTATCAAACAGGTAATTGGTACGGTGGTGTTTGATCTCACTTTCGGATAAATGTCGCGTTAATGATCTTTGGCGGGTTGCTTCGTACTCTTCTCTGACAAATGATTTTACAACAAAAATCGATTCAAAAAGTCCGAATAACATTCCTGCTTTTTCTTCGCGGAACTGCTGGATGTTGCGGCGGATCTGCGACTGGCGTTTGGATTGCTCGCGGCTGATCAATGCGTATATCGGGATGATCAACGTGGCGCAAATGCCGATCCAGACATTGTTATAATACATCAGGATCAATGCAAAAAAGGCGCTGATAAACATCGGGAAAATGTCGACAAACAGGTTTTTGACGGTCTTGGCCAGGTTTTCAATGCCTTTATCAATGCGTTTTTCCAGTTTTCCGATCTGATTGTGTGGTAGTGCGAAAAAGGACAAATGGTAGGAAACAACCCGGCTGATGGTGTAGTTGTGCAAGTCGGCGCCGAGCTGGAAACGGATGCGGTCACTCAGAAATTTTTGGCCTAACTGAACAAACAACCCCAAAATCTCTTTCCCGAAAAGAATGACCACCAGCCAGCCCACTACCATTCCGATCTGCTTGCCGGAAATGGGCTTCTCGACCATTTTTTCGATGGTATCCACCGTGTATTTCATCACGATCGGCGTTACCTGGGCCAGTGCCGCGCCCATTGTCGTGAGCAAAAGAATTAAAATAAATGTCTGGCGGTACTTGCTTACAAACGGCCAGAGCTTGCGAACGAGGCTGATAAATGACATGGCAGGCTAGATTTTACGGATGAATTCACGGGTGTTCAATGCGGCATCGGACTCGTAATCGTAGAATAGCTCGACCATCGAAGAAACGATATGCGGATCGTCGGTCAGAAATGCATTCAGCTTGGAAGCCCGGCCGCTGGAATTGGAGCCGCTGCCGAGAATGCAGACGCAAAGCGATTTTTGAATGCCCGGTTTGGTCTCGGTAGGCGTGCTGATAAACAGCTGAATCGGAAGGGTTTTATTGACTTTCGTAACCCGGACCCCCAGCTCCTGCATTTCCTGCATGGCCTGCACATGGTTGTTATAAAGCTGACGTAAAAGCGCAGCCTGCACATCACTTTCGTCCTGCCCGGCCGTGGTAGCGACCATAAACCGGTTGTGATGCGGAATGGATTCATTCACAGAAAGTGGCGCATTACTGCCGCTCCGGTAGGTTTCCACTGAAACGTGCTCATTGAAAATTTTACCTAAATATTTCACAAATGCATGGCTGCCTGCTTCATTTTGCTCGTTGAGCGTTACGAATTCCACTTTTGCGTTGCTACCTGTTTTTTGCAGGTAAATGGCGGTTTCTTTCAGTTTGTTTTCCACATCGGCGCTGTCGCGGAGTAATGCCTCGGCTCTTCTGGCATAATCAAACTGGGTGGCGTGGCGAAGTTCGTGCGGTTTCAAATCGGCATGTTTGGCGACCAGATCCATCCGGTAGGGCGAAATCGCTTCTATTTGCGCAGTATTGGATAAAATAAGCAGATGGTTTCCCTGCGTTTTGGATAATTCAATTACTTTATCGATTCCCGACAAAACTTCTTTGGTACCTTCCACCATCTGCACTTTTTCATTCACTTTTCCGCTCACTTCCACCATAATGCCATTCAGCGATTTGGTAGCCTGCACCAGCAAACCGGTCTGCGTTTTGATCTGGTCCATTTCCTGCTGGTTCAGACGTTCTTTCAAACGGTTCATTTTCTCGGTAGTAACCGTCAGGAACAATCCGATAAATAAGCTGATGATCCCGCCGACCAGACCGGCGATATCCAGCTCGCGGATGTAGCGGTCGATGCCCGCATTAAAATACGCATTGGTATCGTTCCACTTGCCATTTACGACATTGAAGTCGGAGAGGTAATGCATGGAATCGTTAAAAACGTAATGCCATTTCAGGGCCAGCGAAATCAGCAAACCAATAAATGGAATGAAGAAAAAGACATTGAAAAGCAATGGGTGCTTTTTAATGATATCAAATAACACAGTGAAAAATCCTTCTTCCTGATTGCTTTCCGGCGCGGATGAAGAGGCAGGTTTTTCAGATTGTCCGTTTCGGGGACGTGTAGGGGCTACCGTTTCTTCGGCCTGAAAAAAGTCGGGTAAATCGATTCGGGAATTCATGTGCCTAATGATTTGAGATTGAAATATTTGAACATGACAAAGTTCATTTTAAAGAAGAGGCTTGTAAATTGCGGGAAACCTACATTTGGGGTATAGGTAAACCTGTATATTTGATGAAATGGCTTTGTGTTTTCATGCTGCTCGCTCTTTGCAGCAACCTTTTTGCTCAAAAGAAAGAATCGGCAATCTCGATTTCCGGGAGTACGAAACCGGACACCAATGCGGTAAACGAGCTCAATCAGAAGGGTTTTGATTACTGGCTGGAAGGCAATGATTCGCTGGCGGTGATTCGCAGCAGTCAGGCGTTAAATCTGGCAAAAAAGCTGGGATTTTTGCAGGGAGAAGCAAAAGCCAGGCTGCATCTGACCCGCATTGAGCTGGACCGGTTTATGGATGTAAAACCTGCACATGCGCATCTGGACACGGTTTTACAAATTGCCAAAAAGCTTTCTGACAAAAGCCTGGAAGCGAAAACATACTTTCGCCGCGCGCAGTTTTATGAAGAAGTGATTGAAAACCAGGCAAAGGTGGGACCATTGCTGGATAAAGCGCTTCAATTGTATAAAGAAGCTGGTGATAAGCTGGGCCAGGCGCTGGTTTATGGTGAAAAAGCACAGATACTTGGTGGAAAGGGCGATTATGCCGATGCGATCAGCTTGCTTTTGACTGCCCGTAAAATCCAGGAAGATTTAAAAGATACCACCGCGCTCCGCTCGACCATCCCGAACCTGGGCGTTTATTATATCGCCATGGGCCTGTATGATGATGCGCTGAAAGTTTTCGCTGAGTCAGAAATCATCGCAAAAAAGCGGAATGACACTGTTTTAAAGGAATTTCTCTACAAGCAGCGTGCCGACATTTATGAGAAAAAGGGCCAGCATCAGCGGGCATTAGGCCAGTTGCAGCTTGCCGTCGATATCCACGGATCATCGGCTGCACCTTACCGGCTCGCGCGTACTTACGCGAAAATGGGCCAGAACTACCTGAAACTGAAAGATTACGTTAAAGGATTGAAATACACGGTTTTGGCCGATAAGCTATATAGTGAGTCTGCGGATGTGAATGAAGTCATGGACCATTATGTCCAGTCAAATTATGGGAAGATTTACCTGGCCCAAAAGCAGTATAAAAAAGTGATTAGTTATGCCGAGGATGGCCTGGTCTGGGCAATGGAGTCGGATCCGCCATTGCTTTTGGAAGCAGCGGAATACAACCGGCAGCTTGCGGAGGCTTACGAAAAATCGGGGAATGCTGCCAAAGCGTTGTATCATTTGAAACAATATAAAACGCAGTCGGATACGCTGCTCAACAAGGAATCGGTGCAGCGGATCACTGCTTCGGCGATGACTTATGAATTTGACAAAAAACAGCAGACGGCTAAGTTGAAGATCGAAACGCTGGAAAACGACCAACTTGTGCAGTCCCGCAATTTTTTGATCGGGCTCGTGATCCTGGGTTTTATCATCACGGGTTTTATAGTTTGGTCAAATCGAAAGTTGAAATCTAAAAATGCCGAGCTTTTAGCCAAAAACCGCGAGATTGAAGAGGCATTATTTAAAGGTCAAAAGATGGAACGGAAACGTGTGGCCTCCGAGCTGCACGATAACTTGAATACCAAACTGGCTGCATTGCGCTGGCGGCTGGAAGCGATGGATACCGGGAAGTATGAGGCATTTGACAGAAAAATCCATCAGGGATCCGTGGAAATGCTGGAAGACATTTACGACGATGTGCGCCTCATTTCACATAGTATGTTGCCAGTCGAGTTGGAAACGGAAGGTCTTTTGGCTGCATTGCAAAAGCTTGTTGATAAGCTCAATATCAATGCGAAAACCGAGTTTCTGCTGAACTTTGAAGGAAGTTACAACCGGCTGCCTGCCTCGATGGAACACCAGCTTTACATTGTCACGCTGGAACTGATCAACAACGTCATCAAGCACGCGCAGGCGTCAAAAGTCTGGATCAGTTTCAGTCAGACAGGCCAGGCCATGGTGTTGACTGTGAGCGACAACGGCGTTGGTATGGGGGACCCGGCACAATCTCAGGGCATGGGACTAAGTAACCTCACAAGCCGCGTAGAATCACTTGGGGGACAAATGACAGTGGAAAGTGCTGCCGGTAAAGGCACAACGACCGTGATCCGGGTGGCAATGGGGGGAGAGTGATGGTCAATCTTCAATGGTCAATCCCCCCTAATGCAACTTTGGCGCTAAATGATTTGCATAAAATGAGTCCTTCTTTCCCAGGTATTGCTGTGCGTCTCCCTGGCCGAAGCGGGCCCGGAGCATTTGGTATGTGTTGGGATAAAGGTCGTACGGTACGGATGTATATGTTTTGAATGAGCCGGGAGCCAGCCGGGTCAGGATTTTGTTTTCCAGCAATGGGTTTCCCAGGCTGCTCAGTCCCAAAAACGGGGAAGTGAAAGCCAGGCATAAGGTCAGGATCAGCGCATACTTCCTGGTTCGGTCCTGCACGCCGAAAGCGTGGATCGCGCGGGCAGAGGCTGATAATACGAGAATGGAAAACATCACTAAAACGGGCATTGTACCCCTGGCAAAGGCATCGTTGGCCACACCGATCCGGTAGATCGCAAATGGAAAATAAAGCAAAAACAGTACGCCGGTAAACCAGTAGGGAAAGGGATCCAGCCATTTTCTTAACAGGAAAAGCAAAGTAAAAAGGATCACGCTTTCAGCCAGAATGCCAGAAGTGTACGCTATACTTATCGCATTCAGTGAATAAAATTCCCACACGAAACCTTTCACAGGCAGCGAATCGGAAGAACTCAGGTAAAGGAAGGTTGGGATAAAAAGCAAACCAGGAAGAAGGATCGTCCAAATGGATTCCTTCGAGAAAACTCCCTGCATTTTCTTTCTTAACTGGATCAGCCCCAGTGCCAGCAGAAAAATAATGGCCGGGAAAATTGCCCAGAGGAATGTTTGGGTAATGGAGAAAAAGCTGTCGTTCGGGCGGTTTTTATAAAAGCAATCATGTAACAGTATCCCGGAAACGATCAGGCACGGAACGATCTGATTAGGTACCCAACGCGATTGATCGAAAAGTGACCAGACCGTTGAAAAATAGGGGAGTTCGTTAAAAGCTCCAAACCAACCGTTTAGAATTGCCAGCGGAAAAAGAAATATTCCACCCACGAACGGAAACAGCACCAGCAAAAATTTGTTTTCTTTCAGCAACGCAAGTACCCACGCAACACCCAGACCGAAGCCCAGCCACGTCCAGCAGAAAAGCGCCAGCACGGAAACATGCCCGATCCATTTGGAAATAAGTGCAGGCACCAGGTAGTAACCGAAATAGTAGCAGGCATACCGCTGTTTTTCCTCAAAGAAAATGGGCCAGCGGTTTTTGAACAGGTCGTAATATTTGGAATAATGGGCCCAGAAATCGGCGCTTTGCGGGAATATGTCGCCTATCCCTGTCAAAAGCGTCCAGACAAAACTAAATGCAGCGACAAAGAAAATTGCTGACTTGCCCAGCACTTTTTCGTGGCTGCTTTCAGGCTTTTTCAGTTCCAGTACATATAAAACGGATAATCCCATAACAATAGGGACGGCAAGCTTCCATTGAAACCAGTTGAGGGCAAAAACGATATTGGGCACCAGTAGATAAGCAATCGAAACTACGCGGAGCGAGCTAAATTTCATCGGAGCGGTGAAGTGAGTGTATGATATGTGGTTGTTGGTAACTCTCTGCAAATCATCTAAATGTAGGTAATGTGTATGAATAAACAAATGCATCGCAGAGATCGGCGTTTGAGCCCGGACGCCAATCCGGCCTTCTCCCGGGAAAACCTGTATCTATGTATAGGAAAACCTGTATTTTGATGCTATCCCATTGTGAATGAGCCGCTTTTGACGTTACTTCAAGCAAAAAAAATGCAGCAGCGATGATGAGATGGTTGAAATACCTTATGAAACGCATTTGTAGTGTACTGCTGCTTTTTCTGCTTTGCGCGGCGCATTCACCCGCGCAAACAAAACGCATTGAAATGCTCCGAAAAAGAATTTATCTGGCTTCAAACGAGAAAGAAAAGCTGCGGGCGATCCTGGACCTGTGCGAGGAACATCAGAGCCTGAACCGCGATACGCTGGACTATTATGCCTATTTTTCCAGAACGCTGGCAGCCAGGATCCATGCCGATGAAAAAAGTAAATCGCTCGCGCAACTTGCGGTTGGCAATGACTATTACCGCTGGGGCTGGATTGACAGTCTGCATTGGGTGGTGGATAAAGAACTTCCTAAAAACCCTGTTTCTGATCCCAAAACGAGGGAAATCTATTTCAAACTGGCGCGGTTGCGGGCCATTGGTTTTGCAGGAAGGTCCAGGTATACGGAGGCATTGTCTACTTTTTACAACCTTACCAGACTTGCTGAAAAGTATAGGGATACCCTGTATCTGGGCATCAGCCTGAACAGCATTGGTTCGGTGTCGCTGCTGCGCGGGGAGCCTGGCGAATCGCTCGACTGGATGAACAAAGCATTGTTTTACGCCGGGAAAAATGCGCGGTATCATGGCGTTCGGGCGGCAGCATATATTAATCTGGCCAATGCATATAACGCGCTCAACAAGAGTGATTCGGCGATTTATTTTATCGAAAAAGGCATTCGGTTGAGCAAGGAACTGGAAAACCTGAATTTCCTTTCCAATGCATTGCGTGTAGAGTCGCAGATTTTTGTCAAAACCGGAAAGCTCGAACGCGCCGAAGTCGCATTAAAGGAAATGTGGGAAACGCGGAAGTTGTCCGGAGATGAAAATCAGTTTACGGACGACGGAATGATGCTGGTCGATTTTTATATGCAGACCAAACAGTACGAAAAGGCAATTGCTTATTGCAAAAGGGCCTTATTGACCGGGAAGGAAGCCGACGCGCTGAATATCCGGTTCAGGGTAAGCTCGATTAACCTCCGGAAAGATTATTATGAGGCTCTGGCAAAGTGTTATAAAATCACCGGGAAAACCGCTTTGTATCAGGAAACGCTGGAAAAGCTGATTGCGGCGAAGGATTCGTTTTACAAAGACAACTCTGCGGAGGCAATGGCCGAAATGCAGGTGAAATATAACTCGGAAAAACAGCTTAATCAGATCAAAGACCTGGAAAACGACAAGTTGCGCGAGGCTGCCGAAAAGCAATCGCTGAAACTCAACTTTCTCATTGTGGCGGCGATGATCGGAATTGGCATGACGGGCTATGTGTTGTTTACAAATCGCCGCCTGAAAAGTCAGAACAAAGCTTTGTTACAGAAAAACCGCGAGATCAGGGAGGCGCATTTCAGGGGGCAGAATGTGGAACGAAAACGGGTCGCCTCCGAACTTCATGATAATCTCAATACCAAACTTGCTGCATTGCGCTGGAGGCTTGAAGCCATGGACGCAACCAAATACCCGGAGGCCGATCAACTGATTTTCGGCGGGTTGATCCAGATGCTTGAAGATGTATATGCGGACGTGAGGCTCATTTCACACAACATGCTCCCCGCCGACCTGGAAGCGCGCGGATTGGCTGCCGCATTAAATGAACTGACGGAAAACCTGAATAATAACCCACGGACGCGCTTTAACCTGGTACTGGATGGCACTACCAAAAGGCTTGATCCGAAGGTGGAGTTTGAACTCTATAACATTACGCTGGAACTGGTCAACAACATCATCAAACACGCCGGGGCAACTCAGGTCTGGCTGAGTCTTTCGCAAAATGAATCGGGTACAGTGCTGACTGTCAGTGATAACGGCGTAGGATTTCAGACCGATGTACAGTCTCCGGGAATTGGCCTGCGCAACATCAGCGCACGCGTGCAGACACTGGGCGGCAAATGGAAACTGGAAAGCAGTCCCGACTCGGGTTCGAAAGTGATCGTGGAAGTTGCGGCCTAAACCAGCTTGTATTTCATCGCGTATTTGATGATCCCGATGGCATTTTTCACATTCAGTTTTCGAAGAATGTTATGGCGGTGGGTTTCTACGGTTCCGATGCTGATAAAAAGCCGCTCGGCGATTTCGGTCGTGGAAAGTTCCTGGGCAATGAGTTTAATGATTTCCAGCTCGCGCGCCGTGACCGCGACGGGCTCAGGAGGCAGCTCGTCGCTTGTCGTACTGGCCATATTGGACGGGCTCAGCAGTTCCTTCATCACCGCCTCACTAAAATATTTCTCTCCTTTGGCGACGGTGGTAATCGCTTTTTCGAGTTCTGCACGGTTCGCTTTTTTCATGACATAACCCGAAATGCCGGCCTGAAATGCATGGCGGATCGTGTCGGCTTCTTCGGAAACGGTTAGCATTAAAATGCGAAGGGTAGGAAATTTTTCACGGATCTTAAGGGTAAGGTCGATGCCTGTTAGGTAAGGCATGTTGTAATCCGTAACCAGCACATCAACTTCCTGATTTTCAAGAAATTCCATGACTTTCCGGCTGTCATTGAGCGTGCCGACAATTTCGACATTGGCGATGGTGGAAATCAAGAGAGAGAGGCTGTCGAGCAGGATCTGATGGTCATCAGTTATGAGTACACGTAATGACATTTGATGAGGGGGATTTGGCGTTATTCAAATGTAAAGCAACATTTTGAAATTGCATACTTTAACTGGAAATTGCAACCGAACGTTAGATCCCTTTTTTATGCTGAAATTAGTACTGCAGGCCGTTTTGCTTTTAGCCTGTGTAGCCACCGCGCCGCGCAAAACCACCTGGACTGCCATCGGAGATTCGATTACGTACCTTAATGATCACAAAGATGAAACCGGCAACCGGGTGACAAAAGGTTATCTGACGCTGATCTCTGAAAAGTACCCGGATGTGGAATACGTAAACCAGGGACATAATGGCTGGACTTCGGTCAATATCGCTGAGAAGATCGAATCGCTGGGATTGGTGAAAACAGATGTGTACACGATTTTTTTGGGAACAAACGACTGGTGGCAGGGAAAGGCGCTCGGAACGATTTCGGATTACGAGAACCAAAATGGCACGTCGACGATCTATGGGGCATTCCGGGTGATTACCAACAAGTTAAAAAGCCTTAATAAAAATGCAAAAGTGATCCTGATCACGCCCATGCAACGGGGTGATTTTGTGTATATCAACAGTTCAAAAAACAATGCGTACGGATCCTACAAGCCTAAAAAGGAGCAGACGCTCGAACAAGTCGCCAATGCGATTGTAGAGATAGGCAAGTATGAAAAATACCCGGTCGTAGACCTGTATCACGAGAGCGGAATGGCGCTTGATAACATGGTGAACTTCAAAAGGCTTAAAGATCCGCAAACCGGCGAATATAAAAATTACACCTATCCCGAATACACCAACATTCCTTTTGATCCCGAAAAAGACGAATACCCGTATCCGGTTGAAGCCGGCAACATGACCTACGACGGTCTGCATCCTTCCGACAAAGGCTATGAGATTATCGCTAACATGTTGATTGAGAAATGGGAAGGACTTAAATGAGAGCTTGTTTGAGACCGGCCAGCAAATTGTACAGCGCGGTATTAATGCCCTCGTTATCGGCTTTTGATAGTTTTAAGTCCGCTTCCAGTTCGCTGCGCCTTTTCTTTGCAGTCTCGGCTTTCAGGATCACTTCTTTTGATTTGATCTGATCGTTTTCTTTGTAAGTCAGCCGTTCCGGACTGTGCACGGCAGATATCCCGTCGAGGTTGGTAATTTTGGCGTAATACTGGTTGTCCTGGCATTCGATTGTCAGATCAAAACGCACGTAGCCATATTTGGCGTGGATCAGGGGTACGTAGCTTGTTACCCGCAATTTCCCCGATGCGGAGTCTTCGAATGCGACTGCGTTTTCATAATTCCCAAAGGTCTTTATTACCCATTCCTGGACTTTTTTATAAACTTCGGCTTTGGCTAAGTTGGGTTTGCCTGAATCAGCATAATAAATGTTTTTTTCCTGGTCCAAAGGCAGCAAGCCTTCCTGGGCAAATGAATAACTGCTCACAAAAAGTAGCAAAAGCGAAATGACGGTGTTTTTCAAAATGGATCCGGATGATTGGTGGGCAAATATAGGGAAAACATTTTCGGTGTGCCGGGGATTGATTTAGGTTGAATTTAGTTTTAATAACCGGATCAAATGGTTACTTTTAAACAACATTAAACGCTGTTGGTTATGAGACACTTGAAAAGCCTTACGCTTGCTTCCGCAGTTTTGCTGCTGGCCTCATTTACATTCTTGCATCATGGCTGGGCTGATTACGACCAGACCAAACCAACGGATTTCACAACCAAAATCGAGGAATCCATTTACGAAAATCCGCATGTGCTGGCCAAAGTCAAGTACAAAAAAGATTTGATCACCGTTTTTCTGGCGCCCACCAGCCGCATGACCGACCGGGGTTTGACTGCCGATATGATCCAAAAAGGCGCATCTGTACGGTTGGTAGCTTATCCCCACAAAACCGAAAAAAATGAAATGCGTGCCGAGCGCATTTTCGTCGATGGCAAGAAATTCGAGTTGCGTTAACGGTGCTGGAATTTTTGGAAACGCTTGAAAAATCGACCTGGGCAGTGGGCATCAGGCAATCACTTTATCTATACCCGGTACTGGAAATCATCCATATACTGGGTATAGTCATGTTAGTGGGGCCGGCATTCCTTTTTGATCTTCGTCTTTTAGGTTATTCGAAAGCACTGCCGGTTTCTGGTCTTTCAAAACACCTGTTACCCTGGTCGCAAAGAGGTTTGATACTCATTATTCCTTCCGGGTTACTGCTTTTCATCACCAATGCCCAGGCGTTGGGGAGCGACGTGACATTCTGGCTCAAAATCGCGTTAATCGGCGTTGCTGGGCTGAATGTGTGGATTTTCCACCGTTTCATTTATAGGTTCTCAAAGGTTTCCGGCGAGCCTGCCGAGCTTTCTTTTTATTCCAGAATTTCCGCGCTCGTTTCGATTTCCGTCTGGATCGCGGTGATTGCCTGCGGACGGTTGCTTGCCTACTGAACCGGATACACATTGAATTCTTACGGTCAGTTCTCTAAAATCTCCCTAAGTTTGACCAAAATTTCAGGAGAACGGTGCATCAGAATTACTACTTTTTAAAACAACTCGCTCCCAGGCTTCATCAGGAGCTATCGGGGAAGGTTTTCGTGGAGGCTTTCAGTCAGGAGAAAGATGAGCTGATCCTGGTTTTTTCAGATACAGAAGACATGGATTCTGTATCGAATCCTTTTTTTATAAAAGCCTCACTCACAGCCCGTTTTTCATGCCTTAGTTTTCCGGACAAATTCGACCGCGCCCGCAAAAACAGTGTAAATCTGTTTACGGATTTTCAAGGGATTGTGGTTGATTCGGTTAAAGTTTTCCAGAATGAGCGAGCGCTGCTTTTTCATTTTTCGGATGGTAAAAAGCTGGTTTTTAAACTATTTGGGAACCGGTCGAACCTGATCTCATTTAGTCCGGATGGGAATGTTCTCCAACTTTTCAACAACAAGCTGGGCGCGGATAAAGCGATTACCCTGCCTTCGTTAAGCCGCGCGATTGACCAGAGTTTTAATGCATATATACTGAATGGTTTACGGCATGAACCTCTTTTTCCGACGTTTGGAAAGCTGGTCAATGCACATTTAAATGCATTATTAGCAGATAAACAAAATCCCGAAGAACGCTGGACAGTCATTCAAAAGCTGCTTGGACAACTGAATTCCTCTGCGTTTTTTGTCACGATGATCGACTCCACGCCAGTCCTGTCACTCTTTGAAACGGGTGACGTTCAGGAACGATTTGCGGATCCCATTGAGGCATTAAACCGGTTTTACATTGCCTACATCCGGCTAAATGGGTTAGAAAAGGAGAAAGGCGACTGGCTGAGGATCCTGCGGAAACGGATCACGCAAACGGACAATTACCTAGAAAATACATTCAATAAACTCGTTGAGCTGGAAAGTGCGACGAAGAATGAGGAGCTGGGGAACATTTTGATGGCCAATCTGCACCAGATCCCCGAACGGGCGGAAAAAGTCGAATTGTATGATTTTTACCGGGACCAGCCGATTTTTATTAAGTTAAAAAAAGACCTTTCCCCGCAGATCAACGCAGAAGGGTACTACCGAAAATCCAAAAATGAAAAGATCGAATTAGCCCGTCTGAATGAAAGTCTGGCGGCCAGGGAATCCGAGCGCGGGCTTTTGAAAAGTCATCTGGAAAGAATCGAATCAATGGAGTCGCTTCGGGAACTGCGGGCTTACGTGAAAGCAAATGGACTGGATCAGGGAAAGGCGGAAGTAACGGTCAATGATTTGTTTAAAAAAGTAGAATTTCAGGGGTATACCATTCTGATCGGACGGAATGCGAAAAACAATGATCTGCTGACCAAGAAATATGCGGGGAAAGAGGACTTGTGGCTTCATGCCAAGGATGTTACCGGCTCGCATGTGGTCATTAAAAACCAGTCCGGGAGAAAGTTTCCTGCCCTGGTGATCGAGCGTGCGGCGGAACTGGCCGCATTCTACTCCAAGCGAAAGAACGACTCACTCTGCCCCGTGATTTTTACCCAGAAAAAGTTTGTCAGAAAGCCGAAAGGATTGCCGGAAGGAGCTGTTGTGATTGATAAAGAGGACGTTGTGATGGTAGTTGCCAAAGGAGAATAGATTCTGATTTATTTCGTTTAAAATGATGTTTTAGAGGTTTTTAGCGAGGGGCGGGCTTTGATAATTCTTTTGATATAGCGATCTTCGTGTGAAAATAGAATCCGGAATTTGTAGTGCAGAATGCTTGAAAATCGTCGCTTTGTAATCATCATTTTTTTTGCTCTTGTAGGTTTAATATACTTATTGCGACTGTTCTACTTGCAGGTACTTGACGAAAGCTATTCCATTGAATCGTCCAGCAATTCTATTAAACGCGTCATAGAGATACCTTTTCGCGGCCAGATCTACGACCGCACGGGAAAGCTCATCGTTTATAATACCCCGGTTTACGATTTACTTGTTACTCCCTATAAGGCCAGGGTAGATGATACGCTTCGTTTCTGTCAGGTTCTGGGCATCGAAAGACGGGATTTTGACAGTCTGATGGCCGCCGCCAGTGCATACAGCCGGATGAAGCCATCCTTGTTTTTGAGGCAATTATCCAAAGAGGATTTTGCTTCCATTCAGGACATTATGGTCGATTACTCGGGATTTGAATTCGCAAAAAGCTCGCTGAGGACCTACACCGCGCCTACGCTCGCCAATACGCTCGGTTACGTGAGCGAGATCACCAGATCGCAGCTTGAAAAACAGGAAGAGCCTTATTACCGCCAGAGTGACTACATTGGTCAGAGTGGTATAGAAAAAATATACGAAAACGAGCTGCGGGGAAAACGCGGGACCAAGTTTGTGATGCAGAATGTGAATGGCGTGTACAAGGGACCGTGGAAGAGTGGCGAGCTCGATACGATGGCCGTCGCGGGTGAAAATCTTTATACCGGCATCGACCTGGAAGTCCAGCAGTATGCTGATAGTCTGATGGTCAACAAGGTAGGCAGCGTAGTGGCTATCGAGCCCAAAACCGGCCGCATCATTTCAATCGTTTCCGCGCCGACTTACGATCCGAATATTCTTGCCAGCAGATACTTTTCTAAAAACTTCGCGGCGCTGGTGCGAAATCCCTATAAACCGCTGTTCAACAGACCGGTTATGGCAAGTTACCGCCCCGGATCTACATTTAAGCTGATCCAGGCGCTGATTGGCTTGCAGGAAGGTGTTATTACGCCGGGAAGTGGTTTTACACATGCAAACTGCCCGATGAACTGCCACAATCACCCGGCTACGGGCTCGGTAGCACTGGGTGTAATGCATTCGTGCAACCCCTATTTCTACAATGTTTTCAGAAGACTCATTTATAAAAACAACATTCAGAATACATTCAAGGCATCGGCGGTCGGGCTGGACAACTGGCATGACCGGATCAGCAAGTTTGGGATCGGGCAGCGTCTCGGCATCGACCTACCCAGCGAATACAAAGGAAATTTACCTAATAAAAAATACTACGACCGTTTTTATGGCGAGTACCGGTGGAAGTTCTCGAATATCTATTCTTTGAGCATCGGAGAAGGAGAGTTGCTGATCACACCATTGAAAATGGCTAATGTCGCTGCCATTATTGCCAACAGAGGTTATTTCTACACACCGCATGTCATTCACGGGATTGGTGACAAAAAAACGGTCAATCCGGATTTTCTCGTCCGGCACGAAACGGGTGTGGATGCGCACAATTTTGAGCCGGTCATAGAGGGAATGATTGGTGCGGTAGAAGGAGGAACGGCCCGCAGGTCCAAAGTGGAAGGCATTACGATTGCCGGGAAAACCGGGACTTCTCAGAATAAAAAAGGTGATGATAGCTCGATCTTTATCGCGTTTGCTCCGGTGGACGATCCTAAAATAGCCATCGCAGTCTTCGTCGAATACGCAGGTGCGGGGGGCTCGGCTGCGGCTCCGATCGCCAACCTTGTGATCGAAAAATACCTTACCCGCAAGATCACCAACAAAGCGCTCGAAGAACGAATGCTGAAAGCGGATTTCATGAGCAAGGTAATCCTGCCCGGCCAGAAGAAACCGGTGCCGGTTGATACAACCAAGAAAAAACCGGTGCCTGTAAAAACGAATATCTTGAACAAACCGGTAGCTGTTAACCCGTAACTTCCATTGGGGTCTCACTAATGCAACATCAACAACATGGCTGAAAATAAACCTATTACCAAGAACATCGACTGGATCGTGGTGCTCATTTATATAGCATGCCTTGGAATCGGGTGGGTCAATATCTATGCGGCCGTTTACAATCCGGAGGTTCAGACCAGCATGTTCGACTCTTCCAACAATGCCGGCAAACAGCTCATGTGGATTGGTACCGCAGCGATTCTCATTGTTTGTATCCTGGTTATAGACTACAAATTTTATGAGACCTTTTCCTTCATTATATATGCCGTTGTCATACTTCTGCTGATCATGGTTTTGTTTGCAGGTTCTAATATCAACGGTTCCAGATCCTGGATTAAAATCGGGGCATTTTCTTTACAACCCGCCGAATTTTCGAAACTGGCCGTCAGTTTAGCTATTTCAAAATACCTGAGTGATCCGGCGATCAGTCTTACAAGAAAATTAAAGGATTATTACCCGATCATGGGAATCATTGCATTGCCTGCATTTTTGATCCTTTTATCCAATGAAACGGGCTCCATGCTGGTGTTTGCCTCATTTGCGATTGTTTTATATCGGGAGGGAATGCCTGGTTTTATTCCCGCGATCGGAATGGTCATGGCTGCATTGCTGATCATTACATTGCTTTTTGTGAAATGGTACATTGCCGCGGCCATTATTGTGATTGCTGGTCTGGTAATCTGGCTCATGCCGGTGATGACCCGGCGCAGGGGAGGACTTTGGGCGACCATCATCGTGGCTTTCGTGATGATCGGTATCGTTTTCGGCGTCGATTTTTTCATGAATAATGTGCTCCAAAAGCACCAGCGCGGGCGGATTATGGTACTGCTTGATCCCGATTCGGATCCGCGCGGCATCGGCTGGAATGTGATCCAATCAAAAATCGCGATCGGCTCGGGCGGCTTTACCGGCAAAGGATTTTTGCAGGGGACTCAAACGAAATTCGATTTTGTGCCCGAACAAAGTACGGATTTTATTTTCTGCACCGTCGGTGAAGAACACGGGTTTGCCGGCACGGCAGTTGTGGTCATCTTGTTTATTTCCCTGATTTCCAGACTGGTCATATTAGCCGAGCGGCAGCGAAGCCGTTTTGCGAGGGTATATGGTTACTGCGTGGCCGGAATTATCTTTTTTCACTTTATGATCAACATCGGCATGACGATCGGACTAATGCCCGTTATCGGAATCCCTCTGCCCTTTTTCAGTTACGGAGGATCTTCGTTATGGTCTTTTTCAATACTTCTTTTTGTATTCCTCAAAATCGACGCGCAGCGTCCCTTTACGCTCTCGCGAGGATAACGATCAGAGTTTGCCGGCTGCCATGATCAATAAAACCCATCCTGCAATGAGCGCAAGGCCACCGATCGGGGCAGTGGCGCCGAATTTTGTGATGCCGGTAAAGCATATGGCGTAAAGTGATCCGGAAAAAATGATTACGCCGATCGCAAACGCATTGCCCGACCAGCCCAGCAGCTTCACGGCATCCTGCCCGGCGCGCTGCATCAGTAAGCCTACCAAAACCATTGCTAATGCGTGATAAAACTGGTATTTCACCGCTGTCTCAAAGGTGTCCGATCTGCCGGAAGCTTCCAGCATCCCTTTTAATGCATGTGCCCCAAACGCGCCGAGTGCCACGGCGAGTGCACCAAGAATACCGCCAGCCTGAATCATGAATTTCATATCGTAATGGAAAATTAAAAATCGTAATGCGGGCCGTTAACTAAAAACAAGCCTCTACTGACGGTAAAGTTAGACGTGGGATGAGGGTCAACCAACTGTTTGGCTCAATTTTATTATCTTGCGCGAATGGAAATTTGGCGGTCGGCATTGAGCGCTATATGTGGAAAAGATTTACAAAATGACGTTAGAACGCTTTATCCAGCTCTGGACACACCGTTATAAAAAATACTCGCACATTTACAAAGCCCGCCTTCTGGGATACCGGGCGCGGTTTCATTTCAAAAGCATCAAGTCCAGGCTAGAGAAGGGGCAAAAGCTGATCGCCATCGTTCGTACCGAGCATTTTGGGGATATTATTGCAGCGGAGCCCATTTCCAGGTATGTGAAATCGATTTATCCGGATTCCTATATCGTATGGTTTGTGAAGCCTGTGTACCACCACCTGGTCGAGTTTAATCCATCTGTAAACGAAGTTTTTGACGAGTTTTGCGCGACTGAGCGGAAGGTGTTGATGGATGGAGGTGTTTTTGACGACGTTTTTGAACTTCAGTTCCGCAACAATAATCATTGCCCGCAATGCGATGTGTACTACGAAAACCCGGTTGCATTGAGCAGGGACATTACGATTTTCAACTATTTCGATTACGGAAACCTGCTGGAAGTCTTTGCGCAAACCGCCGGGCTTATTCCGGTGAATAGTTCTTTCCCGGCGGATGATCAGCTAAAATTGTATTTGCAGGATGCGCACCGCAAAAAAGTGGATTCGATAAACTTGCCGGAGCGGTTTATTGTTTTGCACTGCCGTTCGAATTACCCTCCTAAAGACTGGCCGTCAGACCGTTGGGAGCAGCTGGTTGAGTGGCTGGCGGGACGTTACGATTACCAGATTATTGAAATTGGTCAGAAAAGCGATCTGCATGTGAAGACGTCAGCATACCGGAATCTGTGCGGGCACCTATCCATTCTCGAAACTGCGGAAGTGATCCGGCGTGCTGCTTTTTTTATCGGCCTGGACAGCGGGCCGTCGCACCTGGGCAATGCTACGGGCACTTTTGGGATGATCCTGATGGGTTCTCTTAATAATTTCCCTGATTATAATCCTTATTCGGGCAGGTATGGTACTCAGCAGAATGCGGTTTTTATCCGTCGGCCAGGCGTACCGTGCAGTGACCTTTCTTTTGAATTTGTTCAGGAAAAAGTAGAAAAGGTGTTGAGTAAGGGATTGGAAACAGCTTAAAGACAAACGGTTACCTGGATCCGAAAATGGCGCTTCCTACCCGGACCAATGTGCTGCCTTCTTCCATCGCAATCTGGTAGTCGCCGCTCATGCCCATCGACAGTTCCTCCATTTTGACCCGCTCATTCTTGTATTTTTTGAATGAATCAAACAAAGCTTTCAATGCCCGAAACTCAGACCGGACAATCGCCAGGTCCGGCGTATTGGACGCCATTCCCATTAAACCGGAAATTTGGATGTTTGTAAGGTTTTTCAGCTCCGGAGACGTCACAATTTCGATTGCCTCTTCTTGGGAAAGACCGAATTTGGTCTCTTCGCTGGCAATGTATATTTGTAAAAGGCAGCAAATGACCCGATCGTGTTTTTTTGCCTCTTTATTTATTTCTTTCAATAATTTGAAACTGTCAACAGAATGGACCAGCGCCACATAGGAAGCCATGTATTTGACCTTGTTGCTTTGCAAATGCCCGATCATATGCCATTCGATATCTTTGGGAAGCTGCTCGTATTTGGAAGTCATTTCCTGGACTTTGTTTTCTCCAAAACACCGGGCGCCAGCCTGATATGCTTCCATAAGAATTTCAACGGGCTTGGTTTTGGTCACTGCAACCAATCGTGTTTCCTGTTTTAATCCTTTTTCGATTTTCTCTATATTCTCGGAAATGGAAGACATTGTGTGGTCTAATTTTTTGATAATTAAAGTATTATAAGGAAAATAAAGCTTGTTACACCCGGAAATTAGATGTTTACATATTTCAAAATTGAAAAAAACCTATTTCTTTTACCAACTGAATTAAAAATTTAACCTTCTGTATGGACTACAACCAGGAACAAAAGCAAGACCGAAAGACATTGTTATGGGCCGCTCTGGCAGTGTTATTATTATTAAATCTGGTGCTTGTTTACTTCATATATCATGAAAAGCAGGAGAACCTGGCCAAAGATGAGATCATTACTGCAAAAACAGAGGAGGTTTTATCGATAAAAACAAAACTTGATTCGATTTCTGTTGAGCTGGATATTAAAATTGCTGAAATACAAAAGCTGGGCGGCAGTGTCGATTCGCTGATTACATTGAAGGCGCAGCTGGAAAGGGATAAGTCGGAGTTGAAAAACGCAACCACGTACTCGGCATCAAACTATACTAAAATGATCAGGTCCTACGAAAATGTCTTGTCTGAAAAAGACGGTGAAATAGCCAGATTAAGGCAGGAACTGGGCATTGCAACAAGCAAAAATCAGGAACTTAACCAAAAGGTAACCGGCCTGGAATCCGAAAAGCAGCAACTGGCTGACTCGGTCACCAATTACTCGGTGCAGAACAAGGAGTTGAGTGAGAAGGTCAACATCGCATCTGCATTACGCACGGAGAACCTGACTGTGAATGCAATCAATTCAAAAGGCAAGGAGCGGGAGGGCGGAAAATACAAGTCGAAACGAATCGACAAATTGCGTGTGAATTTCAAGCTGGCCGATAATGCGATCGCCAAGCAGAATGAAAAGGAGATTTACCTGCGCATTCTTGATCCCGATGGAGCTGTGCTTTCCGATATGGCAACCGGCTCAGGTTCGTTTATGTTTGGTGGTAAGGAGTTGATTTACAGCTCTAAACAGTCGGTTTCATTTGATAATACAGGTCAATCGGTCGATATCTTCTACGGTCGTGGCGGCATTCCGCTGAAAGACGGTAAATATGCGATTGAGGTTTACAGTGAAGGATTTAAGATCGGTCAGGGGGATTTTACGGTGAAGTAGGATTTTGCCTGAATAACTTGCAGTTAAGTCACAACAGGGCTTGGAATTTCAGATTTCAAGCCCTATTTTTGCACCCTCATTTTGGTGTTTAGCCATTGTGAGGATTTTTAAACAAATAATAATTAATCAATTACCGTATGTCTAAGCAATATGAAACGGTGTTCATTCTAACTCCCATTTTGTCTGAGGCCCAGGCAAAGGACGCCGTTGAAAAATTCACTGCAATCATCACCTCGAATGGTGCTACGATTGTACATGAAGAAAATTGGGGATTGCGCAAGCTGGCCTACCCCATCCAAAAGAAAAACTCAGGTTTCTATCATGTAGTGGAGTACACTACTACCGAAGGAAACGTGGTTGACGTTTTGGAAACCGAGTTCCGTCGTGACGAGCGCATTTTGCGTTTTATGACTATCGTTCTTGACAAGCATTCGATCGCTTACAACGAGAAGAAACGCAAAGGACTGATAGGAAGAAAGAAAGAAGAACCTAAAACCGAAAACGCATAAGCTATGTCACTAGTAAACGAGCCGGTTGAAAAAAACAATAACCGCAAAAAATACTGCCGTTTTAAGAAAGCGGGCATTAAATACATCGATTACAAGAATCCTGATTTCTTATTGAAGCTTGTAAACGAGCAAGGTAAAATCCTTCCGCGTCGTCTGACTGGAACAAGCCTGAAATATCAGCGCAAAGTATCCCAGGCTATTAAAAGAGCACGTCATTTGGCGCTATTGCCATTTGTTGCCGATCAATTGAAATAATTAAGAAAGAGCTACAACAATGGAAATAATACTAATAACAGATATAGCAGGTGTAGGTTATAAGAACGATATCGTGACCGTGAAGGCGGGTTACGGCCGTAATTATCTTATTCCTCAGGGTTTTGCATTATTGGCTAATCCCACTAACCGCAAAATCGTTACTGAAAACGTACGCCAGGCTGCTCATAAAGCTGAAAAGCTTAAAAAAGATGCAGAAGAAATCGCAGCAGCAATCGGAGATCTTACAATTGATATCAAAACTGTTGTTGGAGAAAGCGGCCGTATCTTCGGACGTGTTACCAATACGCAGGTTGCAGATATCCTTAAAGCAAAAGGTTTCAATATCGATCGCAAGAAAATTACGTTGGATGATGTAAAATCCATCGGAACATATTCTGCAACGATCGATCTTCACAAAGAAGTAAAACACAAAGTGACGCTGAATGTAATCGCAGCGGAAGATTAAGTGTTTAATGTCGCGTCCTAAAATAAGTTGACGGTTTTAGATTGAGTTTAGGCCTTGGGGTGTTTCTCCAAGGCTTTTTTATGTACTGCATTCGGGGTCATCATTTTGAGACTAAGATGAGGCCTG
>NZ_JAJUXH010000014.1 GCF_021390245.1 Dyadobacter sp. CY323 | reverse complement strand
ACTAATGACCGACAATTTAAAGGCTAAATTGTAGTCACGCTGACTACGCTTCTTTCTTGATAATGAGACACTTCCCATAATAAGTTGAATTTGTGTCAACTTATTTTAGGACTAGACATAAGACCACAAAAAAGCAGCCCCTAAAAAGGCTGCTTTTTTTGTGGTCTGGCTGTTAGCTTCGAGCCATTAGCTATTAGCTT
>NZ_JAJUXH010000013.1 GCF_021390245.1 Dyadobacter sp. CY323 | reverse complement strand
GCTAACAGCTAACAGCTAACAGCTAACAGCTAACAGCTAACAGCTAACAGCTAACAGCTAACAGCTAACAGCTAACAGCTAACAGCTAAACCGCCGGAATCCTTAATACCTGTCCCGGATAGATCTTGTCAGGATCGGTTAGCATTGGTTTATTTGCTTCGAAAATGATCGGGTACTTCATCATATCTCCGTAAACGGTTTGGGCGATTTTGGAGAGTGTGTCCCCTTTTTCCACAGTGTGGTACGTAGCTTTCGGAGCTGGAGTTGCTACTTTCAGGCGGTCGTCCACAACTTTCACGCCTTCTACGTTTCCAACTGCCAGCGCAATTTTTTCCGCATCTTCCTGACTTGCCACTTCACCTTCAATCGTGACTGTATCGCCCGATGTTTTGACAGTCAGGTTGTTATATTTTAAACCGAGAGATTTGACATGTGCCAGTAAAGCACTCGCACGCAATGGTTCAACCTCAGGAGTGGGAGCGGCGGCAGCTTCCTTTTTAAAAATGCTTGCACCTTTCCCCGTAAAAATCGATAATAAGCCCATAAATGTTGTTTTTTGTTAAATGATGTATTGGGACTGATCAGAAAGTTTAGTTCTTGAACTTCAACGTTCTAAGTTTTTCAAATGCAATTATTGTACCATGCGGCAACCTGCATGTTTGTGATCGGAAAGGAAAATTAACGCCCCAACTTCGTACTTTTGCCATAAAGCAACCATAACCAGACTCTTCTTTCCATTGCCAATGAACCGCCCCGCATCCATTAATAAATTAAAAAGTGAAGAGTTTGATATCTGTATTATCGGCGCGGGTGCGAGTGGGGCCGGCTGTGCGCTGGATGCTGCGTTGAGGGGTTATAAAGTCGCATTGATCGATCGGAAGGATTTTGCCTCCGAGACCTCTTCCCGCTCTACGAAGCTGATCCACGGCGGGGTCCGGTATCTTGAGCAGGCATTTAAAAAACTGGATTTTGGGCAATTGAAGCAAGTTAGGCATGGTTTGGAAGAGCGGCATATTGTGTTACGCAACGCTCCGCACCTGGCACGTCCGCTGGCACTACTGACGCCCGTAAATTCCTGGTTTGAGGGGCTGTATTTTAAGATCGGTTTACAGATGTATGATGCATTTGCCATCAATGATTCTTTGCCAAAAAGCCGGTGGCTCAACAAAAACGAGGTACTTGAAAAAATCCCGACCTTAAACCCGAAAAAGCTCCATAGCGGTGTGCTGTATTACGATGGTCAGCTCGACGATGCGCGGTACTGTCTGGCACTGGTGCAATCGGCGTCAGAAAGCGGCGCTGCGGTTGCTAACTACGTGGATGTGGAGGGTTTTGAAAAAGATAATGAGGGTAAACTGACTGCGGCCCGGGTTCGTGATGTGCAAACGGGCGACAGCTTTCAGATCAGGGCAAAACGGATGATCAATTGTACCGGTCCATTTTCAGATAAGATCCGGTTGCTGGCAAATGAAACTTTGACCGAGCGGATCAGGCCAAGTAAAGGGGTTCACATCGTGCTTTCTACCGAGACCTTGAATAGTGAATATGCCATGCTTATTCCCAAAACTTCGGACGGGCGGGTGGTGTTTGCGATTCCTTTTGAGGGTGCCATGATGATCGGGACGACGGATACGGAAGCAAATGAAATTGACGACGAGGCCACTTTGAACCAAAAAGAAAAGGAGTATTTGGCCGATACGCTGAATCCATATTTAGCTGTAAAAATCAAGACAAGTGAGTTGAAAGCCGGCTTCGGTGGATTACGCCCGCTCATTGCGGCCGATCCTTCCAAATCTACAAAAAGCCTGGTCAGGGACCATGAAGTGGAGGTGGACGCGGGCTCTGGGCTGGTAAGTTTGCTTGGTGGGAAATGGACCACGTATCGCCTCATGGCAAAGGATACGATAGACCAGGTGGATGAATTGTTTTCAAAGGTAAACACTTGTAAAACAGCAGATCACATATTGGCTGGCGGTGAAAACTATTCATTCGATTTGTGGACTTCATTGAAAGGGAAATATTTGCTGGACGAGGATATTTGCAAGCATTTAGTGAAAAAATACGGTTCCAGAGCGGAAGGTGTTGCCTTGCTAACACTAACAAATCCGGAACTTAAAGACCGGTTGTGCGCAAGTTATCCGTACATAAAGGCGGAAGTCGTGTATGCGGTCCGGACAGAAATGGCCGTGACGCCCCGGGATTTTCTTGCAAGGAGGATCCGGCTGGAAATCACAGATTGGAATGAAACCTTAAAATGTCTGCCGGTTGTTACCGGTTTGATGGCTCTGGAATTAGGTTGGAGCGGGCAGGAGAAGCAGAAGCAAGAGCAGGATTATGACTTGCAGGTACGAAAATTTATTGTTGACGCGCAATAGCCGGAGTAAACATCAAATCATTGTCATTTAAGCATGTATATTACCGATTCGACCTGCATTTCGCCTCAAAGAACATTCGATCATTCTTTTCTTGATGGGGATGTTCAGCGTAACCAGGGAGTAAGATACAGTGCCATCGAACCAAATTATGGACAGCTGATACCCGCAGGTTTGCTGCGGAGGATGGGAAAAGCGGTGAGAATGGGAGTGGGCGCAGGCCTGCCTTTGATTCAAAAAACTCCTGTCGACGGGATCATTTTAGGTACTGCCAACGGTGGGTTGGAAGATTGCCTGCGCTTTTTGAACCAGATCGTTGATTACAAAGAAGGTACTCTCACGCCGACAAATTTCGTCCAGAGCACTCCCAATGCTATTGCAGGTAATCTGGCCCTCATGAGCAAAACCACCGGTTACAACATTACACACGTCCACAAAGGCCTGGCTTTTGAAGCTGCATTGCTGGATGCGTTACTTTTATTACAGGAAAATCAGCTTAAAACCTTACTGGTTGGTAGCGTTGAAGAGATTTCAGACTATAATCATAATATTGATTCGCTTGCCGGGGCATTTAAAACCGAAGATATTTCATCTGAGGAACTGCTGTCATCCGACTCTCCGGGCTCGGTAAATGGCGAAGGATCTGCCATGTTTGTGATGGAATCTGGCCGAACTGACCGGACCATAGCAAGAGTAGTAGATGTATTTCAAAGCAGCTATCTGCCTGAGAGTGAGCTTGAAGGAGCGATATTTGCATTCTTGGAGCGAAACGGGCTGACTGCCCGGGATATTGACACGCTTTTTCTGGGAGTCAGCGGAGATAACCGGACTGACCACATCTACAAGAACCTGAACGTCAATTTTTTTACTGATAGTAATTGCTACTGGTTCAAGCATCTGGCGGGCGATCATCCCACCGCTTCGAGCTTTGCTTTTTGGCTGGCGGTTCAGCTTTTGGCTGGCAAATCCATTCCGGATGTCTGCATTTACAGGCATGCACAAGATCGCCAGCCAAAAAACATCCTCATTTATAATCATTTCAAAGGAACGCAGCACGGCTTTATTTTACTGGGAAAGTAACTTTACATCTCTGCCCGCTCCTTCATTTTGATCACTTTCGCTAGTGTTGACAGAATCGTATCGTGCTTTTTTACAAACGGATTGGTTTGATCCCATACATATCCGGCCAAAACAGAGCAGATTTGATTTTTAATATCGTCATCAATTTCCTGCGCGAATACAATGGTTTGAAAATCACCATTATACCATCCTGCCACGTAGCTTCTGAAAACGTCAATGCCTTTCTGGATCACATCTTCGTATTCTGTTTTCCAATCCAGTTTTTCACCCTGCAGATGCCGGTGGGTCATTTTGGCGGATAACAAACCCGATGCAGTCGCAAAGGTGACGCCTGACGAGAAAATGGGGTCCAGAAATTCGGTACTGTTTCCTGAAAGAACAAAGCCTTCGCCGAACATCTTTTTCACACCAATTGAGTATCCCAGAATATGACGCGGTTCAAATTTTAGCTGCGAACCGGTAAAACGTCCTTTCAGATCCTCGAACTCGCGGATGAAGTTTTTGTATTTCAGGCCATCATTTTCAGCAAGTTCCATGATTTTTTCCTTGTTGCCCACAACACCCACCGAAGTCGAGCCATCAGAGAAAGGAATGGCCCAGATCCAGGATTGATTGTTGTCGAAAGAATGGACGAAAATATTATTGCTTGCTTTTTCAGTCCGGTTTTTATCTTCAAGGTGTGAAAATATAGCGCCTCGCGGGGTGAACGAAGAGGGTTTACTCAGATCAAATAACCTCGGCAAAACGCGCCCGTAGCCACTGGAATCGATGATGAACCTGCATTCGACCTGATTTTCGTTGCCGTTTATATCGCGGTAGGTCAGGCTCTGCCTGTCAGCGCCGCAGGTTACGGCCAGTACTTCGCATTCAAAATTGACGTCGACACCTTTTGCACGTGTGGCCTCTGCCAGGGTACTGTCAAAATCTGCGCGTTTGACCTGCCAGGTCCATGTCCAGCCTTTTGTAAATTGTTCCGAAAAGAAAAACTCACATCGTTTTTCGCCCCGCATGAAAGCAGCGCCCGTTTTTCTCTGGAAATTCAAGGGTTTTACGGCTTCAAGAAGACCGGCCTGATCCAGGTGCTCCATGCAGCATGGCAGAAGACTTTCACCGATCTGGAACCGGGGAAACTTTTCTTTTTCCAGAATAGTAACCTGGTATCCCTGTTTTTTTAAATAAGAAGCTGCGACAGTTCCGGCTGGCCCGGCACCGATCACTACAACATCAACGGTTTGCATAATCAGGCATTTTTTACTTTTTGAATGAGTTTATCTTTATCTACAAAGGCAAAGCAAGTGACGAATGCACTAACCGTCACGCCCAGAATTCCGTGCATGGAAATATTCTGGCCGGTTAAGTGCAGGTTTGAGATTTTTGTTTTTGTATTGATCTGAGTCCTCGACGATGAGCCGGAATCCTTCATAATACCATATAATGAACCGTCGCGGTTCCCGATGTAGTCGCGGAATGTGAGTGGAGACGCGCTGTGGACCGCTTTGATCTTTTCTGAAATGCCCGGGAACACTTCTTCCAATTTACGGATAACCTGTTGTTCCTTCTCTTTTTTGAACTGATCGTATTCGGCGTCTCTTTTGCCGGGCTCGGCTACAGTGCTGAATGTCCCGGCCCATCTGGCCGTTTCCGACGCGTTCATATACGTCATAATGGACATAGAATCCGCATATTCGCCGGTTTTTGAAATGTACGGTGTACAAATGAAATAGGTTTGCGGCCAGGTTTTTTCATCATAATCCACGCCGTCCCACACATTGTCGATATGGTGCTGATAAATGTTGTAGTTCAAATATGGGAAGGTTTTTTCTTTAAAGGTAACGTGTACCAGAAATGTGGAAATGCTGTTTTCCAGGTTCTGAACCCTGTTTTTATATACATTTAAAAACCGCTCGCTGCCGAATATGTCGATGGTGACGGCCGGATGGACATTTGAAATAAACTGCTTCCCGCGAATGGTATCGCCGTTTTCCAGAACCACCTCACTTACTTCGCCGCGCTCATTATAGTTGGCCGAAACCACTTTCTTATGCTTGTAAATCTCGCCGCCATTTTGCCGGATCACCCTGCTGAGATGGATTGCAATCTGCGAGCCGCCATCCACAAACTTGTATGCGCCGGATAGATAACTTTTCATGATCAGCGCATGGACGTAAAACGGCGTTTTCTCTTTCACCCCTGCATATAAAAGATTGGAGCCTGCCAGTACATTGCGCAGCCTCACATTGTCGGTAAGTGAAGCGATGTAATCGTGCGCATTCATGCCGGTCAGCTCACCGTCCATCTGATAATTTTCGTCCGAAATGGCCAGGTTATAAAGTGGAAATTTGCTGCAAACCTGCACGATTTTCGCGCAGTAGGCTTTTATTGCATCAATTTCTGCGGGAAAATAGGAGATGAGTTTCTCTTCAAAATGTTCGAGTCCCTGGGAATAAGCAAATTCGCTGCCGTCGTCAAATCGGATCATGTCAAACTGATCCTCATCCATCCGCTTGATTTTGAGTTTGTCCAAAACCCCGAAATACTTAAAAAACTGGTACAAATTCTCGCCCGGATCCAGACTACCTACGTAATGTACGCCGGTATCAAAAATGCTTTTATCGCGGCTGTAAACCTGTAAATGGCCGCCAATCTGATGGTTTTTCTCTAAAACTACCACACGGTGACCCTCCATTGAAAGGATAACTGCGCAAGCCAGACCGCCCAAACCACTTCCTACAATCACGAAATCATACTCTTTTTGCTCTTCGGAAGATTGCATTAAATCGAATTAATCAAATGGTTACGAAATGGGTTTTGTCAAAATCTCAGTCCTTTGTTAAGATGAAAAGAACGTTGGAGGTATTGTTCGAATGTTCTCGGATTTGGTAACCAAGATGACAAGAGTTGGCAAATTTTTTGATGTCGGCGGAGGAAAAGAAATGAAATTCTTCTTCTTTCTTATTAAACGAAAATAATCCGGTCGACAGCGCCTCGGTCTTTTTGGTATTCCGGTGTTTCTGTTCGAGATCGGTGATGCCGTCACGAATGAAAATAATTCCGCCCGGATTCAATGCAGCCGCGCACCGTTTGAGCAAATTGAGCTGTTTTTCTTTCGATAGGTAATGCAGAATATCATTTAAGAAAATCACATCCTGCGTTCCGAAATTCGTTGTCATAATATCCTGGGCAAGAAACCGGAGGTGCGAGGTTTTGTTGTAGCTGTTTTTAGCGATCAGGATCTTTTCTTCATCATAGTCTACGGCGGTTATAACCCGTTCCTCATTTTTATAATGTAAATAAAAGGACAGGTATCCATACCCACAGCCGATGTCCAGTAAGTTTTTCCGCTCGCCGATCAAAGCATTGTATTCGGTGAAATTCCGGCCTTCCAGCCTCCATTTAATCTTGAAATACCATTCCAGCACCGGGCCTTTAAACACATAATTGGTAAAAATCTTGTGTTTCAGATACGAAACGTCTTCCATTTCGTATTTAAATG
The DNA here is from genome assembly GCF_021390245.1 of Dyadobacter sp. CY323. GTDB lineage: Bacteria > Bacteroidota > Bacteroidia > Cytophagales > Spirosomataceae > Dyadobacter. The sequence goes on along the minus strand of NZ_JAJUXH010000013.1, from coordinate 236,080 downwards.
CCTCATACTCTTTTTTAAAATGCGTGGCGATGGATTTTGTTTTGTCACGAAGTTGCGCGCCCCATTTTTCATCGGCGTAGCGAACCCGCGGCAACACACGTACGTTCAAAGCGCCTGGCCGGATCAAAAAATCATTTTTGGGCAACACATCCGAAGCCCCGTGAATGAGGATCGGCTGAATGTCCAGGTGAAGTTGTTCGGCTAGGAAAAAGGCGCCTTTATGAAAACGGGTGATATTACCATCTTCCGAACGCGTTCCTTCCGGGAAAATAAGGATCGAATAGCCTTCTGCGACCAATGCCTTTACTTTCTCAATATTTTCTTCCGGCCCGTCATCGGTATAAACGTATCCCGCAAAACGGATGATCGGGCCGAAAAAAGGTGAATTGTACACCCAGCCTTTGACCATGAGCACAATCTTCGGATGCAGCATAATCGCCAGCAGAATGTCCAGAAAGGAAGTATGATTGGCAATAAAGATCACCGGTTTTTGCATATCCAGATTTTCCAGCCCCGAGAAATTCTTCCTGACATGGGGACCGGAGTAAATCACGGTTTTGGCATAAAAGGAAAGCGATTTGTTGATCATTTCCCGCTTTTTAGTTTTCGGAATGGGCAGGAGTAAAATGGTGACCAGCTTGGAATGCAGAAAAAGGCAGCCTGATAAAAAGTAGGTAAAACTGGAAATGCTGATCAGGAACGGCAATAGTGTCACGGGCGCTTTTTTTCGCTCAATGCGTTTTTGAACAAAAAAATCAAACAGTATCGGCTGGAAAACAAAGGAAATGAACAGAATGCAAACAATGCCTAAAACGCTGATCAGGGAAATGGAATGGATGGCGGGATGTTTGGCAAAGAAAAGTACGCCGGTACCGATGATCGTGGTGGCCGCAGATAACGCAATCGCGGATTGGTAGGAGCGTAGCGTGTCTTTTTTGTATTTGTATTTGCTTAATAATCCATCCGTCACAAAAATGCTGAAATCGTCGCCCAGTCCGAAGATGAATGTGGTAACAATCACATTAACAAAGTTGAACTTGATGTCTAAAATCGCCGCAATTCCAAGTATCCAGATCCAGCTGATAACCATCGGCAAAAAGGATAACAGTGTTAATTCTATCCTTCCGTAGACGATTAATAGCGTAAAAAAGACAATGGACGCAGAAATGAGCAGCAGGTAGTTAAAGTCGTCTTTTACCATTGAAAGCATTTCTCCGGCCATTTCGCCCCGGTCAAAAATTGCGACGCCGCTGATTTGCCGGAGCTCTTTTTTTACGGCTGAAAGCTTTTCCTGGTTAACGATGAGTGTCGAAATATAAGTCGTTTCCGCTGGTTTTGAATCAATTAAATTATTGACTCCCAGCTCGTTGAATAGGGTATCAAGTGACACCGAGCTTTGGTACCGGCCAGCTACCCAGTTCTTGAAATCATCGAAAGCATCGCGGTTGAATCCATTTACAGCGGCAGCTTTATCGATGGTTTTGAATGTGGAATCTTTACGGCCCAGGTTCCAGAAGTTGTTCCACCGGTTTGTCCGTTCCAGGCTCAGGTCGCGGGGGATCAGCAGGGCACCGGAGGAAACAAAGCTGCTGAGCGAGCCATTTTCGCGCAATGAAACCAGCTTTTTATAAACGGTATGATTTACTTTCTGTGCATTTAACTGATTCGGATCGGTGGTAAAAACATAAATCCGTTTTTCGTTTTTTGGATCAATGCCTGTTAACGCTTCTTCCCGCGCCTGCAAATCGCCATCCTGAATGCTCAGGTTATCAAAACCACTATCAAACCCGGTAAATCGCGCAAAATACAGGAAGAAAATAGTCAGGACGGCGATGGTGGCGAGTACAGCCGGGCGCCATTTAGCTGGCATCACAGGAAATGAAAACGACTTTTCTTTATCGGGTATCTTTTTGTAGTCAAAAGAAGCCGAGCGAAGAATAATGGGCAATGCAACGAGTGTAAACAAAGCCGCGCCGAGCAGACTAAGTGAGGAAAACAGCCCGAAATCTTGTAAAACTGTTGAATTCGCAAAATGCAATGCACTGAAAGCCATTACGGTAGTAAAACTTCCGGTCAGTAAAGGGGCACTTACTTCCTTGATTGCAGTCTCGATGGAGCGGGTATGGCGCAGGTGGGTGAAGAAATGAAATGCATAATCCAGCAGTATGCCAAAGATTACTGCGCCGGTTGCCAGTGAAATCCCGGAGATTTCAGGCCGGATAAAACCGATGATCCCCAATGCAAAAATGGCCCCGAACAATCCGGGAAGAACAATGTAGATCGGAATGAGGATTTTCCGGTAGTATAAAAAAAGCAGCAGTAAAATGCCGCCAAGTGCGATGAAAGATGTCGCATATGAATCCTGCTTGACCTGGATCGCATTGCGGGCTGCAATCTCAAATGTGCCGAAATACGTAAAATGGTTATACTTATGCTGATTGTTCCATTTATGCTTGAATGCCTCGGTCAGCTTAAACAACTCTACATTCGAATCCGAATTACCTGAATCAAAGCTGGTTGAGGCGAAAACGATCACTTTTTTGCGGTCCGACGAGAACATGATCCCCTCGTCCATGACCATGCCATTGGAATTGTTGTTGGCATTCAGGTTTTGGAAAAAAGGTCCGGTAATGCCGAGCGGATCGTTGAGTACAAACCTTTTCAAAAACGATCCACCTGGCGTGAGCAACTGGTTATATGCTGATTTCACAGCCCCGCGGATGGAATCGCCGGCAATTCTGGTTTCTATATGTTTGTAATAATCCGAACTTATTAGCTGCGGGAAATGCGCGTAAACGTATTGGTAAACGTCTTCCTGGACATTGGGCCGCTCGGTCTGAATGTTACGGATGTAACCTTTGGTATATCTGGTGAGTGAGTCTGAAAACTCTTCTCCGATGAGCCGCGCGTCGTCAGTCGATGTTTCGGCTGGGATTTCAATGGAGAAAACAATTTGATTGATGATGTTCTTGTTTTCGAGCAGCCGGTTAAACTCTTCAAAGCTTTTTCCTTTGGGTAGGGTAGCAAAAATGCTTTCAGTCACTTTCAGCCTGGAAATTCCAGTAAGAAGAACGACAATGAGCAGGATGAGACTAAGGAAAAACGCTGTTTTGTGACGGGAAAGGAATTTGTTTAACCTTACTAATAAATCTCCGGTCATTGAAAGGGGAAGCGAGAGTGACCGACAAAATTAACGAAATGAAACGATCCGGCAATGTCATTCATAGCATCCGGCGCGCGTTTGATGGTTTGCCAAAACCGTAAAAAAAGATTTATTTTACAGCATTAAAACACGCCGTTCCTAAATGAATCGAATTTCCTTAGCTCAGATCGAGCAGTATGCATTTGAAAAGAAGGAATTTATCTTAGCCGAAGAAGCCCTCAATCAAGTATCAAAATCTTTCGCCTTTCTAACGAATTTTTCCAAAGACAAAATCATATACGGGATCAACACCGGTTTTGGCCCGATGGCGCAATACCGGATTGAGACCGATAAGCTGAGCACACTTCAATACAACCTCATTCGAAGCCATTCGAGCGGGATCGGAAAGCCGCTCAACGAAGTTTATGCCCGCAGTGTCATGGTCGCCCGGCTAAATTCCTTTTTGCAGGCAAATTCTGGCGTGAGTACTGGCGTGATCAAACAATTGGTCGCATTTCTAAACAACGGCATTGTTCCCGAGATCTTCGAGCACGGGAGCGTCGGCGCCAGCGGCGATCTGGTGCAGCTTTCGCATCTGGGGTTAAACCTGATTGGCGAGGGATATGTGTATGATACGGGGGTGAGAAAAGCAACGTCGGAGGTGTTGGCTGAAAAAAGCATTGCGCCCCTGAAAATGGAATTGCGAGACGGACTTGGGCTGATCAATGGTACTTCCTGCATGACCGGGATGGCGGCGATCAACCTGATCTATTCTAAAAGGCTTTTGCAGTGGGCGGTGGCAGCATCATCCATGCTCAATGAGGTAATCGAAGCGTTTGACGATTCATTTTCCAAAGAGCTCAACGCTGTAAAACATCACCGCGGCCAGCAATTGATCGCCCAGCAAATGCGTGATTTTGTAGCGGGTAGCAAGCTGATCCGCAGTCGAGAAGAGTTGTTCAAAGATGATACCGCAATGCAGCGGAAGGAATTCGAGCGGAAAATCCAGGAATACTATTCCGTTCGGTGCGTTCCTCAAATTCTCGGCCCGATCCTCGATACGATTCTGTATGCGCAGGAAGTGGTCGAAAATGAGCTGAATTCGACGAATGACAATCCGATCGTAAGTCCGGAAGATGACAATGTATTTCACGGCGGCAATTTCCACGGAGATTACATTTCATTGGAAATGGATAAAGTTAAGATCGTTCTGACCAAACTTTCGATGCTCATGGAACGCCAGCTCAATTTCCTGATGAACAGCAAGTTGAATGGCAAATTCCCTCCGTTCCTGAATGCGGGTACCTGGGGGCTTAACTTTGGTTTTCAGGGGATACAGTTTACGGCTACTTCCACGACTGCCGAAAATCAGGCATTATCCAACCCGGTGTATGTGCACAGCATTCCCAATAACAATGATAATCAGGATATTGTGAGCATGGGAACGAATAGTGCCGTGATCGCAAAACAGGTTTTAGAGAATTCATTTCAGGTAATGTCCATTCACATCATGGCGATCTGCCAGGCGGTGGATCTGCTGGAAGGCGATGAGAAGGAACTGCTTTCCCCGAATGCGAAATCCATTTATAATCAAATCAGAAAGCGGGCGCATTTCGTGAAAGACGATCTGCCGCAATCCGAAAGTATTGCAGCCGTTTTGGAGTATATTAAAGAAACCCCATTTCAGTTATGAGCTGCGCATTGGTAACCGGAGCTTCGAGAGGGATCGGCAGGGCCATTGCCGTGCAGCTGGCAAAAGATCACGGTCTTCACATTCTGGTAAACTACGCTTCAAATCAGGCTGCGGCCCAGGAAACACTTGCGGAAATCGAGGCGGCTGGCGGAAGTGGCGAATTGCTTCCATTTAATGTACAGACGAAAACGGAGGTGGACGAAGCATTGAACGACTGGAAGGAAAAGAACGAAGACAAGCATATCAGCGTTTTGGTGAACAATGCAGGCATTACACGCGACGGTTTGTTTATGTGGATGCCCGAACAGGATTGGGACGATGTGATGAACATATCCACCAAAGGCCTTTTTAACGTGACGCAGAATGCAATCCAGCAAATGCTCCGGAAACGCACGGGACGGATTGTCAATATCGCGTCCATCTCGGGAATGAAAGGAAATGCAGGGCAAATGAATTATTCGGCGGCAAAAGGCGCCATTATTTCTGCTACGAAAGCATTAGCGCAAGAAGTCGCCAAACGCAAGATTACCGTCAATGCAGTCGCGCCAGGTTTTATCACAAGCGACATGACCAAGGATTTGAATGAGGAGGATTTGAAACAAATGATCCCGGTAAACCGTTTTGGGAAAGCTGAGGAAGTAGCGCACCTGGTGAGTTTTTTGGTTTCCGACAAAGCAGCTTACATTACCGGGGAAGTGATCAATATCAACGGAGGAATTTATTCATAATGAGCCAACGCGTCGTCATAACAGGTATCGGAATTTACTCTTGTCTGGGCACCGACCTCGACGAAGTGACGAAATCGTTGTATGCCGGCAAAAGCGGGATCATATTCGATCAGAGCCGGAAAGACTTCGGTTTTCGGTCTGCATTAACCGGAATGGTGGCAGAGCCGGACCTAAAAAATTATTTGTCGAGAAGGCAGCGGGTAGGCATGCACCAGCCCGCGATTTATGCTTATATGGCCACGCGGGCAGCTTTGGAGCACTCTGGACTGGATATCGATTTTCTTGAAAAATCGGAAACCGGTATCATTTACGGCAACGACAGTACCGCAGCTTCCGTGGTAGAAGCTGTTGATAAAGCAAAGGAAAAACGCGATACGACCCTCATCGGAAGCGGCGCTATTTTCCAGAATATGAACAGCACTGTAAACATGAACCTGTCGACGATTTTCAAGTTGAAAGGCATCAATTTTACATTAAGTGCAGCCTGCGCGTCGGGTTCGCATTCAATCGGGATGGGCTACCTCATGATCAGCCAGGGATTACAGGACCGAATCATTTGCGGCGGCGCCCAGGAGATCAATGCGGCATCGATGGCCAGTTTTGATGGGTTAGGTACATTTTCAGTCCATGAATCCGAGCCTGCCAAAGCATCGCGGCCATTTGATAAAGACCGGGATGGATTGATCCCGAGTGGCGGGGCGGCTACTGTCATCCTGGAATCGTATGAGTCGGCGATAAACCGCGGAGCTCCGATCCTGGCTGAATTGATTGGTTACGGGTTTTCATCGAATGGCGATCACATCTCCAATCCGAGTATTGAAGGCCAGATCCGCTCGCTGAAAATGGCACTCAAACAAGCCGGAATTAGCACCAACGATGTGGATTACATCAATGCGCACGCAACTTCCACTCCAGTGGGGGACGGCAGCGAGGCGCGGGCGATCTTTGAGGTTTTTGGAGATAAGGTGCCGGTAAGTTCAACCAAATCCATGACCGGACATGAGTGCTGGATGGCCGGGGCCAGCGAAATTGTATACTCGCTGCTGATGATGCAAAACAATTTTATCGCACCAAATATCAATTTCGAGAATCCGGATGAGGATTCAGCCAGGATTAACATCATACCTGAAACCAGAGAACAAACCATCAATTGCTTCCTCTCTAATTCTTTTGGTTTCGGCGGTACCAATTCCACACTGATCCTGAGGAAGGTCTGAAATTTAATCCCCATTGGACTTCGAATAACTTCGTAACCGGCAAACTGCAGTGGTGGGAATTTCGTATTTTTGTTCTCCTCCGTTTTTGATGCAGGCGCAATGACTTTCGGTATTTTTTATTGTGTAGCAGGTTGATTTTGTTCTTAAATATTCGAAATGTTGTCAAACTATCAGGGATAATAAACTAATTTTATAGCCATGCATGCTAACGACGTAAAAATGAGTTGGGAAGAAGTTGTTGAAGAAACAAGAGATTTTTTATCTGAGGAATTCGAGGTGGACCGCGATCTGATCCTTCCTGAAAATAACCTTAGAAATACCTTGGACCTCGATAGCCTGGATTACGTGGACCTGGTTGTGCTCATTGAAGAAAACCTGAACGTGAAGCTCACGGGCGAGGATTTCAAGGAAATTGCAACCTTCGGAGATTTTTATCAGCTTGTCCGCAGGAAACTTGAATTGTAGGAAATGAGCCGTTGGGATGGTAAAACCAAAGGATCCTTAACGGGGTATAAAATCTTTCTTTTCTTTATCAATTCGTTAGGTCTGGACTTCGCTTACGGTTTGCTGCGAATAGTGACTTTCTACTATTTTCTTTTCGCTGCAAAACCCAAAAAAGCACTTCTTGATTTTTATCAGAATGCGCTCCATTTTCCTGCCTCAGTTTCCAAAAAACTGGTCCGCAGGAATTTTTTTATTTTCGGCCAGACACTCGTCGACCGCGCCGCTTTCTTACTTGGCAAAGACAAAAAGTTCACCCTTACGTTCGAAAATGAGCAGTACCTGATCGACATCCGGGAAGGAGGTAGGGGGGGGATTTTATTGAGTGCGCATTTAGGAAATTGGGAAACGGCGGGAAATTTATTGAAAGGGCGCATTACCCCGACGATCAACATCGTGATGCTCGACGCAGAAGTAGAGAATATTAAAAAATACATGGATATGTCCACAGGCGGCTCACGGTTTAAAGTCATCGCAATAAAGAACGATCTTTCTCACATCATCTCCATTCGCAATGCGCTGATCAATAACGAGTTTGTCGCCATTCATTCGGATCGTTACCTGGAAGGTGCCAAATTTATTGAAATGGATTTTTTGGGTAAAAAAGCAAAATTTCCCTACGGTCCTTTTATCATCGCTTCCAAATTCGATGCGCCGGTAACCTTTGTTTTTGCCGCGAAAAATGGTACATACAGCTACCATTTAAGTGCCACGTTACCAATCACCGGAAAGTTGAAACCGGAAGAAATCGCGGCATTGTATGTAAAAGAGCTGGAACTGAAAGTAAAGCAGTATCCCGAGCAATGGTTTAATTATTTCAATTTTTTCAGTTGATGATCATTTCAAAGCAAACCATCACGGGCTACATTCCGCACCGGGCACCGTTTATCATGGTGGATAACCTGCTAAGTGCGAGCCGGGAACGTTTTGAATCTGATTTTCGGATCGAAGAGGATAATGTACTGGTTGAGAACGGCTATTTTCAGGAGATGGGATTGATCGAAAATATCGCCCAAACCTGCGCAGCCGCATTTGGCTACCTGGACCGTGAGGAAGCAGGCGAACCGAAAACAGGGTTTATCGGTGCCATTGGAAGACTTGAAGTGTTCGGCCTGCCGCCGGTCAATGCAACGATCCGCACGGTGGTGACGCCGACCCATCAGTTAGGAAATATTTACATGATAAAAGGGGAAAGTTTCCTGGAAGGAAGTATATTGCTCGGATGTGAAATGAAGATTGTAGTTACCGAGTAACCCCTAATAAAAAAAGTATGATTGCGTCGGAGATCGAGATAGATATACGATTTAGTGAAACAGATGCCATGGGTGTAGTATGGCACGGCAATTACCTCAAATTCTTCGAAGACGGCCGTGAAGCGTTTGGCAAGGCATATGGCCTCGAATATCTGACGATTTTTGACAAAGGGTATTTCACACCGATCGTAAAGTCGGAAATCGACCACAAAGCGCCGGTTTACTATGGTCAGGTTATCAAAGTCATTACCCGGTACATTCCGGCAAAATCCGCGAAAATCCAGTTTGAATATGAGGTTGTAAATCTTACAACGGGTGAAATATGCGCGGTAGGAAAAACCATGCAGGTTTTTCTGGAACGTGAATCGCGAACGCTGGAACTGATCACGCCGGATTTTTATAAGGAGTGGAAAGTACGAAATCAGGTCTAGGTAAATATTCCAGTCGCATGACCTATATAGGTGCAGAAGTCATTATCAGTCCATTAGGAAGCACTGCTTCCGACAATTGGAATGCATTATCCGCGAACCGGTCGGGCATAACACTCGCTGAAAAAGCGGGCTATAATCAGGAAGATATCTATCTCTCGCAAATTGCTGGTATTTCTGTTGATAAAAGGTTTGAATACCTTGTAGGAAAGGCACTTACTTCTGTTGAGAAACACATTGACGGAGATGTTATAAGATCGGAGAGAACCATTGTCATTCTCAGTTCGACAAAGGGAGCGCTGGATACGGACGTGACCGATCAGTTTGGCTCTTGCGTGACCAATCTTATTGCGGGCTTTCATCTTGCTAATGCGCCTCTGGTGATCTCAAATGCCTGTATTTCGGGTGTGCTCGCCATTAATGCTGCCGGCAATTTTATCAATGAGAAGTTGTATGACCACGCCATTGTGATCGGCTGCGATGTGATTTCAAAATTCGTTTTGTATGGTTTTCAATCGCTTTTTGCCATTAGTGACAAACCCTGTACGCCTTTCGACGCAGCCCGGAATGGCATTACATTAGGCGAAGGCTGTGGCGTGGTTGTCGTTTCCTCGGAGCGAAATATTTATAAAAAAACACCTTTGAAATTACTCGCCGGGACAAGCGCCAATGATGCCAATCACATTTCCGGGCCGTCCCGCACGGGTGAAGGATTGGTTAGGAGTGTGACCAAAACGTTGCAGAACAACAAGATTGACCCATCGGAAATTGATTTCATTTCGGCACATGGTACTGCCACCGTTTTTAATGACGAAATGGAAGCAATCGCGTTTGATCGCACCGGACTTAGCCAGGTTCCCATGAACAGTTTTAAAGGGTATTTCGGACATACGCTCGGTGCGGCGGGTGTGATCGAAACGGCTGCTTCCATGCAGATGATACGAAATGAAATGCTTGTTAAAAGTCTGGGTTGCAGCCAGTCAGGTACTTCAAAGTCCGTGAATATCATTGCTGAAAACAGGAAAGCCAGCCTCAAAACGGTGCTGAAAACAGCTTCCGGATTTGGCGGGGGCAACGCTTCTTTGATTATCAGAAATTTATGAGCTTTATTACCGCATACTGCCACCTGAACCAAGAATATTGCGCTGTAAATGGCGGGATCATTTCTCGCCGCGACAAGCAAGCGCAGGACCCGTGGTTCAAGCAAATATATAAAGAGCAGGAATTTGCCTATCCGAAGTTTCATAAAATGGATACGCTTGCGCAGGCCGGATTTCTCGGTTCTGAGCTGATCAAACGGGCGGCGCCGGCGCTACTGACAGACTATAATGATGATGAAGTGGCCCTGATTTTTGCAAATAGTGCGTCCAGCGCGGACACGGACCTGCGGTTTATCAGGTCCTATGAACAAAACGGCTCGCCAAGTCCATCGCTTTTTGTGTATACATTGCCCAATATCGTACTCGGCGAACTGGCGATTTTAAACAAATGGTACGGTGAGAATATGTTTGCCGTTTTACCTAAATTCGTACCTGATTTTTTTCTCAATTACACACAAATTCTCCTGTCGGGAGGCTCAAAAGCAGCACTTTGCGGGTGGCTTGAAATTTTAGGGGACCGGATCGACGCATTTCTTTTTCTGATTGAAAAAGAAGCTTCACACGCGATGGAGTTCAGTCGGGAAAACCTTGAAAGCCTGATCGCAACCGGGCCAGTTACGCAATGACTTTACGTTCAATACATTAATACGGATGGATAATTTAAAAGAAGATCTTAAAAAGCAGATTATAGAGCAGCTCAATCTGGAAGAGGTGACCCCGGCTGACATCGCTGACGACACACTTTTGTTCAATGATGAAGGTCTGGGGCTGGATTCGATCGATGCCCTGGAACTGATCGTTTTGCTTGAAAAATACCACGGAATCCAGGTGACCAAGCCCGAGGAAGGAAAAGAAGCTTTCAAGTCCATTAACACGATGGCCGAGTTTATTCGTAACAGAAAAGGCTGATAAAAATTGTTTCAATGGGTGTGCGAATAACCGGTATTGGTATTGTTTCCGCAATTGGATTGTCGGTTGAAGAAAATCTTCTCGCATTGAAGGAAAGCAGGTCCGGAATTGGCCCACTCACGGTTTTGGACGTCGGTAGGGATTTACTGGCCGGCCAAGTGAAACTGTGTGATGAGGAACTTGGAAGGGAATTGAATATCGGCCCGGCGGGCATTTCAAGAACTTCATTGCTGGGCTTAAAAGCTGCCAGGGAAGCCTGGGGAAGTTCAATGCATTCAAAATCCATCCGCACGGGAATCATTTCTTCCACTTCTGTGGGTGGAATGGACCGGAGCGAGGTATTTTACAAAGAGTACCTCTCACAAAAGCACCCGGATTACGCGGTGCTGAAAACCCATGACAGTGGATCTACCACGGAACGCATTGCTGCTGAACTTGGAATTTCGGGTTACATCGATACTCTTTCAACGGCTTGTTCCTCGGGTGCAAATGCGATTATGCTCGGTACCAGGCTGTTACTGCAAAATAAGCTCGACAGGGTTTTAGTCGGCGGCTCCGATGCACTCACCAAATTCACCATTGATGGTTTCCGGTCACTGATGATTTACGATGACGAATGGTGCAGGCCTTTTGACGAATCGCGGAGCGGCCTGAATTTAGGTGAAGGCGCGGCTTTTCTGCTGCTGGAAAATGAAAAAAGTGTTCAGTTGTCCGGAAACGCCACTTTGGGTTATGTTAGTGGTTGGGCAAATGCAGCGGATGCCTACCACCAAACGGCGTCTTCGCCGGAAGGAACGGGTGCAACGATGGCGATACGGAATGCCATTGCCAAATCTGAAATTTCACCTGACCGGATTTCTTACGTGAATGCGCACGGTACCGGCACAAAAAACAACGACCTTTCGGAATCGGTTGCGCTAAAAAACGTATTTGGAGACAAAATTCCTGCATTTAGTTCAACCAAAGCCTTTACAGGACATACTTTGGCGGCTGCGGGGGCGATAGAAGCTGTTTTCTCGGTTTTGTCCATTCAACATAACCTGATTTATCCAAACCTGAATTATAAAAACGCAATCGCCGAAACCGGCCTGGAACCAGTAACCAGCCTGCAGACAGAGAACTCTGTGCATGCTGTTCTTTCCAATTCATTTGGTTTCGGCGGCAATAATTCTTCGCTGGTTTTCACCGATCAAATTTAATAGCAAGTACGTGTTTTACATTTCTGCATCATCGACCATTTCCCATCAACCCGCATTTCAAAATGCAGGATTTTCGGGTGTGATCGAGCCGCTGCTGGCGGATTCCGTATTAATTACGCCGGATTATAAAGGGTATATCGACGCAGGATTATTACGCAGAATGAGCAAAATCCTGAGAATGTCTGTCGCTTGCTCGAAAGATTGTCTGAACCAGGCAGGAATTGATCAGCCGGATGCCATCGTTGTCGGAACAGGTCTGGGCTGCTTACAGGATACCGAAAAGTTTCTCACCAATTCGATTACCATAGAAGGTCTGCTGCCACCCACTTCGTTTATCCAGTCCACACACAATACCATGGCGGGGCAGATTTCATTAAGCATTGGTAACCACGGGTACAACATGACCCACACTCAGAATACGCTTTCCTTTGAAAATGCATTACAGGATGCGATGCTTTTGTTAATGGAAGGTCAGCAACATGTTCTGGTAGGTGCGGCGGACGAGTACATTGAATTCCTGACCCAGGTTTCAGAAAATCTTGCAGCTTTTGATGGGCAGTACCTGACTTCCGGAGCTTCTTTTTTTGTTATATCAAATCAAAAAACGGATACGAGCGCCGCTGCAATTAAAGATTGCAGATCCGTCGGGCTTGTCGATGATACGGAAGCTGAAATTATTTCATTCCTTGCTGAAAATGAATTGAATGCAGCTGATATAGATCTGATTTTATATGCCGGATATTCGAAGTCAAATTTTGAAATTTTTTTGAAACTTGGCATTGATAAAAGCAAATGTGTGGATTATCTGGCATATTCGGGTCTTTATCCGTCAGCTTCGGCGTTCGCATTGCATATTGCCGCCGACCGGATCCAGCATGATAAGTCCGTCGGGAACATTTTGATCTATAATGCATTGGTACCTCATCACTTAGGATTAACACTCGTCCAGCCCGTTGAAGCATAACATCGTCACATTTATTGCGATTACCATCTTTGCGTTGAGCGGGATCGTATTTTGGGAAACGGGCTTCGTCGAGTACGTACTCTCTGCGATTGCATTGCTATATCTTGCGTTAACTGCCTATGGATCAGCTAAAATCCAGTCAAATTATTTTCTCACCTCCATTAATTATGGGAAAAGGAAATCGGTTGCATTGACCTTCGACGATGGCCCGGATCCCGAAACCACACCCAGGATACTGGCTACGTTGAGAGAAAAAAACATCAAGGCGACGTTTTTTGTGATCGGCAAAAAAGCGGCCGCATATCCTGGCTTAGTGCAGCAGATTCAGGATGAGGGGCATATCGTTGGAAATCATTCATTTACCCACCACTATCTGATCGGTTTTTTCTCAACACAAAAATTGAAAAACGACCTTGCGCATTGCAATGAAGTGATCAGGGATATCATAGGTAAAACGCCGGTTTTCTTTCGACCGCCATTTGGAGTAACCAATCCGAGGTATGCCGGTGTTTTATCTCAGTTGCAATTGAATTCCATCGGATGGTCGCTGCGCAGCATGGATACGCGTGCCAAGAATAAATACCAGATTATTAACAACGTCATTACCCGTTTAAAAGCCAGGGACATTATTTTGTTACACGATAACCTGCGGCCCACAGCCGACGCGCTCGATGATCTGATCGAGCATTGTCTTCAAAAAGGGATTAAGATCGTACCGCTGTCTGACCTCATTCAAAAAGAACCGTATGATCATAATTAGACCAGAAATCGTGCTTTTGTGCTGCCTGATTTCAACTTCCGTTTCCGCTCAATCCTTCAAGCCTGTCAGCAATCCGGAAAAGGTGCTGGCCGAACTCAGAAAAACGTCACAATCCACTTCCTCCATTCAGGCTTCATTTTCGGAAGAGAAATATCTGGCGGTTTTGAAAGAACCCGAGCGGTCTTCCGGCATTTTTTATTACAAACAAAAAGATAAAATGCGTTGGGAGCAAAAAGTGCCTTCGAGCTATGTGATTTTAATTAACGGTGATAGATTACGCGTTCAGGAAGCTGGAAAGGAGAAAAACGTAGGGCAGGCGGGAAGAATGGCTGCGCAAATCAAGGAGTTAATGATCGGATTGGTCAATGGCGATTTCCAGCAAAACAAGGCTTTTGGCCTCACTTGTCTGGAAAGTGACGAACACTACTCCGTCGTTTTGACACCTGTCAGCAAACGATTGAAGAACATCTATTCAAAAATAAATTTGAACTTCTCAAAAAGCACATTACGACTAAAAGAGCTGACCTTTTTTGAAAAAGGAGGGGATAAAAACATCATGAAATTCCAGAACGAAAAATTTAATCAGCCTGTCAACGATACCCTTTTCTTGAATTTGTGAGTATACTACCTGAACAGATGTCAAAAAAGCAGATCTTTTCGATCCACAGTTTGAATGCGGAAGGGGACAAGTTTGTGGCAGAAGTGAGCCTGGATGCAACAAACGCTATTTATAAAGGTCATTTCCCTAACCTGCCGGTGACGCCGGGTGTGATTCAGCTGCAAATGGTGAAAAAAGTAGCGGAACAGCATTTACAGAGAGATTTAAAGGTAAAAACCATCCGTTCGTGTAAATTTCTGGAAGTGCTGAATCCGGAAAAAACGCCTCGTTTTATCATTGAGTTTGTAATAAAAGAAAATGAAGTGATCGAGGTAAATGCAATGGGTAGGTGGGGTGAAAGTACATTTTTCAAAGCGCAGGTCACTTACATCTGATCAGCGTTTTTGCAGATACTCAGCGAGCGATACATGTTAAAATCCATTAGCCAAGTAAGATGACCCTTTCTGACATCGATTGCTGCATTATAATCCCTACCTATAACAATGAAAAGACACTCCGCAGAGTAATAGACGGTGTACTGGAGTACTCAGGAAAGCAAGCCATTATCGTGGTGAATGACGGTTCCACCGATCAGACGATATACATACTAGCCAGGTATGGGGCCAAGCTTAACGTACTCAATAATAATTCCAATCGAGGAAAAGGCTACTCGCTCAGGAGAGGTTTTAAGGAAGCGATCCGGCTGGGTTATAAAAACGCGATCACCATCGATTCGGACGGGCAGCATTTAGCCTCCGACATACCGGTTTTCATCGAAGAAGCATACCGGAATCCCGGCGCATTGCTCATGGGTTCGCGTAATATGGAGCAGGAAGGTGTGCCTGGTAAAAGCTCATTCGGAAATAAATTTTCCAACTTCTGGTTTACATTCGAAACCGGCCTCACGCTACCCGACACTCAAACGGGATTCAGGTTATACCCGCTAAAATCGTTGAAAACCACCAAACTGTTTTCAACCAAATTCGAAACGGAGATCGAGGTCATTGTTAAACTGGCCTGGAAAAATGTGCCAATTCTTCCCGTGAACATCAATGTCATTTACGACAAAGACGAACGCGTAACGCATTTCCGTCCCTGGCGTGATTTTACGAGGATCAGCATTCTTAATACCTGGCTCGTAATCCTCACATTGCTTTATTATTTACCAAAAAGACTCTGGATCGAACTTCGGAAAAAAGGGTTATGGAAAATAATCAAAGATGAGGCGGTTAAACCAGATGAGTCCAATTTAAGCAAAGCCAGGTCCATTGGTTTCGGCTTTTTTATGGGGATCCTGCCAATCTGGGGCTTTCAGTTGCTGGTGGGTATTCCGCTTTCCATTTATTTTCGGATGAACAAAGTGCTTTTCCTGACGGCGGCAAACATCAGCATCCCGCCTTTCATCCCATTGATCATCTTCGGAAGCTACAAGTTCGGTGGGATATTTTATAAGAACGGCGTGCAGCTAACCTCCGTGGAAGATCTGACACTCGAATCGATCCATGTCAATTTTGTACAGTATTTTTTAGGTGCAACTTTGCTTGCCATTGCAATGGGAGCACTCGGTTTTGTGCTCAGTTACCTGATCCTTTCTCTTGTTCGATCCGGGCGTCGCGCGGATTGACGTCTCCAAAAACTTATAAAATTCATACGAATTGCTCAAAAATAAGGCTTTTGCGGTTTTGTTATGAGGTCTCATTCTCTATATTTACGGGATTATAAAACCTTTTAACCAAATACTTTAAAACGCATGAGTTACATTACCTATTTAGTACCGGCGCTGGGTGTTATCGGCTTGCTGGTTATGTTCTTTAAACGAGGGTGGGTTGTTCGCCAGGATGCCGGAAGTCCGGAAATGAAAGAGATTTCCGACGCGATCGCTGACGGCGCGCTCGCATTCCTGAAAGCCGAATGGCGCGTTCTCATTGTATTTGGTATAATAGTCAGTATTTTATTAGGTTATTCGGGCACTTTGGTGGAAAACTCAAGTGCCTTTATTGGTATATCATTTCTGATCGGCGCATTCGTTTCCGCATTCGCCGGCTACATCGGGATGAACATTGCTACCAAGTCTAATGTGCGTACGACACAGGCTGCACGCACCAGTCTTACCAAGGCATTGGAAGTTTCTTTCACGGGTGGTTCTGTAATGGGAATCGGGGTGGCAAGTCTAGCGGTAATCGGTCTGGGAGGCTTGTTTATTATACTATATTCCGTTTTCGTGGGAGATTCCACGGATGTGAATGGGCTGGCGATGGAAAAGGTGCTTGAAGTGCTTGCCGGGTTTTCCTTGGGTGCTGAGTCCATTGCCTTATTCGCTCGGGTAGGTGGTGGAATTTACACAAAGGCCGCCGACGTCGGCGCCGATCTGGTAGGTAAAGTAGAGGCAGGAATTCCCGAAGATGATCCCCGTAACCCTGCTACCATTGCTGATAACGTAGGTGATAATGTGGGCGACGTGGCTGGTATGGGGGCCGATTTGTTCGGTTCTTATGTAGCAACAATCCTCGCGACGATGGTACTCGGACGGGAAATCGTGGCGCAGGGAACGGATAACTTTGGCGGCATTGCACCGATCCTTTTACCGATGGTAATCGCTGGAATGGGTTTGATCGCTTCCATCATCGGCATGTTACTGGTTCGTGTCGGCGACGACAACGGTAATGTGCAGGGTGCATTGAACCGCGGTAACTGGGGGTCGATCATTATTGTGCTGATTGTGAGTTATCCTCTCACCATCTGGATGTTACCCGAAGGAAATCTGACGATCCGTGGTGTGGATTTTGATGCCATGGATGTGTACCTGGCAATATTACTCGGCTCGGTTGTCGGTGCGATAATGTCCACAGTGACGGAATATTACACTGCCATGGGCAAGCGTCCGGTGCAGTCTATCGTAAACCAATCTTCGACCGGCCATGCTACCAACATCATCGGCGGGCTTTCTGTGGGGATGGAATCTACCGTCATTCCAACACTCGTTCTGGCAGCGGGTATTTTCATTAGTTACGAATTTGCGGGTTTATATGGGGTGGCCATTGCCGCCGCCGGGATGATGGCAACAACAGCCATGCAGCTGGCGATCGATGCTTTTGGTCCAATCGCCGATAATGCCGGTGGGATTGCTGAAATGGCGCATTTACCGGAAGAGGTACGCGGCCGTACGGACATTCTGGATGCAGTGGGTAACACTACCGCGGCAACGGGGAAAGGTTTTGCGATTGCTTCGGCAGCACTTACCTCACTTGCGCTTTTTGCTGCATTTTGTGGTGTGGCGGGCATCAACTCCATTGATATTTATAAAGCCAATGTGCTGGCGGGATTGTTCGTGGGTGCAATGATCCCGTTCATCTTCTCATCACTCGCCATTGCGGCAGTAGGTCGGGCGGCGATGAAAATGGTGGAAGAAGTGCGGCGTCAGTTCCGCGAGATCCCGGGGATCATGGAAGGTACAGCCAAGCCGGAATATGATAAATGCGTGGCAATTTCTACGCAGGCCTCGATCCGTGAAATGGTCGCCCCCGGTCTGATCGCATTGATCGTTCCGGTACTTGTCGGGTTTCTTTTTGGGCCGGAAGTACTCGGCGGAACACTGGCGGGTGTAACCGTTTCAGGAGTTTTAATGGGTATTTTCCAGAACAATGCAGGTGGTGCCTGGGATAACGCGAAAAAGTCGTTTGAAAAAGGTGCAGTAATTAATGGAGAGACTTTCTATAAAAAGTCAGAGCCACACAAGGCTGCTGTAACCGGAGATACGGTTGGAGATCCATTCAAAGACACCTCGGGTCCATCTATGAACATTCTGATCAAACTGATGTCCATTGTCTCTCTGGTCATTGCGCCGCATATTGCCGTGAACAAGGGGGAGTTGCATGGGATGGGTGGGAAAGTTATTCCAAAAGTTGTGAAAGCTTCGGAAAAGGAAGCCGGATCAGTCATCACATATCACGCGGCCCAATTGCCAAAATAGACATTGAGGCTACATATTACTTTGCCCGGCCGCTTTCGGTCGGGCATTTTTTATTTTTAAGACTTGGAAATTCTTATTTTTACAGACAAACACCGCCATAACAATGCTTCAAAAAAACGCGATAAAAGATCGGCTAGCCTCTTCAAAGTCTCGACTCCGCACATTCGGTATCAATAGATTAGGCTTGTTTGGTTCGGCTTGTCGGAATGATATGAAGGAGGGAAGCGATATTGACATTCTTATCGATTTTGAAAATGACAAGGAGACTTATATCAATTTCATTGAGGCATGTCAATTACTTGAGTCTGTTTTCCAGGGATATAATGTTGACATCGTTTCGGTTAAAGGTCTAAGCCCGTTTATTGGTCCGCACATCCTGAAAGACGTAGAATATGTCTAAGGATTATATCGAATACCTGCGCCACATATTAATTGAGTGTGAGTACATAACTTCGGTGATCACGACCGACTATTCGAAAGAACACTTTTTGACGGATGAAACGCATAAGCGGGCAATTGTGCGGAGTCTGGAAATTATTGGAGAAGCCACGAAGCAAATCCCGGTCGATGTCAAGTTACGTTGGAATGGCATTGCATGGAAAAATATGGCTGGAATGCGGGATCGTTTGATACATGATTATATAGGGGTAAACTATCATATCGTCTGGGATGTTGCGAGAAATATCATTCCCGTTATTAAGGATCAAATTGAGAAAATCGTGTTAGAGATTACCTAAGGGAATGATTTTTGTTGTTATACAGTGTCGGGTTTGAGGCGGGTGCCTTGAAGTCCCGGCATTATTCAATAAAACAGAAAATCATGAAAAAAGTATTTGTTCTCGCTGCGATGATAGGATTGTCAACTGCGGCTTTTGCTCAGGATCAGGAACGGACGAAAACGGAAAAAGCGGTTGATGATACAAAAGAAGCCGGCAGGAAGGCAAAAAAAGAAATGAAAAAAGACGCCAAAGTCGTCGGCGAAAAAACCAGAGAGGGTGCTGAAAATGTAGCCGATGGAACAGAAAAAGCCTACGATAAAACAAAAAAAGGGACGAAAAAGGCGTATAAGGCTACCAAGAAAGAAGCAAAAGAAATTAAGGAAGACATTAAGGAGAAAACAGATAATAAGTAATCTGCATTTGTTTAAACTTCAAAACCGGTTCAATGCGAGCCGGTTTTTTTTAGTGCTTTTATCGAAAAATAGGAACTTATTAATATTTAGCGGCCGTTAGACTTGTAATCGTTGTATTATTATGAGTCGCAGACACTACACATATATCATCCTCATTCTGGGATCGCTTGCCACAGTGAGTCCTTTTTCCATTGACATGTATCTACCGGGTTTTCCGCGCATCGCAGAAGACCTGCATACGACCATTGATCAAGTTCAGCTTTCATTAACCGGTTACCTGATCGGAATTTGCATCGGACAAATCATTTACGGTCCTTTATTGGATCGCTTCGGTCGTAAGAAACCGCTTTATGTGGGCCTGGCTCTGTATGTAATTGCTTCCATTGGTTGTGCATTCACTACCTCCGTGGAAGCGCTGATTGTGATGCGGTTCTTTCAGGCAATGGGAGGATGTGTCGGTTTAGTAGCCTCTCAGGCATTGGTAAGTGATCTTTTTCCTTCCGATAAGCGTGCAGAAGTGTTTTCACTGATCACACTGGTGATCGCAGTTTCGCCGATGATTGCTCCCACAGTCGGGGGCTACGTTACTTCAGCCATTGCCTGGCAGTGGATATTTGTCATTCTGGCCGGGATCGTGAGCGTAATTATTGGCGCTATTTACTTTTTTCTGCCGACCGGGCACGAGGCCGATGATTCCGTGTCGCTACGCCCGAAGGCGGTTTTGAAAGGGTATGCCACAGTGATCCGTCAGCCGCAGTTCCTCATTTATACGCTTGCGGGCGGACTCGCGACAGCTGCCCCATTTGCCTATATCGCAGGGTCCGCAGATGTATTTATGAATATTTACAAAGTATCCGAACAGCAATATGGATGGATATTCGCTTTTCTGGCGGTTGCAATGATCGGGTCTACGCAGCTCAATCACTTTCTTTTAAAGAAATACACCAGCGAGCAGATCATCAAGGTAACATTGTTTTACCAGAGCATTATCGGAACCGCATTGATCGTCGGGGTTTATAATAACTGGTTTGACTTATTCTCATTGATCGGGATGATGTTTCTGTTTCTGACAGGTCAGGGGCTGACAGGCCCGAATACTTCGGCATTGTCGCTTGCACCATTCCATAAACATGCGGGCAGCGCCTCAGCTTTATTAGGCAGCTGGCGTATGGGAGCCGGTGCCCTCATCTCCGGAATCGTGAGCCTTCTTCATAACAACACCGCAATACCGATGGTTGGACTGATGGCGTTCTGTGCATTGGGAGGTCTTCTTATTTTGCACGCAGGAAATGCGGCGATCCGCCATCAGGCGAGCCGACAAGAAGTTGAGGATGAGATCTCGGTTTTGTTGTAAAAATCAACGCGCTTTTTTCCGTAGTGATTTAGTATCGACCAATATCCCCAGTCCGTAATGTTCAGGGTAGTTGTACAACGTCTGCCCGGTCGCTTTTGCGATGTCTTTTACGGCTTCTCTCACGGCTGGAAAGCTTTCCGTATCGTGAAAAATGGTGCAGTCACTATGTTGCGCCGCCCAAAGGCCACATTCGTAGGTTTCTTTGTAGTTGTGCACAATGTCTACATGCGCGAGATTGTATCGCTGCTGATCCGTCACAATCCAATCTTTGTAATCCGATTTAACCAATCGAATATTCGGGTATGCCACAAGGCGCCTGCTGGTTTCCTCGAAATGCTCGTTTTTATTGACGGTATGTTCGTCCCCCTCAAAAGTGTCAACGCCGGTTACTGATCCAAAATAGTTGGAAAAAACCACAGTGGAGTAACCAAATTCTACCCCAAACTCAATGCAGCGTTTCCGCGGCAGGTGGAATTGCTCTATAATGTCTTCAATGATCATCTCCAATCCTTTCCATGCCGAAACAATGTCGAGCACTCGCTCCGGCTTCCTCAAATTCTTGGGTTTGTATGGCTTGATGTCGAGTATAAAATTTTCGCGGATGTAAGTTCTCAATCCCATGGCTTGCGTGTTCAGGTTTTCAGCCCGCAAAATAAGCTACTCGAAGCTTCGATCATAGCCGCGGCGTGAATTCCGCAGCATGGGTGAGCATGTGCATAAACAATGTCTCTAATCTTTACGAATTACTTCTAGTCAAAATGACTGTTTTAGGGCGTTTTATTAGCTAATTATTGCCTTTTGTCGGAATTTATTCACTTTCCACGCCTCGGCTACTTTTTTTGAATAGAAATTATTCGTAATCTGTGCGTACTATTTAATTCTAAACGTACATTTATCTATCATTTTATCACACGTAGCCGATCCTATGAATAGAATTACTTTTACTACACTAGCATTTCTATCTTTTTTATCAGTTGCCCGGGAGAGTTTCGCCCAGCAGAATGCGCTTATTACCACCAAAAGAGATTTCCCAATCGGAATGGTCAGTTTCGGTTCGTCTGTTATTTCAGGCGTATTGGGTGACGGCAACTTTGTGGATGGTTATGTTAAAAAAACCGGCACCGGGGCGTTCGTTTATCCGGTTGGCGATAATGGGGCGCTCAGACCGTTTGCAGCTTCTCAGGAAACGACCGGCGCCTATTTTGGAGTTGATCCCGGCATAGCCATTACCAATAATCCGATCGGAGGCAACTATGGAGTGCTCCCGGCCGAGGGGCCATTTAATTCAGGTTTGTTCGAACCGGCACTCCAAGTGATCTCGAAAAAAGAATACTGGGACATTAATGGCAGCGAGCAGACAAAAATCACATTAACCTGGAATTCAGGGAGCGACTTGAACACACTTCTGGGCACAAAAGATATTTCAAAACTGACAATTGTTGGCTGGAATGGTACTCGGTGGATCAAAATTCCATCTATAGTAGACCCCACATCCATTATTGGCGGAGCGAGCAACAAAACATCGGGATCGATTACCACCACGTCATCGCTTGTCCCGGACAATTTCAACGTGTATTCGCTCGGGGCGTTGCAGGATGGCACATTACCCGTAACGCTGGTTCGTTTTACTGCGCAAAACAAGGAACAACAGGCTCATCTCGAATGGATTACCAGTTCAGAAATTAATTCCAGCCATTTCGATATCGAAAGGAGTTTAGAGGGGAAATCGTGGGTTTCGATCGGAACGGTGGCCGCGACAGGAGATCCAAGTCTTTCAGGAACAGTTGCGACAAACTACGAATTCACAGACACGAAACCTTTTTCCGGACTGAATTTTTATCGGCTTAAAATGGTAGACCTGGATGAAACATATGCTTACAGCGCGATCCGCAAGGTGGAGATCGGCAGTAATCCGGAGATTGCTTTTTACCCCAATCCTGCGTCAGATCGTTTGTTTGTAACGCAGAACGATCCCGATAAAGTAAAGGAAGTGAATTTGACAGATCTGAAAGGCAATGCTGTTTATCGCGGAAAGTCTTTCGCCAACCAGGGGATTGACGTGAGCCAGCTGCCGCGGAGTATCTATGTGATCAATATGATGATGGTAGATGGTTCCGCTAAAACAGCGAAAGTGCTTGTCGGCAGGTGATTTCCTGTATTTGAATTTAACATTGACTCATTCAAAGAGTAGCATAACCCGGCTGATTATTAGATAATTAGCCGGGTTAATTACTTGAAAATCAAAAAGTTCGGTAAAGTCGCAGACTTGGAGCAGTATAGCACAGGATGGTTGAGTTATTTAAACAATGCTATCTTGTTAACCAATAAAATGTACATTTTTTTAGTTATTTATTTATATTAACAAAAAAGTGGAGCAGATACTGAACCAGAATTATGAATTTGAAGACGAGATTGGTTTTAACCATGCTCTCTGCATGTGCCGCACTGACATTTCAATCCTGTAACACATCTACATCGAGTCAGGCGGCGGAGGAAAAACTTCCCGAGCAGGTAAGCTATAACTTTGACATCAGGCCCATTCTATCCGATAAATGTCTGGCCTGTCACGGTCCGGATGCAAATAAACGGGAAGCGGGCCTGAGGCTCGACGATCCGCAAAGTGCATTTAAAGCATTGCAGGAAAATCCCAAGGCACATGCGCTGATCGCAGGCAAGCCCGAGCTGTCGCAGGTTTACCTTCGGATCACTACCGAAGATACCGCCTTGAAAATGCCCCCGCCTGCGTCCAATCTCAAACTTTCACAGCGTGAAGTTGATCTCATTGAAAAATGGATTAAGCAAGGTGCGAAATATGAAAAACACTGGGCATTTGTTGCGCCGAAAAAACCAGCCGTTCCCGAAGTTGATCGTGAGGATTGGCCCAAAAATGAAATTGATCATTTTGTCCTGGAAAAACAGGAGCAAAAAGGCTTGGAACCAAACGGGGAAGCAGATAAAGAGCGATTGCTGAAACGTTTGAGCCTGGACCTGAACGGTTTGCCGCCAACTTTGAAAATGATGGACGAGTTCATAGCAGACAAAAGTGCGAATGCCTATGAAAAAATGGTCGATCAGCTGCTTAAAAATCCTTCTTATGGTGAAAAAATGGCCATTCACTGGCTTGACCTGGCCCGATACGCAGATTCCCACGGATATCAGGATGACGGTTACCGGACGCAGTGGCCGTGGCGGGATTGGGTCATTCATGCATTTAACAAAAACATGCATTATAATGATTTTGTAACCTGGCAGCTGGCTGGTGATTTGATGCCAAATTCAACCAAAGAACAATTGCTGGCAACGGGTTTTAACCGAAATCACAAGATCACCGAGGAAGGCGGCGTAATTCCCGAAGAATACCGCATTATGTATGTAACAGATCGCAACGATTTGTTTGGCAAAGGTTTACTCGGAGTTACCCTCGAATGTGCGCATTGCCACGATCATAAATACGATCCATTCTCCCAAAAAGAATATTACCAGATGTTTGCCTTCTTCAATAATGTCGAGGAAGTCGGTATCGAATCGGTGATCGGGGGGCCGGAAACATATGCCAAAAAACCTTTAATGGAGATCAGCAACGAGGATGTTGAGAAAATCCTGACGTTTGTAAACAAGCCCGATACCAACCGGCTCATCGTTTCGGTAATGGGCGATCTGGATACACTTCGCAAGACTTACATTCTGAAAAGAGGCGTTTACGATGCGCCGGGCGATGAAGTGCAGCCTGGTACTCCGTCTTCTATTTTACCTTTTGATAAAAACCTCCCTAAAAATAGGTTAGGCTTGTCCAAATGGCTTTTTGATAAACGCAATCCATTGACTTCCAGAGTTTATGTGAATATCTTATGGCAGGAATTTTTCGGAAAAGGCATTGTAAAAACTTCAGGTGATTTTGGAATGCAGGGAGAATTGCCCTCTAATCCTAAGCTGCTCGACTGGCTAGCCGTTGATTTCATGGAGCATAACTGGGATGTGAAAAGGTTGGTTAAACAGATGGTGATGTCGGCAACGTACCGGCAGTCCGCAGTGGTGACGAAGGAAAAGCTGGCAGTTGATCCCGATAATGTTTTGCTGGCTCGCGGCCCGCGTTACCGCATTCATGCCGAGTTTATCAAAGACCTGGTACTGGCCAGCAGCGGACTTCTCAACAAAACGATCGGCGGGCCGAGTGTGAAACCGTATCAGCCTGCGGGACTTTGGGAAGGTGCTACTTCCGGCCGCGGTTTGCTCTCCGTTTACAATCAGGACCATGGTGCAAGTTTGTATCGCAGAGGAATGTATACATTGATCAAACGCACCGTGCCTCCTCCGACCATGAGTATTTTCGACGCAAGCAACCGGGATTTATGCGAAGTAAAGAGATTGAAAACCAATACACCTTTGCAGGCATTGGTCATGATGAACGACCCGGCGGTTTTGGAAGCATCGCGCGTTTTGGCGACGAAGCTTTTGCAGGAAAAAACAGAAAGCAAGGAAAAGCTCATTAAAGCCTTCCGGCTTATCGTTTGTCGCACGCCAAGCGAAAAAGAACTGGAAGTACTTAGCAAATATTACGAACAGCAGCTGAAAACCATAAAGCCGCAAACCGCAGAAAAAATGGTCGCAATAGGAGAGTACCCACTCATGAAAAACGTCGATAAAAAGGCATTAGCAGCACTGGCAAGGGTTATTTCGACGATTTATAATTTGGAAGAAACGATAACGAAGTCTTGATTGGCTATTAGCTTTTAGCCGTTAGCTTTTAGCCAAAAAACTAGAGGCAAATTGCTAGAAACAAAATCATCAATAAGCCAATCGTTAAAGGCTAATTACTAAAAGCTAAAAGCTAATCGCTAACAGCTAACAGCTAAAAAAACATGGAAAAGGAAATATTAGAACACGGACTTAATTTCAACAGAAGGCGCTTTTTGTCTTCCATGAGTTTGGGGATAGGCGGTGTGGCACTCGGCTCCCTGCTGATGCCGGATTTGTTGAATGGGGCGGGGATGGAAGAAGAAGGGTTGGCACCCGGAATTCCGCATTTTGCGCCGAAAGCGAAAAGGGTAATCTACCTTTTTCAAAACGGTGCACCTTCCCAGCAGGAGTTGTTCGATTATAAGCCGAAACTGCGTGAGATGCTCGGTCAGGAAATTCCGCCATCGGTTCGTGGCACGCAGCGTCTGACGGGCATGACGGCTAATCAGGCGTCTTTTCCGCTGGTAGGCTCATTTGTGGATTTCAAACAATACGGGCAGTCGCAGGCTTGGGTTAGTAACCTGATGCCTTATACTTCTAAAATTGTGGATGATCTGTGCTTTGTGAAATCCATGTATACCGAGGCCATCAATCACGATCCGGCATTAACCTTTTTACAAACGGGCTCGCAGCAGGGAAACCGGCCGAGTATGGGATCGTGGCTGAGTTATGGTTTGGGGAATGAAAATAAAAACCTGCCGAATTTTACTGTCCTGTTATCTCGTGGAGTAGGAAATGGTCAGGGGGTTTATTCCAAGCTCTGGTCAAATGGCTTCCTCGATTCAGTTCATCAGGGGGTGCAGTTCAGCAAAGGTGAAGATCCGGTACTGTATCTGCGTGACCCGGAAGGAATGGATCGTCACGACCGCCGGGATATGCTCGACAATCTTTCTCAGTTGAATGAGCTTTCTTACCAGGAGTTTGGAGATCCTGAAATAACTGCAAAAATCAAACAATACGAGATGGCGTACCGCATGCAAACTGCGGTGCCGGAGGTAATGGATCTTTCAAAAGAATCCGACGATATCATTAAGTTGTATGGCCCTGAATGCCTCGTTCCGGGTACATATGCTGCTAACTGCCTGCTCGCACGGAAGCTTTCTGAAAATGGCGTCCGGTTCGTTCAGCTTTATCACCAGGGCTGGGACCAGCATGGTAACCTGCCATTTGAGATCACAAAGCAGGCAATGGACGTGGATCAGGCGTCTGCCGCATTGGTAACCGACTTGAAACAGAGAGGGTTACTTGATGAAACACTTGTGATCTGGGGCGGAGAATTTGGACGTACAAGTTATACGCAGGGAAAACTTACAGCCGATAATTATGGTCGCGATCACCACCCGCGCTGTTTTACGATCTGGATGGCAGGCGGCGGTATCAAACCCGGAATTGTGTATGGCGAAACGGATGAACTGGGATACAACATCGCAAAAAATCCGGTGCATGTACATGATTTTCAGGCTACTATTTTACATCAACTAGGTCTCAACCATGAAAAACTGATTTTCAAACATCTGGGAAGAAGGTACCGGTTAACAGACGTCTCCGGCAAAGTTGTGAATGACATTATAAGCTAGTTTAAATGCATTTAAGATTTAGAATTTTTGCGGAACAGTTACTGGTAGCTTCCAACATTGTCATTTTATTTCTGCTGGTTTTCGAAAGTAAACTTGTGATCCCGCCGTGGTTGCAAACCATCGGACGCATGCATCCGCTGATCCTGCATTTTCCGATTGTGATCCTTTTGATTGCGATGTTACTGGAATTTTTCAGGTTCAAACCGGAATACGCCGCCAATTCATTTTACAAAAACTTTCTGCAAAACCTGCTTTTGGTCGGGACGCTTTTTGCTGCTGCAACCGTCGTAATGGGGCTTTTCCTTTCACGGGAGGAAGGATACGAGGGCATCATCCTAACTTATCACAAATGGACGGGTGCAGGTATTTTTTTCATCGGTTCAATCATTTACTGGATCCGGAATACAAATTGGTATAAAGCTCCGATCGCCAAAACCGGCGCATTTGTGACCGTCGTCGCTTTGGTCATGACGGGGCATTATGGTGCTGCATTAACGCACGGAAGCAATTTCATATGGGAACCGATTTCCAGTCAGCGTGAAATGGCCGCAGTTCCGCTCGACCAGGCCGTTGTCTATACGAACGTGATCAAACCGATTTTTGAACAGAAATGTACCAGCTGCCATAATCCTGAAAAGCTGAAAGGCGAATTGATCCTGACTGATCCGAAAGCTATACTGAAAGGTGGTAAATCGGGAAAACTGCTTGTTGCCGGAAATCCTGAAATGAGCCTTTTACTGCAGCGTGTGCATTTACCGATGGAGGAAAAAAAGCATATGCCGCCAACTGGCAAAGCGCAGCTTACGCTGCAAGAGATTTCCCTGCTCACTTTATGGGTGAAACAAAAAGCAGATTTTGAGAAAAAATTGATAGATCTTCCTGAAAATGATTCAATGAGGATCCTGGCTTCTGCTTACTTGAAGCCGGTGAACCGGGTGGAGGAATACAATTTTGCAGCTGCGGATGAAGAAACAGTGAAGGATTTGAACACGGATTATAGAACGATCCTCCCGCTGGCCAGGGAATCGCCGGCCCTGGCAGTAAATATTTACAACAGTTCGGCATATGATGTAAAACAACTTGATGAATTGAGTGAGATCAATAAGCAGGTTATTTCATTGAATCTCAACAAAATGCCTGTCAAAGATGCCGATATCAAAAGCATTGCTCAATTTGAAAATCTTCGCAAGCTGGATCTCAACTTCACAAATGTCACGGGCGTGGGTTTGAAAGACTTATCCGCATTAAAATACCTTGAAAATATAACATTGTCGGGTACAAAGCTGAATTATAGCGAATTAAAAAGTCTGTTGCCGAATCTGAAGACGCTGAAAAGCATCTCCGTCTGGGATACAAAACTCACTGCGGCTGATGTGGAAAAATTGCAGAAGGAATTCAGGACCATCAACATCATTGGTGGTTTTAAAGATGATGGTAAAAACCCGTTACAACTGAACCCGCCGCAGGTTAAGAACAGCTCGACCATTTTCTCGGAGTCGCTTGCGCTGGATCTGAGGCATCCGATAAAAGGTGTGGACATTCGCTATACAACCGATGGAACGGATCCGGATAGCATTGACTCACCACTTTTCGATGGTAAAAAAGTCCTGACGCAAAGTGAAACGATCAAAGCCAAAGCATACAAAAAAGGGTGGTATGGTAGCGAAATGGCCACTTTTGATTTCTTTAAAAGTAAGTTTGTACCTGATAGCGTCAATCTGATTATGCCGCTAAACAGGGTACATCAGGCGGAAGGCGCTAAGACGTTTTTTAATCATAAATTGGGTGTTATCGGTGCTAACAACCCCGCCTGGGCTAACAACTGGGCGGGCGTCAGGAACAATGACATGGCTTTTATGGCGGAATTCAAAAAGCCGGTCACCATTTCTTCCCTTGGACTGCATTATATGATTGAGGAGGCAACCAGTATTTTCCCTCCCGAGCTTGTGGAAATTTGGGGAGGTGATAGCATGGATAACCTGAAATTGCTGACAAAATTCAAGGCGCAGATGCCCTCAAAAGGGGATGCTCCTACATTAAAAACGGTTGTGGGAAATTTCAAGCCGCAAAGTGTTTCTTATATCAAAATCGTTGCCAAGCCCGTCGAGAAAATACCGGAATGGCATGGTAACAAAGGAAAACGTGCGTTGCTACTTGTGGATGAGATGTTTCTGAACTGAAAACTCAGGCTTTGCTCACCCGCCGCCACATTTCAGCGCAGGCGCGGGCATTGTGATACGGGCATTTCCAAAAATTGATCTTATCGCCTTTGACGGGCGTGCCATCTTCCTTGACTGTCCCGTGCCATTCGCCTTTTTCTTTGTCAATAAACTCATTAACGACATAATCCCAGCTTTTCTGCGCCTTTGCAAGGAAGCTTTCGTCTTTGGTTAATTGATACGCATTGTAAAAGCCGACCAACTGCTCAGCTCCGACCCACCAGCTGCGGTCGGTTTGCAGATGTTTCGTTTCCGGGTCGTATTCATAATTTAGCGCGCCATCTTTACCTAATCCCTTGCTCGCGGCGGTCGCCATTTTAATGGATAATTTCTTCATTTTCTCAATCAGCTTCTCGTCATGAAGTATCTCCGCCGTTTCAAATAACAGCCACGAAGCCTCGATGTCGTGCCCATAAGAAACGATATGATCTTTGGCTTTCCACGTTTCATCAAAAAACAATTGCATACTCGCCGTTTCCGGATTGACAATGCGCTTGATGATCGCTTCCAGCATATCGGCGGTTTGCTTTTTCAATTTCTTGTCCGGCCAGACGCTATACAGATTAGTATAAGCTTCCACCAAATGCAAATGCGTGTTCATGCTTTTGATCCACGGGCGTTTGCTTAAAATGTAATCGTCCGTAGCCGACCAGTCCCGCGAAAATGCCTCGCGATAACCGCCATTAACTGCGTCAAATGCGTGTTTTTCAATGAGATTAAAAAGGTCTTTTGCTTTTTCCAGCGCGGGCGGATAATGCGTGACACGGTAATACTCGCTCAGCCCATACATGGCAAATGCATTGCCATAAATCTGTTTTTTAGTTTCCAGTGGAGAACCATCCGCTTTCACAGACCAGTAAACCCCGCCATGTTCTGCATCGAAAAAGTACCGAACAAGTTGTTGGTAAGCCCGGTCGGCAAGGGTCAGGTATTTGGCTTCCTTAAATAACCGGTGTGCCAGGGAAAATGTCCAGAGAATTCGTCCAGTGAGAACAACGGACCGTGCCGAGTCTTTATCAGCTTGGTTTTCATAATTGACCCGTCCATAAAAACCCCCTTTTTCAAGGTCAGGTGCATATTTTTCCCAATAATCCAGGATGGCAATAAGCTCTGTTTTAAATGCTTCGGGAGTAAATGCGGCCATGGTTTTCGGGATCTTTTCGAAAAAAGCAATGAGGCGTAAAATCATACTGATTGCATTACTTGCGTAATTGAAACAGTGTGGAAACAAAAAAGAGGTCTGATACCAAGTACCAAACCTCTACCAAATAGAAACAGCAAATCTTAATCTCCCTGATTCTCTTCTTGTGTCTCGTGATTATCTCCACCAAGACTGTAGTAGTTATTTTCCTCGTCTTCGCGGCCGATCATCTCATCGTCATCGTCCAATTCTGAGCCCGGAACATCCAGATCGCCGCCGGTCACATCGTCGGAAAATGTCTTTTCATTCCATTCGTCCGCGTCAATATCAATATCTTCTTTTAGCTCGGTGGGGTTTTCCGGATCGATGTCTTCTTCGATCAGGCCCTGACGGAACACATCTTCTTCGGCCGGGTAATTTCCGGGCAGATCTTCCGCAAATCCTTCCTCGTCCTCATTATCGTTTGGGATCATAATTTTAAAGATTAATGGTTATCAGTTTAAAAGTTCAGGCGGATGTCCGTCGGATGTTAAGGTATGTTCAAAAAGTATTCCAGCCAGAGATGATTTCTAAAATAAAATCGGATACCTAAGTAGCAAGCTTTCGGTAAAATGCTTTTAATTGGGTTAAACTTTGGAATCATAATTAAATAAACACCCATAATCTCAATTCCAGCTTGCATGCAACGAAATGTAATTAAATTCTCGGCATCACTTTTAGCTCTGGCGGCAACTTCCGGTTTGTTTGCCTATAAGAGTTTTACGACCGACCCATTCTCATTCACGCCGATTGAGGCGAAAGAACTTATTCTGCCTGCCGGGTTTTCAGCAAAGGTACTGGCAACCGATCTCGGGGCAACACGACACATGGCCATCGGCAAAAATGGCGATATGTATGTAAAGCTCTCCAAGTTGAAAGATGGAAAGGGCATGTACCTTTTACGGGATACAAATGGCGACGGAACCATCGACGAACAAAAGCTTTTTGCTGATTATCAAGGTACTGGCGTTGCGATCAAAAATGGCTACCTGTACAGTTCGTCGAACAAAGGCGTATTTCGTTACAAACTGAATGATAAGGAAGAGATCATCGATTTTGACAAGCCAGAATTGATCGTTGAGGGATTGGTAGACCATGGCCGCGACAATGCGAAGCCGCTCGCTCTGGATAATGCCGGAAATATTTACGTAACAGTAGGTTCTTACAGTGACAACTGCCGCGAGGCAGGAAGTGGAAAAGGGATGTCACCCTGCTCGATCCTGGATTCTGCCGGAGGGATCTGGAAATTCAAAGCCGACAAGCTGAATCAGAAATTTGCAGACGGAACGCGTTATGCGACCGGGGTAAAGAACGCGGTTGGAATTGACTGGGATAACAAGACAAATGCGCTGTATGCCACAACTCACGGACGTGGTAAGTTCGACGACTTTTACCCTCAATATTACACACCCAAACACAGTGCAGAACTTCCGGCAGAAACATTGTACCGGTTGAAAGAAGGCGACGATGCTGGCTGGCCATACATCTACTACGATCAGTTTCAGAACAAAAAGATCCTTGCTCCCGAATATGGCGGAGATGGTAAAAAGATTTCCGGCGAAAAGGCCATTAACCCGCTGGTTGCATTTCCGGCGCATTTAGGCCCAAACGCTTTACTATTTTACACAGGTTCAAAGTTTCCGGCCAAATATAAAAACGGTGCTTTCATCGCATTTCACAGTCAGTCGCCAGAGCTGAAAAAAGGGTACCTGGTTGCCTTTGTGCCGTTTGTGAACGGAAAGGCGGGTAAATGGGAGATTTTTGCGGATAATTTTGCTGGTACAGACCTTGCAAAGCCGACCGGCCCCATCCAACATCGTCCATGCGGATTAGCTCAGGGACCAGACGGCGCCTTATATGTGACCGATGATCTCAATGGCACCATTTTCAAGATCGACTATAAGAAGAAATAAGCCGAAGGGGTAGTCTGCTATTGACAAAGCTTAATGTAAAATAAAGAACCGTCCGGCCAATATATCCATAGCCGGACGGTTCTTTTTTGTAACGATATAGCTAGCTTGCTTGTCTAAAAATCCGTATCCGGTTTGTCGAGCTCCATTTCTTTGATCCAGATATTCCGGTAATATACATCGTGACCTTCTGACTGCAGTTTCAATCCCCCCGGCGTATCGGTAATTCCTTTGCCGCCATTATTCCCACCGTCAATCCCCGAGTTCGGGCCGCCCCACACCTGGCTGATCTTCTGGTTTGAATGCACTTTTTTTCCATTGAAATAAAGCGTTACCATGGGTTGCTCCACCAGTTTACCATCTTTGAAACGTGCAGCCCGGAACAGGATATCATACGAATTCCATTTGCCGATGCCATTATAGGCATAGTACGGCGACTTCGTTTCATTGATCACCGCAGCCATTCCGTGAGAGGTAGTATCTCCGTCTAAAACCTGGATTTCATACCTGTTCTGAAGATAGACACCACTGTTCCCCCCTTTCTTGGTAATGAAAAACTCGACGTGTGCCCGGAAATCTTTGAATTGTTTTTTTGTAACAATATCGGCGGAGCCATAAAGTCCTCCCGCAGAAGCCGGATCATTGCAGTTGATCACGGTTCCTTTATCAACCGGATCATTCACTACAGTCCATTTGATCGGGGCCTTTGCTTTAAGGCGCGGACCTTCCCAGTACACCCATTTTTCGTCGAGCATTTTACGGCTCCCATCCAGGTACACTTCCGCGCCTTTTACAGGTTTTGTGCCCACGCCGGTTTGAGAATGTGCAGCGGAAGCGAAAACTGTGAAAATGGCAGCCAGTGCCAGTGATTTTATTGACATATTAAGGTTGTTCATTTAGTGACGATTAGATGTAAATAGTTGTTCAGTCGGGTGTTTGATATAAGCGATTACCGGTTTGTTATTACTCTTAAAGCCAATATTTTTTGTCCTGTGTAGAAGGAATACCACACTGAACTAACATCATTTACTTTCTGAAAAGCCTGTTAGTTGCGTCCAGAGCAAACGTATAGTTGAATTGCAGTGGGTGGGCACACATTTGGTAACACAGACAAATCTTATCGAACATTTAATAAGATTGATACTTTTAGAACTTTTACACACCAAGCGTTATGGAGACATTACCAAGCCCAAAAAAAATAAGCACTGTGACAGGGGTATTTGCGACGAGACAAGATGCAGAAAGCGCCTATCGCACACTCATTAAATTAGGTTACAATGCAGAGGAAATCACACTGATCATGTCAGAAGATACGTGTGTGAACTTGTATCAGCATTGCGGCGCCGATTTTTATACCGAAAACATACAACATCGTAGAAATAAGCTGCAAGTAACCAGAATCTCGGAAGCATTGGAAGTGTACGGAAGGTTCGTGGCGATTCCGGGACTGGCACTTGTGGTGGTAGGTCGGCTGGATGATGGCGGCTTACGCGCACTATCGAGCTCGGTGATGTCCGACGAATATTCCGAGTATTTTCAGCGGAGAATTCAGGATGGAGAAATCCTGATTGATTTCGGACTGCACACCCCGAAAGAACGCAAGCTCATTACAGGCTTATGGGAAAACTACGGCGGCTTTCCACTTGTGAGACGGGTTGAGAATGCGGCGTAAATCCCCTAAATCCCCTTAAGGGGAATTCGTCATAACCCCTAAATCCCCTGAAGGGGAATTCGTCATAACCCCTAAATCCCCTGAAGGGGACTTTTTTTGCCAAATGAAGGTCCCCTTTAGGGGATTTAGGGGCAGGCAGGCAGCCAGACGCTCACAGCTTTTCTTCAAATAATTTCAGTATTCTCTTGAACTCATCCGTCCACGAAGACGCTTCCACAAAAGCGTGATCTTCCATCGGATAGGAGGCCAGCTCCCAATTATCTTTGCCAAGTTCGATCAGGCGTTGTGATAACCGCACAACGTCCTGATAATGAACGTTTACGTCAACCATTCCGTGACAGATCAGCAGATGGTTTTTAAGCCCTGACGCGTGGTAAATCGGTGAGCTTTTGCGATACGCCAGACTATCTGACTGTGGTTCGTTGAGAATATTGGCCGTATAAGACTGATTATAAGATGCCCAATCGGTAACAGGTCGCAAAGCGGCGCCGGCTTTGAAAACATCCGGGGTTGTAAACAAGCCCATTAAGGTGATAAATCCTCCGTAAGAACCGCCGTAAATGCCAATTTTTTTCGGATCAATTCCATAGTTTTTTACCAGCCATTTTGCCCCATCGGTGTTATCTGTCAAATCTTTGCCCCCCATAAACCGGTAAATGCCCGTGCGCCAGTCGCGGCCGTAGCCTGAGCTTGCCCGGTAATCGAGATCTAGTACGGTGTATCCTTTATCCGTCAGTAAGTTATGGAACATATATTCCCTGAAATACTGGCTCCACCATTTGTGCGCATTTTGCAAATAGCCTGCACCGTGTACAAAAATCACGGCTTTGCCATTTGACTTTTTAGGCTCGTAAACGCGGGCGTAAACGGGCTTTCCATCAGTCGCCCGAATCGTTACCACCTTTGCCTCCCGCCACGGATAAGACAAAAATTCTTTGGTTACAGACTGCGTAACGCGTTCAGGCTGGTTACTTCTCGAGGACGGTGTATTGTCCATTAAATACAATTCCCAGGGGGCGGTACTCTTAGAATACCGGATCGCGAGTTTTTTCTCGTCGGGCGATAATGTCAATTCGTTCGCTCCAGGCATATAAGTGATGCGTTCGCGTTTGCCGCCCGTGGCAGCCATCTGATACACATGCTGCTCACCCGGATGAACTTCATTGGTGATCAGGTAAAACGTTTTCTTATCCTTCGAAAGCGTCACATTTTGAACCTCAAAATTTCCCGTTGTCAGCGCGGTTTTTTTGCCGGTATTAACATTTACTGTGTACAAATGAGAATAGCCTGTGGCTTCGCTCTGAAAGTAAAATGTCTCGTTATCCAGCCAGCCGGTTTCACCAGCACTTGTCACGTAACCCCCAATTCCCGGCCCGCCGATCCATGCTTCATCGCGCTGACGGTCGAGTGGCTTGAGAGCGGGTGATGACGCGTCGAATGACATGATCCAGCGATCTTTACTATCCAGCGAGCGAATTACCACCACCGCATTCTTGCCATCATCCGACCAAAATGGCCCATGAATGATCGTTTCCCGCTCCTTGTTTTTCCATGCGGAATCCAGTTTTGGATAATCTTTCAAATAGTCCGGCCTGTCGTGAATGCCGGGAATGTCTTTCACAGTTACTTTCCGTGTTGTGTCTTTTTTTATATCGTACACCCACATTTCATAGCTCGATCCCGGCGCGCCGACCTTCGTACGGCTGGTGAGATCTTCTGTAAAACCCGATTCAGTCACGTAGCTCGGAACGTTTGCGGACTTCGCCGATTTATCTGCTTGTGTCAATCGGTATGTGATGAATCTTCCGTCGGGACTTACCTGCTGATTTGATACAGCTTTTTCGGCCAGGTAAATTTCCTTCGGGTAATCTGGTTTTTCTGCTTCACTGATCCTTTTTTCGGCATCTTTCTTGGTTTTGCGCTCTTTCAATACATCAAAAGTGGCAAGCTGATCTTCCTTTAAAAACTTTTCCTGAAGATTGGGTTTAGATTCGAGTTTTTTCGTACCGGTCTTGAAATCAGTTAATTGACTTATTAATCCGGTTCCGAGCGAAACACTGAAAAGATTGTTGCTTCGTGTGAAAATAACGCTTTGTTCGTCGCCGCTGAATACAGGATTTGTCTCGCGCTCGACGGTGTTTGTGATCTGGCGAATGGTGAAGTTTTGGTAACCAATCAGATAAATATCCCCATTCTTTTCATAAAGTCTCAAAGAGTGCTGGCGGTTGTAAACTCCGTTGCGGCCTGCCATTGCAATGCGGTTTGCCGGAGCAATCTTGTTTACCATTTTGTCTGAAATCGAATAACCGTAAAGTGAATCCGAAAGATTTTTGTCCGGGTTCCAGTTGAAATAAATCGTTTTCGAATCATCGGCCCAGGTAATGTCGCTCGGAGATGTCCCGATCCACATTTTCGGGTCACGCATGATCTTTTCGACAGTTAATGGAGCTAGATTTTGGGCGGATAAGGTGTTTGCAAAAAGTAAAAAGATAATGGAGAGTAGTAATAGAATGCGTCTCATGAAAGGTGAATGTCAATCAGTCGTGATAAGGAATGGCTTTAATGAGCCGGATATTATTGTATTCTTCGATTACAACCGTGTTGTCTTTTGAAATAATGCCCCGTTTAATCCAATTACTGACGGTTTGAGTATTTGGAATATTGAACCGTTTGCAATATTCAGCGATCGTGATCCAATCGTGGAGCTCATACCTTTTGCCATCTTTTGAAAGATAGTTTTGAGCCTCAATGAGCGCCTCTTTGCTTTCTGAAAGCAGTGTTTGCAGGTTAGTCTGCGATTCCGTTACCGTTCCCATATAGCTATTGTTATCTTCTTTTTTCCAATTCATTTAAAACTTCCAGTATTTTGGCGATCACATCCAGAATTTCATCAACTTCGCCTGAGGTCAGATTTTGTTGATTATCGCGGAGGTACTGGCGCAATGGAGCGAGCCTCATTCTTAGGTCAAACTCATTCATAGTGTGTATTTAAGTAAATGTAATGAAATTCTGTTACGATACGTAACGATTCGTTGCGATACAATCGGAGGTTCAAATTACTGGAAATCTTGTTTTGAAAAATAAGGCAATTTAAAATGAAGTTATTAATCCCAATCCTTGCGCTGTTTTTTACATTCATTTCCTGTCAAACAAAAACAAACGGACCCGAAAGAGGCGTCTCGTTTTCCTTAAACGAGCATCGGAAAAATACGATTTCAAACATCAGTTATCAGATCCGGCTGGACATTCCTCCGGCAAAAAGTGAGCGTATTAAAGGAGAAATAACGATCGCATTCAACTTGAATTCGCTCGATTCTGCATTGGTGATCGACTTCAATTCGGACAGTTCGCACATTACTTCGGTGCAGATTGATAAGAATGATATTCCGTATGACTTTGTGAATGAGCATATTGTCATTCAATCAAAACATCTTGAAAAAGGCAATAATCAGGTTCACATCTCATTTACAGCAGGTAATTTGTCACTGAACCGCAGCGACGAATACTTGTACACGTTATTTGTCCCGGACCGCGCCTCCACCTGTTTCCCGCTTTTTGATCAGCCGAATCTGAAAGCCGTTTACAAGCTTACTTTGAAGACGCCGGCTGAATGGGAGGCTGTTTCAAATGGCGCATTGCAGTCGAAATCGACCGAAAAAGAGAAAAGCATTTACGGGTTTTCGGCCACCAAACCGATCAGTTCTTACCTTTTTGCATTTGCCGCCGGAAAGTTTTTCAAGGCTTCGAAAAAGATAGATGGCCGGGAAATGACGATGTATTACCGTGAAACGGACACTGCAAAAGTGAACAGGAACCGCGACGAGGTTTTTAGCTTGCATGCAAAATCGCTGGCTTGGCTTGAAAACTACACGGGCATCGATTATCCGTTTGGGAAGTTCGATTTTGTGCTGGTACCGTCGTTTCAATACGGTGGAATGGAGCATCCGGGTTCTGTTTTTTACAACGAATCCGCATTATTTCTTGATGAAAATCCGTCAGTAAACCGGCTGCTTTCCCGCGCCAGTGTGATCGCGCATGAGTCGGCGCATATGTGGTTTGGCGATCTGGTGACGATGGACTGGTTTAATGATGTGTGGCTGAAAGAGGTTTTTGCCAACTTTATGGCTGCTAAAATCGTGCATCCGAGCTTCCCCGAAATCAACCATAATCTTCGATTTCTGCTTGCGCATTATCCGGGCGCCTACGACATCGACCGGACCGCCGGAACAAATCCGATTTTACAGGATTTGGGCAACCTGAAAAATGCCGGAACATTATACGGTGGCATTATTTATCAAAAGGCGCCGATCGTGATGCGGAAGCTCGAAAGGATGATCGGGGAGGATCTTATGCAGAAAAGTCTTCGTGAATATCTTAAAACCTTTGCATTTAAAAATGCTCGCTGGGATGATCTGATCGGTATTATTGATAAAAACACACCGCAGGATATCGCTAAATGGAGCACGGTTTGGGTCAAAACGCCGGGTATGCCTGAATACGAATTGAATAGAAACGCAGATAGCGTTTCTATCACTCAAAAGAGAGATTCCGTTTCCAGTCGCATTTGGACGCAGCCGCTGGTTTTTCAAGGGCTTAACAATGGAAATCAGCCGGTTATTTTCCCAAATTCGAATGGAACCGGATATGGTTACTTTAAAATGGACAGTATCAGCAAAGCTTATTTCATCGAAAATTATGCAGGGACCGACACGATTTTCAAAAACCCGGTATTTCGCGGAGCGATGCTGGTAAATATCTGGGAAGGATTGCTGCGCGATGGAAATCCCAAGCCTGGAATTTTAGTGGAAAATATGTTAGAAACCCTTAAAAAAGAGCAAAATGCATTGATCATCGACTACTTGCTTGGTAATTTGCAAACAACCTGGTGGACTTTCTTAAATGAAGATCAGCGTAAATCTTACCAGGAAAATGTGGAGTTGAAACTGTGGGATCTGCTGAATGGAACAAAGGATAAAGGCATCAAAACGTCTTACTTCCGCTCATTTAAAAACATTGCTTTGACAGCAAACGGATTGAAAAAACTTGAATCGCTCTGGAATGCAAAACTGGTGATCAAGGATTTGATTTTGTCCGAAGACGACAAAATTTCACTGGCGTATGAGCTTGCATTAAAAAGCCCGGACGGTGCCAGTTCCATTCTTGACGAACAATTAAAAAACACCAAAAACCCGGACAGAAAGGCGAGAATGCAGTTTGTAATCCCGGCATTAAACGTGGATGAAGCAAAACGCGACGCTTTTTTCGAGACATTAAAAGATGAGAAAAACCGTGAAAAGGAAGCATGGGTTCTGGATGCATTAGGTTTTTTAAATCATCCGTTAAGACAGAAATCGGCATTGAAATACCTGCGTCCCTCTTTGGATTTATTACAGGAAATCCAGCTCACCGGCGACATCTTCTTCCCAACCCGCTGGCTCCACAGCACATTTGCGGGACATTCGACGAAGGAAGCAGCTACCATTGTGCAGACTTTTTCAAACGAAAATCCGGATTATCCATACTTCTTGAAAAACAAGATCTTGCAGGAAACTGACATGCTTGGACGGGCTGTGAAGCTTGGAAAGCATCGGTAGTCTGGTCGCTCTATGCAAGTCTTTTAAATTTGGAGATTTTCCAGTCGCCAACTTGCGGGTCGACGTAAAAATAATCGGTGTAATGTCCGTAGTGTTTGGCGAATTCGACAAGTCCAGAACTATGCTCTCCAAGTTTCACAGCTCGCAATGTGATATCAAAATTGTCAGTAAGTAAGAATGTCAGTCTGTTCACTTCGTCTTCAGTTATCACCCTGGGCTCCTTCAGGAGTTGGTAAACCCATTGAACATCTGAAAACCAATGCAGAAGCTGCGGATCTTTTAGATCTTTGTCAGTAATAATAATAGAAAATATTTCTTGCAATGCTCTCGCATCCCGTCGCATCATTAAGTCTTGTGCATAATGGTAGAGGATTGAATAGCAATAGTCTTTTTTTGGACAGTCTACCTGAGACGCCAATTTGAATAAAACAGCAACGTATTTGTTAGCATGTAATACTAGATCTTCGTCCTGAGAGGTCAAATAGAGGTCGTCGTCATATGCCCAGTCCATTACTTGCTCAATAGTTGGACTAAATGTTTCTAGGCAGCGAATCATGATCAGGTTAGTTTATTGAATCCACAAGGTCGGTATAAAGACTGAACCCTCAGAATCTGAGGATCATCATTTATCCTGCGGGAAATACTGATCCCAGAACCCTTCTTTCGGCGCGGTTTGCTCAACGACGTCAATGTGCATTCCGTTTGGATCGTTGACGGCAAAGCGCAGCTGGCCCCAGTCTTCCTGTTTTAAAGCGTAACTAATTTTTACACCGGCCGCCGTCATCGCTTCATATACCTGTGTTGCATCCGTGATTTGCAATGTGATAAATGCTCCGTCTCCCTGCATTGCTTTCGGGGCAGGCGGGAAGCTGGGGTGATCTTCGCTCATGAATGCCAGTAAAGTGGCTTTTTCTCCGGGAGATTGCAGGAGTACGAACCAGGATGATTCAAAAATCGGTGAGAAGCCAAACCAGCTGGTATAAAATTGCGTGCAGGATTTGACATCATGCGTAACAAATACAGTATAAACTTCCTGCAGATTTTTGGTCAGTTCGGCGATATGTTTTGAGGTTTCCATTTTATTATTTTGAGTTGGCTGGTTATCAATAATTTTCCAGACAAAAGTCGGACAGATGACTGGGAAGCCATTGTAAAAATCGGACAAATTGTTATTCAAATGCTTGCCCCGGAGTGGTCCCGTAAAATGTTTTGAACTCTTTTATAAAATGGGCCTGATCGTAGTAGTTGTCGAAAAACAGTTTCTGGGCTTTCAAGTTTTGCTGTGAAGGGTTGTCACGCAGGATGTTTTGAAAACGGACGATTTTACTAAAAGTTTTGGCGGAATCTCCCACATAAAATTGAAACAGCCGACGAAGTTGTCTTGGGCTGATGCCTGTGTCCAGATCCTTTTCAATATGAACTAACCCATTGTTTTTAAGGATAATAGAAACTGCATTGTACAAGCGGGGATCATTATACAGGTCCTTGCCAGCGAGTAATTTTAGAAAATATTGATCAAAATGAGCCTTGATTTCAGCAGCACCCGTTCCAACAGAAAAGCATTCGGTAATGAATCGCGCCATGCCGGGTAAAACTATATTCAGACTCTCGTAACGATTGCTCAACTCCGAGGCATCGATTTTGAAAAGCTGTGGAAACATAGTTGGCAAAAATCGGACACCAACGTAATTGAAGGTATTTTCCAGCAGGAATTCCGTGTAATTTTTGCAAAAACCCATTACATAACTTTCTTCCGGATTATTTAATTCAAAGAAAATATCAATGCATCCGTCGGCCACCACGCGGTAGTAGAAAGGCTCGTGGAGTGACTGCAATGTTTGCAGTTTCCAATAACAATAAATGTAGTTTTGAAGGGCCGGATCGGGTAAAAACTCCTGGTAAGTAACGTGTTCAGCCGATTCTTTTACAGTCGGCTGAATGGGGTTGTAAAGTTGTCTTATGTTTCCGGTAATGCTCAATGAACCAGTACTTTATCTTTTTTTCTGATTGGCTGTACATTCCAGTATGTCAGGCTTCGCCAGATCCATTCAAATGGACCAATACTGAAAAAACGTAGCCAGATGTAACTGAAAACGATGTTCAACGTCCACACGCATGGCACGATCAAATATAATTGATACCTGTCCAATTCATTGAAATAGTTAAATCCAAAACCATAAAAAATAAGACCGCAGGTGATATTTTGGAGCAGGTAATTGCTGAATGCCATTTGCCCGACTTTCGCCCAAATGTTGAATATCCAGCTGAAAAATCCGGATTTATAAAGTAGCATCAGCATTCCCAAATGCCCGATCGTGAGTCCAAGCCGGCGGATTTCATAGGTTTGTATCGGAATGCGTTCCAGATATTTGATCACATCAAAGCGGACGCTGACAGACGTTTTTATCTGAAAATAAATTAGCGGAAGAGCGACTGCATATCCCGCCAAGGCAAAAAGAAGGTAGAAATTCTGCGTCCGCTCTCCGGTGATGATTTTAAGCTGATAGAAAGCAATTCCGATGATCATGAAGATGAGACAATCGAGAAACCCGGACTGGTAGAAATCGCTGGATTCTAGATACGTATTGACGTCGGCGTAATGAGACCAGAGTGTCGCATATGTACCTTTCGTTTTTCTGATTTCCGCTGTTACCTGTTTTTTCTTGTTTTCAAGTTTTTGCCTTTCCTGAAATCCTTTCCATTTATCGACGATTTCTTTTTGCGCCAACGTCTGTTTTCCGGGAGGTAATTTCTTTTTTAAGATAGCCTCGGCCGCGATCTTATTCCTGAGCGGTTCATGTCGCTGGTAGCTGATTTTGGCTACAAAAAATAACATCAAAATCCCTGCGATTACGAACAGATGCCTCGGTTTGATATTTCTCAGGGGAAATAAAAATAATCCGCATACTGCGTAAGAATAAAGAATATCGCCCGGCCAGAGGATAATATATGCATCGATCAGCCCAAACAACAACATCCAGATCAACCGGCGGTAGTAAATCTCGGCGGCGCTGTCGATATGCATGTTTTTAGACAAACGAGTAGTGAGTAACACCATTCCTGCGCCGAACATCATGGAAAAAAGTCCCCGCATTGACCCTTCGAAGAACATCGTAATGATCCACCAGGCATAGAAGTTCGGGCCGGAATATTCGTTGCGGATGTTTAGATTAGAGACCGTTTCTTCGGGAAGAGCGAAGTAGGGAATATTCATTAAAAGAATTCCAAGTAGTGCAAATCCGCGTACTGCATCCAGCACGTGAATGCGCTCAACAGACCTAACTGATTGAACAAGAGTAGAGGTAGTCATAGAACAAGAGTTGGGGGGCGGGCACTGTTTTTTAGGTTAATATACTTAAAAACATATGCTTATGGAAAATTCAGCTTTTGTTAATTACTATATCAAGGAATTGGAGGCAGAATATACGTCTTCGAGGAAATGTATTGAACGGATTCCGGAAAGTTCTTATGATTTTAAGCCGCATCCATCGTCTATGGAATTGCGTTATTTAGTTTTGTTAACCGCGGACATCCCCCGGTGGATCACCTATATGATCAAGGAAGGTGAGGTGGATTTTGCAACTTACGAGCAATTTGAATGGAAAACGCCCGACGAGCTGACGAACCATTTTGACGAAGCCTTTAAAGAAGCAATCGAGTCACTGAAAAGCATTACCGATGAAGATCTCAAAGGTGATTTTCATCTGAAAAGGAATGGTGAAGTTTTGTTCACCCAATCCATATTCGAAGGCATTGGCTCGACGATCCACCACTGGGTGCATCACCGCGGGCAACTAACGGTTTATATGCGGATCAGTGAAATTCCGGTTCCGAGCATTTATGGCCCGTCCGCGGACGACAGAGTGTTTTAGAAAAAGTATATTAACCTACAATATGATCAGTTCGTCGGACCAAATCTGGCGAACTGTTCTTGTTTAAGATCTTCCAGGATCGCTTTGGTCGATTCAAAATCTTTATGCTGATACGCTCTCATGCCCAGACCTTTGGCAAGATTGGCAAACATAATCCGATCGTCAAAATAAACGCATTGACTCGGACTCGCCTGAGCGATACCCATTGCAAGCTCAAAGATTCGTGGATCAGGTTTGCGCATTTTCACCTCGCAAGATGAGATAAATGCATCGAAACAATTATGCAGTTTAAATTTCTGAACGCGATAGTCATTCAGTTCCTTGCCTTCA
The DNA here is from genome assembly GCF_021390245.1 of Dyadobacter sp. CY323. Lineage (GTDB taxonomy): Bacteria > Bacteroidota > Bacteroidia > Cytophagales > Spirosomataceae > Dyadobacter. Next base: position 192,041 of record NZ_JAJUXH010000013.1, on the reverse strand, counting down.
TTATTGATCGAAATGATGCGAAAACCGCAATCTTTTTTCCATTCTTTAAGCCACGCCAGCATGCCCGGCAGCTCGACAGATTGAGAATAGATAAACTCCTTAAAATCCTCCCGAACAAAATCGCGCGGATGGTTAAAAACCACGGTATCAAGATATTGATCTAATGTAATGCTGCCAATTTCGTACACATTAAAAATGAAATTATGCAGCTGGTCCATTTCCCTGTAATCCAGCCCGAACTTTTCCGCCGCCAGAATTCGAGATTCATGCCCCCAGCCATTGCTGAGTAAGACGCCGCCGATGTCGAAGAAGAGGATTTTGAGGTCGTTGATTTGCATAGGTATTCGGTTAAAAACTAAATATAGTCCGACGATCGGAGATTCAAAAATTGTTAGTGCAAAATATGATCTTGTTGAATAAATTGATTTTATTTGTATTGAAATAAAGACAAACTCAATCGTTCCATAACATGATTAGTGACATTGTAAACAATTACGAGCGACTTGTTATGAATATCGGACAACTTATTGAGGTATCAGGCTATCGCAACGATTATATAGCCAAAAAGCTGGGGCTCACGAATGTGAATTTTTCAGCTAAAAAAAATCGCCGCACCTTTACTGTTGAGGAAGTTAAGAAAATTGCTTCTATCATTGATAATGAGGATGTTAATGACTTTTTGATGATGCAGGAGATGGATCTAAGAAAAGATGACGAAACCATAGGCCATGATGAGCTTTATAAACTCATGGGATGGAAATAAGCTACAAGAAGAAGTTCTTCAAGGATCTGAAAAACATTCCGGTCAAAGATCAGATAGCAATAAAATCTGTATTGGATTCGCTACGAAATGCTAAGAGTTTTGAATTGGCGCATGTAGATTATGCCAAGATGGAAGGGCAGAAGCCGGGACAAAATTATTATCGCATCAGAGTGGGAATATACCGCATTGGGGTTGAGTATGTCAAGCCCGATCTGATCGTTATTTTAGTAGCGACTCGAGGTACTATCTACAATGTCTTTCCGCCCATGTAACCAGGCAATTCTTCAAGCCAAAACTTTCTACAGGTAATATTGTGATTTTCAATTAAATTATAAGACTTTTTTAGTTTCGTAATAAATTTCTAAATTGTCACTAGTAAGTTAATAACCAACCATTTGCACACGCATGAAAAAAACGATACTTCTGCTATTTTTTCTTTTTTCTGTTACACAAATTTTTGCTCAGGCAATTCAGGGCACAATTAAAATGGGCTCGCACAGTAAGGAGGTTTACCTAACGATTCGCAACAACACGGCGTCTTCGATTACTGGTAATATTACAAAGCTACAATTTAGCTTGGCGATGACACTAGAGAATTATTTTACATCGCTTAAACTAACCGACTTTTCAATTCTTCCAAAACCGGCAACAGGAAGTTTTTCACAGTCTGCGTTCACACATATGTATGTTAACTATGCTGAGGCAGCCTGGACTGGATCTAAGTCGATCTCGCTTGCGCCGGGAGAAGAAATGAATTTGGCTAGTTTTGGTCTGAATGGCACACCCGCATGGGGACTTAGCAAAACTCCAACGCTTTATCTTATAAATTCTAGCTTTTATCATCCCATTCTGAAATGGTTGATTGAGGTGGATGGTGTTGATTACACAGTGGGAAGATATAAATATTACGATTCGGGTTCCGCTTCCTACATCAGCAATGAGATGGAGTATGGATCTGTCAATTTATCTACTTTTGGAATTGCCAACTTGCCGGTTACACTAGCTTCATTTGAGGGTACATCGCACGAGGGAGCGGCTCATCTCAGCTGGACGACCACGGACGAAAGTAATAGCAGTCATTTTGAAATTGAAAATAGTCTGAATGCAAAGGATTGGAAATTAGTGGGGCGAGTTACTTCAACTGGCGAGAGCGCAACTTTGCATAAATATTCATTTGTCCATTTACGACCTGCGCCGGGGAAAAATTACTATCGTCTTAAAATGGTCGATGAGGATGCCACATTCGCGTATTCCAAAATGGTCAGTCTTGATTTAAATGGTGGGTCGGAGGGCGGCATTTACCCCAATCCCGTGGCTGATCGATTGCTGTTTACGGAAAGCGATTTGGCTGACATTGCGAAAGTGCAGATTTTTCAAACTTCTGGAAAACTGGTTTCTGAATCAACTAAGGTTGACGAAGCCGGGATTGACGTTCGTCATCTTCCAGCTGGCTTGTTTGTTGTGAAAATGGAGAAATTGAATGGAGCTACTGTCCGTTATAAGATGATGAAAAAATAGATTTTGATTAAATCAAAAAACAAAAAAATGCCTCTGAAATCGTCAGAGGCATTTTTTTATAATGGTTGAATAATAAGCAGCTGATGCATGGTTGTAATCTTCACTTTTTCACCAAATTCAAAACCCAGATTTCGGAGCCATTCGCCGCAGAGCTTGATTTCCGGTATCGATTTCTCTTCGTATACATTGCGCCGTAACTTGGCCTGAATCGACAAACTGCGCACGTCGGGGCGTTTTGGTTTGAGGATTTTTGGTTTTGGGGCTGGTAAAGATTTTGCGGTTTTCGGTTTGTTGTTTCGCATATGCATTTTTGTTTTAATGTCTGACGGTGGTGCGAAACGACAAGAAAACCACTTGCAGAAACGGGACTTTCACCCGCCCTCCGCCAGACGATGTTTTTAAAAAGCAAGAGTAAATTAGTTTTCATATAAATACTGTTTCGCATCCGCAATGTAGGGAAGCGAAATTCATTTTTACGGTGAGCGTTGGTTTGGGTTTTCTGGCGGTGGGGATGGGTGAACTAACGGCGCAAAGTATTAGAAAACCATTTACCAACTTTGTCGCATTGAATATTTTAAGAGCAAGTAGTAATCAATCCGAATTATGAAACACGTAAATCCAAGGAATAATAAGATGGATAGTGATCTTATCTTGAAAACGATTGAGGACAAGGAGCTTTTCATAGAAACGATCCTGAACCCACCTGAGCCGAATGAGAAACTCAAACGCGCGTTTATGAGATACGGCGAAAAAATACAAAATAACAATCTGTAGACAAGATGATGATCACAAACTTTTATTAGTATTTTTGCCTAAAATAAATTAGCAAATTTTACTAATACAAATTATGGCGATGTTGAAAATTGTTGAGAACTATAAAGAATTAAGACAAAACATTGGTATGCTAATTAAGAAGTCAGGTTACAAAAATTCTTTTATAGCGGAGAAGCTGGGGATACCAACACCGAATTTCTCGGTGAAGAAAAAACGCGGAAGCTGGACGATCGAGGAGGTCGAAAAAATTCTTGGAATCATTGATAATGAGGAATTAGAAGATTTTTATCTGGGCAAGATTATGGAGGAGGTGGAAAAGGAAAACGAATACATGACCCTTGATGAATTTAAGAAGGGTATGGGATGGAAGTAATCCCATCCAAAAGATTTTTCAAAGAGCTGCGTAAATGCCCCAAACATATTCGGTCGCAAGCCATCGACCTAATCGATACTTTTGAAAATGCAAAGAGCATTGACGAAATTTCAGATATAAGAAAAATGGCAGGATATAAGAAATATTATCGTGTTCGAATCGGGGATTATCGCGTCGGGGTTAAGTTTGAGACTACTACGATAAAAATTCTCTATGTACTAACTGTTCAGCCGAGAGGCGATTTTTATAAGACTTTTCCGCCTGATTGAATTTTTAAAATTCTCCGTTTCCGGCAACTAATTCACTTCCCAAAATACCCCGTCACAACACCCTCAACCTGCACCACAACTTCCTTCAACTTCTCGTGGTCATTATTACAAAACAAGATCACCGTCTTATCCGCATCAATATATCTGATAAAATGCGTGCGGTAACCGGGGTTGTCGCCGCTGTGACGGACGACCTTTCCAAGCTTTTCATTTTGCTGCAGTTGCCAGCCAAAACCGTATTGTGATAATGATCCGTCGTTGAGTTTGGCGGGGGAAAATGCCTGCTGCAAAGTTTCGTTTTTCACCAGTTTGCCATTGTATAAGATGCGGTCCCATTTGAGGAGATCGCCGGAAGTGGAACTGACGCGGCCGGGACCTTTTCGATTACCGAGCCAGATCGCGTAATTGAACTGCGGAAACGAATCTGCCGGAATGTAGCGTTGCTTTTCTTTTACAAAAATGTGTCCCAGCGCCAGATCTTTCAGGTTTTTCTTTTCTTCCAATGTCCGGATATCTGTTTTTGTCATTTGATTTGGAATGAAAAATCGTTTCCGGCAGAAATCGATAAAATCTTCTCCAGAAACCTTCTCGAAAATGCTTGCCAGCAACATGTAACCTGTATTGCTGTACTCATATTTTGCGCCAGGCGTAAATCTTGCCTCGGGATGATACTGGATCAAATAAGCGACGTTATCTGCATTGCCAGCTACTTTTGATTTGTCCCAATATTTGTCCATTACTTCCTGATAATTAGGCAAACCGGATGTGTGATTAAGCAAATGCCGGATTGTGATGCCAGGGTAGGGCAGGTCGGGAATGTATTTGTTGAGCGAATCGTCGAATGCCAGTTTCCCTTCTTCAAATAATAGCATGATTGTCATTGCCGTGAACTGTTTGGAGACGGAAGCCACCTCAAAAATGTTTGTGGTCGCGAGCGGCTCTTTTGTCTCGAAGTTCTTGTATCCGAACGCTTTATGATAAACCGGCACACCTTTGTCGGCAACCAGCAACACGCCGCTATAATCGGGAACGGATTTGAAAACGGCGTCCAGACTTTCTTCCAGGTTTGGTTTTGACATTTTAGCATTTCGGCAGGAAGCCATTAGTGATGAACAAATTAGCACACACAGGTAGAAAAAGGCGCTTTTTGGAGTTTTTAGGATCATTGGGTCAGGTTTTGTCGATGAATCTAACCATTATGGCTTCAAGTAAAAAAAGTTGTTAAAAATCTTTCTTTTTTTGATAGAGATTACTACGAAAACGACAAAGATTAATACAGATAATCATGCATAGCCAACCCAATTTGACCAAAAATCTTGCTTCACTGATTGTTTTGTTAAGTGTGTTTTGCGGTTTTTCATTTGGCCAAAAAGCTCCGGCGCAAGCCAAGGCGGAACAACCTTACTATTTGATTCCACTGGGCTCCATTACTCCAAAAGGCTGGCTGCGGGATCAGCTGGTGATCATGAAAAATGGTACTACGGGGCATTTGGATGAGGTTTATGCGAAAGTGAAAAATGATAACGGTTGGCTGGGTGGGAAAGGTGATGGCTGGGAGGAAACGCCATACTGGCTCGATGGCGCGGTTCCGCTGGCGTATTTGCTGGATGATCAGGAAATGAAGGATAAGGTTTTGAAATACATTAACTGGACGATCGACCACCAGCGTCCGTCCGGCTATTTTGGGCCGATTACCAAAGACGAGCGCGAGAAAAACATTCAGATCACTCCCGATAATTGTGCCTCGGGCGAAGACTGGTGGCCGAAAATGGTGATGCTCAAAGTGATACAGCAATATTACCAGGCGACGAATGACAAGCGGGTTGTTCCGTTTATGACGAAATATTTTAAATATCAATCTGCTGCATTGAAAAATTGTCCGCTCGGAAAATGGACGGAATGGGCACAGTCCCGGGGTGCGGATAATGTCATGATGGCGCAGTGGCTTTATGGAATTACAAAGGATAAATCACTTTTGGAACTAGCCTCGCAAATTGAATCTCAGGCATTTCCGTGGAGCAATTTGCTTGGAAACCGGGATTGGGTAATGAATGCAGCTGCCCAGCAAAATAAGGAAAATTGGATGCAACGTCATGCTGTAAACGTTGGGATGGCGCTCAAATCTCCGGCGGTAAATTACCAGCGAACGAAGGATGAAAAGTATCTGAAATACCTCAAAACAGGATTCACCGACCTGATGAATTTGCATGGTTTGCCAATGGGGATTTTCTCGGGCGATGAGGATTTGCATGGTAACGCACCGACGCAGGGTGTGGAACTCTGCGCGATTGCTGAGGCGATGTATTCGCTGGAAGAAATCATCGCCATTACCGGGGATACATATTATATGGATGCGCTGGAACGAATGACCTTCAATGCATTACCAACTCAGACGACGGACGATTACAATGCAAAACAATATTTTCAAATTGCCAATCAGGTGCAGATTAGTCGGGGCGTTTTTGATTTTTCACTGCCATTTGACCGGGAAATGAACAATGTGCTCGGGATGCGAAGTGGGTACACGTGCTGCCTGGCGAATATGCACCAGAGTTGGACGAAGTTCGCGAGCCATTTGTGGTATGGCACTCCGGACAAAGGTTTAGCAGCTCTGGAATATAGTCCGAATGAGATTAAGGCGAAGGTTGGAGCGGCCGGGACGGAGGTGACGATTAATGAAAAAACAAACTATCCGTTTGAAGATCAGATCCATTTTGAGCTTCATGCTGGGAAAGATGTGTCATTTCCATTGCAGCTGAGAATTCCGTCATGGTGCAAAGAGGCGGTTGTTTCGTTAAATGGAAAGGAGTTGCAGAGAGAAAAAGGCGGTCAGGTCATCACCATTCAGAGAGTTTGGAAAAGTGGCGATAAGCTGGATCTGCATTTGCCCATGGAAGTTTCGACTTCCAATTGGGGCAAAAATTCAAGATCTATCGAACGTGGACCGCTGGTGTATGCATTGAAATTGGAAGAAAAATGGGAAAAGGAAACGCAAAAGGAGGAAGGTGAATATTTTAATGTATTTCCAAAATCGGACTGGAATTATGGGCTTTTACAGGACATTATCAAAGAACCAACAACTCACTTGAAGGTGAATGTAGTGAAGCCGGTTTCAGAAAATTTCGTCTGGAACCTGGCCCACGCGCCGATTGAAATTACCGCTTCTGCCAAGAAAATACCGAATTGGAAGGTTGTGGATGGTGTGGCCAGGCAGCCGGTGACGGATCGGGAAGGGATTTATAAAGGGGAAGTGAGTCCGACGGTGGAGAAGATCACGTTGGTTCCTTATGGGTTTACGAAAGTGCGGATTGTGGCGTTTCCGGTTGTGAAATAATAATCGGCACGAAGGGGACCTTCGCGCCCACACTTCAAAATGACAATTTCAATTCTGTCTTCGGATTAGCACTACTGTATATGTAATGCTCCGGCTCGCTCACAATACCCGCCTTCACCGGATTGTTCAAAATATATCTGGTCTTTTGCAGCATAAAACGATTTGACTCCAGCCAAACCGGATGATTAGTATGTTGCCAGAACTGGAATTCACATTTCGGACTCGATCCTTTTGCAAAATACCGGAACATATATAACATCCACTCCTTCCTACTTTCATAAGGATTTTCGGCAATTTGTCTGATAATCTCTTTGGTGGTAAAACTTTTGAAATCCCTGATAATCCTTCCTACTTCTCCATCTTCCGCGGAGCAAATCAAATGGATATGATTTGACATAATGCAGAAATGGTAAACTTCAAGTCCCTTGTTGTCAATGCAGTAATTGAGGTTTTTGATGATTTCGTCGGCGTATTTTTTTCTTGTGAAAACGTCAATCCAGCCTACGACTGTCATGGTAACGAAGAAGAGGCCGTGTTTGTGGAATTTGTACTTTTCTGACATGGGATAGTGTTTCTTCTTTTGACGGAAGAGTGTCCGGAAAGTAACGGGGTTCGTTGGTTTTTTTTCTGGCTGGGTATTCATCGGCCGGAGGCCTTACCATATTTGGCATGAAGGTGACCTTCTTGCCAACTCGGGGGCCTTCGCGACCACTTATCTGACCGTCCTTTTCGCCCAATTGAAAATCGTCGAATAAACGTCATCCCGGACCGGCTTTTTGGAAAGAATCAGATCATGCATTCCGCCTTGCACTGCCTGAATGCTATATTGACCGATAATATTCCTGGCTTGTGTGTCGACTGCCGCTACGTCCAGAATCGCGTCGCCAGTGAACATGATGTCGCTCCATTTCTTTTCCTCGATCGATTTGGCGGCGTGAAGTACCAATACCGGTTTGTTGATCTGCAAACCCTGCGTGACCTTTTCCTGAGCCAGCGTTACCGCCCGCACCCAGCCATAGTTGACCGGCGGCGCAATGTGTGGTTTGTAACCCAGACTGTACGCCCATTCACCATGCGCATCTTTGTGCAAACTTTCGCCATAAAGCGGATTCAGACCCAGGTCAATGCTCGTATCGGGATGCTTTTCGGCGCGTTTAACGATCAGCGGCAATGCTGTTTTTTTAAGGCCGGATTTGATGTTTAATGAAAACAATGGGCTATTGAGCAACACGGCATCAAACAACTCCTTTCCACCGCGTGCATCTGCATAAAGCGAAACAATCAGTCCGCCGAGCGAATGTCCGCTCAGCAAAACCTTGTCAGAACCTTCACTTTTTATGAGGGCGAGTGCCGTATCCAGGTCGGGATAGTATTCCGATAAGTCTCTCACATTGTTGATCTTCTGGCTGGACAGCCATGATCTGCCGTACTTTCTGAGATCGATCGCGTAGAAATTGTAGCCTTCTTTTATGAACCGTTCGGCCATTTCTTCCTGAAAAAAGTAGTCGTTAAATCCGTGAACATACAATACGGCTTTGTCGCTTTTTTCAGGTGTTTGTTTTCGGATAATCGTGCAGGTGACGCTTCCCTCGTAATCCGGCTGCTGCACGATGGTTGCTTGTTTGAAACCCTTTCCCAGAATGTCGGCGAAATAAGTCACCTGGCCAAACGTGTGATTTTGGAGACAGACCAGTAAAATCAGAAGATGAGACAGAGTTTTCATTGATTTAATGCGCAAACAATCTCAAATATAGCAAACCCGCTACTCTATTTTCTTCAATTCTTCGCCGCGGTCTGGTTTTAAATTCACTTTTTGGAATTCCTCGTTGGTATTGTTTTCAATCACAAAACCTTTGGCGTAATCAATTTCAATGGTCACGGCAGCAGTGGTGAAGCCAAAAATATGGCCGCCGGACTTGTGGTCATCCGCCAGATAATGCAAATGGAATCCCGGCACATTTGTTCTGGCCAGATATGGCGGGAGCAAAAAACCATCACAAATGCCTTTGGTATTTTTCAGGTTAAAAACGACCTGATTTACCTTCAAATGTTCACTTAATGTCTGGTAGGGAGGTTTTGCGGGTTTTTCAGCACGTGTTGTCATTGTTGTAAAATCGCCCGAAATTCTCAGCGCATAAATCGCGTTGGGATTAAGAACATGAACCAGGTGTTCCTGGACTTTTTCATATGTAAGATCTGCACCGGACATTGTTATCGTCGTGTCGGCTTTAAAAAACTTGACGAATGCCGCCGAAGTACTGTCTGAATCCGCTACTTCTTTCACCGAACCGTCGTAAAGTACTTTATATACGAGTCCCTGATCCATAATTAGCTCACCATCAACTCTATTAAAAGTCCCGACACCGAAATCTCCTTTTCTTTTAAGCTCGCCAATTGTTAAATCTCCATCAAAAACCCCCGCCATTAATGCATCGATGATCGAATATTGATACATGAAATCCTGAGATTTGAGCGGATTTCCAGATTGGTCCGCATCCTTTTTAACAGATCTGCAACTGACAAGGAAAAGGATCAGGAACGTGAGTTTTGAAGTAGATTGAACTGTTCGGAGTAATAATGGAGGCATTATAGAATGGGATTAAACTGAATTCTCAAAAGTAGGCGATTGTTCTTAATATTTAGGAGAAAAGAAAGGAAAGGCGCCCCGCAGTTGACATTCCAGAAAAAAAAGGCCAATTTAAAAATATAATCTCCTTGTACCTGTGACCTAACACTTATCTGTAAGAATGAAAAAGCTTGTACTCCTATTATCATTGCCACTATTCGCGCTCGGACAAAATGCGCCGGCGAAGATGTCTTCCAAAGCCGCTAAAATCCATGAAAAAGCGCTGACAATTGATACCCATGCGGATGTGCCTATCAATATGATGAAGCCTGGATTCGACATTGCCGTTGAGCATGATTTTGTGAAAGATCAGTCGCAAATTGATTTTCCGAGGATGGTGAAAGGCGGAATGGACGGGATGTTCTTTGCGGTGTATCTGGGGCAGGGTAAACGGACGGTTGAAGCTAATGCAGCGGCGAAAAAGGATGCCCTCGCCATTTTTGATAAAATACATGAAACCGCAAAGCTGCACCCTGAGCTCTGCGCCATTGCCACGACCTCAAAAGATGCTTACCGGCTCCAAAAAGAAGGAAAACGCGCCATGTTCATTGGTATGGAAAATGGCTGGCCTATCGGGAAAGACATTTCCAATATCAAAATGTTCTATGATCTGGGACTTCGGTATGTGACACTTTCGCATTCACTAAATAACGATATCTGCGATTCCTCGACGGATGGCGACGGGCCGGAACACAATGGTTTGAGTGCATTTGGCGAGCAGGTTGTGAAGGAAATGAACCGGCTGGGGGTAATGGTTGATATTTCCCACGTTTCTGATTCGACGTTTTACGAAGTGATCAAGCTTACAAAAGCGCCGGTAATCGCCTCGCATTCATCATGCCGCGCACTTTGCGATGTGCCGCGGAATATGACGGATGATATGATCAAAACGCTCGCCAAAAATGGCGGAGTGATCCAGATCAACTTTGTGCCGAGTTTTGTCAAAAAACCATCTCAGCCGCACGAAATGTCATTAAAAGCACTGCGCCTGAAAATCCGCCAGACGGATCTTTCGGATGCCGACAAAAAAGCGTTACGCGATGAAATGAAGGCGATTGATGAAAAATATAAATCCGATATGCCGACGTTGCAGGATGCTGTAAATCACATTGAACACGTGATCAAACTGACGAGCGTGGATCATGTAGGGATAGGAATGGACCTGGATGGGGGAGGTGAGGTGATCGGCCTGACGGACGTAAGCCAGATCGGCGGGATTACGGAGGAATTAGTAAAAAGAGGTTATTCCGCAAAAGACATTGAGAAGATTTGGGGCGGCAATATCATGCGTGTTCTGGATCAGGTTGAGAAGGCTGCGGGAGCAATGTAGCCCGGTTTTTTGGAGTGTTGAAATAGAGAAAACCTTCAAAAAAATATATACATTTTGAGAAATAGTTTAATAAAAATATAAATCTTACATCCTCATACAGATTAACATTAATTGCAAAAAAACAAATGGCTAAGTCAACTGGTAAGAAAAATTCGAAGTCAGCGAGCGATCCGATTGAAGGTGAAGTGCAAAATGTTGAGGATCAGACATTGAATGCGGTTGAAGCAGTTAGCCGTTTTACCGATTTTGATATACACCTCTTCCGTCAGGGAAAGCATTACAAGCTTTATGAGAAGATGGGTTCTCATGTGATGGACTATAAAGGCGTTGTGGGAACCTACTTTGCGGTATGGGCACCGAATGCAACTTACATCTCAGTGACGGGAAATTTTAATGGCTGGAACCCGAATGGTCACCCGCTCGCATCGCGCTGGGACAGTTCGGGGATTTGGGAGGGCTGGATTCCTCATGTGGGTGTCGGTGAGGTGTATAAATACTACATTGTTTCCCAGGACGGCCAGCATATGGAAAAATCGGACCCGTTTGCATTATGGTGCGAATTGGCTCCGAAAACGGCTTCGATTGTTTGGGATACCTGGTACGAATGGGAGGATACCGAATGGATGAAGCTGCGTAAGGAAAAAAACAAGTTGAATGCGCCTGTCTCGGTCTACGAGGTGCATTTAGGTTCCTGGCAACGCGACCCTTCTGATCCTGAAAGATATCTTACTTATAAGGAAATAGCCGTGGGGCTGGTACCTTATGTAAAGGAAATGGGCTTTACACACGTGGAGCTCATGCCGATTATGGAACATCCGTACGCGCCGTCGTGGGGTTATCAGATCACCGGGTACTTTTCGGTAGCATCGAGAATGGGCACGCCGCAGGAATTGATGTACCTGATCGACCAACTTCATCAGGCCGGGATCGGCGTTTACATGGACTGGGTACCTTCGCATTTCCCCGGTGATGCTCATGGTTTGTTCCGGTTTGACGGTACTGCATTGTATGAGCACGCAGATCCGAGAAAAGGCTACCATCCTGACTGGAAAAGCTATATTTTTAATTATGGAAGAAACGAGGTCCGCTCATTCCTGATCAGCAATGCGCTTTTCTGGCTGGATCGTTATCATACGGATGGTTTGCGGGTAGATGCCGTGGCGTCGATGTTGTATCTGGATTATTCCAGAAAACACGGAGAATGGATACCGAACGAGTTTGGGGGAAGAGAAAATCTGGAAGCCATTTCCCTTTTGCGGGAAATGAATGTAGCTGCGTATACGGCGTTTCCTGATATTCAGACCATTGCGGAGGAGTCTACTGCATTTCCCGGCGTGTCGCGGCCGGTGTACGTGGGCGGACTTGGTTTTGGGATGAAATGGATGATGGGTTGGATGAACGATACCCTGAAATATTTTCAGCTGGATGCGGCATTTCGGAAATGGCACCAGGATCAGCTGACTTTCAGTCTGGTATATGCGTTTTCGGAGAACTTCATGCTGCCGCTTTCGCACGATGAAGTGGTTTATGGCAAAAAGTCTTTGATCAATAAAATGCCGGGCGATCCCTGGCAGAAGTTTGCGAACCTGCGTGTGATGTTTGCCTACATGTTTACGCATCCCGGGACGAAACTGATTTTTATGGGTGGTGAATTCGGGCAGACATCCGAGTGGAACTTCCAGCAAAGTTTGGACTGGCATTTGCTAAAATTACCGGCACACATCGGCTTGAAAGAATGCGTAAAAGCACTCAACAACCTTTATCGGACCGAGCCGGCGATGTTCGATTTTTCATTCTCGCATGATGGTTTTGAATGGATCGATACCCAGGACCGTGAAAATTCGGTACTGGTTTACGCAAGAAAATCGCTGGATCCCGAACTGAACCTGATCGTCGTGCTGAACCTGACACCCATTCCGCGGATCGGATATCGCGTAGGCGTGATCTCGGAAGGAGACTGGCAGGAGATATTCAATTCCGATGCTGAAATTTTCGGTGGCAGCGGTGTCATCAATTACCATCCGGTGGCAGCGGAAAACCACCAGTGGCACGGAAGAGCTCAGTCACTAAAACTGGACTTGCCGCCAACGGGTGCCGTTGTATTAAAGAAAACGAACAAAAAAATAAGTTGATGTCGCAAAACAGTACATTTCTTTACCTTTGCCCGTCACATTATTAAGAATCAAATGAGGAGGATCCGTATCACAGTACTTTTTGTTTTTTTGAGTTCAGTCACAGCATTTTCACAAAGTCTTTCACGTGTTACATCCGGCATTGATCTCGGGGTTGGGTATCTGGACAAAGTTTGGGTCCCCTCAGTACTTTACCACCAGGAATTGAGCCTCACAAATTTTCCCTGGTTCAGGATCGGCTGGGGGGTGAGGGCATGGGGTTACTATGCGGGCAGGACCGACCTGGCTCCTAAAAATAACGCACTTTCCGGCGATACTTTGAAGTTCGGACGCGTTTCGAGCAATGGAGCGAGCTTCGTTCTCGGTGCTAATTTCCGCGTGTGGAAGTTTGATATCGGTGCGAATACGGATCTTTTCGGCGTTGCATTTGGGGTTAAAAGAAAAGGCCTGTATACCAAATCGACACTTTTTGATGGAGAAGGGTCTAAGTATTATAACGACTATGTGCCTAGCAATCCGAGTACCATCAATCTGCTCCCGCTGGCCCTGGACAAACAAAACGGACAGTCGGAATTGTTCTTACGATATTGGTTTACAGATCGCATTGCGTTGAAACTCGGCTATACTTATGGCAGAATTACCTATGCGACGGCAGAAAAGCTGGACAATGGGCAAAAGCGCTTTTCCAAAACGTTTGGCGTGCCATATGCGGCATTATCATTCCCGTTTTACAATTGATCCTTAATTAGAGGCCTGATGAAGGAAAAATTGCTCGATTCCCACAAATACAATTTGTGGAAAAACAATCTTGAAAAGAACGGACTTGAAATCCACCGTATCGACGAGCTTTATACCCGTTATAATGGTAAAGGAGAAGTCCTTTTTTCGCTCCTGTATACGGATGCTACAACGCCTGAGGGTAACAAAATTCCACCCATTTGCTTTCTGAAAGGCGAGGTTGTAAGTGTCCTGATTTGCTTTCTTGATTCAATCACTAAAGAAAAATTCCTTCTGCTGGTCCAGCAGCGCCGGATTTGTGACGGTTCCATGACTTACGAACATCCCGCTGGAATGCTCGACAGCGAAAGTGACGCGGCCGCTGTTGCCGCCCGTGAGGTGTTTGAAGAAACGGGGATAGCAGTTGATGTTTCACAGTTGGTAAAAGTCAATGACACGCCATATTTTCCTTCAACCGGCACAAGCGACGAGGCGATGTACATGTTTTACTGTGAGCTTGAACTTACGACGGCGGAAATCAACAGTTATCATAACAAAGTTCAGGGGCTTGTATCCGACCACGAATACATCAATACGTTTGTAGTCCCATTTGCGGAAGGACATCGCCTGATTACCAACGTAAACGGTGTGCTGCTCGATTATTTATATTTGAAAGACGTTGGTGACTGGGATTTGCTTAAAGAACTTTAAGCATAAAACGAGGTAAAAAAATCCAGATTTTTTCGCTCTTACTGCTCTAAAATCAAAATAGAGGCTATATTTGCACCCCGTTACCGAAAGAAGCGCCCGTAGTTCAATGGATAGAATTGTGGTTTCCGGTACCACCGATAGGGGTTCGAATCCCTTCGGGCGCACCAGACGAGACAAGGCCGGATTTTCTGGATTTGTCTCGTTTTTTTATTCCCTGTAAGTCTGCCCAGATCAAGGGAAGTTGAGTATTTTCCATCAGTGGCCCAGGCTTTTGACTACAAGAATTAGAAAGACAGAATGATAAAACAAATCACTTATGAGAAAATGTTACGTCTTCTTCGCCCTCATTTTGGTTGCTAACATTGCCTGGGCGCAGCATGTAAAACCTTGCAAACCTTGCGGGGAGTTGAAAAACCTTCAACTTCCGGATGTTACGATTTTGGTCGCTGAGGCCAATGCCGGGGACACGATCAGTAATCCAGATGAGACCTGGCGCGGAACTATCATTATCAAGAAGCCTTTTTGCCGCATTCTGGGTAGGATAAGCAAGGAAATCAATTTTGAGTTATTGTTGCCCGACGAAAGTAACACGCGGTTTCTGATGTCGGGAGGAGGCGGTTTTGTGGGGACCATTCAAAATGATTTTCAGAGGAAGGTCGACGAGGGATTTGCGACCGCAGGCACTGACACAGGCCACGAAGGAGGAGCCGATGCCAAATGGGCGTACAATAACATGGAGCGACAGCTCAATTTCGGTCGGCTAGCCATTCATCGTACCGCCGTGGTTTCGAAAGCCATTATGCAAAATTATTATTGCGCGGCACCTTCCAAATCGTATTTTGTCGGTTGCTCGCGCGGAGGCGGACAGGCGATGGTGGAGGCCCAGTATTATCCTGAGGACTTTGACGGGATCGTGGCCGGGGCGCCCGCATTTGCATGGCCGGCAATAGGGGCGAAATTCCTGCAGCATAGTCAATACAATTATCCGGATCCCAAAGAGCTGAGGCCAATCATTACAAAAGATAACCTCAAACTTTTGCAAACCGAAGTGCTGAAACAATGCGACCAACTCGACGGTGCGGCTGACGGGATCTTAGGTAACCCAGGTAAATGCAAGTTCGATTTTTCTAAATTACCGGTGTGCGCCAATGAAAAGCCGGGAAACGCATGTTTTACAAAAGCGCAGCTCGTGGCGATCAAGTCAGTTTACGGTCCGCTGGTTGTGGATGGCAAACAGATTTACCCCGGTTTCCCATTTGGCGCAGAAGCCGAAGATGCTTCCTGGGATCCGTGGATTACCGGGTCAAGTTCTTACCAGCACAAGGAACCCAGCCTGCATTACATGTTTTCCACGAACATTTATAAGTATCTGATCTTCAATGATTCAACCTTTGATTATTCAAAATACACCTTCAAAAATTTTACCGCGCAAACGGCCTTTGCTTCATCTTATCTGGATGCCACCAGTACCGATTACAGTGCGTTCAAAAAACGAAATGGCAAAATCATCTTTTTCCATGGCTGGAATGATGCCGCGCTCTCGGCAAACGCGACCATTGAGCATTACAATGGGATATTAAAAGCCGACAAAGACGCGCAATCCTTCGCAAGATTGTTCCTCCTTCCGGGCGTTTTGCATTGTGGCGGCGGCCCGGGCTGTGACAATGTAGATTGGGTCAGCCTGATCATTGATTGGGTAGAAAAGTCAAAAGCCCCTGATCAGGTTGTGGCTTCGAAGGGGGCGGGTGGGAAGGTTGCTACTAAGAATATTTTGGCTTATCCGAAGGAGTAGGTAAAAACGCTATCTCTCATCCCGCTACATATGCCCATCCATTTGCGGCATATCGCTATCCAGCAAGATCACATCAGGCCTGAATGTTTCCGTTAGCTTAATACAATCATTTTTGCTGTTACAAACCTCGACCTGAAACCCTGAGGCTATTAGCAACATACCGGTTACGTATGATTGTTCGTGATCGTCGTCTACTAATAAAATGCGAACGGTGGAATTTAACTCTTTGTCTGTGCCTGTCATAAAATAGGGATTCGTTGAGTCGGAGCCTGGATAACTATCATGCCAGAAGTGCTCAGGAAATTTATTCCCCGACAAAACCCTGGGAGCTGGGTTGATGATTCAATAAGTTACGCGTTCTACCTTATGGCCGCCATTCCATGAGGTGACGATCATATACCCTCTGGCCCCGACTGTGGTAGTGACGTGATAATGAACACCATCGTTATAATAGATACTATCCGAAAAGGAATGCTGGTGACCATATAAAGTGAAGTTAACATTCGGATCAGAGGAGAGAATCTCTGCATATCGGCTTTCCAGGTTCTTATCGAAATCGCCGTGAAATGGTGCCATGTGCCCAATAACGATTGCATTTTTGTTTGATGAATTGTTATCCAACTCAGACTTCAGCCATTGTAGGTCTGGCACTTTTCCATTGAAGGCGTATTCTCTCGAATTGGTATCAACGAAAATAAATTTGTGGTTTCCGAATTCGAATGAATAATTCAAGTTACCGTACATTCTCTGATATGCAATCGGCCCGTTTGCAAGAAGATCGTGATTGCCAATTACTGTCAAGTAGGGATACTTCAGTTTTTTCATGATCTGATTTACCCACTTGAATTCCTGGCTTAGCCCAAAATCTGAAATATCGCCTGCGTGGAGGACAAAGGCAATATCCTCTTGCCCGTTTGCGCTTTTTACAAAATCCTCGGACTCATCATAAAAGCGTTGCGTATCCCCCATGAGTATGAATCTCACAGTATCAGTCACGGGCAGCATGCGTATCCGTTCAACGGATTTGCGGTTCAGGTCTTTTTCATCATCGCTAAAAACCACCTGGTTGGGATTGAAGAGAAAAAGGCCTTCGCAGGAAACCAAAGAACCTGCAATCACAAGGACTAGATATTTTACAAATCGAATCATCTACAATTATAGGGCAATGTGTCCATAGGTAACTTTAATTATCCGGTTTTTATTCCCGAAACCTGTATTATTCTATTCCATTCTGTGTTTTTTGCATGAATTCATTTGAGTTCACAACCATTTAGCTATTTTGCAGTGCAGTAAGTAGTACAGAAAACCCAAATAACACCGTGAGCGGAAAAGACTATATATTCCGCATAATCGGGTTACGAAGTTGTCTGACGAATTTGATAGAACTTGTCTCTATTTTTCATTGAAAACTTAGAATTAATTCTATGAAAATTTGACAACTTTGGGCTTTAAAGCCCAAAGTCATGATTAACCTTCCCCAACTAGAACAAACCAATCCCGGAGAACTGCGCTTCCGTAAACTCATCGAGCATAGTTTTGCTGGTGTTACATTACTGGACCGCGACCTGAACGTGGTTTACAGGAGTCCCTCATCGGAACGGATCACCGGCTGGAACCAGGTCAATAGTACTGAACGGAAAGCGGCCGATTTGGTACACCCCGATGATGCCGAATTGTTTCAGCAAGCATTGCGGCAGGTATATGCCCAGCCCGGAGGGCCGGTTGCCGCGCTCTTCCGTACACTGCATTATGCGGGACACTACATTACCATCGATTGCACGCTGACCAACTTACTGGATGAGCCCGGGGTTGAAGCAATCGTTTTCAATTTCGTGGAGGTGAAGAGCGCCGCAGTGAATGACTTTGACTCATCGACCCAC
Organism: Dyadobacter sp. CY323; assembly: GCF_021390245.1. GTDB lineage: Bacteria > Bacteroidota > Bacteroidia > Cytophagales > Spirosomataceae > Dyadobacter. Next base: position 173,822 of record NZ_JAJUXH010000013.1, on the reverse strand, counting down.
GGAAGCAATGCGGGCACAAACGGCTTTTCAACGTCTACTAAGGATATTTCAAGCCAAAAAACGGCCGATGAGCAGCTCCGTTTGCTTTTCGACCGTGCCCCGGATATGATCGGTATCATGGGAACCGACCGCTATTTCAAAAGGGTCAACCCTGCTATGTTCAGCCAGTTGGAATATACAGAAAAGCAGTTACTGAACATGTCGCTTGATCTTTTGGTACACCCTGATGACCTGGAGATCAGCCGGGCTCGGACCGAAGCGTTTATTGCTGGCGGCGACCAGACTTTATATTTCGAGAACCGCTTCCTGACGAAAAGCGGCAAGGTCATCTGGTTGTCGTGGACAGTCACGCGGTTCTCTAATGAAGGACTGATGTTTTGTGTGGGTAAAAACATTTCGGACAAAAAAGAGATTGAAAACCTTTTTCAGAAGGCCAGTCAACTCGCGCGCATCGGAAGCTGGGAAGTCGACCGTGTCAATGGAACTGCTTACTGGTCGCCGGTGACACGGGAAATCTATGAGGTACCGGAAACCTTTGTGCCAAGCGCCGATAACTGGTTGTCCTTTTACCGCCAGGGCGCGGACAGGGATTATATCGCCGGAAAAATGGCCGACACCATTGCGACAGGTGCGCCCTGCGACGCCGAAGTAGAGTTGGTTACGGCAAAGGGGAATACCTGCTGGGTGCGGGCAATGGCTGAAGCGGAATTCAGGGATGGGGAATGTGTACGGATTTACGGCAGCTTCCAGGACATTGATCACCGAAAAAAAGCGGAACTAGCGGCGACTATGGCGCTTGCGGAACGCAATGTAATCCTGGAAAGTATCGGTGACGGTTTCTTTGCCGTGGACCGCAACTGGATCATCACCTACTGGAATGCTACCGCCGAAATAAAAATGGGCATGGGGCGCGAAACTATGCTGGGCAAATATTTTTGGGATATTTACTACGATGCAATGGACCTGGATTTTTACCGACACTACCAGCATGTGATGAGTACGGGAAAAGCGGTGCATTTTGAAGATTTTTACCCAAAGATGCAAACCTGGTTCGGAGTCAGCGCATATCCGTCAGAGAACGGGCTGTCCGTATTTTTTAAGGATATAACCGAAACTAAAAGGACCATGCAGGCGCTGGCCGAATCCGAAAAGCGTTACAGCGACCTCTTCCAGCTAAGCCCACAGCCCATGTTCGTTTACGATATGCAGACCTTAAAGTACCTGGATGTCAACACGGCAGCTATCGCTCATTACGGCTACAGCCACGAAGAGTTCATGGCCATGACCATTCTGGATATACGGCCAGTTGAGGATATCCCGCTCGTACAGCGGGCGGTTCAGGAAAATCGGGAACGAGACAAGGTTATTCTTCACGGAGTCTTCCGGCACCGCAAAAAGAACGGTGCTCTCATCAACGTTGATATTCAAAGTAATGTAATCACTTACAAAGGTGTAAAGGCAAAGGTAGTGCTGGCTAACGATGTGACCGAGCGCGTCAGATACATCCAGGCGATCGAGGCTCAGAACGAAAAACTCCGCGAGATATCCTGGATGCAATCGCATGTGATCCGGGCACCGTTATCACGCATTATGGCGCTCCTCCCTATGCTTACTTTGCCGGCTGAACTCGACGCCGAGCAGCAGTTAGTTTATGATTACCTGATCGCCTCAGCCAATGAACTTGATCAGGTAATCCACTCAATCACCGACGCTACCAGTCAAGTAAATTTAGAATGAAGGTTGAGTTTGGAGAGAAATGCCGTTTCGGGTAAAGAAGTTATCAGGTGCATGCTGATTGGTCACATGAGTCAACAAGGGAGGCAAATAGGAAATGTGGGATTTTCGCTAAACAACCCTATTTGCTGGCATGATATTAATAGTCGCCGCGGCAAAAAATGGATATCATATGGCACAACAAGAAAGTGTTTTTGACGCGTGGTATAAGACTACCAATAACATGGTTGATGGCTGGAAAACGATGGCCAATGGCTGGAAAGATGGGGGTGATGCAGGCTGGGAAAATATGCAGCAGACCCAGAAGCAATGGATGCAAGGTTATCAGTCCATGATGGAAAATATGACATCTGGTAAGCCGGGAAGCACTTTTAATCCCTTCGGTAGCGACCAGATGCGCGATGCCTTCTCGAATATGCTCAAAAGCGTGGACATTTATACGCGCTTTTTTGAATTGTGGCAGCCTGTGCTTCGTCAGATGGAAAACGGCCCATTGGATCACAAGAACATGTGGAAGTTCATTGATCAGGAGGCATTCAAATCTTTTGTAGACAAACTTTTCGGAATTGATGAAAGCATTATGAAGGGCTTTTATGATCAATATACCAAAGCAATGTCAACGTGGATTTCGACGATGGGGGAGAACGGGAAGAATTTCGGGCATATGGCTGGAAATGGCGTGCCTTTCTTTAATGGAATGTCTCAAATGAATCCCGAGGGAATGCTGAACTTTTATAGCAGCTTATTCCAAACGGCCCAAAAGAGCTTTATGCCATACTTCGGGCAAATGTCAACCGGATCTGCGGCTGCAAAAGAGTCATTTACAAAATTGGCCGAGCTTTGGAATGACTATACGACCAAGATGAGCCAGATGCAGGCATTGCTTTATAAAACGAGTGTATCTGCCTGGGAGAAAGTAATGCAGTCGGTTGCCGAAAAATCGCTCGAAGGCGAATCCGATAAAAACTTTGACGCATTCTACAACGAATGGGCAACGATCAATGAAAAGGAGTTTGTGGCTCTTTTCAATACGGAAGAGTACGCGGCCTTGCAAGGCGAGCTGCTAAAACTGCATGCGGAGATGCGCAGATTGCATGAAAAACAAATAGAAAGTTTCCTGGAACCCTATCCCGTTGTCCTGAAATCGCAGCTGGATGAAGTGCATAAGACCAATCACGAATTGCGTGCCCGCATCAGTGAACTGGAGCGGATCGTTTCTGAAATGCTGCGTGAGAAAAAATCAGATCCTGAATAACATTCTAGCCAGGGGACAGCATGGACGAAGTTATGCCACACGCGTTTGCCACCGTGACCAGCAAGCTTGCGCAAAGTTATGAAGCACTCAAAACAATTGAGGCGCTGGATGTTGGAAACACGCCAAAGAAAATGGTCTGGAAAAAGGACAATGTTGCGCTGTATCATTACGAGTGTGACAGTCCGGCGCTGCTCAAAACACCCGTGCTCCTTGTTTACGCGCAGGTGAACCGCCATGACATGCTGGATATTCAGGCCGACCGGAGTTTTATCCGTAATCTGCAATCAGCAGGTCTTGATCTGTATCTGATCGACTGGGGATATCCTTCAAAAGAAGATCGATTCAATACAATGGAGGAATACATCTGCGGATATCTGAATGATGCGGTTGATTTTGTAAGGCACGAATCCAATCAGAAATCAATCAGCATGATGGGTGTTTGCCAGGGCGGGACATTCAGTGTGATTTACTCCGCATTGCACATTGGTAAAATCAAAAACCTGATTACCCTCGTTACGCCCATTGACTTTCATACAAAAGATGACATGCTATCCTTATGGGCCAGGCACCTGGACGTAGACTCGCTGGTAGACAGTTACGGAAACATTTCAGGACAGCTTCTTAATACGGGTTTTGAAATGCTCAAACCATTGCTCAAAACCAGTAAATATATCAACATGCTGAGCGCCGTGGACAAACAGGCTCAGTTGCTCAATTTTCTAAGGATGGAAAAATGGATTGCAGATAGTCCCAGTCAGCCTGGCGAATGTTTCAGGAAGTTTATGAAAGACCTTTACCAGCAGAACAAACTGGTAAAAGGAACATTGAAAATAGGCGCAAGGATTGTCAATTTATCAGAGATTACCGTTCCGCTGCTGAACATTTATGCAGAGCAAGACCACTTAGTCCCACCGGATGCATCCATTCCGCTTAATGAGCTTGTAGGTAGCAAAGACAAGTGCCTGACCCGGTTTGAGGGCGGTCATATAGGCGTTTTTGTAGGTTCGAGGTCGCAAAAAGAACTTGCGCCCGGTATTGTTTCATGGTTAAAACAAAGAGATACTGATGTTTAATTTGCTAAATGCCTGGAATAATTTCTGGAATCGTTCCCCTTCGGCTAAAATGCCGCTTACTGAAAAAGTGCCTGGCGAGCCCGTCGCATATCCGTATGCCGTCAAGAAAACAAGAATCGATGACGACATTGAAATAGCCTACACCGATGAAGGAATCGGGGGTGCGGACGTGTTACTTTTTATTCACGGGATGGGTACGGATCTTTCGGCTTGGGGCAAGAACATGGATAGCCTTTCAAAAGACTTCCGATGCATTGCCCTCGACCTTCCGGGTCATGGGTTGTCTGATAAGGGCGACTTTCCCTACACCATTCAATTCTATACGCAATGTGTTATTTCATTTATCAAAAAGCTTGACTTGCCGGCATTAACGCTGATAGGTCATTCCATGGGTGGGCAGATTGCGGTTAACATTGCGATAAAGCAGCCTGTACTTGCTGACAAGCTTGTCCTGGTTTCTCCATCGGGTGTAGAACCTTACACTGCCGTTGAAAGGCAGATGCTTATCAATACGATGACTGGAATTGTGGCAAGTGGAAATGCATTTACGCATAACCGGCTCAACCAGATCCTGGGGTTTCCCAACCACCTCGAACTAGCTTCTGAATTTGCAAACGGGATCGCATTGTATCAGCATGAAGCAGCCCATTTCGGGATCCTGTTGTCACGTTCTGTGGAAGCAATGCTGCTTGAAGGAATCAATGGAGTGTTACACCAGATCACCCAACCCTGCCTGATTTTGGTTGGTGAAGAAGACTTGATAAGTCCCTGGCCATACATGCGCGGAGAGGATTTTGCAAGGTTATTAGCCGCAGAGAGCTCACAAATCCGCGACGTTAAATTGGTCACGGTGCCTGCATGCGGGCATTATCTTCCTTATCAGATGCCAGAGGCTTTTAACGATGAGCTTTTGAAGTTTATTGAGGAAAAAAGTGCGGTGTCAGAAACTTTATAATCTACCAACATGGACAGTAATGGTAAAAAAGTGGCGCTCATTACCGGCAGTACAGGCGGGATTGGCGTTGCGCTATGCAAGGTCTTATGTGAAGGCGGTTACCGGGTGGTTGGAAATTGCCGCTCCGCAGAAAAAGGTGCGGCGCTTCAAGAAGAGCTTACCGCATTGGAACATGAAATAGATATTCAACTGGGAGATGTGGGTGATTTTGACTCGGTGGGCCAGATGATAAAGTCTATAGAAGAAAAGATTGGGCCGGTAGATATCCTGATCAATAATGCCGGAGTGACCAAGGATAAAAAGTTTACCAAAATGTCCAAGGACGATTGGGATTATGTGATCAACACGGATTTGAACAGTGTTTTTCATTGTGCCCGCCATGTTATCGACGGCATGATTGAACGGAAATTCGGAAGGATCGTTAACATTTCTTCTATTAACGCCCAAAAAGGACAATTCGGGCAAACAAACTATTGCGCAGCCAAAGCCGGCATTCACGGTTTTACCAAATCCCTTGCGCTGGAAGTTGCCCGGCACGGTGTGACTGTGAACACGGTTTCGCCTGGCTATATCGGCACCGATATGGTAATGGCAGTTGCCGAAGACATCCGGGAAAAGATCGTGGCACAAATCCCTGTCGGACGCTTAGGTTCCATCGAAGAAGTGGCCGAAGCGGTTTCTTTCCTGGTGTCCGACAAGGCGTCTTTCATTACCGGTTCCAATCTCAGTGTAAACGGAGGTCATCATATGTATTGAGAATTTTATCTAAACATCCACTTGATATGTCATCAGCATCAGAAACTCTACTAACCAATGCGCAGGAGGCACACCATCACGAGCCGCAAAATTTTTGGTTCAAATACGTTTTCGCGCAGGACCACAAAACCATCGCCAAACAATATCTGATCACAGGGATCTTCTGGGCGATAGTTGGACTGTTTATGTCGATCCTATTCCGGATACAGCTCGGCATGCAAGATGCGGATTTTACCTGGCTCAGACCCGTGATCGGTGATTGGGTTACTGCTACGGGCAAACTTGACCCGAACTTTTACCTGGCGCTGGTCACGATGCACGGAACGATCATGGTCTTCTTCGTTCTGACGGCAGGATTGAGCGGCACATTCAGCAACTTCCTCATTCCATTGCAGATAGGCGCCCGGGATATGGCTTCGGGCTTCATGAACATGCTTTCTTACTGGTTTTTTTTCCTGGCCAGTGTAGTAATGTTTTCTTCCATGTTTGTCTCGACCGGCCCGGCCGGGGGAGGATGGGTTGTGTATCCGCCACTCAGCGCATTGCCGCAGGCGCATCCCGGCTCGGGAGCTGGTATGACGCTCTGGCTCGTTAGTATGGCACTTTTTATCGTTTCCCAATTGCTTGGCGGGATCAATTACATCACCACTATTATCAATTTAAGGACGCGCGGGATGACATTCAGCAAGCTGCCGTTGACGATCTGGTCATTTCTCATCACGGCGATTTTGGGACTGATTTCGTTTCCCGTGCTGTTTTCAGCCGTATTGCTGCTCGTCTTTGACAGGCATTTCGGCACCAGCTTTTACCTTTCCGACATTTATATCAATGGCGAAGCATTACATAATGTAGGGGGAAGTCCGATTCTGTTCCAGCACCTTTTCTGGTTTTTAGGCCATCCAGAGGTTTATATCGTGATTTTACCCGGGCTTGGCATCACCTCGGAGATCGTGGCGACCAACTCGCGGAAGCCTATTTTTGGTTACCGCGCTATGATCGCTTCCATGCTGGGCATTGCATTTCTTTCCTTTATCGTTTGGGCGCATCACATGTTCGTTTCCGGGATGAACCCGTTTCTGGGCTCCATCTTTATGTTCCTTACATTAATTATTGCCGTTCCTTCGGCAGTGAAGGCCTTCAATTACATTACAACATTATGGAGGGGAAATATCATTTTTACGCCCGCCATGTTGTTCGCAATTGGTCTGGTATCCTTCTTCGTCTCGGGTGGTTTGACGGGAATCATCCTGGGAAACAGTGCATTGGATATTCAGTTGCATGACACGTATTTCGTTGTTGCACATTTTCACCTGGTTATGGGTGCCGCTTCGGCGTTCGGGCTGCTGGCGGGTGTTTACCATTGGTTTCCCAAGATGTTCGGCAGAATGATGAATTATACGATGGGGCAGGTCCATTTCTGGCTCACATTCGTTGGCGTATACATGGTGTTTGTGCCGCTGCATTACATTGGCATAGCTGGTTTCCCACGGCGTTATTACGCATTCACCAGTTACGAGTTTACTAATAAGTATTTGGATATGAACACATTTATCATGTATGCAGCGATTATGACATTCGTTGCACAGCTCATTTTCCTATACAATTTCATCAGCAGCATTTTCACTGGAAAAGTGGCACCGCGCAATCCATGGCACTCCAATACGCTTGAATGGACGACGCCGGTCCATCCCGGGCACGGAAACTGGCCAGGCCCGTTGCCCGCCGTATATCGCTGGCCGTACGATTACAGCAAGCCGGGTGCGGCCGAAGATTACATTCCGCAGAACGTTCCCTACTCGCTCACACCGGAATCCAATTTCCCGCACGAAAAAGAGGCTATTAAGAAGGAGCAACAGATCGAACAACAGAACTATAACGATCAGTTCAACCAAGGTTAAGTAGGTGTCACTGAATTACATTTGCAGCTTAACAAACAGGCAGGCTGCTCCCGTGTTTGTACTCTGCTGTCAGGAAAGCGTATGCATTACGGATATAGGAGATACTTCATCCGTATGGCTTTAAACTTCTGCAATCCGGGTTCCCAGCTTTTTCTGATGTCAGCTTCCGATACTCCCGCTATGATCTGTTTTCTTAATTGATCGGTGCCAATGCGCAGATCGAAGGCGGATACATCCTGGTTGGCTCTTCCTTGGGTAAAGAAATGGGCTTTATCGGGATAGGCATTGTATAGTTCGATTAACCACGATAAATTAATCTGGCGGCTCTCGCGAAGCTTGGCAATATCATAATTGCGGAGGTCAAGACCGTAACAAACAGAGTCTTTGTGATTTGGTTTCTCACTCATTCCGGGAATACTGACCGGTTTGTATGAAAACGGATACTTGCCTTTCAATGCAGGTGCGCCCAAAATAGTAAAAGGCATATAAGTTCCCCGGCCTTCATTAATCGCTGTTCCTTCAAACATACATAGGCTCGGGAAAAGCATCACAGCCTGCTGTGTGTTTAAATTCGGTGAGGGGTTTATCGGCAGCACATAAGGCTTGTCATGATCATAGTTGGCTACCTTGATAATTTTCAGTTTGCATTGTTCCTTCAAATACCCTTCGCCATTCAGGTATTGCGCAAATTCACCGATCGTCATGCCGTGCGTCATGGGTGTATAATGGATCCCAATGGCAGATTTAAATTTATCGTCCGTCATGACCGGTCCGTCTACCACATATGCGTTAGGATTGGGACGGTCAAGAATGAGCAGTTCTTTGTTGTTTTCAGCACAGGCCTCCATCACGTACTCGAGCGTATTGATATTGGTATAATAGCGGCAGCCCACATCCTGAATATCAAAGACCATCAGGTCGATATCCGCCAGCTGTTCTTTATTTGGTTTCTGGTTTTTGCCATATAAAGAAATGATTGGAATACCAGTTTTGGCATCTATCTCATTGCCCACCACAGCTCCATTGCTGGCATTTCCTCTGAAACCATGCTCAGGTCCAAACACTTTTACGATTTTGATTCCAAGGCTCGTTAAGCTGTCTACAATGCTTCTCCTGCCGATCACGGAACTCTGATTTGCAACCAGGCCAATTCGTTTTCCTTTGAGATAAGACAAATATTTGTCAGTCTGGTCGGCACCCGTGGCAATTTCTGATCTACGCTGGTTTCGGGATGCAATTTGTGCGATACATTCGATGTCGCTGATCGCTAGAAGCGTTAAAAAAAGTATAATGCCAATTCTCATCATTTTTGGAAGTTTATAAATTCTACATTATCATTGGTGTTATACAGGATGCATTCAGTTCAATCAAGCCTGCTTTTGCATGAAGCTGTATCGCATCCGCCCGACGATCGTCGAAGTATCGGAAAAGATCATTGTTAACAGTTTACGGATAACCTGGGTCCCGCAGGTAATTTGGTTTGAACCAACGAATTACTGCCCCCAAGTAGAGAAGAAAATTCGAATTTAAGTTAATCAAAGCACTTATGAAGGTTGTTCTTTATTGCTTACTCATCATTGCTGCCTTATCATGTAAAAGGCCGGGATCTCATGTTGATATCATTGAGCAGGATACGGTTCTGGATGAATATCCCGACTGGTACACCCTGAAAGCGCCCGTAGACCACACAATATTAGGTGTTTGGGGAAATTATAATAAAACGGTCGTGATCTCAACCGGGTCGAAGCTGTTTCGAACGAGTGACCAAGGTAAGCATTGGGAGCAGGTCCATGAATCGACTGCCACGTTATTTGGCATAGTGCAATATCAGGATACTTTATTTGCAATGAATGGTATAGTTAACCAGAACAAGCAAGCTGCCTACCAACAAATGCTCATAACCGCAGATAATTACAGCGTGAATGATGGCAAGTCCTGGCAGCGGTACACGGGTGGAAATCATGTTTTATACGATATTCCGGAATACGGATCTGCTGACAAATTTTTGATAAATCCCATTGTAACGCCCGGCAAAGATACTTACGGGATCAACAGAGTTTTTTTAGACGGGCCAAATGCAACTACCGGCACATACAATACTCCCGGTGTGATTACGTCAACTGGTCGGAGGGTTGATCTGCCACAACTTCATCAGATACAAAGCCTTTTTTTAGACGATCAGCAGCGTCTTTATGTCGTGGGCAGTGATGCAGTTTGCGGTTCAGGTGAGGCATTTAAGTTTTGCAACAGTCAAGGCGGCAGGGGCGTGGTATATGTGTCCAAGAATTCGCTGCCCTAAACTTCTCCTTTGCGTTCGACTGCCTGTTGGTACGTTTTTTGTTAGCCGCCCGGATTCCGCCGGTCAGACCAGGTTACATTAAGCTAAAACCAACTATGCATAATGGAAACTTACAAAGTAGAGCGTACGGAGCAATGATACTTAACACTTCATCAACATAAGATTATGGATTATTTTCATCAAAGAAGGCGGTTTCTGCAGCAGTTCGGGCAGGTGGCTATCGCAGTACCTGGCCTGAGCTTGCTTAGTGACCAGGTTTTGGGGTTAGCGGGTAATCAGGATAAAAAGCTGGGAATAGCGCTGATCGGGCTGGGACAGTACAGTGAGGAACAGCTCGCGCCGGCGTTACAGGAAACCCAGTCTTGTAAGCTTGTCGCAATTGTGACCGGCACTCCTGATAAGGTTTCCAAGTGGCAGCGTAAATATGATATTGCGGACAAAAATGTTTATAACTACCAAAATTTCGACTCCATTAAGAATAACCCGGAAGTCGATATTGTCTATGTGGTACTGCCCAATTCCATGCATGCCGAATACACCATCCGGGCCGCAAAAGCCGGGAAGCATGTGATTTGTGAAAAACCCATGGCTACAAGCGTAAAAGATTGTGAGGCAATGATCAAAGCCTGTAAAGATGCAGGTAAGATGCTCTCCATCGGGTACCGCCTCCATTTTGAGCCACACAACATGACGATTGCCAAATTCGGGAAAGAAAAAGTGCACGGGAAAATTACCAAGGTACGCGCTATCGATAGCCAGGAAATGGAGGCAGGAGTCTGGCGACTGGACCGCAAACGGTCGGGTGGCGGCCCGGTAATGGACCTTGGGGTATATTGCGTCCAGGGTTCCATTTATGCAATGGGGATAAACCCGGTCGGTGTGACCGCGAAAGAAGGACCAAAGACGGATAAGGAAAAATTTCCGGACGTAGAACAGTCCATGGAGTTTACCCTGGACTTTCCCGGCGGCGCCAGTTCATACTGCACCACAAGCTATGCGGACAAAGGGAATCTTTTGCGCGTGGAAGCAGAAAAAGGTTGGTATGAATTAAGTCCCGCGTATGGATATTCTGGCATTGCCGGAAAAAGCAGTTTGGATAAAATTGACTTCAAACAAGTCAACCAGCAGGCATTGCAAATGGACGACTTTGCTTCTTGTGTTAAAAACAGGCGGCCTACGCGTGTACCGGGAGAAATGGGAATGCGGGACGTAAAAATACTGATGGCCATTTACGAATCTGCCCGCACAGGTAAAAAGGTGCCGTTAAGGCTGGGTTAGTCGGCAATGACCACCCAATTTTTCAACACATTCTAAAAACACATCGGTTATGACTACAAATAAAGTAAAACAAATACATGACTTCGGTCAAAGCATCTGGCTGGACTTCATAGACCGCAAAGTCATCGCTTCCGGCGAGTTGCAAAAAATGATTGAGCAGGACGGAATCAGGGGAGTAACCTCCAATCCTGCCATTTTCGAAAAGGCCATCAGCAGCAGCTCCGACTACGACGCTGACATTGCAGAGCTGGCAGAAAGCGGTATATCAAATGAAGAAATCTTCTTTGCTGTTGCCGTATCAGACATCAAAAAGGCTTGCGATCTGTTTTGGCCGGTCTATAACGAGGAGGAGGTCGTCGGAGCCGACGGGTATGTAAGCCTCGAAGTTTCCCCTTTTCTGGCAAAGGATACACAAGCCACGATCAAGCAGGCTCGCCAGCTCTGGCAGGAAGTCGACAAGGACAATGTAATGATTAAAATCCCCGGGACAGAGGCTGGTTTGATTGCGATCGAAACGGCGATCAGTGAAGGCATCAATGTCAATGTTACCTTGCTTTTTAGCCTGGACCGTTATGAAGCCGTTGCAGAGGCATATATCGCAGGCCTGGAAAAACGGGCGCAAGATGGCCTGCCATTAGGACAGGTGTCGTCGGTGGCCAGCTTCTTTTTGAGCCGCATAGACATTTTAGTTGACCCATTTTTAGACCAGAAGGGACTTGGTGAGTTGAGGGGACAGGTCGCAATTGCGTCCGCGAAGATGGCTTATCAGATATACAAACGCGTGTTCAGTACAGATCGCTGGAAAAAACTGGCTGAAAAAGGTGCTGTCCCTCAGCGGCTTTTATGGGCGAGCACCAGCAGTAAAGACCCTGCTTTTAAGGATACCAAGTATGTAGAGGCGCTCATCGGGCCGGATACTGTCAATACCATCCCAATGGACACGCTCAAAGCGTTTCGCGATCATGGCGATCCGGCAAGCCGGCTGGAAGACGATCCCGACGGCGCAGCGAGGATACTGGAAAGAGTAGAGGAGGCCGGGATCGATATGTCGGCAGTTACAAGACAGCTGGAAGACGAGGGGATTGAAAAGTTTAACAAGCCGTTCCAGGATCTGCTGGATGCAATCGAAAAACAGATTAGACCAAATACGTTGATTTGATTCAGACAGTAGCGCGAAAAGAGAGGCAGTTCAGAAGGCATGGTATAAACCGCCAACTTTCACCCGAAATTCTTAACGAGCTGATGAGAGTGTCATCCAGTTCAAGGTAAGGATAAATTTATCATTATTGAGCTATGATGCGGGAAAGCTTAAACAGCAACAAACTTCAGGATATCGCTTACAACAGCTTCCAGGTTCATCACCTTATTTGGCTTAACGTAGTATTGAGACGCTCCCAGCTGGTATGCTCTGGCTACGTTTTGTGGAAGTGAAGATGTGCTTAAAATTATGACTGGCACCATTCGGGTCATAACTTTACGTTTGAGTGCCAACAGGAAGTCAAAGCCGCTCATTCGGGGCATATTGAGGTCTAATAAAACCAGATCCGGCGGACTTTTCAGGCTTTCAAGTTTTTCCAGTCCTTCCAGGCCGTCACTGGCAAACGTCCATTTACAATCAACTGGCTGGCGCTTAAACGCGCTCTCAATCAGATGTTGATCATCCAGATCGTCATCAATCATCAGTATATTGATAGTAGCTTGCATTCGCGAAAGGTACACTATTCTCGGTCAGCAGCCAAGAGCAATCTGTGTTCATATACAGGCACTTCGCCCGGCTTTCACAAAATAAGGCCCTGAAATTTACCGGTCTTTTTCAATTCGTTTAGAGCTTCCTTATATCCACCGCCATCACCAACTCAGATAGATTCCCCTCAGTGCGACCTTTGTGTGTTTTTAACTAGTTTGTTATCTCATCTAAACCTTTGCATGAAACTCAAAGAAATGCTCAGCCGACCTGTATCCAAAATCCTCCATTTTACTTTATACCTCTCCCTGGTTGTCCATTTGGCTACCTCGCAGTCTTTGGAAAAAGGTCCCGTTTTTAAAGACGGCGACAAGATTTGTTTTATCGGCAACAGCATCACCAACAACGCGCAGTTCTATCACTTTATCAATCTGTATTATGCAACTCGTTATCCTGAAAGAAAGGTTGTGTTCATCAACTGCGGTATTTCCGGGGATGTAACGCAGGGCATCATCAACAGAATGGAAACTGATATTCTGGTTCATAACCCCACCTGGTCCGTGTTGATGATCGGGATGAATGATGTGAATAGAAATTTATATGCCAAATCCAGAGCAAACGAACCCGGGATTGAAGAGAAGAAGCAGCAGGCTCTGGAAGTGTACCGCAAAAACCTGGAAATCATTGTCCCGAAATTACTCGAGAATGGACGTAAGCTTATTCTTCAGACCCCGTCTATTTACGACCAGACCGCAGACCTGCCAACTGAAAATTTCTTTGGTGTGAATGACGCTCTTAAAAAATGTGCAGGCTACGCGCAGGAACTGGCGGAGAAATACAAACTTCCCACCGTGGATTACTGGACCATTTTGACCGAAGTAAATAAACAAATCCAGCAAAAGGACCCGAAAGCAACGATCATCGGACCAGACCGGGTGCATCCGGCCGCGCCGGGCCATCTGATTATGGCCTACCAGTTTTTAAAATCGACGGGCGGAAGCCGATATGTTTCCAAAATTCAAGTGCGGGCTAATGTTAAAGAAAGTAATCAATACAGCGCTAATTGCCTGATAAAAGAGCTCGTTTTCGGAAAAGACAGTGTCCGCTTTACGGTGAAGGAGGAAAGTCTGCCATTTCCCGCTGCCGGAGAAGACATCGCGCCGGCTTTGGCCCTGGTGCCATTTACAGATGATCTTAATCAGGAAATTTTGCAGGTTGAAAGGCTTTCGAAAGGAAATTACCGGCTTTTTATCGACGACAATGAGATCGGCATTTATGCTTCACAAGACTTAAAGAAAGGAGTGAACCTGGCATCGAAAACAAACACGCCCCAGTACCAGCAGGCCGTTAAGATCATGAATTTGTACGCCGAACACCGCAAAGTCCAGGCGATGTACAGGAATATTGTCACCATTCAGATCCACCACCTGCCCGATTCCCTCAAAGACGCTTCCAGGGAGACTCAGGTAGCATTCCTGAACACGCGTCTGGAAGAAAAGTTTAAAACAAGCCCTCAATACAACTACTACCAGGGTCAGTTTAAATCCTATCTGGCAAACAAACCCAGGCAAAAGGAAATAACAAAGACCCTTCCGGAAATAGTGGATACGATTTACAATGCAAACAAACCAGTTTTCCATTCCTTCCGATTGGTAAAAGTGTCCGAAAAACGCCAGTAGTGTTTCCAGGAATTCCCATTCCCAGCAGAACTTAAAAGCTTCCGGCTACCGGTTCGATTGGGGATGGTAAAAGACACCGAATTCTTTAATCCGTAAAAAATTGCAAATCCCAGGCAATGTTATTATCCTGAAATTGTTACTTTTATATTGTAAAATTTAAATGTAATGATACAGGTTATTAATAGGGCGCTAGATATTTTGGAGATCATCTCGGCCAACCCAGAAAAACCGAGGTCACTCGGCGACATTGCTGATAACCTTGGCCTTAATCACGGAACGTGCGCCAACATCATCAAAACGCTTGTTTCCAGAAAGTATCTGGAACAGGTCGGAACAAAGAAGGGATATGTGCTTGGAAGCAGGGCGTACACGTTGTCAGGCAACGATGCCTATCGCAAAGACCTGATCGAGATGTCGGCGCCGGAAATGGAAAAGTTGACTGCTTTGATCAATGAAAACAGCCTCCTGGCTATTCTGAATGGAGAAAACAGGATTGTTATCCACCGGATCAGCGCTGAGCAGGAATTGCAGGTGCGAACTGCGGAGGAAAAGCATGTTTATGATTCGGCTTCGGGAAGATTGCTGCTGGCTATGTTGCCTGACATTGATATAGAGCGTTTTATAGCCAAATATGGACTTCCCTCTGAACTGGTTTGGAAGGAGGCGCACAGTCCGGAAGGCTTAATGGAGGCGATTGGAAAAATAAGGGCAGAGCGGTGTGCCCTGCAAGTTCTGCCCGGGAGGCAGGTGATCGGCCTGGCTGTTGCCATACAGAAAAACAGTAAAGTCGTCGCAAGCCTCAGTATTTATCTGCCGGAATACAGGTACATGAATATGGATAAGATAGCACTTGTTGAGAAGCTCAAATCAACAGCCGACCGTATTTCTCAGAAACTCAAACATTGATCCGGGGTAAATTCTAACCGAAGGAGGCTTAAAGTGCCTCCTTTTTTTGTAGTCTGTCATATCGTATTTAGGACATTATCAAAAATAAATGTAAAAAAGTGGATATAAAATTTGGAACGAGATTTCTAATGTGTGAATATTGTTATAAAATAAAATTCAATTTTATAATATAAAATTAACAAGTAATCCTCAACCTGATGAAAGCAATAATTTACGTGAGGTTTTTAGCGATATGTGTGCTTTTGCATGCGTATGGCGCAAATGCACAGAGCCGGACCGTTTCGGGCAAGGTTACAGGATCTGACAGGGAAGCGTTGCCCGGTGTCAGTATCCTGATCAAAGGAACAACTCAGGGAACAACGACGGACTCCCAGGGAGCTTACAGCATCGGGCTACCGGCAAGTGACGCGGTTCTGATATTTTCGTTTGTGGGTTACAATTCCACGGAACTCAGCACAGCGAATCAATCCATTCTTAATGTAACCCTGCAGCAAAACGATCAGCAATTATCGGAGGTGGTTGTAGTAGGTTATGGCACGGTTAAAAAAAGCGACCTGACGGGATCGCTGTCTCAGGTTAAAGCCAAAGAGATCAATGCTTTTCCGGCAACCAATGTCCTTCAGGCCATGTCGGGCAGGGCCCCGGGGGTTCAGGTAACACAGAATACCGGCGCGCCGGGAGCGGGCGTGAGCGTTAGGATACGCGGTACGAACTCGGTCCAGGGTGCCAACGAACCGCTTTATGTGGTGGATGGCTTCCCCACTTCAGGAACCAATCCGACCATTATTAACAATAGCGATATAGAAAGCATAGAAATCCTCAAAGACGCTTCTGCCACAGCCATTTACGGTTCCAGAGGCGCCAATGGCGTCGTGATCATTACGACAAAGCAGGGGAAAGCAGGTAAAATGCAAGTTGACTACGAGGGCAGCTACAGCCAGGCTACGTTAAGGAAAAAGCTGGATCTGATGAATGCGAAGGAATATGCGATGTTCTACAACGAGCAGGCGGCCACAGATAAGGTGGCACCTTATTTTACACAGGCCCAAATCGATGGTTTTGGCGAAGGCTTCGACTGGCAGGACCTGATTTTCAGAAAGGCGCCGATGCAGACGCACAACCTGACAGTAAGTGGTGGAACTGAGAAAACCAGGTTTTCTATCGGCGGCAGCATTTTCGACCAGGAAGGGATCGTGATCGGCAGTAATTACAAACGGTATTCATTAAGAGCTGCTGTGACGACGGATGTAAGTAAGATGTTTAGCCTGAATTACAGCGCTACACTTACCAAAATCAAAACAAGCCGCCAAAACAATGGTGGGGGGAACCGCGGCGCTTCGCTGATATCGGCGGCCATTTCAGCGCCACCTACTCTTACACCCTATAATGATGACGGCTCGTACTGGGCGCTTGCAACCGCATACCCCTTCATTTCCAATGTACTCACCAATCCGTTGAACTACATCAACGAACAAACCGATGACGTCGACGCCAACAGGATACTGGCCAATGCGGCGCTGATATTTAAGCCGTTTGACGGGCTTGCGATAAAGATTTCAGGAGGTATTGAAAACAGCGATGATATTACGGAAGGTTACACCACAACCAAGTTTATCAACTCGCAGGGAACTGCCAGTGTTTCCGACAGCCGGGCAACGAGTTTGCTAAGTGAAAATACGATCAGCTACATCAAAACGCTGGCAGACAAGCATAGCATATCTGCCGTTGCAGGATTTACCTATCAGGATTTCCTCAACAAAGGTCTGGGAGGATCGGGAGTCGGATTTCTGAGCAATGTGACGGAAACGGCTAACCTGGGCTCTGCAAATTCTCCGGGCATACCGAGTTCAAGTTATTCTTT
This sequence comes from Dyadobacter sp. CY323, assembly GCF_021390245.1. Taxonomy (GTDB): domain Bacteria; phylum Bacteroidota; class Bacteroidia; order Cytophagales; family Spirosomataceae; genus Dyadobacter. The sequence goes on along the minus strand of NZ_JAJUXH010000013.1, from coordinate 156,444 downwards.
CAGCACACTGCTGTCATACCTTGGGCGGATCAACTACAGTTATAACAGCAAGTATCTGGCTACATTTAGTTTTAGGGCCGATGGGTCATCCAAATACAGTAAAGGCGGTCAATGGGGGTATTTCCCGTCGGCGGCCCTCGCATGGAGGCTTTCGGAGGAGGACTTTATTAAAAATATCTCTTCCATCAGCGATCTTAAGTTGAGAAGCAGCTGGGGGCTGACGGGTAGTCAGGCTATCGGGGCTTATGCTACGCTGAACAATCTTGTCGCAGGGAAAACTGTTTTTGATGATGCACTCTACAATACGTTTGCTCCCGGGACCCGGTTGCCGGGTAACCTGAAATGGGAAACGACCGAGCAGCTGGATTTTGGTGTGGATGCCGCTTTTTTCAACAACCGGTATCGGCTTTCGCTAGACTATTACATCAAAAATACCCGCGATCTGCTCAATACCGTCCAGTTGCCAACAGGCTTTGGGTTTACTAGCACCATTCAAAATGTAGGTCAGATCCAGAACAAAGGACTTGAACTTGCTCTGGACGCAACTATCCTTGATAAGGCATTTAAATGGGACCTGGGTGCAAACATATCTTTCAACCGCAACAAGGTGGTCAAACTCTATAACGGTGCGGATATTCTGGGAGGAAGTGTTGGCGTCACGCTCATCAGCGACAATGCAAACCTGCTTCGGGAAGGAGAGCCGATGAGCGTATTTTATGGGTATGTTAAAAATGGCTACAATGAACTTGGAAAAGAAATTTATAAAGACCTGAATGGCGATGCGGTGATCAATCAGCTCGATAAAACCATTATTGGGAATCCTAATCCTGACTTTATTTACGGGATCAATTCCAATATGTCTTTTAAAGGCCTGGAACTCTCTATCTTTTTGCAGGGCACGCAAGGCAACGACCTGGTGAATGTAAGTTCGATCAACAACACCCTCGACTACGGTTTTGGTCTGAACATGCCCCGTGAAGTGTATACCAATCACTGGACGCCGACTAACACCAACGCCAAATATCCGGTCATTTCCAGAGCCAATTCCTATAACTATTCTGACAGGCTGGTTGAGGACGGTTCTTACATGAGGCTTCGGAATATACAACTGGCTTACAATCTGCCACTTTCGGATTGGAATGTAAAATGGATGCGTTCGGCTCAGATCTACGTGAGCGGACAGAATCTGCTCACATTTACCAAATATTCCTGGTGGGATCCGGAAACCAATTCACAAGGCGGAGCGAACTCGCTGGGTCAGGGCATAGACCATTACAGCTATCCTACGTCCAAGTCGGTTACGGCGGGTATCCGGGTCGGGTTTTAATTTTTCCAAATCATTATCAGAACTTTCATGAAAAAGATATTTCTAATCATACCCCTTTTCCTGCTCATGTCCTGTGAGGATATTCTGACGGAAAAACCAAAGGCTGTCGCCGTAGAAACTTTCTATAACACGGCGGGCGAAGTGGAAACGGCGGTGAATGCCGTTTACGAACAGCTGCGTGCGGCCAACGGGATCAGCGGCCAGCTGGGTGCGCAATTGGAAGCGTATACAGATTACAGTTATGGTAGGGGAAGCTATCTCGTGCTGAGTGATTTTCAGGGATTGAATTCTACGAACATTCCCAGGACGGATGATGGCTGGCGGCTGTTTTACCTTGGTATCCGCAATGCGAATCTGGTCATTGCCAATGCGCCCAAAGGTTCGTCCATTAGCCCCGCAGATGCTGCCAAATTCGTCGCCGAATCCAAGTTCTTGCGTGCCTACAATTACTTTTGGCTTGTTAGAAACTGGGGAGCTGTACCCATCCGCACGGAAGCTACATTGGACGAACCAAATGTGCCGCGCAGTCCCGTAGAAGAAGTATACAAGTTAATTGTCAGTGATTTGTTGGAAGCCGAAGCCAATCTGCCTGAAACCCAAACCCAGCTGGGCCGGGCGACCAAATGGGCAGCGAAGGCGGCTCTGGCCGAAGTTTATTTTACGCAAAACAAATACAAGGAAGCCCGCGATAAGGCGAACGAAGTCATTCAGTCTAAAAAGTATTCATTGGTTCCGGTTACGGTAGCAGCCGATTTCGACAAGGTTTTTGGCCCCACCGTCGTGACTTCTCCGGAGGAAATATTTTATCTGAAAATGACCAGGCAAAATAATCAGGGCATGTACCTGGCTATGTTTGCGCATCATCCGGGCACAAAATTACACGGCGCAGGCGGTTTTTACGCGCATTACAGTGACACCCAGACTAACCCGGTCCAGAAAGGCTGGAACAATGCCGATCTGCGGAAAAGCTTCAACTGGATAAAATATGATATCGGATTGGGGCCGAATACAATACTTTGCAAGAAATTCTCGGATCCGCTGGCTCCGAACCAGACGGCGGCCGGCAATGATTTTCCGATCTATCGCTACGCGGACATTCTGCTCCTATTCGCCGAAGCAGATAACCGTGTTAACAACGGGCCAACTGCTGCAGGATTGGAGGCATTGAATCAGGTGCATCGCCGTGCTTACGGCCTGCCCGCGACCAGCGTATCTGCGGTTGATTTTGTTTTGAGCGGTTATACGGCAGACACTTTCAACGACCTGGTGCTAGCTGAGAGAGGGTACGAGACGCAGTACGAAGCCAAACGCTGGCTGGACCTGAAAAGATTGGGTACCCCCAAGCTGAAACAGATCATTAAGGCAGCTACCGGAAAAGATGTAGCCGACAAACATTTGTTTTGGCCGGTGCCCGTCGGTGAGCTCAATTTCAATACCGCCCTGGATCCTTCAAAAGACCAAAACCCGGGCTACTGAAAAGCGGCCTATTCCTAAACTCTAACCAGATATTTACCCAAAAATGAAACGAGTAAAATTAGTTGTAATACTGATCAGTGCGCTGGCAGCAGCGACGCCGGTCGTCTCACAAACGAAACCTGAGAATCCGTCATGGAACTATACTTCTGCCAAAAAAATCATGTCGGAAGGTTACTGGAAATTGTGGAATGCCGACGTGCAAAGTAAAATCGATAAGGACATTGATCTGTACAGAAAAGCGGACGCATCACTGAATTTCACAGATGTCGCGCCGGGAACCGAAGTCAAAATTGAGCAGATATCGCATGATTTTATCTTTGGGGCGAATATTTTTAACTACGATCAGTTGGGGACGGTCGAGCGGAACAGGCGGTATAAGGAGTTGTTTGGTACTTTGTTTAACTCGGCCACTATTCCTTTTTATTGGAAAAAGTTTGAAATGGAACCGAACCGTCCCCGGTTCAGACAGGAATACTGGGATACCGAATCGTACTGGAACGCGGTCAAAAAGCCTAAAAACGAACCGCATTGGCGTCGTCCCGCTCCCGATCCCATTGTCGATTTTTGCATCAGCCGGGGCATTCGCCCTTATGGGCATACAATCGCCTGGGGGAATCCGAAGTGGCAGCATCCGGAATGGCTATACGAACAGTTTTGCTCAAAAGCTGAAAAACAGAAGTTGGCCAAATACACCAAGGAAGAGCTGGGAAAACTTACTGCGAAAGAAGTAGCAGCCCTGGCCCCGGAATATGTAGCTGCTGTGGGCCGCGCATTCGACAAAAGAGTGGAAGAGTTGGCAGCTTACTATGGGGATAAAGTTCCTGGATGGGATGTGGTGAATGAAAGTGCCGTTGATTTTCATGGAAATGCAACGACCGGTGATGCCATCACAAACAGTAAATACGGAAATCTGCTTCCCGGTGATTACACCAACCGGACGTTCGAGAAGGCCAATGCGGTTTTCCCGAAAAATGTCCTGCTGAATATCAATGACTACATGAATAACCAGAACTACACCGACCAGGTAAAGGACCTGCTGGCAAAGGGCCGTCGCATCGATATCCTCGGATCTCAGATGCACCTTTTTAATCCCCAGCAATGTCTGGATGTAGCAGCCGGAAAAGAGATCGAAACGCCTAAGATGGTTTGGGATAAAATGAAGATTATGAGCCAGGCGAAATTGCCGATCCATTTGAGCGAAATAACCATTACCGCACCGGACGACAATGAAAAAGGCAGGGACATTCAGGCGGTGATCGCTTACAATCTATACCGGATGTGGTTTAGCATTGAAAACATGATGGGCATTACCTGGTGGAATATTGTTGACGACTGCGGTGCCCCGGGAGAACCGACCACATCGGGATTGTTCAGCAGAAATATGGAGCCTAAATCCTCCTTTTTCGCGCTGCAAAAACTCATCACCCAGGAATGGGTGACCTCGCTCACTGCCAAAACAGACAAAAATAACAAGGTGAATTTTCGGGGATATAAAGGCAAATACCGCGTGACCTGGAAGGATAAGTCGGGCGAATACAGAGAAGAGGTTTTCTCTTTAAAGAAAAACGGTGACGGCATTAAATGATCTTTTACATGTCCCGTGCAAGCTTTTTAATCTTATCGGTTTTGGTTTTTTGCGGTGCCGCGTACATCCGGACAAACGTAGACGCGCACAACAACGACGTGGCCGTTAAAAAGGCTGGCCCGGTCAATTTTGTTCGCGTGAGTACCCTAAATCCCGCATACCTGGAACTGGATAACGGCGCGCTTTTTATTCCGGTGGGGATCAATATCTGCTGGCCGCGCTTTGTTTCCAGCGAAGATTCGGTCATGAACAAAATGGAGTATTACCTGGATCAGTTAGGTAAAAACGGAGGCAACTTCACCCGTATCTGGCTCAGTGCCCCGGCTTTTGAAGTGGAGCATGAAAAAGCAGGCAGCTACGACGAAACGATTGCCCGGCGGATCGACCGCCTGGTTGCAATCGCCAAACGAAATGGGATACGTATCAAGTTTTGTCTGGAAAATTTCAGGGCGCTGACCAACCTGCCGCCGATGTTTGCCGGTTCGGTCCCGTTCGATAAACCCATTTACGACAAAAGCGGCGGCGGCGGTCTCTCGTCCATGAAAGACTTTTTTACAACCGCTCGCGGCAAAGACCTGTATCTAAAAAGGGTCGAATTTCTCGCAAAACGTTATGCCGACGAGCCCACGGTCTTTGGCTGGGAGCTTTGGAACGAAATGAATTCGGTCCGGATCGAAGACAAAAAGATACTGGAAGACTGGACGAGCGAAATGCTTGGCGAAGTAAAACGGCGTGTGCCAAAACAACTCGTGATGCAAAGCCTGGGCAGCTATGATACCGAAACCGCTACGGAATGGTACCGAAATTACTCGGTCATGCCCGGAAACCAGATCGCGCAGGTTCACCGGTACCTCGATCCCGGCGCAAAACTGGAAGTCAGCAAAGGTGCCATGGACAAACTTGCCTACGATGCCGTGCGCACATTGAAGGATTGGGACTTGAAAAAACCGGTACTGCTGTCGGAAGTCGGGGCGGTGCAGGCGCATCACGCGGGACCCTCCGAACTCTACCCGAAAGATTCGGCCGGAATGATGCTTCACGATTATTTGTATGCGGCGTTTTTTGCCGGCGCAGCCGGGCCCGGACAAAGCTGGCACTGGGATTACTATATCGACAAACACCATCTCTGGTATCAACTCGCCCGCTTCAACAAAGCGATCCGGGGACTGGATCCGCGTACGGAGGATTTCAAACCTTTTGTAAAAGAAGAAAACGGACTCACAGTCTATGGTTTGCAAGGCAAAAAAACGGTGCTGCTCTGGTGCCGCGATCAGGCTAACACCTGGGAAAAAGAATTAGGGCAAGGCATAAAACCAACAAGACTTTCCGGGCTTTCCGTAACGCTTCCTTTTAAAGTGAAGGTTGCAAAAGTCAGTTTTTACGATCCGTGGAAGGATAAAGAAATGGTTTTAAAAAATGGGAATACGATTGCATTGCCGGATTTTCAGCGTTCGGGCATTGTTAGATTAAGTGTTAAACATTGACCCAATAATTGACAAACAAAATAGTAAACCAGGTGACTGATAAAATTCTAAATACCGAAAATCTGGTCTGTCTCTGGGATTTTGAAGATGGCAGTCTGTATTCGAAAGGCAAATACCGTTACCAGCTTCAACCCGGTGGGCCGGGCAGTATTGAGGTAGAGAAGACGGGCCCAAGTACCGGTTTTTCGATCAGGTTGGAGGAGGAGCAATACCTTTTTATACCCCGGTCGGACTGCCCCGGACTGAATATTTACGGTAAAAATGCGCAGGTAACTGTTTTGGCATTAGTGAAAAGGGAACCCAAAACGCTCATGCCCGATGAATGCGAAGCCGTAGCCGGAATGTGGCTTGAATCGGAAAGAAAAAGACAATACTGCCTTTTCCTGAATCTCTGGATACATGATAGCGCCCACCAGGTTTGCGGCCATGTGTCGGGCGTGGGCGGGCCGACGGAAGGTGAGAAGTGGTGTATGGATGCTTCGATCGGAAAAACCCCGGTGCTCAGAAATGAATGGACGTGGGTGGGTTTTACCTACGATGGCCTGCTCGTGAAGTCGTATCTCAATGGGGCATTGGATCTCCGGGAGGGCCGAAATCCGTATGCGTACAGTCAGGGACTATTTGACGGCGGTGAAAAAGGCGCTGATTTTACAGTCGGGGCTGTGCACCGAATGGGTGAGATGGGTAATTTTTTTAAAGGAAACATGGGTGCCCTGGCTGTATTCGACCGCGCTTTGAACGAACTGGAAATGAATAATCTATACGCGTTATGATCGAAAATTTGCCTCCTGAAAAAACGGGAATGTCTTTTAAAACTGAAATTAATGCGTTGCAGCGCCGCTCAGGTTACAAGTGGGAGCTACTTGCCTTACTATGGCTGGCCTTTTTTCTGAACCAGGCCGACCGCCAGATTTTCAGCGTGGTACTGCCACTGATCCGCGAAGATCTCGGCCTTAACGATGCCGAACTTGGGCTGATCGCCTCCGCGCTGGTGTGGACCTACGGACTACTGGTGCCGGTAGCGGGATTTTTCGGCGACCGCTTTTCCAGGAAACGGATTATCGGTTTCAGTTTGGTCTTCTGGAGCATTGCCACGTTGTCGACCGGTTTTTGTACGACCCTCATTCAGTTTGTGCTGCTCCGCGGGATCGCAACGGGCGGGGGAGAGGCGTTTTATGCGCCTTCGGCCAATGCGCTCATCAGTCAGCACCACAAAGAAACCCGCTCATTTGCATTGTCGCTGCACCAGTCGGCCGTTTACATTGGCATCATTCTGAGCGGGGTCATTGCCGGATACATCGGTGAAACCTACGGCTGGCAAAATGCATTTTTTGTATTCGGGGCTTTTGGGATTATTGTTGGCGTATTGGTATTCATGAGACTGGAAAAGGATATGCCCGCAGCAGGTTCGGAAAAAACCGAAATCCTGAAAACGGCCGCCATTATTTTCAAGAAACCAACGGCAATCCTGCTCACTGCCGGATTCGCCTGCATGGTTTTCGTGAATGTCGGATACCTCACCTGGATGCCGTCTTTTATAGCTACCAAATTCAATCTTTCACTGGCCGAGGCTGGGTTTAGTTCGTTATTCTATCACCACGTGGGCGCGGTCATCGGTGTGCTGGTCGGCGGGAAACTTGCTGACAAGCTTTCTTTAAAGGACAGAAAAGCCAGATTACTGCTGCAAGGCATTGCACTTCTAATCGCTTCGCCATTTATTTTCTGGATGGCCGCGGCAGAAACGCAGTTCTTTACCTATGCCGCGCTGTTTATTTTCGGCGTGTTCCGGGGAGCTTACGATTCCAATATTTTCGCCTCATTGTATGAAGTGGTTCCGGTCCAGATACGTTCGTCGGCATCAGGCCTGATGCTGATGTGCGCATTCCTGACGGGGGCATTTTCACCTTATATGCTGGGCATACTCAAACCTACACTCGGGCTTTCGCTGGGGCTGTCGCTGCTTTCGATCGCTTACGTAATTGGCGGCGTGCTCATTGTGATCGCGGCACTGGTATTTTTTAAAAAGGATAAAATAGAATTTCAATGAAAAAAGTCTTCGTTTTTCTTGCATTTAGCCTCGTTGCAACCTGGGCGTCGGGCCAGAGCCGATATGATTCCTTGTGGTCGGATACTGCTGTGGAGCAGCGTATTCAACAGGGAATTGAAACCCACCGCAAAGGTGACGCCAGCATTACCGTTCATTCAAAAAAAGGAAAACTGCCTAAAAACGCTAAAATTGAGATCACCCAGCTGACCCATGAATTTCAGTTCGGCTCTAATATTTTCATGCTGAACGGTTACCAGAAACCCGAGCAGAACAAGCGTTACGAAGAGGTTTTTAAGCGTTTTTTTAACACGGCCTGCGTGCCTTTTTACTGGAAAACACTGGAACCGGAGCCTGGCAATCTCAGATATGAAGCGTCGAGCAAGGAAATTTACCGCCGCCCGCCGCCCGATCCTGTACTGGATTTCTGCGAAAAGAACGGCATTACCCCAAAAGGCCACACGCTGGTTTGGGATAATGTAAAGCATTCCACTCCGGAATGGCTCCCGCGCGATACGGCGGTGATCCAGCAAAAAATCAATGCACGTATCAAGCAACTCGGCGAGCGATATGGCGAGCGTGTGAAAACCTGGGACGTGGTCAACGAGCTGCTTTCGTATCACAGCAATGCGATCCAGATGCCTGACAATTACGGGCTTAAAGCATTTCAGCAATTTTCCCAAAGTTTCCCGAAAACGACCCGAGGTTTTATTAACGAAACCACGAGCATCTGGTCGAACTACCACCGGGAATATAGTCCGTACAATGTACTGATCGAAAACATGAAATTGAAAGGGGCGAAAATCGATGGCATTGGTCTGCAGTTCCACTTTTTCAGCGAGGCGCTGCATTATGATGTGGTAGCGGGCAAAAGCATCACTCCGAAAACGGTTTTTGATGTGCTGGATCTTTACGGGAAATACAACGTGCCGATCCACATCTCCGAAATCACGATCCCTACTTTGCCCGACAACGAAACCGGATTGCAAAACCAGGCCAAAATGACGCGTAACTTTTACCGCGCCTGGTTCAGTCATCAGGCTGTTGAAGCCATCATCTGGTGGAATGTGTCGGACGGAACCGCTGTGGCCGGCGAAGATAAATGGCATGGCGGATTTTTGAATGAAGATATGAGCCCGAAACCTTCTTACTATGCTTTGAATGAGCTGATCAATAAAGAATGGAAAACATCTGTCAGTCAGAATGTTGAGAATAATAATCCCATCGCTTTCCGCGGGTTTTATGGCGATTATTCTGTAAAAATCTCAATCGGAAAACAAGTTGTTGAAAAGAAATTTTCCATTAAAAAAGACCAGAAAAACGTATTATCCATCGATATCTGAATATGAAAATTGTTGACCTGAGAACGCGGTGCGTGGCTATTCCCCTGAACGCCCAATTGAGACATAATACCGGTGTACACCCCGGCTATTTTTTGAGGACCATTCTGGAAGTGATCACTGATGAAGGGATTGTGGGCCTGGGTGAAGTAGGTGGCGGTGACCAGCGTGGCGCATTACAAAAACTAAAACCGAGGATCATCGGACTGGATCCGTTTCAGCTTGAAATCATGAAGCTGAAAGTGCTGCGCAGCATTTATTATATGTCCAATGCGCGGCTGTATGCAGCACTGGAAATGGCGTGTCTGGACATTCAGGGAAAGGTTTTGAACCGGCCGATGAGCGATCTGCTCGGCGGCCGCATTCGCGACGAAGTACCTTTTATCGCTTATTTATTCTGGCGTTACGATCGGCCCGGAGATGGCAAACACGACGAAACTGCGGAAGACCTGGCCGATTACTGCGTGGAATTACATGAAACCCTGGGAGTGAATGCGATGAAGCTGAAAGCCGGCGTAATGTCCCCGCAGGAGGAAGTAAGGGTGCTGGAATTGTGCCGCCAGAAGCTGGGCAATGATTTCGGTCTCCGCATTGACCCCAATGGCGTGTGGTCTGTGCCGACTGCCGTGCAAATGGGTAAGCGGATGGAGGAACTGAACATTGAGTACTTCGAAGATCCTTCCTGGGGTTTGCAGGGAAATGCGTCTGTTCGTCAGCAGGTGCGGATTCCGATCGCAACCAATATGTACCCCGCACGCTTTGATGACCTGGCACCCGCGATCCGCTTGGGCGCCGTGGACATTGTGCTGACGGACATTCACTATTGGGAAGGTCCCCGCGGCGTAAAAGACCTGGTGGCCATCTGTAATACCTTCAACATGGGGATAGCCATGCACAGCGGGGCGGAGTTTGGGATTGAACTCGCGGCGATGATCCATACAGCCGCCACAATCCCAACCATGACCTTCGCAGGCGACGCCCATTACCATTATCTGACCGACGACATCATTGAGGGAGGTAAAATGGAATATGAAAACGGATGCATCAAGGTACCCACCGAGCCGGGGCTGGGTGTCAGTCTGGATGAGGACAAGATGAAGTTTTACGAAAAATATTACGAGGAAAAAGGAGACTACTACGCCCGTTTCCACCAGGATCCATACCGGCCCGACTGGTATCCGAAAGTAGGCGGTATTTAATATCCTGAATATAAGTAGCCAATAGCAATTGGCTTTTAGCTATTAGCTTTAAAATCAACGAGATGTAAGTTGAAAATATAGTATTCAATGATTGTTAGTACTTAATTAAACTTATATGAATCGATTGGCAGGCAAAAAGGCATTGGTCACCGGAGCTAACAGGGGGATAGGGAGGGCAGTGGTGCTGCAACTTGTGCAGGAAGGGTGTGAGGTAGGTATACATTTCCTGAATAATAAGGAAGAGGCCGAAGATCTTGCCGCGTTGGTCAGATCACAAAACGGCATTGCTCATGTTTTTCAGGCAGATATTGCGGATCTGACGCAGGTTAAAACGCTTGCAGAAGAAGCCTGGGAAGCGATGTCGGGGATTGATTTTCTGGTCAATAACGCGGGCGTATCGCACAAAAAACTCTTTCTGGATACGACCGAACAGGATGTCGATCTGTTTATGGATACCAATTTCAAAGGGACGTTTTTCCTTACGCAGTCCATCGCCCGCAGCATGGTTAAAAATGAAGTCGAGGGGGCCATTTACACGATTACTTCCGTAAATGGAATTCGTCCGGGGATTGGGCAGAGCACATATGGGGCGTCTAAAAGTGCTTTGGAAACCTTAATGAGGGGCGTTGCCCTGGAACTTGCGCCTCATCAAATCAAAGTAAATACCATTGCGGCCGGGGCCATCGAAACAGACATGACCCGGGAAGCGCGTGAAAATCCTGCTGCATTCCAGGAAATTAATGAAGGCATTGCAATGGGCCGGTTCGGACTGGCTGATGAGGTGGCGGCAGTGCTGGTCAACTTACTGGTTTCCGGGAGTTACCTTACCGGGGAATCCATCACAGTCGACGGGGGGCTTTTGTTAATGCGCGGTTATGGAAAACCCAAACCTTACCAGGATAATTCTGACCAGGAAACTGGCGGTAATTGAATTACTTTAATCAAATGGCATGAAAATCTGCATATACATTATCGTATTATTAATTTCTTCAACCACACTGGCACAAAGCCAGCCGGTGGAGAAAAATCTCTGGCAACCCTACCGCGTCACCGAACGGAGCGGCGCGCAGCACGTGGAATTGTCCGGCGAAGGCTGGACGCTCGGCCATGCGGACAAGCCGATCAAAAACAGGTCAGAGTTAGCGGAATTAAAGGACGTTTTTAAAACCAGCATTCCTAATTCGGTTCACTGGTCGTATTTCAAGGCGGGGAAGTTGCCGCATCCTTACTACAATAAGAATTCAGAAAAGTACTGGTGGCTCGACGAGAAAGTATGGTACTATCGGCGTTCGTTCAAAATGCCGGAAAAGGCCGCAGATAGTTACGTATTTCTCTGTTTTGAAGGAGTCGATTATTTTTCAAAAGTATGGGTGAACGATTCGCTGGTAGGCGTGCACGAAGGCATGTTCGGCGGGCCGACGGTGGAAATCAGCCGTTTTCTGAAATCAGACAATGAAATTACAGTCGAAGTACGGGCGGGTAACTGGGGAAACAAGGCAACCAAACTGGAAGATCTGCCCCGGTCGGCTTCCGGCGAATTTGATTATTCCAAACGCAAAGGGTACAATCCAAGGGTGAGCGGCAAGATCATCAAACCGTGGGTCATTTCGGGCGGATCGGGTGGAGAAGCGTTTTTCAGCGTGGGAATGTGGCAGGGCGTAAGGCTGGAAGTTGTTCCGAAAGTCCATATGGAGCGTCCATTCCTGACCACCGTCAAATCTTCAGATAAACAGGCGGACCTTCATTTGTCGCTGGAACTTCTTGCGAATGAAGCTTCTACCAATTTAAAACTGCATCCCTGGAACAATACGCAGCTCGACCACCCGGACAATTTCGGGCAGAAATTCGAGGCGCAAAACGGAAATTACGCGGTACAAATGGAGCTGTTGTCGGACGGGAAACCGGTCAGTAAACAGAGCTGGAAAATAGAACTCACCCAAGGCCGTAACTGGCTTGAAAAAGACATTATCCTTGCCAATCCAAAGCTTTGGAACCCCACGGGCCTGGGAAAAGCGGATATGTATGATGTAAAAATTACACTGATGCAGAATGATAAAGTTCTGGACAATATCCATTTCAAACACGGCATACGTACCATCGCATTTCTTCCGACAGCCGGGCCCCGTACCCGTGACCGGTGGGACAACTGGCAGTTTGTGATCAATGGCAAAAAAGTTTTTGTAAAAGGGATGAATTTTACGCCCCAGGATATTCTGCTCGATCTGCCCTACGAACGATACCGGTGGACTCTGGAGGCGGCCAAAAAAATGGGCGTTCAGCTGATCAGGATCTGGGGTGGTGGGCTGCTGGAAACCAAACATTTCTATGACATCTGCGACGAGCTGGGGATCATGGTCTGGCAGGATTTCCCGATCGGTAACCAGGATACGCCCGATTACCCGCAGGATGTGTGGGAGGCGCAGGTGGTTCAGAATATCGTCCGGCTAAGAAACCATCCTTCGCTGGCGATCTGGTGCGGGGGAAATGAGTTCAATGCTTATTCTTCCGGTAACGCCACTTCCATTGGTATACTGGAACGCAATTTGAAGATATTCGATCCCGCAAGACCATTCAAACGGACCACGCCCGACCACGGAGCGATACACGTGTATCCCGATATGGACCCGGTCTGGTACAACCGCAGCTACGCGAAAGCACCGTGGATTTCGGAAACCGGGATGCATTCGCTGCCCGAGGCAAGTGTTTTTTACGAGACGGTCGATAACAAAGAATTTGTCGGACTCGGGAAAATGTGGGAGAAAACATTTGAAAAAGACCATCCGGAATTTATCCATCATTTTACCGAATACGGCCCTGGCCGGGTGCCGCGTATGCTGAGCCGCGCTTCTCATATCATTGATGTTGCAGATCCGACGATCGATGAGATCTCGGAGGCCTCACAGGTGGGCGCGGGGGAGTTTTACCAGGTATTTTCAGAAAAGGTGCAGGGAAATTATCCGGTGACTACGGGTTTGATGCCCTGGGTTTTCAAACGGCACTGGCCTGTGATCGCGATCCAGCTCATCGACTGGTTCGGCAACGCAGGAGCTCCTTATTATTTTTTGAAACGAACTTATGAACCCACGCACGTCGCGGTAGATATTCCGAGGTTATTGTGGAAATCGGGAGAAGAAATGGACCTGCCGGTAAAAGTTACGCATGCCAGGCCTGCTGCAATTAACGGCGCGAAATTGACCGTCAGCGTATTGGATGACGCATTTAAAACCCTTTGGGAAAATGAAAAAACGTTACAGATCCAGGCCGGAACTTCGGTGACCAGCAGTGCTACTGGCAAATTCAAAATTCCCGCAGAATACAACGACCGTTTTTTACTGGTCCTGGCCGAGTTGAAAGATCCGTCCGGGAAGCTGATCTCGCGCTCGGTTTATTTTCCAAGAGTACTTTCCAAAATGCGTGACGAGGCTTTTTTCAAGGAATATACCTCCACACCGATTCCCTGGATCGCACTCGACAAAGGCCCGTGGCTCAAACCGACGATCACTAAATCACCCCAAACCACGCTGACCGTTGTCGCCAACAGCCAGGAGAAGATCGGCAATGACCGGAGCCGGATCAAAGTAACCGTAAAAAATACAGGAACTTCTCCGGCATTTATGACCAAAATGGATATTTCGGGCGTAAAGAGAGCGATCGTGGCGGATGATAATTATTTCTGGCTGGCGGCCGGGGAGGCCAGGCAGATCGTGATGGATGTGCTCTGGCGTGAACCGGATGCAAGTCAGAAACCGGTACTGACGGTCAAATCGTGGAACTCGCCCCTGGTGACTTCGCCATTGGGCACGTCAAAAAATTAGACTTTAAACACCAATAAACTATAAAATTCAACGCTTAAAATTCGAAAATCATGAGTGTAGATCAGTATAAAAAAGAGGTAGGGATGATGAACCTGGAGGAGCTCATCGAATTCAGGGAAGGCCGGTCAACAGAGCCTTTTCCCATTCCCGACAAAGAATTGCTGGAACGTTACGAGAAACTGTACACCGGCGCCGTAAATGATGTAATGCGGGAATTTTGCCTGCTAAACCAGGCGCTCCCGGGACATATTGTGCCGCTCCGGGAATACCGCACCGTTGCGGGCCTTGCATTTACCGTTAAAAGCGCACCCAATGCCATGATCAAGGGAGAAATGGAGTTCCGGGTGAAAATGCTGGATGAAATGCATGAAGATTCTTTTGTAGTCTGGGATACAACCGGTGACCAGAAAGCAACGTTGTGGGGCGGAGTAATGACTGCCACCGCCAAAGGTAAAAAAGTAAAAGCAGCTTGCATTGACGGAGGAATAAGAGACACGCACCAGATTCTGGAAGCTGATTTTCCGGTCTTTTATAAATACCGGATCTCAAATGGTAGTCTGGGCCGCTGCCTGATCACGCATTACCAGGTGACGATCCAGATCGGCGATGCTACCATTAAGCCGGGAGACATTATTCTGGGAGATATCGATGGTGTGCTGGTGGTGCCGCGGGCCGTAGCATACGACGTTTTGCTGCGGGCGGAAGAAATTATTGAAAACGAGAAGGTGATTTTTGGCTGGGTAAAAGAAGGACAGTCGATTCAGGATATCACGGAAAAGGGCGGGTATTTTTAATGGGAGGAGCCGTCAGCTTTGTTTGTAACTCCTGCATTCAGGTCGCGGTTTGAGCTGCGACCTGAATGCAGGAGTTTGCATTTGAAGTTATTACAAGGTAAGGCTGAGACGTGCAAATGCAAATCTGCCATTGAAGCCAAACTGCTGGCCGGTACGGGAATAAACGAAGTATCCTGCCCCGCGATTACCTCCTATGGTTTCGTCCGGGTAAACGTCCAGCAAGTTATTGGCACCGAGTGTGAAACGAACTGACGTAGAAATATCGTAGCTGAGCGAGAGGTCGGTAATGATTTTCGATCCGAATGTCTGCGCATCCGCTTCCACGTTGGTGGCGGCATCGACGGGCCCGAAATACACGTTTCTCAAAAAAGCACCGAATTTCCCGATGTTATAGCTGAGTGTCAGGTTGCTTTTCACCCTGGGAACGGCGGATTCAAGATAGATGCGGCTCGCAGGATCAAAGTAAGTGGATTCTTTTCCAGCCAGCAGCGGCGATGCTTTCACGTTTCCGACGATATTGGTTTTAACGAATGTTCCCGAAAGGTCTGCCCGGAACCGAGACTTGCCAAAACGCTCACTATAAGTCAAAACCGCGTCAATTCCTTTGGTTTCGGTATCAATGGCGTTGGCAAAAAACCGTGCGGTTTGAGCATTTGCCTGAGAGAGTAATTGGAAGATCTCTCTGTCCTGCGGACTGGCGGTAGCCGCATTGCTTCCGCTGAATTGTCCGGTATAGATGATCCGGTTATCGATACGAACATAATACCCGTCAACAGTGACCTTGAATTTTCCGAAACTTCCTGTGAAACCAGCACTGTAATTGATTGAAGTTTCCTGTTTCAGTTCAGGAATTCCAAGCAACTGAGCGGGCCTGCTTTCATTGGTAAAAGTGCCCGACTGGATGATCTGCCCATCCACGAATAAGCTTGAAGTTGCACTGAAATAGCGCTGGTGCAGCGAAGGTGCGCGGAAACCGGTACTGGCTGCGGCGCGGATCGCAAAGTTTTCTCCGATCTTATAACGTGTCGATAGTTTCCAGTTCAGAGTAGAGCCGAAATCCGAGTAGTTCTCAAATCGTAATGCACCGTCCATTAACCAGCTTTGCGTGATATTTAAGGCAAGATCAGTATATAATCCAACGGAAGTCCGGGAAACATTGATTGCGTTTTCCGGCCTGAAACCTGGGAATGCCTGCGCTCCGCCGGCATAATTTCCACCGTTTGCAGCTTTCAGGGTAAACACATTTCCAGTCAGACTCGGGATCAGAATATCCTTCCCGGTTGCGTCCACGCCCACTTGTACAGCCCTGCCGTAATCGCCCCAGGACTTTTCTTCACCCTGTATGATCTGGTAATTTTCGTACCGGTGTTCCGCGCCGAATGCCACATTCAGTCCGCTCAGTACATTGTCAAAGTTGCGGTTCAGGTCCAGGTTGGTGGTGTTTTGAGCAAACCGGTAACCACCGTCCGTGAAACGGGTAGGCGAGGCTTTCAAAAGAGAAGCATTCAAAGAACTCGAAGTAGTAAAGTCGATCTGGTTACGGCCAAATGTATTGCTAAGGTCTGCATTCCACTGGCCGACCTTACCGCGGATACCGGTCGCAAAAGACTGATCATAGTTGTCAGTTCCAATCAAAGGCAAATAGCCCAGGGGATAAATTTCAGCAATGTTCTGGGTTAATTGCGAGGGGGTACGGCGGAAAGCGGCCGACTCGCCGTGGCGGTAGTTGAGTCCACCGAAAGCATAGATTTCAGCGGCATTATCCAAGGGGATCACACTGTTGAATGAAATGGCGCCGCCGCGGGCAGATGCCTGTCCGATCCTCGAATTAAAATCAGACCGTGTCAAACCTCTGCGTTGCAGCTCGGCATTTGTTATATCGGCGCCGGTCGGTGCCGGAAACAGGGCAGGGTTGTTATAATCAGAAAAAATTACGCCTGTAAATTCCTTCATCCGGTTGGTCGGATTGCGAAAATCGAACGATCCTGCCAGATTGAAAAAGCCGCCTTTGCTGCCGATTGCAAGCCCGTAATTGGCATTGGCCTGCACGGTTTCCCCGTCGATTCCTCCCTCGGAATTTTTTGATACAAAACCTCCGGCAGTAATGCTGGCCCGCAGCTCATTGACATTATCTTCCAGTATTATATTGATTACGCCTGCAATGGCATCGGATCCATACTGTGCTGATGCACCGTCCCGTAAAATTTCGATTCGCTTGATCGAAGAAGTCGGAATTGCATTCAAATCCGTTCCCACGGAGCCTTTCCCGAATGTGCCGTTAATATTTATTAAGGAAGTGGTATGGCGGCGTTTTCCATTTATCAAAACCAATACCTGGTCCGGGCCCAGGCCACGCAAGGAAGCCGGGTCAATATGATCCGTTCCATCCCCCAGAACCTGCGTATTGGAATTGAAAGAAGGAGCGACGTAATTCAGGATCTGGTTCAGGTTCACTTGTCCCACATCCCTGACCAGGTTTTTCACATCGATCACATCTACCGGAACCGGCGTATCGAGCTGAGAACGCGGCTCGCCCCGGGAGCCTAGCACAACCAGTTCATTCAGCGAAGTTGTTTTCAGATCGAAATTCACCTCAATGGTTTCGCCATCCCGGACCGTAACGGATTGCTGCTCCGGCGCCAGACCGGTAAAGCTTGCATTGACAATGTGCGTACCTGCCGGCAGCGGGAGCGAAAAGGTGCCGTCGGAACCGGTAAGCACACCAGCGCCGCTACCCTGAACAAAAATAGATGCACCGGGCAATACCTCCTGCCCATCTTTTACGGTGCCCTTTACCGTGCCTTGCTGTGCAGCAGCCAGGCCGGTTGAAAGCAGAAACGCAGCTGCGACTACCTGCAATTTCCTGATTGGTAATTTGTACCTCATAATAAAAGTGTTTTATGAAAATCTGCCGCCTTCATCATAATCGGGCCAGCGAGGCTTAAAAATAAAAATATAATCTATATAGACTTAATAGATTATTTAGGTACGCCTTACAGCAATTGGAAAATACATTTGCATTAACGTTATTTGTCCATAGATTAAATAGACTAATACTTAATATGTCAAAACTTTTCCATTTTTATCATTCAGGAGTAGTTATCGCGGGCCTGTTGCTGCTGGTACTTCCTGGTTTCTCTCAGTCTCTCATTAAAGGCAAAGTAAGCTCGGCCAATGACCAGTCGCCATTGCCGGGAATCAATGTGCTGGTAAAAGGTTCTACGGCCGGTACGACAACCAATGCAGAAGGTGCTTTCGAAATTCAGGTCGGCGACGAGGCGGTGCTGGTGATCTCGGGTATTGGATATCTGACGCAGGAAGTTGCTGTCAAGCGCAGATCGCAGGTAAATGTGCAGCTGAGTGACGACACGCGCCAGCTAAATGAGCTGGTTGTGGTAGGTTACGGAACGCAAAAGAAAAGGGATCTTACCGGTTCGGTGAGTTCGCTGGATAGTAGAGATTTCAATAAAGGCGTGCAAACCTCTGTGGATCAGTTGATCTCCGGCCGGTCTGCCGGCGTGCAGGTGACACAATCCAGCTCCGAGCCGGGCGGTGGGGTAACGATCCGCATCCGCGGGGCCAATTCGATCAATGCCAATAATGAGCCGCTGTACGTGATCGACGGATTGCCGATCAACAATACGTCAGTCGTTCCCAGCTCGACGGTGGTTTCTGAAACAGCGCCAAGAAATCCGCTGAATGCGCTCAATCCAAATGATATTGAATCGGTTGAAATCCTGAAAGACGCTTCTGCGACAGCTATTTATGGCTCCCGCGGCGCTAACGGGGTGATTTTGATTACCACCAAAAAAGGCTCAAAAGGAAAGCTGAATGTCAATTATTCGGTTTCAGGCGGAATTTCCAAGGTAGCAAAAAAAGTACCGATGCTGGATGCTAAACAATATATCAGCCTGCTAAACGACCTGCGGGCCGATCAGAAACAAGTGCCGGAATTTACCTCCGAGCAGATCGCGCAAATCGGAAATGGTACCTACTGGCAGAATGAAATTTTCAGGAACGGCACGGTGCAAAACCACCAGCTGAGTTTTTCCGGCGGCCAGGATAAATTCAATTACTACGCCTCGCTGAATTACCTCGACCAGAAAGGCGTGGTGATCAGCTCCGGAATCAAAAAATACGTGGGGCGGGTAAACCTGAACTACACAGACGACAAATTCAAATTCGGGCTCAGCCTGAATTCCAGTAATGTTAAGGACGATTTTGTGCCAAATGGGGTCAGCGTAAATGAGGGAGCAGGAGTGATCAACACCGCTATCTTTCAGGACCCGACACTTTCGATCAGAAATGCAAATGGCAACTGGACGCAGACGCAGATCGTTAACCTGGAAAATCCGGTGGGGTTAGCCAGTGAGGTAAGCGATTTTGCAACGACTAACCGGACCTTCGCCAGCGTTTTTGCCGAATACTTCTTTATACCTTCTCTTTCGGCCAAGATCAATGTCGGCACCGACAGGCAGGATTCTCGCCGGGATATCTTCACTTCAAGACTTACCAAAAGGGCGGAGGGAACAAAAGGGGTTGCCAATATACTCACCAGTAATTCATACAATAACCTGATCGAAGTTACCGCCCGGTACAACAAAGCATTGAACAAGGACAATCAGATCGAAGTCCTGGGCGGCTATACATTCCAGGAATTTGAGGTCAATACATTAACAGCCGGCGCGCAGAACTTCCCGCTGGACGCATTGGGGACGGATAACCTGGCGGCGGGTGCACAAAGTACATTTTCGTTGGGTTCAGGCCGGACCAAGAACCAGTTGCTTTCTTATTTGGGTCGCGTGAACTACAATTTGTATGATAAATATTTGCTGACCGCCTCGATCCGCGCCGACGGTTCGTCGAGGTTTGGAGAAAACAAAAAGTACGGGATTTTTCCTTCCGTGGCTTTGGGCTGGCGGATCAAAGACGAGCTGTTTTTGAAAAACGTCAATGCGATCACGGATCTGAAATTCCGCGCCAGTTACGGACTTACCGGTAACCAGGATATCGGAAGTTACAAGTCGCTGGTACTGCTTGGTCCGCAGGGCCAAGCCATTTTTGACGGCACGCCTTACGTCGGTATCTCCACCACGCAGCTGCCGAACCCGGATCTGAAATGGGAAACAACGAGCCAACTGGACTTAGGAATCGATTTTGGTGTACTGGAAAACAGGCTGACGGGTAGCATTGATTATTTTCAGAAAGAAACCAAAGATCTGTTGTTACAGCTTCCGGTACCGCGTACGACAGGTTTTACCACGACTTTCAAGAATGTGGGCGGGCTAAAAAATTCAGGATTTGAGCTGAGCCTGACCTCCATTAACATTACTGCGCCATTCACCTGGCGGACTTCCGCTAACTTTTCTGCGATCAAAAATGAAGTGACGGACCTGGGCGCGTTACCTTTTATTTTGGGTGGTTCGGCCGGTTTTACAAATGATTTCACGATCATCCGCAAAGGCGATCCATTGAATGCGTACTATGGCTACATGGTCGACGGTGTTTTTCAGCAAAACGATAACATCGCTTCTTCCGCGCAGCCATTGTCGAGGCCAGGCGAATACAAATACCGCGATGTGAACAAGGATGGCGCGATCAATTCCGCCGACCGGACGATCCTGGGATCACCGTTTCCTAAATTCACCTACGGGCTCAATAACGATTTTACTTACGGTCCATTCAATCTCTCCTTCTTTTTCCAGGGTGTGCAGGGAAGTAAGCTCTTCAACCTGAACCGCACGGAATCTGAGAATCCGATCTCGTTCCGCCGCAACCGTCTGGAGGAAACCTACACCGATCGCTGGACACCTTCCAACCCGACCAATGCAAATTCGTCCGCGATTCCGGTGGCTGTGGCATACACGAGTAATGTGAATAGCCGGGCGGTGGAGGATGCGTCTTACCTGCGCCTGAAAACCCTTCAGTTAACCTACAATTTCCCGACTGCGAAGTGGAAGCATGTACGGAATGTACAGGTTTACGTAACGGGACAAAACCTTTTTACCATTACCAAATACACGGGCTATGATCCCGAAGTGAGCGCTTTCGGAACTTCCAATGTGCGCGCGGACTACAATGCATTTCCGTTGTCCCGCACTTTTACAGCAGGCGTGAGTATCAACCTATAACATTTGAGCAGATCTTAAAATGAAAAAGCTACTTTATATATTTTTATTACTGAGCGTATTAGCTTGCGACAAGCCGCTGGAAGAGGAAGTGTTCTCTTCATTTGGCCCCAATAATTTCTTCAAAACCGCCGACGATGCCGAGGCACTTTTAAATGCAGCTTACGCGCTTGAACAAAAGCAGGGTACCGACGGGTTCAGGAATATTTTCGTGATGGCCGAAGTGACCACGGACTTGCTGATTATCCGGGAAGGCGGTTTGCGGGGGCTGGCCCAGCCATTGGAAGATTTTACCTGGAATGCTTCCCACGAATTTTTCGATGTCGGCTGGACGCGGTATTACAGCGGCATTTACCGCGCCAATCTGGTGATCGACAATGTGCCCAATATTGATTTTGACGAAGAAAGGAAGAAGCAGATCGTTGCCGAAGCACGGTTTCTACGCGCCAGCGGATACATTTACCTCTACGATCTTTTTGGCCCCACACCCATTATCACGAGCAGCATCAGCAGCAGTGAAGACAGGCCGGCCAGAGCGTCCAAAGAGGAATTTGTCAAGTTTGTTACGGATGAATTGAATGCTGTAAGTGAAATCCTCCCGCTGAAAGCAAAACAGTATGGTCGGGCGACCAAAGGTGCCGCGCTGGCTTTCCTGACCAAATTTTACCTGAACAACAAAGACTGGGCAAAGACCAATGAAACCGCGCAAAAAGTGATTGCTCTGAATGCATACAGCCTCTTCAACAGCGCCAACCGGGCCGATCTTTTCAAGCTGTCCAATGAGGTAAACAGCGAATTTATCTATGTCCGTCCGCACATTGCGCAGCCAGGCCTGGGTACCAATTACCTGCCGCATGCTGCCCCGCCAAACTACAAATACAAGGGTACGGCAAAAGCCAACTATGCGACCCAACTGAAAACATTATCAGGCTTTTACGATTCATTCGACCCGAAAGACCAGCGCCGCCAGGTATTTCTGACGGAGTATGACGATCTGGCCGGCAAACACATTGTGCTCGGCAAGGATGATAAGCGTAGTTTTAAATTTGAGGAGGACTTGCCTGCGACGGGGGCTGATTTGGGAAACGATTTTCCGGTAGTCCGGTATGCCGATATTCTTTTAAGTAAGGCAGAAGCATTAAATGAATTAAACGGGCCAACGGCCGAGGCGATAGAGCTCATCAATCAGGTGCGTGTAAAAGCGGGTGTTGATCCCTTGAAACTGGCGGATGTCGCTTCAAAAGATCTTTTGCGCGCGCATATCCTGAAAGAAAGAGGGTGGGAGTTTTTTTCGGAAGAACTGCGCCGTCAGGACCTGATCCGTCATGGGAAATTTATTGAACTGGCAAAATCGCGGGGGAAAGTGGCGTTTGATTACCAGGTACTTTTCCCGCTGCCGCAAAGTGAAATTGACCGTAATCCGAACCTGAAACAGAATGAGGGGTACAAGTAAGTTTGTAATATAAATGCAGCATTTGAAAATAGTAACAATGAGAAAATATACCTTCTGTGTTCTGTTTATTTCGTTTTTATTCAGATTAAATCCCGGCTTCGCACAGACAGCCAGGCAACCGAATTTCATCATTATCCTTGCCGATGATCTGGGCTACGGCGACCTGAGTTCCTATGGGCACCCGACGATACGGACGCCCAATCTGGACAGGATGGCGCTGGAAGGCACACGTTTTACGCAATTTTATGTTGCAGCCAATGTTTGCTCGCCAAGCCGGGCCGCTTTACTGACGGGCAGGCTGCCGATACGCAATGGCGTTTTCGGGACTAATGCGGCCAATAAAGTATTTTTTACCAATTCCACCAGCGGTCTGCCGAAACGTGAAACCACATTGCCAAAAGCATTGAAGGGAAAAGGTTATCAGACCGCAATCGTAGGAAAATGGCATTTAGGGCATTTACCTGAGTTTCTGCCGCTGAATTATGGTTTTGATTCCTACCTGGGGATCCCATATTCCAATGATATGGGAAAGGAACCTTCTTTCGCGGCGCGTGACGGCAAAGCGTTTGGAACAACCAACCCGCCGCTGCCATTATACCGCGACGATAAACTGATCGAAACCGAGCCTGATCAGAACCTGCTTACGAAAAGGTTTACCACGGAGGTGACCGACCTGATCACCAAAAATCGCAGCAAGCCATTTTTCATTTATTATGCAAGTCCGTTCCCACACGTTCCATTACACGCATCTCCCGGTTTTGCAGGAAAAAGCAAACGCGGGCCATACGGCGATGTGGTAGAAGAACTGGACTGGAGTGTCGGACAGATCCTGAGCAAACTGAAAGAACATAAGTTGGACAAAAATACATTGGTAATCTTTTTAAGTGACAATGGTCCCTGGCTGATCAGGTCCCTGATCGACGAGACCGGCGGCTCGGCGGGTTTGCTTTACGAAGCGAAAGCTTCCACTTACGAGGGTGGGATGCGTGTTCCGGCAATCGCGTGGATGCCGGGGACCGTAAAGAACCAGATATCCTCCGCTGTTGCAACTTCCATGGATTTGTACCCGACGATTCTTCAATTGACAGGGATTGACATACCAAAAGATAAGCCTCTGGATGGAAATAACATCATTGATATCCTGAAAGGAAAGTCGGACAAGGTTACCGATGTTGTGTATTATTACGATGCCAACAACCTGTATGCGATCAGAAAAGGGGCATACAAGGCGCATTTCAAAACCAATGCTTCTTATTCGCAGAAGCCGGCGGAAGAACATAATCCGCCATTACTCTACAACCTGGAACACGATCCGTCGGAAAAATTCGAGATCGGGAAAAAATATCCGGAAGTGGTCGCGGAACTGGTAGCGGCGTATAAAAAGCATCTGGAGGGGGTTGTTCCGGTTGAAGCGGAATTAGATAAGCGATGATCCGGCATGATCATTATAGGGGTAAATACTTGTGTTTCATTTTCCGCTATTCGGGTTTTTCGAAGGCAGGTTTGCCTGCACGTCGTTGCGCCAGGCATCGAGCATTTTTTTCAATTCGGTAGCTTTCGCTGTGTTTTGTTTGTATACATTACGCTGCTCAGATAAGTCGTTCTTCAGGTCGTACAGTTCCGGCTGGCGACCTTCTTCGTAAAATTCGATCAGCTTCCAGTCGCCTGAGCGCACCGCAGAGCCAGGCGAGCCTCCCTGGTTGCCGTAATGCGGATAATGCCAAAAAACAGGGCCTCGCCGTTGTGCCTTTCCTTTCAAAACCGGCACCATGCTTTTGCCGTCGATGTGTTGCTTTGGCATCGGCGGCAAACCGGCCATTTCCAGTATGGTCGGGTAAAAATCAGTGCTGATCACCGGGGCATCAGACACACTGCCTGTTTTGGTGACACCCGGCCAATGCACAATCATCGGCTCGCGAATACCTCCTTCGTACAGCCAGCCTTTCCCGGCCCGCAACGGCAGGTTCGAAGTGGGGTGACCTTCCGATGTAGCCAATCCGCCATTGTCCGACATGAATATCACCACCGTGTTTTTGTCCAGCCCATTGGTTTTCAAAGCCGCCATTACCTTGCCCACAGCCATGTCCATGGATTCGACCATCGCTCCGTATACAGGCAGGCATTGGTTCAGTCGCACCTTATTCTGGTCTTCCTTACCCCACTTGTCTTCCAGTCCCAGCCGCTTTTTCTTTTCTGTATATTTGTCAATGAGACCCTGCGGTGCGCCTAATGGCGTGTGGACAGAATAAAATGAGAGATAGGCAAAAAAGGGAGCAGATTTTTGAGACTCAATGAAAGAGATAGTCTCATTGGCAAGACGGTCTGTAAGATTTTCTCCGGCCGGACCGTCGGGCAAACGTGGATTATCATATGGCGCAAAATAATGGCTTCCCCTCGGGGAGCCAGCCCAGTATCCCCCTTTATTAATTTCAAAACCCTGGTTTTCCGGCCAGTTACCTTCCTGGCCTAGATGCCATTTTCCCGCGAAAAAAGTCTTGTAACCTTTATCTTTCAACGCTTCGGCGATGGTAACTTCTCCAAGCGGCATTTCCTCCAGATAAGATGCGGGCAGCAGCGGTTTGTTTTTGGTCCAATGCTTGCCGGCCGTTTCCGGCTGTGGCGCACCGAACCAGTCTGTTGTTTTCATTCGTGCCGGATATTTACCGGTCAATATACTGGCACGGGTGGGCGAGCAAACCGGGCAGGCTGCGTAGCCGCTGGTTAGCTTCATTCCCTTTCTGGCCAGTGCATCTACATTGGGCGTCTCGTAAAAGCTACTCCCGAATGCACCGATATCAGACCAGCCCAGGTCATCGACGAGGAAAAACAGGAAATTAGGTTTGGTAGCTTCTTGTTGTTTGTTTTGAAAGGAAAAACCGAGGCAGGTCAAAGCAGCAGCAACTGCCAGCCCAAGCTGAAATATTGGACCCGAATATCTGTTTTTGAGCATGATTTATAATAGTTACTGTTTCAAATGACAGCTTAGTAGCCCTCGTTTTGTTTCAAATTAGGATTCGCATCAATTTCCGATTGAGGTAATGGATACAGTACGTGATGCGGTTTTGCCGTTTTCCCTCTCGCCAGGGCACTTGATATGAACTTACCCGTCCTGATCAGGTCCTCCCGCCTTTTTCCCTCAGTAAAAAACTCCCAGCCACGTTCCTGTAACAGGTGATCTCGCAAACTTTCCTTGGTAGCAAAATTACCCAGTGTCATTTCAGGCACTCCGGCACGCACACGCACCTGATTAAGCAAACTGACCGACTCCGCATTCGGGCCATTTAGCTCATTGAGTGCTTCTGCACGGCTGAGCAGGATGTCGGCATACCGGATCACCGGAATGTCATTGCCATTATTTTGGGAGATCGCATTCGGGTCCGGAGTGTATTTAAAGCTGCGGGCGTCGTCGAGCGCCTTTCCGCTGGCATCCTGCAACAGATTAAATGTCTTGCCATTCGTATCCGTATATTGGGTTACGAACATTTTGAGGCGGCGGTCCTGCGGGTGGAAAGATTTTACGAAACTCGTATAGGTCCTGAACTGCGCGCCATAGTTGATCCAATTGCTGCGGATCGGATAGTTGGGTGGAAATGCGTGCGCCATATACAAGTTGCCCGGTCCCTGCGCCACGCAGGGATAAATGTAAATGTACTCGCCATTAATTTCATTTTCCACCGCGAAAAGATTTTCGATCGCCGGATACAGTTTGTATTTGTTCAAATCGATTACTTCTTTGGCTGCGTCGGCGGCTTTTTGCCATTGTTTTGTATTAAGATAAAATTTAGTCAGAACCGCCAGGCCTACCCCTTTGTCCGCTTTTCCAAGTAGGTCCTGTTTCAGCGGCAGGTCGCGGGCCGCTTCCAATAATTCCTGTGAAATAAATGCCACAAATTCTTCATTGGAAGGTTTTGCAGGCTGTAAATCGCTGGTAGAGGTTGTGAGCACCAGCGGCACGGGGCCGAAATACCGGTGCAAATGCGCATAAGCTTCCCCACGGATAAAGCGGGCTTCTGCCTTGTATTGCGCCAGCCGCTCGGCGGGCAGTGAGGTAACATTGTCGATATTTTCGAGCAGTACATTTGCATTTCGGATTGCGGTATACATCTGCACCCATATCGTCCGCAGGAAAGCAGAGGAAGCGTCCCATTGGAAGTTGATAAAAGGCAATGCGTCCTTCTCGAACTGTCCGCCGCTTTCCAGCGTGATGTCTGTCGGAAATTCAGAAAGGGTAAACTGGTCTTCGCGCATCCCGCCGTTCACCTGCAGGCGGCTATATGCGCCGATCAGCACTTTCTTGATCCCGTCCTCGCTTTTTACGAAGTCCTCGGGCGCATACTGCGTATAAACGTCCTCTTCCAGGAATTCGTTACAGGCCGTTTGCGTCATGCAAATCAGCAAAAAGGAGAGGAGGGTAGTGAGGTTATGTATCTTTTTCATGATCGTTCTCATTTAAAAACCGATGTTTAAACCAACCCGGAACGTACGGTTCAACGGATAACTGTTGTAGCTGGCGCGCTCGATGGATCCGGCTGGAACGCCGGCGGTGGCCGTGTTTGCCGTAAGCGAGTTGGCGGTGCCGGAAGCGTTGGCGTCCGGGTCGAAACCCTGGAATTTTGTGATTGTCAGCAGATTGTCTGCCGCCAGGTATACCGAGGCTGACTTGATCTTTTTTCCTGAAAATGGAATGTCATAAGCCAGCGTAACGGTTTTAAGCCGGGCAAAGGAAGCGTCGGTTACGGTCATGGAATTGATCGCGAGCGCGCCGCCATACGAACTGGGATTTACACCCGACGGATATTTGGCGTCCGTGTTGGAAGGCGTCCAGCGGTCCAGGTAATGGGCCGTCAGGCGGTTTCTTTCGAAATTGATCGGATACAGGGATTCGATGATGTTTCCATCGAGTGTTTTAATGCCTTCTACCGCCGTAATCAGTACATTCAGATTGAATCCTTTGTAGGCAAAGGTGTTGTTCAAACCAAAAATAAACTTTGGAAAAGGACTGCCCAGGATCACGCGGTCGTTCGGGTCGATTTTTCCGTCATTATTTTGATCTACAAATTTGGGATGCCCTGGTTTTGCGCCAGGCTGTGCCGAAGAAGCAATATCATCGGTTGTTTGAAACAGGCGCTCTACCTGATAGCCGTAAAATGACCGCATTGCCTCTCCGGTCCGTACAATCGCGTAATTGCTGGTATATCCGATGTTTCCTGTGATCACTTGCGGAATGAAATCAGGCAGTTCCACTACCTCGTTTTGAAGTGCTGAGAATGTAAAAGTCGTGTTCCATTTGAAGTTATTGACAAAATTCCTTGATTCCAGCATCAGATCGATTCCCCGGTTACGTACCGTTCCGAAGTTGACACGGATGTTCTCGAATCCGGATGTGGTCGGAAGAGGTTTGTTGAAAAGCTGATCACTGGTATTTTTAATAAAATACTCCAAAGAACCACTCAGCCTTCCTTGCAAAACACTGAAATCAATGCCTAAATCCAGTTCCTCCGTGGTTTCCCATTTCAAATCCGGGTTCGGGATGCGCGCCGGCTCTACGCCCTGCACAAGTCCGCCACCGAGGATCGCCCTGCCGCCTGCAATAAAGGTTTGGAGAGTTTCGAAGTTACCGATCGCCTGATTACCGCTTTTGCCATAACTCAGCCGGAGTTTCAGATCATTGAAAAGGTTGGTTTGTTTGAGAAAAGATTCCTCCGACAACCGCCAGCCCAGCGCAAAGGATGGGAAGAATGCAAATTTGTTTTTGTCCGAAAACCGGGACGTACCGTCTGCCCTCATCGAGGCGGTAAGCAGGTACTTCTCGTTGAATGTATAATTAAGTCTTCCCAGATAAGAGTTCAGCTTATTGGTCGACCGGCTGCTGCGAACATTGTCGCCCCGGTCGCCATCGCCGCTCTCCAACAGATTGGTAAGGCTTACATCAGACAAAAAACCCATTGCAGATGCGCCTACAAGCCTGGATTCGTATTTTTCCAGGGTAGCCCCACCCAGCACAGAGATCTGGTGTTTGTTGAAAGTCCGGTTGTAGGTTGTAAATAACTCGGATATCCAGTGATTATCTTCAAGTGAAATCACATTTCCATTCCCGCCGGATGCGAGTCCGCGCTGGGTTGCGGTGCTGACATAACTATCGCTCCGCTGGTTTTCGATGTCTCCGCCCAGCCGGAGTGTAGCAGTCCAGCCTTTGAGAATGGTGTACTCAGAAGACAATGTTCCAAACGTACGGTTGCTCACATTGGATTGATCGACGCCGTTGATCAGGGCTAGGGGATTTTCCAGAGAGATGAGTGAATTGAATGGATACCTGCCCGATGCATTCAGCCCCGGCGCGATGGTCGGGTCGAACTGAAGTGCCGTATTGATCGGACCAGCAGATTCATTCCCCGCATTGGTCGTTAAAATACTGTTGTTGATACTTCGGTTGGTATTGAGATTGAGGTTTATTTTAAACTTGTCACTCGGATTGAGCTCATAGTTCAGACGGACATTATACTTTTTTAAACCCGACCGTTTTACGACGCCATCCTGACTGAGGTAATTGACTCCCAGATAAAAAGCCGATTTGTCTGATCCCCCTGAGAAAGAAAGCTGGTGGTTGTGCGCCACCGCTTTCCGGAAAATCTGATCCTGCCAGTCGGTACCGGTTCCCACTGTGCGCATTTGCTCTTCTGTAAACCGTGGCTGGCCGCCCTGATCAGCCGAAAGCTCGTTCAGTACCCGCATATATTGTTGCCCGTCGAGCATTTCCATTTTCTTTGCGACCGTCTGAATGCCGATGTACGCATTGTAATTGACCCTTGTAGCACCCTTTTTGCCCCGTTTGGTCGTGATCAGTACCACGCCGTTTGCCGCTCGTGAACCATAGATCGCTGCGGCCGAGGCATCTTTTAAAATTTGTATCGATTCAATATCATCGGGGCTGATGGAAGTGGCAGATGCGCCTGGCAGACCGTCCACGACGATCAGTGCTTCATTGCTGCTGTTAATGGAACCTGCGCCGCGAATACGGATGCTGATCCCGCCGCCTGGCGCCGAGCTCGACTGGCTGATCTGCACACCCGAAGCCTTTCCATTCACCAGTTGCAGCGCCGAGTTATTTACCCCCTGCGTAAAATCCTTTTCTCCTACTGAAACCACCGAGCCTGTCAGGTCCGTTTTTTTCTGAACGCCGTAACCCACCACCACAAGTTCTTCCAGGGTTTTGGTGTCCGACATGAGCGTTACATCCATGGTCGACTGGCTGCCGAGTGTTACTTCCTGGGGCATGTAACCCACGAACGAAAAGATCAGCACGCCTTCATCCTGCGGAAATGTCAGGGAATACCTTCCGTCGCCGTCGGTGATCGTACCGTTTTGGGTACCTTTCAAAACTACGCTCACGCCCGGAAGTCCTTCTGCATGATCATCCGAAACCTTCCCGGTCACCGTCCGTTCCAGGATCTGCGCAGGTCCCGGGGAAGAAAGTTGGCCGGTATTTTCCGCCGGGGTGTTTTGCTCGGGACTCAAAACGATCTGCTCGCCGACTACCTCGTATTTCAGATGCAATGGCTTCATTACCCTTTCGAGCACCTCCGATAATGGCATATTGCTGACAGAAAGGGAAATTTTTTGCTCGACCGGTATTGATTTTGGCCGGTATGCAAACCGGATCGACGTCTGTTGCTCGATCGAGCGCAAAACCTTGCGAACCTCCCATTTTTCGGCTTTCAGGTTTACTTTGCGATTGAGCAGCTCCTGTGCCAGCACGGGACTGGCCACAGATCCGCCTGCCAACACCGCGGCCAGCATCAGCTGGAACGCGGATATCTGCATGAACAGGAAAAAGAAACGGGTTAGGAATAGTTGTTTTTTCATAAATCTCACATATACATTAGGGTTAGGAAAATCGGGGGACTTAGCAACTTTTGCCGTAAATGATCACCTGCGCGTCGATCAGTTTGTATTCAGTATCAAGCACTTTGCAGATCACTACCAGCTTTTCAAAGAGGTCGGCCTTGCTCAGGTCCATGGTGAGCGTACAATTTTTCATGACCTGTTCGTCGAAAATGACATCTACTCCATAGACTTTTTCGAGCGTTTCAAATACCTCGGCGGCCGGGGCGTTTTCGAAAATAAAAGAAGGTAGTGCAGCTTCCGGTACCACTACCTCCGGCTTTTCGACTAATGTTCTGCTCAGCAAAGCTTTATCCTTTTGAAATACTGCTTTTTGATTGGGAGTCAGTACGATACCTTCGGCCTCGGGGTCTGAATCCTTGTTCCGCCGTTCGGAATAAACAGATACCAGTCCGGTTTTTACAGAAACGGTCACGTCGGGCTCGTTAGCCACCGACCTGATCGTGAAACTGGTGCCTAATACTTTGGTCACCAATCCATTAGAGTATACCAGGAAAGGCTTTTCGGGATTTTTACTTACATCAAAAAATGCTTCTCCGATCAGCAGTACTTCCCGTTTTTTTGCATCAAATCGAGCGGGATATCGCACGCTGCTGTTTTTATTTAAGATCACTTCGCTTTGATCGGGAAGGCGGACCAGCAGCGGTTTTGCGGATGTGTTACTGATTTCTTCCCATTCACTGCTAGCGGCAAAATGAGCGCTGGCAGGTATGACTCCGGTGTCCGGTTTTTTTAGCCAGAACGAATAGGCGATCAATGCCAATACAATAGAGGCCGCAGCCAGGCCCAGTTTCCGGAATGGAAAAAGTCTTTTGGCAAAAATGGGTTGAATATCCCGGCTTGATGCGTCCACCCGCGACCATAACCGCTCAATCCGCCCATTTGTAGCAATATCCCGTTCTATTTTATTCAGGTTCGATATAAGTATCTTTGCCTCTTCCAGCTCGTAATATTTCTCGGGATATTCTTTCAGGAATGCTTTCCAGAATGCATCCGAGTGTGGATCGGGAT
This sequence comes from Dyadobacter sp. CY323, assembly GCF_021390245.1. Taxonomy (GTDB): domain Bacteria; phylum Bacteroidota; class Bacteroidia; order Cytophagales; family Spirosomataceae; genus Dyadobacter. The sequence continues at coordinate 124,886 of NZ_JAJUXH010000013.1, read as the reverse complement.
CGCATATCCAGTTCTTAAAAAAGTCGTCGGCGGCAAAGTCGACTGCATGATACTGATGGTAATTTGTCATGGCACGGTGGTTCAGAGTATGTCTTTTTTTGAAGACTTTTTAAAAAGATCGGATCAGAAAAAACGGGAGCAGCAGTGAAATGATCCTGACCGTTTCGCGCAGCGCTTTAAGCCCGGAATAAATGAATTTGCACGCAGATTGGTAATTGATCCCCATTAGTTCGGCAATCTCCTCGTTTCTTAAATGCAGGAAAAAACGCATATGCAACGCCTGCTGCTGCCTTGGGCTGAGCAAACTATAGCTAATGCGAAGTTGGCGGAGTAAACCGTCGCGCTGCTCTTCGTCAATCAGGTGTTGCTCGATCAAGAATTCATCGGCGCTTGTTTCAAGCGATTCGAATGGATCCTGCAGGTGGTTCCGGCGCTGGCTGGTACTGATCTTGTTACGCAAGGCACGGAACAGGTAAAAACGGATCGAGTCCGTCTCCGACAAATTGGTTCGTCGCTGCCAGATCTCAACAAAAAGATCGTGGACGCTGTCTTCGATCAGCTGTATGTTTCCGCTGACCTTATAGCCATAGTTCAGAAGATCACCAGCGAATAGCTGGTAGATCTGGCGGAAAGCGTCACGGTCTCCTTGGCGAAATTTATTCCAAAGTTGTAAATCGGATTGCGCTGGCGTCACGATGCGAATTTTAAAGATCTTGCCTGATAAAGAGCCGCGATTATCGAAGCTATTATGTAATTAGCTTCACCCTTTATTTACTAATTCACAAACAATCTCTTTTTAATCCTTGAACCGTGCTTTTTTTTTCGGTGAGAGTAGGTATTATGGCAAAGCCTTTCGGCAACTCCGCTATCGCCCACCGGCAATCACCTTTTCTAAAAACCGCCAGTTTTCCACACCCGGATCCTGGTGCTCGCGTTTCAGGATGGCATCAAACTGTCTGGCCAGTTCCGGATGTTGGGCGGCCATATCTGTGGTTTCGTTGCGGTCGTTTTTGAGGTCGAATATTTGCCAGGCGTTTCCGGGGTTTTTCCTTAAATCGGTTTTGACACCCTTCCAGTTGCCCATCCGGATTGCAAGTTGTCCGCCTTTTTCAGGGTATTCCCAATAAATGAACTCGTGCTTTTTCTGGCGGTTTTTCTGGCCAAGCAGTTCGGGTAAGAAAGAAATCCCATCTGTTTGATCCACTTTCTGGCCTGTCAGTTCGGCCAGCGTTGCCATCAGGTCATACTGGACGGATACATGCTCACTCACACTCCCCGCCCTGACTTTACCCGGCCAGCGGGCAATGAAAGGTTCGCGGATCCCGCCCTCGTAAACATCCATTTTCAAACCCCGTAACCCATCTACGCTATTGAAGAATTTAGCGTTGACACCGCCATTGAACGTGGTGCCATTATCACTGCTGAACATGACGATGGTGTTGTCGTCTAGCCCAAGTTCCTTGATTTTAGCCATCACTATCCCAACCTGCAAATCCAGATACGTGATCATGGCCGCATACGTTGACAACGGATATTTGGTGGGCGTGTAGCCTTGCTGGCCGTAGTAAGGTTTTTCGTCAAACCGGCCGATGTACTGTTTTGTATATTCATCCGGCACCTGCAAAGAAACGTGCGGTATCGTGTACGGCATGTACAGAAAGAAAGGGCCTCCTTTGTTTTTTTCAATAAATGCCAGCGCTTTTTCAGTCATTTTTTCGGGCGCATAGTCTTTTCCTTTGAATGCGTCGAAATCTGCGTCGGTGGCGGTTTCGGGTTTTAGTTTTCGGTGTACATCAAACCACGGCTGGCCTAGCGTATCCCATTTGTCGTTTTCCCAAAGATGGCTCGGGTAGAAATTATGCGCCTGTTTCTGGTCGAGGTATCCGTAGTAGTAGTCAAATCCTTGTTTGGTAGGTGTACCTTCCGTATCGTTCATTCCCAAACCCCATTTCCCGGTCAGCGCCGTCGCATAACCTTTTTGTTTGAGCAGTTCTGCAATGGTAAACTCTCCGGCTGGCAGCGGTTTCTGGCCCCGTTCTTCTTCATCTTTAAAACCACCCAGTTCCAGGTTCCCCCGGATTGCCGAATGCCCGCCATGTTTCCCGGTCATCAACATTGCCCTGGCAGGTGCGCACACCGGCATACTGGTATAATGCTGGGTGAACCGCATTCCTTCTTTCGCCATTTTATCCAGGTTCGGGGTTTTGATCTTTTGCTGACCATAGCAGCCCAGTTCACCGTAACCCATGTCGTCGGCGTAGATGTAAATGATGTTCGGCAATTTTTGAATGCTGTTTTTTCTGGTTTGAGCGCCTGCGTTAATGCAGATCGCAAGCAGCATAATCAGTGTAAAAAACGCGTGACGCAAATTTCTCGAAAGGGTGGGCATGAGTTCTTTTCGGATGGATTAATTAGTAGAAAATGCCTAGGCGGGTAGGTATATCGTGAAATTAGATCCCTGGCCGGGGGTGCTTTTGGCTGTGATCTTGCCGCCATGCTGGTCGACGATCTTCTTGCAAATCGATAAGCCGATCCCGGTGCCGGAAAAATCGTTTTGTGAATGGAGGCGCTGAAATACTTCAAAAATCCGGTCCGTATATTTTTCGTCGAAGCCAATGCCATTGTCAATGACCTGAATGCACAGCCATTTATGACGGCCGTTGAGTTTAAGTGCCTCCGATTGTTGTTTTGTCAAAAGATCGGCCATGACAACAACAACAGGTTTAATTCCCGGTGCTGTGAACTTGACGGCATTGGCTAAAAGATTTTGGAACAATAGCAAAAGCTGTAAGGCATTGCCGGTTATCACTGGCGAATTAGTGGTTGAAATTGTCGCATCTTTCTCGATGATCAAATATTCCAGGTTTGAAGTGGCCAGCTGGACCAATTTGGAAAGCTCAACCTTTTCGATCAGTGAGACCGGACCTGAGTTCAATTTTGAGTAAGTCAGCAAATCCTTGACAACAAGCTGCATTCTTTCCGCTGAACCTTTCAGGCGCCGGAGTAAATCCTGAGCTTCCGGGGGAATGTGCGTGTGGTATTTATCAATGACCATGTCAGCCAAAAGCCTGGTTTTCCGGATCGGCTCCTGAAGATCGTGGGATGCAATGTATGCGTAGCGGGCAAGTTCGGTGTTACTGCGATTGAGTTCCTGGATCGTGTCGTCGAGCTGTTTTTCCCTGATCTCCATGATTTTTTTCACCCGCCGCAACTCTTCATTATCTTTTAATGTCTGGTCTACTACCTTCTGTGCGTGGATGTTAACAATAAACCCGAACCATTGCATCAGTTCGCCCGAACTGTCCAGCTGCGGCGTTAATGACAACAAATGCCACACCTGGCTTGCGGCAGCCGAAAGATTGACTTCCAGCTGGAACGGCTGCTCGTTTTCGAGTTTTTCCTTCAGATATTCCAGATCAGCATCCAGATGGTGTGTCTGGATCCAATTCAACCAATTTGTTTCTTTCAGGTCTTCCAGCGACTTGCCGGTAAAATCCAGAAACGACTGGTTTGCATAGAGCATATGGTGGTCGGCGGCCAGCGTAAACATCATTAATGGCAAAGAACCGGTGAGCTCCTGGTAACGGTTTTCACTTTCGACCAAACGGTCGGCCAGTTGCTGTAACTCCGCGTTTTTGCGTTTTACTTCTTCGTAGGGTGAAATCGGCTGGCCCGTTTTAAATTCCTGCCTGCACCGTTCAAATAACGTTTGGGTGAGTGTGACTGATTTAGGTAATTCGCAGCTGATGGAAACCGATGAGGCCGAAACCTCAAAATGGCTCACCAGCCTTCTGGCATATTCAAAGTTCTCGTTGGAAACGTTTAAGCGGTTTAAAGAAGGGCTTTTTATACTTGCGCAGATCACCGGCCTACCGTCTTTGGGTTTGCTAAATGAAAGGCTTAATACAGAATCACTTCTGTTATCAATCATAAAACGCGCAACTTCGGAAACCGCGGTAGCAAAACCGGTTTGGGCCACCAGTCCCAGGCCGCACATCTCGCACAGCTGCATGGATCTTCTGTGGGCCAGCACCAGGTCCAGGTCGTTTTCAAGGTTAAAAGCGATGATGTCATTCATGAATTCCCTCAATTAACCTTAACAACCACAACTGACATATCATCTGAATGGCGGGCAAAATCCTTGTAGATCACGGCGGCCAGGATGGATAGATCGTACTTGAAAACCGCAGTATGCCTGCTCGTTTCCCACCGGGTTGAAATCCCGTCCGAACAAAGGATCAGATAACTCCCTGTATCGTTCTCGATTTTCTGTGACTGTAACCTTCCGGAAATATTAACGCCCAGGATCCCGTTAAAAGGCATGTGCGTTTTGGAGGTTAATGCATTACTCAGCCGGGACGAGATATTACCTACGCCACAGATCGTCCATACTTTGTTGATCAGATCAAAGACCGCCACGGTTGCCACCAGGCCCCTGGTCCCTTTAACATGCCGGTGAATGTCATTGAGAATGTCGCTGGGATTGTTGAAAACAGATTTCCGGAAGGCTTCGCATGCCCTCTGCGCGGCCAGGTTTGCCAGGGGACCGTGCCCAAGCCCGTCCGCAAGCATCACCTTTAAAAAGTAAGGGTTAGCCTTCCAGACGTAGGCATCTCCGCACAGGCTTTCACCCGGCTTGGGTAAAATAATGGGATAAATGCCGGCACTGGCCTGCTGACTTTGTACAGGCTGAGAAAAAATACGTGATAATAATACAGTGCCCCAGCCTTTTGAAGAATAGAGCTGGAACTGATCGGAAAGCCGTTTGATCGAGCCTAATCCATGCCCCAGGGTGTTCGTTGTAGATACGCCGTCTTCCATCATCTTGTTAGGATCAGCCATCCCCGGACCCTTGTCAATGCTCAGGATTTCTACTCCTTTATTTGCATTTTCAGATAAAACCCGGACTACCAACTCGCCACCACCGGCATGCTTTAACAGGTTGGTCGCTATTTCTGAAATAACCAGTTCCAGCTCAGCCACCCGTTTTGCGGGTAAAGCTGCGGGCTCGGCAAGCCGGACGATATCCTTTTTTAATATATTCAGATAGCTGCGTTCGGTGAGGTTAAAAACCACTTGTTTTAAGCTATCCATTCTTCCACTTTAATAATTTCACTGTCGTACCTTTTCCAAATGTGCTTTGAATGGTAAATTCATTGACCAGGCGTTTTGCACCAGGCAGGCCCATTCCAAGCGTGCGGCCGGTGGTAAAGCCATCTTGCATTGCCTTTTGGATATCGGCTATTCCGGGACCTTTGTCCTCAAAAACCAATTGAATGCCTTCTTGCTTTCCCCGGGTGATCACTTCCAGCCTCATCACCCCGCCACCGCCATAAATGAGCATATTACGCGCAATCTCACTGGTAGCAGTGATTAGTTTGGTCTGGTTTACAATACCCATGCCAATTTTGACTGCTACTTCCTTTACGCGGTTGCGGCAGACTACCAGATCACGCTCCTGCTGGACGATCAGGCTTTCTCTAATCGTCGCCATCATTCTCATCATCGTCAAGATCTGCCTTCATCCGGGATTGAAGCAATGCCATTCCCTTCTCTATGTTCAAAGCGGTATGCACGCCGGAGAGCGGCAGCCCCAGTTCTATCAGCGTAATGGCCACTGCCGGCTGCATGCCTACCACAACGGTCTCCGCATCCATGATGCTGGACATGCCGGCGATGTTGCCGATAATTTTGCCCATAAAAGAATCCACAATGGACAAGGCGGAAATATCGATGAGTACGCCCTTTGATCCTGTTTTGAACACCATCTCTATCAGGTCTTCTTCTAAAGTCAGTGCGAGACGGTCATATAAATCAACCTGGATCGTTACAAGCAAAAACTTTCCCATTTTAAGAATAGGAATTTTCTCCATATTGTCAGCGGCTTATCCTTCTTAAATTACTTTATCTTTCTGAATACGCCTTACTTCCAATTGCAGGCTGTTGAAGGCAAATTTGAGCGCGCTTTCCAACGTAGCCTTGGTGATCATCTGCGAAAGATCGATCCCCAGGTGGACAACTGTTTGGGCAATTTCTGGCCGAATGCCGCTAATGATGCATTCTGCGCCCATCAGGCGGGTTGCATTGACCGTTTTTATCAAATGCTGTGCCACAAGCGAATCGACGGCCGGCACGCCTGATATATCCAGGATGGCGATGCTGCTACCCGTATCAACGATTCCCTGCAGCAGGTTTTCCATTACGACCTGTGTACGGGCACTGTCGAGGGTGCCGATAATGGGCATGGCAAGGATCCCGTTCCAAACCCGGATAACCGGCGTGGAAAGTTCAGCCATTTCGTCGGACTGCTGGGAGATCACTTCTTCCCGGCCGGTAATAAAAGTCTCAAAGCTTTGTATACCAATATTGTCTACAAACCTGCTGATCTGGATGGTCGCCTGATAAAGTTGCGACAGATCGCCGCTGATCTGGTCGCTAAGCACCTTCAAAAGTGAATCTTTCAAGGTAAAGATGTAGGTGGCTGTCTCTCTCGGAGAAAAGCCCTGCCGGGCCCTGGAAATCGTCAGACTTGAAACGTAGTCGATCAAAGGTTCCAGGTCTGGCGAAGAAAAATCGTGAATGTTGTTTTCATTGAGCGTGCTTAAAAGCAAGTCAACAAATTCAGCAGACTGTGCCCTAAGCTCGTCGGCGGTGTTGAAATTATCCGAGAATTCTGTGTCGGTCTGTTGGTTTTGCAGCCATAGTTGTAAGATCTGCTGCTTGTTGAGTCGTAAGATTTCGAAGATATCTGTTGCCATTATGGTTTGTAGATTAATGTGTTCTGGGGCATAAGTGTATTACCAAATACCGGTGCGGGATGCGCCTGCGCTGGAATAGCGGCAAGATAGTCTTAATAATTAATTTTTCTTTACCCGTGGTTACAAGAATGCCACTGCAAATGGGGACTGGCCGGATGATCGGCGGCATCCTGATCTTGCGTGTTGTCATCCGCATTCTCTGCCCGCCATGTGGCGGTCAATCGGGAAGTATAAACCTATGGCTCCTTACTTAATTTAAAAAAATCTCAAGACCTATACATGATACCAAAGATATACTATGCCCGTTTGGCTTGCTGTTTACTGGTAACCCAACTCCTTGCCTGGCCGCTCGCAGCTCAGCAGCTCAGGGCCGACTTACTACAAAAACCGTGGAAGGCAGAATGGATTACCGGGCCGGGCAAGCCTATCAACCGTTTCAATGCGTCTTCGGATTTGACTTTGAAAGAATACGGCATCTATAAATTCAGGAAAACAATCGAGCTGACTGTAAAACCTTCCTCATTCGTGATCCACGTTTCAGGCGATAACCGGTACAAGCTTTATGTAAATGGCAAGCACGTGTCGCAAGGCCCGGCGCGGGGTGATCTGTATTTTTGGAATTTTGAAACGGTTGACATTGCACCGTATTTAAATGCAGGCAGTAACATCGTGGCCGCCGTAGTCTGGAATGAAGGCCGGTGGAAACCTGAATCGCAGATTTCGTATCTGACTGGTTTTATTTTACAAGGCAATACAGCAGCCGAGGAAATTCTCAACACCAATGACAGCTGGAAAACGATCAAGGATGACAGCTACCAGCCTCTGTCAGTGAAAGTGCCGGGTTACTATGTAGCTGGCCCGGCTGAGCTCGTGGATATGAGCAAGCATGTGAGTGGCTGGGAGAAGGGGGGGTATGATGAAAGTAAATGGGTAAAAGCGCGCCTGATCGGGCCCGGGCTTACCAAGGATGCGGCTGTGAATTCTTCCGGATGGATGCTGGTGCAATCGCAGCTGCCACAAATGGAAATGACGGTACAGCGTCTTTCGGCTACCAAAAAGGCGGAGGGCGTTCAGGTTCCGGCGGGGTTTCCGGCTACCAAAAAAAGCGTGACCATTCCAGCTAATACCAGGGCAACGATCCTGCTGGACCAGGGATTTCTGAGCAATGCCTATCCCACATTGGAATTCAGCGGTGGTAAGGAAGCGAGCCTGGCTATGGGTTATTCGGAAGGACTTTATATAGGGAAAAAGGAATTGTTGAACAGCCCCAGACTGCCTATGCTCCCGAAAGGAAACCGCAATGAAGTGAATGAAAAGATCTTTGTCGGCAGGACGGACAGCATTCGATCAGGCGGCGGGGCAAACCAGCAATACACGCCGCTGAGCTGGCGGACTTACCGGTACATTCAATTGAGTATAGAAACAAAAGCAGATCCGCTGGTGATTGACGACATTTACGGCACGTTTACTGGGTATCCTTTTGAGCAAAAAGCCAAACTTCAAACCCAGAATGCCGAAATGGGGAAGATGCTGGACATCGGCTGGCGTACCGCGCGGCTCTGCGCCTTTGAAACTTATATGGACTGCCCCTATTACGAGCAGCTGCAATACATCGGCGACGCCAGGATTCAGGCATTGGTTTCCATGTATAATGCAGGCGACGACCGGCTTGTCCGGAATGCATTGACGTTGATGGACCATTCACGCATTGCCGAGGGAATTACATTAAGCCGCTACCCAACAGATCTGCATCAGCAGATCCCGACATTCTCATTATGGTGGGTCGCTATGTTGCATGATTATTACAAATACCGGCCAGACAGCCTTTTTATCAAGGATAAACTCCCGGGAGCAAGGCAGGTTCTGTCGTTTTTTGAACGTTATCAGCAAAAAGATGGCTCATTAAAGAATGTTCCCTACTGGGTCTTTACGGACTGGTCGCAGGGAAAAGGCTGGGATTTTGGAATGGCGCCGATCGGGAAAAATGGCGAGTCGGCGGTACTGGACATGCAGCTACTCTGGACTTACCAGCTGGCAGCTGAGCTGGAAAGTAGCTTGGGTTTGAAAGATCTGGCAGCACGTTACAGAAGTCGCGCCGCGCAGTTGAAAAAAACCATTCAGGCTAAATATTGGGATGCGGGGAAGGGGCTTTTCGCTAATACGCCCGAAAAAGATAATTATTCCCAGCACGCCAATTCGCTGGCAATCCTTTCGGGTGTTGTGGCGGCTGACCAGGCTAAACCTTTGGCTACCAAGATGCTGGCTGATACGAGTCTGGCTCCTGCGTCTATTTACTTCAAATTCTATCTGCATCAGGCGCTTACCAAAGCCGGACTTGGGAATGATTACCTGAGCTGGCTCGGCAAATGGCGTGAAAATATGGATCTGGGACTCACTACCTGGGCTGAAACTTCCGACGTAAGTACCTCACGTTCGGATTGTCACGCGTGGGGATCCAGTCCTAACATCGAGTTTTTCAGGACGATTCTTGGCATTGATAGTGACGCTGCCGGCTTTTCCAAAGTATTGATTACCCCGCATTTGGGCTCCATCGATGACATTAGCGGCGAAATGCCGCATCCGAACGGGACGATAGCAGTCCGCTACAAAGTGAAGCAGGGCAACATACAGGCTGAGATTGATCTGCCTCAAAAGACCTCAGGGAAATTTGTCTGGAAAGGCAAAATACTTCCTCTAAAATCGGGGAAGAACTCGATTAGGTTGTAGGTATCAGTGAATGCAGGTCCCGATTTGTCAAACCTGGGGAATTTCTTCGTTGAGCTTTCTGGAAAGGGCAACGGGCTGGCGGGCTTTTTTCTTTTTAAGATAACGGACGTGCATTATTCCGATAACCAATGCGAGAATTCCTTGCCCTAGCACGGTCGCTTGCACGCCGATATGCTGCGAAATGTAGCTCACAACCAGGCTGCCGATGGGCACTCCTCCGGAAAAGGCCATTACAAAAATACTGATCACACGTCCGCGCATTGCCGGAGTTACCGACGTCTGTATCAGCGTATTACTGATGGTAGTTTGCGACATCATACCAAATGCGCCGACCGCTATGAATACAAGTGCCAGCGGATACAGGCTGGTGTAAGAAAACAGGATCAAGCCTGCGCCGAAAACAAATGTGTTGATCGCCAAAATTCTGCTGAGGTTTGTGCCGGGTTTCAGCGTCGCAAGAAAAATGGCACCGGCTAGCGCGCCGAAACCAATGGCACTGTCGAGCAGCCCGAATGTGGAGGCTGTACCCTGGAAAATATCTTTGGCGTAAATGGGCATCAGGCTGTTGAATGGCAGCACCAACAGGCTCACGAGTGCTAGCATAATGATAATGTAGCGGATTTCGGGCGTCTGTCTGATGTAGACCAAGCCTTCGGCAAGTTCGCCCAGGATATTTTTGGTATGTTTGACCGGCTGGAATTTCGGCAGGCGGATCATAAGCAGTGAGCTGATAACGGCGATGAAACTGAGTGCATTTGCACCAAAGCAAACCACTTCGCCAAACCGCTCAATGGCCACCCCGGCAATCGCCGGTCCGATCAGTTTGGACAGGTTAACCATGGAAGAATTGAGCGCCAGTGCGTTGGGAAGATTCTTTTTATCATCCACCAGCTCATACACCAGCGACTGGCGGGCTGGCACATCAAATGCATTGATGAGCCCAAGCACCACACTCAGCGAAATAATTTCCCAAACTGCATAATTGTCGAAGTAAACAACCAGCGTCAGCGCCACCGCCTGCAGCATTGATAAGATCTGAGTGATTACCAACACGCGGTACCGGTTATAGCGGTCAGAAATGACGCCTCCGAAGGGAGTCAGCACGGCGGAGGGGAAAAGGGTGGCAAAAATACTGACGCCGAGCATGAATTTAGAGTGCGTCAGTGAGTAAATGACCCAGCTAACCGCCGTTTTTTGCATCCAGGTGCCGAGGAGTGAAATCGTTTGCCCGGCAAAAAACAGCCTGTAATTGCGGCTTTTGAATGCGGTCAATGCGGGAATATTCATGAAGTTAACTAATGGGTAAATGTGTTCCGCCACACAAAATGCGTACCCGCTTCAAGTTTAGTTCAAACTCCGGTATTCGTTCGGCGTCACGCCGGTCTTTTGTTTAAAGAGGCGGGTGAAATGCTGCTGGTATTTGAATCCGAGCTGGTAGGCGATTTCTCCGAACGACATATTGACCTCGAAGATCTTCACTTTTGCTTCTTCTATTAATCTTGATTGAATAAAATCCAGCGCGGTGTGGCCTGTCTCTTTTTTGATGAGGTCGCCGAAGTAGTTGGCGGACAGATGCAGCATATCGGCGCAGTAAGCAACACTTGGCAGGCCCAATGTCTGTGTTTTGCCTGACTTAAAATAATCTTGCAGCAAGGCTTCGAAACGCATTAGAATATCTTTGTTCACATTGCCGCGGGTAATAAACTGCCGGTCATAAAATCGCATGCAGTAGTTCAGGAACAATTCGATATTGGAAACAATGAGCGTTTTGCTATGCTTGTCAATGTTCTGATCAATCTCCGCAGCGATCTTCTCAAAGCAATCGGCAATGGTTTCTCTTTCTTTTTTGGATAAATGCAATGCTTCATTTACCTCATAAGAAAAAAACGAATAATCCTTGATCATTTTTCCCAAATGCGTTCCTGCGATCAGATCGGGATGGAAAACCAGTGCATATCCCGATGGTTTCGTGACCTTACCCTTGCTATCAATGCCGTAAACCTGCCCGGGCGATACAAAAACCAGTGTTCCATCTTCGTAATCGTACGGCTGGCAACCATACATGATATCGCCGCACTTGATGTTTTTCATAAACACCGCATAAATGCCCATGTAGCGCCGGAAATGCTGAACAGTAGGGATCTCGTTGAAATTGATCACACTTACCAGAGGATGCAGCGTGTCCACGCCAATCCAATCGTTGTACTGCTTTACCGTATCAATCCTTTCTACTTGCTCCATATCCTTGCTGATTATCATTCAAATATAGCGGTTCCCTTTCGCGGTCGGCCATGTTACATGCCGGATCAGTAAAAGTGGTAAACAAACCAGTAATGTATATAAAAACCGGCGGGCTGTATACCCGACCTTTGGCATTGAATTAGAGGGTATTAAACGGGTTGAAATTCAGCCCATTAATCTAAACTGCAACTATGAGGTATTTCATCAAATTAACAACAATCGTACTCATTATCGGGACATTGTTGCCAGGGTCAGCATGTAAGACAACTAAAAATTCAACGAAAATGACAGATCAAAACAGCGCTCTTTTTCCAAAGGGAGACAAATTGCCGGACAGCTATTTCACAGGGAACGCGTTCCTGACGCCGCTTATAGCAAAAGATAAAAACAATGACTTTTTGATGGGCAGCGTAACCTTCGAACCGGGTGCACGCACCATCTGGCACACGCATCCGCGGGGACAGGTTTTGATCGTTACCGAAGGAAATGGTTTTTATCAGGAAAAAGGTAAAACAGCGCGGCCCATTAAAAAAGGCGACGTCATCAACATTCCTGAAAACACAGAGCATTGGCACGGAGCTGCGGCAAATACCAAAATGGTGCATATCGCAATCACCAACTATGAAGGGGAGACCAATGTAGTTTGGTTAAAGCCGGTTTTGGAAGAAGATTACAATGCAGTTAACGAACAATAAAACGATCAACATGGGCCGAAATAAAATGCAGGTTTGGATATTGCTTCTGATGCTTATGTTGAAAATGAACGGTATGAATGCACAGCCTGATACAGACCATAAATGGACGTTAACTCCTCAGCAGCAAAGCATTGCGACCATTGCAGCACTAACAGCAACCGGCGATATGCAAAACTTGCCTTTGCAGCTTAATGCAGGTCTTGATGCCGGGTTAACCATTGAAGAGACCAAAGAAATACTAGTCCAGCTTTATGCTTATGCAGGTTTTCCCAGAAGTCTGAACGCAATCGGTACGCTGATGAATGTGGTTGAAAAGAGGAAGGCGAATGGCATCAAGGATAAGCAGCGGAAGCCAGCCATTGCCAATAAGAACGCAACGGACAAATACGAGCAGGGGCGAAAAGTTTTGGAACAACTCACCAAAACACCGCAGACTAAACCAGCACCAGGTTTCGGAGAATTTGCTCCAAGGATTGACGCATTTTTGAAGGAACACCTGTTCGCCGATATTTTTGAAAGCAACGTGCTGACCATGCAGCAACGGGAGCTGGTAACCATTTCTGCATTGGCATCTATGACAGGCGTTGAGTCACAATTGCAATCTCACGTGAAAATGGGGACCAACATTGGCATTACTGAAAATGAACTAGCTGATGTAGCGGAGCTGATTGAAAAGTTTATAAACAGAACCCAGGCAAATACATTAAGAAAAGCCATTTTAAAACCCGTTACTCCTGTCATTGAACAGGATATGATGGTGCGGATCTCTGAAATCGAAATCGTTCCGGAATTTCTGAATGAGTATAATGCTATCCTGAAAGAAGAGTCGTCCGCGTCTATCGAAAAGGAACCCGGCGTGATCGCGATTTTTCCGATGAATGCGAAGGACCAGCCGACGCAGATCCGGATTGTTGAGATATATGCCGATAGCGCTGCTTACCAATCCCATTTAAAAACCCAGCACTTCCAGCATTACAAAACGACTACGCTTAAAATGGTGAAATCCTTGAAGCTGGTAGATATGCATTCACTTGATCAGGAGACAATGCTGGAAATTTTTAAAAAACTGAAATGATGAAAAACGCATTCCAAAAAACATTCATAACAAAACAACAATGGCTGGCATGGGCGCTCAGCCTATTTTTACTCGGCATCATGGCTTGTAAAACAGACGACAACATTTCCGAGGCAAGTTCAGAAGAGGAACTGGAAGAAACCGGCACGCTTCCTGCTGACTCAACCAGCCGGTTAAGGATCACGATTGGTTCAAAAACCTTTACCGCGACCCTCCTGGATAGTCCGACCGCAACCGCATTCAAAGCAAAGCTCCCGCTGACAGTCAGTATGAGTGAACTGAACGGAAATGAGAAGCTTTATAACTTCCCGTCAAACCTTCCGGCAAACGCTTCAAACCCCGGAAACATCCGGAATGGCGACCTGATGCTTTACGGCTCCAACGTGCTGGTGCTTTTTTATAAAAGCTTCCCCACACAGTATTCATACACCAGACTTGGGCGCATTGATGACACGGCTGGACTTGATGCAGCGGTTGGCACGGGTAATGTGACGGTGACTTTTGAATTGGAATCAAAAAAATGAACACAGACAAAGATATCTTCGAAAGAATGCGGGCGGGTGAGCCGATCCGGAAAGAAGATGCCGAATATGGAAAGTTTGGAGAGGTGGTTTCCCGGACGATCCGGCTATGTGTGGAAATGAATGCGTCGGCATTGGATCTGGATCAGGTGAGGAAGAAGCTGAGCGAAATTATTGGAACTGAAATTGACGATTCGACAACCATATTCCCTCCGTTTTACACCAATTTCGGCCGGTTCATTAGTTTGGGCAAAGACGTTTTTATCAATCATGCTTGCTCATTTCTGGATATTGGCGGGATCACGATTGAAGACAACGTACAAATCGGGCCGCGGGTCAACATTACTTCCGAAAACCATCCGATAGACCCTGCCGACCGGACTACGCTTCTTCTGCAACCGGTCGTTATCAAGCGAAATGCCTGGATCGGGGCGGGAGCAACGATACTTCCGGGAGTGAGTGTTGGAGAAAATGCAATCGTCGCAGCCGGTGCGGTGGTCAGCCGCGATGTGCCGCCTAATACCGTCGTAGCAGGCGTTCCTGCAAAAGTTGTGAAGAACATATAAACTTCGGGACAATCGATGTCCATTTCAATCAAACGCTGATCGGTCAGGCCCTGGATTGATTTTTATAGAACAACCGCACAATTACACTTATCACCATGGACAAAAGCAAATCAAAATATGAACCTGAGCGGGAAGGCAGCGAATCGCGAAGAGATTTTCTCAAAAAGTCTTCTATTCTGACTGCAATAGCTGTCGCCCCTGTTGCCGTTGCCAAAGCTGCGGAGCATAATCTTGGAGAAAAAATCAGCGCGGCGTTTGAAACTACACCCGTCAATGTGACGGTCAATGGCGTCAAGAAGCAGCTTAATGTAGAGCCGCGTTCAACGCTTTTGGACACATTACGCGAGCAGCTGGATTTGACCGGAACCAAAAAAGGATGTGATTATGGTCAGTGCGGAGCCTGCACCGTGCATGTGAATGGTCAGCGCGTACTTTCGTGCCTCAGCCTGGCGGTTATGCATGAAGGACAGGAAGTTACGACCATTGAAGGTTTGGCAAAAGGAGAGGAGCTGCATCCGATGCAGCAGGCTTTTATCAAACACGACGGTTTCCAATGCGGTTACTGCACGCCCGGACAAATTATGTCAGCGGTGGCCTGCATTAATGAAGGTCATGCCAGCAATGAGGCGGATATCCGGGAGTTTATGAGCGGGAACATTTGCCGCTGCGGTGCATATCCCAACATTGTGAAGGCGATTCAAGAAGTTAAAAACGGGGGGCAGAAATCATGATACAATTTCAATACGAGCGTGTTACAACTGCGAAAGCGGCAATAAGCGGTTTGGCAAACAACAGCAATGCAAGATTCATCGCCGGGGGCACCAACCTCGTGGATTTGATGAAACGGAACGTTACCGCGCCAACCAAACTGGTGGACATTAATATGGTCCCGCTTAAAGACATTCAGCAGCAAAATGGCAAAACCAGCATCGGTGCACTGGCGCTAAACAGTGCAGTCGCCGATAATAAGCTGATCATTGAAAAACATCCGCTGCTTTCCCAGGCATTGAATGCAGGCGCGTCCGCGCAGATCAGGAATATGGCGACCGTGGGCGGGAACATGATGCAGCGGACGCGTTGTCCTTATTTTTACGATACTGCATTGCCTTGCAACAAACGCGAACCGGGCTCAGGCTGCGGCGCATTGCAAGGGTTGAACAGAATGCACGCCATTTTTGGCACGAGCGACAAGTGTATCGCCGTGCACCCGAGCGATATGTGCATTGCATTGGTCGCATTGGATGCGAGTGTAGTGGTAGCCGGGCCAAAAGGCGAGAGACGGATTCCTTTCGAAGAATTTCACCGGCTTCCCGGCAATCAGCCAGAAAAAGATAACACACTTCAAAACAATGAAATGATCATTTCGGTGGAAATCCCGGACAATGCATTTAACAAAAATGCACATTATATGAAAGTGCGCGACCGTGCTTCCTATGCATTCGCACTGGTGTCGGTGGCGGCGGCTTTGCATATGGATGGGAAGGTGATCAAGGAGGCGAGGCTGGCAATGGGCGGCGTGGCACACAAGCCGTGGCGATTAAAAGAAGCGGAACAAGCATTGGCGGGAAAACCGGCTACGGAGGAGACTTTCAGGCAGGCGGCGAAAATTGCAATGCAAGGTGCGAAGGCATTTAAATACAATGCATTCAAACTGAAACTTGGCCCGAATGTGATTGTGGAAGCATTGAAAAACGCAGCTGGCCTGGTGTAACTCCTTAACCCTGAATTGAAAAGATTATGAACGAAGCATTTTTTGATAAAAAAGATTACAAACCGCTCGATAGGGTGGACGGTCGCTTGAAAGTGACGGGCGCAGCCAAATACTCCGCGGAATATGCATTGCCTAATATGGCTTATGCCGTGCTGATTGGCAGCAGGATTGCAAAAGGAACGATTAAAAGCATTGATTCCAAAGCTGCTGAGCGTGCGCCCGATGTGCTGGCGGTGATATCATATGTAAATGCAATCAAAGTGCCGGGTTACCAGCCCAAGGGCAAGCACCCATCTGAGCCATCAACGCAAGGCCAGCCGCTCCGTGTTTTTTTTGATAATAAAATTGTATCCAACGATCAGCCTATTGTGGCGGTGGTGGCGACCAGTTTTGAAAAGGCGCGTCACGCTGCAACATTGGTGAAAATCCAATATAATAAAGAACAGCACATGACCGATCTGGAAGCAAATGCAGCAAAAGCGGTGCTGCCAGCTTCGGGCAAAAAGAACCCAAAATCGCCCACCGCAGATTACGACCGCGGCGAGAAGAATGCCTTTGAAAGTGCGCCTGTCAAGTTTGAAGCCGAATATGTGCTGCCAACCGAAGTGCATAACCCCATGGAATTGCAGTCGATCACCGCGCATTGGGAAGCCGACGATAAGTTGACTGTTTACGACAAAGTCCAGGGTACGAAAATGACCCAGAAGAACTTTGCCAAAGAATGGAATTTGCCCGAAGAAAATGTAAAATGCATTGCCACTTTCGTAGGAGGTGCATTTGGTAACGGACTGCACAACTGGCCGCACGAAACCGCAGCGATCATTGCCGCCAAGCAGGTCAAACGACCAGTAAAGTTGGTTTTGACCCGCGAGCAAATGTTTACCATGGTCGGTTACCGGCCAAGAACGTGGCAAAAAATTCAGGTTGGCGCGACAAAAGATGGAAAGCTGGTGGCGATTAATCATCATTCTGTTGGACAGACTTCCAGCTACGAAGAATTCACCGAATCCACATTGCAGCAAACGCGGATGATGTACGCATCGCCTAATGTGAGTACGCGTTACAGGATTCTCCCGCTTAATCTGGCCACCCCGATCTGGATGCGCGGGCCGGGCGAGGCGACGGGCGCTTTTGCATTGGAATCCGCCATGGACGAAGTAGCGCATGAGATCGGCATGGACCCGATTGATTTCAGGCTGGCAAACTATACCGAATCGGACCCGGATAAAAATATGCCATGGTCGACCAAATACATGCGGGAATGTTACGAGGAAGGCAAAAAGCGGATAGGCTGGGAAAACAGAAAATTGAAGCCCGGTTCCCTGCGTGATGGAGAATGGCTGGTGGGGTATGGAATGGGAACCGGGACTTTTGGCGCTAACAGAAATGCGGCGACCGTGCACGCGGAGCTGGACAGCGATGGTAACCTGGTAATGCATTGCGCCATCACGGACATTGGTCCGGGAACAGGAACAGCGATGGTGCAGATCGCCTCGAACACGACCGGACTTCCTACTGAGAAAATAACTTTTCATCTCGGAAATTCAACGTTTCCAAATGCGGGATTACAGGGCGGATCGTCGACGGTGAACAGCGTGGGGCCTGCGGTGCTGGCTGCGTGCAATGCCTTAAAAGAACAGCTCATTACCATGGCTGCGGGCAAAGGCAATGCTGCTTTTACTTCTGCGAAGCCGGATGATCTTATGTTTGATAAAACCGAAATCCAGCTCGGCGGAAAGTCGGCAAAACTGACGCTTGGTGATTTATTAAAACAAAATAACATTGATAAAATAGAAACCACGAACGAGTCCAAGCCCGACGAGAACCGCAATAAATACTCGATGAATGCATTCTCTATGCATTTTGCGATGGTTCATGTACATCCGTTTACGGGTCAGGTGCGGGTGAAAAAAATCGTTTGCTGCGCGGATGCGGGTACGATCGTAAGTCCAAAAACTGCCGCAAGCCAGATGATCGGCGGCGCGACCGGTGGCATCGGAATGGCACTAACAGAAGATGCGATGATGGATCACCGGTTTGGCCGCTACATTACAAAAGATTTGGCCGACTACCACGTCCCTGTCCATGCAGATGTGCCAGAAATCGATGTCTATTTTGTAAATAAACCTGATCTGCTGGCTGATCCGGTGGGTAGTAAGGGTTTGGGAGAGATCGCGATCATTGGCGTCGCGCCCGCGATCGCGAATGCAGTTTTCAATGCGACAGGCAAGAGAATTCGCGAGCTGCCGATCACGCCGGATAAGCTGATTTAAAAGAAGGGTTGCTTGCCGGCAACCCTTCTTTTATAAATTAAGGTTGCGCACTTTGCGGCTTCGCTTGCTGGCCGGAACGTCCACTTGTCGAACCTGGCAGAGCATCACTCTTTTTAGAGCTTCGCGGGCTTTTTTGGCTGGCTTTTCTTTGACTCGCATTCACACCGTCGTTTTGCGGGTTACTCTTTAAAGGGACGGAATTCTTGGGATCAAGGTGCGTAGGCGGAATGCCGGCAGTGGCCTGAGAGCTCGCTTCTTTTGAACTACTTCTTTTGGATTTTTGAGTAGTGTTTTTGCCTCCTTCACCGCTTTGTTCCTGGGGAGTTTTAGTTTTAGCTGTTGCCTGGCTATTAGCTGACTGTGCATAAAGTGCTCCTTGTCCAAGCAGGAACAGGGCAACTACACTGGTGATTACCTTTTTCATGTTTTTTAATTTGATTGATGAAACATTGGCTTATAACGTTGTTTTGAGCCGCGGTACGCCGCTATAAATTTCGTACCATGGCTTTCCAAAATCCTTAATCGTGAAACTCATGCGCTTTGACAAAGTGATCAAATTAATGAGCTTAATATGCGCCTGACGATCCGATTCCGGCGTGAATTACGAAATCTTCCGGCCGGTTTCTTTGTTACCTTACTTGTAGTGCGCAATTTTGGTCGCACGTATCATTTTGAGGATGCCAAAAAGTTGGCGTTCCATGTTTGTTCCTTCAATGCAATCACAAGTAAAACAGTTTAAATCAACCGACTACAATTAAAATAATGACCGGCATTACCCTGGTGAAGGTGGGTAAGACGGAGTAAAATACTATGGAAACAAACAAAGACAGTAAATCAATTGAGAATATTGAGCTGGTTTTTCTAAAACCGGGAGATTACCAGGAGATCAAGGAAATGATGATTGAGACTTATTCCAGTATGCCGAATGCCTATTGGAAGGAGCATCACATCAAGACCCTGATCAATATTTTCCACGAGGGGCAGGTGGGGATCCGAGTAGATGGTGAGCTGGCAGGCTGCGCATTATCGATTATTGTTGACTATGATAAAGTTGATTCTAAGCACACCTACAGAGAAATAACGGGAAATTATACTTTCAAGACCCACACAAACGAAGGAGATATTTTGTACGGTATCGACGTATTTATTCGTCCCAAGTTCCGCGGCCTGCGACTGGGAAGGCGTTTGTACGATTACCGGAAAGAGCTTTGTGAGAAATTGAATCTGAAAGGAATTGTATTTGGTGGCCGGATCCCTAATTTCCATCAATATTCCGATTCGATGTCTCCAAAAGAGTACATTGAAAAGGTGCGGAACAAGGATATTCACGACCCGGTTTTGAACTTTCAATTGTCAAACGACTTTCACCCAGCCCGAATTCTGCAAGGCTATCTGGAAGGGGATAAAGACTCGAACGAATATGCCGTGCTATTGGAATGGGATAACGTTTACTATGAGAAAATTTCAGATCAGGCTGCCTTTAAAAAGTCGATTATCAGATTAGGTTTGATACAATGGCAAATGCGGTTGTATAATGACTTTGATGAACTGATGCAGCAGGTTGAATATTTTGTGGATGCGGTATCGGGTTACAGGTGTGATTTTGCCTTGTTTCCCGAGTTCTTCAATGCACCGTTAATGTCGGATTATAACCATCTCGCAGAACCGGACGCAATCAGGAAGCTGGCCGAATATACAGATAAAATTGTCAGCCGTTTTTCTGAGCTTGCCATTTCCTACAACATCAACATCATTACCGGAAGTATGCCCGAAGTCGTTGATAACAGTCTCTATAATGTAGGTTATTTATGCAAAAGGGACGGCGGGATCGAACGTTTCGAAAAGCTGCATGTAACGCCGGATGAAGCAAAGGTTTGGGGTATGCAGGGTGGCGACACCCTAAAAACATTTAATACCGACTGCGGAAAAATAGGCATCCTGATTTGCTATGATGTCGAATTCCCTGAGTTGAGCCGGATTCTGGCCGATGAAGGAATGAATATTCTGTTTGTACCTTTTTTGACCGACACTCAAAATGGCTATTCACGGGTAAGAAACTGTGCGCAGGCGAGAGCGATTGAAAATGAATGTTATGTTGCAATCGCTGGCAGTGTCGGCAACTTGCCGAAGGTCCACAATATGGACATTCAATATGCCCAGTCCATGGTTTTTACGCCCTGCGATTTTTCTTTTCCTACGAATGGGATAAAAGCGGAAGCAACCCCGAATACAGAAATGATTTTGATTGCCGACGTGGATATTGATATGTTAAGGGAATTGAACCAATTTGGAAGTGTCCGGAATCTGAAAGACAGAAGAACTGATATTTATTCGATAATCCGTAAAATCGAGAATAAGGACCAATGATTGGCAGAGTTTTATTAAGGTATGGGTCTGGAACCAAATTTTGAAAACAGGGTTCGCCATTCATCATTAAAACTTCATCGACATGTCTGAAACAAATAACACGACGCTTCAAAATCCGATCGACAAATATCCCAAACCGCCATTTAACAAACAGCCGCAGCAAGTGCCGGGACTAGCCTCAAAAATGGAGCCGCAGCCTGATCACGGCGAGAAATCCTACAAAGGATCGGGGCGGTTGAGCGGAAGAAAAGCCTTAATAACCGGAGGTGATTCGGGGATCGGACGCGCGGCCGCCATTGCCTATGCCCGCGAGGGGGCCGATGTTGTGATCAATTATTTGCCTGATGAACAATCAGATGCGGACGAGGTAATCGCATTGATTGAAGCCGAAGGCAGGAAGGGATTTGGAATTCCAGGTGACATAAGGCAGGAAACCTTTTGCCGGGAGCTGGTCGACCAGGCTGTGCAAAAACTAGGCGGTCTGGATATTTTGGTCAACAACGCCGGGCACCAGCAGGCGGTGGAATCGCTGCTCGAACTTACCTCGGAAGGGTTTGACACTACCATCAAAACCAATATTTACGCGCCATTCTGGATTACGAAGGCTGCATTGCCGCACCTTCCCGCAGGGTCAGTGATTATCGCCACTTCTTCGGTTCAGGCTTATGATCCGTCGGAAAATTTGTTTGATTATGCACAGACCAAGGCTGCGAATGTTGCTTTTGTAAAGTCGCTGGCCAAGCAACTGGGGCCGAAAGGCATCCGTGTAAATGGTGTAGCGCCCGGTCCGGTATGGACGCCATTGCAGGTTAGCGGGGGGCAGCCACAGGATAAGATCGTGAAATTTGGGGAAGCCACACCCCTGGGAAGGCCCGGGCAGCCGGCCGAGCTGGCATCGATCTACGTGCAACTCGCCGACGACAGCGCCAGCTTTTCAACCGGACAGATCTACGGCGCCGCAGGTGGCAGCGGGCATCCTTAATGTATGCAGTTGTTCATCTTTCTCGTATCTCAACAAAAATGCCGTTTCCTGATAAGGAGCGGCATTTTTGTTGCCACCTGTCCCTTTACTGACGTGAAGTAGGATTTTTAAACTTCTCTCTTATATAGACTTTTCTTGCGGTGTTCATAAAAATTACCCCAAAAATATGAAGAATGAACAAAAAGGTTTGCCGGTAGTCTTTACCATGCTGGCGGTTGTTGTAGGCGTTGCGCTCTATAAGGAGTTTGATTTTGAAACCTTTAGATTCAAAAAGGTAGGTTTGGGGATTGTTTATTTGGTCACTTTCGTGGGGATGGTCATAGCAATCGTGAGAAGTATGAGAAGCAAAGTGTGAGCAAAAGGTATCAGGCGTTATTTTCTTTAAGCTCATAATACAGCGTTATCGCGCCGGAACCAAAGGTTTTCGTATTAACGAGCTTCAAAAAAACTTTATCGCTTATCATTTCGAACAATGACAGGCCGCTTCCTGCAATGACAGGGTGGACCATGATCTGGAGTTCGTCAATGAGGCCTAGATTGATTAATTCGATGATTATACTCCGGCTGCAAACTAGAATGTCTTTTCCGGGTAATTGCCTGAGCGCCTGAACTTCTTCCCCGAGGCTTCGATCCGCCAGCCTGGCACTTTCCCAGTCCATATTTTCCAGCGTGTGGGAAAATACAACTTTTGGAATGCGGTCAATCGCTACTGCAAAGTCATCGGACGACTCGTCGCCGCTCGGGCTGGTCACCAGGGGTTTCCAATACTCCATGAGCTGATAGGTAATCCTTCCATACAAGGCAACGCCTGCGTTTTTGAGCATTTCACTGTAATGTTCGTGAACCTCACCATCCGGGCTGATTGCGGTGTGGTCGCAAAACCCGTCAAGTGTCATATTGATTCCTGCGATTATCTTTCTCATATCGTTTTTGTATATATAAACACACGTTGAACTATTGCAAAAATAGGTCAACGTGACACCAATCTGTGAAGCCATTTCGAACAAATGAAGGGGGGATTTGGGACAATCATGCACTTGGGCTTTAAACTGGTCGGCCGTTCGCGGGTCGATTCCAGGGGCATACATACAATCCACTTCGCAAGGCCGGTATCAAAAAATGCCTGCGCGAAAAGGCAGAAAATAGGGTAAGTAGGAGAGGTCACGCTCTTTTATCGATCTAAATCAACCTTTACCCTCGTGAAATTCCTTAACAAACAAGCCGGTTCAATTGTCCTGATAGTACTTTTTACGGTGTTCATTACGGACGCAGCGTCGGCTGGCCGAAATCAGGCTGATACGCTCCGGCTTTTTCTGATTGGTAACAGCTTTTCGCAAAACGCGACCAGGTATCTCCCTCAGCTTGCTGCGGAAGGTGGTCATCCGTTAAAAATTGGCCGCGCTGAACTCGGCGGATGCTCTTTGCAGCGGCATTGGGAAATAGCCGAAGCAGCAGAAAAGAACCCGGAGGATCCGAAAGGAAAAGCCTATAATGGGAAATCATTGCGGCAGCTTTTGTCTGCCGGGAACTGGGAGGTGGTGACGATCCAGCAAAATTCGATGAATTCGGGAGATGTAACCACCTATTCGCCTTATGCAAAAAAGCTTTTCGATCTCATTAAGTCCATCCTTCCCGAGGCCCGCATTGTCATACATCAAACCTGGGCATATCGCACCGATTCCAAAAAGTTTACCCAGATTGCAGATAATCAATTTGCTGCAAGTGCCAAAGAAATGTGGGAGAAATCCAGGGCTGCCTATCATACCATTGCCAAACAACTGGGCATTGACATCCTGCCGGTTGGTGACGCCTTCTGGCGTATAAATCAGTACCCCAAAACAGCTTACAAGCCGGACACAAATTTTAATTTTGAAAATGCGGAATACCCTGCATTACCGGATCAAACCTACTCTCTTCACGCCGGATACAGGTGGGACAATAACAAGAAGCTTGCATTTGATTCCAACCACGCCAATGAAGCAGGTTGTTTTCTGGGTGGGCTTGTATGGTATTCCGTATTGTTTAAGGAATCACCCGTCAGTCTCAAATTCCGCCCCGAGACGGTGGACAAATCGTTTGACATGATTTTGAAAAAAGCAGCTTTTGACGTGGTCAAATTGGCAGGCTATAAGATCAGGTAGTAATATTTGCGACTTATTTCTGAAAAATCCTGGATCTCTTTCCTTGCGGTAAAGCAATGGGGATCCAGGAAATCTCCTTTGTTACCATGAAATTTCTTCAGAAAATTTCATGAGTATACGGTGACCGTTATCATTTGACGGTGTCTTGGCATACTTTTAATCTAAAAAAGCAGCACTTCACCAGATTGCCGGGCAAATTCGGGATCTACGCATTAAACTCTCTCTTTCTCAGTTCAATTAAGCAGGTAGCAATAAATGCCAACCTGCCGACTATTCACCTATTGATGAAATATTATGTTTACAGCGGAACCGCACCATATCATAGCAATAGGCGCCTCGGCCGGCGGGCTGGACGACCTCAATACTTTCTTTGATCACACCCCATGTGACGGCGTTTCTTATGTGATCGTCCAGCATTTATCTGCAGAATTCCAAAGCCATATGGTAGCG
This sequence comes from Dyadobacter sp. CY323, assembly GCF_021390245.1. Lineage (GTDB taxonomy): Bacteria > Bacteroidota > Bacteroidia > Cytophagales > Spirosomataceae > Dyadobacter. The sequence continues at coordinate 100,379 of NZ_JAJUXH010000013.1, read as the reverse complement.
CTGCTTTCCAGGCACAGCAAGCTTATTGTGCAGCAGGCGGAGGATGGAATGTCCATTAAGGGTAACCAGGTTTATACCATCCCCAATGATAAAGTGATGACCGTCCGCGGGCATAGTTTGTATTTGACTGATAAAAAGGATGATCACAGTCCCCGCATTACAATCAATACTTTTTTCAAGTCGCTGGCCGCAGACTACGGTTCAAAGGCAATCGGGGTGGTGCTTTCAGGGTTAGGATCAGACGGTACTGATGGGATCAAAGCGATAAAAAAGGCGGGCGGTCTGGTGATTGCGAGGGAGCCGGACGGTACCGAATTCCACAGCATGCCCTCCAATGCAATTGCAACCGGAATGGTGGATTATATCCTGGAACCGGAAGCGATGCCTGCTGCGATCGAGGAATATGTGAAACGGGAGCTCGATTTCCTCGCCTCAGGCATACACGACGAACAGCATGTACGTGAAATCGTTGAGCTGATCGACGTAGAATTGCCCCTTGATTTTTCTGATTACAAACATTCCACCATTCTAAGAAGGATAAAAAGAAGGGCAGCGTCCAATAATTTTGGTGAACTGAGCAGCTACATCGAATTTTTAAAAGCTAATCCAGCAGAGCTGGAAATGTTAGCGAAGGATTTTCTGATCAGTGTAACGGGATTTTTCCGCGATACGGAATCTTTTAATTTCATAGAAAGCCAGGTAATACCTGCCATCGTTGCTGAACTGGCTCCCCAGCAGGAAGTAAGAATGTGGGTGACCGGTTGCGCCACGGGCGAGGAAGCATATTCCATGGCGATGCTTGTTAATGAACAGCTGGGGGACAGGATCAACGAGCATGTGGTGAAGATATTTGCAACGGATATCGACAGTGCTGCATTGCTGCAAGCTGGTAAGGGGTTGTATAGGTCCAATATCGTTGCTAATGTGTCCCAGCAGCGCCTTGATAGGTTTTTTCAAGCCGAAGGCGATAATTACAGGGTCAGGCCGGAACTTCGCAAAATGGTTATTTTCGCCCAGCACGACCTGGTCAAAAACCCGCCTTATTGCAACATGCATTTTATAAGTTGCCGGAATGTGTTGATTTACATGACGCCGGCGCTTCAAAAGAAAATCTACCTGATGCTGCTTTTCGGGCTCCGGGCCCAGGGTTATCTTTTCCTGGGTTCGAGTGAAAACCCGATGCCGATCATGCAAAGCCTGAAAGTGATCAGTAAAAAATATAAAGTGTATAAAAACCAGGGAACCCACCACGCGGTTAGGTTTGAATCATTTTCTCTTCCCGACGTCTATCATAAAAAGCAAACGGATACAGCGTATGCAAAAGACCAGGCATACAAAGTCTCGGACCGGACGGTTGGCGATGCTGTCAATGAGACGGTGATGAAAGACCTTGGCCAGCTGGTGATCTGCATTGATCAAAATGAAAGGATACTGAAACTCTATGGAGATACGTCCCGGTTCCTGCTTCAGAAAATCATGCCCGCCGATTTTACCGAGCTGCTTCCGGGCCCGCTGGCAATCGCTTACAATGCAATCATCAACAACGTGGTGCAGAACGATAAAGGAGCTTCCGTGTCAGGGATCAATATCAAACAAGGTCAGGAAATCGTCCGTGTAACATTGTCCGTTAGCCCAATGATCTACAAAGGTCGCAGCAATGGATTTTTGGTCGTGCGCATCTACGAGGAAACTGACGGCGAAACGGCAGCGAATGGCAAACAGGTATTTAATGAAGAAATCTATTTCAATCAGTATACACAAAGCCTGGAACAGGAAGTAAAGGACCTGAAAGAAGAGCGTATGGCTTCCAATGAGAAATTGTATTCCCAGGAAGAAAATATGCAGTCCTTTAACGAAGAGCTGCTTTCTGCCAATGAGGAAATGCAAAGTACCAGTGAAGAAATGCAGTCGATCAATGAAGAGCTGCATACCATCAACTCCGACTATCAGCTCAAAAACAAGGAACTTGCCGAGCTAAACGACGATCTTAATAATTATTTCCGGAGTAATATCAACGGGCAACTGTTTTTGGATGACCAGCTGCGTCTGATCAAGTTCTCGCCTGGTGCGGCTAAGCTGATTAATCTGCTCGAAACGGATGTCGGCAGGCCTTTGGGGAATATTTCTACCAATTTCAAGGTCGAAACGATTATTGAAGACATCAGCGCGGTACTGTCCGGCGATGCGGTGGTCACCAAAGAAATCGAGACGAAGGATGGCAGATGGTTCCAGGTTATGACGATGCCTTATATCAGGCAAGTCAACAAAAAAATATCAGGGGCCATCATTACATTTAACGACATTACCGAGCTTAAAACGATCCAGCAGCAACTTGATAAAAAAAATGAAGCCCTGATGCGCATCAATGCAGACCTGGATAATTTCGTTCATACCGCATCCCACGATTTGCTGGATCCGTTAACTAACATTGAAGGTAGTATTTCCCTCATTAGTTCCATAGATACCAATGACCCGGAGATTAATGCGGTTTTACCTATAATAAACAGCTCGGTCCAAAAATTCCGCTCCCTGATCGGCGAGATTGCCGTAGTTGCCAGAATTGAAAACAATGCCCTGGAAACAGAGCCGGTCGACATCGACGAGCTTCTCGATAACATTGACTGGAGCCTGACCGAGCGGATCAAATCCAGCGGAGCTGTGATTAAAAGGGATATACAGGTAAAACAAGTCATTTTTTCAAAAAAAAACCTGCGAAGCATTCTATATAACCTCATTGCAAACGGTATCAAGTACCGGTCTGAGAGGCCGCCCGTCATTGTTGTCCGGATTACGGCAGAAAGTAATCAGACCGTACTGTCTGTGGAAGACAATGGAATGGGCATGGATAAACGGCATCTCAATACCATTTTTGATAAATACACAAGGCTGAAAACCGATGGGGACGGCTATGGCATCGGGCTGTATCTGGCCAGTAAAATAGTCCATGCAGCCGGTGGCAGGATCGCAGTGGAAAGTGAGCCGGGTGTTGGCAGCAAGTTCACGATATACCTAAATAACTAAAATGGCGAATCAACCCAGGTTTATTGTCGTAATCGGTGCGTCCGCTGGCGGGCTGAATGCCCTCGCGGAGTTGGTCGGGACGTTGCCGGTCGGACTCGATGCTGCTTACTGTATCGTGCTGCATTTATCGCGTAAAGGGATTGGTGATTTTGTGGTACACCGGTTGAGCAAGGTCACTTCCATGCAATGCAGTATGGCCACAAACGGCGCCGCAATAGAGGCGGGACATATCTATGTAGCTCCTCCCAACCAGCACCTGCTGGTGAAGGACGGTAACATTTTGCTCGGGTCAGGCCCGCATGAGAACCGGTTCAGGCCTTCTATCGACGTACTTTTTCGTTCGGCGGCGGTAGCCTATACTTCGCGCGCAATCGGGGTTATATTGAGTGGGATGCTGGATGATGGGACTTCGGGTATGTGGGCCATCAAAAGAAGCGGCGGCACTTCCATCGTGCAGGACCCCAACCAGGCTGAATACCCGGACATGCCTCTTTCGGTAATCAATAACATGGATGTGGACTATGTCAGTGAGCTTGGCGCGATAGGCGGGCTTTTAACCGAGCTCACCGGTACTGGCGGGAAGTTAGAGATGTCGGCGCCGGAGGATGTGGTACTTGAATCTCAGATAGCTGAAAAAACGGCGGTAGGCATAGATGCCGTCGAGCAGCTTGCGGAAAAGAGTGTTTTTGCCTGTCCTGATTGTGGTGGGAACCTGTGGGAAATAAAAGGGGATATCATCAGCCGTTACCGGTGCCACATCGGGCATGCTTACACTGAACGCGATCTGGTCGTAAAGCAGGCTGAAACAGCAAGCTCCACACTTTGGGTGGCTCTCAGGATGATGGAAGAACGCAAACACCTTCTCCGCAAACTTGAAGTCGACTATGCTCAGAAAGGGTATACATCGCTATCGGTGGATCATCTCGAGCGCAAGGATGAAATGCAGCGGCACATCGATACGCTGAAAATTATTCTTTCCGATTTACAAAACCACGACACAGCCCTGCCGTATTGAGGCGCAATGCGTCGCGTCAGTCATTGACGGAACCAGTCTATTTCTCATTTTGCCAAACGTTAATGCTTCCCTCGCCGCGATCATTTTTCCAGGCCCGGAGCATACTCTCACAATTGAATTTCAGCTCAACATTGCCTTTTGTATCCAATGCGATCAATCCGCCTTCACCGCCCAGCTGCGTGAGTTTCTGAATGGCGGTGTCGCAAGCTTCGCTTAACATAATGTTTTTGTACCGGACAAGGGAAGCAACGTCGTAAGCAGTCACAAGCCGGATAAAAAACTCCCCGTCGCCCGTGCACGAAACCGCACACGTATGGTTATCGGCATAAGTACCGCCGCCGATCACCGGGCTGTCGCCGACGCGGCCGAATTTTTTGTTGGTAATGCCGCCCGTAGAAGTAGCCACGGCAATGTTTCCCGACTCGTCGAGCGCTACTGCGCCTACCGTGCCTTTTCCGGTGTTTTTTCCTTCTTCTTTTTCCTGCGCTTTCTCAAGTTCTTCGCGCCGGTGCTGCGTGTCAAAATATTCATTTGCCTCAAATGCGACGCCATGTGCTTTTGCAAAATCCATGGCGCCATTTCCCGCCAGCAGCACATTTTCAGACTGCTCCATCACCGCCCTCGCCAGACTAATGGGATTGCGGACATTAGTCACGCCGGCAATTGCGCCGGCTTCCAGCGTGCGGCCGCACATCATGGCTGCGTCAGTCTCATGTGTGCCCTCGGCTGTAAAGACGGAGCCTTTGCCTGCATTGAATAACGGATTGTTTTCCAAAGCCATCACCGACTTTTCTACGGCTTCTACGGCGTTGCCACCGCGGGCAAGTACAGCATAACCTGCTTCCAGCGCGTCACGAAGCCCTTTTTTGTACTCTTCTTCCTGTTGGTCGTTTGTGGAGGCCCGGGTAAGGGAGCCAGCGCCGCCGTGAATTGCAATGGTGAACATCTGTACGATTTTTATGAAACTCTCAAAATTGAATCTGCGCCTCCTCACAAAAACTCTGCCACGATTCGACTATTCTCTACGCGGCCCTTCCTATTGCGCAACTTTTTCTACGAAAAATATAAAGCAGGCGCGTCTTACCGTAGCATATCCCACCATTCAGCAGCTTGATGTGCTGGCACAATAATTAATAGCGGCCTCCATCTGATTTTTTCTGAATCAGTGAAATCATCCACATCTATTAAAAGAGTTTTATCACAAACAGTATGAAAATCATTGATATCCGGTGCATGCGTGGCCCTAATGTGTGGTCAGTGCGCAAGAACAGGTTGGTAGTAATGAAGTTGGACCTTGAGGAGCTAGAAGAAATGCCAACCAACAGGATCGAGGGGTTCTACGACAGATTGAAAATGGCGATGCCGAGCTTGCAGAGTCATTTTTGCTCGGAAGGCCATGCCGGAGGCTTTTTTGAAAGGGTCAAAGACGGAACATGGATGGGGCACGTCGTCGAGCATATCGCTCTTGAATTGCAATCGCTGGCCGACATGGATTGTGGATTCGGCCGGACACGCGGAACCGGAGCATACGGTGTATATCATGTTGTGTTTGAATATGCGGAAGAAAGTGCCGGAGAGCTGGCGGCCCGGAAAGCCGTGGATATGGCTTCTGCGCTGATTGCCGGAAAACCGTTTAATGTAACCGAAGTGGTGCAGCAGCTCAAAAGCATTTACCAGACGAACCGCCTCGGGCCAAGTACACAATCCATCGTTGATGCCTGCAAAGCACGGAACATTCCGGCCATCAGGCTTAACGATGAAAGCTATGTCCAACTCGGTTACGGCAGCAGGCAGCGGCGCATCGAAGCGACCACTACGGACGGCACCGGAAATATAGCCGTGTCACTTGCCGGAAATAAAAATGCCACCAAGGTGCTTCTTGGCAAGGCAGGCGTGCCGGTTCCTGCCGGCGTTACTGTAACCAGTGAGGAAGAACTCTTCCAGGCTATCGCCGAAATCGGATATCCGATCGTGGTAAAGCCACTGGATGCGAACCAGGGGAAAGGCGTTACGACCGATCTGCGGGATATGCATGCGGTTATCGAAGCCTACAATTGGGCTTCTTTGTTTTCGGATGATGTAATTGTTGAAAAATTCGTAACCGGCAACGACTACCGGCTGCTGGTAATCGGCGATACATTCAGGGCAGCCGCCAAACGTACGCCCGCCATGGTTTTTGGAGATGGTATTTCCACAATCCACGAACTGATCAACCAGACAAACCTCGACCCGCGCAGAGGAGACGGTCACGAAAACAAGCTGACGCGCATCGTGGTAGACGACATGCTGCGGGGACATCTGGGAGGGCAAAATCTTACGCTACAAACCGTTCTTCCGTCGGATGTGAGCGTAACTGTCTCGGATGCTGCCAATTTGAGCAAGGGTGGGACTTCGGATGACGTAACGGATCATGTGCATCCGGAAATTGTGCTGATGGCAGTACGGGTAGCGAAACTGATCGGCCTGGATATCTGCGGAATTGATGTGATCGCCCAGGATGTTACCAAGCCTCTGAAAACGTCGGGCATATCGGTCATCGAGGTGAATGCAAGTCCGGGTTTCCGGATGCATTTGTATCCTTCGTCGGGCAAGCCGCGGAATGTAGGGGAGGATGTAGCGGAAATGCTTTTTCCAAATCAGGCAGCTGGCCGCATTCCGGTCATTGCCATTACGGGCACCAATGGGAAAACCACAACCACGCGCATTACCGCTCATTTGATGAAGCAAGGCGGGGCGTGCGTCGGGTACACGACAACAGACGGCATTTATGTCAATGATGTGATGATTGAGGAAGGCGACTGCACCGGGCCTGCAAGTGCACGCACAATCCTTACAGATCCTACGGTGGACGTCGCGGTCCTGGAAACGGCCCGGGGAGGTTTACTGCGATCGGGACTTGCATTTGACCAGTGCGACGTGGGGATCGTGACCAACGTCGCCGCAGACCATCTTGGGTTAAATGACATTCATACCGTGGAGCAGATGGTCCGTGTTAAAGCAACCGTCGCAGAATCGGTACGTCCGGATGGTTTTGCGATCCTGAATGCTGACAATGACGAAAGTTACGGGATCAGGGAGCGGGTGAAATGCCAGATCGGACTGTTCAGCATGGATCCGGACAGCGAACGGGTACTTTCCCATACTCGGGATGGCGGGCTGGCCTGCATTTACGAGCAGGGAGAAATCAGGCTCGTGAATGGCAGCATTAAAGTTACCGTTGCTGATGCCCAGGCCATTCCGGCTACTTTCGATGGCAAATGCCTCTTTATGATTGAGAATATTTTAGGCGCCGTGCTGGCCGCGTATTCGCAGGGGGTAGACATCAATTTACTGGCGAAAGGACTTTACAGCTTTCAGATTTCGGACGAAACGACGCCCGGGAGACTAAACCATTTCCATTTCAGAAATTTTGACCTACTGGTCGATTATGCGCATAACCCACACGGAATGTCTGCATTAGGCCAGTATCTGGGAAATGTGCCGGCAACCAGCAAGCTAGGGATTATCACTGGGGTAGGCGACAGAAGGGATGAAGATATTCGTGAGCTTGGCAAAGTGGTTGCCGGCATATTTGATGAAGTCATTATCCGGCTGGATGAAGACCTTCGCGGGCGGAAGCACCAGGAAATTATTGAACTGGTAAGGCATGGCATTAAGGCTGTAAACCCCTTTTGCAAGATTAATGTGATCCAGGATGAATTGCAGGCGCTCAATTATGCAATACGGCATTCACGCCCCGGCCAGCTGATCGTGCTGACGACGGACAAAATCAAAAACGCGATATCTCATATAAAGCGAATTCAGGAGCAGGAAGAAAAGGGTGTTGTTGCTCAACCGCAATTAGCTCTTTATTAAGCAAACACAACATGGAATTACCAAAAGGAAAGCTCATACCCATTGGCGGCAAAGAGGCACGCGACCATGAAGCGGAAAACACGGACGATGCCAGGCATGTCAAATTTGAGAATGAAGGCGTGTTACAGGAAGTTTTGAACGAAATGAAAGGTGCTGACTCCAAGGTGGCGGTTATAACGACCGCCTCCAGCGAGCCGGACGAAATGGGAGAGATGTATTTGGAAACCTTCGGGAACCTCGGATGCAATCAGGTGACGATTCTGAACCTTACCGGCCGCAATGTCGATAGTAAAAAATCACTCGAAATACTGGCCGGTGTAGACGGCGTCTTTTTCACAGGCGGCGACCAGAAAAGGCTGATCGACAAGATATGCGACACGAAGTTTATAGCGCTGATGAAAGAGCGTTACCAGAACGAAGAATTTGTCATCGCCGGGACCAGCGCAGGAGCAATGGCCATGTCGGCGGCAATGATCGAGGAAGGTTCGAGTACGGAGTCGCTGCTGAAAGGCATTGTTGAATTGAGCGAGGGATTTACATTGCTGCCCAAAACGATCATCGATACGCATTTCATGAGCCGCGGCCGGTTTGCCCGGCTGGCAGAAGCACTGCTGATGAGACCAGGGTTTATCGCAATCGGCATTTGCGAAGATACCGGGCTTGTCATCACCGGTGGTCAGCATATGCGCACCATTGGCTCCGGCGTGGCGATGATCCTCGAAGCGGATGATATCAAGAAAACCAATTTCAAGGAAGCAAAAAAGATGCGGCCGATCTTTGTGGAAGGGATGCAAATGCACATTCTCGCTGAAGGGGCCAGCTTTTCTCTGGAAAAGCGGAAAATGATTGTCGAAAAGTCTTAGGTAAAATATGAACTCCATCGAAATCAAGTCCATCGATCAGTTTATCCGGGACATTGTAGCTTTAAAAAATGATGAGTTCGACTTCTTTATTTTCAGGGGCCAGCGGATCAATGCGCCGCTGGTCCCTTCCATTGCCCGGTACCATCACCAGGACATTACCAACATAGAAAAACGCATGCTGCTCGACCTCAAACGACGTGGAAAGCTGCTGCTGCCAAACACCGTTTCGGAGGAATGGGAGCTACTGATCCTTGCCCAGCATTATGGTTTAAAGACCAGGCTGCTCGATTGGTCGAGTAATCCGTTAGTAGCGTTGTATTTCGCCATCAGGGACATTGACGATTCCGAAACACCTTCGTTTGTGTACCTTTTCAGGGGTTATAATGATCAGGTAATTGATAAAGATGAGATAACGGCAACCACGTCGCTCGGTTCCCCATTTGAAATTGAAGAGTTGAAGGTACTCAGGCCGTCACTCAACAATGAGCGGATCATCGCGCAGTCCGGCTGGTTTACGGTACATCCTTACTCCGAAGAGAATTGCGGTTTTGTCCCGATGCAAATGGATGAGGAGGTGAAAGTGAATGTGACGGAATTTACCATTATCCCTGGTTTAAAAAGAGAATTAATGGATCATCTCAACATGCTGGGTTTCAATGCGCAGACCCTTTTTCCTGAGCTCGCTGGTTTGTGCCATTACCTCAACTGGGAACATCTTTATCAGAAAAACGAGCTGGTTGAGCGCTGCTGAACGATCGTTCCTTTTACTTGCATATCACATAAGTCGACCACTCGTCTTTATGCCAGTACAGGCCCAGTGGATCGGGGATTTTGCTTACGCAAATGGTTTTAAGATCCTTATTTTCAATACTGCCGAATGAAGTGAGGTTCGTAGCGCGGCTGAGATCGAGCGACTTCAGATTGGACAGGTTAAATAATGCCAATTCCCTTAAATTGGTATTATTTGTCAGGTTAATATCCGTGAATGCTGATTCAAAAAGCGTGAGGGTTTCAAGGTTTTTATTACCCGACAAGTCGATTGCCGGCGCATTGACATGGGACACATTCAGAGTCTTAAGATCAGGTAGGGGTGAAAGCTTTGTTGAAAATTGCCCGGATTCAAAATAGAGCATCTTTAATTTTGAGAACATGGCGGGATCGGGGAAAGTGACCTTCGATCCTGTAATAAGAAGCTCTTCCAGAAAAGCTGCGTTTTTGAACTTAACCTCAGAAACGCTCGAAAACCGCACATCCAACGCTTTTAAATTAGCCAGCGTGCTCAAATCCAGTGATTGGATAGACGAACCCTGCGAATTTATGGTGCTCAGCCGGGTGTTTTTGCTGACGTCCAGCTTTGTAAGATTAGGCAGCAAACTGCATTCAATAGTGTCCAAAGCCACATTGGCACTGAGATTGATCTCCTTAATATTGTGATTTACTGAAAAAGCAAGAAAGGTCAGTGCCGGATTACCTGTTACATCGAGCTCTGAAAGAAGGTTATAGCTGCAATCCAGATACCTTAATGCCTTGCAGTTTTTTACATTCAGATAAACCAGGGAAGGCGTTCCTCCTTCGATCCCGATCGTCCTGCAATACAGATATTCGAGCTTTGCATTTTTGCTGAGATCCAGGGAATCGATTTTGACATCAAAAATTGAAAGTGATTTAAGGTTTTCAAAATGCTCAATGCCTTTCAGCGTTTTTATCCGGCCCAGGCCTCTCAGGCTCAGACTTTCGATCTTCTTCATTTCGGAGTCGCGAATTGACCCGTTAAGTGTATTGTCGATATTCTGTCTGAAAAGCTCCTTTTCGAACTCCGGATCAATCGTAAAAGTTTTTTCTTCCACAGGTGAAATGACCTCGTCTTTCTTGCAGGCATGAAAGACAAATGCGAGGAAAAAAACAGCAATCAGGCGAATAGAGGTTCGGAGCATGGCAGAAAAGTTATTTTGTAACCAACTTACACAAAATCATCGACTTCATCCAACCGATGCATCGTATTTTCAGTTTGATCCCATTCAGATCTTCGGTAATGGGTTTATAATGCGTTTTTAGGCCCGCTTATTTCAGATCACAGATCGGCCTGTTACCCTTTCTTCACAATTGCATAATATTCCCGTAAAATGCGGCAGCATGGGTTCTCCTAGATTTGTATAAAAACTATCTCACCGTGAACATGCATTTTACCAAAATAACAAAAGCAGCCGCATCTGCCCTCATTATCAGCGCGATCGCTGGCGGATGTACATTAAAGGACCATCAGGTCCCGGTTGATTCGTCCCAGCTGGTCGACAGGTCCATCAATCCTTCACTGCTTAAATCGATGCCTGGTTTTGAAGACCTCAAAATCACGACCCTGATCAGTTCGGACGACGTACTTCCGCAATCTCCCGGCTTCATTTATGGTGCCCAGCCGGACGGCGGCGCTTTTGTAAGAAACCCGAACGGCGAAGGTTTTGTGATGATCAACAACCACGAGATCCATTTCTCCGTTTCACGCGTTTTTCTTGACAAAGACCTGAAACCTGTTAAAGGAGAATACATTGTGGATGCAGAAGGCGGCCAGTGGAGATTATGCTCTGCCACGCTTGCCACAAAGGAGGAACATGGTTTCGGGCCGGTATTTCTGACAGCCGGTGAGTCTAACTCGGAATCTATGACCCATGCAATCGATCCTTTTGGCGCTGCCGATAAAAAGAACAAAACCAGAACGGTGGCGGCATTCGGAAAATGGAATGCAGAAAATGCGGTACCGCTTCCAAAAGACGCATTCCCGGGCAAAACGGTAATCGTGATCGGTGAAGACGACACCAATGGTCAGCTGGTACTGTATGTATCGGACGTAGTGGGCGATCTTAATAACGGAAAACTTTACGCATTGCGCCGGACCAACCTGGAAAGCGTGGAAACGGATATGCAGAAAGGACAGATCCACGATGTGGAGTTTATTCCTTTCGACAATGTGAAAACGAGCACGGGAACCGAGCTGCAGGCCCAGACGGTGGATAAAAAAATGATCCAGTTTGCCCGCGTGGAAGATATCGATTATGTGAAGGGTGGAAACGGAAAAGGCCGCGAGATCTATTTCACGGCAACAGGCGTGAGCCAGGCTGATAAGGTAACACCGGTGGCCGGCAAAAACATGTGGGGCCGGGTGTATCACCTGACTTTTGACCCAAGTAATCCATTGAAAGGAAAGCTGGAAATCATCATGGACGGGGAGGACAATCCGGGGAATTTCATTGTAAATCCGGACAACATCTGCGTGACCAAAAACTACGTGTATGTGCAGGAAGACGGCGACTCGTTCTACCGCGACAATGCCCACGACGGAACTATCTGGCAGTATAACATTGCTACCAAAGAAAGCAAGGCGATGCTGCAGATGAACCACCGTCGCGACGACGCAGTCTTCAATGCGAAATACAATTCAGTCGGCAATAACTCATTGAGCACCTGGGAGTATGGGGCGATGATCGACATTTCGGATGTAGTTGGAATCCCTGAAACATTCATGGTCAACCTGCACCCGCATACCTGGCAGGACGAAAAGTACAAAGGCGCGGACGGCAGCGGCATTTCCACCAACAAGGAAGGTGGTCAGACGGTAATCGTTCGCGGTATCAAACAATAATCTCAACGTTTATAATACTGAAAACGGAAGGCTCTTTTCGAAGGGCCTTCCCATTATTTTATGGGTATGAAGAATGGTTCAGGGGTGGTTTGGTTGTTGGTTTTTGCATTACTAACAGGCGGTTGCTCGGTGCGAAAAGATCCAAAACAAGTTGTATATCAGAAGTTTGCGGATGATCTGAATACATTAATTGCGCGGAATGAAGACTTTTTGGGAAGAGTAAAGACGTCGAATGACCTCACAATGCTTCGGGAAGAATTTCTTAAACTCCGGCTGCAATACAAAAAAACGGAGGCTTTTGCGGAATATTTTTTTCCAACAACGGTAAGACTGGTAAATGGCGCGCCGCTGGATGAAGTGGAGGATGAAGAAAATGCCGTTTTCGAACCGGGCGGTTTGCAGGTGATCGAGGAACTGATCTATACCGATGAGCCACTTGATAAAGACGAGCTGGTAAGGCAGGTTCGGAAATTTGGTGTCAACATCAAGCGTATCAAAACTTTATGGGTCGATATCGCCCTGACCGACCCGCATGTGCTGAATGCATTGCGGCTCGAACTGTTCCGGCTGATTACCCTGGGCATTTCCGGTTTTGACAATCCGGCCTCCGGCAATGCATTGGAAGAAAGCCAGCAGGTACTGCGCTCATTTCAGGAATATATTCGTAGCTACGACACTGTTTTACCCCAATCTGAAAAGCTGATGTCGCAGGCTGATTCGGCCATTTTGTTTTTGAAAAAAAGTAAAAACTTCAATGATTTCGACCGGGCGGCATTCATTGTTGACTATATCAATCCAATATGCCGGAACCTTCACAGAAGCCAGAAAGCAGCGTCCATTGCATTTGTGAATGACCGCAGGCTTTTGAGGGGCGATGTGGCTACTTTATTTGATGAAGGCGCATTTGATACCGAAGCATTGGTAGCTAATGACAGGTTCCGCTCCACGGCCGATCGCATTGCGCTGGGGCAAAAGCTGTTTTACGACGGCCGGACTTCCGGTAACGGAAAAACAAACTGCGGCACGTGCCACCAACCCGCGCTGGCTTACACCGACGGGCTGAAAACCAGTAAAGGATTTGACAATGGAAACATCGGGAGAAATGCGCCCACGATCCAGTACGCCGCATTGCAGCAGGCGATGTTCTACGATCTGCGGTCGCCGTCGCTGGAAGACCAGGCGGCGGATGTGATCCATAATAAACAGGAAATGCATGGATCGATGGGGGAGATAGCCCGACTCATCGGCACGGACGCTGATTACCAGAGACTTTTCAAAAAAGCCTATCCGGAACTGGACTCCATTCCACCGGTATACATCCAGAATTCTCTCGCTGTGTTCGTGCGATCATTAAATCCGTTCAATTCGCGGTTTGACAAATACATGCGGGGCGATAAAAAGTCGCTTACATTGGAAGAAATCGCGGGTTTTAACCTTTTCATGGGCAAAGCCAAATGCGGTACCTGCCATTTCGTGCCGCTGTTCAACGGAACCGTTCCACCCGATTACCAGCGGACCGAATCGGAAGTGCTGGGCGTGACTGCGAACGATGATTTTAAGAATGCAAAAATAGACGAAGATCCGGGCCGCGGCGCATACAACCGTTTCCCGCAATGGCAGCATGCATTTAAAACCAGTACAATCCGAAACATCGCCAAAACCGCTCCATACATGCACAATGGGGCTTACAAAACTTTGCCCGAATTAATGGAATTCTATAATGAAGGCGGCGGCGCAGGTCTGGGCCAGGACGTTCCTAATCAGACACTTGCGGCAGACAAGCTGGATTTAACGCCCGCAGAAACCGGGCTGGTAATCAAATTCATGGAAAGCCTGACGGATCTGTAAAGCGGTTAATGGAACGAGTTGGCAACAGGAAGGAATTTCAGCACCTCTGCTGGTTACGCCCACTATTTTTTTATCGGTGTAACCTGTTTGGTTGGAGCAGCTGTGGCCGGACTGGTGGCCGGCTTTGCAGGACTTGCCTGCGCTTCGATTTGATCCGGATCCACTCCCAGCTTTTTCAAAACCAGATTGGTGACATTGTTTTCTTCAGTAGCTACAAATAATATGAATGGTACCGTTCCTGCCCCGCCATCCATATTAAAGATATATACATAGCCATTCTCTTTTCCAACCTGCTGAATGGCAGTGTTCACCTTTGTCATGATGGGGTCCAGGAGCTGCTGCTGTTTATTTTGCAACGAAAATTGTGCTTTGCTCCGCATTTCCTGGATACGTGTTTGCAGATTTTCCAGCTCCTTTTCCTTATCGGCGCGGATGATATCCGTCATCTGGCCGGCTGTTTTTTGATAATTATCGGCCTTTCCCTGAAACTCCCTGATCGATTCGTCTATGGCTTTTTCAAGTTGGGTTTTGGTGATTTCCAGTTGGTTTTGCATGGATTTGCTTTCCGGCAGCCGGCCAATAACCACATCAATATTTGTGTATCCTATTTTCGGGAAGCCCGTATTTCCGGTTGACTGGCACAGAGCCTGAAAATTGATAAGTAACCCAACAAAGAAGCTTAAACTCGTCCAGCGTTTCATACGGATAGTCGTTTTTTATAGATATGGAGAAAATGTTTTCTGCGGAGTTGGCATAACTGCATTGGAATTAAATCAGTAACGATCGTAATGAAGGGCGTTGCTGTTGATTTTGTTCGCCAATAAATGTTGATTAACCGTAAGCCAGAAACGGTTGTAATTCTTTCTGTCCCCGAGTTGGACACTTTGGTTGCGTAGTTCCCGTTCCTTTTGGGCCTGCTCAAACATCAGTAGCAGGGAAGGCATCTGGCTGTTTTCCTCGTCCAAAATGCGGGTGCTTTGCTCTATAAACAGGTCATTGTCAGGGGCCTTGCTTATTGCAACGTCGAAGGAAGGGAGGGCAGTGCCTGCATTGGATTCTAACTTATTTGAGCCTAAATCAGCACTTGTTTTGTGAGATATTCTGCTTTTCTTTCTCCTTTCAGCACTGGGATATTTAACATTTGTCCCCGCATCGTTCTGCGCAGTTTTACCGATTTGAGTTTGGGCCAAATGCGCCGGGCTGTCGGTCCCGACTTGCGGAATGGCGCCTGCATTAAACTTTGTCTCAACGGAGCGGAATGTATTATCGCTAACAAAAACAGCGAAGCCTGCTGCCAGGACCAACATTGCCGCCATTGAATAGGAAGCCCTTACCCATACCTGCCGCCTTCTTTTTCGTGCCTCGAATAAGTTCCAGAATTTGTCCGGATCCCATTCCCGGTCGCTTTTGTCAGGCTTATGGACCAGCTCCCTGATCCTATAAAACAAGTTTTCGTTTTCCATACGCCGGATCTAATTCAATAATCCTTTTTTGCAACAGTACTTTCGCTTTGCTAAGCTGCGATTTTGATGTTCCCACACCAATTCCCAGGGTCTCCGATATCTCCGAGTGGGAGTAACCTTCAATCTCATACAGGTTAAAAACCGTTCGATAGCCAACAGGTAAGCCGGAAATCACTTCAAGGATTTTATCCGCAGTCAGGTTTTCAATGACAATATCGTCGGCGTGATACGTTTCAATTTCCTGCTCATCTAAAATTTTAAAAGGCTTCCCTCTCTTTATCAGCGCAAGGCATTCATTCACAACAATCCTCTTGATCCAGCTTTCAAACGCCCCAACGGATTCGAATTTGCACGGGCCCATTTTCTCAAGCATGATGTAGATCGAATTCGCTACGGCATCCTCCATTACACTCTTATCAGAAAGATACCTTCTGGCGGTACGATGCAATATTTTCCCATAGGCATCAAAAAGTTTGCGCTGCGAACAGACGTCTTTTTGCTGAGCTTGGTGAATAATGGAGAGAGTAATCAAAGTCGCTTGCGAATGTTCTCTTGGTAAGAAGAATCCTGGATCATGAAAGGTTGCCTGAGGTTAAAACTTTTTCTGGCTCATCTCCTCAGACATCCAGCCGAAGTCTTATTTTCTCACCCGCGCCTTTCAGCGCCTGGATGATTTCTTTTTTTCTGGGGATGGAGAATCTTGATTCCGGCATGAAAATGCTCAATGCTGCGATAACCCGGTCGTTTTTTCGGATAGGTACGGCTATACCTATTATATGCTTGACAGAATGAGTGATCACAAGTTCTTCCTGTACGATCTTTTCAAGCGCTGTTTCCAGACCTTCCAGGGTACTTGCTTCTTTCCACGTTTCTGCGGTGGGGATTCCGTTGCTATTGATAAAATTTTCTCGCTCCCGCCTGGATAAAAATGCGAGGAGCAACCGTCCGGTGGCGGTTTCGTACACATTCCGCTCGCTCCGGCTCCGGACCTGCAGGTCCTGATCGCTGTTCACGAGATGCAGCACAAACCGTTTCTGGTTGCGGAGGATCCCGAGCAGCGAGGTTTCATTGACCTGGTTCGTGAGTTCCTCCATCACATCCTTGGCCGCCATGATCAGGTTTTGATTGTACGACAGGTTGTGAGTGAGATTGAATGCCATCGGCCCAAGTTTATACCCTTTTTTCCTGCCGAGATGCTCAATGTAATTTTTGCTCACCAGCGTTTTAAGAATGTTCACGCAGGTAGCCTGGTTGAGTTCCAGTTTTTCAGCAATTTCAGTAAGTGTGTAGGCCTTATCCTGGTCCTGGGCAACGTATTCCAGGATATCCAGCGCCTTGATTATGACTAGTACCATCGTGTTTTAAGCAAAACTTTACATTTAAATATACATCAATTAACCTCATACCTCAACAACGCGGAGCTACCGGCCCATCCAGCCGCCATCCACGGTAAGGATACTTCCGTGCACATAGTCGGAAGCAGCAGAAGCCAGAAAAACAGTCGCACCTTTGAAGTCGTCCGGAGTGCCCCAGCGGCCTGCGGGGATGCGGCCCAGAATGGCAGCGCTGCGATCGGGATCGTTACGCAGTGCCTCGGTATTATCGGTATTGATGTAACCCGGAGCGATGGCATTCACATTGACACCTTTTCCGGCCCATTCATTGGCAAGCGCTTTTACCAGTCCGCCTATTGCCGACTTGCTGGCCGTATAACCAGGTACGTTAATGCCCCCCTGAAATGTTAGTAACGAAGCTGTAAAGATGATCTTGCCGGATCCGCGAGCGACCATGGTTCGGCCAATTTCACGACTGAGAATGAATGGGGCGTTGAGGTTGGTGTTGATAATGGTATCCCAGTATTCGTCGGAATGCTCGTGCGCAGGCTGTCTCAGAATGGAGCCCGCATTGTTAATGAGTATATCAATGACAGGAAAGTCGGTTTGCACCTTTTGGATAAAGCTGTAAAGATCCGCACGGTCGTTGAAATCGCATTGATATGCTTTGAAGCTCCGGCCCAGCGCATTGACTTCCTTTTCAATCCCGCTACCCGACAGTTCCAGGTTAGCCGAAACGCCTATGATATCCGCCCCGGCTTCGGCAAGCACGGAGGCCATCGCCCGCCCGATCCCTCTTTTGCATCCGGTCACCAATGCGGTTTTTCCTGTCAGGTCAAATTGCTTGAATATGCTCATAATTTTATAATGATAAATTTGAATTCGTTAACCCCGGCAATATTATGTCATTATGGAATAATTTTCAAATCTTATGACAAAAATTTCAGATAGGAATATTTGGGGTAAAACCGTTTAAATGCGATTAGAATGATTGATTTAATATAATTAAAACAATATCTCAGTTTTGTTAAACAGGATTTAACCCAAAAATAATTGCATTAAAAGTTGTCGGAAGCGTAATTTTGCGATAATATTGTATCGTGAAATTATTATTTATCATTGTTAAATTATAAACCACTTCACGATGCGAAAGTGTTTTACAACCCTGCTAAAACTGGCAAAGGCACCATGCCTGCTGGTCCTCTTAACGCTGGCATACACGCCTTCCTGGGCGCAACTGACGGTAACTGGTAAAGTAACTGACGAAACCGGGCAGCCCGTACCAGGTGTCAATGTGGTGGAAAAAGGAACTGCGACCGGTGCCTCTACCGATGTGAATGGAAAGTACACGACCAAAGTATCATCACCGACCAGTGTGCTGGTGTTTTCTTTTGTGGGTTACATTTCCCAGGAGGTGACGGTAGACAATCGTACGGTGATTGATGTTCATGTATCCCCCGACGACAAGCTGCTGGGAGAGGTAGTAGTGGTAGGATACGGAACACAGAAGAAAAAAGACCTTACCGGATCCATTGCCTCGGCCAATCTGCAGGCTTTCAAGGAGTCTCCGAACGTAAGTATATTACAATCATTAAAAGGCGCATTGCCAGGTTTGACCATCGGGCAGACCAACCAGGCCGGTCAGGAAGCATCTATTAATATCCGGGGCGTATCTACTTTGAATGGGAATACGTCTCCGCTCATCATTGTGGACGGTCTCATATTCAGCGGGCGGCTTTCGGATATTAATCCCAGCGACGTAGCCAGTGTGGATGTTTTGAAAGATCCCAGCAGCAAAGCCATTTACGGTTCACAAGCCGCCAACGGGGTAATCCTGGTAACGACAAAATCCGGCAAAACGAATCAGAAACCTTCGATCACCTACTCGGGCAATTACGCCGTTTCGTCACCGACTGTTAATGCAAAACTGCTGGACCGCGACGCTTACCTTCAAAAAGTACGCGATATCAATTACTACAATTCGTACACCAAGGAGTCGGGTTATACACAGCTCAATCCGGGCTGGGATTTTATCAATTCGGATATGAACCCACCTTTGCTGGAGGGGATAGCTGCCGGTAACAACTATGACTGGTACGGCAATCTGACCCAGCCTGCGCTGATCAGTAACCACAGCCTCGGGGTTTCCGGCGGTTCCGACAAGACGACTTATTTTCTTTCGGCGGGTTATACCGGGGAAAAAGGCTTTATCAAAAACGACAATTACAAAAGATATACGGCGCGGCTCAACCTGGATACCGAGGTAACCAACTGGCTTACGATCGGAGCCAATACATCGGGCACATTTACGGACTTTTCGGGCGACGCACCCAATGTAGGTACTATTGCAGTCACTGCTCCGCTTGTTTTACCCTGGGACGCAAACGGCAATTTTATCATCAACCCGGTTGGCGATGCTAATAACAATGCCTTTTTGCAGTCGACCAACGACAACTTCGAAACGCAAAGCCGTCTGGTTGGAAATGTCTACGGGGTGGTCAAAATTCCGGGGATCAAGGGGCTGAGTTATCGTTTGAATTTTGGGAATAATGTCAAGTTTTTCAAAGAATTCGGTTCCAGTATCTACGGGGCAGGACGAACGGGCTCGGCTTTCAAGAACAATGCGTATCAGTATGAGCAAACTTTGGACAATATCCTTAGCTATACAAAAACGATCGGCAAACATAACATCGGCGCCACTGCAGTATACGGGTACAACACCGGCAAATACGAACGCACGGCTGCAAGCGGGAGCGGATTCACAGATCTGGACCTTTCTTACAATAACCTGGCACTGGCAGAGATCAGGACCATCGAATCGAGCGC
Organism: Dyadobacter sp. CY323; assembly: GCF_021390245.1. Lineage (GTDB taxonomy): Bacteria > Bacteroidota > Bacteroidia > Cytophagales > Spirosomataceae > Dyadobacter. Next base: position 80,520 of record NZ_JAJUXH010000013.1, on the reverse strand, counting down.
GTGGAAAGAATCACTATTGTATCAGCTCGCCAGCGCTACGTATAGTTACGAGGGAAAGTATTTGTTAAAAGCTACGGTACGACGGGATGGTTTCAGCGGTTTTTCCAAAAACAACAAAACAGCCATTTTTCCATCCGTCGGGCTGGGCTGGGTGCTCTCCGAAGAAAAATTCTTCAATATCCCTGTGATCAATTACCTGAAAATCCGGGGTAGTTACGGTGAAAATGGGAACAAGGTCGCCCGATACAGCTCGCTGGCGGTCGTGACAGCAGCCGACTCGTCCAAATACATTTTCGGGGACAACGGTACTACGCAAATCGGGCGTACGGTGAAAACTTTGGCCAATAACGATCTCAAATGGGAGAGGACAAAAGGGATCAACATCGGAATGGACTTCGAGATCCTGAAAAACAGAATTGACGGGAACATCGAGTATTATAACTCCAACACCTACGATTTGCTCTGGTCCAAAGTGTTACCGCAGACATCCGGTTTCTCGACCGTATTGAGCAACATTGGCCAGCTGAAAAATACAGGTCTGGAATTTATGGTACATGGCGCGCCGGTAAAAGGCAAGAACCTGAGCTGGGATGTGACGGTTAACTTCTCGCGAAACCGCAATAAAGTGGTCAGCTTGCTGGGAGACGATTTGAACAACGACGGCAAGGAAGATGATTTGATCGCCAGCGGCTTGTTCATCGGACGCTCGATCGGGACGATTTATGACTATCAGATAAACGGCATTTACCAGGTGGACGAGGAGCGTCCGGCGGGATTCGAACCGGGGAGCCACCGGGTTGTTGACCAGAATGCGGATGGTAAATTTACCCCTGCCGATGACCGGGTTATCCTGGGCCAGGCGGAACCTGCGTATTCGTTCGGAATCCAGAATACCGTTTCTTACAATCAATTCACGCTCCGGTTATTTGTCAACTCCATTCAGGGGGGCAAGGGGGGCTACCTGAAAGCCAATGTCCCATTATCCAATCTGGGCAGCCGCGGAAATGCCACCAACTCCAACTGGTTTGATTTCTATGATTACTGGTCGCCGAGAAACCCGGACGCTAAATACAGTACATCCTGGGTAGGGTCACCCGTCGGTACTGCTGCCAAAGGTTATTACCAACGCAACTTCGTGAGACTGCAGGACATTTCGCTTTCGTATAATTTCAATAAAACAGTGACGGATAGGCTGAGAATGCAAAATCTCAAACTGTTCGTGAGCGGAAAGAACCTGCTGACGCTTACGAAATGGGACGGGTGGGATCCGGAAACCGGCGTCGGCATCGATTCGCGTAATCCTTACCCGGTCATGAAATCCTATTCTTTCGGCCTGGAAGTATCCTTTTAAATCATCTCTATTGTTCAGACTATTCCTACCCGTTTACCATACAATAGCAAGAAGTATGAAAACCAACCTATTAAAAATCAGTTTGTTCGCAGCGTTCATGACGTTCAGTTCCGGCTGTAAAGAAGAGAAGTTTCTCAACGAGGTACCGCTGGATTTTTACAGTCCTGAAAATTCCTACGTGAACGAGGCCCATTTCGAATCGGCCCTGGTTGACTTGTATGCCAGGGTGCGTTCAGAAACCAGCGTTACCGCCGGTGCAAACGAATATACCGATGTGCTGGGAACAGACGTGGCCTTCAATTCCCGCCTGGACAACAACCGCCTGGCTGACTACAACAATACCATTACGCCTCAGAATAACGTACCAAAAATCCATTGGGTAAATTACTACAAGATCATTTCCAACGCGAATACGATCCTTTCCAGGCTGCCCGACTCTCAGGTTCCCGAAGAAAAGCGGGCGATCATTGCCGGCGAGGCCAAGCTTTTCAGGGCGTGGGCTTACCGTTATCTTGTACATATTTATGGCGGGGTACCTCTGATCCTGGAAGAAGCCACATCGCCAAAAAGCGATTTTGTTCGGGCAACGCGCGACGAGATTTTTAGCCAGGTTATTTCTGATGCCACGGAGGCAGCCAATATTCTCCCGAATGTAGCCGTGGTGGCCAACGGGCGTTTGAACAAATCGGTCGCCAACCATATCCTGGCCGAAACCTATCTCACTTTGAAACAGTACGATCAGGCCATTGCCGCAGCTACCGAAGTAATCGAAAAATCGTCATTAGCATTGATGACGGCGCGTTTCGGGAGTCTGAAAGACAAGCCGGGAGATGTATATTATGACCTTTTTAGGGTAGGAAATCAAAACCGGAGTGCAGGTAACACAGAGGCAATCTGGGTGGCCCAGTATGAAGTCGATATTCCTGGCGGCGGTCTCACGTCGGCAGGCTCGGCTACCAACCAGCTCGAACGCGTGGTGGCGCCGGTTGCATTTACGCTGAAAGATCCCAAAGGTGCAGCGGTGGTACTAGGAAATCTGCCCGCCTCTACGCTCAATGTCGGCGGAAGAGGAGCGTCATTTGTGCAGCCGACCGATTACTATCTGTATGACATCTGGGGCCTGGACCCCAAAGCCGACAACCGCGTCATCAAATCGACGGACATCCGTACTTCTGCCTACAACATTGTGCGTGATTTTATTTATACCAATCCGGCATCGCAGTATTTTGGAAAAAGTATGATCGATTTTCCGACTTCTCAATGGGTGCAGCAAAGCTGGCGCTGGTATCCTTACCCTTCCAAGGTGACCACTCCGGGACAACATCCTCTGGGGCTGATGGAAGATCCCGTAGCAATGACGCTCAAAGCGACCGCGGGGGCAACCTATCGCGATATGTACCTGATCCGGCTTCCGGAAACTTACTTCCTGCGGGCCGAGGCCTACTTCATGAAAGGTGACCTGGCAAAGGCGGCAGCCGACCTGAATGTAGTCCGCGCACGGTCCAATGCCACACTGATCCAGCCAGGGCAGGTAAGTCTGGATTTTATCCTGGACGAAAGAGCGAGAGAGTTGATTTTCGAGGAAAACCGCCGGTTGGTATTGGTGAGAATGGGTAAGCTGGTGGAGCGTGTCCGGAAATACAATCCATTGAACAAAGGCAATATCAACGACCATAATATATTGTTCCCGATACCTTACTCGGAAATTGAAGCAAACAAGGATGCGAAACTGGAACAGAATCCTGGGTACTAGGGAGATGGAAGTTTTGGTGAATAGATGTCATTTATGGTCATTGGTAGTCATTGGTTGTTTTTGGATGAATGTGGTTTGTGTGGCGCAGACGGAAATTGAAATACCGCTTTATGCATCGGGAGTGCCTAATTCTATACCCGCAACCCAGCCTGAAAAAAGGACTTTTAATGCTGCAGGACAGCTGACGGCATTGTCAAAAGTGATTGCGCCGCGCCTGATTGTACTTCGTCCGGCGGCGGCCAATGGAACAGGAATTATTATCTGTCCCGGCGGCGGTTACCGCAACCTGAATATTGAAAATGTAAGATTTATTGCTCAACGTTTAAATAAAATGGGTATCACTGCATTTATCCTGACCTACCGCCTTCCCGCCGACAGTCTGATGGTTGATAAATCGATCGGTGCAATGCAGGATATCCAGCAAGCTTTCAGGGTAGTTCGCCGGAAAGCGGCTGAATGGAAGCTGAGCCGCATCGGCGTCTGGGGTTCCTCGGCTGGGGGACACCTGGCGGCTATGGCGGGCACACATTGGAACAAAGCTTATGAGGCTGGTAAGGATACCGCGGGTTTGCGACCTGATTTTGCGGTTTTAGCCTGGCCCGTGATTACTTTCAGGGGAAGCGACGCACATAAAGGGTCGGTTCAGAACTTGTTGGGAAGCAATGCCATGGAGGCGCAGATCAGGGAATTTTCACCAGAAGAAAGTGTCGACGCCCAAACGCCGCCAACTTTTCTCGTCCATGCCGGAGACGATCCCACAGTTTCATTCCAGAACAGTATTCTGTTTTATCAGGCGTTAAAAAAACAAAAGGTACCCACCGAGCTACATATCTATGAAGAGAAAACGCACGGCTTCGGAATCAGTCCGGACGTTCAGAATTCCTGGATGTCGCAGCTGGAAATATGGTTTGTAAATCGCGGGTTTATTCCTTCTAATGTTCATTAAACTATGAATTTGAGAGATTTCGCCTTCTGTTTACTCACTACCATGCTTTTTGCATTCGGAGAAGTGTTTGCCCAAAGCAAACCGCTTCCTGTGCCGTTTCCATTTCCGGAGATGCAAGCGCCGGTTTTCAGAAAAGAGACGTTCGATATCCGGAAATATGGAGCGAAAGAAGGTGGTGTTACTTTAAATTCGGATGCGATCCGGAAAGCAATTGTTGCCTGTAATGCGGCTGGCGGCGGTTCAGTTATGGTTCCGAAAGGCATTTGGCTCACCGGCGCCATCCATTTAAAAAGCAATGTCAACCTGCATTTGGTAGAAGGCGCTGAACTTCGTTTTAGTCAGAAATTCGATGATTATCTGCCGGTCGTGCTCATCCAGCGCGGCGGATTCTTTTGTTATAATTATTCGCCTTTTGTGTATGCAAAAGATTGTGAAAATATCGCCGTTACCGGCAAAGGTACTTTGAATGGACAAGGTCAGGTTTGGTGGCCGTGGAAAGACAAACAGCCCGGGATGACGCAGCTGTTTCAAATGGGAAAAAGTGGCGTGCCGATAGAACAGCGGGTATTTGGTACTGAAAAAGCAGGAGTTCGTCCGCCGTTTATCCAATTCCTGGAATGCAAAAATATACTGATGGAAGACATTACGATCGTCGACGGGCCTTCCTGGAATGTACACCCCGTTTTTTCCGAAAACATCATCATCAGAAAAATCAAAATCAGGGCGCACGGGCCTAACAATGATGGTATCGACCCCGACGGCTGCAAAAATGTGCTCATCGAAGATTGCGGCATCGATGTCGGCGACGACAACATTTGCCTCAAATCCGGCCGTGACGAAGAAGCGTGGAAAATCGGAAGACCTTGCGAAAATATAGTGGTTCGCCGGTGCAGCACCAAAGCCGGACATGGAGGATTGGTGATCGGCAGTGAAATGTCGGCTGGGGTGAAAAATGTGCTGGTCGAAGATTGTCATTTCGCCGGTACAGACCGCGGTTTGAGGTTTAAATCCAGGGTTGGCAGGGGTGGGATTGTGGAGAATGTATGGGCCAGGAATATTACGATGAAGAATATCAAAGGCGAAGCCATTGTCTTCGATCTGACCTATGACAGCGAGCCCATTGAAAAAAATATGAACTATGGGAGCGGTTCAGCTTCACTGGCAAATGCGCCCGTTTTCCGGAATTTTCACATTGAAAACATTCAATGCGACGGTGCGAAAAGAGCGATCAGCCTTCGTGGCCTGCCCGGAAAATACCTGCACGATATTACGTTTGATAACATCAGAATTAATTCTGAAAACGGCGTTTTTGCCAGTTATTCCCAGTTTATCAAGTTCCGGAAAATGGAAATAAAGCATCAGAAGGGAGACGCTTTTCAGTTAGAAAATTGCAGTTCAATCCAGTACTGAACAGAAACTTATGAGATATTCAGCGATTATACTTTTACTGATTTCGGCGCTTGCTACGTTTGCGCAAAGCAAGACGAAACAGTCTTTTACGCTGGTAAGTAACCAGAGTCAGGCTACGATCCTTTTACCTGAAACAGAGCCGGAATGCGTTCGGCTGGCTGTAAACGACCTGGTGCATGACGTGGAGCAGATCAGCGGGAAAAAGTTGCTTGTCGTTTCGAAAGATGACGGTAAGGTTTCCGGTTCAAAAATCCATATCGGAACGGTAGGTTTATCGGATCCGCAGATCAAAAAGTACAACAGCAATGCGGCGTCCCTGAAAGGAAAATGGGAGGTGTATGAAGTGAAATCCAATGGCGCTGACCTGTCGATCAATGGAAGCGACGAACGGGCTACGATGTTTGGCATTTACCATTTTATTGAGGAATATCTTAAAGTAGACCCGCTTTATTGCTGGTCGGATAAACTGCCGGAAAAGAAGACTTTACTTCAATGGGAAACAGTCCGGATCAGCCAGAAAAGTCCGACTTTTCAATACCGGGGGTGGTTTATCAACGACGAAGATTTGCTGACCGAATTTTACGAAAGCGGCGGCAAACGGAATATCGACTACCCGTATTATGGTCAGGTAGTGAATCCTGCATTGATGGGCAAAGTGGTGGAATCACTGGTACGCCAGCGCCTGAACCTCATTATCCCGGCCAGCTTTATCGACATACGAAATCCTGCCGAGGCTGCATTGGTGAAAGAGGCAGCCAAACGCGGCGTGTTTATTTCCATGCACCATGTAGAGCCGATGGGCGTGAGTGCATTTACTTTCTTCAATTACTGGAAAGAAAAAACGAATGAGAAACCCTTATTTTCTTTTTACAGCAGCCGCGACAAACTCACGGAAGTGTGGCGGGTATATGCAAAAGAATGGGCGAAATATCCGAATGTGATCTGGCAGATCGGTTTACGCGGCATTGCCGATCGTCCGATGTGGATGGCGGATCCCGGCGTGCCTCAGTCGGATGCGGACCGGGGAAAACTGATCTCCGATGCAATGGCGGCACAAATGCAAATCATCAAAGAAGTTGACAAACGTCCAAACCCGCCCATTACCACTACATTGTGGGCGGAAGGGTCGACATTGAACCAGGCAGGACATTTGAAAATCCCTGAAAAAGTAACCATCGTGTTTTCCGACAACAGCCCCGGCTGGAAATGGCAAAACGATTTTTATCAAACCCCACGGACGAACAACAATACGTACGGCGTGTACTACCACCATCAGCTTTGGGGGGCCGGCCCGCACATCGCGCAGGGCGTTTCGCCGCAGCATACCTATAAGGTTTTTCAGGAAGTACAAAAAATGAAAAGCAATGCGTATGCGATCATGAATGTCTCGAACATCCGCGAGTTTCAGCTCGGATTGGCTTCCTCGGCGCGTATGCTTTACAATTTCGAAGATTATGATCCTCAGGTTTTTATGAAGACCTGGACGGGCATTCAGTATGGTCAGAATGCAGCGGCTGCCACAAAAGCATACGATATGTATTTTGATTCTTTTGTAGTGCACGACAAGCAACAGGTTGCCATGCTGCTCGATGGGCAGACGCGGAATTTTACCTTGAATTACCTGAAAAAACTCTCACAGCAAATCAGCGATCCGGAAGCTTACAAGGCCGCTGAATTGAAAGCAAAGCAGGTGTCGCATGAATCGGACTGGGGGAAAACCTCACTGAGCGACGCGCACCCGCAGCCACGGGATGAAAACGAACTGCTTGAAAAGGTAATGAAACAACAACAAGCCCATCAAAATGCATTGACCGAATCGCTAAACGTGCTGGCGAAGCTGGAACCGCAGCAAAAAGCCTTTTTCGAAACAAATCTGATATCCCAAACCCGCATAATGCTCGGATTGGAAGGTTGGCTAAACCATATACTTCTCGCTAGAAAGGCGATGAATGAAAATCAGCCTGATCAATGTAAGAATCAACTGCGGCTGGCGATCCAATCCATTGACGGGATCAATGAAGGAAAAGCCATGAATGTAAAGTCTGAGAAATGGGCAAACTGGTACAGGGGCGATAAGAAAATGAATATTAATGCTTGCAAAGACGCTACTGAAAAGGTTTTCACACTTTTGAAATAAAACAAAAAACTGATCCTTACCACCTAAATCCGTTATAATGAAAAAAAATCGTTTTCAAAATCTGGGCCGCTGGGTTGCCGGGATTCTGTTGGCAAGTTGCACAGGCACCGGGTCATTTGCGCAGTCACCGGCCGGGCTTCCAGCCGGGCCACAAAATTTCAAGGAAATCGGTTCGGTAAAAACTCGGTCAGCCAAAGAGATCAAGGCTTCGAGCTGGTCGATCGGGGGCGAAACCATGGACCGGGATTATACTGATTATCAATCCTATAAAAAATACCTGGATGCGCTGGGGGCCAAACGGATCAGGCTGCAAGGTGGCTGGGCCAAATGTGAAAAGGTAAAAGGAAAATACGATTTCGCCTGGCTGGACGCCGTTATTCCCGATGCATATAGCCGCGGCGTGAACCCCTGGGTGGAACTGTCTTACGGGAATCCGATCTACGAAGGTGGCGGTGAACCCAAATTGGCCGGCCGCATCCCCACGTCTCCGGAGGCATTGGAAGCTTGGGACAAATGGGTAAAAGCCATCGTAAACCGCTACAAAGGGCAGGTTACCGAATGGGAGATCTGGAACGAGCCCGATCTTAATCCCAAAAATACGGGAGATGAGTTTGCTGATTTTTACATACGTACCGCAAACGTGGTCCGGTCACAGCAACCCAATGCAAAATTTCTCGCGCTGGGCATCGCAGGTGTGCCCAGGCTTGAATTTTTAAAGCCTTTTCTGGATAAAATAAAAGCAAAAAACGCGCTGGACCTGATCGATGTGATCACGTACCATGGGTACGCACCGAACCCGGATACATCCTACCCGAAGATTGAAGAAATGCGAAACTTCGTTGCCGGATACAGTACCAAAATCGGCTTCATGCAGGGCGAAAACGGCGCGCCTTCCACGCATAGTTCTGTGACGATCGGTGCACTTCGCCAGTTCGACTGGACGGAGTTGAGTCAGGCCAAATGGGATTTGCGCCGGATGCTGGGCGATCATGGGCGCGGCATTGCCACCAACCTGTTCACGATCAGCGACATCCATTACGCAGCGGGCGATCACATGACGGGTGTGAACACGAAAGGGATTTTGAAAACCAATCCCGATAAAACCATTGACCGTCCGAAGCTGGCTTATAAAGCTGCCCAGCACGTGTTCTCGATTTTTGACTCTGAAATGGAAGCATATCCCGGAAACACCGCTGCGACGGATCATGAAAACCAGTCCGCTTTTATTTACAAGCAAAAAGGGACCGGGAATACGGTGATTACCATTTGGGGCAATGAGGCACGTCCGGCCGAGACGTATACCAATAAGCGCACGAAAGTTACTGCGAGCGGATCTTTCAAAGAGCCTGTTTATGTAGATCTTATTTCTGGGAAAGTGTATGAGATACCCAAAGCGAACTGGAAAAAGGAAGGAGGAAATTCTGTTTTTAATGCGATCCCGGTTCCGGACTATCCGGTTTTGATTGCTGAAAAATCTGCTTTTGGACTTGCTACTGCTTCTCTGGATGAGAAATCTACATTTAAATATCTTGGTAAAATTGCACCGAGAGATGCGAAGGATATCAAGTCATCCAACTGGTCGGTAGGTGCGGAAATGATGGACCGGGACTTTACCATTTATAACAACTGGAAGGAATATCTCGGAAAACTGGGTGCGAAAAAGGCGAGGATCCAGTCGGGCTGGGCCAAAGTGGAGAAAACAAAAGGCAGTTACGACTGGGTGTGGCTTGATGAGATCGTTTATGATATGGTGAAACAAGGCGTAAAACCGTGGATCAACCTGTCTTACGGAAATACACTTTATTCCGGTGGCGGCGGGACTACTTTAATGGGCGCCGTCCCGCAGTCGGACGAGGCTTTGGAAGGCTGGGGCAAATTTGTAAACGCCATTGTGTCAAGATATGGCAAGGTGGTCGACGACTGGGAAGTGTGGAACGAGCCCAACTATAAAGTGTCGCCGGAAGGATATGCGAAGTTGCTGGTACTTTCCGCAGAAATCATACGCAAGGTGCAGCCGAAAGACAACATCATTGCATTTGCGATGGGCAGCAAGGTGGATTACGAGTATGCCGACAAAGTGTTGGCGATCATGCAGCAGCAAAACAAAATCCATCTCATCGACGAGATCAGCCACCATCGCCACATTAAAATCCCAGAAGATCGCGGCACGGAAATAGCGCTGGAAGCAGTAGTGAAAAAGTATAACCCCAAGATCAGGATCAGACAAGGTGAGGGCGGGTGCCCGTCGGAATGGAACGACAACTTTGCGCTGAACAAATATCATTGGAGCGAGCAGATACAGTCTAAACACATTTTGCGCAGGTTGCTTACCGATCTGGGGAATGACAAGGAATCATGCCTTTTTACGATCATGGACGCCCGCTACCCGCAGGAATGGAACCACAAAGGGTTACTCAAAGCCAATAACGACAAAACGGTTGCTTACGCAAAACCGGCCTACTATGCATTCCAGAATGTGACATCGGTTTTTGACGATCGCCTGACCAGACTGGAAAAGTTTCCTTATGCGATTAAAAAACACCGCGACAGAAAAGTGTCACTTTACGGCTATGCGGGCAAAGGAAAGCAAAGTCAGATTGTAACCGCCTGGTTTTCTGACAGTATACCTTCCAATGTGAATGATAAAACACTTTGTGACCTGTCTTTCGGCCATGGAAGTTTTGAAAATCCGGTTTGGGTGGATCTGGCTTCGGGAAGCGTGCATGAAATTCCGAAGTCCAATTGGAAAAAGGAAGGTACCAACTTTCATTTTTCCAAAATTCCCATGTACGATTCGCCGATCCTGATCGCAGAAAAATCGCTGATCCGGCTTGCAAAAGCACTTTAATTACTAAACCCATTTACAATGACTGATATGAACACGCCAGGCTTCGAAAGGATCAAACAAACTTCGCTGAATTTTGTGAATGCGATGAAAATAGGCGATGCGCCCGGTATTTACCGCAAAGAAAAAGGCGATGGAGAAAGCTTTTACGGCTCCTACCATGCGGCACATATTCTGGATTTATTTGGTGAACTACCTAAATTTTCGACTGAGGAAAAGGCGATCTGGGCGCATCAGTTTCAGAACCGGCAAACCGATCAGGGCTATTTTTCGAGCAAAAAAGAAGATAAAACGCGGTTTCGCACTTTGGAAGAAATGGAGCCGTTCTGGCATTACACCCGGGGGAATATCTGGGCAATGCGTGTTTTGGATGTGAAGCCTGAGAAAGAATTTGCATTCCTCGAACCCTTGCTGGATGCTGAAAAACTTTATAACTGGGTCAAACATTACGATTGGAGCAATTCCTGGGCAGCGGGAAATCAGGTTCTGGCGGCTGCTACGGCATTATTTGCGGCGCGCGACTGGTTTGGCGTTTCCGAGGTCGATAAGGTTTTGGAGGAAGGCATGTACCCGGCACTGGAAGAATTGCTGGATGAAAATACCGGTTTTTGGGGAACACAATTCGGTGCCGATCTGCCGAATGGTTTGTTTGGTACCATTCATATTACACCCATTTATTTCGCGCAAGGCTGGCCGCTGCGTGCTGTGGAGCGCAATGTAGATTCCACGCTGGCTTGCCAGTTGCCCGACGGTTCCTTCTGGCCCGGCGGCTCCGATTGTCCTGATTTCGACGGGGCCTACATGATCGCCAATCTCGCGGAACTCACCGATTATCGTCGCGATGACCTGAAAGCCGCTGCGCGTCTTTACCTGGAACACGCATTAAAACACGAAGATCCTACCGGTAACGGCTGGCTTTTACACCGAGTTGACAGCAAGCCTGCCGACTGGGTGCCACGGCCGCACTGGATATGGAAAGAAGGTAGTACCACCGCCACCGCTGAGCTGCGCGACGAAGATCCGGAAAGAACGCATATCATGCTTGGATCGTGGTTTTATCCGCTTTCCATTGCATTGATTAGTCATTTTCTAGGCGATACCGGCTATGAAGGAAACTACCATTTCAACTCGCATTCCTTGCACGTTTGCAATGTTTTCAACGAGCCATTGAATTTTTAAACCCTCAAAAAGTAGCATGGAAAGCAACAGGAGGACATTTCTGAAAGCACTGACGCTGGCGCCGCTGACGGGAAGTGTCTTGAACACAGAAAATGAATTGGCACAAATCGAGCCGGAAGTACAGCCCATTTTTGCGCTCAATAAAATTGGCAGCATCAAGCTTAAAAAACCAAAGGACATTAAATCATCCCCATTTGGCATCGGCTGTGAAACGCTCGACCGTGCGCTCTGGGACCCAAAAGAAGTATATCCGTTTCTGGACGACCTGCCGGTGAAATGGGCGCGGCTGCAAACCGGCTGGAACCGGGTGGAGCGTGAAAAAGGAAAATACGATTGGAAATGGCTGGACGAAAGTGTGGATGGGTTGATCGAACGAGGAATTCAGCCGTTTTTTAATGTCGGTTATGGGAATAAATTTTATACCGAGGATGAAATGGGCTACCATCCCATGAACAATCCCGATGCGCTGAAAGCATTCAAACTATTCGTGACCGCGCTGGCGAAAAGGTACAAAGGGAAAGTGTCGCATTACGAGATCTGGAACGAGCCGAATTTGAAGGGTTTCTGGAAGCCGGGGGAAATTGATCCGAAAAAATATGTGCAGCTGGTGAGGGAAACAGCTCCTTTGATCCGCAGCAATTGTCCCAATGCGGTCATTGTGGGAGGAGTAACATCTCGTCTGCCTTACACGTTTATCAAATCCCTTTTCGAAGCCGGGCTTGGCAAGGAAATCGATATTTTTTCTTTTCATCCCTACAATACCATTCCCGAAACCTATAATGAACGGATCGTGGCGGTGACGCGGCTTGCGAAACAATACAATCCCAAAATCAAAATCTGGCAGGGTGAAAACGGGTTTCCTTCCGAACCCAATAGTACGGGTTTCATTGGCGAAGGCCCCTATACCGAAAATATCCAGGCGAAAATCATGCTCAGAAGGCTGATAACGGACTGTTCGCTGGATATTCCGATGACGCTCTGGTTTCTGATCGTCGATCTGCACGATTACCCCAAAGGTACCGGGAAGGTGAATTACAAAGGGATTTTAAAGACAAAACCTACCATTGCCCCCAAAGTCGCCTACAAGGTTTTGCAAAATCTCGGCAGCGTCGTGCATGGCGATGTACACACCGGCAATGCGATTATCCATATTCTGGACGGCGAAAAAGCAGTCGGTGAAAAGGATTATGCCGATCTGGGAAACCGGTTTGTGGAAACGCTCGCGAATACGAGAGCGACGGTGCTGAATACCGCCAACGGAAAGGTACTGGCTTACTGGTCGCTTGATAAAGCCGCGGACCAATATCCTTCACGCAGCGCACATATTTTTTTATGGGATTGGGAAGGTACCGGTTTCGCTGATCCCGTCGTGATCGACCCGCTGACCAGCGACATTTATGAATTGCCCGAGCATCAGAAATTCAACGACAACGATACGTACAGGATCAGTCAGGAGGCGCAGCTTTTCGCCAAACTTCCGCTCCGCGATTACCCGATGCTGATCATGGAAAAGAAATCAGTGATTTAATCAAAAAAAGATGAACCGACTGATCCTGTTACTTTTTGGAATGCTATTTCTGCCATTGCCGGTTCCCGCGCAACGCGTGAGCGGCACGTGGGATGTATTCGACAGCGGGGCAAAAGGCGATGGTAAAGTGTTGGATACGAAAGCAATACAATCGTCGATCGACCATTGTCACGCCGCAGGCGGCGGAAAGGTATACCTGCATAATGGCACATTTTTGTCGGGAACGATCTATCTGAAAAGTAATGTGACGTTGCATGTGGAAGCCGGCGCGACTTTGCTCGGCAGCGATAATGTAAATGATTTTCCAAGTATTTCTTCCAGATATCCTTCCTATACCGGTGATTTCGTAACCAATAAAATGCTGATTTACGCCGAAGATGCGGTCAACATTGCCATCACCGGTCACGGCACAATCGACGGCCGGGGCGACGGTATCAAAGGACCTTACCTGTCTCCCTCATTCAGCGGCCGTCCGCGGATCATTCATTTCCGGGCCTGCCAAAATGTAAAGATCCGGGATGTGAAATTGTACAACTCGGCTTCCTGGGTGCAGTCGTATCAATCGTGTAAAAATGTATTGATCGATGGCATTACCGTGGATAGCAGGGAAAATAAGGACATTGAAAAACCACGGTGGGCCGATGCGAGAGGCAGAAATAACGATGGGCTGGACCTGGTGGACTGCCAGCAGGTACGCATTGCCAACTGTAACATCAATGCAGGCGACGACGCGATTTGCCTGAAAAGCTTTTCGCCGGATGAAGCCTGCCGGGATATCACGATCACCAATTGCATTGTCAGCTCCAATGCGTCGGGCATTAAGATCGGTACCGAAACCAGCGGGACTTTGGAAGACATTACCGTTTCTAATTGTGTGGTTTACGATACCCGCGTGGATGCGATCAGTATGATGACAGCCGACGGTGCGACGGTGCAACGGATCACATTTTCAGGCATAACGATGCGCAACATCAAAGGCGGCGCCATTTTCGTGAGACTGAATAAACGCAATCGGCCTTACCGGAAAAATGCAAAAGTGAATGAACCTGCATTAAAAGACATACTGATTGAAAACATACAGGGAACGCGCATTTCGGCCGATTACGGCAGCTCGATCACGGGTATTCCCAATGCATTTGTTGAAAATATCACATTAAGGAACATCAATCTGACGTTCGAGGGAGGAATACAGGCTGCGGATGCAGACCGGGCAATTCCCGAGCGAGAAACGGCGTATCCCAATGGTCTCACGTTCGGAAGGTTACCTGCCTACGGGTTCTTTATCCGTCATGCGAAAAATGTATTTCTGGATAATGTACAGCTGCGGTTTTTGAAGGAAGATCAGCGCCCAGCGCTGGTTTGCGAAGATGTGGAAGGGTTGGAGATTGCGAGGTTAAAAGCGCAAAGCACCGCGCAAACGCGGGTTTTGGTTAGGAAAGTGAATGTGAGGGACGGGAAGGGTGGTGGCTGGTAATGCCTTTGGCATGCTGAGCCCTTTTTGTCATGCTGAGCGCAGTCGAAGCACGCTACCAGCTTGGCACCATGCCAGTAGCATTGCACTTCTTGCACTTCGACTGCGCTCAGTGTGACAAAAAAGAGGTATTTAAACAAAACGTTTTTGAATCAACTATGAAAAAAACAACCAAATACAGCATCCCAATCCTCCTCCTCGCACTTTTCGCTGCCTGGAAGCAATCCCAACCGTCCATTTTCCTCATCGGCGACAGCATTTCCATGCAGTATGGGCCTTATCTGGAAAAATACCTGGAAGGAACCGTCGCTTTCGACAGAAAGAAGGACGACGGGCAGGCGGAGAAAAACCTGGATGTGCCGGTGGGCGCCAATGGCGGTGATTCCAGAATGGTACTGGAATACCTGAAAATCAAGACGAAGGAGCCTGCTTTTAAACCCGATTATCTGGTGCTCAACTGCGGGCTGCACGACATTAAGCATGATGTAAAAACGGGTAAGATCCAGGTCGGCGAGGCAGAATACCGCAAAAACCTTCAAGGCATTATTGACCTTTTGAAACCCAAAAAAATAAAGATGATCTGGATCCGCACGACCGCGGTGGTCGACTCGATCCATAATTCAAAATCAAAAAGCATTGTGCGTTACGGCAAAGACCTGGCGGCCTACAATCAGGTTGCCGACCAGGTGATGGCCAAAAACAACATCCCGAGGATCGACCTGTACGATTTTACCTGGAAGCTGGGTATCGACCAATTCATCGATCATGTGCATTACAATGAACAAACGCGCTCGTTGCAGGCGGCTTATCTGGCCGGATCAATCCAAATTCTTGTCCGTAAACCTTAACCTTCTCTCATGCAAACTTTATCAACGCTGGATTATTGGGCCATAGGTATTTACATGCTGCTGATGGCAGGCATTGGCCTGTTTCTCGGCAAGTTTGTGAAGAATATCGGCGATTATTTCAAAGGCGGAAACGCGATTCCCTGGGTATCGGGCGCGATCTCGAACTTCATGACCAAGTTCAGTACATTCATTTTCGTAGCCTATGCGGGCATTGCGTATCAGCATGGTTTTGTGGCACTTACATTGATATGGAGTACCGTTCTTCCCGCATTGGTCGGTGTGGCTTTCTTTGCCAAAAGGTGGCGCCGCGCCGGTGTGATGACGCCGATGGAACTGCTCGAAACACGCTACAATATGCCTGTAAGGCAGCTGTTTTCGTGGACGGGTGTGTTTTTTAAAGTCCTCGACAACATGGTGCGGCTCTATGCATTGGGACTGTTTGTAAAAGCCGCCACCAATCTGAGCCTCGAAAGCTCCATTCTCGTCTGCGGGATCATTGTCGCACTATACACGGTGGTGGGCGGTCTGTGGGCCGTGGTCGTCACCGACGTAGTGCAGTTCATCATCCTCATGGTCGCGACATTGATTTTAGTACCCCTCACAATAAAGGCTGCAGGCGGGCTCGACGCGATGAAGCTCGCCATTCCCGATCACTTTACCTGGTTCAACGGGCCGAAAGGAATGCCGCTTTTTATGACGGTTTATTACCTGATGATATTGGTCAAATACAGTGGTAACTGGACGTTTATCCAGCGTTTTTACAGTGTCCGCGATGAGCGCGCCAGTGAAAAGCAGGGAATGCTCACGGCCGTTTTCTTTTTCATTTTCCCCATCATTTTCCTGTTCCCGTCCATTGCCGCCAAAGCATTGATACCCGAGCTGGAAAACCCGGAAATGGCTTATGTAAGCGTCTGTCTCAAACTTTTGCCCCAAGGGATCATGGGACTGATGATCGCTGCGATGTTTGCCGCGACCATGTCGGTACTCAGCGGAGAATATAATGTAACGGCGGGCGTATTGACACGCGACATTTATCAAAGACTTTTTAATCCCAATGCGACCGATAAGGAAATGCTTTGGGTCGGCAGGTTAATGACACTGCTTTTTGGCGGATTTATTACAGTCGGAGCACTTTATGTTGGCGGATTCGGCGGCGCATTTGAAGCAAACAAACTGTTCACCGGACTCTTTGCACTACCGATGACCCTGCCGCTTTTGCTCGGTATTGTGATGAAACGCCCGAGACCATGGGGCGCACTGGCGACGGTGATCGGCGGGATGATCCTCGGATTGTTCCTGAACAGCCAGCCACAGATTTCCTGGGAAATGGCCACATTGATCCAGATCGTGGTGTGTGTTCTGATCTTCCTCGCCTCGGGTTTGGTCGAGTCCAAAGACGTTGCGTATCGGAGAAGGGTAGATGCATTTTTCCTGAAACTCGCCACGCCACTCACCGAAGCCGAAAAACCGAAAGTCAACTGGGGTTTTATGCATGTGATGAACCGGCTGTATGCGGTTGCACTGGCGGTGACCGGAATTTTATTCGGCGTCATGAGCCTGCCTTCGATCGGGGAAACCAGCGGGCGGTTCGCGTTCGGAGCCGGGGCGGTGTGTTTGATACTTGCCGTATTTTTATGGCTCCGCACTCAGAAAGTAATTGTAGATGAACCTGTTAATCAAAAAATAGAAGTATGAATTTTGTAAAAGATAAGGTGTGTTTTATCACCGGAGCGTCGGGTGGAATTGGGAAGGCTACTGCATTACAACTGCTTGAACTGGGCGCGAAAGTGTTTGATATGAGCCGTACGCGACAGCTTTCCGACGAAGTTTCAAATGAAAATCTGCGCTCGTACAAAGGTGATGTGAGTGTCGAGGCCGATGTCATTGCGGCTTTTCAGGCGTGTATCAATGCTTTTGGTACGGTAGATGTGCTGCTGAACAATGCGGGTCTGGGGGTATTAACGACCGATTTATCGACCACCGACCTGGATACTTACGAGCAGATGATCAGCGTGAATATGCGGGGCGTGTTTTTGTGCAACCGCGAAGCGCTGAAAGTGATGAAACCTAAAAAAGAAGGGCATATCGTGACGGTCATTTCCATGGCGGGCCAACGTACCAATCCGAATGCGCCGATCTACTGCGCGTCCAAGTTTGGCGCGCGGGGATTGAGCAGCGGACTGGCCGACCAGGCTGTGAAGCTGGGAATTAAAGTAACCGACGTGAATCCGGGCCCGGTGGATAGCGACTACTGGGGCGACCGGCAGGTGCCGAGGGAGAAATTCCTGAAAGTAGAGCAGGTCGCGCATGTGATCCTCTTCGTTCTCAACCAACCCGCCGAAGTAATGATCCGGGAAATCAATTTTGACAATATCAAATTCCTGGCGGGGTGACACCCTTCGGCCGCCCGGCGGCCCGGTGCGCTCAGGGTGCCAAATAGAAGCAACCATCAGGGTGACAATATAAATAGTTGAATACCAATAAAATAATGAGAAAAATCAATGGTAACTATGATGAAATCGAACGGAATGCTAGTCGAATCACCCTTTCCTATCTCCATCCAGGAAATGAAACAGCGGTACCTGAAACTGTATTCGGGCGCTGTTAATGATGTTTTACGGTTCAAATACAACCTTCATGCATCGAGTTTGCCGGCCACATTTGCCCCGCTCCGGGAAGAAATGAAAATGGCCGGACTCGCATTCACGGTAAAAGGCGGGCCGGATATCACCACCGACGGCGAAATGGAAATGCGCGCAAAAATGCTGGAAGAATTGCACGAAGATTCGATCGTGGTGTGGGATTGCAGCAGCGAAACGGTAACCTCGCAGTGGGGTGAAGTGATGACCATGGCCGCCATTCGGGCGGGTTGCTGCGGGGCGGTTGTGAATGGTATCCGCGACACGCAGTCTATTCTCGAACAAAAATTCCCTGTTTTTCATAAATATAAATCCAATACCGGTATGCTCGGCAGGTTCCGGATGTACCATTACCAGAAGCCCGTTTTAATGGGCGAGGTGATCGTAAAGCCGGGAGACTGGGTTTTCGGGGATATCGACGGCGTGATTTCGATCCCGAAAGAGATTGCCTACGAGGTACTGCTGGCAGCGGAGGAGATCATCGAAAAGGAAGCCGATATCCGCGATATGGTGGAAAGCGGCATGAGCCCGACGGATGTGGTGAAAAATGGAGGTTATTTCTGAGTATGCACATTTTCATTACCAAAAAAGAACGGGAGGATATCCTTCAAAAGCTTCACGACCGCGATCCGCTGATCTGCTCTTTTTTAGATGCATTGAAACAGCGGGTGTCCCGGCGTGTGGAAAATGGCGGACTATGTCAGCCGGGAGATGCTACTTCGTGGTATTACCCCGCCGCCGAATACATCTCGGATGCTTCGATGCTGTACGGTTTGTTCCCCGATGAAAAACTGGCGGCTTGGATCAGATCGGTTACATTAACCATTGCCCGGAAGCCGGAAAGTGACTGGGCCGGACCCGCCTTCCGCGATCATTCGCAACCATATACCGGGCATCTGGAAACCGCGCATTTGTGCTGGGCGCTCGCATCCGCACTGGATCTTGGGGAAGGAGTATGGCGGGAAAGGGGGGAAGGGGAGGAAGAGCAGGAAAGGGAAGAGGTGAAAAAGGCCTTTCAGGAGAAGGGAATGGCGCTTTGCCAACGTTGGGTTCAGAATAATACACACCTGGCCAACTGGCGTGGAATCATGGTTTCGGGGATTGTGGTAGCAGCTGCGGTTTTGGGAAATGAGGAGGTTTTGGATCAATATATTCCTGAATTACAGCAATGTGCTACTGCTTTTCAGTCGGATGGTTCCTATGCGGAATCGCTGCAATACGGTAATTACCTGGCGTTTGCATTGATGCTGGCCTATGAGTCGCTGGCACGCGCTTATCCCGCAAAAGCGGCGCAGCTGGATGTTTCGGCTTATGGAAAAGGGATCAAATGGGTGGTAAACAGCATGTTGTATGCCAAACCGATGAATTCCTGGAGCGAGCAGCCACGGGCGCGGGCGGTCAATTTTAATGACAGCGCGGCATTGTTCCGTCCTTCCGGTGATTTGCTTTTGCATCTGGCGGCGAGGCATAGCGATCGTGAAGAAGCCGGCCTCGCTTTTTATTTATTCCAAAAATATTACCAGCCGGTTCCTTACCAGGGACCGCACGATCTGGCGACTTTCGGGATGCGCAATGACTGGGGTTTTCTAACCTTGCCGCTTTTGACGGGTGACCTGAAAGCGATTACACCGCAAGAAGCAAACCTTCCGGTAACCGTCTCTTTCAGCAACGGACATGGTTTTTTACGCGATGCTTGGGATGGTAAAACGGTTTTAGCGATCAATGGCGGAGGAGATACATTAAACGGGCCGGGGCATTTACATGGCGATGTGAACGGTTCTATCCTGGCTTATCAAAATGAGCGACTGCTCGTTGATCCCGGCCACAGCTGCTACCGAAACCTGATCCACGGCCTGGAAAGCGCGTCCCAAACTCACAATACCTGCACCTTCCTGGTCGAAAAAGACAAACTTGGTTTGCAGGAAGACCTCGCGAAAGCAACGTTACTCGAACAAAAAAGCGTTTTGCCCCGCAGGGAAATCCGGAATGGGAAAGTAGGAGAGCCTGTGGATCGGGGCAATAGAAAGTTGATTTGTGAAAGATCAGGTACTGTTTCCGTCATCGGATGCGAAGCTGCGAAAGTGTATGGCGACCCGATTACCGCATTCAGCCGGTTCTGGATTTTGGCAGGCAGTCAGGTTGTTTTTGTGGTTGATAAAATAACAGCAAGCAAACCGGTGACGACGATGTGGAACTGGCTGGTCAATAACCGGGACGGAAAAACGACATTTGAAAAGGATAATCATGCGCTGACGGTCAGGCGGGGAAATTCGGGAATGAGACTGTTTCAATCCGCGCAGTCGACACTCGGTTTTCCGGTATATGCGTATGTCCACGACGCCTATCACGTAGAACCCGATCAGTTGGGAGAAGGTAGGCCGGGCAGCGGATTGTTGTTCAGGCATACCGAAAAAGAAAGCGCAACGGATCGGGTAATGGTAACCGCCATTGCACTGGACCAGTCTGAAAATATCGGTCTGTGGCATTATGAAGTACAGGGTAATACACATGTTTTAATGAAAGGAAATGATACCTGGGAGTTGGATGTAGAAGCTGGGTTTGAGAGGATTAACGTGGTTGGGACCGGGGGAAGGATTGGGATTATTTGGGAGGATGGAGGATGGCGGAGAATTGAGGGTTGACGTTGCCTTGCAAATGGTCAAAACAAACAAGCAAAAAAACATGGAAAACGATTGGAAGTCCCTTTTTATCGGCGTTGATCACCCGGCGGTTGCAGCTGATGATGTGGAAGTATTGGCAGACTGGTACTGCGAAACACTGGGTTATGAAAAGTTCTTCAGACATCCGAAACCAGTCTGGATGCTCAAAGCACCCGATGGTACTTTGCTTGAAGTGATGCCCAAAGACCATACCCTCCGGCAGGAACGTACCACCTGGACCCCCGGATGGTCGCACGTCGCATTCCGGGTAACGGACATCGCCGCAGCCATAGCGTACCTCGATTCCAAAAATATTAAATGGGGCGGCGAGGTAATGGACGCAATAGCCGGCGGAAAAGTAAGGAACTGCTTTGACGTGGAGGGAAATATGATTCAGGTGCTTGAAAGGGCTTTTTAGCTAATAGCTAATAGCTGTTAGCCATTAGCTATTAGCTTTTAGCTTTTTAAAGTATACCATCAACCAACAGCTATGGCATACACCAATGAGCGTGGTTTGTAGTTCAATTAACTAATAATCAATTTATTGTAAAATAAGCTAACAGCTAACAGCTAACGGCTAACAGCTAAAAAACAACAACATGAAATCACTACTTTATTCCGGAAATAAGACATTTATTGTTGAGGACTGTAAAAAGCAGGAATTGGAGCCTGGGGAGGTCCGTTTGAAAGTGGCTTTTTGTGGTGTTTGCGGCACCGATGTGCACATTTATCATGGCAATATGGATCAGCGGGTGCAAATTCCCCAGGTGATCGGGCATGAAGTTTCGGGCGAAATAGACGCGATTGGCGAAGGTGTTTCCGGCTGGCAAGTAGGGGATAAGGTAGCAGTCCGCCCATTAAAGCCCGGAGCCGAAAATCCGTCCGACAACGATTGCAACCATATTGGCAAAAACCTCAAATTCATTGGTATCGACACCGTTGGCGGAATGCAATCGTACTGGAACGTTCCCGCCTACACGTTGCACCGCTTGCCAGAAAACCTCTCATTGGAACAGGGCGCGATGATTGAGCCGCTGGCTGTGGCTTGTCACGACGTGAGGCTGGGAGAGGTAAAAGCAGGAGAGGTTATCGTCGTGATTGGCGGTGGACCTATCGGGATGCTTGTTGCGCTCGTAGCCCGGCAAAAAGGTGCACAAGTACTGATCTCGGAAGTGAATGCTACCCGCATTAAACTGGCCGAATCGCTCGGTTTGAAAACGGTTAATCCATTGGAACAAGACCTGATTGCTGAGGTAGCGGCTTTCTCAGACGGTGCAATGGCTGATGTCGTGTTTGAGGTTTCGGGTACGCAGGCTGGTGTTAATGTAATGACACAATTGCCAAAAGCCAGGGGCCGGATCGTGATGGTGGCTATTCATGCGCAGCCCAAACCGGTTGATCTGTTCCGTTTTTTCTGGCGGGAACTGAAACTGATCGGTGCAAGGGTGTATGAGGAAGACGACTTCGAGGAGGCCATTGCTTTGGCTGCAAAGGGCGATATTCCGTTAGCCGCATTGATCACCCAGGTGACGTCGCTGGAAAACGGGCAGCAGGTTTTTGAAACGATCGACAGCAATCCGACAGGGATGAAGTATTTATTGCAATGCTCTTCACCAGTTTGACAGCTACGATTAGGGAATAGTAATATTGATAACCGTCTCATTATGAACGGATCAAGTATTCTTGAATACGGCTATAACCACGGGAAGCAAAACAGAACCAAACCATATTACCCAGTACAGGAAGCTATTTTCTTCCTCCGGATTTATCCGCAATGCGTCGGTTCTGCCGGAAACTTTGTCAACTTTTAACAAATCGAATAAGATATAATACCAGGCTGCAAAACACGCCGGCAGTAAAAAGAAAATGTGATGTTTCTGCAATCCGCCAGTTTTTGACGTTACACCAAATAACCAGGTCAGTCCCCAATACAAGCCCAGCAGGAAACAAAGGGTTGCTAAAACAATTTGGATCAAAGCACTGAACCAAGGGATGTTTTTATTGACTCCTGCCAATTCGTCGCGACGGTGAAGCTTAAAAAAATGGTAATAGTATCTGTAAAGAAACATCATCTGAAAAGCTTCTGGATGTAAAGATATCTGCTAAGGAACTCTAAGGCGGCTTTTTACTTAAGCCCCGGCTGCGCGCAACCGGGGCTGTTATTTATACCAGTCCCTGCGCCAGCATGGCATCGGCTACCCGCACAAATCCCCCGATATTGGCGCCTTGCATGTAGCTCATGCGACCGTCCGGTTTGTGTCCATAACGCAGACATGTCGAATGGATATTAAACATAATCTCCTGCAATTTTTTATCCACCTCCTCGCGCGACCACGACAAACGCAGCGAATTTTGTGACATTTCCAGACCTGAAACGGCCACGCCACCTGCATTTGCCGCCTTTCCCGGAGCGTACAGAATATCGTTACTTTCAAATACCTCAATGGCTTCCGGAGTACAAGGCATATTCGCCCCCTCGGCCACGCAAATGCAACCGTTCTTAACCAGCAGGCCGGCATCATCCACATTCAGCTCGTTTTGCGTGGCATTCGGCAAGGCGATATCACATGGGACCTCCCAAGGTGTTTTTCCGGCTATAAATTCACAACCAAACCGATCGGCATATGAATTGATCCGGCCCCGCGTTTCATTTTTTAAATGCATGATGTAGGCGAACTTCTCTGAATTGATTCCGTTTTCATCAAAAATATAACCCGATGAGTCAGAAAGCGTTACGACTTTTGCGCCCAGCTCTATGCATTTTTCCAGCGTATACTGCGCCACATTACCGGATCCCGAAATAACCACCCGTTTGCCTTTGATGCTGTCGCGCCGCTGGTTCAGCATTTGTTCCACGAAATAAACAACGCCATACCCGGTTGCCTCGGGACGGATCAGACTTCCGCCATAGCTTGCGCCTTTGCCTGTCAAAACACCCGTGAACTCATTTTTGAGACGCTTGTATTGGCCAAACAAAAAACCGATTTCCCTCGCGCCAACGCCGATATCTCCGGCTGGCACGTCGTTGTCAGAACTGATGTGACGGAACAGCTCCGTCATGAAACTTTGGCAAAAAAACATCACCTCACGATCGGAGCGTCCTTTCGGATCAAAATCGGATCCTCCTTTACCTCCGCCCATTGGAAGCTGCGTCAGGCTATTTTTAAATATTTGTTCAAAAGCAAGGAATTTGAGTGTGCTCAGGTTTACAGAAGGATGAAAACGCAGACCACCTTTGTACGGACCGATCGCGCTGTTCATCTGAACGCGGTAACCCCGGTTGATCTCCACTTCGCCATTGTCATTCATCCAGGGTACCCTGAAAATAATAACGCGCTCAGGCTCTGCGATCCGCTCGAGAATTTTGGCTTTCTGATAATGCGGTTTATCCTGAATAAAAGGAATAATGTTCTCGGCGACCTCGCGGACTGCCTGATGAAATTCATTTTCGCCAGGATTTCGGTCGATGATCCGGCTCATGAAGGATTGTACTGAAGTCACTGTTTGAGTGGTTAGTTATCGGAATCTTTTCTTGTACCACCGGCTAAGATAGTTTATGACCACCGAAAAACTATAATGCATGAATGAAGTGACAATCTCCTCCCTGATCCCACGGAAAGAATCCTTCCGGAGGTTTTCTAAACGACTTTGCTGACTCCCGGAATCTTCAAAACCAGGTTACCCAGCAAAAAGCTGAATGCAACGCCGAGTGGCGCCACGATCAAAAGTTTGATGGCCGGATCTACGGTCCAGCTTCTCAATAAAAGTGATAATGCAACCAGCACGAACGGATGCAGTATGTACACGGCGAAGGCGCAACGGGACATTTTGTTCATGAATCCGGAGGGTATGTTCAACCTTTTTTTTCCAAACGCGAGCAATGCGGCCATGATCGCTATACCAACCATTTGTTCCCAGAATGCGTAGAGAAATGCTGGGATATGCCATCCGCCGACAAACCATTCGAGTGGCTGACCAAAGACGATCTTGAGAGAAAAAATAACCGGAAATCCAATGACGATCATGCAAACGATGAATATTCCCAGCTTCCGGTAATGCTGCTGGTCGACCTGCTCGATCCATTTGTTTGCGGCAGCGATTAATCCAAAGATAAATACGACAATGTACTGCGGAAAATGCCCGAGCTGGAAACCCAGCGGCTCTAAAACCCAGCCGACCGGAAAAACGGTCCGTACCAAAAAAGTCACTGCTGCCAGCAAAACGGAGAAAGTCATAACCTGAGTAATGGATGGAAGTTTCCAATCTTTCAATTCACGCTTGAAAATCGTTGTCCAGGCGACGTAACACAATGTAAACAGCAACAAGGCTACTACAAACCAAAGGACACCGACATTGATCCACCCATCATAACCCGATAAAAACCGGGTGAAAGTAATGTCGTGTTCCCCTGCATACCTATAGACAAGAAAATTCATGATCGTCGCCTGGACGAACGAGTAGAAGATCAATGGAATGCCCAGTCTGAAAAACCGGTCTTTAACGAAAACCGCAGTTCCTTTTCGTTTCAGGGAAGCGGGAATAAAAAGTGCGGAAAGAAAAAAGAAAAAGCCCATAAAAAAGGATTGGTCGGTGCTTACGAGCATGGTCATCGGGACGACTGCGCCGATCCGTTCCGTTTTCTCGAAATAATACCAGCCGCCGGGCGCTCCGTAAGTTACCAGGGCATGATGCACGATCACGACAGCAGTGAGCAGCACTTTCAAATGGTCGATATAAACGATTTTGCCTCCGGGATGTTCGGGAACCAACGCGGATGGAGTAGTGGGAGCGGACATGATTACAAGGTTATAGCCGAGCTCCAAATTACAAAAAGACAGCCAACTTTGGCATACCCTTGTCCCTGGTCACTTTCCAGCCACTTGTTACCTTGCAATTTCGACGCAGTAAATTATTTTTGAGAAAAAAGGTATTATGGTTTACGAGAATTCGAATGAAATCCTGAGTCTTTACGAGCTTGATGCCAGCAATAGCGACTTAGTTTGCAACGTGCGCGACACGGATATGACATTCATCTGGAATGTGGCCGAGCGCATGGACATTACCATCGACAAGGTCCCTTTTCGACTCTCCAAAAATCAGATCGTCTTTCTGACGGAGTTTCACCGGATCGACGATATTGAAATCGAGTCTGCGCGGATGGTCAGGTTTAACCAGCCTTTTTACTGCGTAGTGAATCACGACAACGAAGTAGGCAGCAAAGGACTTTTATTCTTTGGCGCGACGGGCGTGCCTGTCATCACCGTGGAT
This sequence comes from Dyadobacter sp. CY323, assembly GCF_021390245.1. Classification (GTDB taxonomy): domain Bacteria; phylum Bacteroidota; class Bacteroidia; order Cytophagales; family Spirosomataceae; genus Dyadobacter. The sequence continues at coordinate 54,485 of NZ_JAJUXH010000013.1, read as the reverse complement.
AAAAGCAGTGTGCGGGACTTTGAGCTTTCGTGGGAGATGATGATCTCGGAAATGGGCAAAAACGACATTTTGCAACAGGATATGCTGCAAGCGATGTTGAAGCGAATGCTGATTCTTTCGGTAAGGATATTGAGACGATCCAACAATCTCAGTAAGCTTGACAAAACCCAGAGCGAAATCGTCCGGGAGTTCAATTACCTGGTGGATAAGCATTTTGCCACACACCATAATGTGGCTTTTTATGCATCGCAGCTTAACAAATCGCCTAAAACACTTTCCAATCTTTTTTCGCTGGTATCGACCCGCACGCCGTTGAACATCATCCACGACCGGATCATGATCCACGCCCGGCGGCAGATCAATTACAGCAACCTGTCTATAAAAGAAATCGCCTACGAGCTGGGCTACGACGATATTCAGACGTTCAGTCGTTTTTTTAAAAGCAAAGAAGGCGTGTCGCCTGGGCATTACCGGGAGCGATTGCAGCAGCCGATGTTACAATAGGGAAAAATTGCCAACTGGACGGGAATTGTTGACTAACATAAGTATTTAAACAGGATGCAAATTTGAGTGATTAAATCAACGTGATTTTTAACTCAAAACAGCATCATGAAAAAAATAGCAATTAATGGTTTTGGTCGTATCGGGCGAGCCGCATTGAAAGTCATCTTTGAAAACAATGACCTGGAAGTGGTAGGTATCAATGACTTGATGAGCATTGAAAATGCCGCCTACCTTCTTCGATATGACAGCAATTATGGTAAATATGAAAAGGAAGTCCAGATCGAAGGCGATACGCTCATTGTCGGCGGTAAACCGGTCAAATATCACAGCATTCGAGAAATCGAAAACCTGCCCTGGAAAGCACTGGACGTAGATGTGGTGATCGAAAGTACAGGCTTTTTCACCACCAATGCCGATGCCGAAAAGCACATTGCTTCCGGCGCGAAGTTCGTGGTGATCTCCGGCCCGACCAAAGACACGCCAACCATCGTGCATGGCGTGAATACCGAGGCCGGCAAGGTTTCGATCTTCTCCTGTGCGAGCTGTACCACCAATAGTATCAGCCCGGTGATCGAGATCCTTGGCCGCAGGCTCGGGATCAAAAAAGCCATTCTGAACACTACACACGCTTATACTGCCTCGCAAACTTTGGTGGATGCACCTTCCAAAAGAGAGCCGCGCATGGGCCGTGCAGCGGGCATTAACCTCGCCCCGGCAGCCACGGGAGCAGCTATTGCGACTACCAAAGCATTGCCGCAATACGCAGGTAAGTTCGACGGCATCGCCGTTCGGGTGCCGGTGCCGGTAGGTTCCATTTCCGACATTACGTTTATAGCCGAGCGTCCGACGACGGTTGAGGAGATCAACCAGATCCTCACTGAAGAGGCTGCGACGGAACGGTATGAAAAGGTTGTGGCCGTAACCGACGAGCCGCTGGTTTCTACCGACATCGTAAAAAGTCCTTTTGCCGCGACTGTTGACCTGGAAATGACGCGGGTGGTAGATGGCGATTTAGTGAAAGTAATGGCCTGGTATGACAATGAATGGGGTTTTACCAATCAGATGATCAGACAAATCCAGTCACTTTAATGCAAAACGGGCCCGGCCTGACTCAAACTTTACTGCCATGAATTACTCCAAGCTTGCATTTACCGACGGAATTAAAGAGATCCAGCAAAGAATGGGTAGCCGCAATAGCTACGAGCGGGTGGAAAAAACGAGTTTCAGAGATGGTTTGACGGCCGTGGAGGCCAATTTTATCGGCCAGATGGACAGCTTTTACATGGCTTCGCACGGGGAGAACGACTTCCCGTACATCCAGCATCGCGGCGGGCCGAAAGGTTTTATCAAAATAATGGACAGCCAGACCATTGGAATCGTCGATTTTAGTGGGAACAGGCAATATATATCCGTTGGAAATATCGTCAGGAACCCGAAAGTGTCGCTGATCCTGGTCTCATACCCGATGCAGGCCCGACTGAAAATTTATGCCGAAGCAGAAATCATAGAGATCAGCGAGAACCCTGATCTCTATGATCTGCTCAAACCCGAAGATTACAAATTCCGGCCCGAAAGAATGCTGATTTTTCACATCAAAGCCTATGACTGGAACTGCCCGCAGCATATCACGCCCAGATACACGGAGCAGGAAATGGAGCCGATGCTGCAAGAACAAAATGCATATATCAGGAAGCTGGAAAAGGAAATTGAAGCTTTTAAAAGTTGAGTGTTTTTGTCCTGACGGCACCGTTTTTCTATATCCCCCAATCCATGCATTACAGACCTGCAAACATGGGCCTGAAAGATTTTATTCGACAGCTAAAAACCTTGGCAAGCTGCTTTCTGGTCGATTCGGTCAATTGACGTTTGGCCAATGCGTGGCATTCGTAGATCGCGTCGCTGAACATCATTTGCTCGGGCGGCGTTTTTTGGGTCGAAGCCGACGGCCCGCGCAATGCACCGACCAGTCCCATTTCACGCGCCACATACACATAACGGATCGCGTCGATCACCACTCCCGCCGAATTGGGCGAATCCTGAACCGAAAGCTGCGCATCCAGAATCACCGGTGAACCCATGAAACCTTCCAGTTCCAGGCGGAAATTGGCCACTTTATTATCCCCATAATATGCGATGTATTCCGAAGGTCCGGCATGTAAAAAACTGTCATGCGTGGATATGCCGCGAATGTCATTTTGAGCGCGGATCACATTCTCTTTGGAGATCTTTTTAGATTTTAGTCGTGCCTTATCTTCCATATTCAGAAAATCGGTATTACCGCCCACGTTGCGCTGAATGTGTGCTTTTACGTGATGTCCGCGCTCGAATGCCAGTTCCTGAAGCATTTGAGATACAATGCTTGCCCCAAACTGACTACGCATATCATCCCCGATAATCGGGATGCCGGCTTCCACGAAACGCTGCTCCCAAGTACTATCCGAAGCAATGAAAACCGGAATGCAGTTGACCAGCGAAATGCCCAGTTCCAGACAAATCTCCGCATAAAACTCCGTAGCAAGCTGTGAGCCCACGGGCAGGTAATTAATCAGAACCTCAGCTTCATGTTGTTTCAATTGCGCAACGATCTGCCCGCGTAGTGACGCCACATTTTCTTTGTCAAACTGCGCGTCTTGCGTCAGCATATCAGTTTGTTCCAAAGATTTTTTCACTAAAAAGCGGTTATCTTCCGGATAGGCCTGCATTTGTGGAGAAACGCCGTCCAGGACCGGTGAAGCGTAAACCGGAGCCTCGGACCGAATGTCGCTGTTTAAGACGATCGTGCAGTTGGGTTTTGCGAAAATGGCGTCTTTCAGAGGTAACCCGATCTTTCTTTCATCCACATCAAATCCACAGACAAACTCAATATCGGCAGCTTTATAACCGCCAATATCATCGGCCATTAACCCCGATTTCTGATCCGTATATTTTGTATAGTATTCAACGCCCTGGACCAATGAACTGGCGCAATTTCCAACGCCGACTATGGCAACTTTGATCCTTCCCGATCTATGCGACATTTGTATTATTTGTTTAATTTTTGATTTTATAAACAAAGCAGATTTTCTTCATTTTAATTCGAACAAAATGTGCCTCTAAATGCAAATAAAGTCGCTTTATGTGAGAGTTTCAATTTTTAACCTAAATTAATGCAAACGTTTGCATTAATTTTCTGAAAGTTGCACTATTAGTATAAGCCAAGCTGATGCGGTCACAGGTTTTTTTGAGAGGATTAAATAAGGACAGCGAAAAAAAAAGTGTCAGCGGATCTGAACAGGCAGGTCGTACCTAAATGAGACCGTGCGACCTCTTTGTTTGGCCGGAAGCCAGGCAGGCATATTTTCAATCACTTTTACGACTTCTGCGGCAACGGCATCGTTTTTCGCTTTCAATACCTCGATACTTTCGATATCACCGGTTTCAGTGATGACGAATCTGGTCAAAACCCATCGCTTCTTCGACTTTTTGCCAGCATCGGCGGGAAGTTTCAGATGGTCGTCCAGGTACTTTTGCAATGCTTCGTTTCCACCCGGGAATGTAGGTGGCTGTTCCACTACAGTAAAAATCTTGGGCGGATTGGACGTAGCACGTCCGTCAGCGTCCGACTGTGCATGGACCGAAAGTACGGAGGCCAGCACAAACAAGAACGTGGCTGTGAACCGGCTGCCTGGGCCGGGTTGAAGCGATTTTTTAGTTTTTAGCATACCTAATGAAGTTATATGTACAATCCTGTTTCTTTAAAAATGAAATTACAACTGGTAAAACAGAATATTGCTACCAGTGAGTAAACTCCGGCAGGAAATCGTTTTGAATTGTTAACTGACATTTACCCACCTACTGTTTTGCCCATGAACCGGAGAAAATTCCTTGCCTTGTCCGCCGGTATCCCTTTTGCTGCCAGCCTTCCATCGCTGACCTCGGCACCAAACGCGTCCATTCCCATTATCGACACGCACATACATTTGTTTGATCCGACGCGTCCCCAAGGTGTGCCGTGGCCGGATAAAAAAGATGAAATCCTTTACAAACCGGCACTACCTGAGCGTTACCGCAGTATTGCCGGGCGGGCTGGGGTTGTGGGTGCCATTGTCGTGGAGGCCAGTCCGTGGCTTGAAGACAACCAATGGGTCCTGGACACGGCAGCAAATGATAAGATTATCGTCGGGGTGATTGGTAACCTCGAACCAGGTAGCCCGGACTTTCCAAAACATCTGGAACGCTTTCAGAAAAACCCACTTTTCCGTGGCATTCGCAATGGGAATCTTTGGGGGAATGATTTTTCCGGGAAGCTGAGTAATCCCAGGTTTATCTCGGACATGAAATCGCTTGCGCAGAATGGATTGGTACTCGACACTGCAAACCCGAATCCCAAGCTGCTGGCTGCGATTGTGAAGCTTACCGATCAGGTGCCGGATTTGAAAGTCGTCATAGATCACTTGCCCCAGATGGCCATTCCGGAAGATAAAGCGGTACAAAAAACGTATGAAGCCGATCTGCGGAAGCTCGGGCAAAGGCCAAAAGTGTATGTAAAAATCTCTGAGGTTTTACGCAGGGTGAATGGAGAGATCCCCACGGCATTGAGTTTCTACCGCGCACGCCTCGATGGACTTTACGATATATTTGGTGAGAACCGGCTGCTGTTCGGCAGCGATTGGCCGAATAGTGATCACTGGCTGCCTTTTGAAGATGGACTGAATCTCGTGCGAACTTATTTCATGGAAAAAGGCCAGGCTGCCGCAGAAAAGTATTTCTGGAAAAATTCAGTTGCCGCATATAACTGGCAGAAACGCGACGCGACTCAACCTTAGTCAGCAGCCTGGAACCCTTTTTGCTTTCGTCGATTACTTGTTTTCGAAGTGATCTACGAGGATGTAATCCACTTTTTTATCCTTGAAATAAACACCAACCTGATCAATCGTGTCCTGCGATTCGGGACGGTAAGTAAAGGTCCATGGAAGACTTGCTTTTTGAGGGTCGTACAATGCGTAGGTAAGCCGCGTAGTGAGCACCATGCGCTCGAATTTGTTTGCAAACTCAGGCTTTTTACTGATCGCAAGAAGTTTGTCATATAGCACTTCGGATTGATCGCCGATCACAATGGCTTCCCGACGATCTATCGTTTCAGGCCATTGCGTGAGTTCTTTGCGATTATTCAGCGTGATGCTTTTCACCTTTCCGGATTCGAGTTGAAGTTGGACGCCTGTTTCAGAATCAAATTTTCCGTCAAGAACAAGCCAGTCAAAATGGGGAATGCGGTTTTTCAGATCAGTCACATCGGAAAAGTAGTTATTGACCCCACCCAGATAGGTTACTATTTTCTTCTCCCGGTAATCTTCCAATACGGTAAAAACAGCATCAGACGGACTACCGATCGAAATGCCCCGGTAACTTCCGGTTGAAATGCTATCCCGGCCTAAGAATTTGACCGTGTAGGTGGGCTCTGGACCCGTAAGTTCCGGGCCCGGATTATCCGTACTGCACCCACCTGCCGCCAGTATAACAAAGATTGATACGCCTGCAATAAAATGGTTTTTCATAATTAAGATTTAGGACTGATAACTTCCTGGTGACGTGATCATGTCTGAATTGGTTGTAACCTCTGGTTGCTATTTTTGTAATAAGACCAGTATTTCGAACTGACAAATGCCCGTTGTCGACCACAGAAGATCAGATCCGGGTAGCGTGCCCGACTCCTTATCGCGTTAAGTTGAAAATATTTACTGTCAATAAAATTGTTATAATAGACTGATAAGCAAATGTTTAAATAGTAATGTAGAAGTTATTTGCAGGTATGACCCAAAAAAAAGTTAAAAATATTCTATTTTTTTTCAGGACTTATAGCACTAACCTGTCTCTTTATAGCTGAATTGGAGGTTGATTAGCTTCAGTCAAGAATTTTTATAAAATATTTTGTATTTCAGGGAGTAGGTACCGATGCTTAATCAAAATACGAAGTCATTCCGCCCATCAGAGGCACTTCTCTGGCAAGAAGAGGCTGATCTTTGGCAGGCGTTCAAGCAAGGCGACAGAAAGGCCTTTGGCTCCATGCTGGACATGTATTATCCATTGCTCCTGAATTACGGGGTACGGTTTCAGAACGATCGGGAATTTGTGAAAGATTGCCTGCACGATCTCATACTGGACCTTTGGAACCATCGTGAAAAGCTCGATGACGTACGGTTGGTGAGGGTGTACCTGTTGAAGTCGCTTCGAAGAAAACTTCTGCGCGAGTCGAAGCGCCTTAAATGGTTCAGAGAGGCCAACGAGGTGACGGAGGACTACGCATTCGAGGTGCAGTTTGCAATCGAATCCTACATGATTTCCAACGAGGTAAAACACGAAGATCTGATGAAACTTCAGGTTAATCTCGAAAAGCTTACGAAACGACAGAGGGAAGCGATTTATCTCCGTTTTCATCAGGAAATGGAGTATGAGGACATTGCGGGGATCATGTCGATCCACCAGCATTCGGCAGTCAACCTGGTTTATGAAGCGCTCAAATTGTTGCGTAGAAACTGGTTTTTAGCAGCTGCGACCATTCCCATGTTGTTTTTAAATGCAAATCTGCCTGGCGGACCGTTGGGCTGATCACCAATTAGAAAAGAACAGTAGTAAGACAAGTTCGAAACCCGGGCCGCAGTCACGATGCTATATAAGATGAAAAATTACACCAATTACAAGACAGAAGATTTTGTTCAGGATCATTATTTCAGAAAATGGGCGCTGGGGAAACTTGCCCCGGAAGACAGTTTCTGGGTTACCTGGCAGGATGCGCATTCGGAACAATTTGAAGACATTGAGCAGGCAAGAAATATGGTCATTGCGTTTCAATGCGAGGAGTTTGTGACAGACCCGGTGGAGGTACGGACCGCTATCGATGCAATTTTGACCGAATCAAAAAGATACCGGTTGCAAAGCCTCTATCAGAATCGGGTCTTTAAGATCGCCGCTTCCCTGCTGCTGATCGCCGGCCTGAGTGTATGGTATTTGCACTGGGGCGGAGCGAACGCCACTGAAATGGCAGCCACTGATGTGGAAGTAAATGACGGGTCGCTGCCCAGGACGATCAGGCTAAGCGATAGCAGCATCGTTACCCTGTTTCCAAAAAGCGAACTGCGCATTGCCGCTGACTTCGGAAAAGCCCGCCGGGAGGTTTTCCTGACGGGAGAAGCATTTTTTCATGTCGCCCGGAATACAGAAAAACCCTTTTACGTTTATGCGGGAGAGGTAGTCACAAAAGTGTTGGGAACGAGCTTCAATGTGAAGGCTTTCACTTCCGACGAAAAGGTATCAATAGCTGTACGGAAGGGCAAGGTCACGGTATTTAAACAGGATTTGAACGGCAATGCGCCGACCGGACTTTCCGGGGAAATCATACTGGTACCCAACCAGCAGGCGGTGTTCGAGAAAAAGAGTGAGCGTTTGATAAAAACACTTGTGGAGAATCCCATCGTCTTGGAAGAGCAGGAACTCGCGGAGGTGCTTGAATTTTCAGATACGCCCATTCCACAGGTGTTGCATAAGCTGGAACATGCATATGGCGTGAAAATCGTCTTTGACGAACAGCTCCTGGAAAACTGCAATTTCACTGCAAGCTTAACGAACGAACCCTTATTTGAAAAGCTCCATATGATTTGTGAAACGATCCAGGCCCGATATGAACTTGTGGACGGCCAGGTAGTAATCTACGCCAGAAAATGTAACTGATACTGTCTATGAATTTATAACCAAACAGAACTTGCCGGCAATGCAGCCCGGCCGCTAACCCTGGAAATATCCTGTTTTATAACACCTGCCGCCGGCGCGTGAACGGTACATCCTTGTCTCAAATTTTACCAATCAAAATAAACCACCTAACCCAGACAATTCTAATCTATGAACAGAAATTTACTGATCCCGCTGATCATTAGGACATCGTTTAAGCAGATAATGCTGGCGATGATCTTCGCAGGATTGAGCTATGCGACAGTAGCCCCCGGGCAGGAGCTGCTGGAAAAATCTCTTTCCATTCAGATGACTGAAAAGTCACTTAAATCGGTGTTCCTGGCCATTGAAAATCAGATTTCAGTGAAATTCGTTTACTCGCCGAAAGCCATTCAAGCTGAAAGACGAACCAGCTTGAATGTTCAGAACCAACCATTAAAAGTGGTTTTGGATATGGTTTTAAAACCAATGAGTATCAACTACCGGGTTGTCAGAAATCAGATCGTGCTCAGTCCCGAGGCTATGGAGCCTTCGCCCGATGCACAGCCTAAAAGCTCTGAAAATGTCCCGCTTGACACATCCCCGAATAGTTCGGGTAGTGTTGTGGATTTCATGCTGACGGGCCGTGTGACCACCGACAAAGGGGAGGCGCTTCCGGGTGTAAGTATTTTAATCAAAGGGACCCAGCAGGGAGCTACTTCGGATGTGGACGGGAAATTCAGCCTGTCCGTTCCAAATGCCGGCGCGGTACTGGTTTTCTCATTTGTGGGTTACCTGACCCAGGAGGTTACGGTCGGAAACCGGACCAAAATGGAGGTGCTGCTTAAAGTGGATGAGAAAATACTCGATGAGGTAGTGGTGGTAGGATTCGGAACCCAGAAAAAACAAAGCGTGGTAGGCTCCATTGTGCAGACCACCAATGAGCAACTCAAACGCTCTGGTAACGTAACGGATTTGAAACAAGCCCTCACAGGACAGCTGCCGGGACTTACGACCATTACGTCGAGCGGTGAGCCCGGCGGAACGGCAAACGGAGAAAGCGCGACGCAGATTTTTATCCGCGGACGCAATACCTGGAACGGCGGGCAGCCATTGATTATGGTGGATGGGGTAGAACGTGCAATGGAAAATGTGGACGTCAGTGAGGTTGCCACCATTTCTGTACTTAAGGATGCATCGGCGACAGCCGTTTTTGGTGTAAAAGGTGCTAACGGTGTGATTTTGATCACGACCAAAAGAGGCTCCGTTTCGAAGCCGCAGCTTTCGGTCACCTATAATGCAACTGCGCTGACCGTGTCCAAGCTCCCCGAAAAACTCGATTCCTACGAAGCGATCATGTTGCGAAACGAAATGATCGAGCGGGAAGGATTACTCAGTCCGGTGTCGTGGGGCGACTATGTGCCTTACGAGGTCGCATTACGCTACAAAAGGCCTCAATCGACAGCAAATGAGCTCCTTTATCCGAATGTAGACTGGAAAAAAGCGATGTTCAAGGATGTTTCCTGGTCGCACCGTGCCAACATGAATGTGACCGGAGGTACCAAGTTTGTCAAGTATTTTGGTTCTCTCTCTTATCTCAATGAGAGTGACATGTTCAAGAAGTATGACAATCACAAAAACTACGATCCGAGCTACGGGTTCAACCGGTTCAACTTCCGCAGTAACCTCGACGTCCGGCTCACTCCCACAACCAATGTAAAGATCAATCTGGCGGGATATTTCAGTCAGAAAAATACCAGTTATACCTATTCCAATACCACATCCGGCGGCAATCCGCTGGCCTGGGCGGCTGTATACCGGTTTCCGCCGGATGTGATTTTGCCGCAATATCCGGATGGCAGCTGGGGCCAGAACTATGCCCTGCCTCCGGAGCAGCTGCAAAACCCGGTCGCGCTGATTTACAATACCGGGGTTTGGCAGCGTCGCGAAGTGGCGTTGAACTCGGATTTTACCATTGAGCAAAAACTGGATTTTATCACCAAAGGTTTGAGTTTCACCGGGTCTTTGTTTTATGACAACAGTGTTCAGACGGTGGGCGGCATCGGGGATAGCGACAATGTAAGGCCGGAAAGTAACCTGCTCGGAAAAATAGTCTATCCCGGACTCTACACGGGCGGAGATCAGGATCCGAGTGAATACACCCAAACGACGCCGGTGACAGCAGCTAATGCATTCGACTGGGTGGTAAACCCGTGGACGGTCAGGCCGGAAGAGGTCAATTCCACATTCACGGGCTATTTGCCGATACGCAGGAGGTTGATGTTCCAGCTACAGACCAATTATGCCCGTGACTTTGGAAAGCATCATTTTACGGGCTTAGCCTTATTTAAAAGAGAGCAGTCGGCTGTCGGCAGCATGTTTCCGAGTTTCCGTGAAGACTGGATCGGCCGGGTAACTTACGACTACGACTCGCGGTACCTTTTTGAGTTCAATGGCGCATATAACGGTTCGGAGAAGTTCGGACCAGGCTATCGGTTCGATTTTTTCCCATCGTATGCACTGGGATGGTTGGTATCCAATGAAAAATTCTTCAAAGTCGATTGGATTAACCATTTGAAATTCAGGTACAGCGCGGGAACTGTGGGTGATGATGCCGGCGGATCTCGCTGGGCGTATCAATCTCAATACAGCTACGGAGGTTCAGGGATTTTGAATGCAAACCCAAATGAGAAAAGTCCTTACATCTGGTACAAAGAATCCAGTGTAGGTAACCCGAACATTCACTGGGAAAAAGCGCGCAAGGTGAATTATGGTGCGGAGCTCGGCGTACTGAACGATTTGATGACGGTCAATTTCGACTATTTTACAGAAGACAGGACCGACATCGTAATAGGCGGGACACAGCGGGCGATCGCTCCGTATTTTGGTGCGACCCCGCCTGCTGCGAACCTGGGACATGTGAAATCAAAAGGATTTGAACTTGAGTTAAAACTCAATAAACGGTTCGGTTCCGGCCTGACGCTCTTTGGTAATTTCTCTTTTACCCATACCGAAAACTCCATTCTGAACAGGGACGATCCGGCTTTGCAGGTGGCATATCTGAAACAGGCCGGTTATCAGATCGGGCAGGCGAGGACGCAGCTCAGCACCGGATTCTATAATACCTGGGATGATGTGTTTGCCAGCGTACCTCAGCAGACCAACGATCTGGCGAAGCTTCCGGGCTACTATAACATGCTGGATTTCAACGGGGACGGAATGATCACAGGAAACGATGATACAGTTCCATATCAATATTCCGAAGTACCTCAAAACAACTACAATGCAACGGTCGGAGCGGGGTACAAAGGCTTCAACGTGATGGTGCAGTTTTACGGCGTAAATAATGTGTCGAGAAGCGTTCCGCTGGATAACTTTTACCTGTACCAGAACGTCCTGTTCTCCCATGTGCGGGACCATTGGTCCAAGGACAACCCGGATGCGACCTCATTTCTGCCAAGGTGGAAATCGCAGGGACAGTTCATCGGAAATTATTTTCTGTATGATGCTTCTTACGTACGCCTTAAAACCGCTGAGGTCTCGTACAGTTTCCAGAAGCCAGCTCTGGGCAGAATGGGTTTCTCATCTCTGCGCCTGTTTGTAAATGGCAACAACCTGATTTTCTGGTCGAAGTTGCCTGATGACAGAGAGTCAGCTTCCTCTGGCGGGGCGGCAAATGCAGGAGCTTATCCTACGCCGAGGCGCTTCAATATTGGTGTTGACTTAACTTTTTAATCTACGGATATGATCAGAAATATATTGAACAGATATAGCAAGGTGCTCGGCAGAGGTTTTTTTCTGGCCGTCTTGTTACTGTGTAGTTGCGAGGATTATCTGGATAGATCTCCACAGGCAACTATTACAGACACCGACGCGTTCGGGAGTTTTGTGAGCTTTCAGGGATTCGTCGAAGAATTATATGATTGTGTCATCGATGTGCACAAAGTGTTGGGAGGCAACCAGTACTATAATTTCAGTGCTTCCGACGAACTGCTATCGAATACGCCACTCATTTGGGACGATGGCAATTACTGGAACCAGGGTAACTTCCTTTATGGCGATAGCCCAAACTTCGCATACAGCACAAACCTGACCAGAATGCGCGTATGGCCATTTGCCTGGTACGGCATCAGGAAGGCGAACCTGGGGCTGAGCAAGCTCGATCTGCTGACGGACGCAACCGAAGAACAAAAGAATGTGATCAGAGGCCAGCTGCTTTTCTTCCGCGGTTTCCTGCATTTTGAACTGATGCGCTACTATGGCGGCCTTGCCTATGTCGACGAGGTGCTTTCATCCTCCGAAGAGCTGAAATTACCCCGACTGAAATACAATGAAACGGCGCTGAAAGTCGCGCAGGACCTCGAACAGGCCTCCGGATTGCTGCCGCTGAAATGGGATGACACGCAGGTCGGGAAAGCTACCCTTGGAAATAACGGACAACGCATCACCAAGATCCATGCGCTTTCTTTATTGGGTAAAAATCTGCTGTACGCAGCGAGTCCGATGATGAACGAATCGTCTACCGGAAGCAATACCTACGACATTGAATTGTGTAAACGCGCAGCCGAGGCTTTTGCACAGGTCATCAAGATATGCAGTGAGACCGGGACTTATAAACTGCAACCCTGGACTTCCTGGACCGACAATTTCTGGGTTTGGTCGCCAAGTAACCGCGACCGGCCGGGTGGTACGGAGGTAATCATGAACCCCACCATCATCATTCCAAGCTATGTAAGGTTTACGACAAACCGTACGAGTAACCCGGTTCAATACGGTGCCGGAAACAACCGTGTCGAAGTGCCGACCCATAATTTTATCAAAAACTACGGAATGGCGAACGGATTGCCGATCGACGATCCGGAGTCTGGTTTCAATCCCAACGATCCCTGGACAGGCCGTGATCCGCGCTTTTATGTCGATATCATTTACGACGGGGTAAGATTGGTGGACAATGCGTCAGCAGCCGCTGCCAAATCCAACGAATTCGCACAGCTTGACAACAATGGATTTCACCGCAACGGTACAACGGCGAGCGCAGGTGTGGCAGGCAGTGTAACAGGTTATTTTTACAAAAAATGGACACCGAAAGGCTGTAATCCGTGGGATAACCGCTGGGGCAACTTTCAGTCCTACCATCCGATCATACGGCTTGCGGATGTTTACCTGATGTATGCGGAGGCAGTTCTTAATGGCTGGGGTACTCCCGTGTCCAAATCGGACGCAATCGCACTCACCGCCATTGACGCGGTTAATGTGATCCGGAACAGGGCCCAACTGCCCAACCTGACCCCCAAGTACTCGGCCACCAAGGATGCATTCATGAAGCAGATCATTCGCGAACGCGCCGTCGAATTTGCCTTCGAGGGACACCGTTTCTTTGACCTTCGCCGCTGGAACATTTCCGGTAATCCTGAGTACCTGAACAAAACGGCCGTCGATTTTGACCGTGGCGCCAATGGAAAACCTTCGAACATCAAAGAACGGGTGGTCGTGACCAGGATTTTTGAAAAAAAGCACAACTGGCTGCCGTTCCAGTTGAAAGATGTGAAGCTGTATGAGGCCTTCCCGCAAAATCCGGGCTGGTAGTCCTTTGACCTCTTTAAAAGTAAATCTATATGAAGAAGATATATTGGTACCTGAGTTATATGTTAATGCTTTGGCCTGTCATGGCCGAGGCCCAGAAAATGCCAGCCGCGACGACGATGACCATTGAATCTGTGGTGGTGGATGAAAATGGCAGCCCCATAGCCGGCGCGCTCGTTTACGCAAATGAAGGAATTGCATCGACCAAAACAGATGCGCAGGGAAAGTTCATCCTTTTGACACCCGAGCTCAGCGACCTGCTCGTGGAGGCGCCGGGTTACGAGTCAGAGGTTTTCAGCGCGGATAAATACAGAAACCTGGAAACACTTCCGTTGAAGAAATCCCGGTTTCTGTATGGACAGAAAGATCTGGTAAACGTGGCGTTTGGGAAAGTAAAACAAGGTGACCTGGTGAATGCGGTAAGCATACTGGATCCGGTGGAGCTGAGGAAACTGGATAACACCCAGTCCGTCACATCCGCCATTACCGGGATGATCCCCGGCCTCATCGGGAGCACGAACCTGCGCGGGATAGGAGCGCCCCTGTTTGTGGTGGACGGACTTCCCCGTGATGTAAGTACGCTGAACCTGTCGGAGATTGAACAGATCACCGTTCTGAAAGACATCAACTCTGCGATTTTGTATGGTAACGATGCAGTGAATGGTGTGGTTCTCATCACAACGCGTCGCGGGCAGCCACTGAAAAAGCAGGTCAATGCCATTATGCATTACGGAATGTCGGCTCCCAGCGCATTGCCGGAATATCTTCCTTCCGCCCAATATATGGAGCTGTATAATGAGGCCAGGAAAAACGATGGCCTGGGAATCCAGTTTGCGCCCGAACTGATCGGGCAGTACCGGACCGGTAACAAGTACCGCTACCCAAGTGTTGATTATTACTCAGACGAATACCTGAAAAACGTGAGACCATTTTCACGGGCGATGGTGGACTTTTCGGGTGGGAATCATGTCGCTTCTTACTATACCAATGTAGGATGGTCGCAAACAGGCAGCCTGTACAACTTTGGAGAAGGCAAATCCCTTAAATCCAATGTTTTCAATGTGCGTGGAAACATCGACCTCAAAGTCAACCGGTGGATTAAAAGCGCAATGGATGCAGTGGTAGTCCTGAACAATGCGAATAGCCCGGCAGGAGATTACTTCACGAATGCAGCAACACTCCGTCCGCATTTGTTTTCGCCGCTGCTTCCTATTTCTATGATCGATCCTGAAAATGGAATTTTGCAAGGCCGTAAAAATGATATCAATGACACCTACCTGCTGGGAGGCGCGAATAATTATCTGACCAATCCCATTGCTTCGAGCTATTCCGGCGGAACCAATCGCCGCGTGCAGCGCAATTTTTCATTCAATAACAGAATCGACTTTGATCTGGGCAGATCTGTAAAAGGATTGGCTTTCCATACCAACCTCAGCTTTGATTACCTCACCCTTTACGATCAATCTATCAGCAATACCTACGCGGTGTATGCGCCGATTTGGTCTCCAACTGAGGACAAGATTACCGGCCTTACCAAGTTCGGGGAGGATGTACGGACGGGTACCCAAAATGTGGGCAATGCGTCGTACCGCCGCCGGATCGGTTTCTACGGAATGCTTGACTACGACCGTACCTTTAATGAAGAACATCATTTTAGCGGGTCGCTGCTTGCTTTTGCAACCAACGATAAAGTTCAGAGTGACTGGCAGGGATCGAAAAATGCAAACCTGGGTTTGAGAATCGCCTATGGATTCAGAAATAAGTATCTGGTCGATTTCAGCGGCGCTTACGTCAATTCCGTAAAATTGCCAGAGGGCAACCGTACGGCATTCTCACCTTCGCTGGGTGTGGCGTGGGTGCTGAGTTCGGAAGAATTTATGTCATCCGCGTCATTTGTTGACTATCTGAAAGTTCGCTTGTCGGCAGGATCAATGAACTCGGACTATGGCATTACCGGCGTTTACAACTACGACGAGCGCTATGGCGGTTCCGGGAGCTACACGTGGTACGAGGGTACGAGATCACGGGCTGGTGTGGTACCTGTAAATGGAGGAAACCCGAACCTGGCATTTGAAAAGCGCAACGAGATCAATTTCGGGGTAGAAAGCGTGTTGTTCAAAAACAGGTTGTCGGTCAATGCAAATGTGTTCACCAGTGCCTATTCCGATCAGATCACAAGGCCACAGACACTCTATCCAAACTATTTCAGTACGTTTATACCATATCGTAATTTTGAGAGAACGACCTATCGTGGTGTCGACCTGGGCCTTTCTTACCGCGAACGCTGGGGCGATTTTTCGTTGACCTTCGGGGCCAATATGCTGCTTGCAGGATCAAAAGTAACTAAGAAGGATGAGCTGTATGCTGTGAGCACCCGCAATCGGACCGGGCATCCGGTGGACGCCATGTTCGGTATGGAGTCCGAAGGGCTGTTTGCCAGCACCGCAGACATTGAAGGCCATGCCTTGCAGGCATTTGGAACGGTGAAACCCGGTGATATCAAATACAAAGACCAGAATGGGGACGGTATCGTCGACGCCAATGACGAGGTACGCATCGGACGTTCGCTGGCACCTTTTTCTTATGGTTTGAATGTCCGGCTTTCCTATAAAAACCTGAGCCTGTTCGCTCGTGGCAATGGCCGCGCGGGATCGGACGGAATGTTGTCCAACAATTATTTCTGGGTAGATGGGGACGATAAATATTCGGCCTTTATTCTGGACCGGTGGACAGAAGCAACGGCAGCTACCGCCACATTGCCAAGGTTGAGCTCGATTGCGAATACCAACAATTACAGAGGTTCAAGTTTCTGGCTTTACCGCGACAACTTCTTTACCGTGGACCGTGTGCAGCTTACCTATGAGTTTCCCGACGCACTTGCCGGCAAGCTGAAAATGAAAAGACTCTCCGTCTTCGCCGACGCGTCCAACCTCGTGATGCTGTCGAAAGTGAGACATATCAAAGAGCTGAACATCGGTGCTGAGCCTCAGTTCCGCTCGTATTCACTGGGCCTTAATGTCTCATTCTAAATACACCCGAAAAATCATGAGATTATCGATCAATCATATATTGTTTTTGATTTTTGCCGGCGCCATGGCAGGTTGTACGCTGCTTGAACCTGTCGATGACAACCATAGTACCCTCGCGCGGGTTTACGCAGACCCAGCTTATGCTGAGGGTATTTTAATGAACGCGTATGCCAAAATTCCAACCAACAACCTCATCTTCAATGAGGTAGCAACGGATGACGCCGTCAGTAACAACAAGCTCAACGATTACCTGAGAATGGCCACCGGCCAATGGTCGGCGCTTTACAATCCGGTAGACCAGTGGAGCAATTGCATTTCTGGGATCCAGACCGTGAACCAGTTCACTACCCTGATCGACACCGTCAACTGGAAAGGTTCGGTACCTGAACTGAACTGGTTGTACACGCAACGTTTTAAGGGCGAGGCATTTGCGCTCCGGGCGCTGCTTCAGTATCATTTGCTGGTTGCAGTGGCAGGTCCGGGAGCGGATGGCCAAATGCTCGGCATCCCGTTGTATGATCAATTTCTGGATGTAAATGCGAATTTCAATATTCCCAGGGCAACTTTCGCACAATCTGTTGAACGCATTTATTCCGATATCGATCAGGCGCTGAACTACCTGACTATGAACGATTACATCAATGTCACGAGTGCAAGCCAGCTTCCTGCCGGGTACGATAAGGTGGCTGTTACAAACTACAATATCGTTTTTGGCGCAGAGCTCAACCAGCGGATCAGCGCCAGAGTGGTAAAAGCGCTGAGAGCAAGAGTGGCGCTGCTGGCCGCGAGCCCGGCTTTTAATACGGATCAGACTAAATGGGCAGACGCAGCCAATTATGCGGGCGCAGTCATTGAAAGCATTGGAGGAATATCCGGCCTGGACCCGAACGGGAACCGGTTTTATCAGAAATCACTGGTGGATGTACTGAATGTTTCGGCCGCCGCCCCCATTGACCAAAAGGAAATTTTGTGGCGCAGATCGGTGGTGGCCAGCAATACCCGCGAGGCCGCCAATTTTCCTCCCTCACTTTTTGGTAAAGGAAATGTGAACCCGACACAGAACCTGGTAGATGCATTTCCTGCGCTTAACGGATACCCGATCTCAAATCCAGCAAGTTTGTTTGATCCCTCCAATCCCTATGCGAACCGCGATCCCCGGCTGCGCCAGTACATCATCTATAATGGGAATACAATTTCCGGGAACGCCATTAAAACGCAGGTTGGAGGTGGTGTGAACGCGAAGGATTCCATTGAGTCTTCGACGCGCACCGGTTACTATCTCAAAAAGTTGCTTGTGGAAGAAGTCAATCTGAACCCGGTTTCGACTACTACCCAGAAACATTACGAGACACATATGCGCTACACGGAGATGTTCCTGATCTATGCCGAGGCAGCCAATGAAGCCTGGGGGCCAACCGGAGCGGGAACGTGGGGCTTTTCTGCCAGGGATGTTGTTGCAGCGATACGTGCCCGCGCCGGCATACCCAAAGCCGATCCGTACCTGGCCACGATCAACTCCAAAGAAGCAATGAGAGAGCTGATCCGCAACGAACGCCGCCTCGAACTATGCTTTGAGGGATTCCGGTTCTGGGACTTGCGCCGCTGGAAAAGCAACCTCACCGAACCAGCCAGGGGCGTCAACATCCGCAATGGAATTTACACCGTCGTGGATGTGGAGCCACGTGCCTTCAACAATGATTACATGCATTATGGCCCCATACCGCAGACAGAACTCGTAAAATATCCGGCTATTCTTCAAAACAAAGGATGGTGACGTCCCGCGTACTGACGACAATCAAATCATTTTTACTATGAAAAAGATATCATTCCTACTGGTTCTTCTGGCGATCATGACAGGGTGCAAAAACCAGGAGATCGAATTCCCCGACTTTGAATACACCACTGGTTATTTCCCATATCAATATCCGATCCGGACACTCGTGCTGGGTGACTATATTTACGATAATACGAACGACAATGCCCACAAATTTCAGATTTCAGCAGCGATGGGCGGCGTTTACAAGAACGATAAGGACCGGATCTTTACCATTGAAGTCGACAACAGCCTTTGTAATCAGGCCCGGTTCGCTTCTACCGGTCAACCCATGTACCCGCTTCCCGAAAAATATTACAAACTGAGCGCAGCCAATCAGCTGATCATTCCGGCGGGAGAATTCAATGGCAGTATCGAAGTGCAGTTATCCGACGATTTTTTTGATGATACACTGGCCAGCAGGCTGGCGTACGTATTGCCGGTCCGCATCAAGGAAGTCGCGAATCTCGACTCGTTGCTCAGAGGTAAATCAACCATGGAGCGTCCGGATCCGAGGATTGTTGCCAACTGGGAAGTGGTGCCAAAAGACTTTACCATGTTTGCCGTCAAATATGTGAACCCTTTTCATGGTAGCTATTTTCACCGGGGAAGAAGTACCATCGATTCGGCGGGCAAAGCACTGGAAACCAATGTGTACCGTCAGCAGTACGTAGAAAAAGACGAAGTATGGACATTGAATACGAAGGCTAAAAATAAGGTTGCGGTAGACGGGGTAATCCGTTCCAAAGGCATGACCGGAGCCCTGCGTATGCTTCTGACTTTCAATGGAGACAATTGTACCGTCCAGGGTACAGCGGGCACTTCGGGAGTAATTACGGGCACCGGCAAATTCCTCGACGATGCGGATAACTGGGGCAATAAAAAGCGTGATGCCATCCATTTGACCTATGAATTCAGCGAAGCAGGCAAGAAATACACGGCCACCGATACGCTGGTCGTAAGAGACCGGGGAGTGGTCATGGAGCTGTTCACACCTTTAATTTCCCAATAACGATTCCCCGGAACGCAGATTAGTAATTATTCTATGAAAAAATCACTTTTGAGCAGCTTTTCGGCTGCGCTGGTTATCTTGTTTTGTTTAGACCTGCCGGCAATGGCCCAGTCTGCCGGGAAGCCGGTTAAAGTTGGCGCCTATTATTACGACGGCTGGGGAGGCAAGAACGCCAAGGCAGACGATCCCACGCAACCCTGGGCGAAGAATGCGCCCCGCCAGGTTACCAAAAGAATGCTGGACGAGTTCCCGGACCGCGAGCCTGTCTGGGGCTGGCGAAATGACTCTCAGGAGATCATGGAACGCCAAATCGACCTGGCTGCGGACAATGGTGTGGAGTTCTTCCTTTTCTGCTGGTACTGGCGAGATACACAGGGGCCGATCAATCTTGAAGCCATTGCAAAACTTCCCGGCCACGAAAGCATGAACCGGTACCTCAAAGCAAAAAACAAGAACAGGATCAAATTTGCCTTATTGGTAGCCAATCATCAGGGGGCTGAAATAGTCGGTCCCGATAACTGGGAAAAGGCAACCGGGCACTGGATGCAGTATTTCAACGATCCGCAGTATATGCAGGTGAATGGGAAGCCGATGGTGGTTATTTTTAATTCAAAAGGAATAGAAAATGAGTCGCTTGCAAAAATGCAGGAAGTGTCAAAAAAGCAGGGCTTGAAGCAGGGACTGACCATCGCGGGATGCGGGAATACCGAGGGTAAGAACTTCGAGGTTACCACGCATTACAATGTAGTGCCGGGTTATTCGTCTGGTCACGAAGAACATAAATACGAGGAACTCGCAAATGCGCAACGCGCCAAATGGCAGGGCACAAGCCAGCAGCCTTACATTCCTACCGTGATTGCGGGGTGGGATAAACGTCCCTGGGAAGATGCCGGCGGAAACGGAAAAGGAGGGGCAAAGCAGGGCTGGTATTACACCGGACGTACGCCGGGCCAGTTCAAAACCTTTCTTCAGGACGCGGTGCGATGGATGGATGAACATCCCGACCAGACTGTTCCCGAGCGCCTGCTGCTCATTTATGCCTGGAACGAACTGGGAGAGGGCGGGTATCTGGTCCCCACGAAAGGTGATCCGAAAGCACAGTATCTGAAAGTTGTGAAAGAGGTGGTAAAGGATCAGAAAAAGAAAGTCAAATAGCTCACTGAATATTGCACCTGTTTATCCTGATCTAAAATGAAGCAAATAAAAAAAGCATTTCTCCTGCCCCTGCTCGGCGTTGCGCTGGCTTTTCCGGGCACGGCCCAAAAATTCACGATACCTGTTTTTCCCGACACCCAGAGCGAGGTTGGCGGTAACCACAGGATGTTCGACAGCCGGATCAAATGGGTGGTGGATCACAAAGATTCCCTTCACATTCCCATGGTCCTGCACGTGGGCGACCTCGTCAATTTTGATAATTATGACCATTACGAGGTTGCCAGCAAAGGATATGAGGCATTTGACGAGAATCACATTCCATATGCCATCGCGCTCGGTAATCACGATACGGAGGCGGTCGGTTTCAACAGCGGCAGCGCGGCCCCGGGTAATGTGAACCAAAATCTGCGGAAGACTGAAAAATTCAACTCCTATTTCCCTGTGAGCCGTTTTTCGAATCAGCGGGGAAGATATGAGGCCGGAAAAAGTGACAATGCGTATTATACATTCAAGGTCGGTGACACGAACTGGCTGGTGATCAGCCTGGAATTCTGTCCGCGGATGGGCCCGATCAACTGGGCCGGGGATGTAGTAAAAGCGTTTTTTAATTACAACGTGATCATCATCACCCATTATCACCTCACACCCAAAGGTGAAGTTGCCTCCAGCACTGCAGGTTACGGAGATTTCAGCCCTCAGGTGGTGTTTGACAGGTTAATAAAAAAATATTCAAACATCCGCTTTGTGCTCAGCGGCCACGTGATGAGCTCGGCATTGAAAGTGGACAAGGGTGAAAAAGGTAACACTGTGTACCAGATCCTGCAAAACTATCAGAACGAAGATCTTGGCGGCGGGTACATCCGGTTACTGTCTTTTGATATTGACAAGAAGACGGTAACAGCCAGTATGTATTCTCCCTTTTATAAAAAGACGAAGGAGGACTCGTCCAAATTTGGCATTGAAGGGATTGATTTCATCAAACAATCGGAAGACCGATCCCGGACTAAACCTGCGGATAAATAACCATCACAAAACACCGGACATGAAATTCCTAAACCTCTTTACTTTCTGTTTTCTAACTACGCTGATCCTGGACGGAGGAGGCGCGACTTTTGCACAAAAAGGGAAAAATAAAATCGGCGCTTACTACTTTGATGGATGGAGCGGTACGACGTTTCACATTACCAAAGACCTGGAAGCCAATTATCCCGATCGGGAGCCAGTCTGGGGCTGGGTGACCAGCACGCAGAATATTGTGGATGAGCAGATTGCGCTCGCCGCAGATGCGGGTCTTTCTTTTTTTAGTTTTTGCTGGTATCACCGAAACGGTAAAACCGTGGAAGAACTGCCGGAAAACAGGGCAATCTCGTTCTATAAATCTTCCAAAAATGTGAAGAAGCTTGAATATTGTCTTTTGGTGGCTAACCATGGCGGCTTCGACGTGGGGCCGGAGAACTGGGACAAGCTCACCAAAATATGGTTGGAGGAATTTAAAAATCCCCAGTACCTGAAAGTGGATAAAAAGCCACTGCTGATTTTCTTTGAAAGCGCATCGTTACTCAAAAACTTTGGCTCCGGCCTGGCGGTGAGCGAGGCATTTGAAAAGCTCAGGAAGAGTGCCAGGGAGGCCGGATTAGCAGGTGCTACGATTGCCGTTTGTGCAGGTTCTGCCGACGGCATTGCGAAGGCCGAAGAGGCCGGGGCGGATGTCATTACAGGTTATAATTACCACAGTGTCGGTTTTATCGGGAAAGATCAGGCCATTCCGATCGACACTTTGCAAGCTGCCGAGCAGCGGCTTTGGACCAAACTGGGTAGCTCCGTGAAGAAACCGTACATTCCGGTATCCACCATGGGTTGGGATCCACGGCCCTGGTCCAACGACAAAAACAAATATCAGGAGCGTCCATACTTCACCGGATTTTCTGCCAAATCGGCCGAAGCGTCTGTCAGGGGCCTGATCAACTGGATGAATGCGAACCCAAACCGCATGACCGCAGAGCGGATAGGCTTGCTCTATGCCTGGAACGAAAATGGGGAAGGAGCGTGGCTCACCCCCGGTAAAACCGGATTAAACCCATTGGACGGCCTGAAAGCAGCTTTTAAAAAGAGGAGCAGGGGCAAGTAACCTGGAATATACTTGTTGTGACAAACCCTTACCCTTCGCATTAAAGAAATTATTGATCTTCAAATGGTATGCGGCCATCGTTCGCCGCATACTTATCAAGCCTGATATGCCCATCAGGCTCATTATCAGCATATACCAGGTAGCATCACGTTACTTTTGATGCATTTGAAACTGATCTGATCCAGGTCAGCCTGCCGGATTATCTCAGCCAAACCTTTTTTTGTCTTTCGTTAGTCTCTATTTTCTATATATTTGCTAGACTAACTAGTATTAATTGTTTAACCCATGTGTCTACATTTTAGATCAAAATTATTTACCCTGAAAAGACAGGCGGCCAGCCTGCTGCTCGGGGCCGCCCTCACATTTGCTTTCGTCCTGGCCACCGGTGTCGCTTATGCACGCCAAACGGTCAGCGGCAAGATCATCGACGAAAAAGGGGAGGGTATCCCTGGCGTGAGCATCCTTCTGAAAGGAACAGGCCAGGGAACCTCATCAAACGGCGATGGTACTTTTACATTAGATGGCCTGGATGCAAGCTCCACCCTGATCTTCTCATTTGTCGGGTACGTTACCCAGGAAATTGTGGTCGGAAACAGAAGTAATCTGGATGTTACGCTTGTTTCTGATCAGCGGTTACTCAAAGAGCTCGTGGTTGTCGGTTACGGGGAACAAAAGAAGGTAAACGTGATCGGGTCTGTTTCGCAGATCGGCTCGGATGCCATTGAAAACCGGCCGGTGACGCAGGTTGCACATGCCATCACAGGCCAAATGCCCGGGGTTACCGTAACAGTAGGTTCGGGCCGCCCGGGAGCAAACCAAGGTACCATACGTGTACGGGGTGTGGGTTCTTTCGGCGCCACTCCTGATGCATTGGTTTTGGTGGACGGAATTCCGGGGACGCTCAATGACATCAGTCCGGATGACATTCAGTCTATTTCTGTTTTGAAAGACGCTTCCTCAGCCGCCATTTACGGTGCGCGGTCGGCCAATGGAGTGATCCTGGTGACGACTAAAAACGGGGGGCCGGGCAAAGCAAAGATTAGTTACAATGGATATGTCGGTTTCAACAAAGCGACGAAGCTGCCGGACTTCCTGAATTCCTGGGAATATGCGGAAATGTTCAATATCGCGTCCGGGACCAAAACCTATTCTGCGGAAGATATTGAGAAATACCGCTCGCAAAGTGACCCGGACAATTTTCCCAACACCAAATTTCTGGATAAACTTTTCTCGGAAAACGGCATCCAGACGGGCCATACCATTAGCATTAATGGAGGCAATGAGCGTGCAAAATACTTTTTGTCGGGTGGTTATATCAATCAAAAAGGGATTATTCCAAAGAATGATTTCAGCCGGTACAACGTCCGCCTGAACCTGGAAAATGAACTGGGCAAGAACTTCAGGTTAACAACAAGAATCGGTGCCTCGTCGCAGCAGCGTAACGAACCGCAGGCTACGGGCAACAAAGGCGGTGAACTTACGGATCAGTTGATTCAAAATGCGGTTAGGTACCCGGCCGTCTATCTGGGCCAGGCTTCGAATGGGGACTTTGGCGTAGGGCCGGAGAGCGGTGGTACTCCTGTTTCGTGGATCGCGTCTTCTTCTTATTTCAAAAACCCGCAAAACCGGTTGTCGACAAACATGAAATTGAACTGGCAACCGCTGGAAGGCCTGAACTTCTCAGCGATAGGCGGGTACAATTTTGCATTGCTGGAGCGCGTATCCTACAATGCTTCCCAGCGCCTCAATGCAAACTTCAACCTGGCACAGTCTACCCTGAACCAGGACCGGAACAAGGAAATTTATAAAACCCTGCAGTTTATCGGAGAGTATTCGAAAACCTTCCGGAGAAACACGGTGGATTTTCTGCTGGGTTATTCTTTTGAGAATGAGCAGAGCGATTATATGTCGGGTTTCCGGCAGTCCTTCCCAAGCAACGATTACACGGCCATTGACATGGGCGGCGCGGACAATCAGCAGGTAAACGGGTATGCCGAGCAGTGGGCGATCCAGTCGTATTTCGGACGTCTGAAATTTAACAGAGATGATAAATACCTGTTTGAAGCTACCCTGCGCTACGACGGTTCCTCGCGTTTTCCCGACAATAATAAATATGCTGTATTTCCCTCCCTGGCTGCCGGCTGGAGACTTTCGGAGGAGCAATTCCTGAAAAGCGCTACCTGGTTATCAAACCTTAAACTGAAAGCATCCTGGGGTATTTTAGGTAATCAGAACATCGGTAACTACCCGTATCAGACGGTACTTAATTCAGGCAGAAATTATCCGTTCGGAAACGCGATCACCACCGGAGCGGCTTATTCGACTTATAAAGACGCCAACATTAAATGGGAGTCGACGGAAACGACGGATGTGGGGATCGAAACTGAGTTTTTCAACAGAAAACTGGGCTTCAATGTCACTTACTTCAATCGCAATACCACTGACATTCTTTTTAAACCTTCCGCAAGCGTTTCGACCGTTTTGGGTGTCGCGATAAGTGAAACCAATACCGGGGAGGCGCAGAACAAAGGCTGGGAGTTTGACGGATACTACCGGAACCACATCGGAAAGCTGAACTACTCGATCAGCAGCAACCTTTCGATCATTCAGAATAAAGTGGTCTCCCTGGGACTTGGCAACGTACAGCAGCCCAATGGGTTGGTCGGAAATGGCTCGACGCTTTTCAATGGCTACCCCATGGAAATGTACTATGGTTACCTGTCCGACGGTGTGTTCCAGGATAAACAGGATGTAGATCAATGGCCCAACCAGACCTCCATTACTCCCGGTGCGCAAGCCGGCGACATCCGTTACCGCGACATCAGCGGGCCTAATGGAGTACCCGACGGAAAGGTCGACGCGACTTACGACAGGACTTACCTGGGCAGCCGGATCCCCAAATACACGTACAGTTTCAACCTGGATTTGAAATACAAAGCATTTGACTTTTCGGTCTTCCTGCAGGGAACGGGCGGAGTGCAAGGACAGCTGAACAACTATGCCGGTGTCGCGTTTTTTAACCAGGGAAATATTCAACGCTGGCAAATGGAGGAGAGATTCGACCCTGCCAACCCGCAGCGTTACCCCGCATACCCCCGGCTGGAAGTGGTCACCAACAGCGGTACACCCAACACGTTACAATCCGATTTCTGGGTACTTAATGCATCCTATCTCCGTGTGAAAAACGTGCAGCTCGGCTACACCATGCCCGCAGCTATTCTCAGCAAGGTCAAGATCGACCGGGTAAGATGGTATGTGAGCATTGAAAACCCGATCACATGGAGCAAATACAGACAAGGCTGGGACCCCGAGGTCAATACCACCGGAGCGTATTACCCCATCTTATCCACTTATACATTCGGTTGCAATATCAAATTCTAAGTCATGAATATTTTAAAATACATATCACGTAAATCAATCCTGGCATTCATCCCGTTGTCGCTGCTTTCCTGCGATGATCAACTGCAGCAATTCCCGACCAATGCATTTGCCAAAGACGTGTTCTGGACATCCGAGTCCAATGCGATGATCGCCTTGTCGGGCATGTACCGGGGCGGCATTACCTATGGTACCAATACGGTCCCCAACGATTGGTGGAGCTATTTCGGGAGTGTTTTCCTGGAATTTGCAACCGATAATGCATACGACCGCCGCGGCGATAATTCGACGTTTAACAAACTCACCGACGGTACCCTCACGGCCAATAACAACGTGATACAAGGGTACTGGGTAGGTTCCTACAACCGGATCGCGATTACCAACGATTTTATCGAAAACATTGGAAAGGTGCCTGCCACCGAAGCGACCATTCGCCGCCTCACGGCCGAAGCCAGGTTCCTGCGGGCAACCCAGTATTTCTACATGTCACAACATTGGGGGGCAGTTCCTTTGGTCACCAAAACGTTGACTCCCGATGAGGCCAATCATGTAGAAAAAGCGCCAAAAGCTGCCATTGTCCAGTTTGTGGTGGATGAACTTACTGCTGCGGCCAGCGATCTGCCGGGCCAGAAATCCCTGGCTGCCAGCGAAATCGGACGGGCGAGCAAGCAGGCTGCGCTCGCATTTCTGGGACGCATGTACCTAAGTGAAAAACGGTTCGCGGATGCAGCGGCTACGTACAAGCAGATCATCGACCTGGGCGAGAATATCATCGATCCCGACTATGCAGGCCTGTTTAATACAGCCAATGAAAACAGTAAGGAGATTATTTTCAGTCTTCAGCACGTGGCAGGGCAGGCGCCCAATGCGATGCCGCAGCATGCGTATCCCGCCATCAACGGTGGCTGGCATATTATTAATCCGCTCGGAAGCCTGGCCGATGATTATGGGTTTGACGATGGGACTGCATTCTCGCTGAGCAGTCCGAAATACAATCCAAAGGATATGGGCGCCAATCGGGATCCCCGTTTCCGTTACACGTTTCTTTGGGACGGGACAACATTTGGCGGCCGGAAGTATGTGTGCCACCCCGATTCCGCCAGTTCAGTCGACCAGCTGACGTATTCGAAACAGGCGACGCGTACCGGATACGGACTGCGTAAATTTTTCAGTGACTCGTTTACCGGAAGCCTTACCGCCGACTACGGGGGCAATCTCCCGGTGATCCGGTACGCCGAAGTACTGCTGAGCTACCTGGAAGCGCAACTGGAAGCGGGTACGCCCATTACCCAGGCACTTTTGGATCAAACCATTAATGCAGTGCGCGGCAGAGCGTCTGTCAATTTACCCCGGATCACTGAGACAAATGCAGCAGCCCTCCGCCCGATTCTTCGCCGGGAACGCCGGATCGAAATGGCTTTTGAGGGAACACGTTTGTGGGACTTACTGCGCTGGGGTGTCGCCGACCAGGCACTGGCCGGTGATTTCTGGGGAGCCGCATTCCCTGATTCCAAACGATACGCCACTACCTCGAAAAAGATCGACCCCGCATTCCGCTGGTATGTGACCTCGAAAAAATTCAGAAAAGGAACCGATGAAACCTGGCCCATTCCTGAAACGGAGGTGAATGTGAACCCTAATCTGGCCAAATAATTTTATGAAAATCAATAAAAATAATGCAGCGGGCTTCTGGGTCGCAGGTCTGATCGGGGCATTTGGGTTGGGCGCAGTTGTGCCTGCCATTATCCCACAGGTGTTTCAAAACAATGTACCGGCGGTGCAGCAGGAGTATATCAAAGCCTACGGCAAACAGGCGCCGGTGGTGCCGAATGTGACCAATCAGCTCAATATTCTGTACATCACCAGCGACCAGCACCACTGGCTGCGGATGGGCTACAATGATCCGAACATTAAAACGCCTAATCTGGACCGGCTGGCCAGATCGGGCAGTATTTTCGACCGCGCCTATACCGTAAATCCGGTGTGTACACCCACCCGCGCATCCATGATCACGGGCATGTACCCGTCGCAGCATGGTGCGTATGCGTTGGGTACCAAATTGCCGGAAACGATCCCGACGGTCGCCAATTACCTCCATGAGGTCGGCTATTCTTCGGCACTGATAGGCAAGGCGCATTTTATGCCTCTGGCCGGGAATGCTACCTATCCTTCTTTGGAAGCATATCCGGTTTTGCAGGACCTGGAATTCTGGAAAAAATACCACGGGCCTTTTTACGGTTTCGAACATGCAGAACTGGCAAGACCTCATGGGGACGAAGCCCATGTGGGACAGCATTATGCAATCTGGATGGAGCGCAAACTCAAAAGCGAAGGCAAAGATCCCAAAAGCTGGAAAAGCTGGTTCAGGAAGCCCGAGAAGGGAAAGTCTGAGGAGGCGAATGCACGGATGCGGGAGATTATGGAAGAAAATGCAGCCATCGGCGAGGCGCAGTACGGCGCCTGGAACATTCCGGAACCTTATCACCTCAACGCCTGGATCGCCGAGCAGACCAACGGGCAAATTGACGCGGCTGTGAAACGGAATAAACCCTTTTTCATCTGGGCCAGCTTTTTTGACCCGCACCCGCCGTACCTGGTACCCGAACCCTGGGCGTCCATGTACAAACCCGAGGATATGGTGCTGCCCAAAGTCCCGGCGGATGATCTGGACGATATGCCCTACCATTACCGGATGACCCAGTCGGGTCCGACAGGCTGGGGGAAGGAATTTATCGAAGATGGTTTTGCGGTGCACGGTTTTACACGTCATGAAAAAGATGTGAACAAACAGAAAAAGGACATGGCGCTCTATTACGGCATGATTTCGATGATGGATAAATATATTGGCAAAATACTCGACCATCTTGAGCAATCCGGGCAGCTGGATAATACCATGATTGTGTTTACCACAGATCACGGGCACCATATCGGCACGCACAATTTGTCGGCCAAAGGAGGTTTTGCAATGGAAGAAGATCTTCGGATACCATTTATTGTTTCCTGGAAAAACAAAGTGCCGGCGGGCAAAAGAAACAATGCATTGATTTCCGTCGTGGACTTTGCACCATCGTTTCTGACACTGGCCGGACGCGAAAAGCCGCTCACCATGACGGGCGTGGATGTATCACCGCTTTGGCTGGGTAAAACGGAGAAAGTAAGAGATTGGGTTATTGCGGAAAATCATTTTCAGCGTACCAAATTTTACCAAAAAACCTATATTGAAAGCCGGTACAAGATCACCTGGTATATGAATACGAATGAAGGAGAGCTGTTCGACCTCGAATCGGATCCGCATGAATTCAAAAATCTTTGGCAGGATAAAAAACACCAGGAACTGAAACTGCAGATGATGCAGCGCGCTATGCAGGCCGATATGGCCAAAGAAAGCTGCTGGATGCCGCGGGTAGGGCCCGCCTAGGTGATTTGAGATCACTTTTCAGCGATATTTACATTTTTAAATTTCTTATGATAAAAAATAAAACAAAACAGCGGATCGGATTGAGCTTATCGCTGGTAATGCTGATCCTCGCGACTGGCTGGCAATTTTCTTCCAGAGAAAAAAAGGCTTCACCGCCAAACATCATCCTGATCAACCTCGACGACCTGGGCTATGGGGACGTGGGAGCTTATGGTGCGACGGCATTGAAAACACCGAATATGGATCGCCTCGCCAATGGCGGGATACGGTTTACAAATGGGTATGCCACTTCGTCGACCTGCACGCCCAGCCGGTTTGCATTGGTGACGGGCGTTTATCCGTGGCGCAACAAAGACGCCAAAATCCTGCCAGGAACAGCGCCTTTATTGATCGACACAAAGCAGGAAACAATTCCAAGGGTTTTGAAAAAAGCGGGATATGCTACGGGCGTGGTCGGGAAATGGCATATGGGCCTGGGCGACGGCAATACCGACTGGAACAAAGAGATCAAGCCGGGCCCAAACGAGCTGGGATTCGACTATTCCTACATCATGGCCGCCACCCAGGACCGCGTACCGACTGTTTACATTGAAAATAATTCCGTAGTCGGCCGCGACCCGAATGATCCCATTCAGGTGAGCTACGACAAGAATTTCGAGGGTGAACCCACAGGAAAGGAAAACCCGGAGCTTTTGAAAATGAAATGGCACCATGGCCACGACCAGAGTATCGTCAACGGCATTTCGCGCATTGGGTATATGAAAGGCGGAAAAAAGGCGAAGTGGATCGACGAAGAGATGTCGGATGTGTTTTTAACAAAAGCGCAGCGGTTCATCTCCGATCATAAAAGCAAGCCGTTTTTCCTCTATTATGCATTGCAGCAGCCGCACGTACCTCGCACGCCCAACCCGCGTTTTGTAGGAACTACCGGAATGGGGCCACGCGGCGACGCCATCGCCGAGGCCGACTGGTCGATCGGGGAATTGATCAAATCATTGGAAAAAGAGTCCATTTTAGAAAACACATTAATCATCTTCACCAGCGACAATGGCCCGGTGGTCAACGACGGGTATCACGATGAGGCAGTGGAAAAACTTGGCAAGCATACCCCGGCCGGGCCTTTGCGCGGCGGGAAATACAGCTTGTTCGAAGCAGGCTTCCGGGTACCATTTGTGACGTATTGGAAAGGTACGATCAAACCGGCCGTGTCCGACGCGGTGGTTTGTCAGCTGGATTTGCTGAGTTCGCTGGCGCATTTGGCCGGTCAGGAAGTGAAAGGCCTGGACAGCCAAAATTACCTCGATGTATTTTTAGGTAAAAGCAAAAAAGGGAGAAATGAGCTGATCCTCGAAGCCAGCTCGCGTACTGCATTGCGTCAGGGCGACTGGGTGCTCATTCCGCCCTACAATGGTCCGGCTGTGAATAAAGCAGTCAACATCGAGTTGGGGAATTCGAAAGAGTACCAGTTATATAATGTCAAAACCGACATCGGACAGCGTACTAATCTGGCGCAATCGCAGCCCGAGAAACTGAAACAATTGACCGCTACGTACGATCAGTTGCTGAAAGGTTATTCCAAAGCAGAAACCGGGACGATCAAACTGGAATGATGTCTGACGCAGCTTTCTTTCACGGGTAGCTAAACGCTGATAATACAAAAAGACCCACTCCTGAGCAGAGATGGGTCTTTTTGCATGAATTAATTCAGTTCCTATATTTTCGGAATGTTCTGATTGCATCGCCCAGGATCAGTATTCCCATTCCCGACATCATGATCAGCATGAATGTGTAATGCGGGAAATTGAGTACAGGAAGTGCCGCAATATCCTTTTCGACGTCATAATGCACCTGAATGCTGTCAACCCCGAACGTACTTCTGAAATATTTGCGCCCGCATTCGAAACGGTAGTCGCGGTTCTGATATTCGGCATAGATGATATCCGGCAATTTGTGCAGCCCTGCACCGCGTTCCCTCGCGTTGATCTTCATACAAACGAGCGGACTATTCCTGACGACCTCGTCTTCTTCCTCCATTGCTTCATACACCTTGTAGGTCGCAAAAAGAACCGCCAGGCCCATCGTCATCTGCAGACAAAACCAGAACCACCTGTACTTCTTATAGTCTTTGCCCGGAGTCGCACTCATCGCTGTTGCTATTTATCTTTCCGATCTGCTTTTCTCAATCAGATTACAATTCTTCAAAAAGCCGGGCAAAGTGATTTTCCAAATGGCTTCGCATGGCATTACGCAATTGCTCCGAATTGCCGTTTTCAATGATTTCAACAATGCCTTTGTGCGAAACAAAGTTTGCATTAGCCGGATATTTGCGCAGTAATCCGCTTTTATGAACATAATCAAACACGGGCAAAAGCATCCGCTGGAATTTTTTCATCGTCTCGTTGCGGGTGATTTCGTAAAGCTTTCCATGAAATGCGATCTCGTGCTCGATCTGGAAAAGCATCCGGTCTGAGGAAGTTGGTTCGTTTTCGACCAGGACTTTGAGCGCCGCAATGTCCGCCGGCGTCACCCGTTCCATAATGAAATCCGCCATTCCGATTTCCAGCGACAAACGCATTTCAAAAATCTCCTTTAATGTATTGTCATCCAGGATCTTAGGGTTCATGCTTTTTTCAAGTATGGAAACCAGGTCCGGACTGGTGATCACCGCCCCGCGGTGTTTTTTGGACTCCACCAATCCCATTAACCGAAGCCGCAGCATCGCTTCCCGAACTACCGTGCGGCTCACGCCGAGCGATTGCGCCAGTTCCAGTTCCTTTGGAATGGAGTCGCCCACTTTGAAATTCTTCTCAATGAATAATGCGATCAGGTTACTCTCAACCTTATCCACCAGCGAGCTGGTATCGATGCTCTTGATGCTCTGAAAAATATCGTCCATTGAACTGTTTAGCGTATTATGTCCGACAAAAATGGCGGTTTTCATTCAATCTGCAAGTAGTTTTTTTATTATCAATTTAAGGCCATAAAAAATAATTATTGCAAGATGCTTGCAATCAAGAGCCTAATCGCCATACCTTTATTATGTCATACATAATACAAATTCTTAAACTTAATCCTTTTTATGAGATTCAATATTACGCGTTTCAAAGTGCTGCTAAGCCTCGCCGGGGTGCTCCTTGCGTTGGCTTTGCAGGCGCAGTCGGGCAGGTTACTCACCGGTAAGGTGATTTCCGATGATGACAAACAGCCTCTCCCAAACGTCACCGTTTTGCTCAAGGGCAAAAGCATTGCCACTGAGACGTCGGTGGATGGCGAGTACTCGATCCAGGTAAATGCCGACGATGTGGTCCAGTTCAGAATGGTGGGTTATGTGATGCAGGAATTGCCGGTTGGTACATCCGAAACGCTTAGTATTTCTCTGAAACCCGATATTTCTTCACTCAATGAAGTTGTGGTGACGGGTTATGGATCAGCCAGCCGTACCAAAATCACCTCCTCCATTGCCAAGCTGGATTCCAGAGTTTTGGAAACGGGAATGCGCTCCAACCCCGCACAGGCACTCGCGGGAACGATTGCCGGGGTACGCGTAACCACCGCAACAGGCCGCCCGGGTTCGGTAGCCACCATTACATTGCGCGGAGGGACCAATTTCGACGGCAGCGGAAGTCCGCTCATTGTCGTGGACGGCCAGGTGCGCGGCTCGCTCAGCGACATTAACCCGGATGATATTGAAAGCATGGAAGTGTTGAAAGATGCCTCTGCCACAGCTATTTACGGAGCGCGTGCGAGCAATGGCGTTGTTTTGATTACCTCAAAAAGAGGGAAAGCCGGCTCGTCTTCGATTACATTTAAATCCAAAACAGGGATCAACTTTCTGAATGTTCCATACAATTTTCTCAGTGCAGAAGACTACATCAAATGGACCCGGATGGGCGTGGTGGAAGCCATTAAAAACGGAGTTACTACTTCCTCGTTGCTCAGTGGCGTAGGCCCGCGCGGAACCGGAAACTTGTATAAAGACGCAAATGGGGTTGTTCTCGACGGAAATTACGATTCGCGGGCGATATGGAGTACCATGCGGCTGAACGATCAGAACCGTGAGCTGCTTAATGCCAACGACGGCTGGAAAACCATGAAAGATCCGGTTAAAACCAATGCGTCAGGTGCCTACGATCCGAACGGTACCAATGCAGATCTGATTTACAAAGACTTCAATTACGGGGACTATGCATTCAAATCCCCTGCTATCTCGCAGGATTACAACATTGGTATGAATGGCGGTAATGAAAAAGGCGGATATTATGCCAATCTCGGCTACTACAATGAAGACGGACTTTCGCTCGGTACGTTCTATCGCCGGTTGACCTTCACATTAAATGGCGATTACAAGATCAAAAGCTGGCTGAAATCCGAAAGTAGTCTGGCCTTCGCACGTGCCAACTGGCGGGACCAGTCGCTGCAAAACGGCGAGGCAAATTACTGGGGAAGAATGCTTTCTGCGCCCCCAACTATGCGTGGGACCAATGCAAACGGCGACCTGATCCTCGGCCGCGATGCCAGCGACGGTAATCCGGCCCTGAATATTGATAAGTACAAAAGGAAAAACCAGTCGGACAAATTCACGCTGGGACAGGCATTTAAAGTTGATTTCAGCGATGATTTGTATCTGCGCGTCGGTGGGATTTTGATGTACGATGAAGCGGAAGCCGAGTCATTCAACCGTGATTTCCGGATCGGGATCATGAGTACAACCAATCCAAATACAGGCTGGAACCGCGACAGAGCTTCATCTGCCAGCTTTGAACGCACCATCCGCCAGACCTACAATGCCATTTTAAATTATAAAAAATCGTTTCTCGGCAAAAGCTACATCGATGCCATGGCCGGATTTGAATATTACGATGAAGCCACTAAGGGATTCGGTGCCGCGGGAAGGTTAGCGCCCACCGACGATTTTCAGGATTTGGGATTGACCACCAACGACGCCAACACCCGCTCCATTGATTCCTACCACACGCAGGAGCGCATCATTTCGGCTTTTGGAAGAGTGAATTACGACTACGATGGAAAGTACCTGGCTTCACTTACGGTCAGAAGAGACGGATATTCGCGGCTGATCGGCAACAACCAGTTTGGTACATTTCCGGCATTCTCAGCAGGCTGGCTGGCGCATAAAGAAGACTTTATGGCGGCGACCCAGCAGTGGCTTTCCTTCCTGAAAGTACGCGCCAGTTATGGTATCAATGGAAACATTGGTATTGGTACAAACAACGGGATCGGCGTTTACGAGTTGCAGGGATCTTATGGCTCTCAAATTCCGTACAACGGCAGCATTGGATTTTTACAAACCGGCGTAGCCAATCCGAACCTGAAATGGGAAAAGAGCAATACACTTGAAGGCGGCGTGGAAATGGGATTTTTGAACAACCGCATTACGACCAACATCGCCATTTACAACCGCGTTACTACGGATAAAATAGCCAGCGTTCTCCTGCCGACATCGGCCGGCGTATCCAGCATTCGTACCAACAACGGAAGCATGCGCAACCGCGGAGTGGAGCTGGAAGGCATTTTTAAAGCGGTTCAAAAGCAGGACTTTACGGTACAAATCGGTGCGAATGCGGCCTGGAACAAAAACCGGATTTTGAAACTGCCTTTTAACGGAAATGAAAACAACCGTCAGGGTGGCCAGCGGGTTTACGATCCGAGGTCAGGTAAAGTGATCTGGGCGGGCGGCTTGCAGGAAGGGCAGGAGCCGGGTGAGATTTTCGGTTATGTGAGCGAAGGTATCATTCGCACCGGCGAGGATCTGGACAAATACAACAAGATCGACATTGCCGCTGGGGAAGTACAATATGGCGCATCCGCAGGAAAAAGAGTCGCGAGTACGGCATTGATTAACTCCAAAAATCTCAACAAAACTACCTACATCTCCACGCAGCTGGGTGATATGATGTGGAAAGACCTGGATCAGAACGATACCATCGATACCCGCGATATGGTATCACTGGGCCGTACCATTCCAAGGTGGACGGGCGGTTTTAACACCACCATCCGCTGGAAAAACCTCTCGCTTTTCGCGCGTATGGATTTTGCTTTGGGACACAAACAAATGGATTTTCAGCAAATGTGGTCACTGGGCAGTTTCCAGGGAGAATTCAACGCGACCGAGTTGGTGAAAGATACCTGGACACCTGATAACCCAAATGCGAAATACCCGCGCTACACCTGGGCCGACCAGCTGAATTCCAAGAACTTCGACCGGCCGAGCAGCATGTTCTGGGTGAACTCATCTTACCTCGCATTCCGCGAAATTTCATTGAGCTACACCGTTCCGTCGTCGCTGCTGCAACGTGCCAAAATCGCGGGACTTACATTTACTGCGACCGGGCAAAACCTGGGCTATCTGACCAACTCACTGCTGAGCCTGCCCGAACGCACCGGTTCGCAAAACAGCGCTTATACTATTCCTACAACCCTAATTATCGGAGCCAACTTCACTTTTTGACATGATGAAAAAGATCAGAATTTACCTATGCTGGGCACTGCTTTCGGTGCTGGCGAGCTCCTGCCAGGACGCGCTCGAACTCACGCCGCAGGATTATTTCGGGGACAGCAATTTTTGGCAAAATGAATCGCAGGTAAGCAATTTTATGGTCGGCCTGCACAAGCAGTTCCGTGATAACCAGTTTCAGTTTCTGCGCCTTGGTGAACTGCGCGGCGGCAATTATAGCACGATCGACAGGCAGGCTACTTCGCTGAACGAGCTACCGGTCATTGAGCAGCGGCTGGAAGAAACATCATCCGGCGTGAGCAACTGGGGTGGATTTTATGGGCCTATTTTACAAATAAACCTATTTATTCAAAAAGTAGAAGCCATTAGTTTCCTGCCTGAAACGCGGAAAAGTTATCTGCTGGGCCAGGCTTATGCGATGCGTGCTTACTATTATTTTCATTTGCTGCGCACCTACGGCGGCGTTCCGCTGGTTTTGGAAGCCGACGTTTTGAATGGAACCACCGATGCAGTGCTTTTGCGAAAAGCGCGGGCTGCCGAGGCGGATGTGCTGGCGGCCGTTAAGGCGGATGTGAATAAATCCATCACACTTTTCGGCGCGCAAGCTGCGGCTACGGACAAAAGCCAATGGTCGCCGAATGCGGCTTTGATGCTAAAAGGAGAGGTTTTCCTATGGTCAGCCAAAGTGTATAACGCAACCGCCGATCTTGCCGAGGCAAAGACTGCATTGAATGCGGTGACCGGAAGCACATTGCTTCCCAATTTTGCCAACGTATTTGCGTACGGACAGAAAAATAACAGCGAGGTTATTTTCGCGATCCGTTTCCGGGTAGGAGAGGCCGAAATGAATGGCGTGGCTGCATATACTTACTCTACTTTCAACTTCAACGGGCTGCATTACAAAGATTCGACCGCAAGTGCGGGAGTTGGAAATTTCCTGGTAGATCCGCTCGTGCTGGCAGCTCCTAATTCGCAGCAGGTGATCCAGCGGTACGCCTACACATTCGACCTTTTCCAGTCTTACGATGTGGCTGACAGCAGACGCAATGCGACTTTTTATGATTTTTATAAAGTCAACACGGATGTAAAACCGTATGTGGTAACGGTCAGAAACACGGCATTGGTGAAGTTTTTAGGAACGATCGATGCCAACAAACGCTATTTTTCCGACGACTGGCCGGTGTATCGCGAAGCGGATCGATTGCTGATGCTTGCCGAGATCGTGAATGCGGAAGGCGGGAATCCAGCCCCATTCATCCAGCCAGTCCGCGACCGTGCATTTGCCCCGGACAAGGATCCAAAACCATTTGTAAATGCAGGAAAAGATGCCAACGAACTGGCGATTTTTCAGGAGCGTACCAAGGAATTTGTGCACGAAGGAAAACGCTGGTATGACCTCCGCAGGATGAAATTTGGAGCTGAACCACTTATATTTAAAAGTGCAAGCCATCCTTATGGACTGCTCGACAAATCCACACAGGCTTACCGGATTTTATGGCCGATCGAGGCGGCAATCTGGACCAACGATCCGCTCGTGGCGCAAACGCCGGGGTACACCACCGCAAGACCTAATTGATTTTTTCATTTTCAATACACATTACCAATGAATTTACATTTAAAAGGCCTGATCGCCGCTCCGTTTACCCCGATGCGCGCCGACGGCAGCCTTAACCTGGATTTGATACCCGCGTATTACCAATTTCTGAAACAAAACGGAGTGAATGGCGCATTCATTTGCGGCTCCACCGGCGAAGGCGTTTCGCTGACAGTTTCCGAGAAAAAGCAAGTGGCGGAAGCATGGGCAAATTGTGCGAAAAACGATCAGACCTTCACCATCATGCCGCTGCTGGGCGGGACTTGCATTGCCGATTGCATTGAGCTCGCAAAACATGCGCAGCAGATTGGAATGGACGCCGTTTCTTTCACAAGTCCATTCTATTTCAGGCCTGCTAATGTGGAAATGCTGGCAGAATGTATCATCGCCATCGCCGAAACTGTGCCGGAAATACCGTTTTACTATTATCACATTCCTGTGCTTACGGGAGTCGGTTTTCCGATGTTCGATCTGTTGAAAGTTCTTGACGGCCGCATTCCGAACTTTGCCGGGATCAAGTATACGCATGAAGATTTCATGGATTTTCAGTCTTGTCTGAATTTCAAGAACGGCAAATACGATATGCTTTGGGGGCGGGATGAAAACATGCTTTCTGCGCTGGCTGTGGGCGCAAAAGGCGCGGTGGGCAGCACGTTCAACTATGCTGCGCCGCTATATCATAATCTGATCGAGGCATTTGAACAAAATGATATCGAAAAAGCCGGTGCATTACAGCAGAAATCCATTGATATGATCCGGTTATTGGGTAAATATGGCGGGATTTCGGTCGGTAAAGCTTATATGAAAGTGGTTGGGGTGGATTGTGGTAAATTTCGTTTGCCGGTAAAAAACATGAGCGAGGAGCAGTTTGCAGCTTTCCAGTCGGATGTGGCTGCGCTTGATTTCGATTCATTTAAATCAGGTCAGCCTACGGCCAAAACCACTTTTTAATGCAGCTCAAAATTCCTTTTCTCTGTTTTCTACTTTGCTTCCATTTTATGTGGCTACCAACCCTGCATGCCCAGGACCAAAAGGCAAATGAGATCGTGTGGACGGAACTTACGAACCTGCCGCAACCGTCAGAAGGTGAGAAACAGCTGGGTGTTGCGGGTGCATTTACGGGCGTGCACAACGGTGTACTAATGGTAGCCGGCGGTGCCAATTTCCCAAACGGAATGCCGTGGGAAGGCGGCAAAAAAGTATATCGCGACGAGATTTATGTGCTTCAAAAAAAGCAGGATACCTACGAGTGGATTACCTCAAAAACACCTCAGTTGAAGCAAAAAGCGGCTTATGGTGCGAGTATTTCCGTGGCTGACGGCATTGTATGTCTGGGTGGGGAGCTGGAAACAGGTGTAATTAAAAGTGCATTTCTAATGCAATGGAATGCGGCGAAAAAGGAAGTTGATTTCAAGTCTTTGCCGGATATGCCGGTTGCGCTGGCGAATGCCGGCGCGACCAGCATTGGTAGCGTGATATATGTAGCGGGCGGGGAAAATAATGGCAAACCATCCAGTCAATTTTTTGCATTAAACCTTTCGGATGCTGCTCCCAAATGGGAGATTTTACCTTCTCTTCCGGTGGCAATGTCACATTCCGTTGTTGTGTCGCAGAACAATGGCAAGCATTCGCAGATTTACGTGCTCGGAGGAAGAAGCGTGACGATGAGCGGCATAAGCGATTTGCATAGCAGCAATTTTAGCTATGATCCTGACAAAAAGACGTGGCAAGAACTAAGCGACATTGGTGATGGAAAAACGGTCACAACCTGGTCTGCCGGAACTGGTGTCGCCATTGGCGCTTCGTACATATTGCTGATCGGCGGTGATAAAGGCAATGTATTTCACCAGATCGAAACGTTCAATGCGGAGATCGCGAAGGCTGAAACAGCCGAATTGAAACAAAAGCTGCAAGCAGAAAAAGTGGCTCTCTTAACTTCTCACGAAGGTTTCAGCAAAGACATTTACTTATACAACACCATTACCGATGCCTGGACAACCCTCGGCGAGCTTCCCGGAGCGGCGCAGGTGACGACTACCGCCGTGAAATGGAACAACGATATTTTCATCCCAAGCGGCGAAATCAGGCCGGGAACCCGCACGCCGATCATCACGAAAGGTACCATCCAGCACAAGCCCTTTTTCTCCTGGATCGACTCGGCGGTTTTAGGCATTTGCTTTTTGTTAATGACGGCAGGCCGTTTCCTTTTTACAGGAAAAACCAGCAACACCGACGATTATTTCAAGGGAGGGGAGCGCATCCCGCAATGGGCTGCGGGCATCAGCATTTTTGGTGCCAAACTCAGCGCCATCACTTTCATGGGCATTCCGGCCAAAACGTATGGAACGGATTGGACGTACTTTTTTCTATTAATGACCATCATTATGGTGATGCCGCTGGTGGCAAATTACTTCATCCCATTTTACCGGAGGCTCCACGTGACTTCTGCTTACGAATATCTGGGCAAACGCTTTAATTACGGTTCCCGCGTGATGGCTTCGGCACTTTATGTGCTGCTCCAAATCGGGCGAATGGGCATTGTGGTGCTGCTTCCTAGCATAGCGCTCACCTTGGTAACGGGCATCGACATCAACATTTGCATCATTATGATCGGTGCGATCAGCATTTTCTTCACGGTGAAAGGTGGCATTGAGGCGGTGATTTGGGTGGAAGTAATCCAGGTTCTGATCCTGGCGACGGGCGCATTGTTCTGTCTGTTTTACCTCCCTTTTCACATTAACGACTGGAATGCCGGCATGAAAGCATTGGACAATGCGGATAAATTAAAGGTGTTTGACTTCCGTTCTGACTTCACTGAACCCACATTCTGGGTCGTGGTGATTGGCGGGTTGGCGATCAACTTGCTGACTTACGGTACTGATCAAACGACCGTGCAGCGTTATCTGACAACAAAATCCGAAAAGGAATCCATCAAAAGTCTGAAACTCGGTGCGTGGCTGACGTTGCCATCGACATTGGTCTTCTTCTCCATTGGTACCTTACTTTTTTTGTTCTTCCGCGAGCATCCCCAGGAGGTGAATATGGCTTTGAATGATCAGGACAATATTTTTCCCTGGTATATCGTGAGTCAGCTTCCGGCGGGTTTGTCGGGATTGCTCATTGCCGGAATTTTTGCCGCCGCCATGAGCAGCACGGAGGCCAGCATGAATTCCACCGCGACATTGCTAACCACGGATTTTTACCAAAAACTAAGACCGGAAGTTACCCCAAAACAAACCCTGTTTTTTGCCAGAACCGCGACATTGTTGCTGGGGATTTTTGTCACCTGCATCGCACTGTATATGGCGCATAAAGGCGTTTCCTCGCTTTGGGACAAGTTTAACACCATTCTCGGCTTGTTCACAGGCTGCATTGGCGGCGCATTTATTCTGGGTATTTTTACCAAAAAAGCAAGCGGAAGCGGCGTCATGGTCGGCATGGCGATCAGCTGCTTCACGCAGATCCTGATCCAGCAGTATACCAGCATTCACTTGCTGATGTACGCGTTCACCGGGTTGGTGAGCTGCGTTGTTTTTGGCTATATTTTCAGTTTAATCATGCCCGCAGAACGTGATCTCAACGGGTTAACCATGTACGAGTAATGATCAGAATTCTCTTTTTCGTCTTGTTAGCTGTTCTTGGAGCAGGTTTTGCCAACGCTCAGAATGCGGCAGACAACCAGCTGACATTAGCCCCGGTGTTTTCGGATCACATGGTTTTGCAGCGCAACAAGCCGATTGCAGTGAATGGAACAGGGACTGCCGGCAGTGTTATCAAGGTTGATTTTGCAAACAAAATCCTACATGCAACGGCGGACGGATCGGGGAAATGGAAAGTTGTTTTTCCTGCATTAAAACACGGCGGGCCCTATGTGATTTCGGTTTCTGCACAAGCTCAGAAAATCGTTTTAAAGGATGTGCTGATCGGCGATGTGTGGCTATGTTCGGGGCAATCGAATATGGGTTTTGCATTGCAGGATGCGCAAACCGGGCCGGAGGAATTGAGGACCGGTACGTTTAATCCTAATTTGCGTTTGCTGAAAATGGGCGGTGCAATTTCGACTGGGAATGTGGCGTGGGATTCTGCTACGCTGGCTAAAATCAATCAGTATGAGTTCTTTGCAGGCAATTGGAAAACGTTGAATAAAGCATCCGCAGCCTCTTTTTCAGCAATCGCATATTATTTTGGTAAAAAAATAACAAAAGAAGAAAACGTCCCGATCGGGCTGATCCAGGTTGCATTGGGCGGCTCTCCGACGGAATCCT
Source organism: Dyadobacter sp. CY323 (assembly GCF_021390245.1). Taxonomy (GTDB): domain Bacteria; phylum Bacteroidota; class Bacteroidia; order Cytophagales; family Spirosomataceae; genus Dyadobacter. Next base: position 12,454 of record NZ_JAJUXH010000013.1, on the reverse strand, counting down.
GGATTGATCGCTCGCTTTTAAAACAGGATCAGCAGTTTGCCGGAATGCTGGGTGACTGGCAAAATTCAGCAACGGTCATGGACTGGTGCCGAGAACGCGCCGCTGTGAATACGGGTAATGCCAAATCGCGTGATCAAAAGCATCCGTTCCAGCCAGGATATAACTTCCAGGCGGGCATCGCACCGCTGACCAACTTCCCGATCTCGGGGGTGATCTGGTACCAGGGAGAAAGTAATGTATTTAATGTGCCGCTTCACGAGCAGCTTTTTGAAATGCTGGTCAAAAGCTGGCGGCAAAGATGGGGTTACGAATTTCCATTCTACTATGTGCAATTATCCGGCATCGATAGACCCAACTGGCCTGAGTTCCGCAATTCACAACGATTATTACTTTCGAAAATCCCGAATTCGGGGATGGCGGTGAGCTACGATTTCGGCGATTCGTTAAATGTGCATCCCATCCGTAAAACGGAAGTGGGCGAGCGGCTCGCTTTGTTGGCGCTTCATGATACCTATAAAAAAAATGTTGTCGCCAACGGTCCGATCCCGGCCAAAGCAATCGTGAACGAGGAAACAATCACGATTGAGTTCCGTGAAAAGGAGAAGCTTGGGACGCGGGATAACAAGCCGTTGATTGGGTTTGAGATCGTCACGGTGAATGGAAAGCGAGTATCTGTAAATGCCAGCATTAAAGGAAATGAAGTTGTTTTAAATATCCCGAAAAACGAGCGTATCAAGACGATTTTGTACGCATATCAGCCGTTCACACACGCTAATCTTTACAACGAAGCAGGCTTGCCTGCGCCTACTTTTTCAATGGAAGTAAAATAGAATTCAATGCATTACACAAAAACAGAACTGCAAAACCTGGGAAATTTTTATAAAAACCAGCTTTTAAACGACACATTGCCGTTTTGGTTTCCCCGGTCGCTGGATGAGGAGTTTGGCGGATATCTTTTGATGCGCGACCACGACGGAACATTGCTGGACGATGATAAGGCCGTCTGGATCCAGGGCCGCGCGGCGTGGCTGCTCGCGACTTTGTACAACACCATTGAGCCAAGACAAGAATGGCTGGACGCCGCTAAACTGGGGATTGACTTTTTGAATAAACATTGTTTTGACACCGACGGCCGCATGTTTTTTCACATGACGCGTGCCGGAGAACCCATCCGAAAACGCCGTTATTTTTTCTCCGAAACCTTCGCGGTGATCGCCCATGCGGCGTATGCAAAAGCCAGCGGAGATGAAGCAGCCGCAGAAAAAGCGCGTTATTTATTTGGCAAATGCATGGAGTATGCGACCGTTCCCGGCTTGCTCGAACCGAAATTTACATCCACAAGGCCAGCCAAGGGAATCGGGGTGCCGATGATCCTGATGAACACGGCCCAGCAGCTCCGAGAAACCATCGGCGACCCGCGCTGCGACGGTTTGATCGATCAGTTTATCAGCGAAATTGAAAGTGATTTTGTCAAAGACGACATTCAATGCGTGATGGAGCAAGTAGCGCCGGATGGCAGCATTATCGATCATATTGATGGCCGAACGCTTAATCCGGGACACGCTATAGAAGGCGCGTGGTTCATTTTGCACGAGGCAAAATACCGGAACAATGATCCGCATCTGATCGCGCTGGGCTGCAAAATGCTCGATTACATGTGGGAGCGTGGCTGGGACAAAGAGTTCGGCGGGATCTTTTATTTCAGGGATGTGTATGGCAAGCCTGTGCAGGAATATTGGCAGGATATGAAGTTTTGGTGGCCTCATAATGAAGTGATTATCGCTACGTTGCTCGCTTATACGCTTACTCAGGATAAAAAATATGCGAAATGGCACACCAGGGTGCATGACTGGGCATATACGCGGTTTCACGACCAGGAAAACGGCGAGTGGTTTGGCTATCTGCACCGCGATGGCAGCGTGGCGCAAACGGCAAAAGGCAATTTGTTCAAAGGCCCGTTCCATTTGCCGCGACAGGAATGGTATTGCGCGCAGTTGATGCAGGAACTGGTTGGAACGGGCGTTGGGAGTGACCTATTTGAAACTGAAAAACAGAAATCTTGAACATGAAAATTATAAAACTGACCCTTATCGCATTCCTGATCTGCCAGCTTGCCGTTCAGGCGCAAACACCCGTTTTTGTCTCGGGCGCAGAAGGTTATAAATCATTTCGGATACCGGCCATCGTTCGCGCGCCGAATGGGGATTTGCTTGCATTTGCCGAAGGCAGGGTAGCCGGCAGCGGCGATTTTGGCGACATTGACATTGTGATGAAGCGCAGTAAAGACAAGGGGAAAACCTGGTCGGCGTCGCAGGTGGTGGCGGGTTACGACAAGCTGCAAGCCGGAAACCCGGCGCCGGTGTACGATTTGAGTGATCCTGCTTTTCCGAAAGGAAGGTTGTTTTTATTTTTCAACACTGGAAATAATCATGAAGGCGAAGTGCGGAAAGGAAAAGGGCTGCGCGAAGTATGGTTTAAAACCTCGACCGATGCGGGTGCAACCTGGTCTGAGCCGGTGAACATTACCACCCAGGTTCACAAACCGAAACAGCCGGAAGTAAATGCAGCTTACAATTTTGACGCAGATTGGAGAAGCTACGCCAACACGCCGGGCCACGGTATGCAGCTCACCGAAGGTGCATATAAAGGTCGGATTTACATTGCAGCCAACCATTCAGCGGGCGATCCGAAACCGAAAGCAGTGGATTATCAGGCACATGGATTTTACAGCGACGACCATGGCAAGACATTCAAGTTAAGCGAAACAATCTCCATTGAAGGTTCGAATGAATCGACTGCGGCAGAGATTTCCGGCGGTCGGGTGATGTTTAATGCGCGGAATCAAAAAGGCGATGTGCGCGCCAGGATCGTGGCGGTGAGCAGCGACGGCGGCGTAAAATGGGATACTACCTATTTCGATCACAATCTGCCCGATCCGGTTTGCGAGGGAAGTATTCTGACCATTGGTAAAAACAAAAAACACAACATCCTGGCCTTTTCCAATGCGGCCGATCCCAAAAACCGCGATAACCTGACGTTAAGGATCAGTTTTGACGACGGAAAAACGTGGACGCAGCAATATCTGGTTGATAAAAGCAAAAACGGCGAAAAGGATCACACAGCGTATTCCGACCTGGTTCAGACGGGGAAAAGAAGTGTGGGTATTTTGTATGAATTTGACGGATACAAATCCATAGTGTTCAAAGACATTTCCTGGAAAAACTGAGATTTTATTTAAAACGGGCATTATTGGATCGCCCGTTTTTCTTTTTCATACAATGCTTTCACAGCAGCCAGTTTCTTCTGGTACTTCTTGTCGCGGGCCACGTCTTTGGTTTCTTCCGGGTCTTTGCGGGTATCGTAAAACGATTCGAAGTTGTGCTCCGTGTAATTGAAATACTTATAATCTTTCGAAACCAGGCCCTCGACTTTGTGCAGCATCGGACTCGCAAAAACAGTGTGTTCGTAAAAGAAATGCGTTCGCACAGGTTGTTTTTTCTGCATTACCTGCAACAAATCCACACCCTGCATTACGGCCGGAACCGGAAACCCCGCCATCGTCAGGATCGTGGGCGCAATGTCAATATTGAGTACCAGTTGATCTGATTTTACATTATGCCATTTTGCAGCCGGTCGCAGGTCGTTGAAGATCAATGGGACGTGAATTCCTTTTTCAAAGCCATACCATTTGCCCATCATCCCGTGCTCGCCCAATGAAAAACCGTGGTCGCTGGTGTAGATCACGATCGTGTTTTCATCCAGTTTCAGCGCTTTTATTTTCTCCATTACTTTCCCGACAGCTTCATCCACACCGGTAACAAGCCGGTAGTAATTTTTGACATTCTCCTGATACAATTCGGGCGTAGAAAACAGCCCATTCCACCGGCCGCGTCCAATATTTTTGTCGTTTCTAAAAAAATCAGGAAAGCTGTTCCAGTATTCGGGAGCGGCTGTGGTCGGTACCGGCATCTTTAAATCTTTATACAAGTCTTTGAACCGCTCCTGCACCATATAAGTCGCCGGATTCCCATTCTGACCATCTACTTCATGGGCGGCGGTAAATGATAATGCAAGATAAAATGGCTGATCTGTTTTTTGCTGATCCAGATATTCCAGGGCTTTTTTAGTGACGTTATCCGTTTGATGCAAACCTTCTTTGGTCATCCACGGGATCTGCACGTCCCACACGTCAAAGTATTTGGTCAAGGGCGTTTTTCCAACGCCCAGAAAACCGATCTGCGCCGTTTTGTAACCCGCTTTTTTTAAGACCATCGGATAAGTTTGCTGCATTGCTTCGTCCGAAAACGTGGTCGTGAAATCGTTGATCTTGTGCCGGGCGCGGTGTTGTCCGCTCAGGATACTGGCGCGGCTCACCGAGCAGATCGCCGTCGTGACGTAGGCACTCGTAAACCGGATGCCACCTCTGGCAAGCTCGTCCAGGTGCGGGGTCTGGACAAACGGATGCCCGTTAATGCCCAGTGCTTCCCCGCGATGACTGTCGGCAATGATAAAAACCACGTTTGGATGTTTGGAAGAAACAGATTGCCCGGTCTGAGATAGCGCCTGGTTTTGCAGTATTGCTATAAAACCGATCAGGATTATGCTCGTCCGCCATTTCAGTTTTCTCAACATTTTACTGTGTTTTTTTATCATTACTAAAAATTAATAGCCGCTGTTTTGATTGAGTTTATTGATCAGGATCTGCTCGCTTGGAATGGCCGCCAAAACCTGATTGTCGGTAACTTGCTTTCCGTGTGCACGCATTACTTCCAACGCGCGGCCTCTTCTTACGAGGTCATACCAGCGCTGGTTTTCAAAACAGAATTCCACCATTCTTTCTTTTTCGATCAACATGTCTAACTGAGCTTTTGCCAATCCCGAAACGGCTGCGAGACCGGCTCTCTGCCGCACCATATTTACATATGTAGTAGCTTCTGCAGTGCGGTTCAGGTTGTTCAGAACTTCGGCATACATCAGCAGAATATCCGAGTAGCGCAGGATGGGGAAATTATCTCCTGCCCAGTTGAGCGCGGCGGTTCGCGGGGCTTTGTATTTGGCACAATAAGGGAGATTCGCCACAATACCATCCCAATCCGGTCCCTTCCAGTACGCAATAGAAACGTCTTTGCGTTTATCATTCGCCTCAAAAGCTGCTATCAAATCCTTGGTTGGACGCATATTCCCGGCCAGCGAAAGAGCAATGTTGGGCCGGTTGGTTACCTCACCTTTCGAGGTATATGGCGCATTAAAGAATATGAACTGGTTGGATAATGCCGCCGACGCCTCGGAGTACTGGACAGAAAAGAGGGTTTCCTTATAATCCTTATTTGCCGGGTCGAACAGGTTCTTGTAATCGGGCAGCAAGCTGAATTTTCCTGACTCGATCACCTTTTTCAATGCTGCTTCCGCCGCCTCGTAATTTTTAATGGTCAGATACACTTTTCCCATTAAACCAAGCGACGCTCCGTAGTTGACGCGGCCATTTTCTTCGGTACCGGCAGCGGCCTGCAAATGCGTTTGTGCTTTATTCAGGTCCTCGATAATGAGGTTGTAAATTTCGGTTACGGGAGACCGTTTGATGTTGACCGCTTCCAATCCGGTGATGGGTTTGGTTACAATGGGGACATCACCAAACTGGCGAACGAGGTTAAAATAATACAAGGCGCGCAGAAAATAGACCTCGCCCGATGAGCGGCTTTTCAATGCATTATTGGTCCAGGTATGGGTACCGCCTTCGAGAACCGAAATGGCTTTATTGCAGTTGTAAATGCCTTTGTAAGAAAAATTCCAGAAGTCGTTCAGCGCGATGTTGTCTGCTCCGGCAATCACCTCGTCCATCCGGCCGGTGGTGAAATTCCCTGCAACGCTACTGATCTGCTGATCCAGAACATCGGATTTCAACTCGGAAATGATCCAATGCGTACTTTTTTCGATATCCCGCAGCGCGGTGTAAGAGCCATTTACGAGCGTGACAATTTCATCGTCGGATTTATAAAAATTACCTTCATTAAGGCTCGTTTCAGGATAAATATTCAGGAAATCGGATGAGCAGGAATACAGGCTGAGTAAGAGCCCCGTTATAATTATTTTTTTCATGATCTGCTGTTGTAAGAAGATTAAAACTGAACGTTGATGCCGGCGGTGACAGTGCGGGGAATGGGGTAGCTTCCCATGTCATAACCCGGTACGAGCGTGTTATCCATGTTTGTCGCCTGGCCTTCGGGGTTGGCTCCAGTGTAGTCCGTAAAGGTTGCCAGGTTCTGAACGGTCATGTAAACCCGCAGGCTGCGGTAAAATTTCCTTTGACCAAACACATCTGACGGAATGTTATAGCCGAGCGTCAGGTTTGTGATCCGGAGATAGGTTGCCTTTTCGAGCCACAACTCATTTACGCGGTGAACCGAGTTCGGGCCAAATGCATGCCTGCCGTCACCCGGATTATCTTCACTCCTCCACCGGTTTACCCATTCTTTTCCGATGTTAAAAAACCCTTGCAGGTTATCCGTAGTCTGGCGCATTCCATTCATTACATATCCGCCATACTGCCCATTCACATTGACCGAAAAATCGAAATTTTTGTAACCCAGGCGGTTGGAAAGTCCGTAGATAAAATTGGGGTGCGGACTGCCGAGGTCGGTGTAATCCAGTATTTCATTCACCGTTCCGTCGCCATTTATATCCTTGTATCTGGGATAACCAGCAACAGCACCCGGATATTTGGCCACAGCCGGATTGGCAATGTCAGCCTGCGAATAAACGCCTTCCAGCACAAACCCGAAAAACTGTCCGATCGGTTTCCCCACAATTGATACGTTGGTGGGCCTGTCGTCCATGCTTCCCGAAAGAATGCGGTCGTTTTTCTCGTTGGTTGCCAGGATCTTATTCCGGTTGAAGGCGATGTTGAAATTGATATCCCAGGTTAATTCATTTGAAACCGGCGTGGCCTCAATACCCAATTCCAGCCCCCGGTTGCGTACGCTTCCTTTGTTCACCAGCTGGTTGTTAAAACCAGTAATGGCCGGAATGACATCATTCAGCAACATGTTCACGCTTTTACGATTGTACAAATCGGCGGTAACTGAAAGCTTGCCTTTAAATAAAGCGGTTTCAAGTCCCAGATCGATCTGCTCGGATTCTTCCCAGCCCAGAAACGGGTTGAATAAACTCACCGTAGCTGCTGAAACGGTGTTGTTATTGAAAGTATACTGTCCCATGCTCACATTCGACAAGTGGGAGTAGTTACCAATGTTGTTGTTACCACTTTTCCCGTAGCTGGCCCGCAGTTTCATGTGTTCGATGGCCGGAATGCCTTTCATGAAAGCTTCATCCGAAAGTTTCCATGCTACGGCTGCGGACGGGAACAATGCAAAACGGTTGCTGGTACCAAACCGTGACGAACCGTCGCTCCGCAATGTCGCTGTGAACAAATAGCGGTCTTTGAAGGAATAATTCAGACGTCCCAGATACGAAATCATGCTCCATGTATCCACCGACTCACCCCAGCCTGTGATACCCGGTGCTGCATTGATGGTCTCGATCAGATCATTTGCGTACGGCCCGGCGTTGAGGTTAATGCCATTTCCTTTGGATTTTTGCGTCGTGTAACCAGCCAGAAGACTTACGTTATGGTTGGCAAATGTTTTGGAATACGAAGCTGTATTTTCGATCAGCCAGTTGAAACTGTTACCAAAAGTGCGGTTGGAGGCGCCCCGGCCGGCAGATGGCGGGTTGTTGGAGCCACCGATTGTACTCGGGATGTATTGGTTGAATTTTGAAAGCGATACCACGGTACTGATGGCGCTTCTGAGTTTCAGGTTTTCAATGGGCGTCCATTCCAATGCCGCATTTCCCAGGTTACGGAGTTCCTGATAGTTGCGTTTGCTTTCCTGCAACACAAACAACGGATTGGCGAAACTCCATGTACTGTTATAAATGCTGGCAGGTGTAACAATGTAGGGTTTCAAATTTCCCTGGTCATCGTAGGGAGTCATCACGGGATTGGCCCAAAGTGAAATCCCCGTCACGTCCGGATCCCTGCTTCCACCGGTGACCGCCCGGTTTTGGTCGATGAATGTAGGTCTCACACTAGCCTGCAAGGTAACGTTTCTCAGGATCTCGCTCTGGAAGCCGAAATTGGCAGAATACCGTTTGATCCCGGTGTTTTTGATCGTTCCTTCCTGGCTGTAATATCCAAACCCGAAATTGAACCGGGATTTTTCCATTCCTTTTTGTATGTCAAAGTTATGGTCGTGGATGAATGCATTCTGCAGGATCAGGTCATACCAGTTCGTTCCCGCATTGTTCAGCTTGTCCAGGTCGCGATAAGCTTCGGGGTAGTCGGCGAGCGTAGCAGCCCTCTTTTCTCTTGTGCGAACCACGTAGTCGATCCTGTCGCGCTGATACTCAGCAAATTCCCTTGCATTCAGCATATCCGGGCGACCTTTCTGCGGTACGCTCTGAAAACCGGCATAGGAAGAAAAATTCACCTGACTCGTGTTTTTGCCCGGATTCTTGGTAGTAATCATAATTACCCCATTTGCGCCGCGGGAACCATAAATAGCTGTGGAGGACGCATCTTTCAGGATGGTTATTTTATCAATGTCATTTGGATTAATAAATGTTAAAGGGTTGATACTCTGGTTCAAACCCGACGAATAAGGCATTCCGTCAATCACATACAAAGGTTCATTTCCGGCTCCAAGCGACCCGCTACCTCTGATCTTCACAGATGTACCTGCGCCAGGCGCACCCGATACCTGCTGGATCTGCACACCCGCAACTTGTCCGACCAGTTTCTGGTCAATGGAAGCAACCGGCAAATCCCGGATCGTTTTGCTGCTCACTTCCGAAACGGCGCCGGTGAGATCGCTCTTTTTTACGGTACCGTATCCGACCACCACGACTTCTTCCAGCGATTTTGTGTCAGCAAGCAGCTTTACTTCAAGTACAGACTGGTTTGTAATGCTGATTTCCTGATTGAGGTAACCCACAAATGAAAAAACAAGAACTGAATAATCGTCTGGCAGAGTCAGGGAGAATTTTCCGTCCATATCACTGATCGTGCCGCGCTGGGAACCTTTTGCGACAATGCTTACTCCCGGCAAAGCCTCTCCCGATCCGTCACGAACCACACCGGTGATGGAGCGGTCGGCATTCTGCGGGGCATTGTTGACAGGAGATACCGGCTCCATCCGTTCATTGATTTCGGAAGTGGCGTTCTCCTTTTTTATGAGCACGATCTGACTGCCGACTTCTTTGTAACTGATATTTAATGGAGTTAACAAATGTTCCAATACCACGGAGAACGGTTCGTTCCTGAGGTTTACCTGCACCTGTTTTTTCAATGGGATCGTCCTGGAATTATACGAAAACCGGATCTTTTCAGCTGCTTCCAACTGTTTCAGCGCAGTTTCGAGATTGATACCCTCGGCCCGGAAGTTGATTTTCCGATTCAGTATGTCTTGCCCATTCACCGGAGCCCCGATGGCGAGTCCGGAAAATAGCAGCGCAAAGAAGAGTTGTTGCATTGACTTGGACACAATCTGATAATGCAATCGTTTGGTGGTCAAAGGTTTTTTCATAGTTTTTTGAGATTTGTTCTATACATGATCCATATTGAGGGTAAGGAATTTCGGGCTGGGGTTTTAGTTACATCCGTTTGAAAAAATCGTAATCTGTTCTGCCCGTATTTCGTATCTGGTTTCTCCACCGGTACTTTCACAAATGATCTTCAACTTCTGTTGCAATGGCAGATCACTCAATGCGGTAGAGAGATAGCAGTCTTTCAGGATCTCCTTCGGGTAATTGATTTTCAGGCCATAAGCCAGTTCGATGGTTTCCAGAATTTTGCTGACGGGAGTATCTTCAAAGTCGAATTGGAGTTGTTCGATCGGGCCAGTAACATGAGGCGCCGCGATGACCGGTTTTTCAAAGGTGGCATCATGCCGTACAAACCGGATCGATTCATTGGGATGCAATGCAATTTCCTGCGGGATTCCGGACGTAGCCGGTTGTTTGGCAAAAACTTTCACCTGCCCCGTTCTGACGATTACTTCCACCGCCGGCTGGTTGCTATAAGCCTTAATGCGGAAACTGGTACCCACCACACGGGTTACAACTTCGTTGGCATACACAAGAAATGGGCGGGATGGGTTCTTGCTGATTTCAAAAAATCCCTCGCCGGTCAAAGACACTTTTCGTTCATTCCGGTCAAATACTTCCGGGAATTCCAATTGACTTCCGGGCTGCAGAATTACGGAGCTGCCATCTTCGAGCATGATCAGCATCGGCGTTTTCGTTTGATTGAGCCGGACGGTAAGGTTGTTTTTTGAAAGAACTTCAACGGCTGTTTCAGGCATTGAAGGTTGTTTCATAAAATGCCATCCCAAACCTATCCCCAGGAGCAGCATCGCAGCTGCGGCATACAGCCAGGTGAACCGTTTGGGTGCGATGCTCCGTATCCCGGACCCGGATGACCCGATTTTTTGCCAGGTAGCCTGTAATGCGTTTTCAGTTTCTGCTTCCGGAATTTGCGATTCCTGCCAGCCCATTGCGAGCAAAATCAACTGCGCCTCGCGGGCCAGGTTCGTAGTACCGGAACCCTGCTTCATCCATTGTTCCCAGCCATCGTCGTCAATACCCTGCAGTGCCCAGCGGCGGAACGAGGGATCCTGAAGATACTCTTCTATGGTCTGGTAAAGATTGCGTTGCATGGTATGGGGTTGTGATGGAGGAGAGGACAGCTCCCGAAATCGATACTCACAAACGCAGCAATATTTTGAGAAAAAATTTAAATTAGTTTATATGTTACTGATTTTCAGGGGGTATTTGTGAGATTGGGCCGCCGGTGCGGTGAGATGTGAGATCCGGGCCGCCGGTGCGGTGAGATGTGAGATGTAAGATGTGAGATGTAAGATGTGAGATGTGAGACGTGAGATGTAAGATGTGAGATTGTGGCCGCCGGTGCGGTGCGGTGGGGAATGCTTTTGTTGGGGGGTTAGATGGATAGCAGGGCAAGTAGGAGCATTAGTTGCGGGATTTCACCTTTCCAGACGCTGCGGAGTTGTTTGATGGCACGGTGCAGGAGATTTACTACCGACTGGTAGTTCATCTGCATCATGTCGGCGATCTGCTCCATGGAAAGTTGCTGATGATAACGTAGGTACAGCGCTTCTTTCTGGCGGGGCGGGAGCTGGTTAATCAGCACGTTGAGATATTCCACCTGCGACCGCACTTCTTCATTTGTGATCAATTCATCCAGAATGGTAACCGGGGCGGAGAATTCAACATTTTCAATGTCAGCGCATTGACTGAAAATCGGATCCCGTTCCAGCTTGCGCGCAATGCGTTTCCGCAATCCCGAAAGGAGATAAGCCCGGACAGAATCGGGCGTGCTGAGGGTTTTTCGGTAAAGCCAGATGTCCGCGAACACATCCTGAATGCAATCGCCCACGATGTTATGATGCATGGTGATGGATTTGCCGTAGTTGACGAGTCCGGGATGATATTTTCTGAACAAGGCAGAAAAAGCTGTTTCACTTCCCATCACGAGGTCACTCCACAACTCGGCATCACTGATCACAACTGCGGGCATTTGGCATTAAAAGTTCGTCTGCAAGGAAAAGAAGGCAATAGGGAAATACTAATAACTTTTTAGCTTTTTTATTAACTAATCCTTCTTTGAGCTATGGTTATTAACTAAATGCAAAAGTATAACGCAAACATTTCCCGTAGATGACGGTAATGTTAAGGGTTTGTATTGCGGAAGTGGCCCATCGGGCGCGTTAGGAGCGGCCTCCTGTTTGTCGCCAGTTCAGGAGGCCCCGCCGGGGCCCTGTAACTTTTTGGATTGCTTTTTCTAGAAACAGGAAGCTCCGCCGGAGCTGCTTTTCGGTTCCACGAAAGCGTCCAGCCGCAGAGCGGCTTCCTGTTTCTGGAAAAGTAACAACGAAAAAAATGATGAGAAAGAAGACGCATGCAGCCGCGGAGCGGCTTCCTGTTTCTGGAAAAAAATAACAACGAAGTAAATAATGAGAAAGAAGACGCATGCAGCCGCAGAGCGGCTCCCTGTTTCTAGCAACGAATAGCACCATAGAAGATAATGGCCCCAGCGGGGCCTCCTGTTTGTCGCCGGTTTCAGGAGGCCCCGCCGGGGCCCTGTAACTTTTTGGATTGCTTTTTCTAGAAACGGGAAGCTCCGCCGGAGCTGCTTTTCGGTTCCACGAAAGCGTCCAGCCGCAGAGCGGCTTCCTGTTTCTGGAAAAGTAACAACGAAAAAAATGATGAGTAAGAAGACGCACGCAGCCGCAGAGCGGCTTCCTGTTTCTGGAAAAAATTAACAACGAAGTAAATAATGAGAAAGAAGACGCATGCAGCCGCAGAGCGGCTCCCTGTTTCTAGCAACGAATAGCACCATAGAAGATAATGGCCCCAGCGGGGCCTCCTGTTTGTCGCC
>NZ_JAJUXH010000012.1 GCF_021390245.1 Dyadobacter sp. CY323 | reverse complement strand
GGCGGAATACACGGAGCAGTCGCCGAAACACATACTGGAATGAAAAACAATTTTTTCTAGACGGATTGGCTCGTCTAACCCATCACAGCCAGGGCAGTAGAAGCTGATCAAAAGAATAAGATAAAAACAGAATCGCCGCATCAGTAAAAGTCAAAGCTGAGTACTAAATATACGATATATAACTAATTTATATATAATTCTCGGAAAATGCTCCATTCTAATAATGAACAGTGGGTCAGTCACCTTGATAATAGATTTCGGAAGTTATCTGAGACCTTGTCAAATACTGATAGGTCGGGAAGTTAGCCGCCTAACGTTTTGGGAATGAGTGACAATCTTTTCTTACTCTACCTTTCAACGAAAAGATATTTGGATAAAACTTTTGGCAGCTCGATAACATTTGTACGAATGTAATTACTGATGCTCAGATGAAAATCCATCACGGCACTTTCAAAATCAGTCAGTGATGTATCTATAAAGATTGATGAGAAAGAAGCACTAACTTTTAATTGATCGTTGTGCAGTGAAAATTTTAGGATCTCAGAATTCTCTGTAAATTCGAAAATTTCAAATGCGACATCATATTTCTTTAGCGCAAAGACAATTTCCTTCATACAATAGGCGAAGTCCAACAGAGGTATCCAATCCCATTCCATATCAATCTCTGCATCGGAAGCAAGCAGCGACAAGCTGCCCAACAGAAAATCGTAATGAATTTCATCTTCCGTTATGTTTCGCACATCATTAAATTGTTCTGACTGTATTTTATATTGTATCTTAAACATTCACAAACGAGTTGAAAGGAAGGGAAGCTTTACCATTAGTCCGTATGGTTAATCGTAAAGCTTATTCTGACCGTTTATCGACATTCGCCACCAAAACTGATAGGAAGTCCATTTGCAAGGTGTGAATGTCTCCTAGATGGTGTGTTTACACATCACAATGTAAATTGTAGCTAAATCTACTGTGTTGCACATTTAATTTTTCAACGAGAGGACATTCACACCTGTCCCTCACCATTCTCACAAAACGCTCGAGCGTGAGACGTTCGTCCCCTGCTCATCACGGATTAAACTAGTCGTACCGATTGTACGTTTTGCGGTACCAGCCATAATTCATTTTCCCAGCATTCCAACATATTCTAAACTTCGGATGATTTTGGTGGTACCTCTTTGCGCTTCATAATATACTTTTGTGTAATGAGAATCATCTACTATTTGCAGAACTCTCCGTTTTCTGGCGGGTTTAAGGCAGGAGGTATGTTATTGATTAATACTTGATAAGTTTGACCACTTTTCCATCGAAAGTAGATACGATGTATACTCCTGCCGTATACTTATCCAGATTGATTGTGACGGTTTGGCCGGAAATTTCCAGCTGCTGCAAAGTAACTCCTGATGCGCTTGCCAGTCGTAGGCGGGTTCCAATGTACGCGGGGCTGACGTGAAGTGTCACCCGCTCTTTGACAGGGTTTGGGTACGCCGCTAGCGAAACTGGCTCTGCGGCATTAACGCTGGTAATCTTGCTGTAACTGAATGTGGCATCCAAATCGGATTGGCGAATGCGGTAGTAAACTGTGCCAGTCACTTTGGTGGAGTCTGTGAAACTGTATTGTGCTCTTCCGTCATTGCTTCCCGCCACCCTGCCTATGGGGCGGAAGCCTCTTGCGTTGCCGCTTCTTTCAATCTGGTAGTCCGATACATTTGTCTGATCAACCTTCCATTCAAGTCTGGCATAACCCTCCTCGTCCATTTTGGCGGCAAAGGAAATCCATCGTACCGGGAGGGCTGCACTTGTTGTCTTCACAAAAAAACCGCTAAAACCGGTCACCTCAAAACTTACTTCCCATCGGGAAGTGCTGCTATCCCAGTTGATTTCCGAATCTGACGGATTGATCGTTTGCAGAGACCCTTGATAAGTGGCAGGAAGACCTGATCCGTCACTGCTCACCCCTCCCTTTTTTTCAATCAAAAGATTTGACTTGCCCGCAGAGTCATCTGCCCGCGCTGGTAACTTTGTTGTATTGACCGCATTGAAGGCGTCAAACTCCTGTTGGGTAAAGTAAAGTGTTAGCCGTCCCGTACTCGTTTCGCCATCTGTCGTGGGCATGATTTGGAAATGCCTTTTAACATATTGGCTGTTTTGGACAGCATCGACCCAGACGGTTGCAGTTGTATTGCCACGGATGCTGGATGGTTCCCCGGAAGTGGCAATCGAGACAGCCAGTAAATTGCAAGGGTCCCTGTATTGAGTCGTCCCGTTTCCTTTCTGGCTTCGTGCAAGCACGGTTCCGCCCGACACAATTCCGGTGTTGTTAGCTACCTGTACATTCTCGTAGGCGCCCATGTCGATTTGGTCACCAAAAATGCGTTCCTGTCCTGCCAAGTCGACCTCTGGAAGATCTAGGGCACTGACATCGGGCATACCTGCGTTAATTGCTGGACTGCACGTTTTCAGACCGAAATCTCCAAATGTTGTATTGTTGAAAACTTCTTCTAACGGTACGGCAGATGCATCGATGTTGCCGTCGGTGAGTGCAACACCTGTGACCATAGAATGGTAGGCGAGATATCCCTCAGTAACTGCTCCATAAACAATAGAATTGCGAATAAGAAATGCGCCGTTCTTCACTTCCACGGCACTAGGCGAGGCGTTGCCTGCAACGGTAGTGTTTATCAGCGACACCGAGCCCGAGATGCTCTCAATACCGCCGCCCTGATGGCTGGCGCGATTGTCGGTAATTGCTACATTGGTAAAACTCAGATCCGAATTTGCACCGTAAATCGCTCCGCCCTGTCCAGCAGCATTTTGGGTAAATATGCAGTTAGTAATGGTGAGGCTGGTTCTGGTGCCCTGATCATCGCTATATAGCCCGCCGCCGTACTTGTTCGGGACTAAGGCTCCGTCCGCTATACCTCCGGTAATAGTCAGCCCGTCAAGCGTGATATGCCCGCCGGAAGCATTCAGCCTAATCACGTGGAAGCTATTGTCGCTGGTCAGGGCGTCATCATTTATATTGCCACTCAAAATTGTCTTGTGCAAGCCGGCATTCCGCGTCGCGGGGCTGCTGCTACTGAACCCGCCCAGTAAATTAATGTCGCTGCGCGTTATTACAAAGCTTTGGGATCTATCTCCCGTAGAAAGACTACCCGTCGGATAATAAGTTCCCTCGGCGATCCAGATTGTATCTACCGCATTGCAGGAATTGGCAATTTCCAGCGCCTCGGTTAGCGTTTTGAAGGCTCCGCTCCACGAAAGCCCGTCACCGGTTGCTGGTACTCCTGCATTCACATACAGCTTGCCGCTACCACTAGCAAGGACGTTCTCGCAAAAATCGGGAAGGCTACTTTCGTAGGCTCCCATATCGGCAATGCCCTGCTGCACCCGCTCTGAGCCAATAATGTCTCTTCCGATTCCCGCTGCCAGTGCATTGTCGCCTTTGTTCATAAATCTGGACTGATTAGAGGCTGTAAGTCCATCGTCAGCTGTGAACCAAAATCCGTCAAAACCAGCAGGCATATCTGGGTAACTGAACTTCGGATCACTCCGAAAAAAATTACCTGCGCCGTCTTGGTCGGACTGCAACAAGGAAAAGGTAACAGTAGTAGCCGATGCTGCCCCTGAGCTATGCCACTCGCCGCCGGTATTGCCCCAGGAAATACTGTTTCCTACCATGAGCTCGCCGCCATCCTGCTGGGCGGATACGCTGCCATTTTGTGCGCTATTACCATAGAAGGTGACGTGAATAACGTCAGTGGAGGAAGCCTCATTATGGATTGCACCGCCATTTTGATTTGCCTGGTTTGCGTAAAACACTGCATTCCGAATCGTTACGTGAGAGCCGATATTGGCAATAGCACCTCCGTCGGATGCTTCGTTCCGGGTAAACACCACGTTTTGGAATTGAATGTTGCTATTGGAGTTCCTCACAGCGCCGCCTCTGGAAGAGGTAGTTCCATTTTGTATTACAAAGCCGTCGAGCAAGGCGCCATCGTCAACGTCGGCATTGACGATTACGCTAGCACCATTTCCTTCAAGAATCGCATTATGTCCCCCTCCCAGGTCACGATCCGCGAGTTCTATCTCGGTTGCCGCAAACCCTCCGTAGATTTTCACGCCACTTTTCATTTCGAACGACGTTCCTGCAACTTTCGGTACATAACTACCCTTGGCCACCCACACCGTATCGCCGGATTTTGCCGCGGCGATACCTTCCTCAAGCCTGGCAAGGGCTGTAGCCCAGGATGCTCCATCCCGCGTCGGGCCGTCCTGAGCCGCATTTACATACCAGCGTGTGTTGGCGCTCTTGCTTTCATAGGCACCCATATCGACCGGCTTATTGCTACCGAAATGGCTGACCCTCGGATTCCCGGCCAGGTCTTGGGTACCAGCCGTCAGATCGGGGTAAAAGGCGTTGTCTCCCGCATCTACGGCCGGTGAGGCGGCAGGCAGGCTATAATCGGTGGTAAACAGGGGATTGGTAGCCACCTTGTTGTGATCGTCAGGATTGCCAGTACTGTAAATCTGGGTGATACTGTTTTTTAAGGACAGCGACACCGTACCTTCATTTTCCAGATCCGCCCCGGAGGTATTAGAATTGCCCGACTTTTGGTTGTTCCAGATGATGCTGTTATAGATTTCAGGCGAAGAATTGTTGCTGTAAACGCCGGCTCCTTTCATATTACCCGCGGGTACTGCCAACACGTTGTCTGTAATGGTCACGTTCGTGAGCACTGTCGCCGAGGAGGCCCCGTTATAAACCCCTGCTCCGTAACCGGTCGCGCCTGCATTGGAATTGGCAATCTCATTTCCCCCGATCAACGCATTAGTAATCAAGGGGCTCGAATTCTCATTAAAAACACCGGCACCCGCTACCGATGCCCGGTTGTTCCAGATCACTAGATTACGTAATGTGGGCGAAGCATGTACATTGCGAACACCTGCTCCATGCGGAAAAGCCCCTTGCGTAATCATAAATCCATCCAGCACAGCCGAATTGTCCATCTCATCGTTGGATGTAAATATGTTCCAGATAACAGGCCTTACGTTTTCACCATCCAATACAGAACCACGCTTGGTGGAAGTAGCAGGCATGATACGTTTGTGCGAAAGATCTACAATACCATTGTCAGGGTCAAAGCCGCCGTATATCTCGACTCCGTTTCGCATGATGAAACTATTTTCGCCTACTTTGTAAGTTCCGGTGGCCACAAATACTTTTTGTACACCGGTCGTGTGGATAGCGTTGTGCAGGTCGCTGGTAGCATGTTGCCAGCTGCTGCCCGTGCCCTCACCGGTGGCAGCTTGTTTTACATAGATAATTCCGTTTTCGGGAGTGATCGGTGCAGCATAGGGACTTTCATAAGCGCCGGCGTCGAGCCGGTTGAGAACACGCTGGGCTCCGGTTATATCTTTTTCTAATCCAGCAAAGGCGAGTACCTGGTCACCAAAACTGATTGCAGGGCTGTTGGGCGACAATTGCAGGCCATCGTCAGAAGTCATCATTTTCCCATCGGCTCCCGCAGGGTTTATTGCATTGGCAAATACACCTGTGCCGGTTGCATGGGTATACGTATTCGTGAGCGTGATACGACCGGGATTGCCTGCGTCGCTGTAGTTTTGGGGCGTATTGGCTACCAGCAACGAATTAACGAAACTTATCTTCGCATACCGGGAACTGATCATTTCCCGTGCTTCAAACGCGCCGGCACCGGCGGTGGATGAAATATTGTTCACCGCGGTAACGTGATGGAAGTTCATGTCAAATGCTTCGGAATGTGGATTTGACAGGCTCAGATAAACCGCAGCTCCTTGCGCTGCCGTGTTGCCGTAGAAAACACATTGGACAAAATTTGTAACAGGGTGGAACCTGCCTTCCGTCACATATACGGCCCCGCCAAAACCAGTGGCGTGGTTGTTTCGGAATACACAATTGACAACCGTCTTTTTAGCATCCGCACCCGGAAATTCGATCAAACCTCCTCCGTTCGCATTCTCGCCTTCACCATCCGCATTACCCCCTTCAATAATCAACCCGTCGAGTCGGGAATCTCCCACTATAGACGTCAACACATGGTAGACATTGTCGGACAGATTGTTTTGCACGCCTATATCTCCGCTGAGTATCGTCGGATGCAGCCCGATGTTGCGCTGGGAAATGCTCGTTTCGTTGCCCGCAAAGCCACCGTAGACCTTCGAAGTCCGTATATTAAAGGTATTTTCCCTGTTGCCGGGCGTGGGCGTGTTATTGATACTGGCGACCCGGTCGGGCCGGTAGATTCCTTCCTTGATCCAGATGTCCCGCTGCATGCTTCCCGTTCCTGCGACCTCTATGGCCTCGTTGAGGTTATTCATTGCGGCCGCCCACGTACTTCCGTCGCCGCCATTGGCGGCATCTGCCGCCACATATACCACCGAGTTGGTTTCATACGCTCCCATGTCGATGACGTCCTGGCTCACACGTACATGAAAACCTGTTGCATCATAAGGCTCCCCGTTGTAATCGTTGCGTCCGCTGTTGCGGGCCGGGCTTTGCAGCGTAAGGGTCAATGTCGGCAGCGTACTCGACGGCGATGCGTAAAAAAGTGGGTCTGTATCCAGGTTATTGCCTTTGTCCTCAGCCAGCGACAGGCTCCATGCGCCACTGCCGCCACTGCCCTGGATGATACTGTAATCGGCCTCGAAAACGCCGGTGCCGGCCAGTTCGCTCGCGGCACCGGCCACTGTATCAAAATACAGGATACTGTTGTGCAGCAGGACTGTACCCCAGTTGCCGACAGCTCCCGCACTAGTGCCTGCGCTGTTGTAGGCGAAGGTACAGTTTACCACACTAACCTTCGAATTGGGCTGCGCATGTAGAGCACCGCTGTTGGAAGTAGCACTGTTATTGTGAAACACGCAGTTGACAAAGGTTTGCCGCATGTTATCCCAGATTGTCTGGTTGCTCAGATATACCGCTCCGCCGTCGGAAGCAGCATGGTTATCCTCAAACAAGCAATTTTGAAAATTCAGATAATTGAAAAGAGACGCATTCCGGTGGTCGGTGTAAACCGCTCCGCCTTTTGTGCCGTAGTTATCCAGAAACTTGCAGTTGCGAATGGTGGCGTGGTGGGACTCGCTCAAATTAATTTCAGTTTGTCTCAGAACAAGGCCTCCGCCCCCGGTATCGGCATCATTGTCGGCGTACCCGCCCCGGATTGTAAAACCTTCCAGTACCGTCTTGCTTCCGGTTATTGTCACGACATGATAGCTGTTATCTGTTGCGTGCGGTGAGGCGAGTTCTCCTGAAAGTATAACCGGATTGACTTGTGGGTTTCGGTTTTCAAAAGTATCGCCGCCATTAGGAAAGCCTCCGTACAGCCGGTCATTTGCCCGTAAAGTGAACGTAGCATTGCGGTTGCTGAAGTCGGGACTGTACGTTCCTGTGGCAATATATATTTCCCGTCCATTGCTGGAGCAGGTATTTTGTAGCGCGTTCTGCAGACTGGTGTATGCATTTGCCCAGGACGATCCGTTGTTCGCGCCGGTGGCAGTATGATCTACATACAGCTTGCTGAAAGCAGCATTGTAAACGACATTGAATGTTTTTGTGTAGGTGGGACTTTGATTCCCGTCGCTGTCTGTATAATAATAAGTAACTGGCTGAGGGATACCGGCGTGGGTACAGTTGAACGTTGCAGGCGGAAAAGTGATCCTCACGTTATTTGCCTTGCATCCGTCATATCCTTTGGGGAAATTGGCCGCTGTGAGTGTGTAGGGGCCGCTTGTTACGTCGACCCTTAACGGAAGCCCGGGGTCCAGAATGTCGGGAGAATACTCGATTGTGGCAACGGGTGTAAAAGTATCCCTCACAGTGATCAGCAATGTGCCGCTGGTACTATTACCGGCAAAATCGGTAACTGTAATATTGACCGGGACAGAATCCCCAACGTCACTACAGGTTAGCTCGGTTTTACTGAATGTAATGGATTTAATAGCATCATTATCGTAAATGCCATTCTGCTTCCCCAGATAGGGTTCCAGCAGTGCCATAGTGAGGGGGGTATTGGCCGAATAGAACGGATACAATTTGCCATTGCCCGGGTTGACATCGATATTGCTCACATTGATCACCGGCGGTTCGGTATCGGCGATAGTCCGGTACATGAAATACCCGCTCTGGGGGTTATTGGTAGAGGTCCGCGGGCTGATGCTGACATTGTCCAGAAAACGGGAGTAGTCATTGTAACCGTCATCAGCCGCCACGAGATCTGTCGACGGTTGGGATTGTTCAAAGGCCATACCGGTACCTCCAGCCCCGCTCGTTGGAATCCGCCTTCTTCTTTCCAAACCAAAAGATTCAATGTCAAAACGCATTACAGTCGACGAACCGGCTCCACCGCCAGCCATTCCGCTACCTCCCCTGCCACCTGCTTTGAGTAGTGGATACTCATTGTATGAGCCCATACTTAGCGCATTAATAAATGGTGTTCCCGTCTGGGAAGTGTAAAGAACCGTCGGCTTGCCGCCCGTTTGCCCCTGTGTAACAGATTGCAAAACGCTGTTAGATCCGCCGATCACCACTCCGGTTTGAAAAGTAAATACACTATAAACGACGCTGGATGCCTGGCGCATCTTGAGATCGTCGGTGCAACACGCGGCAGGTAGTTGATTCTCGATATCAATCCCGCTACCGCCTGCCACCAACGTGAAAGCATGCTTATCAGCTGCATCGGAATAGGACTGACTGATAAAAATATCGGGCTCATCCCCTGTTGTGAAATGGTTGGAAGATGCGTCGCGTACGGCAGATTTGCCGCTTACCGCCTCGAAGACTGTTGCGAATCCCCCGCTGCCGCCGCCCGCTCCTGCGATCAGGCGTCCCTCCCCAGCCGGGCCGCCCCATCGTTTGAACAGGTGCCAGTTTTTTGCCTGGGGAACCAACCATAACATTCCAGTGGAACCTCCGCCTCCTGCGCTACAATACAGGCCCTTGTCAAAACTGGTGCTCTCTCCCTTTTTTCCAAAAGTTACCAAAAATGGTTTGCCATAGGTATTTGTTCCATTCAGGTTCAGCCGATAATTCACCTCTCCTCCTTTTCCTCCATTCGCAAATTGATTGTAAGCGCCGCTCTGGTAGTGTGCGGTACCTCCATCACCGCCCACCAGCTTAAATTCAATCGCAACGACACCGCTCCCCTTCTTTGGCATTTCGAAAATGCGGCTTTCGATCAGATCGATATTATTCGGCTGTGCAGGGTCTACTCTTAGCCAGTTACCATTGGTGTTGCTGAGTACAGTACCGGTGGTATGGGTGAAAATGGGCAGGGTTTGCTGGGCGGTTGCCTGTAAGGCGCATAGTAAAAAAAGTAGAACGCGGCAGGTAAAACGGGTAGAGGATGGGATCATCGTATGGGCTGTTTAAAACTAAACTTACGCAGCCCGAAAAAGAGACGTAAAAATGCACGCTTACAAAATGCTTACATTTTGTAAGAATCTGATTATTAAAATATTACGAACTTCAATCCAAAGTGCGAGACTGACCTGGTCAGGCCGTTCTAATGAGTTGTTCGAGCGCAGCGTGTTCTGAAAGATTCAGCTTTTTCCGGATGCGGTGACCCATTACCTGTACCGCATTAGGCGAAACGCCAAGCATGGCGGCCATTTCTTTGGTAGAGAGATTCAACCGGCACAGCGCAAAATAGCGCAGCTCACCCACAGAGAGTTCGGAGTACTTTTCCCTGACGCGCGGTATAAACCCGGGTTGGGCTTTATCGAACAGCCTCTGAAAAGACTGCCATTCGTCTTCGGTCAGAATTGTACTTTGATGCAGTTCCGCCAGAATCCCAGCTTTGTCTTCCTCCGGGTTACGGCTTTCCAGCTTCTCGATCAGCTTGTTTTTCTCGCGGATACTCTCGGTAAAACGGCTGAGATCCAATGCAGCCAATTCCAGTTCCTGTTTGGTCTTTTGAAGTTTCAGATCGTTGGCCAGTTGCCGTTTCTTCTGGATAAAATAGGTCAGAGCAAACACGATGCACAGAATCAGTACCAGCAGGATCAGCAGGTTCCGCTCTGCTATTTTCTGCTGCCTTTCCAGGATGAACTCCGCCAAGCGAAGTTCCTCGTTTTGCCGGTCGAGCTTTTGCTTTGCCCGAAGCACTTTCAGGGCGCTGAACTTTTCATTGTATCTGTTAATCGCCGCGATCGAGGAGTCCATAAATTGCTGCGACTGCCCATTATCGCCCCTTGCCGCATACCATCTGCTCATCACCGGATACAGCAGCCGTAACCGGTCGGGCTGGCCGGCTTTTTCAATGTTGTCCTTTGCATATTGAATGAATGTCGCGGCTTGCTCCACTTTTCCCTTCTCCCTGAATATATCCGCCAACAGGATAGAGGCCCCGGCAGCGCACCCGAAATCGTTTTCCGAAAGCGAACCGTACAAGTCGGTCTCCAGTAAGGGGATTGCCTTGTCGTATTGCTTGCGAAGGTACATGTTGGCGCCAAGGTTACCCGTCGCAATCCTTTTCCAAACTTTTGCCTCGGCGAAAGGCGTTTTGAGTACCTGCCCGTAGTAGTAATCGGAGCTGTCAAGGTTATTGAGCCGCTCATAGCATAAGCCGAGGGTATTTCTGGCATCATTGATTACCATCGTATTCATGGGTATCTCAGGTACTGCGATCGCCCTTTTAAAGTAGCCGCGTGCAACTGCGTAGTCCTGAAAAAAGTAATACGCTTTGCCAATCTGCATCAGGTCCCGCGCCATTTCCGGGTAATCCTCGGGGTTGGTGGAGGCAAGCTCTTTATCCAGCAGCAGGTATTGCTCAAAAGCCAACTCGTAGTTTTCCAGAAAATTCCAATAAAACTCCGCTAATGCCCTTAGCGAACGCGCTCTTAAAAAGTCGACATTGCCTTTTGATGCACTTGCCAATTGCTGCTTCAATTTATTGAGCGCTATATTTTTGGGCTGTCGCTGGTAGAACGCATTCCAGAAAACCATGAAGAAATCCACATTCAATTCCAGGGCCTTGTCGTGATTCGCGCGGGCAAAGATTCTGATCTGCTCCGCTTTTTTAGCCCGTTGCAACGAGTCCGGTATGTTGATCAGATCTTTATACATGGAGTGGATCCCCGCCATTTTCTCCGAATAGGATTTACCAAGCAGGTGCTCGTATTGCGCCTGCGCTGGTGTTAGACTAAGGAAAAACAGCAGAAGAAAAGGTTTCAGCAAACGCATAGAACTTGAAGTCAAGAGGACCGGCCCATCCACTCAGCGACGGGGCTCATGCCTGCAGGACAAAAATACAAAGATACAGGTATCAAATTTATCAGTCAAAGATATAAGAGATACTTGTAAGCTTCCCCCAAAAGTGATCGTTGAATAAATGGAGCTTTCCGATTATATTTTCATAAAAGGAAAGGAACATGAAGAAGAATCGATTCAGCGAGGCCCAGATCGTGGCCATTCTAAAGCAGCAGCAAATACTTACCTTAGCAAGACATCGGTGACTTTTATCCTGAAAAGCCCATCAGTAAAATGCGCCGTTTCGGCCATTTTGTTTCGTAGTGGTAGTAGTTCTAATTGAGTATCTTGATTAAATGAAATAGCAAAGCGACCTTCCACAATTCCCAAGGCCTTATCAAATTTCGTAATCTTGATCCATCCCGGTTTTAAGCCTTTATACACATAAAGGTTATATAATCCACCCGAATTACCTATGTACGATAAGCTGGCGTATTCATTTTTTCGTTGCCTGCTCTTGTCCAACTTTGCGATCTTAAATCGGCCCTTTTTCAAGGGAATATTGTAAATCACCAAACTTTGGGTTCTGGTACATTCCGGATCTAGGCAGCCATTGTTCGTCTTAGGATTTGGACCTTGTCCCGTACCAGGATAATCAATATCTGTAAACACTACAAGGTTAAAACTCCGCACATTCTCGACTTTTTGCCCTTCTTCTCTTAGCCTTAGAACCTTGCCTGTTCCAAACCACACAGTGTCATTGAGAACACTGGTCACATTAAAGGTGCTATTATTGGGCAATGAAGGCTGTTTAGTGCAGCTAACAAATGCCAAAAGGATGATTGCATACGGAAAACAAACTTTCATAATATCCATGTTTACTATGAAAGGCCAGTAACGATCAGAACTAACTATTTAGTTATTAGTATTTTTGGTTTGTTTTTCGGAACAACTTAAATTCTAACAAAAACGCTCGAACGTGAGACTGTATTTTCTCGCTTTCTTTACATCCGGTGTCAATTCGCCTATATTGTTAAATTCGTATGATAGGGATAATTAGTAGTTATTATGTTAAAAGATGTTTTTACCTGAAGGACGAAAACTATAAATATGGGACAAAAAATAATTGTCATTCTACTTATTCAAATATCTTTTTATCAGAAGAAAAATACGGGAAATTATTTTTTAATGAGCGATCAGGAATTTTTTGCTCAACGTGCCACTGCCCAACCAATCTCGCTGATCGAGCCAGACACCTTACTTTTGGATGCAGCCATTTTTCAAGCAACTAACAAAGTGCGAAGGGAACATAATTTACCTCTTTTCCAACATGATTTATGCCTTTACAAGGCGGCCAAAAGTCACGCCGCTTCTAAGGTGCTTCAACGGTATTACGGCCACAACAACCCTTATAGCACCTTTGAAAGAACTGTTGACAAAAGAGTGGATTTATGCACTAAACGTTTCAGAAGGATCGCGGAAAATATTGGTCGTTATCAAACCCTAATCAGTGGTGATTATATGCGTGTTCGATGGGACAAAAGATCTAATCAATATGAATTCCTTGATCCTGATGATAACAGCAATGCGCAATCATTTACGTATGCAGCATATGCTCATCATGTTGTTAGCCAGTGGATGGCGTCACCGACTCACAAAAGCAACATTTTGAGTGATTCATATATTGAAATAGGTTGCGCGGCAAGGCTATGCCAGCAACCATATAATATTCGACGGGCTCCCTATGCAAGCCTTGTACAAAACTTTGGCAACGCGAATTAACACGGAAGATCATGCCAGGATCGGTCACCACGCCCTCGTTCCGTATTCTGACCTATCACTGGTAAAGCGAGGATACCGAAATTTGTTAGCTAGTACCTTATGTAGCCATTTGCGATTCCTGCATAGCTTATGTATCTTTGATATGAATCAAGATCGTCCAATCTTGCTATTGAAAGATGAGGGACAAATTCGGGACTTCGAATTTTTGCGAGTTTATAAGCTATTGATAATGAATTAGATGATGCTGTGGTTCGACTCCCTGCATCTCCACTTGAAGTCTGTAAATCAATGATTTGCAGACTTTTTTGTTTGCTATTGGCAGCCGGAAATGTTCGAAGTATAAGCGCAGGGATCGATTGCATATTTTACTCTAAAAAGATCCAATAACCGAATATCGTTTGTGTCATCAGGCCAACATGGTCTTGATTGGGAACAATGGCCAGGTGTGATTTTGGCATTGGCTGCATTCCGGCAGCAACACCGCCTCCCAGCAATTTATATTTTTTTGCCAATTCGATTTTATCCATGCCATCATTGTCACCGGAAATAATTAATACAGGTGCTGTGATTTTTGGAATATTGTCGTCACCCATATTAAATGGAATGACTATTCGATTCATATTGAGCTTTCAAAAGATATTTGTGAATGCCGCAGAGCGGCTCCCCGTTTATAGAAAAGTAGGGCCAAATAGTTATGATCACTGATTTTTTTTATAAACAGGTAGCTCCTCCGGAGCTCAAAGCTGTCTTGTTCACCGCCCCCCAATCAACCGCTCCAACCGCCCCATCATCTCATCCTTCTCCTTCAACATCCGCTCGTATAAAGCAATCTTCTCCTCATGAAGCTGAATGATTTTTTCAACTGGATGAAAGTTAATGGTGCCATTGTTGAAGGAATTCTCAAAGGCTTTTTCATGAAATGTATTTAAAATAATATTCACCGCCTTATCCTCATCAAAATTCCGAATGGCCTCAACCGGGATTTTTAAAATCGCCGCAACTTGCTCCAAAATATCGGAATCGATCTTTTCCCTTTGTTCGAGTAAGGAAATTTTTTGCTGGTTCCAATCTTCGCCGAGCTCAAACGCGAGGGCATCTTGCTTGAGGCCGAGGAGTTCTCGAAATCGTTTAAGATTACGTCCTTCATGGATCTTTTGGTTGGATGTAGTATGTGTCATGCGGAACGGGTTTTTGGTTAAAAAGGCAATTTATATAAATTGATCTGGAAGTGCCCGAATAAATTACGGATGCTGCAATGAAAGTTACCGGAAGCAGTGTTAGGACACCTTGCAGTAATTCGTTCGGTCCATCTCGTTTCCCATTCTATATCTTCGCCGGATGAGCGAGCACACACAAAAACACGACACCTTCATCAGGGCGATTATGGGTAACCAGCAGGTCGCGCTGGATTATTTCCGGACCTGTCTTCCCCAAAACATCCAGGATATGCTCGACTTTTCAACCCTTCGGCAACTCCCTGATACGTATGTCTCAAAGGATCTGCAAAAATCCATATCGGACATCGTATATACCTGCCGGAAAGCAGATGGTATTGAAGAAGTGAAAATTTCGTTACTCGTCGAGCATAAGAGCTATATTGATAAGTATACGCCGATCCAGATGGGTAGTTATCTATTTTCCGGCTTTCTGAAGCAAATCGGTAACGGGGAAGCGCCTTCGCTTATCATTCCCATACTTCTTTATCACGGCAAGGCCCATTTGGAATATAAAACACTGGCTGGTCTCTTTGATATTCTCGAACCAGCTTTGCAAGGATTTGTACCAGATTACCAGTATATTTTTCACAATTTGGGCGAGATACCTGACGAAGAAATTCAGGCACTGCATAATAAATTTCTAGCCGCATCGCTGCTAGCGATGAAATATAGTGTCTTGAAAGACAGATTAAAGACCTTAGTTCCGACGATATTGACGCTGGCCAGCGAGACGGAAAAGAACTTGCAAAAAAGTTTGATAGTTTATACATTCGTAAACAGCGGTCTTAGCGAAGATCAAATCTTTGCATTCGTCACATCGCTACCAATACAAAACAAAGAAACGGTTATGGATACCTTAGAAATTTTTGTTGAAAAGGGTCGGAAGGAAAAGACCCAAACCGCCGTAAAGAACCTCATCAAGCAATCATTACTCACGGATGAGCAGATCGCTTCCGCCATGGAAGTATCAGTGAGCTATGTCTCAGATATCCGGAAAATTATAGCTGCCGCAAAGTAGGCAGAAAGATCTCACCCTCATTCTGGCTACAAATCGCCCTGATTTGGCTACAACCGCTGCTGTACCAAATCCGAACTTTGCTTCCTCAAACTTAAAGTAAATAAGAGATGGAAGTACGGGAAAGTAAAGTGGCATTGGTTACAGGTGCCAATCAGGGAGTAGGATTTCAGATTGCCAAAGCCCTCGCCGAGAATGGCTATATCGTTTATGTTGGGTCACGCAATCTGCAAAATGGCGTCGCTGCTGCCGAAAAGATAGGATATAAAGCTCAGGCCATTCAAATAGATGTTACTGACAAAGGTTCTGTGGAAAATGCGGTTGCTACGGTGCAGCAAGATTTCGGCCAACTGGACCTGTTGGTAAATAATGCTGCAATTTCGCATGCAGGGACTCCGGGACGGACGCTGGAAGAAATTATGGCCGCAAATCGTCCAAGCATTAGTTCGGTGGATGAAATGCGTACCGTGTGGGAAACCAATGTCTTTGGTGTCGTAGTTGTAACGCAGGCATTCCTGCCGCTGCTTCGCAAGGCTACAGCGGCACGTATCGTGAACGTTTCGAGCGGGTTGGCTTCACTTGCGCTTGCCCGGGATCCGGAAAATCCTTATGCCCCGCATTTTGAATTGATTTACGGTGCATCTAAAACGGCCATGAATGCTGTCACCGTTGCCTTTGCCAATGAACTGGAAAAGAGTGGAATCAAGGTAAGTGCAGTGAGCCCTGGCTTCACGGCAACCGCGCTAAACAATTTTCAGGGAACGGATTCAGTGGAAGTAGGTTCCCTTGAGCCCATCCGGGTGGCTTTGGAAGAAGACGGGCCAACCGCACTTTTTACAGGCCCTAATCAGGAGGTTTACCCTTGGTAGATAATATTTATTGTGAGAACTCGATCTGTGGCGATGAATTCGCCGCAGATTTTGTTTTTCCTGTCTAAACGCATACAATGAAAAAATCAGATCATCTCCGGTTCCGCTCGATTTCAGCAATCCATCAGGCTTTTCGTTTACCCAAACCCCAGCACCCATTGATAAGCCTCACGCATTTTGATGAAAACAATCCATTTAATCCCGATAAGGCAGTTGCTTACGATGTACTGGATTTTTATAAAGTGACATTCAATGTGCAAAATAGCGGAAGGCTAAAATACGGACAAAGTTATTACGATTTTGAAGAAGGAAGTATGATGTTTATGGCGCCTCAGCAGCTGGTTGGCCCAACGGAATATCATGAGCCTGGGGAATCTTATGTATTGCTTATCCATCCCGATTTTTTATTAGGATATCCTTTGGCGCAGAAGATAAAACAATATAGTTATTTCTCTTATTCGGTAAACGAAGCTTTACATCTGTCTGATCAGGAAAAAGGCATTGTTTTGTCGGTGTACCAAATTATTGAGCGTGAGCTGAACAGTCGTGTCGATGAATTTAGTCAGGAGATTGTTGTTGCCCAACTTGAATTGTTATTGAGCTATGCCAGCCGTTTTTACAAAAGACAATTTGTGACCCGCCGGGCTTCTTGCAATACTATTTTGGAAAAAACGGAATGCGTCATGAATGACTATCTCAACAACCAAAGGGCGCTCGACAGGGGTTTGCCCACTGTGCAGTATTTGTCCGAACAACTGCATGTTTCTTCCGGGTATTTAAGCGACATGCTTCGCTCCCTCATCGGTCGGAATGCACAGCAGTACATTCATGAAAAACTGGTTGAAAAAGCCAAGGAGAGGTTGTCGACAACGGATCTGAATGTCAGTGAAATAGGTCACGAACTCGGTTTTGAGCACTCGCAAAGTTTTAATAAGTTTTTTAAGAATAAAACCCAGCAATCGCCACTGGAATTCAGGCAGTCGTTTGCAAATGCATGAATTGGCCCAGTTCACGATCAGCAGTTTTTTCTACAAAAAATTTGCGCAACTCAAAAGTTGCATTTATATTTGCAACCTGAGGGTTGCGGAATTAACAATTAAAAATGAAACAGGATATATTTCAGGCCATATCAGATCCGACACGCAGGGCCATTTTAACGTTGATCGCTATCCAGGCATTAACCCCAAATGCAATGGCGGAAAAATTTGATATGACCCGCCAGGCAGTTTCAAAACATATTAAAGTATTGCACGAATGCGGATTGATTAAACCTGAGCAAAGCGGCAGAGAGATTTATTATCACTTTAATGCAAGAAAGATGCAAGAATTTGATAATTGGTTAGCCCAATTCAGGCAGAACTGGGAAATTCAGTTCAATCAACTCGACGGACTATTGTCAACAATTAAAGAACAGAAAAAATGAACAACGATTTGCTATTTGATTTTAATGTTGACAAAACCGCGAAAACGGTTTATATAACCAGGGAGTTTAATGCCGGGCAATCTTTAGTATGGGATGCCTTTACCAAAGCCGAATTGCTGGATCAATGGGGAGCACCTGCCCCAATGCGCGCCAAAACAAAGTATATGAATTTTGAAGTTGGCGGGCGGCGATTTTACGCGATGATAAGCCCAGACGGGCAGGAGCGTTGGGCGGTGCAGGATTTTACATCCATTACCCCGAAAACCAATTTTAAAATGTACAACGCGTTTGCAGACAAAGACGAAAATCGTGAACTGCCGGGTTCTGAATGGGATTATAATTTCAGCGAACAAAATGGCATAACCAAAGTGGACATTACCATTTTCAATGAATCGTTTGAGCGTTTGGAGAAATTATTAGAGGGCTTCAAAATAGGCTTCGCCATGACCTTAAAAAACCTGGAAGAACTGTTGGCCACTTTATCGTAGAAAACATAAAAGAAAATTACAATCACTTTTAGAATTAAAAATTATGAAAGCAATCAATCCCTGGATCAACTTCAATGGAAATGCTGAAGAAGCATTCACTTTTTACAAATCAGTTTTTGGCGGAGAATTTGCAAAGATCGTCCGCTTCGGGGACCTATCGAGCGCTGAATTTCCGGTACCCGAAAATGAAGCCAACAAAATCATGCACATTGCTTTGCCTATTGGCAAACACAATGTATTAATAGCCAATGATGTTCCCGAATTTATGGGGCCGGTAAGCGAAAGTGAAAACAGGTCTAAAATAACGGTTAGTGCAGAAAGCAGGGAAGAGGCCGACCAGATATTTAACGGCCTGTCGGAAGGTGGAGATATTGAAGGTCCCATTGGCGACAGTCCCTGGGGTACATACGCCGGAATGTTTAGAGATAAATATGGCATTGAATGGATCGTGGAATTTGACCCAAATGACAATGTCCAGATTTAACCTAACGAAAAAATATTTTGCATAAAGATCCTAGGAAATGCATCTATAGAGAACGAATAGTAGTCCAAAGAAAAGGAGGGTGGTGATAAGAACCGATTGCACTCTGAAAACCGTTTGATTTGGTTCTCTCTCACCACAATGGGGGCAAAATTCCGCCGTCACCGATACAGGCTGGTCGCAGGCACGACATGAAATTAGTTTAGACATAGGACTCATTTTTGTCTCAAGTAACCAAAGGTATTCGAAATAAACATACCAATGTATGTGTGAGTGGAGACCAGAAGCTGGCTTTTCTTATTTGGATGCCCACTCAATAACTGCAGGATACAAATCGGCAACAGTTTGGCCTGTTTTTCTATTCTTGTATAAGCGTAGTAGTTCCTGATTAAATTCTCTAAATCGCTGAAAACCACGGAAGTCAACCATATTTTTTTCAATGGTCATATTAAGAGAAATGAATGTCTTTTTATCAAAAATATCTGAATAGTATAAAGCGACCAATCCATAATTCATATATTCTTCAAAACAAACAAGCGAATTATCGTAACCGGAAGAAGGCTTTCCAGAAGTAATCCATTTTGATAAGTCATTTAATGCATCACCGATTGCTTTATTATATTTTTCAGCCTCCGGATTCAGGTAAGCATGATTAATCTCGGTAAATGCAATCATCATGCGTTGTCCTTTCAGAACATCGGCGGGCAGCTTCTTATCTTCGTTGTTTATAAAGGGGTAGTTAACGTGAGCTTGCGCCTCCGTAAAGCCGTTATCCTCAAAACGGCTGGCAGATTGATTCCATCCGACCAAAGGCGAAAAAATTACTTTTACAGCTGAGTATTTGGTAGTTGGGAATTGTTTTTCGAGCCAACTTTTCATCCCGGCTGTATTGATATTATCCCTGAAATCCTTTTTAAGGCTTGAATAATAATTTAGATTTTTTTTGTAAAATGCTCTGAACCCGGACTTTTCAGCAAATTTTTCCAGTAATGGAATATAATATTCCAGTTCGTTTTTTTCTCCCGGGGCGATGCGGTCATACACCCCTCCGTTTATAATTTTATTCCCTGAAAAAACATACGCATAGCTATCCATTTTTAAATGCAGGTAGAAGAACTGCGGTGAAAATTTTAACAGAGAATCTGCCGCCTTTACAGCTGCGTCCCGATTATACGGCATAAAATGATCAGTTACGATCTTATAGTAGTTGGTCCCTTTTTTAATAGCACCCGTTTTTCCGTAATCGGTAAGCGCGAAGATGATATTGATCAACTCGTATACTTCCGGAACCTCAATAAGGGTTTTGCCTTCATTCTCTGTTTTATATTTCTCAGTGAAAGATGCTGGTTTAACTAGCTTTTGTATGGTAAAGGCGCACGTCACCGTGTCACCCGTAGATTCTCTCACAATTTTAAACTCCGTATTTTTTTTTGGCCTGAGCATCACTGATATGGAGTCAGATTTTGAAACCAGAGCAAAGACCGAGGAATCTTTCTGGACTACAAAGCTGTAATCGAATTGCCTGCCTAATTTATTAATACCATTGAACTCTTCCTTTTGGCCATCCAAATACATGGTCAGACTGTCAGAAGATGAGTGTAAGGTAGGGACGACTAAGTTTTGGGCACAAACGAGTCCAGTCCAGCAGATAAGGAAGCAAGTAATAATTAATTTCATGAAGCGTTGGTTGGCCTAATCTGATAGTACTGTTATTTTCATGTTCGATCAGACATTCATTTTTGAGGTTACTAATATAGAAAAATATGTAGTCGATTGGTGGAGCCGGTCAAGATCGGCCTGTCATGGGAAAACTAGGCCGGTCAAGATGGTTTAAGATGATAAGTTTGTTTGTCTTTTTGAGAAGCATACTTTACATTTGAGAACTCATACAAACATGCCTAGTCATGACTGGAATAATTAAGCTCTTAAGTGTGGTGCTAGTGACAATTGGTGTCATTGTTTTGTTTTTCGACGCTCGAACTGGTGCTGAACTTCCTTTATTGATTGGGCTCTTCATAGGCTTCGTGAGCCGGGACAAGATCGAAGATGAACGGGCGTTACATCTCAAAACATCATCAGCCTATACCTCACTTGTTGTAGGATACAGCCTTAAGTTGCTGAGCAGCAATCTTTACGATCATGGGCTTATCAGCTTTCAACTATCGGAAATAAATCATTTCCTCATTCTCGTTTTTGCGGTCGCAACGGTTATCTATTATTCAAGGCTTTACCTATCAGCAAGATAACTTTGTTGAATGAAAAATCATTTGAAGGTTGAAAGAGCGAAGCACAATTTAACACAGGCGGATCTGGCGAGCAGGGTAGGTGTATCCAGGCAGACGATCAACTCTATCGAAATCGGTAAATACACTCCGTCAGCTATATTGGCACTGAAAATAGCCGTGGTATTTAAAGCTCGTGTGGAAGATGTATTTATTTTAGAAGACAGCGATTGGAAGTAGCCACCGCCAATCTTCGCATTG
Source organism: Dyadobacter sp. CY323 (assembly GCF_021390245.1). Taxonomy (GTDB): domain Bacteria; phylum Bacteroidota; class Bacteroidia; order Cytophagales; family Spirosomataceae; genus Dyadobacter. The sequence continues at coordinate 224,670 of NZ_JAJUXH010000012.1, read as the reverse complement.
TCTATAGAATTTCATATAAGACTCTCAATTGATTATATGAAGAAGTAAGCGATAACCAGGAACTTTTAACGCGCCGTAATCTTTCTAATTCTAAGCTTACTTTGAAAGACGAATTATGAAGAAAATAGGATTTTTATCGTTCGGGCATTGGGCTAACCATCCCGCATATAATGCCCGGACAGCGAGCGACACATTGCTTCAGTCCATTGACCTGGCTGTTGCGGCCGAAGAAATCGGTTTAGACGGCGCTTATTTTCGTGTACATCATTTCGCGTCTCAGCTGGCATCGCCATTTCCATTGCTTTCGGCTATTGGTGCAAAAACAAGCAAAATTGAAATTGGGACAGGAGTGATCGACATGCGTTATGAAAATCCATTGTATATGGTCGAAGATGCCGGCGCTGCCGATCTGATTTCGGAGGGACGACTGCAGTTGGGAGTGAGCAGGGGCTCGCCGGAACAGGTAGTTGACGGATGGCGCTATTTTGGATACGAACCGGCAGAGGGGGAAACCGACGCGGATATGGGACGCCGAAAGGCGTTGGAATTCCTGGAAAGACTAAAAGGTGTAGGGTTCGCACAGCCAAATCCGTACCCGATGTTTCCGAATCCGCCGGGCTTACTGCGTTTGGAACCTTACTCGGAAGGGTTGCGGGAGCGTATTTGGTGGGGGGCCGCTTCTAATGCCACTGCTGTTTGGGCAGCCGAAAACGGAATGTACCTTCAAAGTTCTACGCTGAAATACGATGAAGGCGGCAAGCCTTTTCATGTACAGCAAGCGGAGCAGATAAGGTTGTACAAAGAAGCGTGGAAAAAAGCGGGGCACGAGCGCGAACCAAGAGTTTCGGTGAGCCGGTCTATTTTCGCACTGGTGAACGACCAGGACCGCAATTACTTCGGGCAGGAATCCAACCGGCGTGATAAAATTGGAATGATTGAACACGACAAACGCGCGATTTTTGGTAGAAGCTATGCCGCCGAACCCGATCAGCTCATTAAAGAATTGGCGCAGGACGAGGCTATCCAGGAAGCAGATACAATTCTTTTGACGATACCCAATACTTTGGGAGTAGATTACAACGTGCATGTTTTGTCTTCCATTTTAAAACATGTTGCACCCGGGTTGGGGTGGCGTTAAATCCCGACCCGGCAAAACATTTGAATCGACAGGGAACCATCCGGACCTGGGACAAGAAACGAGTGGGTATGATTTTTGAGGTTCAGGTGCAAACTATGCCGGTACTTTCCGGCATAGTAATTTGATCACCACTTAAACAATCATTACGATGAAAATTGCATCAACATTCATGACACTCGCAACTGTAGCAATGTTGTGGGGCTGCGGGTCAAAATCGACCGAAACAACAGACACAACTGATTTAGCCGACAGTACCAACGAAGCAGTAGCCGAAAACGCTGCCACCGACTCCGCATCCACCGCCGCCAAAGAGGATGCCGACTTCGCGGTAGAAGCAGCGAATGGCGGGATGGCAGAAGTTGCATTAAGCAAAATCGCCGAGACCAAAGCAACCGATCCGAAAGTGAAAGAATTTGCAAAACAAATGGTAACAGACCATTCGAAAGCAAATGATGAGCTGAAAGCACTGGCCGCAAGCAAAAATATTACACTGCCCTCAGCGTCCGATGAAGAAAAGCAAAAGGCAGCAGCAGACCTTGCCGGCAAAAGCGGAACCGATTTTGACAAGGCTTACATATCGCAAATGAAGAAAGACCATGACAAAACGGTGAAACTTTTTGAAGATGGGCAGAAAGAAGTGAAAGATGCGGAGCTAAAAGCGTTCATCGAAAAGACTTTGCCTGTGATCAAAGCGCACGCTGAACATGTTAAAAGTCTTGATAAGACCAAGTAATTCTTAATAAAAGTTTCGGAGCCAGTGGTCACGGTTGTGGTCGCTGGCTTTTTTATGTGCACAACAGTTGCTCGTATTTAACATGTATTGCTGGGCCGGTGTCACTACTGGAACAACCAATTTTTCATTTTTTTGAAAATATCCTGTTTTCGGGGCCTTTCCCTGCCGTCGTGCGTGAGCCCGTTTATGTAGTGATAAATTAGTTTTTCGGCATACTCCTGCGCCAAGTCATCTCCCTTCGACAAATGGTCTATAAATGGAAGCACTTCTTCATTCAACATACCATTTACAGAAATCGTGTGGAAGTTTGCCCGTTCCACGTTTTCCAGGTTTTCGTTGATGGGTTTAGAATGATTTTGCGCGAAATAGTCAATATGCAGAATGTCCGGATTGTTCTTTTTCAGCCTTTTGGTACCCCTTCTTTCATTCCTCCATGGGTTTTCGTTTGCAGTAAGCTGCTCAATAAAAAATTTGCGCTCCCACAAAGTGATTTGATGCGACATTAAGTACCGGGAGGCCGAATTGTTTAACAAGGCTACATTAAGGCCTTCAATGTAAGAACTGGTTTTTGTTGTTTTATAAATATCTGCGCTGTGGAGTTTCACTTGTTTCCATTTATTCAGTTCCGCCGCCTCGAAAAGTTTGGTAAAAAAACCTTTACAGATTTTCTGATTGAACCATACGTCTTCCTGCAGATAAAGTACATACTTTTCTTGCACCTGCTCTCTCAGCAAATAAGAGAGCCTGTCCGACCATTCCCCTTTTCCGGATTTAATATTGGTGAAACCCGGGATTTCTACGTCCAGCTCTTCAGTCGCAAAATAATACTTACAGTCGATGCTGAAATCCCAAAACTCCTTAAAGAAATATTCAAAACCCTGATACAAAAGTTGATAGCGGTCACAACTGTGTACTATCAGGGCAACATCTGGTTTTTTTGGCATAGCGCTGACTAAAGAAACTTTCCCCAAGTCCGTTGATGTTACCTGGCGTTACAACCAAAGAGGCCTGCGGCTGTTGAAATAGTTGTACGGAGGAAATTTTTATTTGCGGCTGCGATAAGTGGTTAAATCTTACCGTGCTATCTGGCCGATGCCATTTCGTTGTTCAGAAGCTGATCCTGGGTAGTCAGGTTTGTATTCTCAATTCCTAAGACGCTATTATCCAATATATTACTGAATTTTCGTCCCGTCCGGATAAGGACAGCTCCAAGGTATCTCAACCTGGCCAAATCGTTGTATTTATACGGTTCTTCTTCTTTGGCCTTGTTGAATTTGGGCTTATACAGTACATAAAGTTTGACTTTCCTGTATTCCAGCGAATCGCCCGGAAGCTGCACATACGACACAATCATATTTCGAAAAACCGGCTCCCAGTTGGTGACATAAGCTTCTGTCGGCAGGCGTTCAACGATCTCGACCTGGGAAAACACGGGTACACAAAAGCCCGTCAGTATCCCTGCTGTTAGTGTGGCAAATCTTAATTTTTTCATAATCTGTTTTTTTGAATCGCGTCGCGCACATAAAAAGCCTGCCAGAAGCGCAATCGCTTCCGGATCAGTGCATCGATAAAGGATTGTCAGATTCGGTTCGGAGCGTCTTATGAGTCGTTTTGCCTTTTACACGGTGGCAGGCCAGTACCAGTGCATTGTTTAATTGCTCAGGCTATCACCGTAAACCTTGTCGCTAACATCCTGTTTATGACCATTTCCATAGTAATCCAATTTCAGGATCTTGTATTTGTGGCCGTTTGAATGTTCGCCCTGATAGTCTTCGCCCACCATCAGATCGATACGGGCTTTTTCATTTTTTTTAAGCCAGAACTTTACGGGTTCAAGCCGGAATTCATGCGCGAATGCAGGAGAGCAAAACAAAAATAGAGCGGTTACAGGAAGTAAATTTTTGACTTTCCTGAATGGGACTTTAAGTGCCGCAAATTAACGGATATCTTAGGAATTGCTATATTTGCCGCCAATCCAATGCGCACAGTCATCGTCTACATATGGCTTATTACAACAGTCCTGCCGACGTTTAGTCAGTGGGGGACGATTGCGTATTATCAGATTAATAAAGAATATATCACGCGCGTTTTGTGCGAAAACCGTGACAAACCGCAGCTGCATTGTAACGGTAAATGCTACCTGGCTAAAAAATTAAAAGAACAGCAGGAAAAGCAGGATAAGCAAACCAGTGAATTGGTTCAAAACATTCCTGTACTCCAACTATTCGCTTCACCCATAGTATCTTACGAGTTTTTGTCGGGACCTTTTCAACAGTCTCCCGTGCTTACTTTTTCCTATCACCTGGCGACTTATCAGGCACCGCTTTCGATCCTGGTTCCACCTCCCTGCGTATAGTAGGATCGCGTTTTATAATCCGCTTTTGACCCGATGAACCCGTTTGTTCGTCCGGGCACAACTCTTTTCACATTTAGGCCACATCATTGCACTCATTCCAAAAAGCCGGGATGAGGAGCATCTAAATTTCATTATTCAAATGAAAGTCAAACTTTTATTTCTGTTATTTTTTATTACAAATAACGGCCTCCATTCCTTTGCGCAATCCGAGTTGGGGATGCTGAATGGTCGTATTGTCAATGCGGGGCAACAAGCCATAACTGGGGCGTCCATCACATTGCAGAACACAACTTTAGGGACGACGACCGATTCCAATGGTCAGTTTAGCCTGGCTGGCATCACGCCAGGATCGTACATTCTTTCGGTTTCCAATGTCGGTTACACGGCTTACACTCAAAGTCTTCGGATCTCAAAAGGGAGAAATCCTCTCCTTAATCTACAACTTTCGGAAAGCAAACTGCAACTGGAAGAAGTGGTGGTCAGCACCGCGAAAAATCGCTATCAGGTGCTGGCATCCAGCGCATCCACCCGTACCAATACGCCGCTGCTTTCCACGCCGCAATCGGTGCAGGTAATGTCTTCTGCGGTATTGCGCGACCGGCAGGCATTTACATTGAATGAGATCGCAGGTTCATTCACAGGCATGAAAGCCAATAATGGCAACGGCAATTTCCAGATTCGCGGTTTTACGGCTTACTCCCCCAGCGATGCCAGTTTTTTACTTTATAATGGAATCCGGGGAAACCTGTTTTTGTGGAGTCAGCAGCCTTTGTTGTATAATATCGAATCCGTGGAATTGCTTCGCGGTCCGTCGGGAGCATTGTTTAGTGAAGGTTCGCCGGGCGGTGTGGTCAATTTTGTAACTAAAAAGCCTTTGTCCGAAAAACAGGCCAGCGTGGATCTGTCGCTCGGTAGCTGGGGCTTTGGCCGGGCTTCGGTGGATTTCACAGGGCCGGTTGATAGTCAAAAAAAGCTGCTATACCGGGCCATTATTGGTTTTGACCGTTCTGAAAGTTTCAGGGATTATCAGGAGAAAAAGAACCTGTTTGTCGCGCCTTCGCTGACTTACCTTTTTAACAGAAAGACTTCATTAAATCTTGAACTCAACTACGCCTATCAAAAAGCAGTTCACCAATACGACAACGGGAACTTTGTTTACACCCGGCCCGACGGCAGTTTTGATTTTAACCATTATCCCAATAATCTGACGATCCAGAGTCCGACCGATTATGGTAAAACCCACAATACGTCAGCCACATTAACCTTTGACCATCAGCTCAATGACAACCTGAAACTCACGATCGTGGAACGCGCGGTGCGTAATAAGCTGGACTTTACGGACCACATTCCGGTGGGCAGGATCCGCAATGACTCCATCAGCCGGGGATATCAGGACTGGCTCACTGACAGATTTAGTTTGCAGACAACCGCTTTCGCAACTTATACTACAAAAACAGGCCCGCTCGCACATCAGATCATCGTCGGCACCGATTACAACCGTTTCGGCTGGACGCAAAACGATTATCAATATAAATCATCTACCCGGATCTCCATTCTCAACCCGAACTATGCCGGTAGCATCCCCGATGCGTCCGTCCCCGCCGACGAATCGGATGATAATAAGCGCGTTACAAACCTGATCGGCGGCTACATTCAGGATCAGGTGAGTGTCGGAAAGTTGAAAGTGCTGCTTTCACTTCGCTATGATAATTACAACGGAAAGGAAACGCCATTGTCGGACCGCGACAACAAGCAGGGCGACGAGCTGCAAACTTCCGGCTGGATTCCCCGCATTGGGCTGGTGTATTTGCCGGTAAAAAATGTTTCCATTTACGGCACTTACCTGAAATCATTCAACCCACAAACCTCCAATAATGTGCTTGCAGGCGGCCCGTTTCCAACCCGGAAGGCGACGCAATATGAAGTTGGTTCAAAAGCCGATCTGTTCAGCAGCCGCGTATCGACTACATTATCGTTATATCAAATCAACTATGCCAACATATTAACGGCAGCTCCCACGGAAGAAAATTCGCACCGGCAGGCAGCCATCGATGGGACACGCAGCCGGGGAGGGGAGTTTTCCGTAACGGGTAATCTGAATGCGGTGAGCCTGATCGCAGGATATGCGTTCAATGAGCATGTTCTGGTGAGTACCTCCAATTATGGTAAAAAAGGCGACCGTTTTGCCAATGCGCCGAAACATCAGATCAATTTTTGGGGTAAATACACACTTGGCAATGTACTCAAAGGATTGGGAGTGGCTGCGGGTGTCCGCTATGTAAGTGATCAGGTTGGTTTGTTAAGCAATCAAAACTTTGTTTTTCCTTCCTACACCGTCTTGGATGCGGCGCTTTCGTATCAGCGCAACCGGTTTCAGGTTCAGGTTAATGCTTACAACCTGGACAACCGGCACTATTTCACCGGCAGCCGCTCAGGTGTGACTTTGGCCGGGCTGGGCGATCCGTTTAATGTAAGGGTGGGAGTAAGCTATCAGCTCTGGTAATTCATATTCATTAATTATCAGGTTGTACATGAAAAACAAATTGCTTCGCAGATACTTATTCAAGCTGCCCAGTTGGCTTGGTTTGTTTACAGGCATTTTTTTGATCTTACTTGGACTGAGCGGTTCCGTTCTGGTTTTCAGAACGGAGCTGGACAAGCTTTTTAACCAGGATTTACTTCACATATCACATTCGGAAACGACGGTGCCGGATCAGGTCTTGCAGCGCTGCTACGACAACATTACTGGCAGATATCCGAATCTGGACGGCATTGCATGGGTTAATCCCGATGCCCGTCCCGGCGAGGCGTACGATTTCAGGATCTACTTCAACGACGCCCGTTTGCTGACCTATGATCTGGCATTGATCACATTTAATCCTTACACCGGCGCAATCCTCAGGGAAGGGCCTTCGAGCGAATTCGCCCCCAGCTTCATCGAGTGGCTGTTTCAGTTTCACTTTAGTTTTCAATTAGGTATGCCAGGTGCCGCGCTCACCGCAATTTTTGGTATTACAATGTTGTTTTCGCTGCTTACCGGAGCGATCGTGTACCGGAAAATGCTCTGGAAAGTCGTGACATTCCGGGCTAGGATCAATCGGAAAAACTGGCGCACGATCAGCTCCGATCTGCACCGCATTGTGGGCGTGTGGTCCCTGATTTTGAATGCGATCATTTTCTTTACCGGGTTCTGGATGAACTTGTTTGCCTTTAAACCAAAAACCTGGCAGAACGAACTGGTAGCGACAAAGCGGAACACACACATTTCTATATCCCCGGACCTGATGTACAGCAATGCATTGTCGGCAATGCCGGACCTCGAACCAACCTATGTTTATCTGCCTACACAGCCCCAGCGGAAATTCGAGGTTAGAGGTTACACAAAAGGGCAGTTGAAATTATGGGGAAGCGGAAATTCGGTACAATTGGATCAGCAAACCGGCGAAATCCTTCAAGTCAGCCGAATCACTGAACAGCCTTTGGGAGAACGCATTGAAGCCACATTCTTCCCATTGCACGTTGGAAATTTCGGTGGATTACCTGTAAAAATCCTGTATGTGATCATCGGACTTACGCCCGGGTTACTGGCCGTTACCGGTTTTTTGCTTTGGTGGCGACGGATGAACAAATGAGTCGTTTGCAATTTCGCTGTCCAGAGGCTCGATTATTTAGTAGGCTTCCGTTTTTACTTAAAACCGAATCCTATGAAGATCTTCATCTATGCAGACCTGCAAAAACACTATTTGGAAGAACTTGTGAAGCAGCTTTCCGGTGACGCCGAAATGATCTTAAAAGAACAACTTTCGGACGACGAGATCATGCAGGAGATTAAGTCAGCCGACATTTTGATTGGTAACCCGCCCTCTGATCTTTTCAACGACATTCCGGATACCCTCAAATTCTGGCAACTCGAAAATGTCGGTTTTGAACAATATAAAGATCTGCATTACAAAGGCGTCGCTGCAAATGTGGGAGATATGTCTGCTGCTGCATGCGCCGAGACGATTGTTGCCGGGATCCTCGGGTTTTACAGGGGTGTGCATATCATGGTTAGAAATCAGTTAAATGCCGAATGGCAGGGTGAAGCTGTCGAAAGCCACCTATCGGTTCTGGGTGAAAAACAAGTCATCATTTTGGGATCAGGATCGATTGGCGAACACGTCAGCAAAATGTTGGAGGCATTCGGATGCAGCGTGCAGATGACCGCAAAGAGTGACCCGGCAGCAGATATCCACTCCTATGATGAGCTGCTTTCCCAGCTTCCAGAAACTGATTTAGTAATCAATACTTTACCGGGGAATTTAGATAAATACGTTGCCAAAGATTTTTTCGATTCCATGAAGGAAGGTGCGCTTTACGCCAGCATCGGCCGCGGCAACACAACAGACGAAAATGCATTAATCAATGCTTTGGAAAGCGGAAAGTTGGCCGGCGCTGTTTTGGATGTAACAGAAACAGAGCCACTTCCGAAAGATTCAAAGCTATGGAAAATGACAAATGCAATACTGACCCAACATACGGGAGCAGCGCACAAAATGCGGGATCGCGATAAAGTCGCGAAGTTTGTCGATAATGTCCGGAAGTTCTTAAACGGCGAAAAAATCAAAGATGAGATCGAGCTGGCTAACGGGTATTAAAGAATTAAAATGTTATTTTTTCACAAAAGATTGATACAATTATTCAACTTGAACTAAATTTGAAGGCCCCGGCACTACTGGACACACTGCCAACTCCCCAAATTTTTGTACAGCGAATAAAATGATCGACCCGGAAGAGGAAAAAGCGTTACTTGTGAGTTGCTCGAAAGGCGACAGGCAGGCCTATGCGCTTCTTTACACCCGATATGTGTCGCCGCTCTGCCGTTACCTGTTTTTATTCACCCGATCCAAAGAAGACAGCGAGGAAATCGCGCAGGACGTATTTGTGAAAATCTGGGAAAAAAAGGAAAACCTCGTGGCCGTGCATTCGTTCAGGCCGTATGTTTTCAAAACAGCTAAAAATCAGCTCCTCGACCTGATCAGGAGAAAAGAAACGGAGGCCAAAATGCTGGACTATCTCCGTCCGGTTACCGAAGAAAGCGGTGAATATTCTGATACGGACGCTATCTACAATCAATACCATCAGATTGCGCATGAGGCGAAAAACCTGCTGCCACAAAAAAGAAAGCGCATTTTTGAAATGAAAACAGAAGAAGGGCTGTCGCTGGACGAAATAGCGGAGAGCCTTTCGATCTCTAAAACTGTCGTCAAAAAGCAACTTTATGCGGCGACTGACTTCGTTCGTGAATACCTTCGAAAACATGCTGAAATGACTACAGAGCTGGTTATTTTTCTGTCTGTTTTTTGCTCCGCACAGTAAAATCCAAAATAAAATCAAATTTTTCATGAACCGAGGGGTTCTTTTGCCCCGCCCGTTCGTCTTCACACTATGGAGGACGCTAAACACTACATTCACTTTCTGGAAAGATATGCGCAGGGGCTGCATTCCGGGGCCGAGCATACACAGTTTCTGAACTGGTTTGATCATCTGGACCCGGAGGTAGCGGAACTTGTAATGGAACAATATGCACAGATCAGTGCAAAATACGAGTCCGACCAGACGCTTTTTCCTCCGCAGAAATCGCTCATCAACTCCATTGAACAGCGGCTCGACGAACTCAGTGAGCACAAAAACGGTGACATGTCCGAAACTCGTTTCCGCCTTGGATTTTTGCGGTATGCTGCGGCGGCTATCCTTGTCCTGGCTGGAACATTTGCCTATTTCACACTATCCAGGAAAAAAACACCCGAAGTAACGACAGTAAAGACAATCAGCAACGATGCTGTTCCCGGCAGTAGTAAGGCCATTCTAACGTTAGCAGACGGTTCGGACATCATACTCGACGATGCGCATAATGGTGAAATTGCAGTGCAGGAAGGTATCAGAATCACTAAAACAGCCGATGGCAAGCTGATTTACAGTACCGAAAAAATAACCGGAAACACCGACGGTTCGTCTCCCCGGGTTTTTAATACCATCACCACCCCCAAAGCAGGACAGTTCAAGGTTAACCTGCCCGATGGAACACGGGTATGGCTCAATTCTCTGTCATCCATCCGCTTCCCGGCCAGTTTCAATGGCCCGGTGAGGACAGTGGACATTACCGGCGAGGTGTATTTTGAAGTTGCGCAGTTACAGAAGAATATCAATGGGAAAATGCAGAAAGTCCCTTTCCATGTATCCAGCGCAGACCAGGTAGTCGAGGTTTTGGGTACACATTTCAACATCAATTCGTACCAGGACGAATCGGCGACCAAAACCACGCTGCTTGAAGGAAGTGTAAGGGTTTTGGCTGCAAAAAAGGATAAAAATGTTAAAAGCGAGGTCAGGCTTCGGCCGGGCGAGCAGGCATTGGTTCCTGCCCGGATCAAATCGCAGCCTATTTCAGTCGCAGGTATAACCGTCAGGAGTGTGGATTCGGAAGAGGCAGTGGCGTGGAAAGAAGGGTATTTCAGATTTAAAGACGCAAATATCCAGGATGTAATGCGTCAGCTCGCAAGGTGGTACGACATAGAAGTAAGCTACGAAGGCGATTTCTCCTCCGAACAGTTTACGGGTTTCGTGTCACGCAATATCCGGATGTCCAATGTGCTCAAAATCCTGCAGGAAGGCGGCGGGGTGAAATTCAGTATTAAAGGAAAGAAAGTGGAAGTTACCAAAGCAGAATAAATTCAGATACCATTTCCCCATCCGACAGATGAAGACCGACACCAGTTAAACGAAAGGAAGGGACCTTAAAAAACAAAACCGCTCCGGATTAGGCCCCGGGGCGGTTGATCCAGGCCATGCCGTTGGAGCGGCGGGCATTTGGAGTAGTTAAGAAAGGAACCGATCCGGTAATTTTTGCGAAGTACTAATCATGTATCACTTAACCTTAACATTGTAAAGGTATGCAATATGTTTTTTTTATACGAATCATGAAGCTCACCTTCCTTTTCTTTTTGGTAGCTTTTATGCAGGTGCAAGCGTCCGTATATTCCCAGACCGTTAGGTTGAACGAACGGAGTAGCGGTCTGGAAAGAGTTTTTACGGAGATTCGAAAACAAACTGGTTATAACTTTCTGTATAATAACAGATTACTGAAAAATACGCTACCAGTTACCGTCAAAACCGCAGGTTCTCCGCTGATAACGGTGCTGGAGGAGATTTTCAGAAATCAGCCGCTGACTTATTCCATTATCGATAAAACGATCGTTGTTAAAAAGAAAGAACAGCTGCGGGATAAAGACGACGCAATGCTGATCGAAAAGCTTCCCGAAAACACGCCATATGTGGCTGGCGACGAGAAAAGAATGGCGACGCTGCTGGTCAATAAGCTCAACATCAAGATCAGCAGGGCGATAGATCTCACCGGAAAAGTAACGGACGAAAAAGGCGACGGCTTGCCCGGCGTAAGTATTCTGCTGAAAGGTACCCAACGCGGCACAACCACCGACACGCAGGGTAAATTTACCATATCGATTTCCGATGCCGACCGGCAGGATTTGCAGACAATACTCGTTTTCAGTTATGTAGGTTACCTTGCCCAGGAGCTGGTCGTTGGTAACAGCAGCTCCGTGGAAGTGGTGCTTAAAGCAGATACTAAGGCTTTGAACGAAGTAGTGGTGGTGGGCTACGGAACGCAGCAAAAGGAAGACATTACCGGCGCAATTTCAACCATATCGGCCAAAGAGCTCCGCGACGCGCCGGTAGCGCAGGTGGCCCAGATGCTTCAGGGAAAACTCAGCGGAGTACGCATCGATCAGACTTCGGGCCGGCCGGGAGAAGGTATGAATATCAAGATCAGGGGTTCTGTTTCCATTACCGCGGGTGCAAATCCTTTGTATGTGGTGGATGGGATGCCGATTTCGGGGGATATCAATACCATTAATCCTGCTGAAATTGAAAGCATCAGCGTGCTGAAAGATGCCGCTGCTTCTTCCCTCTACGGTTCCAGGGCTGCCAATGGCGTGGTGCTGATCCAGACGAAATCTGCGGTGGCGGGGAAAACCCAGGTCGATTTCAGCGCCTATTACGGTTTTGAAAAAGTCCCGGATTCGAGGCGAGTGAAAATGATGAATGCGCAGCAATACGCCCAGTTTCAAAAGGAAATCGCTGAACTGAACGGCCGGGCCGTGAACCCGGTATTTGCAAATCCCAACGAATATGCAGGAAAAGGTACCGACTGGTTTGATGTGGTTACGCGCACAGCTGCTGTCCAGAGCTACAACCTGACGGTAACTTCCGGCGCGAAGAATTTCAGTACTGCCGTGACCGGGGGTTATTTTAAAGAAGAAGGAGTGGTGATTGGTACCGGTTTCCAGCGGCTATCATTGAGGATCAATTCAGTGTTTACGCCCAGCAGCAAAGTTAAAATCGGCTTTAATGTCGCTCCCAACTACGCGACCAACACCAACTTCGCGACCGACGGCGGTCCGTATGGTACGGAAAACATTGTCTCTTCCGCACTCGCGACCACACCTTTGGCAAGTCCCTACAATCCCGACGGCAGTCTCGCATTGACAGCCTCCGATCCTGCAACATTCGGAAATCCCAACTGGCTGCGGGTAGCCGAAGAAAAGGTTTATAAAAACAAAAACCTCCAGATGCTTTCCAATGCTTATGTGGAATACAGGATTTTAAAAGGCCTTACCGCCAAAACGACCGCCAATGTGCAGCTCGGCAACACAAATGTTTTCCAGTTCAATCCCTCTACAATCGGTGTTTTGTTCACACCTCCGCCGCGCATACCGAGCGGCTCCGATAACACGGCGCGGATGTATAACTGGGTCAATGAAAACTCGCTGACCTATCAGAATGAATTTGGCGGCCACAGCTTCGACGCGCTTGTCGATTTTACCGCCCAGCGTTACCGCCGCGATGCAACGCTTGTGACCGCCACCAACTTTGCCGATGACAAAATTCAGGCTGTGAGCGCGGCAGGGCGGCAGGTAGTGACCAGCGACGTGCAGGAATGGGCGGTACTTTCCTACCTCGCCAGACTGAACTACAATTACAAAAGCAAATACCTGCTCACAGCTTCCATCCGTCGCGACGGTTCCTCGCGTTTCGGGCCGAACAACCGCTGGGGTAATTTCCCTTCCGCGTCCGTAGGCTGGATCGTGTCCAAGGAAAGTTTCTGGAACGTAAAACCGGTTTCTTTCCTGAAACTGAGGGCCAGTTATGGCATTACGGGAAATTTTGAGATCGGGAATTATACATTCCGGTCAACGGTGGGGCCGGTTTATTATGGATTTAATAATGGTTTGTTCCAGGGCCGGGCAGCTAATAATCTTGGCGATAACAACCTGGGTTGGGAGCGGAAAAAACAAATGAACATCGGGGCTGATATTTATCTGCTCAACGATCGTATCCAGCTGACTTACAATTATTATTCGACCAAATCAAGCGATCTGCTTTTCAATGTGGCGGTGCCGCAGTCTTCGGGTTTTGCCAATATTCAGACCAATATCGGCGAGCTGAAACTGTGGGGACATGAGATCGGGATCACAACTTACAACATCAATAAAAACCGGTTTTCGTGGAATACCAACTTTAATATTTCATTCGACAGAAATAAGGTACTGAAACTTTCCACCGAAAAAACGACGGCATTGTACCACGGTATGCTCAGCTACGGGTTTTACAGCCACGTATCAGAGGTAGGCAAGCCGGTCGGGTTGTTTTATGGAGCGGTGCAGGAGGGTGTTTATAAAAATCAGGAGGATTTTGACAGCTCGCCAAAATATGCTGATTCACAAGTAGGTACGATCAAATTCAAAGACCTCAACGGGGACGGGAAGATTTCCTTTCCGGAAGATTATACTACAATCGGCAATCCCTGGCCCGATTTCATTTTCGGGATGTCCAATCAGCTCAACTACCGGAATTTTGACCTCGGATTAACCATCACCGGCTCGAAAGGAAACGATATCCTGGCCCACCACGAAAACTGGACGACCAACCTGGATGGCGTTTTTAATGTGCTGGAAGAGGTAAAAGACCGCTGGAAATCGCCGGAAGATCCCGGGGCCGGGAAGTATGGCAGCGTAAAACAAGGCACTACTTACCTGGAACGCGACCGGTGGCACACCCGCTACATCAAAGACGGTAGTTTCCTGTCATTAAAAAACATCACAGTCGGCTACACGATACCGGTCAGTAAAAATGCGATCCGTAACCTGAGAGTGTACGCCAGCGTGCAGAATGCCCATGTTTTTACCAAATACACAGGACCGAACCCCGAGGTGAACACACGGAACTCTTCCAGTGGAAGCTCTCCCGGCGTGGATGAGAACTCCTACCCAGTGCCAAGAACAGTAAGCCTGGGCGTTAACATCGGTTTTTAATTTACAGCAAGACAAAAAAGGAAATGATATGAATATTAGAATATTACTTGCCGGAATGCTGCTCGTAACCGCCAGCGCCTGCTCCGATTTTCTCGACATTTCGCCAGAAACAAACCTGAGCTCCACCAGTTTTTATACATCAAAAACCGACTTCGAACAGGCTGTCGGCGGGGTATATGCACCTTTGCAGCCGCTGTACAACCAGGACTGGATACTGAATGAAATGCGATCGGACAACACCCATTTTATCTTCAATATTGCCCAGCGAGGCCCCAAACAGGATGAAGATCCTTCCACTTTTACCGTTGAAAATAACAATGTGAACACTGCGGCAAAGTGGAATAACAACTACCTGATCATCTCCCGCGCGAACCAGGTTCTGCAAAGTATAGATGCCGTGGAGTTTGACCAGCCGTCAAAGGATAACCTGAAAGGACAGACCTACTTTTTAAGGGCATTCGCCTATTTTGATCTGGCCAAAAATTTCGGCGGAGTACCCATTTTTACAGAACCTTCGGATTCCTATCAGGCCACTTTCAAGTCCCGGTCCGAGGTTGCCGCCGTGTATGAGCAGATCCTGTCTGACCTCGCGCAAGCTACGACCTTGCTGCCGAACCGGGCAAATCAGGCCGCGGGCAGGGTTTCGTCCGGCGCGGCCTACACGCTTCTTGCGGATGTACATGTCAATTTGAAACGCTGGGCAGACGCAGAAACTGCACTCAAACAGGTAACAGGTATGGGTTATACGCTCCTGCCCAACTATGCCGATGTGTTTAATCCGTCGAATGAAGGCAATACCGAAATCATATTTGATGTCCAATATGCAGAGGGGACCGCGCAGGCTGTCAGCAATTTTCTGCCATACAAATTTATGCCCGTACTGGCGGATCCTTCGGTAATTACGGGAGTAAAACCTTCGGCATCGAACACCGACGGCTCGTATAATACGCCAACACCTGATATGCTCGCGGCCTATGAAGATACCCTCGCAGACAAACGTTTCGCCGCGTCGATCGGGTTTTACAGCGGGCCTTCTCCGCTGGTAGGCGTGGTGTATAACCATACTCCTTATGTCAAAAAGTATTTGTTCCCGCACGCCCGCTACCGCGAAACAGCCTCAAACTGGCCGGTTTACAGGTATTCGGAAGTGCTGCTGTTGCTGGCCGAGGCTATGAATGAGCAAAACCGTCCCGCGGAGGCATTTGCCCAGTTGAACCTGGTCAGGAGACGTGCGGGCTTAAAAGATATTCCTGCGGGAAGCCAGGCGTCGGTAAGAGAGGCGATTTTTAAAGAGCGGAGGGTAGAACTGGCATTCGAAAACAAACGCTGGCACGATCTGGTACGGAGCGGCCAGGCTGTTGCCACCATGAAAGCCTATGGCGCAAGAGTGAAAGCCAATCCTCAGAAATACTATTACCCGGCGGGTAGCGCACCCGCCGACGCCGCTTTTCAGGTGAGCGAAAGAGACCTGCTTTATCCGATCCCGGTGGGCGAAATCATCATCAATCCTGAACTGAAACAGAATACAGGCTATTGAGCCAGACCATTTTGATCCTAAATATGCATTCATGAAAGCATCCCAAGTTAGATCCGGGCTGATTATGCTGTTGTTACTCCTGATCGGTAACGCCGGTTTTAGTCAGAAAAAAACAGACACCGGTTTTTTCAATAAAAAAGACCTGACGGGCTGGTCGGCCGTCAACATGCAGTACTGGTCGGTTGAAGACGGCGCCATTGTGGGCCGGGCAACGGAGAAAGTAGCGAAAAACCAGTTTTTGTGGTCCGATGTAAAAGTGACCGATTTTTACCTGAATGTGGACGTGCTGCTGGAAACCAATGATCGCAATGCAGGAATACAGTTCCGGTCGAAAAAAGCGGATGCGTCGGGTCAGGCACTTGGTTACCAGGCAGATATGGGCAAAGACGTATGGGGCAGGCTCTACCACGAACATGGACGGGAAAAGCTCGACTGGTCGGACAGGGGTGAAAAAGCGGTGAAACCCGGTCAATGGAACAAATATGAAATCCTGGTTTCTGGCGACAGGATCTGGACTGCGATCAATGGAAAACTGGCAGTTTCGGTAAAAGATCCGGGCGGCGATCCATCAGGCTATATCGCCTTACAAATCCACTCCGGCGATGCGCAGACAGTCCGGTACAAGATCAATACCTTGGTGCATAACCCCAAAGTCGAACTCGCGGGCCTGAATGAAGCTCAGCTGGTTAAGGAACTGAAACTTCCGTTGAACAAACCCGTTGGAAAAACATCGTCCCTGACATTCGGAGAAAATGAAGTGATCGTTTTTGCCGGAGGTACCAACATCGTGAACATGCGCAAGGACTGTTACCTGGAAACGCTGCTCATGGCCGCACACCCGCACACCCGGCTCCACATCTGGAACCTGGGCTGGGATGGCGATACGGCTTACGAGCAATTCAGGGATGTAGGTTTTGGGAAATGGTCTAAAAACCTGGACAGTCTGGGCGCGGACATTGCTTTTGTTCAGTTTGGGCAAATGGAATCTTTGCAGGGAGAAGCGGCAATTCCGGAGTTCATTAATGCATATAAAAAACTGCTTTCCGGGGTTAAAACCGGGAAGCGGCGTATCGTATTGATTTCACCTGTTCCTTTTGAACCGGCAAACCTGAACTTGGGGAAAGGTAATGTGCCAGAAAACCCTCTGAACAAAGCAGCGGCCGAACAGTATACAGATGCTGTGCGCCAACTGGCTGCGCAGGAAGGTTACCATTTTGTAGACCTTTATCATTCCCTCCAAAAATCCCCACGGGCCGGCTCCCTTACTTTTGATGGCATTCATCTTACACCGGAAGGGCAGCAACTTGCAGCTGAGGCGATCGTGCAGGAGCTGGGAATGCACCAGCGGTTTACCGAAAAGCTGGAACCCTTGCGGAAAGAGGTATTGACCAAAAACCAGCTCTGGATCGGTTACTGGCGTCCCGGTAACTGGGCTTTTCTGGGCGGCGACCGTACCACAGTCCCTTTCAGCCACGATTGGAAGAACACCGAAAAACGAATTTTCCCCGAAGAAATAAAAGGTTTTGAGCCGCTGATCCGGGAGGCAGAAATCCGCATTTCCGAACAACAGAACCTGCTGGTTACGCAAAACTGATAAATCTATTTTTCATGCGAATACGATCATTCCTCATATCAATTGCCTTTTTACTTTCATATACAACTTTTGCCCAGATCAATCTGATGTCCGTCGCGCCTGCCGAAAACGACAATTCGGTAGAGGCGGAAATGGCGTCTTTTAAGATCGCGGACGGTTATAAAATTGACTTGTTTGCCTCAGAAACGCTCGGAATCGCCGATCCCTGTGCGATGCGCTGGGATGAAAAAGGCCGCTTGTGGGTGCTTACCATCCCTTCTTATCCACAGCCGCTGCCCGGTTCGAATCCCAATGACAAGCTGATGATTTTGGAAGATAAAGACGGGGACGGCAAGGCGGACCATTCCTCCGTTTTTGCAGAAGGACTGAACATCCCGCTGGGCTTTGAGCTCGGGCACGGAGGTGTGTATCTGGGCGAGCAGACCGAGCTGGTGTTTCTCAAAGACACCGACAATGACGGAAAAGCGGACAGCCGCAGGGTTGTGCTTTCAGGTTTTGGAACGCACGATTCCCACCAGACGATCAATTCCTTTTTGTGGAGTCCGGGAGGCGAACTTTTCTTTTCACAGGGACATAGCATTTACAGCCGGATAGAAACCGCGTGGGGTATAAAAAAAGCGGATCGTGCCTCGATTTGGCGGTACCGTCCGCTGCAAAACAGGCTCGACGGATTCCTGGACGGGTCTACCGCCAGCGTAAATCCCTGGGGGATGAACTTTGGCGAGTGGGGAGAAATGTTTCACAAAGCCAATGATCCCGAGCTGTTTTATACCGTTCCGGGAATGGTCAATACCACCCACCGCGCGCTGCTGCCGCCGATCGGAAAGCTGGTGATCAAAGGTTCGATCATTGAAATTATCCGTACCAAACATTTACCCAAAGACTTGTGGGGCGATTTTGTGATCGCCGGCTATTATAACAATAAAGTAGAGCGGATGCGCGTGGCAGAGGATTCTTCCGGCTACAAAGCGACACTGCTCGACCCGATACTGACTTCATCCAGCCGGAGCTTCCGGCCGATCGACATTAAGATCGGACCGGACGGGGCGATGTATGTACTCGATTGGTATAACCCGATCATCGGGCATTACCAGGCTTCCATGCGGCATCCCGACCGCGATAAAACCCACGGCAGGATCTGGCGGATCACTGCCACAGGCCAGCCGCTGCTGACTCCCCCGGTACTCGCCGGACAATCCGTAGCGACCTTGCTGGACCACCTCAAATCGAAAGAACACTGGACGAGGTACCAGGTAAGAAGGCTCCTGGCCGAGCGCGATTTTGAGGAAATACGCAAGCCGTTGACCGACTGGGTCGCAAAACTAAGCCCGTCGGACACAGATTTTGAACATCATTTGCTGGAAGCGATCCATGTATATGAAAGCCACGAGATTGTCAACGAGGATTTATTGAAAGAACTGGCAAAAGGAAAAGAGCCGGGCGCCAGGGGCTACGCCGCCCATGTGGCCGGACGCTGGGCCGACAGACTGAAAAACCCGCTGGCCATCCTCGACCCGCTGATCAATGATCCCGTGGCAAGAGTGCGGCTGGAAGCGCTCGTGGCCGTCAGCGACGTGCACCGGCCCGAAGCTATGGCGGTAGCTACGCAAGTACTGAATTTCCCGACCGACAAATTTATCCGTTATGCATTGGAAAAAACGGTTCATGCATTGCAGCAGGATTGGGAGCCGGCTTTAAGGAAAAATACGCTCGCATTTAAAGATCCCGCGCATCTGGCCTACGTAGTCAGCGTCATTCCGCCGGCATGGTATACCGCCGATATGTACCGTAAACTGGTTTCCGGCAACCTGCCAAAAGAAGTAAAAAGAAGCTTGCTGATCAGTCTGGCGAAAGTAGGCGGACCTTCGGATATTGAATTTGTACTAGCTCCGGAGAATGTAGCTAACGACGCCGTTTTGCTTGATCATCTTGCCAAAACCGAACCCCGGCCTGTCACGCAGGTTTCTTTGAACAAATTGAAAAACATTCTTGAAAAATCCGATAACAATGAAGTTGCCAAATCGGCAGTACGATTGATCAGGGCATGGAAGTTGAAACCGCTCGCTCCGGCGATACAAACGCTGGTTGTCAATGAAAATAATGATGCTGCTGTACGCGCCGAAGGTTTGCAAACATTGGCACAACTGAACGGGCGGGCCGCTTTGCCGACTTTACAAAAACTCGTCAAAAATCCTCAGACTCCCAGACAGATCCGGCTGGCAGGATTGCAAAGTCTGAGTGCTTTGGATATCGGACTCGCCACCAGTGCCACGCTCAACGAAATCAGCCTTTCCGGCGGTTCTGTTGCGGAATTTAAGGAAATAATATCCCCGATTCTGGAACGTAAAGGCGGCATTGCATCGCTTACTCACGCATTGGCATCCCAAAACCTGTCCAAAGAGAAAGCAGGGCTGATGCTGGAAGTACTGGCAACAAAAGGTATCAATGCATCCCAGCTGAAAACGTTGCTCAACAAACAGGCCGGTGTGAAAAACCTGGTGACCAGAACTTACGATCAGCAGTATGTCGATAAGCTTTCAAAACAAGTAAAGGAAGCCGGGGATGCCAGAAAAGGGCAGGCGATTTACATGGCAAATCCCAGCTGCGCATCCTGCCACACGATCAACGGAAAAGGTGGGAATATCGGTCCCAATCTGTCGGCTATCGGCAAAGGTTTGTCGGCACGGGAGATCATTTCAGAAGTACTCTGGCCCAACCAGAATGTGAAAGAAGGCTATAACCGGGTGGCCGTGGAGACCAAAACCGGCGAACTGATCCAGGGTATCAAGATTTTCGAGAATGCGGAAGAAATACAGATTGAAACCACCGAATCCAAAAAGCCGAAAGTAGTGAGCAAGAAGATCATCGCCGGCAAAACGGAAACCGGCTCGCTCATGCCGTCGGGGCTGATGGACAATTACTCGGAAGAAGAACTCCGGGACCTGTTGCGTTACCTGAGTGAGCTGGGAAATTAACTGGCAAAGGGTGGGGTTCGAAGGATCCCGAAAGGCACGATTATTATGCGGACCGGCGCATGTTCTGTTAATCAACAAAATCCGGGAAAAATGGAAGAGGATAAAAAGGTAAATGTGATTGAAGTAGAAAGGCAGTTTGATGTTGACGTAGAAACACTCTTCAAAGCCTGGACAGAAGCTGAACACCTCAAACAATGGTGGCGTCCGATGGGGGAATCGCTCACGGATGTCAAAAACGAGCTTACAGAAGGTGGCGAAGTTGCATATTATGTAGGCGAGGCCGGACTGGAAATTACCGGTACGTACAGCGAAGTGTCAATCAATGAAAAACTGGTTTATTCGTGGGTTTGGAATATGAGCGATGAGGGTTCGGAGAATGGCTACTCGCTGGATGTCAGCTTTTCTTCCGAGGGGGAAGGCAGTAAACTGCGTGTGATCCAGGAAGGATTTTCGAGGCCTGAGTTTTTGAAGCCGCATCAGGATGGGTGGGATAAAGGTCTGAATGCTCTTGAGGCGTACTTGTCCGGCAGCTCGACAAATGCAGGTGAATCGCAAAACCAGACATCAGGATCTGAGCCAGTTCAAAAAGATAACCTGAAAGATGCGGAGGGCATGTCGGACCGCTCGGGCGGGTATAACGAATCGCCGGAACAGGTTAAGGTGGGAGGCGGTTGATTAGTTTCCAGATTGTTTGTAGGAACATTGCCGCTCAATCGAGTAAGTTTGCGGCATGAAAGTGTGTATTGCTGAAAAGCCAAGCGTTGCCAAAGATATTGCAGCAATTATCGGTGCGAATCAGCGCAGGGACGGCTACTACGAAGGAAACGGGTATCAGGTAACCTGGACTTTCGGGCATTTTTGTACATTAAAAGAACCCCACGACTACACCGAGCGGTGGAAATCCTGGCGGCTGGAAGACCTGCCCATGATCCCGTCGAGCTTCGGCATTAAGCTCATTGACAATGCTGGTGCATTGAAACAGTTTGGCGTGATTGAAAGTCTGGTCAGTAAATGCGAGGAAGTGATCAATTGCGGGGATGCGGGCCAGGAAGGTGAGCTGATCCAGCGCTGGGTTTTGCTGAAAGCCAAATGCAATGTGCCCGTGAAACGTCTCTGGATTTCATCTCTGACCGAGCAGGCGATCCGCGAGGGTTTTGAAAAACTCAAAGACAGCGAACTTTACAACAACTTGTATGCGGCCGGCAGTGCGCGCGCCATTGGCGACTGGCTGCTCGGCATGAATGCGACCAGGCTTTTTACCAAAAAATTCGGTCAGGGAAAAGTGGTACTCAGCATTGGCCGGGTGCAAACGCCGACTCTGGCGCTCATCGTTCAGCGCCAGAAGGAGATCAATGCATTTGTTTCGGAAGAATATTGGGAATTGAAAACCATTTACCGCGAAACCGAATTCACGGCGACCATTGACCGGATCAGAAACGAGGAGAAAGCAAAGAAAGGCCTCGCCTACTTGCTTGAACACGAATTTGAAATAACCGCATTTGAAAAGAAAGAAGGAAAAGAAGGAAATCCAAAGCTTTTTGACCTTACTTCACTACAAGTGGAGGCGAACAGAAAATACGGCTATTCCGCCGAAGACACATTAAAACATACCCAAAACCTATACGAAAAGAAGTTCATCACTTATCCCCGGGTGGACACGACGTACCTTTCGGAAGACCTGCATCCCAAAATGGAGGGCATTTTACGAGAGCTTACTTACTATGCCCAATACACAGCGCCGCTTTTAGAAAGACCAATTCCAAAATCGAAAGCGGTTTTTGATGATAAAAAGGTAACTGATCACCACGCCATTATCCCGACGGGCGTTTTGCCCAATCACATCAGTCAGGACGAAAAACGCATTTACGACCTGCTCACCCGCCGGTTTATCGCTGCATTTTATCCTGAATGTAAGGTTTCGAACACAACAGTACTTGGTATGGTTGGGCAGGTGGAATTCAAGGCAACCGGAAAACAGATCCTGGAACCCGGCTGGCGGGCTGTGTACGCCAATGATGCGAATGCAAAAAAAGAAGCGGCGGAAGAGGAAAAGCTGATGCCTGATTTTGAGGTGGGAGAAAGAGGTCCGCACGAACCGCGCGTGCACCAGGGAAAAACAACGCCGCCGAAAGCCTATACCGAAGCGACATTGCTACGGGCAATGGAAACGGCAGGCAAGCAGGTTGAGGATGAGGAAATGCGTGAGGCATTGAAGGACAATGGAATAGGAAGACCTTCAACACGGGCGAATATCATAGAAACACTTTTCAAAAGGCGTTACATTGAAAAGAAAAAGAAAAATATTTTCGCCACACAAACCGGCATCGATCTCATCGATACGATCCAGAACGAGCTTCTAAAAAGCGCGGAACTGACCGGGAACTGGGAAAGAAAGCTGCGGTTGATCGAAAAAGGCGATTATTCGATGGAAACGTTTAAGCAGGAGTTGATTCAGATGGTGGTTGACCTCACGCAAGAGGTGAAAAATAATCGCGGAAAGGCGATCAGCATTGCCGAAGAAGCGCCGCCAGAGATTGCAAAAGAAGAAAAGGAGAAGAAACCCGCCAAACCGAGGGAGCCAAAAGAAGAAATCTCCATTGAGTCCCTGACCTGTCCGAAATGCAAGGAACATTTGCTAAAAAAGGGAAAAACGGCTTATGGCTGTTCCAACTTTCAGGCTTGCGGCTTCAAGATCCCGTTTGAATTTCTGGGCAAAAAACTCACCGACAAACACGTTTACGATTTGCTGAGCAAAGGCAAAACAGCCAAAATAAAGGGATTGCAGATTCCCGGTAACCCAAACACGACAGATGCAAAGCTTATCATGAATGGCGATTTCAACTTTGAAGTGGGTTGATGGTTGCAAAGGAACTCACAGGCTAATTAAATGCTTTTATTAACAGCATTCTCATTGTTAATAAATCATGGCAGACAAACTCATTCAGGATATACCATTTTCCATTCTTGATCTCGCGCCGATTACGGAGGGGAATAATGCAGGCACAACATTCAAAAACAGCCTCCGGCTCGCGCAGCGTGTAGAAGAACTTGGTTACAATCGTTACTGGCTTGCCGAGCACCACAATATGGCAAGCGTCGCCAGCTCGGCTACTTCCGTTCTCATCGGCTACATTGCCGGCGGTACCAATACGATCCGTGTGGGCAGCGGCGGCATTATGTTACCCAATCACGCGCCGCTGGTAATTGCCGAACAGTTTGGTACTCTTGCGTCACTGTATCCCGGCCGCATCGACCTCGGACTTGGCAGAGCCCCCGGAACAGATCAGGTGACAGCCCGCGCGCTCAGACGCAATTATATGGAATCCGCTCAGGATTTTCCGGATGATGTGATGGCATTGCAAACGTATTTTTCAGCAGATAACAGCAACTCCAAAGTTCGGGCGATCCCCGGTGAAGGGCTGGAAGTACCGATCTGGATACTGGGTTCGAGTACCGACAGTGCGCGACTGGCTGCACATCTGGGATTACCTTACGCATTCGCGAGCCATTTCGCACCCACCCAATTCCTGACCGCGATAGAACTGTATCGCCGGAATTTCCGACCGTCGCAATATCTGGCGCAACCTTATGTGATGGCTTGTGTGAATGTGATCGCCGCAGACACCACCGAAGAAGCAGAGCGCCTTGCGACCTCTTTCTACCAGCTGGCTACGGGCATTATCACAGGCAAACGCCAGCCTTTGCAACCACCCGTAGAAAGTATGGATGGACTCTGGGGAGAATATGAAGAAGCCGCGGTGAGAGAAATGATGAAATACACGTTCATCGGCGACAGAAAAAAAATAAGCAATGATCTTGCTTATTTTCAGCAACGTACGCAGCTCGACGAGTTGATGGTCACCAGCCACATCTACGATCCCGAGGCGCGGATTCATAGTTATGAAGTTTTAAAAAGCGCGCAGGAGAAGAGTGTGGTCGCGTCGTGATTGTACTTACAAGCATTGGTTTGGGAGGTCTGCATTGCCGTCATTCTATCAACCCGTTGTCAGGTTATTCGATGAATAATGCATGGTAATTACCCCCGATCCCAGCGTTTTTGTTTCAAGCAATTTTAAAGAACTGGTGGTGATGTTGGTGTCAAACAGCTTAATGCCATTCCCCAATATCACGGGATGCAACGTGAGCCTGTACTCATCTATCAGGCCCAGCTTCATAAAGCTTTTGGCAAGGCCCGGGCTGCCGAATATGACCAGGTCTTTGCCGGGTTGTTGTTTGAGGCTATTCACCTCTTCGACTATATTCTCTTTGACCAACGTAGTATTGTTCCAACTCACTTCGTCCAAAGTTGTCGAAAACACTACCTTAGGGATATCCTGCACCCATTGCGCATGTGCCAGCGAGCGTTTATCAGCGTCGGGATTGTTCAATACGGTGGGCCAATAACCTTCCATCAAATGGTAGGTAGTCTTGCCATATAGAGGAGCACCTACTGTTTTGACCAATTCGTCTGCATATTTTTGCAGTTCTTCATTGTATGACAGGAAACCCAGTCCGCCATTGACATCTCCAGCAAAACCATCCAGCGAGATGTGCGCAAATAAAACTACCTTTCTCATTTTTGATTGCATTTGGTTACCTGCGATATTTTATCGTGCATTTCGGAAACTGAATCTGATTTGATTGCTGTCGTTGCCATTTTGCATTTACGGTTCGGACAAAAATGCTGAAAGTTTCCAAATATTCAACATTGTGGCTGTGAAGCTGAACTTGCGGGCTTCCTCTTCCTGGATTTTTGAGGTGGCAATGGACTTACTCCGAAGAGCGTTTAAAGCGCTATTGAATGCCTTTCAGCATTTTAAAGAAAGGCTCGGCATAGCTTTCACTGATCGGAATGATCTGATCTGCGATCCGGATCCTGTTTTTTTCAATGTGGTCTATTTTATCAATGGCTACCATAAAAGAACGGTGCACGCGGGCAAAGCCCTGGGAAGGGAGCAGTTCTTCCAGTTTAGCGAAACTAAGCAGGGTCATGATCTTCTCCTTTGCGGTGTGGATCAGCAGGTAGTCGCGCATACCTTCCACGAAAATGATCTCGGAAGCCGCAATTTTCTGAATGCGGTGGCCCACTTTCAGGAAGATGTACTCCTGTTCATGTTTGGGCTCTGCTATAACTTCTTTCTTTTCCGGCGGCAGTTTGGGACGGTGCTCCTGGTACAGTCTCAGTACTGATTTATAGAACCTTTCGAAGGAAAAAGGTTTTACGAGGTAATCCTTTACTTCCAGTTCAAAGGCTTTCAGGGCATATTGATCGTAGGCCGTAGTCAGGATGATCATGGGCTTCGGGTTCAGCATTGGAATGAAGCTAAGCCCATCCAGGTCCGGCATATTGATATCCAGAAAAAGCAGATCCGGTTTGTCAGCCTCCATTTGAGCAACTGCTTCCAGCGGACTTGAAAAAGTACCTTTCAGTTCGATAAAAGACACTTTAGCCACATACGCTTCCAGTATTTCCTGGGCCAGATATTCGTCGTCAATGATGTAGCAGGTGAGCTTTTGTTTCATTAGCTGGTAGTCGAAGACCTTGAATTTTTAAAGTCAGGCTAAACGTATCGCTTGATTTCGTTATCTCCAAAGTGTGTTTGTCGGGATATAACAACTGCAATCTTTTCCGGACATTCGGCAATCCTATCCCGCCCGATTCTTCCAAATTGTTCTTTTGGTTGTTGCCGACAGGATTTTGGATGCTAAGGAACAGCGTATCTTTTTTCAACTGAATGCAAATCTTAATGTCACCGGGTTCTAACCGCGCAGGGCTATGTTTATAAGCATTTTCCAACAGATGAATAAACAACAATGGCGCAATGGTGCAGCCTCCTGTTTCGCCGGCTATTTCCATTTGCACAACCGGCGAATTTTTATACCGCAGCTGCTGCAAACTCACATAATCCTGCAGGTAATCCATTTCTCTCGAAAGCGGAACGGTGGGCGCATTGGACTCGTAGATCATGTAACGCATTAAAGAGGCCAGCTGCATGACCGCATCCGGAGCGGCGGGAGCTTGTTTGTAAACCAGGGTATGAATGTTATTGAGGGTATTGAATAAAAAATGGGGATTGATCTGCGATTTCAGATAATACAGCTCGGCCTCTACGGCCTGTTTTTCCAGCTGCTCTTTCCGGATCGTATTCAGCACCAGATTTTCCGTGACCCGGGCCAGCCAGCTTAAAAAAAGGAATATCGGCACAATGGAAATGAGCGCCATCATGTAGTACTCGAAGGCTGAGTGCGAAGCGCTTAGTGTTTTGTAATGGAAAAACAAAAAAATCAAAGGTGCGGTCAGCCCGATTCCTGCCAGCCTGAGAAAATAAGCAGCCTTTCGTCTTTTACCCAAAAAGCGGGTCAGGAGAAAGAAATGGGTGTAAAAAACATACAAACCGGTTAAAATAAAGCTCGCAGAGGATGAAAGCCAATTTGGATTATCCTCACCGCTAAGTTGGAAGCCTACCAGCAGGCTTAACAAAATCCAGAGAATGACGTGGACTGCCGTAAATACCTTTTTAATCCGATTCATAGAACAAAGATATTTTTTCCTGCCAATCTCTAACCACCGTATCTACCAAAGCCTTATCCCGATCTACGAAACATCGAATCGAACCTGCCAGCACTTCCGCAGAAGCAATGCAGCCATTGGTCGATTACTTTCCGGCGGTCGCATATCGCATTTTGCCAACTGTAATGAACAAGGTTTTTTTACCAACATGGAAAATCACCAAATCAGCCTGTCCATTCGCAATGTCTCCAAAACCTATATAAATGCAGTAAAAGCATTGGACAATGTTTCGCTGGACATTTCCCCAGGTATGTTCGGCTTGCTCGGGCCAAACGGTGCGGGAAAATCCACGCTTATGCGCACGCTGGCAACTTTGCAGGAACCGGATAATGGAGAAGTTTTTTTAGGAGAAATAGATGTATTGAAGCAAAAGGAGGAACTGCGCCAGACGCTGGGTTACCTGCCGCAGGAATTCGGTGTGTACCCAAAATCGACCGCGGAGGAGTTGCTGGATTATTTCGCGGTACTCAAAGGCATTACCAACCGCGCATCCCGCAAAGAGGTAACGGAAACCTTACTCAAACAAACCAACCTCTGGGACAAGCGGAAGCAGAAGCTGGGCGGCTACTCAGGTGGGATGCGGCAGCGATTCGGAGTGGCGGTAGCGCTCTTGGGCAACCCGAAGCTGCTGATCGTAGACGAGCCGACCGCCGGCCTGGACCCAGCCGAGCGCGTCCGTTTCCTGAATCTTTTAAGTGAACTGGGCGAGAACAGCGTCGTGATCCTATCCACCCACATCGTGGAAGATGTATCCGAGCTGTGCACCAACATGGCCATTATCAACAAAGGAAAAATACTGCTGGAAGCGAAACCTCAAGAAGCCGTTGCAGCTCTGAAAGGCAGGATTTGGCGTAAGCTGACCGAGAAAAATAAAATTGCCCAACTGGAAAAGGAACACAAGGTCATTTCTGCAAAACTCCTGAGCGGTCGCACCATGGTGCACATTTACAGCAAGGAATTGCCCGGTAACGGTTTCGAGCCGGTGGATCCTGATCTGGAAGATGTATACTTCACTACTATGACGGGGAATGATGAAATTCGCTAAGATTTTTCGCCTTGAATTCTGCTACCAGTTACGCAGCGTCTCTACCTGGCTTTACTTCGCAGTGGTATTGAGCCTTGCATTTCTGTGGGTAACAGGTAACTACCTGTCTGACGCGCGCGAGGGTTATTTCCAGGTTAATGCACCCATCGTCATCGCAGCTGTCACCGTCTTATGCAACCTTTTCTGGCTATTGATAGGCGCATCTGTGGCGGGCGATGCGGCGGCACGCGATGTGCAGACGCGCATGTTTTCTTTGACCTACACTGCACCTGCCAGGAAAGCGGAATACCTGGGCGGGAGGCTTCTTGCCGCATTTCTGCTCAATGTCATCATCCTGCTCGCCATACCGCTGGGCATTTTGGCGGCTATGCACCTTTCCGGCATAGAGGCAGAAGTTCTGGGCCCATTCCGGTCAGGAGCCTATCTGACTGCCTTTTTCTTTATCCTAATACCTAACACATTTATTGTGACGGCCATCCAGTTTTCACTGGCGGCACTCAACCGGCGGGCGATGGCGAGCTATCTGGGCGGGGTGTTGCTTTTTATGGCTGCATTCATGCTGGAAATGAATTCGCGTGAGGCAGGGAATTGGGGGGATGTGCTGGATCCCATCAGTTTCACTCCCATTATGCGGCACCTTACGGTTTTGAGCCCGATTGAAAGGAATACGCGCTTCATTGAATTAGAAGGGATGTTGCTGGCAAACCGTGTGTTATGGCTATTTGTGGCACTCGGCATGCTGACGTTTACCTACTATCGTTTCCGGTTTACAAACCCATTTACCAATAACCCGGGAAAACAGAACGCTTTACAACTTGCAAGTATCACAGGCATAGACTGGCCTAAAAGGGGAACAACGGAATTGTTATTACGAACGCGTGGAACATTCGGCTTCCCAACCCACATACATCAGTTGAAAATGATCACAATGCAATCATTCCTGGCACTGGCAAAAAACCGGACGGGGCTACTTCTTTTGGGTTTGATTGCACTGATGGTTGGTTTTGCCATGCCGGGAAATTTGAAAGCCAAAGGCGTTCCATTGCTCCCCAGAACGGATCAGGTTTTGAATATTGTGACCGGCACCATTACGGCTCCTGGAAAATTTTGGATCATCATTTTTTTACTAACCATTTTTTACGCCGGGAAGCTGGTCTGGCGGGAAAGGGAAAGCGGTATGAGTGAGTTCTCTCATGCGGTACCGGTGCCTGAATGGGTGCTTTTCCTGAGCAAGTTTTTGTCCCTAAGTTTTCTGCTTATCGTTTGTCTGGTATTTCTGCTGGTTGCCGGGGTACTGGCGCAAATTGGGATTGGTGGAGCCGATGTTGAATTAGGATTGTACCTGAAAGTACTGTTTGGGTTTCAGCTGATAGAATCCCTGCTTTTTGCCCTGCTTGCGCTGGTGGTGCACGTGTTGGTCAGTCAAAAATACCTGGGGCACCTGGTTGCGCTTCTTGCATTTGGTTGCGTGGTCTTTGCTTCAAGTCTGGGAATAGAGCACAAGCTTCTTATTTTCGGATCCAGTCCCGGGTGGTCGTATACCAACATGGGTGGTTTTGGGGTGTCCGTTGCGCCTTGGCTCTGGTTTAAGGCATATTGGGTGGCTTGGGCGATGCTGCTCTCGGTGGCGGCAAGGCTGCTTTGGGTACGCGGCCGGGAAGAAAGTTTAAAGGCGCGGTTTCTGTTGGCCCGACGCCGCTTTACACGGACTACTGCGTGGACAACGGCCGTTGCAGTAGCATTAATCTTGACTTTGGGCGGCTTTATTTTCTATAATACCAACATCCTCAATCACTACGCAACTGCCTCGGAAATACTGGCAGGACGTGCCACCTACGAGCAACGGTATGGGAAGTATAGCAATGCGCCGCAGCCTATTTTGACCGGCGTCAATTTACAGGTTGAGATTTATTCCGAGCGGCGTGAGTTTGAGGTAAAAGGAAGTTATCTGTTAGTTAACAAGCATTCCTTTCCCATTGATTCTGTGCATCTGGCCATTCCCGATGGGGTTGAAACGAAGGTCTTAGCTTTTGGCAAATCAGCTATACCAGTGCTCGAAGACCAGGAATCAGGTTTTTTTATTTATAAACTTAAAAAGCCGCTGGAACCTGGGGACACATTGCAATTTGATTTTGAAGTGCATCACAAAGCTGAGGGATTTACAAACAAGGGTGCTGATTCGGCGGTGACGGCCAACTTCACGCACATTCGAAATTATGAATGGTTGCCTTCCATTGGCTACCAGCAGTACCGTGAGCTGGATGAGCCCGGGCTCCGGAAAAAATATGGGCTTTCTCCCCGGCCTGCAACTGCTTCGCTTTATGACCTGAAAGCGCGAAATTATGCGCCGTTTGCGGAACATATTTCTTTTAATGCGGTGGTGGGGACGGACAACAATCAGATGGTGGTGGCGCCGGGTAGTCTTTGTAAAACCTGGACAAAAGGGGGCCGTCGGTATTTCCATTATGCCACGGATGCACGAATAAGGCACGAATATGCTTTATTTTCGGCGAGATATGCGCTGTATGAGGCGCTTTGGGCACCGTCGAAAGATGTAAAAAAATCTGTTGCCATTCAGATTTACTACGATCCCGGTAATGCAGAGAATTTGGAGCGGATGGTGCGGAGTGTGAAAGCTTCGCTGAGCTACTATACCCAACAATTCGGGCCTTACCCGCATCGGCAGCTTCGGTTTGTGGCTGTGCCGGGGTACAGTGGCGGGAACCATGCCGCTCCGGCTACCATCACGGCGGAGGAAGGTTTTTTCCTGTTGAATACAAAGCAAGATCCGCGGGGCTTCGACCTGGTGACGGCGGTTGTGGCGCACGAAGTGGCGCACCAGTGGTGGGGAAATCAACTGAAATCTGCCTATCTGGAAGGTGCAGGCCTACTTTCTGAGAGTTTGGCGTGGTATTCGGCTATGGGGGTTCTGCAGGACAAGTATGGGCCTGCACACCTGAGCAAGTTGTTGAGCTTTTTGCGGGAGGAGTACGAGAATCCCCGCACCCGGGCTGCCGGGCCGCTGTTGCGTGCCAACGATTATTACCATAATTACCGAAAAGGCCCTTTCGCATTATACGCACTGAGTGAGTACATCGGCAAGGACCGGGTGAATGGAGCGCTCCGTAGCTTGCTTCAAAAACACAGACCCGGCAAGATTCCAATGGCCACTGCCTTAGACCTTTATCAGGAATTGCAGGCAGTAACACCAGACTCCCTCCATTACCTGCTCCACGACCTTTTTGAACAGAATACCTTTTGGGAGCTTGAAACAAAAGAAGCCATCGCGAAGAAAACCATTACAGGTTCTTGGCAGGTAACGCTCGAAATACAGGCGGGAAAGCAGGTAGTGGATAGTGCTGGCGTTGAAACCAACCTTCCTTTAAACGATTGGGTAGAGATCGGGGTTTTTGCCGCCGGGGAAGAGGGTAAGGAACCGGGTAAGCCGCTCTATTTGCAAAAGCATTACCTCCACTCCACCACACAGACCATTCAAGTAATGGTACCACAAAAACCCGCCCGCGCCGGCATTGACCCCAATCATTTATTGATAGACTGGAAGATGGACGATAATGTCAAAATCGCGACATATCCATTTGATACATTTACCTCTAAATGATCCCCGCAGGCATGTTTTGATTGTCTTTGAAGCTGAATGCATACGGAGACGGACCGTTTTTCGCCAGATGTTCGAGACGCTCCATTGCCTGTTCCATTGTGGGGAATTCACCAGCTCGAACCCACCACAAAGCCATATAGATTTTCCCATAGTTTGAGAACCATTCACGCCTTCTTTTCAGAAATTCCGAATGAAAAGAACGGTAAGTGAACTGCTGCAAAGTCGGTATATCACGCCAGACCGATACGTTAATGATGACGGTGGGATCCTGAAACGGGTGGAGGCCGGTTGCATTGTTATTTTCTTCCTTTAACCGCCACACGAATCCCTCACTGATTTCAGCATGTGCGTTGACCGCATCCAGATTGTCCGCGAATTCTTTCATTATCGGGTCGTCGATATTCACACCCTTCATTTTAGCCACATTGATCTGGGCCAGTTGGTATTTTTCCATCGCTAATAGATTATATTTTGATTCTGTTGCTTGCGGGAATGGAGAGCGTTCCAGTTTTCATCTCATGGCATAACTCAACCCCAAACTGGATGAGAGATTTGGTTTGAGGTAGGGAGAATCTACCTGCCAGCCTTTGGTTTTCCCATTGAGGGCTACTGCGACGGCTATGTTTCTTGTGATCCGGTAGCGGGCGTCCAGTTGCAGAGCACCGCCGGTTTCCTTGGCATCATCGTAAAAACTTTCCGGCTGGTTCCAGATCCGTATGACCAGGTCAGTTTCCAGACGTTTGGTCAGTTTTCTGTTGTAAAGACCCAGATCAAGCCCATAACCTTCGGATTTGAAATTGCTGAATTTGTGCACACCAAAAAGGAGATCGGTATTGCGGTATTGTACTGGGAGTGTCAGTGAAATGTCGTTGCCAAAGTGCGTGGGTGCATATTGCATGAAAAAGTTGAATGAGGTGTGTTTGCCCAGCGGGATGCGGTTAATGAAAAATATAGCCGGGTTCACAAAGTTCAGCAGCGACAATTTTTTTTGTTTTACTAAATATTCCTGCGCTTCAACAGATAAATCCGAGTAGCCGATCCGGCGATTGACGCCTTCTCCATTGGGAAACTTATCCCGGTCGGTGTAGGGTTTTTCAGGACTAAACATATCGTAAGCCCAGGCGGTTAGGTCGGCCCCTGCAAAATCGCGCTCTTTCGGGTCCGGGTTCTCACTTTTTGCTCCCCAGACTTTTACTGAATCTGTTACAGAACTGGCCGAAAATTTGAAATAATCCCAGACATACCAGGCATTATAAAGAATGAGCGCATTCTTGGGCAATGTTCTTTTTTTGTAAAAATCCTGAACAGATATTTTTCGGTTTAGCAAAACTTCCGATTGCACGCCGGCCACGTAGGCATACAGAAGCTGATCCGGGTCTTTACTTTTAAGTGTGCTAAGATCCTGATCACCAATGCCATAAACCGTCCCATCCCAGCGGTGCGGAAACCAGTTGCCATTTTTTGAATGGATCGTATTGACTCCCAAAACAGACCGGTGAAACTCCTCGTGCGCCCAAACGCCGAGCGGAATGGGCAATTCACTTCCGTATTTGACAAAACCCGCACTGAGCAAATACTTGAATCCCGCATTCAGCAGCTTCTTTCCGAATGAATATTCTTTCGTTTTTGGCTTAAAAAGCGCGTTTCCCAGCTTGTCAATGCCGAGGTATCCAAGCTCGTAAAAGTCGGCCGAGAATTCCAGGGCCTGGTTCATGGAAGGATAACGGTAGGGGAGGTCCCTGTTCTGAGGAAGATCGATTGCCGGAACCGAAAGGCGAAGCTGGTAACGGGCAGAATCCTGGGCCCGCGACCAGGTAATTGAGTAACAAAAAGCGACAAGTACAAATACAAAGTTTTTCATCGCGATGGTTAAATGATACATGTCTGGCTGGCTGGCCGACTGTACAAAATTGATCACCTTGCCTCGCGAGGGGAAACAGGAAGTACTTGTATTGTAGTTATTCTTCGTTAAACACTGGCTTTTTCAGCTTTAAGGTGTTTTGCGAGATTTAAAGAATGATGTAAAAACCGTAAATGCAGGGACCTCCGGCACGGCGGTGACATGGATCAGAAATTGCCGGTGAATAAGGAAGACAGTAGTGTGATGATCGGTCAAATGCAGCTAGTTGGCTGGGAAATTGCGTATTTCTCCGTTCAATCTCGGGAAGGAATCGAGGTAATCGGCATTGCCTGTTTCGCGTGGATCGCGGGTGGCAAGCTGGTAATCTTTGAGCTGTTTTCGCAGCGAGGCTGCTTGTACACGGTATTTGTTGTCTTGAATCAGATTTTTCAGGCAGCCCGGATCTTTTACAATGTCATACAATTCTTCGGCAGGACGCTTGTCTGTCGCAAGATGAAAGAAAGGCGCGATCTTGGGATTTTGCCATTCCCGGATCACAATGTTATCAGCGGATTCATCAATGTCGTGAAAGCCGGTGTTAATGGGTTCCAGCTTGCCATTTTTATCAAATTTTTGGGGATCACCAGCCGGCCAGCGTTCTGGTTTGTAATTTTTAATATATAAAAACTGTGAATTACGGATTGTGCGCTGCGGGTAGCCCAGGTTGTTATAGCGCGACGACGAATGCCGCTCTCGGGATGCATATACAGCCTCACGGTGCTTTTTTCCGGTTTTAAGAAAAGGTACCAGGCTTTTACTTTC
This sequence comes from Dyadobacter sp. CY323, assembly GCF_021390245.1. GTDB lineage: Bacteria > Bacteroidota > Bacteroidia > Cytophagales > Spirosomataceae > Dyadobacter. Next base: position 190,073 of record NZ_JAJUXH010000012.1, on the reverse strand, counting down.
AATAGGGTAATTCGGCTTTTCAGCCCTGCCAACTTCCAGAAATGTGGCATACACATCAACCAAACTTACCAGATCCTGCGCCACTATACCCTTTCGGATCTCATTTCCCCAACGAATCGCCAGCGGCACATGAATGCCATATTCATATACATTGGCTTTTGCGCGGGGGAAAGACATGCCGTTATCCGCCGTCACCACAATGAGCGTATTATCCAGTTCACCGGCTTGTTCCAGCTGCGCCAGTACCTTTCCGAGCTGCGTATCAAACCATTGGATTTCATATAAATAGTCCAGAATGTCATTACGAACTTCCGGAACGTCTGGCAGAAATGGCGGCACTTTTACTTTTGTAATGTCAAATCCATTCGCGGCCCCGATGCCTTTTTGATAGGTGCGGTGCGGCTCATGCGTCCCAAGCCAGAAGAAGAAAGGTTTGTCTTTTTCTTTTTGAGCAAAAAAATCCTGAAAATTTTCAGCATAATCTACATCAGAAATACCTTTTGGACTCGTCAGTTTTTTGGATAAATAGGCGTTTCCAGCCGGGTTTCTGTCCCTCCCGGAAGCTTTGAAATCACCCGGCCCCCAGCCTTTACCTGTAAATCCGACAGTGTATCCCGCCTTTTCAAGCAGGTCGGGGAATACCTGAAATTCGGCGGGAAAGCTGCTCGCATGCGTTCCCGCTTCCTTGATCTGCCAGCAGTTGAGGCCGGTAAGCAACGCGGCCCTCGACGGACTGCAACCCGGTGAAGCGGCAAAAGCATTGGTAAACAAAATTCCTTCCCGGCCGATCCTGTCGAAATGCGGTGTCTTGGCAGCCTTATCGCCGTAGGCACCTGCATAGGGATACGATTGGTCGTCGGCAATGACAAAAAGAATGTTGGGCCGTTTTTCCATTTGCTTCGCTGGTGTGGAGAAGCTCGTTAGGATGAGTAGCGCCAGACTAGCCAATGATTTCAATTTTTGCATCTTGTTTTATTTTGAGGTCAGTTCGAGGATCTTTTTCGCTGCCCTCACGTCATAATCAGAATCTTTCGGGTTGCCTTTTAACAGCGATTTTACATTTTCAAATGCAGGCTGTGCTTTGGCGCCAATCGTTTCCAGGACATTCAATGCCTGAACGCGCGCCATTTGGTTTTCGCTTTTTAATGCTTCGCTTAATGTTTGCACCGCTGCGTCCGTTTCGCCAAATGCCAGCAATGCTTCGGCGGCGGCAATGCGGACAGCCACTTCCGGGTCGCTTAGTAATGGTTGTAATTTAACCTTCGCAGCTATTGCGTCATCTTTCAGCACGATCGTTCCGATTACCGCCCAGTAACGCACAACCGCATCTTTATCACTGAGTCGCTTAATGAGTTCTTTCAGGTGTGATTTGTCTCGCGACGACGCAATTTCAGCTGTTTCGATGACCTTGCTCAACTCATATTTTCCGCTTTTGGAATAGTCGCGCAGGGGAGTGGTTTCAGAAATTTTGCTTAATAATGCTTCGGGAATGAATCCTACGTCCTGCGATTCTATGAGCCAGTCGTGGTTGGCTTTTCTGAGTTTTAACAAAATGTCTTTATACTTGGGATCGGCGGCGAGGTTGTGAATGTTATGTGGATCATTTTCAATGTCAAACAACTCTTCCGCAGGTTTTTCCTGCCAGAATTTCTTTTGATCCTCGTTCAACCTGCCTGCTTTAAACTCAGCTTCCCAGGAAGGCATTGAAGGCGCTTTCCACAGATATTCGAGATACTGCGCGTAAATTTTGTGCGGCAAATAATTGCGGATATACCTGAATTTTTTGTCCCGCACTGTTCTGGAAAGGTCCGTACGCTCGTCCATTCTGCCGCGAAAACCGTAAGCATAAGCGCGTTCTTTCACTTCTTTTGAACCTAAGAATGCTTTTCCCTGCATATGCGCGGGGATTTCGAGCCCTGCCAGGCTAAGCACGCTCGGCGCAAAGTCATTGAAGGTAACAATGCGATCTGTGACGGAGCCCGGTGTGTTTGGCGCCAGTCCCGAATATTTTTCAGGAAAGCGGATGATCAGCGGCACGCGCAGGCCCGATTCATACACAAATCTTTTGCTGCGGCCCAAGATCCCGCCATTGTCACTGTAATAAAAAACAATTGTGTTTTCAGCCAACCCTTCCGCTTCCAGTTCCTTCAAGAGCGCGCCGGCCTGACGGTCCATTTCTTCCAGTTTGTCGTAATACTGCGCCCAATCGTGCTTCATTTCGGGCGTAGCGGGATGGTAAGGCGGGAGTTTTACCTTTTCCGGATCGTGCTTCAATTTCTCCGTCGGAACAGCAGTGTGGATGCCGCTTTCGTGCGAAACATTCAGATTAAAGACAGCAAAAAATGGCTGCCCCGGCTTCCGGTTTTTGTAAGTCGCTTTGCCACTGGATTCGTCCCAGGCTTCGAGCTGGTCGGTGGTGTTGTAGTCCTTTTTGGAATTATTGGTCGTGTAGTAACCTGCCTCGCGGAAGTAACGCGGGAAGAATTTCACATAATCGGGAACGGGATACGTGCTGCGCATATGTTCCGTGCCCAACGACGGCGCGTACATGCCCGTAATGAGCGTGTTGCGCGAGGGTGCGCACACGGGAGCGGTGGCAAATGCATTTTTGTATAAAATTCCCTGTTTGGCAAATTTGTCCAGGTTTGGCGTGGTGGCAAAAGTGTCTCCATAGCAGCCTAAAAACGGGCTGTTATCCTCGCTTACGATCCAGAGAATGTTGGGCTTGTCTTTTTGCTGCGCATTGGTTTCTGCGACTACAAAAATCAGGAGAAACAGGAGTAAAACCCGGGTGCTCATAATGGGTTAATGTTGGTTAAAATGGCCCTTTGGCATTGATATGATCGGCTTTTTTTGCACTGCCGGGCATTTCGCCGCGCTTATCTTTATTTGCGGTCGGCTCGCCGGTTTCGCGGTCATACCAATCGGGCGTGAGATTTGCGGGCTCCGTATCGCCGGTTTCGTCCTGCCATTGTTTTAATACTTTTTGCAGCTCGGCGATTGGCGCGGCGTAGGTTTTGTTGGCTATTTCGTTTCTGGATTGCAGCGGATCTTTGAAGTTGTCAAAAAACTCCTCGGCAGGCCGTGGCGTCAGCAATGCGTCGCTTTGGAGCAATGTTAATTTGCCGTTTGCCTTCGTTGCTTTCAATGCTTTGGCAGATGCACTTTGGTTGGCATCGATCGGCCCGCCATTATCAAATGCTGTTCGTTTATTGATCACATATAAAAAATCCTTCGTTCGAACGGAGCGCTCGTAAGCAGCGTAATCGTGCCAGTTATGCTCGGCAAAAACGTATTTTCTGAATTCCTGATCGGGCGTTTTGAAAAGTTTTGCGAAGCTTTTTCCCTGAACCGTTTCTGCCGGTTCCACACCTGCCAGTTCAAGCAATGTCGGCGCAATATCAATGCTGCTCACCAGACTTTCCGTCGCCTGTCCGGCTTTAATTCCAGCAGGCCATTTGACTAGAAATGGCGTTTTTACACCCGCATCGTATAATCGGGTTTTGCTTCCGGGGAATGGCCTGCCATTATCAGCTGTAAAAATGATCAGTGTATTTTCGGCAATGCCTTGTCTTTCCAATTCCTTTTCCAATTCACCTACATAATGGTCGAGCCTGGAAATTTCATTGTAATAAAATGTAAGATCCTGCCGCGTTTCTTTCGTATCCACCAATGTCGGCGGCACGATAATGTCTGTCGCCGGATTGTGCTGTGGCCCCTCCGTTTTCGTTGACCACGGCCGGTGCGCGTCATAAGCTGCCAACCAGAAGAAAAACGGTTTGCCTTTTGGTCTGGCTTTGAGGAGATTCACCCATTGCAATTCGCCGCCTTCGCCATTGGCTTTTTTATCCACCAGCAATGTGTCGTATGCCCGTTTTGTCGCCGGACCTTCGTGCCATTTTCCCACTAATGCAGAAAAATAGCCTTTTTGCCGAAGCTGTTCGGGAAAGAATTTCAAATGCGCAGGCAGCGGCGAATGCAGCTCGGCAGCGCCTGTATTATGCGGATATCTGCCGGTGAGAATGCTCGTACGGCTCGGGCTGCACGAGCTTGCCGTCAGATACATGTTGTTGAATTTCAATCCATTGCGCGCAAGTTTGTCCAGATTGGGCGTTTTAATCTTATTATTTCCATACGTGCCAATGTCATCCCAACTGATATCGTCGCCGATAATGAAGATCATGTTAGGCGCGCTTTGCGCGCTGGCTTCCACGAAGCTGGTCGCTACGCAGTTGGTTGCCAGCGCAACGGTCGTTACAATGATGTATTTAACTATTTTTTTCACAAAAATCATGGGTTATGAAGGTGCGGAATAGCGTGCTATTCCGCTTAATGTTATCAAAACATTGCTGACCTTCCTTTCTAATATGGGTTTTGCGTAAGTTTTGGATTTACATCAATCGCCGCCTGCGGAATCGGGAACAGGAGCTTGCTTTCGGTAATGTTATAACCCTTCGCTTTTAAAACCGGCACCGCGCGGCCCGTCCGCACCAGATCAAAAAAGCGGTGGAATTCAAAGCTCAGTTCTGTCCTTCGTTCATGCTCGATTGCCAGTGCTAATGTGGCATATTTCACTGGATAACCCGCTTTCCCAAAGCCCGGAAGCCCAACCCGCGCTCTTACCTGATTGAGATAAGTCGGATCATCCGTCGCCTCGGAGTAGGAAAGCAGAATGTCGGCATAGCGGATCAGTTCTACATTCTGACCCGGGTAACGCCAGTTGGGATCGTAGAATTTTTGGGTAAATGGATATTTGATAAATGCGCCCGTTTCCAGATTCACATAACCCGGATACACCGAAATGTTCTTCCGAATAGTGTCTGCCGTTTCAAACTCATTGGTGAGGTCGGGCGTGGGGCTGTTGAGGCCGCTTCCACGGAAAGTTTCTGTGCTGCCCGGCAAATGGAACGCCCAGTGATAAGGCGTGTAAGTTTGCTGGTAATTGCTGTTCACCGCATTTTGTCCCGCCAAAAACTGCAATTCCAAAACCGATTCCTTCGAATTTTTGGTGCCCGGCAAAAAGTTGAATGCATAATCCGCGCTGTTTACGACGCCATCTTTATTTGCATCTAGGGAATACACATTGCTGTCAATGATCTCTTTTAGCTCTTTTGCAGCATTGGCCTTGTCGTTAATGGTCAGGTAAACTTCCGCAAGCACTGCCGCAGCCGCATATTTGGTAACACGGCCCACATCCGTTCCGGTGTAACTTGGGGGTAAAACGGCCTTGCTCGCTTTCAGATCCGCAATGATCTGCTGGTAAACGCCATCTCTTTTCTCACGCAAGTACGAATAACTTTCATCAGAACTCACCACTTTCAAAGGCAAAGGAATGTCGCCCCACACGCGCGCCATATTAAAAAACAACAGTGAGCGAATGAAAATCGCTTCCGCTTTTAGCCGGTCTTTCAAAGCCGGGTTGCTGAATTGAACGGTTGTTTTTTCGAGCTGTTCAATAGCATTGTTGCAGATATAAATCGAGTTGTAACTGTTGTTCCAGGCCGTTTGGATCAGTCCGTTATTTGGCTGAATGCGGAATGCTTTAATGTCGTCTTCAAAAGTGGTTGCCCCGCCGGAAAACTCAATGTACGTGTTGTCCGAATACATTTCACCGTAAAGATCCACCAGTCCGCTTGCTGCATAGTGGCGGTTCAGCTGGCGGTAGACGTCATTCACGGCCTGTACTATCTGCGCTTCATTGGAATAAAAATTTCCTTCCGTCAACCGTGTTTCAGGATATTGGTCGAGCTGGCTTTCGCTGCATGAAAAGCCTGCTGCGGCCAGGAAAATGTATAATATATGTCGTTTAAAATGCTTCATTTCGTTGAATGTTAGATTATTAGAAACCAATATTGATACCAAATGTGTAAACTTTTGCGGAAGGGTAGGGCGAGTGTGTTACGCCGCGGGCCGTTGCGCTGGTGGCGCTTCCGTTGAAGTTTTCGGGATCAAAAATGGGCGCGTTTTTATGTGTAAACAGGTTTTGGCCATTGGCATAAATGCGCAGCGATTCGAGTTTTAATCTGGATAAAATTGAAGATGGGAAAGTGTAGCCTAATGTGAGCGCCTTAACGCGGAAATAAGAGCCATCAACGATCCAGTAACTCGACGCTGTTTTCTCATAACCATCCAGATCCACCGTCAATTTGTAATGATAACCATCGCCCGGCTCCTGCTCGGAGCGCCAGCGGTTTGTCATTTCTTTGTAATAATTGCGGCCTTCGTGGTAAAGCATAGCGCGGTGAATGTTGTTGTCATACACATCGCTTCCCTGCACGCCCTGGATCAGCACACTGAAATCGAAACCTTTGTAAGTCAGGTTGTTGGTGAAGCCCCAGATGAAATCGGGTGTGTAATTTCCAATGGTCGTGCGGTCCTGTGCATTCAAAACACCATCCCCATTCATGTCTTTGTAACGACCGTCGCCGGGTTTTGCAGACGCATAATGCGACGGATCTGCGTCTACTTCGCCCTGGTTCATGTACACGCCATCATATTGGTAACCATAGAAACTGAAAATCGGCTCACCCACTTTGTTGATTGACTCCATTCCAAATCCGGGCTGATAAATCATCGGCGCATTGTCTTTCCCGAGAGCCAGCACTTTGTTGCGGTTTCTTGAAAAATTAAGCTGCGAAGTCCAGCCTAATGCACCTTTCAGGTTGTGCGTGGTCAGGTTCAGTTCGAGTCCTTTGTTTTGTAATTTTCCAATGTTCTTGAAAACACTCGTGAAACCGGAAACGATCGGGATCGGGACGTCCAGAAGCAATCCATCGGATTTTGAAATGTAATAATCTGCCTCAAAAACAATGCGGTTGCTGAAAAGGCCAAGATCCACACCCGCATTAAATTGCTGCGTGCGTTCCCATTCCAGATCAGGATTGGTAATGCTGCCGGGATAGTAAGTTGTATTTAAACTATTTCCAAAAGCAATGCGGCCCTGTGACATCGCACCAATCCATTTGTAATCGGCAAAGCGGTCGTTCCCGGTAAAGCCATAACTAGCACGCAATTTCAAGTTGTTAATTGGTTTAACAGAACTAAGAAATGCTTCATCCGACACGATCCAGCCGCCAGATACGGACGGGAAAACGCCCCATTTGTTATTCGGCCCGAAACGCGAGGAACCATCGCGGCGAATGCTGGCAGAAAGCAGGTAACGTCCTTTGAATGTGTAGTTTAAACGTGAAAAGTAAGAGATCAGAATGCTCCGGTTTTTATCATCCTCTGCCTGGAAAACCGTTTTTCCAGCGCTTAATGCCTTTAAAAGATCATTGTCGTAACCTCTGCGTTCCTGGTTGGTGTAGTAATAATCATTGTTGTTATACTCCATTCCCAAAAGCGCCGAAAACGAATGTTCCTTGAATGTTTTGTCGTAGGTAAGCAGGTTTTGAGAGGTGTAATTCAATGTCCGCGACTGGTTCACGGTCATAATCCCTTCGGTGTAATAAGTCGGTCCCAGATTATGGTCAACCGCCTGGTAATTGTTGTTGTCCGACCTGTTATAGAAGAAGTTAAGGGCCGATTTGAAACGCAATCCGGGCAGAAAATCAATTTGTGCAAACACATTTCCCAGGTTATTGAACTGCCTGTGCTGAATGTCGTCCGTGATCTGGTAAAGCGGATGTCCGTTTTTCGGCCTGAACAAAATCGCATCGTATTTCTCAAAGCCCGGCGTGTTGGCGGGTGCGCCCAAAAGACCGTTGTTTCCGTAAACCGGATAAATGGTCGGATACTGCACGGCCCATTCCACGGTGCGGTTATAGGGCTCATTTTCATGGTCATAACTCACATTCAGCATGCCGCCAACCTGCAACCAATCCTTGATTTGTGAATTGGCTTTGATGTTGAATGTGTATTTTTTGTAATCGGAAGTAATCACGATGCCTTGCTGTTTTACATAACCCGCCGAAACGATAAAGTTGGTTTTAGCATTGCCTCCGCTTGCATTCAGCTCGATCTTTTGCATGGGAGCGGTTCTGAAAATCAGGTCCTGCCAGTTGGTGTTTTGCAGGCTTCCGGGATTGTCAAATTGTGTGGGCCAGGTGTATTTGTATTGTTTTCTTGCCTCAATGGTGTTAGGCGCGCTGGGGTCGCCGCCGCTTTCGATCCAGCCGTTTTGTGCTGCATCAATGGAAGCCTGCGCATATTCCGTCGAATTCATCACGTCGATCTTGTCTATGACCTTTTGCACACCATAGGAATAATTGACATTGAATTTGGTCCGGCCTTCCTTGCCGCTTTTGGTTGTAATCAGGATCACGCCGTTAGCGCCCCGGGAACCGTAAATCGCTGCTGAGGAAGCATCTTTCAGGACTTCCATGGATTCAATGTCATTCGCACTGAGTAAGTTAAGGTCGTAATTGGGAATCGGCATCCCATCTATCACGATCAGCGGCGAGCTGCTGGCCGACACGGAATTAATCCCGCGAATCTGAATGGTGGAGGATGTTCCGGGCCGGCCATTGCTGCTCAAAACCTGCACGCCGGGGATTTTTCCATATAAAGCCTGGCCGAGTTCAACAATGGGACGGCTTGTAATCTCGCGGTCCATTTTCACAGAGCCGACCGCGCCGGTCACATCACTTTTTTTCTGCGTTCCATAACCCACGACCACAATTTCGTTGAGTTGTTTGGTGTCGACCGAAAGCGTTACATCAATGTTACTGCGCTTGTTTACAGGCACTTCGCTGGTTTGGTAACCAATCCCTGAAAACACCAGAATGCCATTTTCAGGTGTTTCAATTTCGTAAGTGCCGTTTGCATTGGTCGTTGTCCCGTTGGTGGTGTTTTTCAAAATGACATTGATGCCGGGAGCGCCGCTCTGGTCGCCCGAAGAAATCACTTTTCCCTTCACCACTATGGATTGTGCCAGCGCGGATGTGGCAGCAGATTGAAGGTAAAAAAGCACGGCCAGGAGCATAGCAGGCCAGTAAGCCTCACGCGAGGTGAGCGTTCGTAATTTTAAGATCATAGGATGAATTAGGATAAGTGGAAGTGCGTCGAACCTGCTTACTGGTGGCTAGCAAGCAATATTCTACTTAATTGATAGACAAAGTAAGATTATTGAAAATTAATTTACAACTTCGCTTGTGCATTTTTATAAACAATATGATGGACTTGCAGGCAAATCAATCGGAGAGCGAACTGATCCTTGGGCTGACGAATGGTTCGGAAAAAGCTTTCGAGGAAATTTACAATCGGTACTGGAAACGTTTGTTGGGGATCGCTCTTTCTCATGCACAGGATGAGGTCATCGCAGAGGAAATGGTTCAGGAAGTTTTTGTCAGTTTATGGGAGAGGAGGGGTAAAGTCGAGATCATTTCTTTGTCGGCATACCTTGCGAAGGCGGTCAAGTTTGCAGTATTTAATTATAAACTTAAGGAACGGCGTCAGAAAAATCTGCTTGCGGCAGGCTACAATCTGGATTACGTTCAATTGGATGAATCCAGAATTTATGCCAGGTTTCTGGAGGAGTACCTGGCCGGCGTAGTTGACAGCCTTCCTGAAAAATGTCAGGTCGTATTCAAGTATAGCCGGGAAGACGGTCTTTCGGCTGCTGAAATATCCAACGAACTGGGCATTTCAGTAAAAACGGTTGAAGGGCATCTCACCAAAGCACTCAGGGTAATCCGGTTATCCCTCAAAGACCTGAATATGCTGCTTAGCATCTGGTTCACTTTGTAACTTTTTCAAATTTTTTCCGGGCAGGAGCAAGGGTCGCATTATACTTACAACACTATGTGAGTATAAACTGCGGTTACACATGAAAAAGGGAGATTTGCCTTTTGTGATAAGAAAGTATTTGCTCAATCGGGCTTCGGACCAGGAAGCGCGTGAACTGCATGTTTGGTACAACAGCGAGATCAAAGAGACTGTTGAGGTCGACGGCGGCGAACGGGAGATCAGGAAACGCATACTTACGGGAGTTAAACGAACGATCAGGCCCGCAATGTCCCTGCCTTTTTACCGGGGATTATGGTTTCGTTTAGCGATGTCCGTTACCGCTTTCGTTGTTTTTGCACTGGGCGTTTTCTTTTTCATGAACAGGCCGGAGAATGTGCGCTACATTACCGTGACAAGTCCTGCGGGGAAGGTTGTGATCCAAAAACTACCGGACGGTTCGCAGGCCTGGCTCAATGCTGGCAGTACCCTGCGTTATCCCGAACGATTTGATGATCAGCGTAAAGTGGAGCTCCGGGGAGAGGCATTTTTTGACATCAAACCAGATCCTGAAACTCCATTCCTGGTTGCTGCCAGAGGGGTTACAACCCGTGTGCTTGGTACCGCATTTAATGTAAAATCCTTTGATGATGAAATACTTACGGCCGTTTCGGTAGTGAGGGGGAAAGTTCAGGTGAACGAAGGCGACGTCCCACTCGGTGTTTTGAAACCCAATGACCAGATCAGTTTTGATCATTATTCCGAGAAAGCTGTACGTTCTCAATTTAATTCGGCGGCGCTCCTGAGCTGGCGGGACGGGAGGTTCAGCTTTGCAGCGCAAACCCTGCCCGAGATCGCGGGTACACTGGAAAGATGGTATGATGTGAAGATCGCTTTTCAAAACAACGACATTGAAAAATGTCGTTATACGGCAGTTCTCGACGGAAATACGCCACTGAAGGAAGTGCTCGGGATTTTATGTGACGTGAACGATCTGCAATTTTCCATCAGCGGGTCTGGAAAGGATGTATTGATCTCAGGAACCGGCTGCGACTAATTTTTACATTTTTAATCTACTAAAACAATGGAATAGATATAGAATTCTCCGCTAAAATTCGCGCTTTGTCCGGCGGATTAAAACATTGATCACCCATACATAAAAAAGAAGTTATGCATATTTCTAAAATCGCCATCTGGCTCTATTTACTGGCATTTACGCAGATCGTTAATGCAACGGAAAAGCAGGAGCTTTTACCGGTGAAAATTTCGCTTAACCTGCGGAAGGCCACCCTGGTAGAGGTACTGAAAAAAATCGAGAAGCAAACCGATTACACATTTGTTTACAATTATGACGATGTGGTCAGGGAAAAAAACGTCTCGGTAAATCTGAAAAACCAGTCTCTCGAAAAAGCCCTCAAGGATATCCTTGACAGCCACGGATTCGTGTTTCGTTTGTCCGGAAAATCCATTGTGATAAAACGGGAGAAACAAAAAGAAGGTGCAACCAAGGAGACTTCCGAACTGACGCCGGCGCAAGAAAGTAGCATTGCCGTCGTGAAGGCGGTTACGGGGAAAGTAACCGACGAAAAGGGAGAGGCTTTACCCGGTGTGAACATCAGCGTAAAAGGTACTACCCGGGGAGCAGTTTCGGGGAGTCGCGGCGAGTTTAAGTTGCAGGCGGAGCAATCGGAGTTACTCATATTCTCGTTCATCGGCTATAAAAGCCAGGAAGTTGTTGTAGGAAATCAAACGGATCTGTCGATCAGACTTCAGCCCGATCAAACGCAGCTTGAGGAAGTGGTGATCGGGTACGGCAAAGAAAGAAAGGTCAACCTGAAAGGCTCCATTTCAACCGTCAGCGCGGAATTCCTGGAAAACCGGCCGTTGACCAACTCGTCTCAGGCATTGCAGGGTGTTACCGGAGCCTATGTGAACCAGGCGGGTGGCCAGCCGGGAAAAGATCTGGCAACGATCCGGATCAGGGGAGTGGGTACGCTGAACGATAATAACCCGCTTGTTCTGGTGAACGGCATTGAGTACAGTCTCAATGATGTGAACCCATCGGACATTGAAAATATTTCCGTTCTGAAAGATGCTGCGTCAGCGTCGATATATGGAAGCAGGGCCGCAAACGGTGTTATCCTGATCACTACGAAGTCGGGCAAAAAAGGCAAGCCGCAGCTTGAATATAACAATTACTTTGGCTGGCAGAAGGCCACTTATCTGCCCGACGTCGTCACTAATTCGGTGGACTGGATGATTTCCAGGAACCAGGCCGGCATTAACGAGGGACAGCCCGCGGTTTTCACTGAAAAAGACATTGAGGAGTTCAGAACAGGTACCGACCGCGATTTGTACCCGAACACCGACTGGTTCGATATCATGTTCAGAGTGGCCCCGTCTCAGGAACACAATGTCCGTCTTTCGGGTGGGAGCGACCACATCACGTATTCATTTTCATTAGGTCACCTGAGTCAGGAAGGTATCCTTATAGCCACGAATGCAAAGAAATATTCCCTGAATACGAATCTCGGTTTCAAGATTACGGACAGACTGAATGCGGGAGCAAACATTTCGGCTACGTACTGGAACAGACACGAACCTGCTGAAGGCGCGGAAACACTCGTGGGTAACGTGACGAGGGCTTTACCCATTTATCCTAATATTCTTGCCGATGGTCGTTACGGCGATTCCAGGTTCATTACTCCGGGACACAACGTGTTCCGGCATCCGTATGCGAAGGCGGTGGAAGGCGGGCTGGATACGAAGAACCAGCGCGCTTTGGTGAATGTATTTGCCGAGTATAATTTCCCCTTTAACATCAAATACAAGGTCAACGTTGCCGCAAATAAGTACGATGAAATGGTGTCCCGTTTCATACCCGAAGTATATCTTTATGACCCTAAGGCTCCCAACGTTCCCAAGGTTCTCCGGTTTGACCCGGCACAGAGAAGTGCAACCCGTTACGACAATAATAACCTGAACACCAGCTTCTTTCAGACATTAGCCTGGAATAAAGACCTGGGTGCCCGCCATCACCTGAATGCCCTGCTCGGGTTCAGTCGCGAGTCGTTCGAGATCGCAGGTTTTAATGCGTACGTGGAAGGATTTCTCGGGAATCAGCTGACGGAACTGAACGTGGGAACCATTAACAAAAATGTTGGCGGAACATCCTCTCAGTCCAGGCTGATGTCCTATTTCGGGCGGGCAGACTATAATTATTCGGACAAATACCTGCTGGAATTCAACTTCCGCTACGATGGCTCCTCCCGTTTTGCAAGTGGGAACCGCTGGGGATTTTTTCCGTCTGTTTCCGGTGCGTGGAGGGCCAGCGAGGAGGATTTCCTGAAAAACATAGAAGCTTTGCGCAATCTTAAAGTGCGGGCATCCTGGGGTAAGCTGGGTAATCAGAGTGTGCCTTTGTATAGTTATTCCAATTCCATTAACCTGGAACAGGGAGCAAGTTTCAACAATACCCTCGTGGCCGGGGCAGCGGTGACCACGCTTGCGGATCAGCGGATTTCCTGGGAAACGACGACGATCAAAAACATAGGGCTGGACCTGGCTTTCTGGAACAACAAGCTGGGAATTGTCGCGGATATTTTTGATAAGTCCACAACCGACATTCTGGCGCGCATTAACGTTCCCGCGCAGGTTGGAAATCTTACCGGACCTATTACCAACCTTTATAACATGTCTAATAAAGGTCTGGAACTCACTGCGACACATGCAAATTATGTAGGTCAGGTTAATTACAATGTAGGTGCGGGGATCGCTTTTATAAAAAACAAAGTGAGTTTCCTCAATGGCGATGTGCAGTACAGCGGCGATCAGAGCCTGTATATCATCAAGGAAGGTTATCCGGTTAATGCCTACTATTTGTACGAGGCGCAGGGGATTTTCAAAACCGCCGAGGAGGTGAAGAACCATGCTTTTCAGGGAAAGACAACAGCTCCGGGAGATATCATTTATCGTGACCTGAATGGAGACGATGTGATAGACAGCGACGACCGTATGATCACGGGACGCACCGTTCCCAAGTTTACTTACAGCTTTAATTTTGGCGTGAATTACAAGGGGTTCGATCTCGGTGCATTTTTTCAGGGAGTACAGGGTATTGATATGTATCCGAAAGGAAATCTTGCTTTCCCCAATTTTAATGGTGCCGGGATCACCAAAGACGTATGGGCCAACAGCTGGACGGAAGAAAATCCCAATGCCCGTTATCCCCGCCTGGGCGAACCCAAGCGTGGGAGTGGCGCTAATTATAAAAACTCAACTTTCTGGCTGCGGGACGGATCTTTTCTGAGGCTGAAAAACATTCAGATCAGCTACAATATACCCTCCAAGGTTCTGAGTGCGATAAAATTGCAAAAAGTGAAGGTGTTTGCAAATGCACAGAATGCGCTGACTTTCTCCAAATATAAATTAAGCGACCCGGAACGGAATACTACCCGGGAAGATCTGGCTGAATATCCGTCAGTCAAAACCTTCACCGTGGGCGTGAATGTCACTTTCTAATATCAATAATCATCTGAAACGAATGAAGATCAATAGTATAAAACTGGCGCTGCTGAGCATTCTGACGCTGTCTTCCTGCTCGGACAGCTTCCTCGATACGGTTCCGACGGACACCTACAACGAAGAAAACTTCTGGAAAACGGAAGCCCACGTGGTCTCGGCGATTAATGGATGTTATGCCGTGACCCGGGGATATAAGGATTACAAACTCAACCTGGACAACATCTCTCCCAATTCCTACAACCAAAGCGGGCAGATACAGCTGGCCGAGGGAAAGCACGATGCGGGTAATGACGACTGGTTCAACAGCATCTGGAAGTTGAATTATCAGGGAGTCGGAAGGGTCAATAACCTGCTGGCGAATATCGAACCCGTGAATATGGATGCCGCATTGAAAAAGCGCATCACCGGAGAAGCGCTTTTTCTGCGTGCGTTGTTTTATTTTGACCTTGCCAATTATTTCGGAGGGGTACCCTTGATACTCGATGGCCCGAGCCTGGAAGAGCAGGGTAAGCTTCCCAGAAACAAGCAGTCGGAAGTGCTTTCTCAGATACTGACCGACCTTACGAACGCAGCTGCGGCTCTTCCGGTATCGTACAGTGGGGCTGACAAAGGACGGGCGACCAGAGGTGCGGCGCTGGCATTGAAAGCCAGGGTACTGCTTCATGAGAGCAGATGGGCGGAAGCTGCGCAGTCTGCCAAAGAAGTAATGCAGCTCAATTATTCCCTGTTTGCCGATTACCGCCAATTGTTCATGATCGCCAACGAGGGAAATCCCGAGGTGATTTTCGATGTCCAGTTTGCGGCGCCTGATTATGTGCACGGCTGGAACCTCACGCTCGATCTGCAATTGAATGTGGCCCCACTTCCCGATCTGGTGAATAGTTACCTGATGAAAGACGGGCTTCCAAGCGATACATCCCCGCTCTTTAATGCAGCCAAACCTTACGAAAACAGAGACCCGAGGCTGCTGAAAACGATAGCGATGCCAGGTTACCAGTTCAAAGGCGTTACCGTTTCCGATACCAAATATTACAGCACGGGATTTGGCTATAAGAAATACACGACTTACGAGGATGATACAAAATATGCTTCCGATGTAACAAATTCGGCCTTGAACTTCATTGTCCTGCGGTATGCCGACGTCTTGCTGATGTACGCCGAGGCGCAGAATGAGGCCGTGGGTGCAGAAGCATCCGTTTATGAAGCCCTAAATAAGATCAGAAAACGTGCCGGAATGCCGGACGTAACGCCTGGCTTGTCAAAGGATGATTTACGAAAAGTAATCCGACTGGAAAGACGCATCGAGCTCGCGGGTGAAGGTCTTTATTACGACGATATCCGCAGATGGAAAACGGCAGAGGTGGTGATGAACACGAAGGCTTACAACAGCAAAGGAACAGTGATCCAGACGCGGTCATTTAACAGGGACAGGGACTATTTGTGGCCGCTGCATTCGATAGTGATTGAACAGAACCCTGCATTGGAGCAAAATCCGGGTTATTCCAAATAAACATTTACGATACCAAAAATGAAAAAAACGATAATTGCCATATTCGCACTTTTTTGCACCCTCTCAGGCGCAGTAGCTCAGAAAAGCGGAAAGAAATCTCCCAATATCATCTACATTCTGAGTGATGATCTGAACTGGGGAGATACCGGGCCTTTCGGACAAAAATTGATCAGGACTCCCAACATTGACAGACTGGCGAGGGAGGGGATGAAATTCACTCAGGCCTATGCGGGCAATGCGGTGTGCGCGCCCTCGCGTTCCTGCCTGATGCAGGGCAAGCATCCGGGTCATGCACGCGTACGGGATAACGGTTACAAAGCATACAGAGAGTCGTTGCGCCCGGGGGATTTCACCGTTGCCCACCTGTTGCAGAACGCAGGATACAAAACGGGTTTATTCGGTAAATGGGGGTTGAGTGTAAATAACCAGCCGGGCCTGCCCAATGACATGGGTTTCGATGAATTTTATGGTTATCTGAACCAGCAGCATGCCCATACCTACTATCCTGAATTTCTCTACCACAATAAAGAAAAGGTATATTTTCCAGGGAACCAGGAGCATTATAAACTTGAAAACTATTCGAAGCCAAGTCCGTATGACGCCGATGGAAAAGTGCATCCACTGGGGATGAAAGATCCGTCGCAGGCTAAATATTCCTTTGATGTGTATGCCGAAAAGTCACTGGAATTTGTGAAAAAAAATAAGGACGCTCCTTTCTTTTTATACCTGGCTTACACGCTTCCACATGGACAGTTGATCGTGCCCGAGCTTGGTGAGTACAAGGATAAAGATTGGCCGATCCAGCATAAGGAATGGGCGGCAATGGTAACGCGCATGGATACCGAAGTCGGGAAATTGCTTGCCCTTTTAAAAGAACTTGGTCTGGATGAAAACACAGTTATCCTTTTTTCCAGCGACAACGGTAACCCGAGTGGTTATGAAAAAAGGTATGTAACCGATAAAAAAACGCCAAGCATCAGCCAGTTTTTCAATTTGAGTTCGCCGACACGGGGCGGAAAGGGCAATACGTACGATGGTGCATTTCACGTGCCGGCGCTGGCACGCTGGACAAAGCACATTGCACCAGGCCAGGTGAGTGATCATGTCTGGGCGTTTTGGGATTTTCTGCCGACCGCTGCCGAAATTGCAGGTGTGACACCGCCTTCCGATATCGACGGAATATCATTCCTGCCAACATTATTGGGCAAGAAAGATCAGAAACAACATGAGTTTCTCTACTGGGAATTCGACCAGGATCAGGCATTGAGATATGGAAAATGGTATGTTCATAAATCCAATGGAGGAGAAATTGAACTCTATGACCTCGTAGCGGATCCCCAGCAGTCCAAAAACCAGAGTCAGCTGCATCCGGATATCATCAAACGGGCGACTGAGATCTTTAAGAAGGAACATACACCCAGTGACGTGTGGCCAAGCCCGGGAGAACAACCCGAAGCTTTTGAAAAAAGGCTCAAAAAAGGAAATATCCACGCGCGTGAAAGTAATGTGAGCTTGTATTAAATGATGGCCGTTAGTGATACCTCTGCCAGTCAAGTTGTTTATCCACCAAGGGTAACTGGTGTGACTGCGCATAATCATTCCGTACCTTTTTTACATCGTTCCACCACTTTTCAAGTGGATAATGCAATTCTCTGTAAATAAGATAACTAAGATCAATGGTACGAATCGGCTGGTGGTCTTTGATATCGTCTGCCTGATGAAGGAATGTGCGCCCGTTGGCCTTTTCAACCAGCGGATGCCATTCTTTTAACCAGGTCTTCGTGACCATTGCGAGCGTACTGTCGCGTTGTTGTTTTAGGTTACTAACCATCTCCATGGCAGCATCCAGTTGCCTGACAGCCAGCGCGGGATTGGCAGCAGCAGCCGATGAAGCTTCCTGCAGCCGATCGGTAATCTGGTTCAACGACACCAGCATCCGGAGATTTTGTCCGCAGATCGCCGCTACGGATTCCAGCACTTCCAGGTTGTAGAGCTGAGTTCCAGCACGCGATTTGTTGTCCCGGAGCAGTTTCAGCACTTCTTCATGGCCGGCAAGCATCGTCTGCGCCGTTGAAAAGCGCTCTGCGTTCACAGGGTAAGTGTTTTTGCCGATTGCAAGAGTACCGGGATTTGGCACCGGTGGCAGAGGCAATGTCTGGTCTTTTGCCGGTTGCGGCTGGGCGAAGATACCATCCGAGTTTCCTTTGATCGGTGTCCGCCAGGGTGAGGCGATCCAATCCCAACTCGTGGTATGGAACTCCGCCTGTACACTGAGAATGCGGTAAACCCGATCCATATCCCTTTGTGAAGGCCCGTAAAAAGATGTCATAAACCGGGCGGTGGCATCCGCGGAGGTCAGGTTTTGGTTATTCCATCCGGCGGCCGTGCCCGTGGCATATCCCAGCCAGAATGTTTCGGGATGCAATCCCGCATCGGCCCAGCCGGCGATCACCACGCCCATGAAGGAAGAAAGCTTTTGGTTGAAGGCAGTACCAATTTCCTTCATCATGTCCGCTACACGGCCCGACGAGCGATCACTTCCATCTTCCATGATCGCGGTTTTCGTATGCAGCGGGTAATAATTGGGAAAAACAGGCTCCGCGCCCTGAGTGGCTGTATAAACAAACTGCCTTATTCCATGGTCTTTATAATCCGAAGCACTGGCCTTGCTATAAACGCCATTGACCAGGTGTGACGGCAGGAATTTGATATCCTCTTTTGTCAATGGGAATTCACCCCAGAACAGAACCGTGCGGCCTTGTTCATGCAGCCTGTCCGCTAGTTTTTTTATGAACCAGGCCAATAATCGTCCATTTCCGCCGAGGCTATCCGCCATTGGTTTCTCCGACGGCGCTTTACCGGTGTAATAGGCTTCGTCATTCGAAAGAAGAATGTACTTGCTACCCTTGCTGGCGTTGATGAGTTCGCTGAACATGGCATCGAGCAGCTCAAATGCGGCGGGGTTGGTAACCGAAAACTGGTAGTTGATGTCGTCGAGCAGCCGCAGCTTGCGGTACTCCGGGTGTTTTAGGATAAACGATACGTGTGCGGGTGCATCGAGAAATGGTACGAGGTCGACATAGTGTGCTTTTGCAAAATCCGTCAGTTCCTGGTACTCCTGGGCCGACATGGCGTAGGGTTCAACAATGGCGGGGGCCGATTTATAGTGGAAATGACCTTCCAGTTTTATTGAAAAAGCATTGATCTTATACGTGGAGGCCTGACGGATAATTCTCTTCAATGCGCTTAGTTTCTCCAAATGGTGGGCATCGTCCCAGTAAATCATCCTGACTTCCACGCTGGGCCAGTCCGTAATGTCACCTTCCGGAAGCTGGTTTTTAATGGCCTGCGTTCTAACCAACTGCAAAAAGGTTTGAATTCCGTAGTACAAACCCTGTGTAGCATTGGCAGTAATGGTAATAGTTCCGGGCTTTAAACTCAGGCGGTATGCCTGGCGTGCAAGCGCGGTCCGGTTCGTATCGACGCTGGCTCCAATGGCGACAGATCCCTTCTTGACGACCAGCCGAATGGCCGGGGAACCACCCGAGGAACCGCGGGTTACAATGGAGAGTGGAAGACCGGCTTCTTTTAATCCCTGCAGCAGGCTCATGAGTGCCTGACCTTTGGCGAGTGCCGGATCCGCCATAATTTTCCAGTTTTTACCGATCGTAAACATTTTCCCGGTCAGTTCCATCTGCTGCGGAAGTGGCAGCAAGCCGGAACCAGCCCTGGTTGGAGCGGGTAATTGCTGCGATGGCGTGACCTGTGCATTAGCCGGGGACGGAATGTAAAAGCAACAAACCAAAAGGACGAGCCGGCCGGTTAAAATGATACTTTGTTCAACCAGGTCTCGAAAGTTTGGTCTTTCAACGGTGATCCTGAGAATCTTGTGAAAAGTTGTACTTGTGTTCAAGGCGCAGAAGTTTCCAGCTATAAGCTGCAGTTAAAAATGAAGAACCGGTAAACGAAGATAAATCCAGGAAAAGCTTGTTGCGGTACAACTGTTTCGGCTGACAATTGTTCTTGATGTACTTAAAAGAAAGGTTTAAAATGCTTTTTACTTTCGTTTTGTAATTTTTAATTTATACGCCTTCTCACGACGAAATGGGAAACAGGAGATCGCCGACAATGCGATTCAAAATAAGGATCCATTCAAAAAAAGGGAAGAGGAGATTTGGGCGAGGCCGACAGAATCGCTTTCTATTGGGAAATTCAGTTTCTGGGAAGGTATGGACGGTTATGTAGACATACTGAGTGAAGGTTCAGTAGGTCAGGTCATTGCTGACGCGATTATTTTCAGGAAAGTGAACGAATAAGCTGGTTAGCCAATTCGCCGAGCGTTTTTAACTGTGATTCTGTTTGATCATTCCACAATAAGCCGTAGTTGAGCCGCATGCAGCTTTGATACTGATCTTGCAGCGTGAATATCTTGCCCGGAGCAAAACTGATGTTCCGGGCAAGTGCTTTTTCATAGAGGTCGATGGTATCGACATTCGCCGGCAGCTCGACCCACAAAACGAAACCACCCTGCGGCCGGCTGGCTTTTGTTCCTTCCGGAAAATAGTCGGCAATTGCCCTCGAATACCGGAGCATATTGCCATGCAAGGTGTGGCGGAGCTTGCGAAGGTGGCTCTCATAACGTCCCGTTTCGAGAAAGCCGCCAATCGTTTCCTGCGTGATGGAAGTACCCGAAATGCTGTGATAAAGCTTCATTCGCAATACATGCTCCTTGAACCTGCCCGGTGCCACCCAGCCAACGCGGTAGCCCGGCGCGAGTGTTTTGGATACCGAGCTGCACCAGAGCACGATCCCGCTCCGATCGTAGGTTTTGCAGGATTTTGGCCGGTTTTGTCCAAAGTATACATCGCCGCTGATGTCATTTTCGATCAATGGAACATTATACTTTTCTGCCAGCTGCACGGCTGCTTTTTTGTTTTCGTCGGACATGCAGCTTCCCAGCGGGTTGTTGAAGTTGCTGATCAGCAGACTGGCTTTCACTTTTCCGTTTTTCAAAGCATCCTCAAACGCATTCAGGTCCACGCCGGACTCCGGGTGCGTGGGGAGTTCCAGTACTTTCAAACCCAGGGCCTCGGCCAGTTGCAGCATCCCAAACGATACCGGACTTTCCATAGCGACCGTATCGCCTTTTTCAGTTACCGACATCAAACAATACGAAAGTGCGTTGAGGCAGCCGCCGGTAGTGATAATGTCGTGGTGGCTGAGGCTGCATTCCATGTGAAATGCCCAGCGTGCTATTTGCCGCCGCAACCTTTCGTTCCCCTCTGCTTTGTCGTAAGCCACGCCGCTGCCTTTCAACTCGCGGGTTGCCGATAGTAAACCTTTGTTCAGCTTGGCAATGGGTAAAAGCTCGTTGGCAGGCGTGGCCAGCGCGAGCGGCAAGTGCCCGGTTTGCCCGAGATTATCATATACTTTACTCACCAGCAGCTCGCTGATGCCAAAATTTGCAATCGTTGACGGACTGCTAATATCAGGCACCTGGGGAATTCTGGTGCCTGAATACTTGACATAATAGCCGGATTGGGGCCGGGTTTCGATCAGCATCTTACTTTCAAGATGGTAATAGGCGCTCAGGGCCGTGTTCTGGCTGACTCCATATTCGCTGCAAACAGTCCGCAACGACGGAAGCTTGTCCCCGGCGCGCAACGTATTGTCCAGGATCTGCTGCTCGATCATATCCGCAATCCTGAGATATACAAATTTGCCTTTGTCCGGATCTTCTTTTTTCATACTTTAAAACTGCTACTGTCAAAAATAGCAAAACTGCATCTGCTATCGGAGTTTCTTTTTGGTCAAATTTGCCGTTGTCAGTCCATACTAGCATTATGCATTCAAATTCAGACCATATCTACATCATCGGATCAGGCGCGATCGGGAAGGCGCTGGCGGTTTTTCTGAGATTATCCGGACGAAAGGCCACGATCATCAGAGGCAGTGTAAACGACGATAGCCGGAAAATCGGGCACCTGCGCGTGCAGATGCCGGACGAAACCGTGCACGAGGCCGAGGTTACCGTTTCTACCTTAAATGCATTTCCTGCGCTGAACGGCATTATTGTTCTTGCCAATAAATCGTTTGGGAATGAGCAGCTGGCGGTTGCATTAAAAAACAAAACCGGCAGTTCACCCATTGTGTTACTCCAAAATGGGCTGGGAGTGGAGAGGCCATTCTTTGAGAACGGATTTCCTGAAATTTATCGCTGCGTGTTATTTGTTACCAGCCAGATCATTGACGAAACCACCGTCCGTTTCAAACCGGTGGCCGCTTGCCCCGTCGGCATTGAGCGTGGTAATACCGACGGTTTGCAGCACATCGTGAGGCAATTGAACACGCCGCAACTTATCTTTAAAAGCAAAGCGTACATTCAGCATACGATCTGGAGAAAGGCGATCGTCAATTGCGTTTTCAATTCGGTTTGCCCGCTGCTGGAAGCAGATAATGGCATTTTTCACAGGAACGAGTCGGCGCTGCACATGGCCCGTCGGGTGATTGCGGAATGCATCTCCATTGCAAATGCAAAAGGGATTTTACTCACAATACATGAAGTGGAAGAAAGTCTTTTACAGATTAGCCGCTCGTCCGACGGACAACTTATTTCCACCTTGCAGGACATCCGTGCAGGCAGAAAAACGGAGATAGACACTCTGAATTTTGAAATCGCGAGAATGGCCCGGGAGCTCGGCTTAATGAATGAAGTGCAGGAAACAAGGCTGCTGGGAGAACTTACCCGGTTGAAAGCAGAGATCAATCTGAAGAAATTGATTGTATCTTGAAAAGAGAAATTTGGCGACACAAAATTTTGACCTCATGAATTCAACCTATTTACCCAGTGCGATCAAACAGTTTGAGTACTACAAAATGCTTGGCGAAAAGGCCATTGCGCAATTGCCCGACGAGGCGCTATTCTGGCAATACAATGAAGAGAGTAACAGCATATCATTGATCGTGAATCACATAGCCGGGAACATGCTCTCGCGTTTCACCGATTTCCTGACGACCGATGGCGAAAAACCCTGGCGAAACCGTGACGCGGAATTCGACGATCGTTTTACCAGTCGCGCCGAAATCATGGAGCACTGGAACAAAGGCTGGGAATGTCTGCTCACGACATTGCGAAACCTGAGTAACGAGCAGTTGGAAGCCGTGGTCTACATCCGAAATGACGGGCACACGGTGATGGAAGCCATCAACCGGCAGCTCGCACATTATCCTTACCACATCGGGCAAATGGTTTACATTGCAAAAATGGTTGCCAACGATAAATGGCAAAGCCTTTCAATCCCGAAAAACAAATCAGGCGACTACAACAGCCGGAAGTTCCATCAGGAAAAATCGAGACGGCATTTTACCGATGACCTTTGATTGAGGGAAACCCTACTTTTTGGACCTGATATCCAGATTATGGAACACAAAAACCCTTAACACATTGTTGCTGTTGAAATGGTTTCCGGAAGGCAGCTGCTGGAACTGGTTCATGTAACCGACCTGCAGATTCAGGCCTTTTGTAAACTGGTAGCCTAATCCGACGAAAAGGCGGTTTTGGTCAAATAAATTGTAAGTGATCTGTTTGCCTGCATTGATATGGATTTCATCATTGAATGCGAAGAATAATGTATTGGGTTCAATGAAATCCCGGTTCAAAGGCACCATCAGGTTCAATAAATACCGGAAACGGAAGTTGAAATTGTACCCGTCCTGCAATGCATCATTGGCGATCTTGTGGTTAAAGCGCTCCTCGACCCTGATCCACTGCTGGGTTTGCAGGCGTTTTTGGCGGCTTGTCCAAAGTACCTGCTGCCAAAGCCTGTTTTCAGGCCGGACGGTGTGCAGGCCGGCGGCAGGATAGCTGCGGGCGTATGCATACCCGGCGGTAAACCTGAGATGGTCATTGGCATAATAAGTAATCCCTGGCCGGATGATCTGCGTAGACCACCGATCCAGAAAATCAGTCCGACGCGCGTGCAAGTCCAGCCAGATGCCCCATTTATCAGAAATCCTGGTCTGGTTGAAATACCCCAGCCACACGCCACTTTGTTTATTAACCTGTTTTTGGCCCAGGGATGGAAGTGAAAAAAGGACAAACAGCATTAAAATAACGCGCTTCATAAAATCAGGTAATAAAGTGTTCATAGATAAGTTTAATGCGAAAGCCAGCTGCTTTTACCGCCACAATACTAGCAGCCTCAAAACCCAAATGATAGAATGAAAATGACGGATTTGTACGGGGATTACTTTTTGGGTAAATTTTTTCGGAAATCTGATGGATTTTGCCCCGTATGTGCCTTAAAAATCCTGTTAAAGTGGCTTTGATCTGAAAACCCGGTCAGGTAAGCGATCTCTGACAGCGTATGGTCAGGATTTGCCAGCAGGTCCATGGCCTTTTCGATGCGCAGCTTCCGGATATATTCACCGAACGACAGATTGCTGAAATACTTGGAAAACTCCCGGGATACATAAGACGGATGGATCTGCAAACCCTCCGAAATTTCTTTCAGGCTCAGACTAAGGTTGGTATCGATCTGGTCCTGTATAATTTCTTTCAGCTCTTTCGCCCACTTCGGGGTTTTCAGGTTCTCGGTTTTTTGTTTATCCAGATACGTATTAAAAACCGCCAGTAACAGCTTTTCCGTAGGATTTTGTGTGTGCTTCTGCTTTTGAAGGTGTTTTGCCCAGCTATAAAGTGCATCGTAAATGAGCATACCTTTTTCAAGCAGCTCCTGGTCGTCTGTAGTGTTGTAGGCGAGTCCGGCGGAGATCGCCCACAGCCCCGACGACTGAGCGGCCAGTGAATGGTCATCGGTATCTGCCCCGCGGATGATCACGGCCATATCTTTTAAAGCCGGATCTTCCAGTTCATATTTTTCCAGAAAAAAATCAAACGTACAGCGGTCTTCGTAATGCGTGAATTCCGTGTCCGGAATGTCAAAAGGAGTAGCATCCAGTTCGGGCGCCTTGGCTTTCACCTCAGTAAATGGGACAAAAAAAATCTGTGCTTCGGGGTCTATAAACCTTCTGATCAGCCATGGGCAGGCCAGCCGGTCAATTTTAGGGCGTTCACGCGTAATCCAATTCATTTTATACTATTCATAAGTGGTTGTGATTCAAAGATAGTGTATGAGCGGAAATGACCTCGGCGCTCCGACTATTTATAGAAAGTTCTTCTGATGTTTTATGAAAAATTGAGGAAAAACCTGAAACGGTATGACATTGTTATGATAGATAATTAAGTTTACGGTCAGGCACAATCACGAGCCGCACGCCGTGAAGCTCAGGACCCTCCCATGAAAAATTCTTCCCCGATAGCTTCCCGCAGGACCTTTGTATGGACAGCACTTCTGATCGTACTGCTGGTATCTTTCACGTTTCTCACACTGCTTAATAAATCGAAATCGGATGCCATAAAGAATAATATCCAGGCGCTGCAGATCGAAAATAACAGCTATCACAAGCTCGACACCTGTATCGCGATCCTTTACGCGGCTGAAAACAACAGCCGGCTGTTCGTGGTCACACTGGATTCGGCATACCTGCGGCTTTATCAAAGCCAGCTCGGGGCCGTCAATACTACATTAAACAAATTTGAAATTGAAAAGAATGGCCGCGCCAGCCTGCTTTCCAATCTGATCGCCAGCAAGCAGCAGAAGAATGAAGAACTGGTCAGGCTCAGGATGATGGTTGACAGCCTTGTTTCTTTCTCGTTTCAAACCGCCGAAGCAAAGCCTGCCACTCCGCG
Source organism: Dyadobacter sp. CY323 (assembly GCF_021390245.1). Taxonomy (GTDB): domain Bacteria; phylum Bacteroidota; class Bacteroidia; order Cytophagales; family Spirosomataceae; genus Dyadobacter. The sequence goes on along the minus strand of NZ_JAJUXH010000012.1, from coordinate 164,625 downwards.
AAAAGCAACCCGCAAGGTCAAAGTGATCAGCGAGTCGAGCAAAAAGGACACGCTCGCCGTTTTTGCCGGCAAGCAGAAAAGAAAGCTGGTAAAACGGATCATTGATGCAATACGGGATAAAGACACACTCGAAAAAGCGGTTTTGAGTGCCAGCAGCAGCTCCGTCCATTCCAGCGATTCGGCATTCGTGCCTGTACCGCTTGCCATGCCGACAAACCATTCCGTCTTTGAAAGTGCCCGCAGGGATTTGAGCGCCACGGAACAGGAACTATTGGCCATTAACAGCCGCATCTTTTCCAATTTGCAGCATGCATTGATCCAGCTAAAAAAGAATGAGGAAAGCCAGGCACAAGCGTTGAGGACAGCTCTGCTGACGACCACATCCTCCAAATTCGAGGAGATAAGCTTACTGATCTGGGGCAGTGTGCTGCTGGTCGCTTTGCTGGCCGCGATGATCATCTGGAACCTAGTAAAGCTCTACAAAAAAGACGTTACCATCATTCGTCATGCCCGGATGACAGCCATTACCACCAAAAGAAAAGGGGATATGATGGCCCACATGACTCACGAGATCCGCACACCGCTGAACTCGATCATAGGGTTTTCGCAGCTCATGGATTCAAGCGAACTCGATGAAGATCTGAGGGCCAATGTGAATGCGATCAAAAGCGCATCCAAAATACTGCTGACGCTCGTGAACGAGATCCTTGATTTTTCAAAGCTCGAAACCGGAAAGATCAAATTGCACAACAAGCCATTTAACATCACCGCGCTGATAGACGATGCTGTTTCCATGCTCTCGATACTGGCCGATGAGAAAAAGATAACGTTGTCTTACCACGTCGAATCGGACCCTGAAAAATGGCCCAGCGGCGACGAGCTGCGGATCAAGCAGGTACTGATCAATTTATTGACCAATGCGATCAAGTTTACGCCTATCGGCGGTACCGTCCTGGTGACTGCACAGTTCAAAACTACGGGTCACCAAAAAGGGTTACTTGAAATAAAGGTGAAGGATACCGGGGTCGGCATTGAAAGCAAATACCTGAATTCCATTTTTGAAGATTATGTCCAGGTTGAAAGTGATGACAACCGTACCGTTCAGGTGGGGACCGGTTTGGGACTCGCTATCTGCAAGCGGATTGTCGACCTTTACAAAGGCCGGATCAAGGTAGAAAGTGTACTTGGAAAAGGATCGGAGTTCACGATCACTTTACCCATGACGATTATCACCAACTCGCCCGGGCAGTCAGCCGACAATGCGCTGGATGCAGCGCCGACTCCCGATACCACTGCGGCCCCGCCGACAATACCCGAACCGATCCTGAATGGCAGAAAGGTGTTGGTAGTGGACGATACCAAAATTAATTTATTGTTGATCAGCAAAATCCTGGATAAGCTCGGTGCCACCTATGATCTTACCAACGATGGGCAAAAAGCGATCGATCTATACAATGAGAATTCCTATGATCTGGTAATTACCGACATTCATATGCCCGTTATGGATGGTGTCGAGCTCACAAAGCGCATCCGAACGCATGCAGAACCAAAGAAAGCCCGGGTCCCGATAATCGGATTCACCGGAAGTGTCGAAGAAGAGAGGGTGACTTATTATAAACAGGTAGGAATAGATGAAATTATCCCTAAACCTGTTGAATTGCATTACTTTTCGACTGTTTTGAAACGACTTTCTTTCGATTAGAAAGTAAATTGCCAGATAAGCGCATGCGGTTTCACAGCAGCATCGTCTTATTCTTCCATGCAGATAGTTCTCAGTTTAACGGGTTGTCTGTTTAAAAAAATCGGCAATCTGCACGGACATTTCCGGGGTGATCCTGTTGATTTCAAAAGGAAAGCTTGCCTTCACATTTTCTGCCGCATTACCCGATTCATAGGCCGAATTTACGCTTTTGATAACTTCGCGAACCGCTGCTGCGTGGCTGTACCTGTCAAGTGTTGGTGCTATCATTAACAGTGGTTTTGGGGCAATGCAGGAAATGATTTCAGCCATATCAATGGGCGTATCTTGTGGTTTTTCAGCATAAAAGCCTAGTTTGGGAATCAGTCCGTGCCACTGCGAGACGCTCCGGACTGACTCGTAAGTCGCATCCGACGAGCGCCAGGGAGAGAATGCAGCGACGGTTGCCAGGCCGGCTACCCTCGAATCCTGCGCAGCGGTGAGGATCGCTGCGAGGCCGCCCACAGTATTACCCAACAGAAAGATCTTATCAGAATCAATGTCCGGAAAAGTGTTTAATGCATCGATGCAGGCTTTTGTATCACTCACCATCTTGCCCATTTTCGACCATTCAGGAAAGCGCTTATAGAAGTATTTGGCTTCCTCCATTCTCGTCCCGAAACCAAACAGATCGAGTGCCATTACAGCAAATCCACGGTCTGTAAATGTTTGAAATAACTTGCTATTTCCCTGCCGGTCAGTGCTGTAACCGTGTGCGTAACCATGCGCGTAAGCATATTCATGCAGATAGATCACGACCGGGATCTTGCCGTTTTTAGGTACCTTTTTTTTGCCCGCTGAATCTGCCGGATAGTAAACCGTCGATGCTACGTGATCGCCCAGTGCGGTGTACGGTCCCAGGTGTTCGGCAATTGCGCCTTTCACCACCGGCCTGCCCGTGATCCGGTCGATCCAGTCGATCCGCGAAGACTCGGTTACCGCAACCTGATCGGGTTTAACGCCGGAAGGTTCTTCGCCTAAAAGCCAGCGGAGACTTTTTTGTATTTCGTTTTTCTGAGTTTGAGCCTGAGAACCTTTGAGTGAGGGATTCAGCTTAATCGGTTTCCGTTGTGCTGCCTGCGTAGCTTGTCCCGCGTGTGCCGTAGCCCATTCATCATATCGGAAATCAAATTGCAGCTCGGTGTGCCAGGGAATATTTTTCCGGCCAAACCGGGTGTCGAGAAAGTCAATGCACTTCGCCACATCTCTCGCTGCAACGGCATGCTCGCCCATGCGCGGCGCCATCGCAATATGCCCGGGTACGCCCAGGAATTGAAACACTTTCCGCGCCGAATGATAGCTCTGTTCGCTCGCCCAGGGGTTCAGCTGCTGCTCCACAACCGAATATTGGAACACCACGCTGCGGGGAGCGATGAGTGAAATCAGGAGATTTTGGTCAATGGGCAGCTTATCTTCCCTGCCAAAGAAAAACCGGAGACGCGGGTGAAACCAGTGGGCCGCATTAGAGGCAATGTCGTCAAGCGTCTGGTTTACATACTGCGGGTCGCTCATGCGAAACGGTGTAATCCCTCCAGTGCCGCAGCTGCTGGAAATAACGGCCGCGATCCGATCATCGAATGCCCCGGCCCAAAGCGCCTGCTTCCCATTGCGGGAGTGACCGGCGATCGCGATTTTGGCAGCATCGACTTCCTTTCGGGTAACCAGGTAATCGATCACGCGCGAGGCTCCCCAGGCGCGGCGCATTAAAGCAGTAAAATCATATTCCGGATAAAGCGTTTGATACGCCTGCGTGTCATCCTTCGAATCCGCGCCTGCATACACACAACCAATGTAACCTCGCTTCACAGCCAGCTGCGCCCAGTTTCTGTGTGTCCAGGGCGTCATATATACGGCAAATGGCCCTTTTCCCTCGGGGATCATCAGCTCGAAAGTCATTTTAGCCACATTGTTTTTACCAAAACTGATCTGCACCATTTCAATGCGGGTGCCGCCTTCAATTTTCTCGGAAAGAACCTGTACTTTAAAAGTTTTGGGTGCAGGCGGAATTTTGCCGGAAACCCAGTGCTGAAATTCCGATTTGATCCATTCCCGCCGGTCGTTCCATTCCGCAACGGTGCGAATGGGGTAGGGCTTTCCGTTTTTGACGGTAACCAGCGGTTCAGGCAGAAATGGGGCAGAAGGCATGCTGGAAAAATCCGGCGGCAGTTCGCCGGTGCGGTGCAGCCAGTCGAGCCAGGTGCTATCCTGAACGGTCACGCGGCGACTGATCGCGTGACGGTGATCCTTGGGCTCGTTGATTTTGAGGTTTTCCTGCAAATACTGCCGCCGCCTTTGCAGGTCGGGCTGGGCCGCTACCTGGCCGCCCAGCCAACCTGCTACCAGCAGACCAGCAAACATATATGTCCACTTCATGACAAAGAATTAAGATTTGACAGGCTGGTTAAAAAGAGTAATGCGGGTTTTGTTCAAGAGATTTGTTTTTATCCCACGCCTCTCTCGGAATTGGAAACAGGATCGGAACGGTCGAAAGCCAGGGTTTTTTATCAATCTCCAAAGTTGCAAAATTAGGTCTGTTGGCTTTGATAAACGAGATAAATCTTCCCCGGCGGTTGAGATCTGAAAACGCACCGACGGGCTCCCAAATGAATTCCATCCGCCGCTCATAGAAAATCGCATCGAGTACGGCGTCCTTCCCAAGCGTAGTGGCCTTGGCTTCCAGACCGGCCCGCACGCGGATCTTGTTCACAAGTTGCATGGCTTCGGCCGATTTGCCGGTTTCATTGAGGGCTTCTGCATAGTTCAGCAGCACTTCCGCGAAACGCAGCACCGGTGTGTTTACGCCCGAGTTGGTCGGTGCAGGGGCTTCCCAGTATTTTGTAACTATAAAACCGGTACGGGACCAGCCGGCAGGTACCTGCGCTGGCATTACGAAATCTTTGATATCCTGGTGCGCCTCGCCCGGACCGATGATCACATCCCAATACCGCTTGTCTCTGATCTTCCCGGCTGCATCTTTCTCGAATGCATCCACCCAGTGTTTTTGCGGCACGAAGTTACTCCACGCCGCGCTTCCCGTATAGACGGAAGGCGCCCCCCGCGGGGCAGTACGTTTTACCAGGCTATTGCCTTCCGCATCCACAGATGTCCGGAATTGTGTGGAGAACAGGATCTCCTTGTTGTTTTCATTGGTTTCACGGAACACGTCCCGGAATTTCGGGAGGAGGTCGTGGGAATTGGTTGCGATAATTTCCTCGCTGTATTTTACCGCATCCGCCCATTTTTGCTGCCATAATGCTGCCTTAACAAGGTAACCCAATGCCGCGGTGCGGGTAACCCGTCCCAAATTCGCTCCTGTCCAGCTGGCGGGAAGCGTGGCAGCTGCTTCTTTCAGATCGGATTCGATCAGTGCCCATACGTCTGCTGCCGGGGACCGCGGAATGTCCAGTTTTGAGGTTGCATTCAGTTCCTCTGTAACCAATGGAACGCCGCCCCAGTAACTTACGAGCCGATAGTAAAACAGACTTCTGAGGAACTTGGCCTGGGCAATTATACTGGCTTTTGCAGCCGGGTCGATGTTATCCATCGCAGATACTCGGCCGATGACAATATTGGCCCTGCCAATGCCCTGGTAGGCTCCCTGATAAACATCCCGCAAAATGGTATTGTTGGAAGGGAGGCTCAGCGAATGAAGTTCGATCCGGTTGGCGCTGCCGTCCATTTCGTACATATCACCGGCCATGGCCCATTCGATATCCGCCGCATCACGCACATTACTGAACGTTTCTTCGCGCTGTAAAATGGCGTAAATGCCGGTTAGCGAAGCCTGGGCGTCGGATTCTGAGACAAAAAAGTTGGCGTCGGTGAGAATATCCTTCGGGGTAAGGGTTAAGAATTTATCACCGCAGGATGCCATCGAAGCCACAATCAGAAACGTGCCGATGTATTTGATATATTTTTTCATGTTGTTCAGGATTAAGATTAAAAACCAAGGCTCACGCCGACCATAAATGTTCTCGGTTGCGGGTACACGCCATTATCCACCCCTGATTGCAATGGATCAATGCTGCCGATCTCAGGATCAAACCCGGAATATTTGGTGAATGTGAACAGGTTTTGCGCGCTCACATAAATACGGGCACTTTGGAATGCACGCGTTTTGGCGAGCAAATCCTGAGGGATCCTGTAACCCAGCGTGATGTTCCGGATCCGCATATAGTCTCCGTCTTCCACGTAGAATGAAGAACTGTTGGCGTAGTTTCCATTGGCATCGACATAGGCAAGACGTGGTATTTCGTTTTTTCCACTGCCGGGCGTCCACCGGTCCAGTACTTCCCGGGAACCGTTCACCACGCCCGAGCCGCCAAAATATTTGAGCGGATAAATCGCAAATTTATTTGAATGGAATACCTCGCTTCCTGAAATGCCCTGGAGCATGACATTTAAATCAAAGCCTTTGTAACCAAGATCCAGGTTCATTCCGTAGGTCAATGTAGGCCACGGACTGCCCAGGTTCACGCGGTCAGCATCGGTGAGCCGGTTATCCCCATTCACATCCCGGTACCGGAAATCCCCCGCTACCGCATTGGGTTGAAGCGTTTTGTTTACTTCGTCATTGGTTTGATAAATTCCTTCTACCACATAGCCCCGGAAATAGCCGATCGATTGACCAACCTGCGTGTAGGAAGGACTGATACTTGTAAAGTTGAGGGTAGGACCGGTAATCGGTTGTCCCACGCCGAGACTGAGCACTTCGTTTTTAAGCGTAGCCATGTTGGCGCTCACATCGTATGTAAATGCTCCGGCCTCACCGCGATAGCCGATCAGCAGCTCCACGCCGCTATTACGCACTTTTCCTCCATTGACGGAAGGAGCCGTTTGGAATCCGGCTTCGATGGAAACAGGAAGGCTCACGAGCATGTCTTTGGTGGTTTTGATATAATAATCCGCCGTCAGGTACAGCCGCTCATTAAGAAAATTACCATCGATCCCGAAGTTGGTTTGCTCGCTGGTTTCCCATTTCAGGTCGGGGTTGCCGGGGCGGGACATGGATGCACCGATTTCGAGCGCCTGGCCTGCGCCGAGTACGTAGTTATCGTTGACAGTCCCAAGCCGGATGCTGCTCAGATATCCGAAAGAACCGATGGCATCATTTCCAAGCCGGCCCCAGCTGGCGCGCAGTTTCAGTGAACTTACCGCGGAAATATCTTTCATGAATGTTTCCTCAGAAATGTTCCAGCCGGCCGATACGGAAGGGAAGTTACCCCATTTGTGGTTTGGGCCGAAGTTGGACGAACCGTCGCGACGAACGCTGGCAGAAAGCAGGTATCTGTCTTTGAAGGAGTAGTTGACGCGCGCCAGGTAGGAAGCCAGCGTATAGTCGGACCCGGTTCCGGTCGCTCGGCGTTCCGTATCCTTGCTTCCGTTCACCACCTGTAATTGTTCATTCTGAAAGTCACGTGCAGTCACGCCGATCCAGTTGACGGTATTTTTCTGGGCCGTTTGTCCTGCTACTGCCGAGACTTTGTGGCTGCCCAAGGAAACCGAATACGATAATGTATTTTCAAGAAGCCAGTTCAGGCCTTGCGAATATGTTTCGCCTAAAATGGCCTGCAAGTTGCGGTAATGCCCTCTTTCGGCCTTCGGCTCCCAGGTTCTCGCGCGGTTGTTATCCGTATCCAGCCCCACATTGGTTTTCCAGCGTAAACCCGGCAATATTTCATATTCCCCGAAAATATTACCGAACATCCGCATGTTTTTCAGCTGATTATCAATCGATTTTGCACGGAGCAATGGATTGTCTCCCTGCGTGGTATAATAGGCAGAGGAGCCATTTACCACATCGTTCGGGCCGAGTGTCGGGTAAAATTGCTGGGCAAGGTTAAAGATCCCGATCCGCATTTCCTGGTTTTGCTGACCTTTCGCGCGTGAGATTGCAAAGGCAAGTGAGCTTCCGAAACGGAGCTTGTCGTTCACTTTCAGGTCACCCGTAATGCGTCCGGTGAAACGTTTGTACCAGGTTTCTATTAATGTACCCGCCTGGTCGCGGTAGCCCAGCGACAATGCGCCTGAGATTTTCTTGCTGCCGCCGGAGATCCGGAGATCGTAATTCTGAACAGGCGCAGTCCGGAATACCTGGTTGATCCAGTTCGTGCCGGTCCCGAAAGAAGCCGGATTGGCCCATTCAGGATTCGGCGTCATGCCCGAATTGGTGTAAAGCTCATTCGCTAAGGTGGCAAATTCGGTTGCATTCAGGAAATCAGGTTTTCTCCATAACTGCTGCATGCCGGTGTAAGCATCCAGGTTAATGCGCGTGGAACCATCCTTACCTCTTTTAGTTGTGATCAAAATTACGCCATTCGCCGCGCGGGCACCGTAAATGGACGCGGCAGCAGCGTCTTTCAGCACTTCGATCGATTCGATGTCATTGGGGTTCACGATCGAAAGTCCGTCGATGCGATCGGAACTTCCGGAAATACCCATGCCGCCGCCGCCCAGCGGAAAACCGTCAACGACATATAAAGGCTGGTTGCCCCCGGTAGTCCCCACACCCCGTATTCGGACAGATGCAGCCCCGCCGGGCGCTCCGCTGGTTTGGTTAATAAAAACCCCCGGGATTTTTCCCTGGAGCGAACTGGTAAAACTGTTGGTAGGCACTTTCTGGATTTCATCGGCTTTAATGGAAGTCACCGCTCCGGTGAGCTCGCTGCGCTTCTGTGTTCCGTAGCCCACAACAACCAGCTCGTCGAGCATCGTCTGGCTTGCGCTGAGCATTACCTCGATTTCCGATCTGGTACCGACTATAAGTTCTTTTTTCTCATATCCGATGAACGATACGACGATGATCTCGTCACCGGCCAGCTGGATTTTCAATTTTCCATCCACATCCGTTGCTCCGCCCCGGGTAGTGCCTTTGATCGCAACATTCACGCCTGGCAGCGTCGTTTTAGAAGTACTGTCGTATACTGTAATCTGAACATTCCGAAGGTCCTGGGCAATGGCCTGGACCTCAGCGAACATACAAAGCGTGACGGTCAGTAACGCTGCCGTGGTCTTGTAGAAGAGTTTGAAAAGCATATGTTAAGGTTTAAGGTTACCAATTGTCAAAAAACAATTGAAGTTCGGTTACGTACCCGGTGTTATACAGGCAATTAAAGTTTAACATGTGTTTTGGTGAATAGATAAGCTATTAAAATTAACGGGTACGTACCCGAAAAGTAGGAATAATATGTTTGCGACACAAAATATTCGCTATTATTTCCCCGATTTGTTCTTCTGCCAAACGATCCATGTTAGAACTGACCGTATTCGAATTTCAAAAGTACCTCAGTTATCCAGGCCGTTTTTCGCCTCATACTGCCGCACCAGTTCTTCCACCCGTGGATTTTTATTTTCAAGTTTCTTCAAGAAATCGAATGATTTGCGGGCAATGAAACGGTTTTCACTACCCATTAGATTGGCGATCACCCGCGTGGTTTCAGCATTGTTATTCCCGGGATTTTTAAATAATTCGAGCGTATTTACAAATAAAGTACCCTGGCTGGTTTGCAGCTCATTCGTCAATGCCGTTTTAAATGCAGCATTCAGTTTTGATACCTGCCTGCATTTAGTGACGATACTATTCTTTAAATTGTAATTCCCGGTTTTGAATTTTGCCAGAAGCAAAAGCTGCAAAGAATCGGATGTGAATGCATTTGGATGAACCGAATTCAACGCTTGTTCCGAAAGGTGAAAATCACGGCTATCAACCAGTTCAATGATCTTTTTTGGGATTCTTGAAGCATTCTCAAATCGGCCGTTGACCTGATCGAGCGCCCAGACCTTGTCGCTACGATCGGGGCTATTTAAAATTTTCAGAACCAGATCTTCATTTAAATGGGTCTTTGTCAGCCTGATCACTTCCGTTTGAGTTGTTCCATAGAGAATATGCCACATCTTATAAGTGGTATACACAGCCCCCTCCACCACATAGCTCAACACATCTTTGGAAGTGGCGGAGCTGACCCCGTCGACACCGGCCTTTTCCTGGTTCCCTCCGGGTGCAAGGTCCTCATAGGTAAAGCTGCGCAATGGCGAATTTTCGTCAGACAGAATCTGATGCAGCCGGGCATATTCCTCCGCTTTAAAAGGTTCATGCTCCGCTTTGCTGAGGTATTCGCCTTTCGGAACCTCATAGCCCAGATACCGTCCTGTAATATTCCAGTAGAGCCTAATAGCCAGCAGCCTGCATTTATTATCAAAACAAACGCTGGTCCGGATGTTGCGAAAATAACTTACCGGATAACCTTCCGCCGACCTGACTTCGAAAAGCGTATCGGCAACGTCGTCATCGTCAAATTTTAAAATGTGTGAAACCGTTTTTTCTCCGGGAAGTGAAACCGTCGGAATGTTGAAATAGCGGATCGGTCCTGTATCAAGCCATGCAGCTGTAATAGTAAAACCGGTAAACAGCATTCCGGACAAAATCAGCCTCCCAAGTTCTATCATGCCCGGTTACAGTTAAGGTACTGGTACGACTTCCCATTGATGATTGCCCGAGCCCACTTCCGCGATACGGTAAAAGTCTCCCTCCTGCGTAGCTTTCACGGCGCGGCCGTTTGAGGTAAGCTTGCTTTTGGCAAACCGGCGCGGAATGTAAATCACGCCTTCCATGTTGGCAGGCAAATTCACCTTCAAACTGAATTTTTGCCCCGTATTCTCAGAATCCACTTTTATTACGCCTTTCAAAGTCGTTAACTGCAATTGCGCATTCGCAAGCGTGCCGGGTTGCGGCTTAATGCTCACGGTCCCGAATGCCGGTGTGAGTGGTTCAATGCCCATTAGTTTGCGGACAATGATGTTCGCAGGTGCGGCGCCCCAGGCGTGGTTCCAGTCCTGATTGGGCTTGTAGCTGGTGTCCCAGGCTTCGGTGGTGATCGTTGAGCCGGTTTTGATCATATTATACCAGCTGCGTTGCTGCGTCGAGGTCATTAATGCAAGTGCATAATCGGATTCCTGCGCATTGTAAAGTCCGTCTAGCAAAAATTGGGAACCGTACACGCTGCACGCCATTCCCCGAGAACGAATGTGGTCCAGTACTTTCTGCTGCAATTTTTCAGGGACTAGCCCGAATGCAAGCGCCATCATATTGGCATGCAGGGACGAATGATCCGTGCCCTCGCCGTCTCTGATCAGGCCGGTTTTCGGATCGATAAAGGTTTTTTGAAATGCAGTTTTAACTTTTTGAGCTGCCTTCTGATACACTGCCGCATCTTGTTTTTCATCAATTACGGAGGCGATTTCACCTAAATAAAGCAGTGCCTGATAATGAAATGCATTCACTACCGCGTTGTAATCCGTGAAAACAAAACCGTCCGTTTCCCCGGCTTCCTTTTTCCCTAATCCCAAAACCCCTTTTTGCGGCCAGTCGACGATATCCTGTAAAGTAGCCTTTCCGTCGAACGTTTCGAAATGGATGGATTTGGTAAATTCCGAGGTTTGCTTTCCTGTGCGGGTGCTGATCAATCCGTCCGGGCGCGCGAGCGCCAGCAGTACTTTGGCTTTCAGTTCAGGATAAAGCGCACGGGCGGTACGGATATCCCCGGAATACAGGTAATCGTACCAGGCGATGAGCAGGTTCTGCAGTGACCATTCCGTCGGCCAGGTGGCGTGGTACACGAGGTAATCCAGCGAACGTTTTGCCATATTGTACTCCACATCGGTGGCATAATGCGAAAGCTGATTGATGTAAGCATCGGCCTCATAAGGAATCCTCTCGCGGTCTCCATCCACATAATATCCACTGAAAGTCGTGGCCTTGATCGAATATTTACACAAGTCCCAAATGCGGTTGAGCGTCGTATCCGAGCTCGTGAAATGAGATGCCTGATCGTCGAAGCTGTACGTAACCGTAAGCCGCGAAACCTGACCGACTTTGACTTTTTGATTGGGCAATTCCAGCTCCGCATAGCGAAATGGCAGCACTTCGCCGATGTAATCCGGCATCAGGATCGCTTTCGGGCCGGTATTACGTTTGTCGGCGGGAAAGTGTACCTGGTACTGGCCGGTACCTTGTTGAAGCACGAGTGGAATCCGCCGGTAACGTAGTGTTCCTGCTGGCTTTCTGTCGACATGCCCGTCGGGTGTAACGGCCTCCCCGAAATGCACCCAGACGGTATCCTGCTCATTACCAGCTAGAATGGAGATTACCAGTTGTGAAAAAGCATCTTTTCCGAAATCGTAGACACTATTTTTATTACCAAATGCTTTTTCATTTACCGGCTGCTGATATGCTTTGACCAGCGGTGAAAAAGGAGGTTCGTACGCTTTGAGACTATCCGCAGTTTGAAATGCTTTTGCAAGAGAAAAGGGACTTTCGGCTTCGTTCTGGTCCCATACTTTCACTTTCCAGTAATAGATCCGGCCGGGCTGCAATGCTTTTTCTTTTGGTAAAATGCATGTGTTTTGCCTGCTTTTCACCTTGCCGGAATCCCACACATTTACCTGGCCTGCTCCTTTATTTTTTCCAACAGATGACAAAACGATCTGATACGCAGTCTGGCGGTAACTAGCGACGGTATCCGCGAGTACCCAGCTGAATGAAGGATACTGGCTGCGGATGAGCGCGAGTTGCCCATTGAATGCGGTTGAATCCGCCTGCGGTAATGTCAGATTAGTCAGGAACCCGTTTTGCCACACCCTATCGGAATGCAGCAAAAGATCGGTGCGAAGTAACACGGGAGCCTGCGGACTTTGTGCGCGGGCAGCGGAGGTAAACGCGATTATTAAAAGTGTAAGTAAGATTCGCATAAAAAAGAGGCAGTAGAAAAATATAGGGTAGTGGATCTGTCATTTCCCACTTCCCTGACCTGTTTTTTGAGATGAATCCCTTACACACCGAACACTAAATCCCAGATTTTTGGAAGTAGGATAGCGGATCACCTCCGGATCCATAAAAGACAAGAAGCGATACCAGGCGTTGCGGGATGAATTTTCTGTAGATGTCCACCAAAAGCCATAATGGCCTTTTAAAAGAAAAGTACTGTCCGCTTCCAGGTTACCGCCCGGGATTGCCGAAAAACCGCTCTCGTTGGATGCCAGCTTGTTAGGCGCCGCCCACAGCCCGTCACCCGCCTCGATCGTCCCCGTACTTCGGAGCTTTCCTCCCTGATCGGTACCGCGGTAGCGGTCCACATTTGCCTGGGTAGGCTTCATGCCGAGGTAAATTTCCATCGCTTTCCATTCATCGTCGCCCGGCAGATGCCAGCCGCTCGGGCAGACATTCTTTGCCGTTTCCCAATTATATAACCTTCCGTACGTTTTGGCATTTTTAGGGTCGTTGTCGTAGCTCCATGATCCTGTTTTGGATTGATAGTCGAGATTTTCCGCCATCCAAACCTGTTCTCCGATCGTGATGGTTTTGTAACTTTTCCCATCCCGCTTGTCGGAAAATTTCCCGTCAGCTCCTTTGACTATTTTAGATTCGGGTAAGCTGGTTTTCTGACCGGCAAACTCACTCTGCGCGTGTAGCGTCGCAACTGAAACTGGAAAGTAAAAAAGGCCCAGGATCAGGGAATATATCTTTGATTTCATCATTTAAACATCATTAATTAAACCAACTATCTGCCTGATAATCAATATCCTGATCACTCTCTCATGCCGAGTTTTGTTAAAAAATCCTCCGCTTCTTTCCAGTTTACATCGTGCGGCATTCGCTTGCTTTTGGCCGCAATGGCAGCTACGCAGCCGGCAGCTTCGCCCATCGCCACCGCATTTCCTGTGACGCGGTAACTTGCATGCGCCGTGGAATCACCGCTAATACAGCGTCCGGCCATCATCAGCCCGTCCACGTCCCGCGCGATCAGCGACCTGAGTGGGATCACATAGGGCGCTACCTTGAAGATCTGGATTGGTCCGCCGGAATGGTTGTTGTCAAGATCGGCGCTGTGGATGTCTGCATTAAAAGTAGGGTTGGTCACACCATCGGCGTGTTTGGAACCGGTGAGTACATCTTTTTTGGTAACCCGGTATCTTCCATGAAGACGCCTGCCGTCCCGGATACCGATCTGCTCCGCGGAGTAGGCGATCTGCATGCCTTCCCAAACTCCGCCCAGACTATTTAATCCTCTCACAATCCGGTCAATTTCAGCCCTGGCGCGTATCGTTGCCTGGGAAACTTCGTCGGCATTGAAAGCCCGGACATTGTATTCATGATTTAACATGAGCATGACCAGGTTCCCGCTGATCTGAAAAATGGTAGGTCGCCCGTAAGATGGTTTCAGCCCCGCCCGGTTGATCTCTTTCATCAGTCTCGCCGACGCCTGGCCATGGTGCGTCCCAAATTTGAGCTCGCCGCTTTCATCTTTAAACTCATAAAATGAAATGTAATCCCGGATCGCACTGGCGTCTTTCACGATAGCCAATGCATTCAGTGTCAGCGGCTGGCAGGGGCATTCCTGATCGGTAGCAAATCCGGTTTCCCAGCCATTTCCTGCAAATGCGCCTACATCGCCGTCGCCGGTGGCATCGATGAATACCTTCGCGCGCCAGGCATGCCGCCCCGATTTGGATTCGGTCACCACGGTAGTTAGCCGCTTGTTATCCTTGTAGGCCGCCGCGACGCGGGTATGGAGCACAAATTCAACACCCGCTTCGGCGCACATTTCTTCCAAAAGGATTTTCATCGCCTCAGGCGCATACACAAAGTTTTTGGCCGGCTCATTCCCATATTTAGACCGTGCATTGCGCTCGTCGAGCTTGCTCACGATCTCACGGGTAATGCCCGGTTTATCAAAATCAAAGATCCAGGTAAGCAATCCGGCAGTCCAGACGCCCCCGAGGCAGCCGGCCAGTTCGATCAGCTGCGTTTTTGCGCCCGAGCGTGCTGCCGTGATCGCGGCGGCCACGCCAGCCGGGCCAGCCCCGCACACCAGCACGTCCACATCCCCTTTAACGGGCAGGTTGACCGACGGTTCTTTAAAATAAGCCGTTTCATCAAAGCCCTCGGATGCCAGTTCCTGCTGGTTCAGGCCGGGAACGATCGCCGCGCCGGCGAACGTGGATGCCGAGCGGAAAAAATTCCTGCGTGATATTTCTTCATTAAGTAAGGCCATATTTTTGATTCTAAACAATGGGTTGGCTGAATAATCGCTGCTTCTTAGTTATAACCGGGATTCTGGGTCAGTTTCGGGTTCAGGTTGATTTCCCGGAGCGGAATCGGCAGCAACTTCTTGTCCGCAGTTACATTCATATTAGCCAGGAGAGGGTCGATGGCCGTGTATTTTGCTTTGAATGCCTGCATCGTGGACACTTCCTTTCCCCAGCGGATGAGGTCCGGCCAGCGGTGTCCCTCAAAACACAACTCCGCTCTTCGCTCGGCTTCAATGGCAAGCTGGGTGGCCTCTTTGGATAAGCCCGCCAATACCGGTAGCCCCGCCCTTTTCCTAATGACATTCACCTGCGTAAGCGCCTCGGTAGTCTTGTTGTTATTGTTCAAAGCTTCGGCGTACATCAGCAGCACGTCGGCATAGCGGATTACCGGCCAATCGTTACTGCCTTCATTTTGCTGGTTAATGTTGTAGACGAATTTTTTGGCCCAATAATAAATGTTAGGGTTTTTACCATTTTGAAAAACCCCTAGAAATGCATCCCGGCGCAAATCCCCGGCTGCAAATGAGTCGTACAGATCCTGGGTGCCGATGTTGGTACTGGACGCCACCACGCTTACAATGGATGACCCCGATGTCTGCGGGGCAAAAGCGTGTGCAAATGAGTTACCTTCTCCAAACCCGCCGCCGAGGTATTGTATTGAAAAAATAATCTCAGCATTGTTGTCATTCCCCACACCAAAAACGGCATTAACAGTAGGCAAAATCTTGTAAACGTCCAGTGCGATGACCTCCGCCAATTTCGATTCGGCAGGAACCCATTTCTTTTGCTGAAGATATACCTTGCCCAGCAGTGCTTTGGCTGCACCTGCTGTGGCCCGGCCTACGTCGGCAGTGCCATACCGGAGAGGTAAAACGGTTTCCGCCCCGGCCAGGTCTTTTTCAATCTGTGCATAAACCTCTGCCTCGGTACTCCGGATATACGTGTAGGCTTCGGCCTCTGTTTCAATCTGTTTCAGGATCAATGGAACGCCGCCGTACAT
Source organism: Dyadobacter sp. CY323 (assembly GCF_021390245.1). GTDB lineage: Bacteria > Bacteroidota > Bacteroidia > Cytophagales > Spirosomataceae > Dyadobacter. The sequence goes on along the minus strand of NZ_JAJUXH010000012.1, from coordinate 148,801 downwards.
TCGCACCAGATTGAAATACATCAGCGCACGGATGAATTTCGCTTCTGCGATGTAGCGGCTACGGTTCGCCTCGGCCATGGTTACCGGCCCGATCCGGTCGAGAATGGCGTTGCAATCGGCGATGGCGTGGTACATGCTGTTCCAGCCGGAAGAAACGTTGGTGGTAACAGGCTGGTAGGTCAGTTTATCCAAACCGCCGCTTCCAGATTCACTTTCAGTGAACGTTTGCGTGTTGTCGGAAGGCAATTCGAAAAACTGCCAGTACCCATTATAAATCCCCCGTAAATATCCATAAGTACCCGTCAATGCGGATTTGATATCGGATTCGGTTTTATAAAATCCCCCGACCGGGATGACATCTTGCGGGTTGAGATCTACGAAATCTTTCCCGCAGCTGCTGGCTACAAAAAGGGAAGCTGCCAGTACTAATTTATGAATTTTCATACGCTTCAATTTCGATAAATGATGGGTTTCCATGTATTAAAAGCCAATGTTCAATCCTAATGTATAGGTGCGCGTTGCAGGATACGTGCCCTGGTCGATGCCGATCTGCACCGGAGCGTCGACGTTTACATTGGTCTCGGGATTATACCAGGTGTATTTTGTAAAAGTGAACAGGTTCTGGCCTGATGCGTAAATGCGCAGTGATTGTAATCCAATGGTTTTCAGAATGGTTGCGGGCAGGTTGAAGCCTATCGTCACATTCCGGACCCTGAGAAATGAGGCATCAAAAACCTGGCGGTTTGTCAGATTGTTGTTGGGGGCGATTCCTCCCGCACCGGCCATTGGAAATTCCACATCCCGGTCCGGATTGGCAGGATCGAACATATTCCGGAAGTACATCGGGACGGTATTGAAATTGACGGTACCGAAATTATGACGCAGGTTTCCGTTGATCAGGCTCGCGCCCTGCACACCCTGAATGATTACACTGAGATCGAAATTCTTGTATTGCACCGAATGCGACATCCCGTAAATGAAACTCGGGACACCTTTGCCCACCAGTGTCCGGTCGGACTCGTCGATTTTGTTATCGCCATTCTGATCTTTGATCATCCAGTTCCCGACCTTATCACCGGTGGTGTACTGTGCATGGTTTTTAAGGTCTTCCGCAGTTTTGAAAATACCTTCGACTTCAAACCCATACATATTTCCCAGCGGATCGCCCACCCGTACCTGGTACACATTGTTCCAGCCTCCGATAGACGCCTGGGGAGTGAGGAAAGCGGGGCCGCCCAGATCAAGTACTTTGCTTCGGTTCCCGGAGATATTGCCGTCGATCGACCACAGTACAGCGCCTAACCGCAAGTTCGCTTTCGCCGAAAGTTCAAGCCCGCGGTTCTGGAGACTTCCCAGGTTCGTGCGGAAACTGGTCGCGCTGCCTACGATGCCCGGCAGATCTTTTTGAAAAAGCATTCCTTTCGCTTTCCGGTCGTAATAGTCAATGGATATGGAAAATTTATCTCCCAGAAACCCTGCTTCCAGACCAATGTCTGCCTGGCTGTTTTTCTCCCAGGTCAGGTCGTAATTGACGAAACCATTTTGTTCATACCCAAAAGCGCGGGTTTGCCCGAAACTGTAATTGCTGCCCGCCATTCTGTTGGCCCAGGTAAAACTCCCGATATTGGCATTCCCGGTTTCTCCATAACTCGCCCTGATTTTCAGCTCATTCAGCACATTAGCAAGCGATTCCATGAATTTTTCTTCGGAAATGCGCCAGCCGGCCGAGAAGGAAGGAAATGTTGCAAAACGATTGTTCGGGCCAAAACGGGAGGATGCGTCCCGGCGTAATGCAGCCGAAAAAAGGTATTTACTTTTATAATCATACATGAGCCGCCCGCCGTAGGAAAGGAATGCGTTCTGATCGTAATCCAGCTGGCCGACCAGATCGGGCGATGCCAGCGGATTTTGCAGCACGTCCGTTGTAAAGCTACCAGCCCTTCCCAGGACAGCCGTAGCTTTCGACTGGAATTTTTGGACGGAATACAACGCCAGCAGTGAAAAATTATGACCGCCAACCCCTTTGTTATAAGAAGCCGTGTTTTCCCAAAGCCAGTCGATGCCCACATTCTGGGCTTCCCTGGAATAAATCTGGCCCAGTACCGGGTTAGATGCATTGGCAGTAGGCGCCTGTTCGCTGGCCATGGTGGCCGGAATGTAGGAATACTGGTCCGTAATATTCATGGTTGAGCCTACGGAAGTTTTCAGTTTCAGATTTGTAATGGGCTCGAATTCAAGGTAGCTGTTTCCGAATAGGCGGTAGTTTTTATATCGGTTTTTATTAAGCTCTATAACAGCCAGCGGATTAAACAGGTTAGGCTGGTAAAACGGCGTTCCGCTCGGGGTTGTATTTCCATTAAAACCCTGCGCGTAATCCCCATTTGGCAAATAAGCCGGGATCGTCGGAGGCATGTTGATCGCAGAAATCACCGCGCTGGGAACAGTGCGCGTTCCATTCGTCTCGCTGCTGTTTGAACCACTGAACTGCCCCGCAGCCTGCTGCTGAAATTGCCGTGAATACGAAGGCGCGATCGATACCCCGATCCGGAGCTTCGAGCTGAGGTCTGCATCCAGGTTGAACCGCACATTATAGCGCTGGTACGAAGTGCCTTTTAAAACACCGTCCTGTTTGAAATAGGCACCGGAAATGGCAAAACGGACTTTTTCACTGCCACCGGTTGCCGAAATTTCATAGTTTGACATAGGTGCAAGACGGTAGATCTCATCCTGCCAGTCGGTATCAGGGAGACTATCTGGGTTTGCAGTGAATGACAATGGAACAGACAGATTTCTGAGCCGGCCAATGTAGCCGGCATGTTCTATGTATTCATCCCGGTTGAGCACATCCACTTTTTTGCTGATCTGCTGAATACCCGTGTAAGCTGAAAAATTAAAGCTGGTTTTACCTGCTTTCCCACGTCTTGTCGTGACAATAACGACTCCATTTGCCGCTCGGGACCCGTAAATGGCCGCTGACGCTGCATCTTTCAGGATTTCCATGGACTCGATATCCCGCGGGTTGATGAGGTTAAACTGGCTGGCATCCTGCAGCGGATAACCATCCACGACATAAAGCGGCGTACTGTTAGTACCCAGAGATCCCACTCCACGGATCCGGATGGTAGGCGCTGCGCCGGGCGTGCCCCCGCGGTCGGATTGCACCTGCACGCCGGAGGCCAGCGCGGCAAGAGCTTCGCCGGGAGTACCTACCGGCTGCGAACCGATCATTTTTCCTTCCACTTTTGCCACGGCAGTCGCGAGCGTCTTTCGCGACTGCGCCCCGTACCCGATCACGACCACCTCGTTGAGCGCCTTAATATCCGCTTTCAGCCGGATGTCGTAAGTTGACCTCGCATCCAGCACAACCTGCTGTTCGTTGTAGCCGATCGACGAAATGACCAGCGTGCCGGCGTCTCCGACATTCAGTGAGAAATTTCCCTCCGAGTCGGTAGTCGTACCTGTCGTGGTCCCTTTAAGCAGTACGTTGGCTCCCGGCAGTACTTCCCCTTTTTCATCCGTCACTTTTCCTTTGATCTGCCTGTCCGCCTGTTTGGTTTGCATCGGTTTTGTCAACGGTTCGTTGTCGGCCGGCTGAATATCCGACCGGACAGCCGGCAGGTTTTTCAGGATGATCTGGTTGCCACTCACATCATAAGTAAGTCCCAGCGTCAGGGATAACTTATCCAGCACTTGCGCGAGGGTTGCATTTCGTAGTTCAATGGAGACTTTCCGGTTCGACTGCACGATCTGCGGACTGTAAGAAAACTTCACCTTTGTCAGTGACTCGATCCTGCTCAGCACATTCTTGACCTTCTCACCCTGCATTTGAATGGATAGTCGCCGTTCGAGCACTTCCTGCGCAGAAACGTGGGTGGCCCAGGACAAACTCGCGAAAGTGAGGGCAATAAAGACTTGTACCAGCGAAACTTTGAATAATAAAGGGATACTTTTTTTCATATTACCTTCTTGGTTGGGTTTAAAAATAGGGACGTACTTTTCCCGGACAGCTGTTGCTGTGCCCCGATGCCAGGGTCGGCATTGGATCGAGCGGAACTGACTTTTATGGTTAGGGATACTTTAATTCAATGCTTTTTCGAGATTGGGCTAAATGGTCATGGCGATTTACAGCCATTTGAAACGATGATCACCTGGCCTTCCACCATCTCATAACTTGAACCTATGGACTGCGTGATGATATCCAGTTTTTTCAATACCGGCTCATCTGCAAGCGACGCCGTCAGCTGACAGCCTTTCAAAATTTCTTCATTATAGATGATATCTAGTCCGTACGCTTTTTTAAGTAGCTCAAACACAGCGATAACCGGCGTTTCTTCGAAAACAAAGCTGTTCTTGTCGACAATGCGATCATCTACCAGCGCCGGCTCGGCAACGACCGTCTTGCTGAACTGCTTGCTTTCGCGGGAGAACACGACCTGCTGGTTCGGTTTGAGCAGCACGCCTTGTAAAATCGTTCGGGCAGATTTAGTATCAGGATTCTTTTGCTGATAAACACTCACCTGTCCATGCTCTACCACAATTTTTAGCGCATTATCCTTTTCAAAGGCTTCAACTGAAAAAACGGTTCCTAATACTTTGGTTACCAGCTCGTTGGAATACACATAAAATGGCTTCTGAGGATTTTTACGTACATCGAACCGGGCCTTGCCCAGAAGATATACCGTGCGGTTCGTCTTCCCGAAATCTGTCGGATAACTAAGCCGGCTGCCCGGAAAAAGCTCAACGGTCGAACCGTCCGGGAGTGTTGTCAGCTCTGGCGCGGACTTATCGTTGATTTTTTCAATCGCCGGCACCGGGAGATTCGTCACCTGCTGCTTATACAAAGAAGGCTGCATCCATTTGTCTTTCAACTGCCAGGCACCCAGTGCCAATACGAATATCAGACACGCCGCGATCCCGCGCAAAAACCAGGGATTGCGGGTGATTTTGAATCCGGGTTGCCCGGATTTGATTTGCGATTTCGATGAATGGATGCGGTCAAATAGTCGGGCTTCCGCTTCCTCAGAGAGATAATTTCTTGCATAATCGCTCAGTCCCAGCCGGACCGCTTCCAGCAGCTGCTGAGCCTGGTGGTAATGCTGCTCACGTGAAGGATTCTGAATTCGCCAATCATGCCAAAACTGCTCTGACTCATCCGTAGGGGAGAGCTGATGAGCCAGAAAATGGTCATCACAAACAAAATCGGAAGCGCTGTAAGATTGGTAAGGTTGTTGCACGGAAACAAGATTTATTTGTAATAGATGACAAAAACCTTGTTTGCGTACTCAGATAAATTAAAAAAAACTCGAAAAAATCACAAAAGCTGAAAGAAGCCACCCGCGCATGTTCTCTATCGCTCTGAAAATCAGGTTTTTGGCGGATTGATGATTGATTGATAAAAGGACGCCGATCTGATCGTAGTCGAGTTCTTCGATGAACCGCAGCCGGATCGCTTCCTGCTGCCGGGGCGGAAGTTTACTGATCAGGTTTTCGACAAATTCCTTTCGGTTAACCGTCTCTTCCTGCTGTGAAAATATTTCTTCTGTCGATGGTTCTTCCCAGAGCTCATTGAAACTGCTGTCGTGAAAAGATTCGTAGGGGCGTTCTGTGCGGGCAAATAAATGCAGTATGCGGACTTTTAATGCTTTTAATAAATAAAATTTGATGTTGTCGGGCTCGGTGATACGGTCACGTTTCATCCATATTTCCATAAATACATCATGGATGCAGTCCAGGACAAAAGCTTCCGAAACCGGCACCAGGCTCATGCCGTACCGGTACATATGCTTGATATGTGTGCGGTAGAGTTCACTGTACGCTTCTTCATCTCCCCGCTGAAATGCCTTCCACAAATCCGACTTCGAAGTATTGATACTCACTTTGTTTTAGGGCTAAATTGAGAGATATACAGACCGGAAAGAATGGCGGGCAAATCCATTCCTGACAGCCGTATTCAGCACATAAAGCGCCTGGTAAAAAGTTTATACTTTGAGAAGATTTGTGTTTTAGCTGAAAGAAACATTGACGGAATAGCATTGAGGAGTGAACGAAGCTAGCTATACGCAGTGCCTGAATTTCACATTACCCAATGCTTTCCGGAATGAAATAGAGACGTTAAGAAAGAGCCTTTTTCAAAATTTGCATGGTTGCCTTCTGACGGCCTTCTACAACTTTTTTTGCCTTCAATGCTTTCTGCTTTGCCTGTACCGGATCTTGCGCCATCGCCAGTACCGTCGGCACAATGCGGGCAACTTTGTCCGGTTTGTCCATATCGAAAAGCCAGTCGTTGAGCCCAATGTCACGCCACATAAAACCTTTGGTCGTTTGTTCGGTAAACCGGCAAACGATTGCCGGAATGCCGTGGCCGATGCACATGATCGGCGAATGCATTTCCAGTCCGAACAATCCGGCGGATTTCAGGTAGGTGCTCAATGCCTCGTCCGTCAGCCAGTAGCGGTCGCGCCACACTACGCGGCTGCGGTATTTCTCAGGTAACTTGTCAAGAATGGCTTCTTTGCCGAGTTTTACGTGCGTTTCGTCTTCGGGACAAATGAGTATTTTCAGATCCGTTTTGTCCAGCACAGCGATGATCGCCTCTCGCAGCGGCGCATTATCATGATCCTGCATTTCTTTGTTTTTACCGTCTTTGAATGCGTCAAATGGCGTATTCCGGGATTTTACCTCCCAGTATGGCGTATAACGCTGCCGCGGGATCACGCACAGAAACTTGCCCGCCTGCAGATTGTTTTGTTTCAAAAATTCATTCGCCAGTTTATCATTTCGAAGGTCTACCGCAAATGCGCCGTCGGGACCAAATTCCATGATCGGGCATTTTACACCGTTTGCCTTGGCATAATCCAGCGACGGTGAATCCCTGAAAAACGTGAACGCCGCATTGGTGAGCAGCTCGGTGTCGGTTTTGAGCGACGCGACCTGCGCGTCGGTGGGTGCGCCGTAAAATCCGGGAAATGTGATTCCATATATACCATAAGGCTTGCCCGTTTCCTGCCGCCACTTTTTCACATCGCCCCGCGCCACCAGGAAAGGCCCGGAGCCGTGCAATAGAAAATCACCTTCCTCAAATGCCTGTTTAATGAGCTCCGGCGTGTTTACGATCTTCACTTTCGGAAATCGCTGTTCCAGAATTTCTTTTACACCATTACCAATGCTGCTCGGCCAGAGCCTGATCTCCACATCTGGGAGGTGTTTTTCCAGAATGGTGAGTACGCCGGGCGTGTGGCCGATGTCGCCAATGTTGACCGTCTGCCAGGACGAGCGAAGGATCACTACTTTTTTCTTAGCCGGTTGGGCCGACAGATTTTGACTGATCAGCGCGGCCAGCGCAAGACCGGAAGTGCGTAAAAATTGGCGGCGGTTGGTTTGCATCATCATTTGATTTTTTTGACAAATCGTTTTTCAATTGTTTTGAGCCCATTCAAATCGGACTGATTTTAAATCAGGTCCTTTGGGTTGGGCATTTTTGGTGTCCGGCTCAGCTATATACTTCCTTTTTCAAAACACCCATCGTCTTTTCAAAAATACCATCGACAAGCTTCATTGCTTTCTTCACTTTCGCCTTCGACTTTGCCGGATTCTGGATCATATCAAGTACTGCAGGTGTAATGCGGGCGACGTCTTCCGGGGTGTCCAGATCGAAAAGCCATTCTCCCAGGCCTACATCTTTCCACATAAAACCCTTGCTGGTTTGTTCTTTGAAGCGACAAACGATCGCGGGAATCCCGTTGGCGACGCACATAATGGGCGAATGCATTTCGATGCCGAACAATCCCGCCGAGCGGACATAGGTACTGATCGCCTCGTCGGTGAGCCAGTAGGTGCTGCGCCATACTACTTTCTCCTTCACATCGTCGGGCAGCGGGTCGTATAGCATTTCCTTGCCGATGCGCACCTGCGTTTCGTTTTCGGGTACGATCAGGACTTTTTTGTTGGTTTGCCGCACGACGGCGATAATGGCCTCGCGGATCGGCTTGTTGTCCTGCTCCTTCATTTTGTCATTATATGCCTCTTTGGCTTTGTCCACCGGACGATTTTTGCTTTTGAGCTCCCACCAGGGTGTAAAACGGTACTGCGGGATCACGCACACAAACTCCCCGTCTTTGAGGTTATGTTCTTTCAAATATGCGATCGCGGGCGCGTCGTTGCGGAGGTCCACGGCAAACGCACCGTCGGGTGAGAAGCCGGTTTCTTTGTTGGTGAGTCCGTTTGCTTTGGCGAATTCGTAGGAGGCCGAGTCGCGGAAGTAGCAGAACCGCGCCTGGTTCATGATCTCCATGTCCAGCGGATCGAACGTGGCGGCCTGATCCTGAAATACGTAGCCGCCCGGAAAGGTAATGCCGTAAATGCCGTAAGGTTTGCCCGTCTGTTTGCGCCACAAATCCATATCCTTTCTCGCCACCAGCGAAGGTCCCGAGCCGTGCAGCATGAAGTCACCTTCTTTCAGCGCCTTCTGCTTTTCTTCGTCCGTTTTTATGATCCTGACTTTCGGAAATCTTTTTGCGAGCATTTCCTCCACGCCATCGCCCACATCCGAAGGCCAGAGCCTCACTTCCGCCTGGGGAATGTATTTTTCTAAAAGCGTCAAAACGCCCGGCGTATGGCCGATGTCCCCGATGTTGACGGTCTGCCACGACGAGCGGAGGATAATTACTTTGGCCGGAGCAGCCGAGGCGCTTTCCATTGCGCCCAGCATCAGGCCCATCAGAATGGGCGCATCTTTTAAAAATTCTCGTCGGTTCATCATGGGTTTAGCAGGTTTTTGAATTAAGGTTGCGGCCAGTACAGGTAATCGCCTGATTGTGCCGGCACTTCTTTCCAGAATGACGGATTTACGCGTGCGAATTCACTGTCCGGCCAGGCTTTGGCAGCCCATTGGTATACTTCCAGTACGCCCCGACCTAGCGGTTCGCCTTTTGCAATGTTCTTCCACGGCCATTCTTTGGTATAAGTCACATAAGGATACAAAAATGAAAAGGCAAGACGGAGGCTTTTCTCATCCGCACTTTTAAAATCCCAGAGGTTTTCTCCGACGATCTCGCCGCAGCGGGCCAGGTAAGTAAATGCCTGCAAACCGTAAATGGAGTAATGCAGCGAGCGTTCCCGCTTGTATTCGCGTGGCATGCTTCCGTCGGGCTCGATTTGTTGGGCGATCTGTTTTTTTGCCAGATCGATCATCGGTTTAGCTTTTTCAAACTCACCATTATAAATGGAATATGCAGCTACCTGCGCGGCATACCAGCTCCCGTGATTGTTGTTGGCCTTGGCTTCCACCTTGCCCAGGTCGCTTTCCAGCAGCCAGTCGCGGTAGTCGGCAAACCATTTTTTCAATCCCTTGTTGTCTTCAGTCGTCCAGCTTTTCGACAATGCTAATATCTTCACATGATCCACCATCCGGATCAGTGCGACGCTGAAAATAATCCCGATCGGCATACCGTCGTGCACACCCGGCAGGGCAGAGGCGTTGTTCAGGTTGGGGTTCATGCGGGTATCCGGGTCCAGGAACCATACGCGCAGCAGTTCCGCCGCTTTTTTCGCATATTTCTCGTCTCGGGTGTAAAACCATGCGAGCGAAAGGTCATTTACCCTGGACAAAGTGGTATTGTACCGGTGCAGATCATACCGGTCGCCATCGGCTTCGGGATTGGTGACACCGTCTTTACGGATGTAGGGCATACCGTTCGGCGTTTTTGGGTTTGGAAATGCCAGTTTTCCGATCGCGAAAAAATCGTGCATATTCCCCGAAGGCGGCGTGTCCCCGTCGACAACTTGGAGCGGCTTTGCTTTTAATAGCTTATCCGCCTTTTCGATCAGCTTTTTGATCGGCACTTGTATGTTTTTTCCACTGTCCCGTACCTTTTTCAGGGTTTCAAAATCAATGGAGACGAGCGGTGTCTCGGGCGTTTGGGCGACTGTTTTTAATGTAATAAAACAGAGCAATACGATCAGGAATGTGGCAAATGTTTTCATGGCTGATAAGTGAGGGTAACTTTCCCTTTTTTGTTTTTGTCTTTCAAAACAATGGCCAGCCGCGTGTATGGCGTGCCTCCTTCGCTGATTTCTTCCTGGGTAACATCGTATTTTAATCCACCGGTATCCATGGTGAGTGTAGCCTGTCTGTCGCCGATCGCGAGTAACCATTTGCCGGGCGAGGTGGCGGTGATTTTTGCGCGGGTAATGCAGGCGGTCTGGAAATTTTCGGGTTGTGAAAATTCAAAAACATCTTCCACCGACAGCGAGCCGGATCCGGTGCGGTTGTACGCAAAATGTCTTTCGAGTTTTGAAAGGGTAGGAGCATCGTAGGCCGAGGCAAGGTCCAGCACCAAAATATCCTGCTGATCGCTGAAATCGGATCGCATTACTTTTGCCTGTGCCTCCGGACCAACTTTCTGCTGCTGACCGGCAACAAGCGGCACCGGGTGACCATACGACGCGTTGGATTTATATGTATACCGAAACTCCGGATCGAAAATATTAGCAGTATAAGGAATGCTGCCCGGATCGCCCGCCAGAATGTCTTTTCCCAGAACCACCGAGTACGAACCGACATCATTGTGATTGTGGTGCTCGGCATTATTCCCACCTTTCAGCACAGCCGCCAATGCGGTCGCCGACTTCGGCCGGACAACCAGAATGCCGGATTTATCAAAAAATGACCGCAATGGACTTTCCTTTTTGCTGAGCGCTTTTTTGCTACTGCCGGCCGCATCGTTCGAATTTGGGAAAACCATAAAAACATCCATGCGATTGTTGCTCACGCGGCCGGTCAGTTTGATGTTTTCGTAAGCCGAAAATCCCAGGTTCAGGCTGCGGCTAAGGTAGTTCATCAGGCTCGAATCGGGTGCGCTGCCGGTTTTGCTATCCGAGATTGCTGGAAAAACACCATTGATCACTTCCAGCTTCGGAATGTACTGCGCGATCTCCCGCACTTTCGGGATCTTGAAAAGATCGATTTGCCCGCGGGTAGCCTGCCAGAGGTTTTCGCGCAGCATCGCGTAATGCCCGAAACCGTAGTTAAAGTAGGTTACCCCCTCGGAGCAGTAGCCGTCATCGCCAAAACCAGCCAGCGTATTTTTCGAATATTCTTCCCCGACCCAGGCGTAAAATGCACGTTCTTTTTTGTCGGGTATCACCGTCAGCGCGGCACCGATTACGCCCGAAAGGCATACCGCATTCCAGTTGTTGGTACCCACCAGCCAGTTGTGGTATTGGATATCCTGTTTTTCAAAAATCCGTTTTAACGGATCAAAAACGCGTATATATAATGCCTGTACCGCCTCTTTACGAAGTTCGGGATTCAGTTTGTCGCCCAGCAAAAACAGGGTCTGTGCAATGGTGTGGGCATATAAGGCCGATGTGAGGTCGATCGTGTATTGCTTGCCATTGTAGTTGATAAAATCGTAATCGATTCGCGGTGAAACCCAGGATTTTTGCTGGATGATATCGCGCAATCCAGCTTCTGTTTGTTTCAGGTATTTTCCATTGTTTTCGAGACATTCAGCGATTGTGACCATGCTCAATCCTTTTGCCCGGTTACGCATCATGGTAAGACCTTTCCCCGAGGAAGTGGCACTCCCGTCGGAAAGCGAAAAATAGTCGGCTTTGCCGAATTCGGGAAAAGTAAAGGTCTGCATCTCCTTTAAAAAAGCATCATATCCGCCCGAGTTGCGTAGCTGGTCCCATTTCTGCCGGTTCGATATGGGTTCGCCGAAACCCGAAGGCTGGTCAGTCAGTATCCCGGCAATCTCCGCCACGCGCTTCTGATCGATCGGGCGCAGCGGAATTGCATCGTGCTGCGCCAGGGCCGCGAGCGGGAAGGTCAGGGAAAGGAGTCCTGCAATCCAGGTTCGGGAAATGTATTTTAGTCTAAACATCATATTTTTCATAGATTGACGACCGGTGCATATTGGATAGAAACCTTCGCAGTCCTGACGGGCGATTTGAGCCGCACCGCCAGCCGCGTGTAAGGTTCTCCCTTTTCTTCGCTGATCTCTTCATTTTCAATGTCGTATGGAATTCCTTTGGTATCGATGGTGACGGCGACCTTTTCGGCGCCGTTGGTGAGTAGGATGCCGTTTTTGCCATTTTTCTCCCATTTACTCCGCGTCACGATCGGAGTTTCAAAGCGTTGCGGCGTGTCGAAAACCACTTCGTCGGTAACATTGAGCAGATTGCTTTTTCCGCGGGTATAGGAAAATTCGCGTTTCAGCGATTGGAGTGCGGGCACCTCGTAGGCCGAAGTCAGGTCCATCACCATCACATCCTTTTCATTCGAAAACTTTGTGGAAACAATTTCCGCATGGGCCTCTTTTCCGGTGCGTTGCTGGGCACCTGCCACGAGCGGCACCGGGTGACCGTAGGAACCGAGCGATTTGTAGGTATAGCGCTCGTCGCTGAATGTTTTGGCCGTGTACGGAATCGCGCCCGGATCGCCGACGATCAGTTCACTGCCTGCCGCGATGGTGTAGGAACCCACGTCGTTGTGATTGTGATGCTCATTATTCCGTCCGCCTTTCAATGCCGCTCCGATCCCGTGTTCAGATTTTCCGCCCGGCCTCACGGTCAGGATTCCGGCAGCGTCGAAGTAGGAGCGTAATGGAGCCGCATATTCATTGGATTTGTTGCCGCCCGTCTTTGCCGAGGCGGTATTCGGGAATTCATACATCACGTCGGCTACGAGGTCGAGTGTGGTGGGTTCGGATTTCGACTGGTCGTAGCGGCCCGCGTCGATACCTACGTTTTTGGCGGCGTACCACACGATGTTGCGAGAGGGTTTCGTGCCGTTTTTGCAGTCCGCAATCGCAGGGTAGGTATCATTGACAATCTCCGAATTGATCGGAAATGCGGCGATTTTGGCCATTTTTGGGGTGTCAAAAAAATCGATCTTCCCTTTTGTCGCCACAAATACGATTTCACGGAGCGTAGCAAATCTTCCAAAACCATAATTGTAATAGCTGATCCCCTCCGTGCAATAGCCGTCGCTCAGAAACCCGGCTACAAAATTTTGATGGTAGCGCTCGGCGATGGCCACAAATTGTGCTCTTTCCTTTTTGTCAGGAAGAATCGTCAATACGGTGCCGGCAATGCCCGAGAGACATACTGCATTCCAATTGTTGGTGCTTTTCAGCCAGCCGTGATACGAATTTTTCCCGTATATAGTCGCGAGGATCGGCTCGAACATGCGTTTGCGGATCGTTACAGTAATCTGTTCGCGGGTTTTTGCATTCAGCTTGTCGCTGAGCAGATACATGGCCTGTGCCAGGTTCTGCGCATATTGGGCGCAGGCCAGCTCTACGAGGCTCTGGTGATTTTTTTCAAGGAAATTGCGCGGGTTAACCCACGTTTTTTGACCCAAAAGACCGGCGATCACTTCCTCAATTTTAGGTACATAGGTACCCTTATTTTCCAGACATTCCGCCCAGGTAAGCTTGATGAGCCAGCGCAGTCGCTCACCCATCAGGTCTTTGCCCGCCTGCGAATCGCCGTGGGTGAACATGCGCATGTACCGGGTTTCATCGAATGCCGGAAATGGTTTGTCGAGATACGCTTTTGCTTCTTTCTGTACTTTACTAAAACGTCCGCTTTGCACGAGTTTGTCCCACGCCTGGCGGTTTTGGTACGGTTCTCCAAATCCGCGTGGCGCGTCAGGGAGCATCGCCGCGATCTCGTTCACGCGGTTCATATCCAGCGGTTCAACGGCCACGATCGGGGTCGTGTAATCTTCCGTTTGTGCCCGCGCGGCCGAGCAGAGGAATAGTAGGAGAAATAGTTTTTTCATGGGGTTTAGGAATAGTTAGTGACAAAACCTTACCAGCCCGGATTCTGTGTCATACTTGGATTAGCATCGATTTCCGAACTGGGTATCGGCCAGATCAGGAACTTCGGCGTCCAGGGTACGATGTTTGCCGGCTGCACGCGCCCGCCGCCCCAGGTATTGGTGGTCGCATTAAAAACGGGCGCCGTTTTGTTTAGTGTCGGGTAAAAGTCCTCGTAACGGTACTGGACCATCGTTTTCTCAGTATCCAGGTATCTCATCCTCACCGAATCGAACCAGCGGTGGCCTTCGCCGACAAATTCAAGTCCGCGCTCGTCAAAAATCTTTAACCTGAACTGTGCTTTGGACAAACCGGTTTTCAGGTCCGCAGGCACAGTTCGCACGGTCCCGTCGGCCTTCCGCGCTCTTTCGCGAAGCTTGTTAAATGCCGCATAAGCTTCGGTGGTAGGCCCGTTAAGCTCATTCTCGGCCTCCGCTTTGATCAGGAAAATTTCAGATAAACGGATTACAAAAAAGTCATTTTCATTGTTCCGCGCCTGGTATCCGCTCGGGTCAATGTATTTGTTCAGGTACGGAAACTGCTCGGTTGTTTCTGTGGCTGTCCTTTTTTCAGGATACGTGATCCGGTCCGTGTTCAGGTTCTGGTTTTTGAAGCGTGTTACGAAACTTACTGCGGTGCGGTAATCGCCGGCATATTCGCCGGTGTTGTACAGATCGTAAAACCAGGGCTGCACGCGGGCCGTGCCCGCGCCGGCGCCATTGGTAACATTGCCGCAAACGTTGTACCGGCTGGAAGGCTGGGTGTAATACGCAAGCTCGGAACCTCTTGAACTGGCGCTGGCAGCAGTTGCATCACGCGTGAACTGGATCGCAAAAATCACTTCCTGATATGCGTTTTTCTCCTGACCGACATCAAACAGACTCGCATAGTTGCTTAGCAGGCTGTATTGATTTGAATTGATCACACTATCCGCGTAGCTTTTTGCCAGCTGGTAATTTGCCACTGCCTGATCTGCCCTTTTCGACAAATCGTGGTGATTCGCATAGGTAAGATGTGCGAGTGCGAGCATGGCCTGGGCGGCACCTTTGGTAGCATGTCCGGATTCTGCCGCCGGTTGCTGGCTGTAAGGCAGCAGCGTCGTGCTGGCGTGTTTGAAATCTTCCAGCAGCAGCGCATATACTTCATCAAGGGTGTTTCTTTTTGGATAAAAATCCGAGGTGCCCGTTACCGATTCTGTATGGATCGGCACGCCGCCGTGCATTCTTACCAAATAGAAATAAGACAATGCCCTCATGAATTGCATTTCGCCGATGATCCTCGCCCTTAATGCCTCAGACCCTACCTCGCTTTTCTGCACCGTTTCGATCACTGCATTGGCGTGGTTGATCACGCGGTAAAAACTTCTCCACGGCGTAATGAAATACCCGTTCGACGCGGATACCGTTCGTTCATTGAATGCACGGTGGGTCGCGCTCGTGCTCGCCACATCGTCACTGCCGAACATAATGCTGTAAGTAAGGTTTGACTTAAAGCAATCGAAAGTAGGCAGAAGGGAATAGCCTCCGTTGACCAGCGCCAGTACATCCTGTTCGGATTTTACAAAAGTCTCAGCGATCGCTGATGAATAGATCTGCTCGTCCAGGCTGCAGCTCGAAACGCCAAAGCAGAATAGGAGGGAACAGAATAGGGATTTAAACTTCATTTTCATACCAATGATCGTTTGTTGCCGGATATCAGAAACCGGCATTGATTCCGAAAGAATAGGTTTTGTATTGAGGGATACTGCCATTGTCGATCCCCGAAAGCATGGAATTGTCGCCCTTACTGTTAATCTCAGGGTCATAGCCTTTGTAATCGGTCCAGGTAAGCAGGTTACCGCCCGAAAGAAAGACCTTCACCGTCTTGAATACGCGTAGTTTAGTACGTGGCAGGGTGTAGGCCAGGGTAACATTTTTGAGGCGGACAAATGACGCATCCTCCACGATAAAGTCGGTGAACCGGCTTTGAAATGGATCTATCATATCAGGTCTTGGGTACACGTTGCTGGTACCCTCGCCGCGCCAGCGGTTATCCCAGGCTTCCTGGCGCACATTGGCCGGGGTTCCGCGGTTCATGGCATCCATGATGTGGCGATTCGCATTGATCACATCCTGACCAATGCTTCCCTGAAAAAACACATTCAGCGACAATCCTTTCCACTCGAATGTATTGGTGAGACCAAAGATAAAGTCGGGGTAGGGGCTGCCGATGATCTCGCGGTCGTCTGCTGTCACCGCACCGTCAGGGCGACCTTCGGGGCCGCTGATATCCCTGAATATGAACGATCCGGGTTTTCTTGTATAAGAGTCGGTCGGTCCTGCGTCGATCTGGGCTGCGTTCTGATAAATTCCTGCGATCCGGTAGCCGTAAAACGCGCCGATCGGGCTGCCCACTTTTGCGATGGTTAGCGACTGGCTGGAAATTGCGCCGAATGTCGGGCCCACGAAAGAATTAAGACCTTCCCCGAGGCTGATCACCTTGTTCCGGTTCCTTGAAATGTTTCCGGATATATCCCAGGAAAATGCGCCGGCCAGCGCACGTGCGGTCACATCGAACTCCACACCCTGGTTCTGGATCACGCCCTGGTTGGTACTGTAAGAAGAAAAACCGTTGGATGGCGGGATGGTCAGGCTGATCAGCAGATCGTGCGTGCGTTTTTTGTAGTAATCAAAACCCAGTGAAAGCCGGTTGCCGAATAGCGAGAGATCGGCTCCTACGTTGGTCTGCCGGGTGGTTTCCCAATGCAGCGTACTATTTGGCAAATTGGCAAGAAGGTACCCGATCTGAATGCTTTGGTTGGCGACACTGCCGGTAGATCCGAGCATGGCTTTGGTGGAACCTACACCCACGGCCTGGTTACCCGAAAGTCCGTAGCTCGCGCGCACCTTGAACTCGGAAATCGCATTGACACTTTTGAGGAAATTTTCATTATGCACATTCCAGCCCAACGCTACCGATGGGAAAAATGCCCATTTGTTACCTTCTGCAAGGCGCGTTGACCCGTCGGAACGGCCTGTGAAAGTGACCAGGTATCGTTTATCAAAGCTATAATTCACGCGGCCAAGGAAAGAGCCCAGCGCCCATTCCGTGGTACTGGTGGAAGGATTGGTAAAGGAAGTAGCGCTGCCCAGGTCGTAGTAAATTAAATTATCGTTGGGGAAGTTGAGCGCATTGATACCAAAACTGCGCCGGTTCCATTGCTGCCAGGTGTAACCGCCCACCGCATTAATGCTATGCTTGCCGCCGAGGACCTTGGTGTAGTTGAGCGTGTATTCAGTCAAATAATTGAAAGAATTAATGTGTCCCCGGTAGGCATAGCCGCCTTCGAGATTACCCAGAGTGGTTCCGCGGGGGTGGTAAAAATCACGGTGGGTGGAACTTACATTTACCCCGCCGTTGACCCTGAACGTCAATCCTTTTGCAAGCGAATATTCTCCGAACATATTCGCCAGAACAGTCGTCATCCGGTTCTGATCATCGGCCAGGTTTACGAGCGTAAGCGGGTTGCCAACCTGCGTCTGGTCGATTTCAAGTTCATCTTCGGCACTGAAAGGCGAGTCGTACGGCCGGGAGGTAAGTGCACCGCGAACGACCGACATGGAAGCGTCGCTGATGTTGGACGATTGCATGGCGGCCCGGTTCCTGCTCAGCGTGCCGTTCATGTTGACGCCAAACTTGAATTGCTTATTGAACTGGCGGTCGAGGTTAATGCGTATCGAGCCCCTTTCATAGTTGGAGTTTTTAACAATACCCCCCTGTGAAAGGTAGCCCAGACTTACGGAATACTGCATTTTATCCATTCCACCGGAAATATTGAGCTGATGGTTTTGTGTACGCGCCTGCCGGTAGATAAGATCCTGCCAGTTGGTATTTACACGTCCCAGATTGGCGATCTGCGCGGAGGTAAAGATCGAATCCTGACCATTGTTGCGATACGCTTCATTGGAATATTGAAAATACTCAGCCGTGTTCAGAACGCCGATTTTCTTGGGCAGCTCGCTGATATCATACCGGAAACTGTATGAGATCCGGTCGGCGCCGGCCTTGCCTCTTTTGGTTGTGACGAGTACGACGCCATTGGAAGCCCGTGAACCGTAAATGGCCGTAGCCGAAGCATCTTTCAGGATCTCGATAGACTCGATATCACCCGGGTTGAGGTTGGCGAGTGCATTATCCTGCGGCAGCTGGTTGAGGTAACCCGACTGGCTCCCGTCGGACATTTTTACATTCCCATTATCGGAGTCGACCGGATATCCGTCGATCACCACCAGCGGCTGGTTGGAGCCGCTCACAGAAGTAGCTCCGCGAATGTTGAAGGAGATACCGCCGCCCGGGGCTCCGGTGTTCTGGGTGATCTGCACGCCTGAAACCTGTCCCTGAAGAAACTGTTCAACCGAAGCAATGGGTCTTTCGTCCACGCCTTCCGCATTGATCTTAGCCACCGAACCCGTAAGGTCACTTTTGTTGATCGTACCGTAGCCGACCACCACCACTTCGTCCAATGCTTTGGTATCCTCTTTCAGGATTACGTCAATGATCGTTTGGTTGCCTACGGCGATGCGCTGGCTGAGATAACCCACAAAAGAGAAGAGCAATTTCGTTTCCCCATCGGGCACGTCGATTTTAAATGCACCTTTTGCGTCCGTAAGCGCGCCGCGGGTAGTCCCCTCGACGATCACGCTGACACCCGGCAGACTTTCTCCATCCACGCCCGTAACGGTTCCTTTTACCTCGATTTCCGCGGCATTACGGGTTTTGGTACCTGCCAGAAATGCAGCGGATCCCGTGTTGTCAGCAGGCATACCCGGGTTTATGGTTTGCAAAAGCGAAGCCTCGTCGCCTTCGCCCGGCACACTGCCCGTCTTGGGTTTGGATGGCGTGAAGATGAGGTAAGAATTCTTTCCATAACGCTCGAAACGGATGGATAACGGCTCCAATATACGCGTCAGTGTTTTTTCAATTTTTTCCGAAGCTTTCAACAGCTCGGGGTCTACGGATTTGTTTTTGATGAGATTGTCATTGAACTCAAAAATGATCCCGTGCTTTTTGCTCAGCGCATCGAGTGCCTCGCGGAGCGAGATCGAGCTGGCAGCTTGTGTCCGCTGCTGAGCGGCTTTCGGAAGGTCTTTGTTTGAGGCGACTGCCTGCGCAAGGCCCGCCTCGGGAGGACAGAATACCAGCACGGCAAATGCCCAAAACATCATGTCTCGTAGTTTTTTTGACATCGTTTTTTTAGGTTTAGGATTGATTAATAGTCAAACCCGCCCGACGTGACCCCCATCCGCCAAGATTTGCGGTCGCAGTTGGGCGGGATATCTTTATCGCAGGTAATATTTGTCTCCGTTTTTCGCTATTTCGAGCGGATACAGCTTTCCCAGCTTTTCGAAAAATGTCTCCACCGAATCCGTTGGAAATGAACCGGTGAAGGTTTCTTCTTTCAATGCTTCGTTCTCTATAATGACTTCAATACCATAAGAATCACCGATCATTTCAGCCAGCTCCCGCAACTTTTTGCCTTTGTATTGAAATACCTTCCGCCGCCAGCCCGAATATTCCTTGACATCGACAATCTCTTTTTTCAGCAGTGCGTCCGTTATGGTTTGTGTTGCTTTTTCACCGGGTTCAAGCAGGATGGTATTGGCCGCATTATGAGCGTCTACCAGTTTTACAGAACCATGTTCCAACGCAACGTCGACGCGGCCTCTGCGGTTGGTAATGTTGAATGCCGTGCCCAGCACGTGAATATCCAGTTGATCGGTATGCACGATAAAGGGGATTTTTTTTCCGTCTCTTGTCATTTTAGCTACATCAAAAAATGCTTCTCCCCGTATCCAGACTTCCCGTTTGGCCCCGTTTTCAAAATCCTGCCGTACCGTCAGCTCCGAATTCGCATTGAGCGTGATCCGGCTGCCGTCCGCCAGGGTTACACTACGCTGTTTGCCGTACGGTGTCTGGAACCTGACAGGCCGTGAGGTCAGATAAAACCATCCGCCGGCGCATAGCAGCAGGGCAAAAACCGCAGCGTAAGGCATTCGCAGCCAGCGCTGTATTTTTCTGCCGGACGGAATTCCCGATTTACTGGTTCCCGTCTGAATGTAGTTCCACATATCGCTCCGTTCCGTTTTTGTCCAGGTTTCGGAAAAATCAATGTTCTCCAGAATATGCCGGGCCTGTTGCACGACTTCGCGGCGATCCGGGTGGAGCCTGATCCAGGTTGTCCAGAAATCTTCATGTTCAGCATCGGGTTTCAGTACCCAGCTGGTAAAATGCTCATCGGCCAGGAAATCCTGCACCTCGAATTTGTGATAGTCCATAGGGGCGTGACTGTGTTCAATAGTATTTCCCTACTCTTTATTGAATAGAGATCGCATACCGCGTTTTGTAACCTTGGTAATCTGAGAAAAAAATAAATTTTTATAAGAATAATAAAAATACGGCCGTGAGCGAGGTGACGGCATGCTGGGTGAGCATCGTGCGAAGCGATTTCATGGCCCGGTGTATGGTGTTGCGGAGGATCTGGTATTTCAATCCTGTCAGTTCCTCAATCTGCTCGTAGGTCATTTTTTGGTAAAATTTCAAAAAAATGAGTTCCTGCTGCCGCGCGGGCAGTGACCTTACCGCCTTCTGCACGGCCTGGTGCATTTCCTCGGCCGAATCGGTCGTAACGATATCTGCCATATCCTCCACCGGATCGCAGAGACGCAGATCGGTACGGACGTTTTTCAGGATAAGACGTCTGAGCGATGCCATTAAATAGAACCTTACTGACTTCGGGGCAGATAATGTATGTCGACTGTTCCAAATCACGAGGAACAATTCCTGCACCGCGTCCTTGACAATTGCCCGCTCGTAGATCACCGACAAGCCGTACCGCAGCAGCCAGTCGGCGTGCTGGTCGTAAAAGTAGGCCAGTGCGTCTGCATCACTTTCTCTGAGTCGCTGCCACCAATAGTGACCGTCCGACGCAGATTCTGCATCGCTCACGGACGGGGCGTTGCGGCTTTCCCGGTCCATTTCTGAAAGGTCATTTTGATATTCCAATCTGCTGGCTGATTTGATCTAATGCATTGCTTTCATGATCAGGGAATGGTGCTGCCCGTTTTGCGGGTTTGTTCAAATTCTTTCACCGCCTTTTGCACCACCGGAATATCGCTTTGTGACAGTTTTGTAACGGTTTCCAAAACCTTTGGGGATTGTTTCACACTGTGTTTTAATGCGGCCAGGATCTTGACGGACATCCACGGATTATCCGCCTTAAGGTCTTCTGCCAGGGTAGTGTAAAAGCTTTCCGAAAGCTGGGCCGTGGGGTGTAACCTGGTTAAAATCTCTACGCGCTCGGGTTGTTTTTTGTTTTTGTAAATGGCTGCGAGGCGGTCCTGCAATGCGGGGGGCGTCAGGTCCAGATGCTGTAATGCATTGAGCGACACGGCGCGAAGGGTAGGGTCCGTGGAATCGGCGAGACCGGTCAGCACGAGGGATTCGGTAAAGGTATTTTGCGGCAGATTACCCTGCGCAAACATATCGAGCAGAAACGGCTGATACTTTTCGCGCTGGGTCTGCAATGCTTTTTCCAGAAGGTTCTTTTCGGTTAGTCGCCTGGCGGTGAGTTTGGCAAGCTGTTCTTTCTCGCCTACGTGGATCAGGTGCCAGAGCGTGTGGGTGGTATAAACCGCTTTTTCCACTGCTGCCTGCGCGATCTCATGTTTGGTAGCGCCGCTCACCACGTCCACGCTGTCTTCTTTTTTTTCATCCACCAGCTCACTCAGAGAATATTCGCGCAGCGGCGACCAGTCGTCTTTTAATATCGAAATGAGCCTGCGGTAATCGAAGGTGGAAAAGTCGCTATGATCTGTTTTTGTCAAAGGTTCTTTAAATACCTCCAATCCGGTAAAATCTCCGGTGCCGTCCCAATAAATGCCTACGTCGATCGGGCGGCAGTCGCCGGTGAGGCATACCTCGGTGGCAATGCGCCGGT
Source organism: Dyadobacter sp. CY323 (assembly GCF_021390245.1). Classification (GTDB taxonomy): domain Bacteria; phylum Bacteroidota; class Bacteroidia; order Cytophagales; family Spirosomataceae; genus Dyadobacter. Next base: position 127,000 of record NZ_JAJUXH010000012.1, on the reverse strand, counting down.
ACCAGTAGATGATGCCGGCGGGGGTAGTGAATTCCCGGACGGCAAAGGGTTCCATGTGGTCGTCGTTGATTTCAAATTCAGCTCCATCGGTGTTCAATGTAAGCGTTTCGAGCTCAGGACTTCGATAATAAGTTCTTTCCACCAGCTGACCGAAAGTCAGCGTGGTGGAAAGCAAAAGAAACAGCGATAAGAGTCGGGTTTTTAGCATTGATACTAAATTTCTACTTCTTTTTTCAAAGCCTTTACCGGTTGTGGATACGAAAGTCCCGCCAGGTGTTTCTGCCAATCCTGGGGTTTGTAATCCCAATTTTTTCCCGTGAGTTCTTTGAGCTCGCTTAATGCGAAAGTTTTGTAATTATAATGCAGATCACCCAGGTAAGCTTGCAAAAGCTCGAACCCTTTTTTGCTTCCGCACCGTGCCATGGCTGCTGCCATGCTGATTTCAAGTGATCCGCCATAAACTCTCCACCGTACTTTTTCATAAGTCGATGTGACAAAGCCGCCGATATTCGGGTCTTTCAGCAGGTTTTCGAATCCGCTGATCAGCGATGGGTCGGGCAGGCGCTCGGCGTACACGGCGATGGCGATGATCCGGTTGTGGAATGGGACGAATTTGATATCGATGCGTTCGTTAAAGTAATCGCTGGTACGGGGTACCATGCCGCCGCCGGAGGCAGTTTTTTCAAGAATGTGCCGGATCTTCGCCGTCTCCGAACCATTGCCCGACATGCCAAGTAAGGCAATATTCTGGTTGATTTTCCAGAAAAGACCTTCCAGTTTGTTCTTCGGCCGGCCACGGATGTTATCGTAATCGTCGATATAGCCTTTTGGATAACCATCTTCCTGTTCCAGTTCGAAAAGATTGGCAAGTTCCGCACCGATCATCGCATTGCCACCCGCATCACCGAACCACGCCAGCATTTTAGCGAGCAGCAATTTCCCATCCTGACGATCGGTTTTCTCAAAACGTTCTTTGATCAGCGGCAATATCAGCGATTTTTCTACGCGGCTGCATTCGTACAGATATTCCGGCGCGCCCGATTCCAGTTGCTGCACCCGGCGCTGTATTTCTGCCCGGTCGGCGCGGAGGTCGCCCGGCTTTTTGCTCAGGTATTCCGCGGGAAGGTAATTCAGCGAAACCCATTCTTTTTGTAATGTACCGACATTATAATCTCTCGGACGGACTTTTTTCCACGCCACATCCGCCGCGATCTGCCCGGTGAGATAACCGAGTACGAGCAGGTCGGCGGTCATCCTCGTGAACTGCAGCGCATTGCGGCTTTGCCCGAACCCGCGGCCGGATATCAGCAGGCCATCGAGCTTTTTGGGGACAATGGAACGATAAGGAATTTCCACCGTGATATCATTGGAATGGGGCAGCAGAAAACCGCATTTGCTGTACTCGGAGGAAGCAACATTATGCGGATCGAAATCGCTGCTGGCGAGTGCCAGTACGTCTTCAAAATGCCTTTTTTCAACACAATCGATCAGGTCAAGATTGTGAATGCCGTCGATGCGCCGCGATTCTCTGACGGTCATGAACGGATGAAAATCGTAGCAATGGGCTTCGTAATGCGAGATAAAAAGTCCGCGCTGCTGCTCGGAGACCTTCCGGTTGTCGAGAATATCATAATCGCGATTGGTCGCCGAGGGTAGTTTTCCCGCGCCGGCAATGTCCCATTGACTGTAATTTTGAGTAAGCCCGATGCGGGAATCGCCGATCTGGAAGCTTGCACCGGCCATGGCCGCCACATCGCCGTCGCCCGTAGCATCGATTGTCACGTCGCCGAGTACGAGTTCGAGCTGGCCGTGGCGGCATACGACCACGCCTTTTACGGTATTGTCTTTTGTAACGGCCTGGCACAGTATAGCCGAGGACAGGAACTGACCGCCTTTATCCACCACCGAGCGCAGATGGAAAATCTGCCGCCCGATCTTTTTGTTCATATTAGCTTCGAGAGCAAGTCTTTCGGCCTCGTCGTTTTGTTTTTTGAAAAATACATTTTCTTTCACGCCATGGTAGTAACCCATTACGCCACCCATTGTTTTGGTACCGCCCATGTCATTGAAATAGTCCACCACGATCGTGTCGGCACCTTTGTCTATCGAACCTGCGGCCGCAAGCGCCCCGGCTGTACCTCCGCCGGCGACGACCACCTGCGTTTGGCGCCTGGCAACCACCGCATCCATCCAATCCAGATGCACGGCTTGCAGCGGCACATTGAAACCCGGCTCATCAATGTCTTCAAATTTCACCTTCTTGATATCCAGCTTTTTACCCGGAAGAATAAGGTTCTGCGGAGCGGCGTTTTGCGCTGGGATCTTAACACGGTCCACCAATGCCTGCGCGTTTTTTTCGAGGGTCAAAAGTGAAGACGCCGAGAGTGCCGAGGCAGTGCTGTCCAGCACATAATGTCCGTTCAGTGAAGTTGTTGGTACGGCATTGTCGGCCAGGGTCAGCGAGGCTTCGAGTGCGTATTGCTGGATTTGAGCGACGGAAAAACCTGCGCCCAGGGACTTAATCTTAGTTCCGATCTGCGTGGCGATCTGCCGGCCTTTGTGCTCGATTTCTTCCAGTTTGTCGGTGTCCACAAGGTATTCGAACGCCAGGAAAGCCTGGTCATCCGAAAGTTTGCCGGGGTAGACGGTCAGCTTGTTTCCATCCAGTCCAAATGCAGCGTCGGTTTTAATCTCTTTAAATGCCGGCTTACTTACTTTATTTACTTCAACTACAAAACCGGCTTTCTGCACTTTCAGTGATTTTCCTGCCAGTCTCCGGCTGAATATCAGTTGATCGGAGGCATCAATGAACGTTTTACAAGGAACGGAAAATACGCCTTGTTTGGTAGCCAGCAACACGCCGCTCACCTGACCTTTGCTTTCAAAAAGACCACAGGTATCTGTCATCAGCAAAAGATCCACTTTGCCCACGAGCAGGTTACGTACCATTCCTTTCCGGATACTGCCTTTAAAAAGCGCAATGTGATCGCCGAGCTGGCTTTTCCCTTTGCCGGTACCTTTTGTATTCTTGATTTCCATTAATTCCTGCTCAGGCAAAAGCAGTTCCTGCAAGTCCGGTCGCAGCGAGTCGAATCCCTGCGCATGGAGCCAGAGCCGACTTTTGGCGGCCAGCTCAAAACCCGGGCTCGACCGTTTTTCCACGATCAGTACTTTCTTGCCTTTCGACGACGCATGCAGCGCCGCAAAGTAGCCCGAAAGTCCCGCACCGTTGATCACGATGTCGTAATGCCCGACCGCATTCTTGCCGTCGAACTGCCGGCTGATCTCGGCCATTGCCTGCTCGCTGAGCATGGAGCTCGTCAGGAATACCGCGCCGGTGGCGGGTAGGGTCAGATTCAAAAATTTACGCCTGTCCATTGTAAAGGTTTTTACTTGTCCGTGACAAGTGGTTAAGGTTTTAGTTCTTCAATCGTCTTTTGCAGGTCGGCAATGTATACGCCCCTGTTATCGTCGTCGTACCCATTAAAAATCACATATCTGCCGGTCCGGTCCCAGGTAGGGTGGGCGTCCATGCGGAAAGAATTGTCCTCTACTTTTGGTACCCTCACATTGGCAAGAATTATCTCCTTGCCGGTTTTCGTATTCAGCAGCCGAATGGGTATGATGCCGTCGCCTTTAGCCACACTTTTTTCGTGGTTATAGGAATCGGTAATGATCAGCGGCAAGCCTTTCGGGTGAAAACTCGGGTGACCGGAGCCTGGGGAAAAAACGGTTTTGATCTCTGATCCGTCGTATTTAGCGGTGATCAGTTCGAGGCCGTTCTTCGTACTATCCACTTCGAGGTTCATGGAAAAATGGTCGCCGTCGGGCATCCATGCCATGTGGTGCCCGCCTTTGGAATATTGTTTCGTGGTAACCGCGGTACGAATGTCGCTGCCATCGGGTTTAATGGTGATGAGCGCCACTTTTCTCGGTCCGCCTGTTTTAGGTTTAATGATCAGGCAGGTCATCAGTCTGGTACCCTGTGCATTCCACATCGCTTTGAATGTGTAGATCTCGTAGTTTTCCGGATCGTCGATCCCGATTTTAGGTTTAGCTTCGTCAAAAATCCGTTTAATGGACGCGATCATTTTCGTTTTGCCGGTCGCGACATTTGTTACGAAAAGTCCGTCATTGTTCACCACTCCCGAATTTTTGCTGCGAAATTTTTCCGGCAGGATCACGCCGTAGCCGGACTGTGCATTCACCGAGTTGATCATGTTGTGGCTTGCAGCCTGCTTCCCGTCGGGCGTAACCATGAATGTCGCCCCTTCCCATTTCCGGGACGTTTTGCTGATGGGGTCGTGCAGAATGGTGTAGGCCTTCCAGGTGCTGGTATTTACCTGATTATAAAATAGTTCGTGATCAGAAGCTCCCCATTGGACGTTTGCTCCGACCTGCATTTCCCAGCCGTAGGAACGTTCGACAACCGTTTCCTTCCCGGTCGCGAGTTCTATCAATACTACTTCGCCAACGTCGCCTGCCTCGGGATAATGGTCCTCGAAAGGAATGCGAAACAGCGCAATGTATTTCCCCGACGGACTAATGGGCGAGGTGTCGTGAAAGCGGTGGATGATCTTGCCCGAGGCTACCTTCCGGATCGGAATGTCCGCGATACCGCCCAGCGCATTTCGTTCAGGAAAAATCATCCCTGAAAACGCTGCTGCCAGCGTGCAGACCATTAGGATTATCAAACATTTTTTCATAATAGCTTAGCAGTCAGGTGTTAGTAACCCTGATTTTGTACCAGTTTCGGGTTGGCATCCGTGTCGGATTGCGGGAATGGGAACAGCACGTGGAATGGCTGTATCTGCGGGTTCCGGTTGAAGGTTGTCTCCGCTTTTACCGCCTCAATGAGCTTCCCGGTACGCAACAGGTCGAAACGACGGTGGTTTTCAAAAGTCAGTTCGAGGCGACGTTCCAGCCAGACTGCTTCTTTGAAAGACTGGTAGGTAAGGCCGGCCAATGCGGTCAGTTTTGCGCGTGTCCGTACTTTGTTCAAAGCGGCGTACGCTTCCGGAGTAGGTCCGTTGTTGACTTCATTCAATGCTTCGGCATAAAGCAGCAACAGGTCGGAATAGCGCAGGATAGGGATGCTGGTTCCTTCGCCGCCGCTCGTTTTCGCCGTTTTATCCCACAGCTTTTGAAAGGAAACTGCTTTTGTAAAGTCCGGATTGGTTACCGACAGCTCGGTGGTAGTGCCATTGTAAGTATACGACGTCAGGAAGGTAACCGGTTTTCTGGCATCCTGAGCTGAATAAAGGTCAAACAAACTTTTGGTAGGGCGCGCAATGCCGCTCCCGCCGCTCGGGTAAATGAGGGCACCTCTCACGCCATATCCCCGTCCCTGGCCGTGTCCGCGAACGTCTGTCAGGTACTGGACTTCAAATACATTCTCTTTTCCGCCTCTGGCAGAAAGTGCAAATGCATCGGCGAAATTGGCATATAAATCGTACACACCCGAGTCGATCACCTGTTTCAGTTTCGCGACAGCCTGAGCCCAGTAAGGCGACTGGCGGTCGGTACCTGCCATGGTGATATACACTTTTGCAAGTATGCCCATCGCAGCTCCTTTGGTAGCGCGGCCCACGTCGGTAGCCGGGTAGGTCGAAGGAAGCACCGTTTCTGCGGCGGTCAGGTCTTCGATAATCAATTTATAAACTTCTTCAACAGAAGCTTTTTCTACTTCGAGGCCTTCAAGAGACGCCGTTTCGGAAGTAACAATAGGTACGCCGCCATACCACCTTACAAGGTTGAAATAATGCAGGGCACGGAGGAAACGCGCCTCGGCCACGTAGCGGGCTTTCAATGATTCGTCCATGGTGATCCCCGGTAATCTGTCAATCACAATGTTCGACCGGTTAATACCCCGGAAGCCACCCGCGTATTGGGCAATGAAGGAGTTGGCCGTCGTAATCTCGTAACGCCAGAGCTGCGGCCTGTCGGCTGCGCCGGTAAGGAATGGAATGGCGTCGTCAGTCGTCACCAGATCGGCAAATGGATCGAGGTTTCCGATGGCGGCATAGCAGGCACCCACGGCGGCTTTGGCGTCGGCAGCTGTTTTATAATAGGTTGCATTCGTCAGGTTGGTGACGGGCGTCAGGTCGAGTTTGCTTTCGCAGGAAACCGTCAGCAGGGCTGGAAGCAGATATATGAGGTAACGTTTCATGAATTTAGTTTTTAGAATGTCAGATTCAGACCTACGAGAATGGTTTTAGCAGCAGGATATCCGCCGTAATCGATGCCCTGGCTCAGCGAAGAGCTTCCGTAGCGGTTCACTTCGGGATCGTATCCGGTGTATTTGGTGAGCGTGAAAAGGTTTTGCGCGGCAACATACACTTTGGCCTGCTGCGCCCGCAGTTTGCTCCGCCATTGCTGAGGCAGGTTGTATCCCAGCGAAATGTTTTTGAACCTTAAATAAGAACCGTCTTCCACATGCAGGGTCGACAACAGTCGCGAGCCTCCCGCCGCGTTGGCGCGCGGAATGGTGTTGCTCGGGTTTGTAGGCGTCCACCGGTCAAGTACCCGGGCCGACTGGTTGTTCCCGCCCGTGAAATTCAATTGGTCAAAAGAGCCGAAATTCAGGATTTCATTGCCGTAAGTGCCTTGAACGAAGATGTTGAAGTCGAACCCTTTGTAGCTAACCGTGTTGTTGATCCCCCCGAAAAATTCAGGATTGGCGCTGCCAAGAATGTCACGGTCGTCGTCGTTGATCGCTCCGTTGCCGTCGCGGTCTATGTAGCGGATGTCGCCTGGCTTCGCGGTCTTCTGGGCAGAGTTATCGATCTCCGACTGGTTCTGGAAAATTCCGTCCATTACAAGTCCGAAATAGTTACCCAGCTCGCTGCCCACACGGAGCAGGATCGGGTTCTGGGACGTGTTGGAGATCGTCGCATCCGAGCCGGTCCGGAATTCCTGACGGCCGTCGAGGGTGAGGATCTTGTTCCGGTTGAATGTAACGTTGAACTCTGAGCTCCATCTCAAACCACCTTTGTCGATATTAATGGTGTTGAGCGCCAGTTCCAGACCTTTGTTCTGCACGCTACCGATGTTTTTGAGTGTCGTCGAAAACCCTGACGATGTAGGCACACCCACGTTGAAAAGCAGGTCGGATGTTTTTTTGTAGTAATAATCGGCAGAAACAGTGATCCGGTTGCGGAAAAGACCCAGGTCCAGACCGATGTCGAATTGTGCGTTTTTCTCCCATCTGAGGTCGGGATTGGCAATACCCGCCGTAGCAGAACCGGTGTTCAGAACGCCTCCAATGACGTAGGGTGCGGCGCTGATGTTCGCCAGATATTGATAGTTGCCGATCTCCTGGTTACCCGACAATCCATAACTGGTGCGCAGCTTCGCCTCGGTGACCGAAGGGATGTTGCTGAACCATTCTTCATTATGAAGCTTCCAGGCCAAAGCTCCCGACGGGAAAAAACCCTGCTTGCGGTTGGGGCCAAATCTTGATGAACCGTCGCGGCGGCCAGTCAGGGTCAATAAGAAACGGTCGTCATAACCATAATTTACGCGGGCCAGGTAAGAGATCAGCGCCCATTCACTGGCTGTGGAAGAAGGGGCGATCAATGTAGATCCGGCTCCAAGGTTGTTATATTCCGCAAAATCGTCGGAAAATGTGTTGGCTCTTGCCACTGCGTTTTCAGCCTTGATCTCTTGGATCGTATAACCGATCAATGCGCTGAATGAATTTTTCGGGTTAAAATTTTTGGTGTAGTTCAATGTGTTCTCATTGAGCCAGTTAAGTCGCTGTGTACTGGTAATCGCTGCGCTTCCCAGCACACTTGCGCCCACGAGGGCATTTCTGGTGACGTAATAGTTGAGTCTCGAAGTCTGAACGTCGGCTCCGATGCTGCTCCTGAGGTTCAGCCCGTCCATGATCTTGATGTCGACGAAGGAATTGGCCAATAACCTGATTGCCGACGTTTTGTTGGTAAACTCATTCAATAACGCCAGGGGGTTGTCGGCGCCCAGGCCATTCAGTTGTCCCTGGTTTTTATAATAGGTACCGTCGTCGTTGTACTGTTTGAAGGTCGGCGAATAGTTCATAGCTGCGCTGATCACGCCGGTGTAAGCGAGGTTACCCGTAGGTTCCGTCTGTGCGTCGTTGTTTTCGGTATAGGCTCCCTGAAATGTAAGACCTACCTTAATCCGGGATGATATGTCAGAATCGATGTTCGACCGTAATGTGTACCGTTTAAAGTCGGAGTTCTTGATGATACCTCCCTGGTCGTAATAGCCGAATGAGATCGCATACCGCGATTTGTCCGAACCGCCCGAAATGCCCAGCTGGTGATTCTGCATCGGGGCACTCTGGATAATGGCATCCTGCCAGTCGGTTCCCGCCCCGATTGCCGAAGGTAGTGGCCGGTCGGCGTTGGAGCCGTCGAAATACGGTGTGCCTCCATTGTTAACCTGCGCCTCGTTTACGAACTCCGCAAATTGCTGTCCGTTGAGCAACGGTATCTTGCGGCGAACCGACTGAACCCCATAGTATCCTTCATAGCTTACTACCGTTTTTCCGGCTTTGCCATGTTTGGTAGTGACCATCACCACGCCATTGGATCCCCTCGAACCGTAAATGGCAGTTGCCGAAGCGTCTTTCAGGATTTCAATGGATTCGATGTCGTTTGGGTTGATCGAATTCAGGTTGTCGGTCGGGAAACCATCCACAACATAGAGCGGGTCATTACTTGCATTCACGGAACCTGAGCCGCGGATCCGGATGGTGGAGCTGCCGCCTGGTCTGGCCGAGTTGCTTACGACCTGCACACCTGCCGCCCGTCCCTGCATCGCGCGGTCGAGGGAGACAATGGGGGTTGCCTTGATATTTCCTTCCCCGATCTTCGACACCGCACCAGTCAGGTCGCTTTTTTTAACGGTACCATATCCCACCACCACGATCTCTTCCAGCGCTTTGGTGTCAGCTGCCAGTTTTACGGAAAGATATGACTGGCTGGTCACTTCCATTTCATCTGAAATATAACCTACAAACGAAAAGACCAGTGATACCGGCAATGCATTCAGCGTCAGCTTGTATTCTCCGGCAGCGTCGGTGGCGGTACCCTGCTGGGTACCTTTTACCATCACACTTACACCCGGCAATGGCTCCCCGGTTTCGTCGGTTACCTTGCCTGAAATGGTGACGTCGGCGCGAGCCTGGACCGGCGCAACGGTCGCGGGTGTCTCGTTTCCGATTGGTTTGCTGACTGCATTTTGCGATTCGGCCGGGTTTTCAATGCCTGCGGTTTTAATCGTTCCGGGCGCCAGACTGTTGGAACTGCTGCTCCGGTCGACGATCAGATACGAACTCTTGTTGACTTTCTTGTAGGTAAGTCCCAGCGGGGCAAGCATTTCGTCGAGGTTTTTTTCCACGTTCCATTGCTTGTTGATCCGGAAGTTGGGTACCTGCACACCGTTCGTGGCCTGAGAGTCAAACAGGATATCGATCCGGAAGTGGTGTTTCAGCTCATTGAGCGCATCTTTCAGCAGTAGTATTTTTGCCGGACGCTGCGCGGGGGGATTGTTTTGCTTTGTTTGGTTTATGGCCAATGCCTGGGCACTCGCCGGGAAAGAAATCAGTAAATGGAGAAAGAGGATAGCTCCCCAAATGGTAGCCGGGTAAAAATGTCTGGACATGATGGGTTAATTGATTAGGAACAGTTGGGTACTCGGGGCGGACGGAAATGTCAGATACGGCCGCCGTTTTTAATGGTCTGTAAAAAGCACTTTATTGTTTTCGCGGCTTACGGAGAGATCCAGCACCTCTGCGATCGATTGTAAAAATTCGTCTATGGTACGTCCTTTAAAAGACCCCATCAGCTGCCGGCTGGCAATCGTCTGGCTGCTGAACGTCACATCGAGTCCGTAGGTTTCGTGGAGCTGGTAACCCATTTCTTCCAGGGTTGTTTCGTCAAATACGAACCGTTTGTTTTCCCACTCCGAGTACGTTTCAGGCGCTTCGGTACGGGACATTTCCATGGGCCGGTCCTTTTTGAGCTTCACCACGTCCCCGGGCTTCATAATGAGCTCCTTCTCGTCCGTGGCTTCCCGGTAATGGAGTTTTACCTTGCCGTTGGTGAGGATCACTTTGGAGCCGAATTTTCGCGCCGACATGGTAAACTCGGTACCTAGTACCTCCACGGTAAAGTTTTCGGGTGTATTAACGATGAATTTCTGGTGATTTTTCAGGTGTTCTACATCAAAGCTTGCATCGCCTTTCAGGAAAACCTCTCTTTTTGTTTCCCCAAAATTCCAACGGGACAATGTCAATACCGAATTCGCATTCAGCTTTACTTTGCTGCCGTCTTTGAGCTGGAACGTCTCAATCTCCCCGTAACCGGTTTTGTACGAAACGTATGTGATCGTATCCCGGTTGTACCAGGCCAGCCCCAGTGCGAGCGCGATTACTGCGGCGATCTTTCCGGCATGGTGATTGGTCCAGCTGGCCAGTTTTTCGCGGAGGCTTGTTTGCTCCTCAGGCAGCGCGGCATCTTCTTGCTCAATGATCGAAAAAAAATTTTCGAGCGCGATTTCGCTTGGCGCATCGTACTGGAGATGGTTTCGTTCCCATTCTTCCAGCCATTGATAATAGAGCTCTTCATTCTCCCTGTCGGTTAGCCAGCTTTCGATGGCTGTCTTTTGCAGGGGTGAGGTTTTGTTTGCAAAATGGTCGAATATGAGCCTCTTGCTGATCGTTGGTTTCATATTAAATCCAGTGTTCTTTTAAACCATGGCGCATTGACGATAGCGCCCGGCTGATGTGTACTTCTACCGTTTTAATGGATATCCCCAGCTCGTCTGCGATTTCCTGGTACTTTTTGTCTTCGAAGCGGCTCATTAAAAAGATCTTACGGCACTGCGGAGGAAGGCCTTGTACAAGCCGCTCAACATGGTTCAATACTTCTTCGTATTGCGTGATCATATCCGGCAGCTGACCATTTCCGGATACGTGGGCTGCGGCCGCATCCAGTTGTTCCATCGGCTGAAATTCCAGCCTTATGTAGTTGTAAGCCTCATTTCTCACCGAGCGGAACAGGTAAAACCGGTAAGAAGAAGTGATATTCTCGTACGACCGGGATTTCCATAGTTTGCAAAAGACCTCACTGACTATATCCTGCGCTACCGCATCTGAATATACGAACCGCGCTGCGTGGCTGCAGAGTACCTTATGGTAACGCTTGAATAATAATTCAAAGCCATGTTTCGGACTTTTATCGAAACCGTTCCGGATCATCCATTCACTATCGATCGGACCGTCGGCCTGGGCGGGCCTGGGACCGAGGTTCAACACTTTGTCTGGCTCGCCGTTCTCCCGGGAAGTATTTTTAGGCAGGTTATCAGTCATATGAGACAGCACAATTATTTCTTTGAATCGGTCAACTATTTACAAGACAACTTTTAGAAAAATACCCCTTAATCGATTCAGGATTTTTTTTAAATAAAATGTGAAAAAATATTGGTGCCGAAAATGTTAACTTACAAAATAGGGGACGTTTTGTCTATAACTTGCTACCTTTATGTTTACATTTTTACTCCATTGTTTATTATAAATGAAAGAAGATTCACTGGCCAGCAAAGTATATGTGGAATTACGACGGAAAATCCTGTCCAATCAGCTGGTTTCCGGGATAAGGCTTAAAGAGGATGTCTGGGCTAAGAGAATGGAAGTGAACAGAATGGCCGTGAGAGAAGCGTTGAACCGGCTGCTGGGCGAAAACCTGGTTGTTTTTGGTGAAAAGGGCGGGTATTTTGTTAAGTCGCTCACTGCAGCGGATATCAAGGAAATCAGGGAGTTACGGGAAGTGCTGGAACTGGGCGCATTGAGGCTCACTTTTCAGAAAACCGACGAAAAGCTCATTAAAAAGTTGGAGGAGATATGCGACGACTTTACCTCCATGGTCAGTGGCGGGTATCTGGGGGGGGCTTGTGAGGCCGACGTTAAATTCCATGAAACACTCATAGACAGCGCCAGGAACAAAAAACTGATGGATCTGTATCAATTCAGCAACATTCCCCTGTTTCACCACAAGCTGGGCCAGTCCCAGACGCATATGAATGATTACGAACTAACTGATTCTGAGCACCGTCAGATCGTTAAGGCACTGAAAGAAAACGACCTCAAACTCGCGGAGGAAACGCTCATCAAACATCTGATCCGAGGAGAAGTTTCCGTTCTGGACCTCGAATAGTTTAATATCCCCCAATTACCCCTTCCCTTAAAAGGTTCTTTTGTCAACCCTGCCGGGCTGCGTGAAGCCTTGCTATGCTCTCCTGCATTCGTTTCTCAGCCAATGGTATTCTGCCATTTGGCGCAATGACGCTATAAACTTTCCCGGTTTCCGCATTAAGTGAAATTTCTGAAAGGAATTTTTCAAAAAAATATTACTCGACTATTTTTTGTTTACAAAATGAATATATATTTGTAAACGATATTTCAACAATGCTTTATTAATATCGAATACTATTGGTAAACATTTTTCCATAGACAAGTTCCTTTGCGCCGTCATTCCACTCTCTTTTAGTTCAATTCAATCTTGTACTGTATATCTACTCTTAAACTCTTTCCAAACCTGTAATAACTATGAAACAAGAGAAAGTTTACCAGTTTAAAGCCGCCGTTTTGCTCCTGATCGTACTGTGCTTTTGCTGGTCGGAAAGATTGGTAGCCCAGACAACCCGGGACGTTAAAGGTGTGGTGCTGGATAGTTTGAGCCAGACTCCGCTGCCCGGGGTGAGTGTTGTATTAAAAGGAACGACAAGCGTAGGTACGACTACGGATGCGAACGGGGCTTATTCACTGGCATTGCCCGGAGAAGCGGGAACATTGGTGTTCAGCTTTGTCGGATATCAGAGCCAGGAAATTCTGATCGGGAATAAAACGGCTGTTCATGTTAGTTTACGAACAGACACCCAGTCACTTAATGAGATCGTGGTAACCGGTTATTCTTCTCAGAGAAAACAGGATATCACCGGTTCTGTCTCGGTTGTGGATATGAAAGCGTTGAAATCGGTTCCGGCCGGATCGGCGGTTCAGGCACTTCAGGGGCAGGCGGCCGGGGTAAATGTGATCAGCTCGGGCGTGCCGGGTGCCAGCAGTAATGTTTTTATCCGGGGCGTAACTTCCTTTGGCAATACACAACCTCTTGTGATTGTGGACGGTATCCAGGCTGACCTCAACAATATCAGCGCGGGAGAAATCGAATCCGTGCAGGTGCTGAAGGATGCGGGCGCCGCGGCGATTTATGGTGTGCGGGGCGCGAACGGCGTAATTGTAGTCACTACTAAAAAAGGTAAATCCGGCCAGCCAACGGTTACCTACGACGGGTACTATGGGATCCAGCGCCCGCTATCCGGAAATCCGTTCAACCTTTTGAATTCCGAGGATTTCATGAAAGTAGCCAATATTGCCACGCCGAACAATGCACTCTTCCGCAATGGAATGCCCGATTATCTGTATGCAGGACCTGGCGTGTCGGGCGCTGCCAAGGAAGGTGACCCGGCGGTTGATCCATCGAGGTATTTCCTGGATCCGATCAACACAGCCAATAACTATCTGATCCAAAAGGTAAATAAAACCGGGACTGACTGGTTTCACGAACTCTTCAAGCCTGCTTTGATGACGAACCATAACCTGGCCGTGAGCGGGGGAAACGAAAAGGCGAGCTACCTGTTTTCACTTGGCTACATTCACCAGAAAGGAACGCTCATCGAAACGTATCTCAAACGGTATTCTGCGAGAATCAACACCGAGTACCGGGTTAACAAGCGCATCAGGATCGGTGAGAATGTAAACATTTTTTATGTTGATAACCCCGGATTCGGGAACCAGTCGGAGTTCGGAACGCTTTCGGCAGTTTACAAAATGATGCCCATTGTCCCGGTGTATGATATCCGCGGAAATTATGGAGGAACATTTGCCGGGCCGGACCTGGGGAGTAATCAAAATCCCGTGGCACAGCAAAGACGCACGGTCAACAACCGGAACAGCTCGTGGAATATCGTCGGAAATGCATACGCAGAAGTGGAGATATTGAAAAACCTGACGGCGCGGTCCAGCATTGGGGCAAATATTAACAATCCGTACAGTCAGAACTTTAATTTCACGCAATACGATAACAAGCAGGGAAACAGCAGCCCGAACAGTTATTCGGAAAGTGCGAGCTACAATAACACGATCACCTGGACCAATACTTTGGGCTACAACAACCAGTTAGGCAAACACAATCTGCAGGTATTGCTGGGCTCGGAGTCCATTAAAAGTATGGGGCGGAGTGTTGGCGGGGCTTCTCAAAAGTTCTTTTCAACAGAATTTGACTACCTGATCCTGGGGAACGGTACTTCCGGGGTGACCAATTTCAGTAATGCCTATCAAAACAGCCTGTTCTCGATATTTTCCCGCGTGGATTATTCTTTTCAGGACAAATACCTCATCGGGGCTACGGTCCGGAGAGACGGATCTTCGCGTTTTGGCTCTGAAAAACGGTTTGGTGTTTTTCCGTCGGTCTCCCTGGGATGGCGGTTGTCGGGCGAAGAATTCATGAAATCACTGAACTGGCTGAACGATCTTAAAGTGAGGGCCAGCTACGGCGTGCTGGGATCGCAGAATAATGTATCACCCGAAAATGCATACACATTGTTTGGGGGCGGTTATGGAGATGCATACTACGATATCACAGGTTCAAGTAACAGTGTAAAACAAGGATTTATCCAGACCAGGATCGGAAACCCGAATGCAGGCTGGGAGGAAAACATCGTTTCCAACATCGGGATCGACGCGACGATCCTGAACAACAGCCTCGATTTTTCCTTTGAGTATTACAAAAAATCGATCAAAGGGCTTTTGTTCACTCAGCCGCTTCCGGCGACAGTAGGAGGTGCCGCGGCTCCGGTCGTGAACATCGGCGATATTCAGAACAAAGGATTTGACATTGCATTGACCTACCGCGGACGCGTCGGAAACGACCTTCAATATTCCGTTGGTACTAACATTACCGCCTACAAAAATCTGGTAATGGACATCCCGAGCCCGGGTTATTTCGACGGCGTGAGCCAGCAGGGAATGGGCACGCTGGTCCGGAACAAGCAAGGGGAAGCGGTGAGTTCGTTTTTTGGGTATGATGTGATCAGCCTGTTCAATTCGGATAAGGAGGTGGCCGAAGCTCCTGCGCAAACAGGCGCAGCTCCCGGCCGGTTCAGGTACAGGGATGTAAATGGCGACGGTGCGATCACTCCCGACGACCGTACCATGCTGGGCAGTCCAAACCCTGATTTTACCTACGGCCTGAATCTGGGATTGAATTACAAAGGATTTGATTTCTCGGCTATCTTTTACGGTTCGCAGGGCAATGAGATCGTGAATACCATTCGTTCATACACGCATTTTTATGCGGGTTACATTGGAAACAAAAGCAATGTGTTGTTGAATGCGTGGACTCCGGAAAACACGAATACGACCGTTCCGAAAATTGAGACGGGCGCTACATTAAGTACCTCAGGTGCATTAAACTCCTATTTTGTAGAAAATGGATCTTATCTGAGACTCAGGTCATTGATCCTGGGCTACACGCTCAAACCGGGTATTTTACAGAAAATAAAAGTGTCGAAACTGAGAGTTTACGCTCAGGCTGCAAACCTTTTCACGATCACCAAATATACCGGACTTGACCCTGAGCTGGGCGGAAGCAGTTCGAGCTTCGGGGTGGATTATGGGAATTATCCGAACAATCAGCAGAACTTTCTTCTTGGACTTAATTTATCCTTCTGATTTTTAATGCATTAACATAAAATATGATGAAAAGATATTCCAAATCACTCCAAAAGGTACTGTTACTTTCCTTCACAATGCTGCTGGCGTGTAACAAGGATTACCTAGAACTGAATCCAATCGGATCGGTGAACGAGTCCATTCTGGCCACCAAATCGGGTGTCGATGGGGTACTGATCGGTGCATATTCTCTGTTGGATGGCGCCGGTGCCGTCGGCGGGGGCATTTGGGGAAGCCTTACGGTGATGGCGAGTGTCGCGTCCGACGACGCACATACCGGGACCGAGCCAAACGGATTGCTTGCATCGTACGAGGGGTACAGCCACGATCCGACCACTTCGGCGACCGATGAGAAATGGCGTTTTCTGTATGCGGCGGTCCAGCGATCGAATGACGTGTTACGTTTACTCCCCAAGGTTAGCGATATTTCCGAAGCGGATGCATTGCAGATCAAAGCAGAAGCGATGTTCCTGCGCGGCGTGTATCACCTGGAACTTGCGAAGCTCTGGCGCAATGTTCCCTATGTGGACGAAACCATTACGTACGATGCGGGAAATTACACGGTCAGCAATACAGAGCCGGTCTGGCCGAAAATCGAAGCAGATCTTCAGTTCGCTGTGGCTAATCTTACCCCTACGAAATCGGATGTGGGCCGGGCAAACAGCTGGGCGGCAAAGTCGTTTCTTGCCAAAGTGTACATGTTTCAAAACAAATTTACCGAAGCGAAGACCCTGCTCGACGACATTATCGCAAACGGGGTTACTGTAAATGGCAAAAAGTACGCACTGGCAGATGCTTACTTCGATAATTTCCTGACAGCCAAAAAGCATGGTCCCGAAGTAGTTTTTGCGGTACAGATGTCTGTATATGATGGTTCAAACGGGGCAAACGGGAATGGTGCCGATTTGTACAACGGACCGTTCGGAGGTCCCCCGTCCTGCTGCTACGGGTGGTTACAGCCTTCATTTGATCTTGTAAATGCCTACCAGACAGACGCTGCAACGGGCTTGCCGCTATTCGATACTTACAACCAGAACCCAGTTAAAAATGACCAGGGACTGGAATCTTCCCAACCATTTACGCCGCATACCGGCACGTTGGATTCCCGTTTGGACTGGGTTGTGGGCAGGAGGGGCATTCCATACCTGGACTGGGGACTGCATCCCGGAAAAGCATGGATCCGCCAGCAACTTACCGGCGGACCTTACAGTGTGATCAAAAATATCACTACCCAGGAAAGAGTGTCGCAGGACAGGGAAAATGCGGCTATGAACTCGCCCTATAATATGATCCGTTTCGCCGATGTGCTGCTTTGGGCTGCCGAGGCGGAGGTGGAAGTGGGGAGTTTGGCGAAAGCCGAGGAATACGTAAACCGGGTGCGCGCCCGTGCGGCAAATCCTGCGGGTTGGGTTAAAAAGTACATTGATGATAAAAATCCGCTTAAAGGATTTACCGATGTTCCCGCTGCTAATTACAAGGTAGGGCTGTACAAAGGACATTTCTCGCAGCAGGGAAAAGAGTATGCACGGAAGGCGGTGCGGTTTGAAAGAAGGCTCGAACTGGCTTTGGAACATCAGCGGTTTTTCGATCTTCAGCGGTACGACAATGGGACGGGCTTTATGGCGACCACGCTCAACACCTACCTGAACTATGAAACGAACGTTCCGAAGTACGACAACAAGGCATACATGCCCAATACGAACTTTACAAAAGGAAAAAACGAGGTATATCCCATACCCCAGGCGCAGATCGATCTGAGTATGAAAGATGGGAAACCTACCTTAAAACAGAATCCGGGCTATTAATTCACTATTCCTAATCCGTTACTTTTTTATTCATTTCAATTAAATAGTATGAAAAATCCTAATCAACACCAGGCTCCTGCCAATGATCACGAAAAGGCTCAGCAAATAGCATCTGCCAATCCATTCAACCGCCGCTCATTTTTACAGTCCATCGGGCTGGGTTCGGCTGCGCTGGGGTTCGTTACCGGCTGTTCATCCGACAAAAAAGCGGATGAGGGAAGCAAGGGGAATCCGGATATTCAGGGATTTGAAAAAACGGAGGCAGAAGCAAAATCATCCAAAAAATGGGTTGCTGTTTCGGATAAAAAAGTGCGCGTAGGCATTGTCGGTTACGGACTTTGCAAGTTTGGCGCCGCATTTGAATTTCAAAATCACCCCAATGTGGAGATCGTGGCAGTCAGTGATCTTTTCCCGGACCGCTGCGCGGAACTTGCCAAAGCATGCAAATGCTCCAAAACCTATCCGTCGCTGGAAGAGCTTGTTAAAGACGACAGCATTGAAGCCGTATTCATCGCAACCGACGCGCCGAGCCATGCAAAGCACGCCATTGAAGCACTGAGTCATGGAAAACACGTAGCAGTAGCAGTTCCGGCTGTTTTTGGCTCGCTTGAAGACGCCGACAGGCTTTATGAGGCGGTGAAAAAGAGCGGCAAAAAATACATGATGTTCGAAACTTCATGCTTTCACGAAGATCTGTATGCGATGAAACAGATCTACGATCAGGGAGGATTTGGCAAGCTGGTGTATTCCGAAGGAGAGTACTACCACTATATGGACGAGCCTCTGGCTTCTTACAAAGAGTGGCGCGTGGGCCTTCCGCCGCAGTATTATCCTACCCACTCCAATGCCTATTATGTGGGCGTTACCGGCGGAAGTTTCACGGAAGTTTCCTGCCTGGGTATCCCGAGCATTGTAAAACAGCTTCAACCTGCGAATAACCGCTACAAAAACCCATTCGGAACTGAAATCGCACTTTTCCGCACCAGTGAGGGAGGTATGTCGCGGATGGCAGTAAGCTGGGATTCACCGGGTGACCATGGCGAAAAAGGTCGGATCAGAGGTCAGAAAGGTTCTTTTTACGGTAAATACGAAGGTCACGAGACCAAGCTGCCAGACCTGGTAAGACCGCCGCTTCCTCCGGGTGTGGACGAGGGTGGCCATGGCGGGTCGCACGGCAGGCTTACGGATGAGTTTATTTCAGCTGTTCTTCAGGACCGTCTTCCACTCGTCAACATCGCGGTGGCCCTGAACCTCACGGTAGCAGGCATTGTAGCACATAATTCAGCGATGAAAGGCGGAGAAACACTTAAGATACCTCAATACAAGATCTAAGAAAACTCTGCGTGAAAAACGCACCACACTTAATTACTAAGTATTGTTTTAAATAATCAGATTATGAATTTAACATGGCCGAAGTCGTCGGAACTACTAAAAAATAATGAGCAATGGATCCCCGGCGGTGTGGTGTCCCTGAACCGGAAATCGGATCCGAATATTTGCTTTTCCAAAGGTACAGGAAGCCATGTATGGGATCTGGAAGGAAATAAATACATCGATTATCAGGCTGGGTTTGCAGCTTCTTTTTTAGGGCATAATGATCCGGACATTAATGAGGCGGTGCTCCGGACTCTTCAGAGTGACAGTGTGCTGATGGGCGCGGGGCCAACCGACCTGGAAGGCAGATTTGCAGAGTTATTCTGCAAATCCGTACCGACTGTTGAGAGCATACAAATTACCACAACCGGCTCGGAAGCAACCTATCACGCGATACGTATAGCCCGGGGAGTTACCGGTCGCAACCACATTATCGTGATGCAGGGTGGCTACAATGGCTGGCATAACGATGTTGCCTGCAATGTGATCAGCGCATTGGCGGATGTGGGCGAGCGGATAAGTCCGGGCGAATATCCGTTTGATTCACTTTCAGCGGGTATTCCCGACGAGCACAAAGCGCTGGTCCACGTCATTAATTACAACGACCTTGATTCGGTTCGCTATGTCATCAGGCATTTTCCGGTAGCCTGTATTTTACTTGAACCTATCTTGCAGAATATCGGCATTGTAAAGCCATTACCCGGGTATCTGGAGGAATTAAGAAAGCTGGCTAATGAAGATGGTTTTCTATTGATCTTTGACGAAGTAAAAACGGGTTTCCGGCATGCATTAGGCGGTTATCAGAGTATTTGCGGCGTACAACCCGACCTCAGCACATTTGGTAAAGCAGTAGCCAATGGATATCCGCTGGGAGTGATCGGAGGGAAAAAGAAGTACATGGATTATTTTGTTCATCCTGAAAAATCAAGACGCGTGCTGATCGCCGGGACGTTCAATGCATTTCCGCTGACAACCGCTGCCGCGATCGCGACGCTGGAAAAACTGGCTTCTCCGGTTCATAAGGTATACGAGCATGTCAATCAGCTGGGCCAGGTGCTGGAAGACGGGCTCAATTCGATTTTTGGTTCAATGGGCAGACCATTTCATGTAGCTCGGCAAGGATCCGCGTTTTGTGTTTATTTCATGGATCACGCGCCGGTTGATTTCCATGATATTCTTAAAAACCACGATTTTGGTTTTGATAAATCATACCGTTTAAAATTGATTGACAAAGGCATTTTTAACTTTCCTCTTCCCATTAAACAAGGCAGCATCTCATTCGCCCACAGTTTGCAGGACATTGAAGAAACGCTTGAAAAAACCGAAGACGTCGTTCAGAGTTTGGTACAGCGAAGCCCGGTTTTGTAGTTCATCAATCAGATTGCAATCATTATTTTATGAAAATAACTTCCATTGAAACACTGGTTTGTCATGCGCGGATGCGTAACTGGATCTTTGTCAAAGTAGTAACGGACCAGCCGGGATTATGGGGCTGGGGAGAGGCTACGCTGGAATGGCATACGCGGTCGGTGGTTGGGGCGATTGAAGACATATCGCAGCTGCTGGTCGGCGAGGATCCCCGGCGCATCGAACATTTGTGGCAAATGATGTACCGTCAGCATTTCTGGCATGGAAACGGAATTGTGCGCGGAACCGCGATCAGCGGAATCGACATTGCACTTTGGGATATTGCAGGAAAAATCCACGGCGTTCCCACGCATCATTTGTGGGGCGGTCGCGTCCGGGACCATATCCGATTGTATTGTCATTTGGGTGGTGGTAAAATGGAGGATTTCTACCAAACCCGTCCCGATGACGCCAATCGTTTCGGCGAGCTGGCGCAGCGGGCGGTTGAGGATGGTTTTACTGCATTCAAATCCATGGCCGTACCCGAAACGATGCCGCTTGAAGGTTTGAAACCGGTGCATTATGCGGAAGCCTGCGTGGCGTCGATGCGGGAGGCAGTGGGGGATAATATTGATATTATGGTGGATTGCCACGCACGTCCCAGCCCGAGAATGGGCATGCAGTTTGCCAAAGCGCTGGAACCGTATGGTCTCTACTTTTTTGAAGAACCATGCTGGCCCGAAACACTGGAAGACATCGCTCTAATTCAACGTGCCGTAAAAACACCAATCGCTACCGGCGAGCGCCTCATTGGGGTGCACGCATTCCGCGAGTTGCTGGAAAAGCGGGCCGTGAGTGTCATTCAGCCGGATATTACCCATTGTGGCGGGTTGAGTGAAGTGCGCAAGATTGCTGCATTGGCGGAAGCTTATCGTGTTGCCGTCGCGCCGCACAATCCGCAGGGGCCGGTGAGCACCGCGGCCTCCATTGAGTTCGGGTTTGCCACTCCTTCCTATATCATTTGTGAAAGTGTGCATTCCGATGTTCCCTGGCGGGACGAGGTTGTGAGTGAAGGTTTTACGGTCGAGAAAGAAGGCCGGATCGTTCGTCCGAATGAAAAACCGGGCCTTGGGATAGAAATCAATGAGGAAGAAGTCAGGAAGCATCCCTTTGAACAGGAAGTGTTGCAGCGCTCATTTTACAGCGACGGAAGCGTGGGCGACTGGTGATTTATTGATTAAAAAAAGAGGATACCAGAATCTTGACATTTGAATGGAAAAACTATTTGAAGGTAAAACGGTCATACTCAGTGGCGGGATAGGGGATATCGGGCGTTCGGTCGCTACTGAATTTGCCAGGCAGGGTGCCAGTATCGGCATCGGTGATATTTTGCCCGAATCCGACGCAGCTGCTTTTTTGGAAGAAATGAAAAGCTTCGGCGTTTCATGTCAGTACAACCGGGTGGATGTGACCGATCCGGCTGCCGTTAACGATTGGGTCCTGGACGTAGAAAGCCGTCTGGGAGTGGCGAGTCTCATCATTGCGAATGCAGCCACTGTAACCATCGGCGGCATTCATGCGATCACCCCGGAGCAATGGGCAAAGGAACTCCGGGTAAACCTGGATGGGGCTTTTTACCTGACACAGGCTGCGACGGCACGTTTGCTTCACCATCATCATCCGGGCAGGGTCGTTTTTGTCGGAAGCTGGGCCGCAGGTTCCGTGCACGTTCATATTCCGGCTTACTCGGTTTCCAAAGCGGGGTTGCGAATGCTGTGCCAGTGTATGGCGCTGGAACTTGCACCGCATCAGATCCTCGTCAATGAGGTGGCTCCGGGTTATGTGGAGGCGGGATTAAGTGCGGGTATCTGGCATAATAATCCGGGTTTGAAAGAGGTGTCCCGCGAAAAAGTACCTATCAAAAAAATAATAAGTCCGCAGGCGGTGGCCTGGCAAATTGTGCAGCTGTGTCATCCTCAAAACGAACACGCGACCGGCAGTACGGTGCTGATGGATGGAGGTTTATCTCTGCTAACCTGATTTTTTAAAGATTATTTGAATGGATCACCAACAGTACCCCACTATAAAAAATGCGTCTTTCTCAGGATTGATCGGTGTAGCTCAAAAGGAGGTCACGCCGCCGACAGGGATTTACTCCCGCAACTGGGGAGCTTCTCAATATGATGTCGCAGAAGGTGTTCATCGCCCGTTAATGCTGACTTGTCTTACCATTCAATCGGCCCCCGATGAAAAACCGGTGGTGATCGTCGCTGCGGATCTGGGTTGGTGGAAAAATGCGGAGGATGAAAGATTCGTGCGCAGGGAAATTTTGAATGCATTATCGCTGGATGCGGAGCGGCTCATGTTCTGCTTGTCGCATACCCACGCCGGGCCGAGCCTGTGTACGGACGATGCAGCCAGGCAAGGCGGAGAATTGATCGCGCCCTATCTTGAACGTGTGATAGAAATAACCGTTAATGCGGTTAATGAAGCACTATCCTCGCCCAAAAATGCAGTACTGACCTGGGAGTATGGTAAATGCAATCTGGCCAAAAACCGCGACCTGCCACAGCCGGAGAAAAACCGGTTCCTCGTGGGATTTAATGCTGAACTCCCGGCAGACGATACGTTGCTCGTTGGCCGCGTGACGGACGATCAGGGGAAAATCATGGCAACACTTGCCAATTATGCCTGCCACCCTACAACCCTGGCGTGGGATAACCGGTTGATTTCCCCGGATTTTATAGGCGGCATGCGCGAGCTGGTGGAGACGGAAACGGGGGCGCCTATGCTGTTTCTGCAAGGTGCATCGGGCGATCTTTCTCCCGCCGAACAGTATTCCGGTGATACTGCATTGGCAGACCGGTACGGAAGGCAGCTGGGTTATGCAGTACTTGCGACGCTGGAAAGCATGTTCGGCCCAAAATCGGACTTTACTTTCGAGCGCGCGGTCGAATCCGGCGCGCCGCTCGCACTCTGGCGCGAAAAAGCGGGTAATGCTTCTCAGGAACTCCATGTCAGCATGATTGAGATAGAATATCCATTGAAACCGATGCCGTCTCTTTCTGAACTTGAAACCGAATGGGCGGAATGCAACGACCGGGTTTTGAAAGAACGCCTTTGGCGAAAACGCTGCATCCGGAAAGTGGTCGGCGACGGGACTACGGCCAGTATGCCGGTGTGGATGTGGCAGCTTGGTGACAGCCTTTTAATCGGGCAATGCAATGAGGCTTATTCTCAGTTTCAGGTGGATATGCGTGCAGCTTTTCCGTC
Organism: Dyadobacter sp. CY323; assembly: GCF_021390245.1. GTDB lineage: Bacteria > Bacteroidota > Bacteroidia > Cytophagales > Spirosomataceae > Dyadobacter. Next base: position 103,426 of record NZ_JAJUXH010000012.1, on the reverse strand, counting down.
ACATGCCATCGCAGTGATGAATGTAGTCAACGGGAGCATTGGTTACCTGCCCCCCGCCGAACTCTATGCAGAGGATATGTATGCCGTGTGGCAAACTCCATTTGACAAAGGTTCTCTTGAACTGCTCACCGAGAAGGTAACCGCCCAGGCCCGACTCATGATTTCTGAAAAATTATGAACATCAATCTCACCGCGCTCGACGCGACCATATTTGGAATCTACATTCTTGGAGTAATCGGTCTGGGCATTTATGCGTCCCGAAAAGGCGAGCAAACAAAACGGGACTACTTTCTTGCCGGTGACAAGCTTCCCTGGTGGATGATCGGCGGGAGTATCATCGCTTCCAACATCAGCAGCCATCACCTCGTTGGTGCAATGGGAGTGGCTTACAGTCGCGGATTTATAGCCGTGGCCATGGAATGGGGAGCTATCTTCATGGGATTCAATGCATTGCTTTGGATTTTTCTGCCTTTTTACATTCGCAACGGATTTTACACTGTCCCTGAATTTTTGCACAAAAGATTCGGCGGTGCCGCCAGAACAACTTACGCAGTGCTCATTTTGCTTACTTATATTTTGGTAGAAATCAGCGCGGTACTGTACCTGGGGGCACTTTCACTGCATTCTTTACTGGACATTCCGGTAGTGACGAGTGTGGTGGTATTAGCCGTACTGACCGGCGTGTACACCATTATCGGAGGATTGAGGGCGGTGATCTGGACTGAAATGCTGCAACTGGGCGTACTGGTGCTTGGCGGGATAATCCTTACCGTCGCTACCGTGGATGCTGCGGGCGGGGTGGATGCTGTCATCGCTACTTCCAAAGACTGGGAGCTGATCCTTCCTGCCAGCGATCCCGATTTTCCCTGGACGATGTATCTGGGCGGCTCGCTTTGTATCAGTGTTTTTTACTGCGCCACCAACCAGTTTATCGTGCAACGGGTACTGGCGGCGAAAAACGAGTGGCACGCGCGTATGGGCGTTATCTTTGCCGATTATCTTAAATTTCTCATTCCGTTGATCATCACAGTGCCTGCATTGGTAGCGCCGAAATTGTTTCCAAATCTGGAAAAACCGGATCTGCTTTTTCCAACACTGGTACAAAATCTGCTTCCGTCGGGATTGGTCGGATTAGTTATGGCTGGGCTGATCGCGGCGGTAATGTCGCATCTTTCGGGGGCTATTAATTCCTGCACGACGATCCTGACGATGGACATTTACTTACCATATTTCAGTAAAAAAGCTTCTGAAAAGCAGGCGGTGAGATTTGGCAGGATTTCGGGAGCCATTATTATCGTGATCGGGATACTGTGCACAGGGTTGTTTCTCGCGCATTCCGACAAACCCGTTTTTCTCTATTTGTTAAATGCGTACGGACTTTTCACGCCGGGTATAGCGGCGATGTTCCTGCTGGGGATTTTATGGAAAAGAACCACCCATGCCGGCGCACTTACCGCCGGGATCATGACCATTCCTTTGTCCCTGATCATCGAATTTATCTTTCCCCAAATGCCGTTCCTCAACCGTACGGGCATTGTTTTCTGGACGTGCATGGCAGCGTGTATCCTGGTAAGCCTGGTTACAAAACCCAAGCCCGAGGCGGAGCTGGAAGGATTGATCTGGAATAAAGCAAGTTTATCGTTGCCACCCGCCGAGCGGGAACAGCAGCAAGGTCTGCGTAATCCTTTCTACTGGTGGCTGCTCATTACGGCGATCGTTTTGTTCTTTTATATTAAATATGCCTGATTCTCTGCCGGTTGCGGTGTTTAGTCTGTGTTTTTGGAATGATGAAAAAAGCCGAAGTTGTACTGGATCATTGCTGCCATTTGGGTGAAGGGCCTGTCTGGGACCCGGCCGACCAGCGTATTTTATGGGTTGATATCACGGAGGGGAAGATTCATCAGTTTTTTACAAAAGAAAAAAAACACAAAGTTTTCAGTGCAGGACAAATGGTCGGAGCGATTGCATTCACCGGCGGCGGCGAACTGATCGCCGCATTACAGCACGGATTTTTCAGCATTAACCTGGAAACCCAGCGGATGCGGGCAATCGCCGACCCCGAGGCAAACCTTCCCGGAAACCGGTTTAATGATGGAAAATGTGACCCTGCAGGAAGATTTTGGGCAGGCACAATGTCCGTACATGATGAAGAAAAAGCCGGGAAATTATATGTACTGGATACAAACGGATCTGTTTCGGTAAAGATAGAAGATGTTACCTGCTCAAATGGAATGGCGTGGAGCCCGGACCATAAAACATTCTATTACATTGATACCGGTGCTCAGGAAGTGGTTGCATACGATTACAACATCGAAAATGCGGACATTACCAATAAACGGAGCGTGATCAAAATAGCGCCGGAGGAAGGCTTCCCCGACGGGATGACCGTCGACCATGAGGGGATGTTGTGGGTAGCAATCTGGGGAGGCTGGAAAGTCCAAAGGTACGATCCAGGCCATGGACAGCTGCTCGACGAAATCCATTTACCCGTATCACTAGTCACCTCGTGCACATTCGGAGGCGAAAATCTGGAAGATCTGTACATTACCACTGCCAGAAAAGATCTTTCGGAACCGGACCTCCGTGCGCAGCCACTCGCGGGATCCCTGTTCGTAGTGCGGCAAAGCGGTTACCGCGGTTGTGAAGCCAATTACTTTTTAAGAAGCCTGAAAGGGTCATAACCGACGTGCACCCATGGAGTACACTGGAAAATTTACCCGTAAAAAAGAGGTGGAATCGCTGGGTCCCACCTCTTTTTTATGTCAATTCAATGCTAGCCGTTAGTTCTGCACAGCCAATGGGTTGTACAAAATTTCTCCTTCCGGAATCTCCAGAGTCATTTTTGCAACCGGGTAAGTTACTTTCGACAGGTGATTTTTGGAACTGGTGCGGTCAACCGGAATATTCCAGCGCTTGTTGTTGTAATATTCGCGACCGCCTTCTCCCCAAAGCTCGATACGGGTTTGAAGGTAAACCATCTGGAGCGCGGTAAGACCAGCCATAGACGGGTATGTATCCACGGTTAGCGGCGTAGCCCCGGTTTTGGTGCGGGCTGCCAGCAACTTGTTCAATGTCGCTTTTGCGCCGGCTTCGTTAGCCAGCTGTGCCTGCGCTTCCGCCTTCATCAACAGTACTTCCGAAGTGCGCATGTAATAACAGGTCACCGTGCCTACCTCGATTTTGTTGGCACTGCCAATCCCGTGCGTCGCTGCGAATTTGGTATTGGTGTATTTCGGTATGAAAGCGATCGTCTTGTTACTGGGGTAAGTGTAGTTTCCAAAATCTTCCGCCATGAAATTATCCTTGCGATAATCATTTGGTGCCATTTGTTCATAGAGTCTGTTGTCAATTCTCTTATAAACGCGGGAAACGCCTCCGTTTCCTTCCCCGAAAGGATTCGTGTAGGCATTGTGATACGTTTTAGACTGTCCCACCGGGAAACCTAAAATCACCTCGGGATTGGATGCATTGTTCAGAAAACCATTTGACTCGGGCAAAAAGACCGGATCTGTGGCAGTTCCCGTATTTTTCCCGCCATACTGGGCCTGGTTCATTAATGTAGGATATTTGTCAAGGACGGCGTCACATGCAGTTACGACTACATTCCAGTCTCCGGTCCACAATGCAACCCTGGCCAGCAAAAAGTTGGCTACCCCAAGATCAATGTCCGTAAGGTCGGTCGTGTACCCGGTACCGGCATCCGTCAGCAATTTGATCGCGGTGGTAAGGTCGTTTTTAATAAATGCATACGTTTCGACCGAAGTGGCACGCGGCTTGTTTGCCTGCGTTGGAGAAAACTTTTCGTACAGCATCACGCCAAGCTTGTCTTTTCCACCCAGCAGGTAGGCATCCTGATAATTCTCCATCAGATAATTGTAGCCATAAGCCCGGACCACAAGACCACGAGCTTTGTAATTCATCAGAAATGCATTCGTCCCAACGATTTCATCGGTCAGGAAATTGAGCATTTTGTTGGCCTGATTGATACAGTTCCATGCATAGTTCCAGTACACTGCGTTTTTGTTGGAGGAGGTCGCTATGAAGTTGTCCAGCCCATATTCGGGAGCGCCCACCAATGCCGACAAACCCGAAACGTCACCTAACACAATGTCATTTCCTTCCAGATTGCGCATCATGTCCAGTCCCTGGTTGCTGTAATACATGTCTGCATTACCGACACCGGAAATTCCCGCGAAATTGAACAGTTGCGGCATACCGTTGGCCATACTACCCATTACCAGTTTGATGGACTCGGCATTACCGGATGCCAGCAGCTGCTGTATCTGCTCGTCGGTAATGTTGTTTGGAGGAGTTATTTCCAGCTTGTCAGCACAGGAGCTGAATATGGCTGTTGCTACGAGCGCTAAAATATATTTTTTCATTTCGAATATGCTTTTAAAGTTCTTAGAAAGTAAGGTTAACACCCATTGACACCGTACTCATATAAGGATAACCATAGGCGCCCACTTCAAGTCCGCCTACCAGGGACATCCGCGGATCATAACCGGAATGGCCGGTGATCATCGCAACGTTATCGGCAGATGCAAACACGCGGAAATTACTTGCCTTGATTTTCGTGAGCAATGACGCAGGCAGGTTATACCCGATCGAAAGGTTTTTCACATTCAGGTAGGATGCACTAAATAAACCCAGATCGGAATACATCCAGCTTCCTATTGTAGCTCCATTGGTGTAATACGTGCTGCCGTAAAATGCCATCGGGAATTTTGCACCCGGGTTTTCCGGTGTCCAGGTGTTTCCGATCAGTTCCGACGACAATGCACTTCCGATGTTCCCGTTCACGTAAAGACCGTTGGCGTATTCAACACTCAGGTATTTTCCTCCGAGCTGATAAGCAAGAATGGCCGAGAAATCGAATTGCTTGTAACGGAATGAGGTCGTAAATCCGCCGATCCATTTTGGAAGCGCACTTCCCATTTCGTAGCGGCTCGCCAGTGAGTAGTCGGTGGTTTTGATATCCGAGCCAACCGGCGTATCTCCGAATTTGCCCGATGTGTGATCGGCCTCGGTAACACGGTGATGGAACAACGGCAATCCGGTGTTTGTATCAACCCCGCCATATTTGAAAAAATACAGGTTGTAAAAATCTTTCCCAACCCCGCGAAGATAGGCAGTCTCACCCGTTGAGCCGCCTCCGTTTGCTGCCCATCCGTCGACGCCGGCGGTCCAGTTTCCGTTGAGCTCTTTGGATCCGATACCCGCCGGAACTTTGGTGAGAACGGTGGTATAATGTGTCCCGTTAACTCCGATGGTCCAGTTGATATCTTTGCTTTTGATGATATCAATATTTACATCCACCTCAATCCCGCGGTTACGCAGGCCTGCCGAGTTTTTGGTCAGAGTGCTCTGTCCCAGAGAGATCGCGATAGGCTGGTTGTAAACCGAGTTGATGGTGTGTTTGTTGTACCAGTCCACCGAACCGTGCACACGTTTGAACATCGTGAAGTCGATACCCGCGTCGAATGTTCTTGTATTTTCCCAGGTCAACCCGTCGTTTACAAATGCCCCCTGGCTTAACGTGTAGGAAGCTGGTATACCTGTACCGGCCGTGCCCGAAGTGAAAACGGCCCCATATGACCACAGCTGGTACCCGGAGTAATTACCGATACCGCTTTGATTCCCGATCAAACCGTAGCTGGAACGTACCTTCATATCGTCCAGCCACGAATTTGTGCCTTTCATGAATTCCTCCGCACTGATTCTCCAGCCGGCACCAACAGACCAGAATGTCCCCCAGCGGTTATGCTTATATTTGAATTTGGACGAACCGTCGCGACGCACAGACGCTTCCAGGTAGTATTTTTCATCATAAATATAACTCAAACGGCCAAAGTAACTTTCCATAGCTGTTTTGATGATGTTTCCTCCCGGAGCGGAAAAAGTACCGCCGGTGTAACGTCCCACAAAGTTGGCATAGGCAGGAAAGCCGTCGATCAGGCCATACGCGGAATTATAGTTCAAATTGTCCAGATTGTATTCGTAGTACTCGTGGCCTGCCATTCCGGTAATGGCATGTTTTCCATATGTATGTCCCCAGTTGAGCAGCTGCTGAGCATCCAGCACGGAAACGTTCTGATATGTTTTTCCAAATGCACCCACGCCCACGTACGGGCCGGTCCCGCTGTTGCCGTAACGGGTCCTGGTTTCCGAGAAACGATCGTATGAAATGTTTGTAGTCAGACTGAAATCTTTCAGAAAGCTGAAAGTCGCATACCCTTTTAAATTGAGGTCATTCGACGCGCGGGTGTCGATATCGTCATCCAGTAATTTGATGAGGTTTGCTTCCGAGGTCGGCGTTTTGGTCGGTCCGAGCGGAGAATAAGAGTCACCCAGTTTTACATTAACCATATCGGAGCCGTCCGCATTTTTCTTGATGTTCCCGTCTTTATCCCTGGCATACAGAGAGATCAGCGGGCTCTGTCCATTGATCCAGCGAAACACATTGGCAGTCGCCGATCCTGCATTACGTCCGAAACGCGTCGCCGGAGATTGTGTGTTTCGGTTGGTATATCCAATGTTGGCACCCACCTTCACCCAGTTGTATAATTGTGCATTTACATTGGAACGCACATTGTAACGCGCGAATTTCGATCCGCGGATGTAGGAGGGATCTTCCAGGTATCCCAGCGAAGTGAAGTAGTCAATTTTATCTGTTCCGCCGCTGGCCGACAAGTTGTATTCCTGACGCAGTTTCTTTTCCAGAAAGAAGTCGTCATAACTTCCCGCCGGATAAAGTTCTCTTGCATTAGGATTCAATTTCCCGTCCGGGTTTACCAGATACGCGCCGGACATCGTTGAGCTGCCGGATGTTCCGCTACCGGTTGGGGTATATACTGCACCCGGCACGTCGTACAGCATCCAGTTTCCCAGCAGGTTGGACTGGAAGTTTGTGGTAGAACCCGCGTAATCGAACAAATGCGCACTTGCAAATTGTGCTGCATCTTCGTGTGACATGTTCGGGTTTTTCAGGTTGGTGGAAGATGTCCCGTTTGTGGAAGGATTACCGGCAACGCCATAGCGAACCGAATTGTAGATCGCCTGCCACGCATATTCATATATGTCTTTCGAGTCGGTGATCTTGTCGTATTTGAGTGCCCCCGCATAGTTTACACCCCAGCGACCTTCAAACCCGATCCTCGTTTTTCCTTTTGTTCCTCTTTTGGTGGTAACCATCACCACGCCATTGGCTCCTCTCGAACCATACACGGCCGTAGATGCCGCATCTTTCAGAACGCTGATGCTTGCTATGTCTTTAGGGCTGATCGACGCCAGGGCATTTTCATGCTCGGCGGGTACACCATCGATGACTATGAGTGCATTAGAACTGTTTTGGCTGGTAGAACCCGCACCTCTGAGACGTATACCCATATCAAGACCAGGTTGCCCGTCGACGGAAGAAACCTGCAATCCGGGCACGACACCTTCCAGCGCGCGCGTTACGGTAGAGTTGGACTGTACCGCAATTGTCCTGGAATCAAGCGACGTAACCGCGCCGGTAAGGTCCTTTTTCTTGCTGGTCCCGTAAGCCACTACGACTACTTCGTTAAGTTGCTTGTTTTCATCCTCCAAAGTGATATTGAACACTTTTTTATTGCCGATACTAACTTCTTGTGACGTGTAGCCGACAAAAGAGAATATCATGACTGAATTTTGACCCGGTACGTCGGAAATTGTAAACGTACCGTCCTGGTTGGTGGTGGTTCCGGTGGTGGTTCCTTTTATAGCGATGCTTACGCCAGGCAGCTCTCCGCCTGCTGCATCGGTAACCTTCCCTGAAACTTGCAGTTGCGCAAATGCTCCAAAGCATGTGAACATACAAAGCATGAGGAGTAATGGTAATCTTCTCTTCATTTTGATTGATTTAGATGAGTAAAAATGATTGGATGAGTAGTTGTGCGGACATGTGGTCCGGAATTCAAAGGGTTTTTGGTTTTCTACATAGTTGGATGATCAGGTTTGGTGAATTATTTTTTTTGGCTAAGTACGGACAGACAATAGATTTTAAACCTATGTCGGATGTTGGCGAAAAATGGGGGACCGGTAGTGTTACCGGCGAGGGACCGGATGAGGGCGCGCGGGTGTAATTTGAAGCTCAGATGCTGCGCTCACAAACGGGAATGCGGTGGTGGTTGAGTAGTTCTTCATACGTTAAAGGGTTTGTTCGTTTAAATCACATTTCTGAGTAGAAATCTGTCGAGCCAATGCTAAAAACTTACAGATGTAACCACTGCATGACTTTTTAAACATATTTCGGCAAAAATCTACTTATTTGTAAGTATCCGTTTCGTAAGTGGTATAAAAGGGAGCCTGGGCGGTCGGCGGGATGTATATGCCGCTCATGACAGGCATACATGTGCCCGGTTGATCAAAGCCTGCCGGCTGTAAAATAGAAATGCCTGCTTTCTATGTCAGCTTTGGAATTATTCCGAATCTGGTTTTAAATTTGCAGCGTGCATTTTACACGGCAGAGCAAGTAAATTGGTCTGTCGCTGGGCTCTGTAATATAGTACCTTCTTAAAAATCACTTAATATTAAATGGATATCGGAGCAGATTCAGTACTTGAAGGATTGGGCGAGGCAGTATTGAAGCTGGATACTTTTGGGAACATTCTGTACTGCAACCAAGCAACTCAGATTGTCACAAACTATGAACGTTCCGCGCTTTTTGGCAAACCGATCCACTATCTGGCTTTTGACAACACGGATACGATTAAAAGTACCTATGAACTGAATGCAGCTGTTTCGAAAGGAAAGCTGGTGGTACAAGGGTGGAACCGCCGGTCGGATGGCGCCAGGTATTGGGCCGAAATGGTTCTGACACCTCTGTATGAAAACGGAGAACAACATACCGGTTTCGCATGTATTATCCGGGATATTACAGAGCGGAAGCTTGAAGAAAATGCGCTTCTGGAAAGTGAAGAACGCTTTCGCCTGATGGTTGAAGGGGTTCAGGACTACTCGATCTACATGCTGGATGTGGATGGGAATATCGTAACGTGGAACGAGGGAGGCCAGAAGCTCACGGGTTATACCGCCGACGAGATCATCGGTAAGCACTTTTCTGTCTTTTATAATTCCAATGACCTTTCGAACAACAAACCTGCGATTGAGCTGGATACGGCCAGAACGGTGGGGAAATACGAAGAGGAGGGATGGAGAATGAAGAAAAACGGGTCGCTGTTTTGGGCAAGTGTTGTTCTGACAGCCCTGTTTAACGACGAGAATAAGCTGATCGGTTTTTCGAAAGTAACCAAGGACCTGACGGAACAAAGTATCGAGGCGGCCACGATACGGCAGAATGAAGAGAGATTCCGGATGCTGGTGGAACAGGTCACGGATTACGCCATCTTCATGCTGGACGAGAAAGGAAGGATAATCAGCTGGAATGAAGGTGCAAAAAGAATCAAAGGATATGAACTGCAGGAAGTTACAGGCAAGTATTTCTCGATATTTTATCCTGAGGAAGAGATCTTTAACGGCAAACCAGCCTACGAACTGAAGATCGCCCGGCAGGTAGGGAAGTATGAAGAAGAAGGGTGGCGTATCAGAAAAGACGGCAGCAGGTTTTGGGCCAATGTGGTGATCACAGCCGTTTATAACCCGGACCGGGTCCTGGTGGGTTTTTCAAAGGTGACCAGGGATTTGACGGAGCGCAAAAAAGCGGAACAGATCGCCCGGGAGAATTCGGAAAAATATCGTCAGATCGCCCGCGAAATGGAGGTAATCAATACTGAATTGTCCCGTACAAACAATGACCTGGAACAATTCACTTCCATTGTTTCGCACGATTTACAGGAGCCGCTGCGGACGGTCAAAAGCTTTTTATATTTAATTAATGACAGGATTGAAAAGGGCAGGATTGGCGACATTGGCACATATGTCAATAAATCCATTCTGGCCGCCAACAGGATGAAGGAGCTCATTGAGAACGTGCTCAACTACTCGCAAGTCAGTAAGGGTCAGCTTAAGACCAGTAATCTTACGCTGAACGAGCTTTTCGACCATGTTTTACTGAACCTGAAAGGCACCTTAGACACGACCCAGGCTATCATTTCGGTTGAAAGACTGGATAGAGATGCGGTCGTCGGGGACAAAGTCCAGCTGACACAGCTGTTTCAAAACCTGATCAGCAATGCGATCAAGTTCACCAACGGCAGGCAGCCCATCATCAGATTGGCGTGCACTGTAAAAGACGGAACAACGCTTTATTCCGTATCCGACAACGGTATCGGGATGGATGCCGACAGTACTTCAAAGATCTTTGACCCGTTCAGGAGGTTGCACGAAGCACGTAATTATCCCGGCGCCGGAATGGGCCTTGCAATATGTAAGAAGGTTGTGGAACGGCACCAGGGGAGGATCTGGGTAGAATCACAGCCCGGAAATGGAAGTACATTTTATTTTACGCTTTGGGAAACAGGGCAAAAACCATCCACATCCTATGAAGCAATATAAACTGGTGATCGTCGAAAACGACGAAGATGAACGCTTTTTTATGAGGGAAGAATTTGAGGCATTTGAGGCATTTGATGTACTTGGCGAGTTTGTAAACGGCGATACCTTATTCGAATGGCTCGCACAAAATCCATCAGACCTGCCCGACATCATTTTGTCTGATCTGAACATGCCGGGCAAAAACGGCTACGATATCATCTCACAGATTAAATCCAATCCGGCTTATACAGACGTCAAAGTGATCATTACCTCGACATCACCGGTCATATCAATCAGAGAAAAATGCCTGTCCATGGGTGCCAGTGAATACCTGATCAAACCGGAGATTTTTGTGGATTATGGCCAATATGTGAAAGAGCTATACCGAAAAATTGACAGCTGAATTGTACGTATACTTGCAAGCGTTATGAGTTGTGAAGAAGCGTCCCGACCTGCATCGGGTAACGCTTCCTCTGTTGCGGTGCTAATTTCGGGTCATTTCCCCGTAAACCCGGGGCCTTTAACGAACCTGCCTGGCCTTGCATTGGTATGCTCACCATCTTTTAAAACGGCCACACCATTCACAAAAACATCCGAGATACCCGTAGCGAATTGCTGCGGTTTATCGTAAGTAGCGTGATCCTGCACTTTAGCCGGGTCGAAAACGACCACGTCGGCGTAGTTACCGACTTTCAGTTCGCCGCGTTTTTTAAGTTTCAGGTTGGTTGCGGGCAGTTTGGCTAGTTTGTAAACCGCTTTTTCAAGTGGTAATATTTTTTCATCCCTCACATAATGGCCGATGACCCGGGCAAAATTTCCGTAGGCTCTCGGGTGTGGCTGTGATTTGAGGAAAACGCCTTCCGGGCTATAACTTCCGGCATCCGAACCAAAACTGACCCAGGGTAATGCGATTTCCTTTTTCAGGTTACTTTCTGTCATGAAAAAATAGGCGACATCAATCCGCGTACTATCCTGCACGATCAGGTCCATGGCGGTTTCCTCCGGAGACTTGCCCCGTATTTTTGCCAATGCCGCCAGCGATTTGCCCGTATACTTCTTCAATGAATCCTGTTTAAAGCCCAGTAACAAAACGTTTTCGGGAGATCCGGCGCCATAATAGAGGTTTTCCCATTCTTTGGGATTGGAATTCATGACCTTTTTCATTTGCTCGCGGATTGCAGGATCCTGCAAACGCTGCCACAACTTCCCAAAACCACCATCCTGCAAGGAAGGCGGAAACGCGGATGTCATCCCCGTTGCACCCGCCTCGTAGGTGTACATGTCGGCGGTAATGTGCAACCCTTCGGACCGGGCCTTTTCAATTCGTTTGATCACCCCATCCATTTTATGCCAGTTGTCTTTTCCAACAGCCTTAATATGGTAGATTTCCGCCGGAATGTTGGCTTTCCGGGAAATGGTAATCAACTCTTCCACCGCTTCGTCCAGTTTGTTTCCCTCGCTCCGCATGTGCGAAATGTACATGCCGCCATGCTTTGCCGCTTCCGTGCACAATGCGATCAATTCGTCCGTATCTGCGAAAAAATGCGGAGGGTAAATCAAAGAGGATCCGACGCCCAGCGCACCTTCCTCCATCGCCTGTTTTACCAGTAACTGCATACTGTCCAGTTGCGCGGAAGTGGCTTTTTTATTATCCTCGCCAATCACATACGTGCGCACGGTCCCGGCGCCGATAAATGATGCCACATTGCAGCTTATGCCTTTTTTTTCAAGGTAATTGAGATATTCCCCCAGCGTGTTCCATTCCACTTTGTACTTAATATCTCCCTGGTCGGCCTGCCATTGCTTTTTTATTTTGGCATTAAATGGCCCCGCGCTGGTACCTTCGCCCATTACTTCCAGCGTCACGCCCTGCCGGATATCGCTCTGGCTGCGACCATCCTGTATCAGCGACTCTACTGCCCAGCTAAGCATATTGATAAATCCGGGCGAAACCGCTTTTCCCTGCGCATCGATCTCATTTTTCGCTTTGGCGTTTTTCAAATCTCCGATAAAAGCGATGGTATCTGCATGAATGGCGATATCGGCCGGATACGGTTTTTTACCATTGCCATCATAGATCATTCCATTGCGGATGATCGTGTCGTATTCAGGTTTTTTGTTGCAGGAAAGCGTGACAATGAAAATCAGGAGCAGGATTAAAACGTGTTTCATAGAAGTTGGGTTGAGGGAAGTGAATATGGCTAAAATCAATGAGATAAGCCTGTTTCGAAGCCGGAACTTTATTAAAACGGATTCTTTTTGAATGAAATGCCGCCATTCTGGTCTTTGGAATAAACAGCCAGACAGCCGGGATTGAAAGTTGGATTAAAATGCGGCTCCGTTGCAGCTACCCTCTCAGGTGCCGGTTTTGAAGCGTCAAAAAAATACACGGTTGTAGTGCCATATTTGGTATAAGGCATCAGATCGCCATATTTTCTCATTTCATCCCAAACCTCACCTTCCACCGACACCGCATAAACCCGCACAATCGGGCCGGTATTGTTTTCATTCCGGTAAACGGCCAGCTCCCTGAAATTGCCTTTCAGGTCGTCGACGGTTGGCTGGGAAGTCGAGTCGTAAATAATGTATCCGATCGTCACTACGATGAGGATCAGAAAAAGGACTTTTTTGTTTTTAAGGACCATGGAATTGATTCGTGTTTTTGTATATTTCACCCTACATCGGACATTAGTCAGATACCCTTCTCCGTGTTTTCAGGTTCTAAGATAAAGTAAGTTATGGCTCCGTGGCAACGACTTTTTCTGCTGTTGATCTTCTGCCCGGAGTTTCATCATCCCATTTTTGCCCAGGATACGACCCAAACCAAATCGTATGCGGTCGTAATTGGCATTACAAATTACAAAGACGCGGACATGCCGCCCCTCCAGTTTGCGGATAAGGATGCCGCGCTGTTTGCCGCACACCTGCAATCAAAATCGGGAGGAAGTGTTCCTGTGGGTAATATTAAACTATTGCTCAATGAAAATTCGACCATCGCGGGCATTTACGATGCTCTAAACTGGCTGCAGGAAAGATGCACCGCCAATGACAAGGCTTATTTTTACTTCTCTGGCCACGGGGATGTGGAGACGGAGAAGGATTCGAGCCTGGGATACCTGCTGGCATATAACTCGCCGCCGAACAACTACCGAAACAATGCGATCACGATCAGAGATCTGAATAAAGTCGCCAACCATCTTTCCGCAAAAAGCAATTCTACGGTAATCCTTGTTACCGACGCCTGCCATTCAGGGAAACTAGCGGGCGATTATTACAAAGGAAAAGAGCTGGTAGCGAATCAGTTAAGGTTGATATTGAATAATGAGATTAGACTTGCCGCCTGTGCCGTGAATGAAAAGGCAAATGAGAGTGAAGACTGGGGCGGCGGGCGCGGGGTGTTTTCGTATTATTTATTAAAAGGTCTGGATGGGATGGCGGACCTGGACCGGGACGATACCGTCCAGCTGAGGGAATTGAATACGTATCTCGATTCCGCTTTTGCAGCCGACAAAGTGTTGCTCCGCACTTCGCGCAAACAACATCCCGCCCTGGACGGAAATCCGGATCAAACCCTGGCCATCGTGGACCATGCTGCATTGAAAACTGTAACCAGCAGCGCGTCAGATCAAAAATCGAGGGACCGGTTAAGATCCGTTTTGAGTATGTTCAAGCCGCTCGGTCGGCAGCCGGTGGATTATTTATTCGGGTTAACGAAAACCGGAGCCATTGAAAGCAAGCTGCGGTTTTCTGACTATATGCGGATTCCGAAAGATAGTCTGCCATTAATGCTGGTGAAGGAGTGCATTGCGTACCAGCAGCATTTGAACAACCAGATCGATTCTCTGAAACGGCTTGGCCAGGAAGCTGACAGCAGCTATTTCTTTGCAAACGTAGATACCTTGTTGCTGGCAAAAAATCAGCTTTTGAAAAGTAAACCGGTGGTAAACGATTTCAATGAGCGATTTATCCAAATGGTTCACGGTCAGGCGCAGGACAGGATCAATGCATACCTGGAAGGCGATTTGGAAGAGCTTGAAAAACGGGAATATTACTACTCCGGTAACAAACGGTACACGGATTTTATCGACATGCTCCGCGTGGTTTTACACATTGCCCCCAAGGATCATTATCTGCATTCCTTGCTGGCTGTGCAGGAGGCATACATCAGCGGCTTAACCGCCCGCCTGGAAATGGTAACGGCCAAAAATCTGTCGGTACCGCTTAAAAGGGCCTTTATGTATCAGAAAAAAGCTTTGGAACTGGCGCCCGACGCGGCTTATGTGCACAACGAGCTCGGCAACCTGTACATGCATCGAAAAAAATACAAGCTAGCCGACCAACACTTTGACAAGGCCACTGAAATTGCACCTACATGGGCCATTCCGTGGAGTAACAAAGTAAGGGTGGGATTGGCCACGCAAAATCTGAGAATGGGCGTGGAGGCCGTCAGAATGACGGATTCTTTGCAACACAACCTACCCTACAACTTTACGAATGCGGGAGTGATGATGGAAAAACAGGGAGATTTGCTCGCGGCCGAAAGTTACCTCCTGAAATCCGTCCGGGTAAACAGAAGGCATTTTTTTTCTTACGGAAAGCTGGGCAACCTGTACATCAGCACGGGCGATTATGAGAAGGCAGACCGGTTTTTAACCCTGGCATCCATGCGCATGGAGGGTTTTGCTATTAACAGCGAATTTTTAAAACTTCCGTACGGGACTTCCAGTGCGCCCAGGCCGTCGAAGTGGCGCGAATGTGATTTGTTCGGGAGTGTTGAATTGCCTGCGGCGAAGCACTATGTGCAACTGGTCAATGCGTTATCACCGCATTCGAACCCCGATTCTGCGTTCATAAGTTTAAAAGCAATCGCTGCGAAATCAGGTAACATGCCTTTGTTAAACCATTATATGGGTAAAATGCTTTTTGCCGAAAAAAGATGGGAGGAAGCTGAGCCGCTGCTTTTAGATGCCATTCATTCCTATAAATCCGATTCTGCTTTTTTGGTTTTTCTAGAACAAAACCTGCGGCCAGCCAGTGATGCCGATACCTGTTTGGTGGTAAGATTAATGGATCATCATTACAACATACTCGAAGACCATTACCTGCTGGCATCCATTTACGAGCATCAGAAGCGAGCCGACAAAGCACTTGAACAGTATGCGATGATCACGGCCATTGAAAACGCGGGACTGAAAGATCAGGCTGCATTTCGGGGGGATTATGTGTTGCCGGAAAGAAGCCGCCCGCTTTTTGCTTTTTGGCTGAAAATAAAATCCAGCCAGAATTGGCTGCGGGCCAGGTATGAAATGCCACCCAGAATGGGCGGATACATCAAGCTGGCTACTATCTACGAGAAGTCTGCGGATTATCCTGCGGCCGAAAAGATCTACCTGCAACAAATAAAGCTTAACCAGGAAGTGGGTGACATCCGCGTCGCACAGCCCGACCGCGGGCCATTGCACCTCGGAGATTCAGCAAATACCTATTACCGGATCGCAGTGAACCGGTCAGCCGAAGCCGCTACATTCGATTTTTATCGGAGAATGCTGAAATTGTTTCCGCGTGACACGGAATGGCAGGAAAAAGCGGGTATGTTTTTGTATAACCGGCTCCGTTTATCTTTTCATAAAATACCGGTTCGTAACTATCAGGCGGCCTACGAAGTCATTAATGCTTTTGCATATCCATTTTTAGCCACATATCCGGTAGCCCGCGAACCTGGGGACGAGCAAAAAACAATGGATGCAGAGATCATTTTGCCGGGAACGGGAGAGAAAATAGCGATTCCTACCCCCAAATACGATCCGCTGAAAGTATCGCTGGCGAGTCTGAAACTGGCCGTCAGGCTGTCGGGGGAACTGCAAACGAAACCTCAGATCCTGCTGGCTATCGCCGATCTGAATAGTTGGATGGGAAACGACCAGGAGGCTTTTCTGATGTACAAAGAGTTCATCAGCGTGCAGGAGCCGGATGCCGCACTTCGCAGCAGAATCATCGGTTATTGTTTCGAGATCAATGAATCAACGTTTGCGATGAACCAGCTGGAAATCCTGCACCGGCTTGGTGAGGCTACGCCTGCACAGGAAATTGAGCTGGCCGACTGTTACGCACGCAGCGGTTCGACAGATCGTGCATTGGTATTATTGAAAAATGTAAAAGCAACAAATGATACCGAGCGGGCGCGCGTCGGAATGGTATATGCAAAAACGAACTGGCTGGCCGGCCGGCACTCAGATGCACTCGGGTATTTGAATGCATTTATAAACACCCGGACAACGGACCCGGCCGGCATGGATAAAGTCACAGCAAACCGGTATTACTCGATAGCCAGGCTCAATGCCTCGCTGAAAAAAAAGGACCCGGCTTTTTCTGCATTAAACCTGGCGCTGGAAAATGGATTTAATTATGGTCATGTATTGAATACTGATTCGTCCTGGAAGCGGTTGCGCCAATCTGCCCGGTGGAAAGCATTGGTACAGAAGTACTCCGTTCAATTGCAACCCCGTGATCGTGTGCTGAATGAGAATTCAGATTCGTTCGACCCGCGAGAAATCCTGATCGCGGACTAGGAAGATTACGGAATCACTCTCACTCTGGCCGTTTGCACACAACGAACTTTCGGTGCGCACTCGGCACCGAGCGACAGCCAGCTCGCTTGTTTTTTGGTACTTGCCAGTATTCCATTCCAGGAAGTGCTTTTTCCGGCACCATACAGGGTTTTCCGAAGTTCTACCGTGAACGTGTTTGTGAAGTACCCGCCCAAAACAGGATTTCCGACAGCGAGCTGATTTTTATCCGCGGAACCAATTAATATCGCCGTGGGCCTTGCGGGGAAAAGCAGCTGATCGCAAAGCGGCATGTTCAATGGAGGTTTCAATGCGCCGGGCAACCCTCTGGTTCGAATGGGAGCAGGCCCAGTACGTGGAGGGGCGTCGATGGCCTCGTTGCAGCAATCGCTCAGGACCAGTGTTACCCGCGCTTTTTTTCGGAACAAAATCTTGTAGACATCTTCCAGCACAAGATTGTTTTTCTCCAGATCCCCCTTTCCGTTAATGCGTAACGACATTCTTGGATATTCACTCCGGTCTTTGGTTTTCCGGAAACCGTGACCGCTGTAATAAAATACCACGATATCAATGGAAGCAGGACGCAAATTTGCCAGCGCAAGCTCGACAGACTGTTTGTTCAGATCGTTATCTATTATTTTTTGAACCACCATGTCCATATTCAGGTCCTGCGCCAGCTGGGTAAATGTATTCACCACATTCGTCATATCGATCCGGGTACTGGTGCCGACAATTGCGTCCAGCGTGTTGGCAACGGTGATCAGATAGAGCTTTTCCTTTCTTTTTGCGGGGGCGCGGTAGGAGGGTTGTATTTCAAATAAATATTGATAAAATTCATCCGAAGGCTTGAAAAACAGGCTGACCAGGTCCGTTTCCTCTCTCAGCTGAACGTTGGTTTTTTGCTGATTTACGATCATTTCTGACAAGTACCAACTTCCGTCGGGAAGTTGATAGGTGACTGATTGGGGCACAAAAAAAATGTCATTTCCCTCCGTTTGTTTTATGAATGCGAATCGCGGTGATAGAAAACCCGAAATCCCGATGCCTTGAATGGGAAACGGAACTCCGTCCCGTATAAGGTAATGCGTTTGATCGCCGTTACTGTCCGCAGACGTCGAATCCAGCATTTGTATCTCGACCGTTCTGTCTTCTTGTGAAGTTGGTTCGATATACCTTATACGTGCGACGGCGGAACCGTTGTCGTGCACCGTTAAAAGGGTATGGTAGTTGAGCGCCGGGTCTCCCGGAAGAGTCAGTTTGTTCGCGAAATAAAAATAAGACTGGCCGCAGGACTTTGGGCCACTGGAAATTAAAATGACGGCAAAAAGCCCCGCAACGACGGATTTGAATAAAAAATGTTCAAACGGGAAGCAGCAGGGCCTATTGCACATCGTCATGATCAGGTGGTACGCGGTTCCGGACGTTTTGATGCAGTTGAATCAACGATAATAGGTACACTGTCCCCCTCCATCGGAGCGACTTGCGTGGTGTCCGCCGGAGCGGTTGTGTCTGCTTCGTCAGAGGTTTTTTCTTTGCCGCATGATATAAACATACATGAAGCAATTAAAGCCGTTGCAAACAAGCCGGATAATTTGAATTTGTTCGTAATTTGTGGCATAACGTTAGATTTAGTTTAGCTAATATAAGAATTTGCTATCAAATTTTTAAATAAACAATGTCAATGTTGAAAACGCTGTTTTTGCAAAATGAAATCCGTGTTGTTTATATGGATCATATCATTTTTACTGACATCTGATCCATGAAGCGATTCCTGAAAACGACCTTTTTGACCGCCATTATCGGGGTGACTTTTTTGTCATTAACCCATGCGCAAACACGCAATATTTCTTTATTAAAAGACAAGAAAAAGCGGTTGGAAATGACAAAGGATTTCCGTAGCGATACTGCGTATCTGAATGTCGTGAATCAAATTGCGTTTTTATATGCGGACAGTTATCCCGACAGCGCACTCAAAATATTGAAAGAAAATACACTCGATTGTGAACGTGTTGATTATAAGGATGGTGTAGCCGACAGTTATAAAATTACCGGCACTTCTTATTTAACAAAAGGGGACTATATTAATGCATTGATATGGTATAAAAAAAGCTACGAGGCAGCTGAAAAGAGTGGTTACAAAACGGCTTTTCCCGGCATTCGTAACAACATCGGACTGGTGTATATGAGTCAGGGGAATTACTCGGCTGCATTGAATGAATTTTACGCCGCATTAAAATCAGCGGAGGATATTCACAACAAGTTTGTATTAGCCAGTACGCTCAACAACATTGCGATCATTCATTTTTATCAGGGTAAAATGAAGGAGGCAGATAGTACCTATAAAAAAACACTGCTTATCGCGAAAGAAATGTCAGATACAATCGGCGTAATCCTCGCATATAATAACATTGCGGAAGTAAATATTGAGCAAAACCAATTACTTCTCGCATTAACGAATTTGAATCTT
This sequence comes from Dyadobacter sp. CY323, assembly GCF_021390245.1. Lineage (GTDB taxonomy): Bacteria > Bacteroidota > Bacteroidia > Cytophagales > Spirosomataceae > Dyadobacter. The sequence continues at coordinate 83,938 of NZ_JAJUXH010000012.1, read as the reverse complement.
GCCAATGCGCTGGCTTTGCAAAAAGATAACCCGGAAATGCGGACAATCGTATCGCATTCGCTGGGTAATACCTATTTTCGGATGGACAGTTTGGACAAAGCCGCGGCCTATTTTGAAACGGCTTCAAAACTAGCGACGCAGCATCATTACAGTACCTCCGGTTGCAAAGCCCTGATCGGGTTGGCGCGGGTATATGCGCGGCAGGGTTCTTCAAATGAAGCATTAAAGAATGGATTGGAAAGCCTGCGCCAGGCAAAAAACATGGGGCACACCCAATTGCAGCGCGATGCCAGCGAAATCGTGTCTGCCATTTATCAACAAATGGGGGACGGGACAAACAGTCTTGCCTATTTCAAACAATTCAAGGTGTATTCAGACAGTCTGCGAAACCTGGAAGCCCAGCGCATTGCGAATGTGTATGACGCTAAGCTGGAATTTTCAAAAAAGGAGGAAGATCTGAAACGGGAGAATCTGCAGCAACAATGGCTGACATTCTCTGCGGTGGCTGCATTGCTGTTATTGGGGGTGATTTTGCTGATCGTAAACCGGAACCGGCAGCGACTTGACAATACGTTTAAAGAGTTGCAGCAGAAAAATACCGTCATTGAATCGCAGCGAAAAGTAGCCGAGGAAACGCTGGATGAATTGAAAGCCGCGCAGGCGCAGCTGATCCAGTCGGAGAAAATGGCCAGTCTGGGCGAGCTCACATCCGGGATCGCGCATGAGATCCAGAATCCCCTGAACTTCGTGAATAATTTTTCGGAAACGAGTATCGAACTGCTGGATGAGGTGAAAGACGAGCTGAATAAAGGAAATGCGGACGAGGCCAGAGAAATCGTGTCCGACGTCATTGAGAACCTGGCAAGGATTCACGAGCACGGCAAACGCGCCGATTCCATCGTAAAAGGGATGTTGCAGCACAGCCGCACCAGCACCGGGAAAAAGGAACCGACGGATATCAATGCGCTCATTGAGGAATACATCCGGCTGAGTTACCATGGATTCCGTGCCAAAGACAAGTCTTTCGATGTCGCAATTAACAGGAATTTCGATCCGGATTTAGAGAAAATGATGCTCGTGCCCCAGGACATGGGAAGGGTTATCCTGAACTTGCTGAACAATGCTTTTTACGCCGTTCGGGAAAAACATAAAAACAGGGGCGACCACGATTATCAGCCGATTGTTACTTTGAGCACGCAGAAATCGGACAACAAAGTGATGATCCGTGTCACCGATAACGGCACCGGGATACCGGACCAAATCCAGGGCAAAATATTCCAGCCATTTTTTACCACCAAACCTACCGGCCAGGGCACGGGGCTCGGTCTGTCATTGAGCTACGACATTATAACCAAGGCATATGGCGGCTCAATGACAGTCGAATCAAAAGAAGGCGAAGGCGCGGAGTTTACCGTTATTTTAGTAGGCTGAATTAAATTCAGCTCAGTTTCCAGCCGGGTCTTTCAAAGTGGCAGGTATATCCGCCCGGATGTTTTTGCAAGTAGTCCTGATGCTCCACTTCCGCATTCCAGAAATCTCCGGCGGGGACTACTTCCGTCACAATTTTGCCGGGCCAGATGCCGGATGCTTCCATTTCAGCGATCAGTGCATTGGCTACGTCACGCTGGTTTTCATTTAAATAAAATATTGCGGAGCGATAAGAAGTTCCGATGTCGTTTCCCTGCCGGTTTCGCGTGGTAGGGTCGTGGATCTGGAAGAAATATTCAAGTAGTCCCCGGTATGTCAATTGTTGGGGATCAAATTCGATCTCAATTCCTTCGGCATGCGTTCCGTGGTTCCGGTAGGTCGCATTGGGCACATCGCCGCCGGTGTATCCCACCACGGTTGAAGTCACGCCTGGCTGGTGCCTGAAAAGTTCTTCCACGCCCCAAAAGCAACCTCCTGCCAAAATGGCTTTTTCAGTATTCATATCATTTACTTTTAATGTGTATAACCATGGAGCAATTTCCATGCCCGGCAGGCTAGTCAGCTGAGGTTGTCGTGGGGCTTTTTTCCAGCCGGCTCAGCCACAGATATCCCAATACTCCCGAGATAATGGAAGCCGTCAAAATGGAAAATTTCGCTTCGGAAAGTACATGCTGTTTTTCTGAAAAAGACAGTACCGCAATAAAAATGGACATCGTGAACCCGATACCTCCGAGCATTCCTGCTCCGATAATGTGCATCCAGGAAGCATTACCCGGCATTTTGGCGATCCCCATCTTTACCGCAAGCCAGGAAAAAAGTGTAATTCCGAGTGGCTTCCCGATGACCAAACCAGTGATAATCCCGAGGCCGAGCACCGTGCCCAGTCCTGCAAGCATGCCAGGTTCAAATGCAATGTTGGTATTCGCCAGTGCAAAAATGGGCATGATCACGAAGTTGACCGGATTGACGAGAATATGTTCCAGTTTTTCCAGCGGGGATTCCGTCGCATCCGGGGTGGTCGAGATTGCAAAAGCAGTGAGTACGCCTGCAATGGTGGCATGCACGCCGGAATGGTGAATGAAATACCAGATGAAAAGTCCGGGCACGAGGTAGGCGGCCAGATTTTTTACTCTCAGTTTGTTTAAAATCAATAAAAAAATAAAAATGCCTGCTGCATACAACAGGTACATAAAATGAATATCCGTGGAGTAAAACAATGCAATAACCAGGATCGCCATGAGGTCGTCGACGATCGCGAGGGCTGAAAGAAATATTTTTAGTGAAGAAGGAGCCCGTTTCCCGAGCATGGATATGACCGCAATCGCAAATGCAATGTCGGTCGCCATGGGAATACCCCAGCCACCCGCTGTTTCAGTGCCTTTATTGAGCGCAAAATAGATTGCCGCCGGGGCTATTACTCCGCCCAATGCCGCCAGGATCGGCAGTGACGCTTTCTTGAATGACGAAAGTTCGCCTTCCACCAATTCCCGTTTGATCTCTAATCCCACGAGCAGGAAAAAGATCGCCATCAGCCCGTCATTGATCCATAAAAGTACCGGGTAACGCAGCTGAATGCCTGCGATATCTCCGCCGATTTCCTGCGCAAGCAATGCTTCGAAACCAGGCCCGAGGGAAGTATTAGCGACGATCAGTGAAATAAAAACACAGACTATCAGAATGATCCCGCCGATGGAGCCGGACTTAAAAAACGCCTTGAACGAATGAGGGTTGATCCATTTTACCATATTCGTAAAACTAGCAACTCCTTTTCAAAGTCCAAGTTCAAATTCGGGTGAAATGGCCCATGAACCGACTACTAGTCCGTTTTTAAGCTTTTCACCGGATTCATACATGCGGCAGTAACTACTTTATAACCCACTGTAAGTAAAGCGATTGATAGAATAATCAGTCCACCGGATGCGGGTATCCACCATTTAAGATCAATGCGGTATGCAAAATTGCTCAGCCAGGTATTCATGAGGTACCAGGCAATGGGCGCGGAAAGGAGCGTAGCAATAAAAGCGAGTATCAGAAACTCTTTTCCAAACAGCATGACGATGCTTTCGACACCCGCGCCCAATACTTTCCGGACACCGATTTCCTTGATCCGCTGCGAAACCATAAACGATACCATTCCATACAAACCGAGGCAGCAAATGAAAATGGCGATCGCCGCGAAAGACTGGATCAGCGTCGTTAACAGTTGTTCTTTTTCGTAAAAACGGGCAATTTTTTCGTCTACAAACTGGTATTCGAAAACTTCGTTCGGGTACGTTTTCGACCAGGCATTCCGGACTTTTTGCAGCGTCGCCGACAGGTCATTTGTATTCAGCTTGATGGCGACTTCTTTATACAATTTCGGATTTGCAAAAATGGCGCAGGGTTCGACAGCTTCCTGCAGAGATTTTAAATGAAAGCTTTTCACGACGCCGACAATCTCACCTTTGAAACCGGAGTTGCCATCTTCCATTTGCTTGCCGAGCATTTTTTCAGGGTCACGAATTCCGAGGCGGTGCATAAGTTCTTCATTGACCACAAACTCGTTGACTGAATCTTTATCCATAAAACTCCGGCCTGCGAGAAGTGGCATTTTGTAAGTCTGCAGATAATCCTTGTCGGCAAACCGGTCCCGGATCATGAACTTTTCCCACTCGGCGCGGTTGTCAAACCGGAGTGAGCCGCCGTGGCCCATGGACGACGTCGGAGCTTCATATTGATAGCTGACCGATTGTATATCAGGGTTTTGCAACAATTCATTTTTGAGGGACTGACTTACTTTACGAGCTGCATGCTGTTTTGGCAAGGTAACAGAAACCACCGCATGCTGATCGAAACCGAGGTCGGCGTTTTTGAAAAATTTCAGTTGGAGAAGTAAAACCAATGTGCCGGTTACCAGGATCTGCGCAATCACCAGCTGAACGGTAACGAGTGAGCGTCTCAGGTTCAAACCGCCCACCTGCCTGTTCCCAAGTTTTCCTTTTAATGCGGTGATCGGATTAAAACCGGAAATGATCACTGACGGATAAAATCCGGCAAGCAGTACGATCAGGATCATGGAAAAAAGCCAGAATAACAGTAATTCCGGTCTAAATATCCCCGCGAAAGAGTAGGCTTTCGTTTGCGTCAGATTATTCATGAATGGGACGAATATGGCGGTCAGAAGCAAAGAAAAAAGTGATGCGGTGATTGTTATAACCGCGGTCTCGCTCATAAATTGCCAGAAAAGCTGCCGCTGCGTACTTCCCAAAACCTTTCTAACGCCAATTTCTTTTGATCGTTTCAATGCCTGTGCAGTCGCCAGATTGATGAAGTTGATACAAGCGATCAGCATCAGAAAAGCACCCACGCCGCCCAGTATCCATAAAATCGACTTTCTTATTTTTCCGTCATAGTTTGGGTCAAAATGTATTTCACTCAACTCCTGCAGCTTGTGGTGGTAATATTTGGCCACCTCTCCGTAATATTTCCCTCCATTGCGGGACAAAAGGGTTTCAACCTTCCTCGGATCGCTGCCGACAGTTAGTTTTACGAATGTGAGATTTCGACTGCTGATCCAGCCGAAATCCTGCAGGTCGTAGGCGGGATCAATGACTTTGATGGTAGGCAATGAAATAAACACGTCGAAATCCAGATCGGTCGGCTTCGTCTGGCTTTTAAAAACGCCGGCGATACGCAGCTCGTTCGCATTGTTCATTTTTAGCGTTTTGCCGGTTACATCCGTTTTTCCGAAATATTTCAGGGCTATTTTATCACTGATCACCACCGTGGAGGGTTCTTTCATTTGCTCCGGATTGAACTTGGTCAGCCATTCAAAAGAGAACATTTGGGTAAAACCCTGATCCGCCAATGCAACACTCGTCTTTTCCAGAAACCGTTTCGTCTCCCGCCGGTTCGTTGCGGATAAGGTCACATCGGGCATTTTTGCAACGAGCCCGGCAGCTTCAACCTGCGGAAAATCGCGTAAAAGGGTTGTCCCCAGTGGAACCGATGATCCCGGTTCGTGCTCGATGCCTTCATCCAGATGAAGTTCCAGCACCACCCGGTAGATCCGCTCCTGATCGGCCTGATGGCGGTCGAAACTCAGGTGGTAATGCAGAAAAATAAAGATGAGAATAGCGCCGGAAATTCCCAGGCTGAGGCCGGTGATGTTAAGAATGGCGTAAGTTTTGTTCAGCCGAAGGTTTCGCGCCGCGATTTTTATGTAATTTCTTAACATACCAAATCTTTTCGTTCAAATGTCCCCTGCAATTTATCCATTATGGGTTTTTAAATGACTGTGTAAGTTTGTTTTAACATGATTTAACGTTTTCACGCCGGTTCCGGTTTTTGCCTACCTGTTGCATGTCAATTTGATTTAGATTTGCGGCATGAAGCGATTTGTTTTAGTACTATTGGCTTTCTACTCCATTGCGCTTTCCTGCATTCCCTGCCAGGATCAGGAGGAAGCTGCGCCGGAAAACCAGATCGTTGTGATTAAACCGGATACAGATCAGCAGGGTCACTTCGAAATGGATCTTTGCTCGCCATTTTGCACCTGCGCATGTTGTGCCAGCGTTTCTTTGCAGCACCAAATTGCTTTCTTACCTCTGAAAGCTTCTTTCACCACATTTAAGGAAATCAGCTTTGCCTACCTTTCCGCCACCAATCGCGACGATCTGACGTCGATCTGGCAGCCGCCCAGGGTGTAGTTTACCTGTATTTTTTAAAGTTTGGTTTATCACTGAGTCCACTCATTTGGGCCTGGTTATAAGCTCATTGATACATGTAAGTTTAAATCTGATGTTAGATAAAATCATCTATTTCTCCATTCACAACAAGCTGGTGGTGGGGATTTTCACCCTTGCATTAACGGTGTGGGGGATATATTCGCTGACCCAGCTGCCCATTGACGCCGTTCCCGACATCACCAACAACCAGGTACAGGTGATTACTTCCAGCCCCTCACTGGCTGCCCAGGAAGTGGAGCGGCTCGTTACTTTTCCGGTCGAAACGGAAATGGCGACCATTCCGAATATCGTGGAGATCCGTTCGATTTCCAGGTTCGGACTTTCGGTAGTTACCATTGTTTTTAAAGATCATACCGACGTTTACTGGGCGCGGCAGCAAGTTTCGGAGCGTCTGAAAAGCGCCGTCGAGCAAATTCCTCCGGGTATCGGCTCGCCCGATCTTGCACCGGTTACGACCGGTTTGGGGGAGATATACCAATATGTGTTGCATACCAAAGAAGGTTTCGAGAAGAGATATCCGCCGATGGAACTGAGAAGTATACAGGACTGGATCGTACGTCGGCAGTTGCTTGGTACCGAGGGCGTTGCGGATGTCAGCAGCTTCGGCGGATTTCTTAAACAATACGAGATTTCCATTGATCCATTCAAGCTGCGGAGCGCCGGAATTTCGATGTCGGATATTTTTACAGCACTCGAAAAAAATAACCAGAATACCGGAGGAGCCTACATCGACAAAAAACCGAATGCCTATTTTATCCGAAGCGAAGGCCTGATCGGCAGTCTGAAAGACATTGAAAAGATCCAGGTGAAAACCAATCCAAACGGACTTCCGGTACTTGTCCGTGACATTGCCACCGTGCAGTTTGGCAGCGCGGTACGTTACGGCGCCATGACCCGGAATGCGGAGGGAGAGGTGGTGGGCGGGCTGGTACTGATGCTGAAAGGCGCCAATTCTTCCAAGGTGATCGGGAATGTAAAAGCACGGATCGGGCAGATCCGGAAATCGCTGCCGGAAGGTGTGCTCATCGAGCCGTTTCTGGACCGTACCAAACTGGTTAACAATGCGATCCATACCGTTTCAAAAAACCTGATCGAAGGCGCGCTGATCGTCATTTTTGTATTGATACTACTGCTGGGAAACCTGCGGGCGGGCCTGGTGGTTGCCTCGGTAATTCCGCTGGCGATGCTTTTTGCGGTGAGTATGATGAACCTGTTTGGCGTTTCGGGTAACCTCATGAGCCTGGGTGCCATTGATTTTGGATTAATCGTCGACGGTGCGGTGATCATCGTCGAAGCCACGCTTTATCACATTCTTGGGAAAAAATACACGCACCGGCTTTCTCAGCGGGAAATGGATGCCGAAGTATATGAATCGGCGTCGAAGATCCGGAATTCGGCTGCATTCGGGGAGATCATTATCCTGATCGTTTACCTGCCCATTCTGGCGCTGGTGGGCATTGAGGGTAAAATGTTCAGACCGATGGCGCAAACCGTGAGTTTTGCAATTCTCGGTGCATTTATCCTTTCCATTACCTATGTTCCCATGGTTTCTGCTTTGTTTCTGAGCAAACAAAACGAACACAAAGCCAATGTTTCGGACAAAATTATCGGCTTCTTTCACAGGTTATACCTGCCCGCATTGGCATTTGCACTCAGGCAGCGGATTATCGTGGTAGCCAGCGCGATGTTGCTTTTTGGCGTTAGTCTCTGGATCTTTCTGAATATGGGCGGTGAATTTATCCCCCAGCTCGACGAGGGAGATTTTGCCGTTGAAATGCGCGTATTAACTGGAAGTTCTTTATCTGAAACCATCGAAGCAGCGCAGAAAGCGGCTGCTTTGCTGCAAAAAAACTACCCGGATGAAATCGTGGAAGTGGTCGGGAAAATTGGCTCATCCGAAATACCCACGGACCCGATGCCGGTGGAGGCGGCGGATCTGATGATTATTTTAAAAGATAAATCCACCTGGACAAAGGCATCGGGCCGGGAAGAACTCGCGGAAAAAATGCAGGCAACGCTTACTGAATCGATCGCCGGGGTCACCTTTGGTTTTCAGCAGCCGATCCAGATGCGTTTCAATGAGCTTATGACGGGCGTGAAGCAGGATGTGGCGATCAAGATCTTTGGGGAAGATCTGGACGTGCTAGCGGCACAGGCTGCCAAAGTCGGAAAGCTGGTAAGGTCGGTGGAAGGTGCGCAGGATATGTATGTGGAAGAAGTGAGCGGGCTTCCTCAGATCGTCGTTCATTTCGACAGGGACCGTTTGTCGCGGTTTGGGATCAGCATTGAAGATGCCAACCGGACGATCAACACCGCATTTGCCGGCAGCAGCGCCGGGCTGGTTTATGAAGGTGAAAAAAGATTTGATCTGGTTGTCAGGCTCGCCGGGGCAAACCGCCGCGCCAAAGAAGATGTGCGTGCATTGTTTATCACAAGTCCCTCGGGTCAGCAAATCCCGCTGGATCAGATCGCCACCATCGAAATGAAAGTAGGCGCAAACCAGATCCAGCGCGAGGACGCGAAACGCCGGATTACCGTCGCATTCAATGTGCGGGGTAGGGATGTGGAAAGTGTCGTGGAGGAAATTCAAGGGAAAATAGACACTCAGATCAAACTTCCGACGGGCTACTATGCTACGTATGGCGGACAATTTCAGAATCTGCAGGAAGCCAGCAGCCGTTTGAGCATTGCGGTGCCCATTGCGCTGCTTTTGATTTTCGTACTGCTGTATTTTACATTCCATTCACTCCGGCAAAGTCTCCTGATTTTGACGGCGATCCCACTATCGGCGATCGGCGGGATTCTTGCATTATGGCTCCGCGGGATGCCTTTCAGCATTTCAGCAGGAATCGGCTTCATCGCTCTTTTCGGCGTGGCGGTATTGAATGGGATTGTGCTGATTGCGGAATTTAATTTCCTGCGAAAAGATGGAGAAACAAACCTATCAAAAGTCATTTTTCAGGGAACGGAGACGAGATTGAGGCCGGTACTCATGACCGCGCTCGTGGCATCGCTCGGATTTTTACCCATGGCATTATCGTCCAGCGCAGGTGCAGAAGTGCAGCGGCCACTCGCCACCGTCGTGATCGGCGGGCTGGTATCGGCGACACTTTTGACACTGCTGGTTTTGCCTGTTTTGTATTTAATCGTCGAAAAACGGTTTGGTAGCAAGTTAAATGTCAAACCTTTCGGATTGCTATTGTTGATTTCGGGCGGCAGTTTGCTGGCTTCGAATTCCAAAGCTCAGGATGCGACGAATATTCGAAAAATAAACCTTTCACAAGCCATTGAGGAGGCAATTTCCAAAAACAGACAGATCAAATCGGGTGTGTATCAGGTCGATTTTCAAAAGGCGTTGCAGGGTACTGCGCTGGATTTGGGCAAAACCGAATTTTCGTGGATGGGAGGGCAGTATAACAGCAAGAAGTTTGACAATCAATTTAATGTATCCCAAACTTTTACCCATCCAAAGGTTACTGCTAAAAGAAAAGAACTTTTGTCGGAACAAGTGAATGGGGCGCAGGCCAGGATGGAAGTGACAAAAGCCGAGCTGATCAGGCAGATCAAAAGTACTTATTATACATGGGTCCTCGCCGACAGAAAACGGGATCTGCTATTTCAGGAGAATGTCCGTGCGGAGCGTTTCGTAAAAGCAGCGGAACTGCGGTTTAAAACGGGTGAGGCCAATCAGCTGGAATATGCCGTGGCGCAGAGTGAGCAAGGTGATATCCAGGCCCGAATGATTCGAAACAATGGCGATAGGCTCAACCTGCAGAAACAATTACAGACCTTGATTTTCAGTGCGGAACCGGTGGAGCCGGATGTGGATACGCTTACAAAGCGCAGCCTGGCGGCCATTACCGTGGATTCTGCCGGTATCGCGTCCAATCCTTACCTGCAATTCCTGAGTCAGCAGGTTATCATCGATAGAAAGTCTACGGACGTACAGCGAACGGGCAATCTGCCGGGTTTTAGTATTGGTTATTTCAATCAGTCTCTTATTGGTAATCAGAATATCAATGGAAATGAGGTGTATTACGGCTCGGGAAAGCGTTTTCAGGGGTTTCAGCTGGGGATCGGGATACCGATTTTTAATGGAGTCAACAAGGCCCGCGTCAGAGCATCCGAACTGAATGAGCAAATCGCACAAAATCAGTTGGAGCTGACCCGGGTGCAATTAAACAGTTCTCTGGAACAAGCGCTGCAAACGTATCAAAGCGCCAGTCAAAGCCTTGATATTTACGAAAAAAAGACATTGGTACTGGCCGATGTGATCCGGGTTAATGCGGTAAAAGCCTACGAGGCTGGCGAGATCGGGTATGTAGAATTTGCCCAGTCATTGAACCGTGCATTAGGTATCAAATCGACTTATCTGGATCTGCTGGACAGTTACAACCAGTCGGTGATCGAAATTGAATTTTTGCTGAACAAACCCTGACCGCGCATTTCACGAACGGGACAAATCTTTATTTAAAGACATATCAAAATGAAAAATATAGCACTCATTATATTTCTTCTGGCGGGATTAGCCTGCTGCACGAAGAATGAAGAGAAACCGCAAGCCACCGTTTCGCAGCCAGCAACGGAGAATGAACCGGAATCCGGTATGGTCCATTTGACAAGAGCACAGTATGAAACCGCCGGGATCGAAACCGGGACGATCAGCACGCGCAATCTCAGCGACGTGGTGAATGCCAATGGAAGCATTGACATTCCCCCGCAAAATCTTGTCAGCATTTCGGCACCAATGGGTGGGTTTGTGCGGAAAACGGAGCTGCTGCAAGGTATGAAAGTGAAGAAGGGACAAGTGCTGGCGACGATCGAAAACCCGGACTTCATCCAGATCCAGCAGGATTACCTCGAAACGGATAGCAAGCTGGAATATGCGCAGCTGGAACTGGCGCGTCAAACCCAGTTGAGCAAGGAAAATGTCAATGCGCAGAAAGTTTTACAGCAAGCCGCAACCGAGGTAAAAACACAAAAAGCGCGTTTGTCGGGCCTGAGAGAGCGTTTAAAAACAGCGGGCATTAATTTATCGGTGTTAGAGAAAGGTACCATCGTGAATAACACCGTCATTATCTCGCCGATCAGCGGATCGGTTACGACCGTGAATGTGAACCTGGGCAAGTACGTAAATCCGACGGATGTGATGTTTGAGATCGTGGATACCGATCACCTGCATGTCGAACTTTCGGTATTTGAGCAGGATATTCCGAAGGTAAAGCTGGGGCAGCTCGTGCGTTTTACGGTTAGCAACAACCCGGGAAAAGAACACCTGGCCAAAGTGTATCTGATCAACCAAAAAATCAATGAAGACCGCACCGTCCGCGTCCACTGTCACCTGGCGCATGACGACGCCGGTTTCCTGCCCGAAAACTTTGTAAAAGCCATTATTGAAACCGGTGCAAACCCGGTCGACGCATTGCCCGATCAGGCTATTGTTGATTTTGATGGTAAGTCCTATATTTTTATTCAAAACACAAAAGATCAGGAAGACAAAGACTCCGGGCTGGCATTTGAGATGAAGGAAGTATCTCGGGGTGTATCAGAAAACGGGTTTTCGGAAGTCAAATTCCAGGATGGATTTAATGGCGGGAATGCGAAGATCGTTGTGAAAGGAGCATATGCATTGTTGTCTTCGATGAAGAATGAGCAGGAAGAGGAGTAGTCGCCGGAATGTGAGATTGGAGAGGTAATGCTTATCTTTCTGTTTTACAAAACAACACTTTGCAATGCTCCTCAGTTTAATCCCGGACCTGACATTTGTAAACCGACTTGATGCGCACCATAAACTTTACATTTCCATGGCAGTGGCATGCGTCGTTTCCGTGAGCGCTTATGGGAAATTTTCGCAGCCGGTCCATATTTTGGTTACCTGGCTGGGATATTGTCTGACCAGTCTGACACTTTCATGGATCACCATTTTGAGTTCACATCCGGCCGACGTCAAAAAAGAGGTATATGCCCAGGATTCCAGCAGAACGCTCATCTTTTTGTTTGCAGTCACCGCGGCGTTTGTGAGCCTTTTCGCCATTTTACTACTCCTGAAAAACACCGGAGATTCTGTGTCCCAGGCGGATCTGACCGGCCACATTTTGCTTTCGCTGGCGAGCGTAATCTGCTCATGGTGGCTGGTGCATACCATTTTCACACTGCGGTATGCGCATTTGTTTTACAGTGATGTGGCAAAAGGTCAGGTGCATAAAAGTCAGAAGCCGGGCGGCATGGAATTTCCGGATGAAGACCAGCCGGATTACCTGGATTTCACCTATTTTTCGTTTGTGCTGGGAATGACATTTCAGGTATCCGACGTGCAGATTACCTCGAAAAGGATCAGAAGGCTGGCTCTCGTGCATGGTATACTTTCCTTTGCATTTAACACGGTAATTGTAGCGCTGAGTATTAATATTGTCTCCGGTCTGGTGCAGAATGCGGGTTAACCGGAACATTTATCACAAAATTTGTACAAAAAATAAATAGACGAACATGAAACGGATGACCCAAATGGTGAGCTGTATCTTCCTGGTGCTGTTTTCAATGAGCATTCAGGCGCAAACAAAAACGGAACCCTGGACGGAAGCGCAATTGAAGCCGACCCAGGAACTGGCGGACGAAATCAATGCGGGCAAAACGAAGCAGCTGATCATCAACATTGGTCCGCAGGCGGTCATTAAAGGTTCCGTGGATGTGGGGCCGGGCAGTGAAAAAGCCAATGTTAAAAAAATGGAAAAGATACTCGCGAAGGCGGACAAAAATCAGGAAGTAATTCTGTATTGCGGATGCTGCCCGTTTGAAAGATGTCCCAATGTCAGGCCTGCATTTACCGCTTTAAAAGAGCAGGGATTTACAAAAGCCCGATTATTGAATATCCCGAAAAACATTAAAACAGACTGGATCGACAAAGGGTATCCGGTAGCTAAGTAGCCTTGATTCGAATGAAAAAACGGAGTGTTGTATTTCTGGCGCTGGCTGCTTTCCTGATTGGGACTGTGGCATTTGCGCAGGATCGTGAGTTGAAAGTGGGGGATGTGGCTCCTGAAATTAGTCTGCCGACACCGAAAGGCGATACGGCGCGTCTTTCCTCGATGCGCGGCAGACTGGTTTTAATTGATTTTTGGGCGAGCTGGTGTGCGCCCTGTGTCGAGGAGCAGCCGGAGTTGAAAAAGCTGTACACGAAATATGCGAAACAAAATGGATTATACCGGAAGTTTCAGATTTTTGGCGTATCGCTCGACAGCAAAAAAGAAGGATGGCAAAAAATAATCCGAAAGTATAACATTCCCTGGACGCAGGTGAGTGACCTGAAATTCTGGACGTCGCCCATCGCGCAGGATTATCACATTGATGCGCTTCCTTTTAATGTACTTATCGATGAAAAAGGATTTGTCGTCGCTGTGAATTTACACGGGGAAAAATTGGAAAATTTCATCGGTGAATACCTGAGCAAAGAGATTTAAACCACGCCAAGCCGGACCGCGATCTTCGTGAGGCCGACTGAATTTTTGACCCCCAACTTTTGAAAAAGGTTTCTCCGGTGCGTTTCCACCGTTTTGCCGCTGATAAAGAGTTCGCTGGCAATGCGGTTTGTCGAATATTCGCTTGCTACCAGTTTCAAAATTTCAGTTTCCCTTTTACTCAGAAAATCTTTGGTCGTCGGGGCAGGGGCGCATTCTGCACTCCCGGCCGCGGCTTCTTCGGACAGTCGCATCATGACCTCCTGTCCGTACCACACTTTCCCGTCGGAGACTGTTTTTATCGCATATTCCAGCTCGTCGGGCTCAGCGCCGATCCCGATATACCCGCTCACCCCCGACCGGATCACTTCTCTCGCCAGTTTCAATGATGAACTTGGGGCAAGAAGCAAAAATCTGAGGTTTGGGCGCATTTTCCGGAGAGCCATGATCTGAGCTGCAATCCCCTCGGATCTGTAAGTAAATGCGATCACCAGGTCAATTTCCGTGAAATAGGATAGTTGCAGGATCTTTTCGAGGCAGCTGCATTTACCGATCAGACGGATGGCAGCGCGCTTTTGCAGCCATTCTGCAACTGCTTCGCATTCCAATGGATGCGGATGGACTAAGAGTGTGGTAATCACGGATTGTTTCATAATGAAAGGCTTGTGTGCTGGTTTTAGGCGTAGGTGTCGTTTGTTCGATGGTTACAAAGCAAGCCGATCGGATATGCAATGGCATTTGGTTTTGTTGCAAATGCATTTGAAAATGTAACAACCGATAGAAAACCAGGTCTGACACCTTTCCTAGGTTATGACTTCAATGAAATTTAAGATCATATCATCCATCATCATCTAATCAGGCTATGTTACTAGAAAGGCGCGATTTCTTATCCACATTGACCCTGGCCGGTGCGGCCACCTTGTTTTCCGGTAACCCGTTGCTGGCGTCGCTGGCGCCGAAAAAAGACAAACTGGGCATTGCACTCGTTGGTCTGGGCTATTACAGTACCGATCTGCTGGCACCCGCATTGCAGTTAACCGAGAAATGTTACCTGGCGGGCATTGTCACAGGCACGCCGGAAAAGGCGCAAACCTGGAAAGCCAAGTACAATATTCCGGACAAGAATATATACAACTACCAGAATTTCGACCAGATCGCCAACAATCCGGATATCGACATTGTGTACGTGGTACTGCCGCCCTCCATGCACCGCGAGTTTGTTGTGCGTGCCGCCAAAGCCGGGAAACATGTATTTTGTGAAAAGCCGATGGCTCCTTCAGTTGCGGATTGTGAGGCGATGATCAGCGCCTGCAAAAGCAATAAAGTGAAACTGGCGATCGGCTACCGCTGCCAGCACGATCCGAATATTCAGGCATATATGAAAGTGGCGAAAGAACAGAAGTTCGGGAAAGTGAAAATGGTAAACAGCGCCGCCGGATATGTGGATAACCGGACTACGCATTGGAAACAAAATAAGAAACTTGGCGGCGGCGTAATGGGAGATATGGGCGTGTACGCATTGCAGGGTGCGCGGCTGGCAACCGGCGAGGAGCCGGTCAGCGTCATTGCACAGGCTTCCACTACTCGTCCGGAAATTTATAAGGAAGTGGAAGAGACGATGATGTTTATGCTCGATTTCCCGAGTGGCGCGCGAGCGGCATGTCAAACAAGTTTTGGCATCAACATGAATTATCTGCAGATCAATTATGAAAAAGGCTGGGTGAAAATGGAGCCGCAGTCGGGTTACAATGGGAACAAAGGCAGCATGTCGGATGGTACGGTAATCAACTTCCCGATCAAAAGCCAGCAGGCGAAGCAAATGGACGAAGATTGCCTCGCTATCATGAATAATACAGACCTGATCGCGCCGGGAGAAGAAGGACTTCGCGACATCCGGGTCGTGGAGGCGATCTATAAGTCGGTCGCTTCCGGTAAGAGTGTTAAGATCTGATAAGCAAAAAGCGTCGAATGCATTTGCCCCCAATAAGCGTCTGGTTTAACGGGGGCTTTTTATTTATTACCTTAAAGGTAGGAACGTCGCCCGCGAGTTTCAGGAAAGCGAATCATTCGCTGGTGGGGATCTCTTAAGAAAACGCGCCGAAATGCCAGAGGATCCCGGCTGGGTCGTGCAGGAAACATTCTTTGCCCCAGGAATCGGTGCGCGTGGGTGTGAGTTTTACGCCTTCGTATTTTTCAGCCAGGTTTAAAGCCAGCAGCTCATTATAGTAGCGGTCCGCATCGTCCACTTCCAGGAAGATCATGGTATTTTCGATCCATTCTTTTGCATAATAATCCTGCAAGTAGAATGCTAGCTGCCTGATTTTGAATACAGATAATTTTGGGTCAAGTATTGTTTCCTCGAAACCGAGATCGCGGTAGAAACGTCTCGATACCTCAAAATCTTTAGATCCGATAAAAGGTCGGATCGATGCAGCTTTATGTTCCATTTGATAGTGATGTTGATGTGTTATTGCCAAACCAGCATGCCAAACTTTATTCCAAGTGAAACGACCGGTGTGAATTTTTTGCCGGGGTAGAAATTCTCGACTTCAAAAAACGGATCGTAAAATTCCTCCGTCGGGTTTTCAATTTTTGAATACGTCACGTTTGTCCTGGCCAGTCCTAAGCCGGTATACATATCGATCGTCAGGCGTTTTGGTATCAAAAATTTCACTCCTATTTTTCCCACCATACCCGTTTTCTTTTTGCTGAAATGGGCACTTTCGAAATGCATCTGCGTGCTGTCCGAAAGATAATGAGAGTTTTTTCCGAGCTGCCGGTTTGCATTGGAAACAAATCCTTCCGCCGCAGCATACCACCCCATTTCGTTCCTTTTCAACCAATAGAATTTAACCTCGGGACGGATCTCCATCATGTTGTATCTTTTAGAGTTTCCGGGGCTAAATGGCGTATTGTACGATAATGCGCTCGTGCCGGCGCCCAGGCTCAGCCCGAAACTCCACCTTCCACTCGTCATGTACTCAGCACCAATCCGCAGCGACGGATCGGGGAATACCAGTGCGATCGGCATGATATGCACGTCCAGATTGGCATCGTTAAGATATTTTCGTCCCTGCGCAAAACCGTTGACGGATGCCAGAAATGCAAGTGCGGACAACAGGATCGAAATGGTTTTCATAGCGTAGTTTAGATGGGAAATTTAGTAAAAGAAATTCACATGTACCAAACTGTCGGCAATCGGTTACAATATCTTAATGCAACCTTCGAACCATTTCGACCCAAGCCACACGCTTGCCACTACTTTTTATAAACCCGATATAACCGACCCTGGTCTGTTACTGCATAGAGTGCGCCGTCTTTGCCTTCGGTTACGTCACGGAAACGCTGACCTTCACCGGAAAGAAGTCTTTCTTCGCCCACGACTTTGTTGTTTTCGATGACAAGTCTGGCGATGTGCATGCTGCTCAATCCACCGATGAACAAGTTATTTTTCCATTCAGGGATGCTGTCGCTGCTGTAAAAGGTTATGCCGCTCGGAGAAACTACCGGGTCCCAATAGTATACAGGTTGCTCCATTCCTTCTTTTACCTGGATGGAGTCTCCGATTTTTTTGCCGCTGTATTCGATCCCATACGTGATGGTAGGCCAGCCGTAGTTTTTGCCTGCCTCAATGCGGTTCAGCTCGTCGCCGCCTCTCGGGCCAAATTCCACTTCCCACAAATCGCCCGTAACCGGGTGAAATGCAAGGCCCTGCACATTGCGGTGTCCGTACGAATACAGTTCCGGCTTGGCACCTGCTTTTCCTTCAAATGGATTGCCCGAAACCGGTTTTCCATCTTTGGTAATGCGGATCACTTTTCCGAGGCTGGAATTTAAATGCTGTGCCTGCGGTCTTGAAACGGTATCCGAACGTTCGCCGGTACTGATGACCAGGTCACCTTTTTTGTCAAAAAGTATGCGTCCGCCGTAATGCAAATTGCTCGGGAACGCAGGGGTAGCGCGGTAAATGACCGTCGCGCCTTCGATTTTCTTTTCGTCGGCCGAAAGTTTTCCTTTGGCTACTGCAGTGAGGTTACCGCCCGGGCGGGCTTCCGCAAAAACCCAGTATACCATTCTGTTATTCTCAAAATCAGGATCGACGCGTATTCCCAGTAAACCACCTTGTCCCTCCGCATTCACGGCCGGAATGCCGGTAATCGGTGCGCTCAAAACGCCGGCGGTAGTCGCAATGCGCATGGTACCTGCTTTTTCAGTGATGATCAGGCGGCCATCGGGCAAGCTGGTGATTCCCCACGGGTTTTTCAATTCGCTGGATAAAACCTTACCCTCATATGCTGTAGTAGATTTAATGCCACTGATCCTCGTCTGGCCCTCAAATGCAGGTTTGTAAGCGGAATTGGCTTTTTGAGTTTCAACGGGTGCGCCGGCGGCGGCGGCAGTGCTGTCCTTGTCTGAACCTTCGGCATTATCCGCTGTTTTTTGTTGGCAGGATGAGAAGGCAAAAATAGCGCCGGCAAGAATTAACAGAATACTTTTTGTCATTGGTTTCTAAGTTAAGAGGTGTATAATAAGCCAGATCCGCGATGAGCGTTTCTGTACAGTTTTGATAACGGCAAAGATAGTGTGTTACTTGTTCTTGGCGGGTTATTTGTAAAAAGAGGTAACCCGGAAGCCAGGTCACCTCTAAAAAGTTAATCACATAAGTTCTGTTCGGCCACGTTTCCTGCCGCTTGCTCCGGACATTACTCTGAATGCAGAGACTTCACAGGATTGGTTAATGCAGCCTTGATACTCTGAAAACTCACCGTCGCGAACGTAATCACAATCGTAAGTATCCCCGCGACTCCAAAGATCCACCACGCAATGTTGGTTTTAAATGCAAAGTTTTCCAGCCACTTATTCAGGACGTACCAGGAAACGGGGCTGGCGATAATGAATGCGATGATCACCAAAATCACAAAGTCCCGCGCCAGCAGCTGCACGATATTCGGTACGGTGGCGCCCAGCACTTTCCGGATGCCGATTTCCTTGATCCGGTGCTGGGTCACGATGGATACGAGGCCGTATAATCCCAGACAGGAGATCAGGATTGCCAATCCGGCGAAGTAGCCGATGAGTTTACTAAGCCGCTGTTCCCTTTCGTATGCATTCGCGATGCTCTGATCCAGAAATGCATAGTCAAATCCTTTTTCCGGAAACTGTTTGTCCCATTCTCCGCCGACATAGGATAATGTTTTTTCCATGTTCCGGGGCGAGAGTTTAATGGAGATCTGTGTCAGCAGCGGCTGGTCGATGTGCATGAGCATTCCCTGGATCGGGTTCTGAAGCGATTGATTGTGGAAATCCTTTAATACGCCCACGATCCGGCCTTGTTTTCCTTCCATCACCAGTGACTTATTAATGGCTTCCCCGGCCGATTTCCAGCCCAGTTGTTTTACACCTGTTTCGTTGATCAGAAAACCGGCATTTTTATCCGTTGAAAAACGGTCGGAAAGGTCGCGGCCGGCAGCGAGTTTCAGGTTATAGGTTTTAACAAAATTGAAATCAGTCCCGAGCGTACCTATGAAAAGATTGCTTTCCTGCGTTTTTCCCTCCGGTACCACATTTCGCTGAACAAGCCCCGCGCCCATTCTTTCTGTGGAGAACGTCACTTCCGTAACCGAGGGATTTTGAAGTATGGTTTCTTTAAATGTCTTTAAACGGAAATAGGCACTGTCGTTTCTCGGCGCAAAAACATTCGTAATCTTCTCGTTCCGCGCATTCGCAGTAATCATGAAGTCTTTGTCAAAACCCATAGGTTGCTCCATGAGGTAGTTCAACTGTCGGAATGCGACGAATGCGCCGATAATCAGCACAATGGATGTGACAAACTGAAAACCCAACAAAACATGTCTGAGCGTGCCGCCTTTTGCTTTTCCACTCACAAAGCTTCCTTTCAAAGTGGCGATCGGCTGGAAACGCGAAACGAAAAATGCAGGATAACTTCCCGAAAGAAGCCCGGCGACAACCGCGATCCCGACAAATGCAAAGAGGAATAATGGACTGGAAAACAGGTACGTAAATGTGAGATTCTTGTCGGTGAGATGATTTAGTGCCGGAAGTAACAGGCTGATTAACACCAAGGCAAAAAACAATGCAATGCCGCTCAGCAGCAAAGATTCTCCCAAAAACTGTGCGACGATCTGACTTTTTTCGCTACCTAATGCTTTGCGAATGCCTACTTCCCGCGCCCGTTTCAGGGAACGCGCCGTGGACAGGTTTACGAAGTTGATGCAGGCGATCAGTAACGTCATAAACCCGATGCCCAGGAAAACATAAATGTACGTCATGCTTCCCGAAACTTCCTGATTGGATTCCACTTCTGCATTCAGGTGAATGTCGGTCAGCGGCTGTAACGTGTATTCGATATCCTTTGCCAGTTCCTTGTCGGCGTGTGTCGCCAAAAACTTCGGCAATCGTGCGTTAACCGTCGCCGGGGATCTGCCCGGACGCAGCAGTACATAGGTCGAAGAATGCGTGATCACCCAGTTTTGCGGCAGATTGGTACGCACGAGCTCACTTTCTGTCGCAAACATGGTTTGGTAGTCCGAGAGTAAATCGATGCGGATGTGGGAGTTGTCGGGCAGTTCTTTGATTACGCCCGTGACTTTCAACGGATGTTTTCCCTCATAAATCAAAGTCCGGCCCAGGGCGTTTTGTCCCCCGAAATATTTGCCCGAGATCTTCTCTGTGATCACTACTGAATATTTGTCTTTCAATGCAGTCCGCACATTGCCTTCTAAAAACTGAAACGAGAAAATATCCATCAGACTGGAATCGGCGAAGTAAAAATGGTCTTCATCAAACTTGACCGGCCGCGTATTGGAATCGGTAGGGACTTCGATGGTCGCATTGCTCCGGTAAACCCTGGCCGACGTTTCGATCTCTGAGAAATAATCAGGCAGCAATGGCGACGCGACTGCCGGGGTCAAGCCGATAAACTGAGAGTACCCGGCGAATTTGGGCATGTAATTGAGCCGGTAAATCCGATCGTATTTGGCATGAAAAGTATCGTAACTCAGCTCATGGCGAACAAAAACCAGGATCAGAAAACAGCAGGTCAACCCGACGGTCAGCCCCAGGATGTTGATAAAAGAGAAACTTTTGTGTCGCAGCAAGTTCCTCTGAGCGATTTTGAAATAGTTCCTGAACATGGTGGTCAGAGTTGCGGTTTACCAATCCTTTGTCAGTACAATAATGCGCCGATAATTCTCGAAAAATAAATGCTGTCGGCATACAACCTCGTTCATCGACAAACGACCAAAAATGGCCATTACGCATAGTGGTGACCGTTCTGTTTTTGGAAATGCCGCAGCCCGGACAGGAAAAAATAAATGATGTGCTTGTGGGATCGGACCAAAATTTTGAGTAAACTATTGACGTTTTTCAGGAAGTTTGGTCATTTATTTCAGGACTAAAATAATATTGATTTTATGGATTCGAATCTGGAGCAGAAGCGTAGGGAGCTATTTGAACTTCATAAGGCCAAAATCGGCACAGACGCCCCGTTGATGCGGAGACCTGTGGTCGTTGAGACGAAAACGGAAGTTCAGAAGAAAGAACCCGTCACAAAGAAAAGCAAGATTAAAATCGCGGTGATTGCGGTGACCTCCGTGGTTGTCATCGCCGAACTTGTGTTCCTGGCAAAAGAGGCAGGGTGGTTCGGTAGATGAACGCCCGGTGCGTTGTGTAATCGGGAACCCAATCATTCGAAATACGCAAACCGGTACGGTTTTTTATAGTTATGCGATACAATCAAACATTGCAATCATGGCTGACGACAAAACCAAAAAAGGGCCGGCAGATAGCAGCCGGATCAACCTGAGCGAAGACTATGAAGTATCTTACTGGACTGATACGCTGGGTGTTACCAGGCAAGAGCTGGAAGAGGCGGTAAAAGCCGCCGGACCTTCGGTGGAAGCTGTTAAAAAACATTTGAAGAAGTAGGAAATACCGGGTGAGAGATCGGGTGCAGTTTGGTCTGGCGGCCACTGGCCCGATTTCCCACCTCTTTTGTCGCAATCACACCCCGGGAGTACTTTTTTGAGGCATTAGCTTTGTGATGAACAAACCATTCATCCGGCATGCTTTCAACTCCGAAAACCGAATACCGCGAGGAGCGGCACTATTTGGGAATTACAAAAACCGTACACATGCACGACATTCCACACGTGCTCCGGGTAGAGTAATTGCCAGAATGTGAGTGTAAAACAACAGAAGCTGCCCGTTCGAGGCAGCTTCTGTTGTTTTAAATAAAAATGAGATCGCGATTATTTGATGGAAACGGGCACCTCGGTGTTTTCCCAACGCAGCACAAAACCGGTTGATGTTACTTCGTAGGCCAGCTTTTCATTTAACGATGCACTTTTAGCCGGTTTTGCGGTTACGGTAAGAACATCTTTCGACGCGTCTTTCGAGGTGTCGCCACCACGTTTTATACCCCACTGGCCGGTCTCGGAATTGAAAACAAAAGACCATTCGTTGGCACCCGGAATGGCGTAAAGGCTGTATTTGCCAGCGGGTAATTTCTTGCCGCCCACCGTAATATCCTTGTCGGTCTCGAATATCGTCGCTTCGTTTGCGCCTGCTCTCCATACTTTGTCATAAGGTACCAGGTCGCCAAAAATCTTTCTTCCTTTTACAGAAGGGCTTGAATAATTGATCGTTACCGTTGCACCTCCCACTTTTCCGGAAGCGGTTTGCGGAGGACTTGGGCGGCTGGCCTTGTCAGCCTGGGCGAAAGCGAATGTGGTCATGAACAGACCCACGAGTGTGAGCATTAGTCCGTTAAAAATTACTTTCTTTTTCATGTGATTATTTAGTTAACTGAATCAATCAAATGCAAAAGCCTACAACCCGATCCGGATACCCATCAGGTCTCTGGATTAGTTACTTATACGGATCAGGTTGCAGCAGGTTAAAGAAAAAAAGCGATCTTCACAACCGGATATAGTCGCTGAAAAAACTCAACTTCATCATGACCGGTAAAGCTCTTTTAATGAGTGATATGCAAAACGAATGGTTCTCCGATGCGGCATATCTCGAAAAATCAACTGGTGTTTTGTACAGGATCAAAGCGGTCGGAAAATGAGTTACGGTCCCGATAAGAAATCCATCCTGGTTATGGGTTGTTTTGATACCAAAAGTGAAGCATTTGCTTACCTCCGAAGCTGTATTTTGGCACTGGGGGAAGAGGTAATCACTATTAATACCGGCGTTTTAGGCACCACAGAAGATTTTCCGGTGGATTTCGAATCTGACCAGGTGGCGCAGGAAGTCGGATACCGCATTACAGATCTGAGAGAGAAAAGGGACCGTGGACATGCGATGGATGTGATGGGCGTCGGCGCGGCGAAAATCGTGGGAAAGCTGGTGAACGATGGTCTTGTCAAAGGAGCGATCGGGATGGGCGGCGGCGGCGGGACCTACATCGCATTGTCTGCCATGCAGGAAATCCCGCTCGGCATTCCAAAACTTTGTCTTTCTACACTTGCTACCAAAGATCTGACGAGGCAGATTGGCCACAAAGACATTACTTTGATGCCCTCGGTCGTGGATGTGGCGGGATTGAACAGTATTTTGAAGGTTTTGATCAAACAGGCTGCCGGTGCTATCGGCGCGATGGCGGGTTCCGCAGCACTTTCCGGATTGTCGCCACGGGGAAATATCGCGATCAGTATGTTTGGGAACACCACTCCCTGCGTCGACCAATGCACGGAATTGTTGAAAAAACGCGGGTATGAAGTACTCGCATTTCATGCGAACGGCGTCGGTGGAAAAGCCATGGAAGCCCTCATTTCAGAAGGCTGTTTTGAAGCGGTACTGGACATTACGACCACGGAACTCGCGGATCATCTTTGTGATGGCATTTGCAGCGCGGGGCCGGACAGGCTTACCGCCGCCTCGGAAAAAGGTATTCCACAGGTTATCGTTCCCGGTTGCCTGGATATGGTGAATTTCGGGCATCTCGATACTGTTCCGCAGCATTATAAAAACAGAAAATTATACAGCTGGGCGCCGGATGTGACATTAATGCGGACCAATGCCGTAGAAAATGAAATCCTTGGAAAGGAGCTGGCCGAAAAAGTAAATGCATCCGGCGGCCCGGTTTCCATTATTTTGCCCAAAAATGGCATTTCGCAGGTGGATCAGGTCGGAAGTATATTTTATGACCCGGAAAGCGATGATGCTCTTTTTGAATCAATAAAAAAACATGCAGGCGAACATGTGACGGTTATGGAATGTGAAATGCACATCAACGATGCGGCTTTTGCAGATTTACTGGTGAATAAGTTACTTGAATTGATTATCAATACTCATAAATCTTAAAACAATGCCAAATCCGTGGACAGGTAAGGGAAATCCTTATACGAAAGAGGAAGTGCGCGCGCGTCTTCGTGCAACTGTTGACCAGAAAAAGGCCATTATCGCAGCCGGTGCCGGTACCGGGATCAGTGCCAAATTCATCGAGAAAGGCGGTGCCGATCTGATCATCATTTACAACTCCGGCAGGTTCAGAATGGCGGGGCATGGATCCACGGCGGGACTGATGGCGTATGGGGATGCCAATGCGGTGGCAATGGAGATCGGGGAGTTTGAAGTGTTGCCGGTGGTGGAAGAGGTACCCGTCATCTGTGGGGTTCATGGTTCGGACCCGCGTCGCAGAATGTGGCACCATTTGCTGAAAGTAAAAGAAATGGGTTTTTCCGGAGTGAATAATTTCCCGACGCATTCCATTGTCGACGGACATTTCAGGCAGGTACTGGAAGAAACTGGGATGGGTTTTGCAAAAGAAGTGGAAATGATCCGGCTGGCAAGTAAAATGGATCTTTTCTCCATCGTTTACGTGGCAACACCCGACGAAGCGAGGCAAATGGCGGAAGCAGGCGCCGATGCGATCATTGCGCACGTGGGAACTACGGTGGGCGGTTCAATAGGAGTTGTTAATGCCTCGGTAACCATGGATCACGCCGTTGAAACGACACAGAAAATTATGGATGCGGGCAAAGAAGTGAACCCCGACATTTTCTTCCTTGCTCACGGAGGCCCGGTAAATACACCTGAGGATGTGCGGGTTATACTTGAAAAAACAAATGTGCACGGTTTTGTAGGGGCATCGTCGCTGGAAAGAATGGGAGTAGAAGAGTCGCTCACCAATCTGACGAGGGATTTTAAGGCGTTGACTTTGCGGTGATATGTGATATGTGAGATGTGAGATGTGAGGTGTGAGATGTGAGATGTGAGAGACTTGCCAGGTTTATAAAACCTGGCAAGCCTTCTTTTTTAAAATCATCAGGTCGGCATTTTGTAACCGTTGTGGTATTCTTTTTCGATCAGTTTGTTTGCGCCAGCGTCGTCGAATTTTCCTTTTTCGGGATTCCAGTTGATCTTTTTCCCGGTACGGTAAGCGATGTTGCCCATTTGAGACAATATAGCCACTGTTGCACCTGCCTGGATCGGCGCATTCAGATCTTCCAGTTTTCTCGAACGGATTACTTCAATGAAGTTTTTAGCATGCAGGTCCAGACCATTATCGGATGCGTTTTGCACCGCGACAGCCTCCATTTTCTTGCCTTGTGGCACTACTTCCCAGCTTTTCCGGTCGAGCAGGAGCGTTCCGTTTTCGCCCAGAAATGCAATGCCGTGTTCACGTCCATATACTCCCGCACCGTACCCGATCACGTGTTCCCACTGAATATTGTAATTGCCAAAATCAAAAACAGTGGTCATGGTATCCGGCGCGTCGACGCCAAAATTAAATGCCTGCGTTCCGGTTGCCATCACACTTTTTGGTGCGCCTGCCTTCATGCCGAGTAATGCATAATCGAGCAAATGCACGCCCCAGTCGGTCATGATACCACCGGCATAGTCCCAATACCAGCGGAACTTACCGTGAAAACGGTTTGCATTAAACGGTCGTTTTGGCGCTGGGCCGAGCCACATTCCATAGTCGACGCCAGCAGGCGCAGCAGTGTCGGGCAGGTTGGTGAGCGGCGTGCCGTAATTGAAATACCCCCAAACCTTGACCATACCAATCTTCCCAAGCTTCCCCGAATGCACAAATTCGACTGCGTCCCGGAAATGTTTCTGGCTGCGCTGCCATTGACCTACCTGCACCACACGGTTGTATTTCTCCTGTGCAGCGACCATCGCGCGGCATTCGGCAATGGAGTTTCCGATCGGTTTTTCCACATATACATCCTTCCCAGCCTGGCATGCCTCGACCATCATCAGGCAATGCCAGTGATCGGGAGAGCCGATTACTACCGCATCAATGTCTTTGTCTTCCAGTAGCTTACGGTAATCACCATAAGTTTTTACTTTGGTACCTTTTGCTGCCAGTTCTGCCGCGCGTTTGTCGAGCACATTCTTGTCCGCATCGCATAAGGCCACGCATTCCACACCCGGATTTTTGAGAACGGCATTCAGGTCGGCCCAGCCCATTCCGTTGATCCCGATACCGGCTACGCGTATTTTGTCAGCAGGTGAAAAGAGCTTTGGAAATGCAGATAAAGGATTTGGTAAAGCCGACGAAAGGCTCGCACCTGCAACAATCGCCGAAGCCGAGCTAATGAATTTTCTCCTGGAAGTGGTCATGAGGATAAGCGAAAAGGTGGCCGGTTGGATTGTGGAATATTATAAATAAAAAGGCATTTAATGCTACCTGTTTACTTGCACGGTCTCACCCATAAAAGCATTAAATTGTGCATTCCAAATCCCCTGAGCCTTTATGTCGCCCCTAAACCAAATCTATCCACATTTTTTACTGAATTCAAATGTCTTCATTGTTATCCTGATAGTGGCATTTTTCGTGATGGGTTGCAAACGCGAAACTTCGGAAAGCCGGAAATGGCGTATGGTTAAATGATTTATCAAATCTTTTTCATTGCTCCGATCACAATATTGTCGGCTTGTTGGAGCTCATCAGCCTCCGGAAGCAGACCTAGCAGGTTATGGATTTGACCCGGAAAACACCTGTAATGAACCGTTACCCCTGCTTTTTGTAAACGGTTGGAATACGCAAAACCTTCGTCCCGGAGCGGGTCGAACTCCGCAGTAATGATCACCGCCGGCGGCAGTCCATGGAGATCCTCCCGCTGTATCGGCGCCACATCAGGGTTCCGGATGTCGACGTCTGGAGCATAAAGCTGCATGTAATACTGACAAAACTTTTTTGTTAAAAAGTATCCGGACGCATATCGCTGGTAAGACGGATATTGGTCTGCGTTGCGCGGATTATCGGTCGATGGGCAGTTCAGGATCTGCAGTTTGATTTTGCCGACTAATCCCGCGTCTTTGGCCTTCTGGCAGACTACGGCTGCAAGGTTACCGCCGGCACTGAGCCCCAGCACGATGATCCGGCTGGTATCGCCGCCGTATTCGTGGCCATGTTCGCTGGCCCATTTGAAGGCATTAAAAGCGTCATTCACCGCCGCTGGGAACGGGTGTTCCGGCGCGATTCTATAATCGACCGCAATTACAAGTGCATTGTAAACCTTAGCCTGGCGCCAGCATTCGTATTCCATAAACGAGAGCATCGGCGTTATGAATCCGCCCGGGTGAAAACTGATGATAATGGGCAATCCGGTTTGGTGGCCGGGGTTATAGATCTGAATTGAAACACTGTCAGAAGAAACTCTGAGCTTTTTTACGTCTGTAGCCGGAAACGCAGGCGGCGTGATTTTCCGTTCTTTAATCGCTTCTACAGAAACCGTCGGGGCGGCGGGAAGGTCGGAGAGAAATGTTTTGAGGCTTTCGGCGACGCGTGCATCAAGTATACCCGTTTCACAAGTTTGCGCGACAACCGGCCAAAGCGCGATCAGAATCAGAATAGCTGTAAGTGTCCGTTTCATTTTATTTCAATTTTGGTCTGAACAAAATTGAAATAACGGCCGATGTGATCACTGGTATAAACACGACATTCTGCATTACAGCGAAGAATCGCGCATTCCGAATTGCGTTTCCGGAGCTTTGGTTTCTTCCAAAAAATAGGTCGTGGGAAGCACGCCTGCCAGGTCTTTGTAGTCTTTTGCCAAATGCTGATAATCATTATATCCGCATTGAAGTGCGATAGTCAACCAATCCAGATCGGGGCGGTTGTATTTCATCCGCACCGATTTGTTCAGACGAGAAATGCGGGCGAAAAGCTTCGGGCTGACTCCGGTACGCTGCCGAAAACGGCGCTCGAACTGGCGTGTGCTTAAAAAGCTGGCTTCGGCAAGGCGGAGTACCCTGGCATTCTCGGGTTGCCTGACCAGCAGATCCGTTACCTGGTCCAGAGGGTGGCTTTCGTGCCTGTTGTTTTTGACCAAATCAATTAAAAAGGCTTCAACGATCGCGATCATTTCGAGGTAATCGCCGGTACTGTTCAAACGGGCATTCACCTGACTGATGGCAGAAGAAAATACAGCTTCGGCATCAACAAATGAATCGTTCAGCTCATGGGATGGGATCCCGGTTAGACGATACAATGCGCCTGGCTGAAAGTTGACCAGCAATACGATGAATTCGCTGCCTGCCAAATGGCGGTTGGTTCGTTCTGTTGGTTGCCCAATGATCACAGAACGAGGACGTTGAAGGATTATTCCGGAACTTACATATTCGACACTTTCAAATCCTCTCGGATAAAATGCAAGCGTTTGCTCGGGTCTGGGAGCGTAGGGTTTGAATGGCAGTTTTTCGGCCTGCGAAACAACGAAATGCCGGAGATGATAGCATTTGACAAAGTCGCGCAGGGGCGGGGCAGGTGGAAAGTCTTGACAGATCATAGTTGATTTTTTTATCTTTGCAGCTCAAAATCAAAATTCATCCCACGTGTAAGAATCAGGTTTCTTCCGGAAAAATAAACAAAGCAGTTGTAAAAGCTGCTCTATTATTCATTCTTAATGGAAAGAAATTATGGTTCTTATTCAAGATGTTACATACGTACATCCAAACGGGGATGTGCTGTTTGCCGATCTGAATCTCACGATCAACAAGCAAGATAAAATTGCATTGATAGGTAACAACGGCAGCGGCAAATCGACGCTTCTGAAAATCATTTCCGGTGATTTACGACCTTCGGCCGGGTTTGTGCGGTCCGGGTCGGAGCCTTATTATATCCCCCAGCTTTTCGGACAGTTTAATGGATACAGTGTCGCCCGCGCATTGCGGATCGAGGATAAGCTCGCGGCTCTAACTGAAATTCTGAATGGTCAGGTTACGGAGGCGAATATGGCTGTGCTGGACGATGACTGGGGCATTGAGGAAAAATGCCGGGAAGCATTCGCGCACTGGCGATTGGCTGATCTGGATCTGTTCCAAAAAATGGAAACGCTGAGCGGCGGTCAAAAAACGAAGGTTTTTCTGGCCGGTATACTGATCCACCAGCCGGAGATCGTGCTGCTCGATGAACCGAGCAATCACCTCGATATGCCCGCCAGAAAGATTTTATACGAATACCTCCAATCCACGACCAACACCGTATTGGTGGTGAGCCACGACCGCACTTTACTGAACCTTTCAAATACGGTCTGTGAGCTGAGCAAACGCGGAATAACGGTTTATGGGGGAAATTTTGAGTTTTATTCGGAGCAAAAGAAGACCGAGAGCGACGCATTAAACCAGGATCTGAAAAGCAAAGAAAAGGCTTTGCGGAAAGCAAAAGAAGTGGAACGGGAATCGATTGAGCGGCAGCAAAAACTGGATGCGCGGGGAAAACAAAAGCAGGAAAAAGCCGGTCTTCCCACCATTTCAATGAACACATTCAGGAACAATGCCGAGAAAAGTACATCCCGAATGAAAGGTGTACACGCCGAGAAAGTGGGCTCTATCGCTCAGGAATTGAGCAATTTGCGAAGCGAATTGCCAGATACGGATAAAATGAAAATGGATTTCGACCATTCCTCATTGCATCGCGGGAAGATCCTGATCACCGCTGAGCATATACAATTCGGATATGAAGACCGGCCACTTTGGGCAAAGCCTCTTGATTTTCAGATTATAAGCGGGGAAAGGATTGCATTAAAAGGGGCTAACGGATCAGGAAAGTCTACTCTGATCAGGATGGTGCTCGGCGACCTGCAGCCCCAAACCGGTTCACTTAAATCGGCAGATTTCCGGGCCATTTACATCGATCAGGATTATTCACTGATCAATAACGATCTTACTGTTTACGAGCAGGCCAAATTGTTCAATTCCAGAAGGTTGCAGGAGCACGAGATCAAGATCCGACTGAACCGGTTTTTGTTTTCAAAATTTTCCTGGGACAAACCTTGCCAGGCGCTGAGCGGAGGCGAAAAAATGCGGCTAATGCTTTGTATGCTGACCATTCATCACCAGGCTCCTGACATGATCGTACTCGATGAACCGACCAACAATCTGGATATTCAGAACATCGAAATCCTGACGGAGGCGATTAACGCCTACAAAGGGACGCTGCTGGTGGTGTCGCATGACGCCTATTTTTTGGAACAGATTGGTATTGAGAAGGTAATTGAGTTGCAGGGAACATAATGCAGAAACATGATTCGTATACTTTTGAATAAAACATAACCCTTAATTTCTCAAACCAAATATCTTTACAAATCACCCATTCAACGAGTCTTCATGAAAAAGTTTTTGCTCCCGTTATTCTTTTTAGTTTTTGCATCCGTTTGCTTCGCCCAGGAAGATATTGTTCAGCGTGTTATTTTCATTGGGGATGCGGGGGAGATGAACGACGAGCAAAGGCAGGCTTTAAAAATGGCAGGAAACCTGGTTATTCAGAACAAAACGAATGTGATGTTCCTGGGGGATAATATTTATCCCAGAGGCATCGGGTTGCCCGGTGAAGAAAATGCCCGGTCGACTGAGCAGATATTGAAATCCCAGTTTGAGCCTCTGAGGGCTACCGGGGCGCCTGTGTATTTCACTCCGGGAAATCATGACTGGAATAATAGCAATGGAAACGGGTTGAAGAAAATCAGGCGGGCTGGTGAATTTCTGAACGAACAAAATGATCCCGACCTGAAAATGGTCCCCGCAAATGGCTGCCCGGATCCAATCGAAATTGCATTGGGAGACAGTATGACCATCATTGCCTACGATAGCCAGTGGTGGCTTCTAAAAACGGTAAATCCGGAAGATTACAAAGATTGTGCATGTAAAACCAAAGACGAAGTAGTGGCGCGCATGCAGGAATTGAAGTTTAAAAATCAGGGTAAGTACATTTTGCTGACTTCGCACCATCCGTTTCAAAGCTACGGTCCGCACGGGAGCAGATTTCGTGTGAAAGATTACATTTTCCCGCTGACGAACTGGAAAGAATGGTTATACCTTCCAACTCCATTGCTGGGCCTTACCTATGTGATTCTGCGGCCGATCGTGTTAAACCAGGACATCAGGCACCGGATGTATCAGGATCTGATCGGCGCCATAGAAAAAGTTTTCGAAGGTACCAGCCACGTCGTGTTTGTCGCTGGTCACGAGCATGGGCTTCAATTCATCAAAAATGAGCATTTGCAGATTGTGAGCGGCGCTGGCGCGAAACGTACGTACGCGAAAAAGGGTAAGAAAGGTTCGCTGTTTTCGGAGTCGAGACAAGGTTTTGTTACCGTTGACCTAAAATCAAACCGGAATTTGCAGATCAGCTTTTATCTTCATAAGCCGGACCACGTGGAAATGGCGACGAGCTGGTCGCTCGATTATGCTGATAACCTGGTAAAAGTGACCGTTCCTTAATTTTTGAACACACCAAGAAAAACGATGATCCATACATTCGAGCCAGCCGACTTTCAAAGGATATGCGACGATCTTGCAGTTTCCGATCCTGAATTGGATGTGGTGATCCAGCTGCACGGATATCCACTTTGTTGGAACAGGCCCAACAGTTTTGAAAGCCTGGTTCACATCATTCTTGAACAACAGGTTTCTCTGGCATCTGCATTAGCTGCCTTAAACAAATTGAAAGAGCGGATCGCGGAAGTGACGCCGGAAAATGTATTGCAGCTGAGCGACGAGGAATTGCATGCCTGTTATTTTAGCCGTCAAAAAACAATTTATGTCAAAAACCTGGCAGAAGCGGTTTTGAACGGAAAACTGGATCTCGCTGCAATGGAGTTGCTTCCGGACGAAGAAATCCGTCATCATCTGACCTCGGTGAAGGGTATAGGGAACTGGACATCGGACATCTACCTGATGTTTGCTTTGCAGCGTGCGGACGTGTTCCCGATTGGAGATCTGGCAGCTGTTAATGCCATGAAACGTTTGAAAAATGTAAAGCGAGGGACATCGCAGGAGGCAATTTTGAAGTTGGCGGAGCACTGGAAACCGTACCGCACGGTAGCGACAATGCTGCTTTGGCATTATTACCTGGCCAATCCGGTAAAAAGGTTCAGGACCGGCGGGATTAAGGTAGTTTGATGTCAGTTGCGACGATACACCCGCGCCTGAATGAACCGGGAGAAATGACTGCTTTCGAAGACAGTCTCATACTTTTCCTGTTTAAAAAGAACATCCATATCGGTAAGTTCCTTTGTCTCAACCCTTGCTATGGCATTGAAAAACAGGTACATGCATTTTAACATTACTTTCTGCCAGATTCCATTGCTATTATCCTGCACATGAAAATCTGCGAACAGCCATAGACCGTTGGGGGCCAGCCACCGATCGAGTTGGGCGAAAATGGCATGCGCACGGTCCGGTTTGAAATTGTCGAAGAGGAAAGGTGTGATGATGAAGTCAAAGTGCTGCTCAGACTTGTACTCCTGGATGTCCGACTGTATAAAAGTGACTATGTTCTGTTTCCAGTCCCTGTTTTTCGCCAGCGCGATCATCTTGCCAGACAAATCCAGATAGGTGATCTGCAAACCGCTTGAATGGATTTCGGCGATTTCTTCCAGGATCCAGCCGGTCCCGCCACCGACGATCAGTATCGTCGCCGGACTGGATAAAAAAGGGAAAAGCACTTGTTGGGAACGGACAATCGCTTTTCGAAAAAACAGTTGGCTGATCGCGTCGTAATTTCCGGCAATGCGGTCATAATCATTCGCGTGGGCCATATTTATCACAAAAACAGGTGTATTTCAAAGATACTTCTTCATGTAACTTATGATGTGCGTCCAGTCGCCGGGTAATACAGAATGGCCGCCTTCGTGCATGTAATATCCGAGGTTATTCATCAAAAGCGAGGTGTCGCCGGCGGCAGGCATCACAGTCGTTTCGGGGCCTGTTTCGTTGAAAAGTTTATAAACCGGAGCGGCGGCCACGGCAGACAGGAATTCTCCTTTCGGGTCGGACCAGTAATCGGTACTGCCGGTCTGCAGCAGTAATGGTCTGGGTGCAATGAGAGCAACGAGCATGTGGCCGTCGATCGGCATGGTGTTTATTTTGTCTGCATAGGAATGATAGTTCGGCGCGAATTGGTACAAGTATCGGGAAGGATCGCTGATATGCTGGATCGTTTCACCGTAATTGCGTCGGCTCAATGCAGCGCCGCCTTCGCCCGAGATACTTGCGATAACCATCGCGTACCGCGTATCGTGCGCGCCGGCCCAAAGTACCGTTTTGCCCAAACGCGACGCTCCCTGCAATGCAACCCGCTTACTATCAATCTGTTTGTCTTTTTCGAAATAATCCATTGCCCGGCTCAGTCCCCAGCCCCAGGCAGCAATCGCACCCCATTCGTTTGCGGCGGTTTCAGTTTGCCCGGGTTTTAAATATTCCTTCCGGATCCCGTGCCTGATCCCGTCTTTGAAGTCGGGCTCGATGTCGCCGTAATAAACCGTCGCGAAGCCAAATCCCGCATCCAGAAACTGCTCGACATTCGTTTTGCCAAACGCACTGGGTTTGTCGGCTTTCACCCGGATTCCTTCCCGGTTCCAGATGTTGTTTACCAGCAAACCTGTATCTTCAATTGTCTGATTATAAGCTGCGAAGGAAATATTCATCAGCAATGGAACCGGCTTTTTAGCCGCAGCGGGAATGTAAATGACCAGGTTCATTTTATGGTCGGAGGTATCTTTGGCAAGATATACCGTTACCTGTTTTCGAATTGCTTTTCCATTAAATGCAGATGTCCCTTTGTCAAACACATTGAATTTCAGCTCTTTCGGTGCCGGCGGCATTTTGCCAAACTGTATTTCTTCAAACAACCCGACCAACTCGGGCCTTCTTTTTTGAGTCCAGATCTTTGCGCTCGTAACCGGTTGTCCGTCTGTGCATTTAAGCAAATCCGGCAAAGTATAAGTGCCGACAGAATCTTCCGAGTAATTGACCGGGAAACCGGCGACCGTGGTGGGACGGTTAGCCGCCTGCTGCTGTGATTGAGCAACCATACTGATCGTCAATAAAATACAAAGTGCCAGTACGCTCTTCATGGGCCGGTAAGATTCAGGTTAGTGATCATTCCATTAAAGCCGGCGGCGCAGGAGACTTACTATTTGTTTGTTTTTGATGCTGAACCCAAATTTGAAAGACTTAATGGATTTCAGCGTTTGGTTTTTCAATTCTTGCATTACCGGTAAATCTTTTTACCTGCCTTTGGATAATTCTTTTTTGATTAATTGCCTGTATTTTGCACTAATTGAGCTTCTCAACGTGCTTTTAAAAATGAGTCACGATCAACGTTCAAAAGGAAGCGTACCTGTATCGGAGAAATGGAAATGCGGCGCATACCGCGCGGTATTGCTGTTTGTTCTTCTGCTGCTCTCAGGTGTTGTGTCGGCTCAGACGATTTTTCAAAACATCAAATGGCAGGACGGTCTTAGCGCAAAGCAGGTCCGGGCGCTTTACAAGGATTCAGACGGTTTTTTATGGATCGGTACCTCCAACGGGCTGAACCGGTTTGACGGTGCGGTTGTAAAACAGTACAAAAACAATCTTACCCGGAAAAGCCTCCTCATTAATGCGGTTCAGCCTTTCGAGGGCCAGGAAAAATTACTGCTCGGGCTGCGGCAAGGAGTTGTTATTTTTGATAAAAAAACCGCCCGGTTTTCGCATGACGAACGTTTCAATGCGCTCAATGAACTTGTCGTTGTGACCATCAAAGCCGATCCTACCGGCAGGTTATGGATTGGTACAGCTTCGAGGATCTTCATTTTTGAGCAGGGAAAACTCTCTCCGATCGAGGAAAAAATCCCGGGGGCTACGATGTTTGGCGGCAGCGACTACTATCTCTCCGCGCTTGTGCCGGACAGTTCGCGTCACGGTATCTGGGTCGCAGGCAACATTCCTTACTTTATCGATTACCAGAACAAACGCGTTTACCACAAAAACAACAAC
Source organism: Dyadobacter sp. CY323 (assembly GCF_021390245.1). Lineage (GTDB taxonomy): Bacteria > Bacteroidota > Bacteroidia > Cytophagales > Spirosomataceae > Dyadobacter. Next base: position 49,089 of record NZ_JAJUXH010000012.1, on the reverse strand, counting down.
GTATTGAAGTCACCGGTACTCGAGGTAGTCCAGGTCAATACGCTGGCCCTGGATAGTAAGAATAATGTCTGGTACGGATGCGATGCAGATCCTTCTCTTAATTTTTGGGATAAAAAAAGTGACAAGGCGGTGTCTTATTCCTATTTTGAGGGAAAGAAGATCAGCCAGGGCTGTAATCATTTATTCATTGATCATCAGGACAGGTTATGGATTTCCACCTGGCTTTTTGCTGCATTCATTAAAGAGCCGGGGAAGCCCATCAAGAAAATCAAATACAGTCAAAACCAGGCATATACGATCGGGTACGGGCATTTTCGGGATGCGATCGAGGATAAAGAAGGAAATGTGTGGCTGGGTACCATTAATGGAGTGAGTAAAAGTCAGGCGAATTATCCCTTGACTGCCATTTATCAGCTGCCGAATTTCGAGTTTTTCCTTGAAACCGGTTTCGCACATGCCAACCACATCAGTCTCGACGGAAACACGATCGTAGCCAGTAAAGAAGATGGGATCGTGTTTTACAATATGTCCGATGGGAGCTATAAACGGTATGCGGTCGCGGATAAAGAGCTGATTAATAACCGGTTTATCATGTCGGTAAAAGTGAATGGAACCTGGTGGTTCGCAGGTGTGGACGGTGTGTACTACCTCGACCCGGCAACGGACAAACTCAAACGGTTCGGGCAGGTCAAAGCGGGAATGCCGGATCGCTATGTCGGCATTATTTTTGCCGATCACATGGGAAAAGTATGGTTTCAGGTCCATAACGACGCCATTTACTGCCACGATCCGGTGACCAACAAAACACAACGGTTCGACGGGAAGGACGAAGCATCCGGCCTGTTCGAATTTCAAAACTGCTGGAGTTTTCTGCAGCTCAAAAAAGGCAGTCACGATATTCTGTTCACAATGAATAAAGTAGGCTTGCTCCGTTTCAATTACGAAAAGAAACAGTTTACCCTTTCCACGTCTCCTGCGGTCGGAGATGCTATTTTAACCGAGATGGTGGAAGATGATCAGGGTATGATATGGGCTTCTGCTGCCGGCGGGGGAATTATTAAAATCAACACAAAAGGACAGGTTATTGATAGTGTAAATACGAGTAACGGGCTGTTTTACGACTACATTGCCAGTATCGATATCGACGACAAAGGGGCCGTCTGGGGTGCGAGCCGCGAGGGGTTGATGTTTTTCAATCCCAATACCCGGGCCGTCACAAAGGTGGATATTGATCTTGACAAAACCCTGCAGGATTATTTCAATTACGTTACCGTTTCGAATGGCAAGGTTTACGCGGTTATGCTGGACCACGTTGTCGCGATCGATCCGTTGCGTTTTGCAGGCATACCTGTAAAAAAGCCGCCTTACATTACTTCCGTGCAGGCTTTGGGAAAAGAACGACTGAGTTTTGAACAGAACGGAATGCTGGAACTGGAACCCGACGAGGATTTCATCACCTTCCAGTATGCCTCTCAAAACCACCGGGATATTCCCTCACTGCAATACAGTTATCAGCTCGAAGGCATTGACGAAAACTGGGTAAATGCAGGCAGGGCGATCACTGTTTCGTACACCAACCTGATTCCGGGACATTATACATTTAAGGTGCGGAGCACGGACCAGTATGGCGCCTGGATGAATACGCCCCGCATTTTGCACGTATACATCAAACCGTACTGGTGGCAGAGCTGGTGGTTCATCGGTTTTTGCTTTTTAATGTGCCTGGCCGGTTTGTTTTTTGTTTATGAGGCTTACCAAAAGCGCAAGGAAAAAAAGCGTTTCGACAAAACGATCGACTATTTCGCCAATTCGGTTTACGGCGAGAACTCGGTTACCGAAATCTGCTGGGATATTGCCCGTAATTGCATCTCACAAATGCAGTTTGAAGATTGTGTCGTGTACCTGCTCGACGAACAAAAGGGCGCCTTGGTCCAGCAGGCAGCATATGGCCCCAAAAATCCAAAAGGCTTTGAAATTATCAACCCGCTCGTGATCCCGGTAGGAGAGGGTGTGGTGGGCGCCGTTGCCCGATCGGGGAAGCCGCTGATTATCGGAGACACGAGCAAAGACGAGCGGTACATTGTGGATGATCTGGCGCGGTATTCCGAAATCGCCGTCCCGATCCTGCACGAAGGAAAAGTGATCGGTGTGATAGATTCGGAGCATCCAAAGAAATTTTTCTTCAATGAAAAACATGCAAAAACGCTTCTGACGGTGGCGGCGATCAGTGCGAATAAAATTGCAGAAGCGATGGCGAAATCCCAGGCCAGGCAGCAGGAGCTAATGGTGCTGGAAATCCAGAAAATGCTTGCGGAGAGTCAGCTAATGGCGCTCCGGGCACAAATGAACCCGCATTTTGTATTCAATTGTCTTAACAGCATCCAGGAATGCATTGTCACGAAAAAGTATACCGAGGCGAGCAAGTATCTCAACAAATTCTCCAAACTTTTCAGGCTGGTACTTGGAAATTCCGGTAAAAAGCTGGTAAGTCTCGACGAGGAAATACAGGTACTTGAACTCTACTTGGAACTGGAATTGATGCGTTTTGAACAAAGTTTCACCTATGAAATAATCGTTGATCCGCGCCTGGATGAGCAGCAGATCTTACTGCCCTCGATGCTGCTGCAGCCTTACGTCGAGAATGCATTATGGCACGGATTAATGGCAAAAGATGGTCCCCGCGCATTGCGTATCGAGTTTTTGATGATGAATGAAGAAACTTTTTTGTGCAGGATCGACGACAACGGGATTGGCAGAAAGGAATCTTTTGAGATCAAAATGCAAAATGGGAAACCGAAAACGCATAAGTCTATGGGGCTTAACATATCCAAAGAACGGATCGACCTCCTGAGCATGCACGGAAACCACGCCAGCGTGCAGATTACCGACAAATATGACACCTCCGGGCTTGCTACCGGCACATTGGTTGAAGTTGAATTGTCCACCTACTTAAGAACTCCATAAAGTCCTACCCTATGATCAAAGCACTCATCGTTGACGACGAACCCAAAGCCCGGAACATTCTGGACTATTACATCGAGAATTTCATTGAGGACATTACCGAGGTGCGGCAGGCCGAATCGGTAGACGCGGCCCTCGAAATCCTCAAAACCTACCGACCATCGATCGTTTTTCTTGATGTGGAAATGCCGCGTAAAAACGGCTTTGATTTTCTCCGCTCCATTAAAGAACCGACTTTCGAAGTGGTATTCACGACGGCTTATAACCACTATGCCGTGCAGGCTATCCGGTTCAGCGCGCTGGATTATCTGCTTAAACCCGTCGATCCGGACGAGCTGAAAGCAGCTGTCGAGCGGTTTAAGAAAAAGATGTTGCCGGATGACCAGAACCGGGTACTTTTCAACAACCTGGTCGATAACATGTCAAAAGGCAATCCGAAGGATTTCCGGCTGGCTATCCCGTCGAAAGAAGGCGTGTTTTTTCTGACGATCGATCAAATAGTCCGGATGCAGGGCGATGGCAACTATACCTTTATTCATCTCAAAGAAAAAAGACCGATTGTAACCAGCAAAACATTGAAATATTACGAAGAAATGCTGGATGAATTTGGATTTATACGCACGCATAAGTCGCATTTGGTCAATCCGTTGCACATTGTAAAACTCGCTCCGGACCGCGATTGTCTGATGCTCAGCGACGGCTCTCAGGTTGAAATTTCGAGGCGTAAGAAAGAAGATGTAATTGAAATGCTGAAAATTCCCTGACTTACCTTTCCCTAATTTGTACTAGCCGTTAAAGTGTTACCGTTCGCTAAGTATTTCGGTAAAATTTTCCTTTGTCTGTGTCGAAGGAAGTATGGAATTAATTATAATCAAAATATCGTATCTGGTGCAGGGAGGGATCGTCTTATTGATCCTCATGATCGCTTATAAAGCGATCAAGGCGCTGATGTTCTCACAAAGAATGGTTGCAAAACGCTTACTGAAATACGGTTCAAAAGCGCAGGCCAAAGTGCTCAGCATCGAAAAAGTGGCCGACGAGCGGAATGGTAAAGCAAACGTGAAATTGCTTTTACAGGTTGAACCGGAACTGGGACGCAGCTTTGTAGCCGAGATCCTCACGAGCATCGATGCCAGCCGTTTCAACATTCTCCAAACCGGCGGCATGGTGTCCGTGATGTATAATCCTGTTAACCGGGAACAGGTGGTACTGGCACCTACTATGCTTTAATTTTTGCACCCTTTGCTGTATATCACGATCTGGCCGTCGAGAATTTCGTAGCTGGCTTCGACAGCTTTGCAAATAATGGATAACTTTTCATGAAGCGTCTGATTGTCCAGCGTGGCGGTTAACGGGCAGTCTTTCAACAAGTTCTCATCGTAGAGAATATCAATGCCATACGCTTTCCCTACCTTATCAAAAACGTCGCTGGCAGGTGTATCTTCAAATTCAAATTGTGGCGTCAGGGCTTTGGCAACGACCATTTCGGGTTGTTCCACCAGTGTTTTTACCATTCGCACCTCATCCCGCGAATAAATGATCTTCTGATTTGGTCTGAGTACTACGCCCTGCAAGCCCGTGCCCGAAATTTTTTCTTTGACCGCCGGATCCGATTCGGCGAATACTGCGACCCGCCCCGTCTTTACTTCTACCGTTACCTCGTTGGAATCGTAATATGCTTCAATCGAAAAGCTGGTGCCCAACACCTTGGTGATCAGTCCATTGGAATACACAAAAAACGGATGCCCCGGATCTTTGGCGATGTCAAAAAAAGCTTCACCTTCCAGGTATACCTCGCGTTTGTCGGCATTTGGTTTTTTGGGATAGCGTAACCGGCCGGCTGGCGCAATGGTGATCTTGCTGCCATCCTCCATATCCACACGCATGGGTTCCGCCGAATGGTTCACCTTCTCGATAAATGCGATATTGGAATCCGTCGGACTTCCGATGTTTGTGCTTTGCGGGTCGCCCTTTTTAGGGTTTAATGTATAAATGGCCCAGCCTGCGAGCATGAGAAGCGTAGCCGACGCCGCGACCAGGTAGGTAAGAAGACGATATGTGTTCTCGGTTTTTGGAAGAAATCCATATACCGGCTCGTCCGTTTTGGCAATGGTTTGTTTTACGATGCGTGTGATTTCGGGATCAGCGATCTCGGGTTCGTGCAGCCGCAGGGATAATACGATGGCTTTGGCCTGCTGTACTTTTTCAAGCATTTCAGGATTGCTGCCGACCCATTCGTCCCAGACGGTGCTCGTTTCCGGCGTCGGGGCCAGCGCCCATTGCCGAAAAAAATCGTCCCAGACGAAGTCCTCGACGGTGAAGTCATTATAACGATCCATGCATCATATTTTGCGTCTAATATTCGATAGACATAAAGTGGTACCGGATACCAAAGAATTTTGAAATTTTTTAAAAAAGGAACGGATGGTTTCTGCGCCGGATTTACAAAAGCAAATGCAGCATAAAGAATGTCAGAAATTCCGCTTTCCAATGCGTTTTCAGCTGTTTGATCGCAATTTGAAGAAGATTCGAAACGGTCTGCGGCGTTACATCCATGATTTCTGAAATGCTGTCCCGGTCGAGGCCCTGAAAGAACTTAAGATAAATCACTTCTTTCTGCCTTTTTGGTAATTCTCCGATCAATTTGTCCAGCTGCCTGGTACGGACCAGGGTCGATTCATGATTAATGTATTCCTGCTCAACCGAAAATTCAATCTCAAAATGATCTTCCGGGACAGTAAGACCTCCTTCGCCGACCCACGATTTGGAATTGACATTCCGGTGCATCAATCTTCTCAGAGAAGCCATTAAATATGGTTTGACGTCGGCATCCGCATTCAGGTTGGCGCGCCGCTCCCAGAGATAGAGGAACAGGTCCTGAATGGAATCTTTGACAAACTCCTGATCACCGGAAAACTTACAGCCATAATGGAAAAGGGTTCTGAAATAGCCTGACATCAGTGTTTCAAAAGCTGAAACATCGCCGGCAAGAAATCTCTGCCAGGTTCGTTTATCATCCGAAAATTCAGTAGACCGGGGTTGGAATTTCATCACGCGAACAAATAATAATGCACCGGTTGATGCAGATGCGTTCTTCTTACAAGATTAGTGAAAGTTAATCCAATTTTCATCCTATAAGTTATAATTTTGTTTGCTTTTTGTCCATTATATTCATTGCTATGTCGATTAGTAGAAAACTGTTTCTGAAAGAAGTTGCCGCTTTGACGGGGTTGTCGGCGGTTTCCGGTGACCTTTTTGCGGATGGTCTGTTCCTGGCCAAACCCAAAATGCAGCTGGGATTCGTCACGTATTTGTGGGGAAAAGACTGGGATGTACCTACCATAATCAAGAATTGCACGGATACCCACATTCACGGCGTGGAGCTCCGGGTAGAACATGCACATAAGGTAATGCCCGGGCTGAATGCGGCTGAAAGGCAGGAAGTGAAGAAGAAATTTGCCGATAGTCCGGTTAAAATCGTCGGTCTCGGGACAAACCAGCAGTATGATTATCCGGATCAGGAAAAACTCAAAGCTTCCATCGAACGGACCAAAGAATTCATAAAACTGAGTGCCGACGTCGGAGGCTCGGGGGTGAAGGTGAAACCCAATGCATTGCACAAAGATGTACCGGTTGAAAAAACGCTCGAACAGATCGGAAAATCGCTTCACGAACTGGCCGGATATGCTGCTGACTTTGGTCAGCAATTGCGTCTTGAAGTCCATGGCGAGCAGACGCAGGAATTACAGAACATCAAAAAGATCATGGAATATGCCGACCACAAGAATGCAAAGATCTGCTGGAATTGTAATCCGCAGGATCTGAACGGTGCCGGATTTCAATCGAATTTTGATCTGGTAAAGCAGTATTTCGGCGACACGATACACGTTCGGGAGTTGGACCGAACAGATTATCCATATAAAGAACTGATCGCAAATCTGATCAAAATGAAATATAAAGGCTGGGTGTTGCTGGAATGCCACACCAATCCGGCAGACAAAGTAAAGTCCATGGCGGAGCAGCGGAATGTTTTTGACAAAATGGTGGTTTAGCTGAAAAGAACATATATGCTCATTGACTACCGGAAGGCCATTGTCTTTCTTCTTTGTCTGGTGCACGGACAGTCACCCTGTCAGTCGCTCAAACCCGGATTGTCGGGAATGGCGCCGTCCAAATGGTTGACGTTTCGTGGCACACATGCGCCCGGGAAAGTGTATAAGTTCCCTAATTCCGGTCCGAAAACTTTTACTCACGAAGAATTTTTTCTGCGCGCCTGGCTCCCGGTCGTTCATAGTAAACGGGTCACCTTACTCCTCGGGCCAAGCTACCGCACCGAGCAATTTGAATTGAAGACCCGAGGCGAAAACCCGATTGGTAACATGGCCGGCTGGAACCTCCGGTCGTTTGCAATGGATTTAAATTCGGTCATCAAACTGGACAGCGCTTCCTGGCTGATCGCTACTTCGCATTTCAACAAAAGTGGGAACCTGGCGGAATTGTCTTTCAAAGAAATCCCATTGAATTTCACAGCTTCGGCAACATTTCTGAAAAAGAAATCGGCAAGCAAGGAAATCGGGGCAGGGTTAATGGTCAACCAAAGTTTTAAAACGACTATTCTGCCGGTTTTTATTTACAATTATAATTATGCTGAAAACGCCGGGATCGAAATCATGCTTCCCAAGCGTGTGGCATGGAGAAGAAATCTGACACCCAACGATATTGTATACCTGAAAGCAGAGTCCGTTACCAGAACTTACTATCTGAACCCGTTCGGGACTGATAACCCGGATGTTTGTCGCCGGGTAGACGTGGATATGGGTGTGACGTACAACCGTAAAATCGGAAACCTGATGGGACTGGAACTTTCGGCCGGTTACCGGAAAAACCTGAGTTCCAGGCTGGTTACCGGAGCCATTCCGGTGCGTACTTCTGGCTTCGCCATGACTTTCGACCTCTACATTCAACCTCCTTCTTTCAAAAAGAAAAATAGCAGAAAGCTTTAATGCACTTGACCGCAGCGTTCTCCTGACTTTTACGATGAAGGCAACCGAACCTGAGCCTTTTGTATGCATTCAAAATGGTCCGGCTGGAAGGCAGCATCAACAACCTGGCAAACGAAACGTATTTCACACCACGCGCAACCGGTTACTCCGGCCCGGGCATACTTCTATCCGACGGCCGGAGTTTTTATCTGACATTACAAGTTAAAATTTAAGCCTCAGGATCAGGTAGTTATTTTGTCGGAATCTCAGTAGTGGACTACCTTATCAACTGGATAGGCCGCACGATTTTTTCCTGGTCGTTTTCGATCCGGATCAGATAGCGACCGTCCCGCAATGAAGACAGGTTCATAAATTCGTTCGCTCTCAGGCTCTTACTTTCGGATTTGAGTATGATCTTTCCCGCCTCATCGAGTACTTCCATTTTAGCAGGTATCCCGATCAGCCCGGGTTTTATTTTTAGGGTCAATTCTCCGTTTGTTGGGTTAGGATAAAAGACAAATTCGTTGTCATTGGAAAGGCTGGCAAACACAATGCGGCTGTACGCATAGCTACCGTCCGTTTCGACGGATTTTAAACGATAGTAGTTTTTCCCGTCGATCGGTTGCAGATGGACCAGGCTGTAAAAATCCTTGTTTTCAGCAGCGATTTCGCCGATCGGGACGAATTTCTTGCCATTGGTACTGTGTTCTACCACGTATTTTTCCAGGTCAGTTTCATCAGCGACCTCCCAGTTTAATGTAACGGATCTGGATTCCGGAACCGCGTTGAAATTCAAAAGTGTGACCGGCAGGGATGCCTCGGAAGCTATACGCTGAATCCCATAAACGTTTGACAACCAAATGTTTTCAAACTTGTCTACGACCATGTCGCCATTGAAAGATGGGTAAGGTAGGCTGATGCCCATGTCTACCCACGACGTGTTTGAAAGCTTATAAACCCTCGATTCTCCACCTGTTTCCAATACGTACGGTTTCCCGGAAGGCGACAATGCAAGAGAAGAAATGTTGTTGCTTAATGCAGAATTGGTGTAATCGTACAATTGCCAGTTACTGCCGTCGAATGAGGCCAGTGAATTGATCCCGGTATCGGGATCGGACTGCCGTAGCCAGATTTTGCCGTCGGTCCCGACTTCAATCTGTTGAATGATTTTTTTGATATTCGAATTCGTGGCAAAGCTAAATGTTTGGTTTACAGATCCGTCGTTCAGGTCGGTCACAATCAGCTTGTTGACGTTTTCATTTGCATCGCCTATCAATGTCCAAACCTTAGTTCCCAACACTTTAATCTGACTAATACTCTGATATACCGGGACGGACCCGTGGATCGACAACGACGTTCCCTGGTCGCGGTAGATGATGTTACCGTTCCACAGCAGCTTCCCGTCCGGGTTGAAATCCTGGATCGGGTCCCAAACCGTGAGCACGGATGAAGTCCCGGTCAGATCTTCATTCAGAGGATCGACCCGCCGCGTAGATCCAAACGGTCCCGCGCACAGGAAATGGATTTTCTGGTCTTTGTCGGCCCGCATCGAATTCATCGTCACTCCGGAGCCGATCAGTCCGTCGGTCGTGCCACGGCTGAAAATCTGATAGGCAAAGGTGACCGGGTTCATCCGGACATACCCCAGACCTGGCCGTTCAAACCAGAAATAATTAGCGCTCAGCGATTGGTTTCGCATATTTTGTCCAAATACCGCGCCGTCAAGTTCGGTCAGAAAGGTGATTTTGGCAGGAATATTCTGGTTAGTGGTAGAAAAAGGCTGAATGTAACTCGCAAGTGGGATATCCGGGTAATACTGACGTTCTGAGTTCCATTCTTCCATTTTAAGGTACAGGCTGGCATTGGCAGGAAGGTCGCGGAAAAATCCGATAAGTTCCTGCTCTTTCACGACAATCGGGCTGGAAAAGTCACTGTTGTCATCGATTGTGAGACGTACCTGCGAATTTTTTTCAATGGGACTGTAAAAGTACGGGAATGACCTGGGCATGACCCCGGCGTCAGCCGGGTAATAAAGGCCGTTATATAGTGACGCATTCACAACGACATACGAAATGTCGGACCAATTCCCTTTTTCACTTCCCCTCAATGCACGTACCCGCCAGCGAAATGCAGCACGATATGGCGGTGTGAAATCAATGGTCGTACCCGACACAGTTTGGTCGAAAACCGGCGTGTCAAAACTTACATCCCTGGTATGCGCGGCCTGCACCTGATATCCGGTAACATTCGTGGCCGACGTGAAAGTTAGCTGCGCCGGGCTTCCCATATTGATCAGCATGGATGCTCCCAAAGGTGCCAGTATCCGGGGTGTTTCAACGTTTTTCTGAATAATCTCCATCCGTGATGCTTCTGACCATGCCGACGAGCCAAATGCATTGGAAGCTCTGATCCGGAGGTAATAATTGGTGCCGACGGTCAAATCCTGGGTTGAAAATCCATTGAGCCGGAGAGTTTTGATGACTTCACCAGAAAAATCCGAATTGGGAGAATAACTCACTTCATAATCCGTTGCCGAAGTTGCAGGTGGAAATACGAAAAAATCGGCTTTGGGCGTGGCATAAGCCGGACTTAGAACGAGCTGCGGAGGTGCCTGCTGTATCGTTTGGAACATCGTAGCTGCATTCGTTTTCATCAAAGCCCGGCACAGGGGATGAAATGTGACTTTTTCCAGACAGTAGCTCATGATAGTCCCATTGCCCAGCACTTCCAGCGATTTGTCGTAGCAGCCACTTTCCGGACCTACACAATAGTCGATCGGTCCGCCCGGCCAGTTGCAGTTATGTGTATGCGGAGATCCGAAATTATGCCCAAGCTCATGCATTATGGTTTCAATCCCATTGAATGGCGACACGCTGTAAACACCCGACATGTGCGCCAGTCCGCCGGCTCCGGTGACAGGTTTTGTGTACAAATACATGCGTTTATCGTATGCTTCTGCCGGTGCCGGAGTGGTGGTCAGTCTGGTCAGCAATGCGGCGATGTCGGAATAACCTTGATATGGGTCTGGCTCGGTGTCCTTCCAGATCCGGATGCTGGTCACCACAAGGCGAGTATCGATCTCAGTTTCATACACTTTTGAGCAGGCCGCGATGTTTTCAAGTACATTGCGACGGATCGCCGCTTCGTCTTTCTCAAACTTAAGGTACGTATCCGAGTCGATTTCGACGGCAATGCGACAAATAAAGAGGTTACCTGCCTGGCTGCGTGCGTTATTATCGCCGGCCGAAATGTTCAGGTTCGCCATCTTTGCCCGGATGTTTTCAGGCAAAATATTGTCTTTTGTGCCGCACGAGCTCAAATCCTGCTGCGCCCGCGCATTTAAAAAGCTGAGAAAGAAGAATGCGAATAATAGTTGTCTCATAAATCTTGTAAAAAACCGGTAGAAATGGACAGAAAAGGCATTATCTGCATGACACAGGATTTAATTCAGCCGTTGCATTAAAAGTGACTTTAATTCGATAAAACCAAGTTTGGACTTACAATGAAAAAATCTTCGCATTACTTTTTTCTGATTATTTTACTGATCTCCATTTCCCATTCGATCAACGCGCAGCCACCAGTTTCGAAGAAGAAATTCCATTTGTATCTTCTTGCTGGTCAATCCAATATGGCGGGTAGGGGACAGGTGGAGGCACAAGATACCATTACCCATCCACGGATCTGGATGCTGACGAAAGACAATACCTGGAAACTGGCGAAGGAACCTTTGCATTTTGACAAACCATCGGTAGCTGGTGTGGGACCTGGTTTTGCATTCGCCAAAGCGATGGTCGAAACCGATACGAATATCGTGATCGGACTCATCCCGAGTGCAGTGGGCGGCTCGCCAATCAGCGCCTGGGAGCCGGGGAAGTACTACGAGCCTACCAAAAGCCATCCATGGGACGATGCATTGAAGCGAACAAAAATTGCTATGGTAAGTGGTGATCTGAAGGGAATTTTATGGCAGCAGGGTGAATCCGACAGCGATTCCGTTAAGGCACCTTTATATGCTGAAAAACTGGAGAAACTGGTTGCGAGGTTCCGCAAAGAGTTGAACAAGAAGTCACTGCCATTTGTGGCAGGCACCATGGCTGAATTTTACGAACAAAAGCGTCCAACCGTGAAAATAGTGAATGCAGCGATCATGAACCTGCCGGAACATGTCCGGCATACTGCTTTCGTGAGTGCATCGGGACTGAAAGAAAAAGGGGATCAAACGCATTTCGACGGCGTTTCCGCCCGGGAGCTGGGGCGGCGCTATGCAGAGGTAATGCGACGATTAAAGTAGCCGGTTACCCGATCGCATCGTTCATTCCGGGTAATCCAAAACGCCGGAGACTCGAAATGTGGGATTTTAATGCCGATGAAAAGGATTTGTTTTCAAGATAGGTCAGGCCGAATTCCTGTGCCGTTTCTTTTACGATCTCAGAAATCTCCGGATAATGCACGTGGCAGATCTTGGGGAACAAATGATGCTCGATCTGGTAATTAAGGCCACCCAGAAACCAGGTCAGTACTTTGTTTTTTCGTGAGAAATTAACGGTTGTTTCCATCTGATGGATCGCCCATTCTTTTTCAACGTTCCCATGTTCATTGCAGGAAGGATACGCGGTACCTTCTACGGAGTGTGCAAGTTGAAAAACAACTGTGAGTATCAGTCCAGAGGTAAAATGCATGACCACGAAACCGAGCAAAACCTGCAAAAATGTAAAACCCGCCAGCCCGATAGGCAAACCGAACAGTATTGAGAAATACAACAGCTTCAATATAATCAGCCCGGCCAGCATTTTACGGTTTTCCTGGCGCGACTGCCGGTTTACACCCGATGAAATGAAGGTTTTGTATTGAAGAAAATCTTTGACGGTAACCCAGTACATGGTGAGAATACCATAGAAAAAGAAGGCATAAGCCCATTGAAAACGGTGGAGAAATGACGTTTTCAGGTTTGGAGAAAGTTTTACAACGCCGCGGTCCCGGATATCTTCGTCCATCTCGGCAATGTTGGTATAGGTGTGGTGAAGCACATTATGCTGCAGTTTCCAATTGGTAACACCCGCCCCGGCAAGGTAAATGGAGTATCCGAGCCATTTGTTGACCTCCGGATTTTTGGAATAAGCGCCGTGATTGGCATCGTGCATAATGCACATCCCGATCCCGGAAACTCCAATGCCCATTACAAACCAAAGCATCAGGCTCACCCACATCGGCGGGCTGAAAAGCACTAATGCAGCAAACGGTAAAATATAAATGGAAAGCAGCACAATGGTTTTTACAACCATCTGGCTATCTGCATATCTTGAAATTCCGGTTGTTTCGAAATGCGCTTCGACGCGTTGTTTGAGTACAGGGAAGAACTGACTTTTTATGGAGGGAGTGAATTTTATTTTCTGTTGTATTTGCATGAATCTTATATCGGGGTTAAAACTTTTACTCGAAAGACCAATGGAGAGAAAGTTCTAAGTCTTAATCCAGTCAGGAAGTCATTCGTATGGTAACGTATCGAACAGGTCTGTGGTATATGGTCCTGACGCCCGACACATTCTAACGCAATATACGTGTATCCGGACTGCAATTTTTCCATTATCTTCCAAAGAAGTTGATCAAAAGTAATAAATCGGTTTTATTGCCGGCAAATGGAGAGATTGATTCTGAAGATGTTACCTCAACCAAACCTCCGCATCTTTTTTTCCTACCAAATCGTGGTCAACGACATCTTTCAACAGCTTTTCAGCATTTTCTGCGTCACCTGGCCCGTTCCTTTGCAGCAATGCAACGGCCTCGTAAAATTTCCCAGGATTGGCATATAACCCTTTCTGTGATCCCAGCTTTTTGAAATAATCAACGGCCTGATCGTAATCCAGGAGTTTCAGGGAAACAACACCAGCAATCTTTTTTGCTTCTGCATGGGCTGGGTCGCGTTCGAGAATGCTTTTGCAAATGTTAGTGGTAGTCGCATACTGGCCGTAATGATACTTCGTGATAGCCAGCTGAATGCTATCGCTACCATCGCCAAATTCGTCACGAAGCGTTGTGAAATGGTCCATTGCGTAGTTCATAGCGAACTCTCGAAGGCCAGGCTCGGTCTTACGCAACGGATACCACACAAGTCCGAGAGCAATAAGTATCACAGCCGCAGCAACCGCATACCAGGCATTTAATGTTTTTATTCGAAAACTCATAGTCAATGGTCAGATGTGAGATGTTTTAAAACTCGAATCTCGACGGTCAATGGTCAAACAGTGAAATGCAAAAATATCAACCAATTACTTCAAAAACAGTAATGCAGCTTTGGTAAGTATATCAGTCGTTACCTTCTCTTTATTTTTATTTTTCAATATAATGTTGGTTAAGTAATAAACGGATGAACCGTTTTTACTTTGGCAGTTGCGTGTTTCACGAAGATTTAGGCAATGAAAAATTTAAAGCAAAGACTGAAAAACGGTGAAACGCTGCATGGTTGCTGGCTGAATACGGGTAGTTCTCTCACCGCCGAAATCACCGGTCTGGCCGGTTTCGACTGGGTGCTCATAGACCTGGAACATGGCGCGGGTTCGGAGAAGGATGTTTTGTATCAGTTGCAGGCATTGGAGCATACGCGCACCGCAGCAATTGTGAGGGTCGAAAGTTCGGAAAGCCAGCGCATTCATCGGGTGCTGGATATGGGTGCCGAAGGGATTATGTGTCCGAAAATCTCCAATCCCGAGGGTGCAAAAAAGGTCGTATATGGGTTGCATTACCCGCCTTATGGTGGTCGGGGTGTCGCCAAAATGGTCCGCGCAACCGGTTTCGGGGTAAATTTTGATCATTATTACGCCCAATCCCGCGATAGTATTCTGGGTATTGCGCAGATCGAAACCGTGGAGGTGCTGGACCATCTGGATGAAATCGCAGCGATGGACGGGATTGATGTCCTGTTTATCGGCCCCGCTGATCTTTCCATGGAACTCGGGATTTTTGGCCAGTTCGACCACCCGGTTTTTAAAGATGCCGTAAACAAAACCGTTCTGGCGGCGAATAAAGCAGGCAAAGCAACCGGTATTTTGTTTTTCAATGCGAACGATTACCAAACCTATTATGATTACGGGATCCGGTTCCTGGCCTGTGGTTCCGATGCAACGTTTGTAGCTGAGGGTGCGCGGACGATGGTGAGTAGATTGAATGCATTCCGGGAAAATAACGGCGCAACTTTATGACGTTATCATCATTTGCCGGAGATCCGCTTTTCATCCTGCTGGTCGGGGTTGTCATCGTGGTCGGCGGCATCATTGTGTTGCAGCTCCATCCGTTTCTCGCACTTTTGATCGCCGCGTTTGTGGTGGCATTATTAACACCGGCGGCTTCCATTGAGCAATTCGCCATTTCAAAAGGAGCTACCGAAATGGCTGCAAAAGCACTAGCAGCAAAAAGTATCGGCGAACGGATTGCCACGGAATTTGGGGCTACCTGCGGAAAGATCGGCATTCTGATCGCGATGGCGGCGATTATCGGTAAATGCATGCTCGAAAGCGGGGCGGCAGAAAGGATCGTCCGGTCGATGCTCAACTTCATCGGTATCGACAATGCGCCACTCGCTTTTCTGATCAGCAGCTTTTTCCTGGGCATTCCGGTCTTTTTCGATATCGTCATTTTTCTTATGATCCCGCTCGCCAAAGCCGTGAGTATGCGCATTCAAAAGAATTACCTGATGCTGATTCTCGTCATTACCGGCGGCGCAGCAATGGCCAATTCGTTCGTACCACCCGCACCCGGACCGTTGTTCCTGATCGGTGAAATGAATATCCCGATTGGTATGATGATGGCCGGCGGGACATTGCTGGGCCTGGTAACCATTTCTGTCGGGTATTTTTTTGCTAAATGGGCCAACAAAAAATGGCCGATTGCACTTCGGGATTCGCTGGATGCACGTTTGGAGGACATTCAAGCGCTGTCTGCGCGGGAAGATTCGCAGCTACCGTCACTCGGAGTCGCACTCATGCCGGTTGTATTTCCACTCGTTTTCATTTGCGCGGATAATATTTTAAAATCCCTGATCAAAGCTGAGAAACTTACATTAACATCCGATTTTTCCACAATGATCCTGAAAGTGATCAGCCTGCTGGGAGACAAAAACATCGCATTGATCATCGGCGGATTGATCGCGCTGGTTGTTCTCTGGAAACAAAAACGGGTTGGAAAAGACGGGCTTACTTCGTTTGTTCAAGCGGCGTTACTGAGTGGCGGGGTCATTATCCTGATCACTTCTTCGGGCGGGGCATTCGGCGGTATTTTACAGCAAACCGGCATTAGCGGCCGGATCGGTGAAATGACGAAAGACTATCAAATGGCATTGATCCCGATGGCCTTTGTGATCAGCGCCATCGTCCGCACGGCGCAGGGCTCAGCCACCGTCGCATTGATCACCGCCTCCGGAATTTTGTCCGGATTGGCAACAAGCGAGCATCTGGAATTTCATCCGTTATATCTCGGATTAGCGATTGGGTGCGGCTCCAAAGTGGTACCGTGGATGAATGACGCCGGTTTTTGGATCATTGTAAAAATCAGTAACCTGACCGAGCGCGAAGCATTAAAAACATTTTCTCCCATGCTGGTCATCATGGGAACCGTCGGATTATTCGTCATTATGATAGCGGCAAAATTCTTCCCGCTGATTTAAAAGGTTTTTGAGTAAAATAAAGAAAATAGATGATGGATAAAATCGGATTTATCGGGCTCGGGATCATGGGTAAGCCCATGGCGCTGAACTTGTTGAAAGCAGGTTATGAGGTGCAGGTTTTGAAGTCCAGTGGTGGGGTTCAGGATTTACAAAATGCGGGTGCCAGTGTGTTCGAAGATGTGAAAACGCTCGCCGCAACCAGTGACATTGTCATTACCATGCTACCCGATTCTCCCGAGGTAAATGAAGTTGTGACAGGTACTGACGGCGTTTTGAACAGCATTAAGGAAGGCTCTTTGTTTATCGATATGTCTACCATTGCGCCGTCGGTTGCGCGTAATTTATATCAGGTTCTTGGGGAAAAAGGAGTTGAGGCACTGGATGCGCCCGTTTCCGGCGGACAGGTGGGCGCGGAGTCAGCGAGTTTGTCCATTATGGTGGGGGGGAATGCGTCGGCTTTCGAGCGGGCTTTGCCGGTTTTTCAGGCAATGGGTAAAAATATCATACACATCGGATCGGCGGGAGCGGGACAAACCACAAAGGCCTGCAACCAAATGATCGTCGGCATCACCATTCAGGCAGTAGCTGAGGCATTTACGCTCGCTGAAAAAGCCGGGGTTGATCTTGAAAAAATGCGGGAAGTACTTCTCGGAGGTTTTGCCCAAAGTCGTATCCTCGACCTGCATGGCAAACGAATGATCGATAAGAACTTTAAACCCGGGTTTAAAATCAAGCTGCACAAGAAAGACCTGAACATAGCATTGGAAACCGGAAAACAGCTCGAAGTAGAACTGAATGCAACCCGGCAAGTCGCCACGCAACTTGAAAAAGCCATTGAAATGGGCAATAGTGAGCTGGATCACAGTGCATTATACCTTTCTGTAAATCAAAAATAGATTTTACCTAAAACCATTCTCTCTATGTCAGGTCCGGTTATCAAAGACATTTACATTACCCCCATTGCAATCGTCGATCCACCTTTGCTGAATGCTGCCGGTTTACACGCACCCTATGCATTACGGACTGTTGTTGAGCTGGTTACCGATGATGGGATCAGCGGAGTAAGTGAAATTCCGGGTAACAAAAGCATTGATGAGGCACTTGGACAAGCCCGTGATTTACTGATCGGAAAAGATGTTTTTCAGCTGAATGACATCCGGCAAACGCTTGTCAATTACTTTGGAAAAGAAACGGCGGCAACCCGCGGCGATGCGCCCTGGGACCAGAGAAAACTTGTACATATTTTCAGTTCGGTAGAAGTGGCATGCCTGGATATCATCGGTAAGATCACAAACCGGCCGGTTGTGGACCTCCTCGGCGGAAAAATGCGCGACCGCGTGCCGTTTTCGGCCTACCTTTTTTATAAATACGAAGGTGCAGGTGGTAAATTGGAATTTGGTACTGATCCGAATGCCACCGGCTGGGACGCCGCCAGACAAGCCGCCGCACTCGACCCACAAAGCATTGTGAATCAGGCAAAAGCCATGTGCAAAGAGTTTGGTTTTAAGTCGATCAAACTAAAAGGCGGCGTTTTTGAACCCAGAGTTGAAGTGGATTCCATGCTGGCATTATACGACGCATTTGGCCCGGAAGTTCCTCTGCGGGTCGACCCCAACGCGATCTGGAAAGTGGAAACTGCCATTCAGTATGGGAAGGAAATGGAGCATTTTCTCGAATATCTCGAAGATCCCGTGCGCGGTCAGGAAAATATGGCGATCGTCAGAAAGTCATTGAAAACGCCACTGGCCACGAATATGTGCACGACTTCATTCGAAGAAATCCCAAAAAGCATCGCGATCGGTTCGGAAGATATTATTCTCAGCGATCATCATTTCTGGGGCGGATTGAAATCTTCGATGACGTTATCGGGGATCTGCGAAACGTTCGGCCGCGGCTTGTCCATGCATTCAAATAGTCATCTTGGAATCTCGCTTGCGGCGATGGTGCATCTGGGAGCTGCTTTGCCCGAGGTTCCGTACGCGTTGGACACCCATTACCCTTGGCAATCGGACGAAATCATCATCGGCGGACGCATGAAATTTGAGGAAGGTTCGGTACTGGTTCCGACCGGCCCGGGACTCGGCGTCGAACTGGACCGGGAGGCATTACAACGTCTCCACGAGAATTATCTGGCTTGCGGCTTGCAAAAAAGGGACGATGAAATCGAAATGCAAAAGGTAGTGCCGGGCTGGAAGTTTAGGGCTACCAGGTGGTAGTATCTCTGTACTTACGATCAGGTTTCGATTTTAATCAAAAGCGTTTTTGCGCTGAGATTAATGAAATCATTATTTCTATCAGGCTTGCGTAAAAGAGAACATTCAGCATCAGGGCAAGCACAAAAAATCCTTCGTCCTCAAAGTGTAGATAGTCGATAATAAGTGTTAGCAATGGAAATCGAAATACCTGAAAGCTATCTGCCATAAAATTGAGAAAGGCGTCATCGCCGAGAGTTTCTTCCTCGCGAGCAGCAACTGACATAAAGGAAATAGCTGAAAGTGTAAACATGAGTGCAATTGAGATATAGAAGCGGATCCGACATCTGATGACTTTAATAGGCATATGGAATAGTTGAGAAGGATTACAAAATTGGGTAGTGCTCGTCTTCGAATATTTTGATGAGCTCTAATGCGGCTTTTATTTTATCGCTTTCAGATTTTTCAACCGCACCTGTTTTATTGAATTGCGCATCGATCCATTTTAATATGAGGTCATACTGTTCTCCGTTTTTGATTGGGCTCAATTCCATTGTCTCACTTTTTGGATTAGTTTGAAGTCGTTATATTAGGTAGACTGTATAATCTGAAAAAGTAGCTGCTGGGAATCAAATTTTTTATCCCTTAATAAACACTGTTACGAGTTGCAAACAACCAGCCGAAACCTAACTTTGGGAAAAACAAACCAAATCAAACGATGAGAACATTATTTGCTCTGTTACTCGTATTTACAATTGCACTGGAATCCCGCGCGCAACTTCCGGCGGCGGATGCCATTAAAACCTCAAAAGGAGATCTGAAGGTGCAGCCGCTGAATCATGCGACGCTGGCACTAACCTGGAACGGAAAGACGATTTATGCCGATCCTTATGGCGGTGCAAAAACATTTACTGGAATTGCCGCGCCGGATCTGATCGTAATCACCGACATTCATGGCGACCATTTCGATCCGGCTACATTGGATGCGCTGGATCTTGGAAAGGTAGTTATCGTTGCACCTCAGGCTGTTGTGGACAAGATGTCGGACAAGCTGAAAGCGAAAACGACGGTGATCGGGAACGGTCAGACGATCAGCAAACTGGATGTTTCGATCACAGCTATCCCGATGTATAACATGCCCGAAACCGCAGAATCACGTCATACCAAAGGAAGAGGTAACGGGTATGTCCTGAAATTCGGCGATAAAACGGTTTACATCAGCGGAGATACGTCCGGTATTCCGGAAATGCGCGCATTGAAAAGCATCGACGTGGCATTTGTTTGCATGAACCTGCCTTACACCATGGATATTAATGAAGCCAGTTCAGCAGTTTTGGAGTTTAAGCCAAAAATCGTTTACCCCTATCACTACCGCGGTCAAAAGGGTTTCAGCGACACCGATGCATTCAAGAAATTGGTAAATGCCGGTGATTCAAAGATTGATGTGAGGTTGAGGGATTGGTATACTGTTAAGTGAGATGTGAGATGTGAGATGTGAGATGTGAAAGGGGGTTAGCTAAATCGCTTTAATCCGGATATGTATTCAAAGTGTCCGTCTTGAGTGAATAGGGGGATGTCGTAGACAATGCAGATAGCAGCGATCCATATGTCATTTTCGGGGATAGGGGAGCCGTTTTCTTTCAATTGTTTTTTGACATTTGAATATTCTATTGCTACCGGCTCGACGGTATTGAGAATTTCACAATCGGATATAAATGCCTCGTATCTAGGTAAGTTATAGGAAATTCTACTGGAATTTTTCGCTCCGTAGAGCAATTCTCCGCACACAACAACCGGAAGGTAAATGAGGTCGAATTCAGACAAAACCTGGATTGTCGAAGCGTTGTTGTTTAGAATTTCTATTGCAACATTGGTATCAAGAGCGATTTTTTTTAGTGCCATTCGCCGTCAATCTGTCCAAACTCGTCATTAATGATTTTTGTAACTTCGGATGCTGCTGCATCATCAATCACTCCGGCGTGAGACAGGACTTGTTGCACATTGCGACGGAATGGTAGATTGGCTTTTAGAAGCTTCAAAAAATCAAATAACTGAGTTTGCAGAATGCTATTTTCTGAAACCAGGTTTACATCCTGCTGAATTTGTTCTTGTATCGTCATAAGTGTGTTTGAGCCTTTTTGTGACATGCCAAGATAACAATTTTCTAATTCATTTAATTGAAAATGGAGTTTCGATTGAGGTATTTCATTTGATTTGTGATAACATTTTGCCGCCTTTTTTTGAAATTGCGAAGTGCCAGATGCGCTCGTTTGCTATCTGGTACTTGTTCCTTTTAAACTCTTATCAATTGAAAAAAGTGAGATTTCTTGCCGGGTTGTTTACCATCGGATTGTTTTGCCTCGCTTCCGTTCCGCGAAAACAGCCGTTAACTTTTGCACCATTTGCCAGCCCGGGGAAGTTGAAAATGGGACCGGTTGAAGCAAAAGCTGGCCCGGATTCGAGCCGTTTTACTTACACGACACTGGTCTCCGGCCTCGACGAACCGATGGAGATCGCATTGCTGCCTAACTACGACATTGTAGTCGCCGAGCGGAAAGGGGCAGTGCGGTATTTTGATAATAAAACCAAAGAACTTTCGACGATTGCGCAGTTCAATGTGTTCAGCGGGATCGAGGATGGTTTGCTCGGTGTCGCGGCCGATCCGGATTTCAAGAACACTAACTGGCTGTATTTTTACTATGGTGTTGCCGGGGATAAAAGTGTGAGTCATCTGGCGCGGTTTGAGCTGAAAGACAAAAAGCTTGATCAGGCCTCCAAAAAAGTGTTGCTGGAAGTTCCAACTCAACGCCAGTATTGCTGTCATTCAGCGGGTTATCTTACATTTGATGCAGATGGATTGTTGTACTTGTCAATCGGGGATAATACCAATGCGGAAGAAATCGAAGGCCATAATCCAACAGACGAACGCCCGGGCAGGGAGCTGGCCGATGATCAGGCTTCGACTGCGAATAGCAACGATTTTAGAGGTAAGATACTGAGGATTAAACCGACGGCGAACGGATCTTACAGCATTCCCGACGGAAATCTTTTTCCGAAAGACGGTTCAAAAGGAAAGCCGGAGATCTATACCATGGGAGTGCGCAATCCATTTCGGATTTCGGTGGATCCGAAAACAAAATATGTGTACTGGGGCGACGTAGGCCCGGATACTGAGATTCCTGCGAGCGAGGGAAAGCTAAGTTATGACGAAATCAATCAGGCCCGTAAGCCGGGTTTTTTTGGTTATCCCTATTTTCTGGGGGATAATGAAGTGTTTCCGGATTATGATTTTGAAACAAAAAAAGAAGGCCCGGGGAAAGATCCGCTAAAACCGATTAACGATTCGCCTAATAACACTGGTGTGAAAGAACTGCCGCCCGCGCAGCCTGCATTCATCTGGTACGGAAAAGGTCCGTCCAAAAAATGGCCGATGGTGGGGAAAGGTGCTGCCAGCGCTATGGCCGGGCCGGTTTATTACAGTGACTTGTACGCGAATGCACCTTACAAATTGCCGGATTACTACAATGGAAAACTGTTCATTTATGAATGGGTCCGGAAATGGATCATGGCGGTAACGATGGATGCAAATGGCGATTACGTGAGTATGGAGCCCTTTTTGCCTCAGCTGAAAATGGTGGCACCGATGGATATGCGCATTGCGCCCGATGGGGCGATTTACCTGCTGGCATATGGCACGAACTGGTTTGCCCGAAATACAGATTCTGGAATCATCCGCGTCGAATACTCGGAAGGAAACCGGAATCCGATCGCTAAACTGGACATTAAAGGAAAGACTATCGGAGCGGCACCATTGACTGTGACGCTTTCTGCTGAAAATTCCAGGGATTTTGATCCGGGCGACAAGCTGACTTATGCCTGGTCTGGAAAAGGAATTTCCGGTACCGGTCCGCAACTGACCGCCACGTTTACAAAGCCGGGTATACATCAGGTCGTCCTCACCGTTACTGACCAGAATGGCGGCAAATCCACGGCGACTACGGAATTTAAGGTCGGTAATGCGCCCCCGGAAGTAAAAATAGAAACGGCGGCGAACCGCAGTTTTTACTGGGACAATACTTCGTTTCCATATAACATTAAAGTAACGGACAAAGAAGACGGGAGAATTGACCCGGCGATAATCAAAACCGGTTTCACGTACCTGCCATTCGGCAAAGATCTCGCCAGCGCGCTGACTTCTACGGATGCCGACATTCAATATGCAGGAGCTGCAAAGCTTTATGCTTCGCTGGATTGTAAAACCTGTCATACCATGTCTACTAAGTCGATTGGTCCGGCTTTGCAGGAAATTTCCAAAAAATACCGTAGCCAGGTGGGCGCAAGCGATTTTCTTGCTAAAAAAATCATCTCCGGCGGTAGTGGAAACTGGGGAAGTTACCCGATGCCGCCACATCCCGATCTTCGGCAAAAAGATGCCGCTGAGCTCGCTGATTACATTTTATCTTTGAGCAAACCAAAAAAAGCCATGCCGCTTTCCGGTACGTTGCAACTGAGTGAGCACGTAGGCAAGGGAAATGAGGGCGCATATGTACTGCAGGCTTCTTATTCGGATAAAGGTGCGAATGGGATAGAATCTTTGAAATCAGCCAATTACATTGTTCTAAAAAACCCGTTGGTGCAGCTGGAAGATTATCAGGAAGGAAATGTGGGCGTGGTCATTGCGACGAAGAACACCGGTTTCGTTTCTTATATCGCCAACATTACCAATGGGAAATATACGCGTTTCGATGCGATTGACTTGAAAGGCATCCGGAATATCAGGTTGCGTGTGCAGGAACACGGCGCGGGCGGGACGGTTGAGCTGCGGCAGGGCAGCAAGGATGGTGCATTAGTAGGGAAAGTAGATCTGGCAGCAGGGAAAATCGATGATTTGAAGCACGGCTGGAAAGAAATCCTGTTGCCGGTCGCTGCGCCCGCGGGTATACATGACCTGTTTTTTGTTTTTAAAAATGAAAAGATAAAAGGTCCGCTTTTCCATATCGACTGGATGTATTTTGAAAAACAGTAACTCTTCCCAATGAACTTCATGAACCTCCCCCGCATTCTTTTTCTCTCCATCATAGCATTCGCGGGATTTGCATCTCACGCCCAGACGGTCACCGAGCTCCGGAAGTTTCAGGTTACGGAGGCAAAACAGGCTGTGGCTGTCGATGAAAAGCACTTTTATGTGATCAATAATAGTACGATCAGTAAATATGGGAAGCACGACGGTAAGCTGATCGCGACCTGGGATGGTTCGAAGGAAGGTATCAAGCATTTGAACAGCGGCGTGGTCATTAAAGGGAAATTGTATTGTGCCAACTCCAACTACCCCGAAATCCCGATGGCGAGTTCGGTGGAGATATTTGATGTGAATGCGATGAAACACGTTGACACCCATAGCTTTGGAATTGCACAACATGGTTCTTTAACCTGGATCGATCAGAAAGATGGTTTTTGGTGGATCGGTTTTGCGCATTATGCAGGGAAGGATGCGAGCGAGGGCAGGGACGTGCGCTGGACATCGCTGGTGAAGTATGATATGGAGTGGAGACAGCTGGAAGCCTGGGTTTTTCCAAAGAACCTGATCGATCTGTTCACGCCAAAAAGCAATTCAGGCGGATCGTGGGGTGGTAATGACATTCTGTATTGCACGGGGCACGATCGGGAAGAAATATATGCATTAAAAATTCCGAAGTCCGGATATACGCTGGAATACGTCGGGACGCTTCCGTCGCCGATCCAGGGTCAGGGGATTGCTATTGACCATACCGTGAAAGACAAAGTGTTGCTGTATGGGATCAATCGCGCTGCGAATACGGTCACTATTTCGGAAATCAGGTAACCCAGCAAACTCATATGAAAAGTATTTTTATCACGGTAGTCATTGCTTTTCACGTTTCATTCGGCGCATTTGGCCAGAATAAACCAAAGGCGACTTCCCAAAAATCCAAAAACAGGACTTTAATTTTCTTTTTTGACGGATTGCGGCCGGATTACATTACGCCGGAACAAATGCCGAACCTCTTTGCTTTTAAGGAAACGGCTTGTTTTGGGAAACACCACCACAGCGTTTTTCCGACAGTTACACGTGTGAATTCTGCTTCGTATGCAACTGGCTCATATCCGGGAACGCACGGGATATTGGGAAATGCGGTATACTTTCCGGCGGTCGATTCTGCCAAAAGCATTGGTACTACTTACGAAGATTTGATCAAAGTCACTGCCACTGAAGATTCGCTGCTTACTGCCGTTTCTTTGGGAGAAGTTTTGCAAGCTGCGGGAGAAAAGTTGATGGTTTTTAGCTCAGGAACGACAGGACAAGCCTTTTTGCAAAATCATAAAGTACGCGGCGGCCCGATTGTTAATCCCGGGCTAATCCTGCCAGAAACGTTCAAATCTCGGTTGATCGATGATCTTGGTGAAATACCCACGGCAGATTCTGACGGTTCTGGTCGGCATAAATGGGTGACGGATGCATTGCTGAAATACGGACTGATGGAAAATGGACCGCTTGTGAGTGCAATTTGGCTTTCAGATCCTGACGGGGCGGCACATGCAAATGGTATCGGCTCGCCCGAGGCTGTCGAAGCCCTCAGATTTGTCGACGAGCAATTCGGCAGGGTCGTGCAGGCATTGCAGGTGCAGAAGCTGACGGAACAGTTCAACATCATCATCTCTACGGATCACGGATTTGTGACGCAGGTAGGAAGTGTGAGCCTGACCGATTTTCTGATCCAGGAAGGTTTGAAACGAGATAAAAATTCAGACGATGTGGTGCTTGCAGAAGGCAGTATCTATGTGAAAAACCACGATCCTGAAAAGATTCAGAAGATCGTTTCGGCATTGCATAAAGAGGAATGGATCGGGGCGATTTTTACAAAAGCAAAAACCGAGGGAGATACGCAAGGCTGGGTGGAAGGAACGCTTTCTTTTGATGCGATTCATGTGAACCATCCGCAGCGAACCGGGGATATCCTGGTCGCAATGGATTGGAATGACCATAAAAATGACAAAGGTTTCGCGGGAACGGACTATGTAAAAGGAAAAGCGGGACACGGCGGATCCAGTCCGTACGAAATCCACATTGCGCTTTTTGCAAAAGGGCCGGATTTCAAAAACTCGGTTTCTACGGATTTGCCAACTTCCAACATTGATATTGTCCCCACTATTCTAAATATCTATGATCTGCCGATTCCACCCCAAATGGACGGCCGGATCATCTCGGAAATCCTGAAAAAACCTGGCAATGCAATGGGTAAAATGAAAAAGGAAACGATCAAGACAGAGATCCGATATCCCTGGGGAATCTACGCGCTGTCACTTGAAATGAGTGTTTTGGGGAAATATCGGTATTTTGATTATAGTAAAACGGAACGGGGTTTTACGAAATGATCAGAGGGAAACCACACGCTCAGATCCCGAATTTTCTCAAATTATAGACTAAACTTATCAAAAAATAGCGCCTCAAAACCCGGCTCTCCACATCTTCTATGTAAGATTCCGCCGTATTCCTGACCAAACTTTTGTTTTAGTTTAAAATGTCAAAAACCTGCAAACATACTTCCCCCTGGCGACCTTTCAGGAATTGTTTCGAAATAACCGCATTCCATAACGTGAACTGCTGGTTATATCCCGCCGCTCGTCCGGAAGTAGCAGTGTAGGTGAGGTTGGTGGTAATGCTAAGATGGAACGGTAACTGCCAATGGATATCGGCCGTCGCATATTGGGACCAGTATTTCGTATTTTGTTGAGAAAGAAGCGAATACCTGGCCTGCTGGTAGCTGATCCTGCCCATTATACCGAAATCTATTCTACCATTGTAATTGGACTGCACTCTTAATCCCTGGGCGAGCGTAGTCGTTTTTGACACATTATCGTGATCATTGATCGGGCTGATGTTTTGGGTCAAATTGGCATTCGTGTTGATACTTACAGTCAGTTTTAATGGATTAATGCGCTGGCTCCATGCCAGGAAACTGTTGAATGCGCGATATCCTTTTGTATTTATCGGTTGTGAAATTCGCTGGCCATTATTGGTCAGCATTGTCGCCGAGTTAATGCGATTCTCGCTCAAATTCAGGCTTCCCGAAATAAACAAACTTTTTTGGCCGGCCTGGGTAGAACCATTGTAGGTGAAGGTGATCGTATTGTAATATTCGGGACGCAGCGATGGATTTCCGATCCTGATATTCAATGGGTTACTATTATCTGCGACCGGTTGCAACTGCGTGGCTGATGGAGCTGTGATCCGCGTCCGATACTGTAATCTTACATTCCGGTTCCCTGGGAAAGTATAGCTGAAAAGTGCATAAGGGAGTAAATGTGTGTAATTTTTTGTGATCAGTAAATCCGTAGTGAGGTTATCCGCGGACAGTTTGGACTGTTGAAAATCAAGCCCAAAGGTGTAGCCGTATCTTAATCTCTTTATCTGCAATCCCGCGCCCGCCCGATGCGCTGAGAATAATCCAGTAAATCGGTTGCTCAGGGATGAGTCTGGCAGGTTATACAGTTCATTTTCAGCATTTTTATCAAAAACCTGGCGGGATTGCCGGTTGAGATTCTGAATGAATGCGTATTTCAATTCCAGTTTTTTGTTGAGCGACAAAGGTTCTGTAAATGAAAAAGTTAATGTATTTTGGAGTGCATCATTGTTCTGGTTATTTCGCTGATCGAGCCGCTCATTCCATGCGATACTTTTGGTCGAATCATGAAATGTGTTGAATGAACGGTTGTAGGCGATGCTTTTTCCGTTACTCAAAACCGAATTCAGATTTGCGGAGAATGTCCTGCCTTCTTTTCGGAATTTGCGCATGAGTAAAAGATTATTATAACCCGAGAATGCATTGCCATTCAAATCATACTTTGTATTTCCCGAGTTGAGCGAATCTCCGGATTGTTGCCTGGAAAGACTGTTGTTCAAACTGTTATAGCTGGTTTTTTGCCACGAAATGGTGGGCGAAATGCGGAGACTTGTGAGCGAATCGAGCTGAAAATCGAACCGGCCGTTGAAACGGTGGCTGGTCACTTTATTGCGGTTATAGTTCGTCTGATCCGTGAAAAAAGATTGGCCGGGAAGGACGTTTTCACGTCTGCTTTTTTGATCAGTCGTCGTAATGGCCTGATTTACAAAATAACTGGACGCCATTTCAGCTCGTTTTCCCCAACGCAGCTTCGCGCCCTCGCTCCGGTAATTGATTCCGGCGGCTTTTACTTCGGTAATGTTGGAAGGCGTGAGATTGAAATCCTGTCCCCCGGAACCCGGTTCGCCCATGAGTACCGGTCCGCCCGCGCCGGCGCCCTGGCCGGGCAGGCTTCCGTCCGCCAATGTGAAATTTTGCTGGTTCAGATTGTTAGCCTGCCCGACTATTGACAATTGCTTTCCCTGGCCACCATTCCCGTTATTAAAACGGTTCACATTCAGCCTCCCGAGGTACCGCGCAGCATTCCCAATTCCAGCGGCATTCTGACCGAAATACCCTTTTCCTTTGTCTTTTTTGATGGTAATGTTAATGGTTCGCTCCCGGTTGCCATCGTCGATCCCGGAGAACTGCGACTGGTCCGATGACTGATCGAAAACCTGTACTTTATCCACGATTCCGGCAGGGAGATTGCGCGTCGCTATTTTTGGGTCGTTGCCAAAAAATGGCTTTCCATCCACCAGTACTTTGTTCACAGCCTGTCCGTTGGCCCGGATGCTTCCGTCCCGCGCAACCTCTATTCCGGGCAACTTTTTTAGCAGTTCTTCTACCTGCGCATTCGGTTCTGTTTTAAAAGCTCCCGCGTTGAATTCAATGGTATCCTGTTTGATGGTTACCGGCGCACTTTCCTGTTTGATGACAACCTCATTGAGCTGATTTCCCTGCTCGTTCATCCAGATCGTGTCTGCTTTCACCTGCGGGATTTCCTGCGCAATTACCAGTTTTGACGCATTACGATAACCTATAAACGTTACCAGTAGTCTGTAATTTCCGGGAGGGACGTTTTTAAGCCTAAACTGGCCGCTGCCGTCTGTTACTGTTGCCACCATGTACGCAGAGTCGCGCGCGGCCAGAAGTGAGACCGATGCGGTACGGAGTGGTTTGAGACTTGCCGAATCCAGCACGGTACCTGATATTTCTAGTTTTAAATTTGAATTTTGACCTGACACCCCTGTCGCAATACAGACAAAAAGTAGTGTTAATATTAAAATTTTCATGGCTAACAATTCTGTGATGTATCAATTTCCTTCTCCCATCATCATTTTTTGCCTGAAATCGGCGAGCGCTTTTTCTCGGATGTCGGCCAGTTTTTCTTTGGGGACGGTTTCCGCCTGCGCGTCAGGTTGTACGGATTTTGGGTCGATATTTTCCAGGGTCACTTTTGTTGCCTTAAATTGTTCGCGACTGCCTTCGATCAGTAATGCAACGCCTTTTTCAGGGGTCAGGTCGGGAATGGGGGAGTAGGTCAGCGGCAACTCGGTTGTAACCCAAACGGAGTAGGTTTCTTTTTTGAATTCAACCGTCGATTTTTTACAGGTGTAACCTGCAATTTTTTTAGTCTGATCGGTTGGCTGCCAGCCGCTAATGCGTTGAATCGGGGATTCGCTTTTGTAGGTTTTGGCATCTTTATCCTTGCCGACCGTGAGCAGTGAAATCACTTTTTGGCCTACTACGTCCACAAAAACCTGCTCTTCGAAAGGTCGTCCCATGTTGGTGTTTTGCGGCGCGGCGCTATTGCCGTCTGCGACGGTCCGTCTGACTACCGCATTCTGTTCGTCTCGGTTTTCCCTGACAAAATTGGGCGTAAAAAGCACTTTCTGACCAAATGTTCGCGTATCCGGTATATCGGCCGGAAAATTCGGATCGCCGGGCTTGACCTGCTCTCCATTAATCATAATCCGAATCCCCGCCGGATCCACTTTTCGCACAACTTCGTAGTTAATTTGTCCGGACGATTGCCCGTAACTTTCAACGATCGCTACCAAGAGCAGGGACACAATAATTGCCTGAATTTTCATAAGATTCGCTTGTTTAAATTGACGAATCAAAGGTCAGGCAATGGTATGTAAGGCACTGGTAATTAGTGTTAAATAGTGTTAGGTCGGCTGAGGGGTGATGAACAGGTTAAATTTGAATTGATTCGGTTGAGTTTTTAATTCAACTGATTAAAAGGCGGGTATCAATTACCAAGGACGGAAGGTATCTGGCTTTTATTACACGAGATGTTTGTACTTTTGCACAACCGAAACTTACATAAACAAATTGATCATGGCCAGACCAATAAAAGAAACGCCTGTCTTGAAAGGAGCGGAGGCAGTGCGGTTTCGGAAGAACTTAGAGGTTTCTCAAAAGCAACAGATTTCTCCGGATGAAAAAGAGCGACTGAAAAAGAACTTCGAACTGTTCAAAGCCCGATCGAATTTCTAAATGGATCGGAATGACTTCGTAATCAACCGTCTGACCATTGACTATCAGCTTAAACCGTTTGATTGTGGTGATCCTGATTTGAATGAATTTCTTCACAACGACGCCAGGTTTTATCTTCGGGAGCATTTAGCAGTTACTTATCTGGTTGAAACGGAGACGGACACGATCGCTTATTTTTCCGTTCAGAACGATAAAATTTCGCTTGACGATTTCCCAAGTAATAATCAATTTAATAAGGCAAGAAAATCGATTCCAAGAGCTAAAATGCATAAGAGTTATCCCGCGGTGAAAGTGGGGCGACTTGCAGTAAGTGAAAAATTTCAGGGTCTTCGCTTTGGCCCACGCATTTTAGATTATCTCAAATTACTTTTTGTACACAATAACCGAACCGGGTGCCGATTTATGTTGGTTGATGCCTACACAACTAAAATCCGGTTTTATGAGGATCAGCAATTTTGCCTGCTAAAACCGAAAAACGATCAGGAAAAAACACAATTGATGTATTGCGATTTAAAGCCTCTCCAATAGGAAAGCCATTACTGCCAATTAGGGTTAAATCGTGTTGGAGAGTTGGTGGGGCCAGGGGTTAGTGTTAAACAGTGTTAAAGCGTTGTAATTCACATCGGGCAACACGTAGTTTTGCATTGATATGAACCAACGGATACGGACTATATTCTGGCTGATGACGATTTGCATTGTGGCGATCAATGCGTTTCAAGGGTACTGGCTTTGGACAACGTATGTATTAAACCGTCAGCAGTTTTCCCAACATGTGCAGGATGCTTTGTTCCAGGTCGTCGAAGGCCAGCAGATTGCGAAAGCGGACCGGATGTTTGGCCAAACCCGCGGCAAATCGGATAGGGAACGTAGGGTGGTGATCCGCAGATTTGATTCTCAAACACCCGATGAAACCCGTTTCTTTTATAAATCAGGAGAAGATTCGGTTGCCGGCAAAATGAATGGAAATGCCGAGGATACACTTGCACGTCGCATTTCGGGAATGCTTATCAAAGGCTGGAAGGAAGGTGACCAGGTGGATTTAACGAAGATCAAAAGTGCTTATCAGGCAGAATTGGCCAGACGTTTGATCGATGCGCCATTTTCGCTCGATACGCTTTATATTCTTCCCAAAAAGGAGAAAAACAATGTGATGATTTTCGACAGCCGCAGGTACCGCGCCAAGGCAGATGGGCTGCTCAGGACCATTCCGTTGCCTGTCAATCCGGTAAAGCATCTATTTGTGCAGGCTTCATTTGAAACCCCCGTGCCTTATCTGCTCCGAAGAATGAGCTGGCTGCTGGGTGGGTCTGTGATGTTGCTCATCATGACCACGGGCTGTTTTGTTTTGATGTTGAAAATAATTTTGAAACAAAAAAAGCTGTCAGAAATAAAGAACGATTTCATTAATAACATAACCCACGAGCTGAAAACGCCGATTGCGACGATAACTGCGGCGGTGGAGGCTTTGATGCATTTCGGTGTATTGAACGATCCTGCCAAAACGCAAAGTTATCTCGCGATCTCTCAAACCAACCTGACCCGGCTTTCTGAACTCGTAGATAAAGTGCTGAATCTTGCCGTAGAAGAAAAGCGGGAAATGGATCTGTACCGCGAACCGGTAAATCTGGCTGAAATGGTTGATAATCTGGTCAGTAATTATCGGGTAAAAGCTGGCAAACCAGTTGATTTTGATTTAAATATTCCCTCAGACGCGATGGTTTCGGTGGATAAAATCCATTTCAGTAATGTACTTAATAACTTGATTGACAATGCAATAAACTATTCCTATGAGAAGGTGACGGTTTGTTTCAAATTCAGGGAAGAGGCGGAAGGCTGGCAACTGGCGGTGGCGGATAATGGGATCGGGATTGAGAAAATGTATCAAAATGCGGTGTTCGAACGCTTTTTCCGGGTTCCTACGGGTAATCTGCACGCAGTGAAAGGGTTTGGGTTAGGGTTGGCTTATGTTCGGCAAGTCGTGGAGAAACATGGCGGGAAAATCAATGTGATCAGCGAGCCGGGAAAAGGCAGCGAATTTATCTTAACATTTTAACGGATGCCAAAAGTTTTATTAGTCGAGGATGAACCCGCGCTGGGCATGATTGTCCGGGATAGTCTGATTTTCAGGGGCTTCACAGTAGTTCATGTGGAAAATGGGAATGCAGGTTTGGAACAATTTCGCGAACACCAGCCCGACATTGTCGTTGCCGACGTAATGATGCCGGATATGGATGGTTTCACGATGGTTGAGCAGATCAGGAAGGAAAATCAGAATGTGCCCATTCTCTTTCTCACCGCACGGTCACAGACGGCCGATGTGGTTCGGGGCTTTGAATTGGGAGGAAATGACTACCTCAAAAAACCATTTAGTCTCGACGAATTGATCGTGAGAATGAATGCGCTTTTGCGTCCGAAAATGCAGAAACAGGATACTACATCCGTCGTTCAGATCAGCCGGTATTCGTTTGATCCTGCCAAGCAAAAATTGACATTCAATGGCCAGGAAGTACTTCTTTCGCATCGCGAGGCCGAGTTGCTACGAAGGCTTTTTGAACAAAAAAATCAGGTGCTCGAACGCAGCTCGGTGCTGAAAGAACTCTGGGGTGACGATTCGTTTTTTAATGGGCGAAGTCTGGATGTATTCATTACCCGACTACGACGTTACTTGCGCGAAG
Source organism: Dyadobacter sp. CY323 (assembly GCF_021390245.1). GTDB lineage: Bacteria > Bacteroidota > Bacteroidia > Cytophagales > Spirosomataceae > Dyadobacter. The sequence continues at coordinate 16,218 of NZ_JAJUXH010000012.1, read as the reverse complement.
ATCCTGGTATACAGATTGTTAATATCAGAGGGATTGGCTATAAGCTGATCGTTTGAAATCATTTATTGAAGTTTTGCATCAGAAAATTGGCTGGCAGCGTAAAAGGTTGTGATTATTTGCCGCGGGCGTCAACTACAATGGACTGTTTTCGGCTGGAAATTACACTGACGGAACAAAAGGCTCCTCGTTCACAACAAGTACTATAGTAACCGCTGCCGGAGGCAGTCAGGGGCCTGGGAGGTAATTATCATTGTCGGACAGGAATTTATGTAACTTTTTATACACTTCGGTGATATTTATTAAAGTAAAAACAGTAATTTTCCATTAATAAATGTCACCTAAGTCATTAGAAAGCATCTATGTCTCATGAAAAAACTTCTTCTCTCCGCTCTGATCCTTTTTATACTTGGGTGCAAAAAACAGGAAAAAGATCTAGGTCCTAATTCGGATAGGGAGACGCTTGGTATCAAATCGTTTTCCATTCCAGGCATTCCGGATGAAAATATAGATATTCAAAAGCAAGTTGTTAAAATTAAGCTTCCTGCAGGCTTTCAGGGGGATTTTTTGAAACCCACTGTCACGGTAACGGAGCATTTCAAGGTGCCGGCCGATATCATGAGTGGATTCAATTTTGAGGGGGAAAACGTATCGTTTACACTGGAAAGTGAGAAGTTTCAACCAAGGCATTATGATGTTGTCGTACTTACAGAGGAGCCAATTGCGATTCTTTCGTCCGAGCAGCGCTACGATCTTACCATTAATCCCAATGTTCCCATGCAGGTGAAGTTTGCCGTTTCTTTACCTGGCACCGGGGTAACCGTTAATGATTTGGGCGACGTTTACAGAACACCGATAGTAATTGTGAAGAATAAGGCAGATGGCAGTGTTTTAAGCGGAACGTCATGGGACAAGGGCCATGATTCGCTTAACATGCATGTTCTGATTGATTTTCCACTAACTGCCAAAGTTGGTGAATATGAGGCTACGATCCAGTGGGGAGATAAGACGGCCAAGCTACCTGCTACAATCGCTATAAATTATGGAGAACTCGTACTTTATAATGGTTTCGATCACATTACCCCTTCGTCATCCGAGTTGGTTATGCACGGTTACAATATCGCTCCGGGCAATGTCTATGAAGCGATTCTCGAAAATGATTTTATCGGAAGCAGAAAGATTTCCCTTACGCGAAAAGACTATTACAATCTCACAGCTGCTATTCCCAAAGATTTACCATTGGATTCTTACAAGGTCACTACGCTGGTCAATGGGGAAATTCTGGCGAAAGAAAGGAGCCCATTCCGGGGATATGCAGATCTATTTTATCGAAAATCGAATGACGATCTCATCATCAAATCCGTTTCACAACCTTCTATGAAAAAGACATTTGGCCCCCATTCCGTCGAGTATTATGAGGATGCTACGGCGATTTCCAGAAGTGAAGCTTTACTCATAAATGTAGCCTGGTCCACCGAATTCAGGGAAAATAATTTGAAACTTGTCAACAGAACTACTAATAAAGAGTTTATTCTGAAAAACCCGGGCGTTTCAGTCGGTCTCCCGCACGGTATGCAAGTGTATTCTCCGTACACAATCCCCAATGAAATTCCGAATGGCGAGTATGAAGCCTATCTCGTTTGGGCTGCCGGGACGGCTACTATAAGTGGAAGATACCCGAGAATACTCACCATTCAATAAACTTGCCTTGTCATGAAAAAAATCTGCTTCCTACTCCTGATCGCATTCCTGGGTTGTAAAGATAAAAATGAGCCTGAGCCATTTACCGGCGACATCAATTCCGTCGTGAAGGAATTTAAGATTGTCGGCGTGAGCGATGAGAATATTAAAATGGTTGACAATCAGGTTTTTGTGACGCTTCCTGCGGGGTATGCATTTGGAGATGTAATAAAGCCAACTGTCAAATTGAACAATCAATTTCAACTTGTGACGGATATTAGTCAGGGATTGGAATTTGAAGCAAGGCCTGTGGGCATACAGACGAGGAGTAGCGTGCATGGAAATTTTGATTTCCGGATCCATGTCATTCCAGCTGATCCTTTTAAGATTGTCGGCGCACAAAAAGACATTGATATTACTATTGATCAAACTGCGTTTACCGAGCTGCTTGTAACGAACGTTGGCAGCTATCCGTTCGCCAACGAAAGTGGAAAGTTGAGCGAAGATGTGCAGGTTATTTTAACGGATCAAACGACCGGTGCAGAGGTTTTCAGTATATCCACTGCATTGGGGTCGGACTCCGCCGGGGCATCGCGACTTGCCGTTTATTTTCCGGTTAATACACCAGCCGGGAATTTCAAACCCGTTATTAAGGTGGGAGAAAAAAAGGTTGATTTCCCAAAACTCATAAATGTGAAATATGGAGACCTGAACCTCGATCTTTCGGGCTGGAAGGTTTATCCGGCCAACCGATCACTGAGCGTGCGGGGTTATAACATTTTGCCGGATGCTGAGTATACCATGGAAATTGAAAACGATTTTGTGCCTGCCAGAAAGATCAAGCTAACCTGGGAAGATCATAACAATCTGAATGTGAAGCTGCCTGCGGATATGCCATTTGGTAACTACCGTGCAAAGTTATTTGTGAATGGAAAGGAATATGGAGGCAAACTGAATCCGAGACTTTCGAACCTGAATTTCATTGCATTTGATTCCCAACCTTATATTGTCTCTTTGTCGCAGCCGAGTTTGCTGCAAACCGGCGAATGCAAGTATTATAAAGAAACCAAAACACTTGCCCGATCGCAGGATATTCTTGCAAATACCTGGTTCACAACCGCCAACGAAAATTCAGATGTGACAGAAACCGCGGACTTTAAATTGAAACTCGTCAACCGGGAAACGAAAAAGGAACATTTGCTAAACAGCTTGCCGGCAAGGTTTTACACAGATTGTTTCTTCCAGGTTTTTACCCAGTTCCCGATTCCGACCGATGTTTCGAGTGGCAAATATGAAGTGTACCTGATCGTAACGGTGCCCGGTGCGACGCCCCGCATCAGTGAGGCGCTGGGCGAGATTGTGACGATTGAGTAGAGTTTGCTTTTTCCCGGGGATTTCAATAACCTACCTCCAAATCCCACATGCCGCCTATTGTTGACATTACAGATCGCGTCAGGCTACAAGCAATGCTTGAAAGCCTGGCGCCGAATACACTGCCGACTTGGGGACTAATGACTCCTCAAAAAATGATCGAACATTTGTCGGAGAATGTCTCATACACAAACGGAAAGAGGTTTGCGGATCTGGATATTCCTCTCGAAGAAGCACTAATGCGAAAAGAATCCGCCATTTACGGCGATTTCGAAATGCCGCGTGGCATTGGCGGTTTTGGCGATCCGAATACTGCAAACCGTTGCGCCGACATTCCGGCAGCAATTGAAGAATTGCTCGACGAGCTAAAAACGTTCGATTTCTACTACGTAGAAAATCCAGCTGCGACAACAATTCATTCCGGCTTCGGGCCATTGACTCACAACGAATGGATCATCTGGCACGGCAAGCATTTCGGGCACCATTTTCGGCAATTCCGGCTGATTTGAGATCGTCAAAAAACGCTTTTTACCATCTTCTCACGCCACTACCTTTCCCGAAGTCAGAAATCTGGCGTATCATTTTGATCATTACCTGACTTTGCTCCAAAACCTGTACTGCCCGTTCCGGTGAGGGATAACCTTCTTCTGATGGATTGAAGTAACTCATTATCAAGTCACTTTGGACCCTTTCTAGCTCGACCAAATCTACGTCCGGGCTGAGGAAGCTTTTCAATAATTGTTCTGCAGTAAGATTTTGTGTTAATGAATTTTCACTGGTGTGCATAACTAGTTGAATTGGAAGTTAATGCAGCAAAAAACGGTGCCGCACTTGCCGTTGTCCAACTCTACTAAGAGCAATTGTGTTCAAACAATTACGGTAGCCACGACACCGCTCATCGGTATACGCAGATGTATAGGCATTGAAAATGCCGACGTAAAAAGTTCGGCGGCGCTAATGCACTTAGTAGATATTGGACGTGGTAAACATAGCATCTTCCATTGAGATTTCAAACTTTCAAAAACTTTCACTTTTAGTTGCGTTACTTTTTTTGATGTTGTCCGTACCAAGAAAGAGTCCAAGAATTTTTTGACAATGGTTGAAAAATAAATCTTGGATAAGTTTCACTTTCGGGCAACTTTTTATACATTTGTATGGCAGATCAAAAACAGAAGGAGCGCACTATTATTTTTTACAAAGATTACTTTCGTGAATTTTTCCGGGAGCAAAATGAAAAAGTTAAAGAGAAGGTTATCTGGACGCTGGATTTGATTTCAGAGCTGAATAGGGTACCGGAGTCATTTCTAAAACATATTGAAAATACGGACGGGCTCTATGAAATAAGGATTCAGACGGGTAGCGATATCTTTCGCATTTTCTGTTTTTTTGATAAAGGAAAGCTTGTTGTTTTGGCGAACGGTTTCCAAAAGAAAACACAGAAAACGCCGAGACAGGAAATTAAAAAGGCACTTAAAATTAAAGAGGAATATGAGAGCGAAAAAAAGTGACATTACCACGCTGGACGAGTTCAAAGAGGAGTTTTACGGGAAAGTCGGGACCGTGAAACGCGATATGCTCGAAGCAGGTTACGAAAATTTCAAAGTCGGCGCACTCCTTCAGGAGGCCCGACTTGAAAAAGGATTAACGCAAGAAGAATTGGCTGTGAAAGTCGGCACCACAAAGTCCTACATTTCAAAAATCGAGAATAACATCAAAGAAGTGCGGCTTTCGACACTTCAAAAAATTGTGGAACTCGGACTTGGCGGGCGAATCGAACTTTCGATCCGGTTTTAAGGAAGTCCGGTTTGCCATTTAAATCACCGCCCAAGCTTGACGCCAAAAGAAATGTAGCCGATTTTGTCTGTTTTAAATTGTGAGAAACCGGACGTGGGCCTGTCTTGATTTGCATTGAGTTTTGTGTTCAGCGTGACGTAGCCGGGATCGTAATTTACAAAGACGCCAATCCATTTATATCCGATTTCAGCCAGGTAACTTACTCCGAAGTTGCTGTTTTCGCTGTAAACACCATACCCGCCGCCGCTGGTAACCGGCCCATGGTTTGCAATCGTTCCGCCACGGGTACTGTTGACGCTCATAGATGATGCGTATTGAGACGGAATTACATTCTCGATAATTTTATTGTAATTCAACCTGACACCGGCGCTCGCGTAAAATGTGGATCGTCCTTTCGAATCCTTCAATGAAATGCGCGGCGCGAAATGCACAAAGCCTTGAAACGCATTGAAATCGGATTGAAATGGAACAATACCTTCTTTTTGCAGCAACTCATGAGCCCGTGTTGTTACTTCATTTACGTCCAAAGCCGGGACATCCTGCACCAGATTCCAATGCAGATATCTCTGAATATTAAACCCGACCCCAAGTCCATAACGCAGTGAAATGGCAACTTTCGGTCGGTCCAACAATTTTTCATCGTGAACCACGGAGAGATTGGTCGTTAGTTTGTTTTGCAGCACAATCTCACTTGTCAGTCGCGCGGTGGGATGATTTAAAAGTGATGGTGCGGGCTGGAAGAAAACAAAACGGTTTACATCGGTCCCCTTTCCAATATGCAGGTTCAAAAACGTGTTTTGTAAATATCGCTGCTTCCAGTTCAGCGTCGGTTCCTGCGAGGAAGGATTCACGAAACCCTTTTCGTCCAACTTCACGTGCTGGTGTTGAGCGGGATCTGAGTCGTTTTGTTTTTGATTAAGGTCCTTGATAATCTTGTTCAGATCGAGCAATTCAAGATTTTTCAGGTCATCGGCAGACTTTCCGTAAAAAATAACCTTACTGTTATCACCTGCATTCAAGATGATCGTGTCGGCGGCTGCATTACTGTTGGGATGTGACAATAGCATTCCCAACGAAAGGAAGATCGGATTCATGGCTAATAAATTTAAGTTTGACTAAATGTGATTTTATTATTCTTTGGGCAATTGGGCTGGCTCAGCAGACGTAGGATTTTCAACAAAACTATGGTGGACAAACGACCAGAAGCCACTTTCTTTTTTACTGTCAATCAATTGGATACGCATTTTTCGGGCTTCCCTTTCTCTCCTCGCGAGCTCAAACATTTTCTGCAAGCCCGTCAGCTCGACCGGTTTTTGTTCGGGAAAAGCGATTTTGGCGACCAGCACTTTCTCTCTTGGTTTTTCATCTGGTTTGATAGCGACTAGCGGTAGATTCGCATTCAACTCCGGAGTTTGAATGGTATCTATTTTGGTTGGCGGGATTGTATCTTCATTCAGAGTATAAGATTCAATTACATCCTCATTAAATGCATTTGTATCGTTTTTAGTGAGATATTTTTTGTGCGTTAAAGGTTTTGAAATGCTTTTTTTAGAAGTGATCAATTCCGATTTTTCAAGTTTTAGTTTAATTCCAATCTCTGGTTTCACGACATCCGACTTAGCAATCTCCTCTTTCACAACATTAACAGGATGATCCACTTTGTCAGTTGAAAACCAAATCCCGACGATTAATAGAATGGAAGCTGCCGCATACGGCCACCAAAGCCAGATTTTCTTATTTTCGTGCTTTTTTTCAATATAGGCCCACACTTTTTCGGGGTCCCATTCTTCCACATCCGGCGTTTCGCTCCACGTCGTTTGCTTTATTTTTTCAAATAACTTTTCGTTTCGCATAAACCGGGTCGAGTTCAATGATTTTTCGTTGCAGTAAGCTTTTCGCTTTGCTAAGCTGAGATTTAGAAGTTCCAGAGCTAATGTTCAGCATTTCCGCGATTTCAGGGTGCGAATAGCCTTCTATTTCATACAAATTAAATACCGTGCGATAACCGGCTGGTAGCTCTTCGATCACTTCAAATATTTGAGCGGCTGTCAGATTTTCAACCGTAACATCATCGACCGGCCAGGTTTCATTGTCAATCTCACCGAGCGTTTCAAACCTTTTCTCTTGCCTCAGCATTTTCAGACATTCATTCACCACGATCCTCCTCATCCACATTTCAAATGGCGGAATGGCAATGAAATGGGAATCTTTTAATTTGTTAAGAATAATGTAAAATCCCTCAGCAACTGCATCCTCCGCCTTGGCCGAATCCGACAAATACCTTTTCGCCAGTCGGTACAAACTTTTTCCATACCAATCAAAAAGCATTCGCCGGGCCACATTATGACCATTTTGCGCTTCATGAATGATGGAAAGTGTGATCAATGCCGTTACTGGATGAACTATGATAATAATGGATTGGGTGCCACAACGGTTGCCTGACAATTATATTTTTAACAAAAAGTCTTTTGCAGGTATTAATCAACTTCCTAGATTTTAAAAGAATAGTCATCTCAAATCTCGCTGCTCATGACAACCGCAAAACCAAAAACAGTTGACGAATACATCGCCAGTTGCCCGGCCGAAGTTCGCTCGATTCTGGAAGAAGTCCGACAGGCCATACTGGAAGTTATCCCGGATGCCGAAGAAGCGATTTCGTACGATATGCCAACTTTTAATCTGAATGGATCGTACGTAATCTATTTCGCAGGATGGAAAAAACATGTTGCAATTTATCCGGTCACGAAAACCATGGCAGCGAAGCTAAAAGAGGAATTAGCAGGTTATAAAGGCTCAAAAAACTCGGTACATTTCCCATTAAACAAACCAATGCCGTTAGATTTAATAAAGAAAATAGTAAAGGCAAAGCTAGCCGAAACCCCAAGAAACCGAAAAAATAGCAAAAAGCTAACGGCTAAAAGCTAACAGCTAATAGCCAAAAAAGTAAGCTCCTCAATCACAAACGCGGATACTTCTTCAAAATATCTTCAATCCTCGGATCTGGCATCAGATTCGTTACGCCTGCGATTTTGACCTGGTTAAAATCCAAATGCAATGTGTTGATCACAAAATTGGAAGCCTCCGGCATGACCGCAGATGGGACTTTAAGTACCAGCGATTTTCGTTCCTGAAACCATGCGTCTCCTTTGGGCAGACAGGCATTATAATCGTACGGTTTTCGCCAGGATTTGGGAAGATCTGCAATGGATATCACGTCTACTGCCACATGATCTGGAACCTCAATGTACATGATCTTGAAATCATCATTAAAGCCGACCCCCTGTCGCCGTACCATGTTCTCGAGAAATGCCAGAGGAATCGATTCGGCCGAGTAAAGCACTTTGTTGCCTTCACTATTCCACCGACCTTTCATCCCGGAAGCAAATAGACTGTTGCTGAACATTTTATGCACAATTCTGTAAACGAGCATATTATGCAGGATAACCTTGTGCAAGCTTGTCCAACTCTTCGGCCAGGAAATCCACGCCGCCATAGGTATTCAGCCAGTCAGCAGGCTTTTCGTCGGAATTCCACAGTGGTTTTTGAAGCCAGTAATTAAATTCATCTACATTTCCGAATACCGTTTCGCCTTTGCTAAAAAGGGCGATGAGCTTCAATAAATGCTCACTGTAAGGTGCTTCAAGCGCTTTTTTGGATTCTTTGTAATTGCTGATCGTCCTAGCAGAAAGGTTGATGATTGAAGCAAGGTTTTTTTCGGGCATTTTAATTGCATCCGCAAAGTCGTAGAATACTTTGGTATTCAAGCCTTTTCGGGCGGAAGTCGCAATCGCGAAATTACTGGTCATATCAAGAAAGTTAAAAGTATCAACTAAGCTCATTCCCATATCGATTCGCATTGAGTAAGTTCCCAAATATAGAAAATTTTCAATTACAAAACTGAATTTTTTCCAAAGCTTATTATTTGTGAAATATAAATATAAGGCTATATTTGTAACTAATATTTAGTCACAAATACACATACTATTGAGCAAGATTGATAAGCTGGTTGCCCGCTTTATGAGCAAACCGAAGGACCTGACCTGGGATGAGTTGTCCCTAATTTTGAGCCATTTTGGATTTGTTGAGATGTCTTCTGGAAAGACAGGAGGGTCGAGAAGGAAGTTTGTCGACTCAGATCAGTTGATCCTTAGTCTTCATAAACCTCATCCCAGGCCAGTTGTGAAGACCTACGTAATCGAGCAGATAATAATGACTTTGAAACAAAATCGTAAAATTAAAAATGATTAATTCTTTAACCTACGGAGACTATATGGCTACGATCCATTATAGTTCGGATGATGAAGTGTTTTTTGGGAAGGTGATCGGAGTTAATGATTTGATTACTTTCGAAGGAACATCAGTGGGAGAGTTGAAAACTGCTTTTCAAGAGGCAATAGATGACTATCTGGAAAGCTGTAAGTCACTTGGGAAATCACCTGACAAAACTTACAAAGGTGTATTTAATGTGAGAGTACCCTCGGTTCTGCACAAAAAGATCGCGGCCTTCGCTTCTCGATATGATGTAACCTTGAATGATTTTGTGAAATCAGTTTTGGCCTATGTGGTAGAGCACGAAGAGATTAGCGCCCAAATTTTGGCAAAGGAATAGGATTGTTTTTGGTATAAGTAAAATTGAATCAGGCATCTCTTTCTTCCACCAAAGGAACAACTCCTAACATAATTACCACTATATGACACGGTTCAGCAAGCTTCTCACATTGATCATAATCGTCGTTTCAACGTCTGGAAGCTATGTTTTTGCTCAAAAAGGTAAGGTAACTTCGGCTAAAAGCAGTGCTGCAAAAGCGGATACGGCCAAGTATGACCGGGATTATTCGCTGGAAGCAACCATGCTGGGTTACTTCGCGCCAGATGGGTCACGGAACCCGACTTTGAAGGCAAATAAGGGTGATAAAGTCCGGATCAAAATCACGAATGGTGAGTTGATGACACACGATATTTCACTGGAAAAGCTGGGTATCAAAAGCAAGGTGATCCTCGAAAAGGGGGCGAGCACGAGCATCAACTTCATTGCAAAGGAAAGTGACACGTATTTCTGTTCGGTTCCGGGGCACCGCATTGCAGGCATGGTCGGAAGCTTTGAGGTAGTGGAAGGAGAGGTGAACGAAAAAACGGTGGCTGGACACTTGCCCATGAAAGACGGGCAGCCACTGAATCTGAATTTCGAAACAGGTACATTAAAAGACTGGACAGCTACCGGGGATGCTTTTACGAATCCGCTTTTCAGCTCGGATCCATCGCCGGTACATGAAAAGGAAATGAATATAGGTTTTGATGGCAAATACTTCCTGAGCAGCGGCGGAAATACGAATTATAAACTGACGGGAAAATTAACCTCGGCGCCATTCAAAGTTACCCAGCCATTTGCCGCATTCATGGTATCCGGTGGCGCATTGGTCGATACGAGAGTAGAGCTGGTACTTGCAGGCACCGATAGCGTGATTTACCATATTACCGGACAAGGCCGCGCGACTTTGCAGCCTGCGGTTGTCGATTTACAGAAATATCTTGACAAGGAAATTTTCATCAGGATCATTGATAATGAGACTGGTATCTCACAGATCCCATACATCGCGAATGACAAATGGGCACATATTAATTTTGATGAATTCCTTTTTTACCCGAGTCGGCCTGAGTTTCCAAACGAATTAAAGCAAAAGGATATCATTATTCTCCCGCCTCTCGATCCGGTATTGAATGCAGGACTTTCGGGTGAAAAGGCCGCCGCCGCGATGACGCCGCCCAAAGGTTTCAAAGTTACACTGGCAGCTTCTGAGCCGGAGGTAGTGAAGCCGATCGCGTTTACGATCGATGCAAAAGGAAGACTATGGGTGGTGGAAGGACATACGTATCCGGTTCGCGCTCCGGAAGGTCAGGGCAGGGACAGGATCCTGATTTTGGAGGACACAAATGGCGATGGGACTTTGGATAGCAAAAAGGTTTTTGCGGAAAATCTCAATCTCATCAGCGGTATTGAAGTAGGAATGGGCGGTGTCTGGCTGGGTTCGGCGCCTAACTTTCTATTTATTCCCATTGATCCAAAAACGGATAAACCGGCTGGGCCCGAGCAAATCCTACTCGACGGCTGGGGGTTACACGATACGCACGAAGTTTTGAATAGTTTGAGATGGGGGCCAGACGGATGGCTGTACGGAACGCACGGTGTTTTCACACATTCGGTAGTCGGCAAGCCAGGTACGCCGGAAGCGGAACGTGCAAAAATCAATGGGGGAGTATGGCGTTACCATCCGACGATGCACAAGTTTGAGGTGTTTGCAGAAGGGGTTAGCAATCCGTGGGGAATTGATTTCAATGATTATGGACATCCGTTCATCACCGTTTGCGTGATCCCGCATATGTTTCATGTGATACAAGGTGCGCGGTATCAACGTCAGGCCGGAAAGCACTTTAACCCATATACTTACGACGACATTAAAACCATTGGCGATCATGTTCATTGGCTGGGAGAACGCGGGCCGCACGCGGGCAATTTCCGGTCGGCGGCGGCGGGTGGGGGGCATGCTCACGCGGGTGCGATGATTTACCTCGGCAACAGCTGGCCGAAAGAATACCGCAACGAAATTTTCATGAACAACATCAACGGCGCGAGATTGAACATCGATCATTTTGAGAAAAGTGGTTCGGGTTACATCGCTTCGCACAAGCCCGATTTCATGGCAATGAACGATTCCTGGTCGCAGTGGCTGAATTTCAAATACGATGCGAGCGGCTCCGTTTGGGCGATCGACTGGTATGATAAGAATCAGTGCCACAGTCCAAATCCCGACGTTCATGACAAAACCATGGGCCGGATTTTCAAGATTACGCATGAGAATGACAAATGGGTAAAAGTGGATCTGACCAAAGCGTCCGATATGGAATTGGTTAACTTTCAATTAAATGAAAACGACTGGTACGTGCGGCAAGCCAGGACGCTTTTGCAGGAACGTGGGCCAAATAAAAAGGTACATAAAGCGTTGAAAGAAATCCTTGCCAAGAATCCGGATGTTACCCGTAAGCTGCGCGCATTATGGACGCTGCATGTAACGAAAGGTTTGGAAGACAAAGACTTAATGGATTTACTGGCAAATGAAAGTGAATACATCAGAAGCTGGTCGATTCAATTGCTAACGGAAGACAAAGTGATCTCTCCGGAGGCTTTGAAAAAGTTTGCTGACATGGCTCAGAATGACAATTCACCTGTTGTCAGACTCTACCTCGCATCTGCGATGTTGAGATTAGAACCGGCGCAACGGTGGGAGATAGTCGACGCATTAATGCAAAAATCAGAAGATAAAGATGATCACAATCTGCCATTAATGGTCTGGTATGCAGCTGAACCATTGGCTGCATTGGATATGAAACGTGCATTGGAAATGGCCGAAAAGGCAAAACTCCCTAAAATCTTACCTTACACCATCCAGCGCGTTGCGGCGATTGGCACCGAAGATTCCAAGAAAGTTCTGAAAGAACTAAACCAAAAACTCGGCCAAAGCGGCTCCCACGAAAATCATGAAAGCCAGATGTTGATTGGGAAGGTTTTGGATGAGTAAAAGCTTTTGAATTTTTCGCTAAGCTAAAAATTCCAGCCTTTTGATGATTTCAGGCAAAAACGAATTTCTGATCTCCCAAACTATGGAGTAATCGATTCCAAAGTAATCATGAACAATCCGGTTTCGAAATCCCCGGATGCGATGCCAATCTATTTCCGGGTGCAGGTCTTTGAACTCATCCGGGAGTCGGTTTGCAGCTTCGCCTATTATTTCAAAATTTCGAATCACTGCATCGACAGTCTTATTATCGTTGAGAAAATCTTCGAACGATAGACCTTCGGTATATTGCAATATCTTCAACCCGCTTTCCATGATGTCTGCGACCAGCAGTTGCGGATTTCGTTTAGACATAAATGATCTCGTCGGAAATATTCTGGTAGTACTTTTCTTTAATTCCTTTTCTTGAAACCAAATCGACGTGTTTTTGTATTTTTTGCTCAATATAATCGGCCAGGTCTACGAACTCTATTCCTATGGGTTGATTAAAATCGACGATGATGTCCACGTCACTCGATTTCGAAAAGTCATCTCGAACGACAGAACCAAATAAACCAATCGAACTGACATGATATTTCTCAACTAACTCTGGTTTGAGTTCAGTGAGAGTCTGTTTAATGGAATTAAGTTCTGTCATAGAACAAATATATAGCTTACTATTTTACACCCTACTTTTTGTCTTTTTTATCTTTCTTGTCTTTACCCTTTTTATCATCATTCTCCTTTTTATCGTCCTTCCCAAATACCTTTTGCAAAAACGTCTTTTTATCCTCTTTTGGAGATTTTACGGATGCGATATTGATTTCGTTGTCGATTGTCGGTTGTAATGCGCTGATGAATGCATTTTGCAGGATGGTGGTGAGTGCCAGCCAGATGTTCGTTTGCGGGTCGTCCAGCTTTCCTTTGAAGGGTATTTTGGTCGCGACCTGATCTTTTTTCTGATTTTCGAAAATTTCTCCGACGCCGCCGGCAACCGCCTCCCACAGTTTTTGAAAGAGATTATCCTTCCTGTCCTCTTTTCCCAAAATATCCAGATCCTGGATCAGCGGTTTCACGTAACCGGTAAATGCATTGTCCTTCGCAGCCACTTCGGTATATAAACCAAACCTGCCACGGTTGACATCAATCTTGGCATACGCCTGGAAAAAGTCATTCAGCTTGACCAGATTCGTGTTTTTCAATTCCGCACTCATATCGAACGTAGGATTGTCGGCAAGTGGATTTAGTTTCGCATCCATCGTCAAAGTGCCTTCATAGATATTCGCTGATGCATTGACACTGGCTGGCAAAACAGCCGAGGAATCATAACTGTTTTTCAGGTTTTGGGCGAGTACATGCATGTTGGTCATGGCAATGTCCACTTTTGGCGTGGATGTAAAATCGTTGTACTGCACTTTACCATTATTGATCTCACATCTGTTAATGCTCAGCGGCATAAACTTGTCCAGTACCTTTCGAAAATCCGCGGAGTCTTTCACGATCTCTTTTGGCTCAACCTTATCTTTTGTAAATAATAAAAACGGGCGTTGCAGCGTAAGCTCGCCCACGATCGACCCTTTCAGCAAAGCTTTCCATTCTACGGATAAGTCAATTTCGGAAGACGAAAAAAACGGGGTTTGTTTGCCTGTGACCGTATCTGCCTTGTTAATGTAAATGCTGTCGATTTTGTAAGCTCCCTGGATAATGGCGAGATCGATATCTTCGATATGACCATAATAACCACTCATTCCTGCCAGACTTTTATTGGCAAAATGCAATACGACATACGGAAGGATTAGTCTGATGACGACAATCAGGATGATAACGCCAAGGAAGATTTTCCCAGCTTTTCTTTTTCTCGATGTCTTGTGTGCGGGCGAATCAGTTGCCATATTGTAATTGTTATTTGAGGATGATATTTGAATGTGCAGGAAAATATAAACAATCATACCAAAACGATTTACAACCGTTTTTCGAGCAGTTTGAGAGTTCGCATGGACACTCAAAAAAGTCTTTTGGAAAAAAATCCCTAGCTTTTGTCCAGTCTTCAACAGCCGGATCGTCATTCGTTTTTAACCTTTAAACTTCAAGGCAATGAAAGACTTTTTGTTAATTTTCAGGTCCCCGGAACACACCGGGCCAGACGCATCGCCGGAGGAAATGCAGGCCCACATGAAGTTGTGGATGGATTGGTTCGGCAGTATCGCTGCTCAAAACAAACTTTCCAGTCGTGGTAACCGGCTCGTGCATGACGGGAAAGTAGTGCGACCGGGCCAGGTGATCACCGACGGCCCGTACACCGAGATCAAAGAATCAATCGGGGGTTTCACCATTGTAAAAGCCGAATCACTGGACGAAGCCGCTGCCATAGCCAGTAGTTGCCCGATCCTGCTCGATGGCGGAAATGTTGAAGTCAGAGAAATTGCGATTTAATGAGCCAGCCAGACCTGATACCGCATCTTTTCAGAACAGAATACCGGAAAATCACAGCCGTTCTTTCAAAACGGTTTGGTCTGGAACACATTGAAATTGCGCAGGATATTGCGAGTGATACGTTTTTGCAGGCTTCGGAAACGTGGGGGATCAATGGGCTTCCCGAAAATCCCACCGCCTGGCTGTATGTGGTGGCCAAGAACAAAGCAAAAGATTACCTCAAACGCAATACCCTGTTCAATGAGAAAATCGCGCAGCAGATTACCTATGAGCAAAATGGTGCGGAAACATCCGGTGCTGAAATCGACATTGATCTTTCGGACCGGAACATTACCGACAGCCAGTTACAAATGATGTTTGCGATTTGTCATCCGTCCATTCCGGCGGAGGCGCAGATCGGTTTGTCACTCCATATCCTTTGCGGCTTTGGTGTGAATGAAATTGCGGCTGCATTTTTAACGAATAAAGAAACCATTAACAAGCGGCTTTTTCGTGCCCGGGAAAAGCTGCGGTCGAGCCAGGTAAAAATAGAATTTCCGGAAGCCAGCGAAATTCAGAACCGTCTTGAAAACGTTCTTACTACGCTCTACCTGCTTTTTAACGAAGGATATTATGCTTCCGGGCGGGACGTGACTTTGCGCAAAGATGTTTGCCTGGAAGCGGTCCGACTCACAAATTTGCTCCTGGAAAGTAAGCTTACCAGCCTGCCGCCGGTATATGCATTGCTTGCACTCATGTGTTTTCACGCCTCGCGATTTGAGGCGAGGATCGATTCCGAGGGTGAAACGGTACTGTATGAAGATCAGGATGAAAAGCTTTGGGACGAGGACCTGATTCGCCAGGGCGAGCTTTTTTTAAACCAGTCGTCATCCGGGAATGTACTCTCAAAATATCATCTGGAAGCAGGCATCGCCTATTTTCATACCATCAAAAATGACACAAAGGAGAAGTGGGAAAGCATTCTGCAACTCTATAACCAATTGCTGATCAACGAATATTCCCCAATGGCTGCATTAAACCGGACCTACGCATTGTCGAAAGCAAACGGAAAGGAAATCGCGATCAAAGAAGCAGAAAAATTAAATCTCACAACCCATCATTTATACCACGCACTACTCGGTGAGCTGTACACGGGCATCGACAACAACAAAGCTGCAGATCATTTCAGGAAATCACTCGATCTAACAAACTCCAAAGCAGATCAAAAGGTGATTTTGAAGAAGCTATCAGCTATCAGCTCTTAGCTCTTAGCTTTTAGCTTTTCACCTTTTACATTTTGTCATTGCCTGAAATAGGTTGCCTTCAGAGAGCAAACTATCATGGGCGATTTAAAATTAAATTCGAAAAAAAGTACAAAACTGAAGATCCGTCAATATCGGATTTTCAGCGACGA